>CADEFN010000001.1 GCA_902826615.1 uncultured Gemmatimonadota bacterium
GAAAGAATGCTCGCTCCGCTCGCTCTATTGGAGCGCCTGCAGTTGAACAGTAACGCTATGGCGACTCCCGAGCCTCCACCCTTCAATCATTCGTCCTGTGACTCGTCCGCTCGCCGCGTGCATTCGTTGTGGTGGTGCCTTGGAGCAGGGGTTTTTCGCGGACCAACTCGGCGGGGGCTCAGTGCAGTCGACATGGATTCGGGGCGAGCCCGAGCCTCGCGCAGCCAAGCAGTCTGAGTCGCGCGGCACCGGAGTTCCGGTCAGTGCGTATCGCTGCACCGCGTGTGGCGCGCTGGAGCTCTTTGCCCGCTGACACGTCGCTGTAGCAGACGAGAAGCAACTGTTCAGGCGACGTATGCCACACGGAGATAGTCTTGGCAACGAGGCCTGACTCCACACATCCGAAATGCATCGGCGTTTCCTGAGGGACTTTCTGGTCCTGCATTGCGCGCCCTCGCACACGCTGGCATTCGCTCGATGATCCAGCTCGCGCACCATGCCGAACACGAGATTGCGACGCTGCACGGCATGGGGCCGAAGGGCATTCGCATCTTGAAGCAAGCGCTCGCCGCGCAGGGGCGGGACTTCAGACGTGATTCCGCTGGCTCAGCGCAAAACGACGCGTGCTGCTGATGAACGCGGATGCGGATGCAGTTGTGGGGCGGCCGCCTTGTGGAGCATGGGACGGCCTAGCGGCCGCCCCACAACTGCTTCTTATTGAAGCGTTCACAGCAGAAGCACACGTTAGGTGGCGGAGTGGGAGTTCGAGATGCTATGCGCGTTCTGACCTCGCTGGTTCTTCTCGCGTCGCTCCTCGCGTGCGACGGGGCGACCCCTGCGCCGCAGTGGGCCGGCACAATCGACACGGCAGCCAGCGGCCGGGTGACGGTCGTTAATCCGGCAGAGGGTGTGTGGCGTGCGGGTACCGGTTGGCGCGTCGTCGAAGAGCTGCGGATCGGGGCGCCGGACGGCAGCGGTCCCGACGTGCTTGGCGACATCAGCGCTCTGGCCGAGGACGTGGGCGGACAGATCTGGGCACTGGAGGCACGGGAGCAGACGTTCAAGGTGTTCGATCGCGCGGGTCGGTTCGTGCGCACGGTCGGGCGGCAGGGCGGCGGGCCCGGGGAGTTTCGTCAAGTGGCCGGCGTGGCACGCACCCGCGACCAGCACCTCGTGGTGGTCGATTTCATGGGAGCGAGAATCTCCGTGATCGACACCGCAGGCGTGCTGGTTCGGAGCTACCCCACGACGGCGGCCTTCGCGGTGATCCCGTGGCCAGGCGGCGTCGATACGGCGGGGCACTTCTATGGCGTCGTGGCACGGCCGACCGCCGGCGATGTCACGGTTGCCCTGGTCCGCCACGATACGGCGATGATGCCGCTCGATACCCTGCTCCCGCCTTCGCGGCCGAAACGACAGCAGGCGATGTTCGGACATCCGGACGGCGGCCTTCGCGCCTCGATTCCTTTTTCGCCAAGCGTGTTATGGCGGCTGACGACGGTGGGCGACTTCTGGTCCGTCGAGACGGGCACGTACACGCTGTATCGCCACAGCGCTCGTGGCGACACACTCCGGGAGGCTCGCAAACCCTTCCAGGTCGTGCCAGTGACGAGCATGGAGAAGGACCTCGCCGTGAGGGAGTTGGTCTGGTTCACCAAACAAGGCGGTGTCGTGGATCGCGGGCAGATCCCAGATGTGAAACCCGCGGTGGAGGACCTGGAGGTGTCGGAGGATGGCTACCTGTGGGTCGCGCCCACCGTAGCGGACACGGCGCTGGCGTATCGAGTCGTGGACATCTTTGATCCAGCGGGCCGCTTTCTCGGGTCACTGCGGCTCCCCTTCAAGCTCCTGCGTCATCCGCGGCCCGTACTCCGGCGGGATCACCTGATCGCGGTCACGGTGGACGACGAGGGCATTCCGTACATCGTACGCGCTCGGATCGAGCGGTAGGCGCGGACTCCGCCACCTAACCACACGTTGCACTTGTCGGACATCTGCGAAGATCTGGCGCGCCCGCCCGGGCCGCGGTAGACTTCTCTGGGAGGCGGCCCGGGCGGAACGGCTTTATTCAGATGGCCCGCAGCTGAGCCACGTTAGGCGGCAGTCCAGCCCCCGCACTTCACCCTGTTTCATCCGCACTCACAAGCCATGCCGTATGTCCAACAGGTCTCGCTCTGGTACCTGACCATCTTTGTGCTGCTCAGCGCGCGAAAGAACTTTCGGCTCGCGCTGCAGTTCACTCGATCAACAGATCACGCGATCTTTCACGCTGCTGGCATGGGCAGCGAATTCCTGGGTTGCCTGACGGCGAGTCTGGTGTTAGATGTTGCGGCTTCGTACTACGTCGTGAGGCCGCAACCGATCGGCTTTGGGGTCATCCTGGCGTCACTGACGTACGCCGCGATCTACAACATCGTTGCCTTTGGCCTCGCGAGCGAGAATCTGACGGCAACAAAAGCGGCATACCTCAGATCCCGTGAGTTGCGTGGTTTCCCGGCGAATCCTGAAACAGCGAGCAAGGTGTTCAGTCCAGGAGGGATGAAGGCAGCGCTTGGCATTGCGCTGTTCTTTACGATTGCGTCAATTGGCGCGCTTGCTGCCAATCGGTGGCGCTTCCTTCCCACAACGGGGACGATCGTGAGGCATGGTGCCGCCTAACCCTTCGCTCCACCTGACGTTCGCCACCCGGCTGAAGCGTCCGGCGCCCGGAGTCCTTCCATCGATGAGGGTGCCGCCTAACAAATGGCTGCACGAGACGGGCGCCTTGGGGTGTCCGTCCCGCCCGCGTGTGAGCCATGGTCGTTATGCGGAGTCCTTCACACTCGTGATGCGCACCGTTCTTCTGCTACTCGTCCTCGCCTTGCCGGTCGGCCGCACCGCGGCCGCCGGCGCGCAGCCCGCGGCGCTCAGCCCACGCGACACCACGCCCATCGCGGTCGTCCGTGAATACGTGGCTGGGTTTAATGCCAAGGATCTGGACGCCATGATGAGGGTGGTGGCGAGCGAGTTCGTCTGGATGAGCGTGTCTGGCGATTCCCTCACCGATGTTGGTCGCGGCGTCGACGCCTTTCGGCAGCTGATCGCGGGATACTTTCGCGCCGTGCCGTCCGCGCGCTCGGAACTGAGCCGAATCGACGCGACGGGGCCATGGGTGACGACGCATGAACGCACCCGCTGGGACGCGGCTCCGGCCGAAGTCGGTGGACAGACCAGCCTCGTCGTTTATGAGGTCCGCGACGGACTGATCCGGCGCGCGTGGTTCTACCCGTCGCTGCCGTTGCGAGGGCCGGAATGACTAGCAGGTTGCGGCGATGCATCGAACTTCCCGGGGCGGGCAAGGCGTTGGTGGCACGCGTGATGTAGTCAGCGGCGCCGCGGTGCCCCGCTGGGTGGATGCGGCTGACCTTACCGTCGCGCGCACCGGCGGGTATCGTGTCCAACGTATGTCCCGACCCATCCATCCCGACTTCGCGCGCCTGCTGCAACGGAAGGAGGCGCCGCTCATCGCGCTCTTCACCGACCTCCGCGACTTTGTGCTGGAGCTCGCGCCAATGAGCAACGAGCTGCTGTATCACACCCACGCGTTGACCGCGGTGTTCTCCGTGACGGACAAGCTGTCCGATGCGTTCTGCATGCTGCCGATCTACACGAACCACGTAAACCTGGGCTTCAACAAGGGGACGCAGCTCATGGACCCGCACGGGCTGCTGACCGGGACGGGGACGCTGATCCGGCACGTGCCGATAGAAACGCCGAAAGACTTTCGGAACGCGCGCGTGCACGCGCTGGTGACCGCAGCGCTGCGTCATGCAGTCAACGATCTTGAGTTGCCCTCGAAAGTGAGCGGGCAGACGATCTCCAAGATCAAGAAGTGACGGCGGCATCACGACAAGCTGCGCGTCGCGCCGATAGAGTAGCGGGTCCACACGGGCGCCACGCCCGTCCGTGCCGCGATCTTGCCCTCCTGCAGCCCTCGACGACATGCGTTCCACTCGCACCTTCTGGGCCCTGCTGGCCGCCATCGGACTCGCCCCCGCGTGCGCGCGGATCCATACCGTCGACACCACGAGCGGGCTGCGTTACCGGATCCTCCTCCGGGGCGAGGGACCGACAGCACAGCCGGGCCAGGAAGTAAGCATTCACGAAACCACCATGCTCCCCGGGGGCACAGTGATCTACAGCAGTCGCGGGGGCTCGCCCATCCGGTTCCGGCTCGGCGCCAGGCAGGTGATAACGGGGGTCGACGAGGGCGTCACCGGTATGCGACGGGGTGAGCGCCGACTGCTCATCGTCCCGCCCGCCCTCAGCCGGCGTACCGCCTACCCGCCGAACACGCCGCCGGACTCCACGCTGCACATCGACCTGGAACTGGTGGCCATTCACCAGGATTGAGGGCGGTGGCGAGTGCTGCCTAACGTCGTGTTGCAGTTGTCGGGCTGCGGGGGCTGGCCAACCCGACCGGGCCGCGGTAGACTGTAGGCTGTGACCACTCTCGAGATTCCGACGCTCAACACTCCGCGCCTTCGACTGCGGGGGTTCACCGAAGCGGACTTCCCTGCGTATCGCGCGCTCGTCACGGATCCCCAGGTCATGCGCTTCCTCGGCGACGGTCGCCCGCTCAGCGATATCGACGCCTGGCGCCAGCTTGCGACCATCCTCGGCCATTGGGTCCTGCGGGGCTTCGGCCTCTGGGCCATCGAAGAGCGCGCCACCGGCTCCTTCATCGGCTGGGTCGGCCTGCTCGAACCAGGGGGTTGGCCCGGCTTCGAAGTGGCCTACACCATCGCTCCGACTGCGTGGGGGCGCGGATACGCGCGCGAAGCGGCCGGAGCGGCGCTGCAGTTTGCTCGAAAGGACCTCGGCCGCACCGAAGTCATCAGCATCATTCGTCCCGATAACGTCGCCTCGGTACGCGTAGCGACCGCTCTTGGTGCCACGCGGTCGCACACGATCGAGTTCTTCGGCGCGCCCGCAGACATCTATAGGTACGCGCCCTCGCCGACGGGCGCGGTATAGCGACGCTTGCCGCTAATCAAGACGATGCGGATGCTATGCCCTAATGATCAATCCCGTATCCGGTAGCGACTGGGAGGGCTCACTGGTCCCATTCGCCCGCTGTACCTCACGGGTCGGTGCGAGCCAGATGGCCCCACGCTGGTTGTCGAGGATCACGTTGAACCGACGCAGCCATGCATTGCCGATCGCGCCGCCCGCGACCAGTCCCCGATTCACGTCGTCGTAGGTTTCGACGACGGCCATCCCGGCAGGCATCTCGATGCTGCCCACCCGAAACCCTCGCGCACGGAATATCCTGCGACCACCGAAGCCAAACCACGCGCCGAGGCGTGCGGCCAGGTGGTGCGCGCGATTCTGGCGCGCGGAGAGACGCACCGTACCGGTCAGTCCGGTGTCGAAGAGATACCAGTCGGCGAGGCGCTGTCCGTCCACCAGCAACTCCGCCTGAATCATCGGGCGCACGCCGCCATCAAGGGCGAGGTCGTGCCGCGTGAACGACGAGGGAATGGTCGGTGGCACGGCGTGGACGCGTATCTCCATGCGATCATAGTCGATGTCCACGATGCGGTCGCGGAACAACGAGTTGCCAATGATGACATCCTCGTACCGCTCCATGTTCTTTGTCTGCACGAGCCGTTGGCCGGACCATTCGAGGGCGCCGATGCGGATAGTGTTGCCAACGCTGGCGGGCACCGTGTTACGTCCGTCGGAGTTGACCAGTACATCACTCGCGTCCCAGGAGATCGGCGCCTTGTTGCGCGACCGCTCGCTGAAGTTGACGGCATCGGCACCGAGATCGAACTGCATCAGGAGCGGCGCGGACCCGTTGATCGAGCCCTCTACGTAGATCCGATTGTCCCGCATCGTGAACGGAATCAGCTGCACGGCCAGCGAATCGTCGCGCAGCACTCGCGGCCGAGGATAGTTCGGTACCGCACTGACCTGCGTCAGGCATCTCGTGCCGTCCGTGAGCTGCACCATGAAGTCGCGGCGCTCACCGGGCTTCAGGGTCACGGTCAGCGTGTCCATGTCCGAGATGAACGTGACAGAGCCGCCGACCAGTGGGAACGCCATGTGATACGTGTCCGGCTGCGACGACGGATCCACCCACCACTCCGTGCGGCTGTGTCCATCCAGCACGCGCATGGCACGCGATCCACCCTGCAGCACCTCCAGCGGTGTTTGCGCAACGGTCGGCGCTGCGTGACACAAGGCGATCACGGAGATGGCGATGACGTGCGCAATGCGCATGGCAGGGTGCGGATATGGTGGTAGCTACGTCCCGAAGCCGGTACGCGGGTTCTGCTGGTCGGGTTTCGGGGTGGTGATGGTGCTCGCCGTTTCGGCGAGCGGGTCCGCATCTCCTGCCACCACACGACACACGCGAGAGATCGCTACTTGTCGAGCTCGAGGCCGTTGTTGGTGATCCGCATTTTGCTGATCGGTACGCCGAGTAGCTTCTCGAGCCCCTGGCGCGCCATATCGCGTCCCTGCTGCGCGACGCCATCGTTTCGCGCATTCACCCCCTGCATGTAGACCGCGAAGTTGACCCCGAACAACGTGGCCAGCAGCTCGGTCGCCTCCTGCTTCTGCGCATCAGTCATCGCGCGGACATCGGCGCTTGCACCGAGTTTGGTGCGGAATTGTTCATAGATCGCGCGCTCCTGATACGGCGTCACCTGCAACGTCTTCTTCTCCGCCATCACGGCGATTCGATCGAAACCATCCTTGGCTCGCAAGGCACGCGGATCGTTCTCGTACGGGACGCTGACGAGATCGTGATAGATCTGCCAGTTGTTCACGACGTAGTACTCCATGGCGTAGGCCAGGTCATTCGCCGGAAAGCGATCGGTCCGTGCGGTGGTCTTGTACAGATCGATGTACGACGTGAACAGCCGACGTGCTTCTTCAGGGGTTCCGGCAAGACCCGCGCTCTTCCCCGACAACAAGGCAGGGATCGTGGTGGTCGCCGATTCGCGAAACTCTGTAGGTTCGGCCGCGGCCGGCTTGGCATCTGATGGACGCCCATTCTTCGCGCCGCTCGCACCCAGCATGGAGTTCGCTACAACGCCGTTGAAGACGCGCGTGGAGTAGATCTGGTTGTTGATGTACCACTGACTGGGGTTGGACATCCCCTGCGCGTCTGCGGAGGGCGCGATCAGCAGACTCACGCAGGACATCAGGGTGCAGGCCGTTATTCGGCGCCGCGATGCGAGACCAACCATAGCCTCCCTCGACAGTGAGCGGTGATCGTACGGTGTCATTGACCGTTGTATGCTCGCGCGCCACACGAACCGACGCCAGTGCCCGCGAAGCGTACCTGACTGGACACGTGCGGTGCCACCAGTCCCTGATCGCGCACTGTCCACATTTTCCCCGCAAGGCGCGATACGTTCGAACGGCCCCGGTACGGCGTGTCTGGGCGCCGGATGACAGGCTTTCGTCGGCGTCATTGCGGTGGCAATCTCCCGCGCCGGTGGAAGGGGCCTACCCCGGTGCCCGCGGGTTCGCCGGCATCGCGTTCCGGCTCCAGCACGGGGTGCAACCTAACCTGACGTTGCACTTGTCGGGCTGGCGGGGCTGGCCGACCCGCCCGGGCCGTGGTAGAATGCGAGAGAGGCGGCCCGGGCGGGTCGGCTTGTATTCGGAGAGCCCGCAGCTGAACGCAGACGTTGGCCGACTCTATTGGCTCCTCTTCACAACGCATCACCACGACTCCGCTGAGGTGAAATCGCGATGCCGTATGACCGTGCGTCAGTCGCCAGGTACTTTGACGAGTTTGGCGAACGTGAGTGGACGCGGCTGAAGGAAAGCCCGGTAGCTGAGGTCAAGCTTCATGTGCATTCGTACTACCTGCAGCAGTACGTCACGGCGGGCGCACGTGTGCTCGACGTCGGCGCCGGGGCCGGCCGATTCACGCAGGTTCTTGCCTCGCTCGGCGCCTCAATCAGCGTTGCCGACGTCTCCCCTGTTCAACTGGCCCTGAACAAGGCGAACGCCACCACGTACAATTTCGCGGAATCCATCAGCGAATGGGCCGAAGCTGATGTGTGCGACCTTTCGCAGTTTGCGGACGGTGCGTTCGATGCGGTGGTCTGCTATGGCGGACCACTCAGCTATGTGTTTGAGCGTCGTGGTGAAGCGCTGAGCGAATTGTGCCGCGTGACGAGACCAGGCGGCTACCTGCTCCTGAGCGTCATGTCCCTGTGGGGCTCGATTCATGAGAAGTTGCCGGGCGTGCTGGCGACTGACGCCACCGAGAATGCCCGGATCATCGCGACCGGAGACCTCCGCTTTGGAACGACGCATGACACGCGACACCAGTGTCACTTGTTCCGGGCAAGCGAGTTCTCCACCCTCCTTTCAGGCATACAGTGGGACATTCTCGCACTCTCGGCGTCGAATTGCCTGTCGTCCGTCTGGGGCGCGCCGCTCGATAGCATTCGCGCAGATGCATCCAGGTGGGCTGAGTTGCTCGCGATGGAAGTAGAGGCAACGAAGCAGCCGGGATGTCTTGATGCGGGCACGCATCTCATCGCAGTCCTTCAACGCCCACGCCCGCTCAACGTCGGCTAGCCGGGTTGTCTCGTTAGCGATCCAGCTATACTTCGGCGCTCACCCTCAGAGGCATATGACGATGCTGCGTCCGCCGATCGAGATCCTGGCCCTGTATGTGGCACTGCTTGCTGCCATCGGCTACGTCGGATGGCGGCTCGCCCGAGCGCTGCGGCGGCGTCTCCATTCCACCGCCGCCCCGATGGCACCCTAGCAGCCTCGTGCATGGCCACGCGGTCCGCTTTGTATAGGGTGGCGCAGAAGAAACCGAACGTTCGGCCGGGGGTGACTGAATGATTTCGTTTGTTGTTCCGGCGTATAACGAGGAGCAAATGCTCGGCCGCACCGTTTGCGCGCTGAACGCCGCGGCGCAGACACTGGACGAGCCGTTCGAGGTCGTGGTCGCGGATGACGCGTCGACCGACCGGACCGCAGAGATCGCGCGGCATCACGGTGCCCGAGTGGTCTCCGTCAACCACCGCCAGATTGCCGCGACGAGGAATGCCGGTGCGCACGCCGCAACGGGTGAGATGCTCATCTTCGTTGACGCCGATACGGTGGTCACCGAGGCCGCCGTCCGCGCGGCGGTCGCGGCGATGCGTGGGGGTGCTGCCGGCGGAGGATGCGCCACTCGCTTCGACGGCCGAATCCCTGCTTACGCCCGCTTGCTCCTGGCGACGGCGATTCCACTCTACCGTCAGATGGGTCTGGCGGCGGGGTGTTTTCTTTTCTGCACCCGAGGGGCGTTCCAGGCGACCGGCGGGTTCGATGAAAGGATGTTCGGGGCGGAAGAGGTTGCCATGAGTCGATCGCTCGCTCGGCAAGGGCGGTTCGTCGTGCTGCGCGAGCACGTGACCACCTCGGGGCGTAAGCTGCGGGCCTATTCGGCCCGCGAACTCCTGGGGCTCTTGGCGCGGCTCGCGCTCTCGGGTCCGAGCTCGGTGCGCCAGCGAGAAGGGTTGGACATGTGGTACGGCGACCGGCGACCGGACCCCGAAGCACCGAACAAACCGGGCGCTACACCTGGCTCGGCCCGCACGTAGCCTGCAGAATATGTTGGCAGGAACTTGTCCAGCGCCGCTGTCACGGTAGCGAGCGCACTGCAACCGCACGTTAAGCGTTAGGCATCACATACCACACGTCGCAGTCGCTCACACCTCCGAGACGCATCGTGTCCAAACTTCGTGTCGAAAGCTTCACCATCTCGCTCGATGGATTCGGCGCGGGTCCTCAGCAAGACCTGCAGAACCCGCTCGGCGTGGGCGGCACGGCGCTGCATGCCTGGGCGTTTTCCACGCGCACCTTCCAGAGGAATGTGTTTGCAAATGACGGTGGTGCCACGGAGGGTGTGGACGAGACCTTTGCGGCGCGAGGCTTCGAGAACGTCGGCGCCTGGATCCTTGGCCGAAACATGTTTGGCCCTGTTCGCGGACCCTGGCCCGATGAGAGCTGGCGCGGGTGGTGGGGAGAGAATCCGGTCTATCACGTGCCCGTGTTCGTGCTGACGAACCACGCGCGCGCGCCGCTGGTGATGCAAGGCGGCACCACCTTCCACTTCGTGACCGAAGGCCCGGCCGCCGCACTGACACTCGCGCGTGAGGCGGCCGGCGGGAGGGATGTTCGACTCGGTGGCGGCGTGAACGTGATTCAACAGTATCTGCGCCAGCGCTTGATCGACGAGATGCACATCGCCATCGCCCCCGCCCTGCTCGGTGCCGGTGAGCGCCTCTTCGATGGGGTCAACCTGCCGGCGTTAGGCTATGCCTGCACCAGGCACGAGCGCTCGCTGCTGGCGACTCATGTGGTGCTGACACGCTCATGAGTGCGGTGACGCCCAACCTTGCATTGCTGCAGACATTGGCGCGTTTGTCTTCCTACGCTGGCGCCGTGAGTCTCGCGCTGTTGCTTCTCGTCAGCTCGGCTCACAGAGCTGCCGCGCAGTCGGTCTGGCAGCCGAGTGCTGGCCACGCGCAGATCCCGCTTTGGCCAGGGGAGCCCCCCAGTGCTCGTGCAGGTGTTGGGGCGGAGGCGGTGCACTACGCTGTGGAAGAAGGGTCGAGCATCAGGAAGCTGATCGGTGGCAAGCCCTACGTGTATATCGAGAACGTGACGCGACCGACGATCACGATCTACTCCCCGACTGCAGGCAACAACGGTGCAGCGGTTGTCGTCTACCCGGGCGGCGGCTTCAACGTCCTTGCCATGGACATTGAGGGGACTGAAGTGTGCGAGTGGCTGGTGGCGCAGGGCGTGTCCTGTGTGCTGCTGAAGTACCGGGTGCCATGCCAACATGTGGGTGCCTATCGCGAGTGCCCGTCGGCGCATCAGGACGCCCAGCGAGCCATGCGCATCGTGCGGTCCCGCGCCAGCGAGTGGAAGATCGATCCGCGCAGGATCGGTGTGCTGGGGTTTTCCGCGGGCGCGCATATGGCGATCATGAGCAGCACGCGTTTCGATCGCCTGTATGCCGAGGTCGACGCGGCGGACCGCAGCAGCTCGCGACCGGACTTCGCGCTAGTGCTGTACCCGGGGCGGATGGCGTACCGGCATTCGGGCTTTAGGCAGAATCCGGCCATTCGGGTCACGGCGAAGACGCCGCCAACCTTTCTGGTGCACGCCTACGACGACGAGCTCAACCCGGTCGAGAACTCTCTGCTGTACGCAGCCGCGCTCCGCAAGGCCGGCGTGCCCGCGGAAGTCCATGTGTATGCGAAGGGGGGCCATGCGTTCGGTCTCCGTCGTACAGGGCTGGCGGCGTCGGGGTGGCCGCAGCTTGCTGAGGCCTGGCTGAGAAGCATTGGTGTCATCGGCAAGTAAGGGGCGGCGCGGCAGGCGGCGAAGACGGGGCCCGTGCACCAGCGAACGTCTGACCTAGCGGGGAGTTGCCGACTGGCGTGCCGGGCGGACCGGCGGTATTTCTGTGTATCGCTCCTTCACGCGCAGTGGCAGGACAGGAGGATGAGCCATGCAGCTACGTGTTCTTCTGGTACTCGCGTCGACGCTCCTGCTCGCGCCGCAGCGGTTACAATCCGTGGCACTCCCGCCGGTCGCCCAGGACCGCCAGGCGGACGAGGCCGCCCATTCGTCAACTGGCAGCAACATGGGAGACGTCATGGAACCGGCGCGATGCGGACGGCCTCGCGTCCATTATGGATCCTAACGTCGTCTTCGTGTCTGTGCTTGGCCCCGACACGCCCGCCTTCGGCCGCGGCGGCCGAGATGCATTTCGCGCCGCGCATGCGACGATGATGTCCACGATGTTCGCCGACAGCCATTGGACGAACGAATCGGTGACCATCGTGCGCTGGCTGCGACCAGACGTGGCACTGGTCCACGTGGTCTGGCGGACCACCGGGGACCGGGTACGCCATGTGAAGCACGGCGATCCTCGTCGCGGCCTCTTTACGTGGGTGGTGGAGCGGCAAGCCGGAAAGTGGATCGTGGTGGCGTCCCAGAATACAGAAGCGATGCCTCCCCTGCCGGGCCAGTAGACCACGCGCCGCTGTCACCGAAGGCAGCGGTGCGATGCCGTGCTGTGACGAGCGAGGGCGACGGCGCTTTCCTCGCCGTGCAGTAGCGCACCGCTCTTGCCTAACTTTTCGGAGTCACGCGCACTTTCGCCCGCCGGACCGGTGCGTGACGACGCCCCTGATTTCATTGCTTTAGGCAGCTCGACGCGGGGGTCGAAAGATGACCTGTGCGCCACCCCGCAGTACCCATAGCTTTGTGGTAGGCCCTGCTGCTGAACGCGAGCGTCAGGTGGCACAGTAGCCCAGGTTGGCACGACACGGATACCGAGGCCCCGCCATGCGCCATCGAGAGCGACATCGCACGACTCACATCGGGTGGCTCCGCGCGGCCGTGTTGGGCGCGAACGATGGCCTCATCTCGACGGCGAGCCTCGTCGTTGGCGTCGCCGCCGCGGGGACTGACCGGGGTGCGGTTTTGCTTGCGGGCATCGCCGGGCTGGTGGCGGGGGCGATGTCGATGGCCGCGGGCGAGTATGTCTCGGTCAGTTCACAGGCCGACACCGAGGCGGCGGACTTGGCCCGGGAACGCCTCGAGTTGGCGACCGATCCTGACGCGGAGCGCGCCGAGCTCACTGGGATCTATGTGGCCCGCGGCCTGAGCCCGGAACTCGCGGAGCAGGTCAGCGCACAACTTACAGCGAGGGACGCGCTCGGCGCCCATCTGCGTGACGAGCTGGGCATGACAGAGGTGAGCGCAGCGCGGCCCATCCAGGCGGCGCTGGCCTCGGCGTCCACATTTGCCGTGGGCGCGGCGCTCCCGGTGGCGATCGCGGCACTGGCGCCGGCCGGGGTAATCCGCTGGTTGGTGCCCGTCAGTGCCCTGGTCCTGCTGGCGGTGCTGGGGGCCGTGGCGGCGCTGGTTGGTGGAGCACGCTGGTGGCCGGGCGCACTGCGGGTGGCGTTCTGGGGCGCATTGGCCATGGGCGCCTCGGACGTCGTGGGTCGGTGGTTTGGTACCGTGGTATAGCGGCAGCGAGGCATCACCGCGGGCGCTTTTCGCGGTGTGGCCTAACAAGCGCCAGCCGTTAGCGGCCCCCTCTTGTGGACCCCCGCCGCGCGCGACAGGTTGGAGGTTGAGGGACGCGCGGGGCACTGGTACCATTCGAGAGTCCGCAACAGTGGATACTCGTTAGGTGGCCCACGAGACCGTCGCATCTGAACCGAGGAGGACCGATGGAACGCGTGGGGCGTGCCTTGATGGGACTGGGCCTCGGGGTCGGGGTCGTCGTGGGGGTGGCAATCACCGCCCATCTCGGCTTCGCGAGCGTCCCGTGGCTCGTCAACGTGGCATTCGCGAAGCTCGGGCTGGTCGCCTCGGCTGGCCTCCTGGCCAGCGGGGCCGTGATGAGCCGATTCGCGCGCGTGCGCGCCGCGCGCCAACTCCCCGCCCCCGGCGCTGAGCATCCCGCGCTCCCGCCCCCACCCTCGAATTAGCGACGCGCTCCGGCCGTGGTGCGCCATCTCGCCTTGCCCGATGTAACGCACCTCCAGAGGATTGCGTGTCGGGTCCGCGCGCAGCTTCAGGTCTTCGCGTGATGCACGCCGAGAAACCGGGCGCCTGACGGCGCGAATGGACTCCATCCACTGTCGCAACCGGAGAGGTACCGTGCTTCGATCAGTCGTCGCCTACCTCGTCGCTGCCGCACTCCTCCTGCTTGGCACGAGTGCCTTGCGTCAGGCATTGAGTGAACTCCGCGACACAGAACCTGGCTCGCTCCTCTTCGGTGCGCTGCAGCTGGTGATTGGTACATCGGCGGTAGTCGCGGCCATTGGCCTGGTGAAGCGCGCGCGTTGGGCCGCGTGGTCCATCGCCTTGTGGGGCGTTGCAACAACCACGCTGCTGGCTGTACAACCGCTCTTCGAGCCCATGGACCCAGACGCGCAGCGGTCGATTTGGTGGGGCGCTGCGGCGGTCGGCGTCGCGGCGGCAGGCGTGAGTTGGTTCGCGAGCCGACTTGGCAGAGGCAATGTCTCATTGCCCGCACCGGCGGAGCGGACACCCGATCTGCCACCGGCACCGGTGCTGCTGACTGAAGCGGGGCCGTCAGCGGAGCCTCTCGACGCTCGTGCTGCCGAGGCTCAGGTATCTCGTGATGGCTCACGTCACGATGAACGATCAAAAGGCTCGGGCGCCGCGAGGGATGGCTAACTCTAGAGAGCTCCATCGGACGCCCGTCATGCGCTCGACCTCGGAATGGGCCTCTGCAAGTCCACCAGGCCGACCGTCGTGCATAGCGGCGTTCGAAACGGCGGTCCCCGCCTGTCGCCGATGAATCGACGGAATCTGCGTGGGTGCACTGGTGCGCGAGGGGTACCAACGGGCTAGCGGGGAGTGGGCCAGCCGTCCTATTCTCTCTGCTTCGCTGCGTTCCAACGCTTCGCCAACTTTCCGGTCGTCAATCCCGGAGGATCTCCATGAAAGCCATGACGCTCCTCATGCTTCCCGCCTTCCTGTTGGTGGACAGTGGCCGACCGGTGCACGGGCAGAGCGCGGTGGAGGCCAGGGTGCGCGCGTTGGATGATGCGGAGCGGCTCGCCGCCCTGCAGCGCGATACCACGGAGCTTAAGCGCCTCTGGTCGGAGCAGTTCGTGGCAAACGGACCCAACAACAAAGTCGTCGCGGACAAGCGGGCCTTGATGATGGCACTCGTGCCGCGTTCGTCCTATGTCCGAGAAGTCGAGTTCATTCGGATCGAGGGGGACTTCGCGCTCCTCATGGGGCTCGAGACGCTCATTGCAGCCACCGATGCGCCTGGGGTGGGCCTCGTCGCGGGCCGCCCGACCCGGCGACGGTTCACCCATGTGTGGAGGCGAGAAGGGGACACGTGGCGTCTCTATGCGCGCCATGCCAATGTCATTCCTGATCGATAGCCCGGTCTTGCTGCCGACTCCGCGTAGGAGCTGGCGGGGTGGTCCGACGCCCATCATTGTACGGCGCGGGTCCGGCGCCGGCCCCAACTGCATCTATATAGATGCGGCCGGATGCGGCGCTGGGGAAGCCGGACTTGAGGTGGCACCACCGCTCTGACGCTTGCCATCGAACTTCATAACTCAATGCCAGCCAGGAAGGCATCGTCGACGCGCAGCGCACCGGACGGCTCGGTGCATCCCAAGACGCGCGCGCAATGGGGCACGTGGCTCGCTCGTCACCACGGTCGCGCCGAGGGCGTCTGGTTGATCACGTACAAGCTGGCCACCGGCAAGCCCCGTGTGGAGTACAACGACGCGGTCGAGGAGGCTCTCCGATTCGGGTGGATCGACAGCAAACCTCGCGCGCTCGATGCGGAGCGATCCATGCTCTGGTTTGCGCCCCGAAAGCCACGCACGGGCTGGTCGAAGGCGAACCGGGAGCGCATTGCGCGACTCATGGCGGAAGGGCGGATGGCCGCGCCGGGGCTGGCCAAGGTGGAAGCCGCGCAACGCGATGGCTCCTGGGACTCGCTGGTCGGCGTCGACGCGCTCGAGGTGCCCGCAGACCTGCGACGTGCGCTCGCCGATCACGCGAAGGCCGAAGAGAACTTCAATGCCTTTCCGCGCTCCGCGAAGCGCGGTATTCTCGAATGGATCCATAACGCTCGGCAACCCACTACCCGTGCAAAGCGTATTGACGAGACTGCGCGACTGGCCGCGAGGAACATTCGCGCGAACCAGTGGCCCAAACCAAAGGCAGCAACCGGGCCGAACTAGCCCGGAGTACACCGTGGTGTCGTCAGGTGGCCCTCGCTTCTTGAAAGGAGCATCGATGAAACCAATTCGTGGCTGGTCCTGGTGGTCTCTCATGGTGCCGATGGTGTTGTCGGGTGCGCTGGGCTGCGGGCGCCAAACAGACCGAGGGCAGGCGGGAGCGACACCTCCGGATTCCCTGATGCAGCCGGGTGTGCTGGCAACGCTGCCGACTCTGCCGCCTGATTCACTCATTGCGTATGGCAGCGACTCGAGTCAGGTGGGCGAGTTGCGCGTGCCGCAGGGAGCCGGGCCACATCCGGTGGCCGTGCTGGTGCACGGTGGCTGCTTCAAAGCGGCGTATGCCACGCGCCAGGATCTCGCCGCCATGGGCGACGCACTCAAGGCCGTGGGGATTGCCACGTGGAATGTCGAGTACCGTCGGCTCGGTCAGCCCGGTGGTGGGTGGCCCGGGACGTACCTCGATGTGTCGACGGCGATTGATCACCTGCGGGCGCTCGCTGGTACGTACCCGCTGGACCTGAGTCGAGTGGTAGTGGTCGGGCACTCCGCAGGAGGGCATCTCGCGCTGTGGGCCACCGGCCGCGCGCGGGTCTCGCCGGGCAGCGCCATCCACACGCCCAACCCAGTGGCGGTCCGGGGCGTGGTCGATCTCGCGGGATCAGTCGATCTCACCGACAGCATCCCGCGGTATGAACGCCTCTGTCGGGATACCGTGATCACGCAACTGTTAGGCGGCACCCCGTCAACGGTGCCCGGGCATTACACGAATGCCTCACCGCGCGCGTTGCTGCCGATGGGCATCCCACAGGTGATCGTGCTGGGTGAGTTCGAAGAGTATGTCCCGCGTCCCCAGGCGGAAGCCTACGTGCGGGCAGCAACAGAGGCAGGTGATTCTGTTCGCCTCCTCGTCGTGCCGGGCGTCGGCCACTTCGAGATTGCCAGTCCACGCACGTCGGCGTGGCCGACCGTCGTGTCCGCGATCCAGGCGCTGCTCGACGGGCGTTTGCCATCCACCGATTGAACATGGCCACTGGATGACAGCGAGCACCCGTGTAACGCAGGCGATCCGGCATCCATGGCCGACCTTTGCGACGGCGTTCTTGCTCGCGGTGATCGGCTTCTGGCCCAGCTTCTTCGCGAAGTTGCCGGAGACGCCGCTCCCGCATCACATCCACGGATGGTCCGCGACTGCGTGGATGCTCCTGCCTCTCATTCAGTATGCGCTGGTGCGGAGCCGGCGGCGCGACTTCCATCGTCGTCTGGGCTACGCGTCGCTCGCGCTGGCCGCGATCGTGGCGGTCAGCGGGGTATATGTGGTGTGGATGATGGCGCATCGCAACCTCGCGACCTTCCGGCTGGCCAGCGTGAAGTTCGTGTGGCTCGACCTCACCGGCATCGCGCTGTTCTGCGTGTACGTGGCCGCCGCAATCACCGCGGCGCGTCGTCGCGACCTTCGTCTGCACGTAACCGCGCTCGCCGCGAGTGCGTTCATTCCGCTCGAGGCCGCGCTGGAGCGTCTGTTTGTGAACCATGTGCCATGGCTCACGCCCGACTTCGACGCCGCACTCTACGCGGCGTTGTTATCGCTTGAGGGCGCGTGCGTAGCGATCATCATCTGGGAAAGGCGCTCGGGTCGGGTGCGCTGGCCCATGCCGGTCCTGCTCGGCTACTATCTGATCATGCACGTCACGATGACTCCGCTGGCCCGGAGCGAAGCCTTTCAGCACTTCAGCAACTGGTTCGGCATGATTGGAACTGCAGGGCAATGAAGGAGCCTATTCTGAGAAACTTCAACTCGCGCCCGTCGCCGATCCTGCGGCTCGCGCGTCAGTTAGCGGTCGCAGTGCTCTGGTATGCCTTTCCTGTTTCGGCGCAGACCGCCCTCTCCCCCGATGCGGTGCGCGCATTCCTGGCGGACATCGGGCCGCGTTGGGCGACGAACCTGGACGCGAACATCGCCGAGACGCTGCGGCTATACGAGGGGGTGCTTCGAAAGAGCCCGCGCGCGGGAGTCACTGTCAGACGGGACCTCTCGTATGGTCCAGATCCTCGCCACAAGCTCGACCTGCTTCGGAGCTCGGGCGCAGACGGTGCACCGATCGTGGTCTTTCTGCATGGCGGCGCCTATGTGAGCGGCGAGCGGAACGTGAACGCCGAAGTCTACGGGAACGTCGCCATGTACTTCGCCCATCAGGGGATGGTGGCCGTCAACGCCACGTATCGCCTGGCGCCGGCCGCTCCCTGGCCAGCCGGCGCCGAAGATGTGCGTGCCCTGGTACGCTGGCTTCGCGAGAATCGCGCGATCCATGGTGGCGATCCCGCGCGCATCTTTTTGATCGGGCATTCTGCGGGGGCGACCCACGTGGCGACCTACGCCTTTCTCCGCGACTTGCAGCCGGCCGAGGGCGCGCAGGTCGCGGGTATCATCCTGCTCAGCGGACGCTACCGCATCGAGGCGCGCCCTGATGACCCGCGAGCGCGCAACGTCCAGGCCTACTTCGGCACGGACCCCACGCAGTATGGTGCGCGCTCGCCGCTGAACTTCGTCGCACAGGCCCCGCCGATCCCGGTCTTTGTGGTCATTGCGGAGTACGACAACCCAGGCCTGGACACGCAGGGCGCGCTTTTGCTGGCGGCGCTGTGTCAGCGGGACGGGAGGTGTCCGCGCTTCACACGCCTGCGCCTGCACAACCACATCTCGATGGTCGGGCACTTCAACACCGGCGAGGATGCACTGGGGCGCGAGATTCTCGAGTTCATTCAGAGGACGCGATAGGACGTGGCCGCCCCAACGATACTCATGCGGCGCCTAGCGGCGCACAGCTTGTGCAGCATGCGTGGTTACGCCTCAGGTTCGTCCACGACGTTCGCGAAGGGCCGCAGGCCAAGGCAGAAGTGCTCGACTCCCTGCGTGGCCCACAGGATCTGGTCTCAACTCTCACGCGACAGCGTTTCGCAGGAATCGATTCGATGATGCGAGCCACGATTGCCGAGTTGCGCGCCTTTCAGAGTTGGTTGGACTATCAGGACGCGCTGAAGCGAGCGGTTGGCCCGCTCACGGCAGAGCAGTTGCAGCAGCGTCCGCCGGCGGGTCGGCGGACGGCTGGCGAGATCGCCGAGCATATCGTGTACGGACGTGCCCTCCATCTGCAACGCATCCTGGGCGCTGCCGCGCACGAGCTGACGCCGTACCTGAGTTGGGCGAGCGCTGGTGTGCCGGCCCGTTCCGGGGGCGAGATTGTGCGAGGCCTCGAGGCAACGTGGCAGATCATCGTCAGCCAGGTGATGAGCGGGGAAGCCGCCTCGGAGCTCGATGATCGCCAAACGGCGCGCACGCAGGAGATCTGGGGCCTGCTGGATCACGATCTACCTCACGCTGGGCAGTTGTCTCTGCTCCTGCGCGCCGCCGACCTCCCGGGCGTGACGATCTGAATGCTGTCGTGAGGCTTCTCAACAGAAAATTGCTGACGGCAACGTGGCCGAGGGCTCGTGACCAGGAATACCTGGAGCGGGGCCACTTTGCAGCAGAATAATTCGTTAGGCTACCGGACTGAGAGCATCTGGCCCAGTCGTTTCTCACGTGGAGATTGAGCGGATGCCTGACATTTCCCTCTTTGACGCGATCGGCGGTGACGATGCCCTCCTGCGGCTGGCGCACGCCTGGCACGAGCGTGTGCTCGCAGACGAGGTCGTCGCGCATGCCTTTCGCGGCCCGGTGCTGGAGTCCATCCCACGTCCATTTGGCCATTCGGAAGTTCGCCCGGGACGTCGTCCTTGCTGTTCGGGTACGAGTCCAAAGCAGTCTCGGTTGCCCAAACGATACGCGGGCACAACGTCCATGATGAGCGATCCATGCACCTGACAAACGGCCTACTGCATTCCACGATTGCTCGCCACTTTCTGGCGAAGGGCACCGCGCCGACCATTGCGCAGCTGAGTGTGGAATTGGGGACTGAGGCCCCGACCATCGCGGCCGCATTGCGAGCGCTCGCCGATTATCACGGTGTCGTCCTTCATCCGATGAGCGGCGAGATCTGGGCGATGCACCCCTTCTCGGCGGCGCCGACCGCCTTCTGGGTGGAAAGCGCGGGGCGCGGCTGGTGGGGAAACTGTGCCTGGTGTTCCCTCGGCATCGTGGCGTTGCTGCAGGCCGATGCGACCATCACGACCACGCTCGGCGGCGAGTCAACCCAGATCGTGATCGAGGTGCGCGACGGCGTGGTGACCCCGGCCGACCTCTGCGTCCACTTTCCCATTCCCATGGCGCGCGCCTGGGATAACGTGACGTACACGTGCAGCACGATGCTGGTCTTTCCGTCCGCAGCTGCCGTGGACGCGTGGAGCCGTCGGCACGCGATCCCGCGGGGCGACGTCCAATCGCTCAAGACGGTGTGGGCCTTCGCGCAGGCGTGGTATGGACGGCATCTGGATCCGCAGTGGACGAAGTGGACGACGGCGGAAGCACGGGCCATGTTCAATCAGTTCGGGCTCACGGGCCCGATCTGGGCATTGCCGTCCTCACCGGAGCGCTTCTAGTCGGGACGCCAAGGCCGATCGTATGGCCTAACATTGCGCTGCTCAGATCAGCCCCTTCACGATGGAGAGTCCGATGACCAAAGTGACACCGTTCCTGATGTTCAACGATCAGCTCGAGGCGGCGATGGCATTCTACACCGCCACCTTCCCGGACTCCGAAATCAGGCGCGTCGCCCGCACCGGCACGGATGGTCCGGTCACGTCGGCCGAGTTTGTGGTTGGTGGTCAGGTCTTCATGGGGTACAATGGCGGCGCGCACTTCACCTTCTCCGAGGGCGTCTCGCTCTACGTGGACTGTCAGGATCAGGCCGAAGTCGACGAGTATTGGGACAAACTGGTCAGAGCTGGCGCGACTCCCACCGCCTGCGGCTGGATCAAGGATCCGTTCGGCCTGTCCTGGCAGATTGTTCCGCGACGTTTCATTGAGCTGATTCGCGACCCTGATGCCAAGAAGGTGAAAGCCGTAATGGAAGCGATGATGACCATGGTGAAGCTCGATGTGGCGGCGCTCGAGCGGGCTGCTGGCCTGACCAACTGAGCGCAGTACTCTCCACACCGATGCAGCATCTGGCGTTTCTCGGGGTCTTCCTCGCGGCGGTGTACCTGCTGGTCCTCGGCGTCGGAGCACTTGTGCGCCCTGAGGCCATTGCGCGGTTCTTCGGCCGGTTTGCGCAGACCCTCCCTTCCCACGCCTTCGAACTTGCTTTGCGCGTCGTTGCTGGCGTCGCTCTCGTGATACGCGCGCCACATATGCACTTCGAGCGTGCGCTCGGCGCTTTTGGCTGGGCCTTGATCGGGACATCCCTCGCGCTGGCTCTCATCCCCTGGCGCATGCATCAGCGATTCGCGGGATGGGCCGTTCCACAGATGTTGCGTCAGCTACCCCTCGTTGGCGTGTCATCCGTGCTGGGGGGCCTGGTCCTTCTTGGCGCACTCCTCATGCCGCGGTAGCCCTTTCGCGAGAACCTCAAGATCGGCAGCGGCGGCGAAACCGGTCCGGTCAACCCCTCGCGCAGCACACAACCGAGCGCATCGGGGCGAATATTCCGGGCGAGCGCATGTTCGACCAGATCGGCACTCAGCGCTCGTTCCACGCCTTGCACCGCGCCTGGTTGGGCGGCGTGCCCTGCGGAATGGGAGGCGCCTCCTTCACGTCCATCAGCTCAACATCAAACACCAGTAGCGCCTTGGCGGGAATGACCGGTGGTCTCCCCTTCTCACCGTACGCGATCTGGTAGGGAATAAAGAGCCGACGCGTGCCCCCAACCTTCATGCCTTCGAAGCCGGAGTCCCAGCCAGAGATTACCTGCCGCGCTCCCTGCCGAAATGCCAGCGGCATTCGCGGTTTGCCATCGGGCGTGGTGTCGCGCGAGGAGTCGAACTTCTTGCCATCCACCAGCCACCCCGTGTAGTGCACGTAGATGCACTTCTCGGCTTCGGCAGCGGCTCCTGCGCCGGGCTGCACATCGATGTATCGCAGGGTGTACAGCTCCTTTGCGTCCCCAGGGGCGGGCGGGATGGACGAGGAGAGGCTTGGCAGCGCGGAGCGGCAGCCGATGAGGGCGAGCAGTGCGAAGAGGGGGGCGAGGCGCATGGGATCGGATGGCTGGGAAGGGGCAGAAGATAGATGGCAGGCGGCGCTGACGAATGGGGCTAAATGGCAGTAGCCCACGACACAAGAGCATCCGCGAGTTTGGTTAGCGCTTCGGCGGTTGTCTGGCCACTCTTCTTCCTGACGTTGAACGAGTGATCGCCGTCAGGGGTGAGCACCAGGGTCGCGGTGGGCAGACGTGCGACTACCGACTCGAGCAAAGGAAGTTGTGCGAATTCGTCGCGGGTACCCTGAAGAAAGAGCATCGGCACCTTCACACGATCCAGATGTTCAGCACGTGTGATGCCGGGTTTGTCAGGGGGATGCAACGGAAAGCCGAGAAAGGCGAGGCCGTGAACTCCTGCGAGCGGTGCCCGCGACTGTGCCTCCGACGTCATGCGGCCGCCGAACGACTTTCCTCCGGCGATGATCGGGACACCCGGCAGCACTTCTCCTGCTTTTGCCACTGCGGCGTTGACGGTCGCGACCGCGAGATCGGGTGAATCCACGCGGTTCTTTCCCGCTTCCATATAGGGAAAGTTGTAGCGCAGCACCGCCGCGCCACGCGCCACCATCAGCTCGGCGAAGCCCTGCAGGAAGGCGTGTCGCATGCCGGCTCCTGCGCCATGGGCAAGCACATAGACAAATGTCGGCGTGCTGGGCTGATCGAGCAGGGCCGAAACCTGACCGCCGGGCGTGGCGAGACTCAGCTCGATGGAGCTCATCGCCGCATCACGAGGAGTAGTAGGCGGCGTTTTCGTCGACATACCCCTTGGTGAGGTCACAGCCAAAGGCTGTCGCCGACGATGCACCAACACCTAACGACACTTCCAGCTCCACCGTATCGGTCGTAAGCGCCTGGCGGACCACGGCATCCTCGAAGGCGAGACGGCGCCCCCCCTGCACCACTTGATGCCCATTGACCCAGGCATCGGTGCGATCGGGGGCAATGGTGCAGTCGAAACACTTGCCGATGGCCATCAGGATGCGCCCCACATTCGGGTCGGCTCCATGCACCATGGTCTTGATGAGGGGCGAGTTGTTGATCGCCTTGGCAATGTATCGTGCGTCGTGATCGTCCTTTGCCCCGCGCACCTTCACCCGCAGCATGCGTGTCGCACCTTCGCCATCGCGAGCAATCACCTCCGCCATCGCGAGACAGCCGGCGGTGAGTGCCTCACCAAAAGCGGTTGCATCCACAGGACCGGCCAGGCCGTTGGCGAGTACGGCACAGGTGTCCGAGGTGCTGGTGTCGGTGTCGATCGACAACATGTTGAAGGTGTCGCGCACCGCCGCGCGGAGCATTCGATCCAGCTCCTCACGCTCCACCCGAGCATCTGTGAAGATGTAGGCCAGCATGGTGGCCATGTTGGGTTCGATCATCCCGGCGCCCTTGGCGATCCAGGTGATGGTGGCATCCGAACCGGGCACGGTCATCGACAACACCTTGGGGTGTGTGTCGGTGGTCATGATCCCCTCAGCGCCGGGCATGGGATCGGTCCCGAGATCTCCCCGCATGCCCACGAGGCCCCGCTCGATTTTCTCGATGGGAAGTGGCACCCCGATCACCCCGGTGGAACTGACGAGGACCCGATCGGCGGTGGTCCCGATTTCTGCGGCCGCCGCGGCGGCCATGCGACGCGCGTTGCGCACGCCTTCGTCACCTGTTGCCACATTGGAGCATTTACTGTTGGCCACAATCGCGCGCAACGTGCCGCCGCGAATGGTCTCGCGCCCCAGGATGATGGGCGCGCCGGGGAAATGATTGCGTGTAAAGACGGCCGCAGCGGTTGCGTCGACCTCGGATACAAAGAGGGCGAGATCGCTGGCCGTTGGCTTGAGCCCGCAGTTGCGGCTGGCGCACGTGAAGCCGCGGGGGAGCCGGGGAGTCGTATGGAAGGTCAAGGGTGGGCAAGTATGGGAACGGAGTACCCGTCGAATCGAACACGATACGGCGCCGCTGTCAAAGCCCGTCAGGTGCTGCGGCTATCGCATGCGCCTCACGCAGACGAGATTCCGGTATTCCAGCCACTCTCTGCACATGACCACCTGGGACAAGGGCGCCCGTTTTGCGTTAGGTATGACGGCCATCAGCTTTCTGATCATTGGCGCCGGATTCCTCATCACCCCGGTGTCGTGGGCCCAGTCGGTGGACATCGCGCTGACGACGCCGATGGCACGTACCGATCTCCGCGCGACGTATGGCGGTTTCGACCTCATGTTCGGCGTCTTTCTGCTCCTCTGCTCGCTCAAGCGGGCCTGGTATGTCCCGGGGCTGGTGGCTGCCGCACTTTGTCTGACCGGATTTGCCGGTGGGCGTATCCTCGGCTTTTTGCTGGAGGGCACGCTGAGCCAGTTCATGGTGATTCTCCTCGCCGTCGAGGTGGTCGCCACATCGATCTGTCTCGTGCTCTACGCCAAGCGACCAGCCGGAACCACCTGAGCGTCAGGGCTCCACAGCTCCGGCCACGACCCCGACGTCGAACGGGGCCGTCATGATGGCATTCCCCCGTTTGACCTGCACCCACACGCGGTAGCGACCGGGCTGCGGGAAGGCATAGGGAAAGACGAAACGTCCCGAGAAGGCCGGAGCGTGCTGCATGCCAGCCATTGGGTCGGCTGCCATACGGCGCGCCAGCATGCCGGGCAGGGTGTCGGTGGCCTGACGCGTGCCTAACGCCTGCTGCGCGGCCATCGAGATGGTGCCGTTGGGATGCAGGTGGATGTACACCTGGCCATCGTCGCGATAGACCACGGCATGGCCAGGCATGCCGAGGTAGGGCGCGAGCTGCGCCTCGGCCCCATCTTTCTCGCGCACGACAAAGGTCATGCGGGCATCGTCACCGGCCACCAGGGTATCACCCTTCCCTTCCCATGTGATGGTCGCGCCATCGGGGAGGGTGACCACGGCACCGGAGGCGCTGCCTTCAAAGATCGAGTCGTCGGCGTCGGTGAGGGTGTCGCGCAGCGCCGGGGAGGGGAGCTCCACTTCGGCCACCAGGGTCTGCGGCATTCCCGTCTCGTGCACGACGTCGGCAAAGGCTCGATAGGTACCGGCGGGGAGCGAACCCAGGCCCGCCACAAAGGTGCTGGAGTCCTGCGATGCGGGGTGCAGATGGGCAAAGTGCGCGGGCGCGTCCTTCTTCACCAGAAAGAGATGCATGAGCTTGCCGTGGTCAGGTACCAGGGGCGCGATGGAAAAGCGCTCCCAGTAGTTGCGCGCACGACGAAGCCGCCAGGTGGAATCGGTGATCGAGAAGTTGAGACGCCGGCTTCCACCGGTGGTGTCGACGGTCGCGGCGGCAGCAAATGGTGTGTAGAGTTCGGCGACATAACTGCGCTCGACCGCGTTCCACCAGTTGCGCGCCCCGTACAGCCCGAGCCCGATGAGCGCCGCGCCGACAGCGGAGTAGATGAAACCGACGCGTCGTCGTTCTGGTGTGGGGGCAGCACCCGGCGCGGCCAGGCTCTCGGCGCCCGCGGCACGCAGGATGGTGAGCGCTCCGATGAACAACAGGGCGCCTAACGCGGCGAGGAGCCGGCCCAGCCAGGGGTAGAGCCCAATCTGCTTCACCGGAACTGCAGCCACCGGCACGATCACCGTGCCGGAGCCCCGTGCGCCCGTCACTTCCACGTTGACACTGAAGGAGCCGGGCTGCATGAACCACAACTCGGCGTGCCAGGTGCCGGGCCGGCCGGCAACCGGTGTGGCATCGTCGGCAGGCGGTGCACCTTCCTTGCCGGCGTCGAAAATCACCGGCTGTGCCGTGACCCGCTGCACGTCGTCACCAGTCACGGTGATGTCGATTTGCGCCAGTCCGGGGACCACACCGGGAAGACGCACAACCACACGAACCGGGTAGGGTCCCGCCTCACCCTGGAACCAGGTGTCGGGGCTCCCGACGTGACCGCTGGTGACTACAGCGATGGCGAGTACAACCACCGCCCTCGCCCATCGCGTGATACGCATCAGCGCTGGACGCGTGTCATCCAGCGCCCCCATGCGAGGCCGGCGCGGCTCGCCACCGTGCCTAACGCCGCAGCAATGGCCAGGGCGACGGCCATGGCACCGACATCCAGCTGACCCGTCATCACATTCTTCGACCAGGTGTAGCCCGGGACGTCGAAGAACACCTTGGTCCACGGCCCCACCCGCGCACTGTAGTCCCAGTAGCCGATGCCAAAGAAGTAGTTCGGTTGGTCGAGGGAGAGCAGGACCGACGACATGGGCCACTGTACCAGCAGCAGGACGGCGACAAAGACCACTCCCAGCACCGGGGCGAGAAGCCAGTCACTGACGTGCCTCGTTTTTGCGATGATGAGGTCAAACGCGAGTGCCGGGAAGATGAGCAACATCGGAAAGCCGGGCGGCACGAGATGCGTGAGCTGATTGTAGATGGGCGCCAGCATGGGCGTGGCCGGCACAAGGGCCAATACCCAGTTCATCACGATCATCACCAGCATGTAGGTGCCTGCCGCGATCGTGGCCGGAAAACGAGCGCGTCCCGCGCGCGCCACGGCGAGGAGCAGGATGGGATGGAGCGCCGCGGTGATCTGGTAGAAAATCGGCGCGTGCTGGTGATTCGGGAGGCTCGTGTACTCGAAGGTGACGGTGGTGAACATCAGCACGATCAGCCCCATGGAGGTGCTGAAGAACACCGCGCGCCGCAGACTGCCCTCCGTGCCTTCCCGATTCTGGTCCGCGAGCATCAGCAACATGGCACCGAGCTGCACGGTCGCCATGCCTAACAACAGGAACACATGCGGCGGCGACAGGATTTCCACGTCAAGGCCGTAGGCGCTGTGCCACCAGTCATCAAAGGGCGCCGAGGTGATCATGGCGATGGTGCCCCAGATGCACACCCAGCCGCCTAACGGGCCGTGGAAGATTTTCCAGAAGGGGACGGCCTTCGCGCGATCGGCGTCGGTGCCAAGGAACGAGGTGTAGATCACTCGCCAGCCACAGAAGAGCCCGGCCAGTGAGGCGGCCACCTGCTCCAGCACATGCGGGGGACTCCAGAAGGTGTCGCGCCCGATGGATCGGTGCCACGAGATGTCCCAGTGAAGACCAATGACGATCGCCGCCGAGGCAAAGAGGATGACCGGGACCGTGGCGTCGAGGGCGAGGGTGCGTGCAAGCCCGCCGGTGGCCGGGTTCGCGGTCGCGGGACGGTCCAGTACTGAGGTCGCCATGGCATTCAGCCTGTGTGGAGTGCGTTTGGATCGCTGAGGGAGAGTAATCTGGCCCCGGTGTCGCGGGCCAGAGGTCTGGACGGGGGGCCCAACGACGCGTCGATTTTCCCTCCCTACCTCCCAACCCATCCCCATGTTTCGCACACTCCTCCTCGGACTCTGTCTGACCGCCCCGCTCCTCGCCGCTCAGGACAAGGTGACATGGGTGCGATACCGCGCCGGTGGCCAGGTGCGCTACGGGACGCTGGATGGGGAGAATATCCGCGAGGTCACGGGCGACCTGTTCGGGACGCGGCGCCCCACCGGTCGTGTGGTGAAGCGCGCCGCCGTCCAGATTCTCGCGCCGGTGGAGCCGTCGAAGGTGATCGCCGTTGGACTCAACTACAAAAGCCATCTCGGCGAGCGGCCGGCTGCCACGTATCCCGGGCTCTTTGCCAAGTACCCGACGTCGATTGTGGCCAATGGCGAGAACATCGTGGTGCCACCCGACGCGAAGAACCTGCACTTCGAGGGTGAGATGGTGCTGGTGATCGGGAAGCGGGCGTCGAAGGTGCCGAAGGAGTCGGCCCGGGACTATGTCTTTGGCGTGACCATCGGGAACGACGTCAGCGAACGCGACTGGCAGCGCAGTGACCTGCAGTGGTTCCGGGCCAAGGCCAGCGACACCTTCGGACCGTTAGGACCGTGGATCGTGACGGGGCTCAACTACGACGATCTGCTCCTGCAGACGCGGCTGAACGGCGAGGTGGTGCAGTCGCAGCGCACCAAGGACCTGATCTTCGGCGTGGACGAGATTGTGAGTTATGTGAGCCAATACGTGACACTGATGCCCGGCGACGTGATCTACACGGGCACACCTCAGACCACCAAAGCCATGAAGCCGGGCGATGTGGTCGAGGTGGAGCTGGAGGGCGTGGGAGTGTTGCGCAACCCGCTGGTGGCGGGCAAGTAGGCTGCCGGGTGCTCGTGCTCTCACGGTCGCGCTGAAGACGCTAGGCCCCGGCGTTCGCCGGGGAACGTGGACTGCCTAACGCTTGGAGTCCTTGCGGATCAGGAGCTTCTTGCCCTTGATCCCGGTGCGCTGCAGCGCATCAATCACTTCCTGGGCCGAACCGGCCGGCACATCGATGAGCGAGTGCCGGTCCTGGATCACGATGGAGCCCAGGCTCTTGGCGTCGAGTGAGGAGTGCGTGACGATGGCGCCGACGATATCACCCGGGCGAATCTTGAGCTTGCGGCCCCCACCGATGAAGAGCCGTTCGCGCGGGCCTGGTGCGTTGGCGCGCACCTTGGACGGCTTGGGCGCCTTGGGATCAGGGATCTCCTCGACGTCGTCACTCTGAGGAGCGGCCAGCAAGCGCACCGCGGCGGCCGCCACATCCATGATGTCGAACTCACCGGCCAGCGTTTCCACGACGGTACGCATGCCCTCGAACTGTCCTTCCACAATCGCGTCGCGGAGTCGTGCCTGCAGCGCTTCAAGACGCAACGCACGCAGGTCGGCCACGGTTGGCACCGGCTTGACGATGATCTTCTGACGGGTTTCCGACTCGATGAGCCGCAGCTGACGGTGTTCGCGCGGCTCGGCGAAGGTGATGGCCACGCCTTCGCGCCCCGCCCGGCCGGTGCGCCCGATGCGATGCACATAACTTTCCGCAGCAGCAGGCACGTCGTAGTTGATCACGTGGCTGACGTGTTTCACGTCGAGACCGCGGGCCGCCACGTCGGTAGCCACCAGGACCTCCACCGTCTTGGCGCGGAACGCCGCCATCACCCGATCCCGCTGCGCCTGGTTGTGCCCGCCATGCAACGACGACGCACGCACACCACGCGCCGTGAGGGACTCGGTGAGTTCGTCCACTTCGGTTCGTGTGCGACAGAAGATCATCGCGCTCGCGGGCTGCTCGATGTCGAGCACGCGGCTGAGCGCTGCACCCTTGTGGGCGCGGGCCACCATGTACGCTTCCTGGCGCACCCGCGGTGCCTCGGTATGCGACAGACGTTCGTGGGCGATGTTCACCCGCACCGGGTCGCGCAGATACTTCGCGGCGATCGCCGACACGCGAGGCGCCATGGTGGCGGAAAAGAGGACGGTCTGGCGCTCCACCGGTGTCGCCGCGAGGATGGCGTCGAGATCCTCGGCGAAGCCCATGTCCATCATTTCGTCCGCTTCATCGAGCACCACCGTGCCTAACGTGTCGAGCTTGAGGCTTTTGCGCTGGATATGGTCGAGGGCACGACCCGGTGTGGCGACCACGACATCCACTCCACGCTTGAGGGCGCGCAGCTGCCCATCCATGGCCGCACCGCCGTACACCGGCAGTGCCGTAATGCCGAGTGCGCGGCCGTATCGATGCACCGCCTCGGCCACCTGCATGGCCAGCTCACGCGTGGGCACGAGGATGAGTGCCCCCGGCGCTCCGCGCTTGCGCTCGGCCTTCGCCAGTGTCTGCAGGAGCGGGAGCGCAAACGCCGCGGTTTTACCGGTGCCCGTGGCCGCCTGACCAATCAGGTCGCGTCCCTCGAGGAGGAGCGGGATGGCCTGGGCCTGAATTTCGGTCGGTTCCTCGTAGCCGAGTGCCGTGAGGGCATCGACGAGCCGGGGATCGAGGCCGAGGGTGGCAAAACCCGGGGTGGATGCGGGCGGAGTTTTCTTCATCCCGCAACCTAACGGGCTCAGGGCAGGGTGAGCACCAGCAGCTCGCTTGGGGGACGATTTCGGGTCGCACCAGTCCACAAGGCCAGGTGCTGCTTGCCGTTATGCATGTACGTCATGGGCTGCGCGGTCACTGCGCCCGGTAGGGGCATCGACCAGAGCGTCTCACCCGTGGCCTTGTCCTGCGCACGAAGGATCGGAGCCCCACCTGATCCCTCGCCGGTAAAGAGGAGGGTCTTTGTGGCCAGGATGACCGGTCGAGTGAAGCCACCGGTGCGAGGGAGCTCGATGCCCTTGAGCATCGGATGATTCTTGACGCGATCGGGTGTGTCCGCCGCCGGCTTCATCCATCGATGATCACCGGTGTTGAGATCGATGGCAGTGATGCGGTTCCAGGGTGGCTTCATGAGGGGGAGCCCTTCGACGTCTGGCACCGGCCCACCGACCATGATGAAGTCCATGTCCGATTTGGCGGGGACGTTGGCCAGGGCCAGCACCACCGGATTGCTGAACGAACCTACGTACAAAGTGCCGGTCTCGGGGTCGAAGGCCCCGTGCTCCCAGTTGGCGCCACCGACACCACTCGGAGTGGAGAGTGTGCCCTTGGTGCCGTCAGGAGCACTGGCGAGTGAAGGCGGAGTGAAGAGGGGGCCGAGCCGATAAGGCCTGGCGGCCTCGATGGCTTTCGCGCGCAGCTCAGGCGTGAAATCCAGCAGGTCTTCTGCCAGGAACCCCTGTCGATCAAAGGGCGCCGGGCGGGTGGGGAAAGGTTGTGTAGGCGAGGCCTGTTCGCCCGGCACGTCGGACTTTGGTACCGCGCGTTCCTCGATGGGCCAGACCGGCTTGCCGGTGACACGATCGAGCACGTAGACAAATCCCTGCTTGGTGATCTGCGCGACGATTTCTCGCGGCCGACCATTGATGCGCACGTCGGCCAGAATCGGTGCGGTGGGAATGTCGGTGTCCCAGATATCGTGATGCACAATCTGGTAGTGCCACTTGCGTTGCCCCGTGCGCATGTCGAGGGCCACCAGCGACGACGAGAAAAGATTATCGCCGGGTCGATGGCCACCGAAGTAATCCCCGGTGGCCGCCTCGACCGGCAGGAACAACCAGCCGCGTTTGGCGTCGAGGGAGAGGGGCGCCCAGGCGCCCGCATTACCGGTGTAGGTCCAGGCGTCGGTTTTCCAGGTGTCGTTCCCTGTTTCGCCCTTCACCGGAATGGTGTTGAAGCGCCACTTGAGTTTGCCCGTGCGGGCGTCGACGGCGACAATGCGGCCGGGAACGTTGCGTCTGGATTTGGGCTGAAGACCAACTTCGAGGGCTGGCCCGACCGCCACGGTGTTGCCCCACACTACCGGTGGAGAGCTTGAGCCGATAGCCGCCGAGTCGGGATTGACGGGAACGCCTAACAAGAGCTTGAGGTCGACGAGACCGCTGTCGCCAAACGTCGCGACCGGTTTCCCCGTGTTGGCATCGAGAGCGGCGAGACGGAAGCCGGGTGTCACGACAAAAATGCGCGCCTCATTTCCCTGCTCCCAGTACGACACACCGCGCCCCGAATTGCGTCGTGGCGAGACACCACGACGTGCACCATCGTCCCAGTTCCAGCGCCACTTCTGCGCTCCAGTGCCGGCGTCGACGGCGATCACGGAGCGATTCACACCGCTCGTGAAGTAGAGCGTGCCCTTCACCATCAACGGTGTCGAGATGTTCCGCACGTCGACTGGCCGCTCGGCAGTGTCGGGGGCCCACCGCCACGACACCTTGAGCTGACTTACGTTGGACTTGTCGATCTGGGCCAGCGGCGAATAGTGCGTGCCCGCGTAGTCGCGGTGATGCACGCGCCATTCGCCATCGGCCTGTGTGCCGGCTGATTGGGCCGCGAGCACGCCTGACGAGAGAAGGAAAAAACAGGAGATGAAGCCGACTCGCATGAGGTGGAGTGACTGGGGAAAATGGTTCTTCCGGCGCGGCGGCCGAAGTTGGCGAGCGCCTCACGCTGATGCCAGTCCACCATGCTCTCGACGGCTCAGATCTCCTCTTTGAGCGGGCTCGGGTCGGGTTGCATGGCCCCTGCGACGTTCCCTTCCGTGTCACGAAACCAGAGCAGATGGCCGACCGTGGGAATCGTCGTGATCGGCATGAGAATGGTTCCGCCGGCTTCGACGATGGCGCGTTCGGCCGCCGCAATATCGGGCACGGCAATCGTGCACTCGAAGGCATTCAGTCGCTGCCCATCGATGAGCTCCCGGCGCCCCTGGAGCGACCCATGAATCGCTGGTGTGTCTGCGGAACCGGTTTCGATCATGAAGAAGCCGGGCGGTCCCCAGGCATTGAACCTCCAGGCGAACACATGTTCGTAGAAGCGCCGTGCGCGGTCGATATCGTCGGCGTTGATGGCGAAGTGGCGCACGGGGGACGACGGGGTGCGGCTGGGACTCATGCGGGTCTCGAGGCTCGGAGGTGGCCGAACGTACCGGTTTGCTCCGGGCCGTGGCTACCGTCAGATTGCCAAACAATGTCGAATTCTCGCCAACGCCCGGCGGGACCACATGTGCGCGCCGTGGCCGTCGGGTTCAGCAGCGGTTACCGCTGGCGTTCCCAGCGCAGCGAGTGGGGGCAGCTGGTGCGCGCCTCACCGGGGATGATTCGCGTCCGGATTGGCGACGCGCACTGGGTCGTGCCACCACATCAGGGCGTCTGGATCCCGCACGACACACCCCACGAGGTGGAGATGTCCGGCAAGGGTGTGCTGCAGCGTGTGTATGTCGAGCGCTCGACTGCGCGATCGCTGGCAAGCACGCCAGGGGTTGTGTCCATCTCGCCGCTGTTGCGGGAGTTGCTGCGCCGTGTGCTTCGGCAGGGCACTCTCGACCGGGCGATCCGTCGCGAGCGGCATTTGATCGATATCATGCTCGACGAGTTCTCGGCCGAACGGGCCGCTCCGCTGGAACTCCCGATGCCGTCCGATCCGCGGGCACGACGTGCAGCGGAACGCATGCGCGAGGCCCCTCCCGCTCCGGGGACCCGCAGCACGCTGAGCCGTGAGGCGCACGCAAGCACACGCACCCTCGAACGGCTTTTTCGCGCCGAGACGGGGCTCTCGTTAGGCGCGTGGCAGCAGCGCGCGCGGCTCATGCGAGCGATGTCCATGCTGGCAGACGGCGCCTCTGTCACGGCCGCGGGGGTTGCCTCAGGCTACAGCAGCACGAGTGCTTTTGTCGCGGCCTTTCGTCACGCCACCGGCATTACTCCCGGCCGGTACTTCCGCCGCCGGGAGTCGCCGGACTCACGCTCCGGTCCCGAAGCCCCCGCAGCATCGTCGGTCCTCCGGGGATCAGCGCCCACGACAGCGCGTAGACCGCAACAAAAGTGAATCCTCGCACCACGAGGCCAACAAAGGTCATGGCGTCAGGGAGCCGGGGACCAAGCAGGAACAACACCACGACGCCAGCGGCGGCCGCGGCGAAGGGCATGAGCCAGACAGGGAAGATGTCACGGGGACGCACCCCGGTGGGTTTCAGGATGTAGAACACCGACGGTATCGCCGTCAGCACGTTGGCCGCCAGCATGCCAAGTGCTGCGCCATAAGGACCACGCCACGCCCCGGTGACCACACACGCGAGGTAGAGGGCGGTCACCCGTTTGGTCCATGCGAGCTGCCGTGCCGTGCCACCCGTGGCCAGTGAAATCCACAACACCAGGCGTCCGATGCTCCCGATGGCCATGGCCAGTGCGACGACTCGAAGCGCGGGTGCTGCCGCGAGCCACTTGTCACCAAAAAGGAAATGCAGCACTCCCTGCGGCTCGGCGAACAGGAATCCCAGGACCGGAAAGGCGGCGGCGAGGACCGGGAGGAAGGCCGATCGTGCCGTCGCCGTCAGGCGGCTGGCGTCAGACCGCAGCGGGCTGAGGGTGGCAATCGCCACTTCCGTGAGCGCGAGATAGGGCTCGAGAAAGGCAAAGGTGCCCCAGCGCTTCGCAAACTCATACAGACCCGCCGCATCGCGGCCGCCGATGGCGGCGACGGTCACCCGATCAGACTGCTCCCCAATCCAGGCCAGCAGACGCGAGCCGGCCAGTCCACTCCAGTATGCGCGGAGTTCACCCACCGCGCGGGCCGTGGCCGCACCGAGCGTTGACCGCGGCGCCGGACGCCAGGGGCAGATGATCCAGATGATCGCCACACGTCCGAGTTCGGCCACCGCCAGCTGAATCATGAAGGTCCAGTAGCGAGCACCCGCATTCGCCGCCCAGATGGCAACCGCCACCGATACCGCCATCGCCGCCAATTGCGCGGCCAGCACTGCCCCAAACCGGAAATGCCGCTTGAGCCACGCCTCCTGGACCGCCGACAAGGTGGCCGCGTAGAGAATGGCCGCCCACACCGCCGCCATCGGCGCCGCCACCCAATCCCGGTACAACACCGAGAGCAGCAGCCCCGAGAGCGCCATGCCGCCGCACACCAGCAGGTTCCAGCGCAGCGCGGCCCAGAAGAGGGCGCTCGCCTCTTCATCCTTGAGGTCGGGATGCTGGATGATCGCGCTTTGCAGTCCACCGTTGGCGATGTTCTGCACAATCAGCGCAACGGGAAACACAAAGGTCTGGACGCCGAAGTCCTCGACGTCGAGGATGCGCGAAAGCACGGCGACCAGACCCAGCTGCAACGTGAGCTGCACCACCCGACCGGCCACCATGAAGGCGCCCGATCGCAGGGACCGGGCGCCCGTGGTGTGACTCGTCATCCGCTCACGCCGGTTTGCGCGCCTTCCACAATCGCAGAACTTCCGCCTCTCGCTCGGCGGACAGCCCGGCACGCAAGGTCGCCTGACGCTCCGGCGTTTGCTTGTGGTAGTAGTCCAGGGTGTCTTTGGTGGTGACGGCCAGCGGTCGATAGGTGAGGCCTAACGCGATTTCGCGTGACACGTCGAAGCGGGCAAAACCCTCGCGTCCGTTCCGGGCCGGCATCCAGACCGGAAGCTCCTGGTATCCGCGCACCTGATTGGCGTAGAGAAAGTCGGTCTCAACCCACGTGTAGGTACAATCGGACGTCGTCACTGCCTTCATGCCATACAACATTTCGGCAATCGAGTAGCCGTTCTTCGGCCCGAGACCATTGTACACGCCGACGGTTTCCATTTCGCAGAGCCGGACCATCCACTCGCAGAGATCGCGCACATCGATGATCTGCACGCGATCGGTGCCATCACCGGGGCAGAGCACTTCGCCGCCGCGCTCCAGGCGCACCGGCCAGTAGGTGAAACGGTCGGTGAGATCGCCAGGGCCAACGATGAGTGGCGGCCGCACAATGAGCGTGCGTCCCGGGAAGTACTTGTGGACCACCTTCTCCGACTCGGCCTTGGCCAGTCCGTAGGGGAGTGGCTTGCCCTCTTCCACCTTCGTGTTCTCGCGCGTGAACACGGGCGCATCGATGGTCATCGGGATGCGGCTCGTGTCGAAGTACACCGAGCGCGTCGACGTGAAGACGTAGCGCTTGACGCGTTTTGTGAGGAGCGCGGCGGAGAGTTCCACCCAGCGCGGGTCGGACTGCGCCGAGTTGTCGATCACCACGTCCCAGTCGCGGTTTTCCAGCGATTTGAGGTCGTTGCTCCGGTCACCGACCAGCTTTTCGACGTTGGGGAAGAGCTGTGGGTTGGTGCGTCCCCGGTTGAACATGGCAACCTGGTGCCCACGATCCACGGCGTACTGCACGTGGTAGGGTCCGATGAAGCCCGTGCCACCGAGCACGAGGATCTTGAGCGGCGCACCGATCCGCTCGTCGGGGGAGGTGATCGTGCGCGGCCGGGGCGCAGCCGCGGGGTACCCGCCCTGCGCCACACCGGGAACGAGGAGCGACGCCGCGCCTAACGCCGCCGATTGCTGGAGAAACTCACGTCGTGTGCTTGCCATTGGGATTTCCCTCGTTGCCCTGGTTGCCTTCGTTGCCATCGACTTACGAGACCGGCTTCCTCGTGCTCGACACACCCTTCACCAGCCGGTACATGAACTCCAGCCCTTCGTAAAAGCCGCGCGCGGGAATGCGCTCGTTCATCCCGTGCGAAAAGGTCTCGGCGTAGAACATTCCCGAAATGCCGTAGACCGGCACACCCGCCGAACGAAGATACACGCCGTCCGTGGCTCCCGTGCTCATGGTCGGAATCACAGGGATTCCCGGCCACAGCTCTTTCGTCACCCGCTCCACTTCTCCCATCAGCTCGGGGGTCAGGGGCGAGGGGGGTGAGTTACGGGCTTCGCCCTGCATGATGACTTTCACCTTGTCGGTGCTGATGGCCTTCTCCAGCTGGTCGCGTACGTACTGTGGTGTTTCGTCGGGCAGAATGCGGCAGTTGACGTAGCCACGTGCGCGCTGCGGCAGCGCATTGCGCGCGTGCCCACCCTCGAGCATGGTCGCCACGCAGGTCGTGCGGAGTTGCGAGTTGTAGCGCGGGTCGGACGACACACGCGCCGCCGCTGCCGCATCTGCCGGGTTGGCTACCACGGCTTTCATCGCACTCCCCAGGTCGGCCGGTACCGTCGCCGCCAGACGTGTGAAATAGGTGCGTGTGATTTCGTTGAGATGTATGGGAAAGTCATACTCACCCACCTTGACCAGCGCCTTCGACAACTCCGTGATGGCGTTGTCCTTGACCGGCAGGGAGCTGTGGCCGCCTGGGTTGGTGGCCTCGAGCATGTACATCTGGAACTTCTTCTCGCTCGCCTGCACGTCGTGCGAGACGTACTTGCCGTCCGTGGCGATGCGCCCTCCGCCCCCTTCGTTGAAGGCGTATTCCGCGTCGATCAGTTTGCGGTGCTTCTCCAGCAGAAAGCCCACACCGTTGGCACTCCCGCCCTCCTCATCGGTGGTGAGCGCCACGATGATGTCGCGATCGGGCACATACCCCTCGGCCTTCATGCGCATGATCGTGGTGAGATGCGCCGCGCCTTCGTCCTTGTCATCGGCCACCCCGCGCCCGTAGAAGACGCCCTCCTTCTCGGTAAAGGTGTACGGAGGGAGCGTCCAGTCTTCGGGCTTGGCTTCGACCACATCGATGTGGGAGAGCAAGAGCACCGGCTTGCGGGTTCCCGGGCGACCGCGCAGCCGCGCCACCAGGTTCCCCTTTTTCGGTGCATTCTCGATCACCACCACATCCGAGTCGGGGAACCCCGCGCTCTTGAGCCGTGCGGCCATGGCACGGGCGGCCGCCAACGTGCTCCCATTGCTCTCCTGCGTGTTGATCTCGACCAATTCCTTGAGGAGCGACCGGGCGAGGGAATCCCACTTGGTACGCGGCGCCTGCGCGAGGCCGAGTGAGGGTACCAGGGCGAGGGCGAGAACGAGGGGGAGGCGTCGGAGCATTGTGGCAGATGGGAGATGGCAGACGGCAGTGTACGGTCGGTGCCACGGCTGTCAACCTCGGGACGCCGGGTAGTGACTGACTGCGCAGCACCGTAGCTTCTCGCGTCCTTCTCCCTTGCCACTAATGTCCAACCGCCGCGATTTCATCCAGCGCTCCGCTGCCATTCTGGGCGCCACCGCATTGGGGCCCCGCGCCGTAAGCGCCGGCTCGATGGCCGAGGCACTGCAGCGTGCCGAACTCCACCCACGCGCCGAGCCGCTCAACATTCTGATCCTCGGCGGCACCGGCTTCATCGGACCCTATCAGGTGCGGTATGCCGTGGCACGCGGGCACAAGGTGACGGTCTTCAATCGGGGACGTCGGCAAGCCGGACTCCCGGAATCGGTGCAGCAGCTGCAGGGCGACCGCGAAACCGGCGACCTAAACTCGCTGAAAGGAAAGAAGTACGACGTGGTGATCGACAACCCGACGACACTTCCCTTCTGGGTGCGTGACGCGGGCCAGGTGCTGAAGGGCAACGCCGACCACTACGTCTTCATCTCGACCATTTCCACCTACGCTCACTATCGCAAGGCGGGGATGGACGAGACGTACGAGCTGGCGGCGTACACCAATCCCGAGGATCCGATGACAATCAAGCGGATGACCTCGGGTGCGCTGTACGGACCGCTCAAGGTGCTGTCCGAGAAGGAGTGCGAGAAGTGGTTCCCCGGAAAGACGACCATTGTTCGCCCCGGCCTCATCGTTGGACCTAACGATCCGACGGACCGCTTCAGCTACTGGCCGGTGCGGATCGACCGGGGTGGTGAGGTGCTGGCCCCGGGCACCGGCAACGATCCCGATCAGATCATCGATGCCCGCGACCTTTCGGAGTTTGTCATCCGGCTCTGCGAGGATCATGTGATCGGGACTTTCAACGCCACGGGTCCCCGGACGCGCCTGTCGGTAGCCGAGATGCTGTACGGCATTCGCGCCGCCACCAGCGGCAGCAACGATGTGAAGTTCACCTGGGTGGAAACGAAGTTCCTCGCCGATAACAACGTGCGTGGCTGGAGCGACATGCCCACCTGGATCCCGCCGAGCGGCGACAACGACGGCTGGGGTGCGGTGAGCATTCAGCGTGCGCTCGACAAGGGGCTCACCTTCCGCCCGCTAGCGGTCACGGCACGTGACACGATCGACTGGTTCAAGACCTTGCCGGCCGAGCGGCAGGCCAAGATGCTCGCGGGTCTGACACCGGAGCGGGAGAAGGAGTTGCTGGCCAAGTGGCACGCCCGCGCCCGCGGGTGACCCGGTGAACACACAAGCCCCCAGCTCACTTCACTCGATCCTGCGACGCATCGTTGATGTGCGTCGCGAAGAAATGGCGGCCCTGGGCTGGTCGTGCCTCTACTTCTTCTGCCTGCTGTCGAGTTATTACATCATCCGTCCCTTCCGCGACGAGATGGCGGTGGCGGGAGGCACGCGCAATATCCCCTGGCTGTTCACGGCCACCATGGTGGCGATGTTTGCGGCGCATCCTCCGTTTGCCGCGCTCGTCACCCGGTTCTCCCGCCGGCAGTTCATCCCGTGGGCCAACCGCTTTTTCATTGCCAATCTGCTGCTCTTCTTTGGGCTGCTCCACTTCCTCCCCGAGGGACAGCAGGTGTGGGCCGGACGGGTCTTTTTTGTGTGGACGGCGGTGTTCAACCTGTTCGTGGTGTCGAACTTCTGGTCGTTCATGACCGATGTGTTCACGGCCGAGCAGGGCAAACGGATGTTCGGCTTTATCGGGTTTGGGGGCACCTTTGGAGGTATCGTCGGATCGCTGGTCACCTCCGTGCTCGCGGAGCCGCTGCGACCGGTCAACCTGCTGATCATTTCCGCGCTGCTGCTCGAGCTCAGCACCTTTGCGGTACGGCGTCTCAACGGCCTCTCCTCGCGCGGCGAAACCGGGGCGCGGCATTCCGGCAGCTCCGAAGCGGTGATCGGCGGCACGTTGTGGGCCGGTCTGGTCCATGCCGCGCGCTCGCCATATCTGCTGGGCATCTGCCTCTACATGATGCTCTTCACCATCGGCTCCACCACGTTGTACCTGCAGCAGGCGGCCATCGCCGATCGCGAGTTCAGCGACTCGGGCACCCGGACCGCCTTTTTCGCACAGGTCGATCTGGCGGTGAACGTCCTCACGCTGCTGACGCAGGTGTTCCTGACGGGGCGGATTGTCAAAGCCCTTGGCGTCGCGATCACGCTCACCTTGCTGCCGGCGCTGTCCATCATCGGGTTCGGCAGTCTGGCGGCCATGCCCACCATCACGGTGTTCGTGATCTTCCAGGTGCTGCGACGAGCGGGCGAATTTGCGGTGGCCCGTCCTACGCGCGAAATGCTTTACACGGTCGTGCCCCGCGAGGACAAGTACAAGGCCAAGCACTTCATCGATACGGTGGTCTACCGCATGGGCGACCAGATTGGGGCGTGGGCCACCAGCGCCATGCAGGCGTTCGGGTTCACCACCTCGGCGGAAGCCCTGGTGGCAATTCCGCTCTCGGCGCTTTGGCTGCTGGTGGGCCGGTGGCTGGGGCGGCAGCAGGAGAAGAAGGCCGCTGCGGCATGAGAACGAGGCCGGGGCGTGTCCGCCCCGGCTTTCTATCGCGCTGCTTTTTTCGGTTTGAGAATCGACCCGCGGCAGGTGGCGGCACCACAGGAACAGGGATACCGCCGCTTGGCGGCGGGGGTGTGGCGCTCCGGCAGCACGAAGGCGTAGTCGTACGCCAGTTCTTCACCCGCCGTCACCTGGCGAATGGTCTCGATCCAGAGCCGTTTCTCATCGACCACCACATCACAGTTGGGGTCGCAGGAGTGGTTCAGGAATCGCGCCTCGTTGCCGTTGACCGCGGCGTCTACCACCACGTCGTCGTCGATGGCGAAGAGAAAGGTGTGGTGGCGCTCGTCCCCATCCGGATAGCGGGCGTCCGCCTGCGCCGGGGTCAGTCGCTCCCCGGCGTACTCGATGAGACGCACTCCCTCGGGAATGTCACACGTCGCAAAGGCACCCAGTCCCTGAATGGGCGACGAACGGACCTCAAACCACTCGGTGCGAATCACACCATCCGGGGCGCCACTCACTTCCCGTAACGCACCCGCAGCATCGTCGGGCCCTTTGTTCCCCGCGTGACGATAAAGAAGTTCGCATACGAGGTATCGGCAATCACCGGAGCGGGCGAAATGCCTAACGCCTGGATCACCGCCGGGACGGTATTGGAGTGCCCCACGTACACCACCGTCTTCCCGGCGAACGCGTTGATCCGTTGCACCACCTCGGCAGCATGCTGCGCTTCGGGCCCTGTGGCGGTCAGGACAATGGGTGTGACCCCTGTGGCCGCTGCCAGGGGGGCGGCGGTCTGTCCCGTGCGCTTGAACTGCGTATGGATGATGGCATCCACCGGCGTCCGGAGGAGCGCCACCGCCAGTGACTCGGCGCGGGCACGACCCTCAGGCAGGAGGTCGGGATCCGCTCCTGCTGGCCGCTCCGCATGCCTGACGAGAATCACCGTGGTTGCTGCTCGTGCACACCCTGTCAGCATCACCGCAGCCACTGCGAGCGTCGCCCATCGCTTTATCATCTGCCGGCTCTCTGTGTGGAGACGCAGACAAGCTTAATCCGGGGCACACCGTGGATGTGAGGCGAGGCGAGTCCCCCTTTCGCGCGAGCGAAAGCTGCGGTGGCGAGACCCTACTCGGCGATGTAGCGCCAAGGTCGCCCGACGCCATCGCGACGCCAGATGGTGAAGAAGGGGACGCGCGCCGCCGGAGGCCCTGGAATGTTGATGTACCCGATGCTCACCCCCAGGTCGCCGCTCCCAGCAACGATGACCTGGTCGGAGCCCCACGTGAGTGCGCTGGGACCGGGCGGGGCCCCCTCGCTCACCACCTCCGCGATGGCGTCGGCACCAATCACAAACCCCGAACGACCGGGCCCTCCCATGTTCATGGCATCGGGGGTGCCATACTCCCGGAACGCCTCACGCAATCCCACCACCCCGGCCCGCGCCGAAAACGCACTTTCGGCCTCACGCACGCCACGGCCCGCCTCGCCGGCATCGGGGAAGGCGGCGCCCCAGAGCGTGGGAATGGAGGGGGCCATGCGTTCGAGGGATGCCGGAGCGCCTGGAGAAGCAGTTCGTCTGTAGACCCGCACCTGCCACCCATCCGCTCCCTTCGTCCAATAGGCCAGGTACTTCATGCGGGTGGTAGCCGTGTCGCTGCGGACACTGAGGTAGCCAAAGGTGAACCCATTGGTACCGTCGGCAGAGACGCCACCACGGACCGGCTCCCAGTAGGGCGTACCAACGGGTCCGCGTCGCATCAGCACCCGCGCCGAATCGCGCCCACGCAAATGTGTGCGCCCTGTGTTGACGATGACATCCTGATCAAAGGCGGCCGCGATCTCCTCGGACGACCGACTCCGCTGCGCCGCGGCAGCAAAGCGGCGATCGGTGGCAAGGAGTTCTTCGACGGCGGCGGCGGCTGTGTCTCCACTCTGCTGCGGCGTACTGGCACACGACGAGAGGGTGCACGACAACGCACCGGCCAATGCCTTGAGGAGCCGAGAAGACGCCATAACACCGTCACCACTGTGGAAGTGAGGGCAAGGTACAGAACGCGATCTCGGGGTGCGACATGCCAGTGATGGAGGGGGGATCGGCCCCCGTGTGCCGAATCCCTGCGTGACCGGTGGAAATCAGCGACTGAAGCGCTCCCGACGGCGGTTACCTTTCTGCGTATCTCCTGTGCTCCATTCCGTGCCCCGTCTCGTTCGTTTCGCCCTCCTGGTCGTCCTTGCCGCCTGTCGTGGCGAGCCCGCGCGTGATGCCGGGCTGTTCCGGGGCGTGTACGTCAGTCCGCCAGTGGAGAAACCCGACTTCACCTTCACGGACTTCAACGGGCAGCCGTTCAGCTTCCGTTTGGCGACCGAAGGAAAGGTGGCCCTGCTGTTCTTCGGCTATACCCACTGCCCTGATGTCTGTCCGTTGCACGCGGCCAACGTGTCGGCCGTGCTGCGACAGATGCCGTTCGACGAGGCGAGCAAGATCCAGTTTGTCTTTGTGACAACCGACCCCGAGCGCGACACACCGGAACGGCTCAAGCAGTGGCTGGGGGCCTTCGATCCACGGTTCATCGGGCTACGGGGATCGCCCGAGGAGCTGGCACGTGTACAGGCAGCCTTGCAGATCGCACCGGCCCGCAAGGAACTCCCGACGGGTGCCGACTCGGCGTCCTATCTGGTGGGGCATGCGGCGCAGGTGATTGCGTTCGGGCTCGACGGGAAAGCGCGCACTGAATACCCGATGGGCGTACGTCAGGACGATTGGGCGGCCGACCTTCCCCGGCTCGCGCGAGGCGAGGTGCCGACTGCACCACGCTCTCGGGACGGGCAACCCGCTGGCGAAGTGAACCTCGCGCCCGCGGCCACCGAGGTGACGGCGGCCGCCATCGAGATTCTCGCAGCGGTCATGGCTGCGCCTCCGACAGTCAGCGAGGGCGCGGTGTACCTGGTGGTCCGCAACAACTCTGCCCGCGCCGACACCCTCCTGTCGGTGTGGAGCCCCGAGGCCGAGGGGGCCATGATTCACTCGACGACCACGGGCGGCCGCATGCAGCAGATGGAAATGAAGTCGTCACTCCCGATTGGCGCGGGTGAAACACTCACCCTCGCCCCCGGTGCGACACATCTGATGCTGACGGGCTTGCGGCGACTTCCGGCGGCCGGCGAATCGTTTCCCTTGCGCCTGCGCTTTGCCCGTGCCGGAGAATTCATCGTGGCACCGATGGTCGTGCCGTACGCCGACGTGCAGGCGCAACTCGGCGCTGCCCGCTGATGCGCCAACCAACCAAATCCTGAAATGCAGTTCTGGTGTTCTGCCACCGATACCGCCTGGTCCTGGGCGTGGAAACCCTTTCCCGGCGTCTGGATCTTCGTGATTCTGGTAGGATTGGCGGTCTCGCGTCTGGAACGCTCGGGGGCACGCGCTGCGGGGGTCACGCCGCGGCCCATGCACCCGCTGGCACTGCTCGGCGTGCTCACGCTCTGGCTCGCACTCGACTGGCCCATTGGTGCGTTAGGCGCCGGATACCTGGCCAGTATTCACATGCTGCAGTTCCTGCTCATCGCACTGGTGGCAGCCCCTGCCATCCTGGCGGGTCTCTCGCCACAGGCGCTGGGCGTGCTGACGCGGGGAAAGCCGGGCGTCGTGCTCGAACGGCTGACGAGGCCGGTGCTGGCACTGCTGATTTTCAATGGCGTCGTGTTGCTCACCCATCTGCCGCCCCTCGTGGACGGGCTCATGCGCACACAGCTCGGGTCGATGCTGATCGACTTGCTCTGGCTCGGCAGTGGCTTGCTCTTCTGGTTCCCCGTCATCGCGGCGTTGCCCGCACGACCCACCTTTGTGCCGCCACTGCGGATGCTGTATCTCGTGGTGGGGCTCATGTTCTCCCCCATCATGTTCGGTCTCGCGGGATTCATGGTGTATGCCCAGCGCCCGCTGTACGCGATCTATGAGCTGGCACCTCCATTTGCCGGCTGGACCGCGAAGATGGACCACGAGGTTGCGGGAGTCATGATGTCCGTCATGGGTGCCACGGTCGCGTTCATCGGACTCTCGGTGATCTTCTTCCGTTGGAGCAAGACCGACGGGTAGGTTTGCCGCACCTCATGACCCGTCATTCCCTGCTCGCCGCCGCGGCACTCGGCGCCACAATCCTTTGCACGCCCACGCGCGGAGTGGCGCAGCAGCTTGTGTATCATGGGCGCAACCGCCAGGTGACCGCCGAACTGCCGCGCATGGACGAAGCGCCTGCCATCGATGGCGCCGTGACCGACTCCATCTGGTCGCGGGCAGCACTGCTCACCGGCTTTTCGGCGTATCTCCCGATCGACAACCGTCCAGCCGCCGACTCGACCGAAGTGTACGCGTACTACAACGCCTCGCATCTCTTCTTTGGCGTGCGGGCGTTCGAAACCCATGGGCCGGTGCATGCCACGCTGGCCGCGCGCGACCGGATCGACATGGACGACTACATCCAGATCGTCCTCGACACCTTCAATGACCGGCGACGCGCCTTCGTTTTCGGGGTGAACCCGTTAGGCGCACAGGCCGACGGCGTGCGCACCGAGGGCTTCAACCCGCCGCAGCCACGCGGCCAGACGTTTGGCGGGAACCCACCGGCCTTCATCGATCTCAGCCCCGACTTCGTCTTTGCGTCGGCAGGGCGACTCACCGACGCCGGCTACGAAGTCGAGGTGGCCATTCCCCTCAAGAGCATTCGTTTCCAGGGTTCAAACGAACAGACGTGGGCCCTGCAGGTGCTGCGATTCGTGCAGCACTCCGGTTACCAGCAAACGTGGACACCAGCGCGGCGCGGCGCGGCCTCCTTCCTCGTGCAGTCGGGCACGGTCACCGGCATTCATGATCTGCGCCGAGACGCGGTGGCGGAATTCAACCCCGAGCTCACCGAATCGCTGAACGGAGCGCCCGACAACGATGAGTGGAAGTACCGCTCCACACCCAACCTGGGCGCCAATATCCGCTGGCGTATTCTGCCGAATCTCACGCTCAACGCCACGGCGCGGCCCGACTTTTCGCAGGTGGAGGCCGACGCCGCTCAGGTCCCGGGCGATACGAGGTTTGCCCTCTTCTTTCCCGAACGCCGGCCCTTTTTCATCGACGGCATCGAGCAGTTTGACGCGCCGAACAACCTGATTTATACGCGCCGTATCCTGCAGCCCGACGTGGCCACCAAACTCACGGGTCGCTTCGGTCGCACCAGCGTGGCCTATATGGGCGCGCTCGACGATCCGCTGGCCTCCGCCAGCGGAGAGGACCGGCCCCTGTTCAACATCTTCCGGTTGCGTCGCGACATCCTGCAGGCGAGCACCATGGGACTCACGCTGACCGATCGCACCGAACGCGACGGATTCAGCCGTGTGGCCATGGGTGACACCCGGATCATCTTCAAGCGGGCCTACACGTTTAACACATCACTCGGCGGGAGCGCGACGCGCCCGGTCACCGGGGGCGCCACGAAGACCGCGCCGCTCTGGGAGATTGGCACCAATCGAACCGGGCTGCGGTATGGATTCCGCTATGTGTTCAGCGGTATCGGGCCCGACTTCCAGGCCGCATCGGGCTTCGTGCCCCGCACCGACTTTGTGTCGGGCGCGGCATACAACCGGGTTTCGTGGTTTGGCAAACCGGGTGACCTCATCGAGAGTTTCCTCATCCGGCAAGGATTCGACTGGCTCTGGCTCTACGACCGCTTCTGGGATGGCAAGGCGGTGCAGGAAACCAAGGTCCAGTTCGAGAATGTCTTCAACATCCGTGGTGGATGGGTCCTGAGCGTCACCCCGGTGCGTGAGACCTTTCTCTTCGACAGTCGCACCTACGCTCGCTATCGACGGCTGGTGCCGAGCCCGAACGGCCCCGGAATCGACACCCTGCCCTTTCGTGAGTCGCCGCGGACACCAACCGCGATCGTCCTGCTGCGGCTCAACACCCCACAGTACGAGCGCTGGACGGGGCGTTTCACCGGCTTTCTCGGCCGCGACATCGAGTTTTTCGAGACGAGTACCGCGCGCCGTATCGATCTGACCGGAGAGGTGGATCTCCGGCCCACCGACCAGATGCGCGTGAACGCCTCGTATCTGTATTCGCATTTCACCCGGTCGCGCGACGGGACAACCCTGTCCCGGGCCACGGTGCCGCGCGTGCGACTGGAGTACCAGATATCCCGCGCCCTCTTTCTGCGGTTTGTCGGACAGTACGACAGCCGCCTGCGCGATGCCTTGCGGGACCCGCGAGACGAGCAGCCCCTCGCCATCCTGAGCGGTTCCACCTATGTGCGGGCAGCGCGCACCACCACTCGCGACTTCCGCATGGACTGGCTCATCAACTTTGTGCCCAGTCCCGGCACCGTTGTGTTTGCCGGCTATGGCAGCTCACTCACCGAACCCGAGGCCTTCCGCTTCCGCGATCTGGAGCGGGTGCGCGACGGATTCTTTGTGAAGTTGTCGTATCTCTTCCGGCGCTAGGCTATTTCCGCCTCAGCCCTGCCACCATCTGTGCACCGAACTGACGGGCACGGCGCTCCCCACCTAACGACGCCTCGAACCCGCTGACCGCCGACCGCGCCAGCGTCTCGGCATCGGTGCCGTCAGACAGCCCGGCGCGCACACGCGACTGCACCGTCGCCAGCATCACGCGGTACTGCGCGAGATCGGCCTTGCGCGACACCGCCCCGTGCCCCGGTACGATGCGGGTGTTCTCGTCGATCTTGGTGAGCACCTCATCGATGGCACGGAGCATCCCATCCAGGGAGCCCCCCGACCACCAATCGACAAATGGCGGTGCCCCCACCTCGAACACATCGCCGATGTGCAGAATGTTGTGGCGAGGCAGCCAGACAAAGGCGTCGCCATCGGTGTGCGCGGGATCCGGGTGTGTCACGACGACGGTGTCGCCACCGGAGATAATCTGGTACGTGCGGTCGAATTCGACGTCAGGCATGGCCGCCTGGGGCAGCGGGGTCCGGTGCCACTGGAGCTCCGCGATGGTCGTGTCTTTCGACGCCTGACGTCTCACCCCGGTATGGGCCAGCACCCGTGCTCCGCGCTCTCTGAACCAGGCGTTTCCGCTGGTGTGATCTTCGTGAAAGTGGGTGTTGACCACCCACCGCACAGGCCGCGCACTCACTCGACGCAGCGCCGAATCGAGCGAGGCGACACGTTTGGTCGTTTGTGCATCAACGAGGACGAGCCCATCGCTGGTCTCGAGCGCCAGCACATTGCCGTTGGTAAATCCGGAAAACACCCAGACGCCCGGTTTAAGGATCTCGGTGTCGATCCGCATGGGAGGTTCCTGCGCCCCGGCGGGCAACGCAGAGCACAGCAGCCAGATGAGTTTTCGCATGCCGGAAAGTGTGTGGGCCAGGTCCCCCCACGAAGGGAACGGGGACCAACGGCACAATTCGGCGTGTGCCAGCCCGCGGGACGGTGACAAGGCGAGCCCGCTCAGCGAGCCGCGTTCACCACCAACTCGGCATAGTCGATACCGCGCGGGGTGCGGGAGCCGTGCCACGAGAGCAGTTCCCCGTCAACCAGCGCAAACCGCTCGCGCGACCACCCCAGGGCTGCTACCAGTTCCTCAATGTGCTTTTCGGCAAAGGGAAAGGGCTCACTCGACAGGCAGACGAGCCGCGGATCGGCGCTGGCGAGCGCGTCGAGCGTGACTTCTGGGTATCGTTCCGAGTGTGCACCAAACACGTTGCGGCCACCAGCCATGCCTAACAACTCGGCGATGAAGGTGTCGTCGTTCACCGTCATCCAGGGGTCGCGCCAGATCAGATAGGCGAAGGTCACCGGGGGCCGTGCGCGGGCCGCGTCGCGTACCCGCGCCGCCCGCTGCTCGATATCAGCGGCAATCCCGGCGCCGGCTTTGGCGGACCCTAACGCGTCCGCGATCGACCGGACCATCGCCGCGGTGTCCGACGCCGTCCGCGGCATGGAGCTGTGCACACGAACGCCAGCCGCCATCAGCGCCTCGGCGTCTTCGCGCCGGTTTTCCTCCTCGTTCATCAGCACGAGGTCGGGGGCGAGTTCGAGGATACGGTCGAGTTTGGGGTTCTTCGTCCCGCCAACTCGCTCGATAGCATCGACGGCTTCCGCCGGGTGGATGCAGAACCTGGTGCGACCCACAAGGTCGTGGCCGCGGCCCAGATCGAAAACCAGCTCAGTCAGCGAGGGGCAGAGGGAAATGAGACGCATGGTCGAGCAGGAGACGCGCGCGGTGGGTGGGCTGGGTCGAACGCTTGCGAGGCCGGACTCCTTTTGCAAGGCGCCCGAAGGCGATGCCGCGGCCCCCGCTGGGCCTTCCGGCGCGACTTTCTTGAGCGGCGTCTAACCTCGTGGCGGACAACACCATCGGGCTCCCTGTCGGAGTGCAACGTTACCGCGTCTGAGTCGTCTGAAATCGTGACGCCGAACACCCCCGAAACCCGGCCTGGCATTCCGTCCGGTCAGCGCGCCCGGGCGTTCTACGAACAGGCCATGCAAGACCTGGATCAGGACGCTCCCGCCGCCGCGGTGGGGGCGCTGCTGCTCCAGATCGCGCGCACACACGCAGACAACGGCCATACCACTGCGGCCAGCGACTGCCTGGAAGCCATTTTTGCCCTTCCGGCCAGTGCCGACACCCGCTTTGTGCTCAGCGAAGCGTGGGAAGTGCGCGGGCGCCTCGCCTGCCTCACGGGTGATCTCGATGCCGCGGCGGACGCCTTCCGGCAGCAGCAAGCCCTCGCCCGCGAGGCCGGAGGGGAATGGCTCGTCGCGTTAGGCGACGAACACCTCGCCACCCTCGACGTGGTGCGCAGTGCCTGGGACGACGCTATCGCCCGACTCGGTGCCGCGGCCAAGGGGTTCTCCGCTGCCAGCGACGAAGCCGGGGCCCTGCGGGTGCTGTTACAGCTGGCCACCCTCTGCGTGGACCTCAAGCGCTGGAACCTGGCCGAGCAGACGCTGGCCGACGCCGTTCCACGCGCCCACGCCGTCCACGACACACCGACCCTCGCCCGGCTCGAGCTGACCCGGGCCACCATGGCCATCGACCGCGCCAACATCGAGCGGGCACGGCTGGCCACGGAACGCGCCCTCGACCTTGCCCGTCGTGCGGGTGAACCTGGGCTGCTCGCGGATGCCGTGGCGATGTCGAGTATTGTCGCGCGCGAAGCCGGTGACCTGGCCCGGGCCCTCCAGCTCCTCGAAGACGCCGAACGCCAGGCGACATCGTTAGGCGATGAGATGCTTCTCGGCGAGCTGGCCTGCGGGCGAGTGGAGGTCCTCGCCCGTGAGGACCAGCATCGCCTCACGCTGACGGCGCTCAATCGGGCCTATCGCGCGCTCGCGCGTCTGCTCGGACAAACGGGATCGGTGGAACGCGCCCGTCGTCTGCGGCGGCTCGAGGCCACCTTCCTCGATGTCACGCGCCGCTGGGCCCAGCGCTTTGAAGGGGTCGACCCCGACACCAGCGGCCATGTCGAACGGGTCGCGGACCTGACCTGCGAAATCGCGCGACGCATGGGCGCCGATCCCTCCTCCCTCATCGGGTATCGCGTTGGCGCCTATCTGCACGATCTTGGCAAACTCGCGATACCAGCTGCGATCCTCAACAAACGCGGACGTCTGACGGCCGACGAGTGGGCGGCAGTCAAGCGGCACCCCGTGGCGGGCGCTGAACTCCTGGCCGAGGCTGATTTTCCGTGGGAAGTGCGTCCGATTGTGGAATCGCACCACGAGTGCTGGGATGGGTCCGGCTATCCGCACGGGCGCGCGGGTGAGGAAATCCCGATGGCCGCACGCATTTTCTGCGTGGCCGATGTGTACGACGCCCTCATCACCCGCCGGCCCTTCAAACACGCGCTGACCCGTGAAGACGCCGTGGAAGTGATGCGGCGCGATGTGGGCCGGCAGTTTGACCCGGCGGTGTTCCATGTCTTCGAGGACGTGATCCGCGAAGGGGTGCCGATTCCGGGGATCACGTCGGCGGCCACCGTACCAAACCCGGTACAGCAGGACGAACCCCTCGTCGACGATGCCCTCACCTCCGTCGCCACCTTCGCCTCGTGGACACGCCGTGCCTCCCGTCTTCTCGCCGAACGGCGGGCCGACGGTGGCGAGGCCTGCCTGCTCCTCCTCGACGTCGATGACTTTGACCGGGTGAACCGCACCTATGGCCGGCTGCAGGGCGACGATGTGCTCTGGGCGGTGGCCAAGGTGTTGCAACGTGGTGTGCGATCGCAGGACCTGGTGGGCCGGCGAGCCGGTGATGAGTTTGTGGTCTACCTTCCGGGAACATCGCTGGCTGCCGCAACGGAGATTGCGGAACGGCTGCGGGAAAGTGTGGCCGGACTGCGCTGCGCACGCCGGCACTCGGAGGACGAGAGCATTGCCGTGTCAGCGTGCCTGGCCATTGCCACGGCGCCCGACGACGGCGAAACACTCGAAGCGCTCCTCGCCACCGCTGATCGCTCGATCTTCAGGGCCAAGGGCGCGGGTCGCGATCAGGTGGCGGTGGCCGACCGTGGTGAACCGGCACGAGCCCATGCCGCCCTGGATTTCAGTGCCTTTGTCGGGCGCGAAGACGAACTGCGGCTGCTCACCGCCCAGCTCGACTTTGCTTCACGCGGTGAACCGCGGCTGGTCGGCATCACGGGGGAAGCCGGCGTTGGCAAGTCGGCACTCGTCAGGCAGCTGGAGCCCGAGGTACGGCTGCGTGCCGGGTGGATGGTCACCGGTGAGGCCACCGCCGACGGCATGGATGGTCCCCTCGCCCCCTGGGCCGGCGTGATTGCCCAGCTGGTCACGCTGGGTGGCACCGGTGAGCGGGTGTGGCCGGCGTTGTCGCAGTGGCTCCCCGGCAGCTTTGGCGACGTGGAGACGGAGGGCGCACCCCCAACCACTCGTCTGCAGGAAGAGATTGTCGCATTCGTCCGCCGTGCCGCGCGGGCACGCCCCGTGGTGGTGGTGATGGAGAACATGCATCACGCCGCGGCGGCCAGCTGGGCCACCCTCGACGCCCTCCTGGCCGCGGTCGACGACGAACGCTTGCTGATGGTCTTCACCTCACGCCCCGAGGTACCGGCTGGCGCGGGCGAATGGCGACGACGGTTGCAGCAACATGCGCGTACCACCATGGTGCCGCTGCGCCGGTTTGCGCTTGAAGATGTGCGCCGCTGGATTCGCACCGTCTTTCGCGACGCGGCACCCGGTGACGACGTCGCACGCTGGCTGCACGAGTTTGCTGAAGGCATTCCGCGTTTTGTGCTGCATTTGCTGCGCGCTGCCTGTGACGATGGCACGATCTGGTATGCCGGTACCCGCTGGGAATGGCAGGCACCCGACGCACGGGGTGCCTCCGCCGGCTTGAGCTGGGTGATGGAGCGCCGGCTCGAACGGCTCGGCGCGCCCACACGGCAGGTGCTGGCGACGGCGGCATTGCTCGAACCCGCACTTTCGCTCGAGCTCCTGATCTCCGTGACCGGACTGAGTGAACAGGATGCCCGCGTGGCCATGGAAGAGGCCATTGGGGCCTCTGTGCTGATCCGCGTGGGAGAAACCGGCGACGACTTCGCCTTCCGTCATCCACTGCTGATAGAAGCCAGCGTGCGTGGCACACCCGAACGCGAACGGCAGCGTGTGCATGACGTGGCGGCACGTGTGCTCGAACTGCGTGCGCCGGCAGCCGTGGAGACCATCGCCGCCCACTATCACGCGGCGGGCAACGATGGCGCCGCACTCGCCCTCGCCCTGCAGTCCGCCGAGCGAATGCTGAGTGGCTGCGCCCATGACCTGGCCCTGGCGCATCTGCAAGTTGCACAACGCTACGCCGGCTCATCGTCCGAGCTGGCGACCATTCGCGTGCGTCACGCGGAAATGGCCGTCGAGGGGGGACGGATCGATCAGGCCGCCGCCATGAGCGACCTGGCCCTCGAGTGGCTCGACCGGCAACCCGTGAGTAGTGTCTCCATTCGTGCGCGACGCACACGCGAGTGGGTGCAATGGCAGCGTGGCAAGAGTGCGGGACGCAGCAGCGAAGCCATGCGATCCCTGCTCGACGACGCCACCAGTGCCGTCAGCGAGGAAGTGGCCCCGACGGCGTTGGTGGCCGCCGAGATGGCGCTCGAGCGGGCCCAATGGTCCGAAGCCGATGCGCTCGCCCGACGGGCAGTCGACAGCGCCGGCGACACCGTCGGGGCCCAGGCCGCACTGACCTCGGCCGTCGCTCGCTGCTGGCAGGGACAGGGTGATGCACAACTCGTACGTGACGCCGCAGCGCGGCTGGCGCAGTCCGACGACCCACGGCGGCGGGCGCACGCACTCCTGGCCACGGGCGATGTCGTGATGCGCACCAGCGGCAGCGCCGAAGCCGAAGACCTCCTCATGAGTGCCATCGAGGCCGCGCGGTCCGGCCATCACCTGCGGCTGGCCGCGAAAGTCTCCAGATCGTTAGGTCTGTGGCGGGCCCGTCAGGGTGAATGGACCGAGGCGCAGCAATGGCTGGGTGACGCGGAACGGCTCTTCAGCACCCTCGAGTCAGAGCCCGACCGTATCGCCACGCTGCTCGACGGGGCGCAGTTGCTCCGCGCCATGGGTGACCGCGCCCGCGCGCAGGCGCAGTTCGAGTCCGTGGCACGGCGCGCACGCGACATCGAGGTGCGCGGCATGGAGCTGGCCGCCATTGCCGGAGCCGCGCTCAGCAATGGCGGACCGGAATCGGACAGTTCACGGGCACGCTGGCACCGGGTCAGCGAATTGATCACCGATGCGCCGTCCAGCTGGTGGTTCCCGGGACGCGAACTGGTGGATGCCTTTGCCATTCAGATGCTGCTCGCATCGGGGCACGTCGCCGCCGCGCAGGAACTCCTGACCAGCGCCACCGAGCGGCAGGCGCGGCTGGATCAATACGGAGGTGTGTGGCTGATCGCCGAATGCACCACCGCACTGCGACGCGCGGGCATCTCGGCCGCTGATGACCTGCATCGCGTGGCACGCCACCAGGCTCGGCAATTAGGCTTTGGAGCATTGACGGCGTTGCTCGAAGCCTGACGCGTGTAGGGGGTTCCCCCATACCCGCCATCACGATTCGCACCACCTTGGAGACACCTCAAAGTTCCGGAGCGTGTCATGCGTTACGCCAGGGTCGTCCTGCTCCTCGTCCTGTCGATCGCCGCCGTCAGCGAGGTGGCGTCACAGACACCACGTCCACGCGCGCCGCGCTCTGGTGGAATCAGCGGAACCGAACTCGTGGTGATTGCCACCGACTTCGCCTTCGATGCCCCGGAGCAGGTTGATGCGGGCCTGGTGAACGTTCGGCTCTTCAACCGCGGCAAGGAGATGCACCACGTCGTGGTCATCAAGGTCGACCGGCTCGAACGCATCAGCCAGATCGCCGAGATCCTCAAGGCCAACAAGTGGAATGAAGAGTGGATGCAAGCGTTGGGTGGGCCGGAGGCGGTGAACCCCGGTGGTGTCTCGACCGCCAGCATGGTGCTGGAGCCCGGCCGGTATGTGCTCGCGTGCGTGGTCGCCTCGCCATCGACACACAAGGCGCACTTCATGGAGGGCATGATCCGTGAGCTGTCGGTGGTAAAGCCGGTGGCCGCACCGGCCCGCGCCGCACTCCCGGCGACCGAGGTGTCACTCAAGCTTTTCGAGTGGAACTACCAGCTCGACGGCCCCCTCTTCGCGGGACGGCGCACCCTGCGCGTGGAGAACATCGGGAAGTTCGAGCACCACGCCTGGATCGTCCGGCTCCTCCCCGGAAAGACCATCGAGCAGGCAACCAGGTGGGCCGAAGACCCTTCGGGAGCAGCGCCCTTTGAGCCAGTGGGGGGGACCACCGGTCTCCAGCCGGGACGTTCGGTCAACATCACGGTCGACCTGACCCCCGGTGACTACGCGTTGCTGTGCACCCTCTTCAACCCCTTGTCCAGGAAGACCCACTCAGCCCACGGAATGATCAAGCCTTTCCGCGTGGTGAACTGAGCGTCGGGCGGGGGCGGCCGACTGGGAGGCGGTCGCCTACCGCTTGGGAGTTCACTTGGTAGAATCCGTGCGGGCGCAACCTTCGGCGCCCGCCCATTCTCCCGTCCTGTTCCATGACTTTCCGACGTCTCACTGCGCTCGCGGCTCTACTGGTCGCGAGCCGCTCCGCGTCCGCCCAGGGATACGAATTCGATTCCCTCACCATCGGTGCCCTCAAGTGGCGCCAGGTCGGACCCGCCAATACCAGTGGCCGCGTGGCCGACGTTGAGGGAATTCCCTCGCCCTCCAAGACCTTCTTTGTGGCCGCGGCGGCCGGAGGGATCTGGAAGACCACCAACAACGGCGTGACGTTCCGCCCGGTCTTTGACAACCAGCGGGTCATTTCGATGGGCGACCTGGCCATTGCCCCAAGTGACACCATGCAGGTCTGGGCCGGCACGGGCGAGCCGAATTCGCGCAACTCCATCTCGCCCGGCGGCGGCGTCTACAAGTCCACAGACGGTGGGCTGACGTGGAAAGTGATGGGGCTGGAGAAAACCCAGGCGATCGGCCGCATTGTGGTGCATCCCACCGACCCCAATGTCGTGTACGTTGCCGCGTTAGGCGCGATCTGGAACGCCAACAAGGAACGCGGACTCTACAAGACCACCGACGGTGGCACATCGTGGGAGCTGGTGAAGTTTGTCTCCGACAAGGCCGGCATGGTTGATGTGGCCCTCGACCCATCCAACCCCGATGTGGTGTGGGCGGCCAGCTGGGAACGGGTGCGCGGGCCCTACTCCCTGCAGTCCGGCGGGCCGGGCTCGGCCCTCTGGAAGTCCACCGATGCCGGACGCACCTGGGTCGAGGTCAAGGGAAACGGCTTCCCGGAATCGATGAAAGGCCGGATCAGCATCGCCATCGCCGCCTCGAACCCGAAGGTGATGTACACGATGGTCGAAGCCGACACGATGCCTAACGTGTTGCCGAAGGGGGCGCCGAAGAAGGCCGCCCAGACACGCCCCTCGGGTCTCTACCGATCCGAAGATGGTGGCGTCACCTGGACCCGCACCAACAACGAGAACACCCGCCCCTTCTACTACTCGCAGGTCCGCGTGCACCCGAAGAACCCGAACCGGGTGTACTGGTCATCGACGCCGGTGAAGGTCTCCAACGATGGTGGCAAGGCGGCGATGAACGCCACGGTTGGCATCCACGTCGACCACCACGGAATGTGGATCGATCCGGTGGACCCAGATCGCATGGTGGTCGGGAACGACGGCGGAGTCGGGATCAGCTTCGACCAGGGTGGCAGCTACATCTTTCCGAACACCTTTGCCATCGGGCAGCCGTACAACGTGTCGTTCGACATGGCCGTGCCCTACAACGTCTGTGCCGGCTTGCAGGACAACGGCTCGTGGTGTGGCCCGAGCCGCCGCAAGAGTGGAGCGATCACCAACGCGATGTGGAAGGTGGTCGGGGGCGGCGACGGCTTCGTCACGCAGCAGGACCCCACGGACCCCAACACGATCTATTCCGAATCGCAGGGCGGGAACATCGGCCGCGTCAACCTCGCCACCGGCGAACGCGTCGCACTCGCCAAGCCGGTGTGGCGCACGACGTGGATGATGTGGGAAGATTCGATCATCGTGGCCCGCGGCGACACCATGGTCCCCGAAACCTCGGCGATGAAAAAACGCATCGCCGATTTCAAAGTGAGGCAGAAGGCCGACTCCGCCGGGCTCGACCTCCGCTGGAACTGGAATACCCCATTCATCATCTCGGCGCACAGCAACGCCACGTTGTACATGGGCGCCAACCGTGTGATGAAGTCCACCAGGCGCGGCGACGAGATGTATCCCATCTCCCCCGAGCTCTCGTACGCCGACACGATGAAGATCCGCGTGTCCACGCGCACGACCGGCGGCATCACCCCCGACAACACCGGCGCCGAGACCTACGGAACGATTGTGTCGATCGCCGAATCACCCCTGCGACCTGGGCTGCTCTACGCGGGCACCGATGACGGCCGGGTCTGGAGCACTCGGAACGATGGTGGGGTGTGGGAAGAACATTCGAAGAACTTCCCCGGTCTGCCGCCTAACGTGTACGTGAGCGAGATCGAGGCGTCGCCGCACGACTCGTCCACCTGGTTCGTCACCTTCGACAACCACCGCGTGGGTGACTTCAAGCCGTACGTCTTCATCACACGGGATGGAGGCAAGTCGTTCAGCTCCATCGCCGCCAACCTGCCCTCGGACGGACCCGACTTTGTGCACGTCATCAAGCAGGATCCCGTCAATCGAGATCTCCTCTTTGTAGGCACCGATGTTGGCGTGTACGTCTCGGCCAACCTGGGGCGCTCATGGCAGAAGTTCATGACCGGCCTTCCGACGGTGCCAGTGAATGACCTCAAGATCCATCCGCGTGACCGGGAGCTGATTGCGGCGACCCATGGACGAGCGCTCTGGATCGTCGACATCGCACCGCTGCAGCAGCTCAACGCCACCGTCGCGGCCAATGATGTCCATCTCTTCGAACCTCGCGTGGCCCACCAGTGGGGCGAACCACCCATCGAGGGCCAGGGCCCCGGCGGCGCGTCGTATGGACACCTCTGGTTCGGGCTTCCGGTGCCGACGTACGGCGCGGAGATCAGCTATCGCTTGAGTGCACGCGGAAACTCGCCCACCCGCATTGTCATCCAGGATGTCACCGGTGACACCCTCCGCACGCTCACGGGCTCATCAAGTCTTGGCATGCACAAGGTGGTTTGGGATTTCCGCGGCAAGGCACCTCCTGCCAAGCCGTTGAGCCCGTCGCAGAAGCGTGACTCGGCGGTCGCGGCCAATCGCCGGGCTTTTGTCTTCGATTCACTGCAGAAGAGCGGCATGGACTCCATGGCGGTGCGCAACTTCCGCCGCATGATTGAAGGCGGTGACATGCAGCAGATGATGCAGGCTTTTGGGGGCGCGTTTGGCGGAGGAGCCGGGCCAACACCGGCGAGTGCAGCCGAGCGATTTAATGCGCGACCGGGTGAGCAGGTGGCGATGGGTCGGCCCGGTGGTGGTGGTGCGGCCGCCGGGATGGCGGCACAAGCTGGCATCACAGACCCCAATGTCGCATTCCAGATCATCCAGGCCCTGGCGCCACCGGGACAAAACGCCTTCCAGATATTTCAGGGGCGTCCTCAGGCACCCACGGTTGGGCCGGGAGAGTATCTGGTGTCGGTTATCCAGAATGGAAAGACGGTCAGGCAGCGTCTCAAGGTCGAACGTACGAGCGGTACTGGTGCGGCGAGCAGCCCGTTTGAGGAGAAGCATTAGACGGCAGAGGGCAGAGGGGAGATGACAGGCGGTATGCGGGATGCCGCTCCGGGAATTCATCCGGGGCCTGGCGGCGGCACCGAGTGTCAACGTTTCCGGGACGCGGTAACCGACCCTCCCTCTGTCCCGGCGCGGGCGTGAGATTACGCGACATGCGACTCATGCCCGCCTCCCTGCTTCTTATCCTGGCCGCTTGTGCCGGCCCCGAAACAACGCCCACCGCCGAGTCACCCTTCAACACCAAGGTCGACTCCCTCGTCGCTGACGCCATGCGCGACGGCAAGGTCCCGGGCCTGGCCATCACCATCGTTCGCAATGACTCGGTCATCCATAGCCGAGGCTACGGATTCGCCAACCTGGAAAAGCAGGTGCCGATGACGGACTCCACCCCCGTCGTCATCGGGAGTACCAGCAAGACCTTCACCGCCTTTGCCCTCATGCAGCTGCAGGACGAGGGGAAGATCGCGCTCGATTCCTCGGTGACACGGTATGTGCGCATTTTCGGGGCGCCTGCGCGCGGCGGCGATTCCGCCACAGCGCGCGAAGTGACGGTGTCGGCACCCGTCGACCGGCGCTTTGGCCAGCAGACGATCCGGCACCTGCTCACCAACGTTGGAGGGATTCCGTCCGGGTTCTCCGGTGACCCCTTCGACAACCCCGACACACTGCCTGACGCCCTCGAGCGGATCGTGCGCGATGACATGCTCCCGCGGCGGCTCGATTTCGAACCGGGCAAGGGATACCAGTACTCCAACCGCGGTTTCTCGCTGGCCTCGCTGGTGGTGCAGGATGCCAGCGGCCTGTCGTTCGAGCAGTACCTCGACGACCGCATGTTCGGACCGTTAGGCATGCGACACTCCACCGGATACTTCTGGCGCGTCGGCAACCGGTCGCTGGGGTATCGCGAAGGGCTGGATGGCAAGCCGGTGGCCATGCCTCCGGCGCTCGGTCGGGAGTGGACGGGCTCCGGCATGATTTCGTCCACCTCGGGAGATGCAGGTCGGCTCCTCATGGCCATGCTCAATGGCGGCAAATCGGCGAGCGGTACCGCCGTGATCTCACCGGCCAGCGTCGCCGAGATTCTTCGCCCACAACAACCCGCCGAGTCCGAGCTGGGGGGGCCGACCACCTACGGTCTTGGGTGGGAGGTGCACGACATGGGTGGCATCCAGGTCGTGATGAAGGGAGGGAGTGTCATCTCGATGGGCTCGCTGTTCCTCCTCATCCCCAGTCAGAAGACCGGAATCGCGATCGTCTTCAACCTGGTGGACTACGGGAAGGTCCAGCTGATGCAGAACCTGGTGAAGGCGCTCGCCGGAGCGCCGACCGCTCCCTATCAAAACGCCCCCGCCCCACCACCAGTGGCTCCGGGCACGCATAGGCTCGCGCTTGCCTACGCCGCGACCCTCGCCGGAGATTACATGACCCGCGCCGGTCTCCTTCGGCTCACCGCGGCCGGGGATACACTCAGGGGACGTTACGAAGGGCACAACTTTACGCTGGAGGCGATCTCTGACACCTCCTTCGTCATGCGCAGCTCGCTCCGCGATCAGGAAGGCACACCGTGGACAATCAAGAAGTGCGGCGGCACCTGGTGCCTTTGGGCCGGCAAGGACTCCAACGGGGTGCGACTTCGGGGCTGACCAAGGGTAGGATACGCTCCGCCGGGGCTCCGCTGCCATTCCGGCACCCGCGCCCGGCGGCGTATCTTCCGCTCCGGCAAGACGTTCCGTCACACCAGGTCCAGCAATGAGCGTTCGATTCCGCATCCCTCTCTCGGCGTGTCTTGGCCTGCTCGCGTTCAGCGCGGGCGTCGATGCGCAGACCCCACCACCCAGGCGGGCCCCACCACCTCGACGGACGGCGGCTCCGCCCCCAAAGGTCGACACAACAAAAAAGACGGCCGACAGTACCAAAGCCGCGACCCCTGCCGCAGAAGCTCCTCCGCCGCGTGTGCCGGCGGCGGTGCTCTTTGGCAGTGTCTTTGATTCGGTGCACATGGCGCCGCTGGCGGGCGCCACCGTTGCGGTGGAAGGGACGACTCGCCGCGCCATCACCACCGACAAGGGAGTGTTCCGAGTCGACAGTATCCCGCCGGGCACGTATCGCGTGCGGGTGATGCACGACCTGCTCGATTCGTTAGGCATGCAGATGCTCACCAATGAGCTGCAGCTCGCGGATCAGGCGGTGGAGAGTGTGCAGCTGTCCATTCCCTCGGGTGGTGCCCTGGTCGAAGCGTCGTGCCCTGCCGCGCGTCGCGCACTCGGTCCCGGCGCCGTCATTGGCCGCCTGCTCGACGCCGACACCGACGAGCCCGTCAAGGGGGCGCGGGTGTCGGTGGCGTGGGAAGAGATGTCGATCAACGCCAACCTGCGGCGAGTGCCGCGCCTGCGGGATGGGCTCACCGGGGATGACGGCGTGTATCGCATCTGCGGGCTGCCACTGCAGTTCGAGGGAACACTGCAAGCGCAGATGAAGGGCGTTACAACCTCCGAAGTGCGGCTCAAGATGGAAGGAACGCCGCTCATTGTGCAGGGGCTCAAGATCGGCAATGCCAACACCGTGGCCGTGGCCAAGGGCGACAGCGCTGCCGCGCGAGCCAAGGAAACGAATGTCGGCAAGTCGTTTTCGGCGGCGACCATCCAGGCGGGAAGTGCCGTGCTCACCGGCCGTGTGCTGAATGCGGCAGGCACTCCCATTGTAGGTGCGCGTGTCGACGTGTCAGGAACCCGCGGCATGACACTCACCGGTGCCGGTGGCGAATTCCGGATCGATTCTCTCCCGTCCGGCACACAAACGGTGGTAGTGCGGCAGATCGGGTTTGCCCCGGTCGAGCAGCCGGTGGAACTCACCACCCGGATGGCGGCACGCTCCGAGATCACCATGTCGCGGGCCGCACAGGTGCTCGCCGAAGTGAAGGTGGAAGCCACCGCGGATGCCGGACTCGACAAGGTCGGGTTCACCCAGCGCAAGAAGGCCGGCTTCGGCTACTTCGTGAATGGCGACGACATCTCCAAACGCGCGCCCAACCTCCTGACCGACGTCTTCCGTACCATTCCGGGGATTCGTGTCGTCCCGTCAGGCAATGATTACGTGGTGCAAAGCAGCCGAAACGCCATGGGGGGCTGCGTGAAGTACTTCGTCGATGGTGCGGTGTGGGAAGCCGTATTCCCGGGTGACGTCGACCGCATCGTACCGCCCTGGGAAGTGGGTGCCATTGAGGTCTACAACGGCACCTCGGTTCCATCGCAGTTCCAGCAGGCGGGGTCCTCCTCGTGTGCCGCCATTGTCATCTGGACCAAGACCCGGCTCAACGCGCCAACCGGCCGGCCTCGTCGTTAGGTCGGTCGCCACAACGCACAACGCCCCGGGCATTTGCCCGGGGCGTTGTTGTTTGGTGAACCGCAGCGACTCAGGCCCAGACGTTGTAACCCGAGAAGTGGCGGATGATGCGGTACAACCAGCCGTTGGCGGGATCACGCCGCGTCACCAGTACCGCGTCCGTTGCCGCTTCGTTGACGCAGCTACTCGAAGTGACACAGTAGTCCACCCGGCTCCAGCTCGAGAGCGACGCCGAGGGGTCCATCAGGTAGATCGCCGGCAGCTGCCCGTTGTAGTTGGGGTAGAAGCGGATGGCGTTGGCAAAGTCGATCTGCGGACGACCCTGCGAGTCTTTCCAGGTGGTGGCTGTGATCGTGATGTTGCCGGTGAGCTTGGTGCAGGAGCTCTGCCAGGTCGACGGTCCATATGAGCTGACCGCCGGATTGCAGATGGTGTACATCGGGAAGTTCACCATGTGCGACCCGAACGTGACGGTCGTGTTGGTGGTGGCCGAGAAAGTGACCTGGTAGGTCACAGCCCCAGCCGGATACGTCATCGCCGAAGTCGCGTGTCGTGGATCCACTGGCACGGGAGCGTTGCTCTCTTCTGCAACGATGGCCTGCTGCGCGACCAGGGTGGGGAGGGCCGGCGCCGCGATCTCGGGCGAAGCTGCCGGCGCCATCGGCGCCTGGTCGGCGCAAGCCGCGATCGTGATGATGACGGCGAACTTCGCCAGCTTCGGGAGACGCTTCAGGGTGTATCGCATCGGTGAGTATCCGTTGGGGGTCTGTGCTGCACTCCCCTCTAAGGCAGGGCGTGGGCCACGTCACAAACCACGTGCAACCCAGGTCCCCAACGGCATGAATAGCCGAGCCCGCTCGCGAGCACTTTGCCGCATCAGGCCACTTCGACCGACTGCGCTTCTCATTTTCGGTGAACACGGAGCAACCTGCCTACCAACCCTCCGGCACCCCACTGTCGGCATCGTGCAAGGTCTCTTGCGCAATGCACAGCCTCTTTCGCCTCATGGACGCAGGGCCCCGAAAAGGGGGCCCTGCGCACCTCAACCGCTTAGAAACGAATGGTCAGAAGGATGGGGAGCGTGGTGAAGCTGTTGACGTCGATCACCCGCCCCTCGATGCCGAACTTCTCATTGAAGCGCACCCCGCCCCCAAACGCGATCCCGAGGTCTGTGTCGCTGGCATCGCCATCGACTCCGAAACCTGGTGTGTTCACCTCGACGTTGACACGGTTGTAGTACATGCCAACCCCACCCATGATGTAGGGCTTTGCCTTACCCGTCGTCGTGAAGGCGTATTCCGCAGCGACCGGAATGCCGAGCAGGATCGAGCTGAGGTCGACGTTGCCGTCGCCACCGCCGTAGCGGGCCAGGGATGGATCGAAACGCAGGTCGATCGGCAGACCTTTGAGATCCCAGCCAAACGAGGCACCGACCATGATGCCAACATCCAGGCTATTGTCGCCGGTAGCGATGCCCGCATGAAGGGTGAACGTTGGGTTGGTGCGGGGCTTCGTTTGCTGCGGCAGGCGATTGGGTACTGCTCCAGACCGGAGCGAGTTGGGCGCGGCACGCTGTGCTTCGGCGCCAGGAGCGGCGACGAGTGTGGCCGCCAATGCCATCGCGGTCAGACCTTTCGTCATGGAGTTCCTTTGGGGTGTTGGGAGGTGAGGCTGGATCACTGAATCACGACGCGCTTGACCCATGCGCCGGACGGGAAAGTCGCCGTGGCTGCATCCACCCCATTGATCACGGCGAGTTGTTCGATGGGGATGACCGATGGGTACTGCTGATTGAACTGCGACAACGTCATGCCCGACGTGAGCCGAACGAGACGGAGCCGCGCAGGTTTCACGCTCAGCGCCGCCGGATCGGTGAGCCGCTGGAATGAACTCAGCGACGCGCGGAAGATTCGGTCGTATTGATTGAATCGCTGCTGGTCCGTGTACGCGAGGAGGCGATAGGTCGTTCCTTCGAGCTGCACAAAGGTCACCCAGCCCTGAATGACGGCCTGTTGTGTCTGAGCCTGGAACTGCGCGCTGGCGGCCGGGAGCCCGTTGATGGCCGCGCCGGACGAAGCCGACATCTGCAACCCCTGCTGCGCGCCAAACTTGGCCATCGCCTGCTGCGGGGTCGTAGCACCCTCCAGCGTCATGACCATGATGGCGTCCTGCTGCGCACTCACGGCCGCGACCTGCTCGGCCTGGTTCTGTGTGCGCCAGCCTGCAGGAAAGTCGAGTCGCAGTTTGAGCGTGGGATGATAGAAGACGGTCTGCGTGAAGTACCCCTGACGCGGGTCGTCACCGAAGACCATCCCGTCGATGCGCTGGAGGAATCGGTCGCGATTGACGGTGAGGGGTCCTGTGGGACGTGTCCACGCGGCAATCCGCTCCTGCGTCTTGGCAACACGATTCCCGGGGTTCGGGTGCGTGGACATCCACTCCGGCGTGCGTTCACCGCCCCCGCTGGTGCGATCGAGCGTGCGAAACATCTCCGTCATTTCGGCGGGGTCGAACGATGCCTTCGTCATATAGCGAAAGCCCAGGTCGTCGGACTGCGTTTCGTCGTCTCGCCCGAACTTCATGAACATGAGGCCGAGTGCCTGCCCCCCGAGATCGCCAAAACGCTGCAGCTCCGGGCGCAGGATCATGGCGCCGACAAAAAGCCCCTGGGTGAGTTGTGCCTTGGACATCTGGTTCACGGAGTGGCGCGCCGTCACGTGACCGATCTCGTGACCCAGCACCGACACCAGCTGCGCTTCGGAGTTCATGTAGCCGAGAATGCCGCGCGTCACGAAAATCGGCCCTCCGGGAAGCGCGAAGGCATTCACCGCGGGATCGTCGATGACGGTGAACGACCATGGGAGCGAGGGGCGCTCGGAGGCGCGCGCCATCGGCATACCTAACGATTGCACGTACGACTGCAGCCCCGAGTCGGGATACACCCCCATCTGGCGGGCGGCGTCCTTGGCGGCCTCGAGACCCATGGCGACTTCCTGTGACTCGGAGACGAGGGCCAGTTCCCGGCGGCCGGTCACGGGATTGGTGGCGCAAGCGCCAAGAGCAAACACGCACACTCCAAAGCGGACCATCATCGGGCTGACACGCGGGGCGTGGGGCATCGGGCGGGGATGAGAGGTTCCATATGATACCAAGGCAGAGGGCTTCCCCCCAGCGCCCAGTCGCCCTACGTTGGCGCGCCGTGCTCCCGCCCGCCCCATTCCCCCATGCGCCTCGTCTATTCAGCGGTACTGCTGGTCGCCGTCGCCGCGAAAGCCACTGTAGCTCAGCCTGCTTCTGATGCACGGCCGCCCATGACTGAATCGCAACCGGCGCCGTGGATCAACCTCCTCGACGAGTCCGCGAGCGGGTGGCGCGGATTCCGGCAGAAAACACTCCCCGCGGGCTGGCGCCTGGTGGATGGAGCGCTCACCCGGGTGGGCCTTGGTGGCGACATCATCTATGGAAAGCAGGCCTTCGGCGATTTCGAGCTGGAGTTGGAGTGGATGCTCAAGCCCGTGGGCAACAGCGGCATCTTCTACAGGGCCACCGAAGAGGTGAAACGCATCTTCGAGGGTGCCCCCGAGATGCAGGTGCTGGACAACGAGCGGCATCCCGACAACAAGACCGAGCTCACGGTCGCCGGGGCGAACTACGCATTGCATGGCGCCCCACGCGACGCCACACGTCCCATCGGCGAATGGAACAGCGTGCGGATCGTCGCGCGAGGGGCGCACGTGGAGCACTGGCTCAACGGCAAGAAGGTGGTGGACTACGAGCTCTGGTCCCCCGAGTGGGAAGCGAAGGTCAAGGCGAGCAAGTTCGTGGAGTGGCCCACGTATGGTCGCGCACGCTCCGGGTACATCGGCCTGCAGGACCACGGGGACTGGGTCGCGTACCGCAACATGAGGATTCGGGAACTGAAGTGATGTCCCACGATCAACCCCATCACACCCTTCCATGAACGTCCGCACGAAGCTTTCCATCATGATGCTGCTCCAGTACTTCATCTGGGGCAGCTGGTTTGTCACGATGGGTACCTACCTGGGCCAGACGCTGCGTTTCACGGACGGCCAGATCGGGGCCGCGTACGGCGCCACGGCGATTGCCGCGCTGGTCTCGCCATTTTTTGTCGGCATGATCGCCGATCGCTTCTTCGCGTCGGAGAAACTCCTCGCCCTGCTGCATATCGTTGGGGCCGCGGTGATGTACTTCCTGTCGAGGCAATCGAGCTTCACGGTCTTTTACCCGGTCCTCATCCTCTACGCGTTGTGTTACATGCCGACGCTGAGCCTGACCAACTCGATCTCGTTCCACCACGTGCAGAATCCGGCGAAGGACTTTCCGCTGATCCGCGTGCTCGGCACCATCGGCTGGATTGTGGCCGGCATCATCGTGGGCCGCGTGCTCAAGGCCGACGCCCAGTCGACGCCAATGCTGGTGGCCGCTATCGGCTCGCTGCTGATGGGTGTGTTTGCCCTCACCCTCCCGCACACACCGCCGAAGAATGCCGGCGCCCCGTTCTCGGTGCGCGATGCGTTTGGTCTCGATGCGTTGCAGCTCCTGAAGGATCGCGACTTTCTGATCTTCACGGTTGGGTCGTTCCTGCTCTGCATCCCACTGCAGTTCTACTACACCTTCGCCAACCCCTTCCTCAACGAGATCAAGGCGCCGAACCCCGCGTTCATCCAGACCTTCGGTCAGATGTCCGAGATCGGCTTCATGCTGCTGCTCCCGCTTTTCCTGACGCGGCTTGGCATCAAGAAGATCATGCTGATGGGGATGATTGCCTGGTCGCTGCGTTATCTCGCGTTCGCCAAGGGCAATGTCGATTCGGGAATGTGGCTGCTCTATGCCGGCATCCTGCTGCACGGCATTTGTTATGACTTCTTCTTTGTGAGTGGCCAGATATACACGGACGAAAAAGCTGGCCCGAAAATCCGCGCCGCGGCCCAGGGCTTCATCAACTTCGTCACGAACGGACTGGGCTACTTTGTCGGAGCGTTTGTCTCGGGCGCTGTGGTCAACAAGTACTCCACGGTGAATGCCGCGTGCCCCGCCGGTACCACGGGCTGTATTCCGGTAACGCATGACTGGAACGCCATCTGGCTCAACCCCGCGATGATGGCCGCCGTGGTGTTTGTCGTCTTCCTCGTCTTGTTCCGCCCGAAAGTGTCAGCGTCCGCCACGGCCTGATCACCTCTCCATCAACTCGCCATGACCAGTCGCCGCACCTTCCTCGCCGACGTCAGCAAAGCCACCGCCGGCGCCTACGCCTTCACCATCGTGCCGCGCCACGTGCTTGGCCGCGGCTACCGTGCGCCAAGCGACACGCTCAATGTGGCCTGCATCGGTGTCGGTGGGATGGGCTTCAACGATGTGCGTGGCGTGTCCTACGAAAACATCTACGCCCTCTGCGACATCGACAGCAACAACCTCGATCGCGCACGACGGAACTGGCCCAACGCCAAGTTGTACGCCGACTATCGCGAGCTCTTTGCCAAAGAAGCGGGCAACTTCGACGCGGTGACCATTTCCACACCTGATCACTCGCACGCCGCGGCGACCATGCTGGCGCTCAAGGCCGGGAAACATGTGTACACGCAGAAGCCGCTGGCACGTACCGTGGGTGAGGTGCGCGCGATCAAGGCCGAGGCCGCCCGCAGACCGAAGCAGATGACGCAAATGGGTAACCAGGGCCATGCCGGCGAAGGCATCCGTCAGATTCGCGAAATTGTGGAGTCGGGTGCGATTGGGACCGTGTCGCGTGTCGAATTCTGGACCAATCGACCCATCTGGCCGCAGGGGATCACCCGGCCCAGCGAAATGCACAACGTCCCTCCCACCTTCGACTGGGACCTCTGGCTCGGCCCCGCTGCGACGCGGCCCTGGCACCCCGCATACGCACACTTCAACTGGCGGGGATGGTGGGACTTTGGCACCGGGGCCATGGGCGACATGGCCTGCCACATCATGGACGCCGCCTACTGGGTGCTCGATCTGAAGTACCCGACGCAGGTGATCCCCGAGTCGACGGCGCTCTTCCCTGAGACGGCGCCCAAGATGTCGCGCATCACATATGAGTTCGCTGCCCGTGGAAGACGCCCGGCAGTGTCGCTAGTGTGGCGCGATGGTAGTCAGTTCCCGGCGCGACCGGAGGAATACGGCGATCTCAGAAACTGGGTGCCTGACCCCGAAGGCGGGCAGCTCTGGATTGGAGACAAGGGCTGCCTCATCGCCGGAACCTACGGCGCGAACCCCCAGCTCTGCGATCCGGTCAAGCAGGAAGCCCTCGCCAAGGCGATGCCGCCAATCAAGTACCCGCGCACCGAAGGGGTCTTCAAGGAATGGACTTCGGGGATCCGGGCCGGCACGCAGCCTGGCTCCAACTTCTCGGGCTACTCCGGTCCGCTGACCGAAATGATCGTCCTCGGCAACCTCGCGGTCAGGTCGGGTCGCACCATCCGGCTGAACCCGGAAACCGGCGCGCTCCTCACCACCGGCATTCCGTCCGAATGGGTGATGCCCACGTACCGGAGCGGCTGGAGTCTGTAGCGAGGTGGCGGGCACAAGCGGAGACGCGCGGACGTTAGGTTGGGACCATGCGTCTCCGTGAAGCAATCGGCCTGGCCCTGTCCCAGCTCAGGGTCCAGAAACTCAAGAGTTTTTTTACCCTCCTGGGGGTGACGATCGGCGTGATGTTCCTGATCGCCGTCGTTTCGATTGTCGAAGGCATGGGGCGCTACGTCGAGGAGGACTTTGCCTCGCGTCTCCTTGGCACCAACACCTTCACGGTCCGGCGATTCGATAACGTGGGTCCGGGCGGCAATCGCGACACCGACTTCCGGGCCGCCCAGCGGCGCCCTCTGCTGAAAATGTCCGACGTGGAGGCGGTGCGCGCCGCGATCCCGTCGTCCATGAAATCGACGATCACCAGCGAAACCTTCAAATACGCGTCGACCCCGGGAACCCGGCCGCGACAGATCCAGACCGTCGCCTCGGACGCCGGCTACTTCGACATCAAGAATTACAAGGTCGATAAGGGACGTCCCTTCAACGACCAGGAAGTTCGCTCCGGATCGCCAGTCATTGTGATCGGGACCGAAGTGGCCGAGCATTTTTTCCCGGGGCTCGACCCCGAGGGCCGAACCCTTCGCGTGCAGGGAGTGCCCTTTACCGTCATCGGCGTCGTCGAAAAACAGGGCTCCGTCTTCGGCTTCAGCCTCGATCGCCTTGCGGTGGCTCCGTACACATCACCGATGGGCCGCATCATTCGCCCCGCAAAGGATGTTTCGTCGCTCGTGGTCAAGGCCGCGCGTGCCGAAGACCTGCAGGATGGCATCGAAGCCGCACGCGGCGCCTTGCGCTCGCTGCGGGGTCTGCGTGCCGGTGAACCGGACAACTTTGGCCTCGTCACGCAGGACGGAGCGTTCGGTTTCATCAAGGAACTGAAAGGGCGACTGGTTCTGTTTGGCACCGCACTCCCCGCCATCAGCCTTATCGTCGGCGCGATGGTCATCATGAACATCATGCTCGTGGCCGTGGCCGAACGCACACGCGAGATCGGCGTGCGGAAAGCGTTAGGCGCGCGCCGCACCGACATCCTCCGGCAGTTCCTGGTCGAAGCGACCACGCTCAGCATCCTCGGCGCAGCCATCGGCATCGGGCTTGGCATCGGGCTCGCCAAGCTGATCAGTGCCTTTTCGCCGCTTCCCGCCGCCGTCGCGCCCTGGTCAATCGTCGCCGCGCTGCTCACCGGCGGTGTGGTGGGCATCGGCGCTGGCGTGTATCCCGCCAGTCGCGCGGCCAGTCTCGACCCCATTGCCGCGTTGCGCTCGGAATAAGTGATGAATTCCATCCTCCTGGTACTCGAAGGTGTCGGCATGGCCTTCGATGCGATTCGCGAAAACAAGGTGCGCGCCGCGCTCACGATTGCCGGTGTCGCCGTTGGCGTGTTTGTGGTGGTGGCGATGGGCGCCGTCGTCAACGGCATACGCGGCTCATTTCAGCAGGACCTCGAGTCGATTGGCGCCACGACGTTCATTGTGCAGCGGCGCAGCAATGGCATCGGTGGGTGTGATGGCACCGACGAGAAGTGTCCCGATCGCCGCAACCCGCCGATCTCCTTTGCGGAATGGGACATCATCAAGCGCATCCCTGGTGTGCAGGGCACCATTGGAATGCTCGGCGGATCGGCGGCCTTCGCGTACCGTAACAACCGGCTGGAGAACGTCAGCTACGACGCCTACAGCCCCGAATGGCCGGAGATCAACACATCAGACATCGCGCCGGGACGCAATTTTACCCGCGCCGAGTATGACGCCGGACAGCCGGTGGTGCTGCTGAACGACACGCTGAAGGCGCAGCTCTTCGGCGACAGCGAGCCTATTGGCAAGCAGGTGATGATCGCCGGCCAGCCCTTCACGGTCATCGGCATCTACAACCCGAAAGCAGGCTTCCTTCGCACCCTCGAGGGCAAGGGACCCGATACGCCGCGCGCGATTCTGCCGTTGCAATCGGGGGTGCGCCAGCTCGATCTCTACCGGGGTGGTCTGACGTTGATGGTTCGGCCGCAGGCCACAGCATCGCAAAGCGAGGTCATGGATTTGGTGACGGCATCGCTGCGGGCCCGTCGCGGCCTCAAGCCCGGTACCAACAACACCTTCTATCTCGTCGAGCAGGATCGACTGCTCGAGACGTTTGACCAGCTCTTCGGGGCGATTTTCGCCGTGGGGCTCGCGCTCTCGGCCGTGGCGCTGCTGGTCGGCGGTGTGGGTGTGGTCGCCATCATGACCATTTCAGTCACCGAGCGCACGCGGGAGATCGGGGTGCGTAAGGCGCTCGGCGCAACGGCGGGGACTATTCGGTGGCAGTTTCTCGTGGAAGCATCGACCCTGACCAGCATTGGTGCGATGATCGGGCTGGCGTTAGGCGGAGCGCTGGCGTGGATCATCCGCACAGCGAGCCCCATTCCCGCGACGTTGCCGGGAAGCATCATCATCACGGCCCTCGCGGCGAGCGCCGTGACGGGCATCGCATTCGGCACCATCCCCGCCATCCGCGCCTCGCGACTCGACCCGGTCGAAGCCCTGCGCTACGAGTAGCAGCGCGTTGGGCGAGATCCCGGAGAGGCTTCGGCGGTGTTTACCGCGCCTTGCCGCCGATGAAACCGCGCAACGGCGCCCCGGCCTTGGGCGCATCGCGATTGTAGTCCTCGCCCAGTAACGCCGCGATCGTCGCGGCGATCTGGCTTTGCGTTGACCGATCGCCCTCTTTCACCTCGCCCAGCGCTGGCGTGTCGGGGCCGAGGATTGCCATCCAGATGTGTTCGGCGCCCACGACCTTCTCGCCATGGTTCTTCCACTCCTCGGCGCCATCACCGCGTCCATGGTCGGTGGTGATGATGAAGGTGGTGTTGTCCTTGTACTCGGGCATGCTCTGCATCGTGTCCCAGAGGTCCTTGATGAAGCCGTCCACGCGGTTGGCAGACTGCAGCACCATGTCATACGCGCCGGCATGTGCCCATTCGTCGGTTTCGCCGTACCCCACAAAGAGCACACGCGGCTTTCTGGTCGCGATGTACTCTTTGGTCACCAGATGCATGGGGGCGTCGAAGGCGTTGTTCTCCCAGAGCTGGACCGTCGTGCGATAGAAGTCGTTGATGGTCACCTGGCGCGGGCTGGTCGCACCGGGAAAGGGCGTGTCCCATCCATCGATCACATCCATGCCGGCTCGGCCCTTGTTGAAGATGCGGCGAAAGGCGTCCCAGGTGGCAATACCGGCAACTTTCCCCTTGTAGGCATTCTTGCGCGCCAGCCACTCGAAGACCGTCACATTCGGGTTGGGCGGATAGTCGTTGCTGTTGATCGCCGGATCGAACGCCCCGGTGAAGATCTCGTTGTAGCCGGGGTACGAGAACTTCATGGTGTTGGTGATGGACGCGGTGTTCCCCTGGTCCTGGCTGCCAAGGAGTACGCCACGCGTGGCAATGGTGCTCCAGAAGAAGGGGAGCAACGCCTGACGGCGGGCCGCGATGTCATCACGCCAGTAGCGGCGAAGCATCAGGGTCGTATCGCGCACACCACCCGGCTTGGCGGAGATGAGTGCGCGTTCCGCGCCGCGGAACACCTCCTGCCAGCGCAAACCATCGGTCACGATCAGCACAACATTACGCGTGCGCCCCTGGGCGAGCACTGGGGTGCCGAGTGCAAGGAAGCAGAGGAGCAGTGTACCGATGAATCGCATGAGCGCCGTGGACGAAGTACCGGAAAGATGCGTCCCCACGTCGCAATCGGGTCACCTGCGTGTCACAGGCCGGTTCCGGCGAAGCGGGCTGGTTCCCTGACAAAGGTCTGCCCCGGATCAGGTCCGGGGGGAGCGGCCGCCGGACCAGGAAGCAGGAACGCCGCTACCGACCGACCCAGCGAATCCGGTAGATGCGGCCCGCCTTGTCGTCGACCACGAGCAGCGAGCCGTCGCGATCCACGGCCAGGCCGGCGGGACGGTATTGCATCTCGGTGGGCCCGCCGCGGAATCCATCAGCAAACACCGTGTAGGCACCGCTGGTCTGGCCACCGGTGAGCGGCTGGTAGACCACGTTGAACCCGGCCTGTGGTGCTGGCGCACGATTCCATGAGCCATGGAAGGCAATGAAGACACCACCACGAAACGCAGCCGGAAAGGCCGACCCTGACGAGAAGACAATCCCGTTAGGCGCCCAGTGACCCGGAAATGCCGCGACGGGCTGCCCCTTGGACGCGCACTGCTCCTGTTTGACGCCGTCGCCGCCATACTCCGGCGCCAGCACCTTCTTCTTTGCGTCGATGTCGTAGTAGCAGTAGGGCCATCCGTAGTCCTTCCCCTGCTCGATGCGAAAGAGCTCCTCGGCGGGATTCTCGGCGCTTTTGGCATCGGTATACATCGCGATCTTCTTGCCCCAATTGCCGGCGAGCAGATCCCGGCCGTGTTGCGCTGCCCAGAGGGTGCGCCCGGAAGGATCCATGGTGATCGCCATCAGGTTGCGAAGACCCGTGGCAAAGCGCTCGCCATCAGACTGACGCTGCTTGAGCTTTCGCGAGTCAAAGCGCCACACCCCACCCGAGTTGTCGAGCAGCGGGCAGGGTTTGCGCCCTTCCGACTGCTGTGTGTTAGGTCTGGCTTCACAGGCGTTGGATGGCGCGCCGATGTTGACGTAGATCCATCCGTCGGCACCGATGGCGAAGGTCTTGGCGGCATGATGCCCGCGCTCCGACACCAATCCGCTGACGACGGTATCCAGTGCACCAGCGGGCTCCATGGCGCCCGGCGCCATCTTCCAGCGAATGATGGCCGAGTCGGTGCCAAAGTAGAGGTGGCCGTCGTGGAAGCGGATTTCGCTCCCGCCTGCGACGCCGAATGTTTTCTTCGTCTCGGCGACGCCATCGCCGTTGACGTCACGAAGGGCGAGCACCCCACCCGTGGCCTTGTTGGCATTGCGCAGCGCCACGAAGAGATCGCCGTTAGGCGCCACGGCCACGTGACGTGCCGGACCAACGCTGTCAGCCACGATCTGCACGCAGAAGCCCTCGGGAACCTTGATGCCGGCGTTGCCGGGCGCGCACTGCGTGCGAGTGCCTTGGGCATTGGACGGAAGCATGGGAAGCACGAGGAGCACGGGAAGCACGAAGAGCACGAACAGCGGGATTCGGCGATCTCTTTGCATTGAGCTTGACTGAGTGAGTTGTGCGTCGTCGGTGTGCCGTGCTTCCCGTGCCTCTCGTGCTTCCCGTTCCTCCGCCCCTACCACAGCCCCACCTGCCCCTTCACCGACGCGATGAGCTTGGCCGGATCGTAGCCGATCCCCTGCTTGAATACCAGCTCAACGTTGCGAATGTCACTTACGCGTTCGGCCGGATTGCCGGCAACAATCATGAGGTCGGCCTGTTTGCCTACTGCGATCGATCCCACCCGGTCTGCACGCCCGAGGTAGGTCGCGCCATTGAGTGTCACCACACGAATGGCTTCGGCCGGTGTGAACCCACCCTCCACCAGGAGCTCCACCGTTCGCTGGTTGGAATAGCCGGGAATCACACCACCACCACCGGTGGGGTCGGTTCCCGCAATCAGCAATCCCCCGGCTTTCGCAAAGGCGCGTTCGAGCGCCATGCCGCGCGGCAGCAGCGTGGTGTAAATCGACTGCGCCATTCGCGACACCTGCGAGTACTGCCGGTCGAATGTTTCCTTGAGCTGCGGGATCAGCACATCGGTGCCGGGTGGCATGGGACGCCCCGGCGTGAAGGTTTCGAACACGGTCATCGTGCTCGTGATGGCCACCTTCTTCTGCACCAGATGAGCAATGAGCGCCTTGGCCTGCGGGCTCTCGGGGTCGAGCGCATTCACCGACTGCTGTCCACGTCCCTGCCCGGGGCACTCGTCAGGCTTCTTGTCGGTTACGAAATCCGTGGACGCCAGGAATCCATGTTCAAGGTTGTCGATGCCCACGTCGGCCGCTTCGCGATAGGTCACGGAGCACAGGTGTCCCGTCACCTTGAGACCGCGTTTGTGTGCCTCGTCGATTCCCGCCCGCAGCACGTCGCGCGAGATCTGCATGTACGCCTTGTACGACGTGGCGCCCTGATCGGCCCAGAAGTTCACATGGCGCCGCGCCTCGTCGGGCGTGCGCAGGGTCTGCATCTGCGAGAAGGTGTTGGGCCCATTGAGGTATGGCGCCGTGGCGTCAATCCAGGGTCCCGCCTTGTCGCCGCGATCAATGGCCTTCTTGATGTTCAGCTCGGCGTAGCCATTCATGTTGCCGCCGGTGCGCATCGACGTCACGCCGCCGGCGAGGTACAACCGCACAAACGATTCAGTGTAGTTGCCGTACAACCCGGGGCCGGCCGGGTAGAAGAGATGTTCGTGCACCATCACCAGACCGGGGAGCACGGTCTTGCCTGCGAGGTCCATGCGCACCGCGTTCTCCGGCACCGGCGTCGACGCCGTCGGACCCACCGCCGCAATGTTTCCGTCGCGCACAACCACGGTCTGGTTCTCACGCGCCGGCGCCCCGGTGCCATCAATGACTCGCACATTCAGCAGCGCGACAACGCTCGTGTCCACGCGCACATACACCCGCGCGCCAGCGGACAATGGCGGCCGCTGCGCCGCAAGGGGTGAAGCGAGTGCCAGCAAAGCCGCAGTCACTACCGCGCGTGCGTGATGCATATCCATGAGGTGGTGATTCGTGATGTCGACCGGCCAGCGGTCCTGCCGTGCTTCTCGTGCTTCTCGTGCCTCCCGTACCTCCGCTTCTACCCCTTCCACGTCCCCTGCGCGACGGCGGGAACAAACTTGTCGATGCCGCGCGGAGGAAAGGCGATCGTCTTCTTCTGCTCCGCACTCTGGTACGCCGTCATCAGCATCTTCACGACTTCGAGCCCGTCGTCGAAGGTGAGCTTGGCCTCTTCCTTCCCCTGAAACACACGGCAGAAGTGCCGGTCTTCGCCCGTGTATCCGTACGCGAGCGGCTCCTCGGGAACCACCGGCATCACGCCCTGTTCCGCGTTCTGCTTCTCCACCAGATCTTCGCCCGTCTTGCCGCGCACTTCGCGTGAGAAGAAGAGCTGCAGTCCGCTATCAAGCGAGTTCCACTTCATCGAGTACTCGGGGCCGAGAATTTCAGCCGACAGCCGGAGACCGGCACCGACGAAACTCCAGCTCGTGGTGGCCTCGCCAATGGCACGTGTGCCATCGGCCGTCTCGAATTCGATCAGGACGCTGGCAAAGTCTTCCGACGGTCTCTTTGTGTAGTCGAGGTCCTTGCTCATCGTCTTCTGCAGCACCTTGGCGTAGTGCGGGCGCGACCACTTGAGCGAGGCGATGTGCCCGGTAATGGCCACCGGCTTCACGGTCGAGAGCGGCTCGCCCGGCCGCGTGAGCAGGTGCCGCACGATCAGCGCCGAGTGACACATCATGTCGTTGAGCACCCCCCCACCCTGCAGGTTGCCCTGCCAGAACCACGGTGCATGCGGCCCACTGTGTTCCTCGGCTGCTCGTGCCAGGTAGGGTCGTCCCGTGGTGGCAGCCCCGCGTGCCCACAGCAGGTTGCGGCCAGCCTCGACGTGCGGCGCGAAGTACTGATTCTCGAGGTATCCGGTCTTCAGGCCAACCGACTCCACCAGCTTCTTCACCTTCTGGGCCTCGGCCACATTGCGGGCGAGGGGTTTCTCTGCGGCCAGCCCTTTCAGCTCGCCCTTGCCCCGCTTGATGGTGTCGACGATTTCCTCGACGTTTTCGATGCGCGCCTGATTGGGACCGCAGAGCCAGATGGCCTCGATCGCGGGATCGGCGACCATGTCGGCAATACTCTTGTAGCCTTTCGCTTGCCCGACATCGAGGCTGCGCGCCAGCGCGGCCGCTTCACCCGCCCGCTTGGCGTTCGGGCTCCAGACCCCGAGCACATCACCGTCGCGCACTCCGCGCCACGCCGCGATGTGAAAACGTGTGTTGAAACCCGATCCGATGAATCCAACGCCAAGAGGACGCGACATGAGTGAGGCCGGTAGCAGGAAGCGGATGGCACACCCGGCCTGAGGGCCGGGAGAGAGACGGGACGAATCTGGCTCGCGACTGCCATGGCGTCTACCGGCTTCGCCCGCAAAACGCAGCTTTCGGGTTGCCCGACTCGCGTTCCCTCAGCACCATTCCGGGCAGACAAGACCATACCCATGCGCGTTGCCTTCACCACCTTCGAAACTCCGATCGGCCTCTGTGCGGTTGCCTGGCGTGGTGAGGCGATCGTCCAGGTGGTCCTTCCCGCCGAGCCAGCCGATGAGGTGGGTCGCCGGATACGACGTCGGCACCCCGAAAGTACGCTCGAGACACCTCCACCCTTCGTGGCCGACGCCATTCAGGCCATGCAGGCTCACCTGGGGGGCTCAGCTGTTGACCTCACGTCGATCCCCGTAGACGTCGGGACCGGCTCGCCCTTTGAGCAAGAGGTGTGGGCACTCACGCGGGCGATACCCGCGGGTGCCACCCGAACATACGGTGAGCTTGCCAGAGCCCTGGGTGATGTCGCGCGGTCGCGCGAGGTGGGGCAGGCGCTGGGCCGGAATCCCGTGCCGATCATCGTTCCGTGTCATCGCGTGGTGGCGTCTGATGGCGGAATGGGTGGCTTCTCTGCACCCGGTGGAACCGACACCAAACGTCGGCTCCTGCTGATCGAGCGCGCGCCTGCCGTGGCGCAGGGCTCGTTGTTCGACCACTGACCCCCATGGCTTCGGCCGCAACCGTCACACTCGGCCTCGACCGGGCGCGAGCAATCTGGTTGCACGCCCAGCGACTCGACACTCCGGAGCCCTTTGGCCGCGGCCCCGCCGCCACGCTCGCGGCGATCCAGCACCTCGGCTACGTGCAGATCGACACCATCCACGTCATCGAGCGCTGCCACCATCACATCCTCTTTACGAGAATCCCCACCTACCGGCCTGCACACCTGCATCAGGCGCAGGCCGTCGACAAGAGTGTCTTTGAGTACTGGACCCACGCCCTCGCCTACCTTCCGGCAGCCGACCTCCGCTTCTTTGTCGCATTGATGCGCGACCATCGTCGCGAAGCCACACAGTGGGGCGCGTTGAGCACGGCGGCTGGTGTTCGGCGTGTCGTGGAGCGAATCCGGCGCAATGGGCCACTCACCATTCGCGACATCGACGACAGGGTGCGCATGGTCAAGGAGAGCCTCTGGGCGAGCACCAAGCCATCTAAGCACGCCCTGCAGCGCGCCTTCTTCAACGGGCAGCTGGTCGTAAGTGAACGCCGCGGGATGGTGAAAACCTACGAGCTCACCACACGACACTTCGGGTGGACGCGACTTCCCTCGGGCGCCAGTGAGCGGGAGTATGCCACGTACATGGTGGACCGCGCGTTACGAGCACAGGGCGTGGTGAGCCTCGAGTCCATTTGTCATCTCGAGCGATCGTGGAAGGCCGCCGTGCTGCGTGTCGTCGCGCGTCGGACCCGCCGCGGCGAACTGGTGCCGGTGAAACTCGAGGGGGGTGAGCGCGCTGACCATTGGGCGACACCTGAGGTTCTCGAAACACCGCACGAACCTTCGTCTCTCGTACATCTCCTCTCTCCGTTCGACCCCCTCGTCATCCAGCGTCGGCGTCTCGAACGATTCTTCGGGTACCAGCACCTGTTCGAAGCGTACGTGCCCGCCGCCAAACGCAAACTCGGCTACTTCGCCCTCCCCGTGCTCGTCGGAGACCGCATCGCCGCCGCCATCGACCTCAAGACCGATCGCGAACGGGGCCGCCTGCTGGTACAGAAGTGGACATGGATCGGCAAACGATGGAAGGGCGATCGGGAGCGGATCGACGGCGCCCTGCACACCTTCGAGCATTTTCAGTGCGGACGATTTGCTGAAGAGAGTTAGGGCGTGCTCCCGGGTACGGCCCGACGATCCAGGAAACGACCCCGGCCCGCCGCACCTGACACCTCCCCGTCACGTACAATGATCTCACCCCGTGACACCGTGATCACCGGCCAGCCCAGGCTTTGCATCCCTTCCCACGGCGTGTAGTCCATCCGGTCGCGCAACAAGGGCTGCGTGATCGTCACCTCACGCGAGGGATCCCACACCACCAGGTCGGCATCACTTCCCACGGCAATGGTGCCCTTGCGTGGGTACAGACCGTAGATCTGCGCCGGGGCGGAACTCACCAGCTCCACAAATCGCTGCGCCGTGAGCCGGCCTTGCTGCACGCCTTCGCTGAACAGATAGGGCAGGCGTATCCCGATACTCGGAACACCGTTCGGGACTTTCGTGAATGGCGGGTTGTCTCCGTTGGCCTTCTTCCCCTTGGGATCGTCAAACCGATACGGAGCATGATCAGACGAGAAGAGATCGATACTCCCGTCCTGCAGGCCGCTCCAGAGTGCATTCTGACTCGCCACGCTGCGCGCAGGTGGTGAGAACATCAGCTTGGCCCCTTCGAATCCGGGCTGATCGAGATCCTCCGCTACAAAACTGAGATACTGCGGACAGGTCTCGGCATACACGCGAGTGCCGCGCGCCTTGGCATGACGAATTTCTTCCAGTGCTTCGCGCCCCGACACATGCACAATGAGAATGGGCACGTCCACCAGCTCGGCGAGCATGATGGCGCGCGCTGTGGCCTCACGCTCCACAGGTTCCGGCCGCGCATACGGATGCCACTTGGGGCTCGTTCTCCCCTCCGCCAGCAGGCGCTGTGTCAGCCAGGCGATGGCATCATGGTTTTCGGCGTGAAACATCGTCAGCGCCCCTTCGCGTTTGGCGATGCCCAGCACCTCGAGGACCTGCCGATCGGTGAGTCGCAGGGCGTCGTACGTCATGTAGACCTTGAACGACGTGTGTCCCTCGCGCACCAGGGACGGCAGCTCATCACCCAGCACCACATCGCTGGGGTCGGAGACAATCAGATGAAAGGCGTAGTCCACAAACGATTGCGAGGCATGCACCTGATAGTCGCGCACAACCTGCCGCAGCGAGTTTCCGCGATGCTGGGCCGCAAACGGCACAATGGTCGTGGTGCCACCCACCGCCGCCGAAATGCCGCCGGAGTGGAAGTCATCCGCCGTGAAGACCCCGGTCGAGGAGATCTGGGCAATGTGGCAGTGGGCATCCACGCCACCCGGCATCACCAGCATGCCGCGTGCATCAATTTCCTCGGTGCCACGGCCAGCCACGCCTAACGCCTCCACCCGGCCGTTGCGTACACCCACGTCGCACGCCTCGCGGGTGGCATCGGCCGTGACAACGGTACCGCCACGAATCACCAGATCGTACTCGGCGCGGCTCATGACAACCTCGCGTGCAAACGTGCCAGCACCCGGTCCAGCTCGACGACGTCGGTGGCGCTCATCCGCGGGCCGGGGGCGCGAACCCGCGCCGAACGCAGGGCACCGCGGCGCCTGAGGATCTCCTTGCGGAGGGCAAGCCCAAAGCCGGGTTGCTGTTCGTAGATCACGAGGGGCAAGTAGGTATCGTAGATCGCCTCTGCGCCGTCCACGTCACCCGCGGTGTGCCGCTCGTATACCTGCACCAGCATCTCGGGGTAGCCGAAACCCGTCATGACTCCGTCGGCGCCTCGGGCCAGCCCCTGCGGGAGCAGCAGCCCCCCATTCCCCACGACAATGCTCGTGCGTCGCACCTCGTCTCGTGCTTCGGCCGCGCGAATGCGTGTGATTTTGTCGAGCCCCGGATTGTCTTCCATCTTGAGCATCGCGATCTGCGGATAGGCCGCTGCAAGCCGAAGGTAGAGCGACGCCGACAGGAAAACTCCAGTGGTCGGCGGATAGTCCTGATACACACAGGGCACATCGGGGCCCAGCGCCGCGCACACGTCGCCAAACCAGCTGAACTGCTGATCGTCCGTACGCAGACCCGTCGGCGGCGCAATCATCACTCCAGCAGCTCCCGCCTGCATGGAGGCATGGGCCAGGTCGCGCAGCGCATGCAGCGAGGAATGACTCACCCCCACGACCACCGGGACACGTGCACCGATATGCGCCACCATGGCGCGCACAAAGGTGAGTGATTCTTCCTGCGTGAGTTTGTTGGCCTCACCCATCATCCCCAGCAAGGTGATGCCATGCACGCCGTGTCCGAGGTAGTAGTCGGCAAGCGCGGGCACACTGGCGAGGTCGAGCGCGCCGGAATCGTCGAATGGGGTGGCCGAAATGACGAACACACCACGGGTATCTACTGAGAGCATGAACACCTGGCTGCGTGAAGGCTGGAACTTTCACCCCCGCCCGTCCGTCGGGCACCCCCCTACCCCCGCCGCACCAACACCCCGACTGCGCCCAACCGGAGTCGGAGGAATCCTCAGGGTAGGTCGCACACTTCCCCGGACGAGGCCAGCACATGATTCGCACGATTCTCGTTCCCCTCGACGGGTCGCCTCTTGGCGATCGCGCCATCCCCCTGGCGGTACGGGTAGCCCGCTACCACGGTGCCCGTATTGCGCTGGTCACGGTGTACCCGGGGCCGACAGTGCTTCCACCCCCCATGCTCATGGTCGGCGATCCAGCCCTGGCCGCCGAGGAGCGGGCCGCGATGGAACGACGCCTGGAGCGCATCCGGCACCGAGTGGCACGTGCCACGCCCGTTCCCATCGAGCACTTCATTTCCGAAGGTACGGTGGTCGATGAACTCGAGAGCGCGGTGTTGAGAATGAAGCCCGACCTCGTGGTGATGAGCACCCATGGCCGCGGCGGCCTGACACGCGCCTGGCTGGGCAGTGTGGCCGAGGGGCTGCTGCGCCGTGTGCATGTGCCGGTCCTGCTGAATCGTGGGCGGCTCGAGAGCTCCGCACGGAGCGAGACCACTCTCCCTTTCACTCGTGTGCTGATCGGGCTCGACGGTACACCCGAGTCGGAGTCGGTGATCGACGAGGTGTTTCGGCTGATGGGAGACGCACCGTTTCACCTGACGCTCGCGCATGTCGTGAGCCCGGCGCCGGTGATGATGGCCAGCCTGGTCGATGAGCCCGCCATCGATCAGGTACGGACGCACTACCTCGAACCACTGGCGGCGCGCCTTCGCGATGCCAAACGATCAGTAACCGTGTTCGCCACCAGTCACAACAGTGCGGCGCGTGCCCTGGTGGAGCTTGCCGCCAGCGATCACTCCGATCTCATCGCGTTGCGCACCCACGGGCGACACGGCATTCCCCGGGTGGTCCTGGGCAGTGTGACCGACAAGGTGATCCGGATGGCGCGGGTACCGGTGCTGGTCCTGGCCAAACCGGGCGCCTAACGAACCAGCAACGCCGCGGCGGCGCGGGCGGAGATATCCTGCGCCGTCACCACCGGATGTCCACAACGGCGGGCAAATTCTTCGGCATAGTGTTCGTCATGCCCCATGCAGTCGAGCACCACCACGTCGACATCGGCTTCTTTCATGGCACTGCTGGCGCGCATGATCTCGTCGTGGCGCACGGGTGAGGCCCACGTGACAAATGGCAGAAAGCCATCCGTGAGCCATTTGGCCGCGGCGGCCTTCATCTGCCCTTCCACCGGCGTCACCACGCCCACTCGCTGACGCGGGCTGATGGCGGCCACCTCGCGCGGCACAATGCGACCGGGGAGCAACACCGGCACGTCGCACACACAGGGCGGAAAATCTCCCGCGCACGCCACCACCACCGCCTGCGCGTATTCGTCGGCAAACTCGCGGGCGATGCGCTCCACCAGGGGATGGAGCCACTCGATCCCGATCTCGCGGGTCGATCCGTCCATCAGCCGCACCAGGAGGGGATACTCGGTGCGCCGCCGAGAGAGGTCGGAGATTTCATGCGGGTCCAGGCCATCGAGCGCCCCGCGCACGCGGACCCGTGCGTCCGGCGCACGCGCGCCAAATACCCGCTCCAGATCGGGGCGTGGCGACTGGCCGATGGTGATCACCCCCAGCACGGGCGGGCGATACCGGCTCTGGTTGTGGATGGTCAACGGCCACCTGCGCCCGAACAAAACCTCACCAATGCCGTCCGCGAATGGTCAGGCCTCAAAACTAGTGCGTCCCCCTACCACCGTGCGGACCACCTTGATGTCCTTGATGGTGCTGGGTTCCACCTCTGCCGGAGACTTTGCCAGCATCACGAAGTCGGCGTATTTGCCCGCCGTGATCGATCCCTTGGTCTTCTCCTCGTAGGACGCGTAGGCACCGTTGAGTGTCGCGATGGTGAGCGCTTCGTTGAGACTCACCTTCTGGTTGGGCCCCCACTCACGCCCTCGATAATCGCGACGGGTGACCATGCTCTGAATCGCCATCAGCGGTTCGAATGGTCCCGGGCCATAGTCTGACGCCCCGGGTGCCCGGATCCCCGAATCCAGGAACGAACGGTGGGCAAACATCCACCGCAGTTTGTCATCCCCGTACTGCGACCACTTCTCGCCATGGTAGAACACATAGGTCCAGAACGGCGTGGGGATGGTCCCCGTCGCCTTGATCCGCCGCAGCAGATCGGGATTCACCTGCGTGCAGTGTTCGATGCGGTGCCGTCGATCCGGATGAGGCGACTTTGCCAATGTGCGTTCGTAGGCCTTGAGCACCATGTCGATGGCGACGTCGCCATTGGCGTGAATCCCCACCTGCCAGTTGGCATTGTGCGCGACCTCGACGGCCTCGTAGATGTCGTCCTGCGACATCGTCAGGATGCCGTAGTCGCTGGTGCCGACGTACGGCGTACTCATCCGCATGGTGCGCTCGGACGCTGACCCGTCGGCGGCGTATTTCACGCCACCCACCCGCACCCACTCGTTGCCAAACCCCGTGTAGACGCCGGCGTCACGCAGCTGGGGATAGGCCCCACCGCGGATCATCATGTAGGCACGATGACGCAGCTCACCTTCGCGGTGAATGTCTTCGTAGGCGCGGATCTTTTCGCTGGAGGCACCCGCATCGTGGACACTGGTGAGTCCCACCTTTGCGAACTCCTGCGAGATGTGTTTCATCCCGTCGCGGGCACGGGTGCGGGCTTCGGCGGGACTGAACATGGCCCGGATACCAACGGGCGCAAACACCGCACGCGCCAGCTCCGCCACACGCCCGTTCAGTTCGCCACTGCTGTCACGAAAAAAGCGGCCGTGCTCCGGATCCTTTGTCGTTCGCGTGACGCCGGCCAGCTCAAAGGCTTTCGAGTTGTACCAGCTGGTGTGTCCCCCGCGATGATTCACCGACACCGGATGATTGGGGGCGATGTCGTCGAGGTGTTTGCGCGTGAGCTCGACATCGAGCTTGGTGTCATCAAACATCCACGCGTCCACCCACATGCCGGGGGGAGTTTGTGCCACTTTCTTCCGGATGTTTCCCTGCAACTCGGCCAACGTGCGAACATTGGCGTTCACGCCAAAGAGCTCGTTGACACCACTGGGATGGCAGTGGCAGTCAATGAAGCCCGGCGCCACAAACATCCCCCCGGCGTCCACCACGCGAGTGCGCGCGGTGGCCAGATTGCGGATGTCGGCCGACTTGCCCACCGCCAGAAAGCGGCCATCCTTCACGGCGAAGGCATCGGCGTTAGGCATCTCCGGGTCCGAGGTGTGCACCCGGGCATTCACCACCATCAGGTCGGCCTCGATGCCACTCCCGCGATTGGGCTGCTCTGGTGCGGGCTCGGCCCGGGCTGAGCGCGGAAAGGGAAGCCGGGAGATGCTGGCGGCTCCCGCGAGCAGGGCGCTGAACGAGAGGAATTCCTTGCGGCTGACGCGTGGCATGGGGTCGTCGGGACGGGGTGAGCGAAAATGCACCCCCGCGCCACGGCACGCGAGAGACGCGGACACCTTCTTCCTCACCGGTGCGGTTGCCGAGGGGTGGCCCATGTCGTAGTCTCAGAATGCCGAAGTGTGTTGCGAGACCAACCCCGTTCCCTCCCCCCTCGAGCCAAGCCATGCGCTCTTCCGTTCTCCTTCTTGCCCTGGCGGGCTGCACCTTCCAGAAGATTGCCCGCACGTCATCGGCCTCGGCCGACGACCACATGTCGCACATGAACGCCACCGATCTGCGCGCCCCGGTCGCCAGAAGTACTAACCCGATGCAGCAAGGCATCGCGGGGCTCCCGGCGTCCAACGCCACGGCCGCCGCACGCCTGGCCGCGAGCCCGCGGCATGGCGAATGGGTCAAGTTCCCCGCGGAACCGGGTTCGGCCGATTCCATCCAGGCCTGGGTGGTGATGCCCTCCACTGGGGCAAAAGCCCCGGTGGTGGTGGTGGTGCACGAGATCTTCGGGCTGGCCACCTGGGTCCGTGGTGTGGCTGATCAGGTCGCTGCCGACGGATTTATCGCCATCGCCCCGGACTTTCTCTCGCGTGTTCGTGGAGGGCCCAGCACGGTGGAGCTCGCAGGCGACAGCGCACGAAAGCTCATCTCGGGAGTGAATGCGGCCGAGCGCAATCGGGTGATTACCGCGGCGGCAAACTATGCGATGATGTTGCCGTCGGCGAATCAGAAATACGGCGTGATCGGCTACTGCTGGGGCGGCCAGACCACCTTCATGCACTCCATTCATGGCGGCGTGAAGGGCTACGGCGGTGGCGTGGCCTTCTACGGCATGCCCTACACCAGCGGCGGCCAGCCGGCCACGGCGACAACGGCTGCGGTGCCGGCAACGATTGTCTCCGACTCACTCGCGAAGATCAAAACGCCGATCATGCTGCTCAACGGGTCGAAAGACGCGCGCATTGCCGCCGCCATGCCAGCGCTCGACTCGATGATGAAGGCGCTCAAGAAGAACTATGTCGGTGTGAACTACGAGGGCGCCGTGCACGGTTTCCTTCGCGCCCAGAACGACCCCAAGACGCAGCGTGATGAAGCCGAGGAGGCTGCCAATCTTGCGGCCACGAAGGATGGCTGGCCGAAGACGATTGCGTTCCTCAAGGCGAATCTCAAGTAGGACGGCAGATGGCAGAGGGGCCTCCCGAGTGCCCCTCTTGCCTAACGCTTCGACGCCATCAGCGACTTGGCAATCATGGCATGCACGCCCACGTTGCCGTCCACCAGCTGGGTGATCCGCAGATCGACGGCCATGCTTGTCAGCTGGTAGGCCTGGGTTTGTGTCAGGCCCGCGCGCGACATCAGGAACTGCACCGTGTTCTTCAGGCAGATCTGCGTGGCCACGGTGAGATCCTTGTCCATCCCCATGGTGATCCAGTGGGTCCGGGTCTCGCCTAACGGCCACTCCAGCTTCATGTCCTTGCGCACCGTGAGCTGCAGTTTCCCGGTGAGCGACGTCTCGATCGCCGTGATGTCCACTTCACCATCGCCCTGCGCCGCGTGGCCATCCCCCACCTCGAACAGGGCCCCCGGCACATGCACGGGGATGTACAGCGTGGTGCCGGCCACGAGTTCCTTGTTGTCCAGGTTCCCCGCGTGAATATCAGGGGGCGCTGAGCTCACACGCCCACGTGCCGGCGGTGGTGCAACACCCATGCTCCCGAAGAATGGAGCGAGCGGAATGGTGAGTCCCGCGAACTCGGCCGTCATCTTCTTGCGGTCCATCGGGATGATGGTGGTCGTCGGTCGCTCACAGAGCTCGCGCATGAACCCCTGGCAGCCGTTGTAGCCATAGGCAATCGGCAGACCGATCGAGAGCACCTTCACTTCCAGTACATCACCGGGCTCGGCGCCCTCCACATAGACAGGGCCGGTGAGGATGTGTCCGCCAGGTCCCCGGTCCGTCACCTGCTCGACAATGGCACGGAGCGACGCCTGCACATCGGCTGCGGGAAGACCGGCTGCTTCGAGTCGTTGGGGGGTGCTGGTCAGCATCGTCTCGACGTCGATGATGTCCCCGGACTTGATGCGGAGCGCGGGTTTGGCGTCGGCCCAGTAGTAGCCGTAGACCACCGTCTGGGGTGTTGCGGGAAGACGATGGGTCTGTTGACCCGCTGCCTGACGAGTGATCAGCGCTGCACCGACCACGAGAGACCACGCCGCTACCTGTTTCATGAGATGTCCTGGGTTGTGTCTCTGATCGGCGCACGTGCACGCCGAGTGTCATGGCCTGAGTCGCAATAAACCTTCTTGCGTAACGGAGGCCACCAGTGTTCCGCTGCGTGTGTACACCGAGCCGCGCGCAAAACCTCGTGCGCCCGCCGCAACCGGGCTGTCCATCACGTACAACAGCCAGTCGTCCACACGAAATGGCCGGTGCAACCACAACGCGTGATCCAGCGACGCCATCTGCAGCCCGGGGGACCGGTAGGAGAGACCGTGCGGGAGCAACGCCGTGGTGATCAATCCATAGTCCGACGCATAGGCCAGCACCGCGTGATGCACCATCTGATCGGCCGGCAAAGCACCGAGTGCCCTGAACCAGACGTAGCGCCGAGCTTCCCGTGGAGGGGCCGAAGCGAACGGCAGCATCGGATCTACCGGGCGGAAGTCGATCGGACGGTCCTGCGTGAGTACACTGCGCAGCGGCTCCGGAATACGGTCCGCCATCTCGCGAATCAGATCCAGTTCGCGCGGCAGCGACTCGGGGTCGGGCACGGTTGGCATGTCCGTCTGGTGTTCCGGCCCCGGCTCTTCGACGTGAAATGACGCGGACAAGTTGAAGATTGCCTGCCCATGCTGGATCGCTGTCACACGCCGGGTGGTGAAGCTCTTGCCGTCGCGGAGCCGGTCCACGAAGTACACAATGGGTGCGGCCAGATCACCGGGCAGGATGAAATAGCCGTGGACCGAGTGCGCCTCGCGCTCCTCGACGGTCCGGCGCGCGGCGACCAGCGCCTGCGCGAACACCTGCCCGCCAAACACGCGACCCGTGCCCAGGTCCCGGTTCTGCCCACGATAGATGTTGACCTCGAGGGGTTCGAGGTCGAGCAGTGCCAGCAACGGCTCAGTCGCTTCGCTCATGATGTGAGAGCCCGCGCGCAAATGCCGGTCATCGGCGTGGCTCCACCAATGCCTGGTAGACGAGCGTGGGGAACTTGTCGCGGATGTCGGACTGGTTAGGCAGCATCTGGATCATGAAGACGATGACCAGGCGCTCCTTTGGATCGATCTTGTACACGGTTGCATAAGCGCCACCCCAGCCGTACGTGCCCTGCGACGCGAAGCCATCGGCGCCAGCCCGCTGCGCCACCGAGAAGCCAAGCCCGAAACCCATACCGGTGTTGCCGTACAGTCCCCCCAACTGGTCGGTCGACATCACGTCGATGGTTTTGGGACTCAGGAGGCGCGTACCGTCCAGCGTTCCGCCGTTGAGCAGCATCTGTAGAAAGCGCCCATAATCTCGTGCGGTGGAGAGCAGCCCTGCACCACCGGCAAAGTTGCGGCGCGGCCCATCCAGATAGTGCCCCTGTCCGCGGGCTCCATCCTCCGCCCGTACCGCGCGCCCATCAGGGCCGCTCTTGTAGACGGCGCTGAGACGCGGGGCCTTGTCGCGCGGGAGAAAGAAGTGGGTGTCGCGCATGCCTAACGGCTCGGTGATTTTGGTTCGGACAAACTCGTCCAGCGAGAGCCCCGACACCTTTTCCACCACGCAGCCCAGAATGTCGGTGTTGTACCCATACACAAATGCGGCGCCCGGCTGCGACACAAAAGGGAGTGTGGCGAGACGCTCCATCGTGGTGCAGACACCTTCGTCCTTGTCGGCCGTGTACCACCCGAAGCCGGCCGCCGGGCCGAGTCCCTGCGCCTGGTACCTGGCACTCACCTTTGCATCGGTGCCATAGGAAATACCGGCGGTGTGCGTGAGCAGATCGAAGATCGTGATCGCTCGGCGCGCCGGGACAATCGAATCCGCGGTCACGGCGACCGTGGTGCGTGCATAGGCGGGAATAAAACGGCTCACCGGATCGCCTAACGCGATTCGTCCCTCCTCGACCAGCATCATGATGGCGGTGCTGGTGATCGCCTTGCTCTGGGATGCGATTCGGAAGATGGCGTCAGGAGTCATCTGTCGCCCTGCTTCCTTGTCGCTCCACCCGACTGCGCGTTCGTAGACCACCGCGCCATCGCGCAGCACGAGTCCCACCGCTCCGGCGATCGAGCCATCATCAACTCGCGCCTGGAGTGCGCGATCGATACGCGCCAATCGCTCGGCCGAGAACCCTGTTGCGGTGGCTGGACGCCGGGCCCGGGCGGGCTGGGCGCTGACCACCATTGGGGCCAGGACGCACAAGGCCAATGCGAGAGATCTGGTCATGTCGTTGACGGGTGAAAGAAGCGACCAAGAGCATAGCACCCTTCAACAGGGACAGTCGGCCCTTGACAGTATCTCAGTGCTAAGTAATTTATAAGTGAGACTTCTACCACGAGCTGACCATGACTACCTGGAACATTGATCCTTCCCACTCGACCGTCGGATTTTCCGTCAAGCATCTCATGATCTCCACGGTTCGGGGTCGTTTTGCTGACTTCTCCGGCCAAATCGCCCTCGATGAGGCCAATCCCGCCGCTTCTTCCGTGAACGTGTCAATCACCGCGAGCTCGGTCGACACCCGCGCCGATCAGCGCGACGGGCACCTGCGGTCGCCGGACTTCTTTGACGTCGAGAACCACCCCAAGCTCACCTTTGTCAGCAAGCGTGTCGATGGAGACCTGGGCGGCGACTTCAAGGTGGTGGGCGACCTGACCATCCGCGGCATCACGCGCGAGGTCACCCTCAGTGCGTCGTACGACGGCGCTGGCAAGGATCCCTGGGGCAACGAGCGCCGCGCCTTCTCGGCCAGCACCAAGATCAACCGCGAGGACTTCGGCCTCAACTGGAACCAGGCCCTCGAAGCGGGTGGGCTGCTGGTCAGCAAGGATGTGAAGATCGAGATCGAGTCCCAGTTCGTGAAGGCCGCGTAAGACCGCGGCGCGCAAGCGCTGTCGCCGGGTTGGTGCAGCGGATGGGATGAGTCAGCGGGTCCGTGTGATCGCACACACAGTGCCTTTGTTGGAGCGGCCCTTGTGCGGTCACACGATACGGTGGCAGCGTTCTCATCGATGAGCGACATCGAAGAACTCTCACGGCAGTTTCATGAAAACCGTGACCATGCCGAACGGCTGGCCGGGGGCATGTCGCATTTCCAGTTCAACTGGCGCGCCGGGCCTGAGCGCTGGTCGATCGCCGAGTGTCTCCAGCATCTGAATACCACGGAGTATCTTGTTCTCAAGACTGCGCGGCCCATCATCGATGCCGCCAAGGCGAAGGGCGTCACCGGAACGGGCCCATTCAGGTACGGTTGGTTCAGCACCTGGTTCGAGGGGCAGATGGAGCCGCCGCCCAAGCGGGCGTTCAAGGCCCCGGCGGCCTTCGCCATCACTCCGGGGTCCTCCTTTGACCGGGACAAAACGCTGGCCGACTTCGCGGCCGTCGGGTCGAAGTTTCAGGAATGCCTGGAGCTATCGCGCGGACTCGACCTCAAGCGCATCAAGGTGCCTTCGGCGGCGATGTCGCTGATCAAGCTGCCGTTAGGCGCCACCTTCCGGATCCAGGCGGCGCACGAGCGGCGTCATCTCTGGCAAGCGGAACAGGTGCGGAAGGACCCCAAGTTTCCGCGGGTCTAGGAGCGGAGCGTTTCGACCTCAATCGCAAGAAACGTCAACTGCGGCTTGCGAGTCTGGCGACATGACACGATTCTGGGCACGGCGATGCGGACAACACGTGTTGCCCCCACTTCAGCTGCGCTGCCCATGTCACGTCCTGCGATTCGATGGGGTCTTGCCACCGTCGCAACGTTGCTCGCCGAGTTCGTTCTGATTGCGCTGTCGATCGCTTGTGTGGCCGTGTACAGCTACGCGATTCACACCGGCGAGGCGCCAGAGTTCTACCGCGCGTTTGCCAGAGTGTCGGCGCCCTGGGTCTCGCTCCTCGCGGGTGGCCCGGTCTTCTTCCTCATCGCACGCTGGATCCGGCGTCGTACTGCCTCCGCAGCACTCGGCACCGTGATGGCGACGGTCGGCTTGTACCTTGCCATCGAGGTTGGCGTTCTTGTGTTCTGTCCCGGTGACTCCAGCGGCGCGCTGCCGTTCGCGATTGGCGGGTTCGTGCTGAAGATCGCTGGTGCATGGTTAGGCGTCGGCGGCGTGACTGCGCGCGCGTTTGCCAGCACCACCGCATGAACGACTGGGAGACGCTGACACGCCTCCTCGTCTACATCCAGGCGCACCTCGACCAAGACCTGAGTCTCGCGGCGCTCGGCGACCGAGCAAGTCTTTCGCCCGCTCATTTGCAGCGTGTGTTCAAGGCAGCCGTCGGTGAGACGCCCAAGGGGTACGTCACACGGCTCCGCGTCGAGCGCGCCGCCTTCTGCCTGCTTGCCCACGAGACCGCGGTTGGAGAGATCGCGGCCAGTTGTGGCTTTCAGAACCCGGAGACGTTCATCCGCGCGTTTCGTCGGCGTTTTGACAAATCACCGCGTGAATATCGGTTGAGCGGCCGCGCGGACGTGGCGGGGTGGAACAAGGAGCGGCGCGAAACACTGACGGCGCCGCACTTCGAGCTCTCGCAGACGCGCCTCGTCGTGATTCGCCCGACGCATGTTGCCTTTCGGCGGCACGTCGGGCCGTACGAGGATGTTCCCGAATCGCTCTTCGACGAGCTGGAGCGATGGGCCACGCGCCGACGTCTCCCCGGGCCGCGAACGTGGGCGGGCATAGGACACGACGCGCCGATTACCACTCCGGCCGCACAGCTGCGGTTCGATGCGGCGCTTGTGGTGCCCGGCCCCTTCGAGCCGAGTGGGTTGGTGGGCTACCAGCTCATTGCGGGCGGGCCGCATGCGGTGACCACTCACGTCGGTCCATATGAAACGCTCGGTGCGGCGTACGCCAGGATCTTTCCGCGACTCTCGGCGTTCAGGGAGTACGAGTTTGTGGGGCTTCCCGCGTTAGAGGTCTTCCAGGCGGCAAGGATCAGTGTCCGCTTTGCGCTGAATCACACGGACATCTGCCTGCCGATGCGGAGGAAGGTGATGGTCTGAGGAGTTGGATTGTTCGCGCGGCGCGGTCGCGGCTATGGGCCTGTCATCCACGAAGCAGCGCTCAGATGCGCATGAGCACTTGCTCCACGAGGTCGGCTGGCACGCGGCCAGCCGCTGCGCACGACGCATTCGCCAGTCGAGCGACTTGACCTGATCCGCGAGTACCGCGCCACGGACCCGGCCCGTGGCCGGGAGCACCACCTCGAACGGATATCCCTTCACGTGCGAGGCATCGGACAAACGAGCGCCAGCCCGACGCTCGTTGTACGACGCCGGCGACAGGGCGAGGGCTGGACGCGGACCGGCCTGCTCGTGTCCGGCCTTCGGATCAAGCTCTAGCCACACTGCGTCGCCGCGATCAGGGGCGAAGGATGCGCGCCGTCGGGGGGCGGAGACCTTCACCACACTTCGTGTCCCCGGGGTCCCCCGGTCGACACCTCGCCGTGCACGTTTTCAGGCGTCACGCGCTCCAGCAGAGCAGTCAGCGACGTGGCCGGGTCCACGCGCCGGATGACGAGCTGCTGGCCGTCGAGGACAAGCTCGACTTCCGAGCCGTCGCGCACCGCCATGGCCCGGGCTGCCGTGGCGGGGAGTCGCACCGCCAGACTGTTGCCCCATTTTCGAAGTGCGACCCGCATTGGATGCTCCGGTGTGTCTACAATGACTCCACTGTCACGTCTCCGTGGCCGCAAGACAGGTCGCCGGGCGGTCGAAGCGGGGCTGCGGCTCCGGTGCGCGCCCCATCGCCGCGCTCAGCCGCGAGACCCGGCGCGCGGCACCACCCCGCTGCGGGTCGCACTCGAGAGGTATGTTGAACGCTCGCGGACGCCAGGCAGCGCGAGCAGCCGGCCGTTGCACGTGAGCGGCTAAACAAAAGCCCGACCGCGCGGGCCGGGCTTCCGTCTCACATCCTCTTCTGTTGCCTAACCAGGCGTGCAGCTGGCAGGGCGATACCGCCGCCCTGCAGCTGACGCTTATGGGTTAGGCACCGGTCTTGCGAGAGTCGTGCCCTTCAGGAAAGTAGCTCGTCCACTCGCTCGCGTAGCGCCCCCGTACCAGCCGGGCTAGTACGGCCTCACGGTCCCTCGTTGCTACGTCGACAACCCGGCTCGGCGCCTCGCCGATTCCTCTCGCTTGCAACAAGCCTACGATGACCTGTCGTTCGTCGAACCCTGTCTTGAGGATTCCCTGCGACTCCTCGTCCAGCTCCGCCGGGACTACACACACCCTTCGCTCCGCACGCCCCCCTCCAGTAATGCGTGCAGTGAGTGCTGCTAGCGACTCCAGCTCCGTCTCCCAAAGCACAAAGGTCTGCACCTCCGCGTGTGGGTCTCCGACGAGCAAGAAGCGCAGGACGGGAGAGCCCTCATACTCGGCGAGACCTTCATGCGGGCCATCGTGCCAGTCCGTGGCAACCACTTGTCTGGGCCGTACCCCTTGCAAGTTTCTTGTGTTCAACGTCATTGGCGGAAGAGCCTATTGATGAGATCCACTTGCGATTGCGTCAGAGGCTTGGGAACCTCGAGCGTGTGGTGAGTTGGGTCCGCCCGTGTGGGAGTGACATGGACTCGGAAGTGCTGACTGATTTCATCCAAGGTCGCTCCAGGACCAGCGTGCTCAGGCGTGCCGAACTTCGCGCGATTACCAGTGAGAGAGATCCCGTGCGGCCATCCTGCCGCTTCGGCTTCAGCCGCTTGGCCAGCGAGGCGCCGCAGACTCTCAGCACCCTTCGCAATTCGATACAGCCGATAGGCACCGCCCGCCGCGGTCGCTTCAGGTGCAAACGTCGAAAGCGCAATTCCGAGGACGGCTTGAGAAGCGGGGTGCTCAGCCCCCTGGCCAACGGCGTTGAGAGCAGCGCCCATGAACATGCCCGGTCGCGGGCGCAAACACGGCGGATTCGGGCACAGCCCAAACGGATCGGAGAAGTTGACGGGATCGCCATTGGCGTAGCCATAGAGGTTGAGGCCGCCGGCGAGGCCGATGGGATCTTCTTGCGTGAACTGCCCCGCCGTGACGTCGTAGTACCGGTTCCGCTTGTATTGCCGTCCCGTTTGATCTTGCTGCGCCCACACCAGGCTGCCATACCACCCCGCCCCGTCGGGATCCATGCCGTACGGCCCCCACGCCCCCACTCCCCTGCCCCGCCGGAAACTGCAAATCGGTCGGGCAGGGACCGGTGAAACAGGTCGCGTTCACATACAGCCCGCGCCAATCCGTGTAGGGATACACCACCAGATTCTCTTTGAACAGGGCCACGGGTGCATCCAGTCCGGTGCCCTCCACGTAGCCCACGCGCCCGTAGAAAGCGGAGGTAGCTTGCTCTCATCATACTGCGTGTGGTGGCAGACAAGCTCAACCATGAGCGCGCATCTACAGCGCTCGGGTTTTCGGACCTACCTCCGGACTGCGACGCTCAATACTCCGCCCACCGCGAGCACCGTCACCGCGCCAACCACATTGTGCCAGAGAAAACTCACCTCGGGCAGACCAAACGACACCGCCCCCACCGCCGCCATCCCCGAAAGCAAACCCACAAAAGCACCGAGCGCGGTGGCTCGCTTGATCATCGCCAGCAAAAAGACGCCAAGGATCGACCCGTAGAAGAACGAACCAAAACGGTTCACCACCTCGATCAGCGAGCCTAACGAAGCCGCGTAGGTGGCGACGATACAGGCAAACACCCCCCACACAGCGGTCGCGATCTTGGACACATTGAGGAAATGCGTGTCACTCGCCTCGGGCCGCACCCACCGACGATAGAAGTCGATCACGGTCGCGGTGGACAATGAATTGAGCTCGGCGGCAATACTCGACATGGCGGCGGCCATCACCGCCGCGAGAAAAATGCCCGCCAGACCGAGGGGAAGTTCGTTGAGGACAAAATGCGGGATGATGTAGTTCACATCGCGCGATGGCTCCTTTGTGACATCAGACGCGAGCGCGAGCGCTTCGGTGCGTAACGCCTGCACATCGCGATCGGCGGCACGAAAGGCCTCGTCGGCCACAGGGTCGCGACCTTTCGCGAGGTCCATGGCGGCCTGCTGACGAATACCGATCGCCGCCTGGAAGCGCTGGTCGATGGCCGCCAGTCGCGCCGGCTCGGCAGCCTGCACAGCCTGTGCGTGCGCCGGGTTGAACAACACCGGCTGCGGCTGGAAGAGATAGAAGACAAACACCAGGATGCCGATGAGCAGCACCAGCGCCTGAAGCGGGATCTTCCAGTACGCACTCATGAGGAGCGAGCTGCGCGCCTCGTCCACCGACTTGGCGGTGAGGTACCGCTGCACCTGGCTCTGGTCAGTCCCGAAATAGGAGAGCATCAGAAAGGTGCCGCCGATGATACCCGACCAGAAGGTGTACGTCTCCTTGAGCGTGAAGGAGAAGTCGAACGTCTTCATGCGACCGGCCGCGCCGGCAATCGACAACGCATCGTCCGGAGAAACGGGAAGCCGCGTGAGCAGCACTACAACAATCGCGAGCAGTGCCCCGACAATGAGGAACATCTGCTTGACGTCAGCCCACGTGACCGCCTGCACCCCCCCGAGCACGGTATAGATGACGGTGGGGATCCCGATCAGGGCCACGCTGTAGGAGATAGGCCAACCGAAGATCGAGGAGAAGACGATCGCCGGCGCCGACACAATGGCCCCGCACGACATGCCCCGTGACACCAAGAAGAGAAAGCTGGTCAGCGACCGGGTTTTGGCATCGAACCGCTTCTCGAGAAACTCATAAGCCGTGAACACCTTGGCGCCATGCAGAAATGGCACAAGCGTCACGCCGAGTATCACCATGGCCAGCGGCAGCCCGAAGTAGAACTGCACAAAACGCAAACCATCGGTTGCGCCTTGCCCCGTGGTACCAATCATGGTGACCGCCGAGAGCTGCGTGGCCATCACCGACAGACCCACGGCCCACCAGGGGAGACTGCGATTGGCGAGGAAGTACCCCTCGATCTCCTTTGTCCCCTTGGAGCGTCGCAGTCCGTCCCACACGACGTACACGAGGTACGTCACCACGATCACCCAATTGATCCAGTGCATGGGTCAGCCTCGCCCGTGGTAGCGGACCTGGAGAAGCCAGAGCACCAGGAGCGTGACCACCTGGAGACTCAGCACGCGGATAAGGTTGCGCCGGAACACTGGAGTAGAAAGAAAGGGGCCGCGATCCTCGCGGCCCCCGATAGTAATCAGGCGTGAGGTGAAGCGCCCATGTTACTTGTGATCAAAGGTGAACGATTGCGCCGCGGGCACCGACACTCCCGCCTTCTCGATCGATAGTGCGAGTGGCTCCCCTTCGGTGACCTTGAAGATGGTTCCGCTCCGGGGCGGATTGCGCTGCGACGCCGGGCCATACACCCAGTCGCTGAGCATCCCGTCCATGGCCAGTGTGGGAACGGCGGCAGTGGCCGCGAGCATCCCGGTGCGCGAGAGATCGTTCGCAGCCACGGCCTTCTCCAACACCGCCTGCACCGCGTAGCCCATCACGTATCCCGCGCGGTAGTAGAAGTCCGGCTTCTGGTCCGGGGCGAACTGCTGCTGCGCCGCCGCGAAGGTGCGAGTGGCCGCCACCGTGGTGTCTCCGTAGGTGGGTCCATCCCACGACATCCACAGGGTCTTCACGAGATAGTCCTTGAGTGGAGACGCCGCGAGCGCATGATGATACGAGGGCGCGGTAACCACCCAGCGCGGGGCAAACCCCACCTGTGCGGCAGCGCCGAGCACCTTGCCCGTCACGCCCGGCAGGCTGGCCATCATCACCACGGCGCAGTTTGCATTTTTCAGTTGGGTAACCGGGGCCACGAAATCCTGATCGTCCTGCTTGAACGTGGCCTTCGCTGCCACCGTGAAGTTCATCTCCTTTGCGAGGTACTCCACCCCTTCCACGGTCGCCTCCCCGTATCCAGTCGCCAGTGTCATGGTGCACACGGGCTTTCCGCCATACCCGCCGTCGGTGAGCGCATAACCCACACCATTGATGGCCTGCAGCTGATACGGTATCCCCCAGGGCAGCAGGTTGGGGTTGCGGACCCATTCGGCGTCAAAGGTGGTGGGGAGCGCCACGACACTGTCCTCCACGAGGAGGGGGAGCAGTCCGTTCACCTGGTCGGTGCCAATCACCATGCCGAAGAGCGCGACCTGATCCTTGATCTTCTGATATTTCTGTGCGCCACTCGTGGGATTGGCATAGGTGATGTCTTCACCGACAACCTTCACCATGTACTTGCCACCAATGCCGCCCGCCGCGTTCACGCGGTCGAAGTAGGTGGTGAGACCGGCAAGCATGGGTTTGCCAATCACGGCGACAGCATCACTCAGCGGCGTGAGAGCTCCGATGGCAATGGTGTCACCGGTCACACCGGGAGAGGGTCTGGCGCCTTCGCCACCACCGCAGGCCGCGAGCAGCACCGCCAGGGTCAGAACGCAGGTAGGCTTCATACGAACTCCGTTCAATAGGTAAAGGGCCATGCCTTGAAGTAGCGCGCGATGCGGCGCCACACCTCAGCAATGCCGAGTGGCTCAAACAGGAGAAAGCAGATGATCAGGAGGCCGAACATGGCCTGATTGAGTGACTGCACCGTGAGGCCGGCGCCCGATCCATCCTGACTCACAAAAGGAAGCGACCCGCTCACACTTTCGATGGCCCGGGGCAGCAAGGTGAGAAAGAGAGCCCCGAGAATGGACCCGTGAATGGTGCCGATGCCGCCCACGACGATCATGGCCGTGAACTGGATGGAGAGGAAGAGGGAGAAATCCAGCGGGCTCACGAACCGAGCATACGAGGCGTAGATGGCGCCGGCGCAGGCGGCGTAGCCACTCGACACCACAAAGGCGCCCACCTTGTAATGCACCTGCGACACGCCGATCACCTCGGCGGCAAGATCGCGATCGCGAATGGCCTGCAGGGCGCGACCGGGGCGCGTGCGGACAATATTGCGCGCGGCGAGTGCCAGCACCGTCACGACCGCCCACACGAAATAGAGGTAGCCCTGGCTGCGGGTGAGTCGTGTCCCGAACAACACCAGTGAACCGGCGTTGAACGGACCGAGCACCACCGGTGCACGCACGGTGCGGCCGGTGAGCCCTCCCGTCACACTGGTCCAGTTCTCGAACACATGCTGCCCGAGCACCAGCAGACCTAACGACACAATCACCAGGTAGTTGCCTCGCAGACGCAGGGCAAAGGGACCGGTCAGACCACCGACCATCCCGCCGACGGCCGCGGCCGCAATCAGCCAGAAGGGAAAGGGAAGACCGAAGCGTTCCGCAAAGACCGCTGCAGAATACGCGCCAATGCCATAAAAGGCCGCGTGACCTAACGACACCTGACCCGTGAAGCCGGTGAGCAGATTGAGCCCCAGCGCTCCGATGGCGGCGATGCCGGCATACACGAGGACCGTCGCCCAGTATTCCGGCAACACCAGTGGCGCGACGAGCCAGGCAAGCGCGCACAGGGCAATGCCCGTCCGTGCCGTCCACGATCGAAACAAGGCCGTGTCCTGCACATACTCTGTCGTGAGGCGGGTGTTGGGGAGCCGCAGCTTCATGCGCGCCGCACCTCGGCGGTGCCGAAGAGGCCATAGGGCTTCACCATCAGCACCACAATCATCAGCAGATACGGCATCACCGTGTGCACGTTGGCACCAAGCCAGGGGGCATTCGGTGTGATGTAGGCAGCGCTGAGCACTTCCGCGAGCCCGACGGTCAGGCCACCGGCTACCGCGCCTTCGGTTGAGTCGAGCCCGCCAAGGATGGCGGCCGGGAAGGCACGCAGTGACACCAGACCCACCGTGAGATCGATTCCGCGCGGACCCGCGGCGATGAACACCCCGGCCAGTACGGCCAGGACACCGGCAACGGCCCATGCCACCCCCTGCACCACTCGTGGGCTGACACCATGGGCAAGGGCAGCCTCGGGATCACTCGCGGCGGCACGCATGGCAATCCCCACGGTCGTGAAGCGGAACATGAGGAAGAAGGCGAGCAGCGCCGCCGCCGAGGTGGCGAGGGTCCAGAGGTCGGCCACCTTCACCACCAGGGCGCCTAACGTGACGGTGCGCACGCCCCAGCTGTCGCCCAGCATGACCAGGTCATAGCCCCAGATCGTGGTGCAGATCTGCTCGAGCACATAGAGCAGGCCGAGGGTGATGAGAATACTGGCGAAGACGGGCTGCCCGACCATCCGCCGAAGGATGAGGCGTTCGATCAGCAGCCCAACGCCCGCCATGACCAGGGCCGCGATCCCCATGGCGAGCAGGAAGGGAAGGTGCCAGACGCCCGCCAGCTGGTGAGTGAGGTAGGCGCCAAGCAGCACCAGACCACCCTGGGCAAAGTTCACCACCCCGGTAGCCCGGTAGATGATGACAAACCCAAGGCAGATCAGCGCATAGATCGACCCTAACGACAACCCGGCCACGAGATACTGCAGGAGGTCGCTCATGAGTACAAACCCGCCACGAGGTCATCAAACCGGGTGGCAATCGCGCGGCGTTTGACCTTTTGAGTCGCAGTCAGCTCGCCTTCCTCGTGATCGAGTTCCTTGGGGAGCAGGGCGAACTTCTTGACCTGCTCCACCGGTGCGAGATCGCGGTTCACCTGTTCCACCCACTCGCTGATGAGTTTGCGCACCTCGGCGCGCTCACTGAGATCCTTGTACGTGGTGAAGGGAATCCGCTGACGGGTGGCCCAGTCGCCGACGGTGTCGAGCTCAATGCCGATGAGGGCGGTGATGTACTTGCGGCGATCACCAATCACGATCGCTTCACGCACCCAGGGTGAGACCTTGAGCAGGTTCTCGATCCAGCTTGGTGCGACGTTCTTTCCACCAGCCGTGATGATCAAGTCCTTCTTGCGGTCGGTAATTGTGAGGTACCCTCGGTCGTCGAGAACGCCGACATCTCCGGAGTGCAGCCAGCCCTCTTCGTCGACAGTCTCGCGGGTCGCTTCGGGGTTGCGATAGTAGCCGGCGAAGACACCAGGGCCACGCACAAGAATTTCGCCATCATCGGCGATGCGAATGGTGGCACCGGGCGTGGGCACCCCTACCGTTCCAATGCGGGCTGCGTTGGGCGGATTGAAGGTGGCGAGGGCGGTGCCTTCGGTCTGGCCATATCCTTCCTGCACCGGGACCCCGATGGCCCAGAAGAACTCCAGCACTTGCGGGGCAATGGGCGCCGCGCCAGAGCCTGCCGCACGAACACGAGCCAGACCAAGCCGGTCCTTGAGTGGGCGGAAGAGCACCAGCCAGCCTAACGCGTACTGCGCGCGCTCGAAGGCGGACCAGGCGACACCCTGCAGCCGCTTGCGTGCCAGTGCTCGCCCGCGAGCCATGCCCCATGAATAGATGCGACGCTTGAACCAGGAGGCGTCGGCCATGCGGATCTCCACACTGGCCAGCATCTTCTCCCACACCCGTGGCACACCCACAAACAAGGTGGGCTGGATGTCCCGCAGGTCACTGATCAGCGACTCGCCGCCCCCACCAAAACTCACCCGATAGCCCGTGCCGAGCGCCATCACGGTCGACAGACCGCGCTCGAGGACGTGACAGAGCGGAAGATAGGAGAGCATCTCGTCGTCGGCTTTCGCCCCCCAGATGCTCCCCCATGATTGGGCCATGCAACACAGATTGACATGTGTGAGCATGGCGCCCTTGGGTGGGCCCGTTGTTCCGGATGTGTAGACGATGATCGCCACCGCCGCCGGATCGAGCACCGCCACCTTCTCCCAGAACACCGAGAGACTCCCTTCAGTACGACTGAGGGAGTCGAACGCGAGCACCTCACCGCGGGCGATCCACGCCTGCGCGCCACGCGGCTCCATCAGGATCAGATGCTGGAGATTGGGAAGCCGCTCGCGCACCTGCATCACCTTGTCGAGCTGCTCTTCGTCTTCCACAATCGCCGCGACACATCCCGAGTGCTCCAGGATGTACTCCACCTCCGACGCCGGGCTGGTGGAATACACGCCAACCGTGATGGCGCCGATGCCCTGCACGCCCAGGTCGGACCAGAGCCACTCGGGCCGGTTATCCCCGATGATGGCCACGCGGTCACCGGCTTGTACGCCGAGGGCGAGCAACCCGAGACCGGTACGGGCGGAGCGTTCCGCATATTCACCCCAGGTGTACTCACACCAGCGCCCGAGATCCTTGTGGCGCTGCGCCACAATCTTCGGCATACGCTCGGCGTTCTGCTGCAGCATGTGTGGCAGCGTGCGCAGGCGTGCGACGTCGATCGCGGAACCGGCCACCTCCCGTGTGCTGCTCATGCAGCACCGGCCCCGAGATAGGCCTCGATCACTGCCGGGTTGGTGCGCACCTCGTCAGGCAGTCCGATGGCCAGCACTTTGCCGAAATCCATGGCCATGACGCGATGCGCGAGGTCCATGACCATGTGCATGTCGTGTTCGACCAGGATCATGGCAACCTGCAATTCCTCGTTGATCTCGCGGATGTAGCGCGCCATGTCCTCGCTTTCCTCGAGATTCATCCCCGCGGCGGGTTCGTCGAGGAGCAGCAGGCGCGGGTCCATCGCCACGGCGCGCGCCACTTCCACACGTTTGCGCACCCCATAGGGGAGGAGGGAGACGGGGCTGAAACGATACGGCTCCAGCTCGAGCAGTTCGATGATATCCTCGCAGTGACGGCGCTGCGCCAGCTCTTCGCGTCGTGCGCGTCCCCACCAGATGGCCCCGGCCAGGAAGCCCGTGGTCATCAGGTGATGCCGGCCCAGGAGGATGTTCTCGAGGACCGTGAGATGACTGAAGAGCCCGAGGTTCTGGAAGGTGCGCGCAATGCCAAGTTTGGCGGTTTGTGTGGCCCCTACTCCCATCAGGGATTGGCCCGCCAGGGCGATCCGTCCTTCCGCGGGACGATAGACGCCGTTGAGGCAGTTGAAGATCGAGGTCTTCCCCGCGCCGTTAGGGCCGATGATGGCAAAGAGTTCACCCGGCTCCACAGTAAAGCTCACGCCGGAGAGTGCGGTGACTCCCCCAAAGCGCAGTGTGATGCCTTCCACTTCGAGCAGCGGCATCGTCACGCACTCCAGCGTTTTTTGCGGCGATACGTCTTGACGTCGCGATAGGAACGACGGGTATCACCCACGGCACCGCCGAGATAGAACTCGCGGACATCCTGATCGTCGGCGAGTTCGGCGGAAGGGCCATCGCGGACGATTTTCCCGTGCTCCATCACGTAGCCGTAGTGCGCCACCGAGAGGGCCATCGTGGCGTTCTGCTCGACGAGGAGCACACTGGTCCCGGCGGCATGGACCGCGCGGATGATGTCGCGTACCTGCTCCACCACCTTCGGCGCCAGACCTAACGATGGTTCATCGAGCAGGAGGAGCCGCGGCGCGGTCATGAGGGCGCGGCCGATGGCCACCATCTGCTGCTCACCCCCGGAGAGATAGCCGGCAATCGCCTTGCGTCGTTCGGCCAGGCGGGGGAACGTGTCAAAGATGCGACCCAGCGACTCCTTCGCGTCGGCTGCTTTCCTGGTGAACCCACCGACACGCAGGTTTTCCTCCACCGTGAGCTCGGCGAAGAGCCGCCGTCCCTCCATGACCTGGGCAATGCCACGCCGGACAATGTCCGGGGGAGCACTCCCGGTGACCTCGGTGCCTTCCACCTCCACTCGACCTTTAGTACATCGGCCGCGCTGGATGGTGAGGAGCCCGGTGATGGCGCGCAGCAGGGTGGTTTTGCCTGCGCCATTGGCACCGAGGAGTGCCACGATGGACTGCGGGCGCACCTCGAGACTGACGCCCCGCAGCACAAGGATGACGTCGGAGTACACGACTTCGAGATTGCGCACGGCAAGCAGCGCGTGCGACGCGACGCCGGATGGCACTGCTGATTGTGGGGTGGGTCGGTTCACCGGAGCCGACATGGGTGGGATGGGGCGAACCTAGCGGTGCACCCACCGGCGTCAAGGCTGCCACACCCTCAGCCTGTGGCAAGAGCACTCCAATGTCGGTGGAGTGCAGGTGCTGCTCCTGCCGGCGTCCCGCGCGCCAGACCTGCATCTGCGGCTGTGTAGGGCCGGTGATGCGGCCGTGCAGCGCGCGAGGCTAGCCCATTCTGGCGGGAAAACGCTTGGCCAGATGCCGCTGTTCGGCGAAGATCGCCTGGACCGGGATGCCCGGGGACCTGAGTTCCACGGCCACTTCGCCCGCCCAGCATCGAACCACCGTTCCAGCCACCGTGATCGACTGGCGGTCGCTCAGCAATCGCACCTGACCCGAAACTTCGGATCCAATTTCCGGAAGCACCTCGGTGGCCGCGATATATCGGATGCCCCGTTCCGAACAATCGACCAGCACCATTTCCTTCCCATCGGCTTTGAAGGTCCCGCGAGCCGTTGGGGGATATGGAATTCGGTAGGAGCGACGGTCGAAAGAGAACGACATGCAGCCAGGGGGGAGAGTGCCGGACGTGGTGGCCTCCTTTCCGACGCCCGAGCGGCCCCAATGCAACACGGGATGGTTGCCGCGGGTGACGCTGGGTGCCAACGTTGGCCCATTCTGACGCGTTGCCCGACAACCGTCACCTGTTGGACTCCTTTCGCCCGGTTTTCTCGTGCGCATTCTGCTTGCCCTCCCAGCTGCGGCCGCGGCCTTTGCCCTGGCTGCCCCACCCACCGGCGACGCGAGCGCGCCTGTCCCGTGGGTGTCCCTGGCTCCCCACGTCCACGACCACCTGACTGAGTTCGCGCCCATGGCCGTGGATTCGGCGGTGCTGGCCGGATATCGCTGGCGCAACATCGGTCCCGACCGCGGGGGTCGCTCGATTGCGGTCAGTGGCGTGAAGGGTCGCCGCAACGAAGCGTATTTCGGCGCCGTCGGGGGCGGGCTCTGGAAAACCACGGATGGCGGCGAAAACTGGGCCGCGGTGACTGACGGCCAGATTCGCAGTGCGTCGGTGGGCGCAATTGCCGTGAGCGAAAGCAACCCGGATGTCGTGTACATCGGGATGGGTGAGACCTGTATCCGCGGCAACATCATGCCCGGCGACGGGATGTACAAAAGCACCGATGCCGGCAAGACGTGGACCCATGTCGGCTTCCGCGACGTGGACGCGATTTCCAAGATCCGGGTGCATCCCACCAATCCCGACATCGTCTACGCCGCCGTGTTTGGCCGGTACAGCGTGCCCAGCGCCGAGCGCGGGGTGTTCAAGAGCACCGATGGTGGCAAGAGCTGGAAGAAGGTGCTGTATCGCGACGACAAGACGGGGAGCATCGACCTCAGCATCGATCCGAAGAACCCCAGTGTGATCTTCGCCTCGATGTGGGAGGCCTACCGCAAGGAATACCAGATGTCGAGCGGTGGACAGGGCAGCGGCCTCTTCAAGTCCACCGATGGTGGCGAGACCTGGACGGAAATCACGCGCAACAGCGGGATGCCTAACGGGCTGGTGGGCCGCATCGGTGTCGCCGTCTCTCCGGCGAATGGCAACCGGGTCTATGCGCTGGTGGAAAACGAAAAGGGTGGGCTCTTCCGCAGCGACGATGCCGGCGCCACCTGGTCGCTCATCAATGACAACCGCTCCATCCGGCAGCGAGCCTTCTACTACACCCACGTCTTTGCCGACACGAAGAATCAGGATGTCGTGTATCTGCAGAATACCTCGCAGTTCCGGTCGACCGATGGCGGCAAGACGCTGACCAATGCCGGGAACGGTACCCACGGCGACTTCCATGACTTGTGGATCGACCCGGATGATCCGACGCATCTGGTCACCGGTAATGACGGTGGTGGTGCGGTCTCGACCAACAACGCGGGTCGCTGGAGCGAACAGGACTTCCCCACGGCGCAGTGGTACCACGTGATCACCACCACCCACACGCCCTATCACGTCTGCGGGTCGCAGCAGGACAACAGCACGTTGTGCACGCCCTTCAACTGGAATGCTGCGGCCTTCGGCTTTGGTGGTGGCGGACGCCGCGGTGGTGGCGGCGGAGCCCCGGCTGGTCGCGATATCACTGCCGGCGGTATGGCGGTGTCGTACGTGGCAGGTGGTGGCGAACCAGGCTACATCGCCCCCGACCCGCTCAATCCCGACCTCTTCTACTCGGGCACCAACAACGGCGCTTACGTCGACAAGTTCAACAAACGACTGAATACCTCTCGCGAGGTGAACCCGTACCCCTGGTTCTATTCGGGGGAGCCGAGCAAGGAGATCAAGGAGCGCTGGCAGTGGACCTTCCCGATCATTTTTTCAAAGGCCGATCCGACGCTGCTGTTTGTCTCGTCGCAGCGGTTGTGGGGCACACGGGACGGCGGGAAGACGTGGATGAAGTTGTCGGGTGACCTCACCCGTCACGCCCCCGAAACGCAGGAAAAGAGTGGTGGTCCCATCACCGGTGACATGAACGGCCCCGAGGTCTACGGCGTGATCTTCTCGGTTGGCCCGGGCAAGAAGGACGCAAACCTCATCTGGACCGGATCGGATGATGGCCTGGTGCATGTGACCCGGGACTTCGGCAAGACCTGGGCAAATGTCACACCGAAGGAGATGCCCGACTTTGGCCGTGTGAGCCAGATTGACGCCTCGAATTTCAGCGCCGGCACCGCCTACCTCTCGGTACGCAAGCCCCTGCTCAACGATCGCTCACCCTACATCTTCAAAACAACCGACTTCGGCAAGACGTGGACCAAGATCGTGAACGGCATCCGCAGCGATGCCTACGTCCATGCGGTGCGCGAAGACCCGACACGTCGTGGCTTGCTGTACGCGGCGACGCAGCATGGCGTCTATCTCTCGTATGACGATGGCGCCAACTGGCAGGAGCTCAACCCCGGTCTGCCGGATATCCCGGTCGCGGACCTGATTGTCGAGGGCAACGAGCTGGTGATCGGCACCCACGGGCGCGGGTTCTGGGTGCTCGACAATATCGCGGCGCTGCGGCAATACACTCCCGAGGCAATGGCAAAGGACGTTCATCTCTTCACGCCTCCACCGGCACTGCGCTCCGGTCCCGCGACCACCTTCAGCTGGTGGCTCAAGACGCCGGCCAAACGGGCGCTGCTGGAAATTGTCGACTCGGCGGGTGTGGTCCTTCGCTCGTGGGAGAACGACACCATGCCGGCACGGCGGGATTCCGCCGGTCCACCCGATGGCTTCCGCAACGCCGCGCCGACACCGCTGCCTAACGCCGCCGGGATGAACCGGGTGACCTGGGATGGACGTTCGAAGAGTGCGTCGTCGTTCCCGGGAATGATTCTGTGGGGCGCCGGGACCAATGGCCCGGCCCTTCCGCCCGGGCGTTACACCGTGCGACTCACGGCCGACAGCCGCACCGCCTCGGCGCCCCTGGTGATCAGACGGAACCCGTGGATCACCGATGTCACCGACGCCGATCTGCACGCGCAGTATCGCTTTGGGCGGCAGGTGCGCGACAAGGTCACCGAGGCTAACGATGCGGTGATTGACATCAGGCGCGTGAAGACGCAGCTCGAGGACCGGTTGAAGCGCGCAGATGACGCGATGCTCAAGGACAAGGCTGGCACCCTGCGCACCAATGCGTCCGGTGTGGAGGAAAGTGTCTACCAGGTGCGGAACCAGAGCGGGCAGGATCCGCTCAACTTCCCCATCAAGGTGAACAACCGGCTCGCCAACCTGCTCTCGATGTCGGAACGCGGTGACGGACGACCCACGACCTACATGCCGGAGATCTTCGGGATCCTGAACACCGAACTCAAGGGATACACCGACCGCCTGGCGCAGGTGTGGAAGACCGACCTCGCCGCGGTGAACGCCGAACTGGCGCGTCTCAAGCTGCCACCGATTGACCCGAAGTGCGCGAAGGCGGAGGGGTGCGGGGTGATGTGACGGCGGAGGCACGGGAAGCACGGGAGAACAGGCGGAGTAGCTCCTCGTGCTTCCCGTGCTTCCCGTGCCTCCCGTGCTTCCGCCCCTAAGGTATCCCCACCGTTCCCGTTGCTTGCGCCGATTTGTACGTGGCCCCATTCACTGGTCGCACCGGGCAGATGCCCTGCAGGGCACAAAAGCTGTCGAGCAGGCGGTCGCCGTTGCTGCCTTCGCCACCCGTCACCGTCCACTGCGCCGTGGCACCTCGACGCGGCATCCAGTACTGGGTGAAACCGCTCAGCCCGACGAGGTTGGGCCACGGCACATCGTATTGCGTCTGCCCACCCAGGAACCCACGTGTTGCCACAATGCTCCCGGTACGCGGGTCCACCGGACCATCGCGGAAATACATCGATACTCTTGAGGTGTAGTCAGGACCCAGCGTACCCGCGAAGTTGATACCACCGGCCGGTGTGAAGGCGCCGGTAACGGTCGGGAGCGAGAGTGGCGAGCCAAACGTCAGCGTGGTGGGCTGCACATCGCGGTTGAAGTGGATGATCTGCCGACGCGCTGTGGTGCTGGCGGTGGTCGCGGTCACCTGGTGCAGGTCGCCGGTGATTTGCCGAGCCGCCGGTACACCCCACCATGGGCGCGCGGTCTGCGTAAAGAGTCCGGAAACCGCGAGCCATGCGTTCAGCCCATCGGTCGTGCGGAAGGTGTTGACGTTGGTAAAGCCTTCGCCATTGGTGTTGCCAAAGGTGAGTGTCGCTGACGCCGGCGCGAACGCCTCAGTGGCGAAGTCGACCACCGGCAATACCGCACCGGGTGCAGGATCGATCCCGCGCCGCAGTACCATGGACAGCACTGATGCGTCGGGGCTCTGACCCGACAGGATGCGGGTCCGCGAGAGCAACAGGTCGAACGGACCGTTGTCGATGTTTTGTCCCGCGAGTGTGGTGCTCAGCGGTCCCGTGCTGCCCACATTGGCCAGGCCCAGTCGACTGACCGACGCGATGATGGCGTCAAACGACTGATAGCCGGTCACGGTTCCCGAGAAACGCCGCGTGGTCACATCGCGATTTGTCACGCACTCCTCGGCCGCAAGGTCGACCAGCTCCTGCCGCGTGAGGTGGAAGATGTTCCAGTAGAAGCCCTCGGTGATGTTGTTGGCGCTCGTCTTTTCTCCCAGCCTGACAATGGCCACTGAGGCCGTCGCCGAGTTGATGTTGAAGGAGTAGGTGGCCGGTGTGGTCTGCGTGGCACCCCATGGACCATCAGCAACGATGTGTTGCCAGGGTCCATTGCCATCGCGTACCGCCATGTACCGCGGATTCCGCACGCCATTGCAAAAGCGCCACGTGATCGATCCGGTCGTTGGCGCCGAGATGCGCACACGGATGGGGATCTGCTGCTCGGCGAACCCGGCAGCGGTGAGCCTGACGACACCACTGTAGACGCCGGGCGCTCCGCCATCGAGGGTGAGGGCGAGCGTGTTGCCGATGGTCTGGCCAGCAGGAATGGTCGAGGGCGAGACTCCGACAAATGCGGGCAGTGGCATTCCCTGGACACTCACACTCACGGCACCGGTAAAGCCCGCCGCTCGCTGGATGTGTACGAGCCCGCTTGTGTTCCACCCTCGACCAGCCGGGAGCTCGAACTCCACAGGGTCCACGCTTCCGGTGAATCCCACGGGGAGCGAGGCGACAACGGTAAGGCCGAGTGTCACTGTCTTGTCGACGGCACCGGGTGCGGTGCCCTTGATGGTGAGAGCGTACGGACCCGGTGGCACAGAGGCCCCAACGCTCAGGGTGAGCACCGCTGAGTTGGCCGTGGTGGGCGAGGTGTTGAATGCCGCGGTAATTCCGGCTGGCGGAGCGTCGAGTGTGAAGGTGACCGCGCCGGTGTATCCGGTGGAACGCCCGATGGAGATGGTCGCCTGGCCCGTGAGACCGGCAGTGATACTGACCGAGGTGGGTGTTATGCCGAGCGCAATCGCGGGCTGGGTGATGATGAGCTGCACCGTCGCCGATTGGGTACTGACGCCGCTCCCAGCTGCCGAGATCGTGAGGGTGGACGTCCCGGCGACAGCTGTGCTGCCCGCCGTGAGTGTGAGGGTGCTCGACGACGTGCTGGGGTCGAGTGTGGCCGCGTTGAATGTCGCGGTGACGCCAGATGGGACACCGCTAACCGTCAGCGTCACGTTCCCGGAGAAACTCCCTCCTCTCGTTATGGCCACACCAATGGTGGTGGTGCCCCCAACCGTCAGGCTGGCAGTGGGCAGCGGGACGGAGAGGGCGAGTGTGCCCGGAGTTGGAGGTGGCTGGACCGGGCCACCGTTGTTGCTCCCCCCTCCGCCGCATCCAAGGAGAGAGAGGGTGATTAGCGCAGAGGCGTACGAAAGCGTTCGCGACATCGGCATGGGGGATGGGTGGAGTCTCTCCCCGCAATGCGCACAACGGCTCCGGAAGTGGTCACGAGCCGGCTGACATCTGTCGCATCTCTGGCGTCGGTGCGGACGGGGGGCTACGCTAGCGAGCCCAAGGATTCGCAAGCCACATCGCGATTCGCCGCCACACCCCATGCATTTCGGAAGCACCGATGACGATTCAGCTGCGCTCCCAGGTCCGCTGGACCCGGATCGGCGCATCTTCGACGCGGTTTTCAGCGCCGCGTATGAAGAGCTGCGTCGACTGGCCTCGCGGGTGCGTGAGAGTCACCCCAACGCGACCCTGAGCCCGACCACCCTGGTCAACGAAGCCTGGCTCAAACTGGTCGGCTCTCCTCAGCTCGCGCAGACGTCCAAGCTCCACTTCAAGCGCATCGCCGCGCGCGCCATGCGGCAAGTGCTGGTGGAAGCCGCACGCCGCCGCGGCGCGGAGAAGCGCGGTGGGGGTGTGCAGGTGATCACCTTCGACGAGTCGGTTCCCGAAATGTCGGCGGCAGCCGACGAGATGCTCACGCTCGATGCGGCGCTCGACGACCTCTCACGCGTGAGCCCGCGGCAAGCGACCATGGTCGAAGCGCGCTTCTTTGGTGGGCTCGACCTGCAGGAAACTGCCGATCTGCTCTCGGTGTCCGAGGCCACCATTCAGCGCGACTGGCGCGCCGCCCGCGCCTGGCTGGCGAGCGAGCTCGCCTCGGCTCGTTAGGCTGGTTTATGGACGCCGAGCGATGGGTCCGGATCCAGGAGATCTTCCACGAGGTCGTCGACCTTGCCAGCGATGCGCAGGCCGAGCAGCTGTCGATGTTGTGCCGGGGTGATGCAGAGCTCGAGGCCGACGTGCGACGACTGATCGAGGCCGATCGTGGTGGTGAGGGGCTTCTCGATCGCGGCCTGGACGCTCCAGCAGAGGCACTGCTTGGACAGGTGAGTGTCTCGCAGCGGCGTGTTGGACCCTACGAGCTCACGCAAGTGCTGGGTGAAGGTGGCATGGGTGTGGTCTACGAAGCACGCCGGGCCGATCTCGGCAGCCACGCCGCAGTAAAGGTGCTGCGTGACGCCTGGCTTTCCCCGGCGCGCCGCGATCGGTTTGTGCAGGAACAACGCACCCTCGCCCATCTCAATCATCCGGGGATTGCCCACCTTCTCGATGCAGGCACACTCGAGAGTGGCACCCCATGGATTGCCATGGAGCTTGTGGAGGGAACACCCCTCACGCACTACGCCCGGGCGAATACGCTCACACTCGTCAGGCGTCTCGAGTTGCTGCGGCAGGTGTGTGACGCGGTCGCCTACGCGCATCAGCAGCTGGTCCTGCATCGCGACCTCAAGCCGTCAAACATCCTTGTGCGTGCCGACGGCGTGGTGAAGCTCCTCGACTTCGGCATTGCCACGTCGCTCGCACCACGCGACGACGATGCCCTCACGCGGACGGGGCACCGCTTGCTGACTCCAGCCTATGCGTCACCCGAGCAGCTGCGCGGAGAACCGTTAGGCGCTGCCTCCGATGTCTACGCCCTCGGTGTGATTCTCCATGAACTCCTCACCGGCGCTCTCCCCTTCGGCTCGGAGGGCACAACCCCCGCCGAGGCGGAGCAGGCCATCGTGCGTGGAGCCGTGCGACGTCCATCGAGTCACGCCATCCCGCGACTGGCGACTCCAGACCAGTGGCAGGACCTCGATGCGATGTGCCTCACCGCCATGCACGCCGAGCCGTCCCGGCGGTATCGCTCGGTGGAAGCCCTGTCGCGTGACATCGGGCATTTTTTGTGGGGGGAGCCACTCGACGCGCGCGAGGACTCCGTTGGCTACCGCACGGCGCGGTTCGTCAGGCGCAACATCCGTGTTGTCAGTACCGTGGCCGTGGCGACGGTCACCGCCATTGTCCTGACCACCTTCTACACCGTGCGCCTTGCCCGTGCACGCGACGCCGCGCTGGCAGAACAGACGCGCGCGCAACGCATCCAGCGCTTCATGACCGATCTCTTTCGCGGTCGCGATGAAGCCGCCGGCCCGGCCGACAGCCTGAGGGTGGTCACGTTGCTGGATCAGGGTCTGGTGGAGGCACGAGCGCTGGACCGCGAGCCGGCGGTTCAGGCCGATCTCTATCTCGCCCTGGGCAACATCTATCGGCAGCTTGGCCAGCTGGAGCGGTCAGACTCCCTGCTCCGCACCAGCCGGGAGTCCTTCGCCCGGATTGCAGGTGCGTCGAGTGAGCCGGCGTTGCGCGCCAGCCTCGCCCTGGGCGATCTGCGCACGGAACAGGCGCGGTACGACGATGCCGACACGCTCATTCTGAGAGCACTCGCGGGCTTCCGTTCCACTCGCGGACGGGACGATCCCGCGGTCGCAGACGCCTTTGTTGCCCTCGCGCGATCGCTGACGGAACGGGGAGACCACCAGCGGGCGATTGCAGTCCTCGATTCTGCCCTCGGCATTCTCGGCGCACAGGCGCCCGATTCACCGGAGCACCTCGGTGCCATGACCGAACTGGCCAATGCGCGCTTCTACGCCGGCGAGTACGACGCCGCCGATTCGGCGAACCGGCTGGTGCTTGCCATGACGCAACGGTTGTATGGCGCGCGTCATCCGCTGGTCGCCGAAGACCTGATGAACCTTGGCGCGACCGAGCAGGAGCGCGGTAACTACGCCTCATCGGAGAAATACTTTCGCGATGCCCTCGCGCTGACGACGTCGTTTTATGGTGAGCAGCATCAGCGCACCGCTGGCAATCTGGTGTACCTGGGGCGGTCGTTGCTGCTGCAGAACCGGTATCCCGAGGCGCGACAAGCTCTCACCGGCGCACTGACCATTCGGGAGCGCGTTTACGGCCCGGAGCATCCGGCGGTGGCGAACACCCTCAATGAGCTCGGCAGTCTCGCGGTTCGTGAGGAACGTCTTGATGACGCCGAAGCGTCTTATGCTCGCGTACTGCGCATCTACACCCGCGCGTATCCGGGGCGCAACTTCCGTGTAGGGGTGGCCACGGGGAACCTGGGCGACGTGTTCCTCAACCGGAAGGATTACGCGCGTGCCGAACCTCTCTATCGCGACGCCATTGCGCACTATGTGGCGTCACAGGGCCCCGATCACCTCAACACCGGTATCGGCTACATCAAGCTGGGGCGCTGCCTCATGCGAGCCGGCCGATTTCGTGAAGCGGAGCCGGAAACCCAGCGGGGCTATGCGATCGTCGCCAAGGTCGCGAGCCCCGGGGTGAATTTCCTGCAGGCCGCGCGCCTCGACCTGTCGATCATCTACGACTCGTTAGGTCAGAAGGCGCGGGCGACCGCGTACCGTGCCGAGCGGGAGAAGTACCTGCCGCCGCAGTAGGCGCAGCGTTTACCGGGTTGGACGAAGACACTGGGCCCTGACTTCCGTCAGGGAACGTGCGTTGATGGTTCCCCAGACTTGATCCGGGGCCCAGCGTCTGGCTCGTGCACAACGCTGGGCCCGAGAACCTTATTTCCCACTCCCCAGCGCAAACGTCAGCCCCACATTCAGCGACGCGGCACCGGCGCCTGCATCGGCGTACAACGCCATGCGCGGCTTGTAGAAGTAGCGAATGCCTGCGCGGCCAATGAAGTAGAGCCCACTCGAATAGTCACCAACGAAGTCGGTGCTCACCGTGCTGAAGCCCAGGCCGAGACCGAGAAAGGGATCGATCTTGGGGTTGCCCTTCACATCAAAGTGGTAGTTGGCAGTGCCACCAAACGCGATGTAGCGGAAATCGTAGTCGAGGGCGCCGAAGGTATCGCCGTAGTTCCAGGTGTCGATGCTGGCCTGGATCCCCAGCGTTCCGTTGCCAAGGTCCGGCAACCGTTTGATCGCGCGTTCGAAACGACCACCGATCGAGATGCCGGCCGAGCCGATGTTGCCGAGACCAAGCGTCGGACCGACGTCGGTATAGCCCGGCTTGAAGAAGCCAGCGGGAGATGACTGCGCGGCTGCAGGCACCGCCGCCGCGAGCGCAACCAGGAAGGAAAGTACGGACCGACGCATGAAGCCTCCGATGTGGGGTGAAGTGGTCTCACCTCCCCATTGCGCAGGCTTCAGTCAAAAACCATCACGTACCCCCCTTGAGTCGGGCACTCACGCGCTCCATTCGGGACCGGTTCACCCCCAGGTCACCCCGGCCAAGCCGCGACGCCGACCGAAAGCGAAAGACTCCGGCCGTACTGTCGATGACCATCTCGACATCGTCCACAAACCTGAAGATCCGGCTCGTCGACTCGGCCCTCAGGTACCCTGGCGTGTCGACGACCACCACGGTGCGGGGCTCAGCCAGCAGGGCCGCCCGGGCGCGCGTCTGCGCCGACGCCGGCGCGTCGGAAAAGGGCACCGGAGACATCTGGTGGCGGGCATCCTGCGCCTCGGTGGACACGCAGTTGGGGGACGCCGGACAGGGCGGGAGGCTCATTCCCGGGCCGGACAGGGGTCCGGGCCGCCCGTGGCACCCGACCGCTCCGAGGGCCAAGCCGACCAGCGCACAGCGGGTAAGGAAATGTTGCACAGGGATAGGACTGGAGTACGCATCATCAGGGGGCAAACGGCCGGACAGGGAAAAATGTTCACCCTGACTTCGAGTCCATCCTTGACACCCACTTCCGCGAGACGGAGCGTGATGCACTCTCGGCACCCTCCCGAGCCAACCCGCCACTCCATGGAAGACCGGCTCGACAACCCGCCCTTCGGACTCGCCGACCTCACGAACTGTGAGCGCGAGCAGATTCACCTGCCTGGGTCGATCCAGCCGCACGGGGTGCTGCTGGTGCTGAGTGGTGCCGACCTCCGTATTATCCAGGTCACCGAGAATGCCGAACTGATGCTCGGTTTGCATCACGAGGCATTGCTTGGTCAGCCTGTCGAAGTACTCGGTGGTGATATTCCGGCCACCATCCGCCGTCTGGCCACACCCGACTCGGCGTCGATCCCGCATCCGTTTCATGGGACCTCGGCCGCCGATGGTCTTGCCCGCGGATTCGAGGGGCTGATCCATCGCTATCCGGACGGCGGATTTGTCGTCGAGCTGGAACCCGCGAACCTGACGCAGGTGGCGGCACTGGCCCGCACGGTGCCCAAACAGCTCGCAGATTCCATTGCACGCATCGGCGCCGCGCCGACGATGGCCGACCTGGCCGACGAGGCCGTGTACGCATTTCGGGCGCTCATCGGGTACGACCGCGTGATGGTCTACCGATTCGATGCCGACGGCCATGGCGAGGTGGTTGCCGAAGCTCGCGAAGAGGAACTCGAACCCTACCTCGGGCTGCACTATCCGGCGACCGACATTCCGCAGCGCGCGCGCGAGTTGTACCTGCGCAATCGGGTGCGTCTGCTCGTCGACGTGAATTACGAGCCCGTTCCGCTCGTCCCACGCACGGCAACGATCACGGGTGATGACGTCGACATGTCGATGTGTTACCTGCGCAGCATGTCGCCATTGCACCTGCAATACCTGAAGAACATGGGGGTCACCGGCACGCTGGTGGCCTCGCTGATTTTCGAAGGGCGTCTGTGGGGACTGATCGCCTGTCACCACTACAGCACGCGGCGTATGTCGTACCCGTTGCGTGCGGGGTGTGAGCTGCTGGCGGAGGCGATCTCCACACGGATCACGGTGCTGGAGAACTATGCGCACACTCGCGCGGAAGTGCTGGTCCGCCGGCTGGAGTACTCGCTGATCGAGGCCACAGCCGCACAAGGCGATTGGCGTCGTGCGCTCTTTGATGAACCCCAGGCCCTGCTTCGTCTTGTTGGTGCTCGCGGCGTGGCGCTGGCCTACGACGACGAAGTGCTGACAGCGGGTGACGTGCCCGCCACGCCCGACGTCCGGCGACTCATTGCCTGGGTGGCCGCGCACAGCACGGAGCCGGTGTTCTCGAGCCGCGCACTCACCCGTGATCATCCGGAGTTTCGTGCCCTGCACCCGACGGGCACTGGAGTGCTGGCGGTGGAGATTTCGCGCAACGACCATGAGTACCTGATCTGGTTCCGCGCGGAACAGGTGGAGCAGGTCCAGTGGGCCGGCGACCCCAAAAAGCCGATGCTCCCCGGCAACGACCCGCTTGACCTGTCACCGCGACGCTCCTTTGCGGTGTGGACCGAGCAGGTACAGGGGACGGCGATGCCGTGGACACCCGCGGACCTCGTGACAGCACGCGCGGTGGGTGTGTCGTTGCGCGATATCGTGCTGCAGGTGCGCGCCATGAGCCTGCTGCTGGCCGAACATCGTCTCTCCCGCATCCGCCGCTCGGTGCAGGTGGCCGATGAAGGCGTCCTGGTTGCCGATGCGTCAGGGCATGTGCTGCATGCAAATGCCGCCTTTACCGACCTCTTCCCGCGCCAGCATGCCCCGATCAAGGCGTTAGGCGACCTCCCTGCCCTGTTCACCGATGTTTCTCGAGTACGCTCGCTCCTGGGAGAACTGCAGCGTACCAGTCGTGGGTGGCGTGGCGAGCTCATGCTCGACAACGCCGACACCGATGGCGTACCCGTGGCGGTCCGAGCCGACGCCGTGGGTGCGGGCAACGGCCCACCACTCGGCTTCATCCTCGTGTTCACTGACCTGCGATTGCGTCGCCGGTCGAATCGCGCCCGCGAACGGCTGCAGCAGGCCATTGCCGACGCCCGTCTTCCTGTGGCCATGCCACTCACCGCGTGGGCCCGTACTGAGGACTTCGAGGCACTCATGCGTGCGCTGCTGGCCAACGCCAATGTCGCCGTTCACGAGATCACCGACGATGCATCCACGCCGTCGGTGGTCACGATGCTGCAGGGGGTCGAGGAAAGCACCAAACGATCGGCAGAACTCACCCGGCTCATGCAGTCCTACGCGAGGGATGAGCCCTCGGTCTGAGTGCTACCGCGGCGTGGCCAGCTGTTCGAAGAGCCGTTCGTGCGCCGCAAACGACTCGAGGGCTTCGGCCACGATGGCGTCGCCACCGTCGGTCACCGGCAGTGCATCCAGCGAAGCGCGAAAGGCAGTCTTGAAGGCGCCGAAATCGGGGATCGCCGGAAAAGTGTAAAAGGCCACCCCGTGATCGTCGGGGAGAGTGAAGATGCGGCGCACGACCCCACGCAGCGCCTGCCCTCCACTCAGGTCGCCCATGTAGCGCACGTAGGCGTGAGCGCTCACCACCTCGGGGTCGCCTGATGCATTCAGCCGGTCAGCGAGTTCCTGTGCCGCCGGCTCCAGGGGCAGCGCGCGCCACTCGGCGCCGCCAAAGAACGCGGCATCCGCTTCCAGCGCATCCCGTCGCCACAAGCCCGGATGGACAAACGGTGCAATGAAGGGCGAGAGCGCGTGCCGTTGCATGGCCGGCTCCAGCGCGTCGTACACACCGTGCAGGTTGCGAAGGAGACGGGCATAGGTCCGCCGCTCGATCTGCCCCCGCAGAAAGTCCGGCATGATACCGGCGCGCTCGGCCCGCATATGCGTGTCGCGCGTCTCTTCCCTGAGACGCGCAGCAAGTCCGCTCATGGTGTGAACCGCGCACGCACCGGGCTATCTCCATCCAGCCAGAGCGTAATGGTGCGCGGTGTTCCCTCCACATGGGGATCGGCCGCTTCCATGGTGAGCGTAAAGGAGCGCTCGTCACCGGTCGAGGGGCGCGCGAGACGACCGGAGATGCTCCACCACCCCGGTGCGGTCTGCAACACGCCAAGAGCGCTGGAGTTGGCCGCCTCCTTTCCATCCGGGCTGCGTAACGTGATGGTGCCCGTGGCTGTCCGGCTCCCCGCGGCCTGACGCACATCGACCGTGATCCGCAGCGGCATCGCGCCATCGGTGATGGGCTGGGCCAGCCCGCGTGCGTTCCAGCGACGTGCGCTCGTGGCCGATGTCATCGGCCGGCTCGGCATGAACGAGTGGCGGTACATCGCACGACCCGCTCGTGTAGTGGTGGTCTTGCCATCACGCCACGCCACCTTGCCGTTCACGACAACATGGCGAATGCCTTCGGACATCAGGCCGGGCTCCTGGAAGGTGGCACGATCGATCACGGTGGCGGTGTCGAAGATCGTGAGGTCGGCATGCATCCCTGGCGCGATGTAGCCGCGGTCAATCATCCCCACCATGGTGGCGGGGAGCGCCGTCATCTTGCGAATGGCGTTTTCCCAGGTGAGGTGCTTCTGCTCCCGCACATATCGGCCGAGCACGCGGGGAAACGTGCCAAAGTTGCGCGGATGACCGGTGGGCTGGCTGGTGGCGCCACAATCACACGACACCGCCGCACCGGGATACTGCAGAATTTTCACGAGGTCGCTTTCCTCGCCGAACCCCAGGATGGTTCTCTCGTCCGAGGTTTCGAGAATCCGTACGACCGCTTCGGCCGGTGAGGTGGTGCCAAACTCCTTCATGTAGTCGCTGAGGTAGCGACGGCTGGACAAAATGAGAATACCATCTGGGCCGGTAAAGCGTCCGGCGATGGTTTCGTCGGCTTCGGTGATGATCCGCTTGCGGGTCTCGGGGTCGGCGAAGCGCTTCCGCATTTCGACGGGCCCACCATTCATGGCCCAGCCCGGGATGATCAGGGAGCTGAGCCCGGTCATCCCGGAGAGGTAGGGGTAGACGTCGGCGCCCACGTAAACCCCGCGTGCGCTGTACGAAGCCATCTCGCCGAGTACCACCTGGCCCTTCGTTCGTTCGCGGCCCGACACCTTCATGTGGGTGATCACCGGTACCAGCCCCGCCCGTTCCCCAATGCGCATCGTTTCCTGCACCGCCGACCGGGCGCTGTAGCCGGTTTGGGGGAGTACACGATCGTGGTTGGGGAAGTTGGTGCGCCACACCCGCGCGGGCGACACCACCCGCACCACCTCATCCTCCGTGGCAAAGAAGCCCGGCTTGTAGTCGAGCCCCGACGACACCGCAAAGGCGCCCCACTCCAGGTTGGAGCGGATCAGCCCCTGCATTTTGGCCATCTCTTCGGCGTTTGGGCGACGATCGGTCTGGCCCATCACACTGGCCCAGACACTGTTGAAGCCGACCGCCGCGCCAACGTTGAGGGCGATGCCTGACGAGTCGAGTGACTTGAGCTGCTGCCGGATATTGAGCGGGCTGCTGCCATCGGCATTGAGGATTTCAGTCGTGACGCCCTGACTCAGCATGTTGTCCGCGGTCTGCAGCCCTCGGGCCTCCGCGTGCGAGTGCAGGTTGATGAAACCCGGCGTGACCATCAGTCCCGACGCGTCCAGCACCTCGGTGCTTTTCCGCGCCGACAGGTCACCGATCGCGACAATGCGGTCGCCCAGGACGCCAACGTCGGCACGAAAACGGCGCCCGCCGCTCCCATCGATAACCGTCCCACCTCGCACAATGAGGTCGAGCGGGGGTGGCTGGACGTCGAGACCGAGACTGGCGGCGGCGAGGGTGGCAATCGCCAGGAACGGAAGGATGCGTTTTCTCACGGATGTGGTGCGGTCAGGGGAAGCTCAAGTTGAAACAGCGCACTCGCGCTCGCTATCCCGAATCCTGTCCCGAGTCTGGAGGCGGGAGACGCCTTCGCTCCCTTACATGACCCTGACAGCATCGCAACGTGTTGCTACAGGGGAGGTTGGCCGACTCCGAATCCCGGTACTGGGGTCCCTCTGTACTGGCCCGAGCGTTGCCTTGGCATGGGCTAGAGAAAGATGGCGGCGAGACGGTGCAACGGTGGACGATGTTCCTGATGGAAGGAGTTGAGGGATGCTGGCCTATTCACAAGCGGCAGAAGCGATGCTGCAAATGCTGCAACACCGGACAGGTTTCGCCCTCTGGATGCTGACGCAGCGCGATGATCGTGGACTCCTTACGGTGATCGAGCGCACGGAATCGGCGTACGGAATCGAAAATGGCGATGTGCTCCCATCGGTGGGGTCGTATTGCGAGGAAATGCTGAGCTCGGGTCGGCCACTGGTGATCCCCGATACACACGCCCGCGGCGACACGCCCCGTGCGTTGCAACTGCCAGTCGGTGCGTACATCGGGATACCGGTGCGAAACCCCGACGGGTCGCTCTTCGGCTCGTTGTGTGGCATCGATCCCCTCGCGGCCCCTTCATCGATAGCTGACGATGCGCAGTTCTTCCGCTCGGTTGGCGCGGCGCTGAGCACACTCCTCGAACTCGAGTCGACCACGCTGGCAGCGCAGGCGCAGGCCCACACACTCATGGCGGCCGCAACACACGACTCGCTCACGGGATTGCTGAATCGCCGAGGATGGGACGAGGCCGTTGCCTGTGCCGATGCCTTCTGCGCGCGCCACGACTGCGACGCGACGGTGATCGCCATCGACCTCGACGACCTCAAGGAGACCAACGACGCACGGGGTCACGCGGCCGGAGATCTGCTCCTGCAGCGCACCGCCCGTGCCATCACGCGTGCCGTGCGTGCCACCGATGTGACGGCGCGCATTGGCGGTGATGAGTTTCTGGTATTGGCGCACGCGCCGGTCAACTCTACCGAAGGGCGCCGGCTGCACGAGCGGCTGCTCACGACACTGGCACACGAGGGCGTGTGTGCCTCACTCGGCTCGGCGACACGCATCGACAGTGGGTCAGTGGCGGCCGCCTGGCAGGTGGCCGACGTGCGGATGTACGCGCAGAAACGCAGACAAACCGTGCGCTGATAGGTGACTCAGGGCGCGCGACTGGCGTGCCGTGCTGCGAGACGCCAGCGCCCCCTGCTCCGCACCCACGTTTCGGTATACAGCAGGTCGGTTTCGTACGGTTTGCCATCGATGGCGCCGCGAACCCGCATGCGGCCGTTGACGATGGCGGTGTTGTCCTGGTAGACCCGGACGGTGGTATCGCGCGCCGCGATTTCGAAGTACTCGAGATGTCGCGTGCGGAAGTCGGAGAGAATCTCGGTGCGTGACTGCACGAGTCCGTTGGAGTGGACAAAACGTGTGTCGGGCAGCAATACGTTCGCGAGTTGTGCCGAATCGCGCGCCACCATCCACTCGAACTTCTGCAGATGGAGGCGCAACACCTCACTCGCGGCATCCTTTGGCTGGGCCTGCAGCGGCGAGAACGCCAACACGAGGACAGCCAGTGCCCAGCGCCATCCTACCATATACGCACCAGGGGTCGCGGGTTCCCGTGACCACCATACACCGTCGTCGCCCCACGTGCGATCAGCGCGTCCCAGCTCCGGTGCACCACCTCTTCATCCTCTGTGGCAATCAGGGAGGGATGTGTGAGGTCACCCGTGAAGGCGGCCCCATTGTCGAGCACGAGCGTGACGGAATCGCTGGAGTGACCGGGCGTATGCACAATTTCGCCAGCCATCCCGAGCTCGGCGAGAAAGGTGCGGCTCTCCTCCAATGGCACCAGGACGTTATCGTGGGTGGTAATCTCGGTGTAGTTGTCGGTGGGTTTGGTCCACTGCGTCATCTGCCCGATGAAATCGACCTGCTCGGGGGTGACGATGAGCTGCATGCCACGAAGCTTGAGGTCCTGCGCAGCACCGGCGTGGTCGATGTGATAGTGCGTCGCCAGTCCATAGCGAACTTCGGCGAGCGGGATGTCCATGCGCTGCAAATTGGAAAGTAGCGTCCCGACCATGCCGGGCCAGCCGAGATCCACGAGCAGCCGCGAGCGACCGGCACTGATCACCCAGAAGTTTGTTGACCGGTAGCCAACATTCACAATTGTCGGATCAGCCATGATCACCGTTTCAGCAACTCCTTGATGTCGAATACACGCCCATTGGCCACCGTGTAACGTACCCGGGTGGTGGCGGTAATGTCTTCCAGCGGGTTTCCCTCGACGATGGCGAGGTCCGCGAGTTTGCCCGCCGCAATAATTCCGGCGTTGAGTCCCAGCATCTCGGCGCTGTTCACCGTGGCCGCACGCAGGGCCTCGTACGGCGTCATGCCAGCCAGCACATACGAATACAGCTCGCCGTGCAGGGTGGCCGCGTTCGGCGTGTCGGTACCCGCGACCACGCGTGTTCCGGCGCGCATGAGTCCCATCACCATCTGCCCTCCCGCGCTGGGGTCCACGGCGCCCGGGGGTGCACCCAGGGTGGCCGAGCCGGACACGGTCGCCTGGAGCCAGGGTGGGTAGAGCGCAAAACGTGCGTCGGTTGTGAGCGAGGGGTCCTTGTCCACCAGCCGCCGGAAGCCACCACCACCTAACGCGAGGGTGGGCGTGATGGGCATACCCGACACATTGAAGAGCTGCGCGACATCACTATACGAACGTTGCAGGGTTGCCGCCTTGGGTGAATACCCGCGCCTGCTGGTGCCGGTGGTGTGCTCCGTGCCGTCCATTCCCGAGAGGGCTGCCGGGAAGATCTCGTGCGACGCCGCTGGCACCCCCATCCCGTGGGCAAACTCGAGAATGCGCTTCTGTTGCAAGTCGGGCATGCGTACATAACTCTTGAGCAGGTCATGCTGCAGCGCCCGCGCCCGTTCCAGTTCGAGGGTGAGATGGGCTTCGCTGCTGATGGCCACTGCCATCTTGTAGTACACCCGCTGCCACTCCATGAGGTAGCCTGTGACAAACAATCGGGGGCCGGGCCGGACACCGGCATCAACCGCCTCACGGTCTTCCACCGCTTCGTACGGTGTGCCTCCAGGGCTGCGAACCGTGGTGATGCCAAAGCCGAGATAGGCGCGCCCGGACGCTTCACCCAGATCCTTCTGCAAATGTGTGTGAAACTCGATGAGCCCCGGCATGACCGTGAGCCCCGACGCATCAACAACCCGTGCGCCGCGCGCGTTGGCCGCCGCATGTGGCACAACACGTTCGATCCGGTTGCCCACAATGACGATGTCGACGTTGTTGCGCACCGTCTGCGAGACCCCGTCCACCAGTTTGCCGGCGTGCACCACCACACGCTCGGCCGGCACGGCGGGACGGTAGCTGAGCGCGACCGGCACATCGCGCACCGCGCCCGTCTCGGTGTTCATCAGGCGCAACTTGTCGTTTGACTGGTAGAGAATCTGGCGCGAGTCACCGCTCCAGCTGGGCGCGTGCGCAATTTCGGTGGTGAGTTTGCGTGGTGGTCCCAGTGGTTCACCCGTCGGTGACACCGGAACAGTGCTGAGCTGGCCCTCGTAGACGAGCGCGAGCCTGGTGCCATCGGGGGACCAGGCCGGACCGGCGCCCACGCGCGAGTCGATGGAGAGGTGTTTCGTTGGTGTGTACCACTGGTCGTCACCGCCGCTCGCTGCGATCGACAGGAGCTGGTTGGTACCTTCGCGGAAACGCGCCGAGTAGCGCTCGAGCGCCGCGAGCATGACGCGCTTGCCGTCGGCCGACCAGGTGGGCGCCCCCGGGCCGAACATCTGGTCGTGAATTTTTGTGCGCGCCCCGGTAGCGACATTCACCACCCACACACTCGCCGCGCGCCAGATCCCATCGACATCGAGGTAGGCGATCTGTTTGCCATCGCGTGACCAGGCCGCACCCATGGCCGACGTCGGCTCGGTGGTGAGACGCCGATTCTCCCCCGTTTCGGTGTCGTGAATCCAGAGGTCGAGCAGGGCACCCCCGCGGTCACTCGACCAGGCGATGTAACGACCGTCGGGTGACCAGGCGGGCTCCGCGTCGAGGGCCGCGTCGCTGGTGATGTTGCGTGGGGCTCCCCCAACCGGCATGACATGGAGATCGCCTAACGCAATAAAGGCAATCTGGCTGGCGTCGGGTGACAGGGCCGGCGACACAATTCCCAGCGCGCGGCGTGGCGCACGGGGCGTGACATCACGCGTGCGGCGCGAGTAGGTGGGACGTGTGACACGCAGTGTGGCGCTGAAGGGGATGGTTTGCGCCGCACCGCCGGCCGACGGGCGACGACGCAAGCGTCCGTCAGCGACGTAGACGATGTCTGTCCCGATCCACGCGGCGCGAAAGGCAAAGGCGTTCTCGTCACCCGTGAGCGGGGCTCCATCGAGCTCCAGACGACTCGATCCTCCCGCGCTGTTGTGATAGATGATCCGTCCTGACGGGCCCCACGACGGCGCGTCGTAGCGGCCGGGTGTTGTGGTGATCCGCCGCTCGACCCCGTTGGCAATGGTGGCGGCGTGAACACCGGGTGTGCCCCCGCGTGTCCCGATGAAGGCCACCGCGTCGCTGGTCGGAGAAAAGGCCGGCATGTAGTCGTCGCCGGGGTCCCGCGTGAGCTGATGCATTCCGCCGGTTGCCACTTCGAGCAACCAGATGTCGTAACTCCCGCTGCGATCGGATGAAAAGGCTACCCACTTGCCGTCGGGCGACCAGGCCGGTTCACGATCGTCGTACGGCCCCCAGGTGAGCTTGCGCAACGCCGTCCCATCAGTGTTGACCGCCCAGATATCGTAGCCCCCATCACGAAAGCCCTGGAAGGCAATCGACTTTCCATCGGGCGACCAGGTGGGCTGACGTGCGTCGTTGTATTCGTCGGTGATGCGTCGGGCCGGGCCGCCCGCCGCGGGAAGGACCCAAATACTCCCTTGCAGGTCGATGGCCAGCTGGCGTCCATCGGGGGAGGCCGCCACCGACATGGAGGTGCCTTCGTTGACGACCACTTCGCGGGAGCCCGTGCCCGGCTGCGGCGCGGGGGCGAGCACCACCGCGGCCGCCAGCAGGGCCGCAGGACGTGACATCGGCATGATCAGGAGGGAGTGGGTGCGACCGAAAGGGCGGTGCCGGACATGGTGGTGCCGCGCTGGCCGTCGCGCAGCGCAATGACCCCGTTGACCACGACCAGGGAAATGCCTGTGGGATACTGGAAGGGTTCTTCGTAGGTGGCCCGGTCGGCGATGGTGGCGGGGTCGAAGACGACCAGGTCACCGGCCATGCCTGCAGCAATACGTCCGCGGTCACGCATACGCACCCGCGACGCGGGGAAGGCCGACATCTTGTGGATGGCCTGTTCGAGCGTGAGTGCCTTGCGGTCACGGACATACCGCGCGATGACCCGCGGAAAGGAGCCGCCGCCTCGCGGGTGCGGGCTTCCCCTGCGCGTTGGGCCATCGATGGCATAGGCGCCCCCATCGGAGCAAACCATGCCTAACGGGTGCGCCAGGATGCGATCGAGGTTCTCTTCACTCATGGCGAAGCCCACCATCCCCACACTCCCGCGGTTTCGCGTGAGCATGGCGACCGTGAGGTCCCAGGGATCCACGCCTGCTGTTTTGGCGTAGGCCCCCAGCCGTTTCCCTTCGGCGGGACGATCGGTGGCGTCGCGCACCGAGGCGATCATCACATTGTCCCAGCCACCGATGAGTTCCACCTTGGCCAGTGTTTCGGCACGGATGCGGCTCACGACCGCGCTATCGCGCAGACGCCCGAGAAAGGCCTCGGTGCCCCCGTCACGGCTCCAGACCGGAAAGAGGTTCGTGAGCCCGGTCTGGTAGGCAATCCAGGGATACCGGTCGAAGGCGATGTCCATGCCCAGCGACCTGGCGCGACCAATGCGGCCAAAGGCATCTTGCAGTTTGCCCCAGTTGCGCGGACCCTGCGTCTTGAGATGCGCAATCTGCAGGGGACAGCGCGCGCCACGCGCCACCGCGATGGACTCGTCAATGGAGTTGAGGAGTTTGTCGTCCTCGTTGCGCATGTGGGTGGCATAGGGAAGGCGTCTCGCCGACAGTGGCTTGCACAGGGCGATGAGTTCCTCTGGCGAGGCAAAGGCGCCGGGCGTGTACTCCAGCCCCGACGATGCCCCGCACGCGCCCTGGGCAAGCGCCCGTTCCACCATGCGCACCATGCGCTGGAGTTCGCCTCGCGTCGCCGGACGATCCTTGTCACCGACCACCGCGCCGCGCACCGAACCGAGCCCGATCATGGTGGCCACGTTGCAGGCAGGGCGTTGTTTGTTTACCGCCGATCGCCAGTCCTCGATGTTGCCCGGATTCTCTCCGCGCGACGAGCCGTCCTGCCCCACCACGATAGTGGTGATCCCCTGCCGGATCACCGATTCGGCGCGCGGGTCTTCGCTCAGGGAGCCGTCACCATGCGAATGGATGTCGACAAACCCCGGCGCCACAGCGAGTCCCCTGGCGTCGATCTCGTCGCGCCCTCGGCCCGGCAGTGACACACCGACGGCAGATATGCGGTTGCCGCTGATAGCCACATCCATGACACGGCCTGGTGTTTCGGTGCCGTCGAAGAGGGTGCCACCTCGAACGATGAGATCGTAGCTCACCTGCAGCTGCGATCGTAACGGACGGCTCCCGGCGAGCAGTCCCGCCGTCACCACACCGGCCTTCACGAAGTCACGCCTCGATTCGACGTCCGTCGAAGCGTTACGCAGCACGTTGTCAGTCAAAGACATAGCAGAGGTCGCGATGATGGCCGATGGTACGCCCCACGTTGTGCGCTGGCGGGGGTCGCCGCAAGGCGAAGTCATCCCTGCGGTGCCACACGTCATCCCGGCGAAAGCGGGGCATTCGCAGCCCAACTGACGCCGCCCGATGGACGCCGGGCGGCGGGTAAGGCGGAGGACCTCGAAGTGGCTCGGCACGACTGAGAGGTACGAGGGTATCTTTAGGGCTCATTTCCCGGAACCCGCAGGAGAGAACCCATGCACAAGCTCGTGGCAGTGGCCGCTGGGGCACTGATGATGGCCCCACTCGCCGTTCAAGCTCAGGATGCCGATCGCTCGGTGGCTGGTGGTGGCATTTCAGTCGCTGGCTGGAAGGGCCGCGTTGATGAACGCCCGGCCAAGCAGGGCAAAACCGTGAAGGACTCCAAGCTCGACATGATGGGCGGCAACTTTGTCATGAAGGTCGGGCCCGCCGGCATCTTCTGGAGCGACGCCAACACGGCCAAGGGGAACTACGAGGTGAAGGCGGCGTTCTCCGAAAAGGCCATGAAGGCCCAGCACCCGCACTCGTACGGCGTGTTTATCGGTGGCAACGACATGGACGACGAAACCAAGCAGACCTTCGTCTACTGCATTGCCTACGGCACCGGGAAGTACTCCATCAAGCACTTCAATGGATGGAAGGTGGTGTCGCTCGCCGAGATGGTTGAGAGCCCGGCGGTCAAGAAAGCCGACGCCAAGGGCGACGCCACCAACGAAATCGGCTGGCGCGTGAAGGACGGTAGTGCCACCTGCGTGATCAACGGACAGGACGTGAAGTCGATTCCGGCAGCGGATCTTGTGGGCGCCGGAAAGCTGGCCTCGCTCGACGGCAAGTATGGCTATCGGGTGAGCCACAACCTCGACCTGAGCGTCACCGCGATTTCAAAGAAGTAGGTCTTCCGGGCGGCGCGGCCACCTCACGGTGCCGACGCCGCCTTGTTGCTGCAACCGATCCCTGCTTTGGTCTTGCCGCCCTCTACCGGCGCGCAGCAACCAGGCAGGGATCGTTATTTCGCGGCGACTGACAGCGCGTAGATGGTGCGCGAACGATAGCACTCATGCGGCAGGAGAGTCGTGCTCGGGAACGAGGGCTGGTTGGGGCTGTCGGGAAAGTGCTGCGTCTCGAGGCACACACCGCCGTACTTTCCGAAGATGCGCCCCTGCGAGGGGTGCAGTGAGCCATCCATGAAGTTCGACGTATAGAGCTGAAGGCCCGGCTCTGTGGTATGCACGTCGAGCGTACGTCCGCTGGCCGGATGGGTGAGCCGTGCGGCGTGGACCAGTCCTCGCCCCTCGCGTCGTAACACGAGGTTGTGATCGTATCCGCCGGCAGTTGCCATTTGGGGATGCCCGCTTTCGATGCGCACACCAATCGGTGTTGACGTACGAAAGTCAAACGGGGTGTCAGCCACGGGGACCAACTCACCCGTGGGAATGAGAGTAGCGTCTACCGGCGTGTAGTGGTCTGCGTTGACCTGCAGCAGATGTTCTCGAATGGTGGGGCACCCGGGTCCGCCGAGATTGAAGTACGAGTGCTGCGAGAGATTCACCACGGTGGGGCGAGTGGTGGTGGCCTGGTAGTCGATGACCAGCTGATTGTCATGGGTCAGCAGATACCGCACGAGCACCCGCAGGGTACCCGGAAAACCCTGGTCGCCATCGGGCGAGGTGAGTCGCAACCGGACACCGGCACCGCGACGGCTGGTGAAGGGCGTCGCCTCCCACACGCGCTTGTCGAATCCGGTCTGTCCTCCATGCAACGAATGCACGCCATCGTTTGCCGACAGCGTGCAGCCTTTTCCGGCAAGTGAGAACCGTGCCTGCGCAATTCGGTTGGCGTATCGTCCCACCACTGCGCCAAAGTAGGGCGAGTCACGCAGGTACCGCTCGGCGCGGTCAAAGCCGAGGACGATGTTCTCGAGGCGACCCGTTCGATCGGGGGCCATCCAGGAATTGAGGATGGCCCCGAGATTCAGAACGGTCAGCCGACTTCCGCCAGCACTCCGGATGTCGAATGCGTGAAGCGTGGTTCCCGCCGGAGTGACTCCAACAACCGACTGCTGTATTGCGGGCGTGTGCAGCAGGGTCACTGCACCGGCGCCTTGTATTTGTCGAACCAGCCGGCCAGCGTGGTGATCTTGGAGGCGGCGTGACTGGGACGTTTGCGGATCCCGTGTGGTTCCTCGGGCACGCGCACGAGCACCGCGTCGACACCACGCATCTTGAGGGCCTTGTAGTATTGCTCCGACTCCGACATGGGCGTGCGGTAGTCTTCCTCACCTGTCATGATGAGTGTTGGCGTTTTGACATTCTTCACCACCGAGAGCAGCGAGCGCTTGTCGTAGTTGGCGCGGTTGCCCTCTTCCCACGGGAAACCGGGGAACCAGTTTTTCACCGACATGGGCGCCATATCGGCCGTCAGCGAGAACGACTCCCAGTTGATCACCGGGTAGAAGGCGAGCGCCGCGCGGAAACGGGTGGTGTTTCCCACCATCCAGGCAGTGAGCACACCACCACCACTGCCACCGGTGACAAAGAGGTTTTTCTCGTCGATGTACCCCTTGGCGATGACCGCATCGACACCCGAGTTGAGGTCGTAGAAGTCGTCACCGGGATAGGCGTGATGGATGAGGTTGCCGAACTCTTCGCCGTACGAGGTGCTGCCCCGCGGGTTGGTGTAGAGCACCACAAACCCGTGGGCCGCCATCATCTGCTTTTCGTCGTCAAAGCGGTCGCCATAGTTGGCGAAGGGCCCGCCGTGAATTTCGAGAATGAGGGGGTATTTGCGTCGCGAATCAAAACCGGGCGGCTTGACGATCCATCCCTGGATTTTGCGTTTGTCTTTCGATGACTCGTACCAGATTTCCTCCACGGCGCCAAGAGTGCGGTTGGCCAGCAGGTCCGCGTTGAGCTGCGTGAGGGTGACTGGCGTGGCGTTAGGCGCGCCGCTGACAAGCGCCACATTGGAGGGAATCGAGGGAGTGGACATGGTGTAGGCAATGGCCCCGCCACGCGACACGGAGTAGTTCCCTCCGCCGTAGGCGCCAAATCCTCCAAGGTTGCTGACCAGCTGCCGCATTGTACCATCGAGCGAAAACAACCCTACCTTGGTGTTGCCTTTCTCGTCGTACTGCACGTAGACCCCTCGACCGTCGGCGCTCCACGATGGGGAACCCACCGACCCATCGAATTTGGCGGAGAGCACGCGTTTGCCGGAGCCATCGCGGTTCATCACGTAGAGATAGGTGTTCTGGTAACCCTGATGGCGTTCGTCGTATCCCGTCCAGGCGATGAGCTTGCCATCGGGTGACACGGCGGGGCTGTTGTCGGGACCAAGGCGGTCGGTGAGACGCCGCATGGTGCCGTCTTTCACACTCACCGCAAAGAGCTCACTCTCGAGTAGTTCCATCTCGCTGCTGTCGCGCCGTCGTGCGGCGACGATGAGTTCACTCGCGTCAGGGGTCCACGCAAAGCCGCCCCCAAACACGCCGGAGTGATGGAAGTCGCCGCTGGTGATCTGCCGTGGTGTACCGCCATCGGCGCGCACCACAAAGAGGTGCGTGAAGCCTTTCGGAATGTCTCCGGCGCCATCGAATCGAAAGACCAGATCGTCGGTGTACTTGGGCGGCGCCGCCCATTGGGCACCCGGCGGCGGGGTGAGCGGCGTTCCGATAACGAGGGGCGCCTTGGGCACAAACTGTGAAAAGGCGATGTGGTTGCCGTCGGCGGACCATTCCGGTGAGCTGGGCGGAATGGCCCCACCCGTGATGGGCGTCGCTTCGCCCGTGTCCATCCAGCGCACGTAGAGCCGACCGGTGCCATCCTTGTCACTCAGGTACACCATGCGCTTGCCGTCGGGCGACCAGCGCGGCGAACCATCGTGTGTTTTGCCCGACGTGAGGGCGCGATGACCCGAGCCGTCGGATTTCACCAACCAGATGTTGCTGTACTGCTTGTCGGTGAGCTGGTCACTCCACCCGCGCACATAGGCCACCCATTGACCGTCGGGTGAGACTTGTACATCCGACGCCGTCTCGAGGGCGAAGAAGTCGGCAGGGGACAGTGGTTTAGGCTGTGCCGGCAACAGAGTCGCAACGGCCAGGAGCGGGACGAGCGGAGAAAGGAAGGCACGCATGGGGTGCGGGGTGCAGGGTGGGACGGAACGTCTGGCAAGAAAGTGCCTCCGGTAGAAGCAGCCCCGCCAGTGCACTCATGCAAGCGCACCCGTATCTTTTGCCCACAATGTCGGACTGCACTCCTCCCCTCTCCCGAAGATCCCGTGTACGACGCGGGAGTTGGATGGACAGCCGCTGGGAAATGGTTGATGCGCTGCCGGCCCCGGCCTTGCGCCCATATGTCATCGGACGATACGTGGGATGGGTGGAAGAATCGCCCCGTCCGCAGCCCAGACGAGAGCTCGCCACGCTCCGAGTACCGATCATCATCAACCTTGGCCCCGACTACCTCATCGAGATGGGGGGCAAGCGGGATCACCTCGCTTCGTTTCTCGCCGGAGTGAGCAGCATACCTGCACTCGTGACAGGGAGCGTGCGGTCGGCGGCACTGCAGCTCGACCTTTCACCACTGGGTGCGTGGGCCCTGCTCGGCGTTCCTTTGCTCCACCTCAGCAACCGCGTCACTCCGCTTGAGGAGCTTCCCGCACTGGCCTGGCCGGAACTGATTGCACGTCTGCACGAGGCTCACACGTGGGACGCGCGTTTTGATCTGCTCGACATGTATCTGTCGGCGCGGCTCGCGCAGGTCAGACAACCGGACACACGTGTGACACACATCTGGTCCAGCCTCCAGGCCAGCAACGGACAGGTCAGCATCGAGGCGCTGGCCAGGGAAACCGGGTGGAGCCGCAAGCAGCTGTTCGTGCGGTTTCGCGAGCAGATCGGCATCGCGCCGAAAGTCGCCGCGCGTGTGATGCGATTCGAGACTCTCGTCAGCCGCGCCTCCCAACCCACACCAAAGACGTGGACCGAACTCGCGATGTCCTGCGGTTACTTCGACCAGTCACATTTGAACCGGGACTTCGCGGAGTTCGCGGGGACCACGCCGAGCGCCTGGCTCAGTGAGCGACCCGCTCCGTAGCGCCGAACGCAGCAGGCCGCCGCCGCAAATCAGCAGGTAACATTTGTCCAAGCCGAGCAGAAATGCACGTGGTATTCTGAGGGCACCACCTCCACCGGCTTCGTCTCATGAGCGCTCGTCCCCCCAAGATCTACGTCTGCCTCTCCTATCGCGATCCGAAGGCGGCGATCGGCTTTCTGCAACGCGCCTTTGGCTTCGCTCTCCTGCTCGAGGTCCCCGATGACCAGGGCGGGGTAACACACGCCGAACTTTCACTCGGCGACGATGTGATCATGCTGGGCGGTGCGAAGCAAGAGCTGGGCTGGATCAGTCCGCTGGATCTGCCGGCGCGGAACGCCACTGTATGCTGTTTTGTGGAGGACGTCGACGCACACCACGCGCGTTCCGTCGCGCATGGCGCGCAGATCGTCCGCCCGCTTCACGACACGAACTATGGTGCGCGTGAGTACAGTGTGCGCGACCCCGAACAACAGGAGTGGCATTTCACGTCATACCGCCCGTCGCCTTCGTAAGGTTGCGCGTCCTGGGAGGTTTCGCTCGCTACCAACCCAGGTCGTCTGGGTAGAGACCGTGTACTTCCGAGAAGTACTCGTTGAGGTCGAGGACCAGCGAGGGAGCATGTCCCACGGGGTGCCATTCGATGGTGGTATCGCAGAGCTCCGGACGGTCGTCGCCCTGGCGCCAGCGTTCGATGAGGCGGGCGTGTGGATCAACGACCCAGTACTGTGGCACGCCCTCATCGAGGTACATGCGCCGCTTGGTCAGGCGGTCGTAGCGTGCAGTCGAGGGAGAAAGCACCTCCGCCACCAGCATCAGTCGCGGCACGCGATCCCAGTCGCGGGGCACCTTGGCGGCCTCCAGCGGAATCACAAACACATCGGGCTGCACCATCCGACGCGGTGAGTACTCGATGTCGGAGGGGGAAAGTGCTGCCATTCCGACTTTGTGGGTCGTGACGAAGGGATCGAGCCGACGCCACAACATCGCCGCTGCGCGCTGATGACGCCCGCCAGGCGACAGGCTCACGAGCAGCTCCCCGTCGATGACCTCGTAGCGATTCCCGTCTTCGGGAAGGGCGCGGACCATCTCTGCGGTCCACTCGCGGTGATCTGTCTGTAGTGCGGGCATGCCCATAGAGTAGGCCGAGTCGAAAGGATCGCGCAACCGAACATGCGCCGAGAGTAGCGTCGGGGACCTCGACGACCATCATCGTTCCATTCCGACTCGGATCATTCTGTCTCCGGCAACACGGCGCGTCACCGGAGTCGAGGCTGGTCACTCCTCGCCGAAGGGCGTCTCGGGGCCGTTGATCGTTGGGCCGCACCGGCGTTCGAAGAACTCCGCGGGATGATCGATGCGGCGCAGGATTGCTGAGGGACGCAAACAGCGGAGGGATCCTGCGGCGCAACGGCGTAGCCGCGGGTACTTTCAGGGGATGGGCAAGCTCGGACTCGCCGTCATGTGCAGCCAGATGTCGCGGACCATCGGTGCAAGAGTGTTGCAGGGGCATCCCGCTGCACGTGACACGAACCGGGCCTCCCGATACACAACCAGCGTGCAGTGTTGACCATGCCGTGACATGCACGCGCTCAGACCGGAGGACTCATGGCAGCATCCCCAGTGGCGCGATTGCGCAAGATCTGTCTCGCGCTCCCCGAAGCGCACGAGGTGGAAGCGTGGCAGACTCCGACCTTTCGGGTGAAGGGCAAGATGTTCGCCATGTTTATTCCAGCGTCTGACAAGCAGGCAGGTGGACGCCCCGCGGTGTGGTGCAAGGCGTCGCCCACCGAACAACAACTGCTGATTGCATCTGACGGTGGGCGCTTCTTCTCCCCGCCATATGTCGGACACAAGGGCTGGGTGGGGATCTGGCTCGACGCGGGGTGCAGCTGGACGGTGGTCCGTGACCTGGTGCAGGACTCCTGGTCGCGGATCGCGCCGGCCCGGATCCGGCGCCTGGTGACGGGACCCTGATCCGCGGGGTCCGGGTACAGGGAGGGGCGCGTTGCGCCCTATATTGCACGGCCGATGGCCGCGCCCGTCTCCACCTCAATACCGCAGTTCATGGTCCGCGTATTCCGCGCCGCGTTAGGCGTCGCTGCAGCTCTGGTGATGGGCACCGCCGCGTTCGCGCAGGTCGGGACACGCCCGCCAACCCCGTTCAGCACAGGCGAGTCCCTGACGTACGACGTGAAATACGGCCCACTCACCGTGGGCTCGGGCAAGATGGACGTGCTCGCGGTCGAAATGGTGAATGGCCGGACCGCCTGGCATGTGCGGCTCGAGCTCCGCGCCGGAATCCCGGGATTTCGCGTGGTCAATGTGCTCGAGAGCTGGATCGACACCCTCACCCTGTCGTCCTTGCGTTATCGGCAGGAGACCAATCAGGGCGGCAAGAATGATCGACGCGAGGTCGAGATTTTTCCGGACCGCGGGATGTATCGCGAGACCGACTGGAGGCAACGCAAAGAAGGAGGCGCGCCCCAGGAAACACGGAAGCCCGAGGCCGAAACGGTGGCCCAACCGCTGGATCAGGCATCGTTTCTCTTTTTCGCGAGAACACAGCCCCTCGAGGTCGGCCAGACCTACTCGTATGCGCGCTACTACAAACCGGCCAATAACCCCGTCACGCTGTCGGTGCTGCGCCGTGAGGTGGCCAAGGTCCCGGCCGGCAGCTTCGCGTCGATCGTGGTGCGCCCGGTCTTCAAATCAAATGGCATTTTCGGGCAGAATGGACGCGCCGAGGTCTGGTTCACCGACGATGCGCGCCGGCTGATGGTGAAGATGGAAACCCAGCTCGCCTTTGGCAGCGTGACCCTTCTATTGAAGGAGTTCCAGGGCGGCGGGAACTGACGCGGCGACCTGCGTCAGAGACCTAACGCCCCAAAACGCTGAGCACGTCGGAGTAGTCGTCAGTCCACAGACGCGCTCCCTTGAGCACGGCGACGTCGCGCCAGGCGCGATCCCGACGCAACGGTTCGAGACGCGAGTCATCACGGGTGAGGGCCACCCACCGCGATGAGTAGTACATCTCCTTGCCTTCCTCCGCCGTTGGCTCATGATCGCGCACGGCACTCGCGAGGCCAGCGTCCCGGGCCAGCTCGCGCAACACCGGCTCGAGATCGAGGTACCGGTTGCTGATATGAAAGAGGAGACTCCCGGACGGCTTGAGTTTGCGCAGGTAGAGCGCAATGGCCTCGCGGGTCATCAGGTGAACCGGGATGGCATCGGAGCTGAAGGCATCAAAGATCATCAGGTCATACGACGCGTCCGGCGCATTCACAATCGAGAGCCGAGCATCACCCAGCTCGATGTTGGCCTGTGGATCGCAGGACCCGAGATAGGTGAACCACCTGCCGTCGCGCGCGATCCTGGCGACGGCGGGATCGATCTCGTAGTAGGTCCACCGCTCCGCACCTTTGGAGTAGCAGGCCGTGGTGCCGGCCCCGAGCCCCACGATGGCCACACTCCGCGATGAGGTGGTGTCCGTGAGTTCGGCGAAGGCGTCGGCCAGCGGCCCTCGGCGATTGTAGTAGGTGAGGGGATCTCCGCGTTTGGCACGCACCAGGCTCTGGGCACCGTGGGTGGTGGTACCGTTTTGCAGGATGACGTGTTCTCCCCAGCGAATCACCTTGTAGACCCCAAAGAAGCTCCGGGTCTGGTAGAGCACGTCGTCGCCCGTGTTGCGTCGGTCAACCGCGAGAAAGATGGCCGCCGCGCCTAACGCCAGCCGGAGTGGCCGTCGGTGGAACGAAGCCACAATCAGCCCAAAGGTGCCGAGGATCGTCGAGAGGATGATGAGCCCCTTGGTCCCGCCGGGAACGTTGATGCGATAGAGACCCACCAGTGCCCCGAAAAGCATGGCCGGCAGGGCAAGATCGAGGAGCGTGTGCAGCGTGCCGACCTTCTGTCGGGTGGACACCGGGCGCAGCCCGAAGACGACGATCAGCGCGAGCGGATACTCCATGACCCGATCGTACAGCAGTGGTGCGAGCACCACGTTGAACAGGCCACCCAGCATGCCACCGAGTGACATCCAGAGATAGAACTCGGTGAGATGTCGCGGGGCGGGGCGCGTATCGGCGAGCTCACGGTGACACACCATGGTCGCACCAAAGAAGCCAAGCAGGTGCAGGGCCAGATGCCCGAGCTTGAGTTTGGTGGGCGTCATCCCGATGACGATGAGCAGCGCAAGCCCCACGCACAGCTGGAAGACCAGCATGAAGTTGCGATTCAGCACCGGCCGTTCGGCGAACACCACAACGAAGGTCAGCAGGTAGAGCGCGAGCGGGACGACCCAGAGCAGGGGTACGGCCGCGACGTCGGTGCTGATGAAGGTGGTGACGCCGATGAGGAGCGACGACGGGGCGAACGAGAGGAGGAGCCAGCGGAGGCGTCGCGCGGGGGTGGGGACGATCTTCGGACTCGGCGACGCGGTGCTGCCTTCGGTCGCAGCCCGATCGGCAGCCGGGCCCTCTGCGAGGGAGGCCGTTGCCAGGTCCGGGGGGCCCCCCCCGACAGGAAAGGTACGGTCGGATTGCGATTCCTCCGTCATCACTTCCTTCCCACTCGTACCATTTTCCCGCAATGACTTCCGGGTCACCCACCAGGCCACCCCAACCAGCAAAAGCAACCCGAGGTAGAGCGCCCGCCACAACTCCCCCTGCTCCCCCAGCCGCAGGCGCGGCTCGATCACAAATGGATAGGCCAGCAGCGCAACAAAACTCCCCAGGTTGCTCGCCACATACAGCACATACGGATTGCCCGCCGCCGGATGCGATGTGGACGAAAACCAGCGCTGAAACATCGGGGCCCCGGCGGCCAGCAGCGTGAAGGGCACACCCAGAGAAAGCCCAAGGACGGCAAGCAGCCAGGGCACGGGAAGGGTCGACCCGACCGGTGGCTTGATGATCGTCGACACGGTGATGGGCAGGAACACCAGCGCCAGGCCGAGTAACCCCAGGTGCAGCAGACCCTGGGCGCGCGGGCTCAGGCGCTGGCTCGACAGGTGCGCATACAGATAGCCCAGCAGCAGGGCCCCCTGAAAGAAGAGGAGGCAGGTGTTCCACACCGCCGGTGTCCCCCCGAGCAGCGGGAGGACCATCTTCGTGAACATCGGCTGCACGGAAAAGAGCAGCGTCGCGTTCAGAAAGATGAGTGCGGCAAAGAGGGCCAGCACCCCGCGTCGGCGACCGGGAGTCCAGGTACCGCCGACCTCGGAAGCAATCATGGGCGGGAATGTGGGACAGAAGCGTCGGGTACGGGAGCCCCGAGGCCGCTCATCGTGGGACGGAACCATTCCGACCGTCACTTGTGTCGAATGATTCCGGTGGCACCTGGACCACCGCCTCTCCGTACTACCTTCCCGACCGCCTCACCTGTCCGCACCCGCGACCCCCCGACATTTCATGTCCACACGCAGAGACTTCCTCAAGACAAGTTCGGCAGCGGCCGGGGCCCTGGCCCTCACGCCTCCCCTCACTGCCGCGGGTCGCGCCCTCCCGGCCACGACGACCGCCGTCATCATGGACGCGGTCGTGAAAGACCTCCTGATGGACGCGCTCAATGCCGCCAAACTCGCGGGCGCGTCGTACGCCGACGCACGCATCGGGCGTTACGCGCAGAACTTCGTCTTCACACGCGAAAAGCAGATCATCAACGTGGTGGACACCGACTCCATCGGCATTGGTGTGCGTGCGCTCGTGGATGGCACCTGGGGATTTGCTGCCTCGCGCGACCTCACCCGCGACGGGGTGGCCGCGGCCGCGCGTGAAGCCGCCGCGATCGCCAAAGCCAATCGGGTTGCACGGGACCGGGCGGTTGTGCTGGCCCCCGCCCCCGCGCACCCCGACGCCTCGTGGAAAAGCGCCTTCGAGGTCGACCCCTGGACCATTCCCGTTGAGCAGAAGGCCGAGTTGCTGATCGCGGCCAACATCGAGGGGCTCAAGGCGCCTAACGTCAAATATGTCTTCAGCGGAATGTTCTTCCGCCGGATGGAGCGCAACTACGCCAATACCGATGGCTCGGTCATCGCACAGATCGTGGTGCAGAGCGCGGTGCAGCAGCAATTCACCGCCGTGTCGGCCGACTTCAGCGACTTCCAGACCCGCGGCAACACCTTGCCTCCGGTAGGACGGGGCTACGAATGGGTCCTGGCACAGGATCTGGTATCCAACTCACGAAAGTGGGGCGAGGAAGCAAGCGAAAAACTCAAGGCCAAGCCCGTGGATGTTGGACGGTACGATCTGGTGCTGCACCCTTCGCATCTCTGGCTCACCATCCACGAATCGATCGCACATCCCACGGAGCTTGATCGCATCATGGGTTACGAAGCCAACTACGCGGGCACCTCGTTTGTCTCGCCACCCGAGAAGTACCTCGGCCAGTTCAAGTACGGCCCCGAGTTCATGAACATCCAGGGTGATCGCTCACAGCCCGGCGCGCTGGCCACCATCGGCTACGACGACGATGGCGTGCAGCCCGACGAGTTCCTGATCATCAAGAACGGGATTGTGAACGACTTCCAGACCACACGAGAGCAGGCGCCCTGGCTGGCGGACTGGTACCGCAAGAACGGACAGCCGGTGCGGTCGCATGGCTGTTCATACGCGGACAACTGGTCGAGTGTGCAGTTCCAGCGCATGCCGAATGTGTCGCTGCTTCCCGGCACTCGGGACCTGGGCTATCAGGACCTCATCGCGGCGACCGATCGCGGCATTGCCATTACTGGCGACGGGTCGTTCTCCATCGATCAGCAGCGATACAATGCCCAGTTTGGGGGTCAGCTCTTTCACGAGATTCGCGGCGGCAAGATCGTGGGCATGCTCAAGGATGTGGCCTATCAGATGCGCACGCCGGATTTCTGGAACGCCATGGACATGATTGGCGGGAAGAAGGGGTACGAGGTGTGGGGATCATTCTTCGATGGCAAGGGACAGCCCGGGCAGGTGAATGCGGTGAGCCATGGCTCGGTACCCGCGCGATTCAAGCAGATCAATGTGATCAACACTGGACGCAAGGCATAAATGGCCCGGGACACGAACTCTCACACCGCTTCCATTCCGATGAATTCTCGTCACTTGCTTGATGCGCGCTCGGCCCCGCGGGGTCTCATGGAGCGCGATGGGTCCGTGGCGCCGGCCGGCGCCGTGCTCACCCGCGATGAAGCGCAGGCCCTGGTGGAGCGTGTACGCCAGATGTCCAAGGCCGACGGCGTCGAGGTCCAGATTTTCGGCGGCTTTTCCACCAACGTGCGTTTTGCCGACAACCAGATGTCGACGGCCGGGGGCATTGGTGATGTGCAGGTGGGCGTCCAGAGTTATTTCGGCCCCAAACACGCGGTGGTTACGACCAACGAGTTCACCGATGCGGCGTTACGCGCAGCGGTCGAGAAGTCGGAGAAACTCGCGCGGCTCGCGCCGGACGATCCGGAGTCGATGCCCATGCTCGGGCCGCAGCAGTACCAGCCGGTGGAAGCCTACTTTCCTTCGGTTGCCGATATGAGCGCGGAGGAGCGGGCCAAGATTGCGCTGACCGCGCTCGAGCCGGCGCGTGCGGCGAAGGACCTGATCGCGGCCGGATACCTGCAGAACAACGCTGGCTTTTCGGCGTTTGGAAACAGCAAAGGCATGTTTGCCTATCATCGCGCCACCAGCTCCAACTACACCATCACGGTGCGGACGAAAGATGGCACCGGGTCGGGATGGGCCGGCGCCGAGCATAACGACGCGCGGATGATCGACTACGCCGCGATCAGCCGACGGGCCATCGAGAAGGCACGGGGGTCGGCATCACCGGTGGCGATCGAGCCGGGTCGCTATACCGTGATTCTGGAGCCGCAGGCGGTGGGCGATCTCTGTCAGCTCATTGGCGGGTATTCCGACGCCCGCGCGACCGACGAGGGCCGCTCACCCTTTGTGAAGCAGGGTGGTGGCACGAAGATCGGGGAGAAGATCATCGACGAGCGGGTCACATTGTATGCCGACCCCTTCGATCCCATGGTCCGCGCCCAGCCCTTTGACGGCGACGGCTTGCCGTTAGGCAGACAGGTCTTTGTCGACAAGGGAGTGCTCAAGACGCTGTATTACTCGCGGTTCTGGGCGCAGAAGAAAGGGGTCCAGCCAACTGGCGCCCCAACCTCCTTCTGCATGACGGGGGGTGACCAGAGTGTCGAGCAGATGATTGCCAGTACCCAGCGTGGTGTGCTGGTGACACGTCTCTGGTATCTGCGCGAGGTGGACCCCCGGACCATTCTCTATACCGGTCTCACTCGCGACGGCACCTTTCTCATCGAAAACGGGAAGATCACCAAGTCCCTCAAGAACTTCCGTTTCAATGACTCGCCCCTGTTCATGCTCAACAACCTCGAGGCGATGGGTCGTCCCGAGCGTTTGGCGGGAACGGAGGCAGGAGGCGCGGTGATTGTGCCGCCGATCAAGGTGCGGGACTTCAACTTCACCAGTCTCTCGGACGCCGTGTAGCGTTAGCGTGAGAGGGAGCGATTTCGCTCCCTCTCACCCGCCGCGTCAGGTGTTGTAGAAGAACTGCTCCTTCACGATCTTGCCGCCCTCGACTGTGAAGTAGGCGTATTCGTGCATCTGAAAGCGCTGGCCGGTCGCCTTGGGGGTGATGTCGTACTTGAATTCGACGATGAAGTTGTCGCCGTTCACCCAGGGGCCCGCCGCCGCCGCGCCGTGCACCTCATGGTTTTCCATCCACCACTGATTCTTGCCCTTCACGGCTTCGATGCCGTGGACCTCCCGCATGGGGTCCTGCACTTCGAGGCTGACAACGTTCGGTGCGTAGAACTTGTCGATGGCGGCGATGTTCTGGCCCTGCTTGCAGAGTGCGACGAGTTCGTCGGCGATTTCCCTGGTGCTCACGGTCCCTTTCCCTGTGAAGTGTTTGAGTGTACAAGCTGTCATAGTCGAGGTACGGCGTCCATATCTGTCGGTCACAACCCGGCAACCGATGTCTCTGATCCCGGGTCATCGTGGGCGAGACGCGGGGTAGCGGTCACAACTACACGACGCGAACTTCTCGCTGACGAACGGATTCATCTGGACGGGCTCGACGGTTCGCCATACCGCACATGGAGCAAGCCGAATGACGCGTTACAAACGGTTGCTGTTGGTTCTCTCGCTGATTGCCGCCTCAACGGGCGGCGCCCAGTCGTCACGCGCTCTTGGTCCGGTAGATGGCGCGGGGCTCGCGCCGCTCGACACGGGCCGTGTTGTCGCCGGGGTGACCGCCCCTGACTTCACCCTGCGCTCGCGTGATGGCGGCACGGTGACTCTCTCCCAGTTTCGCGGAAAGAAGGAAGTCATTCTCGTTTTCTACCGGGGGCATTGGTGACCATGGTGCACAGGTCAGCTCGGGGAGCTGAGAGCCTTGCTGGATGAACAGCGCCGTACGTCGGTGGAGCTGGTGGCCGTCTCCATCGACTCGCTGAACATGCTGCAGAAAATGGAAGACCAGATTTCAAGAGACGGCACACCATCCCGGATCACCTTTCTCTCCGATCCGGATCACCGGGTGATCGACCGTTATGGCCTCCTCAATCCGAACAACCGCGGATGGCCACACCCCACCACCTACGTGATCGACCGCGGCGGGGTGGTGCGCTGGAAGTTCACGGAGATCAACTACAAGGTCCGCCCCACCAACGCGATGATCCTCGAGGCGTTAGGCAAGGTGGAGGCGGCCCGAAAGTGACACGCTGGTGGTGGGGCGTCATCCCGCTGGCGCTCATCGCGCTGGGGTGGGCCCTCACCCGCCCCGCGCAGCCCGCTGGTGCGCGCGCACCGGCGGCGCCAACGTTCGTCGCACAAACCCTGGACAGCGTCGCGGTGCCACGCACCGGTGCCGACTACGCGGGCATGCCGATGCTGCTCAATGTGTGGGCCACCTGGTGTGATCCCTGCCGCGAAGAAATGCCAAGCCTGCAGCGGCTCCACGAGTCGCATGGGCCGCGCGGGCTCAAAGTGGTTGCCGTCAGTGTCGACGACCGCGGCAACGAAGGACTGATCAGGGAGTTTGTCGCGAGTTACGGGCTCACCTTCGACATTCTGCACGATCCGTCGTCGGCAATCATGGACTCCCTCAAGGTTCGGGGTGTCCCGTCGACGTACCTCATCAATCGGCGTGGTGAGCTGGTCGCCACACGTTTCGTCGAGGACTGGTCCTCTTCGCAGAATCGGGCGCTGGTCGACTCGCTCCTGCTCGGCGGTACGTGAGATTTTCTATCGGCGTCCTCGACCACAGAAGTGAGGAGCCTCCAGAACCGTTCTCGCCATGACGGTAACGCTGCGCCGCATGAACGAGGCGGACCTGATCGCTGTGGCCAACCTGCATGCGGCGAGCTGGCGTGCCACGTACGCCGATGTCCTTTCCGCCGAGTATCTCGCTGGACCCGTCGAGATCGACCGCATGGCCGCGTGGGCTGCGCGCGCCCCCGAGCTGAACAATGGACACGCTGTCGGCTGGATTGCCGAAGCCGGGGAGCAGTCGCTGGCCGGCTTTGCCTATGTGATCGTCCACGACGATCCAGAATATGGCCACTTGCTCGACAACCTGCATGTTGCGCCCGGTCGCCAGAGTAAAGGTGTGGGACGCCAACTCCTTGGCGCCCTCGGCGCTGAACTGGCACCGCGCGGAACTGCGGAGGGAGTGTATCTGTGGGTGTATGCGTCCAACGTCCGCGCGCAGGCGTTTTATCAGCGATGTGGCGCGACGTGTATGGAGGAGGTGGAGCGTGTCACCGTGGAAGGGCGCCCGGTGCTTGCGTACCGATACGGCTGGCCGTCCGTGGGGGCGCTGCAGACCGGTGTGACCTCCGGATAGGTAGGCCTTCGACACCTGAGCCCCGACCAGACCTCAACGAAAGAGATGACTGGCGAAGGTGGGCGGACGCTTGCGGAATGCGACATGCAGCAGATCGTTGCACGAACCCCAAACGAGACCCAGCCGGTTCATCAGGGCGTTGAGTGACTTGCGGGAATACAGGGAGACGTGCCCGTTGCGAGGCGAAGCATACCACCAGTGCAGTACGTCGTCGCCGACCCCTTCGGGCTGGAGCAAGGTGGTGAAGTAGAGCATTCCTCGCTCGGCCATGAACCAGCGCATATCGCGCAGGGTGTCGTATGGCGTGTGAGAGTGTTCGAGCACCTCGAAGGCCGTGACCAGGTCAAAACTTCCCTTGGGCCGAGACGACCCCGCGTAGAAGGGATCGTAGCTCGTGGCTTTCGTGAACCCGCGCGCGGTGAGTTGCTGCACAAGTGATCCGTTGCCGCCGCCGTAATCGAGCACGGTGATGCCGGGCGTTCGCGCAAAGGTCTCGGAAAGCACCTTGGCGTTCTGCTTCGGCCGGAACTCGACAAAGTCGGGATCGACCTTCACATACTCGTCATTGTAGATCTCACGCTGCCAGTCGTCTGGCGCATACTGGTCAAAAGCGACCGTGAAGAGGAACTCGCACGAAGAGCATCGATGGTATGGAATACCCACGCCCGACGGAGGAAAGACAGGGGACTTGGGATCCTCACAGCTCCTGTTGCGATCGATGCTGCCAAGAAGTTGCGCGTCAGCGCCACAACATTTGCACGCGACCACGCTCGTGGCGGTGGTCAGCAGCTGGTCCTCCGGCAAGGTGGTGGGCACGTCCTTTCTCCCGCGGTCGAGGTGCCCTGGAAGTATCGGCCGGCCCGTGCGGTGACTTGAGTGGCGCGCTGGGGCGTCACCCCCACTCCGCCCGCGCGCTTGCTGTGCGCCCTCCGCTCCAGCACGTTCCTCTCCATGACGCGCACGACTCGCTGAAGTGCAAACTCCTCTGGTTCTCCTGGTCGGCTACCTCGGCGCCGGGAAAACGACATTCCTGCAGCGGATCATTCCGGCGCTCGGTGGGCTTGGGGTACGACCACGTGTCATTCTCAATGACTACCAGGATGCCCGTGTCGACGCCGCGCGACTGGCCGCGCTCGACGCGCTGGTCACACCCATCAGTGGCGACTGCATCTGTTGTGGCTCGCGGGAAGAGCTCCTCAGCGCATTGCTCACCCTCGAGCTGCAAGCGAATCAGGTTGTCCTCATCGAGGCCAACGGAACCAGCGACGCTGCCGAACTCCACGACATTCTGGTGCTCGATCGTCGTCTCTCCGCTTTCACACGCCCGGTGCAGGTGACCGTGATCGATGCGTCCCGGTGGCAGAAACGCTGGTTCGACAAAACACTCGAGCGCGATCAGACGGAGACCGCGTCGCACCTCTGGCTCAACTGGACCGAAGGGTTGGCGCCAACTCGCCTCGAGACCGTGGAGCTGTCGCTCAAGGCGGTGAATGCGATGGCACAACGCATCACGCCCGAGAGCTTTGCGTCCCAGCTCGCCGCACTCAGTGCCGACGCGGCCACCGCGCCACCGCGGCTGCCGTCGGGCGAGGCGGCCGTGCGGTCACATGATCATCTGGCACGCCACCACTTTGCCTCAATTGGCGTGGAGTTCCCACCGGTGGTATCGCGTGAAGCACTCAAGGCGCTGGTGATGAGCCTGACGCCCCAGCTGCGGCGTGCCAAAGGCGTTGTAGCCCTGGCCGATACACCTCACAAACAGTTCGCATGGAGTTACATCGGGGGCGATCGGGTGCTGCGCTTTGATTCGCTTCCCGAGGGCGGCTTTGCTCCCGTCGCCGTCTTTATCGGTACGCAACTCAGCGAGACGGAACTCCTTGAGCAGGTCGCCGCGCTCGCCATCAACGCTCGATCGCCCTAGGACGAGTACGTCGCAACGACCCGCCCGGATGGTGGAACGCTGAGAGTGACGCCAGAGATGGGGTAGGTGGTTGGCACACCTGTGGGCGTACGCGGTCAGGAGCCGGAAAAGTGCCACGTGGACGGACTGTCTGGTCTTCGCGTTGGGTGCCATCTTGGCGATGCACAACTCCCGCCAACGTTTGCCCCATTGCACATGCGCATCTGGCACACCTGTTCCTTCGCACTTCTCCTCGGATCGCTGACCCTTGGCGCGCAGGACCGCGCGCAGGACCGTCGTCGCTGGCTCGGCACGACTCAATCGGTGTCCGACGACCCGAGACGTGTACCCGACTCCCCAGCACCTAAAGGTCCGGATGGTACGCTGGTCTTGCGCGGTGGAAGAATTTTTGATGGCACGGGTGCACCCGCGCGCGCGGGCACGCTGGTCATCCAGCGCAACAAGATCACCCAGGTCCTCGATGCGTCATCAACCAACTGGCCGCGCGATGCGCGCGTGATTGATGTGACGGGCAAGACGGTCATGCCGGGGCTGATCGACCTGCACACGCACCTGGCCTACATCGAGCCGCCCTTCTCCACCGTGGACGATCCCACCGACCCCGACGCGGTGCTCCGCGCGGAAGAACGTCTGCGGGTATTCATCCAGAGTGGCATAACGAGTGTACGCGATGTCGCGAGCCCGGGGAACGTCCCCTTCGTACTCAAACGCTGGGTGGCCCGCAATGCCATTCCGGGGCCGCGCGTCTTTGCCGCTGGCCAGCTCATCACCGGGCGCGGTGGTCACGGCGCCGACGGTAATCTGGTCAAGGTGGATGGATCGGTCATTGAACGCACGGGGGCCAATGAGTGGCGCCTTGCCGTCCGTGACCTCTTTGCCCGCGGCGCCGACGTGATCAAGGTCGCATCACACTTCGCGCCCGACGAAGTGCGTGCGGCGGTTGTGGAAGCCCATGCCCTGGGCCTCAAGGTCACCTGCGACTGCGAAACCGACTACATCAAGATGGCCGTCGAAGCCGGAGTGGATATGATCGAACATCCACTGCCCCGCACCGACGAAACCATCCGGCTGATGGCCGAAAAGAAGGTGGAAGCCGATCCCACGGTGTACGTCTATACGTACTTGTTCGGCCGCTTTGGTGGAGGCTACTTCGGCTCCACCTCACGGCGCTTCAACTTCGGCGACTCGCTCAACGTCGAGGTGCTTCGTCGCATGAAAAACGCGGGGATCAAGATGGGAATCGGCACCGACCTCATTGTCGACTGGTTCCGTTCCATGCCCACGCCCTACATCAATGAGCTGAAGTACTTCATGCAGGTGGGCTACACGGCCCCCGAAGCCCTGGTTGCCGCGACACGGACCAGCGCCGAGTTGCTGGATATGGATGATCGTCTGGGCACACTCCAGGCCGGGAAGCTCGCGGATGTGCTGGTGGTGAATGGACGCCCCGATGAACGCATCGACGATCTGGCCAACGCCGATATTGTCATTCGCGACGGATGGGTGGTGGTGGAGGGTGGCAAGATCACGATGACCAGGCCGGCCCCCACGGCATCACCTCCGATCTGGCGACCACGCCCCTGAAGTACAAAGCCCCCGCGACCACGCGGGGGCTTTTCTTTCTCTGCATCGCACTTGGCGCCTAACGCGCTCCACCAAGGGCAAAGACAAAGAGGCTGTTGCCCCGTAGCTGCTCGTAGCGAATGCCACCGGCCGCCACCGCCACATACTGCCGTCCGTCCAGCTCATAGGTGATTGGCGAGGAGTCCACCCCGGCCCCGCAGAAGAAGGACCACAATACTTCGCCGGTGGCCGCATCGTAGGCGCGGAACCAGCCATCGCTCTCGCCCATGAACACCAGCCCACCTGCCGTGGCGAGCGTGCCACCCCACACCCACTTGGGGCGCTCCGACTTCCAGCGGATCTTGCCGGTCGCAATGTCGATGGCGGCAAGTATTCCCTTTGGTTCGTTCCCGGGGATACGGGGGAATGAGCCGCTGGTGAACATCTTGCCGATCTCGAGTTCACTCTCCTGGCGCAGTGCCATGTTAGGCCGGTCGCGCGCCGGGACATACATGAGCCCCGTTTGCGGCGAGAAGGACGACGGCGGCCAGTTGGCGCCACCAAAAATGCCCGGGCGCATCAGCACGCCCTTGTCATCGGGAGGAACAAACATGTTCTCCTGCGGCACAAAGGCGTCGGTCCGTCTGATGGTTTCGCCGGTCGCCGCATCCATCACGTAGGTCCAACCTTCCTTGGCCGCGTGCATCACCACCTTGCGATTGCCGACACGCGCAAGAATCGGAGGATTGGGAAGATCGTAGTCCCACAAGTCATGCGGGATGTGCTGCACATACCAGCGGAGTTTGCCGGTCTCCACATCGACCGCAACCGTGCTGTTGTTGTAGAGATTGTCACCCGGGCGCGCCACACCATCGTTGGACGGCGAGGGGTTGCCGGTGCCGAAGTAGATAAGGCCCAACTCGGGGTCGTACGCGGGAGTGACCCACACGGGTGAACCGCCAATACGCCAGGTGTTTGCGTATTTCGCCGAGTCGGCCTTTTCGCGTGCGATGTTGCGGGGCAGCGGATCACCCCATGGCGTCTTCGTGGACCACTTGCCCCACCATCCGCCGTCGGCGGGTGAAGGCACCGTGAAAAAGCGCCAGACAAGGCGTCCTGTTTCGGAGTCGTAGGCCGTGACGGAGCCACGGATGCCGTACTCTCCTCCGGCCGCCCCGACAATCACCTTGTTCCCCACCACCAGCGGCGCTTCGGTGTTGCTGTACGCCGAGTCGACGGGGCGAATGGCAATATTCCACTTGACGTTGCCGGTGCGGGCGTCGAGTGCAATGAGCCTGGCGTCGAGTGTGGTGGTGAACACCTTGTCGCCCGATACTGCCACACCACGATTCACCGGACCACAGCAGAACGAGGCCTTCTCGTTGCGGTTGTGATTGTACTGCCAGAGTCGTTTGTGGGTGCGCAGGTCAAAGGCCAGAACATTGTTGTGCGACGTGGTCATGTACATCACGCCACCCGCCACAATGGGTGTGGCCTCCAGACCATCGGCGCGTTGCACATTCATCTGGTACACCGCCGCGGGGGCCAGCTGCTTCACATTGGCGCGTGTCACCTCTGTGAGTGGCGAGAATCGCTGGTTGTCATACGTACGGCCGTAGGTGAGCCACTCACCCGGTGGGGGCGAGCGCAACTCGTCAGGCTGCACGGTGCGTTGTGCCCACAGCGGACCCGCCAGTGCACCTGCCGCAAGCGCGACGACCAGACGATGCATAACGAGTGCCCTCATTGCACCGGCGCCCGATGCTTCTCGAACCAGCCCGCCAGCGTCGTGATCTTGGACGCGGCGTGACTGGGACGACGACGGATCCCATGTGGTTCCTCGGGCACTCGCACCAGCACCGACTCCACTCCGCGCATCTTGAGCGCCTTGTAGTACTGCTCCGACTCCGACATCGGCGTGCGGAAGTCCTCTTCACCCGTCATGATCAGCGTGGGTGTCTTCACGTTCTTGACCACTGACAACAACGAGCGCTTGGCGTAGTTCTCGGGGAAGTCCCACGGAAATCCGGGGAACCAGTTGTTCACCGAACCGGGCGCCATATCAGCGGTGAGCGAAAAGCTCTCCCAGTTGATCACTGGATAGAAGGCCAGCGCGGCACGGAAACGATCGGTGTTCCCGATCATCCAGGCGGTGAGTACCCCACCACCACTGCCACCGGTGACGTAGAGATTCTTCTCGTCGATGTACCCCTTGGCGATCACGGCGTCGACACCGGCGTTGAGATCATGGAAGTCGTCACCCGGATATGAGTGATGAATGAGGTTCCCGAACTCCTCGCCGTAACTGGTGCTGCCACGGGGATTGGTGTAGAGCACTACCGCACCCGTCGCAGCCATCAGCTGCTTTTCTTCATCAAAGCGATCCCCGTAGTTGGCAAAGGGCCCACCGTGAATCTCGAGCACCATCGGGTACTTCTTGCGGGCGTCGAAGCCGGGGGGTTTGATGATCCAGCCCTGGACCTTGCGCTTGTCCTTGGCAGACTCGTACCAGATCTCTTCCACATCACCCAGCGTGCGATCGGCGAGCAGCCCGGCATTCAGCGCCGTGAGCACCCGTGGCGTTCCGGTCCCACTCGTTACCGCCACTTCACTCGGCACTTTCGGCGTACTCATCGAGAAGGCCACTACCCCTGTGCGCGAGAGGCTGTAGCTGCCACCGCTGTACGCACTCGACCCGCCCCCCAGGTTGCTGGCCACGACCGAATACGTGCCGTCGAGAGCAAAGCGCGCCACCTTCGTGTTACCCTTCTCGTCAAACTGCGCATAGATGGCGCGTGAGTCTGCGCTCCACGACGGAGACCCGGCGCTGTTGTCGAGTTTGGTGGAGACCACCCGCTTGTTGGATCCATCGCGATTCATGACATACAGCAGCGTGTTCTGATACCCCTGCTTGCGATCGTCAAAGCCCGTCCAAGCGATGAGCTGGCCATCGGGGGACACCGCGGGTGAGGCGTCGGGGCCAAACCGCTCAGTGAGTCGACGCATCGTGCCAGTCCTGACGTTCACCGCAAAGAGGTCACTCTCGCGTGAGTTCCACTCGGGACGCTCTCCACGGCGCGCCGGGAGGACGAGTTCACTGCCGTCTGGAGTCCACGCCAGCGAGCCACCACCATATGGCGTGCCCCCATGATTGAAGTCGCCCGCCGTGATCTGACGCGGGGCACCACCGGTGGCTGCCACCACAAAGGCATGCACAAACCCGGTCGGCACTTCGCCAACACCGTCATAGCGGAAGACAAGATTCTCGGTGTACTTGGGTGGTGGTGCCCAGTTGGCGCCCGGTGGCGGCGTGAGCGGCGTTCCTACCACCAGCGGCGGCGTGGCCACGAGGGCGAGGTAGGCAATCTGCGTTCCGTCAGCCGACCAGACCGGGTTGCCGGGTGGCTGCCGAACATTCGTCACGGCAAAGGCCTCACCCGTACTCATGTACCGCACGTAGAGCTGCGGCGAGCCCGCACGATTGGAGATGTAGAGCAGTCGTGTGCCGTCCGGTGACCAGCGCGGCGCATTTTCTGTGTAGGCGCCACCGGTGAGTGGCCGGTGTTCCGACCCGTCGGCCTTCACCAGCCAGATGTTGCTGTAGCGGCGGTCGGTGGCGGGATCACTCCACTGGCGCACGTAGGCAATCCATTGTCCGTCGGCGCTGATCTGCGGGTCACCCGCGTACGTCAGCGCGAAGAGATCGACGGGTGAAAGGGGTTTGGCCTGCGCGTGCAGCGGTGCGCTGAGTGCAATCGCGGTCAGCAGTACGGCGGCTATTCGAACTCGAGGGATCATGACAAGTGCTCCGGTTGAACGGGTCACAACTCGTCACGAAGCTCTCCCCCATCCCACCCGTTGGGAAGATCTATTTGAGCCCGCGCGCCATCGTCAGGTACGCTTGCCGCTCCGCAGCCACCTTGGCGGCCGGCCCGAAGAGCTGAAAGAAGAGGGTCCCCTTCGGTGTTTCGACAATCGCCGCGATCAACGCCTGCCCGGGCCTGGCCTCACCCCCTGCCCCGATCCCCCGCGCATAACTCCCGCGCCATTCGGCCACCGTGATAGGAAAGTGCCCCTTCGTATCGCGCTCGATTTTTTCATAGGCACCAGCCGGGGTGCCGGCGAACTGTCCACGCCAGCGTTCGATGTTCGCTTCCGGCGAACCACCCTGCCCCTGCCCGAAGAAGTAGACGACCACTTCGGCGTTAGGTGCGTCGCCCTGAATCACATACTCGGCGAGGCGCATGGACGAGCTCGGTGCGCGCGACTGCCAGGTGGCCGGAACCGTGACGCGGTAGTCGAGGGCGGTGAGGACACGCTCTTGCGCGTACGCGACGGTCCCGGGCAGCGCTGCTAGCGCGAGGGCGAAGACCACGAATCGACGTGAAGACATTGGTTATCGGGTTGGTCCGAGATGTTGTTCAAAGAAGCGGATCAGCTGCCGAAGGGCATACCGTGTTTGAGCGAGCCCTTCCAGGTCCCACCCATGACTCGCGTCAGGAAGGGTAACAAGCTCCACACTTTTTCCCATCTGCAGCAGGTACTGTGTGAGCCATGCCGAGTCGCGGTACAACACCACCACATCGCGCATCCCGTGGATCAGCATCAGATGCCCCTGCAATGCATCGGCTCGGGTGTGCGACGACGCCTCGGCGTACTCCTTCATCTGCTCCTGCGGGCGCATCATCACCCGCTGCTCGCCAGTGAGTGCGTGCCACACGTTGGTGGCGGGCGCTCCAGCTACACCAGCCTTGTAGACCCCGGGTTTGGTGAACAGGGACATCGTGGTGAGGAGCCCTCCATAACTCGAGCCCCAGATCCCGACGCGTGCCGGATCGGCGATCCCTTCTCGCACAGCCCACTCCACCCCGCTGTGCAGGTCCTCCACGTCAATGCCGCCATAGTCGAGCCGAATGCGACGTCGAAAGGCGGTGCCATGTCCACCGCTCCCGGCCACGTCCACTGCAAGAATGGCAAAGCCCTTCTCCAGCAGCACCTGATCCAGACCCCAGAGCGGGTGTGAGTTGCGTCCTCCGAATTGATTGCGCGCTGTATTGCTGTAGGCCGATCCGATGATGAGCGGCACCCGTTCTCCCTCGCGTCGCCCAGGCGGTAGCAGCAGACGTGCGTGGAGCGTGGCGCCATCGGCGCGGCTGGCAAAAGTCACATAGCGCGCCGGTGTAAAGCGATATCGCGCAAAATCCGCCGTCGGCGAGGTCGTGACGCGTCGGCGACTTCCGTCGTGCTCGGTGCTCACCAGGTAGAGATCCGGAGGAATCGTATCGCTGCTGAACACGTCAGCCGCCCAGCGGCCGTCGGGCGAGAGTGTGGTCGTGTGTGTGCCCGCCTCACGAGTCACGCGCTGCAGCGTTCCACCACTCAGTGGCAGGCGCCAGAGATGGCGCTCTTCGGCACGACCCTGATTGGCGGTGATGTACACACCCGCTGGCGCAACAGCGAATGACGACACAGCCCACTCACCACTAGTGACGGCGCGAGGGATACTCCCGTCGAGTGGTGCGTACCAGACGTGATAGTCATCCCGCCGATCCGAGGTGAAGTACACACCCCTTCCGTCCGGCGCCCATGACACCTGCCACTCGGCGGAGACGTTGTTGGGCTCCTGTTCTTCCACCAGGGTGCTGACTGTGCCGGCATTGGTGGCAAACACCAGAATGCGGCGATCTTTGACGAACACATCGCTGACATCGAGGAGGAGACGGGTGCCATCAGGCGACCACTGCGCCCCGTGAACAATGTCCAGGCGATCCTTGCTCCAGGGGAGCCAGGTGACGTCGCCACCAGCTACGGGCACGATCCCGACACGCCGAATTTCCGAAGGCTCGCCCGGCATCGCGCGACGCACCATGGGCATCGTCGTTTCGTCATTCAGGTAGTCGGGAATGCCACGGGTTCGGATGGCGGTGCGATCGACTTCCGTCACCATCACCTGGCTGCCATCAGGCGAGACGATAAACGACTCGATGCCTGCTGCCTCACGCGCCAGCCGTGTCAGGCGCACTGGCTCCTGCGCCCCCGCGCCCGCGAAAAAGGCGATGTGCAAGTCGCCATCACGCAGATACGCCACGCGCGTTGCACCCACAAACACCGCGCGCGATTCGGCGCTCGGGGTCTGCGTGAGGCGTTGCGGCGCGGCGTTCGCGCTGGCGGCATTCACCAGGTAGAGATCGCCGCGAAAGGTGACGAGCAGTCGCTCGCCATCGGGGTGCCACGTGATGCTGCTCACGCCCCCATCCAGCTCGGCGGCCAGTGCTTCCCGTTGCTGGCGCCACTGGGTGAAGCCGAGTGGTGTGGTGTCGCGCGCAGCCGGTGTGGCGGAGCGGCGCGGCATGGTGGTGACCCGCGTCGGCGCCACCGCACCGTTCTCGATGACGGTAGCGACAAACACATCGAGGAAGTTGGAGCCGTCGGTGTTCCAGAGGAACGCCACGCGTTTGCTATCGGGCGACCATGTCACGCTGCGCGGCGTGGTTCCGATGAGAGATGGCGCGGAATAGAAGCGGTCGAGGTCTGCCGGCTGTGGGCTCTGCGATTGCAGTATATCGGTTGTCACAGCCGTGGCGACCGCGAGGATCAGCGCACGACACACGTGCCCCGGCGTCATCGCACCACTCCCAGCGTTCGCATTTCGTCGTCGAGCCCCGTGAGTTCCCAGCGGATCAGCGAGATCGGGATATTGCCAGCGCCGAGAAAGGCGTCGTGGAAGGCACCAAGGTCAAAGCGATCACCCAGTTGTCGCTGCCGGTCGGAGAGCAGCTGCTCCATCTGCGCCTTGCCGATGGTGTAATTCATCCCGTAGGCGGGGCGTCGCAGATAGATCGCCAGATCGTACCGCGCGAGGTTGGTCTCCATCAGCGGGACTTCGGCATTCAGGTAGTCAATCGCTTGCTGCAAGGTCCAAACGCCACTTTGCATCAGGAGTTCCGCATGTACCCGTGCGGCCCGCTTGAGCTGAGCAATGTAGAAGAGTTCGCGTGTGCGGGGCCGGTCGTTGAGCAGCCCTGCCTGGAGGTACATCTCCTCGATGTAGAAGGCCCACCCTTCGGAGCGGGTGCCATCCCCACTGGTGCGCCGGATGGTACGGGGATGCCGCCGCTGGAGCGTGCCATCAAATCGATGCCCGGGAATGCTGGCGTGGATGTGATTGTTGAGAGGGTCGCGGTAGGTGATCTCGTCCCAGAAGTGACGGTGCCCACCCCACGATGCGCGATCGATGAAGAAGGCGTCGGTTTCGTACTGTGGCGGAATGTCTTGAGGAATGGTGAGCAGCTTCTCGCGGGCGGTGAAGGTGCGAATCCATGACTCCGCCTCCCGCGTACGTCGTTCATGTTCTTCAACGGTTGTCACCGGCACCAGCTCGGGCAGGTCGCGATTGCGGTGCCGCTCGATGGACAGCAGTGTGCGAGCCCGCGCCAGCTCACGTTCCCCGATGAGCCGGATCTGCTCGACACTCCACGGCACCAGCCTCACGTGACGCACGTACCAGGCGTAGTCGTCGAGCCCCACATGGGCGGGCGCGCGCATTCCGGCTTTGGAGCGGATCAGCCAGTCGCGGTAGCCGATCACCGCATCGAGCGCTGCCTGTGCAGCGGGGACGAGGGTTCTGTCGCTGGTTTGGGCCCGGGCCAGGAGGTCGCGATACCAGCCCACCACACCGGCTGGTGGGCGAGGGCGTCGTGGTTCTCCCTGGTTCACTTCGTCGCTGCTGTCGAGATGGAAAATCGCCATCTCGGCCAGGGCCGCGGAGGCACGGGTCAGGCGCTGCCGTGCCTCGGTGAGTGTGGCAGGGACTGCAGCGAGACGCCGAGTCAGTTGTTCGCGCTGCTCCGCCGTGGCGGGGAGCTCGGCGTAGGGAATGGTGGCGATGAGATCGACCCAGTGGCCCGGGTCACGCGCCCATGGCTGCGACACGCGCAGCTCGAAGTCAAAGGCAGCCAGCTGCGTCCCGACAACGGCGTGATCTACACGGTCCGGTACGGACCATTGTGCCGCGGGGACTGCGGCGTGCCTGGCCGAGAGTTGGGTGAGTCGCGCACGCCACCGCGCGATGGTGGCCGGTGTGTACTGTGGAACGCCGTTGCGGTCTGGCGGGCGCCTGAGCTCTCGCAGGGAGTCGGCGAGCGCCACGAGTTCGGGGCGGCTTTGCGCCGCGACGGCGGGCTGGGCGGCAACTGCACCCGGCAAGAGGAGGAGCGCAGCAGTCCGAAGGAAGAAGCGAGGCATGCGGGAGAAGATATCCTTCGTTCCCGCTCTGGCGCCCGCTCTGTCGTTCCCGCGAACGCGGGAACCCTGCCTGTGCCGTTGCTACTTGTGCCGGAAGGTGATGCGCCCGCGATTGAGATCGTACGGCGAGACTTCGACCGTCACCCGGTCGCCGGCGAGAATACGGATCCGGTGTTTTCGCATTTTGCCGGCCGTGGTGGCCAGCAGCTGGTGCCCATTCTCCAGCTCGACCCGGAACATCGCACTCGGCAGCAGTTCCGAGACGGTTCCGTTCATTTCGATTGAATCCTCTTTCATTGCACCTCGGTCGTGGGAACCGCTTCCTGCACAAGGGGAGCACAGTACGTGTCGTACGCGGCCTGGAGTCGCTCGACACCTAACGAGGCGAGCGCCGTGGCCGTAAAACCTTCCTGCGGTGTGCCTTCGGACTCGCACCAGCGCCACGATTCCGCGCCCACGACGCCGGGGTGGAACACCTGCTCCCACACTTCGGTGGCGGTGTGCGGAATGGGGGCACGTGCCACCCGCTCAAACTGATGATCGCGCCGAGGTCCAACGATCCCGTGCCAGACGATCATGAGCAGTTCGCCGGCCGCAATGTCCTTGTGGGTGGCGGGGAGCCAGGCAAAGCTCAGGGCCACGGCCCCGACTTGCACCACACAGCGGCCCGGACTGCGGCGCGCCGTCGGCTTCTCGGGGAGCCCGTTGGAGTGCCACGCGTCGACCGCGGTCACAATGGCGTCGGCGAGTGCCTCGATTTCCCGTGCGCAGGCCGTGATGGCCCGGTGCGATTTGAGGAATTCAGTGGGCGCGGTGCCGCGCGGTTGCATGCGATCGGCGATGGCGTCGTTCATCGGGCTGATCCCTCCGGGGTCTCGTGTGCGTCCGGCACCTGGCCGGTCAGTCACGCGCGCCTGCTGGCGGTCGCAACGATCCACACCTGCGTTTGCGTGTCCTGGCCTTCACGCGGGCTGGCATCAATTGATGCCGGAAAAACGAAAGGACCTGCGCCTGGCAGGCCCCGGTTTACAGGCTTGTCCGCGCCCGCGAGGGACGCTCTGTGCTCCTAGGAGGATAGCGGGTTGCACAGGGCAGCACAATGACGGCGCCCCCCCGCCGGACAGGATTCTCCTCTACGGCCCTCGTGGCGGGACCAGCCGTGTGTCATCATCCAGTGACACCTTCGCGGTCGTGCCCTCGCCTCGAGAGCCGGCTGCGGCCGGACTTTCTGACTCGCCCCGCCATGTCACACACCACTCGATCGTTAGGTCTTGGTCTCCTTTTCGCCCTCCAAACTGCTGGCGCACAGGATCCCCTGCCGCGGCGGGTCATGGTCGGCCTCTCGGTCGAACCCGCCTCCTCGGGGCCCGGGCTGGTGGTCCGACAGGTCTCGCCCGGGGGGGCGGCCCAGGGGGCCGGTGTTCAAGTCAACGACATCCTGCTCCGGGCCGGTGGACTGGCCCTGGCTGCTTCGTCGGATCTCATCGGTCGTCTCCGGATTGCGGGCGACGGGACACCGGTCGCGATCGACCTGCTCCGCGCAGGCAAAGCGATGAAGCTCAACGTCACTCCCCGTGTGGTGCCGCGCGAAACGAGCCCCGACTTCACCTTCAACTATTCATCGGTAGGGGTGGCCGGAAAGCGGCGGCGAGTGATCGCCACGGTCCCCAGGGGAAATGGCCCCTTCCCCACGGTGATGCTGCTCGGCGGCATCGGGTGTTATTCGCTCGACGTGCCTGCGCTGCCACCGCAGGATCCCTATACCAGTCTGCTCTACGGCCTCACACGCGCCGGGTTTGCGACGGTGCGGGTTGAGAAGCCAGGCATGGGTGACAGCGAAGGCGGCCCCTGCCAGGACACCGGCTTCCAGGAGGAGTGGCGCGGGTATCGCGACGCCGCGCGCGCATTGTCGAGTTTGTCTTTTGTTGATACCAGCCGAGTCTTCCTGCTGGGACACAGCATCGGCGGAATCGGGGCACCCCTGCTGGCCCGCGAGGTGCCGGTGCGCGGCGTGATCGCCGTGGCCACGGTGGCCCAGTCGTGGCTGGCGTACGACAAGACCAACGCCGAAAGGCAGTACCGGTTGTCGGCCATGCCTGCCCCCCAGATCGCCCGGGAAATCGCCGCGCGCGAGCGCTGCACACGGCGCCTCCTCGTGGCCCGAGAACGTGCGCGGGCCATTGTGGCCAGCGATTCGTCCTGCGCCCAATACGTCGAGTATCCGGTGTCGGACATCTACATGCAGGAAGTAGCGGCGGTCGATCTCCCGGAAGCCTGGCGGGCCGTGCGGGCCCCGGTGCTGGCCGTGTACCCCGCCTCCGATTTCGTGTCGTCACTCGACGAACACGAAGCGCTGGTGAAAACGGTGAACACCCGCACCCCGGGGCTGGCCGAGCTGATGGTGATCCCTGCGACCGACCACTACCTCTCACGGGCCGCCACACCGCAGGAAAGTTTTGCGCGCGCTGGTCAGCCGGGAACGTTCAACCCCGAGGTGACCACCCGGATTCTGGCGTGGCTCAAGGCCAGGAGCGCCAGCACGCCAGCGCGCACGCGCTGAGACCGTTCAAACGAGAATCGCCGAGCGGGTGTCGAACCGATTGTCTCCTCTGGACCGACCCATGGACCGACGCTCCGCACTGTTCACCCTCGGCGCCGCGGCTTTCGCTGCGCCCTCATGGCGGCTGCGGAGAAGTTCTCCCGCCCAGGATGAGTACGAGCAGTGGATGCGTGATGCCGGAGTCCCCTCGATCAGCATGGCGCGTATCGAGGGTGATCAGGTCACCTATCTCTCGCTTGGCGTGCGCAAGGCGGGCGAACAGGCGCGCGTCGCTCCCGACACGGTGTATGCAGCCGCTTCTCTGTCCAAACTTGTTTTTGCGTACGCCTTCCTCGATCTGGTCCAGCAGGGACGCCTTTCGCTCGACCGGCCCGTCGCGGAGTACCTCGCGCTGCCGAATCCCGGCGATGTTCGCGCTCGTCTGATCACCGCGCGGCACCTGCTCAGCCACAGCTCGGGATGGCGCAACTGGCGGAATACCACGACCGACACACTCACCACCACCTTCGAACCCGGCACAGGATGGCAGTACTCGGGCGAGGGGTTCTTCTTCCTGCAGCGCATCATGGAACAGGTGACGGGACAGTCGATGGCGCAGGTGTGTCGCGAGCGGGTGTTCGAACCGTTAGGCATGACCCGGTCCAGCATGGCGTCGCTCGAGTCGCTGGAGGCGTATCAGGCCACCGGGCACAACACCGAGGGGGTACCGCGCGCGTCGTTCGGCCGGGCCACGCTGATCGAGCTGCGCAAGCGCATGTCCGAACGCGGCACGACGCTTGACGCCGCTCGAGTGGAAGATGTGGAGGCGGCCATGCAGGCGGCCGAGCCGCGTCTCCCCGTCCTCCCGAACTTCCTCGCGCCTAACGCGGCGGCAAGCCTGCTCACCACGGCCGAAGACTTTGGGAAGTTTCTGCGGCATCTGGCCAACCCTCCCGCCAGCGGGACAGCCCGCGCCATCACCCGCGACATGATGACCCCGCAGGTACGGCGCAATGGAGCCCTCCAATGGGGGTTGGGCATCGGCCTCGAGGAGGTCGCCGGGCGCCCCGTGGGATGGCAATGGGGTGACAATCCCGGCTTCAAGAACTTCTGCTGCTTTGACCCGGCCAAGCGCAGCGCGCTGGTGATCTTCACCAACGGCGACCGGGGGGCCCGGGTCTACGAGCGGGTGGTGCGGGCCGCCACCGGGGTGGACCACCCCGCCTTCCTGTTCGTGTAGCCCTCACCGCCCATCGATAGTTGGGCGGTTCTGTACGGGCGCGTGGTCAGTCCTCGGACGGCGGGGTGTCGACCTGAACAGCCGCCTCACCTGCTGCGCCGCCAGCCTGCTCCGCTTCGAGCTCCTCGGCGCGGCGTTTGGCCTTGGCTTCCTTCTTGGCCTTTCGTTCCTGTTCCTTGCGACGCTTCTCGAAACCGTAATTGGGGGTGCGGGCCATCAGGGTCACTGGAGTTCAAGGTGGGCGTACGTGCCCACGCTGGTTCCCGGTTACCTCAGGAGGCACTCTGTAACGTAGTCACCCCGTGCCGGTTTCCCACCACCAATTCGAGGGAGTGCCGCGTCAGCCTGCGGCAGGCGTGAGCGATGATGCGGGGCGCCGGAGCGCCGCGTACCGCGCCGTGAGGGGCGCATAGTCCAGGCTTTCCACCCAGCCACTGAGCCGTTCCACCTGCTCCCACCCTGCCTGGACACCCACCTGGGCCAGCGGACCCGCGACGTCGGCAACAAACCAGGCAATGCCGTACTGATCCGAGCGCTCGGCCAGGGCCAGTCCGTCGGCAAAGCGCGACGCCGCCTGTGCCGCATCGCCCTTGCGCACCGCGAGCCGTACCGCGAGCGCTTCGAGCATTTCGCGACCCTGGAACCACCAATCGGGCTGATCGCGGAGACGCACCGCACAGGATTGCCAGCAGGCACGTCCCTCGTCCTCGCGCTCCATCGCAAGGAAAGCGAGTCCCTGGCCGGCACGCGCACCCACTTCCACGTCCAGCTGATTCATCCCGGCCGCCACCACCGCAGCGTCGCCATACAAACGCGCCGCGCGCTCGTGTTCCAGTTTTTCGCGGGCAAGGTTGGCCTGGTTGTACAACGCCGCCAGCCGATGCGGCTCGTTCTTGAGCAGCGCAAATCGCTCCATCGCTTCGGAGAACGATTCATCTGCCGCACTGTAGGCTCCCAGTTTCATGTGGAGCACCCCGAGGTTGAGCGCGGCAAGCCCCGTCAGGTCCGGAGAGTGGATCTTCCGGGCCAGCGACAGCCCGGCTTCGTACGCCGCCAGGGAGGCCGAGTGTGCCCCGAGGCGTGATTGCGCAATCCCCAGGTTGATATTCGCGCGCGCCTGGCCCAGGAGATCGTTTTGCGCCGTGAACGTCGCGAGCGCGCGTTCGTAACACTGCAACGCCTCGGCAGAGTCGGCTTCGATCACCGCCGAGCCGAGATGCATGAGGGTGTTGGCCAGCAGGGCCGGGCTGTCGTTCTGTTCGGCCACTTCCACACTTCGGCGTCCCAGCTTGCGCGCCTCCTGTGGATGACCGCGCCGCATGAGAACTCGGGATAGCGTGCCGAGCAGTTCCACTTCTTCCTGCCAGTCGCCGGCGCGTGTCACCTCGGTCAGCAGTCGTTCGATGGCATCCGACGTTTGCTGCAACGACTGCCCGCGCAGCGAACGCAGCCGCTCACGCGCTCGTCGTACGGAAAAGAGGGGATCGGACTCGCCAGCGGAGGTGGCCTCGGCGATGATCAGATCGCACAACGATTCGGCGGCCTCATACGCGCCCGAGAGTTCGAGCGCCTGCGCCCGCCGGAATCGGCAATTCTTGAGGGCGTCCGTGGTGGGCGCATTGCGTTCGGCGAGAGCGTACGACGACGCCGCTTCGTTGTGTGCGTACACCGCCACGGCGCGCTCGGCGGCCAGCATGGCAAACTCGAAGGCCTTGGGACTGTTGTCGGCGGCATCGTAGTGGGCAGCGATTTCGGCCACCGCGTTGGGCCGCAGCCGCTCCATCGCCTCTGCCACCTGGCCATGCATGCGCGCCAGACGGCGACGTTGTACACGGCTTTTGATGGCGTCGGCAATAAGCCCGTGAGAAAAGGCAAAGCGATCCGAGTCGCGGTCACCCGTCTCCTCCACCACGTGGGCGGCAATCCCCTCGTCGAGCGCGTCGAGGAGGGCCTCTTCGTCCATTCCACCCGCGGCGAGCACCACGTCGAGATCAAAGGCACGTCCCACCACGGCCGCCACCGTCAGCTGCTGGCGCGCCTCGTCCGACATCCGCTCGATCCGCGAGTCGATCAGGTCGGCGACGGCGGTCGGCAGCTGCAGGTCGGGACGATCCTTCCACTGCCAGCGCCGTCCCGCGTACCAGAGGGCCTTGTCCTCCTGCAACGAACGGAGCACGTGCACCACCAGCAGGGGATTGCCTTCGGTGTAGCCGTGAATGAAGTGCAAGAACTCGGCGTCGATGTCCCCCTGGTGCAGGATGGTCTCCAGCCAGGTGCGGAGATCGTCTTCGGAGAATCGCTGCAGGGTGAGGTCACTGAAGCGTTCGTCGCGTGACAGGTGGCGGCGCCGGTCCACGACACTGCTGGCATCCTCGGCGCGCATCGTCATGCAGATGAGGAGCCGGTCCTCATCGAGGTTGTGCCGCACGTACTCGAGGGCGTCCCACGTTGAGCTGTCGGCCCACTGCACGTCGTCGAGCACGATCGTGAGGGGGATTCGTTTGGTCGCCTGACGCAGGTACTCGGACAGTTCCGCCAGCAAGGCGTACTTGGAGCCCGAGGCCGCACCGCCGCCCGCGCCACTGCCTAACGCCGGCACCAGGCGGGCCAGTTCGTCCCACTTCCCGGGTGCGACCAGCTGGAGGGCGTGGATGGCTTCGACGATTTCCGCCCAGGGTCCGTACGGCGGTTTGACGTCGGTGGCCAGACAACGCCCCGTGACCATCGCTCCGCCGCGCAGACGGACTTCGGGCAGCAACTGACGCACCAGTGATGTTTTCCCGATGCCGGCCTCACCGACGACCGCCACCAGTCGTGGTTGCCCACTGCACGCCGATTCGAGCTGGCCCAGGAGCGTGCGCAACTCGCGCGTCCGCCCCACAAAACGATCGAATTGCAGGGTCGCGCCGTGGCGTTCGTCGTCGACGTCGAGTGCACTCGCCGCCTGATTGCGTCCGCGCCGCTTGGCCACGTACAGCGCCCGGTCGGCGGTGGCAAACAGCGATTCCACGTCAGTAGTGGTGGCATCGCTGGTGACCACCCCGATCGAGAGCGTCACACCGAGGGTCCCTTCACGCCGGTCGCGAATGGCGAGCCGGTTGCCTTCGACCGCCTTGCAGAGCCGTGTCGCCACCACCATGGCCTGCTGGTGATCGGTGCCAGGCAGGAGGACCACAAACTCATCACCCGCATACCGTCCCAGGACGTCGCTGGGGCGAACGCTGTCGCGCATTTGGCTGGCGACCGCGCGCAGCACGTCGTCGCCCTGCAGATGCCCGAAGGTGTCGTTGACGAGTTTGAAGTGATCGACGTCGATCACGGCGAGCGAAAGGGGCGCGCCCTGCTCCAGTGCGATGGTCAGTTCCTCCTGCGCCTGCAGCAGGAACGCCTTGCGCACAAAGAGCCCGGTGAGATCATCCTTTTCCACGGCTCCCACCCGCAGGGCCGACGGGCGTGCTTCGGCTGGCGGCGGAGAGGCCAGACGTGGCCCGAGCCCCGTCGAGATCTCCTCGAATATCGCGAAGAGTTCCGGATCAAACTGGCGCCGCACGTCGCGACGCATGACTTCGATGGCTTCGTCGTGAGAGAGCGCGCGTTTGTAACTGCGCTCCGACGTGAGGGCATCGTACACGTCCGCCAGGGTCACAATCCGCGCCCACAACGGAATCCGCTCGCCGCGCAATCCGTCCGGATATCCGGAACCATCCCAGTTTTCATGGTGCGAGCGCACACTCGGCACCACATCATACGGAAAGTCGAGCTCCTTCAGGATGTCGGCGCCGGCGCCGGCATGGAGCTTCATCACCGCCCATTCGTCTGCGGAGAGTTTGCCTGGTTTGTTCAGGATCTCCGACGAGATCACCAGCTTGCCGACATCGTGCAGCAGAGCACCCACCCGGAACCAGAAGAGCTGGGCGTCTTCGACCCCGGCCCGCCGCGCGAGGGCACAGGCGAGATCGGCCACTCGTTCGCAGTGACCGCGGGTGTATTCGTCCTTCTCTTCGATGGACTCGCCCCACTGCTGCACCACTTCCAGTACCTCGCGCTCCAGGCGCTCGGTCAGACCCATCACCTCCGCCACCGCGTGCTGGGCACGTACCTGCGTGAACAAGCGGAGTGCGGTGTTCAGCGCATGCAGGAGTTCCCGGGTGCGGCCCTGCCCGCGATAGAGCTCGGTGCGGTCGCGGGCGATGTGCGCTCGGAGCAGCAGATCCTGGCGACGGGTGGCGATTTCTTCGGCGTTGTTGAAGTGCCGTTCTGCCAGCACGCTGTCGCCGCTGGCCAGGGCAATCACACCACTCACACGCTGCGTTTCGGCGGCCGCCGCCGAGGTGGCGCTGGCATCACGGCTGGCGGCCCGTTCACACGCCGCGCGGGCGAGTGCGAGATCACCGCGGCGCACCCACATCTCCGCGACGTTGAGGTCGATGATGGCGCTGATACCACTATCACCCACGTTCTGCGCGAGCGCGGCGGACTCGGAAAAGGCCGATTCCGCAGAATCCCAGTCGCCCTGCTCCATGTACAGGCGACCGAGATTGTTCTGGGCAGTGCAGATTTCGCGCGGGATGCCTAACGTGCGATAGGCCGCGAGGCTCATCCGGTAGTATTGCCGCGCGTCGTCATACGCCCCACGGGCGCTGGCGACCACACCCAGATTCTGCGCCGCCAATGCGGCGAGGTGGGCGTCGCCGGTTTCGCGCGCCACATCGAGCGCCACACCATACAACCGCGCCGCCTCATCCAGGTCACCACGTTGCCAGCTGATGATGGCGCGCAGGTTGATGCAGTGCCCCATTCCGGCACGATCGCCCTGCGCAAGCGCGAGGGCCTCGGCGCGCGAGAGAAAGGCGAGCGCCTCGTCGTATTCGGCGTCTTCCTGATGGGTTCGCGCAATCCACCGCAGCACCATCACCGTTCGTGCCGCATCACCCGACTGCTCGACCTCGATGAGGGCCTGCTGATAGGCGGCGCGTGCCACCCCACGTTCACCACGACGCTCGAGTTCTCGCGCGCGGCCGATCAGCGTATCAACACCCTGTTCGCCCAAAACTTCCCCTGCCGGGGAAGTAGGAGCAGACAGTGCGCTGGAATCGGTCATCGACGTTCGGCGGGCGTGCAGTGGCGACGTGCGCGACTCGGGTTGGGGGAGTCACGACGAGGAGGGATTCGACCTCATCCATATGACGACTGGAGGTGCTCTCAGTATCGGGCGAGAGAGGGTGAATTCATCACCAGAGTCTCGGTAACAAGGGACCGCCAGGCAGCAGCGTTGCTCGGACCGGCAGAACGCCAGAGATGCGGCACTTTCCGGCCTGATCATGGTTGGTGGACGAGTGAGGGATTCGCGGACTATCCGACCGCTGTAGATCCTTCTCGCGCATCTGGCCGGACAGAACACCCGATTTCGGCATCACTGGTCTCCGCCCAATGACTGAGACCGGCAAAGAGTGCAGTTCCGTGATGCGCGTCACGCTTGGGCATGAGCTCTGCCTTAGGTGAGCCCAGAAGACGTGACCCCGAACACACTCCTCCTGTAACCGATACCTACAATGTCGATGATCCGCCGCTCTGTATACGTTTGCGCCCTTGCCATCCTTGGGCTGACGACCGCCTGCTCCGACTCCGTGACCGGACCGAGCGCCAAGAAGCGCTCTGGCTACATCACTGCGTCTTCGTCGGTGGAAGTTGCGCCTACGACCAACACAGCGAAGACAGGCCCCACCAGCGGGCCGGTCAAGCCCAAAGGCATCGAGGCGCAGAGCTCCGGTTACAACGTCACTGCGTTCTAACTCCTGAGTGCCGCACCGGATGCGTAGCTCCCCCTTCGCATCCGGTGCGGCATTTCGGATTTCCGCCTTGCAGGTTTTCATCTTTCCCGCGCCGGCGGAACGCACGAGGGTTCCTTGCCACTCGCGCGGGAGATGAAACCCCACGTGTCGCCGTCAAGCCAGGTTCACCGTAATCACGCCTGACGCGGAGTCGAACGTTGTGGGGAATGACTTGAGCGGGGAGCCTGCCGGACCCCGCACCACCGCACCGCTCGTGCTGAACTGCGAGCCGTGGCACGGACAGATGATCTGACTGCCGTTGAATTCGTTCACCGTGCACTGCTCATGTGTGCAAACTGAACTGAGTGCGCGGTAGTCGGTTGCCGACAATCGGATCACCACGGCGCGAGCCTGCGTGACCACGATCATGCCGTTCGTCCGGTTGAGCGCGTCGTTTTGCGCCAGGGGAACGGTCATCGTGTTGCCGCTGATGGTGATGCCGTTCCCGGTGGGCGCAGTGACTGACCCGCCATCGGAAGAACAGGCCGCCGCAGCACAGGCCAGGGCGGTCAGTCGCGCAAAGTCGCGACGGCTCATCAGGGTGACAATCTCACCTTCATTCGGCATGACGTAACGCTCCGGAGTCGGGGTCTGCGGGACAGACACGCGAGCCAGATCATTCCCTTGGTTGTCGGCCGGCCCTTCCGCGAAAGACGCGAACGCGCGGTACGTTTCCGGGATGTCCACACCCCGCATGTACTCCCCGGCGGAAGAGGTCGCCAACGCTGCCACACACGGCGTCGGACTCGTCCTCAGCCTCGTCGCCCTGCCCGTTCTCATATTCACGGCCGTCGCCCAGCATGATTGGCTCGCGGTGCTGGGCGCGAGTGTCTACGGAGTGACGCTGCTGGCGGTGTACACGACGTCCACCCTGTATCACTCCGTCCCCTCCGAGACGGCCAAACGTCGGCTGCGTATCGCGGACCACATCGCCATCTACTTCCTCATCGCGGGCACCTACACCCCCTTTACGCTGGGAGTGCTCAGGGGTGCCTGGGGGTGGTCGCTTTTTGGCGTACTGTGGGGACTTGTCGTCCTGGGGGTCGTCTTCAAGCTGACGCTGGGCATGCGTTTTCCGAGGGCATCGACCGCCTTCTATGTGGGCATGGGGTGGATCTGTGTGGTCGCCATCAAACCGATGATGACGCTGATTCCCGGGCCGGGGCTCTTCTGGCTGGTGGCCGGGGGGCTCTGTTACACCCTCGGCGTGCCCTTCTACCTCATGAAGCGGACCCGATATACCCACGCCGTCTGGCACGTCTTTGTCCTGGGCGGTAGCGGGTGCCATTTCTGGAGCGTCCTCAACTACGCGTCCTGACCCCGCGTGCACGCTGGAGCCACCCGTCCTGTCATATGCAGTGGCCGCGGCGTTCACTCAGCACTGGAATGAGCACCACTCGACCACCTGATGGCCCACAGCGCACCCCTGCCACCCGAACTCGAGGCCTCACTGGAGGCGCTGCACGAGGCAAGCTTCGGGTGGGCAAGGAGTTGCTGCGACGGGGACGTGGATCAGGCGGCCGACGTGCTGCAGAACACGTACGTGAAGGTGCTCACTGGAAGCGCTCGTTTCGGGGGCCACTCGGCCTTCAAGACATGGCTCTTCGGAGTGATCCGCTTTACCGCCCTCGAAGCACGGCGCGGCAGCAAGCGGGATCTGGCCATTGCCGATTTGGTGGAGCCGGATCAGGTGGCGCAGGCGGCCGACGCGGCACTCATGGAAGTGGAGGAGGGCGAAGCGTTACGAGGCGCCCTCACCCAACTGCCGGCGCGTCAGCAGGAAGTGCTGCATCTGGTGTTCTATCAGGAAATGACCATCGCCGAGGCCGCAGTGGTGATGGAGGTTTCGTTGGGGTCGGCACGCACCCACTACGAACGAGGGAAACAACGATTACGAGAGCTCTTGTCCAGCGATGGCGGGAGCAAGAGATCGAAAGCAGGCATGCGCGCTGAACGGGGATCAGCCGAACAGACCGCAGACAAGCTCGATGGCACACGAGGGATGGCATGACGGACCACACCGAAAGAGACGACCCACTTCACGCCGAGTTCGCGTTGCTCAAGAAGAGCGATGCGATGCGCGCGCCCGCCTTTGGCACGATGCTGCAGCAGGCGAAGCTCGCCGCTGCGGCGGTTCCGGCTGAGCCGGCGCGCACCATGGTGGTGCACCGCTCGCGCCGTCGGTTTGTGGTCTGGGGTGGGCCCATCCTGCTGGCCGCCGGTCTCTCCGCACTCTGGGTCATGCCTCGTCGTGCCGCCGACCGGGAGTTCGATCGCCTGGTCACCGAATGGTCGGAAACGACACGATCAGCACGCCACTCCCCTACCGACGCACTGCTGGCGCTCCCCGGATCCGAATTCCTGGGCCGCATGCCGGCAGTGGGTAACGCCCCTGGAGGACGTTCATGAAAACTCGTCGTCTGCGACTGATGACGGTGGTGCTGTGTGCCCTGGCGGTGGGAGGTACTCCGCTTCTGGCACAAAGCAGCGTCGAGGATCCCATTGCGCGCTCGTTGTTCGAGCCCGAGCTGATCATGCGGCATCGGCGCGCCATCAACCTCGGCGATGACCAGCGCGACGTGATCAGCCGGCTCATCAAGGAGCTGCAGGGTCAGATGGTCGCGCTGCAGTGGGACCTGAAGGAGCAGACCGAGGATCTCACCACGGAGCTCAACCGCGCACGCGTGGACCTGGATCGCGCACAGGACCGGATGGGCAAAGTGCTGCAGACCGAACGTCGTATCAAGGAAGCACACCTCACGCTTCTGGTGCGCATCAAGAACGTGCTGAGGCCCGAGCAGCAGGAGAGCCTCAAGAAGCTGCGGGCGGAACCTCCGTCGGGTTCGCCCGAATCCTGAGGCGCGCGCACCGCGCGCGCCTGCAGTTGATTATTTGGGCCACCAGGTCAGCCCAACGCCAAAGCGGACCGAGGTGGCTTCGATGTCCAGGTTCTGCAGTGCCACGCTGCCGAGGTCGACTTCGGTGAACTCACCATTCGTCACCCGCAGTGACACATCCAGAGCGAGGTTGCGGCGAAAGAAGGCGTTGAGCCCACCGCCCACCGTGAACGCACCGCCGTTGAACGACACCTTGCCTACCTGCTGAGAGCCGGCGCTGGCGTCGTCCACTGAAACAACACGTGCGCCAACGGATGTTTCGAGGTACGGCACCCAGCGACGAAGCGAGTTGGCAAAATGAAAGCGCGCGCCGACTTCTGCGTGCCCCAACGTCCACGCACCGGCAAGGCTGCTGCCTGGAGGAAGATCAATCTCCGATCCATCGATCGTGACAAAGCCGGTCACAATGCGATTGAATCCGTAGCCGGCACGAAAGCCGATTCCTCCTCCTTCGCTCCCATCTTTGCCCGCCTCAGCGATGGCGGTGCCGAGCAGCTGCACGCCGAGCGAGAGCCCGCGGGTGGTGGAGACCTGCGCTTCGTTCGATCGGGGCGTCAGGGCGAACAAACCTGCGGCCAGCATGAACGCGGAAAGAGTGCGAGAGTGGCGTGGCATGAGACTCGAGCTGACAGGTTGGCCAACGGAACGATCCTCCGGTGGCAACACCACCGGAGGACCTCGGAAAGTATACATCCAACAGATCACCAGCCGGGCCGGTGGGTCACAGGATCGAGCCCAGGAGAAAGAGCCGTTCCACCGGGTGCACAAGCCCTTCGATGAGGTCGAATACGTCCTCTGAAGTGGCCATGATGGCTCCCACCATCATGAGTTCCGCGCCCGTGAGCGGCTGACCAGTCGACCCAACCAGCGTCGGGTTTTTGGCGTCACCCGACACGGTGACAAAGAGGTTGCCGTTCAGGCGGATGGTGCCCTTGATGGTCGACCCATTGCCGTCGACATCCACGGCGAAGCTGTTGGAGCCATGACGTGCGGTCAATTTGATGACACCCTGCCCCTCGCGACCGTCAACCACATCACGCACCGATCCGGTGACGGAGAAGTTCTTCGGGTCGAGACGCAGGTCGAAATCGGCATCGATGATGGTGTTCTCGCCTCGGGCCTTACCGGTCACACCAATCTCGAAGCGAAGCCGGTTGCCATCCGGGCCTTCAGCAAAGCCGTCGACATCGATCTTGTTTTCGGTGGCGCCGAGCGTGGCCCGTGTCCGGTAGTCGATGACCGTTTTCCCCTGCTGAATCAGGACGAGCCGCAGCGCCTGGGCCTCGCCACTCGCCGGGCCCTCATCCAGGAGATCGGCATAACCGATTTCACGCGCCGGATTGGGGCGCTGCTCTCCGTTGACCTCATAGACAATGAACCGCACGCCATTCCTGGGGGCACCGGTCCGCTTGGGGTCCACGACGTATTGATCGGTCACCATGTCGTAGACAAGCGTCTGCCCGAGATACCGCGGCGACAGGGTCGGCTTTGCGAGTGTCGCTCCGCTACGCGAGTCGGCTAACTGCCGGAAGAAGTCGAGCGCAAAACGTCGGCCCTCCGATCGGTCACGCAGGGCAGGCAGGGCGCGCATGCTGCTGATCAGCGCACTCGCCGAGGCGGGGGTGCGCCCGCCAAGCGCTTGCAGACCGGCCCAGCTCTTGGTTGTAAAGACGGCGTCGTAGGCCTGGTAGTTGGCCATGGTTCCCTGGGTGTCCAGCTCGGACTCGGCTTTCGGTCCGATCGCTTCACCGCAGGCCGCCGCAAAGGCCAGTACAGCAACAGGGACGAGGCGAAGGCGTCGCCGCGCAGACTGCATAGTCACGCCGATCATGATCCATCCTCCATTCCGCCCAGGGGCGAATTCACAGTTGCGGTTCACTTGCACGGCTATGTGTGGCGGCTGGCCCGGTGCCATATGACAGGTGGGGCAAACCCCGGCTGGGCCCGCCTCGTCGGGTGGTGAATGACAGGGTGGCCAAGTGCGAGGTGGTGCCCCTCCGGTTAGAGTTCTGGGACGCCTTCGATCCCGTTCTGTCATTATGACGCGCTTCAATTTTCTCCGGCTCCTCTTTCTTTTCGCTCCCGCGGTGGTGCTGGCCTCATCCGCGACCGCGCAGGCTCCCGCCACCTCGGTTGCCGGCACATGGTCCTTTGAAGTCGTGACCGAAAACGGCACCGGCACTCCGACCGTGACGCTCAAACAGGACGGGGAGAAGATCACGGGCACCTATGAGTCCACTCGCGGCTCGCGTGTCATCGAGGGCACGGTGAAGGGATCCACCATCACCTTCACGGCAAAGTCTCCGCAGCCGGGTGGTGTGGACCTGCTCTTTACCGGCACACTCACCAGCAAGGACACCATGAACGGGACGGCGGATTTCAGCGGGCAGGGATCCGCCACCTTCAGTGGCGTCAGAAAGAGCTGAGTTCTCCTGCTCCGTAACAGTCACCCCGATCCTTTTCCCCATGTCCAACTCGCGGCGACACTTTCTTGGCTGGCTCGGCGGCACCTCGGTGCTCGGCGCCACAGGCATTCCATCGCTTGCTCACGCAGCGCCCTCCGGTGAACCCCACCCCGCGCCCATCGCCGAGACCTTCGACATGTCGTGGACGGACCGCGTGAAGGGGAAGTACAAGGCGGTCTTCGATTCACCAGAGCCGGCCGACGGCGCGGCATTGTTCCGCGCGGTTGCCTGGTGCGACATGTACAAGGATGTCTATGGCACCGACCGCGCCGAGATGTCGCCAGTGGTGGTCTTCCGGCACGCGGCCATCAACATGATCATGGGGAACGCGTACTGGGAGCAGTACGAAGTGGGAAAGGGATACAAGATGCGTGACGAGAAGGGGAAGAAATGGGCCACAGCCAACCCGCTCAGTGTGGGCGGTGGATCGGCCACGGGCCCCGGCGCGAAGTACAAGCTGGAGCCGTACCTCGCCGGCGGTGGTGTAGTCCTCGCATGCAACTGGGCGTTTGGTCAGATTGTGGGCCGCATTCGCGAGCGCGAGAAGCTGGACGCCGCGGCCGCACGCACCCGGGCACTCGAGCTGATGATTCCCGGAGTGATTCTGCAACCCAACGGCATCTTTGCCGCCCTGCGTGCGCAGGAAGCGGGATGCCACTACGTGCTCGCCAGCTGAGCGCTGCCCAGGCTTGAGCACGTTCCCCGGGCTTGACCCGGGGCCCAGCGTCTTTGCGCAGTGCTTGTTTAAGGACTCTGGGCCCTGACTTTCGTCAGGGAACAGCTGTCGGGCGCTACTTCAGCCGCACCACATACAGCGTCGGCCACAACTTCCCCGTCACCAGCAAGGTGCGCGGCTCGGGACCTAACGAGATGCCGTTGAATACCTCGGCACCAAAGGTGCGCGTGGCCGGGGGCCACAGCGACCCGAAATCGAGGAGCTGCTTCACCTGACCCGTGGCCGGGTCGATGCGCACGATCCAGTCGCTTTCGTAGATGTTCGCCAGGATCTCGCCGTTCACCCACTCCAGCTCATTGAGCTTGGCCATCGGCGAGTTCTGGTACTGCACCTTGATGCTGCGGGTGGTCTGCATGGTGGCCGGATCAATCACCCGCAGCGAGTCCGAGCCATCGCTCATGTAGATGGACGTGCCATCGGTGGCGAGTCCCCATCCTTCTCCCTTGTAGGTGAAGGAGTCGATCGGCGCAAAGGTGGTGGCATCGTAGACATAACCCACACCCGATTCCCACGTGAGCTGGTAGAGTTTGCCGCCGAGTTTGATGAGGCCCTCACCGAACCGGTTGTCCGCCAAGCGGGAGGATTGCAGCACCCGACCCGTCTTGAGGTCCACCCGCCGCAGGTCGGACTTGCCGTACCGACCGGTGCTTTCCAGCAGCACACTGTCGTCCCACACCAGTCCCTGCGTGTAGGCTCCGCTGTCGTGCGGATATCGCGCCAGCACCTCGAAGGGGGCGTCCTCTGCGGGCGCACCTTCGGCTCCGCCACAAGCGGCGGCAAGGGAACCTGCCAGCAGCAGGGCAAACGCCGCCGTGCGACCTAACGACTTGCTCATGTCCCGTTGGTATAGTGTCCGTGAATGCACAACCACTTCCCGCCTTCCTTCACGAAAATCCGTGTCGACTTGCCGTGACTGGAGAAGCGCTTCCCTTCCAGCACACCGCCATCGGTCCAGTAGTACGTGATCCATGCCACGTTGCCACGAACCGTCACCTGCGCGTTATGCATGTCGGTATGTACACCCGTTGCCCGCTTGAGGTACGCCGTCATGCTACGGACCTCTGCCTCCTTGCCCTCGGCAAGGTAGGGGTCGTTTTCGCCGAACTGGGTGAAGTCGGGATGCACAAAGGTGGCGTAGCGCTCGGCATCACCGGCCTCGATGGCCGCCCACATCTGAACCAGGGTGGCTTTCACCTCGTCGGCGTCGCGCGAGGTGCCCTGCGACCCGAGTGGGGCCACCACCAGGAGCAGGAGGAGAAGCGATCGGGCCAGAAGGGCGAGGGCGGCGCGCGTCATGAGGGTGAGCGAGTGGGAGTGGAGATTACTTCGGGCAACCCCGCAGGGTCCAGCGTGTGGTTTGACCCGTCACGCGCTGGCCATGGATCATCCCGCCCAGGATCGCCGCTTCATCACCCCTGACGATCAGCCCGCGATGATCCATCGTCGCGCGGGGCGCAGACGGCAGCACACGCCACTGCCCGCGACGGACGTCATACGCCATCACCGCAGCCCGTGGCTTACTGGGGGCGCCATCATAGCCGACCCCGTTGTAGTTGTACGGATTGTCGGTGCCGCCGGCAAAGAGCACCAGATCGCCACAACCCGCTGCCGCCGCGCGATACAACGGAGGCCCTGGATGTGGAGCCGCTGACGACCACCAGCGAATTTCCAGCGGACGTCGTTCGTCGATCGTTCCGATCCAGCTCTGCGGCACCAGCGCGTACTTCACACCGGTGGAGCGCCGAGCTGCACCATCGATGTAGACGATGGTATTGCCGGCCAGCGCACCCGTGTGACCAAAGACACCCGGGCCAGGGATGGGCGTCGCCATCGACCAGGTGTCCCTGACCACATCGTAGACCTGCACATGCTGCACGTTGTCGGTGTCGTGCCACCCCGATACCAGATAGATGAGCGAATCGCGCCACACCACACTCACCGCGTCGTCCACCGGGACCGGCATGGGCTTGACCGTCGACCAGCGCCGTGCGCCGGGGTCAAACACATCCACCACCTCGACCGACTTCTCGGCGCCCGCGGAGTCGACAGTGTATCCGCCGAAGAGGTAGAGTCGATTGCGCACCACCTGTGCGGTGGCCGCCAGGCGGCCAACTCGCCCCGGGACGTCTGGCAGAGGTGTCCACTCGGGCGCACCCTCACGCCATGCGTAGGCTCGGCGGGTGATACCCGAAAAGCGCTTGGAGCTGTCGATACCAAGGGCCGAAAAGACCCACCATTCACCCCCCACGCGCCCAGCTGCCACGGCGTTATTGGCCACCGGCTGAGGGAGGGCGGGCTGCGCGAGAAGAGGGCCGGCGGCTGCAACCATGAGGGCAAGGCCGGGGAGGCAGCTTTTCATACTCCAAAGTAGTTCCGGGTCAACATGGCTCACCATCCACTGACGAGGTGGCCGTCACCCGGATATCCTGAGGCGCTCCCGGCAATGGCAGTTCTCCGGCAACCTGGCATGACCGTTCTCGACGTACACGATCTGGTGAAGGGGTACCTCTCTCCCGAGGGAGAGCGCTCCACAGTTATCGACGTTCCATCGTTCTCCATGGCGGCTGGCGAGCAGGTGGGTCTGCGGGGCCCCAGCGGTTCGGGGAAGACCACCTTTCTCAACCTCATCGCCGGCATCCTGCAGGCCGACAGCGGCCGCATCAGCATCGACGGGCGCGAGATGACGGCGCTCTCCGAGCCGAATCGCGACCGGTTGCGCGCGGAAAAGATGGGGTACGTCTTTCAGACCTTCAATCTCCTGCACGGATACAATGCGCTGGAGAATGTGGAACTCGGGATGATGTTCGGTCCCGGCATCAACACACGGTATGCGCGCGAGTTGCTCGACCGGGTGGGATTGTCACATCGCATGACCTATCGCCCCCGGCAGCTCTCGGTGGGGCAGCAGCAACGGGTGGCGGTGGCACGGGCACTGGCCAGCAAGCCCAAACTTGTCCTTGCCGATGAGCCCACCGGCAACCTCGACCGGCGCCATGCCATGGAGGCGCTGGAGCTGATGCGCGCCGTGTGCCGCGAACACGACGCCGCGCTGCTCCTGGTCAGTCATGACCCGCAGATTCTCGAGCACTTCGCGCGGTGCGAAGACCTGAGTGTGCTCAATCGGGCCGCGCGCGACACTGCGCCCGCTGCGGGAGGACGCTGAGATGGTGCGTGGAATCATGCGCCTTGTGCTGCGCTCCCTGCGGCAGCATGTGCTGTCCACCGTGGTCACCTTGCTCTCCGTCGGGCTGGCCAGTGGTCTGGTGATGGCGGTCTTTTCCATCAAGGAGCAGACCTACCAGGCCTTCACCGGTGGCCCCGTCGGTTTCGACGCCGTACTCGGCGCTCGGGGGAGTCAGCTGCAGCTGGTACTCAACACCGTGTTTCACCTGGAGACGTCGCCCGGCAACATCCCCTTCTCCATGTACAACGCCATCGCCGCCGATCCCGGGGTGGAGCTGGCGATTCCCTACGCGGTGGGCGACAACTACGAAGGCTACCGGGTGGTGGGGACCTCACCCGAGTTGTTCACGAAGTTTGAATATTCCGCGGGCCGCAAACTGACCATTGCTGCTGGCGGGCGCATTTTTGATCCCGAGGAGAAGGGCGCGGTCGTGGGAAGTTTTGTGGCGCAGAAGACCGGGCTCAAGGTGGGCGATCACTTCGAGCCGCGTCACGGCCTCACCGACGACCCCGAAAAGGCCCACGACGATGAGTACACCGTCACGGGAATCCTCGAGCCCTCCAACTCCCCCTCCGATCGGGTGGTCTGGATTCCCCTCGAGGGGTTGTACCGCATGAGTGGTCACGTGCTCCGCGGCACGGGGCGTAACTACCGTCCGGTCGCCGACTCCGCCATTGCCCTCGAGCACAAGGAAGTGAGCGCGGTGATGCTCAAGCTCAAGGATCCCACCGCCGGCATCTATCTGGACCAGGCGATCAACAGAACGGGGAAGGTGGCCACCCTGGCATGGCCCATCGGGCGTGTCATGGCCGATTTGTTTGGCAAGATCGGATGGATGAACAACGTGCTGGCGATGATTGCCTACCTGGTGGTGGTGGTCGCGGCGGGCTCGATCCTGGCGAGCATCTACAACACCATGAACGAACGGCGGCGCGAGTTCGCCATCCTGCGCTCGTTAGGCGCGCGTCGATCGACGGTGTTCTCCGCCATTGTACTCGAAGCCGCCACCATCACCGCCCTCGGCGTGGTCGTGGGCTTCCTGGTGTATGGGGTGATCATCGGAACTGCGGCCGTGATTGTGCGTGCACAGACGGGCGTGGTGCTCGACGCCTTCCGTTTCGACTGGGCCCTGGTGTTCACTCCCATCGGGATGATCGTGATCGGCGCACTCGCCGGGTTGGTGCCGGCGTTCAAGGCCTATCGCACCGATGTGGCGTCCAACCTTACGCCCCTGTCTTAGGGGCGGAAGCACGGGAGGCACGAGAGGCACGGGAGGCACGTTAGAGTATGAATGCTACATTCGATCGAATGCTGACTCATCGAATTCTTTCCGCGTTTGCTGCTCTGGCGCTGGTTTGCACACCTGTGCTGGCGCAGCGACCCACGCTCACGATTGCAAGGCTCACTTCGCAGCCTGCGCCAGCGGGTACCACCCCCACGGCCCCCGTGTGGAGTCCGGACAGTCGGTGGGTGGCATTTCTCTGGAACGATCAAGCCCTGCCCACGCGTCAGCTCTGGATCGTTGGGGCCGACGGCTCCGGGCGTCAGCGCCTCACCGCTGCGGGCGAAGGGGTCTCCAGCCTCATCTGGTCGGCCGACAGCCGCTCCCTGGCCTATCTGCAGGCCGGCGATATCTGGGAGCTGGCCCTTCCATCGGGTTCACCTCGGCGCCTCACCACCGATGGTGGTGACAAGTCGGACCTCGAACGTTCCCCGGATGGGCAGTTGTTCGCCTTCCTGCGTGACGGCGACTTGTGGACGGTACCCTCGGCCGGCGGCACACCCTCGCGGATGACGCAGCTCAGTGCGGCGCCGGCGGGAGCGGTGCCGTTAGGCACCTACTTCAGACGCGACGCCGAAGTGGGGACGGCCACCTGGGGCGGTGACGCACCGGCCTTTGTCTGGTCACCTGACTCTCGCACGATCGCGTTGCACTTCGTCGACCGGCGCGCAGTGCGAAAGGTGGGCTTCCCGTATTACCTGGGCGATTCCGCCGTCATGAACGTGCTGCGACGGAGTTACCCCGGCGACATCAACGAAGTGCGTCGCATCGGATTGCTCGACGTCGCCACCCGCGCCCTGCGCTGGCTGCCGCTGAACGACGAAGCCAACGTGCGCGTCGTCGACTACGCGTGGTCACCCGCCGGAGTGCTGCTCATCGATCGCGAGAGTGATGATGCCATTCATCGCTGGATTCATCTGGTCGATTCGCCACAGGCAACCCCGCGTCAGGTGTGGCACGACCGGCGCGACACACGCATCTACAACGACATTGCATCGTCGTGGCATCCCGACGGCAAGCGGGTGGTCATCACCGGCGATCTCGATGATCGCTACCGGCTCTACGCCATCACCCCGGGCGACACCACCCCACGAGCACTGACGCCGTCAACCAGCGATGTCGCGGGACGTGGCACGCCCGTGCCCGGTGGCAATGCCCTCTTCTATCTCTCCACCGACCCTTCGCCGTACGAACGTCATGTCTGGCGCGTGGGAACGGCTGGAGGGAATCCCGTCCGCCTGACGAGTCGCCCCGGCGTATCCACACCCTTTCCGTCGCCCGACGGACGACGTCTCGCCTTTCTCCAGAGTGACGACGTCACACCACCGGAGCTGTACCTCACCGATGGCACACGGCTGAGCGAACCCGTGCGCGTGACCACTTCGCCACCCGCCGAGTTTGCCAACTTCCCCTGGGTGCGTGCGCGCTATGTGTCATTCAAGCACAAGACCGAACCCTACACACTGCATGCGCGCATCATCGAACCACCGGGACTGGATCAGTCAAAGAAGTACCCCGTGTTGTTCGGACCGGTGTACTCCAACACCGTGCGCAACCGATGGGGCGGGCTGAATGGCATGGTCCAGCAAATGCTCGCCATCGAGAAGGGCTACATCATCGTGCAGGTGGATGTGCGTGGGTCCACGGGCTACGGGCGGGAGTTTCGCGAGAAGTTCTTGATGGATTGGGGGGGCCGCGACCTCGACGACCTCGAGAGTGCTGTCGACTACATGAAGACGCTGCCGTACGTCGACGCCAATCGCTTTGGCATCTGGGGAAGCAGCTACGGCGGCACCCTTACGGTCTACTCACTGCTCAGGAAGCCCGGACTTTTCCAGGCTGGGGCAGCCGGTGCGCCTGCCACCGACCCGCGATTCTTTGGCAGCGACGACGTCGCCATCGCTCGCCGTCCGCAGACGCATCCCGAGACCTTTGCCCGGGGTGCGGCGCAGTACGCCGCCAACCTCCGCGATCATCTCCTCATCATCCATGGCATGGAGGACGATGTCGTGCCCTTCAAGACGACCGTGGATCTCGCCGAGGCCCTGATGCGGGCCGGGAAGGACTTTGACGTGGCCTTTGCGCCAGCAGCAACGCATGGTTGGACCCAGCGGCCGTACTATGCGCGTTACCTGCTGCAGCGCATGGTGGACCACTTCGAACGTTATCTCAAGTAACCGCGTCTACTCACCGGGCAGCGACGTCGCCACCAGGAATGCGGTGACCAGGAACACCAGCACGGCAATCGCCACCTCGGTGCGGGCCGATGTGCGCAACCGCGCCACTCCGCCGGGTGACAGGAGCACGGGGGTGATGCGTTTCCAGTTCACCGCGCCGAGGGCGAGTACGGCAAGCACCAGCACGACCTTGAGGAGCAGCGTCCGGCCATAGCTGCTCCCCCACACCATCGCGGGCGTTCGTACATGCAGCCACGAGGCAAAGACACCGGTCACACCTAACGTGGCTGCGCCCGTCAGGGCCCACGGCGAGAAGGCTGTGACAAACTCCAGGGCGCGTGTACCCGACGCCTGTCCCAGCCAGACGATGACAAGCACCGCAAGTGTGCCCATCCAGACGCCGGCTGCCAAAAGGTGGAGTGCGTCGGCCACAACGGCCTGCACCATGAACTCCTCGGACCCGAAGGCGTGACCCTGGAAGGCGGGTGGGAGCACCGCCATCAGGGCGAGTGCCAGCGCCAGCAGCAGCCCCTTCTTGACGTAGGCGCCAGGAAGGAGGGTTGCCGCCAGGGCAGCGAGCAGTTGCACCGTCCACGCCGTGCCCCATGCGGTGCCGCGCAGGATGCCCACCATGGCGAGTGCCTCTTCGGGTGCGGCCGCAAAGAGGAGCGCCTGCTGTGTCATGCGCGCCAGGACCGCCACGAGCAGTGCCAGGCCCGCCAGGCGCACGAGACGGCGCGAGTGGTTGAGCTGTGACTCGGTCGCCTGCCGCTGCAGCCGAAGTGCGACGACGCCCACGAGCACACTTGCCCCGAGGTATCCGAGCCAGCGCGCCAGTGCCGTCGCCCACTCGGAGGTGAAGGCCGCAATCATGAGGTGCGGGGACGAAGGATCAAGCGAGGGTTAGTGACGGGGAATCCCCACCGCTGTCACCATAACGCCCGCGATGGCAAGCGCCAGTTGCCACGCTCGGTCACGCGGCTTCACATCCTGGCGAAGCTCGTTTGTCGCCAACGCGCCGGCGAGATACACAAAGGTGCCGGCGGCAATCGCACCAAGTGCGCCGCCAGCAATCCACTGATTCTCGCCCACCATGAGTGTGACGATCGCACCCGCCATGGCAATCCCCGCCGAAATCACATTGAGGCCCATGGCCTGTCGCGCCGACAACCCCGCCGCCACCATCAACACAAAGGTCCCCAGCTCCCGCGGGAGTTCGTGCAGTGCCACGGCGGCGCCAGTCACAACGCCTAACGCCGGCGTGTTGAGGTACGTCGCCGACACGAGCATGCCATCGAGCCCGTTGTGCAGGGCATCCCCAAGCACCAGCAGCGGGAGGAGGTCCTTCAGTCGGCTGTTGCCTGCTCCGTGGGAGAAGGTGCCGCCCGCCGATGACGGCCCGAGAACCGCGGTGGCCGGACTCAAACCGAGACGTGCATGCAGCGCCCGGTCGACGACCAGAAAGCCGAAGGCCCCGGCCGCCACCCAGGTGGCAACCGCGGGCACGCTGTTGTGATGCAGCGCCTCGGGTACCAGGTGAAGGAAGGCCGCACCAAGGAGTGCACCGGCCGCAAAGGGCGACAACCGCGAGACATGAAGGGTCAGGGCCTCGGGTTTCGCCGAGAGCAGCATCATGCCCAGGAGCGGTAGGGCCGACACCAGCGCCACCACCAGCAGGCTGCGTGTCCCAGGGCTCATGACGGTGTCCCCACGCAGCTGGCACAGCGGCCGTAGAGCACCACCTCATGGCCATCCATCTGAAAGCCGGCAGGCGCCAAGCGCGACAGATCACCCGGGCATCCGCTCACCTCGAACACCTTGTCGCACGCTCGGCACTGGAAGTGATGATGGTGCCCGAGGTGCGCCATTTCGTACCGCGCGGCCTGGCCAGGGAGCTCCACCGCCGAGGCCTCGCCCTCTTCCAGCAGCCCCTTCAGCACCCGGTACACAGTTGCAATCCCGAGCCCGGGCACGTCTCCCTGAGCCCCTTCCAGAATTTCCTGGGGGGTCAGCGGGCGGTGACTGGAGGTCAGTACGGCCCTGACGGCAGACTTTTGGCGCGTATTCCGTTGCATGATATCCTTACTGATAACAGGATATCATTATCGGTCGCTTTTGGGAAGGCCGCAGGTCGGTTCGGCAGTTCGCCGAGCCGTTGTGCCATTCACCGAATCGTGTGGACCACCCCTGGCACCCAACGACGACGCGGTCGCATGGTCCGGATCACCTGTCCACCAGGCAGCCTCCAGTGCCTCGCGACCAGCATCGATCGAGCAGAATCACTCTTCTCTTTGCTGAAGACGTGATTCGGCCAGCTGGTCGGCGGCCGCCGCGGGATTGACCCCGTTGCGGTCGGCGAGCTCCAGCACCAGCCGTACGGTATCATGAATATCGTGAACGCGCTGTGCCATGCGTTCGGGTGTTTCGCCCAGCAACGCCACACTCCCACTGATCACGCCACCGGCATTGATGACGTAGTCCGGGACGTAGAGAATGCGACGCGCCGCGACTGCGTCCGCATGATCGGGGCGTAACAACTGGTTGTTGGCCGCACCCGCCACCACTTCCACACGCAACCGCGGGATGGTGTCGTCATTGAGAATGGCGCCCATGGCACAGGGGGCAAAGATGTCAGCCTCCACGTCATACACCATGGCGGGCTCCACCACACGGCCCTGCACCGCAGCAGCGCACGCCGCAGCTCGCGCACCCTCGGTGTCCGACACCGTGAGCACTGCCCCCCGTTCGCGCAGATGCAACGCCACGGCACCACCCACGTTGCCGCATCCCTGCACCACGACATGTTTCCCGGTGAGGTCGCTGCTTCCCCACCGATACGCTGCAGCTGCTTCGATGCCGCGCACCACACCGAGCGCCGTCCAGGGCGACGGGTCGCCACCGCGGCCGCCAAATCCCGCCACATATGGGGTCTCGCGCGCCGCGATCTCGAAGTCGGCGGGGCGGGTGCCGACATCCTCGGCGGTGATGAAACGTCCCTGCAGACGATTCACGGCGCGCCCATGGGCGAGAAACAACGCCTCTCGCCCAGCGGACATGTGAGGGTCGCCGATGATGACCGCCTTCCCGCCACCCAGCGCCAATCCCGCCACTGCGTTCTTGTAGGTCATCCCGCGCGACAGACGCAACACATCGGTCATCGCCTCGTCCATCGTGGCATACGGCCAGAACCGTGTGCCTCCGGTCGCCGGCCCGAGCCTGGTGCTGTGCACCGCGATAATCGCCCGGTACCCCGACGTCGGTTCCTGAACGATCACGACCTCTTCGTGACCCATCCGCTGCAGATCACCCAATACACTCATCGCGAACGCTCCAGCGAGGCGGCGATGGTGACCATGTCGGTGCGCAGATACATGTGCAGCCCCAGGGGAGACCACCCCGTCTTCTTGAAGAGACGCCGCCACGAGGCCGGTGTACGGGCCGCCGATCGGGTGAAGTCTCCAGTGGCGTCGTCTTCGGAGGTGAACACTTCGAAGTATGCGGCCCCTACACAGAGATAGGTGAGTGCGTCGAGCCCGCGCGCCAATTCCTTCGGGCTCACGTAGTTCATCACCCCGCAGCACAACACCAGATCAAAGTCGTCTGGAAGTTTGAGCGTGCCGATGTTGCCAAAGCCGCCCAGCCGAATGTTGCGCTCCTTGCCGAAGCGCTCCACCGCGTACGCACTGGGGTCAACGCCGTAGTACCGTGCCTTGGGCCGCAGCTTCTTGAGTGCCACACCCCACGTTCCTTCGCCTGCACCAACATCCAGCACCTTCTGCACCGGCCGCTCCAGCACGTACTCGGCGGCACTCACAACAAAGGCAAGCTGCCGCTGAATGTCGAGGGGCGACTTGACCCGATGCCTGGGGTGCCGGTACCACTTGTCGAAGTACGCCTTGTCGTAGTGCGCGGGGGGACGAATCGCCACGGGAGTTGGTGCGAGAGTTATTGCGGGAGCTGCACGATAAACTGCGTCACCGTCTCTTTGGTACCGGTGAGCCGCTGCGACACCCGCACCCCCACGGACATGGTCGTGCGTGTGCCGAGTGGTGCGATGTGGGCGGTGAGTTCACCACCCACCGATCGATAGTCGACCGTTGCACTCCCGGTGCGATCGCTGCCGCGTGCCACATCGGCGAATGCCGCACCCTGAATGCGCCGGAAGTAGAGGAGTGGCCCGATCGCGAGGTCAGGGTTGAGCAGCGGGAGATGATACGACACCCCCGCGCGGGTGAGGCGATCGTGATACCGCCGTGAAAAGCCGCGCGGGAAGACCAGTTCGCTGGAAAAGCGATACGTCGTCGGACGTTGCTCTTCATGACCGGCGTCGAGCACCAGTGCGTGATTCCGAAATAGCCCCGGCGCAATGGCGGTCGCACGCGCGGCTGCGATGTGACTGGTATAGTCACTGCTCCCCGGTGTGTGCCGGTACACCAGCGAGGCACTCGCCCCCGTCTGGAAGAGATCGCGGAAGGCGGCCGCTCGCACATGCGAGGCCGACACCGCATACGACAGCGGGACAAACCGGCCGTTGTTGTTCTCAAAGCGGAAGCGCACCGGCTGGTCACTGATCTCGGTGAAACTGGCGCCCACACTCAGGGTGAGGGACTGGCGCCGCTGCCCCATGATGCGGGTGAACGGAAGCCGCGCCGCCAGCTGCAGGGAGCGCTCGTTCCAGTTGTATGGGACTTCACGACCAGCTGTATCGGTGTAGGTGGAGCCGCGCGACCCCAGGCGTACTCCCGCATCGAGCAGCGCTGGAAGCCCGGCGTACGACGCACCCGCCTCCACCGAAAGTGTCTGCTCATTGGTGTTGAAGAGCACACCCGCTGTGAGGGCGAAGGTATTGAGCATGTTGCGACTTTCCAGCGCGATGCCCTGGTTGACCCCATCGCTGGTTGGCGCGGCAATCAGGCTGTGGAAGTCCAGCAACGTGCGCGGCCCCGCATACCGGCGCGCGACAAGTGAATCGCTGCGTGGTGCGGGCGCGGGTGTCGCCGCCATGAGACGGTGCTCCTGCGCCACCACCGAATCAGCAAGCAACACTTCGTGCGGCACAGCCGATGGCTGCGCCTCGAGCGCCACCTCGGCGACGTCAAAGCCATCGCCCGTGAGGTCCGCGATGAGGGCGCGAGTGCCATCGCTGTTCAGCACCGGGAAGTACGCACCAAGCCCGCGCGACGCGAGCAGCACCTGTGTGCCCGTGAGGGTGTCGACACTCCACACCGCATCCAGACCGCTGCGGGGCGAGCCATACAGCACCTTGTCACCCGACGGCGCCGGACGCGAAATGGCGTGTTGTGTCCAACCGATCACCTCGCGTTCACTCCCATCCAGCGCCACACGCACGAGCGAGTTGCCGCGTGTGGCATCCACGCGCACAGCCATCACACCATCGCCGCGCGCCGTCCACGCCGGCGTGACGAGAAATCCGCGGTCATCGGCAAAAGTCTTTTGCACCGCACCGGTGGCCGCGTCGAGCAACACCAAACGTGTCTTGCGACTCTGGGTGAACTCCACCACGGCGATCTGTGCGCCATCGGGCGACAACGTAGGCCCGTAGTATCGCGAGCGATCCGTCAGGCGTGTCACGCGCCTGGTGGTGAGATCGAGGCGTTTGACCACCAGGAAGTTTCGCTCGCCATAACGCGGATCGGCTTCATACTCCGACCACACCACCAGATTGCCGCGTACGTGAAACTGCAGCTCTCCCACCAGGCCCACACGCTCCACCAGCACTTCGCGTTTGCCGTCCTTGAGGCGCACAAGTTGTGTTGGCGTGTCGAGATCCCAGTACGTGGCGATGACGCTTCCGTCGCCCGCGTACTGCGGCAAGGAATAGACGTGGTAGTCGTCACGTGCCGGCGAGAGGGTGGTCGCCACCGCCTCACGCACATTCGCTCGCTGCCGTGCCCAGGTGGACTCGGCCTCCGCCACCGCCGCCTGATGCAGGTCGCCTAACGATTTGCCCGTCTCCTTCTTGAGCGCCATGCTCAGCGCCCAGGGCACCAGGGGGTTCCACGACGCACTCCGTGTGACCCGCCGCCACGCCGAGTCACCGTGATGCCGCCGCACATAACTCGTGAGGAGGTACCCGAGTTCGTACCAGTCGGGGTAGTAGGTCCGAAATGAGCCCTGCCACGCCGGGTAGTAGTTGTACGAATCGCCACTCGCGCGCATGGCACGCATGCGCGAGGTAAACTGCGGCTGACGGCCTCGCCCCGATTCGGTCAGCGCCGTTTCCATCCCCACGGCGTCGCCCTCCCAGAACCATGACGGGAAGTAGAGGGTGCCACCAAGCAGCGCCATGGCGTAGTCACCGAACACACGGGAGAAGAGACCGACCCAACCCGTGCGCAGCGACTGTTCCTGCACCACGTGCCGCCCTTCGTGTGTGGCCAGCAAGGTGTACCAGTCCACGGGCCCGAAGGCATCGACCGTGGTGTTGGGCATGGCGTACCACTGCGTGCGTCGCGGCGCCCAGCCTACGTAGGCATTGGAGGTGAGTGATTGATTGTTGAGTACCACCGAAATGCGTCGCGGCTTTTTGCCCAGGGAATTGACCAGCGACTGGTAGTGTCGCTCCAGCAAACCTGCGGCGCGGCGTGCCTCGGCATCGAGTGAATCCGGATAGATGACCGAGAAGTTCGGCGTGTCGATCTGATGCCAGGTGATACCGCGCGGATTCTGGAGTGTGTTGAGCCGTGTGGTGAGTGGCGCCTGCGCACCAGCCCGCAGCGTGAACGCCGGCAACAAGAGGCACCAGACAGCAACAAGGCGCAGCAACACGTTACCGGCCGCTCTCCGTCCGGCGTTTCACCGCCTTCCCTGCCATGGCCTTTGTCAGCGCCCCCTTTTCCACGGCGACGACACCATTCACCAGCACATACCGCATCCCTTCGGCGAGGAGTGTGGGTGCTTCATAGGTCGAGCGCTCACGGACCTCGGCGGGATTGAAGACGAGGATGTCGGCGAACATTCCTTCGGCCAGACGACCCCGATCGGCAATGCCTAACGCGCGGGCCACGCCATCGCTGCTGCGCTGCACAAAGGTGTGCAGCGGGATCACCTTCTTCTCCAGCACATACTCGCGCAGCTTCTTCGGATAGCTGCCGTATTTGCGCGGGTGCCCATCCGATCCGTCCGATCCTGTGAAGACAAACTCCTGCTGCATGATCTTCACGATGTCGTTCTCGTTCATATTGAACGACGCCACGCTGGCATCACCCGTCAGGACAATGTCGAGGCCAGCGACCACGGGTTCCACACCTCGGGCCGTCGCAATCTGCTCCAGTGTCTTCCCCACCAGGTCCTTGCGGCTGGCATCGGAGATGAGCAGTGCGGCCGCTCCATTGCGGCGTCGCAGATTCACGCGCATTTCGGCCAGCAGTCGTTCGCGTGTGGCCGGATCCTTTGCCCGCGCGCGGAGCGAGTCGCGTCCCCCTGCCTCGGCCCAGCGCGGCAGCAGGGAGGCACCAACGCTGGTTCCACTTGCCGTGTAGGGATACTGGTCCGCGGTGACCTGCTGGCCGGCCGATCGCGCGGCGGCAATCACCTGTACAATGGAGTCCGATCGCCCCCAGACATCAACACCTAACGCCTTGAGGTGTGCAACGTGGACGGGGAGCCCAGCCTCTCGACCAATGCGAATGGCTTCCTGCACGGCGCCAACCACACCAATGGTGTACGAACTCTCGTCGCGCAGGTGTGAGTCGTACACACCACCCTGCGCAGCGGCGACACGGGCCAGCTCAATCACTTCCGCAGTCGTCGCGTAACTCTGCGGTGCGTAGTACAAGCCTGTACTCAGGCCGAGTGCTCCACCACTCATTCCCTGGTCCACAAGGGCACGCATGCGGGTGAGCTGCTCGGGAGTGGCGGCGGCACTCGAAGCTCCGAGCACCCGACCACGCACCGTCCCAAAGCCTACGAAGAGTGCCGCGTTGGTGCCGATTCCCTCGCGTGCGTATTTCGCAAAGTGCTCAGCGACATCGATCGGCCCGCCGCCATCGTTACCCGTCACAACGGTGGTCACACCTTGCATCAGGTAGGCCGCGTTCTGCCGTGCCTCGCGACGTGTGCTCTGCAGGTCGCCGTAGGTGTGAGTGTGGGGATCGATGAAGCCAGGGGTAACCGTGAGGCCGGTCGCATCTATTGTACGGGTTGCCTGAACACGGCTTTGCCGAGCGTTGCCGATAAAGACAATGCGATCGCCCCGAATGCCGACGTCTGCGGCGCGTGCGGGGGTGCCGGTTCCGTCCACCACCTGTCCCCCCGAGATGAGGAGATCGACGTTTTGCTGCGCCCGTAGCGCCGTGGCGCTGAGGGCGAGGAGAGGGAGGGCGAGGAGAGGGTATCGCATACGCCGAAAGTACGCCTGCGGGGGGTGCAGCGTCGAGCCCGGCTGACGGCGCGTCGCGAGCTCCGCGGGGCATCCCCCGGTCCCGGGCCCTCTGCGCGCGAGTTGGCTACCAGGGCTGCACGACATCAGCCACCCGCCCGCTATTCACCAAGGCACGAAGTTCCTCGCCCAGGGCAGCACTGGCGTCGAGGGTCGCTTGCCAGCGTCGCATCCGTTCGTCGACGGCGAAGGCAAAGAAGTCGCGCCGGTCGGGGATTTTGCCGCCGGGGAGTGAGCGCACAAACTCCGGCGACGGCGCCACCAGAAGGACACGATCGAGGTTGTGCCCACTGGCTCGTCGCCATGGCAGCGATTTGTCGAACCAGCCCGGCACGATGTGACCGTAGAAGTGGGGATACAGCACAATGCCGTCGCCGGGGCCGTAGTCGAGGTCGAGATGGTAGTCGAGCACCCCGCCATCCCAGTAGATCCCTTCTTCGCCAGGAATGCGCACACCCTCCATGAGGAGCGGAATGGAACCTGACGCGAGGAGCACCTGACGCAGGTTGTGTGCGGTGAGGGGCCGGTGGGTGGTGGGCAGGTCTTGGAGATGGGCAAACGGCGTGACGTCCCCGGCCGAATGAAAGACGTAGCGTGCGAAGTGGAGTTGGAGGGAACGGCGCGCCACGGCATTCGCTGTGGCCGCCGAGCCTAACGCCGCGATGAGAGCCAATCGGCGTTCGCTCGCGGCAAGCCCGCGCCCGCGAGCCGCCAGCACATGCGTGCGAAAGGTTGGGTGCTCCACGACCTGCCGTGCGCCATCGTCGCCGAGGATGTCGTCGAGTATGGCCGATAACACCCGGGTCACTTCGGCGACGGGAGGTTTTGGCGTGTAGAGTTGCTTGTAGATGTAGCCGTGATGCCCGCGTGCGAGCGCGGCGACGGGATCGTGCTGACCAAGGCAGGCGGCACGCCAGCTCCCGATGGATGATCCAATGACATGGAGCGGGCGCGGGCGTGAGCCCTGCAGGAAGTCGCCAAAGAGGTAGCGATCAAGGCCGCCGATGACGAGCCATTTGGCGCCGCCCGACGCGCCCGGCACGATGTCCACGTCGTCGAGCTGCAGACCGCGACTGCGAATGACCTGGAGGGCGTGCGGTCCGGCGCGGAGGGTGAGAAGTCGAGACACTGCTCACTCGCCGAACGACGCCGCATTCTCCGCGTCCGACGCCACCTGACGCAACACCATCTCCCGATACACCCCACCTGCACTCATCAGCTCCTCGTGTGTGCCCCGCTCGGTGATGCGGCCATCCACCATCAGCAGAATCAGATCTGCCCGCCGGATCGTGCTCAGCCGATGTGCAATCACAAAGGTCGTCCGGCCCGCCAGCAGTGTGGACATCGACGCCTGGATGAGCTGCTCACTCTCCGTATCCAGATTGGACGTCGCCTCATCGAGAATGAGAATCTGCGGCTCCGCCAGAAAGGCACGCGCAATCGCGAGACGCTGCTGCTGACCCCCAGACAGCTTCACCCCACGCTCACCCACCAGGGTCTCGTACCCCTCGGGGAGCCGTTCGATGAACTCGTGCGCATTGGCACGTTTGGCCGCCTGCACCACCTCATCGTCGCTGGCTGCCTGCCTGGCATAGGCGAGGTTGTCACGCACCGATCCATCAAAGAGAAAGACGTCCTGCTGCACAATGGCCAGGACATTGCGATACGTCCGCAACTTGAAGTCGCGCAGATCGGTGCCGTTGAGCAGAATGCGGCCGCGAGTGGGATCGTGGAACCGCGCGACGAGATCGGTGACGGTGGTTTTCCCGGCGCCGCTGCGCCCCACGAGCGCCACCACCGATCCACCGGGGACCACGACGCTGAAGTCGTGTACCACGGGGCGCCCCTCGCGATACTCGAAATCCACCTGGTCAAACCGGAGTTCACGCACGCTCTCAGGGGCGTCAACGGCGCTGGCCTTATCGGGTTTGTCGGCCGGCATGGCCAGCACTTCGAACACCCGCTCCATCGCCGCCAGCGATCGCTGCAGCTCGCTGAATGAGTTCACGATGTTCCACACCGGGTTCATCAGCAGGAACGTGTACCACTGGAAGGTCATGATGTCGCCAATCGTTGCGCGGCCGATGGCGTTGAGGTACCCGCCATACCACACGATCACGACATTCACACCCGCCGTCAGCAGCCCCCACGAGGTCCAGATGAGCAGCTCTCGGCGATGGGCAAACAACTCCTTGCGCAGGACGCCATGGCGCCCGCGCATGTAGTCCAGCAGCTCGCGCACCTCACGTCCAAAGGCGCGCACCACCCGAATGCCACCAAAAGCCTCACCCACGCGGCCGTCGATGGCTTCCACGTCCTTGCGCACGGTGCGATAGATGGGCCGGATACGCCGAGCCGACGCGAAACTCATGAGCATGGCCCCGGGAATAACGGCCATCGCCATGAGCGCGAGACGCCAATTGAGGCTGAACAGAATCCCGACGGCGATGACGAGCCTGATCACCGACAGCGACGGCGAGATCACCGCCATCTGCAGCAACCCGGTGGTGGTGTCCACGTCGCCAGTCAGCCGTGACAAGATGCCGCCGGTTTTCATCTCCCAGACGTCAGGCAAGGGGAGATGGAGCAGCCGGTCATACAAGGCCCGCCGCAGGCTCAGCATGACACGTGTGTTCAGCACGCGCTGGCGGTAGTCTTTGGTGACACGGACGATGTTCACCAGAATGACGACACCAAGAAAGGCGGCACCGGTGAGGTTGAGCCGGCGGAGCCGTGATGCCTGATCGAGCGCGTCGTTGAGCAGCACCTTATCGATGATGAACCGCATGAAGAGCGGCTCGATCATTTCCATCCCGGCCACCATGAGGGCCAGGAGGAACACGCCACCTAACGACCATCGATACGGCCGCAGCCACCGCAGGTATTCACGCAGATACTCGCGGCGCCTCCCGCGGAGCATCCCCTTCTTCCCGTCTGGTGCGGGCGGCTGCAGGGGCGCCCCGGGCCGCTTGTCGGCGGCATCCACAATGGCGTCCAGCCGACGGTGTTTATAGTCGTCGACGAACTGGCGATATCGCTGGCGGGAAGATCTGGCGCGGGACACGGGCAGGGAGGGGGTTGCGGAACTTATCCATCCGCAGACGTCACGCACCCCGCGAAAGTGTCATCCCAATCGATCAACTCGGCTCAGCCGCGACTCAGCTCGGCGGTGTAGATACGCCCCACCCCGTCACGTGCTTCCACACGCCAGCGTCGCCCCGCCGGCGACGCCGCCGCGTAAGAGAGGTGATTCGTACGAAGCGGCTCCACCCAAGTGCGGCGCTCGGGCAGGTTTGGTCCGCTATGCAGCTTTACCGACCGCGGATCGAAGCCCCGCCGCTGCGACATGAGACCCCGCGGCTCCCCATCCTCGAACCAGCGCACCACCCACGAGGGATCCCAGTCCCACACATTCGCGACCAGATCGCCCGGCGCACTTGGTTCGGAACCGGGAGGGTAGAGCCGCATCTGGTACGAGGCGTCCTGGCCCGTGGCCTTGTACCGCCACGTGACCTGCTCATCCTTCGCCTCATAGACCACGTAGCCGTTCGGTGTGCCATCGAAACAGATGTCACCACTCCACCACGCACCACAAACCGCACCTGCCACATGTTCGTGCACCGTGCCGTGTGTGCGGTGTTCGCTCTCGTGGGTGTGGCCTGCGATGACATGCACCTTGTGCCGCTCCAGTAGCCGGTAGAAGGCGTCGCGGTTGGTGAGTTGCGAGCTGGCGGCTGGTGACGGCTCGTTGTTGCGGATGTATTGCGAACTCTCCAGTGGAATGTGGAGAAACACCACCACCATGCGTCCGGGCTCGACAAAGGTCAGGTCGGCCTTGAGCCAGTCGAGTTGCTCCTCGGTGAGATACCCCAGGTAACCTGCGCCGTACCAGAAGACGTCATTCAGCACGATGTAGTGGATGGCGCCGACATCAAAGGCGTAGTGCGAGGGGCCGAAGTGGCGGGCAAACGTATCGGTTGAGCTTTCCGTCGTGCGTGCCTTCTGGTCGAGATCATGATTGCCCACCACCTGGGCAAAGGGCACACCCATCCGCGACACGGCCCGTTCGTATTCAGGATACAACGCCAGGTCGTCGTACATGATGTCGCCGCACGCCACACCAAACACGGGCTGCTCTCCAAGCGCCTGTCGCGTGTTCAGCACATCGGGGACGGTCTCGTTATGCAGTCGCCCGATTTCATACATGTTTTCGGTCTGGTTGTCGGCCAGAATCAGGACGGCATGACGACTTTCGTCGCCGCGGCGCGCCACCAGCTCGAACTGATGGGACACCTCATTCGAAACGCCAATCGGTGTGTGCAGTCGCGTGGTGCCCGATGGAGCCATGGGCAACTCGTAGCCCGCGGGAGGACAAACACTCAGAAAGCGCTGGGTGCTGGTGCTCGCAAAGTCGAAACGGCCAGCGTCGTCCACGCGCACCACGGTTCGGCCGTCGGTTACCCGGGCACCGGGAACCGCACGTCCCGCCGAGACGACACGTCCTCGCACACGGACCGGGCGCGCGATGTCGGCAGGTGACCAGAGTTGCCATGGCCGATAGGGATCGCGTATGAGAAGCTCGGGAAGCGCGAGACCCACGCCCATTCCGGCAGTAGTGGCGAGAAAAGTGCGCCGCGTGGTCATGACTGCTCCTCTCAGGTCGCGTTCAGACGTGAGTGTAGCACCGAAACGCGAAGACTTCACGAGGTGAGCGCCAACGAGCACGTCACGAGTTTGCTCCTGGTCGTGGCCGAGGCCGGTTATCCTTCGCCCATGTCTCTTGTCCGATTTCTGCTAGCTGCAGCCCTGTGCCCACTGGCTCTGTCAGCGCAACGCGCCCCTGACTCGCTGCGGGTGCCGATTCTTGTGTATCACAACATCCAGTCGAAGGCCGAGGCCCGCGGCATTCGCGCCCCTGATCTGACCATGCGCCCCGAAGTGTTTGCGGCGCAGATGCAGTATCTGAAGGACCGCAAAATTCCGGTGGTCTCGTTCATCGCCCTGCTCGACGCCCTGGAGGGAAAGGGGAAGGTGCCACCGGGGGCCGTGGTGCTCACCTTTGATGACGGGCGGCTGAACCAGTACCAAAGTGCCTATCCGGTGCTCAGGAAACATGGCTTCACGGCGACCTTCTTTCCGTTCACACATGCCATGAACAAGAACCCGAAGTATTTCACCTGGGCTCAGCTGGAAGAGATGCAGAAGGCCGGGATGACCATCGGGTCACACACGTCGCTGCATGAGCGGGTGGATCGGATGAAGGGCGACAAGATGCACGCCGAGATTTCGGGGAGCCGCGAATTGCTCATGTCCAAACTTGGCAAGGCAGCGGGCGAGTTGTTCTCGTACCCTTTTGGTGTGCTCGCCCCGCAAGGGGACTCCGCAGTGCGGGCCGCCGGGTATCGCGCGGCGCGAGCCTACACGGGTGGTGCCTGGAACAACTGGCAGCTGCGCTGGCGGCTGCGTGCAGTGCCGGTGACCGAGGACATGAAGCGGTTTACCGCGATGGTGGACCCGGGCGCGCCGCCGAGCTAGCCGGTCCACAAGCAGGTCGGCACAGCGCCCCCCGCTCCAGCACGTTCCCCAAACAGGGGAACGCGCGCGATCACCATCAGGGGCCCAGTGTCTTTCCGCGTCTCAGCGACCCTGGGCCCTGACGTCCGCACCTGAACTTCAGAAGGGCGGGATGAAGAGGTTTACCTTCTCCCCCGCACTCACCATGATCTCGTCGCTCACGGCGTTGGAGCGGCTACCGATGGGATGCACGGCAAAACGCAGCTGCGTGCTGCTGAACACCATCTCCTTGGGCACCGTAAACTGCTGCACGGTAAAGCCGCTCACCGTCCCCAGCCGCTGTACCCGCAGCCCCTGCACGGCATACACCACCGCATCATTGAACGCGGTGTTCTCCACTTCGAGGATTGTCTTCCCCTTCTTCTGCGTCTCGGCATCGGTGGGGAAGCGATAGGCCACGGGCTTCCCCAAGCCGCTCACGAGCGCCGCGCTCAGCGCAAAATGCATCATCATCGCCCGCATGGTCTCCTCCAGTGAGGTGTGCCCTTCCCTACCATAAGAGGGGCTCGGGAGTTCAAAGGTTCCCGGGTTCCTTCTGCGCCTCATCACGCGCGAGTGTCGATTGGGCGTTTGCCATTCCGGACGGGTGCGACGCCCGACAACTTGTGGCGCACGAAACACCTATGCCCTTCCCGTCCCTGCTACCCACCCGGCCGCCAGGCCGCAGCCTTGCTGCGGCTTTTCTGCTGCTGGCGGGAGTGTCGCTGGGCGCGCAGGCACAGGCCGGAGGCAATCGGGGCGAGCGGGGAGACGAGTCATCGCCACCGATGATGGTGCGCGAGCCGTCGGGGAAGGTCACTGTGCGGGTGGGGCGTCTGGAGGGGGCCTTTGTGCTCGACGGCGCCCTCGATGAAGCACCCTACGCCGCGACACCTCCATACACAAACTTCGTACAGCAGGAGCCCAACGAAGGCGCGCCGGCCACCGAACGAACCGAAGCCTGGATCTTCTTTGACGAGAAGAACCTCTACATCGCCGCTCGGCTGTACGAGACCGATCCGTCGCATCGGGTGGCCAGTGACATGCGTCGCGACTCGAACAACATGTACAACAACGATCACCTCGCGGTGATGTTCGATACCTTCCACGATCACCGCAACGGGTTCGGCTTTTCGGTCAACCGACTCGGCGGGCTCTTTGATTTCTCCACGGTCAACGAAACGCCGAGTTCCAACTGGAACGGCGTGTGGGACGCGCGCGCGAAGGACTTTGACGGGGGATGGTCGGTGGAGATTCGTATTCCCTTCCGGTCGATCCGGTTCAGGGAAGGGGCCGACACCTGGGGCGTCAACATGCGACGGATGGTGCGCTGGAAAAACGAAACCTCGTTCCTGAGCGCGGTGCCCCGATCGTGGGGACGCCGAGGACTCAACAAAGTGTCGAATGCCGCGACCATGCGCGGCCTGAGCACTCCGGTGCGCGGACTCAACCTCGATGTCAAGCCGTATCTGCTGGGCTCGATGCTCACCAACCGGCTGGCGACACCTGCTTTCTCCAACAAGGGCGACGGCAATGTGGGTGGCGACGCCAAGTGGGGCATCACCCAGCAGCTGGTGGCCGACTTCACCTGGAATACCGACTTCGCCCAGGTGGAGGATGACGAAGCCCAGGTGAACCTCACGCGGTTTTCCCTCTTTTTCCCGGAGAAGCGGGAGTTTTTCCTCGAGGGGCAGGACGCATATGCTTTTGGTGGAGTGGGCGGGGGTGGGGGTGGGGGAGGTGGTGGCGGTGGCGGAGGTGGAGGAGGGGGCGGCGGCGGTGGTGGTGGTGGCAGCAACCCCGGGGCACCGGGGAGCGACAATCTCTCCCCTGTCCTGTTCTATAGCCGACGCATCGGGTTGGCCAATGGTGCGGTGGCGCCTATCCCGCTGGGCGCTCGAACGCTTGGGCGTGTTGGGGCATGGCAGGTCGGTGCCCTCAACATGCAGACATCGGAGGTTGGCGGTGTCGCTCCATCGACAAACTTTTCCGTGCTGCGCGTGAATCGTGATGTCGGTGCACGCTCGCGGCTGGGGATGATCGCCACCAATCGCGACCCGGCCGACGCCTCGAGCAACCGGGTACTCGGCGCGGACGCGCAGCTCAACTTTTCAGATGACGTCGCCTTGCTCGGGTACGTCGCACGCACCTCGGTCGACACCGCGACCGGTGATCAGTCGAGTTATCGCAGCCGCTTTGACTGGAACGGGGACCGCTACGGTCTCAACCTCGAGCATCTGTATGTGGGAGATGCCTTCGACCCCGGCATCGGCTTTTTGCGGCGCAGTGCCTTCCGACGTTCCTACGGTCAGGCACGATTCAGTCCGAGGCCCACCTCGCTCCGGGGTATTCGCAAACTCAGCTGGCAAGCCAGCGGCGACTACATCACTGCAGCTTCGGGTGGTGTGCAGTCCACTGAGGCGCAGGCCGCCTTCATTACCGAATTCAGTCAGGGGGACTTTCTCAACTTCGAGGTGACCCGTTCATACGAACGGCTCGACGACCCGTTTGAGGTTGCTCGCGACGTGACGGTGCCCGAAGGAGGGTATCACTTCACCAACACCAAGGCCTCGTACGTCTTTGGCACGCAGCGGCCGGTGAGTGGCACACTCATCATGGCCCGCGGGAGTTTCTACGAGGGCACACTCACCGAAGCCACCTGGCGCGGGCGTGTGGAGGTGAGTCCGCAGCTTATCGCCGAGCCTACCGTGTCGTTCAATCGCGTTGATGGCCCTTTTGGTCGCGGCAACACCAACCTGGTGAGCTCACGACTCACCTGGACCATTACCCCGCGCATGTTCACCGCCGCGCTGCTGCAGTACCAGTCACGCACGCAGTCGATGGCGACCAATGTGCGGTTCCGCTGGGAGTATCAGCCCGGCAGTGAGCTGTTTGTCGTCTACAGCGATGGCCGAACGACGATCGGGCCGCGATATCCCGACCTGCAGAACCGGTCGGTGGTGGTGAAGCTGACGAAGTTGTTCCGCTGGTAGCGGCGCGGAGCCTACCGCTTTCCTGCCGGCGAATAGTCCGTCGTCGTCATCCAGACCCGCTCCGGCGATTTCGCCAGGATGGCACCATCGGCCTCACTCGCCTTCTGCACACGGGCCCACGCCGTGTCGGTGGCAAAAGCCCGCCAGCTGGCGTCGGCTGCTGAACGGCTTTCGTGCGAGACGATATAGATGAGGGTGTTCTCGCGACGGGCGCTGTCCATCGGCACCCAGTACATCTCATTGCGCATGCCGTGTTTCTCGAAGAGGCGCATGGTGTGATCGCGAAAGCGTGCGTGCAGCGCGGGCATCCGGCCCGGGAGTGTGGTGTAGGTCCGGAGTTCGTAGACCCGTGGTGACTGCCGACCAGCGGCGGCACCAAGTCGATAGCTGCCCATAAGGGCGGCGAGGGCAACGACAGAGACGAGAACGGCGGACCGAATGCGCATGAGGGAGGGCGAGGGTGCGCCAAACGTAGCGCGCACCCGCCACCCACTGTCACCCCCTCAGACCGCCACCGTCAGTGTGGCCGTGTATCCCGCGGTCGCATCTCCCGTCATCGTCGCCAGCTGGTTGGCGGCCCGATCCTCGCCAAAGACGTTGTCACTCGCGAGACTCACGCCACCCAGGTTTGTGAGGCTGGTTGCGTAGCCGGATGTGGCGTACACGGTGCGCGACGTGGCCTCGGGGAGTGCCAGCTGAGAAGTGCGCACCCGGTTGGCCAGCGACGACGCGGCCGCCAGACTTTCGAAGACCTCGAAGTGCATGTGCGGCCAGCGTCCCGCATAACACCCCGGGAAAATGGTGGTGAACGTCACTCGGCCATTGGCGTCCGCCGCTTGCACCCCGCGGAGATAGTTCTGGTTGGTGACGCCCGCCGAGTAGAGGGAGTAGAGCCCGGCACGATCACAATGCCAGAGGTAGATGGCCGCGCCCGGTTTGGGCTGGCATGTTGCGGCTGTCTGGAGGTTGAGGATGACGGTCAGGGGAATACCGGCCGCGGTGCCACTGAGTCCGGCAAAACTCGAGCGGATGTCGGCGCGGACCACGCCGGTCTGGTTGAGCACGTTGGGCCCATTCGACCCGTCGCCCGGAAAGGGTCCTGCGGTTTCGGCGGGAATGAGCGAGCAGATGCCGTTGCTGGTGTTACCGGGATCTGTGACCCCATTCTCGCTCCCACACCCAAGGAGAGCGAGCGCGCCGGCGCCAAGGGCCAGTCGCAGCGCCTCGCGGCGTCGCAACACGCCGCCGGTGGCCAGGAGGTCGCGGTTCAGTCCACCAAAGTCGTCGTGATGCATGCGCTGCGGGGTCAGGGGGTTCATTGGCTCAAACACCACTCACGTCGCGACACCCTATGTGACCGCTGTCCAAGCCTTGACCCTGCCCGCGCCGCGCTCGCTATTTCCTGCCTGAGCTGCTGCACCCTCCCGACCCGCTTCCGGACCCTCCACATGCGCCCGTACCCGTTTGTTGCCGGCGTTCTAGCCCTACCCGCCACCCTGCTCGCCCAGGGTCAGCGCCCCATGACCTTTCTCGACCAGCAGCTGATGAAGAATGCTGGTTCGCTGGAGCTGAGCCCCACCGGCGATCGGGCCCTCTACACGTTGTCGGTGCCTAACTGGAAAGAGGCCAAGCGATACACCGACGTGTTTGTCGTGAACACCAGCGGCGGCCTCAGCACCACACGCCAGCTCACGTTCACCAGGGACAAGAACGAGAACACGCCACGCTGGTCGCCCGACGGGAGCTTCTTTGTTTTCTCCTCCAATCGTGACGGGGCCACCAATCAGCTCTATGTCATGCGGCCCGACGGCGGCGAGGCACAGAAGATCACCGACGCCAAGGACGGCGTTGGCAACTACGCCTTCACACGTGATGGGCGCTCGCTGGTGTTTGCCGCCGGCAAAAGCGAGGAGCAGCAGCTCTGGACGCTCCCGGTTGCCGGCATCACCGAAGGCAAGGCGACGCCACTGACCAAACACGCCACACCCATCGGCAACTGGCAGCTCTCCCGCGACGGACGCCGCGTCTTTTTCATTGCGGCGGACTCGGTGGACCACGCCAACAAGGAGCGGATGGAAAAGAAGTTCGACGTGCGGATCCGCAACGAAGACATTCCACTCAATCACCTGTGGATGGTGGACATCGCCAGCGCCTCGGAGAAGCGCCTCACGCAGGGCGCGGACTTCTCGGTGGAAGGGATGTCGCTGTCGGACGATGGCAAGTGGGCCGGCGTTCGCATCATGCCGAATGACCGCTATGTGCGCACCGTCAACGAAGCCGGCAACTCCGCCGACCTGCATCTCCTCAACATCGAGAGCGGGAATCTCGAGCGCCTGACGAACAACCAGAACATCGGCGAAAGCACGCTGAGCTTTGCCCCCGATGGCCGCACGATGGCCTTCAGTGCGTCTGATGACTTTGTCTACTTCAAGTCGAACAAGGTGTACACCCGCGCCATCGCGGACGTTGGTGGCAAGTGGACCAAACTGGGCGGTAGCTACGACGGCGATGTCACCATTGGGTGGTGGAGCGCGGACTCCAAGACCATCTACTACGGCGATGGCGTACGGGCGACCACGCAGCTCATGGCGCTCGACGTTGCCTCTAACACGGTCAAGCAGGTCACCGACTACAAGGCGTCGTTCAACGCGACGCGCGACCAGGTGAGTGGCAAGCTCCTTATCACCTACGCCGACCCCAAGACCCCCACCGTCCACTTTGTGGCCGACCGCGTCGAAGACGCCGCCACTCGCTCGACCTGGAAGCAGCTCACCAACGCCAACCCGCAGATTGCCGAGATCGCCCTCGGCGATGAAGAAGAAATCTGCTGGGCCTCGGTGGACAAGAAGCAGACCTGCGGCATCCTCGTGAAACCCGTTGGCTACCAGGAAGGCAAGCGGTATCCGCTGATTGTCGCCATTCATGGTGGGCCGCAGTCCGCCGACGTGCTGGGCTTCAACGGCGGCTACGGTGCGCAGGCATATGCCGGCGATGGCTACATGGTGCTCAAGCCCAATTATCGCGGCTCCACCAACTACGGTGAGGCCCACAAGTGGGGCATCGTCAACGACTACTTCAAGAAGGGCTACGAAGACATCATGACCGGCGTCGATCAGCTCATCAGCAAGGGCATGGTGGACGGCGACAAGATGGGTGTACTAGGCTGGAGCGCGGGCGGGCACTGGACCAACTGGATCATCACGCACAACACCCGCTTCAAGGCCGCCTCGTCAGGCGCCGGCACGGTCAACTGGATTTCCATGTACGCCCAGTCCGACATGCAATACGTGCGGATGCACTACCTGGGCAACAAACTCCCGTATGGTGACTTCGAACCGTATTGGAAGCAGTCGCCCATTCGCTACATCACCGCCGCCAAGACCCCAACGATGATTCACGTGGTGGATGGCGACCCGCGTGTGCCGCGTCCGCAGAGCGAAGAGCTCCACATGGCACTCAAGAAGCTCAACGTTCCCACCGAGCTCTTTGTGTATCCCGGCATGACACACGGCATTCCGGACGCGCGCAATCAGCTGCTCAAGTCGGTGGCCGAGAAGGCGTGGATGGACAAGTGGATTCTCGGGAAGGGTGGCTTCAAGTGGCAGGATGTGCTGAAGACGCTGGAGGAGTCACCAACATCGCGCGCGGCCACCACATCGCCGTAGCTGACACTGGTCGGGGTCACGGCGTATTCGTTGCATGACCCCGCGTTCCGCCATGCCTGACAGCCCACTGACGCGTCCGTTGGAACTCGTGCGACCGACGTCGGAGCACTTTCCGTCGTTGGTCGCCGCCCTTGAACGCGGCTGGGATCCCCCGGGCCTGACCGCCGCCGAAGAACTGGCAAAGGCAACCGCTGACCCCCTTGCCTACCTGGACGAAGCCGAGGATCGAAACGGCACCGGGAAGCCGGTTCGTCTCCCCGACGGCACGTTCGTGCCGCGCCTTCCCAGCATCACCCGCTGGCTCTGGGACGGCGAGTTTGCCGGTCGCATCAATCTGCGCTGGCAAGTGGGAACGGTCGCCCTGCCACCAACCTGCCTCGGTCACATCGGTTATGTGGTGGTGCCGTGGAAGCGACGACTCGGCTACGCAACGCGTGCGCTGGCCCTGCTGCTCCCGGAAGCGCAGGCGCTGGGACTGCCGTTCGTGGAGGTAACCACGGACCCGGACAACCACGCGTCCCAGCGTGTGATCGAGGCGAATGGCGGCGTACTCCAGGAGCACTTCCGCAAGCACCCGTCGCATGGCGGCGGGATGTGTCTGCGGTACCGCCTGACCTTTCAGGATTAACGCTGACTAAGCGCTAGCTGCACCATCCAGCGGGCCTGCCCTATTTGCGTCGCGACCCCGGGCAGCTTGCGATGTTCTGCAGGCACGTGCAGCTTAACGGGTCTTCAGCGCGTCGGAGCACATAGTGGGTTCGGGTGATATGCGGACGCGGTCGAGTGCGGCCCCGCTGCCCCTGGTTGGGCGTCGTGCCGACCGGGCAGCGCTTTGTCTGGCGCTGGACGACGCCCTCGATGGGTCGGGTGGCGTGGCGCTCATCCGCGGGTCGTCGGGGATGGGGAAGACACGGCTGCTGGAAGCCCTGATGGAGGATGCCCGGTCGCGCGGTGTCACCTGCGCCTCGGGTCGCGCATGGGCACTGGAGGCAAGCCGCCCGTTCGGCCTCTGGGCCGATGCACTCACGCCCTTCCTTGCCTCCCTCGGCGAGGGGACGACCGCCATTCTCGCGCGCGGCCTGGAATGGGAGCTCTCCAGCATCGTGCCGGCGTTTGCCAATCCTGGCGCTGGTCGACTCCGGGACTCTTCCAGCGATGCCGATACGCGCGGACGCCTGTTCTGGAACTTCAGCCTATTCATCACCCGGTGCGCCGAACGCGCACCGCTCCTGGTCGTGCTCGACGACCTGCATCATGCCGATGTGTCGTCGCGTGAGTTGCTGCACTTCGCGGCGCGGCATCTCACGGGTACACGCGTCCTACTCGTAGGCTCGTTCGACGCCGGGGGTTCGAGTGGTCCGGAAGTGCAGGCCCTTGTGCGGTCTTTGGGCGCATCGGCGCATGCCCTGATCCGCGAAGTCGAGCCGCTCACCACGATCGATGTGGATGAGCTGCTGCACCATGTGTTTGATCATGTGCCAGCCGGGTTTGCCGAGGCCCTCCACGCTCACACCAATGGTGTCCCGTTCTTCGTCGAGGAGGTGTTGAAGACGATGGGCGCCGGTACCACCGGTGGAACGCTCCCCTCCCGCCTCGATGAGCTGCACATCCCCACGTCGGTGCGTGAGTCTATCCTCGCCCGCATCGAACTCCTGCCGGATGAGGCTCGTCGCCTGGCCGAAGTGGTGGCGCTGGCGGGGAAACAGGCCACGCTTTCTCTCCTCGAGGTCGCAGCACAACTCGAGCTGGACCCGCTGGGCGATGCCCTCGACCTGCTGTGCGCGCGCGAGATTCTCCGCGGACCCGGTCAACACGGCGGCGCGTACACATTCCGTCACCAGATGGTCCAACTGGCGATTGCTGATGGCATCTCCGAGTCGCGAGCCAGACGGCTCCACCTCCAGCTCGCCGATGCGATCGAGCGGGTCGCGGGGCACAGTGCGGCCGCCGACGTCGTATTGCATCGGCGGCAGGGAGGTCAGTCACCCTCAGCGTCGACGCTGACCCTGCAGTTGCAGGCCGGACGCGACGCGCTCAGTCGCCGGGCCGACCACGAAGCAGCCTCGTGGCTCGGTGACGCGCTCGCCCTGGTCGACAATGGCAGCGTCGGGCTCCCCCCGGACGAACACGTGGCGTTGCTCGACGACGCAGCCCTGGCATATCAGCGAATCGGCGACATGCCACGAGCGCGGTCGATCCTGCAGGCCCTCGTTGAGTTGTGCGGGCGCCTCGCGCGCCCCCATGACGCGTCAGCTTTTCTGCATCGCCTTGCCACGGTGCACGCCCTCGACGGTGATGCCGCCGCTGGTATCGAGCTGTTGCGCACCTCAGAAGAACACGCCGCGGGACGGCTTGACCTGGTGGTGAGGTCGCGCGTCGCCCGCGCCATGTTGCTGCAGTCAACGGGGCGCAGTGCCGACGGGAAGGCACTGCTCGAGGAATCCCTGCCGTGGGTGACCACTTCCGCGGACGCCGCCCTGCAGGCGCGGGTTCACCGCGCACTGGTGCTGCTCTACGCCTGGACGGGCCCATCCGAGGTTATCGAGCACCATGCGGCCGCCGCACTTTCGGCATCGCGCAAAGCCGGTGATCTCGGGGTGACCTGGTCCGTGTCGTGGGCCATGGCGACCCTCGCAGGGCTGCGGGGCGACACCGCGTTGCTCGATCAGTACCGCCGCGAAGCCGAGCGCATCGCCGAAGGCCTGCACTCCCCGCGACTGCAGGTGGCGACGGCGGAGATCGCCATCGAACATGCCTCGGGCACCGGCGACTGGCGGCTTGGCCTCGCCCTGGCAGATCAGTACTTGCCGTTGGCGCGCGCGGTGGCGCAGCGGACCGTGCTTCCGCGCATCCTGGTATGGACGGCGCTGCTCAGACTCGGGCGCGATGAGCGGGCAGAGGCCGAGCGCCTGGTGGCGGAGGCATGTGCTGTAGATCCGGACGGCGAGCCACTGGCGCAGGTGCACAATCAGGTAGTCACCGGGCTCGGCCGGGCTGCCTTGCATTTGCACGCTGGGGAATGGCGCGCTGCGCTCAAGTGCGGACAGCAGGCGATCGAGCTGGCGGATCGGCACGAGTACCGCGCCTGGTCGATCCACCGGCTGCTGCCGCTGGTCGCCGAAGCTGCCCTCTGGCTGCAGAACTTCACCCTGGTGGAGGAGGTCGCTGCTCGGCTTCGCAACGACTCCCGCGCCCTCGGCCATCGTCTGGGACCAGCCCTTGCTCAAGCCGCCGAGGCGCTGGTGGCGCGTCTGCGCGACCGGCGTCCGGATGCGGCGCGACTCATACTGGAGGCTGCGCAGGAGCTCGACAGTATTCCATACCCGTTTCATGCCGCGCGACTCCGCCGGAATGCCTCTTCAGTGCTCGAAGGCGATGGTGACCGGGAGGGCGCCGTCCGGGAATTGCGCATCGCCCATGACATCTTTTCGCGGTTAGGCGCCGAGTCGGAGCTGCGCGGGACCCGAAGCCATTTGCGATCGTTGGGAGTGCGGCTCCCACCTCGAGAGACGGTGGCGGGGATGGCGGGCATGACGGGGCGCGAGCTGGAGATCGCCCGCTGCGTGGCCCGTAACCTCAGCAACAAGGAGATCGGGCAGGTGCTCGATATCTCGGCGCGGACCGTGAGCACACATCTGTCGAACATCTTCGAGAAGCTCGAGGTGCGGAGCCGACGTCACCTGACTGACCTCATGCGCTCACGCCCGGGCATGCTGGCCCCCGAGGCCATGGCCGTGGGTGCCGAGTAGTACCCGGCACCCACACCATCGTTAGTTGGCAAACACGCTCGTGCTTGGCACCGGCAGGCCCATCCCGTACCGCGCGTTCAGCGCCGTCGCCGCAGCGGCGGCCAGCACCGTGTGTCCCAGCCCGCTCGGGTGGATCCCATCCAGGCTGGTGTAGCTGCCATAGGGCGCCGCTGACGTCATGAGTTGCACCACGCTGAACGGCGGCTTGAGGTCGCCACGACCGTAGAGCGCGTCGAGTGCGAAGTGCGCGACATCATGCTGCGCTGCCACGGCAATGATGTGTGCGTTCATCGCGGCCAGCGTCGCGTTCACCACACCCTGCTCGGCGGATGACAGCACGAAGTCCTGCACACCGATGCCGCCGTCCGCGCACGAGAGAGTTACCGGAGGCTGTCCCTGCGCGCGGGCGGTCAGCCCTGCGGCGACCGCGGTGGGAACACGCACCGGAATGAACAGCAAGTTGCTGGAGGCATCACAATCAGCCGCGACGTTCACGTGGAACGCGGCCAGGAAGGTTGTGCGGTCGGCCCACAACTCACTGCCACGGCGGAACGACGGGAACGACCCCACATCGGCAATCAGTGACGACAGAACGAGTTTGCGACCCGGAGAGACGAGCGCTCCCACCAGTTGAGTGTACTGCGGTGCCCAGGTGGCAAATGGGGTGATGGTGACCCCCGGAATGGCGATGCCGCTGCGTGCATTCAGCACCTCGTTTCCACCAAACTCGATGGAAAGAACCTTGGGGTCGAGAGCAAGTGCCGTGGACAGCTGCGTAGCGCCAGGCTTGAGCACACGCGGGTAGAGCTTGCTGTAGAACGGGTCCAGCTGCAGTTCAGGCGTCGTGAAGAGTGCATCGCGTGTGGTGGCCGAGGCGATGGCGACGTTCCGCACGGTCTCGGCGTTTGGCACGAGGGCCGCGCACGAGAATGATGCCGCTGGTGCCCCGGCTGGCTCGCCGGAGAGGCGTACACCACTGGCAAGCGGGGCCCGAAGTGGCGACCGGCAGCCTGTCGACTGTATCAGGGGCTGTGGCATGCGTACATCCACCGTTGCTGCGAGCTGGGTCGGCCAGGCCGCCCGTTGGTCGGATTCCACGAGCCCATCCGACTGCCAGCCCATGCTGATACTGGTGCCGATGGCCACATAGCGGCGCATCAACCCCCGCGACTCGACCCCCAAGTTCAGATCGGGCGATACAGGAGTGCGCGGTGCCGATGTGTCGTCGGCGCAAGCCGCGAGGGCAACTACGAACAGCGGAAGCAGTTTGGAGCGTGACATTGTGCCACCTGTGGTTGAGTGCTGCGCCACCTGTCGGGCGCGTGCTCAACCTCGGGAAGGCAAGGGATTCGCCCCATCCGTTACTTGACGTAGCAGGCGGTCTACTATGACGTAGGTCAAAGGGCCGACGAACAGACGGCCCTTTGATCATGCAGAGAACGTCAGCGCCGCGCTGCGCCGCCAACCGCCGTGGCTACATGCACCGCTTCGCGGCGGCCACTTCACCCGATAGCGTGAGCGCGCGATTGCGCTTCAGCACCTTGTCGACGCCGGATGGGGGCCGCAAGGCCAGCGCGCGGCTGTAGCGATCGACCGTTGCCTGTTCATGCTGCGCCGCCACCAGGCAGGCGCCGGCCAGTGAGCCGAAGGGTTCGCGGTCTCCAACCAGCGCAGATTCCGAGGGCGGAAATGCCGGGTACTTCCGATAGATCTGCAGCAACGCCGCCACACGATCGTTCTGCGTGCCCACCATCGACTGGAAGGGCGCCACACGACCGAATTGCTCCAGGACCTGCTCATATCGCGCGTGGGCCCGTCGTTCGTCGAGCACCAGCGAATCGAGCGTGGCCCGAAGGGCAGGACTCAGCTGTTCCGATGGGACAAACATGCTGTTGCCGGCACTGCACGCCATCGTGAACGCCGCCAGCGCGAAGGTAGAGACGCGACGTGTCACTGACAGGCGAGCGTGCGGGGGAGATCGACCGCGTGCGACGCCGCATGGTTGGCCCGCAGCCGCACCACGATGGGCGCCGGCAGGTTGAACGTCAGCGCGCGCTCGTAGCGATCGGCAATCCTCTGTTCGAACGACGCCGACACCCGGCAGGCGCCCTCGATATCGGCGTACCGCTCCTGGAGGTGGAGGGCCGCGTACGGATCGGGGACGGTGATACCGGGATAGATGGCGTAGACGTCTCGCAGGGTCTGCAGCCGATCGACCTTGTGCGGGAGCAGATCCCGGAACGGCGCAACGCCTCCAAAGGTCCGCAGCACCTGGTCGTACCGCTCCATCGCCCGGAATTCCTGCAGATAGATGGAGTCGACCAGCGCCCGTGCCTCGGGCGAAAACCGCACCACCGGGGCGGGGGCATTGCTCTCACCACAGCCAAAGGCGACACCAATGATGGTGGCGCTCAGCAGACAGAGACGGCGGAAGGAGGGAGACAAGGCGACCGATGAGCAGGAGACTGCTCACTATCACATGGAAGACTTGTGCCGTCACGCGCCGGGAACGCCCTCGCGCCCTTTCAGGCCATGATGGCCGATTTCCGGTCGGATTGTCCGGCGCTCAGCGACCGAGCCAGTAGGCGAGCTTTACCAGGAAGACGTTGGAGGCCCGGCCACGGAATGGGGCGGCGAGGTCATTCGCTGCGTCGAGGTCGGCGACCCCATCGAATCCCTCGCGTTGCTGCTGCCACACCACAAACAGTGTCGAACCCAGGCGGTATTCCCAGCGCAGCACCGCGTTGCCGCGGAGCGACCGGACGGTGAAGTCCTGCACCCCCACACCAAAAGGCGCCGCGGGTCCGGCGAGGCCGTCGGGATCCACCCGCAGCACATCGCCACGCCGATCAACAGTGCCTCGATCCACTCCGTACTCGGCGAAACGGAATGTGCGGGGCGCGGCAAACTCCTTGTAGGAGGTGAACTGCCCTGACGACACAAAGGGCTGCATCCACATCTGCAGCGTCAGCCGCGGTGAGAAGGTCCACTCGACGCGTGTTTCGAGGGACAAGGTGTTGGACTCGACGTTGGCAAAGACATGACGGCGCCCGAAGGTGGCCGTGGCCAGTGGATCCGTCACGGTCTGCACGTATTGATCGAGGTTGAAGGCGCGCTGGAACTGTGGAGAGATGAAGATGCGCGCAGAGGGCCTTGGACGGACGTTCAGCCCCCCGCCCCACGCGTGGCTCCATTCACCAGCGGAAGAGCGCCCCATACCCGCGCCGACGCCAAACTGTATGATGCGCCGACTATCCGAATTGAGGTTGACGCGAGAGATCCACTCGGCTGGTCGCAGGGCTACGACTCCGCCGCGTGTCAGGCGGTCATCATAGACATCAGGCGTACCCGAGAAGAAGTAGTCGACCGACCAGAAATTCCTGAGCTGGCCAAAGCCGAACGATGAGAGGCGCTTCTCGAGAATGTCGCCATCGAAGTTGCCGGCCACGGTGCCGAAGAAACTTGCCTGATAACTGCGAAAGACCGGACCGATCGCCTGTTCGCGATACTGGACTCCCGTGGAAAACGACCGGAAGTCGGAGCGGGTCTGGAAGCCCAGGTCGTTGACCTCGAAGCCAGGGCTGGTCTGTTCATAGGTCAGAGAGCCTAACCAGTGCTTGCCTCCGAGTTTGGCGAGTGAGACAGTACCGAAGTAGCCGCCGAGTGTTGTGGCGAGGGTGTCGACACCCAGATGGGCCGCGTCGGGGCGCTGGTAGGCACGAATGGGGGAGCGCTGCAGCGCCGTCACGACCTGGCGGTCACCCGTGGTTCGGCTTCCGGAGAGAAACCCGGAGACCGCCCACGTGCGGTCGTCCCAGCGGTGTTCGAAGTCCACGCCACTCACGAGCGCGTTGCGCACAAAGAGTGGGGCGAGTGCGGTCTCGCCGAGTTCGCGGTGGACGCCGGTGAGCACGCCGCCAATGACGGTGTTCCCCTGCCGGAAGTCCTGCCGCACGCGGGTCACGAGGAACTCGGTGCGTGGTTCCACCGTGGCTTCGGCGATGCGCCCGTTGGCATCAGCATATCGGCCTGTCTCTCGTTTGGTGGCCGCGCCGAGGATGCCCAGCGAAAGACCGCCATTGGTCTTGCCACTCACCTTGGCCGCCGCCAGCACCTCACTCTGGCTGGGAATGTCCGAGAACTCTGCGCCTAACGCGTCCAGACTGCGTCGCGGGCGGCGGCCGATGCGCCTGGTGTAAAAGAAGTTCGACGGGTTGTTGTCGTTGAGTGTGAGGGTGCCACCAAACCGGAAAATGTCCACACCTTCGAGAAAGAACGGGCGACGCTCGGGAAAGAAGACCTCGAAGGCCGTGAGGTTCACCACCGCGGGGTCGACCTCGACCTGACCGAAGTCCGGGTTGATCGTGGCCGTCAGCGTGAGACCCTTGGGAAGTCCGTAGCGCACATCGGCCCCGATGCGCGGCGTGGTTTGTGTAGCCTCCCAGAACGGGTTGCCGATGTCCCGGGGCGCACGCGCCACCTGCGACGACACGTAAGGCAGCACTTCCACGCGGCGACGTGCCACCAGGGAGTCGAGTCCCGTGAGGTTGCCGAAGCGCGATACCACCCCCGGCTGGCTTGGCGGAGTTGGTGACCACCAGTTGCGTTCACCATTGCGGGCGTTGTCGCGCACGACCTGCACACCCCACGCCGGCGCCGCGCCACTCGCGGGGAGTTCGTAGCGCAATTGCGAGAGGGGAATCCGCAACTCGGCGGTCCAGCCCAGTGAATCACGCTGGACAGCACTGGCCCAGACGGCGTCCCAGAGGTCGTCGTCGCTGTTGTCGTTGAAGAGGAAGGCGTCAAACTGCACGCCCGCCGCCGACACTCCAAAGACAAACCCGGTGCGGCGGTCGAAGTACGAATCGATGGCTATGCGGATCCAGTCAGCGTAGAGGTCATCGTCGTCACGACGACCCATCTGTCGTGCGATGGAATCGGGGGCGCTGTCGAACATCCGGGCGCCCACGTACAACGCGGTGTGGTCGTACACAAAGCGCACTTCGGTGCGCTGGGTGGCGGGAAGCCCGGGTTGCGGTTCGGACTGAATGAAGTCGCGTGCTGGTGTGGCCGAATGCCATTCGGCGGCGTCGAGCCGTCCGTCAATGGAAATGGGGGCGCTACGATAGGCGGCGCGAAGCTGCGGACGGGGCAACGAATCGGGTGACTGTCCCTGGGCTACCTGCGTACCACACATCAACAAACCAACAACGACCGCACAGCGATGTACCACGCGACACCTTGTCACTCAAAGAGGAGCTGCCCATTCGGCTCAACGGTGATACGCGCGGAGTGCACGGCTGTTTCATACTCGTCGGGTGTCAGCACCACGATCGGCACCAGCACCTGATAGAGTTCCTGCGCCACCAGGGCACCAACAACGAGGATCGGGTCTGCCGTTCCCATCAGGATCGCCGCCGGGGCGTGCCCACCCCGCACCAGCTCAGCCATGACACTTGAGCTCGAGCTCGATCCCCGCGCTCCGGGCATAACGAGCACGGACCCTGCGATACACCGGCCGTGTTGTGGGTGATGGACATCGACGATGACCCCATCGTGCTCTCGCACCCCGCCCCAGAAACTCAGCGGTTCATCGAGCGCGAGTACGAGGCCGGTGGCGGCGCCGGCTACGTGGACCGTTGCCATGCCGTGCTCCCGTGCTTCATGTGCGCGCACCCCGTACAGCGGCTTCCACACAATCACGCAACGTGGCGAAAACCACACGATACCCCAGATTGCCGGGGGCGTACCACGCCCACTTCGCCGAGTTTGTCATGACGGCGCCAGTGGTCGCCCGGAGGATGGGCGTGAGGTAGGTGCAGGTGTCGGTGACAATTCGGACACCGGCGGCACGCAAGGTGTCACCCCATCCCCGTTCGTCCACCGCACGCAGGACTTCGCGCCCGGTGGAGGCGTAGAACTCGATGCCGGGGTGGATGGCGCGTCCATCGAGGAGGGTGTGCAGCCGCTCGAATTCACGCAGCGAAAAATGCGGCGTGCCCACGCTGACGGCACCCAGCGGTTCTGCTGCCGCGGTGTTGAGTTCGGCCAGCGCTGCCCGCAAGTCGTCGGGACCGAAGGTGAGGCGCGCGACCGGTGGGGCGCCGCCGAGCGCGGCGTCGAGTGTCGGGGCCTCGGGGGTGACACCCACCACATGGAACATGGCCACCGCGCCTGACGACGCGGCAGCAGCCCCCAATGCCTTGAGATCGTCTTCGCTCGCCTGGTCGACACCATCAATGACGGCCACCTCGGCGCCAGCGTTGCGTCCCAGCCAGTGCCCTAACGCGGCAAAGAAGAGATCCGATTCGCCGGGGTCCGGGGTGAGATCGTGCACCTGCACATGCAATCGCGCGCGACGCCCCGCATCGGTGTGCAGCCCCGCCGCGGGCACGCGACCGGTGATGGCCGCGGCGAGATCGACAAAGTCGCCGTAACGTTCGGTGCGGGCGCCGAGCACGCTGTTCGCAAAGACAATCGCGTTCGACTCAGCCCACGCCACCTGCTCTCCAAGGGTAGGGCGATCGGTGAGCTGATACGGGGCACAGGTCCAGGTCTGCTTGCAGCCCATGGCCGTGTAGTGCCGCATCATCTCGCGCCCTGCCGTCTGCAACTCGGCGCCGCCACGGGAGAGTTCGGGGTGCAGCAGGTCGATGATGCCGACGTTGAGGGTGGTCGGGACACGGACCTTCCCACCGCGGTCGGCCATGGTGCGGGCGAAGTCGAGCGAGGCCTGCCCGTGGTAGAGACAGCCGTCTACGTGGGCGCGCGAGATGGGGATGAGGGCTGGGGCTCGCGTGACCTCAGCAAGCTGGGTGATCAGCCGCATGGCAAAGCGCTCGGCGCCTGTGCCTTCGCCAGCGAGGAGCGCCAGTTCGTCGGAAGTGAGCTGGCAGCGTGTCAACGCGGGCCGGAGCCTGCTGTCACTAGTTCCCCCCGTGCCGTTGTGTCGTCGCCGCTCTCCGTGCTTCCCGTACTTCCCGTACTTCTCGTGCTTCCGCAGTAAAGAGGCGCCGGCCGGAATCGAACCGGCGAATAACGGTTTTGCAGACCGCTGCCTTACCACTTGGCTACGGCGCCATGGAGTGTGGAAGCTAGGCGGGTGTGGGCGGGGTCTCAAGCCGTCCCTTCCTTGCCACCTCTCTGGGCGGCTGCCACTATGGGGCCATGTCGACCACTACGCCGATGGACCCGGGTGGGGCCCGTCACGGACTCACGGGGCTTGCCGACCTTCGCGGTGCCGCCGCGCGGATAGAGGGCCTGGTCCATCGAACCACGCAGGGCTCCTCCCTGTACCTGTCGGAGGCCAGCGGCACTCAGGTCTCCCTCAAACTCGAGCTTTTCCAGAAGACCGGGTCGTTCAAGGTGCGCGGCGTGCTCAACACCCTCCAGCAGCTGTCGCCCGAGGAACGCACGCGCGGTGTCATTTCCATGAGCGCGGGCAATCATGCGCAGGCGCTGGCCTGGGGTGCGACCAAACTTGGTATAGCCGCGACGATTGTGATGCCGGCGACCGCGGTCCCGAGCAAGGTGGCGGCAACCAGGGGGTATGGTGGGCAGGTGGTGCAGACCGAGGGTGATCTTCTGGCAACCGCGCGCGAACTCCAGGCATCACAGGGCCTCACATTGGTCCATCCCTTTGATGATCCACGTGTTATCGCCGGTCAGGGCACGGTTGGGCTGGAAATCCTCGAGGATGTCCCGGACGTTGATGTGGTGATCGTGGCGTGCGGTGGGGGCGGGCTGCTGTCCGGTGTTGCCGCCGCCGTCAAGGCACTCAAGCCCAAGGTGCGCGTGATCGGGGTTGAGCCCGAGGGTTCAGCCGTGATGTCACTCTCGCTGCAGGCCGGTTCGCCGCAACGTCTCTCGGTGAACAAGACCATCGCTGACGGACTGGCCCCGCCCTTCACCGGTGCCAACGCGCTGGCGCATGTGCAGGCCTTTGTGGATGAGGTGATTGTCGTGAGCGATGCCCGCATTCTCGACGGGATGCGCGTACTGATGGAGCGCTGCAAACTGTTTGCGGAGCCATCGGCTGGCGCCGCGATCGTCCCGCTTCTCGATCGTCATCCGTCCATTCCCGTCGGCGCCAGGGTGGTGCCGATCGTCTGTGGTGGCAACATTGATTTGGAGCGTCTCAAGGCGCTCCTCGCCTGACATCTGTCTCAACACGCTTTCTCCCAGACCTCAGTGACAACACGCATCGCTCTCCTGGCCCTTGCCGTTGGTCTTGCTCCCACCGTCGGCCGCGCACAAACACTTCCGGCCTCCGAGGCCCGGCGTGTGGACTCGGTGTTCGCCGCGGTCGACAAAACCACCTCGCCCGGATGTGCGCTGGCCATTTACCGCAATGGCGAGATTGTCTATAGCCGCGGGTATGGCATGGCCAACCTCGAACACGGCATTGCCATCTCGCCACGCAGCGTGTTCGATATCGGCTCGACGTCCAAACAGTTTGCAGCGGCCGCGATTGTGCTCCTGGCCCAGGACGGCAAACTCTCCATAGACGATGAGGTTCGGAGACACATCCCCGAGCTTCCGGTTTATCAGCGCCCGGTGACGCTGCGGCATCTGCTCAATCACACCAGCGGGATGCGCGACTACCTCACGCTCATGCAGCTGCACGGCACCAACTTCGATGGTGTCACCGGCGACCAAGAGGCCCTGGACCTCATCGTCCGCCAGAAAGCCGTGAACTTCGACCCGGGCAGCGAGTTCCTCTATTCCAACTCCGGCTTCTTCATGCTCTCACAGGTCGTGAAGCGGGTGAGTGGCAAGACCCTCGCGCAGTTTGCCGAAGAGCGCATCTTTGGCCCGTTAGGCATGCGCAACACCCACTTTCACGACGAACACACCCACATCGTCGCCAATCGCGCCACGGGGTACGGCCCCGGCCGCAGTGGTTTTGTCATCGACATGTCACTCTTTGAACAGACCGGCGACGGTGCGGTGAATACCAGTGTTGAGGATCTGCTCAAGTGGGACAACAACTTCTACACTCCCACGGTAGGGGGCGAAGGGCTCCTCCGCGACCTGCATACCCAGGGCAAATTGAACAGCGGGCGTACCATCGACTACGCCCTCGGCCTTTTTGTTGATCAGTACCGCGGGCTGCGACGGGTACGGCACGGTGGCTCCTGGGCAGGATATCGCGCCGAGTTGCTGCGATTCCCCGAGGCGAAGACGTCGGTGGCCTGTCTGTGCAACCTCGGCACACTCAATCCCAGTGCCTTTGCCGATGCGGTGGCGGAGATTGTGCTGAAGGAGCGTTTTACGGCGGCGTCCGTCGCCACCAGCACGAACGCGCCTTCAGTGACACTTTCGACGGCACAACTCGCGAATGTCGAGGGCTACTACCGCGATCCCGTGACAGGGGACCAGCGTCGCATGACCGCACGTAACGGACGCCTCTTCAGCTCACGATCGCCGCTGCCGTTTTCCACGACCGACTCAGTGTCGTTCCAGATTGCGGGGGCCGCCACACTCAAGTTTGACCTCGGCGGCGACGGCAAGGCCACACGGATGACCGAAACCGTACTCACCTCGGGGCCCCAGGTGTTCGAGCGCTTTACCCCCGTGGTACCTACACAAGCACAGCTTTCCGAGTATGCTGGAGCGTACTTCGCGAATGAAGTGGATGTGACCTACCGGGTGTCAGCGGACTCCAACGGGATCCGGCTCGAGTACGCTGGCAACACGGTGCCGCTGGCACCATCGGTGAAGGATGTCTTCACCGATGGTCGGCAGCTCAGTGTCACGTTCGCGCGCGACGGGCGAGGCAAGATCGCGCGCTTCTCCATCAATGCCGGGCGCGTCCGCGGTATAGTCGCCGAACGCAGGTAGTCGGGCAACCAGGACGCGACGCCATGGCTCTGGTGTCGCGTCTGCCATCCGCCGTTTATCAGCCCAGCGTCGCGCGCAGCTCCATCGGCACCGCCTTCAGCGCCTTGCTCACCGGACATCCATTCTTCGCGTTGGTCGCCAGCTCCTGAAACTTCTCGGCCGTAATCCCCGGGACTTTGCCGTGCAGTTCGAGCGTGATGCCGGTGATCTCGAATCCTGCTTCCTTCTTTTCGACGGCAACGTGCGCAGTGGTGGTCAGCTCGTCAGGCGGAAATCCCGCGCCACTCAGCTGAAAGCTCAGCGCCATGGTGAAACACCCCGCATGAGCGGCAGCAATAAGCTCCTCGGGATTGGTGCCTGCACGCCCATCTTCGCTCGTGAAACGGCTCGAGAACGAATACGGTGTGTTGTTCAGCACGCCTGAGGTGCTGCTGAGCTGGCCGGAGCCTTCGGCGCCGGTGCCATGCCAGACGGCGGTGGAGCGTCGTGTGAGAGCCATGATCGTCGGGGAGGTGATAGGGCGTATGCGGTGAACCGGCGGGCCGTGTGCCCGGTTCCCACGGACTACGTGATGTGACCGGCCGAATACACCGGGTGCTGAGGTGCTGCTGCACCGCGGGGGGAAGCCGGCTAAGGCACCACCGCCGGCTTGGGCGCCAGCTTCACGATCCACAATCCTGACAGCATATCGTTGACGTAGGCATGCCCGTTTTTCACCACGGCCCCCCACGTCATGGTCTTGTTAGGCGTGAACCCGTTTGGCGACGACGGCATGAACTCGGCGATTGTGCGGCCCTGCGCCTTGAGATCGCCGCGCAACTCTCCACTCACGTCAAACGCCTGAAAGCCGCCGTTATACGCGCCGACATAGAGTGTGTCACCGGCCACCCAAACGTTGTGGGCACCGCCGTACTCCGGCTCGTACCAGGCCACCGACTTCGGCTTCTCGACATCACTCACATCAATCACCTGCAGACGCCCGTACGCACGAATGGTGGACACATCCCAGGTGCCAGTGGGCGCATAGGGCGGAAAGACTTCGTCGGCAATGAAGACGTAGTTCTTGTGACGCCACGCCGTATGTGTCCCGCTGATGAAGCCCGGCCCCCAGTCGGCCGCCGCACCGGGGTACAGCGCTTCGGAGTTGTAGCGGTAGTTGCTGACAATCACCGGGTTGGAAGGCGTCCCACCCTTCAGACCATTCCCCACATCGAGGATCACCAATCCGTCGCTCCAGTAACTCACGTACGCCATGCCATCCTTTACGTCGATGTCGTGCAGCGAGCGACCGGCCCGTGTCTCGCGCGACTTCCATTCGCCCACACGGCGCGGCTTGAGGGGATCGTTGATGTCGATGATGTTGAGGGCACCGGTGCCGCTATTGGTGAGGTAGACGTGGGTGCCGTGTTTGGGCTGGGTGTAGACAAAGGCCGAATGGACCCCCGCCGTGACGCCGTCGGTGAACTCCGAGACCGGCTTGGGGTGGGCCGGGTCGGCAGTCGACGCGATGACGATGCCATTCTTTCGATCGGTGGCACCTTCGCGTGTGAACACCATCCATTTGCCATCCTCGGTGGTCATCATGTCATTCATCGATCGCGAGTTGGCGACGATGGAGTCGGTGATCACTGGGCTGCCGGGGTTGCTGATATCGATGGCGTAAATGCGGTCGCCGCCTAACGCGGTGCCGAGGTAGGCGTGTTTGCCATCCGGGTGGACCCACACCTCACTGGTGGGGAAGGCTGACCGGTCGAGATGGCCAACCACTTCGGCAGAGCGGCGCACCTCGCGCGCGGTGAGTTCGACCACGGCGGTGGCCGTCTGCGCTCCGACATTGGCCGAGACGACGTAACGCCCCGGTACGTTGCCCACAAACGCGCCATCGGATCCGATCGCGCCCTGCCCGGGAGAAAAGGTCCACACCGGTGTGAGTCCTTCGATGACGCCACCACGATTGTTTTTCACCGTGAGGGCAAAACGGACCACATCGCCCTGGCGGGCGCGTGTGCTGGCCGGTGTGAGCGTGACGGTGACTCCAGCGGAGGGCAGCACCTGCACCGAGACGTTAGTCACGGCCGACCCCGCGCGTGCGGTGAGGGTGGCCGAACCCGGAGACAGTCCCGCGAGCACACCATCGGTCACCGTGGCCACACGTGGCGCACTGCTGCTCCAGCTCACCACGTCCTCACGTGCATCCCCCGTGGCCGTGATCGGGGTGGCGTCGAGCCGCACACGCTGACCCGCCAGGAGCCGCTTGACCTCCGGGGTGACAGCGAGCCGGACCGTTGGACCCGGGAGAATCCGCACTTCGACTTTTTCGGTGACCGGACGACCGTTTGGTGTCGTGGCGGTCACGGCCAGCGGGATGGTGCCCGGTGACCCGGCCCGCACCCATCCGAGCGAGTCGACACTCCCCTGCATGCGCCCGCCCTGCGTGAGGAAGCGAATTGTCACGCCGGGAAGCACTCTTCCCTGTGCGTCGAGCGCTTCGGCAACAAGTCGCAGCGAGTCACCCACCGACAGCGTGCGCGCTGCTGGCGACACCCGAATACGGGCAACACTCTGGGCCTGGAGGGCAACCGAGGCGCTGAGCGCGACGGTGAGGCCAAGGAAACGGTATCGAAGCGGCATAAAGACCCTCTTGTCGGAATGTCCGTAGTCGTACGCCAGGAGATTGCGCTGAAATCCCGGTTGGGGATAGTGCGCCGTGCCCGTGCACTCGGGAGGTACTGCCCTTAGACTGCTCGCCCCGCGCTCGACGCACATGCCACACACGATAGACCTGCACACCCTGGTTCAGGGGTTCCAGTCCTGCACGCTACCGAAAGGTGAGTGGACCCACGTGGCGCACCTGCGCGTGGGTGCCTGGCATGTGGCGCACTACGGTCCCGACGCGGCACTGGAACGCCTGCGCCATGACATTCGTGCGCTCAACGAGTCGCATGGCGGGGCGAACACCGCCACCGGGGGCTACCACGAGACAATCACCCGCGCCTACGTGGTGCTGCTCGCCGAATTCCTCATGCAGGCGGAGCCCTCGGTGTCAGTCGAGGCGCACATCGACGCAATCGAAACCCATCCCGTGGCGCATCCGATGGTGCTGCGCACCTTCTACTCCACGGATTGTCTGATGTCGGTCGAGGCGCGCGCGCGGTGGAGAGAGCCTGATTTGGCGCCGTTGCGATGTCCCGCTCCCAACGCAGGTACACCGCACGTACCACGGACTTGATCCGGGGCGGAGCGTCGCGGCCCCGATGGTACGACGAACCGGGGCCGAGTGTCGGGTTACTTCGCCGGTGTGATCACGATGTTCCGGTACTCCACCGGTCCATGATCGCCCTGCAGCATGATCGGCCCCGGCGCGCCTTCATTGCTATCCAGGGCGCCACCCGTTGGGCCGGGAATCTCCTGCAGGCTGATGACCGTCTTTCCATCCACCACCACGGTCACGGTCCGCCCCACCAGGGTCACGTCATATGAATGCCAGGTGTCGGGCCCCCGGTTCACAAACTGGTTGGGTGTGATGAACCCATACACGGCGGCCAAACCATCGACTGCAGGCTCGGGGCCGGGCGAGTCCTCCACCTGCACTTCGTAGCGGCCCCGGAGATACACACCGCTGTTGCCCGCCTTCGGAAACCGCACTTCGGCGTGCAGCTTGAAGTCCGTGAAGGTGCGTTCGGTGACCAGGTTGCCGCCCCCCTTCATGTTCTGCAACACACCGTTGGTCACACGCCACTGATTTTCGCCCTGGATGGCGCGCCAACCCGTGAGATCAGTGTTCAGCAGCTTGACCGGCGCGCCCCACACCGGCGCGGCCGCGCGACGCAGCGTCGGAGCACGTTTGCCCGTGAAGCGCATGGTGCCACCATCGGGACGAGTCATCGTGCCCGCGAGGGTTTCGCCGTTCAGCCGACCCTCGACGGTCCAGTCTTTCGCCTCGCGCTCCCACTGCGGGGGAATGGAAAAGCGGAAGCTCCCGTTCTCCCACTGTACGCGCGCCACCGGACGCGCACTCCCGACGATGCCCACAAACTGCCCGACCAGTGTGCTGAATCCCGAGTGGCGAACCTCAAACCATGACGGCCGCGGACCTTCCGGCGTGTCCACGATGAGATCCCAGCGTCCCTCGATGGGCGCGGGAGCGGAGGCGACCGCAAGAGAGACCGCCGCAGCGAGCATAACACGAATCAGCATGGACCATCCCGAGAAGGCGTCTGACAACCAGTGTGTTACCGGCCCCGCTCCCACCGCGCACTCGTCCCCCGAACATCAATATGCACAAAAGGGCCGCTGGGGCCCATTGCGGTGTAGGTGCCGAGCCCGCCGCGTAACGCCGGATGGGCGCGTTCCACGGCCGCGAGGGCCCTGGCCAGCGGCTCAGTGTCACGCAGATCGAGCCGCCGATCGCGATTGAGGTCATCCATGCGGCCGTCGCCATTGTCATCGATGATGAGGTCGGCCGCGTCACCAAACTGGTGACGGCTCCCCCGCGCCATTCCTTCTCCGACGCCACGTTCGTTGTAGTACGGCGCACGAAACCCGGAGAGCACCACCACCTTCCGTGTGGGAATCCGCATCCGGTTCAGCTCCTGCAGGACCAGTTCGATCTTGTCGAGGAGTTTCTCCTCGAGCACGACGTACTTGGGCCACACATCCCGCTGATCGTGGGTGACAAAGTCGCCTAACGTGAAGTGCGCGGTGAGCGGGGTCGAGACATTCTGCGGCGTCACCTCGACAAAGCCGTCGGGATTGAAGTAGTTGCGCGCCATGATCCATCGCTCGGCGGGCCAGCGTCCCAACCGGTACCCGTTGAGGACCTCGCCGCGTTTGTCCCCAAAGGGACGCAGCACCATGTAGGCAAACGATCCGCTGTCGGCCGCAGGGATCACATGGACGGCAGGCCGATGGATGGCCGGCTCCCCCAGCACACCAAGAAAGCCGGGCACCGCTATCGCCTCGGCGGGCGTGAGCGTGCGGAAGCGAAGGGCCCGGCTCAGACCCAGCAGTGTGTCGGGGACTCCAATCGCCGCCGCGGTTGACCCGCGTTCGGGAAGCGCCGGTACTTCCAGGGCCCCACCGGCAGTCGGACCGGCGAAGTCCCGGAACGCCGCGACCCCCCAGGCCAGCAGCGCAACCGTAGCGGCGGCCGCTAGCCCCATCCCAATTCGGACTTTCAGCGGCGTGGGCTGGTACGACACGTCAGAAAACTGGATCGTAAACCATTGTTGCAGAATAACTTAAGGGTTATTCGGGAACGAATGTGTGGCCAGCCGGGCTTAACGTGCTCGGCTGCTCCATCGGCACGCGCCTTGCCGTCTTCATCTGCTCAGGCAGCACGTTCTGTTGCACATCGTGTAGAAAAGTGCGTAAATTCCGCGCACTCGATTACGGAATCGTGCTGAAATTGCAGTTTTCGGACGACACTTTGCAGGAAATCGATTGCCGGGGAGGCTCAGTGCCCCGATACAACGCAGAACTCACCTTGTACCCCATTCTCTAATGTCCAGCTCGTCCCGAAAGGCGGCTCTCGCATCCATAGCTGGCCGCACACCCACACCGGCCGGCAACAGCTTCGGCTCCATCGCCGAGTCCTTCGGCATCAATACGTTCGGCATTAGGCAGATGCGCGCCAAGCTGCCGAAGGATGTCTTCGCCAAGCTCCAGTCCGCCATCCGCCTCGGGAAGAAGCTCGACCAGGAAATTGCCCCCACTGTCGCCCAGGCGATCAAGGAATGGGCAACGTCGCGCGGCGCCACGCACTACACGCACTGGTTTCTCCCGCAGACGGGGATGACGGCCGAGAAGCACGATGCCTTCCTCACCTTCGACGAGAACAAGTCGCCCCTCGAGCAGTTCTCGGCGGCGCAGCTCATCCAGTCGGAGCCTGACGCCTCGTCATTCCCTTCGGGTGGCCTGCGCGCCACGTGGGAAGCACGCGGCTACACGGCGTGGAACCCCACCTCTCCAGTGTTCATCGTGGAGTCGGGCAATGTCAGCACGCTGTGCATCCCATCGGTCTTCATCGGCTACAACGGCGAAGCACTCGACGAAATGACACCCCTTCTTCGCTCGAGCGATGTGCTGAGCGAGAAGGCGATCAAGCTGCTCTCCGTGATCGGCGACAAGGGTGTGCAGCGTGTGGGCACCACCCTCGGCCCCGAGCAGGAGTATTTCCTGATCGACCGGACACACTTTGCGCTGCGTCCTGACCTGGTCATGGCCAACCGCACGCTCCTTGGTGCGCCCCCGCCACGTGGTCAGCAGCTCGAAGACCACTACTTCGGCGGCATCCCGGAGCGCATCCAGGCATGCATTGCCGAGGTAGAGCAGGAACTCTACAAGCTTGGTGTGCCGATCATGACCCGGCACAACGAGGTGGCGCCCTGTCAGTTCGAAATGGCGCCGCTGTTCGAGGAAACTGACATCGCCGTCGATCACAACCAGCTGGTCATGTCGGTGCTGCGGCGTGTGGCCATGCGGCATGGGCTCCAGGCCATTCTGCACGAGAAGCCCTTTGCCGGTGTGAACGGCTCGGGGAAGCACTGCAACTGGTCGATGTCCATCCTGGCCGACAACGAACTCGACGGCCTCAACCTCCTCAAGCCCGGCAAGACGCCGCACCAGAATGTGCGCTTCCTGCTCTTCCTGGCCGCGGTGCTGAAGGGCGTACACAAACACGCGGGTGTATTACGTGCCGGTATCGGTACGTCGGGCAATGAACACCGCCTGGGCGCCAACGAGGCACCACCGGCGATCATCTCGGTCTTCATGGGCAAGACGCTGACCCAGCTCATCGAAGACATTGCCGGGGGCAAGCAGGCGGGGAAGGGCGCGGCCGAAGCGCTCATCTCGTTAGGTGTGGCCAAACTTCCGGAAATCGAAAAGGACAACACCGACCGCAACCGGACCTCGCCCTTTGCCTTCACGGGCAACAAGTTCGAGTTCCGCGCCGTTGGCGCCTCGCAGTCCATCGCCTGGCCGGTCACGATCCTCAATGCCGCAGTCGCCGAGGCCATCGAAGACCTGACAGAGCAGCTCTCGGCCGAACTCAAGAAGACCAAGAAGGTCGACGACGCCATTCTCAAGGTGGTGCGCGCCGCCTTCCGTTCGACCGGCGCCGTGCGTTTTGAAGGCAACAACTACTCTGACGCCTGGGTGAAGGAAGCCGCGAAGCGTGGCCTCCTGAACCTGCGCCGCAGCCCGGAGGCACTGGCCCAGATGCAGACCGCCGGGGCCAAGAAGCTCTTCACCTCGCTTGGCATTCTCAGCAAGGAAGAGCTGGAATCGCGGTATCACGTGCGCATGGAGCGCTACGTGAAGGACATGCTCATCGAGATGACCATGCAGCGCGAGCTCATCGATACGATGGTTCTGCCCGCGGTGTACGCCTATCAGGGCAACCTGGCCCGTGCGGCCGCCGAGGCCAGGTCGGCCGGGATCAAGGAGATCCCGCAGATCGAGCGCGCCAACGAAATCGGTGCGCTGGCCAAGTCGCTCAAGGCTCGGCGCGACACTTTGTCCAAGGTGACGGACAAGGCCGAGCACATGCATGACGACCTCGAGGGGTGCGCCCAGCTGGTGACCGGGCCGGGGGCTGACGCCATGCTGGCGGCGCGGGAGGTCTGCGATACGCTCGAGTTGCTGGTGGCCGACGATGCCTGGCCGCTCCCGAAGTACCGGGAGATGCTCTTTCCGGTCTGATTTCTGCGCAAGGGTATACAGGCCGTTCGCCGCCATCGTGCAGCGGACGGCCTGTAGTCTTTTCGACCTATTTCGCCAGCACTCGAAACTGACGACCTTGGCCGAGCATTCTGGAGTCTGAGAAAAAGCACACCGCCGGTGCGTTGTTCAGAGTAGCTAGAAGAACGTCTGCGCCTCCTGCCGTTCACCCGCCGTTTTCCGCCTTCCCCGGAGCTCCCCGTGTTGCAACTCAAGGGCATTCGCCCCCTGTCTGCGCTGGTTCTCGCCCTCGCCGCTGCCTGTGGTGGCGGTGGTGACGATGGAACCACGCCACCTCCTCCCCCGCCGACGCCTTCGATAGCACTCACGCTGTCGGCATCAGCCACCACACTTCAGGCCGGCGGCAACACCACGTTCACCGCGACCATCGCGCGGACCAACTTTACCGGTGCGGTCAGCGTCGCTGTTTCCGGGGCGCCGGCTGGGGTCACGAGCAATGTGACCAACTCGGGTGACACCTACACGGTTGCCATTACCACGGTCGCCACGGCCGCTGCGGGGAACTATCCCCTCACGGTGACGGCATCGGGCTCAGGTGTCAGCAACGCGACGGGGACGTATACCCTCACGCTGACGGCGCCGCCGGCGGCGTCATATACACTCTCGGTCGCGCCGACTACGCTGTCGGTGGCGCAGGGAGCCACCGGTCAAGCCACGGTCAACCTGGCCCGCGTCAACTTCACGGGTGCAGTGGGTCTTGCCGTAACCGGCGCACCGGCCGGAGTCACCACTACGTTAGGCGCGAGCAGTGTCACCGGTGACAACACCACACTTGCCGTAGCCATTGGCAGCGCCGTGGCAGCCGGCAACTACACGCTGACGGTGACCGGCACGGTGGCCGGGCAGACCGATCGCACAGCGACATTGGCGTTGACCGTGACCGCGGCCGCTTCGGGTTCGATTGCGCTCTCAGCGAATCCGGCGACGCTCAGCGCCACTCCGGGCGGCGCGGCGGTTACCTCGACCATCACCATCGCACGGACCAACTTTGCCGGAGCCGTGACCCTCGCGGTCACAGGCACGCCAGCCGGGGTGACCACAGCCATCGCTACGTCACCGACCACGGGGAATACAGCCACGCTCACCGTCACCGCCAGCGCGGGAGCGGCCGCCGGGAACTCCACTCTCACCATCACGGGGTCGGGCACCGGCATCACAAACGCCACGACGCAGATCGCGCTTACGGTTTCTGCGGCCGCCGGCACCATCAGTATCACGGCCGGGAACAACACGATCCAGCAGGGCAGCAGCGGAAGCCTCAACGTCTTTGTTACCCGCGCCAACTTCACGGGTGCTGTCACACTTGCCGCCACCGGCCAGCCCACTGGCGTTACGACAACCTTTACGCAGCCTGGCACCGGCAACAGCGGTCAGGTCACCTTCACCGTTGGGGCTGCGACCCCAGCGGGGAGTTATCCGATCGTCGTCACTGCATCGGGCACGGGGGTCGCGAACGCAACGGCCACCGGCACACTGACCGTTACGGCAACCAGTTCGGGTGGTGGCAACGTGACCTTCAACTTCTGCGGCGGTGCAAGTGACTTGCCCATCTGGCTGGCAGCGCAGAATGGAAATGGCGCCTGGACGCAGGTAACGGCCGGAGCGAACAACAGCTACAGTTTCAACATCTCCACCACGGGCGGTGTCGCGTATGTCACGCAGAATGCGGCGAATGACTACGACCTTACCCTCATTTACGGCAACCGGGCGGAACTCGACGGACGCGGCATCAACGCCTGCACCACGGTGAACCCGACTCCGCGCTCTGTAACTGGAACCGTCTCCGGATTCGGCCTTACCAACAGTGACCAGGTGTCGGTGTCATTCGGTGGAGCCGTCCCAACCACAGCTCCGACTGCAGCCGCACCCAACTTCACGATCAACAACGTGCCAGCGGGTGTCCGCGATCTGCTGGGCAGCCGGAGCGGTATCAACCTGGCCAACCCGCTCGCGGGATTCACGCCGAACAAGATCTTCATCAAGCGGGGACTCAATCCCGCCAATGGTGGCTCGGTGGGAACGGTCGACTTCAACGGCACCGACGCCTTTGACCCCGACAGCAAGACGGTGACGCTGGGCGGCCTAACGGCGGGCGAGCAGACGACGGCGGTGGCGACGTTCAACACCGCGAATGGCGGTGGCCTCCTGCTGGGCTTCGGATTGCCGGGCACGTCCAGCACGCTCACATACTCAGCGGTACCATCGTCGCGCACCGTAGCTGGGGACCTGCACGCCCTCGCTGCCTCGGCCATCACATCGGTCAACAATATCCCGACGGCTATTCGGTTAGTCACCACGATCTTCCGTGACGCCACCAACACCACGCTCAACATGGGCGCGGTGTTGTCGACGCCCACCATTTCGTCCACCAACGGAGCGTACGCCCGGCTGCGAGCCGTGCTGGCGCGTCAGACGGACTACCAGAATCTCTGGCTGGCAGGATTCACCCAGGCCTCTGGAGGCAGCACGCGGTCGGTCAGCATCACCATGACCGAGGGCTATATCGGCAACGCGGCCAACTTCGACGCCGCCATCCCTGACTTCTCGGGTGTGGGTGGTTGGCAGAACGTATGGGGGCCGCTGGCTGGTGCCGCCACGCAGTGGCAGGTCTCCGCCAATGGATTCGTTATTGGCAGCGGGCAGCAGGCCGAAGGGACGCAGACACGCACCGCCTCACGGTTCGGCACGTTCACTCCCTGATTGCGGGCTGGGAACACGCAGCAGGTGACGGACCGCACAAAGAGAGAGGGGACGCCAGTGGCGTTCCCTCTCTCTTTTTGGTTTGTTGCAGGGGCCCATTTCCACACTGGAGGCTCCGTGCACTGCCTCGGCTTTGTCAAACGCGTGACTACCGCGCTGGTTGTCATACTCTCGAGCGCTTGCGGAGGTGGAGGCGACGGGGGTACGAAACCACCTCCGGTACCCCCGGAAATCGTCGTGACGCTGTCGGCACTTGGGGTTGCCCTCGAGGCGGGCAATGGCACCGTGTTCACGGCCACGGTCACCCGCACCAACTACACAAGCCCTGTCGTGGTCCAGGTGGCCGGCGCACCCGCCGGCGTCACGAGCGTTCTCACCAACGTCGGCGATACCTGGACCATTACCCTGACGGTGGCGACGACCACCGCGGCGGGTGTGTATCCGCTGGTTGTCAGAGCCTCCGGCACGGGGGTCGCCAGCGCCGCGGCCACGTACGCCCTCACTGTACTCGCACCACCCGCTGCATCGTTCGCGCTTTCACTTGCACCAGCGACTCTTTCGGTGCAGCAGGGCACAAGTGGACAAGTCACGGTCAGCATCGCGCGGACGAACTTTTCCGGTCCGGTTGCGCTGGCGGTGGCCGGGACACCGGCCGGCGCGAGCGCCACCTTCGGTTCGGCGAGTGTCACAGCCAACTCCACCACACTGACAATCCCGGTCGGGACGGGCGCAACACCGGCCACGACGACACTCACCGTCACCGGCACGGCACCGGGGATCGCGGGACAGGTGGCCACTCTCACTCTGACCGTCACCGCTGCCCCTCCTCCAGCAGGCTCGATCGCTTTGACGGCGAACCCCGCCACGCTCACGGCGGTCGCTGGGGGCGCGGCAGTAACCACCACCATCACCATTGCCCGGACCAACTTTTCAGGCGATGTCACCCTCACCACCGGCCCGCTGCCTAACGGCGTGACGGCCGTCTTTGCGCCGGTGACGTCGCAAGCCTCGTCGAGCGTTCTCACGCTCACCTTTGGCGCGGTGGTCGGCGCCGGCACCTACCCCATCAGCGTCACCGGCACTGGCAACGGCATCAGCTCGGCGTCCACCCAGTTGAGTGTCACCGTCACAACGCAGCAGCAGTCCGGTGTGCTCATCTCGGCCGGCAGTGTCACGGCGCAACAGGGAGCTTCGGGTTCGACCACCGTGATTGTCGGCCGGACCAACTTTACCGGCGCGGTAACACTCAGCCTGTCCACCGCACCAGCTGGGGTCACCGCCACCTTCAATCCGTCGCCAACGACAGGCAACACATCAACGGCGGCCTTTGCTGTGGGCGCAGCCGTGACACCCGGCACCTATCCCCTGACGATCACCGCCAGTGGTGCGGGAATCGCCAACTCCAGCGCCAACATCAACCTGGTGGTGACGCCAGCGCCAGCGGGTGGAAGTATGACGCTGGTCTTTTGTGGCAGCGGCGCGCAGCTCCCCATTTGGGTGGCGGCGCAGAATGACACAGGTGGCTGGGTGCAACTCGCCGCGAGTGCCAGCAACACCTACACGTACAATGTTGTCACGACCGGCGCGGTGGCGTGGGTGACGCAACAAGGCGCCGACAACTATTTCCTCAGCGTGGCGTATGGAACACCCGCCGAACTGAACAACAGGGGCAACTGCAATACAGTGAAACCCAGCGGCCGCAGCGTCACGGGGACGGTCTCCGGCTTTGGTGCCACGAACACCGATGTCGTCCAGGTGCAGTTTGGCGGGCGGTCGCCGTTTCCTCCACCCACGGCTGCCTCGCCCACCTTCACCATCACCAACGTGCCGTCGGGTCCGCGAGACCTGGTGGCCGGGCGTTATCCACTGACGCAGTCGCTCGATGCCGCTCGCATATTTCTGCGGCGCGGGCTCGATCCCGCAAATGGTGCCTCCGTGGGGACCGTTGATTTCGCGAGCACGACCGACGCCTTTGATCCGGCCAGGCGCACAGCGACGCTAGTGGGCGTGACTCCTGGCGAAAGACCTTTTCTTGCCGTGGGCTGGACCACCAATAACGGATCCACGCTGCCGCTGACCACCTCGACTGCTGGTAATGCTACGGCAATCACGTACGGCGCGGTGCCGCCCCAGCGGACAGCGGCAGGCGACTTCCACGTCCTCGCTGCGTCGGCAAATACAATTGTTGGCGCCAGAACAGACGCAACACGGACAGTCACGACGGTCGCACGTGATCCCGGCGATGTCTCGATCACTTTGGGCTCACCACTTTCCCAACCAGCGGTCTCGAGCACCAACCTCGGGTATGCGCGGCTTCGGTTTGCGCTTCCACGACAGCCCGAGTACTCGGATTTCTGGAGCGCCGTGTCGACCCAGAACAATGGCACCGCCTCTCGAACGACGTCGATCAGTATTCTCCCAGGCTACGCTGGCAATGCCGGAACCATCAATCTGGACGTTCCCGACTTCACGGGTGTCGCCGGCTGGCAGAATCTCTGGGGACCCTCACTCGGGGTCGAGGCCATTTGGAGCGTGCAGGCGATCGGTTACTTCATTGGCGGGGGGAACCTGATAGAGGGAGCCTCCACCCGCACGGCGGCGCGCAACGGCACGTTTACCCCGTGAGGCAAGGCATCAGGTGGTGCGAGAAAAGTGTCACCCTCCCACCACCTGACGCCACGTCTCCACTTTCACGTTCGCCCCGCAGATCACCACAGCTGCTCGCTGTTTGGGTTTCCGAGCCGAGTCACGCAGGAGCGCGGCGAGGGCCACTCCGGCCGCGCCTTCGATCATCCCCGGCTCATGGGCCGACCAGAGCCGCATGGCGTCGGCAATCTCCGCCTCATCCACTGTCTTCCATTCGCTGACAAACTTTCGGCAGATGTCAAAGGTCACGGACCCCGGCTCCATCCCACCCGCCGTCCCGTCCGAGAGGGTGGGTAGTGACGCCATCTCAACGATGTGCCCCGCCTTGACCGACTCGGCCATGACCGGTGAGTTCGCGGGCAACACCCCGACCACCCGAGCCGCGGGCATCGCCGTGGCGAGGTAGGCGGCGATTCCGCCGATCAGGCCACCACCTCCTACAGCGACATAGACACGATCCACCGGCGGGAGCTGACGCGTCATTTCGACCGCGACGCTCCCCTGGCCCGCCATCACATCCCAGTCATTGTAGGGAGAGACGTAGACCGCCCCCTCCGCCTCCGCGACACGCCTTGCTTCCAGTTCGGTGTCGAGACCATCTGTCCCGAAAAACACCACCTCGGCGCCAGACGCCCGGATCTTGTCGACCTTGGCCGGCGAGGCGTTTTGCGGAACATAGACCTTTGCCTGGAGTCCGATGACCGAAGCGGCGTGTGCCACCGCCGCTCCATGATTTCCGCTTGATGCCGCCACCACGCCGCGGTGCCGCTCGTCCGGAGCGAGTCGCACGATTTTGCTGAAGGCGCCACGGGCCTTGAACGACCCGGTGTGCTGGTGCTGTTCCTCCTTGAGGACAACCTCCCAGCCGGTGACCTGGGAGAGGGCCGGGCTCGGGCGATATGGGGTCTCGCGCACGTAGGGCCGGATGCGCGCCGATGCTTCCAGAACTTGAGTGTGCAGATCCAATCGATCCCCTGGTTCCTGTGGGTTGTGGCAGCGTTTGTCCCAGCCCCTCGACCCCTCCGGCCGTAGTATCATTCAGGGTCACTAATCTCGCGCCCCCCTTCGTGAAGCCCCTCGTTCTCCCGGCCCTCCTGCTTGCCCTTGCCGCCACCGCGCGCTCGGCGGCGGGTCAGAGCGCCATCGACACCAGTCTCACCGGCCCCGTGGCCACAGTGCAGGCCCAGCTCGTCGAAGGCAAGCTTGCGTACGCACGGTGGGCGAAGATCGAGGATGTGTCGGCCGACGTACAGCGCGCCTACGGCCACGCAAACTGGGCGACACTTTGGAGCACCGCCGGGCAAGTCACCACCGCCGCGGAGCAGACGGTGCGGCTCCTCGGTCAGGTGGACTCGTTAGGTCTGGACCCCGCGGATTTTGACGCAGCACTCCTCGACTCGCTGCGTGCACAACTCGCCGCGGGCCCTGCCAGCGAGGCGCTGCTGGCGCAGTTCGAAGCCACCCTCAGCGTGTCCACGGCGCGGCTCCTCCGCGCGCTGCGGTTCGGACGCGCGCGTCAGCCCAAGGCGTATCCCAAACTCACACGACCCAGCGCCGACGACTACGATATCGGCGCCGGGGTCTACGCCGTGTCGCGCACGGCCGATCCCCTGCCGGTGTTTGATCAGGCGTCGCCGCAGTGGGCTCCGTATCGCACCCTGCTGGCCGCACTCCCTGCACTCGACCGCGTGGCGTCCGACTCACTGCTCCAGCCCGGGGCTGCTGTGCTCGCCACCCGCCGCACGGCACCCTTCCACGCCGCCCCCAGGCTACGGTCCATCCTGGGGACGCTGGGATTCCCAACCGACTCGGCACCCGCCGCCACGGCCGACACCCTCATCGACGCCTCGCTGGCCAAGAGCATTCGTGCCTTTCAGAAGAGCGCGAAGGTTCCGCTGACCGGGCTGTTCGACGCACCCACACGCGACAAACTTCGGGCAGCTATCAGGCAACGTCAGCGCGACACCCGCTTGACCCTCGAGCGCTGGCGCTGGCTGCCACGACGCCCCGATGGCCGCGCGATTGTGGTGAACATCCCGGAGTACCGGCTGCACGTCTACGACCAGGTCAACGGGCCGCAGCGACCCTCCTTCAGCATGAAAGTGGTGGTCGGCCGCGCCGCCGAAGATCGCTACACTCCCATGTTTGTCGAGGATATGGAGCACGTCATCTTCTCTCCCTTCTGGGAGGTCCCGCAGACCATCGCGGCCGATGAAATCGTGCCCAAAGCGAGAAAGGACTCCACCTATCTCGCTCGCAACCGCTACGTGCTGGTCCGCGGCTACGCCAATAACGCGCCCCAGGTTTCTCCGGACTCGACCACCCTGGCGCGGGTGGGCAAAAGTGTTCGAGTGCGGCAGCTGCCCGGGGACTACAACTCGTTAGGTCGTGTGAAGTTCATGCTGCCCAACGACCTCAACATCTACCTGCACGACACCAACGAAAAGGGCTTCTTCCGCCGGGAGACCCGCGCGCTGAGCCATGGCTGTGTGCGCGTCTCCGAACCGCAACGGCTGGCGGAGTGGGTGCTGAAGGGCGACACCGCCTGGTCCCTCGACCGCATGAAAAAGGCGATGAAGGCCGAGCAGCCCGAACTCGTCCGCCTCAGCGAACACATTCCGGTGCTCCTCGTCTACCACACGGCCGCGGTCGACGACGCCGGGGTGGTCCGGTCGTTCAAGGACGTGTACGAGTACGACGAGGAACTCGAGCAGCTGCTCTCGCGGGGGTTCGGCTCGCCACGTTAGGATGAGGGGCCCATGCGCCTCGTCCTCAACGCTGTCAGCAAGCGGTACCCCGGTGGTGTCACGGCTCTCCATGACGTCACCCTCGACATCGGCCCCGGCATGTTCGGGCTGCTTGGACCCAACGGGGCCGGCAAGTCGACCCTGATGCGGGTGGTCGCCACGTTGCTGCGTCCCGACAGCGGCAGCGTGCACTTTGGCGAGACCGACGTTCTTGCCGCACCAGGCCAGCTGCGCCAGATCCTCGGCTATCTCCCGCAGGAGTTCGGCTTCTACCCCGCGGTGCCGGTGCACGAAACACTCGCCCACTTCGCGGCACTCAAGGGAGTGGCGGCCGCCGGGCGGCACGACGTCGTGGAGTCACTCCTCGCCCGCACCAACCTCCTCGGTGTACGCTCCCGGCCAGTGGGCACCCTCTCGGGCGGCATGCGGCAGCGGCTTGGCGTGGCCATTGCCCTGAGCGGCAATCCGCAGTTGCTCATTCTCGACGAACCCACCGCCGGTCTCGATCCCACGGAGCGGCGCCGGTTGTACGACGTGCTGCTGACCATGGCGGCCGAGTGTGTGGTGCTCCTCTCGACGCATCTGGTGGAAGACGTGTACGAGTATTGCCCGGCCATGGCGATTCTCGATCAGGGCCAGCTGGCGATATCGGGGAGCCCGCTCGCGATGGTGCAGGCACTGCAGGGACAAGTCTGGCAGGGACCTGCGGGACCCGCGCCCGCGGGCACCCGGGCGCTCTCGGTGAGCTACGAGGCCGGGGTGCGTATGTCACGGGTGCTCGCCGATCATGCACCCGGCGCAGGGTGGGTTCCCGCCGCGCCCACCCTCGACGACGTCTACTTTTTGCATGTAGGGGACCGGGCGCTCACATGATGACCGAGATCGCGCGCTACGAGTTTCGCCTCCAGACGCGCGAGTTTCTCACGTGGGTGTATGTCGCCGTCTTCTTCTTCCTCACCTTCGGCTACGCGACGTCGGGGGCCGTGGAGCTGGTGTCGTCGCGGGGAGACGTGCCGAAGGTCGCGCCTTGGGCGATGGCGCACGCCATGGCCGGCGTCACCGCCTTTGGCCAGGTGATCACGACGATGATTGCGGCCACAGCCGTGATGCGCGACGTGGCCACACGGCAGCAGGAGCTCCTGTTCACCACCGCACTCACTCGACACGACTATCTGCTGGGGCGATGGATGGGAGCCGTGGGCGTGATGTTGCTCGTGTACCTCGCCATTCCGGCGGGGCTCCTTGTCGGCTTTGCCATGAACGGGCAGCTCACACAAGCACTCAAGGCCCTGTGGTGGCCCTGTGCCTGGCTCGTGTTGCCCAACCTGCTGGTGGTGAGTGTGTTGTTCTTTTCCGCCGGCGCCTTGCGGCGTGGTTTCATGAGCATCCTGCTGCTGGGAGTTGGCCTGGTGGCCCTGTGGGGCACCGGTGTCTCCCTCGCGCGCGACGGCCAGCTGTTGGGTGCCTGGCTCGACCCCTTTGGCAACGCGGCCCTCGAGTGGGTGTCGCGTGGACTCAGCGGGGAGGAGCGAGCCCGGTTCGAGCCAAGCGCCGCCGGTGTGGTGTGGCAGAACCGCGTGCTCTGGCTGGGGGTGGCCGCAGCGGCAGCGATGGTGGTGTGGCACCGGTTTCGCCTGGAGCTCTTTGTCGATCACGCCACGCCGGCGGTCGAGGGTGTCCCCGCTCCCGCGGTTCACCACTCCTCCGCTGTCATCGTTAAGCCACCGGCCGCGATGGACAGCATCTGGCTGCTGGCGCGGTGGAGTTGTCGCTGGACCTTGCGCGAGAAGGGTTTCACGACCCTGGCCGCGTTAGGCGCCCTCAACGCCCTTGTGAACGCCTGGATCGCCGGTGGGGCACAGCCGACCATGCGCGACATCATGAGCGCGGTGCACGAGCATGCGCGGGTGTTTCTCATTCTGGTGGCCACCATCTATGCCGGCGAACTCGTGTGGCGCGACCGTGATGTCCGTTCACACGAGTTGCGCGACACACTTCCCGTGAGCAACGGCGCACTCATGTGGGGTCAGCTGCTCGGCGTGCTTACGGCTCAGCTGGTCGTGGTCCTTCCGCTACTGCTGGTCGGAGTCTCGGTGGCATTCATGCGAGACGCCTCCGGGTTCTCCTTGCTGGGCGCCTTCGGATGGAGCTACGGTGTCACCTTCACGTTCCTCGCGCAGATCACGCTGCTTTCCCTCCTTGTACACGCTGCGGTGCAGCACAAGGTGGCTGGGCATGTCCTCTTGATTGCGGGCTGGGTACTCGCTGTCGCCATTGATCGAGGCACCTCGGTGCCCGCCGCTCTCCGCTATGCGGCACTGCCTGACGAGTGGACGCCGCGGCAGGCTGTGCAGCTGGAACTCCTGTGGAGCGTGGCGGCACTCTGCTGCGCCGCCATGGCCTCACGTCTGTGGACGCGTGGTACGGGCTCGGGCTCACGCCTCTCCAACGCGCTCCGAGGTCGTGCGTGACTACGAGGCGCCGGAGACGAGCCGCTGCCGAAGGCGCTCCGATACCGCGTGGGGCACTGGCGACGTGTGCGCGGATGCCCGCAACGACACGATAAGCTGCTGGACCTGACCCCCAAACGATTCACAGGCTGAGCAGCCAGCCAGGTGCGCGAGGACGGCGGAGCGTTCCTCCGGTGCAAGGTCACCGTCGAGAAAGTCACTCAAGCGGTTCAGCACATCGCGGCAACTGAGCCCGGCCACCACACGATCAAACGGATTCACGTCGCACCTCCTCGTAGGCCGCCGCCAGACGCATCCGTGCCCGGTGCAGACGGCTTTTTGTAGCTGACAGGGTCAGGCCGAGTGTCGCGGCAACCTCCTCGGCGGGGATGGCCTCCACGTCGCGGAGCATCAGCAGGGTCCGGTCGCCGGGCGCGAGGCGATGCAACGCCGCCTCGATCCAGGCCTGTGCGGGGTTCTCGGAGTGCACGCCTGTGCCCCAGCCTGCGCGCTCGGCCAGCACTTCGAGTTCCTCGTCGTCACCGGTGGCCACTTCGCGCGCAACGCGTGGCGCTACCCGCTGCCAGGCATGGGTGGCAATGGTGAGGAGCCAGGATCGTGCATTGCCCCCACGGAAATTCCCGGCCGCGCGCCACGCCGCCAGAAAGGTCTCCTGGAGAAGGTCTTCGGCGTCGGCCTCGTTGCTGGCGAGTGTGCGCGCGCGACGCCACACACCCGCCTCATGCCTGGCGACGAAGGACGCATATGCCGCTTCGTCGCCAAGTGCGGAGCGCCGGAGCAGCTCGGCGTCGTCCGCCACCCCATCACTCACCGCTTCACGGGACACGTGTTGAAGCCGAAGAGCGAGTAGACCGGGCAGGTACCTAACGCCCCGGTGAGGAGAGGCACCACGCCGAGGTACCCCCACGCTCCACGCCCCGTAAAGGCGACGAAGAGCAGGGCAAGGCCAAGGGCAACACGCAGCACGCGGTCGAGGGTGCCTTCGTTGCGAGCGAAAAAAGTGGTGGCGGTCATGGACGGCTCCGTGAGGTGAAGTCGGGGCGCGCGATGCGACCCTTCTGTCCCAAGGGAGACAGGAGCCGGGCAAAAAGGTTCGCCCGAATCACATCTTCAGCCAAACCGGGAACGGGTGTCAGCGATCACCCGACGCTCAGTACTTGAGCAAGTACTGCTCCAGCTCCCACTGGTGGACCTGCGTGATATACTCGCGCCACTCCTGCCGCTTGGCATCCAGAAAGTGCTTGGCCACATGCTCGCCTAACGCGGCCATGATGAGGTCGTCCTTCTCCAGCTCGTCGCAGGCTTCGTTGAGGTCGTGCGGGAGGTCGTCGATGCGCAGCCGTCGTTTTTCGCGGAACGACATCTCGAAGATGTTGGTATCCACGGGTTCACGATGGTCGGCTTGTGTCTCGATGCCGTCCAGCCCGGCCGCCAGCATCACGGCAAGCGCGAGGTAGGGGTTGGCCGAGGGATCGGGCATGCGCACTTCGATGCGGGTGCCCGCCCCGCGACGCGCCGGCACACGCACCAGGGGCGACCGGTTGCGCATCGACCAGGCCACATTCACCGGCGCCTCAAAGCCCGGCACCAGGCGTTTGTACGAGTTGACCAGCGGGTTGGTGATGGCGCAAAAGCCACGGGCGTGCCGGAGAATGCCCCCGATGTAGTGCAACGCGACGGGACTCAGCTCCCACTCGGCGCCGGGAGCAAAGAAGGCGTTTTTGCCGTCCTTGAAGAGCGACTGGTGGGTGTGCATGCCACTCCCGTTCTGCCCGAAGATTGGCTTGGGCATGAACGACGCCGTGAGGTTGAACTGCGTCGCGACGTATTTCACCACAAACCGGAAGGTCGCGATGTTGTCGGCGGTTGTGAGGGCGTCAGCGTACCGGAAGTCGATCTCGTGCTGCCCGTGCGCCACTTCGTGGTGTGCGGCCTCCACCTCAAAGCCCATCTGTTCCAGCGCCGACACAATGGCGCGTCGCGCATCTTCGCCCAGATCGGCCGGCGCCAGGTCGAAGTACGACCCGACATCGTGTGTGTTGGTGGCCGGCTCCCCCTGCAATCCGGGCTTGAACATGAAGAACTCGGCTTCCATGCCCGCGTTCATCGTGTAGCCCAGTTTTGCCGCCCGCTCGATCTGCTGCTTGAGCACTCGACGCGGGTCGCCGTCGAATGACGAACCATCGGGCCGATGGATGTCGCAGATCAGGCGCGCGACGCGGCTTTCGGCGTCTCCCCATGGAAAAATGCGCAACGTCGAGAGATCGGGGGCCAGCAGCATGTCCGACTCCTCGATCCGGACAAACCCCTCGATCGACGACCCGTCAAAGAGGATATCGCCGGCCAGCGCCTTCTCGAACTGCGATCGCGGGATTTCGACGTTCTTGTTGACGCCGAGGATATCGGTGAACTGCAGGCGCAGAAAGCGCACCTGGTGCTGGGCCAGGTACTCCAGCACATCCTTGGGGGTCGCGCCGACGAAGGTATTGGGCATGTGGGGAAAGGATCAGCGTCTCTTGGCTGGGGGAAGGGATACAGGGAGTCATGGCGCAACAGAAGGGTGATCCCGGACCGCGCGGACTCTTTTGGTGTGTCACCTTTTGGGCGACTCTTCCGCTCCCAGTCCTTATCTTCTCGCCCATGTCTCAGACGCAAAACAAGGCCGTCCCCTGTCCCAGCTGCGGCACATCGTCCACCGGAAAGTTCTGCTCCAACTGCGGTTCGGCGATGATGGGGGCCAACTGCGCCTCATGCAGCGCCCTGCTCACCCCCGGCGCCCGGTTCTGCCACCGCTGCGGCACCACCGTGGGAGGTGCCAGCCACGCCGCGCCTGCGCGGGTACCTTCGGGTGAAAAGAGTGTGGTTCCCTGGGTAGTGGCTGGAGCGGCCCTGCTGGCCATGGTCATACTGGTTGCCGCACAGCAGGGACGGAGCCCCGCCCCGACGATAGGTGACGCCGCGCCTTTGGGCGCGGAGGCGCCCTTTGCAGGGGGCGGAGCCGTGCGCGCCCCCGACATTTCCAACATGTCGCCACGGGAACGAGCGGATCGCCTGTACAACCGGGTGATGACAATGGCGGCCGCTGGAAAGGCCGACTCCGCGGCATTTTTTGCGTCGATGGCGGTTGGGGCCTACGAAAGCCTCTCCCCGCTCGACGCCGACCTCCGATACGACTACGGTCGCATGGCCGAAATGTCCGGGGCGCTCCCTCTGGCCCAGGCCCAGGCCGACACTATCCTCCGAGAGCAACCGGACCACTTGCTTGGTCTCATTCTCTCTGCCCGGGTAGCATTGGCTCGGGGCGACAAGGACCGGAGTCAAAAACTGCTCTCGCAGCTGGTTGCCGCCGAAAAGACGGAAAGTGCCAAGAGTCTCGAGGAGTACCAGCGCCACCGGGGCGATATCGATGCGGCACTTGCGGAGGCAGCCAAGCGTTGAGCTGAGAGCACCGCGCGGTTTGGTGGGCAACCCGCGGGCGACTGCGGGCGTTTGCAGCTCAGCTATGCCGGACAAACACTTCGTTTGAACGCACCACCTTTCGTGCAGAGTCCTACTTCGCCCTCCACCGATCAGCCGGTTTCGGCATCCCACACCCCGGTGGATGCCGAGACGCTTGGGCGCATGTACGCGGACCTGCTGGCACGCGAGCAGCAGCGTGCGCGGCATGCCGAAACACTCTCCGAAGCCGCCCTTTCGCTCTCACAGACGACCACTCCGGGTGCGCTCCTTGGTGAGCTTTCCCGTTTGGCGTGCGATCTGCTTGGTTGCAGCGGCATCACGGTCTACCAGGTGGACACCGAACTGCAGCGGGTGCGAGTTGCCTACATCGGGAGTGATTTCACCCCCGAGCTCGAGCGGGCCATCCATGCCGGCCTCGAAAACCCCGGGATCGTGGCTCTCCTCCTGGCGGGCGCAGAGGGGTACGCCGGCGACCTGACGTCGCCCGAAGGCGTCGCGCTGCTGGGGTCGCGCGGTGTGGAGCCGCCACATGGAGTGCGTGCGCTTGCGCGGATTCCGCTCGTGGCCGAAGGGCGACTGCGCGGCAGCCTCTCCCTGCGGTTCGCCGATTGCCAGGAGTTCCCGGAGCCGGAACGCGCGCTGCTGCGGGACTTTGCGACCTATGCCGCAATCGCCATTCGCAACGCCGAACAATTCGACAGTGAGCGCCGAGCGCGCGCGCTGGCGGAGGCGGCGACTCGGCTTTCCGGCATTTGGCTTTCGTCTCCGTCGCGTGATCGCTGTGTGAACGACTCCCTCGCCATCATCGACGAGGCCCTCCCAGGCGCCGGCCGCGCGATCGCGGTGGTGTCGATCGACGGCCTCGAACTGCGATGGGTGGCGGCGCGTGGGAGCCTTTCGCCACTGGCAGGAGTTGTGGTCTCACTCGCCACACATCCGGACCACGCCTCGGATGAAAAGCAGCTGCGACAGCTGCTCGAGGCCAACGGAATGCCCGGTGCTGCTCAGCTGACGCTGCTCGAAGCGGCCGGTCAGCTGCAGGGCATCCTCTGCTCAACCCCGCACGCCGATTCCTTCCGCGGCACGTTCGAGGAATTGCGCACCCTCGCCGCACCCCTCACGGTGGGCGTGGCGAACATGCGGCTCGAAGAAGCGGAACGGGAGCGCCATGCGCGCGAACGCATGATGGCCACCGCCCTGGCCAACATGGATCAGGCGGTGCTGATCGTTGGGCTCGACCGTCGCGTGCGTTTTGCCAACGGCGCGGCAATCAAGGAGTACGGGTTTGCCGGTGAGGAGTTCATTGGGCTTTCGCTCGACCAGCTTGTCGACACGGCCGCTGCCGCACGCCGACTGGGGAGTCCCGCCATGGAGGCTACCGGCGTCTGGGTCGCCGAACACGTCCACGCCCGCAAGGACGGGTCGCGATTCCCTGCCTCGGTGCTCATCTCGTACATCCGGGACCACAACAACATCCCCGTCGGGCAAGTGCTCACCATCCGCAACCTTTCCGAGGAGCAGCGCATCCAGCAGCAGTTGCGCCAGAGCGAAAAGCTCGCCGCCCTTGGCGAGCTGGTTGCAGGCGTCGCGCACGAACTGAACAACCCGCTGGCCGGGATTTCGGCCTTCGCGCAGCTCCTCATGGAAGATCAGCTGCCGGTGGAGCAGCATGATTCCATTCGGCTCATCAAACGCGAAGCCGATCGCGCGGTCGGTGTCATTCGCGATCTCCTCCTCTTCTCGCGCAAGAGTGGTCCCACGCTGGCAGAGGTCTCGGTCAACGAGATGGTCGAGCTGACCCTGCGTCTCCGGGGCTATGCACTCAGGTCAGCCGGGATTGACGTGCGCCTCGACCTTGAACCCGACTTGCCGCCCATCTCTGGCGACGCACCCAGATTGCAGCAGGTCCTGCTGAACCTGATCGTCAACGCTGAGCACGCCTTGAGTCACGCGGAGTTGAAGCGTCTGGTGGTCCGCTCAACCCGGCATGAGTCGACAGTCGTCGTGATCGTGTCCGATTCGGGGATCGGCATGGACGACGCCACCCGCGAGCGGATTTTCGAGCCGTTTTTCACCACGAAACCCGCTGGTGAGGGCACCGGACTGGGGCTCAGTGTCAGCTACGGCATAGTTAGGGCACATGGTGGCCACTTGTACGTCGAAAGCAAACCGGGAGTGGGCACCACCTTCCGTCTCGAGTTTCCAGTCGCTACGGTGCCGTTGGCGGTATCGGCATAAGCCCGCGGAGGGTGCTCACCACATTGGGCGCTTGACGGACGGGCGGCTCAATTGTAGAAGGGTGGCTCGGGAGATCGCGGCATTTCTCTTTCGCCTCGCGTCACCCAACGACACGCTCGTCTTTCATACCACGGAGGAAATACATGGCGCGCGGCAGCACGGATGACACGCTCCGATTCTCGGACGACGACGACATGGACGACGTCGGGTATGGCGGCGGATCGTCGTCATACGACGATGATGACGAGGATGATGATGGCTGGGGGTCGACCAAACACGACGACAGCCTGTGGGAGGACCCTGACGAAGCTGCCCTCGACGACGAGGAAGAGACGGAGCCGGCGGAGGACACCACTGCCGACGAGGAGCCCGAAGACGATGAAGTCGTCTTTGGTGCCACACCGGCGCGCCGCCGCCCAGGTCGTCCGCCATCTGCGCCGGCTACTCCCCCCGCCGCACCGGCCGCTCCTGCATCGGCAGCTGAGCCAGCCCCTGCCAAGCCCGCGGCCAAAGCGCCATCGGCCAAGGCAGCGCCTGCTCCCAAGGCTGCACCCGTAGCAAAGGCGGCACCTGCACCCAAGTCGGCGGCCAAGGCGGCACCGGCAAAGGCTACCCCAGCGAAGGCAGCGCCCAAGCCTGCTGCCAAGAAGGTTGCCCCACCCGCAAAGAAGGCAGCCAAGGCTCCGGCCAAGGCAGCAAAGCCTGCGAAGCCCGCCCCGAAGAAGGCGGCCAAGCCGGCACCAAAGAAGGCGGCCAAACCCGCGCCAAAGAAAGCGGCCAAGCCGGCACCAAAGAAGCCCGCGAAGAAAAAGCGGTAGCCAGCCGCTGCGTCTGCTGGTAGCGTGAACGAGTGGGTGCGCGTGCCGCACTCACTCGTTTGTGTTTTCACCCGCGGGGATCCCGCGTCCGTTTCATGACCGAATTCGCTCGCCAGGTTCTCGACGCACTGCCGCTGACGATCTACACCACCGATCTCGCCGGCAATATCACCAGCGCCAATCGCTCCTGGTCGCAGTTCGCACAGGACAATGGCGCACCAAAACTTGCCAGCGAACAATCCGTGTGCGGCAGCTCATTGTGGAATGCCTTTGCCGATCCGGGTTACACCAAGCAAGTACGCTCTGCCATGGACACCCTCCTCGAGGGCCGCGTCAACAAGGTCGCGTGGGAGTTTCCCTGCAGTTCGCCCACCGAGGAGCGGGTTTTCCTCATGCAGATCACGGCCCTGCGAGATGGCGGGCACCATGTGACCGGATTCGTCTTCTCCACGGTCGATATCACTCCCAGCCATCGCTCGCGTGAGGCACTGATCGACACCGGACTGGCCCTGGCTCGGCCCATCGAACTTGGGCGAGTCTTTTTTGAGGTGGGGCACCAGCTGCGCCGGGCCATGTCTACCGAGCTATTCGCGGTCTGGCTCTCCCCCGCCGAAGGCAGCGAGGCAGAGCTCGTCTTTTCTCTCGCCGACGACGGTGACACGACCGGCATCGAAGCGAAGTATGGTGCGCTGGCCCGCGAGGCCATGGTCGACGGCAAGCTGCTTTTGATCGAAGAGGGCACCAGCGTGCGAATCGTCGCCCCCATGTCGGCCGGGAGTGACTGCATCGGCACCATGCTCCTGCTCTCGGACGGGCTCAACACGCGGCAAGACCGGGAAGAGGCACAGCGAGTGGTCGCCACACTCGCCGCGCAGGCGGGGGCGGCGATCGAACGGGTTCGGCTTGTCCAGCGCGTGGCGCACAAACAGCGGCTGGAGGCCGTGGGTGAGGTCGCCACCGGTGTCGCGCACGAACTGCGGAATCCTCTCTTCGGTATTTCGTCCGCCGCTCAGCTCCTGCGCTTCCGCGCCCGCGAAGACGTGGTGGTCGAGCGAAATGTCGGCCGAATCCTGAGGGAGGTCGAAAGGCTCAGCCGCATGGTCACCTCGCTTCTCGAGTTCGGGCGTCCAAAACCGATCGCCCTCGTGCTTGGCGACCCCGATGTGGTGTGGGATGAGGTGCTCGAAGGTCAGAAGGGATTGCTGGAAGCGCGCGCGCTGGCGGTGCGGTATACACGACCCGTCCAGCCAATGCGGCTCCTGATCGATCCCGAGCAGCTCGCGCAGGTCTTCCTCAACCTGCTCGTCAACGCCGCCGACCACGCGCCGCCGGCGACCGACATTTACATGGACTCGGTCCAGCTCCCGGGCGGTGGCTGGCGTTTTCGCATCCAGAACGGGGGCCCTGCGATACCAGCCGACGTTCTCGCCCGCGTCTTTGAGATGTTCTACTCCACCAAGCCCGGGGGCACCGGCATCGGTCTCGCCCTCTGTCAGCGGATCGTGGAGGAACATGGGGGCCGTATCTCGATCGACAGCGCCCCGGAGACCGGCACGACGGTGACGATCACCCTTCCGGCCGCCCCCTGAAACGCAAAGCGAACTTCCTGGCCGCCCCGGGCGTTAACCCGGTTCAAGCCTCCGCGACCATATCCGCATGCCTCGCCCCATTCTGATCATCGAAGACGAGCAGTCCATCCGCGAATCGCTCGCCGATCTGTTCGACGTCGCACTGACGTCGGTGACGGCCGTTGCCACACTCGAAGATGCCAAGACGGCTCTCGCCGCCAAGCCGTACGACCTGATCCTCTCCGACATCCGCCTTGGTGGTAAGCGGGATGGCGGGCTCCAGGTGATGGCCGCCGCCGGATTGCTTTCGCCGGAGGCCACGGTGATTGCGCTCACCGCCTTCCCCGATCAGGACAACCGCCTCGCTTCCCTTCGCCTCGGGGCGACGTATTTCCTTGAGAAGCCGGCCGACCTGGAGACGATTGCGTCGATCGCAGCCAAGCATGGTGTGGCCTCGACGATCTATCCGAATCCGGAGCCCGCGGCCCCGGCGCAGCCGACAACCGCGAGTTAGCGCCTTTCCACACGCCTGACGAGTTGCTTGGTCGCTCGTCTGGCGTCACGACCCGGACTCCGCGTAATCTACCGGAATGTCCGAGTCCCCCGTTACGCTGCTGCGCACCCACGCGCGTTTTGCCCCATGGAATGCTCGCGGTCTCGCGGCTCATGTGGCGGGTCTGGCCGATGCGGTCGGGGTAAAACCCACCAATGCCGTCGCGCGCGCGGTACCATCAGCGCGCGCCGTGCGTTTCTACGTCGCCAACAAGCTCATGGACCGCCCCGAAGGTGCGGGCACATCGGCGACGTACAACTACCGGCACTTCCTTCAGTTGCTCGCCATCAAGATCCGGCAGCGTGAAGGACTGAATCTCGCGGCCATCCGAAAGGAGATGCGAGAAACCACGGGTGACACCCTCGAACGACGCGTGGCCCAGTGGATGAGTGGGGCGCTGGCTGCGGGTGTGCCCGCCGCGGCGCGCGCCGACGAAAACGGAATCCATCAATGGCGACGTGTCACCGTCGCCGACGGCGTGGAGTTGCATGTCCGCGACGACGCCAGCGCCGCCAGCGAAGACGCGGTGATGGCCCTGCGCGAAGCCGTGCGCACCGCGTTAGGCAGACTGGGGTCGGCATGACCCTGATGACCGATCGCATGGATGGGTTCGCGGTGGTCATCACCGGCGTGGGGCGTGCCGGCCAGGTGGGGGAAAGCGTCGCCGCCCTCTTCGCGGCACGCGGCGCGCGACTGGTGCTCATCGATCGTGACGCCACCGCCCTCGACGAACGCACAAACGCTCTTCGCACCACGGGCGCCGACGTCACCTCATTTCCCTGCGATCTCACCCAGCCCGACGCCGTGGCAACGGTCGCCGCCCAGGTAGCGCGCACCACACCCGCCCTCAACGCCCTGGTCTGTCTGGCCGGAGGTTTTGCCGCCGCGGGCACCGTTGAACAGACCGGCGCCGACGTCTGGCAGCGCATGATGGCCATCAACCTCTCGACGGCCGCCAACACCACACGCGCCTTCCTCCCGCTGCTGCGCCCCGCCCGTGGATCGATCGTGTACTTCGCATCGGCCAGCGTACTCCCGGGAGGAAAAACGGCCGACATGAGTGCGTATGCGGCGTCCAAGTCGGCCGTGATGACACTCATGCAGAGTGTCGCACAGGAAGAACAGGCCAATGGTGTGCGCGCCAACGCACTCGCACCCACCAGCATTCGCACCGCCACCAACACTGCCGCCATGGGCGATGACGCGGCGTACGTGGAGCGTGAAACGGTGGCCGAGTGGGTAGCACTGCTTTGCGCGGAAGCCTCGCGCAACATCAACGGTCAGGTGATTCGGCTCGCATGACCCCCCCTCCCTCTCACCTCGCGCAGAACGCCGACACCGGCGACCGGCGGTATCCCGGCGGCCAGCGACGGCCGCCGGGAAAGCACATCCTCCTCGATCGTGCCCTCGAAGCGCTGCCCCTCTTTCGTCTCAGCGACTCGGCCGAAGAAGCCTCGATACTCTACACGCCCCCTGCAGGCGGGCGCTGGCGCGTGCTTCCCAGTCCCGGCGATCGCTTGCCGGGAACGTTCGATCAGGACGTCTACGTCGAGATCTGCCGCCGGTATCTCGACGCCGGCTCTCCACCAGACGGTGCCATCAGCTTCACCCTGCACGCCTTCCTCCGCTCCATCGGACGTCGTGCCGACGGACGCACCTATGAGCAGCTCCGTGCCGCTCTCTCGCGCCTGGAGCGCACCACCCTGGAATCAGCTGCGGCCTATGTGTCCGCGGGTGCCCGAAGCCCGCTCGATGGCCGCTTCACTGTGCTGTCGGCGGTAAGTATCGATCGGCGCCGCGTGGCCGACCGCGAACAGCTCGCCCTTTTCCCCAACGTCACCACCGCCGAGCCCGGTGACGCGCGTGTCACACTCTCGCCTACACTCCGCCAGAACATGGCGGCGGGGTATGTGACGACGCTTGTCGCTGCGCAGTACCAGGCTTTGCAATCACCCGTGGCTCGGCGCCTCTATCGCCTGCTCGAGGTTGCTCGAGCCGAGGACACCGTCACCTGGCGGATCGAACTCGAGGCCCTGGCTGAGCAGATGCCACTCGTCCAGCGCTACCCATCGCACTTGCAGCGAGTACTGCAGCCCGCCCACGAGATGTTGCTTACGGCAGGCCTCGTGCGTGATGCCAAGGTGCACCAGCAAGACCGGGTGTGGTTTGTGGACTACGTCCTCGCCGTGAGGACCGGGTAGGGGGACAGATACCGCGAAATGGTCACCACCACAGGCCTTCGCCTTGGGGAACTCCCCTGCGGAACCCGCGTACAGCATACAGTATTAGAGAACCGCCCTTTGACCGGATCCGCCGCATGACCCATTTCAGGAAGCTCGCCATCGGCCTCGTTGTTGTGGCCCCGCTCGCCGCCGGAGCCTTTGTGGCGCAAGAGCGTGCCACACAGGACGGCGGTCGGTTGCTGGGCCAGGTGCTCGACCTCGTGCAGTCCCGCTTTGTTGACTCGGTGGGCGAGACGGCCCTCTACGAAAAAGCTGCGCGCGGTCTCGTCAATCAGCTCCAGGATCCCTACTCCGAGCTCTTCTCGCCGCAGCAGCTCAATCAGTTCAACACGACCACGGCCGGACGCTACGGTGGGCTGGGCATGTCCATCGAAGAACAGCACGGCAAGGGCACGGTGGTCGCGCGAGTCTTCAACAACTCGCCCGCAGAGAATGCCGGTGTGCAGGAGGGCGACGTCATTGTCATGATCGACACGCTCTCCACACGCGGCTGGGGCAACGGCCGCGTGGCGGACTCACTCCGCGGCGTCCCAGGGACCACGGTCACCGTGTCGTTTGCGCGACCCGGTGTTCCCGAGCCCATCAAGAACTCCTTCAAGCGCGCCATCATTCGCGTGCCGGCGGTGGCCTACGCCATCACATTCGACGGCATCGGATACCTGCCGCTCGACAACTTCAACGAGTCATCCACACGCGAAATCGCGGCTGCCGTCCGTGGCTTCCAGGCGCAGAAGGCCAAGGGGCTCATCCTCGACCTTCGCCGAAACCCCGGTGGATACCTCGATCAGGCGCTGACCATCTCCAACCTCTTCCTGCCACAGGGCGTGGAGCTGGCGTCGGTTCGTGGCCGTACCGAACCGCAGGTGTACAAGGCGCGTGAGGCACCCATCGCGCCCGACATGCCGATCGTTGTCATGATCGATCAGTATTCCGCCTCCGCTGCCGAGATCGTTGCCGGCGCGCTGCAGGATCACGATCGGGCGCTCATCCTGGGCGCCACCTCATTCGGCAAGGGTCTCGTGCAGACGATGTACCCGCTCGATGGGGGCTACGCGCTCAAGATTACCACCGGCAAGTGGTACACACCGGTTGGCCGCTCCATCCAGAAGGAACGCAAGCTCCTCCCCGATGGCCAGTTCGTCGAGGTCCATCCCGACTCGCTCGAATCCGACTCGGCCCGCAAAGCGCGACCGACCTACAAGTCCACAGCTGGCCGGTTGTTGTACGGCGGTGGCGCCATCACACCAGACATCGCCGTGCGGCCCGACACCTTCACCACCGCCGAGCAGAATTTTCTCCGCGGGACGGCCACCAAGTCGCAGGACATCTACGTCAGCATGTACGACCTCGCCTTCGAGCTGAAGAGTCAGGTGAAGCCTGACTTCCAGGTGCTCCCGGCCTGGCGCGATGAGCTCTACAACCGGCTCAAGAAAAAGGGTGTGGAGATCGATCGGGCCCTGTATGACGGTGGGTCCCGCTACCTCGACCGGCAGCTCGAGCGACGTATTGCACGTCTGGCCTTTGGTGACTCGGCCGTAGGACGCCGGGCCCTACCCGACGATCCCCAGCTGCAGCGCGCCATCGACATTCTCAAGAAAAACCCATCGACCCGCGAACTCATCGCGCTCGCCTCAGCCGCGCCGCGCAAGTAAGTTCTTCCCGTATGAGAGTTTCGCTGACGATCGCCGCCACGACCCTCGTGGCGGCGTTTTCTTGCACCCGGGCCAGGCCCGTGGTTGCCATTCCCGCCGAGTCGGGTGAACGCCATTTCGGCGACATCCGACAACTCACCTTTGGCGGCGAAAATGCCGAGGCGTATTTCAGCGCCGACGGGCAGTACATCACCTTCCAGTCCACGCGCGACGGACGAACATGCGATCAGCAGTACGTCATGCGTCGCGATGGCTCGGGACTGGTCCGCGTCTCCAATGGGCTCGGGAAAACCACCTGTGGCTGGTTCTTCCCGGGAGGACAGCGCCTCTTCTTTGCGTCGTCCCATGCCCACGACTCCATCTGCCCCACCCGCCCCGATCCGTCCGCGGGTTACGTCTGGCCCCTCGATCGTTTTGACATCTACACGGTGAACCGCGACGGCAGCGACATGCGCCGCCTCACCAACTACAACGTGTATACCGCCGAGGGCGTGCTCTCTCCTGACGGGAAGAAGATTGTCTTCACCTCGCTCAAGGACGGCGATCTCGAGATCTACACGATGAACGCTGATGGCAGCGACGTGAAGCGCCTCACCTTTACGCCGGGGTACGACGGTGGACCCTGGTGGTCGCCCGATGGCAAGCAGATCGTCTACCGCGCGCACCATCCGACCGACTCTGTCCAGCTCGCTGAGCAAAAGCGCCTTCTTGAACAGCGACTGGTTCGGCCCTCTCGTGTTGAACTTTTTGTCATGAATGCCGATGGCAGCAACCAGCGGCAGGTGACCGCACTCGGGGGCGCCAACTTCGGTCCCTCATGGACCCCGGACGGCAAGCGTATCATCTTCTCATCCAATCACCAGAACCCACGCAGCGGCAACTTCGATCTTTTTCTCGTAGATGTCGCCGCCAATCTGGCCACGTCCACACAAGTGGAGCAGGTCACGTTCAGCCCCGTCTTCGACGGTTTCCCGATGTTCAGCCCCGACGGCAAACAGCTCATCTGGGCATCCAACCGAAAGAACGACAAGCCGAACGAGACGAATCTCTTCCTCGCGGACTGGCGCTAAGGAGTCCTCATGTTCATCTGGCCCGCTATCGTCGCCGCCCTCGCCAGCTGGCTGCTGTACAAGTCGGTAAAGATCATCGGCCAGGCGGAGGTGATGGTGGTCGAGCGACTCGGCCGCTTTCATCGCGTGGCCCGCTCGGGCCTCAACATCCTCATTCCGCTGATCGAGCGTCCCAAGGCACTCGATGTGCGCTACCTCGAGAGCGACGTCGGCGGTTTACGCCGCATCGCGCACAGCTCAACGACACGCATCGACCTGCGCGAGCAGGTGCTGAACTTCCCCAGCCAGCCGGTGATCACCAAGGACAACGTGACCATCGACATCGATGCTGTGGTGTACTACCGCGTGGCAGATCCGCAAAAGGCCACGTATGCGGTGCAGAACCTGCCGTATGCGCTGGAAACGCTCACACGGACCACGCTGCGCAATATCGTGGGCGAGATGGAGCTCGACAGCACGCTGGCCTCACGCGATGAGATCAACCGGCGCATGCGCGAAGTGATCGAGGAAGCCTCGATCGGCTGGGGCGTGGATGTCACACGCGTGGAACTGCAGGCCATCGAGCCACCTAAAGACATCCAGCAGTCGATGGAATTGCAGATGCGCGCCGAACGTGAGCGACGCGCCGCCGTGACCAACGCCGAGGCCACCAAACGTGCCGCCATCCTCGAGGCCGAGGGGGTGCGGGAGTCGCAGGTGCTCCGCGCACAGGGTGAAGCCGATGCCGCAGTGTTGCGTGCCACCGGTCTCGCCACGGCTCGGCTCGCCATGGCGGAGGCTGAGTCCGAAGCCATCAGGCGCATCAGCGCCTCGCTCCCCGAGGGACAGGCCTCCATGTACCTCCTGAGCCAGAAGTACCTGGAAGCCCTGCCACAGCTCGCTCAGGGCAAAGGGAGTACCATCTTCCTGCCGAGTGAGGCCAGTGGCGTGATGGGGGCGCTGGGGGGTCTGCGTGCGCTTCTCCAGTCGGGTAGTGGCAGCGCTGAAGCGGCGCCTCCCCGGCCGGGCTCGCCCCGCTCCCTGACCAGCGGCGACACAGACTCCTCGGGCTGATATGGCGGCTCCGCGCTCAATCTCGCAGGACCGTGCCTCGCGAATCGCCAAGGCTCTGGCGTGCCCACACTGTCAGGAATACTCGTTCAAGCGAATGAGCGTCAAACGGGCGCCGGCGTCGCACAAGGATTCGCTCAAGACGCTCTGGGTCGTGCAACGCACGTGCGGTGTGTGCGGGCTGGAGCAGGAGCTTGGCATCGACGCTGAGGGGGAAGTCGCGTACTCCAGCTGAGCCGGAACTTGCCAGGGAGTCGCGGTTACAACGCTTCCGTATCCGAGCGCGTTAGACAGTTAGCCGCGTGCTCGGCCAGCAATCGATTGCGAAGCGAGATGCGCACTGGGCACAGCGGTTGTTCGACGATGCAGATGTACGCGGCGGGGGGCTTTCGAGAGCCTACTGTTGTAGCGCAAGCTGTTATGCAGTTTGGACTTGCGCCACTTGACGGTTACTTTCCCGATTCTCCCTGCGCTACGTCCCACGCGAGTGACACGTTTCTGCCCTGGAGGTCTCATGCGCAAGCCCCGTCCGGCGACCTACAATCCGGCTCAGGCGCTCCATCTGATCGCTTCCGACCGCACCGGTTCGCCCCTCAGCTGCCCGTCCTGCGGCTCTGGTGCGTTCGAACGAGAGCCGAATCACACACCGCCTCCTCCTCGCTCACACGTGACGCTGACGTGTACCTCGTGCGGGAGAATGGCGCGTTATATTGCGGGCGCCGCCTAGAGGGGGCTTCGCAGTCAGGCTCGATCGTTGGTGCTCGTGCACTCGGTCGTCTTCGAGTTCGCGAGCACTTTTCTTTTCGCTCGACCCATTCCCGGGCCGAGCGTTTTCTGTCGGTACCATCAGCGGTTGATGGTTCGACTGGCTCCACCGTTTGACCCCGCAAGGGAAGAGGAATGGCACGATGGCACGCATCCAGGGCACCGTGAAGTGGTTCAACGACGCGAAGGGGTTCGGCTTCATCTCTCGTGATGGAGGGCCGGACGTTTTCGTTCACTTCAGCGCAATCTCCGCTCAGGGCTTCAAATCCCTTGCTGAGGGCGACAAGGTCGAATTCGAGATCGTCCAGGGACAGAAGGGGCCGCAGGCCGCCGACGTCAGCAAGGTCTGACCCTCGAGCTCGCTGCAGACGCGCCCCGAACCCGCCGGTTCGGGGCGCGTCGCTTTTTCAGGCGTCACTCGTCTGACATGCAACGGGCGTGATTCGCGTCGCTGCGGCCAAGTGCCGCTTGCCCGTTCTTTGCGTCAGACCAAGTGCTGACGAGGGAGGGGATCACGATGAAAACCAAAGTGGTGTACGAGCGAGAGCTGCCAGGGGGCGGTTTCGTTCAGGTTGAGGAAGGAGAGGCCGAGGGCCAACCCGAAACGCCGCGCGCATCGGTTGCGGTGGAACGCAGGCGTGACCCGGCCCGACGCGAAGGCCATCTGCCTCCCGTGATTGCCGCCGAAGAAGGAAGCGCAGTAGAATCGCTGCTCAGGCGTCTGGTCGAGATCGCCAGCGACAATGTGGAGATCGCTCGTCGACTCCTGCGGCGCTCGGGCGGACGCGCGCGCTTTTGAGCCGCATGCGCGGATTGTGCGACGGGGTCGGCCAAAAGGCCGACCCCGTTTTTGTCCTACGCCACTTTGACCGGTAGCGGCAACTCCATTTGTGCCGCTCGCTTCACCGGTGGCATTCGGCTGCCGGCCAGTCGTGACGCGGCGTCATGACTCACGCCCAGCAGATGTGCGGTCTGATGATACAGCCGCAGCGCATTGAGGGGAGCGGCGAACGGCCGCGCCTCTCCATCAAGGACGCGACATGCTTCGTCCCGAACCGACGCCGGAAGAGCCGACGCCAGCGGGTGACGCAGGAGTTGCCGCACGGCGGCGGCGTCGCGGCTCAGCAATGCCGCACAAAGAGCATCCAGAAAGGCGAGCACAGCCCGACCTCACATTGGGTGTAAGTTACACTTTGCAACTAATACACTGGACCGTCAAGCCGGTTTCGGGTAACGGATCCGCCAATGTGTGGCGATGTCTATGTGACGCCGTCGAAGCGTACACCCCTGGGGCCCTGTCTCCGCTTGCGCGGCGAGAAGGCAAAAAGCTGCGCCGGGCGTCCGCGGCCCTCGCTCCGCCACTTGTCGGTGGGCTCCACGAGATACGCCGCCTGCAGCGCCCGACGAAAGCTCGCTTTGTGAAGGCGCTTCCCCAGCAACATCTCGTAGGTCTGCTGCAGCTCTGACAGCGTGAATCGGGGTGGCAGGAGCTTGAACGCGATAGGCGCGTGATCGAGCCTCGCGCGCAACGCCGCGAGACCGGCGTCAGCTATTGTGCGCTGCCGCGGGGCAAGGGCGGACAAGTCGCTGAGCGACGACCACACACCGCTCGCGTCGCCATCCTCATCAGCACCGGGAAGCACCGCCACAAAGCCGATCGACAACTCGGCGTCGACAACGTGTCGCTTGCCCTCAGCAAAGGCGCCGATTTGCTCGATCCAGGCCGGTTCCTGACCCACGGCCTCTTTCACCACGCGCCTGGCACAGCGCTCGAGACTTTCTTCACCGGCTGGAGCGCCGTATGGCAGCGCGCGCTCCTTTCCCTTTTTGCCAGCCGGCACGCAGAGCACCGCCAGCGATCGGCCCCGCGGGGAAAAGACCACCACGTCGATGGTAAACGACGACCGGCGGCCGGATGCTGGCAAGGAAAGACGTTCGCGCATGGGCGCGCGAATTAGTACTATAGTGCTACTAAAGTCAAGTCCGCCCTACTCAGCGACCTGGGCGCGTCACTCCCTGGCCCGCTGTCAGCAGCGGCGGAATCGAGATCGGAAGACGCGCCGACGTGCCCAGTTCTCCCAGCAGCACTCGTGCCGCCGCACGCTGCGAGGCCGGAGTTCCACCCCACGCAATGCCATACGTGGGCGCAAATGGCACCTGCTTCAGCAGATACGGCGTCCCGAAGGTCAGCAGCACCACCGGCTTTCCGCTGTTGACCAGTTGCTGCATCACATCCACGAATGGTCGAGGCGCGTCGGCAGTGGTGGCCGTTTCGGACGTGATGTTGACGTACGAGGACACCACCACGACATCAACCTGTCCGGCAGCCGCCACGATGCGTGTGAGCTCGGGCGCCACATCGTCAGCGTTGAGGTAGTGCTGCGTCATCGGGCCCACGCCACGCGCGAGTTCCCCGGGGAAGACAGTGCCAGCCTGGAGATCGGTGCGGCGCGCGTACGTCACGGACAACACACGCGGCTTGGCGCCTCCACGCACGATGGGCACCGCCCCGTTGGCATCGCGGGCGAGCACGAAGCTGCGATCGGCGAGTCGGTTGGCCGCCGACTGATTGGCTGAGTCACCGACAATGCGCCGGACACCTTCCACCGGAACCAGGCGCTCACGATGTAACCCGAACTGGTGCTTCAGCTCGAGCACCCGGCGCACCGACTGATCGAGACGCGCAGCCGTGTAACGTCCCTCGTTCACCCCGGCGACCACGGCATCGATCGCCTGTCGTGTGTCGGTTGGCATGAGGAGTACGTCGTTGCCTGCCGCGATCGCACGTTTGGCCGCTTCGACATCGCCGTAGGTGTCCACCACACCAGCCATCGTCATCGCATCAGTGACCAGCAATCCCTTGAAGCCCATCTGGTCGCGCAGCAACGACGTCATCACCCGCGGGGAGAGCGTCGCAGGCACACCCGTTGAGTCGAGGGCCGGGAGAAATCCGTGGAACGTCATGATGGCGCCCACTCCCGCATCGATCGCGGCCTGAAATGGCGCCAGCTCCACACTGTCCAGCCGCGCCCGCGACGCCGTCACGGTGGCGAGTGCGAGGTGCGAGTTGGTCTCGGTGTCGCCGTGTCCGGGGAAGTGCTTTCCGGTGGCGAGCATGCCGTTTTCCTGAAGGCCCCGGGAGACCGCCACACCCATTCGCGCCGTGACCTTGGGGTCCTCGCTGATGGATCGCGCCCCGATGACCGGGTTGGCCGGATTGTTGTTCACATCGAGCACGGGACCGTACGCGATGTGAATGCCGAGGGCGCGCCCTTCGCGCGCGGTGACGGCACCCAGATCATACGCCAGCTGCGGATCGTTGGCTGCGCCGAGCGCCATCTGCAGCGGGAAATTCGTCGCGCCACCGAGATCGATGGCGTTGGGAACAAAGAAGCCACCTCGCGCCCTGAACCCGACCCCGGTCTCCAGGTCGGCACTCACGATCAGCGGCAAACCACTCAGCCGCTGCAGTGCATTCACCTTGGTAGCGATTTCCACCGGCGAACCCACCGAGACGATGAATCCACCAACGTGATCTTCGGTCACCAGGCGGGAGATGCGCCGCCACTCGGCGCTTCCCTCGGGGACGTAGTCGCCGAGGATCCATGGCCAGACCAGCTGCGCCGCCTTGTCACGGAGCGAGAGGGTGGCGAGAACGGAGTCGGCCCAACGGGTGTCGGCCGCCGACACGGGACGAATGGCCGCCGGCGTTACCGCGGCCGCGGGTGTCGTCGAGGGCGGGGCGGCTGGAACGCACGCGGCGATCAGCGCCGTCAGGATCACCAGGCGTCGGCTCACCAATTGATGGTCCCCTTTTTGGAAACGTCGACATCTTCGGCGTTTCCGGCCTTGAAGAGAAACGCCTGCATGTTCCGCGTGAGAAGCTTGCGAGCTTCAGGGTCCATGACGTTGAGGCCGTAGTGGTTGATCAGCATGGTCTGCTGCTTCAGCCAATCGCCCCAGCAGTTCTGGCAGGTCTCACCGACAATCTTCTGGCCGATGGCGCCTGGAAATGGGGGGCGCTCAAAGCCGGCGCGCGTTTCTCCGCAGCGGCTGCACGCGATATCGCTCATGCCTTCCTCGGATGGACCATGATCCGGCGACCACCCCGCTGGCGGTTCCGGCGCAGATGCAATGGGTCGGTCACCGTGTCCGGCCGACCGACCCGCCATCTGGAATGTAAGGTGGCCGTGAAGGGGTCGCCAACCGAACTGACACGTCGGCGGGCGTATTCCGGAGAGGCCGGTCAGGCATCACATTCGCGCCAGTGAAGTTTCCCACCGACAGGTGACGACACTGGGCGTCATGGATCGTTATTCCGTCGTCATACCTCAGCGACGTCGCGGACCCGGACGCCGCGGCCGACTCAGAGTGGCCAGTGCACCCGCCGCCACCACCTGGTGGTGGTTGTCGTTAGGCGCACTGACACTCGCCTCCATCCTGCTGCCGGCCCTGGTGCGTGCACAGGGATTGCGGTCGTCGGTGGCCGCGGTGTCGATCATTGCGGTGAAACACCCGGAGCCAGGTGAGGCCCGCCCTGGCGAAACCCTCCGTGCCCGTGATCTGGTGTTGCCGGCCGTTTCGGTGCAGCGAGAGGATGTCGTCACCGTGCGGCTCTCGGCCGACAATCTTGCCCCATTGTATGTCCGAGCGCTCAGTGGCCGTCTGGAACGTGTGGGCGTCACGCCGGTGAGTGTGGTCCCTGGCCCGCTGCATTTCCGTACGCTCGCGGGGGGAGCGGTGTCCACGCCGTCGCGCTGGTTGGTGCAGGTGACCATTGCTCCGCGCAGCGGCCCGGCACGTGAGCGGGTGCTGGAGGTTGTCGCGCGTTAGGTGCCGGAGGTCTGGTTCACTCGACGCACGACGATGCGCACGGGTGTCACCCTGTCGTCCTTTGACGGCACCAGGGTCGCGGGCGCCTCGACAACCTCGAAGGAACCGGGCACAAGGAAGTCGTCCAGTACGACCCGAAGCGTCAGCGGTTTGGTGGAAGGACGACGCACAAAGAAGCGGCCCTGTGAGTCGGTGTAGATGACCTCTCCGCCAATCTCGAGCGCCGCGCCATCCACCGGTGCACCGCTTTCGTCGATCACCCGGCCACTGGCCACGTAGCCCTTGACGTTCCCGCCGTCGCCACCGGAGCGGCCGGCACTGAGGCCGCGATACATGAAGGTGTTGCCCTGCGCGGAGTAGTGCACGCGGCCATCGGGGGTGACAAAACTCCCGATGGAGAGGCTCACGCCGCGAATATGAAGCCGGGCGTTGACACCCATGGTCTGCACAAAGGGATCTGCGGCGAGGTAGGGCGAGTGGGCCACCTGGTACTCCACACTCAGCGAACTGAGGCCGGCGTTGATCGTACCACCGAAGTTCACGGAGGTGCGCCCCTGATCACGGGAGATCACCTGGAGCAGGGAGAGCCGGGGGCTGATCGCTTCGCGGAGCAGGAGCACGGGGGTGGTGGAGCGGGCTTGTGTGGGCTGCCACACTTTGAGCAGGTAGAGTTCGCTCTGAAGCCAGCTGGAGAGCTCGCGGCGTGCGGTGAGATACGACGAGATGTTGGGCCGCCGTCCCGCTTCAGAAAAGAGCCACCCGCCCGAGAACGACGCGCCGGCGGCTCGGCCGGTTCCGGTGATCTGGGTGAGCCCCGCGCGCTGGGGAAGTCCGGCAAAGGCAGAATCCTGCCGGAAGTGCTGACGTCCCACGCCTAACGACCACCCGTCGGCGGGTTTCCAGTTGACGAGGAGGTTGTCGCGCTCGAGTTCCGTCTGCAGCGGCATGGGCGCGGAGGTGCGCCGGAAGTGCTGCCCGATGCCCACCAGCGATGCCTTCACATCAAAGTGGGGTCGGTTGGCCTCGAGGGCGAGGGCTCCATAGGGAGAGTTCGCGCCGATACCGAGGGTGCTGCTGGTGGCCACACCCTGCGACGGCTTCCAGGTAGCGCTTGCCATCACGGTCTGCCGATCGGTGGTGATCGCGTGAGCGCTGAACGAGAGGGTTCGGGAGTAGTCGTGTTTGGCGCGCGCGTAGGCCATGGCGTGCATGGCTCGCTGCGACCCGAAGTAGGGAGCTGCGAGTGCGGTGGCACTGGCGCCACCGAAAATCCAGGTCTGCGTGCGGCCACGACGACGCTGAATGGACGCCCCCTGCGCGAAAATGGTGGCACCGGTCGCAAAGACATCGGTGTCGAAGGTGAGTGGCAGAAGATCGTTCCCCACCCGCAGGGTGTCACGCCCACCGATCAGACGACGCCCCGACGCCCCGATGCGCAGCCCATCGAGGTATCCGACACCTAACGATGCTTCGTATCCGTTACCCCACAGGTTGACCAGACCGCCGTACCCGGCAAAAAGCGAGGACCCGCCTCCCTGCACCTGGAACACCTGGGCTGAGACAGCAGGAGCACTCAGCGCCAGCGCCAGAGAGAGCACAATCGGCCGGCAGCGCATCAGTAGGCGACCGCCCGCAGATTGAGCGTGCCGCGATAGACACCCGACGCCAGATTGGGCTGACCACGAAGGTCCAGCTGCAGCTCGAGGTTGTCGGTGCGGCGCGCCTGACCATTGATGGGGGCGATGATGAACTGACGAAAGAGGTGCAGGGTCCCCCCTGGTGTTCCGTTCCCGGCTACTGGTTGCTGTGTGAACGCCGTGAAAGACCGTACCCGACCGCTCATCATACGTCCCAGCACTCGGCTCGATGCGATGTTTGCCGTGCCGGTCGACAGGGCGCTGGCCGGTGCCGTGAAGTAGCCGATCAGGTCGACCAGGGTGACAATGGAAGTGAGCTCCCACTCGGTGGTGATGCTGACCGGCGACGGAAAGACGTTGATGCGATTGTCGACGAGGCTCGGCATGCTCTGCACCGCCCCGGAGTTGATGAGCACCGTCAGCGAGTTGGCTGTCACGCCGACCGTGGTGCTGTCGGCGCGCATGTTCCAGGCGGCCACCGACGACAGCGTCGGCACCGACGTGGCCAGACTCCCGACTTGCGCCGTGGCCGTACGCGCGGTGACGGCGAAGGCACTGACACACCAAACGCCCAAAAGGAGGCCCCGCCTGGCGGCGAGCCTCCGAAGGCCGGAGAGAATGGGACTCATCCTCCGCATCCCGGCGTCATGTCGTGAAGGCCCGGACGGTGACGGTGCCGCTATACGTCCCCGAGGTCAGGGCCGGCTGTCCCACCAGGTTCAACCGGAGATCGAGGTCGATCGTGCGACTCGCCTGCAGGTTGGCGTTTGTTATGGGAACGCGCATGAGCCGCAGCGACGCACCGTTCACGCCAATCCCACGGTTGGCATTCTGGGTGAAGGCCGTCCAGTTCACGGGTTGCCACAACGTCGTGGGGCTGGTCTGTACACGCCCCTGGACGCGCGACGAGGCGAGGTACGTCGTTCCATTCGCCAGCGCCTGAGCGGCATTTCCGAAGTAGGCCAGCATACGCACCTCATTGGTTCCCGGCGCTACCGCCCAGGATGCGATAATCCGCACGGGGGTGGGAAACGGATTGAGGGCATTGTCCGTGATACTCGCCAGCGTCTGCGTGCCACCCGATGCCACGTTCACGGTGAGTGACGATGAACGGGTTGCGCTCAGCGTCACGGTGCGCACGACCGAGGTGAGCCCGGGCTGCGCCTGCAACGGAACAGACATCAGTCCGCTGAGCGCGACCATCGCCAGAACGAGACGGCAGAGCATCAGTGCATTCTCCGAGGCTAACGATCGCTGGCGCTGGCGCGCCGCTCCTCGAAGGTGAACCCGGCAAACCGCAGCATCACCTTGTCGGGCTCTGCCGCGCCTTCCCACGGCACTTCCACGCGGCGTTTGCTGCGTGGAAAGAGCGGGAAGCCGCCAAAGGGTGTTCCGAACTTGCCATCAGCACTCAGTTCGGATCCCATGACACGCCCCAGGGACGCGCTGGTGTTCTCGAACTCGAGCACGGCCTTGCGGGTCGCGGTGTCATACGAGAAGCCGCGCAGGGTGACCGCGTCCTTCTTGAGGGCATCCTTTTGCAGGAGATACACCACGTGGGGCAGCTCAATCCGGAGATTGAGGCCATTGCTTGCACGTGCCCCACTCATCGAACCGAGCACCATGAACCAGGCCGGAAGCTGCCGAGCTTTAGCTTCGTAGTGAACGGTGTAGGTGGCCAGCGGGGGGATGCGAAAGCTCATGGTCGAGAGCTTGAGCTCGACGTTGGTGGAGTCGAACGGGAGATCGGTGAGATCGCCGCGTTCGTCCACCTGGAAGCCGCGAGGCTCCAGCACCACCGTCATGGGGAACAGCGTCTCGTTCACCAGGTCGAACTTCCCCTTGGCCTGGGCCGCGTATTCCACGACCGCGGGACGGACAGTTTGTGCGTGGGACGATAACGCCGTCGCGGCGAGCGCCGCGACGACGAAAGCAGCCCGAATGGAGCGCATCAGCATGGGTTACTGCGTGATCGCGCGAAGGTTCAGCGTGCCGGCATACGTGCCCGGCACCGTGGTGGTGCCCACGAGGTCGATCTGCAGATAGAGGTCATCGGTGCGGCTCGAATTGCGGTTCACACCGGTGATGCCCTGCGAGAAGATCTGGAGTGATCCACCCGCCACACCGACCGAACTCGCACCACCCGTCACCACACCACCAGTAAAGGGGTTGAAGGCACCCGCCACACCGACACGTCCCCGCACTCGGCTCGTGGTGATGAAGTTGGTTCCGTTCACCAGCGCCTGCGCGGGCGTGGTGAAGTAGCCAACGAGCACGACCGCGGCCGCCGACGGATTGATGTCCCACGCAGTCGTGATATTGACCGGCGTGGCGAAGTTGTTGAGCGCGTTGTCGGTGAGCGCGGCCAGGGTCTGTGTGGCACCGGAGTTGATGGTGACACTCAGGGTGGCCTGTTTCGTGGCATTGATCGTCACGGTCGCCGTTCCGGAGAGCAGACCGGACTGGGCGGACGCCGAGCCCGCGACCAGAAGCGTCGCGAGCAGGGCGTTGCGGAGTGAGCGTGCAGTCAGCATGTGAGTGGCTCGTTAGGTAAGGGAGAGGCCTGTTACTGGGTGATGGCGCGGAGGTTCAGCGTACCAGCGTATGTGCCTGGCACTGCGGTCTGACCAGTGAGGTCGATCTGCAGGTAGAGGTCGTCGGTGCGGTTGGAGTTGCGGTTCACACCGGTGATGCCCTGCGAGAAGAGCTGGAGCGATCCGCCGGCGACACCGACAGAGTTGGCACCACCGTTCACCACACCACCGGTAAAGGGGTTGTAGGCGCCGGCGACACCAACGCGTCCCTTCACAAGGCTCGAAGCGATGAAGTTGGTACCGTTGACGAGGGCCTGCGCAGGAGTCGTGAAGTAGCCGACCAGCACAACCGCGGCGGCCGAGGGATTGATGTCCCATGCGGTCGTGATGTTGACCGGAGTCGCGAAGTTGTTGGCCGTGTTGTCGGTCAGGGCCGCCAACGTCTGCGTACCACCCGAGTTGATCGTGACGGTCAGCGTCGCCTGCTTGGTGGCATTGATGGTGACCGTGGGCGTTCCGGAAAGGAGGCCGGACTGCGCCGAGGCCGTGGCGGCGGCGAAAACGGTGGCGGTCAGAGCGTGACGGAGGGAGCGGATGGAGAACATGGCGAGAGGTCTCTTTGTGTGTGGGAGCGGTGTCTTGCAGTGGTCGTCTGTCCCCGCTGCAGACGAACGTTTTGTGCCCCCGTCACCCTCCTGCACACTGTCGCGTTTGTTGACAGTCGCCGCTTGCTTAGTCCATAACGCTTGCAGCCTGCATCACCTGAGAGTCCAGTCCGGCTGAGCCCGTCGCTGCTCCCTGTATTGATCCTTGACAGTTCCTTTCGGGTCGACTCGCAAGTTCAAACGCCGCAAGCGCTTCAGTTATTCGCGGCCTGGGCCGATACTGCGCCGGCCAGGCGGCTCCGGGGCCGTCGCAATTCGCGTCACTGGCGATTCGGGCGAGCCGTTGTGCGCAATGCCGACCGTGCGATGACGTGGCACTCGCAGAGCACCTGTGATGTGGGTCACGAGCGCCCCGGCGTCGCATTTCGCTGCCACGGCGGGGTTCTGCGCCTCTTTCCTTACCCTTGCCGGAGTCTCAATAGCGAGGAAACGAGGAGTCGACCTCTTCGCTCCAGGCGTCAATGCCACCCTCCAGATTCCACACTTCCCTGAAGCCGCGCTCCACCAGGAATTGCGCCGCCGACAGGCTCCGCATTCCATGATGGCAGTAGAGCACCAGCGGTACCGCCGGATCGAGTTGTGTATGCGCCCTGCCCAGAGTTCCAAGGGGGATGAGTGTGTCGCCCGGGAGATGGACAAGTTCATGTTCCCACTCTTCGCGCACATCGATCAGACGGGGTGCAACGCCGTCCTGTCTCCATTGATGTAACGAGGCCGCTGTGAGGCGTCCTACTTTGCCGGGGCCCGGGTGTTCAGCTGCGACACGTGGCTTCGGTGCGGGCACACCGCAGAAAGCGTCGTAGTCGATGAGCTCGGGCAACGAATGAGTACCACATGCCGGACATCCCGGGCGTCGCTTGAGTCGCATCTCGCGAAACGACATGGTCAGTGCATCCACCAGCAGGAGCCGCCCCACCAGTGGAGAGCCCACCCCGGTGAGGACCTTGATGGCCTCTGTGGCCTGCAGCATGCCTAACAAGCCCGGCAACACACCCAGCACACCGGCCTCCGCACAACTTGGCACACTCCCGGCCGGGGGTGGTTCGGGAAAGATGCACCGGTAGCAGGGCCCGTCAGGCGCACAGAGCACACTCAGCTGCCCGCCAAAGCGCAGCACACTGGCAAACACATTGCGCTTGCCTAAACGCACGCAGATATCGTTGACCAGGTAGCGGGTGCTGAAGTTGTCGGTGCCATCGACAACCAGGTCCCACGGCTCCACGATGGCCGCGGCGTTCGTCGCGGTGAGGCGCTCGCTGTAGCGGGTAACGTTGATGTGTGGATTGATCTCGCGGAGCACACGATCGGTCACTTCGACCTTTCTTTCGCCGACATCGCTCGTGCGGAAGAGCAGCTGCCGATGCAAATTCGCGGTGTCCACCCGGTCAAAGTCCACCAGACCTATTGCCCCTGTTCCGGCCGCCGCGAGGTACATGGCGACCGGAGAGCCGAGCCCTCCAAGCCCTACAATCAGCACCCTGCTCCCTGCCAGCCGCCGCTGTCCCTCAAGCCCGAATTCGGGCAGTGAGATCTGCCGGCTGTAGCGCTGGAGCTCCGTTTGTGTGAAGTGCATTGTCACATCCTTTTCTTCGGCCCGCCGGTCGAGTGTTGTAAAACCTTGTCAATCAATCATTTACCAAAACACTTGCCTCGCAAGGCAGGGGGCTGGTACTCCGCTTGCTCCTGTATGGCTGAGCTCGTCAATTAGTCCTATAGACCCTTTGTGACCGCACGCCCAACGGCTGATTCACTGCAACGGGCCTACGAGGTAGCCATCGTAGGCAATGATATGCTGCTGGCTGCACTGCCCGCTCGGCCAGTGCAGCTTGCGCATGCCGTGCAGGCCATGGGCTTTGACCTTGTCATCCCGGTGAGCTGGGGTGAGGAAGTGATCGCCGACCACACGCTGCGGATGCTTGGTCAGGCCGGGCCGCGGGCGATGGTCTTTTGCAGCTGCCCGCTGGTCCGCGCGCGGCTCATGCAAGTCGGCAACGAACTCACGCCGCATCTCATCTCCACCGTCGCACCGCCGGTGGCTGCTGCCCGCTACCTCCGCGCACTGCAGCCCGACACGCAACTCAGGATCACCTTCCTCGGCAGCTGCGAGGGAGCCGTCGACGCCGCCATCGATGTGCGCATCGCGCCACTCGATTTCCTCAAGCGTCTGGAGCAACGCGGCATCTCTGCGGTGCGGCAACCGACCATGTTCGACGCGGTCATCCCGCCGGACCGACGGCGCCATTGGTCGCTCCCTGGTGGGGTGCCTTCACACCCGGCGCTTGCGGAGCGCGGCGCACAACATCGGCTGGAGGTTTTGATCAATGCTGACCTCGCCTCCAGCATCGCCGACCATCTCCTTTTGGCCGACCAGGTCGTGGTCGACCTCGCGCCTCAGGTGGGATGTGCCTGCGCCGGATCGGTCGCGGTTCATCACACGGCGGCATCGCGGGAAGCCCTTGCCGCCCTCGAACCGCCCCGGTCGGCCCTGCCGGTGATCGAGGGCGACGTCCGCGTCGACGTCGAGCTGTCCATGCCGTATCTGGTCGCGTCGGAAGGTGGTGGTTCGCGACCTGTGTTACGGCTGGCAGACAAAGCGCCCAAAGCGATCGAGTCGGCCGGGAAGCCCACCGCTTCGAATGACGTCGCCCGAACAGACACACCGGTGGTACCAACCGCGCCAGCCGCAGAGAACCGACGTCCACCCCGGCCGCGGATCGCGGTGACGCCGCCCGGGATTCCGTTGCTCGATGCCGCTGAACCTGCTCGCACCGCGCCTCCCACGGAGCCAGTGCCACCCGCGCCCACACCACCCGTGGTGGAGCTGCGCATGCTCACTTTTTCTCCGGGCGGCGAGTCGGGAAACGCATCACCAGCGGTGCCGCGCGCGGCCGCCCCCCCGCCAGCTGGTGGGGACCAAGCAGCCCCACATGACGCGCCCCGGTCAGACGGTCCGGCGCCGCGGCGCCGGACACCTACTCATGGTCTGCATCACTTTGCCCGTCAGTCGCCGGCGACTCGTGTGAGCGGGAGCGACGGAAGTGAGGTGCCGCGCGCCTACGCCGCCCTACGCGGACGGCGGACGCCTCCCCACGCCCCTGCCATACCATCGCCATCAGGCGATACGGCGACGCTGACTCCACCCGATCTTCCCGCGGTGGTTGAGGCGGACGAACTCATCCCCGTTGTGCCAATTGGCACAACGCCGGAACCTGTCATTCTGGATGAGGCGCCGGCGCCGGACACCGAAGCCGAGCAGTCCCCCGCGCCAGTCGACAGTCTGCCCGAAGCTGCAGCCCAGCACGTCACGAGCACCCCCGTAGTAGAAGCCGTCGTGCTCGAACAGCCGCGTGGCGTCGGCCCAAAGCTCGGCAGTCGGAAGGCACCGCCGCCGGGTCCTCCCACCAGTCCCGAGAGAAACGGGCGTCGTCTATGGGGGTTGCTGGCATCGGTCGTGGCCATTGCGGCGCTGACCCTTCTCCTCAAGCTCGTTTTCGACCCCTGACGAAGGCTCGCTTCCAGGACCACGCCATCGATGGATGATGATCCGGCGCGGACTGTACGGGTGAGAAACAGGGGAGGTGAGCCTCGTTGTTACACCGCAGGCAGGCCGTCACTTCCTTTGCCGCCCGAGGTGGTTCATGCGCATTACCGCTCTGTTTTCGCTGCTGGTGTTCCCGTGCGTCTTGAGCGCCCAGGTTCCAGCCAGCACACGTCCGGTTCAGCTGGTGGTCTCGGGAGGACTGCAGGTGCCGACCGGCTCATTCGCCGACTTCCACGACGCGGGCGTACACGCTGACGTTTCCGTGCTCATCACGGCGTTAGGCCTGCGCCTGCGTCCCGAGATGAGTTTCTCGCGCTTCAACATCAAAGAGGCCTTCAATCTGCCGACGCTTTCATCGCGCATGGGCGGTGCCGGTGGTGCCAGCGCTCAGCGTGATGCTTATACCGATGCCTTGTCGACCATGCTGTCCGGCTTCGCCAACATCGAGCTGCCACTCGGGAGCGGGGGCTTTCAGCCCTTCCTGCTCGGTGGCGTTGGCGCCGTGCGTCTGGCCAGCGACGCCACAGTTGACGCGCTTTCGGTCAGCGACATCCAGGCCTCACTCAATGTTGGCGCAGGGATTCGATTCCGGCTCGGCGGCGTGAGCGGCTTGATCGAAGCCCGGCTCAACAATGTGCCCGGCGCAGACACACGGGCATTCTTCAAGGAGGTGCGTACCGTTCCGGTGACCTTCGGGCTCGTCTTCTGAGTGACCTAGCGGAACTCAGCGATCTCGCCGAGTGGCTTGCGGTGGATATCCGGTACTTGCGCCTGCGGCGCTGGATAACCCACCGGAAGAATGAGGTACGCGCGTTCGTTGGCGGGGCGGCCGAGTAATTCCTGCAGGAAGGTCATCGGGTTGGGCGTGTGGGTGAGTGTCACCAGCCCCATCTGATGAATGGCGGCAATGAAAAAACCCACCGCGATCCCGACCGACTCGGTCGTATAGTAGTACGTGGTCTTGGCCCCATCGGGCTCCAGCCCATACGCCTTGCGGAAGACCACCACGAGCCAGGGCGCATCGGAGAGGTGCGGCTTGTGCTGATCGGTGCCTAACGGTGCAAGGGCCTTGATCCAGTCCTCCGGAGCGCGCCCGCTGTAAAAGTGTGCCTCTTCCTTCTCGGCGGCCTCGCGAATCTGCTGCTTGAGGGCGGGATCGCTGACCGCCACAAAGGTCCAGGGTTGCTGATGTGCGCCGCTGGGCGCCGTCCCCGCCGTGGCAATCGCGCGTTCGATCACCTCGCGCGGCACGGGCGTGGTGGCAAAATGCCGAGTGGTGCGGCGACGATTCATTTGTTCATAAAACAAGCGACCCCGCTCAAGGCTTTCCTCGAGCGGGATCGCTTCATGCTGCAGCGGGACAAACTTCGGTTCGGTCATGCCGAGAGGGCTTGCTCCAGCAGGGATAGTCCGCGCGCCACATCCGCTTCGGAAATCACGAGGGGCGGAAGGAAACGAATGGTGTGTTCTCCGGCCGACACGAGCAAGAGTCCGAGGTCGCGCGCGCGCGAAATCACTTCGGCGGCGGGCTCAGTGACGTCAATGCCCATCATCAGGCCCAAGCCACGCACAGCGCGCACACGACCTGTCCGCTCCCCGATTGCTTCGAGCCCGGCACGCAACTGGGCACCGCGGGCGCGGACATGGGCCAGCATGGCAGGATCCGTGACCCGATCGACCACATGATTGGCCACCGCCGCCACAAAGGGACCGCCACCAAACGTCGTCCCATGGTCGCCAGGCTGCATGGCGCTCGCCACCTGCTCGGTCACCAGAATGGCGCCCATCGGCAGGCCACCAGCGAGTGGCTTGGCCAGCGTCATGATGTCGGGGCTGACACCAAGTCCTTCGTAGGCAAACACGGTTCCGGTACGGCCGAGGCCACACTGGATTTCGTCGAAGATCAAGGCAATCTGCCGAGCTTTTGTCAGTTCACGCACGCGCTGCACGAAGGTCTTCTCGAGCACCCGCACGCCCCCCTCACCCTGGATGGGTTCGAGGATGACGGCGGCGACGGTTTCGGCGTTGAGCGCCAGATCCAGGTCTTCGAGGGCCCGCTCCATGATGCTGATGCCGCCCGCGAGGGGCCGGAACGGCATGCGGTAGTTTGGCCTGTCGGTGGCCGCGAGGGTACCGAAGAGGCGTCCATGGAAGGCGCCACGGAAGGCAATGATCTCATGTTTGGCCGGACCACCAATCCCGCGAGCCCAGCGCCGCGCAATCTTGAAGGCACCTTCGTTGGCTTCGGCGCCGGAGTTGGAGAAAAAGACGCGGTCGGCAAAGGAGAGTTGCACCAGCTTGTCAGCCAGCTGCTCACCCGGCGCGGTGCGAAACAGGTTCGACACGTGGAGCAGACCGTCGGCCGCCTGATGCAGGGCGTGCTGCAGCCCGGGGTCGCCATAGCCTAACGCGTTGACCGCGATACCACTGGTAAAGTCGAGGTACCGCTTGCCCTCGGCGTCGATGAGTTCCACCCCTTCGCCGGAGACAAACTCCATCGGAGCCCGCTTGTAGACGGGGAGGAGCGAGGCGGTGATTGCGGTGGACACAGGGGGAGTCATGGTAGCCATTGGGAATGTCTCGCTGGGTTACTGCGATGGCGCAACCGCGGTTGCGCGCGTGATGACGGTGCCGGCAGCGGGGTCGGTGATGGCGGCGACGCCGCCAATCCGTACCCGTGTGACACCATGCTCGAGTGCGCGAAGTGCTGCTTCGAGTTTGGCAATCATGCCACCAGTTGCCACACCGGTGGCGATGTAGTGTGCGGCGGTGGCGGCGTCGAGATGCGCGACCACCGTGCCACCCCCGTCGCGAAAGCCGTCGACGTCGGCGACCAGCAGGAGTTCGTCGGCACCGAGCGCGCCGGCAATCGCCGACGCCGCATCGTCGCCATTCACGTTGCAGCCACTCCCGTCCTGGACAAACCTTCCGACGGGAGAGACCACGGGCACAAAGCCACCATCCATCAGGATCTCAACCACTGCCGGCTTCACCGTGTGCGGTTCACCCACGGCACCTAACGAGCCGTCGCCGTAGACCGCACACCGCAGCAGGTCGCCGTCTTCGCCCGAGATGCCCACGGACGGGACCCCCGCCTGCTGCCACAGACCCACCAGACGTTTGTTCACCGTACCCGAGAGCACCATACGCACCAGGTTCAGCTCTTCCGGCGACGTGGCGCGCCGGCCATTCACGAAGGTCGGCTCCTGGCCCAGTGCACGTTGCAGCGCGGTGACTTCGTCTCCGCCACCATGCACCACACAGAGGCGATCGCCTCCGGCGCGTGCATCGCGCAGCGCGATCGGGAGACGTGAATCGCCCTGTGCCCGCCCGCCGATCTTGATCACGCGCATCATCGCGGGAGACCCGCGGCTTCGGCAAAGCCGAAGGACAGGTTGGCGTTCTGAATCGCTTGTCCCGCGGCGCCTTTGACCAGGTTGTCGATCGCGGAGAGAATGATCAGCGTGGGCACACGCATGCCCGCCGCCGCGCGGACGGTCATACGCACCACGTTGCGATGCTGGACGTCGCGGAGGGTCGGCAGATCGGGTGTGACTTCGATGAAGGGCTCACCCGCGAAGTGGTCGCGCCAGATGGTGAGTGGTTCTTCGAGAGGTGCGCGGAGTTGCACCGTGGTCGTGGCCAGAATGCCACGCGCCACCGGGAGCAGGTGGGGTGTGAAGAGCAGATCGGCGTTGGTTTCGTAGCTGTCGACCAGCGCGCGCATCTCGGGCAAATGCCGATGTTCGTTACCCACGCCGTACGCGCGGTAGTTCTCCGTGACCTCACCAAAGAGCAGCTCAGGTTTGGGCGAGTTGCCCGCGCCGGTTACACCGCTGGCCGCGTCGACCACGATCGAACTCTCGGGCCTGATGAGCCCGCGTTCGAGCAGCGGGGTAAGCGAGAGAAGAATCGCCGTCGGATAGCATCCGGGATTGGCAATCACCTCGGCGCCACGCAGCGAGTCGCGTTTGACCTCGGTGAGCCCGTACGGGATGTTCTGTTTGGTGTGGCCGGGGCGCAGATCCGAGGAGAGATCAACCACCCGTGCGCCGTGCTCCTGAGCGCGCTCCACCCAGGTCGCCGACGCGCCATGCGGCAGCGCGCTGAAGATCAGTTCGGCCGAGCGAATCGGGGCGTCATCTGTCGCAATGAAGCGCACTTCGCGCCCACCTAGGAACGCTTGTTCCCCTCGCTGCGCATTTGCGGTCGCGAAGGTGAGTTCGAAGTGCGGGTGGGCAGAAAGGAGTGCACAGAGCTCGCGGCCGGCGTATCCGCTGGCCCCGAAGACTCCGACGGGGATCTTATGCATGCTGAATGCATATTATTGCACGATCCGCATGTCAAGCGCTTCAAGGAGTTGTTCCGTGATCGCAACCACCGCTAGCCTGTCGCCATCGTCGGCCGTAATGTCCGCGCCAACCAGTACCGGGAGACGCACGCGCGTGAAAAAGCGAGACCGCCACCAGGTCATTCGAGAGCTCATCGGGTCGCGAGTTGTGGGGTCTCAGGAAGAGCTGCGGCTGCTCCTCGACAAGGCGGGATGGGAGGTGACACAGTCGACCCTGTCACGTGATCTCCGCGAAATGCGCGTCGCGCGCATGCCCACTCCCGACGGCCCGCGGTATGTCACCCCCGAAACACTTGGAGACACGGGCGAAGACCGGACGCTGGTGGAAGAGGTTCTCCCGCAGTTCTTCTCGTCGGTGGACGGGGTTGGTGAGCTCCTCATTCTCAAGACCATTTACGGTGGTGCTCAACCGGTCGCCGAAGCCATTGATGACGCCGGCTGGAGTGAGGTGGTGGGAACCATCGGCGGTGAGAACACGATCTTGATTGTGTGTCGTTCAGCGGCGGCGCGTGAGGTGGTTGCTGACCGGCTCGTGCGGATTGCTGAGGCGTAGTCTGGTCGCCCCCGCGAAAGCGGGAGTGCTTTCGGTTTTACCGTGTGATTGCATGCCGTTGACTGGGCCGCGACTTTTGGTAAATTATGCAGCTGCAGTGAATACATATCCCACTTCGGAGCATCTAAATGCGCAAAATCGCCCTCGCCTACTCGGGCGGGCTTGATACATCGGTCATCGTCCCCTGGCTCAAGGAGAACTATCCGGGAGCCGAGGTCATCTGTGTCGCCGCTGACATCGGCCAGGGCGAAGACGAGCTGCGCGGGGTGCGCGAGAAGGCCATCGCCTCCGGCGCCAGCGAGTGCTACGTCGAAGACATGCGCAAGGAATTCGTGGAAGACTTCGTCTATCCCACGCTCCGTGCCGGTGCCATCTACAATCGCAAGTATCTGTTAGGCACGTCCATCGCGCGGCCAATCATTGCCAAACGTCAGGTCGACGTCGCGCGCGCCGTTGGCGCCGATGCGTTGTCGCACGGCTGCACGGGCAAGGGGAACGATCAGGTGCGTTTTGAGCTCACCTACATGACCTTTGCTCCGGACCTTCCCGTCATCGCGCCCTGGCGTGAGGCGGCGTGGAAGATCCGTTCGCGTGAAGACGCGCTCAAGTACGCCGCCGAGCACAACGTGCCGGTGACGGCGAGCGCCAAGAAGATCTATTCACGTGACCGCAATCTCTGGCACATCTCCCATGAAGGTGGTGTGCTCGAAGACCCGGGTCAGGGTGCCCCCAAGGATCTCTTCCTGCTCACGACTGATCCAGCTGATGCCCCCAACACACCCGAGGTCGTCACGATCGGCTTCGAGCAGGGCACGCCGGTAAGCGTGAATGGTGAGTCACTCGACGCCGTTGCGCTGCTCACGCGGCTCAACGAAATCGCGGGACGTCATGGCGTGGGCCGTGCCGACATCGTCGAAGACCGGCTCATCGGCATGAAGTCCCGTGGCGTGTACGAAACCCCGGGTGGCACGCTGCTCTACACGGCCCTCTCCGAGCTGGAGATGCTGGTGCTCGACCGCCGCACCCTGGCCGCGAAGGACAACATCTCGCCTCGTTATGCAGACCTGGTGTACGAAGGGCGCTGGTGGACCACGGAGAAGAAGGCCTACGACGCCATGATCAACGTGATCCAGGGTCGGGTGACAGGCTCCATCGGGTTGTCGCTCTTCAAGGGCACCGCCACCATTGTCAGCCGCAAGAGTGATCACGCGCTCTACGACGAAGCCTTCGTCACCTTTGGCGAAGACGACGTGTACCAGCAGAGTGATGCCACGGGCTTCATTCGGTTGTTCGGTTTGCCGCAGCGTGTGCGGGCGCTCAAGGATCGCAAGCTGATCGCCGAGGGGAAACTCGAGGCACCGGCTGAGACCACGCTCGAGCTGACCTAACTACTCAATCACGTGACTGATACCACCGACACGGGGACGCCGGCACAGCCGGCGTCCTCGCATCGTCTCTGGGGCGGGCGCTTCGGCGCACAAACCGCCGCCGCGCTCGATGCGGTCAACCGATCCATCGGCGTCGACTTCCGCCTCTGGCCCCACGACATCCGCCTCTCCAAAGCCTGGGCTGCAGCACTCGGCCGGGCAGGGGTGCTCACCGACGCCGAGGTGTCGGCGATTGTGCAGGGGCTCGATGTCGTGTCCGCACAGATTGCGGCGGGCGCACAACCCGACGCCTCGGACGAAGACATCCACACCATGGTCGACCGGCTGCTGCACGCGGCCGCTGGAGCGCCGGCAGCCAAGCTGCACACGGGCCGCTCGCGCAACGATCAGGTGGCCACGGGCACGCGGCTCTGGGCCATGGAGGCGTGCCGCACACTCGACCAGGCCATTCGCGATCTGCAGCAGGTGTTGCTGGAGCAGGCCGAGTTGTTGCAGGATGCCATCATGCCCGCGTACACACATCTGCAGCGCGCCCAGCCTGTGCTGGCTGCACACTGGGTGATGGCGCACTTCTGGCCGCTGCAGCGTGATCGTGAGCGGCTGGCGCAGGCGGCGCAATCGGCGTCGATTCTCCCGTTAGGCTCGGGCGCCATCGCCGGCTCGGCCTTCCCGGTGGATCGCGAGTTCATTCGCGAGCAGCTGGGCTTTCGGGTGGTGTCGCCCAACTCCATCGATGCCGTCGCCGATCGCGACTTTATCGCCGAGCTGCTCTTTGTGCTGGCACTGCTGGGTGTCCATGCGTCGCGGATTGCCGAGGATTTCATTCTGCTGGGCACCAGCGAGTTTGGCTTTGTGAAGTTTGGCGACACCTTCACGACCGGTTCCAGCATGATGCCGCAAAAGCGGAACCCCGATGCGCTGGAGATTGCACGTGGGAGCGGGGCGCGTTTCCTTGGCGACCTTGTCGCGTTGTTAGGCACCCTCAAGGGGCTGCCGAGTGGTTACAACAAGGACCTGCAGGACGACAAGCGCGCCTTGTTCGGGGCGGTCGATGCCATGCTGCTGGTGCTGCCAGGTGTCGCGGGGACGGTGGCCGAGTTGTCGTGGCAGCGCGAGCGCATGCGAGCGGCGGTGTCGAGTGTGATGATGGCGACTGACCTGGCCGACTATCTCGTGGATCGAAAGGTGCCCTTTCGCGATGCGCACAAGGCGGTGGGTGCGATTGTGCGGGAGGCGGAGGTGTCAGGGATCGAGGTGCACACGTTGCCGTTGTCGGTGTATGCTGCCGCGCATCCGGTGTTTGGGGATGACGTGAAGGAGGCGTTGTCGCCTGAGGCGTCACTGGCGCGTCGGGAGGTGGAGGGGGGGACGGGGACGGGTGCAGTGGCTCGGCAGATAGCAAAGGCGCGCAGCGCGTTGGCCCGCTAGGCACTTGACGACCATGCCATCAGTTCGGGACTCCGCGGGCGGTCTTCCGGCTGTTTGGCGTGGCCGAGTACGTCCGGGGCTTCTGTCGAGGCTGGCCATGCTTGGGCTGGCGGCGTGCGGAGCGGATGCACCAACGCCACCTCCTAGCGCGTCGCGCATCGTCGTTACACCGGATCGTGTGGTGCTTTCACAGCGTGACGGTGTGATGCTCAGGGTGGAGGTTCTCGACGATGCGTCGCGGCCGATCGGCAATGCCGCCGTCGCCTTCCGGATCGGCAACGAACAACTGGCGGAGATGCGGGCAGACGGGTTTGTCGTGACTGGCCTCGCGACAGGGACCTCCACGATCACCGTGTCGTCGCTCGGCAAGAGCGTATCGGTTCCGGTGGAGGTGTACCCGAAGCTGCAAAGTGTCGTGCTCGACGGTGTGCAGGAAGTTGGGCAGCTGGACTCCCTGCGCTTGCGGACGATTGCATACGACATCGCAGGCAACGTTGCCGGCGGCGTCACCGTCGTCGCAGCGTCGCGCACCGAGGCAATTCTTCGTGTGACCCCGTCGGGCTTGCTTGCCTCGGTCGGACCGGTTGGGGAGGCGGTGATTGAATTCAGCGCCATCGTGCCTGGCTCCAGTGTGAGCAATGGAGCGCGCATCGCGGTACGTCCACGCCTCTCGCGGCTCAACGTTGCGTTGACGCCACCAGTGATCAGTCAAGGCTCGTCCGCACGCTTCTCCGCGGGAGGCGTAGACCTGCTGGGCAAAGACGTGGTGAGGCCCGTGCTAACGTACGTGTCGAGTGACACCACGGTCGTCGCAGTTACCAACGATGGCGTCGCGTACTCCACTGGCGGTGTCGGCCGGGCGGTGATCACAGTGCGTGGAGATGGTGCGGTAGCAACGCTCGAGGCGGTGGTGTCGCCCCCCACACGTCGTGAGTGGAATCCCGTCATGAGCTGGTACTGGGAAGACTCTCCTCCCAGGACCTTGGCGCTTTCGGGAGTTGGGGGTTTTCTCACCTCGGGAGGTGACGCTGCTTCGTGGACCCGACGTAGTCCTGTGCTCTCGCAGTACTTGCCTGTGAAGGACGAGTTTGCGGTCGCCGTCGACACGCTACGTCAGCGCGCCTTCTTCCTGACCCGCTTTGGTGCTTCGGCCGTCAATCTCGGCACAAAACGACTCCTGTGGACGCATAACGACAGCTCGGGACATCATCTCACTGCCATCGCCACGGTGCCGGGCGACCGGCTTGTGCATGCTGGTGATGGAGACGTCTTCCTGCTGAATGCCACCACCGGGCAGCGATTGTGGAAATACTCATCTGGCGCCGGGGGTGCGTTTGCGCTGACATCGCATCCATCCGTCGCGAAGGTCTGGGTGAGCTGGGCTGGTGCCGGGTTCGTCACCGAGCTCGATCTGGATCGACAGCAGGTGCGAAGGATCGACATTGGGAGTGCGGTGGCCGGGATCTACCTGTCACGTGACGCGAGTCGACTTTACGTGCTGGAGCCGGAAGGTCGGCTCCTGCACACCTTTGATGCTGTCACCTTGCAGCCCGTGGCGCGCCTCGACGTCGGCGCGCGATGCTTCACGATGACCGCATCACTGGATGACACCGAACTCTACCTCGGCTGCTCCCAGAGCCCGGAGATGGTAGTCATCGATCGTGCCGGCCTGCGTCCGGTGCGTCGTGTGAATGTCGGAGGGTGGCCGCAGTTCCTGGTGGCCACGCCGGACGGTGCAGGACTGCTCGTCGCTCTTACCGATATCGGCATCAAATTCATCAAGTGAGCTGGCCAATGAGGACTTGTTCGGTGCTGGTGGTGGCCGCCTCACTCGTGAGCGTCCTCACGGGATGCGGATCGACGTCCGAGCCGGCCGTGCCAGTGGCCACGACGATTTTGGCATCACCCACGTCGGCTACCATCGACCAGGGTGACGCATTTCAGGTTGTGTATCGTGTTGTTGATCAGTCTGGCTTGCTGTTGTCTGACAATACCGCACGGGTAACGTTGTCGGACACCGCCATATTGCAGATGCGCCCTAACCTCGTCGTGCGTGCACACGGCCGGAAGGGTAGTGCACAGGTGATCATTGAGGCTGGGTCGGCACGCACCACAATCCCCGTGACGGTGCGGCCGGTTGTAGCGTTCCTGTTCGGGCTTGGAGACAGCACTCGGCGTGTGGTGCCCTTTGATACCGTACGATTGCTGGCAGTGCCGCGGGATCCGTACGAGGCTTTTATCCCGGAGGCGGTCGTGACTTTCACGTCCAGTGATACGACGCGTGCCCGGGTGGAACGCGACGGTCTGGTGCGTGTTGGCAGTCGCACGGGGCACTTCAACATACTTGTGACGGCACGGGCGGGCGCATCCTCCCACGGGCAGAGCGTGGGGTTTCAGGTCGTCCTTCCGACGGCGCCAAAGGTCGCCTCATCGCGTTAGGTCCACCGCTGTTGACGCGTGCCCCTGATCGCGAACCCGGGTGGTCAGTAACTCAGCGAATCGTGGCGGCGGTCGAGGACCAGCAAACGGGCGCCCTACGAACCTGTGCGTTTCGAGCCGGAGGTGGGCGACACCGTACTGTTGGTGTGCTCAGGCCAGGACGCCGAGGGCCATGCAGGCGAGCCGCCGCATCGCCGTGTATTCTTTGGCGATGCTGATCCGTCGCGCCCAGCTCGATGAAATCGTCGCGGGACGAATATCCCTCGCCTTCCGCCGCTGGAAGACCCCAACCGTCAAGAGCGGCGGTACGCTGCGCACCGCAGTCGGTGTGCTCGCCATCGACGCCGTGGACGTCGTCGCGCTTGCGTCCATCACCGCGCGCGATGCGAAGGCGGCGGGCTACCCATCTCTCTCCGCCCTCGTCGAACACCTGAACTCCCGAGACGACGGGGTGATCTACCGCGTGCGGCTGCGATACGCGGGCTCGGATCCCCGCATCGCTCTGCGTGAGAGTGGCAGCCTGTCCGCCGACGACCTCTCCGCTCTGACCGCCAAACTCGATCGCCTCGACGCCAACTCACGCCACGGCGCGTGGACTCGTCAGGCACTCAACGCCATCCGCGCCAACCCCGGACTCTACTCCGGTGTGCTCGCGACACAGCTTGGCTTTGAACGGCTCTGGCTCAAGGCCCAGATCCGCAAACTCAAGGAACTGGGCCTCACCGAGAGTCTCGAGGTGGGTTATCGCCTCTCCGCGCGCGGGGAGGCGCTGCTGAGCGCCGGAGCCTAACGCGGTGTGGCGGCCCGTGCGATGGCGCGGTCGAGCATGGCCACCAGCGAATCACGGCTGTACTGGAACTTCTGCCCCTGGTTGAGCTGTGCCAGCCGGGTGATGGCCCCCTGAATGGTCACGCGGGCCTGGGCCTCTGCCGGCACGACCATGTAGCGGATCCGCGGGGTGGCGTCGCCTAACGCGTGCAGTGCCGCCTGCGCCACGTCGTCGGGCGAAGGGTCGGCGGTGTTGTCGGCGCGACCAAAGAATCCATCCATCTCCTGCTTGAAAAGCGACCCTTCGGTGGTTTGCCCACGGGCGGCGCGCCGAGCGAGGATCCCCTTGCCGATATCCGACCCGTAGTTACCCGGCTCGATCACACTCACCCGCACACCAAAGCGCGCCATCTCCGCGGCCAGCGCGTCGGTGTAGGCCTCAACGGCAAACTTGCTCATGCTGTAGGGCCCCGAAAGCATGCCGCTCAGGAATCCCGAGAGGGACCCGGTGGTCACAATGCGACCCTTCGACGCGATGATGAGCGGAGCAAAGGCCTTCGTGACCCGATAGGGTCCCATGACGTTGATGTCCATCTGATAACGCATGTCCTCTTCATCTACTTCGATGAGAGGCGAGATGACGGCAACACCGGCGTTGTTCACCAGACCGTAGAGCCCACGCCCGGCTTTGCGCACCGTCTCGACGGCCGCCGCGATATCAGCGGGGACGGTGACGTCGAGTTTGATGCCCTGCACGTTGGGGATCGCGCTCAGCTCCCTGATATCGGCGTCCTTTCGCGCCCCGGCGTAGACGAAGTATCCACTGGTCGCGAGCGATTCGGTGATCTTGCGCCCGATACCCGATGACGCTCCCGTCACGAGGACCGCGCGCTGCGCAGGGGCCTGCGCGTGAACGACGTCCGTCATTACTCCAACAACAAACAGCAGAACCAGTGCAGCTCGCATGATGTGCGCCTCGGCCGGTGGATTGCGCACAAGGTAATGCGTGGCCATCCGTCGTGACGCACCAACACCCGACAGGCGGTGGCGCGCCCTGGTCACCGCACGAACACCGTCATGAGTGCTGTTCGTGTGATGCCGCCACTCGTCCCCTGGATCGTCACGACGTGGTACCCCGGTGACACGAGCTCGCTGACGTAAATCTCCCCCTGCACGTTGTCGCTCGTGGTCGACGTCGGTGTGAGGTTGACGGCGTAGGCGCCGGGCTGATCGGTGATGACCGTCAATGCCACATTCCCCGCAAATCCGTTGGCGCGCAGAATGGAAAGCGTGAATGGGGTGAAGGGAGAGCTGCGCACGATGTTGAACTCGCGCGGCGTGGGAAGGAGCGAGAAATCCGGGGTGGTGGCGCCACTCACGGTGACATTCACCGACGCGCTGGGATTTGTGGCACCCAAAACCGCGGTGACCGTCGTGACGGCGGTGCCGGGCGTACCTCCAACAATCTGCAGCGTGGCGGTGTCACCGGTGACAAAATTGGGCGACACCCAGGCAATGCCTCCTGGCGGGAATCCTGCCACGCGCAGCTCGAGCAGGCGCCCCACGGCGTTCCCGGTGCGGGTGAGTCGTACCGGGATCTGCGCGGTGCCTCGTGGCCCGATGGTGACGGCGCTGCTGCCGAGCTGCACCACGACGTTGCTGGCCGGTGGCGGGGGGATGGTGAGCGAGAGTGGTGCGCTTCGGGTGAGTGCGCCTGCGATACCACGAACGGTGAGTGGGTAGGTCCCTGGCACCGCCGCCGCCGTGACGGCGAATGTGATGACACTGCTCGCACCGGTGACGCTGGCGGGATTGGGCACTGCGGTCACCCCGGCGGGGAGGCCGGCCAAATCGATGACGACAGCGCCGGGCGCTCCGGTGCGCTGGATGCTGGCAGTGACTTGCCCGGTCGCACCTTGAGCGATGGTGAGTGTGGCCGGACTCACCGTGAGCGCGAAGTCGGGAGGTGTTGCCACGGTCAATGACACCGTCGTTTGCCTGACGAGTGCCCCGGCCGTGCCGCTGATGACAACGGGATATGTCCCATCAGGGGTGGCGGCCGTAGTTGTGATGACCAGTTGCGACGAGGTGCCACTCGCTGCCGCTGGCGTGAAGGTGGGCGTAGCGCCACTTGGGAGACCGGATGCAGCAAGGGCGATGTTCCCAACCGGTGGCCCCGACCGGGAGAGCGCCAGGTTGAAGCTCGCGTTTGCACCTGGCGCCACCGTGGCCGCTGTCGGCGTGGAGGTGATGGTGAAGTCAGATGGCAGGGACGCTGCGCTCACCGTGAGCGCCATGAGTGTCGTGTCGGCGAAGGTAGGCGCGGTGGCGATGACCTTGAGGATGTGGGTTGCTGGAGGAGAAGCCGCGGCCACATCGAAGCGCAGGGTAGTGGTGGTGCCCGACGAGACAGGAGGGGACCAGGAAGCGCTGATACCCAATGGAAGCGTGGCACCATCGACACTGAAGGTGACTGGGCTCGTAACTCCCTGCGCGCGGGAGAGCAGGACGGGGATGTCGAGCGCACTCCCTGCTGTGACGCTTTGTGGTGCGATGCGTTCCAGGCGAAACGGCGGAACAACCCGGACCGGTACCAGCACAGAGCTGTTGACACGGTTGAGGCCATCGGTTGCCGCCACGTTCACCGTGAGCACATCGCTTGTGAGAGCAGCGGTTGGCAGGGCGGCTATGGTCAGCTGTGCCGGCTGGTTGTTGCCGACAACTGCTGGAGTGAAGGTCGCGGTGACGCCTGAGGGCACCGGACCGGTGATGCTGAGGGTGGCGGGACGCAGCCGAGCGTCGAGTTGCGCCGAGATCGTGGTCGATGCCGTTCCGCCAGGAAGTACCTGGATGTCTGGCGGGGAGGCTACCACGAAGGGTGGCAGGAGAGGTTCGGGGGGTACCGGCAGGGGATTGGTCACCCGATTCGCGCATTGCCAGCCCAATCCCTCACAGCCCACCAGAGACAGCGCAAAGAGTGTCTGCAGCGAGCGACGCACCGGATTCTTGACCCACAACATTCAGCCTGACTCCGACGGGATCCAGAAGGCTTCACGTCGAGAGGGGTCCGTTTGTCTCACTCCCTCCGCACGAGCAGGTGGCCCGACAAGGACGTCACGGAATCCCTGAACGGAGATGGGGCGGAACACTACAGAAAGCGGTATTCGCCATGCCGCATTCTGATTGGCGTTTCAGCGCCCCCCGGAACCGAGGATTCCAATCATGCGAGCGACACTCCCCATTCTTGTGATCACCCTTGTGGCCTGCCAGTCCTCAGACCAGCAAGCCGGCACGTCGGCCGCGGCGGCCAATCCGTCGGCGCTGACCGGTCAGTCGGGGGTGAAGGACTCCGAATCACAACCTGACGTCGTGAAAATCGCCGCCGGGTCGCCCGATCACACAACCCTGGTCGCTGCCGTGACGGCCGCCAAACTCGTTGACGCACTCTCCAACGCGGGGCCCTTTACGGTGTTTGCCCCCACCAACGCGGCGTTCGACAAACTCCCGAAAGGAACCGTCGACGACCTGCTCAAACCCGAGAACGAGAACAAGCTGCGCGGCATCCTGCAGCATCATGTCACCGTGTCAGCGTTCGAGATGGATCAGCTCACCGATGGGTTGGTGCTGGGGATGGCCGACGGGGGACAAGCCACGATCTCCAAACGCGGCACTGACACCTATATCGGAGACGCGAAAATCCTGGCCTCAGTGCGCGGCTCGAATGGGATGGTGCATGTGATCGATGCGGTGGTGGTGCCGAAATGACGCTTCTCGCGAGACGGTAGAGGTCGGACAGCGCGTGCGGCTACTTCGCGGACGGGCACGCCATCACGTCGTAGTACGCCTGCATCGCGCCCGACAGATAGGCTGCCACATGTTTGTCAATCGGGCAGAGCATCGTCACAGATCGGGGTCCGGGTGACGGTCCATACCCACTCATGTTGAAGATGGCCCGGATGAAGGTGCTCTGCGGCGTGGTGGGGAGTGCAGCCACGTTCCCGAAGAACGCACGCCAGGTCTCCTCTGACTGGAAGAGGTACTGCTCCACGTTGCTGGTATAAAACGCCGTGATGGTCGCGCCATGATCGCGCACCCAGTTGCCGACGGCGCGTAGCGCACCTGGCCCGGCGAAGTCGCCGGTGACGGGCACGATCAGGTTGCGCTGCTGCATGTCACGAATGATCCGGTAGTTGGCCTCGCTTCCCAGGTAACCCCGGGGCACACCAGCACCGTCAGCCTCGGCCATCATCTGGCCGTAGGTGGGCATGAAGCGGCGCGCACCCCATCCACCGCGCCCTGTTCCGAAGTTGTAGGTCAGGTCGGGGCCCGCGCCATAGAACGCCGTGGACACGTAGTCGACCCCGGCAAACTCCTCATCGGTCAGTGGAAAGCCGTGCGTGCGGGTGAGCAGGGTCCGAATCTCCCGCATGGTCGACTGCTGGAGTGCCGAGTCGGCCGCGACCATGCCAAAGGCAGTCATGAGCACTTCGGCGGACGACGACGTGTCGAGCCCGGCGGGGCGGGGCCGCGCAAAAAGTCGCGAGAGGAAATCGGCGCGGGTGGGACTGAGCTCGAAGAGTGACTTGTAGAACAGATGCTGCATCACGTTGAGCCGCCGGATATCCACGACAAAGGCAATACGCGGCTTGATGGCGGCGATGTACGTGAAATTCTGGTCGGGACCCACGCCCAGGTAGACGCCGCCACGTGGGGTGTTGGCGACGAGGTCAGGGATGGGGTGCTGCATGGTGACTTCGTTGCCGACGAGGTTGTCGGAACGGAAGTAGCCGGCGGGTTCAGAGAGCGATTTGTGCAGCGCCCAGAAGGTGCTGTCGCTGAGCCGCTCGGGAATGGGCTCCACCACGCGGGAGCGGGCACTCCCATCGGTCACGCGGAACAGGCCAGCCAGAACGAGCGCTCCCGTGGCCAGACGCGTAGTAGCGTGACGGCGCCACGAGGTATTGTTTCTCACGGCCTGCCCTCTCCACTCCGACCATCGGGAAAGCGTTTTCATGTCACGCATTTCGTCCCTCCTGGCGCTCGTCCTCGTCCTGGCTCCACAGCTCACAGCCGCCCAAGCGGCGACAGCACGACCCGCCACGGCCGCCCCACAGGCACCACGTGCCGCTGTTACCGAACTGTTCAGCTCGAGCGGGGGCTCCGTCACGATCGGTGGCGCCGAAGTGAAGTACCGCGCCACCACCGGGACGTTGGCACTGAAGCACGCCAACGGCAAGACGAAGGCGAACATCTTCTTTGTGGCCTACACACGTGAGGGGCAGGACCCGCGGTCGCGTCCCATCACGTTCACCTACAACGGAGGGCCGGGGTCACCCGCCATCTGGCTGCACATGGGTCTCATGGGCCCTAAGCGTGTACAGATGGCCCCCGACGGATTCCAGCCCGCGCCGCCCTACCAGCTGGTCGACAACGACCAGTCGCCCCTCGACCTCACCGACATCGTCCTCCTCGACCCGGTGAACACGGGGTTCAGCCGCGCGGCCGAGGGAGAAGCCCTGAGCCAGTTCACCGGTGTTCGTGGCGACATCGAGTCGGTGGCCGAGTTCATTCGGGTGTACCTGAACACCTTTGAGCGCTGGCGTTCGCCCAAGTTTCTGCTGGGTGAGAGTTATGGCACCATGCGTTCGGCTGGGGTTGCCGAAGAGTTGCAGACGCGACATGGCGTCGAGCTCAACGGTATCGTGCTGGTGTCGTCGATTCTCGACTACCAGAGCAAGGGATACGTGCCGGGGAATGACTATCCCTACGCGAACTTTCTGCCGACGATGGCCGCCACGGCCTGGTATCACAAGAAGCTCGCGCCCGAACTGCAAGGCGACCTGAAGAAGACGGTTGACGAGGCGCGCACCTTTGCCTTTGGCGAGTATCTCCAGGCGCTCGTAAAGGGGAGCCGCCTGACGAGTGCCGAACGCAAAGCGATCGCGCAGAAAGTGGCTCGGTACAGCGGGTTGTCGGTGGAGTACATCGAGCAGTCGAATCTGCGCGTGACCGACCCGCGATTCCGGAAAGAACTACTGCGCGATCGTGGTGTGATGATTGGCCGACTCGACGGACGATATACCGCACTCGACGCTGACGACGCGGGCGAAGACCAGGAGTTCGATCCGTCGAACCACGCACTCACCGGTCCCTACTCCGCCCTCTTTCTCGACTATGTGAAGAAGGAGCTCGGCTACCAAAGCGAGGTGCCGTATTTCACCAGTGGTCAGGTGCAACCGTGGGACTATCGTCCATTTCAGAACCGGTATCTCAACCTGGTCGAGTCCCTGCGCGCGACGATGGCGCGGAACCCGGCGCTGCGTGTATTCGTAGCAAACGGCTACTATGACTTCGCCACACCCTTTGGTGGCACCGAATACACTTTCGATCACCTGGGCTACGAGCCGACGTATGGCGAGCGGGTGACGATGAAGTACTACGAGGGTGGGCACATGATGTACATCATCCCGGAGCAGTTGCGGGCCCTCAAGCGTGATCTGACGGGGTTCTACGCGGGCGGGGTAAGACCATAACGGCCGACGAGGGCAGCAAGACGCTGGACCTCAGCCTTCCTTCGTGTCAGCATTCGGACACTCGACTCACCAGCCAATGACACATCCTTCGCGCCGCGACGCACTTCGCTCTGCCTTCCTTGCCACCGCTGGTGTCGCCGCAGCGCCATCATGGCTCTCGGCGCTCGAGGCACTGCTGCAGTCGCCGCTCAACACCCGCCCGATTCCCTCGAGCGGGGAGCGTATCCCGGTCATCGGTATCGGGACGGCGCGGCGCTACGATGTGGGTGCCACACCTGCCGAACGTGACCCGCTCAAGGCGGTCCTCGCGCGGTTCCCCGAACTCGGTGGCAAACTCATCGACACCGCCCCGGGGTACGGCGCGGCCGAGACGGTCACTGGCGACCTCATCAAGCAGCTGGGCAATCGCGACAAACTCTTCCTTGCCACGAAGGTCTCCTCACGCACGGGTGACGTCGCGGCGGCGGGGCAGAGCATCGAGCAGTCCATGGCGCGATTCGGCTCCTCGATGATCGACTGCATGCAGGTACACAACCTTGGTGGCACCAAGGCGTTGCTGCCCATGCTGCGGGATCTCAAGGCGCAGAAGAAGATCCGCTACACCGGCATGACCACGTCGTCGGACCGTCAGTACGCCGAGTTTGAGCAACTGATGAAGGATGAGACGATGGATATCATCCAGGTGGACTACGCCATCGACAACCGCGGCGCCGAGGAGCGCATTCTTCCGCTGGCTGCCGACCGCGGGATGGGTGTGCTCGTCAATCTGCCATTCGGGCGCACGAGTGTCTTCCAGAAGGTGCAGGGTCGTCCCCTGCCCGATTGGTCGAAGGAAATCGATTGCACCAGCTGGGCGCAGATTTTCCTCAAGTACATCGTGTCACACCCGAGTGTTACGGCCGCCATCCCCGGGACGGCCAAGATGGAGTACCTGATGGACAACATCGCCGCAGCGCGCGGGCGTGTTCCCGATGCGGCCATGCGCAAGCGCATCGAGCAGTACTTCGACACCGTGTAGGTGTCCGTCGACGCGTTCATCGCCGCGCTGCAGGGGCTCGGGCCCTGGGCGTTCCCGGTCTGTCTCTGTGTGATGGTTGTCTGCGCAATTATTCCGGTGCCTGCGGAACTGCCAGCGCTGGTGAATGGCGCGGTGCTCGGTGTGGTGGGCGGTTCGGTGGTCACCTGGCTTGGCGCGATGATTGGTGCCGTGGTGAGTTACGAGCTCGGTGACGTGCTGCAGCAGCGATTTGGTACCCGGCTGTTCAGTGAGCGCTCGCGCCAGCGTCTGGCGGCCATCGGACAGGAATCGACAGCGGCCGAACTCCTGGTGCTGCGCTTCACCCCCGTGGTGGCCTTTCATCTGCTCAACTATGTGGCGGGCGTATCGCGGGTCCCGCGTCGCCGCTTTCTCCTCACCACGGCGTTCGGCATCCTGCCCGGCGCGGTTGCCTTTACCGGTGCGGGGAGCGCGTTTGGGGGATGGATGGTGGCTCCGGAGGTGAAGTGGGGCGTTGTGGTCGCACTTGCCCTGCTGATTGGGTGGCGTGTCACACGCCACCGTACGCGAGCGCAATAGGGGAACTTCGGAGAGCGGCCTGGCGTACGGAGTTGGCGTTCGGCTCATCCGCCTGAGGCCGGCGTACATCCGCGGGTTACCTCTCCAGGGTCATGTGATCGTCTTTCTGCTTGCAGCGCAAATCGCCGCCGCCGATTCTGTCTACGCGTCCGAGGCACTTCGTGGCTTCGTGAACGAAGCGTCCCTGCGCAATCGCACACCTCCCGCCGGTCTGCGGTCGTATCGGGCGAGTGCCGAGAGCGAGATCGGCATTGTGACGCGTCGTGCCGAGGGCATGGAGGGCGTGTTTTCCCTGGAGCAGATCAAGAGCGATGTGCGGTGGCGTCGTCCCGGGGAGTTCGAGCAGCGAGTTGCGGGGTATCGCAATCAATCGCTTGGGGTGCAGTTCTCGTCGTTGAGTTTTCTTCGGCAGCCTTGGGCGGTGCCGATTTTGTATGGCGACCGGCTGTCGATTCTTTTCGGGCGCGATACCTCGAGGGCCGCACGCCGGAGCGCGGAGCGGCGGCCGACGCTGGCGATCCATCCCCTCGCCAGCGACCGCGACACCTATTATCGGTTTGCCGGTGGCGATACGGTCGTGACCATGCGCTTCGGCGATCGCGAGTTGCCTATTGTCAGGGTACAGGTCGAACCGCGAGCGGGTGTTGGGGCACGTACACTCCGGTTTCGCGGTGAACTCGACATCGACGCCACCCGTCATCACCTGGTGCGGATGCGCGGGTACTTCGTCGCCCCGCCGCCAACACGGTCACTCGTCTCGCTGGCCTTTGCTGCGAGCGGGTTTGAGGCGGTGGCCTTTGTGGAGTTGGAGAACGGGGAGTTCGAGGGGGAGTATTGGTTGCCGACGTATCAGCGCTTTGAGGCACAAGCGGCATGGACGGCGGCCACCGATTCGCGGAATGTCTTTCGGATTGTGTCGCGATACCAGCGGCATCAAATCAACGACACCCTGGTTGTGGCACTCGACTCGGATTCCCTGATCTCGATGCCATACAGACTCGCGCTCGCTCCGCCAGATTCGCTGGCCGCATTTGCGAGCTGGCAGCGGGATATTGGCGTGTTGTCGGAGGGTATTCATGCCAATGACTTCGACGACATCGCCCCCGATATCTGGCGACCGACGGGTGGGGCACGCACCAACTTTCGGGTGCAACGGGTCATGGACGCGGTACGAGTGAACCGCGTCGAAGGGCTCTTTACCGGCTGGGGCGTGCAAACTCGCTTTCGCGACGCCTTCCCCGGACTGACCCTGCGAGGGAACGCCGGCTGGGCGTGGAGCGAGCAAACCGTTCGCGGGCGTGTCAGTGCAGAGTTGGCACGCGGGAACTGGACCGGCGTGGCGCGGGCCGGGCGCTCGCTGGACATCACCAACGACTTTCGCAGCACCTTCGACAGCGGGTCGACGTTAGGCGCGGTGTTCGGGCAGGACAACTACGACTACGTGGACCGCTATGTGGCCGCACTTGGGGTCCATCGCCGTATTGGTCGTTCGCAGAGTATCTGGCGGCTGGAGACGGGACCCGCGCGTGATGAGGGTGCGGTGCGCAACCTGTCCCGGGGCGTCTTTCGGGGAGACTCCGGCTTTCGCGAGAATCGCGGGGTGCGCGAGGGCACGTACTGGCGCACCTGGAGTGCGCTGGAGTGGCGCCCGGATGTCAACGCGGAGTTCATGCGCACGGGGGTGGGCGGACTGCTGACCATGGAACACGCAGCCGGTGATCTGCGATATACCCGCGTGGATGCGCGTCTGGTGGGACGGAAGAATCGTGGGCGGCTGAGTGTGGTGGGGCGTGCCGATGCGGGCGCGGTGTGGGGCGGCGGTGTGCCCCCGCAACAGCTCTACGAACTCGGTCAGAATCAGAACCTGCAGGGGTACGGCTACAAGGAGTTTGTCGGTGACCGCGCCGTGGTGGGGCGCACCCTGGCGATGTGGCGCTTTCCCGTATTCGAGGGTCCGATGCGGTTGGGGCGCTGGATTCTCCCGGGGTTGTCGCCCGCGTTTGCCGTTGGGGCGCAGAGTGCCTGGACGACGTTGTCAAACGATCAGGCCAGGTATGCGAATCTCCTGCTGGGTACTCGCGTGGTCGGCAGTGGCGGGTTCGGGGCGCTCGTTGTTCCCATCGCGCGGCCTACTGACGGTGTACGCACATCCGTGACCATCGGCCTCCGCTTTGTGGGAGGAGCGATAGGTGTCGGGGTGGCGCGGCCGGTGGATCGCGAGGGGCGCTGGAAGCTGCGCGTCGACTTCGGGCAGATTATCTGACGCCAGCTGACGTCGCGGAGCTATTCGTCTTTTGGGGCGCCACGCGCGACAATACTCACCGCCGCCATATCGGCCGTGACGTTCATGGTCGTGGCAAACATGTCGGGGATGACGTCGACGGCAAAGAGCAGTGCCACACCATCCACCGGCACACCAATCCCCACCAGCACCTGCGATAGCAACAGCAGCCACCCGTGCGGAATACCGGGCACGCTGAAGCTCGACAGGAGCGCCGTCGCGGCAATCGTGAGACGATCGGTGAAGGTGACATCAACACCGTACAGTCTCGCGAGAAAAAGCGCCGCCGTGGTCCACATGACGGGTGATGTGATCTTGAACGTCGAGACGGCTAGCGGGAGCACCACACTCGTGACCGATTTGGGCAACGACAACCGCTGTTCTGCGCCTTCGATCAACGCGGGGAGTGAGGCCAGTGACGAACTGGTGCTCACCGCGACCGCTTGCGCCGGGAGCACGCCTCGTGCGAATCGCATCACCGGGATACCCGAGAATATCGAGGTCACGGGGTAGACAACGAGCGCGAGAATGGTGCAGCCCGCAGCTATCGCCACCATGTAATAGGTGAGCGCCCCAGCGGTCTCGAGCCCCGCTCTGGTGGCGAGGGGCACCATCAGTGCGAAGACACCGATGGGTGAGAGGTCGATGATCCAGCGCACCACCACCAGCATGGCGTCGGCCAGCGCCTTGAAGAAACCCAACACCGGCGCACGCTTTTCGGTGTCGAGTTTGAGCACGGCGAATCCGAAGGCGATCGAGAAGATCACCAGGGGGAGCATGGCGCCATCGGCCGCCGCCTTGACGGGATTGGTGGGGACGAGATTGACCAGAAACTGCGAAAAGGTCGGGATGTTTTTCGCAGCGTCAGCCACTTCCTGCACGCCACGTGTAGCACTTTCGCGCAGCGTGGCGCTGGTGGCGGGGTCGATGGTGAGCCAGGTGAAAAGCAGTGGCACCACGAAAAGTCCCACCAGCGCTGCCAGGCCAAGGAGACCGAAGAAGGTGAGGAAGGAGCGACCTCCCACTTGTCGCACCTTTGCCGGGTCCGCCGCCGAGCTCACTCCGGTAATGAGGAGTGAGACCACCAGCGGGACGACGGTCATCCGGATGGAATTCACCCAGAGTGCACCCACAACCTCTGCCCCCCGGATGAACTCGGCGAACGGTGTGGCGGTGGCCACGGGCTCCAACAGGATGCCGCCCGCGAGGCCAACGACGAGGGCAAGGAGGACGCGTGAGGTGAGAGACATTGCGGGCGGAAATACGGTGCGGGCGGGGGCTTTCGCCAGAGCCTGCTGTTTGATTTTGCGCCACAAAACACTGGGCCTCCGATCAAGTCCGGGGAACGATTTAACTTGATTGACGCCTCGGCCCGCCCCGCCAATGACCACCACACCCGCACCCTTCCTCTCCACCCGCGCCCGCGAGATCCAGCCTTTTTACGCGGTCGACATCTATCGGCAGGCGCTCGCCCTCTCAGAGAAGGGACGCACCATCCTGATGTGTGTGGGTGAGCCCGATTTCACCACTCCTGAGCGTGTGATTCGCGCTGCAATGGAGGCGGCGCTCCGCGGCGAAACGCACTACACCATGCCGATGGGGATTCCCCCGCTTCGCCGCGCCCTCGTGCAACACTATCGCGAGCGGTATGGAGTGGAAGTCGACCAGTCCCGAGTGCTCGTGACCGCCGGCGCGTCTGGAGCACTTACCCTGGCCTTCTCGGCCATCGCCGAACCGGGCGACGAAATCATGATGGCCGATCCGGCCTATCCGTCGAACCGGGCCTGCCTGCTTGCCTGCGGCGCGTCTGCCGGCCTGGTGCCCGTGGGCGCCGACACGCGATTCCAGCTGACGGCCGAACTGGTTGCGGCCAATTGGAACCCGCGCACGCGAGGAGTCATGATCGCGTCACCGTCCAACCCTACCGGCACGACCATTCCGCACGAGGAGCTGGCCGCCATCCATCAGGTGGTGCGTGACCGCGGTGGAGTGCTGCTGGTGGATGAGATCTACCACGGACTCACCTACGGACACCGCCCACCCTCGGCGTTGTCGCTGGGTGACGATGTGTTTGTGGTGAACTCCTTCTCCAAGTACTACTGCATGACCGGATGGCGGCTCGGCTGGCTAGTGGCGCCGGCGGCGTATGTCCCGGCCATCGAACGCATGCAGGCGCATTTCTTTATTTGTCCTGCGGCGCCATCGCAATGGGCGGGTGTGGCCGCGCTGGAGCCCGAGAGCACGGCGATCTTCGAGCAGCAGCGCGCGGAGCTCCAGGCCCGCCGCGACTTTCTGGTGCCCACGCTGAATGCGATGGGACTGCGCGTGGCCTGCGAGCCGGATGGCGCCTTTTACGTGTACGTGGACATCACCGCCCACTCACACGACAGCTGGGCTTTTGCCACTGAACTGCTGCAGGCGACGGGCGTTGCGGTGACGCCGGGGCGCGATTTCGGTGTGCATCGCGCGACCGAACACATCCGGATGTCATACACGTCGTCGATGGCCCAGCTGAGAGAAGGGACGGAGGCGATCGGCGCGTTCTTGCAGCGACGGTAAAAAGTGAAGGGCGCCAATCTCTGGCGCCCCTCATGCTGACCTGCTTACCGCTTCACCGGTCGCAACTTCTCCACTTCGTCCGAGCCCATGGGATGCAGGAACCCACGTAGCCAGAGTCCGGGCTTCTTCTTGAAGTCGAGCGAGCGGACCTTCTTGTAGACGCCGTCACCTTCACGATCGGCCTGTGCACTCGCCGGTGATGGACTGGTGTTTCCCTCGATGGTGGAAAAGTTCACCTGCCCGGGTGTGACCACGAGCCCTGCGTGGCCCGTGCCCGTGTCTCCCTTCTGCATGAAGAAGATCGCGCCCGGCACCGGCACCTTCTTCTGTGCATACTTGCCGCTCGCCGTGTAGCTCTGCATCACGCTGGCGTTAAAACGCTGCGAGATGAGTTTGAGTACCTCGGGAGACGCGCCCAGGTTGGTGTAGGCCCGCATGTAGACGGCCTTGCAGAAGGCCATGCAATAAGGCCACCCCGTCTGCCACCCGACGGATTGGAGCAGCTGCAGTAGTTCTTTTGCTGCGGCGTCTTCCCCCGCGGTGTCGGGGTCGTCCCAGGCGGCGTTGTTGGCCGTCTCTTTCAGGTTCAGAAAGTGGCTGGCGACGCGAAGAATTTCGTCAGCGGCCTGCGTGGCAGTGTATCCCATCCCCTCCTCCTGTTCTCCTCGGTTTGCGCCGCCCCCAATGGGCGACCCTTCAGAACTCCCCGATAAACCCGATCTCCGGTTCCAGCTGCTGATTGAACTTTGTCTGCACGGCCTCCTGCGCGTGGGCAATCAACGCGCGGACATCAGCGGCTGTGGCGTGGCCAAGGTTCACCATGATGTTGGCATGCATGTGCGAAATCTGTGCCCCGCCAATGCGGAATCCCTTGAGTCCGCACTGATCCACCAGACGTCCCGCGCCCACGCCCTCGATCTTCTTGAAAATCGAACCCGCGCTGGGATGAATCTCGAGCCAGGGATGCCGTGCGCCCCGCCAGCTGAGGTTCTCCTGCAGAATCCGGTGCATCACCGCCGGATCACCCGGCGTTAGGCGGAAGGTCACCGCGAGCGCAATGTCCTGCCGATGGTGAAACACACTTTCATCGTACCCGAACGCCAGGTAGTCCGGCCCCACCACCTTCCTCTGGCCCTCCTCGGTGAGAATCTCGCACGATTCCACGACTTCGGCGATGAACATCGTACGCTCACGTTCAGGCGCCGGGGAGAGGAAGTGAAGGTTCTGCCACACGGCCCCGCCCACAGTGGACGGGATGCCGATGTAGTGCTCCAGCCCACTCAGGGAGGCGCCAATCGCGGCGAAAATGAGATCCTTGCAGGTGGTCCCGCTCTCGGCCCAGAGCCGGGTGTCGTCCACAAATCGGTGGGCGGCGGCCTGGTTGCGGACCACCACTCCCCGGAACCCCTTGTCCCCCACCAGGATGTTGGCGCCAAGTCCGAGGACGAAGTGCGGCACATCCAGCTCCCGCGCCAGAATGACCGCGTTTGCCAGGTCGTCCGCCGAGGTGGCATCGTACAGGAGGTCGGCGGGACCACCAATCCGGAATGTGGTGTACGGAGCCAGGGGTGCGTCCGAGCGCAGGCGCTGCGGATCGAGGAAGGTCCGTGCCGACGCACGAAAGTTCGCGAGAGCGCGTTCAACAGTGGTCATGTCGTGAATCTGGCGGGAGCGGCTATCCCAATCCAGCCGCCAGCCGGTCGTGGCATCACCTCTCTTTCTGAAACAAGGAGCACACGCTTGTCAGGCATGCTGAACATGGTGGGACGCTGGACCCGACGCGCAACAGCCGTCGCTCTCCTGCTGGCACCAGCACTCCTCGCGGCCCAGCGGGCCGAGCTGGAGAAGGTGCTGCAAACGAAGACCCTGGCCAATGGGATGGAGATCATCGTCCTCGAGAACCATGGAGTCCCGCTCGCCACGGTCGAGATCAATGTGCGCAATGGCTCCTTCACCCAGAGCAAGGGGTTCGAGGGGCTGGCCCACATGTACGAGCACATGTTCTTCAAGGCTAACGACAAACTGCCGCGCCCGGACGAATTTGTGTCGAGAGCGTCGGAGCTGGGGGCGGTGTTCAACGCGACCACGCAGGAAGAGCGCGTCAACTATTACATGACGCTTCCGCGGGACAGCGTGGGTGGGGCGATCGAACTGATGGCGGCCGCGCTGCGCACACCGAAATTCCTGCGCGAAGAACTGGAAAGCGAGCGCCAGGTGGTACTCGGCGAATACGACCGGAATGAATCGAGCCCCGGGTTTGCCTTTCAGAACGATTTGCACAAACTGCTTTATCCCGGTCAGTTCGGACGCAAGAACATCATTGGCGAACGATCGGTGCTTCAGACGGTGACCCCCGAGCAGCTGCGTGCCATTCAGAAGAAGTACTACATCCCCAACAACTCGGTACTGATCGTCACGGGCGACGTGAAGCCCGCCGAGATCTTCACGCTGGCTGAGGCTGCCTTCGGCGACTGGAAGCCGGGCCCCGATCCTTTCAAGACCGATCCAATCCCCCCGATTCCCGCACTCACAGGGAACGATGCCATCATCACCGAGGAGTCGGTGAATGCGGTCACGGTGTACGTCATGTGGCAGGGGCCGAGTGTCCGTAAGGATCGTGCCGCCACCTTTGCGGCTGACGTCTTCTCCGACGCCATCAACCAGTCGGTCTCGACCTTCCAGAAACGTCTGGTCGACACCGGGCTCTTCTCGGCAGTCGGGTTCAACTACTACACCCTCGACCAGGTCGGGCCGATTTCGGTGCAGGGCCAGACCACACCGGACAAACTGAAGGCAGCACTGGCGGCGCTCGACAAGGAGCTCACGCAGCTCGCCGATCCGGGCTACCTCACCAACGATGCCGTGGAGTCCACCAAGGCCGAACGGGCGGTGAGCACGGCCTTCGGCATGGACCGCGCCAGCGACTTCGCCCATACGCTGGGCTTCTGGTGGAGTGTGGCCGACCTCGAATACTACATGGGGTACATCGACACGATGGCGAAGATGACTGCGCAGGATCTGCAGGCGTACGCAAAGAAGTACATCATCGGCAAACCACGAATTACCGGCGTGCTGATCCATCCTGAAGCCCGCAAAGCTCTGGGTCTCACCAAGGCCGACCTGCTGCCGAGGGCCGTGCAATGATGCGGCGTCTTGTGGCTGTTGTGCTGAGCATGGTGGGTATCGTGCCGGCCGCGCTGGCACAGGCGACCGCCGATAGCGCCACCACGCAGTTTGATGTGGCGGGGATCAAGGTGATCCACCGGCCGTCGGGTGGCGACATGGTGGTGGCCAACCTCTACTTGTTAGGCGGGGTGCGGCAGGTGTCGTGGGACAATGCGGGGATCGAGCTGCTGCTGCTCGATGCCAGCGAACGTGGCACCCGCACCTATTCGCGCGAGCGCTTGCGTCGCACCATGGCGCGGCTCGGCACCGGCATCGTGATCGGTTCCGAACATGACTGGACCTCGCTCGGCATTCGCGCCACGCGCGCCACCTTCGACTCCACCTGGGCTGTCTTTGCCAGCCGTGTCATGGAGCCGACGCTCGATCCTGGCGAAGTGGAGCTGGCGCGGCAGCAGTATCTGCTGGCGGTGAGTCAGCGGCAGGACAACCCCGATGCGCTGGCCGAGTTTCTGGCCGATTCGCTGGCGTACGATGGCCATCCGTACGCGGTGCCCGCCACCGGAACAGCAGCCTCGCTTCGAAAGATTGCGATCGCCGATCTGCGCAAGTACCACACAGAACAGTTTGTCAAATCGCGTATGCTGCTGGTGGTCGTTGGCAACATCACACGCGACAAGATCACGCGGCTCATCACCTCCTCGCTCGGCAAGCTGCCGGCGGGTGCGTACACCTGGACCCTGCCCGACACCTTGCCACGCCGGAAGGCGTCGGCGTTTGGTCTGCAGCGTGACCTGCCGACCAACTATATCCTCGGTCGTTATGCGGGGCCCCCGGCTGGTACGAAGGACTACTACGCACTACGGATCGCGACCGCAGTGCTTGGGGGGCAGTTCTTCAGTGAGATTCGCTCGCGGCGCAACCTCACGTATGCCGTCGACGCGCCCTTTATTGACCGGGCGATCAGCGGGGGTGGGTTGTATGTGACGGCGGCGTCCCCGGCGCAGACGGTGGATCTCATGCGTCAGCAGCTGGCGGGTGTGCGGACGGGCGAGGTGAGCGAGGAGGGGCTGAGTCGCCTGATTCACCAGTTCTTGACGCAGTTCTTTCTGGAGAACGAGACGAACACGGAGCAGGCGGATTTTCTGGCGAAGTCGTTCCTGTTCGAGGGTGACATTCGCGCGGTAGGTCATTTCGAGGAGCAGCTGCGTTCGATCACGCCGGGGGATATCCGGCGGGTGGCGCAGCGGTGGATACGGGATGTGCAGTGGGCATATATCGGCGACGTGAGCAAGTTGCCGAAGGCGAGCATGGAGCGGTGGTAGGCGCTAGCTCAGAAGAGCGCTGAAAGCTCGATCACCAGCGCTTCCGCAGCTCCGTGGGGCTGCCAGACCAGACGTTCGGACTCGTACACCGGCGCCGTCGCCTCGGGGGTCCACACCTCTGCTCGCTGTTCGTCCGGATCGATGATCCAGTAGACCGGCACGCCAAGCTCCTGATACAGTCGGCGTTTGGTGAACCGGTCGTAGCGCGAGGTCGATGGGCTCAGCACCTCAACGACAAGTGATAGTTTGCGCACGTGGCCCCACTCCAGACCCCGTGCGCTGAGGTCCGAGATGACAAACACGTCAGGCTGGAGAATGAGATCGTTCCGGCCAAACGAGAGGTCGGCCGGCGAGATCGCGACCACGCCAAGTTGGTGACGACGGACGTACTGCCGGAGCGCCGTCGCAACTTCGAGAACCGCCGCCTGGTGACGAAACCGGGGCGAGGGGCTCACCAGCAGCTCCCCATGCACAAGTTCGTAGCGCATCCCGTCGTCCGGGAGTGCGAGTACTTCTTCTCGTGTGTAGTACCGGTCCAACGCGGCAGGCATGGACATACGATCGGCTCGGCGTCGCCGAATGCGCAAGGGTGGACGCCAACGGACATCACCCACTTTGTCGCCGTAAGGGCCGAGGAGCGTCATCATACTGTCCCCGGTGTCATCAATTCGTCGTGGATGAGCTGGGTGACGCTGTTACGTCCCCGCGAATCAAGAAGGGAATCTGCGACTTGTGCCCCTCTTGGCACGGATGAAAAGTTGAGGCCTCTTCGACTGCTCAATGAAGGCTCTCCGCGTCGCTCCGCTCGTGTTTCTCGCCGGCCTCGTCGCCAGCACCGTGGCCATGCTGCCTCCTCGGCAGCCCCGGTCATCACCACCCGCTGCGCCCCCGCCGGTGGCCGTCGCGGACCCTATCGCTCGCTTGCAAGAGCAGATCAATCGAGGAGCCGTCACACTTGCCTTCGACTCCACCTTCGGGTTCCTGCCGTCGCTCCTGCGGGCCCTCGACATCCCGGTTTCGACTCAGGGACTCGTCTTCTCCCGCACGTCGCTCCAGACTGACAAAATCGCGCCCTGGTCGCCGCGGGCCCTCTACTTCAGCGACGACGTCTACATCGGCTACGTCCAGGAGAGCCACTTCCTCGAGATCGCGTCGATGCACCCGTCGCAGGGTGCAGTGTTTTATACGCTCAACCAGGACGGGTCCAAACCGCCAGCCTTTCAGCGCGAGGGGCGGCAGTGTCTGATGTGCCACGAGTCAAAGGTGACGATGGGTGTTCCAGGTCTCATGACGCTGTCCACCATCTCCGATCGGCTTGGTTATCCGATCATGGGAGTGCAGGACGAACCCATGAGCGATGCCACTCCACTCGCCCAGCGTTATGGAGGCTGGTATGTCACGGGCTCCCATGGACCCGCCGGGCACTCGGGCAACGTGCGTTCACCAAAGCTCAATCACGAGGTGGACAAGACACGGTATCGCTCGCAGATCGACCTGACCTCGGAGAGCCAGCGCACGACGCTTGCCGACTACTTCGACACCAAGGCGTATCTGAGCGGACAGAGCGATCTGGTAGCGCTGATGGTGCTGGTTCATCAGGCGTCCGTGCACAACCTCGTGACCCGTGTCCACGCCGCCGTCGCGGAGGCCAGACGGCAGTTCCCTGGCGACCCCGACACGGTACCGGGCGGACTCCCAGCCACACTGGCGCTGCAGACGGCCTCTCGCCGTCTGGTGCAGGCACTCTTTTTTGACGACGAAGCGCCACTCAGTGCCGAGGTATCTGGCAGTACGTCGTTTGTCACTGACTTCGTGCGCCCTGGACCTCGCGACTCCCAGGGTCGCTCGCTGCGTGACTTCGACCTGCGCCAGAGGTTGTTCAGGTATCCGCTGAGTTTTCTTGTGTACTCCGATGGAATTCGGGAACTCCCGCCCGTCGCGCGCAAAGAGGTGTACGGCATGATCGTCGCCGTAGTGCAAGGCACGGCGAACTCACCTCTGAAGCGGCCGCTCGATGCCGCCACGCGGGAGGCCATTTCGGGTATTCTGCGCGAGACCTTCCCTGCGGTGCTGGAAGGACGATAACGCCGCGCCGGGAGATTTCTTTTTTGAACGGAAGGTGGGAACCCCTGTGGTCCAGCTACGGTCTGCGAACCGAACCCACCTCGAGCCCCTGAAAACGGCGCACCAGCAGCTGCTGTCCGCTCCACGCCACTGAACTGCATGGCGAGGGAATGGGCTCAGGAGTGGCGGCGGTGACCCACAGACGCGCGTCCGTGCTGTAGAGCAGATTGGCCGACAACACCTGGCACGCCACAAGCACCGAGCCAACGCGCGTGATGGTTTCTGTCTTGATGTTCGATGCGTTCTGATCGATGTCGCCGGCCAGCGTCCAGGTGAGCCCATCGGGAGAACGGACCACCCGCGAGCGATTCATGCCTAACAACTCCGCACCGGTCCAGACCAGGTGTGTCACCGGAGAGGGAAGTGCGGCCGATGTCTGCCAGGTGAGCCCGTCGGGACTCGACAGGGTGACATCACTTGCCGACACCACAAATCGCTGCCCCGTCCACTCCAGATCCTGCAGCTGGCGCGCCACGAGCGTTCGGCCGCTCCACGTGATGCCGTCGGTGCTGGTTGTCACCGCACCGGCTTGCCCCATGGCGACCACACGACCGCTGGCAAAAAGGATGTCGCGGATGTTGTCCGACATGCCACTCTGTCGCGTGGTCCATGTGACGCCGTCCGGGCTCGTGAAAATGCGCCCACTGGACGCCCCAATGATGTACAGCGACCCATTCCATGTGACAACGGCGTCCGCCGAGAGCGTTGGCACGAGGGTGCGTTCCCATGCCTGCCCATCTCGGCTTACTAGCAGTCCCTCACCATCGAGCACGAGAAATCGATCGATTGACCAGGTGATGGCGCGCTCCGGCACCTGCATCTCGGTGAGGCGCATGGTCCACGTGTCTCCCCGTGCGGATTGCAGTGTGGCCGCGCCGAACACAAACAAGCCCGCGGTGGTGCGCACCACGTTGCGAAGCAGACCATGGGCGCCAGTCGCCACTTCGGTCCACTGTCTGCCGTCGGGACTGGTGACGATGGCACCACCATCAAGCGTGACGCCGTTGAAGCTGCGGCGTACGAGTGCCACGTACCGGTCACCACTCCACACCATGTCTTCCACCGGCGCGGCGGCGCCTCGTGTACCGGAGATGGGCCATGTTACCGTCGTCGCCAACTCCTGCCACACCAATCCATCGGCACTGGTGCCAAAGGCTCGCCCCCGCCATTTCACAAAGCGGGTGCCGTCCCATGCCAGCCCGGGACCGGCGAGATCGGACGGCAGCCCCTGGCTCACCCGCCAGGTGCGCCCCGTGTCGCTGCTCACTGCAGTTTGGCCGCTCGCAGCGCCCACGTTTCCGGCGAGCGTGGCTCCAGTCCACACCAGATCCACCACGCCATTGGTCGGGATACCGGGGATCGCCGTCCAGGTGGTCCCGTTAGGCGAACGGAAGAGATTGCCATTGTCGCTGGCAATCAGCTCGCTCCCCGTCCACACAATCGAACGCCGCAAGGTGGCCGAGCCGGGTGACTGACCAATCCCGGTGGCCGGTGTCCAGGTGATGCCGTCGTTGCTGGTCACAACACCGGGAAAGCCCATTGCCACGAAGCGTGTCCCGGTCCAGACCACCTCGACCGGCGTAAACGACGATGACGCCGTGTATCGCTCCCACGACGCGCCGTCCGTGCTGACAAATGCAGCGCCGGTGGCGAGTGCAACCCAACGGTTATTGCCGTACGTGCCGGTCACCGGCACCGCACCCACGAGTCGCCAGTCGAAGGCGGGCACCGTGGGAGCGAGCGAGCGGATGACCACCACACTGGATGCAGACAAACTCCCGGTAGTGGCCGTGATGCGGGTGGTCCCGCCGGTGACCGCGGTGACCGTGGCCGTTGTGCCGGTTCCGCTCACCGTGACTACCAGCGGGTTAGCACTGGTCCACGCGACGGTGGGGTTCGCCACCACGCCCGCGGTGGACCGCACGGTGGCAGTGAGTTGGCCGGTGGCGCCAACGGCGGCGAGTACGAGTGTGTCGGGCGCGACCGAGATGGAGACGAGGGTTGGCGTGGTTGGAGGGGGTGGCGGCTGTGTGCCCGGCGATCCGGAGGAGCATGCGCCACATATCCACATCGTCAGACATACCAACACGTTGCGAGCCATTCGCCGGTTTCCTCGTCCGCAGATCGTTTGCTGCCCGGGGACCTGGAGTCGGCCCCTGAGTCACCGTTGCGCATCTTCGCGCAAAAACGGTCAACAATCGCGGACGGGCCCGCCGTCAGCGGGCAATCACCAGACGATACTCAGCTCCCTTTCGAGTCGGAAAGGCGACAGTGCCGCTTTCCGTACGTGTGAAGCGGACCGCTCGACCATTCTCCGTCACGCCTGTGACCCCGCGCCCCGACACTGAGAGTCGCTCCCCGGCGAGTGAGCGGATGGACGCCGTCGTGATCCGCCCCTGCTGCCAGGTCATTCCCACTTCGAACCCACCTCTCGCTCGCAGCCCGCTCACCTGACCGTCGCGCCACTCGTCGGGGATCGCGGGCAGCAGTCGCAATACTCCGTCATGCGACTGCAGGAGCAGCTCGCTCATCCCGGCCACTGTGCCCAGTGTGCCATCCACCTGCAGCGCACGACCGCATAACGAGAAGAAGTTCACCAGCGACGACTTCACCAGATGCCCCCGGAACTGCGCGAGTGCCTCGGCCCCATCGAGCAGGCGAGCACGCAGGGCCATGCGCCAGGCGTACGACCAGCCGCATCCACCAGTACCGCGACGATCGAGGGTGACGGCTGCCGCGCGTGCGAGGGCAGGCGTCGCGCCGGGAGTGATCTCGGAACCGGGATAGAGACCCCAGAGATGCGAGTTGTGGCGGTGCTGGGGCTCGAGGTCCTCCCAGTCTTCCTGCCACTCCTGGATCTGTCCGTGTTTCCCGATTTTGGTGGGTGCCAGACGCGCGCGGGCACGAACCGCTTCCTCGATCATCACGCTATCGCGCCCGAGCCGACGAGCGGCCTCAGCGAAATCCGCGAACACAGCGCGCACAATCTGCATATCCATGGTAGGGCCGGCAGCCATGGTGCGTGCCGTCAGCTCGAGCCCGCTGGTCTCGTCAAAGAAGAGCCCATTCCCCGGCGACGCCGGAAAATTCTCGGGTGAGTTGCTGGGCGCCGTCACCAGAAAGCCCGTGTTGGGGTCCGTGACCAGGACGTCGAGCAGAAATCGTGTCTGGTCGCGCAAGAGCGCGTAGATCGATTCGAGATAGGCCGCATCCATCGTGTAGCGGTAGTGATCGTACAGCTGCGTCATGAGCCAGGCGCCACCCACGGGCCACGCACCCCACGAGGGCCCGTCCATGGGTGTGGTCGAGCGCCAGAGGTCGGTGTTCTGATGCAGCACCCAGCCACGAGCCCCCCAGTGCTCACGCGCGGTTGCAGTACCGGCGACCGCAACATCCCGCACCAGGGCATCGAGTGGCTGCAGGAGTTCGGGAAGCCCCGCCGCATCCGCCGGCCAGTAGTTCATCGGCAGATTGATGTTCACGGTGTACTTGGAGTCCCACCAGGGGTTGGAGTTGTCGTTCCAGATACCCTGGAGGTTGGCCGCTTGCGTGCCAGGGCGAGAGCTGGCGATGAGCAGGTAGCGCCCGAACTGGAAGTAGAGCGCCGCCAGACCGGGATCGGGCTGATCGGCAAAACGCCGGATGCGCTCGTCGGTGGACATCGCCGTCACCGCAGCGTCGGGTGTACCTAACGAGAGTTGCACACGATGGAACCACTGCCCATGTTCGGCAAGATGGTCGCGCCGCATCGCGTCGATGGGTTTCGTGGCCAGTCCGGACAAGGTGCTGGCCACACGCGCCGCCGGGATGGCGCTCACGTTTTGATAGTCCACAAACGAGGTGGCAGCGGCGAGAATCACCGTCACACTCGTTGCACCGTTGATCTGCAGGGCACGATGCCCCGCCGTGACGGAGCCCCCGTTGTGTCGTACGACCGCCCGCGCTTCGTACCGCAACCGGCCGGCAACACCAAGGTAGTCAGTGCTGCGCCCGGTGAGCCGGAGTGTATCCGGCGCGAGCGCATCCATCTCGAAGTAGTCGGTGCCGTAGTTGGAGTGCGCCGGGTTGCGTGCACCGCGCAGCTCCATACTCCCCGTGATAGCGCCCTCGCGGTCAGCGGTTATGTGCACAACGATGACCTGATCTACCGCACTGGCGAACGTTTCGCGCGTGTACTGCACATCGCCAACCTTGTAACGCACCGTAACCGTCGCGGCATTCAGGTCGAGAGCGCGCCGGTACTCCTGCGCCTTTTCATGACCGGGAAAGCGGAACACCAGGTCGCCAAGCGGCTGGTACTTCATCTGCTCGATGGGCCGCCCCATCATGGTGCGTCCAAACAGGTCATGCGCCTCGGCGGTCCGTCCCGCAAAGAGAAGGCGGCGAATGGTGGGGAGCGAGTCCCGCGCACCGCGCACCACGGGATCGTACGGGCCACCCGACCAGAGCGTCTCTTCGTTGAGCTGCACACGTTCGGTTGCCGTTCCGCCAAAGACCATCGCGCCCAGACGCCCGTTGCCGACGGGGAGCGCTTCCGCCCATTGGCTGGCAGGGGTGCGATACCAGAGGGTGTTGTCGGCCTCGCGTGACTGGCCGAGCGCGACCGCTGCGCCCTGAGTGAGGGCAACGAGGGCGCCGAGCAGGAGAGAGAGCTGTTTCTGCATGTTGTGGAGATGGACCAGCGGAAGTTGATGCTCTGGTTCCCCACGTCCAGCCCGCCGATGACTGCCGGGTTGCCGCCGGACCACGCGACGCGTCCCTGATGGATGCGTACCACCACCCGCTCACTCACCAAAATCGGCCTCTACCTGCTGCCGCTTGTCCTCGGGTCGGCCGGCTGTGGTGACAACTACCCCAACGAGTGGTCGCCCATGCCATCGGCCGTGGTGGGCGCGATTGGGCGCGACTGTCCCGATCTCACGGGAACCTGGCGTGTGCAGTTTGTGCGCGAGTTCTCGCAGTCCGCGTTCGCGCGGGTCATTGGGACTCGGCTTCCGCGATTCAACTGGGAGACGCTCACCATCGCGGGGCGCACGAGCGACTCACTGATCCTGACCACACGCCGCAGTGATTCCCTGCTGGCGGCACAGCGCCGCTGGGCCCGGGAACATGGCGATGTGGCCGAGTATGAGGCGGCCAAGTTGCGGGACCCGGTAGTTCGGTGGAGGGAGGGTGCGTTCTTCGAGATGTCCGACGCCGAGTATGCGGACAACATCGAGAAGCTGATCATGTCCGGGGAGCGCACGCGTGTACTGCGCCACGGTACCGATTACTCGTGCGACGACGGCCGCCTCATCAGCGATCGATTGCTCAAGGGCTGGTATCGGGACGAGAACGGGAATCCGCGCGACACAATCATTGGCGTGGTGGCCACGGGGCGTAACAAGGCCGGTGATCTGGTGTTCGAGGCGCGCTATCGCGAGGAAGTGAAGTTCGCGATCTGGGCGGAGACCAACGCCGGCATCCCGTTAGGCACGTGGCGGATGCACCGGTGGTCGCGACTGGAGCCCACCCAGCCAGTGGTGGCGACGCCGGAGCCGCGTCCCTGGGCGGAGCCCTTTGTTCATCCGTATCCAACGGGTGGCGCATACGACGATCGCCGCTCGGCCATGACGCCTGATGAAATCGCGGCCATCGTGCGCCCCGTCATGCCCTCAGACGTGTCCGCCGGGCAGGTCGAGCGGGCCGGGCGTGCGTTCCGGCTGGTGGTGCGTGCGACCACAACCGACGCCTTTGCCCGCATGTTTGCCCGGCTTCGTCAGACGCAGCGCTTCAGCGCCCTGCAGGTCGCGCGACTCGATGGAGAGCCGGGGCGTTGGGAAATGGATGTGCGACTCGTGCCGGGGCTGCGTCCTTCGACAATGGCGGCGGATGAGTTGCAGCAGCGCGTCGAGACGTTGCTGGGGAGCGCCGTGCGGGTGGATTCGCTGAGGGCGCGCGACGGACTGGCGTCGCTCTATCTCGTTTGTACCGGGCGGGGTGAGTGGCAGCGTGCCATCGAGGTGCTGTCGCGGACACGGGAGGTAAAGCTGGCGAGCTACATGTTTGACCGACTCGACCCCGGCGACATTTCCCGCGGCTGGGTGACGGTGGGAGAACGCGTTGAGCTGTACGAGAACGGCGTGGCCGGACCACCGCGCTAGTGAGCGGATGGTGACGCGTGTGAGGTCTTCCGCGCGGGCCGTGTGGCGTCGTACTCTGTTGCATGGCCAAGCATCGAATCTTCACGACCAGCGTTGCCAGTGTCTACCCGCACTACATCGCCAAAGCTCAAAAGAAGGGGCGGACGAAGGGAGAGGTGGACACGATCATGACCTGGCTGACGGGTTATGACCAGGCGGCGCTCGACGCGCACCTGACAGCGCGCACCGACTTCGAGACCTTCTTTGCCAAAGCTCCCCGTCTCAACCCCTTGCGTGCGCTGATCACGGGAGTGATTTGCGGGATTCGTGTGGAGGAGATGGAGGCGGGGACGATGCAGGAGATCCGGTACCTGGACAAGCTGGTGGATGAGCTGTCGAAGGGGAAAGCGATGGAGAAGATCCTGCGTTTGGGTGTACTTTAAGTAGCGTGAGTGTTACTTTAAGTACTCGCCCTCGTACTTAAAGTGACATGACCCTTTCCAGCGATCGCATCGAGCTTGCTCTGACGAAAGTGGGGGAACGCGTCCACGCCGCCGGAGAGCAGGCCTCGATTGTGATCGTGGGAGGGGCCGCCCTTGTCCTGCGCGCCGTCATTCGCCGGGCAACGAGCGACGTGGATGTAATCGCATGGCAGACTGATGGGAGGCTGGAGAAGCCGCCGAGACCACTGCCCGAGGTTTTGGGCAGGTCAGTGGATGCTGTTGGCCGAGAGCTTGGCCTATCCGGCGAGTGGTTCGATTTGCGGGTGGCTACCGAGTGGCAGCTCGGTCTTCCTGCGGGCTTCGAAACTCGTATCGACTGGCGGGTCTATGGACTGGGGCTCCGGGTTGGGCTTGCTGGACGACGGGATCTCATCTGCTTCAAGCTTGTAGCGGCCGCAGACGGCCAGCACGGCCGGCATCTGCAGGATCTGCTGCATCTCGCGCCAAACGATGAGGAGCTGCACTTCGCGCTGACAGAGGCCTCACGGACCAACGCCGGTATCGAGTCCGACCTTGAGCGCGTCACCGCCCGTGTTCGGAGCGCTCGTCGTGCATAGCAGCGTCGCCGGAGCGCTCGATCGTGCGGCGGAAGCCGCCGTGAATTTGCTGTGGCGCCAGTGGTCTGCTTTGGGTGTCGCGTCTGCCAGGCCGGCACGATGTGTGGTTGACGTCGAGGCACTCCTGCTCGCGTCCGAATGGTTTGCTCTCGACGAAGCGCGGCTCACCTCGGCGTCGGAGACCTGGCGGGGTACGTCCGACGCGCTGATTTCTACACAGCGTCTGCGCAACCTCGCCCAGCGTGCGGCGCTGTCTCCCCCCTCGTGGCTCGACACTCCAGCGCCTCGCCCCAACGGTAGTCGCAGGTCGGCGGCCACTCCCGTGACGGCGCACTGCGCGTTGCTCCAGATCCAGCTGCGCCTGCTGCTGGGTGTTGGTGCCAAGGCGGACTGCCTTGCCCTATTCCTCGGCCGTGTGGCGGACGAATCGCTCCCCATGCACATCATCGCCGAGGAGACCCGCTACGGCTCCATCCTGAGGCGAGTCACGCGCGATCTGGCCTGGGCTCGGGCGATCTCTTCCTCGAGGGATGGGCGTCACGGTGTTGTCGCACCCGATGCGTGGTGGAGAGTGCTTCAGCTGCGCCCACCGAAACACAATGCGTGGCAGAGCTGGTGGAAGATCTTTGCGAGAATCGCGATTGGTCGTGCGGTGGTCGCGGACGCCAGCGCGCGAGCAGTCACGGAGTACGGGATGATCTCGAGGATCGACGACTTGTGGGCGACACTTGGCGAGCTGCTCCCCTGGATGACGTCACTGCCAACCATTCCGCGCGCAGCAACCAGCGGCGCTCCCGCGATCGAGGCGTGGTGTGAGGAGATCGCACGTCTCATGGGAGACGACGGGTAGCTCATAACCCCGGCGCATCAGGCCGGCGCTGCCAGACAATGTCCAGTCCCGAACTTGATTGTCGCCTCCCCCAGTGAACTCACGACTTCCGGGGACGACGATGCACAGTGGACGCATGGTATTGAGGCTGGGCTGGGCCGCGATGGTTGCCGTACTGACAGCATGCGGGGAGGCGCCGCAAGCGCCGAGCGACAACACCGAACTTCGGGTGCCCACCGTGGTCCGAACGACAGTCCCCGCGCTCTGCGAAAAGAACTGGCTTTACGCCGAGGATGGGACATGGGGCGATACGTACCAATGGCTCCCCTCCGGCGCTCCCGGGCCGACCGATGAAGTCTGCATTTCGGGTCCCGGCACCTACACCATCGAACTCGACGGCTCGTTTCTGGCCGACAGCATCTACATCGGCCCTGGGGTGAACCTCACTTTGCGCCCCGCCACACCCGGTATCGGCTACGTCCTCGGTGTCATGGAAGAAGTTGTCGTGCCTCCGGGGGCTTCACTCACGCTGACAGACGACTTCTTCCTGTCGGCGCGCGACATCATCAACGATGGCTCGCTGGTGGTCGTGGACAGCAGCACCATCCAGGCAAATGGTGTCTTCGAGAACCGCGGGTACCTCGAGCTGGAGAGTGCACCAAACACCATCGTGAGTGACTTCCGTAACTCAGGGGACTTGCTGATTGCCGAAGACCTGACGATCTCGCTCCGGGAGAGCTGGGAGTTTGTGGCGGGACGAGTGCTTGGACCCGGAAAGCTGCGGCTGAAAACGTACAGCAACTACACACCGGCAGTCATCTGGTCGGGAGGACAACTGGGCTTGCGCGGCGCCAGCAGCAATGCCGCGTCGGTCACGCTGGAGCACGTCAACCTTACCCTTGCCAATACGGGCCTGGGTGGTGCGATCGACATGGAAGTCGACCATGACACCCTGTTCGGCGACCTTGGCGCCAATGTCGATGTGAAGCTGATCGCCGATGGCTATCAGATGCAGGTGACGTTGCTCCCAAACAGTGGGACGGTGTACTCAAACTTTGGCGTGCTGCAGGCGACTTTGCATCCCAACGAGACCGACGAAGGGTTGCGCCTGATCGCGCCGAACACACTCGACAACCGCGGCGAACTCAGGGGCATGGACGGCGTGCTCGATATTGACGCGGCACAGTTCCTCAATCAGGGTCGCCTGGTGGTGGACGACACACTGGTACTCGGCGCTTTTCGGCCAATGGCAACCACCAATCGCGGATCCATGGAGGTCAGGCCTGGCGCAGTCGCGGAACTGCGTGACGGAGTGTTCACGGCGGAGCCCGCAGGGAGCCAGACGGGGCGGTTGCGCCTGACCGGTGGCACCCTCACGGGCAGCGGGCGTGTAGGTGACGTACGGGTCGATGGCGGCTTCGTCTCCCCGGGACCGGGGATCCGCACCCTGACCTTCGATCGCCTGACACTCGGCCCGGCCGCCACGGTGAAGCTGGAGGCCAGTGGACTCTCGACCTTCGACCGCCTGCGTGTCGATGGTGAAGCGCGATACGGCGGTCATCTCGAGATCCAGTCGGTTGGCAGCTTCACCTCGCTCGCGGGCAGCTGTGGACAGGTGCTCCCCATGTTCACCGACCGCAATTCACAGACGGGGTATGCGCCAGGAGCATTCCAGACCTTCGCCCAGGTACCTGCAGCGCTCGGGCGTTTCTGGCGAGCACACTACGGGCGAGACTCGGTGTTTGTCGTCGGCTACGATCCCACGGCGTGGGTGACCGCCACGTCTCCATCTGGAGCACTCGCCGAGGGAGGGCCCTCGCGCCACGGCCAGTTCTGTCTCAACGTGCCCGTGACCGGCGCCGACGTCACCGCGCAGCTCACCGCAGCGCGCGCCCAGTTCACACTCGCATCGACTGCGCTCACGTTCACGTCGGCCAACTTTGCGCTGCCGCAACCGGTGCAGTACACGGCGGTGGACGATGGCGCCAGCGAGGGACCGCATGGAGACACGCTGCGTGTCACCTTGCAGCGTTCCGGGTTACCCTATGGCGGGACAATGCCCAAACCGGTGTTTGCCATCACCGACAATGATCCCGCCGTAGACCTGGCAGTGAGCATGGTGTCAGCCAACAATCCCGTGCTGGCAGGTCAGACGATCGAGCGCCGTTTTCGGGTGACGAACGTCGGACCCGGGGCTTCGACGGGCTCCACCTTCTCCATTCCCGCACTGACCGGGGTGACCTTTCTTGCGAACTCGACCGGTGCGTCGTGCGCGATGAATGGGAGCGCGTTGCAATGCGCTGTTGGTGCTCTGGCCTCAGGAGCGCAGTATGAGTTTGTCGTGCTCTTTACGGCACCTGCGGCGACTGGCAGCTACAACAACACGCTCCGCGTCCGCGGCAATGACTGGGACAACGTGGCATCAAACGACAGCGCGTTGTGGACACTCATTGTGAACTGACAGCGTCCGCGAGTGGACCCCGCCGCACCATGCCACAGTCTCAGGTGCGGCGGTCTCCGAGGGTTCGCTGCACCTCGCGCCACGTCACCCCCAGCGCGCTCAACGCCACCATCGCGTGGTACATCAGATCCGCAGCTTCTTCGGTGGCTCGCACCGCGTCACCATCCGCGCACGCCACCGCCAGCTCCGACGCCTCTTCGCCCAGCTTTTTCAGTCGCAGGTTGCGGTTCTCCAGCAACTTCTGCGTGTAGCTCTTCTCGGTGGCGTCTGCTGCGCTGGCCTTGCGGGCCTCAATCACCTGCTGGAGCACACCTGACACATCTCCCGCCGCTCCGGGGTCACCAAAACATGACGTCGTGCCGGTGTGGCAGGCAGGTCCCGCAGGAATTACCCGTGCGAGCACGGCGTCGCCGTCGCAGTCCGGCGTCAAACTCACCACACGCTGCACATTCCCGCTGGTCGCGCCCTTGTGCCACAAGCCGCGGGTGCGAGAGTGATAGTGCATCTCACCAGTACTGATGGTGCGCTCGATTGCTTCCCGGTCCGCCCGTGCCACCATGAGCACCGCGCCGGTGCGGTGATCCTGGCATACGACGGTGACGAAGCCGCCTTGTTTGTCGAAGTCGAGGTTCATAAGAGCGGAAGCACGAGAGTCACGGGAAGCACGAGAAGCACGGACACGGGGCGCTGGCTATCCTGCGGCCCGGTACAGCAGGCGGCGCACCGAGTTTGCGAGCGCGGTATTTGTGGCGATGCCGTCGCCCCCATCCACGGCTCCGCCGCCACGCCAGTCGGTGTACACACCCCCGGCCTCCGTAATAATCGGGATCAACGCGGCCGCGTCCCACGGACTGAGCTTGTCATCCACCATCACCTCGGCGCGCCCGGTGGCTACCAATACATAGCCGTAACAGTCTCCCCAGGTCCGCGCGACGGCTGCCTGACGAGCCAGTGCGGCCCATCGCGGCGCGCGCTCGGGGTTGTAGCGAAAGGTGTCGTCGGTCGTGAGGAGCGTGGCTTCCTCCAACCGGGCAATGCTGGACACCTGGCATCGCACGCCGTTCAACCAGCACCCTTCACCCACCGCCGCCGTCACCAGCTCTTCTACCGCCGGACAATAGATCGCGCCGGCGAGCACCGTGTCGCCCTCGGCCACACCAATCATCGACCCCCACAGCGGTACGCCACGCACAAAGGTCTTGGTGCCGTCAATGGGGTCGATAAACCAGCGACGCCCCTTCCCCGCCGTGTATCCGAACTCTTCGCCCAGCACCTCATCCCCGGGAAAGTGCCGCGCAATCCACCCGCGCGCGGCCTGCTCTGCCTCGCGATCGGCAATGGTCACGGGACTTCCATCACCCTTGGACTCAACCGACACGCCACGCCGATAGTACGACAGGGCAATGTCACCGGCCACACGCGCGGCATCGTGCACGGCCTGCAGCAAGAGAGCGTTTGACGTCATGCGGCACTCCTCACGGGAATACCCCGGGCACGCATGGCGTGCTTGAGCGCACCCACGGTCGTCACGCCGTCATGCAGGATACCCGCCACCAGGGCCGCCGATGCACCCGCGGTGTGCAGCACATCGCACACATGGTCCGCATTCCCCGCCCCACCGCTCGCGACCACCGGGATCGACACGGCACTGCTCACCGCGCGGGTGAAGGCCACGTCGTACCCGTTACGTGCGCCATCGCGATCGATACTCGTCAGCAGGATTTCCCCGGCGCCGCGGCGCTCACATTCACGGGCCCACTCCACGGCGTCGAGGGCCGTCGCCTCGCGGCCGCCCTTCACATACACGCGCCACTTTTCGCCGTCCCATTTGCCATCGATGCTCGCCACCACGCACTGCGCACCATACCGGTCGGCGCACTGCGTGAGCACCTCGGGCCGGCTGACGGCGGCAGAGTTGAGACTCACCTTGTCTGCTCCGGCTCGCAGCGCCTCGCCCACATCGTCAACACTGCGTACGCCACCACCCACGGTGAGCGGAATGAAGAGCCGCTCCGCAGTGCGTCGCACGAGGTCGAACAGGGTGCCGCGCCCATCATGCGACGCCGAGATGTCCAGGAAGACCAATTCATCAGCGCCCTCGGCCTCGTAACGCACCGCAAGCTCCACTGGGTCGCCTACATCGCGCAAGCCGACAAAGTTGGTCCCCTTCACCACGCGACCATCCTTCACATCGAGGCATACGATCAGTCGTTTGCGCAGCATCAGGTCGAGCCTTCACGACGCCATGCCACACTGCCCTTGGTGGAAAACACCGCACCGCTGTCCTTGAGCGCGTCGCGAACGCAGAGGCCCATCGCCTTGAACGCCGCCTCCACGATGTGGTGGCGGTCGCTCCCGCGCCGGACGACGATGTGCAGCGTACACTGGGCATTGTCCGCGAACGAACGCATCCAGTGATCGTAGAGTGAGCTGGGAATCGGCCCCTCGTAAAAGGGGCGCCCACCGAGGTCGAGGGCGACTTCCACGAGCGCCTCGTCCATGGGGATCACAGAATGACCGTACCGCGCCGCGTGCGCCGGGACCACCTCCCGCACCGCTGCGCCTAACGTGATAGCCACATCCTCGATGAGGTGATGTTTCAGGTCACCTGTGGCCTGGACACGCAGCCCGACGCCCGCGTACCTGGCCCACGTCTCCAGCATGTGCGTGAGAAAGGGGACGGTGGTGGTTACTGCGACGGTGGAATCAGTGAGCGACAACTCCAGCTCGATCTGCGTTTCGCGCGTCTTGCGCTCCATTTTCATTGGGCAAACTCCCCCGCGACGGCGCGCGGATCCACAGCTCCCGTGTACAGCGCCATCCCGATCACGGCCCCGGCCACACCACGATCCTCGAGGGCCCACAGGTCACCCATCGACCCGACACCTCCGGCGGCAAACACGGGAAAGTCGGCGGCATCCACCACATCTTCCATCAGCGGGAGATCGACGCCAAGCATCTGCCCTTCCTTGTGCACGGCCGTCACCAGGAGCGCCGCCAGTGGAAGCACGTTGATCTCCTCCACCACATCGAGAATGGTGCGGTTGAGAGTGCGTTGCCATCCTTGCGTGGTGATCTTCCGCTCGCGTACGTCGGCGGCAAGGATGATCTCACCGGGGTTGGCATGCGCAATCTCCGCCAGCCAGTCGAGGTCTTCCAGCGCGCGCGTGCCGACAATGGCGTATCGCGCTCCGGCGTCGAGCATGTCTTCCACGGCGTCGGTGGCGCGTAGTCCCCCGCCCACCTGCACCTCAGCCGTCTGCTCGTCGAGAATGCGGCGTACCATCGATGCGTTCGCGCCCTTCTTCATGGCGGCGTCGAGGTCCACTACGTGCAGGCGTGCAAAACCCTGCTCTGCCCAATGACGCGCTGCAGCCACGGGGTCCTCCCAGCGCACTTTCTCGGTCGCATAGGATCCACCGACCAGCTGCACACATGCGCCGTCGCGCAGGTCAATCGCGGGAATCGCAATCATCGCGCTGCCTCCTCCAGAAAAGCCCTGATGAAACGCACCCCGGGCGCCGACGACTTCTCGGGGTGGAATTGCACGCCTACCGTATTGCCGTGGCGCACAATCGCGGGAAAGCGGTCGCCTTCGTGTTCACTCCACGCCTGCACCACACCGGCCTCAGCGCGGCAAACGTAGGAGTGGGCGTAGTAGACCTCGCGCAAATCACTCTCCTGGGCGAGATCCTCAACAGATTCGTCGAGGGAGTTCCATCCGATCTGCGGGACCGAGTGCGCGCTGAGTCGTGTCACGCGTCCGCTGAACACACCAAGCCCCGCCCCCGGGCCTTCGTCGCTGCTCTCGAAGAGCAACTGCATCCCCAGGCAGATGCCTAACGTCGGGAGTCCGGCGGCAATGTGCTCCGCCAGCAATGTTCGTTCGCGGGCAAAGTGTTCGGCCGCCGGCTCCCACGCACCCACACCCGGCAGAATGAGGGCCTGCGCATGAATTGCGGCGATGGGGTCACTGGTCACGACGGGCGTTGCACCGGCCGCCACCACCGCCTTGGTGAGGGAGTGGAGGTTGCCCACCCGATAATCGAAAATGCTCACCTGCACGGCGCACACTCCTGCAGCGACGCCAGCACACGTGGCATGTCGTAAGGCAAGCCCACGCTGATACGTAGCGCGTCACCAAGGCCCGGCAGTGCCTCAAAGTGCCTGACGAGTATCCCCTTCTCGCGGAGCGCTGCACCAACAGACGCCGCACCGGGGATTGGCACAAGGACAAAGTTCGCCGCCGACGGAAGGGTGGTATATCCGGCAGCATGCAGACCGCCCACAAAGCGATCGCGTGTTGCGCACACCTCCGCCACCTTGTCCTGGATCCATGGCAGGTCGTGCTGCAGCGCCACAAGCGCCACCTGCTCCGAGAGGGCCGGCACCGCGTAGGGGCCGCGAGCCTTCTCGAGTTCAGCAATGAGCGCGCGTTCACCCACAGCAAAACCCAGCCTGATGCCGGCCAGCCCGAAGGCCTTGGACATCGTACGCAACACCAGCATTCCATCGCGCCCTGGCGCCTTGGCGGCGAGGTTGCTGCCGGCAAACTCGGCGTAGGCCTCGTCGACCATCACCAGACCGCGTGCCTCGTCTATCACCTTATCCAGTGTCGCGCGCTGAACCGGGGTGCCGGTGGGGTTGTTCGGTGCGCAGAGGTAGATGATGTCGGCCTCAGACGCCAGCAGCGCATCGGCGTCGGCGTCGTACGATGCCGTGAGTCCCACCGGCACGACGCGCAGTGAGTTGGTGATGGCAAAGACCCGTGTCATCACGAACGTGGGATGCATGTGGGCAACCAGGGCACCCGGGCTGCCTAACGCGCGGAAGGTGCTGCTGAGAATTTCGTCTGAGCCGGCGCCCACCATGATCTCGTCTGGCGCCACACCGATGTACGCCGCCAGCGCGTCGCGCAGCGGGCGCGAGTACGTGGTCGGGTACCGCGAGAGGTTCACACCCGGTGCGCCAGCAAGAAAGTCGCGCACCGCGGGTGGTGTGCCGTAGGGCGACGTGTTGTCCGCCAGCTCCAGGCTGAAGCGGGCGGCATCCACGTCATAGGCGCGAATGTCGCGATACACATCACGCAGCGGCACACGCGTCATGCGGGCGTCCCAAAGCCGCGGGCACTCCGCGCATGACCGTCCAGCCCCTCGGCGTCCGCAAAGATGCCCACATCTTCGGCCAGACGCGCGGCTGCCTCGGGACTCACCCGCTGCCAGGTGGTCCAGCGAATGAAGTCCTGTGTGGAAAGCCCCGAGTACGACCGGGCGAGCCCGTTGGTGGGGAGCACATGGTTGGCTCCCGTCATGTAGTCGCCAAAGGCCACCGACGTGGTTGTGCCAAGAAAGACCGTGCCGGCATGCCGGATGGTGGCGGCCAGTGCTTCGGCGTCCCGAGTGGCAATAAGCAGGTGTTCCGGCGCATAGGCGGTGGCCAATGCCGCCGCCTGTTCGCGCGAGCTGGCCACGAGCACACCACCCTGTCGTTCCAGCGCCCGTCGTACAATGGACGCCCGTTTGGTGGCCGCCGCCTGCGCCATCAGCGACGTCTCGATGCGGTCCGCCAGTTCGCCGCCTAACGCCACCGTCACCACACAGGCCAGTTCATCATGTTCAGCCTGGGCCACCATCTCCCGCGCGATCGCCGAGGGGTCGGCGCTGTCGTCGGCAATCACCAGCAGCTCCGACGGGCCGGCCGGTGAGTCGATGGCCACGGCACTCGACACCATCACCTTGGCCGCGGTGACATAGGTGTTCCCCGGTCCCACGATGCGGTCGACACGAGGCACGGTGTCGGTGCCATAGGCCATGGCAGCCACGGCACCGGCCCCACCAATCGCAAACACCCGATCCACGCCGGCAATGGCACACGCCGCCAGCACGCCGGCCGACGGTTTGCCTGTGCTGTCGGGCGGGGAGCAGACAATCACTTCACCGACCCCGGCCACCCGGGCGGGGATCGCTCCCATGAGCACGGAGCTGGGGTACGCGGCCTTGCCACCCGGTGCATAGACACCAACCCTGCCTAACGGCTCGGGACGGCGCCTGATGATGATCCCGGGCTCGGGTTCCACTTCGACGGCGGTCTGAATCCCCGCCTTGTGGACCGACTCGATATTGCGCGCGGCCCGCTCGAGGGCGGCGCGCAACGCCGGGTCAACCGCCGCGAGGGCGGCGGCAATGGCCGGTTTGGGGACCTCGATGTGCGTGATCCGCACATTGTCGTACTCACGTGCCAGCGACTTGAGCGCCGTATCTCCCTCGCGGCGCACCAGGTCGATGATGGCCGCCACGGTGTCACGCAGCAAATCGTCATCATCGGGGGTGCGGTCCAGCAGGTCGCGGCGGTCGGCCTCGGCCATATCGCTCAATTGCCCACGGAAACGCAGCGTCAGCACACTCACGGCATCAACCTCTCGATTCGGGTCACCAGGATTCCTTCGGCGCCTAACGCCTTGAGCGCGGCAATCGTGCGATAGATCGTGCTTGCCCCCACCACGGCGTGGACGGCGACATACGTACCACCATTGAGGATATCAATCACGGTCGGGCCATTGAGGCCCGGGAGTACCTCTCGCACGCGCTCCAGAGCAGCGCGTGGGACATTGGCCATCAGGTAACGCTGTCCGCGAGCCCGCAGCACCGACTCGAGGGCCGTCACCAATTCGCGCACCGACGCATTTTCGGCTGCCAGTCCCGGTCGTGCGATGAGGTGTGCTGTCGACACGAGGATGGTTTCGAGCTCGCGCAGCCCGTTCACTTTGAGCGTCGAACCGGTCGACGTGAGGTCGACCACCACGTCGGCAATGCCAAGGTGCGGCGCCACTTCGGCCGCTCCGCTCACCGGCACCACCTCGACCGCGAGATTCCGTGATTTGAAGTGTTGAGCCGCCACCCGAGGGAATACCGTCGCCACGCGTGAGCCGGGCTTGAGATCGGCCACGCTGCGCACGTCGGCGTCGTCTCGAACGGCGACCACCAGGCGGCAGCGCCCGAATGTGAGGTCGATGAGACTTTCCAGTGTCCGGCCCGATTCCGACACCAGATCCAGCCCGGTCACCCCAAGATGCGCGGCACCGTCAGCCACGAACTCCGGGATGTCCTGGGCCCTCACAAAGATGGCCTGAAAGTCGTCGCCGAGCTGGGCTGTGAGCGCCCGGTCGCCGACCGACCTCAGTTCCAGACCTGCTTCGGCCAGGAGTTCTCGGGTCTCGTCGGCGAGTCGACCCTTGTTTGGTAAAGCTATGCGAATCATTGGTTTACGCTGAAAACAAAACGGCCCGTCGCAGTGACGGGCCGAGGCAGTGAAAGTCGGTACGCGCTGAACCCGCTAACGCACGCCGCTCCCGCCAAGGCCCAGGTGGCCGTGGACGTGATGGGCATGATGGTGGCGCGAGTACAGGTTCATCGTGGGGCGGAACGTAGCCCGGAGGTCAGGCGGACGTCAACACCTGCCGATACTGGAACTTGCCGTGGTGCCGGGCGTTTACCCACTACACATCGTGGACATTGTGAATAAATTCACAATCGTCCGCAGGGCCCTGCGGGCGACCACGATTACCCGATCTTTTTGTAAGGCTCTGGAGGCCTCCAAAACAATGCGGTTCAAAGGATTTGCTCTCGTCGCTGGCGGCATGCTGGCGATGGCTTGCGGCGGCGGCGGCGAGACGCCCAAGACGGAAACCCCGGCTCCCGCTCCCGAAATGGCACCCGCTGCACCGGCGGCCCCGGCTGCTGGCACGGCTGCTCCGATCACCGGCACCACGCACGAGATCAAGATGGTTGGCGATGAGAAGGGCTATCGCTTTGAGCCCGCTTCCATCACCGCCAAGGCTGGTGACGGCATCAAGTTCGTCATGGTTTCCGGCGGCCCACACAACGTCGCCTTCGACGCCGCCACCATCCCGGAAGATGTGAAGGGTCAGCTGCAGGCCAACATGCCCAACTCGACCGACTTCGCTTCGCCGATGATGATGAACGCCAACGAAGCCTGGACTGTCTCGCTCGGCAACATCAAGGCTGGCACGTACGGCATCATCTGCACGCCGCACCTCGCCATGGGCATGAAGATGGAGCTGATCGTTCAGTAAGCTGCATCACACTGTTGGATCACGCGGGGGTGCCACATCGGCACCCCCGCGTTTCTTTTGCAACCCGGCGCGCGTCGCGAGAGTCTGTAGAGAGCGCACATCTCCGGCCACCGTTTCGTGGCGACCACTACCACTCGATTCCCTTCTGTCTCTCGTCGGCTGCGGCTGCCATCGCGTGCAGCCTGGCTTGGCGCGCGCGCAACCAACGTCCTGCGACGCCCACGACGTCTCCTCACCCTGGGCATCGCGACCTTCGTCGCGGTCCTCGGTGGCTACATCGCCTTCCCGCTCGGCGTGGACAAGGCACGTCAGATCCGTCCCGCACGCCTCGCGGCGGCGCAGGACACCATTGGTCCGATGCGTGAGCTGCTGCGCGCGCGAACCGAAGTGCTGCGGATCGACTCGGCACTGGCTGTGGCGCGTGTGCCGGCCGAAACACCGGTGGTTGTTCCCTTTCTCACCGCGGACCAGCGACGCCAGCGCGATTCGTTAGGCACGCAGATCGCCCAGCTCTCGGCGCTGGTACAGCGGGCCAGTACGTCTCCGCTGGCAGAAAGTTATCGTGCCCTCGCGGGCGCACCCGCGCTGCGCGGCGACGCCGGTATGCGCGCCCTCCTTGACTCCCTGGTCGACATCGAGCGCGAACGTGAAGAGCTGGGCGGTGGCGGTGCCACAGTCGACCCGGTGTATGTCGCCCTCACCACCGAGGCCAACGCCAAGGGGCGGGCCATGCTGGCCATCGCAGAGCGCGAGCTGGCCCAACTGCAGCGTGCAGTCGCGGATATTGTTCCTGCTCCCGCTGTGGCACCCTCGGCGCCACCGGTCGAGCCAACTCAGCTGGCTGACACACTCGCGTTGTCGGGCATACGCCAGCAGCTCGCAGGCACCATGCAAGCGTCCGAACGAAACCTCGCCCGCGTTCGTGCCTCAAATGCCGCGCGCGACAGCGTGAGCGCCGCGCAGCGTGCGAGCACTCAGCTGGCGCCGGTCCCAGTGCTCCTCCTCGCGGCATTCACGCTCGCAGCGTTTGTCGCACTCACTCTTGGACTCGTTGACGAAATGCGAAGCCCGCGGGTCGCCGACGCCAATGAAGCTGAGCGACTCTCGGGCTTGCGGGTTCTTTCCGTGGCGAGGCAGCGGGAGGTGCCGCAGGAACGAGCCCGACGTGCGGCCGACCGCACGCTCCCCGTGGCTCTCGATCCCACGTCTGACCAGTACCGGATGCTCGCCTGGCATCTCACCTCCCCGTGGCCACGCGAAGGGATTGTCACGGTTACGGGAGATCGCCCCGAGGTCGCCGCAACGGTGGCCGCCAACCTGGCGGCCGTCTTTGCGGTCGACGCCCGTTCGACCCTGCTCGTTGACGCGGATTTCTCACTCGAACCCGTGCGCGCGGTGCTGGCCCTCCCCAAGTCACCGGGCCTCGCCGCTGCCATCGAAAACAAGCGCAAATGGTCGGAGTCGCTGCTGTCCGTTCCCGTGGGTCGCAGCAGAAGTATGGATGTATTGCCGGCCGGCACGCGCGACCGGCCCCTGGGACCTGCCGAGGCACAGGCCGCCATCGCCGATGTGAGGCGAGCGGCGCAGCGGCATGACGCCACGGTGATCGTCGCGAGCGGGCCGCAATCGCTCAAGCTGCGCGCCGGCGACGACGTGGTGATTTGCGCCGTTCAGGGCGTTACACGCCTGGCTACGCTGGCTCGTGCCGTCGCCTCACTCATCGAGGGTGGGGCCCGTGTGCGCGGGGTCGTGTTGTGGGAAGGTGATGAGCCCGTGGTCGCACAACCCGCGTAACGCTCCTGCCGCCCAACTGGGGCGGGGGGTATCTTTGCCACCCGCTTCTTCCCGTCGAGACGTGCCCGGATACTCCGACCGCATCAACCACGCGCTGGCCTTTGCCGCCAAACATCATGACCAGCAAGTGCGGAAGGGAACGCGTGCGCCATACCTCACCCAGCCGGCCAATGTCGCGATCATCCTCACGCGATACGGGCAGGACGACACTACGGTCATCGCCGGCATCCTGCACGATGTAGCCGAAGACTACGCGCGCGAGGGCGCCTCGCGTGAGATGATGTCGGGACGGCTCGGTGACAAATTCGGCAGTGAAGTGCTGGCAGTGTTGCAGGGCGTGACCCATCGCAAGGTCGACGACGATGGGGTGGAGTTGTCGCCTGATGAGCGACGCGACGATCTGCTGATGCGTCTGGCGACGGCACCCGAGGCGGCGCGATGGGTGTGTGCGGCCGATGAGCTGCACAGTGTGTCTAGCCTGGTGGCCGATTTGCGGCGCACCGTGGACCCTGCCACGGTGTGGGGGCGGGTCAGCGGTGGTGCCGAGCACACGCTCCGCTGGTATCGCAAGGTGCACGAGCGGCTCACGGCGGGCGGGTTCCTCGCGCCCATCATGGACGAGCTGGCCGCCGCCATCAGCGAGCTCGAGACGCTGGCCCCTGCTCAGGCCCCGTAACGCTGGGCCACGTAGTTCTCGAGAATCTCCAGGAACTCCGGCACGATCGTGTCCCCCTTTAGGGTCGTGCGCAGCGCACCATCGACATACACTGGCGCTTTGGGCTCCTCAAACGTTCCCGGGAGTGAAATGCCGATGTTGGCATGTTTCGACTCACCTGGCCCGTTCACCACGCATCCCATGACCGCCACCTTCAGCTCCTCTACACCGGGATAGCGCCCGCGCCACACCGGCATCTGCTCCCGCAGATACGTCTGGATATCCTCGGCCATATGCTGGAAAAAGGTCGACGTCGTGCGGCCACACCCGGGACACGCCGTCACCTGCGGGGCAAACGACCGCAGACCTAACGATTGCAGCACCTGCTGCGCCACGTACACTTCCTCCGTCCGATCGCCACCGGGCTTGGGCGTCAGCGACACGCGAATCGTGTCGCCAATCCCCTCGGCCAGCAGGATGGACAACCCGGCCGTGCTGGCGATGATGCCCTTGCTGCCCAGCCCTGCCTCGGTCAAACCGAGATGCAGCGGATAGTCACACCGTCTGGCAAGACGTCGGTAGACCTCCACGAGGTCCTGCACCACCGAGACCTTGGCCGAGATGATGATCTGATCGTGCCGGAGCCCGGTTTCTTCGGCGAGGGCAGCTGAGCGAAGAGCGCTCTCCAGCATCGCCTCCATATAGACGTCTTTCGCGTCGCGCGGCGATTGAGCGCGCGCGTTGTCGTCCATCATCCGCGTCAGCAGATCCTGATCCAGCGAACCCCAGTTGACCCCGATCCGCACCGGCTTGTTGTGCTCAACGGCCAGGCGCACGATGGTCTGGAAGTTTTCGTCGCGCCGCTTGGCTCCCACATTCCCGGGATTGATCCGGTACTTCGCCAACGCCGACGCGCAGGCAGGGTACTTGGCCAGGAGCAGGTGCCCGTTGTAGTGGAAGTCGCCGACAATCGGCACGTCGACCCCGGCATCGGCGAGGCGCGCCATGAGCTCGGGGACCGCCGCTGCCGCCTCGTCGTTATTGACGGTGACGCGTACGATCTGGCTCCCAGCCCGCGCCAGCGCCGCGACCTGGTCGGCCGTCGAGGCGGGATCGGCCGTGTCGGTATTGGTCATCGACTGCACAACGACAGGTTGTTGGGATCCAACCTTGACCCCGCCAACCGAGACCGTCACCGTATTCCGACGCGATTGCAACGTCACTTCGCACTCCAGGCGCACGTAAGGTTGGGAAAAGTAGCCCACCGGGAGAGCGACCGGCACATCTTTCGTGTTGTTCAGACCGTAGCCCACCGACTCCACCTTCCCCCGCCCACGCAGCCATGGCCCAGGACCCGGATATTCCCGCCCGCGAGATCAATACCGAGGACGTGGTCAGCGTATCTCCCGAGAAGAAGAAGGGGCTTTTTCGCCGTCACTGGGGGAAACTCACCCTTCTGATGCTGCTCGGTGTTCCGACCCTGATTGTTACGGTCTGGTCCTTTGCCGCCCGGGCCATCACCTACTCCTCAGGTAATCGGGTCGGCTTCGTTCAGAAACTCTCCAACAAGGGATGGGTCTGCAAAACCTGGGAAGGGGAGCTGCAGCTCTCGAGTATTCCCGGAAGTGCACCGGTGCTGTTCCAGTTCACCGTCAGGGACGACAATGTGGCAAAAGCCATCGAGGCAGTGATGGGCCGCCAGGTTGAGCTGCAGTACCGGGAAACACCGCACATTCCTCTCTCCTGCTTCGGCGAGACGACGTACTTCGTGGAAGGGGTCAAGCCAGTCGGCGGCTGAGCGCGCGCTCACCCATTGCCGCTCCCCGGACTTGATCCGGGGCCCAGAGTCTCCCGGTTCGTCGCTGGGACCAACGCGAGGCGCGTCATTTGCCAGGTACCGTTAAGGTGCCTGGGTCAGTACGGGCCCTCTCACCGAAGTGCGAACGGGAGTCCGGACCGCGCATTGTTGACCCCGCTACCCCGCTCTATATTCGTCGCGCTCCGGCTCCCGGCTCTCGGGGGCTGCGCGCCACGGCGGGTGGCGTGCCTAACGGGCGCTGGGTTCCGCAGAACAGCGATCGCCGGGGCCCTACGCTCCGCGCATCCTCTGGCGAATCGCCCAATTATCAGGAGCGCGTAGCGATGCGTACGACCGGAAAAGTGAAGTGGTTCAACGATGCCAAGGGCTTTGGCTTCATCACGCCCGACAACGGGAGCAAGGACTGTTTCGTGCACTACAGCGCGATCCAGGGCTCCGGGTTCAAGACCCTCGCCGAGGGTGACGCCGTTGAGTTCGAGATTGTACAGGGGCAGAAAGGCCCCGCGGCTGAGGGCGTGACGAAGATCAGCTAAGGCTGTCCGGTCAACGCACCGCACCACCATCGGGGGCTCCTCACGGGGCCCCCGATGCTTTTTCTCCCTCTGTCCTCCGGTTGTTCCGCGCACCATGCTTCGCGCTTCCTCAATCATCCGTATGCGCATTCTTTCGTTCGCCGCTTTGCTGCTCATCGCCGGGCAGGCTGCCGCTCAGGCCACCCCGCCCGCCGCCAATCCGCCAGCCGCGACCCAACCGGCGCGTCGTGGCCCTCGGCCCTATGCCCAGGTGGTCACCGACAAAGCGGTGACTGACGCAGGAGGCATTACGGTGCATCGGGTGGATGACCGCTGGTTCCTCGAGGTGCCCGACTCCCTGCTGCGCCGCGACTTCCTGCTGGTGAGTCGTGTGGCCGCGGTGCCGACGAACTTCTCCGGCTTCACATCAGCCGGAACGTCGATCGCCGAGCGTGTGGTGCGTTGGGAGCGCAATGGTGATCGCTTGATGCTCCGGTCGATTGGATTCAGCGCCTTTGCGGACGACTCGCTCCCAGTCGCCCTTTCAGTCGCCAGCAACAACCTCGGCCCCATACTCGGCGCCTTCCCCATCCAGGCCTTCACTCGGGATAGCGCCAGTGCCGTCCTCGATGTCACCGACTTCTTCAGCGGCGATATCCCGGCCATCAGTGCGCTCGACGCGGCGCAACGACGCACCTATCAGGTTCGGCGCCTCGACCCCGCGCGCAGTTATGTGAACCATGTCCGATCTTTTCCGCTCAACGTCGAGGTGCGACACACCCAGACATTCGACGCCGGTGAGCCACCGAGTGATCGAGATGCCGGCACGATCTCGGTGGAAATGCGCCAGTCGCTCGTGCTGCTGCCGAGGGAGCCCATGCGTCCGCGCCACGCCGACGAGCGCATCGGCTTTTTCAGTGTCGAGCGCGTGAACTACGGGCTCGACGAGCAGAAGGCGGCCTCACAGAGTTTTGTTCGACGCTGGCGGCTCGAGCCCAAGGACCCCGCGGCGTATGCGCGTGGCGAGCTTGTCGAACCCGTGAAGCCCATCGTCTACTATCTCGACCCGGCCACACCCACCAAGTGGCGCTCCTATATGCGGCGCGGTGTGGAGGACTGGCAGAAGGCGTTTGAGAAGGCCGGATTCAAGAACGCCATCATCGCCCGCGACGCCCCCACACCGCAGCAGGACCCCGAGTGGGACCCCGAAGACATTCGCTACTCCGTGGTCCGCTGGACCGCCTCACTCGTGCGCAATGCGGTCGGACCCAGCACCACCGACCCGCGGTCGGGTGAAATCATCGAGAGCGACATCACCTGGTATCACAATCACATGCGGTCGTACCGCAATCGTCTCCTGATCGAGACCGGGGCCGCCAATCCCGCGGCGCGTACCCTCGACATCCCCGAAGACCTCATGGGAGAGACGATGCGCCAGGTGATCACCCACGAGGTCGGGCATGCGTTAGGCCTCCCGCACAACATGATCGCTTCGGCGTCGTTCCCGGTGGACTCGCTGCGCAAGGTGACGTTCACCAGCAAGTACGGTGTGTCGGCCACCATCATGGACTACGCGCGCCAGAACTACGTCGCGCAACCCGGTGACGGCTTGGCACCCAAGGACTTTGTGCGCCGCCTTGGCCCCTTCGATGATTTCATCATCAACTGGGGGTACCGGGTCATTCCGCAGGCGCGGACTCCCGAAGACGAACGCCCGGTGCTGAATGGCTGGTACACCCAGCAGACCGGCCCCATGCCGTATCGCTACCTCCCGCAGCAGCTGGTGGGCATCGATCCTCGCGCCCAGACCGAAGACCTGGGCGACGACGCTGTACGGGCCAGCGGGTACGCTGTGGAAAATCTCAAGAAGGTGGTCCCCAATCTCGTCGCCTGGACCTCGAAAGACGGTGAGGATTTTACCGAACTGAACGAGATCTACGGCGAGACGTTAGGCATGTGGAGTCAGTACATGGGCCACGTGGTCAACTGGGTGGGCGGTATGCGCGTGGAGCTCAAGACGGCGGAACAGGCGGGGGCCACCTACGCCGTCGTACCGATGCCGCGGCAACGCGCGGCGCTCCAGTTTCTGGCTGACAATGCCTTTGCCACACCCACCTGGCTGGCAAATCCCGGCATTCTCTCGCGACTCGGTCCTGCGCTCGGCCCCCTCTCGCTCAGCAACCGTCAGGCTGGAGTGCTCACCCAGCTCTTCGACCCACGACGTCTGGCTCGCCTGAGTGAATCCGAGTCTCTCGACCCGGTAAACGCGTACCCGCTCGCCACATATCTCGATGACCTGCGTCGGGCCGTCTTCACCGGTACCCCCGACGCAAATCGCCGGCTGCTGCAGCGGGTGTATCTCGAGCGGCTCGAGGCGTTGATCGCCCCTCCTGCCGCCGGCCCAGCAGGGCCGGGCGGGGGTGGTGGCTTTGGTGGCCCGCTGCCGCCATTGCTTACGCCGCCTAACGTGCGACGCACCGACATCACACCCCTCGCGCGTGCGCAGCTGCGAGCCATTCAGGCTGAAGCTCGGCGACTTACCGCCTCGGCGTCAGGAGTCAACCGGGCACACTGGTCCGATCTGGCCGACAGAGCAACAGCCGTGTTGGAGCGCGAGAGACGGTAGAAAATCTGCCACCTGCCGTCTCCTACGCCTTCCGCCGCTCCTTCATCACACTCGCCACCACCCCCGCCATCAGGATGAGCGCCACCATCCCCAGGAGATAGAAGTTGAAGTTCGGCCCGATGTACTCCTTGAGCAGATCGGCCAACAACATCTTGAGCCCTACCAGCCCCAGGATCGCCGACAGCGACACCTTGAGGTAGGTGAACTTCTCAATGGCTCCTGCCAGCGCAAAGTAGAGTGACCGCAGGCCGAGGATCGCGAAGACGTTGCTCGTGAACACGATGAACGGATCGGTCGTAATGGCGAAGATCGCCGGAATGGAATCGACCGCAAAAAGAAGGTCCGTCGTCTCGACCAGCACCAGCGCCACGGCAAGCGGCGTGAGGACACGCCGCCCATCCTGGATGATGGAAAATTGCTGCTCGTGGTATGTGGGCGTGACCGGAAAGAAACGGCGTACCCACTTGATCACGACAGAGTCCCCGACCGCGTCCGCGTCTTCCTTTTGCACCAGCATGCGCCAGGCCGTGATCACCAGAAAGGCACCAAAGAGATAAAGGATCCAGTGATACCTGGCGATAAGCGTCGCACCGAGAAGAATCATGGCGCCGCGCATGACCAGCGCGCCCAGAATGCCCCAGAACAGCACCCGATGCTGATACTGAGCCGGCACACGCAGATACTGAAAAATCATCGCGATCACGAACACGTTGTCCGCGCTCAGTGATATCTCGATGATGTACCCGGTGAAGAACTTGACGGCGGCCAGTTGCCCGTCATTTACGACACCATCGAGTTTGTCGAGGTGGGTGCCCAGCCCCATCCACTGGTTCTCATAGGCCAGGAACACCAGGGCGTTGAAGCCGAGCGCGAGCACAAAAAGGCCTGCCGTAAAGGTCAGTGCCTCGCGAATCGACACCACATGGGCGTGACGATTGAGCACGCCCAGATCGAGTGCCAGCACCACCAGCACGAAGGCGATGAACCCGCCCCAGGCCCACAGTTCAGGATTAATGATTCAGCTCCACAAGCAGGGCGAGAGTGGCCGACGTCGGCCCTCCCGCGCATTCATCAGGGAAAGAGATGCAAAACTAGCGGGAAGGGGCGAGGAGAAGACGACGACGTTTTCTCTATGCCTGAGAGAGGTTTCGCGAGCCACCAGCACTCCTTAACGCGAGGACCCTTCGACGGCTTCCATGGCTCGCTCCCATGCGTCCATAGCATTGGCGAGCTCCGCCTTGGCCGAGGCGAGCTCTTTAGTGAGCACCTCGATCCGTCCCCGGTCGCCCGGGTTGGTATACAACGCCGGGTCCGCGAGTTCGTTCGTGATCCTCGTAACCCGCTCGTCGAGTTCGTTCGCGCGTTGTTCAGCACGCTCGGCTTCGCGTTTCACATCCCGAGCGGAGGATCTCGTTTTGGCGTCCTCCTGCGTGCGGCGTCTCGACTCGGCCTTGTCCCGCTCGCGAGACGCGGCGGCCACCTGGTCGGCACGCGCCGTCGCGGCAGCGGCCTCGCGCTCACATAACTCCTCCCACTCCGCAAAATCGCCGTCGAACACACGCATGTGCCCGTCGCGCAGCTCCCACACCCGTGTCACCAGCTTGCGGAGCAACTCGCGGTCGTGGCTCACCAGGAGCACGGTGCCTTCATATGCCTCGATGGCATCTTCGAGTGCCTCGATCGACTCCACATCGAGGTGGTTGGTCGGCTCATCAAAGATGAGAAAGTTGGCGCCGTCCAGCATCATCATCGCCAGCGCCACGCGCGCCAGCTCACCACCGGACAGCGACGACGTCGCACGTTTCACTTCGTCGCCGGAGAACTGCACACGTCCGAGGTGTCCCTGAATGGCGCCCCGCTCCCACATGGGGCGGAGACCGGCAATGACATCATAGAGGGAACCGTCACGCGGTACGTTGGCGAAGTCCTGCGTATACATCGCCGTCTGCACACCACCGCCTACCCGCACCTCGCCACCCGACACCTCGCGCGCCCCAACGATGGCGCGCAGCAAGGTGGATTTGCCGGTGCCGTTGGGCCCGATGAGCCCCACCACATCGCCACGCCGTACCCAACCCGTGAAAGGTTTGAGCAGCGTGCGGTCGCCCACCTTCAGTTCGGCGCGTTCGCACGACACCACCTGATCTCCGCCACGTTCGAGGGCGGTGAACCGCACCGACATCGCGGACTCGTCACCGGGTGGCGGTGACATGCGGGGGAGCCACTCCAGCCGTTTGCGACGCCCCTGCGCCTGCTTGGTGTTCTGCCCCGCGATATTGCGCCGAATGTAGTCTTCTTCGCGCGCGATGGCTTTGCTCTGTTTGGTAAAGGCACGCTGCTGCGACAACCGCCGCTCGATGCGCTGCGTGACAAACGACGAGTAGGAGCCCGTGTACGTGAAACCGGTGCAGTCCTCGAGATGGAGGACGTGGTCCACTACACGATCCAGAAACGCCCGATCGTGCGAGATGATCAGCTGTGTTTCGGACGACCCACGCAGGAACTCCTCGAGCCAACGGGTGGTCTCGAGGTCGAGGTGGTTGGTCGGTTCGTCGAGGAGCAGCACATCGGCCGGAATCGCAAGCTGCCGAGCCAGGGCGACGCGGCCACGTTCCCCACCACTGAGATGCACTAGCGGTGTGTGTCGGGATTTGTCGGCGCCGAAGCCCAGACCCTCGAGTACCGCGTCCACTGTCGACGTGTAGGTGTAGCCCCCTTCGTGTTCAAAACGCTCGAGGTCGCGCGAATACCGCTCCAGTTGCGCCTTCGTCGCATGTTCCCCCGCCTCGGCCAGGGCATTGGCCTGCGTGGCGAGGTCAATCTCCAGCTCCATCAGGTCGCGGAACGCGTCGGCCACCGCGCCCCACACCGTGGTGGCGCCCGGAAACTCCCGGTGCTGGTCGAGCACGGCATAGCGGAGGCCCGGTGTCCGCGCGATGGAGCCCGCACTCGGAGTCTGCTGACCGGTCACAATCCGGAAGAGCGAGGTCTTCCCGGAGCCGTTTCGGCCAATGATCCCCCACCGCTCGCCCGGTGCGATCGTGCAGGTGACGTCTTTCAGGATGGTGTCGGCCCCGTACTGGACGCCGACTCCCGACAGCGACATCTGCGTCATGACCGCGAACCCGTCATTTCCCGATCCATTGCTTCCAGGTGGGTTCGTCTGCGCCGATGGTCAGCTGATGCTGAAAGCGCACGAGCGGCGTTTTGAGCAGGAGCGGTTCTTCAGCCAACTTTTCGAGCCATCGCTCGTCCCCATACCGCGACGTCCCCAGGCCCAGCTCGGCGTAACGGCGTGAGTCGCGATCGATGAGGGCGGTCACGCCAAACTTCTGGGCAAAACGGCGGAGCTCGCCAAGAGCTGCGGCCCGCTCGTTGAGGTCCACGAAATGGGTCTTGATGCGCCGTTCACTGAAGAAGCGCAGGGCTTTTCGGGTGTCGGCGCTCTTTCGGGTGCCAAAAATCTGGACTTCCATGTTCGGAGGGCCTGTCGGCTGGAAAACACCGGCTACCACCGGGGGAGGAGCCGTGTCATTGTAATCGAGTATGAGTGCATCTGCCGCCACCGCGGGACCCTACGTCCCCACCCCCTGGCTTCGAAACCGGCACCTCCACACGGTATGGGGTCGGCTCATGCGGCGAGCCCCGGAACTTCCATATAGGCGGGAGCGATGGGAAACCCCCGACGAAGACTTCGTCGACTTGCTGCGCCTCGACGGGGCGTCGCCAGCACACCCCACGTTTCTCCTCCTCCACGGTTTGGAGGGCTCCAAACGTTCGCATTACATCGGGGGCACCCTGGCCCATGCGCAGACCCGCGGCTGGCAGGCCAATCTTCTCTTTTTTCGCGGCTGCAGCGGGGAGATGAACCGGCAGAGCCGCTCCTACCACAGCGGAGAGACGTCGGACCTTGATTGGGTCGTACGGCGTCTGCGTGCCGAGCGTCCGGACGCTCCCGTCGTGCTCGCCGGCGTTTCGTTAGGCGGGAATGTGCTGCTCAAGTGGCTGGGTGAGCAGGGAGAGGCCATTGCACCCTTTTGTCGCCGCAGCGACGGCCATCTCGGTGCCGTTCGACCTTGCGCGGTCCTCGCGACACATCGACTCGCACGCCACGTTTTACAGCCGACGCTTCTTGCGCACATTGCGGGCGAAGGCCATCGAGAAGGTGACCCGCTTTCCGGGACTCGCCGACAGCGGTGCCATCGCACGTGCCGACAGTTTGTGGGCCTTTGACGACGCCTTCACGAGTGTCGCGCACGGATTCGCCGACGCGGCCGACTATTACCGGCGATCGAGCTCCATGCACTACCTGAGCGGCATCCGAGTGCCGACCCTCATGCTCAGCGCGGCAGACGACCCCTTTCATCCGCCCGAAATCCTCGATGAAGTGCGCGGCATCGCCGCCCGAAATCCCGCCCTCGTTCCCGAGTTTGTCGACGTGGGCGGGCACGTGGGTTTTGTGGAAGGGGCGCTGCCATGGCGCACAGGCTCCTATTCGGAACGCCGTCCAGTCGAGTTCGGTGTGCAACGGATGGCCTTGTCGCGGTCGCCGGGTACGCGATAGGATCAGGGACCGTCTGGCGGGACGGCGCCCACACTCAGTCCCGGTTGCACATGTCCGACGCGGCGCTTTTTGTCCTGGTCTTCGTGGGGCTCTTCGTGCTCCGCATCATTGCCGCCACGGCCGTTTTTCTTGTGTTGCTACCCAAGGGTGATCACTGCCAGCTCTGCGACACACCGACCGTTCGCGTGGAGTCGTGGTTTCTTGATCGGTGCATGCCCTGGTTCCGCAAGAGCTGGTGTCTCCGCTGCGGCTGGGTGGGCGTGATGCGCCGGGGTCCGCTCAGTGAACAGCCCGCCGTGCACAAGCCGGCTGCGCGCGGTTAGGTCGCCGGCGTCATGGCGTACAGGGTGAGCCATTCTGGCCAGTTACCACTGAACTCGAAGAAGTCGTCAAAGTAGGTCAGTCCTGCCGCTTCGAGATCCGCAATCAGCTGTGGCACCGCGTCAACTTCGACAATCGGGCCCACGGCAATGATGGATTGCTCGACGCGGAACTCATCGGGTGTCAGGCCGAGCCGTTCGTCAAACGCCTGGCGGGTGAGCCCGGCACGTTCGAATGCGTCCTTGCGAATGAGGAGCGTGGGGTACTGAGACGGAATGGGAAGAGGCATCCCCCAAGATCGCCCGCGCGCGCCCATCCCGAAACGGCCTTCCCGCCAAGCTGCGTTCACTACTTTTCTCTGATGGCCCAGCAACTCGAAGCCTCATTTGACGTCCTCGTGGTCGGAGCCGGTCACGCCGGCACCGAAGCCGCTGTGGCAGCAGCGCGCCTTGGTGCCCGCGTAGGTCTGGTCACGAGCGCCCTCGAGACCATCGGCCAGATGTCGTGCAATCCGGCCATCGGAGGCGTCGCCAAGGGAACCGTAGTGCGCGAGGTCGATGCGCTCGGCGGAATCATGGGCAGGGCCACCGATTTGGCCATGCTGCAGTTCCGCATGCTGAACCGCTCCAAGGGAGCGGCGGTCTGGGCCCCGCGGGCGCAGTGCGACCGGGGGCTGTATCGCCGGGCGGTGCGCAGGCTGCTCGAAGAGCACCCCTCCCTTTCCACCATTCAGGGCACGGTCGCTCGACTCCTTCTCGACGAAGGAAGCGGTGGTGTGTTGGGCCTCGAGACCCTCGAGGGTCGGCGGTTTGGCGCCAAGGCGGTGGTCATCACCACGGGGACTTTCCTCCGCGGGCGCATCCATATCGGTACCGAAACCCGCATCGCCGGGGGTCGGGCTGGCGAGGGCTCCGCCGTCCACCTGGCTGAACAGCTCGAGCGCGCCGGACTTACGGTCGCGCGCTTCAAGACGGGGACGCCTCCACGCATTGATGGGCGCTCGGTCGCGTACTCTGGGCTCGAAGAGCAGCTGAGCGAGGTCGATGCGTTCGACTACTCCTGGTCCCACTTTTGGGGGACTCCAAGGCGCCATCAAAGCGGCACTCGCCACCCTGAGCAGCTGCCGTGCTGGATTTCCTTCCTTGGCGAGCCCGGCAAGGCGATTATTTCCGACAACATCGGAAAGTCCGCCATGTATGGGGGTGCCATCGGCGCGCAGGGGCCGCGATACTGCCCATCCGTCGAGGACAAGATCGTGAAGTTTCCGGCGGCGGAGCGCCACCAGATCTTTCTCGAACCCGAGGGGCACGATACCGCGGAGCTCTACGTGAATGGCATGTCCACCTCCCTTCCGGCGGAGGTGCAGCTCGACGTGTTGCGCACCATTCCCGGGCTGGAGCAGGTGCGCATGACGCGGGCCGGCTACGCCATCGAGTACGACTACTTCCCCCCAACGCAGCTCGATCCGGCGCTGCAGGTGCGCGCAATTCGGGGTCTGTACTTCGCGGGACAGATCAACGGCACAACGGGATATGAAGAGGCAGCAGGTCAGGGTCTCGTCGCCGGGCTCAACGCGGCGCGGCAGGTGCAGGATCGTCCCCCGATCGTACTGGGACGTGAGACGTCGTATATCGGGGTTCTCGTCGACGATCTCGTGCATCGTGGGGTGGACGAGCCCTATCGACTCTTCACGTCGCGTTCGGAGTTCCGCCTCACCGTCAGGCAGGACAACGCTCTCCGACGCCTTTCCGCGATCGCTGCGGACGCCGGACTCTATCGTGGCGACGAGCAGGTGATGGTCGACCGGCGGCTTGCTGCCGAAGACGAAGCCCTCCGGTTGGCTGAGCAGGTGTCAATTTCTCCTGCCGCGGCCAGCCCGTTGCTCCAAGCCACCCAGAGCTCCGCCATCCCGCATCGTATGAAGGTCGTGGAGCTTGCCCGGAGGCAGGGTGTGGATCTCCGCGCCCTTTTTGCGGCAGCCGACGTCGGACAGGAGCTGCCCCTTGATGCGGTGGTCACGGCTGACCTGCAGATCAAGTACGCCGGGTACTTCGAACGTGAACGGCTGGCCGCGGAAAAGATGAAGCGGATGGGTGGCTTCTCTCTCGAGGAGTCGCTGCCTTACGCCGGCATGCGCTCTGTTTCTTTTGAGGCACGCCAGAAACTCGAACGAGTGCGACCGCGCACCCTGGCCCAGGCAGCCAGCATCCCTGGAGTGAGTCCCTCAGACTTGCAGAACCTTGTGCTCGAAGTCGAGCGGTGGCGACGTGTTGCAGCCACCGTCGTCGAGCCGTCCTCATGAGGTGAACACCTCCGATAACCGGCCGCAACAGAACCGGACCTCCGTAGCCGGCTGTGTTGCGGCCGCTGTGGTGGGTGTTTTCGGCTTCCTCCCTATCGTGAATTGGGTGCCGGGAGGACGCCAGGTGGGCTGGTACTCTCCCGTGGCATCGCAGTGGATGACCGGCACTCTCATCGCCGTCGGCATTGGGGCGGTAAGCGCCATCCTTGGGCGCCGCTGGCAGCCCTCAGTCACACCCTGGCGTTCCCTCGCTCGTCTGGCGTCACTGCACCCCGCGCGCACCGGTGTGCTGCTGGGATCCATCGCGTGCTTGTTGTATTCCCTGGTGGCGCTCAAGGTCTTTTCGGGCGTACCGCTGCACCTCGACGAGATCTCTCAAGTTGTCCAGGCGCGAATTTTTGCCACTGGGCGCCTGTATCTCGAATCCGGCAACACTCCGGAGTTTCGCAGTCTGCTGCACGTCCTCGACGGCGAGGGAAAGTGGTACGCGCAGTTCCCTCCCGGCGGACCACTGATGCTGGTGCCCGGCGTACTGCTCGGGGTCTCGTGGCTCTCCGGGCCGGTCATGGGCGCGCTGAGTGTCGCGCTCTTCTGGGGCGTCGTGCGTCGTCTTGTGTCGTCACCACAGGTGGCGTTAGGCGCCGCGATCCTCTTTGCACTCACGCCCTTTGTGGTATTCATGTCGGGCTCCCACATGAATCATGTGGCGGCGCTCCTCTGGGTGCTGGTCGCTGCGTATGCGGTGGCTCGTCTTTCAGAGAAGGAGGATCGCCAGGTCCTCTGGGCTTTGCTCCTGGGCTTCGCACTGGGAATGCTTGCGGCCACTCGGCCCGTTGATGCGGTGGCATTTGCGCTCCCTGCCGGGGTCTGGATGTTGTGGCGCGCTCGTGTTGGGGCCAATCGAGTGGCCGAGCTGCTCGTTTCGGGCGTCGGCGTCGCATTGCCCGTGGGTGCGCTGCTTCTCTACAACCAGGAGACCACGGGGTCGGCCTTTCTCTTTGCGTACGAGAAGTTGTGGGGCTCAGAGCACGGACTCGGATTTCATCAACCACCCTGGGGTGAGGCACACACGCCCGCTCGGGGACTCGAGCTGATCAGTCTCTACTTCCTTCGGCTCCAGACCTACCTCTTCGAGACACCGGTTCCGTCGCTGCTCTTTGTGGCGGCTGCGCTGCTGGTCGTCCGGCTGCGATCGGCGGTGGAGCGTATGTGGCTCGCGAGCGCCGCATTGCTGCTGGTGTTGTACTTCCTCTATTGGCACGACGGCTTCTACCTCGGCCCCCGCTTCGTCTACCTGCTTACTCCTTTTTGTGTGCTGCTGGTGGCACGCGGACTTGGGGAGATGGGTGAGGTGATTGCGTCGTCGGACGTTCGTCGTGGCGTGTGGGGCACGGTGGCCGCTAGCGCCGTCATGGCCGCCGGGCTGAACGTTCCTGAGCGAACAGGTCAGTATCGCGCCGGGCTTTCCATCATGCGGCAGGATCCTGTTGCGGTCGCGCAAGCGGCGGGGGTCACGAACAGCCTGGTTCTCGTGCGGGAGAGCTGGGGGGCGCAACTCGTGGCGCGCTTGTGGGCACTCGGGGTCAGCCGCGGTGCAACCGAGGGCTTGTATCGCACGGTCGATGCGTGTGCGCTCGACGAGTCGATTTCCGCGCTCGAGCGCGATGGCACACGCGGACTCGCCGCCGAGGGGGTGTTGCGGGGTCTTGCCGCCGACTCTGCGCGTCTCGTTTCCAGTCCATGGTCACCCGACGGCAGTGAGCGTGCGTTGCCGGGCCGCGCCTATGGCGCAACGTGTCAGTCGCGAATCACCGAGGACCGCATCGGCTTCACCATCTTCGCGCCACTACTCGTACGCGATTGGGGGACCAACGTTTTTGCGCGTGATCTGCACGCGCGCGATTCCGTCTTGTTTGCGAGTCATCCTCAACGGCCGGTGTTTCTGCTGCGGTCTGCCAGTGCTGAGCCTGGCGCCCCATTGGTGTTGATCCCTGTAAGCCGGGACTCGGCCCAGGCTTCGTGGGCTAAATAGTCTCGGACTGCGACGAAATACGTCCGCTGTTGGCACGAGGCAAACACCCCGCCCGAAAGTGCGGTTCTGGGTCCTGCCCGGGTGTTAGCAGGCTGCCCAGGCAGTTGGGTCTGTTCGTGGCGCAGCGTTGACCTGGTTGGCGGGAGGTGACGACCCGTTCGGGGGCCTGTGTTGGCTAGTGCCTGTTTAGTGTCTTTCTGATACTAAATCTCCAACCCCGACAGCTCCGTCAGTGGCTTTTGATCGGATGGTGGCATCGTGATACTGAAGCGGGCGGCTGCGGAGTCGGCGATCCATCGGCAGGAGTCACGGCTTGCGAAGGCCAGGTCGCTCAAGTCGTCGGTACCGCTCGGGGTCAGCGTGGCACGTGGCACGCCCGGACCTCTTGCTTGAGTCATGCCCCGTGCGGCTCGCTTCACGACGTTCCACGTGAAACAAGCTGGGTATCGGCGGCCTACCCATCGGCGCTGTGTTTCACGTGGAACATCCCGCTGGCTGGCACCCCTGCCACGGACACCACATATTCCCGCCCCCCGTTCTGCGCCGCCACCTCCCATCCCAGTGAGCACCACAAAGTGAGTACCCCTTGGGCCGTGTAATCGCGATTGCCAATCAGAAGGGTGGCGTAGGCAAGACCACAACCGCTGTGAACCTCGCCGCCTCACTCGCGGCCGCCGAACAGCATGTTCTCCTCATCGACGCCGACCCCCAGGGAAATGCCACCTCTGGTGTAGGCGTGCTTCCTGAACACATCGCCTCTACGATCTACGAGGTCCTGCTCGGCGACGTGCCCATCAGCGAAGCGCTCGTGAAGGAGGTCATCTTCAAGAAGCTCGACATCCTCCCGGCAACACCTGACCTGGCCGGCGCAGAGGTGGAGCTTGTCGACGTGACTCAACGCGAGCAGCGGATGCATGCTGCCATTCAGCCCCTGATCAACGAATACGACGTAATCCTGATCGACTGCCCCCCTTCTCTCGGGCTCATCACCCTCAACATGCTGGTGGCGGCTGACACGGTACTCATCCCACTTCAGTGCGAGTACTTCGCACTCGAAGGGATCAGCCATCTCATGAAGACCATCGAGCTCGTCCAGCGCGCCCTCAACCCAAAGCTCCGCCTCGAAGGGGTCGTCCTCACCATGTACGACGCTCGACTCAACCTCTCTCGGCAAGTTGCCACAGACGCCAGAGAGCATTTTGGCGACATGGTCTTCCAATCGGTTATTCCACGAAACGTCCGCCTCGCCGAGGCGCCCAGCTTCGGAAAACCGATCATCACCTACGATATTGCGTCGGTCGGGTCAGCAGCCTATGTGGCCTTGGCAAAAGAAGTTATAGAGCGCCAGCAAACGTATGTTTCTCGGCCCGAGTGATCCGGATGAGCGCTCATTGTTTCCACAACTTCTACACATTCCACATTGGCGGGCCCTATCATGACTGAGAAGCCAAAACGTCTCGGTCGAGGACTGGGCGCGCTCATAAGTGCCGCCAATACGCCCGCTCCCGCGGTTCCATCTGAAAGCGCTGAGCCCCAAGCCCAGCCGGCAGCGCCTCCAACGCCATATCAGCTGATCCCGGTCGATCAGGTTCAGCCGAACCCGTATCAACCACGCCGCTCCTTCAAGCCAGAAGAGCTCTCCGAGCTTGAGGACTCCCTGCGTGCCTCCGGTCTCCTCCAACCCATATCGGTTCGCCCGGTCGACCAGGGGCGCTTTGAGCTGATCGCCGGCGAGCGCCGCCTTCGCGCCGCTACCCGCCTGGGCTGGACCAGCATCCCCGCCATCGTGAAAGAGCTCGACAACCGCGAGATGCTTGTGCTCGCCCTCGTCGAGAATCTTCAGCGTTCCGACCTCAACCCGATCGACGAAGCGCTCGGCTACGAGCGACTGATGGCGGAGTTCGGCCACACGCAGCAGCAGGTCGCCGACGCGGTCGGGAAAGACCGCTCCACGGTGGCCAACATGCTCCGTGTGCTCACCCTTCCAGAGGGCATTCGTGCCCTCGTGCGCGACGGACGAATCTCGTTAGGTCACGCCAGGGCCCTGCTGGCCCTCACGGGTGAACGATCGATGATTGAGGTCGCCCGCCAGATCATCGACCAGCAGCTGAGTGTGCGCGAGGTCGAACGGATGGCAGCCGACCAGCGGCCGGCGAAAACAGGGGCGACGCCGGGCCAGACGAAGGGTCGGCAGCGCGAACCACGAACCAGCTCCTCGGACACAGCAGAACTTCGCCGCCTTACCGAGCTTCTGCGCCGACGACTCCAGACCGATGTAAAGATCGAGCTGCACGGCGACTCGAGGGGAACTGTCGCCCTGAGCTTCTTCTCCACCGATGACTTGCATCGTCTCCTCGAACTGGTGCTCGGCACGCGTCTCGACATCCTCTGAGAGATTGGGTTCTTTTGATAGCCCTCATTCCCCCAAACCATGTCCATCTTCAACAAGCCCGGCGACCGGCCCGCCACCCGTCTCGATGCACCTCCGCCCGAAGGTGCCATGTCTGTCGTCGGCGCCGGCATGCGCATCATGGGTGACGTCGAAAGCAATGGCATCATCAAGGTCGAAGGGACAATTGATGGCACTGTGAGAGGCGCCCGACAGGTCCTGCTCGGCCGGTCGGGGGTGATCAACGGGGATGTTCACGCCGGCGACGCCGTGGTCGGTGGCAAGATCGTGGGTGCAATCATCGCGTCCGACCGGGTTGAGATCCAGGCCACGGCTTCTGTCGAAGGTGACATTTCAACTCGAAGCATCGTGGTCTTCGAGGGTGGCTCGATCAACGGCTCAGTCCGGATGGGTGAGGGCGCACGACAGGCAAGCACTTCGTCCCACCCCCCAATCCGCCTCGCCGCTGACCACTAGGGGGCTGCGTTTGGAGTCGCGTCCAGATTGGCCACACGCGATCTTTCCTCCATGCGCATTCCCCTCCGTACCATCGGCCGAGTTCTGGCTGCCGCAGCTTTTGTTGCCTGCGGCGATCCAAAGCCCACAAATGACGTCGGCCAGAACTCCCCGGCGTTCAAGGTTGCCCTCCTCACACCCGGCCCCATCTCCGACCAATCGTGGAACGGAGGTGCGTACGCGGGACTGCTCCAGCTGCGCGACTCTCTTGGCGCCGAGGTCAGTCACGTCCAGACAAAGACGCCCGCTGAATTCGAAGAGAACTTCAGGCAGTATGGTGCGCAGGGCTACCGAGTCGTGTTCGGGCATGGCTTCGAGTTTCAGGACGCCGCCGTCCGTGTCGCCCCCGACTATCCAAATACGCTGTACATCACCACCTCGGGGAGCACCACCGGACCCAACCTGGCGGGGATCCGCTTTGCCTTCGAGGAGCCGTCGTACATTGCCGGAGTGATTGCCGCCGGCATGACAAAGAGCAAAAAACTGGGAGCCATTGGCGGGACCGAACTTCCTCCCGTCAAGGCCAGCTTCGAGGCCTTCACCGCCGGCGCACGGAGCGTGGACCCCACTATTGAAGTGGCGGTCTCCTACCTCGGCAACTGGGACGACGTCGCGGCAGGTAAGGAGCAGGCCCTGGCCCAGATCGCTCGCGGAACCGATGTCATCTTCCAGAATGCCGATGCCGCCGGCCTTGGTGTCTTTCAGGCCGCTCGTGAATCCCGCAAGGCGTGGGTCATCGGATCGAACGCCGACCAGAACAGTATTGCGCCCGAAGTGACGTTAGGCAGTGTGCTCATCGACCTCCCGCTCGCCTTTCTCACCGTGGGCCGCGAAATTCGCGACGGCACATTCACCCCGCGCGTCATTGCACTTGGCACGAGCACCGGGGTGGTGCGCCTGGTGGTCAACCCTGCCGCGCGTGACAAGATTCCCGCTGCAGTGCTGCAACGCGCGGACTCGATCACGACCGCCATTGCCGGAGGCACCTTGCAGGTCCCGGTGGCCTCTCGCGACTCGTCGGCCCGTTAGGCAGATGATCACGGCCCGGGCGCTTGCCGATCATCTCGACACCCTCCTCGGTGTGCCGGGATTTCCAGACTACCCACCCGCGCTGAATGGTCTGCAGCTCGATCACCGGGGGCCCGTACGTCGTGTGGCCACCGCCGTCGACTTCTCGCGCCAGACCATCACCGCCGCCCGCGACGCCGGAGCGAACTTCCTGGTCCTGCATCATGGCATGTTCTGGGGCGGAAACCAGCGGCTCACCGGAGCGGCATTCGGGCGTCTGCATGAACTGATCACTCAGGACATCGCCGTCTACGCGGTGCACCTTCCACTGGATGCCCACGAAACGCTCGGCAACTGCGCGCTCATGGCGAAGGCTGTGGGGCTCCAGCACACCGCACGCTTTGGTGACTACCAGGGAGTGAAGATCGGCGTCGCCGGAGAGTGTGATCTGCCGACGTCGGAGCTGCTGGCTCGTGCGCGAGTCTTTTCCGCCGCGCTCGGCGGTGAGGCGAGGGCGTCGGCGCTGGACCCCGAGCGGCGAACCCGACGCTGGGCCGTCATCACCGGCGCCGGGGCCGATAGTGGCACCATCCGCGAGGCCGCGACGCGCGGCATCGACACGCTCATTGTTGGCGAAGGCGCACACCACACCACGGTCGACGCCCCCGAACACGATCTCGCGATCATCTACGCTGGCCACTACGCCACCGAAACCCTCGGCGTGCAAGCACTCGCACACCACATCGGGCGGGAGTGTGGAGTACCAGCGGAGTTCTTGTTTCTCCCCACGGGTTCGTGACCTTCGCCCTCGAGCTCCTGGACATCTCCAGGCGGTTCGGCAATGTGGTAGCGCTTCGCGACGCACAGCTGCAGGTGCGAGCTGGTACGGTGCATGCCGTCCTGGGTGAGAACGGCGCCGGCAAGACCACACTCATGCGGGTCGCCTTCGGCCTTGTAGCGCCTGACAGCGGTCGTATCCTTCGGGCGGGCCGTCAGCTGACGATCCGCAACCCTACCGATGCTCTGCAAGCCGGGATCGGGATGGTGCATCAGCACTTCACGCTGGTCCCGGCGATGACAGTGGCCGAAAATGTGGCCCTCGGAATGGCTGGGCGCTTTTCCGCTCGTCAGGCGCGTGATCGTGTCATCGAACTGGGAGAACGCACCGGACTCCCCGTGGCGCCTGACGACCGCGTCGAGGTGCTGCCCGTGGGGGCGCAGCAACGCGTGGAGATTCTCAAGGCCGTGGCGCGTGACGTGGAGGTGCTGGTACTGGACGAACCGACCGCCGTGCTGGCCCCCGATGAGGTGGAGGAACTCCTCGCCTGGATCCGGCGCTTTGCGACAGGCACGCGTGCCGTCGTGCTCATCACACACAAGCTGAGAGAAGCATTGTCGGTGGCCGACGACGTCACCGTGTTGCGCGCGGGGCGCACCGTCTATCAATCCGCCGCTGCTGCGACCACGCAGGACATGCTGGTGACGGCGATGCTTGGCTCCACCCCCGGAAACACGTCAGCGCCACCGGCCCAGGCGCCGCCCGACTCGCCTGTCGTCTTGCAGCTGCGCGGTGTGAATGTGCGTGCCGCCACCGGACCGGGCCTGCACGACGTCTCGTTCTCCGCACGCGCTGGCGAACTCCTCGGTATAGCAGCAGTGGAAGGATCAGGGCAGGCCGAGTTGCTCCGTGTGTTGGCGGGACGGCTGCACGCCGAATCCGGAACCGTACAGCGACCACAGGAGTGTGCCTTCATCGCGGAAGATCGGCATCGCGATGGCGCAGTTCTGGACTTCACCCTCGTCGAGAACGTGGCACTCCGGGGATTAGGGAGTGCCCGAGGTCTGCTCGATTGGGGCGCTCTCGAACGGCGCACCACTGCGTTGATGGGCACCTTTGACGTGCGCGCGCCTGGTGCAGCCACACCCATTGGCGCGCTTTCGGGCGGCAACCAACAAAAGCTCATCCTCGCTCGAGAACTGGAGCCCCTGCCCTCGGTGGTAGTCGCCGAGAATCCCACCCGTGGGCTGGATGTACAGGCCACAAGCGAAGTGCATCGGCGCTTGCGCGCGGCCGCAGCGGCAGGTGCTGCCGTGGTGGTGTACTCCAGCGACGTCGATGAAGTCCTCGACCTGGCATCCCGCGTGGTCGTGATGCACAACGGGCGACTGCTCGAGGTTCCGAACGATCGTGTCACCGTGGGACGCGCCATGCTTGGAGCGTCATCGTGACGCCCGCAGCTCGACAGGTGGGATTGATCACCGGCACAGTGGTGCTGGGCATGTCGCCCTGGTTCAGCGCCACGGTGGTCGCGGGTGCCATGCGTGCCGAGTGGCAGATGAGTGCCGCCGCCGCGCTCTGGCTGACGCTGGCCGTGCAGGGCGGGTTTGTGGCCGGCTCCCTGGTAAGTGCCATCTGGTTGCTGAGTGACCGATGGCAGGCTCACCGGCTGGCAGGTGGGTGCGCCGTTGTTGCCGCGGCTGCCACCGCCGCACTGACGCTGCCGGGAGTTGGGCCGATGAGCGCGATCGCCCTGCGCTTCGTGGCGGGCGCTGCGCTCGCCGGGGTGTATCCCCCGGCGATCAAACTTGCGGCAGGGTGGACCCAACGCCGCCGCGGCCTGGCGATTGGCGCACTCGTGGGCGGCATCTCGTTAGGCTCGGCAGCCCCGCATCTGCTGCGACTCGGCGTGCCGATGAGTGCGTGGCGAGAGGTGCAGTGGCTCGCGGCCGGAAGCGCTCTGGTGGCCGCCGTATTCTTTCTGCGTTTCGTGCGACCGGGACCCTGGCAGGCCCCGTCTGCCCCGTTCAGCTCCAGGGCACTTCGTCAGGTTCTGGGAGATCGTCGTGTCATGCTGGCCACCGGTGGCTATCTCGGGCACATGTGGGAGTTGTACGCGATGTGGAGCTCCATCGGCGTGTTCTGGAGCGTGGTCGCAGCTGAACGATCGTGGGGATCGTGGTGGGCGCCCTTGCTCGCCTTTGTCACCGTTGGCGCAGGAGCAGCTGGCTCTCTTTGGGCTGGTGTTGTTGCTGACCGGGTTGGGCGCGCGCGAACGACCATCGTGGCCATGGGTTTGAGCGGTGCTTGTTCCCTGATGATCGGTCCGCTGCACATGGCACCAGCCGTCCTCCTGGTCGGGCTGGCCATCGTGTGGGGCGCAACGATTGTGGCAGACTCGGCCCAGTTTTCGGCGTCAGTCACCGAGTGGTCCGATAGCGCTTACGTCGGCACGGCTGTCACCATCCAGACCGCACTCGGCTTTCTCCTTACAATGGTCACCATCGGACTCGTGCCACGCTGGGTGGAAGCATGGGGCTGGCAACGCGCCTACATGCCGCTGGCACTGGGACCTGTGCTGGGCATTTTGTGCATGGCGCGGTTGCGCCACCACGAACGTGTGCGCACCCTGGCGATGAGCTGAGGTATCGTGGCGGCCCCTGACACCACTCGCACATTTCGTTCGCAGAGCCTCATGACCGGGGCCGCGCTCGTCGCACTGGTTGTTCTGTTGTTGTGCGGTCTCCTCGCCGTCAGCGGATATGACGTTGGGAAGGCCCTGACGGCTCTGGCTCGCGGAGCCGCGGGATCACCAACCATCTTTGCATCGTCAACGCTGGTGCGAGCCACGCCACTCTTGCTGTGTGGACTCGCCGTAGCGCTCGCCTTTCGCGCGGGGATCGTGAATATCGGCGCCGATGGTCAGCTCCTGGCCGGTGCCACCGCAGCGACTGCGCTCGCCCTCGCCTTTCCTCGGGCGCCAGCCCTCCTCGGCGTTCCTCTGGTACTGGCCGGTGGAGCGCTGGCGGGAGTGTTGTGCGCCATGGTCCCTGCCTGGCTGCGACGGCGTTTCGGTGTACTCGAGGTGATCACCACCATCATGATGAACTTCGTGGTTCTCTACCTCGTGGGATATCTCGTGCGTGGGCCACTACAGGAACCCTCGGGCATCAATCCACAGTCGGCGACCCTGAGTGAGGCGTACCGGCTTCCCTTCGTCGTGCCCGGCACGCGATTGCATGCCGGTTTTCTCATCGGTGGATTGCTCGCCGTCGCACTCGCCTGGTATTTGCGCCGCACCGCCGGCGGTTTCCGGATTCGTGTCATTGGGGCAAACCCTAACGCGGCGGCCGTGGCTGGCCAGGTGAACGTTCCGGTCACGGCAACCCGTGTCTTTCTGGCAAGTGGCGCGCTGGCGGGACTTGCCGGTGCCGTGGAGGTCACGGGCGTGACGATGGCCCTCTACGAGAACCTCTCTCCGGGCTACGGATTCTCGGCCATCGCGGTGGCCCTGCTCGCGAATCTCAACCCGTTAGGGGTGATACTGAGCGCGACCTTTCTCGGCGCCCTGACCGCTGGGGCGGCAGCCATGCAGCGTGAAGCTGGTGTACCGTCGGTGCTGGTGTCCGTCATCGAAGCTGCTGTGATTCTCGGAGTGTTGGCCTCGCGCGTGGTGATTGCCCGTCGCGCTCGATTGCGGAGTGCCCTGTGACAGATGCGCTCACTGCCTTCCTGGAAGCCACTGTGCGGACGGCGACTCCGCTGGCGCTCGCCGCCGTTGGCGAAACCGTCGCTGAACGCGCCGGCGTCATCAACGTCGGGCTCGAAGGCGCACTCATCGCCGGTTGTCTGGGTGCGGTGGCTGGCGCGGGACTCGGAGGGGTGGCTGGTGGTGTCGTTGGTGGACTGGCGGCCGGTCTCCTGGTCGCGCTCATCTTCGGATGGTTTGTTGTCGAACTCGGGACCGACCAGATCATTGCGGGCACGGCACTCACGGTGGGAGCCTATGGGGCAACCGGTGCCATCTATCGCGAAGCGTTTGGTCCGGGCGGTGCAGCGCTGTCCATTCCCGCGCTGTCGGTGCTACCCATTCCGGGGCTCGCGAGCATTCCCGTCGTTGGGCCCGCGCTGTTCGCCCAGCCCATTCTCACCTACCTGCTTTATTTCGTTGTTCCCGTCATCTGGTGGTGGATGTTCCGGACCAGTCATGGTCTCTCGCTGCGAGCCATTGGGGAATACCCACCCGCGGCAGAAGCGGCGGGCGCTCCGGTGCGGCGCCTCCGCTGGATTGGGGTGCTGACGAGCTGCATGTGTGGCGGACTGGCCGGGGCAACCCTGGCCATGCAAGTGGGGACGTTTTCCGAGCAGATGTCCGCGGGCCGCGGTTTTATCGTGCTAGCCATTGTCGCGCTGGGCCGGTGGACACCACTCGGTGCCGCGCTGGCGGCACTGCTGTTTGGTGGGGCGTCGGCGCTGCAGTATCGCTTCCAGGCATCGGGTGCCGACGTCCCCTATCAGGTGTTTCTGGCCCTTCCCTACCTTGTCACTCTTCTGGTGCTCGCCGGGGGATTCGGGCGATCGCGCGCGCCTGCCGCACTTGGCCGGGCGATTGGAGACAACCGTTAGGCGTTCAGCATCCTGCGTAGGGGCTGACCCACGACATCGTCCAGCGGCCATCGGTCTGCCTCGTCAGCAGACCATACACCACGCCATCGCCGAGATACCTGGCGAGTAAAGCCACAGGTTGCGAGCGGCCGCGCCAGGTTCCGGCGGTCAGAATCTCGATGGACTCCAGACTCTCCTCGCCACCAACCATCCTCGACGAAAAGGCCAGCCGCATGTTCCGCGGTCCCGTGCTGTCCTGCTCGGCGATCAGGACAAGCTGCTCGTGCGTTGGGCTCGCTTCCTGGTTCAGCGATCGCACCACTTCAGCCAGTATGGTTCGCCGCTCTGATGACACACTGAGCAACCAGGCTCGGCGCACCACGAAGGGGATGCCCTTCAGCGCATCAGTAGTGTCGCCAGGCGCACCCGACGCCATCCGCGCCACGTCTCGCGACAGCCGCGCCGAGTCCGCCGCTGACAGGCCGGCGATCGAGTCAATCGGCACCGGATCAAAGCGCTCCTTGGCAAAGGCGACACTCCAGGCAGTTGAGTCGGTCACCCCTCCGAGACGCACGGCGCGCCAAGCCGAGCAGTCCGTCGGCGTGTTTGCCTCAAGCACACCACTTACCGAGGCCGACCCCACCCGACGTCCCAGCTGAAACAGGTCAAATGAGAGTGTGCGCTCCGGTCCGGGCTGGAGCCGAACGGTATCAAGCTCGGTCGTGCTGTCGAGCGACGGGACAATCACATTCGCCATCGTCCCGGTGGCGCTCATGACGAGAAAGACCGGCCCGCCGGCCGAGTCCCACGCAGAGGCGACCGGTGGTGCGGGTTCTGTAACGGCTGTGTCCGGTAGCGGGGGCGTTACCGCAACCGTATCCTTCGCGCCGACGTTCGCTTGACGATCGCAGGCGCACGCCAGCAGCAGGTATCCTACAACCACGCATCTGGCGACCTGTCTCATGCCGATGAATCTGGGACGACCGACTCTGGCGTCAACGGCGCGGAGCTGCGAATGAGCTCTCCGCCAAGAAAGTCAGTACTGGCCCGGATTGGCCTCGATCGGCCCGAACTGCGCGCCTGGGCCATGTACGACTGGGCGGTGTCGTCATTTCAGACGACGATTCAGGTGGCGGTCTTCCAGATCTTCTTTGTCAGCGTCGCGGCCGGTCATCTCGACAAGGCCGCCGGTACCGCAGCCTGGGCGTCCGTTAACGCAATCTCGGCTGTCCTCGTCGCCGTGCTGTCGCCGGTTCTCGGCGCCATTTCCGATGTCGCTGCCGCCAAGAAGAAGATGCTCGGCGTCTTCATGGTACTGGGTGTGTCAGCGTGCGCTGGGATGTTCTTTGTCGATCGTGGGGAGCTGACCTTCGCCTCGTGGCTGTATGTGCTGGCCACCATAGGTGCGACCGCGAGCGTTGTGTTCTATGAGGCGCTTTTGCCGCACCTCACACGTCCCGATGAAGTCGATCGCGTGTCGAGCGCCGGCTATGCGCTCGGATACGTTGGCGGTGGACTCCTTCTGGCCATCAACCTGGCCTGGATTCTCTCGCCTGCAACTTTTGGTTTGCCAAGTGGTGAGGGGTTGAGCGAACGCGCGCAGACCCTGCCGGCGCGCCTGGCGTTCCTCTCGGTGGCGGTGTGGTGGCTGGTGTTCTCGTGGCCCATACTCCGACGGGTGAAGGAGCCCCCGAAGTTGCTGGAGTCCGACGAGTCGTCGGGGGCCTCGGGCTTCTTCACCATTGTCATCGCGCCGTTTGTTCGGCTGGGTGAGACCATCCGCACCCTGCGCTCCTTCAAACATGCCTTCCTGATGCTGGGAGCGTTCCTCGTGTACAACGACGGAATCCAGACCATCATCCGCATGGCAACCGCCTATGGAACCGAAATCGGGATCGGACAGGACAGTCTGATTGTCGCAGTGCTCATCGTGCAGTTTGTGGGCATTCCATTCGCATTCCTCTTCGGAATGCTGGCCGGCCGTATTGGTGCCAAGACGTCGATCTTCATCGGGCTGCTGGCTTACACCGGCATCTCCATCGTGGGCTACTTCATGCAGTCGGCGCGTGATTTCTATCTCCTCGCCGGAATGGTCGGCATGGTGCAGGGTGGCACACAGGCACTCAGCCGGTCGCTTTTTTCGAGCATGGTCCCGGCGCACAAATCCGGTGAGTTCTTCGGCTTCTACTCCGTCTTCGAAAAATTCGCCAACGTCTTCGGGCCCCTGCTCTTTGCGGTGACCATCTGGGCCACTGGTAGCAGCCGCGCCGCCATACTGGGTGTGATTGCCTTTTTCGCCGTCGGCGCCTGGATCCTGAGTCTGGTGGACGTGGAAGCGGGACGCCGTATGGCCCGCGATGCCGAGCGTGACCTGCTGGCAGCAGAGAAGAGTTAGGCGTGTTGTACGCACTGCTTCGGGCGGTGGCAGGGATCGCCGTGCGGTGGTACTACCGGGCGGTGGAGGTCGAGGGACTCGATCGCATACCGGCAGATGGTCCGGTGATTCTCGCGGCCAACCACAACAACGCCCTCGTGGACGCGCTGGTCGTGGCGACGGCCGTCAGTCGCGAAGTCCGGCTGACCGCCAAGGCCACACTGCTCGACAACCCGCTCACGCGTGTCGTGGTCCGTGCGGTGGGAGTCATTCCGCTGCGTCGCGCCTCCGATGAAGCGCGGGCCGGGGGAACCGCTGATGCATCCCGCAATCAGGGAGCCTTTGATCTGGTGGTCGCGACGCTCGCCGACAACGGCATGCTCCTCATTTTCCCCGAGGGCAAGAGCCACAGCGAACCCGAGCTTGCGCCCTTGCGATCGGGTTGCGCACGCATGGCGTTGCAGGGAATCGACGCCGGTATTCCATCGGTGTCCGTTGTGCCACTCGGACTGACCTTCGAAGCCAAGGGCCGTCCGCGCTCCCGTGTGTTCCTCCACGCTGGGATGCCCATTCGTGTCACGGCCGAATCGGCGCATGTCGCAGAGCCCGTCGATACGCTGACGGCCCTGCTCGAGGAACGCATGCGCGCGGTAACCCTGAACTTTCCCACGAGTGCCGATGCAGAGCGCGTGATGAGTCTCGCCCGCCAACTGAGCCGAGTGATGGACGAGACTCGCCCTCTGTCGAATCCGGACACTCCCTTTGCCGACGTCGTGGCCACGGCACGGCAGCTCGAGAACGTCCGGCGAATACTCCCGTCCCTCCCGGCGAACACCCATTCGCGCACCATCGAGATACCCGAGCGACTCGACCGGCTACAGCGTGAAGCGCAGTCGCTCGGAGTGCCACTTGGCGAGCTGACCATGGCGACCTCGCGTCGCGCCGGGGCCTGGTTCCTCGTTCGTGAGCTTCTCATCGCAGCCGTATGCGCCCCAATAGCATGGTGGGGACGTCTCAATCACTGGCTTCCGCTTCAGTGTGCACTCTGGCTTGGCCGAAAAACGTCCCGCAATCCCGACGATCCGGCCATGCACACGCTCGTCGCCGGAGTCATCATCGTCGTCTTCACCTACGTGCTCATCACGTTCGGAGTCTCGCGCGCTTTCGGTTGGGGATGGGCAGCTCTCTATCTCGCTTCGCTCCCCGCAGCAGCATCACTCGACTTCTGGTTCAGAGACCGATTCCGAAGAGCAGTGCAGCGCGCCCGTGGCTACCTCGCTCTGCGCCGACATTCAGAGCGCGCCAGAGCACTCATTGAGGAGCGTGACGCGCTGATTCGTGAAGTGCGATCCGTAGGGAGTCAGCTCGCAGACGCTTAGCGCCGAGGGGGCAGGAACCGGCCGACCAGGTCCCAGTGCCAGGCTTCTCGTCGGCTTCCGGATCGTGGGTCCTTGAGGGGTTTGTACTGCAGGCGGGACTCGGGCAACCCGACGTGGTCGCCGTACGCGAGCAGGCGCACGCGATCCGTCGAGACCAGGTGCGCCATGGCCGTTCCCTTCCACACATGCCGATGTAACCACAAACCCCCGCTCATCGCGTGGATCATTCCATCGCGACGACGGGGGAATTCGAAGTAGGCTAGGTAGTCATCCAGCGCTTCGGGTGTCATGACCCGAAGTTACAGCGGTCTACTGACAGGCGATCAGACCTTCAATCGTCGCAGGAGCAACCGCGGGAGCGCCACCGATAAAGAGAGCGCACTGGATGGGATACGCCTGAGGATGCGTGACCACCGCTGACCAGCCACCCGGGTTCGCCGTACCGAACGTGAACGTCACACCCGGCGAGGGCTGGAAGTTGAGCGCGGCCATGCTCGAGGTGTACGTGTTGGCCTCGTAGTAGTAGGCCTCCTGAGCGGTCGCCATGTTGCGCATGTCAGACCGAAGCGCGGCCGCGTTGGCCTTGCCCTTCGTATTCTGGAACTTTGGCACGGCGAAGGCGGCGAGGATACCGATGATCACGACGACCATCAACAGCTCGATGAGTGTAAATCCGGTTCTCGATTTGCGCTGGCGCATGGTGAGCACCTTGACGACGGTTCAGAGAGAGAGTTCAGTACGTTTCCGATCAGGTGGAAGGGCAATGCCGGGGCCGTCAGGATTGCCGATTCGTAACTGATTGCTGGACAACCAGTTGACGAATTGGCCGTGAGCCAGGTCACGGAGACTTGTTGCGTCGAATCGCCCCGACCAGCGCACTCTGCAATCCGGACTGCCCGCCCGGTCCCCCCAGCACCTAGTGCTTGGCGTCCACCCAGTTTGGGCCTTGGCCGATGTCCACAACGAGGGGGACCGACAGCGAAGCGGCCTCTTCCATTTCGCGCTTCACCAGCCCCGAAAGTTGGGCGAGTTCGCCCGTCGGAACTTCAAAGACCAGTTCGTCATGGACCTGCAGGAGCATGCGGCTCTTGAGCCCCTCCTGCTGCAGTCGGGAGTGTATCCGGATCATGGCGATCTTGATCAGGTCAGCGGCCGATCCCTGGATGGGGGCATTTGTGGCGACCCGTTCGCCAAAGGCGCGCATGTTGAAGTTCTTTTCCTTGAGCTCCGGGATGTAGCGGCGACGGCCAAAGATGGTCTCCACGTAGCCATTGGCCCGCGCAAAGGTGACCATCCCATCCAGGTACTCCCGCACGCCTTTGAACCGCTCGAAATACGTGCTGATGAACTCCTTCGCCTCAGCATTGCTGATTTTGAGCTGGCGTGAGAGGGCGTGAGCCCCCTGTCCGTAGATGGTCGCGAAGTTGATGGTCTTGGCACGCCCACGCATTTCGCTGGTGACCGTCTCAACGGGTACACCGAAGATGATGGCTGCCGTTTCGCGGTGAATGTCGCCCCCGGAAGCAAAGGCCTGCACAAACGCGGGGTCCTGCGATAGATGCGCCAGCAAACGCAGTTCGATCTGTGAGTAGTCCGCTGCGACGAGGGTGCACCCCTCGACCGGCACAAAGCCGCGTCGGATGTCGCGGCCCAGCTCGCGGCGGATCGGGATATTCTGGAGGTTGGGGTCGCTCGAAGACAAGCGACCAGTTGCAGCCACCGTCTGGTTGAACGATGTGTGCAGCCGACCGTCACGTGGAAGGACCAGCGCCGGCAAGGTGTCGAGATAGGTGGACTCGAGTTTGGCCAGCTCGCGGTATTCCATCAGGAGACCCGGAAGGTGGTGGCCCTCCTCGGCGAGCTCCTGAAGGACCGTGGCGTCGGTTGAAGCACCGGTCGCCGTCTTCTTTCGCACCGGGAGCTGGAGTTTTTCAAACAGAATCGTGCGCAGCTGCGGGTTGGAGTTGATGTTGAAGGTCTCGCCCGCCTCAACGTAGATCTCCTGCTCCACGCGTTCACGTTCGCGCTGGAACCTGGTCTTGAGGGAACGGAACCAGGTGAGGTCGATGGCAACGCCCGCCCATTCCATGTCTGCCAGCACGGACACAAGGGGACGTTCGATCGTTTGGTAGAGTTCCTCCATGCCGCTGGCCCTGAGCTGTGGCTCCAGCTCTGCGACGAGTCGTGCGGACATGGCCGCTACGGTGCCGGCGAACGTGGCCGCTATTCCCGGCGGCACAACGTCAAATGGCAACTCCTGCTTTCCCTTGCCACGCAGCGCTTCGTGCGTGGGAAGAGCGGCACCACCCAGAAACTCCGGTACCAGGAGTTCGAGCGCGTGCGACCGCCGCCCCGGATCAAGTACGTAGCTCACCAGCATGCTGTCGAAGGCGGCGCCATTGAGCGCCACTCCTTCGGAACGCAGCAGCAGGAGCGCCCACTTGAGGTTGTGCCCATGTTTCGGCACCGCAGCATCCTCCAGCAGGGCACGCAGCGGCTCCATTTCCGCGCTGGTGAGAGGGGGCAGGTTGGTTGTCGAGGCGTGCGCACCATTGGCAATCGCCTGCGCGGCGAGACTGGTGCCACCGGGCCCGCGTGCCGAACCAGCGTCCAGCAGAAGGTCACCCTGTGGTGGCTGCCACACCCGATGACCAAACGGGAAGTACCAGGCGCGCGACGGAGAGATCGCAATCGTCATTCCGCACAGACGGCTCCGCAGCGGATCCTGCGACTCGCCCAGCCCGGCGGTCTCGAGATGCAGCGTGAATTTCCCAGCCGCTCGCGCAGCCGATACCGCCGCACCAACCGTGGCGATGTCGGTCACCAGCGTGCATTCCACCGGAGTGCCGGCAGGAGGGACTAAGTCGGAAGAGCCGGACGCCTGATCCACGGCGTCGGGCGCCGCATCGAGGGTGCGAAGCAACGAGGTGAACTCCAGCTCCAGAAAGAGCTGGCGGAGCCGGTTCACATCGGGCGCGGCGCTCTTGAACTGCTCGGGCTCGAGGGTGACCGGGACATTGTCTCGAATGGTGACTAATTCCTTCGACAGACGAGCCTGATCGGCAAAGGCGAGCAGCGCTTCACGGGGCCGCTTCTTTGTCACCTCTCCCGCCCTCGCCAGGATGTTCTCGAGGTTGCCGAACGACGCCACGAGCTCTGCCGCAGTTTTCTCACCCACGCCGGGTACCCCCGGCACGTTATCCGACGAGTCGCCGAGCAGTGCCAGGTAGTCGGTCACGAACTCCGGAGGAACACCAAGCCGCTCGCCACCATTTTCGACACTGACCCACTGCTCTTCGACACTGGCCGGGCCACCTCTGCCGGGATTGAGAAGCCACACTCCCGGTTGCACGAGTTGCTGGAAGTCCTTGTCGCCAGAAACAATGACGACGTTGAGCCCTCGGGCTCTCCCTTCGCGCGCGAGCGTTCCGATAACATCATCGGCCTCGAATCCCTCGACCGCAACGACAGGAACGTGGTAGGCATCGAGTAACTGCTGAATGCGTCGCAGGCCCTGATCAAAATCGGCCTGGAGCTCTTCGCCGAGCTTTTCCCGTGTTGCCTTGTACGCCGGATACACTTCGTGCCGGAATGAACTGCCGGCATCGTGCACCCAGGCCAGATACTCGGGCTGATGTTTGTCGCGCAGCCGTTGCAGGAAGTTGACGACGCCCCACGCCGCCGAGGTGTTCTCGCCGCGGGCGGTCCGCAGCGGCCGGGAGAGCAGCGCAAAAAACGCCCGGTAGATCAGGGCATACCCATCGACGAGATAGAGCGTCGGGCGGGACGGCGGGACAGCAGCGGGCACGGGAGATCATCGTTAGGCGTGGGCACAACGGACCAGCCGAATCCTACTGCCACACCCCCACTCCCGGAAACAACAAACCGCCTGCTGAACGGCAGGCGGTTCGGGAGGACGTTGCGTCGGGGAAACGTCAGGCGCGCATCACATTGCTGGCGTGCAAGCCCTTGGCACCTTGCAGCACCTCGAACTCGACTTCCTGGCCCTCTGCGAGGGTTTTGAAGCCATCCATCTGAATGGCGGAGAAATGAACGAAGACATCCTCGCCACCCTCCTGTTCAATGAAGCCGAAGCCCTTCGCGTCGTTGAACCATTTGACCTTCCCCCTAGCCATTGCGCCTCCTTCAGTCATGACCGCGTGCCGATCGCCGCGCGATGAGACGAGCCGGGATGACCCGTGGGCGCCCTATATAGAATCTGGTGGTATGACTGTCAAGATTCGTGTGTTCTTGGGTCCTGGACCTTACTGGATCATTACACGCCGCGCCGTCGCCTCGAACTCGGTTTCCGACGAAAGCGTCATCCGCCAGCGACCGAATCCACTCTGATCGACAAAGAAGACAGTCAACCGGTGTTGACGGTACTCCCAATACTCTGAGCGTCCCCGCTGGCTCAAATCGGTCGTGTTCGGCTGCAGAATCTGGTCAGGCGTACCCAGCGCGACAAAGACACGACCGCGGTCGGTGAGCCACCCTGCCCCACCCTCTTCCCGGAAGCGCAGGTTGGCCTGGTTGATCCGCCCGAAGTATTCACGCAATCCTTCGTGAATCGGGGTCTGCGGCACGGGATCCGAATCGCGCACAAATGCCGCCCACAAGGCGGCGCGTTGTTCGGCAGGTGCATCCCGCATCGCTTGCAACCGTGGTGCGCTGACATAGTACCTGAGATAGTCGAGCATCTCGGTGAACGATGCCACGGGCAGGTCTTCGCCGAACGCAATGAACAGGGGCGCCTGCAGGGTGTCGCTGCCACCAACCCGATTGACCCGAGCCAGCATCACACCAACCCCGAGCTTCATCAGTGGAATGTTCACGACCCCGGTGAAGAGACCCGCCCCGGCTTGCCGGGTGAGGGTCAGCGAGTCGGACCACAGCACGTTAGGTGCCCCCTCGGGCCGCACCTGGACCTGCACAGGGAAAGCAGGTCCGCTCCCATACCCCTCGATGTACACCGGCAGTATGCTGTCGCGTCCAAACACGGAGGTCGACCGTGGCGTCGCGATGATACGTGGAAGTGAGTCGCGGGTCACACGCGGTGTCGCCTCGTAGAACGCCACGGGGGACGACACCGAGCCCTCACCAAACCGCGGCACGCCAATCGTCGCTTCGATGGCGCTCCCGTTGCTCACCGAGTCGCCGCGTACGCTCAGCCTGATGTCGTACATGCCCGGTGCCAGCGCCACGATGCGACGGAAGAGCACACTCTCGTCGGTCCGCTGCGTCTCGCGGAACGCCAGCACTCGGATTGTCTCATCGCTCGAGAGGGATCGCACCGTTTCGGTGCCACGCTTCACATCGAGCGCCAGCCGGTAACCGCTCTTGTAACGGTCCCCCTCGCGCGAAAACCGGAGCGCACGATTGGCCAGTGAGACGGTGAGGACCATCAATGTGCTGTCGGAATTCCGGCCCGCAAAGAATGCCAGACTGCCCGTAAACGGAGTTTCGCCGGCCTCTGCCAGCAAGCCGAGGCGCCGGTACAAGCCAACAGCATCGTTCTGAATGGGCACACGGCGGCTTGAAGCACCTCCCGTCGTGGCCGTCGCTGGCTGTGGCCCAGGTGCACTACCTGGTGGACCGCCACGGCCACCACCGCCGCACCCTGCAAGGGTGGCGAGCATGACTAAAACGGTGGCCGAGTAACGAAATGTGGGCTTCCTCATGAATACCGACGCGCTGAGGTGGCTCAGGCGGAGTTACGCCTGTCTCGAATAATACCCCCAGACTCCTGCCTTCCCTACTTCCTTGCTGCCCTCTACCTCGGCCATTAGGTTCGCCCGCGTGTCAGAGAACTTTGAAGGCCGGGACCTGGCAGGCTATTCACTTCAGCAGCTGGTTGGTGAAGGGGGTACTGCGGTCGTCTACCGCGCCACCCATCCCAATCACGGAACCGTCGCCTTCAAGCTCCTCCGGCCCAAGCTGCGGCAGGAGAAGACGGCGGTGGCACGTTTCACCCGCGAAGCCGAGTTCGGCAAACGCGTGGTGCACCCCAATGTCATTCGCACCATCGAGATAGGCCAGATCGACGGCCTGCATTATCTCGTCATGGAGTGGTCGACGGGCGAGCTCCTCGAGAAGTACGCCAAACGCAAAGCACCGCTCCCGCCTGAGGAAGTGGCCAGGATTCTCGAGCAGATGGGCGCAGCGGTCCACGCGGCTCACTCTGCCGGCATTGTGCATCGCGATCTGAAGCCCGACAACGCCATGTACGACCCCGAAACGGGAGTGCTCAAGCTCCTTGATTTCGGCATCGCCGCGGCGACCGACACCCGACAGGACGAACGACTCACGCGGGCCGGATACTTCGTCGGGACGCTGATGTACGTGGCCCCGGAGGCGCTGTCCGGCGAACTCGTGACACCCGCCGCCGACCAGTACTCACTGGCCACGATCGCGTACTTCCTGCTCACCGGTGCACTGCCCTATCTGGCCAAGTCGCCCCGGGAGATGTTCACCCAGCTGCTGTCACAGCCGCCGATTGCGCTCAACAAGGCCCGTGCATCGCTCGAGTTTTCGCCGGCCATCGAGCGAGCGGTCATGAAAGGTCTGGCCCGCCAGCCCGCCGAACGTTATCCCGATGTAGTCGCCTTTACCGGCGGGCTGTGCGAGGCACTGCGTGCCGCGCCGGCCGAGGCGGCGGAGCCAGTTCCCGAGGGCGATCAGGGCGGCATTTTCTCGCGTGTGCGCGGGCTTTTCAAACGTTAGGCGGCTGACCGTGTCTTCCCCCTTGGCCGCCATGCTGGCCGCACGCAGTGCCCGTCGTGGCGACTTTGTCCTCGCCTCGGGACGTCGGTCGACCCTGTATATCGACGCCCGGCTCACCACCATGAGCCCCGACGGCCTGGCCCTCATCGGCCAGCTCGGACTCGCGGCCGTGCGGGAACACTTTCCGCAGGCCACCGCCATTGGTGGACTCACGTTAGGCGCCGATCCCGTCTCGTACAGCATCGCCAGGGAGAGTGCCGGCACTACACATCCCTTGCGTGCCTTTACCGTGCGCAAGGAAGCCAAGGCCCATGGAACCGGACGGCTCATCGAAGGTCCCTTCCAGGTGGGCGATCGCGTCGTGGTCATCGAGGATGTCATCACAACCGGTGGATCCGCGCTTCGTGCCATAGAAGCACTCCGGACGGCTGGAGCGGAGATTCTGGGCGTGCTGGCCGTCGTGGATCGTGAAGAGGGTGGTCGCGAGGCCCTGGAATCCACTGGCGCGGCTGTCGTCTCCCTTGCACGGGCGAGCGAGGTGGTACCCCTCATTCCCGAAGCCTGACCTTCACGTTTCCAGCAGGATCTCTGCGGGTCTCGGGCGTCGCCCCCCACGAGTGGAAATCAGGGGATCAAAGCTTTGCCAGCGCTCCCGGTGTGCCAGCACCAGATCGTCGCGCAGACGCTGGAGCATGCCGCGACTGTCAAAGCGGCGGCGGAAGTCTGCTGCGCTGAGATCGAGTGTTGTTCGCACATGTCGGCCGAACGATTGTGCCGACGAGTACTCGAGTTGCATGGCGATGTTCGCGATGGATAGCCCGGGATTTTCAAACATCCGGGCCGCGAAGATCAGGCGTGCGTAGTTGAGAAACCGGCGCGGTGGTGGGAGCTCGGCACGAAAGAACCGGCTCATCAGGGTGCTTGGGAGGATCTGGAGCCCGCTGGCCAGAATGTGGATTCCTCCACTTTGTGGTGCGACGGAAAAGAGTACCTCGAAAAACCGTCGTGCTCCCGGAGGCGCTGTGGCCAGGTCTCGATGAATGTGGGCAACGGCGAGCTGGCCGATTTCCGTGGTGTGCTCGCGCGCCAGCAGGTCGCGCAGTTCCCGCCAGCCAGTCGGCTCCCGCACATCCACGAGCGTGCGTATCCCGCACTGCCCAAGCGTGAGGACGGCACGGGCCGTGCCTTGATCGAGCTGTGAGATGAGCGCGACGGTGGGAATCTGCGGGAACTCCCGCACCACGCGTGCGACCCGCGTCACTTCACTCGAATAGCGGCAGAAGGCCGTTGAGACGATGACGGCCCTGGCACGCTGGCCCCGAAGGTCGCGCAGCACATCATCGATGGTGTCACGATGGGTGGCGGCAAACACTCCGTTGCCGGCGGCGTCCAGCCGCAGGCGTTCGTCCCGGGTGAGCATGGTGGTGACTGGCGGTGCCGTGAAGCTGTTGCGACCGAACATCTGACCGTCCGCGCGAGGAGTGGCCGCAAGATCAGCCGCTGCGTCACGCACGCATCAGCTCATGACGCCTGCGGCTCCATGGTGATGGGGCTCACCACACATCCGTGGACACGTTGTGGGGTCGCTATATTGCCATTGTCAGGCCGACGCTGGCCGGATGATCGCGGGTGTCACTCCTTCGGGAGGAATGCCCGAGGAAAGTCCGGGCTCCATTGGGCAGGTTGCCAGGTAACTCCTGGACGGACGACGCAAGTCTTCCGATGGACAGTGCCACAGAAAACAAACCGCCAGCAATGGTAAGGGTGAAACGGTGGGGTAAGAGCCCACCGCAGTCCTGGTAACAGGGCTGGCTCGGTAAACCCCAGCCGGAGCAAGGCCAAGTAAGCGGCGAGAGCGCCCAACTCGACCAAGACGCCGCGGGTAGGCTGCTGGAGAGTGCGAGCGATCGTACTCCTAGAGGAATGATCATCCGGCATTGCAGCGATGCAGTGCCGACAGAACCCGGCTTACAGGTCAGCGTCGTGCCTGGCACTCCCTTTTCTGCAGCTCTTTTCCGCTGGATGCAAACGACGTTTTGCACGGCGGTGCTGCTTGCTGCATGTACCCCGCCGCGGGTGAGCCCACCCCCTGCTCTTCCCGTTCCCGACACAGTCGTGCGCGAAGTGCCGCGACCGGTGGAGCGAACTTTTCCCAGTCGCGTACCCCGAGCAGCCAACGCATACGACCTGACGTGGAGTGTCCTCAGCACTGACTCAGCGGGGAGTCGTCGTGATAGCTCCCAGAGTGCGGTGCTCCTGACCCTGGTTGGCGAGGACGCTGCGAGTTCGCCGGTACGGTTTCACCCGATTGCCACCAGACTCCAGACAGATAGCGCGAGAACGGATACCCTGACGGTTTTTGAAGTACGTCAGGACGGCGCGGCTTTTCGCACTGACGGTACGACGTGCGACCGAGCGGGACGCGTAGACGTCTCTCCACTCCTCCTTCGGCACGTGGTTGTCCGCTCAGCGTCACGTTGGCCCGTGTCGGATACTCTCAGCTATTCGACGTGCGTGTCAGGCATCCCGGTGACCGTGAGCGCAAATGTCACCTGGGACGCACCCCAGCTTCAGGACACGCTCTTTCTGCAGGACGTGCGAATTACCGGACGACTTCGTTCGGATTCAACGCGTAAGCTCCCCATGCGGATGGATGGAGAGATCGCGAGTCGGGCCGTACTCCGGATTCATGCATCCGGAGTGGTTCAGCAGGCAGAAGGTCAGACCACTCTGCACCTGGTGGCACAGGCAAACACCATCCGCCAGGTGGTGAATCAGGTGCTCGCGTTCCGCGGCAGTCTCCGCCTTGGGCCCCAGTAAGCCCCAGGAGCGATCAATCCACCAGTCGTAAGGGCATGACGAGGCACATGTACTTGCCGCTGTCAGCCCAGGCTTCTGGCTCGATTGTCGCCGCCCGCTCCGGATGCTTCAGCGTGAAGCGAATCTGTTCAGTTGGCATGTACCGGAGGATCTCGAGGAGGTAGACGCCATTGAAGCCGATATCCATGGGGTCACCTTCGTACCTGACCGGGATTTCGTCCTGACCTTCTCCTAGGTCCGGTGTCTGAACAGAGAACTTCAGGATCGCACTGTTAAAGCTGAGCTTGACTCGATGCGTCTGGTCTGAGGCCACCACTGACATTCGCTTGAGCGCACTCAGAAGCTCAGCTTTGTCGATGGTCGCCAGTCTGTCGTTGTCACGTGGAATGACCTGATCGTACGGCGGGTACGGCCCTTCAATCAGGCGCGTGTAGACCGACACAAAAGGAGACCTGAAGGCGAGGTGGTTTTCCCCGCGAGCAATCTCCAGCTCTTCGTCTGCCGGAAAGAGCTTTCGTACCTGCTCGAGTGCTTTCGGCGGAATGATGAAGTCCGCTTTGGTGCCACCCTCGAACGGCTGCTCCATCTTGGCGAGACGATGGCCATTGGTCGCCACCATTCGCAGCGTGTCTTCGCGCACCTCCCACAACACGCCGTTCAGGATTGGCCGGCTTTCCTCGACAGATACGGCAAATGCCGTGTGGGAAATCAGCTGCTGAAGCTGACCTGACTTGACTCTCCAGGCGCTCTTGAAGTCCACCGATGGAAAAGCCGGAAATTCATCCTTGGGTAGACCAAGCAGTTTGAACTTCGACTTGCCACACTCCAGGACAATCCGCTGTTCACCCATCGCAGACAGTTTGACCGGGCTCGGCGGGAGCTCGCGAACGATCTCGCTCAGTTTCCGGGCTGGTACCGTAATCCCGCCACCTGTCTCCACGTCGGCGGCAACCTCCATCGAAACACTGATGTCGAGGTCAGTCCCGGAGATCCGCACTCCTCGATCGGTGGTCTCAAGCAAGAGGTTTCCGAGGACGGGGAGCGTGGTCTTCGACGGAACCGCCGCTGAGACTGCGACGAGTGCTTCTTGGAGCTTCTCACGACTGATGGTAAGACGCATGGAGAACTGGAGAGGATGGTGAAACCAGGACCGACGAGTAGTGCCTTACTGCTTTGTATCTAAGATGATATAGAAAGAGAAACAGATAACAGCGATAGGCGTGTTGAAGATGTGGAAAAGGCCTTTCAGCTGGTCAGCTCTCTCTTTGAAGCCTGTAGCTTCTGCTGAAAAACGCTATCTCTTTGTAACTGCTCTGCCGCACGCTCGAGGCTGTGGATAACTGTCGAGTGATCCCGATTGCCGAAGGCCTCCCCGATACTCACCAGGTGCATTCCCAGAAGTTCTCGACACAGAAACATGGCTGCTTGCCGGGGAACTGTCAGCGTCTTTGTGCGGACTTTGGACCTCAACGCTTCCGCTGAAACGCCCCACTGCTTGGCGACTGCGCTCTGGATTCGATCGACAGTTATGGCAGGAACTTCTTCGAGCGTCTGACCGTCCAGTGAGCGTCGCAGCTTGTCTCTCAGCGCTTCCTGCGCGACCGCGACGGTAATCTCTCGCCGCTTGAGTGAGGCATACGCCAGCAAACGAATGACCGCACCTTCGAGTTCGCGCACATTGGAGCGAATGTGCTCCGCGAGAAAGCGAATCACGTCGTCCGAAATTGCACGCTGGAGCTGATCGAGTTCGGACTTCTTCCGAAGAATGGCAATTCGAAGCTCGAGATCGGGTTGCTCAATATCAGCAACCATGCCCCACTGAAAACGGGATACCAGGCGTGCCTCGACAGAGCCGAGTTCCTGAGGGTGGCGATCGCTGGTGAGAATGATCTGACGGCCAGCTTCGTACAGCGCGTTGAACGTGTGAAAGAACTCTTCCTGAGTGGCCTCTTTTCCTTTGAGGCTATGCACGTCGTCGACGAGAAAGAGATCGCACTCGCGAAAACGCCGCCGAAAATCAGGCATGCCGTTTGACTTGAGTGCGCCGATGTACTCGTTGGTGAACTGCTCCGCGCTCAGATAGATGATGCGCTGCCCATGATTCTTCCGGTGCAGCTCATGCGCGACGGATTGCATGAGATGCGTTTTTCCCAGCCCAGTGGCGCCGTAAATGAACAAGGGGTTGAACATCTGCCCGGGCGCATTGGAAACAGCCAGTGCCGCCGCGGCCGCGACCTCATTGCTCTTGCCTACCACGAAGTGGTCGAAGGTGTAGCCCGCGCTGAGGGCCGGCTTCTGAACCGGCGTGGCCGTTGCTGGAGAATTCTTCGGTGGCGAGAAGAGATCGATCTGGCCTGTGCGCTGTTGCCGCTCCTCATCCGCGCGAAACACGACTTCACACGGCTGGCCGAGGGCAATGGGGGAAATACCGGCCAGGAGGGCTGCGTGCTTCTTGTCATTCCAGTCTACGGCAAACTGGTCCGCGACTTTCACGGTCAAGCGGCTGCCTGTAAACTCTTCTGGAACAGCAGGTTCCAGCCATGTGCGGAACGTCTGTTCCGTCACTCTATCCTTCGCGACGCGCAGGAGTCGATCCCAGGCTTCCGAAGGAGAAAGGTCCATGAGTGGCTGTGGAAAAGTAGGGGGGAGAACGTAGGCCCGGCCTGTGGAAAAGTCAACATCACGGGGAAGCGAGCAAGGCGTAAGCCGTTGACAGACAACAGGTAACGGTCTATGCTTCCCCTCCTTGTGCACGAATCTGAAGTCGATCGTTTGGAGACCTTTGAATGGGCAAGCCTACATACCGTCCTCGGAACAAGCGCCGAATCCGCACCCATGGATTTCGGGCACGCATGGCCACCCGATGGGGACGAGCAGTACTGAGCCGGCGTCGAAAGAAGGGACGGAAGAGCTTGACGGTAAAGCTTCCTTCGAAGTACGCCGCATAGTCCTTGAGGTATCCACGTGCGGCGAGAATCACTCGGCGCCAGGACATCGACAGGATCCGCAAAGAGGGAAGGACTCTGAAGACGAGTTGTTTCGTCGTTCGCACGAGTTCTTCCTCTTTTTCGTTTATGCGAGTGGGCGTTGTGGTGCCCAAGTTCGGCCATACATCGGTGGAGAGGAATCTGCTGAAGCGAAGGCTGCGCGAGCTCGTTCGCGAGTTTGTGTTGCCGCTGCGAGGGAGCTGCGATGTGGTGATCTGGGCGATGCCATCTGCGTATCGTCAGAACTTCAGCCAGCTCTCGCTGACTCTTCAGTCCGTACTCCATCGTATGGGAGACTGTCACATGACGGTCACCTGAATGCGTGTTCTTCTGGTAAGCCTGGTACGGGGCTATCAGCTTTTCCTCGGCCCACTGCTACCAGCCTCCTGTCGATATTTCCCCTCGTGCTCGCAATACGCCATCGAAGCACTCGAACGGCACGGAGCATGGCGAGGTGGAGTGCTCACCCTCAAGCGACTCGGACGTTGCCACCCATTTCGACCAGGTGGATTCGATCCGGTACCCTGACCTGCTAAGCCGAGTATGGAACGAAGGACGATAGTCGGGCTGCTTCTGATCGTCGCGGTTTTCCTCATCACACCGCGGTTGTTTCCCACAGCACGCAATGCGGCTGTTCCGCCGAAGGGCGCAAAAGTCACTGACTCGGCGACGGTGAGCCAACCCGCGGCAACGCCCGCGACGGCATTGCCGCCGGCGGCTGCGGTGACGATCGACACCGCTGCACCTGCCTCTGTACCAGCGGCGACAGCAACCCTGGTGGAGCTCAAGGACGCGCTCAGCACATCGGTGTTCAGCACAGCCGGTGCACAACTCGAGCGTGTGGATCTGCACGGCTACAAGGCGCTGGACAAGACGGAGCGCAACGTCGCTCTGACGAGCGGCACGACACCGCTGTTGTCGTATCGGCTCCTGACCGGGGCAGATACCACGGTGCTGAGCAGGTACGTCCTTACGGCGTCTACGCAGGGAAAGGTGACGACGTTTGAGGGCCCTGCGGGTTCGAATCAGGTGCGTATCGCCTACACGATCGTGCCGGACTCCTTCGTGACCAGAGTGGCCGGCACGGTCAGCACGAGCAGCGGAAGTGCTGCATCGGGTTATGTGCTGGTGGATCTCCCGCAAACGTTCCGCTCATTTGAGGCGGACACGGCGGCCGACCAGACGGCCTTTGCGTATGCCGTAAAGCCCGGAGAGCGCAGCGCGGAAGGTGTACCCTTCGGGTCGCTCGATCCGGGAGAACGCAAGGTCATTGCCGGTCCGGTCAGCTGGGCGGTGGCGAAGAGCAAGTACTTCATGCTCGGCGTGTTGCCCGATTCCGGCAGTACGCAGTTTGCCGAAGCGCAGATGGTTGGGGGAGCGCGTACCTCACGGACGGCCACTCGGGCTCAGGGCACTCTTGTCGCGCGTCTTTCGCCACAGGGCACCTTTTCGTTCGATCTCTATACTGGCCCGCAGCAGTACAATCGCCTGAGAGCCCTGGGTCGTGATTTCGAGAACTCGAATCCCTACGGGGGCTGGATGCAGGGCGTGGTGCAGCCGTTCGCCACCATCGTGATGAAAACATTGCTTTGGATGAAGAGCACCCTCGGCTGGGGATACGGGTGGTTGCTGGTGCTCTTTGGCGTGATCATCCGGCTGGCCATGTGGCCCCTCAACCAGGGTGCCATGCGGACGACGATCAAGATGCAGCGCATTCAGCCGGAGCTGAACGCCATTCAGCAGAAGTACAAAGGGGACCCGCAGAAGCTGCAAACGGAAATGATGCGGGTGTATGGCGAGCACAACATGAGTCCGTTCAGCGCCTTCGCCGGGTGTTTGCCCCTGTTTCTCCCGATGCCGATTCTGTTTGCGCTGTTCTTCGTCTTCCAGAATACGATCGAATTCCGTGGTGTGCCCTTCCTCTGGCTCGCCGACATTTCGCTCAAGGATCCGTTCTACATCGTGCCCCTGCTGATGGGCGCCTCGATGTTTGTGCTGTCATGGATAGGTCTGCGCAATTCGCCGCCGAACCCGCAGGCGAAAATGATGGCCTATGTGATGCCGGTGATGATGACGGTGCTCTTTGCCAACTGGGCGTCGGGGCTCAACCTCTACTATGCGGTGCAGAACGTCGCAGCGCTTCCCCAGCAGTGGCTGATTTCGAACGAGAGGGCTAAAGCGGGGAAGAAGTAGGGCGGTGACGGGGGGCGATCCAGCGCGGCCGGGGGTCATGCAGATACGTTCGGACACCATTGCGGCCATCAGTACCGCGCCCGGAAGGGGAGCTCTGGCGGTGGTGCGTGTGAGTGGCAACGACGCCCACCACATTGTGCAGCCCCTCTGCGCGCGCTGGCCTTCGGAGCCGCGCACCTGTCTGCGCACCACGCTCCGAGATGCCAGCGACCTTCGCGAGGTCGATACGGTGCTGGTTACCCGCTTCGATGCGCCGGCCTCATACACGGGCGAGGCAATGGCGGAGATCTCGTGTCATGGTGGCACGGTGGTGTCTCACGAGGTGCTGGCACTGCTGATCTCGCGCGGTGTCCGGCAAGCGGAGCCAGGGGAATTCACCCAGCGAGCGGTACTCAACGGGAAACTCGACCTGTTGCAAGCCGAGGCCATCGGCGATCTGATCGACGCCGCCACCAGTGCACAACGTCGGGTGGCCACGGCACATCTGCATGGCGGGCTGACGCGAAGAATTGCCGCACTGCGGGAGATCTTTCTCGACCTCGAGGCGCTCCTTGCCTACGACGTGGACTTTCCCGAGGAAGACGATGGACCCATTGCCAGGGAGCGGATTGACGCCGCGGCGGTGACCGCGCTCGAAGCGATTGGCACCCTGCAGGCAACGGCACCACTCGCGGAGGTCATTCGCAGCGGGGCCGTGGTGGTGATTGCCGGAGCCCCTAACGCGGGGAAGTCGTCACTGTTCAACGCGCTGCTGGGGAGTGAGCGGGCCATCGTCACGGAGATTCCCGGTACCACGCGTGATGCACTCGAAGCCGTTGTGGAACGCGTGCCTTGGCCGATTCGGCTCGTCGACACCGCTGGCCTGCGAGATACCGCTGATCGGCTGGAGCGGCTCGGGATCGAGATGAGCGAGCGGCACCTCAAGTCGGCACATCTGGTACTGGCCTGCGCGACCACCGCCCAGGAGATGATGCAAACGCGTGAGGGAGTGAGCGCGCTCACGGCCTCACCCATCCTCTCGGTCTACACCAAGCACGATCTTCAGCCCGATCTCACGGTGCCCGCGGACTCAGTGGCGGTGTCGGCGGAAGATGGAAGTGGACTGACGGCCTTACTCACCGCGATTGAAGGCATTCTCGGGGAGACCCTGGGCTCACTTCCAGTTGATGGCGCGGTGCTGACGCGAGAGCGACATCGCATTGCGCTCGACAGAGCGGCGAGCGAGCTCCGGGCTTTTCAGTCTGCGTGGAAAGAGCAGAGGTTGCCTGCCACCATTGCCGCCGTTCACATCCGGAGCGCCGTGGCGGCACTCGACGAACTCATCGGGTCAATAGACGTGGAGCACGTCCTGGCCCGAGTGTTTCAGTCGTTTTGTGTGGGGAAGTAATCAGGCCGTGGCAGCCGCAGAGGCGCCGCGACCGACGATCTCTTCGGCTGAGGCGCGAACTGCCCAAGCCAACCCATGGCGCTCCACAGCGGCTTCGACCATGCGCGCTCCCATGTAGTAGCCTGAGCGCTCTGGCACGACGAGGCGATCGATCGTTCTGGTGTCTTCGCTGGTTCCGCCGAGGAGGTACCGCAGCCTGAGTCCCAGGGCACGCTGATCGAGCGCTGGCTGAATGGCGCGTGAGAGATTGGGTTCGAGTTCACGCACCCGGGCGTACTGCCGACGGCCATATCCGTAGTACTCCCACGCCGCGTGACCGGGTGAGAGCTGCCGCGAGGCAGTCACAGCAAGTCCTTCGTTGACGAGCAGCTCGCGGAGGGAGGCGCTTCGGCCGGTCTCCCAGTAGGAGTAGTATCCGTCGGCGGCGTCGATGAGTGCGCGCATTTCGCTGCGACTGGACGGCGACGTGTACCGCATGACGTGTACGATTTCGTGCGCGAGCCAGAGCGGAATGAGTTCGGGATCGAGACCCAGCCCCTGAGTTTCCGGGTTTGAGACACCGGTGAAGTGCTCGAGACAGACAAAGGCGGTGCCTCGGCCGGCAACCACGAGCTCACCAGCGTTCGCGCCGCCCACTCCCACCATGAGCACGACGTCGAAGTCCACATCGGCCCCTAACAAATCGGCGCAGCGCTGTTCCGTCTGTCGTGCGAGGGCCACCACGTCGGTACGTTCGAGCATCGCGCGCAGGTCCGACCGATCGGCGTAGGTCGTCATGCGGATCACGTCAACGAAGTGCTCGCTTTCGGGATCGAAGACGTAGTTGTTCCAGTACGCTGCCAGCCGTGCGCGATTTGCCTCGTAGTACTGCTGATATGCCGCCACGCGATCCGCGCTGTTCAGGACTGCAAAAAAGTCCGGAATCAGATTGATGAGCATTTCGTGGGGCGCAGGGTGGCGGCGCAGGCGGACAACGGTCGGGCCGGAATGTAGTTCGCCACGTGATTGCGAACAAGACAGAACTTCGCAGGTAATTTCTGCCGGTGAAGAGCGAACAAGTCGGAGTGCGCCGCGCCCTCAGCCTGGTGCTGCGGACTTCGCCGAGTGAATGTCGGCTGATCGAGGCGGGTTCGGCCGATCGCAGGTTTCGGTGATGGCCACGCATCCAGCAACCGCCCCAATCAGCCGAGTGGTCCGCGACGACCCCATGGCCGTGGGCCGCAGACGGCCTAACGATGTTCCCTCGCGCCGCTCAGCGGGTGCCGAACAACCGGTCCCCAGCATCACCGAGCCCGGGGAGGATGTAGCCGTTGGCGTTGAGCTCCCGGTCTAGTGCTGCACAGAAGATGTGCACATCGGGATGTGCCGCCTGAAGCCGCGCGACTCCTTCGGGTGCCGCCACCAGGCACAGCAAGCGGACCCGTGATGCCCCGACACGTTTGAGGGACGCAATCGCTGACGCCGCGCTCCCACCGGTGGCGAGCATGGGATCCAGAATCAGGAAGTCCCGCTCGGGCGCGTCGGCTGGCACCTTGAAGTAGTAGTCGACAGGCTCGAGTGTATCGTGGTCGCGATACAAACCGATATGTCCCACGCGCGCTGAGGGCACCAGGCGCAGCACACCGTCGACCATGCCAAGCCCGGCGCGAAGGATGGGCACCAGGGTGAGCTTCTTGCCGCTGACCTGCCATCCGTCTGTCCGCTCGAGCGGTGTCTCGACCGGAGCGGGTTCGAGCGAGAGATCGGCCGTGGCCTCGTAGGCCATGAGCATCGCGATCTCGTCGACGAGTTCCTTGAAGACCTTTGTTGGCGTGGCGCGATTGCGCAGCAGCGTGAGTTTGTGCGCAACGAGGGGATGCGCGACGACCGTGAGGTTGGGAAAAGCGCGCGCGGTGGTGGGCATGTCGGCCAAAGTACTATCTTCGCAGCCATCAGCAACCGGAATCCGCATTCATGGAAATCACGTTCGCCGGAGCAGCGCGGGAAGTGACCGGCTCATGCCACCTCGTGCACACAGGTGGCCGCACCATCGCCCTCGACTTTGGTCTCTTTCAGGGGCGGCGCTCGGAGTCGAACGCGAAGAACCGAAAACTCCCACTCGACGTGGACCGCATTGACGCGGTGGTGCTTTCCCATGCCCACATCGATCATGCGGGGCGGCTACCGCTCCTGGCCAAAGAGGGCTACCGCAATAAAATCTGGTGCACGCCGGCAACGCGCGACTTGAGTGCTTTCATGCTGGCGGATGCCGCTCACATTCAGGAGAAGGACGCCGAATTTCTGGCTCGGCGCGGAAAGGAACATGCCGAGCCGTTGTACAGCATCCGGGATGCTACTCGCACGATCGAGCTGATGATCGGGCTCCCGCTGCACACTCCGATGGAGATCCTGCCGGGGATTCGGCTGACCTTCCACGAGGCCGGGCACATTCTGGGGAGCGCCGCCGTCACGCTGGAATGTGAGGAAGGTGGGCGCACCATCCGGGTGATTTTCTCGGGGGACATTGGCCGGGACGGACTCCCTATCATCAGGGATCCGGAGCCACCCCCGGGCGGAGCCGATGTGGTGATTGTGGAGAGCACCTACGGCAATCGCGATCATCCGAGTGTGGAAGATGCCAAGGCGAACCTCGCCACGGTGGTTACCGACACGGCCGCCAGGGGAGGGAAGGTGCTCATCCCGGCATTCGCGGTCGGTCGCACGCAGGAGATTCTGTACGAACTGCACGAACTGGCGCGTGCCGGACGGATTCCCGAGATCCCGATCTTCATTGATTCTCCGCTCGCGATCAACGCGACGACGGTCTTCGAGGCGCATCCCGACCTGTTCGACAAAAGCGAGGCGCTGATTCGGCAGACCGATCGGCTCTTCCGCTTCGATCTGGTGCGCTACACACGTGAAGCCGCGGAGTCGAAGGCGCTCAACACGATGCGTGGGCCCATGGTGGTGATTGCCGCGTCGGGGATGGTGGAGTCGGGTCGCATTCTGCATCACCTCGCACACGGGGCGTCGGACCCGCGCAACACGGTGCTGATCGTCGGCTTTCAGGCGGAGCACACGTTAGGCCGGCGCCTGGTGGAGCGTCAGCCGGTCATCAAGGTGCATGGGGAGGAGATTCCGCTGAAGGCCAACGTAGCGATCATCAATGGTTACAGCGCACACGCCGATCGCACGGGTCTGCGTAGCTGGATGCACCGCGTGCGCGACGGGGGGTCGCGCCCACCGCGGCACGTGTTCCTCGTACATGGCGAAGCCACGGCCCAGGATGCCTTTGGAGCGACACTGGCCGGCGACGGCTTCCCGGTGGCGATCCCCGAAGCTGGCGAGACGAAGGTGATCAGCTAGGCCGCTGCATCCGCGCCGCGGTGGCGATATAGTACGCAGGGTGAAGAGCCTTTCGCGCCTACTGTTGCGGTTCCTTGGCGTCGTGGTGCTGGGGTGGGCAATCTGCGTGGTTGGGGTGATCCTGTGGGGGCAACGAGAGGCCACGCATGAGGCCGATGCCATCGTTGTTCTTGGAGCCGCCCAATACGCCGGGCGTCCATCGCCGGTGCTGCGGTCGCGGCTCGATCACGCCTATGACCTGTGGAAAGCGGACATGGCGCCTCGCCTGATCCTCACCGGGGGACAGGGGAAAGGAGACACGATCAGCGAAGCCGAGGTGGGTCAGCGGTATCTCGCCCGTCAGGGGGTTCCGACACGTGTCATGATGCTGGAAACCCGGGGGCGCAGCACCGAAGAGTCGCTGGCGGCCGTGGCGGTGCTGGTGAAGGAGGCCAAACTGCGCGAAGTGATTCTGGTGAGTGATCCCTTTCATATGCTCCGGCTGCAATTGCTCTCGTGGCGGCTCGGTGTGCGCGCGGCCTGTTCTCCCACGCGCACGAGCCCCATCGCGGACAACCCGATGGAAACTGCGTCGCATGTGCTCGGGGAGTCGGTGAAGGTACCGGCAACATTGCTGTTGTCCGCATGGCGCACGATCCGCTCATGAGGACCGTGATCTCGCTGCTGCTCGCGCTTGGCCTCGCTGGACCGCTGGCCGCGCAGGCTGGAAGCCCGGTGCTGCTGTTCCAGCCAGGGATGATGACCGCGGATTTTGTCTCGGTGGACGATGGCGAACCGGCCACCACGGGATTCAACCTGCGCTTTGCCACGGTAGTGCCAACGTCGCAGCGCTGGCTGACGCTGATTGTGGGCGCCAATGTCACCCCGTACGGCACCAGTGGTGCGTCGCGCCGCAACACCAACACGCCACAGCTCTTTGTCGGCAATGTCTTCCCGGTGCTCACGTCGGGTCATACGGCGGGATGGCTGAGTGTGGACGTGCCCCTGCTGCTGACGTACTCGTTTGGCGGAGGAGGCGAGCGCAATCTCCGCGTGTATGGACGTGATGTGGTGGTGGAGTCGGCGGTGACGCTGCACCTCGGGCAGAAAATCCTGCGCGCCTTTGGCGGCCCCCTGTCGCGTGTACGCGCGTATGCCCTCCTGGACCAGACGCTGACGCCCAACCGCAACCTGGCGCAGCGCATTGATCGCTTCAATCCCGTGGCGTTCTACGGAATAACCGTTCCGTTCGGCACCAGTCGCAACTCGCCCTGACCTCTTTCCTTGCTGTCGTGCACCTCCCGCTGACACATCACACGCTGCCTAACGGGCTTCGGGTTACCATCTCCGAGGATCACACCGCACCCGTCGTGGCGGTGAATCTCTGGTATCACGTGGGCAGCGCCAACGAACGCCAAGGGCGCACCGGGTTTGCGCATCTCTTCGAGCACATGCTCTTCCAGGGATCGGAACATGTCGGGGCCAATGAACACTTCGAGCTCGTGCAGCGCGCGGGTGGCACGCTGAACGGTTCCACGTGGCTGGATCGAACGAACTACTACGAAACAGTGCCATCACATCAGCTGGCCCTGGCCCTCTGGCTGGAGGCCGACCGAATGGGGCGCTTGCTGCCGGCGATGACGCAGGAAAAACTCGACAACCAGCGCGATGTCGTGAAAAACGAACGTCGATGGTCGGTGGACAACCAGCCCTACGGCACGTGGTGGGAGCGGTTACCAGCGCTCTCGTTTCCTTCCGAACATCCATACCATCACAGCCTGATCGGATCGTTCGAGGACCTGGATGCGGCGTCGCTCGACGACGTGAGCGAGTTCTTTGCGACATGGTACACACCAGACAATGCCGTGCTCTCCATTGTGGGAGATGTGGAGACGGCCGAGGCGCTCCGCCTGGTGACCGAATATTTCGGTGCGATCCCGCGAGGGAAAAATCGTCCCGCTCTGCCCCCCATGTCGGTACCCGCGCGATTTGGCGAGTGGCGGCGGGAAGTGGTCCACGATGAGGTGATGGTGCCACGCCTCTTTCTGGCGAGTCGCTGCCCGGTGTTTGGTACGGCTGCGGCTGCCGTCGGCACGATCACGGCGGCGGTGCTGGGATCGGGCAAGGGAAGCCGACTGCAGGAGCGACTGGTGCGCGGGCAGCAGGTGGCGAGTAGCGCAGTGGCGTTCACCTTCGACCTCAGTCGGGGGAGCGACCTCTTCGTACTCGACGTCACGGCCCATGCTGAGGTGAGCGCCGAGGCACTCGAAGGGGCCGTTGTGGCAGAGCTGGATCGGCTGAGAACCGACGGCGTGACGGAGGCTGAAGTGCAGCGCGCGGTCACACTCACGGCGACAGAGTACGTCACGAGCATGCAGTCCGTGCAGTCGCGCGCCGATCGGCTCTCACAGTTCGCAACGCACGTGGGAGACGCGGCCGCAATCAATACCCAGGTAGACCGGTGGCGTGCGGTGCGTGCGGAAGACGTGACGGCCTTTGCCCGCGAGTGGTTGGGGCCCGACAACCGCGCGTCGTTGCTGTATGTCCCGCGTGAAGTAGCGGAGGTTGCATGACCGCGCCCGTCAGGCCAGGCGCATCGACGCCGCGAAGCTTCAGCTTTCCCGCAACCGTCGAACATCGGCTGAGCAACGGACTGCGCGTGTTGTGCGCGCCACTCCGCCGACTGCCAGCGGCCACCATCGTATTCACGGCGAATGCCGGAGCAGAGCAGGAGGAGGCGTCGTCAGCTGGGGTGGCGTCCCTTGCGGCGCAGAGCCTCGCCGAAGGCACACTCAGACTCGGCGCGAATGAACTCGTCACCGCATTCGAGTCACTGGGAGGTGAGCTGGGAAGTGGCGCAGACTGGACCCACGCCGAGTGCGGCGTCACGATCCTTACGCCACAACTCGAAGCGGCGATGCGGTTGCTGGGCGAAACGGTTCGGGAACCGGCCCTCCCTGGCGATGGTGTCGTTCGGTTGCGTCAGGAGCGATTGAGTGAACTCCTCCAGCAGGAGGCAGAGCCGCGGGGGCAGGCCGACGACGCATTCTCGGTCGCCTGTGTCGGAATGGGTACGAGGGACGGCCTGCCACTGGGTGGCGACAAGCTGACGGTCGCGAAATGCACTCCGGAGTTGGTGCGTTCCTTCCACCGGGCACACTATGTCCCGGATGGCGCACGCCTCGTTGTGACGGGTGATGTGTCGCCCGATGAGGTCTTTCGTCTGGCCGAGTCGGTGTATGGCGGGTGGCACGGTACCGCGGTGCAGGGCACAGCCGCAACACCAGCGGCTGCACCTCCGTCAGGCGGCGTTCAGGTGATGGATCGAGCCGATGCACCACAATCCGAACTGCGGATCGGGCATGTCAGTGTCGCGCGCACACATCCCGATTTCTACGCGCTCTCGATTGCCAATGCCATTCTGGGCGGCTTGTTCAATTCGCGCATCAACATGAATCTGCGCGAGGCACATGGATACACCTACGGCGCCTTTTCGTCGTTTGACTGGCGGCGTCACACCAGCGTGTGGTCGGTGTCGACGGCGGTGAAGAGCGAGGTGACCGTGGCTGCCGCGCAGGAAGTACTCAACGAAATTGCCCGCTTTCGCCAGGAGCCGGTGAAGGCCGACGAACTCTCGCTGGCCCGCGACTATCTGGTGGGAGTTTTCCCCCTGCGTTTCGAAACAACCGCCGCCATCGGTGGTGCCATAGCGGCACGAGAAGGGTTTGGCCTGAGCGCGGACTACTACGACACGTACCGCGAGCGCATGTCGGCGGTCACCATCGACGATGTGCATCGGGTGGCCCGTACACACTGGCGTCCGGAGTTGCTGCAAATCGTGGCGGTCGGCAACGCGGCGGAAATTCGGGAGCCGCTCACCAGCCTCCTGGAGCGGACCAAATGAAGCGGCCCTACACCGAGCAATCACGTCGTGTCTACAGTGGCAGGACCATCAGTGTGGATGTCGACGATGTGCGCTTTCCCGATGGGCGCGTGGGACCACTGGAAATGGTGCGTCACCCCGGCGCCTCAGCGGTTATTCCATTCCTGTCGGATCCCACTGGCCCTGACCCCGAAATCCTGCTCATCAAGCAGTTCCGGTATGCGGCGGAGTCTTTCTTGTACGAGATCCCGGCCGGCAAGCTGGATGGGGGCGAGGACCCGCTTGTGTGTGCCGCGCGCGAACTGGAAGAAGAGGCGGGTTGCACGGCGGAGCGGATCGAACACCTGATCACGATCTACACCACTCCCGGCTTCACCGACGAGAAGATCCATCTCTACATGGCCACCGGATTGACGCGTGGCGCAACCGCCCATGAGGCCGACGAGTACATCGAGATCAAGAAGGCCCCCCTCAGTGAAGTACTCGACATGATCAAACGCGGGGAAATGGTCGACGGGAAGTCGATAGTCGCGATTCTGTACGCGGCGGGCTTCAGGCTGGGCGTCTAGGGGTTTGTTCCGCTGGCGTGTCCACTTTTCGACCAGACGCAAGCCGGAAGTGTCCCAAGTAGAGGACGGCCGGTTTGAAAAGGTGGATCTCGACGCACAGGGGAGGCGGGCTAAGTGGGCTTGAGCAAACCATTTAGAGACTTCAGGCGTACCAACGTCGAGCGGGGCACAAGGCATGCCCCTCAAGGTTCCGCGGACGAGGCCGACCTGAGTTCAGTGGTCGGCTTCGGGACCGAAGCCCACGACGGAGAGAATCACATGACTGACGCAGCCTTCAAAACCGCCACGACATTGTCGGCGGGTGCGGCCGTCAGAGAGCAGTTGCGACGTGCCGATGATGCTGGTGTGGTGACCGCATTCCTTGGTGGCGAAGAGCGCGCCTTCCAGGAGCTGGTGGACCGCTATCAGACCCGACTGCTCAACTTCATCTATCGGACGATTGGCGATCGTGAGCGCGGGGAAGACCTCGTCCAGGAAGTCTTCATCCGGGTCTACCGGCACCTGCATCGGTTCGACCGGTCGAAGAAATTCTCCACGTGGATTTACACCATCGCCTCGAACCTGGCGAAGAACGAACTGCGCAACCGCTCGCGAAACCCGCTGGTGCTTTTCCAGACCATCAGAAAAACGTGGCAGGACGATGATCGCCCGCTTCAGTTCGAGGATCCCAATGGGCGTCCCGACGACCTGTTCCGGAAGCGCCATCTTCGCGAGCTGGTGGAGCTGTCCGTGGGCCGACTTCCCGAACACCACCGACAGGTTTTCATCCTGCGTGAACTCGAGGGCAAGTCGTACGAGGAGATCGCTGAAATCACCGACTGCAACCTTGGTACGGTGAAGTCGCGGCTGAACCGGGCGCGTAACGCCTTCGCCTCGATCATCGGACCGGCGCTAGGGTAGCAGGCGGCTCCAGCGAGCAGGATTCACAGGGGTCACGGCGAAAGTCGTGGCCCTTCGGTCGTTCTGGGCGTCCTGGAATGGGGAACCGGGACTTACCGAGGGATTGCACTGCGGTTAGCCTCACGGACCTCTGGAACCGCGATGCCTTGGCGGGTTACGAGAGGCATCCGAACACCCGGACAACCCGTAGATGGACTGTCGTTTTTATCGCAAGAATCACGTTGCCTTTGTTGATGACACCCTCCCGGGTGTCGACGTGGTCCGTATGCAGCTCCACCTTGCCGAATGCGAAGTATGCGCGGGGTGGGATCACCGGGTTCGGCGCAGCCTGATGCTGGTACGAAGTCACCTGGGTGAAATCCAGCCTTCCGAAGGCTTTCGCGGCCGACTCGACGAGCGTTTGGCGCACGAACGAAGCCGGATCGCGGTGCCGCCGCGCATGTTCACCCTCGGCGGTCGCACAACGGTTGGTGTGCTGGGTCTCGCGCTGGCGTCCGTTTCCTTTGCCTATGTCTCGCTTACGGGCGGCAGCCAGTCAGAAGCAGCTGAGCTCGTACGTCTCCCCGCGGTGACGACGTACAGCCAATTCCGGGGCGAGCGGAACGAGCAGGCGAACGTGGACGCGACCCCTGCTTTTGTGGCGTCGGTGTCTTCGGGAATGGCCATTCTTCCGGCGTTGATGCTGGCCGATGACATGGTGAGCGCCGACGTGTCGCCAACGCTGGTGCAAGCGGTCAGTCTTTCGGGTCCGGGCTCGCGCTAGGGTGGGTTGTGCCGGGGCGCGCTATATTCCGCGCCCTATGGATGCCCGGGACGTACGCGCCGTGCGCGCCGCGATAGACAAAGGAACCTTTGCGCCAGCGTACTACCTGCATGGCGATGACGAGCAGCGCAAGGATACCCTGATGCGCGAGCTGATTGCCGGCGTGGTCGATTCCGCCATGCGTGACTTCAATCTCGATTCGATGCGTGGGGGCGAGGTGGATGTGGAGCGTCTCGAATCGATGCTGCACACCCCGCCGATGATGGCGGCACGGCGGTGTGTGGTCGTGCGTGACACCGGGTCGCTCAAGAAAGAGGCCCGCACCTCGCTGGAGAAGTATCTGGAGCACCCGTCGCGCGACACGGTCCTCATCCTCGTCGCGTTGGCTGGCACAAAAGAAGAAAAGCCTTTTGCGACGCTGGCCGTGCCGGTTGCGGTGGCCCCGCTCGGCGAGCGCGAACTGGCGGAGTGGCTCGTGCAGCAGGCGCACGAGCTGCATCAGGTCACGCTCACCGCCGACGGGGCCGCGACGCTCATCGAACTGGTCGGGAATGCCTCGGTCCAGCTCACGCAGGAGCTCGACAAACTGGCCAGCCACTCTGGTGGCCGGCCGGTGGACGCCGAGGCCGTGCGGTCGCTGGTGGGTGAACGGCAGGGAGAAACGTTAGGCGATCTGCTGGATCGTGTGGCGGCCCGTGAGCTGCCGGCGGCGCTCGCCCTGGTGGAGCCCATTCTCGCTCTGCCGAAGAACAACGCGGTCAGTGTCATCATGGCGCTCACCGTACAGACGCTGGCCATGCAGTGGGGGCACCTGGCGCGTACGCGCGGGCTCCCCGTCCATCAGCTCGAACGCGAATACTTCGGGCTGCTCAAGGAGACGGGCGCATTTCCCATGCGGCCGTGGGGGGAGGCGACCAAGTGCTGGTCGAAACACCTGGGACGCTGGAATGGCCCGGCCCTCTCTGCGGCGGTGCGAGCGCTCCAGCAGGCCGACCAGGCGTCAAAAGACACCCGACTTTCGAGTGATGTCCAACTTCTTTCCACGCTTCTGTGCGCGATGTGCGCACCGGTGTCCCGTGCGGCATAAGACCCTCGTCTTCGGGTTCGCCCTGCTGCTGGCGCAGCCACTGGCCGCCCAGGCAAACGATTCACTGCTGGTGCGGGTTCAGCAGCTGGTCAACGCCGGGAGCCGCGACGCCGCCCGGGCGCTGGCTGACTCGGCGCTCCTGGTGCGGACCATCGGCACGTCGCAGTACGCGGAAGCACTCTATGCGCGCGGGGTGGCCACTGCCGACGCGGTCTCGGCGGAGCGCGACTTCCTGCGGGTCAGCATCGAGTATCCTTTTTCCCCGCGGGTCGAAGAGGCGCTCCTGATGGTGGCGCAATTGCGCCAGGCGCGTGGTGACCGCGCCGGTGCACGCGCGCAGTATGAACGCCTGCTACGCGAGTTTCCACGCGGGCCACAGGCCGCTCGCAGCGCATACTGGGCGGGGCGGCTGGCACTCGACGATGGCGATCTCTCACAGGGATGCACCTCACTCTTCCAGGCGAGTGAACGGGTATCGCGCGACGACGTGGAGCTGCGCAACCAGATCGAGTATCTGCGTCGGCGGTGCATGATGCCGGGCGCTGGTGGGGGTGGTGGTACTCCGGCCTCGCGTGACAGCACGCCAACTCGTCCGACAAACACTCCAGAACTGGAGGCTCCCGAGGCCACTGCTGGCGAGTTCAGTGTGCAGGTGGCGGCCTTCCAGCGAAAGCGCGATGCCGATGCTTTGGCGTCGCGGCTCAAGGCACGAGCGTTCCCGGTGCGGGTGGTGGGCACGCGGGCGCCCTACCGAGTGCGTGTGGGCCGATACCCTACCAGGGCAGATGCGGTTGCCGCACAAGGACGCATGGCCCGCGCGAAGGTGAAGGGCATCGTGGTGGACGCCGAGCCGAGATGAGTCGCGAAGGCACCCCCCTGATGCAGCAGTACCGGGAGATCAAGGGACGGCACCAGGATGCCATCCTCCTGTTCCGGATGGGGGACTTCTACGAGATGTTCTACGAAGACGCCGAAGTGGCGTCGCGTGTGCTCGGGCTCACCCTGACCAGCCGCAACAATGGCGGGGCCGCCGACGTGCCCTTGGCCGGTGTGCCGGTGAAAGCGGTGAGCGACTACTTGCGCCGTCTGGTGCATCATGGCTTCCGGGTGGCGATTTGCGAGCAGGTCGAGGACCCCAAACTGGCAAAAGGCATTGTCCGGCGCGAAGTGGTGGAGACCATCACGCCCGGGGCCGCCTTTGCTGACGACTTGCTGGAAAGCGGGCGCAACAACTTTCTGTGCGCCGTGCAGCAGTCCGGGGAGCACTTTGGCGTGGCGGCGGCCGACCTTTCCACCGGAGCCTTCCACCTGTCGCTCACCGACGCGCGTGATGTTGACGGGGTGCTGGCCCGGTTTTCTCCGAGAGAAGTGCTGCTGGCCCGTGGCGCGGCGCCGCTGGACGGGAGTGTCGCCCGGGCGGTAAACGGGGCACTCGTGACGGAGCGCGATGCGTGGGAGTTTGACCCGGAGCTGGCCCGCGAAGAACTGGCCCGACATTTTGCCGTGCACGCTCTCGATGGTTTGGGAATCGGGAGTGATGCCGGGCCAGCGGTGGGGAGTGGTGGGGCGCTGCTGCGCTATTTGCGCGAACTGCAGCCCGCAGGGCTCCCACAGCTGGCGCGCCCGATACTGGAGCGCACCGGGGGCATCATGCCGCTCGACGAGATGACACGCCGCAACCTCGAGCTGGTCGAGTCACTCCGCGGTGAACCGGATCAGCCCAATGGTCGCGCATCCGCCGAACGGGCAGGGACGCTGCTTGGCGTGCTCGATCGCACCCGCACCGCGATGGGGGCGCGTCTGCTGCGGCAATGGCTGCTGTCACCCCTGACGGACGTGGCGGCCATCGAGGAACGCCTGGAAGTGGTGTCTGCCTTTGTGGGGCGTCCGGTGGAACGGGAGCAGCTGCGTGAGGCCCTCGATGACGTGCGCGACGTGGAACGCCTGGCTGGCAAGACCGCGGCGGGCCGGGCCACTCCCCGCGACGTGGGGGCACTGGGCAGTTCGTTAGGCATGCTGCCACAGGTGCATCGGGCGGCGGAGGCGGTGGCGGGCGGAGGGTGGCTTGCCCTGCTCGTGGCGTCCTGGGATTCGTGCGAAGACCTGGCCCGAGACATCAGCACCACACTGGTGGAGCGCGCCCCGCTGGGAATTGGTGAAGGCGACACCATCCGGCCCGGTGTGGACGCCACCCTCGATGAGCTGCGCGCCCTGCGCGATGGCGGCAAGGACTCGATTGCGCAAATCCAGGCCGCCGAACGCGAACGGACCGGGATTGCGTCCCTCAAGGTTGGCTACAATCGCGTCTTTGGGTACTACATCGAGATCAGCAACGCCAATCGGAACCTTGTCCCCGACGACTACCAGCGGCGCCAGACCCTGACCGGTGGTGAGCGGTATGTGACACCAGCGCTCAAGGAGTACGAAGAGAAGGTGCTGACGGCGACGGAGCGCATCGAGGTGCGTGAGCGCGAGCTCTTCGAAGCGCTGCGGCAACGTATCGGTAGCGCCATCCGTCGGCTGCAGGCGGTGGCAAGCCGTGTGGCTCATCTCGACGTGATGGCGACACTCGCCGAAGTGGCCAGCGCCGAACGGTATGCCCGGCCGGAAATTTCAGACGGGTTCGATCTGGAGATCCACGGGGGCCGGCATCCGGTGGTGGAGCGCATGATGCCGCGCGACAAGTTCATTCCCAACGACGTCGTGCTCACCGATGCGGCTCGGCTGATTGTGCTGACGGGCCCCAACATGGCAGGTAAGTCCACGATCCTGCGTCAGATCGGGCTCATTCAGCTCATGGCGCAGGTGGGGAGTTTTGTGCCGGCGACCCGTGCCCGACTGGGAATCGTGGACCGGCTGTTTACGCGCGTGGGTGCGAGCGACAACCTGGTGCGCGGACAATCCACCTTCATGGTGGAGATGGCCGAGACCAGCGCCATCCTGCACACCGCGTCGCGTCGCAGCCTGGTGCTGCTCGACGAAATCGGGCGAGGTACCTCGACGTATGACGGGGTCTCGATCGCCTGGGCAGTGAGTGAACACCTGCATGACCAGGTGGGCTGCAAGACCGTGTTTGCCACGCACTATCACGAACTCACGCAGCTGGCCGACGAACTACCGCATCTGCGGAACTTCAACGTGGCGGTCCGCGAGGCCGGGGAGCAGGTGCTCTTTTTGCACCGGCTGCAGCCCGGAGGTGCGGACCGGTCGTACGGGATCGAGGTGGGTCGCCTGGCGGGACTGCCGACCGCCGTGATTGCCAGGGCGCGGCAGGTGCTCCGGTCGCTCGAGGGTGAGCAGCTGGCGGCCGCCCTCCAGGCGGGGGGGGCGCGGAAGCGCGATCACGCTCGTCAGTCCCCAGCCACGCCGCAGCTCACCCTTTTCACCATCGATCCGCATCCAGCCGTGGTGCGGCTGCGCGACCTCGATCCCAATACCATGACCCCACTCGACGCCCTGCGGCTGATGGACGAACTGGTCCGCATGGCGAGAGAGGGGTAAACAGGGGAGATTCCCTGCTATGCCTGTTACTCCCGCCCGTCGTCTCGTCGTTATGGCTCTTGCTACCACCGCGCTTGCCGGGTGTGAGCAGGTCAAGAGCACCTTCGCCTCCCTCCGTGGGTCCGACAACAGCCCGCCGGATTCCCTGCCGCAGCTCCTGAACGATTCGCTCCCGTTCGACTATCCCATTGGTCTCTACCTGCAGCTCATCGACGACTCCGTGACCCTGCGTCTCCACGTCGATCAGTTCGGGCGGCCTGTGCCGGAGAGCACACGGGTCGAGGTGCACGCCAAGTATCCGCAGTTTGATACCGCGGCCGTCGACGGGGCGCGCGAGCTTTTGTTCAGGCCGGCCATTCGCAAGGGCAAGGAAATTCCGTACACCGTGTTATTTCCCATTCAGTTCAAGGTGCCGCTGCTGCCCGTGGTGCCCAAAGACTCCACCAGCCAGTAGGGACACTCCGCGTGCGAATCACGGTCTTGTTAGGCGGAACCTCATCGGAGCGCGACGTGTCACTGGCCTCGGGGCTGCGAATGGCCGATGCCCTGCGATCGCGTGGCCACGACGTGACCGCCATCGACACGGCGTACGGCCCGCTGAGTGCGGCAGAGGAGCAGGCCATGCTCGCCGGCTCGATTATGCGGACGGTGCCCCCCGATGTGCAGGCTTTGGTGAGGCTCGAGCGCTCCATGCCCGAGAAACTCGGCGCGATCCCGGCGTCGGATGTCGTGCTGCTGGCGCTGCATGGCGGCCGTGGGGAAGACGGGACCATTCAGGCGATGCTCGACCTTGCTGGCGCGGTGTACACGGGCAGCGGTCACCTGGCGAGCGCCCTGGCCATGGACAAGGACCTCTCGAAGCACCTCTTCCGTGCGGCGGGAGTGCCCACGCCAGACTGGCGCATGGCGCCGGTCGATAAGAACGATGTAATGGTCAACCTGCGGTACCCGTGCATCGTGAAGCCCTCGAAACAGGGGTCGACCGTTGGGTTGTCCCTGGTGCGGGCTTCTGACGAACTGCAACCGGCGATCGACCTGGCGGGTCAGTACGATGACGAGGTCATGGTGGAGCAGTTCATCGCGGGTCGAGAGCTAACCGTTGCGATTCTCGGTGATGAGCCGTTACCGGTTGGTGAAATCATCCCCAAGCACGAGCTGTACGACTATGAGTGCAAGTACACACCGGGGATGGCACGCGAGGTGTTTCCAGCTGAGCTCGCTCCAGAGGAAACGCGCCGAGTGCAGGAACTGGCGCTGAAGGCCTTTCGGGCGCTCAAGCTCGAGGGATGCGCCCGGATCGACTTCAGAATGAGCGCCGACGGGGAGTTTTATTGCCTTGAGGCCAATACTCTTCCGGGAATGACGCAGTTGAGCCTGGTGCCGCAGGCCGCGGCGGCGGCGGGCATCTCGTTTCCGGAGCTGTGCGAGCGTATTGTGACGCTGGCAACGCAATCACGAGGATCAGGAGTTTGACGATGGGGACAACACCACCGCTCACAGCCGCGCTCGCTGGCGTGCCCATGGGCATTCAGCGACAAGGGGTGTGGGCGGGTCGCCGCCAGCTCTTTATACGGTTTGCCGGACCGGCGGAAACGGCGACCATGTACAGCGCAGACGCGCTGGCGCGGGAGCTCGTCCGAGGGCTCGAGCGCTCGGTGGTCCACTCGCTGTGTATTGCCGGGCGGGATGCCCTCGCCAACAGCGAATACCTGCTGGCGGCGCTCAAACAGGTGGCGGGCAAGGCGCCGGTGATGGCCGATACTGATGGACAGCGTCCCGAATCCATCGCCGTTTTGCATCCGTACCTGCAGATGGTGCAGGTCACGGTTGATCCCCCGGCGAGCACCTCGGGGATGGAGCGCGTAAAGGAGACGTTGATGGCAGCCGCGCGAGTGGGGTTGGCGCACTCGCTGGTGGTGGCGGGCACGGACGAAACCAGTGACGCCGATTATTTGCAGATCGTCGAGCTGGCGCGGGGAGCGAGCCCGAAGGTGGAGGTGGTCCTGCATCCCGGACCGGCAGCGGAAAAGGGACTGCTTGAACGCCGATGGAGTGTCTTGCTGGAGCATGCGATGGCGCGTCACCCGGATGTTCGCCTGGTGAATCGGCTCGCGGGTCCGGCGACCGTTCGATAGGCCACGGAACAGAACCCTGCGCCGGGCGATAGATATACACGCAGTCCCTGCTGTTCCTGTCGAGCCCCATGGCCCTTTCCTTCTCTGACGAACTCGAGCCACCGCGCCTGACACGCGCCGTGCAGTGGTTGATCGCCATCAACGTGGCGATCTACTTCCTGCAGCTCACGGTCGTTGGGGAGCGCAACATGCTGCCGGCGCTCGGCTTCCAGGCCGACGACCTGTCGCACTCGTGGTGGACGATTGTCACCTACATGTTCGTCCACCAGGGGTTCTGGCATCTCGCGCTGAATCTCTACACGCTCTACATCTTTGGCCCCCGAGTGGAGCACGCGTGGAGCGCGGGTGAGTTTACCAAGTTCTACATCGTCTCCGGGTTGGGCGGGTGGCTCTTCCACCTGATTTTTGCCCGAGACTCGCTGCTGGTGGGTGCCTCGGCGGCCATTTATGGCGTGACCCTGGCGTACGCGACCAACTGGCCCGATGACGAGGTCCTGCTGTTTGGGGTGCTCCCCATCAAGGTGAAGTGGCTTGTCGCGCTCCTGGTGGGCGTCAACCTGATTGGCGGCATGGCGGCGGCGGGTCCGGGGAGCGGGGTGGCATACCTCGCGCACCTTGGCGGTCTGGCGGCGGCGGCGCTGTATCTGCGCTCGGCGGGCACCGGCGCGAGCCTCGACCGGCTGAAGCAGCATGTGTCGTCGATCCCGGATCACCCCGATGAGCCACAACGCGCCGTGCCACGCTCCACGCGTTCGCGCGAGCAGCGCGGTGGGATCGACGAAATCGTGGCCCGCAGCAATGCGGCGGTCAGCCGCGCCGAGCAGCAGCAACAGCCCACACCGCCGCCGGTGCGTGCCGACGTGGCCACCCGATCGGGCGACCTGGACGCAGTGCTCGACAAGATCTCGCAACACGGCATCGACAGTCTCACCTCGGGCGAGCGCCGTCTGCTGGAAGACATGTCGCGGGAGCTGCGAGACAAGAGCTGAGGCTCGGCGTCGTGCAGTGCGGAGCGCCACAGGCGCACCGCAGGTCTCGGCTCGTTAGGCAGGGTGCATGCCGGCAGATGTCTCAGGCCGCGCGCCCGCACCGGACACCCGAGCAATCGCCATCCCGAAAAAAAGAGCCCCCCGGAGTTTACCCGGGGGGCAGTGCCGCCACGCCGTTCTCGCGGCGGCGCACGACCAACGCAAAGCGTCGGTCTGAAAGAGAAGGTACGGCGCGGGTCAGGAGGTGTCCATACCATCCGGCCATCTGCCCTGAGGACGCGGCGTCGGTGCGGGCGCAACAGGTACTTCCGGGCGAGGGCGAGTTGAACGTCGTGGGGCGAGGCGTCACATTCCGTCCCATGCCAAGACCAGACCTGCTGGAAACCTTCCCAAATCCTTACCCTGCACGGGACTACGAGATTCACATGACGTGTCCCGAGTTTACGTCGCTCTGTCCCCTTGGAGGGATAGAGACGGACGCCGCCGAGCTCGAGCTGCTCAAGGGAGGCGCTCCGGACTTCGCGACGATCAACGTGACCTACGTGCCGGACGAGCTCTGCATCGAGCTGAAGAGTCTCAAGCTCTACTTCTGGAGCTTCCGGAACGACGGAATTTTCTACGAGCGTGTCGTGAACCGGATCCTCGATGACCTCTCGGAGCGAGTGAAGCCGCGGTGGATGCGAGTGGAAGGCGACTTCAATGTGCGCGGTGGGATCAAATCGGTGATACGCGCCGAGGTGGGGGGGAGGTAGGCAGGGAGGCGAGACGCGACAGAGGGAAGGCAACGCCGGCGACAGGTCGGGCGCTGAGACAATTCACGGGAGCGGAGCAGGGATGCTGAGGGATCACAGAGGACTCATGGCACTTGCCGCACTCGGCACACTGGCCCTGGCGTGCGCGCCTAACGCGCCGATGCAAACAGGGGCAGGCACCGACAACCTCCCCGCCCTTTCTGCCATTCGGGGGGAGGACCTGCAACGCGACATTGCCGCTCTGGCTGGTGATGCCATGCGCGGGCGTGAGGCTGGTACCCTCGACGAACTCCGTGCCTCCGGGTGGCTCGTGGAAAAGATCCGGGGCATCGGACTGCAGCCCGCAGGCGAGGATGGCACGTACTACCAGTGGTGGAATATCCGGCGCATCCGTCTTTCAGATGCGTCCATGGTCTCGGTGGCGGGTACGACGACCGCGATGTGGAAGGACGTCGTGGTGACCACACCCACCGACGTGACCCTCGACCTTCCCATGGTCTACGTGGGAAATGCAACAGACGCCGAGCTGCAGGGGGTGGACCTGACCGGGAAGGCGGTGGCGGCGTCGCTCGTGGCTCCGCCCAATCCTCCGGGACGCGGCCTCTCGCTCGCGAGCTGGCGCTACGCCACCACGGCGGTGCGCGCCCAGAGTACGCGACTCCTCGCGCGCGGCGCATCGGCCGTGGTATTGGTGGCTGACTCCCTGGCGGAAACGGGGATGCCGTTCTACGCCGCCAATGCGGCCCGTGGCACCTACGGTCTGGACTCCAGTGGTGCGGCCACGCGTCCACGCCGCACTCCTCCCGTGCTCCTCGTGCGGCAGTCCATGCGTAGTGCAGTCCAGGGGCGCGACGTGCGTCTCAAGCTCGCCCTCACTACCGAGAGTTTTGTGTATCCCTCGGTCAATATCATCGGGGTGGTGAAAGGCACCAATCCCGCGAAAGCCAACGAGTATGTGTTGTACAGTGCGCACCAGGATCACGACGGGGTGCGATTCCCCGTGAATGGCGATTCGATCTGGAACGGTGCCGACGACAACGCCACGGTGAGCGTGGCCCTGATGGCCATCGCGCGCGCCTTTGTAAAGCAGCCCGGCGAGCGACCTGCCCTGTTTGTGTGGCATGGCGCCGAGGAGCGGGGCCTGCTGGGAAGCCGCTTTCATGCCGCGCATCCCATGGTACCCCGCGACCAGATCGCCGCCGTGCTGAACGCTGACATGATCGGGCGCAATCACCCCGACAGCGCCAGCTTGCTAGGCGTGCAGCCTCCGCATCGGAACTCCACTGACCTCGTGCGCATGGCCCTGCGTGCCAACGAGCTGACCGGACGCTTTACACTCGATTCACTGTGGGACCGGCCCACACATCCGGAAGGGTGGTACTTTCGCAGTGACCACCTCCCGTACGCTCGGCTCAATATTCCGGCGGTGGAGTACTCCACCAACCTGCACCCCGACTATCACACACCCGCAGACGAGTGGCAGCGGATCGACATCGCCAAACTCACCCGGATGACGCAGTGGATGTACGCGACGGGGTGGTTGGTGGCGAATGCCGACAAACGACCAGCCCTCGATGCGGGGTTCAAGCTCGAGCGATAGCTGGCGCGGGCGCTAGAAGGGGATTTCGCTCTCGAAGGTGAGATCGGCGCCTGTTGCGGGGTGGGCGAACTGCAGGGAGGCTGCGTGCAACATGAGTCGCTGGCTTTCGTCAGGGGCCACGCGTCCATACAGCCGATCGCCGACGATAGGCGCGTTGAGACCAAGCGGGTGTGACGCGTGTACCCGGAGCTGATGGGTGCGACCGGTGAGTGGTGTGAACTCGACGCGTGTTCGCTGATCCTGGCGCGCCAGCACCCGATAGTGCGTTACAGCGTCCTTGCCATGGAGTGGATCGTGGAGTTGACGTGGGCGATCGTCGAGATCAACGCGCAGGGCGAGGTTTACGGTGCCCTCATCCTGCGGTAACAAGCCCTCAAGTAACGCAACGTAGCGTTTGGTGATCCGTCGCTCTGCGAAATAGCGCTGCAGTGCAACAAAGGTGTCCTGATCCTTCGCCGCCACCAGAAGGCCCGAGGTGTCGAGGTCGAGCCGATGGACGAGCAGAGGACCAGTGGCGTGCGGATGAAGCGCACGCAACCGCGTGAGCACCGAGTCGTGCAAGTGAGCACTCCGTCCCGGTACCGACAGCAGCCCGCACGGCTTGTCGACAACCAGAATCCAGTCGTCTTCAAACACCACGTGCAACGCAGAGTCGAGAACGCGTGCTCCGCCGTGCACCGGTGCTGCTTCGACAACAAGTCCGTCGAGCATGTGTGCGAGGATGGGCGCACACTTGCCACGACAGGCCGCGTAAAAAGCCCCGGAGCGCCGATCGACGGTGCGAGGGGGCGACCCCCACCAGAACTCCGCGAGGGCAACTGGTTGAAGCCCCAGGGCGTAGGCGTGGGCGAGCAGCCTGGGCGCCGCACAATCACCTGCGCCACCGGGCGGCTCGTCCGGGGAAAAGATGGCGCGCAGGCTCTTGAACTCACCGCGAGCGCTGCGAAAACCGTACGTGTTCTGGATGCCGCGCAGGAGTTCGCCGGAACGGTGTGCGCGGTGTCTCTGGATGGCCTCATGCGCGGCTATCGCCACTCGCAGTTCAGCGTCGATCGGCGCTCGCTCCTCGAGTTGTGCCGCGATGAGTGCCCGGCGTTCGGCTTTGTCGCGGCGGCTTTCCTGCTCCAGCTGGTGCAGGGCATCAGGTCCCGCTCCTCGCGCGCGCTCGAGTTTCCGCCGTTCGCGCGCAGCCCGGTGACGCAGCCGCATCGCGTCCTGCTCCTCTGCCTGACGAGCGCGGAGCGTGGAGTGTCGGGCCTCGAGTTCCGCTCGGGCCTGCAGGAGCGTGGCTTCGTGTTCCTTGAGCGCGGTCATCTCGGACTCACCGGGCACCCACACGGCATTTCGCGTGGCGACATCGAACGTGGGAGGGGCCCAGCCCTCGATGCGCCACTCGCCACCCAGTGTGCCCGAAAAGCCACGCAGGTACCCAACCCGACCGGCAGGGTCGGTGACGACGAGTACCCCGAACATCTTGCCGGCGCCGGCCGCGTGGAGCCCCCAACCTTCCGCAGCAGGCGACCCCAGCAGCGACATCACCTCCTCGGCGGCCCGCCGAGCGAGCGGGTGCACGGTGCGCGCGAAGGGCGATGGGAACGTCTCCGGACGATCAGTGGCGTCGGGAGTAGAAAGAAAGGGAATCACGCGTGGCAGTCGAGGCACGTCACTGGCTCAATGTATCAACAGCAGCTGTGGCGGACATGTGTGGCCGAGGAGCGAAGGCAGGCGTAGCTTCAGCGCTCAGTCACTTTTCCGGAGCGTAGTCGATGACCAGACGAACTGTTGTGGCGCTCGCCCTGGCCCTCGGCGCCGCGCCGTCGGCTGCCCAGTCGGTGCAGTACAAGTCACTGGAGGGAGTGGAATACCGATCGCAGCCCGACACCGGGGCCATTGCGCGTGCGGAAGCGGCGCTCAAGGCCGACGCCGGCAATGTGCAGAAGGTGATCGCGTTAGGTGTGGCCCAGTCGGGTGTTCGGCAGTTTCGCGAAGCGATCGCGACGTTCACCACGGGACTCACGCGATGGCCGAACGAGGTCATGCTCTATCGGTGGCGTGGGCATCGGTATCTCTCGGTACGGGAGTTTGACAAGGCGGCTGCCGATTTTGCGCGCGGGTTCGCCCTCGACAGCACCAACTACGGCGTGCTCTACCACCTGGGTGTCGTGCGGTTCGTGAAGGGTGACTTTGCCGGGGCAGCCGATGCTTTCCGGCGCGCGCAGCCGCACGCACCCGATCCCGGTGAACTGGCGGGATCGACCGACTGGCTCTGGATGTCGCTGGCACGGGCGGGGCGAATGCGAGAGGCGACTGCCATGCTGGCTCGCCGACCGGATTCGCTCAAGACCACGGTAGCCTACGCCCAGCGGCTCAGGCTCTATCGTGGTGAGATTGGCCCGGAGGCCGTGATCACTGCAGCCGACACCGTCGATGTGCAGGTGGCGACCCTCTCATTCGGCCTCGGAAACTGGTACCTCGTGAAGGGTGACACGGCGAAAGCGCGCACGTACTTCGAACGTTCGGTGAAGTCGGGAGGATGGCCCGGCTTCGGGTTTATCGTGTCCGAGGCGGAGTTGCGTCGCATGCGGCGTTAGGCATCACCGTGGCACCGATCAGCTGGTCATGGTGCCCTGGCTGCGCCGCCGGCGGGCACGACCGACAACACAACCGCTGAGCGGTGGAGCGGACCATGGTGGATGGACGTGTGCGCCGTGATCGGGTCCTTCTCGTTGTAGTTGGGGCCGCCCGTGTTGAGGTTCCGCTCGTACACCGGGAATGAGCTGCTGACAATCGAGATGCGGATGCGATGACCCGCTTGAAAAGTGTTGCTGGTCACGAGGGGCGGCATTTCGACCTGATACGTCTTCCCGGCCTCCATGAACACCGGCGCATCGTAGCCATTGCGCCAGCGCAAACGGAGCGCCTGCTCGTCAAGATTGAAGGCTTTTCCGTCGGGGTGGACGTCGACGAGTTTCACCATGAGATCGGTGTCCTTCACGTCAGACGACACATGCAGCGTGACCTTCACCGGCCCCGTCACATCCATCGCCGCGGTGAGCGGCTCGGACGTGTAGACCAGGACATCGGGCCGCGATTGCATCTTTGACTGATCGAATGAGCCCGGCACTGCGGCGCTGAAGCAGCAGACTTGTCCACCCACGCTGGGTGTGGGATTGAGGGGATCGTAGGTGTAGGTGTCCTTCGTCAGCCGTTTAGGGGGCTGCAGGACGAGACGCCCATTGCCGTTGAGCGTATTGGCGCTGCCATCGCTGTCGAGGTAGAAAGTCGTGGGACGCGCCTCGCGGGGCGGCCATGCGTCGTACATGCGCCAGGATTTCGCCCCCATGTTGTACACCCGCACCTTCGGCTCCTTCTCGATGCCGTTGTCGAGGCCTTTGAGCCAGCGATCGTACCAGCGGACCAGGAAGCCCGTGTAGTCAAAGCGCGCATCACCCATGTCACGCTCGCCCACCACGGTGTGCTCGGTCTCCATGCGCCCCATCATGCAGTGCGCTGTTGGGGCGATGATCATGAAGGTGTTGTCGCGGGCGAGCTGTGTGGCGGCGTTCTTTGTCTGATACTCGAACATGGCCATGTTCGGCCCGGTGGACACGTCGTACCAGGCATTGATGTACAGCGCCGGCGCTCCATTGCGGTCGCCCTCATTGCCGAACTCGATGGTCTTCCAGCGCGGGTCGTTCATCGGCCACGTGAGGAAGTCGTCCAGGTCACTCGGCGCAGACCCGATGTCGCGGTTGATGCGATTGACCGGGAGTGTCCAGACCACCGAGTCGAAGTTCACACGGGAAATCGTCTCTGGCTCCAGGTTCCACGCCTTGTTGATGCGCAACATCTGCTCACGAGTGAGCCCGGCGGGAAACGAGGGTTTGTACTTGTAGCCCGAGCCGTGATACCAGGACAGCCAGAGATTCTGGAAGACGCCACCGCGAAAGTGATTCCCCATTTCGTTGTACGGTCCCATGCGGCCGATTCCGGCACCCGCACTGCGTGGCACTGCGGCCGCGAAGGCGGGATGATGCATGGCGTTCATCCGGTGCTGTTCTTCGGCGCTCGACGAACATCCTAGCGCGCCGATTTTGCCGTTGGACCACGACTGTTTCGAGAGCCAGTCGATGGTGTCGTACGAGTCGGGGCCTGAACCGCCCAGGTAGGTGTAGGTGCCCTCGGAGAAGTAGCGACCACGGACGTTCACATACGCAAGCGCGTAGCCGTTCTCCAGGAAGGCCTGGTTTTCGGCAATGGCTGCATTAAACAGGTAGGGGTAGAAGGTGAGAATCGTGGGGAGATTCTGACGCGGCCGGTTCTTGGGGAAGTAGAGCGAGGCGTTGAGACGTACCCCGTCGCGCATGGGGATGCGCACCATGTCTTCCCGATCGACCTGTGTGGCAAAGTACTGCGCCACCGGATTGGGACGCTCTTGAGCCGCTGCCGTTGGTGCGGCGATGGCGATCAGGCCCACGCATCCGATGATGCGCGCGGGAAGACAGCGGGCGAAAGGCAGCATCGAGATCTCTCACATGGCCAAGGTCAGCGGGAGAAGCAACGACCGGAGTGACCCCTCGGCAAGTCGGGGGCGTGACGGCAGCGCTCCTGTGCCCTTGGCGGCGGCGCGCGCGTCTTTCTGGAGAACCCCAGGGGAGACGTCATGAGCACCGTGTTGTGGGCAAACGTGCTGGAGGGAGGAAATGTCCGGTCGGATCAGGTCGATCGCTACGCGCTGTACAAGCACGGTGAGAAGCTCGACTCGATTACCCGATCGCTCGGCCTTCCCTCATTTCTCGGCATCTGTGACACCACCGATGCGCGCTTCAACACGAGCGACGACGACCTGCCCCCCGGAGTGGAGTCGACGAGCGAGGTGATGGCCAGGGAAGGCGTCTGGATGGACGCCGCCAGCGCCGCCGGCTACCTCGGAAAAATCCTCGCCCACGTGCGTGAACAGAAAACACGCTTCGGATTGCTCAGTAACCAGCACGACGAGGTCGTACAGGAGCTCACTGAGGTCAGCGAGTTCGTGACGCAACATGCCGGCGCGGCCGAGAAGTTCAACTTTTCGGTGGTCATGTAATGTCTGCGGGCAGTTGAAGGGGCGGCTTTCCCCCTGAAGATTTCCGCGTGAGATGAGCGCACGCCGGAAGTCATCAACGGAATCACCGGCCCACGGGGTCACCTTCAAGGCCGTCCTGTTTCGGTATCCCGGCAAGGGAGGGTGGCATTTCGCTCCGGTGCCAGAACGGCTCGCCCCGCCCGTGACCCATGGTTGGGGACGCACCCCGGTGCGGGCGACGGTGAAGGGCACCAGCTGGGAAACCAGCGTTTGGCGTGGAAAGGACGGACGCACCCTCCTGCCCGTGCCTGCGCGCATTCGAGGCAGTTTGGGTGACGGGGACGCGATCCAGGTAAAGCTCGAGTTCGGGCTCTGAAGAGGCCGAGCGCAGCTTCACGGGGGAAGAGGCGCCAACGGCGAGCCCTGCGGTGCCGTACTAACTTTGTTCTACCAGCCAGCGCTCGCATTTGATGTCTCGGCGTGGCGGCTTATTGAGACGTAAACCATTGTAGGGCATTGTCTTAACTGATTGCGGGCTTCAACGGACCGTGCGCGCCACTGGGCGCTGCTTCGCCGCTGGAAGAGTCCGTGGAGCCTTTGATGAACGCACTTCCTCTGTTGCTGGCCCTGTCGTTCCAGCAGCCGCCAACCCTCGCTGTCTCTCCCAAGCCCGATACGGGCAAGGTCGAGAAGGCCGCTGAGGCTCTGACCTTCAACGGGCGCTCGCGAAACACGGATGTTTCCGTTCCACGGTTCGAGGCGCCGGTGGCCATCGACGGCGTACTCAACGAACCGCAGTGGGAAGGTGCGGCGCGGCTCGAGGGATTCTCCCAGTTCAACCCGGTGGACGGCCGTGCGTCCCTGGACTCCACCGTGGCCTACGTCTGGTACGGTCCCGACGCCATCTACTTCGGCGTTCGCGCCTACGCGCCAGCCGGTACCGTGCGCGGGACTCTCGCCGATCGTGACCGCATCCAGAACGACGACCACGTCCAGTTCATCCTCGACACCTTCAACGACAAGCGGCAGGCCTTCGTCTTTGCGGTGAACCCGTTAGGCGTACAGAGCGACGGCATACGCACCGAGGGGGGAGGCGGCGGTGGTGGAGGCCGTGGAGGTCGCGGCGGCGGCGGCGGCGGAGGTGGTGGTGGCGGGGGTGGTGGCTTCTCCAGGGCCAACCTCGGCAATGCCGACCTCAATCAGGACATGATCTGGCAGTCGAAGGGCCACATCACGGAGTGGGGATACGAGGTCGAAGTCCGGGTGCCTTTCAAGAGCATCCGGTATCGTGGCGGCGAGTCGATGAGCTGGGGCCTCAACGTCGTTCGCAACACGCAGCGCAACAACTACCAGGACACCTGGACGATGACCAGCCGCGGCGCCGCGGCGTTCCTCCCCCAGTCCGGGCGGCTCACCGGGATCCACGACCTCAAGCGCGGGCTGGTGCTCGACGTCACGCCGGTGGTGACCACCTCATTCCCCGGGAGTGACTCCTCGACGGGGTCATGGGCCTATGGAACCAAACCCCAGTATGGCGGCGACCTGCGTTGGGGGCTGACGTCGAACATGACCATCAACGGGACCATCAATCCCGATTTCTCCCAGGTTGAGGCGGATGTCGGCCAGATCCCTGGTGATGTGCGGTTCGCGCTCTTCTTTCCCGAATTGCGCCCCTTCTTTGTGGAGGGGAACGAGCAGATTGATACCCCTAACCAGCTTGTGTATACGCGGCGAATCGTGCAGCCGCGCGCCGCGACCAAGCTGACCGGCAAGATTTCCCGCTTTGACGTTGGTGTATTGTCGGCCATCGACAATGCCAACTACTCGGCGAGCGGTGAGGACAATCCGTTCTTCAACATCATGCGTGTGCGTCGCGACCTGGGGGCGCAGAACAACATCGGGTTCACCGTCACGGACCGGCGCGAAGGGGCCGACTTCAACACGGTGCTCAACGCCGACGGACGCTTTCTGATGCGGAGTGTGTACACCGCGTCGTATCAGATGGCGACCAGCCGCACGCGTGTGGGCGACGAGCGTAACAACGGTGACATCTGGGAGTTTTCGTTCGATCGCACCGGGCGCAACTACGGCTTCCGCAACTCCATCGAAGGTGTCTCTCGCCAGTTTGACAGCCGCACGGGATTTGTGCCGCGTCTCGACTACGTGCAGCCCCAGCTCAATCAGCGGTATACGTGGTTTGGCAAACGGGGCGCTCCAATCGAGCAGCTCATGACGTTCTTCAGTAGCCAGGGCACCTGGACCTACAACGGCTTCTTCGACGCGGAGACACCACTCGAAACGCGAGTGTCCGTATCGACGAGTTTCCAGTTCCGCGGGGGCTGGGGTATGGGCATCACGCCAAGTGTGGAGAGCTTTGGTTTCCAGCCCGAACGTTACGAGAGCTACTACGTGGAGCGGCCGCGTGGAGCGCTCAAGGACACCGTGAAGTTTGCGGTGGGGGGCCGTGTGCCGTCACGTCAGCTGCAGCTGCGCATCAGCACGCCGCAGTTTCAGAAGTTTGGTGCCTCGATCAACACCACATTTGGCCGCGACGCTGAGTTTCTGGAGACGGCCCAGGCCAAACGGCTTGATGTGAATGCCACGCTCGACCTGCGCCCCACGCCGCAGCTGCGTGTGAACGCCATCATGCTGCATCAGGAGTTCCGTCGCGCGCGAGACAACAGCTCAATCCTGCGGACCAACATTCCGCGACTGCGCGTGGAGTACCAGCTCAACCGGGCCATCTTCTTCCGGTTTGTCAGCCAATACGAGTCACGCACGCGCGACGCCTACCGCGACCCGCGCAGTGAGCTGCCGATTCTCTTTCGTGACGACGAGGGCGTGTTTACGCGCGCAGAGCGCAGCAAGACCAACAACATCCGGGCCGACTGGTTGTTCTCGTATTTCCCGAGCCCCGGCAAGGTGATCTACCTGGGGTATGGCGCGAGCATGACCGAACCCGACGCCTTCCGCCTCCGTGATCTGGACCGGTCGAGCGATGGCTTCTTTGTGAAGGTGAGCTGGCTGTATCGGGTGCAGTGAGAGGGCACCGGGGGCGAGGCCGACTGAGCAGGGAAACTCTGTGTCGTCCCCTCGCCCCCGGTGCGTCTACTTCACCACGCGGGCCACATCCCACACCTCGCTCTCGCCGAGTTTGAGTGCATCAATTCCCGCCCGCACCTTGGCCAGATCACCCACCACCACCACCGTGGCCTGATCTGGGGTGAGGTACTTGCGTGCCACGCGCTGCACGTCGGCCGGAGTGACCAGCCGCACGGCGGCCGCAAAGCGGGGCAACTCGCCTAACGACAAGCCGTAGGTCTGCAGGTCAGCCACCTGCCCGGCCACGTCTGTGGTGCTTTCCAGGTCGCCGGGAAGCTGCAGCTCCAGGTAGTTCTTTGCCCGTTCCACCTCGTCGGCGGGCACCCGCACATCGCGCATACGACGGAGCTCGGTGAAGAACTCCACCAGCGATGAATCGGTGACGTTGGTGCGCACCGAGGCTGAAGCCACAAAGGGCCCCGGTGCTCGGCGGAAGGTGAAGCCCGAGCGGGCACCGTACGAATATCCCTTGGCCTCGCGCAGGTTCATGTTGAGGCGCGACGTGAAGGAGCCACCGAGGATGGTGTTCATCACCATGAGGGCGGCGTAGTCCGTGGAGCGGCGATCGACACCGGGCCAGCCGATGTTGATGACCGACTGCGCTGCATCGGGTTTGTCGACAAGAAAGACTCGCGACGAGGTGCGCACCGTGGCCGGTGTGCTGATGACGGGTGTGGCGAGCGGCTCGCCTGAGGTGCGCCACGACCCGAAGCGTTGCGTGATGGCCGACCGCGCCTGGGCAACCGTAATGTCTCCCACGACGATGATGGTGGTGCGCTCGGGTCGCACCGCGCCGTTGTAGAACGCGCGAACACGCGCTGAGTCCATGGAGGCGGTGGAGGCGCTGTCGCCGCCGGTGGCACGGTGATACGGATGTCCCTCGGGGAACACGGCCTGGTTGAAGGCGAGGCCGGCGACCGACTCGGGCCGGTCCCGAAGCTGCCGGGTGTTGGCCAGGCGCAAGTCGCGCTGCCGACGGACTTCGGTCGCGCTGAAGGAGGGGCGCATCAGCACGTCGGCCATCAGATCGAGTGCCGGACCAGACGAGCGCACCGGCACCTTGAGTGCGACAGTGAATCCGTCCCACGAGGCACCCGTGGAGAGGCTGGCACCCAGGTACGCCACCTCGGCCTGCAGTGCGGCGGCATCACGTGATCCCGCGCCGTCGTCCATCAGTCCTGCCATGAAGGTAGCCATGCCAGGGTGTGACCCGTCGAGACGCACACCTCCATCGATGTCCGCCATCACCTGCACCAGGGGAAGCTCGTGTTGCTCCACCACCTTGAGGGTGACACCGTTAGGCAAAATGGTGGTCGTGACCGGCGGCACCACCAGTCGCGCTGGCTTGCCTGGTTTGGGTGCTTTCGTGCGGTCGAAGGCCTGGGCACTGGTGACGGAGAACGGCGCCCCAACCAGCAGGAGGCCAGCGACGAGTGATTGCCGGATCATTGGATGGCCTCCCGGGTCGCGGCGAGTTCCTTCTTGCCCATCGGCACAATGCTCAGCAGCACACGCGGGCCCTTGAGATAGGTGTTCACCACGCGTTTGATGTCGTCGGCGCTCACCCGCTGGTAGCGGTCGAGTTCATCCTGAAACCCATCGGGTTTGCCCGTGGCGAAGTAGTAACTCTGCAGGCGATCCGCCTTGGCATTGACTGACTCCAGTCGGTTGAGAAAACCCGCCTCGATGGCATTGCGTGCTTGTTGCAGCTCCCGCGCGGTAGGCCCTTCGGCGGCCAGCCGCGCGATTTCGCGATCGATGGTCTGGCGCAACTCGTTGAGGTTCTTGCCGGGGCGCGCAGTGGCAAAGAGGTTGAAATCGCCGTCGAGCTTTTTGCTGCCATTGTAGGCGGTCACGCCAGTGGCCACTTCGTCCTGGTACACCATGGTGTTGGTGAGGCGCATGTTGCGCGCGCCGGTCAGGAGGTACGCGACCAGGTCGAGTGCCGCCTCGTCGGCATGCATCGACTTGACGCCGTGCCATGACATGTAAACCCGTGGCACCTGCACCCGGTCTTCGGCGACCATGACCGTGTCACGCACGGTGAAGGGAGCAGGCGTCGGCCGCGTGATCGACGGGCCACGCGGAATGTCGCTGAACATGCGTCGCACCGCCCGGCGTACCGAATCGGTCTTCACCGCACCAGCCACAACAATCACGGCATTGTTTGGGGCGTAGTAGGTGCGAAAGAATCCCTTCACGTCGTCGAGGGACGCGGCCGAGAGATCGGCCATGGAGCCGATCACATTCCAGGAGTATGGGTGCCCCTTGGGGTAAAGTGCCGGCGGAATAAGGTCACCACTGATTCCGTACGGCTGATTCTCCACACCCTGCCGCCGTTCGTTCTTCACGATGTCGCGCTGGGCATCGAGTTTGGCCTGATCCATGGTGGGAAGGAGCCACCCCATCCGATCGGCTTCGAGCCAGAGCATGAGTGGCAGCGCATTGCTAGGCCCCCACTCGTAGTACGCGGTGCGATCCTCGTCGGTGGTGCCATTGTTGCTGGAGCCCGAGGCTTCGAGGCGGGTGTCGAATTCGGGATACGGGGCGTGCTGCGACCCCATGAACATCACGTGTTCAAAAAGGTGGGCAAAGCCGGTGCGCCCGACCTTTTCATCACCAGAGCCGACCAGGTACCAGACATTGGTGGCTACGGTGGGAACGGAATGATCTTCGTGGACGATGAGGGTCAGCCCGTTAGGCAGTGTGTCGACCGTGGCGGGAACCCGCAGACGTGGCGATTGCGCACCGGCCCAGAGGGGGCTGAGTGCCAGGGAGAAGAGCAGGGATCGCATGAGACGAGTGAGCATGCGCAGAAAGTAATGCGGCTGACATACGCAGGGCATTCTCCTACAGCGGAGCAGGGACCCGGGCATAACGTCTGTGGCGAACTCTTCCACCACCCTTACACGTGACGTTCACCCCCCGCACCATCATCGAGCCCTTTCGCATCCGGTCGGTAGAGCCAATCCGGTTCACCACGGAGGCACAGCGAAGTGCCGCCCTCACCGCCGCGGGCCATAACCCGTTCCAGCTCCGGTCCGACGATGTGCTGATCGACCTGCTTACCGATAGTGGGACCGGTGCGATGTCGGCGAAACAGTGGGCTGGCATGCTGGCCAGCGACGAGTCGTATGCCGGGGCGCGCTCCTTTTATCGATTCGAAAGTGCGGTGCGCGACATCACGGGATTTCGCCACGTGCTGCCAACTCACCAGGGTCGGGCGGCCGAGCACATCCTCATGAGCGCCATGGTGAAGCCCGGCCAGATCGTGCCAAACAACACGCATTTCGACACCACGCGAGCCCATGTGGAGCACGCCGGCGGGGAGGCGCGTGACCTGCCAATCGCCGAGGCGCGGCAGCCGCGGGCCTTGCACCCGTTCAAGGGGAATATGGATGTCGAAGCGCTGGAGCGTCTCGTCAGCGCGGAGGGCCGGGAGCGTATTCCCCTCATCATGCTCACGGTGACGAACAACTCCGGTGGTGGACAGCCCGTGAGCCTGGAGAACGTGCGGGCGGTGTCGGCGGTGGCCCGTCGCGCTGGCATTCCGTTCATCCTCGATGCCTGCCGCTTTGCGGAGAACGCGTGGTTCATCCACACACGCGAACCGGATCATGAGTCGCGCACCCCGCGTGACATCGCTCGGCTCGTCTTTGAATGTGCCGATGGCTGCACCATGAGCGCCAAAAAAGACGGCATGGCGAACATCGGTGGCTTCCTCGCACTCAACGACGACGCCCTCGCGGCGCGCTGCCGCACGCTGGAAATTCTGACCGAGGGCTTTCCGACGTACGGAGGGATGGCGGGCTACGATCTGGAGGCAATCGCGCAGGGGCTGTGGGAGGCGCTCGATCCCGACTACCTCCGCTACCGTGTGCGTTCCATTGCGTACCTGGGTGACAAACTCACAGAAGCCGGCGTGCCGCTGGTCCTTCCCACGGGTGGCCACGCGGTCTACCTCGATGCCGCCGCCATGTTGCCGCACATTCCAGCCCTCGAATACCCGGCCTGGTCTTTCAACAACGCCCTCTATCTCACCGGTGGGGTCCGCGGTGTGGAGATCGGGTCGGTGATGTTCGGACGTCGCCCCGATGGGAGCGAGCAGCCCGCGGCCATGGAGCTGGTGCGCCTGGCGTTTCCTCGGCGTGTGTACACGCAGAGTCATGTGGACTACCTCGCCGAGGTGATCCTGCACGTGCATGCGGAGCGGGCGCAGCTGAGAGGATACCGCATCGTGGAGGAACAGCCCGCGCTCCGGCATTTCACGGCCCGGCTGGAGCCCCGGTAGGGACTCTTGCGGCGTTCCGGGTAACGGGCAGCTTCAGGGCATGGAGCTACCATTTTCTCCCCTCGAGTTTGCCCGTCGTGCGCGTCGCCTGTACCCCGACCGTGAGGCCGTGGTGGATGGCGACCTTCGGTTTTCGTACCGCCAGTTTTTCGAACGCTGTGACCGGTGGTCATCGGCGCTTTCCGGCTTTGGAGTGCGGCAGGGGGATCGCGTGGCGTATATCGCGCCAAACACCCACGCGCATCTGGAGGGGTACTACGCCGTGCCTCAGCTGGGCGCGGTGATTGTCCCGCTCAACTACCGCCTCACGCCGGACGACTTTGTCTACCTGATCAACCACAGTGGGTCGAAGGTGGTGTGTGTGCACTCCGACCACCTCGACCAGGTGGAGTCCATTCGCGACCGGATTCCCGGCGTCACCCACTTTGTCGCGCTGGAGGGCGGTGCCGATCGGGCCGGGTGGATCGACTATGAAGCCCAACTGACGGCAGCGGACATCGCATTCGTGCGGCCCGCCATCGGCGAACGGGATCTCCTCGCGATCAACTACACCAGCGGCACCACGTCGCGGCAGAAGGGCGTGATGATCACGCATCGCAATGCGTGGACGAACGTGGTGGGCACGCTGGTCCATCATCACATGACCTGTGAGGAGCGGTATGTGTGGACGCTCCCCATGTTCCACGCGAATGGGTGGACATTCGTGTGGATTGTGACGGCGGTTGGTGGCACCCACATCTGCGTGCGTCGGGTGGAGCCGGCTCGGGTGTTCGAGACCATCGTGCGTGAGCGTGGGTCGATGTTGTGTGCGGCGCCGACCGTGCTCATCGGCATTGCCAATGCACCAGCGGAGATGCGGGCGGGTGTTCCGGCAGGCGTTCGGGTTTTCACTGCGGGCGCTCCCCCGGCGGCAGCCACCATCGCGCGGATCGAGGGTGAACTCGGCTGGGAGCTCACGCAGGTCTACGGGCTCACCGAAACCGCGCCCTTCATCACCATCTGCGAACCACGCCCCGAACATCGCACGCTCACGACGGCTGAACGGGCCACGATCAAGGCTCGGCAGGGTGTGGAGCTGATTACGTCGGGCGAACTGCGCGTGGTGGACGACGACGGCCACGAAGTGCCCGCCGACGGCCAGACGTTAGGCGAGATTGTCGTGCAGGGGAACGTGGTGATGGAGGGCTACTTCAACGATCCCGAGGCCACGGGCAAGGCCATCCGTGACGGGTGGTTCCACTCGGGCGATGCCGCCGTGGTGCATCCTGATGGCTATGTGGAAATTCGCGACCGGCTGAAGGACGTGATCATCAGCGGGGGCGAGAATATCTCCAGTGTGGAAGTGGAGGGTTGCCTGCTGCATCATCCGGCGGTGCAGGAGGTTGCCATTGTGGGCCTGCCTGACGAGAAGTGGGGTGAGTCGCCGCATGCTTTTGTGGTGTTGCGCGCCGGCGCGACCGCGACCGAAGCCGAGTTGCGAGAGTATGTGCGCGGCAAGCTCGCCCACTTCAAATGTCCCAAGGTGGTGAACTTCGTGAGCGAACTCCCCAAGACGGCCACGGGCAAGATTCAGAAGTACGTGCTGCGTGGCGGTCGGTCGGCGATCGGAAAGCAGTAGTTTCGAGATGGCAGATGGCAGATGGCAGATGGCATATGCGCGGAGCGGAAGCGGACGACGCGCCGCTTGGCTACGCTCTCTCAAAGCGGCGATCGGGGATGAACCAGGCGGCTGCTACCAGGATGTAGAGCCCGATCGAGACCAGCGGGAACCACGAAGCGAGCCCCGCGCCGATGGCGTACACCACCACGGAGGCGATGCCTTTGAAGTCGGCGCCCAGGGCTCGGGCAAATGCCGAGTTGGCGCCATGCAGGCGGACGAGGGCACGCGTGAGGATGAAGTAGGCCACGCCCGGAAGCAGCAACGACACGCCATACACCATCACCGTGAGCGGGGCGAGTGCGTTTTCCCCCATCCAGCCCGTGGTGAAAGGCACGAGCGACAACCAGAACAGGAGGTTGATGTTGGCCCACAACACGGCGCCGTTCACGCGGTCGGAGGCGTGCAGCAGGTGATGGTGGTTGACCCAGTAGATGGCGAGATACACGAACGAGATGGCGTAACTCAGGAAAACCGTCCAGAGCGCACGCAGTGCCTGCCAGGTGGTTTCATGAGGCACCTTGAGTTCCAGCACCATGATGGTGAGGATGATGGCGAGGACGCCGTCGCTGAAGGCTTCGAGCCGGTTTTTGGTCACGTGCGATGTTCTGGACAGGGTGGGCAGGGAAGCGTCGGGTTCGAGGGTGCCCGTGACGCGACGCTGGTGAAAATTGTGGCGCCGCTGTAGCCTCGTGCACCGAACACGACCTCAATCTCTTTGACGATGGCATCGAGCGCTGCTTCAACAGTGGCTGAGTATCTGGCCGAGTTGCCGGAAGATCGGCGCGCGGTGATTGCGAAGGTGCGCGCGATCATCAGGAAACATCTCCCGAAGGGCTATGAAGAGGTGATGAACTTCGGGATGATCAATTATCAGGTGCCGCTCAAGACCTTCCCGGACACCTACAACAAGCAGCCGCTCTGTTATGCGGGGCTGGCGGCGCAGAAGAACAACTACGCGGTCTATCTGCTGGCGGTGTACGGCGACCAGACACTCGAAGCCTGGTGGCGCGCGGCCTACAAGGCGTCGGGAAAAAAGCTGGACATGGGAAAGTCGTGTGTGCGCTTCAAAAGGCTGGAGGATCTGCCGCTGGAAGTGCTGGGGGAGTGCATAGCCAAGGTCCCCTTGGAGCGGTTTCTGGAGCGCTATGCGGCGGTAAAGGGGAGTATGCGCCTTGGCCGTAAGACACCCAGCAAAAAAGCAGTCGCAAAAAAGACATCCCGGAAGTGATTGGGGCGTAAGGGGATACCCTTGCTTGCTCTCGCGGGCCGGAGCACGATTTTGCGAGCGCGGCACTCCCGTTTGGCGCGGGGGGCGGGTTAAGTTTGCACTCCCCGCGGGTTGGGGGTTGGCGGGCTAGGTAGCTCAGTTGGTAGAGCAGCGGACTGAAAATCCGCGTGTCGGCGGTTCGATTCCGTCCCTAGCCACTTCTGAAACGCACCACAAAACAACGAACCCGGTTACAACGGGCCGCCAGCCAAGAGCAGGCGGCCTGTTGTGTTATCTGGTGCCTGGTTCGCGATGAGTGGCGCCACCCCGCTCACGTCGGCAGATTCGCTCAGGTGCCCCCCCACCTACACAAGACGCAGCCCTCCCCAGCCCCAGCGTTCATATGACCGACGAACGCCCGCCGCGCGCCATGCGCAACACGCTGGAATGGGCCATCCGGAGCACAGGCATCCACCTCCCCCCGCCCGTTTTCCGGGAGGAGCCCGTCCTTCTCGAGCCGGACCTTCCCGCACCTGATGCCTCGGCGGCCCAGCGTCACACCGCAGTCACCGCCGGCTCGCTCGCGGTCCTTGCCACCCTCGCCGTCGTCTACACGCTCCATCTGGCGCGTGCGCTCGTCCTCCCGGTCGTTATCGCCATCCTCCTTTCGTTCCTGCTGCGGGGGGCGGTGCGATGGCTCAAACGTCACCGCATCAACGAACCCCTCGGCGCGGCCATCGTTGTACTGGGCAGCACCACCCTGGTGCTGGGGGCATTGGCCCTTCTCTCTGCACCAGCCAGTGACTGGATTGACCGTGCTCCCGCCGCCCTCGCACAGGTGGAGCGCAAGGTGCGCACCTTGGCGGCGCCGATCATGCGATGGGAGGCCACCGCGGCGCGTGTAGAGTCGATGGCCAGCGGTGGCGCGGGGGCCGCGCCGGCCGGCGCCGTGGCGCGCCGCACGGGGATCATGCTGCAGCTCTTTGGGGGAGCCGCCAACCTCATGGTTGCCAGCATCAGCGTCATCTTTCTGACCTATTTCCTGCTGGCTTCGGGTGACCTCTTCATGCGCAAAACCATGAAGGCACTGCCCTACAGTGCAGGAACATCTGGTGTTCCGCAGAAGATCTCGGACGAAGTCGAGTCGGCGGTGAGTGCGTACCTGCGGGTCTCCACGTTCATCAATATCGGCCTCGGTCTCGCCACGTGGGGGGTGCTGGCCCTGCTGGGCATGCCTAACGCCGGTCTCTGGGGCACCCTGGCCGGGCTCCTCAACGTGGTGCCATACCTCGGTGCCATCGCCACAACGGGAATCCTGGCCGTTGCGGCACTCACCGTGTTCGACAGCGTCGGTCATGCCATGCTCGTGCCCGCCGCGTACTTCGGGCTCAACATGATCGAGAGCAACGTGGCCACGCCTCTGTTGCTCGGCCGCCAGTTTCCACTCAACACCGTCGCCATACTCGTCGGGGTGATGTTGTGGGGCTTCATCTGGGGCATTCCGGGCGCCATCCTCGCCGTTCCCCTGATGGTGACCCTCAAGATTCTGTGCGATCACATCCCGGCGCTGCGCACGGTGGGTGACTACCTGGGGTCATGACCCCAGCGACCGGCGGCTGCTCACACCTTCGTTCCTCTTCGGCTGTCTGATGGCGGATCCCATCTCCCTCTCATGAACACATCCCTCGCTCGCCTCCTGCTGGCCATCGCCGTCACGGCGTGTAGTGCCCCCGAAACCACTCCCACTGCAGATGCAGGTGAAGCTGTCGTTGCCCGGGTCACCAGCCGTCTGCGCCCGGGCATCGTCGCCAAGGGTGCCGCGCCGGTCACCTACTCGCTCGCCGAGCGCATGGCACGACACAAGGTGCCCGGTATCTCGGTGGCGGTTGCGGATAGTGGCCGGATTGTGTGGGCACGCGGCTTTGGGCTGAAGGAAACAGGTACCCCAGACTCGGTCTCGGCAGCAACACTCTTTCAGGCGGCTTCCATCAGCAAACCCGTCGCCGCCACTGTCCTCCTGCGGCTCGTTGACGAGGGCAAACTTTCCCTCGACGTCCCGGTCAACGACTACCTGAAGAGCTGGACGCTGCCAGACAACAAGTTCACAGCCAGTACCAAGGTCACGCTGCGGCACCTGGTGACACATACCGCGGGCACGACGGTCCACGGCTTTCCGGGATACGCTGCAACCGACTCGGTTCCGTCGGTTCCACAGATTCTCGATGGCACCAAACCGGCAAACACCAGCGCCGTTCGTGTGGACACCACGCCGGGTGCACGCTGGCGCTACTCCGGCGGCGGCATCACCATCGAGCAGCTGGCCATGACCGATGTCACGGGTGAGGACTTCCCGTCGCTGGCGCGGCGCCTGGTGCTCGAACCCGCCGGCATGAGCAGCAGCACCTATGAACAACCGCTGCCCGCCTCACGCCGCGTCGAGGCGGCTGCTGGCTATCGCCCGGACGGGGTGATGGTGGAGGGACGCTGGCACACATATCCCGAGATGGCCGCTGCCGGTCTGTGGACCACACCCACTGATCTGCTCAAGTGGGCCATCGAAGTCACGGCGGCACGCAGCGGCAAGTCGACCAAGGTCCTCTCGCGGAAGATGGCCACTGACATGCTGACCATGCAGAAAGAGCCGTCAGGGCTCGGCCCGATGCTGGACGGGAAGGGGCGCGGTTTCAACTTCGGGCATGGTGGTGCCAACGAAGGGTATCGCTGCCAGGTGCTCTACTTTCCGGAAACGGGGCAGGGCGCGGCGGTGATGACCAACAGTGACGCTGGCGATGCACTCGCCCGTGAGCTGCTCTACGCACTCGCAGCAGAATACAAATGGGCGGACTACGGCCCACGCGAGATCGAGCCCGTTGTTCTGGACTCGGCTACACTTCGGCAAGTGGCGGGCGAGTATCCGGTGCCGCGCGCTGTGACGGGAGCTCCCAAGTCCGTCTCGCAGATCATGACGGTCGAAAACGGCAAGCTCTATGCTGAGGTGCCGGGGTTCGTGCCGAAGGTGGAGATGGTCCTCATCGCCGATGATCGTCTCATCTCTCCCGAAACGGGGTTCGAGGTACAACTTCAGCGGAAAGCAGGTGGGGCGATCGACGGCATCAACATCGGGTCGGCGATTTTGCGCAAGAAGAAGTAGGCCCGCATGCGTGGCGTGGTTCGATTTGTCCTTCGGCTCGTTGCGGTCGTGGTGGTGTGTGGTGCCGGGTTCGCCACGTACGCGTCGTGGCGCTACCACCGTGTGCCGCGGGCAGAGCGCGCTTGCGAAGGGTGCCAAACTCCGGTCAGCATTGGCGACTACATCCTCGACTATCACGACACCAGGCACCCGGACACGCTACCACCGGTGATTCTGGTGCATGGTGGCCCCGGACACTCCGCCCTCTCGTTCAAGAACGGCTTTGATTTCCTGGCCGGTGAGCGACGTGTAGTGATGTACGATCAGCGGGGTTCCGGTCGTTCGCAGAGTCGCGACCGAGCGGGTGACTACTCGGTGGACAACCTGGTCGAAGAGCTCGAGACCTTACGACGAGAGGTTGTGCGGGCCGACCGTGTGGTGCTGGTCGGCCACTCGTTCGGGGCCGCGATTGTACAGCGATACGCCATTGCCTACCCGGCACATGTCGACCGCATGGCGCTGGTCGGCGGCGTGCGTCTCAACAATGGAACGCCGAGCCACCTGCTCTGGAGGCTGGTCGGACCGATGTTGTGGTCCACGGTGCTCGGGCTGCCGCCCGCGACAAGTGACGCCGCCGACGACTGGTTCAACCGAGTACCCGACAGCACACGGCTCTTCGAACCGGCACGCACCGATCTCCTTAAAGAGACGGGCGTCGTGCGCTTCGCGACGTGGCGTGATGTCTCCATGTCGGCGCCTGGCCCGGCTCGAGAGGAGGAGCTGCGCGCACTCGAGATGCCGATGTCGTTCTTCTATGGTGCCGCCGACTCGCCTTACACGTCGAAACCAGTCGGCGACTATCTCTGCGGACTGGTTCCGCACTGCCGAAGCGTGGAGTTCGCGCGGAGCGGGCACTGGCCTTTTCTCGAAGAGCCGGATGCCTTTGCCAAAGCGTTCCGGGACTTCCTGACGTGGACGCCGGCGAACTGAGAATCGGGAACAGGGGGCAAAAGAGAGGCCCCGAGCCAAGCTCGGGGCCCCTGGTCCAACCGCGAGGAGCCTAGTTGCCCTTCTGACGGGTGGCCGCGAACGGAAACTCGCCCATGCCGGCCGCGATGATCTTCCCTTCCATGTTGTCCTTGTCCTTCAGGGCGCCCGACCCCTCGAGGTCGATCATCTGTCCGCCGGCGTCGAGGGAGAAACGCATGAACAAGGTGTCGCCCTTGGCCATGCCCTTCACCTCGGCCGATCCCACCTCGGAGTCGAACTTGCCCGTGACGCTATCGCCCTTCTGCGTCAGCTTGAGCGTGGACGACATCGGGCCCTGCGGACCCTGAACCATCACGTCCCACCCGCCGCCGAAGTCGGCGAGGAGCAATTGGGCAGTGGCGGTGACAGCGCTCAGCGAAAGCACGGCGGCAACGGCGATGCGGGAAAGACGGCTCTTGGTCATGGGAATCGAGGGTGTGAAGAGGTGATGAATCCTGCCTGAAATTGCCCACTCTGGCAATGTGTCTGCCGCCTCTGGGTCCAAACGACCTTGCCCCTCCCCCTCAACGGCAGTCAACTTCGAAGGGAATAGCTGAGCTTACGGAGGGGGGGATGAAGCGGATTCAGGCGCAGGGAGTACACCATACCACGATTGTTGGCTCCACCCGCCAGAGCGCCATCGACTTCTGGGAGGGGGTGCTGGGGATGCCGTTCATTTTCGAGCAGCCCAACCTTGGTAAACCCGACGAAAGCCACCTCTACTTTGACCCGGGTGACGGACGCCTGCTGACCGTCTTTACCAACGAATCGCTCCAGGACGCCAGGCGCCATGCGCCACGTGAGGTGGGGTGTGTGGATCACCTGGCCTTCAATGTGTCACGAGCGACCTTCCTGCTGGCCCCGCAACGACTCCGCGACCATGGGATCGAGTTTTACGAGCGCGATCGCGGCTTCATGAACTCCATCTATTTGCGCGACCCCAACGGGCTCAAGGTCGAGCTTGCCTGCTACAAGTTCGAGGCGCCCGAGGGCTTCCGGGCGGCCGATGTTCTCATGAAGGCGCATCACCTGCGCGTGGCGCGTGGTGATCACCACATTGCAGAAGAACATCTGGCCGACGCCATCGAGTTGTTGCTGTCGACGCGTGATCGTTTGCCACACGACGCCCCCACTGAGGTCGCCAACCGCTGACGACGCGCGTCTCATCAGATCTCGTTCCGCTCGCGCAGGCGCGCGGCGCCATCGTGCTGGCAGGGCTTGGCTACTTCGTCGACATCTTCGACCTCCTGCTGTTCGCAGTCGTTCGGGTAGCCAGTGTGCGCGAGTTGGCGGGAGAGTCGCAGTTGCTCGAGGCGGGCACCCTCCTGCAGAACACACAACTCATCGGGATGATGCTCGGTGGTCTCGCCTGGGGAATGCTGGGCGACCGCCGGGGCCGACGCTCCGTGCTCTACGGCTCCATCCTGCTTTACTCGCTCGCCAACCTCGGCAATGCAACCGCAACCACCATGGGGCAGTACGTGGCGTGGCGCTTTGTTGCCGGCTTTGGGCTGGCCGGAGAACTTGGCGCCGCCCTGACCATCGTGAGTGAACTGGTGAGGGCACGCGACCGTGGTGCGGCCACCACCATCGTGGCCACCATGGGAGTAACGGGCGCGGTGGCGGCGGCCCTGGTGGGCGGGGCGGTGTCGTGGCGCACGGCGTACATCATTGGCGGAGTACTCGGCTTGCTCCTCCTGGCGCTGCGTATTCAGGTGCGCGATTCGGCGATGTTCACGCGCACGCGGGCGAGCGTGGAGGGGCGCGGCAGTCTGTGGCGCTTGTTAGGCAACCGTGCGCGCGCCGGCCGGTATGTGCGCGCCATCCTGATCGGAGTGCCGGTGTGGTTCATCTCCGGGATCCTGATCACCTTTGCCCCCGAGTTTGCCAAAACATTTGGCATCGTCGGCCCGGTATCCGCGGGAACGGCAGTGCTGGTGTTTTATGCCACCACCACCTTTGGCGATCTCACCAGTGGGCTGCTCAGCCAGTACTGGCGCTCGCGACGCAAGGCGGCCGCGTTGTACGTCGCGTTCACGGCGGTTGGAGTGACGTTGTACCTCTCCGGCGTGGCAAAGACACCACTCACCTTCTACGCCCTGTATGGGTGGGTCGGCTTCACCACAGGATACTGGGCGGTGATGGTGACCATGGCGGTGGAGCAATTCGGCACCGACCTGCGCGCGACGGTTGGCACCAGTGTTCCCACCTTTGTCCGCGCGACGGCGGTCCCCATGACCCTGGCCTGGGGCGCGCTGCGTCCCTCGCTTGGGATTGTTGGAGCCGCCGCGGTTGTGGGCGCCGTGGCCTTTGCTGGCGCCGGGTGGGCGTTGTGGCGTCAGTCGGAGACGTACGGAGTGGAGCTGGATTTTGTGGAGAGCGCCGCTTGAGGGTCAGGTGATCACGGTAGGGCTGGTGCGCCCCGTTCGCGCGACAAAGTCTGACAAGGCCATCGCTGCCTCTATGTAGGGTGCCAGGGCCACCTGCGCGTCCAGATCGTGCCGAGCCGGGTCTGGTTCGTACGACTCCACGTAGAGCCGTATGGTGGCGCCGGCCGTCCCGGTGCCCGACAGCCGAAAGATGATGCGCGCGCCCGATGCAAAGACGATACGCAATCCCTGGTGGTGGCTCACACTCCCGTCGATGGGATCGAGATAGCTGAAGTCGTCGGCCGTCTGGACAATGTCACCAGCGAGGGTTGTACCGGGCAGCGCGGCCTGCTGTTCGCGCACGTGCTCGATGAGAGCGCGGGCTGCGATGGCGTCCACTTCTTCGTAGTCGTGGCGGGTGTAGTAGTTGCGGCCAAAGCGCTGCCAGTGCTCCCGCACCACGAGCTCCACCGATTCGCGGCGTGCCGCCAGAATATTCAGCCAGAAGAGCACGGCCCAGAGCCCATCCTTCTCACGCACATGGTTTGATCCGGTGCCAAAACTCTCCTCGCCACAGAGGGTCACACGTCCCGCGTCGAGCAGATTGCCGAAGAACTTCCATCCCGTGGGTGTCTCGAAGCACGCGATGCCTAACGCCGCCGCCACTCGGTCGGCGGCGCCCGACGTGGGCATGGAGCGCGCAATACCGGCCAGTCCGGCGGCGTACCCGGGGACACGTGTGGCATTGGCCGCGAGAATAGCCAAACTGTCAGAAGGTGATACAAAGAAGCGCGCGCCCAGCACCATGTTGCGATCACCATCGCCGTCAGAGGCCGCCCCAAAGTCGGGAGCGTTGGCGCCGAACATTTCCTCTACGAGGTCGTGTGCGTAGGTGAGGTTGGGGTCGGGGTGGCCGCCACCAAAGTCGGGGAGCGGCTCGGCGCGCACCACGGTGCCAGCGGGCGCTCCGAGACGTCGCTCCAGAATCTCGCGGGCATAGGGCCCTGTGACCGCGTGCATGGCATCAAAGCGCATGCGAAAGCCGCTGGCCAGGAGTTGGCGAATGGCTCCAAAGTCGAAGAGCGTCTCCATGAGCGCCGCGTAGTCGGTCACCGGGTCCACCACCTCCACGCGCATGCCGCCCAGCTGGTGTGTGCCCACGTCGCCGATGGGCAGATCCGCGGAATCCTCGATGCGATACTCGGTCAGCGATGCTGCACGCTCGGCGATGACCGCGGTGACATTTTCTGGCGCAGGACCACCGTTGGCCACATTGTACTTGATGCCGAAGTCACCATCGGGCCCACCCGGATTGTGGCTGGCCGAGAGGATGATGCCCCCGTTCGCCTTGCGCAAGCGGATGAGATGCGAGGCCGCCGGAGTGGAGAGAATGCCATTCTGCCCAACGATCGCGTGCCGCACGCCATTGGCGGCCGCCATCTGGAGAATGACCTGTATCGCCTCGCGGTTGTGGTACCGTCCGTCACCACCTACAACAAGGGTCGCATCGCTCGGTAGCGCTGCGGCGTCGAGGATGGCCTGGACGAAGTTCTCCAGGTAGTGCGGCTGCTGAAAGACACCGACGCGTTTTCGCAGCCCCGATGTTCCTGGGCGTTGGTCGAGGAAGGGGGTGGTGGGTACCACACGCATCGGGGCCGGCTCCTGGTTGGCGACGTGAACAACTCGCCAGATGTTGCTGAGCGCGGCCCCGAATAGGAAGACCTACCGGCCGGGGTTGGCCTTTTTCCAGAGTGCCAGCACTTCGGCCTCCCGTGCGCGGGTGATACCGGCGGCGCGTTTGGCCCGTTCAGCTGCAGGGCGTGCCTTGTCCCAGGCGATAGTATCCATGGCCGTGAGGGCCAGCGGGCGAAAGGTGAGTCCCGCGGCCACGGCGCGTGCGACGCTCACATACATGAGAGGATCGCCAGGAGCCCAGGCCGGGAGATCGCTCCAGATGCGCAACTTCTGCTCGGCGAGAAATGACTCTGGGACCCAGGTGAAACTCACGGCGGCCGAGGTGGAGGCGCGGCAGCCAGCGAGCATCTCGGCAAAGGTCATGCGGGTGGCGGGGCCGGTGGCATTAAACGCACCCGTCACACCCCCTTCAGCCAGGCGGACGATCCACTCCGTGAGGTCGCGCTGGTCGATGACCTGCGACGAATGGTTAGGGTTGCCGATGGCCATGACCTCGCCCCCTTCGTCGATACGGACGGGCCAGTAGGTCCAGCGATCGGTGGGGTCGGTGGGCCCGACGATGAGCCCCGGTCGTACGATGGTGGCGCGTCCCGGAAAGGCCGCGTTCACCAGGTCTTCGGAGATGGCCTTGGTGAGACCATAAGGAGCTTCGTCGCCATCTTTCCAGTTTGCGGGTGGCGTGAAGCGCTCGTAGTCCTCGGCCACTGGCGTCATGCGCACGTCGCCGGCGGTGGCAAACGACATGTTGGGCGTGCGGTACGCCGAGATGGACGAGACGAAGAGGTAGAGGTCGGTGGAGTCCTTGAGCGCCTTGGTGCTGCGCTGCACCCAGCGGTAGTCGCGCGCGTTGTTGTCGAGCACGGCGTCCCACTTGCGACGCGAGAGCACGGCGAGGTCGCCTTCGCGGTCTGCAATGAGATGTTCGACACCGTCAACCTTGGTGGCGCTGCGCCCACGCGTGAGGATGGTGACTTCGTGCCCGCGCGCGAGAGCATACTTGACGGTGTTGGGCCCGATAAATCCGGTGCCGCCGAGGATGAGGAGTTTCTTCGCCTTTGCTGATGATGAGGCAGCGGCGGCAGTGCTGGCGAGTGTGCCGCCGAGCGCGGAGGAGGGGCGCAGGGCGAGGGCAGCGGTCGCGAGGGCGGTGCTGCGGACGAAGTTGCGGCGGGAGTCGGTCATGATTGGTGGTCGGGTTCTCGGATACGCCTAACGACTTGCCTTCCAGGCCTGCAGCACCTCAGTCTCCTTCGCCGCGTCAATCTTCAACCCCTCTGTCTCACTCGCGGGCGCCTGCTTGAACCAGGCCAGTGTGTCCTTTGCCGTGCTCGCAATCGGACGGAACTTGAGCCCCTGCGCAATCGCCCGCGCGGCGCTCACCTTGGCCAGACCACGCATCGGCCCCTTGCCAGGAATTACCAGTGGAAGCCCCATGCGCCGCGCCTGCAAGAACTCGTGGTCCACCCAGGTAAACGTTGCCGCGGGATTCACTGCCGCCTTGAGCTGCGCCGTGAAGTCGCCCATGGTCACCGTGTCTGCGCCAGGACCGGCGACGTTGTAGGTGCCGCCGATGTTCTTTTCGAGCGAGAGAATCGCAAACTCGGCCAGATCGCGCGCGTCGATGTACTGCACAGGCGCTGTAGCAAGACCGGGCACCAGCACCTCCCCGCCACGCTCGACGCGCACGGGCCAGTAGGTAAAGCGATGCGTGGGATCGCCAGGCCCGGCGACCATATGCAAACGGAGCACCGTGCTGCGGTCGCGGTAGATCCCGTTCACCGCCTCCTCGCACAGCACCTTGAGCTCGCCGTAGTACTTGTTGACCTCCTCGCTGGCGGGGTCGGGCGCCTTGAGCAGCGGCGAGTTTTCGTCGTAGCGCTCCTGGTCGTAGGCGTAGACCGAACCCGTCGAGATAAACAGATACCGCCCCACCGACGACGTGAGCAGCGTCGCCGAGTCGCGCACGTGACGCGGGACATAGCCGCTGTTGTCGATGACGGCGTCCCACGTGCGTCCCTTGAGGGCGTCGAGTTTGCCGTCGCGGTCGCCCGTGAGTGTCTCGAGCTGCGGAAAGAGATCGGCGTTGCTCTTGCCACGATTGAACAGCGTGACCTTGTGCCCACGCTCCACGGCGCGTCGCACCATGTGCGGCCCGATAAAGCCTGTACCGCCGAGAATCAGGATGCGAAGGGGGCGCGGTTGCACATCACCCACGCGCAACGCGTTGCCGAAGTACCCGGCGGCGAGGAGACCGGCGGAGCGGCCAAGGAAATCACGACGGCTGTCCATGACGGGATTGCCAATGTAAAGGAGACGCAACGGTCACACCTCGCCCATGTGGCCGCAAGGCTCGGATCGCACGCGAGGCGCCTCAGTGCTGCGATTGCCGCGAATTACCGTGCGCGATCTCACCGTGGTTGACCCGATACCCAACCCGCACCACTTCGTCACCAGTCTGATACCTCCCGCACCGACCATGCGCGCACTCCCCTACCATGGAACTGGAGACCGCATGAGACCTTTGAGCGCGCTGGTGATTTTCACGTCAGTCGGCGTATTGAGTGCCTGCACTGACCCGCACACCACACTCATTGCCGAAGAGCCCGCGGCAAGCTACGACCTCGCAGCCAACAGCGGTGTCTTCTCGACACCCCCCAGCATCGTGCCGTTCACGGGCGATGCGGCATGCCTGGACAACGGACAGATCGTCAACGATCCGACCAACGAGCCCTTCCAGCTGCCTAGTGGTTGGACGCAGAAGATCATCACGTATCAGGGTGACTTCCCGACCACCAACACGGAAGTCAACTTCGACATGCTCACGCTCAACGAGACGGGGCCGATGGCTGGTCGCTACCTCTATCGCACGCACGAGGTTGATGACTACGCCGCCCTGAGTCGCGTGGACCTGATGACGGGGGTCAGCACGCTGGTCGCCGAGCGGCAGGACTGGGAATCGTTTGATGGTCTGGTGTGGACTCCGTGGCGCACGGTGCTGATGGCCGAAGAGGTGATCACCGCGAGCTTCCGCGATCCGCAGTATCCCAACATCGAACGCGGGCTCATCTATGAGTACGACCCCGCCTCAGGCAAGGTGACGCCGCGTCCCGCCGTGGGTGCGCGTTCGCACGAAGGCATGCGCTTCGACAGCCGCGGAAACCTGTACGGCATTTCCGAGTCGCGCGGTATCGCCAACGCCGGGCGCCCGGGCGAGTCGGGCGCCATTTTCAAGTTTGTCCCGAAGCGTGAGCGTGATCTCTCCGAGGGAACGCTGTATGCGCTCAAGGTGGACGACGGCGTGTTGCGCACCGGTACGGCACGTTGGGTGAAGCTCGATCTGGACCCGACGACCTTTGACTCGGACGCCGCCGCGCAGGCCGTTGGCGCCACGGGCTGGGATCGTCCCGAAGACATCGAGATCGTTCGTCAGGGCGGCCAGGAAATCATGTACGTCGCCGTGACCGAGAGCTCCAACCTGCCGAAGAACAATGGCGTGGTGCTCAAAATCGTTCTCCAGAATGACAACCGTGCGATGGTGAGCAACTACATCGAGCCCGGTGTCAACGTGGCTGGCGAAGTGGCCGACCCGGTCTGGGGAAACGACGCCGGACTTGGCTTTGACGATCCGGACAACGTTGAGGTGCTCCCCAACGGCGACGTCCTGATCAACGAAGACGACTCGCCGAGTGATACCTGGATCGCCCGCGGCAGCGGACCGATGGCCACCACGGTGGTGGAGTTCTCGCGCCTGCTCGACTGTGGGGCCGAGACCACCGGCGTCTACTGGGACAAGTTCCGTAAGGTGTTGTACATGAACTCGCAGCATGCTGCCCTCAACGGCAGCCGCGATCTGACGGTGGCCATCATTCCGCCGAAGGGCCGCTAAGGGCTCATACGCAGGACCAAAAATGGCCGGGGCAGATTGCCCCCGGCCATTTTTGCATTGAGAGGGGTTGGTCGGAAGCTGCGGCTCATGGCGGGCGCTAGATTTCCCGGCCAACACGCCAACACCGACCACGGCAATGACCAGCGTCCGCACCGAATCCGATACTTTCGGCCCGATCGACGTTCCCAGCGACCGCTACTGGGGCGCCCAGGCCCAGCGCTCACTCGGCAACTTCAAAATCGGCTGGGAAAAGCAGCCCGCGTCGATTGTGCGCGCCCTTGGCATCGTCAAGCAGGCGAGTGCCATCACCAACATGAAACTCGGCAAACTCGACCGCGCCCTTGGTGACGTGATCGTGAAGGCCGCACAGGAAGTGATCGACGGCAAACTCAACGATCATTTCCCGCTGGTGGTGTGGCAGACTGGCTCAGGGACGCAGTCGAACATGAACGCCAACGAGGTGATCTCGAATCGTGCGATCGAGATGATGGGTGGGGTGATGGGCTCCAAAAAGCCTGTGCATCCCAACGATCATGTGAACATGTCGCAGAGCTCCAACGACACCTTCCCGACGGCGATGCATATCGCCTGTGCGGAGCAGGTGGTGCATCACCTGATCCCTGCGCTCCAGCATCTGCACGCGGCACTCGACGCCAAGGCGAAGACGTGGGCGCATATCATCAAGATCGGCCGCACGCACACCCAGGACGCCACGCCAGTCACACTCGGGCAGGAGTTCTCGGGCTACGCGCAGCAGGTGGCCAATGGCATCGAGCGCCTCACGCTCACATTGCCGGCGCTGATGGAGTTGGCGCAGGGCGGTACGGCTGTCGGAACCGGCCTCGCCTCTCCGGTGGGGTTTGCCGACGCCGTGGCCTCGGAGATCGCCGCCCTCACTGGTCTCCCCTTTACCAGTGCGCCTAACAAGTTCGAGGCGCTGTCGGCGCATGATGCCATGGTGTTCACCCACGGCGCCATCACCACGGTGGCCATGGCCTGCTTCAAGATTGCCAACGACATCCGGCTCCTGGGCTCGGGTCCGCGCGCGGGTCTGGGCGAACTCTCGCTCCCCGAAAACGAACCCGGGAGCTCGATCATGCCGGGCAAGGTGAACCCCACGCAGTGCGAGGCCATCACCCAGGTGGCGGCGCACATCCTGGGGAACAACGCGGCGATTGCCTTTGCCGGGTCGCAAGGGCACTTCCAGCTGAACGTGTACAACCCGATGATGGCCTACAACTTCTTGCAGTCGGTGCAGCTGCTGGCCGACGCGGCGGTATCGTTCACGGACAACTGTGTGGTGGGCATCGAACCGCGGCTCGACAACATCGCCCGGGGCCTGGCCAACTCGCTGATGCTCGTGACGCCCCTCAAGGAGAAGTACGGCTACGATCGCGCCGCCAAAATTGCCAAGACGGCGCACAAAAACGGCACGACACTCCGCGAAGAAGCCATCAAGGACGGGATCCCTGCTGAGGACTTTGATGCGATCGTGCGACCGGAGCTGATGATCGCTCCGGGCTAGCGGTACTCACGCTCCCTTCGTGCAGTCCTCCCCGCTGGTCGAACTCGACGCCGCCATTCTGCAGGCCACCATCACCATGCTGGTGCTGGTGTTGTGCGCGGCGTTGTGGGTGCGCACCCGTCGGCCCTGGTTTGGCTGGTGGGCCGTGGCGTGGGGACTCTATCTCCTGCGTATCGGGGCCATTGCAGCCTTTCTGGTCACGCAGCACCAGCCGTGGCTCTACTGGCACCAGGTGATAACCGGGTGGACCGCATTGGCCCTGCTGTGGGCGGCCATTGTCTTCGCTCGCGCGGCGCGGTGGCGGCCCTGGCTTCTGGCCATTGCCGCCTTTCCGCTGGTGTGGTCGTGGATCGCCATTTATCGGCTGGAGAATTTCCTGCTGGCGGCGGCGCCCGCTGTGGCCTTTTTGAGCACCGCCACGGCCGTGACCGGCGCGATGTTCCTGCGCTACCGGCGGACACACCCCTCGGCGGGGGCCACCGTGCTTGGCGTGACCTTCATCCTGTGGGCCGTCCATCATCTGGACTACACGATCCTGCGGGCACGCGGTGTCTGGAATCCGTGGGGCTACTACCTGGACATTCTGTTTACTTTGGCCGCCGGCGCTGGAATCCTGCTCCTCATCAATAGCGAGCTCACCGAACACCTGCGGACCCGCAGTGAAGAGCTGGAGCACCTCTCGCGGCGCATGGTGCGTCAGCACGAAGAAGAACGACGACGGCTCTCGCTCGCATTGCATGATGAAACGGCGCAGGTCCTCGCTGCGCTCAAGTTGCAGCTGGGGAGTGTTGCTGAGCGGGTGGATCCCTCGCTGCGGCAGCGTGTGGAACGCTCACTCATGCTGGTGGACAGCAGCCTCACGGGCATTCGCAATCTGACGCAGGCACTGAGGCCGTCTCTGCTGGATGATCTGGGGTTGGCTCCCGCGTTACGCTCGCTGGTCGCCGAATTCGGCGCCCAGCATGGTGGTGCGGTGTCCATCGATATCCCTGAAGCCCTTCCCGTGGTGTCGGAGGAGTCGGAAGTGGTGCTCTACCGCGCTCTGCAGGAGGGGCTGGCCAACGTCGGGCGCCACGCGGGGGCGAAAGCAGTGTGGGTGAGCGTGGCAGCGTCCGGCGGTGTTCTGCAGTTGATCGTGCGTGACGATGGGCGCGGCTTTGCAGAAAACGACCTGCGCCGCCTCGAAGCCGACGGTCATGTGGGGCTCGCCGGCATGCGTGAACGGGCGGCCGCCGTTGCGGGGAGCGTGACTCTCTCGGCGGCACCCGGGAGTGGCGTCACGCTCAAGGTCGCGGTGCCCGTGCTGGAGGATCCGGTGAGATGAGCGGCATACGACTGGTGATCGTCGACGATCACGCGATTGTTCGCGAAGGGCTACGCACAGTGCTCGAGGATGGTGAAATGTTTTCCGTGGTTGGAGAGGGCGGCACCGCGGAAGAGGCGATCCGGCTGGCGCGCACGCTCACTCCGGATGTGCTCATCCTCGACATTTCCATGCCGGGAGGATCGGGTCTGCAGGCGGTGCCGGAGATTCTTGAGACATCGCCATCCACGCGTGTGCTCATGCTGAGTGTGCATGACGACCGCGAGTATGTGATGGAGTGTGTGCGCAGTGGTGCACATGGGTACCTCCGCAAAGACTCCGCGCCACATGAATTGCGCGACGCCGTGCGTGCGGTGCATGCGGGGAGTGTGGTCTACTCCCCCGCCATCGCGCAGCAGATGGCCTCGGCCCTGCGCGACGGACTGGCTGCTGCCACAGTCCCCCCTCCGTCCGCCCTGACACCGCGGGAGCGCGAGGTACTTGCACGACTCGCCCAGGGCCTGACAAACAAGGAAATCGCCACTCAGCTCCAGATCGCCACGCGCACGGTCGAGGCGCACCGCGACTCCCTCGGACGAAAACTCGGCATCAGGACGGTGGCAGGCCTCACCCGCTACTGCCTCGAGCACAAGGTGACGGTCGGGTAAAGCCCGACAGGCCTCTACGTAGTAGTCACAATGGTTGGGCTGGCGTGAAAGGTCGATCGTGCGCCATGACCAACAGCCTCCTTTCCGGCCTTCCGCGCCTCTCTCTCGGCGCGCTGCTCCTTTGCCCGTCGCTGGCCCTCGCCCAGTCGTCCACTGGCGACTCGACCACACTCAAAACCATCACGGTCACGGCCACCCGCCAACCGACCGATCTTCAGAACGTCCCCGCTCCCGTTTCGGTGATCGAGGCTGGCGCGTTGCGTCGCCGGGCCCCTGGCGCGGTGGCCGAGATGTTTCGCGAGCTCGCGGGGGTCGATGTGGTCGGCGTGGGCGCCAATCAGCTGCGTCCCGCCATTCGCGGGCAGCGTGGGCAGCGCATCCTCCTGCTCCAGGACGGGCTCCGCATCGGCAACTCACGCCGGCAGCAGGACTTTGGAGAGCTCCCGGCCCTGGTGGATGTCAGCAGCATCGAACGGGTCGAAGTGGTACGGGGGCCGTCGTCCGTGCTCTATGGCACCGATGCGATTGGTGGTGTGGTGAACCTGATCACGACGGCACCAGCCACTCGCACCAGCACGCCGGTTGTGAGCGGGCACGTGGGGTATCGATATGGTGATGCCGGCTCCAGCAACCGCGGCGACGGGCAGGTGGCGGTGACCTCCGGTGGCTTTACCGCACGACTTGGCGGTTCGCTGCGTGATGTGGGCAACTACAAGGCCCCTGCAGGATCGTATGGCAAGGTAACGCTCACCAGCGATGCGCCGGTCATCGATGGCGGGGTTCGCGACCAGACACTCAACGGCTATCTGGGCTGGCGCTCTGTCAGCGGTCACGGGATGTACCTAAAGGGCGAGCGATATGGTGCCGAGAATGCAGGCTTCGGTTTTGTAGAGCCTGCGCTGCTTGGCGGCAGCCAGACGCGCATCCAGATCCGCTATCCGGAGCAGCAGGTGGACCGCGTGACGGCCGGGTTCAACTCGGGGTTGCTCTCCTTTCCCATTGCCGACCGCGTCGACGTCTCGGTATACCGTCAAACAAATGGCCGCGACCTGGGACAGAACATCTTTGTGCCGTTTGGGCCGGGCACACCACCGGGGGCCGGGGTCGACATTCGCACCACCAATCGCACCGACGTCACCTCGATCGGGTTGCGTGCCGAGGCGACGCGTATGCTGAGCCGGGCAACGATCACCTATGGAGTGGACTGGTTCCGCGATGACGCCGAGGGGCGTGACTCTTCACTCAGCACCGTGATTGGCTTTGGTCCCCCGCGGCCCACGGCCTCGCTGCGGACACAGGTGCCTAACGCTGAACTGTCGTCGGTAGGCATCTTTCTGCAGAACGATCTCCGGGTGCACGATCGCTTTTCGCTCATCGTGGGCGGGCGGTATCAGGGCACCAGCGCCGAGCCGCGGGCGACGGCTCGTCTGACCACCACACCACCAGCGGGCGCGAGCAACAACACCGGGGTGTACGCGGTCAACGGACTTTTCCGGGCGACCTCGCACCTCAACCTGGTGGGCACGGTGGGCCGCGGCTTCCGCGCCCCTAACCTGGTGGAGCGCTACTTCGATGGTCCCACGCCCGAGGGATCGGCGTATCAGAGTGCGACGCCGGACCTCAAGCCCGAGCAGAGCCTCAACGTCGATCTCGGGGCGCGCTGGCAGTCGCGCCGGGTGAATGCCGAAGTCTTCCTCTTTCAGAATCGCATTGAAGACGGCATTCGTATTGCCGCGGCGGGCGATTCGGTGGGACGATTGCCCCGCTTTCGCAATGTGAACGTGACATCGCTGCGTGTGCGTGGCGCCGAGGTGGGGGTGAGCGGTGTGTTGCCGGCGGGCTTAACGGCGAGCGCCAACTGGTCGCGGCTCCTGACGAAGAATATCAGTGACCCGGCGCTGCCCGTGGGTGACGTCTTCGCCAGCAAGGTGAATGTGTCGTTAGGCTGGCGCGAAGCGCAGGGCCGTGTGTGGGGAGACTATGCGGTGCGCCACAACGGTCGTCAGTCGGAGATCGTGGCCGGCTCGAGTCCCGTTGGCGATGTGCTGCCGGCCTTCACGGTGCAGTCGGTGCGCGCCGGGGCGCGGCTCTGGACGCTCGGCGGCGTCACCCAGGAGGTTGGGGTGCAGGTCAACAATCTCACCAACGAGCTCTACGCCGAGGTGGCCAACGCGGGCTTCTTCCGTCCCGAGGCACGGCGCAATGTGGTGGTGACGCTGGGGACGAGGTTCTAGTAGAAACACATCTCCTTCTGAGAATTGTCGCCGAGGTCCGCACGGTGGACGCGATCATCTGATGGAACCACCGAATGCCATGTACGCAATCTTCCACTCTCCAGTCGGACCGCGTCGCAGCACCCAGACATAGCGTCCAACACGTTTCCCAGAGCTAGGTCCGGAGTCTGGACCGTACTCACCGACTTCGAACCCCCAGTCACCGTGTACGCTCGTCTCGGCAGGATACTGCACCCACGGGTTGATTCCCGTCACCTGTGAGAAAATGGAGTTCTGCCATTCGGCCACGAACGCGTCCCTGCCCACGATCGTGGCGCGTTGGCCGTCCGGTGGTTTGAGGCCATTCCGACCCAGAACAAAATGTTCGGCAATGGTCGTACCGAGCAATGTGGAGTCTCCCTGCCGCATCGCGCGCACAAAGCGCAAGCGAACGTCGCCGATCTTGCGCACGGCGACGGCCGTCGAATCTGATGATGTCGTCGAGTCGCGTTGCGCGAGGACATCAACTGGCATCAGAAGAGCAATGACAATGAGGGAGAGGGTGCTGAAACATCGGCGCATTTGAATCCTCCGGGTGGCGTCGCGTACACTGATTGTCGAGTCTGTGCAGTTGGGCTATACTCAAGATCGTGTCGGCAAGCGCAACGAGTTCTCTCTGAGGCGACGCTGAGTTGTTAGCATTTGTGCCGTTGAACGCTGAAGAAATGCCGCTAGGCCCCAGCGAGTGCTCGGACGAGCAGCGACTGGTGGCGTCGTTCAACGGCTTTGAGCTTGACCTTACATCGTACGAGCTGCGTCGGCTCGGTAGCGTGATTCCGCTCCAGCGCCAGCCGGCGGCACTACTTGCCCTGCTGCTCAGGCGCCAAGGGGAGTACGTGACACGACACGAGATTCGACGGTATCTCTGGAAAGACAACGCAGTAGACGCGGATGCGGGGATCAACTACGCCATTTGTCAGATCCGCCGAGTGTGTGAACCGGCAACGCCCTCATGTCTTGAGACGCGACGAGGCTTTGGGTATCGATGGGTCGGGACTGTCAACGTGATGGATCGCAACGGTCACGAGCGAATGGAGAGATCTCTCGCAACGCCGCTATGGCGGAAGGCGGTACGTTGTGCCCGAGCGGCGGCCATTGCTTCCACGATTCTGCTATTCGCTGGAACACCCCGAGAAGCCGCACATCCGATTGCGACCACCATCGCGTTCGCAGAGTTTGAGAACCTCACGGACAACGTGTGGTGCAGTGCCGTCGCACGGGCGGTGGAAAAGAGCGTCGGCTCAGCGGCGCGCAAGGTCGATCCACATCTCGGTGTCGTACACCGCACGGTGAGTCCCACTCGAACAGCGAGCTCAACGCCGGCGCCGGCATACCTCGTTACAGGTTCCGTATGGTCCCAGGAGAGCGGGCATCAGGTGACCTTACGCGCGGTGCGACTACGAGACGGCGCAGTCGTCTGGACTCACTCAACGGACTCCCGGACGGCAATGCAGCAGCCACTGCAAATTGCCTCTCGTCTCGTCAAGGCACTGCGATCCGGGTAACCCGTACGTTCTTCCCGGTGCAGGGCTTATCGCGGCGCGCCGACGAATGATTGTTTGGGCCGCCGTACACCTCTGGCTGATGCCTGGTGATGTAATGCGCAGCGTTAGGCATGAGCACAGTCAACCCGTGGAAGAGATGCAGCGCCGCTGAAATTTCCATCGGGCGGCTTTGGGGTAACCCGGTTCCACAGAGACCAGCAACATAGGCACTTCGACTTGTGCTTCAGCGACTGTCGAGTACGCCTGGCTCAGCGGTCGGCCTGCGGCTTCCTTGATCGGGAACGGGTGTGATACCGGGAAGGCAGTTGAGATGCGCCGATCATGCACCTCGCGGCCGCCGCGACCACCCCGCATCTTCTCGCCGCCGTCCGTGCGAAGTAATTGCACGGGCGGCGGTGTCTTTTTCCGGAGCCCCAATGCGCACATCGGCCTTCGCGTTTGTCGTCACCCTCTTCGCCTGCTCCGCCCCCGGCGCTTCAAACGAAACGAGCGCCCCGGCATGGACCGCAGAAAATGGCGTGACCATCGGCACTCCGCGTGCGCGAAATGGCGACACGTTGCGAGTGCTGGTCTATCATGACATGGAGGGACTCGCCGGTCAGGACGACTACCGCACCTTCAACTACTCCCACCCCGAGTTCTACGCAAAGGGCCGCCAGTATCTCGTGGCCGACGTGAACGCCGTGGTGGATGGGCTCTTTGCTGGTGGCGCCACAAGTGTGGACATCGTCGACGGGCACGGGAGCGGCAATCCGGCGCCCGATCTGGATCCGGCCCTGCTCGATCCCCGCGCGAAGCAGCTCACACGCGACTCGTCTTTTCGGCAGTACACCGACATCGTGACTGCGAACACCTACGACGCGATCGCCGCGGTTGGCATGCACGCCAAAACCGGCAGCAAAGGCTTTGCCTCGCACACGGTGACACTCGGCATGGATCTCTGGATGAATGGCCGCTCGATCACCGAAAGCGAAATGGTGGCCTACTCCTGGGGACGTGTTGGTGTGCCGATGGTCTTTGTGTCAGGCGATGACAAACTGGCCGCAGATCTGCAGACCATGCCGTGGGTACGTTTTGTGGTCACCAAACATGCGACCAGTGCCAGCACCGTGACCCTGCGCAACGTGGACAGCGTGCATGCTGAAATGAAAGCGCAGGCGGCCGAAGCCATGCGCAAGATTGCCGACGCAAAAACAATCACGGTCAAGGAACCCGTGCAGGCCGCGCTGCGGGTGGTGTTGCCGGCGAGTTTGCGTCCACTCCGCGGAGTCCCCGGTGTCACGCTGTCGCCGGAAGGTGATCGCGTGGACTTCACCGCGAAGGACTTTCAGGAGGCGTACGACGGACTCAACTCGCTCATCGGGGTTGCGCGGCTGGCCTATCCGGCAACCCAGAACGAAGTGATTCGGGCGCGTCCCGACAGCACCCTCATCGCCCGCCTGCAGCGCGAGCGTTTGATGGAGCGCTGGTTCGATGTCGAGTCGGGGCGATGGACGCCTCCCGTGCCCGCAGCTCCGGTTGCAGGGCGCAAGTACTACGGAGCGCAGTAGTCAGTTAGCGGCAGGACGGTGAGCGGGGTCACGGATCAGGGTGCTTTGTCAGTCGCCGTCCTACATGCAACGCTCATTCGTCCCACACGCATGCGCCACACCTGCCGATAGAAGGGTCGGCAGGCCCGGCGTATCCTCCCCGCCGTCCAGAGAAAGCATCGCATGCCCGCGGCGCTACGGACGAACACGAGTGGAGACTTTATGCGCATCACGAAATTCCTTCATCAAACAGCCGCGATGGCCTGTCTTGGCATCGCCGCCGCCTGTGGCGACGACTACGACGATTCCGTGGCTCCAGCCCCAGCCCCAGCACCGGCCTTTACCGTTCTCGAAGCGAGCGGGGCCATTACGGCCAAGGTCGCCGAGTTCCGCACCCTGATCGGGGACCCGCGTAACGGCGGCACCGTTGGTCCGTCGCTGGCCGGCCGGCGCGAAATCGGATGGGACGGCGTGCCCGCCGATCTCAACAATGGTGACAACCGGTTCCCGGCGGCGTTTTTCAACAGCAATGTGCGCCTGGGTGTGGTGATGACCACGTTAGGCACGGGCTTTCGCAACGACAGTTCGCTCTTTGCGGATCTCAACCCCACCTACGCCACACAGTTCGCGACCTTCAGCCCCAACAAGGTTTTTGCGCCAACCAGCAGTCACGTCTTTGATGTGCACTTCCAGCTGGCGGGTCAGCCAACACCGGGGCTGGTGACTGGCTTCGGGGCGGTCTTCTCTGACGTTGACCTGGCCAATACCACCACCATGGAGTTCTTCGGGCGCGATGGGAGTTCGCTTGGCAAGGCGGTGGTCCCCATTCGCAGTGACGCCGCCGGACTTTCGTTTGTGGGCGTGAAGTTCGCCAGCGCCCTGGTGGCACGTGTTCGCATGACCCTTGGAACCGGCACCCTCGGAGCCGGTGTCAACGACGTCTCCAATGGTGGTGTCCGCGACCTGGTCGTCCTGGACGACTTCATCTACGGCGAGCCGCAGCCGCAGTAACACTCGTCTCGCAAGGCAGGGGGTGGTGGTGTGGGGTGGTGGTGGTGCGTACGGTTCCGTTCGCCGTGCGCACCACCACGGGTATCTGGAGGTTGCAACTCCATGTCGCAGCGTGCAGGCTCAACACCGTTCACAACCGTCGTCGCCCATTCAGCATGCCCTCTGTTCCTGGTGGTGCGGTTCCACAGCTCAGCGAGCCCGAACTGCTCGAGCTCTTTTTCAGCCAGTCCCTGACCGGGGCGTTCTTCATGATGCTGGACGAGCCCGTACGATGGGACGACTCGGTCGACAAACATCGCGTACTGGACTACGTCTTCACCCATCAGCGGATCACCCGGGTAAACGACGCGATGCTGGCGCACTATGGCACCACGCGTGAAGGATTGATTGGCCGCACGCCCGAGGAGTTCTACGCGCACGACATTCCGCAGGGACGCGAAGTGTGGCGTCGCTTCTTCGATACGGGGAGGCTGTCCACCGAAACCGAGGAACGCCGCGTCGATGGAACTCCCGTTCGGATCGAAGGAGAGTACATCTGTCTGTATACCAGCGACGGCAGTATCGCCGGCCATTTCGGTGTTCAGCGGGACGTCACCGAGCGGTATCGTGCGGAACAGGCCCTGCGCGAATCGGAGGCACTCTTCTCTGCTGCATTCCGCTTGTCACCGTTCCGGCTGACGCTCAACCGGCTGGACGATGGCCGCTTCATCGAAGTCAATGACACCTTTCTCAATGATTTGCGTCGCACGCGCGACGAGGTGATCGGCAAGACCTCTGTGGAGCTGGGCCTCTGGGCCGACCCCGGAATGCGTGAGCAGTACATCCAGCGACTGCGTCGCGAGGGCACCATCACCGAACTCGAATTCGGCGGGTACCTGCGTGATGGCCGGCGCGAGATCACGCAGATTTCGTCCACGATTATCGACGTCGGTGGCGTGCCCTGTGTCCTCACCCACGCCCACGACGTCACCGATCGTCGGCTGGCCGAGCAGGAGCTCGAGTACTCACATCAGCAGCTGCGTGCACTGGCCTCGCGGTTACAGCGCACACGCGAAGAGGAGCGCCGTACCATCGCACGCGAAATTCACGATGAACTGGGACAGGCCCTGACGGGGATCAAACTGCAGATGGCCTGGGTGCAGGCCCATCTCAAACGTCCCGACCACGGAGTACGAGACCGTCTCATGACGGCCATGCAACGCATCGACGGCACGATAGACTCGGTGCGCCGGATTGCCACTCAGCTGCGTCCGGCGCTGCTCGACGACCTGGGTCTTGTGGCAGCGCTGGAATGGGTGGCCCAGGACTTCGGGCGCACCGTCGGGATTCACACAACCATCCAGTTGCCGCCGGATGATCCACCGGTGGACGCCGATCGCGCGACCGCCGTGTTTCGCATTGTGCAGGAATCGCTCACCAACGTCGCGCGACACGCGGCGGCGACGCAGGTGCATGTGAGCCTGCGCGAGGAAGGCGAAATGTTGCACGTGGCGGTCCGTGACAACGGACGCGGAATGGCGCCCGGACAACTGACCCATAGCGGGTCCCTCGGTCTACTCGGCTTGCGCGAGCGTGCCATGTCGGTGGGAGGGGTGGTGGAGATCCGCGACGCGGAGGGCGGCGGCACCGAGGTGCAACTCACCTTGCCAGTGACCGGAGTGTTGTCATGATCCGGCTCCTCGTCGCTGACGATCACCCGGTAGTGCGAGCGGGGCTGCAGGGCATCCTCGCGCAGGTGAGTGATATGCGTGTGGTGGGTCAGGCCAGCAACGCCGATGAGTTGCTGACGGGGCTTCGTTCGCTGCCAGTGGATGTGCTGCTGATGGATGTCTCCATGCCGGGCCCGGGCTTTGTGCCGCTGCTGCGACAGGTGCGCGCCGACTACCCGAGTGTGGCCATCCTCGTACTGAGTGTGCATCCCGAGGATCAATACGCAACGCGAGCACTGCGTGGCGGTGCACGCGGGTACCTCACCAAGGATCACTCGCCTGACGAGTTGGTGTCGGCGGTTCGCAAAGTGCATCGCGGGGGTCGCTACATCAGCGCATCACTGGCCGAGCGGCTCGCGGCCGAGTTGTCACCGGATGGCGCAGGAACGCCCCATGAGCAGCTGAGTGATCGCGAGTTCGACGTGCTCTGTCTCCTGGGGTCGGGGCGCACGGTGACCGAAGTTGCTCGCGAGCTGGTGCTGAGCGTCAAAACCGTGAGTACCTATCGCAAACGTGTGCTGGACAAGATGGCCATGGTGAGCAATGCCGATCTGGTGCGTTACGTCGCGGCGCAGGGGTTGATGCGTTAGGCGCCGAGCTGCCACTTGATGCGCGTGTAGGCAATCCGGAAGCCGTGACGCTCTGCGTTACGCTGGGAGCCACTCCCGGGCAGGGCACACATCATCGCCAGGGTGCACCCCGCCTTGGCGGCGTCGCGCAATCGATAGGCAAGGAGGGACAGCTGTGCGCCACGCCCGCGTGCCTCCACAAGAGTGCTGGCGCCCGCCAGCAGCGCCACGTCTTCATGGATCACAAGGCCACCGGTGGCCACCAGCTGACCGTCGCGCTCCACGAGGTAACATCGCATGTCGCTGCGATGAGCGTTGACGTTCGCCAGCGCACGAATCGTGTCGGCTACCGGCGCATACTGGTCCCAGCCAGCGACCGAGGCGTCGATCCAGGACGCGACCTCGTGTGACTGCATGCGCCTGGTAGACAACGCACCAGAAGACTCTTCACTGGATGCCGCGGCCAGCTCGATGGGGCGGTACATCACGCTGGTAAACTCGATCGGCCGATAGCCGCGCGCTGTGAGCAACGTGAGCGCGGTCGCGTCGGCAAGTGGGCTCACCTCATGAAACACGGGCGATTCCCTTTCGTGGTAAAACGCCTCCAACTCATCGAAGTGTCCTGCCTCCACCGGTTGGCGCATGCCAAGGTTGAACGTCTGCGTGATAGGCGACGCCGGTCCGTCGAACATGGCGAAGGTTCCACCGATCTTTCGCCAGGTGGCACCAGTCTCCGGTGTCAGCCGGGCTCGCGCTTCGACAAACCCCAGGCACCCGGCAGCCTCGGTCTGTTCGAGCCGCTGGGCGAGTGCGAGGTCGGCAAGGGGGTAGTGCAGTGCGCTCATCGTATCAGGGCCGGGGTGTGGCGTCCATCACGCCGTTCGTCGCGTCAACATATCCATCTGCCCCAGCACCGATGAACCCACCCACGCTTCAGGTGTAGCTTGACGTTCTCCAACATTCGGACGTTTCATGCGCCTCATCATTTCGTCAATCCTGGCTACCATCGCCCCAATGACGGTGGCCGCACAAGCCGGCGGCTATCTCGTTCGCCTTGGGAACGACACCATCGCGGTGGAACGGTATGAGCGTACGGCCAATCGCATCGAGGGGCAGATTGTGCGTCGTTCACCTGCCACGAGTGTGCTGCGCTACACTCTCGCGTTCAACGACGACGGCAGCGTGGCCTCGTATGAGCAGTCCGTTTTGCGCCCCGACGGATCGGCGGCGCCCAATACCACGCCGCAGCGCATGACCTTCACCGGCGACAGCGTCCTGCGGCAGGTCACGCAGAATGGCCAAGCGGTGACGCTCCGGGCGGCGGCGCCCAGGGGCACGCTGCCCGGCATCACGGGATCCATCCTGTTCAACGAGCTGGTTGTTGGGACGGTGAAACGTTTGGGTGCGGCGCAAGTGATGGGATTCAACCCGCAGCAGTCGGCACCGATCCGGGCGGACATGCGCCTCATTAGCGCCGACTCCGCCGAGTTGGTGTCGCAGGGTTTCCGCACCGGCTTCAAGCTTTCCCCTGAGGGCAAGGTGCTGCGCAGCGACGGCTCGCTGACCACACAGAAGTTCATCGCAACGGCAGTCGCCAACCCGAACATCGGCACGATTGCCAGTGCCTGGGCCGCGAAGGACGCTGCCGGTCAGGCGTTAGGCGCCGCCTCGACCCGGGACACCGTGCAAGCGGTCGTTGGTGGCGCCAACATCTGGATCGACTATGGTCGTCCGGCCGCCCGCGGGCGCGCCATCTGGGGCACGCTGGTGCCACACGACACCACCTGGCGCCTCGGGGCCAACGCCGCGACGCAGTTCCGGACCGACAAGGATCTGGTGATGGGTGGTGTTGCCATTCCCGCCGGTACGTACACCCTGTTCCTCTATCCGCGGGCCACCGAGGCGTGGCTCATTGTGAACAAACAAACAGGACAGTGGGGCACCGCGTACGATGCCAAACAGGACCTGGCGCGCGTCCCACTGCAGCTCCACATGAACCAGACCACGGCAGAAGAGCGCTTCCGCATGTACGTGGCCGGCAACGAGCTGATGCTGCACTGGGACAAGGGGGGGTACGGCGTGAAGATCGAGACTCGTTAGGCCCGGTCGTCACCCGAACGCTCAGAACTGCACACCAAGCGAAAGATTGAGATGGACAGCGCTCAGGGCGCCTGACCGGTAGGTGGTGGTCAGGCGCCTGAGTTCGAGGGCCGTGACAAATGGCGCGGGCATCCACTGCACCATGCCCGACCAGGTGGCATTGCGCAGACGCCCGGTAGGATCGAGATCCGCATCGTCGGGATCGTCAACACCGAAGGCCGCGCCTAACGTGACGTCGTGACCGGTCTCCGCCAGCAGCTGGCTCCACACACCACGTGAGCGCACCGGAACATTCCCAACTCCCAGGTGCTGCCCCACGCCACCACCTCCAAGTCCGGCGAGCGCCTGGCCCCGGAACGCCTCTCCAACCACCGAAATCCGGGGGCCCAGCGGAAGACGCCACGCCGCTGACATCGCGGTCGAGGCGATGAGCGAATCGCCCGACGTCGCGAGCCACCCGCGGTGGCCACCGATGCTAAGATCACCGGGACGATCTGCTGAACCCCATCGCATGATCGCCCGCCCCTGCACTGATGGCCGGTTGCTCGACTCGGCACGATCGGGCTGGGTGAGCAGTTCACCCGACGCTTCGTTGGCGCCCGCGCCGAGTATGGCGCCGTCGACGTCGAGGGAGAGGTGAGCGCCGCGTGCTACACGCACACTGCCCCGGATCTGTGGGAGCCAAAGCCAGAGATTGCCCGAGGCGGAAAGCCCGGAGAACCCAAGCGTGGCCGTGGAAACAGGATTGTATTCGGCGACGAGCGGCACCTCCTGTCCGATCAGGAGAGAGCCACGGCTCCATGCAGCCTCCACCACCGCCCGCCGAATGCGGAACAGGGGAAAGAGGTCGCCAAATCCGCTCGACTGCTGGCCCCCATAGAAATCCGTATCCACCTCGGCTCGTACTTCGGCGCCGCGCACATCGGGCCAGAACGCGCGCACCCCCAGCCGCGTCTGACGGACGGTCATCCCGAACCCACCACCATCCCCGAGCGAGTCCGACGCGGCAGGCCGCAGGACGAACTGGGGTAGATCGAAGTTGTTGGTGCGTTGCGACGTGAAAAAGCTGTTGAGCAGCACGGTGCCGGTCACCCGCACCTCCACTCGGTCGGTAGACGCCTGAGCCGGGAGGGGCGACGCAACGCCCAAGAGCGCCCACAGGGGCAGGATGACCGCGGGAAGTGACGCGAGCCACATCGGTCGCGCGCGTCGATGAGGAGGTCTCATCGCGGGACTCCGGAGGCTACTTTTCTGCTCATGAGCACGCACAGGGGATGGCGGGTATGGGCCGCGGCGGTGATACTCGGCCTGGCGCCTAACGTTAATGCCCAGGGCATCGCGCTGACGGGCCGGGTGGAACTGCTGGAGCGCAAGGGCGTGGCGAAAGACGTGGACGAGAGTGTCATCTGGCTCGAGGGTCCCGGGCTCGGCGGCGGGACCGCACGCCGCGCCGAGATTTCCACGGAGGACAAGGCTTTCTCGCCCCGCATCACCGTGGTGCCCGTTGGTTCGACCATTGCCTTGCCCAACCACGACCCGTTCGATCACAACGTCTTCTCCTCTTCGGGGCCCCGTCTCTTTGATCTTGGTCTCTATGGCCGGAACGAGACACGCACCGTCACGTTTGACAAACCCGGCATCGCCAAACTGTACTGCAACGTTCACGCGCGCATGTCGGCCATCGTTGTTGTGCACGCCACCCAGTTTGCTGCGCGTGCCGACCGGGCTGGCCGCTTCAGCATTGACGGTGTGCCTCCGGGAAAGTACACGCTGCACGTGTGGCACGAACGCGGGGGCGAACGCGAGCAACCCGTCACCGTTCCGCTCGCCGCCGAGCTGGTCGTTTCACTCGACACGAGAAGCTGGAAGTTCACCCAGCATCTCGACAAAAACGGCAAGTCATACGATGCCCGAGGTCGGCGGTACTAGGTGATCAGTATCCGGAGTGTGGCGTCGCAGATTTTTGCGGCGAGTGTGGTGGTGGTAGCGGGTACGCTGCTGCTGGTCTGGCTCCTCACGGCCAGCCGGATGCGCCAGGTGAGCGAGGTGGGACTCGCGCGCGAGCTGGCCACCACCCGAGTGGCGGTGGAGGGGGCGCTGGCGCAGCGTAGCGCGAGCAAGATGCCGCTCGCTGCCGGTCTGACGAGTGTGCCAACCTACTTCTCGCGCGTTGAGCAGGCGCTGGCTCGACAGGACCTGGCGACGTTGCTCGACCAGGCTGAGGAGTACCGTGACCAGCTCGGGGCAGCGTGGACCATGCTCCTCGATCAGCGCGGAACGATGAGCGCCTGGACGCTGCATCCCGAGCGGACCGGTGAGGACTTCAGCGAGGGGGCCCTGGTGCGACGCGCGCTGGGCGGCGACACCGCCAGCGGTGCGTGGCTCGAGCCGTCAGACTCGGTCGATCACCTCTACCAATCGATTGCCGTACCCATCCGTCGCCCCGGGGGACAGACGGTGGAAGGTTCGCTGATCGCGGCGTTTGCCCTCGATGACACGCTGCTCACGCAACTCAATCAGCAAACCGGCTCCGAGATTGCCCTGGTTACCCTGGACACCCTCGGGCGGGCGCGCTTGTCGGCGACCACTCTCGGCGGCGCACTCCGGCAGGCGATGGCGGCCGCCATCGACCAACGCAGTGAAGGGGGCCAGGTCACCCTCGACGCCGCCGGGAGCGAAAACGCCTACATCGGCTCGGCGAGTGCGCTGAGAACCGCGGGCGGAGACACGGTGGGGCTGATGGTCGGTCTTCGCTCGCGTCGTGAAGCCATGGCGGCGGTGGAACCACTACGCCGGTCCACGTGGCTCGGCTTTGGCGCCGGGTTGCTGCTCGCGCTGGTGGCCGGTTTGCTCATCTCGCGACGTATCGCGTCGCCAATTCGTCAGCTGGTGAAGGCCACACAGGCGGCTCGCGATGGCGATTACTCCGTCACACTGCCGGGACATGGGCCTCGCGAAGTCGGTGAGCTGGCGGGCGCTTTTCAGGGTTTGATGGACGACCTCCGCGCCAAGGAGGAACTGGTCGGCGTGCTGCAGCACGAGAGACATACACGCGAAATGCAGGCGGCCGCGGGCGCCACCCTCGAACCCGGCGCGATATTCGCCAACCGGTACCAGATTGTGAAGCATCTCGGGACCGGTGGCATGGGGACGGTATATCGCGCCACTGATCGCGAGCTCGGTGAAACCGTTGCACTCAAAGCGCTGCGTGCCGAGCTGGTGGACCGCGAGAGTGGCGTGATCGACAGGTTTCGCGAGGAGATTCGCCTCGCGCGCCGCATTTCCCATCGCAATGTGGTGCGCACCCACGACCTGGGCGTGGTTGGTGACGTGTACTACTTGACCATGGAGTACATGGAAGGACGCGCGCTCGACGACGTACTCACGCAGGAAGGACGCCTTCCTGCAGGTGCGGTGCGCTCCATCGGTGTGCAGATGCTGCGTGCCCTCGATGCGGCGCACGAGGTGGGGGTGATTCATCGCGACATCAAGCCCCCGAACCTGCTCATCGATCGCCAGGGTTTGCTCAAGATCACCGACTTCGGCATCGCCCGTCTGGCGGACGAAACCACTCGGCAACGCAAACTCACCGCAACAGGGATGGTGGTGGGCACACCGGCCTACATGGCACCCGAGCAGCTGGCCGGCGATGACATCGATGTGCGGGCCGATATCTACGCGGCTGGCGCCGTGTTGTACGAATGCCTCACCGGCAAGAGTCCGCACGATGGCCTGACTCTCCCGCAACTCTTCCTGCGTGCGCAGCAAGACAAGCCGGCGCCAGATCCGAGAGAGATTGTGCCGGAGATACCGGCGACACTCGCGGAGGTGGTGCGTCGCGCCCTCTCGCTGAATCGAGACAAGCGGTTCGCAACGGCACGCGAGATGCTGGCCGCCCTGGAACCTGGCAGCATCCGTGGCCGCTCAGGTGGTGGCCGCCCTCACGAGACCGTCGCCCGCTGACAGCGCCTGCGCCGCCTCGGCGCGGCTGGCGATGGCCCGGATCAGGCCACCAAAGACGTGCTCGTGCACCGGGGCGATGCTGTGCCAGTAGAGGTGACCAGCCAGCCCGCGCGGAGCGAAAAGCGCTGTCTGTGTCAGAAAGGTGCCCCCATCTTCGTGCGGCACCATCGTAAACTCGAGCCAGGCACGCCCGGGCACCTTCATCTCGGCGCGCAACCGCACGAGCCGGTCGGTCTCCACCCGCTCCACGCGCCAGAAGTCCAGCGCGTCACCCGCGCGCAGCTCGGTGGGATGGCGCCGCCCGCGCCGAAGCCCCACCCCACCCATCAGGCGATCCATCCAGCCGCGCAGCCCCCAGGCCCAGTTCATCACATACCAGCCGGTGTCGCCGCCTAACGCCGATACCACAGCGAAGACGGCGGACGGAGGGGCGTTCACGACTTGCTGCCGCACCTCGAGTTCTAGGCCCTCGCGTGAGGAAAGCTGCACGGGCACGGCCTCGTCGGTGCTGGTGCCGGCGGCGTCGCTCCACTTGGTTTCCACGCGTCCAGCGTCCACCCGCTCCAACGCCAGCGCCACGGAGGCCGCGTAGTCCATTGGCACAACATCGGGAAAGAGTGTGCGTGCCCCGTCGCTGTGCAGGATCACCTCATTGCGCAGCCCCTCGATGAGTGGCTGCGCGATCGCCTTCGGGATCGGCGTCACCAGGTGCACCCACCCCGAAGAGAGTCGCGGGGTGAGCACCGGCACCGGGAACACCCGCCGCCGCAACCCACGCGCTCGCGCGTAGCCAAGCATCATCTCGGCGTAGGTGACCACGTCGCTGCCACCGATCTCGATCACCTCACCCGCACTGGCCGGTGTGCGGAGCGCAGCGACGAGGTACTCCAGCACATTCCGTGTGGAAATGGGCTGGATGCGGCTGAACACCCACCGTGGGCAGATTAGCAGGGGCACACGCTCGGTGAGGTAGCGGATGATCTCGAACGACAGACTCCCCGACCCGACGATGACCGCTGCGCGAAACTCGGTCACCGAAATGCCACTCTCCCGCAGCGCATCACCAGTGGCTTGACGCGATCGCAAGTGTGCCGAGAGCTCACCCTCGCTGTTGCCGAGTCCGCCGAGGTAGATGATGCGCCGACCACCGGCCGCGTGCAGGGCTCGCGAGAAGTTGCGGGCCCCGACGAGGTCGCGCTCGTGGAATGAGTGCCCGGCCCCCATGCTGTGCACCAGGTAGAAGGCCGTGTCGACGCCCTCCATGGCGGAGTCGAGCGACGTGCTGTCGAGCACATCACCGGCGACGATCTCCACCTGGTCGCGCCAGCGACGTCCTTCGAGGCGCGAAGGGTCACGCACAAGACAGCGCACGCGGTAGCCAGAGGCCAGCAACCGCGGCACGAGGCGTCCACCGATATAGCCGGTAGCGCCTGTCACCAGAACCAGAGATCCCGAACCTTCCATACCTGCAAACGGTTGGTTGGAGCCAGCCGTTCCTCGAAGCGCTCAGTCCTCGTACATCCGGGCAGGGTCCAGGGCGTCGAGGTCGGTGAGGAAGGTGGCGAGCTTCCCGGTGAGGTCGCTAAGAAAGCGCTCACCCTTTGCGGGCGTGGCCATTCCCGGGTTCCCGACCCCGGTGTCGTCCGTCACCTGCGTCCACCGGCGTGGGGTCCACGCCCACCCCTCCCGCATACCGGCCACACGCGGTCGCCGCGCGGTGCCCGGACCAGCGGTGCCTAACGGGTGCACCAGATCCGGGGCAACCTGCTGCATGACGCAGGTCTCCAGTTCCCCGGCATGGTCGCCGGGCTCATCGCAGTACTGCCTTGCGTCCAGCACCTGCCACCAGTTCACCTGCACCAGCACCATGGACGTGGCCGGCTGCAGTTCACGGATGATCTGCTTGAAATCGTTGCCGCCATGTCCGTTGAGGATCACCAGCTTGCGCACCCCATGTGGTTCCATGGAGGTGATCAAATCGCGAAGGATGCTGGTTTGTGTGGCCGGGTTGAGGTTGAGGCAAAAGGGAATGTCGAGTTGTCCCGTCTGCACGCCGAAGGGAATGGTCGGCAGCAGCACTACACGCGCCCCACGTTCGGCGGCGGCGGCCACGGCGCGCGCCCCGACCGCATCACACTGGATGGTGTCGGTGGCATAGGGCAGGTGGTAGTTGTGTGCTTCGGTGGCACCCCACGGAAGCACCGCGACTTCAAAGTGTTTGCCCCGGATGTCGCGCCAGGTCGCTGCTGAGAGGAGGGTCATGTTGGTCTATTGCGCCACCGCAGAAGCCAGTTAGTAAGTGGTCTGCCGTCTGCCGTCTGCCGTCTGCCGTCTGCCGTCTGCCGTCTGCCGTCTGCCGTCTACCAGATATCCCCAACCGTGAACCCCTGCGGAAACGGATCGGTTGGGTCCAGCACATACTGACTGAAGCCCGTGATCCACCCTTGCCCACTGAGTGTCGGGACAATGGCGCTCCGCTCACCCACGCGTGTCTCCTCGACGATTTCGCCGGTGAACAACGTGCCCAGCACACTCTCGTGGTGAAATGGCTGCCCCGGTGACAAGAGCCCTCGTGCATGCAGCGTTGCCATCTTGGCGCAGGTGCCGGTGCCACAGGGCGAACGATCGATGGAGCCCGTCCAGGTGGAAGGTCTCGCCCAGTCGAAGGCGCCCGTAGACACGATGACCGCGTTGCGTGCGTGATGGGCAGGATCATGCGGGGGCCCGGAGAGCTGGGAGATTGTGATGCCCGCAAACCCTGGTTGCTCCGGATGCACCACCGGCAGCTGCTCGCGGGCCGCTGCCTTCACCATCTCACCGATGCGCACGATGTCGCGTCCTTCGTCGGGCGTGAGGCGCAGCCCGAATTGCGACGCGTCGGCGATGGCATAAAACATCCCGCCATACGCCACGTCCACGCGCACCGTGCCGAGCTGCGGCACCTCGACTGGCTCGTCGAGGTACATCGAAAAAGCAGGCACGTTGCGAAAGGTCACCCGTGTCACCTTTCCGCCGCTGCACTCTGCACGCACCCGAATGAGTCCCGCCGGGGCTTCGAGCACCAGGTCGGTCACCGGCTCATGCATGGGCAGTATCCCTGTCTCGAGCAGCACGGTCACGACACAGATCGTGTTGCTTCCCGACATGCCGGGATACTCCACATGCTCCATGATCACGTAGCCGGCCTGCGCTTCGGGGTGCGTGGGCGGGAGGAGGATGTTGCAGCACGAGGCCGGGTATCCGCGTGGCTCGTTGAGCATGCGCTTGCGGATATGGTCCCCCTCACGCGCCAGCCACTGCATCTTCTCGAACATGGTGGCGCCAGGCACATGCGGGACGCCGCCAACGATCACACGTCCCGGTTCACCGCAGGCGTGTGCATCGACGGCATGAATGACGCTGGACAGTCGCACAGATCGGATCGGGAGAAATTGGGCGTCTCAACAACAAACGCGCCGATGACGGCGCGTTGTCTCCCGAATGATGGCGCGCGGAACGCGCCCGAACTAGAAGGCGATCGACACCCCGAGTCCGCGCGGCGCAGGCACCACTGAAACCTGCCGCAAAGGGACAGGGCGCCAGCGTTCCGACGCAAAGCGGCTCCCGAGTATCCCGCCCACAACGGCGCCCACACCCGCTCCCACCAGTGCACTTGTGGTGCGGCTGTACTTTCGGCTCGAGTCGCTGGGACTGGCGAGGGCGGCAAAGCTGTACGCAACCACGGCCCCGCCAACGGCTCCGTAGATCGCACCCCGCTGGACAAGTGGACGATTGCTCGTGCGCTCACCATCGCTGCGCTCAAGCTTGGTGATGTCGGAGAGGGCAATCGACCAGATCCCGCGCCCGCCCGCCGCCTCGATGAATACCGCGGTGTCGCCGCGTTGCTGCAGGTAGCTCGCAACCAGCGGCGCCACGAGTGTTCTTGCCGTGACACGCACCCGCGAGCCCGGAACGAGGGCGAGGGTAAACGAGGCCTGCTGGGCACCGGCTCGGGCAGAAAGGGAGCCAATGCCGATCAACGTCGCCAGAAACACACGCCGTGCGCGCGAAATGCCAGTCATCATGAACGCCGTAAGGGTCTGTTTGACATGAACTTAACCTGATCCGTCACCGTACTGCCCACTCTTTGCACCACCCTGCCAGACAGGGACGGTCGGCCGGGGCCGAGGGAAACGCCTTTTTCGAGTGGAAGAAGAGTGCCAAGTCGCTCCAGCCATTGGCGTCGCCCCGAAATCGGGCATTTGGAGCCTCGTGCCCCAGAGTCTAGTTTCCCTCGGCCGCGCAGCGGCAACCCAAGCGTCCCCTTTTCCTTTTGGCCCAATGACGCACGCCACGGTAGTCGACACCACGGACATGGTTCGTACCCCACTCACACCGGGCCGGGTTTCGACCCCGGTCGGCACGCTCGAGGGGTCGGCCATCCTCAAGGTGGCCGGGGAAATCCGGCAGCGGATCGCCAGCGGCGAGAAGGTATGCAACCTCACGGTCGGCGACTTCGACCCCAAGCAATTCCCGATTCCGAAGTTCCTGGAGACCGGAATTGTCGACGCATTGCATCACCATGAGACCAACTATCCGCCGTCGCATGGCATGCCCGCGTTGCGTGAGGCGATCGTGCAGTACACCGAGCGCTCACTCGGCCTGCGATACCCGGTGGAGTCGACGCTGGTCACGGCGGGCTCGCGTCCCGGGGTGTACGGGACCTATGCGACCCTGGTCGATCCGGGAGATCGCGTGGTGTATGGGGCGCCATCGTGGAACAACAACTACTACTGCCACATGGTGGGGGCGGTGCCGGTGCCGGTGGCATGCACCGCGGCCGATGCCTTCATGCCAACCGCCGAGGCGATTGCCCCACTGCTCAAAGGGGCTCGGCTCCTGGCGCTCAACTCCCCGCTCAACCCCTGCGGCACCTGCTTCACCGCCGAGTCGTTAGGCGCGATCTGTGATCTCGTGCTGGAGGAAAACGCGCGGCGCGGTGCCGGTGAGCGGCCCTTGTATCTCGCGTACGATCAGGTGTACTGGCAGCTGACCTTTGGTGACATCGTCCATGTGGACCCGGTGACGCTGCGGCCGGAGATGGCAAAGTACACCGTGTATATCGATGGCATCTCGAAGGCCTTTGCCTCCACCGGCATTCGTGTCGGCTGGGTGATTGGCCCCACGGACATCATCGACAAGATGAACAACTTCCTGCAGCATGTGGGCACCTGGGCCCCGCGGGCCGAGCAGGTGGCCACGGCCCGATTGCTCATGGCGGGGGATGCCATCGAGACCTACCGGAAGGAGCTGATCGCCGGTGCGCAGGCGCGTCTCAACGCACTGTACGACGGATTGATGGCGCTGCGCGCGGCCGGGCATCCCGTCGACGCGGTGGCGCCACAGGGGGCGATTTACCTGAGTGGTCAGTTTGCGCTGATGGGGCGCACCACACCCGAAGGGGAACGTCTCAGCACCAACGAGGATGTGCGGCGCTGGTTGCTGCGCACGGCCGGCCTCGGTGTCGTGCCGTTCAATGCCTTTGGAGCGACCGGTGAAACGGGGTGGTGCCGTCTGTCCATTGGCGCAGTGAGCCTGAGCGACATTGGTATTGCGTTGCCACGCCTCAAGGCGGGCCTCGAGGCCCTGACCTGACGCTCGAACACTCTCAAGTCACCGACCAGTCCTCTCAACCCACTCCCATGCGTTTCCTCGTCGTCGCAGTTCTCGCGGCAGGTGTGCCCGCCTTTGCCTCTGCACAGACCATCCCACCTAAAGAGGAGCAGATTGCGGCCGCTGTGCTGCCACTCCCCGAGCAGCTCCGGGCGGGCGCGCGTGTGATCGGCTACGATGCCGGTGGCAAGTTCGTGACGCTGCGCGAAGGGAAGGGAATGGTCTGTCTGGCGCAGTATCCGAAGGAGCCGCAGTTCCATGTGTCGTGTTATCACGAGTCCCTGGAGCCCTTCATGGCTCGCGGGCGCGAACTGCGCGCCGGTGGCACGGTGGACGCGCAGGTGGACACGGTTCGGTTTGCCGAAGTGAAAAGCGGCAAACTCAAGGTGCCAGGTGGCCCGGCCACGTTGTATCAGATCTTCGGCAAGACGTACGATCCGAAGACGATGGCGGTCGGTGAAGAGCGACGCCTGTACGTCGTGTATGTGCCAGGCGCGACCGGGGCCTCGACCGGCTTGCCGGAACGCCCGCGCGGGAATGACCCGTGGATCATGTTCCCCGGGACACCCAAGGCCCATATCATGTTCACGGCCACCATGCGTTAGGCGCTGCGGCGCGCCCGCAAGCCCGCATAGCGCCGCAGCCGTCCGGCCACACGCTCGAGCCAGGCCACCTGTCGCAGGGTGCCCTGGCGCACGGCCGGCATCTCACGCATGACGTTCCGGGTCCAGTTACCTCCCCAGTCCGGGTTGCTCCCGTCAGCATCGCGCAGTTTGTAGCGTGCGGCCACCTCCCACGAACTGGTGAGGTGGCCGGACCACTTCATGACCTCTGGATCGCGGGCCAGTGCCACCACCGCACGCCCCACCAGCAGGGGTGATTCGGAGTGCAGGAAGTGTTTGTCCTTCTTGCCACCCTCACGCCAGGTGTCTTCGGTCACGCCGAAGTGTTCGAGCATGGTCTCGGACCGCAGGAATCCCGGTGTGATGGCCACTGCGGCAACGCCGGAGGGACGGAGCTCTTCGGCGAGGCGGAAGGCCAGCAACTTGTGGCCCCCCATGATGAGGTCGTGCACAACGTTGCTGCCGTAGAAGGGAAAGTCGGCACCCGTGACCTGCACGATCAGCCCGCGTTTGCGCTTCTTCATGAGTCGCGCGGCACAAACTGCGCCGTGCAGCCGAGTGACGAGGCCGAGTTCCAGCGCCTTCACCGCGTTGGTGAGATCCGTGTCCCACGCGGGGGTCCAGGGACCATAGGCGGGATCCTCACCGGCCACGCTGTCAGCAAAGACATCGAGTCGTTTGTGCTCGGCGATGACACGCTCGAAGAGTGCGCGCACCTCACTCTCCACGGTGTGGTCGACCCGGACCGGAATGCCTGTGCCACCAGCGGCCGTCACCATGGACGCCGTCTCCTCGATGGTCTCCGGTCGATTGTACGCGGAGCGCTGCCCGGCGGCTGAGCGTCCCGTGCAGTACACCACCGCGCCGGCCTCGCCAAAGGCGCGGGCGATGCCGCGGCCGGCGCCACGAGTCGCGCCGCCCACTATCACCACCAGCGACTGCCGCTTGCGTGCTGTCACGTCGCCCTCCTAATTAGTAAATGAACGTTCAGTTATTATCTGACCACACCAGCCGGAGCGCAAGTGTCTCCCCGACCACGCACCATCGACGATGGCGAAATCCTCATGGCCTGCAGCCGGGTGATGCAGCGCGTGGGACCGGCGCGGTTCACCCTCGCGCTCGTCGCGGATGAAGCGGGCGTCTCGGCGGCCACCGTGGTGCAGCGCTTCGGGTCCAAGTTGCGGCTGCTGCGGGCCATGAGCGCGGCGTCGGCACAATCCACCACGCAGCTGGTGAGCGGGTTGCGCGGTACGCTCACCTCTCCCCTCGCCGCCGCCCGCGAGTTTGTCCTGTGTGTGGCAGACATGGCCAGCACACCGGGAGAAATGGCACATCATCTCTCGTGGCTCCAACTCGATCTCAGCGACGCGGTGATGCGCCGAAACCTGGCACTCATGCAGCGTGAACAGCATCAGCAGCTCGCGCGCTTGCTTCGTGAGGCGACCGATGCGGGCGAACTCGCGCCGCATGACCCCGAGGCCCTGGCGCGCGCCCTTCAGGCCAGTGCCACGGGCGGGCTCTTTGCCTGGGTGACGGCGCGGGAAGGAACGGCGCGCACCTGGCTGGCACGCGACCTCGAGGTGATCCTCGCGCCCTACCTGCAGAAAACAAACGCCGCCGCGGCACGCAAGGAGCCGCGACGGCGTCAACGCAAGCGCTGACCCGTCGGTTCAGCGCACCAGCACTCGGCGCACTTCGTCGCCGATCACATCGAGCGCATCGAGGGCACGTTCCACCAGCCCAACCAGTCCGCGCCGTTGCGGCAACCAGCGCACCGGGCCGCTGACCGGTTCTGGGAGGGGGGCGTCGGTGGTGGCCAGCGCCGTTGGGGGCGGGCGCCTGGGCGGATCGAGGGAACCTGCCGGATCGGGCAGGGGGAAATCAGCCTCTGACATAACAACCTCACCGATGGCGACTCCTCACCCTACCCGATGGGGAGGAGTGTGGTTTCACGGAGCGGGCGGCAGCAGCACGTTCCGGCATCTCCCTGTGCTCAGCCAGGCATCAGCCCACGGTTCTCGGCGTTAGTCGGTGTGACGCCAGCTGCCGACGAGCCGAGGGGTCTCCGTCGGCTGGGGTGAACCTCCGGCGGGCTCGAGTGTCATCGCACAGAGGTCGACAAAGTCGATCGCCGCGACGTCGGTACCGACCGGAACAATCACCGTTGCGCGACCATTGGCGTCCGTGTCGAAGGTGCCCATCGACACCGGGTTCTTTCCTTTGGCAATCGCCCAGAGCTGATACACTTTGCCCTTGGGTGCCTGCGGCACGTTGAACGCCGAGACGATGAAGACGTTGCGCGTGTGATTCCAGAAGACGCGCGCATTGGGCTTGCCCGCCGACTCGCTGAGAGAGACGACATGCACTTCGGGCCCCTCGAACGCGGTGAGGGTGCGCTCCTTGAGTGCCAGTTCCTCACGTGTTTCGGTCAGTTCCTTCTGCAAGGCGACCACGGCGTCGCGCGCTCCGGACACCCGACCCTGACTCAGGACAGCGATCGTGAGGCAAGCTGCCGCCGCCAACCAGGGGATGGCACGCGTCCACGAGGCAGTTGGGCGTGGTGTCGCGCGAGACCCGGCACTCGCCAGCGGGCGCACACGCGTCGCGTCGGCGAGAATTCGGTCACGCAGCGAACCAGGTGCGCGCACGGCCGGGGCCGCGTACGCCATGAGTCCGGCCACCTCGCGGTAAGCCTCGACCTCTCGGCGGAAGTTTTCGTCCCGGGCCATGAGGGCGTCGAGGGCCGGCTGTTCGGCCGGATCAACCGCGCCTAACGCGTAGGCCGCCGCGGTGTCACGCAGGTCACGAGTGGTCATGCGCTCACCGCCACGGGAGAGGTGACGCCAGACGTCAGGGAATGCCGCAGCACGTCGAGGCCAGTCCGCAGGTAGGTGCCGACGGTGGCTTCGGGCTCACCCATGGTGTGCGCAATCTCTGCGCGGGAGAGTCCACGAAACCAGGCCAGTTCCACGGCCTGCCGCTGTGACGGCGAGAGTTGCTCGAGAGCGCCGCTGGCCAGAAGGGTGTGGGCCGAGAGTGGTGCGGCCGACGTTACTCCAGCAGTGGCCCGTGACGCGAGCGCGGCTCGGCGCGCCGCAGTGGTGAGATGAACCAGGACTGGAGTGGAGTCTGCCGCTGCTTGCCGCGCTTCACGCCAGACCGTGGCGAACGCGTCGGCGACAGCCGCTTCGGCGCGCTCCGGGTCCTGCGTGATGGCGAGTGCTAGTCCGTACACAGCGGCTCCATATGTGTCATAGAGGGACCCGAGCGCGCGCTCGTCACCGGCAGCCATGCGCGCGAGGAGCCGAGCGTCGTCGGCTCTGCGCTGGTCTGCCACCGATGCGATTCCGTGCCCTGTCAGCGGGTCCGTCATGCGTTCAGCAAACGTGGGTGCAGAAGATTGTGCCTGTGCGGCAGTGAGTGCGAGCCCACGACGCCCAGTAGTTGGGCTACGCCGCCCCGGTCCGATCGGATTGCATGGAGGTAGCCAGCCGGGTGCACGCGAGCGAGCTTCTTGGCCTTCCACGGCCGTCGGCGCCACCCTCCGAGGAGGCTAACTCCATGTTTCGCAAGCACTTGCAGGTATTCGGGATCATCATCTGTACGGTCGCGGGACCGCTACTGACCCTGGCTCAGGCGCAGGACGGGGGCACTGCCCGGCACCGCGGGGCGATGGACACCACGCGAGTCCGCGAGCTGTACGTGAGCAACCGGCCAGAGGATCACCCCCCGGCGGACTATGCGCGCGACATGGCCGCCCGGCGGCGTGGCGACAGCGTGTATGCCAGCAAAAGCGTCGGCGTGATGCGCTACCGCAAGGTGACCTACAAGAGCACAGCCGACGGCATGGAGATTCCGGCGCACCTGTTCGAGCCGCTGCAACTGCGGGGAGCCCGTGGACACGCGGCGATGGTATGGGTGCATGGCGGCGTGCACAGCAACTGGGGCACGTCGATGTTTCCCTTTGTGCGCGAGGCAGTGCAACGGGGTTATGTGGTGATTGCACCGGACTACCGCGGGAGCACAGGGTATGGTGAGGCCCATCATCGCGCCATCGACTACGGCGGCAAGGAAGTGATCGACGTGATGAGCGCCGTGGAGTTGCTCAAGACGTTGCCGCATGTGGATCAGGATCGCCTTGGCATGATGGGGTGGAGCCATGGCGGGTTCATCACGGCCTTGTCGATCATGCGCGAGTCACACCCGTTCAAGGGTGGGGCGGCGATTGTCCCCGTGACCAACCTTTTCTTCCGCCTTTCGTACAAGGGCCCGGGGTACACCCGCAGCTTCTCCACACAGCAGGGGCTGCAAGGCATGCCATTCGAAAAACGCGAAGAATACGAGCGACGTTCACCCCTCTATCAGGTGGAGCGCCTGCAGGTGCCTATCCTGGTGCATGTCGCCACGAATGACGAGGACGTGAACTACGTCGAGGATCAGCAGCTGGTCTGGAAGCTGCGTGCACTCAAACCCGATCTTGCCGAAACCAAGGTGTATGTCGACCCCGCTCCCTGGGGCTCGAGTGTCGGGCATGCGTTCAGCCGTCGCGTCGATCCGCAAACCCTGGAACGTGTCGACTCCCCGGCCCAGATCGACTCGTGGAATCGCACCTGGGCCTTCTTTGACTGGGTGTTGCGTCCGTACGAAGACCGGTCGAAGGCGTTAGGCAAGTGCTGGACGGAAGACTGCTCGCGGCGATAGCAGGACGCGGCACGTGGAAATGCAACCTCACACCATTCAGAAGATGACTACAGATCAGAAGACGACTACAGACCTCCAGCGCCAGGTGACCTGGCTCAAGGGCTACGCCGCCGTCTCCAGCGTGATGCTCACTCTGCTCCTGCTCAGTGCCTTTGCCCAGCCCAAACAGCGCTTTGGTGAAATCGATGTGGAGCGCATCAACATCGTGGAGCCCGACGGGAAACTCCGCATGGTACTCTCGAACCGTCCGCGCTCCATCGGGCCGATCTACAAGGGGCAACCGTTCGGGTATCCGGGCGGAACGCGACCCGGGATCATCTTCTTCAACGATGAAGGCACCGAAAACGGGGGACTCACCTTCAATGGTCAGACCGGTCCCGACGGGAAGTATCAGGCCACGAGCCACTTCTCGTTCGATCAGTTCAACCAGGACCAGGTGCTGTATTTCCAGTACAACGACAACAACGGCCAGCGACGTATGGGCTTCACGATCGCCGACCGCGCCGATGTGGACATCATGCAGATGGTGAAGCAGCGCGACTCGATTGTCGCGGCCACCGCCGAGGGAGCCGCCCGCAACGCGGCTTTGCAGCAGTGGGCGCAGCAGCGCCCCGGTGGGCGGGCGATGGTGGCGCAGCGGGTGTATGTGGGGCGCGATGTGGCACGTAACGCGGTCGTGAATCTCTCCGATCCCGAGGGGCGCACGCGTCTGCGCCTGGTGGTTGATTCACTTGGCAACCCCGGTCTGGAGTTTCTCAGCGCCACGGGCCAGGTAACGAGCCGGCTTCCATAACCGCGCGATGGAATTCCCCGGAGTACCTATTGAGGAGTTCACGCCAGTCATTGCTGGCGTGGGCACTGGTGCGGCCCTCTTTGTCGGCCCAACAGAAAAGGGGCCACTCCCCGGGCGCTCAAACTATCTCTTGCCAGTCACGAGTCTGGCCGCGTTTCATGCGCGTTACGGTGCGTCGCCAGAGTTGTTTGGCGGCGCCGCCACCGTGCCAAACGATGTGGCACTCGCTGCACAACTCTTTTTCGCCAATGGGGGAGAGCGGCTCTTTGTGGCACGTGTCCGTGCGCGCGGCATCGCCCCGGGCGTGAGGGCGTATCGCACCGCGCTCAAGGCGACGATTGAAGTCGACGAGACGCTTGTCATCGCCGCTCCGGGGAGCAGCCGAGGACCACATGCTACCGCCATCCAGGCGCTGCTCGCGTCGCACGTGGCCGCGTCGCCTACCCCGCACATGGCTCTGCTCGATCCCCCGCCGAGCCTGGATGTGGCCGCCGTGCGAGCGTGGCGGTCGCACTTCGCAGAGCGGCGGGCCGCTCTCTACTACCCATGGCTTGTCGTGCAGCACCCCGTCAGCGGAGCAGATGTGGTTGTCCCGCCCAGTGGCGCGGTCGCTGGAGTGATCGCCGCGACCGACCGAACCCAGGGGCCCGAGAAGGCGCCAACGGGTTCGGTGTCCGGCGTGCTACGCGCAGAGCGAGACGTCACCAACGCAGAACAGCAGCTTCTCAACCCCGAGGGAATCAACGCGCTGCGGACCCTTCCCGGTCGCGGTGTGTCGGTCTGGGGCGCCCGTACCACCAGCAACGATCCCGAATGGCGTTACGTGAGCATCGTGCGGTACCTCGGCTGGCTGCAGCAGAGTATTGCCGTATGGCTGCGGCAGTTGGTGTTCGAGGCCAACACGCCAGCCACCTGGGCGCGGGTGGTCAGCAGTTGTGGGGCGTTCCTGCAGGGTGAGTGGACGCGGGGAGCGCTGATGGGCACCACCCCACGAGACGCCTGGTTCGTGCGCTGCGACCAGAGCACCATGTCACAGGATGACATCGACAATGGGAGGCTGATCTGCCTCGTGGGTGTCGCGCCGCTACGGCCGGCGGAGTTCATCATCTTTCGCATCGGGGTCTCTCTGGCGGCCACTGCCTGACCCGACGCAGCGCGAATGCCTTGAGTGCAGTCCGGCGGGGAGCCACATTCACGGGGCGCAGAACACACCACGCGCGACGCTCCTCCGTTCCCACGCCCCATCATGTCACTTCGCTATCTCGTTGCCGCCGCGGCGCTCACCGTTTCGACCGTCGCCTCGGCACAGCCCGCTGTTTTCAAGTCAGCGCAGCATGACTACAAAGTCACCACGGTGGCCGAGGGGCTGATGAACCCCTGGTCGATGGCGTGGCTCCCCAACGGCGATATGCTGGTGACGGAGCGCCCGGGTCGACTGCGCATCGTGCGCAAAGGCAAACTCGTTGAAGCACCCGTGGGTGGAGTGCCGGCCGTCGTGTCGCGCGGACAGGGAGGCCTGCTCGAAGTGGCGCTGCATCCCTCATTCGCCACAAACAAACTCGTCTACCTGACCTACTCCAAACCCGTCGGTGACAGTGGGCAAGCGACCACCGCTGTTGCCCGCGGGCGCTGGGAGAATGATGGGCTGCACGACGTCAGCGACGTCTTTGTCGCGCAGACACGCGGGGCGCCCGGACACTTCGGATCACGCCTCGCGTTCGACAAAAACGGCTTCCTCTTTGTCACGGTTGGCGATCGTCAGGCCCCGTCGACCGGGAACCTCGAGGCCCACCCCGCGCAGGATCTCTCCAATCACCAAGGCACCATCAATCGCATTCACGATGATGGTCGCGTTCCCACCGACAATCCTTTTGTAGGCAAGGAGGGCGCGCGGCCGGAAATCTGGAGCTATGGTCATCGCAATCCACAGGCGCTCATGGTTCACCCCGAAACGGGAGACCTGTGGGCCACGGAACATGGGCCACAGGGCGGAGACGAGCTCAACCTGATCAAGAAGGGCGCCAACTACGGATGGCCGGTCATTGGCTTTGGCGTGAACTACCGCACCGGCTCGGCCATTCACGTGGGCACGATGCGCGAGGGAATGGAGGCGCCGGTGCACGTGTGGGTTCCGTCGATTGGTGTGTCGGGAATGACCTATTACTCGGGCGACAAGTTTCCGGCCTGGAAGGGGAGTGTGCTGGCGGGCGGCCTGGCCGGTGAACAACTGGCGCGCTTCACCATGGATGGTCAAAAGGCCGAGCTGGCGGAGGTACTCGCCCGTCGTCAGGGGCGTATTCGCGATGTGCGGCAGGGGCCGGATGGCCTGGTCTACCTCGCCATCGACAATCGCGAAGGGAAGCCGACGGCCATTCTCCGATTGGAGCCCGTGAAGAAGTAGCCAGTCGTTCCTCTGCCCAAAAAGAAAACGGACCCCCATCGGCGAGGGTCCGTTTTCAAAGACCGGCAACAAGTCGGTCGACCTGCGGACGTTCTCGGCTCTGGCTCACAGCCAGAGCTGCCACCTGCGTTCTGCGAGTTGTTCTTCCGCCTTCTCAGGTGATGCGAAGGGTGGTGCGCTTGGTCACCCGCCATTTCCCATCTTCGCGTTTCAGATCGACCGCGATGTCCTCCTCGGTGACGGGCATTCGCACCGATCCCGTCGCGATCACCACCTGGAAGAGGACTCGCGCCGAGTCGCCCTCGGCCGAAACCCCCATGACAACGATGACTGCGGCCGCGTCGACCAGTTCGCAGCCTTTCGCGGGGTTGCAGCGCCGGGAGCCCAATAGGTTGCCGAGCCTGGCTTGGGCTCTCTCCGCCAACTTTACCAACCTGGCATCACTCGCCTTTCCGTCCCCGAGCCAGGTCAGATCCAAGACTCGCTTGCCCGGAGGAACGTGCGTAAGCGCGCTCGGAAGCGCCGCATCGACGATCTCAGGCCTTTCGGTCGCCGACTGCGCAAACATCACCGGGCCTTGAAGAGTAAGCACAAAGACAACAACCGCACCGGCTATGGCGTTCTTCATGGAGTCCCCCGCGTTGTCTGAAGTATTGCGAGTCGAGCCTTCGCCTGCGCGGGGTTAACGGCCGCTGCCTTGCGGCACTCATCCGCCGACCGCATATCTGGTGACTCGGCGACACGCAACAGGTTGTAAGTGCGGTGTCGCCAAGCGGTTGGCCGACCACCCCTGCACCGGATTCAGTATGACTCGCTCAATTCGCGTTCTTTCAGCGGTCGTGGCCTTTGGCGCCATAGCCCCCATGCTACGCGCCCAGGCCGAAGTCGCCCGCATCACCGCCGACCCGGCACGGGTCACCATTCGGTCCGGGCAAACGCTCCCACTCAAGATCACGGCGTTTGACGCTCAGGGGCGTGAAATCACCGATCCCCAGATGCGCGTGAATGCGCCGCGCGGCACGATGCGATGGAGCGAAGGTCAGTTGATGGCGATGCGGGCCGGCTCCTACACGCTGACAGTAGCAGCGGCCGGACGAGGAACGGAAATGATCTCCCTCGACATCCCCGTACTTGTCACGAACCCGGCACTCGGCAAACTGGAAATTGCAGCCGAAGCGGGTGCGCTGTATGTGGGCACGCTGCTGGCCCACACCGCAAAAGGGACACACGCCGACAACAGCGTCCGTCAGGATCTGCGGGTGACCTGGCGTTCGTCCGACGCCGCAGTGGCCACGGTCGATCGCTTTGGAAACGTGAGCGCTCTCAAGCCTGGGCCGGTGGTGATCTCCGCAGAAGCGGAAGGAATCACGGCGCGCAAGGAGTATCGCGTCGCAGCCAACCCCGTGACCGCGCTGGAACTTGGCGTGAAGGACAACACGGTGAATACCGGCGACGTGGTGCACCTCATCGCGGTGGCCAAACGTGCCAATGGGCAGCCCGTGAGTGATGCCAAGATCTCATGGACGTACCAGTATACGCCTGACGATACGACCGTGGCGCCTGGTGGTCCCGGGATCATCGATCGGGCACCTGATGGCACGATGTTGTTTACCGCCAATGCGCCAGGTCGATTCACCCTGATGGCGCAGGCCGGGAATGTCTTTGCGCGTACCGTGATGGATGTGCAGCCGCGTGATGTGCGACGCCGTATCACAGTGACCGGTCGCGGCAGCATCAACACAACCGCCACCTCCGATCTCTGGCCATGGACGGGCAAGGACGGCCGCGACTATTGCCTGGTCGGCACCTGGGGTGGTGACGGGTACGCGCTCGTGTTCGACATCACGGACATGAGCAACATCGTGAAGACCGACTCCATCCGGATCGATGCACGTACCATCAACGATGTGACGGTCTCGCCCGATGGGCGGTATGGCGTGCTGACCCGCGAAGGCGCATCCAATCGCGTGAATGGTGTGGTGATTCTCGACCTCGCCACACCCGCGCACCCGAAGATCGCCTCGACCTTTGATGAAGATCTCACCGGTGGTGTGCACAACGCCTTTGCGACCAACGACTACCTCTACGCCATCTCGGGCGGGCAGAAGTACATCATCATCGACGTCAAGGACATTACCAAACCAAAGAGAGTTGGTGAGTTCCGCTATCCCGGGGCACGGATCCACGATCTCTGGGTGAACAACGGCATTGCCTACTCGGCCCAGGGCGGGATTGGCGCGGTGATCGTGGATGTCGGCAATGGCAAGTGGGGCGGCACACCGAGCAAGCCCAAACTGATCAATGTTTTCCCGATCAACTCGGGTCACGAAATCTTCCCCTACTTCCAGAAGAGCACCGGCAAGACCTATCTCTTTCTCGGCGATGAGGAGATGAATCGCGCGGGGCGGGTGTGGGAAGGCACCAACTACCGTGCCGGGCTGGGATCGCCGGGCAACATCGCGCAGACCTCCGGTGGCTACGTGCACATTGTGGACGCCACCGACCCCATGAACATGAAGAAGGTCGGACGCTACCACCTCGAGGACTACGGTTCGCATGACATCATCGTGGAGGATGACGTGCTGTACCAGGCGTACTACGATGGCGGTGTGCGGATTGTCGACGTCTCCGGAGAGTTGTTAGGCAACATCGCCGACCAGCGCCGGGAGATCGCGGTATTCAAGTCCTTCGACCCCAAGGGTCATACCGCCAATGCCTCGTTCGTGATGAATGCCATGCCCTGGAAGGGGCAGGTCCTCTTCACCGACTACAACTCCGGTTTGTGGGCCGCAAAGCTGGAGCCAAAGCCGAAGGTCACACCGTAAGTCCAGGCGCGTGCATGCGTAACGGGGGATCGGGCGGTGCCCGGTCCCCCTGTTCTTTGCCACCGATGTGCCCGGAACGCTTGAGCGCGGGTAGCAGGTTGAGCAACTTCCCAGGTGATGCAGATGTCTCGCTGGCTCGTATTTGCGCTGGTCCTCACAGCCTCCTGTTCCTGGCCGGACGGACTGCGCTCGCGCGTGCGCATCATGACGCCGCATGAGCAGTATGCGCAGTCGTTGCAGCGAGCGGGCCTCGATTCGACGGTGCTGGGCCGTGACTGGCTGACCGCAAGCGACAGCGCGCTGCGGGCGCCGCTCATGCTGACGCTGCCATTTCGCGAAGCTGGCGCCTACAGCCGTGGTGAGGCACGTGCGGTGGCGTTCGGCTTTACCCTCGCGCGCGGTCGGCAGGTGGAGGTGGTGCTCCAGCATGAGGGCCTCCCGGCACGACTTTTTGTGGATCTCTTCAGACAAACGGCAGACAGCGCCGGCAGGGTGCACGAGGCAACGGCGACACGTGACTCTGCTGGCGTGCTCCGGATTGTCCACGAGTCGGACGACAGCGCCACCTACTTGCTGCGTTTGCAGCCCGAGCTGCTCCGTGACGGGCGTTTCGAACTCACGGTCCGCAGCGGTCCTTCACTCGCCTTCCCGGTGCAGGGGGGCACCAATCGCTGGGTGCAAAGCCTGTTTGGTGTCCCGAGAGATGCCGGTCGTCGCCGTCATGAAGGGATCGACATCTTTGCCGCGCGTGGCACACCGGTGGTGGCGTCCGTCGACGGAGTGGTCGAGTCGACGCGGTCGAATGAGCTGGGCGGGCTGGTGGTCTGGCTGCGGGACCCGGAGCGCGGTCTTTCGTTGTACTACGCCCACCTCGACGCACATGCCGTACGCGAAGGCGCGCGCGTCCGCCGCGGCGACACACTGGGGTTCGTGGGCAATACCGGGAACGCGCGCACGACCAAGCCGCATCTCCACTTTGGTGTGTACGCCCGTGGAGAGGGCGCCATCGATCCGTATCCCTGGGTGCGGTTCAGTGAGGGCGAGATGTCCGCCATCGTGGCCGATCGCACCTCATTGGGCGCGCAGGTGGTGGCCGTGACACAACCGGCGGTGGTGCGGCGGCGACCCGGGTTCCGCGCGGACTCCATCCGCAGCGTGAGCAAAGCCGAGTCGCTTCAGGTAGTTGGAGTAAATGGCGGGTGGTATCGCGTGCAGCTGCCGAGTGGCGAGGCAGGGTACATCGCCGCGCGCACGGTCGGTCACTGAGCGCGGGACGCCGTACCCCCGGCTCTCGCCGGAGGTATGACGGAGGTGCCATCACGGCCGGCGCGGTGCGTCAAAGGCTCCCGTCGACTTCACGTTGGACTGCAGCGCATCGGCGCTGACCCATGGGCGCGGGCCAAAGGGAATCGCGCGCGGCCACACCTGATCGAGCGACATGGCGTCGTACAACACGCCCCCCTTCATGACGTACTGGGCGTCGATGGTAGCCTTGATGTTGACGAGGGGATTGGTATTGAGAACCATGAGATCGGCCAGCTTGCCCACCTCGATCGATCCCAGGTCCTTGTCGGCGCCGAGGAAGCGCGCGCCATGCACACTGGCCAGTTCGAGCGCACCGTGGTTGCCTAACGCCGACGCCCCCATCCACACTTCCCAATGCGGGGCCAGTCCATGGTGTTCACCATGGCTGCCAATGGCACCCCACCCACCCTGGGCAATGATGTCGGCCATGGCCTGTGCGATGAGGGGGTAGCTGTAGTCGGTGGCGGGCCGGAGTGAGCGCACGCGCGTGTGCGGCACGAGCTGACGCCAGGGGAACCACAACCGCTGCTTGGCATCCTTCCACACGTCGGATTCCTGGAACCAGTATTCAATGCTCCACGCGCCCGGGCCCGCCACTACTAACGTGGGAGAGTATGTGGCACCGGCCTGTCCCAGGAACTTGGCGCCGTCGCTGTACATCGGGACTTCACTGAAGGCGTGTTCCCACCCGGTCTGCCCATCCATGATGAAGCCGAGGTTCTCGAAGAAGAAGCCGCCTTCTGATGTGAGGTTCGTCCCCACGCTTCGCGCGGCCTCGGCCATCCATTGGCGCTGATCGCGGCGTGGTTGCGCGTATTGCTTGATGGAGGTGGCTCCCCAATCCGCCATCTTCTTCACCATCGCAAAGGCGTCGCGGGCGTTGTTGATCTCGTTGGCGCGGGCGGCGTCGCCTGCCGTGATGTTGTCACCCGTGCTGAAGCCGCGAGGCCCGATGATTTCGCCGGCCTCGATGAGTTCCGCGGTGGGAAACATGTTCTGGCTGTACATCGAGACGTCCATAGTGGTGGTGACGCCGTACGCCAGATAGATCGCCTGCTCGAAATCACGCCGCGGTCGCATGCCACGCCACTCGCGGTAGTGATGTGAGTGCATGTCGACAAAGCCGGGAATGATTGTCTTCCCCGCCACATTCACCACCTTGTCGACGCCGTTCGTGCTGCAGGCGCCAACGCAGGTGATGCGGCTGCCGCGCACCACCACCGTTCCGCGTTCAATCACCTGCCGCTTGTTGAGGGTAACGATGCGCGCGTTGGTGAGGGCGACGCTCCCGCTCGGAACGGCACGTGGCACCGAGAGCTTGAGCGAGAGGGTGTCGGTGCGGCCGGTGCGCAGGTGATGGATGTAAAACGCTGCGCCGCTCGAGTACTCCAGCGTGGTGCTGTCACGCCAGCGCGGGAAGAGACCGCCATCGCGGGTGAGCTGCGTAACGGCGAACTGGCCTCGGCGCTTTTCGACTCGTTGCGCGGCACTCCCGGTGCCGCCCCACGCCATGGGGGCGACGTACACGTTGTCGCCTTCCTGGAAGGCCACCCAGTTGCCCGATGGTGATGGGACGATCTCGTCGGCGAAGGGGAAGGTGAGGTGTTCCTGCTGGTCGCGTCCGTCGATGGTGACCGACATGAGCGCCGTGCCGCCGCGTCCGCTGGCCGCCGCTTTCTCCTCGGGCCAGAAGACTCGTCCTTCGGGGCCCACCGAAGGGCGTGGGAGCTGTCGTCGGGCTTCGCCACTGATGGCCATGCCTGACGGGCGGTTGATGATCCCGAGCACGACGCCCGTGTCACCTCGCGCGCCGGCGTCGGCCGAGAGGCGGAGAACGTCGAACCAGACGTTGTGGGACATGGTGCGGCCGCGGGCCGTGGCGCCCTCGCCGCGTGCGACAATCACATAGCGTCCGTCGGCGCTGAACACCGGGTCGGTGTAGTCGCCGGGCTCACTCGTCAGGCGCTGCGGCGCGCCACCCGTTGCGGGCACCTTCCACACATGACCGCGACCGGTGTCGTCCCATGAGACAAACGAAATCCAGCGACCATCAGGGCTCCAGGTGGGGGCAAACTCCAGGGGGTCAAAGGCCGCTGCGGTGAGACGACGTGGTGCGCCAGTGGCGCCGTCCTGCAGGTAGACACGCCCCACGGCCTGGAAAGCAATCGTGCGCCCGTCAGCGCTCGACGACGGCCAGCGGAAGAACTTCGCCACCACGGGTTCGTCGGTAATGCGGAACTCCTTGCGTGCCATCTGCGAGATGGTGCGACGCACCGGCGCGGTGAAGGGAATGGTGGTCACGGCGCCGGTGGTGGCGTCCACGCGCCGGAGTTTGCCGCCCTGGGTGATGAGGAGGGAACGCCCGTCCGCTGTCCACTTGTAGCGTGGCAGCACGCCCAGCGTCTTCGATCCGCTTGCCGCCATCGGGTCGATGGGGTCCATGAGCAGGCGTTCGGCGCCGCTGCGGAGATCGCGCAGCCAGAGGGCGGTTCGCGGTCCAAAGCGGTGTCCCTTGAATTCGAGCACGCCGTCGGGAATCTGACGGGCAAAGGCCAGCCAGCGTCCATCGGGTGAGACCTCGGGGGCGGCTGCCCCGCCGCTGGAAAAGCGGGCGGCTGCCGCACTTCCGCTTTCACCGGCGGTGATGTCGACCACTTCGCCTGTTTTGAAGGTGAAACGTCGCAGCTGGAGCGAGCCCGCGAGTGGTTCGCGTGGTTCGACGTTCATCCCGACCTGATAGAACAGAAAACGTCCGTCACCCGAAATGGTGGGCCATGCCGGCGCACTGTTGTTGCCACCCGCACCTGCTGCCACGAGTTGGGTGCCCGAACCGCCGTCCCGGTGATACATCCAGATCCCGCCGGCTGCGGCACCACCCTCGCCACCGCCACCTCCTCCTCGCGCTGCGCGTCGCACGACGATGAACTGACCATCGGGTGTCCATGCCGGTTCGTACGCGGCCACGTTGAGGTCAGAGAAGACCGGCCGCGGACTGGAGCCGTCCGCGTTCATCAGCCAGAGGTTGTACTGGCCTCGGCGGTCGGTGATAAACGCGATGGTGCGTCCGTCGGGCGAAATGCGGGGCTGGAAGTTGAGCGCCACACCGCTGTTTTGCGTGATGGCAACCGCGTCACCTCCGCTCGCCGGCATCCGATAGATGTGACCGAGCAGGTCGAAGACGATCCAGCTCCCATCGGGGGAGAGATCGGCCGACATCCACGTTCCCTCGCTCGTGGAGAAGTTGATCTCACGTGTGGTGCCACGTGCGAGGGTCACATCCCAGCGCGCCGAGTCGGCTGCCGTGCGCTGGGCCTGAAGTGGGGCTGTGAGGCAGATGGCGAGCAGCGTGCAACGAGTGGCGAAAGACATGGCTGGCGGACCCCGGGTTTGCGGGAATGATGGCGTGCGCCAACGTCCCCCCGGGGCCAGTGCCGGTCAAGGTCTATCTGGTCGCCGTCACTCTCGCTGTCGCCCGCTGTGCCACGAGTCCATCTGGGCCAACCGCCTCGAGGGTGACCTTGTCGGCGTGCTGCTGCGCGTGAATTTCGTACGGCGCCAGATCAAACAGCGGACGCTCGCTCCGGAATTCGAAACTCGTGACGTGCCGCGATGTCATTTCCTGCGCGAGGGAAATCAGCTGCATGGCAATGAGTGGCCCATGCACGACCAGCCCCGGGTAGCCCTCCTCGTTCCGTGCGTAGTCGCGATCGTAGTGAATGCGATGGGCATTGAAGGTGAGGGCAGAGAATCGGAAGAGGAGCCGAGTGTCGGGATGCACCATGCGGGCGACGGTTCCGGGCGCATGCGACGCGGGTGGCGCGACCACAGGTGCCGGGACGGGGCCACCCATCTCACGATAGACGATATCGTGTTCCTCCTCGACGCAGAGCTGGCCTTCCTGCACACAACGATGCCCGACACGCACGAAGGCCAGGGGGCCGCTCCTGCCCTCCTTGAGCGACACATCGAGGATCGTTGAGGTGCGAAGGGCGGGCGCCCCCAAGACCAGCGGCGCAACGAAAGTGAGTCGACCGCCTGCGTACATACGCCTCGGCAACGCAATCGGAGGCAAAAAGCCACCACGCCTGGGGTGACCTTCGGAAGAAAGAGCGGCTTGAGTGGCTGGTGAGTGGAAGTAGAACCAGTGCCAGAGGGGAGGGAGCGCATGCCCCGGTTCGGCGCTGAACCCGGCCATGTCAAACGTCGCGGCCGCCGCCGCGGCCTGTGCGGGCGCGAGGCCGTCGTGGGTCGTCTCACTCCGGCCGATCCACGCCATGAGTTCTTCAGTTGTATGGGTCATTCCAAGACCGAGCGCGTGGTAACGAGATATTGCCGTTCGGGCCCGACATGCACCCCGTATTTGAGTCGCGCACTGGTGGAGCGCGGGGAGCTCACATCGAGACCGTCTGCGAGAATCTTCCCGTGTACCGGGTCTCCGCAACCGGACATCGACGTCCGCCACACAATTCGAGGTTGCCGAATACGGGGCGTCCGGTACCATAATGTTCACAGGTGGCCGGGTACGAGCCGGCCGCCGCACGCGGACCCCGAGGAGGAAGTGCCTACCATGTTTGCAGCGTTCGCCGTTGTTGGTCCTGTGGCTTCCGTGCTTCTCATGATCGCGTTGGCCGGAACAAGTCGTGCGACAGAGACCACGACGCGGCGCGACACTCGGCACGACACCTCCGCACCACTGAGCCCACAGGACTCTACACGCCGAGTGTATGGCGCCGAGGTTGAGCAGAAGCGGCAGGGGCGGCGGGTGGCGGCGCGTGTGCTCGAGTCGTTTGATGGACTGGGTGTCGGGTTCAGTGGTCCGCAGGGCGCGCCACTCCTTCGCAACCCGTCGGACAACTCGGTGGCGGTGGGGCCCGATCACATAGTCCAGACGGTGAACTCGGTGATGGCGGTGTTCACCAAGAAGGGTCGTCTGTACCGCGAGACCGGGCGGGCGCTGTCCGGTGCCCTCTCCACCAACACCATCTTTCGGGGTTTTGGGGGTGCCTGTGAGCAGCGCAACAGTGGTGACGCGGTGGTGCGGTATGACCAGCTCGCCAAGCGATGGCTCTTTGTGCTCCCGATTTTCTCTCGGCCGCCGGGAGAGCCGAATGGCCCCTATTCCATGTGTTACGCGGTCAGCGTCGGCCCTGACCCGTTAGGCGCCTATCATCGCTACGAGTTCAAGCGTCCTCTCTTTCCGGACTACCCGCGTCCCGCCATCTGGCCCGACGGATATTATGTGCCCTCCAGCACCGGCGACGACGTGATTCAGAAACACGCCTGCGTCGTGGAACGCGACAAGATGCTGCGAGGTGAGCCGGCGCGGGAGCAGTGTGTGATCATCGAGGGAGTGAACTTTCTCAACAACGCCGACATCGACGGGTACACGCTGCCACCACGGGGAGCGCCTAACGTGATGATGGCCACCGGTGGCACACAGCTCAAGGGTGTGCTCAACGCCGACCACATCGATGTCTGGCAGTTTCATGTGGACTGGAATGACACCACCAGGACCCGGGTGACGGGCCCCGAAAAGCTCGCGGTGGCGCCGTACGCCTACCTGTGCGGCGGACAGCTCACCAACTGCGTCCCACAGCCAGGCAGCCAGCGGCGGCTCGATGCGCAGGGCGACAAACTCATGGCGCGACTGGTGTATCGCAACATCAATGGCCGCGAGTCGATTGTCGGCCTGCACTCGGTCAACACCTCACAGGGCGCGGGTGGAGTGCGATGGTACGAGTTCCGCATCGGAAAGGACCGCGCTGTGCGTCTCCATCAGCAGGGCACATATGCGCCCGACTCGGCGTATCGCTGGATGGGGAGCATCGGAATGGACCGCGTGGGCAACATTGCCATGGGCTATTCGTTCGGCGGACCGCAGCACTACGTCGGCCAGCGCTTTGCCGGCCGCACCCCGCGCGACCCACTCGGCTCGTTAGGTGTTCGGGAAGGGGTGCTGGCCCAGGGGGCGGCGTCGCAGGAGGCCACGCTGCGGTGGGAGGACTACACGCAGCTCAGCATGGATCCTGACGACTGCCGCTTCTGGTACGTGGGTGATTATTTCAAGGCGGGCGCCTCGAGTTATTCCACACGCATCGGGTCGTGGCGTCTGCCGGGGTGCTAGATGGCGGACGGCTGACGGGCTAGCGCGCGTGGCGCGCTCGAAGCGCATTTGCCCTGAGATGCGCCACGCTTCACTTTCTATTCCTCCCTTCCTACAGGTCCATGCGCCCACGCGCCCTCGTCCTTTGCTCCCTGCTTGTCGCCTGTGCGTCTCCCGCGGCCAACAACCCTGACCTGTCGCGATGGGAAGCCACAGCGGCCCGGGTCACGATTACTCGCGACGACTGGGGCATCGCCCACATCAAGGGGCCGACCGATGCCGACGCCATTTTTGGCATGATGTACGCGCAGGCCGAAGACGACTTCAATCGCATCGAGGTGAACTATCTCAACTCGATGGGTCGTCTGGCGGAAGCAGAGGGAGAGAAGGAGATCTGGCGCGACCTGCGCATGAAACTCTTCATCGATCCGGCGGACATGCAGAAGCAGTACGCCGCCGCGCCGGAATCGCTCCGCAAGCTCATGGATGCATGGGCCGACGGTCTCAACTATTACCTGCACACGCATCCCGAGGTGAAGCCGCGCGTCATCACCCGTTTCGAGCCCTGGATGCCTCTCTCGTTCAGCGAGGGAAGCATCGGCGGCGATATCGAGCGCGTGAGTCTGCAGGAGCTCGAAGCCTTTTACGGCGACACCGCAAAGCGTCAGGTCGCGGTCATCGAACATGATCCCGACCTGGAGCCGCGGGGTTCCAACGGCATTGCCATCGGCGGTTCGATGACGCAGTCGGGGAAGGCCATGCTGCTCATCAATCCCCACACCTCATTCTTCTTCCGCTCCGAAGCACAGGTCACGAGCGACGAAGGTCTCAATGCGTACGGCGCCTCCACCTGGGGTCAGTTTTTCGTATACCAGGGCTTCAACGAGAAGGCGGGGTGGATGCACACCTCCAGCGGAGCCGACAACATCGACGAATACGCCGAAAGCGTGTCGACGAAGGACTCGGGGTATGTCTATCGCTACGGCACCGAGGAGCGCGCCGTGACGTCGCAGGAGATCGTGCTGCCCTACAAGACAGAAACCGGCATGGCCCAACGCAAGGTCCGCGTGTTCCGGACCCATCACGGACCGGTGGTGCGTGCCGTCGATGGCAAGTGGATATCGGTGCGGCTGATGCAGGAGCCGCTGAAAGCGCTGCAGCAGTCGTACAATCGGACGCGGGCCACCAACCTGAAGGAATTCCGCGAGACGATGGAGCTGCACACCAACTCCTCCAACAACACCCTCTTTGCCGACGCCGAGGGCAACTTTGCCTACTTCCATGCGAACTTTGTGCCCAAGCGCGACCTGAAGTTCAACTGGCGACAGCCGGTGGACGGCACCACGCCGGCTACCGAGTGGAACGGCGTGCACGGCATCGACGAGAGCCCCAACGTGTTCAACCCCGCCATCGGCTGGGTGTACAACACCAACAACTGGCCCTACTCCGCGGCCGGTCCCCAGAGCCCGCGTCGCAAGGACTACCCGTCGTACATGGACCTCAACCTGGAGAACCCGCGTGGCCTTCATGCCATTCGCGTGTTGTCGGGGCGCAAGAACTTCACGCTGGACTCCCTGATCGCGGCGGCGTACGACAGCTACCTGCCGGCCTTTGAATCGTTGATCCCCACGCTGCTGCAGGCGTGGGACCAGGCGCCGGCCTCGGACACACTCAAGGGGCAGCTCGCCGAACCGGTGGCCGCGTTGCGTGAATGGGACTACCGATGGAGCGCGACGTCAGTTCCGACCTCCCTTGCCGTGTACTGGGGCGAGGAGCTGTGGCGTGCCGTCCGTGCCGACGCCGAAAGCGAGGACATGTCGATCTATGATTTCATGGCGAAGCGCGCGTCGCCGCAGGTGAGGCTTGCCGCGTTCGCCGCCGCCGTGGGCCAGCTCACCGCCGACTTCGGGAACTGGAAGACGCCATGGGGCGACATCAACCGCTTCCAGCGTCTCACCGCTGACATCGTGCATCCGTTCGACGACGCGGGCGCCAGCATTCCCGTCGCCTTTACCTCGTCTCGCTGGGGGTCGTTAGCCTCGTTCGGGGCACGCACCTTCAAGACGAAGAAGCTCTATGGCACCAGCGGCAACAGTTTTGTCGCCGTGGTGGAGTTTGGTGACAGTGTGCGTGCGCGCGCCGTGACCGCGGGTGGTGAAAGCGGCAACCCGGCCTCGAAGCACTTCAACGACCAGGCCGAGCGGTACGCGACGGGCAAGTTGCGCGACGTGTACTTCTATCCGTCGCAGCTCACGGGTCACACCGAGCGCACGTACCAGCCGGGGAAGTAAGAACGTCAGTGGCAGTGGCGCGAGAGGGGTGACGTCCCTCTCGCCGTCACGCGTCGCCTTCGTCTTCCTCGTCGTCTTCCGACGGCATGACGAGATCAGAGCGCCCATCCTCAACGGTCGCGTACTCTCCAATTTTTGCGCGGAGCTGCGCAAAGGCTTCGGGAGGCGCCATGACGTCATCCAGCCGCACGATCTCCTCGCCATCAGCGCTGAGGAGCTTCCAGACCCACAGGTCAATGGGCCGAGAACTCGAGCTGCGCCCGGCACGATGCCGATTGAGGTCGTAGTCCCGCTGGGCCGCGGCGTTGAGATTCACCCGATTGAAATGGGCGAGGGCGCCCCACGGCACGCGACGTATCTCAAAGACTGACCCATCGCTGAACCCGGCGTCGTCCATCCGGATGACACGTGAGAATGTGGTCAGCGTGGTGTGGGCGAGAAAGACCAGCACGACGCACGCTCCGATAAAGGCCGATGCCGAATAGAGGGGTTCCTCGGCGTAGTGGAGGGCAGCTCCCGGAATCGTGACGAGCGCGAGCAGTCCGATCGTGGCGCACCAGAAGATGACCCCTTTGTGGCTATCGCGATGCTCCACCACGGGTGCGTACCGCGCATCCGCCAGCCCAACCAGCTCGCTCACCTCGCGCGTCGGCACCCATCTCCCGGCGAACCATGTGACGTCCTCTCCCCAGTGCAGCCGACCCACGACACGCGCGAGCCAGGCAAAGAGCAGTAGCCACACAACTCGCACACCAACCCCAAGCGCTTTCGTGGTGTGCGACGCATCGCGCCGGAGCTCGCCCACAATCATCATGATTGCCACAATAGCGGCTGCCGCCAGCGCAACATGCAGTGCGGTTTTGTAGTGAGCGACGCGCCTGATCCCGCTGTCAGTCGCCTGGATGACTGAGGGACTCACGTCGGGAGGCGCAGCGGTTCCAGTGCGCCCTGCACAACGTCACCAGCAAAGTCGATGAACAACTCACCGCCGCTGACCGACACACTGCACCGAACTCGGCGGTCAAGATGAGGGACGAGTTCGTCCAGCAGCTCGGGCGGAACAGCGTACACGTCGATCTCCTCCGAGCGATGGATGCGTGCTCCCTCATAACCACGCAAGAGTACGCGCGGATCCTTGTGGGTGTAGAGCGCCACTCGCGGAGCTGCTTTACTCGCTTTGTGAAGTCGAGCGGCGTCGGGAGCGCCGATCTCGATCCAGGTGCGCAGTGACCCGGTGAGGTCGCGCACGGTGATGGCTGGCTCCTCTGTGTCGGAGAGCCCTCCCTTGGAGAAGGCGATCCCTTCGGTGTACTCGAGGCAGTAGGCCAGCACGCGAGTCCACAGATACTCCGGCGTTTCTGACGGGTGCTGTGCCACCTTGAGCGACAACTCCTCGTACACATGACGGTCGGAGTCGTTGAGCGCAATCTCGAAAGTGGCCATCGTGGCGTTGAGCGCCATCAGTACCCCCGCGCCAGGCCGTGACCGCGCGGCTCACTCACGCCCTGCCAGCGACCATTCACACGCACGATACTCTGCGCCCACCCAAACTCGTACTGCCATGGTGTGGTGGGCGACGGATGATGACCCTTGGCAGCCAGGGCACGCACGAGGGTGCTGTCGTAGCCACCCTGTTCGAGCAGAAGGGAATCGGGAAAGTCCTGGGCGTGAAAGCGGGGCGCCGCCATCGACGCGCCTAACGGCTGCCGGAAGTCCAGCTGATCGAAGAGCACCTGCGCCACCGCCGTAATGATTCGCGCACCACCAGAGGCGCCCGTCACCAGCAGGGGCCTACCGGCGGAGTCGAGCACGATGGTGGGGGTCATGCTCGACAACATGCGCTTCCCGGGCGCGATGGCATTGGCTTCGCCTTGCCGCAGCCCCATGCCATTGATTGCGCCCACGCGGGTCGTGAAGTCGTCCATCTCGTTGTTGAGCAGAAAGCCAGCGCCCGTCACCGTGAGACGCGACCCGTAGCCACCATTAAGCGTGGTCGTCATCGCCACCGAATTCCCCGCAGCATCCACGATGCTGAAGTGCGTTGTGTGTCGTTTGGTGTTCTTCACCACGGAATCGGCGGCGATGGCCACCGGTACCGCGCCGATCGAGGCACGCAACGCAGCGGCCGTGTCGGGCGACAGGAATGACTCGAGCGGAATTTTCACGAACGCCGGGTCGGCCAGCAGCGTGTTGCGGCGCGCAAAGGCCAGACGCTCCGCGCTCGCAATGGCGTGGATGGCATCAGGGGAGTGCCATCCCATCGCGCCGAGGTCCAACCCGCCGAGGATGTTGGCCATCAGCGCCAGAGTGAGTCCGCCGGACGACGCCGGGGGCATCGAGACGACTTCATGCCCGCGATACCTGAACGTCACCGGATCCCGCCAGATGGGCTGGTACTTCGCGAGGTCGCTGCGGGAGATGATACCGCCGCTCCGTTGCATCTCGGCTTCCACCAGCCGCGCCGTCTCACCGAGGTAGAACCCATCCCGCCCACCATCGGCGATGCGTCTCAGTGTACCGGCAAGATCCGTGTTGTGCCACCGCGACCCCACAGAAACCGGCGACCCGTTAGGCACGTACAGCTGCGCGGTGGCGGGAAAGCGGGCGAGTGTCTCGCGTTCGTACAGCAGATCTTCTGCAAACGCCGAGTCTGCTACAAAGCCCGTGTCGCTGAGTGCTATGGCCGGCGCGACGAGTGCTTTCCATGGAAGGGACCCGTACTTCTGGTGCGCGGCCCAGAGTCCGGCAACACTCCCCGGAACACCAGCGGCGAGTGCCCCCGTCCAGCTCTTGTCGGTGAGGTCGCCCTTCGCGTCGAGATACATGTCACGGCTGGACGCTCCGGGCGCGGTCTCGCGAAAATCGAGGGCCGCACTCTCCTGGCCCATGCGCGCCACAATAAAGCCGCCACCCCCGATGTTGCCCGCCGTGGGATACGCCACCGCGAGCGCAAAGGCGACCGCAACTGTGGCGTCGATCGCGTTGCCACCCGCGCGCAGCACGTCCAATCCGATGCGGGTCGCATACGGCGACGCGCTCACCACCATGGCGCTATCTGATTCTGCCACTGCGGCCACGTGCGCCGTGCGCCACTCCACAGGAACGGGGTCACCCGGCGCCGTTTCAGGGGCAGTGCAGGCAGCGAGAAGCAGCACGCCGCAGACCCTGCGTCGATGAAGAGGGAGGTTCATGCGCCGAATCTACCGCTGCTACGGGGCTTCGCAGCACGGGCTCGCCGGATGGACTCGGCGGTAAAGCCGGCTGGCCCGGGCCGCCAAGGCCTCCCCAAAACCCACTTCTGTCACACACTCGTGGCACGCTCAGGGGAACTCTTTTGCCTTCCCTGGCCTTCTGCACCCGCAGCCTCTCAGCACGCGCCAGCGCGCCTGCCCTCTCCTGCCCTGACCCGAGAGATACCCCCATGCTCCTGGAGACCGCGACCTACGCAGCGCGCAAGAGCTCGCTTGCCGAGCGTTTTGCACAAACCCGGGCGCACACGGAGGCACTTTGCCGGCCGCTGCAGGTGGAGGACTACGTGGTCAGCAGCATGGCCGACGTGAGTCCCACCAAGTGGCACCTCGCGCACACCAGCTGGTTCTTCGAGACCTTTCTGCTTGATCAACACGAGCCTGGGTATCGCTCCCCAAACCCTCGCTACGCGTACCTCTTCAACTCGTACTACGTCCAGGCGGGTGAGCGTCACTGCCGCGCGCAGCGAGGGCTCGTCACACGCCCCACGGTAGATGAAGTGTTCCAGTATCGACGTCATGTCACCGACGCGGTGCTCGCCCTGATTGGTCGACTTGACGGAGATGAGGCGCACCCGGCGTGGAAGATCATCGAGCTGGGCATCCACCATGAGCAGCAGCATCAGGAACTCATGCTTACCGACATCAAGCATGTGTTCTGGATGAATCCCCTGCACCCGGCCTATCGGGCGCCCCTTCCGCGGACGCCTCGCGTGCCACCGTTGCAATGGCACGGCGTCGAGGAAGGGCTTTATCGCATTGGTCATGAGGGCACCGACTTCGCCTTTGACAATGAAGGCCCGTCACACCGCGTGTTTCTTGACGCATTCCGCATCGGGACACGGCTGGTGACCAACGGGGAATACCTGGATTTCATCAACGACGGGGGCTACCGGCGTACCCCACTGTGGCTTTCCAGTGGTTGGGTGGCCGTGCGCGATAACGGCTGGACCGCGCCACTCTACTGGCAGGAGTCTCAGGACGGCTGGACAGAGTTCACGCTCGCGGGCGATGCACCACTCGATCTTGCCTCACCCGTCACGCATCTCAGTTATTACGAAGCGGACGCCTACGCGCGGTGGAGTGGTCACCGTTTGCCGACGGAGATGCAGTGGGAAGTGGCGGCCCGGGCCTTTCCCCTGCAAGGCAACTTTGTCGACCATGGACGTATGCATCCGGGCACGGCCGGCGAGGGGATGTCGCAACTTTACGGCGATGCGTGGCAGTGGACGCAGAGTAGCTACGTGGCCTACCCGGGTTACACGCCGAGTGCCGGGGCGATCGGGGAGTACAACGGCAAGTGGATGTGCGATCAGTGGGTGCTGCGTGGCGCCTCGTGCGCCACACCGTCGTCTCATGCACGACTGACCTATCGCAACTTCTTTCCCAGTGATGCCCGATGGCAGTTCACCGGCATTCGACTGGTGGAGGGCGCATGACCACCCGCATGGCATGGCGCCGAGCACGCGCACCCGAGCCCGGAGCCTCGCGCAGCATGCGCGAAGACGTGCTCGCCGGTCTGCGCGCAGCACCCAAAACGCTGTCCCCCAAGTACTTCTACGACGCCACGGGTGCCGAGTTGTTCGAGGCAATCACACGTTTGCCGGAGTACTACCCCACCCGCACCGAGCTCGCCATTCTCCGAACCCACGCGCGCGATATCGCCGAGCGTGTGGGGCCCAACGTGGCGCTCATCGAGTACGGAAGTGGCGCGGCAATCAAGGCACGCCTGATTCTGGATGCGCTCGAGTCGCCCGCTGCCTATGTGCCCGTCGACATCTCCAGCGAGCAGCTGGCGCGTGTCGCATCCGAACGGCGCCGAGAATATCCGGGGCTCCGCGTGCTGCCCGTGTGCGCCGACTACACCACCCGCCTGACCCTTCCCGATTTGCCGGCCGGGTCACGCAAAGTGGCGTTTTTCCCGGGTTCGACCATCGGCAATTTCCATCCCGCCGAGGCCACCGCATTCCTCAAGCGTGTGCGCACGGCGATCGGTCCCGGTGGAGCGATGATCCTCGGCGTCGACCGCCGCAAGGACCCGCAGGTACTGCACGATGCCTACAATGATCGTGCAGGCGTGACGGCGGCCTTCAACCGCAATGCGCTCGTACACCTCAATCGCGAGCTGGGGGCCACGTTTGATCTGACACACTTTGCACATCGCGCGTTTTTCAGTGACGCCGAGAGCCGCATTGAAATGCACCTCGAGGCGCTGGTGACGCACACGGTGACGGTGGGCGGCACACCGGTGTCGTTTGAACGCGGCGAGACCATCCACACGGAAAGTTCCTACAAGTACGATGCCGCCCGGCTGGAGGCGGTCGTTGGCCCGGCGGGTTTTGCCGTTCGAGAGTGGTGGACCGACGAGCGCTCCTGGTTCTGGGTGGTGTTGCTGGAGGGCCTGGCCCATGCCTGACGGGATCACGCGAGTGGATGTCGCCATCATCGGCACTGGTCAGGCGGCGCCCGCACTTGGCGTCGCGCTCGCACGGCGTGGACAATCCGTCGCCGTCTTCGAGGGAGGGCGGATCGGCGGGAGTTGTGTGAACTACGGGTGCACACCAACCAAAACCCTCCGAAAGAGCGCACGGGTTGCGCACATGGCACGTCGCGCCGCCGAGTTCGGCGTGATCACCGGGCCGGTGCAGGTGGACTTTGCGGCGGCGATGGAGCGAACGGCTGGTGTGGTCAGCGGGTCGAACGCGGGCCTCACGCGGTGGCTCGAAACCACCCCCGGCGTCGAGCTGGTCCGGGAATGGGCGCGTCTGGATGGTCGCCGCGACGGGCGATTTGTCGTCCGGGCGGGGGATCGGATGTTCGAGGCGACGACCGTGTATCTCAACACGGGCACACGTCCCCTGGTGCCCTCCATCGCCGGCCTGACCGAGCTGCCGTATCTGACAAACGACTCACTGCTTGCGATACGGGAGCAACCGCGGCACCTGCTCATTCTGGGTGGCAGTTACATCGGGCTCGAACTCGGTCAGATTTTTCGCCGTTTAGGGAGTGAGGTCACGATTGTGGAGCACGGTGAGGTGGTGGCTTCACGCGAAGATCCCGACACCTCGCTCCGCATTGCCGCCATGCTGGAGGCGGAGGGCGTCACCATCCACGCCGGTCACGACACCGAGTCCGCGCGCGCAGTGGACGGAGATGTCGTCCTCACCATTCGCGCGCGCGCCAACGGCGCGACACGTGAGATTCGCGGGTCGCATGTGCTGGTGGCCACCGGGCGTGTGCCCAACACCGACACCCTCGGGCTCGATACCATCGGACTCGTGCCCGACAAACGCGGCTTTGTCGCCACGAACGGTCGGTTGGAGACTGCTGTTCCGGGTGTGTGGGCCCTTGGTGACATCAACCGACGCGGAGCATTTACGCACACCAGTTACCAGGATCACGAGATCGTGCTCGCCAATCTCGACGGTCGCGAACGAACAGCCGATGGCCGCGTGACCATCTATGCCATGTACACCGACCCCCCGCTGGGGCGCGTGGGCATCACCGAACGCGAGGCACGCGAACTGATGACGACCGGTCGTCGATTCCTCACGGCGTCCCACGAGATGAAGCTGGTCAGCCGCGCCAAGGAAGAGGGCGAGACAACCGGGGTCATCCGTGTGCTGGTGGATGCCGACTCACACCTGTTCGCCGGTGCAACCCTCCTCGGAATCGGGGCCGACGAAATTGTGCAGGTGATCGGCGCCATGATGGCCGCAGGCGCTCCATATGAAGTGCTGCGCGACGCCTTGCCGGTGCATCCAACGGTGACGGAGTTCTTTCCCACCATCCTCGGCAAACTCACACCCCTCGAGTAGGGTCGAATGACTGCGAGGCACTACCGCGAAACTGCGCCTTTACCTGATTTGCCCGCGCACGGGGTTACCTTGCCTTTCATGGCTGATGAGAATGGTGGTGCACGAGGCATGGACCCGGCGTTGAGCGCCAGGCTCGATGCCGTGTGCGCGGAGGGCTGGGCACACTGGGAGAACTTCGATCTCACCGTGCGGGAGCGGGACTTCCACCCCTTTGTCGCGTCGGATTACGACGTCGTTCGGCGAGCGCTCGAACGGCACTGCCGCCCAGGGCTTCGCTTCCTCGAGTGGGGCTCGGCCAACGGTGTCATCACGATCATGGCTGACGTACTGGGCTGTGAGGCGTATGGCATCGAGCTCGACACCGACCTCGTGCGGACAGCACGCGAGCTGGCGGCCAAGCACAACTCGGGGGCGAAATTTATCGCGGCGAGCTTTCTGCCCGCCGGTTATCGCTGGCAGTCGCCACACGATCCGGGATACACCAGCACGATTGGCGTGGGCGACTCCGGCTACGTGCAGATGGGTCGGGCACTCGAGGAGTTCGACGTGGTGTTCGGCTATCCGTGGGATGGCGATGTCGAGCTCATGCTCGACCTCATGCAGAAGTTCGGTCGTCGCGACGCGACACTCCTGCTCTACCACACCAGTGCCGGTGTGATGGTGTATCACGACGGCCGCATGGAGCGCGAAGCGCCCTGACTCGCACGCTCCACCCGCCTGACCGCCCTAACCCCGCAAAGAAAATCGCCCCGGAACCTGATGTGCCAGGCTCCGGGGCGACTCTGTGTGGCGACGTCAGCTGACGATCGACAAATCGCGAATGGCGTCCGACAACATCCGGACACGTTTGCCGTCGCACGACCCCGCTGCCTCACCGGCCAGTTCGGTGGAGAGGCTGGTGAGTGTGGTCTGGCGTGCTGCCGCGTTTGACCGCTCGGCCCCGCTCAGTGCCGTGCGCACCGCAGCAATACGCGCTGCCGAGAGACACTTGTTACGCTCCAGCTGATCGACGAACGCACGCGCCAGGGCAAAACTGGGCGGCCAGGAGATCTTTGGCTGACCCTGGGCATTGAGCTGCGTCCAGCGAACCGTCTTGGCAGCGTCGATTTCGTTCTGTGACACAAACTGGCTCGGGCGCATGTCAAACATGTCCATGCCGCGCGCGATTTCGGACGAGACAATGGTGCCGTTGTACCAGTAGACCGACCACGACCCACCGCTGACGAGGGACGAGTCGCTCACCGGACCACGATCGTGATAGGCGATCTCGATCGGCTTGTCGGGGTTGGACCAGTCGAAGATGGAAATGCCACCCTGATACCATCCCTGCACCATGATGTCGCGGCCCGGAATCGGAATCAGCGAGCCGTTGTGGGCCACGCAGTTCTCGGTGTTGGTCTGGGGCGCTGGAATCTTGTAGTACGAGTGGAACTTGAGCTTGCGATTCACGATGGAGAAAATCGCGTTGGCTCCCCACTCCGGTTTGTCGGTCGACCGGCAACGTGGCGCGCTGCCGCCGCCCCACTCATCGGTGAAGAGGATCTTGGTGCCGTCGTTGTTGAACGTCGCCGAGTGCCAGAACGCAAAGTTGGAGTCGGCCGCGGCATCGATACGAATCGGGTTCTTCACATCGCTGATGTCCAGCAGCAGTCCGTATCCACCACAGGCGCCACCGGCGAGCCCGATCGACGGGTAGACCGTGATGTCGTGACACTGCGTGGGACCACCACCGCGCATGGCGGGGGGACGAGCGGGACGCGGGCCCGCCTGTGCGGCGCGTGCAGCCATGCGAGCCGAATCCGCCGCGGTCATGATGTCGGCGTGGCGCGCCGGCGCCGTGAGTCCTTCGAAGATCCGGGCGCTGTTGACCATCTTCGCGTCCTGCGGTCGCGCCAGCGGAACCTGGATCACTTCGATGCGGAAGAGCGCAGAGTTGGGGTCGTTGTCGGGATTGGTGCCCGCGCATCCCGGCAGCTCACGCGGCGAGCGAACGCCGGCTGAACCCGAGATGTAGATGTAGACGTTGTCCTTGTCCTTGGGATCTTCGACCACCGTGTGCGTGTGCGATCCACGACACGTTTGCACATTCCCGATGTACTTGGGGTTCGCCATGTCAGTCGCATCAAAGATGCGAATGCCGCGAATGCGCTCGCTGCTCACGGTGTCTTTCACACCCTGTGTGCCGCAGTCCAGGCGTCCACCAAGTCCCTCGGACGATACGAAGAGCAGGTTCTTGTAGACCGAGACGTCGCTCTGCGAGGCCGGGCAGAGATACGACTTCACCAGGGAGGGGCGGCTGGGATTGGTCATGTCCCAGACCATGAAGCCGTTGTAGTTCCCCTGGATCGCGTACTTGCCGCTGAAGGCAAGGTCGGAGTTGGTGACGCCGGCAAATCCCTGCGGTGACTTGGCGGTGGAGAGCAGCGCGAGGTTGGAGATGGCCTCACCGGCGTCGTGCAACCCGGACTTGAGGCCGACCCGTGGATCGCGCTCGGGCGCAGCCGGCGAGGAGACCACGGTGGCGGTACGCGCGCAAGCCGTCAGCGCGAGACCCGCCGCCGCCAGCCGCGAATAGCGGAACAACAGCGTCGATGGAAACATGAGACTCCTTGAGGTTGCCTAACGTGGAACGGCGTGCCCGCGAGCGGCGAGCATCTGCTGCATGACACGGATTTCGGTCGTCTGATCGGCGACCACATCGGAGGAAAAGCGGAATACGGTTTCATCCTGCGCGGCGCCCGGCGAGCCCATGAGTTCGTCCACCATCGTGATGGCGCCTTCATGGTGTTTGATCATGCCGAGCAGAAAGAGCCGGTCGAACTCGGGACCTCGTGCGGCGTCGAGGGCTTTGACCTCGGCATCGTCCAGCATGCCGGGCATGAGCATGTCGTGCTCCATGCCGTTCATGGTCATCTTCATCGGCCCCGGCGTCGCCTCCGGAACCGGCGCGCCCTTGCTCTTGAGCCAGGTGCGCATCAACGCGATTTCGTCGGTTTGCGCCACCACGATGCGCTCGCACAGGCGCTGCAGCTCCGCGCTGGCGCCGTGGGACGGGGCCCAGCCGGCAATCAGCACCGCCTGTGCGTGGTGGTGAATCATCCCCGTCATGAAATGCACGTCGGCCGCGGTGTGCTTGAGCGCGGGGATGCCGATGAGCGCGGGCGCGGCCGTGCGCGACGCACAGCCGAGCCCGGCGAGCAGGGGTGCAACGAGGATCAGCCGTCGAACCAGCGAATGAGGCATGGAAGCAAAACGTGAGGTGGGCGAACCTAACTCCTACGCTTTGCGGGGGTAGGGCGCTGAGCCGGGTGCGCGACCCTCAGCCCCCGGGAGGTGCCGAGGGAACTCGCCACTGAGACGGCCAGGCGTCCCAGCCCTGCAATCAGGCCACGTCGGGTCCGTGGCGGGCGAGACGGGTCCCGACCGCCAGGCCACCCAGGAAAGCGAGGGGCAGGAAGATGAACGCCAGGGCAAAACCCTGGGCGCCCTCCATGCTGGAGACCTTCTGCCATTCCATGCCGGCCTTGGCGGCAAAGCCACCGGCCACCGCGGTCACCAGTCCGGTGACACCTCCGATGAGCAGCGACGAAGGCCAGCGCACCTAACGAGGCGTGAGTGGCACCAGCGTGGTGTGCATCGCACCGTCGGCGAAAGTGACCGCCACGCCGACATAGACGGCTTGTGCCGCCGGTCGCGCGATGAGCACCACTGGCTTGAGCGCGTCGGCGCCACGGGCGACGAGTTCGGTCTGGAGGCTGTCGGCGATGACCAGTTTGGCACTGCTCACAGCGCGTGCTGCCCCGAGCCATGTCACGCGCACGGAATCGCCACCGAGTCGTTGCCACCGCAACACACCACCGCCGCCGTCGGCGCCACTCCCGATTACCACCATGCGGGAGCGCGACGGATCATAGGGAACAGGGGCGGGGCGCGGTTCAGGCTCGCGTACCCGCCGTGCGACCGGCACCGGGTAGTAGTAGGGTACTGCGTAGGTCGAAGGCACGGTTTGCACGACCTGCGGCGAGGTGACGACGTACGGCACATTCCAGAGCCCACGCCAGCCGACCTGCACGTCGCGCTCGCGCCGGAACGTGTCGTAGCGAGGGGGAGCCTGTGGCGGCGGAGCAGGGAGTGTCACAGCAATCGGGCCAGCCGGCTGAGGCGGCCGAACGACACGCCCCTGCGCCGCAGCATTTGCGGTAGCCGTCAGCAGTCCGAGGGCGAACAGGCAGGGTCTTTTCACGGAAATCCTCCAGCTGAATCCGCGTGGAGATACACTGCGCCAAACAGCCCGTGCCACGCAACAGCTGGAGCCGGTCAAGTTGCCTTTCTCTTCCCCGCGGGTCGGCGCGCCGCTCGCGCAACAACCGGGTTGGCTCCCGGAGCCGATGAGTGCCATCCTTCGCTCCCACTCCTCTCGCCCCAACCAAATGCTCCGCCGTCTCCTGCTCATCACCCTCGGCCTGATCGTGGGGCTGGTGGGGTACCTGAAGGCCCGCGATCCCGAACACCTCGCGCTCGATGCCACTACGCGCGCGCAGGCGCTTGGGGCCTTTTTCACCCTGCGGGATGGGGCAACGCACTACAAACTCGAGGGTCCGGAGACGGGTCAGCGGGTCATGCTGGTCCACGGCTTCTCGGTACCCTCGTACATCTGGGACAGCACGGCGGTCGCCCTCACGGTGGCCGGGTACCGGGTAGCGCGGTACGACACCTTCGGCCGCGGCTTCTCCGACCGTCCCGACACGGCCTATGACCTCGAGCTGTTCGAGCGTCAGCTGACTGACATGCTCGACTCGTTAGGTTGGCGCGAACCCGTGCACCTCATGGGGCTTTCGTTCGGCGGACCGATCACGGCCGGCTTCACCTCGCGTCATCCGGAGCGGGTGAAATCGCTCACCCTCGTGGACCCCGCGGCGGGGACCATGGGAGGAGTGCCCTGGTACATGTCGCTGCCGGTCGTTGGTGAGCTGCTGTGGCAGGCGATGGCGGTACCCGGCATGGCGGACGGACAGCTCACCGACTTCGTGGCACCTGCCAAGTGGCCAGACTGGCCCGATCGCTATCGCGTCCAGATGCAATACGCGGGATTCGGGCGTGCCCTCCTCCGCACCCGAATTGCCGCTGCAGGTACGGTGCTCGATTCGCTGTACGCAGCGGCGGGCCGAACACAGAAGCCCGCTCTCCTCATTTGGGGCAAGGAAGACCAGACCGTGCCCATTGCCATGGCGGAGGGAATCAAGGCGGCCATTCCGCAGATCCAATTTCACGCCGTCGACAAGGCGGGACATCTGCCACACATGGAACGGACTGATGTCGTGAACCCGCTGCTGCTGGACTTCCTGCGCACGCAGAGTGATTCGACCACGACGGCTCCGACTCCTCGTTAGGACTCACGCGAGCGCGGGATGACGACCTGGCGTCTCCCGCGCCGTCTATCCCGGGGTTACTCAGTCCCGCTGCAGGGCCACCAGGGGCGACACCCGCGCGGCACGCACCGCCGGCACCAGCGCCGCCATGACGGCGCACACCACGAGCACGGCCAGCCCCACCGCGATCGACACCGGGTCGGCCACGCTCACACCGCGCAGCTGCGAGCGCAAAAGCTGTCCGGCACCGATTCCTGCCGGCACACCAATGACCACCCCGATCCCCACCAGCCACAGGGCGTCGATCAGCACCATGCGAGTCACCAGCCCACGCCCCGCGCCTAACGCGGCTCGCAACCCGATCTCTCCTGTCCGCCGGGAGACGGCGTACGACATCACGCCATACAACCCGATCGACGCCAGCAACAAGGCCACGAATCCGAACGCTGCCGAGAGACGGGCGAGCAGCCGTTCTTCGCGCACCGACTCCGACATCAGTACCGACAGGGGCTTGGCATCCATCTCCACCTGGGCGTCCACGCCTTGCACCGCCGAGCGCAATTGCGGGAGAAGAAGGGCGGGGTCCGACGAGGTACGGACAATCGCCACGAAGTTCCCGGCCGTGCCAAACGCACTCCCGGTGATCGGGAGGTAGAAGCGTCGCTCGACGGGGCCGGTGAGTGTTTGGTCACGCACATCGGCCAGCACGCCAACCACCTGCACGGTGGCTGAATCATTGAGCTTGATGCTGCGGCCGAGTGGGTCGGCCGATCCGAAGTAGAAGCGGGCCATCGTTTCGTTGACCATCGCCACCGGCGCACGTCCCGAGATGTCGGCCTCGGTGAAATCGCGACCCCGGAGGAGTCGTCCTCCGATGGCGGCCACATAGCCGGCCGAGACCTGGTCGTACGACGACACCGTGTCGTCTTCTTGCACCGCGGTAAAGCCCGGCACCGTGATGGTGGTCTGACTGTTGGACCCACTGAAGATGCCGTGCTCCGACCACGTGACCCCGGTGACACCATTCACGCGCCCCAGTTGCTCCATGGAGGCACGCGCGAAGGTCACCAGGCGTTCGTCGCTGTACCCCCGGGTGCGCGCGTCGATATCCATGATCACCAGATGATCGCGATCGAGTCCGGTCTCCTGACGCTGGACGTTCTGGAGTGAGCGCACGAGGAGCGCTGCTCCCATCACGAGAACGAGGGAGAGGGCCACCTGAGCCGTCACAAGAGCGTTGCCTAACGTCAGCCGGCGTCCGCCACCACCACTGCGCATGCTGCGCGCGCCCGCCCGCAGCGCGCTGGCGAGATCGACCTGCGCGGTTCTCCATGCCGGCACCAGGCCAAAGAGGAGGACCGCGAGCAGACAGAGCCCGGCCGTGAAGGCGAGCACGATCCCGTCGAGCCGAATCTGGACAGGAGGAGGCCCTGACACCCCCTGCGCCGTGAGCACGACCAGCGCCTGGCTGCCCCAGCGTGCCATGATCAGGCCGAGCCCCGCGCCAAGCACACCCAGCACCAGACTTTCGGTGAGGAGCTGACGCACCAGACGTCCGCGCCCGGCACCAATGGCCAGCCGCACACTCATTTCGCGTCCGCGCGCCATCGCCCGCGACAAGAGCAGGTTGGCCACGTTGGCACAAATGAGCAGCAGCAGCAATCCAACGCCGGCCAGGAGCACCAGCAATGGCTCCCCGAAGCTCGCGCGGATACGCGACAGTCCACGGCTCCCATCGCTGATCTGGACCTCGAGTTCCTGTCGCTGCTTGTCGGAGAGTGAGAACTCCTCGCCGAGCACCGCCCGCAGTTCGTCACTGGTGCGTGACATGGCTTGTGCCTCGGTAACCTCCGGCTTTCGGCGACCAATGAGCTGGAGCCACCGCGCATCGGGTTCATTGATCCAGGCATTGTTCGGCTGCACCACCGCCGACATGCTGGCGGGAATGAACAGGTCGATCGACTGGCCGACAATTTCTCCGGTGAACGACGCCGGTGTCACACCAATGATGGTGAACCGCGCGTCGTTGATCACGATCTCCCGGCCGATCACGCCGGGATCTGCGCTCAGCTTCCGTGTCCAGTAGGCATGACTCACCGTAACCACCGGCGCGCCGCCGATACTGCTGTCCTCGCTGCCATCAAACACGCGGCCAAGCGCTGCAGGCACCCCTAGCGCCTGGAAGTAGTTGGCGGAGACAAAGCGCCCCCGCGGATGATCGGCCTCGCCCTGCCCGCTCTCGGTGAGCACGTTGAGCCGGTTCACTCGGCCCGTGGCAATCAGCGAGGAAAACGCGGTCGATCGTTGGCGCAGTGTGGTATATGTCCTCCAGCCGAACATGGTGGTGTTGGCGTCGGTGGTGTGCATCACGGCCCCCACCCACGACGGATCGCCCACCACCATCAGCTCTCCCGGCGCACGCACAGGGAGCTGCCGCAGCAACACCGCATTCACCAGCGAAAAGATCGCGGTGTTGGCCCCGACACCTAACGCGATGGTCAGCGCGACCAGCACGGTGAAGAGGGGATTGCGTCGCGCGCTGCGGGCGGCAAACGCCAGATCCTGCCGCACTTCGTCGAGCATCGAGGTTCGTTGCATGGCTGCCAGCCGCTCCTGATCGTGGGTGACACACACGGCACGCACTCGCGCCATGTCGCCAAACTGCCGCTGTGCTTCGCGAGCGGCCTCGTCCGGGGAAAGTCCACGCTCCATCAGCTGGCGGGTGCGCATCTCGAGATGAAATGCGAGTTCATCGTCCACCTCGCGCGCCAGCGTGGACGCGCGCGAATGGCCGATGGCCCGCCGCAGACCGCCGGAGTCAGGCACGCGCGGGGCCACTCATGGCAAGGGCTCGCGAGACGGCCTCGACGTAGCGTTCCCAGGTGGTCACTTCATTGCGCAACTGCGCGCGGCCCGACCGGGTGAGCTGATAAAAGCGCGCCTTGCGGTTGTTCTCCGAGTATCCCCACTCGGAGGCCAGCCACCCCTGCTTCTCCAAACGATGGAGTGCGGTGTACAGCGGTCCCTCTTCCACCAGCAGGTGTTCGTCCGTGGCCTGCTTCACCCATTCGGCAATGCCGTATCCGTGTTGCGGTCCCCAGGACACGGCCTTGAGGATGAGTACATCGAGTGTCCCGCGCAGCAGTCCGCCATCCCGATCGAGCATGATGTTCCCCTCTGTGTTAGAGGGGAGCCTATGCGCGCCGCATCAGCGCCGCAAGGCGAGTGGAAAGTCTGACGGCTGTCGTGAGCCGAAGGGCGCGGTCAGCCCGTCGGACTGCGGCGTGCCACCAGCTCGATCTCCACCTGCGCGTTCAGCGGCAATCCCGCAACGGCCACCGTCGTACGCGCCGGGAAGGGGGCGGCAAAGCGGGTCTTGTACGCCGCATTCATCGCGGGAAAGTCGGTCATCGTCGTGAGGTAGACATTGCACTTGATGACGTCATCCATCGAGAGCCCGGCATCCGTGAGAATGGCCTCGAGGTTGTCGAAGCATCGGTGCGTTTGCGCACCCACATCTCCTTCGATCAGCTTCCCCGTTGCCGGATCGATCGGCGTCTGACCGGAGAGATAGAGGAGATCACCCGCCCAAACTCCCTGCGAGTAGGGGCCGATGGCGGCAGGGCCGCGATCACTGTGTGTGGAAGTACGAGGCATCTGGTTTGGCGATGAGGATATGGAAAGGTCAGGCGCTGCCGCTGCCATTGGTCTGCCCCATCAACGGGAGATACCGCTCACGCAGCAGATTCTGGTGATGGCGTTCGTGTCCAGCGATGAGATACAACAGCGCCGCAGCGGTGGTCTCGGTGCGCCCGGTCATGGTGCGGCGATGCCAGGCATCGTCCGGGGCGCCATGTACCAGGCTGATGGTCGCGCCCCGAACCGCCGAAAACTCCTCCAGCATGCTCACCAGCGATCGCGTGCCAAACTGGCCCGCGGGCACGTACGCGTCGTGGTCGAAACCCGGCAAGGGCGTTGCATCCCCACGCAGAATGCGCAGGGCGCGATAGCTCAGCACGCGCTCCACGTCGGCGAGGTGACCCACCACCTCGAGAACGCTCCACTTGTCGGGCGCGTACCGCACATTGCCCTGCACCGACTTGAACTTGGCCAGCAGAATACGTGTGGCGACGAGCTGCTCCACCAGCATCGCTCCGAAGTCGTCCACGTGTGGCACGAGGTCGATCTCCGCCTGGAACGACGGGTGATGGTCTGTGGGAAGAGGCCGCGGAATGACGAGGCTCACGGGAGTACCGGCTGAAGGACGGCAGGCGGGGACAGTCGCGCCCGCTGCGGTGAACTAGTGGGCGGGTGTGTGATGCATCCCCGCTTTGTGGTCCTGCCGCTGAAAGGCGAGAAAGGCGTGAATGGCACGCACGGCGGCGGGCTCGGCGGTGGTAATGCGCACCTGCGCCCCGCGCGGGAGATCTTCGGCCGCGTAGGCAATGACCGCGCGGTAGACGCGCATGCTGTCCGTGCCCGGCACAACCTGATCATGCACCATTCCCGGAAGACTGAAGTCCCCCGTACCAAACGCGGCGGCGATCTGACGCATGTGAGAACGAATCTGCATCACGCCGGCGGTGTCAGCGGTGTCGCGCTGCAGCTCGATCATGCCACCGTCGGGTGTTGGGGTGAACTGGTGCGTGGAGGTGTACTGGTCCACACCCATGGCGACCGCCCCTCGTTCCTGGACGGCGGCAAAGGCCGTGTCGCCCACGGCGGCATTACGTCGTTCGGTCTCTGATGTGGCTGGACCGGCGCGATTGCAGGCCAGCAGCGCGAGGACGAGTACACCCCTTCGCATGATCCCTCTCCTGACCGTGAAGTCGAGCGCATTCCCGCAGAGGTGCGGGCTGGAGTCTGGGGCCAAATGTAGCAGGGTGGTGCGGGGGTCGGCTCCGGCTCCCAGTAGGGGTGCGTCGCCCCCGCGACGTGTCCTATCCATGTGACTCGTCCATTCATTCCAGCCCTTGTGGCGGCGCTTGTTGCCGGCTGCGCCCTGCAAAGCGGAACCGCGCCCCTCCCAACCGACCGCGTGGCCGAGGGCACATGGGGCGCAGACGACAACGGGCTCATCGTGCGGCCGGACGGTGTGCACATCCACATGGGGTGCACGCTCGGTGACTTTCCGGCCCCCATCGCCCTCGATGCCGATGGGCGCTTTCAGGTGAGCGGGAGCTACACTCTGCGTGCCTTTCCTGTCGCGCGAGAATCGTTGCCGGCGCAACTGGCGGGTATCGCCCAGGGCAACCGCCTCACCTTCACCATCGCGGTGAATGACACGGTGAACAAGACCCCGGTGGCACTTGGCCCGGTGACACTCACCTTCGGTGTAGAGCCCCGCATGAGGAACTGCCCGATCTGCCGCGATCCCGAGACGATGCAATCGGCCGGGATCCTCGCCCGCTGGTGGCGCTGGCTGACTGACTAACTCTCGTCAGCAGGTGTGGTACCGGCCCTGGCCTGCGCCGATGCCTTGGCCGTGGAGAGATACCCCGGTTCGAGCTCCAGCAGGTTGGCGATCTTTCGGGTCAGATAATGTTCATGTTCGGCGACCTGGCCATCGGCGAGGACCAGTCCCCACATGATCTCGGCGAGTACCATCTTCTGTCCCGTGTCGTATTGCTCCCGCAGCACACGGGTGAACTGGAAGTGATCGACGGCGTTGGCGCGTTCGCGCTCGCAGAGGGCAATGAGGTCACGCCCCGCTGCCGGCGGGAGGGAAAAGTGCCGACTCAGCACCTCCTCGAGGTGCGTTCGCTCCGGCGCCGAGAACTCTCCGTCGGCCCACGCGACATCGAGAAGGAGCGCACACGCGGCCACATGGATCGGGTCCGGGCCGGCGCCTGATGCAGCGGGAGAGCCCGCCGTTTGCGTAGGCCTGAGTAACTGGCGGATGGCGTCGAGCAGCATGCGAGAAAACTAACGCGAATTCCGCGCGTGTATCGGGGGACGACAGCGGGTCGCGGTAAGCGACGGCCACCCCTGGATGGGACAAATTGGAGGAAACTCAGCACCGGTAGTGTGCGTCCCGTCACGGAGAGGTACGGAGTGGTTTCGGGCTTGGCCCTTCGTCATGAGCACACCACGACAACCCCATAGCTTGTTCTGAATGACCGGTCACTCTGTCCCGCACTCCTCGTTACGACCCATGGCACGGCGCCTTGGGCGCGTGCTGGGCATTGTGGCGATGGTGGTCCTGGTGTGGCCGTTGCGTGCGACCGGCCAGGCGAACGGAGCTTCCGATCGTTTGGCTGCCGGATCCTGGTTTCTTCGGACGTACGAAGCGGATCAGGGGCTTCCCGAGACCCGCGTCTCAGCGGTGACCCAGACCAGCAATGGGTACCTCTGGCTTGGCACACGGCGGGGTCTGGTCCGATTCGATGGACTCAACTTCACCGTCTTCTCCCCCGACAACACACCCGAGCTGCTTTCATTCCGGGTTCTTTCGGTCGCGACCGATCGGGAAGGGCGGCTCTGGACGGGCACGTCGCGAGGGCTGGTGGTGCGGGACCGCGATGGCTTCAGTCTGGTGGATACCACGCAAGTGCCCGCCACGGGTGTGTGGGATGTTCTCCAGGACAGCCGCGGACGGATCTGGGTGGCAACCGAAGCCGGAGCGTACGTGGGCGACGGCGCGCACTTTCGGCCACTGAAAGGCAGTCCGTCGTTTGTGTACTCACTGGAGGAAGACGCACGCGGGCGCGTCTGGCTGGCGGGACGCCGCGCCCTGGCGTGGTCCGAGGGCGAGGGCGCCACGGACGTGACGAGTCTCTTTCCGCAGGCGCAGCGTTTTTACGACGTCATCCGGGATGGCAACGCGCTCTGGCTCGGCACGCGTCAGGGAATGCAGCAGGTGCGAGAGGACGACAACGGCACCCCTCGCGCCGGTCGTCTGGTGTCCACCAAAGAGGGGGCGGTGGAACATGCCGTATGGGCGCTCGGCCGGTCGGTGGACGGTTCCATTTGGCTGGGCACGTCCGATCAGGGGGTGAAGTTGTGGGACGGCACCGCACTGCACGACCTCGAGGACACCGGCGCGCCGGGCCACAGCCAGGTTTGGGGCTTCCACTCCGACCGTCGCGGCCGGATGTGGGTGGCGACCGGCGTCGGACTGCATCGCTACCAGAAAAGTGCCTTCACCACTCTCAACGAGGGATTCGCCGCACGATCAACCTGGGCGGTCCGCGGTGACGGACGTGGTGGCATCTGGGCCACACTGGACGATGGCTCGGTGGTGCGGTGGGACGGCCAGCGATTTGTAACCGCGTTAGGCCGGTCGCCGCGCAGCGTGTCGTCGGCGGTCTGGCGGCATCGCGATGGGCTGCTCGTCGCGCACGGCGGAGAGCAGCTGTGGGACCTCAAAGCCGGTACCAGCCCGCAACGTGCGCAGTTGGCCGGGCTCCCACCAACCGAAGTACTCGGCATGTGGGAAGATGCCGACGGAACACTCTGGCTGAGCACGTACGACGGCATGTTCCGCTTTGATGGGACCAGAACCGTCAAGGTGAACAGCGAACTCGGGCTCGGCCCCGACGACGCCCCACATGAAGTGGTGCGAGATGGCAAAGGACGGCTCATCCTTGGCCGGCCAGGGATCAGCATCGCAGATGGCGGCCGTGTCAGACGATATGGTGCGGCCGAAGGGCTGATGGATCCTGATGTCATGGCAGTTTTGCCGCAGGGGCGCAACCTCTGGATCGGAACGGCCGACTCGGGACTCTATGTGTTGCGGGAGGACCGTATCACCTCCCTCGGGCACCTCGACCCGCGTCTGAATCGCGAAATCCTGGGCATCATCGAGGACAACCTCGGATTCCTCTGGCTCACATCGAGTTTCGGGCTGACCCGTGTGTCGCGCGGTGATCTCGAAGCGGTGGCCAGTGGCCGGGCGCAGTCGGTGGAAGTGAGAAGCTTCGATCGAGGGGACGGTCTGCCGACGACGGAGTTCAACAGTGAATTCCAAAGTGCGCTGTACAAACACACGGATGGGTCGCTCTGGCTTCCGTCGTACGGCGGGGTGGTACGTGTCGATCCGGGGCAAGTCGCCCGCGACACGATGCCGCCGCAAATGCACATCGAACGCATGGTCGTCGATGGGACGGCGCAACCCATACGCGATGGGCTGACCTTCCCGGCACATGCCAATCGCGTGGAGTTCGTGGTGGCGGCCACGGACGCGCTGGTCCCTGGCCGAACGCGGGTACAGTACCGCGTTGACGGACTCGATAGCGGATGGGTCGATCTGGGTCAGCGGCGCACGATATCGGTAGGTCCACTCCGGGGTGGGCGATATCGCCTTGATGTTCGTGCCGCCAACGAAGACGGGAGCTGGCCCGCCCGGCCCGTCAGCCTTGCCTTCTCCGTTGACCTCGCCCTGTACGAGTATGGCTGGTTCATCCCCGGCCTCGTCCTGCTCAGTGTTGGGCTTGCCGCCGGCGTCGCGCGCGTTCGCCAGCGCCGGCTCGAGCAGCGCGGTCGTGAGCTCACACGCGTGGTCGAAGAGCGAACACGCGACCTCGAGGCGGCCAGGGCCACCCTCGAGGGGCGCGTCGAGGAGCGCACGGCGGAACTCGCCGGCGAACTCGCCGAACGCAAACGTCTCGAGCAGCAGCTGGTGCAAGCGCAAAAGCTCGAGGGGCTCGGGCGACTGGCAGGAGGGGTGGCCCACGAGATCAACAACAGCATGACGGGTGTGCTCGGCTTCACCGAGTTGGCCGCCATGGCGGCACGTGGGCAACCTGCTGTGCTGCAGGATCTGCAGGAGGTGCGGCGCGCAGGGGAGCGCGTGGCCTCGATTACCCGTCAGCTGCTCACCTTCGCCAGGCTCCAGGGCAGCGACCGGGCCGAGGTGGATCTTGGCGAAGTGGTCGAACAGCTCGACCGCAGTCTGCAGCAGGCGGCCGGTGACACCGTTCGCATCGAGACCATCACCCCGGCCGGATTACCGAGATTGCGGGCCGACCGGCGTCAGCTCGAGCAGGTGGTGATCAACCTCGTCATGAATGCACGCGACGCCATGCCAAATGGCGGCAGCATCACCGTGCGCGTGGTTGCGCAGCACCTCGCCGAGAGCCGCAACATCGGCAACAGGTTGCTTGCGGCGGGATCCTATGTGGTGCTGTCCGTCGCCGACACCGGAACGGGCATGACAGACGAAGTGCGTGCGCGTCTGTTCGAGCCCTTCTTCACCACGAAGGACGTGGACCGGGGGAGCGGCATGGGGCTCGCCGTGTGCCACGGCATCGTCGTGCAACACGACGGGACGATTGAAGTGGAGAGCGTCCTGGGTGAAGGCACTACCATGCACGTCTGGCTTCCCGCGCAGGTGGCGCCCCAAACCGGACCGGCCGTTGTGCCGCCGCCAGTCGGGGCCCCGGGGAACGAGACCGTCCTCCTCGTTGAAGACGAAGCCGCCGTTCGTGAAGTGGCGCGCCGCACGCTGCTCATGAATGGCTATCAGGTGCTGGTGGCGCGCGACGGGCGCGAGGCACTCGACCTCGCCCAGCATCAGCTCCCGATGATCGATCTCGTGCTGACCGACGTCGTCATGCCCAAACTGGGCGGGCTGGATCTGGCGCGCTCGCTGCGACAGCAACGGGAGGACCTGCCGCTGGTCTTCATGTCGGGCTTCGTGGGCAACGAACCCGATCTCGAAGAGGCTCTCACGGCGCTCGGTCCGATGATGCCCAAGCCGTTCACGACAGAAGCACTCGTCACCACCGTCCGGCGGGAGCTCGATCGATGGCGGCAGACTCCGCCATCGGGTACGCCAACGGGGTAGCCGTCAGCGGGCTACACCCGGGAGTTTGCTCGCCTGGTCGAAGAGGCTGAGAGTTGCCGCCACGTCCGCGTCCAGCAGCGCGTCGACCCGGAAGGCGCCCTGCTCTCCCCACTTGGCGTACGCGATGCCCCTGATCAGTTCAGTGCGGAGCAGGGTGTCGGCCTCCGCCGTTTGCGGAATGGCGATCTTGCGCTGCGCCGCTTCAGATCGGTAGTTGGTGATGGCGTCTGCCGGAAGGCTCAGCGTTCGGGCGAAGTCATCGAGTGTGCCGAGTGCGGCTGAACTTCCCACGTACCCTCCAGCCCAGGTGAGCGTCACACCCTGTTCCCGCAGGGATTCGAGCCAGCGCGGCGAGAGCCGCTCCATGGTGGAGACCACATCGGGAAAGACGCCACCTCCTCCGTACACCCGGCGTCCGCCGGTTGTCGTGCACGAGGGCCGACCGGTGGTGTCACGCGCGGCGCTGGCGCGTCGATAATACTCGTCCTGGCTGAGGCCCCGATACTCGCGCTGAATGGCGCGTCCGCATGGGGTGCGGATCGTGCCCACCACGAGCATCATCACCGACCCGTCGGAGAGCGGAAAGCCACGCATCAGCAGTGACTTGCCAAAACTGGGGTGGCCGTAGATCAGCGCGCGATCATGATCCTGAAGTGCGCCCGCAACCAGCTCCGACGCGCTGGCCGTTCCCTCGTTCACCATGACCACAATAGGGTAGCGCTTTTCCTGCTTCCAGAACGAGCGTTTGACGCGCCCCGTATCGGTCAACTCGGCTTTGCGCCCGCTCGATGTGTAGACAATCGTCCCCGCGGGCAGAAACTCGCCGGCGATTCGGCTGGCCTCGCCCACCAGACCTCCACCATTGTCCCGCAAGTCGAGCACCAGCCGCTCCATGCCCTGTGACTGCAGTCGTTCGAGCGCGGCGCGCAAATCGGCGTCTACCTTGTCATTGTCAAACGTCGTGATGCGCACATACCCAGTGCCGGCTGACAACATGAAGGCAGCTGGTACGGCGGTGGCTTCTCCAACACGTTCGCGTTTGACGAGACGTTGCAGTGTGACGCGAGTGCCGTCGGAGCGGCGGCGCACCAGCGAGAGCGTGACCTGGGAATTTCGAGGGCCAGACAGAGTCAGCGCGAGTTCCTGGCTGCTCTGGGCCCGAACGGGGGCCCCGTCGATGGCCACGAGCTGGTCACCGGGAAGAATGTCAGCACGCGCCGCCGCTGACCCCGGGGTCACACTGGTAATCACCGGGGTGTCATCGACAAAACCGAAGTCGAGGGGGACGGGCGCGGACTTGCCCGACGCCAGTTCTGCCTCCTTGGTCGCACTCAGCGGCACCGACGTGATGACGTAGGAATGCGGATCCGCGGCGCGCACCATGGCGCGCATGGCGGCCATGAGCAGGTCATGCGCATCCAGCGAATCCGGGTGATTGGTGCGGATCTGGTTGAGCACCTGGCTGAACATCTGGAGATCGTCGTAGGCCGTGCGCCGCCGGACGACCCGGGTGGTGTCCTGCGCGACCAGGGCGGGGGCGGCGATGCAGGCCACCACGCCTAACGTGAGTATCCGCCGCGGCGTCACGGTTTGATCCCCATCATGTCCTTGAGCGTGGCCTGGCGCGTCTTGATCTGCTGGTAGAGCGGATGGGATCGTGCCGCGCGGGCGAAGAACGCGTCATACGACTCGAGCGCCTTGGCGCCGTCGCCCTTGCGCTCGAAGAGCTGCGCCAACAGCGAATACGGCGAGGCCCACATCGGCTCGAGCTTCACCGCGTCCTGCAAGTGACTGATCGCACGATCCGCATCGCCAAAGCTGGCAAGGGATGTGGCATAGATGAAATGCGGATACGGCTCCGTGGGCGCAGCCTGCACCGCCAGCTCCATCTCGCTGAACGCTGCTGCCGAATCCTTCAGCGTCGTGGCAAGGAGCCCCAGCCGCAGGTGCGCCGGATAGTAGGAGAGGTCCTCCTGCAGGGCTCGGCCATAGGCCTCGCGAGCACCATCGTTGTCGTCATTGGCTTCCAGCAATACCGCGATCCCGTGTTCCAGCACTGCTTTGGAATTGTAGAGAATCACCAGCTCCTTGGCGTCAGCGGCACGCATCTCGGTAAGAGCCGCCTGGAAGGACGCAATCGCGCTGTCCGAGCTTCCCGTACGGGCGAAGATGCGTCCCCGCTCGATGAGGTAGTATGCCTTCTTCTTCTCCCGCTTCATGATGTCGGCATACAGCCGGAGGGCGTCATTGTTGCGCCCGTCAGCGGCCGCGACCCATGCCTGCGTGAACTGGTCGGCGCGACCCAGGTAGGAGTTCATGGCGAAGCTGAACTCGGCGAGGTTCAGCTGACCGCCTGAGGTGCGGGCGTCGTCTTCCATGGCACGACGCACATACAACGTGAACAGGGTGCGGTCGAGCCGCTCGAAAAGGAACGGGTCGATGATCCGCGCACGGAACAGGAGCGAGTCGACGCGACGAAGATCCTTGTTGCCGCCATTGCGTCCGCGGCGCATGAAATTGTTGAGCAACGACCGGTTGCGGGCCACTGTGCCGACCGCGTACCCGTAAATGGACTCCCCACTCGCCGGGTCCATCCGGGCCGCCCAGTAGAAGGCATCGGCGGCCAGGTCGGGATCCTGCTCCAGCATCTGCACCCCAAGCTGGAAGTAGGCACGGGCGTCGTTGGTGTCCGCGACACTGGCATGACGGGGACGCTTGGGCGCAGGGCCGAAGCGCTGGGCGCCAACGTCGCCGACGGAGAAGAAGACCAGGAGCAGAACAGTCAGGACGCGCATGGCAGGTACCATCAGGCGAGACTAACTCGCGAGAGAAATGTCAGGGGAGGCAAGCCCGGCAACTAATCGCTGACGCCAGCAGCGCGCAGCCGCTGCAATCTGGCGGCTTTCGGGCCGGAGTTTGTGACGCCGGTCCCAACTGTGACACAGCTGTGGATCGTTGGAGGTTCCGGTCTTGCCACGGACCACCCCATGCCCACACATCGTCACAATGTCCCAGGGCCCTTGACTCAGCGCCCCCGGCAATACATCTATCCATCCGCATACACGGATGGAATGACGACCCAAGCCCTCGCTCACCTGACAACGCTCGCCGACCCCACCCGGGGAAGGCTCGTGCTCGCCCTCGAGTCACATGAGCTGACGGTGAGCGAACTCATTGCCATTCTTCAACTTCCGCAGTCGACCGTGTCTCGGCATCTGAAGGTCCTGTCGGAGGAAGGGTGGGTGACCTCCCGAGCCGACGGCACTTCGCGGTACTACCGGAAGGCGAACGACCAGGGCGACTGGACTGACCGCCTCTGGCTGGTGGTCAGCGAGGACCTGCGGACGTCGGCGATTGCCCGGCAAGACCTCGGCCGGCTCAAGGCAGTGGTGGGCGACCGGCGCCGCCGCTCGCGTGAGTTCTTCTCGTCGGTGGCAGGTCAGTGGGAACAGCTCCGCCGAGACCTGTTCGGATCGCGCCTCGACCTGCAGGTCGCCCTCGCCCTGCTCCCAAAGCACTCGGTTGTCGGAGATCTGGGCTGTGGCGATGGACAACTCTCGGCCATGCTCGCCCCCTGGGCCGAACGCGTGGTGGCGGTGGACGCCTCCACCCAGATGCTGGCCGCTGCCCGTGAGCGGCTGGCCGCGTTCAGCAATGTCGAGGTGCTGCATGCCGACCTCGAACGACTCCCCATTCCGGACGCATCACTCGACGTGGCCGTGCTCGCCCTGGTCCTGCACTACCTGGCCGATCCGCCGGCGGTGCTGGCCGAAGCGCACCGTGCGCTAAGACAGGGTGGGCGAATTGTCGTGGTGGACATGATGCCGCACGACCGCGAGGAGCTGCGGCAGACGATGGGACATGTCTGGCCCGGCTTCAGTGACTCGCAGATGACCACATGGTTACGCGAAGCAGGATTTGACGACGTGCAGACGCGAGCGCTCCCTGCCGACCCTGAAGCCAGGGGACCGGCCGTGATGCTGGCTGGCGGAACCAGGACATAAGCTGACCCAGAACCGTTCTTTCCCGACTCTTCAACCTCTCCCTTTCTCATGACATCAACGCTGCAGCCCGGTCATCTCACCGCTTCACCGATGGACCGCCCCGCTTTCAAAGTGAAGGACCTCTCGCTCGCCGAATGGGGCCGCAAGGAGATTCGCCTGGCCGAGGTGGAAATGCCGGGCCTGATGGCGCTGCGTGCCGAATTCGGCCCGAAAAAGCCCCTCAAGGGCGCAAAGATCATGGGGTCACTGCACATGACCATCCAGACCGCTGTGCTCATCGAGACCCTCGTGGACCTGGGCGCCGATGTGCGCTGGGTCTCCTGCAACATCTTCTCGACACAGGACCATGCGGCGGCCGGCGTGGTGGTGGGCCCCAAGGGTTCGGTAGAAAACCCGCAGGGCGTCCCGGTCTACGCATGGAAAGGCGAAACACTCGAGGAGTACTGGTGGTGCACCGAGCAGGCGCTCATGTGGCCCGATGGTACGGGGCCCAACATGCTCCTCGACGATGGTGGCGACGCCACGCTGCTCATCCACAAGGGTGTGGAATACGAAAAGAGCGGCGTCGTGCCCGCCTTCAATCCCAAGACGGACTCCGAGGAATGGGGCGTGATTCTCCACCTGCTCCGTGACGAGCTCCAGAAGAACCCCGGCCGCTGGACAAAGGTTGCTGCGGACATCAAGGGCGTGACCGAGGAGACAACAACGGGAGTGCACCGGTTGTACGACATGATGAAGGCCGGCACGCTGCTCTTCCCGGCCATCAATGTGAACGACTCGGTGACCAAGTCGAAGTTCGACAACCTGTATGGCTGCCGACACTCCCTGACCGACGGCATCCTGCGCGCCAGCGATGTGATGCTGGCTGGCAAGGTGGCGGTCGTGCTCGGCTATGGCGATGTAGGTAAGGGATGCGCGCAGGCACTGCGGGGTCAGGGCGCGCGGGTGATCATCACGGAAATCGATCCGATCTGCGCCTTGCAGGCCGCGATGGAGGGGTACCAGGTCACCACGCTCGAAGAGGTGCTGAGCACTGCCGACATCTTCGTGACAGCCACCGGCAACATGAAGATCATCACGGTGGACCACATGCAGCGCATGAAGGACAAGGCCATCGTCGGCAACATCGGCCACTTCGACAACGAAATCGACATGGCCGGGCTCAAGGGCGCCGGTATTACCCGCATCAACATCAAGCCGCAGTTCGACGAGTACGTCTTTCCCGACGGTCACTCGGTGCTGGTGCTGGCCGAAGGTCGTCTGCTCAACCTCGGCTGCGCCACGGGTCATCCCAGCTTTGTGATGTCGTCGTCGTTCAGCAATCAGGTCATTGCGCAGATCGAGCTGTTTGGCAACACGGCCAACTACGAGAAGAAGGTGTATGTGCTCCCCAAACACCTCGACGAAAAGGTGGCGCGTCTGCACCTGGACAAGCTGGGCGTAAAACTCACCCGGCTGACCCCCGAGCAGGCCTCGTATATCGGGGTGCCGGTGGACGGTCCCTACAAGCCGGACCACTACCGGTACTAGCGCTGGCAGCCCCCGCGGACGCGGGGGGCGACCAAAAAGTCAGTGGAAATTCGGTTGGTGTGAACGGCCCACCCTCGCGGTGGGCCGTTCTGCTTTCTAGGTTCCAGCTCCCCCAAATTCACCGGTCCTGGTGTCTTCACTCCTCAGTGCGTGGGCGTGGGTCGAAACGGTCTCGCTGGTCCTGATCGGCACACCCATCGTCTTTGTCGTGTTCTGCGTGACCGCCCCATTTGACCGCGGACGATACGCGGCGGGGCGCCTCTTCCGGCTCCTGGGCGTGACGTCGGTGCGCCTCAATCCCCTGTGGCGCTTCCGTACCTCGGGCGTAATGATCCGCGATCCGCGCCGCCCCTATGTGGCGGTGTCCAACCACGAGTCATACGCGGACATCTTTCTCATCTCCCACCTGCCGTGGGAGATGAAGTGGTTGTCGAAGGAGACCATGTTCCGCATCCCGTGTTTTGGCTGGATGATGCGCATGGCGGGAGACATCTCCATCAAGCGCGGGGAACGCAGCAGCACCGTCGCGGCCATGACGGCGGCGCGCGATCGCCTGGCCAAGCGTGTGAGCGTGATGATTTTTCCCGAGGGCACACGCTCCCGTAACGACGACCTTCTCCCCTTCAAGGACGGCGCCTTTCGCCTGGCGCTCGAAACCGGGTCCCCCATCCTCCCGATCGTGGTGGCGGGAACGCGAAGCTGCATGGCGAAGGGCACCTTCAAGTTCCAGCGCGCCCGCGCGGAGGTTCGGGTGCTCGAACCCATCGAAACCGCGGGTCTCACCCTGGATCATGTAGCCGAGTTGCGCGACAAGACCCGCGCGCTCATTGATGAGGCGCGGAACGCACTCAAGCGAGAGCTCGACGCGCGGCGCTAGAAAACCAAAGTCCCCGCTGCGGGCGGGGACTGGGGTTACTCTTCTTCGGGTGCGGGAACCGGCTCGCTGACCGGGGCAGCGGCTGGAGCCGCGGCGCCCGCGGTCGCTGTCGCTGGTTTGTCACGGCGCCAATGGGGGGTTGGCGGTGCCGCCCGTTTCACAAGCAGGGCTTCGTAATACGCCACGATCCGCGGACGTACTTTGGCCGGGGTGTCGCCCGGCTCGACGCGAAAGGGAGCGTAGCGCTGACGGTCGGCTGCAGATGAAACGCTGAACCACCACCAGTGATCGGGCAGGCTTTTAGACAGCCCTTCCACACTCACGGAATAGGTCCGGCCGCCTTCCTCGAACTCGAACGGTGTCGGAATTGCCTTGGCTGCCACGGAGAGTCCTTGAAGACAGTGACTAAAGCTAGCGGAACCCATACCCGTTTTGATCCCTTCGGGAGAAATCCGCCCCGCTGACGCGTTCGCGATTGACGCGGTGTCCATTCGCTATCTTCTTTCGTACCAGTGGTTTACCAACATCCAATCGGCTGAATGGAAGACCGGATATCCCGCCTGCAGGAGACGGCTGATCGGCTCGCCCGCGAGGTGTCCGAGCTCAAGGCGTCGCTCAAGACGCTCCGGGATGAGGCCGCGGGCTCCACGGCGTCAGCGCCCGCTCGAAGCCGAATCGACGAGTTCAACGCGGCCGTTCCGCCGGGCGGAGAGGGAGGCACCGTTCCACCACAGCCGCCGGCACGCAACTGGGACGACGTGATGAAGTCGTTAGGTACCACCCCCGCTGCCCAGGCGCCACAACCACCACGCGCACCTGCCACCGCGGCGGCGCGGCGCGGCATCGAAGAGCTCGTCGGACGGTACGGGACGATTGCGCTGGCCTCGCTCACCATCCTGATGGGGATTGGCGCCCTCCTCGGCTGGGCCATTCGCAATGGCTACATCGGTCCGACCACGCGTGTGGCGCTGGGGTTGGTGGCGGCTCTGGTACTCGCGGTGTTCGGCTGGCGGATCCGCCGTGGAGACAGTCCGCGATACGGCAATGCGCTCCTGGCCCTTTCACTCGCCGTGGTGCACGTGGTGGCATGGGGGGCGGGACCCCGCCTGCAGCTGGTGAATAGTGCGTGGGTGCTGGCATTGGCGGGTTTGGCATCGGCGGCGCTGGCCACGCTGGCGTGGCGCGAAAACGACCAGACCCTGTTCAATATCGGATTCGGTGGTGCCCTCCTGGCGCCCTTTGTCACGTCGACCGGTGGAGGGAGTGCGATCCTGCTGCTCTCCTACGGCTTTGTCGTGCTGCTGGCGGGCATCGCTTCCCTGGCCCAGCGTGAATGGACGCAGTCTCCCCTGGTGGCCACGGCCGGTGTGGGCATATACGCCGCGGCCGGGGCGTCGATGGTGGATGGCAACATGCGATGGGCGATTGCCAACGCGCCGGTGGTGTTTTCGCTTGGACTTGGTGCGGTTGCGGGTGTGCTGCTGGAGGGGCGCAAGAAGATGGCGGTCACCTGGCCGGCCCTGGTGGTCGCCCTGGCAGCGCTGACGCATGCAGCATTCGGCACCTCACTTCCCGCTGCGCGTTATGTGCTGGCGATCGCGCTCTGCATCGCGGCGGGTTTCGCCGGCGAGACCTCGCTCCGCGGATTCCGTACTGCGTTGCTGGGTGGACTGCTGCTACCGCTGGGGAGTGCGGTGATCGCCGTCGCAGCCGTGGGCGATGCGATAAGCGTTCGGGGGGTGCTGACGGCACTGCTCTTTGCATCGTTGTCCGGGCTGGCGGCCTGGCGCAACCTGATGGGTGATCGGGGGACCCACGCCTTTGCGGCAACACTCATGGTTGGGCTCGCGATCAGTCTGAGCGGTGAGAATCGTCAGTGGATGTGCCTGATGATCTCGGCGTTTGGTGTGGTGACAGCGCTCGCGACGCGGCGATTTGCGCTCCCCGGCATTGGGCTCGCGGGGGCCATGTGGCTGACAGGTGCGACGGTCGTGGCGTTCACCATGCTTGGTAACCGGCCGCGATTTGAGTACCGGCCATTCCTCACGCAGGAGTCGGTGGCGGCCCTCGCTGTTTCGGCGGCCTGGTTCATGATCTCGTGGCATACCGCTCGGAATCTCAAACCCGGCAGCGCCCTGGCGCAGGAACTGCCGCGTGGCGTGATTCGCATTCTTGGCGCGGTGGTGGCCTTCTTCTGGATTCGGCAGGAGCTCGCCCACGCCTGGTCGCCCGATGTCAGCGGCTTTCTGCTTGTGGCCTACTACGCCATCGCCGGGGTGTGCGCGATTTTCGTGGGGCGATGGCGTGAACTCCAGATGTTGCGTCAGGTTGGTCTGGCGCTCTCGCTGTTTGCCGCCGTGACCGCCATCACGCAGGCGACGCTGCTGGGGATCGGCTGGCGCGTCGGCTCGTATCTCCTGACCGGCGCCTTTCTGCTGGGTGTGGCCTGGAGTTATCGGGTGACTCGCGCGGAGCCGGCGAGCACCCCATCACCCGAAGGCGCAGCACCCTGAGCCACATGCGTGACACGCCAGCCGCGGACGGCGGCCATGGCATGCTCGAGACGGTGCGCGCCCAGCCCGCGCACCGGAAGCACCAGGCAGCCATGGTGTGAGAGCCGCGACGCAAATGCCGAGTGCATCTGCGCGCGCGCGAATGGCTGATCCCGAACACCGTCGGCGTGCCAGGGAAGATCAATGGCCGTGAGCAGGTACAGGTCGCCGCGCCGGCGGGCCGCTTCGTGTGCAATCCAGGGCGGCAGGAGACCGTAGTAGTGATCGGCGTACACGCAGGTGCTCATCAGGTCTGTGTCGAGCACGGCAAGGAGCGGCTCGGGCCGAGTGTTGAGGACGGCATCTTCGCTTGCCATCTGGCCGCGAGCGATCGGTTCCACGTCATCAGACGTCAGGGCACGGCCCGCCATCTCGGCGTAGGTGCGAGCATACTCCGGCACCACGGGGGCGTTCAGCCAGCGACCGAGTGCGAGCGCGAGGGTGCTCTTGCCTGTGGACTCGGGTCCCGTCACCACGATGCGCCAGGCCACCTGCCTACCTCGCGCGTGCTGCAAGGGTGGCTTTGCGTTCCGCCGTGTAGTGCCACCAGGGGCGCGCCGGTGCGCCTTCGACGTAGCGCACCGCGCTGATGAAGACGTCGATCACGCAGGGATCGTGGCGGTGCCCGGTCTTGCGGCAGAGCCGCTCGTAGAGCGCGTACGGGTCCTTGCCGGCCAGCTGGGCCGGGCGGCGAATACCTAACACGTGAAAGTCGCCCACGGTGGCTTTGCCAACATTGGGGATATCGCTGAGCTGTTCGAGTGTGCGAGCCGTCATGCGGGGGCCTGCGTCAGGGTCATGCTGCGCCTCCATTCTCGCCATCCAATCACAGCCAGCGCAAGGAAGACGGCATACAGCGCGGCGGTGGCATACAGGCCACGCGAAAGAAAGGTTGGCACATAAACGATGTCCAGCAGGATCCAGAGCGTCCAGTTCTCGAGCACTTTGCGCGTGAGCAGGTACTGCGCACAGAGCGATGTGGTGGAGAGCAGGGCATCGAGCCAGGGGATGGCGGCGTCCGTGTGCCGGGAGAGAAAGAGCCCCAAAGCGACCCATGCGGCGAGATTGATCGGCACCAATATCATCCATGTGCGCGTGGTCGCACGCGTGACACGGAGCTCCTGGCGCGCGGCTCCCCCGAACTTCCATTGGTACCAGCCATACAGTGACAACACGAAGTAGACCACCTGGAGCCCCATGTCGGCATACAACTTTTGTTGCCAGAACACGACGGTGTAGAGCCCGACGTTGACGAGGGCTGTGGGCCAGCTGAGGATCTTCTCGCGTGCACTCAGATAGACAGCGAGCGCGCCAAAGACGGCGGCGATGAGTTCGAGCGCGGACAGTGGTGTGGAGGCGAGGGGAGCCGAGAAAGAGCCAGACGCGACACGCTACATGCTACAGGCTACACGGGGAAGCAGCGGCCAGCGTCCGACTCTGTCACATCTCGCGGTCCCTACTGGATCCTCAATATCCGGTCGTCCTGCGCTTGCGGGCTCCCTCGGCCGTCGCGATTGCTCGTGCCCAGGTACACACTCCCATCGGGTGCCACCAGCACATCGCGCAGCCGACCATACTGCCCCTCGAAAATCTTCTCCTGACCCGTCACACTGCGACCGTCGGCCGAGAGGGGCATGCGGTAGAGCGCGTTCCCCTTGAGTGTTGTGAAGAGCAGGGAACCACGCCACTGAGGAATCCGGGTGCCGTTGTAGTAATCGAGACCCGATGGGGCGATGGTTGGGGTCCAGTTGGCGAGCGGTTCCACCACGTTGTTGGCCGAGCAGAAGGACATCTCGCTCGCCCCGGCGTCACCATCACACTTGCCGCGTACATCGGGCCAACCATAGTTGCGGCCCGCCTCGATGCGGTTGAGCTCGTCGTTGTCCCCTGGCCCATGTTCGGTGGAGTAGAGCGCACCTCCCGGCCCGAAGACGAGTCCCTGCGGATTGCGATGCCCCAGGGTATAGATGGCGGTGCCGAAGGGATTGCCAGGGGCCGGCGCGCCAGTGAGCGTGAGTCGTAGCACCTTGCCGGCGAGTGAGTTGCGATCCTGCGAGAGCGCGGTGTTGGAGGCATCGCCCATCGTCACGTACAGAAAACGATCGGTCCCCACCGCGATCCGTGCGCCATTGTGGACCGAGCTGCCGGGGATGTTGTCGATGATGATCTCGGGGGTGCCGAGTGCGTTGCCGCTGACAGGCACCCGCACGACACGATTTCGGATGGATGCACCTGCTGAATAGGTGTGCGCGAGGTAGATGTACGGCTGCCCGCTGCCAAAGTCGGGGTGGAAGGCGAGCCCCATCAGCCCCCCTTCACCCACCTCGTTGACGGGGAGTGTACCGAGCCGGGTGATCGCACCGGTCGCGGGATTCACTCGCGAGATGCCGCCAGGGCGTTCGGTGACCCAGATGTTGTTGTCCGGCCCCCAGGCCAGCTCCCAGATGGTGTCAAAGCCGCCGGCGAGCGTGGTGACCGTGAGCTGCGCCGGTGGGCCCGGCGGGTCGGGGAGAGGATTGGTGGTGGGTGCGCTGCTCCCACATGCGCCGAGCAGTACTGTCACGCCGACCTGCCGTACACGTCGCCAGAAGGCGTACCGAGACACACTTTTGGTCATCAGGATCATTTCCGCTGGAAAGACATAGAAGTCACTCGGACCCGTCGACGCGCCGTGACCTTGGACACGATTGCTGCTCTCCTATTGAACCGACACCGAGGCAGGAGGTTTCCCTCATGGCCTCTTTTGCCGCGTGCCGGGTACATAGCGCTCGCCTGGATCCTGGGCGGGTGTTCGGCGGCCATGCGCACACCACCCGCGCCGAGCGCCATGGACTCCCTCCAGGCGCTGACCGAATTCCGCACCTCGCAAGCGCAGTACCTTCGCAATCTCCTCCCCCGACGTCCGGAGATCGCGCTCCAGGCCTATCAGCCGGTCAATTCCTTCCCGTCTCCCGCGTGGGAGGTGGACAGTCGGGCGATCCGTGCCAACATGCGGATTGCTGCCAGCCTCGACGAGATCGACGCAGCAGCCCTGACTCCCCGGGACTACGCGACACTGCAGACGATGCGCTGGGAGATCGACCAGACCACCGAAGCGGCCAGTTATGCCGACCTCGACTTTTCTCTGATCTCGCCACGGCGGACCCCGCTCCGTGATGTGGTGTCGGTCCTCCTGGAGCATCCGCTCGGTACCGTAGCAGACGCCGAGCGGTATCTCTACCTCCTCGAGGGGCTGGCGTTCTGGTTCGAGGATGCGCGGGCCGCGCTGTCCCAACGAGCGGGTCGCGGGCGCTACCCGTCGCGCGAAGCGCTGGCAGACTTTACCCGATTCATGTCGCGGTTCCGCGATTTGCAGCTTGCCGGGGCGTTACGGGTCGCTGATAGTCGCCTGACAACGATTGACAGCAGCGGCCATGAGTCCTTCCGCAACTTCGAACGCGAGGCGCTGGATCTGCGCATCCGCCCGCAGATGGACTCACTGGTGGCCTTCCTGACAGGTGACTACGCCACACATGCCGTCGTTCGTCCGGGTCTCTGGCAGGAAGCAGGTGGCAAGGAGTTTTACCGTCATCTGCTGCGACGCAACCTGGGGCTGGAGGTGGAGCCGGAGGAGGCGCACAAAGCAGGGATTGCCATGCTCACGCGTCTCGACTCGCTCAAGCGGGTGACGCGACAGCGCATGGGCTGGAGCAAGAGTGAAGCGGAGTATGTGCGGTTTCTGCAGCAACGTGACGACCTGCCACCCCTCACCCTGGATCAGGTAATTGCGCGGGTGCAGACGTCCCTTGTGCGGATGCGCGATTCGTTAGGGTCTCGCGTGCGCACCTTGCCCGCCGCCATGCCTCGCGTGCGCGCGGCGACGCCCATGGAAGCCCTCCTCCACCCCGAGGGACTCGTCATTCCTTCCGCCTACGCGGACTCGGCAGCCACCCTGGTAATCACCCCGGGATGGGGAGGGAAAGCGGCGCAACTCGAAGGAGAGTCGCATTACTTTCGATGGGGCTGGCCGGGGCGCGCACTGGCGGCGGCGGTGGCGTACTCCGTTGAATCAGTCTCCTTCGCCGTTGTGGCACACCCATCGCGTACCACAGAAGCAGGATGGGGGGAATACGCGGCCTCACTCGCTGGCGAAATGGGCTACTACAACGATCCTGCAGCGGCCTACGGACGGCTCATGCAGGAGTCGCTGAATGCGGCATGGCTCGTGGTCGATACGGGCGTCCACTACTTCGGGTGGGGCAAACCACAGGCGCTCGCCCTGCTTCGTCTGAATTCTGTGGCGACCGATGCCGAGCTCGACTCGATGTTCACCGCACGGGTGATTCAGGATCCCGGAAGTGCCGGAGCCGGGGCGATAGGGCTGCGAGAAATTTCGGCGATGCGGGAATGGATGAAGAGCCGGTTGCGCGACGATTTCAAACTCGACGCGTGGCACCAGGAGTTGCTGTCGATGGGGCCACTGCCACTGCCCGTGCTGGCGGCACACCTGGAGTGGTGGTCGTGGGACACCGCTCGCCAGCGACGCGAAGAACGCGCGAAGCAAGCGGCCAAACCGGCAAAGCGTTAGGCAGTGAGTGGCTGCGTCGGCAGCAATCGCATGATCTCGTCGTAGTGACTGTGGGCGGCGATCACCACCACATCACCCGACTGCGCCGCCCGGAGCGCCATTTGTGCGGCCTCGACTTCAGTGGGTGCCGTGCGCAGGCAGTCGGCGGGGGTCCCGGCTTCGGTGAGTGAGGCAGCCAGCACCCCGGAGACCTGACCGTAGGGACGTCCACGGAGATACTCCTCCATCTCCTTGAGGATGATGAGGTCGGGACGCCCGGCCCACACGGCGGCCGCCAGATCGTTGAGGGCGACATCGTCGCGGTCACCGGCCTGGCCGAGGGTCACAATGAGTCTACCGGTGCGCAACCGGCGCACCATGGCGAGGATGGCGTACCAGCCATCGGGGTTGTGCACAAAGTCGACGATCACCGTGGCCCCGCCGACGTCGCGAACCTGCAGGCGCCCGGGATTGTCGGTCGCGCTCGCACCAAAGGTGTGAAGCGCACGAGTGATGTCGGCATGGGTCACCCCGAGCGCGGTGGCCGCCGCGCTGGCCGCCAGCGCATTGGCCACGTTGTGTTGCGCTGCGCCGCGCAATGTGATTGGCACGTCGGCGATGGCGGCCAGCTGCGTCTCAGCGCCGCGTGACACGGTGATGAGGTGTTCCCCGTCGGCAACGGTGGCATCGCCACCAGCCAGCACGTGCGCCCGAATCACCGGGTTGGCGGTGTCGAGTGAAAACCAGTGAATCGGCGTCTCGATCCGGCGGGAGAGGGCGACCAGGGTGTTGTCGTCAGCATTGAGTATCACCGGCCGACCAGGGCGCAGGGCGCGCGCAACAACGAGTTTGGCCTGCCCCAGGTCGAGTTGGTCGGTGATGCCGTATTCCCCAAGGTGGTCGGCGGCGATCCGGGTGACAACTGCCACGTCGGCGAACGTCATGGCCAGTCCGCGGCGCAGCATGCCACCACGCGCCGTTTCGAGCACGGCCGCGCTGACCCGCACGTCGTGCAATACGCGGCGCGCGCCGGCAGGGCCGGCGTAGTCGCCCTCGGCCACCATCTCGCCACCCACCACAACTCCATCGGTGCTGGTATGGCCGACGGTGTAACCCGCCTCGCGCAACATCGCAGCAAGAAGTCGGGTGGTGGTGGTTTTTCCGTTGGAGCCCGTGACCAGTGCGATAGGGACATCACGCACCGCGTCCCAGTCCACGGTGACGGGCAGGGCGCTCCAGGGCCAGGTACGCACACCCGTTCCGGAGCCCACGGCGACGACATCATCGTCGAAGGTGAGCCCGACGGCATGTGCGGCGGCCTCTGCCGCGAGCTGGCGGAAACGCGGCCTGGCTTCGTGCTGGACATGCACGCGCAGGCGCGCGAGGAGGTCGTCCGAAGGGGGTGCGAGCTGCTCGGGCCCTTCGGCGAGCGCCAGGGCCTGTTCGGTGACCTCGGTGGCGGCGAGGAGGGCATCGATGGGGGCCTCGATGAACAAACCGAGACCTGCAGGCCAGGGGCGCACGACGATGCCGTGCGTGGTCCAGCCGAGGGCGTCCATGATGTCGCGCGCGTGCCGCTGCCAGCGTTCGGTGATGGTCGCAGAGTGCGCGGGGTCGACGGCGATTTCGAGCACCGCCCCCGGGCTGCGCGAGTAGAAATTGGGGCCGAGAAGCCGGCGGGAGTCGATAAGGGCGGTGAACACCCTAGTCGTCCGATTCGCGCGCGAGCCGGACGCCCCGTTCATCGCGCACCAGCGTCAGCTCCTCGTTGAGCGAAACACCTAACGATGGCGGCCCCTCACTCATGGGCATCGCGGCATGCGCGCCCGAACTGTAGGGGGTGGCCGCTTCGGGTGCGGCGCCTTCGGCCTTGAAGTGCACCACCTGCTTCCAGCTGCGGGCCAGCGAGTCGGCAAACAAGAGGAGAATGTCGCCCCGCCTCGCCATGGCGAGACCGGCATGCATCGCTTCCTGTTCGTCGGGGATGATGGTGATGCGGTCGGCCGGTGTCCCGGCGGCCAGCATGGCCTCGCGAATACGGTTGGGCACCTCATCGGGTGTGCGGCCCCGCAGGTCGTCGTCACGGCGGCAGATGTAGTGATCAAAGTGGCCCGCGGCGGCCGCCTGGCCAATCTCCACCAGATCTTCGTCGCGACGGTCGCCAGGACCGGCGACGACACAAATGCGGCGCCCCTTGGTCTCTAGACGGGCCACGAGCTGGCACACGGCGTTCACTGCAGCCGCATTGTGCCCGTAGTCCATGATCACCTTGAAGGGGTGTTCATCGAACACGTTGAGCCGACCTGGCGCCTGATAGAACGACGTATGGAAGGTGCGCAGCCCGTTGCGGATGTCCTCGAGCTTCACTCCCATGCTGTACGCCATGGCCGCGGCGAACATGGCGTTCTGCACGTTGAAAGTGGCCTTTCCCTCGAGTGTTGCGGGGACCAGATGGGTCCAGAGCAGCGGGATGTGTGCTCCCTTGTCGTAGATGGTCATCATCTGGCCATTGATCCCACCCTCGAGCGCGATGGCACGTCCCCCGGCACGAATGTGCTCGCGGACGAGCTGGTGTTCGGGGTTGAGCGTCACGTAACAGACGTTTTTCGCGTCGGTGTACGCTGCCATCTTGAGGCATCGCGGGTCATCGGCATTGAGTACTGCGGTATCACGCGCCACTTCGGCGATGATCCGTTTGACCTCGGCAAGATCATCGAGGGTGTTCACGCCGCGCATGCCCAGGTGGTCGCTTTGCACATTGAGCACGGCGCCGACGTCGACATGACGTACGCCCATGCCGGCGCGCAGCAGCCCACCGCGCGCCACTTCGAGCACCGCGACATCGACCGACGGATCGGCCAGCACCATACGAGCCGACACCGGGCCTGTCATATCACCACTCACCGTGCGCTGGCCGTTGATGTAGACGCCGTCGGTGGAGGTGAGGCCCACGGTTTTGCCACACATCTTGTGAATGTGGGCGAGCATGCGGGCGGTGGTGGTCTTGCCGTTGGTCCCGGTGATCGCCGCAATGGGAATCCAGCTGGGGCTCCCCGGCGGGAAGAGCATGTCGATGGTGCGTCCGGCCACGTCGCGCGGCTTGCCATCGCTTGGGGCCATGTGCATGCGATACCCAGGCGCCGCATTCACTTCACAGATCGCTCCACCGATGTCCTTGTACGACTGCGTGATGTCGGTGGTGAGAAAGTCGACACCTCCCACATCGAGACCGATCGCCTTGATGGCACGCACCGCCATCTCGACGTTGTCGGGGTGCACTACATCGGTCACGTCCGACGCGGTGCCACCTGTGGAGAGGTTTGCCGTGAGGCGCAGGTACACCTTTTCACCGGCCGCCGGTACGGAGTCTTTGGTGTACCCCTTGTTCTCCATGAGGCGGGTGGCCTCGTGGTCGAGTTCGATGCGTGTGAGCACCTTTTCGTGCCCGATGCCGCGCCGAGGGTCGAGGTTCACTTCGTGGACGAGCTGCTCGATGCTGTGTGTGCCGTCGCCCACGACATGTCCGGGCTCGCGACGTGACGCCGCGACCAGTTCGCCATTGATCACCAGCATGCGGTGGTCGTCGCCGGTGATGAAGCTTTCCACCAGCACCGAGCGGGAGTGTTCCTTGGCTTTGTGAAAGGCCACCCGCACCTGCTCGTCGTCCATCAGTCTGATGGAGACACCGCGCCCGTGATTGGCATTGTAGGGTTTGACCACCACCGGGAATCCGATACGGCGCCCGGCCTGCACCGCACCATCCTCGCTCTGGATGAGGCGCTGCTGGGGCACCGGCAGACCTAACGAGCCAAGGATCTTGTTGGTCTCTTCCTTGTCACTGGCCAGTTCGACGGCGATGTGTGGTGTGCTGCTGGTGACCGTGGCCTGGATGCGCTTTTGATAGCGGCCGTAGCCGAGCTGGATGAGAGAGAACTGGTTGAGTCGAATCCAGGGGATGTCGCGTCGTTGCGCTTCGCGCACGAGCGAGGCCGTGGAGGGTCCAAGGGCGCGCCGCTGCGCATACCGGATGAACTCGTCGCGGGCCGTGTCCCACTCCCACCCGGCGGAGTGCGTCTCTGGGCGAAGGTGGTCGGGGAGCAGCGAATGGATGAGTGACAGGGCGAGGTCAGCGGCCTCGTTGCCTACCTCGGCCTGCTCGTATTCAAAGACGACATCGTAGACACCAACTCGTCCTTCGATTTCACGAGTCTTGCCGAAGGTGACATCTTCGCCGGCGATGTTCTGGAGTTCGATGGCGACATGTTCGAGCACGTGCCCCAGCCAGGTGCCCTCGTCCTCGCGCATGCGGCGGATGAATCCACCGGGGACCCCATAGGAACAGCCATGGTCTTCGAGCCCGGGGAGCCGCGAGAGGAGTGCGTCGACGAACCCCGATCCCAGCCGCATGGTGGGCCACTGCTCCAGTTCGCCCAGGTCGAGTTCGAGGCGAATGACTGGGAAGTGGGCGTAGATGGAGGGCCCGACAAAAACGCGACGGTCGAGGATGCGCATGAGACTTGGGGGGTGACGCGGGGCCGCGAACGTAGCGCGGGCGGGCAAGGGAGGCAACGAAGGGCAGGGCGCGGTACGGGCGTGTGTTGCCCGATGGTGCGTCCTGCCTACCTCACTCCCGCCGCCACGGCGCTGCGCGTATGCAGGTTGAACGTCGACCCATGGGTGAGCACATGGAGCCTCACGCCCACCAGCGACACCGGTTGCCCCCGGTCCGTGTGGTCCGCCGAGCTGAACTCCACACCACTGGGGTCGATGCAGGTAATGCCACCCGACCCATGGATGTCGATGACATCGTCGGGACCGATGAAGGCGGCGGTGTCTTCGTCGAGGCCGAGCCCGACCGCAAAGGGATTGAGCGAGAGCGCCATGAGGAGTCGCCCGAGCCGATCACGCTGACGGAAGTGCTGATCAATCACCACCCGGTTAGTGAGCCCGAGGCCGGGCGCGAGGGTGACCATCCCCACCCGTGGGGTTGGCCCTTCCTCGCCGAAGGCAATCATGTGCTCCGACAGGAAGGCTGCACCCGCCGAGGTGCCCGCCACATGCTGGCCCATCGCATTCTGGCGGCGGAGGAGCTTGGCGATGGGTGTGCCGCCTAACGTGGTGGAGAGCTTGAGCTGGCTTCCCCCGGTCATGAACACGCCATCGGCCTGCTCGAGGATTTCCAGGTAGTCGCTGTCGTCGCAATCCGATCGACGGTCGACGTTGAGGGCCTTCACTTCACCGGCACCAAGCGAGCGAAAGAGTCGCTCGTACTCAGCCCCCGTGTTGGGATCGGCCGAGGCCGTGGGGAGCACCGCGATGCGGCCGTCGCGTCCCCCGCAGAGGGTGACAAAACGTCGCAGGATGTCGGAATCCCCGATCTTGCCACCGATCGGGATGATGTAGCCTCGTGATGCGTTGGCAGGGACGCGCGACGGCATACCGGGGGTGCCTCATGGGGGGAGGAACGTCTCCGCAAAGTAGGGAGAACGGGAGGAGAGGAAAAGGGACGTCACTCTGTCCCGTCACTACGTCCTATCTGTTGCCCGCGACTCCGCACTCCAGTCTTGTCCGCAGAACCACGAGGCCCAGAGGACTCCCTGTCAGACTCCGCGCACCAATCCCCCGAATCGTCGTCATTCAAGGCTGAGCAGCATACCCCGCTGCATCTGGCCGCTATCACCACAGGCGGGCGCTACCGTGTGTGTGTGCTGGTGGGCACACGGGCCGAAGCCATCAAGCTCGCCCCCGTCATTCGCGAGCTCGAGCGTCACCGGCGTGCGGTGCAGACCATCGTGGTGACCACGGCTCAGCACCGGGAGATGCTGGCCCAGGCGCTCGAGGCTTTTGGTATCACCCCGCAGGTGGACCTCGGCCTCATGACGACGCGGGCAGCCCTGGCCGACTTCACGTCGCGGGCATTGATGGCCATGACGAGCTGCTTTACGGAACTGCGGCCCGATCTGGTCATGGTGCAGGGTGACAACTCCACTGTGCTCGCGGGAGCGCTGGCCGCTCACTATCTGGGCATTCCGGTCGCGCATGTGGAAGCGGGGGTGCGTTCATCCAATCTCCGCAATCCATTCCCCGAGGAGCTCAACCGTCGCATGGCCGCGGTGGTGGCCGACCTGCACTTTGCCCCCACACAACGCGCCGCCGAGAACCTGCTGCGTGAGGGGGTGTCGCCCGAGAGCGTTGTGATGTGTGGCAACACAGTGGTAGACGCGATGCGACTGACACCGCGCACCCCTGTCTTCGACGACCCACGGCTCAACCTGCTCCCGTGGATGAAACGCCGGGTGGTGTTGGTGACCATGCACCGGCGCGAGAGTGCCGGCGACCCACTCGCCAATGTCTGCCGCGCCATTGCCGAGCTGGTGACCATGCATGGCGACCTGCATGTCGTCATCCCCATGCACCTCGATCCGCGGGTGCGTGACGTGGTCCGCGAAGAACTCGAGGGTATCCCGCGAGTGGAGCTACTCGACCCGCTCTGCTATGCGGACATGCTCGAGGTACTGCGTCGCGCCGAGTATGCGATGACGGACTCGGGGAGTGTGACCGAGGAGTGTGCCGCACTGATGAAGCCTGTGCTCATCCTGCGCAAACACACCGATCGTCCCGAGGTGATCGAGTCGGGCTTCGGCCGCCTCATCGGAACGGAGACACTGCGAGTGGTCGAGGCGGCCACACGCTTGCTCGACGATGCACGGGAACTCGCGCGCATGTCGGAGGGCGATTCTCCCTATGGTGATGGTCTTGCTGCGGTGCGCATTGTGCAGACGGTGATGTCGCGTGCGCCGCGTCATGCCGGTGGTGCCCCGGTTGCCGAGGGCCCGGCGATACTTCCGCCACGCCGCGCCATCGAGCGCTGAATCGCGATCGGCACATCCTGAAAACGGTGCGGCACCAGGATCCCCGGAGATCCTGGTGCCGCAGCGAAACATCAACAAGCGCAAGACACGCTCGCCGGACCAGAAAGTACACACGTCATGTGAATTGCGAAAGTAGAAAGTCGCATTTACAGACGAATTGGTGGCGGGGCGTTCAGCGAGATCCGCACGTGTGTGCGCATGTGAATGCGGGTGACGGCGTCCCCGCCGAGGTACGCCCACCCGTCCCCACTCGGGGACACGAGACACGCTTTCCCTGCCTAGCAGCCGTGGCACAATTCCTTCCTTCAAGCCTGGTACCGGCGCTCACACGAGAGCCGGAACATGGGAACCGAGGAGGAACCATCCATGCTACGTCACCTGTCAGTTGCTGCCTGCGCCCTCGCTATCACTGCGGCCGATGCACATGCCTGGGAGCGGAATTACACCCTGCGCGGCTCGGGGTGGTTTGACGGCGAGAACACGCGATTCGGCCGCTTGACCATGCGCGAGGCCCGTCTCACGCTGCGAGAGAATGGAGAGTTTGCGGTGACCCTCTTCGTGCGCAACGAGCGCTACCTCCTGCGTGGTCGCTGGGATCGCCGCGGTCGTGGCAACGTGGACCGCATTGATCTGCGCGATGCCTTTGGCCGTCGTGCCTCGGGCAGCGGCACCCTGCAGTACGGCTTCGATGGCGATCACCCCGAGCGCTTGTCACTGCGTGGTCGCACCTCGGAGGGGACCTTCATGGCGGAGATTCGCGATGAGGAATGGTTCGATCGCGGGAACCGTGACCGCGACAACCGTGATCGCGACGATCGCGACCGCCGGGACCGTGATCGTGACCGCAATGACAATGACTGGGGATGGGGTGGTTCATTTGACGCCACGGAGCGCGGCAATGGCTGGTTGCGTCAGGACGTTGGACCCGAGCAGTCGTATGACCGCATTCGTGTGCGACTCGAGGGCAATCGCAATGCGACGATCGTACTCGAGGGGCGTCGTCAGTCACTGCAGCTGCGTGGCCGATGGACACAGGACCGCGACAACGATGTGCGTATCGAACTCACCAGCGTGAATGAGGTGGCCGCCCGGGGCCGACTCGACCTTCGCCGCAACCGCGGGAACGTCGAGCGTCTCGATGGCAACGGCCGAACGGAGATGGGCCGCTTTGAGGTACGCTTCGAGCGATAGGGCTCGCGCCGGCGGGTCTGGCGGGGAGAACTTCCAGCGTGACATGCTGGAGTTCTCCCCCTCTTGTTTGTGCCAATGCTTGCCCCACTTGCAATCGCCCTGCAGCTCACGGCCATCACCAACGTCACCGTCATCGATCCCACGAGCGGGCGAGAGCTGGCCGATCAGACGGTGGTGATCCGTGGGCGACGCATCGGGCAGGTCGGTCCAGCACGCTCGACCGAGGTCCCTGCGGGCGCCGTCGTGGTCGAAGGCAGGGGGCGGTTTGTCATTCCGGGGTTGTGGGATCGCCAATACCCGCCGCATTCACGCCGTGGTGGCCAACGGCCGCCTCTTCGCACGCGGCGCGCTGGATGCACTCATCGAGGGAGCCAGAGTGCGGCGTTAGAGCTTGGCGACGGCCTTCACCACGGGGTCGGCCCAGGAGAAGAGGAAACTCCTGATGGTTGGGAACTCGGAGCTGAGCAGCACCAGCAATGGAATGGCCCCGAAGACCATCAGGTTGAGCACAAATGACGTGTCCCATGTGACCTTGCCGGGCGTGGTGCGCGTAATGCGGCTCAGCACGTCGTTGCGGCTCATGCGGGTCATCACAAAGAAGAGCGCCACGACGGCGGCAATCACCAGACCGATAAAGCCGCCCTTGATCATCCCTTGTGGCTGGAACACGTACGACGAGAGTCCCACCACGGAAAGCAGCAGGGTGATGAGCAGGAAAAGGGCGAGACGTCGCAGGTTGAGCAGGATGCGCTCGACATGCACAAAGACGCCAAGTGCGACAAACTCTTCGGCCGCACGCAAGGCGGCGATGAGCCTGGTGTCGGTCCCCGCGGTCTCGGTGAGTTCTCCCTTTTCGTTGAGTCGAGAGCCTGCTGCTCTCCAGCCGTGGATCATGCCGCGAGCGGTGCGCACGAGCCGTTGCGCCGACGCCGGGAGTTCCACGTCGTCCGTCCGGAGCACGGTACCCAAGGCCTTCGCGGGCGCCAACGCCGCGTCGTCCAGGCAAGCCTTGCTGGCCGCGTCCACGTGTTGCCACAGCTCGTCTGGCGCGGAGCTATCGGTGTCGCCGGCAAGGCCGATGAATCCGATGGGTGTGTTCCCAACGACAGATTGCGGCAGCCGGCCGAAGGCGTGCACCAGGGGGAGCTCCGCCACAATCATCAGGAGCCGTTCGAGTGATCGCCAGGTGGCGACCAACCGGTAAATCGCCCAGCTCACGGTCGTGACCAGTCCCAGAAAGCCGAGTGCCAGTGTGCCCCCAACCAGGAAACGCCCGGCGATCACACCACTTGTCAGACGCTCCATGGTGGGATTGGAGCGCACAAGGAAGGCGGCGGTCGCAAACAGGATGACCACGGCCATTCCCTTCGTGAGCCCATCGGGGAGGAACCACTGGAGCACACGGCGACCGGTGAGCAGCTCGCTCCGAAGCCGTTCCATGCGCGCTTCAGCGGTCTCCGGATTGGAGGTGAGGGCATCGACCGCCGATTCCAGGATCTGCGTGTGTTCGAGTTCCTTGGTCTGCTGCAGCTGCCACCAGGTCCAGATAGTGAACGCAACGCCGAACACCGAAATCAGCGGCAGCGGCGTGACGCCGCTGAAGAAGTCGCTCACCCGCGCCAGTAGCAGGGTGCTCTCGCTTCCCCCGAACACCACGTGCCACGCCAGCGTGGCCACATATCCGGTGGAGGCAATGAAGTAGAGCACGGAGAAGGTCGTGATCACTCCCACGGCAAGCCGTCCGCTTGGTCGCAGGTGCTCGTCGGGTGTCTCGGGGACATTTTTCCCTCTCGACTCGAGGACGTCGGCGAGATAGGAGAGCACCAGGCGAGCGCCCACGATAAAACTCCACAGCGTCAATGCAATGGCGGCGTAGGTGGGCAGGGTGAGTGGGTGCCCCAGTTCGGGATACGGACTCCGGAGCATGTGCCGCGCTTCCACGCCAACCGCAAAGGGAAAGACCGTGCTGGCCACCGACCAGAAGAGGAGCCCGACGTAAAAGCGCTGACGTGGAGTGGTGGGTGGGGTGAGCCCGATCGACGACAGCGGCATGGGAAACCAGACTCGGTGCCCCCTCACCTTGAGCAGGAGGAGTGCGAGGAGAACCGCGCAGCTCAGGATCCAGCCGAGGGTGAAGAGACGCCGGCCGTCGATGAACTGCGCCAGGCCCAAACGTCTGGAAGCAGGCGTCGCCCGCGGCGCCCCGGTGGCGGGCACAAGGTAGTCGCGCCAGGCCGTGGGGGCACTGTCGGTACGCACCGGAAAAAAGGTCCCGCGCCCCACCGTGCTCACCCACACCGGCGGGATGCCACCACCTGCGCTGGCGGGGGGTGCGTACTCCAGCATTGGCTGTTTGGCGTCGATCAGAGCGAGGGTCGCGTTGTAAATCCCGAGCGCGGCATCATTCGGGAATGCCATCAGGTTGTTTTCGGCGTCGCCTCTCCGGCTCGTCCAGTACTGATTGTCGAGCACGAGGGGGTAGGTGGTCATCACCATCATGCCCTGCAGCGCCTGGAGGTACTCGGGGCGCAGAAAAAGGGCATTGTTTTCGTAGGTGAAGAGCACCACGTCGCGCAGCCGGCGCCGGAGTTCGCGGGCGAGCATGAGCTTGTCACGCACATCGGTCGCCTTGATGACCACCGCCCGAATGTCATGGGCCCGGAGCTGCTGCATGGCATTGTCCATCACCACGTCGAGCGTTGGCACGGTGAGGCGCGAGACAACGGGCGGTGACTCACGGGGTTTCGCCGACTCATCGAGGGAAAGCCTGGTCCGCGGTCCTTCACCCAGTCCGAGCAGTGGTGACTGCTCCAGTGGTCGCGAGGTGCGGTCGAACTCGCTGCGCAGGCTCGCGATGTTGAGCGGGAACGAAATCGTGAGGTAGCCGCGACCGGCGTGTGAGGTGCTGTCGGCTCCGTATTGGGTAGCCGACTCCGACAACACCGCCACCTGGTCGTGTGTATACCCCAGATCGTCGATCACATGGTCGAAGGCCGTGGACATGGCCTCGTCCGAGTGGACGGTAGAGCCAAACGAAATACAGCTCCTGAGTGTGTCCGCGGTGCGCGGACAGATGGCGTCGCGCGTGAGTGTCTGGCGATTGCCGTACGACGTGGCGGAGCCGGTCACGACGCGGACCACGCGCGCCTGCTGCTCGGCGCGGGCGCGGTCCAGCACAAATCGCAGGGAACGCGCCGAGCCGCTGAAAATCGGCCCCGCGATCAGGAGTGAATCGGCATGCCCCGCGGGGAGATACAGCGTGCTGTCGGGATACGAACGCAGCGACCGGCGCTCGGCCAGCGCGGCGGCGAGTGCGCCCTGATGGACGCCGGAGGTTGGAACCTCGGGGACCAGGTAGAGCAGCCAGAGCGAAGGCGACGCCGTCCCGATGGAGCGAAAGAGAAAGACACCGGGGGCCACGTCGTGCAGCCGAACCGGCGCCGGCGAATCGCTGAACTTGATGGTCTCATCGCGACCCGGAAGCCAGAATCGATCGGGGACGTATCCGGCCTGGGCAAAGGAGCGGCGAAATGACTCGAGGTACGAGTCATACGACCAGTCGAGGTGCGAATCGTAGGGATCGGGCACCGTGGCGATGAGCACACGCACCTCGTAGTGGCGTCCCGACGGAAGGGTGTCGCCGCGACTGATGCCGAGGTATTCCTCAATGAGCTCACGCCCCCGGTCGAAGGCGGCGATCGCCTTTTCACGTTTGGAGGAATCGGTGCGCGTGGCCGGGGCGGGTGCGCTGGCGGAGGGGGGCGCGCTCGATACCGGCGCCGCACTCGAACCTCCGCGCAATGCAAGCGCAATAACCGCGACGATCGCGCTGAACCCCGTCAGCCCGAAGGCGAGTGAGCGATTCTCTGCCATATGTGTGTCCCTTCGTCACCACCACCACCAGCCGGGAGAAGCCTCAGTGCTTCCCGGCACGCGCGAGGTACTTTTCGGCCTCGTCGCGGTCGCGTGTACGTTCGTCGCTGGACGAGCAATTAGCGAGGAACCGTGAGTATTGCTGCGCACTGAGGTCGACCTGCTCGAGCGCCGCGAACGCCCGCGCCAGACCGAGCACCGAGCGAGAGCGATTGGGCGCACGGCGTAAGGCCAGGTCAAATGCGATACGCGCCTCGTCGGCCTTGCCCGCTTCGAGCAGGAGTTCGCCCAGCACCTCGTACGGTGGTTTGCTCACCTCAGGCGGGCCGAACTCAAAGGGGAGCACCGCTTCACGTTCCGCGGCGGCGCGCGCCAGCGCGATTGCGCTATCCCGGGCACCTGCCTGTGCGAGGAGGAGGGCGTCGAGGAGCGTTCCCATGATTTCGCCGGAGGCCAGGCCGGGCACGTAGGCAGAGCCGCCGATCTGTGCTGCGGTCGTTCGTGTCAGGATGGTTTCCCGGAGTCGTGTCGCGGTCCCGCGTTCACTCCGTCGCAGGGCCGCGAGGGCGGTGGCAAAGTCGAGCTGGATTGCTTCGACGCGGAACGCGCCCGGCGTTCCCGCCCGTCGTGCGGAGTCGCTCGCAAACCGCGCCAGCGGATCGCTCCATTCCTCGCTGTCCACGAGCCAGGCGGCGAGCATGCTGTTCATGTAGCCGACGTTGTATGCCGAGGGGTCGGTGGTTGCCGCCTGCACAATGGCACTGACAAAGCGGCGTGCGTCCTTGAGCCGTCCCTTCTGCAGGTAGGCATAGGCCAGCCACTGCGTGTAGTGCCCATTGCGGCGGTTGGAGGCCTCCCACGCCGCGATGTTGGCATGTTCGACATCGTCCCAGAGCCCCATGGACATGAAGATGTGCGACGTCATGTGCTGGGCATGCGCCGCCGCAGGAGCCACCACACCGTAGGCGCGTGCGGCTCGCATGCCTAACGGCGCATGGACCGGGTCGTCGTACGCATGAATGGCGACATGCAGTGCCCCCGGGTGTTCGGGGTTATCGCGCAGTACTTCTTCGGCGATGGCGGCTGCGCGCATATAGGTGGGCACGTCCCGCCCGGTGCTCGACAACCCGAGCAGAGCCAGGGCCTTGAAGACCGCGACCTCGTGGTCGCCGGGGAAATCGCGGGCAAAGCCCTCCATCGCACGCGCGTACAGTGTATCGCGGGCGGTTTTACCACCCTCGCCGTAAAGCACCTCGATGGCATCGAGCCACCGCTTCTCCCGCGCGGTGGGGGCCTTGCTGCGGCGTTCGGCGGGTGTCGCGCCAAGCCGCTGTAGGGTCGCACGCGCGGCGGCCAGATCCTGCTGATACCAGACCGGATGTGTATAGGTCATGGCCTCACCCCAGTACGCCATGGCGTAGTTAGGGTCGAGGCGTTGTGCGTCACGGAAGTACCGCGCCGCCGAGTCGTACTCGAAGCTGTGAAGGAAGAGCACGCCACGCAGAAACGAGGGCTGTGCTTCGGCGCGCCCCGACGTGGCAAAGGTGACACGTCCGAGTTGCGGTTGTGTGATCACAACGCCGGGAGTGCCGGCAACAAGAGCGAGCGCGAGTATGCAGCGCGACAACATGGGGGACCTCCCCCGGAGGCGGTGTTCGAGGAGTACAAACGCTGTGCCCGGTTCGGCGGAACGGCAAGATGGACATGCCGTGCTCAGCCATTCCAGCGCCCTGCATCGGAATGATAGGGTAAGGAGGAATCGGCAGACCACTCGGGGTAGTACGAGCACTAATTGTGCGCCACGTCACAATCCCGCCGCGTCGGCTTTTGTGGCCCGTTCATGCCGCCGCTCGCCGGTCGCTCTCGCATTCCCGCCCTTGTCGTCCCCATATACTCTTCGGCATGCGCTTCGCCGTCGTCCTTGTCGCAATCGCCGCCTGCTCCACCGGTTCTTCCCACCAATCGGGGCAAACCACCACCACCGAGCCCTGGGTTTCGTACGCGGCGGGTCTTCCCGCGGACTCCTTCCCGGCGCCCAGCAGACCCACCAGCGACATTGTCGCGCCCCGCTGGGCCGACGAGGGGGAACGCGACGGAGTGCGGGAGGCGCAGCTGGTGATGGATGCCATGTGGATCACCCGCGGCATGACCGTCGCCGACGTGGGCGCAGGAGACGGCTACTATGTCATGCGTCTCGCCGACCGGGTTGGTCCGGGTGGCAAGGTCCTGGGACAGGACATTGTGCCCGACTACCTGGAGCTACTCAGCAAGCGGGTGAGACAGGCCGAACTCGGTCATGTCACGCTCGTCCGCGGCGACGCCCATGACCCGCGTCTTCCGGCCAACTCAGTGGACGCGGCGTTGCTCATCCATATGTACCACGAGATCACCGATCCCTTCGCCCTGCTCTGGAATCTGGCGACCGCGCTCAAGCCCGGGTCGGCGGTCGGCATCCTCGACACGACCAATCCCACCGATCGGCATGGCACTCCGCTGACCCTGCTCGACTGCGAGCTGGCGCTGGTGGGATATCAGAAAGTGCGCGTCGCCATGCTCAAGCCCGACGAGTATCTGGCGATCTACCGGTCGCCGAAGCTCGAGTCGCGTCCCACCCCTGAGGCCATTCGCAACGCGCCACGCTGCCAGTAGCTCCGCAGGCCATGGCCGCATGAGCGCTCGAGACGCGGTCGTTTGCGCGATGGTGCTTTGAACCCGCTCATTCCCGCGCTGGCGGGAATCCCGGTCCGTCCACCGAGACTCCCGTTTTCGCGCGGCCCGGCTACGCCTTCGGCCGACCGTCCAGCTCTTCGATGGTGCGGGTCGAAGCCTTGCGCGATTTCTGCAAGCGCGCCGCGACACGTTCGGCCTCGCTCAGCGCACGCAGCACATTTTCGCCCGCGAGTTTGCGGAGGTCGGCTTCACTCCACCCGCGACGCGATAACTCTGCGAAGAGTTTGGGGTAGGCCGCGACATCCTCGAGACCATCGGGAAGGTCGTCGACGCCATCGTAGTCCGACCCGATCCCGACATGGTTCACCCCCGCCACCTTGCGCACATGCTCGATGTGGTCGGCGACGTCCTTGATGGTGGCTCGTGCGGGCGGATGCTCCCGTTCCCAGGCGCGCATCTCACGGTTGTACCCGGCGCTGTCGTTCCCGAACTGACTCTGCAGCTGAACGGTCTTGGCGCGACGCAACACGCTGTAGTCGGCCACCTTCTGCGAGAGGAAGCCCGGCACGAAGGTCACCATCAGCACGCCGCCATTTTTCGGCAGGCGGGCGATGATCGAGTCGGGCACGTTGCGCGGCACATCCGCAATGGCGCGTGCACAGGCATGTGACCAGATCACCGGCGCCTCGGCCACATTCAGCGCATCACTCATGGTGCTCGGGGAGGTATGCGCCAGGTCCACCAGCATCCCCATGCGGTTCATCTCGCGGACGACTTCTTCGCCAAAGCGCGTGAGCCCGCCGTGTTTCTGGTCGCCGTTGCCGGCATCGGCCCAGTCGAGTGTCACATTGTGAGTGAGGGTCATGTAGCGCACCCCCATGTCGTAATAGGCGCGTAATGCACCTAACGAGTTTTCGATGGCGTGACCACCCTCCATGCCCATCACCGAGCCGATCTTGCCGCTGGCAAAGGCGCGGCGCATGGCGGCGGTGGTACGGGCCTCCTGAAAAACGCCGGGATACCGGCGGAAGACCTGCTGCGCGATGTCGATCTGCTCCAGCTGCACTTTGGCAAAGCCGGAGTCCTTGATCTCACCGGGGATGTACACCGACCAGAACTGGCCCCCCACCATGCCACGTTTGAGCCGCGCGATATCAGTATGGCCAGTCGTCCGCTTGGTCAGGTCGTAGGCGGCGACGTCTTTCGGCGCGCCTTTGTTGTTGCGGATCACCCAGGGCAGATCGTTGTGCCCATCAATGAGTGGTGACGACCGCAGGACGCGCATGGCTTTCGCCATGTGAGGGTCCTGGGCCGTGGCAACCAGGGGAAGGCAAAGGGCGAGCAGGAATGCGCGCATGGGGTGGGATGGAGGGAGAGAATGGAAGATGTGTTAACCTACGGCACAACTTCCACCTTGAAGGCCGGCGCGATCTGCGTGAAACCATCTGCAACGAGCTGCGCCGACACGAAGTAGGTGCCCGGAGGCACCTTGGCCGGCGTATCGAGTGGCACGAAGTCAAAACCGCCCGTCCAGATGCTTGTGAAGACCTGACGCCCGTTCACCGGAATGCTCAGTGTACTCCGTTGCGGCACGCACTGCGCACGTCCGTCCCGCGGCGCCACGATGTCGCCGGCCTGATTGCGTACGGTGAAGTACACTCGGCACACGTTGCTGAACGAGAGAATCACATTCTGCTCGAGATTGTTGGCCACCGTGACCCGCAGTGTGTCGGGTTCTCCCACCCGCATGGTGGTGCGCGAGACGGCGAGGGTCACGGTGATCCGGTCATCGAGCCGCGGAACGGTGGGCTCCTGCACACACGACAGGAGGGCAGCACTCGCGAACCCGTATATCCAGTAGCGTCGCATGACCTACCTCAAGACAGCGTTCAGCGCCTGCTCGAGCAGGGCACGCGCCACGGCGCTGTTGCCTTGCTGCGTCACCGACGCCGCCATGGTGACGTCGCTGGCCGCGAAGTGATACGACCAGGTGTTCCAGAAGCCGGAGTGACCCCAGCCCTTTTCTCCGGCCGATGTCACCTGGCTGATCCCGGCTGAGTACACACGGGGACCGTCGCTTCCGCGTGTGCTGATCATCAGATCGGCCGTCGCTGGGCGCTTGAAGACGCCGCCCGTAAAAAGGGCACGAGTAAAACGCGCCATGTCGGAGGGGGTCGCCACCAGCCCACCACCTCCATAGAGGTCGATCGACGCATCAACGGTGCCCATGTCCAGGTCTCCCATGTACTGCCCGGCCCTCGTACCCGCGTTGGGCGGGGTCGGCTCGAGTGTCTCGAGCCAGGTGTCGTTCAACCCGAGCGCACCGTAGTTGAGGAGGCTTCTCAATGACTCGGCCAGCCCCTGTCCCGTTGTGCGCTCGATGATCTCACCGAGGAGGATGTAGCCGGTATCGGTGTAGTGGTATCCCTCGCCCGGCTTGTTGTACGCGGCACCCCACACCATCGCCGAGTCGAGCTGCTCGCTGCGCGTCCACCGATGTCGAGGGTTGGTCGTGGCCACCTTCACGAATCGCTCATCCATGGCGTAGTCATAGATGCCGGCGTTGTGCGTGAGGAGGTGCCGGATCGTGATGGCATCGACGGCATAGCCATCACGCTTCAGGGAAGCGACATGTGTCGGAGCGACTCTCGCCGACAATTTGTCGTCGAGAGAGAGCTTTCCGTCCTCGACCAGGCGCAGAACGGCGGCCGCGACGTACGTCTTGGTGTTGGACGCGATGCGGTGGGTGTTCCCGGGGAGGAGTTTTGCCCCCGTGGTTCGGTCCGAAACCCCGGCCGCCCCACTCCACTGGAGGCACATCCGGGGCGCGATGACGGCGAGCGAGATGCCGGGGACCGACGGATTGGCCCGCACGAGGGAGTCAACCAGGCTCGTCAGGCGTCGCTCGACACGTCGGGTGGCGTCAGTGGGCTGACAGCTTTGGGCCGCGCCCTCCGTCGACATCAGCACTGCAGCTGCGAGGAGAAGAAGCGCGCGGAACACCATGGGAGGACCTCAGCGTTTTTTTTGGGTCCGGGAACGATAACGCCGAGGATCGGTTGGCTTCAGGGGTTTCTTGGCTCCGGGAACCCAAGCCCACGTTTTTCCGGTCCGAGCCAGGGAAATGGCAGCGGCACTCACGCCCCATTCTTCGGCCAGCGCGGCATATGGGCGGTGATCGTACTTGCCGGCCCGCAGCGCTTTCACCTGCTGCAGGTTGAGAGCGGCGGAGGGGTGGTTGCTTCCTTTGGGGAATCCCTGCCTGGGATTCTTCTTCCTTCTTGCGGCGGTGCTCGGCGATCCCTTGGGCTTACGGGGTGGCATCGTGGCGTGCTGGGTGGGGTGATACGAGCGGTGCGCGTGAGGGGCAGCTCAGCGAGCGAGTGAACCGTATCGGTTGGGCGCCCGGAGATCAATAGCAGCGCGGGCTGATGGCATAACTGCTAACGACTGAAGGGCGGACGAGGCTGAATGTCCCTTGCAGGCATCTAAAAAACTGGTGCTGTCTGACAAGGAAACCTGGTCATGCCAGGAGCTACGCTGACGTACTGAGGTTGCAGGCTGTCTCAAGGATGACGACCCCATCCGTGTGTCCTGCGCACACAAGAGCCTTCCTGAGACTACAGCAGTACACACTTCTGTGGGATGACGACCCCGGCTTCGATTGCGGCTCGTCCCAGATGGCTGGCCATGGCCGAGCACACGGCGTAGGGTACAGACACATGTACTCCACCTGCACCTTTTGCTACACAGGGCTAGGCGCGAACGAGGTGCTTCAACACCTTGGCGTCGGCCGTCGCGTGGCATTTGATCCCGCGCGCGGCTGTGTCTGGGTGGTGTGCAATGCCTGCGCTCGCTGGAACCTCGCACCAATCGAAGAACGCTGGGAGGCGGTCGAGGAGTGCGAGCGTCTCTTTCGCGGCACCACGCTCCGCTACTCCTCCGGCAATATCGGACTTGCCTGGGTGCATGGCGATCTCGACCTCATTCGTGTGGGGCCCGCCCTGCGTCCCGAAGTTGCTGCCTGGCGTTATGGTCGGCAGCTCATGCGGCCCAGCACACTCTCGCGGCGCGTCGTGAACAGGGCGGGGTCGCTGGTGGTGAGTGGATTGCGGGCGCTGTCGGGATCGGAACGCAGTGTTGCCGCGCGAGCCCGCAGCCTCATGGGACAGGTGATCGTGGGAGTGGTTGGCGATCGCGTGGTTGACGTGGTGCCGGAGTCATCGCGACAGGAAGGGAGCGACGTGCCCGTGGCCGTGATTCGCTATCGGCACCTGGCCACCGCCCGGCTGGTACGCCCCGAGCCTGGCCATCCCTGGGCGCTCATTGTCCCGCATGATCGCGGCGAGCTGGAGCTGCGCGGCGAAGCGGGGATTTCCGCCGCGGCACGCATGCTGGCGGTGGTGAATGGCACCGAGCGCGCGAGCGGGTTTTCGAGAGCGCTGGTCGAAGCGGCCACACAAAAAGTCGACGAGTCCGCCCTCCCCGACAGCTACTTCAATCGCGTGCTCTCACTGGCGGTCCGTTCCTCGTGGGGTCGGGGTGAAATGGACACCACGCGTGGTCACATCGGTGTCGCGGCGCTGGAACATGCAGGGAGCACCACCGAACGGCTGGCCTGGCGTCTCACGGGACGCACCTTCTGGGGGCGAGGTGGCATTGGCAGTGATCCCGCCACCACACTGCTCGATGTGCCGCTCGTCGATCGGCTTGCCCTCGAGATGGCGGCGCACGAGGAGTCAGAACGCCGCGCACTCGATGGCGAACTCGCAGCACTGGCAGCGGCGTGGCGCGAAGCTGACGAAATCGCCACCATCGCCGACGCGTTGCTGGGTTAGGGGTCAGCCCGCCACGGCGGCCTAACGCCGTTCCTTGAGGAAACGGACTACCCCGTCGACATACCTGCGCTGATCGTCGTACATCGACATGTGGCTGCCGTTCGGGCAGAAGAGGTACTGCCCCTTGGGGAACTCCTTCGACATCCACTCCATGTGTTTGGGGTCCATCGTGTCGTGGGCGCCGCCAATCACGAGGGTGGGCACCGTGATCTGCTTGAGATCGGCGCTGCGATCCCACTGCACGAGTTTGCCGCTGGCACCCAGCTCACTTGGCCCCTGCATGGGGATGTAAATGTCCGTATTCACATGTGTCAGGGCGCGTGTGAGCCCGTTGGGCCACTCGGCGAACGGGGCGCGCATGACATGCAGCTCGTAGTGATTGGGAATGAGCAGCTCCATGTACCGGGCATCGCTGTACTTCCCGGCAGCCTCGAGCGCCTTTACTTCGGCCAGCACCTTCTGGTCCATGGCCGGCATCAGTGTCTTCGTTGCATACTCGTTGTAGGCCGGGATGCTCGACATCATGTTCGAGATGATCAGCCCCTTGAGGTGCTGCTGATACTTGAGCGCGTACTCGATTGCCAGGATGCCGCCCCACGAATGTCCCAGCAGATAGAAGTTGTCCTGCGTGAGGCCGAGTGCCTGCCGAACCTGCTCCACCTCTTCGACAAAACGCGGCGTGTTCCACAGCGTGGAATCCTTCGGCTGGTCGGAATAGAAGGACCCTAACTGATCGTAGTAGTAGTACTCGATCCCCTGACCCGGGAAATACGAATCGAAGGCCTCGAAGTACTCGTGGGTCATCCCCGGCCCGCCGTGCAGCAGGAGGAGCTTGATGGTGGGGTTGTTCCCCACCCGTTTCGTCCAGACCTTGAACGTGCCACTCGGCGTGGTGACCGGGATGAGCCGCACGCCACCGCTCAGGGTGTCGCTCCGGCCCGTGTTGTCGAAGTAGCTGGTGGCACCCGAAGTGGCGGGGGCGCTCCCGGAACAGGCCGCGCCAATGAGGAGGGCGGCAATGGCGGCAAGGCGACGCATGTCGGCAGGGAAGTGGGGAGCGTTGATATGCGCCGCGGACCAACGGGCCCGCAACCCCTTTTTCCCGCCTAACAGTTACGAGGCGGTGGTGGTGCGCCGGACTTCCGGCGCCGGGTTGGATGGGGTGGGGGCTCGCTCGCTCGTAACCGGTGTGGTGTCTCCGCCGTGGCCCTGGCGTGGCACCAGCCGTTCCGGTCGCAGGGTGGTAAGCCGCTCGAGTCTTGGTGCTTCGTACATCCAGGCAGGTGTCCGATAAAGTGGGGCCGCGTGCTGCTGTGTGGGGTCACAAAGCTACAGAGGGCGGGACGCCCTGTCTGTGATCTGAGAACCCTTTTCCGGCCGATTGAACCTGACAACCACTCACTCGTGAGTCCGAATCCGGAGTCAGGACCTCAGGTTCGGGACGCCTTCCGCGCACCGGCCTTCGCGGCCGCTCTCGTCAGGCGGCGAGCCACCACAGCGCACTGAGGGTTGCCGGTGACTTTCACCGCGGTCCGAGCCCAGTCGGCCGGGGTGGCATTGTGTTCGGCGTCCCTGGCCAAAGGGTCGGCTCCATGGCGCAGGAGCAGCTCAACCATGCGCCAATCACCGCGCCATGCCGCGTCATGCAAGGCCGTGCCTCGTGATCCAGCGGCCGATCGACCGTTAGGCGACGCTCCGCGGCCAAGCCACCAGGCGGTCAGGTGGTGGCGACCTGCTTGCACCGCCGCCACAAGCACACCGGGATTCGACAGTAGGGTGGGGTCGCGTTCAAGTGCTCGCGCGAGTGCAGGGCGGTCATTCACCCGTGCCAACACGTCGGGGGGAATTGGAACACCATGGTGTTGGAGCAACTGTAGCAACGGCTTGCCACGTGCTCCCAGTTGCGAGAGGCCATCGGCGGGAGTGACGCCCCAGCGGTCGGTTTGGGTGCCGGACACGCCGAGCGCAAGCAAACGCCGCACGGCCCATGGTGTGCGCGCAAATCGCAGCCAGCTCCCGCCACTTGGGGGTGTGGCGCGATGCGCGTTGCGGGACAGGAGACGCTTCACCGCGGAGTCCCTGCCCAGTAGCAGCGCTTCTCCCAGCCCAATGCGCGCGCCACGTCGCAGCAGCATGTCACGAGCGCGAAAGCGGCCTTTGATGGTCGCCACCAGCAGCGGCGACCAGCCATCGTAGCCCTCCTTGGATCCGTTCACGTCGGCGCCATGTGCCAGCAACCACTTCACCATCTCCTGCCGGTTCATGTCGAGTGCCACGTGCAGAGGCTGTGGCTCCCCGCCCCAGTACGGATGCGGACCCGTGGCATTCACGATGTCAGGATTCTTTGCGACCGCCCGCTCCAGGGCGCGCACGTCACCAGAGGCGACGGCGCGCAAGAAGGCGGCAACATCCGGCTCAGCCATCGCTCTCCTGGTCGGAGGCAACACGGGAATCACCAGTGACATTCCGGAGGCGCAGGAGCAGCACGTCGAGCTCCCGCCTCAATTCGCCAAAGATGCGATACTGCGCGGACGTGGGCCGCGCGTCCCCCGATTCCACAATGCCACGCAACCCGGTCAGCCGGTCGTTGAGCTTGATGGGGAAGGCGATCTTGTCCTTGGGGCTCTGGTTGCGCACCTGATACAACTCGGCTTCGATAGTGGAGATGGCGCGTACCAGGGCGCTGGTGTCGGCCACTGAGCGGCCGAGTGCGCCGCGACGCTCATCACGCAGACGTCTGATGCGAAGTACCGCCTCGTTTGCCTCGCTTTCGGCGTCGCGAATGCGCAGCGCGAGCTGCGCCTGCTCCACCAGTTCGGCGTCCGTGACATCATGCAACCTGGGATCGCGACGAATCGTGAGGCTCTTGTCGTCGCGCAGGAGGCCGCCAGCGGCGTACACCTGCAGCTGCACGTTGTAAGGCCCGGGGGGAGCGAGCACGCCGCGCGCGGGGTCACCTCCTTCGAGTACAATCCCCGGGAATGACGTCGCACCGGGGTATGTGCCGTCCCAGGTGCTGCGGTGAAAACCCGGCGTGCTGCGACCGGAGATTCTGCGCGCGGCCACCCCACGTCCATCGGTAATCACCAGCGCCACACTGTCTGCCCGCGCGGGCAGGTAGTAGTCAAACGTGGGAGTGCCGGCACGGCGCTGCACACTGGCCGGTGGCAGGAGCGCCGGTGTGCGAGCAGTCCCTGCCAGCATGTCGGGCGAGGCATGGCGGAGTGGTACAAGGTTCTCCATCACCCAGAACGAGCGGCCATGGGTGGCGATCACCAGATCCTGGTCCTTCACGACCAGGTCGGAGATCTGCACATCGGGGAGATTGCGTGAGAGTGGTTCCCACGACGCCCCATTGGTGAGCGAGACAAAGACGCCATGTTCGGTGCCGGCATAAAGGAGCCCGGCTCGCACGGGATCCTCGCGTATCACGCGCACATAGGCACCGTCGGGAATGCCATTGGCAATGGAGGTCCAGGTGCTGCCGTAGTTGTCGGTGCGCCAGGCGTGGGGTTGCCGGTCACCCAGCTGATGCCGCTCCACCGCTACATACGCACTGCCGGGCCGATGTGGTGACGCATCAATGCGGCTCACACGTGAATGGGGTTCGAGCCCTGAGGGTGTCACGTTGCGCCAGGTCGTGCCACCATTTCGTGTGACATGGATCAGCCCGTCGTCTGAGCCGGTCCAGATGGTGCTGGTGTCATGTCGCGACGGTGAAATGGTGAAAATCGTGCCGTAGATCTCCGGCCCATCCTGATCAAAGACAATCGGGCCACCACTGTTGCCTAACGTTGATGAGTCGGCGCGGGTGAGATCGCCACTGATGCGGCGCCAGGTCCGTCCTTCGTCGCGGGTTTTCCAGAGGTGTTGCGACCCCGCATAGAGGACGCGTGGGTCGCGCGGCGAGGTGGCGAGCGGGTAGGTCCAGTTCCAGCGTTCGGGCATGGCCGACGCCGGTTCGCCCATCACGATGCGCGGATGTGGCTGCACATCGCGTGCGTTGCCGGTGCGTCGATCAAAACGCGTGAGGGTGTTGGTAGACCCCGCAAAAAAGAGGTCGGGATTCCCGGGGACCGTGGCGATGTCCGCGCTTTCACCGCCTCCGACGTCGTAGAACCAGTCCCCCTGAGCGGACCCCGGCGGTGCAAGCGCGCTCGCGCGTGATGGCACACACACCGTCGTGTTGTCCTGCTGTGCCCCACAGACGTGATACGGCACCTCATCGGTGGTGGTGACGCGGTAGATCTGCGCGGTGGGATACCGTTGCGACGTCCAGCTCACGCCGCCGTTCACCGTGACGTTCGCGCCGCCATCGTTGGCCCCAACCATGCGTTGCGGGTTTCCGGGAACGATCCAGAGGTCGTGCTGGTCGGCGTGCGGGGTGCGCAGGGTGGTGAAGGTGCGTCCCCCGTCGGTGGACCGCTCCAGCTGGAAACTCAGCACATACACGGTCTCCCGATCCTTTGGGTCGGCGACAACACGCAGAAAGTAGAAGGCGCGCTGCCAAAGGTCACGTGACGCATTCACCCGCTGCCAGGTGACCCCGCCGTCGTCCGAGCGATGAAGCCCACCGTCCTCGGCTTCGATGTTGGCCCAGAGCCGCCGGCTGTCGGCGCCGCTGACCGTGATGGTCATCTTGCCGAGCACGCCACGCGGCAGTCCGGTGTTCCGCGTCAGTTCGATCCAGGTGTCGCCCCCATCGGTGGACTTGAAGAGCCCCGATCCCTCGCCGCCACTCCAGAGGATCCACGGTTTGCGATACACCTCCCACGTGGTCGCATACAGCGTCCGTGGGTTGTTGGGATCGATGATCAGATCGACAGCACCAGCTCGTGCGCTGCGATACAGGATGCGTTGCCAGGTGCGACCACCATCGGTGGTGCGATACACGCCGCGCGCCTCGTCAGGCGCAAAGGGGTTGCCGAGTGCGGCGACATAGGCGCGGTCGGGATCAGCGGGATCTACCCGGATGCGCCCGATGCTTTGTGTGGCGGCGAGTCCCGTGTGTGCCCACGTCCGCCCGCCATCAGTGGAGCGATACACACCATCACCCTGCATGATGTTGCCCCGGAACTGCGTCTCCCCCATCCCGAGGTAGACCACATCGGGGTTGGACGGCGCCACGGCCACGGCACCGACGGAGGAAGAGCGGATCTGTCCATCGGTGACAGGGGCCCATGTGGTGCCGCCATCGGTGGTTTTCCAGAGCCCGCCCCCGGTTGCGCCAAAGTAGTACTCGAGCGGTCGCGCACTCGAGCCGGCTACGGCGATGGATCTCCCGCCGCGATTGGGGCCGATGTTGCGCCACCGCAGGTGCTCGGTGGGCGAGTAGGGTGCCGGCGTCTGGGCCTCGAGGGAAGAGGCGAGGACGACGAGGGCGAGGAGGCGACGGTGTGTGATCACCTCAAAATCATGGCGCCTGAGCTGCGATGTGGCGAGTAGCCCCTCTCCATCGCCTACTCGCTCACCTCCGTCCGACCCCCATCACCGATGCGCTGAGAGATTGTAGCGCATGATGCGCCCATGCCGGCCCTCCCGGTCCCGCTCCAGCTCGTACACATCACCCGGCGGCACCGGGGTCTCCGCCAGAAAGGCGCCGATGCGAGCGTGTGCTTCGCTGCTGAGTTCGAGCGTGAGCGCGGCCAGGGTGCTGCCGAGGTGTGACGTATTGCGCGCGCCCGCGATCACGGCGGCGACCCCGGGTTGATCGAGGACCCACCGTATCGCCACCGATCCAATCGACACACCATGTTCGGCACCAACCACAGACAGCAGGCGGAGCAGCCGCTGAAACCGCTCCCACCCGCCGCACTCGTCGATAATGAGTTTGTACTTGGTGAGTGAACGGTTTTCGAGGGGCTCGGTTGGCTCGGCGGCTCCAAGCCAGCGCTCGTGGAAGAAGCCACCGGCCAGTGCACCGTAACACAGCAACCCAACGCCGTGTGTGGCACAGAGTGCCTGCATCGCCCCGGCGGGCCGGCGATCGAGCAGGGAATACTGCACCTGATGTGACACGACGGGGACGCCGGCTTCAATGATCTTCTGCAGCTGTACGGACCCGAAGTTGGTGACGCCGATGTGCCGGATGAGCCCCTGATCCCGAAGTTGCCGGAGCGCGAGGGCCGCCTGGACAAAGTCACCGGCGTTGTAGTCCCACCAGTGAAACTGCACCAGATCTATCGATGGCACGCCAAGCCGATCGCGTGAACGTGTGATGATCCGTTCCGCATCGTTGGCGGTATGCGAGCTCAGCACGTCGAGATCGGGGACGTACTTGGTATGCACGCGGATCTCGCCGGGTCGTCGGGTGCGGACAAAGTCGCCGATCAGCGACTCGACACCAGTGTAGATGTCGGCACAATCGAAGGTGGTCACCCCGGCGTCGGCAAAGGCGGCCATGTCGGCCAGCGCCGCCGCGCGTTCGATGGAGCCGTGGCCCCCGGCCAGCTGCCATCCCCCCTTGATGACCCGGGAGATGGTGTAGCCGGGAGCGAGTTCAGTCATATCATGCGACAACTATCGCGTCTCGCCTTACTTGCTCCAGGGCGGCGTGATGTTGTTGGCGCGCGCGTAGGCAATCATCTGGCCGAGGTGCTCGTGCAAGTGCGTGGTGGCCATCACCCACATCTTCTGACCCGTGAACTCCTGGCCGAACATCGACTTCTTCTGCGTCATGCTGGCCTCGGTTTGTGCAGCCATCACCTGCTTGAGGAACGTGAACGATGCCTGCAGCTGCGCCGCGGCCTCGGCGGGTGTGACCTTGCGGGCTTCGTAGCCGGTGACGGTCTTGTAGTCCTCAGGCTTGATCCCGGTCGATGCGGGCGCGGCGGTGCCGGTGACGGCGCCGAAGAAGTAGTTGTCGCTGGCGACGTGCATCACGACATCGTTCACCGAGCGGGTGCCGGCCGACGGACGGTAGCCGAACTTGTCGGCTGGAATCGCCTTGGCCAGATCCACCATCTTCTTCTCGACTTCGCTGACATCGCTCAGGAGATCAGCCATCAGCGAGCCGGGCTTTTGCGCGGTCACGCTTTGTGGCACGACGAGGGCAAGTGCGACAAGGGGGACAAAGAGACGAAAGGCCTTCATGTCATGTTCTCCAGTTGGGGGACGAATGTGGAATGGAACGAGGTCAGCTCTTGAGCCTGCTCGCGTGCGCGGCCGGCTTTTCGTGCGTGGGGTTCAGGTTGTACGCCGCCGACTGACCGGGCGGAATGCTCAGGTACGTCCAGGTGTCACCCTTGAGCACCTTGCCCCAGAAAACTATCTGGCCCACGTGTGAGACGATATGCGCAAGGGACCGATGGAGCGCATCGATGACGGACAGCTCCTGACGGCGGACGACGACCGTTTTGGAGAGGTGGGCATCCGTGAGTGTACCGAGGGTATCGAAGAGGACGGTCCAGCCTGCATTCCACTTGGCAAGCACTTCCTCCTTTGTCACCGGCCGCTCGTTGAACTCCTCGTCACGCATGCGCCACGGTTTTTCGCCATCGGTCGTGAGGAAGTCGGTAAAGCGCGACGCCAGGTTGCCGGACATGTGCCAGACCAGGGTGGCGATGGAGTTGGAAGTGCCGCCGGCGCGGCGCGAGAGCTCTTCGTCGTTGAGTTGCGCGAAGGTGCCCTCGGCCATGGCCTTGTAGCGGAGGTATTCGGCTTCGATGGATGAGATGACGAGGCGCATGAGGATGAGGGAGAGGCTACTTCATGGGCACAACCGAGACTTCGTCGTGCCGAAATGTACGAGTGCCGGTGCGCGTAATGCGAAAGCGGCCTCCGCAATGCGGGTCGGGGCAGGCGATATCGGTATCGGTGGTCATCCAGTCCGCCGGGTCGGTCATGCGCTGCTTGGCCGGGAGAATCGGGAGGAGGGCAGCGAGGGGGTAGAGGGGGAAACTCTGCCCATCGGGGAACCGGAGGTTCTCGCCCTGCAGCTCGAACCAGGCCCCTGCCGGGTGATTGCAGACCATCGGCTTGTCCGAGGCGACGACGTCGACGCGGAGATCGTAGAGGGTGAAGGAGTCCATGGGATTGGAGAGTAAAGCGGGTGTGACGCCGAGGCGAGGGCGCTGGGCCAGGGCGTGAGACGCCATCGAGCTGTGGAGGCGCACAGGTGCAAAAGCGCGTAGGTTGCCCTCGCTCATGACATCGCTCACTCCTCCAGAGCCGCACCTCACCTTTCGTGGGGGCACCGCGGGTGCACTGGCTCCATTCCTGGTCTTCCTTGGCGGCGTGGTGTGGCTCGCCCTGGCCGGGGCGCCGGACGAACGTGGTTTCTGGCCCGTGTTGCTTGCCGCGCTGGCGGTTGGTGTCGTTCTGGCGCGCGAACCGGGGCGATACGCCGACACGGTGATCGCGGCGATGGGGCAGCCGATTGTGGCCCTGATGATTGTTGCGTGGCTTCTCTCCGGGGTGCTGGGGACGTTGCTCACCGAGTCGGGGCTGGTGCAGTCGCTGGTTTGGGGGGCGCGTCAGCTGCATTTGGGCCCGGCGTTGTTCACCGGCGCGGCCTTTGTGGTCTGCGCCCTCGTGTCCACCTCGACGGGGACATCGTTCGGAACCATCCTCGTGGCCGGACCGCTACTCTACCCCGCAGGCGGCGCGTTAGGCGCACCGCCTGCGGTGCTGATGGGCGCCATCCTCGCCGGAGCGACGTGGGGTGATTCCATCTCACCGGTGTCTGATACCTCCATTGCCAGCGCGGGCTCGCAGGGCACCGATGTCCCGGGCACGGTGCGCAGCCGGCTCAAATACGTGGTGCCCGCAGGGCTGATGGCGCTGATTGCCAGTGTGCTCCTCGCCGCGCGCGGGGCCGCCATGACCGTGCCGGTAACCGCCACCGAGGGCTCGGCGCGCGCTCTTCCGATGTTGCTGGTGCCGGTGCTGGTGATTGCGCTGATGGTGCGCAAGCGGCATCTGCTCGAAGGACTTCTCGCAGGCATCGTTTTGGCACTCGCGTTAGGCCTGTCGTTCGGACTTCTGGCGGCCTCGCGGGTCATGTACATCGATCACGACGCCTTCGGCGCCCGCGGGCTCATCATCGATGGACTCGGCCGAGGCGTTGGGGTGTCGGTGTTCACCCTGTTGCTGATGGGGCTTGTTGGCGGTGTGCAGGCGTCTGGCGTGATCGAACGTCTGACTGCGGGGCTGCGCACGACCACGACGGGGCCGCGTGCCAGCGAGGGATGGATCGTCGCGCTCGTGCTCATCGCCGCCCTGCTTACCACGCACTCGGTGGTGGCGATGCTCAGTGTCGGGGCCCTGGTGCAGCAGATCGGTGCGCGTGCTGGCATTCATGCCTATCGACGGGCGAATCTACTGGACATGACGGTGTGTACGTGGCCCTTCATACTCCCGTACTTTCTGCCGACGATACTGGCGTCGAGTGCCACCGCACAGGCGGTGTCGTCAGGCATGCCGCGGTTGTCGCCCTTCACGATCGGGTTGTCGAACACCTACGCCTGGTCGCTGATGGCCATGATCATCTTTGCGATTCTCACGGGGTACGGTCGCGGGACGGACCGATAGAGGAGTCCCTCGCGCGACGACGTGTCATCTCATGGCACTTCGAGGTATCGCATGTCCAACCGCTCAGCGAGTGTGCGATCGGCGGCGGAGTGGCCCGCGTAGATACTCTGCGCGAAGTCCACGCCGCTTTCCATGGCGAACGCTGAAATGAGCCCGGGCAGCGGCTTGCGACACCAGCACACCGGTGGCCCCGCATCATGCGGGCACCAGGCCACGTGAACGTCGGCGCCGACGGCCTCCCGCAGACGCCACGCCAGTCGCGTCATCGACGTGTTTGGGAGTGTGCCTCTCGCGATCTGTGGACGCCAGAACTGCACCATTAATCGTCTACCCAGCTTTCCATACCGCGTGAGGATCTCGAGTGCCGCAGGGTGCAGGGCGCCGTCATCTCCGTCCCGAAGGAGAACATCGCCCTCCATCACCAGGGCACGTTCCGACATGACCGGCATCGGCTCACGAACAAACGACACCGCGTCGATGTGTTCGAACCCTTCGTCAAGCTCGGGCGCCTCCAGTGTTCGTTCGTACTTGAACAAGGCGTCGGGACTCAGAAAGCGCGGATCGGTGCGCCCGAGTTCGCGAATCTCTTCGGGCGACGGGAGATGTCCAAGTGCGCGCAGCATGCGATCCACGGCATTACGCTGTGCATCGGCGAGTGTGGTCTGCATCCAGATACAACGGACGGGCACCCCATGGCGCCACGCACACTCGATGACATCATTGCGCGCTGCACGAGATGGGTAGGTGTTGTCGAGCACCCAACGTCGTTCCCCCGCTGCCAGACCGGCATCGAGGAGGGGCACGAGATCGGCCAGCGACCCTCCCGTGGCGTCGCGATTGAGGCGCCGGTACCCCTCGCTGGCCAGCGCCGCCGAATGGGTGGACTTTCCCGCGCCGGGGATCCCCATGACCAGCACCACATCTCCGGTGGCATCGTCCGCCGGACGACGTGCGGCCTGAGGCGTCCGCAGCAACTGCCCATTCGCCGAGCGGTCCAACTGCTGTAGCTCGTTTGTTGTAAGCGTCAGGTGTGCAAGGTCACCGAGTGAGCGAGCACTTTCAGGGCGAGTGGCGCCTGGAATGGGCACCACACCCGCACCAAAACTTGCAAGCCAGGCGAGTGCGACGAGTGGTGGGGTGGTCTGGTGTGCGTCGGCAATGGCGCGCAGCGCCACACGCTTCTCCAGCTGCCAGATCTTGTCGCCTCCCAGTGGGCGATGGGCAATGAGCTGGATGCCGTGTGCGAGACAGAAGGCCGCAACACCGTTGCGAAGGATGGTGTCATCGAGCAGCGACCAGCTCACCTGCACTGATGCCACCTCCACCATCTCCATGGCCTCCTTCAGCTGGCCGAGTGTGACGTTGGAGAGTCCGACCCGCTGCACCAGTCCGTTCTTTCGCAGGGCAGCCAGGGCGCGAATGCCGGTCGTGAAGGGTGTTCGCGGATCGGGTGTGTGCCACTGATAGAGATCGATGCACGAGACGCCCAGCCGCTTGAGTGACGCCTCACAGGCGCCACGCAGATACGAGGCTTTGCCGTTAGGCGTCCACTCGCCACGTGGCCGGGTGAGCCCACCCTTGGTGGCCACCACCACCCCACTCCGGTCACCCGACCATGTGCGCAGCGCCTCGGCGACGAGGAGTTCGTTATGTCCGAAGTCGGCGTCGGAATGACAGTAGGCGTCGGCGGTATCGAGCAGGGTGACACCGGCGTCGAGGGCCGCATGTATCGTGGCAATGCCACGGTCGTGGTCGCGGTCCTTTGCCGTGGAGAGTCGCATGCAGCCCATTCCGATCATCCCGGAATCATGGCACGAAGGCGGTGGTCGGGAAACGGGGACTCGTTGCATTTCGGGTGGCCGAGCGCGACACTCCAGTGACCCTCTCCCCACACGCATGCGCCTCGTTGTGCTGCTCGCCCTGATTGCGCCCACGCTTGGTGCTCAGGCCATCGACCTCACGCGGTACCGTGTGGTCGACCTCACACACAGCTTCAACGCCAGAACGCTCTATTGGCCGACAGCAACAACCGGGTTCAAGCTCGACCAGCTGTCGTATGGGCCCACACCCGGCGGGTGGTTCTATTCGTCGTATGCCTACGCCGCGCCTGAGCATGGCGGCACACATCTCGACGCCCCTATCCACTTCGCCAAGGACGGCCTGACCGCGGACCGTATTCCGGTGGAACAGTTCATCGGACCGGCGGTGGTCATCGACATCTCGGCGCAGTCCGCAAAGTCGGCTGACTACCGGCTCACACGGGCCGATGTCACGGCATGGGAGCGGGCCAACGGCGCAATCCCGCGTGGCGCCATGGTAATCCTGCGCACCGGGTGGTCCATGCGCTGGCCCGACGCGAAGAGTTACCTGGGCGACAACAAGCCCGGTGATGCCTCCAACCTGCACTTCCCGAGTTATGGCGAAGAAGCGGCGCGCTATCTGGTGACCGACCGCAAGGTGGCAGCGTTAGGCGCTGACGTGGCGTCGATTGACTACGGTGCGTCGAAGGACTTCATCGTGCATCAGGTGGCGGGGCGGGCTGGGGTGCTGGGGCTCGAGAACCTCGCCAATCTGGGAGTCTTGCCACCAAAAGGGGCCACGATCATCGCGCTGCCGATGAAAATCGAAAACGGCTCGGGGGGACCACTGCGCGCGATTGCGCTGGTGCCAAGGCGTTAGGCGTCAGAGGCTCGCGCCTTCGCAGACGATTACTGCCCCTCCACGCGTGCGGCGAGGGCGGCGGTGAAGGCCTTCACCTCGTCCGACAACTCGGCGTTGCGCCGCTGGAGCTCCCGCATCACTTCCAGGGCACGTTGTCGCGAACGCGCGGCCCCCGCAGGCTGACCAAGCGCCTCCTGCAGCTCGGCGTCGGCGTCGAGGAGCCGCGCGTACATGGTGATACGGTCCGGGTCCGAGAGCAGGTCAGCGGCGGTGCGCGAGTCAACCATCCGCACCATCGCCCCGGCGGGTCCCAGCACGTCAATCATGCCCTCCGCGATATCCTGCCGCGCACCCACCAGATCGCCCTCCGTGCGCTTCTTGAGCACACGCGCCAGAACGGCGGCAATGCGCTCGATCATGCGGAGGATGTAGTCGCGCTGGTGGAGACTCATACGACTCGCGGTCCGAAACCTGGTGTCTCCGGAAGGTAGCCCAGGGACACGCCCCGGGGTGATTTGGCCAGTTCGCCCGGATCCAGGCGAGGTGGTGAGAATTCCCCCGCTCTGCACGCGTTACTGCAGAAGGGCCGGTGTCGCGTGCACGTGCGCCGGTCGCAGCACAACTCTTTCGAAGGAGACTTTCACATGAAGGGCATGGCACGGTGGTCGGCAATGGCGATGGTCGCGGTGTTCACGACCGGGTGTTACCACGCGGTTATCGAAACGGGAGCAACGGCGGGAACGGACAAACTCACCGTTCCGTGGGCGCACAGCTTTGTCTACGGACTTGTCCCGCCCGCGGTCGTGAACGCAGCGCAAAAGTGTCCGCGTGGTGTGGCGAAGGTGGAGACGCAGCACACCTTTGTGCATGGCTTGGTCGCCTTCCTCACGTTCGCCCTCTACACCCCAATGCAAATTGACGTGACCTGCTCGACGGGTGCGCGCGCTGATGATGCGGCGGCGACGCTCCCCGCTGGCAGCGACCCGGCGGCAGCCATGCAGCAGGCGGTGGAGCTGTCGAAGGAAAGCGGGAAGCCGGTGCTGGTGCAGTTCTAGGTTCGCTGGGAGGCGACGAAGCCCCGTTCTGCTGTGGCAGGGCGGGGCTTCGTCGTGTCTGGCCCCGACATGAGCGGCTCGGTGATCGGGCTTCTGGCGCAGCGTTGTCCGGCGGTGTACTTCCCGCAGGTCCCGCCGCCGCCGAGTCTCAGCATGTTTGCCTTCGTTTTCGCGCTCCTCGTCTCCGTAGCCCCGGCCGATTCCACTGCCAGCGCGCGCACCCTCGCGCGGATGGTGGCCGAACATGAACAACATCGATTGGCCAAGGTGGGAGGCATTCTCAACCCGGGTGGCGGACTCCCCGATCTCTCGGCCGCCCGCGTGATGCGCGACGCGGAGCGGGCGCGCGGGATCGTCAGGCAACTCGACCTGCTCGTGCCCAAGGAGCTGACGGCGGAGGAATGGACCACCTCACGGATGATCCGGTTCGACCTGGTCGCGGAGATCGAAGATGCCCGGTTCTACGACCTGTCGTTCGCCTTCATCACGCCCTACCTCTCCCCGCTCGCCGGTATTCCACTGATCCTCGGGGCACGTCCGCTGGCAACCGCACAGGACGTGGCGCGCTATCTGGCGATGATCGATTCTCTCCCGGCGATCGCCGACACCATTCGTGGAGCCCTGGAGTCTCGGCGGGCGCGGAAGGTGCTTCTGCCCAAAGACGAGGTGCGTTTGGTGGTGCCACTACTCCGGAACCTGGGGGCACTAGCCGGGCAGAGCCCGTTTGCGGTTGCACCTGCGCGTCTTTCCGGTCTGGCACCTGACGAACAGACCCGCTTTCTGGAGGCGTTGGCCGCGCGACTGAACGACAAGGTGCGACCCGCCTTTCAGCGCCTCGCTGACTGGGTGGAGGGCCCCTACCTGGCCGAAGCACCTGACGCAGTCGGGCTCGGTCAGTACCAGGGTGGTGCGGCGTATTATCGCGCACTGGTCAAACGACACACCACGCTCGATGTGACACCGGAACAGGTACATGCCATCGGGCTGGCCGAGGTGGCTCGGCTCGACAGTGCGATGGCGCAGGTGCGCGGCGAGCTGGGGTTCACGGGGACGAAGGCCGAATTCCACGCGCGGCTGGCAAAAGACCCGCGCTTCTTCGCCAAAACCCCCGAAGAGTTCGGCGAGAAGCTGATGTACCACGATGCACGCATTCGTCCGCGTGTGGGCGACTACTTCTCCACCATGCCGCGAGCGCAGGGTGATGTGCAACGTCTCGACCCGCGACTCGAAGCCTCGATGACGTTCGGGTACTACCAGGTGCCGACGCCCGGCGACACGATGGGGCACTACATGTTCAATGGCTCCGATCTCCCCGATCGCAGCATGCTTGGGGCGGCCGCGCTCATCTTTCATGAGTTGGTGCCAGGGCATCACTTTCAGATCGCGTTGCAGCGTGAGCAAACGACGATGCCGGGGTTCAGGCGTCAGGCCACGGGCACGGCCTTTGTGGAAGGGTGGGGTGAGTATGCGTCGACGCTCGCCGGGGAGATAGGGATGTACAGCGATCCCTGGGACCGGTATGGTCGGCTCTCAATGGACATCTTTCTGGCCTGCCGGCTGGTGGTGGACACCGGCATGAACGCGTTAGGGTGGTCGCGCGCGCGAGCGCAGGCATACATGAAGGAGTACACCCTGCACAGCGACCGGCAGATCGACACCGAGACGCTGCGCTACTCGGCGGACATGCCCGGGCAGGCGCTGGCATATAAGATGGGGAGCCGGGAGTTTTTGCGGATGCGGGAGGAGGCGCGCCGCCGGCTGGGGTCGCGTTTTGATATCAAGCGCTTTCACGCGTTTGTACTCTCGGGCGGGGCCATGCCCTTCACCCTCCTGCGGCAGCGTCTGGAGCAGTGGATTGTGGGTGGGGGCGTGTAACGCGATTCACCCGATCGCTTACATTGCCCGTTCCCACCCCGCTCAACCTCGATGGCCCTGCTCGGCTTCAAAGACCTTTCCATCGCGTTCGGCGGACCCCCGATTCTCGATCGTACCGGCTTTGCCATCGAACGTGGCGAGCGTCTCTGTCTGCTGGGCCGCAACGGCGCCGGCAAGAGTACGGTCATGAAGCTGCTGGATGGCACCATCCGTCCCGACTCGGGCGAAGTGGTGCGCCAGACCGGTGTGACCGTGGCCCGCCTCGAGCAGGAAGTGCCCAGCAACCTCGTGGGCACCACCTACGACGTGGTGGCTGCGGGACTCGGTGAGGTGGGCCAGCTCGTCGCGCGATACCACGAAGCCAGTCATCGTGTGGCGACACAACACAACGACAGCGCCCTGCGCGAGCTCGACCGGCTGCATCACGCGCTCGACGCGGCAGGCGCCTGGCAGGTGCAGACCCGGGTAGAGACGGTGCTCGAGCACCTCTCACTCGACCCTGACGCCCCATTCGATCAGGCCTCCGGGGGACGAAAACGACAGACACTCCTGGCGCGCGCTCTCGTCAGGCAGCCCGATGTCCTTCTGCTCGATGAACCCACCAACCATCTCGATACCGATACCATCGAGTGGATGGAGAACTTTCTCATCGAGAGTGGCACCACACTCCTCTTTGTCACGCACGATCGCGCCTTTCTGCGCCGGGTGGCCACACGGATCGCCGAGCTGGACCGAGGCGTGCTGCGGGACTGGGGTGGCGACTACGATACCTATCTGACACGCAAGGAAGGCGCACTCGACGCCGAGGCGAAGGAGTGGGCCGAGTTCGACAAGAAGCTGGCAAAAGAGGAAGTGTGGATTCGCACCGGCATCCAGGCGCGACGCACGCGCAATGAGGGACGGGTCCGTGCACTCGAAGCACTGCGCGTGGAGCGTTCGGCGCGGCGTGAGCGATCGGGCACGGCCCGGTTGCAGGCGCAGGAAGCGGAGCGATCGGGGCGTCTGGTGGTCGAGGCCAACGCGGTGAGCTTCGCGCGTGGCGACCGGCCCATCGTGCGTGACCTTACCACGACCATCATGCGCGGCGATCGGGTTGGTCTCATCGGGCCTAACGGTTCGGGGAAGACAACGCTGATTCGACTGCTGCTGGGTGAGCTGCCGCCGGATGCGGGCACCATACGGATGGGCACGGGGCTCGAAGTGGCATACTTCGACCAGCTGCGAGAGCAACTCGACCCCGAACGCACCGTGTTCGACAGCATCGCGGACGGTGCCGACTTCGTGGAGATCGGCGGTTCGCGACGTCATGTGCATGGCTACCTGCAGGATTTTCTCTTTCCTCCCGATCGCGCAGGGACGCCGGTGGGCACCCTGTCCGGCGGCGAACGGAATCGTCTCCTCCTCGCTCGGCTCTTTACGCGCTCGTTCAATCTCCTGGTCCTCGACGAACCCACCAACGATCTGGATATCGAAACGCTCGACCTGCTGGAGGATCTCCTGGTGGAGTTCTCGGGCACCCTGATTGTGGTGAGCCACGACCGTGCCTTTCTCGACAACGTCGTGACATCGACGCTGGTGTTCGAAGGCAAGGGGCGGGTCGGCGAGTATGCGGGCGGCTACTCCGACTGGGCGCGTGTGCGCCGCGCGGCAGTGATGGCCGCCCCAAAGGCGGCACCACCAAAGCCGGTGTCACCCGTGGCGCCTAACACGAAGAAGAAGAAGCTCTCGTTCAAGGAGACGCAGGAGCTCGCGTCACTGCCTGACAAGATCGATGCCCTGGAGCAGGAACGTGAGGGCATCTACGCTTCGCTCGCCGACCCGGCAGTTGCCCGCGACGGGCAGGCCGTGACGCAAATGAAGGCGCGCCTCGTCACCATCGACAGCGAGCTCGCTACGCTGATGGGCCGATGGGAAGTGCTGGAAGGGATGGCGGCCGAGGGCTGAGCGTCAGCCGAGTCGACGCCTTCGCCTAACGGCGGCCCCGCGAGGAGAGATAGTGATGCCAGAGAATGCGCGCGGCCACGGAACGCCAGGGCGCCCACTGCCGCGCCATCTTCGTGAGGCGGTCCTGGTCAGGCCGTGCGCGCAGACCCTTGACCTGATGCACCGCATCGGCCAGTGCGACATCGCCATGTGGCCAAACATCGGCGTGCCGCAGCGCAAAAATCCGGTACACATCAGCCGTCCACGGTCCGATCCCCCGAATGGCCAGCAATGCGGCGCGGCCTTCTTCCTCTGAAGCCGACGCAATCCGGCCGAGGCTCACCTTGCCCGCCACGATGTCCAGTGCGAGGTCGTGGCAATACCCGGCCTTCTGTCGCGTGAAGCCCACCTCGCGCAGTCCCTGCGCACCCAACTCCACCACACGCGCGGCACTTACACCGCCAGCGTGGGCACGCAGTCGCCGGTACACGGCGCGTGCGGAGTCGAGCGACACCTGCTGCTCGAGGATCATGCGGACGAGGGTCGCAAAGCCGGGTTGCCGCGGCCAGAGGGGCGGTGGCCCGAAACGCTCGACGACACCGGCCAGCGCGGCGTCCTGCGCCGCGAGAGCGGCGGTGGCCACCTCGAGCGTGGCAGGTGAGACGAGAGAAGACTCCTTCAACATGGTGGCCTACGGATTCAGCCAGTACGACAGCTTGAGCAGGATCGTGTTGTCGGGATGGGCGCGGAAGAGATCGCGGTAGTCACGCGCCGCTTCGAAGGAGCCGAGGTTCCGGTCGCTTTGCTGTCGCCCTTGCTGCCACACCACAAACAGTGTCGAGCCGGGCCGGTACTCCCATCGCACCACCGCGTTGGAATTGAACTGCTTCACATTAAAGCCGGCCGGATCACTGGCGCGCCAGGGACGATACCGCTCGGCGTACGATCGGGAGCGGGGCCGGTCGAGTTCACGCCAGTTGCTGAAGGATCCGGTGCTGATGAATGGCTGAGCGTAGAACTGCACGGAAAGGTTTGGCGTCGCCGTCCAGTTGGCGCGTGTGGTGAGGGCGGTGATCTTCTGGTCGAGATGTGCGAAGGTGAAGTGGGTCGTATCGCTGAGCGCCGAACCGAAGTTGGCGATCCACTGCTGGTCGTCGTTGCGGTGCACGAAGTCAGGGCCAACACTCATGGAAAAACGGCTCGCCACCCGCACCTCGACCTCGCCCGCCACCTGGTATCCGTACGAGCGGCCGTCATCGCCGCCGCCAATCGCGACATTCATGCGTGGTACGATGTTCTGGCGGGCATCTCCCGAGAGGTCAAACCGTATGTCCTGTTTACTGGACTGACGGATGGCCGGTCCGCCGCGTGCGCACGACACGCAGTGAGAGATGCCGACATCACTCGCTGACATGGTGATGGCGCCACCCCAGAAGTTCATGAACTCGCCGCTGAAGTGCGCCGTCAGGCGAGAGCCCGAGGGGAGCCCACCCGAGGTCCAGTGCTGTTCCGACGTGATCTGGTTGAAGCCGCGACGGATGATCCCCATCGGACGGAGCGGCTGGAATGACAACGTGTTGCGAATGGAGGCGTCGTTGACCAGCGGCACAAAGCCGAAGTCGTTCAGCTCCATGCCGGGACCCGAGTTGCGGATGAACGAATTGAAGCGCACCGCACCAGCGAGTTTGGTAAGCGACGCTCCAACGACGCCTCCGGTGAGGGAGGTTAGGGTAGGGTCGAAGCTCTTCTCGTGATCGGGGCGCTGATAGAAATGCACCGAGCTGAGCTGGGTGGCGGCAATCGCCGACTCCGAGCCGCGCACGATGTTGCGGCCGCCGTACCCCATCACTTCCCAGCGATCCCGCGCGAAGCGGTGAATCACCTGGCCGATCGCCGTATAGGCCTCACGCCGCAGCAGGCGGTCGGTTGCCGGATCGAGGTCGCGGTTCACGGCGGTGAACATGGTACCGATCTGTGAGCGACCCCCGCGGAACTCCTTGATGGCGCGACCGACGAAGTAGTTGGTACGCGGTTCGATGGTCGCCCCGCTGGCGCCAAGTTCCCGTCGTGTGACGGCTTCGACGACACCCACCGAGATGCCATGTTGCAGTCGCCCCGTGAGTTTGGCGGCGCCAAGGATGGTCGTGGAGGCGGGATCGGCGCTCGAGGTGCGGAGCTGCGGCGATCGCCCTATGCGCCGAGTGTAGAAAATCCCGTCACAGGGCCCGCCGCAACGAAAGAGGCCAGCGCCCTCGAGAAAGAAGGGGCGTCGTTCCTCAAAGCGCACTTCAAACGCCGTGAGATTGAGTACCGCCGGGTCGAGCTCCACCTGGCCAAAGTCAGGATTGACCGTGGCGTCGAAGGTGAGGTTGGGAGTGACCCTCCACTTGAGATCGAGACCCCCGGCCATCTTCTGTGGATGCTCCCACGAGCCGGTCTTGAGCTCGGTCACATTCTTGGTCACGGCATAGGGGAGCACCTCCAGCCGGCTCCCGCCGCCAATCCCCTCGATCCCCTCGAGCACACCAAGCTGTGACGCAAGGCGCTGCTGCGACTGCCGATAGATAGGCCAGGCCACACGCTCAGACATGCGGGCGATATCGCGCCAGACCCCGAAGCCAAACTGCAACATGCCGGGATTGAACCGGATCTGGCTGAACGGTACGCGAAATTCGGCGGTCCAGCCTGACGAGTCGATCGAGGTGGCGGCATCCCAGACGCCATCCCAGGTCATGTCCTCGGTGATGTCTCCATAGATGGAGGCATCACGTTTGACGCCCGCCGGATTCACGATCAGCTCGATGCCGGTCCGGCGGTCGCGATAGCCGTCGATGAGGATCTTGATCTGGTCGCTGTTGGTGCGAACATCGCGCCGGCTCAGCAGCGGCAGGATGCTATCGGGGCTTGGGTCGAACGCGCGAACGATGACGTAGAGGTTGCGGTCGTCGTAGGCGGCGCGGACCTCGGTTCGAAAGGAAGGGTCGCCATCTTCGATGGGGGCGAACTGCCGGAACTCATGCATGACCGGAGCGCTGCGCCACACGTCGTCGGTGTCGCGCCCATCAATTGAAAGAGGGCGCTCCGCGCGTACTGCGCGACCGACTCCTGTGGGACTTTGCGAACCCTGGGCAGAGGCGATGACGCTGCAAGTCGTTGCCAACAAGCACGTTAGGACAGCGCGTGCGCCGTCTCTTCTGGAAAGGCGGAACTGCAGACGAATGTTGGCTGAGGGAATCGCTTCGGACGTCGGTACAAAGTAACGGCCGAGTGTGCGTGCTCGCTGAACTCAGCCACGCCCGAGCGACGAGGCCACGGCGGCCACCGGAGCGGGGTTACACGAGCGCGGGTCCAGCGCCAACTTGCCACAATGACCTTGCCGAGACCTCTGATTCTCGCCGCTTCGGCCGCGCTGGCATGTCGAGGTGGACTCCGCACCGCACCAGACGCCGCGCGCGAGCTCTGGCTCGATCCCGCACATAGCGAGTGGACCCGCCCCGCCCCGGAGACCTCGCGGTTGCGCTTTGAAACCAGCAAGGGCGTTTTCACGCTCGAGCTCCATCGCAGCTGGGGGCCCATCGGGGTTGACCGGCTCTACAACCTCGCCAGGCTCGGGTACTACAACGACACCCGTTTCCACCGGGTCAACGCCGGATACATCGCTCAGTTTGGCCTTCATGGCGACTCGGCGGTGAACGCGGCATGGAAGGGGCGTTATCTGGCCGATGATCCGCCACGCTCCACCAACCGACGTGGCACCTTTGCCTTCTCCTACGAGGGGCCGGGCAAGCCACACACACGCAATACCCAGATCTACATCAATCTTGCAGACAACCCCCGCAACGATCCCGAGCCCTTCACCATCCTGGGCACCGTGATCGACGGGATGGACGTGCTCGACCGACTTTACGCCGGGTACGGCGAGAACTCGGGGAGTGGTGTCCGGCAGGGACGGCAGGGACCACTGGAACGAGGCGGCAATGCCTGGGTGGATCGTCAGTACCCATTGCTCGACCGCATCCTCCGGGTGACGATCACCCGTTAGGCGCTGCTCTCCTGCGACCGCAGCCACGTCACCATGTGGCGCGCCACGGCATCCACCACCGCTTCACCGAGGGCAGCCGTCGCGCCCCGCGGGTCACCGATGATACCGTTCGGGCTGAAGGCCCGGAGCCCCTGCGCAAAGAGTTCGTCGGTGTCGATGTGCCCCATACGCCCCGGCACCCAGGGCGCGGGATGCACCAGCTCCGGATGGCGGGCCAGCATCACCGAGGTTTCGGTGAGGTCGGCATGTAGTGCATCGACATCCTGGGTGAGCCCAGCGGCCATCGCCGTGTCGTTCTGGACTCGCATCATCTCGTGCAAACACTGCGCACCCGCGAAGGCGTCAATCCGCACGCCACCCGCGCTGAACTCCTCCCGCAATCGGCGCCCTGCCTCGGCAAGGGCGGTGAAGTTGCCGCCATGCGAGGAGAGCAGGACAAACCGCGTAAAGCCGTGCGGGGCGAGCGACCGCACACAGGCAATCACCGTCTCGATGAAGATCGGGGCCGGAATGGAAAAACTTCCCGGAAAAGAGAGATGATGGTCGGAACATCCCGGGCGGATGACCGGGGCCAGGAGCGCATCACCCAGGAGTTGCGCGACACGTTCGCCGACCGCATAGCCGATGGCCGTGTCCGTAATGGTCGGGAGGTGCGGACCATGCTGCTCGACTGACGCCGTCATGATGATGGCGGTGCGGTAGCCGCTGGCGATACGCGCCTGCACGTCGGGCCAGGCCAGGTCTTCGATTCGAATGGACTGAGGCATGACGGAAATCAGCCCGCCATCCGGAGCGACGCAAGAGACGCCAAGCAACAGCCTCCCTGCGCCACATGACGCTGGTCCGGCCGTTCGCTGGGGCACGTCAATCAGGCACGGGCCAGTCCAGCACCGCGGGATCACTTACCACGCGTACGGCGCAACAGCTACCTTCGAGCCGACTCAGCCGAACCCACGATGCTTCGCACCCGTCTTGTCATTGCCACCGCCTATCTCGCGTGTGCCTCGTTGGCTCAGGCGCAGGGCCGCACTTACGACCAGCTCGTCACCCTCTTCAACGAGTGGCGCACCTTCGAGGATGCGCCGCGTCTGGCCAGCGGTATTCCCGACTACTCCACGCCGACCAACCTGCGGCGGCTCGCCGGACTCAAGCGCTTCCAGGCGCGTCTCAAGGCGTTCGACACCACGGGGTGGTCGATCAAGGAGCAGATCGACGCACATCTGGTCCGCGCCGAGATGAATGGGATGGAGTACTTCCTCACGGTACTCAAGCCGTGGAATCGCGATCCGGCCTACTACGTATCGGTTGTCACGGAGGAGAGTGACACCCCGGACAAGGAGGGGCCGATCATTCATGGTGCCATCCGGCTGTACAACTATCCCGTCTGGCCACGCACGCGGCTCGACACGTCCAAGGCACTGACGAGTGCGCAGGCCGCTGACCTCGCCGCCAAGCTCCGCACAATCCCGCCGCTCCTGCAGACTGCCCGGCGTAACCTCGCCGGCGCGAATGCCAAGGACATCTGGAATGGTTCGTTCCGCGCCTTCGAGGAGCAGAGCGAAGCCTTGCACGAGTTGGGCACCAAGGTGGGCAATTCCGACGCCGCCCTTGCTACCGCGATCGTCGAGGCACGCAAGGCATCAGACGACTTTGCGGCCTGGCTCAAGGCTGAAGGCCCCAGGAAGACCGGCCCCTCGGGCATCGGCAAGGCCAACTATACGTGGTATCTGCGCAACGTACTGTTAGTCCCGCTGTCGTGGGAAGACGAAGTCACCATCACCCGGCGTGAACTCGCACGCGCCAACGCTTCGCTGCGCCTGGAAGAAACACGCAACCGTGGCCTCCCCGAACTTCCCGTCGCCAATACCCCGGCAGACTACGAGGCGCTGCAGAACCGGGCGATCCCGAAGTACCTGAAGTTTGTGCAGGACAAGAAGATGCTGACGTACGAGCCGTGGATGGAGCGCGCCCTGCGCGAACGCACGGCCGGCTTTGCGCCCGAAGCCTCGCGCAACTTCTTCATGCAGGCCACACAGCGCGACCCGATTCCCCTCTGGACCCACCTCTATCACTGGTGGGACAACATGCGCATCCGCGTCTCGCCGCACGCCAGCCCGATCCGCAAGGGTCCGCTGCGCTACAACGTCTGGATGAGCCGAGCCGAGGGAATGGCCACATCCATGGAAGAGTGGATGATGCAGGCGGGATTGTATGACGACTCGCCGCGCTCGCGTGAGATTGTCTGGATCATGCTGATGAATCGTGCAGCCCGCGGACTCGGCAACCTCTACGCCCACTCCAACGAACTCGACATGGAGAAGGCTGGCGACATCCATGTGAACTGGACCCCGCGCGGCTGGATGCGCCGCGATCCCCTGCTGGGATTCGAGCAGCATCTCTACCTGCGTCAGCCGGGATACGGCGCCTCCTACATCACCGGTGGCCGCCTGATGGAAGAAACCATCGGCTTGCGTGCTCGGCAGTTAGGTGACCGATTTACCATGCAGCAGGTGATGGATGAGATCAACGCAGCCGGGATGATTCCGGCGTCGCTCATCTACTGGGAGGTCACGGGCGACGACCGGATGGTGCGCGAACTGAAGGAAGGGCGTCCGTTGCCGCTGAAGTAAACGGGTTCGCGTGGCCGGAACCGGGGGATGACGGGGCGCGCACCATTCGGTGCGGCGCCCCGCTTTCGCTGGGACACCTCAGGAAGACACGACCCGCCCATCCAGAATCCGCACCGTCCGGTCGCTGCGTCGAGCGATTTCCTCGTCATGGGTGCTGATCAGGAACATGGTGCCGTGCTCCACGCATAACTCACGCATGAGGGCGAGCACTTCTTCCCCCGTGTCGCGATCCAGGTTGCCGGTGGGTTCGTCGGCAAAGACGATCTCCGGTGCGTTCATCAGGGCTCGCGCGACGGCCACACGCTGCTTCTGCCCGCCGGAGAGCTTCGTCGCGCGAAAGTTCATCCGATCGCTGAGCCCAACCCGTCGCAGCAACTCTATCGCTCGTGCGCGCTCGGTGCGCGGGTCATCCACGCGGCGCGGCAGGGTGGGAAAGAGCACGTTCTCGAGCGCGGTAAAGTCGGGGAGCAGGTGATGGAACTGGAACACGAAGCCGATGTGGAGATTGCGAAAGCGCGTCACATCACCGTCATCGAGCGTGCTGAGCTTGTTGCCCACCAGCTCCACTTCACCTGAGGTGGGGCGGAGCAGGGTGCCAAGAATGGAGAGCAGTGTGCTCTTGCCGCTCCCCGAGGGACCCATGAGGGAGACAAACTCGCCGCGATGGAACTCGAGATTGATTCCCTTGAGTACGGGGGTCTCGACATCACCGTCGACATAGGTCTTGCGCAGATCGCTCACGCGAAGCACGACGGGGTTCATTGGGTCATCACCTCCACCGGGTCGGTGCGCGAGGCCACGCGGGCGGGGAGAATGGCGGCCAGGGTCGACGCGACGGTCGCGATGCCGATGGCAAGCCCATACTCGCCTAACGCGGGGTCGATGGGCAGTCCCTGTGTGCCGTCGGGACGGAGCGTGACCCGCGCGAGAAAGTTGGCGAAACCATACCCCAGGCCTGCGCCAAGCAACGAGCCGAAGAGACCGATGAACAACCCCTGGCAGAGGAAGATCCAGGTGACACTCGCGCGCGACACACCCATGCTGCGCATGATCCCGATTTCCCCGCGCCGCCGCACCGCTGACAGCAGCAGCTGACTGGCTACGGCAATGATGATGAGGAGAACCGAGAAGAACTTCACGAGGTCACCCGTGTTCCCCTGCGCGCTCAGCGCGTCCTGAAGCCGTGCATTTTCCCGGATCCAATCGACGGCCTGGAGCCCGGTCATCCCCGCCAGCCGTTCGGCGACCGCCGGGGCCGAGAAGATGTCGGCCAGCTTGATCTCGATGCGCGACACTGCGCCGGCGACATCAAAGAGACTCTGGGCGGTGGCAAGGTCGGTGAAGGCAAGCCGCTCGTTCACACTGGCGCTGCGCACGTCAAAGATGCCCTTGATGAGCAGCGCACGTTCACGCCCACGATCGCTGCGTACACGCAGCCGCTGACCAGTGGTCACACCAAGCTGTTCGGCGATGATGACCCCGATGAGTACATCGCCCGGGCCTAACGCGGCAGTGCCCCGGACGATGCCCGCCGAGAGATCGATCATCGCGCTCTCCTTGCCAGGTTCGTACCCTGTCACGGAGACCGGGAGAATTTTCTCCCCACGCTGGATGAACCCCGAGCCCGATACTGACGCAGCCGATGCCGTGACACCCGGCATCTCCTCCACCATCCGGACAAAATTGCGCCATCCATTGATCTCGGCGCGGGGTTCGTTGCCACGCTGCACGGCCACGAGGGCGCGCACGTCACCCTCGCCACCGAGTGTGCGCGGGAGCCTCGGTGGTGGCTCGAGACGCACATGCGCGATGTTGCCGATGACGTTGTTGGTGAGACTCACCGCCAGACCGTTGATGAGGGCGGCCATGAAGGTGAACACCACGATGCCCACGGCCACACCCGAGAAGATCAGGACCGTTTGCAACCGCCCGCTGCGGATGTACCGCAGCGCGACCGACAGCTCAAAGGGCATCGGGCGCAAGTCTGGTGCGGACGACCACGCCGGCGCGGACGCCCTTGGGGCTGAGCGCGAGCGTATCACCACTCTTCACACCAGCGGTGACCACAATCCGCTCCGACGGCCAGTCAATGACCGTCACGTTCTGCTTCACCACCGTATCACCTCGCACCAGCATCACGAACGGGGCAACACCCAAACCGGCAACAGCTGCCCGCGGCACCGTGGTCGCGCCTGGGTGCCTGGCGATCTCGAGGTTCACATCCACCGAGAGTCCCACGGGGAGCCGTGGCGCCGTGCCCTTGAAGGCCAGCCGCACCGGCACCGCGCCACTGGTCTCACTCACTCGGCGGCCGATGTAGTCGATGACCGCGTCGTACTCGGTGCGCGCCCCCGTGAGTGGCGAGACACGTGCCGTGAGTCCTTCGCGCAACTCACCCAGATACTGCTCGTCAATCTCCACCTCGATTTCGGAGCCACTCCCCGTCGCAATTTCGTAGAGGACGGTTTGCGGTGTCACGTTCTGGCCGGGATCCACCGGACGGGAGAGCACATAGCCGTCGATGGGTGAGCGGAGGGTGTAGTCACGCAGACGCGACTGGGACTCATTGATGAGCGCCTGGAACTGGCGCACACTCTCTTTCGCGGCATCGAGGGCGAAGCGGGCCTCCTCCGCGTCGCGTTCGGGAACACCGCCGGCTGCAACAAGTCGTTGAAGCCGATCATACTCACGCTGCCGCTGTTCCACGTCCACTCGGCGCGATGCCAGCTGCGAGCTGGCCTGATCGATCGAGGCTCTCGTGCCCTGCGCATCGAGAGTGGCCAGTACATCACCCCGGCGGACCGCATCTCCCTCGTCTCGGCCGAGCCGAAGGATGGTGCCCGAGACCAGCGGCTGAACGGTGTTGGCAAGCCTAGCGCGGATGCGCCCCGTCACGGCCAGGACCCGGACCACGTCTTCAGACTTCGCCAGGCCTACTTCAATTGATGGGGGTCGTGAAGCGAAGCGACGGTACCCGACAAAGAGTCCGGCAGCAACGAGCACCGTGATCAGAAGAGGAAGCAGCTTTCGTAAGAGTCGCATTACCAGGGAGTTAGGACCCCGGCAGGCGGAAGAGCTCGGCAACTCCGCCGGGTGTAGGTAAACGTCCGGGTAGTCGGAATCGGTTCCAGTTCCTTCACGTGCGCGCCACGGGACAACGACAGTCTACCGCGTGAGAGGTATTGACACCCTGAGCTCATGTCCCACGCGGCTTCGCACGCCGCGTGGGCTCGGCCACGAGTGGATCGTCGGGCCAGTAATGTCGCGGATACCGACCTTTCCCGTCCTTCCTCACGTCCAGATATGAGGAGCGCCAGAACCCGGCAAGATCCTGCGTGACCTGCAAGGGACGATGCGCCGGCGACAGCAGATGCAGCGTGACCGGCACTCGTCCATCGAGCACACGAGGCCCCTGGGCAAGCCCGAACATTTCCTGAATGCGCACTCTCAGAACCGGTGCTGCAGGATCGGCGTAGTCAATCGGAAGCCGGGAGCCGGTGGGTGCGGTGTAGTGTGTGGGCGCAAGCACATCGAGCGCGCTTCGCTGCTTCCACTCGAGCATGCCGAGCAGGTGCCCGCCGAGGTCGATGGCGGCGAGCTGCGTTGCATTCCGCACGCCGGTGAGATGTGGCACCAGCCAGTGGTCGATGGTGGCGATGAGGGCCTCATCACCGACGTCAGGCCAGTCCGTCAGATGACGATGCACAAACACGAGTCGCTCGCGGACCGCACGTGCCGAGTCGCTCCAGGTGAGCGCGGCGAGTCGGGTGGCGATGAGGTGATCGCGGACGCAGTCACGCACGAGGTCAGCGTCAGGCTGTGTGACACGGACTTCTCTCAATGTCAGCGCGCCTAACAACTCGCGACGCACGGCCTTCACTGAACCCGTGGCATCGTCCCACGCGACACGTTCTTCGTTGACAAGTTGTGAGCCGAAGTCGTCGCGGATGTCGTCGAGGGACAGGTCGGCGGCGAGATACACACCGGCTTCAGGCGACCGGCCATCCGTTTCGGCGATGACCAGCCAGGGTTCACGCGCGAGCGCTGGCGAGTCGCGGAACGACACCCCGCCACCTGAGCGCATCACAAAGCGGGAGGTGTCACCACGGCGCTGGGCCACACGATCGGGAAAGGCGAGCGCGAGCACGCGGCCGATCGACACATCGTCTGCCCACTCGGCATCGGGATGAATGCGAAGCTCACGACGCCATGCCCTGGCCGACTCGGCGATACGCATCACCGCGTCGCGTCGCACGCGCATTTCCCCCGCGCGGTCCGGAAGTCGTTCTCCGCGGCGGGCACGTCGCACCAGCTCCGCGCGCAATCGCAGGTCTGCGTCGTGGGTGAAGCCTTCACCCTGCAGCGGGTCCCGCTCCTCGAGCAGAGCCGCCAGGTCGCACGCGAGGGCGCCATGCCCCTGGGTGTGCGCCCGCACCAGCATGTGGGCCAGACGCGGGTGCGCACCTAACGATGCGACCTCGCGTCCATGAGCGGTGACATGGCCTGAAGCGTCGAGGACGTCGAGCCATTGCAGGAGGGTGCGCCCCTGCTGGAGCGCACCAGCAGGGGGTGCGTCGAGCCAGGGGAGCTCGCCGGCATCCACACCTGCTGCTGCGAGTTCGAGTGCGAGTGGCGCGAGATCGGCGTCGAGGATTTCGGGGGAGCTGAAGGCGCGGAGGTGTGCGTCCTCTTCCGGTGCCCAGAGTCGGTAACACATTCCCGGCGCCTGACGTCCGGCACGACCGGCGCGCTGGTCGGCGGAGGCACGTGACACGCGTACCGTCTCGAGGCGTTCCATCCCCGAACGCGGCGAAAAGCGCGGAATACGCGACAACCCGCTATCGACCACCACCCGCACGCCGTCGATGGTCAGGCTCGACTCGGCGATGCTCGTGGCCAGGATCACCTTGCGTCGGCCCGATGGTGACGGCCGCAACGCAGCATCCTGCTGATCGAAGGTGAGATTGCCAAAGAGTGGATGCAGCTCGACGGCGTCCGCCGATTCACGAAGTAGTTCCAGCACACGTCCGATTTCACCCTGACCGGGCAGGAACGCGAGAATGTCGCCGCTGGTCTCGCGCAAGGCACGTTGTACGGCGGATGCCATGGCGCCCTCGAGACGCTGATCGTCGCGACGCGCGAGATGGCGCATCTCGACCGGAAAGGAGCGCCCTTCGCTGCGCACGATCGGGGCGCCGCCTAACAGGCGCGCGAGGGGTTCCCCGGCGAGTGTGGCCGACATGACCAGAAGACGAAGGTCGTCGCGCACCAGGCGCTGCGAGTGCAACGCGAGTGCGAGGCCGAGGTCCGCGTGAATGGAGCGTTCGTGGAATTCGTCGAAGATGAGCAGCCCGACCCCGTCCAGCGTCGGGTCGCTGTTGAGCATGCGCGTCAGCACACCCTCGGTGACCACTTCGATGCGCGTGCGTGCGGAAACTTTCGTGTCGCGACGCACGCGATATCCCACCGTCTCGCCCACACGCTCGTTGCGCAGTGCCGCCATGCGATGGGCCGCGGCGCGTGTCGCAAGGCGTCGCGGTTCGAGCATGACGATCTTGCGCCCCTGGAGCCATGACTCGTCGACGAGCGCCAGTGGCACCAGCGTGGTTTTACCCGCACCCGGTGGCGCCTGAAGCACGACGTTGGTCGCGTCTCGCAAGGCAGCGACCAGCTGGGGGAGGACCGGGGTGATCGGAAGGGAAGGGGGCAACGAAGGCAACGAAGGCGACGCGTGCAACAAAGGGCACAGAAGCCAAGGTTTGCAATGCCTTGACGCCAGCTGCCACCCTTTCAACCTTGGTCTGCCGTCCGCCGTCTCCCACCTGGTCTCAAGTGCCAGAACTCCCCGACATCGTCGCCTACGTGGAAGGCCTGGAGCGTCACGCTCTCGGGCACGAGCTGCGTGCGCTGCGGCTGGCGAATCCCTTTCTCGTCCGTTCCGTCGAGCCCCCAATCGCAACACTGGTTGGGCGTCGAGTTCAGGCAGTCGCGCGTATTGGCAAACGCCTCGTGCTCTCATTCGACGAGGAGCTGCACCTCGTCATCCACCTCATGATCGCGGGTCGCCTTCGCTGGCGAGCCGTTGGCGCCAAAGGACTGGGCAAACCACTTGCCATCCTCGAGTTCGAAGATGGTCAGCTCCTCTTCACCGAGGCGGGCACCAAGCGCCGCGCGTCGTTCACCGTGGTGCGTGGAACGGCGGCGCTCGAAGCCATCCATCGTGGCGGAGTCGAACCACTGACCGCGACCTTCGAGGAGTTTGCGCATCAACTCAAGCGTGAGAGTCACACACTCAAACGTTCGCTTACCGATCCTCGGCTCTTCAGCGGCATTGGCAATGCCTACTCCGACGAGATTCTCCATCACGCGCGCATGTCACCACTGCTGACCACGGCGCGGATGAGCGATGCACAGATGCAGACATTGCACAACTCGACACAGCAGGTGCTGACCGAGTGGATCGACCGGATGCGCGACGAGATCGGCGCAGGATTCCCGGAGACGGTGACCGCCTTTCGGCCCGAGATGAAGGTCCACGGCAAATACGGGCAGCCCTGCGCTGACTGCGGCACCCCCGTGCAACGCATCCGGTACGCGGACAACGAGACCAACTACTGCGCCCGCTGCCAAACCGAAGGACGGCTCCTGGCGGACCGATCCATGTCGCGGCTGCTCAAGGGGGATTGGCCGAAGTCGATCGACGAACTGGACGCGTAAGACCTGAGTCCCTGGCCACGCGGGGCGCCGGCCAGGGGTGGGCGACGGTCAAATCACCTGAACCCACCGGGCGACGTCCTGCGTAAGACAGATGTCGTCCACCCCGCGCCCAGATGTACTCCACCTGCATCTTCTGTAACAAGCCACTCGGCAGCAACGAATCGATCGAGGCCTTTCCGGTCGGTGAGCGCCTGGCGTTCGACCCGGCGCGCGGGCGCCTCTGGGTGGTCTGCCGCTCCTGCGAGCGCTGGAACCTCTCACCGCTCGAAGAGCGCTGGGAGGCCATCGAGCAGGCGGAGAAGCTCTACCGCGACACCCGGCGCCGTGTCTCCACAGACAACATCGGGCTTGCCAGACTCGCCGAGGGCACGACCCTGGTGCGCATCGGCGAACCCCAGCGCCCGGAGTTTGCGGCGTGGCGGTACGGCGATCAGTTCGGTCGCCGCCGGACCCGCGCACTGGCCATGGCTGGCGGGGGAATCGCCGGAGTCGTCGCCGTCATCGCCGGTGGCGCCGCCGCAGGTATGGCGATGGGTGGATTCGGCTATCTCATCTTCCACGCCGGGCACTCCATGGTGTTTGGTCGCGCGGAGTCGGTGGTGGCGCGCATCCGCACGGAGCAACACGGGGTGATCGATGTGCGTCGTCGGCACCTCGCCGAGTCAACGATCATGACGGAAGGCGACGGTTCGTTAGGTCTGCAGCTGCGATTCAAGAACGGCCAGGGGCACTTCACAGGCCCCGAGGCCGAACGCATCGCATCAATTGTCCTGCCTCAGGTGAATCGCTTTGGTGGCGCGAAGAGCGCGGTCGCAGATGCGGTGCGCTCGATTGAACAGGCTGGGGACTCCAGCCGCTTCCTGCAGGTGGCGGGTCAGCGGGCGCACTCACTGATCAAGCCGCTCGCCGACCCCGCGAAGCTCCGAAAGCCCGGGACCCGGCAGATGGAGTTCAACAAGTACGGGCTCTTCAGCCTCCCGTCGGCTCAGCGCCTCGCCTTGGAGATGGCACTACACGAGGAAGCCGAACGTCGTGCCCTCGAAGGTGAATTGGCCACACTCGAGCAGGCATGGCGAGATGCGGAAGAAGTCGCGGCGATTGCCGACAACCTCTTTGTGCCCGCCGGAGTAGAGGCAGACTTGCGTCGGCTGAAGGGAGATGGCTGATCACCCATCGCTGGCGGTGAGAGACGGCGCGTCCCGACTCCACTTGCCATTCTACAGGTGCGACGCCATCCTTGACCGGACCAACCGACCGTCCCCATGCAGACCGACGTCCTCCAGGGCACCCTCGACATGCTCGTCCTCAAGGCGCTGAGCCTCGAGTCGACGCATGGATGGGGCATTGCCCAGCACATCCAGCGCCTCTCCCGCGACGTCCTGCAGATCAACCAGGGCTCCCTCTATCCCGCTCTCCAGCGCCTGGAGCGAAAGGGTCTCGTGAGTGCGGAGTGGGGAGAGTCGGAGAACAACCGGCGGGCCAAGTTCTACTCGCTTACGGCGGCGGGGCGCAAACACCTTGGCCAGGAGTCACAGGACTGGCAGCGGTTTTCGGCGGCCGTACAAATGGTGATGTCGAGCGCCTGACCTGACGGAGTGTGAAACTGAATCACGGGCCTTCCTGTAGAATGACATGGGGGCCGAGCAAAATCCACGTGAACCGAAACGCCACATGTCTCTCCTTTCCGAGCTTCGGATGCGGGCGCGCTCACTCTTTCGCCGCGACGCCATCGAACGCGAGATGAACGAAGAGCTGCGCGATCATCTCGAGCGTCAGACCGAAGCGTTGCGCGCACGGGGATTGAGCGCGGCCGAAGCGACTCGACGCGCGCGAGCGACCTTTGGTGGTGTCGATCAGGCGAGAGAGGGGATGCGCGATGAGCGGGGAGTGCGCTGGCTCGAGGATCTCTTTCGCGACCTGCGACTTGGCGCACGCACGCTGATTCGGCGTCCGCTCTTTCTCGTCACCTCCGCCGTCACACTCGGACTCGGTATTGCCGCAGCTACGTCGATCTTCAGCGTTGTCAGCCTGGTGTTGCTGCGACCACTGGACGTGTCCGATCCCGACGAACTGGTGGCCTTCGGGCACCACGCCCGAGGGTCAGACGGGCCGTCACCTTCGTTGTCCTTTCCCATGGTGCGTGGTTTGCGGCAGCTCGATGTGTTCTCGGGCGTGCTCGCGCAGGCGAATGAAGAAGTAAGCCTGGCGGACGTCGGCCGTGTGGAGGCGGAGGTGTTGTACGGCAACGCGGTCACGGGCAACTACTTCACCATGCTTGGCGTGCGCCCGGTTCTTGGTCGCTTCTTCACGGAAGGCGAAGACGACCGCCAGGAACCGGTGATCGTCCTCTCCAATCGCACCTGGCGCACGCGGTATGCGGAGGACTCATCGGTCATCGGGCGGAGTGTCTCGGTCAACGGGCTCACGTTCACCGTGATCGGTGTCACGCCTCCCGAATTTCATGGACTTGAACACCTCATCGACGCGCAGTTCTTCTACCCACTCGGACTCAGGCAGCGGGTGGCTGGGGCTGCGGAGAATGACCTCGACACGCACCGCACCTTTCTCCGGGTGCTGGCACGCCTCGCGCCGGGACGCACGCTGAACGACGCCAAGCCTCAGCTGGCGGCGCTGGCCACACGGATTGCGGCCGAACGCGGGCTCAAACCGGGTGACCTTTCATTCCTCAGCGAATATGAGCGGCGCGCACGTCCGGTGATCGTGATTGCAAAGATGATCCCGGCAATCGCGGGTACCTTTCTTGGCCTGGCCGTGCTGGCGTTGTGCATTGCCTGCATCAACGTGGGGAATCTTGTGCTCGCGCGCACGATGGCCAGGAGTGGTGAACTGGCCGTACGCCGATCGTTAGGCGCATCGCGGGCCCGTGTCGCCCGGCAACTCATGGCGGAGTCGCTGCTGCTTGGCGCCGCCGCGTTACTGGTGGCGATTCCGGTTGCCTGGTGGGTGGTCCAGTGGATTTCGGGGATCCGGCTCGCCGCCGACATTCCGTTGCTGATTGATGTGCGGCTCGACTGGGGCGTGCTGGGGTTCGCCGCGGCCATCGCGATTCTGGCCGGTCTGGTGACTGGACTTGCTCCGGTGCTGCGAGGATCGGCGGACGGCGTCGCGACGACACTACGCGAGGAATCGCGCGGGTCGACCGAGACCCGAGGGCGCAAGCGCGCCGGGGCTGTGCTGCTAAGTGGCCAGCTCGCTTTTTCGCTGGTGCTTGTCATTGCGGGCGCGCTTTTCACACGCTCGCTCCGGTCGGTCACCGGGATGGATCTCGGTCTCGATCCCGATGGTGTGGCCATGGCGAGTGTGGATCTTTCCCTCAACCACTACACATCGGCACAGGCGCGTGACTACTTCCGGCGCGCTACCGAGGCGATCGCAGCCCTTCCCGGTGTCGAAGGTGTGGCCACCCTGCGTGATGCGCCAATGGGATTCAACCAGAGCTTCATGCGATTCGAGCACATGGACAAGCGGTTAATTGCCGACGCACCGTGGCTCTCCGCTCACACCAACGACTTCACCCCGGAAGCCCTCGCGGCACTCAAGTTCCGCCTGATCGAGGGTCGGAGCTTTGACCAGTTCGATGACTCGACGGCACCGCGACGGGCGATCGTAACACCGGAGTTCGTGCGGCGCTTCTGGCCTGGCGAGCGCTCAGTCATCGGGCAGCGCTTTCAGATGGTGAACGATAGCACGCCGATCGAGGTCATCGGCGTGATGACCGGACTCAAGTCGGAGTTCCCGACGGAAGTACCGGTGCCGCAGGTGTTCATGCCGTACGCGCAGCGCGGAGGGAGTGCTCGCACCTTTTATGTGCGGATGCGGGACAATCCGGCCGACGCGTTGCCAGCTGTCGGCCGGGTGCTGCGGGCACTCGACCCAGCCGTTGCCGTGAGCAACCTCCGGACCATGCATGCCTTTCTCCACAACGGAAAAGCATTCTTCCTCTATCGGCTGGCGTCCGCACTGACCCTGGCCCTCGGCTTGCTGGGTGTCCTGCAGACACTTGTTGGGCTGTACGGGGTGATTGCCTACGGCGTCAGCCAGCGTGCGCAGGAGTTCGGGATCCGGGTGGCCCTCGGCGCGGCCCGCGGGCAGCTGGTGCGGCAGGCCATGCGGCCAGGAGTGCTGCAGATCGGAGCTGGCGGGATACTGGGCGTGGTGCTCGCCGCACTGGCACTGCCAGCCGCTGGCAACGTCCTGGCCATCTCTCCACGTGATCCCGTTACCTATGCTGCGTGTGCCGGGGCGCTCATCGCCCTCGCGCTCATGGCGCTCTACCTCCCGGTGCGTCGTGCCGCCGCCGCGGAGCCCATGCGCGCCCTGCGGCGCGAGTAGCGCTCGCAGCGACTGTGGCGGGGCCGGAGTTCCCTCTTGACGTACGAGCGGCTGCGTCCAATAGTTAACCATATGGTAAAGTATGTAGCTCTCGACCAGACCTTCGCCGCGTTGAGTGACCCCATCCGGCGCACGATGGTGGAGCAGTTGTCCCGTGGTGAGGCCACCGTGGGTGAACTGGCGGCGCCGCACCGGATTTCGTTGCCGGCAGTCCTCAAACATGTGCGGACGCTCGAGCGCGCCGGGCTTGTACGTGCGCGCAAGGAAGGACGCACCCGGACGTGTCAGCTCGCTCCCGAACCGCTGGCACAGGCGAGTCAGTGGCTCGCGCACTACCGTCGCTTCTGGCAGGGCCAGCTCGACTCCCTCGACCGCTATCTGCGAAGCACTTCCAACTCGGAGCCTACATGGACACCACCACCCAGGACATCGCCCTCGAAATCAGACGCACCTACGCGGCCACGCCGACGCGCGTCTTCGAAGCGTGGACCAAAGCGGAAGGGCTGAGCGCCTGGTTCGCTCCAACTGCAGAGATGTCCACCATCGTCCACGAACTCGATGTGCGCATCGGTGGCGCGTACCGGATCGAAATGCGACACATCAGTGGCAAGCAGCACATCGTGCGCGGGACCTACACCGAAGTCGAATCTCCCACTCGCCTCTCGTTCACCTGGTCGTGGGAGGACAAGCAGGAAGAAGAGAGCCTGGTCGCGCTCGAGTTCCGTGCGGTTGCAGACGGGACCGAGGTGGTCCTTCGGCACACACGATTCCTCAGCGCCGAAAGCCGCGCAGGACACAACCAAGGGTGGGAGGCGTGCCTTGCCCGACTTGCACCCGCACTCACTACCTGACGGAGATAGTCATGAGCATCGGTCAGCAACTCCTTGCCGAATTCGAGCAGGAACTCCACGCCACACGCCGTGTGCTGGAGCGGCTGCCAGAAGACAAATACAGCTGGCGCGCACATCCGACGTCGATGTCGGTGGGGCAACTCGCGCTGCACATCGCCGCCACACCGGCCGGCGTCACACAAATGATTCAGATGGACCAGATCGACACACCGGCATTTGGGGAACAGCCGGCGGCGAGCAACCTGAGCGAGGTGATGTCGGCGCTGGACCAGAGTTCAGCGGCCATGCGCCAGACGCTTTCGAGCGCCGCCGACAGTTGGCTGACGGCGCCGTGGGTCATGATGGCCGGGGACAAAGAGGTGTTACGCGTGCCGCGCGTCGCCATGATCCGCTCCGTCGGGATGAACCACATCTACCATCATCGCGGTCAGCTCGCGATGTGTCTGCGAATGCTCGGGGTTCCAGTGCCGTCGGTGTACGGCGCGAGCCGTGACGAGAATCCCTTTGTGCAGAACTGACAGGGCTTGCCGTAACAAAGGGGCGGGGCTGAAGCAGACGATTGAGATAGTCCAACGTTTGCCTGCAGGTGTGTGACGGGCTACGTTTGGCGCGCCCACCGTGCGCGTACGTCAACGCGAGCCCCCACCCCGATGTTCACGACAGTACCCGCCCTCCTCGGCGTTGCGTTGCACGCGCAATTGGTGGCACCCTTGCCTCGGGTGCCCCTGCCACGACCCGATCCCGGCGTAGCCCGCGCAGTCACACATTCGAATCGTGAACGTGCGGGCACACTCACCGGGCGCACGCTCACACTTGCGCTCGACCTTCAGGAGAGCGCCTGGCGGCCGGAAGGCGTCGACGATCCCGAGGTGCCCATCATCGCGTTCAGCGAACGCGGCAAGGCACCCTCGGTGCCGGGCCCCCTCATCCGCGTGCCACGCGGAACCGAAGTGCACCTGACGCTGCGCAATCTGACCGACTCCAATGTGACGGTTCATGGCCTGCGCCCGCCAAGTGATGACCCGGAGCAGGACACCGTCCAGCTGGCTCCACGCACTACACGCGAGTTGCGATACCGGCTGGGTGTGGCGGGCACCTATCTCTACTACGGTGCCTTTGCGAGCAACTCCTTCCTCGACGCACTCTGGAAAGACAGCCAGATGCTGGGGGCTCTCGTGGTAGACGAGCCCGGCGCCTCCACGTCGGATCATGTGCTCGTCTTGAGTGAGTGGTTCCACCCGTACGACGACAACCGCCCTTTCGAGGTGGTATCGGTCATCAACGGCAAGGGATGGCCACACACCGAAACCATGCAGCTCAAGCAGGGTGACTCCACGCGCTTTCGTGTGCTGAATGGCATTCCTCTGCATCATCCACTGCACCTGCACGGCTTCTACTACCGCATCGAGTCGCGCGGCACCGGAACGCGAGACACTCCTGTGCCACGTGGGGCACAACATCTGAGCAACACCGACGTCATCGATCCGGGGCACACCTACACGCTGAGTTTTGTCCCGTCGACCCCCGGCAACTGGCTCTACCACTGCCACCTGGCCTTTCACGCTGATGAGACGGTGTCGCTGTCGGGATCGCCTCGTGATTCGGCAGCCGCTGCCCAACTGGCTGCACACACCGGAGATCACGGGGCGTCGAGAGCGGAGCACTCCATGCGCGGCCTCGTGATTGGCATCAAGGTGACACCGGCCGCCGGATACACGGAGCCGGTGATAGCCAATGCCCGGCGCATGGATCTGTTTGTGCAGAAGAGCCCGAATCGGCTGGTCACGGGGGCGCCGGCCATCGGCTTCGCCCTCCAGAAAGGCGACACACCGCCAGCACGTGACTCCGTGGTGCTACCAGGGCCCGTGCTCGAACTGCGGCGCGGTGAGCCCGTCGCCATCAACGTGCACAACAGTCTCGACGAACCGACGTCCGTACACTGGCACGGCCTCGAGATCGAGAGCTTTCCGGATGGTGTACCCCACTGGAGTGGACTGGAACAGAAGCTCTACACACAGATTGCACCCGGTGAGACTTTTGTGGCCGCCTTCACTCCGCCACGTGCGGGGACGTATCCCTACCACTCACATCTCAACGATCGCCGGCACATCCAGTCGGGGATGTATGGTGCCATCGTCGTCACCGACGGACCACGTGACGTCACGCGTGATCACCTGATTGTCGTCGGAGGAGGAGGCCCCGAAATCGAGCCCAAGATCGAAAGTCCGTATGCATTGGTGAATGGGCGCCGGAGTCCCCGCGCACTCCGGCTCAAGGCGGGGGTGACACACCGGCTGCGCATCGTGGCGATTCACCCCGACTGGCGTGTGGCCCTCACGCTTCGAAACGACTCCACCATCGCCCGCTGGCGTGCGCTCGCCACGGATGGGGCAGACCTGCCCGCGTCGCTCGCTACGCGGCGTGCCGCGCACATCGAGATGGGGCCGGGACAAACGGCCGACTTCGAGTTCCTTGCGGCCACACCCGGAACATGGCGTATGGAAGTGCGGTCCGTCGAATCGGGCTTTTACATACCGCTCGAGGTGATCGTGGAGCCGGCCACAAAGCGCTGACAAGACGGGGATGTGAGTGGCGGTGCCGCGCGATACATTCGCCAGACCGCCACCCTCCAGGTCATGTCCCGCTCTCGCCTGTCGCTTCCCGTTGTCTTTGGAGCCCTCGTCGCATTCGCTCCCTTCCTTTCCGCGCAAACGCCTGAGCGGCTCGACTACGCCACCCTCGGGCGCATCCGCGAAGAGGGACTGCAGCGCTCGCAGGTGATGGAAACACTCTCCTGGCTGGCCGACGTGCATGGGCCGCGCCTCACGGGAAGTCCCGGCTTCAAGGGGGCCGGGCAGTGGGCCGCCGATCAGCTGAAGAAGTGGGGTCTCGCGAACGTGGCATTCGAACCATGGCGCATGGGTCGCTCCTGGTCACTGGAGCGTTTCAGCGGCCACATGATCGAACCGCAAGTGCAGCCATTGATCGGGTATCCGAAAGCCTGGACACCCGGGACTAACGGCGTGGTGACGGGCGAGGTGGTGCAGGTGCTGATCAACACACCCGCCGACTTCGAAAAGTTCAAGGGAAAGCTGCGCGGCAAGATCGTGCTGCCACAACGGGAACGCGAAGTCCGTCTCCTCGAGGGAGACATCGTGCTGCGGATGGGCGAAAAGGAGAAGGCCGAAGCCGAGTCGACACCCGTAACGGGCAACACACCCGGGGGTCGTCCACAGCCAGCGGCGGTTTCACAGGCGCAGCTGAACAAGTTCTATCTTGACGAAGGGGTCGTGGCAGTGCTCGACCGCGGTTCTGACAGCGATATGTCGGCAGGCGGCAGTGACATGTCGTGGCAGACACAACGTGTCGATGGCGGCACCGTGTTTGTCGGCGCGGGGGGCGGTCGCGAGGCCGATGCGGCGCCGGTGCCCGTGCAGATCACGCTGGCGGTGGAGCACTACAACCGGATGGTGCGCATCCTCCAGAAGGGGGTGCCGGTGAAGGTGGAGCTCGACGTGCGCGTGAAGTTCCACGACGAAGCAACGCCGAACGCCTTCAACCTCATTGCCGAAATCCCCGGGACCGACCCCGCCCTCAAGGACGAGGTGGTGATGATCGGCGCGCACTTCGATTCATGGCATGCCGGGACCGGTGCGACCGATAATGCGTCGGGGAGTGCGGCCATGATGGAGGCGATGCGCATCCTGAAAACACTCGGCGTCAAGCCGAGACGCACCATTCGAGTGGCGCTGTGGGGTGGCGAAGAGCAGGGACTGATGGGCGCGCGGGAATACGTGAAGCAACACTTCGGCGACGCCGCCACCATGCAAACCAAACCTGATCACGCGAAAATCTCGGCCTACTACAACATCGACAACGGGACGGGAAAAATTCGTGGCATCTGGATGCAGCAGAACTTTGGGGTGGAGCCGGTGTTCCGTGACTGGATTGCACCGCTCAAGGATCTCGACGTCAACACCCTGGGTCCGCGCTCCGTCACCAGCACCGATCACCTGGCCTTTGACGCACTGGGCATTCCCGGCTTCCAGTTCATTCAGGAGCGCCTGGAGTACAACTCCCGCACGCATCACAGCAACATGGACACGGTAGACCACGTCCAGGCGGCGGATATGAAACAGATGGCGACGGTGGTGGCCTGGTTTGCCTTCAACACGGCCATGCGAGACCAGCTCTTGCCGCGCAAAGCAATGCCGAGCCGAGTGGCGCAGTAGCCGCCAGGGTGGTGCCCGCGAAAGCGGGTATCGACTCCGCAACACAACTCAACTTGCGCGGACCCCACGGTCCGCACGAGGTTCAATAGATGCCGACCTACACCTACCAGACCATCCCGGCCAGCGACGCCCAGCCGGAACAGTTCGAGTGGCGCCAGTCGATGAGCGAGCCCGCGCTGACCAGGCACCCCGTGACCGGTGAGCCCGTGCAGCGCGTGATTTCCGGTGGGCTGGGGCTCATGGGTTTGGGCGAGAAGTCCCTCCCCGAAGCTGGCCCGGGGTGTGGCCCGGGTTCCTGCGGCTGCGGGCGCTTTTGACCACTCCGGTGGATCCCGTGGTCGCCCTGCGCGCCGACTAACCGCTACGGCACAGCCTTGGCTGGGGCCGTGGTGTCGCTGGCGGCCTGCGTGCGTCGGTCGCGTGAGACAATCACTTTGCTGAGCCGCTCTCGCGGCAGTGGCCAGTTTGGGGCCTTCCAGCCACTGCGCTCGACCGGTGATGCGCCACCCGATGCGGGCCGAAGTGCCCCTTCGTACTCGGCATACTTGGAGCCGGGATTCCACAAGGCCCAGCTCTTCGCGCCCGCGTCATACGTTCCCTGAATCTGAGCGCGCAACTGCGCGGGGCCGTAGGTCAAACCGCGAATGCTCATCGCCTCCAGCCAGGGCATGACTTCACCAACCTTCACCTTGGCGGAGTCGCGCAGGAAGTTGGTGCGCTCCACGGCATCAGTCACTGAGAGCCGCAGCACTTCGTACGGATTGGCGTGCGGGCGCTCAAAGCCGTACAGCCCGCGGTAGTAGTGCGATGGATAGGTCATGGGCAGCACCACGTCGGCCGAGGAAATCACCCGCTCCCAATTCTGCCCGATGCCGACATCGTCGGCGAGGTGTGTGACAAGACCGAAGACGTCCGCCGTGATCGGCACCTTGTACGACTTGAGCTCCTCTTTGGAGTAGAGAATGAAGTCCCGGATGTTATCTGCCCGCGTTTTGCCATTGCTGCCCGGGAAGGACATGGTGGAACGCAGGCGGTCGGACACGTCGGGAAAGCGAACGTAATCCCACTGCACCTCGCGAAACCCCATGTCGAGTGCCTCGCGCGCGATGGCGATGTTGTAATCCCACACGCGCTTGTCGTACGGGTTGACCCAGGCACCTCGCTTGTTGTCGCGCCAGAGACCGCCATTCACATGCTGAATGGCCAGCTCCGGCTTTTTCTCGGCGAGCATGCGGTCCTTGAAGACCACGATCCGTGCGATGGGGTAGATGTTGTGCGCCAGCAGGGTGTCGACCAGCTCGGGCAACCAGTTGGTGGCCGGGCGTTTGTCGGCGCCGATCTCGCGTGCCAATGCGATCCTGGTGCCGGCATGCGAGAGGTAGGTGTCCGACTCCTTGATGTCGACGATGACGGCGTTGATCTCCGTGGCGTCGGCGATGCGGATGAGGTCGGCCATGCGGCTGCGCGATCCGGCGGCCCAGGCATTCACATAGAGCGCACGAGTGCTGTCCGGGCGCGCCATCCCGCCCGTGCTGACGGTGGACGTGGCGGGAGCGGTGGCCGCTTGGGCCGCAACGGGACGAGGCGCGTCCTTGCTGGTGCAGGCGGCGGCAATACTGACGAGCAGGAAAAAACGAAACACGGGAGGGGGTGCAAGGGGAGTGCTGAAGTTAGTGCACTCCCCCTCGAGAAAACGCCCCCCGCGAATGTGGCGAGACGTCTAGCGGCCCGCGAGTTTGCGGCCGAGCTCGACGGTCTTCATTCCGGGCTCACCCCACCCGATGACAAACACACTGAAGCCCTGCTTCATGCGCATCTCGATGTCGTTGAGGCCGGCCGGGTACCCACACGGAACGTTGAATTCCTTGCACGCCGCCAGCACCGACTGAATGGCGGCTTCCCAGCCCGCCTCATCAAACACGCGTTTGCCAGATGCGTCGGTGGAAGAGAACACACCGCGGAGTGTTCCGGCGCCTGGGAAGAGCACACCGATGCCCTTCACGGCGGCAATCTCGCGGATCTTCGCCAGACCTTCCTTGCTCTCGACGATCGTCCAGTTGACGAGCTCACCCTTCGGGTTGAGCGGCCAGAGGTCTGCCTTCTCCTTGTAGGTCTTCTCGTTCATTCCCCACATCGCCGGCGCGCCACCCACGTCGTCGGGTCGCGTGCCGCCCTGTGACTGGAATCGCATCATGTCGAGCCCCATCTTCACTTCCGCAGCGCTCTGCACATCCACAAACACAATCCCGTGCACGCCCAGATTGAGCTGTTTGGCGATGCGCTCACGGGCGAGCGCGGGGTTGGCGGCAATCTCCGGGGTCTTCACCATCAGGGGATGACTGCGCTTGAGCGATCCACCGGACGCCAATCCCTTCACGAACTCCGTGAACGTCGAATACCCGGCGTCGAAGTTGCCCTCCATGGTGCCGTCGAAGATGTAGTCGGCGCCGGTGTATCCCAGCGCGTCCGCGGCCAGTTGAGCCTGCGTTTTGTCAGGCCCAGCGTTCGCCGGGGCTTCTGTGCCGGGACGCCGCCGCGGATTGGCGGGCGCGTATAGCCCGAAGATGGGCTTCTTGGCCGCCAGCAGCTCCACGACCTGGTTGTGACGCTGGGCGTGGGCCGGCGCTGCCACCAGGGCGGCGACGGTCGTGACAACAGTCAGGGTCCAACGCTGATTGAGGGGCATCAGAAGGGGTTCCGGCGGCGGTTCGGGGAGGAGCGAGTATGGGAGCATGCGCCTGCCGCGGCAAGCGCCATGAAGGAACGCGCGGGTGCCCCGTCTCCGTTGTATTCTCCAGTCGTCCCCGCCCCGCCGTCTTTCAAGCGGGTGTCATGAACCCATGGAGAACCCCGTGTTTCGAGCCTCGCTGCTGGTTGCTGCCGTCTTCGCTGGAACTGCGTGTGCCCCCGCCGAGAAGGCGCCTTCAACCGATACCGCCTCCACTTCCGTGACTGCCACCACCACGGGAGGCGCCTCCGCCGAAATCCTCAGTCCTGCCGAGGGAGATTCCGTGACGCTCCCGGTAGTCATTCGGCTCGGCGCGACGGGCGTGGAGGTTATCCCCGCCAGCGGGCAGGTCGAGCCGGGGAAGGGCCACCACCATTTGATCGTGGATGGCGACGTGCCCACCGATACCATGCCCCTGCCCAAGCCGCCGGTGGCCATCCATCTGGGCAACGGGGCGACCGAGTTCACGCTGGACTCGCTGACGCCCGGCTCACACCGTGTGATCGCGGTGTTTGCGTCGGGTGACCACGTACCGATGAAAGAAGTCCGGCGCGACACGGTGACCTTCATCGTTCGTTAGGCAGCGGTCCTCGTCACTTCCGCGCCAGCGGACAATCGCACTACCAGCGCAGGTACTGTATGTACTTCACCACCAGCGCGCCACGAGACGGCCGACGCCAGGGAATACCGGCGTCGAGCCCGCTCGGCCATAGCGAGTTCCAGACCACGTAGAGGTCGGAGCCGGGGGAACGCGTCCAGCGCGTGCGCAGGTTGAAAGTGATGCGTTCCGACTCGTTGTCGTACTGGGCGAACCCCGTCACGTTGAGACGCGGCGAAAAGGCGTAGTCGGTGCGGAGTCTCACGGTGCTCGCCGTAAAACTCTCGGTGCCACGCTCGATGGCTGATCGCGCGAACTCGGCGCGCAGCAGCACATGTGGCTCCCGTCGCATACTGACGGAGGCGCTGAGTTCGCGGGCTGTGCCGTCATAGAAATCCCCGGCGCTGAACTCGAGTTCGGGAACCACCGCGCGGCGTCGCGAGCCCTGAAAACTCACCTCGGCACGATTCCAGGCATATCGCGCGGCGGGAATAGTGGATCCGGGAAAAATCTCAAACGCTGCGGGTGGCACGTCCCAGCGGCGTTGCAGGTTGAACTCGAAGGTGTCGCCGCTCTCGAACTGGGCGCCTAACGGGCGCACTTCCAGCGAAGCGTTGTCGAGATCGCCGTTGAGCCGCGTTACCAGGTCCCACGAGCCGAGATTGAAGTCAAAGCGGCGAATGCCCCAGCGTCGCGGGCGCGGTGTAATCGCGGCCTGGCCGGAAAAACGGTAGATCCCCGATTGCTGAACGAAGCCGAGGGCTGGCTCGAAGCCTTCGCCAACGCGATCGAACCGGAACACGATGTCGGCATGATCGTTGGGATAATCGAGCATGATCCGCGAATGGTTGGAGAGGTTGCCCTCCACGTCGCGATTCCACGCGGTGTTTCCCAGGACCACAAAGTTCTGGCCCTTTGATGATATAGGGGAAATTGAAGTCGAGGCCACCGGCCCCCGACACTTCACCCGACTTCTCCTGACCTGTGAGCATGGCGCCCACGTAACCGCGCCCGAGCACGTCCCGTTTGACGCGGGTCGCAAAGTCGGTGGCGTCTTCGTCGCCCCCCGTGCGGACGAGGAGGGCGCCCACCTGCTGACGCCCGGCACGTCCCGCGAGCCGCGCCCCTCCGAGAATGGGGATCGGTGTCCCGTCGCCACGCAGCCCGATGCGCCGGCTGTAGAAGAGCTGCGTTTGACGCAGTCGCCCAAAGTCGAAAATGCCGGCGCTTTCGTTGAAGAACTGACGCGTTTCCGGAAAGAAGATCGGGAAACGTGTGAGGTTGACGATCTGCCGGTCGACCTCGGCCTGCGCGAAGTCCGTGTTGTAGGTGAGATCGAGGGTGAGGGTGTTGGAGACCGCGAACTTGGCGTCGAGCCCGACTTCGCCAGTGAGTGCCTGCGGCGCAGTGACCGAGTCCCGGCCGCTGCCGAGAAAGGTCCGATCGGCGAGCCGTTCGTTGGCGAGGAGGTAGGGTCGCACTTCGGCACGTGCGCGATCGGGGAGATCACCAAGTCCCTCCAGGCGACCTTCGCGTTCCAGAAAGCGAATGCCTTCGCCACGACGCCAGGCCTTCCACAAGGCAAACTCGTTCTTGCGCCTGATGAACCGCTGCATGTTGAGCCCCCAGCTCGTGGCACCGTCGGGATACCGGAGGGTTTGCCAGGGAATGAAGAGCTCCGCCACCCAGCCCTCGGCGGTAATACGGGCCCGGGCATCCCAGATGCCGTCCCACTCATTGTTCTGCTGCTCGAACGTCAGGATCTCGGCGTCTTGCAGAGCGCCATTAGGGTTGACCGAGAAGAGAAATCCCGAGCGACGGTCACTCTGCGAATCGAGGGCGAGCGTGAAGGAGTCGTCGGTGTTGAGGTCGGCATCACGTCGGAGCTGGGCATGCCGGATGCCCGAGGGGTCGCGATCGTAGGCCCACACCCCGACCCAGAAGCCGGCGTCGGTGGCGAGGAAGCGGACGACGGTTCGCTCGGAACCGGGCTCGCCCTGCACGGGATCACGCTGCGTGAACTCCCACACACTGTCGGCGCGGCTCCAGGCGGGTTCGTTCAGCTGGCCGTCGAGCACCAGGCTGGTCCCGGCCGGCACCCGTGTCACGTGTGGGGCGGGAGACTCCTGGGCCGCCACAGAAGACGCCGCCATGACGGTCATCACGCACAGCTGAACGTTCCGGGAGATCATGCCATGAAGTGTAGGAGCAACCCGGCGGTCCCGGCGGCGAGGACGATTCCGGCGACAGCAAACTTTGACCGCCAGCGGAATGCCAGAAGCAGAGCGAGCGCGAAGATAGCGATGGGGAGAGGCGATGTGAGCGCTGCACGTGCGAGCCCGATGGCCGTGACCGCGATCAGCCCGACCACACCCGCCGTCACGCCGTCGAGAAAAGCGTGTGCCGGCCGATATTCCACCAGTCGCTCGACATACTCATGCCCGATGAGTGTGAAGGCAAAGGCCGGCAGAAAGACCCCGGCCGTCATGGCAATTGCGCCAGCAAACCCCGCTCCCAGAAATCCGACGAAGGTGGCAATGATCACCGCGGGGGCGGGGAGGATTCCGCCGAGTGCCAGCCCGTCGAGGAACTGCGCATTGGTGAGCCATGCGCCGCGCACCACCGCATCCTGCTGCAAAAACGAGATCACCGTATAGGCGCCACCAAAGGTGAGGAGCCCGCTGCGCAATCCATAGAAGAGGAGGAGCGTCGGCGTCGGGAGGAGGTGAGCGGCCGTTTGCAGTGCGGTCGGCAGCAGAGGAAGGAGGCCGAGGTGCGCGACTCCCGCTCCGTCACGCCGAAAGGCGATGTGGGCGATGCCGGCGAGTGGGAGCGTCACGAAGAAGCTCACCCCACTGAGTGTGGCAGCCGCCACTGCCAGGGCAATGCCCGAGAGCGCAGGGCTTGTCAGCGCGTGAGAGCCGATGCGGTGAACGGCTCGGACAATGATCGCCACCACGGCGGGCTGGCACCCGGCGAGGAGGGCACCAAACCAGGCATTGCTCCCACCCATGACGACATATGTCCACGACAGCGCCAGCATCAGGACAAAGCCCGGCAGCATGAAACCAAGCCCGGCCAGCGCTCCGCCCAGCCGGCCCCCTGCAACCATGCCGAAGTAGACACAGAGTTCGTGGGCCTCCGGGCCGGGCAGGGCCTGGTACACGGCCAGCACCCGATTGAAGCGTTCGGGCGGGATCCAGCGTTCGCGGTCCACCAGCTCCTCGCGAATCATCGCGATCTGTGCCACCGGCCCGCCCCATGCCAGCAGGCCAAACCTCAAAAAGCGGCCGAAAATTCGGCCGGGCGATTCACGAGGCGATTGCACGCTGGAGTTTGTGACGCGAGGAAAGGTGTCAGGGTCTTCCCGCCTACCGGGGGTCATCCCCGGACGACTGTCCCGAACCGCAACGTATGAATCTCACTCTCAATCCCCCGTGTGGTCAGGTCGCTGGCGACGTGCTGTCGCCGCGGACCTCGAGCGCGGCAAGCGCCCCCACTGGGAGGGGGGCGGTATTCCACGAGTGCGTGACATAGCGGCCCCGTAGGTCCACCATGTGTGGTCCGGCGCGCCCCGTCACGAGCTCTCGTGACGGGGCGTCTGCTTTTCCCGGCAACCGGAACCGATGTGGTGATGACGATGATGACATTTCTGAAACGCGTCGCGCGCGAGCCGACCCGCTCCTGGTCCGCGGACGAGGAGTTTGTGGTGGTGTTTGGCGAGTTCGGATCGGTGCGGGTCTCGCGTGCAGTCGGGGCCTGGATCGCCGAGCGTACCGCGCGGCGTCTGCAGCCACGCTGGCTGGAGTTTGTCGACGCGGCCGGACGGCTCATCCGTGTCCAGACAAAACAGGTGCAGGGTGTGGTGGACTCTACACCTCGGCAGCGTGAGCGTATCCGGGCGCTCAACAAGGCCCTGGAGGAGGAGGACGAGTGGTGAGCAGGAGATGGCGTACAGTGGAGCCCGGCAAGTCAGGACGTCCGGCACTCCGTCGCGATGTGATCTCCTGTCTTGCCCTCGTGCTTCTGTTGCACGACTATTGGTCGCATGAGGGACTACGCCCGCCACGGAGTCATCACGCCACCCGCGTCATCCACGGTGGATGGTTCGCATGAGCCTGGCCTCGCGCACCTCATCCCGGCACCGGTTGAGGCCTACCATCGCAACGAAATCGCCAACGGCTTGCGCCGTCTGTGCTCTGCAAGCGAGCTGTACTGGAACTCGATGTCCGGGGAGGAATTCGTCGCCCCGTTAGGCTCGGCCTGGTCGCCGGCGGAACATGTGCGGCATCTCACCAAGTCCGTCCGGGCGGTGTCGCGTGCCATGTCACTGCCCAAACCACTGCTGCGCCTGCTGTTCTGGGGACGCCGACGCGGCGTGTCGCGCCGCTCCGAGCTGCTGATCGAGCAGTATCATGCCGCCCTGCGGGCTGGTGGGCAGGCGGGGCGCTTTACGCCATCACGGCATCTCGTCCCGGGCAGCCCCGACGACTACCGTCGTGAGATTGTGGGTGCGCATCGCGCCACGATCGATCTCCTGGCACGGGAAGTCATGATGTGGACACGGCGTCAGGTGGACGGGATTCTCCTGCCCCATCCGCTGCTGGGGAAACTCACCGTGCGCGAGATGCTGCTCTTCACCTTGTACCACAACCTGCATCATGTGCAGGTCGTGGCTCGGCGGCGTGGGGAGTACTTCACCGACAGCACGCCGCTCAGCGGCGGCTGACACCTCCGATTGGCGCCCCACCAGGGATGGCAGCGCCGACGGTAGCTGCGTCATCGGCCCACACCTGCACTCTACGGTTGTGCTGTGACTCGCAGCGACTGCAGATTGAAGCGACAAACGACCTCCTCCCGCTGGGAGGGCGTGTCTGCTTCTCCTGGAGGGCTCCCAATGTCTCGGTTGCCGTACTGCTTCTCAGTCATCGCGCTACTTGGCTCTCTCACCTCGTGCGCCGTTGGACCGGACAGTGATCGTTTGGTGGCCCCAGCTGAGGCGCTCCCGGCGGTTGGTGCAGCTGGCACCTTGCTCTCGAACGTCATCGTCTACAGCAAGGGAGTTGTGGGCGGCTACGAGCTCGCCACCACGAATCCAGCTGGGACGCAGGGGCAGTTCCTTACCACGGACGTTTGGGGTCGAGCGCTACTGGACGTGTCGCCGGACGGACGACTGGTGTCATGGGTCTACACGGGCCACCCGTTCAAGACCATTTCGGTGTCGGCGCCTGATGGAAGCAACGCGCGCATGCTCCCCGCGAACACCTTTGGCTTTGAGCCCGCGCTCTTTTCCCCGGATGGGAAGGAGCTGCTGTATGTCGGCCACGTCCTGACGCCTCGTGGCGCCGAGTGGCGCCTTTTTCGTCTGGATCTCGCCACCTGGGTGTCGCGCCAGCTGATCCCCGAGACGGGACAGGTCGACGATCAGCGGGCCGCCGACTGGTCTCCCGATGGTCGCGAAGTCGTGTTCCACGGACTCAAGGGACTCGAGCGCGTGCGAATCGATGGGACTGGACGAACCCCCATTCCGACTCAAGGGCACACCTGCTGGGAAACACGCTGGTCGCCTAACGGGTTGCGCATCGCCTGTCTTGCCATCGACCCCTCAACCCACATCTCCACCATCATCACATTTTCGCCCACGGGGCGTGAGCTGTTTGAGGTTATCTCGGGTCAGGTGGGCGGGATCGAATGGTCGCCGAACGGGCGAGCCCTTGTGTTCAGCATGGATGTTTCTGGATACTCGCAGATCTTCAGGATCCAGGCCAACGGACGCGAGTTGAAGCAGATCACCAGCGGCTTCTCGAACAACTCCGGACCGGTCTGGGCCCCTGTGCTCATTGTGCCCTGAGAGTTCTGATACCGCACTGAACTCGGCGCCGTACAATGGAGGGGCGAATCGTGGCGTTCATTCCATCGTGGCCGCGCGACAACGCGGGCTAGAACTGCTCCTTCGGGAAATCGAGAATCGCGCCCGACCCCGCCGAAATGGACGCAAACAACGAGTGGGTCATCGGCATCATCCGCTCGAAGTAGAAGCGCGCTGTCGCCAGTTTAGTGTCGTAGAACGAGGCATCGAGTGACCCTCCGCTGGCCTTCTTCTCCAGCGCCACCCGGCAGGTGCGCAGCCACATGTGCCCGAGCGCCACATAGCCAAAGAGCCGCAGATACTCACTCGCCGCACCCCCGGCTTCGTCGCCGTTGGCCATCCCGCGTTGCATGATCAGCATCGTGGCATCCTGCAGCTGTTTGGCCGCGCCACCCACTGTGGTCGCAAAGGCGGAGAGCTGCGGTACCTGTCCCGACGCGGCCAGCTCCTCGGCGACAAGGGCCGCGTAGCGCTTGAGCAGGCGGCCGCCTCCCTCGGGGAGTTTGCGCCCCACGAGATCGAGCGCCTGGATATGGTTGGTGCCTTCGTAGATCTGCCCGATCCGGGCGTCGCGGACAAACTGCTCCATCCCGTACTCGCGGATGTACCCGTGTCCGCCCAGCGTTTGCAGCCCGATGTTGGTGCTCTCGAAGGCGAGGTCGGTGAAGAAGGCCTTGATGACCGGTGTGAGCAACGCCACGAGGTCAGCGGCGGCTTCCCGGGTCGGGGCGTCGGGGGCTCGGAATTCGTCGTCGATGTGGAGACCGCAAAACACCGACAAGGCCCGAGCGCCTTCGGTGAAGGCGCGCATGAACAACAATCCGCGCCGGATGTCGGCGTGATGGATGATCTGGTCAGCCGGACCATCGGGATTCTTTACGCCCGAGAGTGAGCGCCCCTGCACGCGATCGCGTGCGTAGGCCACCGCACTGTGGTAGCTGGCGTCGGCGAGGCCGAGTCCCTGCAGTCCCACGCCAAGACGGGCGCCATTCATCATGGTAAACATGGCGCGCAGTCCCTTGTGTGCCTCACCCACCAGCCAGCCCTTGGCGTTGTCGAAGTTGATGACACAGGTGGCCGACCCCTTGATCCCCATCTTGTGCTCGATCGACCCGCAGGTCACGCCATTCCGCGTACCTAACGAGCCATCGGGGTTCACCAGGAACTTGGGCACCAGGAACATGGAGATGCCCCGTGATCCGGCAGGCGCATCGGGAAGTTTGGCAAGGACCAGGTGGATGATGTTGTCCGTGAGGTCGTGTTCGCCGGCCGTGATGAAGATCTTGGTGCCCGACACGCTGGCACTGCCATCGTCCATCGGCTCCGCGCGGGTACGGATCATCCCCAGATCGGTGCCGGCATGGGCCTCGGTGAGACACATCGTTGCCGTCCATTCACCCGAGGCGAGTTTCGGCATGTACTTCGTCTTGAGCTCCTCGCTCCCATGCAGATGGATGGTCTCGAATGCACCCTGCGTCAGTCCGGGGTACATCGCGAGGGAGAGATTGGAGCCGCAGACCATTTCGTCCACGACATAGCGGAGCAACGCAGGAAGACCCTGCCCGCCGTACGCGGGATCGCCTGCCAGACCGATCCAGCCTCCCCCGGCGTACGCCTTGTAGGCTTCCTTGAAACCCTTTGGTGTGCGCACGACACCGTTTTCCCAGGTGCATCCCTCGGCGTCACCGCTCATGTTGAGCGGAAAGAGGAGGTCCTCGCAGAGCTTGCCAGCCTCCTCGGCGACACTGGCCAGAAGATCGGGAGTGACTTCCTCGTACCCGGCATATGCCGACAGGCGCGAAGTGTCGAAGAGCTCCGTGAGCAGGAACCGGTAGTCGGTAATGGGTGCGCGGTACGTCGGCACAAGCGAGTCCGGTGTAGGGTGAGCGGCGGCTGACAGGTAATACCAGAAACAGAACAGAAGTTCATCGGCGCGACACCAGCGCCCGATAAGACCAAAGCTACTATTCCAGGGAATGATCGGCGTCGGTGGATTGTATGACAGAGGGAAACAGGTGACACGACTCGCGGTCCGGTTTTTTCTGATGGCCGCGGTGGGCAGCGCATTGGCCTGCATCCAGTACGTCTCGCCACCCACGGAAGCCACTGTCTCGCAACAACTTGCCGCAGTAGAAGGTTTGTACGCCGACGCCCGCGACCTCTACTTTGCGCTCACCGTGGCCGAGGCGGGCGGAAGTGGCAGAAGCGGCAAAGGGGTGTCTGTTACAGAACTGCGCGGGAGCTGGGAGGCGCTGCGGGACCGCGCCAGCGAACGCCTGGCCGCGATCGATCCTGAGGCATTGGGCGGCGAGGATCGGCGAGCGTGGGAGACCATGCGCCAGAACCTCACGGCTGATTCGCCGCCACCTGCCCCCGAGCCGGAGCCCTGCCCGGGAGAAAAGGTGGCCTGGCCTGGCGATGCCGCATCGCTGGCCGGAGTGCTCCACCGATGCCGGGAACGGGCGGCGTCGGCGCTTGTGGTCGGACGCGACCCGGCGCAACTCGGGACCATCCTCACGCGGCTGGGAAGTGACACGTCGCGGACGCAACGCAAGGCGTTGTTCGAGGCACTGCGGCCGCTGTGGGAAGAGGCGAATGGTGCGAATACACCACTTGGGCCATGGCGTCAGCTGCAGCGACTGCAGGCGACGCGATGGCGGGCGGAGGGGCTTCCATCGGAGCTGGCGGCCCGCTCGTCAGGGATGACGTCCGCGCAGCTGGAGCCGGCGCTGGTGGCCATGCTCGAGGCGTGGCGTCGGCAGATCCCGGACTCGCTCGTGGAGCCATGGGACTGGTGGTTCGTTCACGGTGTGGCCGGGCGCCGTCTGTCGCGCGGGCTCACGGTCCGTGAGCTGGACCGGATCACTGAAGCCTACTACGCGTCGTTTGGGGCGTCGCCCATGACGCTTGGGGTGCGATTCGATCTCACACCACGTGCCGGCAAGTCGCTCGAGACAGAAGCGTACTTCGGCGGATTGTCGCGCCGCACGCGCGACGGTCCCCAGGGCGCGGAGCCGGTGGTGCTGGCGTCGTTTCGGGAGGGTGGCTTTGCGCACCTGGCCGAACTGCTCGGCGCCACGGGACGCGCTATTCACATGATGGCGATCGACACACGGCCGGCCTTTGCCGATTTGCCGGACAGCAGAGCGTTCAGCGAGGCATTGGCTCAGCTCTCGGCGATGGAGGCGTACGAGGGGGCGTGGCAGGTGAAGTTCCTCGGCGACTCGGCGCAGCTGGGCGAGTCCCTGCGGCTGAAGTACAGCCACGTGATGTTCGATGTGAGCCTGGCGCTCTTCGAGCTTCGCCTGCAGCGCGACCCGTCGCGCGACCCCAACGCGGAATGGGCTTCCATCGCCGAGCGGTACCTGCGGATTGTTCCGCACCCCGAGTGGTCGTGGTGGGCGATGGACGGCAGTGTCGTCTCACATCCGGGTGTGGCCACCAGTCGCGCGTTAGGCGCCATGGTGGCAGCAGACCTGCGGGCGGAGGTACTGACGAGGCGCAAAGGCTTTGTTGCTGGCGGGCCAGCTCTCTACGATTGGTTGGCGAAGGAGCTGTATCAGTATGGACGTTCGCGCCCGTCGCGCGAGGTGCTGGAGCGATTCACCGGGCACACGGCAGGGCCAGGCGCGCTGATTCAGGAGGTGACGCGCATCCGCCAGCCGTGAGGATCACTCGGCCTAACGAATGCGCGCCACGTTGCTCCCGGCCGATCCGAACCGGGCAAGGACCGCAGGATCATGCCCTGGCACCACCAGATCGGGCCGCGACGCGAGGGCGAGCATGCGGGCCTGCGCCGCGAGGTTGCTGAGGGAGTCGAGCGTCTGCGCAATCGGGCGTCGACCGGCCAGGTTTTCGTAGAGATACGCGTTGTCCGACGCGATGACGGCCGTGCCACCGGCGATGCGGACGGAGACAAACTGCGACGCCCATGTGTGCTTGCCCCCGGTGTGGACACGGATACCGGGGCGAATCTCCGTGCCGTCACCCTCGGCAAAGCGAATTCTGCCGGCGGTGTGCAGCCGCCGGTACAGGGCGGCCACCTCGGGGTCGATGGCGGGTTGCTTTGCCTCACCAGAAGGCCCCACGTAGTAGTCAAACTCCTCACGCTGCAGCCACACACGCGCGGCAGGAAAACGCTCGACACCATCGGCATGGTCCCAGTGGATGTGTGAGACGATGATGTCAGTCACGCGACCGGGGTCGAATCCCGCAACACGCAGCGCCGAATCGGGCGTCATGTATCCAGTGGGCTTCCACTGCGTGATGAACTTCTCGCGTGTGAAGCCGGCGTCGACGAGGATGATGTCGCCATTTGGAGCGCTGAGTGGCCACACCATCATGGCAATATCGAGACGGCGACTGGTGTCGGCCCCGGCAATGAGGCCCCGTACGCGAAAGCCGGGAATGGTGGCAAACCGGACGGCTGCCACTTCCCAGGTTGCCGGCTCGGGAGAGCGCGTTCGTCCAGCACAGGCCGCGAAGGCGAGGACAACGACAGCAATGAGAGTGCGCATAACGAGTCCGGGGAGTGGGCTCCCACAATGTGCGTTCCGCCGCGCAATACAGCTACCAGACCGATGGCTCAGCACCGCGGGCCGGTGCCCGTGCAGCTCACGCGACTGCCGTCGGCCGAGAGCTTGTTGCGCCATCGCGATAGACGACATTGCCGCCGTTGTTTCGGAGCACCTTGTTGTAAAGGGCGCCAGCTCCGGATAACACTTGTGGCAGTTGTGCATCCCTCTCCCGAATGCCCAACCAAAGAACACAAATGCCGAATCACGTTGCCGTTGTCGCGCTGCTGGCTATCCCATCTCTGAACGCCCCTCGGCTGGAGGCACAACCTCAAGCCACAACGGTGTTGGTGGGGGCCACCGTCATTGATGGGACCGGTGCGCCGGGGAAAGCCGGTCAGACGATCGTCATGACGGGCGGGAAGGTCGCAGCACTCTTTGCTGACGGCCGTGGACGCTTACCTGTGGGGGCGGTCGTGCACGATCTGCGCGGCAAGTTCGTCATCCCGGGACTCATCGACGGTCATGTGCATGTCGCCACCGATCCGTCCGGGCGTGACGCCAGCGCGCGGGCGCGACTCGGACAGGCCCTGAGCGGAGGGGTGACGACGGTTCGCGATATGGCGGGGGACGCCGTCGCACTCGCGGAGCTGGCCGCAGAATGCCGCGACGCCACCCACACCTGCCCGCGCCTCTTTTACGCTGCCCTGTTTGCCGGTCCCACTTTCTTCACGGACCCGCGGGCGAAGGCATCGGCGCACGGAGGCACTCCGGGAGGGCAGCCATGGCAACGGGCCATCACGCCGTCCACGGACCTCGTCAGCGCCATCAGGGAGGCGAAGGCCACGGGAGCCACGGGCATCAAGATGTACGCTGACCTCAACGCAGACCTTGCGACGGCCCTCACGCGAGAGGCACACAAGCAGGGGATGCAAGTGTGGGCGCACGCGACGCTGTATCCCGCGCGCCCCAGTGAGCTGGCGCGGGCTGGCGTGCAGGGACTCTCACACACCATGCTCCTGGCGTGGGACGTCGATCCCGACATGCCAGCGCGCTACGCCGATCGCACTCCACGCGCCCCATATGAGAACGTTCCGGCCGACAGTCCTGCACTTATCAGTTTGTTCGGCACGATGAAGACGCACAATACCATTCTTGACGCCACGTTGTGGGTGACACAGCAGATCGAAGGCGCACCGGCCGGTGCTGGTGGCTTTGCGGAGCCGCGACGTGCCGCGGCATGGGCCTTCGATGTCACCGGTCGTGCGCACGCCACAGGCGTGAAAGTGGGGGCAGGCACGGACGGTTTGGTCGACCGCTCCCCGGACGGGCTGCCGAACATCCACACGGAAATGGAGCTCCTCGTCACGCGGGCGGGACTCACGCCCCTCGAAGCCATTCGTTCGGCCACGTCCATCAACGCCGAACTCCTCGGTCGTTCGGCAGACCTTGGCCGGATTGCTCCGGGCATGTGGGCCGACCTGGTGGTGCTCGACGCAGATCCGGCGCGCGACATTCGCAACAGCCGACGGATCGCAGCGGTGTACAAGGCTGGCGTGCGCCACCAGGCAAGCCGTTAGGCATGTACGGCACCAATGACCGCGCCACGCTTTCGTGACCGACACCTCTCATCCGGTCCGCTCAGTTGCCCACGAGGTCGTCGCGGCCCAGGGGGGCGATCGCGACGCCTTCGGGCGTCTGTACCAGCATTATCAGCCCATGGTGCACGCCGTGATCCTCGCCCACGCCGACCGTGCCGATGTGGACGACCTGGTGCACGAGGTGTTTGCCCGCGCGCTCGTCGCCATCCGCTCCGTTCGCGATCCGGACGCAATCGGCGGATGGTTGTGCAGCATGGCACGCAATGAGGCCCGCATGCGGGGCCGCGTCGTGAAGCGCCTGGCGCCCCTGGAGGACAACACACCAGCAGCTACTCCGCATCCCGAGGTGCAGCTGGACGCCGACCGTGCGTTGCAGGCGATTCGGACGCTGCCGGAGGCGTACAAGGAGCCCCTCCTGCTGCGGCTGGTGTATGGCATGTCCGGGCCGGAAATCGCCGAGCGCATGGGGATGACCCACGGCGCCCTGCGGGTCAACCTGCATCGCGGCATGAGCCTGCTGCGATCGACGCTCGGGGTGGAGTTACCATGACGAGCCCCGAGAAAGAGGACTATCTGTGGGACCGGAAGGGCGCCGCTGACCCCGTCGTGCACCAGCTCGAGCAGGCGCTGCGTCCCATGCGACAAGCGGCGGACGCCCAGCAGGCGATCGAGCGTCGTGCGCGCCGGCTTCGCCCCGTGCGTTGGTGGATCCCGGCCGGAATCGCTGCGACCCTGCTGCTGGCGCTCGGCACCGCGTGGGTGGCTACCGCACCCGTGCCCTGGTCGACTCAAACGATCCGCGGCAGGCCACGGATCGACGTGGTGCAGCAGTCAACCGAAGGAGTCGTCACGGAACGACGCACCATCGAGACCCCAGCCGGGTCGGAGGTTCGCGTCCACGTGGGTCGTATCGGCCAGGTTTTGGTTGGACCCGGCTCGCGGTTGTACATCGATGGCGCCGGTGCGGGCGCTCGCACGCTTCTACTCGAGCGTGGATCCCTTGTGGCACGCATCAGTGCAGCGCCTGGCGACTTTGTGGTCAACACTCCGTCTGCAAAAGCCGTCGACCTGGGATGTGTGTATCGCCTCACGGTCGACAGCGCGGGGAATGGATCCCTGGTGGTGGTGGAAGGGGCGGTGCGACTCGAGGCGCACGGGATCACGGTCACGGCGCCTGCCGGGCACGAGGCGTCGATCCTGAATGGGGGCCGGCTCGGCTTGCCGCGATCGCTCGATGCGACAATGGAGCAGCGTGCCGTGGTTAACGAGATCGACACACTGGGGGTAACCCCGGCACGAGTGGCGCATTTGCTGCGGCTCGCGGACGCATCGAGCGTTGTCACGCTCTGGCATCTCCTGCAACGAGTCACTGGCGATGAACGCCGCAATGTCGTGGAACGCCTGGTGCGATATGTACCTGCGCCACCCGGAGTGTTACCCGAGTCGCTGTGGAGCAACGACGGCCCGTCGATGAAACGGTGGGAGGCGCTGGTGATGCCGGGTTCGACCAACGCCAGCACCTGGTGGCGCCGTGAAATGGCGCGGCGTGGCTTCGGCACAAAGCCGACCCTGCCGCTGGACGTGCCGAGCCTGCCCGTTCAGGGAAGCATCAGGCGATGACGAGTGCCAATGTCACGCCGTCGTACCCTTTGCTTCCCACCATCTGGATGGTCGTCGCCTGCACCCGAGGCTCCTTGGCGACGAGCGCATGAAAGGCGCGCACCCCTTGCACGTTCGCGTCGGGACTCGCGGGATCGACCACCGCTCCTTCACGTACGGTGTTGTCGGCGACGATGAGTGTGCCCGGCGCGGAGAGTGCGATCGCGTGTTCCCAGTAGGCCGGATAGCCCACCTTGTCGGCATCAATGAAAACCAGGTCAAAGGGGCCGGCCCCCTGACGACGGAGCTCGGCCAGCGATTCCGCCGCCGGCCCGACGCACACGTCGACGCGATCGGCGAGCCCTGCATCAGCAAGGTTGGCCCGCGCCACCTCGGCATGATGAGCGCTCAGTTCGAGCGTCACCACCCGTCCCCCGGGCTGGAGCCCCCGAGTCAGCCAGGTCGTGCTGTATCCGCCTAACGTGCCGACTTCGAGCACGCGTTGTGCGCGCCTGAGTCGTACCAACATCTCCAGCAAACGACCCAGCGGAGGTGTGACGGCAATCTCCGGCAGCCCGGCCGACCGACTGCGCACGACTCCGGCCTCGAGCGCAACATCCGGCGGGAAAAAGAGCGCCGCGATGTAGTCGTCAACCTGCGACCAGCGCGCCGTATCACTCATCAGAAGCTTCCACCGAGCAAGACAGCGTTGCCAAAGATGGGCAGCAATCCACGGAAGAGGTCGCGAAAGTTGACGTCGTGCGCAAAGGCAATCACACGCCCACGTCCCACCCGTTCGGTCCAGAGCCAGGGTGACAACGCAATCTTCTCCGGCATCTCCGGCCAGAAGTAACCAGCGAGCCGCACGCGCTCCTTGGGCGCAAAACGAATCACGGCTTCACCCGCTGTGAGATCCTTCGGTACGGTGAGGATCCGGTCGGAGTTGGCGTAGACCGGAATCTCGCTCTCCATCACGCCGGCAAGCAGCGGAGACAATGTGTCCACGGTCGCGCGAGCGATGACGCCGGGAAGTCCCGCTTGGAGTGGCGCACCGCCAGCACTGTCGGCGCGTGTGGAGTCACGACGCACGCGAACACGCACAAGACGGGTACTCTCCTGCGCCAGCCAGCTGGTGGCGGCATCGAGCGTGATCAGGACACCACCGTTGCGCACCCAGGTGGCTAACGCGGCCTTGCCCCCCTCGCCGAGCACGCGATCGAGCGCTCCACCCTGCACGGCCGGCATGATGAGCACATCAAACCCCTCGAGCCCACTCGCCACGAAGCTCGCGTCGACCAGCGTGGTCGGGTAGCCCAGGCGCTGATCCATGGCGTACCAGGCAAACCCCCACGAACCGCCGCTCACAGGAGCGCCCGAAAGCAGCGCCACTTTAGGTGGCGCGAGGTAACGCACCGAGTTGGAGCCGAGGTCGGTGCCTTCGTCCACACCCGCCGAGGCGATCGTGTACACCGCCGCTCCGGCCTGGGTTGCCCGCTCGGCGACCACGTCATGAATGGACGAATCGTTCATCGCCACGCGTACCAGAAAGGCGCCCTTGGGAAAGCGCTTTCCGCCTGACGAGAACGCACGAGGCGCGTGCCAGACCTTGACCGAGTCCTTGAGCAGCGACGCGAGGAGGCGGTTGGACGCCTCCGAGCCGGGCTCAAAGGCGTAGCCATACTGCGCACGGCGCGTGGGAGGCATGGCCTCACGCGCCAATTCGCCTAACGGCGTGAGGCCGCCGGGCACCGTGCGGGTGTGCCAGGCCTTCACCCGATGGGCGTATGGCATGGACCAGGCCGTGATGTCATAGAAGCGGTTGCCTTGCCCGGTTCGGCGCAGCTCGAGTTCGGTGCGAATGAAGGCGGAGTCGAGTTCGGCGTCGGGTTCGAGGAGCGCCTTGGCCAGGTGTCCCTGCGGCTGCGCGAGGTCTACCACGAACGAACCGGCGCGGACGCGTGTGCTCACCGCCGCCGTCTTCTCACCGAACAGGGTGGCATCACGAAGGTCGGCATCACTCGTCAGGCGCTGCACATCAATGCCGTTGGCCTTGAGCTTGAGCGCGAGCGAGTCGGCGCGGCCCTGCAGGTCACGCTCCAGCACAATGGCCCGCATGGGTCCGGCGGCGTGAATGGTGATCGCGTCGCGTCGTGACTTGGCGTAGTCGCTCACCAGCTCCGTGCGTCGTCGCGCCGAGGTGCGCACCGTGGCCCATTCGGCGCTGTAGTGCTCCCATGCGGCCTGGCGGAGTGTGCGCAGTGTGCCGTCGTTGCGGCGAACACCTCCGCCTGACGAGGAGGCCGATTCGAACAACATGCCGATGGAGCCTGTCAGCATCGGCCAGCCTTCGCCGTAGCCCGGATAGAACGAGTCGTAGCCCTCACGCCGGAAGTATGACCACCCATGTTTGTCGAACTCGGCGCCATGGGCGGCGGCGAAGATGTCAAACCATTTGAAGAGGTGGCGCGGGTTGTTCTTGTTGTCGGGCTCGCGTGGCGGTGCAAAGTAGAAGGTGGCGCTCGATCCCTGCTCATGCAGGTCGACCGCGACGTGCGGCATCCACTTGAGATAACTGGCCACACGTCCGCGTGTTTCGGGGTGCGACATGATGAACCAGTCGCGATTGAGATCAAACGAGTAGTGACTGGTGCGCGGGCCGGGCCATGAGCCGGCGTTGTTGAGCGCATTGCCTTCACTCGGCAGGCTCTGGAAACTCCAGGTGCGTTCGATGTCGTGGGTGTGCCGCTCGCGCCCGTCGGGGTTCTGGTTGGGGTCGATGAGGACGATGGTGCTGTCGAGTGCCATGCGTGTTTCGGCGTCGGTGCCTGCTGCGAGCTGGTAGAGCAGCGCCAGCCCCGCCTCCACGCCCGAGGCCTCACCACCATGCACCGAGTGGGCGAGCCAGACCACCGCCGGAAGGCGTTGTGTGGACGCGGCAACGTCAGCCGCCGAGGCGCTTCGTGGATCGGCCACGCGCTGGGCGTCGCGCTGCAACTCGGCGAGGCGGGCGTGATTGGCCTCGGAGGTGACCGTGAGGAGGAACATCTCGCGTCCCTCGAACGACCGGGCAACGGTGTCCACCTTTACCCGACGAGACGCAGCGGCGACGCGCTCGATGTATCGCGTCATGGCCCGATGCGACGTGAACCGCTGACCGATGTCGTAGCCGAGTACGGCCCGTGGCGTAGGCACGGCCGGATCGTACGTTCGGCCAGCCTCGGTAAAGGCATGTTGCGCCGCACATGGGGAGGCGCAGAGCACCACGGCAGCAACGGAGCGCAGGAAGCTCATCGAATCGAAGGTTGCAGTGAAGTGAGCAAGCTATCGGGCGACAGGAGCGTCGACCATCCAGAGTTGCGTCTCTAGGGCCCAGGCGTAGGTTGCCATTGTAGGCTCTTGCGTCGCGTCTCGCGTCCCCGCCCTCGCTGCCCTCATAAACAATGTCCAACAACGTTCTACTGCTTCACAATCTCATCCGTTGGGCGGTGGTGCTCGCCGGGGTCTGGGCGGTGTTTCGCTCGTGGCGGGGCTGGATGAGTCGCGGAGTGTGGACGCCAGCCGACATGCAGGCAGGGCGGGTGTACGTGAATGTCATCTCGCTGCAGTTCGTACTTGGCCTCGTGCTCTACGCGGTGTCGCCACTCATTCGCTCGGGCATGGCTGACATGGGCAACGCGATGCGGACGCCGAGTGTGCGCTACTTCCTCGTCGAACACGTCGTGATGATGCTGGTGTCGATCGCCCTGGCACACATCGGGCTCGCCAAAGTCAAAAAGGCGACCAGCGACAGCTCACGGTTCCAGTCGGCGACAATCTGGTGGGGGATTTCGGTGGCGTCCGTCCTCGGCTTTATCCCGTGGAACAGGCCGTGGTGGCCGATGTAGGGTCGCGACCTACATCACGCCGGGTGCCGGGGATTTGCGTGTCGCCTCCCTACGGCACCCTCGAGCAGTACGCACTCCCCGTACAACGCTCCGGCACGTACGTCTCGCTCTCCACAAACCACTCGCCGTTGAGCTGCCGCCATTTGGCAAAGTAGCTCCCACCGATCGTGACCTTGCCGTCCGCATCGGTCCATGATCCCGTCCAGCGCCCCGCCTCGCTGGCCATCCGCCAGGGTGCAAAGACCTTCACCTCGTCCGGGGCGCGTCGGTAGACCACATCGGGGCGAGTGCGGAACTGTTCGGCGAAACGCAGCACGTTCTCTTCGCGTCCCAGGGTCTGCGCCGACGTCGACGGCACCACCACCACGTTAGGTGCCATGATCGCTCCGAGCCCTGCGGTGTCGTGGCGGGCGATCGCAATATTGGACGATTCGCGTCGCGTGCGGATCGCGCGCGCGTCGGGTCCTCCCGTGGTGTCGTCCGCCGGGGACCAGAGCGGTCCGGGGGTCACGTGCAACGGTACACGTCGCTGCGCTCCCGCCGGCGCCTGAAACGAGGTGTGCCGATGCACCACCACCCATTGCCCGCGCCGCCGCTCGAAGACGAGGGACTGCCTCCCCTCGTCGACTGTGGTGTCACCTGACGCCTCAACCACCTCGAGCCGGAAGTTGGCGGCCAGCCACCCCACGTTTCCGCGCGCCCCGACATCGAGCACGTCGTAGAGCGAGCGCACTCGTCCGCGAGCGGCCGAGGCAAACATGTTCTGGTACAAAGTGTCCACACGCGGCCAGCCCTTGAGCTGGCGTCGCTCGAAGAAAAAGACGCCACCGCTGTCGTGCGCGTAGTACCGGTTGATAAATGCGGGATCACGACGCTCCCACGCAGCGTTGAACTGATGAAAGAGCGTCCGGATTTCGCGTTCGGACTGGCGGTCGTCCGCTGTTTGCGCCCTGGCCACATGAGGCGTCAGACAGAGGAGAGCGAGGAGCAAGAATGGCACGGGCGGCTGGGAAACGGGTTGGAACGGAATAGAGCGTCATGCCGGCGACCGCGGGAGGTTCGCGTCGTTTCTCCCTCGCACCGCCATCGTGACCCTTCCCACTAGCTTCAAACCATGCGCGCGCTGGTCATAGTCTGGCTTCTGGGTCCCCTGGTCATCTCGTTTATTCGGGACTGGCGCCGCTGGATTTGGTGGGGTGGGCCGGTTCCCCGAACCCCCGACTTCCACGAGCGCCGGGCCGAGCGGATGATCGAGACCCTCGCCAGGCTGGGGCCCTCGTTTGTGAAGATGGCCCAGGTTTTCTCATCCCGGTCTGACCTGATCCCCGAGCCATACGTCGGGGCGCTCTCGTCCCTCACCGACCAGGTGCCACCCGTTCCACTCGCCGCCATCCGGCACGAAGTGGAACACGCCTATGGGTGCCCCCCCGAGCAGCTCTTCGAACGCTTTGAAAACGAGCCCCTCGCCGCGGCCTCACTCGGTCAGGTGCATCGTGCCCGGTACAAGGGGCGCGAGGTGGTCATCAAGGTGCTGCGCCCGGGAGTCGAGGAACTGGTGCGCAAGGATCTCGCGGTCTTCAAACCACTCGTGCGCTGGTTCGAACGCCGCTTCCCCAACCCGCACGTTCGCAATGCACGCACCGTCATCGACGAGTTTGCCAAACGGGTGTGGGAAGAGATGGACTTCATGCAGGAGGCGGCGAATGCCACAGAGATTCGCGCCAACTTCCGTGGCAACCCGCGCATCATCGTGCCCGAGGTGATCCCCGAACTCACCCGGCGTCGCACTCTGGTGCTGGAGTATGTGGAAGGGACGCGCGTGGATCGCATGCAGCCGCGCCCCGGCGGCCCATCGCACGACCCGGGTGGGGTGGTGAGCCATGTGATGGAGCTGTACCTCAAGATGATGCTGGTCGACGGCTTTTTTCACGCCGATCCGCATCCAGGCAACGTGCTCGTGGCACCTGATGGCCGCATTGTCATCCTCGACTTCGGGATGGTCATTCGCGTGCCCAAACAGCTGCGTGCCGATCTCGTGATGACAGTCTTCGCTGCCATCCGTCGAGACACCGACGGAATTCTGAACGGTTTCCGGGCACTGGGCCTGCTCGAAGCGGGATCGACCAACGACCAACTGAGGCCGATGGCCGACCGCCTCATGCTGATTGCCTACGACCCCGCCACCATGGCCGAGCGCGTGCAACTCCTGGCCCAGGAAGTGATCACCACGCTCTACGACTGGCCGGTGCGGCTCTCCGACGAGATGGTCTACTTTGCCCGCACCGCGGCGCTCATCGAAGGACTTGGTGTGCGGTACGACCCGTACTTCAACGCCATCAACTTTGCGGCGCCCATCGCCATTCGCATGCGCGGCGATATCATGCGTTCACTCGACCTGGAGAACGGCAAGTCAATCATCGACTACCCCACGGTGGTAGGCGCTGTACTCGGCAAAGCCGCCCGTGTGGTCGCTGACTGGTGGACGGGCCTGACGAGTCCACGGTCAGTCGTTGGGAATGGCTCATCCAACGGGCATCATCATGCGCATGGCAACGGCGCCACAACGACGCGCGCGCTGCCGCGTGGCACCCCCGAAGACGTGCCTTGACGCCGTGTGGCGAGGGGGCACTGTTTAGCTGTCCTACAATCCCCCCTCATGACCACAACACGGCGGTCCTTCCTGGGCACCGCAGCAGGTATTGGCAGTGCAGCCGCACTTGCCGACTGGGCCCTGGTGCACGAGGCCCTGGCTCATGCCGCCGAGGCTGTGGCCCAGCAGCCGCCACCCCGTTTCACACACCTCACAGCTGACGAGGGACGCGAGCTGGCGGCCATCGCCGAACGCATTGTCCCCACCACGAATACTCCAGGGGCGCGCGAAGCGGGGGCGGTCTTTTTCATGGACAAGGCCTTCGGCACCTTCGAGAAGGCCGCACTTCCCGTCGTGAAGAAGGGGCTGGCTGAGCTCCCCGCACGGGTGGCCAAACGGCAAAAGGGTGCCAAATCGTTCGCAGCGCTCCCGGTCGCTGATCAGGACGCCATTCTCATCGACCTCGAGTCGGGCGAGTTCTTCGGTGCCGTGCGATATCTCACCATGGTCGGCGTGTTCGGCAACCCGTCCCACGGTGGCAATCGGGGAGGTGTCGGCTGGAAGTTGATCGGGTTCGAGCCCAAACCGAGTCATGCGCCTCCCTTTGGCTACTACGACGCACAGCTGGTCAAGCGGGGCAAGTCATGACCCAGACGACGGCACGTTATCCGGTCTCCTCCACGGTCGACTTCGTCATCGTCGGTTCGGGCGCAGCGGGCGGGATCATGGCGAAAGAGCTGAGCACGAAGGGCTTCTCCGTGGTTGTCCTCGAGCAGGGGCCGCGGCTGCATCCCTCGCAGTTCGATCACGACGAGTACAAGTTCTTCTTCCAGAACTACATCAACACCAAACAACCAATTACCTGGCGCGAGACCGCAGCAAACGAGGCGAAGCTCAAGCCCGGGGCGGTCTGGTACGCCCAGCTGGTGGGTGGGAGCAGTGTGCACTTCACGGCCAATTTCTGGCGCTTCCGTCCCATCGACTTCATCGAACGCAGCAAGATCGGAGCAATCCCCGGCTCGACCCTCGTGGATTGGCCCATTCGCTACGAGGAACTGGAGCCGTACTACACCAAGGTCGACTGGGAAATCGGTGTCAGTGGTGCGCCGGGCTGGAATGACGCACCACGATCTCGGCCCTATCCCATGCCTCCCCTCCCGGTGAAGTCGTCGGGGGTGCTGTTCGAACAAGGGGCGCGCAAAATGGGCTGGCATCCCTTTCCCGCCCCCATGGCGATCAACTCGCGAGAGCACAATGGTCGCGCGGCCTGTGCGCAGTGTGGGTACTGCATGGGCTACGGCTGCGAGTACGGCGCCAAGAGCACCAGTCTGTCGGCCATGATTCCGCTGGCCGAGCGGACCGGGAAATGTGAGATCCGACCTAACAGTTACGTGCGCAAGGTCGAGGTGGACGCCAAAGGACGCGCCACCGGGGTGATCTACTTCGATGGAGAACGACGCGAGCAGTTCCAGCGCGCGCGCGCCGTGGTGCTCTGTGGCAACGGGGCGGAGACACCGCGCCTCCTCCTCATGTCCAAGAGCAATCGCTTCCCCAACGGACTGGCCAACTCGTCAGGCATGGTCGGTCAGAATCTGATGTTCAATGGCGGCACGATTGTGCAGGGTGTGTACGAACACCCGCTCAACGAGTTCAAGGGTCCGCAGGTGACGCGGATTGCCCTCGACTGGTACGACTCCGACCCCAGGCGCGGATTTTATGGCGGCGGTGGCATGGACGCCCGCGGCGACATCATGCTGCCGATCATGTTCGCCCTTGCCGGTGGCGACCCCAAAGCAAGAAAGTGGGGCGCGGCGCACAAGCAGTTTCTGGAGCAGGCCTTCACGCGCAACATGTCAGTGTTCGGTCACTCCACGTCGTTGCCCGTCGCCACCAACACCATCACCCTGGATGCGAAAGAGAAGGACGCCTGGGGATTGCCGGCCATCCGTGTGACGTACCGCGATCACGCCGACGACCTCAAGATGATGAAGTTCCTGCAGGATCGTGCGGTGGAGTTGCATCAGGCGGCCGGAGCAAAGCAGTACTGGACCAATCCCATCCAGGTGTCCGGCGGCACGGCACACTTGTTAGGCACCTGTCGCATGGGCAACGACCCGAAGACCAGTGTCATCGACAAGTGGCATCGCTCCCACGACGTGAAGAATCTCTTCCTGTGTGATGGCAGCAGTCTGGTGACGAGTGGGCGCGGTCAGCCGACGATGACGATCATGGCGCTGGCCTTCCGCGCCGGCGAGAAAATCGCCGAGTTTGCCAAACGAGGTGAGGTGTAACCTGGAGGCGCAGGCATTCACCCAGCGTGGCGCACGCTCGAGTTCCATGCTCGTCGGGCTCAGCATTGCCCTCGTCGTAGAGTCCGTGGCGGTGCACGCCCTCATCGGCAAACGCTGGCCCATCGCGGACCTCGTCCTGATCGTCACCAACGTGTGGACCCTGTGGTATCTGCGCCGGCATTATCGCGCCGTCGGCGAGAACCCGGTTGTGGTAGACAACGAAGGAATACTCATCCGGCACGGACTATCGATCTCGGCGCGGGTTCCCTGGTCGCAGGTGGTCGCGGTAACACGTCCCGAGTGGAAGGATCAGCCCACCGACGCCACCAGGCACTTCCTCAAGTTGTCCGGGGGGGATGACCCTAACATCCTCGTGCGTGTGGATCCTCCCGTCGTCACGTCGCTCATGGCGGGTCTCAAGAGGCAGGTGGCGTTGTTTGGCCTGCGATTGGACGACCCCGCGGGTTTTGTGTCTGCTGTGGACAGGGACTCCCGCATTTCCGGGCGCGACGGCTAGCGGTCACCCCTTCCGGCGCCGCGGCTCGGCGTCGGGTTCTTCCTTCGGCGCCGGGTAACGCATGCGCCCGAGAATCACCGACGCTCGCCGCGAGGCGATCGATCCCTTCGGTGACCAACGTCGAGGTGCAGGCAACACCGCCGCCAGCCGCGCCGCTTCATCGCGCGTGAGCGCCTTCGCCGACTTCCTGAAGTGGGTCTGTGCCGCCATCTCGGCGCCGAACACCCCATCACCCCATTCGGCAAGATTCAGGTAGAGATCCAGCACGCGTTCCTTGGAGAGGCAGACTTCAAGGACCAGTGTGAGGTACGCCTCATACCCCTTCCGGATGAACGAACGTCCTTCCCAGAGGAAGATGTTCTTGGCGACCTGCTGCGTGATGGTCGACGCGCCCCGCAGGCGCTTTCCCCGTTTGGCCCGCTCCATCGCGTTCTGGATCTCTTCCAGATCGAAGCCGAAGTGCAGGTAGAATCGGTCGTCCTCACTGGCCAGGACAGCCCGACGCAGGTGTGGGGAGATCTCGTCACGCCCCACCACGTCGCGCTTTGGATAGATGGGTCGCTTGCCTTCGAATAGCCGCTGCCCCGCACGCCGCAACATCACCATGGTGGTGAAGGGCTGAATGAGATTCATGGGGAGAATCAGCACCCATGGTCCCACCAGCCCCACGACCATGAGGATGACGACAGCGCGCTTGAGTTTACGGAGGAGGCCGCTTTTCACGCGCGAAAGGTAGGGGACCGGGGTGTGCGGAGGCGAGGTGGCGAGCGGGTGGGTAAGATTGACGCATGACTACACGTCTCCTCGCTCTCTTTGCCGTGGCGGTGTCGGTACTTGGTGCCGCGCCGGTCCGGGCACAACGCGTCCGCACCGGGCTCGAAGTGCTGCTCACTGACTCGTTGCACCTGATCAAGGGCAAACGTGTCGGTCTCATCACCAACCACACCGGGGTGGGACCACTGGGGAAAAGCAGTGCCGATCTGCTGCACGCCGCGCCCGGTGTGAAACTCACCGCTCTCTTTGGTCCCGAACACGGGATTCGTGGCCAGGCGGCCGCCGGCGATCACGTGGCATCCTCCGTCGACTCGGTCACGGGCGTCCCCGTGCATTCGCTCTACGGCAGCACACGTGTCCCCACCGCCGAGATGCTCAAGGATGTGGATGTGCTGCTCTACGACATTCAGGACGTGGGGGCGCGCTTCTATACCTATCCCTGGACCATGGCCCTCTCGGCCGAGGCCGCGCAGAAGCCGTTCATCGTCCTCGACCGCCCCAACCTCATTCGCAACGATCGGGTGGACGGGGGCGTGCTCGACCCCAAGTTCCGCTCCTTTGTCGGGCAGTACCCGGTGGCCCTCAGGTACGGCCTCACGATTGGCGAACTCGCGCGGTACCTCGTGGGAACGGGACAGGTCAAGGCGAACATCACGGTTGTCCCCATGCAGAACTACAAGCCGGAGATGTGGTGGAATGAAAACGGCCTGGGCTGGATCAATCCCTCGCCCAACATCCGCTCGGGCGATGCGGCGCTCCTGTACACCGGCACGGCATTGTTTGAAGGAACGAACCTGTCCGAAGGGCGTGGCACACCGACGCCATTCCAGATGATCGGTGCAGGGTGGCTGACGGATGCGGGCGCCATTGCGCGCGAGCTCAACAAGAAGGGCATTCCCGGCGTGGTCTTTGACTCCACCAGCCAGCTGGTAGAGAAGGGTCAGAAGTGGGGTGGCGAGACGATTCCCGTGATCCTGGTGGTGGTGAGCGATCGCGAGAAGGTGAACCCGACGCAGGTCGGCCTCGAGATGCTGCGCGCGATTTACGTGCGGCATCGCGCCGACTTCAAGTGGCGAGAGCAGCATATGGACCGGCTCTTCGGTTCTACCCGAGGGCGCAAGGCGGTGGAGAAGAAGGGCGGCATCGAAGCGCTCCTGCCCATCCTGGCCCGGGAGTCGGCCGCTTTCGCCACGCGCACGGCACCCTACCGACTTTACCGTTAGGCTCATGCATCTCGCGCTGTTTGGCGGCACCGGGCGCACCGGCCGCCGCATTCTTGGGCAGGCACTCGCCAATGGGCATACGGTCGCGGCGCTGGCCCGCGATCCATCGCGGCTGTCGGCCACCCATTCCTTCACGGTGGTGAGAGGTGACGTCCTGGACGCCGTGGCCGTGGGACGAACGGTGGCGGGCGCCGGTGCGGTCCTGGTGGCTCTTGGTGGTGGCTCGGTACAGGATCCCGGAACCGCCCGGTCCGAGGGGATGCGGACGATCGTGGCGGCGATGGAGCAGGCGGGGGTGCGTCGTGTCGTCGCGTTAGGAGGGGCCGGCGTGCTGGATGCCGTGCCGGGGCCAGGGCTACGCCAGGAACAGGCAGGGTACCCCGCGGTGTTCAGCCTCGTGTCGCGCGAACACCGCAAGGCGTGGGAGGTGCTCGCCGCGTCAGACCTCGATTGGACCTTTGTCTGCCCGCCCGATATTCCGGATGCGGAACCGGTGGGACACTACATCGTCTCAGCAGACGTCTTCCCGGAGGGAGGCTCGCGCAGCATCCCCAACGGTGACGTGGCCGCCTTCATGCTGGCAGAGGTGAGCCGGCGGCAATACGTGCGGCGGCGCGTGGGCATTACGACGCGTCTTTAGGGGAGTCCGTCCCGCAAGCGCGGGACTCTTTCCGAGGGCGCCACGGGAGGTCATTCCCGCGAAGACGGGCCCACGCGACCCCCGGGGCTGAAACCTCCCCCTCCGGGCGGGCGTAGGCCCGTCACCATGTCACTCTTCGAAGGCATCCGCCTCGCCCTGGCTCAGATCCGGGCCCAGAAGCTCAAAAGCTTCTTCACCCTCCTCGGGGTGACCATCGGCGTGATGTTCCTCATCGCCATCGTGTCCATCGTCAGTGGCATGGGTCGCTTCATGGAAGAGGACCTCGTGGGGAAGCTCATCCCCAAGAACAGCTTCGAGTTACGCCGCCGCCCCAACATGGTCATGGGTGACGTCGACGAGGCCGAATGGCGTGAATGGGCGGCCCGGCCCCGACTCCGCGAAGACGACATCAAACCCGTCATCGAACAGCTGCCCGCGTCAGCCACGTGGGCGTACTACTCCGAAGACAACGTCACGGTTGAGTCCAAGTACGGGCGCCCGAAGTCCATCTCCCTGACTGTCGTAGATGGTGAGTGGTTCGGTCAGAAGAACATGTCGGTCACCTCGGGGCGACTCCCCTCGTCCCAGGAGCTGGACCTCGGCTCTACAGTCGCGGTGATCGGCGAGGATGTCCGCAATCACTTCTTCCCGGGCATCGATCCGGTTGGTCGCGAACTCATCATCGGAGCCATTCCCTATCAGGTGATCGGAGTTGCCGAGTCGCAGGGCAGTGCCTTCGGTATCTCCCTCGACAAGTTCGCCGTGGTACCCTACAAAACGGCAGCAAGGCGGCTGGTCAACCCGACTCGCATCATCGACGGCATCATCATCAAGCTCCCCGATGACCAGCAGATGCAGGCGGTCAAGGAAGACATCCGGGTCTTCATGCGTGCGCATCGGGGTCTGCGGCCGTCACAAAAGGACAACTTCTCGCTGCAAACGGCGGATAGTGCCCTCGAATTCTGGAAGAAGATCCAGGGCTTTCTGGTGCTCGCCGGCATAGCCCTTCCGGCGATCGGGTTGCTGGTGGGATCGATCGTGATCATGAACATCATGCTGGTGGCGGTCGCCGAACGGACGCGTGAGATCGGTGTGCGCAAGGCACTGGGGGCACGCCGGCGGGACATTCTGGCGCAGTTCCTGGTGGAATCCACGACCCTCGCCCTCCTCGGCGCCGCGTTAGGCATCGCCAGCGGCTTCGGACTCGCCAAACTCATCTCGGCGTTCTCACCATTGCCGGCCACGGTGGAGCTCTGGTCGGTCGTCGTTGGGGTGGTGGTGGGCTGTACGGTCGGCATCGTGTCGGGCGTCTACCCTGCCAGCCGTGCGTCGCGGCTCGACCCTGTCACCGCGCTGCGGTCGGAGTAACTCATGGGACTCGGCACACGGCTGTCCAACCTGCTCGAAGGGATCGGCATTGCGGTGGATTCGTTGCGCGCCAATCGCGTGCGCGCTGCCCTCACCATTCTCGGGATCGCGATCGGGGTATTCGTGGTCGTGGTCATGTCGGCGGCCATCCACGGGATCAATCGCGGGGTCGCGGCCGAGTTCGAAAAGGCGGGCCCCACCACATTCGGTGTCAATCGCTATCCCATTTCGCTCGAGGCGTGCGACGATTCCGACGACACCTGCAAGTGGCGAAACAACCCGCCGATCAGGCTCTCGGAGGCGGCGGCCATCCGACGACTTCCCACCATTCTCGGCGTCAACATCAGCGCCGGCACCAGCGCCGCATTCAAGTTCTACGACCGCCAGCTTTCGGGGGCGCGGATCAACGCCACCACACCGGATTGGCTGGAGCTGAGTGGTGGCGACATCGTGGAAGGGCGGAACTTCACCGAGGCCGAAGAGGCCAACTCGGCGCGCGTGCTGGTGATCAACGAGCAGATGAAAGAGCGGCTCTTCGGCGCGGAGGCTGACCCGTTAGGCAAGGTGCTGCAGGTCAACCGGGCGCCCTACGAGGTGATCGGTGTGTTCAAGGGCGGAGGGGAGTTTCTGGGCACCCCGAGCCCGCGAGCCTACGTCCCGTTCAGCACCGGCAACAAGTACATGAATATCTGGATCGACTGGGTCGAGCTGTCGGTCAAGCCGCGTCCGGCGGTCACCCGGGACGAAGCCATCGACGACGTGGTGGCCACGTTGCGGGCGCAGCGCGGACTGCGCCCGGCGCAGGACAACGACTTTGCCATTCTCACGCAGGAGAAGTTGTTCGAAACGTGGGGCAAGATGACCGGCGTCTTCTTCCTGGTGATGATCACACTCTCGGGCATTGGCCTGATTGTCGGTGGCGTGGGCGTGGTGGCCATCATGATGATCTCGGTGACCGAACGGACGCGGGAAATCGGTGTGCGCAAAGCGTTAGGCGCGACCAAGGGCACCATCCTGTGGCAGTTCCTGGTGGAGGCCGCGACCCTGACTGCCATCGGGGCGGTGGTCGGATTGGTGGTCGGGTGGGGCGTGGCGGTCGTGATCCGGAATGCCACACCGCTGCAGGCCTCGATTCCTCCCGGCGCCATCATTGCGGCGTTAGGTGCGAGTGTCCTGACCGGTGTGTTGTTTGGAATGTTTCCTGCCTCCCGCGCCGCGCGCCTGGATCCCATCGAGGCCCTGCGCTACGAGTAGGGCAGGGGAAGGCAGCCCGTCCCCCGGTCTGCCGCCTGCCATCTGACCTCTGCCTTGACACCACAGCCGTCGCCTGCATAACCTACCCTCAACATTTCAGGGTACGCGTCATGCCGACCTCGCCGCTTCAGCTCCTCCAGGGGACACTCGACGTCCTCGTTCTCAAGACGCTCACGTGGGGGCCAAACCATGGCTATGGCGTCGCGCGATGGATTCGCGACACCACCGATGATGCCCTCGCCATCGAAGACGGTGCGCTCTACACGGCGCTGCACCGCATGGAACGACGGGCGTGGATCAGCAGTGAGTGGGGTGTCACGCCCGAAGGCCGGCGCGTCAAGCAGTACGCCCTGACACCGGCCGGCCGGCGTGCCCTGAACGCCGAAAGCGCCCAGTGGCAGCGCTACGTCACGGCAGTGGCCAAAGTCCTGCAGCCCGCGTGAGGTGAGCCATGAAACGCCTTCCCGGCTTTCGCCGCACCATCGACCATGCCTCTTCTGCGGCTCGCGTCTCCCGCGACGTGGACGATGAAATTTCCTGGCATCTCGATCGCGTCACCGCAGAGTTTGTCGCCAAAGGCATGGACCCCGTGAGCGCCCGGCGTGCGGCCGAGCAGCAATTCGGCAACCTGGACGCGCATCGGCAGGCCTTGCGGCAGGTGGATGGCGCCACCGCGCGTCAGCGTCGGTGGCGCAGCCTCCTCGCCGACACGGTGGGCGACCTGCGATATGCTGTGCGCGGCCTGTTCCGCGAGCCGCTCTTCGCGCTGGGCGCGATCTTCACGCTGGCGGTGGGGCTCGCGGCCAACACCACCATGTTCAGCGTCATCGACCGGTTGCTGCTGCAGCCGCCACCGCACGTGCGCGATGACGGTCGCATGAGCCTCGTCTATTTCCAGAAGCCGGGGCGAGGCGGCACCACCTTCGTCCAGTCGAGTACATCCTATCCGGATTTTGCCACGCTGCGCGACAGCACGGGTGTGGTGGATCAGGCAGCCGCCTGGTGGGTGGCCGACGCCTCCCTGGGTCGTGGACTGGACTCGCGGCAGATCCGCGTGGGGCTGGCGTCCGGTGATTTCTTTGCAACGTTAGGCACGCGCGCCGCCATTGGGCGAACCCTCGGGCCCGCCGACGACAGCCGCACCGCCACCGAAACGCCCATCGTGATTTCGGACGCCCTGTGGCGCGGCACGTATGGCGCAGACCCGACGGTCATCGGCCGTGTCATTCAGGTGAGTCAGCGCCAGCTCACCGTGGTGGGCGTGCTGCCGCCCGGCTTTCATGGACCCAGCGTTCGGCGTGTGGACGCCTGGGTACCGATGCGTCCGATGGTGGCAGAGTTCCTGGGCAGCGACAACTGGGAAACCTCGCGGCAGTGGTTCTGGCTGCGGGTGGTGGCGCATCGACGGCCTGGTGTGACGGCGGAGATGGCGTCCACGCGCGCGACGGCTGTGCATCAGGCGGCCAATCGCGCGGCCAAAGAAGACTCCACCAGCAGTGTGGTGTTCGGTCCCATCGAGATCGCGCGCGGGGCCGGGCTCAGCGCCGGATCGGGACAAAGTGGGCTCAGCGCGCAGGCGCAGGTGGCGACATGGCTGACCGGAGTCGCCGGTGTGGTGCTCCTCATCGTTTGTGCAAATCTGGCCAACCTCCTGCTGTCGCGCGCGGCACGTCGCCGACGGGAGATTGCGGTCCGGCTTGCACTCGGCGTTCGTCGCGGGCGACTGGTGCGCCAGTTTCTTGGCGAAACGGCGATTCTCTGTGCGGTCGCAGTGGGAGTCGCACTGCTCCTGAGTGTGGGCGGGGCGGGACTCATGCGACGCACGCTGCTGGAGGATGTTGCGTGGGAAGGCCCGGCGCTCACGAGCCGCTTGATCCTGTTCACCCTCGCAGCCGGGCTTGCCACCGCCTTGCTGGCAGGCTGGCTTCCGGCGTGGCTCGCGTCGCGCCAGGACCTCACCGGTGCACTCAAGGCCTCAGCGCGTGGGGGCGGCCAGCGGCGCACACCGCTGCAGCGGGTCTTGCTGGTGGCACAGGCGGCGCTGAGTGTCCTGCTGTTGTGCGGCGCAGGCCTGTTTGTGCGATCCCTGCGCAACGTGGCGACGATGCCGCTGGGCTACGATGCCCAAGAGGTGCTCGTTGCCGGCGTCGACCTGGGTGGCGTGGTGGCCCCCGGCGAGCCGACGCTGCAGTTCTGGCGCGAGGCACAGGATGCGGCCCGGCAGGTCCCCGGTGTGGTGTCAGTGTCGTTAGGCGTGACCGCGCCCTTTGCGTCGTCGTGGGGCACGGACTTCTTTCTCCCGGGGCGCGACTCGATTCCGGAGATCACCGACGGACCCTACATCAACTCGGTCACCCCGGAGTGGCTCACCACACTGGGCACTCGTGTGGTCCGAGGTCGCGGATTTCTGCCCACCGACGTGAAGGGCAGTGAGCCGGTCGCCCTGGTGAACGAACACATGGCGCGCGTGTTGTGGCCCAGCGGCAACGCGCTGGGCCAGTGCATCAAGGTGGGTGCGGACACCGCCCCATGCACAACCGTGGTTGGCGTCACCGAAAACAGTGTGCGCGACAACCTGAAGGAAGAAGTGTCGCCACAGTACCTGGTGTTGCAGAATCAGGGGGTGTTCAGTGCACCCAGCTGGCGCCAGCTATTCGTTCGCACATCAGGCGATCCTGACCTGGTGATCGCCAGTCTTCGAGAGCGGTTGCATGGTCTGCGCGCCAACCTCCCCTGGATCGAGATCCGGTCAATCGCCACGCTGATGGACGAGGGGGTACAACCCTGGCGACTGGGTGCGACCATGTTCGGCGTGTTCGGCCTGATTGCGCTGCTCGTCGCGGCGGTGGGCCTCTACGCCGTCATCGGGTACGACGTGACGCAACGCTGGCACGAGTTCGGCGTGCGGTCAGCGTTAGGCGCCCGGCCAGCTCACCTGGTGCGGCTTATTGTGAGCGACGGCGTGCGGCACGCCGGAGTTGGTCTTGTGGTGGGCCTGGTCGCCGCGTGGTTGCTCGCACCACTCGCCAAGGACATGTTGTTCCGGGTCTCGCCACGAGATGTGGCCACGCTGGCCTCGGTGTCCGCCGTGCTGCTTGTGGTGTCGCTCGCCGCGTGCTGGCTCCCGGCTCGCCGAGCGTCGCGCCTCGAGCCCACCCAGGCCATCAGGGCGGAGTGAGAGTGGGGCGGCACGCTGTCTGCCGCCCCGTCTCGTGTTGCGTATGCCGTCTGTTCCCGGAAACTAACTCGCCTTTGCCACCGCCGGTGACCCGGTCGGCATCTGTTCCGTGGCCCACTGCACGCACTCGGCGTAAATGCCCGGGAGTTTCGCCGGATCGAGACCGATACGTGAGGCGGCTTCGCCCGCCGACTCCCAGAGGCCGAGTTCGTAGGATTCCACGATCACCAGCGGATCGGCATAGGGACCACTGCGGTCGAGCAGCGCCTGCTTCACGTCGTCGGCCAGGTTCACACGCTCCAGCACCTCGCTCATCGGCATGCGGAAGACGGCATCGAGGAGGGAGAAGAGTCCCATGAGGAACAGGGTGCCCTTGTCGAGTCCGGTGCGCGGAAGCGCCAGCTGCTCGCAGAAGCGCGCCCGCTGGACCGTCTGACGAATGAGCTCGTCGTCGGCGCCACGTTTGCCGGTGCGCGAGGTGGCCGAGGCCAGAGCCAGCCAGCGGATGACGTTGTTCCGACCCACCAGCCGCAACGCGTGCGAGATGGAGGTGATGCCCCGCCCGCCTAACGCCGCCGAGTTGACGATGCGCAGCAGCTGATAGGTGATGCCCGGGTCCGCCGAGATGACCCGCTCCAGCTCGCGTTCCGGCGTGTTGGGGTCACGCGCCAGCCCCAGGAGGCGCAGCGCAGCGGCCGTGGATGTGGGGAGTTCGGCGGCCGGGAGCGGTTCAGGCCGCGAGAAATGCGGACCCTGAAAAATTTCAAACCCAAGCTGCAGACAGGCTTTGTGCAGCTTGGCGTCGATCACATGGTCGGCCACCACCTTCTTGTTCTGCCGCTTGAGCGCCGAGACCATGGCCCCCAGCACCGAGGGCTCCTGGCAGCGCAGGTCGATGCGGACCATCGACGCGTGCTGCAGCATCTGAAGGATGGGTGCACCAAGGGTTTTGGGGAGCTCGAACTCGTCGAGCACCACCCGCACGCCGCGCCGGGCGAGGTCGGCAATGGCGGTCACCATCTCCGCGTCGGCGCCCACCTCGGGTGGCACCAGCAGCACAAGCGCCCGGGGATCAGGAGTGTCGAAAATCCGGTCGGTGAGCTGCTGACGAGTGCAGCGCACCCACGCCGGCAGCCCCGAACGCAGGAACTCGAACGACCCGCTCATGTAGCTGCGGGCAAACGGGTCACTGCCGTCGTCCGTGGGACGGAAACGCAACTCATACCCGACCGCAGTATCGGTGCGATCGAAGACGGGTTGCCGGACGAGGAAGATGTCGGACATGGTGACCGGAGGGTGCAAGGGACCACTGGTGAGTATCGGCCGGTGGTGTTCGGGACTGCAGTCCCGGAATCCGGTGATGGGGGACACACGCGGACTCCGGTCCACATGGACCGGGGTCCGGGACATGCCTAACGAACCCGGCAGCTGTCCACATGTCGCGGGAACATCCCCTCCTGGGGCAAGTATTCACCCGATGTATGGGCGACCGTGCCCGTATCCAATCTGGAGAGAGACAAACATCATGAAGAAGTTCATCACGGCCACGAGCCTCGCGCTCGCACTGGCAGCCCCGGCCGCGCAGGCGCAGGCTCCCAAGGATATCGTCGAGACCGCCGTTGCCGCGGGCTCGTTCAAGACGCTGGCGACCGCGCTTGGCGCTGCGGGTCTCGTCGAAACACTCAAGGGCAAGGGACCATTCACCGTGTTCGCGCCAACCGATGAGGCGTTCGCCAAGCTGCCCGCCGGCACCCTCGACAAGCTCCTGGCCGACAAGGAAGGTCTCAAGCAGATCCTGCTCTACCACGTGGTGGCTGGCGAAGTCACCGCTGCGCAGGCCAGCAAGCTCACCAGCGCCAAGACGGTGCAGGGCGCGGACATTTCGATTCATGCAATGAACGGCGGTGTCATGATCAACAACGCCAATGTGTCGAAGGCCGACATCAAGGCGTCCAACGGCGTCATCCATGTGATCGATACGGTCATTCTGCCGCCAAAGAAGTAAGTACTCCACCGCACTGCGGCGGACACGTTAGTTTGAGGGCGCCGCTCTCCGCTTCGGAGGGCGGCGCCTTTATCGTCCCGACGCGTGCCATGACTCTGGTTGCACCCACGAATCCGGCTGATCTCAGCAGCGCGACCTGGAAGGACCTCGAGCCCTTGTATGATGAGCTTGCAACGGCGCCGATGGAGCCAAACGTGGCGGCCTGGCTCTCGCGCTGGTCGCAGCTCCAGGAGCTGGTGGAGGAAGCGGCGTCGATTGCCATGATCGACTACACCTGCGACACCGCAGACCCGCAGAAGGAGGCGGCGAACCTGCGCTGGTCGTCGGAGATCTTTCCGCAGGTCATGGAGCAGCACGTGCGGCTCGCGAAGCGTTTTGTGGCCGCGGGCGAGGTGCCGGCCGGGATGGAGATGGTGTCTCGTGAGTTTGCCACCGATATCGCCATCTTCCGCGAAGCCAGTGTTCCGTTGTTTGCCGAAATCGAGGAACTCTCGGCAGCGTACCAGAAAGTGACCGGTGGCCTCGGCGTGGACTTCGAAGGCAAGCGCCTCACGATTCCGCAGCTGCAACCCTACCTGCGAGATGCAGATCGGAGTTTGCGCGAACGGGCCTTCCAGGCCATGGCACGTGCCTATCTCGATGTGCGCGAGGAACTGGCGAAGTTGTTCGACCGGATGTACGCCCTGCGGCAGCAGGTGGCTCAAAACGCCGGCTTTGCCAATCACATGGAGTGGGCCTTCAAGGCCAAGCACCGCTTTGACTACACGCCGGACGACTGTGCGCGTTTTCACGACGCCGTCGCGACCACCGTTGTCCCGGTGGTCGAGCGCCTCATGGCGTATCGGCGGAGCGCGCTCGGCGTCGATGCGGTGAAGCCGTGGGACACCCTGGTACAGCTCGAGGCCCGTGAGCCCGTGACGCCCTTCCGCGATGCGGATGGGCTCGTCGGTCCCGCGCAGCGCATTTTCGACACCCTCGACGCCGAGCTGGGCGCGCGCTTCCGTGAAATGCGGGAGGCACACCTCCTCGACCTCACCAGCCGGCAAGGGAAGGCGCCCGGCGGATACTGCACCAACCTCGCCTACCGCAAACAGCCGTTCATTTTCATGAACGCGGTGGGTGTACCCGACGATGTGAACACTCTCGTGCACGAGGCCGGCCACTGCTTCCACGACTTTGCTGCCAACCGGCTGCAATGGATCTGGCAGCGGTCGGCGGGGCACGAAGCGGCTGAGCTGGCATCGATGAGCATGGAGCTCCTCGTCATGCCGCACCTCGCACATCCCACGGGCTACTACACGGCCGAAGAATCGCGTGCCGTGGAGATCGAGCAACTCGAGGATATCCTCACAAGCCTGTGCCACATTGCCAGCGTTGACGCTTTCCAGCGCTGGATCTACACCAGTGGAGAGGGGCACGATGCCGCAGCGCGTGATGCCGCGTGGCTAGGCATCCGGGCACGATTCGAGCGTGGCGTCGACTGGAGCGGGCTCGATGCCGAGCGTGTCTCACGCTGGTACCGTCAGCTCCACATTTTCGAGCTCCCCTTCTACTACATCGAGTACGGCATTGCGCAGCTGGGTGCCTTGCAGCTCTGGCGTGACGCGCAGCGCGACCCCGCCGGCACCCTGCAGCGCTACAGGTCCTTCCTCGCGTTAGGCGGCACCCAGCCCCTGCCGGCACTGTACGCGGCCGCGGGCGCGCGCCTCATTTTCGACGCCGAGGGCATGGGTGAACTGGTCGCCCTCGTCGAATCGCGCTTGCTGGCCTTGCGGGCCCAGGGGCCTCAGGCCTTGGTGACCGACGACCCCGGATCGCGCTCAACCGCGATCGTGTAGTCGGTGGCGAGGGCGGCGATGGCGCCAAGCGCCGCCCACAGGGGAAGGAGAGCAGCGCCCACCACCCCGGCCGACAGGGGCATGTCGATCAGCTGACGTCCTGCCGGGTTGCGCACGATGATGCGACGCACGTTTCCCTCACGCAGGATGTCCTTGATCTTCTGTTTGAGGTTCGCCCCCGAAACCTTGAACTCTTCCATCATCACATCCTCCTTGGTGTTGCCCGCGCCGGGCCTGGCTGCAACAAATCGATCCAGTCGCCCGGCCCTCCACCTACGCACCCGTCCGCAGCCCCGTTTCGGCGTGACCCCGACCTCGCGAGAACCGTCCTATCCTGAACAAGGCGGATAACTACGGCCTCCCGGTCATATCCCGCACTCCCCGACTCGAAACGGAAGTAACCATGGCAGCCAACGCCATTGTAGCGCGATATGCGGACGGTCGCACCATCAAGGGCATGAGCCTCGACGTGGCGCCCGAACGCCCAACATGTCATGTGCGCACGGAAGATGGGGCGATGGTGGAAGTGGCCATGCGGGACCTGAAGGCGCTGTTCTTCGTGAAGTCCCTGGATGGGGACCCGAAGCATGTGGAGGGAGGTACTCTTCCCGACGGCGACCCGCGTCTGCGCGGCGCGCGCCTGGTCGAGGTAACTTTCCACGACAAGGAACGTGTGGTCGGACTCGCCATGCGGTATCCTCCCAACAAGCCCTTCTTTTTCCTCGTACCAGCCGATGAGAAGAGCAACAACATGCGGATCCTGGTAAACCGTGATCAGGTCGCCAGCATGGCCCTGGTTACGCCGGTTTCGCCCGCGGCCTGATCTCCTCTGGTGCGCTGCCGGGGGTCTGGCGCTTTTCGCCGGGCGCCTCGAAGGCCAGAAGGTTGAGCCGGTCTCCGTCGGTCGGGCGAGTGCCCAGGTAGCAACGGGTGCCCTTCTCACCCCCGTCGGGTTCCTCGGCCTGGGTCTCGGTGCCGAACGGCTGGCCGAGAAGTTGGGATGGCCTGAGGAACGCGCCGCACGCGCCGGCTACATCGGTGCCTACACTGGTGCCTGGCTTGGCGCCGCCAGCGGACCGATTCTCGTTGGCAAGGACGGCAGGGCGGTCGCCGCCCTGGGGGGCTCGCTGGCGGGAATGGCGGGAGCGGTCCTGACCTCCAGGCTGGGCAACTGGCGCTACGACGAGGACCGGCACGGCTGTGGTCCCCTCTGCTGGACTCTGGGTGCCGTGACTATCGCCCTGCCGAGTATCGGTGCCACGATTGCCTACAACGCCAGCAGGAAATAGCTGACCCGGCCGTGCGGGCCGGCACGCATACTCTCACCGTGGTGTAATTTTCCGACAGTCCTCCTGCCATTCCGATCGTCTGCCCCGCCTGCCAATGACCAGACTCACAACTCTTTCCCTCGTCGCGCTGGTCACCGTCGCGACCACGGCCTCGGCCCTGGCTGCCCGGGGTGTTCCCCCGGTGGAAGCTGGCGCTGTGGCGCCAAAGCCGATGATGCAGGTGTACAAGTCTGCCACCTGCGGGTGCTGCAAGTCGTGGGTAGCCAAGATGCAAGCCGCCGGCTTCGACGTCCGGGTGACGGATCTCGAGGAAGATGCCCTGCAGGCCGAGAAGGCCAAACGCGGTGTGGGCGACAACCTGGCGTCGTGTCACACCGCCCTGGTCAACGGCTACGTGGTGGAAGGGCATGTCCCCGCCGAGGACATTCATCGCCTGCTCAAGGAAAAGCCCGCCATTGCCGGACTCGCGGCACCTGGTATGCCGCGCGGCAGCCCGGGAATGGAAGTGCCTGGGGGGACGAAGGATGCCTATCAGGTGCTGACGTTCACGAAGGCCGGCAAGACCACGGTCTTCGCCAAGCACTAACGCTTTAGTGCGTCGCTGGCTGGCCGGCACCGTCCTGGTCATGGCTTGCGCCAGCGATCCGGCCCCGCCCGGGGGAGACAACCCGCTCGTGTGGCGTGACGCACCGGTGTCGGTGGCGCTCGGGAGCGCAACAGCCACGCTCGAGGCCGAGGCGTGGCGCTCGCTTCAGCCGCCGAGCGGCCCCGGAGGCAATCCCCTGCTTCTCCTGCTTCGGCTCAATACCACCGCGGCGCTGGACGCGGGCACGGTGATCGAGTCGGTCATCCTGCGGCGCAACGACGACGTATGGGCGGGTGACGCTCGGGAGGAGCATCCCAGGGAAGCCGGGGCCACCCAGGTGGAGTTCATGGTGCGAAATGGCCCTGATTGGGCGCCTGGCGACAGCGTCGACGTGGTGGCGCGAATCCGGGTGGCGGCGGGCGAAGGCCGCGTCGAGTTGCGGGCGCCTCGGCTGGTCATCGCCCGCGTCGACTGAGTCTCCTGCCGTGTCTGGCGCGCCGCCTGACCCCGAGTGGGACGAGCTCCTCGCCGTTATGGGCGCCGCCGCGCAGCCCCCGCCCAATACCCTGCGTGACCGTGTCCTGACCGCCAGCACACCGCTGCCATTTGCCTTTGTGCGAGCAGCGCAGGGGATCTGGCTTCCGGTCGGCGAGGGTGCCCATGCCAAGGCGCTCTTTCTTGATTCACGCGATCGCTGGTCGACACGGCTGGTACGCCTCAACGACGGAGTGCGACTGACCCCACCGGCGTTAGGCGGGTGGTGTCTGATGTACGTCATTTCGGGATCGCTGGCATGTGCGGGTGAGGTGCTCGGCGCTGGCGACATGCTGACTGGCGCGGACGAGTGGCGCGCCGCTGGTGACACGCTGGTCCTCGAACAGTGTTATTCGCAGCGGCCGACCGGATCCCCGCAGCGCATGCCCGCGTCAGCCCTTTCCTGGCAGACCGCGACGGACGGAATCCGTGTCGCACCGGTGGGACTCGGGGGGCCGGGCATCGTCCTGGTCGACGCTGAGCCCGATGCGGTCCTGCCCGAACACACACACGAAGGGGTCGAGGAGCTCTTTGTCCTTCGTGGCAGCTGTGTGGTGGAGGGGGAAGTCATGGAGTCTGGCGATTACCACCGGGCCATTCCCGGATCGACCCACCACCCCACCCGGGCGGGGTCCGAGGGGTGCCTCCTGCTGACCGCACTTCGAATCGACGCTGCGGCGTGACGTGAGGCACCGACAATGAGAACGCCGAGCCCGACTGTTGCGGCGTGTCCGTGCGCTCAGTTTCTGTCGCCCTCCTGGCCATTGCATTCGGCGCGTGCCGCGAAAGCGCTGGTGTCGAGCGTGAGGTTCGTCCGCTCACGCTCTGTATTCCGCCACTGACGGTGATTACCGAGGCGACGTCATCGGGGCCGCGCTTTTCCTGGAGCCCACGCTGCGGTGCCACCTACATCGAGGTGACCTCGCCGGATTACCAGCAGGTGTTCTGGATTGTGCAGGGGGACACGGGCAAGGTGGCTCCCGGCGTGACGTACGGGGTGAATCCCCCGGCGTACGAGTCGCGCTTCGGGCCGCATCCCCTGGTGCCCGGGACCCCCTACACCGTGCGGGTGGGTGCCATGGTGGAGGAAAACTCCTTCTTTATCATGGGCGAAGGGAGTTTCACGCGATAGGCGCTGCCTAACGCTGGCGTCATCGGGTTTGCGGCGGCACTTTCGGGCATGCCATCCACTACCGGACGTCCCGTGTTGCTCGGTGTCCCATTTGACGCCGCCTCCTCCTTTCTGCGCGGGCCGGCCCAGGCCCCTCCCGCCATTCGTGCCGCCTTTCGCAGCGATGTTTCCAACAGCTGGACCGAGCAGCTCATTGATCTCGGTGTGCCTGGTGCCTTTGGTGACGCCGGTGACCTGGAGCTGACGGACGCGCCGCATGACGCCATCACGGCTGGCGTCGCCGGCATACTCGCCAACGGCGAGCGTCCCCTCGTTCTCGGCGGGGATCACTCGATTACCTGGCCCATCCTACGCGCGGTGCGAGCGCGGCATCCGCAGCTTTCGATTCTGCACTTTGACGCCCACAACGATTTGTACGATCACTACGAGGGTGACCGCACCTCGCACGCCTGTCCTTTTGCGCGCATCATGGAGGAGGGATTGTGCGATCAGCTGGTGCAGGTAGGGATTCGGGCGATGAGTGGTCATCAGCGTGAGCAGGCCGATCGTTTTGGCGTGGATGTGATCGATATGCGCCGTTGGAGCCTTGGTGTACGGCCGCAGATGCGCTTTCCAGTGTACATCTCGCTCGACATCGACGTGCTCGATCCCGCCTTCGCGCCCGGAGTCTCACATCGGGAAAGCGGCGGGCTCGACGTGCGCTCGGTTATTACCGAACTGCACCGGCTCGACCAGCCCCTGGTTGGCGCCGATCTGGTAGAGTTCAACCCGGTGACCGACGTCGATGGCCTCACCGGGCGCGTGTGCGCAAAACTCCTCAAGGAGTTGCTTGGCGCGATGCTCGCGCCATCTCTGCGCGCGCAGACGTAAACTTCGCGCTGCGGATTTCGGGTCGGCGGTTTCCCTTTGCTTGCTACAGCCCAACCGGCGGCTTGCGCCGTCTTACGGAGGTGTCGTCATGCTGGCGTCCATGGTCACGATGTCGCAGGTCCTCGAGGGGCATCAGATCGAGGAAACACTAGGCGTGGTGCGGGGCATCATTGTCCGGTCGCGATCGGTGTTCGGAACGATCGGCGCCGCGCTGCAGACCATCAGGGGAGGCAACATCTCGCTCCTCACCGAGCTCTGCGAGCGGGTGCGGTCGGAAGCCTTTGCCGAGATGATCGCCCACGCCGAGGCGCTGGGCGCAAATGCCGTGATTTGTGTGCGGTACGACGCCACCGAAATCATGCAAGGGGTCTCCGAAGTCCTGTGTTATGGCACCGCCGTCCGGGTGCGCCGGCTCCCGTAACTTCCGGGGCCGGGGTGCCGCTCGCCATGGCGGCGTTCTGCCGGTACATTCGACCCCGCCCCTCCCGCACTTCCTGCCTGCTGGTAATCGTTAGGCCATGCCCCCACGACGTGACGTACCCGCGCGAAAATCAGGCGCGCGCCTCAGTGAGGCGCGTTTCCTTGGTGCCGCACGCCGCTGGGAGTCGGCGCTGGTCAGTGACGCGTTGCGGGCACATCCGGAGCTGGCCCGGGTCACGGACCGGTCCGGGCGAACGGCGCTGCATCTGTGCGCCTCCACCAGTGCCGACAAGGCCAGCCGCCCGGCCTCGGCGGCGGTGGCCACTGCCCGGGCGCTCCTGGCAGGCGGGGCCAGTCTCGATGCCGTGCACGAGATTGCCGACGGGGGCGACCGCTTTCCCGCGCGTGCGCTCTGGCATGCCATCGCCCGCGGCAACAACCGGCCGCTCGCGCGCTTCCTGTTGCGCGAGGGAGCCAATCCTGATTTCTGCTATTGGGCTGTAGTGTGGAATGACGATGTGGTCACGGCGCGTCTGCTGCACACGCATGGCGCCAATGTGAACCTCACGTTTCATGGGGAGTCGCCGCTGATGTATGCCACCAGGCTGCGGCGCACCCGCATGGTCAAGTGGCTGCTCCGTCATGGGGCCGACGCCAACCTTGGCGACAACGACGGGCGCACACCACTCGCCCTTGCCGTCCGTCGTCGCTACTCCCCCGCCGAAATCGCGGAGCTGCTGTCGTATGGGGCCAATCCCGACGCTGCGGCCCACGATGGCTCCTCGCCGCGTTCCCTGGTCTCGCGCCGCACACCAGCCATCATGCAGCTCTTTGATCGCCTGCGGCCGCCGGTGGCCGGCGACTGACACCAGTGCGAATTGTCACGCCGCGACTGGCCTTGCGACCCCTGGTGGTACGGGACCTCGCATGGTTGACCGGGTTGGATGCGCTGCCTGAGGTGCGACGATATCTGTTCGACGATCGTGCGCTGACGTCCGAGGAAACGGCTGAGCTCATCACCGGCCCCAACGCGAGGTTGTGGGAGGAGGAGGGCCTGGGACTCTTTGTGGTGGAGCACGAAGCGGCCGCGATTGGCTGGGCGGGTTTCTGGTATTTCCATGAACCCCGGGTGCGCGAAGTGGCGTACGCCCTGCACCCGTCGGCGTGGGGGAGAGGTTTTGCCGGTGAGTCCGCGCGAGGGGTGATGGCCTTCGGCATGGCCCGGCTGAACGACCTGGAGTTTCGGGCCAGCACCGACGCACCTAACGTGGCGTCGATCCGGGTGCTCGAGCGGCTCGGGTTCACCGAAACTCGCCGTTCACCCGGGCCTGCCCACGAAACCGTGCACTTCTCGCGGCCGGCAAACCTGGCACTTGCCGACGGCATACGGATCGACGATTGAACCCATCCGGGGCCCTCGCCCGGGCGTAGCCATGCAGGGCAGTACCCCGCTGCCCTCATCCTTTCATCATCGGACTCGTGTCCAAACCCGTGGCTGCGCTCCGTGCCTGACGAGTCCTGGCAATCCCTTGCCGATGAACGCTGGTGGCGCGCGGCACCTCCCGCGCCACGTTTCCATTTCGACCGGCGGAACCGGGCACAACGTGGCGCAGCGACCCTCGGGGTCCCGGTGGTTGTGCTGTCGATCGCCCTGTTTACGGTGACCGAGGGGCCGTTGACCGGCTGGTTAGGCTGGGCGTGGGGCCAGGGCGCCGCCGTGTGGCTGGCCGCCTGGCCGTTGGGAACGTGGCTCGCGCGTCTGCAGGCAGGCACGACCGGGTGGCGCGCGTGGAAAAGTGGCGGCTTGTTTGCTTTCGCGAGTGCGGCCCTGTACGTGTGGATGTTTGCCGGCGGATGGGTCTAACGACCCCGGGCAAATACTCGTAAGGCCTAACCACTCGACAAGTGCGCGACTGCCTGACAAGTTAGTGACGCACGCGGCCTAACGGGCGTCTCTGCCTTACGAGACTCGCTGGGACACCGGACCGCCGCGGCACGCGTCAGGCAGGCACCGTTACCAGGCACCCGTCATCGCGTTGCGTTCGTCCGGTCAGTAACCTCCACCTCGTCGTCAGGCGCCCGGAACGCCTGACGACCCAAGCCCGAGAGACCCATGGCAGCCCGCAAGAAGGCAGCGAAGAAGACGGTGAAGAAGGCCGCGAAAAAGAGCCGCAGCGCCTCGTCGTCCGTTCCCGGTGTAAGCCGCATCGACCAGGAGTCCACGCGTACCCACGGCTACTTCGTCCGTGTTGGCTACCATCGGACCAAGGAAGGCGCCTGGCGCCCGAAGCACCGCGCCTTCTTCGGCGATGCGTCGCACGGCGGCAAGGACAAGGCCTTCAAGGCCGCGGTGAAGTGGCTCAAGTCCAAGCAGAGCTGATTGGCTGATTCCCGGAACGCCCACGCTCACGGCGCACCCCTCACCGGGTCCCGTGAGCGTTGGTGTTTCCGGGCCTAACGATCGTCCCGCGCGTCCGTGAGCGCGACACCGGATGACCGCCTCCTCGGGTCATGGCGCCTCCTCCGCGCCGATCCCGCCCTCGACTTTGCCCCCGGGGTCCGGATGACCTTCCGACAGGGCGGACGTCTCGAGTACAGCTTTGAGAGCGGTGCCACCCGTCAGCTGCTGCAGCTGGTCTATCGCACCGAGGGGACCATCCTGCATACCGAGGTCCCGGGGACTGGCCATGAGGTCGCCGCCCATTATGAATTCGGGGCCGGGGACGCCCTGATTTTCGACTTCGCCGGTGCCAAAGCCTTTTTTGTACGCGAGGTGCGGGCGCTCTGAACCGCATCACTGTTCCCCTCACCACCGACTCCCGTGGGCACCCTCGAACAGATCTGGATCAAACGTGTGACACGCGGCCCCATGGATGCCGTGGCCGAGGCGCAGCTCGACGAGGGGAAGGGTCTGGCCGGCAATGCCAATCGCGGGGGCAAACGGCAGGTCACCATCCTCGAACGTGAAGCCTGGGAGTCGCACATGGCCGCCACCGGGGGATCGCTCGATCCGGTGCGACGTCGCGCCAACCTGCTCGTGAGTGGCTGCGATCTGAAAAACAGCCGCGGCCGCGTGCTCCGTGTCGGAGAGTGCCGTATCCGCATCTGGGGGGAGACCAAACCATGCGAGCAGATGGAGGAGGCACTCCCCGGGCTGCGCGCCGTCATGGCTGACAATTGGGGGGGCGGGGCCTTTGGCGAAGTCCTGACGGGTGGCACTATTCGGCGCGGAGATGCCGTCTTGCTCGAGCCTGCCGAATCCTGAGCCATGCCTTTTTTCCGGCCCTCGATCTTTCGAACCGAGTGTGAGCAGTGTGATCGCCAGTTTCCGGTGAACACCGGGGGCGTGTGCGATCAGTGCAAGCGCATTCTCTGCTCCGAACACCTGCATGGGAGTATCACCCGGCGCATCGCCATTGCCCTCGGCGCTCCCATGCGCTGTGTGAAGTGCCGAGCGGGGCAGCCGGTCGATGTGGTGAAGGCTGGCCGATGACCGAACGCCTCTACTACACCGACGCACGGCTCACGCACTTCTCGGCCCATGTCCTGGATCGGGCAAACGACGGACTGCGTGTGTATCTCGACCGATCGGCCTTTTACCCCACCTCGGGGGGGCAGCCCCACGATACCGGCCTGCTCGGCGGGGTGGAGGTGCTCGACGTGGTGGATGAGGACGACCGTGTGGCACATGTCATGGCTGCGCCGGTTTTGTCCGATGCAGTCGAGGGGGAGGTCAACTGGGGGCGTCGCTGGGACTTCATGCAGCAACACACCGGTCAGCACCTGCTGTCGGCGGTGTTTGCCGACCGGTTTGGCTACGAGACCGTGAGTGTGCACTTCGGCCCTGACTACGCCACGCTCGATCTCTCGGTGGATGTGGTGCCGGCAGACAAACTCCGCGAAGCGATTCTCGTGGCCAACACCATTGTGACCGAGAATCGCGCGGTCTCGGTGTCGTTCGAAGAGGCGGCGTCGGCCATGGGTTTGCGCAAAGCCACAGCACGCGACGGCACACTGCGGATTGTGACCATCGCCGACTGTGATCGAAGCGCCTGCGGTGGGACCCATGTGAACGCCACCGGAGAAATCGGTCCCATCCTGCTGCGTCGGCAGGAGAAGATGAAGAAAAGCGCGCGGATCGAGTTTCTCTGCGGGATGCGGGCGGTGCACCGGGCCACGGTCGACTATGAGGTGCTCCAGCGGCTGGCTTCCGGGCTGTCCGCGGCCATCGATGAGCTGCCCACCCTCATTCCTGCGCAGGCCGAACAGCTCAAGGCCACCGAGAATGCCCGTCGCAAACTCGAGGAAGAGGTGGCGGGCACACGAGCGCGGGCCGCGTGGGAGGCCGCCACCCCCGATGCCAACGGGGTGCGCTGGCTGGTCGAGCGGCGGTCATCGGGCAAACCTGACGACGCTCGCATCATGGCGCTGGCGTTCGCGGCACTCCCACGTGCAGCTTTTGTGTCGCGAATTGCCGACGCACCCGGGCTTCTGTTTGCGGCGTCTGCCGACTCCGGGCTCGACGCGGGCAAGCAACTGAAAGAGGCGCTGGCCGCGGCTGGTGGCCGTGGTGGCGGCTCGCCGCGGCTGGCACAGGGCACCACCCCCGATGCACGGTCCCTCGATCAGGTGCTGGCCGCGTTAGGTATGCCCGTCACGGAGTAGTTCATGAACCTGCCCGCTCGTCTCGAACGACATACCATTGTTCCCGCCCACTCGGTACGACCGAGAGCGGGGGTATTGTCGGTGTTCAGCGGGCAGGTGCGGCGCGGCCCGTGGGAAATGCCGCAGCATCTCCGCCTCGCGGCGGTGATGGGGTCAGTGGAGGTCGACCTGCGTGAGGCGCTCATTCCCGAGGGGGACTCCGAGATCGAGGTGTTCTGCCTTTTCGGCTCCGTCGAGCTGGTCCTGCCCCCTGGGGTGATCATCGAGTTCGACGGCGACGCCTTTGCCGGCTCCTTCGAGTTCACTCCCGACTCCATGTATGCGCCTCCGGTTGGTGCCCCCCGTATTCGCGTGACCGGGAGTGCGACCTTCGGTTCGGTGGAGTGCGAGGTGCGGATCGCGGGGGAGAGCGCGTCGGAAGCCAAGCGGCGCCGCAAGCGCCCCGAGAAGTGGCTTCAGTCCGGGCTCTAGTCGGCCTTCTCCCCTCGCGCACCACGCGGTCTGGTCGTATCGTAGCGCTTTCGCTGGTTCCCCCAACCAGGAACGCGATGGCTTCGGCATTGTTTGAGGGACTTGGGACGTTGGGCGCGACCGCCTTCCGCTGGTCGCTGCTCGCCTTTGTGATCATGAACGGCTTTGCGATCGCCGCCGTGGTAGTGACCAAGGACCGATCGCTGGTGAATCGGTGGACGAGCCGACTACTGGGTGCCAATCTGTTGCTGGCAGCCACGGGACTCGGGATTCCGCTTGTGGCCACGGTGTCACGTCTTGCGGTCGCCCTGGCAATGCCGAGTGCCACCCAGGCAATGCCTCGTATCGTGCCTGGGGACGAGGCCCTGCCGGTCGTCGTGGCGCCCGAGCGTTAGAGGCGGCGCCGGCGCAGACTCTCCGGCGCGCGTTTTCCCAAGACGCTGGACCCCGGAGCAAGTCCGGGGAACGTTGACGTCGTTCCCCGGCGAAAGCCGGGGCCCAGGGTCGTCCGGATCCTAGCGGCGCCGATCGCGACGGCTTTCCTTTCGATCGCGCACATCCTCGCGCCGGTCGCGGCGATCCTCTTTGCGATCCCGCACGTCTTCGCGCCGGTCACGGCGGTCTTCTGCACGATCCAGCTTGTCCTCGACGCGATCGCGACGACCACCGTCGTGGCGGGCATCCCGTACATCTTCGCGGCGATCACGGACGTCTTCGCGCCGATCGAACCGGTCTTCCTTGCGATCGCGCACATCTTCGCGCCGGTCTCGGCGGTTCTCGCGACGGTCACGCACATCCTCCACCCGGTCACATGGCCCATTGGCGCAGCGGGGCGGGGCGCTCTGGGCTTCGACACCCGTAACGGCGAGGGTGAGCAGGAGAGCAGGAGTGAGCAGGACGGTGGGACGCATGACAACCTCCGAGTGTATAGTTGCAGGTGGAATCCGTGGTGCCTTCCCCCTGTCAGACGGCGGGCGCCAGCGGGTGTTAAGAACGCGATATCGGTCACCCTGTCCCATCACGTTTCACGATCATTTACCCATGCCTAACGCGAAGACTTTCCGGTGGTGTCATCTGGCCGTCTGTCTGGCCACGCTCCTGACCACTCGCGGTGCCGACGCACAAGCTGCTGATCCCAAACGTGAGGTGATGACAACCATTCAGCAGCTGTTCGATGGCATGCGCGCGGGTGACAGCGCCGCACTGCGGCGTGTGCTGCATCCCTCGGTGCGTATGCTCACCTCATCGATGGGGCCGGATGGCAAGCCACGCCTCACTATCGAGTCGAGTGCGGACGGTTGGGTGAAGGCCGTCGGGACACCGCGTCCCCAGCCACTCGACGAGCGCATCTGGAACGAAAAGGTCGAGATTGACGGCGCGCTGGCGTCGGTGTGGGTGGACTATGCGTTGTACATCGGGCCCACCTTTTTGCACTGCGGTGTCGATCACTTCCTTCTCGCGCGCAACGACGCCGGGGCGTGGAAGATTGTGGAGGTAGCGGACACGCGTCGCACCGAGCGGTGCGAGGGGAGAAAGTAGGAGACGCGAGAGGCACTACTCGATACACCATACGTTCCCTGACGAAAGTCAGGGCCCAGTGTCGCCGGTAATGCAGGACGCTGGGCCCCGGATCAGCGGTCGCTCTCGCTCCCTTGTCCGGGGAACGTGCCGTGCGGGCAGTTCAGATACACGGAACCGCTTTCTACGGCAATGTCACCCTCGCCAGCGTATTCGCGTCGGTCCCGAACCACAGCGACCTGGTCGGCTTGTGGTAAATCACGTGGCGCACGGTCTGGCCCCCACTCGGAATATCGATCCCCGGAGCAAACGACCGGGAGCGGGGATCATAGCCCACAATCCTGTTCGGCTTGTTCGGCGTGTTCTCCGAGTACCAGAGCCGGTCCTTGTCGTCGACGGTGAGTGCGTAGGGCAGGGAGTTGGGACCGCCGGGTGACGCGACTTCGTCCACCTTCCCTGTCGCCGGGTCAAGCCGGCCGAGGTAACCGCGGGTGTAGTCGACATACCACACGATGTCGTCGGAGGTGACGGCGATCCGGCGGCCACGGGCTCGTTCGTCCGGCAGCGTGTACTCCTTGAGCTGCATTGTCTTTGGATCGATGGTGCCGATCTTGTTGGTGCCGAAGAGATTGAACCAGGGATGATCCTTCGAGTTCATCATGATGCCGTAGGGTCGTGTGCCGGTGCCCGGCATTTTCACGAGATCCACCTTGCCGCTTTTGGTGTTGAGGTGTCCAACGAACCCTCCGTTCTGCACCGTGAACCAGATGTTGCCGGCCCGGTCGAAGGTGAGGGTGTGCGGGTCCCTGGCGGCAGGGTCGGGCATGGGAAACCGGGTGATGCTCCCCGTCTTCGGGTCGAGTTTGCCGATGTGCGCGTTCACGTTCCCCGAGTACCAGATGAACCCTTCCCTGTCGATGATCAGGTTGTGCGGGTTGGTGTTCTCCGACAGTTCATACCGCTTGAAGTCGCCACTCTTGGGATCGAGCACCGCGATGTAGTTGCCGGCCTGGCCGCAGAACCAGATGCGTCCATCGGCGGCGACGTACGGGTCACGGGGTCTTTTCCCATGGCACCTTCCATTCCCGGATCTGGATGGAGTCGAGCGCGGTGGCTGGCGCAGCAGCCGGGGCCGCTGACAAGGCGAGGAGGGTGAGGGCGAGGTACATGGGCGTCCCCCTGATCAGGTGTGGAGTGTCTGCAGGAAGATACGTATCGATGACGGGGCCCGCTGTGAATTCGAGGGTCACTCCCGCTTCGGAGTGTACGATGGTTGACCATTGCAGGGAACGAAACGCTGCGCCGCCATGACCGTAGATTCGTACAGCCCGCCACCCGAGATCATGAACCTCTCCACACGCATCCTGACCCTGTCCGTCATCACCGCTGCTCCCCTGCTCTCGCAGGAGGCTGCACGATTCGACCCGGCGCGACTTGTGCCCCGCTCCGACTCGTTTGTGGTGATTGTGCAGGGTCGCGCCATCGGTGGAGCACGCGAGTCGATTGAGCGTGCCGGAGCCGGCTACCGCCTGACGAGTTCACAACAGATGGCGGGGATGAGCCAGAGCACGGTGGTCGAGTTTTCGCGGACGCTCGCCATGACCAGTATCAAGCAGACTGGTCAGGCCCGCGGGCAGAACATGAACATCGACGTGGCCTATGCCGCCGGCCGCGCCAAGGGCTCGGCCACCACACCCGGGGCGCAGGGCATGAAAACCATTACCGTCGATGCGGCGGTGCCGGCGGGCGTGGTTGACGACAATGCCATGCAATCACTTCTCCCGGCCCTTCCGCTTGCCGAAGGGAAGGTGTTCAGCATTCCCGTGTTTGCCTCCGGGCAGGGGGTGGTCAAAACGCTGACCGCGACGGTGGCTGGTGTGGAACGGGTGACGGTTCCGGCGGGTACCTTCGACGCATGGAAGCTCACTATCACCGGCGCTGAAGTGCCGGTGACCTTCTGGATCAGCAAGGAAACGCCGAAGGTGGTCAAACTTGGCTTTGCCGGGGCGCCGATGTCGTTCGAACTGGTGAAGTAGGGAGCGTCGTACGGAGTAAGGGCGTAAATGTGCGAGGGAGCGATCCCGCCCTGTTGACCTTCCCGTGGCCGTTGCTGATATTGCCAGGGACAGGCAAGCCCTTCACGTCCACCCTGCATGCGAGGAGGTGATCCATTGTCTCATAGAACTGGTACGGCGCGGATCGCTGGGAGCCGCTAAGGCAGCGTCAACTGCCTGACCGGCGCATCGCGCCGACCGGACAGCTGCAATCGGGGTTCTTCTCGCGTTAGGGCGCGAGGGGGACCCCGAGTTCGTTCAAGGGCAGGCGGGCTTCAATCGCTTCCTCACGACGTAGAGCCTGCCCGTGTGCGCTTCATGGCCCAGTGCTACGACAAGCGAGCTCTGCCGGTGGCGCGTGCACCCGAATCGTTCGGTAATTGTGACCTGCGTTGCGCTCGGTAGTTAGGCTAGTGTGCTAGCATGAACGCTGGACTCTGCACCAACAGCCCGGACGCACCCATGCTGGCCCGCCTGCTTCTTCTTTTTGCCCTCCCTGTCTCGCTCAGTAGTTGCCGCGCGACCGATCCTCAGTCCGCCAGCGCTCGAGAGCCTCCAGCGACCACGATTCTTCAAGCTCGCGCGTTCCCCGGCGCGAGCCTGGCCGACCGCATCAGCGCGGCGATCAGCGCACTGCCGTCAGCCGGTGGAATTGTCGACGCGTCGGACTTTGGCGGCCTCGAGCGAGTGGCCCGCACCATTGTGGTGGGTTCGGCCACGCAACCGGTCGAGCTGCGGCTGGGCAACACGACGTTTGTCGGCATAGCGATTCCCTTTCACCTGCGAGGACAGTCAAAACTCGTCGGTAACGGGAGGACCCTGATCACCCAGGATAGCGCGGCGAATCTCCCATCACTGATCAGTGCCCAAGACGTCGATCGGTGTGAAATGACCGGCGTGATTGTCGACGGCAATCGCTCAGGTAACACCGCTGCCGGCACCGGGATTTCGCTGACAGGGGCCCGCAGCTGCCGGCTTCATCATCTGGTGGTTCGGAATACCGTGGGTCGCTTCCATCCAGGCATCGCCTTCTTCGGGCCCGACAACCGCGACAACACCATCGACCACACGAGCATCGAGGACATCGGCACCCTGCAAGACTATGCGGATGGCATTTACGTGTCCGGGTCCGGGAACCTGGTGACACACAACCGCATTCGCGGCGCGACGGACTTTGCGATCGTCGCGGAGATCTGCTCTGCTTGTGTTGTCAGCGATAACATCATCGAGGCCTCGGCGGCGGGGATCGCTGTGGGCAGCGGGATCAGCGGGTACCAGGCCGCGGCCAACGTCGTGGAGGGCAACACCATTTCCGGCGGAAACACCACGACCTGGGGCGTGATCACGATCTACCGCACCAACGGTGCCTCGCCCGTCTCCACCATCGTGCGAGGCAATGTGATTCGGGACGTCGCGCTCGGACACGGCATCTTCGTGAACGGTGCGACTCAGGTGTCGCTGGATGGGAACCTGCTCCGGAACATCGGCGCGGAACACGCCAGCTATGGCATCTACATCAAAGACAGCGAGGACGTGACACTGCACGACGGCGGCATCGACCAGACCGGCAGTTTCGGGATCGGCATCGGGAACAGCGGCAGTATCCGGATCGACGGCGTGATGGTGACCGACGCGGGGCGGTCAGGGAATGGTGCGGCGGGGATCGGTCTCGATGTGAGTGCCGCGCGAAGCAGTTCGGTGAGCATCACACGGGTGACCGTCTTTGATCGCAATCCCCGGCCCGACGACAAGCGCATGCCCTGGTGCATCGACTTTGGACAGGGAGGCACAACCGACGGCGTGCTCCTGGCCGACATCCTCTTCGACGATGGCGTCAACGCCGTCGGGTGCCGCGACGGCAACGTGAACTTCCAGGGGGCCACGCGGGTCACCTCGCGAGAGGAGTGAGCCCTAACGACCCGTCAGCACCTCGCGGATGATGGCGCCGAGGGCCTGCCGCCGGGTGTCCAACCCGAACACGCTGGTCGCGCGCGCACGACCCCGGGCCGACAGATCGGCCGCGTGGTGGGGATCCTGCATCACCCGGAGCACCGAGGTGGAGATGGCCTCTGCCGTGTTGGCTGCCACCAGTTCGGCACAGGTGCCGACGACCTGCGGGACCGAGCCGGTGGCCGTGGTCACGACGGGCGCACCGCAACTCATGGCTTCGAGTATCGCGGCGCCGAAGCCCTCGAAGTGCGTCGGCTGCAGGTAGGCAGCGCAGGTCTGCATGCGGCGAATCTTCTCTGATTCGTCGATCACCCCGATGAAGTCCACGGCGTCCGCAATGCCCAGACGGCGCGCCAGTTCGGCAAACACGGGGTAGCCGTCCGCGCGCTCTCCCGCGATGGTGAGGCGGGCCTCAGGCACCTCCGAGCGGATGCGCACCATGGCTTCCAGCATCTCCGGCACACACTTGCGCTCGCCGTTGCCGCGCGTCATCCAAACCACCGTAAACAACTCATGGGCCGAACGTGGAAGACTCCCCGGGGTGTAGCGTCCGGTGTCCACCACCAGTGGGACATGGCGAGGATGCCGGACATCGATCATGGCGGTGCAGTCCGCCATCTCTGACTCGGAGATGAACAGATTCGTGGAGGCGTGCCGGAACGCGAACTCGATGAGCCGCCGCTCGACGACGGGACGTTCGGCAAACTGGTGCGCGTGCAGCGCGCCCGTGACAATGATGGGTCGCCGCAGCAGGTGCGCGAGCAGCATCGGCTGGAAGGCCCACGTCCACCACCACACGAAGTACACGTCTGCCGGCCTCAGTTCGATGGCCCGTGTTGCGATGTGCACATCGCAACCAAGCTCCCGCAGCAGGCGGATGTCGTTGGCAAAGTGCGACACATACGTCAGCTGCTGACGATCCTTGACGCGATTGTAGAAGCAGACGCGGACCCCGGCGAGTGGGCGCGGATGGGCGGGCGTTTCACTCGCGTCCGTACCAGGCGCGGCGATCGCTGATGGTGCAGGCATGCCGAGTGCTACTTGGTGACGCGCACAGTCAGCACGGTACCGAAGCGATGGCCAAGCACCGACCGGACAAACCAGCGAGGATAGAACCGAAAAACCGCCCGCCAGAAGGGTCCCTGATACTTCGCGGACGGGATCTGCGTGAGCAGGTCTCCAGCGCCAAGGAACGTGCTGAGCTCAACCGGTCGGCCCGGAAACGCACTCCCGATGAGGCGCCGGGTGTCATCCATGGTCACGACCTGGGTACCCGGGCTCTCCACGTTATCGGCCACCGCCTGCCGGAGCGTGAGCAGGCGCCCACCGAGCAAGCCGTATCGCAGCCACACGAGGAACGAACCGACACTGCGCGCATGGTACAGCATGATGCGCAATTCGCCCCCCGGTTTGAGGACGCGCTGTGCCTCGGCGATCGCCTTGGGCATGTCGGGGGTGTGATGCAACACGCCCCACGAGTAGTAGACGTCGAAGTGGTTGTCGGGGTAGGGGAGGGCTTCGGCGTCGCCAACACGGGGATGGCCATTCAGTCCGTACAGCTCGAGGCGCTCATTGACATAGGCGATCGAAGCCTCGGTGAGATCGACGCCGTGGATCTCGGCGCCGGCACGCGCCCACTGGATGAAGTCCGTGCCGGTCCCGAGGCCGACTTCCAGCACCCGTTTTCCCTTCGCCGAATCGAAGCGGGCAAAGTCGCGCAGCATGTAGTCCTGCTCGTACCGCGTACGCTCGATCTGCTCGAAGAATGCCAAACGATCTGCCACATCGCCACCATACCGGGCGCCGCAGGTATCGCCCTCCCAATGCAGCCGCACGCGCTCCTTGAGGGAGAGCGGTGGCGCCCCGGTGGTTGTCGTGACGTCGGCAGCGGTGTCGATCACGCGGTAGCAGGCAGCAGGTGGTCCTCGAAATGTATCAGCGACAGGGATCGGTCTGTGCGCCTGCCAGAGGGCGCAACCGCGGCGGCGGGGCGAGACGTGGTGCAGATCACAACGGAACGGAGGTCCATGACGTGGTCAGCTTGCCCGCCGGTCTCCAGCCGGAGTCACGACACTCTGGGTGCCGAAGCCCTCGCCCGCAGCATGCGTGGCGAACTCGACGCTGAGCACCGGCTTTGCACCGTTGGTGTGTGCGGTGGAGTCCACCGCGGGGCGGTCCCAGCGTGGTGGAGCATAGGTCGGCACCAGTTCGGTGAGCAGGGTGCGGATCACGGCATCGCTGCCGTGCTGCGCCGCGGCGTCAATGATGCGCGCAACGCCTTCTTCCGTCCCGGCGCGTACCTCGGCGTGTTTGACCCGCAGGACCTTGGGGTGCTGTGTGGCCGTGACTTCCTCCCCGGAGAGGAACACTTCCTCGAAGAGTTTTTCACCGGGCCGTGGTCCGGTGAACTGGATTTTGACGTCGATATCCTCGCGCAGACCGGACAGCCGGATGAGATCACGCGCCAGGTCCACAATGCGCACCGGCTCGCCCATGTCGAGCACAAACACCTCACCCCCGGTGCCTAACGCGCCGGCCTGCAGCACCAGCTGCACCGCCTCGGGAATGGTCATGAAGTAGCGGGTCATTTCCGGGTGGGTCACCTTCACCGGCCCGCCGGCACGGATCTGCCGCAGGAAGGTGGGCACCACACTTCCGCGGCTGCCTAACACATTGCCGAAGCGGACGGCCACAAACGAGAGCCCGCTCCGCTCCGCCTCGATCTGGACCACTTGCTCCGCGATGCGTTTGGTGGCGCCCATGACGGATGTGGGTTGCACCGCCTTGTCGCTCGAGATCAGCACAAAGTGGCAGGTCCCAACGCCGGCGGCGGCACGGACCACATTCAGCGTGCCCACGACGTTGTTGGTGATCGCTTCGATGACGTTGGCTTCCATCAGCGGCACATGCTTGTGCGCCGCGGCATGAAAGACCACGTCCGGCCGGATCCGCTCGAACACACGTCCGATGCGTTCTACGTCGCGAATGTCGGCGATCACTGGCTCAATGCACGCCTCGGGCTGGCTGTGACCCAGCTCTTCGGCAATCTCGAAAATCGAGTTCTCACCATGTCCCAGCAGCACCAGACGCGAGGGTGCGAGCCGTGCCACCTGCCGGCAGAGCTCACTCCCGATGGAGCCCCCGGCACCTGTCACCATGACCACGCGATTCGACACCAGCGCGCGCACGGCCTCGAGGTCGGTCTGAACCGGTGAACGGCGCAGCAGATCCTCGATCTGGATTTCGCGGAACTGCGTGACAGAGACACTCCCCGTCAGGATGTCGTGTAATGCAGGGACAGTGCGCGCCGTGATGCCGGCATCGAGTGCGGCGCGCACGACACCCCGGACGACATCGCCAGAGACGGATGGCATTGCCACCACGACTTCGCTGATCGAGTGGCTCTCGAGCACACCCGCAATGCTGGCGAGGGGGCCGAGCACCGGGATGTCATGGATCTTGTGCCCATGTTTCGTCGAGTCGTCGTCAACAAAGGCAACCGGCAGCATGCCGAGTCTTGGGCTGGCCAGCATCGAACGGACGGCAAGCTGTCCTGCTTCTCCGGCGCCCACGATCAACGCTCGACGCCCGGCGCGCGCGCTGTTGCGCTGCCGACGCCACCAGCGCAATCGCTGGGCAAAGCGCGGGACGGCAATTGCTGCTCCCACAAAAAGCGAATCGATGGCCAGCACGCCGAGGGGAATGCGTGAGGGGATCGCTCCCGTAAGGGGAAGCACCACGATTCCAATGAAGGCACTACCCAATGCAGCAAGCGCCCCGGCAACAAGGACACGCTCCATCTCCACCACGCTGGCCAGATGCCAGAGCCGTCGATACATGCCGGCCGAGTAGAAGAAGGCCAGGCGAAGCGGGATGGTGGCAAGCATGTACGCCAGCGCACTCCGACCAAACGCATCGATCCAGGAGAGCCCTTCGAATCGCAGGGTGTAGGCGAGGGTCGCCGACACCACGAGCAGCAGGGCGTCAAGCGCGAGATGCACCCGGTTGCGCGTTCGACGGAACGCGGCAAAGGGCTCGACGTGAGGCTGCTCGGGCGAGGTGGGTGTCAACACTCGAAGGAGGCGTGAAGTCCGTGTAGACACACCCCGCGAAAGGTGCGGCCGGTCACAGCGCTCTTCCTGGCAAAAGAAGAGCAGGCTTGTGGTCGCGAAATCCCTTGAGGGAACGTCGAGTAGCTTGCGTGTCCACGGGTGGTTAACCTATCCGGCAGAAGGGGCATTTGCTATCGCAGCGAAGTGGCCGGGCGCGTGTCGGGGCCCGGTGAAACCTGAGCCGGGACTACGTGAAGCTTCTCCACGTCGCGGGTGCCAGACCCAACTTTCCCAAGCTTGCCCCGGTGCATCGGGCGGCGGCCGCGCGGGGACTCGAGCAGATCATCGTCCATACGGGCCAGCACTACGACGATGCCCTCTCGGCCTCCTTTCTTCGCGAGCTCGAGATTCCGGAACCCGACGTGAACCTCGGGGTTGGCAGCGGCTCCCATGCACAGCAGACCGCCCGTGTCATGACCGGGCTGGAGCCGGTGATGGTCGAGGCAGCCCCCGACTGGGTGGTGGTGTACGGCGACGTGAACTCCACCCTTGCCGCAGCGGTGGTGGCGTCCAAGCTGGGGATACGGTTGGCGCATGTGGAGGCGGGCCTTCGGAGCCACGACCGGAGCATGCCCGAGGAGATCAATCGTCTGGTCACGGACCGGCTTGCGAACCTCCTGCTCACGCCCTCGCGCGATGCCGGTGAGGAGTTGCGGCGCGAGGGTGAGCCTGACGACGAGATCGTGTTTGTCGGCAACGTGATGATTGACTCGCTGATGGCGGCCCGCGACAAGGCCATGCGCGAGGATGTGGGCGCCCGTGTGGGGATGAACAGCCAGACGGTGGTGGTCACGCTGCATCGTCCCTCCAATGTCGACGATGGACCGCGGCTGCACCGGATTGCCCGCGCGCTCTCGGAGATTGCGCGCGAGCGGCCTGTGCTGTTTCCGGCCCATCCCCGCACTCGAGCTCGCCTGCAGTCTTTTAGTGTCGACATGCCGGGCGTGCAGATCATCGAACCGCTGCGGTATCTCGAAATGGTGGCGGTCACCCATCAGGCGTATGCCGTGGTCACGGATTCCGGGGGAGTGCAGGAGGAGTCGACCGCGCTCGGGGTGCCCTGCTTCACCATTCGCCCCAACACCGAGCGGCCGGTGACGGTGACAGAAGGGACAAACACACTCGTGCCTGACCCTGACGATCTCCCCGGTCACGTGCGACGTGCCACACGACCGGACACCCCTCGGCGGCCCGAAGGCTGGGATGGGCGGGCGGCGGAACGTGTGGTGGAGGCGCTGGTGCACCGTGGGTGACCCGGTGGGAGTGCGGCGCAACCTACATGCGCACGGCAGCCATGGTGGGTGCGCTGCATCACGCCTGGTCGCATGAGGCACGGTGGTCCCACCGGTACCGGCCATGGCTGTGTCTGCTGAGGCTGCCCGGCCCACGGCCCTGGTGGCGCGGGGCGACGCGGCCTACTACATGCTCTCGCTTGCCGCGGTGCAGGGGTCCGCGTTTTTCATCCAACTATTGGTTGCAGCGGCCCTCCGTCCGTCGGATTTTGCCGTGGTGCGAACGGTCGAGGCGTGGCTGAGCCCGCTGCTCGTCGTCGCGGCCGCCGGACTGCCGTCGCTGGCCATGGCATGGGTACCGGCGCGCGCCGGAGGGGCCCGGGATGCCCTCGCCCGGCAGCTGCGTGGCGTGAGCCTGGTGACAGGCGCGATCACGGCCGCCCTCACGGCGGCGGCGGCACTGCTCTTCCTGCCCCCTCCAACCGGGAGGTATCTCGCGCTGGCCGCGGGGCTGCTGGCCCTTGGTGCGCTCTCTCGCACGATGACCAACCTCATGCTCGCCGCGGGACGTGTGCGAGCGACGGCCCTCGCAACAGCCGCCGTGTCGCTGGTGGCTATCCCCGTGGCCGCCTACGGGGCCCGGCACTACGGCATCACCGGGTGGATGGGCGCTCGGTACCTCAGCGAGGCGGCGCTCCTCCTGGTGGTGTTAACCGCCAGTCGCGGCGTCTTTCCGGGGACCGCCGAGGTGCGCGAGCACCCGCGCCAGATTGTGCGCGTCGGTGGGATGTTGTCGGCATCGCTGCTGGTGCGTTCGGTGGCCGACAACCTTGGCCCCATCGCGGCCGCGCGCTTCGGGTTTGGGGGCGTCGATATTGGGGCATTTGCTCTCGCGACCGTTGGGGTCGCCGCGATTCTGCTCGCGCCAGGTGCGATCGGAAATCTGGCGATCCGCCGCTTTGCGGTGACTGCCACGCAGCCGGGTGAACTCCGCGCCGCCATTCGTCAGGGCATCCTGTTCATGCTGGTGCCGAGTGTGCTCCCGTGCGTGGTATTCGCGCTCGCGGGCGAGCTCGTGCTCCGGACGTTTTTCCCGCAATACCAGGGCACGGCAGCCCTGATGTCGGTTGTTCTCTGGTCTGCCCCGTGCCGTGCCGTCACGGCGCTCATGGGCGGTGTGCTGGTGGCCGTGCATCGCTCGAGTGACACGCTGCGGCTCAATCTGGTTTGTCTTGCCGTGGCCGTAGCACTCCAATGGAGCCTGAGCTCCGTCTGGGGAGTGTGGGGCAGTGCCTGGGCCGTCCTGCTGACCGACATCGTGACGGTGTTGCTGTACCTGCTGGCGGTACGGTGGCGGATTGCCGGCTCTCCCGTGCCGGTCGCGCCATGAACGGACTTCTCGCGCTCGTCGCGCTGGCGCTGTTGGCCATGGCCGGGCCACCGATCGTGCACGCGATGCGCCGGCGTCGGCTCGACCTGCTGTCCGCGCCCTGGATCGTGGCGGTGATGCTCATTGGGGGCTACATCCTTCCGCTTCCCGGGGTTCTCGATGGCACCGATGGCTTCTTCACACTGTTTCCCGGCCGGCTCGCGGACGAGGCGGGCGCGGTGCGGAGCGCCCTTGCCATCGCCAGCCTGGGTGCGCTCGGGTTCCATGCCGGCTATTTCCTGGTAGGGCGTGCAGGCCCTGTTCGTACAAGCCAGACGCCCGCACGCTGGAACCTGCCGATGTTGCGCTCTCTCTCGGTTGTCTACGTGGTCCTCGGCAGTGCGCTTTTTGCCGGCGCGGTGATGATCATTGGTGGGCCCGCGGCGCTCCTGTCCAGTCTGGGCGATCGCATTCGTCTGACCGCCGGCCTGAACTACCTCTTCCAGGCCGTGAACCTTCTGCTGGTGGTCGCCATGCTCTGGTGGGTGCAGAGTCTCCTCGCGCGAACCACCCGCGGGATCATGTTCTGGTCGTTCGCGGCCGTGGCAGGCGCGGGGGTGGCACTGCAGGGGAGCAAGTCCATCCTCTTCATTGGCGTGGTGTGGGCAGCGTTGCTGTGGCACCGGCTCGAGCGGCGGATACCCAACCGGGTGATCATCACCGGGGGCGTCGTCGCCTTTCTGGTCCTCGGTGCCTATGCGCTGGTGCTGCGCGAGTACTTCGCCATTGGGCAGTTTGTCACCATCGACCCGCAGTTCGTGACACCCGAAGCACTCTGGTTGCTCGTCAAGCGCGAACTGGGGGGCAACTTCATTCAGCTGCAGACCCTCAGTGTACTGGTCGATCGCATGCCGGCGGATCTCGACTTTCAGTACGGCCAGACCTACCTCGCCACCCTTGCCCTGCCCGTGCCCCGAGGCCTCTGGCCGGGCAAGCCACTTCCGTCGACCGGTGTGTTCACCACCGCGTTCTGGCCCGACAGCTGGTTCGAAGCTGGCACCTCGCTCCCTCCGGGCTTCATCGGTGAGCTCTACATGAATTTCCACATCGTGGGCGTCTTCTTCGGCATGCTGGCCCTCGGAGCGCTGATCCGCCGGATTGAACGCGCCGGCTTCGGGGAGCAGCCCGCACCCCTGGCCGCCTGCCTGTCGACGCTACTGGTGGCCTGCCTCCCGCACTACATCCGGGGCGATTTTGCGGTCACGGCCATTGTCTTGATTCTCTTCCTTCCGCTCTGGGCCGCGCTCGGCCTGGTTACCAGCGCAGCGCCGAGGGCTCGAACCCCCCAGCGAGCGCCGGCGCAGACCCTCGCGCCGGGAGGGTGAACGGCTCCCGGCTGGGGTCGGTTAAACCCTTGTGGGCGCTGCAAATGGACCCCTCCGGCTGTTAAGGTTATTACGCGCTCTCGGGCACCCCCAAAGCCCGCTGAATGTTCACTCATCCGTCTCCACCGCTCACCCTGGGCACATGTCGCTGAAGGGTTCTGATGTCGTTGTTACAGGTGGTGCCGGTGCCATCGGGACACGAGTCGTGGCGCGGGCGCTGGCAAGCTCAGCCAGACGGGTGGTGGTGGTCGACGATTTGTCGTCGGGATACGAGTGGCTCATTCCACGCGACCCTCGCGTGCACTTCGTTCACAACTCCGTTACGCGAATTGGGGAGCTGAACCTCGGGCCGCTTGAACAGCCGCTGGTGTTCCATCTGGCGGCCTTTTTTGCCAACCAGAACAGCGTCGATCACCCGCAGGCCGACCTGGAGACAAACGGCAAAGGGACGCTGGCGGTGCTCGAGTGGGGCGCACGGGTGGGCGCACGGCGGGTGGTGTATGCCTCGGCCGGGTGTTCCATCGCCGGGCATGGCATCGATGCGCCGATTCGCGAGGACATGCCGGTCTCGCTCTTCCTCGATACGCCGTACCAGATCACCAAGGCGTTAGGCGAGTTCTACTGCAACTACTACTTGAGCTCGCTGAGCACCGTGCGGTGCCGGTTTTTCAATTCGTACGGGCCGGGCGAGGTCCCGGGTGTCTACCGGAACGTGATCCCCAACTTCATCTGGCGTGCGATGCACGATGCGCCCTTGGTGATCACGGGCACAGGCCGCGAGACGCGCGACTTTATCTTCGTCGATGATCTCGTGGAGGGGTTGGTGCGGTCCGCCGAGGTGGCAGAGGCCCACGGCCAGGCCATCAACCTCGGAACCGGGATCCAGACGCACATCGACGACCTCGCTCACATGATTATTGCCGCCACCGGATCGCGCAGCGCGATCGAGTTTGCCCCGCGCCGTACGTGGGACAAAAGTGTGCATCGCCAGGCCGACATCTCGCTCGCGCGGGAACGGCTCGGCCTCGCGCCGTCGGTGGCCATGCCCGAGGGTTTGCGGCGCACGGTGGAGTGGTTCCAGGCCCACCGCGAACAGATTGCCGCCAGTGCGGGCTCGGCCATTCCGGGTGTGCCCACGACGACGAGCGCCGCATGAAGGTTCTTGTCACCGGTGGGGCCGGCTTTATCGGGTCGCATATTGTCGACGCGTTACGCGCGCGTCACGTGGATGTGGTGGTGGTCGACTCACTCGATCCGGGTGTGCACCGTTTTCCGCCGGCCTACCTGCGGAAAGATGTCGACTACCAGTTTGCCGATCTGCGCTGGTGGCGTCCCGATGCGAGCGCGCTCGAGTGTACGGCCATTATCCACCTCGCGGCGTTAGGTGGTGTGTCGCGGGCGGCGGCGGAGCGCGAGAATGTGCTGGGAGCCAATGCCTGGGGCACGGCGCGGCTCACCGAAATCGCCCAGCAGATGCCGCGGCTGCGAACGGTCGTGCATGCCAGCTCGTTCAGTGTGTATGGCGCCGGCTATCGCTATCGCTGTGTGAGCTGCGGGGCCGAGCGCGATGGAACCCGCGCCGAATCGCAGCTGGCGCGCGGGGACTTCGAGGTGCGATGTGCCGCCTGTAGTGGCGTCACCCGCATCCTTCCCATCACCGAAGCCGCGCCGTGCGACCCGCTGGAGCCCTATGGAGCGTCCAAGCTGATGCAGGAGCTCTGCTGGCGTGGGTTCACACATGCGCCGATACACACGATGCGTTTTTCTTCGGTGTACGGGCCGCGTCTCCGCACACACGATGGCGAAGCCACCATCATAGCCAAACTCATTGGCTGGATCGATCTGGGCAGACGCCCGCAGCTTTTCGAAGATGGGCAGCAGCTGCGCGACTGGGTGCATGTCACCGACGTCGTCGACACGGCGCTGCAGCTCCTCGAAACATCGGAGCCTCCGCGGCTGGTGAACGTCTGCTCCGGGGTGCCGACGTCGCTCTTTGCTGCCTGTGAGGCAATTGCCGAGGCCCTGGGTCGCGATACGGTGCCTGAGGTGGTGGGGGGATACCGGGTGGGGGACATGCGGCATTGTCTGGGCGACGCGTCGACGATGATGGCGCTCATCGGCCGTCCTCCGGTGTCGTTAGGCGACGGGATGCGGCGCACCCTGGCATCGGCCAGTGGGCGGCCGACGCTGACCACCGCCTGACGAGGACCCGGCACCATGTGCGGCATCCTGGTTGTGGCTGGGGCAGATCGTCCTGTGCATCATCGGCTGCTGGCGGCCCTGCGCCGCCGCGGGCCCGATGGCATCGGCTTCTGGTCGGACGCGGCGGTGACGATGGCGCACACCCGCCTGGCCATCCTTGGCCTCGATGAGCGCTCCGAGCAGCCGCTGGAGAACGCCACGCATGTGCTGGCCTACAACGGCGAGATCTACAACTTCCATGACGTGCATCGTCGGCATCTGGCCGCTCGTGCCGGCGCGGGGACCACGCCCTTTACCGACGGGCGCGTGCTCCTGGATCTGTGGAGTCAGAAGGGGTCGTCGATTCTCCGTGAGCTGACCGGCTTCTGGGCGTTTGTCATATACGACAAGACGCGCCGGACACTCACTCTGGTGCGTGACCAGCTCGGAGTCAAACCGCTTTACTACTCGACCGAGGGCGGGCGGGTGGTGGTGGGCTCGACCATCCGGGCCATTCTCGACGCCGCGCCTGACCTGCGCAGCCTCGACTACGAGGCCATGTCGGAGTATGCCCGGTATCAGTTCACCTTTGGCGACAAGACCTTTCTTCGCTCGGTGAAGAAGGTGCTCCCCGGACACCTGGTGGAGATTTCGCTCGACACGGGTGCGGTGCGCACCGAGTGTTACGAGGACATCCTCGCCGCCGATTCCGAGCGCCGGGCAATCGACGACGCCTGGATCGACGAAACACGAGCCCTCGTGCAGCGGTGTGTTGAGGCGTCGACGATCAGCGATACGAGTTTCACCACGTTCTGCAGTGGCGGCATCGACTCCTCGCTGATCACTCGGCTGGCCCAGCCCGAGATCGCCTACCACGGGAATTTTTCCGACGCCGAGTGCAACGAGACCCACTTTGCGCAGGAAGTGGTGCGTGGCACCCCGATCCGCCTCTTTGTGGTGAACGCCCAGGAGGACTTCAACCTCGTGCACCGGCTGCGTGACATCGTCAACGACTTTGACGAACTCACGATCGGATCGGTGATCCTGCCCCTGGACGATGTGCTGTCGCAGGTGAAACGCCGCTACAAGGTGATTCTCACCGGCACGGGTGGCGACGAACTCTTTGCCGGGTATGTGCGGTACCAGCTGGCGTTAGGCGAGTGTTACCAGGACTCGTATCGCGCCCTCTTTGCGCGGATGTCGCGTCTCGAGAAGCCGAGTGACCGGTTCGAGATGACCCATGCCAAGGGTGACTCGCATCTGTACAAGTTCTACGACGACAGCACGCGCACCCGCTTTGATGACGCGTACGAGGCGTGCCGCGCCGATGGCGACGAACTGACGGCGATGCTGCGATTCGACCGTCGCTACTTCCTGCAGGGGCTGCTCAATATTGACGATCGCATGGGCGGACGTCACTCCCTGGAGTCGCGGCCGTCCCTCCTGCACCAGGATCTCGTGCGTCATCTGCAGCAGGTGGACGAACGCGCGCTTCTCGCCAATGGCACACTCAAGCCGGTGATGCGCAAGATCGGTATGGGGACGCTGCCCAAATCTGTGCTGCATCGCAGTGACAAGATGGGGTTCACCACCCCGATCGGTGCCTTCGTGAACCACTCTGCGGGACATATTCGCGAGCAGATTCTCGAATCGCGGTTCCGCGACCTGTACGACCTCAAGCGGCTGTCGTTCACGGCGGAGACCAAGTTCTCGCGTGAGGTGTTCGGCTTGCTGATGCTGGATCTCTGGCTGAACCGGTATGCCTGCACCTGACGACGCCCGGCTCCAGACGCTCTTCATCACGCAATGGTTTGACCCGGAACCCGGGGCCTTGCGTGGTCTGCCACTGGCGCGCTGGCTCATGCGTCGCGGGCATGACGTCGAGGTGCTGACGGGTTTTCCGAATTATCCCGGTGGGCGTGTGTACGACGGCTACCGGCAGCAGTTCCGTCAGCGTGAGGTGATGGATGGCGTGCCGGTGGTGCGGGTGCCGCTGTACCCCAGTCATGATCGCAACCCGCTGGCCCGGGTGGCCAACTATGCGGGATTCGCGCTGTCGGCGTCGACCATCGGACTGGCGAGTGTGAAACGGGCCGATGTGGCCTTTGTCTATCATCCGCCGGCAACAATCGGTTTGCCTGCCGTGGTGCTGCGTGCACTGCGCGGCACGCCGTATGTGCTGCATATCGCCGACATGTGGCCCGAGTCGGTGGTGGAGTCGGGCATGGCGGGTGGCAGCCGGGCACGGAAGTGGCTCGAGCGCGCCATTGCCGGGTGGTGCAACGTGATCTATCGCCAGGCGTCGGCCATCACGGTGTTGTCGCCGGGCTTTCAGCGTTTGCTGGTGGAACGCGGCGTGCCCGAGGAGAAGATCCACATCGTCTACAATTGGACCGATGAGGAAATCTTCCGTCCCGTCGCCCGCGACGAGGCCCTGGCAGCCAAACTTGGTGTAGCGGGCAAGTTTGTGGTGTGTTACGCGGGTAACCTGGGGCAGTTCCAGGCCATCGACACCGTGCTGGACGCCGCCGCCCTGGTGGCCGATCAGGAGGACATCGTGGTGCTCATTGCCGGGACGGGGCAGGCCGAGGGCGACCTGCGTGCCCGGGCCGAACGCATGGGGCTCCGCAATGTGGTGTTCACCGGGCGTCTCCCCACCAATGAAATGCCGGCGGTGAACGCGCTGGCCGATGTGCAGCTGGTGCACCTGCGCGACCTGCCCTTCTTTGCCGCGACGGTGCCGAGCAAAACCCAGGTCGCGCTGGCAAGCGGGCGCCCGGTGCTGATGTGTGTGGCGGGTGACGCGGCCACCATTATCCAGCATGCGGGGGCGGGGCTCACGGCACCACCCGAGAACGCCGAAGCGATGGCGGCCGCCATCCGGCAGCTGCATAACGAGAGTCCCGAGGCCCGCGCGGCCATGGGGGAGCGGGGCCGCCGGTACTATCTGGACCACATGGGGCTCGATACCGGCGGGCACCAGATGGACCAGTTGCTGCGCCGTGTGGCCCGGGGCACTTCGGCGGTCCCCGCGCAGGGGTATCGCCCAATGAACTCGTGAGCATTCTGTTCTTCCAGGACGGAGCGGAGGCACACGGCCGGAGTCCGGCACCACCCGAAGGGTACTCGTGGACACTGTGGCGTCCCGGGCTCACCCGCGTGTGGCCTGTGCCCGATGCACCGCTGCGGTATCTCGTGTGGTGGCTGCTGCACCAGGCACGCCTGTTCGGCAATAGAGACTACGCCGTGTTTGTCATTTCGCACGGCGCGCAGGCGGTCCACCGCTCGGCGGTCTTTCCACGCTGGCTCAGGTCTCCCTTCATGGCCGCGCGCGACTTGCAAATTGGCGACACCTGGACAGCGCCCGAACATCGCGGGCGTGGGTTGGCGACTCTGGCGTTGCAGGGCATCACACACCAGATGGCGGCGCCCGCGCGAAGGTTCTGGTATCTCGTGGAGCGTGACAACGAGGCGTCGGTGCGCGCGGTGCGACGCGCAGGGTTCACGCTCACCGGTGAAGGCGCGCGGCAACCGAGGTTTGGTATTTCCGCCCTTGGTGCCTACCGCCTCCACTCCCGAGCCGGGACCTGACCATGTATCCCCTGCTCAAGCGGACCTTCGACCTGATGGCGGCTACTGCCGGGCTGCTGGTGCTCGGGCTGCCCATGCTGGTGATTGCGGCGCTGATCAAGGCTCATGATCGCGGGCCTGTGCTGTACTCGGGCAAACGCATCGGGAAGGGCGGCGCGCCGTTCAAGATGCACAAGTTCCGCACGATGGTGATGAATGCGGACAAGATCGGTGGTTCGTCGACACCCGAGGACGATCCGCGCATCACACCGACCGGAAAATTCCTCCGCCGCTACAAACTCGATGAACTGCCTCAACTCCTGAACGTGCTGTCCGGCGAGATGAGTCTCGTGGGCCCGCGTCCGCAGGTGGCCTGGGCGGTCGAGCAATACTCACCGGAAGAACGACTGGTGCTCACCGTGCCACCTGGCGTGACCGATCCCGCATCCCTTGCGTTCCACAACGAAGGGGAGATTCTTCGGGGAGCGGCCGATCCTGATCAGGCGTACATGGAGTTGATTCACCCGCACAAGATGCGCTTGAGCCTCGAATACGTTCGCACACGATCCATGCGGCAGGACATCGCCATCATCCTGAAGACCCTCGGCGCGATCGCCGGTCACCGATGAAGAAATTCCGCACTGAAGCCGAGCAAGCCGTGGGTCCTGCCATCGCCCGAATTTTCGAGGCGTCGGCTGACTCTACCGAAGCGAAGCTGGAAACCTTTCCGCGGTATGTGCGCCGTCAGCAGCTCAAGCGTTTTCTCGCCCTATACGAGATTTTCAAGCGGGTGCTGCCGGTGAAAGGCTCCGTGGTCGAGTGCGGAGTGTTTCGCGGATTCGGTGTGATGTCGTGGGCCAAACTCAGCGCGATGCTGGAGCCCGAAAACCTCACGCGGCGCATCTACGGGTTCGACACCTTTGACGGATTCCCGTCGTACTCCCCCGCCGACGCCAATGCCGTCGCCGCACCGGAGGTGGGAGGCCTCAAGGCCAACTCGTACGAGGAACTGCAGCAACTCATTGCGGAGTTCGACAAGGATCGCTTTCTGGGGCACGTCGACAAGGTGCATCTGGTGAAAGGCGATCTCGCCGAAACGGTCCCGCGCTTTGTGCAGGAGCATCCGCACCTGATGGTGAGTCTGCTCTTTCTGGATGTTGACCTGTACGAGCCGACCAAGGTGGCCATCGACCATTTCGTGCCGCGCATGCCTCGCGGTGCCGTGATTGCATTTGACGAGCTGGACAATCCCATGTGGCCGGGAGAAACGCTGGCGTTGCTCGAGACCGTTGGCATCCGCAACCTGCGTCTCGAACGGATGCCATGGGATCCCTACATCGGTTTTGCTGTCATCGAGTAACGGCGCGTTTCTGCGCGCAGCGAGGAGAAGGTCATGACTGTCAGTGCTATCCGAACCATCCCGTTCTTCAACTACCGGGCCGCCTTTGCGGCCGACGAGGCGGAATACCTCCGGATTGTCAGTGATGTGATCCAGCGGGGGGCCTTTATCCAGCAGAAGGACCTCGCCGAGTTCGAGGCGCGGCTGGCGGCGTACGTTGGCGTGGGTCACGCGTTAGGCGTGGGCAACGCCACCGATGGCCTGATGATGGGCTTCAAGGCGCTGGGTATTGGTCCCGGTGACGAGGTCATTGCCCCGTCACATACCATGGTGGCGACCGTGGCGGCGGCGGCGCACGCCGGAGCCACGCCGGTGCTGGTGGACATGGGGGACGACCACCTCATCGATCCCGCGGCCGTGGAAGCGGCGGTGACGTCGCGAACACGGGCCATCGTTCCCGTCCACCTGAACGGCCGCACCTGCGCCATGGGTCCCCTCCTGGCGATTGCGGCCCGGCACGGCCTGCACATCGTGGAGGATGCGGCACAGGGACTCGGCTCGTCGTGGCAGGGGAAACGCGCCGGAAGTTTCGGCGCGGTCGCTGCATTTTCGTTTTACCCCGCCAAGATCCTGGGCTGCATGGGTGACGGGGGCGCGGTGACCACATCACGTGCTGACCTCGCGCGGGTGCTCCACGTGCTGCGCGATCATGGACGGAATGAAGCAGGCGACGTGGAGACCTGGGGTTTCAACTCCCGCCTCGACAACCTGCAAGCCGCCATCCTCGACACGCAATTCAAGCGCTACGACACCATCGTCAGCAGGCGTCGCGTTATTGCCCACCGCTACAATGACCGGCTCCGCGACCTTGCTGCTCTCGTTTTGCCCGCAGCGCCCGATAGCCAGCCCGATCACTTCGATGTCTTCCAGAACTACGAGATCGAGGCCGATCGTCGTGACGATCTCAAGGCACACCTGACAGCCCATGGCATCGGAACACTCCTGCAGTGGGGCGGCAAGGGCGTGCATCAGTTCGGAGGACTCGGCTTCAAGGTGTCACTGCCACGCACCGAGCGTTTCTTCACGCGCTGTATCATGCTCCCCATGAACATGATGGTGAGCGATGATGATGTGGACTACATCTGCGAAGCCATTCGTGCGTTCTACGGCGAGTAAGGAGTGACCACACGCGACCTCGCGCGCCGCGTGCGCCTGCACGCGCTCGACATGACCAGTCGCGGCGGCAGTTCCCATATCGGCTCCATCCTCTCGATCGCGGACATTCTCGCCATGCTCTACGGCGAAGTGCTCGCGGTCGATCCCGCCAACCCGCGCTGGCCCGAGCGCGATCGCTTTATCCTCAGCAAGGGGCACGCGGGGGCCGGGGTCTATGCGACGCTCGCCGAGTGCGGCTTTTTCCCCACCGAACGCCTGAAGGACCACTACCAGGATGGATCCGACCTCAGCGGGCATGTTTCCCACAAGGGCATTCCCGGTGTCGAGGTCTCGACCGGATCGTTAGGCCATGGGTTGTCCATTGCGGCTGGCATGGCGTACGCCGGGATGCTGGCCGGAAAGTCGCATCGGGTGGTTTGCCTGCTCAGTGATGGCGAGTGCGACGAGGGCTCCAACTGGGAAGCCATTCTCTTTGCCGCGCACCACAAACTCGGCAACCTCACGGCCATCATCGACTACAACAAGATTCAGAGCCTGACGACGGTTGCCGACACGATTGCACTCGAACCCTTCGCTGACAAATGGCGTGCCTTTGGCTGGCGCGTGCTGGAGACCGATGGCCACGACCACGACAGGCTACGTACCGCCCTGGGCGATGAAGCGCGGGTGGGTGAAGCCCCAACCTGTGTGATTGCCCACACCACCAAGGGAAAGGGTGTGTCGTTCATGGAGTCGTCGGTGTTGTGGCACTACCGCACCGCAAAAGGCGAGGAGTTCGAGGCGGCAAAACGTGAACTGCAGGGTGACGCATGAGAGACGCCTTTGTCGCGCGGCTCACGGCGCTCGCCGAAGATGACCCGCGCCTCATGCTCATCACCGGCGACCTGGGCTTTGGCGTACTCACGAAGTTCGCCGAACGTTTCCCGCGGCAGTTTATCAACGCCGGGGTGGCCGAACAGAACATGATGGGACTCGCCACCGGGCTGGCCATGGAAGGGCATGTGGTCTTCACGTACTCCATCGCCAACTTCGGCACCTTGCGCTGCCTGGAGCAGATCCGCAACGACGCGGCCTACCACGACGCGAATGTGAAGGTGGTCGCGGTTGGTGGTGGGTTCAGCTACGGGGCGCTAGGCATTTCACACCACGCCACGGAAGACCTGGCCATTCTGCGGGCGCTCCCGGCCATGACTGTGGTAGCCCCCGGTGACGACTGGGAGGCTGCCGAGGCGACGGAAGCGCTGGTGAACACGCCGGGCACAGCCTACCTGCGACTCGATCGCAGCTCGATGGATCGCGCGCCTGAACAGGGAGAGCGGTTCGCGCTTGGTGCCTCCCGCAGGGTAAAGGAGGGTGCAGCCGCGACGATCATTTCCACGGGCGGTATGCTCGGTGAAGCGCTCGCCGCCCATGAGACGCTCGCGTCGGAGGGTCTGCTGACCCGGGTGCTGAGCCTTCACACGCTTTCGCCTATCGACAGTCCGGCCGTCATCGACGCCTGCCGCACCACCGGCGGCCTTGTGACGGTGGAGGAACACTCGGTAGTCGGAGGACTCGGCAGTGCCGTCGCCGAGGTGTGCGCCGACGCCGAGGTGTTTCCGAGGGCCTTCAAACGCATCGGGCTCCGGGCCGGCTTCTCGTCAATTGTGGGGGGACAGCAGTATCTTCGCACACGCTACGGCATAGACGCTGCGGCAATTGTAGCGGCGGTGCGCTCGATTGCCGGCGCGTAGATTCCCCGAACGACCCCTGCACCAAACCGCATGACACTCCCGGACCGCGGCGCGGCCCATACCACATGGCAGGACGAGCCACCACTCAGTGTGCTCGGCACGATGTTGTTCCTGCTGCGGTATCGGCGAACGATCCTGCTGACGGGACTTTCGGCGGTCGCGGTGATGGTGGCGGTAACACTGTCCCGGCCCCGGACGTGGACCACGCGCGCCTCGTTTGCGCCGCAGGCTGGTGCCAAATCGCAGTCGCTGTCGGGGCTCGCCGCGCAGCTGGGGGTGAGTGTTCCGGGGAGCGAGGCAGCGCAGTCACCGGCGTTTTATGTGGACGTGCTCCGCTCGCGCGAGCTCCTGGCCGAAGTGGCCTACAAGCCGTACACAGTTGGTGGCGCCGAGCCGGCGCGCACCACGTATGTCGAGCTGGTGAAGGCCAGGGGCAACGATTCAGCGCAGCGGCGCGACGACGCGATTGGCAAGCTGCTCAAGCAGGTGTCGGCCAGCGTGACGCAGAAGACGGGTGTGGTGAACATGGCGGTCCGCACCAACTCCCCCGAACTCTCGCTGCAGCTCTCCGATCAGCTGCTGGCGGCGCTCAACCGCTTCAACCTCGAGCGGCGCCGGTCACAGGCCTCGGAGGAACGGCGTTTTACGCAGACACGGCTGGACGAACTGCGCGGCGAACTGCGTGAAGCGGAAAATCGTCTGCAGTTCTTTCTGCAGCGCAACCGCGACTTCCGCAATTCTCCGGAGCTCACGTTTCAGCATGATCGATTGACGCGGGATGTCCGGCTGCGGGAGCAGGTCTACAGCTCTCTTGCGCAGAGCTTTGAGCAGGCGCGCATTGACGAGGTGCGCGATACGCCAGTGATCACCGTGGTGGAGAAGCCCGACCTGGCGGTTCGCCCTGATGGGCGGCAGCTGGTGGCGCGTGGTCTCGCGGCGCTGATTGCCGGTCTGGTGATTGGGACGCTGCTGGCGCTCTGGCGCAGTCGGTTGCGCGGTGACGCCGACGCGAGCACGGACGAGGCAGCGGAGTATGCGCGGCTACGACGGGAGTTCTGGCGGGACCTTCGGGCACCCTGGCGGCTCTTCCTGCGAGAAGCACGGGAGGCACGGGAGGCACGCGAAGCACGTTAGGCACGCTCGGCACGGCGGGGCCTTGAGTCGGGCGGGCCCCGGGTTGCTGCGGGATTCCTAACTATCTCGTTGCTACTGCCACCACCGCCACTAGTGACGCCAGCACCTGGGCCAGGTTGCCGGCGATCTGCAGCCAGTCCCTTCTGTCATTCGGGTCACGCTCGGGCACCGTGACAGCGGCACCGGCGCGGGGTTGTGGATCACGCGAGAACATCAGCCACTTCGCGCGAGACTGAACCGAGCCATTGGGCTGCGTGACGAAGGCGCGCCGGAGATCGGCAAGACGTGATCCCCCGCCTGCTGCACTGATGTAGTAGTCGAGCGATTTTCCCTGGACATAGGCCACCGCCACCGGCGCGTTGACCGCGCCGGTCACCGTGACCACGGGGCTGTAGTTCGGGACGAAAATCGAGTCACCGTCCTGCAGCGCCACGTTGTCCCGTGTGGAAGGGTCGCGGAGCACCCGCTCAAGGTCGAGACCCACGCGCCCGATGGCCCCGCGCCGCCGGAAGAATCGCATCCCGTCCGCGTATCCCTCGGATGTGAGACCGCCGGCGCGCTGGATGAGATCACTCAGGCGCTCACTCTTGCTCTTGAGCGAGTAACTCCCGGGATAACGCACCTCGCCCACAATGGCCACGATTCGCTGAATCTCCCAGTCCGGCTGGCGGAGGATGAGCACATTGTCAAAGGCCTTGATACCAAACTCGGGTGAGCCGCTCCCCGGCGCCGCCACGCCCGGTGGGCCCGGGTACGGGCGGTTGAGTACGCGATCGAAGACGTAGGTGGAATCGAGTGGGGTACGCAGGGTAGTGGCAAGGGTTCCACCGGCCCTGTTCTCGGGCATACGTGCCACCTCGGCTTCGGTGAGCAACGCACTCTGTTCCAGTCCGCCCGCCAGCAGCACCAGATCGCGCAGCGTCATTCCCTCGCGGTACGGGAAACGCCCCGGGTTCCGCACTGCACCTCCAATCACCACATGCCGGTCGGGGCGGAACTCTGTAAGGGAGAAGATCCGGATCTCGTCGTCTTCGGCCAGCGCCACTTCCTGAACGGGCGTGCCCGTAGTATCACGCAGGGCCGCCCGGATAACCGACCGCGAGGAGTCAGGCCCGAGCCGAGAGATGAGCACCGTGCCGAGATACGTATCAGGCTTGGCTCCCCCGACACGACGGAGGGCCTCGCCTAACGTAAGACCGGTGGTGAAGCCCACGGGGCCCGGCGTCCACACGTTGCCGGTGATGGTCACGCGATTGCGAACGCGCTCGCTCACACCGAACACACGCACCACGTCGCCCGGCTCGACGTTTACCCGCGGACTCCCCGCACTGGCGAGCGCATCTCCGGTGACATCGAGCACCACCCGCTCCCGGCCCGGTGCACGTGTGGCCGGATTGGCAATCCGTTCGATCTGTACGCGTGATCGGCCGGCTTCGGCGGCAAACCCGCCGGCTGCCGCAAGAACACTGGCCAATCCTTCGTCGGGCGTGACTTCGTAAATCCCGGGCCGAATCACCCGCCCTTCGACACGAACGCGCGGCCCGTGCACGGGGACAAAGAGCACATCCCCGTTCTCCAGACGCGGATCGCGTGAGGCGTCGCCGCGAAGGAGGTAGTCGTAGAAATCAACGGTGCGCGCCGGTCCGCTGCCGCGCCGCAGCTCGAGGCGGCGCAGCGAGCCGACATCGCTAGGTCCACCGGCTGCATACAACGCGGTGAGCGCCGTGCCCAGACTCGACACGCGATAACTCCCAGGTCGGCGCACATCACCCACGACGTAGACCTGAATGCTGCGCAGTCGCGCGAGACTCACTGAAAAGCGCGTGGTGGCATCGCTGCCACGCCGCACCCCGGAGTACACACGACCGAGCCGCTGATAGAGCTGATCGTTGAGCTGTGCCAGCGTGAGGTTGGCTACCGGGAGTTGCCCAACGGCCGGCACCACCACAAAACCTTCACGGGTGACATCGAGTGTGTAGGCCTCTTCGACATCACCGGTGAGGATGAGCACCAGCTGATCGCCGGGGCCAAGGCGATACGACGGATCAACCGGGCCCGCCAGGTTGGCGTCGAACTGGGTGGTGGCTGCGCCCCGAAAGAGATCGAGCCCAAAGATGCGCAGCGTGTCCCGTTCGGCAGCCTTGCCAGGCAGCACACGCGTGGTGTCTGGCTCGACTGTAAACGGCAGCGGCGGCGTGACCTCGGTTGCCAGCTGCGAAAAGGTGGCGAACTCGGTGGAATCCACCAGACCGAGCCGACGCATGGCCGTGAGCACGTTGTTCGACGGCGCTGCGGAATCGGTGGCCGTGCCAGTCGCGAGGAACTGATCCAGAAGCGAAGAGGGATACCCGGCTGCCGTCAGACGAGCACGGAGCTGTTCGGGCGTAAGCCCACTGGTCTGGACCCGCTGCCGAACCTGGGCTGCCAGATCAGAGCGCGACTTGAGAAGTCGCTGCGCTTCTTCGGCCGACGGGATCCGCTGGGCCTGCAGGACGCCGGCCGAAGCGGCAAAGGAGCCGTGTAGGAGCAACCGCCAAACGAGGCGCATCACGAATCGGAAAGGGGCCGGAGCAAGGGATACGCAACTCTGCATCCCTGTGGCATTCAACGACTTGCCGTCGTGTTGACGGCACTCCGGGAATCGTAACGTCGCCCTGTGTGACGGGGTAGAGCAGGGCCGAAAAGAGACGGGGTGGGACCCGAAGGCCCCACCCCGTCAGCGCCGAGAAACTCGGGGGAAAGTCAGCTCTCGGTGCTCTTGCGACGGCGCTTGAATGCGCCGGCGCCACCAACACCGGCGAGGCCGGTCGCGAGGAGTGCCATCGTTACGGGCTCCGGGGCGGCATGCGCCGCGCTCAGGATTTCCACGTCGTCGATGTAGTACTCGGCGCCCGACGAGCTGAAGCGGACTTCGTCGATGAGGCCGTTATCCTGCGCACCATTCAGGTCCACTTTCGTGGCGCCGGTCATCTGGCCGTTCAGGTTGCGAACCCACTGCTGCTGACCACCACGATACCCGGCGATCGTGAGCGGGTAGTTGTTGTACCACCCCGACCCGATGTAGAGCGAACCGAGGAAGAACTCGGTCGAGGAACGGAAGCCGGACTGCCCACGAGAGAAGGCCACCATGTCGCCAGAGACAGCGTCATAACCGCCTCCGTACGTGTTGGTGAACGACGTAGCGTTGAGTCCCCAGAAGCTCGAGAAGTCGAGGCCGAGGTAGTTGCCGATCGTCGGGTACATCGCGCTGGTCGCAAAGAAGCCCTCGAAGTCGACGACCGTGGACTGCGCCTGTGCCGGCTGAGTGATCGCGAGGGAAAGGGCGATCGCCGTTCCGAACTTCGTGAAACTCTTCATAGTTGTGGACTCCGTGTAGGTCGCGCCGACGGCAGGACATTGTGACCCATATCACATCCCCGTCTCTGCCACTGACTAAGGCAAGCCGCGTACCAGACCCAACGCGCCCGACAACCATCACTTTTTCACAAGCTGACTGGAGGATCCTCGACACTCCGCAGCGACTTCGCAGCACTCAGGACGATCTGGCAGTATGAATTCGGCCACAATGGCCGCTCCGCGGTGTCCGCGGGCCAAATCCTAGGGCGCGCTCACTGTTCGAGCAGCGGACTCCGCCTCTCGGGAGAGCCAAATCGCGTTGGGCTCCCGCCAGAAGATCCCCGTAAGGTCAGAAACCCATAGCCGGAACTCGGGAGTCCTTCGACCGGTCGGGTTCGCCGGAAGCCCGATCTCAAGACGCAGGCTCTGCCGCGAACCGGCCGGCAAGGCGGCGATAAGGGCGGCCCCAACCCCGTAGCGCCATCGCGTCCCCACACCGTAAGGCGCATCGCCCGCCCAAATCCGCCCGGCTTCGGCCAGGCCGGCGACGGCAAGCTCTACTCGCTCCACGGGTGAGGGAATGCGATGACGCTCCTCGAAGCGCGCCACCACACGCTCCGCGCCGCCAACGTCGCTCCCGCGAAAGCCCACCAGGCCACCAGTGAGATCGCGAAAATCCACCTGCCGCGGCACCCGCGATCGGCTGCTCAGCGCCGCATCGGCTGACACGGTGGTGAGATGGCCTTCGCTGAGCTTGCCAAACCAGGCGACACGTCCGCTGCCAGTGAACTGCCGCGAGACGCCTGAGTCATTGGCAGATCGCCACTCCGAACTCCAGGTGAAGCGCCAGAGGGAACGCGCACTTCCGGCCGCCGCGGTGGCGGCCACCACGCCCACGCGATCGGTGGGCGCCCGCTGCAACGCACCCACTCCATGGAGGCCGAGCACAAAGAGCTGTGCTCCAATGGGTACGTCTTCCGGCGCACTCAGCGCAGCGAGCCCTCGCACAGGGAGAAAGCGAACGCGGCGCACGCCGGCGGCGAGTCCGGCACGGACCGCCTCGAATTTTCCGTAGCGCGCAAGTTCTGGAGGCGACGCGACGGGCACGGCACCGCTCGAGCCAAAGCGCACGGTGCGCACTCTGTTGGCGAGCTCACCCGTCATGACCGCACCAAGGTTGGCGCCGCGATTCACACCGCCAAAGCGGTGCACACCACCCACCTGCCAGCGACGACGATAGTACTCGAGCGAGATCTCGCGAATGTCGGGATCACGGAACGTGAAAAACCGCTGCTCCTCTCCGAAGCCGAACTGCCATGCCGTCTGCTGGAAGTTTGTCAGAAAGGGGCGTTGCAGCGAGAGCGACCAGTAATCGGTCAAGGGGCGCTGCCCGGCGCGGGCGTCGAGCACGAGTGTTCGGCCCAGGGCCTGGTAGTCCGTGTACCGCACGCCCCAGCCGACGTCGTTTCCCCGTCCGAGTTCTACCAGGCCTCGCAGCCCGCGCGCGGCGCCTCCCAGATTGGCGGTGCCCAGCTCGAGCCCGGCAGGTATCTCGCGGGTGCCACCCCAGATTTCGGCGCCGAGCACAAACTCATCGATCGTTTCCACTTCCAGCCGCACCTCGCCGGGTGCTACGGGTCGTACGCGGATGACGGCGTCGCTGATGAATGGCTGGGCTCGCAGTACACGCTCCGATTCACTGCGGCGCTGCTCGAGGCAGGTGTCTCCCGGTTTGAGCAGGAGATACCGCCGCACCACACTCACTCGTGTGGCGGGCTGAAGGGCGAGCAGCGCCCGATTGAGCAGAACCCCAGCCCCTCCCAGCTCCCTGCCGACCAGGTCTCGGCGTGCGCCGCGGAATGTGACGTCGACGATACGTTCGCCACCGCAGCGTTGGTCCGCGCCGGCGGCTTCGAGGCGCTGCGCCTCACCGCGCTCGGGGAGAGCGGCGAGGAACAACCCGAGCAGCCAGGGGCGGGAGCGTATCACGCGCCAATGTAGTGTGCCGATCAAGTGTCAGAGATACCCGATCGGACGCGCTCCGCGCAGTGAATACGAACACACACCGCTTGGCCCCGGGGTGCCTGTCCCACTACACTAGCCCGTGTGACGGCGGAATCCATTACTGGCGCGCTGACCTCCGCAACGGGGGCATGGTTCGCCCTCGCGGTGCACATCGCTGGCGTACTTGGCTGTGTGGCGTACGGCATCGGACAGGCGCATCTCGCCTGGTATCTCTGGCGTCGTCCACCGCGCGCGGCGCCGCCGGCTCTCCCGCCTGACGACGAGCTGCCGTTCGTCACCGTTCAGGTGCCGATGTACAACGAGCGGTATGTCGCGGCGGCTGTGATTGACGCCTGTGCCCAGCTCGACTGGCCGCGGCATCGCTTCGAGCTCCAGCTGCTCGACGACTCTGTAGATGAGACCAAGGCTATCGTGGATGAGCGGGCCGCGTACTGGCGCGCTCATGGAGTCGACGTAACGGTCGTCAGGCGCACGGTTCGCACCGGGTACAAGGCCGGCGCCCTGGCCCATGCGGCAACGAGCGCACGTGGCGAATTTCACGCGCTCTTTGATGCAGACTTTCGCCCCGAGCGCGACTTCTTGCGGCGTACGATGGGCTGGTTCGCCGACGAACGTGTCGGCGCCGTGCAGGCTCGCTGGGGGCACCTGAATCGCGAGTGGTCCTGGCTCACACGGGCGCAGTCTGTGGTGATCGACGCCTTTTTTGTGGGCGAGCAGGAAGCACGTGATCGGGCCGGCTTTTTTGTACGCTTCAATGGGTCGGCGGGTATCTGGCGGGCGCGCGCGATCGCGTCGTCGGGGGGATGGCTCGCCGACACCCTGGCCGAGGATCTCGATCTGGCCTATCGCGCCCAGCTCGGTGGATGGCGCATTGTGTTCACGCGCGATGTGGTTGCGCCTGCTGAGCTGCCGGTCACGGTGCACGACTACAAGGTGCAGCAGACGCGGTGGGCGCGCGGACGCGGTCAGGTCATCCGCAAACTGCTTCCAGCTGTTTGGCGGGCGCCCATTCCGCGTCTCGTGAAAGCGCATGCGATGTTCGACTTGCTGAACATCGTTGTCGCACCCGCGGTGCTGCTCTTGCTCATCGGCAGTGCCTGGCTTGTGCTCGCGCTCGATTCGCAGCCCGCGGCGCGTCCCCTGGCGCGCTGGGTGGGCCTTGCGCAGCTGCCGACCAATATCGGCATCCTGCCACTCTATCTGGTGTTTGCCTTGCGTCCCTATGCCCGGACGTTGTGGGCATTTGCCGGCGAGGCGTTGCGCTGTGTGCCGCCATTTTTCGCCCTCATCATGGGGGTCAACGCCGTGCTGTTCACCCAGGTGATCGCCGGGCTGCGTGGTGGCGTGGCGCCCTTCCATCGTACGAGCAAGTACAATGTCGACGCAGGGCGTGGTGGGTGGCGCTCCAAACTCTACAAACCGACAGAGATTTCGGGGGTGACCTGGCTCGAGGGTGCCCTGGCGGCCGCGGGGGCGGCATCCCTCATCGTCGATGTGACCATGAGTGCCTGGTTCTGGATCCCATTCCATCTGGTCACGATCTGGGGCTTTGGCGCGCTCTTCACGCTTTCACTTGTCCGCCGATAGCGGTAGACGTGCCTAACGCAGGCCCCGGACTGTGAGGAGTGCCAGTACGTTGTGCCGTGCGCCAGGCTTGAAGTCGAAGCCGCCGACCCGTTCGTATCCGCCGCGCACACCAACCTCCAGACCCTGCCATCCGCGAAACTGCAGGTAATCGGCGGTCACACGCTGCCGCCGTTCCTCGGGGCCGTTCCGAATGCGGAACCAGTCGAAATCCCAGAACCCGCCACCGGCAATCCGTCGCAAGGCGTAGTAGTCGCTGGTGTAGTCTTCGAGCGCGACGCTAATGCGCAGTCGTGACTGTGTGGCGGTCCAGGTGCCTTCGAAGAGAAGACCGCTCGAGTTCGGGCCGAGGGCATCACCCAGCACACGCCGGTCGAGTGTGATACCTGATGTGAATTGGTAGTGTGTATGTGGCACCGGACCGGTGTGACGTGCTTCGACGCGGAGATCGAGGCGTCCTTCGGTTCCAAGTCCATGACGCTCGGCGCCCACCACCCAGATGGCGTCTTCCCAGTAACCACCGGCCGGCTGCCGAAAACGACCCCGATCGTCGGTGGTGAGGAAGTTGGCGTACAGTGCCAGCTGCGCTGACGGCACCGATACTCGAACGTCGGCACCCACGGCTTTGTCAGACAAGTTGTAGAAGCCGCCATTCTTCCAGAAGAGGAAGAGGTCGTACCAGCGTTCACCCGCTGTGCCCGCGGGCGCCCCCTCGCCACCCTGCACATTCATGTAGTTGAGCCCGAACTCAACGAAGCGTGATGGCTGATTGCTGAGGCGCGCCACCAAAATGCCGGACCCCGGCTGATCCCGGTTGCGACCAAGGGTGCCTGCCGAGAGAACACCTTGCCAGGCACCAGCGTGACGGAGAATGCCGGGAAGGCGCACGGGCCGCTCGGCACGCACTCGGATGAGATCGAGTGGGCGGGCATTGTCGCTCAACATGGCACCGCCGTGTACCCCAAAGCCCTGCAGCATTGGTGTTCGTCCCACATCAATCGCCAGCGGACCGGCCACCGCACGCACGTAGCCGGTGAGAAGGTGTACATCACCCGCCCCTTTCTCGATGCGGTCCAGACCGCCATGGCCACGTGCCGTGAGCTCGGCGGCAAATCGCCCGCGCTCGAAGGCACCACCGCCCTCCACTGCGAGTGTGAGCCCGTCAAAGAGGACACGTCCCGCATTTCGCTGCAACAACGGATTCAGGTCGGCATCGATGACATCGGGTTCGTAACCTGATTGCATGGCCCGAGATGGACTGCGTGCCATCGACAGTGTCGCGGAGAACGGCGCAAGTCGTACAGACTTCGAAGAATCTGAGTCCTTACGAAAGCGCGATTGCAAGCGCTCGAGCGCTTCGCGAATACGCGGTGTCGAAGTGCTCGCACCAGCCAGGCTGTCAGCCTGCCGGACAAAACGAGTGAACGCAGCCCGTGAGTAGGGCCGATCGCCGACCATGACCGTGGTGACGAGGCCATGTGCGATGAGCACGCCGAGATCGTCGTAGGCGGGGTCGAGGATCGGCACATACACCGATCCCTGCGCGCGTATTGCCCCTGCCGACGTCAGGCAGACGCACGCAAGGCACCATCGGACAGCGACCAGCAGTTTCACGCGGCGCAGAAACACCTCAAGCGAGACTCCTCTCACCAAAGACACCAACGAATCAAAAAGGTAATCCCACACCCGCAGCTGATGCGTCGTGTGTGCCGCATTACAAATCGGCTGCTCTCTCCATGAGGTCCGTCACGCGGTCGCGTCGAAGAGCTGTTGAGCTCGGACGAGGTCGGCAGGAAAGTCGATTTCCGTCCACGGCTCGCCATTGGTGGGGATGCTCGCCACGACGTGTGTGTCGAGGAGTGAGGCGAGCGCATCCTCATAGCCGGTGGCCGTCATGCCTGCGGACGTCTGACGAGTGACCAGCAGTGACAAATCGGAAACTGCAGCCGCGGACAGCAGGGCGAAGCCCACCCATTCTCCTTCGGCGTCGTGCCCCGGCACCGGTCCCCGTTTGAGCGCACGGACTCGGTCCTCCACGACGCCCGCCATGTACTGCTCGTCGGTGAACCTCGAGCTGAAGTCGATGAGGAGCCTGCACGGTGCCGGCGTCGGTGAAGACAGAAAGGCGCGGAGCAGCGGCTCACCGAAGGCCACGTCTCCATCCATAAGAAGGAGGTCTCCCACGACGCCAGCCAGCCCGCACTGCAACGACACGATACTCCCCAGCTGGTAGTCCGGATTGAACACGAGGGTGGGTGGATGCTTGCGGGTGCTCACCATCGCGGCAACGTGTTCTGCCCCATGCCCCACCACGATAGTTGCCGGCATCTCGATGGCATCGAGGGCGTCGAGGTATCGTGTGATGAGGGTTCGTCCACCGACGGAGGCGAGGCACTTGGGCTGGCCATCGGGCAGGCCGAGCCGGGTGCCGCGGCCCGCGGCGAGGATCAAAGCATGCACGACAGAGGGTGTGTCGGGTGGATCTGAACGACAGATTGAGGGATGCGACCAATCTACCACATCTCATGACCGAGCCCCCCAACACGTATCGCTTCACCGATGCGTCGGTCTGGCGTCCATGGGTGACGCGGGTGTGGTTCGAACGACTCTTTCCCCTGCTGCCGCGGTGGCTGGCGGCGAACCTCATTACCCTGCTCAGCACCGGCGCGCTGCTGCTGGTCTTTGGACTGGCACTGGCACCTGAGGGCGTACCGCCGAGCGTCTTTGCATTTGTGCTGCTGCTGGTCATTCAGTTCTACGTGGCCGGGGATCATCTGGACGGCATGCAGGCCAAGGCGACCGGCACCACCTCGCCGTTAGGTGACTTTCTCGATCATCACTGCGACTTGTGGGCGGGGTGTATCCTGGTCTTTGCGTACTGCGCTCTCACGGGGACGGTGGCGTCGTGGCAGCTCCCGGTGATGACGCTCCTGATGGGGGCCGGGTTCGCCGTCACCTACACCGAACGTGCCGAATTTCGCCGTCTGCACTTTACCTCGTGGGGGACACTCGAGGCCATTGTCATTGTCTCGGTGTTCTTTGCCAGCTGGATGGTGCCGCCCCTCGCCCGCTGGTGGGGTCGTCCCCTGTGGGACGGAAGCGTTCTCGCGCGGCACCTTGTGGTCACGGTGCTCGGCTGCGTCATGTGCGTGGGAGCGATGGCCGTCATCATCCGGCGGATGCGAGGGATCAGCTGGCGCCTCGGCCTTCACCTGCTGACCACTGGTGCTGTGGCGAGCTGGTGCCAGGTGCACGCACTGGACGCATGGATCGGCTGGTTGATGACGGTGCTGATCAGCGCGGAGTTTGTCGCTCGGCTCATGCAGGCGCACACGCGTGATGGACATCGTCCACGTCCGGCCTGGGGCGCGGCGGTCGGTGCAGGTGCGCTCTGGCTGGCACCACCCTCGACGTGGCTACCCAAACTTGTCCTTGCCTGGCTTGTGCTGGTCTACCTGCAGACGATGTGGCGCGTTCTGTGGCCCTGGCGATCGCACTGGCGGTGGGTCAACACGGCCCCCTCCGGCCGCTGAGGGACGCAGCCGTTCGCCAGTCTCAGGCGGGTGAGGGCGACGCTGTATCCGTGGCGGTGTTCCGGAGTCGGTCCCATGTCGCGATGGCCAGCACGTACGTGGTTAGATACGCGCCCTGCTCAGCGAGTGGCCAGATCTCTGCCGTGGGCGAACCGGCAAGGCGCATGATCCAGAGGCTCCCGAAACGCAGCGCGCTCATGAGCAGCACGACCTGCATCAGCTCGCGTGTGACCGTTTGTCGCGCGATGACCAGTGCGGTCAGGAGCAGTAGCGGAATCTTCGCGAGGATAATGGGCAGGAACCGCTGCACCTCGAGTTCCACCTGATGCGCGGGAAAGAAGTCGTAGAGAAAGCCCCACTCCAGTGAGCCGGCAAGCCAGCTCGACGTGATGGTGAAGCTGCCCACCACGAGAAGGGCGTGCAGGAGGGTGCGGCGCGAAGCGCTGGTGAGGCGAGCCTGGTTCCCGAAATGATAGGCCAGCAGAAAGAAAATGTCGGCAATCGCAAAGAGGTACAGCGGAAGCCGCAGTGTGTAGTACAGCAGCGTCTGCAGTGCCGCGATGAGCGCGATGCGTCGTGCCCATGGGGCAGGGTGCCGCCAGGCCAGCACTCCCCAAACGCCCGCCAGCGACAACACGAGGATGGGGTGGGCCAGGACGGAGAACTCCACGAGGACAATCAGTGTGTTCACGCCAGCCGCTCCCCACCATGGCGTGGCCCCCCGGTCGCGCAGTGTGACGAGTTTGGCGACAATCCCGACCGCGTAGAGCACCACCACACCGCTCAGGGGTCCCGGCCGCAGCAGCGCACCGAGCGCCGCCAATGCGTCGCGCATAACGAGTTCGGGGATAAACACCGCCAGCGCCACCAGCCAGCCTGTGGCGGTCAGTGAGGCTCCCGTGGTTCCCAGCACCAGCCACCAGGCAAGGGCGATGCCCGCCGCCAGGACGACCGCGGCATACAGGTAGTCGGTGGGGACCTTGGTCCATCGCCGCGTCAGGCTATCGGAAGGCAGGGAATCGGTAGGTGTCGTGGTCACCGGTATGACGCGCGCCAGCTCCGAGATGGCGTACCGAGCGGGGCGGAGTGTCAGCCCCATGGAGTGACTGACGAGATACCGAATGTTGGTCGTCTCCAGCTGCGCGGTCTCCGACCCGGGCACGACCTCGGGGCCAAGCAGGAGAGCAAAGGTGGGGATGTCGAAACCCGTTTTGTGTTCGCCGCGTTCATTGTGGCCATGATCGCCGAGGACCAGCACGTAATCGCTGGAGTCGGCGAGTGCGGCCACCTGGGCGATCAGCGAGTCGGCATGTTTGGCGGAGGCGAAATAGCGCGGGTGTTTGATGCCGACCTCGTGCGCTACCCAGTCAAACGCCTCGTGGTGCAGCACGACGATGTCAAAGGCGCCGCTGCGCCACCCGCTGATGGCGATGTCAGGCCGTTGGGCGTCCAGCGCGTACTGGTCCAGACGTCCCTGCGGATAACGCTGCTCAAAGACGGGACCGAACTGGATGAACGGCTCACGAGCCACCACCAGCGTGCGCTTACCGAGCCCGTGTACGTCGCGAAAGAAGGACTCGATAGGCAGGGCATTGAAGCGGAAGTTCTGCACCACATTCACGAGCTGCGTTTCAGCATATCCGCTGAAGGCCGCGCGCACCGCCGGAATGGTGAAGCCTTCGTAGACCGTGGAGAGGGGAATGGATGCGCCGCGAGTGCGCAGCGCAGCCAGCTGCGGAAAGAGCGTGGAATCCAGGGCCGACTCCTGCCGCCAGCTGTCGACGAGAAGAATGAAGAGCCGCCCATGCCGGGTCGTGTCGATCGAGGCAATGCCGGGGTCCAGCGGCCGCGGCGGACGATGGATCTGGTCGGCGGCAAGGAGAGCGACCACCGCCGCGGCCAGAACCAACAGCGTCAGTGCAGCTACGCCAACGATTCGCCTGAGCTGACCAATCACTGGGCGGCGACCTTGCGTGCGAGCTGCTTCTCCAAATCATCGCGCAGCCAGTCGTCGATGGGTGTGCGCGCGGGCAGGGCGCGCAGACGCTGCATCACCTGCTGTGGATCAGTCAGGCGCCCGCGTCGCAACGCGAGGCGGGCCAGATCGACCTGTGGCGCGACGGAGAGCGAGTCGAACCGTATGGCACGCTGGTAGTGCTGCTCCGCCGCTTCGAATGTCGCACCACGTGCCATGGTAAAGCCGCTGAAGGTGGCGATCATGGCACGCACAAACCATGGGAAGCGCGCCACGGCTTCGAGGAGACGCCCCTGAATGGCACTCGCCATCGCCGTGGTGCTGTCGATCTCCAGCGCACGGGTGGCTTCGCGCCACGCTTCGGCGCCGAGGGTGATCGCCTCGCGAAACCCCGCCCGCTGCGCGCCGCGGCCAAGGACAGCGGCCAGCCAGAGATGCGCGTCCGGACGATCGGGCTCGAGCATAACAGCGCGCCGCGCCTGCCGGGTTGCTTCGCGATGGTGTCCATCGATCACCGAGCGATCGGCTTCGAGGACTCCGAGCGCGACGTGTGCCCGGGCTGCTCGCCAGAGCAGGTCGTAGTCGTCAGGGCGATGCCGGAGTCCGTCGTCTGCTGCCGCCAGAGCCCGCACGGCGTCTCGCTCGGCGTACCATCGGTCGGATGCTGTCGCTGCTGAATCTGGTCGCGTCGCGGCGTGGCCCAGGTCGCCTTGTGCAGTGACCGCGAGCGGGGTGAGCAGTAAGGCGAGCAGACAGCGCGGGTTCACGTGAGGCAAGGTAGTGTGGTGCGACGTTGGGTGGCAGCACGCTGACCGATGCGCCGCACTCGCATTTCGGGAGCTGGCTGCGCATCGTTCGGCTGGTACCAGCTTTGCCTCCAGCCTCGGCCGTCTGCTGCATGTCACACCGGTTCGTATCCAATCGCGACGAGACGATACCACTCTTCGAGTCGGCCTGGCTCGAACGGCTGTCACATGTGCATCCCGCCGTCCCGCTGATGGTGTACGGGCCGGTGATCGTGTGGACAGTGGTGCAGGGATGGCCACGCATGGGATGGCAAGCGTTTGTGGCGCATGCCTGTGCCGGTCTGCTCATCTGGACGCTGGTGGAGTACGTGCTGCACCGCTGGGTCTTCCACTACACGCCGCGCAGCGTGGTCGGACGGCGGCTGCACTTTCTCGCCCATGGTGTGCATCACGACTATCCGCGCGACAGCACCCGTCTGGTGATGCCTCCGGCGGTCAGCATTCCCATCGCCCTGGTTTTCTGGTGGCTCTTTCGCGCCGTGAGTGGCGACGCTGTCCACGCCGTCTTTTGCGGCTTTGTGCTGGGTTATCTCGCGTACGACACGCTGCATTTTGCCGTGCACCACTGGCCGATGCGTGGCCGGGTTGGCGCCTTTCTCAAAGCCTATCATCTCAAGCACCACTACCACGATGACCACACCGGCTATGGTGTGACCTCGCCGCTTTGGGACGTGGTGTTCCGGTCGGTGCCCCGGCGCGACGGGTCGTAGTGGACGGCGTATCCGTCACCAACCCACCGAATGCGTCTGGTGATGGCAAAGGATACCGGGAGGAAGCAGAGGGCGGTGAGCTGCGCGAATTGCAGAATGATCAGCTGCCGCAGAGGAGCCACAAGGGCCGCACGTTGGGTGAGCACGGTGAAGAGCAGGGCGTCGCCCACGAGTTTGCCAACAAACCCCGGAAGCCAGCGGTCGACACCCCAGAGCCATCCGGTCGCCGTCCACACCACGACCGCCAGTCCCCAAATCAGGATCAGCGCAAGCCCGACCGCGTAGGCCGGGTGGGGTTCCACTCCGCCGCCTAACCAGCGCCGCAGCTGACTGAAGATCAGCAGCGGCCGTCCCACAGGGTGTACTCCAACCAGGGTGGGTCGATCGCCGTAGAGCTGCACCTCTCCGCCGTCGGCGCGGGCCATGGCAAACAAGGCGAGGTCTTCGGCCACCGCAAATCGCGCGCGTTCGAGACCGCCATGCCGCAGGTAGACATCACGCCGAATTCCCATATTCGGGCCGATGCAGGCAAAGGGAGCGCCAAGTCCCGCGGCCGCCAGGCTGAAACACTGCAGAAAACCCTGCAACGCCCCTTCGATGTAGCCCCACCATGGACCGGGTCGCACCACGATGGTCCCTCCCACCATCGTAGTCGCTGGCGTCAGGCGGCCGAGCAGGTGTCGCGCCCACTCTCTTGGTACGCGAGCGTCAGCATCGGTGATGAGCACCCAATCGCCGGTTGCATGCGCGATGCCGTGCGCCAGTCCACGAGCCTTGGCTTCGAGACCGTTGGACGGCAGACGTTCGGTATGCAGCGCCACGACATGCGCATGTTGCGCAGCCGCGGCGTCGACCAGCGCGCCGGTGGCATCAGTGGAGCGGTCGTCGACCAGCACCAGCTGCAGTCGATCTCCTGGGTAGTCGAGCGCCAGCAGGGAGTCGATACAGGCCGGCAGCTCCGCCGCCTCGTTGCGCGCGGAGACGACCACCGAAACACTGGGACACTGCGCATCATCGAGCCGGCGTGAGCGCGGGAGCCGCATCACACCAACCAGGAGAATGGCCACCACCACCAGGTACGAGAGCGCGAGGAGCGTCACGGCCCGGGAAGGTTGAGCCATCCATGCTCGACATACCAGTCCCTTGTGGCGGCGAGCCCGTCCGCCAGCGCGATCCGCGGGCTCCACCCCAGCGCGGGAAAACAGCTCGGCTCACAGGTCCACGCGGCGGGACGGCTCAGGGCCAGCCTCCCCGACGACAGCAGCGGGGGGCGCGAGGCCCGGGTGAGGGTCGCCCACAGGTCACCCGCCAGCGCGCCGAGCTGGAGCAGCGAGGAGGGAACGGTGACCTGCGGTGGGGTGCGACCCAGCGCATGGCCAACGGCATTGTAGAGTTCACCCCAGGTGAGGCGATGGGCCGCAACAACTCCGGTCTGTCCCGGGGCGGCAGGGTGCGTGGCCGCAATCAGCAGTGCCTCGACGCAATCGTGGACATGGACCAGCGAGAGCTGGTAATTCGGCCGCGTGGCATGCAGCGCGACAGGACTCAGCAACTGTCGGAACACCGCCAGAAAGTCACGATCATGTGGACCGTACACGGCAGCGGGCCGAACGATGACCACCGGCACCCGGTCTTTCGCGGCCCGAAGCAACGTTTCTGCTGCCAGTTTGCTTTCGCCGTACGGCTCGATGGGATGTGGTGCGTCGCTGTCGCGCACCGGCGCCTGCAAAGCCGGTCCTGCAGCCGCAAGGGAGGACACATGGATAACGCGCGGGGCGTGATTTCTGGCTGCGGCCATTTGGGCCAGCACGCCGGTTGGGACCACGTTCGCCTCGTGGTATTGGGCCCGCGTGTGCGCGCGCGTCAGTCCCGCCAGATGAAACAGATGGGTGGCGCCATCCCACACGGGTGACGCGATCGCCGTGGCTGCGTGGCGAAGGTCGACGCGATAGACATCGGCATCAGGTGGATACGTGGCCGTCGATTCGGGTCGAGCCAGCAAGCGCACAGCCGCACCGCGCTCTCTGAGCGCCGCTACGAGATTGGTTCCGATGAAACCCGAGGCGCCGGTGACAACCGCGATCATGGCTCGGCGTCAGCCGGGTCGGTCAGCGCTCGCTCGTAAAGCCGCCATTTCATCGTTGGAGTGGCGCCCATCGCTCGCATGGGTTTCACGATCATCGTGTTGTCCTCGAGCAGCCACGACGCCTCAGCGCCCGAGCGGCCGCTGGCACGGCCCCGGCGCATGAGTTCGTGCGCAAAAAGCGCCAGCACCCCCCGCGCGCGATACGACCGGCGCACACCGAGTGCAAACACACGAAGCCCCTTCCAGCGGGAACGATGCCACAGCAGCCGCAACAGACCAAAGGGCAGGAGACGGCCACTCCGATGATGCTGCAACGTTTCGTTGTAGTCGGGCAAGGCCAGGCAAAAACCGGCCGGCGTTCCGTCTACCGATGCAATGAAGGAGAAACCCCGCGCCAGGAGAGGCTTCATGTCCATGGCGGAGTGGAGAAACTCCTCGCGTGTCATGGGCACAAAGCCCCAGTTGCGCTCCCACGCGTCGTTGTACATCTCCCAGCACAGATCGACATCGCGGTCGTAGTGCGCCATGTCCACGTCGCGAAACGTCACCCGACCGCGGCTCTGCGTGTGTTCGACCAGTCGCCGCAGGTACGCTGGCGGTTCGTAGTTCGCTCCCTCGACCGAAAACCAGAACGCCAGCAGATCCTGGGCCTTTGTCAGACCGGCCGCGTGACACAGTGTGTCGTAGTACGGCGGATTCCACGCCGTCATGAACTGCGGCCGACGCTCGAAGCCTTCCACCAGCAATCCGCACTCGTAGTTGGTCCCCGGGTTCATGGGGCCCAGCATGGTGCGCAATCCCTTTCGTCGCAGCCAGTCACCCGCTGCCTTGAACAAGGCGTCTGCCACGGACTGATCGTCGGCACATTCAAAGAAGCCGAAGAAACCCGTCTGATCGTCATGAAAACGATTGTGGGCGCGATTCTCGATGGCGGCAATGCGACCCACCACCACGCCCGCACGTTTCGCGAGGAACAGTGCGCATGACGCCTCACGCCAGAAGGGATGTGACGGTGCCAGCACATCCCGCACGCTCACGCGCAGCGGCGGCACCCAGTTGGGAAACGCGTCTCGCGGAAAGAGACGGAAGGGAAGATCGATGAACACTTCCCGGTCCCCCTTTGACGTCACCTCCTGCACCACCACGCTCACGATGTGGTGATGCTGAGCGGTTCGCGTGCTGCCGCGACACTGGCCATCGCCTGGGCCACCACGTCACCCGCGCGTCGGAGGTCGTCGGCGGTGTGCGACGCCGACACAAAGAGCCGCAACCGGGCGGCCCCTTCGGCAACTGCCGGTGGAATCATGGGTGGCACGTTGACCCCCAGTGCCCGGACGGCGGCCGATGCCCGAACCGCCGTCTCGGTATCGCCAACGATGATGGGCACCACGCCTGCGACCCCGGCTCGGCCTGTATTGAGGCCCAAGGCTGTGCAGTGAGCAACAAGTGTCCTGACATTCGCTTGCAGCTGCCTCACGCGCTCTGGCTCCGCGTGCAGCAGGCGCAGCGCCGCCAGTGCGGCTCCAGCCGCTGCCGGTGACAGCCCGACGCTGAACACAAAACCCGGTGCTGTTGTCTTGAGGTAGTTCACCAGCCCATGCCGACCGGCGATGTATCCCCCGGTGCTGCACAACGCCTTGCTCAGTGTCCCCATCCAGATGTCCACGCGTCGGGGATCCACACCGGCGTGCTCGGCGAGTCCGCGACCGGTGGCGCCGAGCACACCCGTCGCATGGGCTTCGTCGACCATGAGCAGGGCGTGGTGTCGCTCGCACAGCTGGAGAAAGCGCTCGAGTTCGGGGATGTCGCCGTCAGCGCTGTACACGCCTTCGATGACCACCAGGGCGCGCCGGTAGCGAAAGCGCATGCGGTGCAGCTGGTGGTCGAGCGCCTCCCAGTCGTTATGCGGGAACGACACTACACGCGCGCCCGAGAACGTGGCACCCTGCATTGCGCTGTTGTGCACCAGCGCATCGACGCAGATCAGATCGTCGCGCCCCATGAGATGCGCGATCGTCGTGACATTCGTGGCATGCCCGCCCACAAAGGTGAGCGCATCGTCCACACCCGTCAGTGCCGCCAGCTCTGCCTCGAGCGCATGGTGCACCGGACGCCCGCCGGCCACCAGACGGCTGGCAGAAACCGTGGTGCCCCACCGCTCGATGGCCTCCTGCGCTCCACGGATCACCTCGACATGTCCGGCAAGGCCAAGGTAGTCATAACTCGCAAAGTTCAGGAGCGTACGGCCTCCCACGGTCGTCATCCGGCCGCTGATCCCCTCGTGCACCTGGAAAAAGGTGTCGGGTCCGGCCACGTCGAGCAGGGCAGCGCGTCGTCGTTCTGCGGCCGCCACTTCGGGCCAGGCGTCAACATCGGCCGTCTGCGGATCGACATGTCCGTCGGAGTGCCAGGGCGATGCTCGCTCCTCGCCAACCAGGGCGTGCACCATGGCCGCGATGTCGCGATGGTCCCACAGCTCAGCGGTCGTGACACGCCGCTCGAGTCGCTCTTCGAGGGCCAGCGAGAGATGTGTGACGCCCAGCGAGTCGAGCCCGAGTTGCCGCAGGGACATGTGCGGCAGCACGGCATCGGGTTTGAGTGTCAGCTCCTGCGTGACCCAATCGATCACAAAGGCCATGAGCGACTCGGCGGGCGGCGCCGCATCGGCATTCGGTCGCCGCCAGTCGTGCACGATGTCCAGGACATCGTCGCTGCAGGCTGCTCGGCATGCCTGACGCCGAAGTTTGCCACTCGATGTTCGCGGCAAAGTGTTGGCGCGCACCAGGATCACCCGGTCTGCGCCCACACCGGTGGCACCAGCTACCGCGGAACGAATGGCGTGACAAACGGCGCCGTTCAGCTCGGGTCGGTGCTGTCTGATCACTTCGGCCACCACGATCAGTTGCTCGACCCCCTGCTGAATGGTGCTGAACGCCGCGACTCCACTGGCGCGAACCGATGGATGCGCACGCGAGGCCGCCAGCTCGATGTCTTGCGGGTAGATGTTGCGCCCCGCGATGATCACCAGATCCTTCAGTCGGCCGGTGACCACCAGCTGCCCCGCCTCGAGCGTGCCGAGGTCGCCCGTCTTCAGCCAGTGCCGAGTATCGTCAGGCAGGCGGGCGTGAAAGGTGGTCGCGCTCAGCTCGGGGCGAGCCCAATAGCCCCCGGCTACGCTGCCACTCGATACCCAGATCTCGCCGACGCTCCCTTCATTAAGAGGCATCCCGCTATCCGGATCGACGATGGTGACGGCAACCTCGGGATCGGGGGTGCCGCACGAAACGGCCGCGTCGTCAGTTGCTGCGGCATGTGCGGCGACGCCACCGGCGACGAGGAGCGTGGCTTCGGCCAGGCCGTAACACGGAAAGAGCACGTCGCGCCCCAAACCAGAGGCAGCAAAACACTGGTAGAAGCGCTCGATCGTTTCCGCCCGCACAAACTCGGCGCCATTAAAGCCCACACGCCATGCCGAGAGATCGAGCGACCGGCGCTCCGCCTCCGAGATGCGATCGACGCAGAGGTCGTACGCCGAATTCGGGGCACTGGTGGTTGTGGCGCGCGTCGCGGACATGGCCTCGAGCCACCGCGCGGGCCGCTGCAGAAAGGTGGCCGGCGCCATGAGCGTGGCCGGGACATGAGCATACACCGGCTGGATGATGCCCCCGATGAGCCCCATGTCGTGAAAGGGCGGCAGCCAGAAAACTGCCCGGTCGCCTTCACGATGCGCGGTGACGCGATGAATGATGCGCGAGTTGTGGAGCAGGTTGTCATGCGTGAGCATGACGCCACGCGGCTCGCTGGTGGAGCCAGACGTGTACTGCAGCATGGCGAGTGTGCCACCGGTGATCTGGGCGCGTTCGGTGGGACCTGGTGCCGGCTCGGTGATGAGACGGTGAATGTCGAGCGTTCGAAGCGTGCGAAGTGCGGTGGCCCCCGACAACCATCCCTCACCTCGGGACAACAGGGCGCGAGTGACGAGGGCTATGCGCGCATCGCAATCGGTGACGAGATGCGACAGTCGTGGATCGCCGCGCCGCGGATGGGGTGGGTAGGCCGGGACCGCTACCACGCCCGCCACCAGACAGCCAAAAAACGCGACGATGTACTCCAGCCCCGGCGGCACCAGGAGGAGGACACGCTCGCCCGGGACCGTGTGCTCCCTCAGGTGGGCGGCGACGCGATGGGCCTGTGTGTCGAGCTCCTGGTACGTGAGTGTGCCGTCGGTAATGCCGTCGCCAACCAGGAAGGTGAAAACCGTATCGTTAGGCTGTCGAGCAGCCCGGTAGGCGAGCACGTCCACAAGAGTGCGGACGCCAGCGGCTCGCGCATCGTCTGGCAGCAGGGGCGGGGGCATGTGCATGGGTCGACAGCAAAGGTAGCCATCCAGCGGGCCTGGTGAGGTGACGCCGTTGTGCCCGACATCACGACTCTCATCACAGCTCCCATCACCCCGCCGAGGACCGACACGACCCCGCGCGCGGCCCAGTCCGGTACGGGCGCGTGGCAGGTGACCACCTCCGCGCGCCATCGGCCACCTGGCCGGGGAGGCACGGCCATCCTGACCGCTCTGTTGCAGAAGGAGAGAAACGGCGTCGATACCTGAGATCATAGAACCCCAACCCAATCACGCACCCGCATGAAAAAGTCTGTCCTCTTCCTTCTCACCCTGGGTGCCGCCTCCCCGGTCCTGGCACAGTCGGCGTCGTTGTCACCGAGCTGCGTCTCGGCATCGGCCATCACCCAGGATGCCTGTCAGAAGACCATCGATCTCTTCGAGACCATGGCCCCGCAATTTGGCACCAGCTTGTCGGCGGGGGCCGGCGTGCTCGGCCAGCCTGAGGCGTTAGGCGCGCTCGGCCGCTTTGCCATCGGGGTGCGCGTGAACGGGATGCGTGGCGCCCTTCCGCTGTTTGCTGATGTGGCGCCGTCGGTCACGGGAGCCGTGGCCTCTGCCTATGGCTCGCAGGAACAGGTGATGGGCTTTGCCACCGTTGACGGCGCCTTCGGCATCTTCAAGGGATTTGCCACGCCGGCGGTGAGGTTCCTGGCGATTGATGCGCTCGCCAACGCGTCGTACATCCCGTCGCTCGAACTCGGCAGCGTCTCACTCAGCACGGTGGCCAAGTCGGTGCGCATGGGATACGGCGCGCGTGTGGGCGTGATTCAGGAAGGGCATGCCACGCCGGCGCTGTCGGTGGTGTACCTGCGCCGCGGCACGCCCGGGATCAACCTCTCGGTTCGCCCAGGTGACGACGAGCTCAGAGCCTCGGACATCGGCTTTGATGTCTCTTCGATTCGCGCCACACTCGGCAAGACCTTCGGGCCGATCGGCCTGCTCGTTGGAGCGGGGAGCGATCAGATGGAAGGGCAGGCGACAGTGTCGGCGCGCGTCACGCATCAGGGGGTGACGGTACAAGCCGATCCTTTCCAGGTGTCGCAGGATCGCAAGGAAACCAGCTTCTTCGGTGAGGCGTCGCTGCGCATGGGCCCGCTGCACCTGGTGGGCGGTGTGGGGCGTAACAACGGCTCCGCCGTCGCGACCTACAACACGTATGATGCCGCGACCACGGGCACCTCGCGCAACTTCGCCACGCTGAGCCTGGTGATCGTGCGCTAACACGGCGTCATGTGGGGCCCGGAGGTTACTCGCTCAGCCAGAGCGAGCCCTCCGGGGCCGCACAACGCAATCAGTTCATCCAGACGTCTTCGAGCACGGTCACGGTCTTGGTGAACTCCTTGCCATCGACCGTCAGGGTCACGAGGTAGGCTCCCGGCTGAGCCAGTGTGCCAATGCGCGGGCCACCCTGACCGCCACCCCCACCGCCACCGCCTCCGAAGCCGCCACCGCAGGCGTTGCCACCACCACCGCCGCCACCGCCGAACCCACCACCCTGGCCCGGTTGAACCTGGCGCAAGTCGCTGCAGAGATTCCACTGCACGCGATTCATGCCAGCGGTTTTTGTCCCATCGATGTTGCGGACAAACCCGCCGTTGCCAAGATCGCGAATGGCGATCTTCACATCGCTGGCCGGGTTTTTCAGGTGGTACGCGATCGCCGTGCCCGCCGGCGCGTTGCTGCCTTCGTAGTTCTTGTTCCCGGTCACCGAGCGTCGCATGCGAATGTCTTCCCTCCAGCGCACGGCATTCCGTGGCTCGAAGAGTGTCACGTCCTGCTGCATGACGGCGGGCGTGAGCTGCTGCAGGGCGCTGACATCATCCATGATCCAGACACTGCGGCCGTGCGTGGAGAGGACGAGGTCGTTGTCGCGCGGATGAACAATCACATCGTCGATGCGCACCACCGGCAGGTTGGTCATGAACTTCTTCCAGCTGCGCCCTTCGTCGAGCGAGGTGAAAAAGCCGTACTCGGTGGCGGCGTACAGCAGGTCCTTGTTGCGTGGGTCCTGGCGGATGGAGTTCACATTGCCGAACGACGGCAGATTGCCGATGATCGGGCTCCAGGTCGCGCCATAGTCACGTGTTACGTAGATGTAGGGCTTGAGGTCGTCGTGGCGGTGACCATCGAGCGAGACAAAGGCGGTGCCGAGTTCGAAGTGCGAGGGTTCAACCCGCGAGACGTAGTACTCGCGCGTCCCGCCCGGGATGTTCTTGCCGACTTCGGTGAACGTCTTCCCGCCGTCACGGGTGACCTGGACGTTGCCGTCGTCCGAGCCCACCCACATCACGTCAGCAGAGATGTGCGATTGTGCCACGGTAATGATGGTGCCGTAGAATGAGACACCATCGTTCTTGGCGTTGATGCAGGTGCCGGCCCGCTGCCGGTTGCAGGACGGGAGCGATCCCTTGAGCCCCATGATTTCGCGATCGTCGCGATTGACCGATTTGGTGAGGTCCCCGCTGGTCCACCAGGTCGCGCCGCGGTCACGGGAGATGAAGAGGCGATTGGCGCCGGTGATGATGGTGCTGGCGTCGTGCGGGGAAATTTCGATGGGCGTATTCCAGTTCCAGCGCAGGACGGCACCTGGCTCGAGGGGCGGAAAGACGTTAGGCGCACCACCACCGGGGCCGCCAAAGTTCACGCCACCATCGGGCCCGCGCTGCGGAGCACGCGGCCGGATACTCACCGACGTTCCGGCGCGCAGGTCGAGCCGGTTGATGTTTCCGTTCTGCGACTCGCTGTACATGATGTTCGGGTCGGTGGGATCGACCTGGGTGTAAAAGCCGTCACCGCCTCCCACGCGATACCAGTCCTGCAGCAGGATCGGCCCCGAACGCACCGAGCTGGGTCCGCACCACGATCCATTGTCCTGGAGACCTGTACAGACGGTGTAGGGGCGCTTCATGTCGACCGACGCGTGATAGGGCTGCCCCACCGCCCACGAGCGCAGTGACTCCCAGGTGTCACCGCCATCCCAGGAGACGTCGACTGAACCATCGTTGCCGTACATCACGTGCTTGCCGTTGGACGGATTGATCCAGATGGCATGGTGATCCACGTGCCCCTGGCCCTGCAGGGGCTTGAAGCTCTTGGCGCCGTCCACCGACTTCTGCGAGTTCACGCCACCGACAAAGACGATGTTCTCGTCGCTGGGGTCCACGCGAATCTGCGAGAAATACATCGGGCGCTGATTTTCATTGCTGCGGAACTGCCAGTTGCGTCCACCGTCATTCGAACGCCAGATACCACTCACGTTCTCGTCAGGCGGAAGGTTCTGCTGCTGCCCGAAGCCGCCCCCGCCCCCGCCCCCACCGCCCCCACCAGCCTGTGGCTGACCCGAACGGGTGCCGGCCTGGATCGGCTCGGCGCTTGGGCCCACTTCCATCTGGGCGTAGATCACCGACGGATTCGAACGCGACCAGTCGAGCGCGATGCGCCCCGTGACGCCGCGTGGAAGCCCGTTACCGCTCACCTTCGACCACGATTGCCCGCCATTGGTGCTGCGGTAGATCCCGTTCTCCGGTCCACCCGACGCAAATCCCCACGACGTGCGCCGCCGAGTGTACATGGCGGCAAAGAGGATGTTCGGGTCGCGCGGGTGGATGATGAGGTCCGTGGCACCCGTGTTTTCATCGATGTAGAAGACCTTCGTCCAGCTCGCCCCGCCGTCTGTGGTCTTGTAGATGCCACGCTCCGGATTGGGCCCGAAGAGATGCCCGACTGCGGCCACCCACACCGTGTTGGGGTCGCGCGGGTGCACAATCACGCGAGCAATCGACTGCGTCTCGCGCAACCCGATCTGCGTGAAGGTCTTGCCACCATCGGTGGTTTTGTACATCCCATCGCCAAAGGAGGAACTCTGCCGATTGTTAGGCTCCCCCGTGCCGATGTAGATGATGTCGGGATTCGACTGGGCGATGCCGATGTCGCCGACCGAGTGCGTGGAGTACGTGTCGAAGATGGGTGTCCACGTGGTGCCCATGTTGATGGTCTTCCACAACCCGCCGGTGGCAAATCCCACGTACTGAATGGACGGATTGTTCTCGACCACCGCGATGTCGTTGACGCGGCCGCCCTGCCCGACGGGTCCGATCGATCGCCAGCTGAATCCGCGCAGCAGGGGGTCGTCGGCAGCGTTGAGCAGCGGCGCGGCGGGAGTAGTGGGGCCCTGGGCGGCGGCCGGCAAGGCCGCGGCGAGGGCGAGGAGCGAGAGGGCGACTCTTCGGAACATGGGCACTCCGGACGTTTTGAGGTGCTGGCGAACGGCACGACGACATACGTCCGGGACGTGCGAAACGCTAGGGCGAGCGGGGGCGCGAACGGGCTTCCCGGCACGCCGGACCGACAACGCCGCTAACGGCGGTAGTCCTCCCGGATTCCTTCGGCGACCCTGTCGGCGAGCGCCATGATCGTGAGATACGGATTGATCTCGAGGGAGTCGGGGAACAATGAGGCGTCGGCCACCCTGAGCCAGGGGACGCCGTAGACACGGCCCCGCGAGTCGGTCACCCCTTTGCCAGGCGGCCCCATGCCACACCCGCCCATGAGGTGCGCCGCGGAGATGGAAAGCCGGCCGGGAATGAAATGCTCCTCGAGAATAAGATCGTCGAGGCGGTAGGCGTCCTGCCGGTCGATCAGGCAGGGGTCCGCTGGTGGCGCATGGACTCGTTTGGCACCCGCCGCAAAGAAGATCCGCGCCGACATGCGTGTGGCCGCCACCATCGAGCGTCGTACGGCCGGTGTGAAGGTGTAGTGCACCACAGCCTTCCCCGATTTGTCTACGGTGATCCGGTTTTCAGGAACCGCCTTGTCGCACGCCAGCACCAGGATCATCTGCAGGCGGGGAAACGCCGTCATGAATGCGCTGTGATCGGGCCCGAAGCCGGTGAGGTTCTTGGCTGTCACAAAGGGGAAGTACATGCATGTCTCGAGGACAAACCCTTCCTGGCGCGCCCGATCGAGGTAGTAACTCTTGGGATGCCCTACATCGTTAGTGATGTCGCGGTCATGCTCTGCCACCAGAATCTGCGCCGGATGACAGGTAAATCCCCGCCCCAGCCCGGGCACTCCCGCCGTCACTGCTGAACGCAGCAACAATGCGCTCGTGCCCACCGACCCGGCACATGAGACCACCTGTCGGGCGTTGATCCGGTACTCGCCAGGGGCCCATTCCGGCTCGCGACCTTTGGCACCAGGCGGTTTGGCGTGTACCCGCACCACCGCAGCCTTTTCCTCCAGCCGAATCACCTCGGTGCGTGTGATGACCTCGACCCCCTGTCGCTCGGCGTCCGGCAGCTGCACCCGATGGGTGCCCATCTTGGCGGAGTTGGGGCACCCCAGGTTGCATAACGAGGATCCCTTGCAGCCATGCACATTGAGCGGGAACTGCTCGGCCTTGAGTCCCAGCCGGTGGCACCCCGTGAAGAAGAGTTTGTTGTTGTCGTTGAGGAGCACGCGGGGGAGGTAGTGCACATGGTTTTGCGCCATGTACTTCCGGCAGCGTTGTTCGATGTCGGCATGCTCGAGGCCGGGCACGTACCACTCGCGAATGACATGATCAGGCGCCACCAGCGATGTGCCGGTATACACCACCGTCGAGCCGCCAAAGAGGCGACCCATGGCGAGGGTCATGGTGCCGTCGGCGGTCAGGAACCCACCCTGATCCTCGTACAACGCACCTGCCATGTCGCCTTCCGAGCCTGTGAACTCGTGCGGGTCGAGACGCGGCCCCTGTTCGAGCACCAGGATGCGCACACCCTGCGACACCATCGGAGCCAGTGCCGCGGCCATGGTGCCTCCACCCGCGCCCGATCCGACGACGACAATGTCGTACTCGCGCGTTTCCATCAGAGATCGGTGGGAACGGCGCCGTCCGACGCGGCCTCTTCGCCGCCTCGTCTTCGTGCGCTCCATCCGTCCGGGTGCGCGCGATAGCCGAGTCGACCCTGCACGGCTGGCTGCCCGTAGTATCCCATGAAAATGAGGGTGCGGAGCCCCCACAAGCCGCGACGGATCAGCAGACGCGGTGATCGCTCCAGGCGGCGGCAGATCGCGAGACGCGCCGCGAGGTCCAAACGCGAAAAGCGCCCTCGATGTGACAGGAGCGGGAGGTACTCGATTACCCGAAGGAAAAGGACGAGCTGCCGACGCATCGTCTCGGGGCGCTGAGACAACGCCGCTTCAACGCCACGCTCCAGCACCTCCCACTCCTTCGGTTCCAGCGCGGCCGTCTCTGGCACCACGGTCATCGCCACCGCCCGAAACGTCGCGCCTACGGGCAGTAGCACCGCAGCGGTCATGGCTTTCGTGAGTTGCAGGTCGCACAAGGTACCGGCCGGTGTGTGGATGAGCCACCCCGGCCATCGGGTTCAGCCGCCGACGCAAAGTGTCACGCTCCGGGAAAAGGAGGGAGGTGGTGCCTCGTCTCAAAGTGTGCATCTGTCATCCGTCGAGAATCCGGCTGTAGCTACCTCCCCCGGCGTGGCGGCATCGGGGGTGCTCGCGGCCCTTTCCCGCGCCCTCGACCTCACCGAAGGGCAACCGCTCGGACATTCCATGCGCGCCTGCCTCATCGGCATGCGCCTCGGGCAGGAGCTGGGGCTCGGGGAAGAGGACCTTGCCGCGTTGTACTATGCTCTGCTCCTCAAGGACGCCGGCTGCTCCAGTAACGCGGCCCGGATGGCGTCGATATTCGGCAGTGATGATCAGGTCATCAAGCCCCGCATGAAGGTGGTGGATTGGGATGACCGCATGCAGCTGGCCGTAGCCACCTGGCGCAGTTCGGGGCAGGGGCGCTCGTTAGGTGACCGGATGCGCCACTTTCTGGGGATCGCCCGGCAGGAGCACCTCACCCGTGACCTGATTGCGACCCGCTGCGAACGGGGCGCCGACATCGCCCGTCGCCTCGGCTTTCCCGAAGGCACGGTCGAGGCCATTCGCTCGCTCGACGAACACTGGAACGGGCAGGGACACCCCGAAGGCAAACGCGGTGACGAAATCCCTCTGCTCGCGCGCATTCTCAACATCGCCCAGACGGCCGAGGTGTTCTGGGTCACTCAGGGCCCCGACGCCACGCAGGCGATGTTGCTGGAGCGGCGCGGGCGCTGGTTCGATCCTCGACTGACCAACATCGTACTCGGCTGGATGCACGACCTCACGTTCTGGGGACAGGTGTCCAGCCTGGAAATCGAGTCGCACGTGGTGTCGCTGGAGCCCGCCAAGTGGGTGCGGCATGTGGACGAAGCGGGGCTGGACGAGATCGCCCAGGCCTTTGCCGACATCATCGACGCCAAGTCGTCGTTCACCTACCGGCACTCGTCGCAGGTCGCGATGTATGCGGGCGCCATAATGGAGGCCCTGGGTACGCGCCCGGCGGATGTGGTGCTCACCCGGCGGGCCGGGCTCCTGCATGACATCGGGAAGGTGGGGATCTCGAGCCGCATTCTCGACAAGACCGGTGCCCTGGACGCCGAAGAGCGTGCGGCGATGCAGCGGCACCCGGAGTTCACCCTGGAGATCCTCCAGAACGTATCCGTGTTTTCCGAGTTTGCGCGCCGCGCCGCGCTGCACCACGAAAAACTGGACGGGACGGGGTATCCATGGGGTGTCGGGGCGGACGAACTCGATCGAACGGCGCGCGCGCTGGCGGTGGCGGATATCTACGAAGCACTCACTGCTGACCGTCCGTACCGGGCCGGGATGCCGGTGGGCCGTGCCCTGGGCATTCTCGAATCAGAGAAGGGCACCAAACTCGACGCCGAAGCGGTAGATACCCTGGCCGGGCTGGTGACCGAGGGCGAGGTGCCGCTGGCGCTGTAAACGGCAGCAGCCCGTGGGCGTGGTGCACGGCCACCCGCGGAGCCATCTCCCTTGCTTCGGGCTCGGGCTCATGCGAGGTTCTGCGCGACGTCCGCCGCCCGCGCCTAACGTGGCTTGTGCGGTTCCCCAACGCCCGCGCCCTGTGACCGATCGCCATGAACGCCTGCGGCAGCTCGCCGCCCGCCGCTTGCGGTTTGCCAGCGTCCTCACTGGCGCCATGATTGTGCTCTACTTCGGCTTCATCCTCTCCATCGCCTTCAACAAGGAGCTCATGGGCCGGCTCCTGCGCCCGGGTCTCAGCCTCGGCATCCTGGCCGGCGCGGTGGTGATCGTGGCGTCCTGGCTCATGACCTGGGTCTACATCCGCTGGGCCAACAACACCTACGACCGTGAGCTCGCGGAGCTGCAGCAATGAACGCACTGCTGCAGGCCGCGGTCGCCGACTCGCTCCGGCCGGTCACAAAAATCGGTGAGCCCAACGGCGTGGCGATGGCCTTCTTCTTCGTCTTCATCGCCATCACACTCGGCATTACGTACTGGGCCGCACGGAAGACCCGCACCACAGAAGACTTCTACGCGGCCGGGCGTTCGATCACTGCTGGCCAAAACGGTTTTGCGCTCGCCGGTGACTACATGAGCGCAGCCAGCTTTCTGGGTATCGCGGGCCTGGTCTCCACCACCGGCTTCGATGGCCTGATCTACTCGACCGGGTGGCTGGTGGGCTGGCCCGTGGTGCTGTTCCTGATCGCCGAACCCCTGCGCAATCTGGGCAAGTACACCTTTGCCGATGTGCTCGCCGCGCGCCTCAAGCAGACGCCAGTGCGCATCGCGGCCGCGATTGGCACCCTGGCCACCGTGATCTTCTATCTCATCGCGCAGATGGTCGGTGCCGGTGGGCTCATCAAGCTCATGTTCGGGCTCACCTACGAAACGGCCGTGATGATCGTCGGCGCGGCGATGATTGCCTATGTGTTGTTTGGCGGGATGATTGCCACCACCTGGGTCCAGATCGTGAAGGCGGTGCTGCTGCTCGGTGGGGCCACCCTGCTCGCCCTGATGGTGCTGTCGAAGTTCGGCTTCAGCCCCGTCGCGTTGTTCGCCGCCGCGGCGGCGCAGTACGGTGATGCCATGCTGGCTCCCGGCAAGCAGGTGGCCAACCCCTGGGATGCGGTGTCGTTAGGTATGGCGCTCATGTTCGGCACGGCCGGGCTCCCGCACATCCTCATGCGGTTCTACACCGTGCCCGACGCCAAGGCGGCCCGCAAGTCGGTCTTCTACGCCACGGGTCTCATCGGATTCTTCTACCTGATGACCTTCATCCTCGGCTTCGGGGCAATGGTGCTCGTGGGGCCTGACGCCATCAAGGCCGTGGACAAGGGCGGCAATATGGCCGCGCCACTCCTCGCCGAAACGTTAGGCGGCACGCCATTCCTCGGCTTCATCGCGGCCGTCGCCTTTGCCACCATCCTCGCCGTTGTGGCCGGTCTCACCTTGTCGGGAGCGGCGGCGCTGTCGCACGATCTGTGGGTGAGCGTGGCGCGAAAGGGTCAGGCCACTGCCCACGAACAGCTGCGCGTTGCGCGCATTGCGACAGTGGTCCTCGGTGTCATCGCGGTCGGTCTGGGGATCATCTTCAAGGGCCAGAACGTCGCATTCATGGTTTCGCTGGCCTTTGCCATTGCCGCCAGCTCCAACTTTCCCGCACTCCTCCTCGCCATCTTCTGGCGACGGGTGACCACTACCGGAGTGGTCACGTCGATGGTGCTTGGTACCGCTTCCACACTGCTCCTCATCTGGTTTTCACCCACCATTCAGGTGGACATCCTGAAACACGAAGGGGCCTGGTTCGCGCTCAAGAACCCGGCCCTGGTCACGATCCCGCTCTCGTTCCTCACGGGGATCGTCGGCTCATTGCTCACGTCCGATCGGGTCGCCGCCGAAAAGTTTGACGCCGTGGAGCGACGGATGCACCTGGGTGAAGCCACCCCCTGAATCAGGGGTGGCTGTCGTTCATCCGCACCTGATCGATTCCCGCGCTATGACACGCGACACACGCGGCACCTCGACCTGCAATGCCGGTTTGGGGTGAGCCGTCGGGGGCGTAGTAGGCCCAGAGCCAGCCGCCTGTGCCGGCATTGGCCGACCCACGCAACTTGTACATCACCGCGTACCGATTCAGCTGCCCGGCAATGATCAGCTCCTTCACGATGAGCGAGGAGTCGGCGAACGACGCACCGGCGCGCACCTTGCCCGCCGCATCGAGTTGCGCGGCCGCCTTGACGTTGAAACGTGTGCGCAGCCGCGCCTCCGTGTGACCCGAGCCCGCCGAGCGGAGCAGGGTGTCCGCGCGGTTCTTGTAGTAGGTCCATCCGGTGGTAGCGCGGGCGAGGGTGCTCAGTGCGGCATCGGTGATTTCGGTCGCCGGTGGTGGCTGGGTGCCGGGACCATCGTCGTCGCTGCCGCACGCAGAGACAACCGGCAGAATGAAGAGCACAAGCGGAAGAATGCGTTTCATCGTCGTCCTCGTTTCAGCTGAGAATGACCGCAAGGTAGTGCGCGTGTGAGTGAAACACGGTGATGAAACGTCCGCCGACGCTGGGTGCCTGCCGAGCAGGTGAGCGAGTGCACCCGCTCTCTGTCTGAAATCGGGCAGCGTCGTTCCGTCGCGGCGTTCCAATCGTGACGTGCTGTTTCGTGGAACACGTCGCGCTGGTCGCATGGTACCTGCCACAAGGTGCGCAACTGCTTGTGGGCGAAGGAGATGCCCGCAGCGACGCAGGCGCCGGACGGCATGGGCCCGGAGTGTGCCTTTCACCACCTCGTGCGCCGCACCGCGGCGATCATCCCAAACTCTTTCCAGAGGCCCCATGCGTTTCACCAGACTCCTCCCCTTTGCTGCCGCGCTTGCTGCGTGTGCATCCCCAGATGGAACCGCTGACGCCCCCCTAGCGCCGACGCTCGACCTCAGCAGCAGTGCCGCAGTTGGCCAGGTGTACACGATGAGTAACCAGGTCGCCGGCAACGAGGTGCTGGCCTTCAACCGCGCGGCTGACGGCTCGCTCACACCGCTGGGTTCCTTCTCCACCGGCGGCACCGGCACTGGTGGCGGGCTTGGCAATCAGGGGGCGCTGGTGTGGTCCTCCAACGGGCAACACCTGTTCACCGTGAACGCGGGCAGCAACAGCATCTCGTCCTTCGCCGTCAAGCCGAATGGCCGTCTGCAGCTCGCTGGTACGTGGCCGTCCGGGGGCATGACACCGGTCAGCATCACGGTGCATGGCGGTCTTGCCTACGTACTCAATGCAGGTGGCAGCGGCAACATTACCGGGTTCCGCCTGCAGAATGGGCAGCTCACCATGATCCCGGGGTCGAGCCGTCCCCTGTCCAGTGGGGCTGCGGGTGCCGCACAAGTGCAGTTTGCACGCTCAGGGACCGTCCTCATCGTGACCGAAAAGGCAACGAATGCCATCAGCACCTACCGGGTAGATGCAGCCGGTATGGCGACCGGCCCGCGCGTGACCGCATCCAATGGGCAGACCCCGTTCGGCTTCGGGGTTCGCGAGAGGTTCCTGGTGGTATCTGAAGCCTTTGGTGGCGCACCGGGCGCCAGTGCCGCATCGTCGTACGAAATCGGCGTGAACGGGGTGCTCCGGTCCATCAGCCCGACCGTCGGTACGACACAAACAGCGGCGTGCTGGATTGCCATCACCAATGACGGTCGTTTTGCCTACACGACCAACACGGCCAGCGGAACGATCTCGGCCTTCTCGCTGCAGCAGGGTGTCCTCACACTGCTCGGAAACGGGGTGACGGCAACCACCGACGCCGGCCCGATCGACCTCGCCTTCTCGCGCAACAGCCAGTTCATCTATTCGTTGAATGCTACCGCGCACACCATCACCGGGTTTGCGGTTGGACCCAATGGTGCGCTGACTGCGGTGAGTGGTGGCGCCGCTGGTCTGCCGGTGGGAACGAACGGCCTCGCGGCTCGCTAAGTTGATTCTGGTGCTGGGGCCCCGTGCTGGGCGCCCCGGCACTCCCCCTTCATTGAACATCAGAGTGACGGCGCGCCGCGTTCCCCTCAACACCGTACTTCTCGCAGCCATCGTGCTGACGATCCTCGTGGGCCTCGTGCCTGCGGGGATTGTGCTCGACCGGCGTATTGCGGAAGCCCTGGTGGAGCGTGCGCGAGCTGATCTGCAGCTTGCGCCACGGGTGCTCAACGATCGGAACGCGGCATACTCCGATGCCCTCATGATGCACGCCAAGGAGCTGGCGCATGTGCCGGGCTTGGCGGCGGCGGTCGCCCGTGGCGATCGGCCCACCACCATCTCCATCGTCGAGTCAGTCCGGGGCTCGTTAGGTCCCGGTCAGCCCCTGGTCAGTGCCGCCGCGGCCGGGGTGCATCTCGGGCCGGTACCTGCGACGCCGATGGTGGAGGAAACACGCGATGGTCGCATGCCGGTGAAGTTGTCGAGCGACGGCGATGTGATCCGCAATATCGCACTGGCGCCACTCGAGTACGGCGGCCAATGGCTCGGTGCCGCTGGTGTCGCCAGTCCACTCGATGCCACCGAGGCCGCAGGGCTCAAGGGACTGACACGCTCCGAAGTCACCATCACCTCGCTGACCGGGACGATGGTGACCGCCTCCACGCTCGATTCAGCGACTGCACTCGCCATCGCGCAGGCGGTTCATGCCCCTGGCTTCTCCGGCTATGAGGTGACCATCGGTGAGGCCCGATACCTAGTAGCGCGCACCGCCCTCGGTGACGCGGGATGGGTGATATTCGCCAAGTCGGTGGAGGAGGAACTGGCGCTCCTTCCATCGCTGCGAAAAACGGCGGCCCTATCAGCGTTAGGCGCCGGCGTGCTGGCCCTGGTGCTCGGTGCGCTGCTGGCGCGACGTGTCTCGCGGCCGGTGCGCCAGCTCGCCACCGCCGCGACGGCCATGCGGCAGGGGAGCTTTGATGCCCCCCTTCCCGACTCGCAGATCACCGAAGTCGCGCGGGTAGCCGAGCGATTCGACGAGATGCGGCTCGCCCTTCGTCAGCGACTGGCCGAGCTGCATGAGGCGAACGCGGCTCTGCAGGACCGCAACGCGCGTCTCACCGCCCTGCAATCCGACCTGATGCAGCGCGAGCGGCTCGCGGCGGCGGGTCGTCTGGTCGCGCAGCTCGCACACGAAATCCGCAACCCGATTGCCGCGCTCCGCAACTGCCTCGAGATCGTGCGACGGCGCGTGGCCGACGATCCCGAGGGACGCGAGTTTGCCGACCTCGCCATCGATGAACTGCTGCGCATGCACGAACTGGCGGAGCAGATGCTCGATGTGTCGCGACCGCGGCCCGGTGCGATCGCGCGCTGCGCGCCGATGCCCGTGGCGCGCGACGTGGCGCGTCTCATTACCGCCGGCGTTCCAGAACACGACCTGTCCGTGCAGATCGATGGCCCTTCGGATTTGTACGTGACCATGGCGGCCGACGCACTCAAGCAGGTGCTCCTCAACCTCATCCAGAATGCGCGCGAAGCGGTCAGGAGTGGTACACCGGTGCGTGTCACGGTGAGTGCGCGTCGTGTCGACGACCATGTGCAGCTCGAGGTGTGCGACAATGGCCCGGGAATTCCGGCCGCCATTCGCGAGCGCATTTTCGACCCCTTCTTTACCACCAAAACCGCATTGCACGGCGTGGGGCTTGGCCTCTTTGTGGCCGAGGGTCTTGTGCGTGGCGCCGGGGGACAGCTTCGGGTGATGGACGACAGCAGTGATGCGGGCGGTGCGCGCATCATCATCGCACTCCCCGAATCGCACTCAGTCGTAGAAGGCGAGATGCTGGCATCAGGAGTGGCCTCGAGTTGACAACACAGCGACTGCTGGTGGTCGACGACGACCGGGCCTTCCGGCTCTCCACCTCCGCGCTCCTGCGTGCCGAGGGCTATGAGGTCGATGATGCCGCCGACGGGCGGATTGCGGCCGACATGCTCCGCGAGCGACGGTATGACCTGCTCCTGCTGGACCTGAAGATGCCGGGAGTCGATGGGCTGCAACTCGTGGAAGCACTCCGCATTTGGGGTATGCAGCTCCCCATCCTCATGATCAGCGGGGTCGGCACGGTCGATCTGGCCGTGCGATCACTGCATCTGGGCGCGGACGACTTCCTGACCAAACCGGTGGAGCCGTCGGTGCTGGTGTCGCGTGCCGCCGAATTGCTCGACCGGCGTCCGCAACGCGACGGCGCTCCGGCACCGACCGGGATGGTCGGTCGATCGGCACCGCTGCGGGACATGCTGGCGCAGGTGGCGCGCGTGGCCCCGACCGAAACCACCGTGCTCGTCACGGGAGAAACCGGGGCCGGCAAGGAACTGGTGGCGCGTGCGGTTCACCGGCTTTCACCTCGGGCCCACGGGACATTCCAGGCCGTGAATTGCGCAGCACTCAGCGAGAGCCTCCTGGAGAGCGAGTTGTTCGGACACATTCGCGGGGCGTTTACGGGTGCGGTGCGGGATCGGGTTGGGGTGATCGAGGCAGCCGAAGGCGGGACCCTCTTTCTCGACGAGGTCGGAGAGATGAGTCTCTCCCTGCAGCAACGGCTGCTGCGCGTGCTGCAGGAGCGTGAGGTCACGCGCGTGGGGGCGGTGCAGGCCCGCCCGGTGGACATCCGCATCGTGACTGCGACAAACCGCGACCTGCAGGCGGAGGTGCGGGCGGGCCGTTTTCGGGAAGACCTGTACTATCGGCTGGCGGTGTTCACGATTGCGGTGCCTCCGCTTCGTGAGCGTCGCGACGACATTCCCATGCTGGTGGAGTTCGCGCTGTCGCGCCTCAAGTTGCGTGTGGCCAGCTGGACAGAGCTGAGCTGTTCACCCTTCGCCATGCGGGCGTTGCGCGCCTTTGGATGGCCGGGCAATGTGCGTCATCTCCTTGGTGCGGTGGAGAGTGCGGCCGTAGAAGCAGGCGGGCGGCGCATAGAGGTGCAGCATCTCCCGGCAGAAGTGCGGGAGGCGATGGATGGATTTCCGCAGCCGAGATATCGCGCGACGGGCGACGACGAGGCTGAACGGGCGCGGATCGTCTGGGCGCTCGATGCCAGCGAAGGGTCCCTCACCCGTGCCGCCGACCTGCTGGGGATGGGTCGTACCACACTCTGGCGGAAGATGAAGTCCTTGGGGGTGGAGTCGCCGGGATCGGTCTGAGCCGGAGCGCGAAATGGCGCTGGACGTCGGGCGGCCCATCCTTCGAGATTGCGGGCATGTCCACTGACCCATCCCTCGACAAGTCCTTCGCGCTGCTCAGGGAGACCATCGACGCCGTCTATCATGGCGTGCGCGATCTCCCGGTTACGCCGACGGTGACCGTGCCGGCACTGCGCGCGCTGGTCGCCCAACGCATTGATCTGCGGCACGCGCACCCACTCCCCGCGCTGATGCAGACGGTGATCGATTTGCTGCGAGAGCACTCGCTGCACATCACGCACCCGCGGTACTTCGGGCTCTTCAACCCGAGTGTGCATCCCTCCGGGGTGATGGCCGACGCCTTGGTGGCCCTCTTCAATCCGCAGGTGGCGGGCTGGTCGCATGCACCGGCGGCGAACGAGATGGAACGCCTGGTGCTGCGCCACATCGTCAAGTCGTTAGGTCTTGAGCCCGACGTCACAGCGGCGCATTTCACCAGTGGGGGTAACGAGGCCAATCATACGGCGGTGATTGCATGTCTCGCCTGGCGATACCCGGAGTGGGGCACCAGCGGCGTGCGTGCCTGTCCGCGGCCACCAGTGATCTACCTCTCGGAGGAAAGCCATCACTCGTTCATCAAAGTGGCGCGAGCCACCGGACTCGGCACCAATGCGTTGCGGCATATCCCGGTGGATGCGCAGTTCCGGATGATTCCAGCGCGCTTGGCGGAACAGGTGGGTCACGACCGGGCGGCTGGACTCGAACCACTGATGGTGGTGGCGACCGCAGGGACCACGGGCACGGGTGCCATCGATCCCTTGCCGCGCATCGCGGAGATTGCTGAGCGTGAAAGCCTGTGGCTGCATGTGGACGCTGCTTGGGGCGGGGCTGCGGCGTTGTCGCCGGCGTTGCGTCCGCATCTGCGCGGCATCGAACGCGCCGACTCCGTGACGATCGACGCCCACAAGTGGCTGTCCGTGCCCCTTGGGGCGGGCATCGCGATCTGCCGCCATCACGAGGCGATGCATCGGGCTTTTGGTGTGGACACCGGCTACGTGCCACCCACTGAAGCCGGCGCCGAGGATTTGTACAAAACTTCGCTGCAGTGGTCTCGCCGTTTCATGGGTCTCAAGCTCCTCTTCACCTTTGCGGAACTCGGAGCGGAGGGCATCGCCCAGCAGCTCGAACATCAGGCCCGGATGGCCAGCAGGCTCCGCGAGATGCTGGGTAATGCCGGGTGGGAGGTGTCGAATGAGACGCCCTTCCCGCTGGTCTGCTTCACGCACAGCTCCCTTGCCGCCGATGAGGTGTCGACGCGCCAGCTGGTGGAGAGCGTCCTCAAGCGGGGCCGGGCATGGGTGAGTCCTGTGCGACTCCCCGATAGCCGCTGGGTTGTTCGTGCCTGCATCACGTCGTGGCGCACCAACCAGGACGACCTGGCCATCCTCGTCGACGAGATGGAGTTCGCCCGCCGATCAGTGATGGTGTAACCCGCAACCGCGGGCCGCCTAACGCTCCTCGGTACTGAAGATCGCCTCGATCGACTGCTGGAACGCCGCAGCGATCTTGAAAGCAAGCGTCAGGCTTGGTTCGTATCGCTCGGTTTCGATCGAGTTCACCGTCTGGCGCGACACGCCCAGACGTGCCGCCAACTCGGCTTGCGACCACCCATGCTCGCCGCGCAGCTCACGCACCCTGGACTTCATGCCTCATACCGATATCGGCGTCTGGCCACAAACAGCCCGATGACATAAAAGAGCACCAGGAACTGCCACACATGGCGAAAGCTCCAGTTGTCGGGATTCAGGGGACGCGCCGCCTCGAACAGGCCAAGGGTCATGATCAACACGAGGGTGAGCGGGAAGGCCACTCCCAACGCCTCCAACTGGATTCGCCGCTGCAACTCGTCCATGGCCCGCATTTCCCGGAGAAGCCCCACCAGCCACATGAGGAAGAAGGGGAGCGGGAGCAGCGCGACCACATAACGGACGCCTCCGGATCCCCCAACGCCGGCCTCGGCAACCACACCAACTGCCATATATGAAAGAGCCCAGAGGACAAACCCCCAGAGGAGCAGGGGATTCAAGCTGCGGATAGATCGACGTGACATGGTCGGCACGCTGAAGAAGGTAGGAAGAAAGTAAAGCATACTTGTCTTATGTCAAGCATGCTTTCCGTAACCGCTTGCGAATTATTTCGGACCTGCGCGTCCCAGAGGGGCCGTTATAATCAGCGGCTATGGCACAGAACAACGACAAAATCCCGTACCTGCCCCAGCGGATCGAAGGCCTCGGGGCCGTAGCCACCAACCTGAGTTGGAGCTGGAATCGCAACGCGCGCCGTCTCTTCGGCATGCTCGACGAGTCGCTCTGGCACCTCACCCGGCACAACCCGATCGCTCTACTCAGGCGGATGGACCCGAGCCAGCTGAGTGAGGCTGCACGGAATCCCCAGTTTCTCAACCTCTACGACCGCGTGATGGAGGAATTCCATCGCGAGCAGTCGTTCTCGGATACCTGGTTCTACCAGCAATACGCCGATCTCAAGGACCGCCAGATCGCCTACTTCTGCGCCGAGTTCGGGTTGCACAACTCGGTCCCCATTTACTCGGGTGGTCTTGGCGTGCTCGCGGGGGACCACTGCAAATCATCCTCCGATCTGGGCGTTCCGCTGGTCGGCATCGGCCTCTACTACCAGAAGGGGTACTTCGACCAGAAGCTGAACCTCGAGGGGATGCAGGAGGACTCCGACGAGCAGTTCGACGTCGCTAACACGCCACTCGAACGGTTGTACGGACCAGGCCGCGAGCCTTACCTCACGAAGGTCAGCACCTTTGGCCGCGACATCTACGTCGGCGCGTGGCGCATGCATGTCGGGCGGGTGCCGGTCTACCTGCTGGACACCGATCTCGAACAGAATGATCCGGCCGATCGCGATCTGACGTCGAAGTTGTACACGGGTGGACCCGAGGTGCGGCTGCGGCAGGAGTGGATTCTTGGCGTCGGTGGCGTGCGGGTGCTGCGGGCCGTTGGAGTTACGCCGTCAGCATGGCATGCCAACGAGGGACATGCGGCCTTCATGCTGGTGGAGCGAATCCGCGAGTTATGCGTAGCGGGGACGCCGTTCGAGGAGGCCGTGCAGCAGGTTCGCGCCCACAGCATTTTCACCACCCATACCCCGGTGCCAGCCGGTCACGACGCCTTCGATTTCGGCAAGGTGGAGCAGTGCACGGGCCCGGTGTGGAATGAGATGTCGATTCCGAAGGAAACGTTCTTCGGCATCGGCCAGCACCCGACCGAGAATCGCTCGCAGTTCCAGATGACGGTGTGCGCGCTGCGGCTGTCGCGTTACGTGAATGGCGTCGCACGCAAACATGGTGAAGTTTCGCGCGAGATCTGGGCGCCCCTCTGGCCTGATCGCGACGTCACCAAGGTGCCCATCGGCCATGTCACCAACGGTGTGCACAAGGCCACCTGGATGGCGCGCGAGCTGATGGATCTCTTCGATCACGAGTTCGGGCACGAATGGCCGAATCACGTGGGCGACGTGTCGTTCTGGGAGCGGGTCCTCGACATCGATGATGTGAAGCTCTGGAATCTCCACACAGAGCTCAAGAGCGGCATGATGACGTTTGTGCGCGAAGAGGCTCGGCGACGCTGGGCGCGGTACTGGAAAGAGGCGTCACACGTGGTCGGCGCTGGAACGTTGCTCAACCCGAGTGCGCTCACCATCGGCTTCGCGCGCCGGTTTGCCACCTACAAACGCGCCAACCTGATCTTCAAGGACGCCGAACGACTGCGCGCCCTGCTGGTGAATGCCACCCGCCCGGTGCAGATCATTTTCGCCGGCAAGGCACATCCCGCCGACAACCCGGGCAAGGAAGTCCTGCGCTCGGTTTTCTCCTACACGCGTGATTCCCGCTTCGAAGGCCGTGTGGCCTTCATTGAAGACTACGAACTGCATCTGGCGCATCGCCTGGTGCAGGGCGTCGACCTGTGGCTCAATCTCCCGCGCGTGCCGCTCGAGGCGAGCGGAACGAGTGGCATGAAGGCGGCCCTGAACGGTGTGCCCCAGCTCTCCACTCTTGATGGCTGGTGGCACGAGGGCTACGACGGTCTCAACGGATGGGCAATTCCCCCGGCATCATCGCGGGCGACCCCTGACGACTGGGACGCCGACCACTTCTATCGTTTGCTCGAGGAGCAGGTGGTGCCGCTCTACTATGAGCGGAACGACCGGGGGGTCCCGCACGGGTGGATTCAGAAAATGAAGCACGCGATCCGTGTGGCTGGACAACAGTTCACTTCCCGGCGCATGCTCATGAACTACGGTCGGCTCTACTATGTCCCGGCAATGCGCGGGGACCTGGGGTCGGACGATCCGCCCACGGCATGAGGTAATCGGGAATGCCAGCACGCAAGAAGTCACCGCCCCCTGCCGGGGACGCGGCGCCAAAAGCGAGGAAGAAAACGCCCAAGCAGTCGGCGGCAATTCCCGAACCCCAGGTCGTCGTGCCCGTCGAGCCGGCCAAACTTCCGGTGGTAGCCGAGCCGGTGAAGCCGGCGGCACCGCCGGCCAAACGGCCCGCTCGCAAAGTTGCCAGCAAGACGCCAGCGCCCGCTGCCGACAAAGCGGCGGCAGCCCACGTGGGTGCGGCGGTGGTGCCGGAGCCCACGTATCCACTCGTGTCTCCGGCCGGCGAGCCGGTGCACGTCGTCCATGTGGCCGCCGAACTGGCACCATTTGCCCGCACCGGTGGACTCGGCGAGGCAGTGGCAAACCTTGCGCTGCAGCAGATCCAGTCCGGGCTCAAGGTGGCGATCATCATGCCACTGTACAAACAGGCGCGTGATGTGGTGAGCGACTTCGTGGCGGTGGGCGAACCCTTCCAGGTGCCGATTGCGGGACGGACAGAGACGGCGCAGCTGTATGAGTCCGAGGGGCTGCGCGCACGCCAGGGCGAGGGCAAGCCGCGTGTGTACTTCGTGGCCAATGGTCACTACTTCGATCGCGAGGGCATCTATGGCGACAAGCAGGGTGACTATGGCGACAATGCCGAACGCTGGGGCTTTTTCGCTCTGGCAGCACTCAACGTTCTGCCACTGGTGGCCGAAGCCCCGGTGATGCTGCACCTGCATGACTGGCATACCGCGCTGGCAGCGGCGTATCTGCGCGCCTTTGACTCCGGCAAACCGTTTTACCGGAAGACCTGGGTGACCCTCACCGTGCATAACGCGGGGTATCAGGGGCACTTCCCGCCAGAGACAATGGCCACCGTCGGTCTCCCGTGGGAGTTCTACAATCAGCACATGTTCGAGTGGTATGACCGCATGAACCTGCTCAAGGGCGGTCTGGCCTGTGCCGACGTGGCCACAACGGTGAGCCCCACACATGCCCACGAGTTGCGAACACCCGCCGGAGGCTTTGGCCTCCACGGACACTTCATCGCCATGCGCGAGCGATTTGTCGGGGTGCTCAACGGCATCGACAACAACGACTGGAATCCGGCCACCGACCCGCACATCGCCGCGAACTATTCGCTCGACAGCCTCAGCAACAAGCGGAAGTGCAAAGCGGCGCTGCAGAATATCTTTGGACTCCCGCAGCGACCAGGCACGCCGATCATCGGCATGTCGGCGCGGATGGTGGCACAGAAGGGGCTCGACCTCATCCTCGGCTCCCCGGCGTTTCTCTCGCTCGATGCCCAGTTCATTTTCCTCGGGCAGGGCGAAAAGCGATACATCGACGTGTTGCGAGAGCTGGCGGCGTATGCCCCCGGCCGCATTGGTGTGCAGACAAACTTCACGGTGGAAGTCGAGCATCGCCTTCTTGCGGGCGCCGACATGATCGTGATGCCCTCGCAATACGAACCGTGCGGCCTCACGCAGATGCGTGCCCAGCGGTATGGCACCATTCCGATTGCGCGTCGCGTGGGTGGTCTGGCGGACACCATCGATGACAACGTGACCGGGTTCCTCTTCGACGAGTACACCTCGCAGGCCTTTCTCAACGCCTGTGCCCGGGCCATCGACCACTATCGGTACCCGCAGGTGTGGACGTCTATGGTGCGTGAGGCCATGGGCCGCGACTTCGGCTGGCACAAGTCCGAGGCGCGATACCGCGACCTCTACCGGCGAGCCATCGCCTCGCCACGCTGGAGACGTTAGGCGCCGGGAGCATGGCGCAGACGGACTTTGTGCTCATGCTCCACAGCCACCTGCCGTACGTGCTCAACCACGGCCGGTGGCCCCACGGCAGCGACTGGCTCTGCGAAGCCGCGCTCGATACCTACCTTCCGCTCCTCGAGCAGCTGCAGGCCCTCGAGGCGCGCGGTGTTGCGGCACCCGTCACGCTGGGCTTCACCCCGGTGCTCGCGGCCATGCTCGCGCATCCGACGTTTTGGCAAGAGCTGGACGACTACCTCGCACAGCGGCTCGATGCCTGTGCCAGCGCCCCGGCTGCCTTTACCGCGACCGACGACGAAGTCCTGCTGCCGGTGGTTCGCTGGTGGGAGTCGCGGTTGCGCCGACTGCGCACGCTGCGGGACTCCATCGATGGCAACCTGATCGCGGCCTTTCGTGGTCTGCAGGATCGTGGACGGCTGGAGATCACGTCGTCCGCGGCCACCCATGGCTTTCTCCCTCTCCTCGGTCGCGACGAAAGTATTCGGCTGCAGCTGCTGCTTGGACGTGCCGAACACCGCGCCCACTTCGGTCGCGACCCCGAGGGATGCTGGGTCCCCGAGTGTGCGTATCGTGGCGCCGGGGAGTGGCACCCCTATCCGCATGCCGTCAACACCGGTTTCCGACGCGGGCTGGAATCGCATCTGGCCGACACCGGCTATCGCTACTTCTTTGCCGATTCGCACATGGCGCGGGCCGGTGAGCCGTTAGGCGTGTATGGAGCGCGGTTCGGGTTGCCCCCCGATTTGCGAAAGCCGGCCGGGAATGGCGAGCTGCGGCAGCACACCCCACATGTCGCGTACCGGGTCACCGGCATCGACGATGCTCGTCAGGTGGCGGCCTTTGTGCGCGATCCCCGGTCATCGGAGCAGGTGTGGAATCGCTACGGCGGATACCCTGGTGACGGAGTGTATCTCGAGTTCCACAAGATTCGTTGGCCCGAAGGACTCCGCCTCTGGCGCGTGACGTCACGCGAGCACGACCTGGGTGACAAGGCCGTGTATGTGCCTGACGAGGCGGTGGCGCGCACGCGCACACACGCGGCGCACTTCGCCGCACTCCTCGGCGAGCTGCACGACGTCCGCCCGCGCCACGAGGGCTCGGTGATCGTCGCGCCCTTCGATACGGAACTGCTCGGCCACTGGTGGTTTGAAGGCCCGGAGTTCCTCGGAGCGCTCTACAGTGCGCTCCCCGAGCAGCACGGCATTCGGGCAGCAACCGCGGCGCAACATCTCGATCAGCATGGCACACCGGCGGCCCTCCCACTGGTGGATGGATCGTGGGGCAAGGACGGGGACTACTCCATGTGGATGAGCGACGAGGTCGCCTTCACCTGGCCAGTCATCTGGGAGCTCGAGAACAGATTCTGGAACACTGCACGTCAGGCGCTGGCGGTTCCTTCGCTTCATGGCGTGCTGGCACAGGCTGCCCGATCACTTCTTCTCCTGCAGTCCTCCGACTGGCAGTTCATCATCACCACTGGCGCCGTCGCGGATTACGCCACAGCGCGGTTTGAGGGACATGCCGCAGACTGCACCGAGTTGTTGGGCATTCTCGCCGATGGTCTGGCGGGTCACGATGTGGGGCGTGGCGTCGCGCGTGCGGCCGAGCTTCATGCGCGCGACGATCTCTTTCGCGACATCCTCCCTTCAATAGAGCAGGCGCTCAGGGTTTCCGTCTCGTGAAGCGACATCTCATCATTCACTCGCACTTCTACCAGCCGCCGCGCGAGAATCCGCTCTTCGACGACGTGGACGCCGAGCCGAGTGCTGCGCCCTACCACGACTGGAACCAGCGCATCGAACGCGAGTGTTACCGTGCCGTGACAGCGGCCCGCATCAATGCCGATCAGGGCCGCATCATCAGGGTGGTGAACACGCTCGAGTGGATGTCGTTCAACGTCGGGGCCACGTTGTTCGAGTGGATGGAGCAACACGCCACCGACACGTATCAGCGCATTCTCGAGGCCGATCACGCGAGTGTGGTCCGACTCGGCTACGGGAACGCGATGGCGCAGCCCTACCACCATGTCATTCTCCCGCTGGCTTCACGCCGGGACAAGGTCACAGAAGTGCGCTGGGGCAAGGCCGACTTCCGCCGCCGCTACGGTCGTGACCCGCAGGGCATGTGGCTTCCCGAGACCGCCGTCGATGACGAAACCCTCGATGTCCTGGCGCAGGAAGGGATCACCTTCACGGTCCTGGCACCCTACCAGGTGAAAGCAGTTCCTCCTGACGGACGCCCGGGCCGATATGTGACGGAAAACGGGCGGGAGATTGCGCTCTTTCCATACCATGGCGACATGTCGCATGGCATCGGCTTTGGTGGTCTGGTGCGCGACACCGGGGCGTGGCTGCAAGCCATCCACGGTCAGTCACCATCAGCCCGCGCCGAAGGCGATGCGCCCGCCACGTCAAACGATCCTCTGCTTGTTTCGGCCGCCACCGATGGTGAGACCTACGGGCACCATCACAAGTTTGCCGAAATGGCATTGGCCTATGTGCTGGAGCAGTCGCGGGCACGCGGCACCGTGGTGACCAACTACGCGGCATTCCTCGCCCAGTATCCCGCAACACACGAGGTGGAGCTGGTGGCGCCGAGTGCGTGGAGCTGCGCGCATGGTGTGGAACGGTGGCGCTCAAACTGCGGCTGCCGCATGGACACACGCGCCAACCCCAGCCAGGAGTGGCGCACTCCGCTCCGTGACGGTCTCGATGCGCTGGCCGCGGGACTGCACGACGTGTTCGAGAAGGAAGGCGCGTCCTGTTTCACCGATCCCTGGACGGCACGGGACCACTATGGCGAGATCGTCGGATCGCGCGATCCCCATGTGCGCAACACGGTCCTCGGTCGTCTCATGCGTCCCGGTCTTTCGGCCGAGGCGAGGGCGCGTGGTGTGGAGCTGCTGGAGATGGAACGCGATGCGCTGCGGATGTTTACCTCGTGCGCCTGGTTTTTCGACGACATCGGGGGGATCGAGCCGCGTCAGGTGTTGCGGTATGCCTCACGTGCGGTGGCGTTGTCGGGGGCGGCGGCCACGCTGGAACCACCACTGCGCGCCACGTTAGGCACGGCGACCAGCAACCAGACATCTGTGGGCAATGGCGCGCGGGTGTATGACGAGATCGCACACGCCATCGCTGCCCCGGTGCGTGTGGCGGCCGCGGCGGCAGCGCTGCGGGCCTTCGCCCTCGATGTGGAGCATCACCTTCCCCCGGGTTACGATGCCACCGTGGACGGCCACGTGGTGCACGTGGTGTCGCGGCAAACCGGACGCGCAGAAACCTTTCAGGTGTCGGAGATGCGACGTTCGGCCGCCGATGTTGCCTACCGCGTCACCGCTGGCACCTCGGTCACCGAAGTGCCCCTGGGCGAGCTGCCCGAGCGGGCGCGACTGGGTGTGCGGGGCGCATTGCGGCGCGCGTTATTGCCCAGGTGTCTCACGGCACACGAACTGGATCATCTCGCCAGCGGAGAGGCCTCATTCCGTGGTCTGGTCGCCGTCGCGCTCACCCGCGCCGTCTCCCGCCTGAGTGGGGGAATTACCCACGACCGACTGGACGTCGCCGACGCTGCGCTCGACCTCTTCGTCCAGCTCGAGACCAACATTCCCTTCGACGCACAGACCGCTTTCTGGACGGTGTGGCAGCGGGCGTCAGCGACAGATAGGACTCGCATCCAATCGCTTGGTCTCAGACTCGGCTTTCAGGCGTCGGAAACGGGCCGATGACGCGGTAGCCCGGGAGGCTTCCCCCTGAACCCGGATCGTGCCACCTTCGACCACTCGACCGAGCCCGGTATCCATGCCGTTTGTCATCTTTGCCGCCCCGCTCCTCTCGGACAACGCGTTTCGCATGATCGATGCGGCCGCGAACCTGCCCGACGTGCAGCTCGGGGTGATCACCCAGGACGGCGACGACAAGATGCGCCACCTGCGGGGCCGCGCCGCGCACTGGCGTGTCGACAACATCCTCGATGTGAACCAGCTGCTGTGGGCTGCCCGCGAACTGCAGACCCGGCACGCACCGATCCACCGGTTGTTCGGCGCCTTTGAACATTTGCAGGGGCCACTCGCCGAAGCGCGTCAGGCACTCGGCATCCCGGGCATGACAGCCGACGTGGCGGCCAACTTCCGCGACAAGGCGCGCATGAAGACCTTGCTGCGGGAGGCGGGTTTGCCCTGCGCACGTCATCGGCTGGCGGCGTCGCTGGCCGAGGCCGTCGCGTTCGCCGAACATTCCGGCTTTCCGATTGTTGTCAAACCGCCGGCCGGTGCGGGGGCGGTGTCGACCTACCGCGTGGAGTCACTCGATCAGCTGCGACGCGCGCTGACCCAGTCGCCACCGAGCGCCGCGAACCCGGTTCTGCTCGAAGAGTTTGTGGTGGGCGAGGAACACTCGTTCGAGACCATCACGATCAATGGGAAGCACGTCTGGCACTCGTTGTCGCACTATTACCCCACTCCACTCACGGTCATCGAAAATCCCTGGGTGCAGTGGAGCATTGTGCTGCCACGCGAAGTCGACGAGAAGGAGTACGACGATATCCGCGCGGCCGGACGCAGCGCCCTCGATGTGCTGGGGATGCAGACAGGGATCACGCACATGGAGTGGTTCCGCCGCAAGGACGGATCGATCGCCATTTCCGAGGTAGCGGCTCGGCCCCCCGGTGCACAGATCACGACGCTGATGTCACGGGCCAACGAGTTCGATCTGGTGCAGGAATGGACCCGGACGATGGTGTACGACGAGTTCCGCGCGCCGCAGCGCAAGTACGCGGCCGGGGCCGCCTTCCTGCGTGGCCAGGGTCAGGGCCAGGTGGTCAAGGTCCATGGGGTCGCCGAGGTGCAGCGCGCAGTTGGAGATCTGGTTGTCGATTTCAAGATGCCCCAGATCGGCGCCACGCCGTCAACGAGTTATGAAGGGGACGGCTATATCATCGTCCGGCATCCAAAGACCGAACGTGTAGAGCAGGCCATAATGAAGATCATCAGCACCATCCGTGTAGAATTGGGCTGAGATTGTTTTCGCCCCGCGTGCTTCCCATGCCACCCGTGCCACCCGTGCTTCCGATCTTATGAATGTCATCATGCTCGCCCCGGGGTATCCCGGCGAAATGCCCTACTTCTGCCGCGGACTCTCGCTGCACGGCGCCAAGGTCTACGGCGTCAGCGATGTCCCCGAGCAGGATCTTCCCGCGCTCACACGGCAGCATCTCTCGGGCTACCTCCGCACACCCAATTTCACCGACGAAGATGCGGTGGTACGCCAGATTGTGGCTGGAGTGGGCAATCACACCATCGATCGTGTGGTGTGCATGTGGGAACCGGGTGTGGTGATGGCGGCCAAAATCCGTGAAGCGCTGGGGATTCCGGGGATGGGTGTTGAGCATGCCAACACCTTCCGCAACAAGGACCTGATGAAGCAGGTGGTGGTGAAGGCGGGCATTCGCACGGCCCGTCACGCCTCGGCCACTTCGATTGCGCAGGTGCGTGAAGCTGCTGAGCAGATCGGTTTTCCCGTCATCGTCAAACCGATTTCCGGCGCGGGATCCATGGACACCATTCGCGCCGGGTCAATGGAAGAACTCGACGCGGCGTTGTCCCGCGTGACCACGTACGACGAGGTGAATGTCGAGGAGTTCATCGAGGGTGATGAGTACACCTACGACACCATCTGCATCGATGGCCGCATCGTCTACGAAAATGTCTGCTACTACCGCCCCAACCCGCTCGTGGCACGCAGCACCGAGTGGATTTCACCGCAGACCATCGCCTTGCGCGATCTGTCCACACCCATTGTGCAGCAGGGGATCGCGCTGGGGCATGACGTGCTCAAGGCGATGAATTTCGGGACGGGTTTCACGCACATGGAATGGTTCTACACGCCGAAAGGCGAAGCCATCTTCGGGGAGATTGCCGCGCGCCCGCCCGGCGCGCACACCGTCGATCTCATGAACTACGTGGGGGACGTCGATCTCTACACCGGGTATGCCGAGGCCGACCTCAAGGGCACGTTCTCGGTCTCGACCGAACGGAAGTACAACGTCACCAACATCTTCAAGCGCGCCGAGGGGCAGGGGCGCATTCAGCGCATCGAGGGCTTGCAGCATCTGCTGGAGCGTTACGGGGAACATGTCGTCCATATGGATCTGCTTCCCATCGGCGCGCCACGCCGCAACTGGATCCTGACGCTGGTGTCTGACGGCTATGTCACGGTCCGTCACCCCGATCAGCAGGCCTGTTTCGACATGTCCGATGCCTTTGGCACCGACCTGCGTCTCTACGCCAGCTGAGAGGGTTGCCGGCATCCTGCTCGCGTGAGCGTCCGCCAGCAGCATTGAGGTAGACCTTTGAATCGTTGAGTTCGCCACGAGCTCTTGAGCTTGCTGGCGGACTTTTGATCCCACCTGGTTGCCTTCGGTGATTGGTGTGCCAACTAACGATTGGGCCCTTGTCGGGTCCGCGTGTTCACGCCAGAAGCTGAGCCAACCTCTGATGTCCATTGAACGCTGTGCAGTATCACCAGGCACCTCCGCGATGTTGATGGCTGCCGCGGTGGCCGGATGCCGGACCAGTGAGGAGCTCTCCAGCCGCCCCGGTTCTGACGGGGCTGTCCTCGTGCTCGTCCAGGACAGCCTCACCGGCACCCCTCGGATGAGGTGTCGGTGAGCGCGCCTGGGTACGCGACGTGGCGCCGAAATGCCGTGCGCGAAAACAGGGATCGATGCGGGGTGGTCCCCGTGAGGCTGCTCGCCAGGCTAGTCAGGTAGAAGGGCCCACGGAGCCGAGGGGTCGGCTTGTCGGGAACCCCACCACGGGCACTCCACGTTTCGCCAGGGCAGGGTGGTACCGGCGCGACTGAGGCGCGTTATCATGCGTCTCGATGACCCTCAGCAAGAGTTTTGTTGACAAGTGGTCGGCGCGAGGGAAACCCGCTCCCGGGACACTCGACGTCATTCACGACGTCTACAGTCCGGAGCTCGGCAACCGCCGCGATGTCCTCGTCTACACCCCGGCCTCCTACGCGCGCGGGGATCGCCCATTCCCCGTCATTTACATGCACGACGGGCAGAACCTCTTTGACCCCTCCACCAGCTTTGCGGGGGAATGGGGGGTGGATCATGCGCTGGCTCGGGCGGCGCGGCGCGGGCGGCGCGCAATTGTGGTCGCCATCCCCAACATGGGCGTCGACCGCATGAAGGAGTACTCCCCCTTCCATGATCCCCGACATGGAGGCGGTGGGGGCGACGCCTACGTCGACTTTCTGCTGCACACCCTCAAGCCGATGATCGACGCTCGCTATCGGACCCGCCCGGACCGCGAGTCCACCGGCATCGTCGGTTCGTCGCTGGGCGGGCTGATCTCGCTCTATGCGTTTTTCCGCGCCCCTGGTCGCTTTGGCTTTGCCGGCATCATGAGTCCCGCGCTCTGGTTCGCCGAGGGGGGGATCTTCCCCTATGTGAAGGAAGCGCCCAACGTTCGCGGACGGATCTACCTCGATGTCGGGATGAAGGAAGGGGCGGGGACTCTGGCCAACGCCAGGGCCATGCGGGACTTGCTCCAGACGAAGTTCAACGAGCCAGGTCGCGACCTGATGTGGGTGGAGGACAAGGAAGGCATGCATAACGAGGCAGCGTGGGGCCGCCGGCTCCGCACTGCACTCCCGTTTCTGCTTAACGAACACGACGACGAAGCATGAGCACGCGAGTCCCCGGACATCATCATTCGTGGTACAGCCCGTCGGTGGGGCGACACATGCACGTGCGCTGGTTCGGCTGGGGTGGGGCCCGTCTGATTGCCTTCCCGACAACGATGGGCAATCACAACGAATGGCCCAACCGCTACATGCCGGACGTGCTCCGTGAACATCTGGCGCGCGGGTGGTTGCAACTCTGGTGTGTCGACACCAACCACGACGCCAGCTGGTATGACAAAAAGCGGCATCCCGGCGATCGTGCGTGGCAGCACTTGCGATACGATGCCTACATCCGCGACGAACTGCTCCCCTTCACGCAGCATGTCAACGGCAATCCCTTTGTGATTGCGACCGGCGCGAGTTTCGGTGCCTTTCACGCCATGAGCATCGGCCTGCGCAATCCCGGGCATTTCCATCGCATCATCGGGATGAGCGGGATGTACGACATCGACGGCATGGTGGGCGGGTACAGCGATCAGAATGTGCATGCGGCCAATCCTGCGTCGTTTGTCTCCTTCGAGAACGATCATGGCCGGCTCTCGGCCATGCGCCGGCAGGACATCATTATCGCCATCGGCAAACACGATCCGCACTACGAGCAGAACAAGAGCTTCTCCGGAATGTTGTGGGGCAAGGGGGTCGGGAATGCGCTGCGCGAATGGGAAGGCAACGCCCACGACTGGCCGTACTGGGAGAAGATGATTGTACAGTATGTGGGGGGGCACGACTGAGAAGCACGAGAGGCACGGGAGGCACGGGAAGCACGAACAGGCACGGAACCAGATAACGAGGACGCGATGACGAAACGTGTTGGGCTGGTAGTGGGCCGCGAGTGGAGCTGGCCTCCTGCATTCATCGAAGAAGTCAACAAACGCGACCAGGGTGTGGTGGCCGAGTTTGCCGTGATGGGCGGCGATCACCACGACGGGCCGGTGCCCTATGACGTGCTGATCGATCGGATCTCGCACGAGGTGCCGATGTACCGCTCCTACCTCAAGAAGGCGGTCCTCGAGGGGCGCACGGTCATCAACAACCCCTTCATGTGGACCGCCGACGACAAGTTCTTCGGTGCCGCGCTGGCGCACAAACTCGGAGTGGCATCACCCAAGACGGTCGTGCTGCCGAACAAGGCCTACGTGCCCGGCATCATTCCCGGTGAGTCGCTGCGCAATCTCCGCTTTCCCCTCGACTGGAACGAGATTGCGGAGTATGTGGGGATGCCCTGCATCCTCAAGGACGCACACGGCGGCGGATGGAAGGAAGTGTATGTCTGCCACACCGTCGAAGAGCTCATTCGCAACTACGACGACTCCGGGCTGCTCACCATGATCGTGCAGGAGATGGTGCAGTGGGAGCAGTTCGTGCGGTGTCTCTGCCTGGGGCAGGAAGAGGTGCTGGTGATGCAGTACGATCCCCGTGCCCGCAAGTACATCGTGGACGACGACTACCTCACGCCGACCATGAAGGACCGGGTCGTGCGCGATTGCCGCACACTCTGCGGTGCGCTTGGCTACGACATGAACTCGCTCGAGTTCACGATTCGCGATGGAGTGCCTTATGCCATCGACTTCATGAACTGCGCGCCGGACATGGACATCTATTCGCTGACGCCGACGTACTTCGAGTGGGTGGTGACACACATGGCCAATCTCGCCATCAAGCTGGCGAAGAACCCTCGCCGTACGGCGGTGGAAGCCAAGTGGAGTGCCCTCTTCACCGCCGGTCGATAGCCCGCGTGCCTCCCGTGCCTCCCGTGCCTCCCGTGCTTCCCGTGCCTCCGCTCGCCGACGCCTGGCATGCACTGCTCACGCCAGAAGTGGCTGAGGCAACACATGCCCACATCGAGTCGGCGCTCGCAAGACGCGGGCTGACCTTTGGCGGGCGTGCGCTGTGCACCGTGCTGCGCCCCCGGTTGACAACCCCAACCGAAGTGCAGCAGTTGCAGCACCGGATCGTGCCGCTCATGCATGCGTTCCAGAAGGCGTACGACCGCGCCATTCAGGACTCTGCCTTCCGGGCGCAATTCGGATTGCTCGACTGGGAAGAGACTCTGCTGGGTGACCCGCTGCGGTACGCGCACCCCAGCCCGACCTCGCGACTCGACTTCTTCTACGTGCCGGGGGGAAGTGGATCGCTTGGCCTCACCGAGTACAACGGAGAGACGCCGGCGGGCGCCGCCTACTGTGATGCACTCGCCGAGGCGTTTCTCGATGCGCCGGTGACTCGTGCATTTGCGGCAACACACGATGTGATGACGCTGCCTGCCACCCCTGGTGTGGTCGGTGCGGTCCTCGGGGCATGGCATCAGTTCAGTGGAAGCCGCCGCGCGCCGCGGATCGGCATTCTGGACTGGGACGACGTGCCGACGCGGAGCGAGTTCGAGTTGTATCAGGAGCACTTCCGCAAGCTGGGGCTCGAAGCCGTCATTGATGACCCTCGCCGTTGCGAGTACCGAGGCGGCAAACTCTGGAGTCAGGGCGCCCCGATCGATCTCATCTACAAACGGGTACTGATCTCGGAACTCATCGAGACCTGCGGGATGGAGCACGATGTCGTGCGCGCCGTCCGCGACGGTGCGGTGTGTATGGTCGACGGCTTCCACTGCAAGATCCTGCACAAGAAGGCGTCATTGGCCGTGCTGAGCGACGAAGCCAATGCCAGCACCTTCACCGCCGAGGATCTCGACGCCATCCATGCCTGCATTCCGTGGACGCGGGTTGTCGCCGAGCGCCGGACGACCTACGGCGGGGTAACGGTCGACCTCGTGCCCTGGATGCATGCGAACCGCGAACAGCTGGTGCTCAAGCCGAACGACGACTACGGAGGTAAGGGCATCACGTTAGGCTGGACGGTGGACGACAGCGAATGGGAAAGGGCGGTGCAGGATGCCCTGCGGTTGCCATTCATTGTGCAGGAAAAGGTGCCTATCCCCGCCGAGGCGTATCCCAGTTGGGTGGATGGTGCTTTGCACACCTATGACCGGATGCTCGACACCGCGCCCTTCATTACGAATGGCCGGTACATGGAGGGGATTCTGACGCGCCTCTCAACCGCCAAGCTGCTGAATGTCACGGCCGGCGGTGGCAGCACCGTCCCCACTTTTGTGGTGCAACCCAGGAGCTGACGCATGAAGGCCCCCAGCCTGACCATCGGTGTCGAAGAAGAGTACCAGATCATCGACCCCAAGAGCCGCGCGCTCACGTCGTACATCACCCAGATCCTCGAGGCCGATCACCTCATCCTCGGCCAGGTGAAGCCCGAACTCCACCAGAGCATTGTGGAAGTGGGCACGACCGTCTGCAGAACACCGCAGGAGGTGAAGGCCCAGCTGGTGGAGCTGCGCAAAGGCGTCATGGAGCTGGCGGCCCGCAAAGGCTACAAGATTGCAGCGGCGGGCACACACCCGTTTTCCCACTGGGCCGACCAGGAAATCACGCAGCTCGACCGCTATGTGGGGACAAAGGAAGCCATGCAGCAGCTGGCGCAGCAGCTGCTGATCTTCGGCACCCATGTCCACATCGGTATCGAGGACAAGGACTTCCTGATCGACGCCTGCAACGTGTCGCGGTACTTCCTGCCGCACATCCTCTGTCTCTCGACCAGCTCACCCTTCTGGATCAACCGGCTCACCGGTCTCAAGTCCTATCGGAGCGCGGTGTTTCGCGCGTTCCCGCGCACCGGTGTGCCGCGGTTCATTCCGTCGTGGACCGAATACGAACAGTACCTCAAGACGCTGGTCGACACCGGGTGCATACCTAACGGCTCAAAGATCTGGTGGGATGTTCGCCCGCATCACACCTTCCCGACGCTCGAGTTCCGCATCTGCGACGTGTGCACGCGGGTGGACGAGGCGGTGTGTATCGCCGCCATCCTGCAGGCCCTCGTGTACAAACTCTGGAAGATGCGCCGGGACAACACCACGTTCCGCGTGTACAGCTCGGAACTCATCGACGAGAACAAGTGGCGTGCGGTGCGCTACGGGCTCGACGGCAAGCTCATCGACTTCGGCAAGGGCGTCGAACTGCCGGCCGGGCAGCTCATCCAGGAATTGATCGAGTGGTTCATTGGCGATGTGCTGGATGAGCTGGGGACCCGCCAACAAGTCGAGTACGCCTACACGATCCTCAAGGAGGGATCGAGTGCGGACCGGCAGATCAAGGCGTACCACGCGGCCGGAAACGACACGAAGGCGGTGGTGGATCAGCTGATCCGGGAGACAGAAGAGGGCGTGCTGACCTAGCGAGGGGCCGTGAGTGATACCTACGGTCGATTCGCCCTGACTACTTCGGCTGCTGGCTTCAAGGTGGCCGTCTGGGTCCTGAGCCACCTTATCCAGTAGCGACCATCCCGGCGCCAGATAGCGGCTGTACTGGCCTCATGGATAGTCCATGATGCCGCCATGGTGTCGACATGCGTGTGGCAGCGAACGCGCGCTGGAATGTCGAGTCAACGGACGTCCCGGCGCGCCGCCAGCTGTGAAAGGTCCGCGGAGACGGGCCGGAAGCGATCGACGGGTCGATCCCAGGCACAGCTGCATACCTGATCCGACAACGGAACGGCCGCGCTTCGCGTTGCGTATTGCTGGCCCGCGCCCTCTATTGTATGGCCTGTGACGAACCGATCCGCACGCCTCTCCTGAAGAAGGAGAGGGGAGACGCTACTGCATGAAACTGGTGCTGGCTGTTGCAGCGGTTGGCGCTGCACTCGCGCTGACGTCCGAAGGGGCACCACCCAGGCCGCGGTTGCCGTTGACCGGCCATTCTCCCTCGCGTCGCGCGGCTGACGTGGCCGCGTTGGACGACGTGGTGCAGCGGTACTGCGCCGCGAGTTGCCACAGCGCCACGCAGAAGCGCGGGAATCTTTCCCTGGCGGGCTTCTCGGTGGGTGGTGCGCACAGCAACGTCGTTGTCTCTGAAAAGATCATCCGCAAACTGCGCGCGGACATGATGCCTCCACCGGGTTCGCGGCGGCCAAAGGGCGACAGCCTTGCCTCGCTGGCCACGACGCTCGAGGAGACGATTGATCGGGCGGCGCCGGTGAACCCGGGGAGCCGGCCATTTCAGCGGATGAATCGCCCCGAGTACGAGCGCGCGATTCGCGACCTGTTCGGCGTGGAGATCAGCGCCGGTGACTATCTCCCGCTCGACACCAAAAGTGCCAACTTCGACAACATCGCCGATGTCCAGGCGATGTCGCCGACCCTGCTCGAGGCCTACCTCAACGCAGCCGCCGCGGTTTCGCGCATCGCCGTGGGCGATCGCAGTGCGGCCCTGACGCAGGGGGTCTACAAGACTTCTCCCTTTGCGTCGCAACATCCGTGGGATCACGTTGAGGGCACACCGTATGGCGCCCGCGGTGGGATTGCCATGACCCACAGCTTCCCCGCAGACGGTGAATACGAGTTCAAGATCAACATCGGGGGTGGCACTGCGGGCCGCTTCGAGGACATCGACATCACGATCGACGGGGTGCAGGTCGCCCAGCTGATGTACGAAAAGGGGATCGCGCGCAACGGTGCGTCGGCCGATGCCCCGGCGGGAGCCGACTGGGTGCGCAGCGAGCCGCTGAAAATCGCCGCTGGGCAGCACAAGGTGTCGGTGGCCTTCATTCGCCGTTCCGAAGGCCCGTACGAAGATCTCATCAAGCCGCACGACTGGTCACGCGCATCGGCCGGCACGGCCAGCACGGGAAGCACCGAGTTGCCTAACGTGATGGAAGTGGCCATCACGGGCCCGCGCAACGTGACGGGCATCTCCGAAACCGAAAGTCGACGCCGCATCTTCACCTGCCGGCCCACCGGCAAGGCGGCACAACGTGCCTGCGCCGCGCAGATCATCTCGCGGCTCGGCACTCGCGCCTGGCGGCGTCCCCTCACCGAACGTGAGCGGAGCAGCCTGCTTGGGTTCTACGATCGCGCGGCCGCGGCCGGAACGCCGGTGGCCTTCGAGGATGGGGTGCGCACGGCACTGCAGGCGATGCTGGCCAGTCCGCAGTTTGTCTTCCGTTTCGAGCCGGTGCCGGCCGGTCTGGCGGAAGGGTCGGATTACAAGCTCAACGATTTCGAGCTCGCCTCGCGGCTCTCGTTTTTCCTATGGGGGACGATTCCCGACGACCGGCTGCTGACCCTCGCGCGAGAGAAGCGACTGTCGGCTCCGGCCGTCTTCGAGCGCGAGGTCAAACGCCTCCTGGCCGATGCGCGCGCCGAAGCACTGTCCACACGCTTCGCCGCCCAGTGGTTGCGTCTCCAGGACCTGGAGAAGGTGCACCCAGATGCCTTCTTCTTCCCCGATTTCGACCTGCAGCTGGCCAACGCCATGCAGCGCGAGACCGAACTGCTCTTCAATGACATCGTCCGCAGTGACCGCAACGTGCTCGACCTGCTCACGGCTGACTACACTTTTGTCAACGAGCGGCTGGCCCGTCACTACGGCATTCCGGACGTCGCAGGTCCCGAGTTCCGGAAGGTGATGTACCCCGACGAGTCACGTCGTGGTATTCTCGGTCATGGCAGCATCCTGGTGCAGACCTCGTTAGGTAATCGCACCTCGCCGGTGCTTCGCGGCAAGTGGGTGATGGAGGTGCTGCTGGGCACACCCCCACCGCCACCACCGCCCAACGTGCCGGACCTCGAGCAGACCGTGGGATCCAAAGACGGCAAGGTGCTCACCACGCGGCAGCGCATGGAGATGCATCGCGCCAACCCGACGTGCAAATCGTGTCACCAGTACATGGACCCACTCGGCCTGGCCCTCGACAACTTCGATGTCACGGGCAAACTGCGCTATCGGGAGAACGGCGCCGCGCTCGACACGCGGGGCCAGACCTACGACGGCACCAACGTCGCCACCGCGGCCGAACTGAACCGCTGGCTGGTGTCACGCCCCGCGCCGCTGGTCCGCTCGTTCACGGAGAACCTCATGGCCTACGCCATCGGACGCCGCGTCGAGGACTACGACCAGCCGACGGTCCGCGCGATCACCCGCGACGCCCAGGCCAGGCAGTATCGCTTTTCATCGTTTGTGATGGGTGTAGTCAACAGCCAGGCCTTCCGCAGCAAGCGAGTGGAGGCGGTGGCGGATTCTCCGTAGGGGCGTATCCAGACGGCAGACGGCAGACGGCAGAAAGGCAGCCCGAGCCATCGGGAGTTGGTGGTGCGAGACCGGCATTCGTGAACCATTCACCAGGATCAAGGCGATGTCCTACTTGAGCAACAAGACGCTGCACCGGCGCACGTTTCTGCAGGGCGTGGGCGCCAGCGTCGCGCTCCCCTATCTCGACGCCATGAAGCCGGTCGGGCGCCTCTTCCGGTCTCCGGCTGCAGCGGCGGCGGCAGACAAGACCCGCATGGTCTGCATCGAGTTTGTGCATGGTGCCGCCGGCAGTAGCGCCTGGGGGGCGAGCAAGAACCTCTGGGCCCCTGCCGAAGTGGGCCGCCAGTTCACGCTCAACCCCGAAGGTGCGCTCCAGCCGCTGGAAGCCTGGAGGAAGTACCTCACGATCGTCAGCAACACCGACGTGCGGATGGCCGAGGCGTTTGATGCACCCGAAATCGGGGGCGATCACTTCCGCTCGAGCGCGGTGTTCCTCACACAGTCACACCCCAAACAGACACAGGGATCCGACGTCTACGTCGGCACCTCGTTCGACCAGATCGTGGCCCGGCGCATTGGTGGCGACACCGCGATCCCGTCGATGCAGCTGTGCATCGAGAACCTCGATCAGGCCGGCGGGTGTTACTACAACTACGCCTGCGCCTACACCGATACCATCAGCTGGGCCTCGCCGACCGAGCCGCTGCCGATGATTCGCAATCCGCGGGTGGCATTCGACATGTTGTTCGGCGCCGGTGCCAACAACTCCGATCGAGCCGCCCGCCGCAAGGAAAACGGCAGCATCCTCGACTGGATCGTGAGTGAGGCCGCGTCGCTCAAGCGCGAACTGGGCGCCAGCGATCGCGTGCGCCTCGACCAGTACCTGGAAAACATCCGCGAGCTCGAGCGCCGCATCCAGCAGGTGGAAGCACGCAACCGCAGTGGCGAGGAACGTCTCCTCCCCGAAGCGCCGGCCGGCGTGCCCGACTCCTTCGAAGAGCACATGAAGCTGATGTTCGACTTCCAGGTGCTGGCCTTCGAGTCGGATATGACCCGGGTGTTCTCCTTCAAGACGGGGCGCGACTCGTCGAGCCGCACCTACCCCGAAAGCGGCACAAACAAGGGATATCATCCGGCATCGCACCATGGTGGACGTGAAGCGGCCATTCTCGACTTCAACACGATCAACAAGTACCACGTGGCCATGCTGCCGTACTTCATGGAGAAGCTGAAGAACGTGCAGGAAGGGGACAGCACACTCCTCGACAAAACGATGATTGTGTACGGCTCGCCCATGGCCGACGGGAATATCCACAATCACCGTCGCTGCCCGCTCCTGCTCCTTGGTGGTGGGAATGGTCGCCTGAATGGCAACCTGCATCTCAAGGCACCCGATGGCACGCCGATGGCCGACGTCTTCCTGTCGATGCTGCACACGCTGGGCATGGACGACATCAAGACCTTTGGTGACAGTACCTGCTCCTTCTCTCTGAACGGTTAGGAGACACGGCCATGGCGATGGCGACGAGACAGTGGGCACTGGCCGGAGTGATTCTGGTGGCCGGTGCTCGGGTGGCAGAGGGGCAGCAGGGTGACGTGGTGCGTGCACGTCCGGTGGTGGCCGCGCGCGCGAATGTCAACGCGACGTCGGGCGATGGCATGACACCACTGCATCTCGCCGCCGAGCGCGGTGATGCGGTGATGGCCGAGGCGCTCATCAAGCAGGGCGCCAACCTCAAGGCGACCACTCGGCTCGGCGCCTACACACCCCTACACGTGGCCAGCCGAAAGGGTCAGGCCGGTGTGATGCGCGCCTTGCTCAAGGCCGGCAGTGACCCGAATGTGCTGTCTGGCAGTGGGGCGACCCCGTTGCATCTTGCGGCCGCGTCGGGAAATGCCGAAGCGGTGCGTGCGCTCATCGATGCCAAGGCTGACGTGAACGCGCTGGAGAAGGAGTGGGGACAAACTCCGCTGATGTTTGCCGCCGCCGCCGATCGTGCGGCGGTCATCAAGACACTGCTCGCGGCAAAGGCCGATCCCTCGATTCGCACGAGAACTGTTGATCTGGCCGCTGAAGAAGCGCGCGAAGCAGCGGCGACTCGCAAGCGTAACGAGACGCTGCTGGCCCTGTTGCCGGAAAAGACACGCGATTCGATCAAGGCCGCACAGGTGGCAGCCGCTGCGGCTGCGGCCGCCCAGCGTCCAGGGGGTCCGCCGCGTCCGGCGGCTGCGGCTCGTCCTGATTCGGCGAACGCCGCCGCGCCTAACGCTGCTGCCACGCCGGCCCCCGCTCCGTTTGGTCCACGCGCGGGGATGGAGGCGCCACCAACGAATGCCCTCACCGCGACACAGATTCAGCAGGCCATCGCGGCCGGACGGGCTGCGCTCACCGAGAAAGCTTCCGGACCCCTCGCCGCCGTCGCGGAAGACACCTCCGACGGTCAGGTGGCCGGATTTGCGAAGACCGTGGGCAACATGGGTGGGCTGAGCGCGCTGCATCACGCGGCGAGGCAGGGCAACATGGCGGCGGCCCTCGCACTGATGGATGGCGGCGCCGACCTCAACCTTGTCAGCGGCAGCGACAGCACCACTCCGCTCCTGCAGGCGATATTCAGCGGCCACTTTGACCTTGCCATGCAGATGATTGCGCGTGGCTCGAATGTGAACATCGCCAACAACACAGGTGCAGCACCGCTGTACTCGACGATCAACACCGCATACCTGCCTCGGTCGCGGTATCCGCAGCCGCAAGCGGTCCAGGTTCAGAAGACGTCACACATCGAGCTGATGGAGGCGTTGCTGGCCAAAGGCGCCGATGTGAACGTGCGTCTCAAGAAGAATCTCTGGTTCTTCGGGTACAACAACTGCGGCAACGGCAATTGCGGTTTGGAGTACCTCGACGGCACCACGCCCTTCTGGCGTGCCGCCTATGCGCTCGATGTCGAGGCGATGCAGCTGCTCAAGAAACATGGAGCAGACCACACCATTCCCTCGTTCCGTCAGGTGGCAGCTCGTGCTCCGCGCGGCAATCCCGCGGCGGCCACCGGGGCACCACCTGCTGACTCAGCGACGCGTGCACGTGCGGCTGCCGCGCCGGCGCGTCCCGCCTTTGCAGGGGGTGGCTTTGATGGACCCCCGGTGCGACTGAGCCCCGAAATGGATTCGGCGTCGAAGGCGGTACCACCAGGCATTGGTGTGTATCCCATTCACACCGCAGCGGGTGTGGGCTACGGAAATGGTTTCGCCGGCAACGCCCATCGTCACGCCCCCGAGGGGTGGATGCCCACCCTCAAGTACCTGGTGGAGGAGCTGGGCGCTGACGTGAATCAGCGTGACAACAACGGATACACGGCCATGCATCACGCGGCGGCCCGGGGCGACAACGAGATGATTCTCTATCTCGTCAGCAAGGGAGGCGACGTAAAGGCGGTGGCCCGCAACGGACGCACAACGGTGGACATGGCTAACGGTCCTGTGCAACGCCTGCGTCCGTTCCCCGAGACGATCGCCCTGCTGGAAAAGCTCGGCGCGAAGAACAACCATCGCTGCGTGGCCTGTTAACTCAGACGGCAGACAACAGACGGCAGGAAGAAACGGGGGCCCAAGTTGGCTCCCGTTCTTTTTGACGGCGTGCGATCAGGCAGGTAGGCCTCCGGGCGAGGCTCTCGTCTGCCGTCTACCGTCTACCGTCTACCGCACCATGAACCCCACGTGCTCCTGCACTTGCTGGAGCCCCCCTTCCTTTTCGTCCCAGGTGATTCGCCCGTCGGCGTTGGCGTCCACACCGGCAATAATCTGCTGGGCAATCGACAGCACCTGGCCGATCAGCGCAGCGGCGGCGTCGGCGCTTGTTGCCGACTGCACCTGACGAGCGAGGGCAATCGCCTGATCGGCGCGGGCCTGGGCGCCTTTGCACGCGGCCAGGACATGCACGATGTGTGTGGTGACGGCACCCGGAGCGCCCGGCGCCTTTGCTGCGAGCTCCGCGTGTGAGGCTACTGCGGCTGCGGCGCGTTTGACACCGTAGCCACGTCCTGGTCCCATGGTGACAATCGTCGGGTCCAGGGCGTGGATCACGTGGCCCGCATGGAGCTTGAGCGCGTCGAGATTCGACGGGTTGCGTGAGGCGAGTTCGGCATGCTGCACGGCAATGCGGGCTTCGGCGAGTGCGGCGGGCAGAAGACCCATACCGTCGGGTGTGTCGCTGAACGCATTGAGCACATGGCCCAGATGTGTGCCGGCCTCTCCCGCGGGCACGGCGATAGCGGCAGGGCGAGCCACCTGTCCCGGAAGTGGTGCACCTGTGAGTTGGGCGATGACCTGATCGAACTCCTTTCGCGCATCGTTGTCAGTGCTCATGACGTAGCGACGGCGCTGGTACTCGGCGTCAGAGAGTCCGTGCTTCTGCAACACACGCGACACCTGCTCGCGGAGCTGTTCACGCAGCCGCTGCTGCATGTCGGCGGTCTTGTTCTTCGCTTGCGCAAGTCTGGCGTCGGCCGAGTCGAGGACCTGCGAGATCTCGAGGTGCACAACGGCAAAGGCCTTGATGTCCGCCGAACTCAACTTCGGGGGCGGGTCCTGAGCCCGGAGGATGATTGGCAGCGTGACGATCGCAAAAGCGAGCGGCCACCATCGGCGCAGCTGGGGCAGGGCGAACAAGCGATTTGCCTCCGGAACGGATCGGAATGGGTATTGCCGCCGGAAGTGTACAGGTGAGCGCGGCACGAGGCGAGACAGACGGCAGATGGCAGACGGCAGATCGCAGACGGCAGATGGCAGAACACACACGGGAACTTGCTTCACTTTGGGAAGACTGGACGGTCCAGTAGGGGAACTCTCGGATTGCCAGGCAGGTGGTCGATACTCATCCTGAGCGCGGAGTAACCCGCCACGGTTTCGCGGAGTCTGGTGATGGAGAAATGGTTACCGACGTGTGACCGGGGTACTAAGTTCTGCCCGGCACGTGAAGTGCACGGCAGAAGTGCTGTGCGGGATGGGACTGGCAGGTGGGAGGTCGATCCGGCGACCCCGGAGTCGGCGTAACTCAATACCAGATGAGGGTTTACCACGACGATGTCCAAACGTCCGATCATCGGCGTCACGACGCAGACGCTGCAGGCCATAGATGGAATTCCGGCCGGACTGCCGCAGTCCGATGTGATGAACCAGCGGTACTACATCGCGGTCGCGCTTGCTGGCGGTGCGCCGATTCTCGTGCCACTGCTCGACGACGAGCCCGAAGCCCTGCGTGGGGCGTACGAAGCCTGTGACGGCGTCCTGATTCCCGGCGGCGTGGATGTCGATCCCAAGTACTTCAACGAAGACCCGCATCCCAAGCTCGGCCGTATCGACGGGGCCCGTGACCGCGTCGAAATGCAGATGACACGGTGGGCCGTGGAAGACAGCAAGCCCCTCCTCGGGCTGTGCCGCGGGCTGCAGGTCATCAACGTGACGTTAGGCGGATCGCTCTACCAGGATCTCGAGGACCAGTATCCCGAGGCCATCAAACACGACTACTTCCCCACCTACGGGTACGATCGCGACCATCTGGCGCACGAGGTCACGCTCACGAAGGGCTCGCGTCTGCGGCACCTGATGGAGATGGAGCGTATTCCGGTGAACAGCATGCACCATCAGGGCGTAAAGACTCTCGCGCCGTCGCTCATGGCGTCCGCGATCGCTCCGGATGGTTTGATCGAGGCGGTGGAGTCGACCAGCGATCACTTTCTGGTTGGTGTGCAGTGGCATCCGGAGGTGTTCGAGATGACCGACCCGCACACCCGGCATGTTTTCCGCGAGTTCATCAACGCCTCAGCGCGCTTCGGAGGCAAGTAGTCCCGGGGACGGCCCCGTGTTTTTGCCGGGGTCGCCACGTCCGAGGTTCCCGCGCGTCTGATCAGGGAATCTCCCCTCCTCGTCGCCGTCGGTTGGGCCCATCGTGCAGTCCCGAGGCCCTCCGGCTCGGCCGACTCGCGCAGAGGAGCTCATCGTGGCCCGCGACCTCAACACCGATCAGTTCACTGACGCCGACTTCGCGCGTTTTGCTCAACGGCTGACCACCCAACTCGGGCAGCTTCGCGCGGTCCTCGACACTCCCGGATTCGGGGAGGGCGCTACCACCCTTGGCGCCGAGCTGGAGCTCTGCATCATCGATCGTCATGGCAAAGCGCTCCCGGTGAATCGGGCGCTGCTCGCCAAACATCTCGATCCGCATCTCACCCTCGAGATCGACCGGTTCAATCTCGAGTACAACCTGACGCCGGTCGCCGCGCGCGGCCGGCCATTCGCGGCACTGCAGCTCGAACTGCACAATGCGCTGGCCTCACTCAATCGCACGGCGACGACCTTCGACGGCCGCATCGTTCCCGTGGGCATACTCCCCACGCTGACGGAAGACGATCTCTCCCAGGATGCGCTGACCGACCTGCCGCGATACCGCGCCCTCAACGAAGGGCTGCGTCGTATCCGCCACGCGCCGTTCGAAGTGCGCATCGACGGCGAGGACCCGCTCACACTCCATTCACCTGACATCGCCCTCGAAGGCGCGAACACCTCGTTTCAGGTGCATCTGCGAGTTGCGCCCTCAGACTTCGCCAGGATGTACAACGCGGCGCAGCTGGCCACCCCGATTGCGCTCGCCGTGTCCGCCAACTCGCCGATCTTTCTTGGCCATCAGCTCTGGGACGAAACGCGGGTGGCGCTGTTCAAGCAATCGCTCGACTATCGTGATCTCGACGCCACGCGCTGGCGTGCGCCCGCTCGTGTGGGCTTCGGTCATGGCTGGGTGCGTCGAGACGTGTGGGAAGTGTTCGCTGAATCGGTGGCGCTTTTCGCCCCCATCCTGCCTCTCTGCGAAGATGGACTTGCTGACACCGGCAGCGTTCCCGCGCTCCGCGAGTTGCGGCTGCATCAGAGCACCGTCTGGCGGTGGAATCGGGCGATCTACGACCCCGGTGAGGGCGGCCACCTTCGCATCGAGATGCGCGCGCTCCCGGCTGGTCCGACACCCCTCGATATGGCAGCGAACGCGGCGTTCCTCATCGGGCTGACGGTGGGACTGTCGTCACGCGTCGATGATCTCCTGTCCGGCCTCCCGTTCGCGCTGGCCGAGTGGAACTTCTATCGTGCTGCGCAGCATGGCGTGGACGCGCGGGTGGTGTGGCCAACGGCCACGGCGCCCTCTCCGGTGGAACGCAGTGTGTCGACCCTGGCGCGCGAGCTGCTCCCCGTGGCTGAGGAGGGGCTCAACTCGTTAGGTGTGGAGGAGGAGGAGATCACGCGTCTCCTGCGTGTAATTCGCGAACGGATCGAGAGCCGGCAGACGGGCGCGCGATGGATGCGTGCGGGGCTCGATCGGGCGCGCCGAACCCACGATGTGCCGGCGGCGCTGGCCGATGTGGTGGAGGGGTATGTGGCTCGCGCGGCAACCGGCCGGCCCGTGCACGAATGGGAAGCGTTAGGCGGCTGAGTCAGGAGCCCGGGGCCAGCCGCACGACAACGCCCACAACGCCTCGATCGGGCACCTTCAGCAGCTGAGCGGGTTCGCTTCCACCACCGGGGCGCGCTACCACGACGTAGATCTCAAGTCCCGAATCGAGGCCGCACATCGACAGGCGGCCATTGCTGTCGGTAAGCAGCTCGCGTGTTTGTGGCCCTGCTTCAATACCCATGGAACGATTGCGCTTCGCCATCCAGCTGAGCGCCACCGGCAAACGTTGCACAATCGAATCGCCCACTGCCGTCCGCACGGTGACCCGAATCGCCCCATACCCGTATCGTGCGGCGTCACCGGCACAGACACGCTGGTACATGAGCCGGTTGTTGATGGCCCGCAGCGTCACACGTGAATCCGATCGCTCGTTCAGCTCGATGACCGACTCGGCTGCCACCAGGCCTAACGCGTCATAACCCTCCGACTCGGCGAGGATGGTCCATGAGCCGAAGGGAATGGAGTCGAGTGTGAACGACCCCGTCGGGCTACTGACGGTGGTGTAACGTGTGCCGGCCACACGCACCTGCGCCCCGGCGAGGGGGCGATCGCTGCTGTCTCGCACCATTCCGCGGACACTGACCGTGGAGTTCTGGAGCACCAGCGCCTCCGCGGACACATCGCCCCCTTCCTCACGCAGCTGCAGGGTCACAGGCCGTACCAGCACCCACGGAGCCGAGGAGGGTCGCGAGGACACCGGTGCCGTGGGTCGCGCGACCACCGGAAGCCGAATGAACCACTTCCGGATGATCCAGGCCCCACTGGGGAGACGGGCGAAGTGCACTTCGCCGCCCGACGTCGTGGAATCGGTGCCCGCAGGGACCGGGCGATAGCCAAACTCCACAAAGCGCAGCTCGGACGATCGTTCGTCGAGCCACATGGTGCCGACGATGTCCGCTGTGGAGCGCCCGGACACAGGCTCGAAGCGAATCCCCACCATGCCGCGCCGCTCGCGGCGGTTGCGGACTTCGCGAAAGCAGTGGTCGCGGACAAACGTTTCGGAGAGCAGCACGTCGGCGTCAGGGCCATAGTAGATGAACCCACCGTCGGACGCTGGCTGCCAGTAACCCCGGGCCGAGAGCGACTCGGCGCTGACGGCGCTTTGGAAGGGGCGTGCGACCACGCCAGTGGCCTGGCTGCGTGTTTCGCTGAGGACCTTTCGACTCCGCGGCTCCAGCTCGCGCACATAACGGGTGACCCAGGCCTTGAAAAGCTCGTCGCGGAGGGAGATCTGGGTGGCAAACAACGCCGTGCGCACATCGTCCCACAACGCACCAATGCGCGCGCCTTCCTTTGCATCACCGGAGCAGGTGGCGGTCCCCAGCACGGTGACCTCGGGGAGGGCATACGACAACGCGTCGATCATCAGGTTCTGCACGACGGTTTCGCCTTCGCCCACCTGAAACGTGGCACTGACAAAGCGTTTCACGCCGATGCGCTTGGCGGTGATCGTGACGGGCCCGGACGACGACAGCCTGATGGCATAGCTGCCATCGCGTGCGGAAAGGGCGGAGCCGAGGCGTGTCCCGGTGTTGAGCGGGCCCGCACCCAGCAGTTCAAGAACCACTCCGGCGAGTGGCGCGTCGGTCACACGCTCGGTGACACGACCACGCACCACCTGCGCGCCCGCGGGACCGCCGGCAAACATCAACAGCACGGCAAGAGCGCGACGCACGCTCACCGTGGCTTCAGCACCAGTGCCTGGATGCCGCCGGCGGGGAGCGTCACCTGCTGCCGTACCGGTTCTCGTTTACCATCCACCGTGGCTTCGATGCGTACGGGTTTACGGGCCGCAACGTTACAGAACATGAGGGCGCCACCGGCGTCCGTCTCACCCTCCAGGAGTTTGGGCCTGGTGACGATCGAATTGGGCGTTGGTCCGGACTCGAAGGTGTCGAATCCGATGCGCACTCGCGTCGCGGCTTGCGGCGCCCCCGCGGTGTCGGTCACCACCACGCGGAGGACACCCGTTTCCTCGGGGAACTCGAGGATATCGCAGAGCGTGCGAAGCAGCTGCACTGTCCGCGAGGCCTGCAGCACGGTGATGGCTCGCGCTTGCGGCGCCACCTCCAACTCTTGCTCCGCGGCGGGGAGCGCCAGTGAGTCGTAACCTGGGTGCTCGAGGCGTAGTGTATAGACGCCACCGGGGAGAGAGTCGATCGTGAAATGCCCATCGGAACGCACCCGCGCGCGGTACTCGGTACCGGACACACGAACTGTGGCGCCGACCAGCGGGCGCGAGCCCGTGCTGTCCAGCGCTCGGCCCGTGATGGAGGCAACTCGGACCAGGTCGGCGGCGCCGTCTGGTGTGACGTCGCCGCCCTCTTCCTTGTAGCGGACCACCTCGAGGCGTGTCCCGCCCGGCACGCCGGCTGATGCGTCACTGCGGCCAAACTCCGGCATGCGGATGAACCAGCGCGAGACGTACCAGGTGCCCTTGGGTGACACGGCGAAGTGGACCTCTCCCCGCGCCTCCCCGCGGCTGATCGACTCCGGCACGTTGATGTATCCGAAGTCCACCAGTCGCAGTTCACGCGTGGCGCTGTCGATCCAGAACGAACCGCGCACATCGGGAAGCCGACGGGTCCTTACCGGCGCGAAGGCCAGGCCGATGAGCCCGCGGCGGTTGCGGCGATCGCTGGCGAGCGAGAAGCAGTGGTCGCGCAGGAACTCCGGGGCCGCCAGCACCTCGGCGTCCGGCGCATAGTAGATGTTGCCACCGGTGCGTTCGGCCTGGATGAAGCCGTCCGCCGAAAGGGCCGACGCCTCGAGTGAGCGGAAGGGGCGCTCGGTCACACCACGACGCACGGACTGGTTTTCCTGCTGGACGCGCAGAGTCGTCGGGGCCAGGAAGCGGGTATAACCGACGATGCTTGCCTTGAACGCCCGGTCGCGAATGGCGAGCCGGCTCGCCGTGAGCGCGGTGCGCACCTCGTCCCAAATGGCGGCAACACGCGTGGCTTCGTCGGACTTGGAAGCGCAGGGCGTGTCAGCGGTGACGGAGACACGGGGCAGGGTGATGCTGAAATCGATGGGCTCGAGCGTCACGTCGAAGCGGCGTGTTTCTCCAGCGCCCAGTTGGAAGGGTTCCGACTCGAAGCGGCGAAGGCCCACACGCTTGACGGTGAGCACAAAGCGTCCGCTGCGCGTGGCGTTGACCGAGAAGGTCCCCTTTTCGTCGGAGAGCGAAGAGAGCGCAAGGGCGGCCTGGGTGCGCGGCAGCGCCGCACCATCGGCCGCGACCTCATCGATGGATACGATGGCGCCCGCGATGGGCGTTTGCGTGCGCGAATCGCTCACCGACCCGCGCACCACCTGCGCCTCCGCATGCCATGGAGCGGTGGTGGCGCACAATCCGATCATCACCAACAGATAATGCCAACGTAATCCGCGATTCACCGGCGTTTCATCTCGCTGGTCGACGTTAGGGGTAAGAACTCACGGGCACCCTGCCCAGGACCCTTACCCCGGAGATCCCCATGCGTCTCAAACTCCCCGAGTCGGCACGACAGCGCAAGCGGTCGCTGGGCGGTGCCGCGGTATCCACACTCATCCATGGCACGTTGATCGCCACCGCGGTGGTCGGCACCAGTTTTGCCTCGGAGCCGCAGGCGGAAGTTCGACGCGAACGGCCCCTGATATTCGTCGAACCCCCGCGGCGCACACCACCTCCGCCAGAACAGACACGCCCGCAGCAGCAGATCGCCACCAACGAGGTGCCAAGCCAGCCGACGGTCAATATGCCCCCCATCGATCTCACGGTGGTACCCGATCATCTCCCGCCCACCGATGCCCGGATCGGCACCATCTCGGAGGAGGAGTTCAAGACGGCGCCGCGGGATACGACACCCATCGGGCCGTCAGTGTCTGCGCCGGAGTTGTTCACCGAGCTGATGGTGGAGAAGTCGGTGCAGGCGCTCTCCGGCAATCCGGCGCCGCGTTACCCCGGCTTTCTGGCCAGCGCTGGCGTGGAAGGGGATGTCAGCGCGCAGTTTGTCGTCGACACTGCCGGGAGAGTGGAAGGGGCGTCGATCAAGTTCCTGCGCAGCGATCACGAGCAGTTCGAACGTGCCGTGCGCGACGTGCTGATGCGTTCGCGCTACGTGCCGGCTGAGGTGGGAAACCGGCGTGTTCGTCAGCTGGTGGAGCAGACCTTTGCGTTCGCGCTCAAACGCGAGTGACGTGAAGGGGGTAAAGGGGCGAGCGCGTCACCAGGCTCGTGCGCGCTCGCTCCTCACCTTTCCGATCATCCGGTGGACACTGCCATCAGTGGTACGCTCCATCGCCTGCTCGAGCGTGAACCACTCGGCCGCCACATCTTCGTCTCCACTGGGCGCTACCGCATCGGGGAGTTGGGCCAGGAACCGCAGATCGAAGTGCAGATGGGCCGGCGCCGAGCCGCGCGCCGGGATGGTATGGACGTCGATGTCGAACAACACGTCGGAAAGCTCGGCAATCAGGCCCGTTTCTTCACGCACCTCGCGTTGTGCACCCTCACGAGGTGAGAGGTCGCCCGGCTCGATGTGTCCCCCCGGTTGCAGCCAGAGCCCGAGGGTTGGGTGCTCAATCAGAAGAACCCGGGAACGATCCGAGGTGATGACAAGCGCACTCGCCGTAAAGTGGCCGGGTTCGTATTGGGTGCGGGAGAACGGCTCGCGCGTTGTTGCCAGGAGCTCCTGCATCCCTTGCAGGTATGCGGCCTCCTGAGGATCACCAGCGGCGTAGGCGTCGAGCAGTTCCATGGTCAGCCAGCCGCGAGGGTCGGCCGTGAGCACGCGGATGGTCATGTCGGTTCCGCTGATCTGCGCGCTCAGGAACGGCGCCGGCGTTGTGGTTTGCCCACCAGCGCGCCGAGCATGCCTCGGGCGAGCGATCCCACCGCAACCGTCACGAATGTGCGCATGGCACTCTTCGCGACCTGGTTGAGCATACTGGGCGCTTCCTTTGGTGCGCGTGCCTTGGGTGCTGCCGCGGCTTCTTCCTCGGCGTCGGGCGCTTCGGCCATTCGCGCTTCGAGCATCTCGCGCGCGCTCTCGCGGTCGATCGCTTGCGCGTACTTCTTCACCTGGGGCGTGCTGGTGCGCTGCTGCATTTCCGGCTCGGTGAGCGGTCCCATCCTGGACTGTGGCGGGATCATGCGGGAAATGAACGGCTGGGTGGGCGCTCCGGTGGGCTGCAGTGTGACGACCATCGCCTCGCCGATGCCTAACGATGTGAGGGTGGCCTGCACATCGTAGAAGGCGGTCTTCGGGAATGTGCGTGAGGCGGCGCGCAGGTTCTTCTCGTCATCGGGGGTGAAGGCACGCAGGGCGTGCTGCACACGGTTGCCGAGCTGGGCGAGCACCGTTTCGGGAATGTCCTTGGGGCTCTGGGTGATGAAGAACACCCCGACGCCTTTGGAGCGGATCAGGCGCACCACTTGCTCGATCTGCTGCAGCAATGCGTCGTTGGCGTCGCTGAAGAGCAGGTGGGCCTCGTCAAAGAAGAACACCAGCTTTGGTTTATCGATGTCCCCCACTTCGGGAAGCTCGTTGTACAGCGAGGCGAGCATCCACAGCATGAAGGTGGAGAAGAGGGCAGGGCGGGTCTGCACATCCTGGAGGGAGAGCACACTGACCAGGCCCCGACCATCACGTTCCACCTGCAGCAGGTCGTCGAGGTCGAACATCGGCTCGCCGAAGAACTTCTCGGCACCCTGCTGTTCCAGCTCGACCATCTCGCGCAGCAGCACACCCACCGTGGCCTTCGACATCATGCCGTACGCCTTGAGTTCGTCGGCGCCGTCGTCGGAGAGATACTGGAGGACCGCCCGCAAGTCACTCAGGTCGAGCAAGAGCAGCCCCTTGTCGTCGCAGTACTTGAAGACCATCGACAACACACTGGTTTGTGTGTCGTTGAGTCCCAGTACCTTGGCCAGGAGGAGAGGGCCGAAACTCGAGATGGTGGCGCGGAGTTGTGCCCCACGCGCGCCGGTCAGCGAGAGGAACTCGACGGGAAAGCCGGCCGCGTGCCAGGTGTAGCCTGTATCGGTGGCGCGTTTGCTCACCTTGTCGCTCGATTCCCCCGCCACAGCGATGCCAGACAGATCACCTTTGAGGTCCGCGAGAAAGACCGGAACTCCCTGGGCGCTCAGTTGTTCGGCGATGAGCTGCAGGGATTTTGTCTTCCCGGTGCCGGTGGCGCCGGCGATGAGACCATGCCGGTTCATCATGGCCAGGGGAATGCGCACCAGTGGTTCGGCGTGACATTCCGACTCGTGCACCACGGCACCCAGCGTAATGCCATGAGGAGCGCCGCCAAAGGCGGCGCGGGCGGCTTCGATGACCTTCGGGTCCATGAGATGGCGTTGGGTATTGGAGAACTAAGTGGCGGAAGCTGCTGCGGCGTGTCGTTGGCGCTGGACGGAGGTGGCCATCAGACTGATGTCGCCGGCGGGTCCCAGCGGAGCGTCGCTGGCAAGGCTCGCGATGTCCCATCCCAGACCCTTGAGTGGGTTGTGCCAGAGTACCTGGCCGGAGTCGGGAGCGAGGCAGAAAATCTCTCCGCGGGCGGCGGCGTACAGATACTCCTCGTCGCGGAACACCTGCACAAAGGAGCTCCCCTTGAGCTCCGTCTTCCACACTTCGTCGCCCGTGAGGCGATTGAGCGCAATTACGTGCCCCTTGATGCCAAGGTAAACCAGGGATGAGCTTCGGCGGCGCGCCATAAGAGAATGATGAGGTGGAAGGGGAAGTGAACCGCCCGTAACTTGGCGTCGAGTGGCTGCTGGTCGCTACGCCCTTTCGGAGCCTGGCATGTGATGGCGGCCTCCAGGAATCGACCCTGATCGCACGGAGTGTCAGACATGACTGGACCCCGGATTTCTCGTCGTGAGCTTGTGGGAGGGCTCGCGGCCGCGGCAATGGTCTCGCAGGCGCGGTCCGTGCTTGCGCAACGCACGGCACAGCCCGGGAACCCCTATCTCTCGGCGGCGGACGAGGCTGCACGCTGGCTCAGGTCGGTGGTCATCGAAACACCAGCGGGTGTGACCTGGGCAGCCGATCCGCGCGACCCCAAGTCGGTGCAGACCAGTCTGTACAGCGGGAGCCCCGGGGTGGTGCTCTTTCTGCTCGAGCATGCGGTCGCTCGCGGCGACGCCCAGTCGCTGACCCTGGCCCGTCGTGGCGCGGCGCACATGGCGTCGTGGATGCAGACAGCGGCGGCGGACGAGCTGACCGGTGAGGGGGCGGGGCTCTACACCGGCCTCGCTGGGGTGGCCTTTGCGCTCGAGCGAGCCGGGTATGCCACGGGCGATGCCGGCCTGCGGCGCGCCGCCGCGGACGCCATGACAACGGTCATGCGCCGCGCCACGGTGAAGGAGGGGCAGGCGACCTGGAACGATTCCAACGACATCATTTCAGGCACCGCCGGCATCGGCCTCACCCTGCTTTGGGCGGAGCGAACGTTAGGCACGCGCGGGGCAGGCGCCATGGCGGCGCAGGCCGGACGTGCACTCCTCGCTCGCGGAGCACGCGCCGCCACGGGCATGACGTGGAGTATCTCGCCGGCTGTCCCTCGCCGGTATCCCAATTTCTCGCACGGGGCTGCGGGGGCCGGGTATTTCCTGGCCACCCTCCATGCCGCGACACGGGAGAAGGCATTTCTGGATGGCGCGCTGCAAGCCGCCGCGTACCTGCAGTCGGTGGCCACCACCACGCCTAACGGTGGTCGCATGGTGTTTCACAGCGAACCGGGGAATGAGCAGCTCTTCTACCTGAGCTGGTGCCATGGGCCTTCGGGCACCGCCCGTCTCTTCCATCGGCTTCACGAAGTGACGAAGGAGCGATCGTGGAGCGTGTGGGCCGACCAGCTCAACATTGCCACCCGTGACATGAAAGTGCCGGAGCGCTCGCCCGGCTTCTGGAACAACGTGTCACAGTGTTGCGGCAACTGCGGCGTGGTGGAGCATCTGGTGGCGTTGCACGACCGCCAGGGCGATTCCCGGTCGCTGGACTACGCACGCCGCATTGCGGACGACGTCATTGCCCGCGGTACCCGAGATGCCAATGGGCTGCGGTGGGTGCAGGCCGAGAATCGCACGCAGCCAGATGTCCTCGTGGCACAAACCGGATTGATGCAGGGTGCAGCTGGTGTGGGACTGGCCATGCTGCATCTCGAGGGTGCATCCAGCAAGAGACGCCCATTGGTGGTGCTCCCGGACTCCCCGTACTTCGCGTGAGCCGTCGCTCACCTCAACAACATTGCCTCACTCGATGCCTGACAGCACTCCGTTACAGCTGAGCCACGCCGACATGAAAGCGTTAGGGGAGTACGCCCTGAGCGCGGCCATGCGCCACGTCGAAACGCTGCGGGATCAGCCTGTGTCGCGCCGTCTCCTGTCGCGCGAAGAGACCGAGGCACTGTTGCGGGTGCCGATGCCCGAACACGGCACTGACCCTCGGCAGCTCATCGATCAGCTGGTGCGGGACGTCTTTCCCCATGTGCTCCACGCCGATCATCCACGCTTTTACGCGTTTGTCCCCAGTCCCACCAACTGGGTGTCGATACTCGCGGACCTCCTGGTCAGCGCCCACAATGTCTTCACGGGTCACTGGCTGGCTGGCCCCACCGCATCACAGGTGGAGCTGGTTGTGGTTGACTGGCTGAAGTCACTCTGCGGGCTCCCGGAGAGCGGAGGCGGGATCATGGTGAGCGGCGGGTCGATGGCCAACCTCACTGGTGTGGCTGCCGCACGCGAGGCCAAACTGGGCGGACCCGACGAACGGGGAACCCTGTACTGCAGCGACCAGACCCACTCCTCGATGGCCAAGGGGGTGCGACTCCTCGGCTTTCGCCGTGAGCAGCGGCGCACCGTACCGACCGACGACAGGTTGCGGCTTTCGGTGCCGGCTCTCGAGGCGATGATTCGTGACGACCGGGCGGCGGGGCGGCGTCCATTTTGTGTGGTGGCCAATGGCGGGACGACAAACACCGGAGCTGTAGACCCGCTGCACGAGATCGCGGATGTGTGTGAGCGGGAGGGCCTCTGGATGCACATCGATGGTGCGTACGGCGCTGCTGCCGTGATTGTCGATCGTGGGCGAGAGGCGCTGCGCGGGATGGAACGCGCCGACTCCATCACCCTCGACCCTCACAAGTGGCTCTTTCAGCCCTATGAAATCGGCTGTCTCCTGGTGCGCGATGCCCGCACGCTGCGTGCCGCGTTCCGGCTCAATGATGATGACCACGCCGACTACCTCACCGACGTGGTCCGGCACATTTCGGACGAGGTGAACCTCTACGAGATGGGGCCGCAACTCACGCGCTCGTTCAAGGCAGTCAAGCTCTGGCTCTCGCTGCGTGCCTTTGGGCTCTCCGAGTTCCGCCGCGCGGTTGATGTGGGCTTCGACATGGCCGATGAGGCGGAGCGCTGTTTGCGCGAGGACAGCCGGTGGGAGATTGTGACACCGTCGCAGATGGGGGTGGTGACTTTCCGCTGGCGCGGGGACGGCTCGCTGTCCGATGCCGAGCGCGATGCACGGACTCCGCACGTGGTGGACGCCATGCGTGAGGACGGGTACGCACTGATCATGTCGACGCAGCTCAAAGGGCGGCCAGCATTCCGCATTTGTGCAATCAACCCGGCCACCAACGCCCAGGAGATTCGTGAGGCCATTCGCCGGCTCGCGGGGTTCGCCGAGCGGCTTGGCTGAACCCTCAGCCTACATGCCAACAACAAGCGAGAGTGCGAGGGACCGCATGCGGGGAAAGGGGTTCTGGGCCAGGCCGCGCTGCCCTACCGAACCCATCGAACGAGCGGATGCGTCATATCCTTCGAGGGTGCTGAGGAGAAGCAGGTTGCGGCCCGCCAGCTCAACCCGGGTGCCATCGGGAATCCATCGCCCGGCCTTTCCGATGTTGCGCGAGAGCACGACTTCGCGCAGCACCGTGTATGAACCGTCCTGCAGGTAGTTCGCGCCTGGGCCATTCCGCCGCGCCAGTCCGCCGTCGGGGAGAGGGGACTGCAGCGAGCGATCACGAAGAATCTGCATGAAGTTCATCATGTCACCCCCATGCTCCCCGTCGATCTGTGTGGAGAGGGTCCAGCCGCGCCACGACACGCGATTTCGATTCGAGAAGACGTAGTCTGGTGCGAGGTCGCCGACCTTTTCCCCGGTATTGGCATCCCGAATGCTCGTGAAGGAGGCTCCGGCCTCCACAGCACGCCGGAGACTCTGGTCGCCAAAGGAGTAAGCGGTGGGGAAGAAGATGTTCCCGGCAAGAAACCGGGCGTAGGAGCGACCGGCCATGAACGATGCGCTCCACGGCACGCGGGCACTGCGCCGGGAGACAACCACAAGCTGTGCATCGATTCCACGATTCTGCAACCGCCCCGCTGCAATCGGAAAATTGGCGGAAGGAGGAAAGCTGGGTGAGGGCGGACCCGCCGAGTCTGAACGGCTTTGAAAAGCGTTCACGGACATGGTGACACGGTCGTGCGCGAGTTGTGCGACCAGCCCGCCTTCGATATCGCGGCGCACCTCGCGCACGAAGCCTCGTCGAACAAAGGAGCCGATGAGAGACGGTCCCAGAACACTCTGAAGGTCGAGTGACGCACCTGAGGCTCGAGCGTGCAGCGCGCCCCAACCACCACGCAGCACACGCCACGATCCGGAGATCATGAATGCATGAAGCGGATCTGGGTCCTCTCCGACCCCTGAGGGTTCGTCGCGCCGAGCCGAGAGTGCAACAAGGGCACGCTCATCGGGTGCGGATGCCACGCTGCTGGCCCACCAACCGGACCACCCGCGCTTTGAGGAGTACGTCCGCTCCGCACGCGCCGGGTTACCGACGTACAGGGTGCGCTCTCCGTTCTCCTCCCAGCGTTGACTGGTATGTCCCGCTGCGAGGCCCACTGTGCCTCCACGCAGCTGGCGCGAAGCATTGAGCCAGAGATCGCTGGTGCGTTCCTTGAAGTCCCTCTCAACATCGATGGCCCTCACATTCGGCTGCTGCAGCCCGAGCTCCGACAGCGACACGCCATCGCGTTGCGTCAGCCGGTGCAGTCCCCCGGTGGCATGGAACGCCACCTGACTCCGGCTTCCCTTCAGCAGATGGAGGTCAAGCCCTCCCTGGGTGACGTACTGCGTGGCACTACGTGGAGTGGGTACCCGCTCAGCAAGCGTGAGGGGATTCCCGGAAACGACCGTGGTGTCGGCGAAGAAGCCGGGCACGCCGCGCAGGTTCAGCCACGATGGAACCAACAGGGTGCCAAGCCGAAAGTCGATCGAAGGTCCGGTCCCATCCTGCAGCGGGTGATTGCCTTCGGTTTGCTGAATGAGCTGACTCGCCCGCATCTGCAGCCGGTCACCAGCGGTGTGCTCGACGAAGAGGCGCCCCGCACGAAAGTCGTCGCTGGTGCCGCGCACCGGGAGTCCGGTGCTGCGGCTCACCAGACTCGCACTCCCTCGCGTGCCACCCCGGCCCGCACTGATGCGCGCCATGGTTTGGGCAGACGGGCGTACTCCACCAAAGACGAGGTCTTCTGTGTCGCAGAATCCATTGCACGAGTCCCATGAAGCCGCTCGCGCGGCCAGCGAGGGTGCCTGCACCCCACGGGCTTCCGCGGGCATTGTGGCGGCTTCGTCTCGCGTGAGACGTCGGGTTTCCAGCGTTTCTCCGATCATTGCGGCGCCGACGCGCTGGGATACACTGATATCGAATCCGAGGGCCGGGCGACGCGTCTCGATAACGATGGCACCTGCCGATGCACGTGTGCCGTACCTGGCCAGCGCACCCGCTCCGCGAATCACGATGACACGAGCAATGTCAGCAAGGGGGAAGTCGGTGACACGCGTGAAATCGGCGTCGTTGTCAGAGGCGACGGCCGACTCGGCGGAAGCGTTGGTGGCAAGAGAGAACGAGACGGGCACTCCATCCACGACCACCAGCGGGTTCACCCCCGTGTTGAGCGTCGAGCGACCGCGCAACACCACAGCCGGGGCGGCGCCGAACGCTCCCGATGACGTCTGCCAGGTCATGCCGGGAACCCGGCCGAGCAAGGCCTCACCTAATGATGACGCACCGGACCGGCGCAATTCCTCTCCGCTGATCACCACGGCGTCGCTCCCGGCGAGCACACGGGAGGCATAGACGGTGTCGACGGTGAGGGGGAGCGACTGGCCCGCGCTCACCCGTGCCAGGCACAGCCCCATCACACCGAAGACGCGAAGGTTCACAAACCGAGCACCAATGACAGGGAAACAGTCCGGAGGCGCGGAAAGGCGTTGCGCGTGATGCCGCGCGTGGTCACCGGCCCGAAAGGACGCGACGATGGATCGTAACCCTCGAGCGGGCTAAACACCAGCAGGTTGCGACCCGAGAGTTCGAGACGGCTGCCCGACGGTAGGGGTCCGCGCGATCCCCCAAGGTCACGTGACAGCACCACCTCCCGGAACGCCCAATAACGCCCGGACTGCGCGTACACCGGCGCCCCGGCCAGCGCGGAGTCGGCACGTGTCGCGCCGCCGTCGCGTAGCGGCGCGACGCGGGCCAGGTCTCGCGCATACTGCACGCTGTTCACGACCGTCCCGCCGAGCTCGCCATCGAGCTGTGCGGTCAGGCGCCAGCCGCCGTTTCGTATGTCAGTACTCTGCGAGAACACCAATGCTGGCAATGCATCTCCCAGATACACCGGGTCGGAATCGCGAATCTCCCAGATGGCGGTGGGGGAACGCCCTGGCGCGATGAATTGCCATGTGCCCGGCGCACCCGCGCTGTTTTGCAGAGGAGTGAATGGTGCAGTCCACAAAAAGCTGGCGCGCGACATGCCCGCGAGTGTCGTCAGCCGCCACCAACTGGATGCACGCTCGACGACGGAGAACTGCAGCCGGCCCTCGACCCCCCGATTCTGTAGCGTGCCGACGGCATCGAAGCGTGTGCCGGGTGGTGCACCCGACACGGGTTGTGCCGTCGCATTGGGGATGGTCTGCTGATACAACGTCACGGCCAGCTCTGTGCGGCCGTTCTGAAGTGCGAGGAGCAACCCGGACTCCAGATCGCGACGTTGTTCACGCCATGCACTCAACTCGCGGGCGGCTCCTGACAGCGCCTCCACATGGGACTCCACCTGTCCCGCCGCGACGTGGAGTGCGAGGTATCCCGATGGTCTCGACACAAACCGCAAAGAGCCGGATGCCATCCAGGACAGCAGCCCCGGTTCCGACGCCGGCAGAGTCTGGGCGCGATCGCCTCGTGCACCCAGACGGATGCGTGCGCGCTCACGCCCGAGTCGCAGGTCTGACGCCGCCCACCAGCCACCGTGCTGGTATCGCCCCAGGGCGGACGACGCGATTTCGGACCCGCCTCCCCGCGTGAGATCGGACGCCCGCCGAGTCCACGCCTGGTGTGAGGCGCCGCCCGAGAGCAGCAGCCGGCTCTTCGCAATGTCCTGTCGGATGCTCATCCACCCCTCGGCGCTTTCCTCACGCAGGTCGGCAGCGATGTTGCGGAGGCCGAGGTTCCCAAACGGTACAATGTCGACCGTGGTCAGGTCCACGCCGTCGCGCTGCGACAGTCGATGCAAGCCGGCAACGCCGTGCACCGACACCTCGCGGCGACTCGATCGCAGCAATGTCAGGTCGAGTGCACCCTGGGACACTAACTGCGACAGCTGCCGCGGTACCGGGACGCCGTTCACCAGGAAGACGGGGTTGGACCAAAGGAGTGACGTGTCCGTGAACGCTCCGGGCAAGCCATGCGGGTTGAGCCACGTGGGTACCGCGGCAACCCCAAACGTTCCGTTGGCACTGGGACCGGAGCCGTCCTGGAGTGGATGATTGCCGGAGGTGCGCTGAAACAGCTGTGATACGCGAATGCCGCCCCGCGAACCAAAGGTTTGCTGCAGGACCGCACGTCCGCCCGCCATGTCGTCAGCCGAGCCGCGAACGGGGAGCGCCGTACGCCGACCCTGCATCGAGAGACCCAGTCGTGTGTGAGTGGTACCGGCCTCCAGCCGTGCCTGACTTTGCACCGAAACGCGACTGCCGCCGAACACCAGTGCCTCGTGATCGCAGTAGGCTCGGCACGATTGCCACGATGCCTCACGCGCGTCAGCCGTTTCGATGGGCGAGAAGGCCGGACCGAACGGCGGGCTGGCTATGGCTTCGTCGAGACCGAAGCGCCGGGCTTCGAGCTGTTCCCCGGGAGCAGCGGTGGAGACGCGTTGCTGCACCGCGAGATGGACACCACGTGACGGACGGCGTGTCTCGATCACGATCGCTCCGCTCATCGCACGCGGCCCATATCGCACGGCCGCGGCCGCGCCCCTGATCACCACCACACGTTCAACATCGGCAACAGGAAAGTCGGTGAGGCGTGTCCAGGTGGCTTCGACGGTGTTGCGGGCGCGAAGTGGGTCGCCGTTGACGAGCGTCAGTGTCAGCGGCACACCGTCCACGAGCACCAGGGGATTGCTGGAGCCAAGCCAGGAGGAGAGTCCGCGCAGCTGTACACTCGGCAGTGCGCCAAAGGCACCAGATGACGTCTGGACTGTGAGCCCCGGGATCTTGCCCAGCAGTGCGTCACCTAACGAGTTGGCGCTGGCGCGACGTAACGCTGCCCCGTCGACGACAAAGGTGTCGTCGTCGGTGACTTGCGAGGTGTCGGCGGTGGTGCGGACCACCTGTGCCGGAAGGCGGAAGGTCAGCGCCGATCCCAGGCAAACACACAGGGCGACGCATGCAGAACGAAACAACATGCGGGCAATATCGCCGATGCCGAGGATGTGGCAAAACCTTCCGCGGCATCTTGCATGAGTGCGTGAGGTGGGGCGCACAATGTCTGTGCGATGGCGCACCAAGCGAAGCTCAACAGGTCGAAATGCCCGCTACTGCGCGTGGGGCGACATCGGAGCGGGAATGCCCGTCGACGGGTCGCTGAAACACCACAGCCCCGGCAGATCGCCGAGGCTGTGAGTCGAGAAGCGCCTGCCGGATCAGCCCAGATGTGCCCGCGCTGCTTCCACCACACGCTCCGCCGTAATGCCGTACTCCTGGTACAGCCGTTCGAAGGGCGCGCTCGCACCAAACGTGTCGATGCCGATGACGGTGCCATTGTCCCCAACAATCCGATGCCACGACATGGGATGCGCCGCCTCCACTGCCACACGCGGCACACCCGGCGGCAACACACTGTTCCGGTATTCCACCGGCTGTTGCAGGAACAACTCGTGACTCGGCATGCTCACCACACGCGCCTTCACGCCGGAGTCGAGGAGTGTCTGCTGCGCCCTCATGGCGATGCCCACTTCTGACCCGCAGGCAAGCAGCACCACCTGGGGATTGTTGCACCCGCATGACGCCAGCAGGTATCCGCCGCGTGCCACCTCACTCGCCGCCCCGTTTCCGGAGCTGCGATCGAAGAGCGGGAGCTTCTGCCGTGTAAGTACCAGTGCGACCGGCCCGGTGGTATGCTGGAGGGCAAATCGCCACGCCTCGGCGGTTTCGTTGGCGTCGGCGGGACGCAGCACCGTGAGATTGGGAATGCAGCGCAACGCCGTGAGATGTTCCACCGGCTGATGGGTAGGCCCATCTTCGCCCAGTCCGATGGAGTCGTGGGTGAAGACATACACCACACGCTGCTTCATCAGGGCCGCGAGACGAATGGCGGGGCGCATGTAATCGGCAAACACGAGAAAGGTGCCGCCGTAGGCGATCACGCCGCCATGCAGCTGCATGCCATTCATGATGGCACCCATGGCATGTTCGCGCACACCGAAGTGCACGTTGCGTCCGGCCGGTGTTTCCGCTGAGAAACGCGCGGAGTCCTTGAGCAGGGTGAGATTGGATCCGCTCAGGTCCGCCGACCCACCGATGAGTTCGGGTACCTTTGCCGCCAGGGCATTGAGCACAACACCCGACGCATTTCTCGACGCGATGTTGCCGTTCTCTGGTGTGAAGACGGGAATCGCCTGCTGCCAGCCGGCCGGCAGATTCCCCTGCATGCGACGCCCGAACTCCATGGCGTCGGCAGGGAAGGCTTTGGTGTAGGCGATGACCTGCTTGCGCCAGTCGTCGTGCGCCGCTGCCCCGCGGGCACACTGCCCGCGCCAGTGCGCGAGAGCCTCATCGGGTACATGGAAGGGCTCGGGGTAGTGCCACCCATACGCCTGCTTGGTGAGTGCCACTTCGGCCGTGCCTAACGCTTCGCCATGTGCCTTGGCGCTGTCCTGCCGGTTGGGCGAGCCGTAGCCGATGTGAGTGCGGGTGATGATGAGGCTGGGCCGCGACGTATCGGCCCTTGCCGCAGCCACCGCCGCGTCAATCGCGCCGAGATCGTTTACGTCAGCGACATGCAGCACCTGCCAGCCGTAGCTCGCAAAACGCTGTGCCGCATCGTCACTCAGCGTCAGGTCCGTCGTCCCGTCAATCGAAATGCGGTTGTCGTCGTAGAAGCCGATGAGTTTGCCAAGCTTGAAGTGCCCGGCAAACGACGCCGCCTCATGCGAGATGCCTTCCATGAGGCACCCGTCCCCGGCGATGAACCAGGTGTAGTGATCGACAATCGAATGTCCGTCGCGATTGAAGGTCGCGGCCAGATGGGCCTCGGCGGCGGCCATGCCCACGGCATTCGCCAACCCCTGCCCCAAGGGGCCGGTGGTGGTTTCAACACCGGCGGTGTGTCCCCATTCCGGATGGCCCGGTGTTTTGCTCCCCCATTGCCTGAAGCGTTTGATCTCACTGAGCGGGAGATCGTAGCCGCTCATGTGCAGGGTGGCGTAGAGCAACATGCTGGCGTGCCCGTTGGAGAGCACAAAGCGGTCGCGATTGGGCCACTGCGGATCAGCGGGATTGTGCCGCATGTGCCGCGTGTACAGCGCATAGGCCAGCGGAGCGAGCGCCATCGGCGCCCCGGGGTGCCCGCTTTCCGCTGCCTGAACGGCGTCCATGGCCAGCGTGCGGATCGTGTTGATACACAGCACGTCGAGCGACGTGGTCGTCGCGTCGGCGGAGAGGGTCACCGGAGTACTCCTTTGGGGGGGCCGTGCAGGGAGCCGAAAGCTAGCGATTCGGGGGGTTGAGGTGGAGACTTCCCCAAGTCGCGCCAGCACACCGTGCCGCGTCGGCTCGGGCCTTCTGTCCGCAGGACCACAGCACCTTTCGCACACCAATGTCTCGAAAACGATTGCGTTGGACCCGTTCAGCGTTCCTCCTGGTGGCTGCGGCGATTTCGGCGACGAGTGCCGGCGCTCAGCGCGCCTCAGCACACCCCGATAGTGCCCATCGGGCGGTGTTCAAGGAGCTCATCGAGCTCAACACCTCTCCCGATGGCGGGCAGGTGTCTGCGGCGTCGCGCGCGGTGGCTCGGCGCCTGAAAGCGGTCGGCTACGCGGCCGCCGACGTCCAGGTGGTCGGACCGAATGCCCAATGCCTCAACCTGGTGGCCACGCTGCGTGGCAAGGACCGCAACGCCAAACCGGTCCTTCTCATGGCGCACCTCGATGTGGTGAATGCGCGCCGCGCCGACTGGGTGCACGATCCCTTCGTGTTGCGCGAGGGCGAAGGCTTCTTTTACGGTCGCGGGTCGCTGGACAACAAGGCCGGTGCATCGGTGATTGTGGCCAACATGGTACAGTGGAAACGCGAGCGTTTTGTGCCGGTGAGCGACGTGATCATGGTGCTCACCTGCGACGAGGAAACCAGCGCCACGAACGGTATTCAGTGGCTGCTCAAGAATGTGCCACGACTCAAGACGGCAGCCTACGCGCTCAACACCGACGCCGGTGGTGTGACAGTCACTGAGGCCGGACGCCACATCTTCGAGCTGCAGGCAGCGGAAAAGACGTACGTGAGTTTCGAGCTCACGGCCTCCAATCCCGGTGGGCACTCGTCGGTGCCCCGGCCGGACAACGCCATCTATGCACTGGCTGCCGCGCTCGGGCGCGTCGCTGCCCATCGCTTCCCGGTGCAGTACAACGAGGTCACGCGCACCTCATATGCGCGTGGTGCTGACTTTGAGACGGGTCAGCTGGCCGACGACATGCGCGCGGCCGGTCGTGGTGAGACGAGTGGGCCCGCCATCGAGCGACTCCTTGCCTCGCCGTACCAGGGCGCGGGGCTGCACACCACCTGCGTCGCGACGATGCTGCGCGGTGGTCATGCCGAGAATGCGTTGCCGCAGTCGGCCACCGCCACCGTCAATTGCCGCATGATGCCCGGAACGGATGCCGAGCAGGTGCGTCAAACGCTGATCGGCGCGGCCGCCGACACATCGATCGTCGTCAAGCTCATCTACCCACCCACACCGTCCGGCGCTTCGCCGCTCCTCCCCGAGGTGATGCGGGTGGTGGAGACATTGTCGGCCGAGACGTGGGCCGGGAGTGTGGTGGTCCCGGGAATGTCCAATGGCGCGACCGACGGACTCTACCTGCGGAATGTTGGTGTGCCAGTGCTGGGTGTGGCCGCGATCGCCATGTTACCGGCTGATGAACGCGCGCATGGTCTCGACGAAAAGGTGCCGGTCAAGTCGCTCTACCAGTCGAGAGTGTTCTGGGACAAAATGGTGAAGAACCTCATGTCTCCCCCTGCCAAGCCTGTCTCATGAAGCGGCGATTCCTGCTCCCGGTCCTCCTGACGACCGCCTGCACCCGTGGGGAGTCCCGCGTTCCTGCCACGCCTGAATCGCCCGCCACTCCGGCTGCACCGCTGGCATGGGCGTTCGATGCACCTGCCGTTTGGGGTGATCGCGTACGTCTCGAAGACGCCACCGAGGCCACGCGGCACCTCTCCGCCAGGGTGTTCAACTATCTCCCGCGCGACACCACCATCGCACCACAAGGCGTGCTCGGCATCGTCGTGTTTGATTCAGCGCAGTGGGCACGGGCACGCGCCGAAGAAGGGCCACCACCCGGTGATTCGCTGGCCAGTGTGAATGGCCAGGTGTTTGTGGCTTCACTTCCACAGTCCAATCCCTTCGCACCCGCCAGCGCCGACTTTCTCGCCTTCGACTCGCTGACGGTCACGCTCGACGCGGTCCGCCGCACCTTTCGGGTGCTCCCATGAGCGAAGCGCCGCGACCACCGCGCGACCGCGCCGACATTGTCGCACTCCCTCCCCTGATATATCTGGGCGGCCTGGTCCTCGGCTTTGTGCTCGAATCGTGGATGCCGACAACCTTCGGGGCACGCCTCGTGTGGAGCGCGGCGGGGATCGTGGCGATTGCCGCGGGAGCCGCGTTGGGGGTGTGGGGTGATCTGTCGATGAAACGCGCCGGCACCAGCCCATTCCCCTGGAAGCCGACGCAGGTCATCGTCGACCGCGGTCCGTACGCCTGGACACGGAATCCGTTGTACGTGGCGCAGGCACTCATGCATGCCGGAATTGCCGCGTTAGGCGACTCGTGGTGGGCCATGGGAGCGCTTCTCCCCGTGCTGATCATTGTGCGGTACGGCGTCATCGGGCCGGAGGAGGAGTACCTCACACGAAAGTTCGGGGCCCCGTACCTCGAATACCTCGTCCGGGTGCGTCGCTGGTTCTAACTGCGGGCAACAATCGCGTCGGCCACGAGGCTCGCGAGCGCCATCACGGTTTCTTGCGGGTTTACGCCCGGCGCGGTGGGCATGAGCGACCCGTCCGCCACGAAGAGGCCGCGCTCTCCGAATCGCTCCCCATCGGGAGAGGTGCCGCTGATCCGCGGGTCGGTGCCCATGCGGCAGGTGCCATTCACATGCGCCGACGAGATGGTGACATCGTTCGGTGCCCACGAGCGCGCCTTTAGTGACGCCAGCCCGGCCGACGACGTGATCGGTGGTTCATCACGATGCAGGGTGTGCACACGTTGCGCCCCGTTCTCGAGATGCAGCCGCGCCGCCGCCGCCACGGCCTGGCGCATGATCTGGCGATCCAAGGGGCCGAGGGTGTAGGAAATACGTGTCCGTCCGCTGCCATCGACCCGGACAGAACCGTGGCTGGTCCGGCGGTCAGCGCCGTCACGCACGAGGGCAATGAAGGGTGCGGTGTGCGCGAGTGCCTGCATGGCCTCACGATGCCCTGCGCCAAAGCCGGGAATGGCGCTGGCAATCAGCCCCGGGCCGACGGCTGGTACTTCGAGCCAGAACCCGTAGTCGTTGGCGGCGCTGCGCGCGAACTCATCACACATCGCCGTAAGGGGAATGCCCGACAGCGGCTGCACCTCCTGTTCGTAGACCCCGAGGACCGCCGTGGTGGGATGCAGGCGCAGAAAACGGCCCACACCACCTCCACCCATCCCCGACCGTGTGAGGAGCGCCGGCGTTTCGATCGCGCCCGCGGCAACTACGACGGTGCGCGCGTCTACAGTGACGGAGCCGATCACCTCTCCGGTGCGCTCGTCGCGCGTCACCGCGTGCACACGTTTCATTGGCGCAGCTCCCTGTCCCGTGTCGGCTTCGAGGCGCTCGATGCGCTCCACGCGGGTATCGGCCAGCAACCGTGCGCCGGCGGCAAAGGCTCGAGGCAGCCATGTCTCCAGCGCGGAGCGTTTGGCCCCGTAGCGGCAACCTAACGAGCAAGTGCCCGCGCGGACGCAGCCGCGCGCGTTCAGCCTGGCCGGCACGGCGTGCCAGCCCAGCTTGCGCGCGCCATCCAGGAGGAGGCGATTGCCGGGTGAGTGAGCCGCATCGGGGACCTCCTCCGTGTCCAGCGCTCGTTCGATCCGTTCGAACAGGGGTGCGAGCCGAGCACTGGTGAGATCGCGCAGTCCGAAATGCTGCTGCCACTCGGTGAGGACGTGGTCTGGTGTACGCAACATCATCATCCAGTTGACGAGGGTGCCCCCACCCACGGCGGCCCCCTGCAGCAGACTCACTGACAAATCGGTGGTGGCGCGTGCCCCTCCATCCGCAAAAAGTCTCGGGAAGAGTGCGCCCTCATCTTCGGTGAGCTCATCAGGTGCGATGTATGGCCCTCCCTCAAGGATCAGCACCTCACGCCCTGCTTCGGCGAGTTGGGCAGCGGCCACCGAGCCGCCGGCGCCGCTCCCGATCACTACCACGTCGGCCGAGAAACGAAAGGCTCCACGGAGGGTCGCGCCGCGGGTGATCACCCCTTCCAGCGAGCGCCCGCGCGGGCTCGGGGGTGGCGTGCTTCGCGTCCCGGTTGCCACCAGACCGTCGGTCGAGTCCGGTCCATCGAGCGGGCCTTCCCACGCATGCAGCGGCGCCCGCACATGCAATGGCGAGGGGACGTTGATGTCCTTCAGTGCGACAGGTGTCGCGTACCAGGTCGCCATGACAAGACGCCGAATCGCCTGGTGTGCCGTGCGAGCGATTGGGATGCGTGAGCGCCCCCAGCGCGCAAACGACTCAGAGCGCCGCGCGAGGTCAAGCTGCGACCACTCGGTCCAGTGACCCCCGATGGCCAAACGCGCGACAGCATTGTTGAGCAGCGACAACACCAGCGCGAGATCATTGCGGGTCTGCGGGGGCAAGCGCTCGAGGCGAGCACTGGTCAGCGCCCCGAGGTCACATTCGGGCGTGAGCTCACGAAACGCGTGCGGGACGACCACCTCGGCGAGCGCGTGGAGCGTGCGGCGCTGTGCGTCGGAAAGAGCGTCACTGCCGGGCATTGGAACCAGGGAAGGTGACCTCAGCAGTAGCAGTGTTCCTCAATGGGACGCGGAGCATCTCGCTCAGGCAGGGCGGACGGCGCGCAAAGGTTCACGGGACAAGACATCATCGCAACCCCCGAATGGCGCGTGTGCAAGTTCTTCGGGGTGCGACGTCTCCACAGCTGAATTCACTGGAGAACCATATGTCGCGCTCAATGACTGCCCTGCTGCTCATTCTGTTTCCATTTGTAAGCTTCTCGCAAGGAAGGCTGGTCGGACGCCCGTGTCCGACTCCTCCTCCCGTGTGCCGACCAGATGCGCCATGCGCGCGATCGGTCGTGCCGACCTGTGGACCACAACTCGTTCGCTCTGCCAGTTCGGTCAAGGTGGCGCTCGCCGATCGTGTCCTGCGCTACGAAGTCACGGAGACCTTTGTCAATCGTGGTCCTGGTGTCGCGGAGGCTGACTACATCTTCCCGCTCCCGGTGGGCGCAGCATTCGAGGACCTCAAGCTCTCGATCAATGGCGAACTTGTCGCTGGCGAGACCATGAGCGCCGACAAGGCGCGTGGCATCTACGAGGAAATTGTCAGACGCCAGCGGGACCCCGCACTCGTGGAGTGGATGGGGAGCGGCATGTTGCGCACGCGCATTTTCCCCATCGCGCCGGGTGAGGAGAAGAAGGTCGTCGTGCGCTTCCAGAGTGTCGCGGTGCGTGAGGGAGATGCACTACGTGTCGACTATCGCCGCGGATCCGATCCGAATGGGACCGGCGCCCCTGACCGCAGGCGTCCTTCTGTCATGCCGTCGAACGATGAAGGGGGTGACTGGACCACCTTCGCGCTCCTCTATCAGCGTGACGGGCAATTCGGCGAGCCCTATTCACCTACGCACACACTGCGCACCCGCGACGAGGGTCGTACACGCGCGGTCGAGGCGCGTGGCAGTGGTGCCGATGTCACCATCCTGCTTCCGATGCGGCGCGCGAATGCCGCAGCGATCAGTGTGCTCACCCACGCCCCAGCCGACGAACGCGGCTTTACCCTGATCACGATTACCCCGCCCGCCGGCACACGCCGCACGCAGCCCCGCGACGTCACCTTTGTTGTGGACGTCTCCGGCTCCATGCGGGGCCGCAAGATCGAGCAGGCCAGGGAAGCGGGGCGCGCGCTCCTCGCCTCGCTGCGTGAGGAAGATCGTTTTCGCATCGTCGACTTCTCCACCGATGTCCGTGCCTTCCGCGATGGCTTCACCCCCGCCACTCGGGAGAACATCCGCGAGGGACGCCGCTACATCGACAACCTGACCGCCGAAGGCTCCACCAATATCTCCGGGGCGCTCGACGCCGCACTTGGCGTGCGCACTGATCGCGAACACCTCCCGCTTCTGGTCTTTGTCACCGACGGCGAACCCACCGTTGGAGAGCGCAACGCCGATCGCATTGCCGCCATGGCGGCACGCGCGCGGGGGGACACCCGCATCTTTTCGGTGGGAGTCAGCGCCGACGTGAATGCCACACTCATCGAACAGCTCGCAGTGGAAGGGCGTGGCACCGCCCACTTTGTGCGCAACGACGAGTCGGTGGAACGCACCGTGGCGCTCCTGGCATCGCGACTGACCACACCGGTGCTGACCAACGCTCGTGTGCAGGTTGACGGCGTCCGGCTGACGCAGATTCTCCCGGCCGGGCCGATCGATGTCTTTGCGGGGCAGGATGTGGTGGTGCTCGCCCGGTATGACGGGCAGGGTCGCGCGACGGTACGGCTGCAGGGTGAGTCGGTCGACGGCCCGGTCACCTGGACCACCGAAGCCCGCTTTGCCGACCGCGACCGCGCCAACCCCTTTGTTGCCCGGCTTTGGGCCGCGCAGCGCATCGGCTGGCTGGCGGCAGAAAAGCGCCGCAATGGTGGTGGCACCGAACTCGACGGCGAGATCCGCTCGTTAGGTGAGCGGTATGGCATTCCCACCGAGTTCTCGTCGTACCTGGTGGTGGAACCCGGGATGCAGGTGGCCGGCGCGGCGCAAGGCGGCCGTGCGGCCGACGCCGCCTTGCCCCGCTCCAGGACCGACGCGTTATCGAGTGGCACTGGTGCATCGATGGTGCCCCAGGCGGCTGCGCCCGCTCCGGCAGCCAACGAAGCGCGCTTTGAGGCGGCGCGTGCGTCGGCCAAACAGCGCGAGATGAAATCGGCGTCCTCGCTCGACGAGGCCGAACGCGACAGCGGCCGCCGCCGTGTGGGCGAACGGCTCTTTGCCCTCGCCAACGGGGTATGGACCGATACACGTTTCACCGCACAGCTCCGCACGGTGGCCGTGAAACCCTACTCACCAGCCTATTTCGCCCTCATGCAGCAGATCGATCAGCTGGGACCCGTCTTTGCCCTTGGCGATCGCGTGATCGTGGCGGGGCGCAAGGTGGCGATCGAGCTGGCACCCGCAGGCGTTGAGCGGCTCGACGACGCGGCCATCGCCGCACTGCGACGCGACTGGTAACCCTGTGGACGACCGCGAGCTCGAACGGCTGTTTCACCTCTACCACGTGCCGCTGGTGCGTTATCTCACTCGGCGCCTGGGCGATCGCGACTGGGCAGAAGAGGTCGCGCAGGAAACCTTCCTGCGCGCCCTTCGCCAGGAGCGCCTGACGAGCGAACGGTCATGGTTGTTTGCGGTGGCTACCAACCTGGTGCGCGACGAGGCCCGCAAGGACGAACGTCGCCGGCGGCACCTGCAGCTGCTGGCCGAAGAAGAGAAGGACCGTGTGGTGGAACCCGTGGTGCACGACGCCGATCGCGCGCGTGAACAGGCGCTGGCGCGACGCGCGGTGGATGCGCTGGCCGAGAAGGACCGGCTGGCGCTCCTGATGAAGGAAGAAGGCCTGAGTTATCCCGAGATTGCCGAAGCCCTGAGCCTCTCGGTGGGTTCGATCGGTACAACCTTGAGCCGGGCCCGCAAACGCCTGGCTGAGACTTATGAAGCAATGCATGCCGAAGAGCGGCGTGCGGCGGGAGGTGACCATGCATAACGACGAAGGAACCATTCACGCGTGGCTGGATGGCGAGCTGCCTCCCGCCGAGGCGGCGGCGCTCGAGGCCCATGTGGCCACGTGTGCCGAGTGCGCGGCGCTGGTGGCCGAGGCGCGGGGTGTCATCGCGGCGTCCAGTCGCATTCTGTCATCGCTCGATGATGTGCCCGGTGGGGTGATTCCGGTGTCACGCGATGTGCCGCCATCGCTCAAGATCGAACGAGCAGCGGCACCGGCGGGGGCGCGGGCGCGTCGTACCTGGTGGCGCAACCCGCAGCTCGCCGCCGCAGCGACGGTGGTCGCCATGGCGTTAGGCACCTGGACCGTGATGCGACAGGAGCCGGAGGTTACGTCCGCCAGGGTGGCACTCGATGAGTCGGTGCCCGCTTCGGCGCCTCAGCTGATGGACAGTGGAGCACTCACGGGTGCCGTCCCCAGCGCGTCCACGACGGAGGCCCCGAAGGCGCGTACCGCCCCGCCCGTCACGGCGCCGGTAGTGGCGTCAATACCTGAACCGCGCGCCGAGCTGGCTCGCTCGGCAAAGTCCGCAGAGCGTGAGAGTGCCAATGAGGTGACAACGACCGAGCGAAAGGCAGCGGACGCCATGGCGCAGGGCGCTGGTGCGGCCAAGGCTGCCCCCGCGCGCGCGAGTGCCGAGGCGGACGAGGCGCGGAGGAGTCGCACCCGTGCGGATATGGCCGCGAGCGCGGACAGCGCTCGCGTGCTTGGTGAGGTGCAGGCGCAGGTCGCGACACCGGCGGCTGCGCCTCCAGCTTCGGCGCGCCAGGCACCCAAAAGTGAGGCCGCGACACTGGGCGGCCGTGCGGCGCTGGCTGCACCCAGCATGAGATGTTTCGACGTGCGTCGGACAACTGAAGCCGAGCAACGTGGTGTGCCTGCCACGGTCCAGCTGGTGGAGATGGCTGGTCCCGTGGTTCCCGGGCGAACGCTCAAAGTGGTGGTGTCGTCCGGTGGCGCCGGCTGGTTTTGGGAGCGTGCTGCCGACGGGGGAGTCCTGCTGCTGCGTGTCAGCGGCACCACCATCGAGTACGAGACCCGCATCACGGGTATTGGCGCCCAGGCGGCGGTGGGGACCGAACGCCCCTGTACTGGGATGTAACGCAACCGGCAAATGCACTGGCATGTGCGCGGCCGTTCGCATTTTGTTCACGCGTATGCGCCGTGTCTTTGCCTGGGTCCCGATTTTCTTCGCTGCGACTGCGTGCTACCGCATCCGTCCCGGATTCGAGCCCGCACTCCATATGGTGTATGTCGATGAGGATGGCGGCATGCGAAAGGCGCACGATACCGCCGCTGTCCGTCTGACGGGCCGGTACACCGGCGAGGTCTTCGACGACTCCACGGCACGTCGCTCGGTTGGCGAGCTGATGACTCGGATCCGCGAAAGCGGCCGGGATACCATCACGCTCTATTTCCATGGTGGCCTGGTGACGTACGGCCGCGCGCGCAAGGACGCCACTGCGCTTGGCTTTGCTCTGCAGAACGACGGGCACTTTCCCGTCTTTGTCGCCTGGGAATCGGGGTGGTTTCCCACCTTTGTCGATCATGTGAAAAGTGTGCGACAAGGGCAGGAGTGGGCCCCGGTCGCGGGGTGGTTGTCGGCACCCTTCATCATCACGGCCGACCTCGGGCGAGCGGTGGCGCGTGCACCGTTAGGCATTCTGCAGCAGGCGGCTGACTACTGCGCCACTTGGCGCGGCGCGCTCTCCGACAGCGTACGCCGGGCGCGGGGCGATCACACCTGCCGCACCTTCTCCGACGAGGTGCGGGCCCGCCGCCAGAATGTGCGGCGCGCACTCGACCGCGAAGCCGCCGGTACGTCTACCGATTCTCTGCGCCTCACCCTTGGAGGGTACTACTCCCCGTTCTGGCGTACGGCGGGTCGTACCGTGTCAGCCTACGCCACCGCACTACCCAAGGCCCTCGTCACCGGGCCGCTGATGGACGGATTCGGGGCCGGCACCTATGACAACATGCTGCGGCGCACCAAGACCATGTTCCGTCAGCACGGCGATATGGCGCGCCGCGCCGCGACGACCGGATATCGCAAGCCGACCGGCGCCACGAGTATCCTCATCGATTCGCTGGCCGCGGTGGTAGGGGCGTCGTGCGCAGGTGGCGACTGCCGGATCAAGCTCAACCTGGTGGGGCACTCGATGGGATCGATCATTGTCTCCCACATCCTGCGCGACTGGCCCGACCTTCCAGTCCATCGCCTCTACTTCCTGGCCGCGGCCGCAACCGTCACCGAACTCGAGGCCTCGGTGGTGCCGTACCTGAGGGCACACCCGCACACCGCGTTCTACAACGGGATGCTGCATCCCCGGATCGAGGTCGGTGAAGCGCAGTGGCTCTCCCTCGATCTCGTCCCGCGCGGTTCACTCCTCGAGTGGATCGACGATCATCTCACATCGCCGCATACTCCGCTCGATCGCACGTCGGGGAAGTGGGACAACATGGCAGCCATGGAGTACATCTTTCCGCCCGAAGTTCGGGCCAGAGTGCTCCTCAAGGGGTTCGGGTTTCGTGACCCCAGGGACCGCGACAACCCCTTCCGCTTCAACCAGCTGGATGGGCACGGGTCGTTTGACAACCCTGCATTCGCCTGGTGGCGCGATGCGACCTGGTGTCTTTACATCGGCTCGGCCTGCGTGCCCGGGTCGCCGGGTCGCTGACCGGGCACTGCGGATTTAGGGTTTTCGCCCGTCTTACGCAGTGCGCGCATGGCAGTACGCCCGGCGGCAATGGCCCCGATCACGATATAGATGTAGAACGAATACACGCGCCACCAGATGAGTGACGCCGCCACCAGCCGCGCCGGGAGCACACCACCTAACGCTGCTTTGAAGGCAAACTCCACCAGCCCTCCACCGGCTGGCGCGGGTGCCACCGCTGCACCGTACAGCAGGGCCATCGGCCACAGCACCAGTTTTGAGAGTGGGGCTGACTCGCCGTAGGAATAGACGAGGATAGGCAGCGTCAGGAGTCGGGCGAGTACATGCAGCACCGAGCAGATCAGTGCCGCCATCATCAACCCGCGATGTGCTCCCTTGAGCGAGCCGAGACTGTCTCGCAACTGGCGCAGCGCCAGCTGCACCTTGCGCCACACGCCGGCACTGATGCCGATCTTCTGCACCACCCATGGCGGCGGCCCACTCGCCCGACGCCGGGCCATGAGATACGCCACCGCACCAGTGCTGAGCACACCTAACGAATAAATCCCCACCGTGATCAGGAGTCCGCGCACCATCCCCGACTCGGCGCGCCACACGATACCGAAGCCGATGGCGATGAGGGCCAGCGAGATCATCTCGAGGAACAACTCGAGAAAGAGGATGAGCAGGATGTGCGCGACCGGGAGACCGGCTTCGCTCATCACCAGAAAGCGGGCCGGCTCGGCACCCGAACGCGACGGCGTCACCGAGGCCGCGAAGTCGCCCCCGAGAATGGTGCGGGCCGCCACACCCATCGATGCGCGCACACCAATGGCACGTGCACTGAAGGTGATCTTCAGGACGCGGAAGAGAATCTCGATGCCAACGGCGCCGAGCAGCAGAAAATGTGTGGACCAGGGAAGCCCGAGTGGGGCCCCGCCAACGGGCCAGCTGTCAGCGATGACAAACACCGACACGCCAATCGCGACGGCGAATGACAGGAAGGTGAGGAACCAGCGAAAAGGCGTCAGAGGGGCGAGGGCGGAAGGATTGCCCGGGCAATATAGACGGAGCGGGCCTCTCCCCTACGGCTGCGGAAGCCGTCTGGTGCCGCCCGAGGTTAACGCAGGCTGAACATGACTCGCAGCGTGCGTCCCGGCTGGGGGAGACCGCACTGATCGTAGATGGCGACGTCTCCGGCGTTGTCGAGTGCCAGCAGGGCACGAATGGAGCCGAAGAGCCGGCTTCCCCTGAGCCCGAACGAACGCTCGATCGAGTAGTCCTGACGGGTGGCACCCTTCAGTTCGAGCTCACGCGTGGTATCGGGATTCAGGCAATACTGTACGCCGGTGTGCCGAGCAATGGCGGCTCCGCGAATGCCCCTGCCCAGCGGAATACCTAACTCCAATGTGCCACGACGTTCAGGATTGTTCTCGGGCCGACGCGATACTTGCGACACCAGCGACTCGTCGACGATTTCGATGTTCTGGATGAGCGCGTCCGCCGACAGCGTGACCGCGCGAGCGGAGGGGCCAAAGCTCAGCCCCCCCAGGAGCTCGAGACCGGCACTCTCGATGCGATCGCGATTGACCCGCTTGAAGCGGCGGTCGGGGGCGGGCAGGGTGATCCGGACGATGGCGTCGTCCATTTCATGCACAAATCCGATGACCTGCAGCGTGCCGCGTGCGCTGGCGCCCAGTGCACCATTGATGGTGGCACCGCTCTCGAATCCCACCAGGGTCTCCGGCTTGAGATCGGGATTCGGGAGAAACCGGTTGAGGGCGCCCGAGTAGAGCTCTCGCAGGGCCGGAAATCGCGACCGCGTGGTTCCGTTGGCATGCAGCCGAACCCCGGTCCGGAGCTGGTGGGACACCCCAAGTCGCCAGCCCCCGTTGTCAAAGGGCTCCTGCAATGCCCGCCCCCCCGTCTCGGGGGTCCTGGACTTGTCGAACACCACGCCACCGGCCAGGGTGGTGCGGCTGCCTAACGGCACTTCCACTTCCGACGCGGCACTCCATAACACCTGCCGATATTGCACCGACGCCACCGGCGGCAGAGTTTCGGTATATCCCACAGAGGCGGTGGTGTACGACCCGCGCCACGTGGCCGCACCCAGGGAGTGGGTCGCCAGCAACCGTCCAGTCACGGTTGTCTCTTCGCCTTCCTCGGAGGCCGTGACCGTCGAGAAGCTCCGGTTGCTGAACGTCTCGATCTTGAGGCGGCCACCATTGATGCCGGCGCCCAACTCCAACGATCCGTAGCCAAATGGGGTGCGCACGCTGCCGGTGCTCGCACTGAAGGCCGCCATCGCGCGATTGCTGTAGGGATACCGCCACAAGCGCGGACTGCGAATGTGTTCCTCGGGTGCGACACCGCGCTCGGCGCGAAAGCCGGAGAGGGTCAGCGCCATACGTCGCCCCGAGGGCCCCGCCCACCGCAGCGAGGCAAAGGCGTCTGTGTGATGGAGATCGGAGTTTGTGCGAAGGTCGTCGATCGCCGTGGTATCGCGTGTTCCCCCGGGCACCACAAATCCATCGCGCGCCCGGTTCGAGGCGCCGGCACTCAGCGACCACATTCCCCCTCCGTCACGAGCGATCCCCCAACCCCCACCCACCGACAACACCCGCGCTTGTGTCTGGTCGAGCCCCAGCCCGGCCCACACCCGACGACCGACCGGCTGCTGGCCCTGGGTGATCTCGACGGTGCCGCCAAGGGTATTCGGCCCGCCCAGCAGCGAACCCAGCCCCCGAACGATGGTCAGGTTGTCGTTGCCAGTGAGTGGGATAAGAGAGGGGTCAACCCGATGGTCCCAGCCGAGTGAAACGGGCACGCCGTTGTACATCACCGAGGCCTGGCGTGAGTCTGAGCCGCGGATGGAGATCTCCATCTCGCCTCGCGCATTCTGCCGAACCAGCACAAAGGGCGCCTCTCGGAGGGCCTGATCGAGCAGCGGAGCGGGGGACGAACGCAGTTGAGGCACGGCGATTACCACCGCAGCCGCAGCCCCGGTAGCGGAGACCGCTCGTTCCCGGGTCACAATGACCGGGGCCAGCGCACGCGCGGAATCGGGCCGCGTGGAATCAGGCTTGGTCGCCTGGGCCTGCAGTGTGATTGGGAGTGCCACCAACACGGCAACCGCCTTCGCGACCCTGCGGAGTAGCCATCTGTTTTCCTCGTCCAGCAGGATGTGCATTCCCAAAGTTACGAAGTGGCAACGATCCGGGCGACTTCCCGGCCGCCTCACGGGAGGCCACTTTGCCCCGTCCTGTAAACGGCAGGCCGGCGAGTGGCATCTCACCTGAGCATGCACTCCGCAGCCCTCCCTCTACTCCTGATGGACGCGTCTCACCCAACTGCAGGCGCGAGCGAGCCGACGGTGCCCGACCTGGTCGCGCGCGCGCAGCGTGGCGATGTCGACGCCTTCGGGGTGCTGTACCGCCAGCATGAGAGCCGGGTGTTTGCCATCTGCCTCAGGCTCGCGGGCGACCGGCAACGCGCCCGCGAACTCATGCACGATGCCTTCGTGCGGGCGTGGGAACGTCTTGGCACGTACCGGGGAGACGCGGCCTTTGGCACCTGGCTGCATCGCCTCACCGTCAACGTGGTGCTCGAAGCGGCTCGGCGCGACCAGCGACGTACGGCCCGCGTCGAACTCGCCGAAGACGACGAATCCATGGTGGGTGTGCCGGCCAGCGGCGTCAGTGACCCGCTCACCCGTATGGCGCTGGAAGAGGCCATCGCCTCACTCCCGCCTAACGCGCGGCTGGTTTTTGTCCTGCACGACGTCGAAGGCTTCGCGCACGACGAAATCGCGGCACAGATGGGTCTCGCGTCCGGCACCGTCCGCGCGCATCTCCATCGGGCACGGCAACTCCTCATGCAACGGCTCGCCCCATGACCGAACATCTTGCCGCCAGCGTCCTCAACGATCTCCAGGACGATCTGCTCCCGCGAGACAAACGCCGCGATGCTGAGCAGCATCTCGAGCAGTGTGAGTCCTGCGCCGCACAACTGGCCAATCTGCGTGCCCTGCTGAGCGTGGCTCGCTCGCTCCCGGCCGAGCTTTCGGCACCCGCAGGGTCGTGGGACGAGGTCCGTGCACGCATCGCGCATCAACAGACACGCCCCCTTCGGCGTCGCTGGGCCATTTCACCGAGTCTGGCGGCTGCTGCCGCACTCGCCCTCGTGGTGGCGTCGTCCACGGTCACGATGCTGGTCATGCGTCGACCAGAACCGATGACCGCATCCCAGCCCGTGCTCCTGCCGGCCGCGTGGCAAGCCAGCGAGCAGGGATACCTCACCACGGTGGAGGGGCTCCTGCAGCAACTGCACGAACAACGTTCGCAGCTCGCACCCGCGACGGTTGCGACGGTCGAGCAGGCCCTCGCAACAATCGACGAAGCGATTGGCGAAGCCCGCGCCGCGCTGGCCCGTGATCCCGCCAATGCAGCACTCACGGACCTGCTGGCATCCAACTATCGGCAGAAGGTCGAACTCCTTCGTCGTGCCACTCGGCTTTCGGCATCCTGATCATGCGACCACTCATGCAAGTGCTGGTTATGCTGTTCTGCGCCACCCCACTTCTGGCACAGCAGCGCATTGAAGTCCGGAGGGCGGCGACACGTGACGTCTACGTGCGGGTCAACGGCGCGTACGCGCGGGTGAAGGTGACGGCGTGGTCGCGAGACTCGGTCGCGCTGGTGGCAGATCTCCCAACGGGCACACGTCTGGAGCCCGCAGTGCCAGGGCCCAAGGATCCACCGGCCAAGGGAATGAAGTTCTACATCGAGGGGCCCGAGGGTGGTGGCGCGGCAACGGGGAGTGTTGAGCTCTTTGTGCCTGCGGGCGCCACGGTGTGGACCAAGGCGGCCAACGCCCGCATGGAAGTGAACGGTGTGACGGGCGGACTCGACCTCAACCTGGTGGGCGGCAGCATTGTGGTCACCGGGAATCCGTCAAATCTCAATATCGAGTCGATGGACGGCACCGTGAGTGTGACCGGATCACCACAATGGATGCGCGTCAAAACGGCGTCCGGCGATGTCACGCTCCGCGGCTCATCCCCCGACGCCGGCATTACAACGGTTGGCGGTGCGGTGTCCATCGCCGACGGCACCTTCGAGCGGTTGCGGATCGAGTCGATCACGGGCGCTGTCACGTTCGCGGCACACATGGGTCGCGCCGGCAACCTCGTGGTAGACTCGCACAGTGGCACCATCGATCTGCAGCTGGACCAGAAGGCGTCCCTCGATCTCGACGCCACCACCATTGCTGGCACCATCCTCAACAACGTGAACGCGCGACGCCCGACGCCCGGGCGTGAAGGCAGGGGTGAAGAGCTGAGCCTCGGCCTTGGTATTGGCGATGCCCGCGTCACGTTGCGTTCCTTCAAGGGGAACATCCGGCTCAGTAGACGTTAGGCAACGTTCCGTCACCTCAACCCATCCTGCCATGAACCGACTTCTCATCGGGGCGCTTGCGGCCGCCCTTGCGATCCCGACCACCGCTGCCGTGACCATGGGTCCACCCTGGGTCTCCATCGAGTATCCCGTCAATCCATACGATGCGACCACGCGCGACGCCTACCTCGTGGTGCATGCCTTTCATCACGGCACACCGACAAACTTCCCCGTGTCGGGCACCGCTGAGGGCATCGTCAACGGGCAGAGGCGTTCGCTGCCGCTCGAGTTCAAGGCGACCTCACGATCGGGTGTGTACGCCCTCAAGAAGCAGTGGCCCGCGGAGGGGGCGTGGACCCTGGTGATCGGCGTGGCGCAGGGACCCGAGGACCGGGTGTCGGCCATCGTGGATCTTTCGCCGGCCGGCGAGGTGGCGAAGGTCACGGTCCCCACGCGCAAGGAAGGACGCCACACACTGCCCGCGCCCGTACAGCTCGCCGAGGTGGAAGCGAGCTTGCGCGCACGAAGCCGATAACGCGCGCTCTCATCGGCATTGAGTCGCGGGTGCAGACTAGAATGGTCTGCACCCGCATCGGCGGTTCCCTTCGGTGCTGATTGCGCGCGTCGTACCAGGCTAACGCTGGAGTGCCTTCAACGCGTCGCGCTCGCGCACCCAGTATGGCGTGGGGAAGGGCTTCGTCGAGGGCCAGATGCGGTTGAGCGTGGCCCCCTCGTACAACTCACCGGCTTTCATCACGTAGCGGATCGCAGTGGAGTTTCTGATGCTCTCGAGTGGGTTGGCATCGAGCACCACCAGGTCGGCCACCTTGCCTGCTTCGATCGACCCGAGGTCCTTGCCGTACCCGATCGACTCTGCGCCGAGAATGGTGGCAATGCGCAGGGCCTCATGGTTGGTCATGTCGCCGGACTGGAGCGCCCAGAGTTCCCAGTGCGCGCCAATGCCATCCTGCTGGCCATGCGACCCCAACCCGGCAATGCCGCCGGCCCGAACCACATCACGCACTCCGCGGGCGATGGCGGGAAAGTTGTAGTCCTCCTCCACGATCATCGGGCGGCGGCGGGCCTGTCGCGAGAGCAACTCGGCGGGTGTGAAGTAGGCGCTCTTGGGATCCTTGTCGAGGTCGGTGCGCGCGCGGTAGTAGGTGTCACCCGCGGGTGCGCCGTACGCCACCACCAGCGTTGAGGTGTACGCGATCTTCGAGTCCGCCAGCACCGTTACCACATCCTTGTAGAGTGGCACCTGACCAATGGAGTGCTCGAAGGCCGTGTAGCCGTCCATGGCCAACTGGATGTCGAGCTTGAAGTCGGCTGCGCCCTCGTTGGTGGCATTCACCTTCTCGGCGTGGGCGGCCTGCAGGATCCACTGCCGCTGGATGCGCCGCGGTTGCAGGTACTGCTTGAGGGAGTTGACGCCTTGCTGCTTGTACCGCCGCACCACCTTGAGGGCGTCGTCGTACGAGCGCACCTGCACCTGGTTCGACGTCAGCGGTGGACCCGTGGCAAAGATGCGCGAGCCGACCATCTCTCCGGTTTCCACGAGCTCACCCCAGGCAATGTTCTGCCGGGAGCCCGAAGGGTTCCGTGTGGTGGTAACCCCAAACGCCAGGTTGCTGGCAATGCTCCATTCCTGTTCCGGCGCATTTTCACTCCCCGTCTTGGGGTGTGCATGTGCGTCCACCAAACCGGGAATGATCGTCTTCCCCGACACATCGATCACACGCGCCCCGGCGGGCGCGCGCACGGAACGCCCCACCTGGGCAATGCGCCCGTCGGTCACCAGCACGTCGCCGCGAGCGATGACCTCATCACCCTTCATGGTGACCAGGCGCGCGCCCCGCAGCACCACACTTCCACGGGCCACGGCGCGCGCGGCCTCCTGGGTGATGGTGGTGTGCGTGGGATTCCAGCGCGACGACTCGGCGTACCGCAGCACGGTGTCACGGCTGGCCCGGTAGTAGTGATTGGCAAAACTCCAGGCGATGTTGCGTCCTCCGTCGGCCCAGGTGGAGTAGTTGGCGCCCTCGGTCGTGAGACGTCGAACGGGCACCGATGGAGCGGCGAAGTTCACCGTGAGTCCCTCGGCGCCACCCTCGGTGAGGGGAAGCACATAGGCATCATCGCGTTCAACGACAATGACGGCCTTTTCGTCAGGCGCCACGCGAATGAGCGGTAACCCGAAGTTGGCCTGGGTAGTGAGGCGCGCATGCTGGCGACGGTCGGTACCATCGAGCCGCACCGAGGCGAGGGCTGTCGTTTGTGTGGCCTGGAAGCCCGGAGCGCCCGGCACAGGTTCCGCATAGTACACGCGCGTGGGCCCGGCACTCGCGGCCGTGACCAGCGCCGCCTGTTGTCCGGCGCGTGTGATCACCGATGGCTCGCCTCCGGCGGAACTCACCCAGCGCAGCTCCGCCAACGTGGCCACCGGGCCCTGGCCGAGCGCCGCACGTGTGGGTTGCGAGGTGTACACGATGCGGTCTCCCTCCGGCGACCACATGGGAGCGCTGATGGCGGCCGGCACACTCGTCAGGCGCTGTGGGGTCCCGGTGCCGTCCGCGCGCCCCTTCCATAGAAATCCACCGGCCGAGTCGGTCCACGATGCCCAGGCGATCCACTGCCCATCGGCGGAATACGCCGGCGAGTGTTCACGACCCGAGGCGCTGGTCAGGCGACGCGGAGTGCCGGAGGTGGTCCCCTGCAGCTCCACCGTGTACACCTTGCCTAACGCCGAGTAGGCCAGCTGACGCGCCGTCGGCGACTCGGCGATCCCCTGGAGCTGGGTGACCGCCAGCGCACCGTCGCTGATGGACAAGGGGTGGAAGAGGCGTGTGCCCATTCCCACCTCGACGTCGGCGCTGAACGGGATGGTGCTCACCTGCTTTGTGGCGACGTCGACGCGCCTGATGTGCCCGCCCCCGGGGAAAATCACCGCGCGCGAGTCTGGCGTGAAGGCAAACGAGGGCAGCACATCGTTAGGTGCATATCCCTCCTGGTCGTCGCGTTGCATCTCGGCCACCAGCCACTGGTCGTCGTTGGTGCGCAGGTCGCGCAGACGCAGCGCGGTGCGGGTGCCGGCGCGTGTGGCATACACCAGCCAGCGCCCGTCCGGCGACACCACCGGACGCAGCCCGCCGCCGGCCCCCGCGGTGATGGGCCGCTCCTGTCCCGTGGACCGGTCGAGGGCCACCACCTGGTAGGCGCCGAGGCTCTCACCCGAGTAACCGCCCGCATGTGAGCCGAAGTAGACCGTGCGCCCATCGGGTGATACCGTGGCCCCGGTGTTGGTCGACTTCACGTTAGGCTTCGCCGGGTAGAGCTCCATGCCACTGCCACCATCCTTGTGGTACATCCAGAGCGGGACGTTCGTGAGATAGTTCTCGGCGGATGGGTACGGGCCAAAGCGACGGACGATCAGGTACTGCCCGTCCGGGGTCCACGCCGGGGACGACAGGGCATTGTCGACCTCGCGCGTAAGTCGGCGAGCCCCGGAGCCATCAGCATTCACCAGCCAGAGGTTGTCGCCGCCGTCGCGGTCGGTGATGAAGGCGATGCTCCGTCCGTCAGGCGACCAGCGTGGCATGCAGTCCCAGGCCATGCCACTCGTCAGGCGCGTGGCCTTGCCGCCGGCGATGGGCAGGACGTAGAGGTCACCCAGCAGGTCGAAGACGATGGAACGCCCATCGGGCGAGACATCGAGGGACATCCACGTCCCTTCGTCGGTGGTGAACCTGAGGGTGCGTGCCGGCGCGATGGGGAGGGCAGAACCGGTATCGGCGCTGACCGGAGCCTGAGCACCGAGGGCGAAGGGCAACACGGCGAGGAGCACCGCGCGAGCAAGAAAGGAGCGCATGGAAGGGGAGGTCGCGAGTTACGCGAACCTGTCCCTCGGCTCAGCAGGCGGCAAGACGGAGAAGACGGACGGGATACAGCTCCCGGGTGCGCCGGTCGCTCGATTTCTCGTGGTCCTCAACTCCATCCCTGCTGTGTTCGCGCATCGTCGCAGGTCAGCGGCGCGCGAGAAACCGCTGATCTCACGGAGGGTTCTCGGCGAGTGTAGACTGCACGCCGGGTCTGCGCTCGCACCTCCGGAACAGCCATGACAACCTTCAGAAGCCTTGCACGCGGCATCGTCTGCGCACTTGCTGTCATTCCATTTGCATCGGGTCGCGCCGAGGGTCAGCGCGGGTTCCCCGAGGCCTGGGCCGGCCAGTGGACGGGTACCCTGACGACCTACGCACCACCGGACAGTGTACGCAACCGCGTGCCCGTCAGCCTCCTCATCGCACGCGAGCCCGCGGGGAACGCGTGGACCTGGCGCACGATTTTCAATGCGGACTCCGTCCGTGGCCTGCGCGACTATCGCCTGCTGGTGCGCGATGTGTCGAAGGGATGGTATGCCACCGACGAACGCAACGGAGTGATCCTCGAGGACACCTTCATCGACGGTGTGCTCATCAGTGTCTTCCAGGTTGGTGAGCAGGTGCTGGAAAACCGCATGTCGTTGCGCGGTGACACGCTGACCCAGGACATCATTTTCTGGAGCTCCAAACCGTCAGCAACAAGCAAGGGGAGTGGGGCCAATGCCGAAGGGGGCGTGCCCATCACCTCGCACCGCATTCAAGGCCGTCAGCTGATGAAGTTCACCAGACGCTGAGCTGTAGCACGCTATTCGTCGACGTATCATCCGCCGCAAAGACACTGGACCCTGACTTTCGTCAGGGCGCATCGCTACGCTCCGCGTCTGCCGTCTGTAGTCTGCCGTCTGCCGTCTGCCGTCTACCGTCTACCGTCTGCCATCTACCTCGCCACCCGCAACCCCACCGTCGCCGTACGCCCGGCACCGATCTGCAAGTTGTCCCGCTCGTTGCGCTGGATGTTGGTGAGGTTGTCCACACGCACATACCACTCGGCGAACCGTGACATGGTGTAGCTCGCGCCGACAAAAGGCCGCGTGAGTGAGGGATACTTGATCCAGTAGTCGCGCAGCAGAGGGCGTGTTGTCGCCGCACTCAGCTCACCGGTGTAGTACGAGACCCAGTCGTAACCTGTCCAGCCGCCGATGTAGCTCACCCCCAGCGTGCCACGAATACGCCGTCGCTCACTGGAGAGCGAGAAGGTGCCTGACGATGTCGGGACTTCAGGAACACGGTCGCCGACACTCAGATCACCCGTGTAGGTGCTCGCCAATCCCCGGACACGGCTGTTGGTGCGCGAGTAGACCACGTCGGCGCGAACCACACCCGCCCGAGCGCTTCCCTCGAGTTCGATCCCGGTGTTGGCAATACGTCCCACATTCTGGTACTGAATGGTGCGCACCCGTTCACGCGGATTGGTGACCACCTGCTGAATGAGTCCTTCGGCATTCTGCGAATAGGCCGTGAGCGACACATTCACCCGGTCGCCCAGATAGACCTCGATCCCCGCTTCCGTCCCCGACTGCACCTCGGGCTCGAGTTCGGGGTTCTCCAGCTGCCGGAAGCTCAGCGTGCGGATTGCCTGGCGCATCGAGGGCGCAGGGGGACGAATGCCCTTGCCATAGGCCGCACGCACTTTCACCGTCGCCTCGCCCGCATCCTGTGTGACCGCCAGCCCCAGCATCGGCGAGTAGGCCGTCTTCACATTCTGCCCGAAGTTGGAGTTCTTCTCCCCCCGAAGTCCGGCGCTGACAAAGACCGTGTTCGCGAGGTCGAGCTTGAGCTGCCCGAAGATCCCGCTGTTGTGCACGGTTTCGCTGTAGAGCGAGGTGAGACCGGTGCCATTGCCCACGAGTTGCGCCCGCAGGCCAAGCCGGTCGCGCAAGAAGGTCGAGCCTTCGGCGCCTAACGTGGCCGTGAGTGAGGCATCGGTGCCCGACACCACACGGGCCGCCATGCTGTAGCGGATGGATGACTTGCTCGCCGCTTCACGCGTGGCGCCCAGCAGCGCGTCGGCCACGGTTGCGGGCTCACGCTGGGGCGGGATGGCACCATTGTGACGATCGAGGCCGAGGACCAGCGTTTGACGCCACCAACTACTCGGCTGGAAATCAGCTGTGACGCCGTAGGTCTCGTTTGCGATTCGTTGCTCGGCAAGCAATGGGCGCACACTCGCGCGTGCGGCGTCAGTCACCTGGCTGAAGAGCGGGTTGTCGGGTGCCGTGAAGCGGATGTCTGCGTAGCGGAAGGTGGTCTCCAGTCGCAGTGGTCCGGCCAGGGTGCGACCTCCGCCAAACACCCCCCGTGAACCTGCCGAGCCGCCGGTGACAACGGGCCCGACATCTTCCCACGTTCCACCAATCCCCAGCGATGTTGTGCCGCCACCAGTAAAGGCCATCGCCGAGTGACGCTGCATGGAGCTGGCGCTGGTGGTGTAGCGGCTTTCCTGACGGCCAATGGTCGCGGTGCCATCGAATTGCGGACGCCAGTTGGCCGACGGCGATCCCTTCCGGGTGACCACCTGCACCACCCCCGAGATCGCATCGGAGCCGTAGAGCGCCGATCCCTGCGGACCACGAATGACTTCGATCCGGTCGATGCTGTAGGGATCGATGGCAAAGAGGAGATAGGGACTCGCCAGCTCGACCCCATCCACGTACGTCTTGAGATAGTTGGACGAGAAGGAACTCGACCCTCGCACCGCCCCCACCTGCGCGAGGGGACCGGCAATCCCCAGATCCCACGACACAACACCGGGAATGCCGGTTCGAAACACCTGGCTCATGTTCGTGAGCCCGAGCTGTGTGAGTTGTCCCTGTGATCGCACGGTTACGGCGCTCGCCAGCCCGCGTTCGGCCGCTCCACTCACCGGTGTGCCCATCACCAGCACACGATCCATGATCTGCGGGCGCGTGGTGCGGAGGAGGGGGACGGCAATGGTTGGCACGCTGTCGGCACTCGCTGCGGTCGCGCGGGTCTTGGGCCAGGGCGACCGCACGACAATCACGTAGCCCGAGGGCGTCGAGACGATGTCGAGATCGGTGTCACGCAGTACTTCGCGAAAGGCGTCGCCTAACGCAATGCGATCGCGCGACATGGTGACCCGCACATCAGACGGAATGAGGTCATTGGAATACGCCAGGCGCGCAGACCCGAGTGAGGCGACCACACGCAACGCTACCTCCACCGGCGCATCCTGCAGTCGCACCGAGATCAGCCGCAGCATCACGTCGGATGTGCGGGACGGGCGAGGCGCGATGCTGTCAGCGAGGGCGAGCTGCCGCGCTTGCGGGAGAGTCTGTGCCGCGGCGCTGGCGGGCACGGCCGCCAGGAAACTTCCCAGGAGGACCAGCGCGCGCGACACGATTCGCGCGCGTCGCGGGCTCCTCACGCACCGCTCCCGACCTGCACCGAAGATGAGGATGTCATCCCGGTCCGCACTGGCGCTTCGATGCTCACCGTCCGGCCTCGTCGCTCGAACTGCACTTCGATCATGGTCCCGAGCACTCTCAGCATCTCATCGACGGGCTGGTTGGCAAAATCCACCGTGATCGGCCGGGACAGTAACGCCTCGTCCGTCACGCGAAACTCCAGGTCGTACCAGCGTTCAAGGTCGGGAATCGCATCGCGGAGTGCCGTGTTGCGGAACACCAGCGTGCCGCGCGCCCAGGCGCTATACGCCTCCACGTCTACTCCACGCGCCACGAGGGGATCCCCGCTCTCGTTCAGCACCACCATGTCACTGGCGCCGAGCACCACGGCGGTCGACGAATCGGCAAGCGCCCGGCGCACGCTCACGGCGCCTTCGCTCACCGAAACCCGCACTGGTTCGCTGGCAAATGCCCGCACCGTGAACTCGGTCCCCAGATCTTCGACCAGCGCGGACGCGGTATACACGCGGAACGGGTGTTTCTCGTCATGCCGAACCGAGAACAGGGCCTCACCCACCAACTCGACTTCGCGGGCACCTGTCCCGTAGCCATCCCTGGTGCGGATGGAGCTCGAGGCTGACAAGGTCACAGTCGACCCGTCGGGCAGCTCGAGGGTGGTCCGCTCGGTCGGCTTTGTCACCGCCACGACGGGCTCGTCGACCTCCGTCCTCGACACTCGCGACCAGATAACGCCACTGCCCGCGACAAACATGAGGACCGCTGCAGCCTTCAGTAAGCCGCCACTATTCTGCCACCAACGCTGCTCTCGCTTGAATTTCAGGACTTTCGCGTCGCCAGCCGTCAAACGCGCTTGCAGGCGACTCCATGCGGCGTCGACGTCCACGGGGTGCGAGGCGCTGACGGCGGCCCAGTCTCCGCGGCTCTCCTCGAGCGCTTCGGTCAGATCGGCCGATTCGTCAAAAGTCCGACGCTCGGCCGCGTCCATCTCTCCGGCGAGACGTCGGGCTATACGGTCGAACTCGGTGTCGGATCGATCAGAAGGAATCACGAATACAAGGATCGAGTGGTCTTCACTAATGGAGACACAAGTGTGGACGAGCCCCCTTACTCCGACTTTCGCGACAATGTTAACCTCAGCTCAGCCTGCACGGCCGCAGCGACGAGTGACATTCCCGAACACCGGCACCCGGATCTGAACCACTCTCCTGACGGACCCGAGCGCACTTTGGAAGACGTGCAGCAGAGCCGCACCGCTGATGCGGAGCTGCTCAGGCGTCTCCGTTTGGGCGACGAGCGCGCTCTCGAGGCCGTATTTCGTGCGCACTATGCCCCGATGTGCGCGGTGGTGCGCCGGATTGTCTTTGCTCCAGATGTGGCCGAAGAGCTGGTCCAGGACGTCTTCTTCAGGTTCTGGAGCAAACGCAAGCAGATCGCCGAGATCGACGCGCTCAAGACCTATCTCATTCGCGCCGCTCGAAACACCGCGCTTAACCACTTGCGGCGTCAGAAGTTGGAGCAGGCGCACGAGGAGCGCGAAGCTGCCCTCGGGGAGCCCTATACCATCGAGTCGGCCGACGAGGCCACCACCGCCGGCGAGCTCACCGAAGTGGTGAACGCGGCCGTCAGTAAACTCCCGCCCAGGTGCCGAGAGGTTTTCCTCATGAGCCGGGACGGTGGGCTGACCTATACCGAGATCGCCCGGGAGATGGGGATCTCCATCAAGACCGTGGAGACCCAGATGGGGCGGGCGCTCAAGACGTTGCGTACTCTGCTGGCGGGTTACCGCGACCTGCCGCGTGAATGAGATGTCGGGTCCCTCGCCGGCTCCGCGTGTCAGACTGAATACGATGAGTTCGATCCCCCGGGCGCTGGGCGCCCTCCTGCTGATTGCCGCGACCGCCTGCGTCGATGCGCCGACGGGTGACGCGTCTGCGGCCACAGCCGACGATCCTCTCGCTCAGGCCTTCGACGAACTCGCGCGTCAGGCCACGGCGAGTGGCGACGCGGCGCGCGCCGAAGGCTTCACGTATGCGGCGATTGCGGCGCGAAACGGGGTGACCCCATCGCGTCTCGACGTCCTCAATGGATCCACGAGTGAGATCTATGAGGCGTTCGTCAACTCGGTCGACTGGCAGGTGGCCGGGGCATCGGTGACGGCGTTGCGGGTTCCCGCGCATCGGGTGCTCACCGCCTGGCGCCGAACGACAGACGGAGTCACGCGTGTGCTCACCTTCAGCACACCCAGCGACTCATCGGCAGTGGTCAACCCGGCCGGATTTTCCGTCACCACACCGGTCAGCGCGAACTTTGCCGGGGCCGCTGCGCTCTACCAGGAAACCACGACGGTGGGAACGTTAGGCAGCAGCGCCGTGAACGCGCCCGTCGTAGATGAGTTCTGGATCGGGACCGCGGGGTGGGTGAAGTTGCGCGAGTTGAGTGTCGGTGCGGCGTGCCCTCGTCAGGCGTCCTCCCGCGAGATCACCGGGGTCGCGTGCCGCAACGCGCGCTTTCAGGTGCGCATGGATGTCACCATGCAGCGGCTCACTCGGCGTCCCTTTGATGTGATGGGCACCAGCCCCGCGCGCCGGTTCCGGTGGACCGCCGATCAGGCCCTGGCAGGCTACAAACTCACATTTGCCTGCCAGGCCCTGAGTGCGTCGAAAGGGTGCGGATAACGCGTTAGCGCGTCGGCGCCTTACTTCGGCTCCAGCACATTCTTGATTGCCGCACGCGCATCCTCGATGTGCGCACGCGTCGTGGCGTCACGAGCCCGGCCCAGCGCACTCGCCAGATCACGATCCAGTGAGCGCAGCTCGGCGCGGAAAATCGAGCGGATGTCGCTGGTTGCGCGGGCACCGGCAAACTGCGCCGCGAAACCCGGCGGGAGTCCCTGGGGCAGCTGCACCGGTGGCGGATTGATCTTCGCGGCTGCCGCCGAGAGGAACGACCGCTGCAGCTCGCGGCGATACGCGTCAGACACCGGGTTGGCATTGCGCAACTCGGCGAAGATGCCGTTGCGCACATCGCTCACCATTTCGGCGAGGGAGTAGGCATCGGCCTTGTTGGGTGCCATCGCCTCGAACTCGATCAGCCGTTCCAGGCGCCGGTCGTTCATGAGCTGGCCGAGAATGCCCGACTGCGCCTGATTGATGCGACGCAGCGCTCCTTCGACCTCGATGCGCCGCAGGATCTCGGGCACCAGGAAGTAACTCGGCGTGGCAAAGGCGTTGTCGTTGAGGAACTTCACCGCGTCCTTCTGCCGAGCTTTGGAGAGCGGTGCATAACGAACCCCGGTCTGGCCGTCGTACTTCTCCTGGGCATCGGTGCCGCCAACCACCCAGGTGACGTGCCGCAACTCGGTGCCCCACTGTCCAATGAGACGGCCATACAGTTCGTTGAGGTCGTCAAAGTCCTCGCCCGGACGTACCGCCGCCGGCATGAGCAATGGCACAATCTGCTTGATCGACTTGATCCCCCAGCCAGTGGCCTTCACCGGGTCACCGTCACCGACCGCCTCGCTGTGTGAGCTTTGGTCGGCACCGCGAGAGTCCTGCACGTCAAAGCGGAGCCAGGGGGTGGCGTCCTGCTCACGCGACCAGCGATCGAGGGTCGCCCATTCCTCGTCCGGCGTTTTGGCGTTGGGGATCGGCGTGTAGCCCCAGCGTGTCGTGTACTTGTCCCAGGGACCGATCCGCGGGATGAGGTCCTCGATCGGGATGTTGTCTTCGGCTTGTGCCGTGTAGTTGAAGCGCGAGTAGTCCATGATGGAGGGCGAGTGCCCCATCCGCGCGACCCAGCTGCGTGAGCGGACGGAATCCACCGGATACGTGGAGCTGCCCTTCTGGTCGTGCTGATACCCGATGGTGTGCCCCACTTCGTGGGCGACGACAAACTCCACCAGACGTCCCATCAACTCGTTGGGGAAGGGCCACATCCGCGCGCGCGGATCCAGGTGCCCCACCTGGGTGAAGTACCATGTACGCTGCAGGTTCATGATGTTGTGGTACATGTAGATGTCCGACTCCAGGATCTCCCCGGTGCGCGGGTCGTTGATATTCGGGCCCGTGGCGTTTTCGATCGTTGACGGGAACCAGCGCACCACCGAGTACCGCGCGTCTTCGGGCGACCAGTCCGGATCGTTGGCCGGCGGGTCGGCGGCGACAATGCCGCGAATGAAGCCCGCTTCCTCAAAGGCCGGCTGCCAGGCCTCGATGCCCTTGCGCACATAGGGCTTGAGCCAGTCGGGCGTGGCCGGGTCGACATAGTAGGTGATCGGCTTGACCGGTTCGGACTTTGCGGCGCTCGGGTCCTTCTTCTCCAGGCGCCAGCGCACGATGTACTGACGGTTCTGCGCCCGTTGTTCGGGGCGGCCGTAATCGATCTGGTTGAGCGAGAAGAAGCCGATGCGCTTGTCGGCGAGACGCGGCATCATCGGCTTTTCGGGGAGCTTGACCATGCTCCAGTGCAGCACTAACGACGACGAGCCAGACGCGGCTGGCTGGAACGGATTGGCCGCGGCGGCAGGCGCACCGGGCGCCGCTGGAATGGTCAGCAGGGCCTCGATCTCGACATTGGTCGGGAAGGACAAGGCCTTCTCGATGAAGGAACGCGTCGGATCAGGATTGCCGCGGAACTGGTTGCCCGGGCCGATCTCCGGCGGCGGCGCGGTGTAGAGGCGTGTGACGTCGATGACTGCGGCGCTATCGGGGCCGTAGGCATCAACGTTGAAGGCGGCAATGATCAGGTCGAGGTTCGACTGGCTGACCGCCTGCGCGATGGGGAGGTTCGGGTCGGCCACCGTCTCGAACGAGACATTGCGCAGCAGAATGCGGTTGTCGCGACGCTCCCACTTCACCACGCGACGCGGGCCAAGCTGCTGACCACCGTAGCCGGCGTTCACTGGCACGCGGGCACCGCGGACCACGAGGAGCAGCTCCTTGTTCAGGGCCGCCTTCGGAATTTCAAAAAGCAGCCGGCTCCCGATGCGATGGACCTTGAAGAAGCCGTCTCGGCTCTTGGCGTTAGGTGTGACGACCCGGTTGTAGGGGCGTGGGGCTGGCTCGCCAGCGGCGGCAGCGCCCGGAATCCCCGCGGGCAATCCGGGTGGTCGCGCGGTATCCTGCCCGGCGGGCACACCAGGTTGCTCCCCCGCGTTGCGGGGCACATTGCCCGCGGTTGGTCGTGGTGAGGTGTTGGGTGCGGGCGCCGAGGTCGTGCGGCAGGCGCCGCCGAACGCAAGGAGCAGGACCAGCGAGGACAAGCGAAACCGGGTCATTATGGCGTGGGCCGGAGTGTTGAGATCGCAGAATGTACGTCTGGCGTCGGGGTTCCGCTGGCGGGCCTCCCGGCGCAGAGTTGCACCGCGTCAGGGAACCCGACACTTTCGCCCCATGTCCCGCGACTATCCCCGCATTCTCACGCCGCCCCCCGGGCCCCGCGCTCGCGCCATCGTCGATCGCGACCGCGAATGGAGCGCCCACTGCTACATCAAGGAGTATCCCCTCGCCATCGCGCGCGGTCAGGGCGTGATGGTGGAAGACGTCGACGGCAACCGCTATCTGGACTTCATGGCGGGTATTGCCGTGGCCTCAACGGGGTATGGCCATCCGGTGGTTGTCAAAGCCATTCAAGATGCGGCGGCCAACTTTCTGCACATCTGTGGTAGCGATTTCTACTACGAGGGCATGGCCGCGCTCTGCGAGAAACTCGCTGCCATTGCGCCTGGGCCCACGCGCAAACGGGTCTTTCTGACCAACTCCGGCACCGAAGCCACCGAGGGTGCCATCAAGCTGGCGCGGTATGCCACGCGACGGACGGCCATGGTGGCCTTCAAGGGCGCCTTTCATGGACGCTCGACCGGCGCGGTCAGCCTCACTTCGAGCAAGGCGCGCCAGCACGCCGGCTTTGGGCCCCTGCTGCCCGATGTGCATCATGTCGACTATGCCTATCGGTATCGCTGCCGCCACTGCGCCCACAAATCGCAATGTTCGCTGGGTTGCGTCAGCTCCATCGAGGACGAGCTCTTCACTCGCCATCTCGATCCGCGCGACGTCGCCGCCATTTTCGTCGAGCCGGTGCAGGGTGAGGGCGGGTACATCGTGCCACCGCCGGGGTTCCTCACCGGGTTGCGTGAGCTCTGCGACCGGCATGGCATTCTGCTGGTGTTCGACGAGGTGCAAAGCGGCATTGGTCGCACCGGTCGCATGTTTGCCTGTGAACACGAAGGGGTGGAGCCCGACATCCTGCTCACGGCCAAGGGACTGGGCTCCGGCATGCCGATCGGGGCGATGATCGTGCGTGACAGCGTGGACAAATGGAAAAATGGCGCGCACGGCTCAACCTTTGGTGGCAACCCCGTCTGTTGCGCCGCCGCCCTCGCGACCATCGATCTGGTGGAGCGTGAACTCATGGCAAACGCTTCGGTGCAGGGCGAACGCCTCCTGGCCGGTGCGCGCGAGCTCATGTCACGTCACGACTGCATCGGCGACGTGCGTGGCGTGGGCCTCATGGTGGGGCTCGAGTTTGTGCGCGACCGTGTGACGCGTGAACCCGCGGCCGAACTGGTGGACCGGATTGTCGACCGCGCCTTCCGGCAGGGGCTGCTCTTGTTAGGCGCGGGGAAAAGTGCGCTGCGTCTGGCGCCACCACTCGTCATTGACGCCGAAGACGTGGATCGCGGCCTCGCGATGCTGGACGCTTGTATTGCCGAGGAGTCGCAATAGTGGCTACCCTGTCGTCTGCCAGTCATGCGCTTCGCGTGTCCGCCGTGCCTCGCGTTTCAGTCGTGCCTCGCGTGCCAGCCGTGCCTCGCGTGCTATCCGTGCCTCGCGTGCCAGCCGTGCCTCGCGTGCTTCCGTAGTTAAAGCCCCATCTTCTCCAGATGAAACGGCAACATCTTGCGCCACCAGGGCCAGTCGTGCCGCACATCATGCCCCCAGATGTCGAGCCAGTGCGGGATCTGTTTCTGCTCCAGGATCCCGGCCAAACGTCGTGATGCATCTGGTGCTTCGTAGGCGCCCTGACCCGTTACGATCACAATCCGTGAGCTCCCCTGCAGCAACTCGAGCGCATGGCCGCTCATCCCCGGCAGGTACCAGGCCGGATTGTTGAAGAACACGTTGTCGTCCGAGTAGCCATCGAGATAACTCGGCGCCAGATCGTAGAAGCCGCTCATGGCGATCATCCCACCAAAGAGATCGGGACGTCGAAAGAGGGCGTTGGCGGCGTGGAAGGCCCCGAACGAGGCGCCCGTGGTCAGCGCGCGCGCGTGGCGGTCGCCAGATACATGTCTGATGTAGGGCACCACCTCTTCTTCGAGGTACGCCGAGTACATCGCCTGGCGCCGAGCCTGTTCGCGGACGGGGACGTGTTTGTCCATCCAGGCGTAGCTGTTGATGCTGTCGATGGAAAAGAGCCGCACTTTTCCCGACATGATGTGCGGCTCGATGGCCTTCACCAGGAAAAAGCGCTCGTTCTCCAGAAAGTCGGCGGCCGCGGTGGGAAAGAGCAGAATCGGGGTGCCGGCGTGGCCATAGGAAACGATCGGCATTTCCAGACCGAGCCGGGGGGATCGCCACCCGTCGATCACCTTGGGCATGGCGGGGTCGATGTATTGAATCGGCATAGTGATCAGCGTGAGTGAGTCTGCTGGATTGCTGGATCGGCACGCGGAAACTACCGGAGTCGAGCCCGGACGCCACCACACAGATGCGTGAGCCGCACCGGAATTGGCCCCACGGCTCCCGCCCAAACGGCCCTGTTTGATGCCTGGGAGTGGTGGCACTGTGCCACCCTACCTGCCTCTCGGGGACATCAGTGTTTCATCTCGCCGCTGCAGCGCTCTGCGTTGCGAGCAGTGTTGCCGCCGGCCCTCGGCGCCCGCCTTCAAATGCACCTGCGCTTCCTGCCGAACGACCGTCTGCTCCAACGCGGGCGGCCACCTACGACATGCGTCACGTCGCCCTCGACCTGCGCGTTGACTGGACCGGCCGAGCGGTCGAAGGCACCGCCGCACTCACCCTTGTTCCACGCGCGTCCCTCGACACTATCGCGCTCGACGCGGCCTGGCTGGACATCAAGTCGGTCACCATGGCCGGTGGAACGGCCCTGACCTTCGTCGACGACAAAAGCGACCGCGATGGCGCACTGCGCGTCGCACTCCCGCGATCCGCCGCGCCGGGCACCCCCCTGACCCTCCAGATCAGCTATCGCACCACCTGGGTCAATCACGCCGACCCGGCCAATCTCGGTGGGAGCAATGGCAAAGGGCTGCGCTTCTTTAGCCCAACCACCACCGAGCCCATCAAACGTCGCCAGCTCTGGTCCATCGGTGAACCCACGGGCAACCGCTACTGGTACCCGGGCCACGACACCCCCGACGACCTCATCACCTCGGAGGTGCGGGTGACCGTTGCGGCACCACTCACGGTTGTATCGAACGGACGTCTGGTCGGCACCAGGCCTAACGCCGACGGCACACGCACCTGGCACTGGCGGCAGAACCGGCCGCACGCCAACCATCTTACCACGCTGACCATTGGCGAATACCGCACCATCACGCACGTCGCGAGCGGGGTCACGCTGCAGAGTGTTGGTTATCCCGACGAATACGAGGCGGTCAAGGCGAGTGTGGTCCGGCTGCCGCGCATGATGGAGTTCTTCACTCGGCAGACGGGCGTGCCCTTTCCGGGACAGACCTACTCGCAAGTGTTTGTGCAGGACCTTCCCTGGGGCATTCGCGGCAGTGGGGCCAGCACCCTCACCGAGAACATGATCGATGACTACCGCACCCACGAGGATTGGCGCTACCTGTGGGACGGGCTCGAAGCCGAAGCACTCGCCTCGCAATGGTTTGGTGGTGTTGTGTCCATTCGCGAGTGGAGGCATGCGTGGCTGAGCCGCGCCTTTGCGCACTACTTTGACGCCCTTTTCAGCGAATACATCAATGGTCGCGATGAGGCGCTACTGTGGAACCTGACCGGTGACCGCAACGCGTACCTGGCGGACTGGAACAGCGGGACGCGACAGGCAACGGTGCCCCAAGCCGTGGACAGCGGCGGCATCTGGGCGGCCAGCACCGCGCCCTACAATCGGGGAGCATTGGTGTTGCACATGCTGCGGAAAGAGGTGGGGGATTCTGCCTGGTGGCGCGGGATTCGCCGCTTTCTCCGACGTCATGCCGGCTCAACGGTCACCACCGAAGATTTCCAGCGCGCCATGGAAGATGCCAGCGGGCGACCACTTGGATGGTTCTTTGATCAATGGGTGTACGGCATCGGTCATCCGGTGTTCGAGGTCACCACCGAGTACGACGGTGAGCACAAGACGCTGACGCTGAAGGTGCTCCAGACTCAGACGCGAGACAGCACCTGGGAGCCCACGAGCCGAGCGTACTTCGAGGGCGCCATGGAGATTGCCATCGACAATCGTGTCGAGCGCATTCGCCTCGCGCCTCGGCGAGAAAATGTGTTCACCTATCGCACCAATGCGCCGCCACGACTTGTCGCCTTTGATCGGGGGGGCACATGGATCAAGGAGGTGCGTTTTACCAAACCGGTGAGTGCCTGGGTGCACCAGTCGCGTGCGGACGTCGACGCCACCGGGCGTCAGAACGCGGTGCGAGAACTTGCCGCCATCGCGCGAGACACCGCGGCAACCACTACGGACCGGCAAGAGGCGACCAAAGGCCTGCACCAGGTGATCCGCCACGATGGCTTCTGGCGCGTACGGTACTCAGCCCTGTTGCAGCTGCAATCCCTCGTCACGCCTGCAAACCCCGCCACGCCCGCGCCGCTCGACACCGAAACACGTGACCTCCTCCTCCACGTGATCAAGACCGAGCGCTCATGGGTTCGCTCGGCGGCGTTCAGCACACTCGGTCTCACCCGCGACCCTGCGCATGCCGAGTTGTACATCGCAGCCCTCGCCGACTCCAGCCATCCCGTCAACTACACCGCCGCCATCGCACTGGGCAAAAGTGGAAGTCCCGCCGCCTTCGAGGCGCTCACCGCATACATGAAGCTTCCCTCGTGGAAGGGCGAGAACGTCATTTGCGCCATGGCCGGGCTCAAGGAGCTCGGCGACAAACGTGGTGCAGCGATTGCGCTCGCGGTGTTCAGCGACACGACGACATCGCGATGGTTCCTCGCGACCTCACGCTGGGATTTCCGGATGGCGGCGGCGGAAGTGCTGGTGGCGCTCGGGGCAGGGGAGCAAGCATGGCCCACCCTTGAACGCCGGTATCGGCGATCCCTCGAGGAAGGGGATACCAACGACATCTTCTCCAACGTGCTCCTCATGGCCATTCTGGGCGATCGCCGTGCCGCGCCCATCTTTGGCGAACTCCGGGAACGCTACAAGTCCGATGCCGGTGCCCTCTCTGCCTTGTCCGGGTATGAAGCGCAGTGGAAAGAAGGACAAGCGGTCATGTCACACCGGTGAGATGGCCTCGATGCGAATGTTCTGGGCGCCTTCCCATAACACACGACGTCCCAGCTCGGTCAGCTGATCGAGGCCGCTGGTGAGTGTGAGGAAGTGGTTGCCGGCCAGCTGCCCCACTTTGGACGAAAAGATGCAGCTGCCGTAAGGGAACAGAATCTCCGTTTCGCTCGCGCCGGCCGGGTGGAGCAGGAGATCGCCGCGCGAGGGGTGACTCGTGGCGTTTTCGGTGCCCACCCCAAGACTCATCTCCCCCAGCGGGACCCAGGCCGCTTCGCCGCTCCAGCGCGCCTGAATGAGTTTGCTCTCGAAGGGGAGGAGGGAGCGAAAGGCGGCGCAGGTCTGTGGTGCTGCGCGCTCCTCGAGCCGGCCGGTGAACTCGAGGTCGCCAACTATGATATGGACGTCAGTCATTCCGGGTTCGTGGAGGAGTGACCCGAGTATCGCACACTGCGCTTGATGCGGCCAGATAGCCAACCCGGCGCACCCGCCCCATTGTTGAGCGCACTCGCGTCCTCAATTCCATGTGCACTCGCCGTCCCGTCTTCCCCACGCCAACGGGGAGCTCCCTCTCCGCCACTTTCCTCCTCCTCGCCCTCGTGTCCGCGACGGCGCTGCAGGCACAACCGCGCGCGCGTGAGCTCGGCATTCCCTTCACGGGTGTCACCGGCCCACTCAACGCCATCACCGATGTGCCGGGCGTGGAGGTGGGTCATCGCACACTCATTCGCGGGTCGGGCAAGTCGAGTGTGCGCACCGGAGTGACGGCGGTGCTGCCGAAGGGCAAGCGCTGGGCGCCCGTCTTTGCCGGATGGTTTGCCGGCAACGGATTTGGCGAGATGACCGGCGCCCCGTGGGTGGTAGAGGGCGGCACGTTAGGCGGTCCGGTGATGATCACTGGCACCTACTCGGTTGGCGTGGTGCGCGACGCGGTGAACCGCTGGTTCGCGGAGGTGGTGCGGCAGGACATTCCGTGGCACCAGCCCGTGGTCGGTGAGACGAGTGATGCGTTTCTCAATGATGCCGCGGGCCAGCATGTCACCAGCGCCGACGCCTTCGCCGCGCTCAACGACGCACGACCGGGTGCGGTGACCGAAGGGAGTGTGGGTGGAGGCACAGGCATGGTGGCCCACGGCTTCAAGGGCGGCATCGGCACCTCGAGCCGCCGGGTGACCGGGGGCTACACGTTAGGCGTGCTGGTTCAGGCCAACTATGGAGTGAGAGAGCAGCTTACGATCGCCGGGGTGCCCGTTGGCCGAGAACTGCGTGGCGCGGAACGGGAGCGGGGCGCGCAGCCACCGGCCGATCGCGACGGCTCCATCATCGTCGTCGTGGCCACAGACGCACCCCTTCTCCCGCACCAGCTCGAGCGCATCGCACGGCGTGTGCCGATGGGAATTGCCCGGCTTGGCGGATCAGCCTCCAATGGGTCGGGGGACATCTTCATCGCCTTCTCGACCGCCAACCCGGGGGCAGGAGCTTCCACCGGAGTCACCCCCCTCGAATGGCTCCCCAACGGCGACCTGAATCCCCTTTTCCAGGCAACGGTCGAGGCGACGGAGGAGGCAATCGTGAACGCCTTGGTGGCGGGCCGGGATATGGATGGCGCGAACGGCCGGGTCTTCGGGCTTCCACTGGCTCAAGTCCAGGAGCTGCTCAAGAGGTACGGCAGAGGCTCCTGACTGCCGAGTTGACGGGTGTGGAGCCGTCGCCCGGATGTCGTCCCGAAGGGCGACCCAACCGCAAGAACGCCCGACGGTTACTTCGGGGTGATCACAAAATCCACCAGCACCCCGCTCACAAAACTCGTCGATACCTTCATTCCATCCTTTGTGTACGAGCGCTTCATCACAGTGACCGAGCCCTCCTTCTGCTCCCCCGCCGTATCGGCTGGACCGAGCAGGTCCTCCACTTCCTTGACCGACAAACCCTTCTTCATCTGAGCGAGGCCGCCGGCGCCACCGGGCGCCGTCGCGTTGGTGGACGGCGGCACCACCGCCTGTGCGGTCGCCACCTTCGAGCCCGACGCCGAAAAGTCGACGTACTGCGCCAGGGTCGTCATGAGCCCTTCGGGGGTGAGGGCTGCCACGGGGATCCCCTCCTTGTACCGGATGTTGAAGCGGCTCCCACTCTGTTCCCGTTTGGCCCGCAGATTCACTTCCAGCGCCGCATTCGCCTGCGCCGCCTCGGCCCGCGCCTTGTCGTTCTCCCGTTCGCGGGCGGAGCGCACATTGTTCAGTTCCCGCTCCAGCTCCTTCCGGCGTGTAGGGCCTGGCGCCTCCTTGATCTGCTTCTTGAGGTCCTTCTCGCGCGTCGACTCGCTCTCCACGTCGGCCGACACGCGGCTGGTGCCCGCGAAATCACCAAACGTGCCGAAGCCGCCGCCACCGAGCTGAAACTCGATGTGCGAGTCCTTCTTCACGACAACCTTCGTGATCATCACCTGGTCGCCGATCTTGAGCGACGTCCCGTCTTCCTTGATCCGGTCTGCCACCTGTCGCCAGTTCACCTGCGTCTGCTGCTCGGGAAAGACATCGATGCCGCGGCTGGTGCCGGGCATGGCCACCTTGACCGAGACCAGCTTGCCTTCGAAAGCCGCTCGCAGCGCTGCTTCGTTCTGGGCGGCAATGGGTACAGCAATCGTGGCAGACGCCACGCAAAGGATGATCAGGGAGCGCATGGGGTTCTCGTGACTCGGGTCCTGTGGGCCGGGAGATGAGTGTACCTGCAGCCGAACGTATATGACGTTCGTGAATTCTCACCCATCTCACAACAGGTCAATCCACCCATCAGGGCGACGCCACGCACTGCAGCGCCTTGAGCGCAGGGGCTGCTCTCTCCACGGCGCGTTCCGCCCTTGCATGCCCCAGATTCCAGGCTCGGCGATCACGAACGGAGGTCGGGTATTGCCCCAGAAGCGAGGTGGCAGCCTGGCACCATCCGTTCTCGCTTGTATCGGCGTCGCCGAGTACGCGCACGAGGGCGGGCACGGCGTCGGCGCTCAGCCAGGCGTGATACGATGCGTCAAAGGCGGCTCCACCCGCAGCCCTTGCTGCGTTCCCCCGAACAATCAGCTCTCCGGGATTCGCCAGGTTGAGGCCCAGCAGCAGGAGCCAGGCGCCGCGCAGGGTGAGCCCCGCAAAACGGTCGCGTTGCCCGCGCAGAATGGTCCACGCGAACGCGGCCAGGGCCATGGCAATCCATGCCATCCCGACCAGGGCGTGCACGCGATCGCTGGAGAAACCGAAGGAGTCGATGTAGAGCCGCATGCGGACCACCGCCGACACGAGTACGAGGGTCACCATGCCGATCAGCACCTGGGCCATGGCTCGCCGGCGCGGTGTGGCCGCGAGTGATTCCTCAGGCGAGAGCCAGTCGAGCGCCAGGAGCACCCCCACCACGATGGCGCTGACACCAACAAGCACAAAGAAGCCCGATCGGGCATACTCGGCCAGGGAGACTCCGGCCACCGATTGGACGTATGCCTGGCCACCAAAGAGAATCCGTACCTGCACGGCGAGGAAGAGCCCAAACACGAGCAGCATCCCGGCGAGTACGGACGTGGTGTCCAGCGAGCCTAACGATATTCTTCGCCCGGTGGATCGGCGGACGTCGCGGGTGCTCACGTGCAGCCAGCCCAGCACGGGCCACCCGAACAGGAACACAAATACGGCCCGCTGAACGATGGTTTTCGGCTCGAGGTCGGTGAAGGACGCGAGCATCTTTCCGAAGACGGCGTCACCCATGGCCAGCAGCACCGCAAATGACGCCGCCACGACGAGCATGAGTGTCAGTGCGCGCCCCAGGGAACTCGCCAGCACGAGGTATCGCCTTCGTCCCGCCATGACCAGACTCGCGTCGGTCCGCAGAAAGCCGACCCCACCGCCGAACACCCGTGGAATCAGACCAAGCGCCGGCCGCACCACGTCGCCCACCGCCAGCCGCCCGATGCTTGCCGGAGCCGCCGAGGTTGACCAGAGCGCCGCGACGCCGAGCGATACCAGCGTGGCGACAATGTTCTCGAGTGTCAGCAGTCCGTCGTCACGAATGGACACTGCGAGGGCGAAGCATGTCGCAGCGAGCAGCGGCTCGAGCTGAGCCAGAGGGAGGGATCCACGCCGAAGGCGTGTCAGCTGGACGACCCCCCCGACGAGGAGGAGGAGGTACAGCGTCACGTTGAGCCCAAGCCCGTGGGCCCGGAAAAGGGCATCGCCCAGAAGCCCTCCCGCGAGCCCGAATACGAGGATCCGAGCGGCTCGGCTCTGCCGGAAGGCGAGGTCGGGCGTGGGCGGGGGGTCGATCTCCAGAACGAGGTCAGGGGAGGCGGCGGCAGTCATCGAGGCTCCAAGTGCTTTGAGACGCAAAGTACACTGCCAAGCCACATCCGCGCCAGTCGCTCACGCGAGTCCGGCTGATCTACGAGCCATCGGTGTGGTCACTCAGCCACCGATCGGCCATTCTGTCCAAACAGGCGCGCCGCCCGACGTCCCCAGCGTACGCCCCACCGCGGCTGCGCCTAACGCGGATCCTCCTGACAGACCGCGGCCTTGGGATCCGTGAGGCAGCGTCGCGGCCAGGTGGCCAGCTGCAGGCCGTAGAGCGATTCGTCGAGGCCACTGCGGCACGCCGCATCACCAAACTTCCGCCCTATCGTGGGCGCGAGCGATTTCCCGGCTGGGAAGGCGCAGACGCCTTCAATCGCGGCGTTCGCATCGCGGCTGTCATGTGCCACGGCGATGCTCAGGGCACCATCCGCAAAGTACAAGGTCGCGAGTCTGCGGAATGCCTCCCCGTCAACTATCCACAGCATTCGGCATCCCGTGTAGCGTTCGCTGATGGCGTCGTTCCTCGGAAAGACCATCAGGAAGCCTCCCGGTGTGGCCGCAATCCCCGCCGCCGCCGGTGGTACACTCACGGAACAGTTAGGCGCACCCGCTGGCAGATAGTCACCGACAGCCTGTGCACGCACCGACGTCGCCCCAGCAACACTCGTGACACCACACACGACGAGACTTCTCAGCAATTTCATGCGGTCCTCGAGTGGGTGGAAGGCGCGAGGATTACCCCCGCGCCTTCGTCTTCTCCCAGCTGTCCTTGAGGGTCACCGTGCGATTGAACACCAACGCGCCGGGCTGTGAATCTGGATCACTGATGAAGTAGCCCGTCCGCTCGAACTGATACCGTGTTCCCACCGCGTCATTCCCGACCGACGGCTCGACCTTTGCTCCCTTCACCACCTGCAGCGAATCAGGATTGAGTGTCGAGACGAAGTCGGTGCCTTCAGGGATGTCGTCGGGTTCGGCAACCGCGAAGAGTTTGTCGTACATCCGCAGCTCGCAGTCGAGCGCGTGCGCCGCCGACACCCAGTGAATGGTCCCCTGCACCTTGCGTCCATCCGGGGCATTACCGCCCCGAGTCGCAGGGTCGTAGGTACAGCGCAGCTCAACGATCGCGCCGGATGCGTCCTTGACCACCTCATGACAGGTGATGAAGAAGCCATACCGCAGCCGGACTTCGCGACCCGGTGCGAGACGGAAGAACTTCTTCGGCGGATCTTCCATGAAGTCGTCGCGGTCGATGTACAACTCGCGCGAGAAGGGCACCATCCGTGACCCCGTCTTTGGGACATCGTGCGGGTAGTACGAGGCCTCCAGCTCCTCTGACGCCCCTTCCGGATAGTTGGTCAGCACCACCTTGAGCGGATTCACGACACAGAGCACACGCGGCACGCGCATGTTCAGGTCGTTGCGCACCGCATGTTCGTAGGTGGCCAGCTCGGTCTGCGCATCTTTCCGGGCAATACCCACGGTCTCGGCAAACGCACGAATGCCTTCGGGGGTCACGCCGCGGCGGCGGATACCCGCAATCGTCGGCATGCGCGGATCGTCCCACCCGGCCACATGCCCCTCGTTCACCAGGCGCAGCAGCTTGCGCTTGGACAACACCGTGTAATCCAGTCGCAACCGCGCAAACTCGGTCTGTTCAGGCGGCCGCTCGAACCCCACCTCATGCACCAGCCAGTCGTAGATGTCCTTGTTGTCCTTGAACTCGAGGGTGCATAACGAGTGTGTGATCCCCTCGATGGCATCGCTCAGGCCATGGGCGTAGTCGTACAGCGGGTAGATGCACCAGGCATCACCGCGCCGGTAGTGCGACGCCTTGCGAATACGAATCAGGAGCGGATCGCGCATGATCATGTTGGGGTGCGCCATATCGATCTTCGCGCGCAACACATGCGCCCCATCGGCAAACTCGCCGGCCTTCATGCGACGCAGCAGGTCGAGGTTCTCCGCCACGCTGCGATCGCGATGCGGAGAGGGTGTCCCGGCCTGCGTCACCGTGCCGCGGCCCGTCCGGATCTCTTCCTCGGTCTGCGAATCGACATACGCCTTGCCCTTGCTCACCAGCAACTCGGCAAACTCGTACAACTGCTCGAAGTAGTCTGAGGCATAGAACTCCGCCGCCGGGGTGAAACCCAGCCAGGCGAGGTCGTGTTTGATCGCGTTCACGTACTTGATGTCTTCGGTGAACGGATTGGTGTCGTCGAAGCGAAGGTTGCACCCCCCATCGAACTCCGACGCCACCCCGAAGTTGAGGCAGATGGACTTGGCGTGACCGATATGGAGGTACCCGTTAGGCTCCGGTGGGAAGCGGGTCTTGACGGGGCGGCCGTATTTGCCGGATTTCACATCCTCCGCCACCATTTCGCGCACAAAGTCGCGGCTTCTGGCGGGGGTTTCGGGAGTGGGGGTCGACTCTGACACGAGATGCGCGGTGTGGTCCGGGGACGGGACCTCAACTTACCCGGCCCTGCGGCTGTGGCGTAGGGGCACTGTCGGGTCCGCAACACGACCCCCTTGGCCGGGGGTTCCTGCGGGCACGAGAACCGGCGCTAGAATTGAAGGATGACCGCCATCGCTCCTGCTCCATCCCGCGCCACGCTGCCATCCCTCGGGCCCGGCCTTGCCCTCATCGGCGACTCGTGGCAGGCACTCCCCGGCACCTTTCCCGTCCACGACGCCACCACCGGTGAACCGGTCGCCGAGGTGTCAAACTGTCGAGAGCAAGAGGCGCGACTGGCCGCCGATCATGCCGTGGCCGCCTTTGCCGTCTGGCGGGCCACCAGTGCCTGGGAAAGGAGCGCGATCCTGCGGCGGTGGTTCGATCGCATCGTGGCCCACGAAGGCGAACTGGCCCACCTCATGGCGCGGGAGATGGGGAAGCCGGTCACCGAAGGCCGGGGGGAAGTGAAGTATGCCGCCGGATTTGTGGAGTTCTACGCGGAGGAGGCCAAACGGCTCGGCGGGGAAACGGTGCCGAGTCAGTTTCCCGGCAAGCGACTCCTGGTCAATCACAAGCCGGTCGGGCCGGTGTACGCCATTACCCCGTGGAATTTCCCGGCCGCGATGGTCACCCGGAAAGTCGCGCCCGCGCTCGCCGCGGGCTGCACCGTGATTCTCAAACCGGCCGAAGCAACTCCACTCACCGCCCTGCGGCTCGCCGAGTTGTGGCTGGAGGCGGGAGGTCCGGCGGGCACGTTGCAGGTGCTTCCCTGTGCTGATCCGGTGCCGGTGTCGCGAGTGCTCATTGCCGATCCCCGTATCCGCAAGCTCACCTTCACCGGAAGTACCGAGGTAGGGATGCGGCTGTACGCCCAGGCTGCCACCACCATGAAACGGCTCTCGCTCGAACTGGGCGGGCACGCCCCCTTCATTATATGCGCCGATGCCGACATCGACGCGGCCGTGACGCAGGTGGCCGCCTCGAAGTTCCGCAACGCGGGGCAGACCTGCGTCTGCGCCAACCGCATCTATGTCCACGAGAGCCGCTGTGAGGAGTTTGTTGAGCGTTTTGCCACGACCGTACGCGCACTGCGGGTGGGCGATCCCCTCGATCCCTCCACACAGATCGGTCCCCTCGTGAACAGTGAAGGGCTCGACAAGGTGATCGATCATGTCCGCGATGCCCGCGCGGGTGGCGCCGAGGTGGTGGTGGGTGGCGGTGTGATCTCGGGCAACTATTTCGAGCCCACGCTGCTCACCGGAACACGCACCGGCATGAAGATCATGGACGAAGAGACCTTTGGTCCGGTGGCGCCCGTCATGTCATTCACAAGCGACGACGAGGCGCTCCGCCTGGCGAACGCTGTTCCGGTTGGACTGGCTGCGTACGTGTGGACCCGCGACTTGGGGCGAGCCTTCCGGATGTCGGAAGCACTGGAGTACGGCATTGTCGGAGTTAACGATGGACTGCCGGCTACGCCACAGGCGCCATTCGGGGGCGTGAAGAACTCCGGGATCGGGCGCGAGGGAGGGCGCTGGGGCATCGAGGAGTACCTCGATGTGCAGTACATCTCCATTCAACTGCCCTGAGCGGTACTGCGTCGGCGTCACTTTCATGCGAGCCTCGAGGTCGGCGCGACGATCTTGCACTTTCGTGGGCTGTCACTACTCTGCCCGCATGCACATTCTCCTTCTCCTGCTACTACTCCCGTGGGGGCTCCACGCACAGGCGCGAGCATCCGCCCCGCTCGCGGTGACCCGCAATTGCAGCATGTGTGCGACGTGGAATCTTCCGCACGCTCCCGTCACGTTGCATGGCAACACACACTATGTCGGCACCAACGGTCTGTCGGCCATCCTCATCACGTCGCCGGCCGGGCACATTCTCATCGACGGCGCGCTGCGAGAATCGGCGCCACTGATCGCAGCGAGTATCCGCGGGCTCGGCTTTCGTCTTGAAGATGTCAAGCTGATACTGAATACTCACGTGCACTACGACCATGCCGGCGGTATCGGTTTGCTGCAGCGCGCCACTGGAGCAAGGGTGGCGGCGCTCGGGCCAGCGGCTCGTGTGCTGCGAAGCGGCGTGGTTGGTCGCGACGACCCGCAGTTCGAGATCGCCTCGCCCATCGATCCTGTCGCGCGCGTCCGCGAGATCAAGGATCGCGACACGCTACAGGTAGGAAACATCACGGTGACCGCCCATCGCACGGCGGGGCACACACCTGGCGGCACGACGTGGACGTGGCAATCATGCGATTCGGCGGGGTGCCGAGACATGGTGTATGCCGACAGCCAAACACCGGTCTCCTCGGACAACTACCGATTTACCGGAACGATGGCGGTGCGCGATTTTCAGGAGGGACAGGCTCGCATTGAGTCGTTGTCCTGCGACATCCTCATGACGCCGCATCCCGAGGCTTCCGGTCTCTTCGAACGCGTTGCCGCGATGGCCACCAACCCCGGCGCGCTGGTGGACCGGGAGGCGTGCAAGCGGTACGCGGCGGCCGGACGTGAACGCCTGGCCGCGCGCCTGGCGGCGGAAGTGGCGAAGCGATAGGCGGAGTCCACGCTCTCAGCGTGACACATGGCGTCTGGTTACTGGCTGCGCCTCCTGTCTGGTGCGCTGTTTGTGGCGTGCGCGGGGTGTGCGACCATGCCGCGCGGCCATTGACGGCGTGAGCGGTGCGACGGTCCGGAAGCGAGCTATCGTTTTCCGGTTCTCACGCCGGCGTCAAAACGTGGGGAGCCGAGCACATCCCAGTGGGAGCGCAGGGGGCGGTCTGCGTACGGACGAGTTGCCGTTGCCGATGTGGGTCGGGCTGGTCGCTGCGACCGAGTGTGTGTGGGACCCTGCGCGTCCGTCCCGGGGCTGACAGCAGACGGCGAACGGACCGGCACCGGCGGCGTATGCGCTCTTGGTTTGCCGGATTCCGAGCCCGCCGTACCTCTAGCTGGACTCGACGACCTCCTGGCCAGTCCAGCATTTTACCGCCTTACAGGCAAGCCGGGCCGTACCCTGTGCCTGCGGAACACATGGCGGTCCGTCTCAAATTCCACGAGATTCTGTCTGCACACCCGGTTTGGGAATTCGCACGGGAGTCGGTTCCAGCCGTCATGGAAGACAGCAAGCGCGTGACTCGATCCACACACTGAGAGGCTCCCAATGGGACGCATCTGTCTGCAGGCCACTTTCGCACCAATACTGTTTTGCCCCGCGTTGGCAACGGCTCAAGTGCCTAACGCCACCGTCCGTGACAGTGCCGGCGTTCGGATCGTCTCATTCAGCAGCTCGGTGGCCGCGGTCCAGTTCGAGTTGCGACATACCGGCGTGGACCTCGGGACGGAAGACGGTTCAGAGCTCGTGCGCGTCTCCGCCGTGCGGCGACTACCCAACGGCAAGGTACTTGTGGCCGATGCGGGAAGGCGTCACCTGCTCCGCTTCGGAGCGGACGGAAAATTCGAGAAGGTGATCGGGCGCGACGGCCAGGGGCCAGGAGAGTTCGAGCGTCTGGGCTGGATGGGACGCCACAGTCGCGATTTGGTCGGCGCGTACGATTTTGGCCAGGCACGCTACTCAGTCTTTGCCGACAGCGGATTCATTCGCCAGATCCGGTTTGCGTCGTCACCGGATGTTCGGTTTGTCGAGATCCAGCCGCTGGGTGTTCTTCCCAACGGGGCGATCATCGTCACCGGTGGTGCGGCCCAGGGGCTCGCAGCCGAGGGCCCAGAGAGGCAGTTTCGCCTGGCATCTCCAGTAGTCCAGTTCGGAGCCGACGGAGCGCCCAGGAGGGTGATAGGTCGCTACCCGGGCATGGAAGTCGAGGTGACGATGGTGAAGAACGGCCCTGCCGCGGGCAAGTTTGCCAACGACGCTCCCCTGTTCGGCCGCAACTCCGCATTAGGTATGTCGGAGGGGCACATCGTCGTGGTCGATAACGAACGTTTCCGGTTTGACGTAGTCGACACCACGGGACGCCTGATCCGCAGTGTGCGACGCAGTGTTGCGAATCAAACGATTTCACCGGCGCACAAGCAGGCGTACATCAACGACCGGGTGAACGCCGCACGGCCGCAATTCCGCGAGATGCTGCGCGCAGACCTTGCAAGCAAGCGGCACGCCCCGACCTTTCCTGCACTCGAGGCCCGCCTGGTCATCGATGCAGCAGATCGAATCTGGCTTGGAGAATACCGGCGCCCGGGCGATCGGGAGCAGACGTGGTGGATATTCACAGTCGACGGTCGCATGGTGGGGCGTGTGAGTGTTCCCATAAACCTAACGATAATGGACGCCGGTCCTGACTGGGTTCTGGGGACATGGCGCGATCAAGACGATGTCTTGACCGTCCGGCTTTTTGATCTTCGAGGATGAGTCGTGCCAAACGCAATCCACGCTTGAAGGCGGCGGCCGAGCAGATCGTCTTGACGCCGTTCTGAGCCCGCCCTAGCGTTGCAGTCTCGGATCCAGCTGACACGTTCGCGGTCTCCCTGCCTGCGAACAGGTACACAACGAAACCGGTCGACCACACAATGGGTATCTGCTGCGGCTTCGTCAGACTCAGCGACCGAAACATCGACGCGATGATCCGGCACCCTCATCTCGTGTATTCGTTCCTCGGGTTCGAAGCGGAGCCGCCGCGGGCGACGGGCGGGTTGCTCGCACGCCTGATCGGAAGGACGTCCTCACCACCACCGCCCGCCGAAACGGAGTCGTTGCCCGGTCCCAGAGAGGACGATGACGCAAACGACGTCGACAAGGCCTGGCAGGCAATTCAGTCCCTCCCATCGGCGGCTGCGGGAGATGAAGGACGACACTCTTCGTCATGAGACTCGGCCTCAAGCGTGCCACGTTGCTTCTGGCTGGTGCATCTGCGCTCGACGCGCAGGAGTGGCGCACGACCGCAGCGCATCTGACCACGACGGCACGCGTGCTGTTGGTCGGCGCACGGCCAGACGACGAAGACAACGCGCTCATTGCCTGGCTCTCCCGCGGACGGCACCTGGATGTCGCGGTCCTGTCGGTGACTCGAGGCGAGGGGAGTGACAACGTGGCAGGTGGAGAACGTGAGGCTCCACTGGCGGTGGTACGCACTGCAGAAGCCGTCGCCGAGCGTGAGCGGGACGGCGCGCGTCAGTTCTTTACGAGGGCTTACGACCCGGGTGTCGTGGAGTCGGACTCGATGGTCGCGGCGCAGTGGCCGGGCGATGCCGTGCTCCTTGACATGGTGAGTGTGATTCGGGGTTTCCGGCCGCATGTCGTCATCTCGTTGGTCTCGGCATCCGACTCCAGCGACGCTGTACGGCGCCACGTGGCCCGGCTTGTGACGAGGGCGGTTGCGGCGGCCTCAGACACCGGACGCGCACCCGCCAGTACGACCGCGCGACTGCCCGCGTGGCGCCCTGGACGCCTTCTCGCGCTGGACTCGTCAGGCACGGTGCGCATCGACGTCGGAGAGTTTGACCGGACGAGCGGGCGCAGCTTCGCCGAAATCGGTGCTGACATCCGCCGGCTGCAGCGCACGCAGCCTCTGCCGCGCCGCCCGACTCTCGGACCACAGTGGCGGATGCTGCGGATCATCGACGCATCGTCCGCGGAAGATCAGACACTCTTTGCGGGCCTCGACACCAGCCTCGTGCGGCTCGATGTGCCGATGCCTGCCGAAGCACGCGCACAGTACGACACGCTGCTCGTGGAGCTTGGAGCGGTTTCGGGTGGAGCGGCGACGGCTGACGCCGACGAGATGGCGACCCGCTTCGCCCGCGTGGCGCGTCGCACGGCAGAGGTGCGGGTGCCGCTCGGCTGTCGTGACGAGTCTACTGTTCCGACATGTGCTGGTGGACTGGGCGACCTCTCCGTGACGCTTGGGACCATTCGTGAGCGTGCGACCCGCGCGATGCTCGATGCCGCCGGTGTCGTCATCGAGGGTACGGTCGGACGGCAGTTCGTGGCGCTTGGAGACTCCGTTCCGGTCACGCTGTCGGCATATAACGGTGGCGCCAAGCCGGTGGTGATGCGCCGCCTCGCCGTAGCGATGCCTAACGGTCTGGCCTATCTTCTGCGTGATACGGCACTCACGCTCCTGCCGGACAGCATCACGCGACACTCGAGACACGTCATCCTGCTTCGGCCTACGATGCACTGGTGGCAGATCAACGGGATGATCGATGGAACGCTGCTGCATGCCTGGCGCGCCTCACCCGGTTCGACGGCAATTCCGCAGCACCTGATGGGTGAGGACCGGATCATCTCGTACGCAGCTGAGGCTACCGTCTCGGTCGGCGGCGTCGATGTGCCGGTCATCGTGCGTCCACTCGTCCACGGATCGGCGGTTGTACCACGAGGTGATGTGCGTCGTCCGCTCATTGTGTTGCCGCCGACGTCGGTGCTCATGGAGCGATTCTCCGAGTATGTGCGTGCCGGGCCGATGGCTCGTGTCTTTCGCGTGCAGGTTTCGTCGGCGCGTTCGGCGACCGACACGATCGAGGTCTCGCTTAACCTGCCGCCCGGGTTGCGCACCGATACCGCAAGCCGGCGCGTGGTTGTCGAGCCGTTGAGCGCTCGCAGCGTATTTTTTCGTGTGTGGGGCGCGCTTCCAGTGGGAGCCCATCGGTTGTCGGCAGCTGGCCAGGCCGCGTCGGCGCTGCGTGTGGATACGACCTCGGGTACTGCTCGTCGGGCCCCTGTGGGGGAAATCCTGAGCGGGGCCGTGCTTCGCGAGTATCCCCACATCCCCACGCAGAAATTCGTGCGATTCGCGGAGGAGCGGCTCGAGGTCGTGGACCTGCGTGTGCCACCCAGACTGAACGTGGCCTATGTGCGTGGGAGCGAAGACCTGCGAGCCGCGATGCTGCAGCTCGATCTGCGTGCACAAGTGTTTGAAGCTTCGTTGCTGCCTGCGATCGACCTTCGCAGTTTCTCGGCAGTGCTTCTTGGTATCGGCTCACTTGCAGTGGACGGGGCAGCTGGGGCGATCCCGGCGCTTCGCCGATTTGTCGAAGCCGGTGGAACGCTGGTGCTGTTGTCGTCAGGCACCGACGACGGCGCGGCCGAGCTGCTCCCGTTTCCGGTGCATCGTGAGGGGCAGGGACGGCGCATCGCGGACGTCGGTGCACCAATACGCATCGTCGACCGCACCAGTGCGATGCTTGGCCCGAACCACCTGAGCGATAGCGACTTCGCAGGGTGGGTGGGTGACCGAGCGCGTGGGGTTCCGGAGCGAGTCGACGCGCGTTACGGTCGGCCGTTTGCTGTGCGTGCGAGTCGAACGAGCGAGACTGACGCAACGGTGCTGATCGGGCGACTGGGTCGCGGGACGGTGGTGTACACGACACTGAACCTGGCTGCCCAGCTGGAGGCATCACACCCCGGGGCCGCGCGCCTGCTGGTGAACATGCTTTCGGCGCAGGCGTCGACGAGATCATCTATGCGCCGTTAGGCAACAGCGCCGCAATGGGTGTCGGGGCGGGGGCGGGCCCGGGAGGGAACAGGGCTGCAGTGGGGCGGGCGGATCTACGGAATGCCGAGGGGTTTGGCGCGCGGGGCTCGTGGATGCGGGGGCCGGGAATGGCGCGGAGAAGTGTGGAACCTCGATGCTGCATGGGGGTGGTGACTTGGCGGACTACGAAGCACATTTGAGAGTTAGGCAACTCACAACCACTGCCGTATGGACGTAGATCGACCGACGATCCTAATCCGGCTCGCCCGAGAGATTGCGGCTGATACACCAGACTTCCAAGCGGTGAAAGGTGCCGGCGCTGGCGACCACGCGACGAGTGCGTTCATGCGCGCTCTTCGGCAGCGCGCGATCGTCGCTTTCGGCCGAGACTACAGCGAGCCCAGGCTCTGCGGAGAAACCGCGTTTGCGGCCGACTTCTATTTTCCTGAGGACGCTACGATTGTGGAAGTCGCGCTAGGACTCCCGAACCCAGCGAGCGAGTTCGAGGAAGACATTCTCAAGGCTTTTATGTCAAGGGAGTCAGGGCATGACGTTCGGCGACTCATCTTTATTTCACGAGCTGGCGCGGAAAGAAAGTGCAGTCAACCTGGACGCACGGCGATTCGCGAGTGGGCTCGATCCAAGCACGCGCTCGCAATCGAGATTCATGAACTACCGGGCGATCCACGTAAGCGCGTAAGGCGCGCGCGGGTGCGCCAGTTACCTAACAACGCATGAAGCAGACACCGCGGACCCTGACCGTACGCGCTGCAACTGTGCTGTGGCCTCGCACCGGAGCCGGGTGGCGAGTGGTCCATGAGCAGTCATTCTAGTCTCTCGCCCCACCGCGCTTACAACACGTTGTTGCCGGCAAACGCAGTTGACTACGGATGGCGCACGCTGCGTGCACTCTTTGCTGATAGCGTTGGCGTCAGGGCATAAAACGTTAGGTGTTGACACGACCGAGAACACCATGATTGATGGAGAACCCTCGAAATCAGCCATCGATAGACTCGGTGAGGCGCTGTGCGATGCGCCCTACGAGGCGACGTCACTCCGGCGCCTGGACGCTCATCGGCGTTCATTCGAGCCGGCTTATGCCTTCGTTGTCAGCGTCCTTCGTGAGCCGCTCGGATTGTCGCCGACTGGGCGCCCAGCGAAGTCGACGCCGTCCATCATCGACAAGCTTCGGCGCGAGACGACACGCCTGAGTCAAATGCAGGACATCGCCGGATGTCGTGTCGTCGTGGCCGACGCAATAGCGCAGGATCAGGTGGTTGGCGCAATTGTGCACGCCTTCGATCGCTCCACCGTCGTGGACCGGCGAAAGATGCCAAGCCACGGGTACCGGGCGGTACACATAATAGCTTTCGTAGATAGTCGGCCGGTGGAAATCCAGGTCCGGACCGAACTGCAGCACGCTTGGGCAGAGCTCTCGGAGAAGCTGTCCGACCGATTCGGGCCATCTATCAAGTATGGCGATGGCACTGATGGTATCCTCAAGCCCCTGCGCGCGTGGTCAGAGCAGGTTGGGGCGATCGAGGACCTTGAGCGGGACATCCTGGCCAACACGGTGTATCATTCGACGACCGGAGGCCCCGAAGCGACGGACTCGCAGGAGGACCTTTTGGCCGCCCTCCGGAGTGCGAAGCGGAACATGCGCGCTGCGCTGGACGATCTGACTCGAAGCCTTTCCTGAACCAGCATGCTATTCCTAATTCAGTATGACAGATCGCGAGGGCAGATTGTGTCCCTCGTCGAATTCGCCGAGAGCGACCGCGAAAAGGCGAGTCAGGAGCGCTTGACCCTGGAGCTCGCCCTCGGGGACCACTTGGCACGGCAAGAGGTTGTACTCTTGGAGGCCGATTCCGAAGAAGCGCTGCGCCGAACGCACCGCAGGTTCTTCGAAGAATGGATGGCGCTGATGGAGACGCCAGCGCAAGGAGCTCCGATAGTTGACGAACGGTGATGTAGCAGACCAACAACGCGCAGCCGTAAACGGGTTGTTGGTCGGTAATTGTTCAGACGGCCCGACTTGAGCACGGGACGTTAGGCATCAGGGCGCCCGCAGCGCCGTGAGTAGTCGCTGCCCCGGCCGGCCGGTGACCTCATGGCCAAGCCGCTCCTGCTCCGCGCGGATCGCCACGCGTGTGGCTGGCGTGAGCATCGCATCGGCCTGGCCGATGCTGTGCCCTCGAGCGATGAGGATCCGCTGCAGCTCCCGACGTTCGGCGCGGGAAAGCCCGGGATCGTCCGTAGGCCAGGGAGTGGCAAACGAGCCGCTGCCGCGCAGCCGGTCCGAGAGATGTGCGATGGCGAGCGCATAACTTTCGGCCGCGTTATAGCGGAAGATCGCTTCGTAGTTGCGGGTCACAAGAAAGGCCGGACCCGACCGTCCCGCCGGAAGATGCAAGCCGGCCATCAGCGCGTTGGGTGTATCGCGCTGCACCAGGGGAGTGCCATCGACGCGTGTGAGCCCGCGTGTCTGCCACGTACCTAACGACGCCAGGGTCCGCCGGCCGCGCGCCGGGAGCGCGAGCCCCGCGGGAAGCCGCACTTCGAGTCCCCACGGCACTCCCGACTGCCAGCCAGCCTTCTTGAGGTAGTTGGCGGCCGATGCCAGCGCGTCGCCGGTGTTGTCGATCAGGTCGCGCCGCCCGTCGCCATCAAAATCGACCGCAATCCATTCGAAGGTGCCAGGCATGAACTGCGTCTGCCCGAAGGCCCCGGCCCACGAGCCCAGAAAGCGCGCGGCCGGAAAGTCCCCGGCCTGCAAAATGCGAAGGGCGGCGAGGAACTCACCCCGAAAGTACGCCTGACGCCGTCCGTGGCACGCCAGCGTCGCGAGGGAGGGAATGATGGCGAAGCTGCCTTGGCCACGCCCGAAGTTGCTTTCGATGCCCCACACGGCTGCCACCACATGCCGATCCACGCCAAACCGTGCCTCGATCTTCTCAAAGGTCTGGCGGAGCGCAGTGAGGCGTTGCTGTCCATCGTTGACACGTTCCTGATCTGCCATCACCGCCACATAGTCCCAGATGGGCAGCTTGAACTCAGGTTGCCCCGTGAGCGACTCGAGAACGCGCTGATCGACCACGAGGTTGCGTGTGTGAGCATCCCACGTGGCGGCGGTGATGCGGCGCGCCTGACGAGTGGCGCGGATGGAGGCGAGGCAGCGGTCGAGGGGCTGGTCCGTTGCGGCGACCGCCAGTGCGACACTCAGGGCAATCAGCATCACTTCGCGGATTCGAGGACGGGACTGCCGGACATCGCGATGCACCAGGCGACGATCCGACCAACGATCTCCGGGCCGTTCGGCTCTTCGAAGATGGCATGACCGCTCCCGGGATACTCGTGTATGGTCGCGCCGAGTCGATGGGCCGTGGACCGCATCTGGGACGGGGGAACCAGCAGATCGCTATCGCCAAAGACGGCCAGCAGCGGACAACGGATGTCGTCGCGCCTCACCCGGATTTTCCCGAGCACCATGTCGCGGAACGCAACGCCCGAATCAGGGACAAACGTCGACAGAATGCCGTCGTGTTTCGCGGGAGCGACGTTACGCAGCGTGATGCGGCGCAATGCCTCCAGTGGAGGCTGGAGGGTGCTGCCCATCAGTACTCGCGGTAACAACCGAAGGAAGGTGGGCGCGGAGGGGAGAGTCATGCGCACGGGCGCCGTGGGAGCAGCCGCGATGAGCACGCCGGCTCGGCAGCCCCCCATCGACACCACCTTGGTCGTGATAAGTCCCCCCATGCTGTGTCCCACCACGATGGGTGTTCCGCCGATGAGGCCAATCATCGCGCGAACGTCGCTCACGTAGTCCATGATCGAAGCGCCACGGATGCGGTCGGCGTCGCGTGCGGTGTGGCCGCGCAACGCCAGCGCGCAGACCGGGAACCCGGCGCCGGAGAAGGCGCGCAGCAGGGTGAGCTGCTGCGCCGGGCAGCTGAAGGCCCCATGAACGAGCACGACAGGCGGCATGCTCGCGTCGCCTGGGGCGTGCAGCCCTTCGAATGGGCCGAGGGTGATGGGCGTGGGCTCCATGGAGGGGAAAGGTAGCAGCGCGCCGATCGTTCCCCGGACTTGATCCGGGGTCCAGCGTCTTGGCGCGCTGCGGACGACACTGGGCCCTGACTTTCGTCAGGGAGCCACGTTCCCCGGACTTGATCCGGGGTCCAGCGTCTTGGCGCGCTGCGGACGACACTGGGCCCTGACTTTCGTCAGGGAGCCACGTTCCCCGGACTTGATCCGGGGTCCAGCGTCTTGGCGCACTGCGGACGACACTGGGCCCTGACTTTCGTCAGGGAGCCACGTTCCCGGACTGGATCCGGGGTCCAGCGTCTTGCGGATCTAGAACGTGGGCGTCTCCGTGCTCAGGTCGCGCCAGTAAGGGTTGTGCGTCTCGATCAACTCGAGCTTCCAGCGACGATGCCAGTTCTTAAGCCGTCGCTCGCGCGTGCGCGCCTCCAGCAGACTCTCAAACACTTCGACATGCACGCACCGGAAGGTATGGTAGCGCGATGAGAACGACTTTACCGCGGCGCTCCGATGTTGTTCGAGGCGCGGTACGAGCTGAGTCGTCACCCCGATGTATAGCGTGCCGTTGCGCTTGCTGGCGAAGATGTAGACGTAGGCCTGCGACATGCCGGCCACGATACCCTGCGTCAGCCCTGATCACCGTACCACAATATTTCCGATCGTGCCAATTCCTTGCGAGGGCACTGCCGGGGACCTTGCAGCACCACGGTTCAGAGGGCACGATGGAGTGTCCTCTTCCCGACAGCCATGAACACGCGCGTCCTCGCCATCGCCCTCACGTTGGTCGCATCACCCCTTGCCGCCCAGGAGGTCAACACCGGGGCGATCCTTCGCGAACTCGACACGTACATCCCCAAGGCGCTCGCAGAGTGGCGCGGCGCGGGTGTGGCGGTCGGCATCGTCAAGAACGATTCGCTCATCTACGCCAAGGGGTTCGGCGTGCGCGAGGTTGGCAAGGCCGATGCTGTTGACGATCGCACCGTCTTTGCGATCGGCTCGAACACCAAGTTCTTCACCGCCGTTGCCGCGGGCATGCTGGCCGACGATGGCAAACTCTCGCTGGACGACAAGATCACGAAGTTCATCCCGTCCTTCTCACTCCACGACCCCTGGGTCACGCGCGAGTTCACCTTCCGCGACGCGATGTCACATCGCAGCGGGCTTGGCCGGCGCGGCGACCCACTTTGGTACGGGACACCATACTCCCGCGAAGAAATCATCAGGCGTGTGCGCTACCTCAATTCGACCTCATCCTTCCGGACCGAGTACGGCTATCAGAACATCATGTTCCTGACGGCAGGTCAGGCGCTGGGCGCCGCCGCCGGGATGACGTGGGATGAGGTCATCACCCGACGCATTTTTCAGCCGTTAGGCATGACGGCGTCCGGTACGAGCGTCAAGACCCTTCGTGGTGCGTCCAACGTCGCCACGCCACACTCTCTCGTACGCGGCGCCCCGCGCGCCACACCCATCCCCTGGCGCGATATCGACAATGTGGCGCCCGCCGGATCGATCAACTCCAACGTGCAGGACATGGCGCGCTGGATGCGCATGATTGTCAACGATGGTCGCTGGAATGGCACGGTCCTGCTCAAGCCCCGCACCCTGGCCGACATCACCGGCCCGCACAGCATCCCAACGCGTATCGTGAGTGACACGCTCCAGCCGTCGCGGCACTTCTCGCTCTACGCGCTGGGCATCGGCATTGGAGACCTGCTCGGCGTAAAGGTGCTGCAGCACACGGGTGGAATCGACGGCATGCTGTCCTACGTGGCCATGGTGCCCGAGCGGAAACTCGGCATCGTGGTCCTGACGAACGTCAGCGGACACAATGCCCTCTACGCCGCTCTCGGCTCGCGGATCCTCAATGACATGCTCGGCGGTCAGCGCCGTGACTGGAGCGCGCTCGCCCTGGCAGAAACCGACAAGGGCGAACAAGCCGCCGCCGCAGCCGCGAGCGCTCGCATGGCGGCGCGCGTCCCGAACACGCAACCGTCACGTCCCCTTGCCGAGTACGCCGGCACCTACCGTCACGAGATGTATGGCGATGTGATGGTGACACTCGAGGGCAACACGTTGCGTGTGCGGTATCCCGATGCCATCGATCTACGGCTCGCCCATTTCCACTTCGACACCTTCCACGCGCCGGGCAGTGGGCTCTCCGACGGCGAGACCAACTGGGTGCGATTCGAACTCGACGCAGCAGGGAAGGTGAGCACGATTGCCATGGAAGGGCTGGCGGAGTTTGCCAGGGTCAAGTCACCCTGAGCGCGCAGCACCCCGGACAGGCAAGCTCCGACCTCCGCGCGCCTGACGACACTGGGCCCTGACTTTCGTCAGGGAACGTTGCGCCACGCTCCCCGGCGAAAGCCGGGGCCCAGTGTCCTGGGCGCCTAACGTTTTCCCCGCAGATGCCGGTCGAAGAACGCTGCGGCCCGTTTGGACTGGTCAAAGCGGCTGATCTCCGTTTCCACCACGTGCGGCTCCATGGGGTAGTACATCACCTCGAAGTCCTTCTCCAGTTCGAGCAGCCGCTGCACCAGGCGAGCCGTGTCCTGGAAATGCACGTTGTCGTCCACCAGCCCGTGCTCTATCAGCAGTTTGTCTCGCAACCCTTCGGCAAAGTAGATGGGGCTCGACCGGCGATAGGCCAGCGTGTCGATCTGTGGCAGGCCGAGGATGCGGGTGGTCCACTCGTCGGAGTAGTGGGCCCAGTCGGTGACCGGCGCGCGTGACACGCCGGCGGCGAAGACACCGGGATAGCGGAACTGCGACATCAGCGTCATGAATCCGCCATACGAGACGCCATACATCCCGATGCGGGTGGAGTCGACTCCTGCGTTCCGCACCAGCCACTTGGCCGCCGCGACGGCACCATCCACGTCCTTGGCCCCCATGGCACCGGCAATGTCGGTGCGGTAGTCGCGCCCGAAGCCGGCACTCCCTCGGTAGTCGAAGTCGAGCACCGTGTACCCTTGCTCGAGGAAGTAATGCAGCAGCCCCAGATGCCCACTCCACCCATACACCGACCAGCCCAGATGGGCAAACTGCCGGTAGCCGCCGCCATGCACGTGGATGAGCGCGGCCCGTTCCTTGTTGGGGCTGGCGGGCCGGTAGAGTGCCGCATACACCGGGCGCCCATCGGGATGCGTGATCGAGACGATCTGCGGCGTGGCAAGACGTCGTGCGCGCAGTTCGTCGGTGCCGCTTTCGGTGACACGATGCTCCGCGGCCCCGTCTCGCACCTCGCGCACGTACAGGTCGGGGAGTGTGGACGCGCTGCTTCGGATGATCGCCACGCGGCTCCCATCGGGTGACAACACGCCGGCGTTGCGTCCTCCGCTGGTGGTCACACGCGAGAGTGCTCCACCACCAGCGGGCATGGTGTACAAATGATCCTCAGCAGCGTTGTCGCGGCTGGTCTGGAGGAGCCACGACGATCGGTCACGCGAGAGCGCTGCGCCGCGGACCTCCCAGGCCCCGCTCGTCACCGGTGCCAGCGTGCCCTCACGCGTGAGACGCATCAGGTGACTCCAGCCGCTGCGTTCCGACGCAAACACCAGGCTGCCGTCGGGGAGCCACTGCAACAACGAGGGATCGGTGTAGTTCACCTGGATCGGCGGGCCACCGAGCCAGGCATCATCGTGGTCGTGTGCGAGGACGCGAAGGGTTGGTTGCGTGTCCAACGCCAGCTCAGCCAGCCAGAGGTCCTTTACATGCTCCCCCACATACTGCACCACCGCACGCGAACCATCCGGACTCCAGAACGGTCCATGTGGCACCGTCGCCTGCGACCCCGCCTCTTTCAGGTCCACCCATTGCACGGCCACACTGTCTGCCGCGATCGTGGCGTTTGCACGAATCACTCCAAGCCTCAAGCGATCGCGTGGCTCACCGGCCTTGCCTCGTGCGGTGAGTGGCCGCGCGTACCCCGAGCCATCGGTGTAGTCCATGTACTGCGTGCTCTGCCGGTTTGTGGCGATAGTGCGCAGACGGAAGGTCAGCCACACGCCGTCAGGTGAGAGCTGGATGTTCTCGACCCGTGTTCCGGGTGCCGCCGGGATGGCCACTGGCCGGCCGACCGCCTGACGAGCGAGTGCGGCGCGTTCCGCCGACATGCGGATCCGCGCGCGCACCTGCGCCGAAAGCGCCCTGGCCTCCGCGGCCAGTAACTCGGATGCTGGTGTGCGCTTGGCGGGGTCAACCGTCACCCGCGTGGCAACCACCGACAGCGCGCCATCCCCTGCGGAGTAGCGGTACAGGGCTTCGCCAACCATGAAATGCAAGGCCCGACCTGACTCGGCGAAGCGGAGCTGGGTTGGGGCGGCATCGAGGGAGATCACACGTCGCGTATTGCCACCCTGCCAGAGAAACACCGACTGCGCCACCGTCCATGCGGCACGAGTCGCATCGCCGCTCCACACCACCAACTCTCCGGGCACCTGCTCCAGGTCAGGTGTGGCTACCTGTTCAACCCACGTCCCATCGCGGTCTGTGCGATACCAGGCGTCGGACTCGGGCACGTCATTGGAGGCCGGGCGGAGGTTCCATCGGAAGTAGAGATGCTGGCCATCGGGTGACCAGCGCACATCACGCGGGCCAAGGCCGAGCCATCGGTCGTTCCGTGAGGCGTCGCGCAGCGTAATCGGCTGTCGCGATGGCACCGTCGTGGTAGTCGTCTGGCGTACCGGCGTGGGCAATCGCGATTGTGCTTCGGCGAGTGTCGCAGCGGTAACGGCGACAAAAGTCAGGAGGGTGCGCATGGGACTGGCGGTGGGGGGTCCCGGAATCTGCGCCGCGGTGAGGGCTCGCGCATCGGCGGCGTTTCGGCGCATGCGGGCATGATGTCGATTGCCCTCCCTTGGTCAGGGGAAACGTGCGGCGCCTTCCACCGTAGGTAGGCCCAGTCCCGTACCGCCCAAACTCCAGCCAAACCGTGAACCCGCTCCCAACCGCTGCCCGCATCGGGGCCGACGCCCTGCGCATCAACCCCCTGCGCACCGCCCTCTCCACGCTCGGCATGATCATCGGGGTGGGCTCCCTCGTGGCCGTGTTGTCGTTAGGTGACGGGATGGAACGCACCGCACGAGCCCAGCTCCAGACCACCTCGCCCATCCAGGCCATCGGCATTTCGTCACGCACCACCGAGTCCGTGGATGGCGATCAGCTCCCGCTTCCGGACACGGTTGCCCTCACCCCGGCCGACCTCGACGCCATTCGCGCCATTCCGGGCGTGGCCATGGCCACCCTCACCCTGCAGATCCGTACCGAAGTCCGGCTCGACTCCATTCGCCGCATCGCCAGCCTGCGGGGTGCACTTGGCAATCCCGAGCCTGCGGAGCTGGCCGCTGGTCGACGGTTGCAGCCGGGTGACTCTGCTGCTGTTGTGTTGTCTGACCAGCTCGCGCGCCGGCTAGCGTCCGGTGGCAACACCGCCACCCTGCTTGGACGCACCCTCACGGTCGGCACACACCAGCTCGAAATCGTTGGCGTGCTGGCCCCCGGACCCGGCGCTCCCGTTGCCGCCGGCGACGTGCCGTATCCCATGACCGAAGTTCTGGTGCGTGCCCGTGGTCTCCCGCTCCCCATTCTGCTCGCCCAGGCGGCCCGCATCGAAGACGTCGCCCCGGCCCAGCAAGCGATCGAAAAACATCTCGCCACGCGTGCCACCGCACGCACGCCGCGCTTTGCGGTGGAGACCTACAAGGCAAGAGCGGCGCAGGCCGCCCAGGGCATTCTCATCTTCAAGCTCCTCATGGGGGCCATTACCGGCATTTCACTCCTGGTCGGCGGTATCGGCATCATGAACGTGCTCCTGGCCAGTGTGTCCGAACGCACCCGCGAAATCGGTATCCGGCGTGCCGCCGGCGCCACCCGCCGGGACATCATGCTGCAATTCCTCTCCGAGTCGGTGGCCATCGCCGCCTTTGGCTCGGTGATCGGCATTCTGCTCGGTCTCGTGGGGTCCTTCGGCATCACGGCCCTCATCCGGCGCTTTGCCCAGGCCGGCTTTATTCAGGCTTCTTTCAGCTTCGGGTCCCTGTTTGCTGCGGCCGGCGCCTCGCTTCTGGTAGGTCTCGTGTTCGGCACCTACCCGGCACGCCGCGCCGCTCAGCTTGACCCCATCGACGCCATCCGGCACGAGTAAGGCGCAACCTCCTGCACCGTCGCGGGCCTCTTCGGTCACTCCGGGAATCCCTTCGCCGAGACTCGGGGTCTAACTTCTCTGCGGCCCGCCCGAGCGGTGTCGGAGACTCTTCCCATCTTTATGAAAGCGCTGGCTGCACCGCGTCGCCTGCTTCTTCTCCTTGCCCTGCTGGCCGCGCCGGCCCTGCTCGTTGCGCAGGGCACCGTTGATGTCATCCGGGGGCGAGTGACCGGCCCCGAGCGCCTCCCACTCGAGGGGGTCGAGGTGACCGTCACGACGCTCTCCGGCGCCGTCAGCCGAAACGCCCGCACCGACCGCAACGGCCGATACATGGTCACCTTCCCGGGCGGCGACGGTGACTACTTCGTGAGTTTCCGGCAGATCGGGTTTTCGCCGCGCCGCTTCGAGATCAAGCGCATCGCCGACGAGGAAATCCTCGTGGCCGACGCCCAGCTTTCCCGCACCACGACCACCCTCGACGAAGTCCGCATCACCGCCAATCGCAACCGCGTCAATCGGAACGAGGCGGCGCAGGACGTGGCCGGCACTGAGCGTGTTGTCAATCCCAACAACCTGGCGGCCAATCAGCAGGGCGACCTGGCGGCGCTTGCTGCCACCACCCCTGGTGTGCTCGCCGTTCCGGGTGCGGACGGCGATCCCTCCGGTTTCTCTGTGTTGGGCCTCGCCGCCGACCAGAACACCACCACACTCAACGGGCAGAACTTCGGCGCCAACGACCTCCCCCGCGACGCCATGGTGTCGGCGGCGCTCAACTCCTCGCCGTACGACGTCTCTCGCGGCGGATTCAGTGGCGCCAACTTCAACCTCCGCTCCCGCTCCGGCACCAACTTCATCCTTCGCACCAACTCCCTCAACCTCGACTCACCGGCCCTGCAGTGGACCGATCCGGCCGCGGCCGCACTGGGTCAGCAGTACTCCAACGGATCACTCGGCGGTCTCATCTCCGGTCCGCTCAAACTCAACGCAGCCTTCTACAATCTCGCCTATCAGCTGGGGCGTCGCTCCAACGACCTGCAGACTCTGCTGAACACCGATCCCGTCGGCCTCCTTGCCTCCGGTATCTCGCCCGATTCGGTCACTCGGCTCATGGGGATCCTTGGCCGGCTTGCGGTGCCATCGACCACACCGGGAATTCCCTCCAACAGGCTGAGTGATCAGGGGTCACTCTTTGGCGGTATCGATCTCTCGCCGCCGTCGTCGCGCGCCGGGTCGGCCTACAGTGTTGGGGGCAACCTCTCCTGGAATCGATTCAATCCCGTCGGTGGCCAGCTCACCGAACTCCCCGCCCACAACGGCAATCGCACCAACTTCAACTCCGGTGTGCAGCTCCGGCACTCCACCTACTTCGGTTTCGGCGCCCTCAGCGAAACGGCGGTCTCGCTCAACGCCTCGCGCAACTCCGCGTCGCCCTATGTGGATCTGCCGAGTGGGAGTGTGCGGATCACGTCGGCGCTCGAGGATGGCACCAATGGGGTGAAGACGGTGCAGTTCGGCGGCAGCCCGTTCCTCAACAACACCTCCACCAACACCGGCATCAACTTCACCAACATTCTTTCCTGGTTCAGCAACAACAACAAACATCGCATCAAGCTCTCCACCGAGCTGCGCCGCGACGGCTTCGAGGTCGATCAGAGCAACAACCTCCTGGGGAGCTTCTTCTTCAATTCGTTAGGCGACCTCGAGGCGGGCCGCCCCGGCTCGTATTTCCGCCAGCTTCAGCGCCGTATCCGCAACGGCAATCAGATCACCGGTGCCCTTGCCCTTGGCGACTCGTACCGGGCCACGCAACGTTTCCAGCTGCAGTACGGTGTGCGGGTCGACGGCAACACCTTCGGCGTGTCGCCCAAACGAAACGCGCTCGTGGAGCAGGCCCTTGGTGTACGCAATGACGAGGTGCCTAACGGCGTGTACGTCTCGCCACGTGTGGGCTTTTCGTGGTCGTACGGTCAGGCCCCGCAGATTGGCGGCTTCGAGGGGGCGTTCCGCGGCCCGCGTGCGGTGGTGCGGGGAGGTGTCGGGGTCTTCCAGGGCACACCTGGCACGCAGTTGATCGGCTCCGCGCTCGACAACACCGGTCTGGCCAGTGGAGTGCAGCTCCTCAACTGCGCCGGGCTGGCCGTTCCGAATCCCCAGTGGGCGAAGTATCTCGCCGACCAGTCACAGATTCCCGTGGAGTGTGCTGATGGCACCAGCGGAACCATTTTCGCCAGTGGCGCGCCTAACGTTTCACTGTTCAACGAGAACTTCCGCGCCCCGCGCAGCCTTCGTGGGAATCTGCAGTGGAGTGGCGCCATTCTCCGCAACATCTTCAATGCCTCGTTTGAAGGCACCTACTCGCTGAACCTCGAGCAGCAGGGGTTCGTCGATCTCAACTTCAATCCCACGCAGCGCTTTGCCATGGCTGGTGAGGCTGGCCGGCCCGTGTACGTTCTCCCCACCAGCATCGACCCCGCCACCGGGCTGATTGCCGCCCGTGACGCCCGGGTGTCGCAGGATTTCAACCGGGTCACCGAAACCCGGTCGGATCTGCGGTCGGAGAGCCGTCAGCTGCGTGCGAGTCTCGCGCCGTTTGCGTTCAACTCGCGTTACAACTGGAATCTCACCTACGTCTACTCCAACGTGCGAGAGCGGGTGCGAGGATTCGGCACCAACACGGCCGGTGATCCGCTCAGTGTCGAGTGGGCCCGCACCAACTTCGACTCGCGTCATCAGGTGCAGTACTCGCTTTACTGGAACGCTTTCGACCTCATTCGCATCAACTGGTTTGGCAACGTGCGCTCGGGTCTTCCCTTTACACCGGTTGTGCAGGGTGATGTGAATGGTGACGGCTACTCCAACGATCGCGCCTATATCCCGTCGACCATCAGCATCTCGAGCTCTGCAACACCAACAGGTGTTCAGGCCTTGATGGAGACCGCGACGGGGAGCGTGCGCGACTGCCTGCGTTCGCAGGCCGGCTCCATCGCGCGCCGCAACTCCTGTCAGGGGCCCTGGACCCACACCGCCAATCTCTCGGTGTCGTTCAATCCCATCAAGGTGCGCATGCCCCAGCGGGCCACCCTGTCGTTCAATGTGTCCAACCCGTTAGGCGCGGCCGACATGCTGCTGCATAGCGATGACAAGCTGCGTGGCTGGGGACAGAACCCCACGCCCGATCCCACGCTGCTGGTTGTTCGTGGCTTTGACCGCGCGAACAACCGGTACATCTATGATGTGAACCAGCGCTTTGGGGCCACGGATCCCCGTTTCACGGCGTTTCGGCTTCCCGTCACTGTCACCGCGATGTTGCGGTTTGACGTCGGCCCGACCCGTGAACGGCAGTCGCTGGTCCAGCAGCTCAACCTTGGCCGTTCCATCGAGGGCAACAAGATGCCCGAGGGAATGCTCAAGGCGGTCTACGGCTCTGGTGGATTCGTGAACCCGCTGGCGAGCATTCTGCGTCAGGTCGACACCCTGCAACTCACCGTGCCGCAGGCCGACTCGCTCGCCACACTCAATCGTTGGTACGTCATCCGCACCGACTCCGTCTGGACCCCGATCGCCAAGAAGTTCGCTGCACTCCCTGATCGGTATGATGCGGACGAGGCCTATGGCATGTATCGTCAGGGACGTCGCGCAACGGTGGACCTGTTGCAACGCGTGGCCGCAGATGTCCGGGGCCTTCTCACGGCCGATCAGCGCCGCAAGCTCCCGCCCCTCGTCGCCAGCTATCTCGACCCGAGGTATCTCGCGTCGATCAGATCAGGCACCGCCGGTGCCGGAGGCGGCGGCGGCTTCCCCGGCGGCGGCCCCATCTTCATGGGCGGCGGCGGAGGAGGTGGCGCTCAGGTAATTGTGAGGTAGGCCGAGTTGAACTGATATGCTTCGTCGCGTTGGCGATCTGCCATCTGCCATCTGCCATCTGCCGTCTGTAATCTGCCGTCCCCCGTCTCCCGTCCCCTTCCAATGCGCCTCCTCTCTGTCATCGCCCTCGCTGCGCTCGCCTCTCCCGCGTTAGCGCAGCAGCCCAAACCTCCCGCACCACGCCCACTCGGCGCGGTCGAGGCCAAGTCGGTCGAGTTGCTCGGCGCCGTCTCCACTGCGCGGGCCTTGCCTGGCGGCAAAGTGCTCGTGAATGACATCATCGGCCGGCGCGTCCTGCTGTTCGAGAAGGACCTCGCCACCTTCACGGTGGTGGCTGACACCACCCCGGCCACCGGAAACGCCTATTCTGGTCGAGCTGGTGGGCTCATTGCCTATCGCGGCGACTCGTCACTGTTTGTCGATCCGCAGGCCCTCTCGATGATGCTCATCGACCCGGCCGGCAAGCTGGGTCGAGTTATGTCGATCCCCAGACCTAACGAAGCGCAGGCTCTGGTGGCCGGGAATGGCGGGATTCCCGGCTTTGACGCCCAGGGACGCCTTGTCTATCGTGCGCCGCCGCAGCTCCGGTTCGGGCCAGGGGGGCCAGGGGGGCCTGGTGGTCCCGGAGGTGCCGGCAATCAGGTGCGTGTCGAGGCCAATCGTGGTGAGCCGGGACGTGGCGGGCTTCCCGCCGGCTTCCAGATGCCCGACTTCCCGGACACAAACGCCGTCGTGCGTGTTGAACTAGCCACCCGCAAGCTCGACACGGTTTCGTTTGTGAAGGTGCCAAAGTTCAAGATGTCCATGACGACCGACACCTCGGGCCGCATGATGGTGGCACCCACCATTCACCCCCTCCCGCAGGTGGATGACTGGGCCGTGCTGGCCGATGGCAGCATCGCCGTCATTCGCGGGCTCGACTATCACATCGACTGGATCAAGGGCGACGGGTCGCGCGTGTCAACCGAACGGCTCCCCTTTGAGTGGCGCCAGCTCAACGATTCCAGCAAGGCGGTGTTCATCGATTCTGCCAGGGTGGCCATGGAAAAGCTGCGCGAGAATGCACAGCGCCAGATGGCCGAAAACCCCGGCCGGATGCCGCCAGCCATGGCTGAGGGTGCGGCGATGGCGGGAGCACCGGTGATGATTTTTCGCACAGAAGGAGGGCCACCAGCCGCTCGTGGTGCCGACGCCCCGCGACCGCGCGATCAAACCGGGCCGATGAACTTCCAGATGCCGGCCATCAAACTCGTCGAGCCTAACGAGCTTCCGGACTATGCGCCGCCCTTCAATCAGGGGGCAGCCCGCGCCGACATGGACGGCAACGTCTGGGTGCGCACGTCCATCATCATGAATGGCGGCCCGATTTACGACGTGATCAGCGGGGAAGGAAAGCTGGTGGACCGCGTCTCGCTCCCTGCGGGCCGAGTGATTGCCGGCTTCGGCAAGGGCGGCGTGGTGTACATGGGCGTCCGCGAAGCCACCGGTGTCCGGCTCGAACAGGCTCGCCGAGTGGGGAGTACGCAGCCGTAGTGGCGTAACTTGGATCGCGCAGCGGACCAGAGTCTCCCCCGAATCGACGTCATTCGCGATCGCCCAGCTGTTCAAGATCGGCCAGATCTTTCCGGCGGCCGCTGGCCCGCTTGTTCTGTCGCAACCGGTCGAGATCCAAAAACGGAACTGCGCGGCCACGGATGACGTGCTCCACGCGTGCGTCCCACGCGGCGGTGAAGTCTTCGACGCCGCTGATCGCTGTCAGTACATCGATCCGGTTTGGCGGCACTCCAATTTGAATCACCATATTCGGTGTCGAGAGGTCTGCAGCCGTGACTCCGAGGGCTTCAAGCGGCGCGCCGAAGTGCACAAGTGCCTGCAGGGTCTTACTGGCGTTGACGGGATCAGGATCAACCCAGACATCAAGATCCTGTGTGGCCCGAGGAAATCCGTGGACCGCCATGGCGTGTGCGCCGACAACGACGTAACGCACACCAGCGTCCAGCAACGCCTCAAGGAGGGCGAACCAATCGTCCCCGATCACGGCCGAAGGATGCGCACGGGCTGCCCGCGCTGGGTGGGCTCTGGTGCCAAGGCGGGACTGAACTCCACCATGCGAGCCGACAACACAGCGACCATTTCGAATCGCTCCTCGGCGCTCGTGCAGGTCGTGAGATCGTCTGAGGGCTCCTCGCCAAGCCGGAACATCCGCACCGGCATTGCGTCGCGCCGAGGTCGTTCTCCGTGAACGCTCATCTCAAAAACTTAACCGTCTGGCGAGCCGTCCGCAGCGAACGGATGACCATAGTAGGTGGCCCTTCGCCTCTTGACCACGCGCGACGGTCCAGGATGCGCCCCAAGGTCCTTGCGCCCCTCAGCAGAGTGTGAAGCTTCCGCGTAGCACGTCGTCTGCCGTCCCTTTCCGATCTCGCATGCCCCGCCTCGCCCCTGTTGCCATCGCTGCGCTTCTCGCGCTCGCACCCGCCCTCCAGGCCCAGCCGCGCGCTACGGCAGTCTCGCTGCCTTCGCTGCCCTCCCTCGACACCACTCAGCTGGCGGCGCTCCGCTGGCGCGAGGTCGGACCCGCGCGTGGCGGACGCTCCGTCGCCGTCGCCGGCTCGGTGAAACGCCCCAATGAGTACTGGATGGGCACGACCGGCGGTGGTGTCTTCAAGACCACCGACGGGGGGCTCAACTGGGCACCGGTCAGCGATCGCTACTTTGGCGGCACCATCGGCGCCATCGCGGTGGATGAGCAGAATCCCGACATCGTCTGGGTGGGCGGTGGTGAGACCGACATCCGCGGCAACACCTCCTACGGCGACGGGCTCTTCAAGAGCAGCAACGCCGGGCGCACCTGGGAGCGACTCGGCTTCAAGGACGAGTTCATCTCGACCATCCGCATCCACCCCACCAACAGCAACGTCGCCTACATCGGCGTGTTTGGTGATGTGTTCAAGAGCGGCCCGCGCGGAGTCTACAAGACCACAGATGGCGGGAAGTCTTTCAGCCGTGTGCTCAACGTGAACGACTCCACCGGGGTCGTCGACATCGGCATGGATGCCCAGAACCCCGAGGTGCTCTACGTCGCCATGTGGCAGGCGTGGCGCGCCCCATGGGGTATGTCGTCCGGTGGCATTCACTCGGCCATCTACAAGACCACAGATGGTGGCGCCACCTGGTCCAACCTGATGAAGGACGCCAAGGGGCTCCCCACCGGCATGGTCGGCAAGATCGGGCTCGCCGTCTCGCCGGTGAAGAGCAGCATCATCTGGGCGCAGATCGAGCACGATAGCGGCGGCGTGTATCGCAGCGGAGATGGTGGTGCGACCTGGTCGTACATCAACCGGGAGCGCAAGCTACGGCAGCGTGCCTGGTACTACTCGCAGCTCACCGCCGACACGAAGGACACCAACATCGTCTACGCACAGAATGTCGGTTTCTTCCGCTCGCGTGATGGTGGCAAGACCTTCCCGCAGAGCATCCAGGTCCCGCACGGCGACAACCACGATCTCTGGATCGCGCCCGACAACAACCAGCGGATGGTTCAGGGGAACGATGGCGGGGCCAATGTGTCCACGAACGCCGGAGCCACCTGGACTGAGCAGGACTTTGCGACGGCGCAGTTCTATCACGTGACCACCACCAATGAGTGGCCCTACAAGATCTGTGGCGCGCAGCAGGACAACTCCACGCTGTGCGGGCCCAGCCGCAAGCAGGGCACCATCCAGATCAGTGACTGGTACGATGCCGGCGGTTGCGAAAGCGGGTACATCGCCAGCCATCCCCTCAAGCCTAACGTGACCTTTGCCGGGTGTTACGGCGGCAATCTCGATCGCAAGGACCGCGACACCGATTTCACCCGCGACGTGACCGTGTACCCGCGCAATCCCATGGGTCACTCGTCCGAAGACATCAAGGTGCGCTTCAACTGGACCTTCCCGATCGTCTTCTCGCGTCACAACCCCAACGTGTTGTACGCCGCGGGTTCGCAGCTCTTCCGCTCTCTCAATGAAGGCGAGAGCTGGACTGCCGTGTCGCCCGAACTCGCCCGTCGCGATCCGAAGACGATGGGGCCGAGTGGTGGACCGATCACGAAGGATCAGACCGGTGTGGAGACCTACGGGATCATTTTCGCCTTTGACGAGAGCCCGGTGACACCGGGGCTGTTGTGGGCGGGCACCGACGACGGTCTGGTGTATGTCTCGCGGAACAACGGCGTGAAGTGGGACAATGTCACCCCGCCCGACATCGGTGACTTCTCCCGCGTCTCGATCATCGAGCCTTCTCGTTATGCAGCCGGTACAGCGTACGTGGCGGCCAATCGCTACGCGTTAGGCGATCGCAGGCCCATCTTCTTCAAGACCACCGACTACGGTCGCACCTGGACGGCCATCAACAAGGGCATCGAGGCTGATCACTTTGCCCGGGTCATCCGTGAGGACCCGGTTCGTCGGGGTCTCCTGTTTGCGGGCACCGAACGTGGCGTCTACATGTCGTTTGACGATGGCGCCAACTGGCAGCCGCTGCAGCGCAACCTGCCGCCGGTGCCGGTGCACGACCTCACGCTCAAGGACAACGACCTGATTGCGGCCACCCATGGCCGGTCGTTCTGGGTGCTGGACGACATCTCGTCACTGCGTCAGGTGACACCGGCCACGCTGGCCAAGGCTGCGCACCTGTACAAACCCGCCGATGCCTTCCGCACACAGTGGGGTGGTGGCTTTGGTGGCGGCGGTGGTGGTGGCGGCGGTGCCAACCAGGTTGGTGCCAACCCGCGGGCCGGCGCCGTGCTGTGGTACTCGCTCAAGGAGGCCAACCAGAAGGTCACGCTCGACTTCATGGATGTGAAGGGCGAGGTGATCCAGAGCTTCACCAGTGAGCAGAGCACGGAGCAGGCGACCGACTCGGTCAACCGCGAGCGGTCACGTGCGGCGGCGATTGATTCGCTGGTTGGGCGTGGCATGAGTCGCGACAGCGCCACGCGTGTGATTGCAGCACGTCCTGCGGCGGGCGGTCCCGGTGGCGGCGGCGGTGGGTTTGGTGGTGGAACGCCTCCGCGTCCACGGGTGCCTAACCGCGCCGGGCTCAACACCTTCTCGTGGAATCTGCGCTACCCCGATGCCGTGACGTTCGAGAACCTCATCATGTGGGCGGCCGGCACCACGGGCCCCGTGGCTCCTCCCGGGACCTATTCGGTGAAGCTCACGGTGAATGGTGAGTCACAGAGCCAGACCTTCCGGGTGCGCAAGGACCCGCGTTCGACGTCTACCGACGCGGATATCGCCGAGCAGTTCCGGCTGCTGCTTGCCATTCGGGACAAGACCACGGAGGCCAACAACGCCGTGCGCATGGTGCGCAACATGCGCTGGAACGTTGGGGACCGGACGGGCAAGTTGACCGCTCAGCAGCAGGCGGAGTTCAAGTCGATTGCGGATGGGATGATGGGGGAGCTGACGAAGGCCGAGCAGGAGGCCTACCAGACAAAGAACGAAAGCAACCAGGACCCGCTGAACTTCCCCATCCGTCTTAACAACGAGATTGCGGGGGTTGCGAGTTATGTGGGGCAGGGCGAATATCGGCCGACGAAGCAGGCGTACGAGGTGTTCAACACGTTGTCGAAGGAGCTGGACGTTCACACGAAGGCGATCAAGCAGTCGATGGACCGGGATCTGCCGAAGTTGAACGCGATCTTGCGGGCGGCGGGGTTGCAGGAGTTGAAGCCGAGTACGGAGGAGATCAAGCCGCAGCGGGGGAATGTGGCGATGTAGAGGTACTAGTAGTGCGCTGTCTGTACGAAAGATTGTCCCCGCCTCGGTCGCCTACACCACCCTCGCGGCATCTGGGCGCTAGCGTCCACCAAGATGCTGCGCTGCGGGGCCTATGACTGCGGACCGAACATCCGTCGCTTTCCGCCAAGCCAATTCTCTATGGCACTCATCACCGCTTCGAGTCTTTCCGAGGGCCACTTCAGGCGCTCTCTGGCGACCCCTCTCTTTGAACCGGTAGGTGGAGACAAGGCGCTGGAGAAGATTACCGCTGCCCTTAAAGATCAGCGAGCAGTATTCTCAGTTGACCGGCCTGTGGAACCTCTGCTCATCCGCGACTGGGCGTTCTACCAATCACACTATGTAGAGCCGAGGATCTTTTTCGGAACGGAGGTTGGTAAGGGCGACGTTCGTACACCAGATGAAGTCATTCAGCGCTTGCTGACGCCGCCGGCGACCGTGGCTCCGCGGAGAAACGATTTGGTGCTACTTACCGCCCACGCTGGCGCGGGGAAGACCAGCTTCTTGGCATATCTAATATCCAAACTCCTGCCCTCGCGAATTGAGACAAGGGCAGACATGTGGTTTGTACGCGTCGATCTCAATCAAGGAGAGCCGTTCTCGTCGTTTGAGAACTTCGTGCGCTACGTCGCTCGTTGCATCACTTCCAAAATGAGGCCGCCCGATGATAGCGCTCCACAAGCGGACCAAGAACGTTCGGTATTTCCGTCCTTGGTTCGTGAATGGGACGGTGATTCTCGAGATCTGCTCAAGCACCGGATTGGCGATGTCGACAAGGCAATCGCCGCGTTTGAGGGGCCCAGCAACGAAGCAGCGACACTGGAACGCTCACTTCGGCTGTCTCTGAAGCGGCTGTTCGCCCTATTGAGAGCCAAGATGCCGCAAAGGCGGCCGGTTTTGATCTTGGACAATCCTGATCAACACCTGCTCCGCGACAAGCAGAGAAACGCATCGATCCTGTGGCAGTTTGTGTCGCAGGTCATCGACCACGACCCCGACCTTGGCGAGCTCGGAGCAACAATCCTCTTGGCATTGAGGCCTGAGTCGCTCGATGGTTTGCGAATGCAGGCACCAACGCACGCGCAGTTCGGTTTGGTCGCAAAGGACTTCAGGTTCTTCTCCTTGGATTACACGCCACTCAAAGAAGTCTTGACCGCTCGGGCTGGGCTCCTGAGCGAGATTGCGGCCGCTGACCCAGATGATGGTCGAGTGTTGAGGACCATGGCGACACTAATCCAGGAGCGTTTCGTCCCTGATGTGGGCAAGCTGCGGATTCTGGATGCGGTGGAGCGCTTGTTCAACAAGAACAGGCGACAAATACTCAGTCACCTTGATCACTACGCCTTCCTGTCGCGACACAGGAAGGAATCAGATGCAACCGATATCGCTGGAAGGCTTGTGACGACGTATCCGGTCGGCATCCTTGCCGCGATTCTGAATGGGAGGGACCGGTTCTCCGAAGAGCATTGCTCGGTACCCAATGTCTATGCCATACGGCACTCAGAAGTCTCGGATCGTTGGGGAGGTACCTATTGGCTCCCGCGGTTGTTGCTCGCAGCGATCAGGTCAACTCAGGGTGGAATCTCACGTGAGATGCTTCGAACTCTACTGTGTGGAACGGGAGGCTACACCAACGAGCTCGTCGACGCGGTGATAAGGCGCTTCGAGGACTATAACGGGCCCAACGTTATAGTGGAGAGAATGGCAAGCGTGGAAAAGGATCGAACCGTCTTGCGCGTCTTGCCTCGCGGCCAACTACTCATCGAGCCGCTGAATCCCGAGGACAAAATGCACAGACAGGTAACAGGCTTCCCCCTGTCGGAGAGCGTCAACTATCTACAGGCAATTGCAGACGACCCTTGGCTCCCCCTTCCCGCAACGCTAAAAGCGCGGATCGCCGTGCTCGCGTCGGATGTCGCGCCACATACATACAGTTCCCTCCTCCAGCCGGAGGCGACGTACCGAGCATCTCAGGCGGCCCTCATTGCGGAGAAGGCGCCAGCAGTCATGCATTTGGCAGTGCTCTTACATGAGGCATGGTGCTGGGAGACTCGCGTATATGAGCGTGCCTTTCTTCGGGTGATGGAACACACCTCCGGGAGATACCTGCCGAGAATGGACACGTTTGTCGACGATAGAAAGGCCGAGCTCCTCCGCGTGCTGCCGAAGTGGAACATCAGCGAGCAGGTTGTCGATGGCATCGATACGCCAGGCTTGCGCGCGGCCATAAGGCAATCGATGGAAGAGTCATCAGTACGGTAGTGTCACTGCCTCTGTTCCTAAGAGGCCTTCACTCGCACCCCAATTCTGATGTGGCAGACTTCTCCGCTTCTAGTGGTGGAGAGCGGCAGCCTGAACGACTCGACTGTGAGAGTTGACCTGCGCGCTCTGTCACAGGAGAAATGGGTCCGCGTGCAAGTTCCTCAGGTCGGAACGGATACTCTCGTGAGGGTTTCGAATGGACTCTTGGTGGCGCAATTGGGGCTTTCTCGACGGAACGTTCGATCAGGTCCGGTGTGGATTTTCCTCGCAGACTCCAGTGGGAATCGACAGGCGTTGACGGTGCTGACGACGCAGGTCACTCCGTTCGGTCAAGGTCGCTCAGCTGACATCCTGCCTTGGGTGACCAACTTCTGCTCGCTCTTCATTGCAGGTGCCGCTGTTTGGCTCACCATGAAGAGGGATAGATTCGCGAAGAGAAGCGATGCGGAGCAGAGGAACGGTCAAGTGACGGCGACCGTGCGCGCCCTTGAGCTGTATTGCATGCAGCTGGAGAAGGGGTGGGATACTGCGTGCCGGGTTCACGATGTAGCGCCGGTGAGGGTACCACTGGCTGGAGTCCCCGAAGTCGTGAAGTCGCTAGGGCCACTTGCGAATGAGGTAGCGAGCGACGTGACTTCCGCACTTCTCCAACTCAGCAAGGCGGGAGAGTTGATCTCCTTCGAGCTTGGCACCGAAGCTCACGATCCAGCGAAGACAAGAGCTGAGTTCTCAAAAGTTCTGAGAAGTCAGCTTTCGCGGATACGGAAAGCCGTTGCCGACCGCCAATACTGAATCACTCGGGTTCCCTCTGGGGAGTCGACGCCGTTCATTCCGATGCACCCGGAGTTGCGCTGAGGGACTAATCGGTGACACATTGACCCCATGGCGTCCGCCCGAACAAACACCAAGACCCCCCTTCCATGCAAGGAAGTCCGGGACCTCCGAACCCTAAGTGGGCTCTCTCAGTCCGGACTCGCTGCAGCTATCGGGAAATCGCCGCGTACCATCAAGCGGTGGGAAAGCGGTGACGTTGAGCCCGACGTCTTGGCCCTCCGGGAGATGCGCCGCCAATTCGGTTCGGCCGAGCGGGCCGTTCGCGAGGAACCAGCTTTCCACTTCATCGACCTCTTCGCTGGCATCGGCGGATTACGGCTTGGATTCGAGGGAATTGGAGGGAGGTGTGTGTTCACCTCCGAATGGGACGCACACTCCCAACGCACCTACCGCGCCAATTTCGGCGAGCACGACATCGCAGGCGATATCACGCAGATCCATGCACGCGATATCCCGTCGCACGACGTCCTCCTCGCCGGGTTCCCATGCCAGCCGTTCAGCATAGCTGGCGTCTCGAAGAAGAACTCGCTCGGTCGTAAACACGGCTTTGATTGTGACACGCAGGGCACCCTTTTCTTCGACGTCGAACGCATCATCGCAGAACACCGCCCCAAGGCGTTCCTGCTCGAGAACGTCAAGAATCTCCAGAGTCACGACGGCGGAAGGACCTTTGCCGTCATCATGCACACCCTGCAAGAGAAGCTCGGCTACACGGTCAGCTACAAGGTGCAGGATGCGCGGCCGTTTGTGCCACAGCATCGGGAGCGCATCTTCCTGGTTGGGCTTCGCGAAGACACGGGCTTTGATTGGAAGGACGTGCGCATTCCCGAACGGGACGACTGGCCGAAGTTGAGCAACATTCTCCACCCCGAGGATGGCACTGAGGAGCCCGAGGATCGATTCACCGATGAGCGTGGCAAGGTGCTCAAGAAGTACGTGCTGACCGAACACCTGTGGCAGTACCTGCAAAACTACGCCGCCAAGCACAAGGCAGCTGGCAATGGCTTCGGCTTCGGGTTGGTTGGGCCTTCGGACACTGCGAGAACGTTGTCGGCGCGTTACTACAAGGACGGCTCTGAAATCCTCGTGCGGCGGAAGCGCGGTAGTCCCCGGCGCTTGACACCAAGGGAATGCGCCCGTCTGATGGGATTCGACAGAGGCGCTCGCCGCTGGAACATTCGGGTGTCCGACACACAGGCATACCGACAGTTCGGCAACTCCGTCGTGGTGCCTCTCGTCGAAGCGATCGCGCGCGCGATGTCACCGCACATCATCGGCTCACGGCAGGTCGTGAAGAGGATGAAGCAGCTCGCCCTCTTTGCCTCCGCTGCCGCAGACTGACGTTGGCGGATATCGTAGACAAGGCAACTCGGAGCCGGATGATGTCCGGCATACGGGGCGGCGACACAAAGCCGGAGCTGCTTGTCAGGAGTTTCCTTCACCGGGCGGGCCTTCGCTTTCGCGTGCAGGTGCGGTCGCTCCCGGGTCGCCCCGACATTGTGTTGCGGCGCCATCGTACCGTGGTGCTTGTGCATGGCTGCTTCTGGCACCGGCACCCAGGTTGTCGCTACGCAACCACACCCGCGACCAATCGCGCTTTCTGGCGCATCAAGTTTGCGGAGAACGTGGCTCGCGACACGCTCAAGCTGCGCGAACTGCGGAAGCTGGGGTGGAGACCCCTTGTCGTCTGGGAGTGTCAGTTGTCGCCGAAGCGGCTTGCACTGCTGGTTCACCGCATCACCCGGCTGCCGCGCACGCATTGACGCTTTCCAGCGTGTGGTACAATCGCGCGATCTGGCTCGACTTCACCCGAAACTGATTTCGGCGTTTGATCACCGGTCGCTCTGGATACTGCTCGGCTTTGACCGCGGGGTCGAGGTACACGGCACCGTCGACGATGGCGCTGAGAAAACGCTCGAACGACGTGCCGGTGCCGAGTCTGACCGACGCACCGAAGCGATACTGTCGTTGTGGCGCCTCTCTGCTTTCCGAGGGTACATACACGGCGAGTGCATGCTTCTTTCGCCAGTGTGCGAGGAGCCCATCGAACTTCCAGAGCGCGGCAGTCCTGTCCTGTGGGTCAACGAGGCAGATTCCGCCTGACGAGTCGGTGATGCGAGCCGTCGTCAGGTCATACCCCTGCAGTTCCATGCGCAGCGAGGTAGTCCTGTCGACACGTTCGTTGCGATAAATGCCACCGAAGTTCAGCCGGTCGGCTCGCCCTTTCTTGTCAGGGTATCCGTAGCGCTCGAGGAAGGGCAGCACTCCTTCCTGGGCGTACATGCCGCCATTGGGCTCCGGCGTCATGAGGGTAATGGGACTGTCTTGCGGGCGCTCGAGTTTCCCGACGCCATGCTGCTTCACTTCCCAGCCGAGAAAGTCGGGAGCTGCGGTCCCGTTCGGAGTGATGCCGAGTTCAGCTTCCAGAGTGTAGCCACCACAGTTTGGCGCTCTGCAGTCGAGCGAGTCACCGCGCGAGTCGAGCCGGCGCGAGGCAATCCATCCGCGATTGGCTATGTCACACAGAGCTCTGAGTAGCCTGACTCGTTCGTCGCGGGCTGTCACGGCGCCCATTGGCACGCGTTTGAAAACGCCGACGCTCTCCAGGCCCTCGAGGGCAAGGCACTCGCTAGCGAGAGGAGTGTTCTCCCTCGCGGCGGCGCCAATCACCCGCCCATCCGGGGTGACGCCGAGGAGGAGCACGCGACCTTCAGTGCGTGTCGTGCCGAGGGCGTCGGATGGCCGGTGGCTCTTGTCGACGCCAGTGAGGTAGCCGGAGAATCGTACTTCTGGGTACTGCGGGTAGAGAATGAGTTTGGCTTCCGGCGCGGGCCGTGTGGAGCCATCGGATCCGAGCCAGGAGAGATCGAGGGGGGCGCGGAAGAACGTTTCTGGGTGCTCGCTGGAAGTGGTGCCCGCCACGAGGGACTTCGAGGGGATGGTATTGAGGACTCCGAAGTCACCCCCGAGGTAGGGTTGGTTCTTGCTGTTGTCGTTTGGAGCCAGGGCCTTGAGGTAGAGGCGATTGACGCCATGGGCTGCCATGGCGGCCCTGATTGATTCGAGACTCCGAGTGTCAAGCATCGGTTGCCGCCAAGGGAGGGAAATCGCCCAAATGACAAGTAACGATCTAGCTCGTGGCCTTCGCTTTCGGCAAGAGCGCTCCCAGGCTGAGAAAACATCCTGCGGTGGCCGTCAAGGTTCTTGGGGCGGCTGGAGATGGTCGACTCGCGAACACTTTGGCCTCCGGTAGTGTGCGTGCGACAACCTCAGCAAAGGAACAGCGAACCAATGGGTCGTCCCGTTTCCAAGTCATTTCGCCCGGACTCAGCGCTGCTTCGACGAATGAAGAAGCGTGACCTGCTTCCAGGTGAGATCGCCGATTTGCTAAAGCTATCCGATTGGTGCCGTCTCGCCGCGTACAGCAGCATGTCCGGTGACACTGCAACAAGTGTCGCTCGTGAAAACGTGGACTGGATCAAGTTCAGGCAGTTCACCACCCGCAAGTCTGCACGACTGCTATCGCACAAGGGGGTCCAGTGGGTTTCGTACGGATATCGGACAGCTCGAGGGATCTGGAGTGACACTCCCAGCATCGTGGTCTTCGTGCGCAAGAAGTGGCCGGTCGTCGCACGCTCAGCACTTCCAGCGAGTGAGGTGCTACCCCGCTTCTTGCGCGATGAGCGTGGTCGTCGTGTCGCGGTCGACGTTGTTGAAGTCGGCAAACTGAGACAAACCGCACAGCTGGCCGTTGGCGATCGTATCGACCCTGGCCTTAGCTACGGAACTCTCGGCTTCTTTGCTCGCGAGCGCACGAGCGGCGGTCCTGTTGCTGTGACGGCGGCTCACGTGCTGAAGGAGTTCAAGGCGGGCGACACAATCCTGGTGCAGGAGCGTGGGAGCCACCAGAAAAGGGTCCTTGGTGTACGCCTCATGAGCAGTCCAGAAGCGGATATCGTGGCTGTGAGCGCAGCTGGACACCAGAGCGTCAATGCCCTTCCCGGCAGCCCACCGTTGCGTGGGATCCGTGACGTTTCGCCGCATGATGTGGGAGAGTCCTTTCGCTCATTCGGCTCCACGACGGCAGAGGTTGTAAACGGGGTCATGGAATCGCCCGGCGCGTGCGGCTCAAACCTCCCAATACGCCATCCGATTGTAGTTCGCATGCCCGTCAGTCCCGGCGATTCGGGGGCTCTCCTGGTCGACACGTACAACTACGCGGCCGGGCTTCTCCACGGCTACTGCACCGCCGACCCCGGTCTCGCGGTGTTTACTCCTCTCAAGGCGGGCCTCTCCGCTATAGGGTGCATATGAAACGAACACTGATCATGCTGACGCTCCTGACTTTCACGGCTTCGGTTGGAGTAGCACAAGATACCGCAGCACCTGCACGAGCTGTTGCTAGTGGAATAGTGACTGTCACCATTACCAAAGAGGGCAACGATTTCAAGCTGACCCCTAGTCACGATTCGCTTGCAGTGACCGAAGCCGCGAAGGTGAATATCACTTGGAGCAGGGGCCTTGGTGTAAGCAAGGCACAATTGCTCGTCGGATTTGATGGAGTCCTGAACCGTCTTGGGGATACGACCACAACGACGGACTCGACGCACATCACCGCCACATGGGAACCTCCCCTAGAGGAGGTCCGCAAGGCCAAAGTACTCGCGGTACAACTCGACTCCTTGCCCAACACCCGCGCAAGGATCGTTCTAAAGCTGTCCCCCACTCAAGACCAGGTACCAGCATGCCGGTACCCCGCGGGGATCGACTCCGCGATCAAGAGTGCGAACGATCTCAACAAGTCACATGGCTGGTTTCAGGGATGGAGCACACCGAAGGCGGCCGGATTGGTCATGGATGCTGATGGCCGCATACTCGCCGCGCCTCACGACGGCATCAGGGAAGATCAGAGCGTTCATGCCTGGCTAGTGCCAAGTCCGACGCGGGCGCTCACGAGCGAGATGGTTGCACGATCGACCCCGACTCGCACGAGTGGCGCCATTCAGATAGCGGGTGAGCCCCCCGTGCCGCCAGCAATCCCTACGGGGTCTGGGGCGTCCCCGAGTGCCTGTATGGGGCCACAAGCAATCAGCTACTTCGCTCCAGGCCCTGCAACGATCACCCTCACGCGTGCTTCAACTGAGAAGGACAAGACTGATCGAGTAAAGGTCGCCGAGTTTGCCGTTCGCGTTCGCAAGCTTTACCACGGTCACATCACTGCGGGCTTTGCGAGGACCAGAGTCATCGACCCGCAGTTCGCGCTCACAACAACGGCGGGCAAGACCGGTGGCGACAACCCAAAGGACACCACCTACACAGTACTGCGTGATGGGGCAGACTCCAGCGAGAGGTTCGTGCCGGTGGTGTTCTTGACCGGGTTCTTTCCGTCACCTGCCGATCTTGATGGTCCGCACGCGTATCGCGACCTCAGTTGGTGGATCTCTCCCTCGATCGGATTCAACCCCAGCCGATTGACAGACGAGATATTTGTCGGTGGCACCACTCATCTAGGGCGCATTGTTACGCTCAACTACGGGTGGCACTTCGCCAGGGGCAAGACCCTGAGAAACGCTTTGGCGGACACCGCAACGCCGTACAAGGGTCCCGCCGACAACCTTCCGACTCGGTCAACGACCCGTCGGGCAAGCTTCGTGGCGTTCGCGGTTGATGGAGCGGCAGCCGGGACATGGCTGTCGGCCGGGGTCAAGAACATCCTCGGCGGACTGCTGGCGCCCGTCACCAAAGCCGAGCCAGAACCCGTCAAGGAAGAAAAGGACAAACCATGAACTGCGAACTCTGGAACTGTCTTCCCGTCAACCAAAAAGAGTCGGGTCGGCGAACTCGGTATCCCATGGGTTGGGCGTTCTTGGCCTCTCTGTCGATCGCAGGATGTGCGCCACTCTCTCTTCCTGACGTGGTCCCTGCAACTGATTTGCCCCAGTTTGCGTCGGCGCAGAACGAAGTCCAGATATCTCAGAGCTTCAACGAGGTCGACCCAAGCTGGGTTGTGGGTGCCCTGGTCCATCTCAGCTCCGGTAAGGTCCTGGCCCTGGACTCCTACCTGAAGCCCGGGACGAAACCCTCGGTGGCCCCGCTAACCGATGTTGTGTTCAAGGACTTTGTCGAGAATTCAGTGGCGAGCAACGCCGCATGGCTGGATTTCGCCAAGGCACAGGTGAGCAACAACACGCGGGTTGAGGTCTCGGTCACAAAGACAATGAAGGTTTCGATCGAGAACACGAGCGTGGATCGGGAGAGACTCGTCAGTCAATTGAAAGCAAGACGCATAGCTCGCCGTGAGGACTACGGGGTGATCATCGGCTACGTTAGCTACATGCTCTCTGCCAGCTACTTTCGGGACCAGAGTGCTGAGGGGAGTGCTGCGGGCTACGGCGCAAAGATTGGAGGCAATTGGTACAGCAAAGTTGGGTCCTCGGCCGCTGCCCATCGGATCGTGGCAATCTGGGCGCCGCTACCCTTCGTAATCGACCGGACTCGCGATACGCTGGTCACGGACCTCACCGAGGCGGCTGCGGACGCTATTGAGCGACACTCGTTGGTGGTGTCCCAGCTGAAGGTCATGACCGCACTAAGAATACAGAACTGATTGTGAAAGGCAGGTCCCGAAGCCTCCGAGGATACAGACGGTCATATTCGGTGGATGCGCAGCAAACTCAGTGAGTAGTCAGGCGCACCATCGCTGTGCGCCGTCCCGCCGTAGTCAACGGTTCGGCACCAAAGGTCAAAACGGCATCCGTCCGTTCGCCCAGGAGAGCGAAAGTGGGCTGCAGAACGGTGTCTGAACGCGCGGTGTCCGCAGGTTCACCTCGTGGGCAAGGTCTGCGAACGGAAGCATTGGCTGCTTCTCCCACACCTGCAGAAGGGCATCTGTGAACCAGCCCAGTCTGGGACCCTCAAACGCAAGCTCGGACTCTCCGCACGCGGCGATCAGCTCCACGTTCGCCCGCAGGATCTGCTGCCGTTCGCCAGGCCTCAGCCGAGGTTGAAGGTCGCAGCTCGACGCGAGCGCTCGGTAAGCCTCCAGAGCGGTCGTCGGAGAAAAACCGCGCGCAGGCGCCCCGGTGGGCGGAAGCACGCGTGGGCTCTCCCAGACGTCGGCTGCCCCACTGTGGCAGCAGTCAGCGATGACCAGGACCTCCACTCCCGGCTGGAATTCGGCAAGTGCGATGTAGAGCGCGTGGTCGATGATCTCGCCATCGTAGAGGCACCAGGTCTCGTTCTTGCCATCCCTTTCGGACCAGGAAGGATCGGGTACCTGCGAACCATGTCCGGCAAAGAACAGCACGAACACGTCGCCGGGACTTGAATAGGTCCGCGCGGCATGTGCCAGGTTGTGCAAAAGCAAGTCTCGCGTTGCGCGGTCACCAAGGACCGGCCCGCCTGACTGAATGTTGAAGTCCTTCGCGCGCAGAAAGTCCGCTACTTCCCACGCATCGCGCTCCGCTGCGCGAAGCTGCGGAGGCGCGACGCCGTAAAGTCCCGGATTTACGGCGTTAACACCAAGAGTCAGTGCTCCACGCATTGGTCAGCCTGCTCACTTCGCGTAGGCAGCCGGGAAGCATCCGGCTGAAGAACCCGGGTTACGGGCGCGGAGCGCGCCAACCTCGTGCTGTTTCACATACGGGGCCTTCAGCTCCTCCCAGTGAGTCGCAGGGTCGACATTGGTCATCCAGTACAGCCACTTGAAATCGTGATCGGCGATCGAGCCATCGCTTGCGGACTCGGCGCGCGCGTCTTCAAATCCTGCGTCGTCGAAGCCTGACAGCTGCGCCACAGAGGCCCACTCGTCGTCGTAGTGGTAAAGGAACGCCTTTGGCCTGTTCGCATCGAGCACAAGCGAAGTCACCGTACCCTCCTCTGTCGCGATCGAAATCGTCGCCGTCGGTGCATTCGAACGCCACGCCACGTGAGCGGCAGGGCCCGCGTGCGGATCGAGCTCCCCCTTAGCGTGGTCTTGTGCGGTGCGCCAGGGACCCTGCTGTTCATTGGCAGACATTGCTCCACCGGAAATGCGGACCAGAGACGTCACGTTTGACGTCGTCTTGCTCCCATTCCTCCCTGTTGCGACACGGTACTCCACAAGCCGGACGTCCGCCGTTTTCAGTTTAACCCGCGACCGTGAAGCTTTCGCCTGCTTGGCCTTGATGGCTGCCAGCGTCGCCTTGATCGCTTCGTGAAAGTCCTGCACACGCGCAAAGGAGGACTGCAGCACGCAGTCGCCACCGAAGGCGTCAGCCACTTGAACAGTGGTTCCATCGAGATTGTGACGCGAGACGATGTTTCCCAATGAGTCGAGAACCACCAGCCGGGCGTAGTGAAGGGGCAACTTCCCCTTCGACTCGCGGGTATTTGGCATGGCATACGCATCCAGCACACGGGTGTTGTTGCGCTCCACCGTGGTGAACAGCCCGACCCCGCGAAAATTGACCTCGACGCTCACGTCTCCCCTCCAGTGTTGGGTTCGCCTGGAGGCAAGACGGCCATGCATGGCGGAATTCCCCAGCTAGCGTGTATCGAGTCTCACTGCAGCCCACGTTTGCGGGCCGATACTCCCGGAGCGCCACACTTGCCGCTGAACCTGCGCAAGCGCCTCCGCAGGAGTGGCACCCTCTAGCAGGTAACCATGAAAAGCCGCCATGAAGGGCTCCGCACTACGATCATCAAGCTCCCAGAGAGTGCTCACAACCGCGCGCGTCCCCGCATCAAGGAAGGCGCGTGGCAGTCCCTGCAAGTCAGTTACTCGTCGAGAAATGCTGCTGGTGGTGGCACACGCCGAAAGGACCGCGAGAGAGAGGCTTCGCAGGTCAAGCCGCCTGATGTCGCGCGCCGAGACCACATTGCTATCGCGTTCACCACCTGAAGTGGCCATGACGAAGTAAGACCGATCCGCCCCGGCGGGCGAGATGCGGGCGTGGCCGGCGAAGTGCAGCAACTCCGTCGTGGGCAGTGACTGGAGCATCCATCGGCGCGTTGCCTCGCGGCCCCGGGTTGCCGCTACGGCCCCGTACGCTGACGCTACCCGATCACTCTCAGCATCAGCATGTTGAAGTGGTCGCAACTCGGGGAACAGCTGCTGGTCATGCGACGGGGCACCGACGACGAGCACCCGACTGGCGGCGGCCCGGGGCGTGGGTGCGTCCCGGCGAGTCAATCCCGCAAGCGTCTGGACAAAGCGCAAAGAGTGCCGTTGGACCAGCGGGCCGCCAGCGATCGGCAGGGCCGCAAAGGGAAGGGCACCAAGCGCTCCATCCGAGAGGAGCACAAGTTGGTCGCCGTCGGAGGAGGCCGAGAGCGCATCCCCGATGAGGCTCTGCGCGAACGCGGCGGTCGCAGCATCATCCCCCCGAAGACCCGGACGGATGCCTCGAACAGTGTAACTCACCAGCGAACGGATCGAATCACTGCTTGTCTGGTGTACTCGCACCATGAGACGCTTCCCGCGCTTTGTCCAGACGACGAGCTGCTCGGGGAGCGCCGCGAACGCCACCGCGGTCTGACCTGCGGGAACCGGGGTGCTCAGAAAAGATTCGGCATCCTGCTGCGACTCACCGAGCAGCTGAGAGTACGCCCGCAGGGCTCCCAGGGTATCCTGCGCGGCGACGCGAACCACGATGCGCTGGGCCATAAGCTCTCGTCGAAGGGCCATCTGCAGCATGCGCGAGCGTTCGTCCGCCCCCGCGTCCGCAACCGCTACCTCATCGGCCAGCGAGTCAAGCTGGACTACCCCTGCGGCAGTGTCACCGCGCACGATAGACAATCTGGCCATTTGCCAGCGGACATCGGTCATCACCCAGCGGCTGCCTTGTGACGCAAAGAATGCCCGGCCGCGCTCAAGTCGGGCGAGGGCATCCGTGGCCTCGGAGTTCCGTGCAAGGCGTGCCGCTGCCAGTGCGTAGTCAGCTTCGGCGCGCGCTCGAAGACCGGGGCCAAGCCCCGCGGTGAACTCACTGGCGGCGCGCAACACGGCTCGTGACGAATCCGGCTGTCCGGTGGCTTCGAGCGCAGCGGAAAGCGCGAGGAGCGATTCGAGGAGGTCTCCTGGACGTCCGGTTTCCCGCGCCACAGTGGTCGCTTCCTGCTGCATGGCCAGCGCCGCATGCGGGAGACGCAAATCGGTCAGCATTTGCGCGAGTGCATCGAGAGGCTCCCAGCGGCTGACGGCGGGAATCGGTACACGCCGGTGCTGAAGGCTTGCCAGGGCGGCATCCATCGCGTCCGTGTCCCGACCGAGCTGCGCGAGCACCAGAGCCCGCTGCGAAAGAGTGCGGGCGCGATTGTTCATCTCGCCGATGCGTTCGAAGGTCTGTGCCGCCTCGAGGTATGCTCGTTCTGATGCGGTCAGTACTCGAGGGACTTCGGAGAGATAGAGCGCTCCAAGCCACGTGGCGCGACCCGCAAAGGCAAAGTTGTGCGCACCCCTGGCCCGTGCAGCCAGTTGCTCAAACGTCCGAGAGCTGATCTCCCGCCTCCCCATACGCATTACGGTGAAGGCGTGCAGAAGCTCACTCGAGAACGAGAGTGTGGGAGCAATGGGTCGCAGTCGCCTGATTGCCGCCTCGAAGTATGAGGCAGCGGAATCGTGTTGCTGTGCCCCGAGAAAACGCGACCCGGTTGTCGCCTCGAGGAGACCCCTCGCGAACGCGTCGGGTGAGACGAATGAGGCTCTCTCCGCCTCCTGTCCCAGGTGCATGACCGTGGAATCGCCCGAGTACCCGGCAATGATGGATCCGATCTCGAGCACTCGGCTCCGGGCCAGATCCGCGAGCCGCCGGTCATCATCTCGGACACTCCGCGCCCAGAGCACGAGGAGCGAATCCATGACCAATTCTCTCGCCCGCTGAGGCTCCCTCTTGACCGAATCCGCGAAGTGCGAGTAAGGCAAGCCACCACCAGCACTCAAACGTTTGAGCGCATCAAGTCGTCTCCTTCCCTCCGCGACCCAGCCACCATCACCTCCGGCCCGCGCCAGGAAGTCTTCCCATGCAGTGGCTCCGGCCGTGACAAGGCCGATCTGCTCCCGGATAAGGGCCCTGTTGAATGCCACTTGGTCCCCGGCCCCGGGCATGCGGCTGGCATGCTCGATGGCGTCAAGCGCAAGAAACACATCGCTCGCCGCGCGGGTGTGAGATGCACGAATAAGGTAGGCAACCGCAAGGTCGTTCATCAGATGTGCGTCACCAGGCAGCAGCTGCGCGACCTGCTCAAGGCGTTGCACCGCCAGCTCCACTATCGACTCGCGTTTGTCAGCCAACAGCAGGTCGATCAAGGCGCCTGCCCACAATTGCCCGGCACCGTAGGAGCCCTCGCGGCCCGCGAGAGACGAAGCGATCTCGCCGAGCCTGGAGGCGAGGAAATTCGAGCTGAACGCGGCGCAGCCAACACTGAAGGCGGTCGTGTCCGGGTTTGCGCACGCAGTGAAGCGGATACTGCCATGCAAGCGCGCGGTGAAGGGACGAGTCCCCGCGACTGTCGCCGCTACTTCGTCAGCAGGCGATGGGGCTGGCGTGCGTTTGTATTCCTGGCATGCCCCTGCGGCAACGCAAAGGAGGAGCAGCTTGCGCAGAATCGGCCTAACGGCTGCCAGCCGAGAACGCACGCTCGAGAATTGCGCCATCATCGACCGGCGACCAGCGGTCGCCGGAGAGGCGAACCATCAAGGTGTCGAGTGCAGCCCGGATGGTCGCGAGCTGTTCACGTTCGCCGCCGCCAGACATGGGTAGCCCGGCCAGAATCTCCTTGAGTTGCTCGTACGCCTTTCGGCGCACTGCGGGCCGTTCCATGGCACCTGCCAGGCTGGCTCCGCGGACCGTTTCCATCCACACGCCGACATCGTACCACGAGGGGTGTCCGGCTATCGCCCGGAGTTGACTGCTGAAAGACGGATCCCGGAATGTCCTGCCTGCGCTGTCGGAGCGGGCTCGTACCGCTAGGGCAGAGCCTCCGGGGCGACGCTCGGCAAGTGTCGCAAGTTCATCAACCGCGGAAGATCTCAAGGTCTCATCCTGCATCGCGGCTGCGCGCTGTGCGAGTGTGGCGTACACCCCCATCCGCAACGCAGAGAGTGAGAGAATGGCATCGTCGCTTGAACCCCGGGTTGCCCCCCATCCATGCATCACCATGGAGTCGCGGAGCGAGGCAGACACGCTCCCGTTGCCACGACTATTCGTGAGTGGGCTGGCAGGGTTGAGCTCGGGCGTAGGATCGCGGCGCGCCACCAGTAGTAGCAGGACTGCGGCGACGGCTGAACCAGCGGCACCATACCAGATTGGTCTAGACCTGATGGCGCGGCCGGGGAGAGGAGGCATGGCCTGCAGCGACCCACCATCACCTGGTCTCCCCGCATCACTTCCATCCGTCTCAGCGCGGATAGCCGAGAGCAGCACTTCACGGTCTGCAGGCGAATCAGCGAGTATGCTGAGCACGTCCTCACGTATCTCGGTCGGCAACTTGCCCGACAGAAAGTCGGCGAGCGTGGCCGCGTCGATGCGAGGTCGATCCAGCGATCCGGACGGCATTGAGGTCATGGTGTTTGTCCGTCCGAGTGCAGGTCGATCACGGACCTGACATCTTCCGGCCGGATACCAGCAGCCGTCAGGCATGCGCGAAGTTGATCGAGGATCCTGTCAAGGCGACGGTAGAGTGGTTTTGACTCCACACCAAGAGCACGCGCGATCTCCGGCATTTTCGCGCCATCTTGAAACCGCATTCTCGCGATGACCTGGTCTTCGAGGGGCAGACTGGAGAAGGCACGACGCAATGCGTCATCGACCTTCGAGCGCAGCTCCGAAGATTCAAGGATGTCGGCCGGACTTCCGTGAGCAGCGATACCGCTGGCGTTCGAAACGTCGACGTCGCGATCGCGAACGCGACGTGGCAATTCACCAATGATTGCACGGAGTTCGCGTTCGGTAAGCGAGGAATCGCGCGAGCGCATCACCTGAATGGCCTGCTGCGCTGTCATTCCGTCGCGAATCGTGAGCTGTTCAAGCTGGACGGCAACAGCGCCAACTCGACGCGCCACAGCTGACGGACGCCACCGCCCCCACACATGGTTGCGGTAATCAATGAGCAGGTGCGCAAGGGTCACTCGGAGGTAGGAAACGTCAGTGAAGCGCTCACCCGCTACGCGCACGGCGGCATAGTCGTCGCGAATGAGGTGTTCCTGTGCCCACGCGGCGAACTCCTCGCCGTCCTCGGGCAGGAGTCCCGAGGTACGCAAGAGTCGATCAAGGACAAGCCACACCGTCGGCAGCGACGATGTGAACACCGATTCAGCCCGGCTACGCTCCTCTGGGGTCGCGGCGCGTCCGTGCACTCTTTGGCCCCGGCCTGAGTGAAAGCCGGAACCTACTTCGTCGGGATGTGGGTTGGCTAGCGCTGCCCCACTTCCTCCGTCTGTACTAACAAGTCGCAGTTTTCGCACGTGGCTCGTAGTCCCCCCGGGGCACACCGGCATCCAAAGCATAGACGGCCATCCGCGCCCCGATTCACACGTGTGGGCGCGAGCTCGCGTCACAGTCCAGCATGCGACCGCCACGCCACCAGGGCATTCGGGGAAAGTCACTGGGCCTGTCCGTCATCCGCCTTCGCAAAGGAAAACTCCACACGAAACTCAAGAGACAAGGAGGATGGACATGACGAAACGCAACATCATCATCGAGCTCAAACACACCGCGGACCTCGCGTCGGCCGCCGTTGCTGCCTCACCCGAAGCGACGCTGGACACCGCCCTCGTACCGAAGATCGCGGGCCTTACGATCGACAAGTCCTTCGCCCCAGCCTCGCTGCCTTCCACCACGCCGACGTCGGCGATGGACGCTCCATACGTCTCGGGTTGGAAGCTCGATGTGTCCCTTGATCCGAAGGACGCGACCTACATCGTGCGAGGCGAAGCCGACGAGTCGAAGATCGAGGAGATTGCGGCTCACAAGTCAGTCGTCGGTGTCTATGCCGATGTTGCGATCGAGGAGGCGATCATCTGTCCGGGAAGTCCACCCATGGGGACTCATCTCGATGTAGAGCGGTTACTCTGCGTTCCAGCCCTCGGCCGTGCCGGGATGAATGGCACCGGAGTGCTTGTGGCGATTGTGGACACCGGGATCAATCAGGCCCACCTGGCAGCGCGAGGTCGCCCCATCACCGTTGATGTTGCGCGAAGCTGGGTGCCCGCGGCAGGCATGACGCCCGGGGCGGCCCCGGTCAGTCACGGAACGATGTGTGCCTTTGACGCCGCTATCGCTGCCCCTCGGGCAACCTTTCTCGACATCCAGCTGCTTCGGTCCAGCGCCGTGGGCTTCACAGGTCTTCTGTCGGACGCAGTCCGAGCGTATCGGCACCTGATCAACGTCATGACTGCTCCGCGGCGCATCGGCGAGGCGCGATCGTTGGTAGTCAACAACAGCTGGGGCATGTTCCATCCGAGCTGGGATTTGCCGGTGGGCCACCCCGGTAACTACTCCGACAATCCCAACCACCCGTTCAATCGCATTGTTGGTGCGCTTGAACGTGAGGGGGCCGACATTCTCTTCGCAGCGGGCAACTGCGGTGCCAACTGCCCGGATGGTCGGTGCCAGAATGTCACGGCTAACGCCATATACGGCGCCAACGGACACCCCTCGGTTCTCACCATAGGTGGCGTCGACATCTCGAACACACGAGTGGGCTACTCGAGCCAGGGTCCGGGACGGTTGTCGCGTAACAAACCGGATCTCTGCGGCTACACACACTTTGCTGGATCAGGTGTCTACGCGGCAGATGGTGGTACTTCGGCGGCAACCCCTGTCGTGGCCGGAGTGGTGGCCGCTTTGCGCACGAAACTCCCGTTCATCCCCGGCAATCCGGCGGCGACGCCCGCGGCGATTCGGGCGCGCCTGCGCACAACCGCTCGTGACCTGGGCACGGCGGGGTTTGATTTCGACCACGGTTTCGGCGTGGTGGGTGCATGCGCGCTCGTTCCACGGACACCTCTCCCGAGCATCTGCCAGCGGTTCCCCAAACTATGCAGCGAGCGCCCATGGGACTTCTGCAGACGTTTCCCGCATCTCTGTCGGCCTCCGTTTCCGCAGCCGGGCGCTCCGCGGCCGGGCTTCGATCTTACCGGGGGGGATGAGTGGGAACCCGCTGTTCCGGCCGACTTCGATGAGGCGGGAGATGGGCTGGAGATGGTTTCGGAGGCGTGGTATGCGGGGTACGATACTGGGACGCAGGCCTCGGTTGCGAAAAAGCCGAAGACTGGTGGGTGCGGGTGCGGCTGTGACGGAGAAAAACGCGGTGCTGCCAGGACGTCGCAAGAGTAAGTAAAGCGGTGCGCGCTTCGCCCGCGGCCATGCCGCGGGCGCGGCGCTACCAACGGCTCGGCCATTCAGCAACGGACAACACAGATGTATAGCCTGATGTTCCAGTTCAGACATCGCGGTGACCCGCCAACCCTGGACTCGGTTCGCTCGGCCTACGGCTTGGTCGGGGGAGATGTGGATGAGGCATTTGGTGTAGTCGCAACTGACCAGGCTGAGGGTCTTTACGTGGTGCTGCTCACACCTCTCGCGGCAAGGCAAGTAGAGGCAGCGCTGGCGCGGTCGCCGCGGGATCCTGCGGTTGGAGTCTTTTCGAACCCACGCGTCGAGCCGATGGGCGATGGTGGCACAGGGTCATTCGGTCCGGTGTGATAACCAGGCGAAATTTTCGCCAGAGCCTCGGCACAAGTTCACCGTATTGACAAGCGGCACTGAACATGGCCAGCCTGTCGTGCGAGGGATCGCCAACTGTGCACGCGTGTCTTCGCCGAGAAGCGGCACGGAGCATTTCGCCCCTGCCATTTCGACACCCCTCCCCACTTCCTTCCCTCTCCACACAGCCGAGTGCCCACTCTGCACAACCAAGTGCTCACCCTGCACAGCCAGTGAAACACCGCCGCCAACCGCCTAAAACCCCGCTCCACCGCCCCCTCACCCAACTCAGCCGCGGTAAATCCAGCCCTGCCACCGCTCCACCGCGCCCAGCGACAGGGAAACCTGTTTCTCATCTGTAGCCATCTCGCCACACCAACTTCACGCTGTGCATCGGCTGAGCAACGTCCGGCATCGGCATTGATCCGCGCAACTCGGCTCCGCGCCCACCCGGCACACACAGCAGCACGCGCAAATCTGCCCCGGCTGCCGACCCGAACACGAGAGATCTCCACGCGCAAGCGATCCATGCAACGGCGCCCAATCGCCGATGCCAGCGGCGAGCCCCATGGCGATAGAGCGCATCCGCGTCGCCAGGCAGCTTCAACACTCCTCGCGAGGCACAATGCCATGCAATGAATGCACTCCCTCAGTCACGCGACGCGCAGGATCGCGCAAACCTCGCGCTGGCAACGCGATACGTCGCACAGTGGCGAGTGCAACACACGTCGCGCTGTGCGCAAGCCGGCGGACCCCGCGTACACCACGCGCGGTGAGACGATCACTCGCGGCCGCGCCCGGTGCGCACGTATCAAGAGTGAGCACGCGACACTCAGCTTGGGGAACAGGGCCCTCAGCCCGGGGCATTCCCACTCCAGATGCGGAGCCAATCACACGTATTGGAGAACATCCTGCACGGTCCTGAGCGCATCCAGCTCAGTCATGCGCTCGGGCCGCACAGCTTTCGGTACATTCCGCGCAGCTTCGGGTGCATACTGCACACCTCCGGGTACACGACGCGCAGCCACGTGAACAGCTATCGTTAGGCCAGGCAAGTGATGTTCAGCGAACGGAGCACGGCATTCAGCACCGGGAAACGTCGGCGGTGTGCCACAAACAGGACGCAGAGTGATGGGAGCACGCGACATGGAAACAGATTCTCAACGCGCACTCCCATCACCGGCTCGCGACATCTGCGATCACTACGCACAGCTACGGAAACATTTCCATGAGGCGGCGCTACTGCCATTTGTGCAGCCGCCACCTCCAGCTCAAGGTTCCAGCCGAGCGCACGCGTACAAGAGCCGAGCCATGCGGTCGCGTTCCTTGGCGCACTGGCCCGCCAGCAACTGACCGAGCCGCCGGTTGATTGAGTCGAGCGCCAGACGTTCGGCGCGCTGGTGCTCCGCCATCACTGAATCCTGTGATGCATTCCGGCTTTCGAGAGCATGACTCGCCGAATCCTGCCGCACGTTCACTTGCTCCATCGCGGCAAGACGGCGCGAAGGCGGCAAGGTCTGGAATCCCAGCGCCCCGACCACAGTGCCGGCGATACCCAGAACCCACCACCCCTTCTGCAGGTCTGCCACACCTGCTGACGTGAAAACAGGGCGTGTGCTCGCTGGTCCGCTGCGGCGGCGCAATGAAGGCCGTTTGGCGCGTGTCATGGGCGCCCTCTCCGCGTGAGGCGTCCAACGCTCCACCCGGAAATTTCGCCGCCGTCGGCGCACGGTCTGAGCAACCGTGCTCGCGACCGCGCTCGCCGCATCGCTCTCCAGGCACGTCCCGCCGCCGCCGCCTCGGGCTTCCTGGCCCGGCACAACTCGTCAGGCCCCATCATATAGATGGCAATCAGCCCCTCCTGCTCGAGATCATCGGCCAGATCACGATCGCCGCGGCTAAGCGAGGCCGCCATGCCCCGGATTACCGGCCGCACTTTCGGCGAGAGCCGACGGAACCAGGAATGACGTTTTGTTCGGCGGCTCATGCGGCCACCTCCCGCTCCCAGTCGGCCCAGCGGATCACCTGGTCACCGCGCGAAGGACCACACCAGCGCCTGATATACACACCCTGCATCCACCCGGCGCTTTCGTCGTCAGGCAGGGCAAACAACACTTCGCACTCGGCCGGCGCCTGACCCGAAGGTACGCCGTACTGCAGCACCCGAGTCACGATGGCAACAACACCGGGAAAGAAGGGGTCGTTGTCGGCAATTGCGACAAAGTCCCCGGGTCGCGCCACGGCCCGCGTGAGGCACTGACGCCGGGCAAATTCTCGCAGCGCCTTCACCGACGTGAGCTGCGCCAGCGGCCAGGGCGACAGGTGCACCACCGGATCACGATGACTTGCAATCCCGATCCGATGGATCAGTGCGAGGTCGGCGGGACACTCGCCGCGCCATCCAAAACGCATTGCGGGATTTGGCCGCGAAGCCACCTCGTCGAGGAGATGGTACACCGCGGCCAGGAAGAGTGGTGGCGAAAGTGGGGTCATGGCTGAGTGGGGGAGGTGGGGTTGGTCTCTTCGCTGCCCCTTTGCACGGGGTTTGGGGCAAATCGCGACTCGGCTGCGAGATACGCGTCCACACGACCGGCGCCGAGTGCCTGCTGCGCGAGCTGTTTCACTATGAGCGGTGGTGCGGAGTGCCGGAGTCGCCGGGGTCGGCCAGGACGACCGTGCAGCTGAATACTTCGGCGATGTGCCATCAGCCGCACGGCCATTGGCGTGCGACCCAGCGCCCGCGCAATGGCTCTGGTGGGCACCCTCTCGGTTGCGAGCCGTTGCAGGGTGCGCTCTTCAATGGATGTCCAGCGTCGCATGCGAACCGGCATGTCATTCATCGGCATTCCTCGTCAGGCAGAAAGTCACGTGAGCGTCACGTCCATACCCATATACTGCCGCGAGATGCCCAAACGCGTCACGCGAGTTGTGGTGAAAACAGACGCAGCGTCACGCGAAAACCGTCCGCGTTGCGCGAAACCTGTTTCAAAGGCACTTGCTCATTAGAGAGTCACACGACGGCGTGACTCGGCAAGTGTCGTCAAACGGGAAGGGGCGCCCACCGACGATGAGGCACTAAAACGCCCCGCACACCTCCATCAGAGGACCGCCATATGAAGAGCAGGGAGAAGGAAGCCATTCGGGTCTTTCGCCACGTGCGTGACTTCCTCAAGGCCGAGCCACCCGAAGTGGGCTTCGGCAGTGTGAGTGGAGTGGTCGCTCAGCTTGAGGACGCGATCGCCAGGCTCGAGGGGTACGCCCGGGACCAGGACGCACGCTCACGCACGGCCAAGGCTGCAACGCTGGTCAAGCGCGCGCAGATCAGCGCCATCCGCAGGGAGTTCATCCGGCCGGTGGTGAGTGGTGCACTCACACTTTTCCCGTCGGGTAACGCCATTCCCGCGGCGCTCCAGATGCCGAAGGCACGTGACTCAATCGGGCTCATCGCCGCTGCCGAAGCGATGGCGCAGGCCGCCACACCGTACAAGGAAGAGTTTCTGGGGGCGGGACTTCCGGCCGACTTCATCGACCGGATTCTCAAAGCGGTGGCAACACTGCGTGAACATGTTGACGCACGCGGCGCGGAGTTTGGGCGTCGCACCGCGTCAACGGCGGGTCTTCGCAAGGAATACCGCCGCGGACGTGAAGTGGTGCGCATGCTCGATGCCATGGTGGCACCCCGCCTTGCATCGAACCCCGCGCGTTTCGCCGAGTGGCGGACGATCTCCCGTTTCGCGCGGCGCCCTGTGACGGCACTCGTGGCGGAACCGGAAACGCCAGCGCCCCTCCCGCCAGCCGACGAGACCACCGGAATCGCGGCGTAACCAGGGCAGCCCTTTCAGTCACTCAACCACAAAGGGAGAAACCCCATGTCAGCCAGGTCGAGGAAACAGAACATTCATGTTGTCCCGGCAGGTCGCGGCTTTGTCGCCCGCCGTGCGCGGGGGCGCCGCCTCATGCGTCTGCCGGCGACGCAGCGTGAGGCGATTGTGTGCGCCGTGCGGGAGGCGCGCCGTCGCCGGGTGGAAGTGGTGATTCACCGCCCCAATGGGCAGATACGGGACTCGGACAGCTACGGCCCAGAATCCCGCCGCCATCGGGATCTGAAGCACTAGGGTGCGGAACGCGGGAATCCTCAGGCGCCTGGGGGTTCCCGTTTCGTTCCGGGGCCCCGCCGGACCAGTACCACGTTCTGAAAACTCCTATGACGCGTTTGGGAATCTCGTGGCAGTATATGGATAGGAGGGCGTTGATCCCGTAGTTGGCCTCGTGTCCCCAGACCGCGACCGATCCGAAGATGAACACCAACGTGCCATTGCCAGGCTCGACCGTATCAGGCAGGTGGACCCCGGCACCGTTCCGGGGTCTCGGTGCTGCCTATCGGGCGGAGTGCAAGCGACTTCTCTCCTTTGCCATTCGATTCCTCCCGCACCATGAGGCCGAGGACGCGGTGCAGGATGCCATGATGACCTGTCTGGACAAGCTCAGGAGCGGGACTATGAGCGGGGAGCCCGGTCAGTTCGAAGCGGCACTCTTCCGGCGGGTGGTCGATACCTCCCGAATGCGGCGGCGCCAACTGGCCCGGCGTATGCCCTTCGAGAAACTGTTCATTCCTCCGCGCGAAGCACTGGTGCGGCTCACGGAAACCTCGCTCGACGCCGAGTCGGACGAACTCCGGCAACACGTCAACAGGATCCTCGGTGCCATGCCACGGCGATGGGCACAGGTCTTTCTCCTGAATCACGATCACGGCCTCTCCTACGCAGCCATTGCGCCTCTCATGCGGATCACGGAAGGCGCGGCGCGCTCATACTTCTCGAAGGCGTGTGCACGACTGCGAAGGGAACTCGCCGGAGTCGGTCTGGAGCCGGAAGGATGGGAGGCTGACGAATGAACGAAGGCACCATTCTGCAGCAGATCGATGAGCCACTGATGCCCGATGAGGTGGCATTCGAAGCGGCGGCTGACGCACAGGAGCCGGTCGACGAACAGATGCAGCACCTCGCCGACTACTTCGCTGGAGCCCTCTCGCCGGAGGAAGCCGATGCCGTGCAGGCGCGTCTCAATACTGATGGCGACTACGTCGAGTGGGCTGAGCCTCTGCTCAGCATGCGCCGCCTGCGCACACCCGCAGTCGAGGCGGTGACCCAGGCGGAGGTGAACGCAATCATCCACCGGCTGCGTCACGACCCGCACGGAACCGGGCGTGCATCACGCAAGGAACGTCTGTGGAAGGTTCTGCGCGAGCTCTTCACGGTCGCCTTCGCCGTCTTTGTGCTGGTGTGGAGTGTGTTCTACCTCGGTGGCGACAAGCTGCGCCCGAAGGTTCAGCGGGTGGCACCCACCGGGGGCGGTGGCACCGAGGTGGCGCGTGTTACTGACTTCACCGTCAATGTCACCGGGGGAGGTGAGTTTACCTGGCGTACACTGCCGGATAGTGAAGGTGTATTTCACGCCACCCTCGATGGGGCCGCCCTCCTCACGGCCTTTGCCGGAGCCCGAGGCTTATTGCATGTGCGTACGCCGGTGGCAGAGGTTCGTTTTGGCACGGGCAGCGCGACCGTCGATGCAACGGACCCTACGGTCACACGCGTTACCCTCAGCAACGGCAGGCTGTCCGTCGCTGGCCGCAAGAAGGGGACGGTGATGCCGTATCGCGAGATGGTGCCAGGCGAGACACTACTGATCCGTAGTGGTGCCGATCCCGAGCTTGGCGTGAGGGACCCATGACAAGAAAACTCCTGCAGATCGTACTTGGGGCGATAGCCCTCGTCGCACTGGGTGTGTTGCTGGCCACACGAACATGATCCTTCACGGACATCACATGCTTTCAATCAACTTCTCGTCGGCTGGTTTGTGGCGGAATGTCATCCTCGCGGTGGGGCTCGGGGTGATCGCGGTGCCCGAGGTTCAGCGCATGCTGTACCCGGCTATTCCCAAAATCACGCTCCCCGCGAAAACCCCCAGCGGGATGTTTCTCGAGTCGTCCTTCATGGTGAGACTCGGCGCACACGAGGGTGATGCGATGCCAGTGCAGATTGGTGCCTGGCGCCAGGGAGGGATCGGGTCCTTCGGGCTCGCCGACGCCGAGCGTGTGGTGCGCGATGTACTCCGGGCTCGTCGGGCTGCGGTCGTGCAAGTCAGGGAACGGACCATGAATGACTTCCCCAGTTTGCCGGGAGACCATGCGCGTCTGGCACTCGTGCTGTCTGAGGACATGGTCGAGGTGCGGCTCACCATACACTGTCCGCCGCAAGGCGCCGAGCGCGTGGGGGATGTGGCCCTCGGGTACGACAAGTTGTCGAGAGTTGCCGGTACCACGGGGGAGAGCCTGGCGGATGAACTGCACTACAGCCTGTCCAGGGTTGCAGGAGAGCGCTGTGTCTCAGCCGACGACTGGTACATCCCTGACAGGGCGACCGCGGTGCGATTCACGGACGACGAAGTGATGGTGCGGCTCGGCGATCCCATTCCCGTGAGGGACGTCCAGGTTTCGGTCACATCGCCCCAACCGAAGGACAGCCTGTTTCTCTTTCCCTCGCTACGAGTGGCGGATACAACGATTGCCCGGATCACCGCGCTGGGCATTGAAGGGCAGCGCACTGGTATCACAGTCCTCGAGGCGAGGCAGGGAACGATGATGAAGGGAGTGCGTGGGGAGGGGAAAGTCGTTGCCCGGGTCAGGCTGGTTGTGCGGGAGTAGCCAGTCGAGCGGGCGCTTGCTGAGTGAGAAATACGTCACGCGACGAGCACTACCCGATCAGCCGTCTGTCTGCAACAAGCCATTGAGCGTAACCACTTCGAGCCCCCCCAAAGCAGGTCGCTTGCCAGCGACTGCAGGGACAAAGAGGGCCCGAACCACTTCTCTTCGCTCAAGCCCCGGAGGAAGGGGTCGTGCCAGTAATGCGCGTCCCGCCTCCCGGATTTCAGAGGCCCGCACCGGCCGATCCCGGAACCACGCCTCGCCCACTAGCGTCGTCTTGCCGCTCACCGCATCCGCCACGAGATCCCATTCAGGATCGTTGCCGTGCCAATGACGATGGGCCGGACGCCACGGGCCCAGCGACGCGATCTGGCTCGACCCGGCCCGCAAACTGCCAATAGCCTGTCGACACATCTCCTCCCAGGCCTGTCCGAGCAACCCTGGCCAATGGGAAGCGAGCGTTGCCGTACGCGAAAGCCGGGTGCCAGCGATGAGCGCACCGCGGTTGGGTGCCACTACCCTGAACCAGAGACGCAGAAACGGATCATCCAGCTTGTAGAGACTGCGTTTCCCTCCACGTAACGGTTCTCCATACGGCGTCTCACGACGTACGAACCCAAGGCTCAGCAGCCGATCGAGCGGGCGCGCCAGGGACGTGGCCGGACGTCCAAGCCGACCCGCAATCTCCGAGACGCGATGTGCGCCGCCACCGATGGCGTCGAGCAAGGGCCGTATCTCCAGCGCGGGTGGCGTCTCCTCAAGCAAGAGACGCTCCGGTTCCGTGAAGAGCGGGCCAGCAGGATCCAGCGCGAGAGCGACCACGCGTTCTTCGACGCTGCCGCTGGTCTGTGCGGCCAGCTCCCAGTACCGGGGAACACCACCCCACGCTGCCCAGTGTTTCACGAGATCGACGGGTGCCAGACGCCCCATCGCCCCAGGGAGATACCTGGGCGCAAGCGGACGCAGGTCGAGCAGGAGTTGTGCGCGTCCGTACAGCGGAGCGGCGGCGTCCAAGACCAGCCCCTGCATCATTCGCTGACTCGATCCAGCAATCACGAGGGTGATCCCGGCTCGTTTGGCCTCGTGATCCACCCAGCGCTGCAACACGCTCGGAAGCTCGGGCGAGGCGGCCACCAGGTATGGTAGTTCGTCGATGATGACCGGCCCGCGAAAGCCGAGCGCTCGCGCGTCGGTGGCCAGACGACTGAGGAGCCGCTCCCAGTCTGGGTAGGTGACATCTCCGAATCCCGGCAGGACCTGGGCTATCGCCCGCGCCGTAAAGTCTCGCTGCACGGCCGCGTCGGACTGGTCGGCCACGATGTAGACGCCGCCAGTTCGGCGGCACGACTCCAGCAAGAGACGAGTTTTTCCAATGCGACGCCGGCCCCATACCACCCCGAGGGCGGGAGCATTCTTGTGGATGCGATCGAGGGCATCCAGTTCGCTGGACCGGTTAAGGAATAACATTATGCAGTGTAGCATAATGCTCAGGTGAATAATTCACAACTATTCCGCGGTTCCACAAGAGAAGGCCGGCTTGGTGGGTCTCAGGGCGATGTACGCGCCGTAAGCGTTCGCATGCTGGCGCCCCCACCCGGCACTCCCACACCCGAATCACCCGCCATCCATCCGCCCGCAACACCCGCGCAACCCGCGGGTCACCTGTTGGACGCCGAAACCGAGCAGGTTGTACCAACCCTCGAGCGCATCTGTGCCGACCGCCGCAAGACTCCTGGGGCGGTGTTCAAAGGCATCGTGCAGTAGGCGTTCGATGAAGTCATCGACGGGCCACGAACGGGACGATTCTCCATTGATCCGCTGGAGAAGACCGAAAAGACCTACGTCGGCGCCAGGATCGAGATCATTCTGCGTTCTGAGCTTGAACCTGAGAAGGGGAGCGGAATCGACCTCGTCGTTGGCGGGATTCCCGTCGACGTGAAGTGGCCCGAAACCCAGGCCTGGATGATCGCCCGTGAGAACGTGGGCAAGATCTGCCTCGGACTCGGGCTGAAGAGGGGCGGGAACACTTTTGGCGTCGGCGTCTTCAGGGCATCGCCACACCGCCTGCGAAGCGGGAAGAACCAGGACAAGTAGTCGAGCCTCTCCGCCGCCGGGCGCCGCACAACCTTCGTGTAAGCACCAGTCTTCCAGCTATCACCGTGAGCTACACTCCTGTAGAGTCCGCCAGAAGCCTGCGGTGTCTCCGACTCTCGGCGGCCAGTGCGCATCCCCGAAAGGACCTCCGCCTATCACTTGCTACCCTCTCGTGTTAGGATGCCTAAGACACCTCTGCGGGAGCTATGGGGCGGATCCTTCTGCTGGTGCTGGCGTGCGCGTACGTGCTTGGGGTCGCTCGCAACCAGGTGCTGACCGGGGACCCGACGTACTACATCGGGCTTGCACAATCCCTCCTCGGCGGCCACGGCTACACCATCGCCGGCGTGCCCCACACCGCCTATCCTCCGGGATTGCCCCTGCTCCTGCTGCTCCCCCTGAGCCTCCCCGGGCCAAGTGTGCTCGTTGCCCAATTGCTGGTCGCGAGCTTCGCACCTCTGTCGCTGCTCGCGGTGCTCGCCTGGCTACGTAAGCACACACCGGCGGCCTCGCTCCCCATCTCTGCCCTCACCGTCGGTTCCTTCGCATTCTTCAGCCTGGCTACCCTGGGCGTGAATTCGGAACTCCCCTACCTCGCAGTAACCGCCACTGCCCTTGTCTTGGCCGCCAGGCACCAGGACCAACCTGGATGGTGTGTGGCCGCTGTGGTCGCGCTCGCCGTGCTAGCGGTGATGCTGCGCACGATTGGTGTAGCGCTCCCACTCGCCTTCCTCGCTGCCTGGATCCATCGGCGTATGCGCCGCGTGGCGCGCAACTCGACGGACACCCTTCTGCTCGCTGGCGGCACCGCTGGACTGATCGCGATCGCGGCCTGGTTCGCATGGGGGGCCGTGCATCCGCCCTCCGAGGAGAACTACCTGCGCCTCCTGCTGCTCGAGGACCCGCATGTGCCGGACCTTGGCGCGGTCTCTCCGTGGGAAGTGATCAGTCGAATGCCGCGAGCCCTCCTGATGCAGGTCGCGCACCTCGGGGAACTGCTGACCGGCCTCTCCTGGATACTGCCTTCGTGGTTTTCCCCGCTTGTGGTGGTACCAGCCCTCGCCATGGTCGTCGGGCTGTGGCGTGAGCTGCAGCGCGAGAATCCGGTGGTCGGCTGGTACCTGCTTGGTTATGGGGGCATCCTGCTGATCTGGCCATTTGACGAGGGCGTTCGCTTTTTGCTGCCGGTGCTGCCGATGGCGCTTGCCGTTGGATGGAATGGCGCCGTCCACACCATTCGCTCGTCAGGCACGCCGAGTACCTGGAGACTCGCGGGAGCGGCGTGTTTGCTCCCTGCCGCGATGGCAGCGGCGGGAGCTGGTGGGTTTCCCGCAGGCTCGCGTCAGGGCGCGGCAATTGTCGCGGTGTGGGTACTGGGCGCGGTGTGCTGTGTGGTGCTGAGCTGGGATGCAGTCCGCAGGTTGGTGTCACGTCGTGTCCCTCTGCTCGTGGTACTCTACCTCCTCGTCAATGTGGCGCTCAACGCCAGACGCATCGTTCCGACGGCGCTTGCGAACCTCCGAGGTGTGGATGGCTCCACCCATGCGGCGCTGCGTCCTGCCCTCGAGTGGCTAAACCGGAACACCGAGCCTGACGACGTGGTGATGGCTGCGCCCCCTTTCAACTCCGCCGTCAGGTTCTACACCAGCCGTCGCACGGCAACGTTACCATCCACGGCAGATACCGCTCGACTCAGACTCGCGTTGAGCAGTACCGCGCCGCACTACCTTCTCATCGTCGACGCTTCGCAATCGCCGTACTACCTGCCTACCGAACAAGAACGCCTCTCACTGCTCCGTACCCTGGCTGATCCACCCCAGCTGGCGGAGGTGTATCGGCAGGGTGTGGGCGTGGTGTACCGGGTGCGCTGACGCCCAGCACGAGCTGATTCTGGGTCAAGCGAACCATGCGCCGTGAAGGGCCCTCGCTACCTTCTCTCACATGATCTTGCATCGATGGACTGGCCTTGTGGCCATCTGCCTTTTGGGGGCCACGACGGCGGGTGCCCAGGAATCCGTTCGTTTTGCGGCGGGAGCGGGACCGTTCAAGGTCGATCGCCTGGCCGGGACGCCGACCGTGCCATCACTCAGCATACACAAGCCATTTGGGCGGCGCGCCATCGCCGGTGGACGCCTGGGCCTTATCCGCAGCGCTGGCTTCTACACGCTCGACGCGCTGGTCATCGACCTGGAACTGGGTTACCGCTCCCGGCCGGCGCGTGTGGAGTGGACGCTCGCAGCGGGACCGTGGGGCATGCTGGGTGGCGACGGCGATGGAACACCGTACGTGCACATCGGCGGACTCGGTACGGTGGGCACCACCTGGTGGGCGCTTCCCCGTGTTGGTCTGACGGCAGCCGGCAGCGGGCGTCTGTGGGTCAGTCGTCAGGGCGATCGAGCGACGCCGAGTGCGATGGTTGGCGTGGTGGTGCGACGCCGCGCGCCGCTTACGCCGTAGGCGCGGGAGCCATAACGTCCAGCATCTTCTGCCCGCCCCCCGCCTCCGATGCGCCGCACCCCACTGCTCCTCCTGGCTGCAACCGCCGCGTGTTCATCGGCACCCGCTGTGATTCCCGAGCCCGTGGTGCCCGCGGAGAAGCCGGTCCAGCTGGCTCCCCCGGACTCGGCGCTGGCATGCAGTGAGTGGGTGCGCCGCGCCGTGGCCTCACCGGACATGGACGTCGAAAAGGTGCCGGAGCCTCTGGCCTATGTGCCTGCGCCCATCCCCAAACGATTGCCAGCAAACGTCTATGACAAATCGGGGCGCGCCGAGATCAAGGTGAAGGTCCTCGTCGACACACTCGGCAAGGCCGACATGAACACCTTTACCGTCGTCACCACTACCAGCCCGCGGCTCACCACCAGTGTGAAGGCCGCGGTGGCCAAGTGGAGCTTCCGCCCTGCCGAAATCTGGGGGTGCAAGGTGCCGCGCAATTTCAATTGGGGCGCGGCCGCCACCAAAGCGAAGTCTCGTTAGGTACGCGGGTTAGCGCCGCGCCTTCCAGAGGGCGAGAACTTCGCGCTCACGCTCTGGTGTGATCCAGCGGAAGTTGGGCTGCTGGCCGGCGGGCAACATGGCGAGCCGTTTGGGCCAGTCGGCGAGGGTGTCGCGCAAGGTCTCTGCCATCGGCCGGAAGGTGAGCCCCGCTGCAATCGCCTTGCGATTGTTGATCTGCAGGTGATGCATGTTCTCACCTTCGGGAATCATCCACGGAATGGCGTACGTCATCTTCTGCTCGCGCAGAAAGGCGAGGTCGGTCACCCACACCGGTGTCGAGTCGGGTTTGAGTGTGGCCCGCGCTTCCCTGATGAAGTCACCCCACGACAGGCGCTGCGCAGGGCCGGTGACGTTGAACGTTCCCCCGCGCTTCTCCTCGACGATCTTGATCATGAAGGCGACGAGGTCCCGTACGTCGACAAACTGCGAAGGGTGTTCGGGCAATCCGGGAACCAGGATTTCTCCACCACGTGCAAAGCGCTGCGGCCAGTACGAGAAGCGATCGGTGTTGTCGCCAGGTCCCACGATGTACCCCGGCCGCACCACAATCCCGCGATCGCCGAACACCTGCCGCACTACCTGCTCCGACTGCGCCTTGCGCACACCGTAGTCGGGGGAGTTGGCCGGCTCGGTGATGACCGGCGCGGTCTCGTCGTTCTGAGGCGTGAGATAGGGAAGGAAGACGCCAGTCGATGAGACAAACAGGTAAGTGCCAGAGTCCTTGAGCAGCGTGGCCGACTGACGCACCCAGCGCGGGTCGGTGGCGGAGTCGTCGAACACCGCATCCCATTTGCGCCCTTCGAGTGCGCGAAGGTTGCCCTGGGGAATGGTGTCGTTGATCATCCGGTCGCCTACCAGCCGTTCGATGCCCGCGGGAAGAGAGGCATCGCGTCGGCCGCGCGTGAAGATGCTGACGCTGTGTCCACGCGCGACAAGCTGATTGACGATGTGCGGGCCGATAAAGCCCGTCCCCCCGAGGACCAGCACTCGCATGGGTGCGGGCCGAGGCTGTCCGGTCGACTCGGCGAGGACTGCCCTGCTTCCCACCACCAGCGCACCGGTGGCTGCGGTGCCCGTCTTGAGAAAATCGCGTCGTGTGAACATAAGCGCCTCAGCGTTCCGGGGGGTCTGCGTCGTGGGAAAGCTACCGGGAAAACACGAGCCCCGCCGGGGGATGGGGATGTGACGTTCCACAGCAGGGTGGGGCCGAGTGAGGGCTGGATACTCCACAGGAGGCCGTGGTGTGATGTCGGGTCTTCCGCTGGTTCTGCGCAGAGGAGGGGGCAACCCAACATCTACCAGGGATATCTCAATGTTTGAACGTTCTCCCCGCCACCCGCGGCTGCGATGGAGCCTTTCGCTCGCTGTCCTGTCTGTCGGCTACCTTGGCGCCTACGCCGTCTCGCAGCCCGAGGCCAATGCTGCCGTGGTTTCGGCGGTCACTGCGGACACCACCTGGCTGGCGTCGGTCAAGGCAAAACACCGGCAGCTGTTTGATGCACCGGCGCCTGGCGGCGGCATTCCGTTGATCCACGTGATGAATTACTACGACACCTACAACTCCGTGTTTGGGGTGACGGACAAGGACATCGACGGGGTGCTGACCTTCTACGGGAGCACCACCTTCTTTGGTCTCGACGACAGCATGTGGGCCAAGTACAAACTCGGGGAGTTCCTGAATGAGAAGGACGGCAAGGGCACCCCGTTCACGAGCAATCCCTGGCGTACGAGCCCGACCATCATCGGTCAGAGCATGCCAGCGGCGTCGGTGGAATCACTGCAGAAGCGTGGCGCCACCTTCATCCTCTGCAACAACGCCCTCGGCATTTTCGCGGGGATGGTGGCGCAGCAGCGCGGACTCCAGGCCGGCGCGGTCCTCGCGGACATGAAGGCACACATCCTTCCCGGTGTGCGGCTTGTGCCGGCGATGGTGATTGCGATCGAGCAGGCGCAGGAAGCGGGGATCGCCTATCACCGCCAGTAGGGCCGGGTGCGATTAACCGGGGAGCCGCGTGTGATGCGCGGCTCTTCGCTGCCTAACGCGACGCGACCGCGTTGCCGGGGCAGGATGCCCGGGCGTACACATCTCGCGCCATCCGCACGTCGGTTCGTGTAATCGACGAGACCAGCGGCCTCGGCGACATGAGGGCGAGCGGGCTCGTCGCGTGCGGCACGCCTAACGAATGACCGAGCTCATGCATCAACGTGGCCACTTGCTCGCCGACCGAGTACGCCACGCCAGCCGGGGAGGTCTCGGCGATGGCGATATGGGCACGCACGATCGTGCCTGACAGGTCGCGGGTCAGACGTGTCAGCCCAGCCTGATACTGCGCGAGTTGCGGGGAGCCCGCCGAGTCGGCCGGGATGGAGCGGACGATGAATACGCGGACGTCGGCCCGGGCGAAGTCATCTGTGGGAAGCAACCGAATGGGGAGTTCGAGGAGGTTCCACGACTCGGTGGCGGTACGAAGGCGTTCTGCCCCGAAGAAACTCCAGCCGTCGAGCGTGCCCTGGTCGGGTGCAAGCGCCACCCGGAGCACACGCTTCCCCGACTCGGGAATGGGCCATCGGGCCTCGGCAGCGATGCACGGGATTGGGCCCGATACGCTGCCATGCATGGGCGACTGCCCTGCACAGGCGGTGACGGTGAGGACCAGAAGGGACGAAAGCAGGATGGATGGAACGCATTTCATGGCAGCGGCTCCTTCCAGGGGTTTCGGCGCCTCTCAGTCACTCGACGGTATCAATAGCGTCAAAGTCACGTAACAGACAAGCGGGGGGCTTGTAACAATCGTGGGCGGTCAGCTATAGGGCGAGCTGGACTGGCCAGCCCCTTCTCCCGCGCAAAACAGGGGTCTCGGTCGTTCGCGATGCACGCGGCCGCGGGTAGTTTTCCGCATGACCTTGCCGGGCGACCTCTCCCAGGCCCTCGAGGGCGTGATCGAGAAGTTCCGCGCCATGGTGACAAGTGTCGGTGCGCGTCACGCGCTCCGGGGCGCGGACCTCGATGAACTCGTCCAGGACGTCCGCATCCGGCTTTGGCGCGGACGAACGACGAGTGAGGAGATTCAGGCACTCCCGACGTCATACATATACCAGGCCGCGATGAGTTCGGCCGTGGACATGTTGCGTCGCCGCCGGCGTGATGCCGACCGGGCCGCAGATGCGCCGGACGAAGAATTGGCGCAGGTCCCGCACCGGGCGGCCACCGAACAGGCGGCCGAGCTGGGGGATCTGGAACGGGCGGTGGAGCGGGCCCTCGCGCGGCTGGTGCCGTCGCGGCGGATGGTGGTGCGGATGGCGCTGGCAGGCTACGACCGGCAACAGATTGCGGATCGTTTGGGCTGGAGCGACGGCAAGGTGCGCAACCTGCTGTCGCGCGGCATGGACGACTTGCGCACACATCTCGCACCATTGCGACCGGAGGGCGCCACTCGTGAATGACACCACCCTGCGTGAGACGTATGCGCGACTCATGTCCGCGCGCCGGAGCGACCGGCGTGAGTGCCCGTCACCCGAGGTCATCCTCGCCCTTGCCACGGCCGCCAGCCACGACGACAGGTCGGCCGTCACCTTCGATCACGTGATGGGATGTGAAGCCTGTGTCGCCGAGTACGAACTGCTGCGCTCGGTCCATGTGGCGGGCCAGCCGAAGGCGCGTGCCGAGATCCGGCGCTGGGCCCCGCTGGCGCTGGCGGCGTCCGCGCTTCTGATAGTTGGAGTGGCCACGACCGTCATGCGCTCGAACGAACAGATGCGCGGAACAACGAGTGGTGTAGCCACAGCTGAGCTGTCTCAGGTGCGCCGTGGGGACTCGCTGCGGCTGGCCTGGCCCGCGGTTTCAGGCGCTGACGCTTATCGCGTGGAAGTGCTCGACAGTCAGGGAGAACTGCTGGGCGATGCCACAACCGGTGACACCACCGTGGCCTTCGGGCCCGACGTGATCCCGCGCTCGGCGACGGAAGTGGATTGGCTGCTGGTCACGCGACGCGCCGACGGGAACGAACAGCGTGCTCCCCTTCGGCGCGTGCGAATCGTACCCTGAGTACGGGTGGAGCCTAACGGGCCCCGATGCGAACTCCGACCACCACCGGAAGGTGGCTGTGCTCGCTTCCCGGAACCGCGGCATAACGCCCCTCGGCGAAAAATCCGGCCTTGCCACGCTGAACCAGCACGCCCCCACCGACGCCGAAGGTGAGACCGTTCTCGCGCTCGGAGTAGCCTTCGCCGCCCCCGCCGAAGCCGTCGTAGCTCGACGAATATCCGACTGAAGAGAGACCGGCTCCAGCGAGAAGGTAGGGCCGCGCCGCGCCTGCACCCGAGCCGAGGTGGTACAACACGTCACCGGTGAGAGCAAACGGTTTGCTGGTGCCGTCAATGCCGAGGCCACCATTGCTCGCGCCAAACGATCCGTACGACGCGGTGGCTCGGACTTCGATGGCTTTGTTGGCGAGCGCGGTGCCCACGCCGGCCGAGAGGGACCAGCCCATGTCGAACGCATCACCGAAGGTGCCGACGGGGAGGGCAGGGCCGGCGGAAAACATGCCGAAGAACTTTCTGCTCTGTGCCTCGCCGTTGAGAGGCAAGACGACAGACGCGGTGGTCAGGAGGAGAAGGAATACTCTATTGGATGTGCGCATCTCGCGGCTCCGAAAAAGGGATGACGGGCCAGACGGCCCATTCCCCGGGTGATACGTTCGGAGCGTGCCAGCGTCTCACCTGCCCTTCAGCGAAGGGCGATGGGGCTGGAGGCGTTGCCGACAATCCGGAATGCGGCCCACGTGAGGGGTGCGTCGCCGCGGCGCAAGCTGGCTCGTTGCGCCTCACGCAGGGCGTCGCCGAGTGAACGACCGCTGGCCAGTCCGGCATAGAGCTGGTCCACCACCCACCCAATCTCACCATCGCGAATGCGCCAGCTGGTGGTCACGACACTGCGCGCGCCGGCGCGCAGAAAGGCGCTGGTGAGGCCCGTGGCTCCTTCACCTGCAACAAGCTCGCCGTTGTTTGTCTCGCACGCCGACAGCACCACGGTTGCGCCGTCGAGCCGGAGGGCGGCAATCTCTCCTGCGTAGAGCACTCCGTCCTCGCCGCCGCCCGGCGCGAGCATGAGGGCCGCCTGGCGTCCATCCCATGCATCCACGACGCCATGGGCGGCCACATGAAGCAGCCGCACCTCGCCCGCTCCATTTCGTTTGACCTCGGCTTCGCTCGCGGTCTGCCCCACGCGGGCCACGGCGCCGGGAACACGCCGCGCGAGGGCTGCCACCTCGCGTCTCGCGCCCGGAAGGGCGCCAAGTGTTCGAGTGGGCAATTGCGGGTCCCCAAACGCAACAATGGAGCCGGTGGCGGGCGTCCGTTGCGTCCAGAGCGAGTGCGCGATGGCCAGTGATGGCATGTACGACACACCAAAGCGCTCTACAACATGCCGGTTGCCGGTCAGCAGCAGGGCTTCGAATGGCACGAGATGCAGCAGGTCATCAGGGACAATGACGAGCCGCTCGATGCCAGCGGAGTCGAGGCTCGGTACCAGGGGGTCGAGGAGCATCCCGCCCACTTCACGCGCCGCGCCGCTCACGGCACGTCCGGCGCTGATGGTGGCGAGGAGGCGCTGCACTCGAGGCGCGATTCCGTCCAGCGGCCCGATCAGCACGGGCCATGCAGCGCTCCGCGTGAGGATGAGTGCCGCCGAGGAGTCGCGTCCGCGAGTCGTCACAAAGACAACGGCGGCGGTTTGTGCATCAGGGAGTGCACGCTGCAGCTCGCTCAGCGCGGGAATCTCCTGCTCTCGCGTGGTGGTGGAACTCCCAGCCCACGCCCCTGCTTCGGCGAGTTGTTCACGCAGCTGACGGGCCCGTTGCGACTCGGAGAGCCGCATTGCGTCGGCCATGCGCCCTCGCCGAGCCAGTTGGACGATCAGACGCGCGCCGTACGACGCGGCGCCGCGATCGCTCGTATTGGCAAAGCGACGGAGCGCGCTGTCTGTGAGCGTGGCCCGCCAGCGGTTGTGCGATTGCTCGGCGTCGAGTGCCATACGCGCCGCGCCGTCACTGTCACCAGCGCTCACGAGGACGAGGGCATGCATGAGCTGGATGGACAGCCGCACGTGGTGCTGACTCGAGTGAAAGACGCGGAGCGCCTCGGCGAGTGCAGTGCCGGCGTCATCCCAACGCTCCTCGAGAATGGCCAGCTCGCTCTCGAAGAGCAATGCGGAGGGCTCGAGCCCCGACAGCTGCGCTCCCCGACCGAGCTCTCGCCAGGACGCCAGGGCGGCCCGGGTCTGCGAGGCGTTGCCGGCATTCAGTGCCTGACGAATGCGGGTGGCGAGCGCGGTACTTCGCCCGGAGACATCGCCCGCCTCACGTGAGGCCGCCTCGAGGGCGTCCAGGAGACGCCATCCACGTTCGTAGTCGCCGGCGCCGAACGCCGCCGTGGCACGCATCCGGAGTACTGCGCGCTGGCCCTCGGCGTCGTCGCTCCGGCTCATCATGGTATCGGCGATGGCAAGCCATCGCTGCGTCTCTCCCGCGTTGTTGAGCGTACTCGCAAGCGAGGCACGCGAGAGCGCCGTCCACGCTTGAGCATCCACACTTCCCGACGCCCGTGCTGCCGTCCACGCCTCACCAAGCATCCGGCTGCCACGGGCGTGTTGCCCCAGCTGCGTGAGATAGAAACCCTGCCACTGCTGTGCGGCCGCAAGACCTGCGAGATCGCCCGACGCCCGCTGCAATGCAATGGTGGTGTCCATGGCCACACGTAGGGAGTCGGTGACTCCTGCGCGGGCAAAGGAGGTGGCGCGCACAAAGTGACAGGCCGAGGCGAGTCGCTTGCTGCCCGCGCTGCGCGCCGCGTTGACCCCGAGTTGCGCGAAACGCCGCATGGAGGGCAGGTCACCCCGAATGGAGGCGTTGCCCGCACGCCGGCAGTGCAACACCGATGCCTGACGAGGACGCAGCAATGCACCCGCTGCTTCGGCGCTGTCGAGCAAGGGATCTGCGCTGGCTGCCGAACGCACGCGGCGCGCGATCCCCGCGCGCAAGAGGAGCGCGTCGATGGCGGTGTCGGTGTCATTGGCCACGAAGGCGGCCTGCTGTGCCCCGACCAACAGGTCGTTGGCGTGGCGGTTATTGCCACGGGTGACGCTGACACGTGCGAGCCCAACAAGAGCCTGCCGCGCGATGGCGTCGCTCGGCGTCGAGCGTGCCGCGAGGGTCAGAAGGGAATCTGCCTGACGATGCTGATAGAGGTGCGAGGCGGCGAGCCCGCGCGCCAGCAATGCGCTCCGATCGCCGGCCGGGTTGCGGCGCCACCGTTCCAGCCAGGCGCGCAACGTGCCATTTTCGGCAGCCTGCGCGGCGCCGTCGACGATGCTGCGTGTGTCCGTCGGCTGGGCGGTTTGGAGAAGGGCGGCGAAGGCAAGGACCGACAGCATAGGTGGAGAAGATAGGAAGGTTCCCGCTTCCGCGGGAACGACGTGCTGCTTACGGTGACAGGTATCACCCACATTTGGTGGGACGGCGCGACTCAGGCACAACGACCGGGATCCGGGGGTAGACCCGGCAACCCAATGACACGAGGGCATTTCGTGAACCCACTCATTCGAGCGGCGACAGTATCGGCTTTGCTGGCAACAGTTGGGGCACAGGCGCAGGGGCAGGCACAGATCGGCGTGATTGCCGGGGCCACCTTCTCCACCCTTCGTGGGGTGGACAACCTCGACACCCGAACGGGGTTGATCGGCGGTCTTTCGCTGGTGCTCCCTGGGGGTGGCATTTTCGCGTGGCAGCCGGAGCTCCTCTTCACCAGCAAGGGAGCCAAGGGGACCAACAGCGGCCCCAGTGGCCTCAAGCTGAACTATGTCGAAGTGCCGATTCTGCTCCGGCTCTCACCGGTATCGGTGTCGGGCGTGCGGCCACATGTGTACGCTGGTCCGTCATTTGGGCTGGAGCTAAGCTGCACGGTGCAGGGGACCGGTGGCGATTGTGACGACGTGCCTTCGATTACCACCAAAAGCGTCGACATTGGCGGCGTGGCCGGTGGTGGGGTGACCTTCGACGTCGGTGGAGCCCTGCTGACGGGCGGGGCGCGTTACACCTTTGGCGTCTCCAAAGTGGCGGAGTTCGATGTGAGCACGGCACGTGAGGCGGCACGCAATGGTGCCTTTGCCTTGTACGCCGGCATTGGGTTCAAGCTGGGCAAATGATGCGTGGTGTCGGGCGTCAGCTGCGTCGGGCACCCGCGTAGAGCTGCTCATACAACGATGCGGCATGTGCCCACGAGTTGTCTTCGCGCATGCCGCGCTGGCGGAGCAGGGCCCATCCCTCGGTGGTGTAGGCGACGAGTGCCCGCGCAATGGCATCGGCGAAGTGTTGTGCTTCGTACGGGTGGAAACGGAACCCGTTGCCCTCATACCCTTCCTGCACGGTGTCACTGAGGCCGCCGGTGGCCCTGACGATCGGCACACTCCCGTAACGCAGCGCAATCATCTGCCCGAGCCCGCACGGCTCAAATCGCGAAGGCATCAGGAACATGTCGCTCCCGGCGTAGATGCGTTGCGCGAGCGCGGCGTCAAAGCCGATGTGCGCATGCACCCGCTGCGGATAACTTGCCGCATGCCACCGGAACACCCCTTCCCAGTGGGCATTGCCCGAGCCGAGGAGCACGAGCTGGGCCCCCGTTTCCCTGAGAAACCAGGGCATCACCTGTTCGAGCAGGTCGAGTCCCTTCTGCTCGACGAGCCGGGTGACAATGCCGATGAGGGGAGTACTCGCATCTTCGGTGAGACCGAGTTCGTGCTGCAGGGCTGCCTTGCACGCCGCCTTGCCTGATGGATCGGTGGCATCGTACGGCGCGGCGATACGCGGATCGGTCGAGGGGTCGAAGAGGGTGGTGTCGATCCCGTTGAGGATCCCCGCAAAACGGTTGCGCCGCCCGCGCAGGAGGGCGTCGAGTCCTTCGCCGTATTCACCCGTCATGACTTCTTCGGCGTAGGTGGGGCTCACGGTACTCACGATGTCGCTGTAAAAGATGCCGCGCGCCATGAAGTTGAAGGCTCCGGCGATGCGAGGGCCCATTCTCTGCTCGATCATCTCTCCCGATGACAAACCGGCGAGAGCAGCGGTCGTTGGCGGGCAGGCACCCTGATAGGCCAGGTTATGGATGGTGAACACCGTGCCGACGTGCCCGAAGGTGTAGGCGTGGGTGGTCTTGATGTAGTTGACCACCAGCGCGGCGTGCCAGTCGTGACAGTGGACGATGGTGGGCTGCCAACCATCCACCTCACGCAGGTGCTGCATGAGATCCATCACGCCACGCGCAAAGAGGATGAAGCGGCGATGGTCGTCCTGTTCTCCGTAGATGGCGCTCCGCTCAAAGGCGGCGGGGATGTCCAGGAGGTAGGTCGGGGTAGGACCATCGGTCGTACGCCAGACGCGCTGCTCCTCCGACTGCTCGCCAATGGTGAGGAAGGAGGCGGCGATGGGGCCATCCATGGCTACCCCTTTCTCGCGGAGCACCCGGTACCGGGGCATTACCACACGAACGTCATGGCCGCGCGCGCGCAGCGCAGCCGGGAGGGCGCCGGCCACATCGGCGAGGCCACCGGTCTTGATGAAGGGATCGACTTCTGCGGCCACAAAGAGAACATTCATGGCCGAACCTTACGCCCGACCCGGCCGGGACGCAAAGCGCACAGACCTCGCTGACCCCATGACCACACAGCCTCGTAGCGGAATCGCCCGAAACACCATGGCCTACGTTCTCGCCGGGGGACGCGGCTCGCGGCTGTACGAGCTCACCGACCGCCGGGCCAAGCCTGCGGTGTTCTTCGGGGGCAAGGCACGCATCATCGACTTTGCCTTGTCGAATGCGATCAACTCCGGCATCCGGCGTATTGGTGTCGCCACGCAATACAAGGCGCATTCGCTCATCAGGCACCTGCAGCGAGGCTGGAACTTCCTGCGCCCCGAACGCAACGAAAGCTTCGACATCCTCCCCGCGAGCCAGCGGGTGAGCGAAACGCAGTGGTACGATGGGACGGCCGACGCGGTCTACCAGAACATGGACATCATCGAGGCCTATCACCCGGAGTTCATGGTGATCCTCGCGGGTGATCACATCTACAAGATGGACTACGAGCTGATGCTGCAGCAGCACGTGGACCAGGGCGCTGATGTCACCGTTGGTGTGCTCGAAGTGCCGCGCATGGAGGCCACAGGTTTTGGTGTGATGCATGTCGATGCGCACGATCGCATCATCACCTTCCTGGAGAAGCCGAAAGATCCGCCCGGCATTCCCGGCAATCCGGAGATGGCGCTGGCCAGCATGGGGATCTACGTCTTCAAGACGACGTACCTCTTCGAGCTGCTCAAACGCGACGCCGCACTCGAAGGGTCCACCCGCGACTTCGGCAAGGACATCATTCCGTATGTGGTGTCGAGTGGAAAGGCGGTGGCGCATCGCTTCAGCCGATCCTGCGTCAAGTCAGATGCCGAGTCGGAGGCCTACTGGCGCGATGCCGGGACGATTGATGCCTACTGGGAGGCCAATATCGACCTCACCTCGGTAGTCCCCTCCCTCGATCTCTTCGACCACAACTGGCCGATCTGGACCTATGCGGAAGTCACACCACCGGCCAAGTTCGTTCATAACGAGGATGGGCGGCGTGGCATGGCACTCAACTCCCTCGTCTCGGGCGGCTGCATCATTTCCGGTGCCGCCTTGTACAAAAGCCTGCTCTTCACGGGAGTGAAAATTCACTCCTACGCCAAACTGGAGGGAGCGGTAATCCAGCCTTACGTGAACATCGGGCGTGGCGCGCGGCTCCAGAATGTGGTGGTCGATCGCGGGGTGCAGATCCCCGCCGGAATGGTGGTGGGTGAGGACCCGGTGGAGGATGCCAAGCGCTTCAGGCGTTCGGAGAAGGGACGGGTGCTGATCACCCAGCCGATGATCGACAAGCTGAAGGGATAGGGTTCCCGCTCAGGCGGATACCACCTGTCGCGGCCCCTACTTTGCACTCCCCGTTCCCGCGCCCCATGTTGGGGGCGACTGAACACCGGGGAGGGTGGGGAAATGCCGGCACCACAGTTCGTTCCGCTGTCACTCGACGAGTTTCGCAAACTGGTCGACCGTTTTGACTTTTCGGCCCGGAAGATCACCGAAGTCCACATGCATCACACCTGGCGTCCTCGTCAGGTGGACTTCAAGGGGCTCGCGTCGATCGTGGCGATGTGGCAATTCCACACGCAGACCAACAAGTGGTCCGACATCGCCCAGCATGTCACCATCGATCCGCAGGGGGTGATCTGGACAGGCCGCAGCTGGAAACAGCCGCCGGCCTCGTCAGGCGGACACAACGGAACCTCGCGTGCCGGTCCGTTCATGTTCGAGATGATCGGCGACTTCGACAAGGGCAAGGAGTCGCTCACCGGCAAACAACTGGAAGCCGTGATCGGTGTGATCACCGCCATCCAGAAGCGCAATGGACTGGCGCCCGAGTCGCTCAAGTTCCACAACCAGCTCGGTTCGCCGAAAACCTGCCCCGGGAGCGGCATCAGGTACGAAGACATCCTGGCGCAGGTGAAGACGGCCCACCTGGCGACGACCTCGACGACACGGAGCATCGCGAAGAGCAAGAAGCCGGAAGCGACGTCGGCCTTTGTGAAGGATGAATCACGTATTGCCGACGCACTTCAGGTGCTGGCGGCCTCCACCCGCGCCACCGAGGAGCCCCTGGCCGGCATGGAGCAGATGGAAGGGGAGCCGGACTTCGAGGCGGAGCAGGCCCGCGGTGCCGGCCTGGTGGAGCGCCCCGCGGGAGCACGCGCGGTCAGGGACACGCTCGATGCGGCTGGCTTTGCCAGGTTGCGCCCGCATGTGATCAACCTGGTGCAGGGTGATTTTGTCCCGTCGGGCATTTACCAAACATCCAAAGCTGACGTCGAGGCGATCTTCACCGAACACCTGGCTCGGCGCGTGGCGTCGGCGACGGCGGAGAAGCCGCTCCGGGTGATGTTGTGGGCGCATGGCGGGCTCGTCAGTGAGCGGAATGGATTGCGCGGTGCGGCGCGCATGCTCGACTGGTGGCTGCAGAATGGTGTCTACCCGCTCCACTTCATCTGGGAAACCGGGGCGATGGAAACCATCGCGCAGCTGGTCAGCGGCGCGGGGGCACGTGCCCCGGCCGTTGGGGCGCGCGATCTCTGGGACCACACCACCGATCCGCTGATCGAACGGCTCACACGCCCGTTAGGCATGCCGCTCTGGTCGGGCATGAAACGCAGCGCCGAGCGGGCCTCGGCGCCCGGAGGCGGGGCACACCTGGTGGCCGAGCATCTGGCGAAGTTCGTCAAGGCCAACAAACACGTGGAAGTGCACGCGGCGGGCCACAGCGCGGGGTCGATCTTTCATTCGCACCTGCTCCCCACGCTTGTCGCGAAGGGAGTGACGGTGAAGACCCTGAGTCTTCTGGCACCCGCAGTACGTGTGGACACCTTTGTCGATCAGCTGCTGCCACTCGTTGGGCCGAAGAAGGGAATCCAGGAGCTCGCGCTCTTCACGATGGCGCAGGACTGGGAAAAACAGGACCAGTGCGCCAAGCTGTATCGCAAGTCGCTGCTGTATCTCGTGAGCCTGGCCTTCGAGCCGGGAGGGAAAACCCCCATCCTCGGGCTCGAGGAATGCCTGCGCGCCGACGACGACTGCCGTGCCCTGTTCGGAATCGGTAGTGGCGCCGGGATGGCCGAAGTGATCTGGTCGAAGTCGGTCCCGACGATGGGACGCCATTCGTCGCGCGCCACCGCACATGGGGAGTTCGACGAGGATCCCGCCACCATGAACAGCGTGGTGCGTCGCGTGCTGGGGAAAGATGACGTCGCGGATATACATGGCATGCCCGAGCCGGATGGTTCGCGCACTGTCAGCACCGACGATGACGACATGCCGGCCGAACTGGCGCTCTTCATGCGCCCCGACATCCAGGCGAGTTCGGTGGCTCCGGCGACCAGTGGGGCGTACAGGAAGAAGCCGACCGTCACTGGTGCAGCCGGTGGCAGGCGCTTTGCACTCCTGGTCGGTATCAACAACTATCCGACGGCCCCCCTCGAAGCCTGTGTCTCCGACACCGAACGCTGGGCGGCCGCACTCGGCAAACTCGGGTTTGCTGACACCACACGTCTCATCAACGACGAAGCCACGCGCGCGAAAATCCTCGAGGCACTGCGGAAGATGGTGCGCGAGGCCGAGAGTGGAGATGTGATGGTGTTCCAGTTTGCGGGCCACGGCACACAGCTCCCAGATCTCGATGGCGATGAGGACGGGGATGGTCAGGATGAAGCACTCTGCCCTTACGACTTCGACGCCGGCAACTTCCTGATCGACGACGACATCAAGGAGGTGTTCGCCGGGCTTCCCGCTGGCGTCAACCTCACCTGCTTTATCGACTGCTGTCACTCCGGCACCATCACGCGATTCGCCGTTGCGCAGAGCGGCCGGGTGATGGGCGTGCGTGGCGGGGTACCAAAAGCCCGCTTCATTCGGGTGAAGGAGCCGGTCATCGAGAAGTATCGAAAGGCGCGGGCGAAGGCGGCCACTCGGGCACTCAAGCGGGTGGTCAGCGGCAGCAGCACCATGCACGAAGTGGTCTTCAGTGCCTGCCGTCCCGATCAGGTCGCCTTCGAAAGTGGTGGCCAGGGGGACTTCACGCGGATTGCCACGGAACTGCTGGAGAACGGGCTGCGCAATGACAGCCATGCCGACTTCATCGAACGTGTGCGACGCGAGTTCGGAGCCAATCCGCGCCAGGAGCCGCAGCTGGACTGTGCGCCCAACCTGCGTGACGCCTTGTTGCTCGACGTCGCCGAATCGGAGGAGTGACCGTGCCTGCGAAGAAGATCACACGGGCTGCTTTCACGCTCGGCCAAGGTGTGGAGCGAGCGTATCGTGTGCTGCCATACGAGCGGAAGCTTACCGATCCGGTCTACCGGCCGCTGCGGATTTTTGCGCTCGACCCGTCGGCGTCACGGCTGCACGGCAATGTGGCCCGCGTGGATGTGCCATACGAACCGTTGCTGCCCGGACCGCAGGGGCAGGTGTTCGAAGTCGATGCGCGGGAGTTCGACGCCGAAGGCGACGTGGTCGCGGCCCATCGCGCCCTCGATCTCGAAGATGCGCGATACATGCTGGCGGGGGGAATCGAACCCACGCAGTCCGACCCGCGCTTTCACGCGCAGATGGTGTACGCGGTCTGCGCCACCCTGTATCAGCGCTTCAAGGAGGCGCTGGGACGCAGCGTGGCATGGGGCTTCGCCGCCGATGACAGTGAGGATACGCCCCTGCGCCTTCGGCTCAAGCCGTTAGGCGTGCCGGAGGAGAATGCCTACTACGATCCGGACACCGGCGAACTGATCTTCGGATTCTACCCCGCCGACGCCAAGGCCACCGTGGGACGCAATCTGCCGAGGGGCAGCGTGTTCACCTGTCTTGGTCACGACATTGTGGCGCATGAATGCACGCATGCCTTGCTCGACGGCTTGCGGGCGCACTTCACCACCACCACCCACATCGATGTCGCGGCCTTCCACGAAGGCTTTGCCGATATCGTGGCGTTGCTCCAGCGGTTTTCCCACAAGGACGTGGTGCGCGAAGCACTCCGCGCCTCACGCGGGCGCCTCGACGTACAGCGGCTCACCGGAATCGGGCAGCAATTCGGCGAGACCTCGGGGGATTTCGGCCCCATCCGCAATGCGATCGACTACACGGTCGATGAGAAGGGGAAGCGGACGTATCAGGTGACGTATGACAAATCACGGGAAGCACACGACCGCGGGCGTATTCTCTGCGCGGCCGTGTACGAGGCCTTTGTCACCATCTACGATCGCAAACGTGGCAAGTACATGCGGATGGCGACTGCGGGGTCGGGCTACACCGATCCGCGTAACGAACTCCCGTCGGATCTCCTGGAGGTCCTGACCGATCTCGCCCGATCGACGGCGGGGCAGTTCCTCAACATGTGTATCCGCGCCATCGACTATTGCCCACCCGTCGACATTCGTTTCGGTGACTACCTGCGCGCGGTGATTACGGCAGATCGCGAGATGGTGCCGGACGATCCACATGGGTATCGCGAGGCATGGATCGACGCCTTTCAGCAACGCAAGGTGTATCCCGACGATGTCCCCAACCTTGGCGAAGACGCCCTGGTGTGGCGCCCACCTCTCACGAAGTTGCCCACGGTGGATGCGCTGAGTTTTGCGGAGCTGGCCTTTGATGGAGATCCGGGGCGTGTACCGCGACGGAATGAGTTGCGTCGTCAGGCAACGGAAATCGGAAAACTCGTGACCCACCCCGACTTCATGAGCGAGTTCGGGCTCGTCGACCCCGAAGGCAGAAAACCCGCGGGTGTTGAGGAAGTCGGGATTCCATCGGTGCAGTCCGTGCGAGTGGCGCGGCGCGTGGGCCCCGACTCAACCGTTGCGTTCGACCTCGTCGCCGAGGTGACGCAGCGCGTCGTGCGCCGGCACAAGGGAAAGCGATTCGAGTTGTACGGTGGCGCGACGGTCCTGATCGGCCCGTGGGGCAATGTGACGTACGTGATCCGCAAACGTGCGATGCACGAGTACCGCGATGCCCAGGCGCTCGACTTCATTACCTCGCTCGAAGGGCGCACCTACTGGAACTCGAAGGGTGCGTTTGTGACGCCACGGCGTGCCGCGTTCAAGCTGGTGCATAAGCGGAGACGGGGCGCGTAGGCTAGCCCGGTGGGCCTCCCGCCAGGCGGGAGTTTCGATGAGAGGAGGACGCGTTTCGCGGGGCGACGGCTTGCGCCGCCGCGACCGGGCGAGAGGTTTACGCCTTCCCCGCCGCCTCATATCTCATGCGATTTGCCCTCGGACTCGTCTGCACGCTCGTGGCCACCACCCTCGCTGCGCAGGCCGCGCCTCCCGATACCAGCTGGGACCCCACCAAACCTCGGGGTCGCACGCGAGAAATCGATTTCACCACGACTGAGGGCACCTGGACCAACGTCGATCAGTCGACTGATGGGCAGTTCATTGTCTTCGACCTGCTGAGCCACATCTACCGGATGCCGGCGAGTGGTGGCACGGCGACGTCGATCACCCAGAACAGCGGCATCGCCACGAACTTTGCGCCACGCATTTCTCCCGACGGCAAGTCGATCGCCTTCATCTCGGATCGCAAGGGACAGAACAATCTCTGGGTGATGGACGCCGACGGCGCGAACCCGCGCCCGGTGGCCATTGATCCGACGTCGCGCTTCAACTTTCCGGTGTGGACGGCCGACGGGCAATACATCATCGTGGTCAAGATGGCCGGGTTCGGCAATCGATCACTTGTCATGTATCACAAGGATGGTGGCTCCGGAGTGGTACTGGTCAAGGGAGAAACAGGGAGCAACCCGTTCCGGCCGAGTATGTCGCAGGATGGGCGTTATCTCTACTATGACGTCTACACGGCGCGACCGACGGGTTTCTGGGGGCAGGAAGACGTACTGAAGGGCACCGTTCAGCTGCACCGGTATGACATGCGCACGGGCGTTGTTCGCCCGATCACCTCGGGTGAAGCGCAGCAGCAGGATCGCGCCACCAGCGGCGGTGCCTACGCGGCTGAGCCGAGCCCCGATGGCCGGTATCTGGCATTCATGCGCAAGGTGCCGGGCGGCACGCTGGAGTACAAAGGACAGGTGTTCGGGCCACGCAGTGCGCTCTGGACCCGCGATCTGCGCTCGGGTGAAGAACGCATGATCATGGATCCGGTTGAAATGGACTTGAGTGAGGAGAGCATTCCGCTCAACGGATCGTACCCGATGTACCGTTGGACGGCGGACGGTCGCAGCATCGTCATTCATCAGGGCGGCAAGATCCGGCGACTCGATGTGAGCACGGGCACGGTCGCCACCATCCCGTTCTCGGCGCGGGTGCAGCGCACCATCTCGGAGACCATCGCCACCGTCAACCGGATCAGTGACGGCCCGGTAAACGTGCGGTTCATTCGCTGGGCATCGGCGTCGCCCGACGGGCGCACACTGGTCTTCCAGGCGTTAGGCAGGTTGTGGGTGCAGCCCCTGCCCAGTGGCACACCACGCCGTCTCACACCGGCCACCTTCGGCCCCATGGAGTTTCAGCCGGCATGGTCCCCCGATGGGTCGAGCATCGCCTTCACCTCTGTGGACTCGGTGAATCGGGGCGCATTGTGGCGAGTGCCGGCCGCGGGTGGCACACCCCAGCGCCTGACGAGTGCGGCCGGTGAGTACCTGAGCCCCACCTGGACACCGGACGGGCGCGAGATTGTGGTGGCGCGTGGGTCGGGCGCCACGGCGCGGGCCTCGACGCTCAGCCGCAACGGAGTGTTTGACCTGGTGCGGTTGCCCGCTGGCGGTGGCGAGGAGACCGAGGTGGTGCAGGTGCGTGGGGGCGGATTCGGCTTTGCCGAGCTGCGTTCGACCGTTGGCTCCAACGGACGCCTCTACTGGTCGACGTCGAAAGTCTTCGGCCCGCCTAACGATCTCGGCCGCCCGCCCACCGGGGTCGAGGTGTCGTCCATCCGGCTCGATGGGACGGACAAGAAGGTGCATCTCAACGTGAAGGACTCCGACGATGCCGCCGTGTCACCCGACGGCCGCTGGGTGGCGTTCACGCAGGGCGCCAATGTCTACCTGTCGCCTCTCCCGGTGGGCGGGACAGGAAGTGAGGTGCCGCTGGTTGCCAAACAGGGAGCAGCGCTCCCGGTCACGCCGCTCTCCACGGAAGGCGGGCTCCACCCACGCTGGCGCAATGCGACGACGGTCGACTTTGCGAGCGCCAATCGGGTGTATTCGCACGACGCCGCGGCCAAGCGCACCGATACAACCTCGGTGACACTCAGCGCGCCACGTGCGATTGCCGCGGGCACCATCGCCATCACCGGCGCGCGCATCGTCACGCTCGACAACAAGCGTGTGATTCCCCGTGGCACCATCGTGGTGAAGGCAGGCCGCATCACCTGCGTGGGATCGTGCAGCACCACCGGCGCCGATCGCGTGATCAACGCCAGCGGCAAGACGATCATTCCCGGCTGGGTTGATATGCATGCGCACCATCACCGTGAACACATGGCGATGATGCCGGCGAACAACTTCGAGTCGGCTATTTACCTGGCCTATGGTGTGACCACCACCAGTGATCCGTCGACGTCATCCATCGCGGCCTTCCCCACGGCGGAGATGATCGAGACGGGCGACATGATCGGGCCGCGCGTCTTCAGTGTGGCCGAAGCCCTCACGGACGGCGACACCCCCGCCACCAACGATGTCACCAGCCGCGATATCGCCCGCACCGAGGTGCGGAGACGGATGTCGTGGGGCGCCGTGCTGCTCAAGCAGTACCTGCAGCCTACACGCCAGCAGCGTCAGTGGTCTGTGGACGCCGCGCGCGAGGCCGGGTTGCGTGTGACCGCCGAGGGCAGTGATGACATGAATCACAAGCTCGGCATGATCATGGACGGACACAACGGGGGAGAACATCTCACGGTGCAGTCCCCGCTCTATGGCGACTTCACCACCTTTGTGGGTCAGGCGAAGTACTTCTACTCACACACCCCGCTGGTCAGCGGGTACGGCGCCTGGAACGAGGAGTACTTCTGGCAGGAGAGCCCCATCTGGCAGGACGTCAAGCAGGGCAAGTGGACGCCATGGCGTCAGCTGATACCGCACACCCGGCGTTTCATTCAGCGACCGGTGACCGACTACTCCAAGGACATCGTATCGCAGGAGATCGCGGACATCGTGGCCGCTGGTGGTTATTCAGCGGTAGGTTCCCACGGTCAGCAGCCCGGACTCGGCTCACACTGGGATGTCTGGATGGCGGCCAAAGCTTCGGGCAACATGGGGGCCCTCGAGATTGCGTCGATGCATGGTGCGAAGTTCCTGGGGATGGACCAGGACCTCGGCTCGATCACTGTCGGGAAACTCGCCGATCTGATGGTGCTCAACGGCAATCCGCTCGACGACATTCGGCAGACCGGCAACATCCAGTATGTCATGAAGGCCGGCACGTTGTACGACGCGATGTCGCTGGATGAAGTCTGGCCGCGTCAGAAGCGGTACGGTGACAACTACTGGTATGTGCCGGAGATGTACAAGCGCGACACGAAGGCGGTGGGGACGTTCGACCGGAAGTAGGGAGCGGCTCACAAAGCTGCCCTCGGCAGTGTCAAAGTCGGTGACAACTCGACGGCGGACCTGGAGGTGACTCGGGCGGGTCCCGGAGTGCTGCCTCCGGATCCCGTCCTCAGACTTCTGACACGGAACACCTTAGTGGGCTAGTCCAGAAGTATGTTGACAGGATTTGAGATAAGTCGCTGGGACCGAGAGTGTGTCGCGCCTAACGATAGGCCTGCGGTGCCGTTGACGTGGGCCGCATCGGATTGCCGCGCATCGCGTATGAAGGGGCTGCTCTCGTCGAAGTTCGTCGCTACTTGTTTCCGGCTCCCTTGCGAGCAGCCCGGGCGGCCTCCTTCTCGGCCTTCTTCTTCGCGGCGGCTTCTAGGACTTGATCTATTCCATCTACAAGACGCTTCCTCGCGACCTGCAGGGCGTCTTCGGAGTCGAGCTTGGAGACCGGCTCATAGAGGCGCGTGAGAAGCTGGGCATGTGCGGAGTTCAGCCATCGCAACGCCTGTAGGATGTCCGCGTAGCGCGCGCTTGGAGACGGGCTCTTGTCGGTTTTCGCCCAGATCGGTTCGTGGTGAAAGACGCGATTCCGAAAATGACGGAGGCCGTTGAACGTGGTTCTGATGGTCGTCATCATCTCCTCGTCTTTCGCCCCAGGAAAGACTTTTCCTCTGTGCGTTGGCCACAGGTAAATTCCGGACGTGCCGGGCTCGTCATAGGCGGTCTCAAGCATGCCGACCCAGAGCCCAAACGAGGTAGCGGCCACCAGATCATCGTGGGTGCGTCGCGCGTTCTGCGCAGGGTCTTTGCTCAGCACCTTCTCGAGCGCGCGATCCACCGTACCCCGGCCGCCGGGGTGGACGACAACCTCTCCGCTTGGGCGAATGTCTGGATGGTAGGTTCGGGTCAGCCAGGAACGAATGCCTCGGTATGCCGCCGGATTCTGAGAGACCGGGAAGAGGGGCTTCAAAACTGAGTCGATGCTGTTCCGTAGATCGATCTCGAGCACCTGAAGCGCCGGATAGGCTGCCTTGCAGAGGTCTATGTTCCAGTAATACCTTGCCAGAGAAAGACTTAGGTCGCCGCCCTCGGCCGCCATATAGGGGCCAAGCCGGCTGCTGCCGATAAGCGCTTCCAGTCTTCCGAGCTGGGAGACTTGCGTAGAAGTCAAAGACATAGTACAGTTTCATTGCTGAGCCGATTCGTCGGCCCCGAAGTGCCCGCCAGCGCTATTCGTAGCCCTGGCGGGTTTTTTCTTTCTACAAGCTTACGCGCCGACCGAGATCGAGGCCCGTTTCCGAGGGGCGCGCCGCTGCGAGCAAGCGCCGCCACCGGCCCCGCCCAACTCGCCTTTGAGGCGACTGCCGGCACTAGCTCCGGCGATCCGGATAAATCTAGGCTTTCAAGAGGTCGGCAATCTGTTGGGCGCTCAATTCGCCGCCGATCAACGAATTCTGCATCCCTCCGAATTGGGCGAGCATTCTCTCGTAGGTGTCGAGAGTCGGGATGTGCGCGTTCATCTCGCGACCCTTGAAGCGAGAGAATCGTTCCATCTTTTCCACAAGGAATCTGGCGATGCCGATGTGCTCCGCTTCGTCGTTGCCGTCGAATCCCATGAAATGTACCCTGCTGCCGAGAGGCGCCGCTTTCGTGGCAACGAGCTCTCTGTCCTTCTTCGACAGTGCCTCGTATCCACGCTCCATGTGGTCCCACATCGCCAAGACGTTTAAGACGAAGCTGACGTTCTTCGGGTTATCTCGGTGACCGTGGAAGACGCCCGGAAGCTGCCATCCCAGTGCCCAGTCGTGTCCACCGAAGATCACGTCCGACACCAAGTCCATATTTAGGTCGGCGTTCTTGATCTTCAGGTGCTGTCCAATGTCTCTTAGGGCCAGGAGCACCAATTTCTCGCCATCGCTTAGCGAGGGGGTCCGGTGCGCACCATGCGACAGGCCGATCTCCGCCAGGCGCCGCATGGCCTCCGCCCGCGATGGGATCTTGTCTTGCCTCCCTCGCCACTCATCAACCCGCGCCAGCAGGTCTTCATCCACCCGCATTTCGAACCGCTCGTCCTTCTTCGCCATACTGCCTCCGTGTCTCGTACGTAGCCGCAACGTCGATTACGTATATCTGGCGGTTTATACGGAAGGATACACGTACAATTACTTCCGTGCAATCGTTGACCGTGGATCGCTGGTTGCCGTACTTAGCGCGGGTGGTGGCGACATAGCTCACCGGAGGCCCCGCCCCCGGGCAAACCCCTCCGCCACCCACAGTTCCCACCCAACTTCGGCCCTCCGCACGGTCGGCGTTTCCCTCGCCCCAGCCTCCTCCGCGGCACTCGCTCATGCAGCGATGGCCTTTACAATCACCAATCCGTTCGTAAGCTGTTCCCCCTCAAGGACTTGGCGCATCCCGCCCCACCCGGCGGCGTGGATGGCTAGCCAATGCGATCCTAACGTGAAGCCGGACGTACTTTCCGTCAAAGTCATTGGCGAACCTGACATTATCGATCAATCGCGGTCCTTGTGAATTGACTTTGTCAGCATACGCCGATAGGTTCACAGCGTCCACACATCGAGGCCGGTATGCCAGACGGGGACGTCATTTCGAGTAGGGTACAGCACAGATGGCGGTCGACCTTGTCGCGCCTCCGGGGTGGCGCGACGCCACTTGAAGTCGCCGTTCACGCGAACCGAGCGCTATCGGACACGTTTAGGCGCTACGGCGGAATCGGGGGATCGGCTGCGTACGGCGCAATCATCGAGGCGCGCGGTCGTGGGGAACTGTCACCTTCGGAAACTCGCCAGCGAGCCCACCGGATCTACAGGTCACAGGAGCAAACCGAGTTTGCCCTACTCGCCTTTCGCGCCGTCAAGCGACTTCTGGCATCGCCGCCCAAAAGCGCAGCTGCACTTGAACCGGGGACGATTACTGTCGCCCAGGCCGTCTGCGCTGAACTGTTGAACGCAGAGCTTTTTGAGCGAGTGCGCCCTCACTTAGTCGGGGATGTTTTCCCCGATCACGAGGCGTTCGACCGCTTCGTGGAGCACTGCCATGCCTTGCTGACTGAGCCTATCGCACACATCAGCGCGAGCCTGACGCTCCACCCGACGGCTACCGGTCTCCGAGCTGCTCCAACTAGGAGAAGAAAGCGTCGTCAAGCCACGGCGACCATTCTCGATCAGTCGATTCTATGAGAGCCACTCGGCTTGACCCCTCTCTGGTCAAGAATGGACAGTCTCACGCCTCTGGCGGAAGACGACAGAGACGCGCACCCGCTTGTCCCGCGAGCTACGACGTCGTGTTCTCGGATCAAGGCGAAGTACGTTTCCGCGCGGGCGGGGCGACTGCTGGAATAACGAGCCGCACGTACGTCAACGACCTTCCGCTTGCCGAAGCATTCGGCGATGTAGTTCCGCCCCACTGCGCGGATCTAATTGACGTCGCGGTCGCCGTATATGTGGCAGATCGTGTTTGTCGACGGCATCCGCATAAAGCACCGCGTACCTCCGGGCTCTGGCAACGGCGCATACACGTGGAACTGCCATTGCGCGAGCCCGAGCGTTGGAGCCGCGACGCACTCGGCGCCACACTCGCTGATCTTCTCGGTGACCTTACCGACGACGTGTGGTCGTTTACGTTCGTCCTTCGTCGCGGAGATGCAGCGCGCCAATCAGAGTCGCAGCGAAGCCTGTTCCTTGACATGCCTCCTCCGCCCGCATCCGCAGCACTATTCAGCGGCGGCCTCGACTCACTCGCCGGCCTAGTCGCCCGTCTCGCTGAACGGCCGACAGAGACTCTAGTGCTGTTTTGCGGACGCACGAACAGGCGCATCGGCGTACCGCAGCGAGAGTTGTTGAATCTTGTAACGCGAGAATTCGGCCAGCGTGTGCGCCCTGTTGCCGTTGGCTTCGGCCTCAGCGGACGCCGGAGGCGTGCGTTCGACCATGAGGAGACGAGTCAGCGCACGCGCGGCTTCGTCTTTCAGGCTTTCGGAGCGGTAGCCGCGAAGATGGCTGGCCTTGATCGTCTCGACGTATTCGAGAACGGAGTTGGAGCGATCAACCTTCCCTACACTGACGCACAGCTTGGGAGTCAGTCGACGCGCGCAACGCACCCCGTGACGTTGCGCCGTATGTCAGCGCTACTTAGCGGAGTGTTCCGCGCGCCGTTCACTGTTTCGTTGCCATTCGCCCTGATCACCAAGGGAGAGCTTTGCGACAGTCTCCGTGATGCTGGGCTCGGGGCCTTGGCTCGCCGGAGTGTGTCGTGCGACGGCTACCCGCAGCGTAACAGCAAGGCAGATCAATGCGGGGTGTGCCCGTCATGCGTGCTCCGGCGCCAGTCACTTCACCATGCGGGTCTTATCGATGAAGACCCTAAGTCTCTCTACGTTCACGACGTCTACGACGCCTCTGCGCCGGATGCGTTCGCGCGCCGCTTCTCGCTCCGCGCGATGGGCGGCCAGGTACACCACCTCCGCCGCGCCCTCAACTCGGCCCGCCCTTGGGAGGCGTTGACGATCATCTATCCAGACCTTGAAGAGGCCGCGGAGGCACTGGTTGACGCAGGTCGTGGGGACGAGGTCCGCGATGCACTTGTCGCACTGTATCGCCGCTACTGCGATGAGTGGGGTGCATTCGCAGCGAGCACCAATGGGCCGTGCGATGTGGGGCCAGATGGCGCGTTGGTCCCTGAGATAGGTGCGAGGTCATCGCGATCCTCCCGCGTGATGGCACCGGGCGTACCGACCGTTACCGCACGTCTCATCCCGGGACCGCGAACTCGGTGGTATGCGCTCGATGTCGGAGGCCCTCATGGGTGATGATCAACTCATGTCCGCTGACCCCCGCCGTCTCGGTGAACGCCTGCAGCAAGCGCGCAAGGCACGGCACAAAACGCAGCAAGAGGTTGCCGAGTACTTAGGCGTAGCTCGAACGACGGTGGTCGCGTTCGAGAAAGGGGAACGGCGGGTGCAACCGACGGAGCTTGTACGGCTGGCGAGTCTATACGGTCGCCAGGTTGGCGAACTGCTTAGGGCTGCTGAGCCCACGGCGCCCTTTGCGGTGCAACTTCGCGCCACGCTCGCACCGGACGAGCCTATCGCGACCGAGCTTGATTCGGCAACGTGGGAGTTCCAGAAGCTCTGCGAAGACTACGCGGAGTTAGAGCAGCTAGCGGACTCCCCGTTGCCGAGACACTACCCGCCCGTGCGTCAGGTTGGAGGAACCGACGTCGAGCGCGCCGCCGAAGACCTCGCGACAAGCGAGCGAACTCGGCTTGGCTTGGGCGATGGCCCCATTCTCAATCTGCGAGAGTTACTGGAGCACGAGGTAGGCTTACGCATCTTCTACCTCGACTTACCATCGGCGATATCCGGGTTGTTCTCTTTCGATGAAACGCTTGGTGGGTGCGTCGCGGTCAATCGGCGCCATCCCGAAGAGCGGCGGCGTAACTCGCTCCTTCACGAGTACCTGCATTTCCTAACGACGCGCTACAAGTCCGAGGTAACCGTTCATTCTCGATATCGCCGCCGGCCGGAGCACGAGCGCCTCGCGAACGCGTTCGCGCCGGCGTTTCTCATGCCGAACGCGGGCCTCAGCCGCCGCTTCAACGAGACGAAGCGGCGACGCGGCGACTTCACTATCGCAGATCTGTGCACGCTCGCTGCGTACTACTTCGTGTCCGTCGAGAGCCTCACGCGGCGACTAGAGGAGCTCCGTCTTGTACCCTTAGGCACGTGGGACAAGGTTCGAGACGCCGGCCTTCGCGTTCGCGATGCGCGCACGCTACTGAACCTTCCGTCGCCGAAGGTTCCGGAGGACTTGCTCACCCCCCGCTACGTGTTCCTCGCGGTCAGCGCATTCCAGGCCGGGGAGGTCAGCGAGGGGCAGCTTGCGCGATATCTCCGACTTGATCGACTCGAGGCGCGGCGCGTTGCGGTCACGGTCGCTAGCGACCTTGGAGGAGATGAACCGCTCACTATCGATCGGTCTGTGTCTACGGCTTCTCGCGCGGCTCCTCCGCTGCCGGATCGTCCCGCGGAAGAGGACTGGCTGCCGTGACGGGGGCGGACGGAGGGACGTCCGTCGGCACGACGCCTGGTGGCGGCCGTCGGATCATCCTCGACGCTTGCGCCCTTCTCAACTTGTATGCGAGTGGGCGGATTGCCGACGTCCTCAATACGATGCCGCGCCCTTCCGCTGTCGCCGAGTACATTCGGGACCAAGAGGCTCTATGGGTCGGCCGATACAAGACCGGGCCCGAGGCCGACTACGAGCAAGTGAATATCCGTCCTCTCGTCGCCTCAGGACTGATCGAGGTCTTGGCGCTCTCTGGTGATGAGGAGCTGGCTAACTTTCTCGCCCTCGCCTCGTCCTCTCGGATAGACGACGGTGAGGCAATCTGCGGCGCTATGGCTCAAGTGCGCGATCTGGTGGTCGTGACTGACGACAAAGCCGCGTTAAGGGTTTTCGGCTGCCATTCGCATTCTATCCAGACCTGCAGCACGGCGAGTCTAATGAAACACTGGGCGGAGTGCATGGCAGTCGACGCAAAGACTCTGCAGAGCGCATTGCTGGACATCCGCGAGCGAGCGTGTTTCGAACCTGGCCCGCGCGATCCCCTACGCGGATGGTGGAAGGCAGCGATGAACTCCGCGTGAAGTTGTGAGGCGTACCGGTCACGTTGCAATGCCCTAGTCGCCCTTGGGATGTCTCGTTCCCAGCGAGTGCACGATGAAGTCAAGTTGACGAGTTTCACATCGCTCGTCAGCCTGGCGATCCACAGGGCGACAGCAGTGTCCGGCCAGACCGGGCTGGATATGAGGTCCGCGATTACCGCTTGCAACAACTGCCTTGCGAGTGGGTCGTCGAGCTGAATCGCCCCGGCCTTTCCAGAGACTTGGCTACGATAGTGCTGGCGCGGCGAGGTCCGCGCCCGGATGATACGGTGCTTCGTACTCGACGGGCGGCAAGTAACCCAAGGGTTCCAGCAGCCCGGATTGCTCACCCTAGCCACGCCCGACCCTAACGAGTGACCATCACGGCGCCGCTCGCTCCCACGCCGAAGAGGCGGTTGGCTGTGCCATGCAGCCCCGAGAAGAAGAGTGCATCCTCGGGTGCCTTGAGGCGGGTCCAGACGGTACCGTTGAACCGCATCACTTCGCCATTGAAGGTCAGGGCGTACACACTGTTCGGCCCGGTGCCCCAGAGGGCGTAGGTGGCTCCCGGTGAAGGCGCCGGTGTTGTGGCCCAGCTGGTCCCGTTGAAGCGGAACATGTTCGAGCCGTTGGTCCCCGCGAGGATGCTGCTCACGCTACTCCCCCAGACGGACACAAACGTCGCGCCCCCTGGCTCGCTCGGAAGTGGGGTCAAGGTGCCGCCGGTGTAGCGCAGCGCGAGCCCGCCCGTGCCCACGATCACGTAGTCCCCCGCGCCCAGCGCAGACAGGGCGGTCGCGTCGTCGGGTGGCGTGAGGCCCGTGGACGACCAGGAGGTTCCGTCAAAACGCAGCAGCGGGCTGAAGCGGCTCATGGCCACGAGCTGATTGGACGAGGTCCCCGCAATGCTGGTCAGGGCACCACTCGCCGGAATGCTCATCTCCGACCACGAGGTCCCGTCAAAACGCATGACGACCCCCTGTCCCTGCACGGTGCCGCCCACGGCATATACCGATGTGGCGGAGGCGGCCCAGACACCAGAGAACTGATGCATGACACCGGTATTGAGGAGTTGCCAGTTGCCGGAGTTGTAGCGCCATATTGTCCCGTCGTCTCCGACGGCAAAGGCCGTATTGTCGTCCACGGCGTGCACCGCATTGAGTGTGGGTGCGTAGCTCAGGAAGGTGGAACCGCTCGGCGCCAGCGAGGCGAGGAAGTTGTCGCCCATGGCAAAGACGGTGGAGCCTCCTGCGGCGAGGGCCAGAACATTCGTGTTCACACGGCGGGGAAGTGTGGTCCATGTGGCGCCGTTGTAGTGCGCCACAAAGCCACCGGCACCCGCGATGTACACATCGGTGGGAGAGGTACCGAGGACCGAGCGGAGCGCCGCACTCCGGGCCACCCCGTCTTCGACCCATTGAGTGCCGTCAAAACGAAAGACCCGGCCGGTGGAGCTCGTGGCGTACGCCAGTGTCGCGCTGCCAACCCAGACCGACGTGAGCGCGACGCCGAGTGATGCGTTGATGGTCCAGGCCGTTCCATCCCAGCGCAACACCTGACCCGTCGACGTCACGGCAAGGGCGAATGTTGGTCCACTCCCGGACACGCCGAAGATGCTGGCGGTGGTGGGCGACGATGCCGATGTCCAGCTGGTTCCGTCAAACCGGATGATGGCGCCGGCATCACCAACGGCCCAGACCGTATTGGCCGAACTACCCCAGACACTCCGCATGTTTTGCGTCGTTGGCGATTGCAGGACCGTCCACGACGAGCCGTTATACCGGAGCAGGCGACGCCCGACTCCGTGCACGTCAGTGGTGCTGCTGCCCCACATGGCGTCGACACCGAACCCACTTTCACTGAAGCGCGTCCAGGCACCTGCGTTCAAACGATAGAGGCGGCCCGATGACGCCACAAAGAGGTCGTTGGCGCTTGGGCCCCACGCGGCGTTCACAAAGCTCACGGGTGCGGTGGCGGGTCCAGCGATCCGCAGCTGCGACACATTCCACGAGGCGCCAAGTGGCGGAACCGCCACCGTCACGCTCGACGTACCCTGCACACCATTGCTCGTCGCGGTGATGGTAGCCGTGCCCGTGGCGACCGCCGTGACAAGTCCTGCTGTGTTGACCGTGGCAACCGCCGAGTTGGAGCTGCTCCATGTCGGCGTGAGCGCACCACAGTTTGTGCCCGTGATGCTGGCGCGAAGTGTGGTGGTGTCGGCAGGCGCAAGCGCGAGAGTTGTTGGCGTTACTGCCACAGCAGTGACGTTGCACGTCGGAGCCGTCACCGTGATGGAGGCGTTACCGGCCACGCCACCGGCGGTGGCGGTGATCGTCGTCGTTCCCGCGGCGACACCAGTGACCACTCCCGTTTGTGCCACCGTCGCGACACCAGGGTTTCCGGTGGACCAGGCCGTCACAAGGTTGCTGCAGTTCGTCTGAGAGACGGTGGCCGAGAAGGTGCTCGTGGCCCCAACGGCCATCGTGGCCGAGCCAGGGGCAACCGCGACGGCTGACACAGCACAGCTCGCTGTCGGAGAACCACTTTTCTTGTCGCCGCTGCAGGCGATCGCAAGGGTAACCAGGAGCGCGACGGGGACAACGAGCGAACGACGGGACACAGGCACCTCGGGGTGGCGAGCAAGCGTTGTCTGCAAGACGAACGCCCGCAGTGTCCTGTCACCGGTCAGGCAGGGCACGACGCTGGGCGCCGCGATTCGCCGTGCCAGTAGCGCGGGACGTCGCCTCGCCCTGAGCGCAATCGGCAGTGGCCCTTGCCGCCCCTATTTTCCCAGCTTCGTCAACTTCTCCAGGGCCTGCCTGGCGAGCTCCAGTTGTTTGGGGCCAATCCTCGGATTTTTCGACATGGCGGTGTACGCCAGGTCGAGGTTGGCGCGCGCTTGTGCGTAGCGCCCCGCGTCAATTTGCAGCTGCCCGAGGTTTGACAACGTGTTCAGTGTCAGCGGATGGTCGGGGCCTAGAGTGGCGCGTCTCAACGCAAGGGCCTTCTCAAACCACCCTTCGGCCTCAGCAAGGCGTTTGACCCGACCCAGACTGACGGCCAGGTTCTGATACGAGAAGGCCACCTGCGGATTGTTGGGCCCGAGGGTTTCTGTCATCAGAGCAAGTGCCTGTTGGTGCAGCACCAGCGCCTCGGCGTTCCTACCCTGATTGTCCAGGACACTTGCCAGGTTGCTCATCGTGTTGCCGAGTCCGGGGTGTTTCTCCCCAAGCGCCCGTCGTTTCATGGCCAGCGCCTGGCGTAAAAGAGGTTCCGCTTCGGTAAAACGCTTCTGCTCTGACAGGTTGGCGCCAAGATTGTCGAGGGCACTCCCGCGGATGGGATGTGGATCCGGAAGGTTGAGATCGACAATGCGGTTGGCTTCCCGCAGCAGCGACTCGGCGGGGACAAAACGTCCCTGGCGCATGAGTACCGTGGCGAGATTGTTCATCGGTGTGGCGCGTCGCATGGCGTCGCGGCCGCCGGCGAGGGTTTCGACGTCGATGGACTGACGAAGTAATTCCTCGGCCTCGTCGTATTTCGCCATGTTACCGAGGAGTGAGGCCAGGTCGGACATGCGTCCGGCCAGTTCAGAGGAGGTGTCGGGATACTCCTCGCGAGCGAGGGCAAGCGCCTGTCGATACACGGGCTCCGCTTCGGGGAGTTTGCCGAGGAGTTGCAGGCTGTTGCCGCGCACCGTAAGCGCGCGAATGCGCTCGTCGCGTTTGTTGATGGAGTCCCGGGCGAAAACCGTCTCGACCCGGCGTGCCAGCGATTCCGCCGCGGCCGCCTGCCCGGTCTGCTGCAGGAGCCCCGCCAGGGAACGCTCCGTTGAGGCGGTCTCCATGGCATCGGGCCCCAGCACGCGGCGGCGTATGACGATCGCTTCTTCAAGGAGCGACTGGGCGATGGGGTAGAGCCCGAGATCGCTGTGCGCACGACCAAGCACCGTAAGCATCTGCGACTGCAGCAGGGGCTGAGCCTTCAGGTCGCGACGCACCTTGGCCGTCCCTTCGGTGAGAAAGGAGGCGAGCCGCATCGTGTCGCGGCGCTCTCGTCCGGCGTTGAAGGGACTGGGAGACTTGAACAGTGTTTCGAGGAATGACGACACCTGCACAGCCACGTCTCGCTCTCGGGCAATGGCGGCGGCCTGTTCACGGCTGCGTGCTGCCGCCCGCGTGGAGACCACCGCCAACGCGGCCAGCGCGAGGGCCGCCGCTGCACCAGCGGTCACGGCGATGCGGTTGCGCCGGATGAAGCGCGACGCGACATAACCAAACGTTTCCGGTCGTGCCTCCACCGGGAACCCATCGAGATAGCGGCGCACATCCTCGGCCAGCTCACCGACCGAGCGATAACGTCGCTCGGGCTCCTTGCGGAGGGCCTTGAGCACTATGGCGTCGAGATCGCCGACAAGCTGCAGGGCGGCCACGGGAGCCGTCTTGCGATTCGCCTTCTCCAGCCGCCGGGCATCACGGGCCGCTGCGCTGGGATTCGGTGGGGCCTGTTCGCACACCGCCCGCATCAGCTCCGCGGGCGCCGTCATCTGGAAGGGCCGCGACCCGGTGAGCAGCTGGAAGAGGAGGACGCCTAACGCGTACACATCGGTGGCCGTGGTGATGGGCTCACCCCGGAATTGCTCGGGCGCTGCATGCTCGGGCGTGAGGAGCAGCAGGTCGCCCGTTTGGAGATCGTCGGTACCGGCGTCGAGCACCTTGGCGATGCCAAAGTCCAAGAGCCGAACCGTGCCCTCGGCCGTGACCAGGATGTTACTCGGCTTCAGGTCGCGGTGAACCACGAGACTCGCATGGGCGGTGCGTACGGCTTCGCACACCGTGCCGAAGAGCTGCAGCCGTCCGGCCAGGCCCAGCTGTCGTTCGTCAGCCCATTCGGTGATGGGTTTGCCGTCCACGTACTGCATGGCCAGCCAGGGCTGCCCCGCGTCGGTGACCCCGCCGTCCAGCAGGGTAGCGATGTTCGGGTGCTGCAGCCGCGCCAGAATCTGCCGCTCGCTGCGAAAGCGACGCATCATGTCGTTGGTGTCGCGCCCCGCGCGCAACACCTTGATAGCCACTGACTGTTCGTATTGTGCGTCAGCTCGATGAGCGCGGTACACCTCGCCCATGCCCCCGCGACCGATGAGGCCGTCGAGTTGCCAGGGCCCCACACGCGCACCGGGCGAGAACTGCGACGGATGCGGCTGCGGTGGCGTCAGCAGCCGGTCAGGGTCGTCGCGACCCCCGGCGGAATTGTGCCCGGCGAGTACTGCGTCCACCTCCCGTCGAAAGGCCATGTCTTCGCCACACGCCTCGTCGAGGTACGCCGCCCGCTCCTCGGTGGGGAGCTCGATGGCATGCATGAACACGGTCTCGAGTCGCTCCCAGCTGTCGCTATCTGTCATCTTGCGCCCCCCCGTCCGGTGGCTGTAGCTCTTGTCCCGTGCGTTTCGTGCTTCCCGTGCTTCCCGTGCTTCCCGTGCCGAATGACACCATTTCGCGCTCGCTCGCCCGGCTGCGTGCCGGTGAGCCGAACGCGCTGAGCGACCTCTTTCCTCTGATCTATGAGGAGTTGAAGGGCGTCGCCAGAGCACAGCTCGCCGGCGAGCAGACGGGTCACACGCTTGGGCCAACGGCGCTGGTGCACGAGGCCTACATGAACCTTGCCAAGCGAACCCGGCTGCAGCCCGAGGACCGCACCCATTTTCTGAACGTGGCTGCCCAGACCATGCGGCGCGTGCTGATTGATCATGCACGGTCGCGCAAGCGGCTCAAGCGCGGGTCGGGGGAGGTGCCGTTGATTCTCGAGGAGATTCACGCCGTCATGACGGACACCCACGCCGACGAGCTGGTCGCCCTCGACGATGCACTGTCTCGGCTGGCGACTGTGAACGTCCGGGCGGCCGAAGTGGTGGAGCGTCGATTCTTTGCCGGCCTCACGCTCGAAGAAACTGCCGAGGTGCTTGGCGTCTCGCTCAAGACGGTTCAGCGCGATTGGATGGTGGCGCGCGCATGGCTTCGAAAGGAGATCGACCACGATCTCCAGGGCGTTGCTGACCTCTGAACGACGACGCACGGATCGACCTCCGGGATGGACAAACAGGAGGGCGATGGCGGCGTCAGGAAGTGGACATGGCTGCTGGGCAGTGGCCGTCCGCCGAGTGCCGGGTGCCGAATCAGGTCCGGTGTGATTCCCTGGACTCTCCACGTGAGCTGAGGAGCCTCTCCCACGCAACTCCGCACCAGTGTGGTGTAAAATGACCACTCCCGTCCACATCGCGCATGCCTCTGCAGGAAGTGCACAACGTCCGTGGGTTCGAAGTGATCGTGGAAAACTCGCGCCCCGACATCGAGACCACGGACGTGCTGCAGCGCCTCGATGAGGCCCTGGCGCTCATCGAATCGGCCCAACCCTGGCGGTACCGGCACCTGCAGCGTGATTTGCGCGCCTTCTATGTCACGCGGTATGCCTGCCGCGGCGCGTATTTCCCTGGTGAGCGCATCTGCATGACCGAGCTCACCTTTCTCAATCGACGCGACATCACGGCCGCGCCCGTCGCCTCGTCCATTGTGCACGAAGGAATGCATGCGCGCGTGGATGTGATGGGCGTGCGACGCGAGGGGCGTGACCGTGCGCGAGAAGAGCGCCTCTGCCGGCGCGCCGAGCTGGCCTTCGGCCTGGCCCTCCCGGAATCGTTAGGTGCCCCGGTGGTGGAGCGTGCGCTGGCGTCGCTGGAGATGAGCGACCGCGATGTCGCCCCGGTCGTGGACTGGAACGAGGCGCAGCGGCGAATCGACGAGGTCGACCGCGGGGGGAGCTGACAACTCTTGCAGCCGAGCCGTCAGCAGGCTCTGCTACGACGGTTCCCCTTCTCCCAGCTGCGCGGGCGGATAGGCTTGCTGCGGATGCTCGCATCGCGCGTTGAAAAAAAAAGGAGAGCCGTTACCCACGGCTCTCCGAAACAACGCCAGATCAGAGCGGGCTGTTCAGGACGATGCGACGGGCGCCGCCTTGACCACGGGTTTGAAGAGCAGCCCGTTTCGCTGAATGGAGTTGCCGAGCATGACGAAGCTGTTGTCGAGATCGAAGTCGATCCGCAGCGTACTGGTGCTGTCCTTCGCCACGCGGATGCCATCGGTGAGCACAATCTTGATTCCGCTTCGCGATGCGCTCGGGAAGGTCACCGATGGAGTAGTCGATCCGGTCAGGACCATGCCGCTCTTCAGCGTGACGCCCGACTTCGAGGGATCGATCACAAGCCTGAATCCGCGATAGGTGCCCGGCGGCAGGGTGTCCTGACCGATGGCGGCAAAGGTGCCATTGCGCAACGTGAGCAGATCGAACGACTTGTTGGGCTTCGCGACGGTAATCCAGCCATTGCTGCTGGCGCTGTCATCGCTTGCACCACGCGCCGCCTCCGCAGAGTCACCTTCGGAGAGTTTGGCGTCGACACGCACCACGAAAATGTCGACACTTTTCACCGAGTCGGAGGGAAAGGGCGCGTCGGTGAGCTGAAGCCGCAGGAAGCCGTTGCCACCGGCGAGACTGGTGCTATCGGTCGTACCACAGGCCGCAAACGTGGTGGCGGCGAGGAGGCAGATAAACGAGGGCAAGCGCACGTGGCGATCCGTATGGATGGGGTCGCTTTGAATATGCCTGCCACCGCGAGCACGGACAGCGTCCTGCGGTACGCCATGACTGTGACTCAGATCTCAGGGGCCGACGCCCACTGGCCGAAAACCGTCGGGCACGGCGGGAAGGCGGCCAAAACGCCCGATGCGTTTGTCGCCTTCCCGCGCGCCAGCTGAACGGGCTTCCTACCTCGGAACGATGATCAAGTCCTCCGGCCAGTACTTCATGGCCAGCCGGTTGCCAGTGATCTTGATGACATCGTGCAGGTTGCCGAACTCGCGCGCCGAGATGATGAAGAGCTTGTCGTCACGGTCGGGGTCTTCCCTCAGCCACGCATTGAATTTGCCGAGTCCCGCCGCTTCCCCTACATCGTCAAAGTAGGAGCGCAAACGGCGGTACAGCTTGGGCCAGATCACCGCGTTCTCCAGTGCAATGAGCGACGCCAGATGCACCCCCCGCATGGTCTGATCCACGGGCCACATCCCCGCGTCCTCGCTCCACGCCTCCTCCGCTGCCTGGAGAATGGTGTCGCGCAGGTCAACGGGGAGGCCGGTGTAAAACGTCGGGTAGGCGCGGCCGGCGCGTGTGATGCGATAGTTGAGACTCTTGCGAATCATGGCCGGAGTGACCCACACACCATCCCGCCGGTCGGGTCCCTCGGCGTCCCCCACAAAGGCGAACGAGACGGGGCGTCCGTACGGATCGATGGAGCGGGTGAGGATGTAACCGGGAATCGGATGCGGGTCTGCCGTGCGCACGGACAGACCTTCGCCGCCGCTGTAGGTGATGAAGGTGCCCAGCAGGCCGGTGAGGGTGTCACGCGCGGCCACGGCCTGATCGCGCTGCTGATGGCTACCGGCAAAATGCAGTTCGAGGGCATCGATGGCCTCGAAGCGCAGCTGGGCACAGCCTCCGCCATTGAGGTCGGCAGAACGCCCGTCCAGATCATTCAGATGGGACGCATTTCGCGGGCGGAACCAGACGGAATCGCCGTCGGGCTGAGCGCCAACATGGCGCTTTCCCTGGTAGAACATGACAAACTCGCCCTTCACGCGACGAAATCCTGGCATCCGCCCCTCCCTCGAGTAGAGCCATACTATAGGAAGGGTCCCAGCCGTCACGCCACTGGGAGTTGCCCCAGTTTATGGCACCTTGCTGTCGCTACTTCCTGAAGGGGACGCCATCCACCGTCGCCCACAGCCTCATGACAGGGCGTTGAGCAAGCGCTCCACGTCGGCCATGTCGTTGTAGACCGACGGGGCAATACGCACCCAGTGCGGCGCAACGCGCACGCTGACCCGGGCCGCCTCCCACTTTCTGGCCACGGCACTGGTGTCCTTCATCGCAAATGTCACAATCGGCGACGTGGAATGGAGAGGTGTTTGTGGCGTGAAGCCGAACCGCGGAAGTTCCTGTTGCAGTCTGCGCAACAAGGGTTGCCGGTGTCGCTGAATGTTCTCCACGCCTAACGAGCTGATGTACGGAACAGATGCCGAGAGGGCGGCGGCGATGGCACTCCCGGTGGTGCCGATCTGCACATGACTGGCAGCATCGGTGCCGGGGGTGTAGGTCACCGGCGCCGGATACCTGGGGTCAAAGGGTGAGTAGTGCATGTCGGCGTCCGGCGCCGAGTTGTAGCTCCAGTGCGGTCGCTTGAAGACACGACCGATGAGATCTTCGCGAACAAAAAAGAAAGCGAGCCCGAAGTCACCCATCAGCCATTTGTAGGTGGCGCTGGCGGCAAAGTCGACACCGGTGGCACGCACGTCGAGAGGCACCGCGCCCACACCCTGAATGATGTCGGCGTACACCAGCGCGCCGTGCGCATGCGCCAGATCGCACACGGCCTTGAGGTCATGCTGAAAACCGTTGTACATCGCGACCCACGACACCTCGACCAGTTTCGTCTTGCGGTCCACCAGTCGTTCGAGGTCCTTCATGTCGACGCGACCATCCTTCTGCCTGGCGATGCGGACGTCGATGCCCTGCTTCCTGAGTTCGAGGAGATGGATCAGGGCCCCTTCGAAGTGCAGTTCATCGGTGACGATGTTGCCGTCGAATGGGCGATTCAGCCCCAGCGCTTCGATGACGAGATTCTCTCCGCTCGAGGTGTTCTGGATCCAGCCGATTTCGTGTGGCTTGGCGTTGATGAGCGTGGCGAAGGAGGTGCGTGCATCGGGGCGCGTGGGTGATGGCGGGGTGGTGAACCCCAGGCGTGACCGGCGCTCAACCACGGCACGCATGGCGTCGGCGGCCACGCGCGGCATGGGGTGCGTATAGGCACCATTGATGTAGGTATAACCCTCGGCGATGTCAAAGTCGGCGCGTCGTGGGAACGCTGCGCTGTCCACGGCGTGGCCCTGGGCGTTGAGTTGCCCGAGGGCGGCGGTGGCTGCGGCGCCGCCAAGTCCTGCAATGAGTTCGCGCCTGTTCATGGTCACGGTGGTGAGCGGGCCCTGCGCAGTGTTCGGTGGTCCGGCTGGCCTACCAAGATTGTTCACAGCGCGCAGCGACGCCAACTCGTTCAGCTGGCGACGGCGCTCCCCAGGCGCGCCTGCCGATGTGTTCGCTCCCGAACCCGTCGTACCGACTCCAGCGCGTTGGCCACCAGGAGCCCCCCAGGGAGCCACCAGGCAGCACCCACGAGCACAAAGGCCAGCCAGGTGGCAACGCCGGTCACGACGCCGAACACTACCTGATCACGAGCCCGTGGCGGCGAGGTGGGGGGATCGGTCACCATGAAGAAGGCAAAGTAGGTTGCCGCGTGGACGTCGGGTTCGCGGAACACCTCGGCGACCCCTGCTGTATTCCCAAAGTACGCTGTGCCGGTGAAGAGCACGAAGTAGGCGCCAAGAAAGGCAATGGCAGAGGGCAGCTTCTTCACGCGATCAGACACGAACACACCCGTCGCCAGGAGGAGCACGATCCACCAGGCCGGGAGTTCAGGGAGCGCCCCCCACCAGCTGTGGCCCGAGCTGAAGAGGTAAAAACTCGCGACCAGTGACAGTGCCGCAGGGTTGAAGGTGTTGGCTCCGCGCGAACGCACGATGTATTTGGAGATGACGCCGATGGCCGTGGTCGACGCGGCGACATACCAGGGTTCGTAAGGACTCAGCACCATGGCCACGATCAGCCCGGTGAGAATGGCGCCGTCAGGAAAGGTCCAGCGTTGCCGCCTGAAACGGAGCACTACCAGATCAGTAACGCCACCGGCCAGCACCGCGCCCAGGAGTCCCGGAGCCGCCAGCCCTGGACCCGTGTGCCACACGGCAGGCAAGAGCAGGACCGCCAGCACGGCGATGAGCAGTCCCTTGGGTGTGCGGAGATACCGCCGAAGGCGCGGCATCACAATGCCATCGCCCGATTCACCCAACGCTCGACCCAACCACCGAAATGCAGTTCAGGTCCGGAGTCACCAGGAGTCCATCGAGTCCATGACGCTCCAGCAGCGCACGCCCTTCCACTGGCCCCAGGACAAAAGCGGCGGTGCTCATGGCGTCGGCGACCATTGCCGAGGGCGCCATCACGGTCACACTGATGAGCAAATCGCCGGGGAGTTGCGTGCGGGCGTCGAGGAGATGTGGGCCGCGTTCGTACAGGCCCGACGTGCAGACCGCCATGTCGCTCACGTCGATGACATCGATGAGGGTGTCGGGATGCAGCGGATGCCTGATGCCGACACGCCAGGGATGCCCATGGGCGTTGCGGCCACTGGCATACACGTCGCCTCCGGCCTCGATCACAAAGTCGCCGAGATGGTGCAACGCTTTCCTCGCCAGGTCGATCGCCAGCCCCTTGGCTACAGCGCCGAGGTCGAGTTGCAATGGGCGAGCGAGGACGATGGTGCGTGCGGCGGCATCGCAGTGGATGTCGTGATACGATCCCGAGGTGCCTGACGAGCGAGTGCGAATACCGGTGGCATAGTGACGGTCAAAGCCACGTTCCACCATCACGTGCCCGATGGTGGGGTCAAAGGCGCCCTCGGAGTCCTCGGCGACGGCGCAGGCCATGCTCACTGCCTCGAACAACATGGCGCTCACCGGCACCACCACCCCTGGTTGTGCGCACAGCCGCTGCAGTTCGCTGGCCCCGTCAAAACGTGAGCAGCAACTCTCGACGTCGCGAAACCACTGCCAGGCGCGCTCGAAGGCGTCGTCGTCGCGCGTGAGGCTGCGCAACGTCACGAGTGTGCCCATGAGGGCGCGCGACTCGGAGCAGCCTTCGTTCACGAGGAGCGCGAGGTGTTCATGGCGTCCATCACGGCCATGTAAAAGGCGTCGCTGCTGACCGTGGCGCCCGAGATCACGTCGACGTCGGCGGTCTGGCGTGTCACCACCTGGCCCGGGAGCGCTTCGATCCACGAACAGGAGTAGCGCGTGAGGCACTTGCTGATCTCGACATGCACAATGCGCCGGTCGGCCACTTCGATTTTCACTTCCAGGTCCCCATGCCTGGACGATCCGTAGCCGTACCAGGTGCCATCCTTGAGGGGGCGAATGACCTTGGCCGCCGGTGCCGCCGGTTCGGCGGGTGGAGTGGGTGTGGCGGCAACGGGTGCTGGAGGTGTCACGGGCAACGGCACGACCGTGTCGGCCGGCACAGGAACCGGTGCGGAATCGTTAGGCGCGGTTGTGGCGGCCACCAACGGTATGCTCGCAGGTGTCGCGGTGACTGGTGCGGCGGCCGGGAGCGAGGAGCGCACCGTATCAGTGCCCGTGGGCGCGGTGGACAGCGGAGCAACGACCACTGGCGCGGCGGCGACGATGCTCGTATCGCCCTGGGGAACCTCCGCACTCACAGAATCCGCTGGCGCTGGGTCTGCCGGCCGTTCACGACGGACCGCGCTCTCGAGTTCGAGCGCCTCGGCGGCTGCCTCCGTCTTGAGGTACCCCGCCGAATAGATCGCCAGCACCGCGGCCGAGGACAGCGCCACGAGAGGGCTCCGTCCGGGGCGGGGACGCGGCGCGGGTTGTTTGGGAGGGACGGATTCAGCCATCTGACGTTGGGGGACGCCGCTCACAACTTGCTTCGCCGGAAATGCCACTCGATCCTGGCGCGAGCGCAAAATGCGCCCGGTTCCACTGCGGCAACAGTCGTGCGCCATTGACGCGCCAGTTCCGGACAGGCCGACGCGGAGCGAGTCGCCTCTACTTGTTTCGCCGAGCTGTCGGCAGCGCCTGGCTGAGGGCTCGCCACCCGGACGGGTGTCGAATTTCCTCTGCTCGCTGCGCGCTGCGGTAGCGCGCGCTAAGATCCCGGTGGTGTCCCGACTTTCATCCGTGCGACCATGACCCGTCTTCGTTGTGTCTTCCTGCTGTTTGCTGCGCCACTCATGGCCCAGCAGCCCCGCCAGTTCACGGCCGACGACTACGCGCGGGCCGAGCGTTTTCTTGCGCCCAACACCGGGCCGCTCGTCACCGGCATCGCCACTCGCCCGACCTGGCTCGCTGATGGGCGCTTCTGGTATCGTGTGTCGACCACCGGCGGCAACGCCTTCCACGTGGTGGACCCGGTCAAGCGTACCAAGGCGCCCCTCGCCGATCCGTCACGCCTGAGTGCTGCGGTTGCAACCGCCCTTGGTAACCCTGTCGATCTCACACGACTGGCGCCGGGTGCCTTCCGTGTGTCCGAGGACGCCAGGTCGTTGTCCATTGCGGTGCGTGACAAGTCCGTGTCGTGTGTGGTGGCAACCTACAGCTGCACAGCCGGCACACCAGCCATGACCATGGGCGTGTCGGCCCCGCCGGCGTCGGTGACGTCGCCCGATGGCAAGACGGCGGTCTACATCAAGGACTACAATCTCTGGATGAAGGATCTGTCGAACGGGCTTGATATCCAGCTCACGACTGACGGCATCAAGGAGTTCGGCTACGCCACCAACAACGCTGGCTGGACACACGGCCCCGACCCGGTGGTGACCTTCTCACCCGACTCCAGGCAAATCGCGACGTTCCAGCACGATGAACGCGGGACACGGGACATGTTTCTGGTCTCGACCAACGTCGGTCCGCCAAAGCTCCAGCAGTGGAAGTACCCGATGCCGGGTGACAGCCTGATTTTCCGCATCAGCCGCGTGATCATCAATCAGGGCCCCGATGGGCGTCCGCGTGTGGTGCGCCTCAAGATGCCCGCTGACGCACATCGCTCCACGGTGTCCGACCACATCGCCTGCGGTGACGAGATCTGTGATGCGCAGTGGTATCCGGACGGGTCGCACCTCGCCTTCATCTCCAGCTCACGCGATCACAAGACGGCATGGATGCGCGTTGCCAACGCGCAAACCGGCGAGGTGCGCACCCTGTTCGAGGAGAAAAGCGCCACGCAGGTGGGTGATGCCTCACTCCCCGAGAATCTCTGGCGTGTGCTCCCCGGCTCAAATGAACTCATCTGGTGGTCGCAGCGCGACAACTGGGTACACCTGTACCTGTATGACCTTGCCACGGGCCAGCTCAAGAATCGCATCACGACTGGCGACGGCAATGTGAACAGCATCGTGCGCATCGATGAAAAGGCGCGCCTCATCTATTTCATGGCTAACGGTCGCGAGCCGGGCCGTGACCCCTACTACAGCCACTTCTACAAGGTGGGCTTCGACGGAAAGGGGCTCACGCTGCTCACGCCGGAGGAAAGCCATCACTCCGTCACGTTGTCGCCCGACGGCAAGACCTTTGTCGATACGTATTCCACGATGGACACTCCGCCGGCCACCGTGCTTCGTGACATGACCGGCAAGCTCGTGCTGGCACTGGAGAAGGCTGACATCTCCCGGCTGCTCGCGACGGGGTGGAAGCTCCCGACACCCGTGCGCATGAAGGCCCGCGACGGTACGACCGACATCTACGGCGTGATGTTCACGCCCTCCAATCTCGATTCGACCAGGAAGTACCCGATCATCAACTACATCTACCCCGGGCCGCAGTCCGGGTCGGTGGGGCCGCGCAGTTTCAGCCCGGCCCGCGGTGACAACCAGGCCCTCGCCGAGTTGGGCTTTGTGGTGGTGTCGATCGATGGGATGGGCACCCCGGGACGCTCCAAGCAATTCCACGACGCCTACTACGGCCGGATGGGGGACAATACCCTCCCCGATCAGGTGGCAGGCATGAAACAGTTAGCCGATCGCTACAAGTTCATCGATATCGACAAGGTGGGAATCTGGGGACACTCCGGTGGAGGGTTTGCCACTGCTGCCGCCCTGTTCCGCCATCCCGACTTTTTCAAGGTAGGCATTTCCGAAAGCGGCAATCACGACAACCGCAACTACGAAGACGACTGGGGCGAGCGGTATCAGGGGTTGCTGGTGCGCAATGGAGAGGGTGACAACTACAGCGACGAAGCCAATCAGACCCACGCCAAGAACCTCAAGGGGAAACTCTTCCTCGTGCACGGCTCGATGGACGACAATGTCCCGCCGTACAACACGCAGCTCGTCGTGGATGCCCTGGTGAAGGCGGGCAAGGACTTTGACCTCCTCATGCTGCCGCACGCCCGGCATGGCTTTGGCGCCGATGGTGCGTACATGATGCGACGACGGTGGGACTACTTCGTGCAGAATCTCCAGGGGGCCATCCCGCCCAAGGAGTATCAAATCGGCCGGCCCAGGGTCGTGCCCTGATCGCAAAAGCAGTGGCCGGGGCGTCGCACAGCGGCGCCCCGGCTCGTTTCACCCTGCCAGTCGTTGGCTTCTCTGCTCCGCCTCGGCCAGCTGGCCACTGAGTAATGCCAGCTCCTCAGCGCCCAGTCCGGGCTCTTCGAGCAGGTGCGCAAGCATGTCGCTGGGCCTGCCCCGGTAGAGGCTTTGCACCATGTTGTTGACCATGGCGCGGCGCACATCGAACTCCGATACCGCAGGTCTGAAGACCTGCTGACGACCCCGACGCTCGAGTGTGAGTACCCCGCGTCGTGCGAGACGATGGAGCAGCGTGTGGACCGTCGACCGTGCCAGCTCGTGACGGGCTGCGAGCTCGTCGCGCACCGTGTCCACCGAACACTCGCGGTGACTCCAGACGATCCTGAGAAGGTCGAGCTGGAGGGGGGTGACATGGGTGCTCGCGCCAAGGTCGGTTGGGATGGGTTCGTCGGCAGGGCTACCGGGCGTACCTGGCACAGGGTGGGCCGACTCATTCATGGGGAAACATGGATCGCGGTTGGGGTCAGGCGGCCTATCCAGTGACTACAAGCGCGGACTGGGGCATGACCATGCCGCGCAACTCCGAGGCACCCGGCCGGGTCAACCACCCTGAAACCCACCGCACCATGGGGACCATTCAGCCCCATGAATGGCCCCGTTTGACCGGACTCCGCTCATCCTGGCCGACCGGGAGGCGAAGGCCAACGGAGATCTGAGCCGCCGCGTTAACGGAGAGCCCGCTTCTCGGCGCATACCAACCGCCTATCCCGCTGCAGTACATCATGTTGCCTCGTGTTTTTGCTGTCGCACTGGCTCTCGTCGCGACCTCCGGCCAGCTCTCTGCGCAGGCCAAGCGCCCGGAATCGCCTCAGCGTTTTTTGCTCTCCGAGGGCTCCGAGGCCCGCTACATGGTCACTGAAAAGCTGGCCATGAACACCTTTGACAATGAGGTGGTCGGGAAGTCGGCAGCGGTCACCGGAATGGTCGTGCTGGACGCTTCGGGGCGGGTGGTGCCCGCCGACTCTCGGATCGTCATCGATCTCACTACGCTCAGGACCGATCGCGCCAGGCGCGACAGTTACGTCCAGAAGAACACCCTCGAAACCGCCCGTTTTCCCAAGGCGGAGCTCAGGATCACCGAGATTCGAGGCCTTCCGGCTCAGCTACCTGCGACCGGGACCGCCAGCATCACCGTGTTGGCTGACTTTGCGTTGCACGGTGTGACCCGCCCGACCACGTGGACCGCCAGCGTGGAGTTTACAACTGTCGGCCTCAAGGGGACGGCGAAGACCACGGTCCAGTTCGCCGATTTCAACATCACTGTGCCCCGGGTTCCGGTGGTAGCGCGGGTGGATGACCCCATCACGCTGGAACTGGCGTTTGCCTTTGTCCGCGACGGTGGCGCCGTGGTCACTCCGGAGAATCGTTAGGGTCTGGGGAATTTGCGGTTGGTGATGCAGGTGACAGCGGAAAGCGGGTCCCGCGGCCACCCTCCATGGTTCACCAACCGAACCCCACCATGGCACTCTGGAAGGAACCCACGGCACCCAAGCGCGATTCTGCGCTGCTGACCCCCGAGCCCGCTGCTGCCCGGGAAGAGTTTACGCCGACCAAAGCGTCGACAGCATGGGAAAACGGCCGCCGCGTCCCGGCGGACATGAAAGAGTCGATCATCGGGTCGGCGCTGACCATCGAAGGCAAGATCGAGGGGGCGGGGCATGTGCGGATCGCCGGGCGTTTCAAGGGTGACGTCCATGTGGAAGGCAATCTCACGATCGAGCAGGGCGCCAAGGTCACGGGTGGCATCAAGGCTGGCAGTGTGATCATCGCCGGGGAGCTGGATGGCAACGTGCTTGGCGCGGCGACGGTGGAGCTGCTCGTGACGGGTGTGCTGAATGGCGATGTGAAGGCCGGCACCCTCACTGTGGCGGCCGGGTCGCGTATGCGAGGGCGCGTGGAGTTTGGCTGGGATGGCCACGAGCTGCCGCACCACAGCAACGGCGCCGGTGACGGGGAGAACGGCTCCGCCCTATGAACAACACGCGCGACACCGCCGTTGGCGCGACGCGCAGTTGTCCGCATTGCCGAGCCCAGATTCTCGCCAGTTCGTCGGTGTGCCCCGCCTGCCGTCATCACTTGCGGTTCGGGGGCAAGGCGGCGGATGCCATCACCGTACCCGATCTGGTGCCACTCCGCGTGAGTGGCACCGTTCGGCATGACAACACAGGGCCTGCCTGGGAGTATTCGGTGGTGGTCCTGGTGAAAAACGCCCGCGGAGAAGAGGTCACCCGGCACGTGGTTGGGGTGGGGGCCTTGGCGCCCGGAGACGAACGCACCTTCTCCCTGGCGGTGGAGGTGTTTACGGGGCGGTGAGTAGTGCGGTAACATGTGCCGCATGCCACGCCTCTATGATGATCTGGCCACCTGGTGGCCCCTGATGTCGGCCCCGGAGGACTACGCGGAAGAAGCGGAGTTCTACGGGGCTTCGCTTGTTGCGGCCTGCACAGTGCCGCCCCAAACGGTGCTCGAACTCGGAAGCGGGGGAGGCAACAATGCCTCGCACATGAAGACGCGCTTCCGGCTCACCCTCGTTGATCCGTCGCCCGGGATGCTCGCCCACAGCCGAACGCTCAACCCGGAGTGTGAGCACATCGAGGGCGATATGCGCACCGTGCGACTGGGGCGGGAGTTTGACGCCGTATTCATCCACGACGCCATCTGCTACATGACCAGCGAGGACAAGCTCAGGCAGGCCGTGCATACGGCCTTTGTCCATTGCCGTCCTGGGGGAGGGGCCGTGTTCTGTCCGGACTATGTGCGCGAAAACTTCGTCCCGGGCGTTGAGGATGGTGGCCACGACGGCGCGGGCCGCTCGTTGCGGTATCTGGAGTGGATGACCGACCCCGACCCCGAGGATACGACCTACACGGTGGATTACGCCTACATGCTGCGTGAAGGCGATGGGTCGGTACGGGTGGAGCACGACCGTCATCTGGAGGGGCTCTTTGCACGCGCGCGCTGGTTGACCCTGATCGCCGAGGCCGGCTTTGAGGTGAGTGCACTCCCGTTTGAGCATTCCGAACTCGAGCCTGGAGCACATGAGGTCTTTATCGGACGCAAACCCCGGCGATGAGCCCATGAACCACGAGCCATCGGGGTGTTTATGCGGCGAGCCCGAGCTGTCGCGCAGGGGATTTGTAGGGACCGCGGCTGCACTGCTGGCCCTTCCAGCGCTGCCGGAGCAGCCGCGCAGGTCGCTCCCACGCAAGCTCCCGCGCGACTTTGTGGTGGAGGCGTCGTGGGTGCTCGCACAACGCGGTGACGAGCAGGTCTTGCTGCGCGACGCGTCGGTGCGTGTACGCGGCAACGACATCGTGGAGGTGAGAGAAGGGCGTATCGCCGGCACCATGGCGCGCGTGAACGCCACGGGCCAACTCCTGCTCCCCGGCTTCATCTCAGGGCACACACACGCGGCATCGGGTTCACCCACCCGCGGCATCATCGAGGGTGGACGGTCGTATCAGCGCCCCCTCGAGCTGCTGGAGGCGCTGCCTGACGAGGACCTCGATGCCATCACCGCCTACAACATCGCCGAGCTCCTGCGTTCGGGGTGCACCTCCCATGTGGAGATGAGCCTCAGTCTGCGGCAGGCGCAGAGTTATGTGCGCGTGGCACGTCGCTGGCATGTGCGCGGCTTTCCGGGTGGAATGGTCCCCGGTACCGCGCGGCTCTTTCCCGTCTGGCGTCGCACCAGCGATCAGGTGCTCACCGATTCCGTGCAGGACACGCTGCGAGAAATCGATGCGAACCGCCGCTTTGCCCTGCAGGTGAATGGCGCCGAAGAAGGGCTCATCCGTCCGATGATGGCACCGCACGCCACCGACACCCACACCCCCGAGACAATGCGGGCGGTGCTGGCCGCCGCACGAGAGATCGGCAATGGATTGCACATCCATCTGGCGCAGGGGGTGGGAGAAACCCGAACGGTGCAACGTCTGTGGGGAAAAACTCCCGTCGCCTGGCTCGAGGAACTCGGCGCGTTCTCGCAGCCTGTCTTTGGAGCACACATGAGTGGGGTGACACCACCCGACTGGGAGATCATGAAACGGCATGGCGCCGTGTACGCGCACTGTCCCAGTGGCGGCGGTGCCGGTGCATCGAGTGGATCGCAGCCATGGCCTGAGGCGCTCACCGCCGGCGTGTCAACAAACATCGGCATCGACACCCACTCCAACGATTACGTGGAGAACCTCAAGCAAGGGGTGATTTGTGGGCGCGCCCGGGCTCGTCTGCTCAACGGCGTCAGTCAGGCGGGACTCAAGCTGCCCACCATCCAGGATGCCGTCCGGGGTGCCACCCTTGGCGCCGCCATCGGGCTCCGTCGCACAGACCTCGGCCGCATTGCGGTGGGGTGCAAGGCGGACATGACGTCGATTGACGTGAGCGGGTTGCTCGTCGGAGCGGGCGCTCCAGGCCCGGAGCCACTCAGCAATCTGTTGTACGCCAACGGGTTATCGGTGCGCCATGTCTTCACGCAGGGGTACGCACAGGTGCTCGATGGTGTGCTCGCGGTCGATGACGAAGCGGCAGTGGCTCGACGCGGCGGTGGGGCGGTGCGAAAGATCTGGGAGCAGCTCCAGGCGGAGCGCTGGTTCAGCTGAAGCCTGCGGCTTCCGTCCTGCGTAGTATTGGTGTCCCCACACCAGAGTCACGATGCCGATCAATCAGCAGGACGCAGAAACCATTGTGGCGGTCGCCGCGCTCGCCGCTGCCGCCGACGGCAACCAGAGCGACGCCGAGCGGTCCAACATTGCCCAGGCCGCGGAGCGCCTCGGGTTGTCCGCGAGCGACACGCGCCTGACGAGCAGCATCGATGTCGCCGCGCTGGTGAAGGGGTTGTCGTCGGATGAAGCGAAGCTGGCGGCGTACGACACGGCCGCCGCGGTCTGTCAGGTTGACGGCCCTCCCAATGCAGCCGAGTCGGCCTTCCTCACCTCGTTGTCGCAGGCGCTGGGCGCGGTTCCCGGCATTGCCGAAAGCGCCGCTGCGGCGAGCGCTGCGGCCAGCGCGGCGTCGACTCCCGGTGAATCGGCGACGGGTGATCTCGATCAGTACATCATGGATCAGGCGATGCTCACCGCGGCCTGCGAACTCCTTCCGCATCGGTTCTCATCGTTAGGTATCCTCCCGCTGCAGCTGCGGATGGTGTACGCCATCGGGCAGCGTCACGGGCACGCCTTCGGCATGGATCAGGCAAAGGACCTGGCGGGAGTGCTCGGGATCGGCGCCGCGGGTCACTTCATGGAAGGGATCGTGCGGGGTGTGGTGGGCAAGGTTGCTGGCGGACTGCTCGGCGGCTTGTTAGGCAAGGCCAGCGGCGCGGCCACCGGCGTTGCCGTGACGTTTGGCACGACGTACGCGCTGGGTCACGCGGCCAACCAGTACTATGCGCAAGGACGCAAACTGAGCACGGGCGATCTCAAGGCGCTTTTTACCCGGTTGCAGGGTGAGGCGAGCACCATGTACCCAAAGATCGAAAGTCGCATTCGCGACGTGGCCAGCGGCACCAACATCAGCTCGATTCTGGCCGGGGTCACGGGGAGGTAGCCGTGCACGTTCATCCCGTTGAGCCGCGACAGCTGCGTCTCACGCTCAAATGGGAGCAGTAGTGGTCAGGGTGTGAGCCTGATTTCGGCGAGCACCGGTTTGTGATCGGACGTAACGGGATCCGCGATGGCGCGCGCCACTCCGGGTCCCCACCGTCCGGCCGGTCCCACAAAAACAAAATCGATTTCCTTCACCGGCTCAGTGGATGAGAAGGTGAGTCTCGCATCGGGCGCTTTGGCAATTTCGGTGGCTCGCGCTCTGAACAGAGCGATGGTGCGGGAGCCGGGTTCGTCGTTGAAGTCTCCGAGCAGCACAAAGGGACGCTTGAGGCTGTCCAGCCACGCGGAAAGCCGAAGCGCCTGCGAGTAGCGATAGCCGTCGTTCTGCACCCAGTCGAAGTGGACGTTGATCACACTGATGGTGTCGCCATGAGGGAGGCGCACATCGGCGACCAACGCCACTCTTGGCTCGTTGCCCACCGGCAACTGCACGACGTGTGTGGCCACGATGGGGTGTCGTGACAGGATGGCCAGTCCGTATCGGCCACCCTGGTAGTCCATGAACGACCCGAAGGTGTGGACCATCCCCAGCGAGGCGCCGAGTGCGGCCGCCTCATCGACGTTGCCGCTCCGGATGACCTTTTCATCCACCTCCTGAAGCCCCACCACATCGGGTGCGAGTGCGCGCAGTGCGGCAGCGCTGCGGTCAAGCCGCACCACCTCATCGGTTCCGCGACCATGCCGGATGTTGTACGACACCACGCGAAGTGGGTCGATGGGAGTGGTGCGCGGGGTGCGAGCGGAGTTGTGACAGGCCAGGGCGGCCAGGCCGAGTACCAAAGGGAGTCGCATCAGCCCAACTTGTCGTGCGCAGCGCGCAGATGGGAGGCACGACCCTTCACGTCCGGCTGTTCGCAGTGTTGCTTACCGTACTCAGCCTCACCGCCTTCCCCCTGCCAGTGGCCGACGCTCCAAAACAGAAGAAGTTCGACCGATCCCTTGTGGAGGGTCCCATCGGTGGTGCGGTCTGGAAAATGGCCTGGCCCACGGTGCTCCAGAACATCCTCGGGGGGCTGCAAGGGATCATCGACCACGCCATGGTCGGTCACTACGTCGGGTATCGTGGCAACGCCGCGGTGGGTGTGTCGCTCCAGATCTTCATTGTCGTCATCGTCTTCGTGATGTCGATTTTCACGGGGATGGGCGTGCTGGTCTCGCGTGCGGCAGGCGCGGGCGACGCCCCAACGGTGAACCGCGTGGTGTATCAGGGTTTTCTGGCTTCCATCGGGATGTCGGTGTTCTTTCTGGCGCCGATCGGCTGGTTCTCCGCACCGAGTCTGCTGCTGCTGGTGAACGCCGCCCCGGAAGTCCGGGCCGAGGCGCTGCCGTACCTGCGCATCATGCTGGTCGGTGGCATCTCCACCATGCTGTTTTTCATGCTTGGAGGTGCCCTCCGTGCCGCGGGCGACGCCAAGACACCGCTGCGGCTCGGTATCGCACTCACCCTGCTCAACGTCTGCCTCAACATCATCCTCATACGTGGGCTCGGGCCGATTCCGGCGTTAGGCACGGTGGGTGCGGCGCTGGGGACGGTCATCGCCGGACTCATCGTGAGCGGGGTGGGCTTCTGGCTGCTGCTGAATGGCCGTCTGGTGGTGGCCTGGCATCGCAACATGGATTGGCGCCCGGACATGCGGATCATCAAGCAGCTCTTCAAGCTGGGGCTCCCCAGCGGACTGCAAGGCATCGCGATGAATGTGGCCGGAGTGCTGCTCCTGCGCTTCATCGGATCGCTCCCCAACAGCGGGCAGGCGCAGGCGGCCTACGCCATCGGATACACCGAGCTCTTCTCGTTCATCACCTGGACCTCGGTCGGTCTCATGGGGGCCGCCGCCACCATTGCCGGGCAGAACCTTGGAGCCGAGAAGCCCGACCGCGCGGAGAAGTCGGTCTACGTTGCGGCGCGCTACGGGCTCGGGATCGCGGCTTTTGTCGGGACACTGTTCCTCGTCATGCCCGGTGTGCTCTACGGTTTGTTCGGAACGGAAGACCCTGTGGTGCTGAGCCTCGGCGCGCAGCTGCTGCGGTGGTTGAGTGTCTCGGGCCTCTTTATCACGGTGGCCCTGACCTTCACCGGTGGGTTGCAGGGCACGGGTGATACCAAGGCACCACTGTACATCTCGATTGTCTCGCAGATCGTGGTGCCCATCGGGCTCTGCACCATCCTGCAGAACACCACCGGGCTTACCCCGGGCGGCATCTGGCTGGCCATTCTGCTCGGCCATATCACTCGCGCGGTGCTGAGTGTCATGCGTTTCCGGCGGGGCAAGTGGCGCACCATCGATGTAGGGCTTCCGGCGCGCAGCGGGGCATGAGTCGGCGTGGCAGGTGCCCGCGCGCGCTGCGGTACCACATGAGCTGAAGGTTCAGGGCCGCTGAGCTGCGTGGTGCTCGCCGCTCGCAATGAGCGTGCGCAAGAGCCGCTGCAGCGTGTGTAGTGACTCGGCACCCAGGACCGAACGATAGTGTGCGTCGATGTCGCGCTTGATGAGCCTGGCGTCCTCGGCAGCACGCACTCCCTTCGCCGTGAGATAGAGCACCCGCGCGCGCGCATCCTCGGGATCCGCCACACGTCTGACGATCCCATCCCGAACCAGTCCGTCGACCAGCTGCTGCACCGCCTGCTTTGTCATCTCCGCACGTTCGGCGAGCACGCCTTGTTGTACGCCGCCGGGATCGAGATGCCGAAACAACTCGCCGCGTGCCTCGGCGTACCAGCCGTGCCCACGGTCGACCATGGCTGCCGTAAAGCGCTCCTTCCAGCGCGATGTCGCCAGCCACAGGTCCCAGCCCAGGTGCTCAACGAGGTCATCACGTCGTGCCATGCACAGTCCGGTCCGAGGTGTAGTCAAGATACTTGACAGAAGACACGACCGAGAATATCGTCAAGGCACTTGACTAAATAGCGGTGCGGCGCGCCGCGGCGTGGTGGGCAGGCAGGTCGCGACAGCCTGCGAACCGTCCTCGCGGCAGGTACCGCCCGCACTCGTAGATCCACTCTCACCCACGGCTTCCCCCATGACAAAAATCACGGAACTCCTCGCCCTGACGGCAACCATCACGCTTGCGGCGCCGCCTGAGGGGCAGGGAGACATCGAGCGCGCGGTGCGTTCTTACGCCGCCGCAGCAGACGCCCGCGACGTGGTCGCCCTCGAACGCGCCAGCAGCCCGGACATGCGAATCTCCTTCGTCGCCGACGGCGGTAAACCGGTCACCATTTCACGCGCAGACTTTGTGGCCCTGCTCCAGGCAGGGAAGGCAGGTGGTGTGACACGTACTGTTCAGATGCTCGGGACAGTGACCAACGGGACCTTTGGTGCGGTGCACGTCATTCTGGTGAGCCCTTCGGCGACCTTCGACACCTTGTTCAGTCTGCTGAAGACAGATGCAGGATGGGTGGTAACCGGTGACGCGACCGTCGTCGTTCCGGCGCCAAAGCCGTGAGCGGTCGCGCTCGGCAAGGCATGGCTGGTGATCATGGTACAGGTCAAGCCAAGCAGGGGTCGCGCGACGATGGATTCCGGCGCAACTTGAAGGCTCAACCTCTTGCCTGTGAGTTGCCTCTCATGCGTTTTCCCGTTTTGGCAGTTGCGGTCGCGGTTCTCGGGCTTCCCGCGTCGGCGTCTGCGCAGAAGCCGAACTTCTTTCTCACCAGCGTCGGCCCGGGAAACGGCGCTGATCTGGGCGGACTCGAAGGGGCCGATCGGCATTGCGCTGAGCTGGCGAAGGCCGCCGGCATGACGGGCATGACGTGGCACGCCTACCTGAGTGCGGTGGCCGCCAATGGAAAGCCCGCCGTGAATGCGCGCGATCGCATTGGCAAAGGGCCCTGGTACAACGCCGTGGGCGTGATGATCGCGAAGGACCTGGACGAACTGCACAGCGAGGCGAGCAAAGCCGGCAAAGAGGGCAGTGTGACAGAGAAGGGCGCGAAGGTGAACGGTCGCGGCGATACGCCAAACACTCACGACATCCTCACGGGCTCGCGCATGGATGGCACGGTGGCCACCGACTCCGTGGACACCACCTGCCGCAACTGGACCAGTCGCGCCGAAGGAGCCGCCTGGGTTGGTCACCACGACCGGCAAGGCGGCGGTGCCAATCCCACCTCCTGGAACTCCGCGCATCCGTCGCGCGGGTGCAGCCAGGACAACCTGCGTGCGTCGGGCGGGGCGGGGCTCTTCTACTGTTTCGCCATCTAGCCGAGGGTACCTAACGCCAGGTGTACGAGCTCACCACCGGAAAGTGGTCGCTCGTCACCTGCGCGTAGCTGGAAATCACCTGGTCGAGCGCAATGGCGCGGGCCGATCCAGCGACGAACAACGCGCTCAGTTCATTGGTCACCAGGTGATGATCGATGGCCTCGCGGAAGCCGTCGGTGGTTGGTACGCGGGCGAGTGAAAGGGCGAGCGTTGGAAAGGCGTACCGCGTGGAGTCGGCGAGAAAGGCGAGGTAGGGTGTCCCTCGCGATGAGGTGATGGAGTTGTCGAGGTCGTCATTCCAGTCGCCGATCACGGTCACGCGCTGCGTGGGCCAGGTGGCATCGAGATAGGCCTTGAGCGCGATGGCGGCATTCGCCCGTCGTTGCCACGACTCCACATCGGTGAAGGCCTTCATGTGGAGCACCAGCACCACGAGGTCCTGAGTCCTCCCATTGATCGACACCCGCAGCGTGACTTCGAGTGGGGGACGGCCCGCAAACTCAAAATCGTTGGCCGCGAGCACCACACGGGCGCTCACGAGCGTCGCAAGGGAGCGTTTGAAGAGAATCCCCACTTTCTGCTCGCCGCGGCTGTAGGAACCCGGACCCCCCGTGACCCAATCCTCACCCGCCAGAAAGCCTGAGTAATCGGGAAGTGCAGCCTCCAGCGCATCCCACTGCGTCTGGCTCACAATTTCCTGCACACCGACGATGTCGAGGTTCATCCCGGCCATCGCCGACCGGACGGTCGACAGCTGCAGCGCCTCGTTTGCCGGGCCATTGCCCGCGTCGCCAAACCACTCGAGGTTCCAGGTGCCGATGTCGAGCGTGCTGGCCGATCCCACCGGAGTGATGCGCGCGGCCAGGGTGTCGGCGGGCGCGGTGACCGCGTCCGTCACACGCGTGGAGCGACAGGCCGTGAAGAGCAGCGCGGTCGCGAGGAGGTACGGTACGCCCTGCCGGCGTCTCAAGCACATGCGGGCAATCTATAACGCCATGGAGTTGAGCTCGCTGCTATCTTGTTCGGCGAACCGATCCTGATGAACACATGACCCTGCTTTGGTGGATTCTGGGTGCGCTCGGCGCGCTCTTCGTGGTATATGTCGTCTACGGCACGTGGCTGGCCATGGTGCTCAAGTGGGAGGACGAGCAGTCGGTGGGCCTCGCGTACTACGGCCTCCCGCCCGAAGGTCGAGCTGCATTCAAGGCGAAGCTGCGGCAGCATGCGCAGCGGCTTGCGCCCATCATCCGGCTCAACTCAAAGCTCGCCAAGGTCGACTTCAGCAGGGCACGCATTCAATACAAGGGTGTGTCGGGGCCGTCTGGCAGTTGCAGTGTGGAGAGCTTCACGGCGGCCGCCGCCTACACACCGCGCCCGGAGGACGTATTTGTTGTCACCCAGATGAAGTGCGGCACGACATGGATGCAGCACGTGGTGTACGAGGTGTTGCACCGCGGGAACGGTGATATCGTCGCGACCGGCAAGGCCATGTACGCTCTGTCCCCCTGGATCGAAGGCCGCAAAAGTGTGCCAATGGCCGAGTCACGACCCCTTGGCACCGAGCGCCCCTCGCGCATCATCAAGACACATCTCCCGGTCGCGCTCTGCCCCTTCAGCGCCGCGGCAAAATACATCTACGTGGCACGACATCCCGTGTCATGCTTCGCCAGCTGCATCGATTTTGTCGACACCAATGTCGGCGGGATGTCGCCTGAACTCTCGGCCTTCGAGCAGTGGTTCACCTCACCCGATTTGATGTGGTGGGGGACCTGGACCGACCATGTGAAGGGTTGGTGGGTCAGGCGCAACGAGCCTAACGTGCTGTTTGTGTATTTCGAGGACATGAAGAAGGACCTGGCAAGTGTAGTGCGGCAGGTAGCGACCTTCCTCGGCGTGCAGCCCCTGAGCGACGCCGAAGTGGCCAGCATCGTGCACAAGTGCGGCTTCGCCTACATGCAGGAGCATCAGGACAACTTCGAAATGCATCCGCCGCATATTCTGCAGACCAATGCGGAGCTTTTTGTGGCGGGCACCGCTGATCGCTACAAGAATGTGCCGGCCGACATCCGGCAGCGGGTAGCCGCCTGGGTGGTGCGCGAGATGGCACCGAGCGACTTTCCGCTCAAGGAACGGTACCCCGACGTGAAGGCGGAGTAGCCCGTCGCAAACAGCTTGGCTCCAGGTTGCAATGCTGAGTGACCGGTCACACCTTGATCTGCCATCTGTCGTCTCTCACCGCACCCTCTCATGACTCCACGTTACCTGAGTCTGCTGGCCACTCTGGTTGCTGCCCCGCTTGCCGCGCAGGTCGCACCAGTCAATACTGGCGCGAACCCCTATCAGACTGTTGAAGGATGGGCAAAAATGCCCGCCGGTCGCACCTGGGGCTCCACCTCGGCGGTGGATATCGACAAGGACGGCAAGAGTATCTGGGTCTTCGAACGGTGCGGGCAGAATTCGTGCGCCGACTCCGATCTCGATCCCATTCTCAAGTTCGACGAAAACGGGAAACTCGTGCGGTCATTTGGCAAGGGAATGTTCATCTTTCCGCATGGCATCGATGTCGATGACGACGGCAATGTCTGGGTGGTGGACTGCTCCTGCATCGGCCGCGCGCGCCCCGATTCGCTCGCGCCCAAGGGGCACCAGGTCTTCAAGTTCAGCCCCGATGGCAAACTCCTTCTCACGTTAGGCAAGGCGGGGGGAAGCCGCGAGGCGGGCCACCTCTTCCAGCCCAACGATGTGCTCGTCACAAAGACCCACATCTATGTCGCCGAGGGGCACGGTTCCGCGGCCGGGTCCCACGCCCGCATCTCCAAGTTCGACGCCAGCGGCAAGTTCCTCACCTCATTCGGCACCTTTGGCGCCGGCAAAGGCCAGTTTGATCAGCCGCACGCCCTGGCTATGGACTCCAAGGGTCGCCTGGTCATCGGCGACCGCTCCAACAACCGCATCGTGATTGCGGACCAGGACGGCAACTGGCAGGACGAGTGGTATCAGTTCTCGCGCGCCAGTGGCATCTGGATCGACAAGAATGACATGATGTACGTGACCGACTCGGAGTCGAAGTCGGTGGCGCGCACGCGGCAGGACTGGGAGCGCGGGATCCGGATCGGGAGCCTGAAGGACGGCAAAGTGCTCTACTTCATCCCTGATCCAGACAAGAATCCTCCCAGCACGAGCATGGCCGAGGGCATTGCGGTGGATGCGAAGGGCGTGATCTATGGCGCCGAAGTCGGGCCTAAGCGACTGCAGCGGTACGTGAAAAAGCCGTAGGCGTTGTTTCCGGCAAGCCCTTCACCGGCAGGGGGACGCGCTGGTGCGCGTGAGGAGTCGACAGTGCCAGTCACCCTGCTCGCAACAATCGACCAGCTGCTGGCGCTGGACCCCGATGACACAGGCGTTGAGCGACTGCGCCATCTGGCGGAGAGCCTGTTGATGGAGGCGCTCCGGAGTGCAGGTCGCGCCGGTGTCGAGTCGCAGATAGCCACACTGGAGTCACGATACTCCGTGCAGCGCAGCCAGGCACACGCTTGCATGTGGCGTGTGGTGCTTGCTCAGCCGTATGTGCTCGAGTTGTGGTGCAATCCGCCGCTGGATCCGTACATCGCGGCGTTGTCCTATCGGCGGGGCAGCCCGACGGACACCAGGGCCAGGATTGCCGCGGCTAAACGGCACGCGGAGTTCTACCGCCGGTACGAGGCGCTGACGGGGACACGCGAAGCGCTCAGTGCCGACGATGCACTCGTCGCACGCGTGGGTGACTTGGAGGCCGACGTCAGCAACGGTGGGTTCAGTCAGTATCTGACCAACAATGGGATGGACGTGGCGCGCGAGGCATTGGCAGCGCTTTTGGCCATCGGGGCCAAACGAACCGCCCGGTGGCTTGAATCGGCTATGGCGGCGGGAGCAGAATCTCCGTCGTTAGCGGGGCTGGATGCGGCATTTCAGGCGAAGCCCGAAGACCTCGCATCGCTTGTCATCCGGCATCTCAAACGTGTGGCGAAGCGCGACCAACCTTGACGACAGGAGGCAGGGAAAGTGGGGGCAGAAGTGCCGAAGGTATTCGAGATCAACATCTCGGTGACAGCCGACGACATCGACGACATGGACCACGTGAACAACGTGGTCTACCTGCGCTGGGTTCAGGAGGTCGCCCTGGCCCATTGGCGCGCGCGGGCGACACCGGCCATGATGGCCGAGCTGGGCTGGGTCGCCACTCGGCATGAACTCGACTATGTGCGAGCGGCACTCCTGGGCGACGAGATCACTGCCAGGACCTGGGTCGGCGCCGTGGATTCACGACGCTTCGAGCGGCTCACCGAAATCGTTCGCACGAGCGATGGGACGGTGCTCGCTCGTGGCCGGACCCTGTGGCTTCTGGTGACTCGTGCGACTGGAAAGATCACCCGCATCAGCCCGGAACTCCGGGCCCTCTTCGCCGAAGCGACCCCCCCGCTTTCGTCCTGAAGACGGAGCGCGGGCCGGTCTCCGCGTCCGACCCCTGTTGGCTCTCTGCCCCCGGGCTCAACTTCTCGGCAGGGCAGGGCGTATTTCGCGCACAGACACCCACCGGTCCGACTCATGAACATCCGAATTGCAGGTCTCGGCCTCCTTGCCTTCGCCGCCTCGGCGTCGGCACAAAACGCTGCCAATCGCCCGGCGTCCGTAGACGAGGTCATCAAGAGCGAGTCTTTCGTGACGCCGCCTGGCTCTGTCATGGACGCCGTGATGGCGCCGCGCCACCTGAACGTGACGCCGTCAAACCTGAGCCCGGACCGCAAGTGGTTCATCCGAGAGGTGGGTGACGGTCCGGTGACGATGGATGTGTTCTCCAAGCCGTTCCATGAGCTCGGGGGGCTTTTCGTCGATTTTCGCGCCAACCGCAACCGCAACCTGACCATTCGCAACAATGTCAGTCTGGAGTTGCGATCGGCGTCGGCCAACACGCGGGTTGCGGTGACGCTCCCGGCCGGCTCACGCGTTTCGAATGCGAGCTGGAGCCCGGACGGGAAGCTCGTCGCCTTTTACGTGCACACACCCGACGCCACGCACATCTGGGTGTCCGACGCCGCTGGCAAGGCTCGCCAGGTGACGACGCGCCCGGTGCTTGCCACGATGGTGACCACCTTCGACTGGACCAAAAATGGCGCCGAGATCGCGACGGTCCTGATTCCGGACGCGCGGGCGGCGCAGCCACAGCCCCCCGTGGTGCCTCCGGGTCCGCGGGTCAAACTCGCCGAAGAGAGCGACAAGAACCGTCTGCGCACCTATCAGAGCCTGATGGCCACCCCACACGACCAGGCGCTGCTCGAGTGGCACGTCACGGGCCAGGTGGTCATGATCGATGTGAATACCAAGGCGATCCGGAAGGTTGGAGCGCCCCTGATGGTGCGTGAGATCGACCCGTCACCCGACGGCAAGTATCTCCGGGTGACTCGAATGAACAAGCCGTTCTCGTATCTGGTGCCGGTCCAGAACTTCGGCTCGACTCAGGAGATCTGGGACACCGATGGCAAGGTGCTGGCGAAGGTGGAAGACACCCCGCTCAATCTTGGTGTGGACACGGCGCGCGCGGTGGCGGCACCGGGTGCCGGGGAAGGTGGAGCCAATGCCAACGGCAAACGTGAGCTCACGTGGCGTCCTGACAACATGGGGCTCACCTATCTCGAGCTCGAAGCTCCGGCTCGCCGTGACACCAGCGCTGCCAACGGCGACTCCACCCGTGCCCAGCGCAAGGATCGGGTGATGCACTGGATGGCGCCGTTTGGCGCCGGCGACCACAAGGTCCTCTACGAGAACAACACGCGGATTGCAACGCATCGGTACTCGCCTGATCTCTCGACCCTGTTCCTCACCGAACGGCAGGGGCAGAACACACACGAGTTTGCGGTCTACCTCTCTGAATCCGGGAAGAAGTACACCATCGCGCGGTATCGCGGCGATGATGTCTACACCAACCCCGGTGCGCTGGTCATGTCCCGTGGCCCGTTAGGCGGCGGTGGCGGTTTTGGTGGCGGTGGCGGCTTTGGTCAGCCGGCGACCGGCGACAAGCGCGTGCAGGTGAGCGCTGACGGCAGCGTGTACCTGGCGGGCACCGTCTACGACCGCAAGCCTGAGGAAGTCGGACCGCGCAGCTTCATCGACAAGGTGAATGTGAAGAGCGGACAGAAGTCGCGGGTGTATCTGAGCGACAACGGGAATGTCTTCGAGCGCGCCGTGGCCTTCCAGGATCTCGACAGCAAGCAGCTGATCGTGACGCGCGAATCGGAAATGGAAGTACCGCAGGCGTTTTATCGCAACGGTGACCAGCTGGTGCAGATCACCGAAAACAAGGACTACACGCCCGACATCACCAAAACGAAGAAGGAGAACTTCGTCGTCGAGCGCCCGGACGGATTCAAGTTCAAGGTGAACGTGACCATGCCGGTGGACTACACACCGGGAACGAAGGTGCCGGCGATGTTCTGGTTCTATCCGCGCGAGTTTGCCGGACAGGACGAATACGATCGTGGCGCACGCACCTTCAACAAGAACGCCTTCGCCAGCTTCAACCCGCGCTCCATGCAGTTCCTGGCGCGCATGGGGTATGCCGTGGTGGAACCCGATGCGCCGATTGTCGGCCCGGCGGGTCAGTGGAACAACAACTATGAGAATGACCTCCGCAACAACCTCGCGGCCGTGATCGATGAGGTGGATCGCCGCGGGCTCGTGGACCGCACTCGCATCGGCATTGGCGGTCACTCGTATGGTGCCTTCTCCACCGTCAACGCCATGGTGCACACGCCCTTCTTCAAGGCGGGCATTGCGGGCGATGGGAACTACAACCGTACCCTCACCCCCCTCGACTTCCAGAGCGAGCGTCGCTCGCTGTGGGACGCCAAGGACACGTACCTCTCCATGTCACCAATGCTGCACGCCAACAACCTCACGGGCGCGCTCCTGATGTACCACGGCATGGGTGACCAGAACGTCGGCACCGAGCTGAGCAATTCACCGCGTCTGTTTCATGCTCTCAACGGTTTGGGCAAGACGACGTCGATGTACCTCTATCCCTTCGAGGATCATGGTCCGGCGACGAAGGAAACGCTGCTCGATCTGTGGGCGCGCTGGGGCGCTTGGCTCGACAAGTACGTCAAGAACCCGCCCAAAAAGGACAAGACGGTGTCCTAATGACCGGGCTGACGCCGGCCGTTGCGCCGCGTGTCACCTCGTAACCTTGTCCTGAGGCAAGCGACGGCGACGGACCCCTGGCTGGGGTCCGTCGTTTTTTGGAGGAGGGCTACCACCCCGGATGGACGGGCGGTAGGATCAAGGTTCCCGTCAGCGCTTTGTCGCGGCGGCGCGTTCCTCCTCCGGCCTCGCCCAACAGGAGCGGTACCCATGAAGGTCTCCTTCCGCGTCAACGGCAAACCGGCCTCGGTGGATGTGGCCGAGGACATGCCTCTGCTCTGGATCCTCCGCGACGTGCTCGATCTCAAGGGCAGCAAGTACGGCTGCGGGATCGGCCAGTGCGGCGCATGCACGGTTCACGTGAAGGGCGTCGCGACCAAGTCGTGTCAGCTCCCTGCGTCAAAACTTGCCGGAGCCGACGTGACGACCATCGAGGGTCTTTCTCCCGATGGCAGCCACGCGCTGCAGAAGGCCTGGGAAGAACACGACGTACCGCAATGCGGGTACTGCCAGGCCGGCCAGATCATGGCCGCGGCTGCCCTGCTGGCCAAGAAGCCAAAGCCCACCGACAGCGACATCGACACCGCCATGAATGGCAACCTCTGTCGCTGCGGGACGTACCTTCGGATCAAGGCCGCCATTCGCTCGGCGTCTGGCACCACCACCACCGACGCTCCTTCGGGCGGCCGCTCCGGCCAGCGCGAAGAAGCCCACGCATAACGGGAGGCGACGACCATGACGACCAGTATCCGCGCCGACCGCCGTGAGTTTCTCCGCGTCAGTGCCATCGCCGGTGGCGGGCTTTTGCTCGGCACCTATATCGAATCTGCAGGGGCCCTCGAGGCCCTGGCCGCTGCGCCAGGCGCCCCGCTCGCCGAAACCGCCCTCGGCAACTACATCAGCATTGCGGCGGACGGGATGGTGACCATCGTCGCCAAGAACCCGGAAATCGGCCAGGGCGTGAAAAACATGCTCCCCATGCTGATTGCCGAAGAGCTCGACGTGGAATGGAAAAACGTCCGCATCGTGCAGGGCGATCTGGACACGGTGAAGTTCCAGGGACAGTCCGCCGGCGGGTCGACCGCCACGCCGACCAACTGGCTCCCGATGCGTCGTGTGGGTGCTGCGGGTCGGGCGATGATCGTGGCCGCTGCCGCACAGACCTGGAACGTGCCCGCCGGTGAGCTCACAACCGCCGCGGGGCGTGTCCATCACAAGGCGAGCAATCGCAGCGTCGGCTACGGCGATCTGCTGGCCAAGGCCGCGACGATGACCGCGCCCGCGCTCGAATCGGTGCCACTCAAGGACCCGAAGGACTTCACGATCATCGGGAAGAGCACCAAGGGTGTGGACATCCCGAAAATCGTCACTGGCAAGCCGTTGTTTGGTATCGACGTCAGTGTGCCAGGCATGCTCTACGCGGTCTACCACAAGTGCCCGGTTTTTGCCGGCAAGGTGGCCAGCGCCAACCTCGACGATATCAAGAAGATCCCGGGCGTGAAACACGCCTTTGTGGTGCAGGGCACGACCCCCACGCAGCTCGCGGGTCTCGTGAGTGGTGTGGCCATCGTGGCCGACAGCTGGTGGACCGCCAACTCGGCGCGCAAACAGCTCAAGGTGACGTGGGATGAAGGGGCCACCGCGTCACAAAGCAGCGCCAGCTACCAGGCCCAGGCCGAGGCGTTCAGCAAGGGCACGCCACAGCGCAACCTCCGCAAGGATGGCGATGCCGATTCCGCCATGTCGGCCGCTGGCGTCAAGATGGTGAAGGGGGGGTACTTCTATCCCTTCATCTCGCATGCGCCGCTCGAGCCGCAGAACACCACGGCCCACTGGAAGGACGGCAAACTCGAACTCTGGTCGCCGAGCCAGACCCCGGCCGGTGGTCGTGGGCTGGTGTCCCGTTCGTTAGGCATTCCCGAAACCGATATCACGCTGCACCTCACCCGCATGGGGGGTGGCTTTGGCCGCCGGCTCTACAATGAGCCCATGGTCGAAGCGGCGGCCATCGCCAAACAGGTGGGCGCACCCGTCAAGCTGCTCTGGACGCGCGAAGATGACATGCATTACGACCAGTATCGCGCAGCCGGGTGGCATTACTTCTCGGGGGCGGTCGACGCCAGCGGCAAACTCGTCGCTTGGAAGAACCACTTCGTCGGCTTTGGTGACGGCGAGCGCTTTGCCCCGAGTGCCGGTATGGGTGCGGGTGAATTTCCGGCCGGGTTCATTGCCAATTATGCGCTCGATGTCTCGATGATCCCCACGGGCGTGCCAACAGGTGCGTTGCGCGCCCCGGGAAGCAACGGGATTGCCTTTGCGGTGCAGTCCTTCATTGACGAACTCGCGGAAGCCGCAGGGAAAGACCCGATTCAGTTCCGACTCGACCTGCTCTCCAACACACCAATTGCGCCACCGGCACCGGCGGCGGGCCAGCAGCCGGCGCCCGCCGGGCTCGATGGCGCACGGATGCGCGGCGTGCTGGAGATGGTGCGCGAGAAATCAGGCTGGGCAAACCGCAGCTCGCTTCCCAAGGGCACGGGAATGGGTGTGGGTTTCCACTACTCACATCGCGGCTACTTCGCCGAGGTGGTGCAGGCCACGGTGCGGAAGGATGGTGAAGTGCAGGTGGACAAGGTGTGGGTGGCTGGTGACATCGGATCGGTGATCATCAATCCATCAAACGCCGAGAACCAGGCGCAGGGCTGCGTGATCGATGGACTTTCCGAGGCGTTCGGGCAGGAGATCACCATCCAGAACGGGCGCGCGGTGCAGTCCAACTACAACAACCATCCGATGTTGCGGATGAACGAGGCGCCGCCCATCGAAGTGCACTGGGTGAAGTCGAACAATGCGCCGACGGGGTTGGGTGAGCCGGCGCTGCCGCCAGTGGTTCCGGCACTGACCAGTGCGATTTATGCGGCCACGGGGAAACGTGTCCGCACGCTGCCCATCTCGAAGCACGATCTGAGCTGGAGATAACCGGTGAGGGGTCAGGCGCTGTTGCCTGACCCTCGTCCTGGGTCGCAAGGGCGAAGCTGGAGGTCGCGCGGCCGGACACCAGCGCGCGAGTACCCGAGCGCGCGTAGATTGAGTGGACGCCCCTGCGAACTCTCATGACCTCAGCACACGACACCGACCAGGCCACCACCGCGCGACATCGCGCCCTGCTCGACTCATTGTCGCACAGCGAGCGCTTGGCGCGGATGTTTGCGCTCAGCGACTTCGCCAGGCAGATGACGGTCGAAGGAGCGCGCCGTTACGTGGGTCCCGACGCCGACCAGACAATCGCACGCGAGCGATTGCTGATTCAGATGTATGGGCCGGACGAGGCGCTGCGCCTGAGCACCATGATTGCCCGGGCGCAGAAGGATGGCTGAGGTTTCAGATCTTGCCGATGTCGTCGAGCTCGTCGTCGCATCGCTGGATCGGCAACACGTCGGCTACTACATCACGGGATCAGTGGCCGGAGCCCTGCACGGGGAGTTTCGAGCGACCAATGACGTGGACCTTGTAGCTGCTCTCGACCCGACCAGCGTGGCCCTTGTCTTCCGCGATCTCGAGGCGCACTTCATCGGCGACGAGGAACAAGCGCGTCGTGCCATCGCAACCTCGTCGAGTTTCAACTTGATTCATAACGAATCGTACCTGAAGGTCGACGTGTTTCCCCTGGACTCGGCCTTCAGCGAGTCCGCGCTCACGCGAGCGATCAGCGTGACGCTGTCCGGCAGGTCACGATCCATCCGGGTGTGTACCGCCGAGGACCTTGTGCTCGCCAAGCTCCGCTGGTACCGGCTGGGCGACGAGCAGTCCGCGGTGCAGAAACGCGACCTGAAGAACCTCCTCCGGCTCAACGCGACAAGGCTTGATATGGCGTATATCCGCCATTGGGCTCCAGCGCTGGGTGTCACGCAGCTGCTGGAGCGTTTTGTTCGTGAGGGCGATCGAGAGGTCAGCGGCGGCTGAACCAGATGTTGCGTACTCGTCCCGCCACGATGGAAAATGCCCCCGGCGCGACCTGAGACTCCTTCGAACGCGTCGCCCAAGCTTCATCGCCGGGAAGTGTTCGGCAATGCGGGTGCGACAGCACTTTGGGCGCCCGTTTTGTGACCCAGCAAGTAGTCGAAGGCTTCGAGAGTTCGTGATTCCGCCCCGGTGGTTCCATTCGCGCGCGGTCACGGTGCGATGCATGAAGGGCCGAAGCGTACACGACGCTCACATGGTCGAGGCTCGATCTGTGCCTCAAATCAGGGGTTGGCCGGGACAACCCCTGAGCGCTCTGCGAGTATCGCGGGCAAGCTATCGCTGACAAAGCGCGCGACCTCAAAACTTCCAATCGCGCGGCCAACCAGGCGCGACCCAGCAGTAAACACGCGGATAGGATTTCGCGGGCGGCTGCTCACTCCATCGCTGTCGGACTCGACGTTCACCATCATGCTGGTGCCGCTGCCGCCCATGCTGGACCGGGTTGTCGTGGAGGAAGAGGCCCTTCCTGGCTGGCTCAGACGCGAGGGACGCAATCGCGACTTGATGGATGCGCGGAGAGGAGGCCGCCTTCTCTTGCGCGCTGACATCGAACGCCTCGGCAGTCCTTTCCTCACGAACGTGCTCGAGCGCGTGCCTGGGCTTAAGGTCGAAGGGGATGTGGTTTACGTACCCCGGGCACGGAGAAGCTCGATCGAAAGGCCGTGTGCTGGCGTAGTTGTATATCTCGATGGCTCAAGCCTCGGCGAGGTCGACAACATGAACCATGTCATCCGCCCGTCGGAGCTGGAGGCAATCGAGGTGTTGTCGGGCCGTCGTCGGTGCCGCGAAGTATGGCGGGCCCGCAGTCCGGTTGCGGTGTCATTGCGCTCTGGTCAAAGCGGTAACTATCGGACGCAGCTGCCATCGGTTTCCTCCTGCGCAGCGTTCCATCGGTAGATATTGACTCCTCTGCGTCGCAAAAGCGGATGAGCTTGCCTGGCCGGGGGCCACGGCTGACATTTGTCGCAAGATGCCTCTGTCCACGCGCCTCCTTGTTCTGGTGCATCCGCTCCTGTGGCCGGGCGTCAGTGCGCAACATCGATCCAGCCTGCCCGTAGCAAAGACAGCGGAGCACAGCGCAGTGGGCGTCGTTCATCAGCCGCGCCGTGCTCGCGTCATTGACAGTTTGTCTGGCGCACCCATTCCTGGTGTCAGGCTCCGTTTCCCCGACGAGAAGGCCGAGCGACGAACCGACTCAACCGGGAGCTTTACGTGGCCCGGCTCCGGCCTGCCGGCGTGGGTCTATGCCACACGGATCGGATTTCGCGGGAGACTCCTCACCCCGTCACCGTCGGACTCGACGGTTACGATCATGCTCGTGCCGCTGCCGCCCATGCTGAACCGGGTTGTTGTGGAGGAAGAGGCCCTCCCCGCCTGGCTCCTACGCCAGGGACGCAATCGCGATCTGCAGGATGCGCGGAGAGGTGGTCGTCTTCTTTTGCGCGCTGACATCGAACGGCGTGGGGCGGCTACCCTGGCGCAGGCGCTCGAGGGGGTGCCGGGCCTCAGGGTGTTTGGGGACTATGTCTATGTGACCCGTGCTGAGCGCTCGTCGCTTTTGAACCCGTGCACTGCCGTTATTGTGTATCTCGATGGCTTGAACCTTGGCGAGGTCGACAACGTGAACAATGTCATCCGCCCGTCGGAGCTGGAGGCCATCGAGGTGTTTGTCGGGCCGTCATCAGTGCCACGAAGTATGGCGACCCAGCAGTCAGCTTGTGGGGTTATCGCGCTCTGGTCAAAGCGTTAGGCCGGGTGTAGGGAAGCTCGGTCGGTGATGCTGACGAGGCGTGTGGGGGCGACGCGTATGGTCTCAGCGCACCGGGAAAACGGCGTCGAAGTTGTTGAAGCTTTTCACGCGGAGAGTCAGCGCCCCGCGTCGTGGCGCAACGACTACATCCATGGTTTCCCCCGGGCCAAGCGCAAAGCGCGCCGGCCGCGTTAGCGGCACAGGAAGGTCCGCACCATCCTTTGCCACCAGTTGCCACGTCAGTGCACTCTCACCCTGCAACGCCTCAACGTCCACTACGTCAGCAGCAGCAATGTTGATGAAGCGGAAGCGATACGACACGCCAGCCTGCAGCGGCTGCTTTGACCGATGGGCGACAACTGACGCGGTATCACTGGTCCCTGCGACGGCAAACACCACCACCCGATCACGATCCGGGTTCCATCGCCGTCCGGGCTCCAGCACGATCATCGCGCCATACATGCCTGACGAGATCTGCCGTACTTCCGAGAAGTGTGAGTGGTACATGAAGGTGCCGGCGCGCGGTGGCGTGAATCGCGCGACAAAGGAGTCGCTTGGCGCAATTGAAGGCGCGACGCGCCTCGCCGAGCCGCTCCATCCACCTACCCCATCGAAGTAGCTCTCGAGCTCCATGCCGTGCCAGTGCACTGCGGTTGGTTCGCTCAGGCGGTTGTGCACCGTGATCGCCACCGGCTCACCGCGTGTGAGAATCAGGGGTGGGCCGGGAATGGTGATGGAATCGCCGGGAATGGCGTTTGGAGAGGCAAGCACAAAGCCGATGCCAACGGAATCTCCAAACACGCGAGCACGCTGCTGAACACTCAAGTCGATGCGGCGTGCGGTCAGTGGGGGGGCCACATCATCGGGGCCCGTCACATCGATTCCCATCACAAGGCCCGACATGCCGTGGGTACTCGACCCGCCGACGTGCCTTGCCGCTGGGAGTGGCGTGGTATCTCCGAGCAGCGCCATGCGCCACATCTCCGCAGCGACCGGGAGATTGGCCTCCATTTCATGCTCGACGTGAAAGGCGTCGTGGCAATGAAAGAGCCATCGTCCTGCGCGGGCCGGGCTCCAGGAGATGGTCATGCTTTCGCCGATGTTGAGCACTTCGGTGACCGCGAGCCGTTGTTGTGCCGCAGTGTAGGCCGTATCGCCGGTTCGTGTGCCACGGGCGTCCACACGGAAGTATGCGCCGTGCAGGTGCATGGGGTGCACACTTCCGGCAAAGTTGATGACGCGCCAGTGTGCAGTGTCACCAACTGCCAGCTGCAGGCGTTCGGTGTGTGGCCACATCTTGCCGTTGATGGCCAGCACAAAGGTCGAGTCTCCCCCGCTGGGAGGTGCGCCAGCCCAGGCCGTAATTGCGAAAATCCGGTCTGGGGGTGCCGCGATCGAATCCACGGCGATCACGCCGACGAGTTGTCCGCCGCGCCCGCCAAACCGCTGTTGCGCCCCACGTCGTGTGCGTCCGGCATACCCATGCAAACCGGGATACCGAGCGACGAACTTTGCGGTGCCAGTAGCACCGGGCGCAACAAGCAGCGTGTCGCCTGATCGAGGATCGAGCAGACCGGAGACGAGCAGCGTGTCACTGAGCCGGTTCGCCAGGGTCAGGCTCACCGTGTCCCCAATCTGCACACGAATCAGGGGCCCGGGCACGGACGGTGTCTTGCCGACCTCCGCGAATGCGGCCACTTCCAGTGTTGGTCCGTCGCTGGACGAGGGAGCCCAGTGCGCCGTCCGCGCCTCGAGGGCAATCGTTCGTCTCCCGTGGGTTCCAACACCGGCTGACATGCTGAGGTCGTTGACTACGGCATTGGGTGTTGCCGGCCCCGTGCAGGCTGCACACCACAGGCCCGTACACAGGGCCACCGCTGCATAACGAGGGCGCACTCGACTATCGCTTCGTGAACTGGATGTTTCGAACCCGACCGGCCGCTACCGAGAAGCCGGTAGCGCCTTGCGCAAAGGTCAGCGTGATCCCGGCGGCGCGATACGTTCCTTCTGGCGACACGGTCAAGGTGTCACTCCGTCCTGGTGGCCGGTCCACGACCAGTCCGCCATTCACAGCGCGGACTACCCAGGTTGCGTCCACTTCCGGTGAGTAGTACGTCCCGACCAACGATGCCTCAGACGCACGTGAGGGCGCGGTCCGCTGGGCAGGAGCCGGCATCGCGCGTGGTGTCGGCCGAGGCCCGAGCTTCGTCGCCAGGAAGTGGTCGGCAATGCGGTACGACAGTGCATCAGGTGCGATCGTGCCGAGATTGCACTGCGCCAGCACGGTAAAGTGCTGATCGGGAAAGCGCAGGATGTTCGCCTTGAAGCCCATGAGTGCGCCGCTGTGTTCGGTGACCCGAAGCCCGCGATAGGTGGAGACGTTGTTGCCGAAGGCGTAGGGAAGGGTGTCGCCACTGGCCAGCACGGCCCGCTCGTGAATGAGGCGCTGCAGGGCGTCACCGCCAACTTTCTTTGTGTAGAAGTTCTCGTCCCACTTCTGCAGGTCGTCGAGGGTGGTGTACAAGCCACCGGCGCCGATCTTGTCGAAGTTCTGGACATAGGAGAGGGTGAACCCGCCTTTGCCGTCGGGTTCGTAGGCCATCGCCCGCCCCGGCATGACATGACCCGGGTCGTCGTGGAAGTGCGTGCGGGTCATGCCTAACGGTTGGAAGATCGCGGAGTCGGCGAAAACACGAAGTGACTGGCCGGTCACGCGCTTCACCAGCTGACCCAGCAGGAAGTAGCCGGAGTTGGAGTAGAGGTGGTCCGTGCCAGGGCGAAAGTTGAGCTCCTTCTGACGGGCGATGAGCTGCAAGGCGTCGGCGTCGGTGAAGACATCTTCCAGGCGTTTCCCGGCCAGCGCCATGAGCACATAGATGTCGCGCAAACCGCCGGTGTGATACACCAGCTGCCGCACGGTCACGGGGGTGCCGTAATCCGGCATCTCGGGAAAATACTTCCGGATATCGTCGTCGAGGCTGATACGTCCGGCGAGTGACAAAATGGCAATCGCCGCCGCGGTGAACTGCTTGGAGTCGGAGCCGACGTAGTAGAGCTTGTCGGGACCGTTAGGCAGCCGGTAGTCGAGGTTGGCCGACCCGTATCCGCGCTTGTACAGCCACTTTCCCTGCTGCAGCACGCCAACGGTACACCCGGGCGAATCGGCGCGGTCCCACGCGGCAAAGAGTTTGTCGATCGCCGGAATTCGCGGTTGCGCGCCACTGCTGAGGGGCAGGAGAAGCAGGGCGGCGGCAAGGAGAGGACGGGAGTTCATGGTTGCGAGGGTTGAATGTTCTGCAAAACGTCGGGGTCCGGTGTTGTCGCTCCGCCCACGCGACGGATGAGCGCGCGTGTCCCCCAAGCCACCACACCAACAATCAGGGCCAGCATGGCCAGCCGCATCAGACCGGCGCCAGACGTCGCGTCGGCCGCCGGGAGGCTCCAGTCATACTCACGAAGTGTGGCACCGCGTTCCGTCATCCAGTGCCACGCGGTGTGCGCCACAAGGGCCGAGAGCAGGATGGTCACCATTCGTTCGTTGGCGACACGCCGGAAGGTCAGTGACAACACGGGCACAGCGATTGCCACCACCAGCAATTGGCCCAGCTCGACTCCCACATTGAAGGAAAGAAGCGAGGTAGGGAGATGTGAGCCGGCGAACTGCAGCGACTCCCGGAGTGCAAACGAAAAGCCGAAGCCGTGAATCAGACCGAACCCGAACGCCAGCATCCACCGTCGCTCGAGATGTGCGCCGAGGATGTTCTCAAAGGCCATCAAGAGGATGGAGAGGGCAATGAGTGTCTCGACCAGCGGCGGAAACCAGAGGGCATCGGGTGCGAAACCCGAGGCTGACGCGATAAGCGTCACCGAGTGCGCGGCGGTGAAGGCGGTCACGATGCCGATGAGTGGCCGTAACCGCCGGACCGGAATCACCAGGCAAAGGAGAAACAGCAGGTGATCGACGCCATCAAGGATGTGCCGGAAGCCCAGGGCGACAAAACGCCAGGCCGCGTGCCAGAAGCCAGGATCGAGTTCGACGCGACCGGGATCGCCAGTGTACTGAAAGACGCGTTCACTCCCGCCGGCGGGGAGGAAGCGCAGCACCGTGGTGGTCTGCAGCCCGAGTTGGGCGAGAAAGGGCTCGATGGCGAACTGCGCACTTTCGGAGGTGATGGGATACTCGAGCAGCACATCGAGCATGGCTTGCTGCCAGGGAATTTCGGTGTCACTGCCGAGTGGGGGGCCATTCACATGGGCGAGTGCGGTCGCGAACTCCGCAAAGGCACGATCGGATGGGAGCGACGCCCGCGCGGACACCACCTGCCCGCCCTCGAGCTGCCGACTGTCCTGAAAGAGATGGATGTAATCGGCGAGCCAGAGCTGGGCCGCGTCGCGGAAGTGCTGCTGGGCGCGGTCGACGTCGAGGTACCCGGCGCCCTTGAGCGGAAAATCCATGTCCCGCATGGCGCCGAGCGGTGCGCGCACGAGGATCTGGAGGCGTGACCCGGTGGGTTTGACGTACACGATGGCCGACACGCGGCTGGGGATTTCGTGCGCGCGCGCGGGAACTGCCGACACCACGAGCATCGCGGCGACCAAACCGGAGAGCGTGGCTGCGCGACGCAGGTGATGCGCGGCGAAGGTGACGGTTTCGGCCAACAGTTGCACTGGACGAGGTGGTGCCCCGGGGATTAGTTAGGGGGCCGCGCTGGCCCCCGGAGACGCCCCGAAGGTAGCCTCGGGACAGAGCCACCGCACGCCACCACACGAGGGAGAACAGGGATGACCGGACGACGCACGATCCTGATCGGACTTTCCGTTGCGGCCGCCGTGGCGGCCCTGGGGGTCGGCCAATCGCGACTGCAGGCGGCCTCGCGAGACCAGGCGGTGCAGGCCCCGCGGTTCGAGGTGGATCCGATGTGGCCCAAACCCATGCCTAACAACTGGATCCTGGGCTCGACGATCGGGGTGGGTGTCGACTCCAAGGACCATGTCTTCATCATCCATCGAGGAGACTCCACGCTCAATCAGCGCACCGAGGCGGGTGGTGGCGGCCGGATCGGGGAGTGCTGTCTTTCGGCGCCGCCGATTCTCGAGTTTGATCCGGCGGGCAACCTGGTCAACTCGTGGGGCGGCCCGGGACAGGGGTACGACTGGCCCTCGTCCAATCACGGCGTGTCGATCGACGCCAAGGACAATGTGTGGATTGGTGGCAACGGCAACGGCGATTCGCACATTCTCAAATTCTCACACGATGGCAAGTTCCTGGCGCAGTTTGGCCAGGCCAAGCAGCCCGTGAACAGCAGCAGCAAGACGAGCTTTGGCCGTGTGGCAAAAATCTCGTTCGATGACAAGGCCAACGAGGCCTATGTCTCCGATGGTTATGCCAACAAACGTGTGGCCGTGATCGACATGAACACGGGCGCGGTGAAGCGTTTCTGGGGCGCATATGGGGAAGCGCCCAAGGACACCAACATGGGGCCCTACAACCCCGATGCGCCGCTCATCCGCCAGTTCCGCAATCCGGTGCACTGCGCTGAGCCGACCAACGATGGATTGGTGTACGTCTGCGACCGGCCGAATGATCGCATTCAGGTGTTCCAGAAGGACGGCAAATTCGTGAATGAGGTGCAGGTGGCGCCGAAAACTCGTGGCGACGGCTCGACGTGGGACATTGCCTTCTCGCGTGACGCAGCGCAGCGCTACCTGTATCTCGCGGACGGCAAGAACGAGAAGATCTACGTGATGGACCGCAAGACGCTCACGATTCTCACGGAATTTGGCGACGGGGGCCGTCAGCCGGGGCAGTTCTTTGCGGTGCACAGCATCGCGACGGACTCCAAGGGCAACATCTACACAACCGAGACCTACGAAGGAAAGCGACTCCAGAAGTTCACCTACAAGGGAGTTGCCAGCGTGCCGCGCAAGCAGGGTGTGCCTTGGCCGAAGGGAAAATAGGGCACGGCCCACACGCGCATCGATGAACGCGGCAGTGCGCGAGTCCTGAACGAACCACGAGCCTCACGACACGGGCTCCTTGCGCAGCCGAGCGAGGGGCCCGACGTATTCCACAGACACCGATGAGACACATGCGAACCCTGCTGGTAGCCTTCACACTCCTCCCACTGGCTCTCACCGCTCAGCCTCGTGGCGGTGGACCTCGGCAGGTGCCGAGTGGTGACCCCCGGTTCACCTACGTGGGTCCGAACCCGGCAGGCCGCGTCTCGGCGATCGCCGGGATCCCGGGCGATACGATGACGTATTTCGCCGGTGGTGCATCGGGCGGTGTGTGGAAGACCACCGATGGCGGCCGGAGCTTCGTGCCGACCTTTGACGACATGCCGGTGCAGGCCATCGGCTCGATCGCGGTGGCACCGTCCAACCCGCGCATTGTCTGGGCGGGCACGGGCGAGGCCTGGGCCATTCGCGACAGCGACATGCAAGGGGACGGGATCTACAAGTCCACAGATGGCGGGATGACGTGGAAAAACAGTGGGTTGCCGGAATCGGGACGCATCGGACGCGTGATCATTCACCCCACCAATCCCGAGATCGTGTTTGCGTGTGTGCTCGGCCGCACGACTGGGCCGCAGGAAGAACGCGGGGTGTATCGCACCACTGACGGCGGTGCCACATGGACGCGCACCCTCTTTGTGAACCCCAATACCGGATGTTCCGGCATCGACATCGACGACAAAAACCCGGGCACCCTCATCGCGGGAACGTGGGAAGTGGAAATGAAGACCTGGGTGATGAACTCGGGGGGGCCTGGCAGTGGCGTGTTTGTCTCGTCAGACACAGGCAAGACCTGGACGCGACAGGTCACTGGGATGCCCAAGTCACCGGTGGGCAAAATCGACGTGGCGATTGCGCCGTCGAACCCCAAACGGATGTATGCGCTGATCCAGACGGCCAACCAGGGCTCGCTCTGGCGGACCGACAATGGTGGCGGCGAATGGAAGGTGGTCAGCTGGGACCGGCGACTGATCGGGCGTGCGGGTTTCTACATCCGTGTGGACGTGAACCCTGAAAATGATCTCGAAGTGCTGGTGGCCAACTCGTCGTTGCTTCGCTCGGTCGACGGTGGTGAGACCTTTCCGTTCGAAGGTGGTGGCTGCGGCGACTGCCACGACATCTGGTTCGACCAGCGGAATCCCGCACACTGGGCGGTCACCGGTGACGGCGGCTGGGGTGTAACGCGCAACCATGGGCAGGCGTATTCGCAGTTCGTCCTTCCGGTGGGCCAGATGTACCACGTCGCGATCGACGAGCGCACCCCCTACTGGATCTACTCCAACCGGCAGGACTGCTGCACCATGCGGGGGCCGAGTGACCGGCCGACCCCGGTGCCTAACGTGCCGTCGTACAATCTGCGTGGCGGAGACCAGGCGTTGCCCGGAATGTTCGGCGCCATTCAGCGGGCGAACATGTGGGAGCAATCGTTAGGTGGATGTGAGTCGGGGTTCACGATTCCCGTGCCGAGCGACCCGGAGCTGATCTGGGCCACCTGCTACGGCGCCACGGTGTCGTTGTACGACGGTCGCACCGGCCGCGCACGCCACGTCTCACCCACCATCCACACCCTCGACTCCGCGCCTGACGACACGAAATATCGCTGTCACTGGTCGGCACCGATTGCCATCGACCCCTTCGACCACAACACGGTCTACCATGGCTGCCAGGTCATCTTCAAGACCACCAACCGCGGTCAGACGTGGACGGTCACCAGCCCCGACCTCAGTACCCAGGATCCGACGCGCATCGTCTCGTCAGGCGGGATTGTCGGCGACAATCTGGGCCAGTTCTACGGCGAGGTGGTCTTCGCGATCGCGCCGAGCCCCATGCAACGCGGGCTGATCTGGGCCGGCACCAACGACGGGCTGGTCTGGATCTCGCGCGATGGCGCCAAGACCTGGACCAACGTGACGAAGAACATCACCGGCCTGAAAGAGTGGGGGATCATCCGCCGCATCTATCCATCCACGTTCGACGCGGGCACGGCCTACATGGCGGTAGACTACCACCTGATGGACGACCGGCGCCCGTTCATCTACAAAACGACAGACTTCGGCAAGACGTGGACGCGGCTCAGTGATGCGCTGCCGAGTGCACATCCCCTCGACTACGTGCTCAACGTCGTGGAGAATCCGAATCGCAAGGGAATGCTGCTCGCCGGAACGGGCCATGCCTTCCACTACTCGTTTGATGACGGCAAGACGTGGACGCAGTTCAAGGACGGACTGCCAGCCGCGCCGGTGTCGTGGATCGAGGTGTCGAAAGCGATGCACGAGGTCGTGGTCTCCACGTACGGGCGCGGCTTGTATGTGCTGCGCGACTTCACGGCGCTCGAACAGAAGGACAAAGTCGCCGCAGATGCAGCGGTGTACGTGTACGAGCCGCGCCCCGCGATTCGGCTGGGACGCTCTGGCTCGGCAGAGATCCTGGTGAAGCTCAAGGATGCGCCGAAAGACTCAGTGCTCCTGGAGGTCATGGACTCGACCGGGGCCCTCGTGCGCACCCAGCGCTTCCAGGCCAGGACTGGCACGAACCGCTTCACCTGGGACCTGCGCTACGACGGCCCCAAACAACCCGAGCTGCGCGCGCTCCCACCGGACAACCCGCACATCTGGGAGGAAGCCCGGTTCAAGGGGAAGGAAACCCGCGGGATCTTCCACTGGGGGATTCAGGGTCCGCAGACCGTTGGCGCGCTTGCTGCACCGGGGCGATACACCATGAAGGTGAGCGCGAATGGCCAGGTGGCCACGCGAGCACTCACCGTGGTCAAGGACGCCGCCATTCCCAGCTCGGTCGCTGACCTGCAGGCCTCTACAAAAATGCAGCAGGAGATCACGAAGGACCTCAACGAGTCGGTGGAGATGATCAACCGGCTGGAGTCCCTGCGCAAACAGGTGGAAGACCAGATCAAGGCCAACCAGGGGAATGCCGACGTCGTGGCGCGCCTCAAGTCGCTGGATTCCACCATGTGGTCGGTGGAGAACTACCTGCTGTCGCGCGCCGATGTTCACAGCGACGACAAGTACTTCATGGAGCGCTACCGCGTCTACATGAACCTCGTGTGGCTGAACGGCGAAGTTGGGACAGGGGCGGGAGATGTCGCTGGTGGCGCCGACTTCCGGCCGACCGACACGCAGGTGCAGGTGCACACCGACATCCGCAAGGATCTGAACTCAGCGCGGCTCAAGTTCAAGCAACTCATGGAGACCGAGATCAAGGCGTTTAACGCGCTGATGGCGGGGAAGGTGCAGGTCGTGATGTAGGCCTCGACCGCGCGGTGGCCCGGTCCTGCCGGGCCGCCACTCATCGAAGGGCTGTGGCCCGCGAGATTTCGATGACGACGCCGTCCGCTTTGTATCCGCGCAAGACAAAACGCGCGCTGTCGGACGGCGTGAACCAGGTGAGGGTAATCGTGTGGCGAATGGTGGCGAGGTCGTCGGTGCATGCCGCGCCGGCTGGAACGCCACGCAGCCTGGGGATGATGAGTACACGTGTGCCATCAAACGCCGTATCCGGAGGCTCGTGCACGGAGCACGAGGAACTGCCGAACGTCGCGTATGTGACCTGGAACGGCACGTTGAGTGTGATCTGAGCTGGAAGCTCGAACACCGAGTTGAACCCCAGGCCCGCCGTCACGATGACCGGCCGGAGTGCCACGAGGGGTACGACTCCGTGCGACTCGGCGCAGGCCGCGAGTGCTGGCAAAAACATGAGGAGGCGTCGTATCATCGTCGTGATCGTGAAAGGGCTCTGCCATGCACCGACTCGTGAGTCGCTCTCGGCCCCTGATCGTTCCGTCACCGCTCCACCAGTCTGCCACGCCCCACTTCGCTTGCCATGATCTCACTGCTCGCCGCCCTGCTGATCTCCGCCTCCGACACCTCGCGCTGGGTGGTGACCAACCACGGGCGCAGCGCGGGGGATCTGGTGGTGGTTCGCAACGGCGATTCAGTGGTCACGCGATACATCTATCGTGACCGCAATCGCGGCACGCGTCTGGAGAACCGGTACCGCCTGGCGCGCGACGGCAGATTCCTTGGCGCCGAGGCGCGCCCACTCCGGCCCGATGACACCGCGGGTGAGGTGGCCGAACGCCTCGAGCTGACGGGTGACGTGGTACGGCGAGACACGGCAACCACGCGCGCTGAATCCGGGGGCTGGTACGGCCTCCGTTTCTCCTCGCCGTGGGAGATGGCCGCGAGTGCGCGCTACCTGCTAAGCCGACCGGCGCGGACCGCACTCACGTTCGGGGGTACCCTGCGTGCCGAGCTCATTGCCGATACCACCCTGAGGTTGGGCGCGCGTCGACAGCGCGCGCGATTGGTGATTCTACATGGTCAGCCCGGGAGTGTGCCTAACGGCGTGTGGCTCGACGAGCGCGGCGAGCTGCTGGCCAGCGACGTCCAGTGGTTTATCACGGTGCGGGAAGAGGCGAGAGCACTGCTTCCCGCGCTGCGGCGCATCGAGCTGCGCTGGCGCAACGCCGAAGGGGAACGCGTGTCCGCTCGCGTACGTACGGCGGCATCGAAGGTAGTGGCGATCACGGGCGGTGATCTGTTCGACAGCGAAACCGGCTTGGTTCGTGTCGGGCAGACGATTGTGGTGGAGAATGATCGGATCACCCAGGTGGGCCCCGCGGCGTCTGTGACCGTACCGCAGGATGCCACCGTGATCGACGCGCGCGGCAAGATGGTGTTGCCAGGGATGTGGGACATGCACGCGCACGTGCAGGTCTCCAACCAGTCCTATGGGAGCCTGATCCAGCTGGCACAGGGCATCACCACCGCACGCGACCTTGCCGCCGACGAGGATGTGGCGGTCTCACAGCGCGATCGCGAGCGCGCAGGCAAACTTGCCTCGCCGCGGTACATCCTTGGCGGGTTCATCGAGGGGCCACTGGCATGGGCAGGACCCTCTGAAGCACTGACCGCGACCGAAAGTGGTGCACGTGCCTGGGTGGCCCACTACGACTCGCTCGGCTACAAACAGATCAAGCTCTACAATGTCTTGCATCCGGACCTGGTGCCGACCATCGCTGCCGAAGCCAAGAAGCGGGGCATGAAGCTGAGTGGGCACATCCCCCGCGGCATGTCGGTCCGCGCGGCGGTATCGTTAGGCTACGACGAAATCCAGCATGCCGCTTTCCTGCTGTCGGATTTCTTTCCCGACTCGCTGTATCTCCCCACCATGCGCGCCTACTCGGCCGTCGCCACGGCGGTCGCACCCACGTTCGACGTGGATAGCCCCGGGATGCAGGCGCTGATCGCGTTCCTGTCGCAGCATCGCACGGTGATCGATGGCACCTTCAACCTCTGGATTGGTGGCGGTGCCTCGGTAGTCGGTGCGGGCGGATCCACCAATCAGCAGCGCGCCGACTCAACCTATGTGAAGCTTATTCGGCGTCTGTACGAGGCCAACGTGCCGCTCGTGGCGGGAACGGACAACTTCACGGGTGCCACGTACCATCGTGAGCTGCAGATGTACGCGCTGGCCGGTATCCCACTCGCCAGGGTCCTGCAGATTGCCACCATCGATGCTGCGCGTTTCATGGGTGAGGAGCGCGACTACGGGAGCATTGCCACCGGCAAAGTTGCGGACCTGGTGATCGTGGATGGACGGCCGCTCGATCGCCTCAGCGACCTCTCCCGGACGGAGACGGTCATTCGAGGCGGGCGAGTCTATCGTGTGGCAGACCTCAAAGGCGCGGTCGCCATTCCCTGACCTGCGGGCGCGACCGGAGCGTACGCCGTAAGCGCTCGCTACTCGATCCCGATCGCCGCGATCGGCTGAAGACGTGCCGCACGTCGTGCCGGGTATGTGCCGAATACAAGCCGATCAGTGCCGAGGTGCCTAACGCAATCAAGAGCGTGATCGGAGTGATCACCGGGTACACCGGCGCCTCCGTGAAGAAGCGAAAGCCTGCGGTGGTCACGAGTGCCAGTGCAATTCCGACAACCACCCCGAGCAGCGTCCCGGCCGCCGATATCGCCACCGACTCGGCGAGGAACTGACTGCGGATATCGCGGCTGCTCGCTCCGATCGCTTTGCGAATCCCGATCTCTCGCGTCCGCTCGGCAATGCTGGCGAGGAGCACGTTCATGATGCCGATGCCGCCGACGACGAGGGAAATCCCGACGAGGGTGCCGAGGAAGATCTTGGCAAGCAGGATTCCGCGTTCCACCTCGGCGAGTTGCTCGAGCCGGACATTCACGCGTACTCGCTCTTCCCAGCGCAAATACCGCCGGGCGAGCCAATCCTGCGCCCCTTCCTTGAGCCGGTTGACCCCTTCCACGTTGGACGCCTTGAGCTCGATGGTTGGCGTGAAGCGACCGGAGGGTGGTGGTTCGAGTACCGTGCCTAACGCACGATACGGGAGGTATCCCCGGAACACCGGGTTGCGGGGGTCTTCGTACGGGTCGCGTTCCATCACCCCAATAACCCGCACCACACCGCGCCCCACGCGGACTTCCTCGTCCAGCAGATCGGCAGCAGCGCGTCCCGAGGCCAGTTCACGCGCGAGTTCGTGATTCAGCACTATCACGCCACGACCATGACTCGCTTCGGTGGCGCTGAAAAAACGCCCGGCGGCGAGTTTGACCTCTCCGAAATCGGGAAGTGTCGCCCCGCCGAGCGTGAGCGACATTCGGCGTTCGATACTTCGATAGCGAGCCGTCGCTGACGCCGAGAGGAGGAGGGTCGTGGACGCAGCACCGGGGATCTCACGACCTGCTTCGGCAGCATCCTGCTCGGTGAACACCGGATAGTCGTTGATGCGCACCCATTCACCGCCCCGGAAGTCGCTGGTGCGCGAGCCCAGGCTGACCACTTGCACCGACGTCTGATGCTCGATGCGCCCCCGGATGAAGGCCATCACCCCATCGCTCACCGCCATGATGGCCACCAGCGAGGCCGACCCGATGATGATGCCAAGGATCGATAGCAGCGTGCGCAGCGGATGAATCCGCAGGGCGTCGATGCCGACACGTACGTTGTTGAACAGCGCAACCACATTCATCCGGCCAGACCCCCCTGCGACGATTCTGAAGCGTTCGAGGTCGTACGTGAGTGGAGCGCCGCCGGTGTCATGTCGACGTCTGTAACAGACCTATCGGGCCAGCACCCGACTCGCCCACGCCACTCCGTCCGGGGTTTCGCCGGCCGCCACGTGGCCTTTAACCGTTCGCGACGCCACGTCGATGATGGCGACCCGGCCCTCGTTGCTGAGCGAAAGAAAGGCAGTCCGCGCCCCATCGCCTAACGTGATGCCTTGTGGCCCCGCCCCGGCGAGGGTGAGCCGGCCGAGCTCTTTGCGGGTGACCCGTTCCACAAAACGCAGGGCGTCGCCGCGGTAGTCCGGGAGCATGACGAGGGAGGCGTCTGGCGTGAAGAGCACCCGATACGGCCAGCTGAAGCCTTCGGCCGCCGTCGTGACCGTGCCTGACGAAAGATCGATTGCACTGACTTTGCCGGTGGCATTGCTCCCAACCCAGACCTCACGTCCGTCAGGAGTAACGTTGACGGCTTCGGGCTGTGCCGGGACATCGAAACGGCGAAGCACGGCGCCTGACACCATGTCGAGCTCCGTCACGGTATTGCTTCCGATATCGCCGGTGTAGCCCTTCACTCCGCTCGCGACTACGCCGACCATGTGTGAACCCAGCTGGTTGGTCATGGCGACGCGTACCAGCGCTCCCGTCCGCACGTGGACTGTGATCACCGCCTTGTTTGTCTCTGAGGTCACGGCAACAAGGGAGTCACCGGGAAGGAAAACGATGCCGTGCGGGCGCCGGTACTCGCCAAGCGGAATGGTGCGTGCGACCCTGAGGCCGGGCACATCGATGACGGTGAGGGAGTTGCCCGGAGTTTGTGCTCCGTAGTCGGTGACCACGGCGGTGGAGCCGTCGCGTGAGATCACCACCTCATGCGGGCCCTGGCCGGTGGGCAGCGTAGCGAGGAGACGTCCCGATCCTACATCGATGATGGAGGCGGTGGCGGGGGTCTTGTTGGTCACCACGAGTGTGCCCGTCACCCCCGCGACCTGTGCCTGCAGGGGCGACACAACCAGGGAGAGCACAATAAGGGAGCGCAAGCTGAACGTCATGAGCGTTGGGGTAGCTGGTGATGCGGCGACTGGTGATCGGCTGCAGGTGGTTCGCCGTGCGGACTACTTGCGTTGGAGAAAGGCGCGGAAGATGTCACGGGCTTCCTGCGACTGCATGAGGCGCTCGAAGTGCGGGTACTCGTCTTCGATGGCCTCGAGGGAGGTGCGTCCCGGGGAGCGCTTGAGGAGCGCTTTCGAGGTACGCATGGCGTCGGCGGGTTGCTGGGCGAGCTTGAGCGCGAGGGCCCGGGCGGTCTCGAGAATTGAGCTGTCAGCGACCACCATGTTGACGAACCCTGCCTCACGTCCCTTGTGGGCATCGAAGGGTTCGCCCAGGAGCAGGAGTTCGGCCGCCAGTCGATGTCCGGCCATCTGCGGGAGAAGGGCACTCGAGCCACCTTCGGGGCAGAGTCCGAGCTTGACGAAGGGCAGCTGGAACCGGGTGCCTTCGCCCGCGACCACGAGATCGCAGTGGAACAACATGGTCGTGCCGATCCCGATCGCCGGGCCTCCAACCGCCGCTACCACCGGTTTGGGAAAGCTCGCAATGGCGTGCAGAAACCGGATCGCGGAGCGGGTCTCCCGCGCGGCGGGAGAGAGGAAGTCCGCGAGATCGTTGCCGGCGGTGAAGAGGTCGGACTGGCCGTGCAGCAGGACCGCAGCCACCCCCGGCGCCTCGGCCGCCTCTTCAAACGCCTCGGCCAGCGCGGCGTACATCTCGGTGGTGATGGCGTTCTTCTTCTCACGACGGAGGAGCTCGATGGCGAGCACCCGGTCGCTGAGGGTGGTGACGACGTGTGTCGACGGCATGGGCGGAGTGGACGGGGAGAGGAAGTTACCCCCGCGAGCGGCGGCTGGCGCTGGTTGGCCTGACAGGAGGGCGTTCCGGGCGCAGATTCAGGGGTTCCTTCCCCCGCCTTCGCCCCCCAGGAAGGGACGACGACGGCGCGCCTTCACCATCCAATTCGTTAGGCCATGCCCGTCGGCTACTCGGGAACCCCCCTCGCAAAGAAGCTCGGGATCAGTGAGGGCTCGGTGGTGGTGACCACTGGGGCGCCGCCAAACTATGCCAGGTTGCTGGCTCCCCTTCCGGCAGGGGTGAAGATCACCTCGCGCTTCACCGCCAGCGCCGATGTTTTCCATCTCTTCATGACCGATCGCAAGGCACTGGGCGACGCACTCGTCAGGCTGCGCGAGCGGATCAAGCCTGATGCCGCCATTTGGGTGTCGTGGCCGAAGAAAACATCGAAGGTGCCGACCACCATAACCGAAGACACCATTCGCGAACTCTGCCTTCCCATAGGGCTGGTGGATATCAAGGTCTGCGCCGTCGACGAGACGTGGTCCGGCCTCAAACTGGTGATCCGCAAGGAGCTGCGAGGCCGCTGAACTGCATTTGTGCGGCAGGTCACAATCGGGCTACTCGTCAGGCAGCGCATTCTCAGCTGACGCTAATGTTAGGCACCGCCTCTTTACGGGAGCGCGTACCAGCTATGACATTACGTCCTTCGCGCGACGAGCCGCCACGTGGAAACACCCTTCCTCGAAATCGTACGGCGCTGGGGAGAATCGATCGAGTCGAAAGACCTCTACACACAGGGACACTGTGTGCGGGTTTCCGACCTCGCGTGTGCGATTGCCAGCCGGATGGGGTTTGAGCAGCGCCGTCTGTTCTGGTTCCGGGTCGGCGCCCTGCTGCACGACGTTGGCAAGATCAGCATCCCGGCCGAGGTGCTCAACAAACCCGACCGCCTGACGGACGAGGAGTGGGCGCTGATGAAGGCGCATCCCACGTTAGGCGTGGAGTTGCTGGCCGATATCGAGTTCCCCGATGACGTGCTCCCCGTGGTGCAGTCCCATCATGAGCGCTGGGACGGTACCGGCTACCCCAACGGCCTGCGCGGCGGCGAAATCCCGCTGGGCGCGCGCATTCTTGGGGTGGCAGATGTGTACGATGCATTGACCACCGACCGCGCCTACCGCCCCGGACTCGATCATGACGAGGCCATGGCGCTTATGCGGCAGGACGCCGGCACACACTTCGATCCCAGGGTGTTTCAGCAGTTCGAGGCCGTGATGCAGGAACGGGTGGTGATGGGATAGTTTTCCGGCGTCGCGTCAGCGGAGCCGTGAGTCATGTGCCGGAACATCAAGGTGCTGCACAACTTCGAGCCGCCAGCCACCGAAGATGAGGTGCGCGCCTCGGCGCTTCAGTTTGTGCGGAAGCTGAGTGGGTCGACCCGTCCTTCGCGCGCCAACGAGGCGGCGTTCAACGTGGCGGTGGAGGAGGTGCACGCCGCCGCGCTCAAACTGCTGCGTGGGCTGACCGCACACGCGCCGCCCCGCACGCGCGAAGCCGAGGCGCTCAAGGCGAAGGAGCGGAATCTCAAGCGCTTCGGCGCCTAACGCCGGATCGCGACCCGTCCACCGGGTCGAATCACCCGGGTCACACGCCTCATTCGCGACACGTGGCCCATGGCGATCATCAGGGTGCGCAACGGACTTGCGCCTACACCAACCCTGCGCCGATCGAGCGGCGATGCCATGTATAACCACTTTCTCCTTCGTGTCGTTCGCGCTGTCATGGGCAGCGCCATGCTGGTCTCCACCATCGTTGCGTGCGGCAAGGAAAGCACGTCACCCTCGGGTGACCGCCGAGCCTACGGTCCGGCCCAGACCCTGGGTGAGGGCACCGCACGCACCTTTGTCACGGTGGATCGCAGTGGTGCTCCAAAGTCGTTAGGCGTGGCGCTCTCCGAGTCGGCCATGCGCGGGCTGCCCACTACTCCCATGCCGGGCATGCCCTCGGCGGCCATGCTGGTCCTGCAGCTCCCCTCGGAGGCGACCACGACCGGCTTCGACCACGTGATGCTGGACTGGAACCCCGCTGGCCACGAACCGCAGCACGTCTACACGCTGCCGCACTTCGACTTTCACTTTTACAACATCACGTCGGCCGAGCGCGAGTCGATCGTCCCCACCAACCCAGCCTGGGCCTCCAAAGCGGCCGCCTTCCCGTCTGCCGCGTTTGTGCCGAACGGGTATGTGGCGTTCTCCGTGCTCGCGGGGGCACCGGCCCCGGCTGTCGCGGTCCCATTCATGGGGATGCACTGGGTAGATCCCACCTCATCGCCCGAACTCCAGCCGCCGCCAGCTGGCAAGGCATTCACGACCACGTTCCTCTATGGGACCTGGGATGGCCGTTTCATCTTCGCCGAACCCATGATCACCAAGGCCTATATCGAGTCCATGAAGGACAAGCCTGAAGGGGTCACGCTGCCGGTCGGAACCGCGCAGAGGGTGTCGAAGGCGGGCATGTATCCCGGCGCCTACTCCATCAAGTACGACGCCAAGGACAGGGAGTATCGCATCACCCTCGAGAACCTGACCAGCCGCCAGTAGGCCTGCTTGTCAGCGGGGAGGCCGAGGTATGGGTCAAACCACCCAAGAGGAGCGCGTCGGGGGGAAGCAGCTTTCAGCGACTATCGCCCCCGTCGCCCTCCGACCGCAAATTGAGCGTGCAGCCATGAAGCGAATCCTCATTGTAGAAGACAACGTCGACCTCGCCAACGGCCTCAAGCGCAACCTGGAGCATGAAGGGCACAAGGTCTCGGTGGCCGGTACGGCGAGAGATGCCCTGACATGCGTGACGCGCGAGGTACCTGACCTGGTGGTGCTCGATCTGGGTCTTCCCGACCGCGACGGCTACTTTGTGCTCGAACAGATGCGGAGCCGCGGCGTGCAGTCACCGGTGCTGATTCTGAGTGCCAGAGGGCTGGAGTCGGACAAGGTGAAGGGCTTCCGGCTCGGTGCCGACGACTACGTGACCAAGCCGTTTGGCGTGGTGGAGCTGATGGCGCGTATTGGCGCACATCTGCGTCGCGCGACCCTCGAGGATGGGCCGCCAACGGGTGGGTCGATGACCGACGAAGCATTGCAGCAGCAGTACGGGCTCACCGAACGTCAGGTGGAGGTGTCACGACTCCTGGCCCGTGGCATGTCCAACGCCGAGATCGCCGAATCGTTAGGGCTGAGCACCTACACGGCCCGCAACCACACCGAGCAGGTGCTCTTCAAGCTGGGCGCGTCCACCCGCGCCCGGGTTGGTGCCATCCTGCGCGGAGAGGCGTGAACCGGCTGCGTGACCTGTGGAACAGCGACCACCGCCCCGCCGCCGGGACGGTGGTGTTTCTCGTGCTCCTGCTGCTGATGACCGGGTTGTCGGTGGTGAGCGCGATGGCCTTTCGGTCGCTCAACGAAAGCCGCACCCAGACAGCGGACAAGGCCATTCGCGAGTATGCGAGCCTGGGTGCCCGGCTCTTTGCCGACCGTGCGTTTGGTGTGTTCGAAGGCACTCGTGTCCGGATTCTGTCCAGCATCTACGGGGCTCGGCCGCGGCCTGGTGAAGCGGCGCCCTCCTTTGCGCGTTTTGTCGAAGATGCCTCACGCGAGATGGACGCGATCGGGTTTGCCCTGGGCGACGCCAACCGCGGTTTTTTCGTGTTTGATGTGAACACCGGCGCGTATGTCGGTGAGGGGGCCGCGAGCCGGGACGAGGTGCGGAACGGTGTGCTCGCGCTGCTGCGTGACGCGCCTCCCGCTCGCGATCGCCGTATGGAGCCGATGGTGTGGCTCATCACCGAACTTCCCGAGCTGCTGTCCATGGCGTCGGCGCCGCTGCGCGACAGCAAGGGTCGTGTGCTCGCCGTGTACGGCTACACCTACACGCGAACAGCTGGGTGGAAGTCCGTGGGCGACGCCGTGATGCGTGATCTCCCCCTGGTGCCGGCGTCGTTCATTCAGCCCGGCATGGAGCCGGGGAACGTGGCCGCGGGAAACGATTCACTCATTGCCATTCGTCTCATCGACCAGGCAGGCGGCATCCTCTACGATTCACGACCTCCGTATCCGGGGCTCGGTGGGGAATCGCCGCGGAACACCGGGAGTACGGTGCTGCGGGTGCAGGCCACGCTCCACCCCACCCTGCTGGCCGATCTTCGGCTCTCGCTCAAGGGCAGCAATGCGCAGGTGTTCTGGGCCTTCACGGGCTCGGATGGGGCCGTGAAGTGGAGATTCCCACTTCCGCTCGATTCGCTCCTGCCACTGGTCTCGCTCCTCTTTGCCGTGTTTGCCGGGGTCGCGCTCTTTCGCGAACAGAAGCTCACCCGTGCACGCCGCGACTTTGTGGCCAGTGTCTCACACGAACTGCGCACCCCACTCGCGCAAATCCGGATGTTCACCGAAACGCTCCTGCTGCGCCGCGAGCGGGACGACGAAGAGCGCACGCACTGGTTAGGCATCGTGAGTCGTGAGTCGAGGCGGCTCGGTGACCTCGTCGAGAACATTCTGCTGTTCTCCCACATCGATGCCGACCGGGTGCGGATCGAGAAGGAACGCACCGATCTGGGCGAACTGATTGAGGAAGTCGTCGAGGGCTACGTCCAGGTGGCGGCGCAGCGAGGGATGCGGATCGTGGCCGATGCCCCGTCGCGCATCTTTGCGCTGGTTGATCCGCGGGCGATGCGCCAGGTGGTCGTGAACCTGATCGACAATGCGCTCAAGTACGGGCCGCGTGGGCAGGTGGTGAACATCGAACTGGAACGCGTGGCTGATCGTGCGCGCTTGACGGTCTCGGATCAGGGGCCCGGTGTACCGGCCAGCGAGCGAAAACGTGTCTGGGAGCCCTTTGTCCGCTTGGGTGATCGCGGTACCACCGGCGGCAGTGGCATTGGGCTGTCCGTGGTGCGTGATCTGGTGCTGCAGCATGGCGGCACGATCGAGGTAGGTGACGCGCCGGGAGGTGGGGCGAAGTTCGTTGTCGAGCTTGCGGTGAGCGAGTCGTCAGACGGACTCCCGATGCGGGCGACGGGGGAGTTTCGGGCCCGTGAGGTCGCGGCGGCGCGAGCCGCCTCTTCGGACCTGCGCGCCGACTGATCTGCAAACGCAACAAACACGGTGGACGTGGCGCGACCAAGCGCGCGGCACCGCCGGGGTCAATGCGTCTAAGGGCTGCTGCATTCCACCGTCTTGAACTCCACGCGGCGGTCTACGGCGTCGGCCGCGTCATCGGTCCCCGACCCGATGATATTTTCGCGGAAACCGACCCCATTTGCCTTGAGCCGCCGCGACAGCGAACCCACCTCGCCCACCAGGAGGCGTCGCACTGTCTCGGCCCGAGCGAGGGACAAACGGTCGTTCACTGCTTCGGTTCCGGTTTTGCTGGTGTGGCCAACCACATTCAGACAGCTCTCGGTGCGCTGCATGGCGCGAGCGACCTGGCGCAGCCACATGGGGTAGACACCGGCCAGATCGCGGCCGGGCCAGAACTCGGCACTGCTCCCGGGTTTGAAGAGCAGCTTCACGGAGAGATTGTTCGTCGCCAGCCCGAGCGCGGCGATTCGGCCGAAGGCCTCCTCCGCCTCCCGGGTACGGCCGAGTCGGATGTTGCTCAGGTAGACGCCATTGAACGTGCGGAGCTGCTGTCCATCGGGCCGAGCTGCTGCCGCGGTGTAGGCGTCGAGCGCCTCCTGCCACTTGGAGGCGTTGTAGGCGGCCAGCGCCTGGGCGAGCAGTCCCGCGGTGGGGATCTGCGAGACATACAACGCGTCGGCAGCGGAGCCCTTTCTGGTTTCGGAGGTTTTGACGTAGCCCTCGACGGATCGATCACGGACCAGTGATGGGCTCTCTTCGTAGAAACGTGTGGGCGACGCGTCGGCGCCCTTGGCGACAAAACGCGCTGCGGTCTGCGCGACCACCAGACCGGTTGGCCGGTCGGTGAGCGAGGCGTTCACCGAAAAGCCATCGGGGGGATTGGTTCGCGACACACTCCCCGCAACGACGTAGCGCGCCTTGTTCGCACCCTCGGCGTCAAAGGGGAGAATGGTCATTCCCTTGAGCGCTGCGGCGAGCGCCGGAGTCAGCTCGGCTTCGAGCCCGGACGACAGTGTGGTCTGCTGCCCCGTGACCTTGTCGATGAGGGGATCGATCACCAGAGTGCGATCACCCGACACGCTGCCGATCTGTTGTGAGAGATCGGCAGCCATCTGCTGCGCTGCGCCCTTGGGATCGAGGTCGCCTGCCGGTGTGGGCGTGGCAGCCGGAGCCGGAGCTGACGCACAGCCTGCTCCGAGGGCTGTGAGCACCAGGGAGACCTGCAACCCGCGTATCAGCTGACCACTCCAAAGTGAGCGCATACGTACGAAAACCGGTGAGCGAAGGGTGAACATGTGGAGGCCGATCTCAGGGGCTCCCACGCTTGCAGAATCGACTGAGCCGGGTGGCCTCTCGTTCGGTCAGGGCTTCACCGAGACTGACCCTCTCGAGGAGCCGGGCACATTCGATCGCCATACTGTCTCTTTGCGGAGAGGACACCGGGTTGGTGTCACGTGCGACGGCGGTGGTCGCGGTGTCCCGGGTCGCGGCCGGCAGGGGCGCTCTCACGGCGGCGTCACCCGGGGACTGCTGTGGTGCGGCAGGAACGGCAGGTTCAGGTGCGGGAGTCGATTTCGGGACCGAGTTAGCGACGGAATCTTGAGAAAGCGCGGCCGGCGCAATGGCGCTTGTTGGGGTGGGGCGCTCTTCCTTGCCCCGACCGAGGAACCAGACCAGCACGAGGAGCGCCGCAGCGCCTGACAGGACTGGAAGGAGCCAGCGGCCCGTACTTCCAGATGGAGTGCCCACCGCATTGCTCGCTGAGGACACGACCGGGGCGGGATTGTCCTCCACCGGACCGGCTGGTGGTGGAACAGCGACATCTGATGCGGCCTCGGATACCGGGGCCACCTGGACCGAGGCGGGTGTGCCCCGGCCGCCACGAAGAGCAGCGCGAGCCTCCGTCGCGGAGGGGAATCGGCTCGGGACTTCAGCCAGCATCCCGGCCAGCGTTTCTTCGAGTGACGCCGAACAATTGAGACGCCCGCGCCAATCGAGCTGGCCCGTTGAGCGGTCGTGCCACTCCAGGGGATGCTGACCCGAGATCATCTCCAGTGCTGTGGCGCCAAGTGCATACAGGTCGCTGGAAGGTCGCGGCCGTCCCACCGCCTGCTCGCGGGGTGTGTACCCGGGGGTCCCGATCGCTGTTTGCTGGTCGTCGGCGCCGATGGCTTCCCGCACCGCGCCAAAGTCGATGAGGTAGACCACCCCATCGTTGCCGACAATGACGTTGGCCGGCTTGATGTCGCGATGGATAACGGGCGGCTCGCGGCCATGAAGGTATTCCAGAACGCCGAGCAGGCTGTCGACAATGGAAACCACCTCGATCTCAGAGAGGCGAGTGTCGCGCCTCAAACGCTGGCTGAGCGTTTGTCCCTCGACAAAGTCCTGCACCAGATAGAAACGCCCCTCCTCCTCGAAGTAGGCATGGAGCGTGGGGATCTGGGGGTGATGCAACTCAAAGAGGAGCCTCGCTTCGCGCTCGAAGAGCCGCCGAGCGACATCGTTCGAGCGTCGCCCTGGGAGGAGTTCCTTGACCACACAGGGGGCGTTGAAGCGCGCGAGATCGCGAGCCCGGTAGGTGGCGCCAAAACCGCCCGACCCAAGGAGCTCTCCCACCTCATATCGCTTTGCCAGGACGGTACCTGACACAACCTCTCGGGTGCTCAATCGATGTCTCGGGGGTGCTCGGACCGGTGTGGCGAATGCCACCCTTACAGGACGCTAACGTGGGGGGGCGGGGAGAGGGTAGCAAGAGACCGTAAGAGAGTGGCGGTTGGCGTCGTTCTCATGGCAGGAGCGCCGAAATGGCGCTCGGATCGACCCCAAATCCTCCAGGAGCACTTCCATGACCGCCGACCGAACCACCCGCCGCATCACCCTCATCGCCTCCCCCGCCATCGCACTTGCCGTGGCGCTCGCCTCTCTGCCGCTCGCGGCACAGGGAAACAGCCAGGCCAATTCACCATTCGCGCGCCAGATCTCCAGCGGTTCGCTCGGCGTGGGTTCGGCCGACTCCGTTGCGGTCGCCCAGCCACGACGGGCCGCCCCCGGCGTCGAAGGCTTCAAGGAGGGGACGTTTTACATGGGTCCTCGGGTGATCGCTGGCGGCTATGGCGCGACGGCCATCGGCTTTCAGGTGGAGAAGGGGATCATGCAGAAAAAGGATTGGGGGAATGGACGGATCGGCGTCAGCGGCTCCGTCGACATGTTCTCGTACAGCGACGCCTTTGTAGGGTCCCGCTGGTCGTATCGGGTGATCCCCGTCAGCGGGATGGTGAACTACCACTTCACCCTGGAGAACAAAAAGCTCGACCCGTTCATTGGCGCCGGCCTCGGGTATTGGCTGGTCTCCTCGTCGTACGACGGACCCGGCTCGGCGGGCTACACGGCGCGTGCCAGCACCGTGGAGTTCGGGGCCCAGCTGGGCGCACGGTACTTCTTCAAGCCAAACCTCGCCGTGCAGGCCCAGACAGGAATGGGCTTCGGTGCCTTCGCACTCGGACTGACCTGGAAGCTCTGAGACGAAACGCATCCGGAACGGCAGGGTCCACGGGCAAACGTGGGCCCTTGTCGTCTGCGGGTGTCCACGGCGCGTGATGGTTCAGAGGAAGTCCTGGGAGAGGCCGGACTGAATGAGATCCGAGGGACGCAATCCCATACGCCTGGCTTCTTCCTTGAGTTTGGTGCGCGCACGGTACAGCAGCTGGGCCACATTGTTCGCGGTGATGCCGAGTTGCCCGGCCACGTCCTGGTCGCTGTAGCCACTCATGTTGAGGAGCCAAACCTCACGTTGCCGTGGGGCGAGGCAGGCGGCCAGTCGTTCGATGAGGTCGGAGCGCTCAAAGGTGCGTCCGGTGGGTGCGCCTCCCGAGACATCAAAGTCCCCGGGGAGCTGGTCAGGCTGCCGTTTGCGCTGGCGTCGGCGATCGCGCAGCACGTTGCGGGCAATCACCCAGAGCCAGGCTTCGAACTTCCCCTGCTCCTCGTAGCCGATGAGGGCTGACGGGAGGCGCATGAAGACGTCAGTGAGGATGGAGTCGGCGGTGACGGTGGAGTCTTCGGCCCCAATACGCCGCAGCAGCGATGGACCGAAGCGTCGCTGCAATTCTCCCACATGACTTCGCAGGCTGTCTCGCGCCCCTTCGATGAGTTCGTCGAGCGGGAGCGTGTGCACCAGGAGCTCCATAGCGCTCGGTTCCGTAATCAGTCGTTTGCGATCGTCGTGTTCCGTCATCGAGGCCGAGGGACGAGGACGCTTCGCCATGGGTGGCGCGCAGCGGGACTGCCGGTCACATGACTAAGCGCACAAAACAATTCCGGTCGCACCAAAACGCGATGCACCGTAAGAAAAGTGTGGGAGCCGTCGTTCCCCGGGTGAAGGCGACGCTGACGTCGCTTCATCACCTGGAGGACGTGTCCCATGAACGGCAGGATCTCGAAGTGTGCATGGTCGATTGCGCTTGTGCTTGGCACTGCGTGCGGGTCACCGACCGGCCCTCACGACCGCGGTCGCCGCTTGGAGGTGGAAAATCCGGTCAACACACCTATCAAAAGTGTGACAAGTGCGGACGCTTCGCCTGGTCGGCTGCCGACGCCGTGAGGATCAGGAAGTGCCTTCGGCATCGGGAAAGGGGCGCGGCGCAGGGGCCGCGCCTCGAGTCGCGTCAGGGCCGTCATCCGCTGCCTCGGATTTGCCCGACAATTGTGGGTCGAGGTGCGAGGGAAGGTCGATCGGGTCGCTCGATGACAAGAGGGTGGCAAGCACCGGTCCGATTCCGGCGTCGAGTGGGCCGGGGCCAGCCTGATCGGCCTCGAGAAGTCGCGCCAGCATTGCCGCCACCTTCGCGTCGCCGCCACCGCGTTCGATGACCAGGGCAGCCCGCTCCTCTTCGGACAGGCCCGCGGCCGCATGAAACAATTCGTTGACCAGCTGCCACTGCCGGTGCGTCAGGTCCATGAGGCTGCTGCGTTGCAGTTGGGGGCATGCCGCACCGCCCGTCGGTGCTGTCACTCTCAGTTGCGCAACAATGCGCGCCGGTCTGTCAGTGCTCGCGAAAAGGTGTCTACCGGGAGAGGGAGTCCCCGATTTCCCTCCGATAGCGCGACACACTGGCGGTGTCACCCTGCTTCTCGCTAACGCTGAGGAGCGTCCGGCGGGCGGCCGTCATCCACGCGGACTGCGGGACCTTCTGGCCTGCAATGATTTCCAGGCCACGTTCGGCGGCGGTGCGGGCTTCCCGCAACCGGCCCTGACCAAGAAGGGCGCGTCCCAGTTTGACGTGATGGATGCCCACGTTGAGGTGTCCCGGAGGGAGTGTCTTTGCGTAGACGGCAAGACCGGCTCGCAATTCCCGCTCGGCTTCTTCGAATCGTCCGACGCTCGTCAGTGCCGACGCCAGGTTGCCGCGAAAGAGCCCGACGAAGTCATGGTCCTCGCCATATGTCGCGCGATAGATGTCGATGACGCGCTGAAAGAGCGGTACTGCGAGACTGTCGCGATCGCGGACCACTTCGATATTTGCCATCTCGTTGAGCAGACTCGCCACCCGCGGGTGCGTGGGACCAAACACCTGCTCGCGCACGGCCAACGCCTTCCGGAATAATGCTTCGGCCTCGTCGTACCGCTGCAGCGCGAACAACGCGCGACCCCTCGCGGCCCACGCCGATGCGGTCTGGTGGTGATTCGGTCCGTACCATCGCGAGATGATCTCGGTACCCCGTTCGGTGTACTGCAACGCCTCGTCGAATTTGCCGCGCTCCTTGGCGGTCGCGCCGAGGTTCAGCCAGGCATCGCCGATTTTGGGGTGGTTCTCCGGGAGCCGCCCGGGAGCGAAGGCCAGTACCCGCCGGCTGGTGGCGTCGGCACTATCAAACAGACTCTGATAGAAGCCTTCATTGCTCAGGTGCATGAGCAGCTCGGCAAAAGCCACCGTGCCGGTGTCACCTCTGGCCACGTCGAACATGACGGCGCGCGACAGCGCGGCCGACGCGGAGTCGTGTGCCCCGGCCATCTCATGCACACGTCCTTTCGCTTCCCAGGCGCGGGCGAGGGTAACGCCCCCGACGTCGCTGGCGGCCGATACGGCCTCGCGGGCCAGCGCGAGCGCGGTGTCGGGGACGCCGCCGTCGGACTTGATCAACGCCTGTTCGGCGAGCAGGGCACTGCGCAACGCCGCGTTGGCGCTCACCCCTGGCACTGTACTCGCCTGGCGAAGCACCGAGTCGGCACGAGCGAGTTTGCCAAGCACCCGAAATGACGTGCCTAACGTGAGAAGGAGTTGGGCCTGCGCCGGGGGATCGTCGGCCAGCATGGCTGCCTCGCGCACACCACTCTCGAGGAGTGTCGTGACGCGCACGCTGTCGGCCGGACCCGCCACATTCTCGCCCCCCGACAGCAGGTTCAGCATGAAACGCTCGATGCGTTGCACGCGTGCCGTCTCGCGTTGTGTTGCGCGATCGGCTTGAATGAGGCGCGCACCCACCAGCGCAGCCGCGATCAGCAGCACCGACACCGCCGCAATGCCGCGCCGGTTGCGATCCCCGAACTTGCGTAGACGATACCAGGTGGTCGCACGCCGCGCCTCGATCGGGCGTCGCTCGAGCCAGTGCTGGACGTCACGCTTGAGGGCCTCAGCGGAGGCATATCGCGCTTCAGGTTCGGCGGCGCGCGCCGTCAGGCAGATCAGGTCGAGGTCGTCCCAGTCCAGTCGAGCCGCCGACCGTGGCAGCGTGGTGTGAGTGGCCAGGGGAAGGCGTCCCGCCACCAGTTGATACAGCAGGACACCCAGGGAGTACACATCGCTCTGGACCGACAGGCTCTGCCCGGCGCGTCGCTCCGGCGCCGCGTACGCCGGAGTGAGCATGCGGCCATCCTGATCCGACGCCACGCTACCGACCTGCAACCGCCCGGACACGCCAAAGTCGAGCAACCGCACACGTTGCGCCCTGTCCAGCAGGACGTTGGACGGTTTGATATCGCCGTGTACGACCAGTTGCCGATGTGCGGCACTCACCGCATCGCAGATGTCGGCAAAGGTCTGCAGCCGAGCCCGCAGTGACCAGTTAGTGTCGAGGAGCGCTTGGCTGAGAGGCTGTCCCTCCACGTGTTCCATGGCGAACCAGGCGGTCCCGTCGTCCTGCACACCGGCGTCATACAGCGGCACAATCCCCGGGTGCCGTAACCCGGCCAGGATGCGCTGCTCTTCGGCAAAACGTTCGCGGCGACGCGGAGAGAGTGGGGCGTCCCACAACACCTTGAGCGCCACCCGAGCGCCCACATCCTCGCGCTCGGCCAGATAGACCACTCCCATCCCTCCTTCACCCAGGATTTCCAGCGCGCGGTACGGGCCGAAGCGTCCCTGCGGAATCTGGCCGGCACCCGACCCGTTCAGCACAGCGGCGGCGGTGCCGCTGAGGTCAGAGTCGGCGGGAGTCGCCGTACGCAGATCCGCCGCAAGCAGGGCAGCCACTTCGTGCGCGACGCGAGGCGCTGTTTGCGACAACCTCGCGAGTTGGACGTCGCGAGACTCCGGCGGCAGATCGCACAATTCGTGGAACGCCTCTTCGATTGCCTGCCATTCCGCCGGTGTTACGTCCACACCCTGCCATCCTTCATGACGGTTGCCTCATTGCTGCTCGCGTTCCAGTTCCATCGCCAGCCATGCACGCGCGAATCGCCAGTCACGCTGGACCGTCGACTCGGAGATGGCGAGGAGTTGTGCCGTCTCGGTGACGTCGAGCCCGCCGAAAAACCTGGCTTCCACCACACGCGCCTGTCGCTCATTCACTTCTGAGAGCCGAGTCAGCGCGCTGTCGATGCTGAGCACCCGTTCTTCGCTGCCGACGTCCACAGGGAGCGAGTCGTCGACCGACACCATGATGCCGGCGCGTTTGACGGCCCGGCGGCGGCGAGCGCTGTCCACCAGCACCTGACGCATGGCGCGGACCACGATGTGTTTGAAGTGCGCTTCGGTCTCGTAGTTCAGCGACGAGGAACCAGCGAGCTTGAACCAGGCGTCGTGGACAAGTGACGTGGTGGTCACCGTGGCAAAGGGGTCTCCACGGCGAACCGTGGAGGCGAGGCGCTTGAGCTCGTCGTAGGCACGGCTGTACAACTCATCCCGGGACGGGGGGAGCGGCGCCGCTGTGTCCGTCATCGCGCGATCCGCCCCGCGATGGAGCGCCCGACGTCCTCGGTGGACGCCGACCCACCCATATCGGGCGTGCGTGGTCCCTCGCTGCCTAACGCGGCTTCGATCGCGCCAAGGATGAGTCCGTACCCGTCGGGATGTCCCAGGTGTTCGAGCATCATGCCGCCCGACCAGATCATGCCGATCGGATTGGCGATGCCCCGCCCCGCAATGTCGGGCGCCGAGCCGTGCACGGGCTCGAACATCGACGGGAAGCGACGTTCCGGGTTGAGGTTGGCCGAGGGCGCGATGCCAATGCTGCCGCAGACGGCGGGGCCAAGATCCGAGAGGATGTCGCCAAAGAGATTGCTCGCCACCACCACCTGAAAATGTTCAGGTCGTTTCACGAAATGCGCGGCGAGGATGTCGATGTGAAACTGCTCGTGCTCCAACCCAGGATACCGTGCGGCCGCCGCGGCAAAACGTTCGTCCCAGAAGGGCATGGAGATGGCAATGCCGTTGGACTTGGTGGCGGACGTCACGCGCCGGTACCCCTTTCGCTGCGCGAGCTGGAAGGCGTAGTCGATGATGCGATCGACGCCGGTGCGCGTGAAAAGGGCGGTCTGCGTCACCTGCTCACGATCAGTGCCGCTGAACATGCGCCCACCAATGGAGGAATACTCGCCCTCCGTGTTCTCGCGTACGATCCAGAAGTCGATGCCGCGCTCATGCGCGCCCACGAGTGGCGACGGGAGTCCCGGCATCACGCGGCAGGGGCGCAGGTTCACATACAAATCGAACTCGCGGCGAATGGGCATGAGCAGCTGCCAGAGCGACACATGGTCGGGCACGGTTGGCCAGCCCACGGCACCAAGGTAGATCGCGTCAAAGTCGCGCAGCTGGTCGAGCCCGTTCTCCGGCATCATGCGACCCGTACGCTGGTAGTACTCACAACTCCAGTCGAAGTGGGTGAACTCGAGCGCAATACCTAACGCATCAGCGGCCGCGTTCACCACGCGGATCCCTTCCGGCATCACCTCGCGGCCAATGCCATCCCCGGCGATGACCGCAATGCGGTGCGTCGTCATGCGGCCACCCGCGGCCGAAGCCCGAGGATTGCGCGCGCCTCGGCGGCCGACGCCACGTGGCATCCTTCTTCGCGTACGATATCGGCGGCGCGCCTGACGAGCGCTGCGTTGTCCGGCGCAAAGACTCCTTTTTCCAGATAGAGGTTGTCCTCAAGTCCCACACGCACATGCCCGCCCAGCTGTACAGCAGCGCGTGCGATGGGGAATTGTTCGCGGGAGACGCCGAACGCGGCCCAGGTGCAGCCCTCGGGCAGCAGTGAAAGCATGAACGCCATTGCCTCGCGGGTCGCCGGCATGGCCCACTTGATCCCGAGACAAAGCTGGAAGTGCCCGGGCGGGGCCAGGTGTCCCTCAGCGATCAGCTGGCGGGCAAGCAGGATGTGCCCCGGTTCGAACACCTCGATTTCCGGCAGCGACCCCGCCTCACGCGCGCGCGCCGCCATCACCCGAAGGTGCGCCGGGGTGTTGATAAAGGCCGTCTCGCCGAAATTGAAAGTGGCCACGTCGTAGCTGCAGATCTCGGGCCGGAGATGCACGATGTGTTTGGTGCGATCCTCGGGCGTGGTGAAGTTCGAGGCGTCGTCGGCGGTGCGGGGGTTTGTGGCACCGGGAACGAATCGGGCGCCGAACCCTGTGGTGAGGTTGATGATGGTGTCCACGCCGCTGGCCGCGATGCGCTGCACCACCTCCTCGTACAGCGCGGTGTGGCCAACGGGATCACCCGTGAGCGGATCGCGCACATGGATGTGCACAATGGCCGCCCCTGCCCGCGCCGCATCGATCGATTGATCCGCGATTTGCTGCGGGGTGATCGGGATGTTGGGATGGATCTTGAACGAGGGCTGCGAGCCGGTGACGGCGGCAGTGAGGATCACGGGGCGGGACATGCCCAAAACTCCCGCCTGCCGCAACCGGCATCAAGTGGTGCTGGCCGAGGGAGCCACGACCTGTACATTCGCCTCGCCCTCGTCGTCACGCCAACCCGCCTCGCCATCCCGCCCTTGTCCCTCTCGTGACCCTCCGGCTCCCACACCCCGTCCTCCTTCTCCTTGCAGGAGTCGGGATCGCTGCCCTCCTCACCTGGGTGGTGCCACCGGGAGAGTTCGAGCGAAGGACGGACGCCACCACGGGGCGCGAGCTTGTAGTGGCCGGCACTTATCGGACTGTTACCGCTGCTCCGGTCGGCCCGTTAGGCGCCCTGGTCGCCGTGCCGCGCGGCATGGTCGCGGCGGGCGAGGTGCTCATCTCCATTCTCCTGGTGGGCGGGGCGTTCGCCCTCGTGGACCAGCTCGGGACTCTGCGCCGAGGGGCGGCGTGGCTGGTGACGCGGTTTGCGCACCGGGGTCTGTGGGCCATCCCGATGGTCGCCATGCCTTTTGCGGTCTTCGGGGCCACCGAGAACATGCAGGAGGAGATCGTTGCCCTGGTGCCGGTGCTGCTCGTGCTTGGGCGCGGGCTTGGTGTCGATGCCATCACGGTCGTGGCCATGAGCGCGGGTTCGGCGGCCGTGGGTGCGACGTTCAGCCCGTCGAATCCCTTTCAGGCGGGAATTGCGCTCCAGCTTGCGCAACTCCCCCTTTCGCAAGGGGCGTGGCTACGTGGCGCGCTGCTCATCATTGGGTGGATTGTGTGGGTCCTGTGGGTGGTGCGGCATGCCCGCAAAGGCTACACACGACCTGCCTTCCTGGATTCTGCGTTGGCAGCCGAGCCAGCGTTCACGCGTACTGATGCGATCATTCTCTTGATCGTCGTCGCCTCGTTCGCCACCTACGTCGCCGGGGTCGCCTTGCTCGGCTGGGGATTCAACGAGCTATCCGCTCTCTTTTTTATCGCGGGTATTGTGATCGGTATGATCGGCGGCCTCGGGGCCAGCGACGCCACGGCCGCCTTTCTGCGCGGCATGGAGACCATGGTGGCGCCTGCCATTCTGGTTGGAGTGGCGCGTGCTATCTCGGTCGTGCTCACCGACGGCCGAATCATCGACACCATCGTGCAGGGACTGGCTGACCCGCTGGTCGGCAAGCCACCGGTGTTTGCCGCGTTGTTGATGATTCCGATCCATTGGGTGATCCACGTGGCCGTGCCGAGTGTGAGTGGACAGGCCGCCCTGACCATGCCGGTGCTCGTGCCGGCCTCCGATCTCATCGGCCTTTCACGGCAGGCGACCGTGTTTGCCTTTCAGGGCGGTGCTGGGCTGAGTGAACTGCTCATTCCCACCAACGGCGCGATGATGGCCATTCTCCTTGGTGCCGGCGTGCCATGGACGCGATGGATTCGCTTTGCGTTTGGCGGGTTTGTCGCCCTGACCGTTGTGGCGGCGGCAGGAACCGTCGTCGCGGCACTCCGGTACTGAGTTCCTTGCGGTAGCGGCGGGAAAGATCGGCGCGCAGGTCGAGAAGGCACCCCGGCCCTTCTTGAACGGGCCGCGTCCCCTTAGTCTCGGCATATCGCCTTCGGACGCAGATATGACCTTCGTCGCCAACCTGCTGGCAGGGAAAACCGCCTTCGTTGCGGGAGGCACCAGCGGGATCAATCTCGCCATCGCACGGGGGCTCGCCACATACGGCGCTCGCGTAGGGGTGTTCAGCCGCAACCCGGAGCGCGTCGCCCATGCCACGGCGGAACTTCAGGCCATCCGACCCGACGCCGCCGGATTTGTGGGCGATGTGCGCGACTATGCCAGCGCCGAGCAAGCGCTCGCTGCCTTTCATGCCACAGCAGGCCCCATCGACATCGTGGTCTCGGGTGCGGCCGGAAACTTCATCTGTCCCGCCAATCAGCTCTCGCCTAACGGCTTTCGCACCGTGGTCGATATCGACCTCATGGGCACCTTCAACGTGTTACGCGCCGCCTATCCCATGCTGCGGCGTCCCGGGGCCTCACTCATCAACATCTCCGCACCACAATCCACCGAGGCGTTCTGGGGTCAGGCGCATGTGAGCGCCGCCAAAGCGGGCGTCGACATGCTCACCAAGTCGCTGGCCGTCGAATGGGGACGTGAGGGGATTCGGGTGAACGGGATCGTGCCCGGGCCCATCGAGGGCACCGAGGGTGTGTCACGACTCGCGCCGACGCCGGAGATCCGCGAGGCTTGGGAAAAGGGGAACCCGATGCAACGCATGGGGACCGGCGAAGAGGTGGCGAACACCGCGCTCTTTCTCTGCAGCGCGGCCGCGTCGTATGTGAACGGCACCATCATCTATTGCGACGGCGGTCAGGTCCTCGGTGGCCCGCGCGACTACAGCGAAAGCTGGCACGCGCTCCAGGCGGCCGCACGCACGAAGTGAGCTCCATGGAGTTTGTCAGCACTCGCGACCCCGGGCACCGCACGTCGTTTTCCGGCGCGCTTCAGCGCGGTCTCGCCCCGGATGGCGGGCTCTATCTTCCGGCGAACTCGCCCCGAGTCACGCCCACCGTCCAGTCCCTGAGCGAGACGGCGGCGACAATCATCGCGCCGTTTGCCGAGGGCGACGCACTCGCTCCCATGATCTCGGCGCTGTGCGAGTCTGCGCTCAATTTTCCCGCGCCATACGTACCACTTTCTGCGGATGGCACCTTCGGGGTGCTGGAACTCTTCCATGGTCCCACCGCCGCATTCAAGGATGTCGGCGCCCGGTTCCTCGCCGCTTGTCTCGCCCAGCTCCCTGACCCCCACGGACGTGTCACCGACATTCTCGTGGCGACGTCGGGAGACACCGGTGGGGCAGTGGCCGCGGCATGTGAGGGACACGACGGGCTGCGTGTGACGCTGCTCTTTCCCAAGGGGCGTGTATCACCTACGCAGCAACAGCAACTCACCTGCTGGGGCAGCAACGTGCGTTCGTGTGCCGTGCGCGGCAGCTTTGACGACTGCCAGCGCATGGTCAAGGAGGCCTTCCAGTCGCCGCAGCTGCGCGAGCGGTATGCACTGGCCTCGGCCAATTCCATCAACATCGGCCGGCTCCTCCCGCAAGCCGCCTACTACGCCACCACCAGCGCGGTCCACAACGCCCGTCGCGGCACCGATCTGTCGTTCGTCATTCCAAGCGGGAACCTGGGAAATGCTTTTGCCTGTGTCATCGCGCGCCGGCTTGGCTATCCCATCGGCCGGATTCTCCTTGCGCATAACGCCAACACCACCGTCCCCGATTTTCTGGCGACGGGCGAGTGGAATCCGCGTCCCTCCGTGACCACCCTCGCGTCGGCCATGGATGTCGGGAATCCGTCAAACATGGAGCGCTTCCGCGCCATCTACCCCGACATCGATACGTTGCGTGCCGAGGTGTCCGCCGCCAGCGTCAACGACGCCGACATTCGCCAGCGGATCCGGAGTGACGCAAATCGTTTTGCCCACGTCTGGTGCCCGCACACCGCGGTTGGAGCCGAGGTGCATGCGCGTCTCCCCGGCGTGACCCGGGATCTCTCCTGGTGTTTGGTGGCGACGGCTCATCCGGCCAAGTTTCCCGAGGTGGTCGAGCGTGCCCTTGGCCGAAGCATCGTCGTGCCGGCATCGCTCGCCAAGCTCAGCTCGCGTGCCACACACGTCACCGAAATCGACGCCTCACTCGCTGCGCTGGAGCAGGTGCTCGCACGTTAGGCCGGGTCAGCTCAGCCGCACCAGCTGCTTCCCGAAATTTTCACCCTTCAGCAAACCGATGAATGCCGCGGGCGCCGAGTCGAGCCCCTCGGCGATGCTCTCGCGGTACTTGAGGCCCCCCGACGCAACGAGTCCGCTGAGTTCTGCGAGGGCCGGGGGCCAGGCTTCCATGTGCTCGCTGATGATGAAGCCCTGCACCTTCATGCGGTTGGTGAGGAGCAGCTGCGGATACGCCATGGGAATGGGTGCGCCATCATAACCCGAGATCATCCCACAGAGTGCGATTCGCGCAAAGGCATTGGCGCGCAGCATCGCGGCGTCGAGCACCATGCCTCCCACATTCTCGAAGATGCCGTCGACACCATCGGGGCAGACAGCGGCCAGGGCTTTGGCCAGTGAACCTGCCGACGCATGCTCTTTGTAGTCGAGGCAGGCGTCGAACCCGAGTTGGTCGCGTACCCATGCACACTTGGCCGGGCCACCCGCAATGCCGACGGCGCGCACGCCCCGTTGTCGTGCGAGCTGCCCCACCACACTTCCCACGGCGCCACTCGCGGCGCTGACAACAATGGTCTTGCCGGCGGCGGGCTCGAGAATGTGGTGCAGTCCGTACCAGGCAGTGACCCCCGGCATGCCCACCGCGCCGAGGTACGCCGAAAGGGGAACCCCTTGCGTGTCGACACGGCGCAGGGCACCGGGCCACTCGGCGTTCACGATCGAGTATGTCTGCCATCCACCAAACCCGACCACCTGGTCGCCCTCATTGAACCGCGCACTGCGTGAGGCCACAACCGTTCCCACCGTGCCCCCCACCATCACCTCGCCAACCACCTGGGGCGCGGCATAACTCCGACCTTCGTTCATTCGGCCGCGCATGTATGGGTCCAGGCTCAGAAAGGCATGCCGAACGAGCACTTCACCTTCGGCGAGCTCGCGCAGGGCCTCTTCTTCGAGGCGGAATGCTTCTGGCGTTACCGGGCCTTGGGGGCGTGCGGCGAGCACGATACGTCTGTTTGTGGTTGTCATGGACCTCAGATGAAGTGTCCGGATGGTGGTGGGCTGCCAGTCGGGCAGCAAACGGCCGGATCCTCGTGGCGGAACGTTTCGTGACAGCGTGATACGGGGCGATCCATTCGCCCAGCTCGCCAAAAGCGGGGAGCTCGTTGTCCCTCAACGAGTTAAGGCGACGTCAGGAGCCGGAACAGCCCTTGCACCCTGTTTCTCGATACCCCCTGAGCGAATCACGACTATTTCCACCTGCGCAGCAAGGCCACCCTACTCTCGACTCGCGACTTCGCGCGCGGCGTCGCTCGTGCTCGTTCGGGAGCCGGTCGCCGGGGGGGTGACCACTGTCACAGATGGGTTCGTCGCACCAAATCCGCCTTTGGTCGCCACTTCGGCGCCATTCGCCGCGCGGCGTAACGGGGTGTTGCACCTCGATCCATACGTTGCCGCCATGTCAACGCTGCTCATCTATCGACTCAGCGACGCCTTCTCGGGACTCTGGCAAGAACTCGCCTCGGCGAGTGGGCTGGAGCTCTCCGAGGCCAGTGCGCCGGCTGAACTCGCGACGCACCGTGGCCTGGTGCTTGTCGCGGCGGGGGGAGAGGAGGTGGCGGCTCTTGAGGCTGTGCGTGCTGCAGGGGAAACGGCTTCATCGCTTGTGGTCGTCGGTGCATCGGCGGATCACCGGCTTTCGGCGGCGCTCATACGCGCCGGGGCGCGGGAGTACTTCGCGCTGCCTCAGGACATCGACCTGCTGCGGGCCTGGGTCAAGGCGGAGGCGGGCGACCCCGAAGTCAAAGAGCGCCGCGTCGGTTTCGCGCGCGACCAGGGGCACCGATACGCCATGCGCGAAATCGTGGGTGGCAACAAAGACCTGCAAGAGGCCCTGGGCATGGCGGAGCGCGTCATCGCGCACCCGCAGGTCACCATCCTGATCACCGGCGAAACGGGGACGGGCAAGGAGTTGGTTGCCCGCGCCATCCACTATCACGGACCGCGGCGCGAAGCCGCCTTTGTCGACATCAACTGCGCCGCCATTCCCGAGAATCTGCTCGAGAGTGAGCTGTTTGGGCATGAACGCGGGGCCTTCACTGGAGCGACCACGGCCAAACCCGGGCTTTTTGAAGTGGCCAATGGGGGCACGGTCTTTCTCGACGAAATCGGTCATCTGGCGTTGTCGCTGCAGGGGAAAATCCTGCGCGCACTCGAGGAACGCACCATCAGGCGGGTGGGTGGTCAGCGCACCATCAAGATCGATGTGCGAGTGGTCGCCGCCACACACGTGGACCTCGCGAAGGCGGTCCGCGAGGGAACGTTCCGCGCCGACCTCTTTCACCGTCTCAATGTCATTCCGCTCGCTCTGCCACCACTTCGGCAGCGGCGAGACGATGTGCTTCCGCTGGCGAAGCATTTCCTGACACGCCTGGCGCGAGACTATGGCCGTTCGGTGCCGAGTCTGACAAGTGAAGCAGAGCAGGTGCTGCTTGCCAATCCATGGCCGGGCAATGTGCGCGAGTTGCGTAATGCCCTGGAGCGCGCGCTCCTTCTGTCGCCAGGCGACGATATCACGGCGCACGATCTGGCCTTTCTCTCCCGGTCTGCTCAAGAGCCGGGTCACTCTTCCGGGCCCCTGGCGTTTCCGGGCCCGCTCAATGTCCTGGTCCGGAGCGCGGCCACCGAGATGATCACCATCTGTGGTGGCAACAAAAGTGAAGCAGCGCGCCGCCTGGGCATCTCCCGTCCGCGACTGTTGCGTCTGACCAGTCCCGGATCAACCCCGTCAGACGCATTTGGAGAAGACGATGATTAACGCCCGCTGCATGCGCTGGCCTGCTGCCATGGCGCTGGCCCTGGCGTCGGCTTGCGCTACCGACACCAGACTCCCGTCAGAGCCGACCCTCGCCGCCGCCACCAGTCACGGGAGTTCGGCTCCCGTATTTCTCGCACTCGCCGAGGGTGCGCCTCCGCTCGCGCAGATGCAAGCGAGCTTTTACGCCGTCAAGGGAGAGGATCGCGAGATCATCCTCTGGTACGCGCCAGACGCCGGTGCCACGGACTCGTCCAAGTTCCTTCGCTTCAAGGTGAGCAAGAAGTCGTTATGCAAACGCCCGGACGGGACAAACATTGCCAGCGGCGACTCGCTCCTCATCTCGCTGACGGTGACAGACCCGCAGCGTCAGATCGTGCAATTCGAGCCCTCGGGGCTCACGTTCTGCTCCGGGCGACCGGCCAAGCTCAACATGTGGTACCTGGAAGCGGATCACGACTTCGACGACGATGGCGACATCGATGCCTCCGACGCTGCTTTCGAGAGCGGACTTCGCATCTGGAAGCAGGAAGACGCTTTTTCACCGTGGATCGCCCTGACAAGCATCCTTGATGTAGTCGAGGACGAGGTCGAGGCGTCGATCACCGGGTTTACGAACTACGTGGTTGCGTACTGAGGCAGCAGGCGACGTGATGATGTCCGCACTCCGAACCGAAGCACGGCTCCTCGCGAGCCGCGGCAGCTGGCACGAGGTCTGTGCCTTGCTGCGTAATGCTGCGCGTTCGCCCGATGCGGAAGTTCGCGTGTTGCTGGGTGAGGCGCTGCTGCGCACCGGACAGCCGATGGAGGCTCGCGAGGTGCTCACGGGCCTGGTATCGGACTTCCCGGCCCTCGGCGGCGATCCCGTCATGCGGCGTGGTGTGAACCTGTGTGGGGCTGCCCACTTCGAGATTGGGGAACTCGATGAGGCGCAGGCTGCGTTCGCGCGAGCGGGAGAACTCGCGCGGGCAGATGGGGACGACCTCCTGGGTGCACAAACGAGCAACAACATGGCGCTGATCGCGAACATCCGCGGGCATCATGAAGAGGCGCTGGCGTTGTACCGCCTCGCCCTCCCGGCGTATCAGCGTCTGGGGAGCGCGGTCGGGCTGTCGCAGAGTCTGCACAACATGGCCATCACCTATCGCGATACGGCGGCGCTCGATGCGGCCGACGATCACGAGCAGCGGGCCGCCGACTGTGCCAGGACGGCGGGTGACGAGCGCATGGTGGCCATCGCCATGGTGGGGCGGGCCGAGATTCAGCTTCTTCGTGGTGACATCGCCATGGCGGAGGCGACGGCGCGTTACGCGGCCAGTTGCTTTGAACGTATTCCCGATCCCGCTCGCCAGGCCGACGCCCTGCGTCTCGCAGGCGCGGCGCTGAGCACAGGAGGGAATGGCAGCAGAGGGCTGGAACTCCTGAACATCGCGGTCACCATGGCGCGAGCCTGTGGCGCTGCACTTATCGAGGCCGAAAGCCTCCGCTCCCGGGCAGAGGCCAATCGCTGGCTTGGCGATCTGACATTTGCCCGGCAGGACGGCGAGGAAGCTCGCGCGCTCTTCTCGCGCCTCAAGGCGCATCGCGAAGAGGCCGCCATGCGCGGCTGGCTGGAGCAGCTGCCGGGGTAGTCGGTGGGGGTTCGCGGTGAGGGACCGCGCTCTACTTTAGGGCAGTCCCATCTCCCGCTTCGTCCTCACATGACCCACATCTCTCGTTTCTCGTTGCTCCTGCTCTTCGGCCAAGGCGTTCTGCCGGTCGTGGCGGGAGCTCAAGGTGCGCGGCCAGCTGCCCGCGCCGTGGCCATGGCGCCCATGGCCAATGTCGACACCATGCTCTTCAATGGACTCCGCTGGCGCGAGGTCGGCCCCGCACGGGGGGGACGCTCGGTGGCGGTTGCCGGTTCGGTCCAGCGGCCCAACGAGTACTGGATGGGCACTACTGGTGGCGGTGTCTTCAAAACCACCGATGGCGGACAAAACTGGGCCGCCGCGACCGACAAATACTTCGGCGGCACCATCGGGGCCATCGCGGTGGACCCCCAGAACGCCGACATCGTCTGGGTGGGCGGCGGCGAAACCGACATCCGCGGCAACACCGCGGGGGGCGACGGACTCTGGAAGTCCACAGACGCCGGACGCACCTGGAGTTACCTCGGCTGGAAGTACGAACACATCTCCACCATCCGGGTGCACCCCACCAACAACAACGTCGCGTGGATCGGGGTGTTCGGCGACCCGTTCCGTGCGGGTGACCGCGGACTCTACAAAACCGCAGATGGCGGCAAGACCTTCACCCGGGTTCTGCATGTCAACGACTCGACCGGCGTGATCGATGTCGCCCTCGACCCGTCCAACCCCGACGTGATGTACGCGGCGATGTGGCAGGCCTGGCGCTCCCCGTGGGGCATGTCGTCAGGGGGCATTCACTCGGCGATCTACAAGTCAGTGGATGGGGGCGCGACGTGGACCAATCTCATGAAGACGGCCAGGGGACTGCCGGCCGGCCCGGTGGGAAAGATCGGGCTGGCGGTATCACCGGCAAAGGCAAGCCGTGTGTGGGCCATCATCGAGCATGACTCGGGTGGGGTGTACCGCAGCGATGACGCCGGGGCCACCTGGAGCTACATCAATCGTGATCGCAAGCTGCGCCAGCGTGCCTGGTACTACTCGCAGCTCGCGGCGGACCCGAAAGACACCAATACGGTCTATGCGCTCAACGTGGGCTTGTATCGCTCGCGCGATGGGGGCAAGACGTTCCGCGAGTCGATCAACGTGCCGCACGGCGACAATCACGATCTCTGGATAGCGCCTGACAATCCGCAACGCATGGTCGAGGGCAATGACGGGGGCGCCACCGTGTCAACCAATGGCGGGCGCAGCTGGACCGATCAGGAGTTTCCCACGGCGCAGTGGTATCACGTGGATGTCAGCAACGATTTTCCCTACAAGATTTGTGGCGCCCAGCAGGACAACTCCACGCTCTGCGGGCCGAGCCGCAAGCCGGGACGTGTGAATCTGAGCGACTGGGAGGACTCCGGTGGTGGCGAGTCGGGGTATGTCACGCCGCATCCCACCAAACCGTGGATTGTATTCGCCGGCAGTTATGGCGGTCTGCTGACGCGAAAGGACATGCGCACCGGCTTTACCCGCGATGTCACCGTGTACCCCAACAATCCGATGGGTGAGTCGTCGGAAGACATCAAGATCCGCTTCCAGTGGACCTTTCCGATCGTGTTCTCACGGCATAACCCGACTGTGATTTACGCCGGAGGGTCGCGCCTCTTCCGTTCCACCAACGAAGGCGAAAGCTGGACGATGATTGGCCCCGAGTTCTCGCGTGCCGACAAACGCACCATGGGAGCGAGTGGTGGCCCGATCACCAAGGACCAGACTGGTGTCGAGACCTATGCCCTGATTTTTGCCTTTGACGAGTCACCGGTGAAACCGGGCGTGCTCTGGGTGGGCTCCGACGACGGCCTCGTGTGGGTGTCGCAGAACAATGGTCTCACCTGGACCAATGTCACGCCAAAGGACATCGGCGATTTCACCCGCATCTCGATCATCGAGCCGTCCAGCTTTGACGCCGGCACCGCGTACATTGCCGCCAATCGGTATCAGCAGGGTGACAAGAGCCCGATTCTCTACAAGACCACAGACTACGGCCGCACCTGGTCGAAGATTGTCAACGGCATTGCCCCCGATCACTTCCTGCGGGTGGTCCGCGAGGACCCCAAACGTCGCGGCATGCTGATGGCGGGCACGGAACGCGGTGTCTATCTGTCGTTTGACGATGGACAGAACTGGCAGTCGATGCGCCGCAACCTCCCCCTCGTCCCGGTGCATGATCTGCGGTTCAAGGACAACGATATCGTTCTCGCCACACACGGGCGCGGTTTCTGGGTGATGGATAACATCTCGGCGTTGCGAGACCTGAACGCCACTGTCGCGGCCAAGCCGGTGCACCTCTTCAAGCCGGCCGAAGCCTACCGGACGGATTTCAGTGGTGGCTTCTTTGCGCAGCTCATGGCCATGATGGGTGGTGGGGGATCGCAACTTGGCGCCAACCCGCCGGGCGGGACGCTGGTGCAGTACTACCTGAAGGAGGCCAATCAGCGTGTGCAGCTCGAGTTCCTGGATGTCGCTGGCAAGACCATCAAGACCTTCACCAGCGAGCAGGACTCCGAAACCGCCGCCGACTCGCTGCGCATGGAAGGAATGAAAGCCGCCATGGCCGACTCCCTGGTGAAAACCGGTCTGGCGCGTGATTCGGCGGTCAAGGTGGCCACCGCTCGCATGAGCGACCCGGCGACCCTGATGCAGATGGTGGATATCGAGGAGTTCTTCTCGCGTCCGCCGCGTCCCGCCCGGGTGCCTAACAAGGTCGGGCTCAACACCTTCTCCTGGGACATGCGGTATCCCGACGCTGAACGCTTTCAGGGACTCATCATGTGGGCGGCGGGCACCACCGGACCCCTCGCCCCTCCCGGGACCTTCTCGGTACGCCTCACCGCCGGTGGAACCGCCGAGACGCAGACCTTCCGGCTGCGCAAAGACCCCCGCGCCGAGGCCACCGATGCCGACCTGCAGGAGCAGTTCCGCCTGCTGATGGCCATTCGCGACAAAACCACCGAAGCCAACAATGCCGTGCGCCTCGCGCGCAACATGCGCTTCAATGTGGACGATCGCACGGGCAAACTCACGGCGCAGCAGCAGGCCGAGTTCAAGGCCATTGCCGATCGCATGATGTCGGCGGTGGCGGAGAACGAGAACGAGGTCTACCAGACGAAGAACCAGTCCTCGCAGGACCCGCTCAACTACCCTATCAAGCTCAACAACAAGATTGCAGCGCTGGCGGGTACGGTGAGCAGTGGCGAATACCGTCCCACCAAACAGAGTCGTGAGGTGTTCACCGAACTGGTCACCAAACTCGATGCCCAGACGCGGGCGATGAACAAGGTGATGGACGACAACCTGCCGAAGCTCAACGCCATCCTCAAGGCCGCGGGGCTCCCCGAACTCCGCAAAAGCTTCGAGGAGATCAAACCGGCCAAGCCCGCAGTGGCGATGTAACTACTTGAGGTCGAGTTTGCCGGAGGGCCGGAGGGAGCGCAGTCGCCACGAGTTGCCACTGCGCTCCAGGTCCGCGACAAACGAAGCACTGCTTTTCCGGTTGGCGCCGAATGCCGTCCGTGCGGTAAGTGTGGCGGCAAAGCGTGCCGTGGCCCGGCTGCCGTCGACGTCGATGTCCGGGGCGCCTGAGAGACTCATGCTCAGGCGCCCTTCGCGCATCAGCGAGATCCACTGCGCTTCCGCGCCGCCCTGCAGCACACTCCCCACGAAGCTTGTGTTGCCACTACCGACCGCGTCGGCAAAGCGGTCCAGTGCTTCGGCGATACCAGCCGATGCAGCGCGACCGTTGTCAGGGGGTGTTCGCTCCTCCGGCTCCGGTGGCTGCGGTCGCACCGGGGTCTGCGGCTCCGGCTCTGCGACGGACGAAGGCTTGGGGTCGGTCCCTCCCTGCGGCGTCGGCGCAACCTTCCCGCTCTTCGGCGGTCGAACGGGTGCTGCCGCACGCTCGGCGGGGCGCAGCGTGACGACGCGCTCTGGAGGGTCGATTGGGGCGGGCACCACGCCACCAGCCGGAGGAAGGTCGGCGGCAGGCACGGTCGCGGGAGTTTCCGGTGTGCGTGCGCTGTCCGGCGCCTGCGGCACCACCGCAGCTGTGTCTGGTTTGTCATCACCGCCGGTCCGCGCCGGCGTGTCGTTCGGGTTCAGGATGCGCAACGCGACCGCCAGCACCGCGAAGAGGCCAGCCGTTCCGGCCCACGTGCGCCAATCCTCCAGCCATGCCCTGACGCGGTCCCCCGTGCCGATGGAGTGCCTCGCGTCACGCGAAGGCACAACATCGGCGAGTTGCGTGACAGGCACCGCGGCCACGGGATGATCGGCAGTCACGGCGACTGGCGGTGTTGCGGCCGCACGCGCCGGGGTGGGTGGCGCGACGTCGGCAAGCCTGGTGGCTGGGGCCGGACGTGAAGGAGCCGTGCCCTGGGCGGCAATGGTCGCGCGAAAGCTGGCCGCGAGTGCGCGGGCGTTAGGCGCGCGGTCCTGGGGCTGCTTGGCCATCGCGTGCTGGATGAGCGCATCCACCGCGTCGGGCACGTCGGGGACGGCCTCGCGCACCGGCGGTGCCGGCTCATGCAGCTGCTTCATCATGAGCTCGTAGTCACTGTCCGCCTCGAACGCCACACGACCCGTGATGAGTTCGTACACCACCGCGCCTAACGAATACAGATCGCTGCGCCCATCCACCTCCTCGCCGCGCAACTGTTCGGGGGACATGTACATCGGCGTCCCAACCGCCGCTCCCACGCGCGTCTGACGACTGCGCCCGAGAATACGCGCAATGCCGAAGTCCATCACCTTCACCACGCCGTCGCGGGTGAGCATGATGTTGGCCGGCTTGATGTCGCGATGGACGACACCCTTGTCGTGGGCATGATCCAGGGCATCGGCAACGGCGGCCGCAAGCTCCAGCGCACGCGGCCAGGCAAGGCGCCCAGACCGCTGCACTATCGACTCCAGTGTTTCGCCGCGGATGAACTCCATCACCAGCACAGCGTCGCTCCCCGACCGCTCCAGCCCGAACACCGCCGCAATATTGGGATGGCTGAGTCGAGCCAGTGCCACCGCCTCCTGCCGAAAGCGTTCACTCAATGCCGCCTGCCGTGCGAGGTCGGGGCGCATCACCTTGAGCGCCACCTCACGATCGAGCATTTCATCGAGACCGCGATACACGGTCCCCATGCCACCATCACCGATCCGCTCGAGGATGCGGTAGTTGCCCACCGTGGTGCCGATCATGCAGCGCCTCCCACCCGCGTGGTGCGCACCTCGCGCGGCTCGACGGCGACTTCGATGACAGCAACAGAGATGTTGTCAAACCCACCGGCCTCCCGCGCCAGCTCCACCAGCCGGTCACACGCCTCCTGCGGCCCCAGCGACAGCACCACACCGCGCACGACCTCGTCGGCGACCAGGTCGTACAACCCATCGGAGCACAGCATCAGGCGGTCTCCGGCGCGGAGACGGAGCGCCTGTGGCCAGTGCGTCACCTCCACTCTGCGATGGCTGCCGAGCGCCCGGGAGATGACGTTCTTGTCGGGATGCGAGCGTGCCTCCTCCCGCGTGATCGCGCCCTTGCGCACCAGCTCCATCACCGCCGAGTGATCCTCGGTCATGAGCAGGAGATCGTCGTCGCGAATCATGTAGCAGCGGCTGTCGCCGACATGGGCGCAGTACGCCATCCCCTGCCGGATGAGGACCGCCGTGCACGTCGTGCCCATCCCTCGCAAACGCGGCTCTCGGTCGGCCGCGGCAAAGACCGCCGTGTTGGCCGCTTCCGTCGCCCGCACCAGCAAGGCATGACCGTCTCGTTCGGTGGCGTTGAGGCCGGCAAGCAGCGACTCCATGGCCAGATGGCTCGCCACCTCACCACCTTCGTGACCTCCCATGCCGTCGCACACGACGATCAGCATGGTGTCAGGGCTGGTGGCGGATTGCGCGATTCGAATGGCGTCCTCGTTGATGGCGCGGACGCAGCCGACGTTGGTGGCCACCCCCGTGACGATGCGCAACCCGCCAGGTGCTGCACGCAGCTCGGTGGTCGGGCGTACCACCTCGGCCGGCGAGCGGGAGAACAACCGCGACAGAATACTCATGGAGTGCCTGACGAGAAGGAGGCAGCGCCTGCGTCGCTGCGAGGAGGAGCAGAGGGGAGAGACGATCGCTGCATGGTGTACTGAAACTCATTCGGGCCATCGCTCACCTGGAAACGCTGCCGGAGATCCTCAAAGCCGGACTGCCGGAGGGTGACGTCGAGCCATTCGCCGATGGGTGCGTCCATGGTGAACGGAGTGTGGCCGATGACCGCGCCGTTCCGGAGCACCTCGGCGGTTCCCTCGAAGATCTTGATCACTACACTGCGGCGCTCCGGTTTTGACGGAGTCTGCCCGGTGCGAAGGATCCCGGTATCCGGGGCAGGATCAGGCGCCGGAGTGGGCACAACGGGGAGGGGCGCCGGGGCACAACAGAGCCGCTGGCTCTCCCGCCACACGAAGGTGCCTGCCACCAACGCCGCTCCTGCCGAGAGGATCAGTGACCACCGATGCCAAGGCGCGCGCGGGTTAAGGAGTGGTGGCGGGGCGAGCAGGCGTCTGACTTCGTCGCGCAACACACCGGCAGAGAGAAAGCGGTCCTTCGGGTCCACTTTCAGGCATCGGGCAATCAGGCGTTCGGTGTCAGCAGCGATGCCGGCATGGTGCAGCGATGGGGCCTCATAGGCGCCCTTGAGGATCCGTGCCATCACGACCGTAAAGGAGTCGCCGCGAAAGGGCACATGTCCGGTCAGCATTTCATAGAGCAATACTCCCAGTGCCCACACATCCGACGCCGGGGTCACGGGCTCGCCCCGCACCTGTTCTGGAGAGAGGTAATGAAGCGTGCCCACCACACTGCCGTCTGTCGTGAGTTTGGGTGAGTCGGCCGCCTTGGCGATCCCGAAGTCGAGGAGCTTGAGCACACCCTGCTCGTCGATCTTGACGTTGTTGGCCTTGAGGTCGCGATGAATGATCCCGCGATCGTGAATGTGGGCCACCGCGTCACAGAGAGTCGCAAACAACGGAAGCGCTTCACCGGGACTCAGGGCCCCGTACTGGAGACGATGCTCCAGCGTGTGACCCGTGACGTACTCCATCACGATCCCCGGCCGCCCGTCGGTTTCGACCGTGTCGTACCAGGCCGCAATGTTCGGGTGCTGCAAGGTGGAGAGAATGCGCGCTTCGTTGCGAAACCGCTCGACAAATGACGGAGAGCGATGCGAGGTGGTGAGGATCTTGAGCGCGGCCACCTGGCCACTCTGGAGGTGTACCGCCCGGTACACCTCCCCCATGCCGCCGGCCCCCAGGAAATCGACCAGCCGCCAGGAGCCAGCGGTCCAGCGCAGGTAGGTACCGGCGGGCATGGGTGAACTCCGCTACTACTTCGTGTTGGGTGTCACGGTCATCAGCTGCATGCCGAACTGGATCGGCACCGCAAAGCTGACCTGGGCATCGGCGGAACGGCCGGCGAAGTAGATCCCGATGACCCGCCCGGTGTTGTCGAACATCGGTCCACCGCTGTTCCCGCCGCCGGTCGAGTTGATGGTGAGCTGGTAGCGGTCGCCGTACGGCGCATACGTCGCGTAGGCATCGGTGGCGGGGCCGTCGGCGGCACGCAGGATCTTGCCGATATTGCCGGCGGACAGGGTCGGGTCGGGCACCGTACGCACCTGCGCTTCGCGATTGAAGGTGTCCTTCGACTTCACCACCGCCACCACTTCATCGGACAGACCGGGGTAGCCGAGCACCGTGACCTGGTCACCCACCTGCAGCGTTTTGTAGTTGTCGTTCAGCACGACCGGCTCGAGCGAGGACGGTGTTTCGATCTTCATGAGCGCCACATCGTGCTGGTCGCTGACGCGCGCCACGGTAGCATCCACCGGGTTGGTATTCTTGCGGAATCGCACGTAGAGGTATTCCTGCCGACCACGAAACGCCTCGATTTCGCCCTTGGGACCCGTTTGTCTCGTTTCCGACGGCACCCAGCGTTGCGGCGGGTTGGTGGTCATCACGTTCCCCTGCCGGTCCAGCAACACCTCGCCATTCGCATTCACCAGCACGCCGCCATCGTTGTCCCCGAAGCGGTAGGGCGCGCGCCAGTTGGCGGCCACGTGACGGTTGGTCAGAATGAAACCCGTGCTGGTGACAACAAAACCGCTGCCGGATCCATTCACGGCGATCGGTGAACCGCTGCTGGCATCGAGCGTCAGGTACGGCTCCACCTGATCGTCAGTGACCGCGATGTAGGCCGGAATGGTGCTGCCAGCGCCGGCGATCAGCGGCACGGTACGCCCGTTGCGAAGCTTGATGGCGTTTGGCACGTACCGGTGGAACACCTGAGCGCCGGTTGGCGCGTAGATCAGGTTCCAGCTGAAGTCGACGGCCACGGTGGCGTTGGAGTACCGTGCCGCGATTTCGGTGGGGGTGATCCCGGCGCGGGCACTGTTGGCGCGGTTCACGCTGTCCAGCCGCGCGCGTTCGGCCTCCAGCTTGCGCTGCATCTCGCTCTGGCTGTCCTTCTTTTGCTGGTCCACATCGTCCTGCAGCCGGTTCTTCTGGGCCTGCGACCACGCCACCACGGCCATCAGCATCGCCGCGGCCACGCCGCCCACGAGTTGCAGCCGCCGGTTGGTCTGCCGCTTGGTGTCGGTAATCATGCGCTCGACGGTGGCCTTCCCGATGCCACCGGCCGGTGCACCGCCCACGGCCCCCGACACCGGCGCCGGCGCGGAGCCCACGCGCGTCTCGTTCACCTGGGCCGTCGCGCCAGGGGCGCCGACATTCCCGAGTCGCGTTGCCTTGAGGTAGGCAGCAGGCAATGGGTCGATATCAAACTGGATTTCAGGGCCGCCCGCGCCGAGCTGGATCACGTCCCCGGGCAGCAGCGGCATGTCGCCGACCACGCGAAGTTTGTTGAGATAGGTGCCGTTGCGGCTGTTCAGGTCCACCAGCTTGAAGCGGTAGGGGTCGTTCGGCTCGCGGACGATGCGCGCGTGCTGGCGACCCACCAGGTCATCCTTGTCGGGATCGAACCGGACATTGGAGCCGGGGTCGCGGCCGAACACGAGTTCGGCAAACTCCTGCAGGGGAAACTCTTCGAGCTGACTGGCCTTCGAGCCTTTCAGATGACGGAGAATGACGCGTTCCATCGTGGCGTGTCCTCGTGGGAATGGCAGCCGGGAGGGGGCTGCGGTGGCGGTTCATGCGGCCTTCGGAAAGACAAGCGCAGGAACCCACGAGGACAGATCACGCGGCGTTCGGCCCCGGGCAGGCCTCGGTATCTGGGCTACTCTGCCTTGGCGGCCCAGGCCACCGAGTCGGCGCGTTTGCCCCAGCGCCCATACATCTCCGCCAGTCGCGAAGCGACGCGTTTGCTCACGACGGCGTCGGCGCCACGCGCTTCGGCTATCCGCGCGTACGCACCCTCCATCAGACGAGCCCCCTCGTCGAAGCGACGCACGAGCCCGAGGTGGTAGCCCACTACACTCTCGGAGGACGCCACTGCCCAATGTCCCTCCGGCAGGTACTTCCGACGCAGGGCCAGCGATCGGCGCAGCGGTGCCTCTCCTTCGGTGTATCGCTTCAGGGAATCCAGAGCCAGACCCTGCACCTGAAGCACTGCCGCGGCGGTGGGGTCGGCTTCGGGTAGTTGGTCACCGATGTGTGGCACCACCACATTCGCTGCCTCGAGGGCTCCCGGGATGTCACCCATCTGGTAGCGGTTCTGGGCCAGGTTGAGCATGGCCCGCAAATAGTTCGGGTGACGGTCGCCCAGGGCCGTTCTGAGAATGTTCACCGACAGCTTCATGAGCGAATCGGACTCACGATGCCGACCCTGATCGCTGAGTCCTGACGCGAGACTCTTCAGCATCTCACCGTACATCGGGCTCGCCGGGCCGGTGGTCGTTCGCGCGACTTCGAGTCCTTCCCGATTGAGGGACTCGGCCTGCGCGAACTTGCCGAAGTACATGGCCGAAACGGCGAGGTTGTTGAGGGTGTACGGGAGGTCCGCGCGTGACACGGAGTCGGTGAGTGTTCTGCGCAGTGCGATCGACTCGAGCTTTATCTGATACGCCTCCTCCAACCGACCCTGGTGCTCAATCATCCGGCTCAGGTTGTCCAGCGCAGAGGCCTCTTCCTTTGCGTTGCGTGGCAGTCGTCGCCAGGCCGCCACCTCGATGCGCGCCAGCGACTCGGCCTTGGCAAAAGCCCCAAGGGCCTCCATGACCGCGATGTGATAACTCATCGACATCAGCGTGTTCTCGTTGTCGAGGCCGAAAATCCGGCGGCGCAACTCGAACGCACGGTTGGCATGGACGGCGGCGGAATCGTAGATACCCAGCCCGTAATACGTCTGGGCCACGGTGTGACGCACCTGCGCTTCCACTTCGGGATCGAGCTTCCGGTTAGGCACTTCGGCCGCAGCCTTGTCGAGCACCTCGCGCACGGTGACATCGCGGCCCTGCGACTCCGGGTCGGCGGCCGACAACATATCGGCCATGAAGGCATTCACTTCTTCCGCCTTGCCGGCTTCGGTGCGGGCGATTTTTGCCTGCCGGGCCGTGGAAAAATACCCGCCACCCAGAGCGGCAAGCGCCAGGACGCCAGCCGCCACTTCCCACTTGTGCCGCCCCACAAACTTTCTGAAGCGATAGCCGAGCCATGTCTTGCGGGCCGACACGGGGTGTCCATCAAGCCAGCGTTGCAGGTCGCTGGAGAGTTGCTCGGCGGTGCCGTAACGCATCCCCGCTTCCTTGGCCAGCGCGGTCTGCACAATCGCATCGAGGTCGCCAGCCAGCTGGCGTCGGACCCGCGTCACCGAGCCTTCGCCGAACACCGAGAAGTCGTCGCTGGCGGCGATGAGTGACGGGCGAGTGGGGGGCACCTCGCAAATGTCCCGCTCGATTTCCGAGAGCAGCTTGCCCTCGGTCACAAACGGCCGCCGTCCCGAGAGCAGCTCGTAGAGCACGACGCCTAACGAATAGATGTCGCTCGCTGGAGCGAGGGTGAGGCCGCGCACCTGCTCCGGGCTGGCATACTCGGGCGTGAAGACCCGGACACCACCGCGAGTCATTGGCAGCTGACCTGGTCCTTCCTCTTCGCGGAGCAGCTTGGCGATGCCGAAATCGAGGAGCTTCACCGAGCCGTCGGGCGTGACCAGGATGTTGCCCGGCTTGAGGTCGCGGTGCACGATGAGCTGCTGGTGGGCATGCTGCACCGCGGCACACACCTGCCGGGCCAGCGCGACACGTTGGCGGACCGACAGCCGGTGCTGGGCGCAATACGTGGTGATCGGGATGCCCTCCACGTATTCCATGACAAAGAAGGGCTGCCCGTCGCCGGTGACGCCGCCATCGTGCAGACCCGCGATGTTCTTGTGATTCAGCGACGCCAGGATCTGCCGTTCGTAGCGAAAGCGGCGCATCGCCAGATCCGAGTCCATCCCGGGACGCAGGAACTTGATGGCCACACGCTTGGCGAAATCGCCCTCTGCCCGGGTGCCCTCGTACACGGCACCCATGCCACCATAGCCGATGAGTCGCGTGATGTCGTACGGGCCAACGCGAGACCCAAGCCAGTGCGCATCGTCCGGCTCACTCAGCGCTTCGGCGACAATTCGCCCCGCCGGTCGCTCCAGCGTCTCGCGTGCGTGGTCGAGGGCATTCAGCAGCGACAACACTTCGGCGCCAATGGCCGGATCATTTCCGGTAGCCTCCTGGACCCAGGCCACTCGTCCCTCCGCCGGTTGTTCCAGCGCGAGATCGAAGAGCTCCCGCACCCTCAGCCAGCGGGTCGCCGACACCGCGTCAGGCATCGAGCTCTCGCTGCAGGAAGGCTTTGGCAAAGGTCCAGTCGCGTTTTACGGTCGCTGGCGAAATACCCAGTACCTCGGCCACTTCCTCCACCTCGAGCCCGCCGAAGAATCGCAGCTCCACCACACGGGCGTATCGCGAATCCACAGTGGCCAGCTTGGACAGTGCATCGTCGAGCGCGATCACATCCAGGGCGCGTCCGGCGTCGCCCGTGTCCGCGAGGGCATTGTCCTCCAGCGTTACGCGCTCTCCGCCCTCACGTTTGGCAGCACTGCGCCGTCTCGCGTGATCCACCAGGATGCGTCGCATTGCCTGCGCGGCCACCCCATAAAAGTGGGAACGCCCCTGCCACGTCACGCCCCGCTGATCGCTAAGGCGCAGATAGACCTCACTCACCAGGGCCGTGGGCTGCAGCGTGTGTCCCTCGCGTTCGCCGCGCATGTAGTGCGCCGCGAGATCATGCAGCTCCTTATAAACGAGGGCGATCAGCTGCTCCGAGGCATTCTGGTCGCCTTGCTGCACGGCCAGCAGGAGCCGTGTGACTTCGTGGGATGGATCTGACGCCGACACCGGGGAATGCGCGAAAGGAGACGAACTCAGCACTAAGGAATCAGTTGCAACTAATGGACCGCAAGGGCTCAGGGGTCCATGAGCCGTGCGGGCGACTTCCTTCGCCTGAAGGGAAGACCAGGACATCGCAACTCCTCCCCGACCCTCCATGCGACGACCACTCATTTTCCTAAGCGCCGTAACGTTCATAGCTGCAACAGCTTCCACTACTCACGCGCAGTCGGCACAGCGCTGGTCCCTGCAGGTCTCCGGCATCGGCGTTGGGGTCCAGGGGGAGGCCTACGAGGGTTTGTCCTCCGGCCCCGGTTTGGAGGCACAGGTCAGATTGACGCCCAGTGTCTGGTCGTTTGGCCTCGGGCTACAAGCCTCGACTCACTCCATCGACCTTGGCGACGGCAGCTCAGAGGACGTGGCACTCGCCGGGATTTTTCTCGAACCGCGCCGAGTCATCGATGTGGGCAGTTCCACCTTCGCTCCGTACGTCTCCGCACGCCTCTCCTTCCTGCAGCAGTCCCTTGAACTCGACGCCGGCAACGGTTCCACGGTGTCGGCGAGCGCGAGTGGCGCGCAGATCAATGGCGGAGGGGGCCTTCTGTTCCGGTTGTCGCCACGGGTGAACCTTGATCTTGGCGCCACCTACGGCCTCATCAACTTTGGTGACGTCGTTGTGAGCGCCACTGGGCTGGGCACGGTGACTGTCGACGGAAGCTCCGGCACCGGCCGCAACCTGGTCATGCGACTCGGTCTGGCGATCGGGCTCGGGAAGTAGGAGCGCCGAAGCTCCCACAAGAGCGATGGAAACGGTGGCACCATGCCGCGGTGCCACCCGCAGTTTGCCTCCTCGCCTCTTCTCTCAGGGCGCGCCCGCGCCCGAATCGCGTCCCGGAAGGTCGAAAGAATCTCCCTGATCTTCCTGCGGCAGCCGCAACCGATGGTCGCCGGGCGCCGACGAGGGCACCAGTGCGCTCGATCCCTCGGGCAGGAGCGCCGGAAGGGCCGCATGCGGGGGGCGAGCAGGGCCCGGGACGACGTGCCGGCGTCGCACAAAGATCTCCCTCGACTGCTCCAGATCGTCCAGAAACATCTCTTCGGCCTGCGCACCTAACGATGCATCTTCGATGAAGGCATCGAGTTCGTAGTTGATGGCAATACCAAGCAGGTTGAAGTCGGTGGAGCCGACACGCACCCAGCGGCCATCAACCACGTTGGTCTTGGCGTGCATCATTTCCCCGCGCCACTCCCACACCCGCACGCCGCTGCCGATGAGACGCCGGATGTACGGCACGATCAGCGTGCGCAGCCAGGGATGGTCGTAGGTGCTCGGCACCAGGACCCGCACGTCCACACCGTCACGCGCAGCGCCAGCGAGCGCTTCCGCCAGGCTCCACGACGGCGCAAAGTAGGCGCTGGCCAGCCACATGTTGCGCTCGGCGCCTAACGCCTGCATCTGCAGGGCGCGCGAGAGGCGCAGCCGACCCGGTTCTCCTTCCACGATCCCCACCAGGGCCGGCGGGTCGAAGTACGGATCGAGGTGAGATGCCCGCGGAGAGCGTACCTCCCGGAACTTGAGGAGCCGGCGCCCGCCCGCGCGCTCCCACATCCGCTCGAACGACTCGGCGAGGTCGAGCGCCGCCTGCCCAGCGATGAGCACCCCGGTGTCGCGCCACGGCGATCGTCGTTTGCGCACCACGCCCTTTTGCCACTGGTCGCCAATGCCAATGCCGCCCGTGATGCCGGCCTGGCGGTCCACCACCAGCAGCTTGCGATGATCGCGCGGGAGAATGCCGCCCCAGCTGCGGAAGCCCGGGGGATGAAAAATGCGCACCTCGGCGCCAGCGGCGCGCAGCGGCGCAAAGAACGATCGTGGAGTGCCCATTCGTCCAACCCAGTCGAGCAACACCCGCACCCGCACGCCACGCGCGGCCGCGGCCGTGAGGGCATCACGGAAACGCAGCCCCGTCCGGTCATCGCGATAGATGTACTGCTCGAACTCCACACTCTCGCGTGCGCCCTCGATCAGGCCGATCATCGCACTGAATGTGCTCGCGCCTTCGCGGAGCAGGGTGACCGCGTTGCCCGCCGACACATCGGCCGCGGCAATTCTCCAGAGCCCGCGTGCGTAGGTCCGTGTCTGGTGCACCCGCGACAGAATGGCGGGGGCGCCTGCGGTCAGGTCGGACGGGTCGGCGTGACGGCTCATCTTACCGCGACACCGGCCGGGTGCGATCCGACGCCCGGGCCGTCAGCGGCCGCAGCGCCACCTGGGCCACCATCGCGCCTAACGCGAGAGTCAGCGCCACAAAGAGCATCTGGAATCCCGTCTGGATGGCCGTGGTCACGTTGCGGTTGAGCAGCGAACTCATGCTGAGGAAGCCGACACTTCCCGGCACAAGGAGCACCGTCGCCGGTTGCTGCAGCACGGGGTAGGGCAGGTTGCGCTTGAGGGCGAGTACGGCCCCCACGGCCATCGCTGTGAAGCCACCCACAAACGCACTGGCCGTCGAGCCAAGAAAGCGTCCCCCGAGATAGGCCGCCAGCGACGTAAGCACACACACCACCGCAATCGACACCGCATCGCGCCGTCGCGCGTTGAAGAGCTGGGTCATCGCCAGCGACGCCATCAGCGGCGACAACACGCGCACCCACCCCGGCACATTGCCAAACGAGGTCAGCACCAGCCGGTCAGAAGATTGCACGGCCTGCTGTCCGACCACGACACCAACAATCAGCAGCAGCAAGGTGGTAATCGCGGCCAGAAAACGACCCGCGCCCGAGGTCCAGTGACCCTGCGCCAGCTCCGTCATGGCAATCGTGAGCCGCCACCCCGGCAGAAAAATCACCAGCCCCGCGATGAGGAGAGGGACGGGACGCACCGCTTCGATACCGACGTCATCGGCGGCAAACGCCACCGCTGACGCCAGCCCGGCCATGACAAAGGGTGCCAGCGGCTCCAGGTGCGGTCGCCGGCCCACAAAGACCAGCACCCACCCGACCAGCAGGCCAAACGACACTGCCAGGAGTAGCTCCTGTCCCTGGGCGCGAAGCAGCAGCCCCGCCGACAGACTCAGCAGACCGCTGGCCGCCATCGTCCGCCATGTCGATGACACCCCCTGCCAGTCAAGCAGCTTTTGCAGCCGCTCCGCACCTTCGTCCGGGGTGAGTGACCCGGTCCGCACGTGGGCCAGCAAACGGTGGAGCGCCACGGCGCGCGCAAAATCGGGCGCTGCCGGTCGCGTTCGAATCACCTCAGTCCACTGCTCCTTACCCCGACCAAGGGTGAGAAACACCCCCGTGCCCGTAGCGTTCACACTCGAGTCGAAGCCAAGTGACTCGGCCAGGCGCGTCACCCCGTCCTCGATGCGGTCCGGCACTTCGTCGACCGCGGCATAGGCCCGCGCCGCCAGCCGGATGCAGCGAACTCCCCCCTCCTCGGTGTTCGCAAGGAGAGACGACGGTGTTTCGTAGAGGGAGGTGAGGGTGTGCAACAGACGCCTGGTAAGTGGTACAAGGTAGGATAATCTCGCCGCCTTCCCCCAGTCGCCCTCCCAGGTTCGCGTCTCGCGTTCCCGCCCTCTCGCGTCCACGCCCCCGCCGCCTTCTAGATTCCCTTCATGCTCTCAATCAACCTCTCCGGTCGCCGCGCCCTGGTTGCAGGGGTGGCCGACGACGGCGGCTTCGGCTTTCAGATTGCCAAATCCCTCGCCGAGGCTGGTGCATCGGTGTGCGTGGCCACCTGGCCACCGGCGCTGAACATCTTTCTCAACCTGCTGGAACGCGGAAAGATCGACGACTCACGCCGCATGGCGGACGGGTCGCTTCTCCAGTTCGAGCGCATCTACCCGCTCGACGCCGCCTTCGACACCATCGACGCCGCCCCCGAAGACATTCGCACCAACAAGCGCTACAAGGATGTCGGAGACTTCTCCATCCAGGGGCTCGCCGACCGCCTGACGAGTGACTTCGGCTCACCTGCCTTCGACGTCCTTGTGCACTGTCTGGCCAACGGCCCCGAGGTGAAAAAACCCCTCCTCGAGGTGTCACGCGCCGGCTACCTCTCGGCAGTGAGTGTCAGTGCCTACTCTCTCATCGGAATGCTGCAGCGACTCGGTCCCCATATGCGCGAAGGGGGCAGCATCATCTCCCTCACGTACATGGCGAGCGAGCGCGCGATCCCGGGCTATGGTGGTGGCATGTCGTCCGCCAAGGCCGCGCTGGAGAGCGACACGCGCACGCTGGCGTTCGAGGCGGGGCGACGTTGGGGACTGCGCGTGAACACCGTGTCGGCGGGTCCCTACGCGTCGCGAGCGGCCAGCGCCATTGGCATCATCGATCGGATGGTGCAGTACTGCGCAAAAAACACCCCGATCCCTGTCGCCTTGACGGCCGAAGAGGTCGGGACGGCTTCTGCGTTCCTCTGCTCCCCGCTGGCGAGCGGCATCACGGGGAGCACGGTCTATGTGGACAAGGGGTATCACGCCATGGGCATGGCGGTCGACGCCTTGGACCCCTGAGCGCCGTCTACCGACGCCGCCGAGTCACGCTCGAGTCAGGGACGAAGTCGAACGGCTGCTGCACCACCTGCTGCACAGAATTGCCGTTCCGGCGCGCCGGTTTGTACCGCTGATCCTTCACCGCCCGGCGCACCGCTTCGCCTAACGCCGGGTGGGTGGTGGTCACCACGCTGAAGGTGTCCATCAGCACGTCGCCCCGGGCGTCGACCACAAACTCCACGGTCACTCGCCCGGCCACCGCGTTCTGGAAGAGCGAGTCGGGATAGACGGGGCGGATCAGATCAGACGAATCGGGCGCGGCCGGATTCTCCACCTCGTTGGCGGTGAACACCGTCTTCTGCTCGACCATGCGCTCAATGATCGCGGCCGCCGACGGCTCATCCTTCTTTCGTTTGCGCGCGCGAGGTTCTCCCTGGCGTGTCCACAGGATGATCGTCCCGCCCGTGCTACTGATGGCGCGATTGCCCAGGAACTCGGCCGGCACACTGGCGGGACCCGAGTAGATCTCCACGCCTTCGAACGAACGGGGGTCCACGGAATCGAGGTCGAACTCCCCAGCGTAGAGCGGGGTCCCGTCGAGCCAGACGAGCGGGGCGTTTCGTGCGCCCCGGAACCGCACCACCTGCTGGCCAAAGCCGCGCGTTTCCACCCGCGCTCCGGGAATCATGCGAAAGAGATCCGTCATGTTCATCGGATTGCGCTTCTCGATCTGCTCACGGGTGAGAAAGTGCCCCATCCCGCGTCCGAGTCGTTCGTAAAATCCGGCGAAACGTCCTGTCAGGTTGCTGCGGCCATACACAATCAGCGGGTCCAGCTCCACGGCCACACGCGTGAGCACCACGTCGGCAGGAATGGTCTGACCTGCCAGCACATTCACGCGAAGTGTGTCGGGCCTGAAGCCGATGCGGCGGACACGGATCGAAGTCGCACCCACTGCGGCTTTGGCGAGAAGGAACTCCCCGTTTTCGTCCGTCTCGACCGCGAGGGTGGTCCCGCCGATCAGGATCTGCGCACCGGCGATCGCGATGCCTAACGAATCCTTGACCGAGCCCTTGATGCCCCCGGTGCCGATTTCGCCCGGTTGCGCCTGGGCCGCTGGGGCCACCCCAAGTACGAACGCAACAAGGGTTGCGCCCATCCCCCTCAATAGTGCACGCATGCGATCCTCCGACCTCGCCTGGCCGCGTGAATGCGGGCCGGCTGTCAGTTAGAACACCGTTGATACCCCGCGGAATCCCGTGAGGCTCGCGAGGCGGGTGGGGGTCCGTGACGCGTTACGCCCAAGCTAGCGTCACCCTGCCTCGCACTCCAGAGCGCTTCATCCCAACACCCTCTGGCCCCGAGAACGCCTCCAACCCAACTTGGCCCCACGAGAAGGCCGTCTCACGTGCCTCGGCAACACCCCGACCCCTATGTCCTTGTCACTCAAGAGCTTGTATCGCTTGCTGTCCCTGTTGCTGGTGGTGGCTGCACCCGCCGGCGCCCAGTCCATCAGGGGGTTCACAACATCCGGCGTCGCCCCACAACGAGAGTGGGAAGCCCGCTACCAGCAGATTCCCGATCCGATGCGGCAGCGAGAGTATCTGCGCCGGTTGAGCGCGCGCCCGCACCACGTGGGCTCCCCGTACCAGCGACAAAATGCAGAGTACATGCGGGATTTGTTCACCTCATGGGGATGGGACGCGACTCTGGCGGAGTATCACGTGCTTTTTCCGACACCAAAGGTTCGGCGTCTGGAGCTGACGGCACCCACCCGGTACGTGGCCAAACTGCAGGAGCCCTCCCTCAAGAACGATCCCGCCACGGCGTTCATGGCCGAGCAACTCCCGAGTTACAACGCCTTCTCGGGTGACGGGGATGTCTCCGGCCCCCTGGTGTACGTGAACTACGGGGTACCTGCCGACTACGACGAACTCGAGAAGCGCGGGATTTCGGTGCGTGGGGCCATTGTGATCGCGCGGTACGGCGGCAGCTGGCGCGGCATCAAGCCAAAGGTGGCCTTCGAGCATGGCGCGGTGGGCTGCATCATCTACTCCGATCCCCGTGATGACGGCTACGCCCAGGGCGATGTCTATCCCAATGGTCCCTGGCGCCCCAAAGATGGCGTGCAGCGCGGGAGTGTACTCGATATGCCTGTGGCGCCGGGTGATCCGCTCACCATCGGCACCGGCGCAACGCCCGACGCGCCACGCATCGATCGCAAGGACGCCACCACGATCATGAAGATCCCGGTGCTCCCCATCTCGTATGAAGATGCGCAGCCCCTTCTTGCCGCCATGGGTGGACCCGTGGCCCCGGAAAGCTGGCGTGGTGCGCTCCCCATTACGTACCGCCTCGGTGGCAGTGGCCCGGCCCGCGTACGTCTTGCCGTCGAGCACGACTGGAAGCTGACCCCGGCCTTCAATGTCATTGCCACACTCAAGGGCAGCGCGGCGCCTGACGAGTGGATCGTGCGGGGCAACCACATCGACGGCTGGGTGAATGGCGCGCAGGATCCCATCGCCGGCATGGCCGCCGAGCTGGAGGAAGCACGCGCGTTAGGCGAGCTGGCACGGCAGGGCTGGCGACCAAAACGGACCATCGTCTACGCCGGCTGGGACGCCGAAGAGCCGGCACTGCTCGGCTCCACCGAGTGGGTGGAGCACCACGCCCCCGAATTGCGGCAGAAGGCCGTAGCCTACATCAATACTGACGGCAACGGGCGTGGCTTCCTGGGCGCTGGCGGGTCGCATTCGCTCGAACGCTTCATCAACGAGGTGGCCCGCGAAGTGCGCGACCCCGAGACCGGGCTGACGGTCTGGCAGCGGCTTCAGGCCCAAACCATTCGTAACGGAAGCCCACAGGCCAAACGCGAGGCACGCGAGCGCGGCGATCTGCGGATCGGGGCCCTCGGCTCGGGCTCCGACTACACTCCCTTCATTCAGCACCTGGGGATCGCCTCGCTCAACCTGGGTTTTGGTGGTGAGGATGGCGGTGGCATCTACCACTCCATCTATGATACCCCGCGGTGGTACGAGACCTTCAGCGACAGCAACTATGTCTACGGACGGGCGTTGTCCCAGGTGGTCGGTCTGGCGGTGATGCGTCTGGCCAGCGCCGATGTGCTCCCCTACCAGTTCACCAACCTCGCCGAAACACTTCGTGGGTACGCCGGCGAAGTGAAAGTGCTGCGCGACGAGCTCTCGGCGCGCGCCGCCGAGACCAACCGCATGCTCGATGATGGGGTGATCGCGGCAACCGAGGACCCGCGCGCTCCGCTCAAGCCCCCAGCGCGAGAAGCCCTGGTGCCGTACCTCAACTTCGCGCCGCTCGACAATGCCATCGAAGCGTTTGGCCGCGCGGCGTCCGGCTACGAACGCTCGTTAGGCTCGGCGCTGCAGCGTGCGCCTGATGGCGCAGCGCTGACACGCGCCAATGCCATGTTGCGCGACACCGAACGGCAGTTTTCCTCTCCCGAAGGACTGCCACGCCGCCCCTGGTACAAACACCTGCTCTACGCCCCGGGGCTCTACACCGGGTATGGTGTGAAAACACTCCCGGGAGTGCGCGAGGCCATCGAGCAGAAGGACTGGGACACCGTCGCGCGCGAGGTGACACGCCTGGCGCAAGCCATCGATCGTGCGGCCACACATGTGGCAGCAATATCCGCCGTGCTGGAGGGAAAATGAACAACGCTGGATCACACGCGCCTCGAGTCGCGCGCCTCGCATGTGCTGTCTTCTGCCTCGCGGCCTGCGCCCCACCCGCTTCGCTCAGCACACCCGCCGCCGGTGGTGCCTACGACATCGTGATCGAAAACGGCAAGATCGTCGATGGCACCGGGAATCCTTTCTTCTACGGCGATGTAGGGATACGGGGCGACCGGATTGCGGCGGTGCTGCCGCGCGGGGCACTCAACGGCGTATCGGCACGTGAGCACATCGATGCGCGTGGTCAGGTGGTGGCGCCCGGATTCATCGATATCCAGGGCCACTCGTGGGAGGCGGTGCTCTGGCAGGATGGCCGCGTGGTGTCGATGGCCACGCAGGGTGTCACCTCACAGATTCTCGGCGAGGCCACCACACCTGCCCCATCCAATGACGCCCTCGAGGCCATGGAAGACATCAGCTCCATGCCACCTCGCCGCGCCGCCCTGCAACGCTCCTTCAGAGGACCGCGCGGGTTCGACACCTGGCTGAGGGCCGTCGAAGCCAATGGCAGCTCGGTCAACATCGGCTCCTACCTGGGCGCAACCACGGTGCGAGCCTATGCCATGGGCCAGGCGCCTGGCATACCCGACGCCGCACGGCTCGACACCATGCGCGCGGTGGTGCGCAACGCCATGCGTGATGGCGCCTTCGGCATCTCCAGTGCCCTCATCTATCCGCCGGGTGCCTACGCGTCGACAGCGGAGTTGATCGAGATGGCCAAGGCGATGGCACCCTTTCACGGGAACTACATCACCCACATGCGCTCCGAGGACGACTCCCTCTTCGAGGCCATGGACGAAGCCCTCCGGATTGCCAGGGAAGGTGGGGTCGCGCTCAACATCTATCACCTCAAGGCGTCCAACCGCCGCAACTGGCACAAGGCGCCCGGCATGATGAGCAAGATCGACTCGGCGCGGGCCACCGGGTTTGACGTCGCCGGCACCATGTACCCCTATCCCTTCAGCGGCAACAATCTGGGGGAGTGCATCCCCGACTGGGCATCGGAGAATGGACAGCTCTTTGCCAACATGCGAAATGCTGACACCCGCGCCCGGATGCTCAAGGACATGACCGATCCGGCCGGGGCCCCACTCTGTCAGCTGGAAGGACCCACCGCCTACATGGTGGCGGACTTCCGCAAACCCGAACACGCCAAGTACGAGGGCAAGCGGCTGAGCGAGATCTCGGCGGACATGGCCAAACCGTGGGCCGAGACCATTCTCGACCTGATGCTGGCGGAGGGGCGCGATCTCTCGAAGATCAACTTCACCATGTCGGAGGAAAACGTCCGCATGCAGCTGCGGTATCCCTTTGTGGTCATCGGGACCGACGCCGGGGGGGTGGATCCTGATTCCACCAAGGCCGTGGTGCACCCGCGGTCGTATGGCACCTACCCCCGGATTCTCGGACGCTACGTACGAGAACAGCGGCTCCTCTCCCTCGAGGACGCCATCCGCCGCATGACCTCCGCCGTCGCGGCCCGGCTGAACCTTCGCGACCGTGGCACCCTGCGCGAGGGGCTCAAAGCGGACCTGGTCATCTTTGATGAGAAAGAGGTCATCGACCTGGCAACACCCGAAAAGCCCCACCAGATCAGCCGCGGGGTGTCCCAGGTCTGGGTGAATGGCGTGCGGGTGATTCGGGACGGAAAACACACCAACGCCAAGCCGGGCCGGGCGTTGCGGGGGCCCGGGTACGCTCCGTAGGGGCTACCACGCAGGCTGGTGCGGAGATTGCTTTGACGGGAGTTTAACCAGCCCGATTCAGCGCCCTCCGCCCTCGTGGCCCCACCCGGGGGCGTACCACGGTTTGATCCGCGTTCCCTGATGGAGTCAAAGACCTGTCCGCAGTGTGGTAAGGTGTACGGCGCCGACGATCGGTTTTGCACGATCGATGGCGCCGCGCTTGTCGCGGCTTCGGGTGGCTCGCTCATCGGGACGGTGCTCGCCGACCGGTTCCTGGTCATGGACAAGCTGGGCGAGGGGGGCATGGGCGAGGTGTACCTCGCTGAACACGTGCGCATGAAGCGCAAGGTGGCGCTCAAACTCATGCGCCCCTGGATGCTGGGTGATCCGGTGGCGGTCGGTCGCTTTCACCGAGAGGCCGAAAATGCGAGCCAGATCTCGCATCCCAACGTGGCGCAGGTCTACGACTTCGGCGAAACGGCAGAGCGGGTGGTGTACCTCGCCATGGAGTTTGTGGAAGGCGAACCGCTCTCGCGTATCCTCGACCGCGAACAGCGGGTCAATCTGGTGCGGGCGACCGAAATCGTGCGCCAGATCGGCGAGGCGCTGACAGCCGCCCATGCGTTAGGCATCCTGCACCGCGACCTCAAGCCCGACAATGTCATGGTGGGACGCACCCGCTATGGCACCGACCAGATCAAACTCGTCGACTTCGGCATCGCGCGGGCGATGAACCGCACCACGCAGCAGTTCACGTCCACGGGGCTGGTGGTCGGGACACCCGACTACATGAGCCCCGAACAGCTTTCGGGTGATGAACTCGATGGCCGGAGCGACCTGTACGCCCTGGCGCTGATTGCCTTCCGCCTGCTGACTGGCGGAAGCGCCTACTCCGAGAGCTCGAGCGGCGAGTCCCTGGTCTCTCGCCTGACGGGGAAGCCCAAGCCACTCGGCGCCTTGCGCCCCGATGTCGTGTGGCCCGATTCGCTGCAGGCTGCGTTCAACCGGGCCCTTGCTCCCGATCCGGCCGACCGTTTTGCCGACGCCATGGAGTTTGTGGCCGAACTCGACGCGGCCGTGCAGGAAATGCCGTTGGGCAGCGACGAGCAGTCGTACCTGGTGGCCCTGTCGCAGCGGCATCCCACGCCGGCGCGAGGTGGACTGGTGCTCGACACCGCGACACCGGTACGCCCGTCGTCAGCCGTCCGCCTGCCAACACCGCCCACCGGTACCATGGCCGAGGCCCCCGCGCGCCAGGTTACCGAAGCGCGCGAAGAGGCGCGCGAAGTTCCTCGGCAGCCGATGCTGGAAGTCCCGGCGCCGAGTGAGACTCCTCCAGCCCCGGCACCGAAGCGAGGCGCTGAGCAGTCAGTCGCAGCAACGGTCACGCCGTCCCGCTCCGGTTCGCGCGTCGGCATCGGAGCTGGTGTTGCGGTCGCGGCGGCAGCCGCGATCTGGTTTGCCACACGCGGAGGCAGCGCACCCGAGCCCCCCGCCGAAGTGGCCGCTGTGGAGACTCCCGCTCCTGCGGCGGCACCCATCACGCCTGCGGCCCCAGCACCCAAGGCCGCCGGCGTCAGCATCGACTCCGCCGCGTTACAAACCGCCCGGCGCGCCACAGTTGCGGTGTGGGGCGTGGCCGGTGCCAGGGGGGCCGCGGTGATTGTCGACTCATCGGGGCTCGCGTTCACGGCGGCGTCGCTGGTGCCGCCCGATTCGGTTGTGAGTGTTTTTCTCGACCCCAACACCCGACTCAAGGCCACGGTTCTGACGGTCGACAGAGCGAAGGGGATCGCTACCCTCCTCCTCCCGCTCCGCCGTTGTACTCCCCGCTGCGCCGTGGTTGTCCCGCCGGCGGCTGACCCCAGCGCAGGCGATTCAGCGGCCTGGCTTCCGCCATCCGCTCGTGGGGACGGCGAAACGCGACGCACGACCATCACCACCTTTGATGGAGCCACCATCGCCACGGCTGTCACCAACCGCCCCGCGGCGGGGACGCCTCTCGTCTCGGCTGCCGGTGGTTTGGTCGGGCTCGCGGCGGGCAATCGCCTTATTCCACCAACCGCATTGCGCGACGAACTGGTGCGCGGGCGTGCCGCCGCAAAGGGACGTTCCCCGGGCGAAGAGACCATTCCCATCTGGCCAGAGCGCGTGGTTCCTAACGGCCAGCTGGACTCGGCGGCCACCGACCGCGCCAGGTCACGCCTGACCGTCTACCAGCTCCCCGACCAGAAGGATCTGCGCGTCCTGGCCATGACCCCGCAGGTCATGAAGTACCGCGTCGACCGCGCCACCGACCCGATGAACCTGTCGGCGGCGGACCCCATCGCCGCCTGGGGCCCGTGGAAGACCTATCTCGCCGAACGCCGGGCGGTGGTGATGCTCAACGCGGCCCACAAGGATGCCTCATTTCCTAACTGGCCACAGAAGCCGGTGAACATCAAGAATGGCGATGTGAGCGAAGTGCGCCTCTTCCGCAATGACTCCCTGCTGGCGCCCATCGATGCCGGGACATTCAAGGGGCTGGTGAACAATGGCGACCGTTCAGTGCCAATGTCCGCGGTGGGTGCCTGGTCGGCTTTCGACTTTCTTCCGCAGGGCACGTACCGGGTGGAGGTGCTGAACAACTCCGGCACACCAGTGGTAGTGCAACCGCTACCCCCCGGCACCCTCGAAGCCATCCGCATCGACTTCGCCTGGCTTTTCAGGTAGCGGGCCGACGCTCCCCGGACATGATCCCGGGGCCAACGTCGTCAGCGCGTCAGGCTCCCGCACTCGCCTGGCGCGCGCACTCCGCCAGCACGGCACCGCCCACAAAAATCGCCCCTTCTGCTGCATGAAACCGTGGCGAGTGGGCGGCGGTCCGCTCCCCACCGGCTTCGCGGGCCCCGATGCGCATGAAACACCCCGGGATACGCTCCATATAGAAGGCAAAGTCCTCGCCTCCCATGTTGGTGATCCCGAACGGGACCACCGTCCCGGCGCCTAACGCCAACTCGGCAGCGGTGCGGGCCACTGCCGCTTCGCGCTCCGGGTTCACGATCGGGGGTGTGCCCCGTTCCATCTCGGCACGCACTGTCACTCCGTGCGCTTCACCAACCGCCACCGACAGCCGCGCCACCTCGTCGAGCAGACGTTGCCGGGTCACCGGATCCATCGCACGCAATGTCCCCGTCATCGTCACCCGTTCGGGAATGACATTCGACGCCACGCCACCGTGGATCGAGCCGACCGACACCACCGCGGGCGCGGCAGGATCGAGCCTGCGAGCAACGACAGTTTGCAGCGCGGTCACAATCGCGGCGGCGGCCACAATCGGGTCGGCCGACTCATGCGGTCGCGCGCCATGTGCCCCTCGCCCGATCACCTCGAGCGTGAACGAATCGGCCGAGGCGGCAAGGGCGCCGGCTTCGGCCACCACCTCTCCGACGGCAAAGCGCCGGTCGACGTGCCCGCCAAAAATGGCTGCCACTCCATCCAGGGCCCCACTTTCCAGGATGGCGCTTGCCCCGGCGCCCACTTCTTCGGCCGGCTGCAGCACCAGCACCACGTCGCCCTCCGCGGGCGAGGCCAGCAAACGCAAGGCAGCAGCCACGGTCCAGGTGGCGTGAACATCATGTCCGCAGGCATGCATGACGCCCGGCACTAACGACGCGTAGTCGAGGCCGGTTTCCTCGTGAATCGGGAGGGCATCGATGTCGCCACGCAACGCGACGGTTAGCGCCCCACCGCGTGTTCCGGGAATACGCGCCACCACACCCGTGCCCGCCACACGGCGGACGTCGTGAGCGCCCGCCGCTTGAAGCGTGGCGGCAAGCCGTGCGGCGGTCTGCTCTTCCTTCCACGACAGTTCCGGCTCCCGGTGCAGCGCGCGCCGCAGCTCCAGGAGTTGCGAACGCTCGGCGCTGCTGAAGAGCGCTGCGGCCCGCGCGGCTGATTCGGCGGCGCCCATCGCGCCTAACGCCCGAGCTGCAGGGTCCGGACCGTCAGGTCGTCCACCCGGTCCCGGTCCACGGCGACGCCGATCCCCGGGGTGTCCAGCGGGACCCGGGTCGTGCCATCGGGCTGCATGGTCCACTCGGGGGTGATCACGTCGCGCGTCCAGTACCGCGAGCTCGGGCTGATATCGCCAGGCTTCTTGAAGTTGGGGAGTGAAGCAAGCGCCACGTTATACGCGCGGCCCACCCCGCTTTCGAGCATCCCGCCGCACCACACCGGCATACCCTGCGACTCGAGGAAATCATGGATGGCAATCGACTGCGAGAACCCACCCACCCGCCCCGGCTTGATGTTGATCATGCGTCCGCTGCCGAGCGTAACCATGTCCTGTGCCCGTTCGAGTGACGTGATCGACTCGTCGAGACAGACCGGTGTCTGCAGCCGCTTTTGCAACTCCGCATGCCGCACGAGATCGTCCCAGGCCAGCGGCTGCTCGAACATCATGAGCTTCTGATCGTCCATGGCCACCAGCGCGTCGATATCATCGAGTGTGTAGGCGTTGTTGGCGTCCGCCATGAGTGGGGCATCGGGAAAGGCCGCCCGCACCGCGCGCACATAGGCCACGTCCTTCCCGGGTTTGATCTTGAGCTTGATCTTGCGGTACCCCTGTGCCAGGGCGCCGCGCACCTTCTCCACCAGCGCTTCGGGTGTCGCCTGGATACCCAGCGAGATTCCGACATCGACCACTTCCCGGGTGCCGCCGATGAGCCGGGCGAGTGGAATGCCAAGCCGCTCGGCCTCCAGCCCCCACATGCCCATTTCCACGGCGGCTTTTGCCATTTGGTGTCCGCGGAAGTCGCTTTCGAGGGCGGCGTGCACGTCACCTGGGGCGGCGAAACGCTGTCCGAGCACACGCGGCGCCACCCACTTTTCGATCACCGGCCACGCCGTGTCCACGATCTCGGGGAGATAGTTCGGAGCGTCGTCGCAGACACACTCGCTCCAGGTGGAGGCCCCGCTCCGGTCTTCGAGCTCCAGCAGCACGATGCGCCGCTCGGTCATGGTGCCGGAGGAAATCTGGAAGGGTTCCCGCAGCGGAAGCCGGATCTCGCGCAGGGTGAGGCGGACAAGTTCAAGCATCGGGTGTTCGTGAAAGGACGTAGTAGGGAAGGCTGCCTTCATGGGCGCGGACCACCCGCGTCAGGGCATAGCCGTCACGAAGCAGTGGAACCACCGCCTGACGAACAGCGAGCCGCCAGCGCAGCGGGTGATCAGCGCCCTGGGCAGCCAGCGTCGCGGCATCGAGCGGGACCTGCACTCGAACCGTGCTCGCGTGTGAGGAGCGAAAGACGGGGAGGCCGTGATCGTCGAGCGGATTGAGCAGGGGAATCGCCGGGTCCGTGCCTAACGGCACGTCGGCGTCCCGCCGCGGGGTGAAGGGCTGCCGCAGTTCCCACGCCGCCACAAAACGATCGGTGGGGATTGAACCGTGCAGGGTGCTCCCCGTGTTGGAGCCGTACATGTCCTCGACATACTCGGAGACATAGGCTCCGAGCTTGTTGATGTTGAGGTGCGCATTGCGAGCCACGAGAGGATCAAACGTCCAGAACATGACTTCGATGCCCAGCTGCAGCACGCGTTCGCGCTGGTAATGCTTGAGTTGCTCGCCGATGTTCTGGCCCCGGGCCTCCTCGCGGACAGCGAGCATGTCCGACCAGTGCGCCAGGCGACCGTTACGCACGCCTGTGAGCCCGAACACAAAACCCAGCATGCGTCCATTCGGAGCAAAAGCGCCGGCGGTGACACCGCCGATTTTCTGCCCGACCCGCAGGATGGCGGCCGGTACGCGTTCGGAAAAGCCGCGACCCCACGTTTCCTCCTGGATCTCACAGCATTCCTGATACTCGGCCAGAGTGTCCAGTTCGCGGATGAGAAGCGGAGGCGTCATTCAGGTGGGTGGTGGGCTTGCGGGCCGCAGGGGAGAGTGTAGATCATCAGGACAGAATTGTATACAATTCCAGCAAGAATGACAGGAGTCTCGGACATGCGCAAGACGTTGTGGGTCGTGGGTCTCGGTGTCGTCCTGGCGGCGTGCGGCGGGACAAGCGGGTCGCCCGGTGCGGCCGCGTCCAGTGCACGTGGCGACTACGATATCGTGCTGCTCAATGGAAGGATTATCGATGGATCGGGGAACGGCTGGTTCCTGGGCGACGTCGGTGTACGGGGCGACCGGATTGCCAGGATCACCCCGGCCGGCCTCCTCAAGAATGCCGTGGCCCGCGACACCATCAACGCCACCGGACTTGTGGTGGCGCCGGGGTTCATCGACATCCAGAGTCATTCGCGCGACATGTTCCTGCTGGGTGACGGTCGGGTTGTCAGCAAGATCAGTCAGGGGATTACCACCGAGATCATGGGGGAGGGGTGGACCAACGCCCCGGCAAACGAGAAAACACTCGCCATGCTCTCGGCCGTTGATCCGTCGAATGCGGCAGACTCGCTCGCGCGCCGGTTTGCGGGGGCCCGCGGCTTTGATGCCTGGCTGACCGCGATGGAGAAACACGGCGTCTCTCCCAATGTCGGGTCGTTCATCGGCGCCACGACCATTCGTGGCTTTGCCAAGGGTTCGTCTGAGGGAGCGGCCTCGCCCGCCGAGCTGGACTCGATGCGAGCCGCCACTCGGCGTGGTATGGAAGACGGTGCCTTCGGGATCGCGAGCGCGCTGATCTATCCTCCCGGCAACTTTGCCAGCACCGAAGAACTCGTGGAGGTCGCCAAGGCCATGGCACCCTACGGCGGTGTCTACATCTCACACATGCGTTCCGAGGCCGATGGCTATCTCGAGGCCATCGACGAGCTGCTGCGGATCGGGCGTGAGGGTGGGGTGGCCACCGAGATCTACCATCTCAAGGCTGGCGGTGTGCGTAACTGGCCTAAAGGTGTACAGGCGGTGGCCAAGATCGATTCGGCTCGCCGGGCGGGCCAGGACGTTCAGGCCAACATGTATCCCTACGTGGCGGGCGGCACCGGACTCGCGGCTTGCACGCCCCCGTGGGCGTCAGCCGACGACAAACTGCTGCAGAACCTGCGTGATCCCGCCATCCGGGCCAGGGTGATCGCCGAGATGAAGCAGGAGCGGACACCGTGGGAGAACCTCTGCAGTCTGGCGACGCCGGCCGGTGTCATGACCGTGGGCTACACCAAGGATGCCCTCAAGAAGTATGAAGGCAAGCGGATCGCCGAGATCGCGGCCGAGCGCAAGACCGACTGGGCCAACACGGTGGTCGACCTGGTACTCGAGACGGACGGTGCTGTCGGCATGCTGGTCTTCATGATGTCTGAAGCCAACGTCGAAATGCAGATGAAGCAGCCGTGGATGAAATTCGGCACCGATGCAGACGGCGTCGACCCCGACTCGGTCAAGGGAATGACCCATCCTCGCACCTATGGCACCTTCCCGCGGATCCTGGGTTACTACGTGCGCGAACGCGGCGTGATGCCGCTGGAGGAGGCCGTACGCAAAGCATCGTCGGCGGTGGCAACCCGGCTTGGCATTCGCGAACGCGGGTTGCTCAAGGAAGGCTTCTACGCCGATGTGGCCGTCTTCGATCCTCTGACTATCGGGGACAAGGCGACCTTCACGGCACCACATCAGATCTCCACTGGCATGCAGTACGTCTTTGTGAATGGCACGGCGGTATGGCGCAACGGCAAACACACCGGGGCAAAGCCCGGTCGTGTGGTGCGCGGACCCGGATGGACGGGCTGGCAGCCATGAGACCCGCCGTTCGCCGAGCAGGAAAACGCACCGCCCGTCCCGAGCAGGTCTACCAGAAGCTCCGGTCGCTGATTGTGCGGGGACAGCTCGCTCCCGGCGCACGCATCATCGAAACCGATGTGGCGGCACGGCTGGGGGTGAGCCGGACCCCTGTGCGGGGGGCGTTGCAGCGATTGCACCAGGAGGGGTACGTGGTCGAGTCCCCGCGCTTGCAACAATCGCGACCCCTGGTGGCGCCCCTCACGCAAGAAGATGCCCGCGAGCTGTTTTCCATCGTTGCCGAAATCGAAGGGCTCGCCGCGCGCGAGGCGGCCGGGCTCAGTGCGAGTGACCGGGAAGCCCTCTTCAAGGATCTCACCCGCATCAATGAGGAATTCAAGCGAGTGTCGCAGGCCCGCATTCCCGATCACAATCGGGTGTGGGAGCTGGATGAGACTTTTCATCGGCGCTACGTGGATGCGGCAGCGGGCCCGCGGCTCCTCGCGCTGCACGATGCGGTCAAACCGCAAGCCGAACGGTACGAGCGGCTGTACGTGAGCCTGCTCTCGCGCGACATCGGCCTCTCGGCCACCGAACACGGGGTCATTGCCAAGGCCATTCGCAGTGGCAACGCCGACGCGGCACAGTTTGCGGTGCAAACCAACTGGCGGAATGCGGCGACCCGTCTTGGCTCGGTGATTGAATCGGTGGGAGAACGCGGGTCGTGGTAGCTGCGGTGGCGCCGGGCGGTGTGAGTGGCTCGCTGGTGGCAGAGACACTCGGGCACCTGCTGCGCCAGCGTACCTCCACTCATGGTGGCCGGGAGTTTCTCCGATGTGAGGGGCGCTCCATGAGTTTCGCCGAGACCGACCGGCGCTCCGATCAGGTGGCGGCGTGGCTCAAGACGCTGGGTGTGGCCCGTGGCGACCGTGTGGCGGTGATGATGCCTAACGGTTTGGAGTTTCCGGTCTGCTGGCTGGGGATCGGGAAGGCAGGCGCCATCATGGTACCGGTCAACGTGCAGTATCAGGCCCGCGACCTCGTCTACACACTCGCCGACTCCGGTGCATCGCTTGCCCTGGTGGCCCCACATCTGGTGGAAGCGGTCGAGACCGCACGGGCGCAGTGCCCCGCGCTCCGTCGTGTTGTTGCGGTCCCGGCCGGCACCATGGCGGACGACACAACCGGCGAACTGCAATCGGTACTCGATGCCATGCCGACCGGTGGGGCCATCGATGCCGGGCACGATGATCTGTTCAACATCCAGTACACCTCGGGCACCACTGGTGACCCCAAGGGGTGCATGCTCACACATGAGTACTGGGTGTTACTCGGGCAGCGGGCGGCCCACTTCGCGCGAATGCAGGCGGACGACGTCGCCCTGACGGCGCAGCCCTTCTATTACATGGACCCGCAGTGGAATGTGGCCATGTGCCTGGTGGCAGGTGCGACGCTGGTGATCCTGCCACGGTTCTCGGCGACCACCTTCTGGAAGTCGGTGCGGGACAGTGGCGCCACCTTCTTCTATGTCCTTGGCACCATGCCGGTCTTCCTCCTCAAACAGCCCCCTGATCCTCTGGTGGATCGCACACATCGTGTGCGTTTTGTGGCCTGCTCGGGCATTGTGCCGTCGCTGCATGCCGACATCGAGGAACGCTGGGGCGTGCCATGGCGTGAGGTGTTCGGGATGACCGAAACCGGCGCGGACCTCATGGTTCCCGTCGAGGAGAGCCAGTCGGTTGGGACGGGGTGGATGGGCCGACCCATCGTTGGCAAGGAAGCCTGTGTCATGGATGACACCGGCAAGGCGTTAGGCGACGGCGAACCTGGCGAGCTCTGTGTGCGCGGACGAGGCCTGATGCGCGGTTACTGGAACCGTCCCGAGGCGACGGCCGAGCGACTTCGAGGCGGGTGGTTGCACACGGGTGACCTGGTCGTGCGCGAGGCGTCGGGCCACTATCGCATGGTCGGCCGGCTGAAGGACATGATCCGCCGAGGGGGCGAGAATATCTCGGCGGCCGAGGTGGAGGGCGTCCTGGCAGAACACCCGGCGGTGCGCGCAGCAGCGGTGGTGCCGGTGCCTGACGAGTTGCGCGGAGAAGAGGTGAAGGCCTTTGTGCAGCTGCAGGAGCCGAGCACCCCTCCAGCGCCGGACCAGCTGCTGGCCTTTGTGCGTGAACGGCTGGCGCTCTTCAAGTCGCCACGGTTCATCGAGTTTGTCGACGAGTTTCCGCGTACGCCGTCCGAGCGGATCGAAAAACACAAGCTGCTGGCGGGACGCAGTGACCAGCGGCGCGGCGCGTGGGATGCGTCCACGGGAGCATGGGGATGAGCGAGACCTTTGTTGCCACGCGAACCGAGGGTGTGCTGACCCTCACCTTCAATCGTCCCGAGCGCCTGAACGCATTCCGGCGGAGTGAGTACCATCAGCTGCACGCCATCCTTGGTGAGATCGAGCAGGATGCGCAGGTACGGGTCGTGGTACTGACTGGCAGTGGGCGCGGTTTCTGTGCGGGGGAAGACCTCAAGGAGCTCGAAGGCGAAGGCGACACCATCGACCTCGAACAGATGCGCGCCAACGTGGAGGTGCTGCAGGACATCACCCGCCGGATCGTGATGAGCAGCAAGATCTATGTGGCGGCGGTGAATGGCGTGGCGGCGGGGTTCGGCGCCGAGCTGGCGGTGGCCTGTGATCTGCGGATGGGAAGTGAGAGTGCGCGTCTGCTCTTTCCCGAAGTGCGTCGCGGGCTCTTCGTGACCAATGGTGTGTCGGCCCTGCTTCCGCGGATCGTTGGCCGCACCTGGGCATCGACCCTCCTGCTCTCGGGACAGCCGGTGGACGCCGCGACCGCCGAACGCATCGGCCTGCTGACGCATCGGGTGCCTGACGAAGCCCTGGGCGAGGTGGTGGCGTCCATGGCCGCCGCGCTGGCGGCGAATGCTCCGACGGCCATGCAGCTGACCAAACGCATTCTGCGCGACGAACTGGCCGAAGAACTCGAGCGCGCGCTGGCGCGTGAGACCGACTACATCACGACAACACTGGAAAGCGGTGAATACCTGGAAGGTGCGCGTGCCTTTGTCGAGAAGCGCGCTCCTCGCTTTGGTACCGGAGCCTGAGCGCATGAGACGGTCTCACCCGACCGAGGTGGCAGAATGAAACGGATACTCAAGGTTGTCGGCGTCCTGTTGCTCGCGCTGTGTGCTGTCGTCGCCGCGCTGGTCTCCGTGCGCAAAACGGCAGGTGAGCGTCGCGTGCCCGCCGGCCTGGTCCGCAACACGGCGCAGTATCTGGTGATGCGCGACAGTGTCCGGATTGCGATCGATCTGTGGCTTCCCGCGACACTCGAGGCGGGCGCGAAAATTCCGGCCCTGGTGAACGCCACTCGTTATGTGCGCGCCAATTCCCTCGGACCCCTGGCACGCTGGGGTATGCGCCTCTCGGGTGGAAGTGAGGCGGATCGCGAGACCGAGTGGCACAACAACGCCGGCTATGCCGTGGTAAAAGTTGATGCGCGCGGGAGTGGCGCCTCCACAGGCTCTCGGCAGATCGAATGGTCGCCTGACGAGGTGGAAGACTACGGTGAGGTGGTGGACTGGATCGTCAGGCAGCCCTGGTCGAATGGTCGCGTGGGGGCGTACGGTGTGTCATATGAAGGCAACACCGCTGAACTGCTGGCGGCCACCGGCCGCGAGGCTGTCAAGGCGGTGGCACCGCTCTACGACGACTTCGACCCGTCCACCAACATCGCATTCATGGGGGGCGTGCTCAACGAAGACTTTCTGCGTCAGTGGGGTCGCCTCAACGCACTTCTTGATCAAAGTGACTTCTGTTCGCTCGCCGAGTTGAAAGGGATCGCATGCCGCCTGATGCCACTGGTGTATGGCGGGATCAAGCCCGTCGACGCCGACCGGGGTGGGCGCGAACTCAAACGGATTCTTGCCGAACGGCGGAACTATGATGTACTCGGGGCGATGCAGTCCCTGGCGAGTCCGCGCGACACCTTTCCAGGTACGAAGCTGACCTTTGTTGATGTGAGTCCCTACGGCCTGCGCGAGCGCATCGAGCGGTTCCGCACGCCCATGCTGGTGAGGATTGGCTGGGAAGATGGCGGCACGATGAACGTGGCGCTGAGTCGCTTTTTCACCTTCTCCAATCCGCAGCAGCTGGAGCTTGGCCCCTGGAGTCATGGGGGCGGGCATCATGTGGACCCCTTCCTCCCGGACAGTACTCCGACCGATCCCTCGAGACTGGAACAGATGAAGGGGCTCACCACCTTCTTCGATCGCTATCTGAAGGACGGCGCCGCACAATCACCGCCCACGCACGAGATTCGCTACTACACGATGAACGACGGCCGCTGGCGCACCAGCACGCAGTGGCCTCCCGCCGGCATGACGGCGGTTCGCTGGTACGCGGGCACCGGTGGCACGTTAGGCAAGGTTGCGCCGGTCGCTGCCGAGGGAACGGACGCCTATCAGGTCGATACCACGGCGAGCACCGGGAAAGCGACCACGCGGTGGCACACGCAGCTGGGTGGTGGCGACGTGCACTACGATGACCGCGCCACGGAAGACCGCAAGCTGCTGACCTATACGTCGGCACCGCTGGCGGAGGATGTGGAGATATCCGGGGTGCCAGTGGTGCACCTGGAGGTGGCGTCGACCCACCGGGATGGGGGCTTCTTCGGGTACCTGGAGGATGTCGCACCGGATGGCCGGGTTACCTACATCACCGAAGGGATGATGCGTGCGCTGCACCGCAAGGAGTCGGCGGCATTGCCACCGTACCACCTCTTTGGCCCCAACCGGAGCTACACCTCCGCCGACACCAGCGCTCTCGTGCCGGGAGAGGTCACCCCGATGCGCTTCGAACTGTTTGCCACATCGGTCCGCATCAAGGCCGGTCATCGCATTCGGCTGGCCCTGGCCGGGGCCGATCGCCCGCTGATGGGTCTCTATCCACCCGGCGCGGCACCGGTGTGGACCGTTCATCGCACCGCCGTCAAACCGTCATGGATCGACCTCCCCATGGGTCCGGTTGCTCCGTGAAGTACTCCACCGGAGAATGAAGATGCGTCACCGTGTTGTGCGGGCTGCTGTCGCGTTGTTGAGTGCCACCCCGTTCCTCCTGCCGGCGCAGGGTGGGACCTATGACGTCGTGATCCGGAATGGACGGGTGCTCGATGGAATGGGGAATCCCTGGATTCTCGCCGATGTCGCCATCCGCGATGGGCGGTTCGTCAAGATCGGGCGTGTGACCGAGCGCGGTACGCGTGAGATTGACGCCAGGGGGTTGTACGTCTCGCCCGGATGGATCGACATGATGGACCAGTCGGGGAGTGTGCTGCTGCGCAACGGCAACGCCGACAACAAACTGCGCATGGGTGTGACCACCGCCATTGGCGGTGAGGGCGGGTTTCCGGTGCCGGCGTCTCGTATTCCCGAGTACTTCGCGACGCTGGAGCGGCAGGGCATCAGCATCAACTTCGGCAACTACTATTCGCAGACGCAGGCCCGAGTGGGGGCGATGGGATATGTCGCTCGCAAACCCACGCCTGACGAGATGGCAAAGATGAAGGCGTCGATGGACACGGCGATGCGTGCCGGTGCCATGGGGATGACCACCGCCCTGATTTATCCGCCCAGCTCCTACACCACGACCGACGAACTCGTGGAAGTGGCCAAGGTGGCAGCGCAATATGGAGGAACGTACGCCAGCCACATTCGCGGCGAGGGAGCCGAAGTGGTGCAGTCGGTGAGAGAACTGGTCGAGATTGCCGAACGTGCGGGGCTCGCTGGTGAGGTGTTTCATCTCAAGGTGGCGCACAAACCCGGATGGGGTGTGCTGATGGACAGCATTCGTCAGGTAGTCGAAGCGGCGCGCGCCCGCAATGTCGATGTCGCTGCCGATATGTATGTCTACACGGCTGGGGGCACGGGTCTCGAAGCCACCGTTCCCAGCTGGGCGCAGGAGGGTGGAGGCGATTCCCTCAAGATGCGTCTGCGTGATCCCGCCATCCGTGCGCGGCTCAAGCGGGAACTGCAAACCGGATCGCCGGGATGGTGGAACATCATCGAGGCTGCTGGTGGCTGGGACGGTGTAGTCCTCGCCAACCCGGCGAACCCGGCCAACATGAAATACGTCGGCAAGACACTGACCCAGATTGCGCGCGAGATGGGGAAAGAGCCCGCCGACGCGGCCTGGGACCTGGTCCTCGACGGGACCGGCCGCGTGACCGCGATCTATCACATGATGAGTGAACCCGACATCGAGACGGCACTGCGTTTTCCGTGGACCTCGATCGGGAGTGACGCGGGCGCGGCGGCCATGCCTGGCAAGGACGACGGTGTGCTGCCGCATCCGCGTGCCTACGGCAACGCCACCCGCGTGATCTCTCGTTATGTGCGCGACCGGAAAGCCATCACCCTCGAAGAGGCGGTGCGCAAGCAGACTGGATGGCCGGCCACCCGCATGAAACTCGCCGCGCGTGGTTCGATCAAGGAAGGCAACTGGGCCGACGTCACCATCTTCAACCTCGAAACGCTGGATGATGGCGCCACGTACGAAAAGCCGCTGACCTTTCCCACAGGAATCGAATTCGTGCTCGTGAACGGTGTTGTGACCATCGAACGTGGTCAGCACACCGGCGTACGAGCTGGTAAAGTGTTGTACGGACCCGGGAGAACACCATGAAACTGACACGCACCTTCATTGCCCTTGGACTACTCACGGTTGCCGCGACAACCGAGGCGCAGCGCAAGCCGCCAGCCACGCGGCTCACCCCCCTCGACGCCTATGTCGCTGGCGTCATGAAGGACTGGAAAGTCCCCGGCATCGCCATTGCCATCGTCAAGGACGACTCGGTTGTCTTTTCGAAGGGGTACGGTGTTCGCACCGTTGGCAGCACCGATGCCGTGGATCCCACCACCCTCTTCGCCATCGGCTCCTCGTCCAAGGCGTTCACTTCCGCGTTGGTCGCCATGGCTGTCGACGAAGGGAAGATGCGCTGGGACGAGAAGGTCACGCACTATCTCCCGAGCCTTCAGCTCAACGATCTCTACGCCTCGCGCGATCTCACCATCCGCGACGCACTCTCGCATCGGAGTGGCCTGGCACGGGGAGACCTGATGTGGTACGTCGCGGGTTTCTCGCGTGAGGAAATCCTGCGACGGGTCCGCTACCTCGAGCCCAGCTGGGGATTCCGTGCGCTGTTCGGCTATCAGAACATCATGTATCTCGCGGCCGGCGAAGCGGTGGCGAAGGCGCAAGGTGCCTCCTGGGACGACCTGATCGCGCGCCGCATTTTCCAGCCGTTAGGCATGGGTGCATCATCCACCTCGATCACGGCGCTGGCCGGCAAGCCCAATGTGGCGACGCCGCACGCCGAGCAAGACTCTGCGGTGATCGCCATCCCATGGAAGAACATCGACAATATCGCCCCGGCGGGATCGATCAACTCGAATGTGCTCGACATGACCCGCTGGTTGCGTCTCCAGCTGGGAAAAGGAAAGTTCGGCGGCAAGACCATCATCTCCAGCGGCAACCATGCCGACATGTGGCAGGCCAACACCCACATCCGCCTCGAGGGACCCACGGCAGCCTATCTCGCGCCAGGGGCCAACCTGTCGTCGTACGGCATGGGATGGTTCCTGCAGGATTTTGACGGGCGCCTCGCCGTGCATCATGGCGGCAACATCGACGGCTTCTCGGCCATGGTCGCCATGCTCCCCGCCGAGCAGTTGGGGGTGGTGATTCTCACCAACAAGGATGGCAGTCCCGCGCCTAACGCCTTGTTCCCGTACATCTTTGATCTCTATACCCGAGCGACGCCGCGTGACTGGAGTGGAGAGTACCGCAAGATGCTGGGTGGGTTGACCGGTGCCGTTGCCCAGGCGGAGTCGGCTCTGGTGAAGGGGCGTGCCATGGGCACGCGACCGTCACTGGCGCTCGATGGCTACGTCGGCACCTACAGCGACTCGATGTACGGTGACGTACAGGTCTCCAAACAAGGCGACAAACTCGCCGTGAAGTTTGGCATCCTCAACGGCACACTCGAGCACTGGCACTACGACACCTTCCGGGCGACCATGACACCGGCTCGGCTCGGCAAGATGATGGTGAGCTTCACGCTCGATCCGGCCGGCAAACCAGCCGAGCTCAAACTCGAGACAACTCCTGAGGCGACCTACCGGTATGCACCACCCGCAGCCGATACTCGCGCGTCCGTGACGCTCTCGGCGGAGCAGCTGCGCAGCCTCACCGGGACCTTTGTGGCGGAGATGGCGCCCCTGGAGCTGCAGGTGGAAATCGTGGGTGATGCGCTCAAACTCACCGTGCCAGGCCAGCCGGCCTACACGCTTGTTGCTCTGAGTCCCACTCGCTTTCGGCTCACCGGCCCAACGGGAATGCCCGACGGCTTCTACTTCCAGTATGAGATGAGCGGGAGCAGTGTCGTCGGGGCCACACTCGAGCAACCCGCTCCGCGCCCACCGCTCAAAGTGAAGAAGAAACAGTAGCCGAAGCACAATGAGTGGTTGTCACATCCCTGTCGTGACGCGAACCCCGCGTCGCGACAGGGATGTGTCGTTCTAGGCGAGCACGCCGACCTGCCCGCCCGTGTGCCAGAACAGCACGGTATCCCCGTCCTTGAACTGGCCTGATCGCCCGTAGGCCACCACCGCGGCAAGGGCCTTGGCCGTGTACCAGTGATCGGTGAAGAGCGCCTCGCTATGCGCGGCCAGGCCTTGTGCCTCGCGGCTGGCCTCTGTCGGTACGCCATACCCCTCGCCAACAAACGAGGCATCGGCTTCAAAGCGAGCGCGACCGCCTAACGTTCCATGGGCAAGGCCGAGTCGGTCTTCCATGCCCTCGGAGATCTCGGCGACGACGCGGCCGATCTCCTCAACAGGATCGTCGGCGCTGATCCCGATCACTCGCGACTTCATTTCGAACAGGGCGCACCCGGCGATCAGCCCCGCCTGGGTGCCACCTGACGACGACGCCGAGATGATCACGTCTGGCACAAATCCCTGGTGCACCAGCTCACCCACACCACGCGCGAATCCCATGGCGCCCAGGGGATTGGATGCGCCGAGCGGAATGACATACGGCGATTGCCCGGCGGCCCGTAGCTCCTCGGCCACCCGCTGCATGGTGGGATTTCGCTCCGTTCGATCGTTGACGTAGGTGACCTCGGCGCCTAACAACTGCAACAGCCGAGCGTTGCCCGTCGGATGGGTGGGACGCGTGCCGTTGGCCACGATGTGACAGGACATGCCGAGTTTGGCCGCGGCCGCCGCCGTGGCACGGCAGTGGTTGGACTGCACGCCCCCGCAGGTGATCAGGGTGTCGGCGCCCTGGTCGCGCGCCTCGGCGCCGACCAGCGTGAGTTTGCGCACCTTGTTGCCCCCGAATCCAAACGGCAGCGCGTCGTCGCGTTTGACAAAGAGGCGGCCGCCCATGCCGATGGCATCGCGCAGGCGCCAGGCGGCGTCGATGGGTGTGGGGAGTGCGCCCAGCTCCACACTGGGCATGGCGAGCAGGCGATCGCGGGCGGTGGCGATGTTCGGCACGGGACGTGGCTGAAGTTTCCGCGAACCTAGCGCGACGAGCGTTCGGGCGCGACCGTTGTCCCGCGCGTGACGTTGCCGTCTCCCCCTGCACGCATTCCGTGACCGATCTCGAAACACGCTCGGGCCTTCCGGCCTGGACACGCGCCGAACTGCCAGCACCGCCCAATCCTCGAGGTTTGCAGTGGCTTGGTGTGGTGGGACCCGGTGTGATTGTGCTCGGTGCATCGATTGGCAGCGGGGAGTTTCTGCTCGGGCCTGCCGCCTTTGTGAAGTACGGGCTCACGATGTTGTGGGTCGCCGGTGTAGCCATGGTGCTGCAGACGCTGTTCAACCAGGAGCTCATGCGGTACACCTTGGCAACGGGTGAGCCGGCGGTCACCGGGTTCATGCGCACGCGCCCGCGAGCGGGATTCTGGGCGTGGACGTACGCGTTGCTCTATTTCCTGCAGGTTGGCTGGCCGGCGTGGGCCGGCACTGCGGCGGGGGCGTTCTTCTTTCTCTTTACCAAACGCCTGGCTGCAGCTGCCGATACCGGAACGGTCTACGCCATTGCGATCATCCTGTTCCTGGTGTGTGTCAGCGTGCTGCTGGTGGGCAAACGCATCGAACGCACCCTCGAAATGCTCAACTGGGTGCTGGTGGTCTGCATTCTCGGCTCCTTCACGGTGCTCACCGTGTGGCTGGTGTCGGGTGAGACGTTAGGTGCGGCACTGGCAGGGATGGTGGGATACTCGACGTCGGCTCGCGAATTCCGCTTTATTCCCGAAGGGGCCGACTTCTTTCTCATCTCCGCCTTTGCCGGATACAGCGGCGCCGGCGGCGTCATCAACATCACCTTGTCCAACTGGGCGCGCGATCGCGGCTACGGTATGGGCGGAGTTGCCGGATTCATCCCGTCGGCGGTAGGCGGTGAAAAACAGACCCTGGCCCACAGCGGGTTCCGCTTTGACAACACGCCGGCGGAACTCGCCAAGTGGCGCGGTTGGTGGCGTGTGGTGGCGGCCGATCAGTGGGGCGTGTTTTTTCTCGGTGCCATTCTCGGCATGCTCCTCCCCGCGATGTTGTACGTGACCTTCATTCCACCCGGGACTGATATTCGCGGGTATGGCATTGCCGCGGCGCTGGCGCAGGGGATGGTCGACGCCGGCACACCGTTACTAGGCGGTCTGGTTGCCCTGATTGGCGCCTGGGTCCTGTTCAAGACGCAGCTCGATATTGTCGAGGGCATGGCGCGCGCCATCACCGACATCATCTGGACGGGGAGTGCGCGCGTGCGAAGCTGGCGTGGGGGCGATGTACGCGTGGTGTACTACGCGGTGCTGGCCGCGCTGGTGTGCTGGGGCATCGTGGCGCTCAAGCTGGCACAACCCGTCTTTCTGCTGCAGCTCGGGGCCAACATCGCGGGTGTCGTCTTTGTCATCTCATCGCTGCAGCTGTTGTACGTCAACACCACGCTGCTCCCCGAGCACTGTCGTCCCCCGCTCTGGCGACGTGTTGGTCTGGTGTTGGTGGCGCTTTTCTATGGAACGTTTGTCATCATGTGGTTGCGCGGCGTGTTCAGCTGATCACTGTCAGTCAGATTGCGGAGCGTTGCGGTACCGTCGCTGAACCACACGCGCTCCCGCCGTCCACACCAGCAGGTAGACGATGGCTGCCAGGCAGCTGAGAACGCTGATGGACCAAGGGCCACTGGTGCGCGTCCGATACCACGCGAGCACGCCCAGCAGGGGGATGGTCACCGCGGCCAGTCGCTGGACAAACAGAGCGGCACGAACAACCCGCTGGTTGCGTAGGGCTTCAAGCGCCCGATAGTCCTTCAGCGTGTTGCCCGCGGCTCGCCACGTGCCACGGCGGTTGCGGATCGTAAAGACGCCCATGACGACCGTGAAGACAGTCAGACCGCCGACAACAAGCCACGCGTCCCAGGAGTTGGCCGTTCGAGCCGCAAAACCAAGGGCGATCACCGCCGCGGTGGTGAAGACCACCTCCAGAAACACGAGCACTCGCATCCACTGTGTCCGCCGCCTGACACGCCGCGCCAGCGCCTGCACATCAGGTGTCCCTGACGGCGACTGCCATTCGTCGGTCAGGTGTTCCCAGTCGTCTTCGGCGACGGTCGTGAATGTGTTCATGGGTCCTCTCCCAGAATTCCCCGCAGCGCGGCACGCGCGCGGGTCAGACGTACTGCCACATTGGCATCGGACAAGCCGGTCACCTCGGCAATCTCCGCATCGCGCAAACCCTCGAGACGCAGCACCACAACCTGCTCGAGCGAGGCGGGCAGCTGTCGCACCGCCCTCCGCAGTCGCTCCGCACGGTAACGCCCGATCACATCTGCATCAGCCCATGGAGCCGGGTCGGGCAGCTGCTCGTCGATGGCGCCGTTGTTCTTGTGGCGTCCCTGACTTCGCCGCCAGGTACTCGCGCGGTTGTGAGCCACTCGGTAAACAAAGGTTCGTTCACTACACTCACGGCGGTACCCTGGCAGCGCTTTCCAGAGTGCGAACGCCACTTCCTGGAGCAAGTCATCGGCGTCGGCAGCTGTATGTGTGTAGGTACGCGCGAGGCGGGAGAGGGCAGGGCCGTACTCGGCCATGACCCTCGTCCACTCCGCGTCGCGCGTGTTCTTCATTTGCTGTGGACACCCAGGGCACGTGGATCAAAGCGGCGGCCGCCCAGCCAGGTCGACTCAATGTGAACCGTGTTGGCGATGTCGGCGAGCGGGTCAGCCGTGAGCAGTACCAGGTCGGCGCGTTTGCCGGCCGTCACCGTCCCCGTTTCGCCGTCGAGACCGAGCGATTCGGCACCAGAGAGAGTGGCCATTCCCAGCACCACGGGTACCGGAATACCGGCGCGCACCAGCAGCGCCATCTCTCTGTGAAATGAAATGCCCGGCGGGGTCCAGGGATTGTTGGCATCGGTCCCTACCGTGAGCCGCACGCCAGCGTGATAGAGGTGTCGGACGAAGGCCTCCACGCGCGGCCAGAGAGAGACCGCGTCGGCATGATCAGCGGCAGTCCATCCCTGCGAGAGGTCAAAGGTCTTCCAGTTCTCCAGCAGCACCGGCGCCGCGTAACGCAGGTCAGGCCCCTCGCGCACGTCGGGACTATTCCCCCGAAACATCCTTTCAAAGGTGATCAGGGTCGGGTCGAGCCACGTGCGCCGCTGCACCAGGGCTTTTGTCATGGCCTTCAGCTCGGCCGAGGCGGTGTCGGCAAACCGGAACCACTGCGCATTATACTGGGTGCCGCGCATCGTGGCGAGATACGCAGAGCGCTGCTCCGGGGCAATCAGCATGGGTGAGCCTGGCACGATGTGCACGACCCCGTCCACCCCTCCCTCGACCGCCTCGGTCCAACTCGTGAAGACGGTGTGGGTAATCGCCTTGATGCCCCGCGCATGCGCTTCTTCGGCTCCTGCCTTGACGAGCGGCGCCGGCAGTCCGGCGTAGAGTTTGACCATGTCCACTCCGAGGGCAGCCTGACGACGCACTTCTTCGCGCATGGCCTCCGGAGTGGTGACGGCACGACCCAAGCCCGCCGTCGCGAAGACGTCGATGAGTTCACCTGCGGTGCGCACCCGCGGGCCGGTAAGCTGTCCACGTTCGAGCGAATCGCGAATCGCCACCGCCTGTTCGGTGGGACCGGCCGGATTGCGCACCAGCGTGACGCCAAACGCCAGCAGCGTGCGCAAGGTGTGCAGCGACGCCTCGTGATCGTAACGAAGGCTCATCTTGGGAACGCCATTCTCCCGTGTAAACGTCACGGGACCAAACGCCACGTGAGCGTGCGTGTCGACAAAACCGGGAAGGATGTACTTCCCGCGGCCGTCCACCACGAGAGCGCCGGCGTCGGCGCCAGGGCCGGTGGGGCGCACGGCAGCAATACGGCCGTCGCGCAGCATCACATCCTGATGTGCTCGGGCGACCGCAGGGAACCCGTCGACCACGGTCACGTCGCGAATGAGAGTGACCTGAAGGGGAATAACGAAAAGCAGTGCAGTGAACATGGGAGAGTGCCGAGAAGTGATGCCAAGGCAGTCCCCCTTTCTCGAAATTCCTTACACGGTCAAGGTGCCCCGCCATCCCAAGTGCGTGAGACGTTTACCCGGCGCGTGCGCGTGCGGGCTCGTCAGACTTGGGCGGGCGGCGTCGCGGGCCTGGTGACCATGGGTCCCGCCTTGGCGGCCATGCGCCGCGCCAGAGGTTGGGTCAACCACTGCACTGCACTGATGGTCAGCACGAGAGGACTTGTCCGTCGCTCGGCATAGAGACGGAGCATATACGCCCAGCCAATCGGATATCCACGCCGCGCCGTCCGGGCGAGACTGCCTAACGCTTCCCATCCCGAGTGCACCAGCTCAACACGTGAGCCGGAACCGTCTGGCGTAAAGCGCACCTCGACACGCGTTGCGCTGCTTGTGTCGCGCCCCGGGTGCCAGGTGAAGGCGACCCGATGTGGTGGCGCCCACTCGAGAATCGTGCCCCAGTGCGCCTCCGTCCCTCCGCGGATCTGCTCAACAATTTCGCCGCCGACAGCTGGGGTCATCGTGACTCCTTCCGACTTCTCCGCGCCAACGGAGTGTGATCCCAGCGGCCACCATCGCCCGATGTCAGCGGTAAACCGGCGAAAGGCCTCGGCAGGTGTCCACGAGACGCGAATCGACGAGCGGATGGGAGGGAGTGTGTTCATGACGCGGGGACCGGGTCCGGAGGTGATGGGTCGTCTGCGGCAAAGGCGCTGAGTACGTCCCCCCAGAAGGACTCGAGATACCGTTTGAGCTCGCCGAGTCCGTCGTGGGAGAGGGTGTAGATCCGCCGTCGGCCATGGTGGGTGGATTGCACGAGGCGGGCATGTTCGAGCACCCGGAGGTGCTGCGACACCGCTGGTTGGGTGACGCGGAGCGCGACAGCCAGCTCGCCCACGGCATGCGGGTGCTGCTTGAGATGCTCGAGCAGCCTTCTCCTTGTGCCGTCCGCCAGCGCCCCCAACACCGAATCATAAGCCATGACTTATATATTCGGCGCAAACAGGGCCTTCGTCAACCACCAACCCCATCCCTTTCCCCAAAGGAGACCCGGCGGTACCCTCGTATTCCGCCGGCCCCCCACCTCCCAACCCATCTTCGTGTCTGATTTCGACCACGAACTCGACCACTCCTGGCGCCGGCCCCCGGGAATCTTCGTGATCGCCGAGGTCGGGGGAGAGGTGGGAAAGCAGATTCGCGAGATTCAGCAGCGCTTTGACCCCAAGCTGGCCAACTCACTTCCACCCCACATCACCATTGTGGGCTCGTCCGGTATTGGGCCACTCGGCGCCGACTATTCCGCCGCCGAGCTGCGTGAGGCGCTCGAGCCCATCTGTTCGAGCACCGCTCCGATGGAACTCGCGCTGCAGCACCCGCACCGCTTCATGCAAACGGACATCGTGGTCTTGCCGATGGATCCGCATGGACCGCTGCGCCAGCTGCATGAACGCATCGCCAACGCCGGACTGCGATATGTGCGGGCGAAACATGCCTTCACCCCGCATGTCACGCTGAGCTTCTACCGCACACTCGAGCCGCATCAAATCCGCGAGCTGCTGGCCATCCGCATCGAGCAACCGGTGCGCATCGACTCGATTCGCTGTTCACTCACCAACGAGCCGCTGCCACCCCGCACGCTGCTGGAACTCCAGTTGTCCCGTTCCGGCTGAGCTACCAACGACTGCGGTGGGCGAAAGCCTGGCACGCTGACAGATTGAGGCATCGCGGACGCACCCTCGCCCACTCACGCACCACGAGGAACCATGACCGCTCGCAAGAAGAAGGTGAAGGCCGAGCCCGCCTCACGCGGTCTCGATGCGCGTCGGCTCGCAGGAGCGGCCCCACCGGCGAGTGTGCAGCATCTCGCCGCCCGCATCGAATCCGACGGCGGAAGTGTATTGGCCACGTATCGCGATCCACTCGGCTCCAATTGGCAGATCTTCGCAGCGTTGCCGCTCGATCGCGTGCAGCCCACGCCCTATCAGCGCAATCTCTCCGAGACGCATGTGGAGCGCCTGACCAAGGCCATCGAGAAGGTCGGTCGCTTTCTCGATCCCATCATCGCCGTGCCTAACGTCGATGGGATGTACTGGTCTCCCAACGGCTTCCATCGGCTCAGTGCGCTCAAGGCACTCGGTGCCAAGTCGATTGTCGCACTCGTGGTTCCGGAACCCGAGGTGGCGCATCGCATTCTCGCACTCAACACCGAAAAGGCGCACAACCTTCGTGAACGCGCGATGGAGGTGGCACGTCTCGCCGAGGGGTTGGCCGCGCTCGATGACCGGCCGGAAAAGGAGTTCGAGCTGGAGTTCGAGGAACCCTCGCTGGTGACACTGGGCTTCTGTTACCTGCAGAACGGGCGCTTTTCAGGCGGGGTGTATCACCCGGTGCTCAAGCGTTGCGAGCGCTTCTCGTCAGCCAAACTCCCCAATGCATTGGCCACCCGCAAGGCACATGCGGAGAAGTTGTTGCAGCTCAACGATGCGGTGAACGAGGCCGTGGCGGCACTCAAGGCCAAGGGGCTCGAGAGTCCCTACCTCAAGGCGTTTGTCGTGGCCCGCCTCAATCCCCTGCGGTTCTCCAAGGGACGCACGGCACACGACTTCGACGAAACGATCGACAAGATGCTGGCCGGTGCCCGCCGCTTTGACGCGTCGAAGATTCGTGCGGATCAGGTCGCGAGATCCGGAGGCGCGCCAGAGGAGTCTTGAGAAGCACGGGAGGCACGGGAAGTACGCGAAGTACGAGAGGCCTCCGTGCCTCCCGTGCCACCCGTGCCTCTCGTGCTTCCCTAAGTGTTGCCCAGCCCCTTCTTCACCGCCGCCTCAATATCCTGGCCCGCGCCCGCTCCCGCGTAGACAATTTTGCCTGCCTTGTCGATCACCACGATGGTTGACGTGGCCTTCACGCCATACACCACGTCTGCTTCGCCCTTTTTGTCGTACAGGGTCTCGATGTCGAAGCCGTGTTTCTCCATGTGCGCTTTGACACGCGCCGGCGACTGATTGAACGAGACTGCCACGCCGAGGAACTTCATCTTGTCGCCGTATTTCTTTTTCGCGGCGAGGATCCGTGGTGCCAGGGCTTCGCAGTTCTCGCACCAGGTGGCCCAGACCTCCATCAGCACGGGCGTCTTCCCGATGTAGGCCGAGAGGTTGGCCGGCTGGCCATCGAGCGTCTGCAATGCCATGTCAGGCGCGGCGGCGCCAATGGGCAGGTCGATCGCGCGCTGCGCATGCGCCGAAAATGGCGCGAGCACGAAGACCGCGGCCAACGCCAGAATGCGTCTCATATCAGGAGCTGTCCCATCTTGATGAGGTAGTACTGGGCCACACCCAGCATCACAAAACCGAAGAACTTCTTGATCCGCACCATCCACATCCCCGCGCGCGGCAACCGCGACATGGCTCCCGACGATACCCCGACCACCACCAGAAGGGTGCACATGCCAAGCGAGAAGACGAACAAGTAGACGAAGCCGAGGAGCGCGCTTTTGGTTTCGGTCACCCAGGTGAGCACGGCGATCATCACGGGCGCGGAGCAGGGCGCCGCTACCAGGCCCGACATGGCGCCCATCACAAAGGCCCCGCCAAACCGCCCCCCTTCACCCGCGCTCGCGGCCCGTTGCAGCAGAGCGGCGGGGGGACGGACCGTGATCACGTCGAGCATGGCCAGGGCTGCCAGGATCAGCAGGTTGGCCATCCCGAAGTAGAGCCAGGGATTGGTGGAGATGCGCCCGAACATCGTGCCCGAGAGGCCCGCGACGAGCCCGAGCCCGGCATACACCAGCGCCAACCCCACCACATACGTCAGCGAGAGCAGGAGGGGTCGCGTTCGCGACCTGGTGCCGGACGCCGATGTTTCCCCACCGCCCACAATGGCCGCCGTGATCGGGATCATCGGGTAGATACAGGGCGTGAGGCTGGTCAGAACGCCCGCCAGAAAAAGCAGGGGCAGGGCCGTGACCGGGCTTCCCGAGAGCTGATCCGTGATTCGAGTGAAGTCCATGGCTGCTGGAAGCTAACGCTCGGCGCGCTCCATCGGCCGTGGCTCAGCCCGCCTTCCACACCTCGCCGAGGAGTCGCATCCAGTTGCCACCGATCACCTTCTCGATGCGAGCGGAGGAGTGTCCCGCCTTGGCCATGGCGTCGGCGACCTGCTCCATGCGGCGCGGGGTGTTGAAGTCGGGCACATAGTTGAAGACGTTTTCGTCTTCCCCCGGTGCGGAAATACCCTGGGCACGTCGTTCCTTCACAAAGCCCGCATGCATCGCGCGGAATTCGGGAGTGAGGCTGAGCGGAGTGATCGACAAGTCACTCCCGATGCCCACGTGGTCTTCGCCGCAGGTGTTGAGGCAATGATTGAGATGTCGCATGAAGTCACCGGAATCGGGCTGCCCCTCCGCCTTGAGAAAGGGCATCATGTACACGCCAACGACCCCGCCCTTGTTCGCCAGCTTCTTGAGCACATCGTCAGGTTTGTTGCGCGGCACATTGACCACGGCTGCGGCGCCGGAGTGCGTGGCGGCCACGGGCACGGTGGAGGCGTCGATGGTCTGGCGCGTCGTCTCCCAGCCGACATGACTCAGGTCGACCAGCGCGCCTAACGCGTTGAGCCTGGCCACCACCTCGCGGCCATACGGCTTGAGCCCGCGGTCGTTCGGCACCAGGCAGCCATCCCCCACCAGATTGGCGCCATTGTAGGTGAGTTGCACAATGCGCACGCCCAGCCGGTGGAAGGTGTCGACACGATCCAGTTTGTCCCAGTACGGGGTGGTATCCTGAAAGCCGAAGATCGCGCCGACCTTGCGTTGCGCCTTCGCCGTGCGGATGTCGGCCACGCTGCGAATGGGCATGAAGACATCGGGGTGCCGGTCGAATTCCAGATGCCAGGCCGCGATGTTCTTGACCGTTTGCTCCAGAATCTCGGCCGGGGTGCTCCCGAAGCCATGCACGGTGGAGTTGACCGCAGTGATGCCCGAGCGCCGGGCGTTCGCCACCATCTCGTCGGTGAGCGGCTTGCCCAGCCAATCGGCGACGTTGAACGGCCCGGCGGTGGCGAGCATGTCGAGCACAAAGGCGTGCTCGTAGCCCGGCCAGGCCGATTCGGGTGCCGCGGCAACTGTTGGCAGCCAGTCCCGGTTGTGCGAAACGAGCGGGAGGGCCATGGCGCTGGCAGCAGCCTGGCGGGCAAAATCGCGACGGTTCATGGAGTATGGTGCAAGGGAACTGCAACGATGGACCTGGTCGCGCCGGGCGGCAAGCGATTGCGCGTCGACAGTGCCTGGCGCACCTTCGGTCGGGCCGTCTACCGTCTCAGCTCCCCAACCCTTCTCCATCCGTCCATGGAATGGCGCATCATCGGTTCGAATTTTCTCTACGCCACGCTTGGTGTCGGGCTCATGTTCCTGGCGTTTCGGGTGATCGACTGGCTCACACCCCAGGTGAACTTCAATGAGGAACTGAGGCGGGGTAACGTGGCAGTGGCCATCTTTGTAGCCGCGTTGTTTCTCTCCATTGCCCTCATCGTGGGCCAGTCGCTCAACTGACAGATGCGCCGCATCGTCGCCTGCCTGACGCTGGTACTCAGCATCCCCCTGCAGGCCCAGGATCGGGAGCGTCTACGCCGCAAGGTGCCCGACTACGACGAGATCTTTCACAAGTACAGCAAGCGGTTCTTTGGCCCGGGTTTCGACTGGAAGTTGTTCAAGGCGCAGGGGATCGCCGAGAGCAATCTCGACGCGGTGGCACGCAGCCGTGTCGGAGCACGTGGGGTCATGCAGCTGATGCCCTCCACGGCCCGCGCCATCAGGTCCGACAACGAAGACCTCAAGTGGGTCGAGGATCCCGAGATGAATATCGCCGCCGGGATCCAGTACGACCGCACGTTATGGCTCTTGTGGGAGGCTGACTCGGTGCACGCGAGCCGGAGCGAATTCATGTTCGGCAGCTACAACGCCGGGCGCCGCACCATTCTCAGGGCGCAGGGGTTCGCCCGCCGCTCAAAGCTGGACCATCGGAGCTGGGAGAGCATTCGCAAGGTTGCGTCGCGAGTGCCGCGCTGGCGGCACGGGGAAACGCTCGGGTATATCGAGCGAATCGGTGAGGCGCGGCGCGAGATGGATGTGAAGAAGCCCGGGAGATAACACGCCCTCGGGAGCGCGAACGCCCCAGCCCGCGCGGACCGTCCTACCATGGACAGTCTCCGGCTTTGTTTGGAGGTGGCGCGGTCGGTATCCGGTGAATATCGACCGTCGCTAAGTTTCGCCCTCTGTACCCCCCACCCGCACCCCGCATCATGGCGCCGCAGTTCATCTACCACATGAAGGCCCTCACGAAGGTTGTACCCCCTTCGCGAGTCATCCTGAACGATATCTGGCTCTCCTTCTACCCCGGCGCAAAAATCGGCGTCCTGGGCTCCAATGGCGCCGGTAAGTCCTCCCTCCTCCGCATCATGGCAGGGATCGACAAGGACTGGAATGGCGAGGCATGGGCGGCCAACGGCACCAAAATCGGGTACCTGCCCCAGGAGCCGCAGCTCGACGCCTCCCTCGACGTCCGCGGCAACGTGGAGCTGGCCGTGAAGGAGCAGCGCGCCCTCCTCGACAAGTTCAACGACATCTCCATGAAGTTCGCCGAGCCGATGGACGACGCGGCGATGCAGAAACTCATGGACGAACAGGCGCGGGTGCAGGACCGCATTGACGCACTCGACCTCTGGAACCTCGACAACCACATCGAGGTGGCGATGGACGCCCTGCGGCTCCCCCCTGGCGACGCCGACGTCACCACGCTTTCCGGTGGTGAAAAGCGCCGCGTGGCACTGTGCCGCGTGATGCTCGAACACCCGGACCTCCTCCTCCTCGACGAGCCGACCAACCACCTCGACGCCGAGTCGGTGGCCTGGCTGGAGAAGCACCTCGAAACGTTCACCGGCACGGTGGTGGCCATCACCCACGACCGCTACTTCCTGGACAACGTCGCCAAGTGGATTCTCGAACTCGATCGCGGGAGCGGGCACCCGTACGAGGGGAACTACTCGGGCTGGCTGGAGCAGAAGCGCAACCGCATGGCGCAGGAAGAGAAGGTGGCCAGCGCTCGGCAGAAAACCCTGGAACGCGAGCTGGAGTGGGTGCGCATGGCCCCGCGTGCGCGGCAGGCCAAGAACAAGGCCCGTATCCAGAAATACGAGGAACTGGCAAGTGAGCAGCAGCAGGAGCGGGTGTCGCAGAACGAAATCGTGATCCCACCCGCCCCGCGTCTTGGCAACGATGTGGTGATCGCGGACAAACTCAAGAAATCGTTCGGCGACAAACTCCTCTTCGAGAACCTGAGTTTCTCGCTGCCACGTGGTGGCATTGTGGGAATCATCGGACCCAACGGCGCCGGCAAAACCACGCTGTTCCGCATGATCACCGGCGGTGAGAAACCCGACAGTGGCACCCTCAAGATCGGGGACACCGTGCAGATCGCCTACTCCGATCAGACGCGCACGCTCGACGGCGCCCGCACGGTGTGGGACGAGATCTCGGGTGGCTCCGAGTCGATCACCGTGGGGAAGCGCGAGATGAACTCCCGCGCCTACGTCGGATCGTTTGGGTTCCGCGGGGCTGACCAGCAGAAACTGGTGGCGAACATGTCCGGTGGTGAGCGCAACCGGTTGCATATGGCCAAGACCATGCTGGCCGGCGGCAACCTCCTCCTCCTCGACGAACCCACCAACGATCTCGACGTCGACACGCTGCGCGCGCTCGAAGACGCCCTGGTGGATTTCGCCGGGTGTGCGGTGGTGATCTCACACGATCGCTGGTTCCTGGATCGCGTGGCGACCCATATCCTCGCCTTCGAGGGCGATTCCGAGGTGGTCTGGTTCGAGGGGAACTACGGGGCGTACATCGAGGACCTCAAGAAGCGAAAGGGTGCCGACGCCGACCAGCCGCATCGCATCAAGTACAAGAAGCTGGTTCGCAGCTGACGTGTGGTCCCCCGCGCGAGCATAACGCGAGTGCTGTCAGGGGCCAGTGCTGCGCTCGCGCCGCGCGGGGTGCTGCGCGTGGCGCTCAACCACGCGAACTTCCTGCTGGTGCAACGCCCCGCCCCGGATGCCGTCGGCGTGGCGCCCGATCTGGGTCGCGAACTGGCCCGTCGACTGGGGATGCCAGTCCATTTCATTGGCTACAACACGGCAGGCGACGTGGCCGATGCGGCGGTACGCGACGAGTGGGATGTGGCACTGATCGGCGCCGATCCGGCGCGTGCGCAGGCGGTGCGGTTCACTCCTCCCTACACGGCCATCGACGCCACCTATCTCGTGTCGGCCAGCTCGGGCATCACATCCATCGAGCAGGTCGACCGCGCCGGGATGCGCATCGCAGTGGCGCAGCGTAGCGCGTATGACCTCTTTCTGCGGCGCCACGTGCGCCACGCTTCCCTCGTCGATGCACCGAACCTCCCTGAGTCCGAGGCGCTATTTGTCTCTGAGGGCCTCGAAGTGCTGGCCGGTCTGCGGGCGCACCTCCTGCAGGTAGCGCCTCGTGTGCCCGGCAGCCGGGTGCTGGATGGCGTCTTCATGCAGGTGCAGCAAGCCATGGGGGTGCCGGCACAGCGTGACGCAGCTTTTGCCTATGTTGCCGACTTTGTGCGCGACGTGCTGGCGACCGGTCTGGTGGAATCGTACATCGTCGCGCACGAGGTGCGCGGTTTGTCGCGGCCAATCAGCGAGGCCTAACCACCGGGAGCACGATGTGTGAAGGGCGCGTGGCGTCGCGCCAGATGGTCACATCGGGGGCACCGTGTGTCACGGCCACATGGGCGTCGCGGTCGGCGCCGAGCACGGTGAGCCGAATGCGGTGCCCTGCACGAAAGTGTTTGGCGGTGGGGAGGAGGTCGAACACCAGAGGCACAACTGCAGTCCCGGGTTTGTCCAGGTCGTCGGCCCGGCTGGCGGGCCAGGGAAGCCCGAGGTTGCGGTAGGGCGCGCGACCCTGTCGCCGGTGGGAAGCCCGCAGCACTCCTTCGCTGACGTACACCGAACGCCCATCGGGTGTCACCTCCTCCAGGAGGGCGATGACATCGGCGTCTCCGGTGGACGACGACAGCCAGAGATGGACCACGGGATGCCCGACCACTTCGAGCGGTGCGGAGAGCGGGGGAGTGGTCCACGACAGTCCCTTCTCATCGTTAGGGGCGAGGTTGGGATACCCGATGGCGCCTCCGTAGGTGTTGGCCCAGCGATTGCCCGGGCCAAGGGTGGCGGTTGTGTCCATCACGCGGTGGTCCCGGGTTCCGCGGGTGGTTGGCGCCCGACGCGTGAGGTGCCGATCGCCGGCGGCCGTGGCGCCCAGGTAGTACGGGGTGGGCCGGGCTTCGGCGATGGGCCAGCGTCGCGCGGTGCGCCACGCCGACCCGTCCGGGGCGTCAATCACCCGGTAGCGGATGGGTGGCTCACGCATGATCCCGTTGTTGATGCCCTTGAGCCAGTAGTCGAACCAGCGCAGCCGTTCGGTGGAGAGATCGAAGCCGTCGGTTTGGCCGTGGAACCATGGCCCCACCACGAGCTTCTGCGGCACGGTGAGGTTGGCAAACCAGAGAAAGGCGTCGCGCGGGAATGCGTCGAACCATCCGGCAAGCCCGTACACCGCCACTCCCGAGGCGTTGATATCCTCGAGGTAGGTGGACGGCGAGCGTTCGGTGAGGATGTCCTTCCCGCTCACCGAGTCGATGCTGCCGCGCAGCGGTACGCCACGCCACATCGCCAGCATGTCGCGATTGGTCGCATGTCCGGCGATTGCCGAGTCACGTTGCGCCGGGCCCATGGGCCCGTTCACCGGGGCAACCCCCTCAAACCGCGCGCCGTTCCATGAGAACTTCACGCCATTGTCCAGTTGGTGCGTCAGGAACTGCCACTTGCTGAAGAAGTCGTCGCGAAACACGCCGCCCGGATGGATGAACGGATACCACTCGAAGACGTACATCTCCGGAAAGATGGCCGTGAGATGCGGTGGCCGCTGAGCTGCAGTAAAGAGTTGGGTAATGCCGAGGTATGAGCGCCCCACCATCCCGATTTTTCCGGATGACCAGGGCTGGGCGGCGAGCCATTCGGTGACCTCGTACGCATCCCGGGCCTCGTCAGGCATGAAAAACCCCTGCTGCGTGCCAAAGGAGGCGCCACCGCCGCGTGTATCCACCGCCGCCACGACGTAGCCATGTTTCAGGAGCACGTCCACCCCGCGCCCGAACCCCGATGCGTAGTCGATGATGGAGTCATTCCGGGTGAAGGCCCGGTTGTAGCGGTGGTGCGTCCAGATCACCGGGAGCCGCTCGGTATGCACCGCCCCATCCCGCGTGGGGCGCAGCAGGTCAACGGCAAGCCGCACCCCGTCCCGCATGGGGAGGTAAAACGAGGAACGCTGGTAGCTGTCATACGTGGGCGCCGAGTATCCGGAGTACTCCCCTGGCCGAGAGACCCGTGAGGTCTGCGCTTGGAGCTCGGATATCACAGCAAGCGCCAGGAGCAAGCCATGCTTGCGAATTCGCATCGTCAGTCCTCGGTCTGCGGTCAGAGCTCTACCTCTGCTTGCCCACCGGCGCACCCTGCGGAATGGCCGCCCCATCGTGTCGTGGCTCACTGGCGCCAAAGTTCACGCCCCTTGTGGTCCGCAACACCGCCTGACCCCACCCGAAGGCGCCGGAACGCGGACCGATACTGGTCACCTCATGCCCCATCGCCTTGAGGGCATCGCGTGTGCCCTGTGGCACCAGCGACTCGATGTTCACATCGCACCCATCAAAGGAGTTCTTGGAGAAACGGCCGGCCTCGAGCGCCTCCTGGATGGTCATGCCATAGTCGGCGATGTTCGACACAAACTGCGCATGGGCCTGCGATTGATTCCACCCACCCATGATCCCGAACGAAATGCGCGTGCCATCCTTCTCCATGAACGCGGGAATGATGGTGTGCAGCGGACGTTTGCGTCCCGCCAGCACATTCACCGACGAGGCGTCGAGCGAGAAGAGCGAGCCCCGGTTGTGCAGCAGCACACCGGTGCCGGGCGCGGTGAGCGCAGAGCCAAACTCCGAATAGATGCTCTGAATCAGCGACACCATGTTGCCGTCCTTGTCGACGACGGTGAGATAGATGGTTTCACTGCCCTGCAGGCTGGCAACCGAGTTGTAGGTGGCCGGGGTCACCTGGCAGGCAGCACGCCCGGCATTGATGGCTCGCGCCCGGTCGGCTGCGCCCTTCTTGTCGAGCATGGCCGCCACGGGCTGTTTGGCAAAGTGAGGATCGGCGGTGTACTTGAGCATGTCGGCGTAGGCCAGTTTTTTGGCCTCGATCATCGCATGCATGGTGCGCGGGCTGTGAAAGCCCCACTGGGCCAGCGGATACTGCTCCATGAGGTTGAGCATCATCAGGGCGGCAATGCCCTGCGTTGGCGCCGGGAGTTCGTACACCGTCCACCCCCGGTACGTCGTGCTGATCGGTGTGACCCAGTCGGCGTTGAGCTGCGACAGGTCGTCGAGCGTCATCAGTCCGCCCTCTTCCTTCGAGAGCTTCACGATCGCCTCGGCCACCGCTCCCTTGTAGAAGCCGTCACGTCCCTGCTGCGCAATGCGGCGGAAGGTCTTGCCGAGATCGGGATTCCGAAAGACTTCGCCTTCCTGTGGAGCGCGTGCGCCATCCACCAGGAATGTTGCCTTGGTGTAGGCATTGGCACTCAGCCGGTTGACCGCGCGTCCCCACATGCCCGCTACCTGCTGGGTGACCGGGAAGCCTTCTTCGGCATAGTAGATGGCGGGGGCAAGCAGGGTGGCGAAGCCTAACGAGCCAAACTTCGTGCGGAGTGCATCCCATCCCGCGACGGCGCCGGGTACCGTGACGGTGTGAATGCCGCGGGGCATGCTCGTATGGCCCTGTGCGCGCAACGTCGCGGCATCGAGCGCCTTTGGTGCCCACCCGGCCGCATTGAGACCATGGAGTTGTTTGGTCTTCGCGTCGTACACAATGGCAAAGAGATCGCCGCCGATGCCATCGCCCGAGGGTTCGGTGAGGGCAATCACGGCGTTGGCCGCGATGGCGGCGTCGACCGCGTTCCCGCCGGCTTCGAGAATCTGCGTACCAGCCTTGGCGGCGAGTGGTGAGCTGGACGCCACGATGCCGAGTTTCGTCGTGACCATGGAGCGCCCGACCACGGGCTTGGGGACACCGTTCTGGGCGGAGAGGTCGGCAGTGCTCATGAGAGCCAGGATCGTTGCAAGGAATAGTCGCATGGCGGGGGAGCGCGGAATCGAGGGGTGCGTCGGTGGCCAGACCATCGGTCGGGGGCACGCGAGAGTCAAGGAGATTGCGCGCGCAACGGCTGGTGCCGGGGCGTGCAAGAGCGCAGAATTGGCACGCTGCGATCGACCGCGATCGCTTACCCGAGACCAATGAACAATCCTGAGGACGAGCCCGAGGCCGAAGCCGGCCAGCTCTCGCGTCGCGCCCTTCTTGGCACTGCGGCCGTGGCGGCTGGGGGCCTGATTTTCTCCACCCTCCCCGAAGGGAGTGGTGCACAAACTCCGGCGGCTGCTCCCCCGCCGCCTCCGCCGGTTGCCCCCGTCGACCCCACCAAGGCGCTGGGTGCGCCGACGTCGGCCATCAGTGAGCGCTCCCCCTTTGTCACCACGGGGCGCAACCCTACCGGTGCCGTGTCTGGAAGCTCGCTCACGCCGCTCCATCAGTTCACCGGCAACATCACCCCCACCGACCTGCAGTTCGAGCGGCATCACGCGGGGGTTCCGCTCATCGATCCGGCAAACTACAAACTGCTGGTGCATGGCCTGGTCGATCGCGAGACCGTCTTCACGCTCGACGATCTCATGTCGCTGCCCAGTGTCACGCGCCTCCACTTTCTGGAGTGCTCAGGCAACGGCCGTTTGGGTTACAAGGGTATCAAGCCCGATCTGTCACCCCAGAACATCGATGGATTGGTGGGGAATGGCGAGTGGACGGGTGTGCCGGTCAAAACGGTGCTCGCCGAAGTGGGTATGCAAAGCGCCGCCGAGTGGTCGCTGGCCGAGGGTGGTGACGCCGCACTGATGTCGCGCAGCGTGCCGGTGAGCAAACTCATGGACGACGCGATGTTTGTGTACGCCCTCAATGGTGAGCCACTCCGCCCCGCGGCGGGTTTCCCGGTGCGTCTCTTTCTCCCCGGGTGGGAGGGGAACACCAATGTGAAATGGATTCGCCGGCTCGAGCTGAATCGCGAGCCCAACATGTCCAAGGACGAAACGTCGAAGTACACGGATCCGCTTCCGGGCGGCAAGGCGCGGATGTTCAGCTTCGATCTCGACGCGAAATCCACGATCACCTGGCCCACCTTCCCGAACACGGTGAAGAAGCAGGGTTGGGTGCAGATCAGTGGTCTGGCCTGGAGTGGTCGTGGGAAGATTACCGCCGTGGATGTCTCCACCGACGGCGGCGCCACATGGACTAGTGCTGAACTGCAGGGCACGCCCAGCCCGAAGGCGGCGATACGCTTTCGGCACATGTGGGAGTGGAAGGGAGAACCGGCCACCCTCATGAGCCGTGCGGTTGACGAAACGGGTTATGTGCAGCCGACCTTTGCGGTGTTCAAGGCGGGTCGCGGCCCCGGCACCGACTATCACTACAATCACATCCGGGCGTGGAAGGTGGCGGCGGATGGGGTGGTGACTTATGGGGGGGAAGCATGAGAAGCACGGGAAGCACGAGAGGCACGCGGGGCACAGCTGTCTTGGGTCTCGTTCTGGTGCTTGGTCTTGCAGCTTGTCAGGGTACAGGCGAGAACAGCTCAGGGCGCACCGTGCAGGCTGCGGCGGCTTTGCCGGCTCGCTTTGGTGTGGGGCGCGCGGCGACACCTGAGGAGGTGGCGGCCTGGAATCTCGATGTGAACGCGAAGGGTGAAGGCCTACCCGCCGGGAGCGGCAACGCCGTCTCTGGCGCGGCGGTGTATGCCGCCAAGTGCGCGTCGTGCCACGGTGTAAAGGGTGAGGGTGGTGTGCCGCCCAATCCCAAACTGGTGGGGCGCGATCCGCGCGACTTCTCGTTTGCTGATAGCGCGCGCGCGGGCAAGACGGTTGGCAACTACTGGCCGTACGCCACCACGTTGTACGACTACATCCGGCGCGCCATGCCGCAGAACGCACCTGGCACGCTGACCGCCGACGAAACCTATGGCGTGATTGCCTGGATCCTGGCGGAGAACGAAATCGTCACCCGCGACCAGGTGATGGATGCCAAATCATTGCCTGCAGTTGTGATGCCGTCGCGCGATCGCTTTGTGCGCGACGACCGCAAGGGAGGACCGGGATTCAAGTAGGCGCCCGTCGGCACTCCGGACACTCGTTTCACTCAGGTTGCGCACATGCTCAAGCCACTCGCTTTTGCCCTCGCCTTCGTCGCTTTTCAGGCGGAGGCCCAGCCCTCCCGACTTCGTTTTGCGGTCACCTTTCCTGCTGAGCGAAGTCAGCAACCGCTCGATGGCCGTCTCCTGGTGCTGCTCTCGGCCGATAGCAGCGGAAGCCCCAAGGACCAATTCGGGTATGGGCTGAGCACCAGCGCGGCCTTTGCCATTGATGTCGAGGGGTGGAAACCCGGAGAAACGCGCTACGTCGACGCCACCGCGTTCGGCTTTCCCGTCAGGCACCTGAAGGATTTCCCGGCCGGGCGTTATCGCGTGCAGGGCATCATCAACCGGTACGAGACCTTCACTCGCAGCGATGGCAAGGTGGTGAAGCTGCCGCCCGACAAGGGCGAGGGGCAGCACTGGAACATCAAGCCCGGGAATCTCTACTCGGCTCCGGCATGGGCGGCCGTCGATCCCGCGAAGAACGACGTCGTGCGGATCACCCTCGACCAGGAGATCGCGCCGATCGCCGAGTTCAAGGAGACGCAGTATGTGAAACACGTGCGCATCCGGAGCGAGCGGCTCTCGAAGTTTTGGGGGCGGGACATGTATCTCGCGGCCTTTGTCACCCTGCCGTGGGGATTCAACGATCATCCCGGTGCGCGATATCCCCTGGTGATCAACCACGGCCACTTTTCCACCACGCCCGACAACTGGCGCGAGACCCCACCCGATCCCAATCTCAAGCCCGACTACAGCACACGCTTCTCGCTCTCGGGCTACAATCGCATCCAGCAGGAACTCAGTCACCAGTTCTACAAGGACTGGACCGGCCCCGGCTTTCCGCGCGTGCTGCTGGTGCAGATCCAGCACCCCACGCCGTTCTACGACGACTCGTACGCCGTCAACTCGGCCAACAACGGCCCGTACGGCGACGCCATCCAGTACGAACTCATCCCCGAAATCGAGAAACGTTTTCGCGGATTAGGGCAGGGCTGGGCGCGGTTTGTGTATGGGGGCTCCACCGGAGGCTGGGAGTCGATGGCGGTGCAGATGTTCTACCCCGAGGAGTACAACGGGGCCTGGATCGCCTGTCCCGACCCGATCGACTTCCGGCACTACACGGTGGTGAACATCTACTCGGACAGCAACGCGTATTACATGCCGTCGCGGTTCAAGAAGACCTTGCGGCCCGGGCATCGCAACTGGCTGGGGCATGTCGACGCCTCACTCATGGAGATGAACCACTTCGAGCTGGCGTTAGGCACGAAGGCCCGGTCGGGGGACCAGTGGGATGTGTGGGAGTCGGTGTATTCGCCCACGGGTGACGACGGCTACCCGCGCCGCATCTGGGATCGCGAAACCGGGAAGATCGATCCGGTAACCGCCGCGTACTGGAAGGAGCACTTCGATCTTTCGTATATCCTGCAGCGCGACTGGAAAACTCTGGGCCCCAAGGTGCGGGGCAAGCTGCGGATCTACGTGGGCGACATGGACAACTACTACCTCAACAATGCAGTGTATGAGGTGGAGAAGTTCCTCAAAAGCGCGGAACCGGTGGCCGACGCGGTGGTGGACTACGGTGATCGTGACGAGCATTGCTGGAACGGCGACCACACCCGTTCCAATGCGTATTCACGGCTGCGCTACAACCAGATGGCGCTGCCCTGGTTTGTGGAGCGGATGCTCACGAGCGCGCCTGCGGGAGCGGACTTGCGGAGCTGGCGGTACTAGTCGACCACTCCGCAGCTGCTGGCTCAGGGATTAGGCGAAACCTCGCTGCAATGCGGCCAGCCGCGGCGCGCGTGCGCGCGGGCTGTCGAGCGAAAAACTGCGGGCATCACCCAGCTCATTTCGCACGTACGCCTCTGTCTCCTCGATGAGCGCCGAGAGGGCGCGGTCACGAGGGATCCAGGTGGCCGCCACCACTCGCCCCTGCTCCGGCTCAAACTCCCACAAGCCGATCAGCCGACCCCGATCGAGTATGGCATGACTGGGCAGGTCGCCAAGCGCGCCTAACGCGATTGGGGTACTTTCGGCCATCACATGCCGTTCCACGTCGGCGTCGTCCAGCAGACCGCGGACGTCACGGCGCGCGGCGCTGAGGGAATCCAGGGACCCGACCATTGCATACTGTGGTTTGTCCGGCACCTTGAACTTCTGGAAGGCTTCGGCGTCGGCCGGGTGCATGTAGCGGTCGCTCCCGGGGGCGCTCCGCACCAGCCCGAGTGGTGCCACGATATCCTTGGCCGCCTTTACTCCGAGGCCGGAGAAAAACTGGAACTCGGCCATCGTCGCGGGGCCCACCCAGGTAAAGAAGCGCCGGGCCAGCTCCAGCAGGGCCTCTTCACGAGTAAGCTTCGAGGCGGCCATGGGGTTCGGTGCCCACCGCGTGTACGAGTACCGCTGATGATCCAGTCGCCCATTCATGGGGAGGCGGCGGATCTCGCCCTGCGCCTGCAGGCGACCCAGGGCGAGCGGGAGCGTGGTGCTGAGCCCCCTCTTCCGGCCGGGCTCACCCAGGCTGCGCACCGCACTTCCCGCGGCCGTCCTGAGGGCGTCGGGGTCCATGGGGCGCCCGATCAGTTTATCGAGGACCACCTCGCAGAGCTTGTCGACCTCTTTCGCCGTGACCCCGAGCTTCTCCGCCTGGCGAATCGGGACTTCGGCATGTTCACTCGCCAGCGTCAAACCAAGTGCAAAGTCCTGCGCCGGAAGGACATAGGTGCAGCCCCGAGCCGACGGAAGTTCGTGGATAAGGAGTCGGGCGACGGCGGAATCTGTGGCCTCTCTTCGCGCCCGAATGCGCGAAAACATCGTGAGGTAAGGGCCCACACCACCAACGGACCTCGCCCAGCCGGACCGTGCCAGCACGTCCGCAGCCCCCGCACCCGCCATCGAACCATCCAGACCCTGGCGATGAAACCACCAGGCACGAAGTCGTGGGGTCATGAAATCCATTGAATTGTGTGAACGAAAGTTATCATGTGGGCTCCCTCGCCGCGTCGCGTTCACACTTATCCAGGGCGTCAGCCGTGCACTTCAGCAATCTCGGTCTGCCAATCGGAGAGCCTGTCCCGCACTGGACGCCACGCGCGCGCCCGCCGCGGACCCCCATGCAGGGTCGATCGTGCGATGTCGTCCCGCTCGATCCAGCACGGCATGCAGCGGAACTCTTCGAGGCCAACCAGCGCGACGTCACCGGGGCAAACTTCACCTATCTCGTGAATGAGCCGTTCACCACTCTCGACGACTACCGGGGCTGGCTGGACTCCGTGGCGCCAAAGGATGATCCCCTCTTCCACACCATTGTTGATCACGCCACGGGGCGCGCGGTGGGGATCGCCTCGCTCATGCGAATTGATCCGGCAATGGGGGTGATTGAAGTGGGGCACATCAACTACTCACCACTGCTGCAACGAACACCCGCGGCCACTGAGGCCATGTTCCTGATGATGAAGCGGGTCTTCCATGAGCTGGGATACCGGCGCTACGAGTGGAAGTGTGACTCACTCAACGCGCCATCTCGCGCTGCAGCGCAACGCCTGGGATTCACCTTCGAGGGAATCTTTCGTCAGGCGCTGGTCTACAAGGGGCGCAATCGCGACACGGCCTGGTTCTCCATCACGGACACCGAGTGGCCGACGCGTCGCGCGGCGTTCGAGGCGTGGCTCAGCCCTGGCAACTTCAACCCCGATGGATCACAGCGGCGGCGCCTGCAGGAGTGCCTGGCCGCGTCAGGGGGTTGAGGCCACGGCGGCCAGCAGCCGCGCGAGAGCGGCCACATCGCGAAGGTCGAGCAACTTCCGCAGGTCCGTGTGAGTGGGAGCCTATTTGGTTGAGCCGATCTGGCGGGTGTACTTCACGGTAAAGGATCGGGCAACCGGAGCGCGCCAGCTGGTGAAGCCGTCGGCAAGCTCACCATCGTTGAACACGATGAAGAGGCCCGTGCCAGCGGTGTTGAGCCAGGCAAACCGGAGGTTGGCCGTAAAGAAGCGCTGCTGATTGTTGTACTGCGTGAGGGACTGGAAGAACACCCGCGGCGAGAAGAAGTAGGCAAACTTGAGTCCCACCAGCTTCCGGATGAAGTCGCCCTGCGGGAGGTTCACGTCCTGGTAGTCGAGCAGCAGCGACGACGAGATGGAGGAACCCCGCCGAGCCGTGAGGGTGATGCTGCCCCCGTTTCGTGTGCCCGTGTAGAACTGCCCGAAGTCGGTGCGTCCCGTGATAGAAAGGGGTGCACTGGGATCGGAGGTGAAGTCGAAGCCAAGCTGGCCCCAGTCGTAGGAGCCGACGGGAATCACCACCGCGGGCACAGTGACTCCGGACTTGTTCACGTATGACGACGCAATGGTGAAGGGCACCTGCAGCCCCTCATGGAAGATGTTGTATTCGGGGCCGAAGCGCGCGCCGGAGTTGAACTCCACCTCGGTCATGTCGATGTGCCACTGCCCATTCTGGTAGAAGCGATCCGTCGCGTCGAAGTAGCCGCGGAAATTGCTGTGCGGGTTCCACTGGCGCACCCGCTTCCACTTGGGGCTGCGCACCAGACGCATGAAGGAGACGTCGTAGAAGTTGTAGCCGGCGGGGCGGTTGACGAAGCCCACCTCGGGGTTGAAGTCCTCCCCTACACGGAGAAAGCGCAGCGCATTGTTCCAGTCGCGGGTACGGTACTCCAGTCGGGCGCTGCCAGCGATGTCGTCGCCGTCACGACCCGGGGTGAGGGACTTGGAGCCCCAGTAGTCGAAGGTCCATTCCTGGGCGAGTCCCACCCGGCCATCGACGGCAAAAACGCGGTTGTAATCATCGGCATCCCGCATCCGCAGCCGCTGCACGGCCATCACCCCGATCCGCGACCGCGCCGACGTCTCGCGCAGCGCACGGGCCACGGTGTACGAGTTGCCACTCACACCCCCCACATCGTCAGTGAACATCTGCAAGGCGCCCACCGTGAGCCCACCGATACGCCCGGTCAGACGGCCGCCGCCAAGGATCGGTGTTGGTGTACCAAGGGAATCGATCCCGATGCGGCGCGTGAAGAAGAGATCCACGGCCTGCGGTGTGCCTGCCGAAAAGATGCCCGCGTTCTCCAGAAAGAAGGGGCGCTTCTCGGGGAAAAAGATGGGAAAGCGGGTCAGGTTGGTGCGCTGCTCGTCCACCTCGACCTGGGCAAAGTCGGTGTTGTAAGTGAGGTCGAGCGTGAGACTCGGCGTAATCCCGTACTTGGCGTCAACACCAAACTCCGTCGGCGTACGAAACTTCGACTCGGTGAGGTAGTTGCGGCTGCTGGAGCCTAACGCGTACGGGGTCACGCTGGCGATGCGCTGAGCGGGCACCTCGAGCCCTTCCAGCGTGCCGGCCTGTGACAACCGCGAGATGGTGAACTGCCGAGCCACTCGACTCCACACCACCTCTTCGTTCTTGCGGCGAATGCCGCGCATGATGTTGAAGCCCCACGTCTGCGTCTTTCCGCCGCCATATCGTATGGTCGAAAAGGGGATGCGGAACTCGGCGAACCATCCCGTGGAGTCCATGTGGGTGACCACCTTCCACGCCGCGTCCCAGTTGAGGTTCATCCCACCCATCGAACCCGCCTGCGCGCGATTTTGACCGGCCTGGAACACTCCCCCGCCTTCGCCTTCACGGACCACCTGCGCGTCGTGCTCGATGCCCGACGGGGTGGTGCCGAAGAGGAATCCGTTCTGCCGGTCGTGATAGGTGTCGAGGATGAATCCGAAGTAGTCGCTGTTGGTGAGCGTCACGTCGCGGATCTTTTCGCTGGGCACGATGAGCCCGGCTTCGCGGTCGTACATCCAGGCGGCCACATACAGCGCTTCACCATCGGTCATCAGACGCACCTCGGTGCGTTCGGTACCGGGGCTGCCCTCCAGCGGCTCACGCTGGACAAAGTCGGAAAAGAGGGTCGCTGACTTCCAGGCCTCGTCGTCGAGCCGACCGTCGATGACCGGTGGCGTCTTGACCATGGTCGCCTTGGCGACACGCGCAGAAGACGCCGACAGCGGAGCCACCAGCGATGACCCGCCGCTCTGGGCCGAGAGGTCGGCGGTAATAAAGGTGAGCAGGGCCGGCAAAAGGGCCCGGATACGCGAGACAGTCATTCGGGGGGTGCGGAGTGCGAGAGGACAGAACTTAGGCGTTGCAACGGTCCGGCAGAGGACTACGTGTCCCCACTCCCCTCCGCTGGAATCGCGCCGCTCCGGTCAGCGGCCGGGACAAGAACAAAGGAGGGCGAGTGGCCGGTGAGGGAAAGGAAACGGGCGGCGGCGTCGCGCTGCAGCACGAGGGTGGCGGCATTGGTCATCGGGTGGCAGCGCAGGGCCTCGCCCGTCCAGACGTCGGTGTCGATGACGACCTCCACGTCGCGTGCCCCCTCATGGGCCAGCGCCAGCAGGGTCACCGAGCCTGGCGTGACGCCCAGGTACTTCAAGAGCCGCTCCGGGGAGCCGAAGCTCAGGCGTCCGGCCCCGATGCGGTCGCCAAGTGCCCGGATATCCACGGGTTTGGCGCAGGTGGTGACCACCAACCAGTGTCGCAGCCCCTTTTTGTCCCGCAGAAAGAGGTTCTTGGTCTGGATCCCTGCGGCGGCAGCGGGCACGAGCACGTCCGACTCTTCGCAGGTGAAGACGGGGGGATGATCGAATCGCTCGAACGCGATCTGGTGCCCGGTGAGGTACTCGCAAATGCGGCGGTCGGCTTCTGTCAGCATGCCGAAAGGTGGCACGCGGCGCGGCGCTCGTCAGCCCTTTGCCGGCAACGCCGCCATGCACATCACGAACACCCCGTAGCGGGTTTCGCCCGGACCGGGCTGGCGTGCCTCGGCCACCCGCTGTTCCGCGTCGGTAAAGAGGAGGGCGTCGCCGTAGACGTTGAAGAGGCAGTCGGATCCGCCGCGACGGAACCGGAGTGACGATTCGTTAGGCGCGTCGCGTGGGTCGGGAGTCCGGGTCCACCCACTGGCCCGCAGCCGCTCGTAGAACAACGCCGCCTCGCCCGCCAGACCGCGTGTGGTGACCCCCGCGGCCGTGACGCGGCACCCGGGGAGCTTGCGTCCCGTCCGCCAATCGTCGATGGTGTCACGCTCCACCTCGGCGAACATCTTCCGGTCGTTTGTCATGAAGCGCTCCGCGGCGCTACAGTGCGCCTGGTTCTGCGGTTGTGACGTTGCAGAGAGCGGAGCGAGGATCAGCGCCACCGACATGAGGGCCGCTTGCCGCAGGCGTTGCACGTGTGGCGTCACGTGTGCGGCGCAGCCGGTGTGGCTACGGGCAACGGCGTGTCCTGCTGATGGCGGTCGTGGGTCGGAGTGCCCCGTGTGGAAGCGCCAAGCGTCACGGGAAGTGTCAGCCGGAATGTGGTGCCACCGGGGCCAGAGGACGCGAGCTCGAGCGCGCCACCATGCAGCTCGGCCAGCCCACGCGCGATCGCGAGCCCGAGGCCGGCGCCGTCCATCCGGCTGCGGCCGTCTTTCCCACGGTAGAAACGCTGGAAAATCCGCTCCTGGTCTTCGCGCGCGATCCCCTCGCCATGATCGATCACCTGGATGATGAACGCATCACCGGAGCGATCGAGGGTCAGCGTCACCTGTTCCGACTCTGGCGAATGCTTCAGCGCGTTTGTCGCGAGGTTCATGATGGCGCGCTGCAGCAGAGCTTCATCGCCGCGATAGTCGAATGGGCCGCTCTCCACGCGCGCGTGCACTCGACCGGCCCCGTAGGGCAGGGCATTCAGTGCCCGCCGGCAGTCGTCCACCAGGTCATCGAGGTAGAGAGGTGTCGACTGGATGATGGCTTCACCCGACCGCAAACGAGCCAGAAGAAAGAGGTCTTCGACGAGCCGCGCCATGACCTGCGACTCCTGGCGAATGAGCCGGAGTGATGCCCGCAGCTGCCGCGGGTCATTGTCATCGCGTTCAAGAGCCACCTGCGACTCGCCGCTGATAATGGCGACGGGTGTACGGAGTTCATGCGCAGCGGATGCCATGAAGGCACGGTGGTCTTCGTCGCGCCGCGCTACCCGATCCATCAGCTGATTGAGCGTATCAACCAGGAACACCCAGATGGGCGACACTTGCGGGGGTACGGAGAAGCGGTGCTGAAGGTCGCCGTCGGCGATCCGCGCGACATTGGCCTGCAGGTCTGTCACGAAGGCAATGCCACGCGACATGTACAGGTAGGGAACAGCGAGCGCCACAACAAGGAGGAGAACCAGCCAGGGCCACTGCCGCCGCAGCTCGCCGAGTGTCTTGGCCTTTTCCAGTTCGGCACGAAAAATCGCCATCTGGACCGTTTCACCCCCCAGCTGAAGTGTCCGCCGCCTGATCCGGAACGATCCGTCAGGGCTTCTCACCGAGCCGACGGCTGTCGGCTCCACCGCATTGCCAAGCAGGGCCACAATCGAGTCGATCCGTGGCACGCGGAGGAAAATCGCCGCCGGATCATCAGGCGCCATCGCGTCGCGGGCATTGAACACCGCACCGCTGGCCACGTGCCGGATGACCACATTGGTGTTGCGCGGGCGATAGGTGCGGACCACGGCCGCCGCCGCTTCGCGGACCGATCCCGCGGTTGCCAGCTCGTGTTCGAGGGAGGAGATGATGAGCTCCTCGGTGACGGCGAGCCCCTCGTCCATGCGTCGTTCCGCGGCTCCCGCCGTGAAACGCCACATCAGGACACTGCCTAACGCAACCGCCAGCGCGACACACATGGCGGTGATGGGAATGTGCGGTGGGCGTCTAGTCCGCACTGAGGATGTACCCTGCGCCGCGGCGGGTGTGGATCATTGGCCGATCGGCGGCATCGATCTTGGCACGCAGGCGATTGATCGTGACTTCGAGCGCGTTGGAGAGGGGGTCGTGATGTTCGTCCCACACAAATTCGGTCAGTTCGGCGCGCGACACCACACGCCCCGCGTTCTGTGCGAGGATTTCGAGCATCAGGTACTCCTTGCGGGTGAGCTCGATCGCACGCCCGTCTCTCGATGCCGAATGGGCGCGAGTGTCTACGCGGAGGGGCCCCACCGCAATCACGGGGTCGGAGAACACCGGCTTGCGCCGGGTCACGGCGCGAAGCCGGGCGAACAGTTCATCGACTTCGAAGGGTTTCCCGAGGTAGTCGTCGGCCCCGGCGTCGAGTCCTTCGATGCGCTCGCGCAAGGAGTCGCGTACGGTCAGCATGAGAATCGGCACTTCGTTGCCGCGTTGACGAAGCGCGCGACAGACCTCGACCCCATCCATGTCCGGCAGCTGCCGGTCGAGTATGACGGCGTTGTACTCATGAACCGAGGCCGAGGTCACGGCCGCGTGACCAGTCGGAATCACATCGACCTCGTGACCCTTTGCTGTCAGCGCTCGGTCAAGAATGCTAGCCAGGTGTGTGTCATCCTCAACGAGGAGAATTCGCATGTGCAACTCCGCTGGAGCTCAGGGCGCCCTGCCTGCCAACCCGGCACAAAGGAGTGTGGTGAATCTCTAGGCTGAGGGCTCGAACAGCTCGCCCGCGCCGTGCACTCGGCGCGCGAACTTGCGCAAGATGGCAGCTGCACTAGTGAATCGCAATCGGGAGAACCCCGGGGGTCCGCCGGTGTTTAGTGCCGGCTAGGATTAAGCTGCATTGCCGCAGCTGGCGTGGCAGGGTCGGGTCAGCGCCCCGACACCGCCGCCTTGTGGACCGCGTCCAACCCCTTCACGAAGACGTCCGTCGGCAGCGCCCCCGGGACAACCTCACCATTGATGACAAACGTGGGAGTGCCGCGCACGTACAGTGACTTGGCGAGCGCGTTGTTGCGGGCCAGCGTTTCGCTTACGCCCTTCCCGCGAATGCACACCCCGTACCGCGCCGGGTCCACCCCCGACTCGGCCGCATACCGAGCCACCAGGGCGACCGGGCTCTTCGACGCCATCCAGGCCTTCCGGTTGAGGTAGAGCCGGTCATGCATGGGCCAGAACTTCCCCTGTTCCGCAGCGCAGATGGAGCCCTGCGCCGCTTCCGTGGCGTTGGGAAACATCCCGATGACAAACGGCACAAAACGCCAATACACCTTGCCCGATTTCGTATAGAGGCTGTCGAGTGCGGGCATGGTTTCGGCGGCGAACTTGGCGCAATACCCGCAGCCGAAGTCGGCCAACTCCACAATCCACACCGGGGCGTCGCGACGTCCCTTTTCCACCCCGTATCCCTCGAGCGAGACCGTGCGCTCAGCCAGCTGCACCCGCATCTGGGCACGCGCCAGTGAGGGTACGACAGCGAGCACGACGGCAACCACGGTGGGGAGAAGACTGAACATGACGGGGGAAGGGAAGGCAGAGTCCGGAATACCCGGGACCATCCGGGAAAGATCGCCCCGCAGCTCCGGCCACAGAAGGCCTGCCGGGAATCAATCGGGTCCCTCGCGTCTTGGAGGTGTGTACCTCATCATTGGACCATGACCAAAATCGAGATGGCCACCCTGGGTGGCGGGTGTTTCTGGTGCCTGGAGGCCGTGTACCAGGAGCTGGCGGGAGTGAAGGAGATTGTGTCGGGATACGCAGGCGGCCACGTGAAGGACCCGACGTACGAGGAGGTGTGCGGAAAGGAGACCGGGCACGCCGAGGTGGTGCAGGTGACCTTCGACGCCGAGGTCGTCACCTATCGTGACATCCTCGAGGTCTTTTTCTCCATTCACGACCCTACCACACAGGACCGGCAGGGCAACGACGTCGGACCACAGTACCGGTCGGCGATTTTCACGCACGATGACACGCAGCTCGCCGTGGCGCGCGAGATCGTGAAAGAGCTCACCGATGACAAGGTGTTCGCCGACCCGATCGTGACAGAGATCGCGCCGCTGCCTCTGTTCTACCCGGCGGAACTGTACCATCAAAACTACTTCCGGCAGCACAGCAGCCAGCCTTACTGCACCTTTGTCATCTCGCCCAAGCTGACCAAGTTCCGGCAGAAGTTTGCGGCCAGGCGAGTTGCGCGTTAGGCGCTGACCGATCTGCGTCCGGTGTCTTGCGGATCGACGGAACGGCCCGTTGGTTTGTCGGGAATCCACCTCTCGATCCCATGACTCGATTGTTTGTCGCGTGTCTCGTGATGCTCGGCGCGGTCGGCGCCCGGGCGCAGGAAACGCTGGTGGTGCGCGGGGCCACGGTTCATACCGCGGCCGGCGCCCCCATACCCAATGCCACCATCGTGGTTCGCGATGGAAAAATCGCCGCGGTTGGCGCGAATCTCGCCATTCCTGCCGGCGCGCGGGTCATCGACGCGGCGGGGAAGGTGATCATCCCGGGGATGATCGACGAACACTCGCATATCGGGAGCCGACCCACCGACCTCAACGACCGGCCGATGATCATCGGACCGCAGCACCGGTTTATCGATGCGCTCGACCTCGACGACCCGGCATGGAAAGATGCGGTGAAGGGTGGGGTGACCACACTGACCACCGGGCCGGGGAGTGGCGAGAACGTCAGTGGCATGGCGGTCGTCATCAAGACCTTTGGCGCCGACCTCCCCAAACGTGTGCTGCTCGAAAAAGGCGGGATGAAGTTTGCCATGGGGCCCAAACGGAATGATGCCTATCCCGCGACGGCGATGGGGGTGGCCGCCAACCTGCGCCAGTATCTCATTCGCACGCAGGAGTATGTGGCCGCGTGGAAGAAGTACGAGGACGGCGGTCGCCAGGGCACGCCTCCGGCTCGCGACCTCGGCTACGAGGCGATGGCCGAAGTCCTGAGTGGAAAGGTGCGGGTGCGCACCCACGTGCACAGTGCCACCGATGTGATGACCATCCTCAGGCTCAAGGATGAATTCGGTTTCAATCTCACGCTCCATCACTCCACCGAGGCCTACAAGGTGGCAGCAGAAGTGGCCAAGCGGGGTGTGAGTGCCGTGGTGCTCCCACTCGGCCCGCGTATTGGAGTCACCGAAGATGCCATGCGCGGCCCGTATGAGTTGTGGAAGGCCGGCGTGAAGATCGCCATGCACACGGACCACCCCGTCATCAACCAGAAGTGGCTGCGGCTGTGCGCCGCTCTCGCCATGCGATACGGCTTGCCAGAGGCCGAGGCGCTCAAGGCGGTGACGATCAATGTCGCGGAGATCCAGGGTGTGGCTGACCGCGTCGGCAGCATTCAGGTAGGCAAGGACGCCGACTTTGTGGTGATGAATGGGCCGTGGTACGAACCCGTCACGAGGGTGGATATGGTGTTTGGCAATGGGGCGGTGATCTACGATCGAGCCACGGAGGAGCGCTGATGCGTTCCTGGGTTCTCACGGCGCTGAGCGCCGCCGTCATTCCCGTGGCATCCATCTCGGCACAGGCCCGTGCGGTGGTGCTGCGAGGGGCGACCGTTATCCCGATCGATGGCCCCGCGATTCCAAACGGCTCCGTCGTTATGCAGGGCGGGAAAATCGTTGCGGTGGGCGCGACGGTGCAAACCCCTGCCGGGGCGCAGGTCATCGATGTGCGTGGGAAATACGTCATGCCAGGGCTGGTCGATGCCATGACCTCGCTGGGGATTGGTGGCACCGACCTCAATGAGCCGAGCGATCCCGTCACCCCGCAGATGCGTGTGTTCGAGGCCTTCAACCCCTTTGGCACCTTCGGAAGTGGGACGACGGGTCCGCTGCGTCTTGCCGAGATCCTCAGCGGTGGCGTGACCGCGATGTACATCGCCCCTGCCGACGCGGCGCTGATCGGTGGTCAGGGCGCGGTGGTCAAGACGGCCGGTGACAACCTCGCGTCCATGGCGTTACGCGATCCCGCGGCCATGGACATGACACTCGGGGAGCAGCCCAAAAAGGCGGCAGCGGCACGTCAGCGAGACCCGGCCACGCGCATGGCGGAGATGGCCATGATGCGGCAGGCCCTTATCAAGGCGCAGGAGTATGCTCGCAACAAGGCGGCCAATCCCGCCCTTCCGCGTGATCTGGGTAGCGAGGCCCTGGGCCTCTTGCTGCGCAAGGAAATCCCGGCCCGTATCCAGGCCAACACCGCCGGTGATATTCGCAACGCCGTGTCGCTGTCGCGAGAGTTCGGATTCGATCTCATCATCGACGGTGGCGCCAACGCCAAGGCGCAGATTCCCCTGCTCACCGAACAGAAGGTTCCCGTCGTCCTCGGCCAGGTCTCACATCCGTTTGTGAGCAACGAGGAGATCCCGGATATGTCGGAGTATCCCCCGGTGGACGAACGGACCCCGGCCACGCTGACCAATGCGGGAATCAAGACCGCGATCGCCACCTTCTCTCGCGCGTTTGGTTCCCTTGCCCCGTCGGGATCGAGCAAATGGATGCTGCTGGATGCCGGTATTGCGGTGGGCTTCGGGATGACGGAGGAGCAGGTGCTCCGCGCCGTGACGATTGTTCCCGCCGAGATTCTGGGGGTGCAGCAGCGGATTGGTTCACTGACCGCGGGCAAGGACGCCGACGTGATCGTACTCGACGGGCCTCCGCTCTCGATGAAGACGTGGGTGGAGCGGGTGTACGTGAACGGGGAGCTGGTGCACCAGAAACCCTAGTCCGCAGCCTAACGATTGGGATGACTGATCCTGGTGAGCGCCGCCCAGAAGCGTGGGTGGTGGCAGGCCAGTCGGGCGAAGCGACGTTCCTGCGGCGCGCCCTTGGCCTGCACCAGTGCCCAGAGTGCGGCGCGTTCGGCAGAGGTCCAGTGCGCGATGTCGCTCGCGATCAGGTCGATCACTGGCCCGAGGAGCCGAAAGCCGCGTTGCTCGCGAGGGCGTAGCGAGCGCCGCGATCCGGTGAGTGTGGTGAGCCAGTGCCGGCCGCGTGCGGTGAGCCACGCATCCCGCCCGGCACCAGATGTGTGGTTGAGATGACGGGCGACCAGGAGCCCGAGATTGACCAGGTTCCGCTCGGCGAAGAGTGGTGTGGTCGCGCCGGGAAGCTCGAGAATCAGATCATCCCGGGCCAGGCGTTTGAGGGAACGGAGTGAGGTGCGATGCTGCGGCGTGCGCGCAAGGTGTTGCCGTTCACGAGCCGCCAACGCACCCCCTTCGGCGCTGGCCGCACGAAAACCCAGACGGTCATACAACCAGTAGGCACCCGAGGCGAGGGCTTCGTCGTTCCCTGCTCCAAACTGGTAGGGGTTCACCACAAAGCGATGGATCCCGAACAACGTGTGAAACGTCTGCAGCGCGCGCGCAAAGAGCCACGGTGCCTCGCTCTGCCTGAAGGCGTCGAAGAGGTTGATCCCCGTGTTGGCCTGACCAGCGAGTGGTGTCACGCCTCCATACCCCACGGGCACACCACCGGCAAACAAGACGTAGCCGTAATTGGCCTCCAGGGCCAGACGATGATGGTGGTCCGCTCCAACAATCAGCAGGGCGGTCTGTTCCCCAAGGTCAGCGAGGTAGAGCTCACCCAGGTTGGGGTACATCGTCGGCGTGACCTCGCGGCAGCGAGCCAGCAGCGCCGCGCGCGCCGCATCGAGCCACCCGATGGCGGTGTCGCCGCGAAGCCTGGTGATACGAGGTGCGGGCGTTTCGAGCAGGTCGGCCACATGAGGTGGTGGGCGGCGGAAGGGAGCGCTACTGATGTCAGGCGCAACCGGTGCCCGATTGCGCGTCACCGACCATGGCGAGTTGTGCAACTCCCACGACACCACCGGCTCGGCGCTGCTCCAGGCCGTTTCCAGTTGGGCACTCGATCCGCTCAGCAGCCAGGAGAGTGGGGTTGATGTGTGTCCGCTGGCACGCGCGACCCACGACTTTGTGGAAAGGCCGCTGTCGTCAAAGGCGTCGTCTTCGGCGGGGAGTAGGTGATGGCGAATGAGCGGTTCGAGCTGCTCCCATGTCGACTCTGTGTCGGGGTGGAGGGCGATGGCCTCTTCATGATCAGCCAGCCAGCGTGTGCTCCCGAACATGAAAGTGTGCGAGGACCTGGTCCCCGCGAGCCCCGTGTCGCGCAGCCGGTGTCGCTGAGCGGAGGGGAGTTGCTGTACCGCCCGGTAGGTGCGGCCGATCAGGCGCGTTGCCTTTCGTGCGAGGGAAGGCGTTTTGGGGAATGCGATGAGGAAGAGCAGCTCGTGGTGTGCGTCCAGGAGGGTGCGCGCTGACTGCAGTGGCGATTGGGCGAGGGCGCTGAGGAGCTCAGCGGTGCGGCAGATGGCCTGGGGCGAGAAGTCGCGCCGGAGCGAATGGAGCTCTGTGATGATCGACCGGAGGGGAATTGGCACCCGGCGAAGGTTGCGCGGGCAATTCAGACTCAGGTCCGGAGGATGCCGTGTGTTACGTGAGGGAAACGGAGGGGGCGAGCCGGTTGATTTGTCCCCGGGGCATCCGTCAGATTAGGTAATGGTCGGCAGTGCCGGCTGATGGGGTGTAGCTCAGCTGGCAGAGCGCCTGACTGTTAATCAGGAAGTCGCTGGTTCGAATCCAGCCGCCCCAGTTTCGTAAGTCTTTCTAGCGGAAACAGATCGCGGCTCGACCCATCAAGTGGGTCGAGCCGCTTTCGTTTGCTACAATGCGCTCGCAGACGAACACCAGCGGCAGCGTGGTCAGGCCACGTCGAACCGGTCGAGGTTCATCACCTTGGTCCAGGCCGCGACAAAGGCATGCACAAAGAGCTCCTTGGCGTCGGCGGCACCGTACACCTCCGCCAGTGCCCGCAGCTGCGAGTTGGAGCCAAAGATCAGGTCCACCCGGGTGCCCGTCCATTTCACATCGCCGGTGGCACGGTCACGCCCCTCGAACAAGTCACCGGTTGCTAAGATGGGCGCCCATGTGGTGTTCATGTCCAGCAGGTTCACAAAGAAATCGTTGGTGAGAACCTCTGGTCGGCTGGTGAACACGCCGTTGCGCGACTGCCCATGGTTGGCGTTGAGCACGCGCAGACCACCCACGAGCGCGGTCATCTCCGGTGCGGTCAGCGTGAGGAGTTGCGCCTTGTCCAGCAGCATCTCCTCTGCGGCCGTCGTGAAGGCGGCACGCTGCCAGTTTCGGAATCCGTCGGCCTCTGGTTCGAGCGCCGCGGCTGACTCCACATCGGTCTGCTCTTGCGAGGCGTCCATGCGTCCCGGAGTGAACGGCACGTCCACCACCACACCGGCCGCCTTCGCTGCGGCTTCCACGCCGGCGCACCCACCGAGAACAATCAGGTCGGCCATCGAGACACGCTTCCCGCCGCTCTGAGTCGCGTTGAAGGTCCGAAGCACCTCGTCAAGAACCGCAAGCGTGCGCACCAGTTTCGCGGGCTGATTCACCTCCCAGTCCTTCTGAGGTGCCAGACGAATACGGGCGCCATTGGCTCCCCCGCGTTTGTCTGATCCGCGGAAGGTCGAGGCCGACGCCCACGCCGTAGTAACCAGCTGACCAATCGTCAGGCCGCTGGCCAGCAGTGCCGACTTGAGCGCGGCGATGTCTGCGGCATCGATCAGCGGATGGTTCGCAGCCGGGATGGGATCCTGCCAGAGCAGCTCTTCCTGCGGCACTAACTTGCCGAGGTATCTCGTGCGCGGGCCCATGTCCCGGTGCGTGAGCTTGAACCAGGCGCGGGCAAAGGCATCGGCCAGTTGTTCAGGATTCGCGTGGAAGCGCCGCGAGATCGGCTCGTATACGGGATCCATGCGCATGGCCATGTCTGCGGTCGACATGGCGGGCAGCACGCGACGACCGGGGATATGCGCATCAGGCACCGTGGCAGCCTTCACCTTGTCGGTCGGTTCCCAGATCCACGCGCCAGCCGGGCTCTTGACGAGCTCCCACTCCCAGCCGAACAGCGTGTCGAAGTAGCCGTTGTCCCACGTGGTCGGCTGAGGGGTCCATGCCCCCTCGAGCCCCGATGTAGTAGTGTGCTCGCCCTTGCCGGTACCGAAGGTGTTGGCCCATCCCAGGCCCTGCAGTTCGACGGGGGCGCCCTCGGGTGCAGGGCCCATCAATGACGGATCACCTGCACCGTGCATTTTGCCAAACGTGTGACCACCGGCGACGAGGGCCACCGTTTCCTCGTCATTCATCGCCATTCGCTTGAACGTTTCGCGAATGTCGCGAGCGGAAGCCAGCGGATCCGGGTGTCCGTCAGGTCCTTCGGGGTTCACATAGATCAGCCCCATCTGAACGGCCGCCAACGGATTTTCGAGCTCCCGGTCGCCGGAGTACCGTTGGGCACCGAGCCATTCGGCTTCCGCTCCCCAGTAAATATCCTGCTCGGGCTCCCAGACATCGGCCCGGCCGCCGCCAAACCCGAAGGTCTTGAGTCCCATCGACTCGATCGCGACGTTGCCAGCGAGAATCATCAGATCGGCCCACGACAGTTTTCGTCCGTACTTCGCCTTGATCGGCCAGAGCAAGCGCCGTGCTTTGTCGAGGTTGCCGTTGTCGGGCCACGAGTTGAGCGGGGCAAAACGCTGCGTGCCTGACGACGCGCCTCCACGACCATCGGCGGTGCGATAGGTGCCCGCGCTGTGCCAGGCCATACGAATGAAGAGGGGCCCATAGTGCCCGTAGTCGGCCGGCCACCACGATCGTGAGTCGGTCATCAGGGCGTGCAAGTCCTGCACGACCGCGTCGAGGTCCAGCGTGAGAAACTCGGCGGCGTAATCGAAATTCGCACCGAGGGGGTCACCGGCCGGTGGATTCTGGTGCAGGATGCCCAGGTTGAGCTGGTTCGGCCACCAGTCGCGATTTGACCTTCGACCAGACGCCATGCCGGCGCCGTGGTGGACTGGGCACTTTCCGGGAGAACCATCGTGGTGAGACATGTGCTTCCTCGATGCGCTGGGTGGGGAGTGAGCTTTCGAGGGCCGCTGGGACCACATCGCGACCACATCGCTTTGAGTCAGCTCACCATCCCATTCTATGAAGGGGCACCCATAGGCAACAATTGGATCTAGGCTATAAGATCCATAGCCAACTACAATACCTGATGGACAGCACGCTCCTTCGAGCATTCCTCACGACGGTCGACTCTGGCGCCCTGAGCCGCGCGGCCCGGTCGCTGGGCATCTCCCAGCCCTCCCTCACGCAGCAGATTCACCGACTCGAAAAGCACTTCGGAGCGCCCCTCTTCAGGCGCCATGGTCGGGGGGTGGTACCGACCGAGGCGGGTATGGCGCTGATTCCGAGAGCGCAACGCATTCTGGACGAACTTCGGGAGGCAGAGGAGGCCGTTCGTCGGCACGACGAGGCACCGGCGGTACTCCGGGTAGGGGTCATTCCGACGGTGGCGCCTTACCTCGTGCCGGACGCTCTGCGCCGGTTACGCGCCAAACATCCCGCGCAGAGGGTTTCGATCCACGAGCTGCACAGCGCGGCCTTGTTGCGCTTGCTGGCCGATGGGGGACTCGACGTGGTTATTGCCGCGCGCCCCTACACATTCGACCCGGCGCTGGTGGTTGAGTCGTTAGGTACGGATCCCCTGGTCGTTGCAGTGCCAGCACACCATCCGGCGGCGCGGGCGGGAGCGATCACGCTTGAGGAGTTACGCGAGGCACCGGCGATCACACTCGACGTCATGCACTGCTTGAGCGATCAGGTGGCCGAGTTCTGCGACCGGGAGGGAGTCCACCCGTCGGTGGCATGTCGTGGGTCGCAGCTGGCAACGGTGCTCGAGCTGGTGGCCGCCGGAGTCGGGCTCTCGATAGTCCCGGCCATGGCGGCCGCGCGGCTTGGGGGAACGGCATGCGCCTTCGTGCCAGTCGCAGATCGGGTGCTTTCGCGCGAAATCGTCGCGCTTTGGCCACAACGCGGTGGCCGGCAGGCGGCGGCGGAGGTGCTGGTGGAAAGCCTGCGCTCCGGTGTGCGAGGGTGGTAGCGCTGTAACGGCCCTGCGTCTCGCTCGTTACAGCGGCCTCATCGTTTCTCCGCTGTCGCCAGGGCGTTGCACGAATGCCTCACCTTGCCAATAGACGAAGGGACACGCCGATTGCTTGCCATCCGCATTCTCGGAGCCCTCGGTGCCTTCTGCATTTGGTGACGTCGTCATTCTGCTTCCCGGAATTACCGGGAGCGTGCTCGCCCGCAATGGGAAAGACGTGTGGGCGCCGTCTGCTGGCGGCATTTTCCGGGCGGTGTTCAGTCTGGGCGGATCCATCAAGGACCTCGAGCTCACCGCCGATGACGCCGACGATGGTGTCACGGCGCCGCGTCTGATCGGAGACATCACGGTCATACCGGGCCTCATCAAGATCGACGGCTACACGAAGGTTGCCGACTATCTGGTAGAGCAACTGCAGCTCACCCGCGGTGAGAACTTCTTCGAGTTTCCCTACGATTGGCGTCGCGACAACCGCATCAGTGCTCGCCAGCTTGAAAGCAAGGCGATGGATTGGCTGCAGAAGTGGCGCAAGAGTTCCGGGAATGCCAACGCCAAGCTGATTCTGCTCGGTCACTCGATGGGTGGCCTGGTATCTCGCTACTTCCTGGAGAACCTGGGCGGGTGGCAGCACACACGTACGCTCGTGACCTTCGGGACGCCGCACCGGGGGTCGCTCAACGCCGTCGACTTCCTGGTGAACGGCATGAAGAAAGGCGCGGGCCCCTTCAAGCTCGACATCACACCGTTGTTGCGTTCGCTCACGTCGGTGTACCAGCTCCTGCCCATCTACCGCTGCGTCGATCTGGGAGGCGCGAAGGACGAGTACATCGCGGCAGCCGCGACTCAGGGACACCTCGCAGGGGTTGACCCCAAACGCGCAGCAGCTGCACGCGCCTTTCATCAGGAAATCGAAGACGCGCAAAAGGCCAATGCAGCCGACGCGCGCTATCGCGAGCAGGGGTATCGCATGGTACCCATGGTGGGGATCGATCAACCCACGCTGCAGTCGGCGCGAGTCCGCAGTGGCGTGGTGGAGTTGCTGCGCTCCCTTGGAGGCAGCGACGACGCCGGCGACGGCACCGTGCCTCGTGTCTCGGCAACCCCCGTCGAGCTGAGTGACGCCGAGGACGAGGTGTATGCCGCAGAGAAACACGGGTCGCTGCAAAACACCGATGGATTGCTGCAGAACGTGAAGGGAGTCCTCACCCGCCCGAGCTCCGACCGGCTCCGGGATCTGCGTTCCAGCGCGTTAGGTGTGTCGGTTGCGCTGGACGTTGAAGACGCATTCGATGCCGGAGAGCCGGTGGTTGTTCGCGCGAAACCTCTGGAAGGCGCCCCGGCTCTGCGCGTCAGCCTCGTGAATGTGGCCACAGGGGAATCCGTCGTCAGCACTGATCCACTGGGTCGCGGGAGCGAGGGCTGGCAGGTGGGCGAATACGATCTTCCGCCAGGTGCGTATCGTGTCACGGTCGAGGGTGCAGGAAAGGTGACCCCGGTCCACGATCTCTTTCTGGTGCACGAAAAGGCATGAGTGCCCTGCTTCGTGGTCTCCGCTGGATGCGCGACGTCTATGAGATCGCGGGAGACGTGCCCGCGATTGTAGCGCTCACGGAGCTCGCTGGATCGTCGGCCACATGGGTGGTGGTGCGGCTCGGCGCCCATCGCTGGGTGCTTCGACGTCGCGAGGTTGTGCGGCTGCTCGACACCGACGCCGTGGTGAGTGGCGGAGGGTGGCGTGGCCTCAAGGTGCAAAAAGCACTCAACCTTTCAGTGAAGGGCACGAGCACCACCACTCCATCGCCCACCATCCTCTCCACTCCGTCTTCTGGCAGCATGGCTTTTGCCTATCCGCCGGCAAGACGATACGTACACGTCGGGGCCAAGGGAGAGGCCATCGGTGTCGTAGAGCTTACGCCCCAGGCACTCACACGCGCGGGCCTGCTCGAGCGACCGCTCAAGAAAGGTCGCGGCAGCGTACGAAAGGCGTCGCGCCCTCCCGTAAAAAAGGCGCGCCCTCCAGCAAAAAAGGCGCGCCTCCCGTTGAGAATGGCGCGCCCTCCCGTAAAGAGGGCCGCGCCGCCGGCCGCCTCAGAGCCAATGGACTTTGAACCCGTCTCGGGTGCTGAGCCGGACGAAGCGGCGCCCCCAATGGCAGCTGCTCCAGCACCAGACGAGACTGCGGCTCCGGCTCCACCTCCAGTCATGCGAGGCATGCCGGACGCCCCTCCGCCACCGCCGCCTCGGGCGCGCGGCATTCCGGCGATGCCTCGCGGAGTACCGAAGAACGGGCACTCGGCGGAAAGCGCGCCGCCGGCCTCGCCCATGCCTGACGATGACGAAGGGACAAATCCACGCCGCTTCCCGTCGTTGGAGTCCGACACGCCACCAGTCCGTGGCCAGCGTATCACCATCACGGTGGATCTCGCGCGTCAGCAGACGACGCATACCGCTGGCGGCGCACTCGACGTAGGTGAACTTGCGGCCGACTGGAGCACGCTCACCATCGACGCGCGTCTCATGTCGTCGGGGATCACGTTCGACGGCGGCGGGCAGGGCCAGGTCACCATACGACGCAACCAGGACTCGATCGCCGCCATGGTCAGCGGCACGGTTACCGTAGATGGTCCAATTGATGTTGCTGCTTCATTCATGTGCGGCAGCCGCTTCGTCGGTATGGCGACACGCCGTTTCGAGACCAGTGCGTCTGCCGCTGCGACGCCTGTGACGGTTGGTGTGGTATCGGTGGACGTTCAGGCGGCACAGCCTGACGTGACCGTGGAGATCTACGTCGAAGATCAGGGTCAGCCAGGCAAGCTGCATTGGGTGGTTCGTCCACGAGAGCTGTTTGATGGGCTGCCGCCACAGCTCGACGGATACGCCAACCTTGGTACCGGCGTGGCGGAGTTTGCCGGCGCGATGTTCGTGAAGTTCGCGCAGCTCGAGCGGGGCCAGCACGCCGGGAAAATCGAAAGCCATGGCGACGAGCTCTGGCGCAAGGCGCCGGCCTGCTGGCAGGAGTCTTACTGGGCACTGGTCGACCACTATCAACGGCCCCTCACTATCCAGTTTGTCACCGATGAGCCCTCGATTGCCTGGGAGCTCATGCGCCCCTCTCGGCGATCAGGGAGCAAGACTGAGACGCATAAGCCACTCGCGCTCGAACATTCCGTGGCGCGGTGGGTCGCTGCGCTCAAGGGGATGATGCGGAACCGGCTGCCCAAAGGTCGGCTCTACACCATCGTGCCCCGATACAAGAGTGCCTCTCGAGCCCTCAAACGCGCCGAGGCCGAAGGCGAGAAGCTGAAGACCGACTACTCAGCGCAGGTGGTTGAGGGGAAGTATCAGAATGTTCTGTCGTTGCTGCGGGCCAGCGATCTCACCGAGCCAATTGCCCTCCTGCACTTTGCGGGGCACGGCAAGTTCGACGCTGGCGCGGTCACGGAATCGGCCATTCTTCTGGAAGATGGAGAGGTGACGGTCTCAGAGCTGGCGAGCCCGGACGTACATCTCGGCGAGAAGTACCGGCCGCTGGTCTTCTTCAATGCGTGTGAGGTGGGGGCAACCGGGCAGGTGCTGGGCGCGGTCGGCGGGTGGGGGCGCGCCTGCATCGAACGCAGCTTCAGCGGCTTTATCGCGCCGCTCTGGGCGGTGGATGATGAGGATGCCGGCACCGTGGCAGCAGAACTGTTGAAGGGGATTTTGGTCGATCACACTCAGCCCGTGAGTTCGGTGCTGCGCGAGATCCGTCGTACACATGGCCCCACGTCACCCACGTTCTACTCGTATGTGTTTTTTGGTGACGTAACGGCGCGGATCGCCTGAGGCTGCACGGAGGCGAGCCGCCGCGACGTCGGACCATCGCTGGCAGCATGAGAGTAGTAAAGATGGTTGACCGGGCGCATCCACGGCACAGCCGCGCCGACGAAACCCTGCGCAAGACGTCGCAGTGCTGCACAACGGCCCCGGGTTGAAGGCGAGGCCGTTGTGCTCCAGAGCGAGATGTCAGCGCGAGATCCGTACTTTGTGTTGCGCCTCCGAAACGATACACCGGTCCGCGGCGGGGGTGTCCCGGCCACGACTCGGCCAACTCCTGACTCAGGTCAGCAGTGGGCCACAACTGACCCGCTGACAGTCTTCGATGGTCTCCACCAGTTCGCCCGCAACATAGACAAGCCAATCCACGCAGTAAGTGCAGTCCGGTAGCCAGCGGCCGCCTCCGCCGACAACAACTGGCTTGCAGGCCGGATTGGAGTAGGTGTCTGCAGTCGTGATGAGAGCCTGGCCATACGCCAGTCTGCCGAAGCTCAGCACACCGAAGCTGATCGCGGCGATGGTGTTGAACGCTGCCTCGTGCGTGGACGTCACCCTGGCCTTGACGCCGCACGTGGGGACCAGTCCGAGTGTGACTTGCGCATCAGAGCTTTTCCAAAGGCAAGGATGGGCCCCCCGCTGACACTTTGAGTCAGTGAATTTGGGCTTGGCCTTGGGGTGAACTCCGAAGGGCGTCTCCACCTCGAAATCGACGATAATCGACGTTTCGTGCCAGTAGCCGGAATGCCGGGCGACGATCTCGCCAGCGCACCCATCAAGGAAATCGCCACAGGAGAAGTACATCTTTGTGTATGGGAGCAGGATCTTCGCTTTCACTTCTCCAACCGGGACGTACTCCGCCCCGTCCAGTGCCCATTGAATGCCGTCCTCCGAAATGAGATCAACGGAAGGACCCGTATTGGCCTCCAGTGGGCGAGGGGCAGTCGGCTCACTGCAGGCGGAGGCCAGCAGTGGTGTCGCGATCAGGATGAACGCGATGCGTGATATGGACCGTATCATGTGAGTGCACGTGTGTGAGTGTGTGGGAACCGCGCATTTGCGTCTTCGCCGATGGGGATCCCATGCACCAGAGCCACCGCGGCCGGTGTTGGGCTACGCCCACATCACGCACGTACAGGTGTTCAATCAGCTCTATTTGCTACGGCCTAGGGACAGGCGCGCGAGCGGACCTGCGTCAACGTCACGGCGGCGTTGAGGCCATTTGCCGCGTACTGGACGCCCCACAACAGCAGGGTGCGGCCGCGACCGATCCGGATGGCATAGGGCTGGTTCACCGCTACCCCGCTTTCGAGCACTTCAAGTCGGCGCCAACCGCTAACGCTCCCTTCGGCATGCTCCAACCCGGGACTGCCTGGGATGCTCGCATAGACGTGCAACGATCCCGAATCGTCCGCGTCGAATGCGACATGGTAAGTACCGGGACGCGGCGTCCATGTTGAAGAAGGCAACCAGGTACGCCCGCCGTCCGTGGTCCACGCGGCCCTCACGAGTTTGGTCTCGTCGTCGGGACCCTGGAACGCCCAGGCGATAATCGCGCGCTGTTCCGAGAGCCCCAGCCACGTAAGGGTCGTCAAGCGGTCCTTTGGCACATGGGCAATGGTTTGTGCGGCACTCCAGACACCTGTTGATGCATCCAGTCGGCGCGTACTAATGGTGTCGACCTCCCGGCCCATGCCCAGCGTCGCAAGTATGAGGGGACCCGCACGGCCGAATCGACCGATTGCGGGAGAGCGCTGATTGCCAAGCTTCGTTCGCTGAACCTCTGGATGCACGCGACCGGGCCGAAGGATGCTGGTCTCGGAGCTCATCCCGATCATGGCGACCACGCTCTCCTCCGAGGCCTGAGCACCCGTGGAGACCCAAGGCCAGCGCCAGCGACTGAGGTCGTTCGCAGGAATCGCAACCGCCGGTCTTGTCCATGCGCCTCCGCTCCACTCGCTTTGCCAAATTGTGTCATCGGGAACGGAGTCTTTTCCCAGCGGTCGTTTGCGAAACAGCATCAGGGTCTTCCCCTCGGGTGAGGTGAAGAAGCGAGGCTGGTCCATAGTTGCGACGCCCGGTGGCATCCCGAGGTCTTGCACATCGACCGGTCTTCCGACGCTGGTGAGTCGCAGCCGGAGACCCGACGATACCACAACACCCGCCTGCTGGTGAAGTCGAGCCTCTGCGGGGAACGTGAAGGCCGGCATTCCGGCGATCAGCAGCTCCTCTCCAAGCCGGGTGGCGTCGATGGCTTCGACATAGGCGAGATGTCCATTCGCGGTCCGCAGCGTATCCAACCGGGACCACTGATATCGAGAGCAGCTCGCCTGACCCTCAACAGAACGGGCGAACGAGACCAGCAGTGAGATGTGCGAGAGCAAACAGATTGTACGTCTCATATGACAGCTGCCTGCAAGTGCGGGGAGTCAAACATGCAACACGGCGTCACGCCGCTGTCACGTCGCGTTGGCCCGTGACGCGTCAGTGACGGTAGCAGCTAGACTCGGCTACAACGGGCGATGGGATGGGCGACCTCTCGGATTGCGGACCCGCTGCGCACGAAATGGGCGTGTCTCAGCCGCCCGGGCGGCCTTCTCCGTGTGCGATCAGGACCACGTCATTCGCCAAATTCAGATGTCCTCCATACTCAAGGCACAAACACTTCTCATCCTCTTTTCGGCACTTGGTCTGGGAGCGCAGTCGCCTCGTGCCAGCGTGCCCAGCACGCCTGCGTTCAGGGCAACACTCCTGCTGGCCGACTCTCTTGATCGTCCGGGCGCCCGAGCTCTTGTTGTCCGTCGCGGCAAGGAGAATGTCATCGTTGTTACGAGTACCGCCACACCCGGCGACCTTTTGCGAGCGGCCTCGGCCCTGGCTTCTGCGCGGACGCCAGTCGGGAACCGTGAACTTCGTGCCTACATCCGACCCGATGACCGGCGAAACATCCAATGGCGGCCCAGTACTCAGTCTCTCTCGGTCGCAGCGGAAAAGCTGAGCTCCTTGCGTAGGTCGACTGAAACTCGGCAACATCGCTTCGGACGACTCAAGGCACTGGAGCTCGCACTCTAAGCGCTGCATTGACGGGGCGTGGTCCTTCCGGGGTACAGACTCCAGGTTGGTGATCCCGGCGCGACCGCGCTCCGCAGTGCGCTCGTTCCTGTTCGACAGCTCTCTCGTCCGGGACGGTTGACCCCGTCATTGCGCGGACACACCTTCGCAGTATGCGTACCGCCCCGCCCGCCATGTATCTCACACGTCTCGTCCTTCTTTCGAGCTTCGTGCTCGCGCCTTGTCTGGCCTCCGCACAGGGCGCCGCTATCCCGACGCCCGCCTCAGTACTCGGCTTCGAACCAGGCGCCGACCGGAAACTGCCAACCTGGAAACAGGTCACCGAGTACTTCACGGCACTCGACAAGGCCTCGAATCGCGTCGAACTGCGCACCCTCGGAAAGACGGTACTCGGCCGGCCCTTCCTCGTTGCCTTCATCTCCGATCCGGCCAACCTCGCCAATCTCGAGCGCTACCGGCAGATCCAGCGGCAGCTCATGGACCCGAGACTGCGTACACCCGCGCAGCTGGACAAACTCCTGGATGACGGCAAGAACATCATCCTCATTACCTCGTCGATCCACTCCACCGAAGTGGGTGGCTTCCTGACGCCGTTTGTGCTGGCGGACCGGCTCGCGCGCGGCAACAGCGCCGAAGTGCGGTCGATCCTGCAGAACACCATCATCATGCTGGTGCCGTCGCAGAACCCCGATGGTGTGGACATTGTGGGTAACTGGTATCGCTCCACGCTCGACACACCGGCCGAGGGGTCGTCGCCGCCCGAGCTCTACCACTACTACACGGGCCACGACAACAATCGCGACTGGTACGCCTTCACCCAGCCCGAAACCCGCTACACGGTGGATTCACTCTACACGCCGTGGAATCCCCAAATTGTCAACGACATCCATCAGCAGGGGAGTAACACCAGCCGCATCTTCATTCCGCCCTACATGGATCCGGTGGAGCCGAATATCGACCCGATCCTGACTGCAGGCACCAACAGCCTGGGCATGGAGATGACGTGGCGCATGATCGCCGAGGGCAAGACGGGGGTAGCGACCAATGCGTCGTACGATCAGTGGTCGCCCGCCCGGCAGTACTCGCTCAATCATCGTGGCGTGCGGATTCTGACCGAAACCGCGAGTGCGCGTCTGGCCTCGCCGATGAACATTGCCTTCCAGGCGTTAGGCAACGGACGTGGCTATGAGTCAAAGGTCGCGAGCTGGAACCACCCGGCGGTCTGGAAAGGTGGCACCTGGGGGATCGGCAATATCGTCGACTACCAGACCTCGGCCTCCTGGGCCATGCTGGCCGCCGCTGCACGTGATCGCCGGCTCTGGCTCTCGAGTTACGCCACGCTCGGGGAGCGCGCACTGGCCGCCAACGCACCATGGTCCAGCGAATCTCCGGTGCCCTCTGCCTTTCTCATTCCGAAGGATCAGCGCGACAAGCAGGCGCTCGACCGCCTGGTGTGGACCCTGCAGCACGGGCAGGTGGAAGTGCGCGAAACCACCGCGCCGGCCTCGGTCGATGGCCGCACGTATCCCGCCGGCAGTTATGCGGTACTCGTCAGGCAGAACTTCGGCGGCTATGCGAAGGCGCTGCTCGAACGCCAGAAGTACCCCGATCTGCGGGAGTACCCCGGCGGCCCGCCCAAACGACCGTATGACGTCACCGCGCACACCCTGCCATTGCTCTTTGGAGTGGATGTGGCAACGGTGATGGGTGATGCGCCGGCCACCGGTAACCCCATCGCCTCCATCCCCGAGCCGAAGTACTCCGTGGCAGGGCTCACCAATGCGCGCGACCGGCGCATCGGCATCTATCGCAGCTACACCGGTTCCATGGATGAAGGCTGGACCCGCTGGATTTTCGATTCGCACAAGGTGCCGTTTACGACCCTGGTCGACCGGGACGTGAAGGCGGGGAATCTCAACGCCCGCTTTGACGCCATCCTCATTCCGGACGCCTCGCCAAACCAGATCCGGCGCGGGCTGCCTAACGCCTACCCCGATTCGCTCCGCGGCGGGCTTGGTGAGGCCGGGACCAAAGCCCTGGTGGACTTTGTGGAGAAGGGAGGCACCTTGCTCACCTTCAATGATGCGTCGCTCTTTGCCATTGAAGCCATGAAGCTCCCGGTGAAGAATGTGCTGGAAGGTGTACCGAACACGGCCTTCTATGCACCGGGCTCCATCTTCTCCGTCGAAGTCAACCGCAATCATTCCGCGGCGAAGAATTTCACCGCGCCGGTACCGGGTGTCTGGTTCGAAGACTCCCCCGCCTTCGAGATCACCGAGCCGGGGAAAGCCACCGCGGTCCTGACCTATCCCTCGTCAGGCAACCCGCTGCTGAGCGGATGGCTCATGGGCCCGGACAAACTGCACGGCAAGGCCGCGATGGTCGAAGCGCCCGTCGGGAAGGGGAAGGTGGTGTTGTACGGCTTCCGGCCGCAGTACCGCGGCCAGACAAACTCCACACTGCCGCTCATCTGGGACGCAATCGGGAGAGGGGCAGTACAGTAAACGCGACACGAGGCGAGGAGACATGTCACTGATTCGAGAGATTACCGTCCAGGGCAAGAGCACCGACACCTTCGGGCGTGTGCTCTGCAGCGCCAGGAACCATCACTTCATTGTCGACGGACCCGTCCAGAATGGGTGCCCCGGCGAAGCACTCACACCACCGGAGATTTTTCTGGCCTCGGTGGCGGCCTGTGGTGTTGAGCTGGCGCAGGTCATCGCGCGCGAAGACTCACTTCCCGCCACCTCGGTGTCGGCCTCGATCTACGGCAAAGTGGATCGCGGGAACCCGGTGCGCACTGACCTCACGGTCTTCAATGAAGTGCGGATGACCTTCGCCATCGGCGGGCTCACGGCCGAACAGGCAGGATCGGTCGTCGAGAAGTTCAAGAAACGTTGACCACTCTACGGCACGGTTGCGGTCGCAACCCCGAATGTCGTTGTCGAAGTGGTCAGCGCTGAGTGACGCGCTTTTTGAAGTGTGGGGCGGTCGATTGAGGTTTCGGGGCTGACGCGTCCGATGCCTCAACGGCACCGGCCCTGCCCCGTCGTTCTGCCCCTCACTCGCCCCGCCACGCGTCGAATCCCGCGAACCTGAGTCCACTACTTCACGTCCGCAGTGTTGGGCTCGGCTGCAGGTTTGGACACTGTGGGATCCCACAGTAGGGGAAACCCTTACATCACTTGGACTTTCTCGCCGGGAGCGCCGCCATCGGCCGGTCGATCTCGATGAGGGCATCCCCCGTTGCCTCGGCCCGCACTCGGAGGGCCTTCCGGTAAGCGCGAACGCCAACCGCGGAGGCCTTGTCCAGGCGAGACACCAACCGCACTCCGGTGGCCAGGTCCCTGTTCATCCCCCGCTCGGCCATCTGCCTGAAGCGATCAAGCTGTCCCTGCACGGGGAATCGGGCACGCTCGCGCAAAAAGCCGAGGATGGCGTCGTCCTTGAGCCAGGCCATTGAACGGACCAGGGCGTTGCTGGTCTGGAGGTCGAACGCGAGGTCGGGTACCAGCAGCTGGTCGGCGACGATGTCGTAGCTGGGCGTACCTGTGAAGTAGACGCGACCCGACATACTCCCGCCAAAACGCACGCCCAGCGCAACCCGTCCAGCTCCGATCCCGCTCAGCGTAACGTCTTCGATGATCACGTGACGCTCCCCTCGATCGATGCGCTTCTGGACGAGCGCACGGCGCAACATGTCGGTGGCGACATCGTAGCCCAGCTCCCCATCGAGGGAAACACTCAGCGCACGAGGGGGATTGCTGCCCCGCCGAAGCGCGGGAAGGGGAGTGAACAAGTCGAAGTCATTCGGGCGATTCCCGGTCTGGATGCGCGGTCGGGCAAATAGCTGAAGAGCGGCGATAAGCGCCCCCGAATCGTTTCGAATGGCGCCGAGCTGGACATCGAGCGGATTGATGGTGAACCAGACGCTATCGGTCAGGCGGATTGGCTTGGCGATGGTGCGCCACCATTCCTCGAATCGCGCGCGGGTCTGGAGTTTGGCGATGGACGCGTCGAGCGAGCGCAACTGATCCTCCAGCACCTTTCGGGTAGCCCCGACCACCCGGTCAGTGACATCGATGCGAAAGACCGTCACGCGGCACCGGTCGCGATTCTCCTGGCTCACTGGCTCGACCGTTGTCAGGCGCGACCGAGATTTGAGGCCCCAATCCGGAGTGGGGGTGAGATCGCTGATAATCCGCACCCGCACCCTGGGGCGCGGGACTCCATCTGTGCCGCAGGCTGCCGACACCTCAGGGCCTACGGGCGGATCGTACCAGCCACGCCCCTCGTACTCGACAACGGTTGAGATGGTGGCCTTCTGTCCATCGAAGGCAACGCGAAATGGGGAGCGAGCTGCCGCAAAGGCAAAATGCGCCCTTTTGTTCGATCCAGCCTCAAGACGTTTGTTGATGTCGCCAAAGCGGCGCGGTGCTGACAGCTCAAGCGCAGCGAGGGCTGGCTCCAGATCGTAGCGGATCTCCGACGCGATGGTCGATGGCGTGGGGGTCGACAGGGAATCCGCGCTGTCGTCAACCACCAGGGGTGGTGGCGCATCCACATCGGGTGAGCCTTTACACGCCCAGCCAGTGGCCAGAATCAATGCGACAACTATGCGGCGAACCATCCTTCAGTGTGGGTGGTTAGGCGTGGCCCTGTCCAGTGGGAGAGTAGGCACGGGCCGATACAACCGCCGAGATTACCCGCATGCGACCCGCATTTCTCTTCGCGTTCCTGGTGGCGCCCTGCTCGCTGTTTGGGCAGGAGGCGCCTCGATGCGCCTGGGACGCCGCCCCATTTGCCACGCCGTACTGCGCCGAGTTGGTGGCCACACCCGATCTGGCGACGGTAAAAGGGATGCTCGAGCTGCGCTGGGTGCCCACCCCATTCGGGGTCGCGGTAAGACCCGACGGGCAACTGCGGCACAGGCTCGTGGCCCGATTCCGGGGACTCCCAGCGCCGGCGACGTTGGGGGGCCGGGTCTTCGTTGCCTGGGGCTACGACCTCACCCATCGCGAAGAGGTGCGCCTGGGCGTGGTGACCAATGGCTCGACATCGCTGGGAGAACTCCCATTCGAGTATTTCCGGGTGATTGTGTCGGCCGAGTCGAGTGCAACGGTGTCCACCCGACGCGGCCGACTGGTGGCACGAGCCACCAGCCCCAACTCGCTGATGCTTTCACACCGCGACGCGATGGCGCCGATGCTCGTGACGTCGACGGCAACGGCCGAGCACGCACACCACGGGGCAAGCGCCGAGGAGTGGCCCACGCCCCCGAACGATCCGCGAATTGCGCCGGCCGCGATGCAGCACACGCCGCCCAGCACAGCGGCGTGGCGCCCCGACTCGACCGGCCGTGAAGTGGTGCCGCACCGCTCGCGTGAAATGGTTCGACTGCGGCACAACGACACCCTCTCGCTCACCGCGGGACTCGTCAGGCGGAGTGTCGGTGGGCGCACGGTGCTCATGTACGGCTACAATGGGCAGTCACCCGGCCCGCTGATCGAAGTGGAGAGAGGCACGGAAGTGGTGGTGCATTTCACCAACCGCCTCGACGTGGCGACCACCGTGCATTGGCATGGGCTGCGTCTGGAGAACCGCTCTGATGGTGTGCCGGGGCATCCGGCGCCAGCGGTGGAGCCCGGAGGATCCTTCACCTATCGTCTGCGATTTCCCGATGCCGGCATCTACTGGTATCACCCGCATGTACGCGAGGATATCCAGCAGGACCTGGGTCTCTACGGCAACATATCGGTAGGTGAGCGGGGCGCATCACCGGGACGGCAGGAGGTACTCGCCCTCGATGATGTGCAGCTCGACGATCGCGGCCAGCTCATGCCATGGGGGGCGGACACGGCGAGTCACGCCCTGATGGGGCGGTTCGGCAATCTGCTCCTGGTGAACGGCGAGCCCGCCTGGCGCATGACGGTGTCGCAGGGTGAGGTAGTGCGGCTGGCTCTGACCAATGTCGCCAACGCCCGCACGTTCAACCTCCGGCTGCCCGGGGCGCGAATGAAACTGGTTGCCTCCGATGTGAGCGCCTTCGAACGGGAAAGCTGGGTGGAGTCGATCGTGCTCGCGCCTGCCGAGCGATACGTGGTGGACGTGCGTTTCGACTCGGCGGGTGTGGTGCCGCTGGTCAACAGTGTGCGCTGGCTCGACCACATGCGCGGCACCACCGCCCCGGCCGAAGACACGTTAGGCACCGTGATGGTGTCGCGGGCGCCACGACACGCCAATGACACCTTCGAGCGGCTCGGGGAACGTCGTGACGTGCAGCGGGAAATCGCTGCGGTGGTGGCGCAGGCCCCACGTACACCGCAGCACACCCTCACCCTGGGGATGCGGCTCAAGGATGTGACGCCACAAACGGTCGCGATGCTCACCGGAATTGCCATTCCGATGGACTGGAACGATGCCATGCCGATGATGAACTGGGCGCTCTCGGCACGCGAAGTGGCGTGGACGCTCCGCGACGAAGTCGGGCGCGAAAACATGCAGATCAGCTGGCGCTTCCGGACGGGTGAAGTGGCGCGGATTCGTCTGGTAAGTGATCCGGGGGCGACCCACGCCATGGCGCACCCGATCCACTTTCACGGGCAACGGTTTGTGGTGGTGTCGCGCAACGGGGTGCCCGTTCCCAACCGGGCGTGGAAAGACACGGCTCTCCTGCCAGCCGGTGAGACGATGGACATTCTGCTCGAGCTCACCAACCCCGGCACCTGGATGATGCACTGCCATGTCGCCGAGCATCTGGGGACGGGAATGATGGGGATGTTTGTGGTCGAAGGTCGAGATCGGGTGAAGTAGCGGTTGACAACGCAGAGGCGCGCGCGACCTTCGTCTGCCGTCTGCCGTCTGCCGTCTGCCGTCTGCCGTCTGCCATCTGCCATCTGCCATCTGCCGTCTGCCGTTTCGCCGTCGACCATCCGCCACCGCCATCTGCTCGTGACCATGACCCGCGTTCTCGCCCTCTCTTTCCTCCTCGCCACCACGGCTGGTGCGCAGCAGCGCCAGCTTCCGCCGCAGGTCAGGCTCTACACGTCAGTTGATGCGCCGGTGGTGGCCATCACCAACGCCCTTGTAATAGATGGCACCGGTGCGGCACCCCGGGCCCGGCAAACCATTGTCATCGAGGGCGAGCGCATTACCGCGGTCGGGTCGGCCGATCAGGTGAAGGTGCCGGCGGGGGCGCGAGTGATTGATGGGACGGGCCACACCGTGATACCCGGACTCGTTGGGCTGCACGATCACATGTACTACAGCTCTCCTGCCGGCGGCTCGATGAAGATGATGCTGGAGAGTTATCCGCGGCTCTTCCTTGGTGCCGGAGTCACGACGGTGCGGACGGCGGGGAGCACGGATTCGTATCAGGAGCTCAATACACGCGCCGCGATAGAGAAGGGGCTGCGTGTAGGCCCTGCGATGTTTGTCACCGGACCCTACCTGCAGGGCCCCGGACCCGGCCCTGGTGCCATGCATCCGGTGGACAGCCCCGATGACGCACGCCGCATGGTGCGCTACTGGTCCGAAGAAGGGGTGAGCTGGTTCAAGGCGTACACGCAGATCTCGCGTGCGGCCCTCGGCGCGGCGATCGACGAAGCCCACAAACATGGCGTGAAGGTCACCGCACACCTCTGCAGCGTAGGGTACCGGGAAGCGGTGGCTTTAGGCATCGACAACCTCGAACATGGGCTCTTTGCCAACACCGAGTTCTTCCGGAACAAACAACCCGATGTATGTCCCAGCGCCGGTGACTCGGCCATCTTTGCCGAGGCCGATACCGACAACCCCGATGTGCAGCGAACGATCAAGGAGATGATCGCAAAAAAGGTGTCGCTCACCTCTACGCTGGCCGTGTACGAAACCGGGACCCCTTCACGAATCCCCGCAGACCCGCGAGTGCTCGATGCCCTCATGCCCGAGGCGGCCGCAGCCGTGAAGCGGGTCTACGACAACGGCAAGAACGCCAAGGATGCGGTTGCGAAGAGTGTGCTCAAGAAGACCATGGCGTTCGAAGTGGCCTTCATGAAAGCGGGTGGCTTGCTCGGCGCCGGCTCTGACCCCTGCTGTGCCCATGTCATTGCCGGGTTCGGCGACCAGCGCAACTACGAACTCCTCATCGAAGCGGGGCTCAACGCGGGTGAGGCGGTTCAGGTGATGACACTCAACGGCGCCCGTGTGCTTGGGATCGATTCTCGAGTGGGCTCCGTGACCGCCGGAAAACAGGCTGATCTGGTGCTGCTGCGTGGCGACCTCGCGGCGAACCCCGCCGACATTCGTAACACTGTGACCGTGTTCCGAAATGGGATCGGGTTCGACTCGGCAAAACTCATCGCCTCGGTCAAGGGACAGATCGGCATCAAGTAAGGTCGTCATTCCCGCGACGCGGGTGCTTTCGCAGGGACGATAGACGAGAGGCCCTCTCCCCATTTATGGTTCCAGTGTGACCCGCACTTCCACCCCCGCTCCGCGACGTGTCCGGCGACTCGCCCACCTGGGCGGGCAGCTCGCGCTCCTGTTGCAGCTCTTCGTTGGAGCGGTGCTGCCCCATCTCGACGCTCGCAGCGAGGTCGCGGCCTCGCAGCAGGGTGCACATGTCGAGGAAACCGGGCAAACGGGGTGCGTACCCACTCATGACCCTGGAGCGTGCGAGGTCTGTCGTGCGCTCCGCACCCCATTCCAGGCCAGCCGCATAGAGCCCTGTGGTGCGCTGGTCACCCGTGCCGCCGGGATTGATGCGCTACGGCTGGCGCCTGATTCCGGACGAGCGCAGTACCGGGTCTCCGGTTCACGAGCGCCGCCGCTCGCCTGATTGCCGCCGCGCCCTGACCGTCAGTGGTCCGTGCGCACTTCGCGAAGCACAGGCTTGCTCATTCGCATCACGCCACCGCGCGTGATGCACGCGCTCGACTTCAACCACCCCGGAGATTCGTACAATGCGTATGCAGCACTTTTCGCGGCGTTTCATCGCCGCCACTCTCGTTCTTTTCGCCGCCACCGCCTGCAAAGAGTCCACGTCGGCCGAGGAAGATGAACCCGAAGTCGCCACGATGCGCCTGACCATCGGCAGCCAGACCGTAACGGTCGCTGAGAACGGCGCCGTGACCGGCGGACCCCTCCGCATCACCACGGCGGCGCAGACCCTGACTGCCGCCTTCCTCAAGGCTGACGGCTCGCCGGAGACGCTGGTGAACTCGGACGTCTTCCGCCTCGAAGTAACGGGTGGCACGGGAGTCACCTTCACACGTGCCAGCCAGTTCGCGGGATCGATCCGCGGTGCCGCCGCCGGAAACACCACGGTGAATTTCTCCCTGTTCCATACCGAGGAAAATCACAACGACTTCGGCCCCTTCCCGGTGGCAGTCCAGATCCAGTAGGCCCGGACCGTGACGAAGTGTGTGGGGCGATCGCGGTGATCGCCCCTTTTCGTTTCTTCCGCGACCAGCGGTAGGGCGTAGTTTGCACTGACCATGATCACGTTACCCGATACCGTCCTGGACGAAAGCGCCGACGAAGGAGTCCGGCTGGTCGCCATCGCGCTCCTCGAAGATGCGATGGCTGAACACCGTCGGCTGGCCAATCCGGATGACGCCGAGGCGCTCCACGATTATCGGGTTGCTGTTCGTCGTTTGCGGAGCTGGTTACGCACCCATCGGCGGCTCCTGGGCAGGCGGGCGACCAGACAGTCGGCTCGCTTGCTGCGCCGGGTGGCTCGTGCCACCAGCGCCGGGCGTGACGCGGAGGTGTACGCCGAGTGGCTGGCGGATCCGGGGGATGGTGTGCCCGAGGTGGTCCGCAGCTGGTGCGCAAACCTGGCCACGTCCATTCGGGCGATTGATGTCACATCGGATGATGGCGAGGTGACGCGCGGGTTTCAGCGGGCCGCCGAGTTGCTCTCGGAACGACTCCCGGTGTACCAGGTCACGCGTCGTGTGGGCGCGCCGGACATACGCGGTGAGCCGTCCTTCGCCTCTGTGCTGGCGGCGGCGGTGCGGCGCAATGTGCTGGCTGTACAGCGTCGTTTGGCCCGTGTCCACGACGCCGGGGACGATGCGGCGATCCACCGGGCGCGGCTGGCGGGGAAACGGCTGCGGTACACGCTCGAACCGGTGGCGGCACATGTGGCCGAAGGTCGCGAGGTGATCCGGCGTCTCAAACAACTGCAGGACACGTTAGGCGACGCCCACGATGTCCATGTCTGGCGCACCGCTTTCCCTGCCCCCGTTGCCACGGACGACGACACCCGCGCGGTGCAGCAGGCCGTGAGTGACCTGCTCCAGCAGCGCCTCGACGCACGATACGAGACGTTTGTGGCGGAATGGTCGGGGGAGGCGTGGCGGACGTTCGCCGACCAGGTGGAACGAGTCGCGACTGCGCTGGAGCTGCGGCGTGTGCCCGACATCGAGATCGAGCGGAAGTTTCTGCTCTTCACACTGCCATCGAGCTGGCCAGCCGCGGAGACCGAGGAAATCGAGCAGGGGTATCTGCCGGGAGAGCGCCTGGTGGAGCGATTGCGGCACACGCAGTCGGAGGCATCGGGTGATCACTGGTATCGAACGGTCAAGTCGGGCCGGGGGGTCACCCGTTTCGAGCTGGAGGAAGAAACCACCCGCGCGGTGTTCGAGACGATGTGGCCGCTGACCGAGGGACGCCGCGTGGTCAAACGACGGCATGCCGTCCCCGCGGGCGATCTGGTCTGGGAGGTGGACGAGTTCACCGACCGCGACCTGGTGCTGGCCGAGGTTGAGCTGCCCAGTGCGGTGCACCCGGTGGAGATTCCGGAGTGGCTGCAGGCGGTGCTCGTCCGCGAAGTCACGGGCGAAGCGGAGTACATCAACGCCAACCTCTCGCGTTAGGTGAGGATCGCGGTCGTCACCAACGATTTTCCGCCACGTATCGGCGGAATCAACGACTACGTGCATCAGCTGGTGCGTCGCCTGCCGGCCGGTTCGGTGACGGTGATTGCCTCCACGTACCGGGGCGCGGCGGAGTTCGACCGGGACTACCCGCAGGAGGTCGTGCGGCTGAATACGGAGATGATGCTTCCGGTGCCAGGTGTCCGGCAGGAGGTCCACGCTCTCCTGCGCGCGCGCCGACCCGATGTGGTCCTGTTCGGGGCGCTGTGGCCGCTGGGGCACATGGGTCCGGGGATCCGTACCAAACTCGATATTGCCTATGGCGGGTTCTCACACGGCCTCGAGCTGACGGGAGCGCTGGTGCCGGGCGTGTTGCGGCATATCGGGCGTCATGCTTCCCTCCTGACGGCGGTAAGTGACTGGGCACGCCGCAAGCTCGAGCCCGCGTTCGGGTGGACGGGGCGGATGCCACTTCTCCCGTCGGGGATCGACACGGCGCATTTCCATTCCGGGGTATCCGATCAGGTGGTGCGTGAGCGTCACGCGTTAGGCGACGCCCCGGTGGTGTGTTGTGTCTCGCGGCTGGTGGCCCGAAAGGGGCAGGACATGCTCATCAGGGCCTGGCCGGCCGTGCGTGCGGCCGTTCCCCGAGCTCGGCTGCTGATCGTGGGGGATGGGCCATATGCCGGGACCCTCCACGCCCTGGCCCGCGCACAGGGGGTGGCGAGTGATGTGATGTTTACGGGTGCGGTGCCGTATGCCGAATTGCCGTCGTATTTCCGGGCAGGCGATGTCTTTGCGATGCCATGTCGCGCCCGGTGGTTCGGCTTTGATATCGAGGCGTTAGGCGCGGTGTTTCTGCAGGCGGCAGGGGTGGGACGCCCGGTGGTGGCAGGGGCATCCGGGGGAGCGCCGGAGGCGGTGCGGCCCGGAGAAACGGGGCTGGTGGTGGACCCCGAATCCCCCGGCGCCATTGCTCGTGAACTCGTGGCGCTCCTGTCCGATGCGGAGCGCCGGGAGCGGATGGGCGCGGCGGGTGCGGCATGGGTCCACGACGCGTGGAGCTGGGACGTGATGACCACCCGGCTCCAGATGTACCTCCAGCAGGCCCTCGGTGCGTCGCCGGATGCCTAACGAACTTCGGACTCATCCAGCCAGAGGGCCGGTTCGGGTGCGGACGCTGCGCCGCGCACGCCGTCGGCGACAGGGGTGAGCGGGCGCTCCACCTCACGACGACGGATCCGGGGTTCCCGCACCACCAGGCTGTCGTACACGCCCTCGAGCCGGCCCACGATGTGATCCCAGGCAAACGTCTGCGAACGACGCTGGCCACGGGTGCCTAACGCCGCCGCCAGTCCCGGGTCGCGCAACACCCGGCGGACGCCATCCGCGAGGGCGGTGGGGTCCGACGGCGCCACGAGGAGTGCCTCGAGTCCCTGACGTGCCACTTCACGGTACCCCGCGATGTCGCTGGCGACGATGGGGAGACCGGCGGCCATCGCTTCCACCAGCACGATGCCAAAGCTCTCGCTGCCGGTCGCCGGTGAGATGAAGACGTCGGCCGCACGATGATACGTCGGCAGTGCCTCGTTGGAGACCTTGCCAAGCATCTGGACACGGCTGCGAATCTCCGCGGGCAGGGAGTCGATGACCGAACGCTCCGCGCCATCACCCACCACCAGCAGTTGCAGGTCCGCAAACTCGGCGGCCAGCATGGCGAAGGCACGCACCGCTACCGGAAATCCCTTGCGTGGTTCGAGCCGACCGACAAAGAGCAGCCGTCGCCCCGGGGGGAGTGTCGCGGGGACGGCGTTGGCGAACACGTCGACGTCGGCTCCATTGGGCACGATCTCCACCTTGCGGTCGTCGTTCATGCGGGAGCACACCGAATCACGCGCCGCCGCGGAGACGGCGAGATGTCGGTCGACGCGCCGCCACACGGGCCGTAGCAGAGGCGCAAGGGCTGTGTAGACTCGGCCCTCGAAGTGGTCGCGGGCGAAGTAGGAGTGGAAGGTGGCAACCACCGGCGCCGTCTTGAGCAGCACTCCGAGCATCGATGTGCTCGGCGTGAGGGGGTCGTGCACGTGAATGACGTCGGGCCCGAAGACATCGAGGGCCTTGGCGATGACCTGCGCTGAACGTCGCGAGAAGCAAAGACGTGCGACGGACCCGTTGACGTGGACCGGGTAGGGCCGGCCGACGATGCGTGCGTCGTCGCGAAAGCCCGGCTGATCGCCCGGTGCGAGGACGAGCACCTCGTGGCCGCGCTCACGCAGATGGCGGGAGAGCTGCCCGATATGCACCTGCACGCCCCCAGGGGCGTCCCAGCTATAAGGAGAAATCTGGATGATGCGCATGCTCAAACGCCCGGGGGCGCGGCAAGGGAGACACGCTGGATGTCACTCCGTCGGGACACGGACGACCTGCGGCCGCCGTCTCCCCAGCGTGGTCAAAGCAAGGAATGCACCTACCACCCACAAGGCGACACGATACGGCTCCTGCACTCCGAGCCGGCTCATGACATAGATACCGCCCCCAATCAGGAATGCCGTGCCGGCAAACATGGCCGCCACCAGCAGGTCCTTCGTGGAGAATATCACGCCGCGGCTCGAGGCCGGGGCGTGTTCATGCAGCAGCGTGTCCTGTGCGACCATCACCGGGGCGAGCAGGGCACCGCCGGCAAAGGCCACAGGGAGAAAAATGCCAAACGAGAAAAAGACACCGGCCACGATCATCAACACGCCGATGGCTCCGATGCCGACATGGATCACCGTTTCGCGAGCCCAGCGGTGGCCGACGCTGCCAACGGCAAGGGATCCCACCACCATGCCGCCAGCCAGCGCGCCGCCAAGCACGCCCACGCCGGCGGTTCCACGCCCCATCACGGTTTGCACCGACACGGTCATGGCCACATACACGGTGCTGGCAAAGAGTGCCAGCAGAATGAGGGACGCAAAGGCGGCGCGCAGTCCGGGAGTTTGCCTGATTACCAGCAGGGTTGCGCTGACATCACGCACCACCGAATGGCGCCGAGTCTGTGGGCGATGGGGTTCGCCCCCAACCGGGGTCGTCAGTGCGGCGATGCCCGCCAGGGTCAATACCGAGAGGGCGAAGGAGGCGGCGTCGAGGTAGAACCCGGCATGATAGGGGGTCCATCCCCAGCGCGCCCATACCGGGGCGGCAATGATGAGTCCGCCCCCCACGATCCCGACCACCGTGGCGACCCGCCCTATGGAAGTGAGGGCGGCATTGGCCGGAAGCAGTTGCGAGCGCTCAACCAGGTCCGGAATCAGCGCCATCTTGGCGCTGTTGAAGAAGAGGCCAAGCACAAACACGAAAAAGGCGGCGACATAGACGGCCCACAGATGCCCCGTGCTGAGATAGAGCCACGGGATGGCCGCGACCAGCAGCGCGCGCAGGGCATCACACACCAGCATCGTGCGGCGCTTGTTCCAGCGGTCAACCAGGGCACCGGCGAGGGGTCCCACCAGCACCGCCGGTGCCGTGAAGACCACCGAGAGTTTGGCGAGTTCCAGCCCGCCGGTGTCGGCGCGTGCGCCCGCGCCCACCAGGGCAATCAGCGCCATGTGGTGCAGCTTGTCGCCCAGCTGGGAGACGGTTTGCCCAATGACCAGCAGCAAGAACCCGGGCCGGCGCAAGACGCCGGCCAGCGAGGCCGGTGCGGGGGCGGTGCCTAACGCGGATTCAGCGGATGTCACGCGCTGGCCATGCGGGCTGAAAGACGTACCATTCGTCGGGATGTGACTGCGCAAAGCTGGCCAGCTGGCTACCGATGCGGCGTACCAGTGTATCGGTGGTGTAGCCCGCGGGTTCCACCGGAGGTTCGAAGGTCAGCCGATAACGCGGGCCCGCCCCCGGCCGGCGCACGATAGACCCGACGACCACCGGGGCGTTGGCCGCGATGGCAAAGGCGGCCGGCCCCGTGGGGATATCGCGGGGTGCATCACCAAAGGGTACGGGAATCCCCGGCGCCCCTGTTCCCACCAATCGATCGGCCACAAGCGCCACGAGGTTGCCCTCCTTGAGCACACGGTACAGCTGGCGGGCTCCGGTGTTCCGGGACACGAGCTTCACGCCAGTAGCCGTGCGGTACGTCGCCAGGGCCGCTCCGGTTTCCGGTGCCAGGTCTTCCACCATGGCATAGATGGGGAACCCCATGGCGGCCATCCATACCGCCCCCAGTTCGTAGGGCCCCACGTGCCCGGTCACAATCACCACCCCGCGCCCGAGATTGAAGGCGGCCCGCAGATGGTCCTCGCCATGCACCTCTACCAGGTCGCGGACTCCCGTCGCACCCATCGAAGGAAGCCGGAATAAATCGACCGCCGCTTCGAACAGATTGGGCAGGAGCCGCCGGGCCGCGTCACGTTGCTGTAACGCGGTCTGTCCGGGCATGAGATGCCGGGCATTTTCGAGTGCGATGGCGCGGCGCGCCGGCGCGAGCCACCAGCCTAACGAGCCCGCGAACCGTGCCAGGGCATGCAGCACCCGGGGAGGAAGGTGGCGCGCGAGGAACATGCCCCCTCGCACGAGTGGGGCTGACGGCAGCACAGCTCAGTCCGTGACCACGGAGACACCAGGCCGCGAGGTGATCTGGCGCCGCATGCGGACAAACCGGACCGCCACGCCATTCGGCATCACATCACTCACGGCCTCCACCTCGACAAACCCGTGCATGCGATAGAGGGGCACCCCGGGCAACGTGGCCATGAGTTCAAGCGCCCGATACCCCTCGTCCCAGGCCGCCGCAGTGCAGACGTCGAGGAGCTGCGTACCGATCCCGCGTCGGGCCCAGTCGGGATGCACAAAAAAGGCGCGAATTCGTGCGGCTTCGGTGGCAGGATCGAGCACTGGTGCTTCGACCATACGACGCTGATCGCCGCCGTACAGCGCCCCTCGGCGGCTCCAGCCCCCGCACGCTACCGCGACCCCATCCACCTCACCCACGTAATACGTGCCGTCGCGCACGAGGGTGGTGTCGACACCAAAGACGTAGCGGTTGGCGGCGTCGATTTCCTCGGGCGTGTAGAAGCCTGCGCTGAGTGCGTCTGCCGAACGGTGGATCAGTGCATTGAGCTCGGGGATTTCACCGAGCCCGGCCCGGCGGAAGCCTAACGCGAGGCGTTCGGGCATATGCTCACGTTCGCGAGGGAACGCTCGCTCGCTTGCGCAGCAGACCCAGCATCAGGGAGAGTCCGGTGCCGGCGATAGCGGCGCTGATGCCGTCGCCCACAAGACCAGGCGCCAGCGCGCCGCCCAGCAAGGAGCCACCGCCAACACCCCCAACGGCGCCAACCAGGGAGTTGACCACGAGACCATGTGTGCCACCGCGCCGCAGCAGTGCCGCGAGGTTGCCACCCGCCGCACCAGCCACGAGTTGCAGCATGAGGGAGGTCAGCATGGTGCCGGGTTCCCTACTGACAGGCCACTTCGCCGCTTGGACGCGCGCTCACGGCGCGGCCCACATACATCTTGCAGACGAGTCCGGGCACCGCCGAGTGTGTTGCCTCGGCATCAAATCCCGCTTGCAGGTTGGACGACGTGATGACCACCGAGACAAGACTCGTGGACGTCCAGTCGAGCTGAGTGGTGTCGGTGGAGTAGGCCTGGTTCTCGGCCCAGTACCCCTCTTCGGCGTTGCGCAGCTCCGCCAGGTCTGCCGTCATCGTGGCAATGTACCCGCGTCGTTTGGCGGCCTGGTAGCGGCCATACGCGATCCCTGCAAGGACCGCCAGGACAAGCATGACGAGCATGAGCTCGATCAGTGTAAAACCGTGACGACGGCGCATGCGGAAGGCGATGGGGGAGAGGCCCTGACCTTGGAGTAAGCTAGCCGGTCGCCCGTGCCAAACGCCATGCAGAGGGGCGCAGAAATCGCGCCCCGCGCCCGATCGTACGTTAGGCTATGGAGTTACCCCCGCACCAATACCCGACGCACCGGCGGTGCAGATGATGTCGCCGGAGGCGGTGTTCACGGCATCGGCCCCGACATATGTGGCACACACGGCTCCCGGGTAGAGCGCGTGGCGTGCCTCGGCAGTGAAACCGGCTGACGGGTCTGCCGCAGTAAGGCTCAGGGCGACCTTGGAAGAGCCGTTCCAGTCCAGCGCCGTGGTATCGGTGGAGTAGAGATGGTTTTCGGCCCAGAAGGCTTCCTGCGCGACACGAAGGGACCCGAGTTCGGTACGCAGTGAAGCGAGATATGCCCGCTCCTTGAAGGTCCGGTAGCGAGGCACAGCCACTGCGGTCAGCGCCCCGAACACCGCCAGGGCAACCAGGACCTCGACGAAGGTGAAGCCGTTTCTCTTGCGCATGGAGCTACTCCCGGGCAAAGGGACCGAATACGCCGACCTGCAATGGTGATGGGCAGGTAGGGTGCCAGCGTGTGCTGGCTCACAAAGCTTCGGCCGCGACATCTCGGGCTTGAGCGGACAAGTTGTCCCGAGGGATAGGGAAGAGTGGCGATCCTAAACCGTTACACAACAACACGTTGAACGGTTTTCGATCCCAAGGAGATTTCGCCACCGGCGGCATCAGGAAAGTCGCTGAAACCATCGGGAATTGCCCGCCGTTGTATGCAAGTGCCTGCTTGCTCTGTGTCAGGCATTCCGCTATGTGTTCCAGCCCGCTCATCACGCCGGGAGCCAGTCCGGCGGTCGTCTGCGGGCACTTCATACGTCAAGAGTTGAGATGATCAGTCGCCAGAAACTGCTTGAAGCTGCGGCCCGGGTATTTGCCGAGTCGGGGTTTCGGGGTGCGACCACGCGTCGCATCGCGGAGGCGGCGGGGGTGAACGAGGTCACGTTGTTTCGGCTGTTCGGGAGCAAGTCGCAGCTGCTGACGGAGGCGATGCAATGCATGCATCCCAACGCAGGGCTGAATCTTCCCGCCGAGCCGGGTGACGTCGAACGCGAGCTGCTGACGTGGTCCGAGGGGCATCTCGAGGCCATGCGTTCGATGCGTCACATCATTCGCAAGACGATGGCGGAATTGGAGGAGCATCCGGAAATGCGGCAAGTCGTGTGTGACGCCAAGACTCCGATGTTCAATCAGCTGCTGTCGTATGTGTCGCTGGCGTGGCCCTCGGCGACCGCCGGGGACGAGTCCATGCGACGCACGGCCTGCTCGATGCTGGTGTCGGCAATGTTTTCCGATGCCATCGGCCGTGATGTGGTATCGGCGGCCTATCCGGTGCCGGCCGAGTCGGCGGCACAGAAGTACCTGACCGTGTTCCTTCGCACGATGGGTCCGGTCCGGCGCCCGACCGCAGGGCGGACACTGGCAACTGCTGCAAATGACTAGTCCCACCGTCTTCACGAATTTCACAGGATTTCCATGAGAGTTTTTCTCCGAACGCTGGCCGCGGGGGTCGCCCTGACCCTGATCGCCGCAGACGCACGCGCCCAGGGTGTTCGCGCCATCACCCTCGAAGAAGCCCTTCGCATGGCGGAGAGTCAGAGCGAGGCCGTGCGTATTGCGCAGGCTGGGGTCAGGCGTGCCGACGGCCAGGTGATGCAAGCCCGGTCGCAGTATCTCCCGCAGATCTCGGGGTCACTCGGCTACACGCGCACGCTGGCCACGCAGTTTTCGGCCTTTAATACGGCGCCCCCTCCGGTGCCGGCGACTGAGCCACCGGCACCCCCACGCGACACCGTCAGTTACTTCCAGCCCTGCTTGCGCTATCTCGCGCCCGCGGGCGCGTCGGATGCGGCGCGGGTGCGCGGCCTCGAGACATATGCGCGATGCTCGTCGGGGGGCGGGCTCGATTTCACGCGGGTCGGTTTTGGCGCCCAGAACCAGTACCAGTTTGCGGCGAATGGAAGCCTCACGCTGTACTCCGGTGGGCGTGTGCAGCTGCAGAATCGCGCGGCCGTGGCCGGTCGGCGTTCGGCAGATATCGAACTCACGGCGCAGCGCGCGCAGATGGCCCTGAATGTGACCGAGTCCTACTACGACGCCGTCCTCGCCGACCGCCTGGTGGCGATTGCGGAATCGTCGCTGGTGCAGACCGAGGGCACGCTCAGACAGACAACATTGGCGCGGCAGGTGGGGAACCAATCGGAGTTCGAGTTGCTGCGCGCGAAGGTGACACGCGACAACCAGCTCCCGGTGCTCATTCAGCGTAAAACCGACCGTGACCTGGCGTATCTGCGCCTGCAGCAGCTCCTCAACCTGCCCTATGGTGAACCGCTGCGCCTGACGACGACAATCGAAGACCAATCGCTGGCGACTGTGCAGCTGGTGGCGAACACCACGATGGGCGGCACCCAGCCTGATACGAGTGCCTCGGCACGCAGCTCGGTGCGGCAGCTCGACGAGTCGCTGCGGGCCGGTGAGGCGCAGCTCAAGTCGGCGAGCCGGGAATGGATTCCCACCATCAGCATGACGTCGGCGTACAGTCGTGTCGGGTTTGGCACCGGCATTCCGTCGTGGGGGAATTTCCTGAACAACTGGACGGTGTCGCTTGGCGCCAGCTTTCCCTTGTTTACCGGGGGGGCGCTCAAGGGTGCGCAGATGGTTGCCCAGGCGTCGGTGGAGGAAACCCGCGCCCGGCTCGACCAGACCCGTGAGCTCGCGGCGCTCGATGCGCGGCAGTCGGTGTTTCAGCTGCAGCAGGCCGAAGCAGCCCTCGCCGCGTCGGCTGGCACCCAGGAACAGGCGGCGCGGGCCTACAGCATTGCAGAAGTCCGGTTCAAGGAAGGGATCTCCACGCAGCTGGAGCTGAGCGAGTCGCGCTTGCTGCTCGAGCAGGCGGCGGTGAACCGCGTGCAGGCCGCGCGCAACGTGCAGGTGGCGCGAATGCGGCTGACCCTGCTGAAGGATCTCCCGTTAGGCGCGGGGGGTGGCTCGTTTGGTGGTGGTGCGCAGGGCGCCGGTGGTGCCGGTGGCTTTGGTGGTGCCGCTGCCGGTGCGGGCGGTGGGATACAAGCCCCGCAGCAAGGGGGACAGGGACAGCGCAGGGCGCCCACAGCAGCGGCGTCGACGGGAACGGGACAGCCTCAGTAGCCACTCACAACGACCATGACACAGCTCAATCGATACAACTCCCTTGCCGCTGCGGTGGCGCTCGCGGCCTCGCTGAGCGCCTGCGGGGGCGAAAATGCGGCCGCCAAGGGTGCTGAACCCAAGCCGGTGGCCACGATGAATGTCGGCCCCGAGAACATTGCGGTCGTGGGCCGCGAACTGGTGTCGTCTGGCCCGGCCATTTCCGGAAGCCTGGCGGCGGAACGCGAGGCGACGGTCCGCGCCGAGATTGCGGGGCCCGTGCTGTCGACGCACGCCGATCAGGGGTCTCGTGTGGCACGTGGGGCGCTGCTGGCGCGGATCGACGACCGCACGCTGCGGGACGCCTTCCTGTCGGCGCGTGGTGGTGCGAATACCGCCCAGAGCACCCTCAATCTTGCGCAGCGTGAACTCGACCGCTTCACCAAACTCAAGGAAGCCGGTGCCATCTCCGACCGCGAGTTCGAGACGGTGCGCTGGAATCACGAGGCGGCCGAGTCACAGGTGGCCGATGCCAAGGCGCGGCTGACCCTGGCACAAAAGCAGCTCGATGACGCGCAGGTGCGGGCCCCGTTCAGCGGGATCATCAGCGCCCGAACGATCAATGCCGGTGATGTCGCGTCGCCGGGCGGGGCGTTGTTCACGCTCATCGACCCATCGAGCATGCGGCTCGAAGGCTCGATCCCCGCGGCGCAGCTGTCGTCGGTGCGGGTGGGTGCACCGGTCTCGTTCCGCGTGAGCGGCTACCCGGACAAGGTGTTCGCCGGCCGCATCTCGCGGGTGAGCCCCGAGGCCGACGCGTCGACGGGCCAGATCAGGGTGGTGGTCTCGATCCCCAATACGCGTGGCGGGCTTGTCGGTGGGCTCTTTGCCGAGGGCCGGGTGGCCGCGGACAAACGCGATGGGCTCACGGCGCCGGCGACGGCGATCGACCAGCGCGGACTCCGTCCGGCGGTGCTGCGACTCAAGAGCGGAAAGGTGGAACGCGTCGAGGTCCAGATCGGGTTGAAGGACGAGGAGTCGGAGCGCGTGGAAATTGTCCAGGGTGTGGCGGCGGGTGACACGCTGCTCATCGGCGCGGCGCAGGGAATTTCGGCGGGCACACCGGTGAAGGTGAGCACGCCATCGGATGCACGGGCCGCTGGTGCCGCCGTGCCCGCGAAGAACTAATCACCGGAAGAAGGCAACCTCATGTTCATCTCCGATTTCGCGATCAAGCGGCCGGTTATCACCGTGGTGGTGATGCTCGCCCTCGCGGTAGGCGGGCTCTTCGCGTTGTTCAAGCTGCAGACGGACGAGTTTCCCGAAGTGGCCCCTCCGGTGGTCACGGTGGGACTGATCTATCCCGGCGCATCGCCCGACGGCGTGGAGCGAGAGATCCTCGACCCGGTGGAAGAGGCCCTGTCCTCGATGACTGGGGTGAAGCGCGTGATGGGCTCCGCCCAGGACGGCTTTGCTTCCGTCGTTGTCGAGTTTGTCTTCGAGAAGCCGCTGCAGGAAGCCACCCAGGACATTCGCGACGCCATCTCCGGCATCCGGCAGGACCTTCCACCGGAAATGGAAGAGCCGATCATCAAGAAGTTCAGCGACACGGACCGCCCGATTGTCTCGCTAGCGGTGTCGTCGGTGAACCTCTCGTCAGGCGAGCTGACTCGCCTGGTCGACCCCGGCATCACCCGCGAGCTGCGCTCGATTGCGGGCGTCGCCGAGGTGACGGTGCCGGGCAAGGTGGAGCGCGAACTGACGGTGCAGATTCGTCCCGATGCCATGCAGGCGGCGGGAATCGGTGTTGGCCAGATCGTGGGTGCGCTGCAGTCGCAGAACCTCGCGGCGCCGGTCGGTCGGGTGAATGGCTCGCAGGACGAACGATCGATCCGGCTCAAGGGTCGTCTTGAACGTCCTGACGAGTTTGCCGGAATCGTGGTGGCGGAACGGGGCGGGCAGCTGATTCGCCTTGGCCAGGTGGCGGACATCATCGATGCGACTGAAGAGCCGCGGACCATGGCCCTGTTTCAGGAGCGCACGAGTGCGGGCGCACGCGAAGCGGTGGGCATCGACATCAAGAAGTCGAGCGGGTACAGCACCACCGAGGTGAGCGATCAGATCATTGCCCGTATCGCAGAGATCAAGTTGCCGCCCGGCACCAAAATCGATGTCGTCAAGAACAGCGGCGTCAATGTGCGCAACTCGGTGCGGAACGTCGAAGAGTCGCTGATCGAGGGTGCGCTGCTGACGGTGCTGGTGGTGTTCCTCTTCCTCAACTCGTGGCGTTCGACGGTCATCACGGGGCTCGCCCTGCCGGTGTCGGTGCTGGCCTCGTTCATCGCGGTGTACTGGCTGGGGTACAAACTCGAGACAATGTCTTTGCTCGGTTTGTCGCTCGCGATCGGTATCCTCATCGATGACGCGATCGTGGTGCGTGAGAACATCGTGCGGCATGTGGAGATGGGCAAAGACCACTACACGGCGGCGAGAGAAGGCACGGCGGAAATCGGGCTCGCGGTTGCGGCCACGACGTTCTCCATTCTTGCGGTGTTTCTGCCCATCGGGTTTGTGTACGGCGTCACTCGGCAGTGGATGGGACCCTTTGCTCTCACCATGGCCTGCTCGGTGGCGGTGTCGCTCTTTGTGTCGTTCTCGCTTGACCCCATGCTGTCGGCGTACTGGCCCGACCCACACCTGGAAGAGCACGAGAAGAGCTGGATCACGAAGCTGCTGGACCGCTTCAACGCCTGGTTCAACCGTATGGCCCAGCGCTACAAGCGCGTAATCGCCTGGGCGCTCGATCACCGCGCGGCGGTGGTGGTCATGGCACTCGGAACCTTCCTCGGATCGTTTGTTCTTCTGCCCAAGGGACTTCCGGGGATCATCGCGGTCTTTGCGGGGATCGCGGTGGCGGTTCTCGGTCTGACGCTGTTGCGCAGCTGGCTTCTCCGCCTCGGCGCGGTGGCGGCGGGTATCGCGATCGCCGTCGTCCTGGTGCCGATCGTGCCGCAGTATAAAAACGTCGGCTTCGGCTTTTTCCCGGCGGACGACAATGGTGAGCTCAACATCAATGTTGAAACGCCGCCAGGGTCCAACCTCGAGTACACACGGCTCAAGTCCGAAGAAGTGGCGCGTCAGCTCATGCAGCACTCGGAAGTGAAGTACATCTACACGACGCTGGGTGGCGGTGATGCCGGCGCCGTGGATATTGCCAAGCTGTATGTGAAGCTCTCCGGCAAGGACGAACGCGCCACGAGTCTGGAGGAGTTCGCGACCGTCCTGCGTGACGAGCTGGGCACGATTGGTGGGGCAAGTGTGGCCGTGTTCACCACGGACTTTGGCGGGGGGCGCAAGCAGGTGCTCATCGAGCTGCGCGGCAACGACACCGACGCCCTCAACACCTTTGCCCTCAAGTCGCTCGATGCGGTGCGCGCCGTGCCAGGTGCCGTGGACGTGGCGCTCTCGTCCAAGGGACAGCGGCCCGAGCTCAACGTGGAAATGAACCGCGGGCTGGCGGGCTCACTCGGGTTGTCGGTGGGTCAGGTGGCGCAGGCGCTTCGCCCGGCCTTTGCCGGAATCGACGCTGGCGACTGGCAAGACCCCAGCGGCGAAATGCGCGATGTGGTGGTGCGGTTGTCGCCCGAGGCTCGTCGTCGTGCGTCGGACCTGCGTCAGCTGCCGCTGGTGGTGCCGGGGCCCAACAACACCTCGAGCACGCTGCCACTCGGTCAGGTGGCGACGGTGACCGAGGGCCTCGGCCCCGCGGTGATCAACCACCTCAACCGCGATCGCGTGGTGAACGTGGAGTTCAATACCTCGGTGCGTTCGATGGGTGAGGTGACCAACGATGCCATGGCCACCCTTACCGCACTCGGTGCCCCGGATGGGATCCGGATTTCCACCGGAGGTGAGGCCGAACAGCAGCAGGAAGTGTTTGGCCAGATCTTCATTGCCCTGGGCATCGCCGTCGGGCTCATGTACCTCATCCTGGTCATTCAGTTCGGATCATTCCTCGATCCCCTGGCGATCATGCTTTCGCTGCCGCTGTCGCTGGTTGGTGTGTTCCTGAGCCTGTCGCTCACCGGCAACACGATCAACATCATGAGCCTGATTGGGGTGATCCTCTTGATGGGCATTGTGGCGAAGAACGCCATTCTGCTCATCGACTTCGCCAAGTGGGCACGGGAGAAGGACGGCCTGCCCCTGCGTGAAGCGCTTATCGAGGCCGGCGCCATCCGTTTGCGCCCCATCCTCATGACCACGTTCGCCCTGATCGCCGGCATGGTGCCAACCGCGCTCGGCAGCGGTGAAGGTTCGCAGTTCCGGTCGCCCCTGGGTGTGGCGGTGATCGGTGGTGTGCTCACTTCGACCCTGCTGACCCTGATTGCGATTCCCACCTTCTACGAGATCCTGGACGAGATGCGGACCTGGGTGGCGGGGAAGTTCGGGGTCAAAGTGGCGCAGCAGACCGGGGAGCATAAGGCGGTTGACGGGCTGGTGCCCCAGTCGGGGGACTAAGCACCGAGGTCTCAGACAGCCATGCGACGGGGCAGTGGGAGAACTTCCCGCTGCCCCGATTGCGTTCGTATTGTCCGCTCCCGAGGTCACAGTCCCAACAGTAGGGGCGGCGGACAGCGTGGTGGCCATTCTTGGTCGCGTCGACCCGCAGCAACGAGACAAGGTGAGGGCTGCCTATGAGTGTCTCTCCGACCGCTCGACCGCTCGTCTGCCGCCTGGCACACAGACCGCGAACTGGACGCCGCGCGCTCTGTGTGCCGACGGCTCGCCTATCCCCTCTCGCTCAAGCGCGTCGCGGGCTCGCGCATCAGGACGAGCGCCAACAGTACCACGACAAACGTGACGCTGTACGTGCCCCAGCCGAGTGGCGTGAGTAGCGCGATGGCGCCAAGAAAGGCGCAAACGACGAGTGCCTGCCATCGACGCGATCGAGCGCTGGCCCGCGCCTCCATGGCCGCAAATCGCCAAGCTATGGCGAGCGCCAACACCCAGCAAACGCCCCGGACTACCCACTCAGTCCACCTTGGCAGAGGAATCTGAGCGACTGCGGCGCCCAACAAGAGGAACCCGGCGGTCACGAGCAGGAGGCGGAAGGCCTGGCGCATTTTCATCGGCACGTTGACGTGTAAGGGTTCTGAACCAAACAGTACCGGAGGAGCGCGTCGATCTCGCTCTCCAGCCAGAGAGGAATCTCATCAGGTGAAGACAGCGCTGACTGCGGGAACCGATTTCTCATGACGCAGTCCCGGAGTGCATAGACGGTCCAGAGGTAGTCGAGAAAGAGCGCGCTTCGAGTTGCCGCGATCAAGATTCCCAACGCCCCGCCAGTGCCGGCGGTACCGAAGACGGCAAACGTCATCAGCGTAGCAATTCTGGCCAGTTCCTTGTATTCCTTGGCGCACGGCCCGAAGAAAAACTGCGCCTTGAGCTCCTTTGGCAGGAAGGGAGCGAGGGCAGGGGAAGCCACTGCACTTATGTAGGCCGCAGCATCCTGCGCCACTTGCCCTACTGACTGAAGCACCCCAGCGCTGAACGTCTCGCTCCCCTTAACGCGAGAAACGAGGTGCGCGCCTGGCTTTCCGTCCTTGAACGCGGTGATGGCAGCTCCCTGAAGCAACCAGGCGCCGCTCTCCCGAGCCCACCTCAACTGCACCGCCTGGGCAGCTATCCTGTTGGCGAAGACCAGCACACGAGAGACAGGCCCCCCGAGAGAGTCCGTTTGCATGACAATATCGTACCGGACACCCCCCTCGTCGAACGAGTGAATCTTGCTGTCGTTGGGTCGGCCATCTGCGAAACTCGCGGATGAAAGCAGGGCGTAGAACGGCAAGCCGCCCCGCCCTGCCAGTTCTTCGTCCGGCACCAAAATGTTCGAAGCGACGCCACCAGTCGGACGGTCATGGCGGGTTGTCGCTACTCCGTTGCGAATCGTGGAGGTCGCACTCCACGGCTCCGGAGCAGAATACTCGAGCTGGCCATCGGACTGAATGCGAATCAGCTGCGTTTCTCCCGTGACATTCAGGGTGCTGCCCTCCTGCAGCCGACTTCTGCTGGCGAACGGCCGGACGGTGTCACATCCCGCCAGAGAGATTGCGAGGAAGGCGTACGCAAATCCAGATAATTTGTTCATCGTAGTTGGGTCCAATGAGGATGGGACGCTTTTCGGGATGGGCGTCGTCCCGCGATGTCCGTCTGGCGCTTTGGACCCGGTCTGCTGTGCACGGATCGCCCGACGATTCGAACCCGGGTGGGTCAAGTACAGCCGCAAGCATGTGGCGTCCCCGAGAGTCTCCCGATGCTCGGCACTTTAGGAGCGAACGTCACGTCGGCGTCACACGGCACCGTCCACGCTGTACGGTTCTGCCTCGTCTCGGATAGCCGCGCACTGGACTCGACGCCACGATCGCTAGCCTGAGGCCTGTCGACCTCAGGGCCGGGGCGCAACCCGTGGCGATACACTGTGGCCCCACCGTCTCGCTGTCCGGGTTCACCGTGGTGCAAGATCGGAGCAGCGGCTAACCTTCAGGAACACCGGTCAGAACAAAAGGTACGACCCATCATGCGCAACCTCGCTCGTCTCGCCCTCGCCCTCTCGGCGGCCGCCGCTTTCGCTGCCCCCGTCAGCGCGATCAACGCCCAGGACGACGTGCCCAAGGGCTTCCAGTACGTGGGCTTCAACATCCTGAGCGGCTATGACTGGGAGATGCCCGACCCGCTCGACCCCACCGCCAAGGTCCCCAAGAACGTGATTCCGACCACGGTGAAGGCGCTGGACGGCAAATCCGTCTACCTCAAGGGGTTCATGCTGCCGCTCGACCTGGACGCCCAGGGCGTGACCAAGTTCATGCTGAACGCCAGCATCGACATGTGCTACTTCGGGGCACCCGTTCGCCTGAACGACTGGATCATGATCACCATGAAAACCGGGAAAAAGGCGAAGTTCACCCACCTCCCCACCGGGGTCTGGGGGCGGCTCGAAGTCGGCGAAGAGGTCAAGAACGGACGCACGGTCAGCATCTACCGGCTGGTGGCCGAGGACGCTCGTACCGAGGGCTGACGCCCCGACGTCTTGAGGCCAGCGAAAGGGGAGCCATCGGGGCTCCCCTTTTTGTTTTCAGCAGGACGCACCGTTTCGCGCTGGTTGCCCGGAACACAGATTCCCCGGTGACGCTCGTACCGACCTCCCTCCCGTGCCCGCCCGCCTTTCCTGGACCCGATTCTCTGACGAGAAGTTGATGCGTGTTCGCCTCAAGGATCTGGGGCTGAGCATCGAGGGAACACATCTGGCGGGACTGGTCGACAAACTCTACGAAGAACTCGACGGGCGAAATGTGCGAGTGCGCCCCCATGTGTGGCTGTCGACGGAGTGGTTTTCGCCGGCCGGGGTGCCCGGCTTTGCGATTCCGTTTTATCTGGCGCACAAACGCCTCCGTCGGCTCGAGCGCAGCCAGTTTCTGGACGTCGAAGGGGCGTCACGTGCCGACTGTCTGCGCATCATGCGGCATGAAACGGGGCACGCGATCCAGCATGCCTACCAGCTGCATCGCCGACGCAAGTGGCAGCAGGTCTTTGGGAAGTCATCGACCGACTACCCGGAGTACTACCGCCCCAATCCCGCAAGTAAACGCTACGTCCAGCATCTCCGGCTCTGGTACGCGCAGAGTCATCCCGATGAGGATTTCGCTGAAACGTTCGCCGAGTGGCTTCGCCCGCGGAGTGACTGGCGCGTTCGGTACAAGGGATGGCCAGCCCTCAAGAAACTGCAGTACGTCGATGAACTCATGGAGGAGCTCTCGCTCCTCAAACCCCGCGTAACCGCACGACGAATCATTGAACCGCTGCACAAACTCGGTCAGACCCTCGACTCGCACTACACCGAGCGTCGGCGAAAGTACACCACGGTTTTTCCGGACGTGTACGACGCGGACTTGCGCCGGTTGTTCTCTGATCAGCCACATCATCGGCGTGCCGAGGCGGCGTCCGCCTTTCTTCGCCGTCATCGCGGCGAAATTCGCCACCTCGTGGCGAAGTGGACAGGTGAGTATCAATACACACTGGATACCGTGCTCGGAAATATCATCGGCCGATGTGGCAACCTGCGGCTGCGTGCCGTGGGCAATGAACGACAACTTCTGATGGATTTCTCCGTTCTGCTGACCGTCAAAACCATGCACTTCCTGTACGAGCAGGGCCGCCGCGACTGGATCGCGTTGTAGATGGCCCAGCGCAAACTCCGCATCCTCCTCATTTCCGATCCGCGGTGTATTCCGCCGGAGAACATCGAGCAGCTCTCGGCTGAGGAGCAGCTGCCCTTCCGCACCGAGTGGGATGTGTTGCGCACCTTGCGATCGATCGGGCACGAGGTGCGCACGCTGGGGGTGTACGACGAGCTGCGACCCATCCGCGCTGCGATCGATGAGTTTGCCCCCGAACTGGTGTTCAACCTGCTCGAGGATTTTGCCAGCAATACGCTCCAGGGCTACAACGTGGTGGGGCTCTTCGAACTGCTGGGCGTGCGACACACCGGGTGCAATTCGCGTGGGCTGATTCTCTCCGGGGAGAAGTCGCTGGCCAAGAAGGTGCTGATCTATCACCGCATCCGTGTGCCCGCGTTTCACGTCTTTCCGATCGGCCGCAAGGTTCGGCGACCACGCTCGCTGGCCTTTCCGCTGATCGTGAAGAGCCCAACGGAGCACTCATCGCTCGGCATCTCGCAGGCCTCATTGGTGAGCAGCGACGACGAGCTGGCGGACCGAGTGGCCTTTGTGCACCGGCGGCTCAAGACCGACGCGATGGCGGAGCAGTTCATCAGCGGGCGCGAACTGTACGTCGGCGTGATTGGCAACGACCGTCTGGTAGCGCTCCCGCCGCGAGAGCTGGTGTTCGAGAAGGCGCCCCCAGACACGCCCGTCATCGCGACGGCGCGTGCCAAACACAATCTCGAATACCAGAAGCGCTACGGCATCGAACAGCGGGCCGCCGACGAGCTGCCACCGCAAATAGCGGCGGACCTGGTCCGCATCTCCAAACGGATTTACCGCATCCTCGGGATAACCGGCTACGCACGTTTGGACTATCGCATGAGCCCCGACGGGCAGCTCTGGTTTCTGGAGGCCAACCCCAACCCGGAGCTGACGGATGGGGAGGAGTTTGCGTCGGCGGCAAAGGCCTATGGGTTCTCGTACCCCGAGCTGCTAGCGCGCATTGTGTCGCTGGGCATGAGTGGGTCCGGCCCCGGCGACGACTGATGCTCGAGCTGTTGTGGAGTTATGCGACGTTGGCGGTGTCGGTGGTGTTCACCCAGGAGCTCGGCGCCCTGGTGGGCGGCTTTGCCGCAGAGCAGGGGCATCTCGCCTTTCCGACTGTGGTGGGGGTGAGTGCGCTGGCGGTCTTTGGTGAGTCGGCCGTGTTGTACGGGCTGGGCCGATGGCGGGCGGCGTGGGTGCGGCTGCGGCTGCGCAAGTCACCCCCGGTCGTGAAAAAACTCCTGTCGGCGATGCGCTGGAATCCGTGGCGGGCCACAATCATTTCCCGTTTTGCGTTCGGGGCGCGGATCGCGCTTCCCATGGCGTGCGGCGCCGCGCGTGTGCCGCCCTGGATTTTCCTGACGGGCACGGCGGTGGCCTCGCTGGTGTGGGCCACGGTGGTGGTGTCGTTAGGCTGGGTGTTCGGGCAGGGGGCGGTGCTGCTGGTGGGTGAAGTGAAGAAATACGAAGGCACCGTCACCGTAGTGCTGGTGCTGCTGGTGATCGTGGTGTTTGTCGTACTCAAGCGCCGGCAACGGCGCACCCCGGGCGAATCGCCGCTTGACAGTCAGCGCTGACGCACCGCTGTCCGGGCCCCGGACGCGCCCCAGGTGACAATCAGCGCGACGGCGGTGACGATGGTGGCGGCCGCGAGCAGCATCCGTGTCGTGAGTGGCTCCCCGAGAAACACCGCGCCTAACGTCACCGCCACCACGGGATTCACATAGGCATACGTCGTGGCGCGCGCCGGTGAGGCATGTTCGAGGAGGTACACGTAGGCAGTGAATCCACCGATCGACGCCACCAGCACCAGATACCAGAACCCGATCCACGAGCGTGCAGTGGCCGTGGCAGGCGCCACATCGCTCCAGAGACCGACAGCGACACAGAAGAGCGTGAGCGCCACTCCTCCTCCAAGCATCTGCATGCCGCTCAGTAGCGCGGCTGACCTGGGCCGGGCTGCCGTGCGTGAGTAGACCGACCCAGCGGCCCAGATCAGCGTTCCCGCGATGACGGCCAGCGTGCGTGCCACGTCGATCCGTTCCGCACCGAGCAAGTGGCCGGGCTCCACGAGAATGGCGATTCCCCCAAGACCAAGAAGCAAACCGGCCACGACGCCAGGATGTGGACGCCGGCTCCGGTCCCGCCACCATTCGAGGAGGACCACCCAGCATGGCGTCAGGGCGACCAGCAGTGCCGCCACGCCCGAGGGAATCCTTTGGACGGCGTACGCCACGGCGGCATTCGAGAGGACGAGTGCCGACCCGGCGATCGTGGCCGACCGCCACTGCCTGAGCCCTGCACGCTCACCTGTGAGGAAGAGGGCGACCAGTGTGAGGAGAGCGCCCGCGAGGATGAATCGTGCGCCCGCCATGGGTAAGGGTGGAAAGGACTCGACTGCCAGACGGTTGGAGAGATACGACGCCCCCCACACGAGGTAGACCGTGGCGTAGGCCAGCGTGAGGCGCCAGCGTGGCGGCGCTACTTCCACCGAAAGAGTCGCAGGGCGAGCCCAAAAGAGAAGAGCAGCCAGGCGCCCAGGATGGCCAGCTCTCCGATGACGCCGCTCAGGCCGGCGCCCTGCAGCATGTTGAGCCGCAATGCGTCCACCACGGCGGTCAGCGGGAGCGCCTGCACAAAGGGCTGGACGACGTCCGGAAATCGTGAGGCGGCGAAAAACACTCCCGACGCCACCCACATGGGAAGCATCACCAGGTTCATCATCCCCGACGCGCCTTCCACCGTTTTGGCGCGAGAGGCGATCAGCAGCCCCATGGCGCCAAAGGCCAGCGTGCCCATGAGGGTCACCAGGAGAAAGACCCACACTGGCCCGCGCATCGGTACACCAAAGACAAACCGGCCAAAGGCGCCGATGACCGCGACTTCAATGACCATGAGCGCCAGCCGCATGGCCAGGTACGAGAGCAGAAAGTGACTCCGCCGCATGGGGGTGGCCGCCAATCGTTTGAGCAGCTTCTTGCGTCGGGCGTCGACAATGGTGAAGCCGATCCCCCAGATGCCGCTGCCCATGAGGTTCATGGCCAGCAGACCGGGGAGCACAAAGTCCACGTATCGGGATCCCGGCTCCGAGATGTAGGACTCCGTGGCCGCAACAGGATTGTAGGCTCCGGCGCCACGTTGCACCGCGCGGTCGACGAGAAGCTTGGCGTTGCGCGACTCGGGGCGGGCGTCGTCGTAACGGTACTCCACCGCGGTGGGACCCGTCGGGAGCACGGCCAGCGCGATGGTGCCGAGTCGAAGGGCTTCGGAGGCCTCCTGCTCGCTCATCAACGCCACGTCGAGAAGGCTGTCTGCCTTCACCGCTGCGAGGAGCGGCTCGCTGCGCGGCTGACCCGCGACGACCGCCACCTTGACCACCTCGGCGGGTCGCGATCGGAACGCGATTCCAAGTCCGGTCGCGAGGAGGATGGGAAAGACAAACGTCCAGAAGACTGCTTCCGGCTCGCGGAGAAACTCGAGGAACCGGATTCTGGTCAGCTCAACGAGGGGAGAGTATCGCACGAGAGTCGAAGGTGTGTCCGGCATCACGCCGAAATACGGCCGTGGTCGTCACGTTTGGCGATCCATTGGCAGACGTTCGGTCCGCGCGGGTGGCGACGGTTACCTGCGACCTCTTCGGGAGGTCAGCTGCGCAGGTGGTCGGCGTCGGGGAAGCGGGCGGGATCAAATGTCTGGATCAAAATAACTCTCTGCGGTCTCTCCGACGCGGTTGCACACCTCACCCCTCCTCCGGCCCCGGGATGACGGACGATCTGGCAGTCGATACATCGGATGAAGCAGAGGCGCCGTCGCCGCGCCGCACCTTCCTGGGGTTGGGCGCGGGACTCGCGGCGTCGGCAGTCCTGGCCCGGGCAGCCGAGGCACAGCGCCCCACCCGACGCGCCGACATAGGCACCCTGACCGATCGTCTGGGCCAGCGTCTGGAGTGGCGCAGCACGGAGTTGCGGCTGTTGCGCCGAATTTCCATGGGTGTCACGGCCGCCACGGCGGACCGGGTTCGCAACATCGGCTTCACCCGCTTTCTGGAAGAACAGCTCGATCCAGCGTCGATCGACGACTCGGCCTGCCAGCAGCGGATCAGTACCAACTATCCCCAGTTTGCCTATTCCCAGGCCACCCTCCTGGCCAAGGACAGTGTGTTCTGGCAGGAGGTGGCCTCCCCCGTCATGCGCAGCATCGTCGAACGGGCCTGCTTTTCGGAGCGCCTGCTCGAGCAGCGCATGATCGAGTTCTGGTCCGATCACTTCAATATTCAGCTGTCGGCGCCGCGAGTGGTGGACTACCGCGACGTGATCATGGCGAATGCGCTGGGCAAGTTCGGAGATCTGGTGCGCGCCAGCATGCGAAGCCCGGCGATGCTGATTTATCTCGACCAGGTGTGGAGCACCAAGTACGGTGTCAACGAGAACTACGCGCGCGAATTGCTGGAGCTGCACACCGTGGGCTGGGATGGTGGCTACACGCAGCAGGACGTGCACGACTTTGCGCGGGTGCTGACCGGCTGGACCATCGACAATCAGCGGCGGTTCACCTACAACGCCGGGTACCACGACTTCGGCGCCAAACGCGTGATGGGGCAGGTCTTTCCCGCTCGTACGGAGGCGGGGGGCACAGCAGGGATGGATGAGGCGATCAACTTTGCGGAGTATCTCATTCATCATCCGGCCACGGCGCGTTTTATCTGCACGAAACTCCTGCGCTGGTTCATCCGCCCCGATCCCACGGCGGCGCAGATCAGCGCCGCGGTGGCCGCCTTCACCAGCACCGACGGCGATATCAAGGCGGTGCTCCGCGCCATTCTCACCGAAAGCAACCTCGCGTCGGCGCCCGCCAAGCTCAAACGCCCCTTCCACTATTACGCCTCCATTGTTCGGGCGACTGGTGCCACCATCGACCCGTGGACCGACTGGACGACGTGGGAAGGGGTCGTGGGGCATCACTGGGACAACGCCCATGCGCCCCTCACCTGGGCGACACCGGATGGCTTTCCGGACCGCGCCGAATACTGGGCCGGGCTCATGGTCAACCGCTGGAATGCCGCGACCTCCATTCTCTACAACTGGGGTGTGCCGGGCCGGTATCCGCGATTCACGCCGGCACCCTTCATGGCGACGGCGACACCCACGGCGGTGATCAACGAGATCAATCGCCGCATGTTCGCTGGCGAGATGACCATGGCGCTGCGCACCGAGTTGCAGTCCACCTTTGGATCCGCGACCACCTTGTCGTCGTCGCACGTGCAGAATGCGGTGCATCTGGCCGCCTGCTCCCCCGACTTCCAGTACTACTAGACCGGAGCATCACGTGACGACTCACGAGGAACAGTGCGCCTGCGAGGAATACCGCGAGCTCTCCCGTCGCGGCTTTATCGGCGCGACGGGTGTGGCCGCCGGTGCCGCTCTTCTCCCAGGCTGGCTGCCCGAGATCAAATACGCCGAGAGCCAGAACTCCAGCCGCGACGTGATCGTCTCGGTCTTTCTGCGTGGCGGGGCCGACGGGCTCACCATGGTGGCCCCCTTCGCCGACGCCGACTACTACCGGGGCCGACCCGCCATTGCGGTTCCCCGTCCCGATACCTCGGCCTCCAACCGGGGAACGGCGCTCGACAACTTCTTCATGTTTCCGCCGGGGATGATGGGGCTGTATCCCGCGTGGCAGGCGCAGAATCTGGCCATTGTCCATGCGACGGGTCAGCTCGGCACAAACTCGCGGTCGCACTTCGAAGCCGAGCGGTACATGGAGGCGGGGAAGCCTAACGATTACAATCTCGTGACGGGCTGGCTGGCCCGGCATCTCATGTCCTCTGCGCCGATGCGCGCGGGGGCTCCCTTGCGGGCGCTGGCGTTAGGCTGGGGCGGGATGCGTCTCACCCTCAGTGGGGCGCCCAACACACTGCCCATCCCCGAGCCGCCCAACTACACGATGGCCCGCAATATCGGGCCCCAGCTCGACCGGCTCTATACGTCGGCGTGGGCGCCGGCGCGCAACGCTGCTCGGGATGGCATTTCCACCATCAACCTGCTGCAGTCGATCAACTTCCGCGGCTATGTGCCGTCTAACGGCGCGGTGTATCCCAACACCGATTTCGGACGTGGCTTCCGGTCGCTGGCCGCCCTCATAAAGGCGGATGTGGGTGTGGAAGCGGCACACCTCGATATCGGGGGGTGGGACACCCACGCCCAGCAGGGGTCCACCGGTGGTGTGATGCACAACCTGATGGTGGATTTCTCGAACACGCTGGGCGCGTTCTGGGCCGACATCATCAAGGGGCCCACGACCCGGCGTCTGACCGTGGTGTGCATTTCGGAGTTTGGCAGGAATGCCCGCGAGAATGGCTCACAGGGCACGGACCATGGCCGGGCCGGGGCCGCCTTCTTCCTCGGGACACATATCCGTGGCGGGCGGGTGATCTCCAGCTGGCCTGGCCTCGACCGGGCGGTGCTCGAAGATGGGCAGGACCTGCGCGTGACCATCGACTATCGCGACCTGCTCGCCGAAATCGTGCAACGCCGTCTCAACAACCCCAACCTCGACCTCGTCTTTCCGGGATACGTACCGGTGGAGCGGGGGATCACCCTATGACGATGCCCGTTGTGCGACAGGCCCTGCTCCGCGTAGTGGCAGTTGCCAGTTTGTCAATTCTCGCGGCGTGCGGCACCGACGGTGCCGTCGGGCCGGCCGGACCACAGGGCCCTGCAGGACCGCAGGGACCCGCCGGGACCAACGGGGCGACCGGCGCCACCGGGCCACAAGGACCGGCGGGGCCAACTGGTCCCACGGGGCCCACCGGGCCAGCGGGACCCCAGGGTCCCCAGGGCATACCAGGCACCGGCACAACGGCGCGTATGGATGTCACCGGCACCTTTGACGCGACGGGGCTCGTGGTGATGCCACTCCCGGCGTCGGCGGTGGCCAACGGCAAGCTGCCCCTCATTGCCTGTTTTGTCAGCGTGGACCGCCGCACCTGGATTTCGGTGGCGCAGGTTCCCATTACTCCTGATGACACCTACTGCGCCGTCACCGGCGTCGGGACGGCGACACCGGCGATTACGCTGGTGAATGGGGTGACGGGGCAGCACTACTACATCGTGGCCATGTGGTGAGGTGGGTAGTGCGCAAGTATCGGCATGCACTCATCGCCGCGGCCCTCGGGGTCGCGGCGATCGCGTGTCGCGGAGAATCGGCGGTGGACACACCTCCCCCGCCCATCACCATCACCACACCCGCCACACTGCCCCAGGCCACACTTGGCGCAGCGTACGAAGTGGTGCTGCAGGCCAGTGGAGTGCCGGGGCAGGGCTTCCAGTGGGAGGTCACTGACGGTGCCCTTCCCGCAGGGCTCACACTCTCCACCGCAGGGGTCGTGTCGGGGATGCCACTGCAGCCCGCCCAGGCACGTTTCACGGTACGCGCCACGCAGCAGGGGCGATCAGCGACCGCGGAGCTCATGCTGGTGGTGGACTTCCGGACGCTGGTGGTGACGACGACTGGCCTCGCCCTCGCCATTCTCGGTCGAGGGTATACGCAGTTGCTCAACGCCACGGGTGGTGACACTACACAGCAAGTGCAATGGACCCTCGTGTCGGGCACCATGCCGGCGGGCGTCACGCTCGGCGCTGCCGGCACCGTGACGGGCAACCCGGTGGCACTCGGGGCCTTCGATTTCATGGTGCGCGCCACACGCGGGTCGCGGACCGCCGAGCAAAGCCTTCAGCTGCGAGTTGAGCCGCCCCCTCTCGGTATCACCACTGACATGCTGCCGCCGGCTCGGGTGGGCGTGCCATACATCGTACAGCTCGAGGCTGTGGGTGGCGTCGCGGAGCGTTCCTGGTCGCTGTCATCGGGACGTCTTCCGGCAGGGCTGGCGCTTGGAGGCAACGGCCTGCTGAGTGGAACCGGCACGGCGGAGGACAGCTCGGCGTTCACGGTGGAAGTGACAAGTGGTACGCAGCGGGTCACCCGTGTGCTCACGCTCGTGGTGGAACCGTCGGTCTTTCCGGCTTCGGCCATCGTTGACATGCCGGGCGATGTCTTCGCGCCATTTCTGGTACGTGTGCGCGTGGGTGGTGTGGTGACCTGGCGCTTTCCCGTGAGGGAGCACAACGTGATTTTTGCTCCCGCGGTCGGGGCGCCCGCCGACATCAATATCGTGTCGAATGTGGAGGTGAGCCGCACCTTCACGCGACCCGGGGAGTTTCGGTACGACTGCACTATTCACCCGGGGATGGCCGGGCGCGTGGAGGTTCGTTAGGCAGCGCTCAGGCGCCTTCGCGCAGCTGCCGCCCGGTCAGGGAGACAAAGACATCCTCGAGCGTGGGCGAGTGCGTGCGCAGCTCGGTGAGTGTGGCGCCGCGGGCGCCCAGCATCTGCAGCAGGGCGGGAATGGTTTCGTGGGCAGCATTCACCTGCAGCGACCACACCGAAGCGTCGACGCGTGCCCCGATCACGCCGGGCAGGGCGCGGAAGTCCTCGGCGCCAGGGCCATCACCGGGCGCCACGGCACATTCCACCATCTGTTCGGCACCTAACGAGCGGATCAGCTCGCGTGGAGTGCCGAGGGCAATCACCTTGCCGCGGTCGACAATCGCCACACGATCGCACAGGCGTTCGGCTTCATCCATGTAGTGCGTGGTGAGCAGAATGGTGCGCCCGAGGGTTTTGAGACGGTCCACCAGATCCCAGAGCTGGCGACGGGATTGCGGGTCGAGGCCGGTGGTTGGCTCGTCGAGGAAAATCAGGTCGGGGTCGCCGACGAGCGCACAGGCGACCGAGAGCCGCTGTTTCTGGCCACCGGACAACGTGCCAACTCGGGCCTTTCGCTTCTCCTCGAGCTGCACCAGCGCAATGACCTCGTCGACGTCGCGCCCACTTGGATAAAAGGACCGGAAGAGGCGGATGGTCTCCTCGACGGTCACCTTCTCGGCCAACTGGGTCTCCTGAAGCTGGATTCCGAGTCGCTGGCGAAGGGTCGTTTCATCATGCCGCCAATCGAGCCCGAGGATCTTCACCTCGCCGCCATCGGGTTCAAGGAGTCCTTCGCACACCTCGATGGTCGTGGTTTTTCCGGCGCCGTTGGGCCCGAGGAGACCGAAGCACTCACCGCGTGTGACGAGGAGGTCGAGTCCATCGACGGCCGTCACACTGCCATACCGTTTGATCAGCCCACGGACTTCGAGGGCGAGGGTGCCAGTGGTGGAGGACATGACAAGGAATGCTAGCCATGTGCACCGAGTCAGGCATCGGGGCCGCTCAATTCCAGCACCCGCCACTGGTTTTCACGTAGAGTGGATCTTGCGCCCCTGCGGATGCGCAGCACGTTCTGCCCACCGCATCACACCCTCCCCCGATCCCCTCCCTCCGTGCTCTCCGTCAACAGCCTCGTTAAAGTCTATCCCGGGCCAGTCGCTGCGCTGCAGGGCGTCACCCTTGATGTACCCAAAGGGATGTTCGGCCTGCTCGGCCCCAACGGCGCTGGAAAGACCACCTTCATGCGCATTCTCTCGGGTGTACTCGAGCCGACGTCGGGTTCTGTGACGCTGGATGGCAAGGATGTACTCGCCGATCCGCACACATTGCGAGCCTCGCTGGGATATCTGCCGCAGGACTTCGGATTCTTCCCGCATCTGACGGGACAGCGCATGCTGGAGTACCTGCTCAAGCTCAAGGGCATTGACGGGCCGAGCGGGGTCTCGCGACTGGCTGCCGAGCTGCTCGAGCGGGTCAACCTTGCCCATGCGGCGCAGCGCAAGGTGAAAGACTATTCGGGCGGCATGCGTCAGCGACTTGGGATCGCCCAGGCGATCGCCGGGAACCCGCGGCTGATCATCGTCGATGAGCCAACCGCGGGGCTCGATCCTGAAGAGCGGCTGCGTTTTTATCGCATTCTTTCGGAACTGGCGCAGGATCGCACGGTGATCCTCTCCACGCACATCGTGGAAGATGTGGCGGTGTTGTGTCCCCGCTTTGCCGTCATTAGGCAGGGGAAGGTGGTGGCGCTCACCTCGCCGCGAACCGCGCGCGAATCATTGGTGGGGACCATCTACGAAGGTGATGTCGAGGGAGCGATGCTCGACGAGATGCGGCGCACACATCGTGTGACGCAGGCCATTCTGGTGGAAGGGCGCAATCGTGTTCGGGTGCATGCCCCAAGCGGCAATGTCCCCGCGGGTTTTGAGCCGGTGACTGGCACGCTCGAAGACGCCTATCTGTTGCTGATGCAGGGTGACGCGGTCGCTGTCGGGAGTGCGGCATGAGTTTCACCCGACTCTGGGTGGTTGCCTCGGACGAGTTCCGGCTCACCCTCAAACGCCCGATGATCTGGGTGTTGATTGCCTTCCTGCTGTTCCTCACGTATGGGTTGTCGGCTGGGTGGGTGCAGATCGCCATTTCCTCGGGTGACGCCGCGGTCGGCGGGAAGAAGGCATTCCTCACCTCCGAATTCGCTCTCACGCAGGTGTTCGCCGTCTTCACCTGGTCGGGATTCATTTTCTTTGTGGCGGCAGCGGCCGGTTTGAGTATCACGCGTGACGATGAAGCACGGGTCCACGAGGTGCTGCAGTCCACGCCGCTCAAGGCCAGTGAGTATGCGTGGGGAAAGTTTCTCGGCGTGTTCGCCGCGTTCCTGGTGCTCCTGGCGGGGATGGCCGGGATGCTCATCCTCAGCCTGGCGGTACTCCCTAACGCGGAAATGATCGAGACCCGTGGCCCCTTTGTCCTGGGCCACTACCTCAAGCCCGCCCTGACCTTTGGCGTGCCGAGTCTGTTGTTCATGTGTGCGACGGCCTTTGCCGTGGGCACGGGGACTCGCAAGCCGATCCTGGTGTTTGCGCTTCCCGTGGCACTGCTGCTGTTCTGCACACTCTTCCTCTGGAGCTGGTCACCCGCGTGGCTGAGTGACAGCGCCAATCGTGCGCTCATGTTCGCCGATCCCGCGGGTGTGCGATGGTTGCGCGAAACCTGGCTCAACGTGGATCGTGGGGTGGCGTTTTACAACGCGCAGCCCGTGGGGTACGACGCCACCCTGATCTGGGGGCGTGTCTTGTGGGTGGGGCTCTCGCTTGCGGCGGTGGGGCTGTCGGTCCGCCGCTTTGCACGCCTCGCACGCGCCTCACACCCCGTCAGCGCCGACCTGGTGCGTCAGGCACTGAGCGCTCCTGCCGTAGTGCCGATGGCCCACGTTCCGGCTACACAGCGGTTGCCGGGTTCCACCACGGTCGCGGCCCCCTGGTGGCGCACCGCACTCCTCATTGCCGGTGCCGAAGCGCGAGAACTGCGATCGCAGCCGGGGCTCTACCTCTTTGTCCCGTTAGTACTGCTGCAGGTGATTGCCACGTCGATGCTGGCACTGGGTGCGTTCGATACACCGCTGCTGCGCACCCCGGGGCAGCTGGCCGTGTCGCAGATGGAGCTCCTGGCCGCGTACGTCACCTTGCTGCTCGTGTTTTACGCGGTGGAAAGCCTCGAACGCGAGCGGTCCACCCGCCTCAACGCCATTCACGACACCTTGCCGCTGGGTACTGGCACCCTGCTGGCGGGCAAGGCGCTGGCGCTGGGGGTCGTCATCGGGGTCATCGTCCTCACCTGTCTGGCGGCGTCTGCGGTGCTTGTGATGATCGAAGGAACGGTGCGGTTCACCCTTGGCCCGTATCTGCTGCTCTGGGTCCTCCTCCTGGTGCCGACCTTCTTTGCGGTCATTGCCTTTGTGTTTGCGGCGTACGGCGTGGCCCGCGGACGCTACGGGGCGTACGGAATTTCGTTAGGCGCCATTGGTATCGGGGTCTGGGCCGGTCTCACGGACCGCGAGAACTGGGTCAGCGACTGGTCCCTGACCTCGGCCATTCGATGGTCCGACATCTCTGTTCTGGAGTGGGATCGTCCCGCCCTCATTCTCAATCGCCTGTTCTGGCTGTCCCTGGGCGTGTTGTTCTGGCGGGTGGCGGTGTGGCTTTACCCGCGTGTGGATCGCGATCCGGTGCGCTGGTTGCAGGGAGGACTCCTCAAGCGCCGCTGGCGCGCGTTGCGTCCGGCGCTTCCGTTCATCGCTGTTCCGTTGCTGCTCGGTGGTCTGACGTGGCGCGAGGTCAGCCGAGGTCCCGACGGCGCACGCGCCGAGAAGATGCAGAAGGACTACTGGCGGAAAAATCTCGCCACATGGTGGAATGCCCGTACGCCGTGGATGAAGGATGCGGACCTCCAGGTGCGACTCGAGCCCGCTGAACGGCTGTGGGATGTCAGCGGGACCTTCCTGCTCGTCAATCACCGCGACACCACGTTGCAGCGCATTCCCCTCACGGTCGGGCCGTGGCGCAATCTGCGATTCACGGTGGATGGTGATTCGATCCAGCCCGACACGGCGTCGCGCCTTTTTGTCTTCACACTCAAACGTCCCCTTGCACCCGGCGACTCGGTGCGGCTCGGCTTTGCATACACCGGGCAGGATGTTGGCGCGTCGCGCGCCGGCGGTGGTGCCTCCGAGTTCATTGTGCCCTCCGGTGCCGTGATGGCGGGCTGGGCGCCGCAGTACTTCCCGGTGGTCGGGTATGTGCCGTCTATCGGGTCGGACGAAGACAACGCCTTCGAACCCCGTGACTACCCGGAAGACTTCTGGCAGGCGGTCACCCCAGCCCTGTTTGGCTCCGAGCAACCGATGACGGTGCGCACAAAGCTCGACGTGCCTGAAGCATTCCGGGCGAATGGCGTGGGCGAGTTGGTGCACGAGGAAGTGAAGGGAGGTCGCCGGATCACCGAGTTCCGGTCAGACGTTCCGGTCATGGCCTACAACGTGGTAGCAGGCAAGTGGGCCGTGCGAAAGGGGAAGGGCACCGCGCTGTATTATCACCCAGCGCACACCTACAACATCGACGAGATGATCGATGCGATGGACAATGCCCGGCAGTGGTACGGCACATGGTTCGGAGCATTTCCGTGGAAGGAGCTGCGTATCTCCGAGTTTCCCAACCTCGCCGGCTACGCGCAGGGCTTCCCCACCAACATCACCTTCTCGGAAGGAATCGGCTTTCTCACGAAGAGTGAACCGAAGACCAACCTTGCGTTCATGGTGACCGCCCACGAAATCGCACACCAGTGGTGGGGCAACATGCTGCAACCAGGGCAGGGTCCTGGTTCCAACATCCTCAGTGAAGGCATGGCGCATTTTTCGACCGCCATGCTCATCGAGCAGGTGAAGGGCCAGCGCAATGGGCTCGAGTTCCGCAAGCGCATCGAGACGCAGTACGGTGAACGGCGCTTCTCCGACGCCGAGCGCAAGCTCTATCGCGTGGATGGCAGCAAGCAGGGCGATCAGACGCTGACCTACGACAAAGGCGGCTGGGTGTTCTTGATGCTGGCCGATCTCATGGGGCGCGAGAACGCGTTTCGCGGAATGAAGGAGTTCATTGATGTGTACCGCGGGAACCCCGATCACGCCGTGCTGCAGGACTTCACTCGACACATGCGGGCCTATGCGCCCGACACCTCGAGTTACGACGCGTACGTCAGGCAGTGGTTCGACTCGGTGGTGGTCGCCGAGTACAAGGTGGACAGTGCCACGACACGCAAACGCGAGGATGGGAGCTGGGAAACCCGCGCGCTGGTGCGCAACGTCGGCACCGCGGTCATGCTCGTGGACGTGGCCGCAACCCGGGGTGAGCGATTCCCGGACGACACGACGAAGGGCAAGGAAAAACCCTACCAGCAGGCCGTCGCACGTCAGGTGTTTGCAGCTGGTGGTACCGGTGCGTGGGTGACGATAGTGTCGGCATTTGAACCGGAGAAGGTCGTCGTGGACCCCGATGTCCGGGTGCTGCAGCTCCGGCGCTCACAGGCGGAGCGGGCCATCGCCAAGCGTTAGGCGGGAGGTCGTCGTTCATGGAAGAGGGGAGGGCGCGCCAGGTCGAGGAGTTTCTGCAACGTGGTGTCGACGGTGAGGTCATCACCGAGGCCCAGCGTGCTGCGCTCCTGGCCCTGGCTCGCGAGGGCGCCGCGGGTCCGGAGGAGTCACGCACGCTATCTGTCGTTGGCGTGGCCTATACGCTGGGTGCGCTGCTCGTGCTTTTTGCGTCGGGGTGGTTTCTGGTCAGCCGCTGGGCGTCGCTCGGCGCAGGGGGAGTGCTGGCGGTGGCGCTGGGCTATGCGGTGGTACTCGTGGGGGTGGGCCTGCGTCTCACCGGCATCGGGTTTCCCAGGGCGGCAGGGATCGCGCAGATCCTTGCTATCTCCCTCACGCCCCTGGTGGCCTGGAGCCTGATGCGACTGGCGGGTGAGTGGCCTGCAACGGATCCGCTCGATCCCCTGTGGCAGTACGCGCCCTGGCGAACATCGCGTTACCTCGTGCTCGATCTCGCGACGCTGCTGGTGGCACTGGTCACGTGGCGGGCGAGGCGTTTCCCGCTGCTCATCGTCCCGATCGCTGTCGCGCTTTGGTGGACATGGTTCCACGTGAGCCAGATGCTGGAGCCGGCGGGTATCGGTGCCCGTTTTGACGAGTGGGTAATGCTGGGTGGCGGATGTGCCATGCTTGCTGGTGCAGACGCGCTCGACCGATGGCAGCGACGCGAGCAACTCGAGCTGCGGGATGGTGATTACGCTGGCCCGATGTGGTACGTGTCGATCGTGGCGTTCGCGATCGGGTTCATGGTCGTCTGGTTCGACCTCAATCGCGCGCAACGACATGTGATGCTTCCGGTGGCGCTGGCAGTGCTGGGGCTTTCACTCGCCACCCGACGCCGAGCTCTTTTTGCCGTCGGGCTCGCTGGTGTGTTTGGCTACCTCGCCTGGCTGGCCGACGACGTCTTCAAGGCTGGCGCCCTCTTCCCGATTGTCTTGGCGGCGCTCGGAATCGGGATGATCACGGCAACCGTGTGGGCACAGCGCCGATTCCCGGTGATAGTGGCCACCATGCGTGGCGGCGGGAAGGATCTCCCCTGGCCTCACTGGGTTTCGTGGCTTCCTGCGGCGCTCTGCGTGGTCATTGTCGCTGGTGAGGTTCGAGGACTGGGGGACCGAGAGCAGGCGCTCTTTCTCGAGCGCTTCAGGGCGGCGCAGAAGGAAAGTCACGGCCCTCGCCGGGGTAACGATCGGGCGCGCTGACCGAGAGCCGGGAAACCCCACTCCCGTGGGAAGCGTACAAACCGGGAGACCCCCAACCCCCGCCCATGTCCGTCGTCCTTGCACTCACCCTTGCTCTTCAGGTCTCCGTCAAGGTCGGGGGGGACAAAGCCAAGCCCGACAGTATCAAGCGACTGGAGGTACGAGATTCGGTGCGCAGGGCAATTGCCATGGCCATCGAGGACGAAAAAAAGCGTGCGCCTCGCCGAATCCCGGTTACGCCGGAACACGAGCGCACCGCCTTCCATGACTCGGCTGCGCGCACTCTGCTGCTGCGTGCCAGAGATGCTCGGCTTCGACTCGATTCCACCCTCGTGTCATACGATGCATCCGCGTACCAGCGCGTCTCCGCCGGGTTCGGATTTCGTGCGACGGGCCGTGACCGCCTGCTCTTCAGGACCGAAAACGCCTCTCGGGTCCGCTGGTCGAAAAACGGCGGGTTGCACGTGGACGTCACCGGCCGACGCACGGCCTTGCCGGTCTCTGACGATGAGGGGGACGTGGACGTCGGTGACATAGGCCCGATCCCCTACTATCCCGGGCGGGACCAGCTCTGGGTGGGAGGCGGTGACGGCCTGGCGCGCGCCGAGGTTGATGAACGCGAGCTGATTCATCCGATCGCACTCGGCGCCGAGGCCTACTACCGCTATTCGGCAGGCGATTCGCTCACCATCACACTGTCCGACGGCAAGTCGATCAGACTACGAGAGCTACGCATCGAGCCGCGCAAACCCGAGTGGCGCTTTTCGGTGGGTTCGTTCTGGTTCGATCAGGAATCCGGGCAGCTGGTACGCGCTGTGTATCGCTTTGCAGCAGTGATGAACGTGTGGACGGTGGCGACAGAGGAGATCGAGCGCGAAAAGCAGGAGAAGATTGCCCGGGGTGAGAAGCCCGACCCCGACGACGACGTACCAGGATGGGTGAAGGGCATGATCTCGCCCATGGAAGCCAACCTCGAAGCGGTCACGATCGAGTACGGTCTCTATGGTGGGCGTTACTGGATGCCGCGCACCCAATACGCCGAGGGGTACGCCAAGGCGGCATTCATGCGGATTCCCTTCAAGTTCGAAGAGTCGTACAAGTACGCGAGTGTCAACGGGACTGACACACTGCCGACACCGCTGCGCGAGAAGTCATTCCGGGAGTTGCGCGATTCCCTTTTCGAGGGGGACACGACCCGGTGGCGGGACCTGCCCGACTCCGTGCGCAAGGCTCGCAACGTCATCATGGCGCGTGTCGACAGTGTGCGACGCGAGGAACGGCGTGCGCGCCGGGCGCAGGAGTGTGCCTCGACCGGATTCTACAGTTCAGTTGAGTCGCGGTTTGAGGGCGCGGTGAAGGCGACGGTGCGCATGCCATGCGACACCACCGTGCTGGCGAAGTCGAAGGACCTGCCGCCCAGTATCTACGACGACGGTGAGGAGTTGTTCGGAGTGAACGAACGGAACGAACTCCTCAAGGCGCTCGACTTTTCGCTGGCGCCAGTTTGGGCACCGCTCCCGATTCGCGTGGAGTATGGTCTGGCACAAACCCGCTACAACCGGGTGGAGGGATTGTCGACCGCCCTTCGTGCCTCACAACAGCTGGGGAAGGGGTATTCGTGGGATGCCTCCGTCCGTGGCGGGACCGCCGATCTCAGTCTGTATGGCGATCTTGGTGTGTCGCGTTCGAATGGCCGGCTGACCTATCGCGCTGGTGGGTACCGGCGACTGGCTGTGGCCAACAATGATTGGGGAAGCCCGCTGTCGTTTGGTGCATCGTTAGGCTCGCTGCTCTACGGGCGCGACGAAGGCTACTTCTACCGGGCGTCTGGTGTGGAACTCGAGCGCTCGCAGGCGCGGGGTGGAGGGCTGAGCCTCAAGGCCTTCCTCGAATTGCAGCATCAGGCAACATGGAACACGCGCTTCAACGTCTCCCGCGCCTTTGGCAGCGCCACCGAGTTCTTTCCCAACATCACGGCCGAACGTGCGACCGTGGCGGGCGTCGCCCTCAGGCAGCAATTCAGCAAGGGGCTCGATCCCGCCCGCTGGCGTCTGCTGGGCGACGTGCGGGCCGAGGGTGGCGCGCTGCTCGACCGGGCACGTGGCGACAGTGCCGGGAATACCTACGGACGTCTTGCCGGCGACCTCACCGTGTCGGGTCCCCTGGTGGGCAATGTGTCAGCGGCGCTCACCACCAGTGCCGGGTATGCACCCAATGCCCCGCTGCAGCGCCAATTTTTCCTTGGTGGAGCGCAGACGGTGCGCGGGCAGCTGCTCGGGACGGCGGCTGGTGACACCTACTGGATGGGCCGACTCGAGGCAGCGTGGTCGAGGAGTGTCACGCGACCGGTGATTTTTGGTGATGTTGGCTGGGCAGGACCCTGGTCAGCGAAATCGAATCCCGGTCGGCCGATCAGCGGCGTGGGGATCGGCAATTCGATATTCGATGGCCTGATTCGTCTCGATCTCTCGCGCGGCATCTATCCGCGCAAGCAATTCAGGCTGGATCTCTACGTGGAGGCGCGCTTCTAGCGGCTCGGGTCGTCGCTGACCGCGTGAGCACTCAGCGCCGTGTGAGGATCAGCTGATCCAGGCCACGTGCGCCACGCTGGATCGGCACCGCTGACATGTCGCACGGTCGGGCCATGCGACATGTCGTTCGTCCAGTATGAACCAGACGCCGGTCCGATGCCTAACGGCTCTTGAGAAGGTCGCGGATCTCGCCCAGCAGCACGACGTCCTGCGGCGGTGCTGGTGGTGGCGCAGGTGCTGCGGCTTCTTCGGCCGCCATGCGAGCCTTCATCTTGTTCACCATCCGAACCACCATGAAGACCGCGAAGGCCAGGATCAGCGTGTTGACGAGGACGGTGATGAATTGCCCGTAGCCCAGCACGACGGCTCCGGCAATCTTGCGCGCCTCAGCGAGCGGCGTCCCATCAGGCACGGCCCCCTTCAACACGAAGTACATGTTGGAGAAGTCGACCTTGGAGAGGAGGCCCGTGAGGGGAATGATCAATTCATCGACGAAGGCCTTGAGGATTCCAGAAATCGCGCTGCCGATGATGACACCAACTGCGAGATCAATTGCGCTGCCTTTGCCTATGAAGTCTCGAAAATCCTTCCACATCACTTGCCTCGTTCGTTGGGGGGCGGGCATCTTAGCACTGCCATTAGAGGTCGTCAATAACAGGCGTCGGAGCAGATGAGGTGCTTGCGACCCCAATCGTGCGGTCGCGCTCGGTCTTCGCGCCGACGTTCGCAGCTAAAGCGTGATCAACCCCTCGCTCACCATCACGCTGGGCCCGCCTACTCGCACCGCGGTGATTGCTCCCGCGTCTTTGTCGGCTTCGACCTCGATCTGGCTCGGTCGGCCGATTTCATACCCTTGTTCCACCGTCCAGCGCAGCGTGCCATCGCGCCGGGCATCACGCGCCGCCAGGTAGCCACCTAACGCGGCGCAGGCAGATCCGGTGGCCGGGTCTTCGGGGACCGAGACACCGGGGCCAAACATGCGGGCGTGGACGTCGTGCCCGGGTTCATCGGCCTCCATCGCGAAAGCCATCACCATGTGGTGTGGTGTGGCGGCAAGTGTCTGTTCCCAGAGGTCGGTGCGGAACTTGATGCGACGCACGGCGTCGCGGCTGCGCAGTGGCACAAAGGAGAACGGCAGCCCACACGACACCGCTTGCGGATGAAAGACTCCGTCGAGGAGGTCATCCACGTTCAGTGAAAGCATGGGCGCCAGCACTTCGCGTCCCGGCAAGGGCGGAAAAATCTCCGGGAGTTTTGCCACCGACAGCTGACAGAAGGTCGGTTTCCCGCCACTGGACCGGATGAGCACGGGCACCGGTCCCACTCCTTCCTCAAAGACAATGCGGGTTTCGTCGCCGGTCAGGGCAATCAGGCCCGCGGCCGCGAGTACGTGGGCCGTTCCCACGGTCGGATGGCCGGCAAAGGCCATCTCTTCGCCCGGCGTGAAGATGCGTACACGCCGGGTATGTGCCGGGTTGTCCGGCGGGAGCACAAAGGTCGATTCCGCGTAGTTGAACTCGCGCGTGATTGCCTGCATCTGCTCGGTTGTCAGCCCGCGGGCGTCGGGCAGCACCGCGAGCTGGTTGCCGCCGAACATCCGTGAGGTAAAGACGTCGGCGGTGAAAAAGCGGTACGACGCCACGCCTACTCGGCCCCCATGAAGGGGTAGCGATAGTCCACGGGCGGGACGAAGGTCTCCTTGATGGTGCGCGGCGAGATCCAGCGCAGCAGGTTGAGCTTGGAACCCGCCTTGTCATTGGTGCCCGAGGCGCGGGCGCCACCAAAGGGCTGCTGTCCGACGACCGCTCCGGTGGGTTTGTCGTTGATGTAGAAGTTGCCGGCGGCGTTCCGCAGCCCGACCATCGCGTCGCGCACACCCTGCCGGTCGTTGGAGAACACTGCGCCAGTCAGCGCGTAGGGCGACGTACGATCGACCACGTCGAGGGTCTCGCTCCACTTCGCGTCGTCGTACACATGCACGGTGACCACCGGGCCGAAGATCTCCTCGCACATCAGGCGGTATTGCGGGTTGTCGGTCTGGATGAGCGTGGGCTCGATGAAGTAGCCCTTGTCGCCGTGGGCGTTTCCACCCGAGAGCACCGTGGCGTTCTTCTTGGCGTCGGCGAGGTACTCCGAGATCTTGTCGAAGGCACGACGATCGATGACCGCGCCCATGAAGTTGCGGAAGTCACGCACATCACCAACACGGATATCGGACATCATCGACACCGTGCTGTCGCGCACCTGGTTCCAGATGGAACGTGGGACGTAGGCGCGGCTGGCTGCTGAACACTTCTGCCCCTGATACTCAAAGCCGCCACGAGCAATGGCCACAGCCACGGCCTGCGGGTCGGCGGAGGGATGCGCGAGGATGAAGTCCTTGCCGCCGGTTTCGCCCACGATACGCGGATACCCGCGGTAGTTGGACATGTTGGCGCCGATGGTCTTCCACATCGAGTTGAAGACACCGGTGCTCCCGGTGAAGTGCACACCGGCCAGGTCACGATGGTTCAGCACATGGTCGCTGATCATCACCGAGTCGCCGGGCACGAAGTTGATGACTCCCGGCGGCAGCCCCGCTTCCTCGAAGATCTTCATGATGTAGTACCCGGCCAGCATCGCCGTAGCGGCCGGTTTCCACAACACGCCATTCCCCATCATGGCGGGGGAGCCCGCGAGGTTGCCGCCGATGGCCGTGAAGTTGAACGGCGAAACGGCGTAGACGAAGCCTTCCAGCGCGCGGTAGTCGAGCATGTTCCACATGCCCGCACTCGACATCGGCTGGTCGGCGTAAATCTCCTGCGCATACGACGCGTTCACACGCCAGAAGTCGATCAGCTCGCAGGCCGCGTCGATTTCGGCCTGAAAGACCGTCTTGGACTGGCCGAGCATGGTGGCCGCGTTCAAGGTGTCGCGGTACTTGGTGGCGAGGAGTTCGGCGGCCTTGAGGAAGACGGCAATGCGGTCTTCCCACGGCCACTGCGACCACTCACGCTGGGCGGTCACTGAGGTGGCAATGGCCAGCTTGACCTGGTCGGGTGTTGCCTTGTGGTAGTCGGCGAGCACGTGATGATGGTCGTGCGGCATGATCGCGGCGCCCAACTCCCCGGAGCGGTATTCCTTTCCTCCGATGATGATCGGGATCTCGATACGCTCCTTGGCCATCGAGTCGAGCCGTGCCTTGAGCGACGCACGTTCGGGCGAGCCAGGTGCATACGATTTGATGGGCTCGTTTACCGGTGCCGGCACGCGCCGGATGCCATTGAATCCGGAGGCGCCGGGGCGAGGGGACACAGCATCGGCACCAGCTGTGGTGGCGCGGTCAGGGGCGGTTGCGGTCATTGTCAGACGGTCGGGAGGTCGCGGCCGGCCATGGCCGCAAAGAGTGGCGAGGTGTGGGAAAGCTACTTCCCGAGCACAGCGGAGTCAGGGGCGGAGGTGGACGCCAGTCGTACCGTAACACTCCAGGCTGGCTCTCGTGACGTACGTAGGTGTAGCAAGTCGTCGTGTGTCTGATAGTTTGAAGAGGCCCATGAGGGGCATCGACACTGAACCGGACAGGAGCAACATGCGCCAGATTCGTCTGCAGAAATGGAGTGCGGTGGGGGCCGTGGCAGTGCTCGGCGCATGTGGTGGCGGTGGCGACAGCCCGCCGGCGGTGCCAAAGGTGTCTGTGGTCACAGTGACCACCCCCACGCCGCAGATCGAAGTTGGTGCCACGGTTCAGCTGCAGGCTGCGGCGCGCGACTCCAAGGGCGTGGCGCTCACGAGGACATTCACATGGTCCTCCAATGCATCCACCATCGCCTCGGTTGATGCCAGCGGTATCGCCACTGGAGTTGGAGCTGGCTCGGCCACCATTACGGCGACCGCTGACGGCATCTCCGGTTCGGCGCAGCTGACGGTGATCCCGGTCGCAGTGGCGGCCGTGCTGATCAACGAACGCACACCGGCCGTGAAGCAAGGCGAAACCGTCCAGCTCAGCGCCATCACCCAGGATGCGATCGGGCGTCCTATTCCGGGTCGTCCGATTGCCTGGTCATCGCAGAGCCCGGCGACGGCAACGGTATCCGCTGCGGGTCTGGTGTCGGGCGTCGCGGCCGGCAGCACCTTCATTATCGCCAGCTCCGAAGGCAAACGCGACAGCGTCAGCCTTCGTGTTCGCAGTCTCAACGCGCCGACCATCGCCACGACAACGCCAGCGCAGTGGACGCCGGGAGTGGACGCGACCGTGACCGGCGCGAACTTCAGCACCGTGGCGGCTGAAAACGAAGTGCTCGTGAATGGCGTTCGTGCCTCCGTGTCGGCGAGCACGGCGAGCACCGTCACCTTCACGGTGCCAGCAGCCTCTTCGCTGCCCTGCTCCGCGACAGGCCCGGTGCCGATCGCCGTCGTGGTAAACGGGGACTCCGCCGTGTCGACTGCCAACTTGCGCATGGCAACGCCGCGTACGCTGGCCGTTGGTGCACACCTGCTGCTGACCACATCTGCCGACGTCTCCTGCAACGAATTCCCGGTTACGGGTGGTCGCTACCTGGTGACGGCGTTCAACTACACGCAAAGCTCGGGGACACGCACGAGTTTCCAGCTCCGCGGAGCGGCCAATGCCGCGATCGCCGACCAAGCGTCGGTTGCCGGGCTGCCTGCGCCGACGGCTCCGGCCTTTGGCCCCACTCGCGCTGCGGCGATGGAGCTGACGGACGGGCAGCGGTTTGCCCGGGGTCACATGGCGGTCCTCGAGGAGAACGCCCGTCTCATGGGGCGGAGCGATGACATGAGAGCGTCGCTGGTCCAGCGCCGGGCCCGCGCGCGCGCCGGCGCTGCCGGCGTGAGCAGCCTGGCTCGTCAGGCGTTCGGGGGCACGTCGTCGGCCCGCAGCATTCCGGTGCCGCCGCCTAACGTTGGTGACAAGCAGTGGCGTCGGATGCGAAAAACCTTCAACGACGCCACCACCCCCGATTCGGCGCGCATGCGGGTGGTGTACGTCGGACCGCGTCTCATCATCCTCGAGGATACCACCAACGAACTGGCTGGCACGATGGACGCCGAGTATCAGTCGGTGGGGAGCGAGTTCGATCGCGATATGTGGAGTTTCCTCTCGAACTTCGGCGATCCGCTGGCCATCGACTCACTCACCGACAACAACGAGCGCGTGATCGCCATCTTTTCCAAACGAGTGAACGAGTACCAGCCGAACGGGGGTGGCTCTCTCCTCGGATTTGTCACGCTCTGCGATTTCTTTCCGCAGACGGATCCGGATCCCGATGACGCCTGCCCCACGAGTAATGAGGGTGAGTACTTCTACGCGATTGCGCCCAATCCCAACGGACTTCGTGGCAAGTACGACCTGGCGCTGTGGAAGCGCTATGCTCGCGGGACGATGATGCACGAGCTGAAACACGTCGTGATGTACGTCCAGCGCATTTTCCTGGATGCCTCGCAGGCCGAGGAGACGTGGCTCGAGGAGGCCACAGCGCAGGTTGCCACGGAACTGTGGGCGAGAAAGATCTATGGCAACTTTGGTCCGCGGTCGGATATCCGCTGGCAGGATGGTCCCCGTTGCGACTACTCCTCGGTCACCGCCACCTGCGGCGACCCGGTGGAGGCCATCATGCACCCGTTCAACTTTCTCTACAATCACTACAACACGCTCGAGAGCAACTCGATCATCAACAACGGTTCCCAGGTGATCTACGGCAGCTCCTGGTCGTTTGCCCGCTGGGTCACCGACCAATACGACGGGGGCAACGAGGGGAACTTCCTGCGCGCCCTGGTCCAGCAGCAGAACGACCGCGGCATCACCAACGTGCTGAATCGTACGGGACGTCCATGGCCTGAGTTGCTGGGTCTGTTCTCCATGGCATCGACCGCCGACAACTATCCCGGCGGCACCATCACGGATGCACGCCTGCGGTTGCCGAGCTGGAATACCCGCGATGTATTTGCCGGGATGAATGCCAACATCATCTTCCGCAATCAGGATGGCAGCACCACGCCGGCCTTCCCGCGTGTGTTTCCCATGAACCTTCGAACACCAACGTTCGGGAACTTCACCTCGAGCGTGAGCACGGTGAACTCGCTGCCGGGGGGCGGCTGGGCGGCGTGGGACATCAGCGGCACGCAGACGGCGCCGCAGGTGCTGGGCATCCGCAATGCGTCGGGCGGTGCGCCCCCCGCCAACATCGGCATGGTGGTGCTCAGGGTGCAGTAAGCGCGTGCCGTTTTTCATCGGAGTACATCCCAGCGACGCCGGCGGAATCGAGATGGCCGTGCGTCGCGCGGCTTCGGCGGGGGCAAAGGCGCTTCAGGTCTTTAGCGCCAAGCCCCAGTTCTACAACGAGAAAATTTCAGTCCGCCCCGAACGTGCGGCCCGGTTTGCCGAGTCCATGGCGGCCACCGGGCTCGATCGCCAGCACTGCCTGGTGCATGCGGCGTATGTGCTGAATACCGCCTCGCCCGAGCCCGAGAAGTACGAACGGGCGGCGCTGGGTCTGCAAAAGGAACTCGAACGCACCAGCGTCCTGGGGGCCTTCGCCTGCTGCTTTCATCCCGGTTCTGCGCAGAATGGCGATCCCGGTTCGGCGCTCGATCGTGTGGGCGATGCGATTGTGCGGGCCGTGGAAGGCGTGCCCGGGAGCGCGCGTGTGCTCGTGGAGAACACGGCGGGTGCGGGACGCACGATGGGGCGCACACCGGAAGAGATTGCCGCCATGCTCGCGCGCGTGCCGGCGGGGCTGCGTCACCGGACGGGGTATGGTCTGGACACCTGTCATCTCTTTGCGAGCGGACTCGACTTCACATCGTCGCCCGAAGCGCTGCGTGGGCTCCTTGATCGCTTCTGCGATGTGATCGGTGAGGCGCCCGCGTTTTTTCACTGCAATGACAGTGAGGGTGAGTTCGCCTCCAATCGGGACCGCCACGCCCTCGTGGGCGAAGGACGCATTGGTGTCGAGCCGTTCCGCTGGCTGCTCGCCGACCCTCGCGCGCAGGGGATTCCGCTGATTCTCGAGACACCACACGAGCGCGAAACGGTCGCTGATGACGATGCCACGGCAGACCCATTCGACGTGCGAATGGTGCATTTGCTGGGAGAATTCGCCTCTTCACGCGAAGTGTAAGTCACTCGTCAGGCGGCTCGTTTCACACGCGTGCACAGAGAAAAACAGCGTTTTCCCTAGGGAAAGTGGCCTTTTCCCCAGCGAAAATGCCTTTGCACCTATTGCGCACACACGGAGTGGTTTTACCTTTTTTGCGCGTTGCTATGCTGTTTTACCGGGAAAACACGCAACAACAAACAGGAGTTGACCATGGCGGCAAAGAAGAAGGCAGCAAAGAAGGCGGCCCCCAAGAAGGCTGCCCCGAAGAAGGCAGCCCCGAAGAAGGCGGCTGCAAAGAAGGCACCAGCCAAGAAGGCTGCGAAGCGCAAGCCGAATCCGGCATTCATGAAGCCGATGACCCCGAGCGCCGCACTGGCCGCGGTGATCGGTCCCAAGCCGCAGCCCCGCTCGGCGGTGGCCAAGGGCCTCTGGGATTACATCAAGAAGCACAAGCTCCAGGACGCAAAGAACCGTCGCAACATCAACGCCGACGCCGCGCTCCAGGCGGTCTTCGGTGGCAAGAAGACGGTCTCGATGTTCGAAATGACAAAGCTCGTCAGCAAGCACCTCTCCTGAGCCTCGGCTCTCCGGCAGGTGTCGAGGCGCGTCCGATCAGGGCGCGCCTCGCTGCATTCTGGAACCGCGCACGGTGTGCTGCGTAGTTAGATTTGCCCCCGATTCCGCACTCCTCCTCCCCGCATTCCGCACTCCCACGTGGCCAGGAAGTCCGCTGCCTCCAGCAAACCCAGCAACGTCGTCAGTGCCGCGCGCGGCAAGGCGACGCCTGCCACTTCGTGGCGCGAGAACTTCAAAGGGCTTCTCGGCACGGTCGCGATCTTCCTCTTCATCCGCATCTTTTTCGTTGAGGCCTATCGCATTCCGTCCGGCAGCATGATCCCGGCGATGCTCATCGGCGACTGGCTCTTCGTCAACAAATTGGCCTACGGGCCGAACATCCCCTTCACGAGCATTAACCTGCCGGGGTACGCGGAGCCCAAGCGGTACGACATCTCCGTCTTCAAGTCGCCAGACCAGATCGATCAGCCGTGGGATCCGAATCCGACCCTGGTGAAGCGTGTGGTCGGTTTGCCGGGCGACACGCTGCACATGCGAGACGCCAAGCTCTTCGTGAATGGCATTGAGCAGCGGCAGGGATATGGCGCCGAGTCCGAAGTGGGTGATCCCAACGAAGTCAGCCCGCTCTTTGACTGGCAAAAGCAGTACGCGCTTGCGACTTCGCGCTTTGGTGACGCGCCGGTGCAACCCACGCATGACAACTGGGGCCCGCTGGTGATTCCCGCCGGTCACTATTTCATGATGGGTGACAACCGCTACAACTCCAAGGACTCGCGGTACTGGGGCATCGTGCCTCGCGAGAACTTCCGGGGGCGTCCCCTCTTTGTGTACTACTCGTGGGACGCCGAGTGCTCGGAGCGTGGCGACTGCCTGAGTCCCCTCCCGGCGATCACCGATATTCGCTGGGGCCGTCTCGGGCACTGGATACGGTAGAGCGGAAGCACGGGAGGCACGGGAGGCACGGGAAGCACGACTCGGTCCGGGCTGACCTACCGAATGCGCGGCTGGGGTGACAGGTTGGCAGCGCTTCCACCCCCACGTGCGCGATGACCATCTCCCTCCATTCTCGATTCGCTGCACCGGTCGCGCTCTTTGCGCTTGTCGCTGGAGCGCGCATGCCCGTCGTCGACACTGCTCCGTCGAGTACCGCCGCTGCCACGTTTCTCGCTCCCGGGGCGATTCCGGAGACAACCCACGTGCTGCCGGGGCTGCGTGGGTCGGTCGAGGTGCGTCGTGATCGCTGGGGTGTGCCGCACATCTACGCCGGCAACACCCATGATCTCTTCTTCGCCCAGGGATATGTGGCGGCGCAGGATCGGCTCTTTCAGATGGAGATGTGGCGCCGGCAGGGAGAGGGACGACTGGCCGAGGTGCTTGGCGCTGCCGCAGTGGATCGTGATCGTGGTGCCCGTTTGTTTGCCTATCGCGGCGACATGTCCCGCGAATGGGCGGCGTATGGCCCCGATGCCAAGGCGATTGTGTCCGCGTTTGTGGCGGGAGTGAATGCGCGCATTGCCGCCGTCGGTGACGACCTTCCACCCGAGTTCGGACTGCTCGGCTTCAAGCCCGAGCCCTGGGACATCACCGTTCCGCTCGCACGGGCCACGGGGTTGTCGGGGGTCAGCAATGCGTCGAGTGAGGTGCTGCGGGCACAGCTGGTGACCGCACTCGGTGCGGCCCGTGTGGACGAATTGCTGCCTGCCGATCCGGTGCGTCCTCTCGATCCCGCGCCCGGGCTCGACCTGGCCGGGGTGTCCTCTGCTTCGTTAGGCGGGTTCGGGTCGACGTTTGGCGACATCGCATACAACCGGGTCGAGGGTTCCAACAACTGGGTCGTGGGCCCGACGAAGACGGCGACGGGTGGGGCGATTCTCGCCAACGACCCGCACCGGGTCATCACCAACCCAGCGGTCCGCTACCTGACCCATCTGGTGGCCCCGGGATGGAACGTGATCGGCGCTGGAGAGCCAGCGAGCCCCGGGGTCGCCATCGGGCACAATGATCGCATTGCATTCGGGCTCACCGTGGTCGGGATGGACCAGCAGGATGTGTACGTCGAGTCGTTAGGTGATTGTCCTGGAGCGCAGGCCGGTTCGCTCGGTTGCTACCGCTTTCGCGGCGCGTGGCGCCCGCTGAAGACCATTCGAGAACGCGTGCGGGTGAAGGGTGCGCCCGATCGGGTGCTCACGCTCCAGTTCAGCGTCCATGGCCCGGTGGTGTCCATCGACAGCACGCGCAAACGTGCGATTGCCATTCGGTCGGTCCACAGCGAGCCCGGGACGGCGGCGTACCTGGGGTCGCTGGTGCTCGACCGGGCACGCAACTGGCGCGACTTCCAGCAGGCCATGACGCGCTGGCTGATGCCGAGTGAGAACATGATCTACGCTGATGTGGCGGGGAACATCGGCTGGGTCGCCGGGGGCATCATGCCGCGCCGCTCCTGGTCGGGTCTTCTCCCCGTTCCCGGTGAGGGCACGCACGAATGGACAGGGTTTGTGCCAGGCATGCAGCTCCCGCGGGCCTACAATCCGGCAGAGGGGTTCATTGCCACAGCGAACCACAACATTCTGCCCAAGGGATACACCACGCCGATCGCGTATGAGTGGGCGACGCGATATCGCATTGACCGGGTGAAAGAGCTGGTGGGGGAGGCGCGTCGTTTCACCGTACAGGACTTCGAGAGTTTTCAGCACGATGACCTCTCCACGCTGGCGATGGCGCTGGTGCCGCGCCTGATCGAGGCTGCGAGGGCGCTGGGTGTCGGTGAGCGTCGTGAGATCAGAATGCTCGAGGGCTGGAACCGGCGCATGTCGCGTGATCAGGTGGCCCCGACCCTTTTCAGCGCGTGGGCACCGGCGGCCTACCGTCGTGTCATCAGCACCGAGCTCAAGGATCGGCCCGATGTTGGTGCCATGCTGGCTGGGCGACCGTCGTACTCGTGGCTGGAAGGCTCCTGGGAGCCCGCGAGACTTTCGAAGCACCCCGGAGGTCGTGCCGCGCTCGATAGTGCCCTGCTCGGCGCGCTGGACGATGCTGTTGCGGATCTCACGAGCCGTTTCGGCGCTGATCAGTCCAAGTGGCGGTATGGCGACATTCATGTCGCGACGTTTCGTCATCCCCTGTCGGCCAAGTACGATCTCGCCGCGGTCTCACGGGGTGGCGATGCCAACACGGTGTACGCGACCGGGGGAGCCAACTTCCGGCAGAGTGCGGGCGCCTCGTTCCGCGAGATCATCGATCTCAAGGACTTTGACAAGTCGGTGGTGACGAATGTGCCGGGGCAGTCCGGTGATCCGCGCAGCCCGCACTACAGCGACCTGCTGCCGCTCTGGGGGAACGATCAGTATTTCCCGCTGGTGTACTCCCGTGGCCGGGTGGAAGCGGAAACGGAGTCGGTGTTGTGGCTGGTGCGGAAACGCTGAGACTTCCGTTGCGCGTGAGCGGGAGAGGGGATACACATGGTCCCGGTCCGCGTCCCCATTTGCCCCTATCTGACATGCGCCTTCTTGCTCTCCTGCTCACGGTTGTCCTTGCCGCTTGCTCGAACTCCAGGCCACAGACGGCGCCGGCGCCCGACGCCAGCACCTATGCAACGGACAATGGCGTCACCTGGATTACGCCCTACGGGAAACCGACGCGCCCCTTCAGTCCTGCGGTGCAGGTAGGGAATCTGTTGTTTCTCGCGGGGCAGATCGGGACGGCCGCAAACGCGCAGGGCGGGGTGGTGCCTGGTGGCATCAAGGCGGAAACTCGGCAAACGATGCTCAACATCAAGGAAGTGCTGGAGAAATCCGGGTCGTCGCTGTCGCGGGTGGTGAAGTGCACAGTGTTCATGGCCGACATGCGCGAGTGGGATCAGATGAACGAGGTGTATGCGACGTTTTTCCCGGGCAACAAGCCGGCGCGCTCGGCTCTGGGCGCCAATGGGCTGGCCTTGAGTGCCAGGGTGGAGATTGAGTGCATGGCGGCGGTGCCATGAGGGCTGCAGGGACGCGGCAGGGGCGCACGGGGTGGGGAAGGGGTGGGTTGATGGCGCTGCTGCTGACCGGGCTGTGTATCGGGCGGGATGGGCTGGCGCAGCAAACGATCGGTGACGCGGGGGGCCCCCCCGAGCTGAATTTCGGCCAGGTCCGTCACGTCGCCATCACACCGCCCCCCGCGAAATCGGCGGGTCGCGTGGATACCGTCACGTTCTGGGCGCAGTCGTTAGGTGTTCACAAGCGCTTTGTCACCTGGCTCCCCCCGTCGTACTCCGCCCAGTCACGCCGACGCTACCCCGTCGCCATTTACCTGCATGGCCTCTGGGGCAGCGAGACCGACTGGGTCGCTCAAGGATTCATCCACCGCGCCCTCGATTCACTGGTCGCCGCCGGCGGTCCCGAGTTCATCGTCGTCATGCCCGATGGCGACGACGGCTGGTACACCACCTGGAATGCCCTCGGCGACTACCCCGGTTGCCGTCGCGACTTTACCGCGCGCCCTGGTGACACCGTCGATTCGTATTGTGTGCCATGGCTCCACTACGACGACTACATCGCGCGCGACGTCGTCTCGTTTGTGGACCGCGCCTATCGCACCGAGCCGCGCCGCGAGCGCCGTGCAATCGTGGGACTCAGCATGGGAGGCTATGGCGCGCTCACCATTGCCTTTGCTTACCCCGACGTGTTTGCCGCGGCGGCTTCGCATTCCGGCGTGCTTTCGCCGCTCCTCGACGGCACGCGAACCGACCCACCGCGCTACATCCAGACGATGGCCCGGATGCAGGAAAGCTGGGGCGATCGCTTCTGGCCCCTGATCGCACCCGCCTTCGGCCCGGACACCACCGCCTGGTGGTCACGCGACCCGGCGCGCCTGGCCAGCAAGCTGTGGAGCCGTGATCGACGTCGTATGCCATCACTCTTCATCGACATCGGGACGGACGACGGCCTCCTCTCCCAGAATCGCGCCTTCCGGTACGAGCTGCAGCAGGCGGGCATACCGCACGAGTATGCCGAATGGCCCGGAAACCATGACTGGGCGTACTGGAGCCGTCACGTCGTGGAGAGCCTGCGTTTTGTGGGACGAATGGTAAGCCGCTGACCGCTGCTGGTCCCACGTGTCGCGTGCCGCATCTCGCGGCTTTGTGATCCACTCCGCTTCTGCCCGAACCACAACCGCCCTAACTTCACGGCATGGCCTCGTTCTTCCCGCAGGTCACCGGCAGCTTTGCCCTCGACGAGCCGCCCAAGCGCTTCTGGCTCTCGTCGGTGGCCGTGGGCGTGGTCACGGGTGTTGTGGTGCGTCTCTACCGGGCCCTGACGCTGACGGTTGGGCCTAACGAGAGTATGCTCTATGTGGGCGCCGCCTTCGTCGTGGGACAGCTCATTGTCCTCGGTATGGCGACGCTGCATCTGGGGAGCTTCACCCTCAAACGCTGGATTTCGCGCGCCCCCCTTTTTGCCCTGACCGAGGCGGCGACCGAACTGCTGGTGTCGCTGGGACTCATCGGGCTTGGCGTCGAGCGCCTGGGGTCGGTGCGCGCCACCTTTGGTGACTGGCCCGCTCTGGCGGTCAACACTTTGTTGGCGCGCGTGCTGGTGGTCCTCCTCTATGCCGGCGTGCTCGCCGGTGTGGTCCAGCTGGTGCGTCGCTGGATGCTCAAGCGGGAACACCGCGATCACACGCTGCAGGCGGTCGAAGGCCGCAAGTAGGCGTTGGGCGGTAGACAGCGGCGGGACGAAACGAGAGCTTCCCTTGTCGTGACCTCCACCGCCAACCGTCGCACCCTCATGTTGCTCCGTTCAGTTGCTGCCGCCGCCCTCGGGCTCGCGGCCCTTGTTCCGCCTGCGCTCGGCGCACAGGCTCCGCAGCGCCCCTTTGGCACACAGCGTGAGCAGGCCGAAATGCAGCAGCGGTGGCTGCGCAAGCGCATGGAAACCGTCCTGCCGGCGCTCATGCGCAAACACGGCGTGGACATGTGGGTCATTCCGGCGCGCGAATACAACGAGGACCCGACCTTCAGCTCCCTCGTCTCCCCGACCACGTTTTACGCCCGGCGCCGCACCATCTACGTCTTTTTTGACAAGTGCGCCGCCGCGGCCAAAACCGATCCGGGCGATGGCTCCTGCATCGAACGCCTCGCGTTAGGCGGGACGTCGCAGGGGAACATCTATCGCGAGTACCGGGCGAAGAAGGTGGTCGCCAATCCGGTCAACACCCGTCAGGCCGAGTTGTGGGGGGATGCGCAGTGGCAGGTGCTGAAGGAAGTGGTGGAAGAGCGCAACCCGAAGGTGATCGGCATCAATGTCTCGCGCACCCATGCCTTTGCGGACGGACTCACCCACGGAGAGCACGAGGGGATGTCGCTGGCACTCGGCCGTAAATGGACCGTGCGCTACAAGCGGACGGAACTCCTGCCGCTGGAGTTCATCGCCGCGCGCATTCCCGAAGAGGAAGAGTTCTACGGACGCTTGACGCAGTTTGTGCACGCGCAGGTCGCCCGCATGTTCTCCAGCGAGATCATTACGCCCGGGAAAACCACGACGCAGGAGCTTGTGTGGTGGTGGCGCCAGATGGTTGCCGACAACGGCCTGACCACCTGGTTCCAGCCTTCGATCGCCATCCAGCGCAAGGGCACCCTGCCGGAGTTGATGGGAGAGAATCCGGTGATCGATGCGGGAGATGTGCTCTGGTGTGACGTCGGCGTCACCGCGCTGCGGCTCAATACCGACACCCAGCACAGCGGCTACGTTCTGCGTGAAGGAGAAACCGAGGCTCCCGCAGGGCTGCGCGCGGCGCTCGCCAACTCCAACCAGTTGCAGGACTTCCTGTTCGAGGAAACGCGACCCGGTCGCACCGGGAACGAGATCCTCCGTGGCTCACTGGCGAAGCTCAAGGCGACCGGGGTCATGGGCACGATGTACTCGCACCCGATCGGGATGCACGGGCATGGTGCCGGTCCCGTCATAGGACTGTGGGACTATCAGGAAGGCGTGCCGGGCCGCGGCGACGCCCCGGTGATCCCGGGTATGTGGTTCTCGTCGGAGCTCCAGACGACGAGCCCGGTCCCTGAATGGGGTGGGCAGCCGGTCCGGGTGGCGCAGGAAGAGGATTTCATCGTCGGGCAGGATGGACGGCCGCGATGGGCCTTCAAGCGGCAGAGCGAATTCCACCTCGTGCGCCCTCGTCCGGCCAGCTGAGCCCGACACCGGACAAGGGCACCTCATATATTTGAGGCATGCGGGTCCCATACCGCATGCCTCCGGAATCTCATCACTCACCTCTCGCGGTTCGCCTCCCCAGCCGCGATTTGAACCAGACCAAAACGGCACGTGCAGCGCGGAAACAAACGACTGGTAGTTGTGGGCGACCGGGTCCTCATTCGCCTCGAAGACGGGGAGGAGCGGACCAACGTGGGTCTCTACCTTCCGCCGACCGCGATGGAATCCCAGGCGGTGCAGGGCGGCCATATCGTGGCCACCGGCCCCGGGCACCCCATGCCCGACTTCAACGAGTCTGGCGACGAGCCCTGGCGCATCACACCCCGTGAGCCCGGGCAGAAGTTCGTGAAGATGCAGGCGCGCACTGGCGACTACGCCCTCTTTTTCCGGAAGGCGGCCGTCGAGATCACCTTCGAAAACGAGCGGTATCTCGTGGTGCCACAGAATGCGCTTCTTGCCCTGGTGCGCGAGAGCGACCACGAAGACTGACGGCCGGACGATTGTGCCGCGTTCCATTCCCGAACCGAGACCAGCTGTATGCGACGAATGATGTACGATGAGCGCCTGGTAGCTCCCATGCGCGAAGACCTCACCCGCATCGGATTCGCCGAACTGCGGACCGTCGACGATGTCGAAGCGGCCGTGCCTAACGGGCAGGGCACCACGCTGGTGGTGGTCAACTCGGTCTGCGGCTGCTCGGCGCGGATGGCCAGGCCGGCGCTAAGGATGGCACTGGAGACGTCGACGACGCGCCCAGAACATCTGACCACGGTGTTTGCGGGTCAGGATGTGGAGGCGACGGAACGCGCCAGGTCGTACTTCACCGGCTATCCACCCTCGAGCCCATCGATCGCCCTCCTCAAGGACGGCAAACTCGTTTACATGATGGAGCGCTGGCAAATCGAGAGCCGGACGGCCGATGCGATCGCCGCCGACCTCCGGTCGGCTTTCGCCACGCACTGTACCAGCGGCACCGTCTGAGCCGCTGATGGTGCTTACCCTCTACGCCGACCGGCGAACGCCGAACGTCGTAGGGGTTGCACATCACCTGGCCGAGGCACTCCGGCGCTCGCGCCGGACTCGTGTGGTGGAGCTCTATCTCGATGACGCGCTCGCGCGGCTCCCCGAAGCGCGCGCGTTGAGTGTTCCACCGCGCCTGCTGCCGGGCAATGTGCGAGCGCTGCTGCCTCGATTCGCGGGGGATGACATTGCCGTGATCGCCATGCGCAGCCCCGTGCGCGAGCAGGTCATCACCGCCTTCGACCTCTCCGCGCGGATCGTGGTGGTAGCTGATCCCTCGGTGCCGTCGCTGCGCGCCACCCAGCGTGTGCTCCGACTCTGTGCTGATGTGGGGTACCCGCTGCAGAAAACCGATGTCGTGATCACCAGGCTCGACAAGCCGGGGGACACGGATTGCGACGCTGTCCGGGCGGCCCTCCGGCGCGACGTGTCGTGTGTCGCGCCCGTGCTTCCGGCCGACGGGAGCGGGAGCGCCGCCTATAGCGCGCTCGCCGCCCGCATCTCCGGCGCCTAACGCGCCAGACGCACCCAGCGCAGTACTTCGGTCACCGACGGCTTCTTGCCGTACATGAGGACGCCCACGCGATAGATACGTGCCGCGAGCCAGATGGCACCCAGGCAGGTCAGCACCAGCAACGCCATCGATCCCAGCACTTCCACTATCGGCACACTCGTCAGGCTCATGCGGACCGGCATGAGGATTGGCGCCGTGAAGGGGATGAGCGTCACCACCCGCGCCAGTGTGCCACTCGGTTCGAGCAGCACTGGAGCCAGGAGCAGAAGGCTGGGAAGGATGAGCAAGGTGAGTGGTGTGGCGACCTGCTGCGCGTCCTGCGTACTCGACACCATCGATCCGGCTGCCGCAAACATGCTGGAGAACAGGGTGTACCCCAACACAAAGAAGACGAGAAACGCCACGGCGGTGCCAACCGACACCTCGGGAATCGTGAAGGACGGCCCCGACGCCGCCAGGCCAAGCGCCGCGCCAATCCGGTCCTTGAACTGCATGAGCAGGAGCGCCGAGCCCACCCACACCAGCTGCTGTGTCATGCCGACCGCGCCCACACCCACCACCTTGCCCGCCAGCAACTTGTCGGGCGACACCGAGGCCACCACCACTTCGGCCACGCGCTGACTCTTCTCCTCGATGACCCCCATCAGGATCGACTGGCCGTACAACACGATGCTCATGTACAAAAGCATCGCCACGGCATAGGCAAGCCCGACGGCGTTTTCACCAGCGTCGCCACGCCCGCGTTCGCTCAGGCGCTCGGTCTTGAACTGCATGTCGATTTTCGAGAGCAGTCGCACACGTTCGCCGTCGAGACCGGCATCCTCGAATCGTTTGCCAAGCACGGCCTGGCTGACCGCTCCCTCAATCAAGCGCATGTCCGGGATGGTGCTGGCATTCCGGCCCGCATACCGCGCCCGTTCACCACTGACGGTGAGCGCATCCACGACCAGATATCCCGTCTTCTTCTTGTCCAGCACCTCGCGCGTGAGGGTGCTCTCCGCCGCCGCGATTTCGGCCGGCGTCACCACACGCACCTCGGGGACCGGACCACCCGGCGGCATCCGTTCAGAGATCCGCGCGCCCAGGTTCTGACCCGACGCGTCGACGATGGCAATGTCGGTGACATCGGCTGAGGGCTTGGAACGCCCGGCCAGCCAGGCTGGAAGAAAGAGCAGCACCGCCATCATCAGCGGGCCGAAGAACGTGGCAAAGAGGAACCACTTCGAACGCACGCGTTCGGTGTACTCACGACGCGCGACCGCCAGAAACTTATCCATGGCCACTCATTCCATCTTCAATGCCCGTGGCACCGACCTTCTGGAGGAAGATCTGGTGCAAGGACGGTTGGACCTTCTCGAATCGCTCCACGACGGCGCCGGCCCCAACCAGGCGCTGCAGCAACACCTGGGCACTGGCCTGTTCGGCCAGTTCGATCTCGAAGAAGCGGCTCGACGCATCCATCCGGCGCACCAGGGTAGTGTCGCCGAGCACCTCGCGCACCTCGGGGCTCGCTGAGCCCGCCAGCCCTAACGCGATGTGATTGCCGCCATGCGCCGCCCGTACCTCGGACACCGCGCCGTCCAGCACCTTCTCACCCCGTGAGATGATGCAGACGGCGTCGCACATCCGTTCGGCGTTGTCCATCAGGTGAGTACTGAAGATGACCGTCTTGCCGCGTCGCTTGAGATCGAGCACGGTGTCCTTCAGCGCCTGCGCGTTGATGGGGTCGAGACCGCTGAAGGGCTCGTCCAGAATGACAAGGTCGGGATCGTGCAGCAGTGTGCCGATGAACTGCACCTTCTGCTGCATGCCACGCGAGAGCTCGTCCACTTTAGCCAGGCCCCAGTCCTTGTCACTCGATCGCAGCGACAGCCGTTCCAGCCACTCGTCAATGCGGCGATCCGCGTCGCGACCCTTCACTCCCTTGAGTTCGCCGAGGAAGCGGAGAAGCCGCCGCACCTGCATCTTGCGATAGAGGCCCCGTTCTTCCGGGAGGTAACCCACCCGATCCAGCACCCCGGCGTTGCCGTTGGGCGCGCCCATGATCGAGACACTTCCCTCGTCCGGGGCGATGATGTTCAGCAACATCCGGATGGTCGTGGTCTTTCCAGCGCCGTTGGGGCCGAGCAGGCCGTACACGGAACCGACCGGAACCTGCAGCGACAAGTCGCGCACGGCGGTATGGCCGGCGTATCGCTTTACGACATGCCGTACATCAACAGCGAATGAGGTCATGTGAGGGGAAGCGGACAAGGCAATATACTTGACCGTCATACGGCACATTCTCCGGCGGCGTTTCTCGCGACACCGACTTCCCCATGACGTCATCCCCAGCACCGAGTGACACGATCGGCCGTGGTGTGCGGCGGGTGCTTGCCGCGACCTTCGCCTCGCTGCTGCTGGTGGTGTTACTCCTCCCTGTCGGTGCACTCCTCGCGCGTGGAGGCACCGGAGGTGTCCTGGGCCTGCTGCACGACAACGAGCTTCGGGCCTCGCTCGCCCTCACCGCGATCACGGCCACGCTGGCCACTCTCGTCGGGGTGGTACTCGGCACTCCGCTGGCGTACCTCCTTGCGCGGCGCTCCTTTCGGGGCAGAGCGCTGGTCGCCGGTGCCCTCGACCTCCCACTGCTCATACCGCATCCGGTGGCGGGCATCGCACTGCTCCTGGTGTTCGGACGCGAGTCCACTATCGGGCAGGTGCTGGGGACGTTTGGGCTGCGGGTAGTGGGCTCTTCGGCTGGAATCGTGCTGGCGATGCTTTTTGTGTCGGCACCACTCTTTGTCAGCGGCGCGCGGGAGGCTTTTGCGCGTGTTGATCCGCGTTACGAGGCGGTGGCCCAAACACTCGGCGACACACCGTGGCGCGCGTTGCGTCGCGTCACCTTTCCCCTCGCATTTCGTGGTCTCCTGGCGTCGGCGGTGGTGATGTGGGCGCGCGCTGTGAGCGAGTTTGGCGCGATTGTCATTCTTGTGCACACCCCGCGCACGGTGAGTGTGCTCAGTTATGATCGCTTCACCACATATGGCCTGAACGAGGTGGTGCCCGTCGCGGCCGCGCTGGTTGTGCTGGCGCTTGTGCCCCTTGTCCTGTTGCGCGCGTTGCGAAGTGACGACACCGGCGGCCGGTCGGTGACCGCGTGATTCGCGTCGAGCATTTGTCCGCGCGGCAGGGAGCCTTCAAGCTGGAGGACATCAGCTTCGAGGTGCCAGAAGGATCGTGGGGCGTGGTGATTGGCCCGGCCGGCTCGGGCAAGACCACACTGCTCGAGACCATCGCGGGCATCGTGCCAGCCGCCCGAGGCAGAGTGTTCGCCGCCGGGCGTGAGGTCACGACGGCCCCGATCAGTGCCCGCAGTGTGGGGCTGGTGTATCAGCACGCCTACCTCTTTCCGCATCTCCGCGTTGGAGAAAACGTCGCCTATGGCGCCGCCACGCAGACCCTGCCGTCTACGCTCCTCGCGCGATTTGGCATCGAGGCACTGATCGAGCGCCGTGTCGCCTCGCTCTCCGGAGGCGAACGACAGCTGGTGGCACTGGTGCGGGCACTGGCCCAGCAGCCGCGGGTGTTGCTCCTCGACGAACCCTTCAGCGCCCTCGACCCCAAACGGCGGAATGCTACACGACGCCTGGTGCGGGACCTGCACCGTGAGTGGGGCATCACCATTCTGCAGGTCACTCACGACTTTGCCGAGGCCGGGCTCCTTGGCGACGTGACCGTGTTATTGGACGCGGGTCGCATGCTGCAGGCGGGGCCAACGGCCGAGGTCTTTCAGAAGCCCGCGTCGCCCTACGTCGCAGAGTTTCTCGGCGCGGAGAATGTGCTGGCTGGCACCGTCACTGGAGATCCCGTGGGAGGAGGTGGATCGCGGTCCGTGGTCTTTACCTGTGGGGCACTGGCCGTTCACGCCGTGAGTGATGTTCCGGATGGGCCTGCCCATGCGGTCATCCGGGGAGAGGAGGTCACCCTGTCGCGCGAACATCAGGCCTCCTCTGCCCGGAATCATTTTGCTGGCACCGTAACCGACGTGGACCCGCATGGTCCGTGGGCGCGGGTGACTGTTGATGTCGGCGGGGTTCCCATTGTCGCCATGCTGACCAATTCCTCGGTGTCGGAACTGGGTCTCACGAATGGCGAATCGATCCGGGTGGCCTTCAAGGCCTTTGCCGTGCACCTCTGCTGACGAAAGCGTAGTTTTCCCGGGATGAAAGGGTCGCCTCCCCGCCGCATCCTCATCGTCGACGATTCCCCCGACGACGCCGAGCTTGTGCGCCGCGCGCTCACCCGCGGTGGTCTCACGGTGGTGACCACACGTGTTGACGACGCCGTGGCCTTTCGTCGCGCCTTGCTGGAGAAGTCGTGGGAGCTGGTCATCGCCGACTACTCGCAGCCGAGCTTTGGGGCGCTCACGGTGCTCGAGGTGTTGCGTGAGACGGCCGCCGACCTGCCGTGCATCGTGATTTCCGGAGTGGCGGGTGAAGACCGCGCGGTGGAAACCATGCGGGCAGGTGCCAAGGACTTCGTCAACAAGGATCGGCTGCAACGCCTGGTGCCGGCGGTACAGCGTGAGCTGGCCGAACGGGCCAATCGCGAGGACCGGGAGCAGATACGGCTCGAGGCTGTGGAACGCGACCGCCGTCTGCGCGCGGCCAGTGCTGGTCTCCTCGACCTGCTCCGCGGCCCCGATTTCGCGGCTGGCAACACCGAAGCGGTCTACTCTGAACTCACCGAGCTGGTCGCACGCACTCTTGAGGTGCAGCGCGTGGCCATCTGGGTCTTCGAGCCCGGGCGCGAGCACTTCCGATGCATCGAATCGTTTGACAGTGCGATCGGCGTCCACAGCGGTGGCCAGCGTTTTTCGCGCAGCGAATCGCCGGCCTACTTCGAGGCTCTCGAACACAACCGCTTTGTCGAAGCACACGACGGCACCGGTGAGCATGATGGCGAAGTTCGGACGGGTGATGCCGCCGTGCGATCGCAGCTCGATGCGGCCATCCGTCAGCGCGGCAAAATGGTCGGGGCGTTGTGCCTCGATCACGTCGGATCCCGGCGCGCCTGGCGCAGTGATGAGCAGGTCTTTGTCGGATCGATTGCCGACCTCGTGGCGCTCATCATGGAAACCGGTGAGCGGCAGCGTGCCGAGGTGGCGCTGCGCGAAAGCGAAGTGCGGTATCGCGAGTTGTGGCAGAATGCACTCGATGGCATGTGGACCATCGATCCGCAGGGCTGTGTGACGTCGGTCAACGAGGCGGGAAGCAAGCTCACCGGCTTTGCGCCCCAGGACGTGGTGGGCCGGCTCTTCACCGACTTCGTGGTCGACCGCGACGTGAACGCGGCCCGCCAGCACTTCGAGTCATTGGTGGCGCGTGCCGAGTATTCCCCGGGTCCGCAACCCTTCAACCTGCTCACGCGCGACCGCCGCAGTGTGCAGGTCGAGGCGACCGCACAGCGCATCGAACGGAACGGGGTGGTGGTGGAGATCCTCGCCATTGTGCGCGATGTGTCGCAGCGACGCGCGCTCGAGGCGCAGCTCCAACAGTCGCAACGGATGGAGGCCATCGGCCGTCTCGCCGGTGGCGTCGCGCACGACTTCAACAACCTGCTGACCGCGATCATCGGGTACTCGCAGATCGCCGCCATCAGACCTGACATGCCCGCACCCGCTGTGATCGATCTCAAGGAGATCACCTCGGCGGCACACCGGGCGGCGGCACTCACTCGCCAGCTGCTCGCCTTCAGCAAGCGGCAGGTCCTCGAACCCCGCGTGCTGAATCTCAACGCGGTCGTTTCGGGAATCGAGGCGCTGCTGCGGCGGCTGATCGGCGAGGACATTGTGCTCGACACCGACCTCGATTCGGCGATCAGTCATGTGCTGGCCGATCCCAGTCAGCTCGAGCAGGTGATTCTCAACCTCGCCGTCAATGCGCGCGATGCCATGCCGACGGGTGGCCGGATTGTGCTGCGCACTCGCACGGCGGTGTCACTCGATCCGCGTGCCCTCATTACCGCGGATGCCGCGCCCGGACCTTTTGTGGTGCTCGAGGTCGAAGACACCGGCACCGGCATGGACGAGACGACCCGTCAGCACATCTTCGAGCCCTTTTTCACTACCAAGGCGTTAGGCACCGGGCTCGGGTTGTCGACCGTGTACGGGATTGTGCAGCAAAGCGGTGGCGGGATTGCCGTGTCCAGCGAGCAGGGGAAGGGCTCGACCTTCGCGGTCTACCTGCCTGTCGCCGCCGGCAACGTGGACGAGCAGGCAGCGGCGGCCCCCCAGATGGGGCCGAGTGGGCACGAAACCGTGCTCGTGGTGGAAGACGATGACCGCGTGCGACTGCTGGCGACCCGTGTGCTGCGCCTCGCGGGGTATACCGTGCTCGAAGCGAGCGATCCGCAGGTGGCTATTGCCAGCACGCACGATGCCCCCGGCATCGACCTCCTGCTCACCGATCAGGTGCTGCCGTACATGCGGGGGGTCGAGTTGTATGAGCGGCTGCGGGCCACACGGCCCCGGATGAAGGTGTTGTTCATGTCCGGGTATCGTGAGGATCTCGAGTCTCCGGGGGTGCCGCCGACGGCGTTTCTTGGCAAGCCGTTCACTCCAGAGCTGCTGACCACCGCGGTGCGTCGCGTGCTTGATACGCGCGCGCAGCTGGAGTTGGAGCGCTGAGGGCGGGTCCCGACCGCTCCTGATCACACTCGGGTGTCAGTGGCAATCGTTTGTTATGCCGCCGACTTGTACGTTGCGTGGGCATCGAGTACAGCGACCACAGTGTGCATGACCGCCAGCAGGTGCCAGAACTCTTCGTCGCTGAGGCCCAAAGGCTCCATTGCATCTGCACTGCGGACTCACTCGCCTGTCGGACCGACGTTACGTGCTGGCGGTAGATCTCGTAGAGCGCGACCATCATGGTACGCGCGTGGTCGCTGACCTCCAGGCGCATCTCGTGGGTGAACGCCACCACAAAGCCCGCCTTCACCGGTGACTACCCATCAGGCGGCGCCATGGCCGCCTCTCCCAGCCCGTGTGATCCAGGCCTAAACCACCCTGGCCACCGTCGATGCCGTGCTCTGGATCATTTGTGTGGCGGAGGCCCATGGCAAAGTGTAGCGCACGAAGTGCTCGTGACAGTCGTGACCGCATTTGCGTTGGTGCTGGCCCCGCACTCCCAGGCGACGGCTGAAGAGGAAGCGATAGCGCGGCCAACCTTACGCCACGGGAGCAGCGCGGCGTCGACGCCCTGATTGCCGACAGCGAACGGCGGTGGCGCGACGATCGCTTTGCCTCACAGACGGCCCCTCGCGACGAAGAAGCCGCTGGATGACAAGACCCCGCCGTCGTACGAACCGCGCGCTTTCAGCCGAACCGCTTCCAGTCTGTTCCGGTCGCGCGGACCTCTGTGCGCACCGCGAGGTAAGTAGGCCGGCATCCATTAATGGAAAATATAGTTTCCGGTATTGACGCTAAAGGAAATGATATTTAGCATTACTAATGCCACGGAAGACACCGATCCTCCCGATCACCACCCGCCGCGAGCTCGCCACCCTCGGCACCGATCTCCAGCACGCCCGTCGCCGCCGTCGCCTCACCACGATGATGGTCGCCGAACGTGCGCAAATCACTCGACCGACGCTCCTCCGCGTAGAGCGCGGCGATCCCGGCGTGAGCCTCGGCGTCTACGCGACGGTGCTCTGGGTGCTCGGCTTCGGTGATCGGATCTCACGTCTCGCAGCGGCCGACACAGACACCGTCGGCCTGAGTCTGGAGGCTGAGCGTCTCCCGAAGCGCGTCTCGTCGCGTCGGCCGCGGGCCAAACGAAGCAAACGCGCCGCAACCGACACATCGAGTAATACGAACGCCGGCGTCAGAGAGCAGGACGGGACGCACGAATGACCAGCCCCACCGCATACGTCTACATGGAGCTCGATGGTATCACGCGTCCCGTCGGCCGCTTGTGGGCGCACCGTGATCGAAATCGCGAACGCGCGTCGTTCGAGTTTGATCGCGAATGGCTCGCGGACCCCGTGCGCCACGCACTCGGCCCTGCGTTGCCGGCGCAGGAAGGTGCGTTTCATACCGCCGAGGGGCGCGCACTCTTCGGCTCGCTGGGCGACTCGGCGCCGGATCGCTGGGGACGGCGACTCATCACGCGCAACGAAGCGCAGCGCGCGCGCGAGGCCCGGACAACGCCCCGCGCTCCGCGAGAGATCGACTTTCTGCTCGGCGTCACGGACGTCGTTCGCCAGGGTGCACTTCGTTTCCGCTTGGTGGAAGACGGACCGTTCGTCGCACCGTTCGGTGTCGACGAAGGCCAAGCGCATGTCCCACCGCTCATCGAGTTGCCGGCGCTGTTGAATGCCGCAAACGCGCTCGCGGACGACCCGGATTCCGTGGAGGCAGACAACGCTGTACGCCTGCTGCTCGCGCCGGGTTCCTCGCTCGGCGGCGCAAGGCCGAAAGCGTCCGTCCTCGATCACGGGGCACTCGCGATCGCGAAGTTTCCGGATCGGGCCGACACCATCGACGTGATCCGGTGGGAGCGGGTGATGCTCGAGCTGGCTCGGCGAGCCGGCATCAGTGTCGCTGACGCGGGGCTGCAAGATGTCGGTGATTCGGTCGTGCTCATCGTACGCCGATTTGATCGCAAGGGAGACCGGCGCATTCCGTTTCTTTCGGCGATGAGCCTCCTCGACGCGGCTGACGGTGATCAGCGAAGCTACGTCGAGATTTTCGACGCCTTGAGGCGAGTCGCAAGCGCGGCGGCGGAGGACGGCGCGCAGCTCTGGCGGAGGCTGGCGTTCAACATCCTCGCATCGAACTTTGACGATCACCTTCGCAATCACGCTGTGCTGTTCGATGGTGACGCCTGGCGCTTGTCCCCGGCATACGATCTCAACCCCGTACCGGCGCACGCAAAGTCGCGCCACCTGTCGACGGCGATCAACCTTGACGGCGACACGACGGCCTCGATCGAGCGTGCCGTCGACGCAGCGCCAGAGTTCTTTCTCAAGAAAAACGACGCGAAGCAGACCGCGATCGACGTGCGGCGCGTGGTGAAGCAATGGCGCAACCTGGCGAGCCAGTTCGGCATTCGCCGCGATGAAGTGGAACGCATGACGGGTGCATTCGAACACGACGATGCCGAGACCGTCGATAGGTGGACCACTTAGGCATTCACAAGCCCGGCCGCACCGCACCGATCCGTTTGGACCCTCGGGGAACCCCCAGTATCCACGAGCTCTGCCGTGCGCTAACATGGCCGGACCTCTGACCCGCACTCCGCGCGTGGGGTGGTGGGTGCACCATGCAACGCGACATACCTGGGAGGCTGGACGATGACGGCACCGCAACCACGAAATCACGAGATCGATCTCAAGACAGCGACCGAGATGACAGAGCGTCACCGGAAAGGGGTGACGGTGCAGGGGTCTCGAGCCCCAGCAGAGGGTGACTTGGGGGGAATGTTCTCTCGCGATGCTGTGATCAAACTCCTGTCCCAGACCAACGCGCAGTATCTCCGGTTCTACTATGGTCGGAACGCGAAAGGGGGGCGCGAACTGGTGCTGGTTGCCGCCGATGCCAATGGCAACGACCTGACGGGAGACGGTGGGGTTGGTGCCCTTGACGGGCACATCCCGTGTCCTCCGTTCTGCCCGAATACTTTCAGCGCTTTGCGCGGTTAACCGACCATCCAAACCGGAGAAGAACTCATGACAGCCCGAAAAGAGTCGCGCCCCAAGCCCCTGCCCAAGCCGATCAACCAGCGCATTCGCCTCAAAACCGCCATCGACCTGACCAAGCGGTACCAGCGCTCGGCGCCGGCCAGTGAGAAGGCTGGGTTCTTTTTTGCGTCGGGTCTCAAGGACTTGCTCGCGCAAGAAGGGGTTTATGGCATGCGGATCTACCACGGACTGGATAAGGATGGTCGTTATCGCATGGTGCTGGTCGGTGTGGACGCCAAGGGCGAGGACATCACGTCAACTCGCCGCGTGGCGAAGAGCACCACTGCGTTCACTGCTTCCCAGGAAGCCGTGCTACTCGACGGCCACATTCCCTGTCCTCCGTTTTGCCCGCCCGGATCGCCTCTTTGAGTTAGCTGGTACAGGCGGGTGCCCGTGAGGGGCTGGGGAGCGTGGGTCGTCACAGGCCTAGTGTGGCTCGGCTTTCAGGCTTGGATGAACCAGGCCGTGGAGTCGCTAGTGTGGTGGCAGGCGGCGGTGATAAGTGCCGCCGTCGCCACGCAACTGCTCCCCACGCTTGCGGTGGTAGGCCTGCCAGACCCGCGTCCCCTCGCACGCAAGTGGATGGGGGTCTGGGGATTCGCGTTTTTCATCAGCGATGTGCTCCAGCTCTTCATTGCTGAGCACTTCGGTAACAACCTCTGGTTCCTCGCCATTGCCAATCCCATTGAGGACGCGGCACTTCTCTGGGCGCTCGCCTATTGGCAAACACGCCCGGTCATGCGGCTGACCTTCAGGCTCGGCATCCCGGGGCTCGCGATTTCGACCATCGCCATCGCTGCGTACTTCGGCGAGGTTGCCGGCTTCAAGGCGGTGTCATCGCCCTTTCGCTTGCTGATCATCACCGCGGCCATCGCGTACACCATCGTGCATCGGTCGTTGCGAGAACCGGAACGGATACGGCAGCAGGACTGGTTCTGGGCGTGTCTCGGAGTCCTGCTCTACTACGCGGCGTACGTGGTGGTCGACCCGGTCACGGCGATGTTGATGCCCGCGCGGATGGACCTTGCGCGCCTTGTGTATGTTGTGAAGGCTGGGGTGGACACAGTCGCATTCATACTCGTCTGGAAGGGAATGGAATGCCCGGTGGAAACAACGTCTTCTACATCTATGTCGGAGCCGTCCTCGCGGTAGGTGTCATCGTTTTCGCACTGGGTATCGCCGTCGTGTTCTATCAGCGGCGATTCGTGGCCCTCCACCGCGACTACTCCAAGAAGCTCATCGCCGCGCACGAAGAAGAACGCGCCTACGTTGCCCGCGAAGTGCACGACGATGCTCTCCAGCGCGTGGCCATGTTGCAGCACGATGTCGGCGAATGGATGGATGCTCCCCCCGACACCACCAACGAACGCGCTCTTTCCACGGCGATCCGCCAGGAAATTGCCGACCTCGGCACCATGCTCCGCGGGGTCGCCCACCGCCTGCATCCCGCCATCATCGATCAGGGAGGCTTGAGCCCCGCACTCGTTCAGCTTGCCGGTGACACCACCCGAATCACCTCCCTCGACGTCACCGCACGGGTCCCGCAATCGGCCGGCCGGATCCTGGACCGCGATAGAGAGATCATTCTCTTCCGCATCGCCCAGGAGGCCCTGCGCAACGTCGCGAAACACGCCGCCGCCACCCGCGCAGAGATCGCCCTCGAGGTATCCCCGAAAAATCTTGTGATGTCCGTCACCGATAACGGTCGCGGGTTCGACACCGCAGACTCCGATCGGGCCAGCGGGCTCGGCCTCATTAGTATGCAGGAGCGTGCCCGACTTGTGAGCGGCTCATTCTCCCTGTTGTCGAAACCGGGCGGAGGCACAACTATTCGGGTGAGTATTCCCCTGTCCTCCTGACCCTTGCGACGCGCCGCCGTTCTGATCTGTGACGATCACCCCCTGATGTCCCAGGGGTTGAAGGCGCTGCTCCGTCCCTCCTTTTTGTGTGTAGGGATTGTGAACGACGGGCGCGAACTCGTCGATTCGCTGGGGAAAACGAAGCCGGACGTGTTGTTGCTCGACCTCTCCATGCCCAACATCAACGGGCTCGAACTCCTGCCGATGGTGCGGCAGCAGTTCCCGGAGTTGAAAGTGCTGGTGGTGACCATGCATGTGGATCGTGCCCTGGCCGACCTTGCCATCAATTCCGGCGCAAATGGATTCATCCCCAAGGAATCCTCGGCTGAAGAGCTCAACGCGGCGATCGATCACGTGTTAAGCAATGCGAAGCCGTTCATCTCACCAAGAGTACCTCGGCGCTCGTTTCGTGACGGCGCCGCCGTGGAGCATCCCGCGCTCGACCGGCTCACTCCGCGTCACCGCGAAATTCTCCGAATGATTGGCGACGGCGCCTCGTCGCAGGAAATGGCTCAAACCCTCGGGGTGAGTCCACGCACCGTGGAATTCCATCGGGCGAGCATTCGCAAAGTGCTGGGGATAACGACGGAGTGGGGATTGATGCGGTTTGCGATCATGCTGCGGGTCTCGGACGGCGAGTCTCCGGCCGAAGGATCAGCCGACTCGGGCCATTTGACCACATTCGGGCAGGAGCCCCCCCAGGCGCACGCCTGATTCAGCACGGGGTGGCCCTTCTTACCTCACAATTTCGCTTTACCAAGAGAGGCTAACCGGCCCGTCACTCCTTCGTGACACACCGGTGAGAATCTCGCTGCTCTTACCTCGTATTTCTCCCAGTATACAGCCTTTACCTCGCATCCTATCGTGCTGCACATGAAGACCCCGTTGTTCATTCTCGAGCCGCCGTACGTCATGGCGCGCCGCATCGCCGATGAGGCGCCGGCGCTAGGTGCCGTGGCATTGCTTGATACTGCGTTTGCCCGTCCGACGACCAACGAGGTCAAGGCGCAGATGGAGCTGGCGCCCTGGTGCCCGCTCTGTCTCCTGGCCACACCGGACTCTGGTGTTCGCGCCACCCGCCGTCTTCCGCGCACCTGTGTGGTGTTCGGGCTCGATGAGTCCGATGGCGCCTCTGCAATTCTCAAGGCGGTTTCTGCGCGCCCACGTCCAACCCCGAGTGATCTGGTGGACTGGCTTACGCGCCGCACCCGTTTGCCGGGCCTCGCTCGCACGATGTCGGACCTGTTCTCGCGACCCACATTCCGCCGGAATGAAGCCGCGCTCCTGCCGTACGCCGTGCGCGAGCAGGTGCGTCAGCTCGGTTCGTGGACGGCGCAGGAATGGCAGCAGGCAGCCATGCTCGCCGAGCTGGCAGCCGATCGCTCGCTCCTCAACCGGACCATGTGCGCCGAAGACGAGCAGAGCCTGCAGCTGCGTGCCGCCATGCGTGACTTGTTAGGCGTGGCCGACCGCGACTTCCACAACCGCTATGGCTGGGAGTGGGTGATTGAGGCGTCGTTACGGGCCTCGGGCTTTACCGAACGCAGCTCCCGCGTGGTGCGGACGCTGTTTGCGGTGCCGGCCGGTGTCAGCGACGTGACGTGGGGCGAGAGCCCGGATCTGGGCTTCGCAGTGGCACGGGCAACGGCCTGACCGTCTCGTGCGACTGAGGTAGCAGTCCGAGGGTTGGGTGGGGTGGGGTGGATGGGATGTTTGCGGTGTGCCGGACGAGAGTGCGCGATCCGTGTGGGGCGGAAAGTGTGGGGAAACTCCGGACGTGCACACCGCATTCCCCTCCCCCGGATCAGCTACGGTGTGGCGTCTCGCGTGTCGGTTTTCGAGTGACTGGCCTGGCTCAGGGCGTCCTTCATGGCATGCCAGGCGAGCGACGCACACTTCACCCGCGTGGGGAATTTCGCGACACCACTAAATACACGCAGCTTTCCGAGTTCCTGGTCCGTGGCAGAGCCGGTGCCGGTCACCAGCGCATGAAAGCGCGCGAAGAGCTCCTCGGCCTCGGCGCGCGATTTGCCCTTGATGGCTTGTGTCATCATGGAGGCAGACGCCTTGGAGATGGCGCACCCGTTGCCCATGAATGTCACGTCGGAGACGGTGTCGCCTTCCACTTGCAGCCAGATCGTGACTTCATCGCCACAGAGCGGATTTTTCCCGTGCGCGCAGCCCGAGGCATCGGCCAGCTCACGCATGTTGCGTGGCGACCGGTTGTGCTCGAGAATGACCTCCTGGTACAACGCGCCGAGTTCCATGGATCAGGCAAAAAGCGAGCGGACTTTGTGCAGCGCCGACACCAGAACATCCACTTCGTCGCGGGTGTTGTACAGGTAGAACGAGGCCCGCGCGGTTGAGGGCACCCCAAAACGCCGCATGAGGGGTTGCGCGCAGTGGTGTCCGGCACGAATGGCAATCCCCTCGCTGTCGAGGATCGTGCCGATGTCATGCGGATGCGCACAGTCCATGACGAAGCTCAACACACCCGCTTTCTGCGCGGCGGTGCCGATCACCCGCAAACCGGGGATCTCCTGCACCTGACGTGTGGCGTACTCCACGACTTCGTGTTCGTGCGCGGCAATGCGTTCAAGTCCAACACGGTCGAGATAATCCATGGCGTGTTTGAACGCGACCACGCCGGCAATGTCTGGAGTTCCCGCTTCGAATTTTGAGGGGAGCCGGGCCCAGGTGGTTTTCTCGAAGGTGACGGTGTCGATCATGTCACCGCCTCCCTGGTATGGCGGGAGACGGTCGAGCCAGGCCTCCGTGCCGTAGAGAATGCCCACGCCGGTTGGCCCAAGCATCTTGTGGCTCGAGCAGACAAAAAAGTCGCAGCCGACCTCCTGCACATCAACCGTGATGTGTGGCGCAGCCTGCGCGCCATCGAGCAGCACGGGAATGCCCCGTGTGTGTGCGGCGTTGACCAGATCGCGCACGGGGTTGATGGTGCCGAGCGCGTTGGAGACCCAGGTGATGGCAACGAGGCGCGTGCGATCGTTCAGCAGCTGGTGATAGGCCTCGATGTCCAGCTCACCACTCTCCGTGACCGGCACCACCCGCAACTGAGCGCCGCTGCGTTCACAGGCCAGCTGCCAGGGGACGATGTTGGAGTGATGCTCGAGTGTGGAGAGCACAATTTCGTCTCCCGGTTTCAGCACACTCTGCGCAAACCCCGAAGCGACGAGATTGATGCCCTCGGTCGTACCTCGGGTGAAGATGATTTCGTGGGCATGCCGTGCGTTGAAAAACCGCTGTGCGGTGGCCCGGGTTTCGTCGTAGAGGATTGTGGCGAGCTCGCTGAGGTAGTGCACCCCGCGATGGATGTTGCCGTTCTGTGCTTCGTAGTAGGTCGACGTGGCCTCGATCACGGAACGCGGCTTCTGGCTCGTGGCCGCGTTGTCGAGGTAGACCAATGGCTTCCCTCGCGCGGAAATCCCGAGGATCGGGAAGTCCGCACGCACGCGCTCCACGTCGAGTGGAGTCTGTGGGGGGGCGAGGGTAGGGGTGGTCACAGAGTGAGACAGAGTGCCGATGTTGAAGTCAGGTAGTCACGTTGAAAGCTGGATGTTGCGCGCTGAAGCGCATCCGCGCGCCCATCGGTCTGCCATCTACTTGCTTACAAACCGCTCCAACGCCGACTTCTCCAGCTCACCCTTGAGTGGCTCCAGCTCGATGGTTTCCAGCACATCAGCAGCAAACGCATAGGTCAGGAGCTGACGGGCCGACTCGGCGCCCACGCCGCGGCTCTTGAGGTAGAAGGCCATGCGATCATCGAGCTGCCCGATGGTGGCGCCGTGTGTGCACTTCACATCGTCGGCAAAAATCTCGAGCTGCGGCTTGGTGTCGATGCGCGCGCGCGGGGAAAGGAGGAGCGTGTTGTTGGTCTGCTTCCCATCCGTCTTCTGGGCCACGGGATGGACGTAGACCTTTCCGTTGAAGACCCCATGCGAACTGTCGTCAAGCACGCCCTTGTAGAGCTCACGCGAGTAGCAATTGGGTTCCGCGTGTTCGATGCTGGTCTGGTGGTCGCAGATCTGCTCCCCATCCAGCATGTACAGCCCATTGAGCGTGGCGCCGCACCCGGCGCCGGCAAGGCGCGTGTAGATGTTGTTGCGAGAGAGGGCGGCACCCGTGGCGAACGAGAACGAGATGAAGTGCGAATCGCGGCCCTGGGTCGCTTCGATGTGCCCGACATGGAAGGCCTTTCGCCCCTCGCGCTGCACCTTGTAGTGCGTGAGGGTGGCCCCGTCGGCAATCACCGCTTCGGTGACCGCATTGGTGAAGTACCGGGCATCGCCGGTGGCACCGTATTGCTCGATGATGGTGGCTTTGGCGTGCCGGTCCACGACAATCAGATTGCGCGGATACGACACCCCACCTTCGGCACCGGCATCAGAGAGGTAGACAAGGTGGATCGGCGTCTCGACCACCGTGTCCTGCCTCACATGCAGGAAGGCACCATCCCGCAGCAGTGCGGTGTTGAGCGCGGTAAACGCAAACGCCTGCTGGTCGTAACGAGCCAATGAGCCCAGGTGCGCGCCCACGAGGGTGGGCTCTTCCAGCAGCGCACTGGCGAGATTCATGACGCGCACACCGTCCGGGAGGTGCTCCACGCGGCTCAGCTGAGGCGCGTACCTCCCGTTCACGAAAACAAGGGTCGCCCATTCCGTGCCGGGCACGAGGAAGGGCTCCACGTCGGCGGCGGTGAGCGTGCCTAACGCTGGCATCATCGGGGCAAACGCGGCCTCGATGATGGGCGCAGGGCTGGTGAAGTGCCAGTCTTCGTTGCGGGTGGTCGGAAAGCCGTGGGTGTCAAACGCCGTCATGGCCCCGGTGCGGAGCGCACGCAGCCACTCAGCGCCTTCGGTCGTGGCACCACCGAATTGCTGGCGATAGGCGTCACGTGCTTCGGTGGTCATCGCGCCGCTCCCGCCGTCGTCTCGTGCTCGAGCAGCCAGTCGTACCCGCGAGCTTCGAGCTCGAGCGCAAGCTCCTTGCCGCCGCTCTTGATGATGCGCCCACCGGCCAGCACGTGGACAAAATCAGGAACGATGTGGTTGAGCAGCCGCTGATAGTGCGTCACCACGATGGTGGCATTGCCGGGACGGCGAAGTTTGTTCACCCCATCCGCCACGATCCGCAGCGCGTCGATATCGAGACCGGAATCGGTTTCGTCGAGAACGGCAAGCTTCGGCTCGAGCACCGCCATCTGCAGGATTTCGTTGCGCTTCTTTTCGCCACCAGAGAAACCCTGGTTGACCGAGCGATGCAACATCGATTCGTCCATCTCGACCAACTTGAGCTTCTCGGCCATCACATCGAGAAAGTCCATCGGGTCGACCTCGCCTTCGCCGCGCGCCTTGCGCACTTCATTGTACGCCGTGCGCAGGAAGTAGGCATTGGTGACACCCGGGATCTCGATGGGGTACTGGAAGGCGAGGAAGACACCGGCATGCGCCCGTTCCTCGGGCTCGAGCTCCAGCAAGTCCTTGCCTTCGTATTCGATGGAGCCGCCGGTCACTTCATAACCGGGATGCCCGGCTATGACCTGCGCCAGGGTGCTCTTGCCGGAGCCGTTAGGCCCCATGATGGCGTGCACTTCCCCGGCGTTGACCGTGAGGTTGATGCCGCGGAGGATTTGCTTGTCGCCAACGCTGGCGGAGAGGTTCGTGATCGTGAGCATTGAATCAGAAGTACGAGAAGTACGAGAAGTACGAGAAGTACGAGAAGTACGAGAAGGACGAGAAGGACGAGAAGTACGAGAAGCACGAGTGTCAGCGAAACAGGGGACAGTGAGCGGGAGGCCTGGTGCCGTGCTTCCCGTGCCACCCGTGCTTCCCGTGCCTCCGCCCCTACCCTACCCCACCGATCCCTCAAGAGAGATTCCCAGCAGCTGCTGGGCTTCGAGCGCAAACTCCATGGGGAGTTCCTTGAACACTTCGCGGCAGAACCCGCTGACAATCATCGACACCGCGTGTTCGGCACTCATGCCACGCTGCTTGAGATAGAAGATCTGGTCTTCGCCGATCTTCGAAGTGCTGGCTTCGTGTTCAATGATCGCCGTGTTGTTCTGCGCTTCGATGTACGGAAAGGTGTGCGCACCGCAGGCATTCCCGATGAGCATGGAGTCGCACTGCGTGTAGTTGCGCGCGCCCTCGGCTTTCGGCATCACCTTCACCTGGCCGCGATACGAATTCTGGCCCTTTCCGGCCGAGATGCCCTTCGATACGATGTTCGACTTCGTGTTCTTGCCGATGTGGATCATCTTCGTGCCGGTGTCGGCCTGCTGCCGGTTGTTGACCACGGCCACGGAGTAGAACTCGCCGGTGGAGTTGTCGCCCTGCAGAATCACGCTGGGGTATTTCCAGGTGATCGCTGAGCCGGTCTCCACCTGTGTCCACGAGATCTTGGAGTTGGTCATCGCCTTGCCACGTTTGGTGACAAAGTTGTAGATGCCACCCTTTCCTTCCTCGTCGCCCGCATACCAGTTCTGCACGGTGCTGTACTTCACGCTGGCGTTGTCGAGTGCGACAATCTCCACGACCGCGGCATGCAACTGGTTGGTGGAGCGCTTGGGCGCCGTGCAGCCTTCGAGGTAGCTCACATACGCACCTTCGTCGGCCACAATCAGTGTGCGCTCGAACTGGCCGGTGTCAGCCGCATTGATGCGGAAGTAGGTCGACAACTCCATCGGGCAGCGCACACCCTTCGGGATGTAGACAAACGATCCGTCGGAGAACACCGCCGAGTTGAGCGCGGCGAAGTAGTTGTCGCTGTAGGGCACGACAGAGCCGAGGTACTTCTCGATCAGCTCCGGATGCTCCTGCACCGCCTCGCCAAACGAGCAGAAGATCACTCCGTGTTTCCGGAGCTCTTCCTTGTACGTCGTCCCGACGGAGACCGAATCGAACACGGCGTCAACGGCCACTCCGGCCAGCAGCTTCTGCTCGTGCAGCGGAATGCCGAGTTTGTCGTACGTCTCCTTGATCTTCGGATCGAGTTCGTCGAGTGAGCCGAGCGGCTTCGCCGTCTTGGGGGCCGAGTAATACGACACGCCCTGGTAGTTGATGGGCTCGTAGGTGACGTTAGGCCACTTGGGCTCCGTCATCTGCTGCCAGCGGCGGAACGCCTTGAGGCGCCACTCCAGCATGAAGGCCGGCTCGTTCTTCTTTTTCGAGATGATCCGGACGACGTCCTCGCTCAGGCCGGGCGGGATGGTGTCCGCCTCGATGTCGGTGACAAATCCGTGCTGATACTCTTTGCCCACCAGGGCTTCGATGGCCGAACTCATTTGGTCTCCTGCAGCTGGCGGTGGCCCGCCGGTTCATCCTTCGGTTCGTCGTGGTGCCGCCGGGCGATCCCCGCCGGCTCCGACACGCAGTACTCACAGCAACTGCCGCCCTTCGCGATATGGGTGCTCCGAATGACTTCGGCGCCAAGCACCTCCCCGATAAAGCGCTGCTCGGCAGCACAGACCTCGGGAAAGCGTTTCGCGACCGATTGGATCGTGCAGTTGTGCTCGCGAATGGTGGCCGAGTCGGCGTCGCCGCTTGATTCGGCCATGTAGCCCATGGCGCTCAGCATCTCGGCGAGGCGCCGGGCCCTCTCAGGTAAAGGCAGAAGGTCGAGTTCCGGTTTCGCCCTCAAGGCCATTTCGCGCCAGCGCCCCCGGAAGAGCTCAACCACCGCCTCACTACCGTACTGGCGCTGCACCGACTCAAGTACTTGGGCCAGAACAACATCGTAACTGTGAGGGAACAGACGTTCCCCCCTTTCTGTGAGCTGGTACGTAAAGACCGGCCCTCCCACCCCGCGAATCTCTCGCCGGTATTCGACGATGCCGTCCGCTTCCAACTCCTTCAGGTGTCGCCGAAGGGCATTCGCCGTCACTCCGAACTCGGCAGCCAAATCCTTGATGCTCATGGGCTGCCGCTTTTTGAGGGCCTCGAGAATGTCTCCTTTGGCCCCCCGGAACCCCGGAATTGCGCTGAGCGGTCCTGTCATGGGGAGCAATGCTATCGGGATTCAGGAAATAAGTCAACGAAAGTGTGTGTGAATGGCTCGAGCGATCATCCTGACGGGGCGCTGGGTGGTCAGCGGACGAGCTTGACGATTTCCCAGGCCATCACAACCATGGGGAGATCGATTCTCCAAAGGAGTCACTGCTATGTCGCTCGCTCCCAGGTTGGCTGCGGTTGCCGCAGCTGTCGCAGCTGCCGTCTTCGTCCCACGTGCGGCAACGGCACAGGCTCAGGAAGTCCGCGACACCTTCGGACGAGTGGTGATCACGGCCACTTCATCCGTCGGTCGCCGGCCCGCCGAAACGACGTACACCGTGGATCAGGTCGATGTCGCCGCCCAGGTGTTGCCGCGCGGGCCGCAGGCGCGGTTCCCGGATTCGCTCAGGGTGGCAGGGGTGACGGGCGCCGTCACTGTGCGGTTTGTCATCGATCGCTCGGGCAAACCCGACATGGCCACCTTCCGCGTCGTGAGCGCATCACATCCCGAGTTTGCCGATGCCGTCACGACTGTGGTGCCGTATGGACTCTACATTCCAGCCCGCAAAGGAGGGCAGGAGGTGCGGCAGGTGGTACAGCAAACCTTCCAGTTCGACATCGCCGAACGGCAACGACGAAGCGGTGACCTGCGGTAGTCAGCCCGGAACGATCAGCGCCTTGGTGACTTCGCGCTGTGCAACCGCCTGCAATGCCTGACTGGCCTCGCCCAGTGAATACTGCCGCGAGGCCATCTCCTTCCAGGGAACATGATCCGCGTGTTTGGCGGCAACACGCACCGCCCGATGGAAGTGCGCGAACGTCGAGCCCCAGCAGCCGCGCAGCTCGATGTGCTTGCGGTTGACATGCCAGTGGGGATGGAGGCGAATGTCCCCGTTGTCGGTGTAGTGTCCGCAGACCACGATGCGTCCGCCGTCGCGCACCAGGTCAAAGGCCTGGAGGACGGCATCTGGGGCACCGCTGGCCTCGATGACCACATCCACACCAAAGCCCGACGTGATCTCCTTGACCGCGGCGGCGCGCGCCTCGGCGGGCAGGTCGAGACCAAACGTATCCGTGGCGCCCATGCGTCGCGCAAAGTCGAGCCGGGATGATGGATCGCCAATGCACACGATGCGGTCGGCGCCGGACAGCGCGGCCAGGGCAACGATGGACTGACCCACCGGGCCAGCCCCGAGCACGGCCACCGAATCACCAAGCCCGATCCGTGCCAGTTCCACCGCGTGCATACCGGTGACGAGACCGCAGCCGCCCCCGATGAACGTCCGCTCGTCCAGCTCGTCAGGCAGCCGCACCATGTGCACACCCGGCTTCATCCACAGCGCCTCGGCCCATCCGCCGAGTAGTCCTTCATTGGAGCTGTAGGTGATGCCGTAGACCTTGCGAGCGGGACACCGGGTGGGCTGCCGCGTGACGAGGCAGTGGTAGCATCGACCACACGTCTCGTGCACGTCCAGGAAGGTGACGCGATCTCCGCGCTGGAACTCCCGGCCTTCCACGTCGCGAATGCGGCTCCCGAGTTCTTCGACAACACCTACCGACACGTGGCCGGGAATGATGGGGTAGGGGACCCCGCTGAGCTTCCCGTGGTGCAGGTGGACGTCGGTGCCGCACACCTCGGAGTAGGTCACCTTGAGGAGGGCGGCGTCGCGCTCGATACGCGGCGCAGCAACCGCCTCGACGGTGAGTGGTGCATGCGGCGCAGACATCACGGCGGCACGAAATGACGTCATGGTCGAGTGACTCAGGCGACGAGGGTGGTTATGGCGCGGCGCAACAGGCCAGCAGCAACATCAAGTTTGTATGCGTTTCCGGAGAGAGGCTCGGCGTCGTAGAGCGCGCGCTGCGCGAGGGTTTCGATATCATCCTCGGCCAGCCCTCCTGATGCGACGTCCTCCTCGATGGAGTCGGTCACCCGCCATGGCGTATTGGCCACGCCGCCAAGCACTAGCCGGACCTCGCCATCGCGTCGTTTGATCCCCGCAATGGACACCAGGGCAAAGTCCCAAGCTGCACGCTGCATCACCTTCTCGAAGAACTGCGTCCCGCCTGACGAGTGCGCGGGCAACATTATTCCGGTGACCACCTCACCCGGCTGCAGGGCCGTTTCTCCATCGAGTCGGTCGCGCGAGGTGAGGAAGAAGTCGGCGATCGGGATCTCTCGCTGGCCCTGCGCTGACTGCACGTGCACGACGGCCTCGAGGGCCACAAGCGCCACAGCCGGGTCAGAGGGATGCGCAACGACGCAGGGGCCGGTGCGAAAGATCGCGTGGTACTGATTCTCGCCGATTTCGGCGGAACAGTGCGAGCCGCCGGTGCGCAGACACTCATGGCCGTGACGGAAATACCAGCAGCGAATACGCTGGCAGATGTTGCCCCCGATGGTCCCCATGTGGCGGAGCGCGTACGACCCCACGGCACCACACGCCTCGGAGAGCATGGGGTAGGCCTCGATCACCGCCTTGTCGGTGGCGAGTTGCCGCAGCGTGACCGCCGCGCCGATCTGCACACCACCGTTTGACCAGGAGATGCTGGTGGCCTCGGGAATACCACGCAGGTCGATCAGGCTGCCAGGCGCGGCGCGCCCTTCCCGAATGAGGGGGATGAGATCGGTACCCCCGCCGAGTGGAGAGACATCGCCGTCTGCCAGCGCAGAGGTGGCGGCGCTCCAGTCGTTGGCCCGCGAGTAGGTGAATGGACGCATGCCGGAGAAAGTAGCGACGCGGCAATGGCGCGGGGATATGCGCAGGCTCTGTCACACGCTTTCTTCCAGATATTGCCCTCTTCGACCTCCTCACCTTCCCCCATGATCCGCACCAACATCTCCTCCGGCACCGCCTGGGAGCCAATCGTCGGCTACTCTCGCGCGGTTCGAATCGGCAATGTCATTCACGTCTCCGGGACCACCGCCACCGGGCCCGGCGGTGTTGTGGTGGGAGTTGGTGACGCCACTGCCCAGACCGTGCAGACGCTGGAGAACATCGCGAAGGCGCTGGAGCAGGCCGGGGCGTCATTCGCCGACGTTGTACGAACGCGGATCTATGTGACCGACATCTCCCGATGGGAGGAGGTCGGGCGGGCACATGGCGCGGTTTTCGGCACAATCCGGCCCGCGACGTCGATGGTCGAGGTGAGCAAGCTCATCGACCCCGACATGCTGGTTGAAATCGAGGCCGAGGCTATCGTCAGCGACTGACTGGCTGGAAGCTCACGATTTCGTGCCCGTACTCCTCGTCGGCGATCATCTCGGAGTAATCGATCTGGAAGAGGCGGGGGTAACCCCGCGCGGAATCGTAGGTGGCATCGATCTCTTTCGCGTTCCGTTCAACCGCGTTTTCGATCAGGTCGAAGAGCCCTTCGACGGAGTAGTAGTTCTCCGTGGGGAGTGACTGGCCGCCTTGCACGAGTGTAGCCGTCGTCACGCGCCCGGCGCGCACGGTCACCCGCACTTCCTGTCCGCCATACACGCAGAAGCAGAGGGCGCGAACCACCATGTCATAGTCGCTCACGCCACTGGTATTCCAGCGAGCCTTGGCCGCAACGAGATCGCGCAGCTCGCCGTCGGCATCACGCGGGCCAACAAAAACAATGCAGCCCGTTGCGGTCAGGAGGGCGGCTGCAGCCAGGGTCCGGCGAATGATGGCCATGCGCATGATTTCAGTCGGTCGGGAGGCCCGGGGGGTGTACCGCAGGCAGGGTCGTGGGTTCCATTGGGTGGTGCATTGGGCAACTCTTCTGCTTCGCATGCGTCCTATTTTCCTGCTGAGTGCCCTGCTGCTGGCGGCGTGTGGTCCTGGTCTCACGCCCCTGCCGCCCCCGGTGTCGCCCTATCCCGACTCCGAGGCAGCGCCACCCCCGCCCACGCCATTACCGACAGCTGGGCGACCCGTCATCCCTGACGATGACGCCGCTCTCGTAGCTCGGGAGCTCCTGATCCCCGTGGCCGGGGTGTCGGCGACGCGTTTGCAGGACAGCTTCCTGGCAAAACGGGACGGCAACCGGGTCCATGCTGCCATCGACATCATGGCGCCCCGGGGTACACCGGTCCTCTCGGCGGACGCCGGAAGCGTCTGGAAGGTGCGATCGAATGCGCTGGGTGGGTTTACCGTGTACGCCATCGATGACGAACAGCGCTTTGTCTACTACTATGCACACCTCGACCGATACGCCGACGGACTCAAGGAAGGGCAGCGTATCGCCAGGGGGGATGTGCTGGGGTATGTGGGCACCACGGGAAACGCGCCACCCAACACACCGCATTTGCACTTTCAGCTCATGCGGTACCGCGGGAATGGTCGCTGGTGGGACGGCGACCCGATCAATCCCTATCCCTATTTCACACGCAAGCGAGCGGCCCAACGATGAAAGGCAAAGAACGTGCGGAGCTGCGCGCTGAGGCGCACCATCTCGACCCCATGGTGCACGTCGGGGTTTCGGGCGCGACCGACGCGGTGTTGATGACCATCGACGATGCCTTGCGCACGCACGAGCTGGTGAAGATCGCCATCGGGCGCCATGAAGGCCTCGACCCCAAGCCACTCGCCGCCACGCTCAGCGACACGTTAGGCGCCGACGTGATCCAGGTGATCGGACGAAAGATCACGCTCTACCGGCACAATCCCGACTTGTGGAAGAAGCCGCGACTCACGCCCCCCTGGCAGCCCAAACGCTGACCTTTCATGGGCCCCGCTTGGGGCCCTTGTTACTTTGCGTCCATGCCCACGGCGACCCCTGTCGAACTCGAGGCCGCCGTCGCCCGGCGGCGCACCTTTGCCATCATCAGCCATCCTGACGCCGGCAAAACCACGCTGACGGAAAAGCTGCTGCTGTACGGCGGCGCCATCCATCTCGCGGGGTCGGTCAAGTCGCGTCGTGCCGAGCGCCATGCCACGTCCGACTGGATGAAGCTGGAGCAGGAGCGCGGCATTTCGGTGACGTCGAGTGTGATGCAGTTCGAGTATGAGGGGTACGCCATCAACCTCCTCGACACACCGGGCCACGAGGACTTTTCCGAAGACACGTACCGCACCCTGGTGGCGGCTGACAGCGCCGTGATGCTCCTCGACAACCGCAAGGGCGTGGAAGAACGCACGCGCCAGCTCTTTGAGGTGTGCAAGAAGCGCCGGACGCCGATCTTCACCTTTGTCAACAAGTGTGACCGGGTGGGCGAGGACTCACTCAAGATCGTCAGTGATGTCGAGAGTGACCTCGGGATCCAGTGTCATCCCATCACCTGGCCCATCTTCGACGGCAATTCCTTTGTAGGGGTGTACGACCGCCGGCTCGACCGGGTGCATCTCTTCGGTCGCGACGAACACCACGGATCGACGCGTGCGGCCGAGCTGGTACTCCCCCTGCATGGCGCGGACACGGCCAAGCGGTTGGGTGACGAGGCGTATGGACGCCTGATGCACGATATCGAGCTCCTCGACGCCGCCGGACATCCCTTCGATCGGGAGATGGTGCTCAGCGGGGAACTGTCGCCGATGTTCTTTGGCAGTGCGCTGACCAACTTTGGAGTGGAGCCCTTTCTCCGCGAGTTTCTGGAGCTGTCGCCCGCGCCGGTTCCGCGCGAGAGCACCCAGGGGCCGGTGGATCCGGCGACGCCAAACTTCACGGGGTTTGTCTTCAAGATCCAGGCAAACATGGACCCTCGGCATCGCGACCGTGTGGCGTTCGTGCGCATCTGCTCGGGGAAGTTCGAGGCCGGCATGGAAGTGGGACAGGTCCGCACCGGCAAACGCATTCGCCTCGCGTCGCCGCAGCAGTTCATGGCACGCGAGCGCATTGCCGTGGAAGAGGCGTGGCCGGGAGACGTGATTGGTGTAGTGGACCGCGGCAACCTGCGTATTGGTGACACGCTGGCCGAGGAAGGGACCATGGAGTACAGCGGCGTCCCGCGGTTCCCGCCCGAGCACTTTGCGCGTGTGGTGTTGCTCGACCCGATGAAACGCAAACAGCTTGATGCCGGTCTGCGTCAGCTCACCGAAGAGGGGGCGGCCCAGGTGTTCTTCACCTCACCCACCGAGGTGGCCGGGCCGACACCGATCATCGGTGCCGTCGGCATGCTGCAGTTTGACGTGATGTTGCACCGGCTCGAGCATGAATACGGCGTGCGGTGCAAGCTGGAGCGCATGGGTGGCAAGTCGCCGCGCTGGGTGGTAGGTCCGCAGGCCGAGATCGAGCGCATCGGTCGTGAGCGTGGCCGGACCGTGTTGTACGATGCGACTGGTGCCCCGCTGATTCTGTTCGAGGACGCGTGGGGGCTGCGGTGGACTCTGGAACGCGAGACGTCCCTCAAGTTCTACGAGGCGGCCCCCTGAGCCGGGGCTCGCCGCGGGCGAGCCTATTGAATGCCCTCGCAGTACCGCTGCGCACTCTGTCGCGACGTGCGCATGCCCCGCCACTTGGCTGAATCGAGCGCACTCGCAATGCCGCGCGCGGCCATGTCTTGCCAGGTCGCCGCAGCAGCCCCAAAAAGCGTCTCCGCCTTTTCGCACGCGCCGTCGGCCTTTCCCTCGATCCGCCGTGAGACGTCAACGTACGCGGTAGCGAGTGTACCCTCGGTCTCGGCGACAAACGAACGAATCACTGCGTCAGTGGAATCGACCCGGGTACGATTCATGAATGCTGTGACGCGATCGAGGAGTTCGGAGGCCCGTCCGGGTGGCCCTGTGCGTGACATGACCTGCGCGATGCGTGCGTCGGCTTCGATCAATGCGGCTCGCTTCCACAGGTTGGTGGAGTCTGCGGCCACATCGCCCACACGCCGGGAAGACGCCTTCTCGAAATAGGGCAGGGCGGCTTTGTCCTGCCCCTGCCTGACGAGCATGTCACCCACGCGGACCTCGGCGTACGCCAGGCCACCCCGATATTGCTCACTCGCGGGATCGCGGCGGTGCAGCTCGGCATGGAGAGTGACATTCTCCCGATACAGTGCCTCGGCTTCGCGCACCCGGCCCATGGCTGCGAGGATCTCTCCCTCGTTGTAGAGGGCAATGCCAGTGATGTAGCGGTAGTCGGTGTTCAGCGGATCATCGCGAACGAGCGCTCGACGCACTTCGACCGAGCGATGCACATTCTCCACTGCTTCGGGAAAGCGCGCCATCTCGAAGAGCAGGAGGCCGAGGTGCTCGTAGGCCACCGAGTAGCCACGCCGTACGCGGACCCCTTCTCGATCGGTCGCCGGCATTGAATCCAGCGCCGCCAGCGACGCACGATAGGCAAGAGCGGCTGCGGGGCGATCACCGACACCCTGCAGGATCTGGCCGAGATAGTCCTGGCTGGCATGCAACCGAAACCAGGTATCACTTGGCACAGGAGGACGTGCGACCAGCCGTGTGAGCAGTTGCGTGGAGACCCGCATATGGCCAAGTCCCCGCTGCGGATCTCCTGTCTCCCAGAGCGTCATGCCGAGCATCCGAGATGTTCCGGCGAGATCTTCCACCGACTCGGCGTCGGCAGAGTCCTCGCGCACCAGCGCCGACAGGATCGCCACGCCCTTCTCCAGGCTGGCGATGGAGGCGGGAGTGTTGCCGAGGCTGGAGATCATGGTCCCACCCTGGACCTCGCCGACACGCAAGTAGCCCTGCGCGAGCTCGCGTCGCAGCGTGCGATCGTCGCCAGCATCCTTCGATAGTTTGTCCAGATAGGTGAGGCCATCCCGGACCAGCCGCTCACGGACGGGCGTGGCGCCCGGGAGATCGCGCACCGCGTCGTGGTAGTCGAATAGAACCGACCGCGACAGGGACCTGAGTTCGTTGAAGCGCCGCGTCGCAAGTTCGGCCTCCCGCCTGGCGATCCTGGCCTGCCAGGCCACGGCTGCGGTGCCTCCGATGGCGAGGACGAGTCCCAACCCGGCGGCGGCCACCCCGACGGCGTTTCGGCGCACAAACTTTTCTGTGCGGTAACGCAATGTGTCCGGGCGTGCGGAGACCGGGAGGCCCGCGAGATGGCGGCGGATGTCGGCGGCGAAGCGCTCTACAGAGGCATACCGTCGTTCAGGCTCCTTGCGCAGGGCCATCAGCACGATCGTATCGATGTCACCCTGCAGGCTGCGACGTGTGGCACCGGAGAGCGTGGTCGTGTGTGCACTGGGTCGTTGCGGTTCCGTCGTGCGAATCGCGCTGGCCATCGCCTCGGGTGTCCGGCTCGCAACCGTGTATGGGAGCGTCCCCGTCAGCAACTCATAGAGCACAACACCGAGCGAGTACACATCGCTGGCTGTGGCGGCGTGACGACCCTCCAGCTGCTCGGGGCTGGCATATGCTGGGGTGAGCGCGTTGAAGCCTGTGGCCGTGGCCATCTCCGCGTCGGCCTGAAGGATGCGGCCGATGCCGAAGTCCAGCAGCTTGGGCACGCCGTCGGGTGTGACCATGATGTTGAGCGGCTTGAGATCCCGATGCACCACGAGCTGCTGGTGCGCGTAGGTCACCGCGTCGCAAACCTTCAGGAATAGCTCGAGCCGAGCCGTGATCGAGAGGTCGCGTGCTGTTGCGAAGCGGTCGATCGGTTGCCCCGCAATGAACTCCATCACGAAATAGGGGCGCCCGTCGTCTGTGCTACCGCCGTCGAGGAGACGCGCGATGTTGGGATGTGCAAGCGACGCGAGGATCTGTCGCTCCGTGTGAAAGCGCTGCAGCACGAAATCGGTGTCCATCCCGCGCTTCACGAGCTTCAGCGCCACCCGTTGCTCGAACTGCTGGCCCACGCGCTCGGCGAGATAGACCACCCCCATCCCGCCACGCCCCACCTCCTCGACCAGCCGAAAGGCTCCGATCTGGCGGCCAATCGTGTCGTCCTCCTGACGCACAGGGATCAAGGCGTCGAACCGCTGAGCGGCCCCCCGGTCCAGCCACAGGTTTTCGGAGTCGGCCACGGCGAGAAGGCGCTCGACATCGGCCAGGAGTTCGGCGTCGTTGGCGCAGGTCGACGCCAGCCAATCCGCGCGCGCTTCCCTGGGGCGCTCGAGGGCTGCGTCGAAAAGCAGGGAGGCACGCTCCCAGCGCTCCGGCGTCCATTGGTTCCCCACGAGCGCTGGAGTCATCCCGGGCGGAGAGAGGTCGTGAGTCACATCTAAAGCTGGTACGTGTAGTGGAAGTCAAACCGGAAAATTCTCCCCGGCAAGGTGGGCATTTCCGGGAGCAGCTCGCCAGCCCGTACTCCGAAGTGACCCGCCGGTCGCTGTCGCATCGGCACGAGCGTGGCGGTCACACAACTCTTCTGAACAACGGGCGGGTACTCCGATGGCTGCACAAAACGCGGTATCGCAAGAGTTCATTGACGCGCTGATCGATGCCGGAGGGCCAGTGGCGAAAGCCAACGACCTGCCACCGGCCGCGATGGTCGCGTGCGCTATTGGCGAATCGGGAGGGTCCAGTGCCATCTACAAGACGACACACTGTCCCTTCAACCTGCAAAAGCCCGCGCACTTCACCTGGGTGCACTGCAACACGGTCCTCATCCGCACACACACAAAGACGGATAGCAGCGGCCGGAGCGGCCAGCCCATGTACGCTCCGTTCTGTACGGCTCGTGGTGTCACAGAAGCCGAGTGGCTCGCGGACGCCACGCGTATCTGGTGCGAGTGGGTGCTGGGGTGGCCGAATCCCGGAGCGCGCGCGCAGCTCCTCGCGGTGCGTGGCATGCCGGAGGCCTTTGCCCGGAATCTGCCACTGGTCGGTTTTGGGGAAGGTGACAAGCGCGTGCAGAACGGTGACACCTTCGCGCGAATCCTGCGCGAGAACAACCTGGTCGAGCGGTGTGCCAACATCGTCCCCAAGCGAGAAGCGCGTGTCTCACTCCCGATACCGGGATGGCTGCCTGGCTGGTGGATCGTCACGTGGCGTGCGCAAACGTTCTTCTACCACTTCGACAAACAGCAGCAGGTGACGTGGACTCAGGTCCCTCCGATCAGTGCGACGATGCCACCACTTATCGCGTCGGACACTGGCAAGTTCATCATTGGCGGTGGATCGGCGATTTCCATCACCTGGGGTGCGACGGGTTCCGAGGAATCGTTGGCTCCCACGTCCAAGGCCGCCAAGCCCGATGCCTTGGCAGGCATGTGGAGGGGCTCAGAGCCGTTGACGGCTGTCCGCTTCCCGGCCAAGCCGTGATCCACGCGGGCCTCCTCATGTTGCTATCCGCGTTTCAATCAATGTTGCCATTCGCCCCATCATGATCACTGAACTACTCCAGGCTGCCTGGAACACGGTGACATCGCCATCGCTAGCTCTCGTCGAACGGGTTGGCATTGGTGTGATGTTTGCCTCACCGGCCCTCTTGGCGGGTCTCTTCATCGTGCGCTACATCCTGGGAGGCCCGCGCCGGGTTGCGTGGAGGGCACTCGCCGAGCGCAACGGGTGGATGTCACCGCGTGACGGTCGACTCACTGGAATCGCCGGCTCGATCGCGTGGCAGTACGGGCCGGATGGCAGCGACCACGAGGATGTGGCCTTTGTCGCCCGAGGGGTGGACCCGGGCGTCACCCTCCTCGTCGGCCCGCGTGACGCGTATGAACGAGCCAGTCGCAGTGCATCCGGTGGTCTGACACTTGGCAAGCTCCTGGATGTTGGGACAACCGCTTGGATGCGCGTCCCTGGTCTGATCAGTGTCGACGTCGGGAGTGGCGAATTCCAGCGGCTGTTCGTGGTGCTCGTTACGCGACCCGCCGATGCGCACAGGGCCATAACGACCGAGCTCGAGCGCTGGTGGCTCCAGGAGGGCTCGCCCGGGTTTACCGCAGAAAAACTCGACGTGTCCGTTACGCAGGGAACGGTCCGAGTGCGACTTCCTGTGCGCTCGCCCGGCCCTGAAGGGGCAGAGCGGCTCGTACGCGTTGGGCTGGCGTTGACTCAGGCGCTGTCTGACACGACACCGTCGCGCTGAAACCCTCGTTTCCGGTTGGTCGGCGAAATGACGTGAACAGGGAAGAGCGCCACCTCGCGCCCCTCTCACCTCGCTTCAGACCATGCGTGACCCACGTCAAGCCGCTCCACTGGGAGCGCCGCGATTCTTCTCGAGCGCACTACGGGCGTGCGTGATCCTGCTCGTCACTCATCGGACAGCTCTCGCGCAGGGCGACGCGCCGGTCCCGCGCATACCCCTCTGCGTAGGTCTGACGATTACCACCGCCGTCAGCCAGCCCAATGGGGACTACGAGTCGATCAAGACCGTGCGATCGATATCCAACACAGAAGTGCAACTCACCTACTCCTCGGAAGCCATGCAGCAGGGGATGTTCGACGAGCAGCCACGACTGGTGCGGACGAATGTGCGCCGCGTCATGCAGCGCGCCGACCTCGACACCGCGAGTCTCTACTTGCAGCAGTTTGGTGAATACGTCCCCGAGCGCGCTGCCGGGACGACGAGTATCGGCACCTCAGCGGCCGTGCTGCGCGCACTCAAGACCAGGGGGCAGGCCGAACTCGCGCTCTTCCTGCCATTCGCGGGTCCGGTGAGCGGCAATCGAGGGGATCACCCGAGTGTCTACGACCATCAAGTGTTGGTGCCGGTGCACCGCGTTGGTGCCACCACTGTTCCGGTGCTCGTGGACGACCGACGGGTTGAGTTACCGGTGATCCGCGTGGCCGGCAACTTTTTCGGTGATAGCGCGGAGTTGTTCCTGCTGGACGACCCTGCCAATCCGCTGACCCTCGCCTACCGGTTTGGCATCGGCGGCGTCAAGCAGGAGGATCTTGACCTGCTGCCGCATCTCGCCAACGGACGCAAGGGTGGCGACGACAAGGACGTGATGCGCGTGGTGAAGATCGCCACGCAGTGTAGTGCACCCCCGCCGTCCGACCGTGCGCCCGAGCGTGGCACAGGACGTGGCGACGCGCTGGGGAGAATGGAGGACGCACTGGTGATGCGGCGCAAGGTGGACCTCTTCCAGCTGTTCTTTGGCTTCAACAGCGACACGTTGCGTGAAGAGTCATTCCCGACGTTGTCTGCGATCGCCACGCTGATGGCCAAACATCCGGACTGGGTGCTGCGCATCGACGGCCATACCGACAACGTCGCCAGCGACGGTTATAACCTCACGCTCTCCAAACGGCGGGCAGCGGCGGTCAAGCGGATACTCGTTGCCAAACACAAGATCTCCGAGGGCCGGTTGCAGTCCGATGGGTTTGGCGAGACGCGGCCGATCGACTCCAACGCAACGTTGCAGGGACGGGCCCGTAATCGGCGCGTCGAGCTGGTTCGGGTGGACCCATGATGCGGCGCCGTCTGTACCGGTGTGCGACAGCCGCCGTCACGCTCCTGGTCGCACTCGCGACCACCGGTCGCGCGCAAGACCTGAAGGTCATGGACCGCTCCCGGGCCGCATATGCCGCGCTTGATACCTACGCTGATTCCGGTACCGTCGTCGTGGAGTCTGGCATCGCCGGCGCCGTGCTCGTCGAACGCTTCACCTTCCGCACCGCCTTCAAGCGCCCGCGCCAATACCTGTTCGAGTTTGTCGGACCTGACGATCGGGTCGCGCTGTGGTGCGAGACGAGGGACGGCGACTTTCACTCGTGGTGGAAGACGACCGGGGTGCACGAGGTGCATGGCAACCGCACGGGGATCAACGCCTTTCTCACGACGGCCGCACCCACAAAGGGGACGAGCCTGTATCTGGTGTCCATTCTGCTGCCCCAAACGGAGCTCCTTGCGTCGTTGTGGGACTTCAAGCCGACTGGTGCGGTTCGCGACACCATCGGTGGGCGTGCGCACCTGAAGCTCACCGGCGAGATGAAGGGACACTTTGGTAGCGGACGCCCGATCGCCATCTGGGTCGACCCGGCGACGCTGCTCATTCGCCGCATTGTGGAGGACACGCCCGCTGAGTCACCCGCCGGGAGCGTGGACCGCGTGACGACCAACTTCCTGGCTCGTGCCAACCCACCATTGACCGAGAGCACCTTTCGCTATCGCGTGCCGGGCACACGCCAATGAATCGCGCGATCATCTGCTGGTTAGGGCTCGCCGTGGTGATGCTGCCCGCGATTGCCGGCGCACAATCGTTGACCGGGGTGCGGCAGCTCACCGTGCAACCCCCGATCGTTCCCCCCGGGACACAGGTCATCCTGCGCGGCGTCTTCCCTATGGATGGCCCGACCACCAAGCATGGCCGCATTTCACTGGTGGTGCACCCGGCCAACGACGGAGTGAAGCCACCAAGGCCGATCACCCTGGTGGCTCGTGCCGATACCAATGGCCGCTTCGTCTATGCATGGTCGGGTGCGAAAACCATCGGGACCTACACAGTGACAGCGACATCACCGGGAGGACGCTTCACCGCAAGTGATACCTTCCATGTCGCAGACGTTGATGACGTCAGCTCGCTCTATGTCGAGGAGTTGACGAAGATCCTGCTGCATGCAGCCAAGGTCATTCGGTCGCTGGGCACCCTGCTGCCGACCTTGCCACCGTCTCCCGAGCGCGCATCGGTCGAGGAGGACTGGGAAGCGATGGAGCCGAAACTCACCAGGGTGGTCGGCGCTCCCGCGCGCCTCAAACGCGCCTTCGCGGTCGCCCGTCCGCTTTTTGAAATTCAGGAGCTGGAGTTTCAGGACATCGAGTTTGCCGCCGACATCGAGCTGGACGCGGGTCCGTCACAGGGAATATCGCCAAAGACCAAAGCACTCCGTCAGCTCGATGCCTGGCGTGGCAAAGCCAAGACCTACGGCCCCATCGTCGACGCACACCTCAAGGCGAGCAAGTCTGCCGGAGAACGCTGTGAAGTCATCGACCAGATCAGCGAAGGCCTGCAGCTGGTCTCCGCGCTTTTTGGGCTCGCGGCCAAGCCCTTCGACATTCTGGTGAACTTCTCCAAGGACGTCCTGGCATCGAAACTCGGTGGTCTCGCGTCATCATCGGGCAAACAGTTTGTGAATGGCCAGGCGGCCAAACAGATCAGCCTCATGGGCATCGAGGAGGCCAATTGGCACGCCGTCGCTCATGGCGCATTGGTCGACCTGACGGGCCAGCTCACCAAACTGGTGTTCGAGAAGTACTGCGAGTCGATTGCTGGTCCCGTTGCTGGCGGCATGCAGGCCGAGTTCTCCAATCTCTCGGGCACGTGGTGGAGGTACAGCTTCGAGGTCAGCGGACGGCTGGTGCTGCGATACGCAAAGGCAGGTGCCGGAGCCGCTCGCACCGTGCGAGGGGAGTTCATTGGGAGTGGGTACAACTTTGGCGTCAGCTGGAGGCCACCCATCGATCCCAAGTTCATCGCGAACACCGGCTCCATTCTCTTGCACAATGTGTTCTCACCTGTCGGGACGCGTCCGGAAGTTCGTCCCGAGTTCGAGGGAAAAGTCCTCGAGATGGCCAGCCCGAAGTCGTTCTTTGTTCCCGTGGAGGGCGAGATCGTAAACGATCGCGTGGTACTGAGACTCCAGAACGCCCGTATCGACTTCGAGAATCACACCTCCGCGTGGGGGTTCTACTTTCTGCTGTCGCCATTGTCGCTCAGCATCGAGTATGAAGATGTGGAGCTCCCGTACAAGGGAGCGCATCACCTCATACTCCGTGCGGCGGAAGACGGGCCTCTGGTGTTGCCGCTCAAACGCACACGCAGCCAGGAAACGGCGGAACGCCAGTTCACGCGCCGCAAAACGACAGAGACCTCGCGCGCCAGCTATCAACTGACCATCAAGTTGTGCTCCGGAGGCTGCAGCTGACCCTGGCGTTGTGACGGCACCTGTGTTGCCGGAGGCGCGTCGGCGGGAGCAGATTGCACCGCCCCCACCTCCGCGCAATGCCCGACGGCGACGCCCACCAGATCACTGACCTCTTGCTGCAAATCCGCGCGGGGCAGTCCGACTCCCTCGAGCGGCTCATGCCTCTGGTGTATGCCGAGCTGCACCGGATAGCGAGTCACCGGGTGCGGGGGCACGACCAAACGATGGGCGCCACCTCACTCGTGCACGAAGCCTACCTCAAGCTCTTCCAGGGTGCCGGGATCGACGTGCAAACCCGCGGGCACTTCTTTGCGGTTGCGGCGACCGCGATGCGGCAGATCATTGTGGATCGGGCCCGTGCGCACCTGAGTGACAAACGCGGGGGTGGACAGAAGCGGGTGACCCTCGACGACAACTCGGCGAGCACGGACGACCAGGCGGAGCAGGCGGTGGCACTGGACGATGCACTTGATCGTTTGGAAGCCCTGGACCCGCGCCTGCGCCGCGTGGTGGAGTGTCGGTTCTTTGCCGGACTCACCGAAGAGGAGACCGCCGAGGCCGTGGGCGTGACGTCGCGGACGGTACGGTCGGATTGGGTGAAGGCGCGGGCGTTGTTAGGCAGCTGGCTGGCTGCCGAGTGAGAGGTCGCATCCTGGCACTCCAGCACCGGTAATGCCACGTACCAAGACAAGTGCCTGACAGTCGCGAGCGGCCTGCGGCTAATTGACACGCGCGCACAGGGCGACGACTTCTACCACGTAGGCTGGCAGGAACATATCGATGGGCATGAGCATCTCTACCACCCACTCTCGGTCGGAAAAGCCAAACGCCGCGTTGGGATAACTTCCGGTTGGGTAGGGGTTCGCGTTGAAGTTAGATCTTGTTACCGACGGAACGTCGGTAATGCGGTACGCGGTCTGGTGAGTGATTCGGTACTCGGCCGAAGGGCTCAGCAGCCCACCACCGATCGCGATCTTCCCTTGAGGACAGGTCGCCGTCAGAAATTCGGTGCCGAACGCACCCTTGAGATCGTACCTCTGTTTGACTCGCTCGAACCCGGAAAGCGTACCCGATCCGACGAGTGACCCCGGCGGACCGGCCGGACCAGCGGGACCCTGAACTCCTGCTGCTCCCTGCGGCCCCACCATTCCCTGAGGGCCAGCATCCCCTTTGGGCCCCGCCGCACCGACAGGCCCACTCGGTCCCTGGGGGCCTGCCGGCCCTGGTACTCCAGTCGACGGACCGGCGGGTCCCTGTGGACCAACGGGACCCTGTGGGCCGGGACTTCCCTGCGCCCCTGCCGGCCCCACTGCATTCCACTGAACCAACAAATGATCAGCAGCGCGGCACGCCGCTGGAGCATTGTCGCGGCCGACGAGGTACAGCGTGCCCGACCGTGGCACGAAGCAGGCGAGGATCGGAGCGGTTTGTTGCGCGGACAGGGTGGACGAGACGGCGAGTGAAAGTCCCAACGCGAACGATGCACAAAGCGGGGCGAGCAGGCGGGGCATGGTCATACTCCAGGTGCGAAAGGGTCCACCGTGAAGTACGAGAAAACGGGATGCTCGCGGAAATGCGGTGATGTCGCGCCAGTCAGAGGCAGCACCACCGTCGTTCATCGCACCGTCAGTTTGCGCGCGCGCACAGGGCCACGGCGTTTACCACATAGCTGGGCCGAGGCATTGAGTGAGGAATGAGTATCTGGACCACCCACTCACGCGGCGAGAAGTTGAACGCCGCGTTGGGATAACTTCCGATGACGTGCGGATTGGCGATGGACGCTCCAGCGGAAATCGCGGGGTATTCCGCGAATGACCATTGGGCCCCGTGATTGATAAAGAGCGGTGCGTCCGGACTCAGCAATCCACCGCCGATCGCAGTCTTCCCCGGGGGGCAGGTCGCCGCCAGGTAGGAGATGCCCCATCCGAACTTCCCGAGGTCGTGTGGTTGCTTGATGGTCTCGAACCCGGAAAGCGCACCCGACCCCGCGAGTGACCCCGGCGGGCCGGTCGGACCAGCAGACCCTTGCACTCCTGCCGCGCCTTGCGGCCCGGCAACTCCCTGAGGCCCAGCGTCGCCCCTGGGACCCGCCGCACCGGTCGGTCCGCTGGGCCCACTTGGCCCCGCCGGGCCGGCAGGTCCCGGCAATCCCGTCGACGGACCGGCAGGCCCTTGTGGCCCAGCTGGCCCCGGCGGCCCTGCGAGTCCCTGAGCGCCCGCAGGTCCGACGGCGTTCCATTGCACCGCAATGTGGTCGGCGCTCCGACAAGCGGCGGGCGTTCCAGCGCGCCCCACCAGGTAAAACGTCCCGGAGCGCGGCACGACGCAGGCCAGAATGGGAGGATCTCCCTGCTGCGCCGTCAGGGGTGCTGACGTCCCCATCAGCGCCGCCACCATGGAGAGTCCCAGGGTCAAGTTCGCGCCGCGCATCGGTCTGGTACCTGTGAGTTAGGGTCACCCGTACAGACGCGAATCCCGCACGATACCGGAAATACGCCTCAGAGCACCCTGACGCACACCACGGCTAACCGTGCCGCGAAGGTGGCGGCCAGGCGAGTGTCCAGACTCACACTGATCTGTGTGATCCACTCGCGCTCCGAGAATCCGAATGCGCGGTTGGGGTAGCTGCCGATCTCGTGCACGAAGGGAGCCCCATTGGTCCGCCCCCCGTTGGTCCCGTCGCGCAGCATGCCGCCGCCTATGGCCACTTTGCCGACGGGGCAGGTGGCGGTCAGGAAGTACTCCACGCCACCACTCACGGTCATCGAGACGGGAACGACCACCGTCTCGTACTGGGTGAAGGCCCCACTCCCCGCGAGCGTTGCGGCGGCCCCTGCGGGTCCCGTGTCACCCTTTGGCCCTGCCGGACCCATGGCGCCAACCGTGTTCCACTGCACGAGTGTGTGATCGGTGGCACGGCACGCCGGGGTCGCGCCGTTCTGTCCAACGAGATACAGCGTGCCTGATCGTGGGACAAAACACGCGAACAGCTGCGGGGCCTGTGCGCCGAGTGGATCGGCGATCGTGGCCGAGAGGGCCGTGACGACACCGAACATCACACAAAGAGTCCGACAGACCTTCATATCACACCTCGAGTTCAAGGGATGCAAGCGTTCCGCATTCCGCGACGCCAAGTCAGTTGATGCGGGCGCACACAGCCACGGCCTGCACCATCCAGTCTGCATGGCCAACGAGCCCGACCGGCACCTCGAACTGCATCACCCACTCCGTCGTGGCGAATCCGAACGCGCCGTTGGGATAACTCCCAACGAGTCGCGGCGACTCAGCGAGCTTGTATCCACGCGTGAGCGTCGTGCCCAGGACATCGTAGGAATACGACCCGGGTGCCAGATTCAGGGTATAGGGCGCGTCCTGGTTCAGGACGCCGCCACCAATGGCCACCTTGCCCGTCGGACATCGCGCCACGGCGTACTGCATCGTCCCGTTGTAAAGCGTGTGGATGTTGACCGCTTGCTTCACGATCTCGAATGCTGACAGCGACCCCGCCAGCGAGCTGGCGGGCCCCGACGGGCCCATGGGCCCTTGTGGTCCAACGACACCTTGCAGCCCGGTCGCGCCAACCGGACCTGGAGGCCCGGCAGGCCCCGGATCACCCTTCGCACCCACATCGCCTTTTGCTCCCTGTGGCCCCGCGGGCCCGGGGATTCCCGTGGTGGGTCCCGCCGGCCCCGGCGGCCCCGCCGGTCCGGCGTTACCCTGGGGACCCATTGGCCCCGCGGGCCCGACGGCGTTCCACTGCAACAACACATGCCCTGCGGCGCGACACGCCGCTGGTGCACCGTTCTGCCCAACGATGTACATGGTCCCGGATTGCGGGACGAAGCAGGCAAGCATGAGGTCCGCTCCCTGCCACTCCCGCGCGCCAAGTGCGCCTAACGCCATCAGTGTCACGAGCGGGGCATGCCGCCACACATTCGAGCCGGCCTTCATCATTCCTTCTCCTGTCGTGGTGCGCTGCATCTGCAACGGCGCGCTGTTCTGGATCGGGCGACTATCGTCCCGCAGCCGCCAGGACATCGATGGCGACGTCAAGGGCGAGCGACACGGCATCGCGGTCCGCCTCGACGCCAACATCCGTGCAGGTAGCGAGCGCCGTACGCACGGTCTCGACGTTGGCGCGCGTCGCGTTCAGGAACGGCGACATGAGTGAGCGCAGCGTGGCAAGCTCGGTCGTCAGTCGTGTCGAACAACTGCCGAGTGCCGGCGTCAGGCGCGCAGAAGCATCCTCGAGAGCCCCGATGACGTTGGATGGAGGACCATTCACTGGCGGCGGCGGTGGTGGCGGTGGGGGTGTGACACCCGGCGCATCGGCCCCTCCGCCGCAGGCAACGAGAGCGACCAGCGCGAGGGCGATCGTGAGACACACTGTGATGTTTTTACGCATTAGTTCACCCGGGCGCAAATGGCGAAGAGCTCAACGGAGGCTGTGACCGACATGTCGATGGGGATGAGGAGCTGGATGACCCAGGTGCGTGGATCGCCCCCAAAACCGGCCTCGGGATAGCTGCCAGTCAGGTACGCACTGGGCCAGTTTACGGTGTATCCCCCTGGCGTTGGCGGGGCGTTGGGGACGAACCCGACGCGACGGTTGCTCGGTGAGTTCCAGATCCCGCCACCAATCGCGATTTTGCCAATTGGGCAAGTGATCTGGACCGGTATGCTGAGTCCCGTGGCTCCCTGAAAGTTGTACGGGAGTCGGACGATCTGATGCGCGGACAACGCAGTGGTTCCACCTAACGATCCGGCCGGACCGGTCGCACCCTGTGGGCCGACCGGACCTGTCGCACCAGTTGGGCCAGTGGGTCCCGCAATGCCCTGTGGCCCCGAATCACCCTTGGGTCCCGGTGCTCCCACATCTCCTTTGGTCCCCTGCGGCCCTGCCGGCCCCGGCACACCAGTGCTAGGCCCTGGCGGTCCTTGCGGCCCGGCAGGCCCCTGCGGACCTGTTGCGCCCGGTGCACCCGGCACCCCGGCAGGACCCACCGCGTTCCATTGCAGGAGCAGGTGATCAGAACTGCGGCAGGCTGCCGGTGCACCCGCCTGACCTACCACATACATGGTGCCGGATCGCGGAACGAAGCAGGCAAGCACAGGACCGCTAGTAGTTTGTGCGCTCACGATAGGTGCTGTTACCAACGCCGTCACCAGGACGGCCACGCTAGGAAGAAGGCGCGCAGAAGGGCAGGGTCGGCGGTTCATGGTTGAGCGAGGGACGAGGGAATGCGAATGGGCCGTCGTCTACCTGTACGTCAGCGGTCCCGCAATGCGGAAATGCCCGTCTGATGCTTGTCAGCAGGGATCAAGCGCCAGAATGCGATCGATCTGATCCTGATTGGCAGCGTAGAACGCCAGGTTGGAAGGTGTGGGCACCGGCTGCTGCGGAACGATCCCGCTGCGCCGACCCTCGTGCGCCATCCCGGCGATGACCAGGGCGAAGACAATTTCGACAAACGCTCTCGAGGAGAGTGAGCCTGCCGCAAGCGCTGCGCGGACGCCCGGATGGGCGTCCATAAGGGCTGCCTCTGAAGCGATTGACCTGGCATCCGAAAGACCACTGAGCCACTCGCAATAGCTGGGGTCTCGGCGGGAGAGCAGTGCCAGCTCCTTGAGTGTCCGCTCGATCCGCGCGAGCTGGTCGCGGGTCAGAGGGGTCCGCGCGGCGGTTGTCTGTTCAGCCAGGGGCCACGAGTTCACTCCCGGCTGGTCCTTCGGCGACCAGGTTGCCAGGAGCAGGAGTGAGAGCGCGAGGGATTGTAGCGTCACCGGATTGACGGAGCAATTTGGGCGCACGGCCGCAGATGGCCGGCACTCTCATCTACGGCGCGGCACGCCCTACTCCGGAAATTCCTGCTTTGTCTCCCCCCGTTGAATGCCCGCTCGACTCCCTACCGTTTGGGCGGCGCCAGCTCCTCCCCCCGCAGACGCGTCTGCTCACGTACCAGGAACGCGTGAATGTCACGCGAGTTCTCCGCGGTCAGTACGTCGGCATGTGGCGCCATGCCGAAGTCCTTGAGCGCACCACGCAGCACGATGTCGTCGAAGCGTGCGTGTGTTTCCGCAGTCATCCGATTGAGGTCCGGGTAGGCCGAGCGCTGTGCGTTGCCACGTCCAGCGTGGCAAAAGACGCAGTGGGACATGAACAGTCCTTCGCCACGTGCGGCATCGGCACCCGCCAGCTCGGGAAGGGCGGGGGGCAATGGTGTGGTGTCGTTGGTGCGCAGCGGCGGGAGCTTGGGAGCTGCACCGCCCAGTTTGAATGCCAGCACTCGGCCGTAGTTCTCGCGCGTGATCGCCGCGGTGCCCGGCGGATAGGCGACCTGCAGGGCGCCACCGTACCCCGCGTTCACGGCGATGTATTGCTCGCCCTTCATCTCATAACTCGACGGCGCGGCGAGGATGCCGGTGCCGATGTTCCACTCACCGAGTGCGGTGCCACTGTCCGCGCTCCAGGCCAGGAGCCGTCCGTCGTGCGAGCCGGTAAACACCAGGTTGCCGGCGGTGGTGAGCACGCCGCCATCGATTTCGGTCTTGCCTAACGGGCGGCGCCAGCGGGCCTTGCGCTGCACGGGGTCCCAGGCCACCAGCCACGCCTGTGGAGCGGGGTCCGGATGTTTGGCCGCCTCTGCGCGGAGTTTGGTCATGGCTGCGGCCGGCACCCCGGGCAGAGCCGGGGGAATCACCCCCAGGTAGGCAGACGCCCCCATGTTGATGCGGCCTGGCTTCCATGTGTAGGTCTTTTCACCCCACATGACCATCCCTTCCTCGAGCGCGGTCAGGTACATCAGGCGTGTTTGCGGATTCCACGCCATGGGTTGCCAGTTGTGCGCGCCAGCTTGTGTGGGAAACACCAGGGCCGGTCCATTGCGGTAGTCAGCGGCCGGGTTGAGCGTGGGCCGCCCGGTAACGCTGTCGATGCCGGTGGTCCAGTTCACATGTACAAAGGGTGTGCCCGAAATAAAGGCGCCGGTCTCGCGGTCGAGCACGTAGAAGATCCCGTTCTTCGGCGCCTGCATGATCACTTTGCGGGTCGCGCCCCCGATGGGGAGGTCCGCGAGGACGAAGTTCGATGTCGCGGTGTAGTCCCAGATCTCCGAGGGGACCTGCTGATAGTGCCAGGCCAGGCGCCCGCTATCGGGCTTTATCGCAAGGATCGAGACGAGATAGAGGTTGTCTCCTCCAGCAGGGCTGCGATGCCAAATGGGGTAGGGTGACGAGTTGCCGGTTCCGACGTAGAGCAGATCGAGGGCAGGGTCGTACGCCATCTCACCCCACACGGTGCCACCGAGACCCGACGCCCAGTCGGACTTGGGATCCCAGGTCTTCGCGGCCTCGGCTACCTCGGGATGTTCGGCGCCTTTGGCCGGATCGCCGGGCACCGTATAGAAGCGCCACGAGAACTTGCCCGTTTCCCAATTCCAGGCCGAGATGTAACCGCGGACGCCGTACTCCCCGCCGCTGTTCCCGATGATGACGTTGTCGCCGGCCACGATTGGTGAGCCGGTGATGGTGTACGAGCGCGTGCGATCGGTGAAGGTGTCGCTGCGCCAGCGTTCCGCGCCGGTGGCGGCGTCGAGTGCCACGAGGAAGCCATCGAGTGTGGCGACATAGACATTGCCCTTGAACACGGCCACACCGCGATTCACCACGCCGCAGCAGGCACGCCGTCCATAGGCACCATCGACCTTCGGATCGTAGCGCCACTTCTCGACGCCTGAGACGGCATCAATCGCTGCCACCGTTCCCCAGGGGCCGCTCACATAGATCACCCCGTCGACCATCACCGGTGTGGCTTCCTGGCCATGTTCCACGCGTCCGCGGTGTGAGCGGAACTCGTACTCCCACGCCACACCTAACGAGTCGACGTTCTGGTCGCTGATGCGGGTGAGGGGGGAGAAGCGTTCGGCGCGCCAGTTACGTCCGTTGGCGAGCCATTGGCCGGGTTCGGTGTCGCGCTGGAGCCGCGCGTGGTCGACCGCACCTGGCGTCGGCGTGGAGTTGCAGGCAGTCAGGCACAGAACGAGGAGCGGGAGCCGGAGCGGGAAGCGCATCGGGAATGTGTGCGAGGAGCAGAAATGTTCGCCCACAAACGGCGCCAAGGCCAGCACGCGCCGGTCTTCCAGCTACTTTGGTCTGCGATAGAGTCTTAGCACGACGTCGTCAGAACTGCTGTCCGCGGCGAGGAATGTGCTGTCGGTCAGGAACACCGCGGGGAACACCGCACTCGCAGAGGAGCGCACGAGGCTTCCGTCCGGCGCGAACACATCGACCAGAGGTTTCGCGCCGGGAGGACTAGTGCGGAGCACCCAGAGGGCTCCGCTGGGCGCTGCGACAAGTCGCGTCACCACGGGGACCGTCGGCGCCATAGTGCGCTGCTTCAGCGCCGATTCGGGACTGAGGATGCAACTCGCACCCGGAGTTCGCACACTTCCGCCGAGAGAGCCACTCAGGGCCTCACGCTCGGTCGCGGGCCGTGCAGCAACCGGAAGGCGTATTGCTGCACCGCCTGACCGGCGGATAACGTAGGCGTCGGTACCTGCTGAATACGTTCGCCCACTGACGCTTGACCATCGGAGTGTGGGCCAGAAGACCGGGGGACCGGCCGCCTCCACAGTTACCCCGCACGGGTACTGTACCGCTCGCGATGTGGCTGTTGGCGTCGAGTCGAGGACCACCGAATGCCCCGGCGAACGGCGCACCAGTCGCTCTGTCTGGCTTTGCGCTGATGCCGAAAGCGTCGAGAAGACCCACGAAGAATCCGTGAGCTGCGTCATGCCTGTCAGGCGCGTCGAAGTGGTCCCAATCAGGCTATCCAACGGCAGTTGTCGCGGTGGGTCTCCTCTGAGGGAGAAGACCACGAGCGCATTCTTGCCGCCGTCGACGACGCCAATGCCGGAAAGCATCCCAACGAGTCGCTGAGGGAACAGCAACTCGCCTGGTCCCCCCCCTGGGCGTCCAAGGCGCGCGATCACCCGACCATCCGTACCGATGACAAGGACCTGTTTGCCGCGGTAGTCGAGCAACGCGAAGGTGCTTTCGGAGAATGCAATGATACTGCCGCTTTGCAGCCCTTCGATTCGGGCTTCAATGTCCGCTTCTGAAATGACGTAGCGTCCCGAATCGCTTTCGACCGTCGCGCGACGCCGTTCTGGCTCCGCAGCTTCACAGCCGATGGCAAGTAGCCAGCACTGGAGAACTAACAGCCCCTTATTCACGACGCGCTACGCGGTGCGTCTGTATGAGTGACTCGGCTCGGGCCAGAGTACCCTGGCAGCGACAACCATTCTGCGAGTCATGGGCGATCAGGATAGACCATGGTGACCAGGCGTGCGACGGAATCTCCGGCAGTCCGGCTGCCCACCGCGACGAGAGTGTCATCGGAAGTCGCGCCTACAACTTTGTATGGCGTCAGCCAGGATCGGCAGGAGTTCGCGGCTACCAGCGCGCATCGCACGACACGAAAGCGGTCTCTGCCAAGCGTTGTGTCGTGCCGGGCGAGGAGGACGTGCAGCTGGGTGTTAGTCGCGAATACGCCTTCGATCCCGTCAACAGTGGTCCTGAACCGATTGATGCTCCTCAAATCCAGGGAGAAATTGGCGTCGCGAACTGGTGTCATGTGCTCGCTCAGGTCGACGGAATCAACCAACCTGAGTTGTCGGTCAAGCAAGCGAATCAGGGGCGACAGAGGTTCCCAACAATAGAACCCTTTCGGCGAAACGGTGACGCCGTTCCATCGAAAAATCTGGGCAATGCCAGACCGAGCGATGCTAGCTCGATAGAGGGCATTTGGTCGACACGCCGAGAGCGGTGTAGTGATCGAATCGACTGCATAGGCAGTGACCGACGTATCAGCCAGAATTGCCTGATCACTTTCCGTGACGGAAACCAGGGTGAGCCCTTCGAACGCGCCCACGCCGGTGGGTGATCCCTTTAGGCGCATTGAGAGTTTTCGAACGAGGCGGCCATCTCGATCGAAGACCCAGACGCCCTCGTCGGGGTCTACATCAACGATCAGGAGCTGGTCCTTCAGCCATGCCACGCCGCTCGGGTGCGGCGGGCCCGTCCGATGGTCGAGAGACCAGAGCTTTTGGCCGGACAGGTCGAACACGACGATTCGTCGAGCGGGCAGATCGACCACGGCTGCCAGAGATCCACCCACGGCGACATAGTTGACCGCCGACACTGACGTCGCAGAGTCGGTCCCCAAGGGGACCGGCGGTGACAACACATGGAGAGAGTCAGCGGTTGCACCTCTCGGTGCCTCTGCACTGCCGCCCGCGCAGGCTGCGAGAAGCCAGAGACACGTGCGCGCGGCGTTGCTCAGCGAACGACAAGCTGACTCGGCCGGGAGCTGGTCAGACATGTTCAATGAGGTATCAAGGCGACTACGGCGGAGAAGCCGTGCAGGTCCAACCCGCTACACTTCGCCCCGGCGATCCGTGGAACACTATACGACCCCTTCGGATCCTTGTCAACAGAAACTAACTATCAGTCACCAGAAGCGGCATCGGTTGCGTGGGGTTGTCACCAGACTCATCAGCAGGCATTGCGCCTTAAGGTAAGCGTGTCGAATCCCCGCCTCCATTCTGGCGCACAAGACTCACGCGGTCCGCACGGCGTGGATGACTCGCCACGGCGTGAGCGGGAGTTCATTCACCTCCACCCCCAGCGCATCAGCCACCGCGTTCGCGATCGCCGGGGCGGTAGGTATGATCGGAGGCTCCGCGAGACCCCTGGCGCCCACGTGGTTGGCGGCCGTGTCGACGGTGTCGATGCAGAAGGCGTCGATCACCGGCACGTCGGAGAATACCGGCAGCTTGTACTCATGCATCGAGACATTCACCGGTCGCCCGGTGTTGTGGTCATGCAATCGTTCCTCGCCCAGCGCGAAGCCGATGCCCTGGAGAATGCCTCCTTCGAGCTGGCTTTCGGCGAGGAGTGGGTTGATCACACGCCCGACGTCGTGCGCCGCCACGAGACGCAGCACTCGCACCACCCCCGTGTCGAGGTCGACCACGACATCGGCAAACTGCGCTCCAAAGCTCATGAGGCCCACGCCGAGCGGGTTGGGGCCACGGCTCCCATTCCCCATGATCATCACGTTGCCGAGTTTCTTCGTGACCTCGGCGAACGTCAGCTTTCGGGCGCCATCGCGCGTGGTGAGCACGGAGTCGCGCGCCACCAGGTCGTCGGGGTGGCACTCCAGCATTTCGCTGGCGGCTTCGCGCAGTTTGTTTTGCGCTTCTTCGGCGCCCGCACGCACGGCGGGCCCGACACTCGCGGTGGTCATGGAACCCCACGAATTGCCGGCGTAGGGGGTGCGCTCGGTGTCGCCGAGTATGACGCGGACGTCGGCGAACCGCGCGCCTAACGCTTCGGCGGCGATCTGGGCGAGGACGGTGCGTGCTCCCGTGCCGAGGTCCTGGGTGCCGGAGAGCACGTCGATGGAGCCGTCGGTGTTGATGCGGACGGTGGCGTAGGCCGGTGGGCCGCCGCCGGCGCCCCAGACCTGGGCGGCCATGCCGAACCCGCGCACGAGATTGCGAGGCGGCCGAGCCCGGGGGCCCCCCCCCGTATCGAAGTTGCTGCCCTCCCCGCCATTTCGCGCAACCATTCCATCCCCCATCACATCATTTCTTCGCGACTCACGCTCCCCCCACCCGAACCGCGCCGCCCCCTCCTCGTAACACCGCATCAACCCATTCGCCGTGTACGGCCGGTCCTTGCTCTCATCGCGCTCCGCGAAGTTCCGTCGTCGGAGTTCGAGCGGGTCCATGCCGAGCTCGCGCGCCAGCGTGTCCATCGTGCGCTCCAGTCCAAACGCTCCCTCCACATGCCCCGGCGCGCGGAAGGCCTGCATGGCCTGCGCATTCACCCACGCAAATGTCTCCACACTCCGCACATTCGGGCACGAATACATCTCGTGGAAAATCGCGGCCGCCGTCGCCTCCCACCCCGAGATGCCTAACGCAATCTCGGAGACCACGTCGATGGCCGTCAGTCGCCCATCACGAGTGGCACCCAGCTTTACTCGCAGGTGTGACGCCGGCCGGTGTCCCGTATCAGTCTGTTCCCCGGTGCGATCGAGGACACACCGCACGGCCACTCCGTGTCGTCGCGCGAGCACGGCGGCAATCAGCGTGTGGGCGCCCGCATTGTTCTTGGCGCCAAAGCCGCCCCCCATGTAATCCTTGATCACGCGCACGTTCGATGCCGGCATGCCTAACGCCGACGCCACCTCGCCGCGCACACGGAACACCCCCTGGGTCGACTCCCAGATCGTGACCCGGTCGCCCTCCCACTCGGCCACGGCACCATGTGGCTCCATTGCCGCATGCAGCTGACTCCCCGTGCGGTACTCGCGTTCGACCACCACCGCCGCCTCCGCAAAACCCGCTGCGACATCGCCTCGGGTTGTGGTGTGCGGCGATCCCCGCATCACATTGCCGCCCTTGCGCACCACCGGAGCCCCGTCGGCCATGGCCTCTTCCCAGGTGGCGGCATGAGGTGCCACCTCGAGTTCGAGGGTGACAGCCGCGGCTCCACGTTCTGCGGCATCCCGCGACTCGGCGCACACCACGGCCACCGGCTGGCCCGGATAACTCACCTCACGCGACAGCAGGTTCACACCACCGGCCTTCATGGGGCGCGGCAGGTGTTCGGCGGTGAACACTTCGAGCACGCCGGGAATGTTCAGCGCGGCGCCCGTGCCGATGCTCGCCACACGTCCCGCCGCGATGGGCGATCGAACAAAGGCAGCGTGCAGCATGCCGGGGCGCTGAATGTCAGCGGTAAAGACGGCGCGACCCGTGACCTTCTCCAGCGCGTCCACCCGCGGAATGCGCTGTCCCACAATGCGCAACTCGGCGTCGCTGCCCCAGGGCGCGGGTTCGTGCGCGGGCAGCTCAACAACTTTCGTTTCGACGCGCCCCTCGACCTCCACCTGCGTGGAGACAAAACGCTTCTGGTCGGTCATGGAGCGTCTCCCGCCTTCTTCAAAGAGGCGGCCTGGTGGATGGCGGCGCGAATCTTCGGGTATGTGCCGCATCGGCACAGGTTCCCACTCATGGCCTGATCGATCTCGGGATCAGCCGGCGACGGCGATCGCTCAAGGAGCGCGATTGCGGCCATGATCTGGCCCGGCGTGCAGTAGCCACATTGCACCGCGTCGCAATCAATGAAGGCCTGTTGCACCGGGTGGAGCGCGCCACCCGGCGGGGCGACCCCTTCGATGGTGCGGACGCTGGCACCCTCGCTGGCGCGGGTGAGTGTCAGACACGAATACACCGGTTGCCCATCGACGATCACGGTGCAAGCGCCGCATTCCCCCCGGTCGCACGCGAGCTTGCTCCCCGTGAGCGCCAGTCGCTCGCGCAGGGTTGTGAGGAGCGATTCGTGGTCCGGGACCGTCACGTCGCGCGGACGGCCGTTTACGTCGAGACGCATGCCGAGTGTGGTGAACTTCCCGACGAATGTACCACGCTGGCGCGGCCGCGCGTGACTCACTTCCGGACTCGAGAGTCCATTCCGGATGTTGGGGACGCCCCTGATCTTGGACTCCCCGGTTCCTTGGCATAACTTCCTCCCCCGACCGAATACCGCCGAGCTCATGCCCTACGTCATTACCGAAGCCTGCAAGTCGACCAAGGACAAGTCGTGTGTCGACGTCTGCCCCGTGGATTGCATCTACGAAGGGCCGGACATGCTCTATATCCACCCGGACGAGTGCATCGATTGCGGTGCCTGTGAGCCCGAGTGCCCGGTAACCGCGATCTTCCCCGAAGAAGACGTGCCCGCCGCGCAGAAGGAGTACATCCAGCTCAACCGGGCGGTGTTCAAGAGCGAGAATCCGCCGGGTCGTCCGACGCGTTAGGCGTTGCTCCGGGCCGTCACGCTCGACTACTGGGACACGATTTACGCTGGCGCCTCCGTGCCCGAGCGCGTTACGCGCCGGCGGGAGGCGCTTTTGCGCATGGTCCGGCGCCTTGGGAGCCCGGTCACGCCCGCGGACTTCGAGGTCGTCTATCGCGATTCGGCCATCGAAGCCGATCGCTGGTGGCGTGAGGAACACCGGGGGTATTCCACCGGCGACCGCATACACTGGATTCTCGACCGTCTCGGTCTCGCCGCCTCGGCCGCAGAGGTGGGCGAAGCGGCCGCTGAAGTCGACCAGACCCTGATCGATCTCCCCGCACCTCTCCTGCCCGGGGCACGCGCCGCGCTCGAATTGCTGGGCTCGCGGGTGAAGCTGGCCATCGTCTCCGACACCGGCTTTGCGAGTGGGCAGGCCCAGGACGCCCTCCTGGTGGCGGACGGCGTGCGGGCGCACTTCACGGCGACCGTCTACAGCATGGATGTCGGGCGCGCCAAGCCGCACGCGTCGATGTTCCAGACGGCCCTCAACGCGTTAGGCACCGAACCGGGGGAAACGCTGCACGTGGGTGACAATGAACGCACCGACGTGGGTGGGGCGCTCTCGATGGGAATGCGAGCGGTGCGGCTGGACGCCGTGCGTCAGTCGGGGCCGAGCCGCGCCGAGTTTGTCGCGCCGACACTCGAAGCCCTCGCGCGGTATATCGTGGAGCGCACGAGCGCCTAACTCAAACTGAAAGAAGCGAGAAACTCGCTCAGCACGTGATTCACGGCCGCCGGCCGCTCCACGTTGCTGACATGCCCGGCGCCGGCAATCACCTCGAGTCGGCTGCCGGCAATCCCACGGTGCATAGTTTCCGATTCTGCCACCGGGGTCAGCACATCCTCGTCGCCCACCACGATGAGCGTGGGCACGGTGATCGTCGCCAGCGTCGGAGTGGAGTCGGGGCGCTCCATCAGGGCGTGCAGCGCCTCGAGGATTCCGCTGACGGGCGCGCTTTCAAGCATGGCGTGCATGGTGTCCACCACTTCGGGACACTTCTCGCGAGTGCTTTTGCCCACCATTCCGGTGATCATGGCGTCGGCCACCCCTGACGCCCCCCGTTCCTGTGCCAGCGCAATCATGTCACGACGTTTCCGGATGCCTTCGGGGGCGTCGGCCCCGGCGCGGGTGTCCATCAGCACAAGGCCGCGCACCCGGGCCATGTGCCGCCGCCACAGGGCAAAGGCGGCATACCCTCCCATGGAGAGGCCGCAGACAATCGCGCGTTCGATCTTGAGGTGGTCCAGGAGGGCGGCCACGTCGTCGGCGTAGTCGTCCATGGTGGTCGACTGCCCGGCCTCTGACTCGCCCAGCCCACGCAAGTCGACAGTGATGCAGCGCGCCCGGTCCATCAGGGCGCTCACCTGTGGGGCCCACAATCCCCGGTGGTGCGGAAACCCGTGGAGGAATACCACCGGGTCGCCCGCCCCTGCGTCCTCGTAGCCCACGGCGCGGCCATGGATCCACGCAAGCATGAATGCTCCTGTCAGTTAGGGTCGCGACAACCAGCGGGCGTCGAATGTGTGCCAGAACAACACCGGCGTCCGGCTGGAGCGCGCGTGCTGAAAGGCGGCATAACATGCCTTGGCAGAGTAGGTCGCGTCGAGTCCCGCCCCGACGTGGGCCTCGAGGGTCGCGGCCAATGCCTCTGCCCCGGGATGTGGTCTCGCGTAGGCTCCGGCAAAGACATCATGGACAATTGTCACCGACGCCGGCGGCAGCTGATCTGATGAAACACCGAGTCGTTCAACCCGTCGTCTCAAATGCCACGAGAGCCAGGCCAGCCACGCGGCGTCCACCCCGGTCCGCGGACCACACCTCACCGCCATCACGCGGGTTTTGAGTCCCGCGGTGGCCAGGCCGACCGCGAGGCCGGTGGCCGTTCCTCCCGTCCCCAGTGGGACGAATATCATCGACGGTGCCGGGCAGTCGGCACGTTCCACCTGAAGTGCAAACTCCAGCGCGGCCTTCATGTGGCCCACCATGCCGACGGCCGACGTACCTCCGAATGGCACCCAGCGCTCTCGTGCCCTCCGATCTCGCAGGAAGGCGGCAGCGAGGGCCCGGGCCGCCCCGCCGAGCACCGGGGAGGACTCGCAGTTGGCGGCGATAGCGTCGGCCACCCGAGTTGCCACGGGATGCAGCTCGTGCGGCCATCGCCAGCAGCGTGTGACAGCGCCAAGACGCGCGGCATGGACGGCCGTCGCCAGAATATGGGTGGAACCAACGCCACCCACCGTGGCGACCCGGTCACCCTTTTGGAGTCCGGCGAGGAGCAGTTCCAGGGCTCGTGCCTTGTTGCCCCCCATCACAGGCGTGTTGCGATCGTCTCGTTTGACCCATACCGAGACGCCGTCAGCCTTCCACTCCTCGATCGGCGACTCCACCAGGCCGAGTGGTGCCCGCGGCAAGGTGTCGAGCACCGCCCATGGTGTTCGAAGTGAGCCTCCGCTCACGAGCAAGTAACCAGCTTTTGAGCGAGCATCGCTAAGTTTACCCGACAGATTCACCAGCCGCGCTCACGTGACCCCTCGGAACACCCAAACCTCCTCCGCCGCCCTGTACCTCGACTCCCCGTCGAGCGCTGACAGGTTCCTCGACGGAATTGCGGGGACGAAGGTGATTGCGGTGGACACCGAGGGCGCCAGCTACCACCGCTTCGTCGACCGGATCTACCTGCTGCAGCTGTCCACCGCCACGCAGCACGCCATTATCGACCCGCTGAAAGTCACCGAGCTCAGCCGCCTGAGGGCACTGCTCGAGGCGCGTGATGTCGAGGTGGTCTTTCATGACGCCGACTACGACCTGCGACTGCTGCATCAGGACTATGGCTGGCGGGTGACCAACATGTTCGACACCCGGGTCGCCGCGCAGCTGCTGGGGATGAAGGCGTTCGGGTTGGCGGCACTGCTGGAGCATTTTTTCGGAGTGAAGCTGGACAAGAAACACCAGCGCGCCGACTGGTCCATGCGCCCGCTGACCGAGGACATGCTCGACTACGCGGCCCAGGACACGCTGTACCTCATCGAGTTGAGCCAGAAGTTGCGCGCGGCGCTCGAGAAAAAGGGGCGCTGGGCATGGGCGCAGGAAGAGTTCGACCGGCTCGAAGGCACGCAGTGGGAAGCAGAGGACACGGACACGGCCTTTCTGCGGATCAAGGGCGCCCGCGATCTGACGCGACGCGAACTGGCTCGGCTTCGTGAACTGGTTCCATGGCGTGATGGGATCGCTCGGTCGCAGGACCGGAGCACCTTTCGTGTGCTGACAAACGAAGCACTGCTTGACCTGGCCCGCCGCAATCCGCCATCGGTGGCAGAATTGGCGTCGCTTCGCGGGCTGAACTCGCGTCTGGTGGAACAGCGTGGGCGTGAGATTGTCGAGGCGCTGGCCCGCGGGAGCCGCGTGGCCGAAGCGGACCTCCCGCGTTTTCCCAAGGCAGCTCGCTGGGATCGCGATCCCGACTTCGACGACCTGGTCAGCCGACTCAAGCGCGTCCGCGATGAGGCGGCGCAGCGTCTGGAACTCGACCCGGGCGTGCTGTGTGCACGTGAGCGGCTGGAGGCGGTGGTGCGCAAGCGCCCCAAAAAAATGGAAGACTTGGCCGCACTCCCCGAGTTGCGGCGATGGCAGGTGGAGGTATTGGGGACCGACTTCCTCAAAGCCCTTCGCGATGCACGGCCCGGTCCCGAATCTCCGTATCGTGAGGGGTAGGTGGTGGTCGGCAGTGGCCCTGGCGGCCGCTGCAACGTCGCCGGTTGCGGCGCAGTCGTGGGAGCGCGGTGACTTGTACGCGCCCTTCACCGAAGATTCGGCCCCGCCGCCGGTGGCGCGCGAGTTTCGCGCCGTCTGGCTCGCGACGGTGGACAACATCGACTGGCCGTCGAAACCGGGATTGCCGGTCGAGGCACAGAAGGCCGAACTCCTTGCCCTGCTGGAGCTGGCGCGACGCACCCGGCTGAATGCCGTGCTCTTTCAGGTGCGCCCCTCGGCAGACGCCCTGTATCCGTCAAAGCTCGAACCCTGGTCGTATTTTCTCACCGGGGCCATGGGACGCGCGCCGGTGCCCGCCTGGGATCCGCTGCAGTTTGCCATCACCGAGGCCCATCGCCGCGGGATCGAGCTGCATGCATGGGTCAATCCGTATCGGTCGCGACATCCGGCTGACAAAGGGCCCGCTGCAGCTGGACATGTCAGCCGCCGCGCACCGGCATGGACTCGGAAATACGGGCCGTACGGCTGGATGGATCCGGGCGAACCGGGTGTGCGCAAACACACCACCGACGTCATCCTCGACATCGTGCGACGGTACGACGTGGATGGCGTGCACATGGACGATTATTTCTACCCCTATCCCGTGCAGACCCGGCGCGGCGCCGATGTGCCATTCCCCGATGATCGTCCATGGCGTTCGTATCAGCGCGGCGGGGGTGCGCTCGCGCGCAACGACTGGCGGCGACAGAACGTCGATGAGCTGATCCGCACATTGTACGACTCGGTCAAACGTGAAAAGCCATGGGTCAAGGTGGGCATCTCGCCCTTCGGCATCTGGCGTCCCGGATATCCGTCCAGTGTGAGCGGATTCGACGCCTTTGACAAACTGTATGCAGATTCCCGCAAATGGCTGCGTGAGGGATGGCTCGACTACTTCACGCCACAGCTGTACTGGCGGCTGAGTGCGCCGCGTCAGCCGTACGGCCAACTGCTCTCGTGGTGGATCGGGGAAAACACGCAGGGGCGCCACATGTGGCCGGGCAACTATACCGGGCGGGCATCGGCGCCAGGTCGCACCAGCTGGCCCGTGGCCGAGGTGTTCGAGCAGGTCACCGAGACCCGACGCCAGCTGGGGAATGTGAGTGGCAACGTGCATTTCCCCATGCATGCATTTGCGGCCAACGTGGACCAGCTGGTGGAGCGCTTCGAGGCCGGGCCGTACGCCGAGCCGGCCCTGGTACCTGCATCACCCTGGTTGTCAGCCGGGGCGGCAGAGTTGCCGGCAGTGCGGGCGACGGTGGGTCCGGCAGGGACCGAACTGCGCATCGAGCCGCTGATTGTGTCGACGCGCCGCGTGGATCCCGGTGCTGCGCGCGATGCGACGCGACGGCCAGTGCCGGTGGAGACTGGCAGCAGCAGCGCGCCACGCTGGTGGCTGGTCAGGGCCCGATATGGTGATGGCTGGCGCGTGCTGATTGCTGATGCCGGCACGCGGACCATACGGCTGGCCGCCGACCCGTTAGGCGCGGGGCCGCGTTATGTGACGGTGACGTCGGTGGATCGATCGGGCCAGGAAAGCGCGCCCGTTCGTGTGCCGTAACGCGTGCTGCGCGCGGCGGTAGCCTAAAAGCCCAGGTAGGCGCGGACGCGCGGCTCGATGCGGTCAGGCGTCCAGGGTGGTGACCAGACCAGATTGATGGTCGCGGTGCCAATCCCGTCAATCATTTTGATCTGCCGTTCAGCATCACCCATGATTTCGGGGCCCGACGGGCATCCCGGTGAGGTGAGGCTCATGTCGACCTTCACATCGGTGCCTTCGACGGCGATGTCGTAGATGAGGCCGAGGTCCACGATGTTGAGATTGAGATCGGGGTCCTTCACACGCCGCAACGCGATCCGAACGCTGTCCGTGGTGAGCCCGGGATCAGCGGCCGCGATTTCGGTGGGTGAAGCGTCAGCCTCACCACTCGGCGGTGTCGGGTGCCGTGGTGGCGTGGGCTCTGGCTCGAACATCGGAAGGCCTCTCATTGTCTCTGCTCAAGATCGCCGGTGCTGTGACGGCGAGGCAAGCAGCGTGACGCTAAAGACACTTGGCCCGGGATAAAGTCCGGGGAGCGAGCTTTCCGTTCCCTGACGGAGGTCAGGGCCCCGAGTCGTGCAAACTGCTCGACGGCTCCGGGATCAGCCGCGCTTGGAGGGGGCTTTGCGCGCGGCGGGTTTTTTCTTCGCCGGCGCAGCCTTGGCGGCCGGACGTTTGCCGGAGGTGGTGCGCTTTGCCGCAGCGGCCCGGGCAGCGGCGGCACGACGGGCACGGGCAGAGCGTGCCGAGCGGGAGCGTCGGGTGCGAACCGCCGGATTCCACCCATCTGCGCGGTCGGCGCGGAAGGACGCCGGCATGTCGAGCGGGCTTTCCACGCCGTCGACCACCGCCAGGGCGGCCGCATCGGCCAGGTCGGCGCGAACATCCGAAATCACTTTCGCGGGACGACGGGCCCGGGCGGCGTGGACCCGGTTGGTAAGCAGGATGACGAACATGTCGCGATCGGGATCGATCCACATCGACGTCCCGGTGTACCCGGTGTGCCCGTAGGCGCGCGGCGAGAGATGTTCACCGGATCCGCCATCGCCATCGGCAGTGTCCCAGCCTAACGCGCGGGTGCCCGCAGTCCGTGCGGTGAAGCGGGCGACGGTGGTGTCACTGATGATACGCTCGCCTTCGTAGACGCCACCATTCAGCAGCATTTCGGCAAACACCGCCAGATCGGCGGCAGTGGAGAAGAGCCCGGCGTGTCCGGCAACCCCGCCTAACGCAAAGGCATTTTCGTCGTGGACCTCACCCTGCAGGGCGTAGCCACGAGGGGGCGTCACTTCAGTGGGTGCGATACGCGGGCGCCACGACGCCGGAGGATTGAAGCGGGTGTCGTTCATCGAGAGCGGCGTGAACACTCGCTCGTTGAGGAACTCGTCGAGCCCCATACCGGCTACCGACTCCACGACCCACCCCAGGACGTCGGCCCCGAGGTCGGAGTAAACAAAACAATCGCCGGGGGCGCAGTTGAGCGGTGTCTCGAGGACGATACGCTTGGCTTGCTCGCGATTGAGCGCGGCGCGCCAGAGTTGTTTGCCTGCCGGGAGACCCGAGTGGTGCGTCAGCAGGTGGCGCACGGTCACGCGGTCCTTGTTGACGGTCCCACCGAATGCGGGGAGGTACTGCACGACCGGGGCGTCGAGGCTCAGGCGCCCTTCGTCGTAGAGAATCATCGCGGCGGTCGTTGTACCGACCACCTTGGTAAGTGACGCAAGATCGTAAACGGTCTCTTCGGCGTTGACGGCAGCGCTCGAGGAGGTCCAGCCCAGCCGGCCGTAGCCACGCTGCATGGCAGCTGCACCACGGCGTCCCACCACCACGGCCGCCCCGGGATATCCTCCCGCAGAAAGTCCGCGGCGGACCACCCTGTCGATGTTGGCCAGGCGCTCGGCGGACATGCCTACCTCACGCGGCGCCTTGACCGGGAGCCGGTCGGCGGGAGCGTAGGCAAACAAGGCGGCGATGAGCGGGATGAACACTTTGTGGCAACTCCGAGGGGTACGAACTGGACTCGACTACTACCCAAGAGACGAGCAAAGGTCTTGCCAAGTTCCGAGGCAAGCCCAACGGCGAACCTCAACAATTGCTCATGTCGTTGGTAAAGCGCAAGTTCCGCGGCCTTGGTTAATGTAAATTCACGCCATACTGCAGAGCTTGGTGTGTGTGGCGGCGTACAGTGGAATGCGTCGCAAGGAAGGGGAAGGGCGTGGGGTCGAGGTGCGCTCAGGTGCCTCACCCGGTAAACCTTCCGTCTCAAGCACCGTGACCAAGATTTCGGAACGCCATGGCTACTGATCAGGACCTTATCCAGCGCGCAGTCGACGGCGACGAGCGGGCAATGCAGCGACTCTGGTCGCAGCATGCCCCGCATATCGATGCCGTGGTCCGGAGGCTGGTCGGCGACCCCGATACGTCGGCGGATATCGCTCAGGAGGTCTGGATTCAGATCTTCAAGGCATTGCCCAGTTATCGGGGCGAATCGCAGTTTGGCACCTGGGCACACCGGATCGCCGTCAACCGAACGCTGAACGCGCTGCGTCGCACTCGGCGGCTGGAAAAGATCGAGGCCGATATCGACGAAGACACGGCGTCGGTGGAACAGACCAGCGAGGGCACCCTGGTGATGGAAACCATCCAGGATGCAACGGCCCGGTTGTCGCCGGGAGCACGGACGGTCTTTGTGATGCACGATGTCGAGGGTTACACGCACGAAGAGATTGCCAAGGAACTGGGGATCACCACGGGGGGATCAAAGTCGCAGCTGTTCAAGGCACGAGCGCGCCTGCGCAAGCTGTTGGGTCACCTGGTCGATGGATTCGGGAAGAGAGATGATGAGCGAGCTGCACCCGCCTATTGAACGTTTTGCCGAGCTGGCCGACACGGCGCCCACGCCATTCGAGCGTGAGCACCTGCAGGGCTGTGCGCAGTGTCGCGCCGAACTGGACGCCTATCGAGCCGTCGTGGCGCTGGCGTCTGACGAACGGCGCCGGATTGCTCCGCCCCTGACGCAGTGGTCGTCGTTGCGCAGCGCTCTGGACGCCGAGGGATTGGTGGCCACACCGGGTCGTCGCATGCGTCCCGCGCAGCGCTGGGCCCTGCGAGCGGCCAGTGCTGCCGTCCTGGTCACCGGAGGAGTCGTTGCTGGTCGTTTGTCCCACGGGATGACGCTGGGCACCTTTGGGGTGGCCGAGCGAGGCGTGGAGGTGGATGTCCCCGGCGTGATTCCGGTGTCTGAGGGCGCGGTCTTCCAGTCGTCCGAGGAGGCACTGTCGCAGCTGGAGCGGGCGCAGCGCGCCTACGAAGATGCGGCGGCCTATCTGGCCGCGCACGACACCACCACCACCCAGAGTGCGCCCGATCAGTATCGCACGCGGCTCGCCGCGCTCGACATGGCGTCGGAGACCTTTGAACAGGCGCTGACCGATGCGCCGGTCGACCCGATCCTGAATCAGTACTTCATGGCGACGATGAGTGCCCGTGAGGCCACGATCCGGCGGCTCGGCACCGCGATGCCGGCGTCGGTCCGTGTGGGGAGGTTCTAGGATGCTCGGCCAGCGATCTGCCTCGGCTCGGTTGGTGTCCTGGCTCGCGTTAGGCGCGGTCCTGACGCCCGGGGCTACACAGGCACAGCAGCCCGACTCCGTCCGCGTCACCATCATTCGTGGGGTGACACCCTTCGAAATCCAGGTGGAACGCCTGGCGCGGCAGCTGGTGGGTCAGCAGCAGCGAGTGATCACGCTGAGCGGTACACGTCAGCAACTGCAGGGGCTCTTGCGCACCGCTTCGTTGGACGATGGCCGGCGAAACTCGCTGGTCACTCGCCTGCGGCTGGTGGAGTCTGAACTCTCGTCGCTCGGGACGTCGGCGGCCTCGCTTCGCCGCGAGCTGGAGCGCGTCTGTGCACCGACGCGACTGGCCGAGGGATGGGTGGGAATACAGTACAGCGGCGAGTACACAGTTGACATCACTCCCGGCGGCGCTGTGATGCGGGTGCGAACGCCTCCTTCAATCGAATCAGTCGACCCGGGCTCGCCTGCGGACAAAGCGGGGTTGCGCCGCGGTGACGTGATCCTGGCCATGGGTGGGCGCGAGATGGTGGATGCGGTCGTCGATCTCGGCCAGCTGCTCAAGATCGGGACGCGTGTGCCCGTCCGTGTTCGGCGTGGAGTCGAATCGCGCTCCATGGTTGTGGTCATCGAGGCGCGGCCAGCCGACTTTGTCCCGACCTGTGCCTGGGAGGACGAGACCATCGCTCGGGCGCTGGCTCCGGCTCCCGGTGGCTTCACCTTTGTGATTGGCGGTCAGGCCACTCGTGAATCGCCGAATCCCTTCAGGATCGGTTCGACTCCGCCTTCGACTATTTCGCTGGTGCCGTCGAACGAAGCGCCTCAAGGCCGGATTGGCTTCACCTTCAGCGGGTCATCGGACCAGTTTGCGGCTGGAGCCCAGCTCATGCCGCTCAACGAGGGACTCGTCGCCATCACTGGTGTTGAGCGCGGCATCTTTGTGGTCGAGGTGGCACGCCGATCCTCGGCCGCTCAGTCGGGGCTTCAGGCGGGTGATGTCATTGTGTCGGTCGAGGGGCGCAGTGTCAGTTCGCCGGGTGGCTTGCTGCAGGCGATGGAACGCGCCGATCCTCGTGAGCTTCGCTTGCAGGTGATGCGGCAGAAGCGGACCGAGGCGGTCGTCCTGCGCTGGTAGCCTTACTTCCTGCTTCCCACCCGTCCGGGTGGGAGGGAGTACAGCAGCTGCGCCGTCGCACGATCGGGTCCTGACAACTCCTTCACGCGAACTCGCGGCGCCATGATGCTGGTGGTGTCGGTCGTATGATCGAGACCCAGCAGATGGCCAACCTCGTGCAGCGCAATCGCGCGGGTGGCGGCGCGATCCAGGGGTTCACCGCTCTGGTGGTGCACCGCGATCATGACATTGGCCTGGAGGATGTACCAGCGCTCGTCATGCGTCCACAACGTCTTGCCGCTGATGGGCTCGCGAAAACGATCGACCCATGTGACGTGAACATTCGCTGACGCCGAGTCGAGCACGAAGGTGAAGTTGATCGGCACGCCGGACTCCGCCCATTCGAGGAAGGCGTCGCGTACGAGCGGGAGCGACGTGGGCGACCAGTTCTGAATGCGCGAGACGGGCTGGATCCAGACGCGGAGCGGTTCGGTGCGGCGATCGGGCCAGCGCGCGAGGGAAGAGTCGTGCGCAGCAAGCACTTCGCTGATGTAGGTGCTGGTGGAGGAGAGTTCGAGCCGACGTTTGATGTCTTCGAGGCTCGGATTTTCGTCGGCAGCGCGGACGCGGTTCTTCCGTCGTCCTCCCTCACTCGGCGTGTCCACGCTCCCGCCATCGGAAACGACGCTCTCTCCGTTATGCGCACGCTCAGCATGCAGCTGACGCGTCTCCATCGCCTCACTGGCGACGAAGGCCGCGAGGGCGGCAAGACTGACGGCAACGAAGAGGTCGAAGCGCTTCATGCGGTGGGGTGTTTCTCCGGCTGATTCAGGAACGCGAGTGTGGCGGCAAAAAAGGCCTCGGGCCTCTCCCAGAAGGGCATGTGGCCCGCTCCGGGTATCAGCTCGAGTTGTGATCGCGGGATAAGTGCGACCAGTTCCCGGGCAACCGCCGGGGGGAGCAGGTCACGCTCTCCGTGGATGACGAGGGTTTGTGTATGCACGGCACGTACCAGCGTCGTCCAGTCATACCCTTCGCGCCGTAGACGTGACGCCACGGCCGCCCCTACCCGGCTCTCACTACGCGGTGGCGCAAAGAGTTGCGCGAGATCTGGGTCACCAAACCAGGCTGGGTACACCGCACGCGAATAGGCCGAATGGACCGACGGGTCGGCCTCGTGGAGCGCCGAAGGGTCGAGCCGCTGCAACACTGCCCGGTCTGCCATCTGCAGTCGCTCGAGGGCTCGGTCATGTAGTCCGGCGAGCCATGAGGAGGTCGGACCGACCGAATTCACCAGCACCAGCCGACGCACGCCGTCCCGGTCCTGCTCAGCACCGAGCATCGCAATTCCCCCACCCCAGGAGTGTCCCAGAACATCCCAACGCCGAAAGCCGAGCGCTTTGCGAATTGCGACAAGATCCCCGGCGTCGTGTTCGATCTTCGCGCTGTGAGGGGCCGGGGGTATGGCCGTTTCTCCGCGTCCCCGCTGATCATAGAAGATGAGCTGTCGCCCCTGCGCGAGTGGGGACAGCGCGGGCCAGAGGAGTTTGTGGCCGAAGAGGAGGCCGCCATTCACACAGACCAGCGGCGGCACATCGGGGACCGGTGGCGTGGAGTAAATCGCAAAGGCGAGCCCGCGCACCTCGAGCGTCTGGCGCATGAGTCGCGGAGCAGGCGGCAACGAGCGTCGGAACGCGGTGAAGCGTTCGCGCGCGGTGAGGGCAGTGTCGGGGCTCGTCGTCACGATGCGGGAATAAGCTGCGGGAATATGCCCGCGTTCCGTCCTTCGGCTACCATTCAGCGCTGCGCTACCCCTTTCCAGTTTGCTGGCCGTGGAACTTGGCATCTACTCATTCGCTGAAAACACCGTCGACGCCACCACCGGGCGCGCCCTCTCGCCCGCGCAACGTCTGCAGAACCTGCTCGAGGAGATCGAACTCGCCGATCAGGTAGGGCTCGATGTCTACGGAGTAGGTGAACACCACCGCCCCGATTTTGTGGCCTCCTCGCCGGCGGTGATCCTTGGCGCGGCGGCGGCGCGCACCAAGCGCATTCGTCTGACCACCGCGGTCACGGTGCTCAGCTCCGACGACCCCGTGCGGGTCTTCCAGGAGTTTGCGACCCTTGATCTGCTGTCGAACGGCCGGGCGGAGATCATGGCAGGGCGCGGGTCCTTCATCGAGAGCTTTCCGCTCTTCGGGTACGATCTCCACGATTATGACACGCTGTTCAGCGAAAAGCTCGAGTTGCTGCTGCAGCTGCGTGCACATGAGCGCGTCACGTGGAAGGGGCGGCATCGCGCGCCACTGAGTGGACAGGGGGTGTATCCGCGTCCGGTGCAGAATCCCATCCCGGTGTGGGTGGCGGTTGGTGGCACCCCCGAATCGGTGGTGCGTGCGGCAACGCTGGGTTTGCCGATGGCGCTGGCCATTATTGGTGGGCAACCGGAGCGCTTTGTGCCGTTTGTCGAGTTGTACCGCGATGCGGCGCAGCAGGCGGGCCACGATCCGGCGACGCTCCCGGTCTCCATCAACTCGCACGGGTTCATTGCCGCCACCGAGCAGGAGGCGGTCGACGCCGCCTATCCGCCGTACATCGATACGATGGGGCGGATCGGGCGCGAGCGCGGCTGGCCACCACCAACGCGGCAGCGCTTCGATGCCGAACGTTCGCCGACGGGTGCGATTCTGATCGGGAGCCCGCAGCAGGTGATCGACAAGATCCTCTACGAGCACGAGCTGTTCGGCATGCAGCGCTTTCTGCTGCAGCTCACGGTTGGGTCAATGCCGCACGCGAAGGTGATGCGTGCGATCGAGCTGTACGGGACGGTGGTGGCGCCGGCGGTGCGGAGTGCGGTGGGGTGAAAGGCCTGCCCGGGTGGACCGGGCACGTACCCTCATGAACATCGCCAGCGATCACCTCCTGCTCTGGACAGCTGGCGTCGCGGGCTCGAAGCTCCGGATTCCGGATCAGAGGCAGTCATCGCAACGTACAAGCCGCACCAAGAGGGGCGCCGTGTTGCGCGACCTCTATCGAAAGGAAACGACTTCGGACCGTTGGCCTTGGCTCCTCTACCTCAGGGAGCGAGAAGAGATCGTCCGCGAATGGAGCCTTCTCAAGTCGGCTGGCGACCGGACCAAGATCGCGCGTCTCACCCGCGCTTGCAGCGTGCGGTTAGCATCGGTAATTTTGCTATGGTAACCCCTCCAACGCATCCCGGGGTTGTGGTCTCCGGAATATCGCGGTAAGGTCGCACCTCCCCCGCGTTCACTCACCTCGGTAGTTGATGGATTCGAAACGCGACGTCATTCGCGAGGAAGCCGTCGCTCGGGTCGTCCCCCAAGGGCGACGACTCGGCCTTGTTGTTGGGATCGACGCATACCGCGTTGAGTCGGGCATTCCTCCACTACGTGCTGCCGTGGCAGATGCCGCGGCGATCCACGCGGTGATGGTGGATCCCCAGTGCGGTCGCTTCCCCCAAGACCTCACGGTGTTGCTCAACGACGATCAGGCGACCGACACCAACATCCGCATCGCCTTGGAGCGCTTGTCGAAGACCGCCACGTCGGCAGATGAAGTGTGGTTCTTCTACGCGGGACACGCGCTGATCGTCGATGGTGAGCATCGTTTGCTTCCGATCAACGCCCGGCGAGAGTATCTGGACGCCACGTCGGTCGACTTCCCCGCGCTGTTCAGAAAGATCCGATGCCGGCGCAAGATCGTCATCCTCGACTGCTGTCACGCGGGCGCAACCGACATGACCACGCGCAACGTGCACGACGTAGAGGAAATACTCCGTAATTATCAGGCGAGCGGCACCGTCACATACTGCTCGTCGGACGGCGACCAGAAGTCGGTGGAGCTGCCCGAGCAGGGGCGCGGGGCGTTCTCGTACTGGTTGGAGAAAGGGCTGCGGGGCGCGGCCGACGTGGACGGCAGCGGCATCGTCACCAGTGACGAGTTGTGGCGGTACGTGTGCGAGCACGTCGAGCGCGATGCACTACGGTTGACGGGTCGAAAGCAGACACCTCGCCTAAAGCTTGATTCCACCGGCTCGTTCGCACTCACGGTCAACATCGCGGCGCTACGCGCGCGCGAGGAAGCACAGCGTCAGGAGGAGGCAGAACAACGCGCGAAAGCGGAGCGGTTCGAGGCTCATCTCGCTTCCCTGCGGCAACTGCTCGGCGATGACGATTACGCGAACCTCTCTACCGACGAACTCAAGGCCGCGCGGACCCTGTTGCAGAACGAACCGGCGGCGCGCGCCACTCAGGAGATCATTCGCGCGCTGGACTCCTTCCGCGTCAATAAGGACGGCAACGCTGCCGTGCTCCAAGTCAGGGGCGTGCTCGTCTCCGCGCGTTCGTCATCTAACACGCCACCGGGTCATACAGGAGTGCCAAGGGTAGAGCCACGCGTACCCGAGAGATTCGTCAATCATGTCGAGAAGCGAAGCGGGCGTGCACCCGCCGACGAGCCACCTGTGGCTAAACGTCAGAGAGCCTCGGCTGAGTCCTCGGCTGCCCGTGCAAAGGGTCCCGCGGCGGGTGCTTCTTCGGAACGTCGGCTAGATGGGAGCGAAACACAGGCTCGCGATCACCATGCGGGAACCGGGCCTACGCTTCTTGGCGTTCCAACCCCCAGCTGGGTGAAGCGGGCCAGGATCACTACCGCTATAGGAGGCGTACTTCTGCTCATCCTGAAACTGTCTCAGTCAGCCGGAGAGAAGACGCTCCCTGATTTGAGCGACACGAGTGCAGCCCCGGCATTGCCAGCACCGACTACTGTCACCACTCACGTAGTCAAATTGCTTGGCGACGGCACAGGCTACTACTTCGAACCGAAGGAACTCAGGGTTAGGGCTGGCGACGCCGTCAAGTTCGTGATGGTCTCCGGTGCCCCACACAACGTTGCATTCGACGCGAGCAAACTGCCTGCGCAGGTTCAGACGCAACTCCGGGCCAACATGCAGAGCTCCGAACTCTCGAGCCCGTTTCTTATGGGCACGGGTGAGGAGTACACGATCTCGTTTGCCGGGGTCGCTGCTGGCACGTACGACTTCATCTGCATCGCTCACCTTGCCATGGGCCAGACTGGTAGGATCACGGTGAGCAACTAGAAGGCCACTGCGTTCCACCTTCAGGCGGTCGCTACGAATGCACGGCTGTTTGCTCTGCCCGGCGATCCTGGCGTGCGGGGCAAATAGCCGTCCCTCACACATAACCACCGAAGGGCGCAACTGCAGCCATCCACGAGGTGCCGTTCATAGGCGGACCGACAGGCGTCGATGACCAAGCGGCCGTGCGCGCCGATCGCGCCCCTCTGTTCCAACGCCGCTATCGCGATCGAGGCTCCGCCCGGCGGGTTGTATGGTAACGAGTCGCTGACACTCCTGGCGAGAGACTACATCGCTCAAGCTCTGCTTGGCTGCGCGCTCCGGCAAGAGACCCATTCACGGGGGCACAAACAAGTTGCATTGAATCCGTGCGCGAGGAACCTTGCGGCGTGCAGGCTTTACTCTTGGTGCCTCGAGCGCTTACGAAACCCGGCCTTGGTGGATCGACACGTCCCCTCATGAACGAGCAGCGATATCTCCTGCTCTGGACAGTTGGCATCGCGTGATCGAAATTCCGAATTCCGCATCGGAGGCAGTCAGCGCAATGGACAGGCATCGTCCGCCGGTCATCTTCCTCGCCTTCGCCAATGACCGTGGCGACGGAGCCCGCTACCTCCGGAACCTTCCCGAGGAAACGCGGCAGCTCCAGAAGGTGCTGGATCAGCCCGGTACGGCGCATCTCTACGAGCTGGTCGTTCGCTCTAACATTACACTGCGGGAGCTGCTCGATGTCCTGCAGGACCCGCGTTATCGTGGCCGCATCGCCGTGTTCCACTTTGGCGGTCACGCCGGTGACATGCGGCTCTGGCTCGAGTCCACGGCGGGCGACGCCACCGTCGCGCACGGCGAGGGACTGGCAGGACTACTCGGCCTGCAGCAGGGGCTCGAGCTTGTGTTCTTGAACGGCTGCTCCACCGAGCCCCAGGTCGAGGGCCTGCTGAGCGCGGGCGTTCCGGCCGTCATTGCGACATCAGAGTCCATCGGTGATGCCGTGGCGACCGAGCTCGCCTCCCGATTCTACCGGGCGATGGCTGGAGGTGCGACCATCGCGAGGGCATGGACGGAGGCCGTCGATTCGGTACGCGCTTGGAAGGGCGAGGCCCAGAGAGACTTGTACCGGCAAGAGGAACCGACCGGGGGCCGCTGGCCGTGGGAGCTCTACCTCAGGGAGGGAGCCGAGATCGTCAAGGAATGGAGCCTTCCCAGGGCGGCTGGCGACCCGCTCTTCGGCCTGCCCCCGCTCCCTAAGCGCGACCTGCCGGAGACGCCCTACCGTCACCTGCAGTGGTTCAGAGAAGAGGACGCCGAGCTGTTCTTCGGCCGAGGACGCGAGATCCGCGCGTTCTACGAACACGTCGTCCCCGCGAGTGCCGCGCCGATCGTGCTGTTTTACGGGCAGTCTGGCGTTGGCAAGTCCTCGCTGCTCGATGCAGGGCTCGTACCTCGCCTGCGGGCCTCGCACCAAGTGCGCTACGCCAGGCGCGACCGTGACGTCGGGCTCACCGGCGCCTTGGCCGCCGCGTTAGGCGACGCCGCTCCGGGACAGTCGCTCGGCGCCACCTGGCACGCGCTCGAAGCAGCGTCCGGCGCGCCACTAACCGTCATTATGGATCAGGTCGAGGAGGTCTACACACGCCCCCGTCCCACCGATTCCGGGGAGTTCGACCAGTTCGTGCGCGTGCTGGACGAGACCTTTGCCAGCCGGGCAACGCGCCCGCGCGGCCGGTTGGTGCTCGGCTTCCGCAAGGAGTGGCTGGCGGAGATCGAGCAGACGTTGCGCGCCGCCAGGCTCACATGGTCCAGGTTCTACCTCGATCGGCTCGATCGAGATGGCATCGTGGAGATCGTGGAAGGACCGACGCGATCGACGCGGCTGAAGCAGCACTTTCGCCTGACCGTCGCGCAGGGGCTGGCGGATGACATTGCCCATGACATGCTGGAGGACCGCGACGCGCCCGTCGCGCCGCCGCTCGAGGTGCTGCTCACCAAAATGTGGGACGTGGCGAGGGAGGGAAGTGAGGAGGCCCCGGCCTTTACCACCGAGGTCTATCAGGACCTGCGGCGGAAGGGGCTGTTGCTCGACGACTTCGTTGAGGAGCAGCTCCGAGCACTCCGCAACTGGAACCCGCAGGTGATAGACAGCGGGCTCGCACTTGACGTCCTGGCGTTCCATACCACGCCGCTCGGCACCGCCGAGTCGCGGACGCCCGCAGAGCTGGAGGAGGCGTATCCGCACCGGGGGGCAGTGCTGCCGGCGCTGGTACAGCAGGGCAAGGACCTCTACCTGCTCGTGGACAAGGCGCCGGACGCACAAGCCGCGGGAAGCCAAGCGCCGGGCACACGTTTGTCGCACGATACCGTGGCACCGCTCATACGCCGGCGCTTCAGGGATTCCGACGCGCCCGGCCAGCGGGCGCGCCGCATCCTGGAGAACCGAGGAGAGGAGTGGCGCGATGCGAAGGCCGGCAACCCGCTGGACGAGGCCGACCTCCGGACTGTGGAAGCGGGGGAGGCTGGGACGCGGCACTGGACAAACGACGAAGTGCGTTTGATCGAGGCGAGCCGCGGTGCGCGCCGGAGGCGACGGGTGTTGTGGCGGGGGCTTGTGGGCGCCGGGGCGGTCGGCTTCGCCGTGATCGTCGGGCTGATCTTCTCCGCCCGCGCCAACGAGAGGTCGGCACGAGAAAGCGAGCGGCGAGCGGAGTCCCGGAGGCTGGCCGTCCTCGCGCGCGCCGAATCTGAGAAGGAAGTAGCGGCGCTACTTGGTGTGGAGGCCGTTCGTGAACACGCGACGTCTGAGGCTTGGGATGCCTTGCTCGTCGGCCTGCAGCGCGAAGCGCCCTTAATCCGCGTCTTGGGATCTCACCAAAGCGCGGTCAGGGGCGTGGCGTTCAGCCCCGACGGCGCGACACTAGCGTCAGCCGGAGACTCATCCATCCGTCTGTGGGACGTGAAAGGGCGCCGTCTGCGCGGCGACCCCCTGAGCGGCCATATCGGCGGGGTGTCGAGCGTGGCGTTCAGCTCAGACGGCTTCACGCTAGCTTCGGGAGGCGACGACGGCACGATCCGGCTTTGGAACGCGACGACGCGGCAGCTGCGCGATTCTTTGATCGGTCACAAGGGTTCGGTGAGGAGTGTGATGTTCGGCCCCAGCGGTGCCACACTTGCCTCGGCGAGCGACGACGGCACGATCCGGCTTTGGGACATGCGGACACGCAGCTCCGAGGGTAACTCGTTCGTCGGGTTCACGGGCATGGCTTTCAGCCCCGATGGCACTACGCTGGCCTTGATACGCGTCGGCGGCACGATAGTGCTCTGGAATTTGCAGATGGGCCGCCGGATGGGCGAATTCATGACCGGTCAGGCTGGTGTTGACGCGATCGTTGCGTTCAGCCCGGACGGCAGAACTCTGGCTTCGACGGGCGGCGATGGCACGATACGATTATGGGACGTTCGGACCGGCCGCCCACGGGGCGACCCCCTTGTCGGCCACACGTCGCCCTATGTAAACAGCGCTTCTTTCAGCCCCGACGGCAGCACGCTGGCTTCGACGAGCCGCGACGGCACGATACGGCTCTGGCACGTTCAGACCGGCCGCCCACTGGGCGACCCCATCGGCGACCCCAAGGAAGGGGCCATTCACGCTACGTTCAGCCCCGACGGAACAATGTTGGCCTCCGGGGGCGACGACGGCGCAATACGACTTTGGGATGTGCGGGTGCGCCGCACGTTAGGCGAGCGCCTCGGCGACCACCAGCACTACGTCCAAAGCGTCGCCTTTAGCCCAGACGGCACCATGCTAGCCTCGGGGAGCTTCGACAACACCATTCGGCTCTGGGACGTGCAGACGCGCCGCCCGCGCGGTGATCCGCTCGTCGGACACCGCAAAGCCGTCTTTAGCGTCGCGTTTGACCCGGATAGCAGAACGCTGGCCTCGGCGAGCGAGGACTCAACGGCCCGGCTGTGGGATGCGCAAACGGGCCGCTCGTGGGGCAACCCCCTTGTCTTCCACAAGTCACACGTCTCGAGCGTGGTGTTCAGCCCCGACGGCACCAAGCTCGCCTCGGGGAGCGGCGATGGCTCGGTCTGCTTCTGGGGCGCGCGGACTCTTAGCCCGCGCTGCGCTGCCGTCGCAAGCCGTGCGGGCGGCGTCTCGAATATTGCACTCAGCCCCGACGGCACCCTACTGGCTTCGGTGAGCTACGACCGCACGATCTGCCTCTCGCAGCTGCGGACACGCCCACTGCGGTGTGACCCCCTCTCCAGACGAGCGGGCGGCGTCTCGAATATTGCTTTCAGCCCAGACGGCGCGACACTGGCGTTGGCTGGCGGCGATGGCACTATCCGGCTCTTGGATGTCCGGACTCTCGGCCAGCGGGGCGACCCCCTAACTGGCCACAGAGAGGCCGTCACTAGCGTAGCGTTCAGCCCCGACGGCACCACGTTGGCATCGGCGAGCGCGGACTCCACGATCCGGCTCTGGGACCTCCAAACGCGCCGAATGCGCGGTGATGCCCTCATTGGACACGAGAGCGGCGTTTCGAGCGTCGCATTCAGTCCTGACGGCACCACTCTCGCCTCGGGGAGCTTGGACAACACGGTCCGGCTTTGGCCCGGCGAAGCGACCGCCTGGGTCGGCCTCGTATGCGCGACATCCGGTAGCAACCTGCCCCTGGCGGTGTGGGAGAGGGTCTTCCCCGAACGCCCGTACCGCTGCACGTGCTCGAACCTCCCCCCCGGCGAAGGAGTTCAGGAATGCCCCGGAAGCAGCACGCGTTGAACGACGAGACCCGAATAGGGAGCGCAAAGGCCCTTGATATCGGCCTGAAACAGCCGGCGTCGAGTCCGGACCCAGCGCGGTGGGGTGAGCCTCTACGCCGGCCGCGCGCGTTCGTACTGCGGTGGCCAGGTGACCTTCGCGCCGAGCTGACTGGCGGCCAGCAGCGGCCAGTGCGGCTGCCGCAGCATTTCACGCGCGAGGAGTACCATGTCGGCCTCACCCGACGCCACAATCGACTCGGCCTGCCCGGCTTCGGTGATCATCCCCACCGTCGCCGTTGCCATGCCGCCTTTGGCGCGAATCGCTTGTGCAAAGGGAACCTGGTAACCGGGTCCCGTGGTGACCTTCACCCCGGTCGCCAAACCGCCCGACGAGCAATCGATGAGGTCCACGCCTTCGGCGTTGAGCAGGCGCGCGAGCTGGATGGACTCGTCGACGTTCCACCCACCCTCCACATAGTCGGTGGCGGAGATGCGCACAAACAGTGGCGTGCCTTCGGGGATCACCCCGCGCACGGCACGGGTGATGTCGAGCAGGAGCCGGGTGCGGTTCTCGAAGGAGCCGCCGTACTCATCCGAGCGAAGATTGGAGAGCGGAGAGAGGAACTCGTGGATAAGGTATCCATGTGCCGCGTGCAACTCGATCACGTCAAAGCCCGCGCTGACGGCACGTTGTGCTGCCACGCGAAAGGCCGCGACCGTTGCCCGGATATCCTCGCCGGTCATGGCGACGGGCTGCGGATATGTAGGCGAAAACGCCACAGGGCTGGGGGCCATCACGTTGCTCCAACCTCCGGCCTCGGAGAGCACCGTGCCATTGCCTTCCCATGGGCGCATGGTGCTCGCTTTGCGCCCGGCGTGCGCGAGCTGAACTCCTGACGCCGCCCCCTGGGCGTGGATGAATCGCGTGATCTGCTGCAGCATGGGCACATGGTCATCGGACCAGATGCCGAGGTCTTGTGGCGAAATGCGTCCTTCCGGGAGCACCGCCGTGGCTTCGGTGAAGACGAGCCCGGCTCCGCCGACGGCAAATCCACCGAGGTGCACCAGGTGCCAGTCGTGCGCGAAGCCGTCAACCGACGAATACTGGCACATCGGAGACACACCGATGCGATTGCGCAAAGTGACGCCGCGCAGGGGGAGCGGATCGAAAAGAGAGGTCATTGGGTGGTGGATCAGGGAGGTCCCCGCTTTCGCGGGGAACACTACCCGACGATAAGTGGTGCGGCCGCGGGGTCAGACGCCTCGGCGATCAGGTCGGCGTCGGGTCTGAGGACCGGTCGCAAATAGAGGATCGACAGCGGCGGCAGGTCGAGCGAGATGGAGCAGGGACGCCCGTGCAGCTCCACGGGTTCGGCAACAGCTGTCCCTCGTTTGCCCCATCCAGACCCGCCGTAGATCACGTCGTCGCTGTTGAGCACTTCCTCCCAGCGTTCGCTATCGGGAACCCCGATGCCATACGCGGGGCGGGGAACCGGTGTGAAGTTGCACACCACCAGGGTGGGATCGCGACGGTCCTTGCCGTACCGCAGGAAACTCACCACGCTCTGCTTCGCGTCGTTGCAGTCGACCCATTCGAAACCGGTGGGCTCACAGTCAAGCTCGTGCAGTGACGCGGTCGTGCGATAGAGTGTGTTGAGGTCGGTGATCCAGCGCTGAATGCCAAGATGCTCGGCGTGCTGAAGCAAGTGCCAGTCGAGCGACGAGTCGTGGTTCCACTCCTTCCATTGCCCGATTTCGCATCCCATGAAGAGGAGCTTCTTGCCCGACTGGGCCCACTGGTAGCCAAGCAGGAGACGGAGATTGGCGCGCCGCTGCCAGTGATCGCCTGCCATCTTGCCGATGAGCGACGCCTTGCCGTGCACCACCTCGTCATGCGAGATGGCCAGCACGTAGTTCTCCGAGAAGGCGTACATCATCCGGAAGGTGACCTTCTGGTGATGGAAGGTGCGATGGATGGGGTCGAGGGCGAAGTACTTGAGGGTGTCATGCATCCACCCCATGTCCCACTTCATGCCGAAGCCGAGCCCACCGAGATAGGGCGGGCGTGAGACCATCGGCCAGGCGGTGGAGTCTTCGGCGATGGTCACCGCGTGCGGGTGATCGCGATACACACCTTCGTTGAAGCGCCGCAGGAAGTCGACCGCCTCGAGGTTCTCCCGGCCGCCGTACTTGTTGGGAATCCACTCCCCTTCCTTGCGCGAGAAGTCGTTGTACAGCATGGAGGCAACCGCGTCCACGCGGAGTCCATCGGCGTGGAACATCTCGAGCCAGAAGACGGCGTTGCTTCGCAGGAAGTTCTGGACTTCGTTGCGGCCGTAGTTGAAGACGTAGCTCTGCCAGTCTGGCTGAAAGCCGCGTTTCGGGTCTTCGTGTTCGTAGAGGTGGGTGCCGTCGAAGTACGAAAGGCCGTGTGCGTCGGTGGGGAAGTGTGAGGGGACCCAGTCGAGGATGACGCCGACCCCGGCCTGATGCAGGGTGTCGATGAGGAACATCAGGTCCTGGGGAGTGCCATACCGGCTGGTCGCGGCAAAGTATCCGCAGATCTGGTATCCCCACGATCCGTAGAAGGGGTGCTCCATCACCGGCATCAGCTCCACATGCGTGAAGCCGGTCTGCACGGCATACTCCGCGAGCCGAGGCGCAATCTCTCGGTAGGTCATGGAGCGATTGCCGTCTTCGGGGACGCGGAGCCATGAACCGAGGTGCACCTCGTAGATGCTCATCGGCTTGTTGAGCACGTTGCCCCGTGCCTGCTGCGCGCGCCATTCGGTGTCCCCCCATGTGTAGTCCATGTTCCACACAATGGAGGCCGTTTTGGGGGCGACCTCGGCGTGGTATCCGTAGGGGTCGGTCTTGTCCACGCGATAGCCGCGGGTCGGCCCGGCGATATGGTACTTGTAGGGTGTGCCGTGCCCGATCCCCGGAATGAACCCTTCCCAGATACCCGAGCCGCCGTGCACCCGCAGCGGGTGACGGTCCCGCTGCCATCCGTTGAAGTCGCCTACCACCGAGACGCCAAGCGCGTTAGGCGCCCAGACGGCAAAGTAGGTTCCGGTCTGCCCGTCCGGCGCCGTGTGTTCGCGTGCGCCCAGCACGCGGTGGGCGTGGTCGAGTGTTCCTTCGGCGAAGAAGTGGATGACGGTGTCGTCGAGCAGGGTGACGTCGTGACGAACGTCGCCGGCGGTGGTGCTCATCAGCGTGGGGTGTTGCGAGAGGAGGAGGTGCGTGGGGCGGGCGCGCGCAGCAACTCGAGTGCGCGCGTCATGATGGGCGTGAAGTACTGCGGTGTGCCGCGCACGTTGCTGTCGGTGTTGAAGGCGACCACGACCCCGGTGTTCGTCGCCGGGTTGACCCACACGAAGGAGGTGAAGCCGGCCTGACTCCCGGTGTGGCCGATGATCTCGCTGGTGGCGTCTTTCATGAGGAAGTAGCCGAGCCCGAGACTACTGGTCACGCCCTGCTGCGTGCCGGTAGGAACGACGGGCTGCCACATCTCGGTGAGGGTGCGACGTGGGAGGACGGCGTCAAAGCGGGCGGGCATGGAGCTATCTCCGGCGGGACTTCCCGTCAGGAATGCGACATACGCCGCGAGGTCGTCGAGCGGGGCGTTCCACCCGCCGTTGGGGATGGTGATGCCGGGATTGAAGTCGCGCCCATTCTCTCGCAGCACGTTCTGCTGTGTGGCCGAGTCGCGGACGATGGTGTAGTTGTTGGACCGGTCCGCGGCGAGGTAGTAGGGAGTGCCGTTGAAATAACTGCGGTCAAGCTTGAGCGGGGCAAAGATATTTTTCTGGATGTAGGCTTCCCACGGATCGCCGCTGATGGCTTCGATCACTCGGCCGAGGTAGATGTATCCCGGATTGGAGTAGCCGAACTGTGAGCCTGGCTTGAAGTGGAGTTTCTGGTAGGGCATCATCGCCACCAGCTGGTTCCAGGTCGTCGGTTCGAAGGGTTGCCATGTTTCGCCGCCGTAGGGCCATGTGCCGTTCTGGAAGCCTGACGAGTGCGAGAGCAGCATGCGAATGGTGATGCTGTCGCGCAAACCATAGGGGTCGTGGATCTGCCGCAGCTCGGGAATCCAGCGGACGATCTTGTCGTCGAGGGTGAGCTTGCCCCGATCGCGCAGCTGCATGATGGCGATCGCCGTGAGGGTCTTGGTGATCGACCCATAGTGAAAGAGTGTCCGCTCGTTCACGGGCTGGTTGCGCGCGCGATCGGCAAGACCGTAGTGGTGTCGCGCGACGATCCGCCCCTCCTGCACCAGCACCGCCGACCCACCAACAACCTGTGCCGCACGGCTCACGCTGTCGAACCAGGTGCCGAACGCAGACCACGAGGTGGGGGCACCCTGCGCGAAAGCAGAGGCTGCCAGGAAAGGCGCGAGCAGCAGGAGACGCATGGCCGTTCGGGAAGGGGACGTTCGAAAGGTATGTCGCAACGACACACGCTGTGAACGGCGCCGAACAGCACAATCGATTGAGGAACCTGCCAGCGCGTCTCAGCTTCGCGTCTGTCTGGCGACGAAGGCGATGTCGATGGCGGCGGCGAGGGCAACACCGGCGGCGTAGCACCACAGGTCCGATGCCAGAAAGCCCTGTCCCAGCGCCAGGTGACCCAGACGCGTGTTCCGGATGGCGTCGATCCAGGGTGCATGGTAGAGCTGGCTCAGTTCCACTCCAATCGCGATGCACAAGGCTGTGATGGAGAGGCGGCGTGTGGGGCTTGTCGTCGTGATAAACGCGAGCACCCAAAAGACCATCGTGGCCCACAGCGTATCGCCGGCATAGTCCGCGACAAGGCGCGGGAGGGAGTCTGCGAATCGCCGCGAGGCCAGTCCGGCGAGCACAGTGGAGATCAGCAGCGCGCCAATGAGGGAGCGTGAGCGGGTGACGCGCGGCGGCGCGAAGGGCATGCCCTGGTCTCGCGTGGTGTGATTCAGACTGGCGCGTTCAACTGTGCTGGTCCAGCGCCCACTGCGCATGACTGCGCACGAGGGGTTCGGCGTCCTGCGCCGCTCGCTGCAGTGCAACACGATCAGGGTGCTCGTTATTGCCCACCGCCACGGCCGCGTTGCGCAGCAACCCTTTGCGTTTGGTGCGCAGCACCGGTGTGCCGCGGAACTTCGCCCGGAACTGCTCGTCGCTGAGCGCCAGAAGCCCGGCCACATCAACGGACGTCAACTCCGCGCGCGGCCGCAACTCGGCGTCACGCACATCCTGCGAAAATTTCACGTTCCAGGGGCACACCTCCTGGCAGATATCACAACCGAAGACGAGGTCGCGCATGAGCGGCCGCAACTCCACCGGGATGTCGTGCCGCAGCTCGATGGTGAGATACGAGATGCAGCGCGTGGCGTTCAGCTGATACGCACCGTCAAAGGCACTCGTCGGGCAGGCCTCCAGGCAGCGCGTGCAGGTGCCGCAATGGTCAGTGGCAAAAGACTCGTCAGGCGCCAGGGGCAAGTCGATCAGCAGCGATCCGATGAAGAAGTACGAACCAAGCTGCGGGTTGATGAGATTGGTGTTCTTGCCAAACCAGCCGAGCCCTGCGCGACGGGCGAGGTCGCGCTCGAGGATGGGGCCCGTGTCGACATAAGGCTTGCCGCGTACATCGGGCGAGACGTCCTCCCTGATGCGCGAGAGCAGCTCGTTCAGCCGGTCGACGATGACGTCGTGATAGTCACGTCCGCGTGCATAACGAGCAATGGGCCCGGACGGCTGGGTGCCACCGTAGTTCATTCCCACCACCACTGCGGTGATGCTCCCTTCGAACACCCAGCGGGTGTCGTCGCGTTTGTCGGCGCCGCGGGCCAGGTACTCCATGGTTCCGGCGTATCCCTTGGCCAGCCAGTCACGAAACTCCGGTGCGGTCTCCGCCGGGCCTAACGTGGTGACGCCGACGAGGTCAAAGCCGAGCGCGTAGGCGAGGGCCTTGACCCGTTCCGCGGTATCGCCCAGTTCAGCGGCTGGCGGCCCAGCGGGCATAACGCTCCACGTCTTCGGCTGGGGGAATGGTTCCGGGGTCACCGTAGGCGGTGTGCATGCGCCAGCGCACGTACGCTGGGGAGGGGAGGGGGAGAAAGGGGAAACGCCGCAGCCAATGCCGGTCGCGAAAGCGCCACGCGACGACAATCAGGGCACGCGCCAGCCTGGGATCCAGGGCGGCGCGGGCCGCCAGCTGCAGGGAAAGCTTCGTCCACGACATGGTGCAAACATAGTCGCTCGGCCGGTTCGTCCCGCGCGGGATGCCGAGCGCCTGTCCGCGGGATACGTTTGGCCCCTCTCCAGACACCCGACGCGTCATGCTGAAGCGATTTCTCGCGGCCACTCTTTTCCTCACCACCGTCGCTGGCGCCCAGACCGTGGCGCAGGCCGACAGCGCGGCCCGTGCTGCCACGCGCAACAATGGGCTGCCGCTGATTGCCACCCGGACCCTCAAGTTCACCACCAGCGAGGGTACCTGGATCTCCCTCGACGTCTCTCCTGACGGCCGCACGATCGTGTTCGAGCTGCTGGGGGACCTCTACACTCTCCCGATCGGGGGCGGCACCGCCACGCGCATAACGAGTGGCCAGGGATACGACACCCAGCCGCGGTACTCGCGCGACGGCTCGCAACTGGTCTTTCTCAGCGACCGCAACGGATCCGAGAATGTCTGGGTCGCCAATGCCGATGGCTCGCAGCCACGTGCCATCACGAAGACCGAGCGCATCAACTATGTCTCCCCGGTCTGGGCACCGGACGGCCGGTACATCGTGGTGACACGCGCGGGACAGCTCTGGCTGTATCACAAGGATGGCGGCTCCGGTGTGCAGATGACGGGTGTACGCGCCGACGGCGCGGCGCCTAACGCGCCAGGGGCCCCCGGCGCGCCCGCATTACTCGGCGCGGCGTTCAGCAACGACCCGAGGTACCTCTGGGTCAATGCGTCGGGCAACCTTGGTGGCGCCTTTCAGAGTGGCATCGATTTCGACCCGGCGGGCCCGGATGTCACGCACGACCACTCACCACGCAGCTCGGCGCGTCGCATTGGCAACTATCAGATAGGCCTGTACGATCGCACGCTGGGGCGCACCGCGGTGCGTACCACGGAATCCGACGGTGCCTTCCGCCCCATGCCAAGTCCCGACGGTCGCTGGCTTGTTTACGCGACGCGCTACATGGCGCGGGAGGGACTCAAGCTGCTGGATCTCTCCACAGGCGGCGACCGCTGGCTGCGCATGGATGTGCAGCGCGATGCCAGTCAGGGAGGCGCCGACCGCGACGTGTATCCCGGTTCTGCCTTCACCCCCGACTCGCGCAGCCTCATCACGGCCTACAACGGAAAAATCTGGAAGGTGTCCGTGCCGTCGGGCGAGGCGACCGAAATTCCGTTCACCGCCGAGGTGGAGCAGTCCATCGCGCCCCTGGCACGCTTTGACTACCCGATCAACGATTCGACGCTCGTCGTGAGCCAGATCCGTGGCGCACGGCCGTCACCGGATGGGCGTCGGGTGGTCTTCACTGCACTCGACCGTTTGTACATCGCCGACCTTCCCGTTGGTCGTGGTGCCGCTGGCCGTCCGGCGGGATCACCCGCGAATCACCCGACCATCACCGGCGCGCGCCGCCTGACGAGTGCCGCGAGTGTCGAACATGCGCCCGTCTGGTCGCCCGATGGGCAATCCATCGCCTATGTCACGTGGAGCGATTCGGCAGGCGGCGACATCTATCGGGTGCGCGCTGACGGCGACGGAACGCCACAGCGCCTGACGACGGTGTCCGCATTCTATGACAAGGTGAGCTGGTCACCTGACGGCCGCCGGCTGGTGGCCATGCGCGGTTCAGCGAAACACCGCATGAATACCCTCGAGGATTTCGGGAGTCATGGGTCAACCGCGGAAATGGAGATCGTCTGGTTGCCGGCCGAGGGAGGTGCGGTGCAGCGGGTTGCCTGGTTAGGCACGGGTGAGACACAGCAGGGGCGCAACGTGCCGCATTTCGGGCCGGACAGCACCCGCATCTACGTGTGGCTGGGCACGGAGGGGTTGGTGTCCATGCGTTTTGATGGAACCGACCGGCGGACAGTCGTGAAGGTGACAGGGCTCCCGGCGCCGGCCGGCCCGGGCGCGCCGCAGGCGCCTGACGAGGTGGTGCTGTCACCCGATGGCTCTCGCGCTGTAGTCCGCACTGATCGCAACGTCTTCATGATCACGGTGCCACCTGTGGGAGGCACGGCGCCCACTGTCTCCGTGAGCGGGACGTCGGCGGTTCCCACCTGGCGCCTGACGAGAATCGGAGGGGACTTTGTCGGGTGGGCCAATGATGGGCAGTCCGCCTTCTATTCGATGGGGAAGAGTTTCTTCCGGTACAACCTGCCCCTGGCCGACTCGTTATGGCGCGATTCCCTGTCGCGGGCCACGCCCGTCGCGGGTACAGCACCCGCGCCTGCAGATACCAGCCGCCGGGCCGCGCCGGCGTACGAGCCGTCCCGCGTGGACATTGCCATCACCGCGCAGAAAGACAAACCGAGTGGTGTGGTGGTGCTGCGTGGGGCGCGGATCATCACCATGAAGGGAGATGAGGTGATCGCATCAGGCGACATCGTCGTGCGCGACAACCGCATCGTGGGCGTCGGTCGTCGTGGTTCGGTGCCGGTGCCGCGTGGTGCGCGTGTGATCGACGTGTCGGGGAAGACCATCATGCCGGGACTGGTCGACATCCATGCGCACACCTGGGTGGCGTGGGGTGTTCACCGCACACAGGTCTCCCAGTTCCTTGCCCAGCTGGCCTACGGCGTCACCACGCAGCGTGATCCACAGACCAGCAGCGAAGACATCGTGACCTACAGCGACCTGATGGAGACGGGCGCCTTCATCGGACCGCGCCTTTACTCTACGGGTCCAGGCATCTTTGGCGCCGACAACATCCGAAGCCTCGATGACGCCCGCGACGTGGTGCGTCGTTATGCAGATCACTTCAACACGCAGACCATCAAGCAGTACCTCGCTGGCGATCGCAAGGTGCGGCAGTGGGTGATCACGGCCGCGCGCGAGCTGGGACTCACGGCCACCACCGAGGGGGGGGCCGACTTTGTCATGAACCTCACCCTCATGCAGGACGGGTACCCCGGACTCGAACACTCGCTGCCCCTCAGCCCGTTGTTCCGGGACGTCACACAGCTGGCGAGCACCAGCGGCATCACCTACACCCCCACCTTCATCGTGGCGTATGGTGGCCCAGCGGGGTTCAGCAAGTACCTCACCACCAACGACCTGGTCGGCAACCCCAAGCTCCGTCGCTTCACCCCATTCGAGGAACTCGACAAGTGGAAGACGGTCACCTGGCAGCGGGATGACCAGTATGTCCACTCCCTGCACGCGCAACAACTCCCCAAACTTCTGGAAGCTGGTGCGAAACTCGGGCTGGGTTCTCACGGTGAGCTGCAGGGGCTGGGCACCCACTGGGAGCTGTGGATGATGGCCTCAGGCGGGATGAAGGCACACGATGCTCTGCGGCTGGCCACTCTTGACGGCGCGCAGGCCATCGGGCTGTCGAGGGATCTGGGCTCACTCGAGCCGGGCAAACTCGCCGACCTCATTGTGCTCGACCGAAACCCGCTGCTCGATCTGCAGAACACCACATCGATCCGCTACGTGATGAAAAACGGCCGGCTGTATGAGGGGGAAACCCTCAACGAAGTGTGGCCGCGCGCCAAAGCACTCGAGCCGCAGTGGTGGTGGGGGAAGACGCCCCCACTGCCCACCAGCGCACGTTAGGCACGTGGGCCAGCTCGGGACGGACTTGCGCGACGCGTGGCGCTCGCTGAGAGGGCGACCGGGATACGTGTTCGTGATGGTGGTGTCGCTGGCGCTCGGGCTTGGCGCCGGCATCGCCGCATTTGGGGTGGTGGATGCCATCCGCCTGCGCGCGCTGCCCTTTCCAAGTGCGGAACGGCTGGTGGTGCTGACCGAAGTTCCCGCCGGCGTGTCGACGGACGCGCCCGGCTGCGGGGCGAGATGCGATGTGTCGTATGCCACTTTTGCCAACGTGCTGCGTCGCGCACCACTGCGCAGCGTCGATGCCGTGGTCGGCTTTACTGCCGGTGGCAAGGTGTTCATGGCCGGGGGCGAACCTGTGCCCGTCATGGGCGGTGTACTCACCCCCGACGCGTTCGCACTGTTAGGTGTCACGCCCGCGCTCGGTCGCCCGCTGCTGCCATCCGACGATCAGCTCGGCGTCCCCCTCGTCACCGTGCTCTCACACGACTTCTGGACCAACCAGCTCGGTGGCGACTCCACGGTGCTTGGGCGTGTCATCAAGCTGAGTGACTCGCAGTACACCGTCGTGGGCGTGATGCCAGCGGGGTTCGACTTCGAGAGCGGTTCAAAGTTCTGGTTGCCCGCCGTGCCCACCCTCGACCCATCGACGCGTCCTTCCATCCGGTCACTCACCGTGATGGCGCGTCTGTCGCCGGGGCGCACCATCTCCGATGCGCGAGCCGAAATGGCCTCGCTCGAAATCCCCGAGTCGCGCGGGGCCGCTGGACCAATTCGGATGACGATTGACGTGGCCCCGCTGCGGTCGAGGTACGTCCAAGCCACCCAGTCGCACGATACCATGTTTGCCGCGATGGTGGCCTGCCTGCTCGCGCTGACGGTCGCCAACCTGGCCAACCTGTCGCTCGTTCGGGCGCTGGATCAGCGGCGGGACGTGACGGTGCGTGCGGCGTTAGGCGGCACGCGGTGGCGTCTTGCCTGGCAGCTGGGCCTGCAGCACGTGCTGCTCGTGCTGGCAGGGGGCGCCGGCGGAATGCTGGTGGCAGTTTGGCTTTTTGACCTGCTGCGGTCCGTCGCGGTGCTCACGTCCCTTCGGCCGTCGGGCATGGAGGCCGGCCTCGATTGGCACACGGCATGGTTCGCGCTGGGGCTCACGCTGGTGACCGGCGCCGTGCTTGCCCTCGCGCCCATTCGTGTGGCGCTTGAAGCTGGCGCCGACAGCGCACTCCGCGCCTCCGCGGGAAGTTCGGCCCCTCACAGCAGTTGGCAGCGCGTATTGGTGGTGGTGCAGGTTGCCGGCGCCTTTGCGCTCCTCGCCGCGGGCCTGCAGCTCCAGCGCTCCTCGGCAGCACTCGGACGTGTGAGCACGGGATTCGATGCCACCAGGATTGTTCAGGCCTCGCCCAGTTTTCCGCACCCCTGGCGTGTGCCCGGCACCTACCGTCCCGTAACAGAACGGATCCTCCTGGAGCTGCAGCAGGTGCCCGGGGTCGCGGCGGCCGCGGTGCGCACCTCCGGTTCACTGGCGGGGGCGGCGCTGGTTCTCGATGGCGGACAGGCCCCGCTGCCGGCCCCGCTCGTTCCTTCGACGCAGGCCGGTGTCAGCGAGGCGTACTTCGCCACGTTAGGCATCGGTGTGATACGTGGTCGTGCCTTTGATCCCTCTGATGTGGCCGATGGAGCGCCGGTGGCCATCGTCAACCAATGGGCTGCTCGCCGCTGGTGGCCTGGTGCGGACCCGGTCGGGCGGACGGTGCGTGTGGATACCGCACCCGGTGAGGGCACCGTGCTGACGGTCGTCGGCGTGGTCCCTGACAATCGTGCGGCCCAGAGTGACTTGTTGCACGCCGAACCGGGGCCCGAGCTCTACCGGCCGTGGCGTCAGGCGGCGACCGCCTTTCCCACGTTTGTTGCGTCGACCACAGGGGACGCGGCGGCGCTGGTCAAGCCGATGCGTGATCTCATGGTGCGGAGTGTTCCAGACCGCCCGGTGTCCGCCGTGCGCCTGCAGGAAACGATTGACACCCAGCTCGGCGGGATGCGTACCAACGCGGCGCAGGCGGGGTGGATGGCGCTTGCCGGTTTGCTGATCGCGTGGATCGGTATCCATGGTGTGACGGCATACACGGTTCGTCGGCGCACACGCGAGATCGGCATTCGCAGTGCCATGGGCGCCACACCACGCCACATCGTGCGCCTCCTGTTGCGAGAAGTTGTGGTCGCCGGAATGTGCGGCGTCGCCTTGGGTCTTCCTCTCGCCCTCGCCGCAGGCCGGCTGATGGAGCCGGTACTCTTTCATGTCCGGGCCTTCGAACCGGGAATACTCCTGGCGGTCGCGGCTGGCTTGCTGGGTGTGATGACGCTGGCTGCGGGCCTGCCGACGTGGCGCGCCCTGCACATTCCTGCCGTGGATGCGGTGCGCGCGGACTCCTCAACCTGAGGTCGACATGAATATCGAACACGAACTCGTGATTGCCGCTCCCATCGAACAGGTCTTCGCCTGCTTCGCAACAGCCAGGGGCCTCGATGCCTGGTGGCCCGCTACGTCAACGGCCGAAGCGACTCTGGGTGGTCGCTACACCTTCGGTTTCGACGAGGTACATCAATGGACCGGGATCGCTCGCGTGTTCGAAGCACCAAACGCGATCGAGTTTGAAATGACCGAGACCGAGCCGATGGCGGACTGGCTCGGCACCCGCGTCGGCGCGCAACTCTCTGCCGAGGGTCCGCACACCCGTTTGCACTTCTATCACAGAGGGTGGGAAGGGGCGACGCAGCACGAACGCATTTCGTCCTTCTGCTGGGCGATGTATCTGAGGCACCTCGCCCGGTACTGCATGACGGGTGAGGTCGTTCCGTACGTTCGTCGTCTCGACCTCTGATCGCAATTGCGGTCAGAGGTGTCCGAAAGAGTCGCCACTGGCGGTGCATTCGATATCGTTTCGGATCCAACCTCTTCCTGCGGAACACCTAAGAGCTGGGAACCTGTTTTGTCAGATGGGGCGCCGGCGACGTGCGCCGCGATCTAGGACCCGGCACGGCGCGTCCATCATGAACAGGCACACCCCCGACAAGGCAGTCAGGGAGACCCAAGGTCCAAGACGTGGATCGCGTTTCTGCGCTGATTCTCAAGGTTGAGTCTGGCTACCGGGCAACGGCGCGATGTGAGGAGAAAGAACAAACGTCGGACGAGGTCGCTTGGCTCAGTTAGGATGTTACCAAATAAACACGCAATGTGTGATTTGCGATTCTGGCGCAAACTCCAAGCAGGGCATAGTTTGGTCAGACCGATGTGAGTTCATCTCTCGCGATCAGGAGGGAAACCATGAAAGGCAAGTGCACAACGAGGTGGCACAGGGTGTGCTGGGGGGGGGCTTGGAACGCTCGCAGCTGCATGCGTAACCCCTGAGAATGGTCTTGATCCTGACAAGGCCCGCGAGCTGGCGCCAAGCTCAGCGGTAACAGCGTCGGCTAATTCCGGCCGCCCAGCGGAGATTGTCGGCGAGCTGGTGGTGAAATCGTCTCTGGTCGGCGCGGTCCGATCGCCTGTACAGCCTGCTCGTGAGCGCCGACTGCAGGCCACGGTCACGTTCAACGCCGACGGCTCGTCGGGCCTCACGTTCGAGCCAGTGAACTACCGGGGTCAACCCGCGGGGAGCGGCCAGGTTCGGATACCTGACCTTGCTTCCAGTCCGGCGAGGCAGTTCGTGAGGGCCTTCGAGGCCAACTTATCGCCGGAGGGCCGCGCAGAACTCGCGAAGCGGGTTGCCGAGCTCCAGAAGCAGAATTCACCCGGCACGTCCTCCGGCATCAAGAGGCAGCTGCTCGTGCTCGACGCGGCGACAGCGGCGGAGTACCGAACCCACGCCGAGTCGCGCTCCACGGTGAAGGGCGCCAGGGTCGGGACTGCTTCACGCACTTTGATACCGTTGAGCAATGCGGGCGAACTGGAAATACTCTTCGACCTTGCTACTGGGCTCCCGACGAACGAGAAGGTGCTTTCAGCCGGGCGCGTACGCGTGCAACGTACGATACAGTACGCGCAGGTAGCGGGCACGGCCTTGTTCGCACGTTCGCGACAGATAACAGAGTTCCCGCACCCGTCCGACCCGACCAGCCGGATGGTGGTCGAGGAGACCTTCACACCAACGAGCGTGCGCTAAGGAGTAAGGCGTATGACAGCAAACGCAATCTCGCCCAACCGCGGCGCCCTGCTCATCGCGGCGTTGATCCTGACATCGTCTGCGTCCGCTCAGCGGCCGGTCAGACTGGTCCACGGCCTCGGAGATGCTGCTAGCATCTGGGCCCAGGGAGAAAGCAATCTGAACTTCACCTTTGGATCACAAGTACAGGTTGCCAAGCCACAACTGAGCGGTCTCGCGAGTATAGGCCAGCAGGCCAGCCACCTCAGTTCGTTTGTTCCTTTGAGCGGCAACCTTGCAATCTCCATTGGGCACAGCGCGGGTGGTGTGGTCTCTCGCGAGCTTGACCGCACCTACGGTGACTTGTACGGAGTGATCACGGTCGGTACCCCCCACACGGGAGCCCCTGTCGCCTCGAACGAGACACAGGCGGTCTCATCGTTTACGCTATACATCGCCCAGCTGCTTCTGCCCGTGAACATCTACTGGGGATACTACGGAGACCACATGGCCATGGCCGCGGCTATCGATGCGGTTGTTCTGACGTCCGCCGCCACTGCTTACCTGTCCGAGTTACGGCCGGCGATAACCAGCGCGGCCGCGACGGATCTCAGGGTCGGGAGTGGGGTACTTGGGACCCTGAACTCGCCATCGAACCTCAGTCGTGAGGCGACCGTGATGGGGAACAGGCGAGTCAGTCTATTGGGCTGGATGCCAGGTGCTTCCCAGTTCTGCGCGGGGAGCAGTTGGAACTTCGTTGACACGTGTTTATTCACCATGGACGCGGTGGGCGATGGCTACTACGGTCTTTGGCAGTACTACTCGAACTACTTCGATCCCAACGATCCGTGGATGTTCAACAAGCGTGAGAATGCCTTTACTTGGTTGCCAGGTGCGGTACAACTTTGGTGGCAGATGAACGAAGGCTGGTGCGGCATCACAGGCAATGGGGACTGCAATGGTGACGGCTTTATTCCTGTAGCGAATCAGGCGTGGCCGGGGGCGTTCAACGTGCTGCTGCCCGATCAAACGCCCCACCGTACCGAGCCGAACAGGCTGACGGTGCAGAATGCCATCGTGGCCGAACTCCGCGCTCGCTTCGGACTGATCTAGCGATGAGAAGCATGTGGATCACGGGCAATCGCCCACTCCTGCTGGCGGGTGTGATCCTCGCGTGCGAGCCAAAGACGGAAGCGGGACCGGGGCCAGTTGGCCCCGGTCCCAGCGTCCCTCGCGCCGATTGGAGTGTAGGACGCGGGCAGGTGGCTTGGTCAAGCACCGAAGGTGAAGGTCGTGGGGTGGTGAGCCAGAACGACTCGCTCGTGTTCGTCCCGGGACGAGCGCGAACGTTGTACGCCTTCAGGAAGGCCACAGGTGAACTGGTGTGGAAGGCGCGGACCACGATGGAGCAGGGGGGCACACGAGGGTTAGGGTCGGCGGCAACGGCGAGTACCGTGGTGATGGCCGATGCGGACTTGCACGCCTTCGATACGCGGACCGGCGCTCGAAAGTGGCTTTTTTCGGGGGATGGCCAGTACCCCGGCAACTCGAATCCCGCAGCAGACCCCAATGGGCTGCGATTCTACAGTGGGTCGTTCCGCGGCACGGTCTGGGCGCTCGACGCTGAATCGGGTGCGGTACTCTGGTCGTCGCCGTCACCTGATGGCGACTCTTTGGCAGCGTTTGATCCCGTTATTGCGGGAAACGATGTATACGTGGGCTACTCGACGATGAACAATGTGCGCCGCGGGGGCCTCGCGGCATACGACGCTACGACTGGGCGACGCCTTTGGTATCACAACTTCCGCCAGTATGTGACTGGTTTCGAATCGCCGAGCTGCTTTGGAAACGTGGCGGTCCTCGGTGACTTGGTCTATGCGACTGTGGATCAGGGATTCGTGGTCGCCATCGAGCGAAGTACGGGCAGCCTGCGATGGAAAACCGGTCCGTTTCCAGACGTATTCCCCGCGAGTCCCGATCCGCGAGGTGTGACGGTGGCAGGTGGGTATGTGGTCACCGTGGGGAGCCGAGGTGTCTTCAACGGCCTCGATCCTGCAACGGGTGCCATTCGCTGGAGAACGCCCGGGAACGCAGGATCATATAGTGCCTTTACTGTGGACTCCTCATTCGCGTACAGCGTGCTGACTGGGGACGGACTTGTCGTACTCAATCCAGTGAACGGACAGGTTGCGTGGTCGGCAGGGGTTACCCCACCTGACTATCGGCGCCCCCCGGTCTCTGGACGGCCGGCAATTGACACGCGCGGTGTTTACGTCGGGTCAACTGAAAGTGTCATGGCGTTCAAACGTTAGGTATAGGGCCCGTTCGCCCGGTGGTGGGGCTGCCGTTCTATGTCCGATGTCCTCGTGATCCACTGCTGGTGTGCACTTCAGCTGGCGTGCGGCGCCGGTCCCGTACGGCGCGCGTCTCCGTTGTCCTCTCCTTGAGTGATCCTCGGAGCAGCTCTCAACCTGTGTTGCGCACGGCGGGCGGCATTGTCGGCAGGCCGGGTGATAGATCGGCCTTTTGCATAACTCCTTCGTAGCCCGAAGGTTAGCGATTGGCGCTCAGACATTTCGCGAAGGGCGCCTTGGGCGTATGCTTGAGTTCTCGCGGCGCGCGCGATACGACAGGTGTCGTTCCGGCGCACACGCCGCAGTCTCAACTCCCAAGCCCCATGCAAATCCGACGTGTCCTCACCCTGACTGCGCTGCTTGCCGTGTGGACCAGCGCCGTCGCGGCCCAGGCGCCGGCGACACCGGCGGCCACCACCCTCCCGCTCAAGTCCGCGCGGACCCACTCGTTCACCACCAGCACCGGGACCTGGATCTCGCTCGACGTCTCACCCGACGGGCAGACCATCGTCTTCGACTTGTTAGGTGATCTCTACACCCTGCCCATCGGCGGTGGCACGGCCACGCGCCTGACGAGTGGGATGGCGTACGACGCGATGCCGCGCTTCTCCCCGGACGGCAAACGCATCGTCTACGTCTCCGACCGCTCCGGCGGCGACAACGTCTGGATCCAGTCCCTCGACGGCAAGGACACCGTTCAGGTGACCAAGGGCAACAACGCCGAGTTCATTTCCCCCGAATGGACGCCCGATGGCAAGTACGTCGTGGTGTCGCGCAATGGCAGCCTCTTCGGGACCGCCAAACTGTTCATGTACCATGTGGACGGCGGTAACGGAATGACGTTAGGCACCACACCGCCCCAGGTGAAACAACTCGGCGCCGCCTTTGGCAAGGACCCGCGCTACGTCTGGTTCGCTGACCGTGATGGCGATTGGAGCTACAATGCCGTCGGGCCGCAGTACCAGCTCGGTGTCTATGATCGTGAGACCGGCAAGACGGCGCGGATGTCGACGCGGCTCGGCTCGGCGTTCCGCCCGGCGCTTTCGCCGGACGGCAAGTGGCTGGTCTACGCCTCGCGCCACGAGATCAAGACAGGTCTTCGTCTGCGTAATCTCGAATCACAGGCCGAGGAGTGGCTGGCCTTCCCGGTGCAGCGCGACGACATCGAGTCACGCGCTCCGCTCGACGCCTATCCGGGCTATTCGTTTACGCCCGACTCACGCGCTGTGGTCGTGACGTATGGTGGCGAGATCTGGCGTGTGCCGGTCGACAAGACCGCGCCGACAAAGATCCCGTTCACTGCCAAGGTCGATATGGAGATGGGCCCCGAGGTCAAGTTCACCTACCGTGTGGATACGGCCTCCACCCTCACCGCAAAGCAGATTCGCGACATTCATCCATCGCCTGACGGCAAGCAGCTTGCCTTCTCGGCGCTCGATCGGGTGTACGTGATGGATTGGCCCGGTGGCACGCCGCGTCGTGTTTCCACCGCCGACATCGGAGAGTTTGGGCCGACCTGGTCGCCTGACGGCAAGTCGCTGGCCTGGACGACCTGGAACGACACGCGCGGCGGCGATATTGTGCGCGCCACGTGGGATGCGACACGACGCACCTGGACCTCGCAGACCGTCACCATGGCGCGCGGGCTCTATTCCGACCTGGCCTGGTCTCCGGCCGGCGATCGTATTGTGGCCACACGTGCAGCCGCTCGTGAGCTGCAGGAGGCTGGTGGCGCGTTCTGGGGCGCGGCGGCGTCTGACCTGATCTGGGTACCGGCGAGCGGTGGCGCGGCCACACTCATTATGCCTTCGGGTGGCGTGGGCAACGCTCACTTCACGACTGATGCCACGCGCATCTTCGCCTACAGCGGGCGTGAGGGTCTTGTGTCGTTCCGCTGGGACGGTACCGACATGAAGTCACATCTCAAGGTGACCGGGCCCATGCCGCCGGGCTTCGGGGGTCAGCTGACCCTCGACGGCCAGATGGTGCGCAACATGGCGCGCAACACGTTAGGCGGCCGTGCCGCTCGCCCGATGATGGGAGACGAGAACTACCAGGGCCACCTGGGCGATGATACCGAACCCGCCCCGCCACAGGCACCGCCGGCTGGTCTGGTGATGATGGCGCCCAAGGGAGACCAGGCCCTGGCGATGGTCGGGATGGACTTCTATACCATCACCGTTCCGCAGGTCGGAGCCGCGCCGCCAACCGTGTCAGTGGCCGCACCGGGGGCGGCAGCGGTCCCGGTCAAGAAGCTCAACGAGGTTGGTGGGGAGTTTCCCATCTGGTCGTCTGACGGTCGCAAGGTGATGTGGGCGTTAGGCAATGCCTTATGGACGTACGACCTCGATCGATCGAAGGTGGTTGAGGATTCGCTCAAGGCCGACGCAAAGGCCAAGGCCGCGATGCCCAAGGACACCACCGTCAAGCCGGACACCACCAAGAAGGCGCCGACGGGTTACAAACCCGACGAAGTGCGTGTGGCCGTTACTGCTACACGCGACATCCCGCGTGGCGTGGCGGTGTTACGTGGCGGCCGTGCCATCACGATGAAGGGCAACGAGATCATCGAAAATGCCGACATCGTCGTCCGGGACAACCGGATCGTCGCCATCGGCGCCCGTGGCAGTGTGACCATCCCCAGCGGTGCGCGCGAGATCAATGTGACCGGCAAGACCATCATTCCCGGTTTTGTCGACACACACTATCACCCGCAGTGGCTGACCCCGCAGATCCACAACACCCAGACCTGGCAGTACCTGACCACGCTGGCCTACGGCACTACCACCACCCGTGATCCGCAGACGGCCGTCACCGACTTTATGACGTATGGCGATCGCGTGGAGACTGGTGAGATGGTGGGTCCCCGCATCTACACGACGGGCCCTGGCGTCTTCCTCGGCGAAATGATCCGGGACTCTGCCCACGCCGAGCAAGTGCTCAAGCGTTACAGCGATTACTACAGGACCGGCACTCTCAAGATGTACATGACGGGGAACCGTCAGCAGCGTCAGTGGGTGATCATGGCGGCGAAGAAGCTGGGCATCATGCCGACCACCGAAGGCGGGCTCGATCACAAACTCGACATCACACACGGCATCGACGGATATCCCGGTGTCGAGCACACCATTCCGATCACGCCCAAGTACAACGATGTCTTCGAGTGGTACAAGGGAACGCAGACGCTCAACTCACCCACGCTGATCGTGGCCTACGGCGGCCCCTTCGGCGAGAACTACTGGTACACCAACGAAAACCTCGTCGGTGACGCCAAGCTGCGCCGCTTCACTCATCCGGTGGACTTTGATGGCAAAGTGCGCCGTCGTGGTTCAGGTGGTGGCGGGAGCCCCGGCCCCGGTGGCTGGTTCCTCAAGGAGGAGTACTCCTTCTTCCAGCACGCGCAGGACGTTGCGAAAACCGTGCAGTCGGGCGGACGCATCGGTGCCGGAAGCCATGGGCAGCTGCAGGGCCTCGGCATGCACTGGGAGATCTGGATGTTGCAGAGTGGTGGACTCTCCACGCATGACGCACTCCGGGTGGCCACGATCTTCGGCGCCGAAGGCATCGGGATGGGCCAGGATATCGGCTCGCTCGAAGCCGGCAAGATGGCCGACCTGCTGGTGCTCGACCGCGATCCGCTGGCCGACATTCGCAACACGAATTCGATCAGCAAGGTGATGGTGAACGGTCGTCTCTTCGACGGCAACACACTCGACGAAGAGTGGCCACGTCAGCGCAAGCTGCCTCCCATGCCGTGGGGCAATCCCACGCCGGTGGCAGGAGCCGGCATCCGCTAACAACAAGACGCTTGCAGGCAAAGGGGCACGAGGGCATGACGCTCTCGTGCCCCTTTGTTGTGTCAGGCGGTCCCGGGAGTCCGTGATCGCGCGCTGTTCCAGAGCCAGGCGGCAAGGAGCACCGCACTCGTCAGGCTTGTCGCCACCTTGATGGATGGCGACGCCGTGCTGGTCGACAGAAAGCCCTCGATGAGCCCGGCGACGAGCAGACTGATGACACAAAAGCCCACCAGCCGCGCTGCCAGGCGACCACGCATCACCAGCGCATCGCGGCGGCTCCAGGGACCGGGGTTCACCAGGGCCGCGCCGAGCATGAAGCCCGCCGCTCCCGCGACCCAGATGGCGAAGAGCTCGAGCACGCCGTGGCCGGCAACAAAGGTCCAGAGGTAGTCGAGCAGGCCAACGTTATGGTAGTGCCCCGAGACGGCACCGATCAGCAGTCCGTTGAAGGCGAGCGCGAGTAGCGAGCCGACGCCCACAAAGATGCCACCGGCAAAGCAGGAAAAGGCGACACCGATGTTGTTGGTGATGATCGCCGACGCCACGTACGGGCGTTCGCCGGCCTGGGCCTCGGCGTATCCACGTCCGATCTTCTTTCGCTCGAGGCCTTCGTCGGCGCGTTCCAGCATGACCGCGGGCAGCACCTCCTCGCCTAACGCCGGCCGTTCGCGGAGGGCGGCATACCCCGCGGCGGCCGGAACCGCAAAGGCCAGAAACCCTGCGAGGACGTACCCGCGAGCCTCCACCACGGCGCCCGGCGCACCGGTGGCGATGAATTGCCAGAGGTCGCGCCATGTGCTGCGTTCGCTGCGGTAAAGCAAGTTGTGGCCGGCGGCCACCGCGCGCTCGAGACGCGAGCGGACGTAGGCATCGGCGCGGTAGGTCCGAACCCGGGCGAGGTCGGCTGCCACCTCGCGATAACGCGACGAGAAGTCGAGCAACTCGCTGGCGTTCAGGGAACTGAGTCCCCGATCGGTGGCCCGCTGAGCCAGGGCCTCGAATTCGTTCCAGCGCGCACTCTTCTGTGCCACCAGGCGTTGTGCCGCCGCCGACGATGACTTGACACCACGCGGGGCACGAACGGCAAACCGTGAGTTGCGTCTGGCACTTTCGTCCCGCAGCATCTGCTCCAGGAAGGCGGTGCCGTCCAGATGTCTCCCAGGCACCCGCTCGGCGAAGCGGGTGACCAGCGAGGCGGTGAGGCGCACACGTGTGGCCGGTTCGAGCGAAGGGGCACGCCCGATGAACTCGCGCAACACACTGAACTCACGGCCATCGAGGAGTGGTGCGCCCAGCGTCGCGTCGGAGGGCTCTGCCAGAGTTCTCCCCGCCTCCTTCTCCAGCGGCTGATCGCGAACGACCACTGTACCCGCCGCCAGATCGCCGAGGCGCTTGGCGCGCGGATGAATGGCCATCGTGAGGGCGCCGATCAGATAGGGCGGCGGGAGAAAGTCGGCGATGCGGATGAGATTCCGGACGACGGCGTCGCGCACGGTGATCCCATGACCGGTGTCCTGGATCACCCGGATGCCCATCTGCTTCTTGCCGGGGGTTTGTCCCTCTCGGAACCCCTCAAAGAACGCAAAGTAACCCCACACGATTGCAAACTGCGCGAAGCCGACGATGGCAAGGATGGGCACGCCTGTCACGCGACGCTGCAGCCAGTAGCCCGCGAGGACCATGGAGAGCGCCACGACCAGAAGGATGAACGAGTCGATCAGCGCCGCCAGGGCACGGCTCCCGAGCCCGGCAATCTCGTAGTCGAGGACCACGTGCTCCGGTGTTTCCACTTCAAAGCGTTGCCGGAGATCCGGGACGGGCATGGGTGCAAAAGACGTGGGAGGTCCCTTCCTCACCGGGGACGGAGAGGCGAGTATTCCCGAAACCAAACGTCCGAGGGTGTGCAATGCAAACTGGCACGATGCTGCGCCCCATGTCATTGGGGGAATTGCTCGACGCATCCTTTGGCGTCTACCGGCGTCAGTTTCTTCCGCTCGTCTTCATCGCATTGTTGTGCCAGGCCATTCCGTTGGCGCTCGGTGTGTACCTGGAGCTGCAGGGAGGTGTGGTGGCCAATCCAGCGCTGTGGGCGGTTAGCGCGATCGCCGCGATCTTGCTTGGGTCCATCGGGTCAGCCGCGTCCACATTTGTGGTGGCTGAGGCTTATCTGGGCGGGCAGATCACGCCGCAGCAGGCCTTCTCGCGCGCGGTGCCGTTCCTGGGACGGCTCATCGCGGCGGCGCTCCTCTCGGCGTTGCTGTACGTCTTTGGTCTGTTGCTCCTTGTCATCCCAGGGATCATCGTGATCTGTGGCCTGGCGGTGACCGCGCCGGCCATTGTCATCGAGAACCAGCCCAGCGCCACGGCCGGCATGTCCCGGTCGTGGAACCTGAGCAAGGGTCTGCGCATGAAGGTCTTTGTCGCCTTCATCGTGGTCTTCCTCCTTATCGCCCTGCCCGGCATAGCCCTGGGCGCTGTTGGTCTGGTCGCGGCGGGGGAAGGAACCACCGAACTCGGCCTTACCATCGGGTTTCTGCTGATCCAGTCGGTGCTGCAGGTGCTCGCCTATCCATTCTTCTACGTACTCACCACCCTGCTGTACTACGATTTCCGTGTGCGCAAGGAAGCCTACGACCTCGACATGCTGTCAGCAGCGTTAGGCAGTCCCGCCTGATGCTGCTGCAGGACACCCGGATCCCGGCCGATTCGTTGCGGGGACTCATCGACACGGTGTTGTCGGGGAGCGCCTATCAGCAGCGGCTGCGTGAGGATCCGTGGGCGCCGATGCGACGGGCCTGGATGTCCCTCATGGATTGGATCGATGCACTGCGCGCGTCGAATCCGATGGCGTATTCGGCGCTCATCTGGACCATGGTCGGCGTCCTGCTGCTGATTGTGGCCCATGCCGCCTGGGTCGCCGCGCGGACGATTCATGCGGGCACGGCACGCGCGGCGGGGGATGTGCCGGAATCCCGTGTCGTGGCCCGCGACGCCGCCTGGTACGCCAGAGAGGCCGAGCGACTGGCCGGCGAGACGCGTTATGCGGAGGCGATGCAGGCTGACTTCCTGCGACTGGTGCTCGAACTCGATGGGCGGGAGGTGACACGGTACCACCCAAGCAAGACCCCCATCGAGTATGCGCGCGAGGCCAGGATCAGCGATGAGGCACGCCAGGCGTTTCGCGACCTGATTCGGGTGTTGTACACCCATGCCTTTGCCCGCATCCCAGCCAGCGAAGCCACCTGGCTCGACTGGCGCACGGCCGCTGCCGCCGATCGTTATGCGCCTGCGCGCTGAGCTCGCCATCGGTCTGGGCGCCTTCGCCGCCCTCATTCTGCTCGCGGTCGCCGCCGGTCGGCGCGGTGCGGGGGAGTTCAGCACCGACTTGCGGACATCGAGTTTTCTCGCGGGTCCCACGGGCACGCAGGCGCTCGCCGAGGTGTTCGAACGCAGCGGTGGCCAGGTCACCCGCTGGCGTCAGCGACTCTCGCGGCTCGACACCGCACGGGCGAGAGGTACCCTGATCGTGGTGGTGCAGCCCCTGACGGAGCCCACCGCGGACGATGTGAACCACCTCTTCGAGCTGCAGAGTGCCGGGGCGCACCTCCTGGTCGGCGGGACAAACAACGAACTGCTCCTGCGATGCCTCGGCTACACCCTCGACTATCGCGTGACCGACTCGGCCGGCGTGGTCGCACCGAGTGGAGTGGTCCGGAGTGGTGTGTGGACCACCCTCAGTCTGTTGCCCGACACTGCGCGGACACTCCCTGCAGAGATGGGGGGCCGCCAGCCATGCCCATCAGCGGCAGTGGCCACCTCTCGCCCAATGCTGCGCACGCAGGACGACTCAGTGGTGGCGGTGCACTTCGATGGCACCGAAGGTGGGGGCTCGATCATCGCGCTGTCGTCGGCCACACTCATCACCAACGCCGGGTTGCGTGCGCCTGAACTCGCCGAGCGGTTCGTGGGAGAGCTGCGCGCCATCACCCCGCACGTCATCTTCGATGAGTACCACCAGCAACAGGGTGACGGTGGGGCGATGGGGCGTGTGGCGCTTGCCTGGAGCACCCGCAGCCCTGTCGGGTGGATGATCTGGCAGCTGGCCGGTGCCGGGCTCCTCGCGTTTCTGGCAGGCAGTATTCGATTTGGCCCCGTGCGTCAGGCGATCCCGCGGGAACGCCGGTCACCCCTTGAACATGTGAAGGCACTCGCCACCGCGCTCGGCGCCGCGGGAGGACACGACGCGGCCATTGCGGCGACCATTCGCGGACTGCGCCGCCGCCTGGGTGCGGCCTCCGGAGAAAGCCGTCGACAGATCGTGGGGCGCGACACATGGCGGCGATGGCTCGAAGAGTTACCCGTGCGGTTGCGTGACCCCTCGCAGCGGGCACTGGCCGAACGCCTGGGGCGATTTGCCGCCCCCGGACAAACCGATGCTGCCGTTCGTTTGGCAGCGCATACCGTGGAGGATGTGTGGGAAGCTCTGCACCACTGACTGATTCGGAACTGGCCCCACACGTGGCGCTGGCGCAGGAGATTGCCCGTCAGCTCGACGGCGTGGTGCTCGGGCAGGAAGCGGCCATTCGCGAGGCACTCATGGCGCTCATGGCACGTGGCCACGTGCTGCTGGAAGGGCCACCGGGTACCGCGAAAACGCTCCTCGTGCGCGCGCTGGCGGTCGCGCTGGGGCTGCGATTCCGGCGCATCCAGTTCACGCCAGACCTCATGCCTTCGGACATCACTGGCGTGAGCCTGCTGAGTGGAGATCGTTTCGTCTTTCGCGAAGGGCCACTCTTTGCCGATCTCGTCCTCGGCGATGAGATCAACCGTGCCCCGGCCAAAACACAGGCTGCGATGCTCGAAGCCATGCAGGAACGCAGCGTCACGGTCGACGGGGAGTCGCATCGTCTCAGTGACAGCTTCACCGTGTTTGCCACGCAGAACCCCATCGAGTTCGAAGGCACCTATCCGCTCCCCGAGGCAGAACTGGACCGCTTTCTGGTCAAGGTGATTCTTCGCTGGCCGTCGGCCGAAGCAGAACAGGGACTGCTGCAGCGGGTGCTTGGGGGCTTCGACGCCTCGAATGCCGCGAGCTTCGGGGTGCGGCCGGTCACTGATGCCCAGGGGCTCGAGGCCCTCCGGCAGGCGGTGCGCCGGGTGCGGGTGGAGCCGAGTCTGGTAGGGTACATCACGGCCCTGGTGCGCACCACGCGTGATGCCCCAACCATCACGTTAGGCGCCTCACCTCGTGCGAGTGTGGCACTCCTCACCATGGCGCAGGCGTCGGCGCTGCTCGATGGACGCACCTACGTGGTCCCCGACGACGTCAAGGCGCTGGCGGCGCCCGTGTTGCGGCATCGAGTGCAGGTGGCACCGGAACTCGAACTCGAAGGAGTGACACCCGACGCCGCCATTGCGTCGCTGGCCGAACGGGTCGAGGCACCGCGGGGATGATTGTCCCGTCGCGCCCCTGGTTCATCGGGGCGGCCGCGCTGGCATGCCTTGCTCCACTCGGCTTTTGGTGGTCCGGGGCATTGACGCTGCTGGTGGTGGCGGACGTCGTGTGGGTGGCGGCGCTCATTGTGGATGCATGGCGCGTTGTCTCGGAGCCGTGGGACACCCTCGAGGTGACCCGTGAGACACCGCCGGCCTTTTCGGTGGGCCGAGCGCTGCCGGTGCGCTGGCGCTGGCACAACCGTGGGCGTCGCGCCGCGCATGTTGAGGTGCGGGAGTTGTTTCCGGCGGCATTTGGCGACGGTTGGAATGTGCGTCGTATTGTGTCGCTCGCGCCGGGTGCGGTGGCCTGGGAAGAGACCGCGCTGACGCCCAGGGAGCGCGGGCACGCGCGCGAAGGGCGGTTGTTTCTGCGCCGGCGTGGTCCGTGGGGACTGGTGTGGCGGCATGGTGCACGCGCGCTGGCGTGGGATGTCACCGTCTTTCCCGACTTGCAGGCGGTCGCGCTCCGTGCACTGCCTACACAGGCACAGCGACGGCGTGAGGTGGGGCTTCGCAATGTGCGCCGCTTGGGCGAAGGGCGTGTGTTCGAGAGTTTGCGGGAATGGGTGCCGGGTGACGACACCCGCACCATCGACTGGAAGGCCACCGCCAAACGCGGCAAGCCGATGGCACGGCAGTATGAAGACGAGCGACGGCAGCAGGTGCTGATTGTCATCGATGCCGGCCGCATGCTGACGGCAAAGTCCGAGGGACGCGCTCGGCTGGAATCGGTGATCGACGCCGCATTGCAGCTGGCGTATGCCGCCGTGGAACACGATGACAATGTCGGGCTGATGGTGTTTGCCGATGAGGTGCAGCACTTCATCGCGCCGGCGCGCGGGCGGCGCGCCCTGCGGCAGATTCTCGAAGCCCTTGCAACGGTGGAGGGCAAACTCGTCGAGCCCGACTATCCCATGGCCTTTGCCCACCTTGCCGCGCACAACCGCAAGCGGGCGCTCACCGTGGTGTTCACCGACGTGATTGATCGCACCGCCAGCGATGCCCTGGTGGCGCATGTCGGGTCGTTGCGGCCGCGGCATCTCCCCCTGGCGGTGGCGTTGAGGAATCCTGAGCTCGAGCGGTTGGCGTCCGCGCGTCCGGCCCAGGTCTCGGACGCGTTCGAGCGGGCGGCGGCGGAGGAACTGCTGCAGGCACGTGAGGAGGCGCTGGCGGATATGCGGGGGCGGGGTGTGCTGATTCTGGACGTGCCGCCGTCGGGGGCTGCGAAGGCGGTGGTGGAGCAATACACGCAGCTCAAGCGGCGGGCGGCGATCTGAGGTTGTGAGTGCATGGTCGGCTCTTGGTGGCGAGCTCTCGCGCGGCGAGCCCAACACTAGTGAGGCATCAACAGGACGGGGCTGCTGCACCGTGACCATAGGGAAAATGACATTGTGCATTTCTGCAGGGGGGGGGTACTGTGCGGTACCCTAACGTCAAGAAGGAGGAGCGCGTATGCTGGCACAGCGACTTCTGATCGGCACGTTGGCTGGCGGACTCATCCTGGCTGCTCCACTTCGCTTTGATGCGGCGCAGCTCGCCGAAGGAGAAATGCCCATCGTGGCGAACACGGCGTGTGCTGATGGAGGATGCAGCTATGATCCCTCGAGTTTCTGCGGAAGCATCAGCAAGTCGAAGAACGGGTTTTGATGAAGGGGCGCCAACCGCGCCTTTGCGCGTTGACCATGGCGGGGGTTTCCCTCGTCATGGTCATGTCCTGCGACCGCCCCGGGTCAAACGTGCCGAACTTGGCTCAGCCTCCGGCAGGCACCCAGCAGCTGTCGGCCGTTTGGCAGTTCGACGGCGATTCGCTCGTCGCTTGGGCGGGGATCTCCGGTGCCGCACAGCTGGACGACTCATCGGTAGTGTTCGCGGATGTAGGGCAGGGCGCGCTTGTCGTTGTTGACTCGACAGGCGGTCTGATCCGAAAAGTGGGTCGAAGGGGACCGGGGCCAGGAGAGCACCAGTACATCCAGTGGTTTGGTGCGTGCTCCGATTCTGTTTTGGTCGCCTATGACCCGGCCAAAAACGAGATCGCCCTGCTTGACACTCAGCTCAAGGTGGTACGGACGGTCCTGACGCCCAGCGATTTGAGTCGCATGTCGGTGTTGGGCTGTCTGGAGGACGAGCGGCTCCTCTTTGCGCGCGAGCCCTCCATCATAGCGGGCTATGGTCCTCAAGTGTGGCCCCTTGCCCTGGTGAGCGTGCAGCTCACGTCGTCAAAGCTCGATACGGTTGCAACGCTGTTTGGGCGAGAGATGTTTGTGAGTCAGAAACACACTGCAACCATTCAGGTACCACTCGGCCGCCATACCCTGGTGTCGAGCGCAGATCGCACGGTATACGCCATGTCAAGTCACGGCGACTCTCTCCTTGTTTTTCAAGATGACGGTCCGCGCACGGTGATCCTCGAGGATTTACCCAGAGGTCTGAGTCGATCGGCCCTCCTGTCACGGGCCAAACGCGAAGTCATCGAGGAATTTCCCGAGCGACGGAACCAGCGGGAGGCAGAACGTGTGATCGCGGAAATGGAAATTGGCGGCAACCCGCCTCGCGCTGAACGACTGCTGGGGACCAGTGACACGACACTCTGGATCGCGCTGCCAACCCCGGTCGATAGTACCCGGCTCTGGATCAAATACAGCAACGAAGGCGAGCCACGTGCGCACGTATGGCTCCCCAGCGCATTCCGACCCTTCCTCGCGGACGATTCCTCCATGACGGGCTATCTTCGCGACAGTACTGGACTGGAATTGCCGCGGCGCTATCGCCTTCGAAGGGTGAACGGCGGCCGTGTGGGGGTCGATCCGCGCCCATAGTCTGGCGCCCGTTGTCGTTGACCCTCCCCGTCCGGAGAGCGAGTTTCCGTTCAGCAGAACCGCCACTCACTCTCGCGAATCCGGCATATGTCTCTTGCGAAGTTCTCCCGTGCGTGTTGTACGGCACTTGTCGTTCTGGTGCCCGCCCTCATTGAGGCGCAGCAGGCGCCCCGCCTCGTGGTCACACCGGCCAACCCCCGGATGGTGTCGAAAGACACCCTGCGCCTCACCGCTCGTCTGGTTGATGCCAGCGGAGCGACGGTGCCTAACGCGCGCATCCGGTACTTCGCGGCTGGCGGAGGCTTCGAGGCGGCCGTTGATAGCACCGGGCTCGTCACCTCGGGCGCGGTAGGCAAGTTTCCCGTGACCATCTCGGCCCTCGTGCCCGGGAGCCGCCCTGTCACACAGCGGGTGGAGGTCAACATGGTCGCTGGCCCCGCCGCGACCGCGACCATTACTCCTCAGCCGACGCGACTCCTCTCCGGACAGCGCTTGCAGCTCAACGCTCTGGCACGCTCCGCCGACGGCGACTCGGCGTCCGATCGCGTGACGTGGCGCTCGTCAGCACCCGCGGTTGCTGGTGTCAGCGAGCGCGGTGTGGTTTCGGCCCTTGCCCCCGGGCGCGCCACCATCACGGCGGCCGCGGGCGCGGCGAGTTCGTCCTTCGACGTGACGGTGGTCAACTCGGCCGGGGTGACCGTGACGGTGACGCCAGCGTCGGTGTCGGCACGTCAGGGGGACGTGGTGCGTTTCGCGACCGAGGTAAAGGATGCCTCGGGGCGCGCGATCGAGGGGTTGGTGCCGAGCTGGACGATGTCGCCCGGTCGCGGTGAAATCGGGAGTGACGGTGCCTTTGTTGGCCAAACGCCCGGCAGCTATCTGGTAACGGCAAACTTCGGCCGAGTGAGTGCCGATGTGCCAGTGACCCTGACAGAACGCAATGTGCGGCGCAAGACCACGGTGGTTGGCAGTGTGTTACGCACCGCCTTTGTGACCTCCGAAGTCTGGGTGCATCCCAACGGCAAGGTCGCGTATCTGGGCACACACGCCGGTGGCGATCGCTTCTATACGATCGACATCTCCAACCCTGCCAAGCCGGTGGTGGTCGACTCGGTCATCGACAACTTGCGTGTGCTCAACGACATCATGACCGACGAGAAGGGCGAGGTGTTGGTCTTCACGCGGGAAGGCGCCGACAACCGGAAGAACGGTATCGTCGTGATGACGCTGCAGGATCCTCTGCACCCCAAGAAGGTCGGCGAGTTTACCGACGGCGTCACCTCCGGGGTGCACTCGGCGTTCATCTACACCGATCCGAAGCACGGCCGTCATGCCTACATCACGAATGACGGCACCGGCGCCGTGCACATGATCAACATCGACGACCCCGCCAAGCCGCGCGAAGTGGCCCAGTGGAAGACCCCGAGGCCCAACAACAGCGATGTTGGCCGCACCTTGCACGACGTGGATGTGCAGGACGGGCTGCTCTACGGCAGCTGGTGGAACGACGGCCTCATCATTCTCGATGTCGGCAATGGCATCAGGGGCGGCACGCCGAGCAAGCCGGTGCTGGTGTCGCAATTCAAGTACGATCTGGACGCCCTCTACCGCACCCGGGTCGAAACCGACGCCGGCTCGGGTTACATCCGCGGAACCCACACCGCCTGGCGGCACAAGAACTACGTCTTTATTGCCGATGAGGTGTTCGATCCCGTGGAAGTGAATGCCGCGTTAGGCGGCAAGGTGGGGCGGGCCTATGGGCGTCTCCAGGTGGTCGACGTTTCGGATGTGACGAAACCGAAGTCGGTGGCGCATTACGAGCCCGAGTTTGGCGGGGTGCACAACATCTGGGCCGCCGGCGACACCTTGTACATGGGCGCCTACAATTCGGGCTTCCACGCATTCGACATCTCGGGTGAACTCAAGGGCGATCTGCAGGCACAGGGGCGCGAGATGTCGCACTTCCAGCCGCAAAGCCCGCAGGGCAAGATCCCCAACGCCACCATGACCTGGGGTGTGGTGGTCAAGAACAATCTGATCTTCCTCAACGATATGAACTCGGGGCTCTGGATCGTGAAGATGGAGCCCAAGCCCTCCGTCGTTCCCTGACGCCACTCGCCCCCTCGTCATCCCATGCTGATTCCACTGCTGCTGTTGCAGGCAACCGCCGCCAGTCCGGTTGCCCGCGTGGTCATCACCCCGTCGAAACCCGAGATGGTAGCGGGCGACACGTTGCGTCTCCGCGCACAGGCCCTCGACGCCAGCGGGCAGCCGGTGCCTAACGCACGTATCCGGTTTCAGGCCGACGGCGGGGATTTTGAGGCCGAGGTGGACTCGGCGGGGCTGGTACGATCGGGGGCGACGGGAACCATTCCGGTGGTAGTAGTCGCCACTGTCGCCGGCGCTCGCCCCATGGTGACACGGGTGGACGTGCGCATGGTGCCGGGGCCGGCCGCTCGCATTGCGACGGATCTTCGCCAGCTCAAGCTGGCGGCGGGGCAGTCCTTTCGGCTTGGCGCCAAGGTGTTCTCGAAAACGGGTGATGAACGACCGGGCGATCGGGTGATCTGGCAGGCGTCATCCGCGGTGGCAACGGTGGATGGCTCCGGGGTGGTGCGTGGCGTGCGTGCGGGGCGCGGTGTCATCACCGCGCGTGCTGGCGAGGCCACCATCACCGTGCCGGTGGAGGTTGTTCCCACGGCGGTCGCTGCGGTCGACGTCTCACCACCTCGGGTGGAGGTGCGCCAGGGTGATGTGGTCAAACTCGCCGCAACTGCTCGCGATCGCAGCGGCAAGGTGATCACTGGTTTGACTACCAGCTGGTCCTTTGCTCCTGGCCAGGGTGTGATCGACCAGCAGGGGAGCTTTGTGGCGTATGAACCCGGTGAGTATCTCGTCACCGGGTCGCAGGGTGATCGCACCGCACATGCCGTGATCCGCGTGGCTCCGCGTGAGGTGCGTCGGCCGATGAGTGTGGTGGGTCGTCTGCCGCGCACCCGCTTTCGCACCGAGGAACTCTGGCTGCACCCCGATGGCAAACACGCGTATCTCGGTTCGGGCCGAGGCGGCGATGTGATGTATGCCATCGACATCAGCAACCCGTCGAAGCCGACTGTGACGGATTCCATCGTCACCAACACGCGTCGTGTGAACGATATCATGACGACGCCGGACGGGAAGTTCCTGGTCTTCACGCGTGAAGGCGCGAGTGACCGCAAAAATGGCATCGTGATCTGCTCGCTCGAGGACCCCAAACACCCGAAGATCATCAGTGAGTTCACGGAGGGCGTGACCTCGGGAGTCCACTCGGCGTTCATCTTCAAGCAGGAGAAGTTCGGCACCCACGTCTATCTCACGAATGACGGCACGGGCGCACTTCATGTCGTGGACATCACCGACCCCTACAAGCCGAAGGAAGTCGCGCAGTGGAAGACACCCAAGGCCCACGGTGATGCCGGGCGTTCGCTGCACGACATCGACATTCAGGATGGTTTGCTCTACGCCAGCTGGTGGAACGACGGGTTGGTGGTGCTCGATGTCGGGAATGGGATGAAGGGCGGATCGCCGTCGAGCCCGCAGTTGGTCACGCAGTACAAGTACGACCTCAACGCGCTGTATCGCGACGTCGAGGCGGTCGGCGGACCCGGGTTCATTCGCGGGACACATACCGCGTGGCGCCACAAGAACTATGTGTTCATCGCCGACGAGGTCTTTGCTGCAAAGGAAGTGCAGGGCGCGAAGGATGCGTCGGCCTCACGGGCCTACGGGCGACTGCAGGTGATCGACGTGAGTGATATGGCCAACCCCAGGAGTGTGGCCTACTACGAGCCCGAATACGGTGGTGTCCACAACGTCTGGGTGACCGGTGATACCCTGTTCATGGGCGCCTATGAAGCTGGCTTCCGCGCGTTTGACATCTCCGGGGAGTTGCGGGGCGATCTCCGCGCGCAGGGTCGCGAGATCGGTCACGTCAACACCGCCGACATGGATGGCAAGGTGCAGAACGCGTCGCGTGTGTGGGGCGTGATCTACAAGAACGGGCTTGCGTGGGTGAACGACAACCAGAACGGATTGTGGGTGATCCGGATGGAGCCAAAGCCGACTGTGGTTCCGTAACACCAGGATCCGTCCGACAAGGAAGAAGCCGCCCAGCCACACAACGTGCTGGGCGGCGCTCCCGGGTTTATCGACTGGCCGCGGCTTGTGGACTCTCTACCAGCGGAATGGACTTTCCCAAGCCATCGCGTTGAGGGTTGTCTGCGCTGGCCATAAAGCTCAGCAACGCGCGCGATAACTCCTCCGCTTTTTCGAACTGCACCGCATGTCCGGCGTCCAGTTCCATGACACGATTCTGTGGTGCGTGAAGCAGGGGCGCCAAATAGAGGCGGCCTTTGTGATTGTCTACGAGACGGTCGTGCGTCGCTGTCACCACCAACATCGGCAGCTTGACCTTCAAGATGGACTCCCACGACCGCTCCTGCACTTCGTCCATCACGATCACGGACTTCAGAGTGACTTCGGTCGTCTTCAACGCATCAGCGTCGATGAAATCGAGGCCGTCCGCCGAGAGCGTGAAATCGGTTGCCTGCAATGGAATCGGCACGAACGCCTCTTCCCGGGCAGGCGCGAGTTCGAAGTGCGTCAGCAACGCCTGCACTACACGTTCAGTCATGTCAATCACCGAGCGGAAGCGCGCGTTCCAGAAGAGTCCGGGTGTAATCAGTAACACCGTCGCCAGCGCCCCTTCGTCCTGCAATCGCTCAGCAACGATCGCCGCATATTGCGCCCCCTGACACCAGCCGGCCAGATGAATCCGGTTGAAGCGTTTCGAGAGCATCTGCACGTGTTCGACCACATCTTCTATCGTGCGTGCAGCGCTCGCCAGATCACCACGGTCGCCGTTCGCTCCACAACCGCGACGGTCAGGCGCAAAGACAGACACTTCTGATTGCGCACACACCGCTTGCGCCAGCGGACGTTGCCACAAGGAATGGCTCATGCCACCGTGCAAAACAACCAGAACATCAGAGCCGCTTTCCGGCCCCCAGAAGCGGTAGTTGATGCCGTAACCGTCCGACATGATCTGACGTGCGACGCTTTCCGTTTTTTTCCAACCATTGCCCCCCATGCGGCACGACAAGCCCCAGCCACGCCCCCACGCGTTAGGAGGCGTCAATTGCAATCCTTCGGTCGTGACTTCGGCGTAGGTGTTCCGCAGATCCAGAAATCCGCCACGCCCCCAACGCAAGCTGGGACTCGCTGGTTCACGCTCGACCAGGCGCGAGCCGAATGCGCCTTCCTGAGCCACCAGTAAATCGCCTGCCGACCCAGCCAACAACATCGCGGCGCGCGTCAAGACCGAAGTCTCTCCGACGTGTGCCCCGATGATGACAGGCCATTCGCGCTTCTTGAGTTCTTCCAGCAGTCGCAGGCCGCGCAAGACGCCGCCGACACGCGAGACTTTCAGATTTGCCACAAAGCGCCCCGGCGCGCCGTCATAACGCGCCAGGTCAGCCATCGTACACAGGCTTTCATCCAGGATGATCGGGCATCTCAGAGCGACGCTGATCTGGCTGTGTTGCTCGACGTCACGCGGCTTCACGGGTTCTTCGACACCGAACAGCTCGTGACCAAGCGCGCGTAAGTACGGCAGCGCTGCGCCGGGCGCATCGGCCCAGAGGTTGTTCGCGTCGACTCGCATCCTGAATCCAGCCACACCGTGCCAGGCCGTCAGTTCCTCGACGCTGCGGAGCTTTTCCCGATCCAGTTCCAGCTCGCCCCCCAACTTCACCTTGAAGTCCTTCACGCCAAGAATCAGGTATTGATCGATGAGGAAGCGCGTCTTCCACGATTCGTCATTGCCCAACACCGCCGAATACACGTGCGGCCCGCCCGGGCCTGCCAGCCCGAGCAGTGCTTCGACGCTTTGCCCGCGTTCGCGCGCAAAGAGATCAAGCAGCGCACTCTCGATCGCGCACCACACCGACGGCGCACGGTCAATGTCGGAGGAATGCTCGACGACCCAGCCTTGCATGGCTTCGAAACTCGAGCATTCACTCTGAATGGCCGCGTGCCACGTGGCTGCCCATTGTTGGCACGACGCTCGCGTTTCGCCTGTCACATAGGCGCGCGGACAACCTTCGCCGTACCCGCGCACATCAGCGCGCGCAGCCTCTACCCACACGCTCTCGCCATGCGTGCGCGCCGTGGACGCGTGGCGAAACGTCATTCTCAGCGGAACCCGCAGTTCCGAAAACCGCAAACGCAAGGGAGCGGTCATGCCGCATCCTTCTTGCGCGCGCCAAAGAGCGCGCGGAAGAATTGCTCCATCCCGTAGAGGTGCTCACGATGAAAGGTCCAGCACGTGTAATCTTTCACCTTCGAGAAACCCGCGGCCGTAAATGCCGAGAGGTTGTCGCCTTCTTCCAGGGCGATGCATTGCATGCGACCCAGGGCAGCGTAACGTCGTCGGGCTGCATCAGCCAACGCATGACGGGCTGCATCGTCCGTGTCGTCCAGCACATGCACGGTGAATGAATTGGTCAGCTCGCTGAAATTCATTCCCAATGAAGCAATCTCCAGGAGTGCAAAGCCTGCCACACGGCCATGCCGCTGAGCAATGAGCGATTCACGGCGACGCAGCAAGCCAGCTTCTTCATATGCTCGCGAGATGTTCTCCACTCCGCGACAGCCGGCCTGCAGCTGATTGGCCTGCACCTCCACCATGCGGCCACGTGCGGTGAACCACTCTTCAATCATCGCGCGGTCTTCCTCTGCGCCGACTCGCACTTCGACCCCAGTGGGCGACTGTATGGCTGAGCCAATTGTCGATGCGACCAGGTAATGAGAGGTTCGCAAATCGGACGTCGCCGGATCTGTGACTCGCTTCGCGTATCCGCCAAACACCCGCGTCGGCCACAGGTTGTTTGGGCGAAAGTACATCTTGCCCCACACGAAGTCCGGTCGTAGTTGGCCGTATTGCGTGAACCCCAGCGCCACCTGAGCCGAAGCAGACATTCTGCGCGCCGACATCGGCAGAGCGGCCAGATGCTGCACGATCCAGGTCTGTTCGCACCAGCGAAGACTGCCCAGATGCGCTTCCAGGCTTTTGGCGCCACGCATCACCGCTGTTGCCATCAGATTGCCATTGGCCAGCAGCAACTGGCGCACGGTCTGTTGAATATCAGGCAACACCGGCTCCAGCCGAGCCACTTTTTCAGGGTAGAGAAAGCCGCTGTCCAACAACAATTGCCAGACATCTTCAAAGGTGACATCGTGTGCCACCCGCAATCCCGGATAGTCCGCCTCAACCTGCCGGGCATATTCGTGTTGTGCGTTGTACGACCGAAACGCCGTTGGTGCTGGTCGGTGAATGGTTGACGTGCTTAGCATCACTTCCGCTCCTTGCCGTTGACTGCCCTTGATTCGATCTCCGCGCTATCTGAGCCGGAGAGAAGATTGCGGTGAGCGAGCTCAAGGATTCCCTGGCTCATCGCTCACCGTCACGAATGCGCAGGTTGCGGGCGAATCCCGCCAAGCAGGGTCAGATTTGTCAGAGAAGGGGCTTCTGCAGCCAGCGGTTCGAGGACCGCCGGGGCGCTGAGACCTCGCACGTCCTCGAGTGGGGTGGGCGCCAACCTCGATCCAGAGGCTTGCCTCGTCATGCCCGCCAGGGCATTCTCACGCCCTGCCGACCACCCCACACCGCCTGATGCCCAGCGAGCTGCACGTCTTCGTAGCCGGGAGCCCGGAGATACTCCGCTTCACCGACACCGTCAGGCTCGGCCGTGACCCTCGCAACGCCATTGTTGTCGACCACGAGGTGGTGAGCAGCGAACACCTCGAGCTGCAGCTCGAAGGTGATGTGTGGACGCTCGTCGATCTCAACAGCACCAACGGCACGTTCGTCGAGGGCACCCGTGTGGCGCGCGCTCGTCTCGACGCTTTCACAAAAGTTCGGCTTGGTCCCGGGGGTCCCCAGATCGAGTTCACGGTTCCCGGGAAGCTGGAACGGGGGTCAACCAGGGAGCTGGTCGCTGAGGACATCGCGGACCGCTACTTCGCCGCTGATGAGCCCGAGGGCATGTCCACGCGGACCGCCATGATCCGTGCTGCCTTCCAGCAGAACCGGCAGCAGGACACCACGTCGTGGATCAAGCGCTTGCGCACGCTGCGTGTAGTCATCGCCGTGCTGGTGCTGGTGGCCGCTGGGGCGGGTGGCGTTGCGGCCTGGCAGGCGCGCCGTGTGGCGGCGCTCCGTGTCGTGGCGGGTGGTGTGTTCAACACCATGAAGGCAATCGAACTTGATGTACGTCGTCTGCAGGCTACGGCCGTGGCAGACAGCGGTCTCGCGGCACGCCGTGAACGTCTGGAGCGACAGTACGAGGATCTGCTCAAGACGCTGGGCATCTACAGTGACCGCACGCCCGCCGATGTCCAGCTCATCTATCGCACCGTGCACCGGTTGGGTGAGTCCGAGGCCACGGTACCGCAGGGCGTTGTGGATGAGGTACGCAAGTACATCAAACAGTGGCGAGGCGACTGGGAAGCCGGACTCACTCGCGCCAGGGCAGCAGGACTCGGTCCCGAGGTGAGCGAGGTTCTTCGTCAGCACCACCTGCCGCGCGAGTTTTTCTACATCGCGCTACAGGAGAGTAAGCTCGACACTCGCGCCATAGGACCCTCCACTCGATCGGGCGTGCCGAAAGGACTCTGGCAGCTCATCCCATCAACCGCCCAGGCATATGGGCTGCGGCTGGGCGCGCTGCAGGGGGAGCGCGTGTTCGACCCGTCGGATGAGCGCCACGATCCGGGCAAATCCACTGCCGCCGCGGCGCGGTACCTGGCAGACCTCTACACAACTGATGCGCAAGCGTCCGGGCTGCTCGTCATGGCGTCGTATAACATGGGCGAGACGCGCCTGCGCAGCCTCCTCCGTTCGCTGCCAGCATCACCAGCGGAGCGCAACTTCTGGGATCTGCTCGAGAAACACCGGGACCGCATCCCGGTGGAGACGTACAACTACGTGTTCCGCGTCGTGGCCGCAGCGGTCATCGGTGCCAATCCGCGCCTCTTCGGCTTTGACCTCGAGCCGCCCCTGGGGGAGTTGCCCGGCCCCTGACAGGGTCCATCGCTGTGGTGCAGCAAAAGGAACTGGCGTGAACCGATCCCGGGGGATACCCCTTAGGCATCACCCTCTTCAAGCGGCCCACGATCATGGCGACTCGTTCCTCGCGTGCGGTGTTGTACACCCTGTGCGCTCTGCTTCTCGCGGGCGGCGACAACGCGCTGTGGGCTCAAGCCGACTCGGCGCGCGCTCGCACCCGGCCCAATCTGGGCGCGCTCAAGACCATCACCTTCGACACTGACGAAGGCACCTATCTCTCGCTCGATGTGAGCCCAGATGGTCAGTCGATTGCCTTCGATATGCTGGGCGACATCTACGTCATGCCCATCGCGGGGGGAGAGGCGCGAGCGCTGACCAGCGGATTGTCGTGGGACCAGCAGCCGCGCTGGTCTCCTGACGGACGACGCATCGCCTTTGTGAGTGATCGCGACGGTTCGTCGAACCTGTGGATCATGAACGCAGACGGTTCGGCGGCGCGGCAGCTGTCGCGCGGGCGGAAGGACACCTTCATCTCACCGGCCTGGCTCCCGGACGGACCGGCGATCATGGTGCGCATGAACCAGTGGAGCGGGAGCGGGACGCCACCAACCGGCAACGATCTTTATGTCTACTACCCCGAGGGCGGCTCGATGCGGCTGGCCGAGGGAAAGCTCACTGGCGCCGGGAACGCGGCGGCATCTCCAGATGGGCGCTACATCTACTATCCAGGGCAGGGGACATTCGCCTTTGGTGGGTCCGGACCGATCAACCGGTTCGACCGTGTCACGGGGACGATGATTCCACTGACCTGGTCCGGCCGAAACTTCCGGCCGGCGGCGTCACCTGATGGCAAACATCTGGCCTTCTTGCGCAAGGTTGATGAGCGCCTCGATCTGCGGCTCCGAGATCTGACAACCGGTGATGAGCGTGTGCTTGTTCCCGGTCTTTGGGCTGAGGAAATTGGTTCGTCGGGCAATCAGGGAGACTATCCCGGCTATTCGTTTACCCCCGACAGCCGGGCCATCATCATCTGGGCGCGCGGCAAGATCCATCGGGTCGACGTTGGCACCGGTGCGCTGACCGTGATCCCGATGCGTGTGCGTGTCTCCCTCCAGGTGGCCGAACGCATCATGAAACCTCGGCGCCTTACCAGTGATTCGGTGGTGAGTCGCATCGTGCGCTGGCCTCGAGTATCCCCGGATGGCCGACGACTTGTGTTCAGTTCACTGGCCCGAGTGTACGTGATGGACCTTCCCGGCGGAACACCGCGCCGCCTGACGACGTCCTCCGAGGGCGAATACGCGCCGGCCATTTCCCCGGACGGACGGTCAGTGGCCTACACCACCTGGAGTGACTCGCTGGTGGGGGGCCACCTCAAGGTGGTCTCCATCGACGGTGGGAGTGCCCGGCAGGTGACGACCCAGTCAGGGCAGTATCTGAACCCCGCATGGTCACCCGATGGCACCCGCATCGCCTACGTCGTGGGCAGCCCGATCTCGGAGCAGATCGCCTGGCAACCAGACGAAAGCATGCCATACGCACTCCGCTGGGTGCCGGCATCCGGTGGGGAGTCGACACTGCTCACCCACATTCCGACCCCTAACTGGGCCGAACACTCGCATGCCACGTTGTCGTGGTCGGGCGACAACTCGCGTGTGTACTTCACCGAGATGGTCACCGGCCCCCGGGCCAAACGTGCGCTGACCTCGATTCGGCTGGACGGGTCCGACAAGCAGGTGCACCTCCGCTTCAATCCGGGCGACGAAGCGGTGGTGTCGCCAGACGGACGCCGCGTGGCGATCACGCGGGGCGACAACGTGTATGTCACCGTGCTCCCGATGTACACCCCAACGACGATTGACTACACGTTCGAAGGGGGACCGCTGCCGACACTGCGTCTCACCAAGGACGGTGGTGACTTTCCGCAGTGGCTCGATGCCAGCACCCTCATCTGGGGGAATGGGACGCGTGTGCATCGCCGCCGCTTTGCCCAGGCAGGGATTGCTCCCGGTGACACCGCAACACCAGCGGAAACACTCGGGCAGGTACGGCTGATGGTGCCACGGGAGGTACCGCAGGGTGTCATCGCTTTCACCGGCGCGCGTGTGGTCACCATGCGTGGTGGTACGCAGGAAGTGCTGAATGGCGCGACCATCGTCGTGACCGGTGATCGCATTTCGGCCATCGGTCGCGGTGTCCCCATTCCGCGCGGCGCAACAGTGGTGAGTGCCGCAGGAACGACGATCATCCCGGGTCTGCACGATGCCCATGCGCACATGCAGTTCAATCCGTACGGAACGTACCCCCAACAGAAGTGGCCACAGATCGTCAACCTTGCCTACGGTATCACCGCAACGATGGATCCGTGGAACCCGAGCCACGAGATCTTCGAGCAATCCGACATGGTGGATGCGGGACTGATGCTCGGCCCTCGTCTCTTTTCCACCGGCACCTGGATCGACGGGCGGCGCGAGGAGTTGCCGCAGTTCCTCGACATTCGCACCATCGACGACGCGCGTTCCATCGTCCGGCGTCTCAAGACGTTAGGCGCCGACATGCTCAAGGAGTACATGCAACCGCGGCGCGAGGCGAGGCAGTTCCTGTCGCAGGCCGCCCGTGAAGAGGGAGTGCCGTTGACGGCCGAGGGTGCCGGGGACTGGGCCCGGAACCTGAGCATGGTCATGGATGGATTCTCCGCCTTTGAGCATACGCTGCCCATCGCGCCGCTCTACAAGGACGTGATCGAGTTGCTCGCGCAGTCGAAGGTGTTCTACACACCGACGTTGATGGTGACGTACGGTGGCGAGGCGCTCAACAACTACTACTATGGCGAGACCAATCCCCACGACGATCCCAAGGTGCGTCGCTTCACTCCTGAGGAGCGCATGGATGAGGGGCGGCGCTGGGTGAAGGTGCCGGAGAAGGAGCTCTTCTTCAAGCAGATTGCGCGTGACCTGGTGAAGATCAATCGCGCTGGAGGCTACACACCGTTAGGCGCCCACGGGAACCGGCAGGGGATTGGTGTGCATTGGGAGTTGTGGGGCAAGGTCTCAGGCGGTCAGACACCCTGGGAAGCGTTGCGTGATGCGACCTGGCGTCCGGCGGAAAAGCTGGGACTCGAACGTGACCTGGGTTCACTCGAAGTGGGGAAACTGGCCGACTTTGTGGTACTGACCCGAGACCCACTCCTGAACATTCGCAACAGCGACGCCATCCGCTGGGTGGTGAAAGGTGGCGTGGTGTACGACGCCAATTCCATGACCACCCTGTACCCATCACGAAAGGCGCTCGAACGCTTCTTCTGGCAAACACTTGCAGACCACGAGCGGTTCAAGGCTCCCGAGCCACCTCCGTTCGGGCGGAGGTAGCGGGCGAGGTGGCAGGGCGGCACGATGGCCTGGGACCACTGGTGGAACGGCTCGGATCGCAGCATTCTCACGCGCTGACTCTCCCAGACTCCCAGCCCATCCCATCATGCGCCGTTTGCTCGTTGGCACCGCCCTGCTAACCCTGGCCTGCGGCGGCTCAGAGGTCACTCCCGAACCGAGCCAGCGCAGTCCGCAGCTGGCCGCGCTGATCGCTCGTGGTGACTCGTTGATGTTGCCGGGGGAGTGGACACCACCGCCGGGTGACGGGCAGGAGCATTCCATCGCTGGCTTCGCCACAACACTCTGTGCCGCGGTGTTCATTACCGGGCTCGACCCTGCCGATGCGGCGGCCAACGTGGGATGGTTCACTTCGCCACCCGAGGATCGCCGTGTGGTCACTGATACGGTGATCGACCGGGCCCGGCAATCGGTTCGCCTCAAGCTTCCCTCGGGTGTGTGGCGCGAGGCCCGGAAGTTCGGCAGCCAGGGATGTGTGCCCCTGCCCAAGGGAGAGGACTCAGTCCACTTCACGCCCGTGGTCGTCACACCCAACCTGCCAGACGCTGCCACCACCCCGTGGCCGATGGGCGACGTGATCACGCCGGCTCCCTGGCCGGCAGGCGTCGATTCGGCCAAACTCGCAGAAGCGGTTACCACTGCGTTCGGCCCGGACTCGGCGATGACGCTGGCATTTCTCGTGACTCACAAGGGGCGGATCCTGGCTGAGCGATACGCCACCGGGATAGGCATCCATACGCCACTCGAGAGCTGGTCGATGGGGAAAAGCCTGACCGGCACACTCGTGGCTCGTCTGATTCAGCTGGGGACCTACACCCTCGATCAGCCGGCGCCCATTCCCCAGTGGCAGCAACCCGGTGATCCGAGGCAGGAGATTCGTATCAGCGACATCATGCGCATGTCGAGCGGTCTCCGGATTCGTGCACCGCAGGACCCCGGCCACGACCCCACACTCGGGTACCCGGACCACCTCTGGTACTACACAGGTGCCGGCAACTCGTTTGAGTGGGCGGCAACTCGTCCGCAGCAGTGGAAGCCGAACACTGTCGGGCGGTATCGCAACACCGACCCGGTGCTGGCAAACTATCTCGTGCGACTCGGCGTCGAGAAGCGTGGAGAGGACTACCGGAGCTGGCCCCAGCGGAATCTCTTCGACAAGATCGGGATTCGCGACGCGGTGCTCCTGACCGACCCGTATGGCAACAACCTCACACAGGGCGCCGAGTATCTACCAGCGCGTGATTGGGCGCGTCTGGCAAACTTGTATGTGCAGGATGGCATGTGGAACGGCGAGCGATTGCTCCCCGAGGGCTACGTGGACCACGTGAAAACCGTGGCGCCAGCGTGGGTCGCAGACGGACGCCTGGTGTATGGTGGTGGCTTCATGTGGGTCAATGGCGATGGCGCCGATCCCATGCCCAAGGATGCCTTTTCTTTTCGCGGCGCCGGTGGCCAGAGCACCATCATCGTGCCTGACCGCGACCTCGTGGTGGTGCGTATTGGAAAGTATGCAGGATCGCGAAAGGGCGACGCTGTCCTCAAGGATGCGCTGAAAATCCTGATGGAGGCTGTGAAGCCGGACTAAGGGCAAACACAATGACCCTCGCGCAGGAGGTCTGATGAAGCAAACGTTGAAGGCCGCATTCCTCGGCGGCATGGTCTTTATGCTTCCCGCAGTCGCTCACCCCCAAGCTGGCGAAAGCGTGCCACGCGAGCTGGCGGAAGCACTGCTCGGCGCCATGATGGGTGGAGGGTCGGGGATACGCGTGGGGTCCGCGCCCGTGGGCTTCCCCGCATCGCTCACGCAGGATCCATTGCAGGTGCTTGGTAGCCTGGCGCGCGGGAACATGGGCCAGACGGTGCTCGCCACGTTTCTCAAGCCGGACAGTGCGCGCAAGCTTCTGCGAGCGAGGCTGCTCTCCGAGGGTTTCGAGTCGCGTCAGCAGCCCGTGTCACCTGCCTCCTCCGGGGGTGGGTTTGTCTCCGCCGGTGCAGGCAGTTCCGAGGTGCCTGAGATGCTCTGCAAGGGAAGTGAGTTTGCCTTTGTCAGCACCTGGCTGCGCAAGGCGCCGGCGGTTGGCTCACTTGCGATGATCAGCGTGCAACGCGCCTCGGGGGGAATGTGCGACGTCGTGCCCAACCCCGAAATGCTCCGCTTTCAGGGGATCCCGGTTCCGCTCCTGCGTCTGCCAGACGATGCAGAGACCGATGCCTTCCGGGGCGGCGGCTCATCCGGCGGGATGGATGAACGCACCGTGCAGACAACGTTCCGCTGGAAGGGTGATCTGGCTGGTCTGGCCAAACACTTCGCCGATCAGCTGGTTGAGCAGAAGTGGGTGCCGGGTCCGGCGACCGGGGTCGACGGGCTTCATGTCGCGCTCTACACCTTGAAAAACGAGAAGAAGGAGGAGTACACCGGCACATTGGTGATTCGGGGTACGCTGGAGCGGAGAGCGAGCTTTTCATCTCAGCGGGTGGAGCCTGGATCGCGTTAGGGAAGCCGCAGTCCCAGAACACGCGCCGAGATCACCATCACGTCCTCACGCTCGGGGGCGGCACCGGGTTTGGTGCCGCGTATCATGCGTGTGAAGAAGAGGTGCTTCCCGTCCGGCGAAACGGACTGGGCGAATTCCGACGCAGCCGTGTTCACCTCTGGCCCAAGCGGTCTCGCCTTACGCCAGCCATTGCCCTCGCGTTCGACCACATAAAGCTCGGCGTCTCCTTGCTCGGGGGGGCGCCGCACGTTGACAAGAAGCCAGGACTCGTCAGGCGCCACAAAGAGATTGTTGAAGTATTCCTTCTCACCTCCAACGCCTTGCAACGTGTCGAGTTGCGTCACGCGACCGTCTGTCCCAAACTGCGCGCGCACATTCACCTGCAGCAGATTGGCTCCGCCCCGCGCCGTGTAGTAGAGCACACCGGTACTGGTCGGCGTCGCGAAGTACTCGTCGAGTGACGAATTAACGACAGATGTGATTCTCACCGGTTCGCCCCAGGCGGCCCCCGTCCGCTCCACGTACCATATATCGTAGTCCGTGGCCGTTGGAGCGCGATCGGGATGCGGTCGGTCCGAATTGAAGTAGAGCCGCTTGCCATCAGGGGCAAAGGCCGGGTCGATATCCCGCCAGGGACCGGAGAACGGCACCGGCGTTGCCTTGGACCACGCTCCGCCGCTAAACCGGGACTCGAGAATGGTCAGCTTCAGCGTCCCATCGGCACGATCGACACGCTCGTTGAGAAGGAAGTGGGTGCCGTCTGGAGACAACGTGCCGCCAAAGTTGAGGCCGGCGGAAATCACACCCGGCAGAAAAATCCGCGCGGTGTCGTCAGAAACCACCGAGCTGAAGTTCCTTTGGCCCGCGCCCGATTGGCAACTTACGGATACCGACCAGACCAGCAGTGCAGCGACAGCCCGCTTCATCTCCTTGACTCCGTGAACTCGACCTGCTCACAGTGTGGTATCGCATCCTGAATTGACAGGGTGGAGTGACCGATGAAGGTGTTCATGGTGCAAATGACAGGAGGGACGCTGGCGGCGACATGGCGAGAAGGTGCGAGCCCTTGGCGACATCCCGCGATCGCCCTCCTCGCCGCCTCGATCCTGACGGTGTTCCTCGCCGCGACAAGTGTCATGAGTCATTCGGTTCAGGGCAGAACGACGTTGTGGACTTCGGCCGTGTCGTGGGCCGCCGCGACGTCGGTCACCTGGCTTCTGGTAACGGTAGTCTCGCTGAACGGGTTCGCACGTTTGGGCCGGGGAGCAAGTGCGGGGTGGCGAACCGTCGCTGGGTGCGTGGCACTTGCCGGTGTGGTCCTGGTTCTCGCGCCTGTGCTGAGGGCGGCCCTCGATCTCCTTCTTCCGCAGACCGCTCAGCTTGGCGGACCGTTCGCAGACCGCGCAATTCGCTTTGCCCTCCGTTGGCTGGACTCCGGCATTCTCGCCTATGCGCTGCTGCTGATCGCCGGGTTCTGGTGGTCACGACACGCCGCGACTGCACATGGCGTGGAGCGCGCCTCAGAGGGCGTGCCCGCCATTGTCATTCGACATGGAGAGCGTTCCATCACTGTACGGCACGAGCAGATCGACTACGTGCGTGGTGCCGGCAACTACGTCGAGATCCATGCGGACAGTGCTCGTCACCTGGCGCGCCGCAGCATGAGTCGCATGCAGGAGGACCTGGGCAACACCCACTTTGTGCGAGTCCATCGCAGCGCCATTGTCGCACGCTCGGCCATTCGTGAGGTGATACGGCGCGATGGCGCGGTATCGGTGGTGGTTCGCGACGGAACCGAGATACCTGTCAGCAGAATGGGTCGCCGCGCACTCGAGGCGATGCTCGGCCCGCGCGCCTAACGCAACTCCAGCCGGGCGACGGTGCGCTGATGCACCTCGTCCGGCCCATCGGCGATCCGCAGCGAGCGCTGCCCGGCGTACATCGACGCCAGGGGATGATCCGCGGATAGCCCACCACCCCCGTGTGCCTGGATCGCGAGGTCGATCACGCGGCAGGCCACGTTGGGGGCGACCACCTTGATCATCGCGATCTCCTTCTGCGCACCCTTGATCCCCACGGTGTCCATCATCCACGCCGCCTTGAGTACCAGCAGGCGCGCCATGTCGATGTCACACCGCGCCTCGGCGATCCGTGCGTGCCACAACGACTGTTCTGCCACAGGTTTCCCGAATGCAACGCGCGATTTGAGTCTCGCGCACATCAGCTCAAAGGCGCGTTCGGCGGAACCGATCGACCGCATGCAGTGATGAATACGCCCGGGGCCAAGGCGGCCCTGGGCGATCTCGAACCCGCGGCCCTCACCAAGGAGCATGTTGTCTGCGGGCACTCGCACGTTCGAGAAGTCGATCTCACAGTGCCCATGCGGGGCGTCATCGTATCCGAAGACTGACAACTTGCGCACCACCGTGACCCCCGGCGTCTCCAGGGGCACGAGGATCATGGAGTGCTGCTCGTGGCGTGCTCCGGACGTGCTCGAACGACCCATGACAATGAGCAGCTTGCAGCGGGCATCGCCGGCGTTGGTCGCCCACCATTTGCGCCCGTTGAGTACGTACTCGTCACCGTCGCGACGAATTTCCAGGGCGATATTGGTCGCGTCCGATGACGCCACATCGGGCTCGGTCATCACGTACGCCGAGCGGATCTCGGCGCTCAGGAGTGGGGTCAGCCATTGCTCCTGCTGCGCGGGTGTGCCGTACCGGTCGAGCACTTCCATGTTCCCGGTATCGGGGGCGGCGCAGTTGAACACCTCGGGTGCCCACTCCACACGTCCCATCACCTCCGCCAGCGATGCATACTCGAGGTTGGTGAGACCGGGGCCGCGCTGGCTGTGAGTCAGGAAGAGATTCCACAACCCGGCAGCGCGGGCTTCGGAGCGGAGTTCGTCGATGAGTGGCACCACGGCCCACCGGTCACCGCGCTCCACCTCGTGGCGGTACCGGATCTCGTTAGGGTAGACGTGACGAGCCATGAAGGCGCTGAGCTGGCCGAGCAGCGCCTGGGTGCGTGGCGAAAGGGCGAAGTCCATTCGGGCAAACTACGCTCCCGTCAGGCCGCCGTCATTCCCTCCCGCTCAGCGGCCACCCTGGGCGTCGACCGTCCGCTCACTCGCCCAGGAGCGCAGCGTGGACAACCGCTCCTGCATGGTACGCGAGAGGGGGCGGGTGGCCTGGAGTTCTGCCAGCAGGTGCGCGGTTCCGAGCGGACCACCGGCATGGAACGCCGTGAACAGGGCGCTCACGACCGCCTGCTCGATTTCGGCGCCGCTGAAGCCATCACTCGCGGCTGCGATGGCGTCGACATCAACCGCCGCGGTGAGCTGCCGTCGTTTGCGCAGGTGGATGCGGAAGATCTCGGCGCGCGCCGCGGGGCCGGGCAGGTCCACAAAGAACACTTCGTCAAAGCGGCCCTTGCGCACAAACTCCGGCGGGAGCGCCGAGACGTCATTGGAGGTGGCGACCACAAAGACATCGCCACGGCGTTCCTGGAGCCACGACAAGAAGCCACCAAACACACGTTGCGACACGCCGCCGTCCTGCTCGCCAGCGTTTCCGGAGAAGGCCTTCTCCAATTCGTCGATCCACAACACGATCGGGGCCATACGTTCGGCGGTGCGAAGTGCGCGCTTGAAGTTCTTCTCGCTGTCACCCACAAACTTGTCGTAGAGCAACGCTGGGTCGAGCCGAAGAAGGGGCAGGTCCCATTCATGAGCGACGGCCTTGGCGCAGAGGCTCTTGCCGCACCCCGGCACGCCCATGAGCAGGATACCCTTGGGAAAGGGAAGCCCGAAACCGGCCGCACGTTCGGGGTCGGCGATGCTCACGTGCCGCTTGGTGAGCCACGCCTTGAGCCCGTCGAGCCCGGCCACATCACTCATCCGTTCGGTTGCGCTCCAGTATTCGAGCAGGCCATCCTGCTCCACGGCCTGCCGCTTGGCGGTGGCCACACGTGGAATGTCGCTGGCCGACAGCGCACCATCCACCATGATCAGGCGTGTGAGAATCTTCTCCGCTTCTACAAGGGTGAGTCCAAGCAGATTGTGCAGGAGCCGGGCCCGATCTTCCGCCGTGAGCTTGACCTTCACCGGCATGCGGGCGGTGTGGTCGCGAATCACGCGCTCCATCAGGACGCGGTAGTCGTCGAGCACCGGGGCGGGAAGGCGTACCACAATGGCATGTGGCCTGAGGGCCTCTGGCAGCCGAACGTCGCCTCCGCTGATCACCACGGCACCACGCCGTACCTCAAAGCGATCGACCACATCTCGCAGGTGCGACACCACCAGTGGATCGTTGAGATATTCCCCAAACAACGGCAAGTGAAAGACCCCCGCCTCACGTTCGACAAGCCGCAACACATCGGCGGGCGCGGCACTGTCCTCGACGAAGGGCGCATTGGATTCACCGCCGAACTGGAGGCCTTTGGAACGCCGCCACCCGTGGTAGCGCAGCGAGAGTTTGGCCGCGACCTGGCGCAGCGCGTCATCGGCGCGGTCCAGCTCCCAGGTGTCGATCACGATCAGGGCATACCGCGACCGGATCAGCAGTTCGAGTTCGTCGACGAATTCGTGAAATCGCATGGTCTGAGGGGGGGCTGCTATCAGACGGCGCCCTCCGTGGTCGCGTCACCCCGAGGCTCCAGGGAAGTGGTACCGCGCCCGGCCGTCGCAGTCCAGCGCACCCTCTCAAGGGCCGGGGTCCAGATACTCGCGGGTCACGCCCTCGCTGAGGCGGGGAAGACGCCACATCTTCCCCGGCGAACCACAGCTGACCTTCGTCACCTCCCCGTCGTCCTTCAGTCTGTGACCAGCATCGAGCACGCGTACCGGTATTCGTATCCCTCGGCGGTCACTCCGGCCGAGGGGCAGGCGGGCCGTGTCGAGTTGGCGACAAGCGGAGGTGAGCAGGCCAGCCCCTTGTACTTCGAAGGGCAGCTCGTGTACCCGCGGGAGACGGCCGACTTTCTGCGTGCGCTCATCGACGTGGTGCACGCGCGCTACCACGTCCCGGCGGCGATGCTGCAGCGGATCCTGATCATGGCCGATCCCGTGGTCACGTGCACGGAAGGACGCCTGCGCTTCGAAGGGTTCTCATCCTGCTGCGGTGTGTACGCGCGGCTGGACGTGCTCGAGAACGGATTGCGAGGCACCACCTTCGGCCGCGGAACCACCAACGTCGACTTCAATCCACCCATGCTGGCGGCGCTTGCGCGGGTGCGCGAGAGCGACGCACTGGGCCTCTCGGTTGGCCGCGATCATGTCGCGGCCTCTACGACCCGGGACACCGTGATTGAACGTCGTGTGCCGCTGCCCGCGCGGTGGGTGCGTGGGTTTGGCGAAGTGCAAGCGTGCCTGGCCCGCATGACGCAGCGTTGCGAGATCCCGGGTGTCGAGGCTCGGCGCTTTCTTCGTGCGCTGCCCAAAGCCAGCATGCATCGCCGCGCCACATGGATCACCGCGGCGGGTGCCGGGTTGCGAGTGTCGCAGCTGGAAACGCCGCAGGGCGTGCGCGTTGGGGGAGTGGAGCGGCTGCGTGTGCTGACGCCGGTCATTCACCACGCCGAGCTGCTGCGTGTCTATAGCGACGACACGACGGGGGCGAGTGCCTGGGAGATCGTGGCGACCGGGATGCGGTATCTGGTCGCCTTCAGTCCGGAAGTGTGGCGTGGCTTCTCCGGAGAAGGCCAGCTGCTGCGCGAGATGGCAGCGAGTGATCGCGACGCCCTGTTGTCACGAGTGCGGGCAGCCCTCACCTGGGAGTGGCTGCTGGATGTTGACGTGCTGGCGGCCGAGGTTGGCGCACCGGTGTCGCAGGTGCGCAGCGCACTCGCCGTGTTGAGCAGTCGCGGGCTGGTCGGATACGATCTGGCGGAGCGAGGTTTTTTTCATCGTGTGCTGCCGTTTGATCTTGGCCAGGTCGAGCGATTGCAGCCGCGGTTGCGGGCGGCGCGGCGGCTGGTTGCTGAGGGCGCCGTGCGAGTCGAGGAGAATGCGGACTCGCACCTGGTGGGCGTCGTGGTGAGTGATGCGGTCGAACATCGGGTGCGGCTCAGCGCCGACTCGTTCAGCTGCACGTGCCCCTGGTACGCCAAACATCGGCAGGCACGTGGCGAATGCAAACATGTGCTCGCCGTCCGCCTCACCCTGGAGGCAGCCGATGTCTGAGCTGCTCCTCGACGCCGCGGAACGAGGGGACGCCAGCGCCGTGGTCGCGGCTCTCACCGGGATGCCCGAAGCCGCGCGGCGGGGGGCGGCGCCCCGGGTCCTGAGCGCGATCCGTGAGGCGTCACGTGGGTACGGCATGCCAAACGGTGCACTGCAGCTCGCCGCGCTTGGGGTGTGCACCCTGAGCGAATTGGAGCACCTGCCGCGCCATGCCCGTGCGCGTGGGGCGGAGGCCATCGTTGTCCTGCGCGATCGTCGACCGGAGTGGTTGCCGAGGTGGGTGGAAACCCTCATGGAGGATGAGTTCTACTGGACCTGGTTCCCGTTGGTTCGAACCCTGGTGCGCGACGGGCTGTGTCCGCGGCCAGATCATCCGCACTACCCCCTCGGCATGATCACGGGGCTTCGTGCACTTCGTTCGGCGGCGCCCAACCCGCCCATCCAGGACGTGTTGCGTCAGGATCCTGACTTGCTGCCAGAGATCTGGCACCTGTTCGAACTGGAAGGGGGCGGCGAGAACAGTCTGGCCAACTACGACCGTTTTTCGTTCGGGTCGACCTGGTCAGAGGCGTTCCTCGCACTCATGCGAGACGGCACGTTACCGCGCGAACGTCTTCTGGATGCCACGATCGCCGCGTTAGGGCGCGACTTCAATCACTATCGGGCCAAGTGGTTCATCGACTTCCATGACAAGCTTGCGCCGACGCCAGGGGAGCTCACGGCGCGTGCGGCGCACTATCTCGAACTGCTGCATCGCAGCACGCCCAATGTGGTCGCGTTTGCGCTCAAGACGGTCGAGAAACTCGATCGAGCACAGCCGCTTGATGATCACGCGCTCCTCGCCGGCTTGCGGTCACGCATGCGGTCCGAGGTGGCGTCCCAGGTGCGAAGCGTCATCAAGTGGATATCCCGAGTTGCGAAGCGAAACCCGGCGGTGACCGCGGAATGCATGACGATCGTGAGCGAGGCCGTGTTGCACGAGCACAAGGAGGTGCAGCACGACGCGCTGGCGTGGATTCAGCAGCAGAAGGGCACGCTCACTCCTGCGCACCGCGCCTTGCTGGAGCGGGCGCGCGGAATGGTGGCGGCGAGCAACACCGAGCTCCTCGCGTCGCTCATCGGCACGGCCAGCGCACCGGTGCCCACGCCCATACCGACCGGAACACCCGCCCGACACGTGTCCCCCTGGTCGCGGCTCGCCGGGCTCGATCTGCTTGATACACCTGGCGTCGAACTGGAATCGTTAGGGCCGGCGCCGTTCGACGGCACCGACGTGCCCCGTTTGCACGCGTCGGAGACGGTGGTGCCGGCGGAGGACCTCGCCGCGCTCATCGAACGTTGTGCCAGCGCTATTGAAAATGCCGGTGATGTACTGGAGTATGAACTGGCGCTCGACAGCATCGCACGGCTTGCTGATCAGCGCCCGCCAGACTTTGCCAAGCGACTCAGCCCCCTGACAAAGCGCAGCGCCAAGCGCCTCGCGGCTCGTGGTGCGGTGCCATTCTCAGGGCAGGACCACACGCTGGACTTGTGTGCCGTGATTCATGCCTGGGCCACGCAACAGGTGCTCGACCCAATTCGCATGACGGAGTACGAGCGCGATTTCCTGCGCTCACCGTTGCAGGCAGATGGTCCGGGAGTACCAGTCGAATGGCGGCGGTCGGTCGCCGGCTATGTCGCACGGCGCGCGCTGGCCGTCGCGCGGCAAGTCTCGACGGGGACAGCGCTTCCCCTGTTGAGCACTCCCACGCACGCTTCTGGACTGATTGATCCTCATGCACTCGCCGTGCGCACGCAGGTGTGGGTGGCCGCGCAGGCGACGCCCGACCCGCACGACGTGACACTGGCCATGTTGCGCGTGGCGCCCGACGACCGTGCGAAGGCGTTGCAGAACTTCCCCAACGGGCCTGCAGAATGGGTGTTGTCCTTGCGATACGCACTGGGCGGCGACCATGCGATTGGTGAATCGGTGCAGCTGTGGACCGCAGCCGCTTTCGCACGTGCACCCTTCGCGACTGATGAGGTCCTGTGCACGCATCACCCCGCATTGGGCGCCGACGCAGGGGTCCCCGCTCGTTATGCACCGCAGGTCACGTCATGGGAGTCACATGGCCATACGCACCACCGGCTGCGGGTGGACGTCGCGCCGGCACCATCACTACGCGTCGACGTCCTGCCCGCCGCCTTTTTCGCCGAGCCGAGTGCGGATCGATACTTCACCGAGTCGTGCCTTGGCCCGCGCTCGGATGGTGCCTATCGGCTGGCCGCGTCGGTGAGTCCCGTGGTGGCCGATGCACTGGCGGCCGAGTCCGCGTGCATTCTTGGCGCCAACCTGGACTGGTGGGAGGCGCAGTGGGCCAACAAGGTGTTGCTCGAGCCCTGGGCGAATCCCGACCTTCCGTTGCGCGACATGCCACGCCTGCTGCTGGTGCTTGGTCTTGCTGCCAAGGATCCCGGAGAGCACGGGCTTGCCTCGGATGTCGCCATTCGAGCCATCGAAGACGGGCGTCTGGTCGGTGATGAGCTCGGTGCAACCATGTCCCTGTTGCTTCCCACAGGGTTGGTCAAGCCGGCACGGTGGGCGCGGTCGCTCAAGGACGTGGCGCGTCACTCGGCGTGGCACACGTTGACGGTGCGCGTGGCGATCGAACGTGTCTGTGGCGCCAGTGTCGGCGTACCGCCGCGCGAACTCCTGGAGCTGCTCCTGGAGTTGTGCACCGAGTGTGGGTGTGCGGCGTCTGGCGCTGCCGTGCGCAAGTCGCTGGCACGAGCGGGGACGAAGGGAAAGGTGGGCGCCACTGCGACCGCCTTGCTCGCGCTGCAGCAGCGAGACGCCACACATGCCACGCATCAGGCGCAGGCCAGGAGCGCGGCGTACGAAGGACGTCGTGCGCGTGCCGAGCGTTGGGGGCAGATGCGAGAAGGGCTCTCGTAAGGCTGGTCGCAAGCCGTACCGAACGCGGGTGACGCTGGGCGCTCGCGCAATGCGGGCGGGCGATGCGACGCGTTTCAGCCGAGCAACGTACAGGCCCGCTCGGCGATGGGCTCGACCAGCTGAGCCATGTCATGTGCGCGGCGACTCGACGCGTTGCCCTCGATGGCTCGCCGCGCCACGCCTTCCAGGATGGCGGCGAGGCGAAACATGTTGAACGCAAGACAGACCGACCAGTCCGCCGGAATGACTCCGCCTGCAACTGAGAGGTAGGTATCGATGTACTGGCGCTCGGTCGGGATCCCGGCAGTAGCGACGTCAACACCGGCGAGACTTCCGAACGCCCCGGGTGGCAAGTGCCACAGCATGCACTGATAACTCAGATCGGCCAGCGGATCGCCCAGTGTGGAGAGTTCCCAGTCGATGACGGCGCGGACGTCGAGTGTCGCCGAATCGAAGATCACGTTATCCAGGCGGAAGTCGCCATGAATGACACACTGCCGACCGCTTCCCGCCGGGGGCTGCTCCTGCAGCCGACGCATGAGGGTGTCCATCGCCGGAATTTCGCGTGTCTTCGCTGCCAGGTATTGCTGGCTCCACCGCGTGATTTGGCGTTGGAAGTAATCGCCCGGTCGCCCGAAGTCGTCGAGCCCGGCCTGTTGCACCGGAACCTTGTGGAGACCGGCCAGTGTCTCCGCCAGAGAGCGAAAGAGCTGGTGCCGTTCTGCCGGCTGAAGGCCGGGGAGCGACGGATCCCAGAAGATTCGGCCCTCCACGCATTCCATCACAAAGAAGGGAGTCTCCATCACCTCGCGGTCGTCGCAGAATGCCAGGGGTCGAGCGACCGGCACGCCGTGAGAATGCAGTGCGGAGGTGATGCGAAACTCGCGATCGACGGCGTGGGCCGTTTTGAGGGTGGGGCCGCCGGGCTTCCGGCGCAGGACGTATCGCTGAGATGGCGTTTGGAGGAGGAAGGTAGGGTTCGACTGCCCGCCCTTGAACTGAGAGACCTGCACCGGCCCCGCGAATCCCGGGATCGCGCTCTCGAGCCAGCGGCTCACCCGCTCCACATCAAAGGCATGTGCGGGCGCGACGGGACCGGTCCCTTCAAAGGCATGGGTATCCATCAGCCACAAGATACGGATGCGGCGGTCGGAGGGGTGCGGCCCCCCGGAGATCCGGGAGACCGCGTCTCCGTATTATGGCAGCGGCGCCACCAGATTCAGGTCGGCGGCAAGCGCCAGGGCGGCCGCGTTGCGACCCAGCGCCAGTCCTGCGACGGTGTCGAACCGGTAGTGGATGCCCGCATAGATTCGCGAAAGACCCGACTCCTGCGCGAGGTTGTCCAGTCGCGCTCGCTCGCTTGGGAAGAACGCCGAGAGCACGCCGTTGGCCGCGCCAGAGACACAAGAGTGCGCAGCCGGGTATGACGGGTGAGGAGGCGTCGGAAACACCGTGACGATGCCCGGATCGGCTTGTGGTGGCCGAATGAACCAGTAGGTGTACTTGGCTTCGAAGCAACCGGCGACTGCATCAAACGCTGCCGCATTCAGCAGGAACATGATCCGCGCGGCCTCCGCATCCTTGCGGCGGTACGCCACGATCAGTTCGCGCGCAACGCCCATGATGGCCGCGTTCGATCGCGGCGACTGGTTCACGTTCCAGTAGTTGGCAATCGCTGTTTGTTCCGGGGTCCGTGACAGCGAGATCTGACGCACTTCGGCCAACGCCTGGTTGTACTCCGCACTGCCGAAGGCTGGCGGCGGCGGAGGCCGCAATTGACTGCCTGACGTCATGAAGAAGGGACGACCGCCGAGCCCGCCGCGCGCAATCGGTCCGCCATTGTAGATCCAGCGGTCCGGTCCGACCGGTGGCGGCCCAAACGGCGGCAGCAGGGGGTTGGTGAGGCCAATGCCGTCCCCCTGGGCGAAGGCCAGTACACGCGCGCCGATCGCGCGACCGATGGTCTCACCCGCTGCGAAGTCGACGTGTTTATCGCCCGGCCACGGGCTGGAGTTCTCCTGGGCATCGAGTACGGCTTCGTTCTCGACGATGTCGAGCGGGAAGAACGCATTCAGTACTGCCACGGAGGCGCCAGCGATCGCGGCTGCGACCGGTGGATGCGCTCCCGGGGTCTGCTCCGCAGCCTCCGAGGCCCGAAATTGGGCGTACGACAAGTACGCATACATTCGGTTGACATCAACGACACGGGCAGCGGCGAGCCTCGTAGCCCGCGTGTTCCAGCTGACCGTCGAACCGACCTCCCAGAACTTGACCGCGTCAAGCGCGAGGGTCGCCTCGGTTGGTGCGACGACATGGGCCGTCGTTGGTGCGTCGCTGCAGGCCGCTAGTGCGAGCAGCAATGCGACCGACGCCGTTGTTCGGGCATTCATGGGCACTCTCCAAAGTGCAGGTGAGCGAGACCGAACACCGCCTCGCAAGCCCGAACACGACAAATCGAGGTGTACTGCGACATATCGCGCCTCGGCGGCGAATCCGTGATCGAGGATGTCGCAAGGGACGCGGAATTGTCGTGAGAAGAGGAAGCCGCGGTCCGGCCGAGTCGACTCCGGAGCCGAGGCTTTACCTGGCATCCGTGTTATCGGGGAGGATAAATGTTGACCAAGCCCTTCAGGTTGCGAGCGCGCCATCGTGTGTCGCGGCTCGTATCAGTTTGCTTTCTCCTGGCCTGCGGCGCGCCGCAGGAACCGATCGACCGACCCGCCAAGGCCGGGCCACTGCCCACCGCCGTGATTCGGATCCCGGGGGACCCCAACCTGGCCCTGACGATCGGGGCAGGGGTCCAGCTGTCCGCTGTTATGGAGGACACACGTGGCGTTGAGGTCCTGGTCCCTGCCACCTGGAGCTCGTCGAACACCACTGTGGTGGAGGTGGACAGCTCCGGTAGCGTGAGTGCGGTTGGCTACGGTGAGGCAAGCATCTCGGCGTTTTACGGCGGGGGGCTGGCCAAGGTGATGGTATCGACCCGTCCCGGCGGACTTCGAGTCAGACAACTGGCCGGCGGCGTGGTCGTCGAGGAAGGTGAATCTGCCGTTGTCGTGGCGGAGTTCCTGGACGTCAACGGCGAAGTCATCGTGATGCCGTGGGACGTGACGTGGGCGACGTCAGCGGGTACCCTGGTGCCTGGGAACACACAGCAGACGCAGCTGTTGCGAGGGCTGCCGGCAGGGGAAATCGGTGTGGTCGCGACGTCAGGACCGTTTCGCGCATCCCTGAGGTTGCCGGTTCGTCCCGGAACTGGGACTAAGCTCACGGTGCCGCACTTCACCCTATGGGCTGACGCGCTGCCGAATGGACAGATGACCTTCTACCCCGACCTCGTCGTGGTCGCGCCGTTCGAGGCCACGATCGAACGGCTCGAATTCAGTCGACCGTTCAAGTCCGTCTGCGCGAACGCGGCGATCGCACCGGATGCCACGACGCCGCTCTTCGACTTCATCCCCTACGACTTTTCGTGGCAGGACGGGTCACTCACTCCGGGCTCCGTGGTTGAGGTGGCCATCACCTACGGGCGCAGCGACGGGAGTTTCCAGACGACGCGAGCACTGGGTCTGGTCACGCCGTGGCAAAGAGGCAGTGTGATCGACTATAGCACAGGAGGCTTCTCCTGGCGTGCGTGCTGATTGCCGAATTGCTGACCTCGAGTTGCGTACCATGTCGCAAAGACGCGGATTTCTCGTGATCCAGGGAGACGCCACAGGCCAACCAGGACTGGTGGCGAACTCCCAGAGGCTCACATGCTCAGCTGCCGCGCGCTGTTCACGTCGGTTCGCCCCACCCGCGTCGTCGCCACACCCCTCATCCTCGCAGTCGCGCTCCTGACCGGGTGTGACCTGGTGGACCCGGCGGGACCCAACGTCGCCTTGGGGCCGAGAGTGGAGATGTGCGACCCCACCGGCAGTCAGCGCATCATCATCCCGCTGGCCAGTGAGGTGGCGGCCCTCCGGCGGCGGGGAAGCTACGTCACCCAGCTCCTGGTTGACCCGACGAAGCCCCCACAAACCGACAGCATCAACTTCCGCCGTCTCACCGACGCCCTCGATGTGGCGCGTGCAGGTCGAGTCAGCCGCAAAGAGTTCACGAGTGCCGCGTGCCGCATCACCATCACCGTCGCCAGCGGCACGCTGCGCGGGAGTGCCGTGGAGTCGAGCGATCCGGCTACGGAACGCTTCCCGTTTCTGATCGACGTGCCAGACATCACGGTACGAGGGGCCCTTCAGGTTCAGCTGGACGACGATGGCGTGGCACGAACACCTGCCAGTGAAGCGATGACAACAAAGATCGAACCCTCACCGGCCCTCGCTGTCGTCGGTGCGGCCGGAGGTCAGCAAGGCCTCTCCCAACCGATCTTCGTGGTGAATGGCTTACCCGATGGCAGTCGCGGCGGCCATCGGGCCATCATCCGGGGCTTCAGTATGACATCCGGGCATGCGGTCGGCGACACAACGTTAGGCGGGCAAGCTATCCTCGCCCTCCGGGTGCAAGGACTCGTGGTGCTCAACAACGACTTCCAGGGCAACTTCACCGAGCGCATAGACCTTCGTGCATCCGATGGCGATGTCTATGCCAACGTCTCGCGTGGAACCGGCAACTCCTGCGATTTCTGTGTCGCTGGACCCGGGACGTACACGGTCGTTGGGAACCGCCTCATCGGTGGCGGGATCCCGGGCATCTATGTGTCGCCAACAGTCCTCCTCCCAGTGCCGACTGGCGTCGACCAATACCAGCTCCCCAGCGAGGCTGAGGTCACCGCGACGGTTTCGAACAACGTGGTCGCCGACCACCTGCGGCGTCCGGTGGGCGCGGGGTTGCGGCTCAGTGCCATTGGCGTGGGGGCGCCTAACGTGAAGGGACTGGTCCGTGCGTCGTTGCGGGACAACACCCTGATCAACAACACCTTTGGCATCCTCGTCGAAGCGGGCTTCCCGGTCGCGGGCACCTTGCTCCGCGGGGACATCAGGGCCGAGATCACTGGCAACACAATCTCCGGGAGTTGCCAGGCACCCCTGTTCGTTTCGTTCAGCCGACATACGACCGGACTCGGCCTGAACAACCTCCCCTACCTGCAGAACTCCACATACACCCTGACGAACGCGGACCGTAACGATGACCCCGTTCCGTGGGAGGGGCAGGCCTGGTACGCCCACCCGGGGAACAGGGGGAATACGCTGACCGTGAACGGCAGCGCCGTGACGCCGGGGAATCGCTCTGCGTACGACGCGATCGGCTGCCCCAAATACGGAACGGCAGCCATCAACCAACCGATACACGATGTTACCCAACAACGCTGAGGGGGTGGTCGTGATGGCAAGCGGACCCAGCAGCGAGCCGAAGCGCGGGAGGGCCGAGGTGTTGCGGGTGCCTAAGCATGAAAACACCTTTAGGCGACCCTCGCGCGGGGCCGCCTCGCGTGCGTGGCTGGGCATCGCGCTGATAGCCCCTCATGTAGCCCCCGACATCGTGACCACTGAACGGCGACCCGTCGTCAACGCAAGCCCGCGTGAGGCGCTCGACCGGCTCACGCGCGAGTGGTACGATGAGCTGCGCGTGGTTGCCCGTCGGCAGCTCGCTGTGCGCGCCGGTGGCGGTACGCTGTCCACGACTGGGCTGGTGCATGAGGCATGGCTCAAGCTGCGGGCGCAGGATCGCATCAGCTGGAAGGACGAGATGCACTTCATGGCCCTCGCGAGTCTCGCCATGCGCCATGTGCTGGTCGATCGCGCCAAGGCACGATTCGCGCGCAAGCGTGACGGGTTCCAGCTCCAGCACTCGCTCGACGACGCCTTCATCCCGTCCGAGGCGCAGCCGGAGCTCCTTCTGCAGCTGAACGACGCCATCGATCGCCTCGCGGCCGTCGACCTCAGGCTCGCCCAGGTGGTGGACTGCCGGTTCTTCGGAGGATTGAGCGACCAGGAGATCGCGTCTGCGATGGGCGTGACGACACGGACCGTCCAACGCGACTGGCTCAAGGCACGCATGCTCCTCCGACGCGCGATGGCGCCATGAGTGTCGACGACTCCTTCCTCCCCCCGAACTGGGAATCGATCGGGCCACAGCTCGACCGTCTCCTCGAGGCCGACCCCGCGCAACGGGCGCAACTGCTCGCGGAGATCACGGGTGAGGACACCGAACGTGGGCACGCCCTCGAACAGCTGCTGGCCGAATGCGAGCGCGACATGCCGCTGCTCGATGGACCGGCGAGCGAGCGACTGGCTGACCTTGCCCGTGACGATGACTCGTTAGGTTACGAGCCGCCGACCATGCTCGGTGGGCGCTATCGCATCGGCCACGAGCTGGGGCAGGGGGGCATGGCTCGTGTCTTCAGCGCCGAGGACATGCGGCATGGACGACCCGTTGCGGTGAAGGTGATCCGGCCGGAACTCTCGGCGTCACTGGGACGAGGGCGCTTTCTCCGCGAAATCGGGATGGTGGCTCGCTTGCGTCATCCAAACATCATGCCGCTCTTTGATTCCGGCGATGATGATGGCGTGTTGTACTACGTGATGCCGCTCGAAGTTGGAGCATCGCTCAAGGCTCGGCTCTCCAGTGGCACGCCGCTCCCAGTCGCGGAAGGGCTCTCCATTCTCCGCGACGTGGCCCGTGCGATTGCCCATGCCCACTCAGAAGGGGTGGTGCATCGCGACATCAAGCCGGCCAATGTGATGCTCTCTGGTGGAGCCGCGGTGGTGGCCGACTTCGGTATCGGCAAGGCGATCACGGTCGCGCGCGATGCCGGGGTTGACCCGCACGAGACATCGGAAGGCGCGATCATCGGCACTCCCGCCTACATGGCTCCCGAGCAGTCGGCGGGAGACCCCGGGGCCAACCACCGCGCCGACCTGTATTCCTTCGGTTGTCTGGCGTACGAGGTGCTGACGGGCGCTCCGCCATTTCACGGCAGGGCGACGGAGGTCATCGCTGGTCACCTGGGCGCACCACCCCCACCGCTCGCATCATTGCGGCCGGACCTTCCGCCGCCGGTGGTGCGTGTCGTCGAACAGTGTCTGCGCAAGGCTCCTGCCGAACGTCCATCGAGTGCTCGCGAGGTGCTCGACGTCCTCGAAGAGCCGATGGTGGCGCCTGCGCGTCGGCTGCGCCTCGCGACGGTACGATGGGCGGCACTGCTGGGAGTCGCGGCGCTCGGGGCGTTTGTCGTGCAGAGCGTGTGGCCGAGTGCGGGACTGGACACCACGCTGCCCGTCGTTATGCTGCCGATTCGCAATCAGACGGGCGATGTCGAGCACGACTACCTCGCTCGCGGCCTCGCCGTGGAAGTCGGGCGATCGCTGAGTCGGGAAGGGGTGAAGCTCAGCTCGCGGGCGCGGTCTGCGTGGGATGACCCCAGGAACGATCTGCGCGCTATTGAGCGAATGCATGGCCACGCGACGACGCTCAGTGGCTCCCTGCGCGCCAGTGGCGACACGTTTGAGGTCCAGCTGGTGGTGTCTGATACTCGAGCCCGATGGAAGCGAACGATTGCGACGGCGCGGTTCGTCCAGCGTGAGATTCAAGACGCCCAGCTTGACCTTGCCGCTGCCGCCGCCGCGCAGCTTGGCATGCCCCTTCTGAAGGCCAACCCGCCGACCGTGCGACTGCACCCCGAGTCGTACCGCCTCATGCTGGTCGGCTACTACTGGCTGGATGAAGACGAAGGCGGCTCGCCGGGGGGGCGCGCGACGAGGGCGTTCGATGAAGCGATTCGTTTGGATCTTCGCAATGCGGGTGCCTTCGCTGGCCTCGGCGCGGCTGAGCGAAAGCAACGGTTCCTGGGTTTCCTCCACGGTGATGCGGGCAGGGGAGACTTCGGGTTCGACATCGATTCGACGCCTCCGCTGATTCTGGCCATGCGAGGACATCTCGAGGTGGTCGCAAGGAAGCAGCTCGGCCGGGGGCTCTCGCGACTCCGTCGCGCGGCGGAACTCGCGCCCAGCGAGGCGGAGGTCCACTACCTGCTCGCCAGTGCGCTGATTGAGGGGGGCCAGGTACAGGAGGCGCGATTTGCGATACAAACTGCACGACGACTGGAGCCGCTCACGCATGCGTATGGTGAGCTGGAGGCTCGTATCGAGGCTTGCGCCGACAACCCGAAGCGGGTACTTGAAATTCGTGAGGAGGAGATTGCCGCAAGGCCCGATGACCCGCACGTGGCACTCGGGCGCGCTGAGCCCCTCGCAATGATGGGTCGATTCGCCGAGGCAGTCTCCGAATGGCGATCGGTGAAGGGAGCGTGGTCGGACCAGGAGTATGACCCGCAAGAAGTCCCGCTAGGTCCGGAAGGCTATTGGCAGTTGGAATACACCCTCAAAAGCAGACCCCTTGAAACCGCACTTGTCCCCGCCCGGCATCGCCCGATTCTCTCGGCGCTCACCGCTCGGGACACGGGTCAACTGTCAGCACTTCTCATGGTGCTGGCGCGGGATCGTTTGTGTCGCCCGGCGACGGTGTACTCGTGGCTGGTGAACCAGTAGTGAGCTGAGGCGCTGGACGGCGTTCGGATCCGGCCGTCGGCGGCGTCGCAACCAGACAAGGCATGTGCAGGGAGTGCTGCCGGACACCGATAGCGAATGTGGCGCTGCGCACCCCCACCACGGGTGCAGTGACTTGCGGCCGTGCACGGGCTGTCACAGGAGGTGCTCGGGGTGACCGCTGGCTGATTTGTCGCGAGGCGACGATATGACCGTTGCCCGGAGTGTACCCACCGGTACATCGTGTAGGGCGCGGCGAAGGGCCGCGACCCACCCTGAGAATCATGCCAATGAAACGTGTTGCAGCAGGAGCCATCCTCGTGCTGGCTTCGACGGCGTCCGCGCAATCGTCGCAGGTCGCCCGTATCGCGATCTCACCGGCCAAGCCAGTCGTGACCGCGGGCGATACCATGCGCATCAGCGCGCAGGCGCTCGACGCAGCGGGCAAGGTGGTGCCGGGTGTCCGCGTCAGGTTCCAGGCCCAGGGTGGCCGATTCGAGGGGGATGTCGACTCGTTAGGTCTGGTGACCTCTGGCGCTACGGGCACCCTCCCGATCGCCGTGGTTGCCATCATTCCTGGTGAGCGGCCTCGCACCGAGCGGATCGAGGTCAAAATGGTCCCCGGTCCCGCCGCCGCCATCACGCCAACCTACACGAGCGTCCGGATGGCCCTGGGTCAGCGCCTGCGCGTGGGCGGACAGGTGTTCTCCAAGACGGGTGATCCCCGCCCCGACGAGCGCATTACCTGGAAATCATCGGCGCCCGCAGTTGCCCGTGTAGACGCCGACGGCATGGTCGCCAGCGCGGCGGCCGGCAAGGCGACGCTGACCGGCACCTCGGGCGCTGCCACGGTGAACGTGCCCGTTGAGGTCATGCCGACGCAGATCGCGAGTCTCGAACTCTTTCCGGCACGCGTCGACGCCAGACAGGGCGATGTGATCCGTCTCAAGGCAACCGCCAAGGACGCGCGCGGCAAGGAGATCGCCGGGCTCTCCACGGGCTGGTCGTTCTCCCCGGGTGAAGGGGTGATCGGCCAGGATGGCGCCTTTACCGGGTATGCACCGGGCGAGTACGTCATCACCGCCAGTCAGGGTTCGCGGACCGCGCAGACCGTGGTGCGCCTCACCGCCCGCGACGTGCGCCGACCGCTCTCCGTGGTTGGTCGCCTTCCGCGGACCCGCTTCTCCACTGAAGAAGTCTGGATCCACCCCGATGGCAAACATGCCTACCTCGGTTCGGGTTCGGGGGGTGACGTGATGTACGCGATCGACATCAGTGACCCGGCCAAGCCGACGGTCACCGATTCCATCGTGTCCAACACCCGCCGCGTCAACGACGTGATGACCACGCCCGATGGCAAGTATCTCGTCTTCACGCGCGAAGGCGCGAGCGACCGCAAGAACGGCATCGTCATCTGCTCGCTCGAAGACCCGAAACATCCCAAGGTCATCAGCGAGTTCACCGATGGCGTCACCTCCGGCGTGCACTCGGCCTTCATCTACCAGCAGCCCAAGTTCGGCACCCACGTCTACCTCACCAATGACGGCACGGGCGCGCTGCACGTGCTGGACATCAGCGATCCCTACAAGCCGAAAGAAGTGGCGCAATGGAAAACGCCCAAAACGCATGGAGATGTCGGCCGCACGCTGCATGATATCGATGTGCAGGACGGTCTCCTCTACGGCAGCTGGTGGAACGACGGCCTGGTGATCCTCGACGTCGGCAACGGCATCAAGGGCGGCTCGCCATCCAACCCCGTCATGGTGTCGCAGTTCAAGTACGATCTCAACGCCATGTACCGCGATGTCGAAGCGAGTGGTGGCCCGGGCTTCATCCGCGGCACCCACACGGCCTGGCGTCACAAGAACTACGTCTTCATTGCCGACGAGGTCTTCCCTGCTGCCGGTGTAAAGGGCGCCAAGGACGCGTCAGCAGGTCGCGCCTACGGCCGCCTGCAGGTGATTGACGTCAGCGACATGAACAACCCCAAGTCGGTCGCGCACTATGAACCCGAGTTTGGTGGTGTGCACAACGTGTGGGTGGCGGGTGACACGCTGTACATGGGGGCCTACAACGGCGGCTTCCGCGCGTTTGACGTCGGTGGCGAGCTGCGTGGCGACCTGCGCGCGCAGGGCAGGGAGATCGGGCATCTCAACACTGCCGACATGGACGGCCGCGTGAAGAACACCGCCATGACCTGGGGTGTGGTCGTGAAAAACGGCCTCGCCTATGTGAACGACATGTACAACGGGCTCTGGATCGTGAAAATCGAACCCAAGCCGTCAGTGGTGCCTTAGGGGCGGAAGCACGAGAAGCACGAGAAGCACGGGAAGTACGAGTAGGAGAGGCACGAGAGGCACAAGAATCGCACTCCCCCGTGCCTCTCGTGCCTCTCGTGCTTCCCGTACTTCCGCCTCTAGCGCTTCGTCACAATCTCGATCGCGCCGCTGCTGTGCCCTGTCCCGAAACGCTGCGTGGCGTCTGTCGGGCTGTAGTAGCGAATCTCCTTGATCATCGCGAACTGGATCGACCGCAGACCCTGCACATCGCCCACCTTCACGCCGTCGACGTACGAGGCAATGGGTTCAGCTCCCGAGGTGGTTCCTCCGCGGGGCCGCAGCATGGCAGGACGCAACTGCTCGACAATCTCCAGGCCGGTTTCCGCCCGTCCCGCGAGGGTCGCGATTTCGTCTTGCGTGATGAGGTTGGCGTTGCGGCGCGTCGTGGCCGTCCGCGTTTGTGCTGGCGCTGGTGTGGCAGGTGATGCGCCTGTCGACGGGGCTGGGGTGCTGCCGCCACACGCCGCGAGGCTGAGGAACGCGCAGGTAACAACCAGACGTGTGCTCATGAGGACTCCGGGAAGGATAGGGCGCACGATGCTCGCAGCTAGCGGCGGGCAGCGCAAGAGTGTCAGAGAAAGGAGCGGCCGTCGAGCCCGGGGGGAATGGGCTTGCCGAGTGCGGCGAGAGCGGAGGGCATCACATCCACGGTACGTCGTGGCGGGCGGACGACCGGATGGTTGGTGACCAGCGGCACAAGCATGTGCTCGCGATGTAGTGCGCCATGCGAGGAGACGTGCGGGATTGGTTCGTATTGCTCTCGCAAATCCCACAGTCGCGCCGCCGACAATATCACATCACCCGAACGGGCGGACGCCGCCAGGTGCGCAATCTGCACCACACTGTCCGGGTAGTCCGTGTCTGCGGTTGCTTCGAGCGCCGCGCAGGCGCACACATCAGACAACTCGCCAAGTCCCAGCGGGTCTCCCGTTTCGGGGCGATAACTGAAGGTCCCGTTGTGCCGGCTGACAACGGCCGAGCCATGGTGGGCACTCCGCACCTCCGCACTCCCCGGTCCCTGCGGAATCACGGCCAGGTCGACCGACGGCCGCCTCATCACTTCATCCAGTGGCTCCCGCCAGCGTGGTGAGAGGGCTGGCCAGAAGGAGCGCGTGCGGTTGCGCAGATCCACGTACAGGTGCGCCATCGCGTTCCCGCTCACCATGACGGCAATGTCGTGTGCCGTGCCAAAGGTCCAGGGGTGCGCTAACGTTCTGAAGCCGGTGGCCCGGAAATGTGCGGCGATGTCGTCGTGCTGGGTCACGGGGGAGTGCCCGTGGTCACTCACGATCCAGAGGTGGGTCTCTTCCCACGTGCCGGCACGCTCGGCATCATGCCGGATCTCTGCCGCGGTGGCATCCACGATTTTCATCGCGTCGCGCACCACCTGCGAGTTGTGACCCTCGGAATGCGACGTTTTGTCGATGCCCGTGAGTGCGGCAAAGACAAACTCGGGATTGTCTTTCCGGATCCGGCGGGCCAGCGTGGAGCCGATGTCCCTGTCGATCGCCAGCCAGCCTCGCACGTTCCCGCGGAAGTGCGTCCATCCCGCACGCAGGGCGAACCCGGCGGAGTAGCCGATCCGGTCGCGAAAAGGGAGCCCGCGCTGGATCACATTGAGTGCACCGAGTTTGCGCTGAGTCAGCTCGAACATGGTCGGAGCGCCGGCATCGAGGTCGGTGTCCACTTGCCGCATCTCCGAGCCGACGTAGCTGCGAGCATGCCCGAAGAGCCCGCTGATCCGGCGCGAGCGATCGAACCATCTGAGCCCCGGGAGCCCGACCGGCCCGGGAAATCGCCCCATCAGGAAGGGCGTGTAGGCCATACCGGTCACAGAGGGCCAGCTGGTCACCACCGTGTGCGCGCCGCCCTCGGCGCGAAGACGCGCCAGGGCAGGGAGGTCGCCGCGGTCCATCGCCTCAGCGAGGGAATCCGGGCGCGCCCCGTCGGCAACGAGGATGATGACGGGCATACGGGCGGGCGATTAGACTCAGGCGCGCTGCGGCGCCGGGAATTCTCTCTCAGAAAGCTATCGATGGCAAATAAGAAACCGCGCGCGGGTGTGGCGAAATCGGCCGCAGGGACCAGGATGAGCGCTGACCGGCTCCTGCACGCAAGCCAGGAAGCGGTGGAAGGGCTTCGCGAACGCACCGAAACGGGACATCGGGCCGCGGGGCGCACTCCGCCGTCCGAGAACTCGTCGGCCCGCACCAGTGGAGCGCATCGCGCTATCGACACGTCCATCCGCGAAATCCTCCCCACCACCGAAGACGCCAAGCTGCTTCAGCAGCCGGGACCCCGAGCCGACTTCACGCGCAGCGATCCCTGGCGCGTGATGCGCATCATGTCGGAATTCATCGAGGGGTTCGATGTGCTCGCCGACGTGGAGAAGGGTGTCGCCCTCTTCGGCTCAGCGCGCACGGGTCCCGACGACCCGCAATACGCGGCGGCCCAGGAAACGGCACGACTCCTCGCCGAGGCGGGATTCGCCATTATCACCGGTGCTGGCCCCGGCATCATGGAGGCGGCCAACAAGGGCGCCAAGCTCGGAAATGGCCGCTCCATCGGTTGCAACATCGAGCTGCCGTTCGAGCAGGGGGCCAATCCCTACGTCGATACCCTCATCAACTTTCGCTACTTCTTTGTGCGGAAGACGATGTTCATCAAATACTCCAACGCCTTCATCATCTTTCCCGGCGGCTTTGGAACGTTCGATGAGCTGTTCGAGGCCCTCACCCTCATTCAAACCGGGAAGATCTACCAGTTCCCGGTCATTCTGTTTGGCCGGCACTACTGGGCGGGTCTGGTGCGATGGCTGCAGTCGCGGGTACTCAGCGAACGCAAGATTTCGCCGGGGGATATGGACCTGATGCTGGTGACCGATGATCCGCAGGAGGCGGTGGACGCTGTAGTCGCTGCCTACGATGCCCAACTTGATGCCGCACGGCGGCGTATGGAGGTCAGGTGAAGAAGAAGACGGCAAATGGCAAAGGGCAGACGGCAGCGGGGCGCTCGTTAGGTCTCAAGGCGTCGCGCGTGGGGAAACCTGTGCAACGTGCGTCAGCGGCGGGTGACAAGTCGTCACAAAAGGCACAGGCTGAGGCGCGCGAGAGGGCGGGCAAGGGGCACGCAACCGTGGCGGCGTCGCGGTTTCTGCGTGGCGCGAAGATCAGCCCGCGCAAACTCAACGGGAAAGAACGGGTCGTCGATCTCATCGACGGCACGTTCCAGGCGTACAACGCAGGTCGTCTGCGCGAGGGCTGTCAGCTCTTCGCCGAAAAAATGCTGGAGAGCGACGTGACCGTTGGGGTCACCATGACCGGCGCGCTGACGCCCGCTGGCCTCGGCATGTCGGCGGTCATCCCGCTCATCGAAGCCGGGTTCATCGACTGGATCATTTCCACCGGCGCCAATCTCTACCACGACACACACTTCGGCCTCGGATTGGCCATGCATCGGGGCAACCCGACCACGTCCGACGTCGTGCTGCGCGAAGAGGGCATCGTCCGCATCTACGACATCTTCTTCGACTACGATGTGCTGCTGTCCACCGATGCCTTCTTCCGGGCCATCGTGCAGGGGAAGGAATTCCAGCGTGCCATGTCGAGCGCGGAATTTCACTGGCTCTGCGGCAAATACGTCGCCGAACGTGAACGCAAGCTCGGGATCGGGCAGAAGTCCCTGCTAAGTGCGGCGTACAAGGCGAATGTACCGATCTACACCTCGTCCCCCGGCGACTCGTCCATCGGCATGAACGTCGCGGCCCTTTCCCTGGACGGCAACAAGTGTGTGATCGACCCTAACGCCGACGTGAATGAAACGGCGTCGATTGTCCTCGATGCCAAACGCGGCGGTGGCAAAAGCGCCATCCTCATCCTGGGGGGCGGCAGCCCCAAGAACTTCGCCCTGCAGACGGAGCCCCAGATCCAGGAAGTGCTCGGCATCGACGAACGGGGGCACGACTACTTCCTGCAGATTACCGATGCCCGACCCGACACCGGCGGCCTCTCTGGTGCCACACCAGCCGAAGCCGTCAGTTGGGGCAAAATCGACCCGGACCGCCTGCCAGATGCCGTGGTCTGTTATCTCGATTCCACCGTAGCCCTCCCGCTCCTCACCTCGTACGCCCTCGCCAAGCGCAAGAAGCGCCCCCTCAAGAAGCTCTACATGCGGCGGGAGGCCCTGATGGATCGGCTGCGCAAGGAGTACGAGAAGACCCGGAAGGGGTAGCACCTGCAGTCGCCCCTACCCCCTGCAACCCGCGACACCTACCTTAAGAATCAACATCGGACGCGCCCGGCCCCCCACCACACGGCCGGGCGCTCCACTTTTTTTATCCCGGTGAGTCCCCATGCTAGAGGCCCTCAAGGAAAAACTCGCTGCTGAGGCCGAAAAGCTGCAGCACGAGCTCAACGTCATTATCCCCAACGAGATCCGGAAAGCCGTCGAGCTCGGGGACCTGAGGGAAAACAGCGAATACAAGGCCGCCCTCGAACGACAGCAGTTTGTCCAGGCACGATTGGGTCAGCTTCGCCAGCGGCTGAGCAAACTGGCCGCCGTCGACATGTCCCAGATCCCGACCGACAGGGTCGGCCTGGGTTCAAAAGTCGTCGTGGAATGCCAGGATACGAGCGTCGTGGAGACCTACCACCTGGTCTTCGGGGATTCGGAGAACTTCGAGGATGGGCACGTGACCATGTCGTCTCCCATCGGACGGGCCCTCGTCGGCAAGACCATTGGCGAGATAGCCTTCCTCAAGCTTCCGGCAAAAACACGGCGGCTCAAGATCACGGAATTGCTGACCATCCATCAGATAGACTGAGGTCAGCGGCACCTCCGTCACGCTCAGGGGTACGGAACGCCACGACCCACGGGTACTACGATGCGAACCTACAAATTCCTCCTCGTCTCATCGCTGCTGGTGGCATCCAGCGCACAGGCCCAGCGCTTTGAAGGCATCATCGTCGCCGGGCAGGCCAAACAGACCGTGCAAAAAGCACAGGTGCTTCTGCTCGGCAGGCGCGATGTCATCGTCGACAGCGCCACCACCGACGTCTTCGGCGGTTTCTCCGTCGCTGCCGAGAAACCCGGCAAGTACACCCTTCTGGTGCGTCGAAAGGGGTATCTCCCGCTGACCACTGAGGCCTTCCAGCTCCCCGAAGGCGAGGTCCTCACGGACACCGTCTTTCTCACCGGCCGTCAGGCCGAGCTGGAAACGAAGGATGCGCTACAGGCCAGTATGCGACGCGTATTTGGCGGTGGTGTGCTCGGTGGGATGATGCGCTGGCTCGGACCGGATTCGGTGGCGACCCTGCGGGAACGCTTCATCTCACTCGGCGACCTGGTCAGAACAGGGCGTTTGCTTGGGCTCAGCCTTCCGGGGGGATCGACCTCCTCCTGTCTGCGATTCTCCGGTGAGAGCGGGTGCGCCCAGTTGTTCCTCGACGAGCTCCCGGTGTTCCTCTTCCCCGACCAGATAGCCCTGGCTGATGTCGAGGCCATCGTGCCTATCCGGAGCATCGAACTCGGGCAGGCCGCGACCACCGGTCGCAGGGGCGACAACAGCCGGTTTGGGGTGGTGATGATTTATACGAACCGGTTCTACCTGCGGTAGAAGACCCCTCTCAAGCAGTGACGGCCTCGCCTCGTGACACCTGGCGGGGCCGTTGTGCGTACGGAGGTTAACTGCGTCATTTCCGGCGATTCCAGCCGTGCCGCTCTCTCCGTTATTGGAGGCCCTCATGAAGTTCGTGACCAAGCTGTTCGTTTTCGCCGTCGGCCTGACTGCCATCATGGGTGTCTGGCGGGTGGGAAAGTTCTTCAGCAATGACCATGACGAAGCGCATGTAGAAGTCGCTGAGCGGCCAGAGGCCCCCGAGCCGCCGGAAGCGCCCGAAGCCCCGGAAGCGCCCGAACCTATGGAAGCCCTCGCTCCTCTCGCCGTTGAGACACCGGTGGTGGCGGACGTGCCCGGACCGGCCTCCGATGTTCAGGTGCGCACCATCGTGATGACCCCCCTCAAGAAGGGCGAGGTCAGAATTCTCACCAGGAATGGTGCCGGGTTCCTCTCACTTCAGAACGATGACCTGATCGCCGGCTTCAGCGACTCGCTCGTGCAGTCCGCGAAGATGGAGATGCAGCGCGAGATGAACAGCGAGGGCGACGCCGGCAAACTCGGCGAGTTGATCAAGAGCGCCGTGCAGTCTGGGGTCGGCAAGGTCCTGAACCATCGCATCACGATGCCGGTCTCGGAAATCCGTTCTATCGACTACAAGGGCGAGCGCATCGTTATCGCCTACAAGCGGGAGCACAAGAAGGCACTGCTCGACTTCGAAGGGCTCAAAATGGAGAACGAAACGCCGTTCCTGGCCAGCTTCAAGGAAAACGAGGCACGTCGGCTGGTCGAGGCTGTGCGCGTGCGGATCAGGTAACGGACAAGGTCAAGAGAAGGGGCGGCGATCTTTGGCGGATCGCCGCCTTTGCTTTTGTCGTATAATTCCGGCATGTCTTACGGAAATGGACGGCGCGTAGCCATTGTCGCGGGAATTCGAACGCCGTTCGTGCGGTCCGGCACCCTCTTCAAGTCACTCTCCGCAATCGACCTCGGGCGGCAGAATGTCGCTGAGCTGATCCAGCGCACGGCGCTCGCTCCGCAGGATGTCGAGCTGCTGGTCTACGGTACCGTCCTCCCGTCGGCCACCGCGCCCAATATCGCGCGAGAGGTGGCGCTGATTCCGCATCTCGGGAAAAACGTGCAGGCCTTCACGGTGGGACGTGCGTGTGCGTCGGCCAACCAGGCGATCACTGATGCGGCCGACCAGATCGCGCTCGGTCACGCCGACGTCGCAATTGCCGGTGGAGCGGAGTCATTGTCGAACGTGCCGATTCTGCACTCTCGCGGCTTCAGCGACGCACTTGTAGCGGCCTCGCGTGCGCGCACCCTGTCACAACGCATGCAGGCGCTCGCGAAAATCCGCCCGCGTGACCTGGTGCCGGTCACCCCCGCGATTGCCGAGCCCAGCACTGGCGAGACGATGGGCCAGTCGGCCGACAAGATGGCCAAGATCAATGGCATCTCGCGGGAGGAGCAGGATCAGTTTGCGCTGCGTTCACATCGCCTTGCCCACGCCGGTGCACAGGACGGGCGTCTCGCGGCAGAAATCGCTCCGGTGTACGTCTCGCCCAGGTTCACCCCTGTGACGGCCGACAACGGCATTCGGGCTGACACCAGCCTTGAGCAACTGGCGGCGCTGCGTCCCGTGTTCGACAAACGATACGGAACGGTCACCGCCGGCAATGCGTCACCGCTCACCGACGGCGCCGCCGCCGTGCTGTTGATGAGCGAGGAGCGTGCCCGTGCGATGGGATACACCCCGTTGGCCTACATCCGATCGTATGCGTATGCCGCCCTCGACCCCGGAGAACAACTCCTCATGGCACCCGTGCTGGCAGCGCCAATTGCACTGGCCCGCGCCGGGCTCACACTAGCCGATATGGAAGTGGTCGAGATGCACGAAGCGTTTGCGGCCCAGGTGCTCTGCAATCTCGCGGGGCTCCGGTCCCGCGAGTGGGCGAGCCGGGCCGGTATCACCACTCCCGTTGGTGAGGTGGACCGGTCGCGTCTCAACGTGATGGGGGGCTCGGTGTCGATCGGGCATCCCTTCGGAGCAACCGGTGCGCGCATCACGACCACCCTGTGTCACGAACTCAAACGCCGCAACGGACAGTTTGGGCTGATGACCGTGTGCGCCGCTGGCGGGATGGGGTTCGCCATGGTCGTGGAGCGCGCATGAGCGCCGTCACCATCGAGCGGCACGATGAGGTCGCGGTCCTCACGTTCGACCTGCCAGGCGAAAGTGTCAACAAGTTCTCGCGGGCGGTGAAGGACGAGTTCGCGGCGGTCCTGTCGCAGCTCGATCGCGATGCCAATGTGAAAGCCGCCGTGCTCATCAGCGGCAAGCCCGACACCTTCATTGCGGGTGCGGACATCGAGGAGTTCCTGGGGTGGACCACCGGCGCCCAGGCCGCTGCCGCTTCGGCAGAAGGACACGCGATGCTCGAGCGGCTGGAAGACGGCCGTGTGCCCATAGTGGCCGCCATTCATGGTGCCTGCCTTGGTGGTGGGCTCGAAGTGGCGCTGGCGTGTGCGTATCGCATTGCCACGGATCACCCCAAAACGGTGCTTGCGCTACCCGAGGTCCAGCTCGGTCTCATCCCGGGGGCCGGGGGCACACAACGCCTGCCGCGGACAGTTGGACTTCAGGCGGCGCTCGACATGATTCTCACGGGCAAGAACATCCGTGCGCGCAAGGCCTCGCAGATCGGGCTGGTGCATGAGCTGGTCCATCCCGCCATCCTGCGCAACATCGCCATCGCGCGCGCGCGGGAGCTCGCCGCCGGTTCGCTCAAGCGCAACCCGCAGGCCCGCGAACGCACCGCCAAGACGCTGCTGCTCGATGACAACCCGGTCGGTCGCTCACTCGTCCTGCGTCAGGCACGTGAGCTCACGCTCAAGAAGTCTCGGGGGCACTATCCGGCACCGCTGGCCGCCATCGATGCGGTGGCCGCCGGCTACCATGGCACCGAGAAAGGATACGCCGAAGAGGCGCGCATCTTTGGCGAGCTGGCGTCGTCACCGGTGTCGAGGGAACTGATTTTCCTCTTCTTCGCGACGACCGCACTCAAGAAGGACTCGGGGGTCGCTCGCAGCCGTGACGGTCATGAAGGCGGGGATTTGCCGGCCGGCACACCCGGGCAAACTCAGGAAACACTGACAAGTATTGGCAAGCTTGGCGTGCTCGGTGCCGGCTTCATGGGCTCGGGCATTGCGGCCGTTGCCGCGCAGTCTGGCGTGATGGTCCGCATGAAGGACTCGGAGCCGGACCGGGTCGCGAAAGGACTCGGCGCGGTGCGTGACATTTTCCAGGATCGCCTCACCAAGCGACAGATCACCCGGCAGCAGTTTGACGACCAGCTGCTCCTGGTTGGGGGCACCACCGACTACTCCGGTTTTGCAAACGCCGACCTCGTGATCGAGGCGGTCTTCGAGGACCTCACCGTCAAGCACCGGGTGGTGCGGGAGCTGGAGGCGGTCATCGGAGCCGACGCCATTGTGGCGTCGAATACCAGTACCATCCCCATCCTTCGGATTGCCGAGGCCTCGCAACGCCCCGAGCGAGTGCTGGGCATGCATTTCTTTTCGCCCGTGCACAAGATGCCGCTGCTCGAGATCATCGTGACATCGATGACCGATCCTGCGGTGATCGCGACGGCGGTGGCCTTTGGCAAACGGCTGGGAAAGACGGTCATCGTGGTGCGGGATGCACCGGGCTTCTACGTCAATCGCATCCTCACGCCCTACCTCAACGAAGCGGGCCGCTTTCTCGACCTCGGTGCGACGGTGGATGCCGTCGACAACGCGATGCTCGCCTTCGGCTTTCCTGTGGGCCCCATCACATTGCTCGACGAGGTGGGCCTCGATATTGCCGGCAAGTCGGGGGCAATATTCCTCGAAGCGTTTGGGGAGCGAATGGCGCCGGCCCAGTCGCTACGGGCTGTGGTGGAGGCGGGCCGCCTGGGACGGAAAGGAAAGAATGGCTTCTACTCGTATGACGCAGACGGCAAGAAGGGGGACGTCGATGCGTCGGTGTACACCCTGCTCCCGACGGGTACCACACGGCATGAGGTGCCGGCAGCGGATATCCAGGGCCGATTGTCCCTCGTCATGGTGAATGAAGCCGTTCGGTGTCTCGAGGAGGGCATCATCCAGTCACCACGGGATGGGGATATCGGGGCTGTGTTCGGGTTCGGCTTCCCGCCATTTCGGGGCGGGCCGTTCCGATACATCGACACGTTAGGCGCGGGCGCCGTGGTGACGCAGCTCGAAGAAATTGATGCACGATATCCCGGACGTTTTGTCGCGGCCGAGACGCTCATTCGCATGGCTCGGCGGGGCGAGCGGTTCTACCCGGCCACCGGACACCCCCTGATCTGACCCGCACGCGACGCCAGGACCGCATATCTTGGAGCTCGCGCTGACCGGGCCGGTCCGACGGATGTCGCGCTCAAGTCGTTGCAGAACAAGGTCTTAGGCGGCCGCTACTACGGTCGGGCCCGCCAATTTGCGCAACCCGTTGACGAATGGCGCTCTCACAGGGTCTCCCTATACAGAACGACGACGCTGAGATCGTGGCGAAGGTGTTGGCCGGTGATACGGCCGCCTACGCAACGCTCGTGGCGCGGTATCGGGCGCAATTCGGGCGGTACGCCGTACGAATGCTCGGTACGCGGGAAGACGCGGAAGAGGCGCTGCAGGATGCCTTTCTCCGGGCCTACCGGTCGCTGGCCAAGTGTGACGATCCGGAGCGTTTCGGTTCCTGGTTGTTCCGCATCCTGGCCAATCGGTGCCGCACGGCAGGTACCCGTCGCGGTCGCCGGGACAAGACGTTTGTTCGGGACGAAGTGGCTCTCATGGATGCGGCCCAGCAGCATCCGGCAGAGCGCGAGGCGTGGCGGGAGGAGATCGACCGGGCGCTGATGATGCTTGAGCCGGAACAGCGCGAGGCCTTTCTCCTCAAACATGTGGAAGATCTGGGGTACGAGGAGATGGCCGAGATCACCGGTGTTGGTGTGTCGGCACTCAAGATGAGAGTCAAGCGAGCCTGTGAGCGATTGCGGGTGCTGCTTCAGGAGGTTCAGGGGTGAACGATCACGAGTTTGACCCATTCATAGCGAAGATCGCGCGGGAGCTCAAAGAGCCCGTGCGTCTTGATCCGCGCTTTGATGAGCGCGTGATGGCTGCGCTCGAGCCCGACGTCATCTCCATTGCGTCGCGCCGGATCGAGGCGCCCTGGTATCGCCGCCGGGTATCGGTGTCGGCACCAATGGTTGGTCTGGCCGCCGCCGCGGCCTTCGGTGGCATTGCAGCCGTCGGTGTGCTTGCGTCGCGCCAATCCCCCCAAGCGGTCTACGTTCAGGTGGACCAGCCGGTGCTGGAGCCCGTGGCAAACCGGCCCGTCGACTCGGCAAACGACATACAGCAGATCCAGTTCATCTACGTCGCAGGCGAGGCGCAGTCCGTTGCCCTCATCGGCGACTTCAACGATTGGCAGCCCACCCCAATGGTCAAGGACACGGCCAGCGGCGGATGGACGGTATCGATTCCTCTCCCGGCCGGACGTCACCAGTACCAGTTCCTGCTCGATGGAACGCGTCACGTGACCGATCCCACCGCCCCCATGGCGTCCGGCGACTTCGGGTCGCCCAACTCCGTGGTCACTGTAAGCCCGAGGCCCTGAGCCCATGTTCCGCCGAGCGTACTTCCTGAGTGCGGGCGCGGCCCTGCTGACCGCAGCGGCCCTGCTATCCGACGATCAGCGACTCGCTGGCCGTCTGGATGATCGCACACGTGAGGCGGTGGTGGCGGTTCTCGAGTCAGCGCGCAACGAAGGTCTCCCCACCGAGCCGCTCATCGACAAGGCGCTCGAAGGCGCCAGCAAGAAGGCCAGCGGAACAGTGATCGTGTCGGTGGTGCGGAGCCTGGTCGGCGACCTGCGTCGCGCCAAGGAAGCCCTTGGTCCCGGCACAAACCCCCGTGATGTGGAAGCGGGCGCCAATGCGTTGCGGGCCGGTGTGCCCATGCGCGAACTGGAGCGCCTGCGGGTTGCACGGACCAATATTCGCCTGGCTCAGGCACTCAACGTGATGAGTGTGCTCTCCAACGATGGTGTGCCGCCTGACAGCATCGCCCCGCGTGTGGTGAACCTCGTGCTGGCCGGTGCCACTGAAGATCAGCTCATCACGCTGCGGCAGGACATCAAGCGCGACATCAACGGCGGTGTGGCGGCCACAACCGCAGCGTCGCTGCGGGGCGATGGGCTGGCCCAACAGCTGGCAGAGCAGCGTGCGTCTGGCAATAGCGGTGGTCCGGGGAGCCCGTTACCTTCGGTTCGGGGCCAATCGCGCGTGGCAGACCCGCTCGCCACACCACAAGCCGTGGGGTCGGTGCAGGGGAATGCCAATGTCTCCGGTGCGGGCGAAGGAGCGCGTCCGGCTGGCCCGCGTGGCAAGCCGAAACCCAAGAGCCCGTAAGAACCCCTTCGTCGCATTCCGCGTTCAATGCTGCGCGGCGGGGCTGCTGCCCCCGCCGCGTTTTTCTTTGCCTGCCTGACGAGTGCCGTGGGTGCGCCCGCTCGTGTGCGCGCCCAGGGCCCGATCCGCTCACGCGATGTCGGCGTGGCGACCGTCTCGTATGACAACGGACTCACCTTCACGGCGCTCACACTCAACGAGACCGCGGTGGTTGAGCGCGAGTCGGGAAGCCTCATCGCCAACGCCCTCCTCTCGATGTTCCAGGATGGACGCTGGAGTATGCAGGGGCTGCTCTCGGGTTCGCGCTTCTCCGCTCCCCTGGCCCCCAAGGGGCGGCTGGGCCGGATGTTCAACGATGTGCGCGGCGAGCTCTCTCTCAGTAGCGCGGCCACGGCACAAGCGGGATTCATGCCGACCCTGCAGCTCACCGGTGAATCTCGGCTGCATCTGTCGGCCGAGCGCTACGCGACACGTGTCGGCGCGGCGGTTGCCCGAACCTTCGATGGTGTGGGCTGGCGCACGACCTTGATGGGCGAGGCGGGTGGGTGGTGGCAGGTCTCGCCGCGCACCGTCGTTGGGGTCACCACACGACCCATGCAGCTGCAGTTTGGCGACCAGCTGGTGGACACCGATGGCAGTGTCTCGTGGCGCCGGGGTCGCACGGTGTGGGATGTGTCGTTAGGTGCGCGAGTGGGCGAGGCGGAACGGCCGACTGTAGGATGGGGATCACTAACGGCCACGTGGCCCCTCGGCCGCGGGGTGTTCGCGACGGCAAGTGCGGGGAGTTATCCGGTCGACCTCATCCAGGGGCTGCCGGGAGGCACCTATGGCGCCGTGTCCTTCCGGCTCCCCAACGGGCGTCTGCCGCTGCGGGCACCGCCGCCTCCTCGCCCGGTTGCACCAGCACCACCGGCCCGACCCGAACTCGTCACCAGTGCGCCACTCACCCTGGTCATCGGCCCCGCGCTCGACAGCCTCGAAATTCGCGAAATCCGTGTCTGGGCGCCCGGCACCCGGACGGTGGAGGTGCTCGGGGATTTTGTGGACTGGCTTCCCGCTCCCCTCATCCGGCAACCGGGTGGCGACTGGCAAGGCTTCTACTACGTGAAGGCAGGTCTGCATCGGCTCAACCTTCGTCTCGATGGCAAGGAGATCGTGGTGCCCATGAACCTGGCGACGGTGAAGGACGAGTTCAGTGGCGTGGTGGGTGTCATCGTGGTGAAATAGGCGATGTCGTTGCTGCGTTGGCTCACGGGGCAACACCGGCGGTCCATGGATCCTGGCCGACTGGCCGCAGGTGACCCATGGGTACGACTCCCGCTCACCCCACCGCTGCAGGCCTTTGGGCCAGGTGCCCAGCACGAGTTTTCCCGTTATCTCGAGGGGGCGTCACGGGTCGAGGCGCGTTCACCGGTGACCATTGCCGAGTGGCTGCTGACCTGTCGCTACGCGGATGATCAGTCGCTGCTGGACGAACACGATCACTGGCTGCATCCGGCGAGCTTTGAACTCGTCCGCAGCGGGGACTGCGAGGACTACTCACTATGGGCCTGGCGCAAGCTGCTGGAGGCGGGCATTGCGGCCGAGTTCGTGGTCGGGATGCAGCACCGGCAGGACGGGTTTGTGGGACGTCACGCCTGGGTACTCTTTCGTGAAGGCACGGAAGAGTTTGTGTTCGACGGGGTGCAGCGCAGTGTCACCACCATTATCCGGCCCCGCACCGTCGTGGAGTCGGAGTATGTGCCCCAGGTAGGCGCTGTGCCCGAGCGGCGTTTTGTCTTTGCCGGCCTCTTTCGCAGCGACTGGGGCCGTCGTGTGAAACTCGAACCACACAAGTAACCTGCGCTGGCTTGTCGCTGGACGTGCAGGCACATTCCACAAACTTCTCCAATGATCCTGATGTACCGACGACCGCTCCTGATCCTGTGCAGTGTGATGCTGGCCGCGTCGTGCCATCGGGCCGCGGTGGCAAACAGCCCTCAAACGGGGCCGCGCACCCGCGCCGAGCGGAGCGGCTTTACCGAGACCTCGACGCACGCCGACGTGGTGGCGTTTCTCGACTCGTTAGGGCGGCTCGGAGGGCCGCTGACTCGCGGGTCGGTCGGGAAGACGTCGGAGGGGCGGGATATTCCGTATGTCATTGCCTCGCGTCCGCGGGTGGAAACACCGGAACAGGCGCGGGCGCTCAATCGCCCGATTGTGTATGTGCAGGGAAACATCCACGCGGGCGAAGTGGAGGGAAAGGAGGCGCTGCAAGCCCTGCTGCGCGACCTGCTCCTCGACCCGCGCCCGAACGTGCTCGACTCCATCGTGCTGATCGCGGTGCCGATCTACAACGGCGACGGCAACGAGAAGTTCGATCGTCAGGCTCGGAACCGCGGCGCGCAGAACGGGCCGGAGATGGTGGGGCAGCGCCCCAACGCGATGGGTCTCGATCTCAACCGCGACTACATCAAGGCAGCTGCTCCGGAGACGCAGGCGTCGCTGCAGATGTTTCGTACATGGGACCCGCATGTCTTTGTCGATCTCCACACCACCAACGGCAGCTACCACGGCTACGCGCTGACGTGGGCGCCATCGCTGCACCCGGCTGCCGAGCTGGCCGGTGCGTCGTTTGGTGGGGCGTACGCGCGCGACTCACTGCTTGCTGAAGTCCAGGAGCGCGTCAAGACACGTCATGGCTTTGCCATCTTTCCGTATGGCAACTTCGCCATGGACGAAGGCACACCCAACGCTCCGCGCGCATGGCTCTCCTACGACCATCGCCCGCGGTTCGGGACCAACTACTACGCGCTCCGTGGGCGCGTGTCGGTGTTGTCGGAAGCGTACTCCCATGACCCGTTCGACGTGCGGGTGCGTGCGACCTACGCCTTTGTGAAGGAACTCCTCTCGCTCGTCGCTGAACGTGGCCAGGCAATCCGCGCCATGGCGGCGGCGTCCGATGCGGCCATCGCGCGCTGGGGCGGAGCAGGCACCCCCACGGTGCCTGTCCGTGCCTCCCTGACCAGAACGCCGAGGCAGGGTGAGGTCATCTACGAAGTGCTCGAACGCAGCACCGATACCACACGCCGGGAGCCAGGTGTGCGTGCCGGCATGAGGCGCACGGGAAAGTTTGTCAGTGAGCGGATGCCGATCGTCGATCGCTTTACGCCGACACGTTCCATCACCCCGCCATGGGGATATGCAATCCCTGCCGCCGATACGGCGCTCATTCGTCTGCTCGCCTGGCATGGCGTGACCATGTATCGCACCAGAGCCGGGTGGTCGGGCACCATCGGACCGCAGTTTGTGACGGACTCGGTGGTGGTGTCGCCGCGCCCCTTCCAGGGCCGGCGTGAGGTCCGCCTCGAAGGGCGGCATGTCGCCATACCCCCCACACATCTTCCCGCCGGGACCGTGGTGGTGCCTGTCGGGCAGCGCCTCGGCCTGCTGGCCACCATCCTCCTCGAGCCGGAAAGCGACGACGGCTTTGTCACCTGGGACGTGGCGGGACATGCCACGGCGCGGCCCGGGCAGCTGGTGGTGACACGTCTGCAGTCCGATCCGGGAATTGCAATGGAACGGTGGAGCGGATCTCCCCGGTGACGATCGCCCACCGGCCTCCCATCAGTCAGCGGTCGTCGGGGCGGTGAGTGTATCTTTCGGTGCCGCGGCAGGGCGCATGCCTCCTGTCGCGGCATCGTGTATGGTGCCACGAACCACTCCCGGATGCTCAAACAGACCTTTCTCTGGCTCTCCAATCGGCACGGCCTTTTCCGGTTTGTCAGGAACAACGCCATCGCACGTGGCTTCGCCAACCGTTTTGTTGCCGGCGAAACGACCGAAACGGCGCTCGCCGCGGTCAGGCAGCTCAACGCCAAGGGGATCACTGCCTCTCTCGATCTGCTCGGAGAGAGTGTCACCAATGCGGAAGAAGCCGGAGCCACTGCCGCGCACTACCTGGAGCTCCTCGATCGCATTGCTGCCGAAAACCTCGACGCCAACGTCTCCGTCAAACTCACGGCGCTCGGGCAGGATATCTCCGACGACGTGTGCCTGCGCAACATCCGGCTGGTGCTCGACCGCGCCAAACAGTACGGCAACTTTGTACGACTCGACATGGAAAGCAGTGCGTACACCGAGCGCACACTCGAGCTGTTCAAGCAGCACCTGTACCCGTCGTATCCCAACAATGTCGGGATCGTCCTGCAGAGTTACCTGCGTCGCACCGACGGCGATGTGAACCGCGCCATCGAGCTGCAGTGCCGGGTGCGGCTGTGCAAGGGTGCGTACAAGGAACCGGCCACGGTGGCGTTCCCGGATAAATCCGATGTGGACGCCACCTACGATCGGTGCATGAAACGCCTGATGTCCGAGGGCCGGTATCCAGGTCTGGCGACACACGACGAACGGCTCATCGCCTCGGCGCGTCGTTATGCAAGTGAAGCGGCCATCGACGCATCCCGATACGAGTTCCAGATGCTGTATGGCGTGCGGCGCGACCTGCAGGATGCCCTGGTGCGCGACGGGTATCGCATGCGGGTGTATGTGCCATTCGGCACGCAGTGGTACCCGTATCTGATGCGTCGACTGGCCGAACGGCCAGCCAACGTGGCCTTCATGGTGGGCAGTGTACTCAAGGAGACATGGGGTCGCAGACGTTAGGTATGCCCGGGCGTCATCTGCCTCCCGACCCCGATCAGGGCGACGCCAACACGATTGGCGGCTACATGGCAGTCCATGCACGCCCTGCCGCGTTCGAAGGCCCCGATGGGATGTCGTATTCGGTGTCGCTGGAAGCCGATGCCACCGGTGATCCCGTGCGCCCGTGGGGCGCCTTCCTGTTGTTTGTGCGCTGGCGAAGAATTGGCGAGCAGGGCGTGGAGGGACACCTCGAGACTGGCTACCTGGAGTTTGGGGACTCCGCACCAGAAGCGCTGGCACTCCTGGGCAGCTGGTCCTTGTCGTCCGTACGGAGTGAGCTGGACCAACTTGTGCGCGGGCAGGAACAGGCCCGCAATCCCCGAAAGTGGTGGGACGTGATGCGCACCGAGGATACCGAGTGAGTGATCCGGTGCGTGCCCGGGTCCTGAGTGGTACCGGTGGTTTGTGGCGTGTGCAGCTGGCTGACGGCACCATTGATGTGGCTGCGCTCCGCGGGAAAGTGAAACGCGAGGGAGGTCAGAAACTCGCCGTGGGGGACGCCGTCGACGTGGAACGCGACACACGCGAGACGGCGCTGGCGATTGTCCGCATCCATCCACGGACATCGCAGCTGGGACGTCGCAATCCGAGCGGGGCCTGGGGTGAGCGCATTGTGGCGGCGAATCTTGACCAGGTGATCGTGGTCTTTGCCCTGGTGCGCCCCGAACCACATGTGCGGATGCTCGATCGCTTTCTGGTCATCGCCGAGGCCAACGACATCGCCGCCCGCATTGTGGTCAACAAGGTCGATCTCTCCGATCTCCGCGAGGCGCGCGCGCTCTTTGGAGGGTACGAAGGGCTCGGGTATCCGGTGCACTACACCAGCATTGTGACCGGCGCCGGTATCGACGAGCTCCACGAGGCGCTCAGAGGGGTGACGTCAGCACTCACCGGTCCCTCGGGTGTGGGAAAGTCGTCGCTCATGAACACGATGTATCCCGGGCTCGACCTGCGCGTTGCCGCCATCTCGGACTCCGTGAACAAGGGCAGGCACACCACAGTTGGGGCGCACATGCACCCGCTTCCCGACGGCGGTTATGTCATGGACACCCCGGGACTCCGCGAAGTCGGGCTATGGGGCCTTGCCTCGGAATCGATCGACCAGTGTTTTCCCGAACTCCGGGCGCGTGCGGGACAATGCCGCTTTGCCGACTGCCGCCATCTGGCCGAGCCAGGATGTTCGGTGCGCGACGCGCTCCAGCGTGGTGAGATCTCCGCCGAGCGGTACGCCAGCTACACCAAACTGCGCGAAGAAGCGGCCGCCGACGAACGCCCCTGATCCCGCCGGTTTACGGCGAGAGGCGATCCACCCGCCAGCCCTCGCCGTCGCGCGAGTAGCGCAGCCGGTCGTGCAGCCGACTCGGGCGCCCTTGCCAGAACTCCAGCACCGTGGGCGTGACCCGATACCCACCCCAATGATCGGGGCGCGGGGGGGCGTCCGGGAAACGTGCCACGGTTTTGCGCACCTCGGCCTCGAGCCACGCCCGGTCATCGATGACCCGGCTCTGCACCGAGGCCCACGCACCCTGACGGCTGCCTAACGGGCGGGATTCGAAGTACTGGCTGGATTCCTCGGCGCTGGTGCGCGTCACCGTGCCGACGATCCGTACTTGCCGCTCGATTTCCTTCCAGAGAAACACCAGGGCCGCCCGCGGATTGGTGTCGAGGTCGCGCGCCTTGGTGCTGCGATAGTCGGTAAAGAAGGTGAAGCCGCGCGCGTCCACTTCCTTGAGGAGCACCGTGCGCGCGTCTGGCACACCGTCCGTTGTGCAGGTAGCCAGGGTCATCGCATTTGGTTCGAGCACCTCGGCACGCTGGGCGTCAGCAAACCACTGCGTGAATTGCTCGATCGGGTCGTCGGCCAGCTCGGCTTCAACGAGGGACGAGAGGGAGTAGTCGCGACGGAGGTCTGCGATGGACATGATCGTGGGGAATCGGGCGTTGGGCCTGTGCGTGCCTGGACAATATTGCGTCATTGCTGCTCGGTCGCGCCGTCAGTATTTCTCTGGGGACTGGCCGGAACCACCAACCAACCGGATGGCTACATAGATGGAGACCGTACCACGGTCCGGTACCTTCACTCGCGGGGACTTCGACAAGGAAGTCCTCGCCCGGATGGATGATGTCTATCGGTTCGCCATGTCGTTGACGCGCGACACCTCGCAAGCCGAGGACCTGGTCCAGGAGACATATCTCCGGGCCTTTCGGTCGTGGCAGACCTTTCAGCCAGGGTCTGACGCACGCCGGTGGCTCTTCACGATTTGCCGAAACGCCTTTCTCCGAACCCTGGAGCGCGACCGTCGGAACATCTCCCTCGACGACGGGGATCCGGATGCGCTCGGCGCCGTGATGCTCCACGGGCAGATGCTCCAGGATGGATCGGCAGATCGCCTGGCCAAGCTTGATTTGGCGCCAGCCCTTGCCGATGCCATCGCCAAGCTGAATGAGCCGTTCCGCTCAACGGTCATTCTGGTCGACGTCGAGGGGCAGGCGTACGAAGAGGCGTCGGAAGTACTCGGCGTACCGATCGGTACGGTGCGCTCCCGCCTCTTTCGGGGACGACGTCAGCTGCAGGAAATGTTGCGGGAGTATGCCCGGGATGCGGGGTTCGGCGGAAATGCCTCAACCGGAAAGCCCCATGAATAGTCACGAGGGACTCGACTGCGCGTCGGCGATGGCCAGGCTCTGGGATTACCTCGATGGTGAGCTCACTCCCGAAAAGGTGGCCGCGGTAAGGGAACACCTCGCCGAGTGCGCGGACTGCCTCCCGCATGCCAGGTTCGCCGAACGCTTTTTGGGGGAGCTGGGACGCTGCAAAGAGTGCCAGCCCCCGATGCCTGGCACACTCCGCGACAAGGTGATGTCCACGCTCCGGTCCGAAGGCCTCATGTCCTGAAGGGCCAGAATTGCCCTGATTGACGGCGCGAGCGAGAGGCCTTAGTATACCCCCCACGGGTATATGGAGGCATCATGAAGGAGATTGCTCTGAAGGTCGAGGGGATGAGCTGTGGGCACTGCGTCCGCGCGGTGGAGTCGGCCCTCGCTGAGCTCCCTGGTGTGACGGTCGAGTCGGTCCAGATCGGCTCGGCAAAGGTCCTGGTAGAAGACCGCAGAACGGTGAGTTCGATCGTCGACGCCATCTCGGACGCGGGCTACGCGGCGGAGGAGCTGGTGGGGTGACCGTCGCGGTGAGTCCTACCGGTCGCGCGACACCGGAGCAGGTGAAGCTGATCGTACCGGTCACCGGGATGACGTGTGCTGCCTGTCAGGTGCGTGTGCAGCGCACCCTGGAGCGCACGCCGGGGGTGAGTGAGGCGAACGTGAACCTCATGACCAACAGCGCGTCGTTTTCCTTCGACCCTGCGGTGGTGAGCGCGGGCGATCTCGTCGAGCGCATCCGTGACGCGGGGTATGGCGCGGAGCTCCCGTCGGCCGAGGTAGGTGCTGTTGCGGCGCAAGAAGCACAGGACGCGGCACGCGATTCTGAGTATGCCGAGTTGCGCCGAGGAGCCGTGCTCTCGTTTGTCGCCGGGGCCGTCGCCATGCTGGTGTCGATGCCGCTCATGGCTGCGCACGCCCACGGCGGCGTGGCCATCGATCCCTTCATGCAGTGGTCGATGCGTACCATCGATCCCTTTGTGCGAGCGGCGCTTCCCTGGTTGTACCGTGTGGACGCCGGGCTGCTGTCGTGGGGACTGCTGGCGCTGACTCTGGCGACGATGGCGGGCCCGGGTCGGAGTTTCTATGTGCGGGCGTGGCAGGGTGCCCGGCATGGCGCCACGGACATGAACACCCTCGTTTCGTTAGGCACGGGGGCGGCCTTCCTGTATTCGCTGGTGGCCACGGTGCAGCCGTCGTTTTTCACCACTCGTGGTGTGGCGCCCGATGTGTACTACGAGGCGGTCATCATCATTATCGCCCTGGTGCTGGTGGGGCATGCGCTGGAAGCGCGTGCGAAACGCGAGACGTCGTCGGCGATCGCGCGGCTGGTGGATCTGCAGCCTCCCGTGGCTCGTGTCATCCGCAACGGTGCGGAGCGTGACGTACCGATTGCTGAACTGGTGTCGGGCGATGAGGTGGTGGTGCGGCCTGGCGAGCGAGTGCCGGTGGACGGGATAGTGCTGCGCGGCGACAGTGCGGTTGATGAGTCGATGCTGACGGGTGAGCCGCTGCCGGTGGCAAAGAGCACAGGCGCCTCGGTCGTTGGCGGCACCGTGAACCGCACCGGGCACTTTGTCTTTCGGGCGACCACGCTGGGAGACGCGTCGGTGCTGGCCCGGATTGTGGGAATGATGCGCGAGGCACAGGGTTCGCGCGCGCCGATTCAGCGCTTGGCAGACCGGGTGAGCGCGGTGTTTGTTCCCACTGTACTCGTGCTTGCAGTGCTCACCTTTGGGATCTGGTACGTTGTGGCCGACACGGCACCCCTGGTGCGTGCACTGGCCGCGTCCGTTGCGGTGCTGATCATCGCCTGCCCCTGCGCCATGGGGTTGGCCGTCCCGACCGCCGTGATGGTGGCGACCGGTCGTGCGGCGCAGTTTGGTGCGCTGGTGAAAGGTGGTGACGCCCTCGAGCGGGCGGCGGCCGTGCGCACGGTGGTGTTTGACAAGACCGGCACTCTTACCGAGGGGAGACCCCAGCTGGCCGACCTCGCCGCCCATACGGGGTGGGATGCCGACGCTCTTCTGCGGCTCGCCGCCAGCGCCGAACATGCCTCCGAGCACCCGCTGGCTGAAGCGTTCACGGAGGCGGCTGCTGCACGTGGTTTGTCGCTCGGCCAGGTGACCGCCTTTTCAGCCGAGGTGGGCTATGGGGTGCGTGGTGCGGTGGAGTCACATCTGGTGATCGCAGGCAATGAGGCCTGGATGTCAAAGAATGGGGTGAGTGTCACACCGATGGCGGGCGTCACGGCGGGGTGGTCACCGGAGCGGACCATGGTGTTCATCGCCGTCGATGGCGCCCTCGCTGGTGTCGCGGCGATTGCCGATCCGGTGAAGGCGTCGAGCCGTGCGGCTGTGGCGGAACTGGAGGCACAGGGAATCGAGGTCGTCCTCCTGACGGGCGACGTGCAAGCGACAGCTGACGCCGTGGCGGCACGTGTTGGTATTCGTCGCGTGATTGCGGGCGTACGCCCCGACGGCAAGGTGGACGCGATCAAGAGCCTTCAGCGCGATGGGCGTGTGGTGGCCATGGTGGGCGACGGCATCAACGATGCTCCGGCCCTGGCCCAGGCTGACGTGGGGATCGCGTTAGGCACGGGGACCGATATTGCCATCGAGGCCAGCGACATTGCCCTCATGCGGGGTGATCCACGCACGGTGGCCCAGGTTCTCGCCCTCGCGCGGCAGACGTTGCGGGTGACAAAGCAGAACCTCTTCTGGGCCTTCATCTACAACGTGATCGGGATTCCGGTTGCGGCGGGTGCTCTGTACCCGGCGTTCCGGCTCCTCCTCAGTCCGATCCTGGCGAGTGCCGCCATGGCATTCAGTTCCGTCAGTGTGGTCTCCAGCTCGTTGCGCCTCCGCGCCTGGTCTCCCCGCTCATGAGCTCATCCTCTCTTCCCCTCGGGCACGACCACGGCGCGCACTGCGGCTGCGGTACGGTCGACACGCACAGCGGTGCCTCACGCCAGGCCGTGGCCGTGGACACCGACATCAAGGAGCGGAACCTCAAGCGGCTGCGGCGCATTGAAGGGCAGGTGCGCGGGTTGCAACGAATGGTTGAGGAAGAGCGCTACTGCGCCGACATCATGACGCAGCTGTCATCGGTGCAGGAGGCGCTGCGCTCCGTGGGGCGGGAGCTCATGCGGAATCATCTGAAACACTGCGCGACCGCTGCCATTCGTGCCGAGGGTGAGTCGGCCGACGCGATGTATGACGAACTGATCGACTTGATGTACAAGAATGTCCGCTGAGCCCACTACCGTCCAATCCCTCGACCCGCGACCTTGAACCGATGATCCGTCGCATGCTCTCGGGTGCCGCTGCGCTGTTGCTCTTCGTTCAGCTGTCGCTGAGCGGGGTCGTGATGCCGTGTGGTACGCCGGTGAACGCTTCGGCCGCGGGTCATCAGGAAGGGCACGGCGGTCACGCGCCAGCACCGTCACCCGGTGACGATTCGCCCGCGCCCTCGCATTGCCTGACGGTGGCCCCGTGCAGTGTGGTGATGGTTGGCGTTGCCGACGGTCCCTCGTGGGAAGCGCCGATGGTCAAGGCGCACATCGCGGCCGACCGTGCCTTGTGGTCGTCGGTGTCGAAGGCGCCCGAACTTCCGCCACCACGCGTCTGATCCGTTGCACCCGCGCCTGCTGAGCGCGGTTTGATCACTGGCCCTCGTTGCCGCCTGGCAACCCTACCTGGCCAGCCAATCTCGACAACGGATCCCTCATGCTTTCTTCGCTTGACACGGCGCGACGCCGGGGCGGGCGTGTGCTGGCCATCATGGTTGCCGGCCTCGCCCCCGCACTGGTCCACGCCCAGACTGATTACTACAACCTCGATGCCGGACGTCCGCTGCGAGTGGAAGATGCGCTCGTGGTGGAGCGGCATGCACTCGAATGGCAGATGGCACCCATCCGGCTGAGTGGTGGCCGGGGGCTGCGATCGGCGTTGTCCCTTGAACCTGAAGTGGCGTGGGGCGCACTCCCGCGCATGCAGGTGGAAGTGGGACTTCCCATGACGCTCACACGAACTCCGGGTTCTCCGCGTGGCATTTCCGGACTCGACGTGAGTGTGCTCTATGCGATCAACACGGAGAGTGTGTCCTGGCCCGGCCTGGCGCTGTCGGTCGGGACCCTTTTCCCAGTGGGCCCACTCGCTGCGGATCGCGCCTACACGGAGATCCGCGGGATCGCCACACGCACCATGACCCATGGGCGACTGCATCTCAATGCAGGGGTAACACCGGCGGCGCGATCGGCGGCTGCGCCTGAGGAGTTCGCGCGCTGGCGCGTCGGGCTGGCGGCGGACCATGCCTTTGTGGTGCACTCGGCCTTGTTAGGTGCCGAAGTGAACGTGGAGGAGCCACTGGCTGGTCGAGGTGTGCAATGGTCCACCGGGGCAGGCATGCGGTATCAGGTGGACCCGCGTTCTGCGCTCGATGTTGGTGTTGGGCGCCGCTTCGGCGACACCGGTGAGTGGTATGTCACCATGGGCAGCGCCTTGTCGTTCGGCCTGCTGCATCGATTTGGAGGTACCCGATGAAATGTCGACCACGATATACGCGGGGCTGGCTGCTGGTGGCGGGGCTCCTCGCGGCCGCGCCGGCTGGCGCGCAGTGGACACGGGTGTACGATCAGTTCTACATGCCAGCGAGTCACAACTGGGTCTTCCGTAACTCGTATCGCTTTGCCGATCGTCTCTTCAACGCATTCGACTACGGACACGCGATCCTCTACGAAAAATTGTGGACTGCGCCCGGCAACGTGCGTGAACTCGAGGAGAAGCAGTTCGATTATCTGACGCAGAAGCTGCTGATCAATCCGCCGCGGCTTCCGCTGGAAGAAATGGCGATCGAGCCCAACTATGCACGGCTCGCTCCCGAGGCCAAGACGATGTTCGAGTGGGCGCACATTCTGCATCGTCAGGCCTATGACATCCTGGCCGACGAACGTTTGTCACAGGATGCAAAGGACCGTGAGATGCGGCGGATCCTGGACTATTACCGCAGTCGCCGCGACCTGACGTTCAGCGAGTATCCCAAGAACATGTCGCTGATGCAGGAGCAACCCTATTCTCTCGCTTTCCGTCAGCAGTACCCCAAGTTCAACGGGCTGATCTGGGCGTACCACTGGCTGCAGGTCGGGCTGTATGAGCCCCTGGTGGTCAGGCAGGACGCGGCCGCACGTGAGGAAGGGCTGCGGGCCACCGTGACGCGGTTCCGGCAGCTGATTGCCGGCGGCGCGGCGTCGATGCCGTACGTAATGCCGATGACCGCGGCCATCGCGCCGGAGTTCGCAAAACGTTACCCGGAGTTTGCCATCATTTTCGACAATCTCCACTCCATGCACGACGTGATTTCGGATATTCTCGCCAATCCTGTGGTGACCCGGGATCAGAAACGCGCGCAGATTCTGCTGGCGGCCTCACGGTATCGCGACGACACCACCGACATCATGACGGTGGAGGGCTGGTGTCGCATGGCGATCGGGATGGGGATCGAAAACCAGGGCGGTCCTTCGGTGGGCTTCACGAAGGAGTTGCTCAAGCCCACTGTGGAGCGCGGCGCCGTGATGCGCCACGACAAGGATGGCAAGATGCTCGGCGAACATGCGGGGCACGACATGCATGCCGGACACAACATGCCCGATCCTGCGGCCTGGTGCGGACAGGTGAAGGTGAGGTAGGAGGCGCGAGCCTCCTACTCTCCGTTCAGCACCAGCTTCCAGCGCACTGGAATGGCGGGGTCGAGCGAACTCCCCACGGAGCAGTACTTGGTGATGGAGAGCTCGATGGCGCGTTCGGCCTGCGACCGGTCGATGCCGTCACCTGTGATTGTGTAGGTGAATAGCGCGCCGATGACCCGCTTGGGCACGGCATCGGCGCGCGCCCCCTGCACTTCGACATGCAGCGTCGCGGCCGGAGTGCGACGTTTGGCGAGGATGTCGACCACGTCCACCGCGGTGCAGGCGCCCCAGGCAGAGAGCAGCCCATCCACCGGCGAGGGACCCGTCTTGGTGCTGGCGTCGAGCCGAATCGTTGGGGCGCCGGCCCTGCCCGCGTCGAATCGGTGTTCACCCTGCCATTCGATGGAGACGGTGTTGACGAGGGCGACGCCGATGCCGGGGATGGTCTCGATTTCGGTCATGGTTCACTGCCTTTGGTGATGGGCGCACGAACGGCGTTGCCCCACTCCGTCCAGGAGCCGTCGTAGTTGCGGACTTTCTGATAGCCTAACAAGTACGTGAGCACAAACCAGGTATGCGAAGAGCGCTCGCCAATGCGGCAATAGGTCACGACATCATCCGATGACCTGAGCCCCTGCTCGGCCTCATAAATGGCGCGGAGTTCGGTGGCGTTCTTGAACGAGCCGTCAGCGTTGGCAGCACGCGCCCATGGCACTGAGCGTGCTCCGGGAATGTGACCGCCGCGCAGCGTGCCTTCCTGGGGATAGTCGGCCATGTGGGTCCGCTCGCCGGTGTATTCCTGCGGCGAACGCACGTCGACCATGGGGAGCCGAGCCTGCTGGTGCGCCAGCACCTGGTCGCGAAATGCCCGAATGCCGGCGTCGTCGCGTTCGCGGGCGACGTACGACGATTCAGGGAACCGAGGCACATCGGTCACCATCGGACGCCCTTCACTTTCCCACTTGGTGCGGCCGCCATCGAGCATCCGCGCGTTGGTAAAGCCGAAGAGCCGAAACACCCAGAAGGCATACGTCGCCCACCAGTTGTTCTTGTCGCCGTAGAAGATGACGGGGGTTGTCTCGTCGATCCCGCGCACACGGAGGAGGCGCTGGAACCCCTCGCGCGTGATGTAGTCGCGCTGCACGGCGTCGTTGAGGTCGGCGTGCCAGTCGACCTTCTGGGCGCCGGGAATGTGCCCCATGTCGTACAGCAGCACATCCTCGTCGCTCTCGAGAATACGCAAGTTGGGATCGCTGAGGTGCTCGGCCAGCCACTCAGTGCTGACCAGCACCTCGGGGTGAACGTAGCCCTTGGCTGCAATATCGCCGGACATCGTGTTGACTCGCTGCTGAAGGATCAGCCGGGAAGATACATCCGCGCGTCAGCGTCGTGCGCGTACGTAGAGCACCCGTGACGCACGCCCGGTGCTGAGCCGTAACGAATCGAAGGGTGCGGCGCCAAGCATCGTGACCACAACTGGACCGGCGACATAACGATTGGTGCCAAGTGGGAGAAGTCGGGTTGGTGGGACCCCGGCGCGCCTGAGGGTGAGCTGGCCGCTCTCGACAATCAGGGTGAGGCGACCATCGTTCTCCGGACTCACGAAGTCGCCCATGGTGGAGGCAATCACCCCCGGGGAAGGGCGCGTGCTGTCCGCAACCACGAGGGCCTCGCGGCCACCGCCGGGTAGCATCATCTCCCAACCCGACGGAGCATCAGCCGATCGTCGCAAGGTGATGCGTTGTGCAGTGATTTCGAAACCGGGTCCGGACCTGCGGACCGATGTTGGGGCAAAGGGTCCGCTGGCGACCAGGGAGTCTCCTTGCCGGACAATGCGGAACCAGCGTTCCAGCCACGCCGAGACAAAGACACCAAGCGGAGGGGCGGTGTCGCCACTGGGAGCCGACGGTGTCGCGGCGACGTCGCGGGCCGGGAGGAGCACCTCGGAGACACGGCGTGCCATGCCCGTCGCGTCTGCGCCGGCGCTATTACACAGCACCGCGACCGACAGCGGTACATCGGGAAAACGCAGCAGCTCCGCTCGATAGCCACCGAACGCCCCGCCATGCGACAGCGTGCGGTGGCCCCGGTACATCCCATGCGAGTTGCCGAGTGCGTAGGGTATGGTGTCGCCCGTGGTCAGCACGCCTCGCTGCGTGGCCGTCTTCCAGTCCGCTGCGTCGCCTGCCTTTGGTGTGTAGGCGTTGCCGTCCCAGCGGATCAGGTCCTCGACGGTGGAATACAACCCGCCGTCGCCCACCACGTCGAAGTTGGGCATGGAATGCCGGAGCGCATTGCCCGGGATCACCTCATAGGCGAGGGCGCGCCCGGGAATGAGCATGCGATGATCGTCACGAAAGATCGAACGGGTCATGCCTAACGGTTCGAAGATGCGCTCCTGGGCGTACTGGCGGAGCGATTGTCCGCGGGCCCGGCTCGCAATGATGCTGAGCAGCACATACCCCGTGTTGCTGTAGAGATGCTGAGCGCCGACGGGGAAGTTGAGATCGCGCTGGCGCGCCACGAGGCGCAGGAATTCGTCTTCGGTGAAGGTGCCGTCGAATGGCCACCCGCGAGCGCCGAGGAGCTCGAAGTAGTCTCGCAGCCCGCTGGTGTGATGCAGCAGGTGCCGAATGGTGATGACCCGTCCGAAATCCGCGAGCTCGGGCACCCACTTCCGCACATCGTCGTCGAGGGAAATCCGCCCGTCCCGCGCCAGCAAGACGATGGCAAAGGCCGCGAACTGTTTGGAAGTCGAGGCGATGTAGAAGGGTGTCGAAGGCGTGATCGGGAGCCCATGCTCGATGTCCGCCAACCCGTACCCTTTGGTGTACTGTGCGACCCCGGCGCGTCCCACACCAACAGCGCACCCGGGCCCCTCGTTGCCCGCGAATGGCGCAAAGACGGCGTCAATCTGCGCGCGCTGAGCATCGGCGAGCTGCGCCTGGGCTCGACTCGAAGTGGCGGCGCTGCCAGCGAGAATACCAAGGAGGGCGAATCTGGCGCTTTGCTTCAATGGGGTCACCCCGAGGTGCTGTGAAGGAGTTGCCTGACAACGCGCAAAGTGTGCGGCGCTGCGCAGCCGGGTGCAACGTGCTGCCAGGCCGCCCGCGCGAAAGTACGGAACGCGCTCCCGTGCAGCGCGTTAGATACGTGTGATGTCAGACCGCCCCAGCATCTCCCCGCCCGCGACCTCGGCCAGCGCACCATTCATGGAGCCATATGCGCGCCATGTGCTGGTGTGTACGGGGGGCTTCTGCTCACCCAATCGGCAGGGACGGATGTTGTATTCCCTGCTGGCATCGTTGCTACAGCGTGAAGGGCTTTTGTTCGGCCCGAGCCGGGTGAAACGCGGCGAAACGCCCTGTCTGGGGGTCTGCGCGGGGGGACCAATTGTGGTGGTGTACCCGGAAGGCGTTTGGTACGCTGGGGTAACGCCAACCCTCCTTGAGCGCATCGTGGTGGAGCATCTCAAGGAGGGCAGGGTGGTGGAGGAAGCCGTCTTCTACCGGCGTTAGCCAAGCAGGCGGCGCACACGATCATCGGTGCTGGGGTGCGTCGAAAAAAGCGACGCAACTCCACCACGATAGGCGGCGAGCGGGTTCACCTGGGCCAGCGGAGCCACGGCCGGTGAGACCTGCATCGGAATCCGCTTCGAGTAGGCGTCGAGCTTGCGCAGGGCATTGGCAAGCCCGTCAGCTCGCCCGGCGATTTCGGCACCGACGGCGTCGGCCTTGAACTCACGCTGCCGGCTGATGGCAAACTGGATCAGCATGGCCGCAATCGGGGCGAGAAGTGCCATGGCAATGCCGCCCAGCGGGCTTCCGCCATCCTCGTCGCTGCGTCCTCCAAAGAACATGGCGAAGTTCGCCAGGTTGCTGATCGCGCCGGCCATGGTGGCCGTCATCGTCTGCAGGAGCATGTCCCGGTTCTTGATATGAGCGAGCTCGTGGGCAATGACGCCCTCGAGTTCCTCCCGATTGACCAGGCGCATGAGCCCCTCGGTGACGCAGACGACCGAGTTCTCCGGGTTACGCCCCGTGGCAAAGGCGTTTGGCTGCTCGTGCGGCGCAACGGCGACCGTGGGCATGGGGAGCCCGGCCCGCTGCCGGAGTCGATCCACCATCTCGTAGAGTTCGGGCGCCTGTTGCGGCGTGACGACCTGGGCACGGTACGCCTTGAGCACCATGGTGCTCGATCCCCAATACATGAAGATGTTCATGGCCGCAGCCAGGCCGAGGGCCAGGAGCGCCCCGCTCTGGCCGCCGACCGCCTGACCCACGCCAATGAAGACGGCCGTGAGGCCCGCCATCAGGACGAAGACTTTGACGTTGTTCATTGCTACTCCCTGGGGTGGTCCCAATCTGAAAACGCGACGGCGAGACTCTCGTTCCCACCGTCGGCGGGTTAACGAAAGTCTCGCCGAGTCTTATGACCCGACCGGACCGTGCGCCTCGCGGGCGCAGTCTTGACGATCCGGCCGCACGGACTGCCCGTGTGGCTACTCCCTTTCTGACTGAACTTGTACAGAATCGGGCCAGAAAGTTCCCCGTCACCGGCGCTAGATTGACCGCGTGACGGAGCCCTTCAATCCCCGCCGCCTCTTTATGGGTGCAGCGAAGAAGTACCTTCTGGAAGCGATCGATCGACCTGATCGCCCCGAGGTACCGGAGGAACCGCCGCGCCTCACCTCCAGAGCCATCGAGAAAACCCGAATGTCCCGACCCCGCGACCGAGTTCTGTCCAACCTCGACGACATGTACCGCGACGCGTTCGAGCGTGCCAAAGCCACCGGTGATGATGGGCAGATGCAGAGCCTCGACTTCGCCTACCGGCGTGAACAGCTCTACTTCGAAATCCTCCTCGACATCAGAGACGCGATGGAGAGGCGGTAACACTGCCCTCAGCTCGGGTGGTAGCCTCGAGGGTGCCGCTCCAACTCCAGCCCGCCATGTCATGCGCCGATGCGTTGTCGCTTCCGCAGTGCTCCTGCTGGCCTGCGACATGAGTGCCCGGTCCCCTGATGCTGCCTCCTCGGCCAGCGTGCCACTTCTGGCGGTGGTAAACGCCCGCGTGTGGACGGGCAATCCGCAGCGTCCCTGGGCAGACGCGATCGCCAGTCGTGATGGCCGCATCATCGCGGTGGGGTCAAGCGCCGAGGTGCGCAAAGTGGCGTCGGGGGCGACGGTGATCGATGCCAAGGGGCAGATGATTGTCCCCGGGTTCATTGATGCCCATATCCACTTTATTGACGGTGGATTTGGCCTCTCCTCGGTCCAGCTTCGCGACGCGCGCACAAAAGACGAGTTCATCAAACGCATCGCCGAGTTTGCCAAAACCATTCCCGCCGGGACGTGGATCACCAACGGCGACTGGGACCACACCCTGTGGGGCGGTGAATTGCCGGCGCGTCAGTGGATCGACAGTGTGACGCCCAACAACCCGGTGTTCATCAACCGGCTCGACGGCCACATGTCATTGGCCAACTCGCTCGCCCTTGCCGCCGGCAAGGTGACGCGCGATACGCCGACACCCGCCGGCGGTGAGATCATCAAGGACGCGGCGGGAGAGCCGACGGGGGTGCTCAAGGACAATGCGGCGGGGCTGGTCCACTCGGCGCGCACTCCACCGCCGCCCGAAGTGGAAGATCGTGCCGTCGATGCTTCCATGCGGTATCTGGGATCCAATGGCGTCACGAGTGTGCACGACATGGGGAGCGTGGGGACCCGCGGACCATGGAGCGACTTTGCGGTGCTCCGGCGCGCGCGCGCCTCGGGGCGTCTCACCACGCGGATCTACTCGGCGGTGCCCCTGTCGGAGTGGGCGACGCTGCGCGACACCGTGGCCGCAAATGGTCGTGGTGACGAGTGGTTCCGCTGGGGTGCGCTCAAGGGGTTCGTCGACGGCTCGTTAGGATCGCATACCGCGGCGATGTTCGAGGGGTTCACCGACAAACCGTCGGACACCGGGCTGTTCATCACCGCTCCCGAGACGTTGTACACCTGGGTGAAGGGAGCAGACAGTGCCGGGCTCCATGTGATTGTCCACGCCATCGGCGACCGCGCCATCAACACGCAGCTTTCGATTTACGAGCGCGTGGCAAAGGAGAACGGTCCGCGCGACCGGCGCTTCCGCATTGAGCATGCGCAGCACATCGGGCCGAACGACTTCGGCCGGTTTGCCGCCCTGGGGGTGATTCCCTCGATGCAGCCATACCACGCCATCGACGACGGCCGGTGGGCCGACGCCGTGATCGGCGCCGACCGTTCGTCACGGACCTATGCGTTTCGTTCGCTGCTGGATGCCAAGGCCACACTCGCTTTCGGCTCGGACTGGTTTGTTGCGCCCGCGACGCCGCTCGAAGGCATCTATGCGGCGGTGACGCGTCGTACCCTGGACGAGAAGAACCCGAACGGTTGGGTGCCGGCGCAGAAGATTGGTGTCGAGGAGGCGCTGCGTGCCTATACCAGCGGGTCAGCCTACGCCTCGTTTGAGGAGAAGGAGAAGGGGACTCTGGAGATCGGGAAGCTGGCCGACTTTGTGATGATCGACCGGGACCTGACGGCGACTCCTTCTGAGTCGATCAGAGAGGCCCGGATTATGCTAACGGTGGTTGGCGGCAAGGTGGTGTTCGAGCGCAAGTAGGAGCCCAGTGCTGCTGGGCTCGCTCTCGGACACCTGGTGTCCCTGGCCCCGGGTTCGTCGTCTCAGTAGGACTTCACCTGTCAACTTCAAACCGCCGAGGCTCTCCATGTTTGCCGGATTTCGGTCGTTGCTGGCGCCTGTCGGCGCTCTTGCGCTGCTCGCCACAACTCCTGTCGCCCTCGCCGAGGGTTGGCGATTTGCCTGGAGGATCTCGGTGACCGAGGCCTCCGACCCCCGTACCACGCAGTACGGCCAGCCCTCGATGGCCGTGCAGATGGTGCCCGGGAAAATCCGCATGGATTTCACCGGTGAGAGCGGCGCCGGCAAGCAGGGGAAGGGGTACATGTTGTTCGATGCCGACGCGGGCACCATGGCCCTGGTGAACCCTGACGAAAAAACGGCGATGATGATGGATCCGTCATCGTTAGGTGTGGCGGCTGGCGCGGTGGGCGGTGTGCTCAAGATGGACGTGACCGACATGAAGTTCGCGGTGCAGGACCTCGGCGCCGGGGAACGCATCCTGGGTCGCGCGACACACAAGTACCGCATCACACGCGCCTACACGATGACGATGTCGGTGTTCGGCAAGAAGATGAAGTCGGCCAACGAATCGGTCATCGATGCCTGGATGAGCAACGAGATGATTGCCGACAAATCGTGGGAAGCATGGGCCGACCGCTTCTCGCGTGGCATGGGCCGCCTGGGTGGCGAGGCCGGTCGCAAACTGATGGAGTCCGAAAAGGAGTATCCGCGTGGTGTCCCGCTCAAGCAGATCATCAAGAGCACCGACACCGACGACAAGGGGAAGGTGACCACCTCGACGTCGACGATGGAAATGGTGGAGCTCAAGAAGACCAGCCTCGATGCCGCGCTGTTCGAAATTCCCGCGGACTATCAGGTGGTGGACACCAAGCAGGCCATCGCCGAAACCGAGAAGGCCATGGAGCAGGCGAAGAAGGACTGCGAGAAGGAGAACGGCAAGGGAAGCGCCGCCTGCGACCCCGCGCAGATCAACATCGATTCGCTCGTGGTGGCCGCGCGCCAGGGGATGATGGAAGGGCTGAAGGAAGGCGTGAAGGAGGCGGCAAAGGAGTCAGCCAAGGACGCCGTGAAACGCGGCATCATGGGTCGCCTCAAGAAGCCGGGTGGCGAGTAGGCCCACTCCGCGCAGTCACTGAATGAAGAAAGGGCCCGCTCTCGCGATCATCGTACGAGGCGGGCCCTTGTGCTTACTCATGGTTTTTGAACTTCGCGCATCTGCCATCTGCCCATCCCTACAGCCCCGGCTTTGACTCGCAGGCCTCGACAATCTCGCGCTTGAACCGCCCGGGATTCTCCAGAGTGGCAAAGAAGGAGTTCAGGTAATCACGAGTTTCGCCCTGATCGTGTTTGCTCATGCCCGGGACCGCGTCGATCTCGGCCATGATCTCGCTCTTCTTGTCCAGAAAGCGCTTGGCGGCTTGCTGGTATTGCTCGGCGGGACGACAGGGGCCACGAAAGCGGCGGTCCTGCACCCGACGAATACCCATCCGGGGATCAGGGGTGGCGTAGTGAGCGCCCACCAGGCCCGAGAAATCAAAATCGTAGGCGAGGGGCATCATTGAGCCGCCGTTAGGCAACTGAAGCAGGCGCGTGTTGTGCAGCGCGTAGAGGGAGAAGTCGGTGTTGCCGATGGCGTACTCGAAAAGTGAGAGCGCCAGGAGCTGGTCGGCCTGCAGATCGTCAAACAGCGCCCCGCGCAGCTCCGCAATCTTGCCGCCGGCGCGCCGGGCCAGGTCATTCTCGCTTTCGATGAACATGGCGGTATGCGTCGCCACCGTCTTGCCCGACGCGGAGTCGACGTACGTCCCGCGCGCAAGGCGGGCACGGAAACTCAGCGGAGTCACCTGATTGAAGACGCGGTAGGCCAGGTACTCCCGGTGCGTGTACCCGTCATATCGGTCGTCGCCATTCTGGCAATGCGTGCCCAGTTTGATGCCGGACTGTCCCGCAAAGGGCGTGTTCTTGCGGCCGCTGTCCGCAAAGTCGATGCGGATCGGGACAAACCGGCAGTTGCGCGCCATCAGGCGAAAGTGCCCCCGCGTGCGAAGGGTCACGGGAATACGTCGTTCGGCCCCTGCAGAGTCGGCTACCACGAGGGTGCCGGCAAAACGTTTGGTGCTCAGGGTGTCACGATCCTTCGCCAGCGCGCCGTAATTGGCGACAAGGGAAAACTCGATGGGAGCGGTGTCGGCAAAGAGCGCACGTGTGTTGGCCTTGCGCGCAGTCTTGGCGATTTTCCTTTCACGCGCGGCAGCGCTGTCCGCAGCCGTTCCCCGCGATTTCTCCTGCTTGCCCTTCTTCTTATCCTGTGCGCCGGCTCCATCGGCCAGCCAGGGCGACGCGAGAAGCGCCAACACAATCATCCATCGCACCGTCCTCATCGTTCCTCCGCCGTCACGTCGTGAATGATGCCGTCACCGTCCTGCTTGATGAGCGCGGCGAGTTCTGGCAGTGTCAGACCCTTGCGCGTGCGCACGCTGAAGGTGAGGCGGGTGCTCCCATCCATGAACTCGGCCCGGTTGAACTCGAACCGCTTGGTGCGCTGACCAAGGATCCGCTCCGCCACCGGACGTCCCGTGTCGTCAGATACAAGGACCACAACGCTCGCGTCCCACTTGGGCGCTTCGGATTCCACCTCGGCCTTGCGCTTCCGCACGCGCATCGAGAGGGCGTCGAGTTGTGCCGGAGAGAGCTGACCGAGCACTTCGCGGTCGACGCGAGCCACAAACTGACTGGTGCGGTTGGCAATGGCGATGGCACGCTGCAGGCGTTGTTCGGCGCGGGCGCCCTCGAGGGCTGGTGGCGTGCGCCCGAAATCCGAGTACCAGAGCCCGAGCGCAATCACACTGAAGAGGAATGACAGCGCGGCGGCAAACTCCAGATGGACGCCACAGGCCAGGCCGAGTGCGCTCACGGCAAAGATGAACACCGCATCGCGGGAGTCGTCGAGGGTGGTGCGAAAGCGCACCGCGGCCACGATGCCCGCCAGCGAAAAGGCGAGTCCGACGTTGTTGCGAACCAGGAGTGACACAGCGGCCACAACGGCGGGGAGGAGCACGATGGTGTGGACCACCGACTGCTGGAAGCCCTTCTTTTGGCGCGTGTGCATGTAGACCCACGCCAGCGGAAGCGACAGGGCAATCGCCATACTCCCCACGAGGAGCGCGAGGATCGCCATCTCATGCGATCCTCCGATTGGTCCGGTGACGGCCGGGGTGAGGGGAGCGCTCAGGTCTCCGGTAGGCTGGGCGCCACCGAGTACCGGGCCGAGGTTTCTCGCAAGAAAATCACGCGGCCCCGGTGGGAGCAGATTCCATGTGCTCCAGCCGACAGCAAAGACCGCGAGGTAGTACGCAACCAGGCGGGTGATAATGCTGCCCAGGGCGAGGCGAAACCAGGACGGAGATCCGGCCATTTGGGGGAGGAAAGCTGGGGAGAACCTACCTATCGATACTTCGCGGCGGGAGCCCGTGACTGACCCTGAAGCGCAGCGGAGCGCCGGCGTTGTGGCAAACGCGGCGTGACGGAGTCGCGAAACAGAGCGCCCCGGCCTTTTTGGCCGGGGCGCTTCTACTGACGAGCCGGGTGAGTCAGCCCAGGGTCGAAAGAGCGACCCAGACGGCCGCCGCCCCGACGAGCAACGCAATCATCAGGCGTCGCTGTTGCTCATGCTTCGCGTTCCGCACGCGATGATAGGTAACCGTGTGTGTCCCGATCATCTCAAAGATCCGCTCGCGCTGCGCCTCATTCACCCACATGCCATCCTGCTGTCGCAGACTTCGTGCCCAGACGTTCATCGCTCCTCCTCGCTCAGTTTCCGCCGACGCCCTCGCCGGCATACGCATGATGCCATCATCCCAACCCGGAGAAAACTCGGAGAACCCCGAGTCAGACGTCTGATCGGCGCCAAATCGCCTGGAATCCCGACATCAGGGTGGGGTGGACGAGGCTGCGCCAGTTCCGGTCGAGCACCGGGCTGACGGCGCACGTTGGCACTATGAATCCTGGGGCCGCCAGAAACCGAAGCGCTGACGCCACACCACACACCGCGATCCAATCGTCGCTGGCCCACGTTCCGGCGCCAAGAGATTGCCCGGAGCGTGACAGGCCTGGAGGCGCCCTACTGAGGCTGCCGGCTTTCCTTGGGCATCGCGCGCACCGAACGGGCGACCAGGCCAATCCCGCCGGCCAGGAGCCCGAGGATCATCAGGGTGTCGAACAACGACGTCGGCGCAAAGAAAATGTTCAGGTTGACGATGATGCCGGCGAGGATGATCAGCATGCCTGCGCTGGCAAGACCCCACCCCAGCCTGGAGCGTCCGTCGAAAAAGAGAAAACCCACGCCAACCAGCAAGGGCAACAGCGACAACCCGAAGGCGTTCCGTCCTCCAAACTGCCAGTAGCCGCTGGTGACGGTCACCCGCGAGAGCAGCAGGTAACCACCACCGATGACCATGGCGAGGCCCCCGAAAAAGGTGCCCAGCCCGCCCGACGTCCCGCCAGCGCCACGCATCAGAAGCGCACGATCTCGCGATAGGCCGTGAGGAAGTCGTCAATCTGCGGCAGAATGGCGTCTTCAAGTTGCGGCGCGTAGCCGACGAAGGTGTCGGTCGACGCCACCCGACGCACCGGGGCATCGAGCCACGGGAAGCAGTCGTCGGCGACGCGAGCGGCGATTTCGGCGCCGTAGCCCCACGACATCGAGTCCTCGTAGGCCACGATCACGCGATTGGTCTTTTTCGCCGAGGCGTAGACCGTCTCCTGATCCCAGGGTGAAAGGGTGCGGAGATCGATCACTTCGACGGAGACCCCTTCGTCGGCGATCTGGTTGGCGGCCGCCAGCGCGCGCTGCAGTGTGGCGCCGTACGTCACGAGGGTGACGTCGGTGCCCGGTCGCACGATCTTCGCTTTCCCGAAGGGGATCATGAAGTTGGCGCCGGGATATGCTGCCTTGTTGTAGGTCTGGCGGTAGAGATGTTTGTGTTCGAGAAAGATGACCGGGTCTTCGCAGCGAATGGCCGTGCGCATCAGGCCATTGGCGTCGAGCGCCGTGGCCGGGCAGACCACCCGCAATCCCGGGCAGTGCGTAAAGAGCGAGGCACCAGTTTGTGAGTGGTAGATGGCGCCGCGGATATAGCCGCCGTACGTGGTGCGAATCACCACGGGCGAAGAGAAGTTGTTGTTGGAGCGCCAGCGCATGGTCGCGAGTTCGTCGCGAATCTGCATGTAGGCAGGCCAGATGTAGTCGAAGAACTGCACTTCGACCACCGGCTTGAAGCCGCGATGCGCGAGGCCGATGGCGCGACCGACGATGTTGGCCTCGGCAAGGGGCGAGTTGTAGACGCGGTCGGAGCCGAACTCCTTCTGCAGTCCGTGGGTCACCTTGAAGACGCCACCCTTGCCCTTGACCTTGCCCATGTACTGGTCGCGGGAGACGTCGGCCACGTCCTGTCCAAACACGATGATGCGTGGATCGCGGCGCATCTCGTCGCGCATGCAGGCGTTGAGCAGGTCGACCATGGTGGTTTCGCCGCCACTGAACTGCGGGTCGTCCTCGGTGTCGAACTGCTCGCCGGTGGGATCGACGTCGGGCGAATACACCGCGAAGTGCACGGTGGAGGCGTCGGGCTGCGGCTGGCCGAGTGCATCGTCGGTGGCGACGAGGACTGCGGCGTCGACGGCTTCGCGAATGGCGGCGAGCTCCTCATCGGTCGCCAGCCCTTCGGCGATCAGCCAGCTGGGAAAGGTGGTGACCGGGTCACGCGAGGCGTCGGCATCGCGTTCCTCGGCGGGACGATACAGCACCTCGTCGTCGGAGAGCGAGTGCGAATAGGGGCGGATCACATGGGCGTGCACGAACGCCGGGCCCTTGCCCTCACGGGCGTGCTGCACGGCACGCTGCATCGTTTCGTAGCTGGCGATCAGGTCGCAGCCGTCCACTTCCTGGATATAGAGGCCGGGGAACCCCGTCACCAGCTTCGAGATCGAACCGCCGGCGGTGTTCACCTCCACCGGTACCGAGATCGCGTACTGATTGTCCTGGATACAGTAGACAATCGGCAGCTTGAGGTTGCAGGCCGTGTTGAGCGATTCCCAGAACTCCCCCTCGCTGGTGGTGCCGTCGCCCGACGAGACGTAGACGATTTCGTCGGCGCGGAAGCCCTCGGACATGCGCAGTGCCTTGGCCTTGGCAATCCCCTCGGCACAACCGACCGCCTGCAGAAACTGTGTGCCCGTGGGCGACGAGGCCGTGACGATGTTGAGCGCCTTGTGCCCGAAGTGCGACGGCATCTGCCGCCCACCCGAGTTGGGGTCAATGGCAGCGCCGACGGCTTCGTAGAGCATTTCCTCGGGCGTCATGCCGAGCATGAGGCAGAGGGCCCGATCGCGATAGTAGGTATAGAACCAGTCGTAAGCCGGCTTCATCAGCAGGCCAGCAGCGGTGGTGATGGCCTCGTGGCCGGCGCCCGAGATCTGGAAGAAGATCCGGTTCTGACGCTTGAGCTGGATCTCCTTGTCGTCGAGCCGCCGCGAGAGGTACATGACGCGGTATGCCTGCAGGAGCTGGTCACGAGTGAGTCCGGCGGTACGAGGGCGCGCGGCTCGGGTCTGGGTGGCCATTGGGATCGGGTGTGGGTCAGGGGAGCAGTGCGAAAGATAGATGCAGGGCGCGCCGTGTGTGGCTCCCGACTACTTGAGACGAAGACCGGCGTGGTAGAGTCTCGACACTACCCGCGGAACCTGTGGCGCGGCCGCCGCGGGGAAGACTTTACCTACCTTGTAAAGTGTTGTGAATCAACGCGCTAGCGACCCGCGTCAGGATTCGGGAACATGGCACTGTCCATGAACGTGTACCCGGTATCTGTCAACGGAGCTGGCCATGGGGACGTCGAATACCAAGCACTGCATCTTCTGCGAGATTGTCCACGGGGCGGGGGAAGCCAGCATCTGTTTCGAGGACGCGCGGGCCATGGCCTTCATGGACATTCAGCCCGTCAATCCGGGTCACGTCCTCATCGTACCTCGGGAACACCATGACTCGCTGAATGAAGTGCCTGAGGATCTGGCCCTGCACCTCTTTCACGTCGCCCTCAAACTCGGGCCTGTCGTGCGGCGTGTCGCCCGCTCGTCCGACCTCAACCTCGTGGTGAACTCCGGCGAAGCGGCAGGGCAGAATGTCTTTCACTACCATGTGCATCTGATTCCGCGCCGTCTGGGCGACGGCTTTGACATTCCGCTGCCGTTTGCCGGGTCGCCCATGCCGGACCGCACCTTGCTCGATGCGATGGCCGCGCGGATCATCAGCGAGCTGCGTGATCCCGTGCGCCGGGTCACACGTGACACTGTCGCGGTTGCATAACGCGGGCGCCCGCCCTCTTGCGAAAACGCGACCGGAATCGCATAACTAGTCCAGACCCCGTGTTCGCGTCAGGCACCTAACGGGGTCGTCAGGCACCCGGAGGAGAATGGCTGGTTGTTTGCACGCCAACCTCACCTGCTGTCCAGCGCCGTCAAACAAACGGCGCCTTGCACCGCCCCCCATCTTGTTCTCCTTGCACCCCGTTCCGGTACGCCGGACCGGGGTGCTGTCGTTTCGAGAGAGGTGCAATGTCCCGACGTGGTCTGCTGCGTGTCCACCGGTCCCGGTCGGCACGCGCCAAACGCGCCAAGCGCGCCCCCCTGACCCTGGTGCATCGCCGCGAGCACAAACGGGCGCTCAAACATGCCGCCATGCGCGACTGCGGCCGCCGCTGCGTGTACTGCGCCACAGGTTTGCCCGAACACCTGACGACCCTGGACCACGTCTTCCCGCTCGCGAGGGGCGGGACCAGTAACCCCGGGAACCTTGTCACCGCCTGCGCTCGGTGTAACCGCCTGAAGGGCGACATGCTTCCCGTGGAGTTCTTCGCTCGATACCCCTGGGCGGGGATCAATTTCGTACGCTACGCGCGAGCCGTTCACCGTGCCCTCAAGCGGGGTGCCCGCCGGGCCGTCTCCCTCGCCCTGGCGGCCTGATCTCGTATCCGGTCGGCCAGTCTGGATAACGGACAAGATAGGAAGATGTTAATGTAGGTCACCTGCTTGGGGAAAAGACTCCCGCCGCCACTGTGGCACGGGACTTTCCTTTGGTGACCAGTGTCGTGGCGCGGCTCACGGCGCCATGGCAGCATTTCGCACATCGGGCTCGAGGGAGTCCGCCCCGTCTCATGTTGGCACCCCACTGCTCCAAATGACTTCAAGAATCGCGGGTCTCGCCCTGTTTGCGGCTGGTTTGACTGCCGCCGTACCGACAGATGCTCGGGCTCAGACGCCACCAGCGTCGCGACAGACCACGGTTCGCGCTTCGGTACCGACGGTCACCACGACCGGTCTACCCGGCAACGTCATAAAGACCGTGACCGACCTGAACGGGGGGAGCGCGCTCCCGGGTGACACACTCGTCTACGACATCTCCGCAGTGAATGCGGGGGGACCCGACGACGTGCTCAACGCGCAGATTCTCGACACGTTACCGGCGAATACGAGCTACGCGGCGGGCTCTCTTGTCATCACGTCGGGCCCGAATGCCGGCCCCAAGACCGATGGCTCGGCGGACGATCAAGCCGAGTACGAGCCCCTGGTAGGCAACCGGGTACGATTCCGGATTGGCGTGGGCGCGACAGCCACCGTCCGTGGCATCCTGCAGCCCGGTGCCTCCACGTCCGTGCAGTTCCGCGTTGTGGTGAACGCCGGCGTGCCTAACGGCACGATCATTTCCAATCGGGCGGTGGTTCGCTACCGGGACAGTGGAACCAATCGTGAAGCCGGCGCAGAGAGTCGTCCGCCGGGTGGTGCTCCGGGGCAGGCGACCACCATTCCGATCGCCATCCCCGATCTGACCATCGCCAAGACGCACGCCGGCAACTTTTCGCGCGGCAGCAGTGGCACCTACACTCTCACGGTCTCCAACGCCGGTCCCGGAATCAGCGCCGGCCAGATCACGGTCACCGACGTCGTTCCGGCAGGGCTCACCCCGACGGCCGCCACTGGTACAGGGTGGACCTGCGGCATCGTCGGCCAGACCGTCACCTGTACCACCACCGCAGCCATCGCGGCCGCCGCCGCGGCTCCGGCGATCACCCTGACCGTCAACGTTCTGGCCGGGGCGCCGAACAGCGTCACCAACACCGCCACGGTCGGGGGTGGAGGCGAGACCAATAGTGGCAATAACAGTGCATCAGACCCGACCACCATCGTGTCGCCGGCGGCGCCCGACGTGGCCATCACCAAGACGCACGTTGGCAACTTCATTGCGTTGCGGCCGGGGATCTACACACTAACGGTCACGAACCAGACGGCCTTGCCGGTCACCGGTCCGCTGGTGATCACCGACACGTTGCCCAGCACGCTGACCTACACGTCAGGAACAGGTAGTGGCTGGACCTGTGGCGTCGTCGGACAGATTGTCACCTGCACCAACCCCGGGCCTCTCGCCGGAAGCGCCTCGACCGTCGTTACCCTGACGACCACGGTGGACGCCGCGGCGTTCCCGGGGGTGACCAACCGTGCATGGATTGCAGCGCCAGGTGACGTCAACCCGGCGAACGACTCCTCGACCGATCCAACGCGCGTGGAGTCGATTCCCGACTACGCTATCACCAAGAGCGCGCCAGGATCGTTCACGATCGGAACGAACGCCACGTATACCATTGGTGTGACGAACATCTCGGCGGGACCCTCGTTCGCCGTGACCACCGTGACCGACACCCTGCCCACGGGACTCACCTATGTGTCGGCAGGCGGAGGCAGCTGGACCTGTGGTGTGACCGGCCAGATCGTGGTGTGCACACACCCCGCGGGTGTGCCGTCTGGTGGAAGCGTTCCGATTTCGCTGACCGTTGCCGTGGGTGCCGCCGCGGCGCCATCGGTCACCAATCGGGCGCACGTGGCGTCGCTGGGCGACGTCAATCTCGCCAACAACACGGCGACCGCGACCAATCCTGTTGTCGCAGCCCCCGCGCCAAATCTGGCGGTCACCAAGACACACACGGGGAGTTTCCAGGCCGGCCAGAACGGTGTGTACAACATTACCGTGTCCAACGTCGGCGCAGCCGCGACCACGGGTGCGATCACAGTCACCGACGTGCTTCCCACCGGCCTGACCTTTGTCAGTGGCACCGGAACAGGCTGGACCTGCAGTGCTGCGGGACAAACGGTCACGTGCACCAACGCCGGTCCGCTTGCCCCCACGGCCTCGACCGCCATTGTCCTCACCGTTGGTGTGAGCGCGGCCGCCATCCCATCGGTCACGAACACGGTCACCGTTGCCACACCGGGAGACGCCGATCCGTCGAACGATACGGCGCAGGATCCCACGACGGTGGTCTCCATTCCCGACCTCGCGCTGGTGAAAACGGCGACGAGCGCGCTGACCGTCGGCCAGAACGCCACCTATCAGCTGGCGGTCACCAACGTGTCCACCGGTCCGACGACCGGGCAGATCACGATCACCGACGTGCTCCCGGCGGGCCTCTCGTATGTGTCGGCGGTTGGACCCGCCTGGAACTGCTCGGCGGCCGGGCAAACTGTCACGTGCACCAATCCCGGACCCCTCGTGGCGAGTGCCACGACCAGCGTCACCCTCACGGTGGCGGTGGGTCCGTCCGCGGTGCCCAGTGTGACCAACAGCGCCACGGTGACCACACCGGGTGACCTGAACGCCGGCAACAACACCGGTGCTGTTACCTCACCGGTGGCAGTGCCCACGTCCCCCGATCTCTCGATTGCCAAGACACACACCGGGACCTTTGTCGCGGGGCAGAACGGCGCGTATACGCTGACCATCTCCAACGTTGGCACGGCGTCGACCACGGGGACCATCACCGTGACCGATCCGCTGCCTGTGGGGTTGACCTTTGTGACCGGTACCGGGGCGGGCTGGTCGTGCGGCGCGGCGGGACAAAACGTGACATGCACCAACGCCGGCCCGATCGCCGTGGGTGGCTCGACGGCCATCACCCTGACGGTCGCTGTGGGTGCCGCGGCCATTCCCTCCGTGACCAACACGGCGAGTGTTTCCACGCCGGGCGACAACAACGCTGCCAACAACACGGCGGCCGATCCCACCACGGTGATCTCGATTCCCGACCTGACCCTCACGAAGACGGCGACCACCGTTTTCACGGTCGGGCAGAACGCCGGGTATCAGCTGGCGGTCTCCAATATCTCCCCGGGCCCGACGACGGGTGCGATCACCATCACCGACGTCCTCCCGGCCGGGCTCACCTTTGTGAGTGGCACGGGTCCGGGCTGGACCTGCGGTGCGGCCGGACAAACGGTCACCTGCACCAATGCTGGTCCCATCGCCGGTGGCGCCACATCGAACGTCGCGCTCACCGTTGGGGTGACGGCGCCGGCCGCGCCGTCGGTGACCAACAGCGCGACGGTCACGACACCGGGCGATCTCAATCCGGGGAACAACACCGGCGCGGTCACCACGCCGGTCGGCGGCATTGCCCTCGATCTGGCGATCGCCAAGACGCTGGTGGGCAGCATGACTGCCGGTCAGAACGCCACGTACAACCTCGCGGTGTCCAACATCTCGCTCGCCGCCACCACGGGGACGACCACCGTGTCCGATGTGCTGCCGACCGGGCTCACCTTGGTGTCGGCATCGGGAGGTGGGTTCACCTGTTCGGCGGCGGGACAAACCGTGACATGCACCAACGCGGCCGTCATTTCCTCCGGGCAGACGGCGACGATTGCGCTGGTGGTGGCGGTGGCACCAGGCCTGTTGGGTCCGGTGACCAACACCGCGACGGTGTCCACGCCCGGCGACGTCAATCCGGCGAATAATCAGTCGAGCCTCACACATCCGGTGGCGACCGGCATCGACCTTTCCATTGCCAAGACGGCTGGCACGCTGCAGGTCGGCCAGCCCGGGGGGTTCACCATTACGGTCAGCAATGTCGGGGTGTCGCCAACCACTGGTAACATCACGGTCATCGACGTGCTCCCGGTCGGCCTGACCTATGCCAGTGCCGCGGGGACAGGCTTCACCTGTTCGGCGGCGGGGCAGGTGGTCACATGCACGCGAACCACGCCCATGACGCCGGGTCAGGTGGTGCCGATCACGCTCACGGTGAACGTGGGCCCCCTTGCCCTGCCGGCCATCGTCAACAGCGTCTCGGTGGCCACCCCTGGCGATCAGGTGCCGGGCAACAACACGGCCGTCACCCCAAACATTCCAGTGCAGACGGCCCCGGCGCTCGCGCCGGACCTCAGTGTGTCCAAGTCCCTGGTGGGCCCGCTGCCGGCGGGTGGGAACGCCACCTTCCGCATCGCGGTCACCAACGTGGGAACCGGTCCGACCACCGGACCGATCACCGTGACCGACGTCCTGCAGTCGGGGCTCACCTTTGTCAGCGGCACGGGCACGGGGTGGAGCTGCTCCGCCTCCGGTCAGACGGTAACGTGTACGAACCCCGGCCCGCTCGCGCCTAACGCTTCCACCACCGTGGATCTCGTGGTGGCGGTGGCGGCCACCGTGACCAGCGTGACCAACACGGCGACCGCGACCACACCGGGAGACGGAAATGGCGGCAACGACACCGGCACCACCGAATCGACGCCAGTCACCCAGCTTCCCGATCTCACGCTGACCAAAGCGGCCAACGGGCCATTCCTTGTTGGGCAACCCGCCTCGTACACCGTGACCGTGACCAACCGCGGGAACGGTCCGACGACCGGGCTCATCACCGTCACTGACGTGGTCCCCGCCGGCCTGACCGTGGTGAGTGCCACGGGGACGGGATGGACGTGCTCCATCAGCGGCCAGACCGTGACCTGCACACACCCGGGTCCGCTCGCGCCTAACGGGTCGCTCACCCTCACCATCAATGTCACGCCCACGGCGGCCGCCATTCCGTCGGTGACCAACACGGCATCGGTTGCTACACCGGGCGATGCCAACCCTGGTAACAACGACGGCTCGGTCACCACGCCGGTGGGTGGTGTGGTCGACCTCGCGCTCACCAAGACCGGTGCCGACAGCATCACGGCGGGTGGGCAAACGACCTACACCCTTTCCGTGCGCAACCTCGGCACCATCGCCACAACGGGGCCGATTGTCATCACCGACTCACTCCCTGCCGGGCTCACCTTTGTCAGCGGATCGGGATCGGGCTTTACCTGCGCGGTGTCGGGACAAATCGTCACCTGCACCCGCACCGCACCACCGTTAGGCGCCGGGCAGGTGGTGAATGTCGACCTCACTGTGTCGGTGGCGGGCGATCTCACCGGACCGGTGCGCAACGTGGCCTGCGTGCGTACCGCTGGCGACGTCAACACGGCCAACGACTGCGGGACCAAAACGGCTGCGCCCATTGGCAATGTCGACCTCGTCGCCACCAAGGACGTGCTGGGTGCGCTCGAGATTGGTCAGCCAGGCACCTTCACCCTGTCGGTCCGCAACGCCGGCTCCACGCCGGCAGCGCCGCCGATCACGGTGGTGGACACGCTGCCGTCGGGTCTGGTCTTTGTCTCAGCGACGGGGACTGGATGGAGTTGCAGTGCCGTCGCGAACGTGCTCACCTGTACACGCGCCACGGCACTGCCACCGGGCGCCGCTCCGCTCATTACGGTGACCGTGAGTGTCACGCCCGCCGCATTCCCGCGGGTGACCAACTGCATGAATGTGCGTGGCACCAACGAGACCGGCACGCTGGTGAACAACCGATCCTGTGTTGACGCCATCGTCGCCGGCATCGGCAAGCTGGAAATCGAGAAACGCGCATCGCGCGCCGAGGTGCAGATCGGCGACGTGGTGGACTACACCGTCATCGTGAAGAACTCCGGCAATGGCGCGATCTCCGATGCCATCATCACGGACCAGCTCCCGCCGGGCTTCTTGCTGGAGGCGCAGTCGGTGCGTGTGGGTGGGGTAGCGGTCGCGACGATTCCCGGTGCGCCCGGTCCACAGATTGTGATTGAGGTCGGACGCATCAACGCCGGACAGCAGGTGGTGGTGACCTACCGCGTTCGGGTCGGGCCGGGGGCTCGGCCTGGCCAGTCGGTGAACGTCGCCGTCGCCTCGTCGCGTTCTCGCGGCGAGCCCACGCCACCAGCGCGCGCGACGGTGCGCGTGACCGGCGGTGTCTTCGACGAACGTGGCGCCATCGTCGGCAAGGTCTTTGTGCAGTGTGACTGCGAGAAGGGCATGATGCAGGATCGCGGCGAAGTCGGTATTCCGGGTGTGCGGGTCTTCCTGGAAGACGGGACGAGCGCGGTGACCGACGTGGAGGGCAAGTACAACTTCTACAACGTCGCGTCGCGACTGCATGTGGTGAAAGTCGACCGTGCCACGCTGCCCGAAGGGGCGGTGCTCGTGCCGCTGGTCAACCGCAATGCGGGCGATGGCTACACACGATTTGCCGACGTGAAGGCGGGTGAGCTGCATCGGGCCGACTTTGCCGATGGTTCGCGGCGCCGCGAGGTACTCGATCGAGTAATTGAACGCCGACGGGCTGGTGAGGTGTTGAATGCTGGCGAACCTCCGGTGCGGTGGAACTATCCCGGTGTCCAGGCGTCCAGCCCGGCATCGCCGCGCGACACGCTCCGCGGCGAGGCACGTGCGGTGTATGACCTTGCGCAGGAGACCGGCGTGCAGGGAGCGTCCATGTACGCCTCGAAGCCGCTCTTTCCGCGTGGGCTGACCGATAACAACGCTACGCAGTACACACCGCTCTTTGGGGCACGCCGCCTCAACGAGGGCAATTCTCAGTTGCCGGTGACGCCGCTCCGGGCGCGTCAGCAACAACGCGCCACCGCGGCGGGAACCGAGCGCATCGAAATCACCGGTTTTGATCAGGTGATGCCGGCCGATGGCCAGACACTGGTTCCCATCTACATTCGTCTGGTCGGCGCAGACGGCGAAGTGATTGCGCGCAACACTGATGTGGTCATTGAAGCCTCGGTGGGCCGCTGGCTGCACACCTCGTCCGTCGAGACAAACTCCGACGGGTATCACGTCACGCTGGTCAACGGGGTGGGCCGTTACTTCCTGGTTGCGCCGCCGACGGCGGCCCGCGGTGAGGTGCGTGTGACCGCCGACGTTGGCGAGATGACCATCCCGGTCACCTTTGCGTCGTCGGCTCGGGAGCTCCTCCTCTCCGGGTTGGTCAACGCACGTATCGACTTCCAGAAGCTCATCCGCGGCGGACTTGGTGTGTCGGCTGGCGGTGACGGCTTCGAGGATGCCCTGCGCGACTGGTCGTTCGAGGACGACAGCGCTGAAACACGCGGTGGCGCACGGGCTGCGCTCCTGGTGAAGGGCACGGTGCTCGACAGCCGGCTGCTCACCCTCTCCTATGACTCCGAGCGCGATCGCGGACGCACCTTCTTCCGCGATATCAGTCCTAACGAGTTCTTCCCCGTATACGGGGACGGCTCGCTGCGTGAGTTCGACGCCCAGTCGCGGCGCCGCTTCTATGCGCGCCTCGACAAGGGCACCGGATACACGATGTACGGCGACTTCCAGACCACGCGAAGCGACGACCGCCGAGTGATTTCCTCGTATGACCGCAGCCTCACCGGCGCGGTCCAGCACTTCGAGGGTCGCGATGGATCGGCCACCTTCTTCGCCAGCCAGGGTCGTATCAGCCAGGCCGTCGATGAACTGCCGGGTCGTGGTATCTCCGGTCCGTACGCGCTCTCGCGCGCAACGGGGCTGATCAACAGCGAACGGGTCGAAATCATCGTGCGCGATCGCAACCAGCCATCGGTGATTCTCACGCGCACCCCGATGACCCGGTTTGCCGACTACACCATCGAACCAGTGACTGGCCGCATCCTCTTCCGGATGCCGGTGCAGAGCCTCGATGCCAACCTCAACCCGATCTCCATCCGGGTCACGTACGAAACGGAGAATGGTGACTCGAAGGCCTTCTGGGTCTATGGCCTCGACGGCTCCGTGCGAGCAGGGAGCCGGCTCGAACTGGGTGGCACCTTTGCCCGTGACGAGGGTCCCAACACCAGTCATCAGATCATCGGCCTCAACGCCACGGCCAAACTTGGTGCAGCTACCACCCTCTTCGGTGAGTTTGCCTCCACGCAGGACTCGGCCGGGGTGAATGGCACTGCGCAGCGTGTCGAGCTGCGGCACCAGTCATCGGCGCTCGATGCCCGACTCTTTGCCGTGCGTAGCGACAAGGAGTACGTCAACACCTCCTCCATCTTCTCCGGTGGGCGCACCGAAATCGGTGGCCGATTCTCGCGGCAGCTGGCCGCCGGCACCCGCCTGGTGGGTGAGGCACTGCACTCCGAACTCAACGAGCTCGACGTCCGGCGTCAGGGGGCCGTGCTCTCCATCGAGCGGCAATTCTCGCAGGCGCTGCGCGGTGAGTTCGGGTATCGCTTCGCGCGCTCCAACGAGGAGCGTATCACGAATCCGCTCGGCGGCATTCCCTCCATCGGGGTCGGCGAGGATCGGGATGTGAGTGCACTCCGAGGCCGCCTGCAGTTCAACCTGCCACAGCAGACACGCACCTCGTTGTTTGCCGAGGCAGAGCAGGATGTCCGCGAATCCGACCAGCGGCGTCTGGCAGTGGGTGGCGAGTACATCATCGCCAGCCGCGCGCGGCTCTATGGACGGCACGAGTACCTCTCCGGCCTGCGCGATCAGTTCACGCCAACTGAAGGGACCGACCGCAACATCACGGTATTCGGCATCGACGCCGACTACCTCAAGAACACGCAGATGTTCAGCGAGTATCGCGCGCGCGACGCCTTCAATGGTCGCGACGCCGAGGCGTCGATCGGTCTGCGGAACCGCTGGGCGATTGCCCCGGGGCTCCTGGTCAACACGACGTTCGAGCGGGTCGCGCCGATCTTCGATCCGGGCATCTCGTCTCGGCGCGGTGGTGACGCGCTCGCTGTCACGGGCGCCATCGAGTGGGTGAAGCCGGCGCTCTACAAGACGACGGCTCGCCTCGAGTTCCGGAACGCCGAGGAGAGTGGCGACAACTTCCTCGCCTCCTTTGGCTACGCACGAAAGCTCTCGCGCGACTGGACCATGCTCGGGCGCACCCTCTGGGACAACTTCAACGCCGGTCAGCGCCAGACGAGAGGCTTCTCGCAGTTTGGTGTCGCCTGGCGTGAAACCGACCAGAACAAGTGGAACGCCCTGGCGCGCTACGAACATCGCTTCGAGCGGCTTGGCGTCAGCGATGCTCTGGGCGCCACACGCGATCAGGCGCATATCGTGGCGGCCATGGTCAACTATCAGCCCGTGCAGCGCTTCACGCTCTCCAGCCGGTATGCGGCCAAGCGGTCTCTCAACCGTCTGGACGCCACCGAAACGAGCAACGCGGCACAGCTCATGATGGCGCGTGGCGTGCTGGATCTCACCAACCGCTTCGATGCCGGCCTCATCGCTAGCAGTCTCTTCAGCGATGGTTTCTCGGATCGCCGATATGGCCTTGGCGGCGAACTGGGGCTCATCGTGATGAAGAACCTCCGGGTTGCCGGCGGTTACAATCTCTTCGGGTTCACCGATCGCGATCTCAATTCCTTTGGCACCACGCGCAAGGGCGCGTACATCGAACTCGGCTTCAAGTTCGATGAAAGCCTCTTCGGAATCGGGGACAACTCTGGTACCGGCCGCACGGCGAGCCGTGGAGGAAACCGCTAATGCGTCGCATCACCTGGTCACTCGCGTTCGGGGCTGTGCTGCTGCCGGTTGTTGGCGGTGCACAACGTGCTGGCGCACGCCTGACACCCGTATCACAACGCATCACGGACGAGGCCTTCGCCCGCGACTTGTCGGTGTTTCGCAGCTACCAGCAGCGCGCGGCGCGCGCCTCGGTGAATGCCTCTGGTGGCAGGCGCTACCTGGCCGAGCGCGCCACGCAGTGGATTGCGCTCGCGCAGGAAGCCTACGAGCGCAACGATCGCGGGGCCTTCCCCGAGGACATGCTCGTCCTCGCCGAGCGCGACCTCGCTATTCTCGAGTCCGGTCAGACACCACCCTCCGAGGTGATGTCATCCGCGGTGTTGTTTCCGAACGACGTACGTCTCTTTGCCGATGACGCCTGGGGTCGCGCCATTTCGCTCAGGCGCGATGCGGACCGCGTCGGAGCACCCGACGAAATCGCCCGCGCCGAGGCGATGCTGATTCGCGCGGGGAACAGCATTCTCTCGGGACCAGCGTGCAGCAGCGACGCCGACGCCGTTCGTGAGGTGAATGAGATGCTCTCAGCGGTCGAGCGTACGCGGGTGAACCCAGTGCCAGCGCCGGCGCCCGAGCCAACGCCCCCGCCGCAGGTGGTCACGGAGCGTCCGGCGCCCGTGCCGCAGCCTGACAGCGCACGTCTGCCTCGGCGTCTTCCCGGTGCGTGTGAGGCGCCGGAACGGCTGACCGGTGTGGCGCGGGCCGTGCACTTTGCCCTGGACAAACACAATCTTGCTCCCGCTACCCGCAGCGTGCTCGATCGCACGATTGCACAGCTGAAGGCGGCGCCCGGGGTGCGGGTGCGGCTGAGCGGTCACACCGATCCACGCGCGAGCAACGACTACAACCAGGCGCTCTCACAGCGCCGGGTGGATGCGGTACAGGCCTACCTGACGGCAGCAGGCATCGGTGCCGAGCGCATTCTGCGCGCGGCCGCAGAAGGGGAAGAGCGCCTGGTGAGTAGCGAGTCGGACGTGCGCAACATGGCGCGGAATCGCCGGGTGGAGATTGTCTACCTGCTCTGCGACGGCTCGGAGCTCGTGCCTGACGAGACCCTCGACGACCTGCAGCTGGAGCGTCGCCGGGTGATCGAGAAGGAGAAGTAGCAGGACGCCGATCTGCCCGCCGGGGTCCGATATCGGCGCTTGCGACCAGGACGCAAACAAAACGGGCGCCCCTCAACAGGGCGCCCGTTGTTGTTCAGGACTCGTCGACTTACTTCGACGCCGCCGCGAGACGACGGATCTCGTCGGCCATCGTACGCACGCGAGCCGCGTCCTTCGCACCGCCGGCATCCTTGTCCACCTGCCGCGCGAGTTCGTTGAGCGCCGAGGCACGGGCAGCGCCCGACCGCATCTCCGCGATGTCGAGAGCGGAGGAGATCGCCGCCGTTTGTTCAGCTGCAAGCCCGCCGTTCCGCACCAGCTGGTCGAGATACGACCGCACCACGACGAACGCCGGCGGCCATATCAGCTTCGGCTGGCTCTGCGGGTTGTACCGCTCGAAGCGCACCAGCTTCGCCGCCGCGATCTCGTTCGCGGAGAGCTGGTCGCTCGGCGTCAACTCCAGGATGTCCATGCCGCGATCGAGCTCCGACGACACGATGAGGCCGTTCCAGTAGTACGCCCCCCACGAACCACCGATGGAGTTACCGCCTCCTCGCACGCTGGGGTCAACGGGGGGCTGCGGCACGTCGGCGCCCTTTGGTGGGTTGATGGATCCACGGTCGAAATAGCCAATCTCGAGGGCGGAGTCAGGGTTCGTGAAGTCCATGATGTTGACTCCCCCCTGGTACCACCCCTGCACGTACAGGTCGCGTCCGGGCACCGGGATGATGCCGCCGTTGTGTGCCACGCAGTTTTCCTCGGCCGCCTGCGCCGACGGGAGCTTGAAGTAGCCACGCTGCTTCTGCTTTCTCTTCCCGTCCAGCGTGATGACCGTGTTGCCGCCGAGCTCCTTCATGCTCGACGCCTGGCACATCGGGCCAGTGCCGCCGCCCCACTCTTCGGTCTGGATCAGCTTCGTGCCGTCGTTGCTGAATGCTGCCGTGTGACGACCCTGGAAGTTGTTCGTGTCGACGAGCGCGTCGATGCGGATCGGCTTCTCGGGGTTCGTGATGTCCACGAGGATGGAGTGCGTCTGGCACGAGGCAAGGAGCATGTTCATCGCCGGGTACGACGTCACGTCGTGGCAATTGCGCGGCGTGGTTGGCATCTCAGGGTTGGCCGCTGCACGGTTGGCGGCGGCCGCCTGGCGGCGCGGGTCGGTCGGGAGGCAGAAGCGCTTGCACTCCCCGGCTTGATCGAGGCCCGTGAAGATGCGCGCCCCTGGAATCACCTCGGCCTTCTCCGGGTTATCGAGCGGCACCCGGATGATGTCGAGCATGAAGAGTGAATTCGTCGGGTCGGCCGGGTCCGTGCCGTTCTTGCATCCCGCCAGCTCGGTTTCGGGCCGCGCGGCCTGCCCGCCGGAGACGTAGAGGTAAATCGTCCGGGGATCCTTGGGGCTGGGAACCAGGGTGTGCGTGTGCGAGCCTTTGCAGGTCTGCACGTTCTTCACCAGCTTCGGCGCCCTGGGGTTGGAGACGTCGAAGATGCGCACGCCGGCCATGTGGTCCTTCGGATCCTTCACGCCTCCGTCGGCACAGTCATTTCGGTTGCCCGCACCTTCAGCGGACAGGAAGAGCAGGTGCTCGTAAATGGTCGGATCACCCTGCGAGGTGATGCACTTGGTCGCCGACATCATCACCGGGTTTGCGGGGTCGGCGACGTCCCAGATCGTGAAACCGGCGAAGTTGGCCTGGTAGATGTAGTGGGTACCGAACGCCAGGTCTGAGTTGATGAATTTCAGGCCGGCTGTCGTGTCGAATTCCGCCGGCTTCTTCACGAACGACACCTGCTTCATGTTGCTGATCGCAATACCCGCGTCGAAACGGCCGGGCTTGAGAGTACTTCGGGGATCCTTGTTGGTCGGATAGGTCTGTGCCAACACCACATTGGGCACGACGGTGACCGCCAGCAGGAGGGTGAAGCCGCGTATCATGCGCATCGAGGGTAGGGTGTGGGGACGGTTCACTTGGGAGGGAGCAGCGACAGCAAGCGTCTCATGATGCCGATCTCGGCGGTCTGAGCCGTAACGACATCGTTGGCGAAAACATTGGCATCAACTTCCTGGCCGGCGCCCGGCGATTTGAAGAGGTCGTCGACCATCTTGAGCGCGCCGGCGTGGTGCTTGATCATCCCGTCGAGAAAGAGCCGGTCGAAGGCTACGCCCTTCGCCTCGCTCATCGCCTTGAGTTCGTCGTCGGTGAGCATGCCATCCATCCGCATGTCATGCCAGGAGGAGGTGTCCGGGGCGAACTGCCCGTACCGGCGGAGCCAGTCCTGCATGATGATGATCTCGGGCACCTGCGACTGGTCGATCTTCCGCGAGAGCTTGAGCACCTGCGGATTGGCGCCATTTGTCTCCGCCATCCGCGCCATTACGATGGCCTGGGCGTGGTGGGCGATCATCCCCTGCATGAACTCGACGTCCGCCTTGGTATAGAGCGCACCTTTCGGGATGACGATCTCAGGGCCCATGCGATGCTTGCTGTGATCCATCCCCGACTGCGCGACGGCGCGCGAGGAGGCGCCAGCGAGAACACAGGCGACGGTGAAGGCGATGATCGGACGAGAAGCAGTCATGGTGAATGTGCTCCGGAGGCGGCCGGCTCATCAGCACGCCGGCGGGGAGTGGCGTAAGGGGAGCCTGCGATCACAAACCTGTACGTGGCGAGCATACGCGTCGTTGATGGCCATCGGTAGGGGCCGGAGCAAACATGACGCCGAGATTCCCCAAGGCTGGGGGGTATCGCCCGCCTCCGGCGTCCCCAGCTATGCCTCAATGAACCGCTTTGGATCCCACGCCTAGCCAGCGCGTCGACCCGCCTCCCACGCCAGCATCGCTCGCTTGCGCGGGAGCCCCCACCGATAGCCACCAAGGGCGCCGTTGGTGCGAATCACGCGGTGGCAGGGGATGAGCCAGGCGATCGGGTTGCGGCCCACCGCCGTCCCTACGGCCCGTACGGCGCGAGGTGACCCGACTGCCGCAGCGATGTCTTCGTAGGCCGCCAGCCGGGCGGGTGGTATGCGCAGCAGGGCGTTCCACACCTGCACCTGGAAGTTGGTGCCGCGCACCAGGAGCGCGAGCGGTTTCCCCGTGTCGGACCCTAACGGCTCAAAGATCTGCCGAGCCGCGCCATGGGTGCGGCGGGCTGACTCGTGCAGGGAGGCCTGCGGCCAGCGCGCCTGGAGGTCCGCCCAGGCGGCGTCGCGATCCCCATCAAGGAAGCCGAGGCCGCAGACACCACGATCGGTCAGGCCGATGAGGCACTCTCCGAACGGGGAATCATGGAATCCGGCCTCGATGCGAAGCCCTGCACCTCCGGCGCGATACTCACCCGGGGTGACCGCTTCGAGGGTGACAAAGAGGTCGTGCAGCCGCCCGGCGCTGCTCAGCCCCACCTCGTAGGTGCCGTCCAGTACGCTGCGGGATTCGTCGAGCGCCTCCTTGGCGTACCGCAGGGTCTGCACCTGCAGAAAACGTTTGGGGCTGATCCCCGCCCAGCGCGTGAAGAGACGCTGCATGTGGAACTCACTGAGCCCCACATGTGACGACAGTTCCTGGAGGTTCGGTTGTTCGGGCGCCGCGCGCTCCAGAAAGCGGAGTGCGCGTTCGACGCGATCGTAATCGAGAGTGGCCTGACTCATCGGGGGATCATGCGGGAGAGGAGACGAGTCTACGGTAGCCGTGCGCGACGGCCAACCCGATTCTTGCCCCCCCCGGCACGCGACGGCAGGCTACGCCGTCTGGGCTACTTCTTGACCAGGCTCACCTGTGCCAGCACTCCGGCGCGTTCCGGACAGGCGTCCTCGACCGGCGTCATCCGGAAGCCCTTCTCGGTCATGGTGATCTTGTACTTGGAACTGCTCGGACACGCCACCTGACCCTCGGTATCCACCAGCGTCACCATGTCGCCCACCAGCGTGAAGGTGCTCTTTACGAGTACCGCGCCGCCCTGGGTGGCCGTCATGGTGCTTTCGGTGAACTCGATATCGATGCCCGCCACGTCGATGCCGCCGGAGAAGTTGGCGTCAGGAATCATCTGGTACATGCCCGGCGCGATTTTGGCTTGGGCGGAGGCCACCAGAGGCAGCGCGGCGACAACGAGGAGCGGGAGAATCAGGGTGCGAAACAGCTTCATTGGGATACTCCGGACAACGTCGGAAAGGGGTTCTGGGGTTGGACCGCGGGAATCCTGGTTGCGTTTGAACCCGCAGCAATCTGTTCGGGAGGCGGGCGGCTCGGGTTTCATCTACTAGAACGCTAGTTGACAAATCCTCGTCTCGCCGTACGTTCTACGATAACTCTAGTAGGAAGTCTCGTGGATCAGGTCAGCTTCACCGAACGCGAACTCGACGTCATGGCTGTGCTCTGGGAGCGCGGGCCATGCACTGTTGCCGAGGTGAGAGAAGCCCTGGTGGACGACCTCGCGTACACCACGGTGCTCACTGTGCTCCGCACCCTCGAGACCAAGGGGCATGTGTCGCACGAGGAGCAGGGGAAGGCGCATCGGTATACCCCCCTCGTCGCGCGGGAGGCGGCGGGCACAAGCGCACTGCGCCGCATCGTCGACAAGATCTTCGGGGGGTCGCGCGAACTCCTGCTCACCAACCTGGTGGATGGCCGCGGTGTCGACGATGAGGAGTTGCGTCGCCTTCGTGCGGTGCTCAATCAGCGGCTGGGCGATGGAGGGTCGGCGCATGATCGCTGAATGGATCAGCTACGCGTGGATGATCACGGTCTGCGCGAGTGCGATAGCCCAGGCGGCAAACGAGTGGCAGCGGTCCCGTCGACGCTCGGTGCGCTGGGTATGGATGGCTGCAATCGCGACGGGGAGCATGTTGCCGGCACTGATGGCGATCAGGCCGCGCGGTGTGCGACCACTTCCGCTGGCGACCGACGAGTCCGGCATGATGCTCACGGCGCAGTCCATCTCGTTCGCGCAGGGAGCGAACGTGTCGTGGCTCATGGTCGGATGGGTCGTCGCGACCGCCATCCTGCTGCTCGGCGTTGGGGCCGCGCTCATCTCATTGCAGAGAGTGCGTCGTCGCGCACGGGCGGAAGAATGGAACGGCACACCAGTCGCGATCACCGCTGAGGTTGGGCCGGGAGCCGCACCCTTTGGCAAGCCGGCGATTCTGGTGCCTTCGTGGACGACTGGCTTGACCCAAAGTGATCGCGAGTTGCTGCTTGCACATGAGCGATCACATGTCTCTGCCGGAGATGCCCGCTGGCTCCTGGCGGCCACGGTCATGGTCGCACTCAATCCGTGGAACCTTCCCCTCTGGTGGTGCCTGCGACGCCTTCGCACCGCCATCGAACTCGACTGTGATGCTCGGGTGCTGCTGTCCGGTGCACCGGTGCGTCCGTACGCCGAGCTCCTCCTCCTGGTGGCAGGGCGTCCCAAGGGGCGTTTTGCCCCCGGACTCCTCACCTTCGCCCATTCTCCTTCACAGCTTCACACCAGGATTGATGCCATGACTGCTGCAAAACGTTTGACACCGTTAGGTCGTGCAGCCGCCGGCGCCCTCGGCGTCATCGCGCTGGTCACCGCCTGCGAAACGAGGGTCCCGGCGCCTGTCGCTCCGGTGACCGACTATGTGATTCAGGATGGCACGACCAAGGCCATGACCATCACCGCCGAGGGGGCAGATTCGGCGAAGGAGACGGTCGCTGGGGTGCTCAGCAAGCGCCGCGTTGCCGTGGGTGAGAGCGAAGACTTGTCGCAGCCTGTCATTGTGGTGGAAGACGCCGCCGGCAACGTGGTGTACTCGGGACGGGCCGCTACAACGAGCGTGCTCGATCAAGTGCAATCAACGTCCATCGAGCGCGTCGAGGTGCTCAAGCGAAGCGAGCTGCTTCCCCCTGAGGCGAAGGCTGGCCTGGTGACGATCAGACTCAAGCCGGGCGCGACATGGCCGGGCGCGAGCGCGGACACGGCGGCAGGAGTGTTCTACAAGAAGCTGGGCGTCCCGGGTGCAGGTGCCTCAGTGGATCGTGTCGAGATGCGGATTGGAGCGGCACGGTCGCCGGACACCTCCTCGGCGCGCGGCACGGTGCGCCTTCGGTCGTCATCACCGGCAGGTGCCGACGCCCCTACGGTGTTTCTGTTCGACGGCACCGGAAAGCTGCTCTATGAGGGACCGATGGGCCAAACGGGTTCGTCGAACCGTGTTGGCCCATTTGTCGTTAGTCCGGAGGACATTGACGGTGTCGATGTGAAGAAAGGTGACGCGACGGGAGGCCGGATAGAGATCCGTCTGAAGCCGGGCGTGGTACCTAAGCGCGTGGTGTAGGCCGCCGGCATTGCTGCTCGGCATCGCATTCGCTCACACAAGCCCTGTCCGCGGCGCAGGCGTGTTACCCGGCGGCTGCCTTCCAGAAGCCACGATCGACGACTGACACTTCGAGCGCGAGTTCGGTCGCGCTCTGGTCATCGCGGACGATGTCGATGCGGGCGGTGTCCACCTCGCCGCCGTCAGGGGCGTGCAGAGAAAGATCGAGTGTGTTGCGCGCTCGCTGGTATCGCACCTGCCGTTCGAGTGCTCCCGGCGTGGCTTCGTCCTGCGGTCTCAGCACAAAAATCGGTTCGACGAGTTCGTAGCCAAGTCCCGGTCTGAAGTCGCCGCGCGCGATGCGAGTGGCGGCGTCGCGCGATTCGAGATCACACCAGCCGATCACGATGTCCTTGAGGCGCAGGGTGTAGGACACGGCTAGTAGTCCACGGGGCGGAGGTACGACTCGCCGATGGCGGTGTTGCTCATGAGGGCCACCGTGGGGAGGCGGCGCTTCCAGTGTGTGCCATCGAGCCTTCGTTGCACCAGCCGTACCTCTTCTTCGCCAAAGCCGCGGCCCAGGAGGTCGGCGGCGGAATAGCCGGCCGTGAGCCAGTTGAGGATAACATCGGCGCGGGCATAACTCACCCCGAAGTCACCTTCATCGGTCTGGCCCTGGATGAGGTCGGCAGAGGCCGGTTTGTTGATGATCACGTCCGGCACACCGAGGTGGCGCGCGAGGGCCCACACCTGGGTCTTGAAGAGATCGCCGAGGGGGTTGATGGGGGGCGAGTCGTCGGCGTGCCAGGTGAAGTAGCCGAGGAGCCGCTCCGATTTGTTGCCCGTGCCTAACGGGACGCCCCGCACGCTGGCGGAGAGGTCAAAGAGGGCGAGCATGCGTGTACGCGCCATCACGTTGCCACGGCGCGCCGGATCGGCATCGGGGGCGAGGGCGAGGTAGCCATCCACCGCGGCACTGATGTCGAGTGTGGTGTGGCGGATGCCTAACGCGTCGATGACGAGCCGGGCATGGGCGAGGGAGTCAGGGTGTGAGGTGCGATAGGGCATGCACACCGCGAGCACGTGTTCGGGGCCGAACGCCCGGGCGGCCAGCGTGGCAGTGACGGCAGAGTCGACGCCACCGGAGAGCCCGATGACGACCTCGGTCATGTTGCGGCGGGCCAGTTCGTCGCGCAAAAAGCGGAGGAGCCAGCGCTCGGCGAGTGGAGCGTCGATGTCGAGCGGGGGCGGGCCGTCGGACACGGCACCCTCTGGCGGGGAAATGATACGAACGGGGACAGAATGATGACGGTCGGGGGCGGGGTGGGCCGTATTTTTCAATCGGGGGGGGGCCCCCGGCCCACTGACAGGCACCGGTGCGGCATCAAAGGCCACCGCCGAGCGATCCGCCTCACGCGCACCCGCCGCGCGTCGCTCCGCCGCCTCGAGACTCCGACGCACATGCGGCAGTGCTGTGCGCAAGTCGGCCAGCATGGGCGCGTCAGCGCGCGCCCGCCCCACGTCGCGAAAGTCCAGCGGTGTCATCACCACCACTTCCTCCCAGGCGGGTGCCCGTACCCGCACATCTCCTTTTGGACCAAACACACACGAGCACCCGGAGAATACCTTCCCGCCCTCACTTCCCACCAGATTCGAAAGGGAAACAAAAACGCCATGTTCTTCCGCGATCTCTCGGACCAGGCGTTCCCATCGCGACACCGATCCGGGGCCCGGGATTTCGTCCTGCCGCGGATGCACGCCTCGCGCAGGTGCCGCTGATGAAACGAAGATCAGCTCGGCGCCATCGAGCGCGACCACCGTCCCCGAAAGGGAGTGCCAGGCATCTTCGCATACCAGCATCGCGGCACGCCCCCACGGCGTATCGAAGGCGCGCAGGTCATGGCCGCGCTCGACGAACCGTTCCTCATCGAACATGCCGTACGTCGGAAGGAAGGCCTTGCGATGCACGTGCAGCACCGTGGCGGCGCCATCACCCAGGCGCACGTATGCCACGCTGTTGTGCAACGTCTCCCGCCAGCGCTCGTAAAACCCGATCACGACATCGACCGGGCGCCCGCCTGCGGTGTGATCCCGGTAGGTCTTATCCAGGTCCGCCGCGAGTTGCCCCGTCGTCAGCGCGACCTCACGGACGCCGCCTTCGAGGAAGTAGCCCGACAGGACCGTTTCGGGAAAGTGCACCACCGTGGGGCGGGGCGACGCCTGCTCGAGCGACGCGAGTATGGCGCCAACACGCTGCAGGTTGCCTTCGTGGTCCCCTTTTCGGGGATGCAGCTGAGCGACGGCCAGAATCAGGGAGCGCGACATGTGGGAAAGGTGTCTCCCCAGCCGCGCCCCAGCAACGTCACCAGTGACGCCGCATGCCGAACAGGAGGACGTGCTGGTCGATACTGCGCGAGGGATCGTTGGAGCGGCGCCATTCGGGTTCGTAACTCAGCTCGAATTCGGTGCGCCCGAGCCGGTACACGAGGCCCGCACCGGGCTGCAGACGATGGTCACGCCGCAAAACGTCCTCGTCCTCGATTTCCACGGTCCGATCGCGATAGGCCTGCAGACGGTATTGCATCTCCACTTCCAGAGTCACATGCGAGCCTAGCGGAGTAGTGTATACCGAGTTCCAGGTGGTGCGCTGATAGTCGAACCGCGTCACCGCGGCCACGTTCTCCTCGAGCCGGAACTCACTTTCCCACGTTGCGCCGTCGGGCATCCGATGCCGGAACTCTGCCGCCACGAAGCGATTGCGTGCATCCTGGTCCGGTGCCTCGGGATACCGACGCCACCGATGTGATCCCGTGAATCGGATACGACGATCACTGCCGAGCTTGAAGTCCATGCGTGGCTGCAGCGTCAGCTGATCGGAGACGTCCCGATCCTCGAATGATCCCTGCAGAGAACCTTCAGCGACGGCTTCCAGTGTCCACCACTTCGTGAGCCGCCCGCCAATGGTTGCGCGGCCACGCTGGGAAACCCGGTTGAATCGCTCGGTGGCTGAGTAACGATGAACGGCGATGTCGTACTCCGCCGTGAACCACGGACGCACCGGTCCGCTCTGGAGCAACGCGCCTGCGCCGGTGATGACACCGACAGATCCGACATGCAGCGAGTCGCGGTTGACGTTGTCGTCGAGCCGCGACATCACAAAGGTCTGCAACTGCAAGTGCCGGAACGAAGGAGGTTGCTGCACCCGGCGCTGCGTGCTGTCGGCGCGGCCCGGTGTGGTGCGCGACGACGTCGGGACCACCTGCGCGAGTGTGAGTGAGGGCGCGAGAACCAGCAGCATCAGGAAACGAATCATCGAACCTCCAGGAGCGCAGCGCGGTGTGGTGCGAGAGCCGTCTCGTGACCACCGCTGAGCAGCGCTTCGAGCTTTGTGAGGAGCAGGCCAACATGCCGCCGCCGGTTGTCGTGGCGGCTGGCGATTTCGACCAGTCTGGCGAGGGCAAGACAGGTCCAGCGCGCCACGCGATCGGGCGTCAGTCCTTCATGGACGCGAAAGAGGTGATCAGTAAATGCCGTGCCTAACGCGGTGGCGGCCGGGGCGTGCTGAGACTCGCGCCATGCCAGTTCGGTCAGGTGCGCCACCATGTTGCCGACATCGAGGGCGGGGTCGCCCATCGCCACGAGGTCGAGATCCAGCAGGGTCACGCGCTCACCGTCGATGAGCAGCTGATCCTGGTAGAAGTCGCGGTGGAGCAGTGTCTCCCGATCGCACGGCGTCAGCGGCTCGGCAAGCCGGTGGAGATCGTGGAGGAGCCGGGCAAGCCGCTCCTGCAACGCCGGCCTGGCCTCCGCGAGATGCCCGAATCGCTCGCGCAGAAGACCAAGCTCGTCGTCAACCGACCAGCGACGCGGCGACTGCACGCCGCAGGTGTGGAGCCAGTGGAGCGCGCTGCCGCAGAGGGCACCGACAATGTCCGCCGGGGTCCCGTCACTCACTGCAACGAGTGGCACAACTCCCTGCATCGACCGCTGCACGGCCACACGCCACATCGTGAGCACCCCCAGGGGTTCGGCCACCTGGACCACGGCGCGTTCCTGCCGCTGTGTTGCTTGCCAAAGCGCCCGATGCATCGCAAAGGCCTGAAGGTCAGCCCCTTTTCCCCTGACCTTGCCTAACCATGATTCACCCGTGCGCGCGCCGCCCGCGAGTTGCCACTCGATCAGGCAGCGGCGGCCTGGTTTGTGCCGTGTCAGCGACGCGGCATGTACCGACGTACCAGCGGGAAGCAGCGACGCCAGCGCGGCGGTCGCTCGCGCGGGATTGAGCAGCGGTTGCGCAAAGGCGAGGGCGTCATCACCCGAGAGTCCAGCCGGCCGCCGCCCGAGCGCCGGCGGCTTCGCCGAGGCGCGCACGAGTTCATGCGCGCGATCGAGCAGTGCTTCGATGCGCTGTGGCCACTCCGGAGCACGATGTCTGAATGGATGGGGTGCAAGCATCAGCATCGCGCGCGCCGTCGACCGATCGAGCGTCTCCTCGTCAGCCGCGATGGAAGGACCGTATCCTTCCAGCAGTGCACTCCTGATCTCCCGGGCACGCGACCAGGTGATCTCGCCACGGCAAGCGTCCCGCTCGCAATGCGCCAGAAAATTCGCGAGGTCGCGCGTGGGGTCACCGAGATGTGCTTCGTCGGTGTCCAGGAGATGCAAACCGTGTGTGCCCGTCAGCAACTGCTTGACGTAGAAGTCGCCGTGGCAAGGCACGACATGCCGAGTCGGGGTGTCCGATCCCAGGTGTTGCAGCAGCTGATCGACGGACCGAGCGAGCCGCGGCACCAGGTATTGGACATCATGTGCAACGTTGAGGAGCGCCTCATCGGCTGCATCCTCATCCACGTGTGGCAGGGTGAACACCGGCGCCTGATGTAATGCCGCGAGCAGCGCTCCCGCGTCACGGAAGTGCACCACGGGCGAGGCCTGATGCGTCATCGTGGCACCCTCCACCCACGGCGTCACGATCACCTGTCGGTGGTCGGACCAGCGTGTGGGTGTGGTCACGGGAAGACCGGCCTCGGTGCCTAACGCGTGACTGGCCTGCAGCGCCCTGGCATATGCCCGCGGTTCGTGGCAACGCACAACGGCATCCGGGGTGGCACCGTTGCCGACTGCCAGCACCACACGACGCTCGGGTTTCCAGGTCAGGATCTGCACATCGCCGTCATGCACAGCCGGGAGTCCCAAACGCTCTCGGGCATGTGCCGCGGTCTCATCCGTCAGGAGCCAGCGGGGCCCTCGCAGCCGTGTGTCGTGCGGGAAACGAAGCCACGACAGCTGCAGATCGGCGTTATGGATCCAGGGACGATGTCGAGCGGTCCCGTGTGACGATCCCTCGGTCCACGCCCGAACGGTCCACCGCGACACGCCGGCGGTCGAGTGCAGCGTGACGCCGGCAAGACATCCAACCCCCGGCTTGTATCGCAGGTAGTTGAGTACGGCGCCCAGGCTTGTGCCCTCGGGCGCGAGCAGCTGTTGCAACTGCTCCGCATCGAACAGGAGCGGCAGCCCCGGCAGCTTCGGGTCGCGCGCCGCCAGCTCCCGATCGGCGTCAGCCAGCATGAGGCACCGGGAGCGGGGTCGTGTGCATGCGGGCCGCCTGATCACGATACCATTGGGCAAACACACCACCAGCGCGCAGCAGATCGGACGGTGACCCATCTTCGGCCAGTCGCCCCTCTGACAGCACCAGCACACGATCGGCGCGGGCGGCGAGATGCAGGGCGTGGGTGACGAGCATGGTGGTCCGACCGCGAGCGAGTCGCAGGATTGCGTCGCTCACCGCGCGTTCGTTCTCCTCGTCCAGTCCCACCGTGGGTTCGTCGAGAATCATGAGGGGTGCGCGGCGCAGCGCCGCGCGCGCCAGGGCAAGTCGCTGGCGCTGCCCATTCGACAGGGTGACTCCACGTTCGCCAACTGCAGTATCAAGTTGGAGTGGCAGTGCGCTGACAAACTGCTCGGCATTGGCGAGTGCCAGCGCTTCGTGGACCGCACTGTCTGCCACCGGCCCGGCGCCGAGCGTGAGATTGTCGCGGATGGTCCCGGCGAAGAGAATGGTGTCCTGCAGCACCACGCCCACCTGCGCTCGCACGGATTCCCGGGTGAGATCGCGAAGGTCGTGCCCGTCGATCCGCACGATACCACTGGTGGGCTCGTGCAACCGCAGCAGGAGATTGGCGAGTGTCGACTTGCCCGACCCCGATGCCCCAACGATCGCCACCAGCTGACCGGCCGGGATCGAGGCCGAGATGCCACGCAGCACCTCGCGGTCTGGCGTGTAGCTGAACGAGACGTCGTCCAGCCGCAGGTGACCACGGAACGGCGGCGCAGGACGCGCAGCCGGGCGGTCTCCCCCTTCAGGAGCGATGTCGAGCACCTCGAGCACCCGCTCGGCGGCCGCGGTCGCCTTGCCGAGCCGGCCCGTGTACTTGGCGAAACTCTGCAAGGGTTTGAAGGCGGTCTTGAGGTAGGCCGCAAAGACGAGCAGTTCCCCCGGCGTCATGGCGCCCCGGAGCACACGCGTGGTGCCGGCCCAGAGGAGGAGTCCGGTGCTGAGGGCAATAAGCAGGTCGACACTGCGCTCCAGGCCTGCAGAGAGTCGTTTGCCTTTCACGCCCTGGCTGGCCGACCGCTGGCTCTCGCGGGTGAACTGGTCTCCGAGGACTTCCCCAAGAGCAAGCGCCTGAACGGTCTTGATTGCGGCCAGCGACTCGGCGGCCGACGCCGCCATCGCGCCGTCACGACGCCGCTGCACCCGTGCCACCTCGCGAATGCGATGATGGGTATGACGCCAGCGCAGCAGGAACAGGGGAAGCGGTGCCATCGCGAACAGCGTGAGCCCCGGCTGCATCCAGAACATCAGCCCCAGCATGCCCACGAGAATGCCGGCGTCCGCAATCAGCGGAAGTGCCGCGGTGAGCGCGACATCCTGCAGCATCCCGACATCACCCGTGAGCCGCACGGTGAGATCACCGGCTCGCGAACGGTTGTGAAAGGAGAGCGGGAGCACCTGCAGACGCCGGTACAGCGAGGCGCGCAGCGCGGTCAGCATCCGGTTGGCGGTCAGTGCGAGGGTGACGGTTTGCACATACCCTCCCATCGCCCGGAGACCAACGATCAGCAGCAGTGCCGCACCGCACCACGCGGCGATCACCAGCGGAGAGGTCGTTCCCATCCACGCGGGCCGGGCGCTTGCGCCAGGCATGAGCACGGAATCAAAGAGCACCTTTACCGGCCACGGCTCGAGCACGCGACACCCGACTTCAAGCGCGAGTGCCGCGGCAGCCACCACCACACTCCGCCGCTCCTGGCGCCACGGACCATCGAGATGACGCATGATGCCGCGCCACGGGCCAAGGGGGCGGTTCATATCAGCACCGTCGCGAGGTCGTTGCGGCTCCCGAGACCGGGCCGCGCCGTAGACAGCGCACGCCAGAGGATGCGTTCCACCACCGCTTCCCATGAGCGGTGCCGTGCGACCTCGCGGCGCGCACGCTCCGCCAGCTGGCGGGCAAGGAGAGGCTCGTCGTGCAGCTGTATGCAGGCATCGGCAAGGGCGCGAGCGTCGCCCGCCGGAGCGAGAAGCCCCGTGAGCCCATGCCTGACGAGGGTGGTCAGCTGCCCCACGGCACTCGCCACCACCGGTACCCCGGCGGCCTGGTACTCGACCACCTTCAGCGGCGAGAAATAGAACGGCGCATCGTCGGTGTAGGGAGCAAGCGCGACATGCACACCACCTAACGCTTCTCCCACGGCGCGTGGTGCCACTTTGCCCGTGAAGCGGACATGTGCGGACACACCATGTTCGGCCAGGCGTCGCTCGAGCACGTCTCGCGACGGACCATCCCCAACAATCACCAGCCGTGCGTCGCCGATATCGCGCCGTACCAGCGCAAAGGTGTCGGCCAGCAGTTCGAGTCCATGCCAGGGTTTGAGGGTGCCGACAAATCCCAGTGTGAACGGTGTGCCAGCCGGCGGCCTCTGGTCAGCGAACCGCGAGAGGTCGACGCCGTTGGCTTCCACCACAACCGAGGCCACGTTGTCGGCCACCAACTGCACATGGTCGGCGACTTCCTGCGAGACGGCGATCACCGTGGAGGCGGCACGAAAGGCTCGTGAGGCGACCTGCCATGCCTCGTCGCGATCGACGAGGCCGCGATGTGCCGCAGCTTCGTCCATGAGTGGTGCGTTGACCTCCAGGACGGCGGGGACGCCGCGGTCGCGGGCGTCCTCCATGACCGCGTGGCTCCACAGGCTGTACCGCTCGTAGACGAGATCAAAGGGGCCGTGCCGGCGAATGGTGGCGGCCATCCGGCTGTTGACCTCGCGGACCCACTCGGTGCGCGACAACCCGTCGCGCTCCGGCGGGAGGTCGAGACCCGCCACACTCACGTCGTCGGCCCAGACGGGCGGATGGTCTCCGCGTCGTGCACAGAACAAGGTCACCGAGTGCCCGGCGCGGTGCATGGCACCAGCGACCCCTTGCACATGCACCGATGCCCCCTTGGTGCCAAACACGGGGATGCCAGCGTCGCCGCAAACATAGGCGATGCGCATCACGAGGCCCTCGCCAGCGCCAGCCCGCCAGGCGCGAAGTGCGTGCGGAGCGCCGCCGCATTCTTTGTGACGTCGAACTCGGCGCCAATGAGATGTTGCGCGCCTGCCGACAGCGTGTCGCGCAGCGACGCCGACTTCAGGCATCGCTCGAGGGCATGGGCCAGGGCACCGGCGTCGCGTTCAGGTACCAGCAACCCGGTTATCCCATCACGGACCACCTCGGGGATGCCCACCACCGAGGTGGCCACCACCGGTGTGCCTAACGCCATTGCCTCCAGCAGCACGGTGGGAAGCCCATCCCGGTCTCCGTCGTCGGCCACCACACAAGGCGCCGCAAAGACCGCCGCCTCCCGAACGGCGGCAATCACATCGGGCTGGGGACGCGGCCCCGCAAAGGTCACCACGTCCTGCAGCCCGAGACGCTGGGCCAGCGCGCGCAGGTGCCCCTCTTCGGGTCCGCCGCCAATCAGAAGACAGTCAAACGGGACACCACGCAAGCGCAGCAGCGCGCACGCCTCGAGCAGCACGTCGATCCCCTTCTTCGGCACGAGGCGTCCCACGCTGATGATCCGCGGCTGACGCACCTGGCCCGGCGAGCCGGCAAAGCGTTCGAGATCAATGCCATTGTAGATGCGGTGCACCCGATGGCGCGGCAGCCCGGCATGGGTCGTGAGGTGATTGACGTTGAAGTCACTGACCGTGATCACCGATGACGCCGACTCCAGCGCGCGCTGCAGTTCGTGCACGTGGACACTCTCATGGAAAATGTCCTTGGCGTGCGCTGTCACACTGTAGGTCGTGTGGCTCCATGCCGAGGCCAGGCGAGCGACTTGCGCCGCCACGGTCGCGAAGTGGGCGTGCAGGTGGGTAATGCCACGCTGCCGAATTGCGATCGTGAGCAGCGCGGCCTGGTACACGGTGCGAGCATCGCAACCGCGGGCGAGGGCGAGTGACCGCCAGACATCGGGATACTCCCCCCCGAGACGGTCCAGCGCGGCCCAGAGATCGGCTCCCCGCAGCCCATCGGCCGTGATGTAGGTGACCGGCGCCCGCACCCGGGCAATCGCGTCCTGAAAGTGGGTGTCGTTCGGAGGGTACAGAGCAAAGATGTCGACGTTGAGGCCGGCGGCCTCGTGTGCGAGGATCTCGTTGACGATGAACGTCTCGGAAAAGCGTGGGTAGCGCTTGACCACATACCCGACACGCAGGTCAGCTGGCATGGCGGACCTCCGTCGCGATCGCTGCGGGACGTTTGGAGGGAACCGTCAGCACTTCGCTCAGCAAGCCTTGCAGTTCGTCGTTGGTGTGAAGGCGAACACTTTCGCGGGGGCGAGGCACGGGTGGAGTACAGACCCAGTCACGCAGTGCGCCCGGGGTGAGCGCGTCAGGATGCAGCACATCCAGCAACCCTCGCCGGGCCAGGGACGTCGCGCGAATGAGCTGCTCCGTGCGCGGACGTACCCGCGGCACCACCAGCGCGCGAACGTCGTGCGAGAGCACATCACACACGGAGTTGTAGCCCCCCATCGTGATCACCGATTCGGAGCTGCGCATGAGCGCGGCCGGGTCATTCACGAACTCGACGATCGACAAACGCGAACGTGCACCTGCGAGGTTGAACACGGTGTCGCGTGACGCTGGCGACATCATCGGGCCGGTCACCAGTACGCGCTCGTACGGCGTGGGCAACTCGGCTTGCACAAACGCGCTCGCCAAAGCGAGTCCGTCCTGCCCTCCACCCAGCAGACAGCTCACGACACGCCCATCACCAGACGGTGTGTGACCCAAAGGCGCACGACGGCTTCGCTGGTCGAGGTATCCGGTGTATTGAATCCGCTTGCGGATGTCTGGAGGCAGACGGTACTCGCGGCCCACATCCAGGACATTCTGATCCCCGTAGACCCACACGCGATCGTAGTAGCGGCGGACGGCTGCGATGTTCTGGGCTTTCGCCCATTCGGCGCGGACCTGCTCCGCGTCATCGAGCACATCACGAAGACCGAGCACACAACGTGTCCGGCCACGGCGGCGCAGCAGCTCGAGTGCGGAGTCGAGCTCACCCAGCGCACCCCTCGGGACATTGTCGACAATGAAGACATCCGGGGAAAAGCTCTCCACGGCCGCCCGGATTGCCGTTGACCGCAGATCCACGATTTCCGCGAGAGGAACGTCGAGGGATCGTGCGTGGTATCGAGCCTGTGCATCCTTGTACAAGGCGGGGAGGCTGAGCACGTCCACCCCTGGCGGCATTGGAAAACGCGCCGACTCCCGCGACCCCACAATCAGTAGGATGGAGGGCGTCTGGGGACTTGTCGCGAGGGCCTCTGCTATCAGCAGATTTCGGCGCATATGGCCGAGGCCCATGGTATCGTGGGAGTACAGCGCGACGCGAGGAGGACGGGAGGTCATTAGGTGGGGGCGGCTTCGGGTACACCCCCTCTATGGCAAGCCGGGGGCCGAACCCCGACGGAGCGCGTCGAAGAAGCGGAGATCGTTGTCAGTACAGCAGTTGCGACGCCTCGGCTGTGACACGGCGGTTACATCCGGGTGACACAGGCCGATCCACCAGGACCATTTCGTTACATTGTTTCGATGCAACGCAGTTCGTTAGGCATGAACAGGTTGGTGATGTGGCGCACGTTTGGCGTGGCCGTCATGACCGCCGCCGTGTCGTCGGGCAGCTCGGCGCAGGCCGGCAAACCGGCGGCTCAGGCGGAGCCGTGGCAGATCATTCCACCGCTGCAGTCCTCCGTTGTCTACGCTCGCGACGGATCGACCATCGGCGAGATCGGTCGTGAATGGCGGACCGTGGTTTCACTGCGCACCCTGCCGAAATTCGTCCCGCAAGCCTTCATCGCCGTCGAAGATCAGCGCTTCTATCAGCACGATGGGGTGGACCTCGTCGGCGTCGCGGGCGCCCTCAAGGACGCCCTCCGCGGGCGGGTGCGTGGCGCGAGCACGATTACGCAGCTCCTCGTCGGCAACATGCACCCCGATCTGATCGACCGAACCGATCGGACAATCGGCCGCAAACTTCGCGAGCAGCAGGCGGCGCGCGAAATGGAGCGCCACTACAGCAAAGAGCAGATCCTCGAGGCCTTCCTCAACCAGGTCCACTTCGGGCGGCGATACTACGGTATCGAAAGCGCGGCACGGCACTACTTCGGAAAACCGGCGTCACGACTGACCCTGGCCGAGGCGGCGTCACTGGCGGCCATGCCCAAGGGGCCGGCCCTCTACGATCCGGTGCGGTTCCCGGAACGCAACAAGACGCGACGCAACACGGTGCTCGCCCTCATGGCGCAGCAAGGCTACATCACGGAGGCGCAGGCAACCGCTGCACAGCAGGAGCCGATCAGGACGGCAGAGGCCGAAGGGTTTGGTGCGCCCGCCGGCTATTTCGTGGACGTCGTGCGGGTGCAGGCCATACGGGCCGCGGCCAGCGTGAGCGACGGGCCGCATCGCATCTATACTACGCTCGATCCGGTGCTGCAGCGCAGCGCTGTTGACGCCCTCAAGGAAGGCACCGCGCAGGTGGAAGCCCGCCCCGGCTATCCGCACCCCCTGCCCAAGGGCACCGCGGGGGATTCGACGCCCTACCTGCAAGGGATGGTTGTCGCGATGGACCCCTTCACGGGGGATGTCCGGGCCCTGGTGGGAGGACGCGACTACGCGCAGTCCCCCTTCAACCGGGCCGTGAACGCGATGCGCCAGCCCGGCTCCTCCTTCAAACCCTTTGTCTACGCCGCGGCGCTCGCAGACAGCCTCCCGGCCAACACGGCAGTGGGAGACACCGCCATTGCCATTCAGCTGCCCAACCGCACGACCTACCGCCCGCGCAATTCGGACGGCGAGTTCCTCGGCATCATCACCATGCGGGAGGCCCTCACGCGATCGCGGAATCCGGTGGCGGTGCAGCTGGCAATGCAGGTAGGCATCGACACCGTGGCGGCACTTGCACGATCGTTAGGTGTGTCGGCGCCCATCGCGCCCTATCCGTCAAGTGCCATCGGGGCGTCGGTGGTGCAGCCGCTGGATCTCGTGGCGGCCTACGCCGCCTTTGACAACCTCGGGTCGCGGGTTGAGCCGCGCTTCATCACTCGCATCGAAGACGCGTCGGGCAAGGTGGTGTGGCAGAATCGCCTTCAAACACCGGCCCCCGCACTCGATCCCAGGGTTGCCTTCATTGTCCGTGACATGATGCGTGATGTGGTCGAGCGGGGAACCGCCACCTCCATCCGCCGCTACGTTCCGGCTGGTGTCCCGGTCGCCGGCAAAACGGGTACGACCGACGACAACACCGATGTCTGGTTTGTCGGGATGACCCCCGACCTCGTGGCCGGTGTCTGGCTGGGCTTCGACAAACCCAGGTCCATTGCACCGGGTGTGGCGGGGGGATCGCTCGCCGCCCCGATCTTCGGCCGGATGCTTCAGCTCGCGGGGACGGCACGCAGTGCACCGGCTTGGGTGCCACCAGCTGGTCTGGTGATGGCCGAGCTCGATCGGGCGACGGGGCAGCTGGCCACCCTCGCGACCCCCGCCGAGCGACGCTATACCGAGTACTTCCTCGACGGCACCGAGCCGGCCGAGCTGCGCATGGACGTGTGGCGCATTCTCAAGGGCGGCGCCATCATCTTCTGAGTCCCGGTTGCAGCGGGAGCGGGTAAGTGCCGCGTGGCGGGTCTTGCTCTTGCAGTTTGTCAGAGTACCCGACCCATCAAGGGAAAGCCGTCATGGTCCGCCACCTCTCAGTCCGCACACTCACCGCCGCGCTGCTGCTGACAGCGTGCGACGACAGTGTCTCGCCAGGCCGCACGCCGACCGCCTTGCGCACAGAGTCGGCCGCGAGCACCAGTGGAGTGGCCGGGACGCTCCTGGCCACGCCCCCGACCTTCGTGATCACCAACGCGTCGGGACAGCCGATCGACGGGGTGGCGATCACGGTCACCGTAGTGGAAGGTGGCGGTCAGCTCGCGGGAGCACCCACCCGCACCCTGGCCGGTCCCACACCGGTGGGACGCTGGACGTTAGGCACCCGCGCCGGCCGCAATGTGGTGGAGGTCCGCTCCGGAACACTCCCGCCGCTGCAACTTGTTGTTGATGGAAGGCCGGGGGCGCCAGCCGCGCTCACGGCAGTGTCGGGGAGTCGTGTGCGGGTACTCGCAGGGACCACCGGCCTCGAGCCGCTGGTACTGCAGGTGGCCGATCGCTTTGGCAACGGCATCTCGGGTGAGGTGGTACGCATCACACTCGACAGTGCGGGGAGCACACTCACTCCGCAGCAGCTCGTCTCGGAGACCGACGGCCGCACACCGGCGTCGACCTGGCAGATGGGCAGCCGCCGACGAGTCAACACGGGTCGTGCAACCCTCGTCTCCGACCCGACGATCACACTCCCCCTGCGTGCAGAGTTCGCGAGCGACTATCAGATCGAGTTGCGGTTCCTGCGCGAGCCGACCGCCGAGGTGCGTCGCATCTTCGACGCGGCCGTGGACCGGATTGCGGGCCTGCTGATCGGCGACGTGCCCGATGTCTTCCTCTCCGCGTTCAATCCGTCACAATGCGGGGGCGCGTCAGGCTCGCTCACCGAAACGGTCGATGACCTCGTCATCTATGCCGACGTCACTCCCATCGATGGTGTCGGAAGAGTCCTCGGTCGTGCCGGTCCCTGCTTTGTGCGCACCACGAGCCGGCACAGCATCGTTGGTTCCATGCAGTTTGACGAGGCCGATGCGCAGAATCTCATCAACAGCGGCCGCTTCGAGGCGGTCGTCCTCCACGAGATGTTGCACGTGGTTGGCATCGGCTCCTTGTGGCGCAGCCGCGGGCTCCTTGAAGGAGAGAACACCACGGACCCGCGCGTCACCGGCGCACGCGCGACGTTGGAGTGTGTCGGCGTAGGCTTCGCCACGGCCTGCGGAGTTGGCACGGTCCCGGCCGAAAACACGGGCGGGAGCGGCACCTTTGGTTCCCATTGGCGCGAGTCGGTGTTTGACGCCGAGCTCATGACCGGCTTTGCCGAAGCAACAGCCGCAATGCCGCTGAGTCTTCTGACCGTCGGCGGGCTCGAAGATCTGGGTTATGTCGTGAACGCGGCGGCCGTGGATCTCTTCGCTGCCCCACTGGCGGCGCGTTTCACCTTCCCGCGCGCGCCACAGGCCGAGGAGATGGACGAAGTAATCACGCCCATCGCCGAGGTGACACCGGCGGGCTGGGTCCGCCGGTTGCCAAAGTGAGCGTCAGACCCCCGCCAGGGCGGGGGTCTCCGTGGACGGTACGTCGGCGCGCTGATCCTCGCTTACCAGCGCAATCTGCAGGACCTGAGCGAGAGCCTCGACCGGATGGAAGGTGAGTGCCTTGCGCACTTCTTCGGGCACATCTTCCAGGTCGGCTTCATTCTGTTTGGGGATGATGATGGTCGTGATGCCGGCGCGATGAGCGCCCAGCACCTTTTCCTTCACCCCGCCGATGGGCAACGCGCGCCCGCGGAGGGTGATCTCCCCTGTCATCGCCACATCACGCCGCACCGGAATACCGGACAGCTCCGATACAATCGCGGTCGCGATGGCCAGACCCGCCGACGGCCCGTCCTTGGGTATGGCACCGGCCGGCACGTGGATATGTGCCTCGGTTGCCCCTGCCAGTTTGTCCGGCGTAATGCCTAACGCTGCAGCATTGTTGGTGGCGTAGGTGAGCGCCGCCCGGGCGCTTTCCTTCATCACGTCGCCCAGCTGACCGGTCAGGATGAGGGCCATCGGGCCGGCACGCCGGCTCTCGCCCTCGTCCCCGTCGCGACGCATCGGGCCGTCGCGGCGGATCGACGCCTCGACGAACATGATGTCGCCGCCCATCGGCGTGTAGTACATCCCCGTGGCAATGCCCACTTCGTGTCGCTCCTGGGCGCGCTCCGGATGCACTTTGGGACGCCCCAGCAACTCACGCACCTCGGCGGCATCAATGATGTTGTCTGCCAGGTCGGAGTCATCACCCGCGGCAATCTTGCGCGCCACCTTGCGAGCGGCTCGCCCGATCTCGCGCTCCAGCTGCCGCACACCGCTCTCGCGCGTGTACTGCGACACCACGGACATCACGGCATCGTCGGAGAAGGCGACCTTGCGGTTGCCAAGCCCCGACTCCTCCAGCTGCCGCGGAATCAGGTACTTCTTGGCGATCTCGGCCTTCTCGCGTTCGGTGTAGCCACTGAACTCCACCACTTCCATACGGTCGAGCAGCGGACCCGGGATGTTCTGGATGAAGTTGGCGGTCGCAATGAACAACACTTCACTCAGGTCGAATGGGACGCCGAGGTAGTGATCGGTGAAGGAGTCGTTCTGCGCAGGGTCGAGCACCTCGAGTAATGCCGACGCCGGGTCACCCTGGAACGACTGGCCGAGTTTGTCGACCTCGTCGAGGAGGAACACCGGGTTCTTGGTGCCGGCCTGCTTCATGCCCTGGATCACACGCCCCGGCATGGCGCCCACATACGTGCGGCGATGTCCGCGAATGTCGGCTTCGTCGCGCGCGCCGCCTAACGCCACCCGCACATACTGGCGGCCGAGTGAACGCGCAATCGACTTGGCGATCGATGTCTTGCCCACGCCCGGCGGGCCGGCAAAAAGAAGGATCGGCCCCTTGGCCATGGCTCGCGCCTTCGCCTCGGTGGCGTTGGTGATCCGCTCATCGCCATCACCCGAGGGGTGCAGCGTGGGGGTGGCATCTTCCCGGGCGCCCTTGAGACGCGATGCAGGAAATTCCCCGGTCTTGGACACCTCCTCCGCCACCTGCTTGGCGCGGAGCTGGCGCACCGCCAGAAACTCCAGCACACGATCCTTCACGTCCTGAAGGCCGTAGTGATCTTCGTCCAGGACCGTGTCGGCATTATTGAGGTCGAGCTGGTCGTCCGATCGCTTGCCCCACGGCAACTCGGCAATCCACTCGAGATAGGTGCGGATCACCTGTGCTTCCATGGACTCGCGACCAGAACGCTCGAGACGCCCCAGCTCGCGCTCCACTTCGGCGCGGGCGTCCTTGGGGAGCTCGAGCTTGTTCAGCTTGTCCCGCAGCTCCTGCACTTCTTTTGACTGGTCGTCGTCGCCCAGCTCCTTCTGGATGGCCTTGAGCTGCTCACGCAAGAACATCTCGCGCTGGCGCTCGCCCAGTTCCTCCTGGACCTGCGACTTGATGTCTTCCTGCGCTTCGAGCATGCCGATCTGGCGCTGCACATGCACCAGCACGCGCCGCAGCCGCTCTTCGACACTCAGGGTTTCCAGCAGTCCCTGCTTTTCGGGTACGGTGAGATCGATGTAACCAGCCACGAGGTCGGAGAAACGCCCCGGGTCCTCGACCGAATCGAGTACCTGATGGACGACTTCTTCGGGAAGGCCGCGCTTCTCGCCCAGTTCCTGCGCACGCTCGCGGGTTTCCTTGTGAAGGGCCTCAAATGCGGCGTCCTGATTGTTGAGGGGGCTCATTTCCTCCGTCGGGAGGATGACGGCATTCAGGTAGCCGTCGCCCATGCTGTACTGCAGGGCCGTGGCACGCTGCTCACCCTGCAGGAGGAGCTGGACACCACCCAGACCGCGCTGGATCTGGCCAATGCGGGCGATCACGCCCATGGAATAGAGGATGTCCGCAGTCGGCTCGTCCGTGTTGTCCTTCTGAGCCACGGCAAACACCAGCCGGTCTCCCTTCAGCGCGGCTTCGATCGCCCGCAGTGTTCCGGGCCGACCAGCGGCAATGGGATTGGTGACCCCGGGGAAGATGACGGTGCCCCGGAGGGGGAGGACTGGGAGTGTTTGACGCTGCGACATGATTCTCTACGGCTACGGTGTGGTACAGGCGTTGAACCAGGATGAACCTCTCCTTCGCACATCCCGCGCTCCTGTTTTACGCCACCATGACCGGTTGTGCAACTTCTGCGTGCCAGACTGACGTAGTAGAGCCTGCCGAACGCGCAGGTTCATGTGTCTAAGGCATGGTTTCACGGACCTTGCGGGTTGGGATGGACTGGTCCGGCGTAACGCTCGAGCGCCTACCCCGGCGTTTGGGCCGGTGCTACACTTCGGTTCTCGTATCTCCCTGACGATTAATCACTTGTGACTGGTGCCTGACCCCCTATTTCCGGCATCCGACTCGGACCTTCGTACCCACGTTGCGCGTGTGCTCAACGACAGTTACGAGCTGGACCGTGAGATCGGACGGGGCGGCATGGGCATTGTCTACCTGGCCCGCGACCGGCGTCTCAAACGCTCGGTCGCCATCAAGCTCCTCCCGCCAGAACTCGCCTTCCGTCCGGAAATCCGGTCGCGCTTCCTCAAGGAAGCCGAAACCGCGGCGCAGCTGAGCCATCCCAACATCGTTCCGATCTATTCGGTTGATGAGCGGGAAGGGTTGGTGTTCTTCGTCATGGCCTACATCGATGGAGAGAACCTCGCGGTGCGACTGCATCGCGAAGGCGCCATGCGGCACGACGAAGTGCGGCGCATCATGGTGGATGTCTCCCGTGCGCTTGCCTACGCCCATGATCGCGGCGTGGTCCATCGGGATATCAAACCCGACAACATTCTCCTCGATACTGATGGCCGTGTGATGGTGACGGACTTCGGTATCGCACGCGCCATTACCGAAGGGGCCGACGCTCGGCTCACCGCAACGGGAATGGCGATCGGTACCCCGGCCTACATGTCACCCGAGCAGTCGATGGGTGAACGCACGGTCGATGGGCGCAGCGATCTCTATTCGTTAGGCATCGTCGCCTACCAGATGCTCACCGGCGACCTGCCATTCAACGCGTCGTCGACGCCGGCGCTGCTGGTGAAGCACCTCTCCGAGGCACCGCCCCCGATCGTGGAACGCTGCCCGACGCTTGAGCCCGACCTCGCCACTGCGGTGATGCTCCTGCTCGAGAAGGAGCCCGCCAACCGGTTTGCCAGCGCGTCCGAACTGGCGAGCTCCCTCGAGTCGCGTCAGCTCCCGGCGGGGCGTAACATGCCGACGGTCAAGCCGGCCGCTCCCCTCCGCGCTCCGCTTGCGGCGCCCGTACCCGCTCCGGTTGTCGACGCCTCCTGGGTCACGGAGGTGACGGAAGAGGATGTGCGACGATGGAATGACCCGGCGGTTGTGGCGTTCCGTCGCAAGGCGGCGCCCTGGGCATTTTTCGGCGTCGCCGCCACCATCCTCACCGTGTTTGGCGCGACCGACGACCTGATGGGCATCTGGTCGCTCTGGAGTGTCTACATCGCCTGGAAGTACGCCAAGCTCTGGACTGACGGCTACGATTGGCGCGATGTGATGCGTGAACCCAAGGGCCGCATGTTGTTTGATGTGGTCGCGGAATGGGCCGACTCCATTCGCGCCCTCTGGGACCCGAACAAGCGCGCCGACATGCGTGAGCGTGAACGCATCAAGGTGCAGAATGTGGCCGCTCTGGGACACGCGCCCCGCGCGATGTTTCCACCCAGTGCCTCTCCGGGCCGCGGACGTCCGCTTTCCGGACTTGGAGCGTACGCCGGCACGGTGCAGGAGGCCGCGCGGCATCGCGAGGACATCGTGCGAATCCTGCAAACCCTGCCCAAGCGCGACCAGCAGGCGATTGCCGATGTGCCGGCCAGTGCCAAAGCGCTCTACGAAAAAATCGAAGGGCTCGCTCTCAGCATTTCCGAGATGGAACGCAATCTCCCGGATGGGTCGTCGGCCGGTGTGGACGCCGAGATTGCCCGACTCGAGTCGGAGGCCAATCCGCTCGACACAAAGGCCAGCGAAGAACGCGTGCGTCGGCTCGCGGCCCTCAAGCGGCAGCGGCGTGCCTTTGCCGATGTGGGCGGCAGGGCCGCCTCACAACGCGAAAAGCTCGAGAGTTGCGCCCTCGCCCTCCAGAACATGCGGCTCGATGTCGTGCGGCTGAAAGCAGGGTCGCAGACCCTCGACCACATCACGTCGGTTGCCGAAAAGGCCGTGGCGCTCGCCCGCGAAGTCGATACCGCCATGTACGTGAAAGACGAGATGTCGAAACTGGCGGGCCGCAGCTCCGGTAGTGCCAGACGGTAGTAGTCCACCCAGAGGCAACCGAGTCCCGACCCCATGTCTGATGTCCTCCGTGAACGTGTTGCCGTCGCCCTGGGCGATGCATACGAGGTAGGGCTCGAAGTGGGACGTGGTGGCATGGGTGTGGTCTACCGCGCCACCGACCGCAAACTGCGTCGAGAAGTCGCCATCAAGGTGCTGCCGCCGGAGCTTGCCTACCGTGCCGACGTCCGGCAGCGCTTTCTCCGCGAGGCACAGACCGCCGCCCAGCTCAGCCATCCCAACATCGTGCCCATCTACGCGGTCGAGGAGCGCGATGGGCTCGTCTGTTTCGTCATGGCGTTGGTGGACGGTGAAAGTCTGGCCACGCGAATCGTTCGCGACCGGCAGATGTCGATCGACGAAACGGTCCGGATTCTCACCGAGGTGGCCGAGGCGCTGGGTTATGCCCATACCCGCGGAATCGTCCACCGGGACATAAAGCCCGACAACATCCTGATCGACCGGGTTTCGGGTCGCGCCATGGTGACCGACTTCGGCATCGCGCGTGCCGCCGAAGGCGAGTCGCGCCTGACGCTCACCGGAGTGGCCGTCGGAACGCCGGCCTACATGAGCCCCGAACAGGCCATGGGTGACGCCGAGATCGATGGGCGATCGGACCAGTACTCGCTGGCAATCGTTGGCTACCAGATGCTCTCGGGTTCGCTCCCGTTTCAGGCGGCAAACACCCCGGGCATGCTGATGAAGCACATCAGCGAGCAGCCACGCCCGTTGGTGGAATCGCGCCAGGACGCACCGCCATGGCTCGTGCATGTGCTGAGCACGGCGCTCTCCAAGAAACCCGCGGAACGGTTCACCAGCGCGCTGGCATTCCGTGACGCCCTGGCCACCAAACAGACCTCGTTCCCAGACTTTTCCCGGCCCACTGCCGGTTCCGCTGCGCCGGATCTCCGTGCCTCATCGGCGTGGAAGCACTCCGTCCCGCGGGACGCGGTCGAAGTGGCTCGGCAGCGCGTGCAATCGGCGCCGCGTCCCCTTCCCGCGCCGATACCGCCCTCCGCGGGGCGTGATGCCGTGGAGGCCGCGAATGGTGGACGCGCACCGGTTCCGTCGTGGATGCCGCCCTCGTGGCGTGATACACGCCGGCAATGGGACGACGAAGGTCGCGTGAGTCGCCGCGGACGTCGCGGTGGCGATGAATCCATTGCGGCGTTCGACCAGCTCCCGGTGATTGAGCGCATCCGGCGTTTTCGCCGCAAGGCCACCAACAACATGGTGACCATCGCCATGCTGGCGACGATCAACATGGTGTTTTCGCCGGGGTTCCTCTGGTTCCTGTTTCCGGCCATCGCGATGGGCTTTGACCTGCTGCGACGGTTTGGGTCGCTGCACGATGACGGCGTGACGTGGAAGGAGATCTACGGTCCCGAGGCACGCCGCCAGCTCGCGAACGCGGCACAGGAGCGCCCGATGCTGGCAGCGGCTGGACGAGCGGATGCGGCCTCGTCGCTGGCGCCTCCTGAGGTGCTCGACGGACCACATGGTGCCGCTATCCGGCGGGCCGCATCGGACCGCGCGGGGATCCGAGAGGCGGTCAACAAACTCGGGAAGGCAGACCGGGAGATGATTCCCGATGTGCTGCCCACCGTCGACGCCCTCGTGGAGCGCGTGGTGTCCGTGGCGGGGGCCCTGCACCGGATTGATGAAGACGTGCGTCCCGGCGTGCTCGAGGACCTCGACTCCCGGATCGGCAATGCACGCGCGCAACCCGAGTCACGAGAGCGTGATCAGCGCATCGAACTCCTCGAGCGTCAGCGGACCACGCTTGCCGATCTGGCGTCGCGGCGAGAAACCCTCGTGGCCCAACTGGAAAGTGCGTCGCTGATGCTGCAGAGCATGCGCGTCGACCTCATTGCCCTGCGCTCGGCCGGTGTGCAGTCGGCCATTCAGGACGTGAGCGGGGCCACCCAGGAAGCCCGCGCCCTGTCGCGCGACATCGCCAACGTCCTCGACGCCGCCCGCCAGGTACGCGGCTGACCTAACGCGGTGCTTCGCCGGGGACCCAGCGTTCCCCGCCTAACGCGTAGCCGACACCGCCGCCCACCACCACGCCGATCGCCAAGCCGATCGGGGCTCCCTTGAGGAAGTCCTGGAAGGTCGGGTTCACCTCGGGGGCCTGCCCGAACCCGATCAGTGCCGCGCCGATCGCGCCGCCAATCAGCATCCCTTTGATGGTCGCCGATCGCGTGGTGCGGCCCGCGCTCACCTCGATCTGCTCGATGGCCGCAGTCCGGACCCGCACGCGGCGGTATTGCTCCACCAGCACCGGACCCATCTCAAAGCCGAGCCGACGCCGGACACCCGTGGTGTCGAGCACCATCTCACCCGCTTCGAGCGAGTCCACACGGCCCACAAACCGCTCCCGACGGAGCGATGGCGCCGAGATGCGCACCCGCGTGCCAACTCCAACGGATTGCAGCAGCGGCGCTGATACCTGCTGCGCCCCCACGGCCGTGGTGCAGGGAAGACTCACCGCCACCACCATCAGAACACGATGCAGGTTCATTCCGACTCCTCCAGGGACGCCAGGCGGTCACCTAGTTCGCTCGCCATACCGGGGTGACCAAACCGGTGCGATGCCTCTATTCCGAGCTGCAGTGCTTCACGTGCTTCTTCTACCCGGCCAAGCGCCACGAGCGCCTCGGCGTGGCGGCCATAGCCGTTTCCCTCGTCGTCGTACGAGGCCAGATACGCCCGCAAATGTTCCTCGGCCTCGGCAAAGAGCGAGGCCTTCAATGCTTCGTTGGCCAGGCCAAAACGCGCGAGTGCGTTGCCGGGATTCCGCGCCACCATCGCGCGAAAGGTCTCAAGCCGTGTGTCCGTCACGTAAACAGCAGTCGAGAGAGGAGTGCAGCCAGATGCTCGGGGGTTTCCTCCGGAAGGCAGAACCCCGAACCCGGAAGAACTTCCAAAGTAGCATGCGGCAGGGTGCGGACGAGCTGAAGTGCGTCTTCGTGACTCGTGATCGCGTCGAGATCCCCCCATATGACAGTCGAGCGGGCCGTTACCCGAGTAAGATCGGGAACGCCCTCGCTTCGATCCCGTCCGAGTGCGAGCGCCTGGGCGCGAAAGACGCCGTAGCCGCCGTTGGTGTATGGGAGAAGAAACTGCTCAGCGCTGTGAAGACCCCGAGCCTCGTCGAGATAACAGCGCTTGATGGACATGGCGACCAGTCGCGCACTCCAGTCGGTGGCAACGCCCGGAAGCGACAGCGTGCGCCATTCCAGGGTGCCTCCGATCGGGGAAGGCCAGTCGGAAGGGGACCCAGGCGAGATGAGCACCAGTTCGCTGACGGCCGCAGGCGACTGGGCGGCAAGGCAGAGAGCCACCGCTGCGCCATAGCCATGACCAACGACGCACGCACGCGAAACACCGAGAGCCTGGAGCAGGTGTCCAATCCGCCGGCCATGTGCGGCTACCGAAAAGTCCGAGTCAGGGGGTGGATCGCTACGGCCGCATCCAGCGAGATCCACTACGATCGCGCGTCGGCCCTGCGGCAGCATGGGTGTGAGCGCGCCCCACGTATGGGACGAACCCGGGAACCCGTGAAGGAGCACAATCGGGTCTCCCTTCCCACGCGTCCCCGCAGCGTAGCAATACAGCCGCGTTCCTCCGACATCGATGAACTCGCCGCGCACATGTCCTCCAAACTGGAACTGAACCTAGCAACTGCGCAGTACTAGCGGTGCCGCTCAGAATCGATATCGTTACGCCGCCAGAAACCCTCGGCGTAGCGGAAGCATGGTAAAGCTATGCTGGCAAACAGTTTAACCTGACTTTCCCGGCACGATGCAGCTGCTCGATGATGATGGTGATCTTCCTCCGGCGCCTCCGGCTCCGCCGCCGCCACCACCACCTCCGCCGCCTCCTCCACAGGTAGACTTCCCTGGCGGCTGGCTGCTGGATAACGCGACATCATCAGTGCAGTACAGGATCATCAAGGAACTCCTCGATGGTTCTGAGACCCCGCCGAAGGCCAGCGCGCTCGCCTTCTCCAACGCCGAGGCGATTCGTCTGGCGGTTGTGCAAAGTGTCGACGGGATCTGGAACAACGCGATGCTTGCCGTGCCTGACAACGGATCGCGCAAACCCGAAAAGAGTGTTGGCACCACCACGGCCGTCCATCGCCTCCTCGAACTCGGCTGGGACAAGGACGCCCCCCCGTTTCAGGCTGCGAGGCGCCCACTTTTCAGGCTACTGGCAGAGGACACCGATCCCGGTTTCCTGTACGAACTGGCGGCGAACGGGCGCGACAGTGAGACCGTCGCCTGGTCTCGCGGGCAGCTGCGCGGGGCGGCCGCTGCCGCTCTTGCGCATGCTGGCTACGAGCTCGACCCGCGTCTTCGCGGGGCGGCGCAGCGCCTGCTCGGGCGTGTCGACGAATACATCGCCTCACCGTTGCTCGACGACCCGTGGGTGAAGTTGGGGGGCACGCACGCACTCGCGCCCGACGCATTCCCGCCCACGCTCCACATCCTGATGATGCTGGCCTACATGCCGGCGTACCGCATTGAGCACGACGATCTCATTGATCGGCTGGCGCTCTACTTCACCCGCCCGCTTCCGCGTCATGCCCCGGCGCAAGCGCTCGGCGCGCGAGCCCTCCCAAGTCCGTATGTACTGCTGGGAGATCCGCTCAGCACCCGTACCGTCGCCGACGGCGACATGTCCTTCACCCTCTATTGGCTGGAGCTGGTAGCTCGCCTTGGCCTGCTCAAGCGTCACGAGGGATGGGAACGCCTTTTCACACGCTTGCTCGACGACCGCGACCGCGACCTCGTCTGGCGGCCAGCCAAGACTCAGCTCAGTGAGTCTGGTCGGGATGTCACCTGGCCCTTCCGGGACCTGCAGGGGCGTGGTGAAGCCGGGCTCGAAGTCGAGGTCACCTTCCGTCTGGCTCTCATTGCTCGTTTACTGGGGTATACCGTCGAGTTCGTCTGAGCACGGTCCCACCTGAACGGTAGGCGGCGACGTCTCGGTCGCCGACACCGGACCTGGTCGCTGCTCCTAACGTGAAGCTGCCGGTTATTGACTGACCACTCGTCGCGAGAAGGGAGAAGGCGCACTAGTCTTCTCCCTTCACGTTTGCCTCACGCCAGACGCTGTGATCGCATCAGCCTTCCGGGGTCGTCTTCCTGTGGACCAGTGGTATCCCGCGCGCGAGCCCGGGCTCACGGCGCGTCTGCTGGATCTTCCTGGTGGGGAGGTGGCACGTGTGGTCGAGGGAGGACCGGCCGACGCCGACCCGGTGGTGTTCATTCACGGGTGGGGGTGTTCGGCCTACTTCTTCAGGAAACTGCTTCCGGCCGTGCTGGCAACGGGGCGCCGGGTGATGGCAATGGACCTGCGGGGTCACGGGGCCTCGAGCAAACCGGGTGACCCGGCGTGTTACACCGCGGAGTCGATGCGCGACTTTGCCACTGCCGTGCTGGATGCGACCGCCATCTCCCGGGCGCACATCGTCGCCCATTCGTTAGGCGGTGGGATCACGCTTGATCTGGCCGCAATGCACCCCGGACGGGTGCAGAGCCTGACCCTGCTGGCGCCTGTTGGGCTGGCCCCGGTTCGCTTTGTAACACTCGCCCGTCTGGGGACCCCGCCGCTGGCGGCACCGCTGGTGCCCTATGCGGTACCACGCTGGAGTATTCCCCTGGTGCTCCGGGCCGTGTACGGCCAGGAGGGTGAACACGGCACACGCGACGTGGACGAGTACTGGGCCCCCACCGCCGATCCCGCCTTTGCCCTCGCGTTGCGTGCCCTCCTCCATCACTATCGCTTTGCTCCGCGCACCGACGCCGATCTGGCCCGCATTACGGCGCCGGTGCTGCTGCTCCTTGGTGGCCGCGACCTGCTTGTACGGTCACGGGCGTCTCGCAGGCGCATGGACGGGCGCGCCGGTTGGGACACGCGACTGCTGGAGACGGCGGGGCATGTGCTGGCCGAGGAGGTACCGGCGGCGGTGCTGGAATCACTACTGCCGCATCTCGATGCTGCGAGCCGATCGGCCACTCCTGGTTGAGTTTTCACCTCGGGAGGGTTACCTCCCCTCTCTACATGACACCTGCCAAGCGTTCTTCCCGCCGGTCATCCTCCCGGGGGCCAGCGCCCGTTGCTCTGGATACGACTGCTGCACCTGAACCTGCCACCTCGTTGTCCGACGAGACGTCGGTCGAAAACACGCCCCTGTTCTCCTCGCTTGGGCTCGACGAGCGCGTGCTAAAGGCGGTCGAGGCGGCGGGGTATGCCCACCCGACCCCGATTCAGACGCAGGCGATACCGCTGGCCCTCCGTGGGCGCGATCTGATGGGGCTCGCGCAAACCGGCACAGGAAAGACCGCTGCCTTCACACTCCCGATTGTGCAGCGGCTTCTGGATGGCCCACGACGCTTGCGAGCGCTGATCCTCACGCCAACACGTGAGCTGTGCCAGCAGGTGGACGCGTCGTTCCGGAAGTATGGCCTCTTTGCCGGAATCGACGTGGCACCAGTCTACGGCGGTGTAGGCTATGAGCCGCAGGAAAAGGCGCTGTCGTCGGGGGTGGATGTGATTGTGGCGACGCCGGGGCGTTTGATCGACCACATGGAACGCCGCAACGTGTCACTCGACGAACTCGAGATCCTCGTGCTGGACGAGGCCGACCGGATGCTCGACATGGGGTTCGCGCCGCAGATCAACCGGATTGTGGCTGGGATTTCACCGTACCGGCAAACGCTGTTGTTCAGCGCCACCATGCCCCCCGAGGTCGAGGCACTCGCGCGCAAGTATCTCCGGCGCCCGATTGTGGTGCAGGTGGGGCGTCGCAGCCAGGCAGCGCACACCGTGCGTCACGCCGTCTATCCGGTGCCGGGTGCCAGAAAGACGCCGCTCCTGGTGGCGCTGCTCAAGGAGCCCGACATGGATTCGGTGTTGGTCTTCACGCGCACAAAACATGGGGCGGACAAGGTGGTGCGCGGGCTCAACGATGCCGGCATTGAAGCGTCAGCCATGCATGCCGACAAGACGCAGGCGCAACGCAACGCGGCCCTCGAAGGCTTTCGAACGGGGGCCGTTCGTGTGCTGGTGGCCACCGACATCGCCCAGCGCGGACTCGACATCTCCGGCATCAGTCATGTGATCAACTACGACGTGCCGGGACAAGCCGAAGATTACATCCATCGCATCGGGCGCACGGGCCGGGCGGCGCAGACCGGGGATGCCTTCACTTTCATGGCGCCCGACGAAATTGCGATGGTCCGCACGATCGAGCGCGTCCTGGGGCAGCCGATTGATCGTGTCTCCATGCCCGGCTTCGACTTCGGCTCGGGCGCGTAAGGCGAGCCGCATCAGCGCTCGCAGATCGCGGCGCCGTTCCGCCAGATCATCGGTGACGTCACTCATCGTCGCAGGCGTCCGAGCCGGCTGACAATGACCGTTTCGGCCGCCGATCCACGTTGCACGATGATGCGGGTGTTGGCGGCGCCGTAACCGAGCCCACTGGCCGACCAGGCGATGGAATCACGCGTCGTTTGCAGCGTGACACCAAAGATTTCGTGCAGGGCATGTGTGGCGAAGGTGTCGGGCCCAGCCGCGAGGTGCAGGACGGCGCCCGTCGTATCGATATGGAGCGCAATCCGCTGGGTGCGCTGCCGAGCCAGGTGGCGCGCGTCCGCCGCCGCGCGTACCACAAGCGACGCCGCCCCGTCAGCCGCCCACTGGTCGCGGGCGTGCCAAAGCGGGGGCAGGGCCAGAGCCGAAAGGACGCCAACGATGACGAGAACGAGCACCAGCTCTGGAAGAACAAAGCCGGCCTTTCTGCGGGCGCATAACGAAGCGGCGAGGGGCCGTTGGGTCATGCGGCAATCCTACGCAAACGATTGCTGGCGTCCCGTACCATTTCCTTGCGACTGCAATCATTTTCGCGGCACCGCTCAGCCCTTTCGTCTCGTTCCAGCTCCCGATACCGTTCCCCATATGTCACGCCCGTCCCGTATTGCTTCGTCGCTGCTGATCTGCCTTGCTATGGGATGCGGGCTCCCGACGCGGGACGACATCGACATGGCTCAGACTGTGACCGACATGGCGCAAGCCGTTCAGGAGCTGCAGGGATCGCAGCAGGACCTGCAGGATCGCATCGATTCACTCACCACGGTGGTGTTGCGGCAGGATTCCGTGCTTCGGTCGATGGCCAACCTGATGGGCGCGCCACTGCCGCCGCGTTGACCTCTACATCTTCACCACCCATGCACGTTCGCATCGAATACTGCACCGTGTGAAACTACGAACCGCGGGCCGCCAGTCTGGCGGCCGAGGTTCGGGGGGCATTTCCCGAAGCCACGGTTGAACTTGTCCCCTCTGGTGGCGGACGGTTCGAGGTGGCGCGGGATGGCCTCATGATTTTCCAGAAGTCCCTGCTGGGTCGTCACGCGCGCCCCGGCGAAATCGTGCAGCTGCTGCGAAGCGACCCTTCGGTGTCCTGACGCGACGCTCCCAGCTCGTCGGAGCGTTTTCTCTTTCGTCCTACTATGCGCATAGCTCTCTCCACCGGTGGCGGCGACGCCCCCGGTCTCAACGCGGTGATCCGGGCCGCCGTCCTCTCTGCGACCAGCCGTGGCTGGGACGTACTCGGCATCTGCCGCGGCTACTATGGCCTGCTGGGTGAGGACGACATCATCCCCCTCACACGGAATAGCGTGCGCGGCATTGGGCATTTGGGGGGGACGATCCTCCGCACGACCAACCGCGGGAATCCCTTCCATTTTCCTGTCCTGCAACCCGATGGGTCGTATCGCGAGATCGATCGTTCGGGTGAACTCATGGAAAATGCCGCGCGGCTGGGCATCGATGCGATTCTCACCATCGGCGGTGACGGATCGCTCAGCATCGGGCAGAAGCTGCATGAGCGGGGCATGAAGATCGTCGGGGTGCCCAAAACCATCGACAATGACGTCAGTGGCACCATCACCACGTTCGGGTTCGACACGGCGGTGAACACGGCCATCGAGGCACTCGACAAACTGCACACAACCGCCGAAAGTCACGATCGGGTGATCGTGATGGAAGTGATGGGGCGCAACGCTGGCTTTATTGCGCTGCACAGCGGCGTGGCCGCCAGCGCCGACGTGATCCTGATCCCCGAAATCCCCTTCGATATCGAGAAGGTGTGTGACAAGGTGCGCGAGCGGGACGGCGCCGGGCGTCACTTCTCCATCGTGGTGGTCGCCGAGGGAGCCTACCCCGTTGGTGGGCAGGAGTCCGTGCTGGGCGACTCACTCCCGGGGCAGGCCACGCGAGTGGGTGGCATCGCGGGGCGCATTGCCTGGGAAATCCAGGAACGCACCGGCAAGGAGTCACGCTCCCTCGTGCTCGGCCACCTGCAGCGCGGGGGGTCCCCCACGGGTTACGACCGACTGCTGGCGATGCGTTTTGGAGGGGCGGCCATCGAGGCCATCGAGCAGCAGAAGTGGGGTCACATGGTGGCACTGCAGTCGCCTCACATTGTGGCCATTCCCATTGCGGACGTGCTCGCCTCCCAGAAGCGCGTCGAGCTCAATCACGACATCATGCGCACTGCCCGCGCGTCGGGCATCGCCTTCGGCGACTGAGGGAACCTCGGCAACCTTGTGAGCCTCGGCGTGTAGGTCACTTCCAACGGTGCGCGGGGTGTCCTCGTTGCACTGTTGGAGCGTCCGTAGCGCGGGACAGTCGAGGTGTGACGCAGGTAGCCTGATTTCGTCAACCGATTGCGGGGCATATGTTTAGCGCCGAGGTTGCGTTCAGGGTCAACAGGGCATCAGCCCTGCACTACAACCTGCGAAGGTCTTCGGAGGACTGATGAAGCGTGCAGGTTGGATTGTTGCTGCTGGAGTGATCATGCTGCTGGCTTCTCCCAGAATCACTTTGGGACAGCCGGTGCGCTCCTTCACGGCACAGAAGCGGGATTCCGACACAACCATTCCGCGTGAACATCGGCCCCCGCCGGGGATGTGCCGCGTGTGGCTCGATGGTGTACCGGCCGCCCAGCAGCCCGCGCTTACCGATTGCGCGACGGCGGTGAGGACCAAGCCCAAGAATGGCCGCGTGATTTTCGGCGAAGTGGTGCCAGACTCGAGTGGCCGCAAGCAGGAGAAGCCCAAAAAGCCGTAACACCCTCAATCCGGGGCATGGCGAAGGCCCGGAGAGGCAACCACGCGTGTTAGCTTGACGCGTGCTGAACGAAATTCGCGATCGCGCGCTACCCCCTGACCACGCCGCCTTCGTGGCGGCGGAGCCTCCCACCGGGCGCGTGATTGTCATCGCCCCCACGCGCGCAGCCTGTGAAACCATCGAGCTCGCGCTCGGACTCCAGGTGGACACGGTGCTCGAGCGCGAACATGGTGAGGAGATCCGGGCCCTCGCCCGTGGGGGGAAGGGCTTCGGGATAGTTGCCGGAACGGGCACCGGAAAGACCCTCGCCGTGCGGCCGATCGCCCAGGCCATCCTGCGGACCGACACGCTCAAGGTGGGCGTGGTCAACCGTGAGCGTGAGGCGACGCCCGAGACGCCGACGTGGAACGTGATCATCGTGACCACGGGCATCGCGCGGCGCTGGTTTCAGGATGGCGACATTCTGCCGCGCGACACCCTGATCATCGATGAAATCCACCAGACCTCGGCCGAGCTGGAGTTGTGTCTGGCGTTAGGCAAACGGGTGGGATGCCGGTACATCTGGCTTTCGGCCACCGTCGATCCGTCGTTTTATGCGCGGTACCTCAATGCCGCGGCCGTCATCCAGAGTTCGGCCTTCGATCCGGCGCGGGCGGCGGATGTGCGCGTGGTGCGCAAGGATCCCGCCAATTTTCTCGACGACCGCTTTCTGCAGGGTGTGAGCAAGCAGAAGCGTGGCGTGGGGATGTTTCTTCCCACCCGTGCCAGCGTGGAACAGGTGTCGAGTGCAGTGGGCGACCGGTTTCAGCGGATCACGTCGGCGTTTTACCATGGGGGCGAGCCGATCCGGGTAATTCGTCCCTTTCTGGAAGAAGGGGCCCCCAAGCCGTTTTTCCTGGCCATGACCGCGGCGGGGCAGAGCGCACTGAACATCCGTGGGCTCGATACGGTGGTGATCGACGACACGCGCTTTGCCAACGTGGTGGAACGTGGCAAGAACGTGCTCACGCGGCTGCATCTTGGCACAAACGAGATCCTGCAGATGGCGGGGCGTGTGCACGGGCGCGTGGAAGGCGGGCGGGTGTTCATTCTCAGTGACCGCGACATCGAGTTTTCGAACCTGCGACCCACGGCGCCCGAGTTCCAGCTGGCCGGGGACTGTGAGCGGGTGGCGCTCACCTGCGCCGGGCTTGGCGTGCGTGCCGATGAACTCGATCTTCCGGTGGCCCTCGATCACGGCGCGTATCGGCGGGCATTGCAGCATCTCGAGGCTCGTGGCGTGGTGGAGCAGGGCCGGCTGTCGCGATATGGCCGCATGGTCGAGGCCCTTCCTGTCGAGCGACCATGGGCCGAGCTCATCGCGCATGCCGACACCAGGCTGCTTCCCTACCTGGCGGTGATGGCCAGCGTCGAGAGTCTGCACCGCATGACACGTGACCAGCGTGACCTGTCGGGACTGATTGTGGCTGGAAGCGATCACCTCACTGCCTACAACGTGTATGCCGACGCCTACACACGGGCAGGGTACCTGGGTGAGGTGTATGGACTCCCGCGTCAGCTCTTTGATGAAGGGGCCATCGGGTTATGGGCGGAACGGCGTGGTGTGCTGGTGAAGGCTATCGAGGATACCGCGCTGGCCATGGCGAGTGTCTGTCGCGCGGTAGGCTTTGAGCTGCCGCAGCGGATGCCACTGGTGGATGACGCCATCCGTCGCGCCTTTTGCGACCTGCTCGCGCGGATCATGCCGTTTGACCTTGTCATCGACGAGGAAACGGCCGACGGGCAGGAAGCCAGGGTGTCACGCAGTAGTGTGTGCGGCTCGTGGGGCGCGGTGGCCGGTTCGTTGCGCTATTTCGCCGACCGGTTTGGTGTGCCCCGTGCGTCGGTGGAAGGGACGCAGGTACCAAACGATCTCGTGCGCCAGTATGCCGTGCGTGGCGAGCCCGAAGTGGTGTACGACGGGGATCAGCGCAAGGATGCCTTGCTCCGACGCACACGGGTGACGTACTTCGGCTTCGAGCTGGAACGTGACGAAGCGTTTCTCGACGACTTCGGCGACGAGGCGGCGTCATGTCAGCGGGCCCTCGCCGAGGCGATGGCGCGTGAGGAAGCTCGGCATCCGGCGGTGCGTGCCAATCAGCGTGGCATTCTCGAAGCCCGCGAACTCTACAGACGATCGGGCGGGCGCACCCCGCGCCTGGGCTTCGCCGAGTTGCGTGATGCCTATCGAGCCCTGCTGGCCGGTGTGGGGTCGATGCGGGAGTATCGGCTGGCCCAGCTGCGGCTCGATTTTTCTGGCCTGGTCGATCCAGCGGAACGCACGCGCTTGTTTGCGCTCCCCGATCACGTCGAGATTCGAGGGCACCCTGTCGGTATCGACTACGACGTCGAGGATGGTGCCGCCGGCGAGGCGCCGCAGGCGATTGCCCGGCTGGTGCTGCCGGAAAAGATGGCGCGAACCCTGGTCAGCGAAGAGGTACCGGCCCTCGACCGCGCCGTGCGTTTTGTGGTGCACCGCGGCCAGCGTGGCAGTGTGCGTGCCGAAACACTCGATGAACTGCAGGAACTGCTGGACCGGCCGTGGACGCCGCACGAGCCCAGCCGTCGTCAGGAGCGCGAAGACGATGCCCGCCGCAAGCGCCGTGATCGCGACACCCGTTCTCGCGGTGAAGTCGACCGCCATCGCAAATCACGTGATGGTGCGCGAGTGAACCCGCGCCGACGCGGGAAACGTTAGGCGCCGTCCGTCCCGGGCAGGGTGACAGTGTACTGATCACGCGCATAGGGTTCGAAGCCGCGGGCGAGATAGTTGGGCAGCGCCGAGGGGGCGTCGAGGGTGCAGGTGTGCAGCCAGACACGTGTGGCGCCCCAGGCAAAGGCCTCCCGCGCCGCCTGCTCCAGGAGCCAGCGGCCAAGTCCCTTGCCGAAGGCGTGCGCCATGAGGCCGAAGTAGGCGATTTCCACTGAGCCGTCACGGTGGCGCAGGAGTTCGAAGTAGCCGCCACGCTCGCCCGCCGTTCGTAGCTCGAACACCCGCACCGAATCGCGACCGAGGTACTCGGCGAAGGTGTCGTCGCTCCAACCCAGCCTGTCGTGCCAGTGGTACGCGGCTCCTACCTGGTGGTAGAGCTCACGGGCCGTGGCGACGGGGCAGGGTCGGATCTCAACTACCTCGGCTGCTATGGCGGGCACCTCTCCGACCCGAAGGCGCGACAGGTCGGGCAAGTGGAGATACGTGCGTTCCACGGTCAGTTGAGGCATGCGCGAAAGGTAAAGCGGGGCAAAGCGTGGGCTCCATTCGATCCGGGGGGCGTATGACCGTGGGGTCCTATCGCGGCGTGAGAGCGTAAGTCGTTGCTGTGTAACGCATTGCGACAAAGTATCCAAAAAACGATCACCAAATAAGGGGAAAAAGCTGTTGTGCTTCGGACCGTGCGGTCCTAAGCTTCAGGCGTGACCAATACCAAAACGAGAATCATCGATGCCGCTGCGGCGCTGATCGCCGAGCGAGGATTCAAGCGAACCTCGGTCGACGACGTCATTGATCGCGCCCAGCTCAGTGGCAAGAGCCACTTCTATCACTACTTCCGGTCGAAGGACGAACTCGGCCTCGAGGTGTTGAGCCGCCAGTTCGAGCGTTTCGCCGAACGTGGGCTCGCCATCCTTCGTGAGCCCATGATTGAGCCGTTGGAGAGGCTCAACCTGTTCATCGATTCGCTCGTCGCACTGCAAACCGAGCGCGGTTTCCGCATCGGGTCGCCATTCGGGAACCTGGCCTCGGAAATGGCCGACATGCACGAAGGGTTCCGTGAACGGCTTGCCACGGTGTTTGATCGTTGGGCTGGTCAGTTGCAGTCGCTGCTTTGGGAAGCGCGGCCTTCGCTCAACGAGGACGTGGACACGGCGCGGCTTTCGCGCTTCATCATCGCCACGCTCGAAGGCGCCCTGATGATGTCCAAGGTGAATCGTGACGCCGAGATGCTGCGCGCCATCACCAGCGATCTGAAGCGCTTTGTGGGCACCCATGCTCGCGAAGGGGTGTCCGCATGACGTCTGTTGCCGAACTGCTCGAGATCGGCACGATTGACGTATCGGCACTTGACCTCGAGGGGACCATGGTCGGGCCGGGCCTGCGGGATGTAGTGGCGCGGGCGGGGTTTGAGTCGGACGCCCAGCGGCACCTGCCGTCGCTGTACAGCTTTGCGCTCAAACTTGCCCGGTGTCGTGATGACGCCGAGGACCTGGTGTCGGACACCTACCTGCGTGCCATCGAGCGCTGGGAGCAGTTCCGTCCCGGCACCAACATGCGGGCGTGGTTGTTCACGATTCTTTATCACATCTTCGTGAGCCGCAAGCGCCGCATTGACGCGCGCGAAGTGGTCTCGACCGATGACCCGGACATGCCATTCGCCTTTGAGGTTGTGGGCGAGGCAGATCCCGAAGGCGCCTACTACGACTCCTATATCGACGAGGAGATCGTCTCAGCCATCGAGGCGCTGCCGGGAGAGTATCGCGCGGCGGTCCTCATGAGTGACGTACACGGCATGCGCTACGCAGAAATAGCCGAAAAGCTTGGTGTGCCGGAGGGGACGGTGAAATCACGCCTCTTCCGTGGTCGGCGGATGTTGCAGCGCCGTCTGAAGGGCTACGCCGTGGACATGGGGTACGTCCGCCAGTCGGCGACGGCTGGCGTTCAGGAGTAGGTCAGGCGCTGGCGGCTCGGCCGTCCGTATGCCGAGCCCGAAACCGCGCCGCCTTGGCGCGGTTGCCGCATGTGGCCATTTCACACCAGCGCCGTCGGCCATTGCGTGTGTGGTCGAGAAACACCCGTGAGCATCTGGCATCACCGCAGCGACGCACGCGCACCAGGTCTCCACTGATCAGGGAGTCGGCCGCCGACTCCACCACGGGAATGATCAGGGCGGCAAAGGCATCACCTACCGGCACAAAACTCCGTGCAAAGGAGCCGTCGGCGCGTGGTTCGACCCTGCGTGTGCCCGCTGACCGTCCCAATACCCGATTGATCTCGCTCAGCGCATCCTGGCGGGCCTTCTCGGAGTTCAGTCCCCGTTCTGCCAAGGCGCGCAGGGCCGCACGCGTGCGCCGGGCATCCACCAGCGAGGCGGCGGCACCCGCGGGCTGTTGCTGGGCCCGTCGCCGCATTCCGCTGCTGCGTTCGTCGTCGAGTATGCCGGCTTCCTCGAGGAAACGCACCAGTGATTCGAAATCGCGGAGCAGGTCGAAGCGGGCGCCATGGCGCATGTCGTCGGTGTTGACGAAGTCGAGCCACAAGCGTTCGCCCACGTGAGAGAACCGCGCCCCACTGGAGGGCGTAAGCCGGACTACTTCATCGGAAGACCGTGCGAGCTGACCCATGACTGCCCTAGCATACCCCCGGGGCGCGTGGGCGCAAGAAGGGGCTGCGAGGTGCTAGATTTTCCAGCTCACTCTCATTGAAGACGCATGATCCTGGTGGCGGTCGGTTCGGCGAATCCGGTAAAGGTGGCCAGTGTCACCAATGTCGTTAGGCACCACGATGTCGCGGCCGAGGTCCGATCGGTGGCGGTGGCGTCGGGCGTGCCCGACCAGCCCTGGGGTGACGCCGAGACCATTCGCGGCGCACGTCAGCGCGCCGTGGCGGCTCGTGACGCGATCAATGCCGATCTCGGTATCGGGCTCGAGGGTGGTGTGGTTGATGCCGATGGCGAGTTGCGCACCTGCGCCTGGGCCGCGGTGGCGACGCGAGATGGCCGTGTCTTTGTCGGCGGGTCGCTCTCGATGGCGCTGCCACCGGCGGTGGCTGCCCATGTGCGTAATGGTGTGGAGCTGGGGCACGCGATGGATCGTGTCTGTGCGACAACCGGCACCAAACATGGCGCCGGTGCCGTGGGCATTCTCACCCGGGGGCTGGTGGACCGGCAGCAAGCCTACGAAATCATCACGGCGTATGCGCTCGCGCCACTGCTGAGTGCGCCGCTGTGGGGCGAGTCGGAGGCCTCGTGACGGACCACGCGCCATTCGTTATCCGCGAGTATGTCCGCTGGAGTGACGTGGACTATGCCGGCATCATCCGCTATGACGCCTACACGCGGTTCATGGAACTGGCCGAAGCCGAGTTGCTGCGGAGTGTTGGGGTGTCGCACCGGGACTTCATGCAGCGCTGGGATTTCTCCATTCCGCGGCGCGCCATGCATGTCGACTTCGAGTCGCCACCGACGCTGGACGAACGGCTGACGGTCCTGGCCTATGTGTCGCGCGTCGGCGCCACGTCTCTGACGCTGAACTTTGATTTCTTTGGTGATGGGGATCGGCTGCGGGCGGCCGGGTACCTGGTGCTGGTTTGTGTGCCCGCCGGGGCGTCGAAGGCACGGGCCTGGGCCCCCGACTTCATTGCATTGCTGGAGCGTTACCGAATGACCACCGACGAAGCGCGTGCCATGCGCCCCCGTGTGACCGGATGACCGGCACCCCGGATACCTACTTCAGGAAAGGCTTCGGTCTGGGCGCTGATGTGCAGCGCGATCTGGATGCCGCCTACACCGACGCCATTGTCGATCGCATGCGTGCGGGCGACAACCGCATCACCGTGGGCGAGGTGACGGTGCGGCTCGCCAAGGAGTTCGGCTTCTGCTATGGCGTCGAGCGCGCCGTGGACTACGCCTACCAGGCGCGGCGCAAGTTTCCCGATCGCCACCTCTGGCTGCTCGGTGAGATCATCCACAACCCGCATGTGAATACCACCCTGCGCGAGATGGGGATCTCCATCATGGAGCCGGTCGAAAACGCCCGTGACGGGGAGCCACGTTTTGACTATGCCACCGTGCGGCCCGAAGATGTCGTGATCCTTCCCGCGTTTGGTGTGACCATGGCCGACTTCCAGGCGCTGCGGGCGCATGGGTGTGTGGTGGTGGATACCACCTGTGGGTCGGTCCTCAACGTGTGGAAGCGGGTGGAGGTGTATGCGCGTGAAGGGTTCACCGCGCTCATCCATGGCAAGTACTATCACGAGGAGACTCGCGCCACGGCGTCGCAGGTGCTCAAGTACGCCGGGGGGCACTACCTGGTGGTGCGCGACCTCAGCGAGGCGGAGGCGGTTATCGCGTATCTCGAGGCACTGGCCGCTGGCACGGCCGGCGGCGAACAACGCGCGGCCTTTCTTTCCGCCTTTGGGCACGCCGCGTCACCGGGTTTTGATCCCGACGTGCACCTTGCCCGGATTGGTGTGGCCAATCAGACCACGATGCTGGCGAGTGAATCGCTCGAGATCGGGGAGCGTGTGGGTGCCGCCATGCAGCGGCTCCATGGCAGCGCTCACCGGCAGGCACACTTCCGCACCTTCGACACCATCTGTTCGGCCACGCAGGACCGTCAGGATGCGGTGATCGAGCTGCTGCGCGACAAGCTGGACGCCATGATTGTGGTGGGGGGCTTCAACTCGAGCAACACCATTTCGCTGGCCGCCTTGTGTGCCGCGAGTGTGCCAACGTTTCATGTGGAAGACGCGGAGGCCATCGACCCGGCGTCGGGGTCGCTGCACTACCGCATCGCCGGTGTCAAACACCACGAAGCCGACGTGGCCGGGTGGATGCCGGCTGCGGGTCCCGCGGTCATCGGCATCACGGCTGGTGCAAGCACGCCCAACAACAAGATCGGCGAGGCTGTTGTGCGTATTTTCGCCACGCGCGGCCTGCGCGTGTAACTGACCCGGCGTCATGCGCTTTCCCTTTCTCACCAGGCGAGCTCCCGAACTCCCCGCCCCCCGCGACTTCGGCTACATCGAGTTGCGTGGCGCGGCCACCCGGGTCCTGGTGATTCCATCGTTAGGGGGCAAGATCGCCGAGTTGTGGCTTGCGGGGCGTCAGTGGTTGTGGCAGAACCCGCTCATCCCCATGGGGCCACCCAGCGAGGGCGGCTCGTACGTGGAAACGGCAGACACCGGCGGCATGGACGAGTGTTTCCCCACGGTGGGGGCGTGCCGCGTACCGGGGTGGGTGAAGGGTGCCGGCGGCGTGGAGCTCCCTGATCATGGCGAGCTCTGGTCGCAGGAGCCCGCTGTCGACGTGCGCACCAGCGCCGACGGACAAATGGTAGTGTGCCGGTGGCAGGGCGTGCGTCTGCCTTACGTCTTCGAGCGCACGGTGCGTGTCGATCGTGACGGGGTGGTCCACTGCGAATACACCTGCCGCAACGAGGGCAGTGAACGACTTCCCTTTGTGTGGGCGGCGTATCCGCAGTTTCCTCTCACCGAGCAGACGCGGGTCGAGATGACGGCGGGGACACGGCTGCGTGTGTTCGCGCGGCACGGTATCGAGCTGGGAGAGCCGCGGTCGGAACATCAGTGGCCCTTTGTACGCGGTGGGGCGCGGGCAGTGGACTTTTCCCAGCCGCACGAGGTGGGCCGCAAGTACGCCTGCAAACTCTTTCTCGACATGGCGGACGGGGAGGCCAACCTGCGTGAGGGCTCGCACGTGCTGCAGTTTCGCTGGAATCCGCGCGACATCTCGCACTTCGGGGTCTGGTTCAACAAACGTGGGTGGACCCCGTTCCGCGATGAGGCGCCCTATCTGAACTGCGCCCTTGGCCCCTCCATCGGAGCGCCCGATACGATCACTGAAGCGTTAGGCGACTGGAAGGCGGGACCGTGGCTCGATGCCGGGGCCACGCGGCAGTGGGGGTTCACGATGCGTGGAATCGAGGCGCCGCTGCCGTCCGAGTAAGGTCGGGCGAGTTGTGCGTGGCGGTACCGGCGGGATATTTGGGGGGCACCGTCACACGAGGTTCGCATGCGGGTGTCCCTCCGGCACGTCCTGACTGTCGTCACACTCCTCTCCAGCGCTCCTGCAGGGGCACAACGGCCTGCGTGGGACCTGCTCATCCGTGGCGGCACCATCGTCGACGGCACTGGTGCTCCCGGATTTCGGGGGGACATCGCCATTCGGGGCGACCGCATCGTGCGCGTCTCACGAATCTCGTTGCGCACCTCCGATGCGGCTCGAGTCATCGACGCAAGCGGGAAGGTGGTTTCGCCCGGCTTCATCGACCTGCACGCCCACCTGGAGCCCCTGCTGGGTTTGTCGGCGGCTGAGTCACATGTGCGGCAGGGAGTAACCCTTGCCCTTGGCGGTCCCGACGGTGGGTCGCCGCTGCCGCTCGCGCCCTACATGGATAGTGTCGCGAAGGGTGGTGTGGGGATGAACGTCGCCTACCTCGTGGGTCACAACGCCATTCGCCAGTCGGTCATGGGTGCTGCGGCGCGTGCGCCGAGTGTCGCCGAACTCGCTCGCATGCGTGCGTTGGTGCAGCAGGGCATGCGTGATGGCGCCTTCGGGATGAGCACCGGGCTCCGGTACATCCCCGGCTTCTATTCCAAGACCGATGAAGTCGTTGACCTTGCGGGTGTCGCGGCCCGTGCAGGGGGGATCTACACCTCACACCTGCGCGAAGAGGGGCGCGGGCTCATGGAAGGTGTGGCCGAGGCGATTGAAATCGGGCGTCGCGCGCGCATTCCGGTGGTGCTGACGCACCACAAGGCGGTGGGTCGGCAGATGTGGGGGGCAAGCACACGAACGTTAGGTCTTGTTGACGCCGCGCGGAAACGCGGGATCGATGTGCAGATCGATCAGTACCCGTATACGGCCAGTTCCACGAGCCTGTCGGTGCTCATTCCCCCCTGGGCCCTGGCCGACGGCGACACGGCCTTTGCGCGACGGGTCGCGGACCCTGCCCTTCGTGACTCGATCGAACGTGGCATCGTGGACTTTCTTCTCAACGACCGTGGGGGAGGCGATCTCAGACGTGTCCAGTTCGGGCGCGTGGCCTGGATGCCCGAGCTGGAGGGGAAAACCCTCCACGACTGGACGGTTCAGCGAGGAATCGAGCCCATCCCCGAGAAGGCGGCGGCGCTGGTGATCGAGGGGCAGCTCAAGGGGGGCGCATCGATGATTTACCACATCATCGATGAAGCGGATGTGCGCCGCATCATGCAGCATCCACAGACGATGATTGCGTCAGACGGCCGCCTCACGCGACCGGGTGACGGCAAACCGCACCCTCGAGCCTACGGCACCTTTCCGCGGGTGCTCGGCGTTTACGTACGAGAGCTCAAGTTGCTGACCCTCGAACAGGGGGTGCGGAAGATGACAGGAATGCCAGCAAAACGGCTTGGTCTCACGCAGCGAGGGGTGCTTCGGGTGGGGGCCTTTGCGGACATCGTGGTGTTCGACCCCGCCACCATCGCCGACCGCTCCACCTTCGAGAATCCGCATCAATACCCGGCTGGAATCGAGCAGGTGTTTGTGAACGGAGTGGCGATGGTCCAGGACGGGAGCTTTACCGACAAACGTCCCGGTCGTGTGCTCAAGCGGGGCCCAGAGCGATAGGCCTGCGGATCCGACCGAGGAGTGCCTCGCGGGAACGACGGCGGCGTTTGGCGGAAGCCTCGAGCTTGACGTGTTCTAACCCGGGCTGCAAGCTAGCCGCCCGCGCGCGTGTGGCGCGTTCACGCTCATCAAGGGAGTTTCGTGGTCATGGCCCAGGTACAGCTCACGGTGAACGGTCGCGCGATTTCGCGCGACGTTGAGCCGCGAACGCTGCTCGTGCATCTGCTGCGCGACGCGCTCGGCCTCACCGGCACACATGTCGGATGCGATACCAGTCAATGCGGTGCGTGCACCGTGCACATGGACGGGCGCGGTGTGAAGTCGTGCACGGTGCTGGCCATGCAGGCCGACGGGAGCACTGTCACGACCATCGAAGGGTTGTCCACCGATGGGAGCCACGCACTGCAGAGGGCCTTCAAGGAAGAACATGGCCTGCAGTGCGGCTTTTGTACGCCGGGGATGATCATGAGCGCGGCCGACCTGCTGGCGCGCAATGCCAATCCCACTGAACACGAGATCCGGGAGGCCCTCGAGGGCAACCTGTGCCGTTGCACGGGCTACCACAACATCGTGAAGGCCGTGCAGACCGCGGCGCGCACGATGCAGAACGCCTGAGCGAGGAGACACTCCCATGGCCACCGCAGCGCCCATGATTGGCGCCAGCATCAAACGCAAGGAAGATGGCCGGTTCATCACCGGCCGAGGGAAGTACACCGACGACATCAATCTCGCCGGGCAGGTACACGCCGCCTTTGTGCGCAGTCCCTATGGAAGTGCGAAGGTGAATGGAATCGACGCCAGCGCGGCGCTGGCGATGCCGGGTGTGCACGCGGTCTACACAGGTGCAGATCTCAAGGCGGCAGGTGTCAACCCGATTCCGCCGGGCTGGCTGCATGCCGGCATCCAGATCGGCGACCGCTACCCGATGGCCGTCGGCACGGCGCGCTTTGTCGGTGAGCCGGTGGCGGTGGTCGTGGCGGATTCGGCGGCACTGGCACGCGATGCCGCCGACGCCATCGTGGTGGACTACGACGAACTTCCGGCCGTGACCGATGGCCCGACCGCCCTGAGCGCCGGTGCCCCGCAGGTCCATGCCAACGCCACGGGCAACGTTGCCTTCAACTGGCAGCTTGGCGATGCTGATGGCACCGATGCGGCCATCAAGGGCGCCAAAACGGTGGTGCGCCAGCACCTGATCAACCAGCGGCTGATTCCCAACGCCATCGAACCACGGGCGTGCGTCGCCCATCACGACAGCGCCAACGACGAACTGACGCTCTACGTCACCTCGCAGAATCCCCACGTGCATCGCCTGATCATGGGCGCGTTTGTGCTCGGGATTCCCGAGCAGCGGTTCCGGGTGGTGGCCCCTGATGTCGGTGGAGGCTTTGGCTCCAAGATCTTCATCTATCCCGAAGAAGTTGTGGCGTGCTGGGTGTCCAAGGCCATCGGCAAGCCGGTGAAGTGGACCGCTACCCGCAGCGAGTCCTTCCTCTCCGACTCGCACGGGCGTGTGCACGACACGGATGTAGAGATGGCCTTTGACGGTAACGGGAGGATTGTCGGTCTGCGGGTGAACACGGTGGCCAACGTGGGCGCCTACTTCACCTTGTTTGCTCCGGCGGTACCCACGTATTTGTACGGCACGCTGCTTTCGGGGCAGTACGACATTCCGGTGATTCACGTGAAGGTGACGGCGGTGTACACCAACACGGTGCCCGTTGACGCCTATCGCGGCGCTGGTCGCCCCGAGGCCACCTACGCACTCGAGCGCACACTCGACGTGGCCGCGGGACAACTTGGGGTGGATCCCGCCGAGTTGCGGCGGCGCAATTTTATCGCGCCGACAAAGTTTCCGTACCAGACGGCGGTGGCCCTGCAGTACGATTCCGGCAACTACGAGCCGGCGCTCGATCGCGCACTCACGATGGTCAACTACGCACAGCTGCGAAAGGACCAGGCGGCGGCGCGCGCGCAGGGACGCTACATCGGGATCGGGTTGTCCGCGTACATCGAAGCGTGCGGCCTGGCGCCCTCCCATGTGGTGGGATCGTTAGGTGCACAGGCCGGTCTCTACGAGTCGGGCACCATTCGGGTGCATCCCACGGGAAAGGTCACCGTCCTGACCGGATCACATTCGCATGGCCAGGGTCACGAGACCACGTTTTCCCAGATTGTTGCGCACGAACTTGGCTGCTCCGTTGACGACGTCGACGTCGTGCATGGTGATACGTCGAAGATTCCTTTCGGAATGGGTACCTATGGGTCGCGGTCGGGAGCGGTCGGCGGCTCGGCGCTCTTCCTCTCGCTGCAGAAAGTGAAGGAGAAGGGGCGCCTGATTGCCGCACATCAGCTGGAGGCCGCTGCCGCCGATGTGGACTTTGCCGACGGCAAGTACTTCGTGAAAGGCTCTCCATCCCGCTCCAAGTCGTTTGGCGATGTGGCGCTTGCCGCGTATCTGGCACACAACATTCCATCGGACATGGAGCCGGGGCTCGACAGCACAACCTTCTTCAATCCCGGCAACTTTGTCTATCCTTTTGGCACGCACGTCGCCGTGGTCGAGGTCGATGCCGACACGGGCCATGTCACGGTGCAGCGCTACGTCGCGGTGGATGATTTCGGCAATGTGATCAACCCGATGATCGTGGATGGCCAGCTGCATGGTGGCATTGCGCAGGGTGTGGCGCAGGCACTGTGGGAGGGCGGGGTGTACGACTCCAACGGTCAGCTGCTCACCGGTTCAATGATGAACTACGCGCTGCCCAAGGCCGAGTTCCTCCCGATGTTCGAAACCGATCGCACCGTGACGCCATCGCCGGTGAACCCGTTAGGCGTGAAGGGAGCGGGTGAGGCGGGCACCATTGCCTCGACGGCGGCAGCCGCCAACGCGGTGATCGATGCCCTGTCGCCATTCGGCATTACCCACCTCGACATGCCACTCACGCCGGCCACCATCTGGGGCGCCATTCAGCAAGCCAAGGGAGGGAAGTGACCGATGTATCCGGCCCAATTCCAGTATCATCGCGCCACATCGGTGCAGCATGCACTCGACCTGATGGCGCAACATGGCGACGACGCCAAAGTCCTGGCCGGGGGGCACTCGTTGCTCCCGGTGATGAAACTCCGGTTTGCCACACCCGCCCATCTCATTGATATCGGGCGTGTCAGTGGTTTGTCGGGGATCAGTGAATCCGGTGGTACCATTGTCATCGGTGCGACCACACGCCACGCCGACGTCGCGAGCTCTGCCCTCATCAAGGCCAAAGCGCCGCTGCTGGCGGAGGTGGCAGGACACATCGGTGACCCCCTCATTCGCAACATGGGCACCATCGGCGGCTCGGTGGCTCACGCCGACCCGTCAGCCGATCTGCCTGCGGCGATGATGGCGTTAGGTGCCACGATGGAGCTGACCGGAAAGGGTGGCAGTCGGCAGGTGAGCGCCGACCAGTTCTTCGTCGATGTCTTCCAAACGGCGCTCGGCAGCACCGAGTTGCTGACCGCCATCAGGATTCCGGCGAGCAGCGGGGCCTGTGCGTACGAGAAGAACCCCGATCCCGCATCAGGTTATGCGATTGTGGGGATTGCGGTCCAGTTGACCACGAGTGGTGGCAAGGTGTCGTCGGCACGTGTGGCCATGACGGGGCTGGGGCCCAAGCCGATGCGTCTCGCCGCAGTCGAGGCTGCGCTGGCCGCTGGGGCTGATGCCGCGTCGGCGGCGGCAAAGGCCGCTGACGGGATCGCCTTTATTGATGACGCACGCGGGAATGCCAGCTACAAGGCCAACCTGGCACGCGTCTACACCAAACGTGCGATTGCACGGGCCATGAAGTAGCTGGGTGATTCGAAGACCTTGAGGGCGCGAGCGCAGCAATCGCTCGCGCCCTTTCTTTTTTCAGGGTACCACGGACGGTGTGGCAAAGAAGCTCTCCTTTCGCCAGGCCGGCCGTGTAGCACGGTTGGCCACTCGCAGCGCGAGATCGGCGTAGAGAGTATTGAAGGCCGTCGCCGATTCGAGGTTCACCGGCTGTGTGAGGTCGTCACTCACCTTGTGGTAGTGATCGCGCACCCATGCTGCCCATGTGGCGGCGTCGGGTGTGCCGGGTTCGTACCCCACCTTGAATGCCAGCGCCGGAATGCCGCTGCGAATAAAGCTGTACTGGTCGCTGCGCACGAAGCGGTTCTCCTGCGGTTCCGGATCAGGAAAGACTTTGACCCCACGAGCGCTGGCCACGGCATTGAGGTCATCGGCGAGATCCGACTCATCGTAGCCGTAGGCAAACACGCCACGGAGCGGGATGAGGGGCAGAAACATGTCGGTATTGAGATTGGCGACGACCGTGCCACGTGAGAGCGATGGATGTGCGGCGAAGTACCGTGAGCCGAGGAGTCCTTTCTCTTCAGCGGTGACGGCCACAAAGGCAAGGGAGCGTTTGTTGCCGCCGCGTTGCGCGGCGAGACGCGCCGTTTCGATGAGCGTGGCGACGCCAGAGGCATTGTCCATCGCGCCATTGAAGATGCTGTCCACGCCTGGAGCGGCGCCCGCACCGTTCCGACGTGATCGGAGTGGGCGGTGTACACCACCACCTCGTCGCGCAGGGCAGGGTCCGTTCCACGCAGGACTCCGACCACGTTCGGCGACGTGAGGTCACGTCGTGTGGTGGGGAGAGTGGCCTTGAGGGCGACGCGGAGTGGGGCCGCGCGGAGCCGCGCGCCACGTCGTGATTGGGCCACCAGGGAGTCCCACACCAGTCCACTTCCTGCAAAGAGACGCGAGGCCAGGGCCGGGTTGATGGTGGCAGCGATACGCTGTCCGCGTGTGTCGTCGAGGGAGGTGTCGGCCAACGAGATGGTGATACCGCTGGCCGGTGCATTGTCGGCCCAGCTCGTGCTGATGGCGATGATTCCCACCGCGCCCGCGCGCTGCATGGCTGTCCAGCGGGAGCGCGTGCCATGCGCCTGCATCACGGCCGACAGACCGCTTGGCACGCCATTGAGGTGCAGGACGATCTTGCCGCGGAGATCGAGGCCGGCGAGTTCGTCGACCCCGGCCTGCGGGAGAGAGAGGCCGTATCCGGCAAAAACGATTGGGGCTTCGACATCGCCCGTGGCCAGTCGTGGTGTGACACGCAGGTCGCGCCCGAAGGTGAGGGGTGCCCACGTCTCCCCTTCGCGCAGTGAAAGCGACACACGATCGACAACAAGACGCAGCTCCGCGAACCCGACACGCTGGAACCATCCATCGGTTCCGCCAGGCTGCAGTCCCGCCATACGGAACTGCTCGGCGATGTATCGCGAGGCACTTTCATGACCAGGTGTGCCTGTGTCACGCCCTTTGAGCGAATCGTGGGCGAGCACTTGTACATGCCGCCACCAGGCGTCGGCAGAGCTCTGCGCGGTTGTGAGCGCCGGTGAGAGGAGTGCGATGGCGAGAAGGGGCAGCCGCATGGTGAGTGGGGGCGAGGTGATTGGAGGGAGTGTAACGCCCCGACGACTTCCTGGCGAAGAGTGCGCCAAGGATCGTTCTGATGTAGGTCATGGCCCCCTGTCTGGAGGGGAGACGTCGGCGAAGGAGGGGCCCGGCGTCGGAACAAGGATCGCGCAAACAAGTTGCCTTGACTCGGCCCGCCCGCCGAGCGTAGCGTGCAGTGGAAACGATGGGTCGCGCAATGGAATGATGATGCTCTTCCATCCCGCCACGTCTATCCTCGGTCATGCATGCGCCGCGACCCGCGCCGAGGAGAGTCCAAGGATGTACATGGCGATCGAGACCAGACGCTGGACACTCGAAGAGATGCACGCGCTCCCGGAGGACGGGAACAAGTACGAACTCGTGCATGGGGAGCTGCTCGTGACCCCCGGGCCAACGTATGGGCACGAGTGGATTTCGGTACGCCTGCGTGAGCTACTCTCCGGCTACGTGACGACGCAGCGTCTCGGAGCCGTGTTCACACCGCGTGCTGTCCTCCGCATCGGGCGCGAAGTGGAGCTGGAGCCCGATCTCCAAGTGCGGCAGCCGCATCCTGATCCTGTGGGCGACTGGGAGACGGCGCCAACCCCGATTCTGGTCGTCGAGGTTCTTTCGCCCAGTTCCCGCCGCTACGACCTCGGCGTCAAGAGGCGGGTCTATATCGAAGAAGCTGCAGTTGACGAGTATTGGGTGGTGGATGGTAAAGCGCGCACGGTGACGCGGTGCCGGCCGGGTGTGAACGATGAGGTGGTGCGTGATGCGTTCACATGGCATCCGAAAGCGGCCTCGGAACCGCTAACAATTCGCCTCGACGTGATTCTTCCCTGACTCGGGGCTATCGCACTACGCAGTGCACCGTCTGGTGCGGCGCCACGCGTTGCAACAGCGACATGCGCTCGAAAGCAGGGAGGTGTTGTACGGCCTGTCAGCTGTCAGGTTGAGGTGGCAGTTTGGAGTCACGCAATCGACGCCTCCATTTCGCCTACACGTGAAATCGCCCGTTCTCAATCAACGCCCGGTCGCAGCCACCAGAGACGCTGGCGCCATCAAGGGCGACGCCGGGGAGGACAGTGGGATCGAAGCAACCGAGGGATCGGAACACCCAGGCAAGTCGCGACGCCAAGCGGCCAGTGGCGTTCCGTTGGAGGACCCGGCCCTTCTTCGCCGTCTCCTGCGAGCGAAGGACCGGATGGACGCTGCATCGCACGAACAATGGCCCGTCAGGCGCCTTGCCGAGGTTAGCGGCGTCTCCGAGGCTCACTTTGCCCGCTCGTTCAAGCAGGCCTTCGGCATTCCACCGCACCGGTACCTGCTGACACGACGCATCGAACAGGCCGCCACGCTGCTCCGCGATACGGAGCTCGGCATCACGGAGATTGTCTACGCGACCGGCTGGGAGAGTCTGGGGACCTTCGGCCGCATCTTCCGCGACATCATGGGCATGAGCCCTACCGCCATCCGTCTTCAGGCACGCGCCACCAGCGCTGCGCTCGACCGTGTGCCCGCGTGTGTGGTGAAGGCGGCAGAGCGCCCCGATCTCACAACCGCAGTTTTGGAGAAGCGTCGCCGCGCGGCCAACGGTAAATAGCGGCCAACCCCGAAGGAGATATGATGAACCAGGGAATTGGCGTAGTTGGTCTGTATGTAGACAACCAGGACGAGGCGCTCGCGTTCTACGTGGACAAGCTCGGATTTCGCGTGCACACAGATGTACGTAACGGCCCGTATCGCTGGCTTACCGTCCAGCACCCGGAACAACCTTCGTTCCAGCTGGGACTGTTCATGCCTGGCCCACCGGTCCACGATGAAGCCACGGCGCAAACGCTCCGGGCGATGGTCGCCAAAGGCGCCATGCCACCGCTGGTCCTCACAGTGACCGATTGTCGCGCGCGCTACGCCGAGTTGGTGGCGCGTGGTGTCGAGTTCATTCAGGAGCCAGTGGATCGTTATGGGAGTGTAGACGCAGGCTTCCGGGATCCGGCCGGCAACAGCTGGAAGATCATCCAGCCACCGCGGAGCGCGACATGAACACCAGTGCCGGGATTCGTCGGTTTCACCGCGGGATATCCATAGTCTTTACGCTGACGGTCGTGGCGAACTTCGTCACGATGGCGCGGCGCGGCGGCTCGCCCCCGTCGTGGATCACATATGCCCCGCTGCCTCCCCTGGGGCTCCTGCTCTTCACGGGGTTGTACCTCTTCGCGTTGCCGCATATCAGTCGCGTGCGCAAACGCTGAAGTGGTAAGCACCCTGCTGGATGGTCGGCAGCGGCGTTGGCGCCTCAATGCCGGACGTTCAGCCCTCTTCAGGCCGCCGCAGAGTCGCGGATAGCAGCCACGCCCGTTTCTCAAACCCGTGCTGCCGGCAGAGGTCCGGCATGGGCCCCGCCAGCTCCGGAATGTCGTAGTGGTCAAGACCGATGAGACTCGTGTCGACGGTATTTCCGTCGCCGTCACGAAGCAGAAGCTGCGCATCAATGGGAAGACCCGCTGCCTCCTTGTCGCTGAGCGCACGGAGGTTGACGGGTCCGGGGATGGGTGGACCCTCAAAGCGAGAGATAAACACTGGTGTCCCTGGGAGCTGCTCGACGCGATGTTGCATGAGCTTGCCGATATCCTGAAAGGCGGAGGTCGGCCGAAAGAGGCCAAACACTTCGCCTTTCCGGCTACCCGGGAGGTGCGCGACTACCTCGCCGAGGTTGAGCCCGCCGCGCCACAGCGTAAGTGGCTCCACGTAGTCCGTCATCGGGCGGCGCTCCGCTTGAGGTCAGTCCCGTGTCCCACAGCACGATATTCCGTCTTGATGTCGATGGCAAGTTTGAAAGGAACTCGCGCCTCCCGGAATCTTCCCTGAACGCGCCACGGAGACCAGAATCTCCGCATGCGATCACTACCCCTTACTCTCGCCTCGCTCCTCCTCGTTTCGGCGCCCCTCGAGGCCCAGACAGGCGCCGAGCGCACCGTCGACTCCATCTTCGCTTCCTACAACGAAGGCGCCAGACCCGGGCTCGCGGTGGCCGTCGTGCGAGACGGCCGCACGATTTTTTCGAGGGGATACGGCATGGCGAACCTCGAACACCAGGTGCGCATCACACCGTCGACCGTCTTCGACGTCGCGTCGGTGTCCAAACAATTCGCGGGACTCGCGATCGCTGTGCTCGTCGAACAGGGCAAGGTCCAGCTCAGCGACGACGTCAGGAAGTACATCCCGGAAATGGGAGACGTCGGCCATGTGATCACCATTGGTCACCTGGTGCACCACACCAGCGGGCTGCGCGACTGGCCGGGCTCGCTCTCGCTGGCTGGGTGGCGATACGACGACGTGATCTCCTTCGATCAGATCCTGCGCTTTGCCTACGCGCAGCGGTCGCTCAACTTCAAACCCGGCGACGAGTACACCTACTCCAACACAGGGTACAACCTGCTCGCTCGTGTGGTGGAAAAGGTCACGGGGCGCTCCTTCAGACAGTGGACACAGGAGAACATCTTCGGACAGTTAGGGATGACACGCTCGCATTTTCACGACGACTTTACCGAGGTCGTGACCGGCCGCGCCACGGGGTATGCCCGCGCCGCCGACGGATGGCGTGCATCAACCGACAACCTCACCGCGCTGGGCTCGAGCTCCCTCTTCTCGACCGTCGAGGATATGGCGAAGTGGGTGATCAACTTCGACGAAGCCAAAGCCGGTGGACGAACGGCCCTCGCGCTCGCGCGTACGCAGGTGCCGCTGAACAACGGCAGCAACAATACCTACGCGTTCGGGCTGGTGTCGTCGGCTTACCGCGGTCAACCCGTGTTCCAGCATTCCGGGTCGTGGGCGCAGTTCGCCACGTACGTGGTGCACTTTCCGCAGTTCAAGGGGGGCGTCGTCGTGTTTGCCAACGCCGGCACCATCAACGCCACCCGAGCCGCATACGATGTAGCCGACGCCTTCTTTGGCTCGGAGCTGGGGCCCGTTGCCCCGGTCGCGGACGCAAACGCCGATGCGCCGGCGGTCTCGGTGTCGCCCGATGTTCTGGATCGTTATGTCGGGCTGTACCGCCTGGGGGAAGGCTGGTTCGTGCGCATCAGCCGGCAGGGAAGTGGTCTGACATCTCAAGCGACTCGCGAATCGCCGGCGCCCATGAGCCCGCGGTCGGACTCGTCGTTCTGGGTGAGCGCCTACCGGGACATGATGACGTTCACCACACCGCGGCAGGGACCGTCCGTGCTCATGTATCGCGGCCAGCGTCGTCCTCGGCTGGACGAAGGGGCGGCGAGCACCTCACGCACGCTCTCTGACTTTGTCGGTGAGTACTCGAGTGAAGAGCTCGGGACGACGTATCGCGTGGTGGTGGGCGACAGCGGGCTCGTCATGCACCACTACCGGCACGGGCCCATCCCGCTGACGCGGCTCTGGAAGGACGAATTCACCGGCGTCGGCGCCGCTCGCTTTATGCGCTCAGTGGAGTTTGTGCGTGATGCTGCCGGAAAGGTGACCGGCCTCTCCGTCTTTATTGACGAACGGAGCCGGAATATCCGGTTCGCGCGAAAACGGAGCTGATCCGTACGTCATGAGCGCCAGTGGCGCTCATGGCACCAGGACGGGGTTCTTTCCGCCATCGGCGATAAACTGCTGCATCCGCGCTTCGAGCACCGGCAACGGAACCGACCCGAGTGCCAGGATGGCGTCGTGAAATGCCCGCTGGTCGAACGCCGCACCTAACGCGGTCTCGGCCTCACGGCGATGACGTCTGATCTGCATCTCGCCGAGTTTGTAGGCCAGGGCCTGTCCGGGCCACGAGATGTAGCGGTCGATTTCGGTGGTGATTTCGTGCTCCGACAGTGCGGCGTTGTCCCGCAGATAGGCAATGGCTTGCGCACGAGTCCACCCGTACTTGTGGATCCCGGTATCAATCACCAGGCGGCATGCCCGCCACATTTCATATGTGAGTCGCCCGAAGTCCTCGTAGGGCGTCTCGTAGATTCCCATCAGGGTGCCTAACCACTCGGTGTACAGCCCCCACCCCTCGCCATACCCGGAGAACGAGGTCCCACTGCGGAAGGCAGGACGCGGTGGTCCCTCCAGCGCCAGCGCAGCCTGGAAGGAATGCCCCGGCGTACATTCGTGAAGGGTGAGCGCCGCGATGGTGTACATCGTTCGCGCCTTGAGGTTGTACGTATTCATCATGCAGGCATCAAGTCCGCCGCGGCCTCCCGTGTAGATGGGCGCAATGGCGTCCGGCACGGGAATGATCCCGTGTCGATGCCGAGGGAGGTAGCCGATGAATTCCTTCAGCTTGTAGTCGGCCTTCTTGGAGATGTACGCTGAGTACCCAAGCAGTTCACGGGGAGTCTTGGCGTAGAATTGCGGATCGGTACGCAGGAAGCGAAAAAAGGCCGGCATGCTGCCCTTGAAGCCGGACTTCGTCTTCACCACTTCCATCTCGGCGCGAATACGCGCCACCTCGCTTTTCCCCTGCTCGTGAATCTGAGCAGCCGAGAGTTGGAGGGTGGTGAACTTCTCGATTTGCGCCTGGTAAAACGCCTCGCCATCGGGGAGGCTGGTGGCCGCAAGCACCGTGCGGGCCCGCGGGAGATATTCGTCGCGCATGAAGCGCAGCAGCGAGGTGTACGCTGGTGCGATGGTCTCCCGGATGATCAGCCGGGCTTCGGCGCGCAGGGCATCGCGCTCGGCGACCGGCACCGAGGCCGGCATCTGGGCAAACGGCAGGTAGAGTGGATTGGTGCTGTCCGCCCGGGTGTAAGGGACGATGGTCGCATCACGTCCGACAACCCCGACCCTCGGCACGGTGTACCCGCGTGCGAGTCCGGCCCGCATGTTGGCCACCTGCTCGTCGAAGTAGCGCGGAATGTCTTTCAGACGGACAAGGAATCGCCGCACATCTTCGGCGCGGGTGAAACCCTGCCGCGGTGTGAACTCCGCCCAGAAGAATGTGTCGCTGTTGAACGGGGCCTCGTACGTCTTGAAGCGGACGTCGTTGGCCAAGGCGGTCAGCGAGGTACGGAACACCTCGTAGTTCACCCGTTCCTCAGGCGACAAGTCGCCTAACGGGATCGAGTCGAGTGACGCCAGCATCTGGGTCCAATACCCGAGACGCGCGGCCTGCGACGCGGCGTCCACCCGCGGGAATGTGTCAGCATTGCGGGCGTTTTCCCGCCCGCGCCACTCCCACTCGGCGGAGTACAGTGCGCGGAGTCGTGTGTCGGCGGCCGACTGGGCGTCGAGCTTCCGGGCCAGTACCACCACCTCTAGAGCGAGCAGGGCGCGGGCCACTCGGATCGTCTTGACCATCTCTCCCTCGACTGCGTTCGGGTGTCGGCACCGGCCACGTTAGCTGCGGCGCCGCTGCGAGGAAGCTGCGGACCTGCGCGTTGTCGTGCCAGCGTCCTGCCGTCAGGAGTGGCCGTCGTCGCGCTCTGGCTGGAGGTGCAGGAATACCTCTCGCTGCGCCTCGGCCAGGCGGTGCAGCTCACCGCCAAGTCGGCGCGCATCGTCCATCAAGGTCGTGAGTGGGGCGAGGTCGCCCGCGCCAGCGTGCACCCGAAGCAGGTCGAGCCGGATTCCTTCGAGAGAGGCCACGCTATCGGACAAATGCCGACGGGCGGCCGTTCGCCGCCCGGCAAGCACCTCAGCATCGTCGCCAGACGGCGCCATGGTTGTCAGCAACTCCAGCTCCGCACGCGCTGCAGCGGCCCGCGCCTCCAGCGATTGCACGATGGCCGGCAGGTCATACAACTGATCGCGATAGGCAGCGGGGAGGGCGGCAAACAACTCGCCGGCGGCGACACCTAACGATACCTCGGTCGGACGGAAGGCGCCTTCATCCACGGCTCGTGAATGCTCTGGTGCACCAAGTCGTTTGGCACACCACTGCCCCAGCCGACTGTTCCAGAGTCGGTCGCGCATGCCGGCCTGCCACCAGCGTCGCACTCGTCGCGGGATGAAGCGTACGCCCAGCGCATTGCTGGCCGCGCCAACGGCCATGGTCGACAGGATCGGGGCGAAGATGAGGATGGCTTGACCACGGTTCTCGTGGATCACACCCAGTAGCAGCAGACTGAACGTGACCGCGAGCCACGAGGCGGCGGCGATGGTCAAGCCTCGCAGTACGCGGTGAGTCAAAGGCTCCGGGTCGCGCTGCTCACTGGCCTCGACCGCGTCCCGTTCCCGGCGTTCCACGTCGAGCGCCGCACGCAGATCGGCCAGGGAAAAGCCTGCCTTGAAGAGTTTGTGCCCCTGGTTGAGGTGGAAGCCGGCCATGGGGTACACCGGCAGCGACGCGATAGCACCGAGGACCGCGATGTCGGCAAATCCCGCTGGGCGCTGCCCTGCAAGCCAGACCACCAGATTGACAACGGTCAGGGTGCCGAACACACCCATCCACCCCATGTACGGAACAAGCAGGGGATTGCCGGTAGCCAGCCAGGCCCGCAGGGGTGGCGGCAAGGCGGGTTTGGGGTCGGCGGGTGCCAGCGCCGCCGCCAGGGTTTCCCCGTCGGCATAACGAAGCGCGGGATCAGGGTTGAGGCACCGATCAATCACCGACGCCAGCGCCGGGGGAAGACCTGGCGCAGCGTCACGCACACTGGTTCGGCGCAGCGAGGGCCGGGAGTCCGCGAGATGTGATGGCGCGGCAGGGAGTCGTCCGCTGACGGCGAGGTGCCCCAACACACCTAACGAGTACAGGTCGCTGCGTCCGTCGAGGCGGGTGCCCGCAGCCTGCTCCGGGCTCATGAAGTGCGCGGTCCCCATCACCGGGTCGTCATCGGCAGCCGTCGCACTGTCTGCTGCGATGCCAAAGTCGCTCACCAGCGCACGCCCGGTCGCGGCCTCGAGGAGGACATTGTCGGGCTTCACGTCGCGGTGCACAACACCCCGCCCGTGCGCATACGCCAGTGCCCACGCCACCTCTCTCAGAATCCGGGCGGCATCTGGCGCTGCCAATGGTCCGCGCGTTCGGAGCCGCTCTCCGAGTGTCTCCCCCTTCACGTAACTCATGACGAAGAACACAAATCCCCCTACCTCACCCACCCGATGAATGGGGACGATATGCGGGTGCGACAGCCCGGCGGCCAGGCGCGCCTCGCGCAGAAAGCGCTCGCGCGCGGATGCGTCCTCCGCCATCGACGCCGGAAGCACCTTGATTGCGACGTCACGATCCAGCGCGACCTCGCGGGCGAGGTACACCACACCCATGCCACCGCGCCCCAGCTCGCGTTGCAGCGAGTACTCACCGGCAAGAGCGCTTTGGAGTTGATGGAACTCGGCGGCCGTCATCAGGGTTTGGTGCGGGAGCGTTGCGCGTGCTCGCGTACAGGTCGCGCAGGCTGGGGTGATTGGTACGCTCCCTCGTTCAACTCCCCGGGGCGTTCCGTGGGCTCCAGCTCCAGAGTGGCAGGGTCGGCGTCCCGCTCACTCTTGTCCTCTGCGCGCCTTGCAAGAAGTAGCGAGCCCACAGCGGAGGCCGCGCTGAGTGCAACGAAGACCGGCGCGATGGCGCCCCATACGGTCATCGGGCTGTGCGGTGATCCCTCCGTACTGGCGACGCCGACGGCGACAAGCCCAAAGGGAAAGAGGGTCAGCAGTGCTCCTCCCGCCGCACCCCAAAGGGCGAAGCGTGCTGCCGACAGCTCTCGAAAACGGCGTCGGCGCCCCGCTACCCCGAGCACGGCCGAGAAGAAGAGCCCCCCGAAGAATCCAGGGAGACCAAGGGCGGGTAGCGGCGCGTCGAAGACTCTGAGAAGCAGGCCGAAGGGATGCCAGGGGAGCAGGGTCGAGGCGCCAATGAGAACGCCCCCCACACCCCAGGCCAGCGCCCAGGTGATCCCCGTGCCCACCGCGCCACGCAGGCGCCTCAACCACTGGTTCATCAGTTTCTCGGTGTGCGACGCGGAGAAGGTCCGGAGAATGCTTTGCAAGGCAAAGTACTCTGGTGCCGTGAGTGAGCCAAGGGGGCACCTTACATTTGCAGCCCGTCACTGAACGCCGACCCGGCCACCATGATCCAGCCCGCGCTCACCCCCACCGAAATCCGCGTCCTTGGATCGCTGGCCGAAAAGGCGGTGACCACGCCCGACAACTATCCGCTGTCGGCCAGCGCGCTGCAGGCCGCGTGCAATCAGAGCACCAATCGCGAACCGGTGATGCAGCTGGACGAGAATGCGGTGATGGACGCCGTCGTCGCTCTTCGTCGTCGCAATCTGGTGCGCGCCATCCAGCCGATTGGCTCACGCGTGACCAAGTACCAGCACCTGCTCGCCGAGTCGCTCACACTCACGGAACAGGAACTGGCGGTGTTTGGTGTGCTCATGTTGCGGGGCGAGCAGACGGTGGGCGAACTGCACACCCGCACGGCGCGTTTGGCGGACTTTGCCGATGCGGCAGCGGTGGAGCAGACACTCGAAGCTCTCATGGCACGTGAGCCCGAACCCTATGTCGCCCGGCAGCCACGACGCCCGGGACAGAAGGAGGTGCGGTATGCGCAGCTCCTTGGCGGGCCGGTGGAGCCTGGTGTTGACGTCGAAGTGCCGTTAGGCAGTCCCCGGATGCCGGTGCGCGAGGAGGGGACGCGCGTGGCCGCTCTCGAATCGGAGGTGGCGGAACTGAAGCGAGAACTCGCGACGCTCCGCATGGAGTTTGAAGAGTGGAAGGCGCGCAGCTGAGCGAGTGAGGCTCGGAGAGGTCGCCTTTCGACGAGAAAGAAGGCCGCGAACGACTTAGACAGTCCCGGAGATCACGCGGCTGACGACTTCCCCCCGAACAACCGGCGCGCCCAGTCGAGTAAGGCACGCCAGATGAGGGGCAGCGCGCGCAGTTCCTTCTCAGGCGGCGGAGCCGGCGGCTGAACCACTTCTGCGCCGAAGCTGTGGGGGGCTGGCACGACTTCGAGTTTGCCCTTTGCCGACTCGACAAACTGCGAAAAGAGCTGCTTGGAAACCGACTCGATGAGTCCCCGGCCGAACTGCATCACGCGTCCCGCGATGTCGACGGTGGCATCCACCGTCACCTCGGTCATGCCGTTGCCCACACCGGTCGCCTGCGCCACCATCAGCATTTTTGCCGAGCCGCTCCCGCCGCTTTCCTTGCCTTGTCCGGTGATGCGCACGCGCCGAGCGCTGGCGTCGATCTCCGTGAGCGTAGCCCGACCGGCGTAGGCGGTGGCGATGGGACCCACTTTCACTCGCACCCGGCCCGCGTAGGTTCGCTCATCGATGGTCTCGGTGAGCTCGGCGCCGGGCAGGCACGTCACTACATCGGCGGGATTGCTGAGAAAGGCAAAGACGCGATCAGGGGTCGCATTGACGCTGAATACTTCCTTGATGAGCAGGGACATACAGGGACGTTACAGGTCCGGGGTCCCAAGGGGCAGGGTCTCGTCTCCCTGAGGTTCCTGCGCTGGCGGGAATGACACATGCGAACGCCGCCAAAGGGCCTGCCTGGTCTCTCCCGCGAAGGCGGGAGAGACGCTCGATTCAGTAGTTGAACTGTGCCTGCAGCCGCAGCAATCCACCCTTCTGACGGAAGCCCGCGGGGAGCTGTCCGTCGACCATGAGACGGTCGGAACGCGTGTAGTGCGCGGTGAGCTCGAAGCTGGGTGTAGGCAGCCACTCGATGCCCGACTCGTACTCGTGCACCTCGTAGTGGCGGGCATCCTGTTCGACCTTCTTGCCGCCGGAGAAGAAATGCGCCCGGACAAAGGGCTGGATGACCTGACCGTGCGTCTGAAAGCGGTAATTCGTCTGCAAAAAACCACCTTCCAGCCGCCCAGATTCAACGCTTCGTGTTGCGGCCTGGTATTCGGGACCCGTGCCCCAATTCCACTCTCCCTCAAAGCCGAAGGGCTGGGCATACCACATGAAGGACACCGCCATGCGCTCGTCCTTGTACTCGGGGAGTGCGCGGACGCCTGTGGTTCGGGTCGGAAGCACGAAGCGCCCGGTGTAACCCTGAATGCCCGCCTCGATGAACTGCCCGTTCTTGAGACGGAAGGGGTAGGTGAGGCGCGCCACGGTATGCAGTGAATTGTTGGCTTCGGGGCGATTGGCCGTTTGACCGTTCATGGCTCCGAAACCGAAAACGCCGTAGTCCCCCGTGCCCTTGAGGCCACTATCGGTGAGGATCCTGAACCGGCGTCGCGCAGTGCTGTTGGCCCAGTAGTAGAAGAGCCCGAAGTCGCGCTCGTTCGGCACGGCACTATTGAGCCCGTCGTTACGGTCGAGCGGAATGCGGTTGGAACTGGACTGCAGGTTCTCGAAGCCGAAGGGCACCTTGCTCTGACCGAAGCGCAGCTGGTGCTCTTTCTTCGCGTCGAGCCACAGGTCGAAATAGGCGTCGCGCAACTGGAGGTAGTGCTGTGTGCCGGCGGCGTCGGAGGCGTAGTCGGGCTGGACGTAGATCGAGACCCGATTGTTGATGTCGCCAGACAGGATCAGCCGACCTCGACGAAGGAAGAGTCCCCCGTTGTTGCCGATCGAGCGGTCGCACTGCGGACAGACCAGTTGCCGATTGTTCTCGAAGAGGCGGTTGTATCGCACCTGGGCGTATCCGCGAAGTGAGATGCGGTCGTACCACTTCGCGGGTGGTGCCGGTGCCGGCGCGGGTCGCTTGGTGCTATCAGTCTGGGCCCGCAGCACAGAGGGCGTCACGGCCAGGAACGCGGCGGCCATGAGGCCAGCGAGGCGAGAGGTTGTCACGAGTTCGGTGGGTGACCCGCTTCGCGGGTGTTTTGGACTTCGAGTCGCTGTTACAAACGCGCGGGAAATCTGTTACAAATCGTTTCGTGACAAAGACCTATAGGCTTTCGTGACGGGTTCGTTACGGACTAGAAGGCAGATGGCCGACGGCGGCAGACTCACGCCACAGGCGACAGTCGAAGCTGAGAGGCCGACGAAGAACCGGCAGGGCGCCCATATTTGGCGAGAAGGGAAAACCAACTACCCACGACGTCGTGAATCAGGGCATTCGGGACATCCAGTCGGTGATGGAGAAGTCGTCGTACATCACCGATCGCGAGGTGGCGACGGCCGTCTACCTGGCCACCGCCCTCCAGAAGCCGCTTCTCGTCGAAGGGCACCCCGGGGTCGGCAAGACCGAAATCGCCAAGGTGCTGGCCTCGGCGCTGTCCACCGATCTCATTCGCCTGCAGTGCTATGAGGGGCTCGACGCGGCGGCGGCGCTTTACGAGTGGAACTACCCCCGCCAGCTGCTGCATCTCAAACTCGAGGAGGGGAGTGCTGCCTCCCTGGCCGAACGCGAGGGCTCGCTCTTCAGCGAAGCCTTTCTTCTCAAGCGGCCACTCCTCGCCGCCATCACACACCCTGGAAAGGCGCCGGTCCTCCTTATAGATGAGGTCGATCGCGCCGACGAGGAGTTCGAGGCCTTCCTGCTCGAGATTCTCTCGGACTTCCAGGTGACCATCCCCGAACTTGGCACCATCAAGGCGACCCATCGCCCCATCGTGGTGCTCACCTCGAATCGCTCACGCGAACTCTCCGAAGCGCTTCGGCGGCGCTGTCTCTACCTCTGGATCGGGTACCCCTCACTCGACAAGGAACTGCAGATTGTGCGCGCCAAGGTGCCGGCTCTCTCCCAACGCCTGGCCGGCGAGTTGACGGCATTCCTGCATTCGCTGCGACGAACACGCCTGGAAAAAGTCCCCGGCGTGTCCGAAGCCCTCGACTGGGGATTGGCGCTGGTCGCCCTGCACGCCACCCACCTCGACGACGAGCTGGTGCGCAGCACCATGGGGTGCTTCCTCAAGGACGAACGTGACCTGCAGCGTCTCGAGACCGAACTTGCTGCCGGTCGTTTGCCTGCCATGCTGAGCGTGGGAGGGTGACCGGCGTCGTGGTGGTGGCGCCGGACCTGGTGGCCGCCATCGTGCGGCTGGTGCGCGCCCTGCGCGACCGCGGCGTTCGCGTGACACCGCGGGATTCCATTGGAGCGGCCGAAGCGTTAGGCACGGTGGATCTGTTCGACCGCGAAGACGTACGCCTGGCGCTGCGGCTGGTGCTGCTCTCGCGCCCCGAAGACGCCGCATTGTTTGACGAGGTGTTTGCCACGGCCTGGGAACTGCCCGGTGATGCTGGCGCCACCTTTCCGGGGCCCGCACTCCCCACGCTGGCCTCCCAGGCCAATTCGCGGCCGCCCTCCATCACACTCAAGTCGTGGATGAAGCCCGAGGCCGTGTCCGACGATGCCGGCGCTCCCGCCCTGGTCAAGGCGCCGTCAGACCAGGAAACGCTGGCCACACGGGACTTCTCCCACTGGAATGCTTCTGACGAAGCGGCATTCGCGGCCATCGCGGCACGTATTGCGCGACGTCTGCAACTGCGAAAAAGCCGGCGCTGGCGCCCCGGACGCGGGACCGCGGTCGACCTCCGTTCCACCCTGCGCACAGCCGTGCGCACGCATGGTGAGCCGCTGTTGCTGCGCCGTCGCGAACGGCGGATCAGGAAAACACGACTCCTCGTCCTGTGCGATGTGTCGGGAAGCATGGAGCCCTATGCCACCTTCCTGCTGCAGCTGACGCACGCACTCCAAAACAGCTTTGCTTCGGTTGAGAGCTTTGTCTTTGCGACGCGCCTCTCACGGGTGACCGAACGGTTGCGGCGCGCCGACTACCGAATCGCCATGCGTCACCTGGGGCGTGAGGTGAGAGATTGGTCGGGTGGGACACGCATCGGCGCGTCGGTGGCAACGCTGGTGCGGGAGTACCGCCGCCTCATCGACCGGCGCACGGTAGTGGTCCTCCTCAGTGATGGCTGGGATGTGGGTGACCCCGAAGTACTCGGCGACGCACTCCGCGATCTTCGACGGGTGGCGCGTCGCCTGATTTGGGTGAACCCCCTGATGGGTGCCGCGGAGTTCACGCCATCAACACGCGGGATGCAAGCGGCGCTGCCGCATGTGGATCTCCTCGTGCCCGGTCACAACCTGGAGGCACTGGAATCCCTGGTGCTGCAACTCGCGGTCTAGGCATGGACGACAGCCCTTCCGATTGCGAGAATTAGGTACCGTCACGAACCCACTGATGCCAAATCCCGAGACTCCACCCCCAGCGCCGGTGCTGCCAGGCCGTCGTGCTGCCGTTGCGACGCTGGTGGCGACCAAGGGGTCGTCGCCACGCGAAGCGGGGGCGAAGATGTGGGTGGACGATGCCGGCGGCATTGTTGGTGCCGTGACCATCGGCGGATGTGTCGATGCGCGGGTCATCGAGGTGTCGCGTGAAGTGCTGGCCGAGCGTGTGCCGCGTGTGATCGACATGGACCTCGGCGAGGAAGATGCCGCGGCCCTTGGGATGACGTGTGCCGGGTCGGTGGAGGTCCTCGTGGAACCCTACGATCCCGAGTCACCTAATGATCCGGTGCGACGCACCCTCGCCATGGCGGCGTCGGAAGTGGCGGCTGGGCGGCAGGTGATGATTGTGGCGCCGCTCGGCGGCGCCACGGGGCGTCTCATAGTGCGCGAGTCAACGCAGCGCGCAGGCACGCTGGGCACCCCCGAACTTGATATGGCGGCGTCGGCTGAGGCCATCGAGCGACTCCAAAGCGGAATTTCAGGGGTGGCCGATGTGGTCACCCCGGCGGGCACGGTGCGGTGTTACTTCGAGCGACACGCTCCTCCACCCACGCTCACCGTCTTTGGCGCGACACATGTCGCGCAGCCCCTCGCGGAGATGGCACGCCTGCTCGGTCTGCGTGTGGTGGTGGTCGATGGCCGTGATGCCTTTGCCACACCGGCGCGCTTCCCGGGCGTGGACGAACTGCTCGTGGGGATGCCGTCGGAGATTGCCGCAAAGCTGGTGCTCGGTCCCACCTCGATGGTGGTGCTGCTCTCACACGACTACAAGTACGATCTCCCGGTGTTGCGCACCGTACTGGAGAGCCGGGCGGCCTACATCGGATGTTTGGGGAGTGCACGCCGCGGCAAGGCGATGCTGGAGTTTCTGGCGGAGCAGGGCGTGAAGCCCGAACATCTGGCGCGGGTGCGGATTCCCGTGGGACTCGATATCGGGGCAAAGTCGCCTGCCGAGATTGCGCTCAGTGTGCTGGGTGAGGCACTTGCGGTGACCCGCGGTGCATCCGGCGGTTCGATGCGCGACCGTCCACCCCGACCTCCCGCAACGGCGTGAAAGGGATCCGCCTTGCGCGAACCGCCCTCGCGCAAGCAGCGCTCGATGGCTGTGTGCTCACGACCGACCTGCGCGGTGAGGATGGGCACATTGTGCTGGCCAAGGGCGCACGGCTGCATAACGAGCACCGTTCGGCACTCGGTGCGGCACCATGGGATGCGCTGCATCTCGTGGTACTCGAACCCGGCGACTGTCATGAAGCCGACGCCGGGCGACGGCTGGCGCGCGCGGTTTCCGGCCATGGCGTCGCACCGGGTGAGGAGGCCGGAGGGCAGTGGCCCATCCGCGCCACCGGTCGCGGCATTCTGTCGGTAGGTGCCGCGGTGCTGGCCCGCGTGAATGCACACCCCGATCTGGGCGTGTACACCCTCTTCGATGGGCAGGTGGTGGACGCCGAAGAGACCGTGGCACGCGCCAAGATCATTCCCTTTGCCGTGCCTGAGGCGATTGTGGCGGCGGGAGAAGCCGCCGCCGCTGGCAACCCGCCCGTGTCGGTGCGTCCCTTCCGATCGTGCCGCGTGAGTGCCGTGGTGCAGGAGTCGCTGGGTGACCGGGCGATGCAACGATTCCGCGCCGCATTCGGGGAAAAGGTACGATGGTTTGGCGGGGAGTTGTCGGAGCCGCATTTCACGACCGCCGATGGGCTGGCGAGCGCGATGGTCGCCGAACTCGCGTTACATCCCGACCTGCTGGTGGTGGCCGGCTCACGTGCGATGGATCCCCTCGACCCGATGTTCGAGGCGCTCGACACCATCGGGGCCACGATGGTGCGACGCGGGATGCCGGCGCACCCCGGAAGCCTTTGCTGGGTGGCAACCCGCGCGGGTGTGCCTATTGTGGGTATGCCCAGCTGCGGCGTATTCTCGCAGGCGACCGTCTTCGACTTGCTGCTCACCTGGGTGTTTGCGGACGTGCCACTGACACCTGAGGCGCTGGCAGGACTGGGACATGGTGGCTTTCTCACCAAGGACATGGCGTTCCGGTTTCCGCCGTATCGCCGCGCACGAGATCGAGGGGAGGTGGAGTAGGTCGTGGCTCACCCGTATGGCGAGAAGATCCTCGAACATTTCCGTCGTCCCAGGAACCAGGGGGCGTTGGAGGGTGCGGACATCTCGCAGGAAGGGAGCAACCCGCTGTGTGGTGATCGCGTGCGCATCGAGCTCAAACTCGACGGGGACATGATTGCAGGGGCGGCTTTCACGGCGAACGCCTGCGCGGTCTGTGTGGCGGCGGCGTCAGTGCTGACTGACATTGTGAAAGGTGCGCCACTGGACGACGTGGATACCCTCACCACCGAGGAACTGTTGCGACTGCTCGATGCCAGCCTGCCCCGGTCACGTGTGGCCTGTGCGACCCTTCCGCTGACGGTGATGCACGCCGGCGTGATGTTGTACCGCGCGCGGAAGTCCGCATGATCGCCGGACTGGTACTGGCGGCCGGGCGCAGTGTGCGGTTTGGCGCGCCCAAGGTGGTTGCACCCTTGCGCAATATTCCACTCGTCAGGCACGTGGTCGATCGCCTGCAGGTCGCGGGTGTCCATGCCATCATCGTCGCTTCCGGCGAGGCCGATGCGGCGGTTCGTGAGGCACTGGCGGGCACTGACGCGCTGATTGTGCGGGTGGCCGACCCCGGGGAAGGGATGAGTGTCTCGCTGCGCACCTTGCTCGAACATCTCCCGGAGGACTGCACGGGGTTTCTGGTGGCCCTTGGTGATCAGCCCCTCATCGATCCGGCGGTGGTGCGCCGGCTGCGCGAAACCTGGGAGTCGAGCAACGCGGCGGCAGTGGTGCCGGTGTACGCCGACGGTGTGCGTGGCAACCCGGTGTTCTTTGACGCCACCATGCGGCGTCGTCTCAGGGAAGTGACGGGGGACCAGGGCGCGCGTGAGCTGCTCCGGTCGATGGGCGACAAGGTGGCCGAGCTGCGGGTCGATGCCCCCGCACCGATTGATGTCGATACGACCTCCGACCTGACCACCCTCGGCGAATAGCCCTCGCGAGAGCGCGGTCCGTGGGGCTAGGTTCTGGCCGCCCCTTCTTCCCCTCCGCATGGCACTCAAGCGCACGTTAGGCACGACCGATCTCACCCTGCTGGTGATCGGCAATGTGATTGGCTCCGGCATTTTTCTCGTGCCGAGCGAAGTGCTCCGCATGAGCGGAGGCAATGTGACCACCGCATCCCTCGTCTGGCTGGTGGGTGGGGTGCTCTCACTGCTGGGGGCGCTGTCGTATGGCGAACTCGGCTCGATGGAAAACAGCTCGGGTGGCTTGTACGGCTACATCCGCGACGGCTTCGGTCGATTCCCGGCCTTTCTGTACGGATGGACGCTGTTCTTCGTGATCGGGAGCGGGACCATAGCGACGCTGGCCGTGGCCGCAGCCAACTACATGGGGCAGTTCGCCGAGCTGACACCGATCATGAAGAAGGTGATCGCGGTCTCGCTCCTGGTCATCATGGCGACGATCAATGTGCGCGGGACACGCGGGAGTGCCTCGGTACAGAATGTCGCCACGGCTATCAAGGTGGGGGCGATTCTGCTGATGGCCGTTCTGCTCTTTGCCCTCGGCAACGGGAGCGCCGCGCCGGTCACACCGGCGACAACAACGTCGCTCTCAGGCGTCGGCCTGGCGATGATCTCGGTCTTGTGGGCTTACGAGGGATGGCAGTACGTCACGTTCGCCGACGGGGAAACGGTCAACCCGCAGCGATCGCTGCCGCGAGCCATAGCCCTGGGCACCTCCATCCTGGTAGCGATCTACCTTGTTGCCAACCTCGCCTATCTCTACGCCCTTGGTCCCGACCGGATGGCCGGATCGGAGCGTGTGGCGGGCGAAGCGATGGCTGCCGTTCTCGGTGATCGCGCCGGTCAGGCGATTGCGCTGGCGATCATCATCTCGATGTACAGCGCGGCGCACGCGACGGTGATTACGGCGCCGCGCGTGTTCTACAGCATGGCGCAGGACGGGATCTTCTTCAAGCAGCTGGCGGAGGTGCATCCACGATTCGGTACGCCGGCCATCGCGATCATCGCCACCTGTACCTGGGCGGCGGTGCTGGCGATGACGGGGACCTTCAATCAACTCCTCACGTATGTCGTATTCGTGGGGTGGATTTTTTATGCGTTGGGAGCGGCCGCGGTAATTGCACTACGCATCAAGCGTCCCAACGCGGCGCGTCCGTTCAAAGTGCCCGGCTATCCAGTCACGCCCGCGCTGTTTGTGTTGGCTGCGGCGGCCATCGTGCTCAACACAATGATCGACAAACCGGGTCAGTCAGCGATCGGGCTTGGCATGGTGCTGCTTGGGGCGCCGGCCTACTACCTCTGGCGTCGTCGGACGTCGTAGTCGTCCCACCACTCGCACGTCGTCGCTCCCGCGTAAGCGGGAGCATGCACGCCAGACGGCACAATCCCTCTTGCGTACGCGTGAGTTCCTCCGCGTCAGAGGGTGTTTGCGTACGCGCACTCAGTTCGGTCCGACACTAGCGCGCTTGCGTGCATCGTGAGAAAATGGATACAAATACGTGTACCACTCAAACGGAGGCTGGACGTGAGACAGCGAAGTTGGCGACACACTCCATGGGTCATGGTTCTTGCCACTCTGGTGATGGCATCGCAACTGGCCGCGCAGGGCGGGGTTGTGGGCGGCACGGTGGTAGACGCGCGTTCCCTTCGCGGGCTCGATGGAGCACAGGTACAGGTGCAGGGAACAACCCTCGGTGCCATGACCGACGCCGGTGGGGCATTTCGGCTCACGGGAGTACAGGGCACTACGGTGACCTTGCAGGTGCGACGCCTCGGGTTCAAGCCGTCCACGGTGACGGCACGGGTGGGACAAACCGATCTGCGTGTGGTGATGGCAGAGCAGGTGGCCTCACTCAGTGAAGTCGTGATCACCGGAACGGCAGAGCCTGTTGAAAAGCGCGCGATCGGAAACGCCGTGACCAAGGTCGATGCCGCCACCCTGCAGCAAGTGGCACCGGCGCCGGACCTGACAACACTGCTCAACGGTAAGGCCGCCGGGGTGGTGATGACTGGAGGTTCCGGTGCGGTGGGCTCGGGGCCACGTATCCGGATCCGCGGCGCCGCGTCGCTCTCGCTCAATGACCAGCCGCTCATCTATGTCGATGGCGTGCGTATCGCCAACGACGTCTCAACCGGTCCGCGCTCCCAGTTCTTTTCGTCGGGTGTGATCTCGCGGCTCAACGACATCGACCCCGAGAACATCGAAAGCATCGAGGTCATCAAGGGACCGGCGGCCGCCACGTTGTACGGCACGGAAGCCAACAACGGCGTCATCCAGATCATCACCAAACGCGGAAAGGCTGGCCGCTCCGTGTTTTCGCTCAATGTTCGTCAGGGTGGCAGCTGGTTCCAGAACGCCGAGGAGCGTATCGGACAGACCTACCGGCGGCTTGCGGATGGCACCATCTCGGCCTGGAACCCGGTTGCGATCAATCGTGAGGCGGGGCTCGACCTCTTCAAGACCGGTCTCTCGCAATCGTACACCACGGGATTGAACGGCGGGACCGACGCGGTGCGCTACAACTTCACCGGGTCGTACGACAACGACAAAGGCATCGAGCCGACCAACTCCCTGTGGCGCTGGTCGGGCGCAGGAAACGTCTCGATTTCTCCCTACAAGAGCCTCGACATTCAGGCGGTCTTCAACACCAATCAGTCGGTGGTGAATGTTCCGCTGGAAGCGGGTGGTGGCGCCTGGTTCTCGCTCTACTTCGGCCAGACCCCCGTCACGGACGCCGAGAAGCTGCGGCGCGGGTATTTCTCCGCGCCACCCGAGGCGTTCTGGGGCGCATTCAAGCAGTGGCAGGCGGTCAAGCGCACCACGGGCAGTCTGCAGATGAACCATCGCCTTGGCACGTGGCTGACGCAGCGGCTTGTGGTGGGCAACGACCTCACGGGTGAAGACAACGTCAACCAGACGGAGCGGATGGCTCCGTTCTATCGCCAGTTCTTCACGAACCCGGTAGATCAGAACGGGAACAAGGCCACTCGGCGTCGTGAGCTGAGTGTGACGTCGGTCGACTACGCCGCTTCACTCAAGCGCTCGCTGTTTGGCATGCAGACCTCCACGAGTGTTGGCGCGCAGTACTTCCGTCGTCAGACGTATGCGGTGGCGGCCCGTGGTGAGAGCTTCCCGTCTGCTGGTCTGACCCTCGTCGACGCCGCGGCTACAACGTTCGGCGGCGAAGACTTCTTCGAGAACTCCACGGTCGGGTTCTACGGCCAGGAGCAGATCAACTTCAACGACCGCATGTATCTGACGGCGGCGTTGCGTGTCGACAACAACTCCGCCTTCGGCGAAGACTTCAGCTGGGTGACCTATCCCAAGGTCTCGGGCACGTGGGTGATCAATGAGGAGCCCTGGTTCAAGCTCGGGTGGATCAATTCGCTCAAACTGCGCGCAGCCTACGGCCAAACTGGACAGCAGCCCGATGTGAACACGGCGTTGCGTACCTACTCCGCCACCACGGGTGGTGACGGCAATCCGGCGGTGTCGCCGTTGTCGCTTGGCAATCCCAGCCTCAAGCCCGAGCGCGCGGGTGAGATCGAAGTGGGCTTCGACGGCAGCTTCCTCAGCGACCGTGTGAGTGCCGAGGTGACCTGGTATCGTCGCGACACCAAGGACGGGATCCTCTTCCAGGACGTTCCGCCTTCCAGCGGTTTTGCGGGTCAGCGAGTGGTGAACATCGGTGGAATCCGCAGCCAGGGGTTCGAGCTGCAGACCCGCTGGACGCCGGTTGCCATGAACAACCTGAATCTCGACCTCGGGCTCAACATCTCCAACAACAGCAACCAGATCACGAGCCTTGGCAATACGGCAGCCCTGGCGAAGGATCCGCTGGGCGTACCGTTCATCCAGATCGGCGGCAATCGCAACACGATCGGGAAGGCTGTCATGAGCTGGTACGACTACAAGGTGCGCAGCGCGACCTACAATCCCGCAACACGTCGCGCCGAGAACATGAAGTGTGATGATGGGTTGGGCAAAGGCACGGTGGTCGATTGCCTCACGGCCTCAGGGCAGCCTAACGCACCGCGGGTGTTCGTCGGTCGTGCTGATCCGTCGTTCGAAGGTTCGTTCAACACGACGGTGACCGCGTTCCAAAGGTGGCGCCTCTATGGCCTGGTGGACTTCAAGGGCGGGCATCGCGTGCTCAACAACAACGATCGTGCTCGCTGCCAGGTGTTCAACCAGTGTCTCGCCAACCTCGAGCCGGACAAGTACGACCCGGTTTTTGTCGCGCAGGCGCAATCCAACGGAATTCTCCGCGAGTTCACGTATCAGAAGGCCAAGTTCGCGCGGCTGCGTGAGGTGTCGGCGAGCTACACGCTGGGCAACGACCTGGCCCGTGTCGTCGGCGCACGAGCCGGTACACTGACCTTGTCGGGCCGCAATCTTGCCCTCTGGACGCCTTACGGCGGCACCGACCCCGAGAACTTCTTTACGCTGCAGCAGTTCGTGCGCCTCGAGCAGGCACAGGTGCCGCCACTGGCGCAGATGCTGTTCTCACTCTCCCTCACCTACTAACCGGCCACAGCCAGGAGCAACTGCCATGACGTACTGCTCTCTTGCCCGAACGCGCCGGCTCGCCACTGGCGCTGCGTTGCTGCTCACGAGTGGAGCCCTCGCCGCGTGCGACTCACTGCTTTCGGCGGACGCACCCAGTCGTATTCTCGCGGAGACACTCCTCGAGCCTTCCAACGCGACCGTACTCGTCTCCGGCGCGGTGGCCGACTTCGAATGCGCCTTTGGCAACTACGTACTCTCGACCGGCACGATCGCCGACGAGTTCAGTGACGCGCAGGCCAACGCCGCCACGTGGGACATCGACCGGCGTTCCAGTAATCCAACATCTGCGCTGTATGCCACCGGTGGCTGCGGCGGGTTTGGTGTGTACACTCCGGTGTCAGTGGCTCGCTTTCAGGGTGACCAGGCGCTCAAGCTGCTGACCCAGTGGACCGACGCGCAGGTCCCCGGGCGCAACGGACTGATCGCGCGCGCGGCGGCATACGCCGGTTATTCACACATTCTGCTCGGTGAAGGGTTCTGCTCGGCGGCCGTCGATCTGGGGCCGGAGCTCACGCCGGCGCAGGTGTTCGCGCTGGCTGAGGCTCGTTTCACGACGGCCATCAACACGGCTGGAGTCCCCGACAGCATTCGATACATGGCGCTCATTGGCCGTGCCCGTGCTCGAATCAATCAGGGGAAACGACCCGAAGCGGCGGCCGATGCGGCGCTCGTTCCGAACGGTTTTGTCCTGAACGCCCGGACCACTGCGGCGGCCGGTCGGGCTGAGAACCGGCTTTTCCGGGTTAACAACACCAGTGGTACGGTGACCGTGGACTCGCAGTTCCGGAACCTCACCATCGGTGGTGTGCCTGATCCTCGCGTACCCGTGGTGGACGCGGGCCGGGGTGGTTCGTTACCGGCAGTCCGCCTTTGGTCGCAGGGCAAGTACACCTCACTTACGGCGCCCATCCCGATTGCCACATGGCGTGAGGCACTGCTGATTCGCGCCGAAGTGGCCGGTGGACAGACTGCGGTGCAGCTCATCAACCAGCTGCGCTCGCGTTTCCCGGCCCTCCCGGCGTTTGCGTCGACCGACGAAGCGACGATCCAGGCACAGGTTCAGGAAGAACGGCGTCGCGAGTTGTTCCTCGAAGGACATCGCTTGTACGACACCATTCGCTTCAATGTCCCACTCCGTCCCCCCGCAGGGGCGGCGTTCCCGAATGGCGGTGGCACCTATGGCACCAACAAGTGCCTCCCGCTGCCGGACATCGAACGGCTCAACAACCCCAACATTGCACGCACTGGTTAGGCAATGAGACAGGCACGGCAGATCCGGTGGGCGATGAGCGGCGTATTGCTGTTTGTCGCCACCGGAGGGCAGGCGCAGGATGTGATCGGACCCGAAGGGCGTTACGCCGAGGTGGCGTCACGCCTTTCGGCGTTTATCGAGCATGAGTTGCGCGACAAGGGCATTCGTGCCTTGTCCATCGCGCTGGTCGATGATCAGTCTGTGGTCTGGTCGCAGGGGTTCGGCATGGCCGACTCGGCGGCCGGACGGCGTGGGACCGCGCAGACGGTGTACCGAGTGGGTTCGGTATCGAAGCTGTTCACGGATATCGCCGTTATGCAGCTGGTGGAACAGGGGAAGGTTGACCTCGACGCACCGGCCAGTCGTTACGTGCCCGAACTCGGGGCCACGGGGGAACGCGTGACCCTCCGCCAGCTCATGTCGCACTATGCGGGCATCGTGCGCGAGCCACCGGTTGGACACTACTTCGACGACACCAGTCCGACGCTGGCCGCGACCGTTGCCAGCATCGCACAATCGAAGGCGGTATTTGCCCCCGGGACTCGTCAGAAGTACTCGAACGCAGGCATTGCGGCTGTTGGGTTGGCGCTGCAACACCTGGCCGGCATTCCGTTTACAGAGGCACTGCAGAAGAGGGTGCTCGACTCACTCGGGATGGCACACACGTCGTTCGAGCCACGCGCCGACCTGGTGCGCGACATGGCCAGGGCAACCATGTGGACGCGGCACAACCGGTCATTCGAGGCGCCCAACTTCCAGTTAGGCATGGCGCCGGCCGGGAGCATGTACACCACGATGCCCGACCTCGGCCGCTTCATGAGTGCGTTGTTTGCGCGTGGGCGTGGCACGCGCGGTCGCGTACTGACCGGCGCCACACTCGAGTCGATGTGGGTGCCGCAATTCGCGAGGCCCGGGGCACGGACAGGAGGTGGACTCGGATTTTTCGTCGGCGCACTCGATGGCGCCAGGCTGATCAGCCACGGGGGGGCCATTTACGGCTTTGCCACCGAGCTGGCGGCCCTGCCTGACGAGAAGCTCGGCGTGGTGGTGAGCGCCTCCAAAGATGGAATGAATGCCGTCACCACCCGTGTGGCGCAGGAAGCGCTCCGCTTGCTGCGTGCTGCACGCGCCGGGAAGACACTGCCCGCGATCGCGACCACGACACGGGCCTCACGAGCGCTGGCGACGCGCTTCGCCGGCACCTGGGGTACGCCGCGCGCGCCGGTGGAGATCGTGGTGCGTGACTCGACCCCGGTGCTGTCGATGGCGACCAACGACTTCGAGATGTCGCTGCGGCACTGGAAGGGAGACACACTCATTGCCGATGACGGGTTGTCGTTTGGCACCAAGGTGTGGCGCCGCGGGGCGCAGCTGATGATTGATGGCCGACCGCATGCCCGGCGGCGCGTGTTGCCGGGATTGCCGCAGAATCCTCCTGAACACTGGAAGGGTTTGATCGGCGAATACGGCTGGGACCACAATACGCTCTACATCTATGAGAAAGGCGGGCGGTTGTACGCCCTCATCGAGTGGTTCTTCGAATACCCGCTGACGCATGTGTCGCCTGACGTCTACGCTTTCCCGCAAACGGGACTGTATGCCGGCGAGAAGCTGATGTTCTTGCGCGACATGAATGCGCGCTCGCAGCAGGTGGAGGCGGCGGGTGTGGTGTTCAAGCGGCGTTCGTGGGTGGGCGAAGACGGTGGAGTCTTCCGGATCACACCACTGAAAACGGTGGAGCAGCTGACCCGTGATGCACGCGCGGCGCGTCCGCCTGAGGAGCAGGGTGATTTCCGGCCTTCGGACCTGGCGGAGCTGGTGACGCTCGACTCCACGATCAAGCTTGATGTGCGATATGCCACCGACCGCAACTTTCTGAGTGTGCCGGTCTACACCCAGGCGCGTGCCTTCCTCCAGCGTCCTGCTGCCGAGGCTTTGGTCCGCGCGCATCGCCGGCTGGCGAGGCAGGGGTACGGGCTGCTGATCCACGACGGATACCGGCCCTGGTATGTGACCAGGATGTTCTGGGACGGCACGCCGGAGGACAAACACCAGTTCGTGGCCGACCCATCGCGTGGCTCGCGGCACAACCGCGGCGCAGCGGTTGATCTGACGATGTACAACTTGCGGACGGGTGAGCCGGTGATCACGACGGGGGGATACGACGAGATGTCGGACCGTTCGTATCCCGAGTATCCGGGTGGGACGTCGCGTCAGCGCGCGTTACGCGAAATCCTCCGTGTGGCCATGGAGGCCGAGGGGTTCACCGTGTACGAGGCCGAGTGGTGGCACTTTGACTACAAGGACTGGCGGAGTTACCGGATAGGCAACCAGCGGTTTGAGGAACTTGGCCGGTAGCCTGTGTTCCTCGCCCGAGTTGTCAGCTCGTCTTCAACCGGAGCCGAGTTCGATGACAACTCGCTGGAGCCGACCGCTAAAGGGGAACTCTCCTCGTCCGGTGTACGATGGAGAGACGGGATTCAGCGCGTCGCGCCCGACTGAAAGCCCCTCATAGGACAACACGTTTGGCAGGGTGCGCATCTGCACCTCTCCGACCGGACGACCGTCGATGAACAATCGACCGACACCCGTTAGGCGGCCGGTTCGGGTGAACCGATACTCAAGCGTCCGCGTCCCCACCGGAATTGCCGCGGCTGAGACTAGTCGGAATCGCTCGCCCACTCGATTGTATTCGTGCACGAGCTTCCCATCCCTCACGAACAACGTCCAGCCCCCGGTCATGTCGCCATGCGCCGCGAGCACGCCTTCGGCACCCGCACGCGGAATCTCGACCTCAGCGCGGATGACGTACGACCGATCCTTGGTGTCAGGGGCCGCATTGGTGTTCACGACCGGCGTTCCGGGATACAAGACCCATCTCAGGCGTTCGTTAGGCGCGCCCAGCTTGGCGACGTGCCGCAATTCGACGGTGCGGTCGTCGAGCGGATGAACGCCCCGAGCGCGTGCCTCGCGCTCCCAGAGCGCGACCAGTTCGCGCAACTTCTCCGGACGTTGCGCCGCGAGGTTGCGTGACTCACTGAAATCCTCGGCGACGTGGTACAGCTCCCAGCGATCCTGCTCGAAGGGCGTCCCCTTCTCATGATACGTCACCGCTTTCCACCCTTCGTGGTACAGGCCGCGGTGGCCATACATCTCGAAGTACTGTGTCGTGCGTGTGCTCGCGGACCCTGGCGCCGAAAAGCTGTACCGCATGCTCGTGCCATCAATCGGTAGCTGAGACACACCACGCAGAACGGTGGGCGCCTGAAGCCCAGCCACATCGAGCACCGTGGGGACGACGTCGATGAGGTGGTGGAACTGGCTGCGAATACCGCCGCGCTCCGCGATCCCCGCAGGCCAGCGTACGATCAGCGGATCGCGGACCCCACCGAAGTGAACGTTCTGCTTGTAGCGCGGGAACGGCGTATTGCTGGCCTGCGACCAGCCGAGTGGATAGTTGGAGTGTGCGTGACCTCCGAGGTCGCCAAACTGTGCGAGGTTCGCGGCCAGAGTGGGACGTTCACCGTTCGCGCCGGCAATGATGTTGGTGGAACCGAGCAATCCCCCTTCTTGCGACGCACCATTGTCCGACATGACGAAGACCAGCGACTCATCAAGCACACCAAGGTCGCGTAACGCATCGAAGAGGCGTCCCAGATGTGCATCAGCGTGCGTCATGAAGCCCGCATAGACCTCCTGAAAGCGCTCGTACAGTGCTCGTTCTTGCGGCGAGAGCGTCTCCCATCGCGGAATGGCGGGATTGGCTGCTGCGAGTTGAGTCCCCGGCGGGACAATCCCCAACTGTCGCATCTTCTCCAGACGCCTGACGCGTGCCGAGTCCCATCCGTCCTTGAACTGTCCGGCGTACGCCTTGATGAACTCTGGTGGCGCCTGGTGTGGCGCATGCGGTGCCGCGAGTGACAGATACAGGAAGAAAGGACGATCAGGGCGCGACGACTGCTGTTGCTGCACGAAGCCGATCGCTTTGTCTACCAGGTCTTCGGTCAGGTGATAGCCGGGACGCCGCGGCGGATCGATCAGTGAGTTGTCCATCGCCAATTCAGGCTTCCACTGGTCAGTGCCACCATCGAGAAAGCCATAGAATCGTTCGAACCCTTTTCCGAGCGGCCAGTTGTCGAACGGCCCACCAGGGGTCGTCTCGTGGAGTGGTGCCAGGTGCCACTTCCCCACGGCCAATGTGCTGTAGCCGTTCTCCTTCAGCATTTCGGCGAGCGTCGCGGCGTGTGGGGTAATGCGTCCCAGATTGTTCGCCTCCATCGTGGCGAAGTTCGCGATGGTGCGCATCCCCACTGTGTGGTGGTTGCGCCCCGTGAGCAGTGCCGCCCGGCTTGGTGAGCAGAGTCCCGTGGTGTGGAACTGCGTGTACCGTAGACCTTCAGCGGCCAAGCCGTCGAGCCGCGGGGTGCGGATGTCGCCGCCAAAGGACCCTATGTCGGCGAAGCCGGCATCGTCGAGCACGACAACCACCACGTGCGGGCGTCGCGCGGCCGCGGGCTGAGCAGAGAGCGGCTCGGCAGCAGAGGCGGCGAGCAGGAAGATCGCGAGAGCACCACACTTCACAAGGGACACGGGAGCGGCTCCTTTCGGGACGCGTTATGTTAGCCCGCATGTCGACTCGCGACCACGCACCGCTTTCGCGCCGCGCGTTTACCGGTTTGCTGGGAGCCGCCCCATTCGCGCTTCAAGGGATGCTCGGCGCCACACAGACTGCGCCACGCACCGATCATGAGGGGGAGGGGAAACAGCGGCTTGGGCGGAGAGCGCGGCAGGTCACGTTGCTCTACACCAATGACTTCCACAGCGCTTTCGAACCGGTGCCCGCCTTCTGGCGGCCAGGAGCGCCGCGGCTCGGCGGGGCCGCACACCTGGCCTCGCTGATCGAACAGGAACGCGCCGCAGCGGCGACATCGTTCCTCCTCGACTCGGGGGACATGTTTACCGGCACGCTCTCTCGGCTCACCGAAGGAGAAGCGCTGCTGGATTTCATGATGTTGCTGCGATATGACGCGATGGGAGCCGGGAATCACGAGTTCGACTATGGGTGGCAGGCGTTCGAGCGCGGCATCAATCGTGTCTCTTTTCCTGTTCTGTGCTGCAACGTCCGGCATCGTGGATCAGGCGTTCGGTTCGCTCGTCCCCATACCATCCTCGAGCGCGACGGCGTCCGCATTGGCGTAATTGGTGTCATGGGTCGTCTGGCCTCCTCGCGCACCATCATGCCATCGAAGGTTGCGGAACTGGAGTTCACCGACCCGATGGAAGAGACGCGGGCCAGCGTGCGCGCGCTCCGGCGCACGGTCGATGTGATGGTGGTGCTGGGGCACCAGGGTTTGCCGGGACCGATGCAATCTGACGCCGAGGCCGATCCGTCGGTGCAGCGCTCGATGGTGGAGGACCTCGAATTCTGTGGCGCGGTGCCCGGGATCGACGTGTACATCGCCGCGCACTCGCATCACGGTCTCGAGGCCCCTCTGATCCACCCGGATACGAAGACGGTGATCACGCAGACCTATGGCTATGGTACGCGCCTGGGGCGGGTACGTCTGGCGCTCGATGAGGGGCGCGTGGTCGGCCATGATGTGAGCTTGCTTCCGGTGCTCAGCGATTCCATTCCGGCGAACTCGGCGGTGGCCGCGCGCCTGGCAAAATACCGTGCGGAGGTCGCGTCGGAGGTCGGCCCAGTGATTGGTCGCGCGGTCGCGCGCTTTACACGGAGGTATCACCACGAGTCCACGCTGGGCTCCCTCTGCTCCGATGTCATGCGATCGCACGCGGGGAGCGACGTGGGACTGAACAACGCGGGCGGACTGCGGGCCGACCTTCCGGAGGGAGGAATTGACAGAGGGCATGTCCTTGATGCCTTTCCGTTTCTCAACGACTCGGTGACACTGGACCTCTCCGGGGGCGCCCTTTGGGACACGATCGAACAGGGTTGCTCGCTCGAAGCGGGAATGATTCAGGTGAGCGGCGTCGACGTGCGCTACGACCCGCGCCGGCCAGTTGGGGCGCGCGTGTTATCGGTGCGCGTGGGAGACGCGCCACTGGACAGGGAACGGCGCTACAGTGTGACGACCAACAGCTTTCTCGCCGAGGGGGGGGACGGTTATCGCGCGTTGCGCGACGGGCGGGTGGTGCGGCGCGACCCCGTGCTGAGCGATCTCATTCTCGACCACTTCCGTCGCGCGGGTGTGGTGCAGCTTCCCCGAATGGGACGGATTACCGCCGTCTGAGCGCGACGACCGCTTCGTCTTGCGCCTGGTTCTCTGCCTCGGGGAGTACCGGTGGTGCTGGCGGTCCCCCCGCCCACGTAGTCTAGAACGCCATCATCTGGGTGAACTTCACAATGATGGAACGGCCGGCGATGGGCGCGTCGGGCGTGAGGAACCGCTGATCGTTGTAGACGATGAACAGGTCACTCAGCGGGTGATGGATCAGATTGAAGCGCACGTTGGCGTTGAGCTGTTTTGACGACGGGTCGTACTGCGACAGCGCATCGACGAACATGTTGGGCGAGAAGGAATAGTTCGCCTTGGTGGTCCAGAACGACGTGACGAAGGAGCCGTTCGTGAGCGCGAGATCGGCCGATGTGCGCTGCACACCACTGCTGAGACGCACGCGGTAGTTGGGGCGCCAGGTGACGGTGGCATTGACGGTGCGCTGTGTGCCGTTGTACAGCTCCCCCCAGATCCACCTGGAGCTCAGGGAGAGTGCGCGGCTCTGATCAGTGTTGGCCAGCACGGCCCATTCGTTCCAGCCGTACGGCCCTGCGGGGAGCGCATCAGCTTTCGGGCTCAGGCGGAGGGGACGCTCGAGAAGGTTGAACGATGGATTGTATGACAACTCCACGACCGACCCATTTTCGAAGAAGATGCTGTTCCCGGAGTGCAGTCGCTTCTGCACCATGTGGTTCCCCTGATTGGTGAACATGTCCCACACGATGTGTGGATGCAGTTCGCGAATACCACGGCGGCGAAGTGCTTCGGGTCGGGGCCGGATGCCGGTGTCGAGGAACCACTTCTTGATGCCAACACGGCGATAGAAGCCGAGGTCGTTGTTGAAGTTCTCACCCAGCGACATCACCCCGCCTTTGCCGTGGAAGAAGTTCCCTTCCCAGTTGAGTGACGTGCGTGCCGAGTACTGCCCCTCGGATCGCCCCGGGGTGCGGGTGCCGATGAAGTAGGAGTTCCAGTCGAGGCGGCCTACAAAGCGGATGTTGGCGTCGAAGCCGGCAACGCGGTTGTAGTTGTTGCCATCGTCGGTGGACTGGCGCTGCATGAACAGCAGGCCAAGGTCGGAGCCGCGGGCCACATTCCGGCGGAGTCGCACGACGGTGTAGTTGTTTCCGTCAGTGATGTCATCACCACGCACCTGCATGTTGATGAGGCCGATGCCGAAACCGCCAGCCATGCCGGTGAGGCGCGCTCCGGCGTCGATGGGAACGGGACGGCGGTCGCCACGGATCCCGATCCGGCGCGAGAAGAAGAGAAGGTTGTCGTCGTCAGGCGTGGCGGGCACGAAGACGCGATTCAGCCGCGCGGCGTCACCCACGTAAAACATCCCCGAGTTCTCCAGAAAGGCTTCGCGCTTCTCGGGGAAGAACTGGGCAAACTGCGTGAGGTTCACCTGCTGCTCGTCGGCCTCGACCTGGGCAAAGTCGGGACGCACGGTGGCGTCGAGGGTGAGTCCGCGTGTGACCGCCACCTTCATGTCGAGTCCCGCATCGAACTTCTGGTCAAACCTCGTGACGTCGATGTCGCGGACGGTGTTGCCGAGCACGTATGGCTTGATGCGGATGTCGCGTCCGGCCGCTCCGACCTGCAGACCCGCCAACTCTCCAGCGAGGGAAAGCCGCATCAGATTGAACGAGCGCGGCACGGGGGACCAGAAGGTGACTTCGTTGCGGCGACGAATCCGGCGAGAAAAGTTGATGCCCCACGGCCGGTCCGCCCCGGGGACAAACCGCAGTGTGCGAAACGGAATGCGCATCTCGGCGGTCCATCCGTCCGCGCGGCGTTGTGTGCGCACGTCCCAGATGGCGTCCCAGCTCGAATTGATCTCGCGCCCCTCGTTGGCAATCTGCCGATCCACACGTCCGGCCGCCGGATTGGTGATGAAGACGTAGCCGTTGCGTCGATCACGGAAGGTGTCGAGAATCACCTCGAAGTCGTCCTGATCGTCCTCGCGAAAGTCCTTGCGGATGTCGTTGACAATCTCGTGCGCAGCATCGCTGTCGTGCATGAAGGCGCCGACGTAGAGATTGTCGTTGTCGAAGGCGATATACACCTCGGTTTGTTCGGTGGCGGGCTGGCCCTCACGCGGTTCGCTCTGCACAAAACCGGTAGCAGGCGTCGCACGCTTCCAGACGGGTTCGTCGAGTGCGCCGTCCAGTTTGATGGGTCCGTCAGTGGGGAGCGCGACGAGTTCGAGGCGCCCGTCGGCGGTCCGTCGTGTGTTGGCCTGAAGGGAGGTGGTCTGTTCCGGCTTCTCGGTCCCATTTCGCGCCTGCGCCTGGACGGGCGCGGCAAGCAGGAGCAGCGAGGGGATGAGGAACGTGAGTGCCGGACGGCGAAAGGACATGCGGGGCGCCTGATGGGGGGGACGTCAGGTGTATAAGTTGCGAAAGAAAAACGCCCAGTACAGAGGAACCGTTGGTCAGAGCTCACTCGAAATTGCCCCGTCCGCGACCGGCAAATGGTCCCTCCACCTTCCGTCACCTCGCGTGAGGGCCAGTCAGGAGCACGAGTGGCTCTGGGGTTGGGACGAAACACCCGGGATCGTGTCTGTCTGGGCCGAGGACGATGGCCGCGCGACCATATGGCGGCGGCACCTCAAGACCGGCGAGCTGATCCGCGACGAGGAGCGGTTTCAGCCCTGGCTCTTGCTGAGTTCTCTCGAAGATCTCCCGGAAACGGGTCCGGCGGCACGTCTCGACGTCAGGGAGCTCGAAGGACCTGGTGCGCTGCGATATCTGGTGAGTGGGGACAACGCCAAACGATTGCGTGATGCGGTGCTGCTGGGTGCTTCACGACGTCTGGGAAAGCGTTTCTCGAGCCTGCGCGACATTGGCGACGACCGGGTGTTTGCCCTGCCGCCTGACGAGCAATACCTGGTTACGACGGGGCGCAACTACTTTCGCGACCTGTCCTTCAGTCAGCTGCACCGGTTGCAGTTCGATCTCGAGACGACGGGACTCGACCCCACACGTGATCGCATGTTCATGGTGGCGGTCCGCGACCCGCGTGGACAGGCGACCGTACTCGAAGCGAGTGGGGAAAACGACGCCTCCGAAGCGGAGCTGATCCGGCAGCTGGTGCGTGTTGTCCAGGAGGCCGACCCCGATGTGATCGAAAATCACAACCTCCACGGCTTTGACCTTCCCTTTCTCGAACGCCGCGCACGCACGTTAGGCGTTCCGCTCCCCCTGGGCCGCGACGGGGCACGGTTGCGCGACCGCGCCGCGCGGCGGGGCGCACCGATGGATGGAGATCCGCGGCGCAGGCGGCGATTTGTCGCGCCGGGCCGCGAGCTGATCGACACGATGGACGCGGTGATGCGCTACGACTTCTCCACCCGTGAGCTGCCGGGACACGGACTCAAGGTGGTCGCGAAGCACTTCGGGCTGGCGTCGGAAACTCGCGAGTATATCCGTGGCGACCGTGTCGCCGAGACGTGGCGCGCCGAACCGGAACGGGTGCGTCGTTATGCAACGCAGGATGTGGAGGAGGTGGCCGGCATTGCGCACCTCCTCGGCGGTGCAGCCTTTGCCCTGGCGCGCATGGTGCCTCGACGGTACGAACGGCTCGCCGACGCCGGGGCGGCCACCGGGGTGATTGATCCACTCCTCGTCCGGGCGTATCTGCGCGCCGGGCAGGCGCTGCCGGCGCATAGTGTGAGTGACGGCACCACACACACCGGCGCCGCCCTCCATCTCTTTGCCGCTGGCGTCGCACACCGGGTGGTCAAAGCCGACGTGGCGAGTCTCTATCCCTCGCTCATGCGCTGCTATCGTATCGGGCCGGGGCGCGACCACCTGGGCGCCATGCTGGCGCTCGTCGATCGTCTGGTCGAGCAGCGCTTGCGGTCCAAGGCGCTGGGCCGTGCGGCACCACGCGACTCCGCCGAACGTCACACGCACGAAGCGGCATCAGCCGCCATGAAGCTCGTGATCAACTCGGCCTACGGATATCTTGCAGCTGGCGGGGATCTGACCCGCTTTGCCGATGTACACGCCGCCAATGAGGTGACCCGTCGTGGGCGTGAGCTGCTCGATTTTCTCTGCCGCGAGCTCGCGGCACGCGGTGTCACCCTGCTGGAGGCCGACACCGATGGTGTCTACTTCGCTGTGCCCGGCACCTGGAATGAGGACGACGAAAGGCGCGTAGTGCAGGAGGTGGCGGCGCAACTGCCCGAGCTGGTACAGCTCGAGTTCGAGGGTCGCTACGCCGCCATGTTGTCGCACGAACCCAAGAACTACGCGTTGCTCACGTACGACGGTCGACTCACACTCCGGGGCGTCGCGTTCCGGTCGAGCCGCGCCGAGCCGTATGGCGAAGCGTTTCTGCGCAAGGCGGTGGGGTGTCTGCTACGGAACGATGTGGGTGGTGTGCGTGCCGCATATCTCGCGATGGTCGAGGCGTTGCGTGCTCGCGAATTGCCAACACGGGATGTCTCATCGCGCGTGCGGCTGACCAAAACGCCGGAGCAGTACGAGGTGACACGGCAGATCAGGCGCGAACTCTCGTACGAGGCCATGCTTGCTGCAGGGCGCACGATCTGGCGCGCAGGGGAGCGCGTGCGAGTCTATCGCAACCGTCGTGGTGAGGGTCGGCTGGCGCCCTCGGAGGACGACGCCGATCCGCGGGACTACGAGGTGGAACACTATCTCCGCGTTCTGCGCGAGACGTATGCCGCTCGTCTCGCGCGTGCCCTCAAGCCGGAAGACTACGCCGTGGTATTCGGAGACGTCGACCAGCTCTCGCTTTTTGGCAGCTCGCTCGTGGACGTCCGGCCCGTGCTCACCCCCATCGCGGGGACACCGTGAGGGATCACGAAGGCCTGGCACACCCTGACCCCGCCGCCGCGCCACTCATCACAGGCAGAATGTCCAGGTTTGCACCGCCGCGTCGCCCTCACGGTAACCTGATGAACTGATGAGGTATTGCCATGAGGGTCCGGAGTGGGTGGGGCGCAGGATGTGTGCTGGTGTTGACCGCGTGTGGAGAGTTTGTAGTGCAACCCCTCGCCGAGCGCGCAGCACCGGTGGCGGCCAGGACGACGACGGTGCCAGCCTCATGTGACGTGACCTGGGTGGGCACAACCAGCGGAGACTGGGATGACGCCACCCGGTGGAGTCCGTCCAATACACCGGGAATGTGGGAGTCGGTGTGCTTCGGCGCCGGAACGTACAGCGTCAATGTGTATAGTGCTTCAGGCGACCCTTTCGCCGATCAAGTGCGCTTCCTACCAGGTGCCAATGTAACGCTGGATGGCTCTGCTGCATGTTCGTTACCCGGGCCTCAGATCTTCCATGCCAGCTCCATCTGGGTCGAGACGGGCGCTGTCGCGAACGTGCGGGGTTGCATGCAGTTCCAGTCGGCCATCGGTACAACTGTCGATGGCACCCTGAGCCTGAATGCATATGCCTTTCACACGGGAGTGCTGCTTGTCCTTGGAGTGCTCGAATTGATCGACCAATATGTGAGCGCGATTTCGTACGCACCAATCAGCGTTGCGAGTACAGGCGAGATACGGCTTACGGGCGCGAACAACCTGTCCGCCAGTAGCCGGGTCGGGTTTGTAGGAGGCAGCGTCACTGGAACCGGCCAGCTGCGCGTGGTCGGGTACGTGGGGTCGTTACTCGAATGGACCGCCGGCTCCTTCCCGGCGCGACCAGCGGGTGGTGGAAGCGCGAGTGTCAGCTTCAACGGCCCGTCAATCGTACTCGGCTCCGCGGGACGAGGAGCGCTGGACATTGAAAGCGAAGAAGGACTCGTCAGGCAGGTCACTGGCCACGTCTCGGCGAGGCATGACGTGGCCTTCGTGCCTCCATGTTGCGCTGACCAGGGGGGGACCGTGGCTCTGGAGCCGCCAGCGGGGTCGGCGCCGGGCTCGCCGGTGCTCCTCATGGGAGCGATGGCGGTGCGCAACGTGGTGCTCGAAAGTACGTCGCCGATAAGCAACTCCGGGACGCTGCTCTTCGGGAAGGCGGCGGGCAACAGCGGCGTGAGCGTCAATCGGATGCGAGGGACCACCTTTGACAACAGTGGCCAGGTGATCGTGCTTGACTCTACACGAATCGAAGATGTCGATGTGACGAATACCGGTACGTTCACAACGATCGGCAGCGCCGGGAATCTCATCGTCTCGGGCGGTCGCTATACGGTGGGTCCTGTCGGCTCGTTCTCCGGCAGACTGAGTCTGGAGTCGGGCGGTGAACTTCGCGGCGATGGTACCGTCGACCGCGTCATCTCGGCCGGAGGTGTGGTGTCGCCTGGCACCGGAGCGGCGCCGGTCGGCTCACTCAACTTCACCTCGCTGACGCTTGACGCCGCATCGCGGGTGGTCGTCGATATCGCTGGAACTACGTCTACGGATCGTGTCGTGTACTCCAACCTGCTCACTCTCGGCGGGACGATGGACGTGCGGCGCATCGCCCCATTTGCAGGCGGCCTGTGTGGCCAGAGGGTCACGCCGATCCTCTCCACTCGCGGCGCCACCCGCACCGGCGGTTTCGCTCAGTACCTTGGCGCATCTCTCACACCCACGAGTCGCTGGCGGCCCTACCTGACAGCAACAGGCGTCAGCCTGGTGGGGCACGATCCGTCGCGCATTCTCGGCTTTTCGTCCACCGCGGAGTCGGTCAGTGAAGCGGGCAGCGTTGCGACCACGCAGATCTGCCTCTCAGGTGTCGGCCCCACGGCCGACGTCACGGTGACGCCAGGCGCCCGCTTCGGGCAATCCACGATATCGCCCAGCCCCTTGCTGGTCACACCGGGTAACTGGGCGCTCCCGCACACCATTACGGTCCATGCCATCGACGACCTTGTCGCGGAGCCGCTCCATGTCGACTCGATCCAGTTCCGCATGACCAGCACGGACGCGCTGTACAACGGCCCGGTGCAGCAGCAGTTGGCCGTCGCCATCACGGACAACGACCCTGGCATCGACCTGGGGGTCGAAATGGTCTCCGCCAACAATCCTGTCAATGCGGGGCAAACGATCGAACGCCGCTTCCGTGTCACGAACAGCGGCCCCGGAGCGTCCACGGGATCGACCTTCTCCATCCCCGACCTCCTGGACGTGACGTTTCTGGCGAACGGTACCGGTGCGGCGTGTACCATGAACGGACCCGACCTGCAGTGCACAGTTGGTCCACTGGCCGCCGGTGCAGTCTACGAGTTTGTCGTGCTGTTTACAGCGCCGGCCACTGCTGGAAGTTACGACAACACGTTCGGCATCCGAGGCAACGAGTTTGATTCCGTCAACGGGAACAACAAGGTCCTCTGGATCCTCACAGTCAACTGAGCAGGATAGCCGCTCTCCGCGTGCGGGATTGCTACCATCTGATACGGTGGCATCTTGGTGCCACCCCTATCACACTGGTTCAAGGTCCCCATGTCGCTGCCCGGTTTGCTCATCGAGTACCTCGTCATCGGTTCGCTCGCGCTGCCCTGGCTCTTGCGTCTCTTTCCTGTCGAGGTCTCCCAGCTGCCGGGCGCGGCATTCCCCGTGGTGGCCGCGTACCTCTATTTCACCGGCATGGTGGTGGATGTTGTGGCATTCTTCGCCCTCCGGCCCCTCAAGTGGACCATTCGTCGCCTGCTGGCTGAGCGGCATTCTCTTGCCCATGATGCCAAACCGGGCGCAGCAACTCGGCGACTGATCAGGCTCATGCAGAAATCCAAGACACTCTCCGACGAGGCCGCGGCACGCAGCAGCCGCGACCGAATTGCCCGCGGTGCTGTGGTGAACGCAGTGGTTGCCTCGTTCTTCTACAGCGGATCAACGCGCCTGGTGTGTGTGGCGGCGGCGCTTGGTGCGCTGGCGATGTGGTTCTTCTTCGAGTCCCAGAGCCACACCTTTGATCTCAACGCCGAGCGGGAGCTGGGACTCCTCCCACCGGCCGCGGGTGCTGGGGGTGCATCCCGCTCAGGCCCATGAGGTGCGGCCCCTGGTTGCACCACCAGCGCTACTGAATACGTGAAGGCTCGGGGCTCAGGTTCTCGCGCAGATAGCGCGTGAGCAGTTCGTAGAGGTGGCGTGAGGTGTTGGCGCCTTCGTAGATCCCGTGTGAGCGGTTGGGATACGACATCATGGAGAACGGTTTGTTGGCGCGCACCAGGCGATTCACCAGCTGCTCGGCGTTCTGGAAGTGCACATTGTCGTCGCCCGTGCCGTGGACCAGCAGGAGTTTGCCGCGCAGCGAATCAGCGAAGGTGATGGGGGAGCCGAGGCGAAACGCTTCGGCGTTCTCGTCAGGCAAACCCATGTACCGTTCCTGATAGATCGTGTCGTAGTTGCGCTGGTCGCTCACCGGGGCAACCGACATGCCCGCTGTGTAAACGCCGGGTGAACGGAAGAGCAGGTTGAGCGTCATCGAGCCGCCTCCGCTCCACCCCCAGACGCCCACGCGCGATGGATCGAGGTAGGGACGCGTGCGCAACAGTTCTTGCGCTGCGGCTGCCTGGTCAGCGGAGTTGAGGATGCCGATCTTGCCGTAGATGCTCTTGCGCCACGCCCGGCCGCGCAGCGAAGGCGTGCCGCGGTTGTCCACCGAGGCCACGATGTAGCCCTGCTGTGTGAGCATCAGGTGCCAGAGATAGTTACGCCCGCCCCAGCTGTCGGTGACGGTTTGTCCCGCGGGCTCGCCATACACGTGGAAGAGCACGGGATACCGGCGTGCCGGATCGAAGTCGGGCGGGTACATGAGGTAGCCGTCGAGTTCGACGTTGCCGCCAATCGGTACGCGGACAAACTCCTGCTTGCCCTTGCGAAGCCTTGCAACCGTTGCCCGGAGCCGCGCATTGTCAACGAGCATGCGCAGCCGGCGGTGATCGGGCAGCGAGATGAGGTCGGTCTGTGGCGGCGAGTCGAACGTCGTCCACGTGTGAATGGCAAATCGTCCACCGGGGGCAATGTCATAGGCGTGGGTCCCCGATGCCTCAGGAGGCGTGAGTCGCGTCGCTGGCGCCGAGCCGTCGAGGCGTGTGCGAAAGAGATAACGCTGGGTGCCGGTTGCCGGAGAAGCCATGAAGTAAACCCACCCTCCGCTGACATCGATCTCCGCGATGCGGGCGACGTCGTAGTCACCGGGGGTGACCAGTGTTGCCGGCGACCCGGTGCGCGACTGGAGATAGAGATGACGCCAGCCATCGCGTTCGGTGAGCCAGGTGTACGACGCGCCACCGCTGAGCCAGCGGAAATCGTCGACCACATCCACCCACGCCGAGTCGCGTTCGGTATGCATTGGGCGCACCGCGCCGGTCGCAGCATTACCTGTGTAGAGCGTGAGGGTGTTCTGTTTGCGGTTGAGATGCTGGATCACCACCTCGCGTCCCTCGGGCGCCCACTCCATCCGTGCGAGGTAGTTGTTGCGCGGGTCGCCGGGCACCGCGAGCCAGCGCGTGCGTCCTCCCGCCGCTGGCACGACACCAACGCGTGCAGCGGAGTTGGTGGTGCCCACCTTGGGATACTGGATGGGGATGGTGAAGGAGTAGAGCGAATCGGTGTTGTTGATCATCAAGAAGTCGCGCACGCCGCTGGCATCGAGCTGCCAGTACGCGATGCGGGTCCCGTCGGGACTCCAGCGAAAGGCGTCGCGCAAACTGAGCTCTTCTTCGTACACCCAGTCGGTCGTGCCATTGATGGTCGTGCGGGAGCCATCGCGCGTGAGGCGTGTGATGACACCCGTGGTGACGTGTTCGGCATAGATGTCATTGGCGCGCACATAGGCAACCCGATCACCTTGCGGTGACCACTTGGCGAACATGAGGGTGGAGGGTGCCGCGGCCGGTCCGCCCAACTTTCGCAAACGCCACGTCGTGAGATCGAGGGTCCAATAGTCGCCGCGTGTGTTGTCCCGCCACACCCGTGCACTATTGGTGAAAATCAGGAGGCGTTTGGCGTCGGGAGACCAGGTGTAGTCCTCGATCTCGATTGGGGCACTGGCGCCTGTCGGCACCAGACGCGCGGCCGGGACGATCACGGTGCGCGCGCCGGTGGTGGCGTCGTACCGCACCAGCTCCGAGCCGTCTCCGCCTGACGAGGCCTCGATGGCCGTGTAGCCATTGCCGTCCGGGGTCCACGCGGTGGGGCCGAGCCCGTCGCCGGCGAAGTCACGCGAGGCGAAGAGGCGATCGAGGGTGACACGCGCGGGGTCTGCGGTCTGCGCCTGCAGTGTGGTGGCAGTCGCGAAGAAGCCGAGGAGGATGAGGCGGCGGGGTAAGCGGCGCATCAGCTGGTTCCCGTGATTGGGTTGATGAGGTGTCGTCAGGCGGGATTCGGCGTGACAGCGGGATCCCGCCGCATGGCTGCTGCCCGGTACTGCGCTCGCCGACTTTCGAGCACCTTTTCGAAGCCCGGGTTTTGGCGGATGACGGACTCGATATGGGCGCAGAACTCGGGTGTTTGGCTGACTTCGCGAATTTGTTCGAGGTATGGCTCGACCTTGGCGAAGGTCCCGACGATTTCGGTGTGGGCGTCGAGAAAGGCACGGCGCTCGATGGCGCCATGGGTCACCATGGAAGCGGCCATGTCCCAATAGCCCAGGACCATCTGAAAGGAGGCGTTCCGCGCGCCCCCGGCGACGGCGACCACCTCATCGATGGTCTGCGGGTTGAACTCGTTCAGGTACCAGGCACGGGCCTCGCGGAGCACGGGCTCGCGGCGGAGGTCGAAGAGCTGGAGGTTGAGCCGGGCGGATTCGTAGGCGATGGACATGCTGGACGTTAGCGCCCTGTGCCGCCCGGGACCATCGACGATCAATGAAAGTTGTGCCCTTTGGCCCAGGCTTCCCCGGCATCGGCCTTGAGGGCGGTGAACTGCTCACCACGCAGGTTCACGACCTTGCCTTCCACCTGGAGGGTGCCACGTACGAGGAGGAGGGGAGATGTGGAGATGAGGAGTGCCTGTTTCTCGAAGCGTTTTGGGGTCACGACCACATTGAGAATGCCGGTTTCGTCTTCCAGCGAGAGGAACACGAACCCCTTGGCGGTGCCCGGCCGCTGGCGGCAGATCACGAGCCCGGCGTGGGCGACCTTGGTGCCATCCTTGCCATGGGTGAACAGCTCCTGTGAAGTCTGCACGCCGTTAGGTGCGAGGAGAGCGCGGAGATGGCGCATGGGATGCCCGTTGAGTGAGAGACCGGTGACGCGATAATCGGCGTCCGTGGTTTCGAGACGGGACATGGGGGGAAGGGGGGCGCGCTCACGCTTTTTGCGTGAAGGGGCGAGGGGGCCGGCATCACCGCGAGTGGCTTCGAGCACACGCCAGAGGGCGGTGCGACGGCGCTCGTTGACCGGCACATCGCCCACCATGGTGTCGAAGGCGCCGGCCTCGGCGAGGGCACGGAGGGCGCGCTGATCGAGACCCGCGCGTGCGACAACATCGGGAATGTCGGTGAAGGGGCCCTGGTGCAGGGCGAGTTCGAGTTTCTCTCGCGCGGCCGCGCCGAGTCCGCGGACGAGGCGGATGCCGAGCCGGACGGTGGGGGCTGGGGAGGATTTGGTACGATGGGGGATGGAATGATGACGCGGGTTCGGGGAAGCGGCGGTAAATTCTTTTTCGGGGGGGGCCCCCCGGTCATCGGTAGATGGTGCGACATGTTTCTCGCGGTCCTGTCCCGCATTCACCACTCGCACCTCACCGCCAAATGGCACCACCGCCCGCCCCTCGCCGCACTCCAGCGAGGTGTCCCACGCCGAACGGGTGAGATCAATCGGGGCGATCTGCACACCATGTCGCCGCGCGTCCTCGATGAGTGTCCCCACCGAGTAGAACCCCATCGGCTGGGCATTGAGGATCGCAGCCGTGAACTCCGGTGCGTAGTAGTGCCGCAGGTACGCCGAGGCATACACGATCAGCGCAAAACTCGCCGCATGCGATTCGGGAAAGCCGTAATCCGCAAAGGCATTGATCTGGTTGTAGATCCGGCGGGCGACGTCGTCCGCGATGCCATTCTTCTTCATCCCCTCGATGAGTTTCTCGCAGATCGCCGCCATCCGTTCACGCGACCGTTTGTGCCCCATGGCACGTCGCAGGTTGTCCGATTCGCCGGGTGTGAAACCGGCGGCCGTGATCGCCACCTGCATCCCCTGCTCCTGAAACAGGGGAATGCCTAACGTCCGTTTGAGGATCGGTTCGAGCGTCGGGTGGGGATAGGTGACGGGTTCTTCTCCGGCGCGCCGCCGCAGGTAGGGATGCACCATTTCCCCCTGGATCGGTCCGGGGCGGATGAGTGCCACCTCTACCACCAGATCGTAGAAACTGCGGGGTTTGAGACGTGGCAAGGTGTTCATCTGCGCGCGGCTTTCCACCTGGAACACCCCGATTGTGTCAGCGGCACAGATGTCGTCGTACACCGACTGGTCCGTCATGTCGAGCTGCCCCAGCTCTACGCTCACACCACGGGCGCCGCGGATGTACTTGAGACAGTCCTGCAGCACCGTGAGCATTCCCAGGCCTAACAAGTCGATCTTGACGAGGCCCACGAGGTCGAGGTCGTCCCGTTCCCACTGAATCACCGTGCGCCCCGGCATCGACGCCGGTTCGATCGGCACCACCGTGCGCAATGGCTCCGCGGTGAGCACAAACCCGCCGACGTGGATGGAGCGGTGCCGTGGCGCCTGATGCAGCCCGTCGACAACATCGGGAAGAACGCGCACACGTCGGTCACCCGGGTCGAGACCGGCCTGCGCAAGAATGGAGTGCTCGGATGGCGGCTGACCGACGGCCGATGCCGGAGTAGCCTCCCGCTTGCCCCCAACGCCTAACGGTTTGAGGACCTGTTCGACCCGTGCGTTCTGCTGTGCTGTCGCCTGCCCATTGGCGTTTCCATACGGTTCGTATCCCTTCGAGGGGCGCCGGTCCGATGGTGTTGGTGCAGAGGGTGGGCCGTCGTACTGATGTTTGCGTCTGTTGGAGAACTCCGGCCGCCCACTTCCCGCCGCCATATCGGCACGCCTCTGCGACTGATCTGCCGTCTGCCGTCTGCCGTCTGCCGTCTCAGGAGTCTCCCGTCTGCCATCTGCTGTTTGGCCCAGCAACTGCTCCGCACTCCACTCGTCTTTCTTCTTGCGCGGGTCGTCCGGAATGCCGGGACCATCGCTGCGCGGGTCCTTGTCGTACTCCCGGCCTAACATGGCCTCCCCTGGTGTCCCGGCACGGAGGGCGTCCGCTGTGGAGTGCGCCGAAAAGCGGTCACTCAATGCGCTGAGCACATCGGCCTGCTGCACCGAGAACCCCAGCACCCGTGCGGCATCGCGCACCGCCGAACGACCGCGATAGGTGATCTGCTCGCACACCATGGCAGCATGTTCACGGCCGTAGCGGGCATAGACGTACTGCAGCACCTTCTCGCGATCGCGATGGGCAAAGTCGATGTCGATGTCGGGCGCTTCCTTGCGTTCTTCACTCAGGAATCGCTCGAACAGGAGATTGAGTTTGATGGGATCGACCGCCGTGATCCCCAGGCAATAACAGACCACGGAGTTGGCGGCCGATCCTCGCCCCTGGCACAATACCCCTTCGCGACAGGCAAACCGCACAATGTCCCATACGATCAGGAAGTAGCCTGCAAATCCAAGTTTGCCTATGAGGGTGAGTTCGTGGGCAATCTGGCGGCGATAGCGGGGTTCGAGTTCGTCGATGGGGCGCCCCCAGCGGTCGATGGCGCCCTGTTCCACCAGGCGGGCGAGATATTCGTCGGCATCGACCCCTGGAGGCAGGGGAAAGTTTGGCAGTGTGGGCTTGAGGTCCTGAAGCCTGAAGGCACAACGCTCGGCGATGGCCAGGGTGGCGCGGATCCCCGATTCGTCCTGCCTCCAGCGTCGGCGCACCTGGTCGGGATCCTTGAGATACCATTCCCCATTAGGGCGCAGCCGAGTACCCATCTCGTCCAGACGCCGCTGATGCCGGAGGGAGGAGAGCACATCGTGGACGATCCGGCCGGTGGGGAGCGCGTAGTGGACGTTGTTGGTGACCACCCACGGAATGCCTAACGACTTTGCCAGGGGAATGAGATGCCGCACGAGGGCCCGTTCCTCTGGGAGCCGGTGATCCCACACCTCGATGGCCAGACGTCCGCCGAGGATATCGATGAGGGTGGCGGCCGCTTCGCAGGCGGCATCGTGCTGTCCCTCGGCAATGAGTGAGGGAACCCAGCCGTGGGGGCATCCGGTCAGGGCGAAAATGCCGCCGGCGTGGGCCGCGAGAGTGTCCAGGGACACCCGCGGCGAACCCCGCAGGCTGTCGAGTCGGCCACGGGTGATGAGTGAGGAGATATTGCCATATCCCTCACGCGACTCGGCGAGGAGCACGAGATGGGTGAGGCGTTGCCCCACGTCGAGCGACAGTTCGCATCCCAGGATGCCCCCGATCTCCAGTTCGCGTGCGGCCTGCGCAAAGCGCACGGCTCCACCCAGATCGTCGTGGTCAGTGAGGGCGAGGGCGGGCATGCCGAACGCCTTGGCCCGTGCCAGCAGCGCCTCGGGTTCGGAGGCGCCGTCGAGGAGTGAGAAGACGGAGTGACAGTGGAGTTCGGCGTACAACGGAGGACCCGGCAATCAGTCGTACCACCCTTGAACAAACCACACACTGCCGGCTGGTTCGGGGGCGTGCAGATCGCGATAGACCACCAGGTCGGGCCCATGATCGGCATCTTCGATCCGCCAGTAGTCGCGTGCGTAGGTGTCGGTCCACCAGTCACCGGTCAGTCGTTCGGGGCCGGTGGCCCGGCGGATACGGACCCAGCGGTTGCGCCAGTGGAGCGCACGTGGTGTGTCGGGGGCATGTTCCGTCGGCTCGACGTCGGCCGGCTCCGGCGGATCGAGCTGACGGAAGGAGCGGGTGGGCAGGAGTGGTGCGGCCGCTGTGTCCGGTGTGGATGGCATGGTGATGTCTTCCACCCGTTCCCAGGTAGCGGCCTGCTCCGGACGGTGGGTGTCGTGCAGCACCGGCCGCACGATGGCATCGCTGCCTAACGTGGCACGCAGGCGGGCAAAGGCGGCGTCGGCGGCGGCCGGGTCGCGCCAGGCGGTGTCGAGCAGGTCGCCCTGTGCGCCGGAGAGTGGAGCCGTGGCGGTGATGGCTACCTGTACCCCGCACACCGGTGCGGTGAGTGGCCATTCGTCCAGCAGGGCCCGGCAGCGTTCGAGGAGCGGGACACTGCGCGCCAGAGGGCGCGGCAACCGGATTTCGCGTGTGACGGTGTGGGCCCGCGCGGGGACGGGCATGGCGCCGCGGGCTTCATCGAGGGTGAGTGTAATGGCAATGGTGGCGGCGGCACGGCCGTCACTCACCAGTCGCTGCACCAGCCGCTCGAGGGCCGCTCGCACCAGGAAAAGCACAGGTTCGTTAGTCTCGGCACTGGGATGCAGCTCGGTGGTGACCGATCGTGGCGCATCGATGCGCGTGAGCCCCGGACGCCGGTGATCGATGCCCTGTGCCAGGTGCCATGCCGAGAGACCGGTGGGGCCCCAGCGCCGCTCGACATCTTCGGCGGAGAGCCGTGCCAGGTCGCCAATGGTGTGCAAACCGAGTGCGTGCAGCGAATCGCGCAGGTCGCCATCGATGGTGAGGAGGCCTAACGGGACCGGGGCCAGGTAGGCGGCATCCTGCCCCGTGGGGACAATCACCGGTGTAGCAGTTGTCTGCCCTCTGCCACCTGCCATCTGCTGTCCGCCGTCTGCCGTCTGCCGTCTCAGGTTGCTGTCTGTCGTTTGGCATGATCGTCTTTCCCACGTTCCCGCACGCGCGGCCACACACGAGTCGGCGATGGCCACACGGGCGGCCGGGTGCCAGATCCGGGCGATGGAGGCGAGCTGGCGGGCGAGGGCCGGTTCTCCGCCTGACGATTCGACCCCATTGGCGCCGATCCACCAGAGGCCCGGGGCGCCCTGGGCCGGGGTGACTTGCGGGCTGGCTCGGACAAACGCCGCGGTGGCGCGGGTGACGTCGCGTGCGATCAGGTCCTCGTCCCAGGGGAGCACATGGAGTCCGGCACATCGGGAGCGGGCCTCGGCGATGGTCATCCCGGCGCGAATGCGCGCACGACCTGCGGCCGCAGTGGCGGTGCGGATGCGCTGGCCATCAACCAGTACGATCGGGAGATCGTCCCAGTGGGCGGGATCATGGCGATGTGCCGTCTGCTGTCTGTCGTTTGGTGTGGTCTTCGAGGATATGCGGCCGCTCGGGTTGCCGGCGGTCGAGGAGGAAGTGCTCCCGGCTGGTGGCCGGTTCTGCACAGCGTCGTTTGCGTGGGAGGGCAGTGCCTCCCACACCATCGGGAGGAGGAGTTGCTGGTCCGAGGCCGGGGGCGTCCGGAGCGGCACGCTCCCCGAGGCGATTGCGTGTCGCCACACCGCGCCGATCGGGAATCGCGGGATTCGTACACAAGCGATGCGCCAGGCTGAATGCACACGTCACCTCGATACTGTGGGGTCGTGCACCGCCGCCCTTGGTGACGGTGCAGGTGAAAGTGGGAGTTGCCGGATCCTGCTCGGGGCTGGGCACGTCGCGGGCGAGGGAAAGTCCCTGCGCGGCGCGTGTCAGCCGGGTTTCGATGCGCCGCCACGCCGCGGGACGTTCGGCGGCTGCGGCGGGGGTGTTGCGCTGCAGGGAGAGGCGCAAGGCACTCCCCACCAGACCGGGTGCCACCGTCTGATGATGCAGGATGAGAAAGGCGGCATTGCCTTCCTTCGCCAGACGGGTGAGCCGGACAAGAATGCTGCGGGCAATTGGTGTCCGGTCGTCGAGCACCACGAGACCGAAGGCGCCACTGCGCAGCAGGATGTCGGCACACCAGGCGCCATGGTCACTGGCGGACGCGGGGGGACGAACGGTCCAGAGCCGGCCACTCCCGGCCAGGGGTGCCCAGTCGGCCGGGGCGAGGGTGCGCGAGGCGTCGATATAAGCAACCCACCGTTTGTCTGCGAGAGTGGCAGCGACCACAGCATGCACGAATGTGGTCGCACCACTCCCGTCGGGCCCCGCCACTTCCGTGAGTCGCCCGCAGGGAATGCCCCCACCGGGCAGGACGGCGTCGAGGGCCGAGATCCCGGTGGCAATGGTTTCCCCCGCCGGGACTGGCGGGGCAATGACGGCGGCAAGCTGGGCGCGGAGGGCGGCGAGTGACACACTGATGACCGGGTGCTGCGTAGGGTGTTGCTGCGGCGGAACAACTGCTCGAGGTGCTGCCGGACTTGTGCAGCGGTGACAAGTGGTTCACCGTGCCATCTGCTTTGCTGGAACACCGCGGGAGCGATGTTCGTATGGTGTTCGTCAACTCACCTCACCACCCATGGCCGAACCCTTCTCCGGAACCATTCACGATCCCGGTGCCTCCGCACCGCCACCGCCGCAATCCCGCAGTTTCTCGTTCCAAACCGGGAATGCAGCCCGGGCCGGCCTGACCATGGGCAGTACACTGGCCATGGTCATTTCGTGGGGTGAAAACCACTCCATCATCTGGGCCATCATCCACGGGATTCTGTCCTGGCTGTACGTCATCTACCACGCGCTCACGCGCTGATCGTCTGCGCGGAGCAGACGTCCGCCTTCGTGGCGCACTCTGGCGAAAGCAGGAGTTGCGTGCGCGCGGCGAGGTCCGTTGTTCATGCCAGTAACTCCAGCTGGGCCGATGCCGGCACAGCCAGGGGCTCGGAGCTGGTTTCCTCAGTTTGTTCCCAGGCGGCGCCGGCCCGTTGTTCGAACTGCCGCTCATCGGGGGTGCCGTACTGCAAGCCCACTTCGGCGCAGAGCCGCTTCATGAAACGGCGCAGGCCGTCCCGGTACTCCGGCGTCATTTCGTGATTGTGTGCGTAGGCCGCGGCGTATCGCTGGGCCAGGTGCGGAAACTCGGCGGCCAGGAACGGGAGGTACCGTTTGCGGGCCGTGGCCCGCAGCCGCAGCGGGCTGGGGTTCACATGAGTGGCCCCTTCGGCGGCAATACGACGAACCAGGGCCGCCAGCTCATCGGGGCGATCGGTCAGCCCTGGGAGGACCGGCATGATGTTCACCCCGGTTTCGATGCCGGCCGCGCGAAGACGCCGCAATGCACGCAAGCGTGATTCCGGGGTGGGGGCACGTGGTTCGATACGACGCGCCAGCTCGCGATCGAGTGTGATCAGCGAGAGGTGCACCGTGAGAGTGGATCGTTGCGCGATGCGCTGCAGCAGATCCACGTCGCGCGTGATCAGCGGCGACTTGGTGATGATGACCAGCTTGAGCCGATGCGCCTCGGCGAGTACCTCGAGCACACCACGGGTGACGCCGAAGGTGCGTTCGGCCGGTTGATAGGGATCGGTGGCGGTGCCGATGACGATGGTTTCGCCACGCTGAATGGCCCCCGACGATCCGCGCTCGCGCAGCGTTCGCCGCAACACCTCGGCCGCATTCCGTTTCACGAAAATGCGACGTTCAAACGCCAGCCAGGGAGGAAGTTCGGTCAGGTCATCGGCGATACCGGCGTCGGATTCTCCCTGTGCCGTCGCCCGTTCCATGACAAAACGATGGGCATACCGCGCGTAGCAGTACGCACACCCGAAAGCGCACCCCACATATGGGTTGATGGACCAGAACGACATGCCGGTGGTGTCGGGGCTATTGAGCACCCCTTTGGCTGTCGTTCCGTAATACCGGATGTCTTTCTGGACACCCACGACCGGGTGACGCGGGCTATCGCCCACCGCGTCGCTGAGCAGAAGCGGTTGCAGCACTGGATCCAACCTTTGAAATGGTCCCAACCAAGAGACCGGGGGGCAAGAAATACCGAACAAACCCCGAAGTCGCAAGGGGGAGTTTTCGCTCGCCCATCGTCTGTCTGCGAGCCTGACGGCCCCACTGCCTGCCGGAGGGAGCCCAGGTTGAAGGGACATGCCGCGATCTGCGGCTTGGCGCCACGGCCTGTGGAGGCTGACTACGAAGTTGGGCCGCGAGAGGGGGTCGGGCTTACCGAGCCAACCTGCACCAGCGGACACCTGACGGCGTGTGTCGTGTGCGCATCTTTCGATCTGGAGTAATGCGCATACTTGGGAGGCCCATGGCCAACACCGCGAAGAGACCGCGCAACCTGACCCTGGATGATGAAGCCATGGCGCGGGGGGAGCGCTATAGCCGGAAACACGGCACGAGTATTTCGCGGCTGGTCGGCGACTTCCTTCGTTCTCTTCCGTTAGAGCCGTCGCCCGGGGCGCTATCTCCGGTGGTTCGCAGACTCCTCGGTGTGGCAGCGGGCGAGGTGGTCGATGAGGCCACGTATCGGTCGCACCTCGTTCGCAAGTACGGCAAGCGCTAGTGGTGGTGAGACGTCGGCGTCCTCGCGCGTCGGAAGTTGTGGGGTCACCCGAATGGACGCTGCTGTTGTTGGACACCAACGTCATTCTGGATGTCGTTCTGGCGCGCGACCCGTGGACCGACGACGCGGCGGCGCTCCTCGACGCCGCCGCCCGGGGTGCCATTCTTGGATTGGTGGCGGGCCATACGGTTACAACCGTCCACGACCTTTGCGGAGCGGGCGCGGGATCGACGCACAGCGACAACGGCCGTGAATGATCTGTTGCAGGTCGTGACGGTTGTGCCTCTGGCCAGCGAGGACTTTATCGCGCGCTTTCGCTGGGATTGCGCGACTTCGAGGACGCCGTGCAAGCGGCGGCTTGCCTGCGCGCGGGTGCACACTTCCTCGTGACTCGAAACGCGCGTGATTTTCGCGGTGCTCCCGTCGCGGTGCGTTCGCCCTCTGAGGCAAGAGCCCTTGTGCCGGGCAACCTGATAGAGTGAGTCGGAGTCACCTGCGGCGCAGCAGCATCGCGCCGCAGGTGCACGCCTGGTTAGGCAAGAAACAAGGAACGAGACGGAAGCCCGGCCCGCGCGGTCGGGCTTCTGTGTTGCTGCCTGAACTATGGACTGCTCTCTCGGCTTTCGGCCACGCGGGTTGGCTCCTCAGGGGTGATCAGCTGGCCTTCCGCGCACACTTCGCGCGGCTGCGGCGTCGCCAGAACCGGAGGGCATCGACGAGCGAGTCCTGGCCGGGCTCGGGTGCTCGCGCGGGCAACGTCCACAGGATCACTACGTTCCACCGCCTGCTCATTCCCACCCGAAGGGAGCACGCCGACTGCAGGATCTCGCTGCCGCGTGGGTTGTTCCTCTACTTCTCTTGACAGCAAGAGGAGCAGCCCTATGTTCCTCTAGACACCGAGAAGACGGAGGCAGCCATGTCGAAGGGCGCGCACAGCGATGCGCTCCGCGGGTCGCTCGACCTGCTCGTGCTCAAGACACTTTCACTCGATGCGATGCACGGGTGGGGGATCAGTCAGCGCATCCAGCAGATCTCGAAGGGGACGCTCGAGGTGAACCAGGGATCGCTCTATCCGGCGCTGCAGCGGCTGGAGAAGGACGGCCTCATCACCAGCGAGTGGGGCACGACCGACAACAACCGGCAGGCGCGCTACTACAAGCTCACAGCGAGCGGACGGCGCGCGCTTGGCACCGAGCTCGAGGCGTGGCGGAAGTTCGCCGCGTCGCTGGAGCTCGTGCTCCGCGCAGGATGAGGACCAGCCAACCATGAGTTGGATCGACGGGCTCCGCACGAAACTGGCGCTGCTCTTTCGGGGGCGCGCGGAGAAGCGCATGAATGCGGAGATCGACTTCCACATCGCCATGGAAGCGGAGCGACTCGTGCGCAGCGAGGGACTTGATGTCGCCGAGGCGAAGCGCCGTGCGCTGGCGACATTCGGAGGGGTGGAGAACCATAAGGAGGTGCTTCGCTCGGGCCTGACGCTGAACGGCGTGTCAGGGATCACCCTCGACTTCAAGCTTGGGGCGCGCATGCTGCGCAAGACCCCCGGGCTCACATTCGTCGGCGTGCTCTCCCTCGCCGTGGCCATCGCGGTCGGCGCGGCATACCTCGAGGCACTCGGCCGGGTCGTCAATCCCACGCTGCCTAACACAGACACGGATCGTATCCTCAGGCCGCTGTACTGGGACCTCGTGAGCAACACCGCGGAGTCGCGGCTGATGCACGACTTCGTCCGTTGGCGCGAGGAACTCACTGCGGTCGACGGTGTGGGGGCATTCCGCCTCGTCGAGCGCAACCTGGGGAGCAGCACTAACCGCAGGGAACCGCAGCAGGGAGCGGAGACAAGTGCGCTCGCCTTCAGGTTGCTCCACGCGCGACCTCTCCTCGGACGCACACTGCTCGACTCCGATGAAACACGCGGAGCGCCCGCAGTGGCGGTGATCGGCGAGAAGCTCTGGCGCGAGCGCTTCGGGGCGGACTCCTCCGTTGTAGGGCGAACGATCCACTGGGGACGCAGCAGCTACACCGTTATAGGTGTGATGGCCGACGGGTTCGCCTTCCCCATCAACCAGCAACTCTGGGTGCCACTGGTTCCGCCCGCCGCGTCGGCGGCTGGAGCGGGGTCATCGATCGTGGTTTTCGCTCATCTCGCCGAGGGAAAGACGGCAGCTGACCTGCGCGCCGAGCTGGACGTGATCGGCGCGAGGCGGATCCGCGAGGATTCTGCGACCTACGGAAACCTGCGCCCGCAGGTGAAGCCCCTCTTCAGGCTGGCCAACGACCCGCTGGAGGTGGCACTCCTCTACAGTCTGAACATGGTCATGTTTGGCTTGCTGGCGGTCTGCGCGGCCAACGTCGCCGCGCTCGTTTTTGCGCGTACGATGTCGCGTGAGACCGAGCTCGCCGTTCGTACGGCGCTCGGTGCCAACCGACGCCGCATTGTGTGGCAGCTCGCCGCCGAGTCGCTGGTACTGTGTGGAGTAGCACTCGTGGCCGGACTCGCCACGGCGCGAGCTGGACTTGAGTGGATCGCGCGGACGCTGATGCGGGCTGAGCAGAGTGAGCTTCCCTTCTGGTGGGGCGACGCACTCTCGTACTCGACGATCGCCTACGCCACTGCGCTCGCCGTTGGGGCGGCCCTGTTCATCGGTGTGGTGCCCGCGCTGCGCGCGACGATGCGTACGCCGGGTGACCAGCTCAAGACTTCCAGCGCCGCGCGCGGGTCGGCGCAGTTCGGACGGATGTGGACGGGAGTGATCGTGGGGCAGGTCGCGATCACCGTGTTGTTTCTCCAGCTCTGCGGGGCGGTCGCGTGGCACGTCCGGACCGGACGCTACAGGACCGGCGAGGTGGCGCTGCCGGCGGAGCGTTACGTGACGGCGAAGCTCCGCATGGATGGGGACCCGGATCCTGAGCGCGCGCCCACCGAAGCCTTCAAGCGGGAGTTTGCCGCCGCTACGCGCGGGCTCACGCAACGCGTGCATGGCGATCCCATGTTTGCCGGAGCCGCCCTGGTGAGCGAGGTGCCGGGACGGCTGAGTCCCTTCCTGGAGATTGAGGTGGAAGGGCCGATGCCGATTCGCGCAACGTCGCGAGGGGTGTTCGTCTCGGGCGAGTTCTTCGAAGTGACGCGCGCCAGCATCGTAGCGGGACGCGCGCTGCAGCCGGCTGATGTCGAAGGTGGTCGTTCGGTTGTGGTTGTGGACCAGACCTTCGTGCGAAACATACTCGGCGGTGCCCACGCGATCGGCCGTCACGTGCGCGAGATCAAGTGGAGGCACGACGCCGAAGAATTCGGCCCCTGGCTGGAGATCGTTGGAGTGGTGAGCGACCTCGTGCTGGACCAGTGGAAGCCCGCGCAGCAGTCAGTGGTGTACCGCCCCATTCCACGCGAAGGGATCTACCCGGTGGAGTTCATCGCAAGGACACGCGGGCTGGCCGCTGCCGCGATTCCGCAGCTCAACGCGATTGCGGCGAGTGCCGCACGCGACGTCCAATTGCACGACGTGATGCCGATGTCCGAGCTCGGCACCGGGTTGGAGATCGCCCAGGGGATCGTCTTCCGGGTCATGATGGCAATTGGCGTCGTCATCCTGATGCTCGCCGGCACCGGAGTTCATGCACTCACGGCCTTCACGGTGGGTCGGCGGCGGCGGGAGATCGGTATCCGCACCGCTCTCGGCGCTGACCGACGGGGCATTCTCGTCGCAACGTTTTCGCGCGTTGGCGTGCAGATCGCTACGGGAGTGATGCTCGGCGTGGTTCCAGGAGCGCTGCACCTTTTCGTCGGCTCGTCAGAACTCGGCGGTGGTATCGGATGGAGAGTGGGAGCTGTTCTGTCGGTGGTGGTTGTCGCGTTCGTGTTCGTCTCGGGGACGTTGGCCGCGGCCGGGCCGCTGCGACGAGCGCTTAGCGTGGAACCCAACGAGATGTTGCGAGTCGACTAAATCGCCCGCCCCGCTGAATGCGGAACCTCATTGTGAAGTTGGCTTGGACAGGTGGGCGAGGTGGCGCGCTGAGCAAACTGCGCCCGCACGTCTGTGGCATTGATCAGGCGCCGAGTGTGCAGCACTGCGCTCGTCCCGCCAACCAGGAAGACATCCGCATCCGCCGTCGCGTGTCGCGCAAGTGCGGTCATGAACGCGCTGATGCGCTCGCGATCCGCTACCTCGCGCACTGCGTTGCGCGGCGGAAACTCGCGACACGCCGGAGCAACGCGTTGTAGCGGCCATGCGCCGCAGCCCCGTCGCGCGCAGACAACAGCGCGTACAATTGCAACTCGGCGTCGGGAATCGCGTGACCAACGACGAGCCCCGCGTCGCGCAATCCCGGCGCGGCGATCGAGACGAGTAGCGACTCGATGGTCACCCGTCCGGCCGCCAAGTCGGCGAGGCCAGTCTCGATCAGTTCGCTCCCGGGGTACTGCGCGGTCAGCATCAATCAAGTTTACCGATCTTTCCAGGCTGCGACCAGCGCTCCTCGCTCGGGCGCACACGGGCGGCTATTGCACTGAACCCGCCTGCCTCCCTTGCGGCTCCGGGGCCCGCCCGGCAGCGTTGCATCGCCAACCCGAGCCTCACATCCAGATGCCCCGCCATTCCCTCGCCGCCCTCCTCTTCCTCACGGCGTCTGCTGCTGCCGCGCAGCGTCCCACCATCACGCCGGGGTTACGCCCCTTTGTGCGAGTGGACGCCCCCGTCGTGGCACTGACCCATGCACGCCTGATCGACGGGACGGGCGAGGCACCGCGCGAGGACTACACCATTGTGCTGCGTGACGGGCGCATCGACGCGATTGCCCCCTCGGCCCGGCTGGCCCCACCGCCGGGGGCCACGGTGGTCGACCTCAGCGGCCATACCGTCACTCCCGGGTTTGTCGGCCTGCACGAACACACCTACTTCCGGCAGACCACCCGCACGACGCAGATGACCACCAGCGGGCCGCTCGCCTACCTGGCCTCCGGTGTCACCACCATCCGCACGGCGGGGAGCATGTTCCCCTACCAGGAACTGAACATGAAACGCGCGATCGACCGGGGTGAGCTGCCGGGACCGCGCATGCACATCACCGGACCCTACCTGAATGGTGCCGCCGGCCCCGAATCGATGAACCGCGGGCTGGAGTCGCCGGCCGAGGCGCGCCGGGTGGTGGCCTACTGGGCCGAAGAAGGGGCCACCTGGCTCAAGTTGCAGGGCGGGCTCACTCGCGCGATTGCCGGGGCCATCATCGACGAGGCGCACAAACACGGCATGAAGGTCACGGGGCACCTCTGCTCGATCACCTTCGGCGAGGCCGCAGCGTTAGGCATCGACGCCCTCGAACATGGCTTCATCACCAACAGTGCCTATGTGCCGGGCAAACAACCCGATGTCTGCCCCGCAGGCAACATGCGGGTCCAGACCGATGTGGACGAAACCAGCGCACCGGTGCAGGCCTCCATTCGCGAGCTGGTCGACAGGAAGGTCGCGCTCACGTCCACCCTGGCGGTCTACGAAACCTTCTCGCCCGGCCGGTTCAAGCTGAATCCGGGGGCCATGAAGCTGCTCGCCCCCGACACAAAGCGCGAAGTGGAGGAAACCTACGCCGCACTGGGCAAGGACGGCCTGGTGGTGACGGAACGTCTCCTGAAGAAAATGATGGCCTGGGAACGTGACTTTGTGCGCGCGGGGGGACTGCTCGGCGCCGGTGTGGACCCCTGGGGCACCGGCATGCTGCCGGGGTTTGGGGATCTGCGCAACTACGAAATGCTTGTCGAAGCGGGCTTCAGCGCCGCCGAAGCGGTGAAGATCATGAGTTTCAATGGCGCCCGCATTCTGGGGGAAGAGGCGCAGCGGGGTTCGATTGCCCTCGGTAAGGTGGCAGACCTGGTGGTGATCCGCGGCAACCCGGTCGCGACCCCATCGCAGATCTACCAGGTGGTGACGGTCTTCCACGACGGCGTGGGCTACGACTCGGCGAAAATGCTGGCGGCGGCGCAGGGTCTGGTGGGGGTTCGTTAGGTGATCGACGCGTTCGGGTCGGCCGAGGCGCTGGCGTCGGCTGTGCGCCGCCGGCGAGTCTCGCCGGTGGAGGTGGTGCAGCACACCCTCGCCGTCATCACACGCGCGCAGCCGCAGCTGAATGCCTTCATCACGGTGATGGAGGAACCGGCGATGCAGGCGGCACGCTCCCTGGAACGGCGACTGGCGCGTCGTCAACCGGTGGGTGCCCTGGCCGGTGTGCCGGTGGCTGTGAAAGACCTTCTCTTCACGAAAGACGCACCAACCACGGCGGGCTCCCGCATCTACGGCGACGGCTTGCCACCACAGACCGACGCCGAGGTGGTGCGGTTGCTGCGACGCGCCGGTGCGATTGTGGTGGGCAAGGCCAACCTCCACGAGGTCGCGTTAGGCGTCACGAACCTGAACGAACATTTCGGGGCGGCGCGCAATCCCTGGAATCGTGACCACGTCTCCGGGGGATCCAGCGGAGGCTCGGCGGTGGCCGTGGCGGCGGGACTCGTGCCGCTGGCCGTGGGCACCGACACCCGCGGCTCCATCCGCATTCCCGCCGCCTGCTGCGGCATTACAGGGTTCAAGCCAACCCGTGAAGCCTTGTCGGTGCGAGGAGTGCTCCCTCTGGCTCCCACACTCGATCATGTCGGCCCCATGACGCGCAGTGTGCGCGATGCCGTGCTGATGCTGGGTGCCATGAAAAGCGGCGCTGCGTGGCAGGCCAGGATGCATGCCGCGCTTCGTGGTCGCGTCCGAGGGCTCACGATTGGTGTGCCGGACTATCATCTCGATCGCGCCGATGAGGCGGTGAAACGAGTGATCGAGAAAGCCATTCGCGTCCTGACGCCGCTGGTGCGCGAAGTACGTCGAGTGTCGATGACGTCGCTCCAAGGGGTGCAGGAGGCGTCGAACGTGGTGGCCGGCTCGGAAGCGGTGACCATCCATCACGAGTTCCTGCAGTCGAATCCGGCCGGCTACGGACCGGTGGTCCGCGAGCGGCTTGCCGGTGGGTACACTCGGACAGCGCTCGAATACCTGCAGGCGCTGCAGGTGCGGCAGCATGTGATGGCCGCCTTCGAAACGACATTTGCAGATGTGGATCTGCTCATCACTCCCACGCTCCTGGCGCTGCCACCACGGATTGGTGAAAGTGTGGCCATGGTCAACGGCCGCGAGATGAACGTGATCGAGGCGTTCACCTGGTGCAACGCGCCCCAGAGCATGGCGGGGCTCCCTTCGCTCTCGGTTCCGGCCGGGCGATCTGCGGGATTCCCGGTCGGGATGCAGGTGATCGGTCCATCGGGCGCGGACGCCCAGGTGCTCGCGCTGGGCGCGGCCTGGCAGGGTGCAACCGATTGGCACGAGGCGACACCCAGCGGCTGAGCCCGCGTACTATCTTTCGCGTTGCCTCCACCCACCTGGTCCGCCGCAATGGCCATTGCACCACTCTCCGACATCGAGATTCAGCGTGAACTGGGTTCCCTGTCGGGCTGGGCACGCCGCGGGAATGCCCTCACGAAGCAGTTCACCTTTCCTGACTTTCCGGCGGGCATCGACTGGGTGCGCCGGGTGGCGGAACTGGCCGAGCAGCGGGATCATCACCCCGACATCGACATCCGCTACACACGGATAACAATCGTCTTGTCGACGCACTCGGCGGGCGGGATCACCACAAAGGACTTCGAGCTGGCGCGGGCGATTGAAGGGTTGCCCTGAGGCTCTTGGAGTGCGGTGAAAAAGAAAACGGCGCCCGCGAGTGGGGCGCCGTTTTGTGCTTCAGGCGATGGGGTCAGTCCCGGTTGCGTCCGCCGAGGAGATTGAGAATGGCGAGGAACATGTTGAGCAGGTCGAGATAGATGTTGACTGCTGCGGCCACGTAGTCATTGGGGCCGTACACGTTGCGCAGACGCCAGGTATCGAAGACCAGCAGCCCGCTGAAGACCATCACCGCCGCACCGGAGAGCCAGAGTGAAGCCGTCTGGTTCTTGAAGAAGAGGTTGAGGAGCGAGGTGGCGATGAGGACCCAGAGCCCAACGACAAAAAACGAACCCCAGGCGCTGAAGTCGCGCCGGGAGACGAACGCGTAGAGAGTCAGGATGCCGAAGGTAGAACCCGTGAGCATACCGGCCTGCCCGATGATGCCGGGGTTGGTGCGGGCGTAGAAATACATGATGGGCGCAATGGCAATGCCTTCCACAAAGGTAAAGAGGAAGACGAGGCCCAGATTGGCCGGAAAAGCATCACGCAGTTTGAGCGCGAGGAGCAGCGGGGCAAAGGTGGCCAGCATCGTGATGAACGGATGCTCGTTGACCGCTGCCAGGAGGCGCGGCTGCTGCATGGCGAACCAGGTGCCGACCATCGTCATGAGGACGCTGGCAAACACGAGGGAGTAGGTCCGACGCACCAGGGTGGCGCGGTCGGCGCCGGTGCGAACGGTGATGGCGGGATTCAGGGGGCGGAATGTGGCGCCCATGGGGGTGCTCCGGATGGATACCCCGGAAAGCTAGGTGAATGGGCGCGCTGGCGGCAGCGGTCAGACGGCCGTGGAGTGCCACGGCCCTCTGACATCCGGCTAGTTCTTTCGCAGTTCCACGCTTCCGTTCACGGTCGAGAAACGGATCCGGCGGCCCCCATTGCCGATTTTCGCCTTGATGTTCCGCGGGTTGATGCGGCCGCTCAGTGTCATCGGGAAGTCGGAGTTGACCCGCCCGTTGACGGTTCGCATGTCGATGTCGGCGTTGAGGTTGGCCGGCACCCACACCTCGATCGACCCATTGACCGTCTCGAAATCGAGATCGCTCTCGCCTAACTCTTCCATGCGCACGACGATGGAGCCGTTGACCGTGTTGGCGCGCACGGGGCCGCCGCTCGACGACGCATCGATGGTGCCGTTGACCGTGTTCGCTTCCACCTCGGCGGTGGCGCCGCGTATGTCGAGACTGCCGTTCACGGTGCTGGTCACCAGTTTCACGCCGGCCGGGAGCTCCACGACAAACTCGACCGAGGTGTCGTTATTGCGATTGCGCCAGCCATCGTTGCGGGAGCGGTAGCCGTCTTCGTCGCAGCGCGTGTTGTCGTTCCAGAGGGCGCAGATGATCACATCGTCGCCCGACTTCTTCTGCTCGATCCGCACCTCGTCGGGGTCGCCACGCCGCCAGCGCTTGGTGCCGGTGACGGTGACACGATTGCCACTGGCGCGCTCGACACGCACGGGACCATTGAGGTTGCGGACATACAACCAGCGCCCAGTGGGAACCGTGCCTTCCCATGTGAAGGCCTTGTCCGAACGGCGGTCCTGGGCCTGGGCTGTGGTGGCCACGGCCACCAGCAATGCGGCGCCGACGATGCGGTTCATCATGGGATGTTCTCCGGTTGCCTAACGTTTACGAATGGTGACGTCGCCGCTGAACGACTCCGCCATCACCCGCGGGCCACCGTTGCCGACCGTGAAGTCGAAACGGGTGGGCCGCCCCACGCCGCGAGCCCCGGGCTGCAGGGTGATAGGGAAGTCGGAGTCGATCGCACCGCTGAAGGTTTCGACACTGAATCGGGCACTGCTGGCCGCCGGGATCGCCAGATCGATCGTGCCCGAATGGGAGCGGAACTCATAACGCCCGGTGCCGTCGATCGCGCCGATGTACGACACGTCGCCGCTGGTGGTGGAGAGCTGCACGTCACGACCACGGGCATCGCTCACATTGATGTCGCCGCTGGTGCTCTCGAGATGCAGATCACCCTCGAGGTCTCGTGCCTCGACCGAGCCGCTCACACTGCTGGCTTCGACATCGCCACGGATCTTTTCGAGCATCACCTCGCCAGACACCGTGCCGACCTGGATGCGCCCGGTGGCATCGATCACGGAGATGTCTCCGCTCGTCGAGTTGGCTTCGACCTCACCACCCGTTGCACGCGCTTCCAGATCACCCGACGTGGTGCGGAGCAGCACCCGCGCTCCGCGGGGGACCCACACGTCATACCGTGTGCCTTCGGAGTCACGTCCGCGACGCGACGAGCCTTCGCGGCGATGCTCCATCGTCAGCCGTGATCCAGTGAACTCGTACTCGATGCGCCCACGATCGGTGTGCGCCTGCACCCGTGCTTCACGACGGTCCCACCCATTGATGACGATGTCGCCATTCACGCTGCCAAGATCGACAATGCCGGTCGGTGAAAAGGCGAACGTGGTGTCGATGCGCTGCGCCTGCTGAGAGAGCTCGCGATCGGTCCAGTCTTCGTCACGCGACCGGCCGCGGCGAGCCCGCCCCTGCGACTCGTCGAACTCACGCTCGATGCGCATGGCAAGGGAATTCGCCTGCCGTTCGACACGGGCCGCGATACGTTCGGCCATGGCAGCGATGGACTCGGCCCATCGCTCGATGCTGCGTTCGGTCGACTGGGCGGAGATCGCGCGCGGTGCGGCGAGCCACGCCACAAGTCCAACCAGGGAAAACACCCGAGACAAGGTGGTCATGGGATCAGGTCGTGGAGGAAAGCAGGGCCGCGGTGCGCAGCAGCCCGAGTTTGCGTTCGAGGGATTTGTTCAGCTGACCCGAGAGAAAGCGGCTTGCCGGATCCCTGGCGAGTGCGCTCCGTGCCTGGGCGATTGCGGTGTCGATGGTGGCGAGGCTTGCTTCGATGGTGGCCACGGTAGCGGGGTCGAGCACATCGGAGCGCTCCGAGAGTACACCGCGCAGGCGTGTGATTTCGGCGGTGTAGGTGTCGCTGGCTTCAGCGCGCACCCGTGGCGTCGGTGTGCTCGCAACCGGAAGGGCCGGCGTGGTCTGCGCGGGCTCGGTGGCTGGAGTGATCGTGGTCTGCGGCGCCGGTGCAGGCGTCGAAACCGCAGCGGCCGACGCGGGTGCGGTGGATGACACCACCGGCGTCGCTACGTTGCGCCGGGCAAACTGCCAGGTGGTGACGGCGGTGGCGGCCACCAGGGTCGCAGCGATCGCGCCGAGCCGCCACGTGGCACGCGTGCGGCTCGCGGGTGCCGCCAGTGGCAGCACTTTCGGCGCAATGCGCGCCTCGATGGCGGGCCACAGATCGCGTGATGGAGTCAAAGCAGGCAAAGCAGCCGCTGACCGTGAAATCGTCTGCAGGTCGCTCACCAGGGTGCGGCACGACGCGCAGGCGGCGAGATGCAATTCGGCGCTGGCCACCTCCGAGTCGCCGAGCGACCCGTCGAGATAGTCCGCCAGCATTGCCTCAAACTCTTCGCAGCGCCAGTTGGTATCGGTCATCGTTGCAGTGCCTCGCGCAGGAGAAGCCGGGCCCGGTGCAGTTGGGCCTTGCTCCCGCCGGCTGTGATGGAGAGCATCTCTCCGATCTCTTCGTGTTTGTAGCCTTCCACATCATGCAGCACAAAAATTCGCCGGGCTCCCGGGGGCAGCAGGGCAATCGCCGCCTCCAGATCTATCGACGCACCAGGCGTTGGCATCGCTGCACTCGCCGGATGCGTGTCGAGCGCGTCCTCGTCTTCGCTGAACCGTGCACGCGATCGTCCATCGGACTTTCGCGCGTTCAGCACCACATTCACCGCCAGACGATGAAGCCAGGTGGTGAAGGCGGCCTCTCCCCGGAACTGCCCCAGCTTCTCCCACGCCCTCACGAAGACGTCCTGCGTGAGCTCCTCGGCCTGCGACCGGTCATTCACCATCCGCGCACAGACGCCGAACACTCGACCGAGATGTGCTCGATACAGTCGCTCGAAGGCTCGACGGTCTCCCGACGCGGCAAGGGCCACGTCGGGGGCGTCGCTCTCGGATTGGAGAGATTCGCGCTCCAGTTCGGTCACACTCATCAAATGGCGGGTCCTCGCCTGCTCGTATCCTTTGATAACGAGCACGGGCGAAGGGTTTGAACCGGACTACGGCGCGGGCTGCCGAAGGGGTTTCGCGGCGCCCAGCGCTAGCGTTCGGTCAGCGTGACGCGTCAGATCTTTCGCCCCGGCGGCAACCAGGGCGCGAGCCGTTCCCGTAGCGTGCGCAGGGCTCGAGCCATGTGGGCCTCCACCGCCTTGACCGAGATATCGAGTGCGTCCGCCACCTCGGTGTACTTGAGCCCCTGAAAGCGGTTCATCTCGAAGACCTGACGGCACCGCGGTGGGAGGGACTCGATCGTCTCGTGCAGCACCCTCTCTATTTCGCTCTCCGAGGCGGCCGCCTCGGAGCTGCTGGTGGCGGGCAGGGTGTCGGTATCGAAGTCCTCGCGGCTCTCCACCTTGAGGTGTCGCAGGCGATTGAGCGAGCGATTACGGGTCGACTGGAAGAGGTAGGCTTGGGGCGACCCTTGAATCACCAGGGAGTCCCGACGCTTCCAGAGCTCGAGCATGACATCCTGCACCACCTCTTCGGCGGCGTCGCGGTCACGCAGCATGCGCTCGGCGAATTGAACGAGCGGCGCGTACCAGCCCCGAAAGAGAGCGTCAAAGGCCGCCTCGTCACCGAGTCGGAGTCGTTCGAGCTGCTGGGAAAGCTGGCCGGGATCCGGGAGGGTCATTCCTGATGCATCTTACGCGTATCCGGCACGGTCGGCGACGGGTAGCCGCAGTTCCGGCAGCGAAGTAGGGTATTGGCGTTCACCTGTGTATTTCCTGTATGGCTGACTTATCTCCTGACCAGCGCGATCCCCAGCAGACCCCCGATTGGGAGCTTCTGGCTCGCCGTATGTCGGGTGAGGGGAGTGGCGCCGAGTCGCTGCATCCCGATGACCAGCGGGTGCTGGACGCCCTCGGTGAGGTGATCGGCGCGTCGACACCGCGTCGTCCGGCCGGGCTCGACGTCGAGGCGGCCCTCAAGCGTACGAAGGCCAGGTTTGGCGAAACCCCGGTAGTCCCGATTTCGCGTCCCAATGTCCGTAAGCCCTCTTTCTGGGTGTCCCCGGCGTTTCGAATTGCCGCCGGATTGGGGATCGCGCTCGTTGGCGTTTATGCCTGGAATGGTCGATCGACCGGGGCAGTGGCCGGGCCAGAAGTCGCGCAGACGCATGTCGCTCCACGCGGTGGGCCCGACTCCCTGACGCTCGCAGACGGCAGCGAGGTCATCCTGGCACCCGGGAGCGAGCTCACGGTTGAGGCCGGGTATGGGGCAGACCGCCGTCAGCTCACGCTGAAGGGGCAGGGGTGGTTCCGCGTCGTGCACGATGACGCCAAGCCCTTCGTGGTCACAGCGCAGGGTGCCGAGGTGCGCGACATTGGAACCGTCTTTGTGGTGGACGCCGAGAATTCCAGGGGTGTACGCGTGTCGGTGCAGGAAGGGTCAGTCGCCGTGCGCGCGACCGCGCAGCAGCCCGAAACCACCCTCGGCGTCGGTGATGTGGCAACGGTGAACAGGGCAGGGGTGACCGAGGTCGCGCGGGGCAGTGCGAGTGCTGAGGATGCGTCGTGGGCGTCAGGGGAGCTGCGCTTCCGCGATGTCACACTTGAGGCGCTCGCGGGAACCCTTGAGCGGTGGTACGGAGTACGAGTGGAGGTGGATGGTTCGCTTCGGGGCCAGCGGGTTTCGACAAGTCTTAACGGCGGCACCGTAAAGTCCGTCTTGAATGAAGTGGCAATGACTTTGGCGGCCGAAGTGGAGTGGGCAGGGGACACTGCAACGGTTCGTCGACGAGGGAGCATGAGGTAGACAGACACGGCATGAAGCCAGCAAGACACGCAATACGGACGCTGATTGGCGTCATTGCGCTGGTGGCCCCTCTCGGGCTGCAGGCGCAATCGTCGTGTCTGGGGGTGCCGTCGTCGCAGGGAGTGTGGGCCGCTCCGCTCGATCGCGTGGTCACGCTCGATGCGTCGACGCTGCCCGTGCGCGAAGCGCTTGAGCGGGCCGCAAAAGCGGCTGGCGTAAGGCTGACGTATGCCAGCGAACTGATCCCCGATCGCCTGGTGTGTGGTTCGGTACGCCGCGTTGCCCTCGGCGATGCCATCAGCCTCTGGCTGGGCAATGCTGCAGTACGGCCCCTGGTGGTGAGTGAGGAGCGGGTGGTGCTTGTCCCCGCCCGTGTTTCGCCGAGCACGCAGGAGCCGGTGAGTGACCTGGCCCTGTCGTCGGCGCAGCTGGCCCCGGTGATTGTCCGCGATTCAGCGGTGGTGAGCCTGGGCCCCATCTCCGTGGCTGCACGCACGGTGATCACGGCCGATCAGCTGGCGGCGTCGGGGGCGACCAATCTGGCGCAGGCGCTGTCGGGTGGTGTGCCGGGCCTCTGGATGTGGACACCGACCCCGTCATCGTTAGGTACGGGGATGGGGAGTCTCCGCGGTGCGAGCTCGTTTGGTGCGAGTTACCCCAAGGTCTACATCGACGGCATCGAAGTGGCCAATCCGCTCTTCCTTGGCCAGGTGCCAACCGATCAGGTGGCGCAGATCGAAGTGATCCGCGGGCCACAGGGTTCGGCGCTGTACGGGGCCGGCGCGATCAATGGGGTCATCAGCATTACCACACAGCAGGGCGCCGGGTCCGGCGAGGCATCGGGGATGTCGATGCGCAGCCTGGCTGGTATCAGCGAGAGCGCCTTTTCTCCGCTTGGCGCCTTTGTGCAGGAGCACACCTTCAACGGAGAGTTTGGGAACAGCGAGCGCCGGCTGGGTGTGGGCGCATCGACTGCCACCACTGGTGCTTTCATTCCGGGAGCCTTCAGCCGCCAGCTGCAAGCCATCGCCGGGTACAGCGCCATCGGGAGCCGGCACCGGTTGCAGCTGACTGGCCGAATGTTCGCGCAGCGAGCGGGCAACCCCGAAAGTCCTCTGCTGCCGGAGCTTGCGACGCCAGTCTTTTCCGAGTTTGCCGCGACCGGCAGTGCGGCGCGCACGTCGCCGCCACTCACCATGTTCGATACGAGTGCGGCGCAATCGGTACGGCAATACACACTCGGTGGCACGCTGGCCCTCGACCGCGCGAAGTGGGTCCACACCTTTGTTGCTGGTGTGGATGGGTACCGGCTGAACAACGTCTCGCCCCTGCCGGCGTCACTACGCACGCCGGCCGACTCTGCGCTCCTGGCAGCGTCGGGTGCGGCTGACCGGCTCAATGGGCGCTGGAATGCCAACACGCGGCGCGGCGATCCTGCCGGTGTAGCGGCTGCGTTCACCTTTGGCGCCGACCACTCGTCGCTGAGAGACGCCTCCCTGGGCGCCACGCCAGCGGGGGAGGGGCCGGAGACATCTGGTGGCGCGTTGTGGCGGCGGACGACCGGCCTCACCGGCCACGCCGAGGTGAGTGTGCACCGGTCGCTGGTCATCACGGGCGGGTTGCGTGCCGAGCACAACTCCGGATACACGGTACTGAGCGGAGAGAACCTGCTGCCGACAATTGGGGCCGCCTACCGCCGCACGCTGGGGAGTACTTCGCTGCTGACCGTGCGTGGTGCCTGGGGACGTGCCATTCAGCCTCCGCGGGTGGGGAGTTATGCACTGCGCTCGGGTGGCCGCATTCCCAGTGTGCTCGCGCTCGAGCCCGAAGAGCAGGCCGGTATTGAATTCGGCGCCGACCTGCATGTGGGATCACGACTGGCCCTGAGCGTCACGCGCTACGACCAGCAGGCGCGCAACCTCATTCAGCCCGTGACGTTTGCTACCGGATTTCGGGGGCGCGGAGGTGTCGTGACCCGCCCGGAGAACATCGGTGCCATCGCCAATCGTGGGTGGGAGGTGGAGTCGCGTTATGCAATCGGTGCGCTTACCCTCACCGGCGCGTTAGGCATCACCGACAGCCGCGTACGTCAGGTCGCGAACGGGTACACCGGCGAATTGCGCGCCGGGGACCGGGTACTCCAGGTGCCGGCCCGCACCATCAGTGCGGGTGCGTCGTGGCTTGGTCGTGGATGGTCGTCGTCGATGACCCTGGCCCGCGCCTCGGACTGGATGAACTACGACTGGCTGGCGTTGTCGCTGCAGCCTCAGGTGTCGGGTGCCGGTCTCCGCGATTTCTGGATGCAGTACCCGGGCGTCACGCGGGTGCGGGCGTCGTTCTCCCGCGATATCACGCGCTCGTTAGGGCTGACGATGTCGGGTGACAACCTGCTGGGATGGCAGCGCGGCGAGCCGGACAACCTCACCATCGTGCCGGGTCGGACCTTCAGAGCTGGGCTGCGCGCGCGGTTCCCCTGAACTTTCGAGTGCGCCTCAGGAGATCCAGATCCCCAGGACGCGGGTGAGGAGCGACAAGCCGAAGGCGAAGACGGCCATGACGCCGACGGCACCAACCACAAACTGCAGGGCTCGCATCATGCCGCCGCGGCGGGTGGAGCGCTCGGTAATGATCCAGCCTCCGAACGATGCGACTGCCACGAGTGGCAGTGCGGCACGCCACCATGCCGGGGCCAGCAAACCGACAGCTGCCGTGCCCACGAGCCCCGCGGCACAGACCACCACCGCCTGTGTGTCGCTCCAGCGCATGGCCAGCTGGCGCACCACGGCTCCGAGTGTCGGCTCGGTATCACCTGCGAAGCCGGGGTGCGCGGGCTGGTTCATTTTGCGGGTGCGGGTACGCGGCGCGTGAACACGAGATAGTCGCCCTTCCCTCGGTGCTCGGCGATGGGAAGTGAGTCAAGCGACGCGACCGGAACAGCCGAGATCACCACAGTGCGCGCAGCGGCCGCCCTTCGTCGAGCGCGGGCGGCCGTGCCGAGACCGTAGTCGCTGTGGAAGGCGCCGTCGTAGTGCACTGCAATCGCATCACGACCCGCGCGCTGCCAGTACGCGACCATGGCTTCGGCCATGGCTTCGTCCTTTGCGCACTGCGCGTCGTAAAATCGCTCGGTCATACGTCCGAGTCCGGCGGTGTCCGAGGGCGAGGCCGGTCCGCCGGGACCATGTCCCTGCATCTGTTCGGCAAAACGGCGAAAGTATTCGTCGCCACGCGGACACTGGTGCTCACGTGCGGTCCACTGCTTTTCGGTCGCGGAGAGGGTGTCCAGAACGGCGAGTCCGCCGCGGCCCAGCATGGAGGCAACACGCCGCGGGATGTTGGAGGCCACCACCGGCCATCCTCGCGCGCGCGCCAGCTCTACCATGCCCCGATAGTCGGTGTTGTAGCGATCCCATGGGCGGGACGCGGCAAGGAACTCGGGTTCGCCGATTTGTCCCGCCAGATAGCGATCGAGCAGCGTCTGCACATCACGCTCGAACATTTCGAGCGACAACACCACGTTGGGGCGTCGCTCGGCTATGGCGGCGAGAAAGGCGAGTTCGGTGGCGTGGGTGACGGGGTCGTCGTGCTGTTCGCCGAAAAAGACGAGGTCGGCCCTGGCGGCGGTGCGCACCATCTGGTCAAACGAGACCATGGCTGAGGCGCGTGTGTCGTAGACGCGGACAACCGGTGATGTGCCGGGCGCGCTGACAGGTGTTGCCGGGGCGGAGCAGGCGGCGAGGAAGACGGCGAGGATGAGCGAGGCTCGTGCACCCACCCGGGCGTCATGCCCGTGTACGCGGGCATTCGCGTGCGGGACGTCTGATTTCTTGAGGCAAGCAAACATGCCTCAAGCTGCTGACTGCTCCCGGCTTTGGCCAGCGGTTATTCCCGGACGACGGCCTCGGTCTCCATCTCCACCAGGTACTCGTCGCCGATCAGGTCCGCGCGCACGAGCGTGTTGGCCGGCTGGATGTGCGCGAACCGCTCGCCATGGGCACGGGAGACCGCTTCCCAGTCTTCCATCCGCCGGATGTAGAGCCGGGTGCGCACGACATCTTCGAGGGTCCCGCCAAGCGAAATGATGGCACCCTCGGTTTTGTCGATGATGTGGTGGAGTTGTGCGGCGGGGTCGTTTCCACCCATGGCGCGAGTGCCGTGGGTGGCGGTAGTGCCCGAGACGAGGATGCGATTGCCTTCGCGCACCGCCCGGCTGAAGCCGCAGAGCGACTCCCACACGGTGCCACTGAACGCATGCGCTCGGCCTCCCACCTGCCGTACCTCGAAGGGGACGGGGAAGCTCTCGAGGTGGTGGCTCAGATCGCCGCTGGCCGTGAGGAATGGTGGCTTTCGGTACTCGTCACCACAGTCGCCCGGAATGGCGCGCATGGTGCGCAACACATTGCGGATGTCGTCGTGGCAGGCCTGGTCGAGCGTAAAGCCGAAGAGCCGGAGTGTGTCGTCCACATGAGCACTCTGGCCGAGCCTGGCGCCCACGACAATTCCCCCAACTGCGGGCTGCTCCAGCATGTAGCGGCACGCCACATTGGCAATGGAGGCGCCGAGCCGCTGCGCATGTGTGTTCAGCACGGTCAGGAGCCGCTGCAAGGCGTCCCAGCCTCCGGCTTCCTCGACAAAGCGGCGGTACTTCATCTGTGACCAGGTATCGAGCCCCGTGGGGTCTGGCGCACCGAGCCAGCGTTCGGACAACAGGCCACCCGCCACTGTACCAAAGGCGAGCAGCTTGACGCCATGCGCCACACAGAGGGCCGACATTGCACCGGCTGCGCGCTGATCGATGAGGGAAAAACTCACCTGATTGCTCACCACGGGAATCCCGCTCTGCACCACAACGCGCAGGTGCGCGGTGTCAAAGTTGGTGAGTCCGAGATTTCCGACGAGTCCCTCCTCGCGGAGTTCATCGAGCCAGAACATGGCGTCGAGCCAGGCGGGATGGGCGTATTGCCAGGCGTGGAACTGCAGCAGCGGGAGCTGCGTGAGATGCATGCGGTCGAGCGATCGCATGACCGCCGCGCGCACCATGTCGCGTGTCAGGGGTCCGGGCTGCGGAACCCACTTGGTGAAGAGCTCAACGGCGCCCGCATCGCGGCGCTGCACATACCGGCCGACGATGTCCTCGGCGGATCCATAGTGATCCGCCATGTCGAAGGTGGTGAGGCCGGCGTCGACGTAGGGCTGCATGGCCGCAGCGGTCGCGTCGAGATCGATCGTCCGGCCATCGCGCTCCATGTCGGCGATCTGCCAGAGGCCGGTGAGGACACGCGAGATACTGAGCGAGGGACCGAGGGGGCAGCGTTCGACAGTTGGCATGTGGCGCGGTGCGGTGGGACGAACCGCAAGCTACTCACCCACCGCACCGATGCGAACGTCTATCTGATGCCGTTGTCCATGTCAGCGGCGATCAGCCATTGCCCGCCCACCTTCCTGAGGACAAGGACAAACTTTCCCTCGTCGGGTCCCGTGCGCTCGCCGTAGCGGTATGCACCGATGATGTAGCCGAGGGTGCCGCTCTCGGAGAAGGCCAGCGCCCGCAGTCTGAGCGGTCCCCCTTGTCCGGCATACGCCGCGCGGATGGCATCGCGTCCACGCGCAGGGGGTTTGCCGCTGGGCAGCGCGTACCCCTCCGGATGAAAAAGCTGAGCAACGGCGGCCGGGTCTTTCTGCTCCCAGCCGCGTTCATAGTCGCGCAGCACGCGTTCCATGGCGGGCGGGAGCTGGACTGACGGTGGCGTCTGCGCCACGAGTGGCGCCGCGAGAAGGAGGGCGCCGAGCAGGAGGAGGATGCGCATTGATCGCGGGGAGAGTTCGTGTCCAGCTTAACCAGGCCGCTCCCCTGGCGCTACGCGAGCCGCGCCTTCAGCTCCGCCGCGGAATGCACGACCGCTGTAGGGGACTCGGCTTTCAGTGTCTCAACGTCGAACGCGCCCCACGTCACCGCGATGGAATCGATCCCCGCGGCGCGTGCGGCCTGGAGATCGAAGGGGGAGTCGCCGATGTAGACCGTGTCCGAAGGACGTGCCTGCAGACGCTCCATCGCATACCAGAGCGGCTCGGGGTTCGGTTTGTGCTTCGGCGTGGATTCGATGCCCACCACAAGCGGGAAGTAGGGGGCAAGACCGAGGAGCTGCAGGGCACGGTGGGCGAGGGGTTCGATCTTGCTGGTCACCACGCCTAACGCGCGCTGTTCGGCACTCAGCCAGGCGACAAGGTCTCCCACACCATCATACGGCAAGGTGAGCCGGTCATGATGTTCCATCTGATAGCTGCGGTACGCCTTGATGAGAACGTCGAGCTCCGCGGCGTCGCGTGCGTACTGATCGAATTGCTGAATGAGCGGCTTCCCGATGCCAGCCATGAGGACGGCGCGCGACGGTGTGTGACCAAGCACGGTACTGAATGCGTGTTCACTGGCCAGGACAATGAGCTCGATGGAGTCGACAAGTGTGCCATCGAGGTCGAAGAGGACGACGGGGTAGGTCATCTCTCAATCTAGGCAGCGTGCCGGTACACTCCAACCGTCGTCAGGCAGGCACAATGATGAGAAGTGCTTCCACGGTCGGCACAACTCGCGGCTGCTGCGCGCGCACGCGCGGGGCAAGCGTGACCATCAGCTCCTCGATGCCGGCGGCCGTGAGTGGGCCCGTCGCCATCTGCGCCAGCCAGGCCCGAAGGGCTCGTTCGGCCCCCGATCCCGCGCTCTGAAGCACGAGTTCCCGGGCACGGGCGGTGAGGGCGAGTCGCTGATAGCGGTCGATGCGTGAGGCGCCGGTGGCAAACGCGGAGAGACGCCGCAGCACCTGCTGATGATCAACGGACAGGCGGTCCAGCAGCAACGACTCACGGAGGGCCTTGCCTCGCAACCAACGGTCGAGCTGCGACCACGCGGCCGTGCGGGCCTCAGGGTGGTCACATGCCGCCGCTGTTCCGGCATTCGCGAGGAGTCGAAGAATGGTGCTCGGTTCACGAGTGACGCCGTGCGCTTCATTCGCAACCAGGATCACTTCACAATCGCTTTGCACAGCGGCAACCCATCCCCGGCACACATCAGACTCGGCGACGACCACGACAGGGCTCGTGTCGAGTGACCGGTCATCTGTCGCCCACTCATTCAGCAGCGAACGCAGCAGTTGCAGGCTGGATGTTGTCCCGCGAGAGCGAGAGATGCCGCGACGAAAGCTGGCAGGAAGCGCGAATCCCACCGGGTCTACACCCACAGCGCGTCGGGACAACCCGGCCTTGCGTGCCAGGCGGCGCAGAACACCGGTGAGCTTCTCGCTCGCATGCGGCGGCTGGAGGGCATACTGGCGTACCTCGCTGTGCGGGGAGCCAAGCCGTCGCAACCGGCCGATGCGCTGCTCGATGCGAGCGACGGTCCACGGAAGGTCGAGATGTACGAGTACGGAGGCCGCATGGAGGTTCACTCCTTCGCTCACCACATCAGTGGCGATGAGGACGTCCATCCGCAGCAGATCGTCAGGCAAACGTGATGACGGGACAAAGCGCGCGAGGATTTCGTGCCGAGGGAGGTGGCCACTGGCCACGAGGCCATGGCTTCCGGTCAGGAGAGCGCAGCGCCACCGCGTCTTGAGTGCGGCAAAGAGTGAATGGGCGGTGTCGGCACTGTGTGTGAAGAGCACCACCCGTTCATCGCGATGCATGGCGATGATGCGGTTGACCTGATCGAAGCGGTCGTGGTCGTCGCACTCGTCGAGGAGCGTTCTGAGCGCGCGTACGCCATCGGTATGGTCCCGGAGATATTCGAGCAATCCCTCACACGAGTCCGTGGTGCTGTCGAGCCCGAGTTGCAATTGCACCGATGCGGAGCCGAGCAGCCAGCGCCGCACCTCGTGTCGCGAGGGATACACCCCGGCACGGAGTCGTGTCTCCATGGTGATGGCGAGGTGCAGTCGGCGGTGCAAGGCGGCCCGCAGCGCGGCCAGGCTGGAGCAGTACTGCCTGACGAGTACCAGGGTGCCTAACGCTTCTGCCGTCCCCCCGTCTGAAGGCGGGAGTGGTGGTGGCAATGCCACAATCTGTTCCAGCACACGCACTGCAGCAGGACAGGCGATCCAGACGGGTGGCGCCACCGCAGGCAGCGGGAGCGCGAGTTCTTCTTCGCTGCGACGGCAGACGAGTTGATGCAGGGCGGCTATGGGGAGGCCAAAGGCCCGCGCGCCCAAAAAGAGCGCACAGAGTGAGGCGAGGTCGCGATCATGATTGTGGACGGGCGTGGCGGTGAGGAGGAGGATGTCCTGTCCCCAGGCGAGTGTTTCGAGTGCTGCGCGCCGCTGTGTGCCGGGGTTCCTGAAGTGATGCGCCTCATCAACGATCACGAGACCGCCTCGAGCTGCCACGGACGTTGTCCGGTTCATGGATTCCATGGACAGAAGCGACGCCGAAAGGTGTGCGTCCTTGAGCGACTGGCTCCACATCGAACGCAGCACCGCGGGGCAGACCACGGTGATGGCCGTGTGCTGCCGGGCCACCTCGAGGGCAATCCGGGTCTTTCCGGTACCAACCGGATCGGCCAGCACGGCACCCCCAAAGCGACGCAGCAGCGCAACGACGATCCGGCTCGCGTCCAGCTGGTGCGGGCGCAGCGAAAGGGGGCCCGCACGATCCGGCGCACCGTGGCCCTCGGGAAACAGGGCCCTGGCAAATCGGCTGCGAGCGAGCGCCAGGGCATCGGATGGAGCCACGCCTAACGCCAGGTCCATTCCACGAGGGGCGCGAGGGCACGATGGCTCAGACCATAGGCGGCACAGGCGGCCTCCAGCAGCTCGGCGTCACCGGGCACGTCACCGCGCACAGCGCGAACGCCGAGTGGTGCCAGCACCGCTCGAGCGCGCTCCCAGCTGGAGGGGAGGGGCATGCAGGCGACCGTCCAAGCCATGTAGCGCCGGTAGCCACCGCGTGCCGGTTCGGCGATGGCGTCGAGCCACGCGGTGAGCAGCGGAGAGTTGAGCAGCGCGGCAAAGGTCACCGCATCGGTGTCATCTCGGCAGGAAAGGACGTAACAGCTGTTGAGCGGTACGGTGGGATCGCCTGCGGGAAGCACCGTGGCACGCGGTCCCTTGCTGACGTCGGCCCAAACCACACGTGGCCTGTGGCAGGCCGCGCCTTCGACCCGGAAGAGTGACCACCAGGGAATCGATGTGCGCGCGTCGCTCCGTTCGCCCAGCTGGTTGCGCCACCGCTGCATCCAGCGAAGCGTGGCGGGCGGTAGCGTGCGCAATGGTCGCCCGTCACGTTCATGGGTCCACACGATCCATTCGTCGCCGGGGCCGGTGTGCCAGCGCCGCACATGTTCGCCCCGCATCACGGGACGCAGCACACTTGTATCGATGCGCACATTGCCGCGAGTGGTGGACACCACCGACTCGCCCGGTGTGAGCGCTGATGCACCAACGAGGAAGGCGTCGTTGCAGCCGCACTTCACGCCCAGCGCGGGTGTACCAAACGCCGAATGCTCCAGTGACGTTCCCGCTTCGGTGAGCCGGCGAAATGCGCGTTCGGCGTCTGGAGGCAGCAGCAGCCAGGGTGCGCCTGGGGTGTTGTCGAGGGCGAGGTGTGCGCCGGTGGTGCGCCACGAGATCGCCAGGCGCTTCTTGTGCACCGTGAGCTGCAGCTCGTGTGCGCCTGGTGTTGGTGTCTCGCGGTGCGCCACCACCAAAGAGGGATACACGGCGGCATCGAAGGCGGCGGGGGCCTCCGACCAGTCTTCGAGCACGCGCACGGTGTGGTCGCTGCCTAACAAGCGCCGCGCACCGCCGCCGGACAGCGATCGCCAGAGTTTCATCGGGAGGAGCAGCGCCAGCACGCCACCAGGCCGCACCAGGTGCATCGACTGCTCGGCGAAGAGTGCCGCGAGGTCCACTTGCGCTGCAAATCCGCTCCCTGCGCCACCGGCGGCGGCGCCCCGTTGCCAGGCGGCCTCGCGAAAGACCTTGAAGCTGGCACGAAACGCCTCCCGCTTGTCGGCGGGAATCCGGTGGATGCGCACCCAGGGTGGATTGCCGACCACGACATCAAAGCCACCGGCGCTCATGGCGTCGGCAAAGTGGCTTTCGAACTGGAATGGGAGGGCACCACCCGACTGGAGCGCGCGCCGCTGGTCGCGCAGGCGCCGAGCCGTGATGCGGAGTTCGTCACGCCGTGTGCGTTCGGCGCCTAACGACCCGCGCCGGCCGCCGAAGAGGTCGCGCCCGCGGGACGCCGCCACCAGGGCGCGCCGTTCGTCGGTAATCGTCGTAAGGCGCGCGCCGATGAGGGCGATGCCCGCCTCCCGCTCGGCGCGGTCGATCGACCGCAGGAGGAGTTGCTTTCGTTTTCCGGTCGCACGCGCGTAGCGCTCTCGCAGTCGTGCGAGCGCGGGGCCGCCGGCGCGTCGTGTTGCAAGCGGATGTCCGCCATCGAGGGCATCACCGATGCGCACATTCCGGTCGAGGTTGGGAAGTGGGGTCACTTCCATCGGGTCGGTGGCGTCGAGGTCGACGATGGTCGAGAGCCAGAGCCGCAACTCGCACAACCAGACCGCCATGGGGTTGATGTCGACCCCGAACACCGAGCGTGTGAGCACACGTCGTTTGAGGTGCGCGCGAGGGAGGGGATCACCGGCCGCGCATAACGAGTCGGTGAGGCGGTCGAGGGCATGCACCAGAAAGGCCCCGGTGCCGCAGGCCGGGTCGAGCAGCCGTACCTTCGCCAGCAATGGGTGGATCAGGGCACAGTCGGCGGCGTCGAGTGTGTCACGACGCAACACACGCGCGCGGAGCGGTTCGTCGACCTGGTGGGTGGCCAGCCATTGATCGAGTGCGGCTTCGGTGGTGCGTTCGACGAGTGCTTGCGGCGTGTAGAAGGCTCCACTCTCGCGACGATCGCGCGACGCCATGAGGCTCTCAAAGGCGCGTCCCAGCATTTCCGGATCGATGGCCGCTTCGCTGGCATCGGTGCGATCTTCGCGCGGTGTAAAGCGAAAACGGGTCAGGACGTCGTCGAAGAGGGCGCCCACCTCCTCATCGCGAAATCGCAGGGTGCGATACCGGGACTCCAGCGCTGATCGCGCGAAGAGTCCGCCATTCAGAAAGGGCACCTGCCCGAAGGCGCGCGCCCGCGCGGCGCGCTGGCGCAGCGGCGTGTTCAGCGTCCCGAAGAACAATGGCTCGAGCACACCGCGATGGATGCCCCGCCCACGACCGGAGGCCGCGTCGCAGTGTTGCGCCAGAAAGTCGGCGTTGTGGTCGAGCCAACCACGGGACTGCAGAAATGAGAGGAAGAGGAGGCGTGAGGTGGTGGTGAGAGCCAGGGTGCGACGCGCGTCGGATGGCGCCTCACCCAGAGCCCCTTCGCCTAACGACACAACAGCTCGTTCGAGTGCCCGGTAAAAGCGCGCCGACAGTGCCTCGCGCCCGAGGATTTCATGCCAGCGCAAATGCACCAGCGCATCATCACCGCCGGCCGCTGCCGATAGCGCGGCCAATGTTTCGGCGTCGCTGTCGAGCACCCGTCCCGGTTCGAAGGCCAGCGTGGCTCGCCGAACCCGCTCACCTTCCTGCACCCAGGTCCCCAATGCGGCTTCGCGTGCGTCACCACGGAGTGCCAGCACCACCCAGGCGAAGTGCGGAGCTCGTGCGCCCACCCGCGTCGCGAGCTGCGTGAGTGTCTCCCGCAACGGCCGTCGGCCGTTGGTAATGATCACGAGGGCTCGCAGCATGCCCTCTCGCTGCGCCAGCGCGACGGCCGCCGCGTCGGGCGGAACGCCGAGTTCGCCTATCGCGGAGGCGTCGAGCCGCGAGGGTGGACCGAAGCCCAGTGCGGCGAGAAGTGGAGGCGCTCCGCGGGCGCTGGCGAGTCCCGCGAGGAGCGGAGCGGCGGTTCGGGTGGTAAGCACATCCCGAGCCTACCAGTGCCCTGCGCCTGCTGTGTCATCGTTTTATTGCAGGTGGTGCCAATTCTGCTGCGTTGATCGGAGAGGTGACCAGAATCAGTTGCGTGCTGGGGCCGCCCGTTCGCCTCGCGCGACCACCACGGCTGCAGACATATCGCCGGTCACGTTGGTGGTGGTGCGAAACATGTCCGGGATGGTGTCTACCCCGAGGAGCACACCCATCCCCTCCACCGGCACGCCCGCTGCCAGCAACACCGGCACCATCACGACGATCGAGCCGGCCGGGATGCCCGGCACCGAGAAGGTGGTGAGCACCACCGTCAGTACCACGGTCGAGAGTTGTGCTATGCCGAGTTCGACGCCGTAGAGTCGCGCGACGAACAACACGCCGCTCGTGATGCCTAACGCGCCCCCAATCCGGAAGGTTGAGGCCGCCAGCGGGAGAAAAAACGAGGCCACCTGTTCGGGGAGCTGCAGTCGCGAACGTCCACTTTCCATCATCGCCGGCAAGGCGGCCAGCGACGAGCGCGCACTGAACGCCACCGCCTGTGCGGGAAAGACGCCGCGGGCAAACTCGGCCAGCGATATTCCCCCGCCAATCGCGGCCAGGGGATACAACACCACCAGCGCAAACACACTGCACACCGCCGACGTCACCACGATGTAGCCCACCAGCGCCCCGGCCGCGGAGATCCCCAGTTTGGCGGCCAGTGGCACTGCCAGCGCAAACACACCGATCGGCGCCGCAACGAGCACCCACCGCACCAGCGTGAGCGCGGTATCCGACAGCGCCTTGAAGAAGCCTTGCAGAATGTCGCGAGATGCCGGGGCGAGACGCGTGATGCCGAGCCCCAGGATGAGGGAGAAGACAATCAGGGGAAGCATGGCGCCGTCAGCCGCGGCCTTCACCGGGTTGGTCGGCACCAGCTCGACAAGCCACTGCGAGAAGGTCGGGATCTTCTTCACGCTTTCCCCCGCCGCCGCTGCCGCCGTGCTCGCCGTCTCCTGGAGTGCGCGCACAGCCTCCGGATCGAGCGGCAGCCGAGCGAAGAGTGGTGGCGAGATGGCGGCGGCAAAGGTGGCACCCGCCACCAGCAACACCACGAACAGGATGAGGGCGCGTCCCCCGATGCGTCCGATTGTCCGCGCATCAGGCGCGGCGGTGACTCCGACAATGATGCTCCCCACCACGAGGGGAATCACCGTCATCCGGATGGCGTTGATCCAGAGGGTGCCCAGTGGCTCGATAATCGGTACGAGGGCGCGCGCCGCTGGCGCCTCGCTCGCGGAGATCCCGATACCGGTGGCCAAGCCGGCGGCGAGGGCAATCAGTACTTTCGTAGTGAGAGACACTCGGCCAAACTACGCCCATGCCGAACGGCGCGCGAGCGCCCCTACCCATTGCCCCGGAGTTGCCCGTGAAGTCGGCCACCGACCTGATCACTGAAGCCAAGTCGCGCATTCGCGAGATTTCCCCCGCTGACGCCGTGGCCTTGCGCGCATCGAGCCCCGGCATGGTGCTCATCGACGTCCGCGAGCCTAACGAATACAACCTCGGGCACGCGCCCAAGGCCCTCTTTATCCCGCGCGGCCTGCTGGAATCGCAGATCGAAGCCAATGTGCCACGCAGCGCCAAGGTCGTGCTCTATTGTGCGTCCGGGAATCGCTCCGCGCTCGCCGCCGACACACTGCAACAGATGGGGTATGGCGACGTGGCGTCGATGACGGGGGGCTTCAGGGGATGGGTCGAGGCCGGGGGAGAGGTCGAGGGATAACCGCCCTTGCGTGAGTTCCTCGAGCGGCTCGATCTCTCGTTGCAGACGCAGCCCGGTGTGGCGGCGCCGCTCGATGGTGACCCGGCGCGTGCCGCCGTCCTCATCGTGCTCCGCACCGACCGGGATGAGCCCGAGTTGCTCCTGATCAAGCGAGCGGCGCGCGAGGGCGACCCCTGGAGCGGCCAGGTGGCGCTCCCCGGGGGACGGTGGCAGGCGAGCGACCTGTCCCTCGAAGAGACGGCGGTGCGCGAGACCCATGAAGAAACGGGGCTCGACCTGCGGCAAGCAGGCCGTCTGCTCGGCACACTCGACGACCTCCGGCCTCGTACCGCGCTTCTCCCGTCGATTGTAGTGACCCCGTATGTGGCGCATCTCGCGGTCCCGGCACCCCTCCGCCCTAATCATGAAGTGGCAGACGCCTTCTGGGTGGCCTGGTCGGTGCTCACCGATCCCTCCGTGGACCGGATCTCCGAAGTGAAGTCGCGGGGCTCGACCTGGCGGGCCCCCAGTTTTGTGCTTGGCGAACACATCGTGTGGGGCATGACCGAGCGCATTCTCCGGCAGCTGATCGCTCGGACGCAGCAATCGTCGTGACCACACCTCCCCCTACTGGAATCGTTATGCGACGCGGGTTCGTACTTGCGCTGATGGCATTCGTCTCAGCGCCACTCAATGCACAGGTCCCGGATTTCAAGGCGTTTGATGCCTGGGTCGCAAAGGGTGTGAAAGACTGGGAAGTGCCAGGCCTTGCCGTGGCGGTCGTGAAAGGCGACTCCCTGGTCTTTGCCAAGGGGTACGGTGTACGTGAACTCGGCAAGACGGACCCCGTCGACATCAGAACCCGTTTTTCCATCGGGTCGACGACCAAGGCCATGACGGCCCTCTCGGTGCTGATGCTGCAGGACGAAGGGAAGCTCAAGCTCGATGATCCGGTCCTGCGTTTTCTTCCAGATCTGCAGCTGTACGATCCCGTGATGACGCGGGAGCTCACCGTGCGTGACCTCCTCACCCATCACACCGGTCTCCCCGGGAGTGACCTCCTGTGGAGCGGTGGGGACTACTCAACGACCGAAGTGATCCGGCGCATGCGATGGCTCAAACCCTCGGCGTCGTTCCGCAACGAGTACAACTACCAGAACGTGCAGTACGCCATGGCGGGCGAGGTGATTCGGGCGGCATCGGGGATGCCCTGGGAGCAGTTCATCGAGCAGCGGATCTTCGGACCGTTAGGGATGCGCAACTCCGTGCCGGTCCTCTCGCGCACCATCGGCCAGCCCAATGTGGCCACACCACATATGCGCATCGGCGACACCGTTCGGGTGATCGTCAATCGCTCCGTCGACCCGGTGGCCGCCGCTGGCTCGGTCTGGTCGAGTGTGGAAGACATGTCACGCTGGATGCGCTTTGTCCTCGACTCGGGGCGCAGTGGCGGGCGTCGGCTGGTGAGCGCCGAGCGTTTTGTGGACTGGCTATCGCCGCAGGTGGTGGTGCCGCAGTCGCAATTTTATCCCACCGCCACCCTCACACGCCCGCATCAGGTGAACTACGGGCTGGGCTGGTTCCTGCAGGACTATCGCGGCATGTCGGTGGCCATGCACACCGGGAGCATTGACGGGCTGGTCGCCATCATCGGCCTGGTTCCCGACCAGCGGCTTGGCGTGTACGTCCTGGCCAATCTTGATCACGCCGAGGTGCGGCACGCCATCATGCATCGTGTCTTTGACATGTATGCGGGAGGGGCCTTGCGTGACTGGTCCGCAGACTTCCTCGCGTTGTACGGCGGCTTCGAGAAGGCGGGCAAGGCCGCCGTCGCCGCCGACAAGGCGCGTCGTGTGGCCGGGACCAAACCGTCGCTTGCGCCCGGGCAGTACGTCGGCACATACGCAGACTCGTTGTACGGGTCGGTGCAGGTGACAGAGCAGGGCGGGCGGCTCCGCGTCACCTTTGGCAAAGGGTTCACCGGCCTGCTCGACCACTGGCACTACGAGACCTTCTCCGTCACCTGGGACGACCGCCGCGCCGGAGAGGATCGTGTGGTCTTTGCGATCGACGCCAGCGGTCGGCCGGCGTCGGTGCAATTGCTGGGCACCACGTTCCACGCTGTCCCGCAGAAGAATCGTTAGGCCATCGTCGTTTCGCCATTCCACTCCAGAGCCATTCATGCGACGCCCATTGCTTCTGCTTGCCCTCGCGGCTTCCACGGCCAGCGCCCAAACACCACCCGTGAAACCCGGCTGGCAGTGGTCCACCGACACGGTGATGAAGGTGGTGAATGCGGTGCGCGCCGGACGGAGCCTGGCACCAAAGCAGTGGCCAGGTGGTGCTCGGGTGGGCGTGCTTCTCTCGTTTGACGTGGACAACGAAACGGTGCAGCTGCGTTTTGGTGAACCCACGGTGGGAGCCTTGTCGCAGGGGCAGTATGGCTCACGTGTCGCGCTCAAGCGCGTGGTCGATCTGCTCGACCGCAACCGGATCCCGGCGTCGTTTTTCATCCCGGCCGTCAGCCTGATGATTGCGCCGCAGCAGGTGGACATCATCAAGAAATCCGGGCGGCATGAGTTCGCGGTGCACGGATGGATTCACGAGATGAATACCACGCTCCCCGGCCCGGTGGAGCGCGACCTCGTGAAACGTGCCATCGACACCCTCACCAGCATGACAGGCACTCGACCTGTAGGGTACCGGGCGCCCTCGTGGAACTTCTCCCCCAATACGCTCAACATCGTTCGCGAGATGGGCTTTCTGTATGAAAGTTCTCTGATGGCGGACGACAGTCCCTACGAGCTCCTGCAGAATGGCCAGCCGACCGGTATTGTCGAGCTCCCGGTGGAGTGGATCCTGGATGACGCGCCGCTCTTCAGTCCGCAGGGCAATGCGTACGCCAACCCGCGCGATGTGGCCCGCGTCTGGATGGATGAGTTTGACCGCGCCTATGCCGAGGGCACGATGTTTCTGCTCACCATGCATCCCCACGTGAGTGGACATCGCTCGCGCATCGTGGCGCTGGAGATGCTGATTGCCCACATCAAATCCAAGCCGGGCGTCTGGTGGGGCACGCACCGCGCGGCCGCCGAATACGTGAAGAAGCAGGCGGGGATGTAGGGGAAGTGGCGGACCCCACGCGCGTGTAGTTGGGTTGCTGCCGTTTATTTGTAGGGATGTGGGCGCCCCGACGCGTGCCCACCTCCTGCGGTGGCAATGCGATCCGGAGCTGCCCTTGCGCCCCTTCGGCGGCGCGCGTAGGCTGCTGTGTCATTTAATGAGACTTCGTCCCGTTTTGTGAGACATGTGACGGGGCTCGAGAACACACCAGGCCGCCTGCTTCACGCCCGCCCCACCATCCCGTCACCGATGACTGACCTGAACGAACGCCGGCCGACGCCGAGCCACGACGTCGTGTATCCCGGGCGCGAGGAGGCCCGCCTTGTCCCCTTGGCTGAGTACACGCGTCGTCCGGTGTCGGAGATGCGAGCGCTGGCCGCGAGCTTCTATGCTGAGATGAATCGGCGCCGGACGGTTCGCGACTTCAGCACGGATCCGGTCCCGCGCGAACTGGTTGAACTGGCCATCCGGACGGCGGGAACGGCGCCATCGGGTGCGCATCACCAGCCGTGGCACTTCGTGGTCATCGGCGACCCAGCGCTCAAGGAGCGCATTCGCGAGGCGGCCGAGCGCGAGGAATTCGAGACGTATCAGCGCCGGATGAGTGAGGAGTGGCGGACCGCACTCGCACCGATCGGGACGCACTGGGTCAAGCCACACCTGACCGACGCGCCGTGGATCGTCGTGCTCTTCAAGCAGAGTTACGGCATCCTGCCCGATGGAACCAAGCGCAAGAACTACTACGTCGAGGAATCGGTGGGGATCGCGGCTGGAATGTTCATTACGGCGCTTCATCATATGGGGCTCGTGACGCTCACCCACACACCGACCCCCACGGGATTCCTGCGGGAGTTGCTCAATCGCGGCAAGAATGAGACGGCGGTGCTGGTCCTTCCGGTGGGGTTCCCACACGCCGAGGCGACGGTGCCCGACTTCACGCGAAAGCCGCTCGAGGAGATCACGACATGGCACACTGCGGACGACGCCACCTGATCTCGTCGCGGGCAACCGGCTAACTCCTCGCAGCCTTCTCCCGCTCGGCCGCCTCCCGGCCCTTGCCGCCGGTCTCCTGGAAACTCACGCCGCCGCGCAGTGTTCGCCGGGGGCGTCCGGGCATCAGGGATGAATCCCTGAATAGCCGATGGCGGCGGAGGCTTCGCTCGCCGCCTGAATCACCGCCTGCCGAACCTTGTCCAGTTGCTCGGCGCTCGCACGCGCTTTAGGCAACCCGACGGTGATGGCGGCGGCCACCGCAGCGGCGTGATTCCACACTGGGGCGGCGACACCGAAGACATCACTCACCCACTCCCCACGCGCAACGGCCACACGCCGGTCCTGCACGCGTGAGAGCTCTTCGTTGAGACGCCCGTGGTCCGTGATGGTCGTTGGCGTGAATCGCTCCAGGCGCGCGCCGAGCAACTCGCGTCGCATCGCCGGACTCATCCAGGCAATCAGGACCTTGCCGCCGGCCGACGCATGCAGTGGCGGATGTCCACCCAGGACCCCCGGCACCATCAATGGCTGGAAGGACTCCACCATCTCCACTGTACTGCCGATGGAGCCATTGCGGACCATGAACGTCGCGGTTTCTCCCGTTAGGTTGCTGAGGCGGACAAGCGTCGGATACAGCGCGCGCTGCAGGGTGGTGGAACGCTGGGCGAGGAGGCCAAGGCCCGCCAGTCGAATCCCGACACGATACCGGGACGTGTCTTCATCCTGGTCCAGAAAGCCATTGGCTGTGATGCTGCTGAGCAGCCGATACACCGTGCTCTTGGGTCGTCCGAGTTGCTCCGCGATTTCCAGCGCGGAGAGCTCCGGACGTTGTGGGGAGAACAACGCCAGGATCTCGCTGAGTTTCTGGAGCATGAGGTGGTGCCGTGGGTACGGGTCGAGCGATCCGGAATGATACGTCTTGCCGCGTGCGTCAGCGGGCGGTACGATAGTCTCGCGAAAGATGAGAGTCAATCTCATTTTATGAGACTATTTTGCCGACGGAACGCGCGGCGAGGAGCTGGAGCGATGCATCAATCTGTCAGGAGAGCTCTGTTGGTTGTTGGTTTGGCTGGCTTCGGCTGGACAGTGCCGACGACGACGCTCGGCGCGATGCAAGTCGCCCGCGCGCCGGGCGACTCGATTGCCGGCAATGTCCGCGACGAACGTGGCCGGCCCGTGGCCGGGGCGCGGGTGGCCATTGTGGGGACAGCAACAGTGGTCTCGAGCGACGGGCGCGGACACTTCCGGATGACCGACGCCGGGGCAGGCGAGGTGACCGTTCGAGTGACGGCGCTCGGCTACGCGGCCCAGTCTCGGACCGCCCGTGGCGGTGGCGCGCCAATCGAGTTCGTGCTCGAAGAGCTGGTGATGAAGCTCGACGAAACGGTCGTCACCGGTACGGCGGGCGCGGTGGAGAAGCGCTCGTTAGGTAACGCGGTCACCAAGATCGACGCACGGGCCACGCTCGAGCTGGCGCCCGTGGCAGACGTGGCACAACTGGTCAACGGGCGCGCGGCGGGCGTGATCCTCACGGCCAACGGCGGCGCCGCCGGGGCGGGCGCAAAAATCAGTGTGCGGGGTCGCAACAGCCTGGCGCTGACCACGCAGCCGCTGGTCTATGTCGATGGCGTACGCGTGGATGCGGCGCCCTTCAGCGGGCCGGCGATCCAGGGCGCCAACGTGGTCTCGCGCCTCAACGACATCAATCCCAACGACATCGAGTCGATCGAGATCATCAAGGGGCCTGCCGCCGCCACGCTCTACGGCACCGAAGCGTCCAACGGTGTGGTGCAGATCATCACCAAGGCGGGGCGCGCCTCCGACCGGGCGCGGATCGACGTGACGATCGACCAGGGGACCAGCGCCTTCGACAATCCCAACGGCCGCATCCCCACGAACTTCGCGCGCAATCCTGCGGGGCAGATCGTCACCTACAACGCTGCTGCAGCCGAGGAAGCGCGCGGAGCGCCGCTGTGGCGCACGGGTCACTATCAGCGCTATGCGCTGGCCGCCGAGGGAGGCTCGGGGCCGATTTCATACCGCACGAGCGGCAACTATCAATACGACCAGGGGATCGACCTCACCAACGACCAGCGCATGGGGTCGGCGCGTGCCAACCTCCAGTTTCTTCCGCGGCCCTCGTTCTCTGCGCGGTTGGACATCGGTGTCGTGGCGGGCAAGACACAGCTGACACTCCAGGAGGGTGGTGGCGGACCGATCTTCGGTGCGATCAATGCCAATCCCCTGCTGCAGAACTCGCCCAACCGCGGCTTTATCTTTGGGCCGCCCGAAGTGCTCCACGCCGTGAACGACGCGTTTCAGCTCCTGCGCCGCACGACAGCCAGCTTGCAGCTGCAACAACAAATTGGCACACGGTTCACGCATCGGCTGAACCTGGGGCTGGACAACGCATCGGAGAACAACCAGTACCTGGTCCAGCGTATGACCGCGGCACAGGCCGCGTTCTTCAGCCCGGTGGCGGCGCAGGGACGCAAGGACGTCAACCTGCGTGACGCCACGACGACCACGCTCGACTACAATGGCACGATCAACCTCAACCTCTCATCGAGGCTGCGGTCAACTACATCGTTTGGGGCGCAATACTTCGACCGGCTGAACCGTTTCACGGTCGCCAGCGGGCAGCAGTTTCCGGCCCCGGGGTTGAGCACCATCCTCGGCACGTCGATCCGCACCGGGTCGGATGACTACATTGAAAATGCAACCGTGGGTTTCTTTGCGCAGCAACAGGTGGCGTTGCGCGACCGGTTGTTCCTCGTGGGCGCCGTGCGGGTCGACAACAACAGCGCGTTCGGGACCGACTACGACCTGGCGACGTATCCCAAGGTGAGTGCCAGCTGGGTCGTGAACGAGGAGCCGTTCTGGAAGCTGGGATTTGTGAATGCCCTGAAACTGCGCGCGGCGTACGGCGCCGCCGGGCAGCAACCCGATGCGTTCGCGGCCATTCGGACACTGGCGCCGGCGACGGGCCCCGGTGACTCACCGGCCCTCACCACGCAGTCCATCGGAAACAACGATCTCAAGCCGGAGCGCGGTACCGAGCTCGAGCTCGGGTTCGACGCCGGGTTGTTCAACCAGAAGCTGGGCATCGAGGCCACGTATTTCAGGCAGAACCGGCGTGATGCGATCCTGCTCGCTCCCGCTCCGCCGTCGGGCGGCTTCATTGGCACACAGTTCGTGAACGCGGGCGCCATCAAGAACAACGGCGCTGAGGTCAAGCTCACCTACGCCGTGCTGGAAGGCGCGAGATATGGCTGGGACCTCGGAGCGTCGGTGTCGATGAACGAGAACGAGATCACCGACCTGGGTGGTCAGCCCTCCATCTTCGTCGGGACCTTCCCGCGGGCACAGCAGCATCGGGTCGGATACCCGGTCGCCGGATTCTTCGGGCAGCGTGTCACGAGCGGATCTCTGAGTCCCACGGGAGTCGCGACCAACCTCCAATGTGCTGGGGGGGCGGGTGGGGCGTCGGTGCCATGCGCCACGGCACCGTTTGTCTACCTCGGCCGGTCTGTGCCGAAGTACGAGGGGGCGGTGACATCAACCATCCGGGTGTTGCAGCGCGTGCGCATCTACACCATGGTGGACTTCAAGCGGGGCCATCATCGCTTTGATACCAACCTGTGGGCGCGATGCAGCGTGTTCCGTTTGTGTGAGGCGAGTGTCTCGCCGGAGAAGTTCTCGCCCGCGACGGTGGCGTACGCGCAGCAGGGCAGCGCCCTCGCACTCACCAGCGGTTTCATCAACGACGCGAGCTTCGCCAAGCTGCGCGAGGTGTCCGTGAACGTGGATGTCCCCCCCACCTGGCTGCGCGGGCTCAACGCATCGCGTGCCTCGATCACCCTGTCGGGCCGCAACCTCCGAACGTGGACCAACTGGAGCGGCCTCGATCCCGAGATAGAGCAGCCCGGATCATTCGGGGAACTCTCCAGCAGCGAGCAGGGCATTCTGCCGCTGCCGATGCAGTTCCGCCTCACGCTGAACTTGAACTTCTAGGGCAACGGAGAACCCATGACTAATCCCAAAACCTTGCTCTCGCGGATCGTGGCCACCGGTGTGTGCGTTTTGGCCCTGGGGACCGCCGCCTGCTCCTCGCTGCTCGAAGTCGACGTGCCGAGCCGCGTGCCGGCCGACGATGCCTTTGTGCCGGAGAATGCCAGCATCCTGATGAACAGCGTCATCGGCGAGTTTGAGTGCGCCTTCGGCGTGGCCGTCGCCAGCGGTGGGTTGCTTGGAGATGAGCTGGCCAACTCCTCCACGGGCAACACGCAGTGGCAGGTGGACCGGCGCGACATGCAGACCAGTTCCACCATCAACACGGGCGGGTGTGGAGCGCTCGGTCCGTTCGGATCGTTCTCCGTGGTGAACTGGTTGGCCTCGGGTTTTCGCACGTCACTCGAGGGATGGACGGACGCGCAAGTCGCCAATCGACGTGCCCTGCTCGCGCGTAACGCGGCGTACCAGGCCTACTCCTATCTGCTTTTGGGTGAGCAGATGTGCAGCGCGACCGTCAACGTTGGCCCCGAACTCACCAAGGCCCAGCTTTTCGCGCTTGCGGACGAGCGCTTTTCGGTCGCGATTGCCGAGGGGGGGGCCACCAACCAGGCCGATGTTCGCGACATGGCACTGGTCGGCCGGGCGCGGACCCGCCTCAACCAGGGGAATCGAACCGGGGCAGCCGCCGATGCGCGGCTGGTGCCAGCGGGCTTTGTAAAGAACGCCACGTTCTCGGCGGCAGACGCGCGACGCTTCAATCCCGTTTTCAACAACAACAATCGCGGGGCAGGGGTTACGGTCGGTCCGGTCTACCGCGACCTCCGATTCAACGGGGTGCGAGATCCGCGGGTGAACGTGACCAACGGGAACCGCCTGGGGCAAAACCAGGTGGATGCCCTCTGGCTCCAGGGGAAGTACACTGCGCTGGACTCCCCTATTCCGATTGCGCGTTGGGAGGAGGCACAGCTGATCGTCGCCGAGGCAGAGCTGGAGGCCGGCAACCTTCCGGCGGCGGTGGCGATCATCAACGCGTTGCATGCGCGCACGACCCCGGCGCTGCCACCGTTCGCGAGCACCAGCGCCACGGAAATCCGCGCGCAGCTGGTGTATGAGCGACGCGCCGAGTTGTTCCTCGAGTCGCACCATCTCAACGATTACCAGCGCTTTGCCCTGCCGTTTACTCCGGCTACGGGGGCGCCATTCCCGTTAGGCGGCGGTTTCTATGGGTCACAGCGATGTTTCCTCATTCCGGACCTGGAACGGACGACCAACCCGAACCTCAATGGTGGTTAGGCGGCTCGGTCTCGCCGTTGCCTGTGCCTGGTCGTTCCTGTCCCCCTGCATGTCGGAGGGACAGGGGACGGCCGGGCGACCCGAGGCTCGGGTGGTGGCGCTCGCCGATGAACTCTGGGCGCGCCGCATGGAGGACAACCTCTCGTTGCGCCTGCGCAACGGCCTCCCGGTGCGAGGGCTCCCAACACTTGCATACGACCCGGTGCGACGGGAGGCCGAGTACGCCGGTCGTCTGCTGCAGCGCCTGAGTAGTGTGCGGGCGGTGCCGGTCGGGAGCGACGCGTGGAGCCTGGCCACCGTCGTTCGGTTTCGCGCCGAGGAAGCCGTCGCCGCCGAGCGCTTCTTCTGGTTCCGCAATCCAGTGTCGCCGTACGCCAACGAGCTTGACGATGTGCACCGCGTATTCACCGGGTTTCGCTTCGCGGCAGCCGGTGATGTGGACACGTATCTCGACCTGCTGGAGCAGTACCCCGGAGTGATCGACAGCTATGTGGCATACCTCCGGGGCCAGGTGCGCCGCGGGATCGTGATGCCGCGTGACGAAGCGGCGTCGGCGCTGCGGCAGATGCGCGGGTTCGTTCAGCCTGCCGAGCGCAGCCTCTTTGCCGTCGACACGGTTCGACTGCAGGCCCTCGACGTGGCCCGGAGGTCGGCACTGACAGCACAGCTGGCCGCGGCGATCAGCGAACGGATCAATCCGTCTCTCCAGCGTCTGGTGGACTACCTGGAAGGACCCTACACGCAGCAAGCCGGCACACGCGTCGGGTTGGCGCAGTACCCGGGGGGCGAGGCGTACTACCGTCAGCTCGTGCGTCAGTACCTCACGTTTGACATGTCGCCTGAGGCCGTGCACCAGCTCGGGCTTCGGGAGGTGGCACGACTCAATGCCACCATGGACTCGATCCGCCGCCAGGTTGGGTTCAGCGGGAGCAAAGCGGAGTTTCATCGGTTGCTGCGCACCGATGCGCGGTTCGTGCCAAAGTCGACCGAGGATGTGCGTCGCCGCATGGTGGCGGCGGTGGACACCCTTCTGCCCAAACTGCGGGAAGTGTTTCACGTTGTGCCGAGCATCCCGTACGATGTGCGTCGCCTGCCGGCTGCGCTCGAACCGGGCATGACGTTCGGGTACTTCCAGGGTCCCACGGCGGCCGAGCGTGTGGGGGTGTACTACTTCAACGGAAGCAATCTCGACCAGAAGAGCCAGGTGTGGTACGTCGGACTCGCCTACCATGAGCTGATGCCGGGGCATCACTATCAGGCGTCACTGGCGGTCGACCGAAGCGCCAGGCTCCATCCGTTGCGGCAGGCGTTCAGCAGTACCGCATTCGGCGAGGGGTGGGCGGAGTACGCGGCGACGCTGGCCGGTGAGCTGGGGGGCTATCGTGATCCGTACGACCGATATGGCCGACTCATCATGGACTTGTTCGCGTCGGTTCGGCTCGTGCTCGATACCGGCATGAACCTGATGGGCTGGAGCCGCGAGCAGGCGAAGGAGTACATGCGCGAGAACTCCATCATGTCGGAGCCGGAGATCGAGTCGGAGACCTTACGGTACTGCTGCGACATTCCGGCCCAGGCGCTTGGCTACCGAATGGGGTCGCTCAAGATCATGGAGTTGCGCCAGAAGGCCCAGGCCGCGTTAGGTTCCCGCTTTGACCTTCGCGATTTCCATCAGGTGGTGATTGGCGATGGGGTACTGCCGTTTACCGCACTTGAACAGCGAATCGATCAATACATCGCCCGCGGACGACGTGGGCACTGACCCGGGAGGGCTGACGGTGTTGGGACACGTGATGCGCGCCGGCGTTGTGGGATTGTGGTGTGTGCTGGCTCCCGGGCTTGGGGCACAGGCGAGCCCGGACTCGGCGCGATGGGTTCGATATCGGGCGTATCAGCAGGTGGGCGAGCTGCTCGACGACACGCGCATTGTGCCGCACTGGATGCCGGATGGTGCGAGCTTCTGGTATACGAGTGGTTCGTCGCAGGATCGCGAGATTCGGCGGGTGGACGCGGCAACGGGACGCGCCACACCGATGTTCGACGTCGCGCGGCTTCGCGCAGCGCTCACCGACGCCAGGCATCAGGAGCCGGCCGGGCGGGGCGTGCCCTTTGCTGCCTTTGCCGTTGCTGGCCCTGGCGTTGTGCAGTTCGAGCTCGAGGGACGCAGCTGGCGGTTGGATCTTTCGACATACGCGGTGACGCGTGTGACGGCGCCCGATGCGTTCGCCGATGTTATCGGCATCCTGGGAAGTGAAAGGTCCAGGGTCACGCCACAACCCTTCTGGCAGGAGACGTTTACCGGCATTGGCGAAATGCGGGCGATGGAGCGTGCGTCGCCTGATGGTCGGTGGTTTGTCTCGACCCGCGACTACAACCTGGCGATCCGGGCGGCGGTGGACGGTCGCGCCACGATGCTCACCGCGGACGGCAGCGCCGACGTACGCTGGATCGTGGAGACGGGGCGCTGGAACCCCTGGTCGCCTAACGGACAACGCCTCCTGGCCTCGAAGGTGGACGTGCGCGGCGTGGCGAAGATCCCCACGGTGCAGTGGCTCAAGCCGCTTGAGGAGTTGCAGGAGGTGCTCACGATTCCAGCCGGCGGCACCATGGAGAACGACCAGCCGTATGTGGTGGACATCAATGGGCGCACTCCCGTGAAACTCGCGTTAGGCGAGACCAGGGACTGCTACGTGGTGTTCCTGGGCTGGACGCCGGACAGCAAGCGGGTGTTGGTGGCGAAGTACAACCGCCTGATGAACCGGGTTGATGTGTATGCGGCCGACGCGATCTCCGGCGAGACACGCGTGATCCTTACAGAAGAGTCCAAGACCTTCCTGACCAACCAGCACGAGGTGGTGAGCAGCACCGATCTGCCATTCACCATGTTTCCTGATGGCTCGGGCTTTGTGTGGCGATCGGAGCGCGACGGCTGGGACCAGCTCTACCGATATGACCTGAACGGCACCCTCGTCACGCGACTCACGCAGGGCGCCTTCCCCGTGCTCGATGTGGTTCGTATCGACCAGGCTTCGGGCTGGGTGTACTTCAGCGCGAACGGTGATCCGTCGCGTCCGTACGATACACACCTGTATCGCGTGAGCCTCGGTGGAGGGCGGCAACAACAGCTTACCCAGGGCAACGGAGTACATCGTGTGTCGATGTCACCGACCGGCACGCACTTCATCGACACATACTCGACGCCCGCAGTACCACCACGGACCGAGTTGCGACGAGTGGATGGTGCGCTCGTCAGCGAGGTTGGTGGTGCCGATATCTCCCGTCTGCAGAAGATCGGGTACACTCCTTCGCGCGAGTATGTGGTGAAGGCCGCGGATGGAGTGACTGACCTATGGGTGACGATGCACTTTCCGGCAGACTTCGATAGCACCCGCAAGTACCCAGTGGTGGAGTACATCTATGGCGGTCCGCAGATCGTGACACGCCCACTCGAGTTCGAAGCCGCACCCGGTATTTCCCAATCGGCATACAACCGGGCGCTCGCGCAACTCGGCTTTGTCGTCCTCACGCTGGATGCGCGCGGGACCCCGTGGCGATCGAAGGCCTTTCATGACGTGATCTTCCACAACTGGGGCAACTTCGAGATGGCTGATCACGCGGGGGCGATCAGGCAACTCGGCGCGCGCCTCCCGTTCATGGACCTCAGCCGCGTGGGCATCTGGGGGCGCTCGTGGGGTGCGCACTACGCGGTGCGTGCACTGGCGCAGGCCAACGACCTGTACAAGGTGGCATCGGCGGAATTCCCCGGGTTCGACCCCGGCGGTGGTGACCTGTACGAGATCTACCTTGGCCTTCCCGGGGACAATCCGCAGCTCTACAACACCGCCAACCCGATCCTCCTTGCACCAAAGGTGCGAGGCAAGTTGCTGTTGGTGAGCGGACTCAACGACACCGGTACCATGCGCGAGCTGGCCAAGATGTCGGATGCGCTGGTGCAGATCGGCTTCCAGCATGACCTGATGGTGTACGCCAACACCAGCCACTCGCCCATGGGCCGGGTCGCCGCGTACAATGAAGAACAGCGCACCCAGTTCCTGGTGCGCCACCTCCGACCCTGAGTGGTGCCATGAAACAGATCATCGCCCCCCTGTTGGCTGCGCTTGCTCCCGCCCTCGCCGCGGCACAGGGTGATCGCGTCGCAACGCACCTCATCACCACCAACGAGGTGGTGATCGCGCGCCCAGCCACGGCCGTGTGGCCCTTCATCATGGACCCCACGTCATGGAAACAGGGCAACAAGCTGGTGCATCGATCCGGGCCGAAGGGCGCCACCGGGGAAGTGTTCGCGGCCGTGTCGGCAGCGACGCCCGACAAGGCCGACTACTTCGTGGAGAACGCCGACCTGATCCCGCGTCGGCGTCGGGTGATCAAGTTGTACACACCGGATGGCGTGCTGGTCGGCTTTGCCGCATTTGTCCTCACGGAGTCGGGAGGCAAGACCACGGTACGGTACGACGTCTACTCGGAGACGCTGATCCCGAAGGCCGAGGTGGCCAAGCGAACGCCGGCGTCGATCGCAGAGGACGAGCGCAAAGCGCGTGAGGCAAGCATGAAGCGTTTCGACGCAGAACTACAGGCCCTCAAGAAACTCGTGGAGGCCAAGTGAGGTCTCTCATTCTCGCAGTTGGCATGGTCCTGGCGGCCGCGTGTGGCAGCAAAGCGCCTGAGTCTGCGCAGGACGCAGCGGCGTGGAAACCAGAGGTGCGCGAGGGGTACGCGGTCACACCGGACAGTGTGCGGTTATACTACCGCGTGGTAGGGAACGGGCCGGAGACGGTGATCGTCGGCGCGGCGAACTATTTCCAGAAGTCCCTGGACGCGCTGGCGACCCCAACGCGACGGCTCGTGCTCTATGACATTCGAGGGCGCGGCAAGACCGACTCGGTTCCTCCATCCAAAATGGGCATCGCCGAGTTTGATGCCTCCGACATCGATGTGCTGCGCAAGGAAGTCGGCGCAGAGAAGGTGGCGTTGATAGGCTGGTCAGGTGGTGCGCTCTCCACCTTTCGTTATGCCGCAGAGTTTCCAGACCGAGTCTCGGCGCTGGTGCTGCTCACCCCGGTTGGTCCCCGATGGGTACCCTGGTGGGATGACATGCGAAAGAACGGGGCGTCCAAAGCCGACACCGTCGCCAGCAGTGCGCTCGCGGCCCGGATCAAGGCGGGAGAGTTCAAGGACAACGAGGTGGCCCTCTGTCGCGAGTCGGCGAAGATCGGCCTCAAGACCAACTGGGTGGTGACCGAGCGCATCAACCTGGCGCCCGATGTGTGCGACTCCCCCAACGAAGTGCCGTCGCGTTACGGAGACTTTGTCCCGCGCCTGCTCGCCAAACTGGGCAAGTACGACTACCGCGCCGACTTTGCCCGCGTGACAGCACGCCGCCTCGTGATCCATGGGGAGTTTGACAACCCGCCGTTAGGCGGGAGTCTCGAATGGGTTGCCGGTCAACCGGAGGCGAGGCTGCTGGTCGTCAAGGGTGTGGGGCACTGGCCGCACTACGAAAAGCCCGACGAAACGCTGGCCGCCCTCACGGCCTTCCTGGATGGTGGGTGGCCGGTGGGTAGTGACGTCGTGCCGGCAGGAAAATGATCCTCGCGAGGCTCACGTTGATCGTCGCGCTATTCGGGGCGACGCATGCCCTCGCGCAGACACCGGATATCCCGATCGACCCGGCCTTTCGCGCATGGGCGCGGTCCAACGCCATTGCGGTGCGGCCGGTCGACGAACCCTACAGTGATACAGCGTGGGCATTCCTGCGGCCCTTGGTCGGGGGGGCACGTGTGGTGGCGATCGGGGAGAATATCCACGGGGGACACGAACCCCTTGCCCTGCGCAACCACATCATCCGGTATGCGGTGACACAGCTCGGCTTCACCGCGGTGGCCATCGAATCGGGCTTTACGGAAGGGCAACTGGTCGATCGCTACGTGCAAGGCGAGGCGCTCGACATCGACACGGTGTTGCGCCAGGGGATCAACAACGGGTTCGGCCTGATGCCGGAGAACAAGGAGCTGCTCCTCTGGCTGCGCGCGCATAACGAGACCGCCTCGCGCAAAGTACACTTCTACGGCATTGACCAGACCGGGGCCGGGGCCGCGATTTATTCGGGCGCGCCTGCCGTCGAGGCGGCGCTGACGTATCTCGGGCCAGCGCGAGCGGCCCCACACCGTGCGGCCCTGGTGCCACTGCTCGACCGCTTTACGGCCGGACGTTTTCCCGAGATCTCGTCTGGCGAGAGAGCCCGGCTGAGGGAATCGTTAGGCCGACTTGGCCGGGCGGTTGGCGCCGCACCATCTGCGGATCGTCTGGCGCATGCGGTCGCCGTGCGAAATGTCTGGGCCGCGGAGCGACTGGAGCAATCGTTCGGGGCCTCTGGTGCTGAAGGCCCGCGCAGCCTCCACGCCATTCGGCTGCGCGACAGCGTGATGGCTGAGAACGCGCGCTGGGTTCTGCAGCAGCAGGGACCGGGCGGCCGCATGGTGGTCTTTGCGCACAATGGGCATGTGTGGGACGTGCCCATGGCATTCCCCGCCATGGGTCCGGCCATGGTGATGATGGGCACGCGACTCCGCCGCGTATTGGGGCGCGACCTGTGCGTCATGGGAATGGCGGCGGTGAAATACGAGGGCATGGGGTCCGTCTTGTCCGACCTGAGTTCAATGGAGAACTCGTTTGCCCGGGTAGTGCCCCCGAGTCACGCGATCGATCTTCGCACCGCCGATCGAATACCTGCGGTCAGGGCGTTGCTCCACGAACCCTGGGTCACGCGCATCCATGCCTGGCTGCAGCCCATCGTGCCCCGTCAGGCCACGGACATTCTGTTCACGCTCGAGCGTGTCACGCGCTCGCGGATGGCGGATCGGTGATGCGCGTTGGCTCGGCCAAGCGGGGCCGTCAGCTCCGAATAGATCGGGAGGGAGCCTAAGGGGCTGTTGTGCCGGGCTTAAACCCGATTTAGTTTATCCTAAACCGGTCCCACACCCCCCAAGACTACAAGACCAAGACCTTGTCTCTCCCGGAATCCACCGCGCCCGAACCTGGCTGGCGTCGGGCACGCGAAGCCCCTTCGCTGGCCGAGGTCCATCGCAGCGTCACGGTGCATGGCCTCTCCAAGTGGAAGAAGATCCTGGCCTTTGCCGGACCGGGTTACCTCGTGGCCGTGGGGTACATGGACCCGGGTAACTGGGCCACCGACCTGGCCGGCGGTTCGCAGTTCGGCTACTCGCTCCTCAGCGTCATCCTGATATCCAATCTGATGGCGGTTCTGCTGCAGGGGCTCGCCTTAAAGCTCGGAATTGTCACGGGACGCGACCTCGCGCAGGCCTGCCGAGATCACTACTCCCGCCCGGTGAGTTTTGCTCTCTGGGTGTTGTGCGAGATCGCCATCGCCGCGTGTGATCTGGCCGAGGTGATCGGCACCGCCATCGCGCTCAATCTCCTCTTTTCGATTCCGCTGGCCTGGGGTGTGGCGATTACCGCCTTCGATGTGTTGCTGGTGTTGTATCTCCAGAACAAGGGATTCCGCCTGCTCGAGGCCCTGGTGATCACCCTCGTGGCGGTGGTCGGGGCCTGCTTCCTCTTTGAATTGTTTGTCTCGCGCCCCGACATGGGGGACGTGGCCAAGGGGTTCATTCCCACCGCCGACATTCTGCGCAATCAGGACAAACTCTACATCGCCATCGGTATCCTCGGTGCCACGGTGATGCCGCACAATCTCTACCTGCACTCCTCCATCGTGCAGACCCGCAAGTATGAGGAAAGTCAGGAAGGGAAACGGGAGGCAGTGAAGTACGCCTTCATCGATTCCACCATCGCGCTCTCTTTCGCGCTCTTCATCAATGCCGCCATCCTTATCGTGGCGGCGGCCACCTTCCATCGGTCGGGCAACACACAGGTGGCCGAGATCCAGGACGCCTACCAGCTCCTCTCACCGCTTCTGGGTGTGGGGGCGGCGAGTGGTGTCTTTGCGCTGGCCCTCCTCGCGTCGGGGCAGAACTCAACGCTGACCGGCACCCTCGCGGGACAGATCGTGATGGAGGGCTTCCTCAATATTCGGCTCCGCCCCTGGGTGCGGCGCCTCCTGACTCGCGCGATAGCCATTGTGCCCGCTGCGATCACGGCCATTTTGTATGGCGAAAGCGGGACCGCGCAGTTGCTCATCCTCAGTCAGGTCATCCTCAGCCTCCAGCTGTCGTTCGCCGTGTTTCCTCTGGTGATGTTCACGTCAGATAAGCTCAAGATGGGGTCGTTTGCCAACCCCGGCTGGCTCAAGGTGTCCGCGTATGCTGTGGCGACGGTCATCGCCTCGCTCAACGTCTGGCTCCTGATCCAGACCGTGCGCGGGTGGATGAGCTGATGTATCGCCGCATCCTCGTACCGCTGGAAAACACACCCACCGACGCGCACATCGTGACGCATGTGCGTGACCTGGCACGTCACTGCGGCGCGTCGGTGGTGTTCATTCACGTCGCCGATGGATGGGCGGCGCGCAATATCAATCATCTCAAGCTCCGTGAGTCGGAGGAGATGCGTCTCGACCGGGAGTACCTCGAACGGGCGACGGCGTCGATGACAAAAGACGGCGTGCCATGCGAGTGTGTGCTGGCCACCGGGGACCCGTCGAAGGAGATCGTGGAAGCGGCCCTGCGAGAGCAGTGTGACCTGATTGCCATGGCCACGCACGGCCACAAACTCATTGGCGACATGGTGTACGGCAGCGTGGCCAACGGTGTGCGTCACGCCACGTCGATTCCGGTGTTGCTGGTGCGTGCATCGGCGCAGCGCACCGACGCGTGACACCACGTCGCGCTCGAGGGGCCCCCCAGGACGACGCACGCCCGCTGACGGAGCCGGTCGAGGACTATCTCAAAGCCATCTACGCGATTGAGCAGTCCGGCGAGGCCGCTGGCACCAGTGATCTGGCCACCCGTCTGGAGATTGCCCCGGCATCGGTGAGTGGTATGGTGCGACGGCTCGCCGACCAGGGGTTGGTGTCCTACGAGCGGTATCGGGGAGTTCGCCTTACCGATGCCGGTCGTCGCGCCGCACTCCGTACCATTCGCCGCCACCGGGTGATCGAGTCTTACCTGGCCAAGGCGTTAGGCTACGCCTGGGACCGGGTGCATGCCGAGGCCGAGCGGCTGGAGCATGCCGCGAGCGATGAGCTGGTGGATCGCATGGCCGAGGCGATCGGTGAACCGCTCACCGATCCACATGGCGACCCGATCCCGACGCGCGACGGAGTCATCGACGAGACTCGACATCAGCGGCTCTCAGACCTGGCGGCCGGTCAGCGTTCGCGCGTCAAGCGCGTGAGCGACGACGACGGAGAGCTGCTCCGCTATCTGGCGCAGATTGGTATCAGGCCGGGGGTGATGGTGACGGTCGCGGAGCGCGCTCCCTTCGACGGCCCCCTCTCGTTGCGCATCGGGAAGGTGACGGTACAGGTGGGCCCTGTCCTCGCGTCACGCGTGATGGTGGAGCTCCTCCCGGACTGAGTCAGTCCCGAAGGCGCACGTAGAGGAAGCCACCCACGGCGACCGTGGCACACCCTGCAAGCAGAACCCACGCCCCGATCGGTGGTGTGCCCTTGCTGAGAATGGCACCGGAGCCGAGGATGAGGCCTAACACTCCGAAGGTGATGGCGATTCCCAAGGCGGCCTCGCGCGCTTTGTCACCCTGCGCCGGGGCTACCAGCTTGAGAGCGGCCGCGACTTCTGCATCCGTGATTTTCGCCTCGCGAGACCGGAAGTCCGTGACGGCCTTCTGCAGGTGCTCGGCCAACGCACGAACGCGGACCGGCTGATGTTGCATGGCGACATGTATCATTGCAGTACCTTGCGGGCCCCGGCGCTGCCTCGCTGCACCACCCAGTCCGTGACCAGACCGAGGATGTCCCCTCCGACGCGCCCGTTGGTGAGGCGGGTATAGAGGAGCGGACTCCCGTTCGGGTCGTCGAGGAAGAGATGGTTGCGATTGGGGAAGACCTTGACGGTCACATCGCGGTTGCCACCCGCCTTGAACGCGACGCCCAATGCTTCGGCCTGTTTGGGAGTGACCTGCTGATCGGTGCCACCCTGCACCACAATCACGGGCACCTTCACTTTGCGTGCAGTAGGCAGGGGATCATACTCGAGGAAGTAGCGCATCCACGGGTTCTCGCGCTTCAAGATGGCTATGTTGCCGTCGATCGCCTTGATGGCGGAATCACGTGCGGTCGTGCTGAGCGTGGAGTCCTGCAAGGCCAGGTTGCGCATCTGGAAACGCAGGATGTCCTCACCCTTCTCGGAGGGACCCGCAAGGAGCACAATGCCGGCGAGCCTGGGATCACCGGCCGCCACCAGCGGGGCAATGAGCCCGCCCTCGCTGTGCCCCATCAGCATGATACGATCGGGGTCGATTTCGGGGCGCGTGCGAAGCCACTGGACGATGGAGCGCACATCGTCGGCAAAGTCGGCCGACGTCGCTTTGGCGAAGTCGCCCGAGGATTCTCCCGTGCCGCGATCGTCATAGCGCAACATGGCAATGCCACGTCGGCCTAACGTGTCTGCAAACTGCCGGTAGGGGCGGTACCCCGGTACGAGGGGGATGTACTCATCGCGGTCCTGCGGTCCGGAGCCCGAGATCGTCACCACCGCCGGAATACGTCCCGTCCGTTCGGTGGGAACCGTAAAGGTGCCCGCCAGTCGATGACCGCCGAGCCCGGGAATACTCACGTTCTCCGAGCGGTACGGTGCACCGGCGGGTGCCCCGTAGTCGGTGGCGCCCACTTTGAGGGTGGCGAGCGCTGCACCTTCCACACGAGTGACACGCAAACGTTGCGCAGGGATGTTCACCTCCAGCACTCGGCCATCCTTCCCCAGGCGGACGGCGGCGTGCAGGGGCCCCGTGGCGACATCGGCACTGTCGCCCGATACCGTGACGATGGCCTGGCTCGTCTGCCCACCTGTCACCAGAAAGACCGGGATTGTGTCGACCAGCGGGGTTGTGCTGCGCGCCCGGTCCATGAGAAGGTCGATCATCGCGATCGACGCATTCATGAGTATGAAGGCATCGCGTTTGGTGGCGATGACTTGCTTGGTCGTGTTTGTGCCGACGCTGATATCGGCGCGCACCGTGTCGCCCTCCAGTGTCATCAGGGCACGCTGCAGCACGGCGGCATCGGCCGACGCATTGGCAAAGGCCGCCAGGGAGACCGACCGCATACGTCCCGGCCCGGTCAGCGTCGCCGTCCACTGCACCCTCGGTTGGCCGCGCATCTGCATGTCTCCGATCACGAGCCCCTCCGTGGAGGTGACCCGCTCGACCCCGAGTGTGTCGGCGCCGAGCATGTACACAAAGGCATGCTGCCCCTGCGCCATGGCGACTCCGCTGACCAGGGCCAGCGCGGAAATCAGCAGGAACACGATGCCCACCCATCGGGGAAGGCGAATACCGCGTCGATGCAGGAAGGCGATCAACATGGACTACTCCGTTGCGCTCTCGTCAGGCGCTGGCTCGCGTACCGGCCGTCCGGCCTGTGCGAGTGCGCGCCGCAGGATGAATTCGATCTGGGCATTGAGGCTGCGCAAATCGTCGTTTGCCCAGCGCTGGACCGCGTCCAGGAGGTCGCGGTCCATACGCAGGAGAAACGGCTTCCGCTCAGCCACAACCCGTCCTACTGATACAGGGAACCCGTGTTGACCACGGGCTGTGCGTCGCGATCGGAACACAGGACCACCAGCAGGTTGGACACCATCGTGGCCTTCCGTTCGTCATCGAGGGCCACGATCCCTTTGACCGCGATGAGGTCGAGAGCGTTCTCCACCATCGTGACCGCGCCTTCCACGATCTTCTGACGGGCGGCGATGATGGCGGCCGCCTGCTGTCGCCGCAGCATGGCCGACGCAATCTCGGGGGCGTACGCCAGGTGGCTCAGTCGTGCCTCGATTACTTCGACGCCCGCCTTCTGGAGCCGGTCGGCCACCGCCTGCTGCAGTGCTTTGGCCACTTCCGCGGCGTGTGTGCTCAGCGCGATGTCGCTTGCCGAGTGCGCGTCGTAGGGATACGACGATGCCAGCGCGCGGACCGCTGCCTCCGACTGCATCACGACGAAGTGCGAGTAGTCATCGACTTCGAACATCGCCTCGGCCGTATCGACGACTTTCCACACCACCACGGCCCCGATCTCGATGGGGTTGGAGTGGTTGTCGTTCACCTTGAGCTTGGCAGTCTCGAAGTTCCGCACACGCAGCGAGATCCGCTTCTTGGTATAGAAGGGGTTGGCCCACCAGAGCCCCTGGTCGCGGACCGTGCCGATGTACTTGCCGAACAGCGTCAGCACCTTGCCGTCGTTGGGTTGCACCGTGAACAGCCCACTTAACCCCAGGAGTGCCACCATCAGCACCAGCGCCCAGGCGCCTGCCCCAATCGGGTTCTCAACTCGGGCGCTTTCGATGACGCGCCACAAGGCGACGCCCGAACCAGTGAGGAAGAGGAGAAGGGCAACGAGTCCGGGTGTGCCCTTGTGTTCGATTTCGCGGTACATGGGTTCTCGGGAAGTGTTATCTAAATGATATCACTCCGATAGCGCAGCGACAAGGCCCTTGCGGCCCGTTGAGGGGAAGCCGAGCCTTGCACCTGCCGTCTCCCGTTTCCCGACTGCCCACCCCGCGATGCTCCGACTCGGCGCCCAAGGATGGAACTACGACGCCTGGATCGGTCCCTTCTACCCGGACCGAACTCGAGCGACCGACTTTCTGCGCGTCTATTCGCGTGCCTTCGATACAGTCGAGGTCGATTCCACCTTCTATGCGATTCCCTCGTCCTCAACGGTGAAAGGATGGGTCAGCCGAGTGCCGCGGGGTTTCCAGTTCGCGCTCAAGCTCCCGCAAGAAATCACGCATGAACGTCGGCTGCGGCACTGCACCGAAATCGTCGCCGAGTTTGAGGAGCGGGCCCGCGAGCTCGGCGACCATCTGGGCCCGATTCTGATCCAGATGGGGCCGTCGCTCGGGCCGTCAGAGGCGGGTGCGCTCGACAACTTCCTTGGCACCCTGGACTCGGGGCTTCGCTACGCCGTGGAGTTCCGGGATCGCGGGTGGATCACGCCGGAGAGCGTGGCCATGTTGCGGGCGCACGGCATCGCCATGGCACTCACCGACGCACGCTGGGTTCCTCGGCGCCTCATGCTCGCGATGACGGAACAGCCAACGGCCGATTTCAGTTACATCCGGTGGATGGGCCCCGATCGGGAGATCGTTGACTACTCGCGGGTGCAGGTCGATCGGTCGGCCGAAATCGACGCATGGGTGCGAGTGCTGCCGGGGCTGCAAGCGCGTGTGAAGAGTGTCTACGCGTATGTGAACAACCACTTCAGCGGCCACAGTCCTGCGACGTTGCGCGAGTTACAGCGACGCCTGCAGCTGAGCGTGGTGGAGCCGGAGTCGTTAGGCGAGCAAATGACCTTGTTCTGATCACCGCGCGTTAACTTCCGTGTCTGCCGTCTGCCGTCTGCCGTCTGCCGTCTGCCGTCTGCCGTCTGCCGTCTGCCATCCCCGTCTCCGGCCCCGTGTCCCGTCGCGCCCTCTCCTTCGTTATTGCCGCCCTGCTCGCTGTCGCACTCTTCGCGCGTCTCGGCTTCTGGCAGATCGGCCGGCTGAATGAGCGAAGAGATCGCAACAGGGAGGTTGTGGCGCGTCGCGAGATGGCACCCGCCTCGTTCAGTGAAATACTGCGCGACACCACGACCGCCAGGCTTCGCGCTGTTCGCCTCACGGGAACATACGACTACGCCAACGAGATCCTCTGGACTGCCCGCTCGCGAAAGGGAGCGCCTGGCGTCGCGTTCATTACACCGCTCAAGCCCGACGACGGAGGGCCCGCGGTGATGGTGCATCGCGGCTGGGCGTATGCCGCCGATGGCATGACCGTGAACGACACACTCTGGCAGGAAGGCCCGAGGGGAGAAGTCACGGGGTACGTGGAAGAGTTCTCGTCAGGCACCGGGACGGTGCGCATCGGGCAGGGCAGGGGGGTGCGTCTGCTGCCACTCGACTCGATCCAGCAGATGATGCCCTATCCCATCGCCACACGACTCGTCGTGCAGCAGGCCGGCAACGGTATCCAGGAAACCATCCGTCATCCGCTGCGCATCGATCCCCCGGCGCTCGATGAAGGGTCACATCGGGGCTATGCGTTTCAGTGGTTTGCCTTCGCCGGCATCACGCTGTTGGGGACGATTGCCGTGCTGGTTCGGGAGCGTCAGTTGACGCTGGCAGGGAGAGCACGATAACTGCAGCCAGGATCAGTGTTCCTCCCGCCGCCATGGGGAGTGTGATGGGCTGATCGAGGAAGAGTGCCGCGAGTGTGGCTGCAAAGAGCGGTTCGACGGTGCAGACGATGGACGTACGCACGGAGCCAAGCACCGCGAGCCCGCGCATGAAGGCCAGGAGTCCCACGGCGGTCGAAAAGACGCCCACGACCACTGCTGCCATCCACGCTGTCGTGGTGAGTTGCATCGTGAACTCGCCGCGCAACGGCGTGGCGACGACGAAGACGGTGGTGACGCCAAGCGAAATCAGCCACGTCGTACGTGTGGCTGAAAAGCCCCTCTGCAGCTTGCCCATGAGCGGCACGTAGACCGCGTACACCGCTGCAGCGCTCAAGGCGAGCAGCACACCGGTAGGGTGAATGGCGTCGCTCCCCGGGAGACCGACAAGTGACAGGATGCCGGCCAGGGAGAGCGCCAGCGCGACAACCCGCCGCCGTGTGAGGGGCTCGGTCTTGCGCCATGCCGCAACCAGAGTGACCCACGCGGGGAAGGTATAAAAGAGCACCACGAGCGTGGCGGCGGGAATCCACGCCAGCGCCGCCAGCGACAGCACCCCAACGATCGACTGCCCGATGCCGCCCGCCACGACAATACGCGTGATGCGGCCACCGTCGGTGGGCTGGGGCGGTTCACGCAGGACGAATGGTGTGAGCGTCACCGCGGCGACGGCGAATCGGATGAGCATCAACATGCTCAGCGCGAGACCTTCCCGTGTCGCGACGACGGTGAGAATGGAGATCAGCGCAAATCCGAATGCCGCGAACACGACGAGCAGGGCGGCGCGCCCTTCGGTCAGCATGATCTTCCTGTGACGTCAGCCAACGCGCAACAGCTGGCGCGCGAGCGAGAAGTAGACCACCAACCCGGTGATATCGACGAGGGAGGCCACGAAGGGACTCGACGCGATGGCGGGATCGAAGTTGAGCCGCTTGAAGAGGAGTGGGAGCATGGCCCCGGCGACGGCGCCGACAATGACGACGGCCACCAGCGTAAGCGAGACCACGAGCGCGATGGCGGGATCGGTGTTCCACATCAACGCGCGCACATATCCGATGACACCGAGACAGGCACCGAGCACGATTCCCTGTCCCAGTTCGCGCCTGAAGACCCGCAGCGCATCGCCAATCTCCACGTCACCCACGGCGAGCGCGCGCGTGATCAGTGTGGCCGACTGCGAACCGGAGTTGCCGCCTGACGAGATGATGAGCGGAATGAAGAGTGTGAGCGTGAGCGCCGCGGCCAGGGTGTCCTCGTAGTGCCGCATGGCGGTGCCGGTGAACATCTCGCCGATGAAGAGAAAGACGAGCCACCCGACCCGCTTGCGGGCCACGGACCAGAACGAGGCCTGGAAGTAGGGTTCTTCCAGCGGCTGCACGGCGCCCTGCTTCTGGGCATCTTCAGTTTGTACTTCGACGATGGCGTCGATGACGTCGTCGACCGTGATGACACCGATGATACGCCCGAAGGCGTCGACCACCGGCACCACCACCAGGTCATACTCCGAGGTGACCCGGGTGACCTCTTCGCGGTCGGCCGTGGCGTTGAGCTGCACAATCTCCGACCAGGCGATATCGCCGACGCGTGCATCGTCGGGCGCGGCGATGAGCTCACGGAGAGACATGACCCCGGTGAGCACCCCACGATCGTCGACGACGTAGATGGCGTGCATCGCTTCCTTGCGTCCGCTCCGCGCCGCGGTGCGAACCTGCACCAGCGCCTCGGGCACCGAGAGGCCCTGGGGGACCGAGACGAACTCGGTCGTCATCAGGCCGCCGGCACTGTCCTGATCGTACTGCAGGAGCCGCTCGGTTTCTTCCCGCGCGGCGTCAGGCAGGTCGTGCAGAATTTCGTCGGCCGTCTCTTCCTCGAGTTCCTCGAGCACGTCGGCGCGATCGTCAGGCGTCATCTCCGAGACAAGCGCGACGGCCTGCTCGGTGCTCATGTCCTCGAGCAGCGCGATGCGCACCTCGTCGTCCAGATACTCCACGACATCGGCCGCGCGTGAGGACCCCAGCACGCGGAGGAACTCCCCGAGCTTCTCGCGCGGTAACATCTCCGCAACATCGGCGAGGTGCTTCGGGTGCAGCTCTTCGGTTTCCGCAGCGACGTCGCCCGGCGACTCCTCGAGGAGCACCAGGATATCGGGGGCGAGAAGTGCCGCGAGCTCGCGGTCCTGCGTGCGCTGAGGTGGGGTCATGGGCCCGCGTGTGACAGCTGTCGGGGCGGGAGCGAGGCTGACGTCGCTCGTGAGCGCCGCAAGTTACGGATGTCGTGTCGTGCGAACAAGCACGACGCCAGACCAACCCTTTCCGGCCTGGCGCTGTCAGATGCGGAGAAGCGTCGTGCACGCGCACACGCCACAACGACCGATGCGGGTCGTCTTCCCTCTGTGAGCTGCGTTGATATGAGATTCTTTCCCGGCGTCCTGATGGCTGTGTGCGCCGTTCCAGTTGCCGCACAGCACCTCACCGAGAAGTCACCACCGGGACGGACCGTGCCGACGCTCACTGCGACCGCCATGCGCACGCCGCAGGCACCGGTGATCGATGGAAAGGATCGTGATGCCATCTGGGCCACCGCGCAGGTGATTTCGGGCTTTCGGCAGTTCGATCCGGTGGAGGACGCCGATCCCACCATGCAAACGGAAGCTCGCGTGGCCTACGACGATCGCACGCTTTTCGTCCTGGTGCGGGCGTTCGATCCGCATCCCGACTCCATCATGGCGCTGCTCAGCCGCCGTGATGAGCGCACACAGTCAGACTACATCCGGGTGCTGATCGACTCGTATCATGACAAACGCACCGGCTACCAGTTCGCGGTAAATCCTGCCGGGGTTCAGCGCGATATCTACCTCTATAATGACAACCAGGAGGACATCACCTGGAACGCGGTGTGGGAGGTCAAGACCTCCATCGATTCGCTGGGATGGATTGCGGAGTTTGCCATTCCGCTCAATCAGCTGCGTTTCGGGCAGCAGGAGAGCCACACCTTCGGTCTCGGGATCCATCGCGAGGTTGCCCGTCTCAACGAGCGATCCAGCTGGCCCCTGTTCCGCCGCACCGGGTTCGGAATGGCGTCCCAGCTTGGTGAGGTGCAGGGCATCCGGGGCATCGGTGCCAACCGGCGACTGGAGCTCATGCCGTATTCGGTGCAGTCCAACGAGACCAGGCAGCGCGGGCCGGCCTGGGGCCGCACGCAACGATCAACGTTAGGCGCCGATCTCAAGGTGGGACTCTCCTCCAACCTCACCCTCGACGCCACCATCAATCCGGACTTCGGGCAGGTGGAAGCCGATCCGGCCGTCCTCAACCTCGGGGCCTTCGAGCAGTTCTTCGAGGAACGACGCCCCTTCTTTCTCGAAGGCACAGGCATCTTTTCGTTTGCCATTGACTGCAATGACGGGGAATGTACGGGTCCCTTCTACTCTCGGCGTGTTGGGCGGGCGCCGCAGACCGGCTTCCTGAGTGGGGATCCCAACGCCGTGCCACGATCGTCCACAATTCTCGGTGCCGCCAAGCTCACCGGGCGGCTGGGCAATGGCCTCTCCCTGGGGATCATGAACGCCGTGACCGGGCGCGAAGACGTGGGCGACACGCTGACGGTGGAACCACGCACCAACTATTTCGTGGCGCGTCTGCAGCAGGACCTGCGTGGCGGGCGGAGCGGTATCGGGGCCATCGTGAGTGCCACCAACCGTCGTCTTGATGGACACACTGAAGACTTCCTGCGCCGCGAAGCCTACACGCTGGGTGCGGACTTCCGTCACCGCTTCGGGCCTGGTGACAACCTCCAGGTTTCGGGCCACGTCCTGGGGAGCCTCATTCGCGGCAGCGAAGCTGCCATTGCCCGTACGCAGCTGAATGGAGTGCACTTCTACCAGCGCCCTGGCGACAACGCCGAGTTCGACCCCACGCGCACCGACCTCTCGGGGATGAGCAGCGGGCTGGGTCTGAGCAAAAACGGCGGAGGCCTCGTGCGGTTCTACACCGGCCTCTGGTACAAGTCACCCGGTTTGGAAGTGAACGACCTCGGCTTCATGCAAAACGTAAACAGCATGGGTCAGTCCAACTGGTTCGCCCTGATGTTTCAGAAGCCACGCGCGTTCTACCGCCGATTGCAGGTCAACTTCAATCAGTGGAACGGCTTTCTCACCGATGGCACGCTCACGGGGCGCGGCGGGAACATCAACCTGAACGGCCAGCTGACCAACATGTGGTTCTTCTACGGCGGAGCCGGGATGGAGCGCCCGGCCAACTGCAGCGTGTGCCTGCGCGGCGGGCCCGCACTCTGGGAGCAGCCACGGCTCTTCTCGTTCTTCGGCTTTGGGGGCGATCAGCGCAAGGCCGTCACCCCCAGCGTGAACTTCAACTACGGCCGCGGTGACAACGGCCGCTCGCACAATCTGGGGATCTCACCACAGCTGAACGTCCGGGTGGCATCGCGTTTCTCCGCCGCGGTCGGTGTCTCATACGGGCGCAACGTGGACGACCGGCAATGGTTAGGCAACTTCGGCGACATTGGAAGCGACACCACGCACCACACCGTGGCCCGGCTGCATCAGCAAACCGTGTCCGTCACCAGCCGCATCAACTGGACGGCCTCGCCCACACTGTCGGTGCAGGTGTATGCGCAGCCCTTTGCAACCGGCGGCGACTACACCGGCTGGCGGTCGGCGATCGATGCCGGCAACCGGACCTACGACGCGCAATGGGCGCCCTTCACGCAGCAGGGGGAGCCAGGTGGGTTCAACTTCAAGCAGTTCCGCTCCAACTCCGTCGTGCGCTGGGAGTACCGCCCCGGGTCCACGCTCTTCTTCGTCTGGCAGCAGGGGCGTACGCAGGACCACCTTGATCCTGGTTCCTTCCGCCTCGGTCGCGATTATCGGAACCTGTTTTCGGCCCACCCCGACAACACCTTCCTCGTGAAGGCGAGTTACTGGTTCAGCCTCTAGGCCAAAACACCAGCCTCAGGTCGCAGAGTCGTCGACGCGCCCTTCACCCGGCAGGGTGCTGAGGGCCCGGCTTTGCACGCGCCAGCTCTCCAGGCGGTAGCCGAGCGGTTCCAGCGCCGCGTGGACCGACTCAGAGCTCGCCTCACTGGTCGCGTCGAGCTCCACTCGGCCGAGCGAGACGTCCGCCCGCATGACGCCGGGGACGCCACCCATTGCCTGGAACACGGCGCGCACGCAATGAACCGTGCGCATCCCGCTGATTTCCGCCAATACCTTCATGAAATTTCCGCGCGGCTTGTCGCTGACGGGGGGGAAGTTAGCTTCGCGCTGCGACAAGTGGTCTCGTTCATCCGCCTCCCGATCGATTTCGCATGCGTGTTTCCTTTCTCGGCCTGGGTGCCATCGGCACACCCATGGCTGTCCATGCCGCCGCCAAGTCGACGCTCACGGTGTGGAACCGCACCAGGGCCAAGGCGGACGCCTTTGCGACTGCGCACAAGGCGGCCATCGCTGACTCACCCAGGGCCGCCGCCGAAGTCGCCGACGTGGTGATCACCTGCCTCCCCACTTCGCGGGAGGTCGAGGCGTTGCTTGACGGCGCCGATGGACTCCTGGCGGGATTGGCGAAGGGTGGATTGCTCATCGACTGCACATCGGGTGATCCGGCGTCGTCGCGCCGCATCGCGGCACGCCTCGCGCAGCAGGGTGTGGCATTCATCGACGCACCCGTGAGTGGTGGTACCAGTGGCGCGGTCAATGGCACGCTCACGGTGATGTGCGGTGGCGACGCGGCGACGTTCGAACGTGCGCGTCCGGTGCTGGAGATGTTCGGCAAGAAAATCGTGCTCGTGGGCCCCGTGGGAGCTGGCGACGCGCTCAAGGCAGTGAACAACGCATGGCTGGCCATCCACCTCTGGTCGGCGGCCGAAGGGCTCGCCGCACTCGTGAAGGCCGGCGTGTCGCCTGCGGCGGCACTCGACGTGATCAATGCCTCGAGTGGCCGATCCAATTCCTCGGAGAACCTCATTCCCCAGCGTGTCCTCACCGGCGCTTTTCCGCGCACCTTTCGCCTGGCCCTGCTGGAGAAGGACGTTGCCATTGCCGCCGACTTCATCCGGGAGCAGCGCGTACCTTCGGCGGTGACGCAGCAAGTGGCAGAACTCTTCCGGCAGGCCCGCGTTGCCCTCGGTGAGGAAGCGGACCACGTCGAGGTGGTAAAGCTGATCGAGGAATGGTCGGGCGTTGAGATCAGGAGCTGATTGTTGTTCGTGCACCAACCCACCAAACAGAGTCAAACATGAACCTGGCCGACATTCGCGCCCTCTTTCCGGCGCTCTCGCGGCTGCATAACGAGTTTCCGGTGGCGTATTTCGATGGTCCGGGTGGCACACAGGTGCCGGTGCCGGTCGTTGAGGCGATGAGCGACTACCTCTACCATCACAACGCCAACACGCACTGGAACTACCCGACATCGGCGGAAACCGATGCCATGTTGCAGGCGGCTCGTGAGGCGGCCGCCGATTTCGTCAATGCGACGTGGCGGGAAATCGCGTTCGGCAACAACATGACCACCCTGACCTTTCATCTGGCGCGCGCCCTTGGTCGCGGCTGGGGGCCGGGTGATGAAATTGTCGTGACGGAGCTGGACCACCATGCCAACGTGGCGCCGTGGCGTGCCCTCGAGCGCGAGCGAGGGGTGACAATTCGTGTGGCCCGAATGGACCCGGCGCGCGGGGTGCTGGACTGGGATCATCTGGCCGCACAGCTCTCCCCTCGCACCCGGCTCCTCGCCATTGGTGCGGCGTCGAACGCCCTCGGGACCATGACCGACATTGCGGAAGCGGTCAAACTGGCTCGTGCGGTTGGCGCGCTCACCTTTGTCGATGCAGTGCATCATGCGGCGCATGCCGTGATTGATGTGCGTGCCTGGGACTGCGACTTCCTTGCCTGCTCGTCGTACAAGTTCTACGGACCGCACGCCGGTCTCCTGTACGCCAGGGAGTCACTCCTCGCGGCGCTCGACGTCCCCAAACTCGACCCGGCGCCCAACGAAGTACCGGAGCGTCTCGAGACTGGCACGCAGAATCACGAAGGCATCGTCGGCATCGGGGCGGCCATCGGCTTCATCGCGTCGATGGGGACGGGTGAGACGCGGCGGGCCAGGATTGTCGATGCGCTCACCATGCTCCACACCCGCGGCGAAGCCCTCTTCAGCATGTTGTGGAATGGCCTCGCCGGCATTCCGGGGCTGCGTCTCTTTGGCCTGCCCCCGGGCGGACGCCGCACGCCGACCTTGTCGTTTGTTCTGGACGGACACACGCCCACGGCCATCGCTCGTCACCTCGCTACGCGCGGGGTCTTTGTCTCGGACGGCGACTTTTACGCCACCACGGTCATCGAGCGGCTGGGGCAGGCCGAGCAGGGTGTGGTGCGGGTGGGGTGCGCGTGTTACACGAGTGAAGCCGAGGTGGCGCGTCTCATTGCCGGGGTCCGCGAGCTGGGCGGAGTCTGACGTTTCGTTAGGCTCGGCCGGTTGACTATACTTCGCGGCATGTGCTGGATGTCGCGCGCCATTCTGCTGTGCGTTCTCGTGGCCTGCCGGCCCGCTTCGCGCCCCGCGTTGCCCGGGTTCTCGGCCATCCTTGTGGCCGGCGACTCGAGCTTCTGGATCGCCACCGAGGGTGACTCGGTGCGCATGCGGCGCTCGCCCATGCTCGTCACGCAGCTCGACGGCCGGCTGCACGAGCTCTACGTCACCGATGATGACTACACCCATGAAGGCGCCCTGCTGGTGGGGCAGCGTGTGTATCGTCGCGACATCGTGACCGGCGACTCGGTGGTGGTGCGCCAAGACACGGCCATCATGAATGTCGCAAAGCGCTGGATCAGCCGGCACCCGGGTGCGCGTCGCCTTGCGCCTGACGAGGATCCGGACGAGGAACCGGGCACACAAGCGACGACGGACATCACGCTCCTCGATGCAGTGGGTCCATGGTTGAGTTATGAGTCCCGACTCGATGTCGACGCCGAAGACGAGCCACATCTCCATCTCACACGCCGGGCCGTCGTCGATCTCCGCACCGGTCTTCCGGTGACCCTGACTGACCTTGTTGCCGCGCCCGACGCCCGCCGCCTGGAGTCGCAGGGTCGTGCACAACTCGCTGCGGCCGTCGACTCCATTCGTCAGGCACGCGATACACGTGCGGCACGCGCGCGACCACTTATTCCCGCCTTTACCTTCGACAGTTCGTCGTTTGAGCTCGTCAGTGGACCGTCGCAGCCAGCCATCGCCTTCCTCGTGCCCGGTCGAGGCGAACGTGCAGGAGGATACGCCCTGCCACTTCCCGAACTACCGGTGACCTTTTCGGCATGGGACCAGGTCGCGGGGCGCGCCCGGCCGGCCACCGCCGATACCTCGGCGCTCACCTGGCAGGTGGGGGAGTGGACCGTTCGGGCCAGCACCGACGCCGCTGGCACGCGCGGGTTTGTCCAACTGGCACGTGGTGCGCAGCGATGGGAGACCGGCGACGTGCCCCTCCCCGTGCTGCGTCTCCTGGTCCTCCCGGAGCCGCAGCGTGATACCGCGCTCCATCGTGCACTGCGCACCGCCTTTGACGAAGCGGAGTCCGGGGGGCTTTCCCGTCCGGCCGCCTTGCGACAGCCATCGGGCATCCGGTGGCCTCGTCCCGCATCTCGCACCACCACTACACGACCATGGAAGCCAGGACTCCCCGTCAGTCAGAAGCCATCGTAGGTGACCTCATGATGCCGCACCAGGCCAATGGTCTGCGGCAGCCCTCCGTCTTTGGCGGTGTGATCATGGGTATGGTCGACCGGTGTGCCGCGCTTGCCGCCATGCGCCACTCCGGTGGGCAGGTCACCACGCTTTCGATCGACAAGATTCTCTTCAAGGAGCCGATACGTGTCGGCGACCTCGTGGAGATTCGCTCGCGCGTCGTCTTTGTCGGGACGACATCGATGGCCGTGGTGGCGCATGTGTACGCCGAGAATGTCAGCACGGCAACCAAACGTCACACCAACGAGTGCTGGCTCACCTTTGTGCACCTCGATGAAAATGGCAAGCCGACGCCAGTGCCTCCCTTGGCGCTCGAGACCGCAGAAGACCGCCTCCTCCACGATCTGGCCCTGCAGCGGCGCGAACAGTCGCTGACCGAAAAACGATGACAGGTCGTGACTTGACGTGGGGGCTGCCCCTCAGTCACCCTTCACCCATGCCCCATCGCTTTACGCTCGAGCTGGCCAACAGCATGCTGCCCCTGGTCTCGCGCATTGTACGCGACATCCTGCACTACTACCGGGAGTGGCAGCAGACGGTCGAGGCCTTTGAACTCGCGACCGCGCCCAGCCGCGTCGACCGGCCTTCGTCGGAGGCGGACGTGCTGCAGCGCAAGGCGCAGGAGCTGGCGCGGGAGATCCAGGGGTTCCACTCCGAGCTCACGTCGCTCGGCGTCGAGTTCAAGGGCTTCGAGCTCGGGCTGGTGGATTTCCCGGGTGAGATCGACGGCAAGCCGATACTCTGGTGCTGGAAGTACGGTGAGCCGAGTGTGCAGTACTGGCACGACGTCGACAGCGGATACGCTGGGCGCCAGCCGGTGGACGCGTTGCTCGCGCTGCCGCGTTCGTCCTGATCCCTTCTCCCTCTTTAATTGCAATGAAACCGTTTCGCGGTCCTGATGGGACGTGGTGGGGAGTAGAAGTCAGTATGCCGTCCCATAGCAGCGCCATGCTGATTTTTCATCACCCCTCGGGTGACACCGCGCGCTTCAATCGGTATGCGTGGGTCAACGCGGCGACTGCCGGCGCCCAGGATCCTGCCGGCCGGCTCTCCAAGACCTCGGTCAGCGACGCGCTGGATGACCGGACCCTCGCCCGCATCTTTCGCCGGTCGATGCCGATCAGTACGGACCGCCCTGTTTACGTGGTATCGTAACAACCGGTTCAGCTGCATCAATGTAGGGCACGTCGATCTCCATTCCGTCTCGCGCCACGGTCGTTGCGGGGAAGATGCTGCGTGCTTCGCGTTCGAGATCGCCGGGATCACGCGTGTACCGCGCCGAGAGGTGTGTGAGCACCAGACGTTTCACTTCGGCGTCACGTGCCACGCCCGCCGCTTCCCGAGCGGTGGAGTGTCCGGTCTCCACGGCGCGTGTGGCTTCTTCGTCACCAAAGGTGGCTTCGTGCACCAGGAGGTCGGCCCGATGGGCCGCTTCGATGGTTTCGTCGCACGGCCGCGTGTCGCCCGTAATGACAATGCGCCGGCCGGCTCGGGTGGGACCCACGAGTTCCACAGGCTGCACGACCCGTCCATCGGGCAGCGTCACGGCTTCACCGCGATGAATGCGCCCCCAGAGCGGTCCTTCGGGAATGCCTAACGCTCGCGCATGATCGGGGTCGAAGCGCCCGCGGCGCTCGTGTTCCACCAGGGCCCAGGACAGGGCGGTCCCTCCCCGATGCCGGGCCGGGATGGCACGAATCAGGTATTCCCCGCGGTCGAGCTCCGTGCCGGCGGTGACCTCGGTGATCTGCAGCCCGAACGAGAGGCGATCGGCGCCTAACGTTTCGCACTGGCGCAGCAGACGCTCAGCCCCTGGCGGACCCCAGCACCGCAACGGCTCGGTGCGGCCCTGCAGCGCCAGCGTCCGCGTCAGGCCCAGGATCCCGAGGAAGTGGTCGCCGTGAAAGTGGCTGAAGAAGATGTCGTTGAGCGCGAAGGACACGCCGTACCGCATCATCTGTCGCTGGGTGCCCTCCCCGCAATCGAACAGCAGCGTCTCCCCCTCGCGCTCGACCACGATGGCTGACACCCCGCGCTCCACCGTGGGGCGCGACGCGGAGGTACCAAGAAAGCGGACGAGGAGTGGCATGGGCCGTGAATATAGCGGCTGAGCCCGCCAATTCGGGCCGAAAGAGGGCTTGACGCTCAGTCCTCCCGATACGAGTGTGACCTACATCGCTGAGCTTGCTGAAGGAACGGTTAAGGTTCCTTCAGCGTTCGGTGAACGAGAGTCGGCGGCACCAAGGCTGGCCTCTGAAGACAGCAGGGGAATACCGAGGACGGAATCGTGGCCGAGCATCGTGCATCCGGGGTCAACCGGCGCGGTGCTCCTGCAGACGCAATGGCCTGCCGTATCTCAACCCCGAGCGGATCACACCGTGCGTTTGGCACGAGCACGAGCCATTCGAGTTGCGACGATTCGATTAGCCGAGAAGGAGTGTGACCATGACCGGGAAGAGCAAAAGAGGATTCGCGTCAATGGACCCTCAGCGGCAGCGAGAGATTGCCAGCAAGGGGGGGCGCGAAGCGCACAAAAAGGGGACCGCGCACGAATGGTCCAAGGATGAAGCACGCCAGGCCGGCCACAAGGGCGGTGTTGTCGTGAGCCGCGATCGTGACCACATGTCGGCGATCGGGAGGGAAGGTGGGGAGGCACGTGGGCGTGCCAACGCGCTGGCTCGTGGGGAAAATGGCAGTGGTGCGCGACGCTTTGTGGAACGGGAGTCGTCACTGAGCCCGGGTCGCGAGACCGAAGCGCACGCGGACCGTGCGTCAGTACTCGATACGTCGAGGCTCGAACAGGAAGTTCGTCGTTAGGCTCGCTGAGCCGGTACGGCAGCACCGATTCGGGTGCTGCCCGTGCCCTCAGGCGCTCCAGCGCGCGATGTAACGCTCGGCGTCCCATTTCTCGCGAGCGCGTTTGAGCGACATGGATCGGATCACGCCAAGCACCGGCCGCGTGTAGAACGGGCGATCAAACTTCCCGAAGCACCACTGCATCCCGGCATAACTGCTGGGGTCTCGCCCATCGATCCCGTACTTGTTGTTGAGGTGCACCATCCACGCCAGGGCCTCGGTGTATCCGGGCGCCCATTGCAGGATGTGTTTGCCCCACAACATGCGCACCACGTTGTGCATGACACCGGTGCGGACCAGTTCCCGTTGTGCGGCATTCCACAGGGCATCGTGTGTCTGTGCCCCTTCGAATTGCTCCAGGGTGTAGGTCGCCTCCCGCGCGTCATCGCGGTGTTCGCCCATCGTCTTGTGCACCCAGGCGGGCAATGCCTCGAGCGTGCCAAACCGTGGGTTGCGCAAGCAGAAGTTGAGGGCGAGTTCGCGCCACACGACCAGCTCGTTGAGGAACGACGTGGCCTGTTCGGGATGGCCAGAGGCAAGCGCGGCGCGCGCCACCTCGGCAGCCGCGATCTGGCCGAAGTGCAGGTACGGCGAGAGCCGACTCGATCCCTCGTCGTCGTTAGGGTCGGCGCGCCGCTCGGCGTAGCGGGGGAGCGACTCGGCACAGAAGGCGGCCAGGCGGGTACGCGCCGCGGTGAGGCCGCTGGGCATCGGCACCGCCGGCACCTGGTGGTCGATGTCGCAGGACGCGACCGCCTCTCGCGTGGAAACACGGGAGAAATCGAGGGGCTCCCCGGGCAGGTCGCGCACCAGGGCTTGGGGAATCTCCAGGCGCGCGCATCGATCCTCGACGACCTGGAGGGCGAGCGGCAGCAGAGGGAGCAGCTTGGGCCGAATGGTGCGGGCCGCGTACTCCTCCTTTTCGAAGATGCCCGAGGGAACGATGGCGTGTGATTCGATGGCCACGACCCGGTGCGCGCAACGAGCAGCAAACCGTGCGCTGCGCTCCGCCACTCCTGCCGTTGGATAGAGATCGGTCACTACGAGGGCGGCGCGCTGCGCCAGCGCATCGACCACGCGGCGGTCGTCGTCTCGCCGGTGCCGAAGGACGAACCGGTAGTGATGACCGAGTTGTGCGGCGCGTTTCGTCAGCTCTCGGGCGTTGTCGATGATGAAGGAGTGGATCCGATCGCTGGCATGCGGATAGGTCGGATCGAGCCCCTGATGAATGACGAGCGGCAGCTGAAGTTTGTCCGCCTGCAGCACCGCAAAGCGCAGCGCCCAGTTTTCTTCGAACCGATGGGTGCTCTGCATCCAGTAGAGGACGTACTCACCCGCCGGGTTGCGGGATCGGTCATTCAGGCGGGCGCCGCGGCGTGAGATCTGATCGCGGACATACTTGCTCTCGAGAGTGTGCACGGGCGGTTGTTGCCGGATGCGGGGTGATTGCCTTTGCGGTAGAACGCGACGCAAGTGATTGTGGTTCCACAGGTTACGGTTGTGTCGGTTGACAAAGGCGGCTACGCTGTTAGCTTACGGCATCGATCCGGCCCGAATAATGCTGGGCAGGGTTGTTACGAACGGAGTGCGACCGTCGTATAGCAAGCGGTAGCGTTCTCCAGCATCAAAGGGGCTGTAGCTCAGTTGGGAGAGCGCTGCAATCGCACTGCAGAGGTCAGGGGTTCGACTCCCCTCAGCTCCATAGTAGTTTGCGTGTGTTCGCAGTCAGGGAAAGTTTGCCAGCCGTCGCTCGGTAGGACGGAGAGTTCCAATGACGACGCGCTTGGCGTTTCCTGCGCGAACCCGCACCGCGAGACGGCCGCCTTTCGAGGCGGCCGTTCTGATTTTCGGGACCCCTTATCGCTGGTCCGCGATGTCTCGGCGCAGGGCCTCGAAAAAGCCGCTCAGGAAGCGATTCTCCTCCGTCTCCGACGCCCCCTCGAAATCGCCGAACGCGGTTGCCCCGAGGTTCCCGAGCCAGCGCATGATCGCGCTTTCGTTCACCACCGTGCGAATGTGCCGCAGGCTCATGGTCTGGCTCCCCAGATCATCGCGCACACTCAGGCGCATCTCGGTGCCCCGCCCCTCAAACGGCGTTCGCAGCGGTGTGCGCATCAGATTGTTGGTCGCCAGTGGGAATCGCCACTCCGGTTCCTTGCGGAAGCGGAACTGCAGCGCACGATCATGTGCCGTGCGCTCGATGGTCATGTCGCCAACCAGCCCACGGAAGCCTACCCGGAAAATCTTGAACTTCGCCGACGCACTCATGAGGAAGCGGAGGGTGTCGGGCATCGGGCGTGCCGGCCCCGTCAGCGAGACCAGTGATCCGTTGCGTGCGCGCAGGCGTACGATCATTCGGCCGGGGAATCCTTCGAGGTCGAAGTACTGTGCTCCCCCCGCATCCATCAGCTGCATCCGGTAGTCCGACGGCATGACGTATTTGTCGACCCAGGCCGCAAAGGCAGGAGAGCTGCGGCGGATGGTGTCAGGCAGCCAGGATACTCCAGCAATCAGGGTGGTCGATCCATCGGCGAGTCGTGTCGTCCGCGCCGAATCGATGCGGAAGAGCTGGCCCATATGACGGCCGGTGGCCGGCAACAAGGTGCGCAGATCGCCACGCAACTCCTGCTCGGTGCGTCCCTCGAAGGCGGTGAGTGTGGCGCCTAACGCTGCGGCGACCTGCGCGGCGCTGGCGGTACCGACGCCGTGATCCACGATGGTGACCCACTCATAGTCGTTGCCGCGGATTTTCCTCAGCCTGATGTAGTGCCGCTCTCCGCCGAGGGTGGCGGGATACGGGGCGCTCGCGCGCGCGCGGAACATGTAGCGGGCCCCCTCGGAGACGGCGTCGAGGTAGAGCCCCTGCGAGGAGTCGGGGGCGTTGTGGAGTGTCCAGAGGGAGGAGTCGCGGTAGAGCGTCGATGGGGCCAGAGCGTAGCGCCCCATACGTGTCCTGGCGGCCGCGAACTTCTCATCGCGTTGGACATTGGAGAAGCGGAGCGAGAACGCCGCGAAGGCATTGTCTGCGTTCTTGCGAGCGTCGGTGGCTGTCTCGCCCCACGCTGGGAGCCCGCCGCGGCACGCCGAGAGGACGACCAGGAGCGTGCCGGAGGAGCGTAAAAGAAGGCGTGACAAGGGAGTAGCCAGGGCGGTGGATGCGGGGCCCGGCGCCGGGGGGTGCCGCCCGGTGAGGGTCTGCGGTAATTTGTTGGGCCCCGCATTTCGGGGGTACTGCCCCTTGGTGTAACTGGCAACACGTCTGACTCTGGATCAGAAGAGTCCTGGTTCGAGCCCAGGAGGGGCAACTGCGAAAGCCGCCGTGAGGCGGCTTTCTTGTTTTCCCTCCTGGGCTCGCGCCTCGCTGGCGCTTCGGCTGGCGGAGCCCAGGAGATACGAGGTGCAATCGGCCGCGGGGCGGCTTTCTTGTTTTCCCTCCTGGGCCCGCGCCTCGCTGGCGCTTCGGCTGGCGGAGCCCAGGAGATACGAGGTGCAATCGGCCGCGGGGCGGCTTTCTTGTTTTCCCTCCTGGGCCCGCGCCTCGCTGGCGCTTCGGCTGGCGGAGCCCAGGAGATTCGAGGTGCAATCGG
>CADEFN010000002.1:0-615243 GCA_902826615.1 uncultured Gemmatimonadota bacterium
GCGTGTGGTGCCAGGCCTGTGAGTCACGGCACGTCGCCCAGTGGCGATGGCGCCAGGCGAGCGACGTCGGCCACGCTGGCTAACCAGCGGCTGCAGGCTGACGGGCCGTCAGGGGCGGGCCGCCCCGCCCGGGCGGGCACACACAGGTCCGCGCGACCGGATCATGCTGAAAGTCGCTGGGCTGGAAGCGGCGCGGCGCTGCCGGTGGCGCCGTCAGCGGCGGGCGCGTGCCGTCAACGACCCGCCGGACGCGCCGCGCGCCGCGCCGCCTGGAACAGGGCCTCGCGCGCCGCGGCATCGAACACACGACCGTTGGCCACGACCGCGTGAATGCGGCGCAGGTTCGTCACCTGCACCAGCGGGTCGGCATCGAGCACGACCAGGTCGGCCACCTTCCCGCGCGCCACCGTGCCGAGCGAATCGGCGGCGAGGTAACGCGCCGGTTCGGTGGTGACGGTGCGCAACGCCTCACGGGGGGTGAGTCCCGACTGCACCAGCAGCTCCAGCTCGCCGACGATCCCCGCGCCCGGGCCGCCGACCGCCAGCGGTGCGTCCGTTCCGCCGAGGATCGGGACGCCGGCGCGATGCAGCGCCCCGACCAGCGCCATGCGCCGCGCGAACAACGCCTCACCCGCGGCCACCGAGCCCGGGGGCGGCGTGGGCGGCAGCTCCATCTCCATCGCCAACCGCAGCATCAACGAGTCGCCGTAGAACTGCGCCGTGCTGTCACCCGGGACGATCGGGACGCGCATCGCCGACAGCATGCGCTGCACCGTGAGCGTGGGCGTCACCCACGTGCGGTTGCGCGCCAGTCTGGCGTACATCGCTTGCTGCGACACCGACGTGCACTCCCCCATCACGTAGCGCTGCAACGCGATCCCGCGGGCGATCACCGCCGAGTCGGCGGGGGTGCACTCATTCAGGAAAGCGTAGAGATGCTCGAGCGAGCGCTGCCCCGAGTCCGATGCCTGGAGCGGCGTCACCGGCAGCGTGACGTGTCCGGCAAAGGCGATGCGCTTGCGTCGCGCCGCGCGGGCGGCGGCAAAGTACGCCGTCGGCGTGAGGAAGCCGTGCACCTTCACGAAGTCCACGCCTAACGCCACCAGCGAGTCGACGCCGCGCGTCGCGCTGGCCTCGTCGCTCGCGCGCAGGTACGGCATCCCGAGCGCAGGCGGGAGGTCGCGCCCGATGATGTACGGACCGGAGATGACCAGGCGTGGCCCGACGAGCGTCCCGGCCGCGATCTCGCGCTGCCACCCACGCAGCCGCGACAGCGAGCCATTCATGTCGCGCACCCCGGTGACGCCCGCGGCGACGAACAGCGGCAGCAGCGCGCGCCCACCGCTGGCGTCGGCGTGGACGTGCATGTCCCACATCCCGGGAATCACGTACTTGCCGCGCCCCTCGATCACTCGCGCCCCAGCAGGAATGGTGGTCGTCGCACTCGCGCCGACCGCCTCGACGTGCGTCCCCCGCACCACGATCGTCATGTCGCGGCGCACGGCCGAGACATCGGGGTCGATCAGCGTGACGTGCGTGATCGCGAGGAGCTGCAGCGCGAGCGTGATGGCAGGCATGAGTGCGTGAGGAGGGTGGGGCGAGGGCCAGCAGCACGGCGGGCGAATCTCGGACGACGCTGGCGTGGCTACATCCTACCGCACCGCTCGCGCGGCGCCAACCGCGATCCCGGCGTGCACTCGCGCCGCGCACATCCACGTGCGCAAACGGACCGCAGCCAACTCCGGCGACCACGCAGGTTCAGAAGCGTTTCACGGCGGCGTGCGCGCCACGGCAAATGCGCGATCGAGCGCCGCATCGATGCCGTGCAGGGTTTCCTCGATCCTCCGGGGGATCTCGATGTCCGGCAGCGTGCCGCGCCCCTTCGGGCCCGGACGAACGGCGTTCACGTACCCGTACATCTGCACGAACACTTTGAAGCGGGAGTTCGGCAGGATGACGGTGGCATTGAGCCCCGATGTGTTCCCCTCGTACGCGCCGCCGGTCTCCTCGCCTATGAATGTCGCGCGATTCATGCTCCGCAAGACCGCGGTCACATCGGCCGAAGTTGAAAACGTCCCGCCGTCGATGAGTACGACAAGTCGACCAGGAAAAGGCTTCGTAGCAGGGGCCTGTTCGGCGACGCCCTCATGAAGGTCGCGCGTCACTCGATAGCCGCCACCGGGATGCGGGGTCGTGCCGGCTCTGGTTGACTCAAACGTCCGCGGAAGCCAGGTAGCGAACGAGGGTGCGATTGAAGTGAGATGGATGTAGTCGAAATACCGGAAGGGCTTGTCGGTGAAGTACGAGACAAGCTTGGCGCCGAACATGTCCGCGCCACCGCCGTTTCCTCTCAAGTCGAGGATCATCGCCGACACGCGTCGGTCGACCGCCAGTGCGACCGCCGAATCCAGCGACGCGAGAAATCCGTTCCCGACAAACGAGCGAATCTTGAGGAGCGCGACCTGCGAATCGCCAACAAAACGCAGCGAAATGTTCTCGGGCGGTTCGGCGATCCTCGCCACAGCCGTGCGATATGCGACGTTCGCCGCGTTGCTGTTTACATTCGCTGATCGCTGCGACGCCAAGACGCCGGATACCGAGGCCGTCACGGCTGTGCCGTCGCCGGCGCGTGCCGTGATCACGTACTCAGACGCCGTGTCGATGTTCATCCAGTAGCGAAACGGGAACGAACTGCCGAAGGCGACACGCCGCCCGGTTTCAATGAAGCCGTCACGCCGGATGGTTGGCATGATCCGCGCGAGCAGCTCGGCAATCGCGTGTCCGTTGACCGACGTGATCTCCATTCCCGGCCGGATGATGCTGTCGTCGCGAGTCGCATTCGCGGTGACAAAAAGGCGCGTACCCTCGAGCACGACGTTCAGCGGGAAGCGCAACGCTCGATCCAATTCAGCGGTCGTCGAGTCGTCCTGGTCCGCGCGCGCGTGTCCGTCACCGGTCTCCGCCAGCAGTTCGTTCACCAAGCCGAAGAATTCGCGCCTCGACATCGCGTGGTTCGCGCGCGCGCGCACGGCGTCAAAGCGCCGGTCGAGCGCTGGCTTCGGCGTGAAGCGGTAGAGCGAACCATGCGCCTCTTCGAGCGATCGGCGGACCACGTCCAGGTCCTGTCGGGCCTGGGCCGCCGACAGTCGCGCGGGAATCCCTTGCGCCGTGGCCGGGTGCGCCACGACTACGAGGAGCGTCACCGCGGCCAAGCTTCGTCGATGCCCGGCTATCGTCATATCGTAATGCTCACGGAGTGGAGGGGGAGCGGGATCCGCAGGCTGTGGATTCTGTTTTGACCGCCCAAGGCCGCGCACGGTTTGAAGCGGCGCATGGATCGGGCGGCCGGCAACTCGGCGATCCCGCGCCCACCGCCGCCCGCGTGGGTCCCCATGCGTCACGCGGGGGGGGCGTGCCCCCAGACTCGCTCGGCGTGCGGTGTAGGGACGGTCACAGTCGCACCCTGCCTAACCTTGCGTTGCTGCTCGACACCCACAGCACAATGAGACCAACTCTACGACGCGCCCCGATCACGGACTTCTGTCCGCTGTCGGTGAGCCGGTAAGACTGGCGCTGGGAGCCATCGGGAACCAACCGGACGACCTGCTCCGGCGCCCTCCCCAGCCTCCCTGGTAGAGAGTGCCACGCTCGCATCACGCATCGCGCGCACACGAGCCGACGTCGGGCGGCGGGACCACGCGGGCGGGTGGCTCGCTTCAGCGGGTTGCGGCCCTGTAGGTCATCCGCCGCCATAGCCACTCGACCGGGCCTGTGCGGAAGTGCGCGAGCCATGCGCGGCTCGCCCACACCTGCAGCGCGAAGAAGGCGACGCCGCCCAGGATGATCAGGTTCATGGGGACGAGTCCGTAGAGCCCGAGCCCGTAGCCATTGAAGACGAGCGTGCACACGACCGACTGGAGCAGATATTGCGACAGCGTGGTCCTGCCGAGTGGTGCCAGCACACCAACGATGCGCTGCCACGCGGGGGCGAGCGTGAGCAGCAGGATGCCGGCCGCATAACCGATGGTGAGCGTGGGGCGCGCGAAGAACGCGACCGCCTTGATAAGCACACGCAGCGGCCGGAAGGCGAGGTCGGCCACGGCCGCATGCAGCCGGTCCTGCGGGATCAGGTTCGCGATCACGCCCAGCACGAAGCACCACACGAAAACGCGCTTCAGTGTGCGCACGCGCGACTGCGGTTCTGCGAACAGACCCGTGCGCCAGAAGTAGATGCCGAGGATGAAGAATGGCGACAGGATCGGCAGCCGGTTCGCCAATCGCTGCGGCCCCACCACGTGCACAAACTCCCACGCGCGGAACCGCAACGCCTCGAGCCACGTGCCATGGGCGTAGTAGCGCTGTGCCATGGCGTAGGACTCGGCCGCCTGATCGGGCCGTTCGCCCTGCGCGATGACCGGCAGCGCCAGTAGCACGGAGATCACGAGCACGGCCGGGATCGCCCAGAGGATGCGGCCGCCCTTCAAACGCATGAACGGCAGCACCAGCAGGCTGATGACGGCGTAGTCGAGGAGGATGTCGATGTTCCAGAGCAGCAGCGTGTGAGCGAGCCCCAACAGCGCCAGCGCACCGGCGCGCCGGAACGCGTGCGGCAGATACGACACGCCGCGCGCATGCGCGTGGTCGTATTGAATCGCGATCCCGGCACCGAACAACATGGCGAGCAGTGCCGCCGACTTGGTCTCGAGCAGCGCGCGACGCAGGAACGCGAGCGCTGCCCCGCCCCAGCCCATGGGGTACGGTATACCCGACTCGATCGCGAAGTCGGAGCCGCTGAACGCGCCCAGGTTCACGAGCAGCACGCCCAGGAGCGCGAAGCCCCGGAGGATGTCGAGCTGTGGGAGCCGCTCGCCGGGCGCGGTCGGTCGGAGCGATGAACTCAACGTGCGCTCGCGGAGCGGCGCGCGCGGCGAGGCGCCGCGGTGGTGCGCTTGGCGCGTGCCGGGCTCGTTAGCCCCAGCAAGAGAGCGGCGATCCGCTTGGCCCGCATGGCCGGCTCCGGCGTGCCCACGCGCACGGCGGTGACCGCGGCGCCATCGAACAACTGCATGAGATCGGGCGCGTGCGAATCATCCAACCCCGCGTCGCGTAGCAGGCCCGCGAGATAACCCTCGAAGCGCGACTTGTGCTGGGCCGCCGCGCGGTGCGCGGTATCATTGCGGTCCGGCATCTCCGACATGGTGTTGAGCAGACCGCAGCCTCGGTAGCGCTCGGCCTTGAAGCGCAACGCCAGCGCATCGAACACGGCCAGCGGCCGATCGCGCGGATCCGGCGCCAGACGCTTGACCTCGCGCTCGAACCATGCGAGCACGCGCTCATCGCGCGCTTGCACGCAGGCCAGAACGAGCCCGTCCTTCGACTTGAAGTGGCGGTAGAAGCTCATGCGGGCCACGTCGGCCTGCGCAATGATGGCGTCGATCCCCACCGCCCGCACGCCTTCGCGGTAGAACAGTTCACCCGCCACCTCGAGGATCCTGTCACGCACTGCGCTCATGGGCTGTTCCCTCCTGTGCCCGAGAATGGTATAGACTGGTCGGTATCATGTCAAACGCAGTGATGGCCGCGCGGTCGGTGGGGAGGGTCGCGCGCCGAACGAGGACGCCCTCCGCGTCGACGGTGTGGAAGGCGATGGTGCGCTTGTGCAGGTCGAGTCCGGAGTACAGCATTGGAGGAGCTCCCAAGGAGGACAGCTACGGTATTCAGTCGTTAGGGCTCCTTGGGAATATCAGTGGGTTGCTGCTGCCGCCGCTTGAATGGGAGCGAGGACTGAACGTGCCAAGTGTCTTCTGCACCTGAGAACTGAGTCGGCCTGACCGCAAGCGCACCGTCCCACCTCCCATCACACACCCCGAACCGTGAAGATGGGAAATTCCTCACGCGCCCCAAACCCACGCGGTCGAAGAGCGGCTCGTCTGACCTCCCCCTACAACCCCTCAACGACGCTTTCCACCGCCGGAGCCGCGTGGCGCGGCCCCCTCAGCAACCGTATGTTCTCGCGTTTCGGCAGAGTTCGCCATCGGAGACACCCTATTATGGAAGTGCGTCCGTGATTGAGGTCTTGGGCTACGAAATCACAGAGACACTCGGCGACGGCCGAGTCACCGCAGTCTACCGCGCCAGGGGAGAGACTGGTGACGTGGTGCTCAAGTGCCTGGTCGAACCCTACCCGACCGCACAACAAATCGAGGCGTACCGCTCCGAATTCGCGATCCTTTCGCGTCTCACCTCACCGGGCGTCGTTCGCGCGCGGGAACTGCGCGAGGCCGGCAACGGGCTCGTGCTGGTCATGGAGTCTGTCCCGGGACCGACGCTCCGCGAGTCGATCAAACGCGGCCCCATGCCGGTCAAGAAATTTCTCGACTTCGCGCGACATATCGTTGCGACGATTGGCGAGGTACACGCGGCCGGGGTGATTCATAAAGACATCAACCCTGACAACATCCTCTACGATCCGAGCACGGGGACGGTCCGGCTGATCGATTTCGACATCGCCACCGAGCTCCCGCTTGAACACATCGAACTCGCCGAGGTGTCGCAGCTCGAAGGCAGCCTGCCGTATGTGTCGCCCGAGCAGACCGGCCGCGTCAACCGCCTCCTCGACTCCCGAACGGACCTCTACTCGCTCGGCGCAACGTTCTACGAGGCCCTGACAGGCAAGCCGCCGTTTGAGTCGGATCATCCGATGGGCATCCTGCATGGTCATCTGGCACGGCATCCGCGCCCGCTGACCGAGCTGGTGCCGATGCCGCCGGTGCTCTCGGCCATCGTGCTCAAGCTGCTCGCGAAAGACGCGAGCGAACGGTACCAGAGCTGCGCCGGATTGCTGCATGACCTGGGCGAATGCGACCGTCAGCTGCGTGACACCTACACGGTCGCGGACTTCCCGCTCGCGCGGCACGATCAGTCCGCCCGTTTCGAATTGCCGTCGCGGCTCTACGGTCGCGACGAGGAGCTGCGTGTCCTGCTTGGGGGCTTCGAGCGCGTCTGCACCGGTCAGACCGGGGTGCTGATGGTCGAGGGATACTCGGGGATCGGCAAGTCATCACTTGTGAACGCGGTGCACCGCCCACTGGTGCGGGAGCGAGGTCGCTTTATCCAGGGGAAGTTCGATCTCTATCGTCGCGACAAACCACTCAGCGCCTTCATCGAAGCGTTTCGTGCGCTCGTGGTGCAAATGCTGGTCGAGGGAGACACGGATCGCTGGAAGCGCGAGATCGAACTCGCACTCGGCGGCAACATCGGGGTCATCGCACAGGAGATTCCCGAGCTCGCACACATCGTCGGTACCGTCGCGCCACCACCTGAGGTGGGCGCGATGGAAGCACGCAACCGGTTGCACCTCGCCTTTCAGCGGTTTGTCGCGACCGTCGCGCGCCGGCAGTCGCCGCTGGTGATTTTCATTGACGACCTGCAATGGGCCGATCAGGCATCGCTGCTCCTGATGCAAGCGATTCTGACCAACCCGGAAAGCAGCTACCTGTACTTCCTTGGCTGTTACCGCGGTAATGAAGTGGGCGCGGACCACCCGCTCCTCGCCACGATGGAGTCGATCGCCCACGTGCATCCGGTGGAGCGTGTCTCGCTGCCTCCGCTCACGCGTGAGCATCTGCAGGCGCTGGTGAGCGACGCGTTCGGCGCACGCAAGGAAGAAGCGGCCGAGCTGGCCGGCGTCCTGCTCGAGAAGACCGCGGGCAATCCATTTTTCGCCGGCGAGTTTCTCCGCGCGCTCAACCGCACGAAACTGTTTGTCCACGACGCGGAGCGCGGCGAGTGGGTGTGGGACGCTGCTCGCATCCGGGAGCAGGGGCCGACGGAAAACGTTTCCGAACTGATGAGTGCCCGCCTTGGCGGACTCCCCGCATGGACCCAGGAGGCATTGGGTGTAGCCGCCGGGCTGGGCAACCAATGCGAGGAGTCGACGCTCGCGGCAGTCCTCGCTACTGACGCAAACGATGTCCAGCGACGTCTCGCGCCCGCTATCGAGGAAGGAGTGCTGCATCGCGCACGCGCGAGTGCGGGACGTGCACCGCGATACCGCTTTGCCCACGACCGCGTCCAACAAGCGGCGTACGCCTTGATTCCCGAAGCAGAGCGGCCCGCCCTGCACCTCAAGGTCGCCCGGTTCCTGCTCAGCCAATTCGAGGGCGAGGCGCGCGACGCACGACTGTTCGACATCGTCGACCACTTCAATGCGGCGCGCGCAGAACTCACGTCGACCGCCGATCGGACCCAGCTGGCCCGGCTGAATCTGGAAGCCGGGCAACGCGCGACGGCCTCGGCAGCCTTCGCGCCCGCCTTGCGTTATCTCACCACGGGGTGCGAGGCGTCGGGCGAGGACCGCTGGAACGATGAACCAGACCTGGCACGTGCCCTGTGGCTCGACCGGGGTGAATCGGAGTTCCTCAACGGCAACCACGAGGCTTCGGCCCGTTACCTCTCGGAGTTCATCGAGAAGGCACGGACTCCGGTCGAGGCGATGAAGGCGTATGCGATCCGCCTGGCATCGTACAACGCGCGGGGACAATTCGTCGACGCCATCGGCATCGGACTTGAAGCGCTGGGGTTGCTCGGGATCGAGCTGCCGAGTGACCCCGCCGAGATCGGTCAGATGACGGGGGCCGAACTCGGGCGGGTGAAGGAGCTGCTCGCGCACCGGTCGATCGAAAGCCTGATCGACCTGCCGCCCATGCAGGACCCCAAACTGATCGAAGCTATCCGGATTCTGGTCACCCTGACGTCGACCGCATACATCGGCCACCCGCAGATGTATCCGCTGATTGTCGCGAAGCAGGTGAACCTCTCGATCGAACATGGCAACGCACCGCAGTCGGCCGTGTCGTATTCGTCCTATGCCGTGCTGAACTCACCCGGTGGGCTGGGTGATCTGGACACGAGTTACCGCTTTGGCGAACTCGCGCTGGCGATGCTCGATCGCGAGGGCAAATCCGACAACGTCACGAACATCAACTTCGTGTTCGGCACCTTCGTGGGTCACTGGCGCAACCACCTCGCGTCCAGTCTTCCGTACCTGGACACCGCGTGTGTGGCGTCGCTCGAAATGGGCGACTTCGAGTACGTGAAGTACTCCGCGACCTTCGAGGCATTTTACTCGGTGCTCCTGTGGCGCGACCTCGCGGCGGTGCGCGACCACTGTGATCGCCGTCGGCTGATGCTGCAGAAGGTACGAATGGAGGGAGCCTCCGGCGCCTTCATGCTGGCGCGACAGCTCGCCTTCACCTTGTCCGGCGCCAGTGATCCGGAGCGACTGGCCGGAGCAGACTTCGATGAGGAGTCGGCTCACGCGACCTGGCTGCAGCATAACGACTTCCTCTCGCTCTCCTGCCTGGCGACGACCCGGCTGCTCGTGGCGAGCCTGTACCGCCGGTCAGACGCCATTGCACTGGTCGACGCGGCGCAGCCCTTCCTGGTGGCCAATACCGGGATGTTCCTCCTCGCGGAATTTCACCTTGCGGCCGCACTGGCGTTTACCGATGCGGCCAGGGGGGCAACGCCGGAGGTCGCCGCGTCACACGTCGCGCGCGCCAGAGAGAGCCTGGCACTGCTGGACGTGTGGGCGGAAAAGAGCCCGGTGAACTTCCGGCATCGAGTCCTGCTGGTCCGCGCGGAGATCGCCGCACTGGGGCACGATCCTGCCACGGCGGGCGTCGCCGAAGTGATTCGGCTGTACGAAGCCGCCGCACTGGCCGCGCGCGAAGGGGGATTCCTCCTCCACGAAGGCATCGCGTTCGAGCGCGCTGGCGACTTCTGCGAACAGGTAGGGCTGTCGCGGTTCAGCGGGACCTTTCTCGACGATGCGATTTACGCGTTTGAGCGTCTCTCGGCGCAGCCGAAGGCGAACCTCTTGCGCCGCCGACGTGGCGTCGGTCGACACGAGGCGCACACCGAACGCGGCACACGAAGACGGAGCACACAGGCGACGATTCGCGGCGTCGACTCCGACAGCCTGCGGCGCGCCGGGCACGCGATCTCGGAAGCCATTCGTATGGATGTGCTGCTCGCCGAGCTGATGAAAATTCTTATCGAAACGGCGGGCGCCGACCGCGGCGCGCTGATTCGTGTGACACCCACCGGTCTTCGCGTGGCCGCGACACGCGACGCCGAGACCGACGAAGTGCAGCGTTCGGATATCGATCTCAAGGATGCAGAGTGGGTGCCGGCGAGTGTGATCCGCTATGCGCTACGCACCATGGAGCCTGTGGTGCTAAGTGACTCACCGACCGAGGGTCCCTTTCGCGATGATCCCGCGATTCGGACCGGCGGCGCCCGTTCGGTGCTGTGCATTCCCATTGTGTACCGTGGCAAGGTTGAAAGCCTGCTCTATCTGCGCAACGGACTGGCCTCCGGCGTGTTTACGCCGGATCGCATCGACGGGATCTCGCTGCTCACGGGTCAGATCGCTGTCTCGCTCAAGAACGCCGAGTTGTATGAACAACTCGAGGAACGCGTGGAAGAACGCACACAGCAGCTCGAAGTGCGTAACCAGCTCATTCGACGTGCGTTCGGGCGATACCTGAGCGACGATGTCGCATCAGCCCTGCTCGAGGCTCCAGAAGGCCTCACACTTGGCGGGGAGCGTCGCGATGTCACCATCCTGATGGCGGACTTGCGCGGATTCACGCCGCTGACGGACCGACTCCCGCCCGAAAGCATCGTCAGTATCGTGAACACGTATCTCGGTGAGATGACCGACGTGATCTTCCGGCACGAGGGGACGATCAACGAGTTCATCGGCGATGCCATTCTCGCCATTTTTGGCGCGCCGCAACGGCAGGCCAATCATGCCGAGCGTGGTGTGGCGTGCGCCGTGGAAATGCAGATGGCGATGGATCATGTCAACGCCCGCAACCGCAAGCTCGGCCTGCCGCCTGTGGAGATGGGCGTGAGCGTGCATTCGGGCGAGGTGGTCGTGGGGAACGTGGGTTCCGAGAAACGCGCCAAGTATGGTGTGGTGGGCCGCACGGTGAACATCGCGGCACGCATCGAATCGCATTCGGTTGGCGGCCAGGTCCTCGTCTCCGAGCGGACGTTGTCGCAAGTGACCTCGCCGGTCACGACGGTGCGCCAGTTCGAGATCCAGCCCAAGGGCATTGGAGAGCCACTGAAAGTGTTCGAGGTCGCCGGCATTGTTGGCGCGAACGCACTGGTCGTACCTGAGCGCGCCGCCATCGTTGCGCCCCTCGAAACACCACTCGAGATCGGCGTCGAGGTGATCCACGGCAAGTCCACCGGGAAAGGCTTCCGGCCGGCACAGCTGACGGCGCTTTCGAGTTCCTCAGCCTCGGTCCAGACCCCTGACCGGCTCCGGGTGTTCGACAATCTCCGCGTTCGCCTGCCCGCAGTCAGCGGCGACTTGACGGATGTGTTCGCCAAGGTGATCTCTGAGGAGCGTGGGGGAGCGTTTTTCGTTCGCTTCACGTCACTGCCCCCCGAAGCGCAGGAATGGATCGACGGTATTCTGCACACCGCCGGTTCGCCTACCATCCTGTCGCATCAACCACCCACTCCCTGAGGCCCCGCATGGATCCACTCGCCACTGCCAAGGCACTGTATGCAGCATTCAACGCGCACAACATCCCGGGCATTCTTGCCTTGTTGGAGAACAAGGTTGTGTGGGAAGCGTTCGGACCCGATTTCGCGCTGGCGATCGGCACTTTCACCGGCAAGAGCGGCGTCACCGATTTCTTTGGCAAGCTGGTAGGTCCGACCGGCCAGCAGGTCGACACGATCTTCATGCCGCAGAACTTCTACGTCGGCGGCGGCACGGTTCACGTGACCGGATTCGAGGCCGGCAAGCTCACGAGGTTCGTGGCCAATGGTTCCGACGCCGGCAAGCAGTTCTTCAACCACTTCGACCACACCATCTGGTTCGGTCCGAGCGGGAAGATCAGCCGTTTCCGCGCCAACTATCAGCTGGCGTTGTCCGGTCCGAACTGGGTGCAGTGGCCCCCCATGAAAGGCAAGAAGGCGAAAGCCGGGACAAAGCCGACTGGGGGAAGCAAATCGAAGGCGGCTCCGAAGTCAAAGACCGCGAAGCCGTCGAAGGTCGCGAAAACGGCCAAACGCGCGGCATCGACAAAGCGGCGCTGACGCAACGTCGCACCAAACGATGTAACGCATCGCTCGGTCCAGTGCCGAGCGATGCGAGTTCCATCTCAACCGAAGCCCCCATGCCAAGCCACACCTTTCGGCTGTCGATCGGCGCCGCAGTCGGCGTGATCCTGTTGCTGCCCATGGCGCGATCGACGACCGGACGAGCCGCGACGCCAGTGCGACGCGCGGCCCCTGCGTCGGCTTCTGCGCCAGTCGTCCCCCTGGCCGCGCTGGCAAGCCTGAGTTGGCAGGTCCCAACAGACCTGCCCGCGAGTCCCACACAGTCCGACGCCGTGACGTTCGCGTGGCAATCGTTTGTCGCGCTGAATTGGCCGGCCAAGGCGGGGGCACGCGGCGTTCCGGACCAGTCGAAGCGCATCGGACAGACAGGCCCCGTGGTGTGGCAGACATGGAAGGTACCCGAGGAGATTTTCTATCCCGATGGCCGCGTGCCGCCGTCGTGGAATACGAATGGCACCACGGTGCCGGCGCAGTGCAGGGGCTCCAACCGTCCTTTGCTGCTCGCGCGAACTACCAAAATTCCAGGCAATAGCGCGAATCAAACCGTGGAGAGCGCGAGTCGGGAGGCCGTCGGCGGGACACTCACGGACCAGCACGGCCAGCTCGCGTACTTCGAAGTCCGGATGAACCAGGCGATCTTCGACAACATTGTTGCCAAGCAATACTACAACATCCAGGGGCAGAACAAGGCCACGTCGATCCAGTTTCCGAACAACGTGATGGAAGTCAAAGCGGCATGGCGCATTCTCACCGCCGCCGACTCCGCCGTGGCCAAGCGCTACATGCGGCAAACCGCCTGGATCTACTCGCCAGCGTCGGGCTCGACGCCGGCCCGCTGCGTGAGCAGTGAGGTGGGGCTCGTCGGCATGCATATCACGCAAAAGACCGCAAGCCGGCCTCAGTGGGTGTGGGCGACCTTTGAGCACGTCGACAACGTGCCACCGTTCCGGTCGAACAACGCCGTCCTCCCCATCCCGTACTCCTTCAACAACCCGAAGTGCCCGGTGACGCAGTGTGTGCCGAACAAGAGCACGGAGAAAAATGGCAAACCCTCTGGCGTGCCGACGCAGGTGACTCGTGTGGTAAACATCGGGACCGCCGCACAGGCAGCCAATCCGATCTGGCAGAAGGATCTCGCCGCGGCCGTGGCTGGTTCGGCATACCAGTACTATCAGCTCATCGACGTGCAGTGGCCGCAAACGCCCTCCACGCTACCGACAGGCAACCCCACCCCCGGCCTGCTCGCCAACACCACGATGGAGACGTATAACGGCTCCACCAGTTCCTGCGTGAACTGCCATTTCAGGGCGCGGACACAGTCGAACAAGATCTCGTCCGACTACAGCTACATGCTTGCGGAAGCGCACGCGCAAACGACGAGCCCACGACGATGAGCATTCTTTCCTTTCCGCGCCTGAACTTCAACGGCGTCTTCACCACGAATCCGTGCACCGCCAACAACGACGACGTCATGGGCGCCGTCGTGAATCGCGACTCGGATACGCTCGGCCCGGACCTCAAGGGGATGACGGACGCGCAGGTGGAAGCGTTCCTGCGTGAACCGGTGAACATGTCCATCCCGGGTTCGCAGCGGTGCCTCACGTACATCCGGTCTGGCTGGAATCTCTTCGGGAATCACTTCACGACGTTCGATAACACGACGATCTGCTCAGTAGTGACCGGCCCGAACCCGGCCAATCGCTTCACGTCACCACAACAGGATCCGCTGGTCGGACAGCCCATGACCTTGCTGGGCAGCGCGACGAACGATCCCACGCGGCGCATGGCTGCGATTCTCTGCGACCTCGACTCCACGGGCCTCGTGACCACCCAGTTGTGGGTCGGTGGCATCCAGATCGGCTCGGGGGGGCCAACGAAGATTGATCCGTCGCAGATCGCGCTGAAGGTGGACCACGACACCCGCGGCTACCAGAACTGGCTCAACTTCATGAGCACGGTGGGGCCGTACGCGGGCGAGCAGAACTTCGTCGGTATTGGCTGCGTGATGCAGTTTGGCATTCCCAGGTCTGCGCTGCCGGCGAGCTCCCGATTCGACTCACCGGGGCTTCGGTTGCTGCTCAAGGCGGCGCACGCCGCGCAGGGCCTCGTGGTGCGATTCCGCTGTTACGAGGTGCAGCCCGGCCTCACGAGTGACACCCTCGCCAGCACCTTCGGGCAGGGGCAATCCGTGGAGAATCCGGCCATGGGGTATCTGGTGGGGACCATCGGCGTCTGGGGAATCGGCGAGCCGGCGAGCGAGCCGGCGGGACGTGTGCTGCATCCGCCGTACCCACGGCAGGCGATGAACTGGGTGTCACAAGACGCGAGCGCCAAAGGTGGAATGCCACCCGCGCCCGAACCGTGGAACAACGCACCCGCCCTGATCGGGAACGCCGTCGCCCATGTGACACAGTCGCCACCGGTGATCTCGCTCGACCTGGTCCAGACCTTTCCCAAGTTCGGATTCCGCGATCCGGATGGACCGCAGAAGCCAACCTCACGCGGCTTCACCGCGCCCAAGGAGATGGCGAGCGTGGGGACCGTGGAGCTGGCGATCGGACCTAACGGCGCCGGGCCGATGCAACCCGTTGCGACGGTCGACTACGGACTCAACGACTACAACGACTATTTCCAGTTCGGCGGCATCGTGGACGTGCCGTACGATCCCACCCTCTACCCGAGCCTCCAGCAGGGCCGTCTGGCGCTCAATGCCACCAGCGCACCGAACGCCGGCGTCACGCTGCTCCAGGAAGAGACGGTCCGGCTCATGACGGATGACCGCGCAGCGTACATGCCGGCGGGGACGAAAAACTACACGGTGAACCTCAAGGTCTCCGAGCGCGGCGGCCCGACCAAGCAAGACACGAAGGTGTATCTGTTCGAGTACATCAACGTGATTGTGCCGGAGCCGAACAAGCCACCGAACACTCCACCGGTGTGTGCCGACGGGGTACGGCCCAACCAGACCGTCGCCCAGGAGCCGCAGCACATCCTGGCGTACCCCCGGCAAGTGGTGATTCCCGCCGGACAGGGATTCAAGGACTGGTACCCGGTCAAGATCTCGGCCAGTGGCACCGGCGCGACGATCATCGCCTATCAGCTGAAGAACAAGCCCTTCACGGGCGCCAAACAAAACGGCGTGCCGAACGTCGTTGGCGTTCCGGGCTGGTCGACCGCCACGTACTCCTCGATTCGCGTCTTTGACGACGACGACTTCTCGGCGCTGTACGCCAAAGGCGAACTGCAGTGGAAGGACGTCTATGACAAGGTCCTGCGGTATTACTACCTGATCTACCCGGTGATGTCGACGTTCATCCCGCTGAACATGCCAGACGGGCTCGTGGGTGCCGGCGCACTGGTCAAGCAGCGGATGCATCCGTGCACCGCCCCGGGATTCTATACCACGCATAACATGCCGGTCACGAGACAAATGTCGCCGGCGAAAGTGAAGCTGGTGCTCGACTTCATCAGTCAGGAGGAGAAGAAAAAAGCGACTGGCGCCCCGTCGAGCACCGCACCGAAGAAACAGAAAGCCGGGCCAAAGGTGGTCGCGAAACAACCTGCCGGAAAGAAGAAGGTCGCGAAGAAGAAGGTCGCGACCAAGGTGGTGAAGCGCAAAACCGGGAAGGCCAACGCTGCGGCAAAGCGGAGCACGGTGAAGCCGAAGACGCGACGGACCAGTGCGAAGGCCAAAGCCGGAGCGACACGGCCGGCGAAGCGGAGCAGCGCAAAACGTACCGTCGCGACTAAACGGCCTGTGAAACGCAAGGCCGCCAGGAAGAAGCGTTAGGCTCGCGTGGTGATCGACCCTTCGCCGCCTGCGGGGACGGGCCCGGCGCTTGCACCAGCAGGCGGGGTGTGGCGCTGGGTGGCACTCGCCGTGCTCATCCTCGCGCTGATCCTCGTGCCGTTCGCACTCTTCGGCGCCCAGCTCGACCAATGGAGCATGGCAGCACTTGAACGTTCGCGTTCCGATGCATGGCTGACGCGTGCCCTCGTGATCGGCCTGCTCGCGATCGACATCTTTTTCCCGGTGCCGTCGAGTGTGGTGAGCACCTTCGTCGGCGTGTCCCTGGGTCTGTGGGATGGCGCGATCACCTCAACCGTCGGCATGACCCTGGGTTGTGTGGTCGGTTACGCTTTCGGCCGCCGTTTCGGCCGCCCTGCCACTATCCGCATCATCGGCGGGCCGCAAATGGCGCGGCTCGAATCGGGGTACGCACGCTGGGGCGACTGGATTGTTGCAACTACACGCGCCGTGCCTGTGCTGGCGGAGGCGTCCACGCTCGTCGCCGGTGCCGGACGGATGCGACCCGGCCGGTTTTTCATGATCGCGACGTGCGCCAACGCGGGTATCTCGGTGATCTATGCCGCGGTCGGTGCCTATTCTGCGAATGCCTCTTCCTTTTTGCTGGCCTTCGCCGGTGCGGTCGTCATCCCCGGTGCCGCATTGCTGGTCGAGCGCACCTTCGCGAGTCGGGCATCCGCGGCATCGTCAGGAGCCTACGTTGACCCCAAGTGAGAGGACCGGAGTCACCTCCGACGAGCTCGCGCCAGAGCGTGTTCTCGAGCTCCTGGCTTCCACGCCAGGCCAGATCGCGCGTCTCGTGCGCGGTTGCCCAATCGCACTCCTGGAACGGGCGCCAGCCCCAGAGGCCTGGTCCGCCCGCGACATTGTTGCGCACCTCCGCGCGTGCGCCGACGTGTGGGGTGGCAGCATCGAGCGGATGCTCGCGGAGGACCACCCCACCATCCGCTACGTCTCGCCCCGTGGCTGGATGCGGAAGAGTGGGTACCTGCAAGTGAGCCTCGACACTTCACTCCGGGCGTTCACCCAAACGCGGGCAAGCCTGGTCGAGACACTGGAAACGTTGACGGTGACGCAGTGGGGTCGCGGAGCAAAGGTCACCGGCACGACGGCCGGCGCCACGGCCACCGTGCTGGGCTACGCCACCCGCATGGCCGAGCACGAAGTGGGGCACCTCGCGCAGATCCACCGTACGCTCGCGCCGTGAATCGCAGGTGGAGGTCGGCGACAAACCTCCTGCATTCGTCGGCTGTCCCATCAGCGACTTCTCTCCTGAAGGTACCCTTTGCTCTTCCGCGCTCTGTACGCTGCTACGCTGGTCCTCGCGCTCGCGGCACGCGGAGACAGGGCGCCAGGCCAGCCGGAGAGCGGCCCACAGTGCCGACCTGACCCGGACGGCCCATGGGTGCCGCGAGCAGCCTTCGCGCGCCCCGACACCTCGGCCTACGTCCTACCCGTCGAACCTGGCCGTGGCTACCTGGTGTGGCGCACCACGAGTCACTTCACGCCCGGCAACGGCGGGGTCGGCCTGTACGCCATCGACATGGAGATGGCGATCGGCACACCACTCGTCGCTGCGCGAGGCGGGGTCGTGGCCGCCGTGCGAGATAGCTTTCCCGACGGGAACGACACGGACCTGCAGGAGAACTACGTGATGGTGCGGCACGTCGACGGGACGATTGCGCGCTACATCCACCTCACGCGCGGCGGCGCCCTGGTGGCGTTAGGCGATACGGTGCGCCAGGGTCAGCGGATCGCACGGAGCGGCAACTCGGGCCAGACGGGCGGGCCGCACCTTCACTTTGATGTCCAAACCTGCGGCCCCAACCTGCCGCCGGCGTACAACCGGCTCCCCTGTGGGCGCACAGTACCGCTGACCTTTCGCAACGCGGGCTCGAACGCGTGTGGGCTGGTCCCCGGCCGCAGGTACCGCGCGCTCAAAGCCGGGACCATGCCTGCAGTACCGCGAGGCGGCGCGCGCGTGCCCGCCGCCGAGCGAGGCGCTGCGGCAGACGGAACGGTCCGGGCATCGTCAGCACTTGAGCTGTAGCACGGCCTGCTGCGCAGGCCTAACTTGGGCGTTAGGCGTCTGCGTGCACACGAGCCAGCACAGTGCCGGCTTCTTCGCGCGGGCGGGCTTTGCAGAAATCGCGGTGACGCCGAATGAGCACTCGCAACTTGTCGCACACCCACGGACGCCTGGCACCGCATCGCCAAGCGTGCGACCTTGAGCACGACGAGAGGCCGCGCGTCCACCCGTCAAGGCTAACCGCCCTTCCCATTCTACATGTCGCACGCAACATCCGGACGGGTCCTCATCATCGGCGGCGCCATCATGGGCAGCTTCAGCGCCTGGGCGCTACGAAAGGCCGGATATGCAGGCGCCATCACCGTCGTCGAGCAGGATCCGACCTATCAGTTCTCCTCGACGGCACTCTCTGCTGCGTCGATTCGAACGCAGTTCGGCACGCCAGCCAATATCGAGATGAGCCTCTACGCGGCCCGGATGTTCCGCGACATCAGGCTCGTGTTCGGGGAGGACGCAGACATCGGCTTTCGCGAACGCGGGTACCTGATCCTGGGCGGACCGGATCAGGTGGCTGAACGGGTGGCAGCGGCGGAGATGCAGAGAGCACACGGCGCGGACATCGAGGTGCTTGGCCCAGACGAATTGCGCGAACGTTTTCCTGGCATCGATTTCGGGGACGTGCGGATCGGCACGTTCGGCGCGCGGCATGAAGGATGGTTCGATGCGTGGAGCTTGCTCTCAGTGGTGCGGCGGGCGGCGCGAGCCTTGGCGGTTGACTATGTGCACGCCACGGTGACGGCCTTCGAGACTGAGGGTGCCGCTGTGACCGGAGTAAGGCTCTCCGATGGCCAGAGCTTGGGCTGCGACTTCTGCGTGCTGGCGGCCGGCGCCTGGTCCGGGCGGCTGGTGGCCGCGCTGGGTATCGACTTGCCGGTCGTTCCAAAGAAGCGCACGGTCTTCGCCTTCGAGACACCGTTCCGGTTGAACAATTTCCCGATGCTTTTCGACACCAGTGGACTCTGGGTTCGGCCCGAGGGCGATGGCTACATCGGAGGGATCCAGCCGCTCCCCGAGCACGACGCCGACGCGGATGGGGACTTCGTACCGCAACATGCCCTGCTGGAGGAAACGTATTGGCCGCTGCTGGCAACCCGCATTCCGGCGATGGAGCAGTTGCGCCTCCAGCGCGCATGGGCCGGGCACTACGAGGTCAACACCCTCGACCACAACGGCGTTGTCGGCCCCCACGATGAGTTGACCAACCTCATATTTGCCACGGGGTTCTCGGGGCATGGCGTCATGCACGCGCCAGCGGTCGGGCGGGCGGTCGCCGAGCTTATTGCGTACGGCGAGTACCGGTCGATCGATTTGAGCGCGCTGGGCTGGGCGCGCATTCGGACCGCGACGCCCATGGTCGAAACGATCGTCTACTGAGGAAAGCACTAAATGAAACTTGCAGGCAAGGTCGCCGTCATTACCGGGGCAGCGCGCGGCATTGGGCGCGCAACCGCTGAACGCCTGCTGGCCGAAGGGGCCAAGGTGGTGATCTCCGACATCGACGTGGAGCGGCTCCATCAGACGGCGGCCGAACTGGCGGCGCCAGACCACGTGCTGGCGCAGCGCACGGATGTCGCCCACAAGGACGAGGTCGTGCAACTCATCGACGCTGCGGTGCAGCGATTCGGGAGTGTCGACATCATGGTGAACAACGCCGGCATCGCACCGGTCATCCCCTTTCTCGACGTCACCGAGGAAGTCCTGGGCCGTGTCCTTGACGTGAACCTCAAGGGCGCCTTCTACGGGACCCAGGCCGCCGGCCGACAGATGATCAGCCAGGGGACCGGTGGCGTCATCATCAACATGTCGTCGATCAACTCGGGGCTGGCCAATCCCAACGTGGCCCCCTACGCGATCTCCAAGGGAGGGATGAACCAGGTGACCTCCACCGCTGCGGTCGCCTTTGCGCCACATGGTATCCGGGTCGTCGGCGTCGGCCCCGGGACGATCCTGACCGACATGACGGCCGGCGCGTTCGTGAATACAGCGGGGCATCATGCGATCCTGTCGCGCACGCCGCTGGGCCGCTACGGCGAGTGCTCGGAAATCGCGTCGGTCGTCGCCTTCCTGGCCAGCGACGATGCGTCGTACATCACTGGTGAGACGGTCTACGTCGACGGGGGGCGTCGCGTGCTCAACTACCTGGTCCCCGTCAAGGAGTGAGAGATGACGCACGGAGTGACGCCGCTCTTCGACAAGCTTCACCACATCTGCATCGTGGTGCGCGACATCGACAAGGCGCAGACCTATTACGAGTCCATCGGCATCGGGCCGTGGATGCCATATCCGCCGCTCGCCGAGTACGAGGAGCTGGACGTGCCCAGCACCGAGGGGTTCCTCTCGCTCAAGTACAGGATCTGCAACCTGCCTAACGTGCAGCTCCAGCTGTGCGAGCCCGGTGACGCGCCGTCGCCGCAACGCCAGCACCTCGACGCCAGGGGCGAAGGGGTCTTCCACATCGGCTTCGAGGTGCTCGATGCCGACGCCGCAGAAGCACAGGCGAGGGCGCAGGGCCTGCCGGTGCTCATGCGTGGACGCCGGGCCAATCGCACCGGCTTCACCTACTACGACTCGGCGGGTGGGGCGGGCGTGAATCTCCTCACGCGCGCCACCAACCTCCCCGGCAAGTGAACGGAAACGTGTGCCGTGCCATCGCCGCACTCGGCCGGTCGCTTCCGAACCTGCTCTTGCGATTTAGTCCTGAGGATCTTGAATGCAGATCGACCTGAACTCCGACCTTGGTGAAGGCTACGGGCCCTGGATCATGGGGAACGACGCCCTGATCCTGGATTGCGTGACGAGCGCGAACATCGCGTGCGGAGGCCATGCGAGCGATCCGGAGACAATGTTCACCACATTGCGCCTGGCTGCTGACCGCGGGGTGCAAGTTGGCGCCCATCCCGGCTACGCCGACCGCGAAGGCTTCGGACGCCGAGTCATTCCGATGCAGGCCGCTGAGATTGGCCGCATGGTCGTGGCCCAGACGGGCGCACTCGTCGCCATCGCCCGGCTGGCCGGGACGCAGGTTCGCTACGTCAAGCCGCATGGTGCGCTTGGCAACCTGGCGGCCGCAGACACGAGTGTTGCAACCGCCATCGCGGCGGCGGTGAAGGCGATGGACCCAACGCTGGCCATCCTGGCCATCTCGGGGACGGCGCTCGAAGATGCCGCTCGCGCCGCAGGCGTGGCGGTCTTCTCCGAGATCTTTGCCGATCGCGCGTACCTGCCTAACGGCCAGCTCGTGCCGCGCAGTGTGCCCGGCGCGGTGCTGCACGAGACGAAGGAAGCGGCAGATCGCCTGATCGGCTTCCTCAAGAGCGGACGGATGCCCGTGGTGGGCGCCGACCCCATCGCCTTGCGCGCCGACTCGATCTGCGTCCATGGTGACACGCCGCACGCTACCGAGATGGCGCGTCAGATCCGGGCGCGGCTGGAAGCGGAAGGCGTCACCGTCACGGCGTTTCTGGGCTAGCCCCGATGGACGCGCGCCCGATGTCCGGCGAAGCGTGGCCGAGGTTCACACCGGTCGCGGACCATGCGCTGCTGGTGTCGTTCGGCGACTCGATCTCGGATGAGACGAGCAGCGTGGTGTTGGGCCTCGACCGGGCACTGGCCGAGGCGCCGCCTCCTGGAATCGCCGAGTGCATACCGGCTTTAGTCAACCTGTTGATTGACTTCGATCCGTTAGTCACCGACCACGAGCAGGTGCGGGCGCACGTGGAGCGCCTGCTCCGCACGCCCAGGCGCGGGACGACCAATGGGCAGCTGCGCGAGGTCGAGGTCTGTTACGACGAAGACTTCGCCCCGGATCTTGAGGCAGTGGCGCGGGCGGTCGGCCTCTCCGTCGATGAGGTGGTTGGCTGTCACCAGCAAGCAGACTACGTCGTTCGCATGTACGGTTTCGCGCCGGGGTACGCGTACCTCTCGGGTGTGCCACCGGAAATTCAGGTCCCCCGCAAGCCATCGGCGGTGCGAGACATTGCGGCGGGCAGCGTGCTCATTGCAGGGCCGCAGTGCCTCGTCAGCACGCTCACCATGCCCACGGGGTGGTCCATCATCGGCCGATCGCCGACCAGAATCCTCCTGCCCGACGATCGCGCCCCCTTCCTCTTTGCAGTGGGCGACATGGTTCGATTCAAGCAGATCGACCGGTCGCAATACGAGGCGCGCAAGCTGGCCGAGCGCGATGATCGCGAGCACCATGCGTGAGGCGCGCCTGTCCGTTCGGTCGTGCGGCCCGCTGGTGTCGTATCAGGATGGCGGCCGGTTCGGCATGATGAGATTCGGCGTACCGCACTCGGGGCCGATGGACTCCCTTGCCCACGCAGCGGCCCACGCCGCTCTTGGGCAGCCGCACGACGCCACGGCCATCGAGATCTCCATGGGGGGACTGGAGATCGTGTGCGAGTCGGGGAGCGTCACGTGTGGCATCACCGGGGGCGGGTTTCACGTCGTGCATTCCGGGACCGGGGCCGCGCCATGGTGCGTGCGAACCCTTCGTGCGGGAGACGTGTTGTCGGTGCACCCGGGGAGTTGGGGGAGTTGGGCCTACCTCGCGTTTGCAGGCGAGCTGCTTTGCAACCGATGGGGCGGGCGCACGTCGACGCACTCGCCGTCAGGGCTCGGCGGCGGCATGCTCGCGCGGGGCGCGGAGGTCGTGGTGCGGAACCCACAGGTTTCGGAGGAGCGGGAGGGAGATCTCCCGGTACCGCACCTCGCCCGAGCGCGAACGATTGTACGCGTGGTGCTGGGACCCCAGACGGCGCAATTCGCGCCAGACGCGACGGCCACGCTCCTGCGGGAGAGCTTCGCGGTCACATCACGCTATGATCGCATGGGGATGCGGCTGGCGGGGCCGGCGTTGCACTTGAGAGATGCCTTGTCCATTCCGTCCGAGCCCCTGGTACGCGGATCGGTCCAGGTGGGGGGCGATGGTGTCGCCTCCATCCTGCTGGCCGACCACCAGACCACCGGCGGCTACCCGAAGATCGCCACCATCGTATCGTCGGACATTGACGGCGTGGCCCAACTCCAACCGCGCGACCGTGTGCGCTTTCAAAGTGTGAGTGCCGGCGAAGGGGTCCTTCTCGCCCGATCACATGCGGAGTCCACGCGTCGCTACCTGGGGGACATCGCCGTCTCGCGAGTCACCCTCGACGATCGGCTGATGCAGGAGAACCTGATCAGCGGTGTGGTGGCGAGTGCTGAAGCAAGCACGCCGTGATTCGCGCTCCGCGGCAGCGCCGCTACTTCACAACGCTGCGATCGTCCAGCGAAGCTCGCAGGAATGGTGTACGGCCACTGGCGCCCATGGGCGAGGAACGGGAGATTGGGCGCGCCCGTTCCCTCCTCGCCGCATGCCATTCACCACTCGATTCTCCCTCTCGGTCGCCAGCCTGGCGATTGCCGTGCACGGGAGCGCCCTCGCGGCGCAACCCGCGCGTCTCCCTGTTGAGCGCTACCAGCGCGCCATGCAGATGCTCGCCGGCAACGCCGAGTTGCTGGTGCTGCGCGACAAGATCACCCCCAATTGGATTGGCGGTGGCGATCGCTTCTGGTATCGCGTGCGCACGGAGCGTGGGAGCGAGTTCGTGCTCGTGGACGCAGCGAAGCAGGAGCGACGCCCGGCCTTCGACCACGCGAAGCTGGCGGCGGCGCTGGCCAGGCGCGCTGACACGGCGGTGGTCGCCGATTCCCTTCCCTTCGAGCGGCTCGATTGGCTGGAGGAAGGGAAAACAAGCCGCGTGCGGGTGATGCTGCGTGGCAAGGCGTGGCGCTGCGACCTGGCGACGTACGCCTGCGACTCGACGGCCACCCCCACACCACCCGCGCCTAACGAGCTTGTCTCCCCCGACGGGAAGTGGGCGCTCTTCACGAAGGACCACAACCTGTGGGTGCGCGACGTGGCGTCGGGGGCGGTGCGGCCGCTCACGACCGATGGCGCGGCCCGCAACGCGTACGCCGGACATCCGGAGCAGAATACCAATTTCGTGTCCATGCAGCGTGTGGGGATGCCGCTGCCGCCAGTGGCACTCTGGTCGCCCGATTCGCGCCGGGTGCTTGTGCATCGCATTGATGAGCGGCGAGTGCCGGTGTCGTATCTCATTCAGAATGTGCCCGACGGCACGCTCCGCCCCAAACTGTGGAGCTTTGCCTTTCCGTTCCCGGGCGACAGCACGGCGACGGCGCGCACCTACGTGATCGACGTGGCGAACGATCGCGCGACGCTGGTCCAGGGGGACGAGGCGCTGGTGGGGCTCGAGTCGCCGATCGCGTTGCAGCAGGGGTGGTGGGGCGACTCGTCAGGCACGACGGCGTACCTCATCCATCGCGGCGCGGCGATGAAGTGGTTCTCGCTCGTCGCCATCGATGCGACCACCGGGAATTCCCGCACGGTCGCAACCGAGCGTGGCGCCACCTTTGTCGAGCCGACGCCATCGATCGGGACACGGCCAAACATCCGTGTGACGGCCGACGGAAAAGAAGTAATCTGGTACTCGACGCGCGATGGATGGGGACACCTCTACCTGCTCGATGCCGCCACGGGAAGCGTGAAGCAGCGCATCACGACGGGCGAGGGGCTTGTACGCTCGATTCTCAAGATAGACGAGAAGACGCGGCGCATCTGGTTCATCGGCAGCGGACGCGAAACGGGGCGCGACCCGTACCTGCAGCACCTCTACTCCATCGGATTCGACGGGACGGGACTCACCCTGCTCTCCCCTGAAGACGCCGACCATGACGTCACGCTGTCGCCTAACGGGCGCTGGTTCATCGATCGGTACAGCCGAGTGGATGTAGCACCGGTGACGGTGCTGCGTTCGCTGGATGGGAAGCGTGTGCTGCCGCTGGAGCGCGCCGACGTGTCGCGACTGCTGGCCACGGGGTGGCGTTGCCCCGAGCGCTTCGTCGCCAAGGCAGCAGACGGAACGACCGACGTCTACGGGATCATCATCAAGCCGGCCGACTTCGACTCGACGAAACGTTATCCGCTGATCGAGGAGATCTACCCGGGGCCGCAGGCGATCCAGGTGCAGAAGGGCTTCACGCCCGGCAACGACCAGCGCGCACTGGTGGAGCTGGGAATGATTGGCGTGTCGGTGGACGGGCGCGGGACACCGTATCGCTCCAAGGCCTTCCACGACTACTCCTACGGGCGACTGGAGAACGCCGGTGGGCTCGAAGACCACCTTTCGGCCTACAAGGCAACTGCAACAACGCGCCCATGGATGGACCTGGACCGCGTGGGGATCTACGGCCACTCGGGGGGCGGCTTTGCCTCGACGCGGGCGATGCTCCTCTTTCCCGACTTCTACAAGGTGGCCTTCTCGTCAGCGGGGAACCACGACCAGCGCGGTTATATCGGACTGTGGGGCGAGACGTATCAGGGCATGCCGAACGGAGACAACTATGTGCAGCAGGCGAATGTCACGCTGGCAAGCCGGCTCAAGGGGAAGCTGTTGCTGTCTTACGCCGACATGGACGACAACGTCCCGCCGGCGCTCACGGTGCAGCTCATCGACGCGCTCACCAGGGCCAACAAGGATTATGACCTGCTCGTGGTGCCTAACGGCAATCATGGGTACTATTACAACCCGTACCTGAAGCGACGGCGGTGGGACTACTTCGTGACACACTTGATGGGACAGGTGCCGCCGGCGGATTTCAGGATCGTGGAGCCGGTGGCGTTTCCGAGAATTTGGCTGGGGTCTCAGTACTAGAGGGCGAGCGGACGAGAAGGCGGAGAGGAATTTTCCGGTGTGCACTGCCGGATCGAGGGGTGCCGCCAAACGAATTTTCCCGGTGGAGCAACGATGCCCCTTCAGAGCGAAGGGGTGCTGCGCCGCTATGTTTCCGCATGTCTTCTAACGCGGTGACAGAATTCGGGCGGCTCATCCTGGGTATGACCGTCGCCCTTGCCTGTGGGCGTCCCGAGGGCGTGCCTCCACCGCCGCGCCCCCCTGTTGCGCCGGAGGCGGTGACCGAGCGCGTCGTGGATGTTGGGGGGCGGCGGCTGCATGCCACCGTGCGCGGAAGTGGATCGCCGACGGTAGTGCTGCTGAGCGCGCTCGACGCGCCGCAGGACTACTGGAACACCGTGACACCCATGATGGCGGCACGCACGACCGTGGTTACGTATGACCGCGCCGGAACGGGCAAGAGCGAACTGGGCAACCTTCCCGCGCATGCGGAACAGTTGGCTCGTGACCTGCGAGTGCTGCTCGACTCGTTGCACACGCCGCCGCCCTTTCTCCTGGTGGCACACTCCGCTGGTGGAAACGTTGCTCGTGTATTCGCCTTCAAGTACCCGGAGACCATCGCAGGAGTGGTGCTCGAAGAGACGCAGCACGAGGAGAATCTCGCCGGGATGCGGAAGGTGCTGACTGGCAGCGACCTTGCCACGTTCGAGCGTGACCTGGCGTCGCTATTCGATGCCCCCGCGTCTCCCCGGACCGAGCGCGATTTCAGCAGCGCCACACGCGACCAGCTGCGCAGGGCACGACCGTTGCCACACGTCCCCTTCGTGGTGCTCGTGGTGGCGGGCCGAGGCCGCGACATGAGGGCGCTCTTCAGCGAAGCGGGGACCGAGCGTATCGTCGCGCTCGACGCCGAATTGATGAAGAGCCTGGCGTCGTCGGTGCCGGACGGCCGGCTCATTGTCGTCGAGGGGAGTGGCCACAATCTGCACGTGGACAAACCCGACGCACTGCTGGGTCCAGTGCTGGGGATGATCGCTGACATTCAGGGGCGTGATCGCGATACAACGGCCAGGCGCCCCCTCTCCCCGTAAGTGCAGGGCATTGTGGCCCGGAACACGTCGCTTCGCGCAAAGCGGCCCGCAACACTAAGCAGCGGAAGCGGCCCTGACTGTCAGGAGGTTTGCTCGATGAAGCCGGGGCGGCGGAAGGCCGGGTCGGGGTACGCATAGAAACCCGCCCCGCTCTTCACCCCCAGCCTTCCTGCCGCAATCATCGCGTCGAGGAACGCCGGGGGACGGTCATCCGGGTCGCCGCTCGCCTCGGCGTAACTCATTTCGATGTCGCGCACCACGTCGAGGCCAATCACATCCATCAGGCCACAGGGCCCGATCGGGACCTCCCAGTCGAGCATCCATGAACGATCGAGGTCCTCGGCGGAGACGGCTCCGGTGGCAAGCTGACGCAGGACTTCCTGCTTGACCGCGCGCCAGACGCGATTGCCGGCGTAGCCGAACTGCTCCTGCTGCAGGACGATAGGGATGAACCCAGCGCCACGCAGCAGCCCCACCACCTGATCGCGGGTGGCCAGCGAAGTCGCGGGATTGGGCATCACCTCGACCTTCGGATGTCCGAGGTGCGAAAAGTTTGCGTTGATGAAGCGGTCGGCGCGCCCCGACGCATCCGCCATGGCCGACCCGGGGAGCGACGAAGTGTTGGAGACGATGATCGTGTGAGCCGGGAGGAGGCTCGCGAGGCTCGCAAAGAGCGACCGCTTGAGCGCCAACTGCTCGGGGATGTTCTCGAGAATGAGGTCGGCCTCGCGCGCGGCATCGGGGAGTGCATCACGCACCTCGCAGCGCGCGAGCGCATGCGCCGTGGTCCCCTGGGGCAGGCGGCCCTCGGCTTCCCACCCCTGCATCGTGGTTCTGAGCCATGCGACCGCAGCCACGGCGACGCCGGGAGTGGCGTCGTAGAGCACGACCGACGACTCCGTGCGCGCGAAGTCGAAGGCGAGGCGACGGCCCATGGTGCCTGCGCCGATGATGGTCACTCGCGTCATGATCGCGATCGAAGGCGTGAAGAGAACTGGCTGCGCCCTATTCCGAGCGACGTCCCCCAACTTGGCCGGTGGGGTGGGTAACACGCCAGCGCTTCACCGCCGCGCCCGTCGGTCTGGCGCTCCTCCAGCCCGAGCGGGACCTTCGAGCATTGCCGCCCATCGAACCACCGACTTCTTTGCGCAGTCTCCTGATCACGCTCCCCATCCCCCCGAGCCACAGCCCCGCGCTTCCGTCATGCACACAAGGCTGATTCTCGCTGCCCTTTGCACCGCCGTAGCCCTCTCCCGCGCGCACGCGCAGGTGGCGTCCTTCTCCACGAAGCCCAGCGTGGTGGATGCGGGCGGCTACTACACGATCCACTACACCTTCACAGCAGGCGCGCGCGGTTTTGCACCCGGCGGCGGCGTCCGCATCGAAATCCCGGTCGCATACGCCGAGACCGAGGCGCTGCTCTGGAGCGCACCACAGACGGTGAGCGCCACGACGCCGGGTTATGTCACCGCCAGTGCATCGAACAAGGCACGCGTGAGCGTGCAAATTGCCGGTCTGCTGCGCGGAATCATCGAGGCGAACTTCGAAGACACGATCCCCGCTGGCACCACGGTGTCGATCCGCTATCAGGGGCAGGTGCAGGGGATCGCGGGCGAGATCGATGCGCGTTATCAGTCGCGCGCCAATGCACGTCAGCCCTGGGCGACGCCGGCACGTGTGCCCCGCCTAACGGTGCGCCCGGCGCGCGCCGAACTGGTCACCGTCAGCTATCCGTCGAACATCGTGCGCAATGCACCATTCGCCCTGACGGTCGTCGCGCTCGACCGGTACGGCAACGTCGCCACGGACTTCACGGGTACCCTGCCGCTGCAATCGACGGACACGGCGGCCGCCATTCCGCGATCGGTCACCTTCCGTGCAGCCGATCGCGGGCGGGTCGTCATTCCGAATACGATTTTTCGCACCCGCGGCTTCCAGAAGGTCACGGCGACGGGAAACGGCACGATCGCCACCGCGTTCAAATACGCGATGGTCGGTGACAGCGCACCGGCCCTGCTGCACCTCTTTGGCGACACGCACTTTCACTCGGGCACCGGAGCGCAGAGCCAGGGCTTTTTCACGAACGCCACAGGCACTGACGTCAACACGACGGGCACCAGCAACTTCAAGGCGCTCAATCTCGCCGGTGACCATCGCGCGAACTTCACACGCGCCGCGGACGCGTACACCTACGCTCGCGACGTCATGCATCTCGATTTCGCCAGCACGACGGAGCACTCGGCGCCGATCCTCACCCCGTCCGCCTGGGGCGGGTCGCAGGATGTGTCCGATGCGTTCAACGTGCCCGGCCGCTTCACGACGTTCTACGGCTTCGAATGGACGCCCGACCTGAATCACTACATCGTGCTGTACAAGAGCCGAGCCGGACAACCTATCGGGCATGACAGCCTCCCCGACTTTCCGTCGTTGGCGCGTGCGCTGGAGGTTCAGGGTGTTCCCGTTCTCGCCATTCCGCATGTGTCCTGGCCATTCAGCGATCACAACATCTGGCAAGACACGGCCGGGCGCGCATTCCGTCGCATCGGCGAGATGTATTCGCTGTGGAACAGCCGACATCTCGTGCAACCCGACGATGATCCACAGCTCTTCGAGTTGGGGGCCACGAATCGCTGGTCCTATCAGTACGCCTGGACACGCGGCCTCCGTCTTGGTGTGATCGCGGCGAGCGACAATCACCTCGGCCATCCCGGCGCGAACAACTCCTCCATCTACGTGCGCCATTCGGGCGGACTCGCCGGCGTGTTGGCCCGCAGCAATGATCGGGAGCAAGTCTGGCAGAGCATGACCGGGCGCGCGACATACGCGACCACCGGCACGCAGATCTACATCGACTTCGAAAGCGACGGGCACGTGATGGGCAGCGAATATCAGTCCGCAGCACCTCCGCGGCTCACCGGACGCATCGCCGGGACAAATCGATTGGCGTTAGTGGAGGTCGTGCGTCTCGCCGCGGGTCGCTACGAGACGGTCTTCAGCGAGCGTCCGAATCAAGAGACCTTCACCTTCGACTTTGTAGCCGGCAGCGTCGGCGGACCGGCGATGTACTACCTGCGCGTGAGGCAGGTGGAGGAGTACCCGGGCCGATTGTATTCGCACTCCACCGCTGAAATGGCCTGGTCGAGCCCGATCTGGGTCGACGTCCCGAGGTAGAGCGGTCCCCTGTCGACATACGGTTGCCCAAGTCAACTTGGGTGGCCGCAACCGGAAGCTCGAGAGCCTTTACGGAACAACCAAGGAGCGCACATGGCCCGTCAGATCATCTTTAGCGCCAAGGCCGGAAAGCCGCCGGCGACCTATAGCCAGGCGGTGAAGGCGGCAGGCCTGGTGTTTGTCTCAGGCACCGCCCCGACCGATCCGGCTACGGGCGCGATCACCGGGACCACCATTCAGGAGCAGACGCGACAGTGTCTCACCAATATCCAGGCCATTCTCGAGGCGGCCGGCAGCTCCCTGGAAAAGCTGGTCAGCGCAACCGTCGTGCTCGCAGAGGAAGAGGACTTCGCCGGGATGAACGAGGAGTGGCTCCGCTGGTTCCCCTCTGATCCTCCCGCGCGTCAGGGCGCGAAGTTGCCGGTGCGCATCCCGGGCCTGAAAGTGTCGATCGCCGCCATCGCAGAAGCTTGACGGTCAGCAGCTCACGAGTGCCAAAGCTCCATGGCAGCATGCATGGCCGATTCGTGCTGCTCTGGGCTGCCGTGCCAGCCATCATCTTGAGCCTGTGGCTTCTTCGTTTGGCAGAAGCGCCGCGCTCAGTGCAGACAGCGCAAATCGTTTTCGCAGCTGGCGCGGTGGCCATTCATGTACTGACGATGCGGCTGCGTCCGCTCACGTACCTGAGCACTAAACAATGGCTGCTGCTCCCTCTCGTTGGCACTCTCTTCTTGCCGCATATCACCGGCGCGACTGATAGTCCGGCGCGTTGGCTTGTTCTGGGCGGCGCCCAATTGTACATCGCGCCTGTTGTGCTGCCGGTCGCGCTGCTCGCACTCGCACAGGTCCACCGCGCTCCTGCCATCTACGCCCTTTCCGCAACGACTGCGGCAATCGCTCTGGTGCTGCAGCCAGATGCATCGCAACTGACGGCGTTCGCAATGGCGCTCCTGGTGCTTCTCACCACCGACACTGTGCCGCGTCCGCTACGGCTTGGCCTGTGCGTTGTGTTCGCGACCGCCCTCGCAGTGGCGTGGCGCATTCCGGATCCTCTGTCACCGGTGCGGTACGTCGAAGGTGTGTTCTCCGTAGCCGCAGAAGCGTCGCCACTGGCCCTCGCCGCGGCGATTCTCTCCGCTGCCTTGCCGGTCGCGGCGCTGGCCTGGGTCGCGCGAGTGACCCACTCCCGAGGTACGTTCGCAGTTGCTGTCTACTTTGGGGCCCTCCTTTCGCTTGCCCCGTTGCAGATCACGCCGGTGCCACTGCTGGGGTTTGGCAGTGGGCCCATCCTGGGCTATTTCCTCGCCGCTGGCATGGTCAAGCGCAACCGTAGCGACGAGCCGACCTGATCGCGGCTAGCGACCGACGCGTTACCTCGCGCCGCCTCGACGGCAGGCGTGAAGGGGGTGATGTTTCCCCCCATGAGCCTCACACAGCAACTCCGAGCGGCACCCGCCATCCTCTGCGCACTGGCAACGACCCTGAGCTGCGCGCGCGCCACGGGAAGCGGCGGGCCCCAGGAGCCCACGCCTTCGGTGCAGGGCCAGAAACCGACGTTGGTGGTCATGCTCACGGTCGATCAGCTTCGACCAGACTACCTGGAGCGCTTTTCGGGGGACCTGACGCACGGGTTCGCGCGCCTGCTCAAGCGCGGGGCGTACTTCACGAACGCACACCACGACCATGCCATCACGGAGACCGCTCCGGGACACGTGACCCTTCTGACGGGACGTTTCCCGCGGTCAACGGGGATCACGCGCAACGTGGCCGGGGTGAACACGCCGCAGTACCCGCTGCTCGTCGGCACCGGTCCGGGCGCCGCGCCTTTCCGGCTGCGTGGCTCCACCCTCTTTGACTGGCTTCGCGCTGTGCAGCCGAACGCGCGAGCCCTCTCCGTCTCGGCCAAGGATCGAGGTGCGATTCTTCCGGTGGGACGGGAGAAGCAGGATGTGTACTGGTTCACGGATGACGGCTACTTCACGACAAGTACCTGGTACCGCGCGACACTGCCCCCGTGGGCGTCGGATTTCAACGCAAAGGGGCCTGCACGCGCGTATGCGGGGACCACATGGGATCTCGTCGCGGGCGTCACCTACACGGAACCCGACAGTGTGCCCGTGGAGCGTGGGGGACGAAACTTCACCTTCCCGCATCTCTTCCCGACGAGCCTGGACAGTATCGGCCTGGCCGTGCGCTATTCGCCGATGGTGGATGAACTCACCGCACGGTTCGCATGGAGAGGCTTCCGCGAGTTAGACCTCGGGCGCGGGCCGGGGATGGACCTGCTGGCGGTATCATTCTCCGCGACGGACTACGTCGGCCACACGTATGGTCCCGAATCGCGCGAGGTGCACGACAACATGGTGCGCCTCGATCGCGTCCTGGGGGCCTTTCTTGACAGCCTGTATGCGGTGCGCGACTCGACTCGCATTGTCATTGCCCTCTCCGCGGATCATGGGGTGCAGAAGATCCCCGAACTCCACGGTGGTGTGCGGGTGTCGATGCGACCGGCTATTGTCGCCGCGCGCGCCGTCGTCAGGCGGTTTGGCGGAGACACCACCGCGATTGATTTCGAGAGTGGTGGCTTTTTCATCGAAAAGGAGGCACTCGCGGGGGGCCTCACCAGCCGAATGCTGGCCGACAGCTTCATGGTCGCCGCCCGCAAGGTGAACGGCGTGATGCGGGCGGAGCACTTTGACGCGATGGCGCGGCTCGATACGCTGACCGACGCTGTGGCACGCCGCTGGGTTCACATGTTCCCCGACGACCTCGCCCCCTCGGCGGTAGTGACCCTGCGACCGGGGAATATCTACGCCGGCAATGTCGCCACGCATGGGACGCCGCACGACGCCGATTCGCATGTGCCGCTCCTGTTTGTGGGCGAGGCCTTCGCTCCCGGTCGTCACGACGGCTTCGTGCGCACCGTCGACCTGGCGGCCACCCTGGCCCGCGCGTTAGGCATTCGCCCCATCGAACGTCTGGATGGGCGGGTGCTGGGGGATGCATTCAGGAAGTGAGCGTGGAGATCGCGGAGTGACCGCTGTAGCCTGACTCAACCCTGCTCCGTCACCGCTCAATGGCCGACTACTACGGTTTCCTCGCATCCATCAGTGCCGTCCTCGGCGGCTTCGCGCTGGCGTTTCTTGGAGTCCTCTTGACGGCGCCCGACGTCCGGGCAGTCACGTGGACCACGCGGTGCGCCGCGTTGGCGACGGGACTCTTCACGGTGACCGCGCTCGGCTGGGCCCTCGCTGCCTCCGGGTTGGCCGCTGATGCGGCGACCTCCGCGGAGCGTGGCAGGGAGTTCATGGCGCGCTTTCAGACCACGCATCGGTGGCTGTCGATGGCGTTTATCGCGGGAATCCACGTTTTCCTCGCCAGCCTGGGCATCGCCGGGTGGATCCGCTCCCGAGGGATGGGGGTGTTCACCTCGCTGGTGGCTCTGGGATCGGTTCTGGCTGTGCTCCGGGTCCTCGCGCAGTTTGTCAATTGAGTCTCGCGCCCGTCGACGCCTTCTGTTGAGGCCGTAACCGCCATCCTGCGGAGTCCCGCCATGGTTACTCTCTATCGTTTGTCATTCGCGTTCGGCCTCTTCACGACCGCAGCGGCCAGCGTTTCCACCGCCCAGGGCACGGCTGAACGCTGGGCACTGACCGGCGCCACCGTGATTTCCGCCACCGGTGCCGCACCGATGCAAGACGCCGTGGTCCTCATGGATGGCCGCCGCATTGCAGCGGTCGGGCCGAGAGCGTCGACCCCCATCCCGCGTGGCGTGCGAACGGTGGATGCCACCGGCAAGTTCGTCATACCGGGGATGATCGACGCCAATGTGCATCTCGTGCTGATGATCACTCCCGAGTTTTATGTGAAATACGAGGAGCGATTTGCCGACATCGCGGTGCAGGGGGCTCAGGTGGCGCTCAAGTACGGGCTCACCACGGTGATGGACTCGTGGGGCCCGCTGCAACCACTGCTGCAGGCGCGCGCGCGCATAACGAGTGGACGCGACGCCGGCGCGCGTGTGCTGGTCGCCGGCAACATCGTCGGTTTGGGGGGCCCCTTCTCTCCCTACTTCAGCGGTACATACGACCTGCGTGGCACCGATCTGCGTTATGGCGGCTGGGTGCACCCCATGATCCAGTCGCGGATCAATGCCATGTGGGAGGCGGGCGCAGGCCCCGAGCTGCTCGCGCTCACTCCCGACGAAGCGGGTGGAGCGATCACGAAGTACCTCGCCAGTGGTCCCGATTTTCTCAAGGTCGCGGTGAGTGCGCACGGAATCGGGCCAGTGGAGCCGCTCATGTTTTCGTCGCCGGTGCTGGCGTCGATGCGGCGCGCGACACAAAACGCCGGCAAACACTTCCAGACTCACACCTTTACCCTCGAAAGCCTCCGCGAAGCGATCGCGGTGCGGCCGCAGCTCATGCAGCATCCGAATGTGATGAGTGTACTGCCTAACACCCCATCACAACTGCGCCTCCTCGACTCCCTCCTCGCCGAAGTCAAGCGCCTCGGCATCTACTCGGCGCCGCTCGCCGTGCCACTCGAGGAACAGCAGCGCGTCTACGACAACTGGTCCGTGGACGACACACGCCGCGACCCGCACCTCGGCGCAGTCATCGGGTCGCGCCAGCCAGGGCAGACCCGTGCCGGGTTTGACGCACGCCGCGCCAACCTGCAGCGCTGGATCAGAGCCGGAGTGAAGTTCGTGATCGGCACCGATCAGGGACCAGAAGCCGCTGAGCTGGGTCCGGTGGTTTGGGGTCGCATGGGGCGGCGCCACTTCGAGGTGATGGAAGGGCTCGCCGAGGCGGGCGCCACGCCGATGGATATCCTGGTGGCCGCGACCCGGCATGGGGCGGAGGCGTACGGCCTCGCCGACTCGCTTGGCACCGTCGAGATGGGCAAGGTGGCCGACCTGGTGATACTCGACGCCGATCCACTGGCCGACGTGCGCAACCTGCGCCGTATCAGCCAGGTGATTCAGGGGGGACGTCTGGTCAACCGCGAGAGCCTCCCGGCCATGAAGGTGCTCACCTTCGATCCCGAAGGGCGCTGGCCGCGTTAGGCGGCGGAGCCTGGCGACCTAACGAGGCCCGGCCACCCGCGTGAGACTCCACGATCCCAGGAGACGTGGCACCTGCGTGGCGCTCCCCACCTCCACGCGGCCGACAAGTGTCTCGCCGCTCAAGACGGCGTGGTGGCGCTCCTCCGGCGCCAGGAATCGTGGATCGGGGAGGCTGAAGGTGAGGCGCGGCCCGTCGACGGACAGATCACGGAGTGCGAGCTCGCTCCCCCACCCCGTCCCTCGCACCCTCCACATCGCCGTGTGTCCCTGCGTCGCCCGGGTCACAGTGAGCTCTACCTCCACGGGCGAGTCGTACAGGCGCATCGTGCCGGCCCAGCGCCCCTCGAGGGACTCCATGCGCAGGGCAGCCCCGTCAGGCAGCGGCGATTGACGCGGGGATCGAGCCGCGGTCGCGTCGAGGGTGGATACTGCAGCAACGGCCGCGTCGACCTGCCGCTGGATGAAGATGGCGTCGCTGTCGGGCAACGCGACAAGCGAGCCCACCTCTCCAAACGTCACACGCAGTGAATCCGTGAGCCGCGCCCCACGCACAGTGGGGCTCAACCCCCGCGCAGGGGTGCCGGAGATGGTCGCCCACAGGGTCGCTGCCGCGAGGTAGGATCCCGTCGGCGACGGGTGTGTGCCATCAGGGTCGTAGAGTCCAAGCGAGGGCCGGGCCGAGCGCACCGCCTGCCACGCGACACCGGCTGGGGCGAGCAGTGCACCTGTCTCGCGTGCAATGGCGGTGTAGGCACTCGTCAGATGGTCCTGAAGGGCCGGCGTGGCCTGACGCGCCCAGGTGAGGTAAAACACCGGCTTCGCTCCTGCCGCCGCAACCTCCCGGGCGAAGAGTCGCGCATACCGATGGAAGAACTCCGGATCGTTCACACTCGGCGCTCCGTCCACCAGCATGACGCCCAGCATGCTCTGCTCCTGCAGCACGACATAGTCCCACGTCCCGCGCCGGATGGCCGCAAGTCCCTCGCCGGACATCCAATGATCCCGAAGTGTCGCGCCGCCTTGTGCCACCATCTCCACCGTCACAGGTCGTTCGTAGGCGACGGTGCGCGCGAAGTCGGCGACGATACCGGGGAGATTGTTGTAGTAGGTGTAGCTGTTGCCGATAAAGAGGATGCGCAGAGGTTTGCCCGGCGCACGCATCAGAAAGGAGAAGCCGTCGAAGGGGTACTCGACGAGTCCGTCGCCGCGTGATTCGAGTCGCGCCGCCCCGGCCCGCACCTGCCTGAAGGCGTCCAGCACCCGTGGCAACACCGACGGGCTCGCAACGGGGAGGTTGTGTGCGGGAAAGAGTCGCGTGAGCGAGGGCGCGAGCGCTGCGAGGCGCGTCATGCTGGCTTCGTACGCGCCAAGGTCAGTCCCCGGGAAGTAGAGCCAGATCGGCCCGGGATAAAAGGTGTCGCCGGTCCAGAGATGTCCGCGCGCACGGTCGAGGAGGGCGATCGCATCCGGGGTGTGCCCCGGGATGGCCACCACTTCCAGGCGTCGGCCACCGAGGTCGATGACGGTGCCATCACGCACCGTACTCGTCGCGCGAAAGGGACGTATGGCGTACGACGCTGTGTCGAAGGGCACTCGCAGTTCGCGCGCGCAGAGCGCGTCCGGTCGCACCTCGATTGCCACATCGGCATGCGGGATGCCGTCGGCATTATCGGTGGTGAAATCCGTCTCCAGTGACCGAATGTCGGTGAACTCAGCGTTGCCACCAACATGATCGTAGTGCGAGTGCGAGTTCACGACCGTCACGGGAAGCCGCGTAAGCTCACGGACAACGGTCGAAATGCGGCTCATGCCCATCCCCGTATCAAACAGCAGGGCACGCGACCGGCCGACGATCAGCCAGGAGATGACTTCCTGGAAGTTGAACGGCTCATACAGCGCGAAGACACCGTCCTCCATGCGGTACACGTGGAACCATGGATCGCTGACGCGAACGCGCTGCAGCGATTCGTATCCGGCGCGCGGCGCACGGTCACACCAGGCTTGCGCGAAAGTTGAAGCGGGAGTGATGGCTAGACCGAAAGCCAACACGAGGAAGGTGAGCTGGCGCACAGGGCGATGGACGAGCATGCCGGAAAGTGCACCGGGCCCTCAGTGAGGCCAAGCCCCCTGTGCGGCCCCCACGGCCGCAGACATCGCGCGTCAGCTGTGTCCGCGCAGTACGTCGAGGAAGGTGGCGCCGTAGCGTTCCAGCTTCGCCCTGCCCACCCCGGGAACGCTCAGAAGCTCGTTCTCCGTGCGCGGGCGGCGCGTGACCATCTCGAGGAGCACGCGATCGCCAAAGACGATGTACGCGGGCACACCAGCGGCATCGGCCAACTCGCGACGGCGCGCGCGCAATTCGTCGAAGAGCACGCGGTCGTCAGCGTCCAGATCGTGCACGTCCATGGAGGAGCGGGTTGCCGGTCGCGCGGACGGCTTGCGCCACTCGGGCTGACGGCTGCGCTCCTTCTGTGTCACCCGCGCCAGGCGCTCCTCGATCGTCTCCCCGGTGCAGCGATCGCAGGACGCGCGGCAGACCTCGACTTCTTCATCGAAGTGGGCAACAAGTGCCTGGTGCCGGCAGCCGGAACGCTCGATGAGGTCGAAGAGCGCCACGGTCGCCTGACGAGTGCGCTTGCGGAGTGCCTCATCCTCGATCCGATCGAGAAAACGTTCGTGCAGCTTGACGTCCGCCCATGAATAAAACAGCACACAATCACTGGGCAGGCCGTCACGGCCCGCGCGCCCGATCTCCTGGTACCACGACTCGATGTCCTTGGGCATGTCGCGGTGGATGACAAAACGCACGTTAGGCTTGTCGATGCCCATGCCAAAAGCCACGGTGGCGACCATCACGTCGACGTCGTCGCGCTGGAAAGCGTCCTGGTTGTGCTCGCGCTCCTCAGCGGGAAGACCGGCATGGTACGGCAGAGCGCTCACGCCGTTCTGCTTGAGGAACGCGGTGGTCTGTTCCACGCCCTTGCGGCTCAGGCAGTAGACAATGCCGCTCTCGCCGGCGTGTGACTTGACGAGTGTGAGCAGCTCGCGCCGAGTGTTGCCATCGCCTTTCTTGCGCGCGGCAATCCGCAGGTTGGACCGGAAGAAGGATCCCTTGAAGCCTGCGGGCTTCTGCATGCCGAGCTGGCGCAGGATGTCGCGCGCAACGGTGCGAGTGGCGGTGGCGGTGAGGGCCAGGACGGGAACGTCGAGCTGCTCCTTGAGCCCCTGCAGGCGGCGATACGAGGGACGGAAGTCGTGCCCCCACTGACTGATGCAGTGCGCCTCGTCAACGACCAGCAGCGAAATCGGGCACCCCTGGACAAACTCGCCGAGGTATCCGTCGAGTGCCTCGGGGGCGAGGTAGACCAGTTCGTAGGCGCCGTTGCGGAAGGCGGCGAGCCGTTCGCGGCGCTCGTCGAAGTCCAGCGTGGAGTTGATCGTCGTGACCCTGTAGCCGAGTTCGGCCACGGCATCCACCTGGTCCTTCATCAGGGAGATGAGGGGCGATATGACGAGGACCGTGCCGGGGAGGAGGCGGGCCGGAAGCTGGTAGGTGAGCGACTTGCCCGCGCCCGTGGGCATGAGCGCGATGCAGTCTCGGCCGGCGAGCACGGCGTCGATGACTTCGCGCTGCCCGGGGCGAAAAGAATCGTACCCGAAGACGTCGCGGAGGACGACTTCAGGGGTGAGTGCGGGGGTTGGTGAAGCGGTGGGTGGGACTGCAGTCACGACGACAGTGGGAGCGGGAGACCCTGCACTCTAATGGATGCACCGCCGACCTCCACGTCCCGCGACGCAGCGGCGGCCTGGATGTGACGACGGGCGGGTCAAGGTTGGTCGCGGTCGACATGAGCTGCTGCCGGTGCGGAGGAGCGCTGGGGCCGGACCTTCCAGTCGGCATGTGCCAACACACCGACGCCTGAGCCTGCCTCGAGCAGCGCCGCCCTACCCCACCACCTTTCCTCTTGCAAAATTGGGCAAGCAGCACCAACTCTTTGGTACTGCAAGCAGAGAGTGGAGCATGAAGTGGCAAGTGGCTGTTGGGGTGGTCGCTGCGGCTGCGGCTGGGGCATGCGAAGCAGCGTCACCAACCGATCCGACGGCACGCCAGCGCGCGGCCTTTGTGGAGTCGATCGCGGTGACCGAACTGACGACGCTCGTCACGTCGCGGCCTCACAACCGCATACAACCTCTCATATCCATCGGCCTTCCGACCCCTGGCTTCATAAGCCCTTCTTTCCTGGGTTGCAGGGCCGACTCGACCGGGATCGCGACTTCGAACAGCACCGGGGTGCCACAGGACCTGACCCTGACCTGGCCCGCCGGTCGCTGTTTACAGGTGACCGGCGGGACGGTCAGCCAGACCTTCTCCGGGACTATCCGCATCCAGGACCTTGGCGGGCGCTACGCCACCCGGGTGAGCTACGCCAACGTGGAGTCCACGCTCTCAGGCCTGGGAGCGGGCTCCAGATCTACGCTGGATGGCATAGTCGAGTCGCGAGCCCTCGATGCGACAAATGGTCGCCTGCTCTTGCAGACGCGTGACCGTCAGGAGACGGGGACACCTTCAAGCGCGAATATCGTACACCGGGCACGCGATGTGATGGTCGACTACAGTGATGCAGCAGGGGTACCGCGGCCCGTATCTGCCGCCACCGCACCGGGACCCGTGACCTTCAGCGGTACAATGGCCATCGTGGTATCGTCACCCCTCGGCACCGATTCGGTACACCTCCGCATCTCTACGGGCGTGCCCCTGCAGCCAGACCTGACCTGCATCCTCAGCGGATATCGCGCCGGCGAAGTGAGTGCGGTGGTCACCGGGGCCATCCGGACCACACTCACTACCCGCTATTCGTGCCGCTAGGCATGTGTGCGTCCCGGGCACGATAGGGGTGTGGCTCCCACGCGTTCGGTAGACCCCACCGTCGCTGAAAGGCCAGTTTGGGAGCCCGGCGGTCAGCAAGGGTTCGGGCCGCTACTGGGTAATCCCCCATCCCCAGGAGATGCCCGTAATGAGCCACGCACCGTTCGTCTTGTGCAAGGTCATCAGCTTGTACTCGGCCTCTGGTCGTCGCTTGCTTGCCAGTCGGAGGCGCGCCAGTGCGACCGTTTCGTAGATCTCGATGCTCAGCAACTCTTCGGTGTACATCGTATCACCCGCCGTCGCAGTCAGCTGGAACGCGCTCTCCTGATAGTTGCCGGACTTGTCGACAAATCGAAACGCGCCCCGCGGATGCATCGAGGCCCGTTTGTGCTCAACGCTTCCTGTATGGTCGCCAACGTAGAAGTTGCCAATCGTCTGAATAATCGCATCTCTGTCGGGCGACGCGACGATGCGCGGCTCGGCAACCGCGTGATGAAAAGCAAGCAGCAGCGAACCAGTCAGCAGGGCCGTGCGCGTCGCATGCAACATGAAGTCCTCGTCAAATGGTCCAACAGCGATACGCCATGCGCACGCGCTGGTTTCACCCCCCGCGGTGCCGGTTTCAGACGGCGCGCCTACCCGCCTGCCCGCCGGTGCAACTCCTGCACCACCGCGTCGCGGAACATGCGCGCCTCGATTGCGTCATCGATCTTCTGTGTCCGCAGCGCCTTGAGCACCTTCTCCGCGGTCGCCTCGCATTTCCATTCGATCTCCTGGTAGCCGTCAGCGCCTAACCACCTCGTCATCGACCCACGCTGCTTGCGGCACAGCTCCAGGAGCCCCGCCTCGTAGGTGGAATCGAACAGCTCCAGCAGCTGCGCCGGCGTCTTGAACCCATGACCACCGGCAGCCCAGAGTTGGGACGGATCCATGCCGCACTCGATCTGGATCAACTTCGGGAAACCGCAGTCCTCATAACTACGAGAGTCGCGAGGCGGCGCGAACTGGCGATGACAGAGCGCATTCTCGTGGTGCGGGCACGCTCTCCTGTGCGGGCAGAACTGATACGGCGGATCCTCGTGGTATTCGACGAGCCGGATCGCGGCGCCAACCATCGACGTCACGGCGATGACGTTTCGCTGCACCTCGATGTCGATCCCTGGGTGCCCCTCGACGATGGTGCGCCCCTCACCGGAATACACCGTAAGGGGCGCGCGTAGCACCTCAAACGTCTCTGCCGTCGTGCGGTGGGGGAAAGCGGCAATCTGCAGGACCTGATCCACCCCCAACTCGCGGACCACGAAGGCCGCACAGGGATCGAGACAGAGGTGACCCGACTCTGGCTCGCCCTCGGTGAACCGGTGCGGCAGGGCCCGGTCCGGGTGCAGCCCGAGCGCGTCGGCCAGTGCGCTGTATTCGGTCAGCTCCAGCGGATGCAGCCCGGCCTTGAGACCACCGGATATCACGGGAGCACAGGGATCGGTCCCCGAGAGAACTTTGGCGCAGCGTATGAATGCGCCGCGGACATCGACGTCCTGAAGGGCCACAAACGACACGCCTGGGAGCAACTCAAAGGCGGCATCCACTCCGATCGCTAACGCGAGAAAGTCGAATGCACGACGATAGACACCGTTCCGGTCGCCGGGGAAGTGCCGTTCGAGAAAGTCCAGAAAGTGTGCCGGCTGTGCGTTCGCCGTGCACAACCTGAAGCTTTCCAGCACCGCGACCCCTTCCATGATATCGAGCATATCGATGCGGTCATGGTCGGGCACCGGCTCCATGAAGACTCCCGCCTTCACCTCATGAAGTCGCACCCTCTCGTCACTACCCATCGCGTAGACAACTGACTCGGCCTCCCGAAAGGCGTCGGAGGTGCTCGTCGGGATTGATCCCTGTGACGCGGCGGTCAGCACGGCCCTGCTTCGATGCACGATCTCCTGGCTCGCCCAATGGACGGAGGCACAGGTTATCGACTGGAGGAAATGGACCCACTCGTGATGCAACGTCACGGAGTTCAGCCAGCTTCCTTCAGTTCGGACTTCAGGCGTTCGAAAGAGCCGCTCGCGAGAGCTGCCGATGACGATGAGGCCTGACTCGATAAAGGTGCGACCGGCGCCGCCTGGCAGCACGATCACAGGATCCGGCACAGGTCACGCCCCGGATAGAAAGCGAACAGCGGTGATGGTGCGCGTCGCGGGCAGCCGGCTGGCGAGCGCGCGCTCGAAGCCGTCCTCGACCGGGATGACCACGGAAGTGGTGAAGGTCTCGATCTCCACGGCATGAGGCTTCGCCGGACGCGCGGGCTCTGATGGTGTCTTCGCGCGCGCGTTGATCTTCGCCACCCAGACGGTGGCGATCGCCGAGATGGTAGCGACCACAATGCTCGAGATCGCCGGGACGACGATGGTCAAGGCGGCCGCATCCATATTGACCCCACGTGTCGCTACGCGCGGCTCGACGCGACTTTCCGAGGGGAGCTCACTGGTGCCGAGCCTATTCAGGTCCGATTCGTCGATTCCGAAGAGTGGAATGGAGTAGACCTCAGGGTCGTCAGATGACTGCATCACGAGACCTCGGTGTTGGGAAGACGAGGACGGAACTTGTTCCCGGAATGCACAACCGCACAATGGCATCGGATTCTCCTCGTGGAGCAACACTCCCGCCGGGGCCGACTTCACGCAGGGTGGGTTCCAGCGTATCGCCTCGCGTCTCGAGGCGGAGTACATCGCAGCGGAGGTGGCCGGCCCCACCGCGGCAACGCTCGCCTTCGTGAATGCGCGCCGTGCCGTTGGCCTGCAGCCGGCCGTCACCCTCTCGGGAGACCCGCTCATGGCGGAGCTGCGCGACCAGCGCCGTCGCGATTTCTACCTCAGCAACCACCGGCTGGGCGACCTCCGGCGGTACAAGCGCTTCTACAACGTCGATGAGTTTCCGCAGGGGACCTATCCGGGCACAACCACCGGCGACACCTACAACTCGGCAGCGACCTGCTATCCCTTGCCGCTGGCAGAGCTCAACGACAACCCCAACATCCCCAAGGGTTAACCCGTAGCATCTGGTGTTCGGACCGCGGGCCGATGGTGATCTTTCCATCGGTCCGCGCGGCACCGACGGACCGCAACATCCGACCGCTCTACACGAGCGGATTCGTGACGCGCAGGAACTTGAACTGGTGGAAGTCCGTATCGGCAGTCCGAATCTCGGACACGCCGTGTTCCAGCATGAGCGTAGCCGTATGCAGGTCGTGGACCGGATTGCCAGCGAGGCGTGGGTGCCGAGCGGACAGCTCCTCCAGTATGTAGGGATGACGCTCCGTTTCAGCCAGCACCTGGCAGCGGCCCCCCGCTCGCACGGCATCGACCCACTCGAGTGCGGAGGCGAGTGTCAGGGGGCGCGGGAATACTCGGCGGTGTGTGCTTACCCGCAGGAATTCGTAGATGATGCCCCACGTCAGAAACCAGAGGCCACCATCGCGGCGATACGCCTCCAGGGCTGCGCGTGCCCCGTCGTGTTCCGTCGCGCCCGGATTGGCCGCGTACAGCAGGATGTTTGTGTCAACCACGAACATGGCTACGAACCCTCCATGGCGCGGTACAGTGCATCACGGTCCGCCAGGTCCACGAGTGGCGCCCCCATGTCGTGAACTGGGAGAGGCGGGAGATCCTCCCGGTCGTTAGCCTGCGCGCGCAGGCCACAACGCAGTACTTCTTCGACCACAGCCGAAAGTGTCTCCCTCTTGCGAGCCGCGCGTCGCTTGAGTTCGCGAAACACCTGGTCAGGAATTATCAGCGTAGTCTTCATATGGAAAAACATACGCTCGATGCGGAGCGGCGCAAGGATGTACCGATGCACACGCGAGGTATCTCTCCGATTATGTTCGACCTCGAATCGACCAGATACACGTGGCTCATCATTGGCGCTCACTCGCGACTTTACCCAGTGATGTGGAGCCGACGAACGAGCGCCTGTTTGATGGCCGCCGTGGGTGCCACCTGGCACGCGAGCTCCCCATAACGGCGGGCGAGCTGGACCTTGCCGCAACGTCCGTTCAGGTCGGCCAGGACAGCCAGCCACAAATAGGAGCCGGCAAGCCAGCTCGGCGGCTGAAGGCCATCCAGCACCGCAAGACCAGCGGAGGGTCCCTGGTGCTCCGCAACCGCAAGCGCACGGTTCAAGCGGTGGAGCGGGGACGGCGCGACCCGCTCCAACATGGCATAACACTCTGCCACCTTCTCCCAATTGGTCTCCCGCAACGAGGGCGCCAGGCAATGCTCCGCGGCGATTGCCGCCTCAGCATGGTACCGGGAGAAGTCGTCACCGGCGGCTGACTTCGCGAGCCACGAAAGACCGGACGCGATGTCATCCTGATCCCAGCTCCCCCTGTCCTGTTCGGCCAGCAGCAGCAACCCACCCATTTCGTCCTGACGTGATGCCAGGCGAGCCGAATGCAAATACATCAGCGCCAGCAACGCGGACGTTTGCGGCGACTCCCCGACCGTGTGTTGCGCGAGCAGAGTGGTCAGCCGAATGGCTTCGGCGCAGAGCTCGCGACGAATCGCAGTCTCCGCGTGTGACGAGAGATACCCCTCCGTGAACATGAGGTAGAGAATCCTTCGCACCGATGGAAGACGCGACGCGTACTCGGCAGAGGTAAGGTCCTCATGGGGACGCACCAGCGACTGCAGACGGACGCGTGCCCGGCTGAGTCGCTTGTACACATTGGCTTCACTCGTAAACAAGCGCAGCGCGATCTCTCGGACATCAAAGCCACACAGCACCTTCAGGGCAAACACGAGTTGTGATTCCGGTGGGATACCTTCGTCGCAACACACAAAGAGCATCCGGAGCAAGTCGTCCGGCATCTCCTCCCCTGCAAAGGCTTCGAGCGTTTCTGCCTGAGTGAGCGCTTCTGTCTGCTGGTCCAGGATGCGACGCTGGCGCGATCGCGCTCGCAGATCATCCAAAAGCTTGTTCTTTGCGGCACGAAAGAGCCACGCACTCGGGCTCTCCGGCACACCGGCCAACGTCCAGGACTCCAGCGCAGACATCAAGGCAGACTGAACGGCGTCTTCAACTGTCTCGATGTGCTGTGCTCCAACCCGTCGCGAGAGCGTCGACACCAGCCGACCATATTCGTGCCGGAAGAAATGGTCGGCGAGCTGCCGCGGTGCACTCAAGGCGTGCGTAGTTCGATCACTTCAACGCCGGACCCCGGACCCACCAGCCCCGGGCATTCACGCGCGATTCCGATCGCCTCTTCCAGACTTGTGGCGGCAACAATCATGTAGCCACCAACCAGTTCCTTGATCTCGACGAAGGGACCGTCCGGCACTGGATCCGCAGTGGCTACTCTGCCATCACCAAGTCGGCCGCCCATGTCGACCAGGTTCTTCGTGAACTTCTGTTGCCACGCGCCAAACATGGCGTACATCTCCTGCATTTGCGCGGGCGATGGACGCTCCGCACTCCCCCCCGGCAGCTTGCGCTGCAAGCACAGATACTTCGGCATGTCACTCTCCTTGTGGCGCCGCCGGCGAATCCGGTCGACACCCTATGACGCACGGGTTCGCCGGGATTGGACACTCCCCTTCGGTGGTCTTTCAGCCCACTCGCGCCACCCGCCAACCCATGCCGAATGGCGCGACGCGGGCAGGGTCCATCCTACGGAACGTCGGGCGCGACGGCCAGCCCGATGCTGAGCTTCCGAAACCGCTCTGGCCACAACTCCCCCGGTGAAACTCGCCCGCAGCCCCTCTCGTATGGGTTGCCAACATATCCAACCGCGCAGCCAGAAATGCCTCCCAAACTCGACGTCAAGCAGGGCACCCTCAACCTGATGGTGCTGCGCACCCTGGACGTGCTCGGACCCCTGCACGGCTACGGCATTGCGCGACGGATCGAGGAAACCAGTGGGAACCGACTCGTGCTTAACTACGGCACGTTGTACCCGGCGCTGGTCAAACTCGAACAGGAAGGGGCAATTGTCGGTGAGTGGCGTCCGAGCGAGAACAATCGCCGGGCGAAGTTCTACACACTAACTGCCGCAGGCCGTAAACAGCTGGCCCGGGAAACCCGAGAGTGGCACGAAACCGCCGATCTCATCGGCGCCTTCCTCGCCCCAAGACGAGAGGCGTGATGCGCCTCCTCAATTACCGGCGTGCGCGGCTCTCGGGCATCCGCTCCAGCGCCGCCGCCGACGCCGAACTGCAGGAAGAGATGGAGGCGCACCTGGAAATGGAGGTGGCCGAATACGTGCGACGAGGAATGGACCCCGACACCGCACGCCGCAAGGCACTCATTGCGGCAGGAGGGTTCACGCAGGCAGCAGAGGCAGTGCGTGATCAGCGGGGGCTCCCCTGGCTCGAAACACTCGCAGCCGACGCCAAATACGCGCTGCGCGCCCTGCGCCGAGCACCGGGCTTCACCACCGTGGTCATACTCACGCTCGCCCTGGGCATCGGCGCCAATACGGCCATCTTCAGCCTGGTACGAGGTGTGTTGCTCAAGCCATTGCCACATCGCGATGGCGAGCGCCTGGTCTACCTTCAGCAGTCCATGGAGGGAGCTGGTGGCACCAGCATAGGCTTCTCCGTGCCCGAGGTGCGCGACCTTCGCTCGGCGGCTCCGTCGCTGAGTGCAATCGCGGAGCTCTCCAACTGGACCGTGACACTCCGGAACGCCGAGGGAGCAGACCGCGTCGATGCCGGGCTTGTCACCGGGAACTGGTTCGAGGTGATGGGATTGGGCCCCATCCTCGGGCGTGTGACCGGGCCCGAACACGACGGCCCCGGCGCGCCGGTGGTCGCGGTGCTCACACACGAAGGGTGGCTGCACCGCTTTGGTGGCGATTCGACCGTCGTCGGTCGCGAGATCACGGTGGACGGCAAGCCCGCCACGGTGATCGGGGTGCTGCAGCCCGCCCCCTTCTACCCTGGCCGCGCGGAGATGCTGCTGAACATGGTCGCCAGTGACCATCATCTCAGCGCCACAATGGTCGAGGGGCGTACGCACCGGATGACCGAGGTGGTCGCACGTCTCGCCGAAGGGGCAACGGTCTCAGGTGCGCAGGCAGAAATGGAGTCGTTCCAGTCACAACTGGCGCGCGATCATCCCGAAGCCTACCCGAGCGCTGCGCGCCATCGCATGAGTGCCATTCCCTTCCGCATCATCATGTCGCAGCAGGCGCAACTCACGCTTTGGCTGCTGATGGGAGCCGCCGCCTTTGTGCTCGTTATTGCGGTGGCGAATGTCGGCAACCTCACCCTCATGCGTGGCGTGCGCCGCCAGCATGAACTGGTGGTGCGCGCCTCACTCGGCGCTGGGGCCCGCAGGCTCCGGCGGCTGCTGCTCGCCGAGAATCTGCTGCTCGCGCTTGGAGGTGCCGTGGCGGGAAGCGCCGTGGCGATGGGTGGCACACGCCTCCTCACCGTGATGGCGGCTCGGTATACACCACGGGCGAGTGAGGTGCAGCTCGATGCCTCGGCACTCGCGTTTGCGCTGGGGCTCGCGGTGGTCGTTGCCCTCCTGTTGTCATGGATCGCGACGGTACCGCGTGAGGGTCACTTTGCCTCGTGGGTCCTCTCCGGTGGTCAGCGAGCCAGTGCGGGACGCAGCCGCCACCGCATGCAGCAAGCGCTGGTGGTCGTACAAGTGGCCGTGTCAGTCATCCTGCTGACGGGAGCCGGTCTGCTGACTCGCACCATGTTGCGCCTCTCGGAGGTCAGCACGGGACTACGGACCGAACATGTGTTGTCGCTTTCGGTGCAGCTGCTATCACCGACGGAGCTGCTCTCCGGACCTGCCGCCGATGTTGGCGCCAAGGTGAAGTATGAGCAGATGCGCTCGGACATTGCCGCGTTGCCAGGGGTGACTGCGGCCGGACTTGGGTCACCCGGGCCGCTGCGTGCCTCGGATGTGCGATTCGATGTGAAGGTGGAAGGCACTGCCCCGCCAACGGACCGTCCCCTTCCGCGTGCCGAGTATCGAACGTCCAGCCCCGAGTTCTTCACAGCGGCGGGTATTCCGCTCGAACAGGGACGCGCCTTTGCCGCCACTGACGATCGTGCTGCGGCCCCCGTGGTTGTCATTAACCGGGCGCTCGCCGATCAGCTCTTTCCGGCGCAGGACCCGGTGGGACGTCGCATTGCATGGACGGGAGATGTGCTGCGGTTCACCCCGATCAGCGGGGAGTGGCGCACCATCGTCGGTGTGGTGGGAAACACGCGGGACGGTGGGCTCGATGCGCCCGCGCGTGAAGTGGTCTACATGCCCTTTGCGCAATCGCTGGCGCTGGGTGGCAGCCTGGCCATCCGGGCCGATAGCAATGTCGCCGCACTGGTTCCAGCGGTCACGCGCATCGTGCGACGTGTGGCCCCTGGGGCACCGATCGAAAACGTGCTCACCATCGAACAGATCCGCGACCAGAGCGTGGCACCACGGCGCCTCAACGCGGCGCTGATCTCGTCGTTTGGCATGCTGGCGATGCTCGTGGCCGCGGTCGGTATCGCCGGTGTGCTGGCCTTCTCGGTCGGCGCTCGCATCCAGGAAATCGGCATTCGCATGAGTCTTGGCGCCGACCCGCATCGTGTGGAACGCATGGTTCTGCGCGAAGGCGCGCTGATCCTGGTGATTGGTCTCGTCATCGGAATGGTGGGCGGCTTCGTCGTCGGTGACCTCATGCGCGGTCTCCTCTTTGGTGTGGCGCCACATGATCCGGTCACGATCTCCACAGTCGCGGCGGGAATGGCTCTTGTTGGACTGGTCGCATGCTGGATTCCGGCATTGCGGGCCGCGCGGATCGATCCCGCGATCACCATGCGCGCGTCGTAGTCGCGCCTTTTCACCTGTTGTCTCCCCCTTGAGGTCATTAGATGCAGAAGCCAGCTAGTCGCCTATGGCGTTTCCTCCGTTTGTCCTGCCGAGTGTTCGCCTTGCTTTTGGTAGTTGGTGTGCTCGCCGGGGTTGTGGCGTACTGGCGTTCGTCCAACGACTGTCCCGAGGTCGGTAAGGCCGAGCCCGCCGACGCGATCAACACCTGGATCTACTGCGAGTACGGTTCGCCCGACGTGCTCCGGCTTGCGCGTCTTCCACGTCCGGCGCTCAAGGACTCACAGGTGCTCGTGCGTCTGCGCGCCACATCGATCAACGCCGGTGACTGGCATATGCTCCGTGGCGAACCCATCATTGCGCGGTTTGCCATGGGGCTGCGCAAACCGTCGTCCACAAGACTTGGCAGCGACTTTTCCGGAGTGGTGGAGGCAGTAGGAAGCGCCGTCACGCGCTTCAGCCCGGGCGACTCGGTGTGGGGGGCAACTTCCGCTGCCTTTGCTGATCGGGTGGTCCTGCGCGAATCCAGAGTATTGCCAAAGCCTGCCAACATCACGTTCGAGCAGGCCGCCGCTGTGCCGGTGGCCGCGCTCACCGCCCTGCAGGGGCTGCGCAACGAGGGTTTGGTGCACGCCGGTCACCACGTCCTGGTCAACGGCGCATCGGGTGGTGTTGGAACCTTCACCGTGCAGATTGCCAAAGAGCTCGGCGCGACCGTGACCGGGGTGTGCAGCACGCGGAACGTCGACCTGGTCCGTTCACTCGGCGCCGATCGCGTGATCGACTACACCAGGGACGATTTCGCCAGCGACAGTCAGCGGTATGACGTGGTGATCGACAACGTCGGCAATCGGTCACTGAGCGACTTGCGACGCGTGCTGAAGCCCGGAGGAAGAGTCGTGCTCATTGGCGCCGGTTCAGGGCGCTGGTTTTCGTCCATCCCGCGCCTACTGACGGTCATGGCGCGTCAGAAATTGGGCGATCAGGGAACGCGTTTCTTCATCGCCGAGGTCAACGAGCCCGACCTGGCTCAACTGAATAGCTGGATGGCGGCTGGAAAGGTCACACCGGCAATCGACCGAACGTTCCCATTCAGCGAACTGCCCCAGGCTATCCGGTATGTGGAAGAGGGAGCGCGAGCCAAGGTGGTCGTCACGCTCGAGGAGACCTCGCCACCGCCGGCCCCCTGATGTGACGGCGACGTGACGCGACGTCGTTGATTCTCCGCAGGTGGTAACTGTGGATGTGGACTGTGGCAGGCTCCTGAATCAGCCGGGCCGCTGGAGGCCCGCACAGTGCGCGCTGCTCCTGCACCGACCGGAGTGCATGCCCACGCACTTCTGGAGGAAACCGCGTTCGTTTGCTCATGACTCCATCTTCTCACGAATTGGAGCCTCCGGGAGTCCCGGGTCGGATTCAAGTTGACGACGAGCGCCGACAAGGCGGTATCGGCTAAATGAACTCTGTGAGCCTGATCTGAAGAGCTTGCTTGCTGACCTTGAACTCTCGCGCCAGCGCATCGATCGCCCGCTCATGCGACTTGTCGGCGTCTACATACTCGATGTCGAGTTCCGACGTTCTCTTCATCAGCAGGTGTGACGGCATCAAGACTTCTGCTGCGAATTGATTGGCCTCCACCTCCTCAGCTACCGAAGCATCGTACTCGCGGTTCGCTCGAAACCGAATCTTGAATCCCGTGTCCGCGTGAGGCGTTCGGTAGTCATGTAGCAATAGATGTCCTAACTCGTGCGCAGCAGTAAACCTCCTTCTCACCTCAGAGTGGGTCTTGTTAACGATGATGGCCCACTTTTTCTCGCGATGTGGGTCCTCCAAAGGGATGAGCATTCCTGAAATGTCATCCGGCATGCTCTCCTCGATGATGTCGGCGTACTGTTCTGCAATTCGATAGATGTCGACAGGAGCTCGCTTGACGGCCGCCTTACTCAGAACTTCGCGGGCCTCGCGCACGGCTCGTTGGGCTTTTCGCATTCCTAGATTTTTTGTCTTAGGGGTGCGCTTCTACGTTGCTTCGAGGGTTTCGCGCTCGCGGCGGCGTGAACGTTGATGATGGCTTGCGCAGCCTCGGCGGATTTTCCGGATAGCGGGGCGTCGCTCGGCGTCCGGATATCCGGGGCGCGGTAGACATCCGCGACACTTGGAAGCAGAAACTGAACATCCGTGTTGAGGATGTGGGCAGCGTGGAACACCTGATCTAGATATAGACGCTGTGTACCGCGCTCGATGTTGCTGATTGTGGTGCGCGTAAGGTTCATCTCGACGGCGATTGTCTTCTGCATGAATCCGGCGTCTCTGCGAGCGGTACGGAATCGCTCGCCGAAGACAACTTGGATTCGCTTGCAGACGTCACGTTGCTTACCGTCACGGGATTTCGCCACGACATCAAAGTGCATGGAAACCGCGCCACGTCAAGTCCGACCATACACGGATCACCCTCGTGCGTTGACCACTCCGTGTCGCGTCAGACATTACATCGGGAGAATCCCGATATACTTGACCTCGGCGGGGTCGTCGATATCTTCGTCGATAGGGAGTCTCAGGTTTAGCGGCCTGGGCTACCCCGCAGGCGACATTGCGTCGCTTCGCTCCTTTTGAAGACGAGGCACTAATGGCAACCAGCATGACCCCGCTCACAGCCAGCGGGAACAAGGGTGGTGGCGGTCCGAAGTTCCACATCAACATCGAGGGTCAGATCTTCGATTGGGACGAGGACACCATCACGGCAGCACAGATTCGGCAGGTCGGTGGACTGCCCGCGAACGTCCCGGTCGAGATGATTGACTTGGATACGAACGAGCAGCGCACGTTGACGGAGTTAGAGACCGTCACCTTGCGACCGGGACTCGGGTTCGCAAAGAAGATCAAGTTTCAGCGCGGATGACCGAGCGGATCGATCAGGAGCTTGAACTCCTTCGGTCGGTCTTCCACAACCTCGAGTACTCGCCGGCGGCGCGTTGGGTGCGCCTCCGGCAGTATCGGGTTCCGCCGGAAGGCGGGTGGAAGGCCACCGAGGTCGAGGTCACGTTCCAGTTTCCGGCCGCTTTCCCAGGCCAGAAGCCCTATGGTTTTCATGTGTCGCCGCCGCTCGAACTGAGTAACGGCGCGACGATCCAGAATGTCGCGGCATCGTCCGAACCGCCGTGGCCAGCTCAGTGGCAGAAGTTCTCGTGGGACGTGCCGGACTGGACCCCGGCGGAAGAGGTGCGTTTAGGATCGAACATGTTGGACTTCGCTCTAACGATCACAGACCGACTTCGGCAGGGGGCATAGTGCGCGCTCACGAGCTGGTCGTTTCGCCCACAGACTGGATTGTTTTGCAACGCCACCTTCTCAAGAACGAGGTCGAGCAGGCCGCGATCATCTTCACCAGCGCCGACCACAGCGAGGATGGAGTTCAGTTCATCAGTCGCGCGACGGAGTTGTTGACGGACGCCGATTTCGACCACCAGTCCGCCTACCACATTTCGCTCACGGACCAGGCCCGAGGCCGCATCATCAAGCGAGCGTGGGATCTCAAGCTTTCGATGGTTGAGGTACATTCGCACGTTGGCCCATTCGCCTCCGCGGCGTTCTCGCCTAGCGACTGGTCCGGGTTTAGTGACTTCGTTCCCCACGTCCGCTGGCGACTCCGGGGTGCCCCGTACGCCGCAGTGGTTGTGGCGCAAGAAGGCTTCGACGGTCTGGTCTGGGTAGACGACGAACCTACAGCCCTCGATCGAGTGATCGTCGGCAGCGAGCATCTCAGGCCAACGCAACTCAGCCTCCCGCGGAGGTGGACCCGATGACCGGCACCCGCTATGCCCGCCACGAAGCGTTTTTCGGGTACGACGGGCAAGAAAAGATCCGGCAGACGAAGTTCGTGATCGTAGGTGCAGGAGGAACTGGAAGCCATGCCATTCAACAGCTGGCGTATCTAGGCGGCGTGGACTTCGGCCTGATCGACGGGGATCGTCTCGACGAGACGAGCGGAAATCGAGTCGTCACCGCCTATCCGCCGGACATCGCGCAGGGGGAGCTGAAGGTCGACGTCGCAAGGCGCCAAATCCTGGCCATTCAGCCCAACGCCAGAATCGAGGTGGTGCCGACCAGTTTCCTGACGCATCCCGGTTTCGCTCAGATCCGCTCGGCGGGTTTGGTGATCGGTTGCGTGGACCGCGACTCCGCCAGGCTTGTCCTCAACGAGCTGTGCCAAGCCTACAACATCCCGTATGCCGATATCGCCACGGACATCGATACGCACAACCCACGCGAGTTTGGTGGGCGGTTTCACCTTTCGATAGGTGGGGAGCGGTGCCTTTTCTGTGATGACCTCCTGGACCAGGAAGCGATCAGAAGGGACTTCGAAACGCCAGACCAGCGCGCGACTGAGGAGCGAATCTACGGAGTTCCTCGTTCCGCACTGAATGGAACTGGCCCTTCGGTGGTGGCCCTTAACGGCCTCCTGGTGTCCGCAGCAATAATGGAGGTGATCATGTATTTGACGGGGTTGAGGGAGGCGAACCGCCGACTGGAGTACCGAGGCTCCTTCGGTAGACTGACGACGGTGACAACGAAGGCCAAGGCACACTGCCCGTATTGCAAGGGTTCTTCGATCAGGGGCAGGGGCCTCGCTGCCGACGTCGAGCGATACATCGCTGCACTCGGAAGCGAAATCGCCGAAGGTGACAGTTAGTTTCGTCTGCGGACCCGCTTAACAGGACGTCAGCTTTTTTGTTCGTTTTCGCGGATTTTGTGAAGCTTGTCACTTGCCTCTAGAAGGCCCGACTCGCATGATTCTAAGTAGCTCAAAGTTGATTGATTCAATCCAACTTGGGCCGTCGGGGGCCAAAGATGCGCTAACATCTCCTCGTCTTTCAAAAGGAGCGCGCTCTCGGATTCGTCCGAGGGCGTTTGCTTTTGATAGCCAGCCCTTGTATCGAGCATCGCAGGCTACCGCACCGGACACGGTCTCCCGCCTGGCAGTGCTGTCTGGAGCAAGCAGATCGAGGAGATCCGATGGTGCATGGCCAAGGGACCCGATGGAGTCGTGCGAGTCGACCGAGGGCTGCCAGGCCGACGCCATTCCGTCACTTTGCTGACGAAGGGGCAATGCCTCTAACCTAGATTCTCGGCTGAAGCGTCTCTGTCGATCGGTCATGTGTACCTCCGATCCGTTAGATCACCCTGAGGTGGTATCCACGGAGACCGGAGCAGCTTAAAGGCTTTATCCCCCCTTGTACGCCTTCTTGAGGTCCTTCGCGAGGCGGATCACCAGCGCCTCCTGTCCTTCCTGTGCTGCAGCAACCATTCGTGACGTGTTGGGCGACAGAGACGCTGGAGCCTTTGGTAGGTTGAGCTGCGGAACGAGTTCGATGAGTCGCGTTGCAGGCTTCTCCTCGGCAAGAGCATCAAGCAGGTCGTCTGCGCTTCCAAGCACAACAGAGAAGAAGTACTCCCACGTCGTCGCGCTCAGTGCCACAAGCTGGTCCTTCGCGATGGCAGCCGCTGCGAACGAGTAGCCGTATCGGTTCCCGATGTAGACCAACAGGAAGGCTCTCATCGCCTCTGGCACAGCCGCCTTTGGAATGGCTGTGCCGAGGCTAGCCAGGAGTCGCGTAGGCTTCACTTCGCCCTCGAAGTTGCCGAAGCTGAAGTGTGCGTCGATCACCGCCTGCGCTGCGCGCCGATAGGTGACCGAGCGAAGACTCTCGGGTACGTAGTCAAATCCCTTCACCTTTAGCAGCGCCCGCTTGAGATCCGCGACCGCATCAAGGCGCCCTGATGTTGTGGCCGCGGCGTAAGCACTACCGACCGCCCACTTGTCCGCTTCGGGAAGATTGGGCCACACAATTGGGAGCACAGCGTTGGCGTTGTTCAGCGCGTGCTGCAGCCTCGCTCCTTTCTCCACTCGAATGGCCGCGAGAAGTGCGCGAACGGCTGTGCTCAAGAAAAATGGCGGTGACCCTGCCAACTGGTCCAGCTCCGCCGCACTAGGGGCGAGCGTCTGGGTCACCAGTGACTGCCGAAAGCGCGAGAAGTTAACAGCGACCTGTAGGTCCTTCTCGCCAAGCGCGTACTGCACACAAGCACGAACGATCAGCACGGCATCGTGGTATGTGAACTCCTCCTCCACGTTCGCACGGGAGTGATGTGAGAGTGTCTCGAACGCATGCCGAAGCTTCATCGCGCCGGTCTCACTGACTACGCCGAGCTGCTCCGCAACGCGAATGGTATCGACATCCGTAAGTGCTGCTTCAGCGCTGCTTGAGTCGTCCAGGTCTGTGCGGCCCAACATCTCCGCCACGAAATCCATTCCGAGACCGCCAATCGTCTGCCGCAGCCGCGTCATTGCACGACGCCAGACGAACTCGGCACCCATGTCGAAGAGATTGTTCTCGAGTGCATCTACAACTCGCTTCTGCTCGCTTGGCTTAAGGCCGACAGCGTAGTCAACGATCTCGGAAGCCAGTTTGGCAGTGGCCGGAATGGAGACGCCAGTAGGCCCGACCCAACGGACTAGTTGATCCATTCTAGAGCTCTCCATGTTGCGCGGGTCCCGGTGACTCCCACAAGGTGACTGACCCATCGTGAGATACTGCGACTGCGCACAGTACGCAGCCCGTATCGCATAGCGCCCGAAACGCGCGCTGGCGAGCGCCACCAACAACAGCGCCGATGGTGCTCTGTGGCACGAACAAATTGTAGCAGACTAGACGCGCGTCAGCAGTGAAGACCGTGATTCCGTCTTGAGCCACCATGCCCCGCACGAGACTCATGTATGACCTCAGATTCAGAGCGGACTCCCGCGACCTGGCCTCGTCGAGGTCTCGGAGCAGCTCCACTAGGTCGATCGGCGTCTCCAAGTATACTCCGTCTGGGAGTGCGGAACGGAGAGCACGGATCGATTCCGCAGCGGTGTCAACCACCGACAGCAAACACCCGTGAGTATCTCTGACCGATTCGCGCAGTAGGCGTCGGGTGAAGTCTCGGGCGATCGGACGTCGATCATCGGGAACGGCCAGTGTAATGCTACGGGCAAGGCTTTCGAGCGTAGCATCAATCTTGGGAGTGGTGCCAAGGCCGAGCACCACAAGCACCCGATCATGAAGGCTCGCAATCTCGACTTCACCCGAATGCACAGGCCGAAAGAAGACCGTTGGCGGCAGTCCAGGGTCGCCAATCGCGAGGTCTCCCACGGTTTGCGTGTGGAAATCAGGACTCAGGTCTGTGACCGCGACCGAGGCAACGCCAAACTCCATCGTTTCGTCGTCTGCACTCTGCAGGTAGATCACCCAGCCGCCGCTCGCCAGCGGGGCGCACTGCTTGAGCGCACGCGGTACGGCGTCGTGCACGCTTGATACACCAATCTTCTGCCTCCGATGAAAGGGCACTTGGGACAGCAAAGCGTCGGTGTTGGTCGTCAGAACGACTTCCGGGTAGAGGCGCCGTCCCTCCTCGGTATACGCGCCAATGGCGCCAACAAGTGAGAGCAGCGGCTTCGCGAGGGAGTGTGCGTGCGAGAATCCAGATCGTAGAAGGACGTCTCGCAACGATTCCTCGACCGTCGAATGCAGCGAGACGGTTCGAATCTGGAGCATGAAGAATCCTTGCCGTGTTTTGTTCAGCCAACTGGGAGGTGCGCGATCCCGACGCCTACTCGGCCCTCACGACGGGGTGGATCCATCCTTCACGCTCTTGCGCGCGGCCGCGAGTAGCTCCCGCAAGGTAGAGTGCAGCCCGCTCCCCGTCTAGGAGGCTGCGGCGCGCCACCAACACGTCGCCACCCAAGCTCGGTTCCTCGCGTTTCATCCCCAAGTAACCGGCGGGCAACAACCGGCTTTCCGATCGCTGATCCCTTACGCGGGTGGTCGCTCTGTCGGGTCGAACCTCGGCTGTCGCTACTTTTGATGCGGTGATCGAGGTGCAGGCGGGTTCACCGGCGGATTTGGCGCGGGCCTGAGCGTAGGGAAGACCGCAATCAGAATCGAGCAGATCGGGACAGGCGTGCTCTTCGCTGACTGACCGGGCGCGGTGCGCCCCTTGTGTCGCTAATGCGTTATATGTAGAATAAAATCATGCAGCGACTCACCCGGACCATGACGCGTGCCCTTATCGCCTTTCTCGACTCCCCCAGGAGCTGGCGGTATGGCTACGATCTCATGAAAGAAGCAGAGCTGTCGTCGGGCACACTCTACCCCCTGCTCGCGCGACTCACCGACGACGGGTGGCTCGAGTCCCGCTGGGAAGAATCGGAGTTTCCCGGCAAACCGGCACGACAGCTCTATCGGCTCACACCAAACGGCCGAGTGCAGGCTCGTGAGGTGCTGGCGCGGGCGCAGGCGTCGTGGCTGCCATCGTCTCGCACACGGCTCACCTGACCATGTCACTCTCCCTCGCAGACCTCGTCGAGCGGCTGGCGGCCCACGCCGCACCGCACCACCAGGAGCTGGCCCGCGCGATGGTGGCGGAGCTTGCAAGCATCACCGGCAGGAACGCACGCGCCCGATTTGCACTCGGCGCGATCTTCGCTCTCGCCCGACTCCGGATGCGCGAGTTACGCCCCTTGTCCGCCCTACCTGTGGGAGGATTCCCGATGCAAACACCAGCGACCGGCCACGTCATCCGTCGTCACGCCGCTCCTTTTGCCCTCGCGCTCGTGCTCATCACCGGGCTGCTCCTTGCCAACTTCATCGCCAAGCGACCCGACGTCGCATCCACGGGCGAAGTGCTGGTGTTGGCCATCCCCTTCACCCTGGCGATGACGGTCCCATTGGCGGTCTTTCTCGCGGTGTTGTGGGTCTTCACGCGCTACGGGAAAGAAGGCGTGCTCGCTACAGCTCGACGTGAGACCAACGGCGTCAGGCGACTTCTGACTCCCGTTGTGGCGCTGGCTACCCTGTTCGCGTTGCTCATGGGCGTCCTCAACACCCGCGTGCTCCCCGGAGCGAACGCTCGGCTGGCGACGGCGCTCAGAGGCGCACCAACTCAGCCCAACGATCGCACGATGACCGTAAGTGCGCTGCGAGATGCGGCGCGCGCCGCCCGTGCAGAGCCTGGAGTCAGCAGTGAGTCCAGGGCCGTGGCGTTCGAGGTCGAGATCCAGAAGAAGTTCGCGATCGCCGCGGCGTGCATCGTGCTGGCGCTTGTCGGAGCTGCGATCCCGCTGCGCTTTCCTCGTGGTGGGTTGCTCACCATGCTTGCTGGCCCCGCGCTCGTTATTCCCGGGTACTACGTTGCGCTCATCGTCGGCGAGTCGCTCGCGGACCGCCAGCTCGTTCCCGCCTTTGTCGCGATGTGGGGGGCGAATGCAATACTGCTCGCCGTCGTGCTCCTGCTCATTCGACGCCGCGACACAACCGTGCCCGCACGAGTGGCTTAGGGAACGTCAGACGGGGAGTGGTTCAAAGACCCACCCGTCGACCACCGGGACCACTCGGTCGCCTGGCGCAGCCTGAACAGGAGCACCACCTGTCAGGGGCGTGAACGCGGGCAAGACCGTGGCGGCAGCTCCCAGATGGAAGCATGGCACGCGCGCTCCATCCAGGCCTCCTGAAAGCCGGATCGCCGGATGCAGGTGACCGCAGAGGAGATGCCCCCCCACCGCCGCCGGCTCGTGACGCAGCGTGAATGGCGGCATCTCCAGACATTCGCCGTGGACCACCAGACCCCACTCCTCCGGCATCGACGCCACCCGCTGATCGTGATTCCCCGGGACGAGTTCGACGCTACAGGTGAGCTGCCGCCGCCAGCTGGCGAAACGCGTGCGCACCAATGAGGTGAGTCCCGCGGCGTCGTGTATGAGATCGCCAATCACCACCACACGCTGCGCGCCGGTCTCACGCACGGCCGCCGCCAGTCGTGCGAGGTCGTGATCCATCACGCCATCGGGGAGCGCGGCACCGTCGCGACGGAGGCTTTCGGTTTTGCCGAGATGCAGATCGGCGACTACCAGCATCCGCTCGCGCGGCCAGTACAGTGAGGCGTCCCCACGCAGCTCAACCCGTTCACCCGCCAGCGCGACCACCACCGATCTCAGGCGCGCCATGTCTTCACCATTCGCTCCACACGCGTGACGAGATCTTCGGTGGACAACCGTGAACCAAGCCTGTCGATGAACAAGGGGAAGGCCAGCGGGGTGGGATGTGCAATCTCCCGGACAAGGAGCTCGGACCCACGAAGCCGAGCGAGCGCGGCCTCGAGCCGTGTGAGTTCGAATTGCTGCTCCAACACTTCACGATGGGCCTGCATCACGAGAAGGTTGCCCGGGTCGTACCGCGTGAACACATCGTACACCAGTGACGACGTGAGCTGCACCTGCCGTGTGCCCTTGGGGGCGCCAGGGTATCCGGCGAAGACCAGTCCGGCAATCCGTGCAATGTCGCGGAACTGCCGCTTGGCCAGCTCTCCCATGTTCACACTCGCCGCCACATCGCGTAGCAGTTCCACGTCAGACAACATCTCACCTGACAACAGGTCCGCGGCATCCATGGGTTCGCGCCCGAGCAGTTCGATGCCGTAGTCGTTCACGGTGAGGGAGAATGTGCCGGGCTGCCGTTGGCCCCATCGGTAGGCCAGGAGCGCCGCCAGTGCCTGGTGGGTCATCCGCCCCTCGAAGGGATACAGATAGAGATGATGTCCTTCCCTCGAGCGCCACTGCTCCACCAGCAGCTGATGGACCATGGGAATCGCCGAGAGACGCTGCTGTTCGGCCAACACGGGGCTCACCGCCGACATCTCACGCGATCCCTCGTCTCCACGAGTCACCCAGCGTTCCAGACGCACCCGCACCGCCTCACCTAACGAGGTGGACATGGGAAAGCGGCTCCCGGCCCAGATGGGTGTGACCGAGGGGCGCACCCCAGACCTCCGCACATAGGCCACCATGTCACGCACCCGCACAAACTCCAGTGGACGTCCCGCGAAACTGAAGCGATCCCCCGCGCGCAGCCGAGCAATGAAGTCCTCCTCGATTTGCCCGATGCGAACCCCGCTCAGGTAGCGAATGTCCATGGTCGCCTCGGTGGTGATGGTGCCGATGGCCAGCCGATGCAGTCGGGCCACACGCGGCGACGCCACCACGTACTGCACACCCTCACGCCGCACCTTGTGATGTTGTTCGTAGGCACGGAGCGTGGCACCACCATGTTCCACCATCGCCAGCGCCCAGTTGAATGCCTCACGAGTGAGATCGCGATACGACCAGGCCTCCCTCACCTCGGCAAACAACTCGTCGGCGTCAAATCCGCCCCCCATGGCACAAGTCACCAGATGCTGCACCAGCACATCGAGTGGCGCGCGGAGTGGGTGACGCGCCTCGATGGCACGTTGCTCCAGGGCGTCACGCGCGGCGGCAAACTCCACAAGTTCCAGCGCATGGGTGGGCACACAGACCACATGCGACGACTCTCCGGGTCGATGGGCGGAGCGCCCTGCCCGCTGCAGCAAACGCGCGATCCCCTTGGGTGAGCCAATCTGCATCACACGATCGACCGATGTGAAGTCGACACCCAGATCGAGCGACGATGTGGCGACCACCGCGGTGATGGCCCCAGCCTTGAGCCCCGCCTCCACACGTTCGCGTTCGTCTCGTGCGATGGAGCCATGATGCAGGGCAATACGCGCTTCCCACTCAGGCCGCGCGTCCTTCATGGCCTGATACCAACGCTCGGCCTGTGACCTCGTGTTGGTGAACAACAACGTCGTACGCCCATCCTCCAGTACCTCGAGCACACGCGGTAACATGGCCAGACCAAGCCGACCTGCCCACGGCAAACGTTCGACCTTCTCGGGGCTGATGGTGTCGAGCCGCGTTTCGCGCGAGAAGTCCCCACGAATGACACGGAATGGCCTGTCACTCCCCACCACACACTGCGCCGCCGCCTCGGGATCACGGAGGGTGGCCGAGAGTGCCCACGTTTGCAGCGCCGGCGACCAGCGGCGCAAACGGGCCAGTGCCAGTTCGGTTTGTGTACCTCGCTTGCCGCTGATGAGTTCATGCCACTCATCGACAATCACCGCCTTCACACCCGACAACCGATCCTGTGCTTCGGGATACGAGAGCATGACGGTGAGCGACTCGGGCGTCGTCACCAGCACCTGCGGCAGCTGTGCACGCTGCCGGGCGCGTTGCGCCGTGCCCGTGTCACCCGTGCGCATCTCCACACTGAGCGGCATGCCTGACGAGTCGATGGGTCGCTGCAACGCCAGGGCGATATCACGGGCCAGGGCGCGCAACGGGGTGAGATAGAGGATCTGCAGCCCCTCACGCGCCTCTGCCATCACGCCAGCCAGCGCACCCATGTACGCCGCATACGTCTTGCCGGCACCCGTTGGCACATGAATCAACCCGCTTTCACCGGCCCCATGGGCCTTCCATGCTGCCTCCTGGAACGGGAAAGGAGTCCATCCCTGTCCCACCATCCAGCGTCGGAGCTTGTCGAGCTCGTCAGGCATCGTCGCCGAGGTCGTCGAACAAGGAAGGAGCTTCCGGCTCAGCTTGGGCGGGTTGCGCCGGGTGTGCAGCCGCAGCCTGCTCCAGCAACCGATGCAGAGCGGGCAGCGTATCCGCCTCTCGTGCTGGCTTGTCGGTGCGCCACCGGAGTATTCGCGGAAACCGGACAGCAATTCCCGCTTTGTGTCGCGACGATCGCTGAATGGCCTCGAAGCCCAATTCAAAGACATGCACCGGTTCTACCACACGCACCGGGCCGAAGCGCTCCTTGGTATGCGCGCGGATCCAGCGATCCAGCCGGGCAATCTCCTCATCGTCGAGTCCCGAGTAGGCCTTGGCGACGGGCACCAGTGTGTCACCGTCCCACACAGCGAAGGTGTAGTCAGTATACAGACTCGCACGTTTGCCGCTTCCGGCCTGCGCGTACACCAGCACGGCGTCCATGGTGAAGGGCTCGATTTTCCACTTCCACCAGTCACCACGTGGCCGGCCGCTGCGATAGGGCGAACTCCACCGCTTGAGCATGATCCCTTCGACCCCGAGCGAGCGAGACTGCGCTCGCAACCCCGCAAGCGCCGCCCAGTCAGGTGCCACAACTGCTTGGGAGAGTTGGAGTGGCCCGGTTCCCGAGGCGCCGAGCAGCTGCGCCAGTACCTCGCGTCGCTCCCGCAACGAACGCTCGCGCCAGTCCTCCCCTCCCCACTCGATCAGATCAAAGGCCAGGAAGACGGCGGGCGAATCGCGCAGCACCTTGGCCGAGAGGTTGGTGCGACCAATGCGGGTCTGCAGCACGGCAAAGGGTTGTACCACACCATCGCGTTTGATCACGATTTCGCCGTCCAGCACGGTGCCATCAGGCAGGTGCCCGGCCGGCACGACGAGATCGGGGAAACGCTCGGTAAGCCGCTCTTCCCCGCGCGACCAGAGAAAGACCTCGCCCCCACGCACAATCAGCTGGGCGCGAATCCCGTCCCACTTCCACTCGGCGAGCCATTCGTCCCGTTCGCCTGACGATTCTGGTGAGTCGCCCAGCGGGCTGGCGAGATAGAAGGGATAGGGACGCGAGCGGTCCGCGGCACCGTCGTCGGCCGCGCGGAGACGTGCACCAAAGGCTGCGGTAGGCTCCCAGGTCCCCATGAGGCGATGCTCGACCACACTGGGAGCGTACCCGAGTCCCTTCGCGAATCCGCGCACCGCCAGGGTCGCGGAGACCCCAACACGGAGCGCTCCGCCAACGAGTTTGTGCGCCAGAAAGCAGTCCCGCTCATCCAGCGTGTCCCACCAGCGCTGCAGCACCTGCCGTTGCTCGTCAGGCTCGGCGGCGCCAAGGGGGAGCACCTCCTGCTCCATGAACTCGGCGAGACTGAGATCGGGTGGCGCGTTTCCCTGCCCTCGGCTGCAGAGAATGGCAAGCGTCTCGCTCAAGTCCCCGACAGCATGATACGACGCCTCGATGAGCCAGGCAGGCAACCCCGTGTGCTGACTGGCCCAGTCGCGCATCACGTTTCCCGACACCGGGCGGCGCATGCGGCGGCCGGTGAGCACAAACACGGCCCACGCCAGGTCGGCATCACTGGCATCCGTAGCGTATGCCGCCAGGGCGTCGCGCTTTTCGTTGGTCGAGGTGGTCTCGTCCAGCGCGCGGTAGAGATCGCCAAACCGCCGAAAGCCGCTCACGCGCCATCCTCGTCGGCGTCACTCGCGCCGGGCATCACGGCACCCAGTGCGGCGGCCTCCAGTCCGGTTTCCGCAAGGAACCGCACCAGCGCAGCGCTGTCACCATGGGTGGCCAGGACGCGTTGTGCCCCGGTCTCACGAATGGTCTGCAGCAGCCCGGGCCAGTCCGCGTGGTCGGACAGGGCAAAGCCGCGGTCCATCGAGCGACGGCGCCGAGTGCCGCGGAGCCGCATCCATCCCGACACAAAGGCCATCTGTGGCTCGTGAAGGCGGCGTAGCCATGCAGGAACGGCAGCACTCGGGGGCGCCAGCACCACGGCCCCGCGCACACCGCCACGCACCGGTGTGTCACGCACCAGCTGGGTGCTGGCCAGTGTGACACCCGCCGCGCGATACAATGCGTTCAGTGGTTCGACCGCGCCGTGAACCAGGACGGGGGCCTCCAGATGCGGAGCCAGCTCGGCCAGCAGCCGCTGCGCCTTGCCTAACGTGTAGGTGAGCAGGACCGCACACCCATCGCTGGCCATGGTGGCCTGGCACCAGCTGACCACGTCGGCCATCACCGCATCTGGTCCGGCCCACCGGTACACCGGGAGGGCAAAGGTGGCTTCGGTGATGAAGGTGTGGCAGCGCACGACCTCGAAGGGGCGGCAGGTCGGGTCGGCTTCGCGTTTATAGTCGCCCGACGCCACCCACACCTCGCCTCCATGTTCAACACGCACCTGCGCCGCACCGCGGATGTGCCCGGACGGATGCAGCGAGACCCGCACACCATGAATGGTGCGCGTTTCGCCCCACTCCAGTCCCTCCACCCTGGCACCAGGGAGCCGATGCTGTAGCAGCGAAACACCTTCAGCTGCCGCGATGTAGAGCTCGCTCCCCGCGCGCGCGTGGTCGGAGTGTGCGTGTGTTGTGACGGCTCGAGGGACGGGCCGCCAGGGGTCGATATGAAAGTCGCCGGCCTCGCAATAGAGACCGGCGTCTGTCATGGTCAGCAAATCAGCCATCGAGTCCGATGGTGTGTGTTACCTCATATTACTCGCACGCTCCGTATGCGCACCACACTCTTGAGACGTTGTGGTGGGGCGTCGTCGGCCGGCATCTGCTGAATACGCCGGACAATGTCCATTCCCTGCGTCACCTTGCCGAAGGCGGCAAAGCCCTGCCCATCGGGATTCCGCTTGCCACCAAAGTCCAGCTCGGGCTGCGGACCGATGCAGAAGAAGAACTCACTCGACGCCGACCCCGGGGCCCCACGCGCCATGCTGATGATGCCGTCGAGGTGCTTGATCCCGGTTTTGTCGTTGGTCTCATGCCCGATGGCGGGGAGTCGCTTGGTGGTGTCCATGTCGATCCCGCCCTGGATCACCTCGATTTTCACCGGGCTGGTGGGCTGGTTCTTCATCGTGACCACACGATAGAACGCCCCGCCATCGTAGCGCTGCTCCGAGACGTACCGCATGAAGTTGGCGGCCGTAATCGGCGCCTTGTCCTGGTATACCTCAACGACAATCGGTCCGGCATCAGTGTCGATGCGGACTTTCCGGTTGGCCTGCGCCTGCAGGGTGAAGGGCGCCGTCAGCAGCGCCGCCACCGCGAGGCGCCGCCAGCTGCGGCGACGCCCCGGAAGGGTGTGTTCGGTCATTTGTCGAACCAGACACGCGCGTCAAGCTGCGGCACAGGCTTCGGCGTGTTGGGGTTGGAGTTGATCTCTTCGCTCCGGTAGGTCAGTCGGCGAACCACGTTACCCACGAGGGCACCTTGTGGCGGCGTCAGGACGGGATACTCCTGCCCTGCCGGGCCGCTGCGCTTCCACTGCACCCAGGCTTCCAGCGGGCGCATGAAAAGATCCAGCCACTGCTGCCGGTTCATTTCACGACGCCAGTTGGTGGCGTTGAGGGTCGGGAGGGCATTCACATAGGTGTCGATCGATGCCGTCGGAACGCCTAACGCTCCCATCGATTCGCGGACACCGGTGCGATAGCGCGCATCGGCGATCCCGATGCCACCGGGCCAGAACCCACGCGCGATCGCCTCGGCTTCGAGCAGCAGCTGCTCGGAGTACGAGAAGGACACTTCCGGGAGGTTGGCCTTGAGCAGGTTCAGGTGCACCAGCGAAGAACGCGGTGTGCGGGGCTCTACTCCAACGAGGGAGAGAAACTCGTTGGCTGAGGCGCCCGGTCCCGGCTGATAGAAAATCGGGAGCCGCGGATCGTTGAGCGGTACCATCTCGTCGAACATGACCTTTGACGCGTACCAGTCCTGCTGCACGCCACCGCGGAAGATCTGCGTGAACGAGAAACGCGGGTTCTGGCGGCCGGGCGAATCGAAGTAGGGGAACTTCATCTCATCGCCGCGCGACGCGATCATCGTCTGCGTGGCCATGGCGCCGATGGCAGCCGACTTGGAGGCATCCGCATCCACCATCGTCATCAGGATGCGGAACTTGAGCGAGTTGGCAAAGCGGCGCCATTTCGCCATATCGCCGCCGTAGTACAGGTCGTTTGGCGCCGTGATCCGCGCCGACGTGGCGTCGATGAGGGCGATGGCGTCGTCCAGCATCTTGATCGTGCCGTTCAGCACATCCTGCTGCGTGTCAAACTTCGGAAAGTCCACGTCGCCGGTGGCCGCCTCGCTGAACGGGATGTCGCCCCAGAGATACGTGGTCTGCGAGTAGACAAACGCTTCGTAGATCTTGAGCTGAGCGATCGTATTGTTCGGCTTGGGCGTGCGCGATTCGGCCTCACGGCGTGCGAGCACCAGGTTCTTGAGCACGTCGGTGTAAATGGAGCCCCACGCGCTACGCACACGCGTCTGGTCGTACTGCGCCTGCTGCAGTCCCCAGGCGGCGCCCGAGGCCCACTGCTGATTCATAAGCGACACGGGCCAGGTGAGTTCCGCGACACGGAGCAGGGAGAACTTCACCTCCGCGCCGGCAAAGAGCAGTGCCGGTTCGGCGGTGGTCGATCGGTTGGGATCGACATTCAATGCCCCATCCTCGAAGCAGCCAACGGTGGCCAGTCCCACGAGGGCCGTTACGCCGAGTCGCCGAGCCTGCTGGATCATGGTGTGATTGCGATTGGTCATGGAGAAATCCTCAGGGAAGGACGACTAGTAGGTCAAACGGAGATTGAAGCCGAACGAGCGGGTCGACGGAAGGTTGTTGCGTTCGATCCCTTCGCCGATGAGCGATGCACCGTGCACGTTGGACTCGGGATCGATGTGCGGCACCTTGCTCGAAATCAGCCACAGGTTGCGCCCTTCGAGCGAGAACACCGCGTCGCTGCTGCGCAGGGCATTCGCCCAGGAGTTCGGCAGCTTGTAGCTGAACTGGAGTTCGCGGAGCTTGGTGTACGACCCGTCAAAAATGTTGTTCTCCGGGCTCACCGAGCTGTCGAGGTTGCCCCAGTACTGCTGGACACTCGCTACCGGCACATCGTTAGGTCTGGTGGATCCATCGGCATTGCGGATCACACCCTTCTGGACAAAGGGCGTCCGGTCAGCCGTCTCGGCACCCGTGCCTGACGAGCGGAGGGCCGACACGGTGTTGGACATCAGCACACCACCCTTGCGAATGTCGACCAGGAAGGAGAGCGACGCATTACGGTACCGGAAGGTGTTGTTGATCCCACCGATCCAATCTGGATAAATGTTGCCGAAGAGACGCCGGTTCCCTGGAATACGAAGTCCATTGGCCGGGTTGATGAGGTACTGGCCCGTGGCGGAGTCACGCTGGAACCCGACACCCTGAATCTGGAACGTGGTGCCCTTGCGCGCCGCGATGAAGGTACCGAATCCGTCGCCAGCCGTGACGATGAACTCGGAAAGCCCGTCGGCGAGGCTGTCGACCGTGTTGCGGTTGCGGCTCCAGTTGGCGCCAATGTCCCACTGGAAACCGTTGCGGGCGGCCTGCAGCACGGCGTAGTTGATCTGCGCTTCGATGCCACTGTTGGAAATCTGGCCCACGTTGAGGCGGCGCGCACGGAATCCACTCGTCTCCGGAGTCGAGATCGACACGATCTGGTCGTAGTTCTTCACGTCGTAGTACGTGAGATCCACACCCATACGGTCCTTGAGCATGCGGAACTCACCACCCACTTCCCATGAGTTCTGCCGCTGCGGTTTGAGGTTCTTGGGAGGAATGACGTTTGTAGCGCCAAAGGCCGACGCCCCATTGAACGGGAAGCTCTGGTTGAATGTGTAGATGTCGCTCTGCTGCGTGAGTGGCGAATACGTGAAGGCGAGCTGATAGGGCTCCTCGTCCGAACCCACGTTCGCCCAGTTGGCGCGCAGCTTCGCGAAGCTCACCGTGCCGTTCTTGAAGACCGAGGCCTCCTTGAACGCGTCCGACAGCACAAAGCCGGTGGAAATGGAAGGATAGAAGTAGCGGTTGTTGTCGACCGGAAGCGTGGAGGACCAGTCATTGCGTCCGGTGACGTTCACGAAGAGATAGTCCTTCCAGGAGAAGCCGAGATCGCCGTACGCGCCATAGATCTGCCGTTCGGAGAAGAAGTTCGTGGCCTCGTTAGTTTGGGCATTGGCCTGCGTGTAGAGCCCGTCGACGTTGAGGCCCTGACTGAACACGCGCTGCCGCTTGAACGTACGCTTGTTGAAGTTGTGGCCGAGCACACCCTTGAAACCCAGGCTCGGCGTAACCTGCCGGGTGACCGTGGCGATGAAGTCCGTGTTCAGTTCGCGTTCGTTGAAATCCTGCGTGTCGAACTGACCATCGAGTCGCCCGCGCGTTCCCTTGCGGGTCACAAAGCGGCGATTCTCGACCGCGATGTCGGTTCCCCCGCGGAACGAGAGGTTGAGCCAGCTGTTCACGTCGTACGAGGCGAGGGCATTGCCGAACAGGCGGTCGATGGAGTTGTTGAGACCGTTGTTGTCCGTCACCCAGTACATGTTGTTGCTGGTGCCGGTGCCGTCAATCGAGCCGGCGCGCCCGTCGGCACGCTGCCGGTCGGACCGCAGGAACTCCGTAGACAACGTGCGCGGCGTGAACGTCCACAGCGACATCGGAATGCTCTGACCATTCTGGCCCTGCGACGCGCGACCCGATGAGTTGGACCGGACATAGTTGGCCGCCAGACGGAGGCTGAATTTCTCGGTGTAGCGCTGCCCGGCGTTCAGCGCCAGGGTATACCGTTGCAGTTCGGAGTTTGGCACGATACCGCTCTGGCCGAGCCATGTCCCGCCGAGGCGGTAGTCACTGGTCGGCGTGCCACCATCCCACGACATCGCATGGACGTTGGTGACACCCGTGTTCCAGAAGTCCGAGAAGTTGTTGGGATCCGCGCGCAACACCTCGGGCACGCCAAGGATGTTCGGCTCGGTCTGCCCCGTGATCTTCGGCCCCCACCCATTGGCGTTGGCGTTGTTGTAGACGCCGAGGTTGCCCTGAGCGTATTCGTTCTGGAAGTCGGGCTCGCGGAAGATGTTGTCAGTGCGGAAGGAGCCGTTGTACGTAAAGCGCTTCTGGCCGGCACGACCACGTTTGGTCGTCACCACGATCACGCCGTTGCGCGCACGCGAACCGTACAGCGCCGATGCGGCGGCGCCCTTGAGCACGGACATCGACTCGATGTCGTCCGGGTTGAGGTCCTGCGCCCGGTTGCCAACGTCCACACCACCGGTGACGATCTCGGTTTCCGAGCCGGCGAAGGAGGAGTTGGAAATCGGCACACCGTCCACCACAAAGAGGGGCTCGCTGGCCGACGCAATCGAGTTCACGCCGCGGATGACGACCTTGCTGCCGCCACCGACGGTGCCCGACTGCTGCGTGATGCGCACACCGGCAATCTTGCCAGCCACCTGGTTGAGCACGTTGGAGCTTCGTGCCACGGTGAGCTGTGCCGGTTCGATCTGCGCCACCGAATACCCGAGCTCCTTGGTCTCGCGCACGATCGCGTTAGCCGTTACCACGACACTGGAGAGCTGAGTGGTTGCGGTCTCCAGCGCAACATCGACGGTGTTCCGCCCCTGCACCGACACATCGGTCGGCTTGTACCCGATCAGGCGAAACGTGAGCATGTCCACGCTCCGGCTGGCTGGCAGGGTCACGCGGTAGGAACCAGCCGAGTCGGTCATGGCTCCGGTGTTGGTCCCGCGTACCACGATAGTGACACCCTGGAGTGGGCGTCCACCATCAACGGCAGTCACTCGGCCCGTGACCGTTCTTGCCTGGGCTTGAACCAACAGGACGGGCACGAGGCTCAGCGCGAAGACTGCGCCAAGGACCCGTGCCGCCCTCCCGCTACGACCAGATTCTCGCATAGGTACACCAAGGGGTGGGGGTAGGTCTGCGAGGGCCGGGCAGCAGGCGGCCGCGGGGCTCCTCGCGTGTGATCTAAAGTGTATGGATGTGCGGGGGCGCGAAAGGCTCCCGTAAGGTTCTGGATGGCAGACGACATTCGTCAGCCGCGGGGGGCTCGGGCCGGGCGGGTCGCCGAGGGGCGAGGCGGCCCGGTCGGGCGTTCCTCGACGGCCTCACGGGAGTCGGTAGCGTTGCAGATACTCCAGGTCGTCATCATCGACGCGCACCAGATACACACTTCCCTGCCCGAATCCCGCGAGCCGGGTACGGACCGGGAGCCGCATGCGCGCGGTCACACGTCCTCGGCCGTCGACCAGATCGAAGGATGGAGTGGAGTCGTTATGCGGTCGGCTGCGCGGCACCCACAGTGTGCCGCTGGGATCCACCAGAGCGGTGCCTCGTACCGGTGGCAGGTGCGAGGGCCACGGGAGGGAGTTCGCCTCTTCGTCGAGCGCACCCTCTGGCATCCGAGTGATCCGCGGCGTCGGTGCTGACTTCGTCGCGCCGCTCGGGTGTTGAACCACAAAGATCTTCCCGGGCCGTGTCTGCGACTGCACGAACGCCCGCCGTTCGGCGTCGGTCACCGGAATACGCTCGTGCTCGATGGGAGCCCCAACCACGGCCGTGCCGGTCACCGGGTGCCACTCCACGCGATACTCCGGCACGCGCACCACGGCCACTCGACCATCGGGGGCGACGGCGGCAATGTCTTCGGGCGCGAGCGGGCGGTTGTTGATGTCGCGTATCATCCCGCCGGGAAGCGAGCGCGCGCCCATCTGCCGACCTTTTGGCACACGCAAGGTTGTTACCGTGTCGATTTTCCACGTGCGACGATCCACCCGCACGATCACAGTCTCGCCCGTGGCGCCATCCGACGGCCGCTCGGCGTTGTACCCCTCCCGCTGTGCATACAACCGGCCGGCAGCATCCACCCCGAAGTACTCGGCCGTCCACACCATCTGTGGTGCGTCTCGGAAGGCGAGGGTGCCAACCGGTGCGGCCGCAGGGTCGAGCACGAGCCATCGCGCGTTCATGACATCCCACACCCAGGTGCTGTCGCCGGGCAGGGCAGTCAGGGCCGCCGGGACCCGGAACTCCCTGGGGCCAGCGCCCTGGCGGGCAACCGTCGTCTTTGCGCCGCGCGCCAGGTCGACCAGGAACAGCTGCGCATCACGTGCATCGGCCACCACCACGCGTCGGTCGCGCAGTTCGCGGATGTAGGTGATCCGCGTGAAGGGGTCCGGGTGTTCGTGCTCGGCGCGCTCAAGCATGCGTGTGGACACCTGCGCATCTGCGGCGCTTCCCACCACCAGCGTTGCAAACAGGGCGGTCCTGTAACTCACCTTTTCCCTCCTGCGCGTCCCTCCCACACGGTCAGGGAGTCAGCGCACCGCAGTCACGCGCTCGAAGTTGCTGGAACTCTCTACTTCAAAAGTGTCCGCTCCGGTCTGGGGTGTAAACACCAGTGATCGGTCAGGAACGCCCCACCTGAGACCCCCTCATCGCGATCGCTATCCTGTGCGTCACTGGACCTTTTCAACTCGCTCCCGAGGTTCCCTCGGGGGCTGGGGTGGACCCCGCTTGGATTCTTGGAGGGTGCCCCATCAGCAGTGGCCTCCTATTGGCTGTCGCAGAGCTCGCTTGCCAGCGAGCCCGGCCGTTCTGCCGGCATGCCCGTTTGCAGGAGCCTCCGGCTAAGCCTGACCGCGCGTCGGCCGAGCTACTGCAATGGTTCGTTGCAGGCATCGATCCCAGGCGAAACACAACGACTCAGGCAGCCCCTCACATGAGATCCTCCGAATCCTCACTCAAGAGCGGGTCGCGTTGCGTTAGTCTTCCCAGCGTCGAGCGGCCGAGCTCAGGCGCCTAACGAGTCGGACACCCCCGGTGGCACGAGGTGTGAATGTCACTCCTCGCAGGTCCCGGGACGCGGGCCCGACCCCATGGAGAAACAACTCATGTCCAGATCCGCTGCTGCCGCAGTCCTCGCACTGTCTCTGATGGCCGCTGCCTGCCGAGAGGCGACCGATCCCATCTTGAGTCGACGGGCAGTCGCGGCCTCGGCCGGTCTGCTCCCCGGCGCTTCGCAGGTCGCGAGTGTGTACGTCGCCGATTTCGTAGGGACCGCTGCGACCGGGTTCGACCTCAACGATGCCGGTGACGTCGTCGGCCGTTCATACGCCGACCCCGGCTGTGGCCCGTTTTGCCTGCCGCCAGAGGAGAACGTTGTCTGGCGTGCCGGAAACCGGATCGTGCTGCCACTGGTGCCTGGTTACACCAGCGGCAGCCAGTACCCACTCCACATCAACAATCAGGGGCTTATCGGCGGCGTGGTGGGACTCATTGGCAGCAGCACCCGTGTAGCAACGTGGACTCCAAACGGGCTGGCATACACCGCCCAGGATCGCGGGACCTTCCCCGGGACATCGAGCGCCGAGCTGGCTGGGCTCGACGACCAGGGGCGGATGGTCGGGTGGGCCACCCAGGGTGGCGCCATACCCACACTTACGGTGCCCTTCATGTGGTCCCAGGCAACGGGCATGATCGACCTGAAAACCCAGGGATACCCTAACGAGCGGCCGGCGGCGATGAGTCCGGGGGGCAAGGTGGTCACCTGGTACCATCGGTATCAGCTGGGCAACCCCGCGAGCGTGGTCACGTTGCCCGCCCCACCATTGGGGTTCACGGGGCTGGCGTCCAATGGCAGCGCGATCAACGACAACGGTGATATGGCCCATCTGCTCATCACGATCGGGAGCCAGAATCTGCGTTATCCGTTCCGCCTGACGAGTGGCGGCACCTGGCAACAGTTATCGAGCGCAGGAACTGGCAACCTGTCGCGTGCCGGGATTGGTGCAATCAACTCCGCACAGGATGTCGCCTTCACCGTGCAAAGCACCGCGATGATTGCCGCCGGACCGACCGGACTCGGCCAGGCCCTCGCGTCCCTTGTCTCCCCCGCCTACGGCTCCGCCGCGCTCACCGGCGTCGGGACCATGAACAACTCGGGGCAGATGCTTGCGTCGATCATGCTCGGCCGCAGTGCGCGGTTGGTAAAGCTGACGCCCGCCGTCCCGTGCGGTGTGAATTGCCTGGTGTCCAGCACCCTGGTGATGACCGGCCAGTTTGTGCAGGATCCCGCAGCCCCCGGGAGCTGCTTCCAGGGCGGGAAGATGTACAACTACAGCACCGCGACCGTCACCATGACGAGCGAAACCGGGGCACCCCTCGCCAACGCACAGGTGAGTGGCCGGTTCATGGATGACTACTGGACCAACAAGGTGGTCAGTGGCACCACAAACGCCGCCGGGGTCGTGACCTTTGCACACACCGGGTTATGCGGCGTGGGCGCCATCGCCTTCCTCATCGATGGAGCCACTCTCGGGACCCGGACCTTCGACAAAACCAGAGGGAAGGTCGCTGATTTCGTGATTCCCAGTGTGGCGCCCCCGGGCAATCAGCCACCCGTCGCCCGCTTTTCGCGCAGCTGCAGCAGCACGACGCGGACCTGCACCTTCAACGGCGCGAATTCCACGGACGACGTCGGCGTCGTCTCATACAATTGGACCTTTGGTGATGGCACAACCGGAACCGGCGCCACCGTGTCACACACGTATGCCCGGGCCGGCACCTATCAGGTGACGCTCACCGTCACCGATGGCGGCGGGTTGACCAACAGCCTGACCAAGTCGGTTACGCTCACCGGGGGTAATCAACCGCCCGTCGCCGCCTGGACGATCAGTTGCCTTCCGGCACCGGCGCACACCTGCACGGCAAACGGGAGTGGATCGAGCGACCCCGACGGGAGCATTGTCAGCTACAGCTGGACAAACGGTGTGGGCCAGGTGGTGTCGACACTCCCCACCTTCACCAAGAGCTGGCAGAGCGCCAGAACGTTGACGTGGACGCTGACGGTCACGGATAACGGTGGGCTCACCAGCCAGCTCACCAAGACGTTCAACGTGCCCTGATCCCGGTTAGCGATGCGAAGACGGGCTGCCGACCATCGGCAGCCTGTTTTCATTGTGGCAACGCTTTAGTCCGTACTACCCCTCGCCTCGGGCCCAACAGCCCTGAGGCAGTAGCCAGGCGACCACCCTCGCTTTCCTCCGCAATCGTTTGCGCCCGGTCTCCGGACTCAAGTTCAAGATTCACAACCACTTCCGGGCCAACCTCGTTCTGGCTCCGCGCGCATTGGCCGCACATCTTTGGCGGCCCCGCGTCTCGACCGGACATCGGTTATCTATGCGCGGGCGCGACCGCTCCAGCTCCCAATTCATCCCTGTCACAACACGATGGTCTTTCCTCGTTCGTCGGGAATTCTGCTCCATCCCACCTCCCTCCCCGGGAACAACGGTATCGGCGAACTCGGCAGCCAATCGCTCAAGTTCCTCGACTTCCTCGCTGAAAGCGGGCTGAAGATCTGGCAGGTCCTTCCGCTGGGTCCGACGGGGTACGGCGATTCGCCCTATCAGTGTTTCTCCGCGTTCGCCGGCAACCCACTGCTCATCGAAGTCCCGGCACAACTGGCGAGTTTTCCTGCCCACACCGTCGACTTCGGTCGGGTGATCGAGCACAAACGCGCGCTGGTCAGCAAGGCGGTGACGGCCTTCAAGCCGACCGACGCGTATCTGTCATTTCTTGATCGCAACTCGGATTGGCTGGTGGACTACGCGCTCTTCATGGCGCTCAAGCAAGCGCACGGCGGCATCGCCTGGCCGTACTGGGAGGCCGGTGCCGCGCGTCGCGATCCCGACGCCCTCGCACGCTGGCGCCAGCGCCTCGCCGACGCCATCGATGCCATCAAGATCGAGCAGTATCTCTTCTTTGCGCAGTTTGACACGCTGCAGAAGGCGGCGACAGAGCGTGGCATCAAACTCATGGGGGATCTCCCCATTTACGTCGCGCACGATTCCGCCGACGTCTGGGCCAACCCCGAGCTCTTCCGTCTGAACGACAACGGGACACTCAAGGTGCAAGCCGGTGTGCCCCCGGACTACTTCTCCGCAACAGGACAGCTCTGGGGCAACCCCATCTACGACTGGGATGCCATGAAGGCAAGCGGGTACGCCTGGTGGATCCGGCGGATGCGCGCCGCCCTTCATCAGTTTGACCTCGTACGCATCGATCACTTCCGCGGCTTCGAGGCCTACTGGGAAGTGGCGGGCGACGCCGCGACCGCCGTGGATGGCAGATGGGTGAAGGGTCCTGGTGTCGAGCTCTTCCGCGCCATCGAGGGCGCACTCGGCACCCTCCCGATTGTCGCGGAAAATCTGGGCCTCATCACGCCCGAGGTGGAGCAGCTGCGCGAGGCGTGCGGATTCCCCGGCATGAGCATTCTGCAGTTTGCCTTTGGCGGCGACGGCCAGGCCAAGGAATTCCAGCCGCACACCTACCCGAAGGACCGCGTGGTGTACACGGGCACGCATGACAACGACACTACCGTGGGATGGTGGAACTCCGGCGCCGGCGACTCCACACGCGATGCCTCGGATGTGGAGAAGGAAAAGGCTTTTGCCCGGCGCTATCTCGGTGCGGATGGGAGTGAGATGCACTGGACACTGATCCGCACTGCGTTGGCATCGGTGGCCAATACCGTGCTGATCCCGATGCAGGACGTTCTGGGTCTCGGGAACGAAGCACGCATGAACCTCCCTGGTCGTCAGGCGGGCAACTGGGGATGGCGCTTTTCGTGGGACCAGGTGACGCCGGACATTCGAGCTCGGCTGAAGGAGATGGTGCAAACGTACGATCGGTAGACACGCGACTCGCGTGTCCGAAGCGTTCCTGAGAGGAAGCCATGACCAGCATGCCGCAGAACCGGGTCGCCGCACCAGCCCACGTCGCCCATCGTACTTCGTTTGGCACCATCTGGAACATGTCGTTCGGGTTCCTGGGCATTCAGTTCGGATGGGCGCTGCAGATGGCGAACATGAGCGCCATCTATGAATACCTCGGCGCCAGCCCCGACGAGATTCCCATGTTGTGGCTGGCCGCACCCCTGACCGGGTTGCTGGTGCAACCGATCATCGGGCATCTGAGCGACAACACCTGGTCGCCAACGTTAGGCAGGCGTCGCCCCTTCTTTCTCATCGGCGCCCTGCTCAGCTCGTGTGCGCTCATCTTCATGCCGCAATCGAGCACGCTCTGGATGGCGGCAGGACTGCTCTGGATCCTCGACGCCTCCATCAACGTCTCGATGGAGCCCTTCCGCGCCTTTGTCTCCGACCTGCTGCCTCAATCGGAACGGACACGCGGCTTTGCCATGCAGAGCTTCTTCATCGGGCTCGGGGCCGTCATCGCCAGCGCCATGCCGTGGATGCTCACCAACTGGTTCGGTGTGGCGGACAGCACGCCTGGCACGATCCCCATGACGGTGCGGCTCTCGTTCTACATCGGCTCTGCGGCATTCCTCGGGGCGGTGCTGTACACCATTCTCACCACGAAGGAGCATCCCCCGGCCGACCTTGCCGAGTTCCAACGCAAGAAGGCGGAGAGCCGAGGGGCGATGGCGATGGTGCGCGAGATCCGGGAGGCGGTGGCCCACATGCCGGAGACCATGCGTCGCCTGGCCCCTGTGCAGATCTGCACCTGGCTGGGTCTCTTCTGCATGTGGCTCTATTTCCCCGTCGCGGTCGCGCGAAACGTCTTCGGCGCACCGGACACCAGTTCACCGCTGTATCAGCAAGGTGTGGCATGGGCGGGGGTCTGCTTCGGGGCCTACTCCCTCGTGTGTTTTGTCTTTGCGTTCTGCCTCCCGCCGCTGGCCCGCAAGTTCGACCGCAAGGGCACGCACATGATCTGTCTGCTCGCCGGGGCTGCGGGACTCATCTCGGTCGCCTTCATCAAGAATCCCAATCTGCTGCTGCTCTCCATGACCGGTGTTGGCATCGCGTGGGCCAGCACCCTCTCCATGCCCTACTCCATGCTGGCCGGGTCGCTGCCCGAGGGGAAAACCGGGATCTACATGGGGATCTTCAACTTCTTCATCGTGATTCCCGAGATTGTCGCATCGTTAGGCTTCGGCTGGGTGATGAACAACCTGCTGGACAACAACCGGATGGCGGCCGTGGTGGCAGGTGGCGTGTTCATGATCATTGCTGCCCTGCTGGTGCTGCGGGTGAATGACAAGGGAGAGACCGCGTGAGGCATTGTTCGAGATCCCTGCTGATGCTGGTGGCGTGGCTGCCGGGAATCGCGCTGGCTCAGGCGCCGGCCGTGACGAAAGTGGAGCCCCCCAATTGGTGGGCCGGGAGCACGGTGAATCCCGTGAGAGTCATGCTCCGCGGGCAGAACCTCACCGGGGCACGTCTGGACTGCGGACGGCTGCGCTGCAGCAATGTGAAGGTGAACAGCAGCGGCACCTACCTGTTTGCCGACGTGGCGATCGGCAACAACACACGTCCCGGTTCGTATCCGCTCACCGTGCGGTCTGCCGCCGGTTCGGCCAGCGCCCCCTTTGCCATTGCACCACGGCTCGGGTCGGCTGGGCGTTTCCAGGGTTTCGGGCCTAACGATGTGTTCTACCTCCTCATGCCTGATCGCTTTGCGAACGGCGACACGGCGAATGACAACCCGGCGGTCTCGCCCGGCCTGCACGACCGCAGCAAGGGACGTTATTACCACGGGGGCGACCTGGCTGGGGTCAGACAGAAGCTCCCGTACCTCAAGAGCCTCGGGATCACCACTATCTGGATGAACCCGATCTATGACAACAACAACGCTCTGAACCGCAAGGAAACGTACGACAACCAGCCGATCACCGACTATCACGGCTACGGGGCCACGGACTTCTACGCCGTCGATGAACATCTCGGTGACATGGCGAGTGTGCGCGCACTGGTGGACGAGGCACACACCATGGGCATCAAGATCGTGCTCGACATGGTGGCCAACCACTCGGGACCGTATCACCCGTGGGTGCAGGACGCGCCGACACCCACCTGGTACCACGGCACCGAAGCGAAGCATCTCGACGAAACCTGGCAGACGTGGACCCTGGCCGATCCATACTCTACCGACGCGATGCGCCGCGCCACGCTGGACGGCTGGTTCATCAACATTCTGCCTGACCTCAATCAGGACGATCCCGAGGTCGCGCGCTACATCATCCAGAACACCCTCTGGTGGGTGGGGATGACCGGCATCGACGGCATCCGCCAGGATACGTGGCCGTATGTGCCGCGGTCGTTCTGGAAACCGTGGATGGCGGCGATCAAGCGCGAGTACCCGCGGGTGGACGTGGTGGGCGAGGTCTTTGATGGCGATCCCGCGATGATTGCCTTCTTCGAAGGGGGCCGCACCAAGCATGATGGCCTCGACGACAAGGTCGACGCACTCTTCGACTTTCCGCTCTACTACGCCATCCGCAGTGCCTTTGCCTCGGGGCGCTCCATCAAGGATGTTGCGCAGATGTTGTCGCGCGATCATCTCTACAAAACCCCGTCATCCCTCGTGACGTTTCTGGGCCTCCACGATGTGTCGAGGTTCATGAACGAGCAGGGTGCCACCGTGCAAGGCCTCAAGCTGGCGTACACCTTCATGCTCACGGCACGCGGCACACCGCTCATCTACTACGGTGACGAGGTGGCTCTCCCTGGCGGAAACGACCCGGATAATCGCCGCGACTTTCCGGGCGGATGGGCAGGTGACGCGGCCAGCGCTTTTGAAGCGACTGGCCGTACCGCAGTACAGCAGGAGGTCTGGTCGCACGTACAGCGTCTGCTTGCCATTCGCGCGCAACGCGCAGACCTGCGCACCGCCCCCATGGAACACCTCGTCGCGAATGATGCGGTCTTTGCCTACCGCCGCGGCAAGACAGTGGTGGCGCTCAACAACGCCAAAGGTGAAATGAAGGTGACGGTGGCAGTGGGCCGGCTCGGCGACGACTTGCTCAGCGTCTGTCCGGCGGCCCGGCCCGGAGACGGCGGCACAACCATCACCATCCCGCCACGGGCGGGGTGTGTGTTTCCAGTGCAATGAGCGTCGTCCCCCGAGCGCAAGGAAACCTCCGCCAAGGAAGGAGATAGTCATGCATCGCATGTTTCTCAAAGAGGTTGAAGACGCGAGCGGTTCGGGTGCCTACGCCCGCAGGATCGATGGCATGCGCACCGCTGGTGCGACCATACCGCAGATCATGCACCTCTTCGCCTTCAAACCCGACCGCACCGATCACCTGGCGAAGTTCACCCACGCCGTAATGCGCGGGCCGTCGCCGCTGTCGCCGGGACAACGCGAGCTGATTGCCGCATTTACCTCTCGCCGCAACGACTGCCCGTTTTGAATCGGCTCACACGCCGCGGTCGCGGCGGAGTTGTTAGGCAGCAGGGCCCTCGTCGACGCCGTCCTCGCCGACTACACCACGGCCCCGATCACGCCCGCCGAGAAGGCGCTGTTTGCCTTTGTCGACAAGGTCAACCGTTCGTCCAACCAGATGGGGCCTGCCGACATCGACGAGGCAAAGGCCGCGGGGTGGAGCGAGGAGGCACTCTACGACGCCATGACGGTGTGTGCCCTCTTCAACTTCTACAACCGCTGGATCGATGCCTCCGGCGTGAGTGACATGACACCCGCGGACTATGAGCAGTCCGGCAAACGCATGGCGACTGGCGGATACGGCTGACCACTGGCACGGGCGGCGCGCGGCCTGCTATCGCGTGGTGCCCGGGTGAAACTCCCGCCAGCTGTGCCAGAACTCCTGGCTCGCCTTGAGCCGGCGGAGCCCGCCTAACGCGCGCCCACTCACGGGCCACACCTGGCCACCAGCCATGAGAGAATCACCCTGCACCGTGAACACCAGGTCGGGACTGGGTCGCTCGTAGGCGTAGAACGAGGCGTTGTCGGGCGCCAGCGCTATGACCACCGGCAGCCCACCGACGTCATCGTTGATCACCCGCGCCTGCCGCAGGACATTCCAGTCGAAGGCCTTGCTCTGTTCATTGTATTCGATGCCGATGACCCACGACTTCTCACCCCACGACGTGGTATCGGTGCCCGTGAGTGTCTTGCGGCTCGATCCGTTTTCAAATGCATAGTCCTTGGCGTACTCGCCAGCAAAAGCAGGATCCGCCTGCATAACGAGCGAACGGGGATGCAGCGCCAGCCACTCGGTTAGTGTCACTTGCAGCGAGGGGATTTCCTGCAGCGTGGCACCCTTCCGTTCACCGGTAACCGCTTCCCCATTCGCCTGACGCCACCAGCTTCCCGTCGTTTCGTCCTCGAACATGGCATTGAAGTGATCCATTCCAACAAGCCGGAAGCGTTCGGGCCTGCGGTCCACGATCGGGGAGTACACACGACCGGTGCGGCACACGGTGCAGTAACTCACCATCACCGGGACCCCACCAACCGAGTCGCGCACCTGGTGGTGGTAGCCGATGTACTGCAGTGGGTAGGCACGCGCCTCGCCATTCACTTCCACGCCCACGACGAGCCGGTCACCGGCCACACGATTTCGAGCAGTCGGCAGCATTGAAAGCGTGCGGGGTTGCTTGAATGTCTGGTCGGCCGCCATCCGGAAGTTGGCCGCATAAGCAACCACGGCGACTGCGGCCACCGCGACGACCCCGACCCAGCGGCGTCTGCCACCCGGTCGCCACCAGCTCGCCGCCCCGGCCAGAGCAAGCGCGCCTAACGCCAGACGCACGGGCCACCGCCAGGTATGGATCGCGTAGGCAAGGTCGAGACTGCGCATTCGCTGGCTGCCCGGCATGGGCATGATGAAATACACGTTCACCGCCTCGTACACGATGAGCCCGGCGATGCCGATCCAGAACAGTCCTTTCGTGCGTGCATCGCGGGAACTCGTCACGGTTTCACCCGTCGGGCGGCGTCGGCCGAGAGGCGTAGCGCCACACCGTTACTCCAGCCGAAGCCATCCTGCGTGGGATACTCGCCGCCGCCTGCGGGCCGCGCCGCGTCGACCACATCGTACTTCTCCGTCATCTTCCCCGTGGCCTGATAGGTGCGCCGGTTGAGCCCCAGCCAGCGATCCCGCGCCACATCCGCGAGATCGGCGCGACCGTAGCCCCGCACGCCTTCCATCGCCAGCCATTGCAGCGGGGGCCAGCCATTCGGTGCATCCCACTGCTGTCCGGAGTTGATCTGCGTGGTGACAAACCCACCACTCTTGAGAAAGTCACGCTCGAGCCGTGCGGCCACCGCGCGACCCTGCTCAGCCGTCGCCACGCCAAAGTAGAGCGCGCTCGCCGCGGCCAGGGTCGGCCGGTCGGTCACCCGCTCAGCGCGGGGCCATCGCACATCAAAGTAGAAACCCTCGCGCTCGTCAAACGCCAGACGTTGCAACGCGGCACGACGCGCCTCAGCCGCAGCGGCAAAACGACTCGCCACCTGGGCGTCACCTGCAGCCCCACGTTTGCGACGCAACGCCGCAATGGTACGCTCGGCGTGGTACAAGAGGGCGTTGAGGTCCACCGGGATGATGTTCGTGGTCTCCAGCGTACGCAGGTCCTTCGGATCGCGCATCCATCGGCTGGAGAAATCCCACCCACTTTCCGCCGCAGCCCGCACATGCCGATAGAAGGTGGCACGTTGCGCTTCGGGGAGGGACGTGCCCAGTAACACGTCTTCCCGGTACGACTCGGGTCGCGGTTCGGGAATGTCGTCCCAGTACCGGTTGAGCGTGGTGCCATCTGCGAGCCGCATGACGCGGCGGATCGTGCCTCCTGGGGCCAGGGTAGTGGCGCCATCCATCCAGAAGGCATGTTCCTTCTCCATCGCCGCCAGATACGGATAGGCCGACATCGTATCAGTAGCCGTGGCATACAACCCCACCATCGCCGCGAAGTAGGGTGGCTGGCTCCGGCCGAGGTAGTAGGTCCGATTCCCGTTAGGCACATGCCCCACGGTCTCGATCAGCCGGGCAAAGTTGTCGAGCATCGACTTCACCAGGTCGGTGCGACCACTCTCCACGAGCCCGAGCATGGTGAAGTACGAATCCCAGTAGTACACCTCGCGAAAGCGTCCGCCAGGTACCACGTACGGGGACGGCAACGGGAGCAGGGACGACCGGGTGTCGGCGGCGTCGGGTGAGCGCGTGAGGACGGGCCACAGCCCCCGGATGTGCGCCTCCATCGACTGCGAGGCATCACTTGCGTAGGCCTTTGCCGACTCCACCGGAACATCGAATCGTTCGCTGACAAACCGCTGCAGGGAGAAGCCAGCCGTCGCGCGCTGCCTGTTCCACTCGGCGAGTATGTCAGCGACGGGAGCCCGCGGCACGGCGTCAACAAACGTCTTGGAATCGGGGAAGAGCTGGGCCATCTGGATCTCGTGAAACAGCGGTCCCAGATCGCGCGAGGGTTCGTACCGATTCCGTGCACCTGCGTCAGGGCCCGGCGCTCTTGAGGCACCGCCCCCTGCACAACCCAGGAGTAGCAGACATGCGCCAAGGCGTCGCCTCACGCGCGTGCCTCCTTCGGCTGCGTCTTCACCAGCAAGACAGCACCCGCCGCACAGAGCAGCAGCGCGCCCGCCAGCCGGATCACATTCTCGGGGTTTCCGCCCAGCAACGACTTGTAATACAACGGCAGCGTGAAGATCTGGATCATCATCGGGATCACGATGAACATGTTGAAGATCCCCATGTACACCCCCACACGATCGGCCGGGATACTTCCCGCGAGCATGACGTAGGGATTCCCCATGATGCTGGCCCAGGCCAATCCGATGCCGATCATCGGGATGAACAACATCGCCTTGTCGCGTATCTCGGGAATGGAGATCATCGCGATTCCTGCCAGCGTCAGGCAGATGGCGTGCATGACCTTGGGGCCAAACCGCCGAGTGAATGGCACCATCGCAAAGGCGCCGGCAAAGGCTATAAAGTTGTAGAAGCCACCGATCTGCCCGTTGATCAGCCCTGCCTCGCGGAACCCTTCGGTGCTGGCGTCGGACGAACCGAACATCGTGACCGAGATCGACAACACGATGTACTGCCAGTAGCAGAACATCGCATACCACTGGAAGAGTTTCATCACCGCCAGCTGCTTCATGGTCGACGGCATGTCACGCATGGCCTCACCAACCTCCTTGAGCGCCGAGCCGAAGCCGCGTGGCAGCGCCATGATCCGCGCGCGCTCTGCTTCGGTGAGGGGGAGTTCGGGGGTCGTCCGGACCGTCAGCAGAATGGACGAGATGGAAAACACGGCGCCGATGATGAACGCGATCTCCGTGATCACGGGAATCCCTCGCGAGTTCATGGCGTCGCGACTCATGCCCAGCACCACCAGCAGCGAGGGGGTGAGATAGGACAAGGTCTGCCCGAGCCCGGTAAAGGCACTCTGCGTCAGGAATCCAATGGAGTGCTGGGAATCATCCAGCCGATCGCTCACAAAAGCGCGATAGGGCTCCATGGTGATGTTGTTGGCGGCATCAAGGATCCAGAGCAGCCCGGCCGCCATCCACAACGTGCGGCTGAACGGCATGAAGAGCAGGGCCACGCTGCACAACACCGCGCCGACCAGGAAATAGGGCGTGCGCCGGCCGCGGGGACTCAATGTCCGGTCGCTCATGGCACCGATGATCGGCTGGACAATCAGTCCGGTCATGGGCCCTGCCAGCCACAGGAGCGGAAGACTGGCTTCATCTGCGCCCAGGTACTTGTAGATTGGGCTCATGTTGCTTTGCTGCAACCCGAAGCTGTACTGGATGCCGAAAAACCCGACATTCATGTTCACGATCTGCCAGAAGGAAAGCCTCGGCTTCGCCAAGCGCGTCGCTGAGGGATTCCCGATTGCCGCCGCTGTTCCGGCCACTGCCCTATCCTCCGTTCATGTGAACACGCCTCGTCGTTGCCGACCGGAAGCGCGGTGAGCGAGCTCTCTTCATTGGACCAGCGGGCGACCACCCTGCTGCAGGAGCTCAGCGGACCGCACGGCATCCATGCGTCGCTGGCTTCTACCGCCAACTACCGCGCCATCTTCACTCGCGATGCCGTGATGGCCGGCGTGGCAGGCTGCCTGCTGGCGGACCAGAGGGTCATGACGTCCTTCGGGCGCACCCTCGAGCAACTCCGCGATTACCAGGGCGACGAGGGGCAGATCGCCTCCAACTACGAAGTGCGCCCCGGTCAGCCCCATCATGTCAGCTTCGGCACCATCGCCCCACGCATCGACGGGGCCACCTGGTACCTGGTGGGGGTCGCCCTCGCCGCGCGCGCCGGGGTAATTCAGGCGTCCCACTTCGAGGCCTCCGTCCGTGCGACGGTTCGGCTGCTCAACGCCCTCGAGTACAATGGACGGCACCTCGTGTATGTGCCGACCGGCGGGAATTGGGCCGATGAATACATCTACGAGGGGTACATCCTCTACGATCAGGTGTTGCGTGCCTGGGCGTTGCAGCTGCTGGCTCCCCTGTATCAGGAGCCCTCGTGGGCCGCAAAGTCGGCGGCCATCGCCGAGCGAATTTCCTCGGCCTTCTTCGCCGCCGACACGAGCGCGCCCCATCACCCCATCGCCGCCTTCACGCCGGTCCATCGGCACGACATGTTCGATCTTGCCGCCTGCGCCCTGCTGGCGGTATCGGGGCTCCTGCCGGAACGTGCCGGTCAGGCCCTGCAGTGGATCGACACAAACTTCTTGCAGCGTGGCGCCCTCCCCCCGGCCTTTCACCCGGTGATCCACGAGGGTGACGCCGCGTGGCCCGCGTTGCGCCGCTACCACCTGCATGCCTTCCGCAATCAGCCCCATGAATACCATAACGGTGGCATCTGGCCCATCTGGCTGGGCTGGCTGGCGCTGGGGTGTGCGCGTACCAATCACGCCGACTTCCTCGGACGGCTGCGTGAACGGTCCGCTGAGGCGTTAGGCACTCGTGGCGACTTCGCCTTCGAGGAGTATCTCCATGGCGAAACGGGGTTGGCACTGGGCACCCCCGGCATGGCGTACACGGCGTCTGGTCTTGTTTTCCTCCGACTGGCCGGCTCCCCGGCCGCGCACTCCCTGCTCTCCGCATGACCAACCTCGATCGTCAGGCGGTTACCGATCAATCCCTCCGGCTCGCCCGCGAACTCCTCGATGCATTGGGCATCGACCGGGCGAGGTCGCGATTCGTCATCGGCGTCGCGGGCGAGTCGGGAAGTGGCAAATCGGTGGTTGCCACCAGCATGGCGCGCGAGCTGGCGCGGGACGGTCGTGAAGCCACCGTGCTGCACCAGGACGACTACTTTGTCCGGCCGCCGCGCACCAATCACGACTTCCGCATGGAAGACATCGCCGCGAACACCGGCCCACACGAGGTCCGTCTCGACCTCATGGCGGAGCATATCGCGGCCTTTCGCAGAGGGGAAAGTGCGGTGCGCGCGCCGATCGTGAACTACCCGGCCAACCGCTTCGACGAACAGCTGCACAACTTCTCGCACGGCGATGTGTTGCTGGTGGAAGGCACGTACGTGCTCGGACTCGCCGATCTCGACGCCCGCATCTTTCTCACCGCCACCCATCACGACACCGCGGAGCGCCGGCGGGCCCGCAATCGCGACATCGATGACCCGCGCATCGCGCAAGTCCTCGGCATCGAGCATGACTTGATCGCCCCGCAGGCGGAGCTCGCCGATCTCCTGATCGATCGTCATTTCGCGGTCCACCGACGCTGAGGCTGGGGGCGGGTGTTGCCGCCCCTCCCCTTCCCACTGGCTCAGCTGAACCAGAACCACAGCCCGCCCACGGCGGCGATCAGCAGCATGGTCAGCAGCTTGTCAGTGCCGCGTTGTGCGCGCGCCACGGCATCCTCTGGCGCCGGCGTCGCCGTCTGGAAGGTGATCCCCTCCACCTGAGCCGCTGATGGCGGTGGCGTCATGAGGCTGACGCCAACCAGGAGCAGGGAACAAATGACGAAGAGCAGAATGGCGAAGTGCAGGAAGTTGATGGTGGCAAAGTCGAGCAGCACGCCGCTGAGCGAGGCGCGGTTGAGTTCGAGCACCAGACGCGCCACACCAATCACGAAGCCACCGAGCAGGGCCGCCATCGCCCCCTGCGAGTTGACGCGCTTCCACAGGATACCGATCAGGAAGACCGCGGCAATCGGAGGCGAGATGTACGCCTGAACACTCTGCAGGTACTGATAGAGCTGCGCCGACACCAGCTTCATCACCGGAATCCAGGCCAGCCCGAAGCACACCAGAATGGCCGTGGACACCTGCCCCACCCACACCAGCTGCTTTTCACTCGCCTGCGGCTTGAGCTTCTTGTACACGTCGATGGTGACCAGCGTCGACGTCGAGTTGAACACCGACGACAGTGAACTCATGAGTGCCGCGAGGAGACCGGCCACCACCAGCCCCTTGAGCCCCACCGGGAGCAGCGCCGCCACCAGCGTGGGGAGTGCTCCATCGGTGGCCGCGAGCTGAATTTTCCCCTGTTTGTTGAGGGCGTAGGCAATTAGCCCGGGCAGCACAAAGATGAAAAGCGGGAGCAGCTTGAGGAAGCCGGCGAAGATGGTGCCACGCCGCGCCTCACTCTGGTTCTTGGCAGCCAGCACGCGCTGGACGATGAACTGGTCGGTACACCAGTACCAGACCCCCAGGATCGGGGCACCGAACAGGATCCCCGTCCAGGGGAAGTCCTTGTCCGACATCGGCCGCCACATGGAGAGGAAACTCGGCGCCACCTCGGCCGTCAGCACATCCCACCCGCCCAGCACGCTCAGCCCCACCCAGGTCACGGCGACAGCGCCCCCAATCAGCACAAACATCTGCATCAGGTCGGTGTAGAGCACCGCACGCAACCCGCCGAAGATGGTGTAGATCCCGGTGATCACGACCACCACCAGCGCACCCGTCCAGAAGTTGATTCCCATCAGCGCTTCGAACACAATGCCGCCCGCGGCAATGGTCACCGAGATCTTCGTGAGGACGTAGGCGATGATCGAGATGATGGCCAGGTACCACCGCGCGCCTGACGAGTAGCGCCGCTCGAGAAACTCCGGCATCGTGAAGACATTGCTGGTCAGGTAGAACGGGACGAACACCCAACCCAGCACCAGCAGCACCAGCGACGCGAGGATCTCGAACTGGCCCACCGCCACACCACTCGCTGCGCCGGTGCCGGCCAGGCCCACCAGGTGTTCCGATCCGATGTTCGAGGCGAAGAGTGATCCGCCGATGATGAACCACCCCGAATCACGTCCGGCGAGGAAGTAGCCGGTGGAGCCGCCGGCGCCCTGCCGTCGTTCGCGAATCCCTGCGACCACGGCCACGCCAAACGTGAGAATGAAGTAAATGGCGATGATGATCCAGTCGAGCGTTTCGAGGGAACCGGTCACGGGGAGTCCGGGTGAGGGGAATGCGCAGGCACCGGCGCCGCCGGTCAGCCTAACAGCGTGATGCCAAACTCGATGATGAGGTCATGCTGCCGCCACTACCGCACGCGCCACAGCTGCAACACGCCACCACTGCTGGTGATTGCCACCAGCCGCCCGCCGAGGGCGTCCCTCACCACCTGTGCGCGCCGTGCTTCGGCCTGAATAAGCAGCCCACTGGTCGTCATGTCCATTGGCACCCACGCGCCCTCGCGCGAGCCCCGCAGCAGCAGCCCCTGCCCCGCGTCGTGACGGCCGATCACCGGTGGGACGCCAAACGCGTTCCCGGCCAGCAGCAGGTCGGTGCGACCGTCGCCATCAAAGTCGTCAGGCACGATGGCATACACCGGCGCAAATTGCGCTTCGGCCGGAAGTGGCTGCACCTCAAAACGGCCGCCCCCCCTGTGGAGGGCCACGACGTGCGCAAAGGTCCGCGCGTTCAGCACCTGGGAGCCGGCGAGCTCCTGCGGCGGCAGAATGTCCTTGAGCGTCGCCGCACCGAAGTCCTTGTAGTTCGGATACCGGCCGCGAAGTGGTGGCATGAGCTTCACCAGCTCATCACGACCGACCAGGGGATAACTCACCCCGTTTTTGTAGAACGTCAGGATCTGCTTGAGCGTCCCGGTGGCGTAGTAATCGTTTACGAAGAGCTGCGCCGGCTCGTTTGGGGTCGCCCGGAGGTACGAATTCAGTCCAAGGTTGCCGGCGATGAGGTCGAGCTGGCCATCCCCATTCAGGTCGGCCGCTCTCACGACATTCCACCACCCCTCGGTCGAGTCGAGGCCGGCGGCCGATGTGGCGTCGACGAATCGGCCCTGCACCTGGCGAAGGACGCGCAGTGGCGTCCATTCGCCCGCCAGAACGAGATCGAGCGCGCGATCGGCATCGATGTCCATCCAGAGTGCCGAGGCCACCATACCGGCGCTCAGGAGCCCGGGCGCTACCTCAGCCGTCACATCGGAAAAGCGCCCACCCCCCTCATTGCGCAGCAACTGGCTCGGCGGGGTTCGGCCGTAGGCGCGCGCGACAACCCGGTTGCCGACAAAGAGGTCGAGGTCGCCATCGCCGTCGTAGTCGCCGGGAGCCACCGTGCCACCGTTCTGCGTCCCCGGGATGGGCTGCGTCGCCCGCACGAGCGACCCCTTCCCATCGTTGAGATACAGGCGGTCGCGGAGTGCTTCGCTCTCGCCCCAGAACTCATTGCCGCCGCTGACCACAAAAAGGTCCTGGTCGCCATCCCCGTCCGCGTCAAAGAAGGTGGCGTCCACATCTTCGGCGAGAGAGTCGGCCGCCAGGGCTGGTTGAAGCGTGCGGGTGAAGCGCCCATCGCGACCCTGCGTCAGCACCTGTCCAGCCTGCCACTTCCCTCCCCCCACGAAGATGTCGTCGGTCCCATCACCGTTGACATCGGCCACGGCGAGGGCCGGACCCTGGGTGGAGAGGAGATGTGGCATCAGCGGCTCGCGGTTGTAGTCGAGAAAGGGCTCCTCGAGATGGCGCACCGCTGCGCCCCGCTGGCTCGCGACCTCGGTAAAAAGCGGCGACACCGGTGGCACCACCGCACGTTTGATCGCCGCCGCGCTGTCCTGCCAGAGCGTCAGCACCGTATTCAGCGCCACGTTATGCAGCACCTGCTGCCGCCGGTCAGGCCAGAGGATCACCAATGAATCGGCGCGCGTCGCGACGCCAGTCCCGAAGTGCAGACGCGGATCAACCGACGACTGGAATCCGCGGGTCGGGAATTGCTCCAGCATCTGTGTTTCACCAGCAACCGTCAGCGTCACACGGGCACCAACTCCGAACGTGTTGCGGCCGGCGCCACGCAGCTGAACGGTGAGCGAGTGGTGGCCGGTGCGCGCTTTCCCCAGGTTGCGATAGACACCGGCCGGCGCGTTCACGGCATTCACCACCAGGTCGAGCGCCCCACTGTTGTTCAGGTCCACCCACGCGGCCCCATTGCTGAAGCCTTTGGTGGCCAGCCCCCACTCCGCCGCATGATCACGGAATCGGTAATTCCCTTCGTTGCGGAAGGCGTGATTCGGGAGTGGGACCGAGGGCAGTTTGTTGAGCACCGACAGCGTGGAGTCGGTGATCCCCCGTGCCAGCGATGCCTGCACATCCTGCGCGCTGATGTAGTTGATGTAGTCCAGGTCGTTCGGCCGCCGGAGGATGCCGTTGGTGACAAACAGATCCTTGCGCCCATCGTTGTCCAGATCGGCAAACAGGGGCGCCCAGCTCCAGTCACTGGCAAACACCCCCGCCTGATACCCGATCTCGCTGAAACGCCCATTGCCGCGATTGAGCTGGAGTGTGTTGCGTGGATACTGCGGGTGATAGCCGGCACGCAATCGCAGGTCAAAGAGATTGAAGCCCTCCGACGACGCCGAGGTCTTGAGAATGTCCTCGCGCTCGGGGAGCATGTCGGCGACGAACAGATCCGTCAGCCCGTCGTTGTTGAAGTCCGCCGCATCCACCCCCATCGAGAAGCGCGAGGTGTGCTGCGTCGCCGTGGTGATGAGCTCGGTGAACGACCCCTGACACGTATTGCGATACAGGAAGTCGTTCTCCTGAAAATCGTTGGCCACATAGAGGTCGGGACATCCATCATTGTTGTAGTCCGTGACCACCACCCCGAGCCCGAACCCGGCGACGCCATCGACCAGGCCCGCGGCCTCCGTGACATCGGTAAAGCGATTGCCGTCGTTGCGGTAGAAGCGGTCGCGCCCCGGAGCATCACGTCGTGCGCGGTCAACCGGACTGATCCCGCGCTCGTTATGCGTGCTGTGCACCAGCAGGTAGAGGTCGAGATCGCCGTCGCCATCGTAGTCGAGAAAGGCGGCCTGCGTGCTGTACCCGGCGTATGACAGCCCAAACGCGTCCGTGCTGTCGGCAAAGGTGCCATCGCCACGATTGACGTAGAGCACGTTGCGCCCCTGCATGGAGAGGTACCGCACCGCCGACACGTAGAGGTCGACCAGACCGTCGCCATTCACATCGGCCATCGTCACCCCGGTTTTCCATCCCGGCGGCCCCGCCACGCCCGCTCGCTCCGTGATATCCTCGAACTGGTAGTTGCCCTTGTTCCGGTAGAGCCGGTTGGCGTCGAGGTTGGAGGAGAAATACAGGTCCTGCAGTCCGTCGTTGTCCACATCGCCAACGGCCACCCCACCGCCGTTGTAGTAGTACAGGTAGTTGATGATGTTGAACTCGGGGCGTTCGGGCAGGTCGTTGCGGAAGGTGATCCCGGTGGCCTCGGGCGCGAGCGACTCGAAGAGCGGGTTGGCCGGCGAGGCATCTGGAGTGCAGGCCATCACAAACGCCAGGCCCGCGACCAGCGTGTGGCGCGGCGACACTGTCACCGCGCGCCTAACGTTGTGCCACGGCGGCTGCGGCGCCGCCGAACTGCACCCGATCCGCGACCAGCACACCAACTCGGCGACCCTGCGTGCTCCCTTCGTCAATCGCCTGACGATAGTGGATCCCACCATACAGCCGGCTGATGGCGGCCTCTTCTGCTGCCGTCTTGAACGAAGTAAAGGACCGCACCGGCAGTCCGTACTCCACCTCGGTGGAATCAGCAAAGGCGAAAGTGTTTCCGAGATGTCTGGTGAGTACCTCCGCGGCCGCGTTGGAGATCACGCTGTGACCGCTCGTGTACTCGGGAAAAGGTGGCGTCTGCAACAGCGGCACCCACCCTTCATCGACATGTTTGTTGATGACTGTCTCTGGCCGCAGGACGTTGGTGGCGTACTTCATGTCCCACGCGCTGATGAACCCATCGGCAATTGCGACCGCGGTGTGGGCGAACAACGCAGCGGTTTGCACCAGTCCGGCCGCTGCCTGACGAGAGGCAATGCCCACGATTCCCATCCAGTGCCCGCCCGGGGTGATCTTCTTGGTGGCGAACATCGTATGCCCCTGCACATTCATCACGTAGGGATTGCAGTCCCAGAACGAGGCGATGGCCCGCTGCTCGTCGGTGAGGTTCTTTCCCGTTTCGTACACCTCCTTCACCTGCTGCATGAAGGGGCTGCTGGCCGCGGTGCTGAAGGGATGCGGTACGGCGGGCCTGAACTGCGACGCCGAGTCGAGGACGAAAGGCCGCAGCGTCCCCCAGTTGGGCTCCACGGCATCCATGTAGGCCGGTGGGGTGGGAATCCAGCGCCCCGCGCGATCCTCCACCGAATACTTGGGCATTCCGCGCGACTCCCGGAAGCCGTCCTTGCCGGCCCACTCGAGCACCCGCCGTGCCACCGTGTCCCCATATGCCAGCGAGGCCTCCACCACCGCGCGCGGCAGTCCGGTGCCTAACGCCTTGTCGCTCGCCGTGCGAATGGAGTCCATCCGGTCGCGCGAGAAGGTCAGCTCCCGCCCCACGGAGAGAAAGGCATGCACCCCGGCTAGCGGCAGGGATACCTCCACTCCGACCGGCACTGGTGGCACATCACTCCACCCCCGGAGCTGCCCGGCCAGCGACCGGAACGAGGAATCACCCTGCCGCAGGACTTCGAACGCCGCAATACTGCTGTAGGCATACACACGGCTCGCCTGCGGTGGGCTGAAGATGTCGTACACGATCACCCCCGACAGCGCATGCATCGCCTGCCGGAGCGGCTCGCCGTCCGCGAGAGATGGCGCAGGTGCACGAGTGCCCGTACAGGCCACGAGGCCGATCATCAACACCGCTCGAAGTGTGCGCATCATCTCGAACCGCCTCGCGGGCGGTAGAAGAGGGGCCGGTCGTTGTTACGTGCCACCAGGTACAGGTCGCCGCGGGCCGTCCTGAGCCGGCGGATGTCTCGCACCTCACCCGGCACACGGAATCCGCTCCGCGTCGCCGGTTCAGCTACAAACTTCCCGTTGCCACTCCCCAGCAGCACCTGACCGTAACTCGCCGCCATCGGAGCCAGATCGGGTTTGAAGCCACCGAAGTTGCCGCCGAGGATCAGGTCCTGCTTGCCATCGCCATTCACATCGCCTGAGGCGATGCCGAACACTGGCGCCAGTTGTGCCTCACGCGGCAGCGGCTCGAGCGAAAAACTCCCATCGGCGTTCTGGCGCGCCAGCGAGGTGGCAAACAGATGCACCGTGTCCGCCTCCGCCCCGCTCAGATCGGGGAAGACGTCGGCCAGTGTCTGCGTGGCGTAGTCGCTGTAGTTGATGTAGCGCGCCTTGAGCGGCGGGATCGCGCGTATCAGGTCGTCGCGCAGGGGAAGCGGGTAGCTCTTCCCCGCCCAAAAGCTCGACACCAGCTGCAGATCGAAGCCATTCCCCACGAAGTCCTTCACATGCATCGTCACCGGCTCGGTCGCGCTGGCCGAGAGCCGCTGGTTGAGCCCGAAATTGCCAAGCACGAAGTCGGTGCGCCCGTCGCCGGTAAAGTCGCCCGCGATGATGCGGTTCCACCAGCCGTGGCTCTTCTCGAGGCCGTTGGTGCTGGCTCGTGCCAGACGCCCACCGCCTTCATTCTTGTAGACGGTGACCGGCATCCAGTCACCCACCACCACCAGGTCGGCACGTCCATCACCCGTGACGTCAGCCCACACGGCGTCGGTCACCATTCCCGCCTGCTGCAACGCAGGAGCGAGTTTGTCGGTGGCGTCGCTGAACCGCCCCCGCCCGTCGTTCACCAGGAGCATCTGGCGCGGCTTGCGTCCGTATTTCCAGGGCACCACACGCCCGCCGACAAAAAGATCCTGGTCACCATCGCCGTCATAATCGGCGGCCGCCACCTTTGAACCGGCAAGGGTCTCGTCAGGCAGGGCGCCGGCGGCCTTTGTGAACCCGCCGCGTCGATCGTTGAGATAGAGCCGGTCCTGCAGGGCGGGCGCTCCATCGGAGAATTCGTTGCCACCGCTCACCACGTAGAGGTCGGGTGCACGGTCGCCATTGGCATCAAAGAAGAGCGCCCCAACGTCCTCCGAGACCGAGTCGGCGTCGAATGCCGAACCACCGCCTGACGAGAAGCTCCCATCGCGCCGCTGAATCTGCAGCGAGCCAGGTTGACCCTTTGCGCCACCGATCCAGACGTCATCCAGCCCGTCTCCGTTCACGTCGGCAACGGCGACACCGGGTCCGTCGGTAGACACGAGACGCGGGATCAGCCGTTCACGATCGAAGTCGACAAAGTCGTTTTCCTGGTGCGCGAACGTCACCCCCGCTTGCCCCGTGACGTCAGTTAGCAGTGGCGTCACGGTGTTCAGCGTCGGCAAGGGTGCCTGCACCGCGGTACTCTGCCGAATCGTCAGACGCTGCCCGGTGGCCGTGCGTCCCAGCCGGGTGAGACGCCAATCGGGCCACCGCACGTGGATGGAGTCGACGCTATCGCGTGCCCCCATGCCAAAGACGAGCGCGTAGTCCACACTCGACTGAAAACCGCGCGTGGGCTGCAATTCCTGCATCAACCGCTCGGTGCCGGAGAACAGGGTGACCCGTGCGCCAACCGCGCCCGTGTTCTGGCCTTCGCCCACAAGCGTGAGCTGCAACGGACGGTTTGCCGGCTGCAGCGTGCGCACATTGTTGCGATAGACAAAGGCCTCATCGTTGACGTTGTTCACGACAAGGTCCAGGGCCCCGTCCCCATCCAGGTCACCGTACGCCGCCCCATTGGAGAAACTCGGCGTGTCGAGTCCCCACGCCTTCGCGTCGCTGGCAAAAGTCAGATCGCCGCGATTGCGAAACATGTAGTTGGGGATGCGTGTGGACGACATCGCGTCGACCAGACGCAGATAGTCCACCTTCTTGCCCACAAACACCGACTCGGCTGCCGCCTGGTTGGCAATCGAGTTGATGTAGTCCTGTGACGTCACGTCCTTTGCCAGTCCGTTGGTGACAAAGACGTCCTTGTACCCATCGAGGTCGAAGTCGGCCATCAGCGCACTCCAGCTCCAGTCGGTGCGCGCGACGCCGGCCATCTGCCCGATATCGCTGAAGGTGCCGTCCTGATTGTTGAGCTGCAGCATGTTGCGCATGAACTGCGCGTGATAGCCGTTCTGCACCTTGGCCTGATACACATCCCACCCCTCAAACGACGACGTGCTCCTCAATCGGAACTCGTCCTCGGGAAGCATGTCGGTGGTGTAGATGTCGGGCCAGCCGTCGTTATTCACGTCGGCAATGTCGAGCCCCATCGAGAAGTAGCTGGTGTACGGAAAACGAGCCGCGAGGGACTCGGTGAAGCCCCCATTGCCATTGTTGAGATAGAGGTAGTCGCGCTCGAAGAAGTCGTTGGACACGTAGATGTCCGGCCAGCCGTCACGATTCACGTCACCCACCACCACACCCAGGGCAAAGCCGATCTCCGGGCCGTAGATCCCCGCCGCCGCACTCACATCCACAAAACGGCCGGCATCGTTCCGGTAGAGTTTGTCGCCACCGGTGGGGTGCCGCATCGTACGCGTGTTGCGCAGCCCGAAGCTGCTCACCGCCCGAGGCGAGTTGTTGATCAGAAAGAGATCGAGGTCGCCATCGCGATCGTAGTCCGTGAAGGCGGCATGGGTCGAGAAGCCGCCATCCATCAGGCCATACGCGTCCGCTTCCTCGCTGAAGGTGGGCACCCCTTCGGAGTTCACCCCCTGGTTGATGAAGAGCTGGTTCGCGCGCTTGACCTTGGCGTCGTTGCCGGCATGACACACATACACGTCCAGGCGCCCATCGCCATTTACATCCGCCATCGTCACACCCGTCGTCCAGGCGCCATTGTCCTTCATGCGCGCGGCGTCGGTAACATCGGCGAAGCGGAAGCTCCCCTTGTTGAGGTAGACTCGTGGCCCACCCTCGTTGGCCGTCAGCACCAGCTCGGGTAGTGAGTCGCCCGTCAGGTCACCGATCGCCACACCGCCACCGTTGTAGTGGTTGCGATAGGTAAAGACGTTCACCTCGCGAGTGTCGGTCACCGGGTTGGAAAACACGACCCCGGTGTACGCCGATGGCATACGCGTGAACAGCTGCTCGCCAGCGGGAGGTGCGCTCACCGCTGCGTCCGACCCACCCTTTTCTCCGGGGCCGCAAGCGCTGACCAGCAGCATGCCGATGGGGGCCAACAGGCGCCGACGCAGAGTCATTCTGAAAGTTAGCGACTCGGGACTCAACCTTCACCCACACCAATTCCCTGACAACCGGTGCCGAAAAGAGAACGCCTGCCTCCGTGAAGGAGGCAGGCGTTTCTGTTGATGAACCGTCTTCAGCTGCGGAGCTTAGTAGCCCGGGTTTTGACGCAGCTGAGGATTGATTTCAATCTGGGCCTGCGGAATCGGGAAGAGCACCTTGTGAGCGCCAGACGCCGCCTTGAACGCCCAGGCACGCGACGTGAATTCACCGTACCGCACGAGATCCTGGCGCCGCTTGGCCTCGCCCACCAGCTCAAACAGTCGCTCGTTGCGAATCGCGGTGCGGGCCTGCGCCTGCGTCAGCGATGTCGCGAGGGCCGGCATCGAGACACGCGCACGAACACGGTTGACCTCGGCAATTGCTGCCGCCGTTTGGCCCTGTTCATTCAGCGCTTCGGCCTTGATGAGGTACATCTCCGAAAGCCGATAGAACGGGTAGTCATTTCCGTTGTCCCCGCCGACTTTCGCCGGATCGGGACGGAACTTGGCGATGCGTGCCCCTTCGCCTTCCGAGGCCTGCGTGGCGTCACGAATCTCGAGCGTGAAAACCAGCGGATTGCCGGCGCGATCATTGATCGGCTGGCCGGTGATGAGGTCTTTCTGCGGCCCAACCAGGAACACATTCTTGCGATCGTCCGTGTTATCGAAGGTATTCACGATATCAGCAAGCGTCGCAAAACCATTCCAGCCGCCGTTCGCCATGGAGTTGTAGTGTGTATACCGCATGGCGATCGACAAGCCGAGTCCATCCTGCGCCACGTGGCGCGCCACAAAGATGTTCTCGCGAGAGTTGCGGTTGGAGGTGTTGAAGTTATTCCGCCAATCGGCTTCGAGCGCATAGTTACCGGAGCTGATCACGCGATCCGCCGCAGAGACCGCCTGGGCCCACTGGGCAGCGCCCTTCGTCACACCGCCCGTGGTAACGGATCCCGAGAACACCTCAGCATTCAGATACAGGGCAGCGAGGATCGCGTCGACCGCGCCACGCGTGACCCGTCCATACTCCCCTGCCGGCCTGGTCGCAGGCAGAATGGCGCGTGCCGCCGTGAGCTCGGTCTCTACGAACTTGTAGACTTCGGCGCGTGTGTTGTTGGGCCGCGCCGCGACTTCGGTCGTCGTGACAATCGGCACATTGCCGAAGAGGTCGAGCAGCGCGAAGTAATACCACGCACGCAATGCTTTGACCTCGGCCTCAACGATGTTCTTGTTTGGCACATTGACGCTGGCCAGGGCGCCGATGACCGCATTCGCGCGCGACACGCCGGCGAAGAGATCGTTGTACATCCCGGTCACGTCGTCCAGTCCCATGGGGCTGTTCGCGGTCCAGGTGTGGCGGTGCATCTCCAGCCACCGACCGTTGTCAAACCAGTCACCGCCGCGTGTCGGGACGATGTTCTCGTCTGACGTCACCTGCGACATGTTGTACCAGCCCCACATCATGCTGCGCAGCGAGGAATACACCGACGCAACGCCGGCGAGCACTTCGCCTTCGTTCTGGTAGAAATTATCTGGCGTGATGGCGCTGACCGGGACCTCGGTGAGGTCCGTGCAGCCTTGCACGGTGAATGCTGCGCCGGGGGCCAGCAGCAAAACTGCCAGCCGCGCTCCCGTGAGCTTTCTCAAGAATGGCTTCCGCATACGCTTCGGGTGCCTGGGTTGAAGATTCGTGAGTTTATCCGAAGGGCCACCGGCGGCGCCGGTGACCCTGACCGGACTTAGAACGTGAAGCGGAACCCGCCCGTGAAGTTCCGGGCGCGGGGGTACGTCAGGTAATCGACGCCACGAGAAGCCAAGCCGGCGTCGACAAACACTTCCGGGTCATAGCCGGTGTACGGCGTGAAGAGGAGGAGGTTGTCGCCGGAGAGGAAGGCACGCGCTGAGGCACCGCGCATCACGTTCCCGGGGAGACGGAAGGTGTAACCGACGGTGATGTTCTGGAGGCGGAAGAACGAGCCGTCTTCGATCCAGCGCGACGAGTAGATGGCCGGCTCGGACAGCGCGTCCTTCTCGCTCAGTGCCGACTTGAGCAAGTTGCGATTGGTCAGCACGTTGGCCTTGTTGGCGTACACCAGGGCCGTGTTGTTGAACACGTCGCGACCCTGCTCGGCGCGCCACAGCCAGCTGGCGTCGAACTTCTTCCAGTTGGCATTGCTGCGCAGACCAAGCGAGAACGACGGGTTGGCGTTGCCGATGATGGTGAAGTCATCGCCACCCGGGGTGGTTGTCACACCGGAACGTACGCGGCTCGTTTCGCGGCCCTGGGCGTCACGGGTCACGGTGTACTTGGCAAACTCCTGCTTGCCGGCCGCATTCACACCCACGAACTGCGGGCCGAAGAAGGTGCCGAGGGGCTGGCCGGGGATGATACGCTGCGCGTTCTGACCCGACTGACCCTGACCGGACACACTCGACGTCGTGATGAAGTTACGACCACCGAGATCTTCGACTTCGTTCCGCTCGACGGCCAGCACAAGGCCGGCGCCCAGCGAGAACTCACCCTTGTTGAAGACGTTGCCTTCGATGGTGGCTTCGAGTCCGCTGTTCTTCAGGCTGCCGACGTTTTCCAGTCGGGTGGAGACCAGCGCCGGCTGCGGCACGGAGACGGTGAGCAGCAGGTCTTCGGTGCTCTTCTGGTAGTACTCGATGGTACCCGAGAAGCGGTTCGACGCGAAGGCGTAGTCAATGGCGACGCTGGTCTGCGCGGTCTGCTCCCACTTGAGGTTCGGGTTGGCATTGCGGGTGGGGACCACGCCCGTCACCACCGTGTTGCCGAACGGATAACGCGCCCCGTTGTTTGGCTCGAGCAGGATGAGCGACGAGTACGGCGCCACCGCCTGGTTACCCTGGATGCCGTAACCGGCACGGAGTCGCAGGTCGGAGAAGGGCGTCTTGCCCTTCATGAAGCCTTCTTCCGACAAACGCCACGAAGCGGACACGGCGGGGAACATCGCCCACTTGTTGCCAGCGCCGAAACGCGACGAGCCGTCGCGACGGAGCACGCCGGTCAGGAAGTACTTGTTCTTGATGCCGTAGTTGGCGCGGCCGAAGAACGACACCAGCCGGCTCTCTTCCTGGAACGAGAAGGGCGGCGTGAGATCGCCACCACCACCGAGGTTGTTGAACGAGAAGAGGTCGGTGGTGAAGTTGCGGCCTTCGGCGCCGAACTCGCCGTTGTCGAACTTGGCGAATTCGTAACCACCCACCACTTCGAACTCATCACCGGGGATAAAGCTGGGAAGCTTGGGTGCCCAGGTGAGCACGCTCTGCAGGTTGACGTTCGAGAGGTTGCGCTCGACCTGGCGGGCTCGGCCACCGAACTCGGCGCCCACCGGGCTCTGACGAGGCAGATACGTCTGACGAAGGCTGCCAGATCGATCGGTACCCAGGTTGAGCTGGGCCGTCAGCGACGGCAGCAGGCTGTACGAAACCTGAATGTTTCCGAGGTAGCGGTTGGTCTGCGCCTCATCCAGGACCTGGTTGGCCATGGCGACCGGGTTACGCGCCGACTGACGACCGGTACCAAGTTCGTAGAAACTGGAGATCCCGTTTGCCGTCTGGTAGATCGGGCGCGTCGGGTTGAAGATGAGCATGTTGGCCAGCACGCCGCCTTCGAAGCCGCCGGTGTTTTCGAACGGCATGTAGTCGTTGTCCATCCGCGACGTCGTGAGGTTCACTCCAATGCGGAGCTTGCCGCCGGCGAGAGCCTCATGGTTGGCGTTCAGTCGCGCCTGGTAGCGCTTGAAGCCGTTGGAGATGACCACGCCCTGCTGGTCCTGATAGTTCACCGAGGCGCGGTACGTGGTGTTCTGCGTGCCACCGGAGAACGAGAGGTTGTGATTCTGGGTGAAACCGGTGCGCATCAGCGCATCTTCCCAGTCGGTGTCGGCATTGCCGAGGTCACCAAGGCGGCTGGCCGGGAGGGCGCCAGCGGTGATCTGCTGCTGGATGAAGTTGCGATACTCGGAGCCCGTGAGCACCTCGAGGCTGTTGGCCGTTTTGGCGGCCGCACCGAACACTTCGTACTCCATCTGCGACGTCCCACTGCGACCCTTGCGGGTCTCGATGAGCACCACACCGTTTGCGCCACGTGCCCCGTAGATCGCAGTCGCGGAGGCATCCTTCAGGACGGAAATCGAAGCGATGTCGCTCGGGTTCAGCAGATTGAGCGGGCTGCGGGCCAGTGCCGCGCCACCGCCGATGCCGATGCCGGTGGCTTCGGTCTGGTCGTTCTGGATCGGCACGCCGTCAATGACGTAGAGCGGCTCGTTGCTCGCGCTGATCGAGGTGCCGCCGCGAATGCGGATCTGCGCACCGGCGCCAGGCTCACCACTGTTGAGGGTGAGGTTCACACCGGCCACGCGGCCGGCCAGCAATCCGTTCGCGTTGTTGATCACACCGACATTCGCTTCCTGCGCGTCGATGGCGGCGACCGCACCAGTGATGGCTTCCTTTCGCTGGGTGCCATACCCGGTCACAACAACGGCCGTGAGGTTTGCCGCCACGGCCGCAATGCTGATGTTCACGTTCGTGCTACCACCAGCCGTCACGTTGACTTCGGTGGTGACCGGGCGATACCCCAGGCGGGATACCTTGAGGCGTTGAAGGCCGGCCGGCACGTCGCTCAGCAGGAACCCGCCATCGATACGACTTTGCGTACCGCGCTGGGTGCCGTCGAGCTGAATGTTGACGCTCGACAACGGCTGCTGACTCGTGGAGTCGACGACCCGCCCCGAGATGCTTCCTGTGGCCTGCGCCGCGATTTGCGACGCTGAGACCACACCGCCGACCAGGGCGGCTAACAGACATCGGGTGAATGCCATGCGATTGCTCTCCAGATAAAACCTGTGAAAGGGACGACGGTGGTGCGGGTCCTGCAGGGGCACTGCCACTTGCTGTGTACCTTTAGCGTTGCGAAACAGCGAAACGCCCGGGCCACGGGCGGTGAGACGATTATAGGAGGTCAACGGCGTAAGACAAGCTGTGACACGACGTTGGCAGACTCTACCATCGGACTGCAGTCATAGGCGTTTGCCCGACGTCGGCCCTGCACCAGCCTCAGCCGCTGGCCCAGCTAAACACTTTCACAACGGCACCAGTTCCGGTGTACCTGCCACGCCGCACGCCACCAGTCGGCACAGGGGCCCCAGCCGGTGATCCACGTCTTTCACCAGTCCAGCGCCGCTCCGCAGGCCGTCCAGCGTGGCTTGTTTCCGAAACAAGTTCCGCAAACGTACGTTGCACTATCCGTATTTTTACCACATGGTAACGGCAACGTGTTGCCGTTTCGCGGCCATTTGATAGCTGCAAACGTGATATTGCGCAAGCGAATTCGGTGCAATTAGTTGCGCAATCGGTTGCGCAAACGATTACGCTGAACTGCCCCCACGACCGCCTCAATGCCAGGAACTCGCGTCACACTCAAGGACATCGCCAAGCGGCTGGGACTCTCCATGCCCACGGTCTCGCGAGCCCTCGCCGACCATCCCGACATCAGCGCCGCGACTAAAGAACGCGTGCGGGAGGTGGCGCAGGCACTGCACTACATCCCCAACTATCGCGCACGCTACCTCCGCGCCAAGCACTCCCGGCTCATCGCCCTCATCGTGCCGGAGATGAACACCTTCTTCGTCCCGGCCATGATCGCCGGCATCAACCGGGTCGTACAGCAGAACGACTATTCACTCATTGTCTTCCAGTCCGACAACTCCATCGTCCAGGAACGGCGGCTCGTCGAGTACTGCACCCATCTCTCCGCCGACGGCGTCCTCATCGTCCTCTCCTCCGAAACCTCGGACCTCGCGCACCTCGAAACACTGCGCGAGGTGGGAATCCCCGTCGTCCTGCTCGACAAAACGATCGAAACCACCCGCCATTCCACCGTCACCATCGATGACCAGGAAGTCGGGCGAGAGGCCGCCAACTACCTGATCGAACGCGGCCACACCCGATCGGTCGGGATCTTCGGTGATCAGCGGCAACGGATCAGCTCCCTTCGGCTTAAGGGTTTCAAGCGGGCGCACGCCGAACAGGGCATCCCTCTCGCCGAATCACAGGTCCTGCGCATCACCATGCTCGATGAACTCGGCGAGCAGCTGGAGCAGGCCTTTGCCCGGCACCCGGACCTCACGGCCATCTTCACCATGACCGATGAGTTGCTGGTCTTCACGCATCACCTGCTCATGCGCCGCGGGACCCGCATTCCCGAGGAAGTGTCGCTGCTGGCCATCAGCGATGGCCTGGCCCCCACCTTCTTGCACCCCAATGTGACGCACCTGCGCCATTCGGGCGGCGAGGTCGGTGAGCGAACCGCGCACTTCCTCATCGGCCTCATCGAGCACAATTCGGACGCCATGATGGATGTGCGTATCCGCACCACCCTGGTGGAGCTGGGCTCGGTGACTACACGAACACAGCGCCCCGCTCGTCGCTGACCCCCGACTCACCGTCCCTCATGCTTCTCGCTTCACTGGTCCTTCTCGCACAACTCGCGGTCACCCAGCGCGTCGCGCCTCCGGTGCTGGTCTTTCCGGAAGCCGGCCTGGATGATCCCGCCGCCTATCGCGGATACCAGACCCGCTTCTATCGCGATGCCGCGCGAAACACCGTCCAGGCATACCTCGATGAGCGCGAGGGGCGGGTCGTGAATGTGTGGGCCAACGCCGAGAACGAAAGCATGGCGTTCTCGATTCGCGCGACGAACGGAGGTGCGACCACACTCGCATGGGGCGCTGCCCCCGGGACCATCGGGCAACGAGGACGTCAACGCACGGTGACCTACCCGATTGTTGCAGGATCGTCCTCCGTGACCCTCGGATGGTTCCTCCTCGGCAGCATGCGGGTGGAGCGGGATGTGCTGTATCAGCGGCTGCATGCCCGTCCGTATGGCAGCCCGCGCTACGAGGTCCCTGAGTATCGGCTGCTCCTCCAGGCGCTGGACCGGCTGGATGCCGCCACGCGCGCCTCGCATCTGCGGCATCTCGGCGCCAGCGACATTGCCACGCTCGAATCACGCCTGCAGCCGAGCTTTGTGGTGAACGAATCGCCCACCCGGTGGGCGTTGCGTGTCGTCCAGCCCTCCATTGATGCGCGTGACACCATCACCGTCGAGGTTCGCGTAGACCCGCGACGTGTCACGACTGTTCGTGGCGGTGACTCCCTGACCCTAGCGGCACGCACGGGCGCGGTCGTCCCGATGGAGATCACCATCTCCACAACCACGGCGGCACTCACGCCGCTGGCGCGCACCGAAATCTTCACGAGCGAATTCCTGCGTTTTCTCGCGTCCGCACGCGCCGATGGGGCACGCCGCGGTGGGGCGGCCTCGATCCATGCGCGCTGGCTGGAGCGGCAGGTCCGTGGGGTCGAGCTCCTCTCGTCGCGCCAGAAGCTGATGGCGGGGATGCCGACGTATGCCACCTACTTCGGGCGCGACATGTTCATGAGTGCGCTCATGATGCGCCCCATCCTGCGCCCCGAGATGTCGGAGTTCGTGATCGCCGCTGCCCTGCGCAAGCTTTCGCCTACGGGCGAAGTGAGTCATGAGGAAGCGTTAGGCGGACAGGCGGTGCGGGAAACCGCCGTCGACTACGCGCGGCTGGTGGACAGCGCCGTGGCGGCCACCACCCGTGGTGACATGACCACGGCACGACAGCGACTGAGCGACGCCGACACCACACTGCGGCACTACCGCCGACCGCGCGAGAACTACCACATGGTCGATGACGAGCTGCAGCTCCCGCTGATGGCGGGGCGCTGGCTGTCTGATCAGGCGGTTACGGCGGCGCGCAAACGGGCCTTTCTGCTGGATTCGTCCGATGGCCAGGGTCCCCGGTTGCGGCAGCTGCTTCGCGAATTTGCCGTCGTGGCACGCATGACCCGGCCGTACGCCGAGCGTCCTGGAACCTCCACACTCATCGGCTTCGCCCCGCGTGACGCTACACGCTGGGCGGCCAGCAGCTGGCGTGACAGCGGCGTGGGATACGCAAACGGCCGCTACGCCATGGACGTGAACGCGATATGGGCGCCTGAGGCCCTCGCGGCCATCCGGTCGAGCCTGGAAACCCTGCGCGCGCTTGGCTGGACGACCGATGCCCTCACCCGCCTTGCCCCCGACGCCATGGTGCCATCAGCGTTAGGCGCGTGGGTGAACGACTCCACCGCCCTCGACGCCGCCATCACCACCTGGCGTGGCGCCTGGAAACACTTCGAGGTGCGCCATGCCGCCGCGGAGGTGAAGCGTGCAGTGACGGCCCGCCTGGCCGCGATGCCCGTCGCTGAGCGCAGTCATTGGGAGGGCGTCCTTGCCCGCACAGGCGCCGATCGCGATTCCCTGATTTTCGAGGCCCTCGCCCTCGATGCCAGCGGTCACCCGATCAGTGTGGCCCACAGCGACGCCGCCACCAGACTCTTTCTTGTGAGTCCCGATGTACGCAACCCGGATGACCGGGCCCGCGTACTGAACGATGTGCGTCTCTTCGTACGGGCCTACCCGGTGGGGTTGATGGTTGATGGTGTGGGCCCGGTTGTGGCAAACGATGCCTATGCCACACCCGACGTCTGGAAAGCATTCGTCGACGATCCCTACCACGGCCCGCGTGTGGTGTGGGGCCGCGAGGTGCATCTCTTCCTCGAGGGCGTGGCCGCCACGGTAGCAGCCGCCGAGCGTGCACCGGTGCAAGATGCGGCACTGCGTGCCTTTGCGGCCGAGCTGCGGAGCGCAATGGATCGTGTGGCGGGCGAGGTGGAAGCGTCGGGGTTCCGGAACGAGCTCTGGAGTTACGACTTTCCGGAGGGACGCCCGCGACCGGTGCGGTACGGATCGGGGGGAGACATTCAGCTGTGGAGCACCACCGACCTGGTCGTGCAGTTCTTGCGCGCGCGTCTGGACAACCGCTGAGCCCTACACGCCGAAAGAAAGAGGGGCAGGCTGGTGGCCTGCCCCTCGTGTGGTCTACCGCGCCGTGTGAGTGCGCCGTTCGACGCCCTGCAGCTGTCGCAATGTTTCTGCGCCGTAGAACATGCGAATGTACCGCGCCTGCGTGGGGGTGAGGCGACGCACCGCCCAGCTGAGATGGACAAAGTGCGGCTCCACGGGAGCGTGCATCGGATGCATCCCGATTTCACTCGGCAGCCGGTTGGACTTGCGCGTGTTACAGGGCGAGCACGCCGTCACCACATTGGTCCACTCGTTTGTGCCACCGCGCGAGATGGGAATCAGGTGATCGCGCGTGAGCGACTCCCGCGGCGGCAACTGATACGCCGTGCGGCCACAGTACTGACAGGTGTACTCGTCACGCGCAAAAAGGAACGTGTTGGTCACCTGCCGGCGGAACTTCCGCGGCACATGGATGAACTTCGTCAGGCGGATCACCGCCGGGCGTGGCATCGTCAAACGCTCCGAACGCACGACGCGCCCGGTCTCCGCTTCCACAATTTCCGCCTTGCCGTCGATGACCAGCCGCAAGGCGCGCTTGAGCGGAACCATGGTGAGTGGCTCGAACGAGGCGTTGAGGGCGAGGCAACCAACGATCACCGGGACCTCCTGTTCCCGAAATGAAAACTCCCGCCGGATGTCATCGGACGGGAGCCACGGAACCACACGAGACGACGGGACTACTGTGGACGCACCTGACCTGTGCGCCAGGGACCGACTGCACCGGTCTCCTGCTCCCCGATATGTGTGGTTGTGGCCCGATCCGCATGCTGTCTGTGCAATGGCGAGGGTCGAAGCTTGTAGTCTAGCAGCGTGAGGGGGGATTTCGGGAGTGGCGTAGCCCGGGATCAGGGCTGCGTACCCGGGGTGTCACCGAGCTGTGACAACGCCGTCGCCGCCTCTCGCACGACACGCTGATCGGCCCGCACGTCGGCCAGCAGACCGCCATCGCGGACCAGCTCCCGTCCACCAACCATGGTCAGAATGGCGCGCCGTCCGCCGCGCGCGAAGACCAGGGCACTCTCGGGGGCATAGACGGGGGTGTCTGCCACGTCATCAAGGGAAAAGGCAGCGAGGTCTGCCTGTTTACCGACTTCGAGGGTGCCGATCTGCGCGTCGAGGCCCAATGCGCGGGCACCACCTAACGTGGCACACCGGAGCACCTCAGCCGCGGGGAGGGCGGCGGGGTCACCCAGCCGGATGCGTTGCTGAAAGACGGCGAGACGCGCGTCGTCGAGGAGGTCCATGCGGTTCCCGCTTGCCACCGAGTCGCTGCCCAGGCCCACCGCACTTCCCTGCGCGAGGAACTCGGTAATTGGGGCAATGCCGTGGCCGAGCTTGGCGTTGGAGGCCGGGCAATGCGCGACCGATGCACCGCTGTCACGGATGAGGTGCCGGTCACGTTCGTCAGCGTGGACCGCGTGAATCAGGAGCGCCCTGCTGTCGAGGACGCCGCAATCGGCCAGCAGCTGAATCGGAGAGCGGGCGCGCGGCTCCGCCGTGATCCCGCGACGTCGCCAGGCGTCACCAAACTCACCGCTGCCTTGCGTCACGAGGTCGTGTTCGGCACGTCCCTCCGCCACATGCACCGTGATCGGGAGCCCCTCCTCGCGGGCGAGGGCGGCCGTCGCCCGAAAGAGGGCATCACTCACGGTGTAGGGTGCGTGCGGAGAGACCCCCAGACCGACACAGCTTGTCGTCTCTCCGCGCAATTCCGCGAGCCGAGCACGGAGCGCGAGAATGGCGTCGTCGCACTGCGCCGGGTCGGGCCCAAACACTTCGTGATAGACAATCCCCCGCACCTGCATGCCGCGCATGGCACCGAGCGAGAGACCCGAATCGCTCACATCCGCAAAGGTGGTCACGCCTGCCAGCAGTCCCTCGGCCAGGCCCACCCGTGCCGCCGCGACGCGACGCTCGGGCGACATCGCCGACGCACGAGATCGGGTGAGGCGGACGATCCACTCGCGAAAGGGCACATCCTCGAGGAACCCGCGCATGGCGGTGAGTTCGAGGTGGGCATGGGTGTTCACCAGGCCCGGCATGAGGGCGGCATTCCCCAGATCGATGCGGCGCCCTTCGGGTGCCTCTCCGGCGGGCCCCACCCAGATGATACGATCCCCCTCCACGGCGACGGCGCCCTGGGGAATCGGTTGACTAACGATTGGAAGAACCCAGCGCGCGCTGTAGACGCGCACACTCATGGCGACGGAATCTTGAACGGATTCGCCGTGTCGGCCTTGGCCTTGGCTGGCGGTTTGGGTGTGGTGGGTGCCGCAGCGGGGGCAACGGGTGCCGCGGTGTCTCGCTGGGGCGTGATCGAGAAGGGATTGGCGTTGCCACAGCCCTGCGGCTCCGTGCCGGCGAGGAAGTAGTCGGTCACACCGCCACAGCCGTTGGCGAGGACAACACCCCCCGGCTGCGGCCAGTCCGGGGGCGCAGGCTTCCGTCGATACACCTCGAGCATGAACTGCGTAAATGCCGGCGCCGCCAGACGGCCACCCTGAGCGTTTGCCATGATCTTCTTCGGCTTGTCGAAGCCCATCCAGACCCCGGCCACGAGATCGGCGGTGTACCCGATGTACCAGACATCGGCGCCGTCGTTGGTTGTGCCGGTTTTGCCGCCTGACGGAACACGGAATCCGGCGCCCCACACACTCCCGGCCGCAGTCCCGCGCTGAACCACACCCTTCATCATGTCGACCATCAGCCACGCCTCGGAGGGCGAAAGCACTTCATTGCTGGCCGAGGCCGGTTTCCACAGCACCTCACCGCGCTGATTCTCAACGCGGAGTATCCCGTTAGGCTCGGCGCGAGCGCCGAGGGTGGCAAAGGCGCTGTAGCTGGCGACCATTTGCAGGGGATAGACGTCGGCCGAGCCGATGAAGATCGACGGGAAGGGCGGGATGTAGGTGCGCAAGCCGAAGCGTTTGGCCATGGCGATGACGGCCGACTCGCCGACGTCCATGCCCGCACGAATGGCGACGAGATTCCGCGACTGGGCGAAGCCATACCGCATGGACTGCGGCCCACCAAAGGTCCCGTCGTAGTTGCCGGGGGTCCAGACCGAGCCATCCACCTGTGGTAGCGAGATGGGAGCGTCGTCGTAGATGGTGGCGGGCGAACGGCCGTTGGCGATGGCCGTGGCGTAAACGATGGGCTTGAAGGTCGAACCCGGCTGCCGCAACGCCTGCGTCGCGCGGTTGAACTTGGAGTCGTCGTAGTCGCGGCCACCAATGAGCGCCCGCACAGCACCCGTACGCGGCTCGAGCGCGATAAACGCCCCTTGCAGGTAAGGTGACTCGGGGTTGATCGACGAGGATGCGTCGGCCGTGCGCGCGAGATACTGCTCGAGCGTGGTGTGGCCGTATTTGCCGAAGCGTCCCCCCTCGATGGTCCGCATCTGGGTTTCCAGGGCCCGGTCGGCGGCCGACTGCATATCGAGGTCGAGGGTGGTGTAGACCTTGAGCCCCTCGTCGTACAGCCGGTCGCCGAACTTCTTCTCGAGCTGCTGACGCACCCACTCCACAAAGTAGGGGGCGATGTCGCCTGACTCGGTGCGCTGCGCCAGCTGCAGGGGATACGCCTTGGCGAGCGACGCATCATCGTCAGTGACGGCGCCATTTCGGCGCATCAGCTCGATGATGGTGTTGCGGCGCATGATGGCGCGGTCGGGATACCGGCGTGGATTGTAGCGGGTGGGCGCCTTGGGAATGGCCGCCAGTGTTGCCGCCTCGGCGAGGTTGAGATCGCGGACCGACTTGCCGAAGTATCGCTGCGCCGCGGTCTCCACCCCAAACGCTCCGGAGCCGAGGTTGATCTGATTGAGGTAGAGCTCGAGGACCCGCTCCTTCGGGTATCGGCTTTCGATCATCAGGGCCACGCGGGCCTCGCGCAGCTTTCGCACCAGGCTTCCCATCGACACCGAGCGGTCCCGCGAGATCTGTTCGGGGAACACGTTGCGGGCGAGCTGCATGGTGATGGTCGAAAAACCCTCGGCAAAACTTCCGGCCTTGAGGTTGGCCAGCACCGACCCCGGAATCCGGAGCCAGTCGATCCCTCCGTGCGAATAGAAGCGCTTGTCCTCCGTCACCACGAAGGCCTTGCGAACGAGGGGGGGGATGTCGTCGTGGGAAATGAGCGTGCGACGCTCGAGCCCGAGTTCAGCGATAAACCGCCCGTCGACCGCGAAGAGCTTGGAGGTCTGGTCGGGCTGGTAACTGTCCAGCACTTCGATGGACGGGCAGCGGGCCCCCCGGCAGACCAGCGCCCACGCTCCGTAGGTGCCGCCCAGTCCCGCAGCCCCCATGAAGGTGACCGCCAGGGCGGCGCGCCGGGTAAAGACGGGATGGCGCGAGAACCACGACGGCCGACGTGGGCCACGTCGCGGCCTTCGCTTGAACATCGCCCGCAGTCGCTCCACGACCGTTCGCATGAGGCAGGTATGGTAACATGTCTCCCGTCCCCCCGCCTCCGATCCATCTCACAACCGGATTATACCGCACGCGACGGTCCCTGTTTCGGGGTCGCCCGGATACTTTGGTTCACATGGACCTGTCCTTTATTGAAGAGCTGACCTGGCGGGGGTTGCTGCACCAAACCACCGAGGGGGCACCGGCGGCGCTCGCCGAACGCCAAGTGGCTGGATATGTCGGTTTTGACCCAACCGGCTCCTCCCTGCATGTCGGTCACCTGGTGCAGGTGATGGGGTTGGTGCACCTGCAACGCTGCGGGCACCGGCCCGTCGCGCTCGTGGGCGGGGGCACCGGTATGATCGGAGACCCGAGTGGCCGCAGTTCGGAGCGCAACCTGATCTCCCTCGAACAAGTGGCGGCGAACGCGGAGTCGATCCGCGGGCAACTCGAGCACTTTCTCGATTTCTCGGGCCCGCGTGCGGCGCGGATGCGGAACAACGCGGACTGGTTGATGACGCTCTCGCTCGTTGGCTTCCTGCGTGACGTCGGCAAACACTTCAGCATCAACCTCATGCTGGCGCGCGACTCGGTGAAGTCGCGACTCGAGACGGGCATCTCCTACACGGAGTTCTCGTACATGCTGCTGCAGGCGTACGACTTTCAGCAGCTGTACGAACGCGATGGTGTCACCCTTCAGATGGGGGGCTCCGACCAGTGGGGCAACATCACCGCGGGCACGGAGCTCATCCGGCGCGCGTCGGGGGGTGAGGCCTATGGTGTGACGCTGCCCCTCATCACCACAGCCGACGGCAAGAAGTTCGGGAAGACCGCCGAGGGCACGAGTGTGTGGCTCGACCCCTCACGCACGTCACCCTACCAGTTCTACCAGTTCTGGATCAACGTGGACGACCGCAACGCCGGCGAATACCTGCGGATGTTCACCCTGATGCCACGCGAAGAGGTGGAGGCATTCGACGTCGCGGTTGCCGAACGCCCGGAGAAACGCGAGACCCAGGCCGCGCTGGCCATGGACGTCACGGCCCGGGTGCATGGTCAATCGGCGGCGGCCGCTGCGCGCGAAGCGAGCCGTGTGGTGTTCGACAAGAAGGCGGACCCGCGGTCGATTTCACTGGAGGTTCGTGAAATGCTGCATCACGAGCTTCCGCACGCCACGCTGCCCGCGGGCGATACCGTCTCGGTGGTGGACCTGATGGTGGACACCGGGCTGGCCAAGTCCAAAGGCGACGCGCGCCGTCAGATCCAGCAGGGAGCTGTGAGTGTGAATGGCCGGAAGCTGGGCGCCGAGGAGGTGGCAGTGCCGGCGAGTGAGGCGGCGCACGACCGGTACTTCCTTGTTCGCAAGGGTGCGCGAGAGATCGCGTCGGGGAGTTTCTGAGACTCACTCCGACAAAACTCCGAGTGCAGTTTCGAGGTGTTGCACCGGGGTGAAGAAGTGTGGCGAGAGACGAATGGCACCCTCGCGCAGCGAATGCGACACCCCGCGCGCCGTCAGGCGTGCGGATGCCGCCCGGGGATCGGGTGGGATCACCGCCACGATACCCGCCCGATGGTGGTCGTCTGACGGGGTCACCAGCTGCATCCCGTGGTGACGCTGCGCCCACTCGATGATATGACGCGTGAGCTCGCGGATCCTCGCGGCCACCACCACCGGCCCGGCCTCGTGAATCACCTCGAGGGCCGCGTTCATCACCGAGAAGTCCTGATACGGGAGCGAGACCATCTCGAAGCGCCGGGCGTCGTCCCAATACTGCAGCCGGTAGTTGAGGAGCTGCGTGAAATCATCGGAGCCCTCGACCGCCATCCAGCTCACCTGGGTGGGCTCCAGGGTCCTGACGAGCTCCTTGCGGACGTAGGCAAAGCCGGTGCCCCAGGGTGAGAGGAGCCACTTCTGGGTGCCGCAGGACAGGATATCAATGGGCGTCCGGCTGACATCGAGGGTAAGCGGTCCGAGCCCCTGAATGGCATCGACAACAAACCAGATGTTGCGGGCTCGGCAGGCCTCGCCGAGCCGCTGCAGGTCGAGTTGCATCCCCGACTCGAATGACACCCACGACACCACCAGGGCTTTCACACCCGGCTGCTCGATGGCCGCGAGGAGGGCCTCCTCATCAAAGAGCCGTCCTGCACAGGGCACCACACGGAAGTCGATGCCCGTGTCCCGCGCGAGCGCCATCCACGGATAGATGTTGGCGGGAAAGTCGCGATCGCTGGCAACGACGACGTCGCCTTTCTTGAAGGGCAGCGAGCGGGCCGCCAGGTTGAGACCGTAGCTGGTGTTCACCATCAGCGCGATTTCCTGTGGCGCCGCGCCGATGAGCTGCGCGATCAGCTCACGTGAGCGATCCAGCGTCCGGAACTGCACATCCGGCCCGTACCGCCAGGGCTCGGCGCGCATATCGGCCTGCTCGATGGCCACACGCCGGGCACGTTCGGGGAGCGGACCGGTGGCTGCACTGTTGAGGTAGATGGTGCGGTCCTGCTGCAGGCGACCGAACTCCCGCTGGATAATCGCGTCGAGGGACACTGTGCGTGACGTTGAGCTGTTCAATTGCCGACGGGCTGCGTGACCGGATCGCGCAGGGCGGGAGGCGTGTCGGGTGGCTGGCGTTTCCACCGGCGATGCTGCCAGAAGTACTGATCAGGGTACCGCCTGACGAGTCGCTCGAGGGCGGCGGTGAAGTTCGCGACCGTCGTATCGATGTCGGCGTCGCGGTCGCCGGTATCGGCCACCACAATTTCCTCGGCAACAAAACGGTACTTCCCGCTGGGCTGGAGCACGGCTGCCACAAAAACGATGGGCGCCTTGAACCGCATGGCAAAGACGGCTGGACCGCGAGGCGTCTTGGCCGGACGCCCGAAAAAGGGCACAAAGGTCGAGGCCAAACCGAGGACCCCCTGGTCGGCCATGAGCGCCGCGGAGCGCCCTTCCTTGCGGCCACGAATGAGTTCGCGCACGGCGTCGCTGTCGTACACGATGCGCATCCCCACACGGCTGCGCGTCCGGTTGAGAAAACCGTCGAAGAGAGGGTTTGCCATGCGACGCACCACGGCATTCATGCGGATGCCACGCGACGCGAGATAGGCACCGGCCAGTTCCCAGTTGCCGACGTGCCCCGAGAAGAGCACCAGTGCGCGCTCGCGCACACCAAGCGCCTCGAGCACATGCAGGTCGTCGTCAGCCTCGAAGAGTGCCCGCAGTCCCTCCTCCTTCATCGAGGGGAGGAGGGCGAGCTCGATGGCGAGTCGCCCGAGATTGGCATACGATTGCCGAGCCAGCGCCGCAACGCCGTCGGCATCGAGTCCGGGAAAGGCGGCGGCCAGCTGCCGCTCAACGGTCGTGCGACGTACGCCTAACGGCGAGTAGCCCAGACGTCCGATGGCCTGACCGGTGCGCCGGGCAAATGAGAGGGGCACCAGACGCAGAACGAAGGTCACCAGGCGAAGGAGACCATACTCCAGCCGGTGTCGGAGCCGCGGCTTCATGCGCCCACTCCAGTCACGCGCTGCGCGAATTCGAGGGTCTCCCGCGCGACACGATCCCAGTTGTAGTGCGAGAGGGCCGCGTGGCGCCCTGCCCGCCCCATGGCGGTCCTGCGTGCTTCATCAGACAGAAGATTCTGGATCGCCGCCGCGGCCGCGCCGTGATCGTCGGCTGGAACCACAACACCTGTCTCTCCATCGCGGATGGCGGAGCGCACACCACCAGAGTCGCCACCGATCACCGGGACACCACTCGCCGAGGCCTCTACGAAAGAAATGCCGAACCCCTCGACGTTCACGCCAGCGTCCAGACGCGAGAGCCCGATGTAGATCGTCGCGGTCGCATAGGCTTCGGCTACCTCGTCGTCGGAAAGGGCACCGGCAAAGTGGACACGACCTGCCACACCAAGGGACGCCGCCAGTGCCTCGAGGCGCGGGCGGTCATCGCCGTTGCCGACCATGAGGTAGTGCACGGTGTCATCGCCTAACGCGGCCAGCGCGCGGATCACGGAGTCCTGTCCCTTGTGCCGGACGAGTCGCGCCACCGTGACCAGGAGTGGGGCGGTGCCGATGCCAAAGGTCGTGCGCAGGCCCCTGGTATCACGATCGGGGCGAAACCAGTGCGGATCGGTGCCGAGGTCGATGGCGGCCACCTCGGGCGGGCGTGAGACACCGGCCAGCGTCAGCACCTCGCGGGTGATATCGGCCGTCCAGCGTGAGTTGGCGACGATACCGCTGGCATTCCCCATGATGTCTCGCGCCGACCAGCGCTTGAGCAGGCTGCCGCCGATACGGGCCCGTTCGCGCAAGACATCGCCCCCATTCACATAGACCAGCCATGGCGTAGGCACGCGTCGCACCGCCATTGCCAGTGCGTATCCGCATGGTCTGATGTTCCCCAGGTGAATCAGCTCCACGCCGTTGCGAAGGTGACGCACGAGGTCACCCGACCATCGCACCTGCCGTGTGAAACGTTTGGCCTGGGCAAAGGGAAAGGGCTGCCGCTCGACGGGATACCCTTCACCGGCGTCGAAGGCGGCCGACTGCGGTGCGGAGACCGTAGACACCGTCACCGAGGGAAAGCGACGGCAGAGTTCGACATGACGTCGCGCCATGCCCCCGAGGTCGGGCCCAAAGTCCTGTGTGACAAAGAGGTGCCGGCTCACGTGCGGGGGGTACGCGGCATGGACCAGAGCTGCGCATACTTTGCCGCCACACTCATCGCGCCAAGCACGGCAATCACCACCCCATGTGCGCCGTCCCGCCAGCCCTGCCTGACGATGAGCATGGTGAGGAACCTGGCCAGTGGGCGCAGGGTGAGGTCGGTGAGTGTGGCACGACGCCCGCGCGCCGCGTGCTGCTCGGCCCACCACCGCGAGTAGCGATGCAGCTTTTCGAAGTACTCCCCGAGGTGGGAATAGGGCGTGTGCAGCAACGGGGCGCCTAACGTTCCTACCGTACCGGCCACGATGACATGTTCGTGTACCGGGCGCTCGTCATACCGGTGATCACTCCGGAAGAGGCGGACCGGTCGATCACGCTCCCAGCCGCCGAACCGGATTTCGCGGCCGAGGAAGAAATTGCGGCGTGGCACACGCCAGGCCTGCGTTCCCGTGGTGGCAATCGCGGCTTTGACGGCGGCCTCAAACTCTGGTGTGGCGCGTTCGTCGGCGTCGAGCACCAGAATCCAGGGGTGTGCAGCCCGGGCGATGGCGGCATTGCGCTGCGCACCGATGGTGCGAAAGGGGTGCGAGAAGACGGTGGCGCCCGCCTGCCGTGCCACCGCGACCGTGTCGTCCGTGGAGTCGTTCTCAACGACAAGCACCTCGGCTGCCCACCCCACACTGGCAATGCAGGCGGTGATGTCCGCCGCCTCATTGCGCGCCGCGATCACGACCGTGACTGGCTCTCGGGGAGCGCTCACGCGCGGGCGGGGGTGCGCGAGCGCTCGCGGGCCGTACGCGCCACGGACTCGAATCCGGACAGCATTTCGCGCAGCGTGAACTCCCGTTCCACACGGGCGCGACCGGCGTCACCCATGGTGGCGCGCCGTTCGGCGTCGGCGAGGAGCACCGTCGTTTCGGCCGCCATGGTGGGCGGGTCGAGCTGCGCCATGAGGATGCCGTGAATCCCGTGCGACAGATACCGGGCCGCCACCGTGGTGCGTTCGGCGAGCGGCACGAGGCCATGTGCCATGAGCTGCAGCACACCTAACGCGGCATCGTCCCCGTCGCCGATGACCCACCCGGCTGCGGCACCGTCGAGGGCCCCGGCAACCTGGTTGCGGTGTGTCATCCAGTCCACCCGGCGCGCAAGCCCGAGGGCCGACGCCAGCACCTGCAGGTCTGGATCGGCGGCCGCCGTACCAATCACCCGCAGCCGCAAGTTGGAGTGTTGCTGCGCCAGGAGCGCGGTCGCGCGGACCACGTTGGTCGCACGTCGCACCGCCTCACGGGTGGCCAGGCAGACCAGCACGGCGTACCCATCGGCACTGCGCTGCGGCGCGCGTTCGGGCAGGCTCACCCCCAACTCGACGCGCACGGGGGTGAGCGCCCCACTGGGAGCGGCATGCCCGCTCGGAGGCGATTCGGAGGTGTAGAGGTAGCGCGTGGGCCAGATTTTCTCGGCGCGGCGACGGGTGCGTGTGTCTGCGGCCACTCCTCCGGCCCCGATACGCCTGACGAGTGCGCCACGCCCCAGCTTTTTCAGTGCCCGTGCGGCCATGAGCTGTTCGGCATCGGTGTGCACAAAGACGGCATCACTGCCCCGCTCTTCGAGCACGGCCAGCAAGTCCTTCCATCCCCCGGGCTCTCCTTCTTCGCCGAGGGGCATCTGTCGGGCCGCCGATCGAACGCCGATACGCGCGACCTCGCTTTCTGGGGGGCTCACCAGGGTCGTCTCGTGGCCGCGGCTGGCGAGGGCATGGGCGACGGTGGTGAACACCCGGGCGGCGCCCGTCCACTGACCGCTCTCGCAGACAAAGACGAGCTGCATCTCAGGCCACCGCGCCCACGGGACGTTCCCCGAACTGCAGGGCATGCAGACGACGGTACACCCCTTCGCGTTCGAGGAGCTGGGCATGGGTGCCCCGCTCGACCACGCGACCGCCATCGAGCACCAGGATCTGCGAGGCGTGCTGGACGGTGGACAACCGATGGGCAATCACAAACACCGTGCGACCTTCCAGCAACCGGTCGATGGCCTCTTGCACCTGCCGCTCTGATTCGGTGTCGAGCGCCGAGGTGGCTTCGTCCAGAATGAGGATGGGGGGATCGCTCAGGAGCGCGCGAGCAATGGCCAGCCGCTGCCGCTGTCCACCGGAGAGGCGTGTGCCACGTTCCCCGAGCATGGTGTCATAGCCATCGGGGAGCGCCTTGATGAACTCGTGGGCGTTAGCGGCCCGCGCGGCCGCCTCGACTTGCGCATCGGTGTAACGGCCCGGAGAGGCATACGCGATGTTGTTGCGCACGGTGTCATTGAACAACACCGTATCCTGCGACACGATGCCGGTGAGGGCGCGCAGCGAGGCCAGGGTGATTTCGCGGGTATCCACACCATCGAGCAAGACGCGACCCGAGGTGACTTCGTAGAAGCGCGGGATGAGATCGACCAGCGTGCTCTTCCCCGCCCCACTGGCCCCGACCAGGGCGATCATCTCGCCCCGCCGCGCGGTCAGGCTCACCTCGCGCAGCACAGGTTCGTCGCCGTACGAAAAGGTGACGGCATCGAAGACCACATCGCGCGCCATCGCCGTCACGGCCCGGGTGCCGGTGTCCTGCTCAGTGGGATGGTCGAGCACTTCGAACAAACGTCCGGCAGCCGCGAGGGACTGCTGGGCCACCGCCTGTACCTGCGAGAGCTGCTTGAGGGGCTGCAGCATGCGCATCACCACCGTGAGGAAGGTGACCAGCTGCGCCCCATCGAGTGTGCGTGCGGTGAGGACTTCGCGCGCGCCCACCCAGAGGATCGCCATCGCAATTACCGTCGCCGCCGTTTCGGTGATCGGTTGCGCCGACAAGGCCAGACGCCCGACACGCGACATCCCTTTCGCATACCGTGTACTCGCCTCGGCAAAACGCGCGGTCTCCCAGGCCTCGGCGCCGGACGCCTTGACCAGACGGACGCCGGCAATGGCTTCCTGCGCGATGCTGGTGAGATCGCCGTACTGGTTTCCGAGTCGGCCGTATCCTTTCCGCAGTTTGCGCAACAGGGGCTGCAGGAGCGCAATGAGCAGCGGCGCCACGACCAGCGCCATCAGCGAGAGCCGCCAGCTCGTGGCAAAGAGGTACACCAGCGAGATGACGATCAGCGCCACACTCTGAAAGGAGCGTGTGATCGCTTCGGTAATGACCTGCTTGGTGGTCTGGGTATCGGTGAGCAGCCGGGCGAGGATCTGACCCGCGCGGGTGCGGGTGAACCAGGCCAGGGGAAGCCGCTGCAGATGCGCGTAGACCGCATTCCGCAGGTCGCGAGTGACGTACTCCTGCAGGGCCGCTCCGGTTTGGCCACTCAGCCAGACCAGGGCGTTCTTGAGTGCCACACTCACCAGGATGAGTGCAATGATATTGCGCAGCGACGCCATCTGGTCGCTTGGCACCGTGAGGGCCTCCACCAGCGGCCGCTGGAAGGTGCTCAGCGGGTTGTCCGTCGACTGCGTGCCAAAAAGCAGGTGCAGGAACGGGATGAGCAGCGTGATCGAGAAGACGTCGAACAGGGCCGCGCCAAGATTGCAGAGAATCGTGGCCCCGAGCCGCCAGCTGTGTGGCCGAAGGAAGGGGAGAAGACGACGGTACATGTCAGACGGCTGCGATCACCGGGGCGTCAGCAGCGCCAGCGGCACAATGCACTCTTCCGGCGTCACGCCACCATGCAAAAACGACCCGCGGTACCGGCTCTGGTATTCCCGCAACTTGGTGGGATAGACAAAGAAGGTGTTGCCTACCGCCATCAGGGTGTTGGATCCCATCCCCCGCCGCGGCAGACGCAGGGTGTCTTCGCTGGTGAACTGCAGCGCGTGTTCGGGACGCTCCGCCCGCAGATCCTCGCCGAACTTGTAGCGCAGGTTGTGGGTGGCGTCGCGTTTGGCAAAGACGGTCGCCGGTGTGGTGCAGTGGATCGACCCATGGTCGCTGGTGAGCACCACCGTCACCTTCTTGCGCGCCGCTTCTCGCAGCAGCGAGAGCAGTGCCGAGCGCTGGAACCACTGCAGGGTCAGCTGGCGGAGCGCGATTTCGTCGCGGGCCACCTCAAAGAGGATAGCCGACTCGCTGCGCCCGTGGGTAAGGAGGTCCACAAAGTTGAAGACAAACGCGCTGATGCCTTCACCACCAATGGCGGTCGCCAGGTGCCGTTCGAGGTCGTCGGAGTCGGCGGGCGTGGAGATTTTCTGATAGCGCACGGACGCCTGCACCTTGAGCTCCACCAACTGCGCTTCGAGCAGGTCGCGTTCGTGGGCGTTGAGTGACTCGTCGTCGCGGTCACCCCACCAATCGGGGAGCCGGGCGGCAATTTCCCCGGGGAAGAGGCCGCTGAACAGCGAGTTCCGGGCGTACGGCGTGGCCGTGGGGAGCACCGCGTAGTAGTGCGTGGTTTCCACGTCAAACAAACTGCTGACGGTCTGTTCGAGCACCCGCCACTGGTCGAGCCGCATGCAATCGACCACAACCAGCGCCACCCGCTTGTCGCGCTGCAACACTGGCAGCACAAACTCGGGAACGACGTCGATGGAAAGCGGGGGGCGGTCCCCGTCGAGGTCCTTGAGCCAGGCGGGATAAGCCGTGCGTATGTATTCGGCAAACTCGCGATGCATGTCGGGATACAGGCCGCGGAGCGAATCATAGAGGCCGCGCTCACCTGCGGCCGCCAGATCCACGTCCCAGCGCATGAGTTCGTCGAAGCGTTCGATCCACTGGCGCCAGTCGAGGTGCGGGGCGCGCTCCAGTTCCAGGGCGCGAAACCGTTCGACAAAGGCGCGCGCCACGGCCTGCTGCCGGATTTTGGGCCCGTCCAGCACCTTGGTGACCACCGACAGGACCTGCCGCGGACTCACGGGCTTGACCAGATAGTCCCGGACATCGGCGCCTAACGCCTCACGCAGCGTGGCGTCGTCCTCCGACTTGGTGATCATGACCACGGGCATCGTGGGCGCCACCTCGCGCACCTCGCGGAAGGTGTCGAGCCCCCGCTTTCCCGGCATCTGCTCGTCCAGCAGCAGGAGGTCGTACGGGCGGCGCCGGATCATCTCCACGGCGTCGTCGGCATTGGTTGCCACCGACACGTCTATCCCCTTGTCAGCCAGGAAGAGCCGGTGTGGTTCGAGCAACTCGGCTTCGTCGTCGACCCAAAGCACGGACCTGGGCGGCTGACCGATCCTTGGTGGGGGGGGCATGGGTCGAATGTAAGAGAGAGTGACTGCGTTTGCCGAGTGGTCGGGACGCCCTAGATTCCGCCCTGTGATCGGCCTCCCTCCATACGCACTCGCCCCGCTGACGTTCCGCTTCCGCGCCCTGGTGGCGCTTGCGGAGCGTCTTCCCGTCGGTGGGGAGCGTGAAGTGGTGCTCGCCACCTTCGTCACCGCCCGGTTGCTCTGGGACTGGACCGACGGCTCGGGATTGCCAGCGGCCGGCCTCTCAGCCCGCGCCCAGGGAGCCCGCCAGTGGCTTCAGTCCCTGTCGCTGCCGTCTCCCGTCCGCGGGATGTTCCAGAGTGTCACCGAAGCAATGAGCGCCGGTAACAGGGCCGCAGCCGCCACCGCGTGGGAACGGGCCCTCGCCCATACGTCCAGGGCGGTCGACGGCGCCGCGCGGGGTGATTTCAGGGAGCTTGCGGCGCGATTGACGCAGCCCGTGAACCCCGGTGAAGGCGTCGAGACCACCAGCGCCACGGAGGCCAGCCATGCCTAACAACGCCAACGAACCGTCGCGTCCTTTTGACGCGATTGCCTGGCTGGAACGTCTGGACGAAGACGGGGGGCGGCATGATGCAGTTCCCACCGGTTTCCCCAGCGTGGACGCCCTGCTCAATGGCGGACCTCGCCGCGGCGACCTCGTAGTGCTGGCCGGCGACCTGGGGGCAGGCAAGTCGGCCCTGGCCATGGCCATCGCACTGCGTGCGAGCGAGGCGGGGCTCGATGCCGCCCTCTTTTCCGGAGAACTCGGGACAGCACGGCTCTTTGAGCGGGCCCTCGCGATGCGCGCCAAGGTGCGCGTGGACGACCTCCGCCGCGGTACGCTCACCGAGGCACAGCGCGCCCAGGCCGGCACGGCCGCGCTGGCACTCCGCGACCGCTGTCCACTCCTGGCCTACATGCCACCCAACGGTTTTGGCGGGATGTCGGACCTGCTCATCGACCATCTCGGTATCGACCTGGTGGTTGTCGACCCCATCCAGTCGCTGGTGACGGGTCGGCTGCCGCGCGACGAGGAACTGGCCAGCGTGGCGCTGGAGCTCAAGGGACTCGCGGTGCGCCGGGAGTGCATGGTGCTCGTGGTGAGTCATCTCGACCGGACCGTTCGCGAGCGGAACGACCCGCGGCCGCAGCTGGCCGACCTGGGAGCGCAGGGTGCCCTGGGTCAGCAGGCGGACATCGTCCTCGGGCTCTACCGCGAGGAGCAGTATCATGCCGAACGTGACGTCGATGGTGCCGCCGAGGTACATGTCCTCAAGCAGCGCGACGGTTCGTTAGGCTACGCCGATCTCTTCTTCTACAAACAGTGGGTCCGCTTCGAGGATGTGGTGGAGCGGTAACCGGGACGGCATCCCGATGGTCCCTCCCCCAATGCCGCGATTAGCTTTCCCCGCACCCTCTTTCATCCGCTCGCATGGCTGGCCACAGTAAATGGAAGCAGATCAAGCACTACAAGGCGGCCACGGACGCCAAGCGTGGTGCCAAGTTCACCAAGCTGATCCGCGAAATCACGGTCGCCGCCAAACAGGGTGGGGGTGACCCTGGCGGGAACCCGCGCCTCCGCACCGCCATCGACACCGCCAAGGCGGCCTCGATGCCAAAGGAAAACATCGAACGCGCGGTCAAGAAGGGGACGGGAGAGCTTGAAGGGGTCGACTACGTCGAGGTGCTGTACGAAGCCTATGGCCCGGGCGGAGTGGCCCTGATGATCCAGGCCCTCACCGACAACGCCACGCGCACGGTTGCCGAGGTACGCTTCAAGCTCTCGCGCGGCAACGGGAACATGGGCGCCTCCAACTCGGTGTCGTGGATGTTCGAGCGCAAAGGCCAGCTCTATCTCGACGCCACGAAGTACGAGGAAGATCCCACACTCGAGGCCGCACTCGAGGCAGGCGCCACCGACTTTGCCCGCGAAGACGAGCAATACGTCGTGAGCACCGAGGTCTCGACCTTCCACGTGGTGAAGAGTGCGCTCGAGGCCAAGGGGATCGTGGCCGTGGAGGCCGAGATTTCCTGGATCCCCAAGCAGACGGTGCGGGTGGAAGGTGCCGACGCTCAGGCCCTCCTCAAGCTGATCGAATCGCTCGAAGACCTGGACGATGTGCAGAAGGTGGACGCCAATTTCGACATGGACATGTCGGAGCTGGCCGAGGCCTAGTGCTCGTCCTCGGCGTCGATCCGGGCAGTGCCAACACGGGGTACGGCATCGTGCGCCTCTCCCCCAAGCGGACGATGCATCTCGTGGAGTGCGGCGTGATCCGCACCAAGGCACGCGACCCGCTTGCCACGCGGCTCAATGAGATCTTCGAGGGGCTGAGCGACGTTCTCTCGCGTCATAAGCCCGACGCCATGGCCGTGGAAGATGTCTTCTACAGCCGCAACGTGCGCACCACCGTCGCCCTGGGGCACGCACGCGGCGTCGTGTTACTCGCGGGCGAACGCGCCGGACTTCCGCTGCACGAGTTCCCGCCGGCCGTCATCAAGAAGGCCGTGGCAGGCACTGGAGCGGCCACCAAGGATCAGGTGCAGTTCATGGTTGCGCGTCTACTGCGTCTCGCCGCCGCGCCCGAACCCGCTGATGCGTCGGACGGTGTGGCCGCGGCGATTACGCTGCTGATGCAGGCACCCTTCCTGGCAGCGGCGCAACGCGCCTCGCTCGCCTCGTGATTTCGCAGCTGAGCGGGACACTGCTCGCCAAGGACCTCGACCGCGCCGAGGTACTGACCGGCGGCGGGGTGGCGTATGAACTGGCCATCCCGTTAGGTACGTTCGAGAAACTGCCGAAAGCTGGCGACAAGGTCACGCTGCGTACCCACCTCGTCATCCGCGAGGATGAGTGGCAGCTCTACGGATTCGCCACGCCGTTTGAGCGGCAGGTGTTTCGACGCCTCCTCGGCGCCACGGGCGTTGGCCCGGCACTTGCACTCGGCATGTTGTCTACCTTGTCGGCAGAGCGGGTCGTGCGCGCGTTGCGCGAAAAGGACATCGCCACCCTGCAGCAGGTCCCCCGCGTCGGACGAAAAAAGGCCGAGCAGATGGTGCTGGACCTGTCAGAAAAAGTCGCCGACCTCACCGGCGCGGCCAGTGGTGCGGCTCGACCAGAAGGCGCCGGCGCGGACGACGCCATACGCGCCCTCGTGGCCCTGGGGTACGCGATGGCGGATTCGGAAAAGGGAGTGCGCCATGCGCTCAACACGGCCAATCATGGCGCCAGCGCTCCCGAACTCATCCGACTCGCCCTGGCCCACATCGCTGGAAAATAGGACGCGCGAATCGAACGCGTCGGCTTGCGGACCTGCTGATGCACTCAGCGGTCCGGCGGGCCCAGCAGCGATCCCCGCGCCCGGTAGTCGCTCGGTGTGAGCTGACGAAGCCTCTTGAACGTCTTCGTGAGATGTGCGTGGTCCACAAAACCCGACGCCAGAGCGACTTGCGTAATTGAGAGACGCGAAGTCGTCAGCAACCGCGCGGCATGATCGACACGCATGGCGCGAACGCGCTCGCCGATGGTGCAGCCGTGCACCCGGCGATACCACTTGGACAGGGACACCGGAGCAACCCCAGCAACCTGCGCGACGGCTCCAACACGGAAGGGCTGGGCAAAGTGGGCCCTGAGGTACTCCTCCACCTGAGGCATCCACGCAGGAGCACCTCGCGGTGTCGCTCGGCGCGAGCGACCGGCGGTCCCCAAAAGCGCGAGCGCCAAACCTTCGATAACGAGCGGCGAGCAGGGGTCGAACGCCACGAGCTCTCTGTGCAGCCGGGTGAGAAGATCACGTGAGGTGGCATCGAGCACGCCAGTGTGGGGTGGCGGCGTGCTCTCCAGGGCGAGTCGTGAGATCCAGTCATCGTCGAGGGTGATGGTGAAACATCGCCCCCCGTGGGTGCCCCATCGACTCGAGTGCTTCGTGCCGACCGGATGGAACTCCGCGGTACCGGTCACACACTCCACATCCCTGCCCCGAATCCGTTCAACACAACCGCCGGTCAATCCCAGGCAGAAATGCGCTGGCGCATGTTCGTGCGCCGGAATGACCTGTGAAGGTGCGTGCTCCGATTCTGCAAGGAGGAGCCCCGCCACCTCTTGTCGGCGCATCACGCCGCCGAAGAACTCACCGGGGCCAAGCCGTTGGATGCGCGTGCGCATGGCCTGCAAATTCGCCCGCGGTGACGCGACCGACAAGGCGGTACACAGCAGCGCATTGAGTACAAGCGCGAGGCATGATGTGCACCTAGAATCCGGCTTCCCCGCGCTTCCGCACCCACCACCACACCCATGAAACGCCTCCTCTGTCTGCTTGCGGTTCCCATGTTGATGGGCGCTTGCGAGCGCAATGCGTCACCGCCACCACCACAGGTCGGCGACCAAAACGTGGTGGTGCCAGCGGATACGGCACGCTTCACTTTGGAAGAGTTCCGGGGCCTTCGGTTTCTCGAGGGCTCGTGGCGGGGCCAGGGCACCGCTGGCGCGCCGTTCTTCGAATTGTATCAGTTCGTGGACGACTCGACGATCGCCATGACGGCATGGCGGGACTCGTCGATGACCAATGCCCGCGAAAACAGCCGGTACATGTGGAGGGACGGTACAGTGGGCACGGCCGACGGTGCTCGTCTGGTGCGCATCGACAAGGACGGGTTCCACTTTGAGGCCCCCACCTACCGCTGGTCGTTCCAGCCGGAATCAGCCGATCGTTGGTTGGCGCGGGTGGGCCCCTCCACGGTGTACACGATGGCGCGGGTCGCGAGGCCGTAGCCCGGCAGTCCAGGTGGCCAGGAGACCGGAGCGGGAATAGAGTCGCAGGCCCGTTAGGCGTGCGAAGACCGCCAGGCGCCCTTGAGAAGATCGGCGCGGCGACCAGATTCCCGCATTCACTTCCGCCTCGCTCGCCTGATGCCCGCACAGCGCACCGCCACCTTCACCGAATCCGTCATCCGGGAAATGACCCGGGTCGCGGCGCAGCACGGCGCCATGAATCTGGCGCAGGGCTTCCCCGATTTCCCGATGCCGGCGCCCATGAAAGACGCGGCCTGCGCGGCCATCCAGGGAGATATCAACCAGTACGCGGTGACGTGGGGCGCACCGGCGTTACGTGTGGCCATCGCCGAGAAGTACCATCGCTTCTACGACATCACGGTGGATCCCGATAAACACCTCACCGTCACCTGCGGCGCCACCGAGGCGATGGCGGCTGTTTTTCTCGCCCTGCTCGATCCCGGTGATGAGGTGATCGTGTTCGAGCCGTACTACGAGAACTACGGCCCCGACGCCATCCTGGCTGGGGCCAAGCCGGTGTACGTCCCGCTCGAATGGCCCACCTGGAGCTTCGACCCCGATCGCCTGCGTGCCGCATTCACCAGCCGCACCAAGGCCATCATCGTCAACACGCCGCACAATCCCACCGGCAAGGTGTTCACCCGTGAGGAGATGAACCTCATCGCGGAGTTGTGCATCAACAACAACGTGTGGGCGATCACCGACGAGATCTACGAGCACATTCGTTATGCAGGGTCGCACCACGTGCTCGCGACATTCCCGGGGATGGCAGAGCGAACGATCACCATCTCGGGTCTGTCCAAGACCTTCAGCTGCACGGGGTGGCGTCTGGGCTTTGCGATTGCCCCGGAACGGGAGAGTGTCGCGATCCGCAAGGTGCACGACTTTCTCACGGTAGGTGCCCCGGCCCCGCTCCAGCAGGCCGCAGCAGTTGGCATGGCGTTCGACGCCGACTACTACAACCACATGGCCCTGGAATACCGGGCCCGTCGCGAGATTCTCTGCTCCGCGCTCAGCAAGGCGGGGTTCGAGTTCTCGGCGCCGGACGGTGCGTACTATATCCTGGCCGATTACACCGCGCTGAGCGACAAACCCGACGTGGAGTTTGCCATGTGGCTCACGAAGGTCGGGGGTGTGGCCACGGTGCCGGGGTCGAGCTTCCACTCACCGGGCGCCAAGGTACCGCTCTACACGCGGTTTGCCTTCTGCAAGAAGACGCAGACCCTCGAGGCGGCTGCCGAGCGACTCCTCAGGATACCGGAGCTGGTGTAAACGCCGAGCCGTAGTCCGGTGTGAGCCGCTTGTCCTCGCTCTCGTGCAACAACCGCCGGTCGAACTCCGCCGGCGGCAGGGCCGGAGCAAAGAAGAAGCCTTGCCCCAGCTCACACCCCAGCTCCTGCAGCCCGTCGCGCTGCTCGAGCCGTTCGATCCCCTCGGCGATGGTCTCGATGCGCAGCGTGCGGCCGAGCGCGATGATGGCACGCACCAGCACCGGGTCCGCATCGGCCAGCGCCACCGAATCGACAAAGGTCCGGTCGATCTTGAGGATGTCGATGGGGAAACGCTGCAGGTAGCCCAGCGACGAATACCCGATCCCGAAGTCGTCGATGGCGAGGCGTACACCTAACGACTTGAGCGCGCGCAACGTGGTGAGCGTGCTCTCCGACTGCATCAGCACACTTTCGGTTATCTCCAGTGTGAGCGCGGAGGGCTCCAGCCCCGAGCGTTCGAGTGCCCCGCGAACGTCGTCGAGCAGCGACGGCTCCTGAAAGTGGCGCCCCGAGAGGTTCACACTCAGCCGCAGTGATTCGGCGCGACGATGATCACGACGCCAGGCGCTGGCCTGGGCACACGCCTCCTCCAACACCTGGCGCCCGACGGGAATGATGAGCCCCGTTTCTTCCGCTATGGCAATCAGCCGGGAGGGCTCCACCAATCCCCGTTTAGGGTGACGCCACCGCACCAGCGCTTCCGCGCCATAGAGCCGGCCAGTGGCCAGATGGACGATCGGCTGATACGCGATGGCAATTTCGTTGGCACTGATCGCCGCCCGCAGGTCGGCTTCGAGTTCCATCCACTCCACCAGTTCCTGGTGCATGGTCGGCTCGTAGATGGCGTACCGGCCCTTGTGACGCGACTTGGCGAAGTACATGGCGAGATCGGCGTTTCGCAGCGCCACTTCAGGCGACTGCTCCAGCCCTACCTCGGCAATGCCCACGCTGACGCCGACAAACACCTCGCGACCCCGCACCGTGAACGAGGCGTTCACGGCGGTCGCGATGCGCTCGGCGATCTGTTCGGCGTCGGGCAGACCCGTGATCCCTTCGAGGAGCACCGCAAACTCGTCGCCGCCAAGGCGCGCGATGGTGTCACCCGGGCGGACACTGGTGGCCAGCCGGCTGGCGCAGGCCACCAGCAGCTCATCCCCGGCAGCGTGACCTAACGAGTCATTGACCTTCTTGAAGCCGTCGAGATCGAGAAAGAGGACGGCCAGCTGCCGCCCACCACGGGGCGCCCGGGCAATGGCATGCGCCACTCGATTGAGAAAGAGCGAACGATTGGCCAGGCGCGTCAGTGAATCGTGAAAGGCCTGATGCGTGAGCTGCGCTTCAAGCGACCGCCGCTCCGAAATGTCGCGGGAGGTGATGACGATCCCTTCGATTCCTGGTTCCTCACGAAGGTCCGTAGAAGTGTTTTCGGTCCAGATCCACTCCTCGGCGCGGCGCACCCGCCACTCGGCAATCACGGTTCCGCCCTCACTGGCGCCACGTACAAACCAGGTCAGGGCGCTGGTGTCCTCAGGGTGGACGTGGCCGCTCAGTGCCGACCCTACGACGTCCGACGCGCTCAGCCCGAGCAAGTCCTCCACCGAGGGACTCGCGTATGTGATGGTGCCGTCGGGCGAGAAGATCAGCGTAACGTCGTTTGACTGCTGAACGAGGGCACGGAATCGCGACTCACTCGACACCAGGTGGTCGACCTCACGCTGCACCGATGCCATACGCCGAATCAGCGTCAGCACGACAAGGGCAATCACCAGGAAACCGGCGAACGACTTGGGGCCCATGCTGGCCGCGTCGGTTGCCACCACGCCGCACGCCACCACCACAACCACCGCCGGCACGAGACCTCGTGCCACGCGCAACCGTGCCCCGGCCGGAGCCGGAGCTTCTTTCGCTGAGGGCATACGAGCATCGACGCGTGTGACGCAGGCCGGTCACAAGATGTGATCCCCTTTTTCGGGCTTCGTTCGGGGTATATTCTTCCCACCTCATGGCGCACGAGATCACCACCCCCGACGAGCTTCCGGAAGAAGGCCCGGTCGAGCTCTCGCTCCGCCCACAGCGACTCGCCGAGTTCATCGGGCAGGACAAGGTGAAGGAAAGCCTCCGCATCTCCGTGGACGCCGCCCTCGCCCGCCGCGAGCCGCTCGACCATCTCCTTTTCTTCGGTCCCCCCGGCCTCGGCAAAACCACACTCGCCGAGCTCATTGCCCGCGAGTTGGGGGTGAACATCCGCACCACGTCGGGACCCGCGCTCGAAAAATCGGGTGACCTCGTCAGCATGCTCACCAACATGCGTGAGGGAGACATCCTCTTCATTGATGAGATCCACCGGCTGCGCGCCGTGATCGAAGAGTTCCTCTACCCCGCCATGGAGGACTACAAAATCGACATCCGGTTGTCGGAGGGCCCCAAAGCCCAGACGATCACCATGCCGATCGAGAAGTTCACCCTGATCGGGGCGACGACACGCCAGGGCATGCTGACGCCCCCCATGCGGGCACGTTTTGGCATCGTGCAGCGGCTCAACTACTACCCGGCCAGTGATCTCGAACAGATCGTGCGCCGGACGGCGACGGTGTTGCAGGTGGACATCGACGACGCCGGCAGCCATGAAATTGCCCGCCGGTCACGTGGCACACCCCGAATCGCCAATCGCCTGCTCCGGCGCATCAGGGACTATGCGCAGGTGCGTGCCGACGGCGCCATTACCGCTGCCGTGGCAAACGATGCACTGCAGTTGCTGGATGTCGACGAGTTCGGGCTCGACGACATGGATGCGCGCATCCTGCGGGCCCTGATCGAGAAATTCAACGGCGGGCCAGCGGGTGTTGGCTCCATTGCCGCCTCGGTAGCCGAAGACGCGGGCACCATCGAGGAGGTGTACGAACCGTTTCTGGTGCAGAACGGGTTTCTGCAGCGCACCCCGCGCGGACGTGTCGCCACACCGCTCGCCTACAAGCACTTCGGCTACACACCGCCGCGCGACGACACACAAGGCTCGCTGCTCTGAGCCGATGCGCGGGCTTCGCACCTCCGACTACGACTTCGAGCTCCCCCCGGACCGCATTGCCCAAACGCCCGATCCCAGGCGCGACGGCTCCCGGCTGCTGGTGGTGCATCGTGCGAGCGGTGCCATCGAACACCGGCACTTCCGTGATATCGTCAACCTGATTCCTGCGGGCGACACGATGGTGGTGAACACTACCCGTGTCATGCGAGCCCGACTGCTGGGTACGCGACCCTCCGGGAGTCCGGCCGAGATTCTCCTGCTGCGCGCACGCCCCGATGGCCGCTGGGAGGCCATGGTACGCCCCGGCTCAAAGCTGCGCCCGGGCCGTCGGGTCCACATCGCCGAAGGGTTCGACATCACCGTCGAGGAAGACACACCAAGAGGCACCCGTATCGTCTCGCTCCACACCACCCTCCCGGTCCACGAGGCGATCGAACGGTTTGGCCATGTGCCCCTCCCGCCCTACATCGAAAGAGCAGACTCACCGACCGACGCCGAGCGGTATCAGACCGTCTACTCGCGAGAAACGGGATCGGTGGCAGCGCCAACCGCGGGACTGCACTTCACCGATGAGGTGCTCGCGGCACTCGATGCGCACGGGGTGCAGCGCGCCCCTGTGTTGCTGCACGTCGGGGCCGGCACCTTTCGTCCCGTGGAAGTGGATGACCCGGCGCAGCACGAGATGCACGACGAGTGGTGCCAGGTGAGCAAGGAGACCGCGCAGACGATCGCCGCGACCCGCGCCCGCGGGGGAAAGATCTGGGCCGTCGGCACCACCTCGGTGCGGACCCTGGAAAGCATGGCCACATCACACGGCCTGGTCCGCGACGGCCATATGGAGACCCGCGCCTTCATCCGGCCACCATACACCTGGAAGGTGGTGGACCACCTCATCACCAACTTCCATTTGCCACGCTCAACCCTCATCATGCTGGTGGCCGCGCTGGCCGGATATGACCTCACCATGGAGGCGTATCACGTGGCAATTCGCGAAGGTTACCGCTTCTACTCATATGGCGATGCGATGCTCGTGGTCTAGTGCAGCGGCCCTTGGCCTGGTGGCCTGTGTTACCACCACCACGACGCGGATCTTCGTCCCGTCGCCGCAGAACCCCAGTTACCGGCCAAACCAGGCCGCGCCGGTCTTGTCGGAATACCTCCGGTTGCAGTGTCCGGCCTTCCGGCAGGCAAAGCTCCCCGACACCGGGACGGTACGTTTTTCCGTCGACGTGGACACTGCGGGCGTGGCGCAACGTGCCGAACTCAGGGCGGGCAGTGGCGACAAACTGATGGACGACGTGTTTGGCACGGTGGCGGCGCAGCTCACTTTTCCGCGTGACAGCGTCCCACGGCGCGCCAAACAGCGGGTCGAGCCCGTCCTGATTCATTACCAGTGCCGAGGAGACTCGGCCAGCGTCGTGGTCCGCTAAAAAGGGCCGATTTGAGGGCCGCCGGGCCCGCGCCGCCTTTCGCCGCACCATGTACATTTCCCGATCCAACTCGCGTGCCACCTTCGTCGACAGGATCTTCCGTTCCTGGCCAGACGATGCGTTGCGCCGGTTCGCCCCCCAAACGCAATCATGACCGTGTTCACCATCGCGGGGTTCCCCCTGCTGCAAGCGGCGACCCCCACCGGTTCGCTCACGCCGTTCCTGTTTCAGCTCGCGGCCATTTCGGCCATCATCTACTTCTTCATGATCCGCCCGCAGCAGAAACAGCGGAAGCAGCATGAAGAACGTCTCAAGAACCTCAAGCGCGGAGATCACGTGGTCACCGCGGGCGGGATCGTGGGCGAAATCGTGCACATGAAGGAAGCCACCACCGATGGTGGCCCGACCAAAACCATGGACGACCACATCACCATCAAGTCCGCCGAGTCGCGCCTGATCGTCGAACGCGGCCGTATCACACGGGTCATGGGTGATGGCGGCACCACCAATCCCGCTGCGTGAGCCTCCTTCCGATCCACGTCCTCGGCTCTCCCATTCTTCGCGAGGAGACGACGGTCGTTACCGAGGTCACCGATGAGATGCGTACGCTCATCGATGACATGTACGAGACCATGTACGCGGCCAGCGGCATCGGGCTGGCCGCACCGCAGGTCGGGCGTTCCGAGCGCATTGCGGTGGTGGATGTCGAGGGGCAGAAGTTCGCTCTGATCAACCCAGAAATCGTCGAACGCGATGGGAAGGAACGCGCCGAAGAAGCCTGTCTCTCGATTCCCGAGATCTACGGGCACGTGGAGCGCGCCAAACGGGTGGTGGTACAAGCCATCGATCGCGACGGGAAGCCATACGAGATCGAAGCACGCGGGCTCCTGGCACGCTGTTTCCAGCACGAGATCGATCACCTGCATGGCCGGTTGTTCATCGACTATCTGAGTTATCTCAAGCGGCGCGGCGCCATGAATGAGTGGGAGGAGCTGAAGGCGCAGTATCCCGGCAACATCCGCCATCTCATTCCCGGTCAGCACGAAACCGACGCGGATCATCCTGAAGCGGAGATGTAACATGCCGCCCGTCGGGCAAGGCTGAATCCGGATATGCGCATTCTCTTTTGGGGCACACCGGAGTTTGCCACTCCCGCCTTGCGCGCCATGCTCGGCGAAGGGCATGACGTCGTGGCGGTGGTCACCCAGCCCGACCGTGCGCAGGGACGCAGCCGTTCGGTGCTGGTCCCGTCGCCGGTGAAAGTTGTGGCGCAGGAAGAAGGCATTCCGGTGTTGCAGCCAGACAAACCACGTGGTGAAGACTTTCTCGCCGAGCTCAGGGCACTCGCGCCCGATCTCTCCGTGGTGGTGGCCTATGGGCACATCCTCATCCGCGAGGTGATCGACCTCCCGCCGATGGGCACCTGGAACATCCACGCCTCGCTCCTGCCTCGCTGGCGGGGCGCTGCCCCCATCGAGGCCGCCATCCTGGCGGGCGACACCGAAAGTGGCGTTGCCATCATGCACCTGGTGCCCAAACTCGACGCCGGCCCGGTGATTCTCTCGGTCCCCACCCCCGTCGCGCCAGACGAAACCGGGGGTGAACTCACCGAACGCCTCGCTGAACTCGGGGCGTTAGGCATCATCGAAGCGCTGGCCCTGGCATCGTTAGGTGCGCCGGTGGCTGGCACACCGCAGGACGAGTCCCGGGTGACCTATGCTCCAAAGATCGGCCGCGAACAGGCACGCATTGACTGGACCCGTGACGCCGTGCAGGTGGCCCGCACCATCCGGGCGTTTGACCCGCGACCCGGGGCCTGGAGCACTCTCCGCGGTGTCGACACCAAACTCTCCGGTGTAGTCGTGAGTGAGGGCGTTGCGGGCGCCCCCGGCAGTGTGCTGGCCATCGACGAGCAGGGCATGCTGGTGGGCTGTGGTCGCAATGCCGTCCGCATTGCCTACGCCCAGATCGCCGGCAAACGCCGCATGGCCGCCCTCGATCTGGCCCAGGGACGTCAGATCGTGGCCGGAGAAGCGTTCGCGTGAGCGAGTCTCACCAGGAGCTGCACCAACGGATCGCCTCGTCGTTCGCGCGCCAGACCTTCATGGCACATCTGGGCGCCGCCCTCGCTCGTGTGGAGCCCGGTCTCGTGGAAATCACCCTGTCGGCTCGCGACACGCTCAAGCAGCAGCACGGCTTCCTGCATGCCGGGGTGGTCACATCCATCGTCGATTCGGCCTGCGGATATGCCGCCCTGACCACCATGCCGGCGGATGCTGGAGTCCTGAGCGTTGAGTTCAAGATCAATCTGGTCGCCCCGGCAGCAGGTGAGCGCTTCCTGGCTCGCGGAACGGTCCTCAAGGCAGGTCGGTCCATGGTCGTGTGTCGGGGAGAGGCCTTTTGCCTCGATACCGCCGAACCGCGGCTCATCGCCGCCATGCAGGCCACGATGATGGTCATGAAAGACCGGCCGGGGGTGGCAGACTAAGCCCTGCGCGGGGCGGCTATCTTTCCCGTATGGTCGCCCCACCCGCCCGCCGTTTTTCGCCCCGCGCTGTCGAAATCACCCCCTCCCGCATCGCCGCTGGGGCAATCCTCGCCGAGATACGCGACGGACGCCTGCTGGACCAGGCGCTGGATCAGCACACCGGGGCGCTCGACCCACGCGACAAACGCTGGACGCGGGAACTGGTCTCCGGACTCCTGCGCGAGCGCGGCCGCGTTGACGCCTGGATTGGGGCCCGTGCCACAGGGGGCATCGCCCGACTGGATGTCGATCTGGTTGACCTGTTGCGCCTGGGAGTCTACCAGCTGCTCTTCATGGATTCGGTCCCTGCCTATGCTGCCATCGGGCAGATGGTGGAGCTGGTCAAGACTCGGCATGGCATCGGGGCCAGCAAATTGGCCAACGCCATTCTGCGCCGCATCGACCGTGAGCGCGACTCGTTGCACGACGAGATCGATGCCCTTGGCACGGACACAGCCGACTATCTCGCGACCCGATATTCGCATCCGGCCTGGCTGGTCGCGCGGTACATCGAACGGCTGGGGCACGACGCCACCCGCGACCTCCTGATCGCCAACAACAGCGAGGCCTTTCCCTCGCTGCGACCCTGGGGCGTCGACGCCGAGGCGCTGCGCACAGCGCTCCGCGAGGCCAATTTGCCCTACGATCATCATCCCCTCGATCCTGAGTGTGTGCCGCTGAGCGGGTCGGCGTCGGTGCCATCACTCCCGTGGTTTGAGGAAGGACGCTTTTTTGTGCAGGACCCGGCGGCCACGCTGGTCACTCGTTATGCGGCCGTGCCCACTGGCTCGCGGGTGCTCGATCTCTGCGCCGCTCCGGGCGGCAAGGCCATCGAACTCTCACGCACGGCGTCCCAGGTGATCGCCGCCGATCGCTCCGCCGCCCGGCTCGAGCGGGTGAAAGAGAATCTGGCGCGACTTCGCGTGACCAACGTGCAACCGATGGTCGCTGACGCGATCACCGCGACCTTCGAAGCTGCAGACGCCGTTTTGGTGGACGCCCCGTGCACTGGCACTGGCACCTTTCGCCGGCACCCCGACGCACGCTGGCGCCTGCGCATCTCGGACCTCCATGTCTCGGCGGCGCTTCAGCGCGACATTCTGACCAACGCGGCACGCGCCGTTTCGCCCGGTGGTCTCCTCATCTACAGCACCTGTTCGCTCGAGCCCGAGGAAAATGACGAGCAGGTCACCTGGTTCCTCGACAGCCATCCAGAGTTTGTCCTCGAGGCCCCTCCGGTGGGTGTGGTGCCGGAGTCCGTGATCAGCGAAGGACTCCTCAAGGTGCTGCCGCACCTCCACGCCAGCGATGGCGCCTTTGCGGCGCGCTTCCGCCGCCGGGAGATCGACTGATGCCTCCGAGTACGAAGGCGCGAAAGTGGCTCCCATTTGTCGTGGCGGCGACGTCGGGATTCCTCCTGGCGTTTGCCCTCGTCGCGCTCTTCCTTTTTCCGGCCGACGACGCCCCGCAGGAAGTGCGTGTGCCCAGCGTGGTTGGGCTCCCCTTTACCGATGCGGAACGCCGACTCAAGGCGCTCGGGCTGGTGGCCTCGTTAGGTCAGGAGCGTCCATCGGGTGATCTGCCGAAAAACGCCGTCGTCGCCCAAACGCCTGTGGCGGGTGAAACGGTCAACAATGGCGCCGAGATTGTCCTGGACGTGAGCGAGGGGGTGGCGCGTGCCGCTGTGCCGGCCCTGCTCGGGCTCGCTCGCGACGACGCGGAGCGCGCACTGACCGCCGTCGGACTCGCGCTTGGCGATGTCACCGAACAGCCCAGCGACAGTGCCCGTGGCATTGTGCTCGCCGCCACCCCCGCGACTGGCGTGGCGGTGCCAAAGGGCACACGGGTCGCCGTGGTGCTCAGTGCGGGGCCGGGCGAGCTCTCGCTCCCCGATGTGATCGGTCGTGACATCGACAGCGCCAGGGGACTCCTGGAACAGCTCGGCCTCACGCTCGCCCCAGCCGAGTACGACTCTTTGTCCTCGCTCCCGCGGGGCACCGTGATTGGCCAAACACCCGCAGCAGGCGCCTCCATCACCAGTGGCAGCACCGTCACCCTTCGTATTGCCGGACGCCCATGACCGTTCGTATCGCTCCCAGTATTCTCAGCGCCGACTTCGCGCGGCTTGGTGACGACATCGCCATGTGTGTGGAGGCCGGCGCGGACTGGATCCATGTCGACGTCATGGACGGCTGCTTCGTGCCCAATCTGACCTTTGGTGCCAAGGTCATCGAAACGGTGCGGCGCCTGACGACGTTGCCCGTGGACGTTCACCTGATGGTGGTGGAGCCCGAGAAATACTTCGATTCGTTTGTGAAGGCCGGTGCCGACCTGCTCACCATACACCAGGAAGTGAGCCCGCACCTGCATCGCCAGCTGACACGCATTCGCGAGCTTGGGGCAAAGGCCGGCGTGTCGATCAACCCGTCAACACCGGTCCACACCCTCACTGACGTGGCGGGCGATCTGGACCTCCTTCTCATCATGTCAGTCAACCCGGGCTTCGGTGGACAGCGCTTCATTCCCGGCGCCCTCGAGAAGATCCGGCAAGCCCGCGCACTGCTGAATGCCGCCGGGAACAGCGCGGCCCTCGAGGTCGACGGCGGAGTCGCTCGCGACACCATCACCTCCTGCTGGCGCGCCGGCGCCGACACCTTTGTGGCCGGCAACGCCATTTTTGCCGCAGCGGACCCGCGCGCCGAGGTGGGTGCTCTCCGTCGTTTGTGTTCGGAAGCCGCCTGAGATTGCTCGTGATGCGCCGGCTCCTCGTGTTCGCTGTCAGTGCGCTCTGGATCGGCTGCACGCCGTCGTCCACCGTGAGCATCGGGTCGAATGCCCCGGACTTCCGGGCAGCCGTCATTGGCGAACCCGAGCGCTTCAAGGGCATCGCTGACTACCGTGGAGAAGTGGTGCTCATCAACCTCTGGGCCACCTGGTGTGTGCCCTGCGTGACGGAGATGCCGAGCATTCAAGCTCTGTACGACAAACACGCCGCCAATGGTTTTCGCGTCGTGGGCATTGCCGTTGACGATCCCCCATTTGCCGATCGGGTTGCGACGTTTGTGAAGGAGCACAACCTGACCTTTGAAATTCTTCACGAGGGGTCGGGGAAGGTGGAGGAGGACTATCGCGCGCGCGGTATCCCCGCCACGTACATCATCGGACGCGATGGTCGCATCCGGGTGATCCGCCAGGGCGCCGCCGACTGGGACACACCGGCCAACTCGGCGCTTGTTACCCGCCTTCTCGCCGCGCCGCGGCCGTGACGCTGGTCCTCGGTATCGAGACGTCGTGTGACGAAACCTCGGCGAGTGTGGTCGAACGCCGCGGCGCCGAGGTGGTGCTTCGCTCCCTGGTGATCCTCTCGCAAGACGTGCATCGCATCTTTGGCGGAGTAGTCCCCGAAATCGCCTCGCGAGCCCATCTCACCTCCATTGTCCCGATGGTGCAGCGTGCGTTAGGCGATGCCGGACTGGCGCCTAGCGATATGGACGCCGTAGCGGTTACCCACGCCCCCGGCCTGGTGGGCGCGTTACTGGTGGGCGTTGGATATGCCAAGGGGCTCGCCGCTGCATCAGGCAAAGCGCTGGTTGGGGTGCACCACATGGAGGGGCATCTCTTTGCCACCTCTCTGGACCAGCCTGACGCTGTTCCGCCCTTTGTGGCCCTCCTGGTTTCGGGGGGGCACACGATGCTCCTGGATGTACCGGACTGGGGCACGTATCACCTGCTTGGCACCACTCGGGACGACGCCGCCGGAGAGGCATTCGACAAGGTCGGAAAACTGCTCGGGCTGCCGTATCCCGGGGGGCCACATGTCGAACGGCTCGCGGCAACCGGAGAGCCAAGGCGATTCCGCTTCACCCGCCCCATGCTCCGGCGCGACCAGCAGCCCGCAGACCCGGACTTCTATGACGTCTCCTTCAGCGGGCTCAAGACGGCCGTCCGTCTCGCCGTCCAGGACAGCGCCAATCTCGCGGATGACCGGGCTCACATCGCCCGCGGATTTCAGGACGCCCTCATAGACACCCTGGTCGCCAAGACCATGCGCGCAGTAAAGCGCCATAACCGCCCTCGCATTGTGCTGGGCGGGGGCGTGGCGTGTAACACCACGCTGGTGCGTGCCATGCAGGCCGCCGCCGATTCGTTAGGCGCCCGGGTGTTCGCGCCCTCCCCCCGCCTGGCCACCGACAATGCTGCCATGATCGCCCGCGCCGGGTTGTTCCACTTCGAGCGTGGTGTCCGCGATCCACTCGACCTGAGCGCCTTCGCCCAGCGCCCAATTCCCGGACTGCAGCCGAGGGACTAAGCTTCGCCTCATGCCCACCACGGTCCTTCCCTTCGAGATCCCACTCGGCCCCCTCCCCCTCACGGGGTTCGGGATCGCCGTGTTCATGGGATTCGCCATTTCGCAGGTCATTTCGCAGCGCGAATTGATGCGCCGCGGGCACTTGTCCGACGCCGAAGCCATGCCGGACCTGATCCTGGCGGCGGTGATCGGTACCCTGATTGGCGGAAAGCTCTACTACTCCGCTGTAGTCACCAAGGACTGGAGCGACCTGCTCAGCCGCGCCGGTTTTGTCTTCTGGGGCGGCTTCATGGGGTCGGTGCTTCTTTGCTGGCTCTTTATCAAGTGGAAGAAGCTCTCCTTCCCTCGCTTTGCCGACGTGTCGGGCGTTGCCATCGCCGCGGGGTATTCGGTGGGACGAACCGGCTGCTGGGCGGTAGGTGATGACTATGGCCGCCCCTGGGATGGCCCACTCGCCGTGATGTTTCCTCAGGGCGCTCCGCCTAGCACCGCGTTTCATATGAACCGGAGCTTTGGTGTGCCCATCCCCGAAGGGGTCTCACCCGAGACCGTGCTCGCTGTGCACCCCACGCAGTTGTACGAGACGGCGCTCGGGTTTGTGATGTTTCTCATCCTGTGGCGCCTGCGAGACCACAAACATGCAGAAGGCTGGCTGTTTGGTGTCTACTGCGTTCTCGCGGGACTCGAGCGCTTTTTCATCGAGTTCTTCCGCGCCAAGGATGACCGCTTCTTCGGTCCACTCACGGCCGCACAGGTGATCGGCCTTACCATCATGGCGATTGGTGTTGTGCTGATGGTGGTGCGCCGTCAAACCGGTCCGGGGCGCCCGGGCATCTACGCGGCCACGGCTCAGGCCTGACCACTCAGTAGCTGAGTGGCCTTGAGGCCACTCAGCTGTGCTCCTCCACCACGAGCGACTGCTCCATCTCCTGGACTTTGCGCTCCAGGGCGTCGACACGCGAGTCGAGTACGGTATCGGTGCCCGAGGTAACGGGCGGCACCGCGGGGACAGTCTGTACAATCGTTGGCAGCGCGACCGACCGGGTGGGCCAGAAGGTCTTGAGGAGCGCAAAGGCCAGCAGCAGCACCAGCACCGCCTGAGCCAGTAACGTCTCCACACTCGGATAGAGGCCCATCGCTTCCACATGTGGCCAGCCGGGAAGCACCGTGATGGACATGACGTTGCCCTCCTGCAGCTCGCGGACGCCCTTCCCCATGAACACGAAGGCCATGTAGTACAGGAGCCCGGAGGTCACGGCAAAAAACGGCCGCAGCGGCAGCCGCACACCGTACCGGTAGAAGAGCATGAAGACAATGGCCAGCGCCCCGAAGCCGGTCAGCATGCCTAACGAAATGGGGAGTCCGGTGCCCTCGCGCAGCAGAGCCTGATAAAATAACGCCGTCTCCGCCCCTTCACGATACACGGCCAGGAACGCCACCACCGTCAGGGCTCGCCCGCCCCCGCGCTGCAGTGCGTCGTTGACCTTCTCGCGGATGAACTGCTGCCACTTGGCCGCCTCCACCTTGGAGATGAGCCAGTAACTCACACTGAAGAGCACGGCCACGGCCACCAGCATGGTGGCCCCTTCGATGATCTCGCGGGTCGCCGGCAATGCGCGCAGGATGGTGGCCAGCACCACCGCCGACACACCACTCGCCACCAGCGCGGCCCCGACACCAATCCAGATGGACCGCAGCCGCTCACGATGTCCCGTCTTGATCAGGAAGGTGACCACGGCGCCGATCACCAGAATGGCTTCGAACCCCTCGCGCAGGATGATGAGGAACGACTGGAAGAAGTTGCCCCAGAAGCCGCTGGCCGGCTGGACGAGTTCCAGCACCTGCGGCATCCCGGCTTCGATGGCGTTACGCGCCCGTTCGGCGGAGCGGGTATCAGCCGCCTTGACCGCTCCCTTGAAGTCGGCGAAGAGCCGTTCCAGGCTCGCCACTAACCCGGGATTGCGTGCGCGGGCCGGTGTCTCCAGCGGCTCGAACGCGATGTACGCGTCAAAGGCGCGATCCCCGGCCTCGTTGCGGCGCCCCGTGCGCGCGGCGTTGAGCGACTCGTCGAGCAGCGCCATCACCCGCGCCGCCACGGCCGGTGCATCGCTCGCGTCAGGCGCGGTAACGGCAGTGGGCACATCGTTGAGCGCCAGTGTGCGCACATGTGCCACCAGATGCATAACATCACTCGCCGAGAGATCGCGGCTTGGCGGCATGGCGGTGCCAATCACTCCATCACGAATGGCAGCCGCGATTTGCGCATCGCTCCGCTCCACCTGCCAGGTGAGGGACTGCAGCTCAACGGGAATTTTTGCGAGCGCGGCAGTGAGTGCACCATCGGAGGCACCAAGTGATCCGTGACACCCGGCGCAGCGCTGCAAGTAGAGCCCCTGCCCCGGTGCGACGTTGGAAGGCGCGCGCAGTGAGTTGATGTACGCCACGAGATTCCAGCGCTGATCGGGCGAGAGATTCGCTGCCCATCCCGCCATGGACGTCCCGGCAATCCCTACCGAAATGATGCGATACATCAGGGCCGGTGTCGCATCGATCATTGCCGTGGCGTCACCGACCGGCGCCGGGGGTGGATTGAGTCCTGCCGCCTGCGGACCATCGCCCTTGCCCTGTGCTCCATGGCACGAGGCACAGTTGGCCTCATACAACACCCGACCGGCCGATGGATCGAGACGCTGGGTGGGCATCTCCAGCGCCGCGTCGGCGCCTAACGCTTGCACAAAGCGTCCGTGAATCTCCCGGAGGCCCGATGGCGCCATCTGGGCCGACACCGCCTGCGAAAGGGTATCAAGCAACGCCTGGAGCAGCGGTACACGGGGTCCACTCAACCGCGACGCCACATCGCGCGCGTCGGCCAGGAAGGTCACCGCCTCTTCATACTCGATGTCCGAGACCAGCTTTCCCGCTTCGTCCACCGCCAGCCCATACTCCGCCACCGCCACGCTGACGATGCTCGCCACCCGCTGCGCAGGTCGCTCCTGAGCACCTGATGCCCCCCCCGTAAGCGCGACGCAGACCCCTGCGGCCACGCCCATCCAATAGATGCGGGAAGCTCTCAAGCGGTACCTCGAACCGGAAAATGGAGGCTGGAAGATAGCCGAGTGTTTCTATCGGGACTAGAGAGGATCTGGAAGACGTTCGGCGATTGCGGTGGCGATGGCTGACGTATCTCCATGTGTCATCGAGAGATGGACTTTGGTCACACCCAGCACCGCCGCCCGCGCCCGGGCGCGGCCATGGAGCACGAGCATTGGGCGGCGGTGTTCGTCGTGCGCCACTTCCATCTCCCGCCAGCCGATCGCACGGGCCTCGAACGAACCCGCCAGGGCCTTGAAGGCAGCCTCCTTGGCGGCCACGCGGGCAGCAATGTGCCGAACGGGGTCCCGCATTTTCAAGCAGTAATTCTGCTCATCCTTCGTAAGCAGCCGCTCGCAGACCCGGGCGACGCCGAGCCTGTCCAGCATGCCCCGGATCCGCTCCAGGTCCACAATGTCTACACCAAGCCCGACGATCATCCTGACGTGAGGTGGGGCGCCATGGCATGCCAGGCGCGGTCGGCCTCAAGGAAAACCCTCCGCAACCGGTGCGTCCAGCCGCGCCAGGCCAGGAATCTCGAACCATCCGCCGCGCCTAGCAGTGCCTCGGCGGCGGAATCGAGCTCGGCAAGGCGAGCGATCAGCCCTTCGGCGCCCTCTTCCAGATGCGCCTCGAGGGCTCGGCGACGTGGTGGCGAATCGGGGTGGCGCTGGGCCGCCCATTGCTGAATGCTCAACTGGAGCCGATCGGCCATTTCGGCCGCGTTGAGTTGCGTGACGCGACGCTCGGGAGCATCGGGCTCTTCCACCCGTCGTCTCGCCGCGAGGAGGGGACCGAGAAAGCGGGTTTGCCACTCCGCCGCCGGCCCTGCCTGTGGACGGAGAGACCGCAGTCCTCGCGTCACCTCGGGTACGGGACAGGCATGTTCGACGATCATGGCCCACACCCTCGGCAACTCGGTGCTGCCATGAAGGACCAGTGCGTCTGGCGTGCGGTACAGGACCAGTTGCTCTCGCGTGAGGGTGGCGTCGCTGAGGGAGCGCCAGGCAATTTCGGCGTTGTCCAACTCGATGCCGTCAGCATGCAGGATCAGGCGGGCCACCCCCCTGACATCGCGCCCGGCCCATCGACCCATCACCGTGACGTCCGGTACGGTGATCAGGACGTCAGGCATCGTCGAGTTTGTATGTGGACACCGCCGCGAGTTCCCTGGCACACAAGGCCGCGCGTTGTCCGGTGCGGGCCTCGAAGCGGAGGGCGAAATCGGAGAGTCGTTCGGTGGTGAAGCCGGCACGCGGGAGACCGAGTACCGCGATGGCGTGTTCGATGGCGTCGGGCTCCCCTTCCACTTCGGCGAGGACATCCATGCGTGGATACCACTCCAGCCGCACCATGGCGGCGCCGAGCATGAACACCTCGACCTCACGCTCGATTTCGCGCGTGACCACGTAACCTAACGACAGCAGCATCCGGTGGATGACATCGGCATCGGCCACTTCGGTGCCGATTTCCTCTCGCACCTTGAAGCCATCGGGGTAGCTGGTGGGTCCCTTGAAGTCGAGCTGCGCGCTGGCCCGCACGCGGTCGTCGAGGAGCCGCAACCGCAGCACTTCGTCGCGCTGGCGCAAGGCGTACCCCGGGGTGTCATACCGCCGGTCAACCATGGCACCGCGAAAGGCACGCGTGGCTCCTGCGCGTTCCAGCAGCACACGCGCCGCATCCGGATCGGCTATCACACCCTTGAGCTCCACCTCACGCATCGTCGATCGCCTGCATGATCGCCATGGTATCGATGAGCGTTGGAAAGACCGCTGCCGGGCTGTGGGCCTCCAGATCGCTGACGCTGTAGTGACCGGTGGCCACGGCAATGGCACGGGCCCCGACGTCGCGACCACAATGGATATCGGCCGGTGTGTCACCGATGATGATGACCCGGTCACCCGGCACGTCAACACCTAACGACTCGCCCGCCCGCTGCATGGCGATGGCAGGCAGTGCGGGCCGATGTTCGTGATCGGAGCCATACGCCCCGAGCCGGAAACGCTCCGGCGCCACCTGGACCGCGCGCAACTTTTTGTTGGCCCCCTCCACCACGTTCCCGGTGAGGAGCCCGATTACGCGATCGCTGCGTTCCTCGAGTGCCGCGAGCAATTCGAGAACCCCGTCGTACCGGAAGACGGCTCCTCCCGGCGCCTCCAGCTCGGCGTTGAGCCGGTCGAGATATTCACGCAGCACCGCGGGAAGACGCGCGTCGATGTCCGCGTCCGCCACGCCACATTCCCGCATCGACTCGCGGACAATCTGCACGTCGGTTTTTCCATCGTAGCGATACGACGGTGGGCCAGCAGCCCCGAAGTGCGCGACCAGGGCCCCCTCCATCGCCCGGCGGCCCGCACCGGTGGTCCAGAGGATCGTGCCATCAATATCAAACAGTACCAGTTTCACGCATGCGCTCCGGTCTCGTCAGGCTTCGGCAGGTTCGGCGGCCGACCGCGTGGTCAGCAGCCCGGTTATGATCAGAACAGCACCGGCCAGCTGCGCCGATGTAGGCCTTTCGCGGAGCAGTCCCCAGGCCACGGCCATCGCGATGATGGGCTGCAGGTTGGAGTACATCGCGGTACGCGTGGGGCCGAGCACTTTCAGGCCCCGGTAGTAGAAGAGGTACGCCACCACCATCGCGATGAGGCAGGAATACGTCAGCGCGAGGTACACGGTGCCCGGGATGGTGCTCCATTCGATGCGCAGGATCGCCGGAATGCCGACCGCCACCGCCACCACCGCGCCGCCCGCCATGGTGTAGCCCCCGAGATGCCAGGGCTCGATATGGTCCGAGTATCGCTTGATGTTCACGGCGTACACCGCCCAGCTCATCGCGCCAAGCAGAATCAGAATCACACCGGCCACGCTGTCTTCGCCGGCCGAGGCGCTGACCGCGCCATAGGCCACGATGGCGCACCCGCCAATCTGCAGCGCCACGCCAAGCCACTGCCGCGTCGTCAGAATCTCGGTGCGCATCATCCGGCCGAGGATGGCCACAAAGGCCGGGGTCGACGCGACGAGCAGGGCCGCGGTGGCCACACGCGCACGCACCAGACCCATGATGAAAAAGGTCTGGTACACCCCGTTTCCTAACATTCCGAGGATGATGAGTTCCCGGATTTCCTTGCGCGTGGGAGGCGTCGTGCGCAGGGCACGCGCCACCCCGAGCTGCGCGGCCGCCGCGCCGGGAATACGCAAGCCGTTGATCGCCAGCGCCCCGATGAACCCCGACGTGTACTTCAGCACGGAGAAGTTGAGCCCCCACAGGAGGGCCATGAGCATGAGGAGCACATCGGTGTGCCAGCGCGTACGATCCGGCGCCCGGTCCTGGAGCGAAGCTGCGGAGGCGGGCACCGCCTCGGAAGTCACTGACATGCGCGAAAGTTACGCGTTCTCGACCACGCATTGCACCGCATCTCTTATCCACAGGCGCCAACCAGGTATCTTTGGGTCATGATCGTCTCGTTTGCCATGTTCGCCGACGCCGCGAACATATCCCAGGAAGGAAAGCTCAACATCCTTGGTGTCTTTGACGCCGTGCAAGTCGCCGGTGTGCCAACCATGCACCCGCGTGCACATCTCGTCGTGCGTTTCAAGGGGACCGCCGAGGACATCGGCACACACCAGGTGTCCCTTCGCTGGGTGAATCCCGGTGGCGTCGAACTCTGGTCGTCCGACGGCCAGGTTGAGCTGACCACACCGCCACCCGGGGTCGCGGAGATCGATATTCCACTCATCGCATCGATCGATCTCCCGCTCGATCTCACCGGGGCGTACACCATGCGCGTGTTCGTCAACGGGCAACAGCGCGGGGAAGTGCCGCTCTATGTCCGCTCGGCGCCACCCACATTTGTCGCCCCCCCCACCGGGATGATGTCGTAGGACGTGGGCCTTACTTCTCGCGACCGGCGTCGGCCATGCCGGGAATGCCGTCGCGACCCGTTGCGAGACGCACGCTTCGTTCGATGGCCTGCTCCATGGCCTGCACCGCCAGCGTCTCCACCGCGACCAGGGATGCCGTGATCCCTTCGGTCGGTCCAAGCGCGAACAACGTGTCGCCATCGTATTGCGTCGCGCAGGGTGTGATGCGCCGGTAGTACGCGGCGGTGGCCGCTTGCGCGAGCTGGTGCAGGTCTTCGCGGGAGAGCAGCACATTCGTCATCACCGCCCCGATGGTGGTGTTCATCCCGCTCGGCGCGTCGTCGTCGCCACCACGACGAGGCCCACCCCCTGTGAGAATCTTCGTGGCATCGAGGAACTTGCCCCCGTCGCCACGTGCCCCGGCAATGATGGCACCCGACGCGTCGCGCACATCGCCCACGGCGTTGGTCACCACTGCCGCCCCCACCACAATTTCGCCCGAGCGCACAACGAAGGCACCGAATCCTCCCTTCATGGCCCGTTGTCCACCAGCGGCCTTGCCCACGGTGGCCCGGGTTCCCGCGCCGACACTGCCTTCTGCCGGCGTGTCACCCGCACCTGCACACGCGGCGTAGGCCGTATTCGCGTCCGGGCGGGTGCCGAAGGGACCCAGCATTCCGAGGTCGAAAATGGCGGCGGCGGGCACGATGGGGACTACACCACCGGCGATGGGAAACCCGCGTTTCTGTTCCTCCATCCACCGCATCACCCCCGCGGCTGCATCCAGTCCGTAGGCCGATCCGCCAGTGAGCAGCACGGCATCGATGCGATCGGTGGAATGTGAGGGGAGGGCTACCCCGAACTCACGCGACGCGGTGGCGCGGCCCAGCTGCACGCCGCCACACCGCATGGCGCCCTGTGCACGGCGGATCACGGTACACCCCGTCACCCCGGACCCGTCCCGGGCGTGACCGATCACGATGCCTAACGGCGAGAAGTCCGGCACCGTGTCAGCTCGCCGCTACGGGAGGTTTGGCCGCACACGTTTTGCACAACGTGACCCCCTTCATGTTGCAGATCACGCAGATAAAGGTGCCGCAGTCGGCACACGGATACCCTTCTGACGCGCGCTCCTCGTTGCCGCAGGCGCGGCACTGCATGGCGTCGTGTTCCTTGAGTTCGGTCATGATCTCTCAGGTGCTGCCCGACGGCAGCGCCGCCAGACCGTAGTCACGAATTTTCTTGATCAGCGTGGCGCGTGAAATACCCAGCACCCGCGCCGCCTGCGAGCGGTTGCCACGCACGGCGCGCAGCGTTCGGGTGATGTGATCACGTTCCACGTCCTCCAGACTGCGCATTTCCGAGCGCGTACCATCGTCGGCGCTCGCGCCCCGCGCGCGAAACTCCACGGGCAGCGACTCCATATCCAGCGTCTCCCGGCCTCGCGCCACCAGCATGGCACGCTCGAGCACATTGCGCAGCTCACGGATGTTGCCCGTCCAGGTGTGGCGCAGCAGACGATCAAGCACTGCGTCGTCCACATGACGAGGCGCCGCCGGCAGCTGGGGTGCGAGTTCGTCCATGAGACGTGCCACCAGCTCCACGAGATCCTCACGCGAGCGATCGCGTAAGGGCGGGAGCCGTACGGGCATCACACTGAGCCGGTAGTACAGGTCTTCCCGGAACCGCCCGGCGTTGACGAGCGCGATGAGATCACGCGAGGTCGCGGCGATCAACCGCACGTTGCACACTACATCGCGTGTGCCGCCAGCGCGCCGCACGGGCCGCCCCTCCAGCAGCCGCAAAAGACGCGGCTGCAGTGCCAGGGGCAAATCCCCGATTTCGTCCAGAAAGAGCGTGCCACCTTCCGCCACCTCGACCAGCCCGGGACGTGGATCGCCCGCCCCGGCATCCTCGAGACCAAAGAGCTCCGCCTCCAGCGCCGACTCCGAAACACCACTGCAGTGTGCCTCGGTAAAGGGGCCCGATGCCCGAACACCGTCCGCATGAATCAGCTCGGCAATACGGCCCTTGCCGGTCCCGGTCTCGCCGAGAATGAGCACCGCGGTGCGATCGGTGGCGGCCAGCAGCTCCACCTGCGCCGCCAGCTCCCGCATGGCAGGCGACGAGCCTAACGCCACACGACCCGTACTGCTGCGGCGTTCGTTCACATACCGCGTGAGCAAGCGCAGGCGCACGGTTTCGAGCGCCCGCTCAATGGCAATCTCGAGATGATTCAGGTCGACCGGCTTTGTGAGGAACGTCTCGGCGCCCTCCTGCACCGCGCGCACCGCCATCGGCACCTCGGCGTGCCCCGAGATCATCACGACCACCGGGCGTTCTCCCTTCAGCCGATCGAACACGTCGAAGCCCGACATATCGGGGAGGTTCACGTCGAGCAGCAACACGTCGGGCCGTCGATCCGCGAAACGCGCGAGAGCTTCGGCGCCTGTGGAGGCCACCCGCACCGCGTGCCCGCGCCGGGTGAAAAATCGCGCGTAGTTCTCGGCCAGCATTTCCTCGTCGTCCACGATCAGCAAGTCACCCACTGGCTGTCGCTCCCACGAGTTCGAAGGTTATTACGGCACCACTATCGAGGTGCGGCACTGCCACGATGTCGAACCACCGTTCCCCATCCGCGTGCAGGCAACGCGCCCGCAGCCGGGAGCCGTCGCTGATGGCCGACTTCACCGGATCATCACCCTCCGGTGCCTCGCGTCCCAGCACCGCCTGGTAAAACGACCGGCCCAGCAGTCCGAAGGTTGTTTCATCACCCGCCAGCTGTCGCGCGCGCACGTTGCAGCGCAACACCCGCCCTTCATCGTTGACCACCGCCATCCCGACGCCGATCGCGTCAAAGGTCGACTGCCACTCCCGGGTCGATTCCTGGATATCGGCAAAGAGGCGCGCATTCACAATGGCCACGGCCACCTGGTCCGCCAGACGCTGCAGGATGCGGGCATCGGACGCATCAAACCCGGGCTCGCGGTTCATCACGCCAAGGGTGCCCACCGTGCCCCGCACGGTGCGCAGCGGGACAATCACGGTCTGCCGCAACGCCACCAGCTGCAGCGTGCGGGGATTCACGTCGGGCTCGGTGGTCACCGTATTGCTGATCACGGCCTCACCACTTTCCACCACCTTGCCGGCCAGACTTCCCTTGAGCGGCAGGACAACTCCCGCCAGCACGTCACAGGCTCCACTGGCCGCTTCGATGTTGAGGTACTCCCCATCGCGCACCGAGATGCAGGCGCCCTCGGCTCGCAGCAGTGCCATCGCATGTCGCAGGATGAGCCGCTGCACCTCGGTCACGCGCAGCGATTCACCGGCGGCGCGCGCCACCTCCGCCATGGCATCTGACTGCCGTCGTTCGCGCTCACTCTCCGCGTAGAGACGCGCCGTGCGCAACGCGGCACCGGCGGTCGCCGCCAGCGTCATGGCGAACTCGGCCGACTCCACCTCAAAGGCATCGCGCGACGGACCGTAGGCCACCAGTGCCCCGAGCAACTTGCGCCCTTGCATCATCGGGGCGACGAGCACGGCGTCCACACTCCCAACAAACTGCTGCAGGTGATCGAGGGCACTCACGTCGCCCTCGTGGTCGCGCGACAACCGCTGCGCCGAGCCGGACAACAACCCTTCCGCCAGCGCCGGCGCGTTGTGCGGAATGCTCAACAGAGGGAGATCGCCCGTCGGACCAAGGTGCACCCGTGCCGTGAGTGTTGGCGGGTCTCCCTGCACTTCGAGCACCATCACTCGCGCGTCATCCATTCCGCGAGCCAGGGCGCGCGCCACCTCGGAGAGAATCACTTCCTCGTCCACGGTGCGCGAGAGGGCAGTCGCGACCTGCTGCAATTGCTGCAGCGCAGCGGCCCGTCGTTCCCCGGCATCAATCAGTGCCCGCGTCGCGGCTGCGGTCAGCGGGTCCAGCCGCTGAGACAGAAGCGCAACCAGCGGCTCCTCGGCGCCCTTCCCGGGAGGGGTGAGCGATCGCGCCGACGTCATGCCGGCACCAGCAGGCGCGCGGTGAGCGGACGCACGGTCACTTCCATCGGCGTCATACCCAACAGCTCACCGTCGGCCTGAACGCGCCGGGGTGGAGTGGTCTCCAGCCGAATCGTGCGACCCTTCAGAAAGTGCATTCCGGGCATCCCGCGAAAGTCGCCGCGCACCACACGCCATCCCATCGCAATGGCGTCGCCCACAGACTCTGGACAAAACACGCACAGGTCGAGCCACCCATCGTCAGGCGCAATCTCCGGCCCCAGGGTGATCATCCCGCCCAGCACCGATCCGAAGTTGGCAACGAACGCCGTGGTGGCCTGAAATGTATGTGTCACGCCGTCCACCGTAGCGTGCAACGCAAAGGCCTCGCGCGCCAGCACTGCGCTCACCGCCGGTGTGACGTAGGCCGCAACACCAAGCCGGAGCTTCTGCTCTCGTGACGCACCCTCGAGCATGGCGACATCCACACCTACCCCCGCGGCGAAAGCGAATGAGTGGCCTCCTTGCACCTCGCCAAGGTCGAATCGGCGCTCCGTTCCCTTGAGCAAGGCACGGACGGCACGGGACACACGGAGTGGGATGTTGAGCGCTCTCACGATGAGATTGCCGGTACCGCCAGGGAGCACTCCGACCGGCATGCCCATCGCGCTGGCGTCGGGAATCACCTCCATGGCCGTCCCGTCGCCCCCCAGCGTGAACACGGCGTCGAACTCCGCTCCTCTCGCCAGCACCTGACGACGGGCATCACCCGGCCCAGTCGTGCGGACGAGCTCGGTGTGGACGCCAAGCGCATCAAAGGCGTGGCAGGCATGGCGCTCCGCAGCCTGCGCACTCCTTGCAGCAGGGTTCACCACCAGCAGCGCCCGGCGGATGCTCACCAGCGCCAGGTGCGGAAGAGATCGAGAGACCACTGCGCGCCACGATTCGCAGCAAACCCGATCGCGTTTTCGTTGCACAACATCGCCGCAAGCGGCGGCTCACGACTCACCGACACGCCGAGCCCTGAACGAATGGTGTATTCGATTGAGCCGCCGATCGTGTCGGCCGCGCGGATGGTCGTGGTGCCTGCCACGCCACCGCCGGTGAACTGCTGGAGCGGGCAAAGCCCCGTGGTCAGGTTGATGAAGGTGCGATCGTTCAGCTGCTTGCCCACACCGATCTGCGTGGTGAAGAGTGCGTCGAAGAGGGTGCTGCTCAGCGCCTGGTTGGTTTGCTCGGCTCCGCCAGAGGCGGCCTGCAGCTGGAAGTAGTCAAAGAACTGCCCGGAGAAGCGCGCCGAAATACTCGAACCAACTGTCGTGAGCAGGAAGTCGCGGGCATACGAGGTGCTCAGACCACCGATGTCGGCGCTCGGGCGCCCCGTCAGCAGGTAGGCAATCAGGTCGCTGTCGGAGAGTTGCAGCGAGTCGGCGCTTTCAAAGACCAGGCGCGGCTGGACAAGGGTGCCCGCCAACCGCGCGCGAATGCGTATCGTGTTGTTGCTGTACAACTGATTGCGCTGACGCACCGTGTACAACGTGCTGATGTTCAGCGTCGGGTTGAAGTCCGCTTCGTCGTAGAATCGAATCTCACCCCCCTCGATGGTGAAGAGGCGCTGCAAGAAGTCGCTGAAGCGGATGTTGAAGGTGCCACGTTCGGTGCGGAGCGCGCCGTCGACCGCCAGTTGCGGCACGCCGGAGGCCGTGAGGCCACTCGCGCGGCGCAGACTCACCGAGCCACCGAGCTTGATGTTGGCCTCGGACGATCGCAGACGCACATCGGGACCCATCGCAATCCCGACATCGCGCACCGTCAACCCCTGCAAGAGGCGCGGCAGCCTGGGAAGGAGCGCCCGGTTGGCGGCGAGTGTGGTATCGACAATCGACGCGAAGTCGGGATCGTTGAGCGACACCACCTCTTTCGACGACAACTCCGGGATCACGATGTAGCCATTGTCGACCGTCACACTCCCGGTAAGCTCCGAGGTGCTCTCGCGTCCACGGAAGCGGAGCCCGGCGCTGACATTCAGATCGCCGGTCCGCCGCAGGTCGATCACGTGGAACTCGCGCGCATCGAGCCGGAGGTCAAACGCCGGATCGTCGGGGGTGTCAAATGACACAAAGCCACCTAACGACAAGCGATTTGCCGTCGTGGGCCCGCTGACCATCCCGAACCGGTCGATGTGCACGGTGTCGCCCGACGCGCGCAGGTTGGCGTTGAAATCGCGAACCTTCACGCCAAGGTTGGTGACGAACCCCCCGGCACTATCCACCCGCACATACCCCGCCAGCACCTCGCTTCCGCGTTTCCCCGAGATCGACATGTCGGCGTTCAGACGGCCGCTGGCATCCGAAATAGCGGGGGTGAACGACTCCACCAGCTTGAGGTCGACGTCTCGTGATTGCACCGTCACGCGGAGCGTGTCGTCGAGAAGCCGTCTGCTGCGGGAGCCCACAGCAACATCCACTGGAACACTGGCCCGCAGACTCAGCACGGTGGTGTCGTTCCGCATCACCTGCAGACCGCCCAGAAATCGGCGATTGCGCACCGCACCATTGATGGCGGTCTCAGCCAGTGTCACCTGACCAACCTTGGTCCCCAGCAGCGAGCCGCGCAGATCGAGCTCCGGGTTCTCGCGATCGCCGCGCATATCAACCGTCACACCAAGTGAGCCCGAGAGCGCCACTTTCGACTGGGCCAGCGACGCCAGATCCTCGAGTGCAAGGCTGTCTCCCGAAATTCGCAACGCCACGCCCGTGGCGCTGTCGGCGCCTCCGGTCAGGTCCATGTGCCCCCCCGAACTTCCCACGAGCCTGAGCGAGTCCACCAAGAAACCCTGCGGCCACCAGGTGATCCGAGACGGACGGGCCAGCTTCCAGTCGTGTGTGTCGAGACCCACACGCGCCTCGCGCATCGTCACCCGGGTCGTGTCGCCAGCTATCCCGACCCCGCCCGACGCGGTCAGCATCGGACCATTAGTCATCTCGGCGCGCATCTGCACATCGAGTGAGTCGCTGCGACGCACCTGCGCATCGAAGGCGCCATTCTTGAAGGCAATGGTGGAAAGGCGCAGGCTGTCGGCCGTCACCGACGCCACCCCGCGCGCCGAATCGCTCAGAACATTCGCCACGTCAATCTTGAAACGCCCGCGCTTGGCGGCCGTCGCATACGCATCCACGTCGGTCGCGTCCACCACACCGCGCACACCGAGGGTATCAATCGACCCCGACAACACCACAAAGCCAGTGAGGGCGCCATGCAACGAGTCCTCCTCGACCGCAGCCAGTGCCACCGAATCCACCGCCAGCCGGCGGAAGTAGGGACGCCACCCACCTAACGAATCCGCCGAGAGTCGGAGCGTGAGTGAATCGCGAAACTCGGGTCGCAGCCCCAAGCCGCCCTGCCCGATCACGGAGCCCGCCACGGTCTCCACGATCACCGTGTCCACCTTCAGGGCCCCATCGAGAAACCGCAGCCGTGCCAGCGCGCCGTCGTACACACGGGTGCTGTCGATCGTCGAGCGTTGGAGATCCAGGGCCACACTGCCTCGGTAGTTGAGCACCGAATCTCCAACGAGATCAAGCAGGGCTGTTCCGTTGAGTGACGTGACCGGCATCGACACGGTGTCATACAACGCACGCAGGTTTGCGTTGGCAAACCGCAACGTGCCATGGTATCCGTACCCGCCGACGGAGTCGATGTCCACGCGACCATCGAATCCATAAATCCCCTGCGCCCCCGACATCTGCGTGGCAACCTCCAGGTCCTCCGCGGTCCCCTGCAGACGCACCGGACCCGTGAGTGTCCCACGCTGCTGCAGCAGGAGTTCTGGCCATGCTTTCGCAATCGTCGTGAGCTCCAGCGGCTGGGCGTCGAGCGCGACGTCATAGGTGAGCAACTTCTCGCCGATCGTCACCCGACCCGCGCCAGTCGCACGGCTCGGCGGCTCGTCCATGAAGCGATGGGTCATGTCGGCGTTGCGGAACCGCACGTCGGTCCACACCGAGTCCAGTGTCGCCTTGCCATTGATGCTCCCGTCGAGTCGCGGGAAGAGCGGGTTGAGGAACTGGATCGTGGCCAGATCGAAGTGGTCCACTTCGACATCAAATCCCTTGAACTTCGTGAAGGCCGGGAAAAGAATGTCGAGTTCCCCACGTGCGCGTCCCCGCGCCGTCGCTCCGCGCACATTGCCATCGACCATATCGAACGATGACTGCTCGATTCGGAACGCATTCACCGGCCCGCCACTCGCCTTCACCTCTGCCGTGATCGTGCCCTTCCAGGGATAGGGCAACGGTTCACCGGTCAGGTCCTCGATCAGTTCCCAGTCAATCGGCTCGGCCTTCATGTCGACGTCCTTCACAATCAGCACCGGCCCACCAACCCCGAACGTCATGGCGCCGCGCAGGCGTGAGCCCACGGTGCGCACGTCCATCTCGCTGAGTGCGTAGTCGAGGATCTTGAGGTCTTTCTGATTGCGCACACGCAGGTCCATCGTCCCACCACCCGTCGTCGGAAGAGTGGGATAGACCCACGCCACGTCCTTCATGGCCACCGAATCGCCATGAATGAGCAGGTCGTAGCGCGTGGGAAGGTCACTCCCCCACCAGACTTTGCCTTCGGCGCGTCCGCGAGAACCCGGTAGCTCGAAGTGCGCAAAGTCCGCCCATAACGAGTCCTTCACGATCTTCACGGTCCCGCGCGCATTGGCAATCTGCATCGGCGGGTCGAACTCGTCGGCGCCAAGCCCCGCCACGTCGAAAAAGCGCCCGGCGGTATCGGGATGGGCAATCCGTGCGTAGGGAATCGTGGCGCGCCCTTTGGTCCAGTGACGGGTCATGACAAACTGACCACTGGTTCCAACGCGCCTGATATCCTTGTCCTTTCGGTTCAACCCGAAGGTGATCGCCGAGTCGCGCCGAGTCGCCTTGAGCGAGTCGGCAGGACGCCACGGCATGGTCAGGTGAAACTCGCCATCGCGCATCGTGGCGTTTGTCACAACAATGAAGTCGCCAAAGCTGCGCGTCGTCTTGGGCGGCCCTGGTGGACCCGACGGAAAGATCTTCCGGTAGTTCCACTTGCCCAGGCTGTCCTGGCGCACATGCACCACGGGATGTTCGATGTTCACCGCCTGCACCAGAATGCGGCGGTCCCACAGGTCCCGCGGGCTGAAGCGAACGCTCACCGGTCCCGTCGAGATGAACAGGGAGTCGTTCGGCTCGCGAATGGCGAACGAGTCCACCGTGAGATCGGTGAACAACGATCCGGAGAGAGTGCCGAGATGCCACTTCGCCCGATCGTTCCGGTTGAGAAAGCCGGCGACATAACTCCGGATCTGCTCGCGACCCCAGGCCGTGCGCGTTGTCATCCCGACCGCCAGCACAACCAACGCGCCGAGCGCGAAGATCACACCAGCACTGATGAGGACCACGGCTCGGCGGCGTGACATGAGCTAAAACGCCTGTCCGATGGAGAAGTTGAACGTCACCCAACGAAAGAGCCCCGTGCGTGGCGGCGGCCGGAAGGCGGATGGGCAGGTGCCTGCCTCCTGACGCTGGGCGCCTCCACCAACATCGGTAACCTTGAGCAGATTGCCGGGGCTCACGCAGTAGACCTGCCCGAAGTTGGGGTTGGCCACTCGCTGATTGGCGCGGTCGATCTGCGCGCGCCGGTCGATGAAGTACACCGGACCATCAGGGAGCTTCTGCGGCGCAAGCGCCACGTCCATCCGAAGCGGCCCGATTGGCGAGAAGATGCGAACGCCGATACCTGGTGTTGTCTTCAGCTGCCTAAGCGGCGCGCGAATGCTCGTCGCGCGCTGGTTCCACACCTGCCCCGCATCGACAAAGGCAGCCAGCTGAACGAGCTCGGGGTACAGCGGGCTCCTGAATCGCAGTTCCGCATTCAGCACGACCACGTTGTCACCGCCCGTGGGCCGGTCTGGCGTGATACGCTGTGCAGCTGAATCCACCTGGTAGTAGGTGTCACCACCCACCGTGACCACGTTGAAAGCGCCGTTCTCCACCTCGTAAACCAGCGCCCCCAGCTGGTTCGGACCAACGCCACGCACCGAGTTCGGGCCACCGGCATAAAGCCGCTCCTGAGGCGGAATGAATCGCTGACCGCCGGCCAGTCGTTGCTCCGTGAACACGGATCCCGCGCGTACTCGCAGAACCACGCGGCCATTGCCCGGCAAGGCCCGATACCATGCCGCATCGACCGAGCCACGGGTGAACTCGACAAACGGGTCGGAGCCGACACCAGGCGAGGCGTGACGAAACTCCATCTGCACCACGGAGCCCGACGACGGGTCGGCCAGGTTGTTGGCCGTGCTGCGGACAGCGGAGAACCCGAGCACCGCCGTGCGTCGCGCCACATCGGAGAGCTGCGTGAAGGTCTCGGGGTCGCAGACGTTGAAGACGCTGCAGAAGTACGCGCGCTCCGCCCGTGTTGAGCCGTACTCCAGCTGATAGCTGAATGACAGCGGAATCCGGGCCCCGGTCCGCAGCGCCGCCTGGGCGCCGATCCGGGTGTCCTTGAGATAGGTGAGGAACTCGGAGCGCCGTTCACTGAAGAGGGTAAACGTCGGAAACACACGACGTCCAAAGAGCGGTGGCTGCGAATACGTGGCGCCGCCGTAGTAGTTGAGTTCCCGGGACAGCGGGTCGTCGCGCACCCGGCCGGGACACAAACTGCGAAAGGCGTCAAACGGTTCGCCCGCCCCGATCCGCGAGATGCGCGCGGTGGCGTCCACTCGACGCAGCCCCCCGAGAAAATTCACCGTCGAGGCATTCACCTGGGCGCGCAGACAATCGTAGTTACCCCACCCCACCGACGCCCGTGCCCCGTGCAGATCGCCCTCGCGCAGGGTCACATTGACATTCACCAGCGAGTCGGCTGCGTCCGAGAGGCTGGCGGTGTCCACCGATACGTCCACGTGCTGGAAGGCCTCGGTGAGATAGAGACCACGCTTCACACCTTCCAGCTCGCGCTCGCTGAACAGGTCACCCGGGCTGATGCCTAACGTGGAGCGCACGCGGCCGGGATGCACCCCCGTTTTCTCGCCCTCGCCGCGCCCCCGTTGCACCTCGATGGGAATGCTCCCGATACGCATGCGGGGACCGGGACTGGCCTCGTACCAGACAATGGCCCGCAGCGTCGCGGTATCGGTATCGATGTTCTGGAACACCTCGGCCGTCGGATAGCCGTTGTCGCGCAGCCGATGGGTGATCGTATCACGCATCGCGTCGAGCCGTGCGCGATCCATCCGGTCGCCGGTCTTCAGCGGAAGATTGCGCATCACCCGATCCCGTACCGGCACGTCGTCCAGCCCATTCACCGCCAGACTGTCAACAAGCAGCTCACGCCCTTCGCGAATCACAAAGCGGACGTGCACCGCCTTCGGCCCCATCGCCGTCACCTCGTGACGAGCCGTGGTGCCACGAAAGCCCTGTGCGCGATAGAAAAGAAGGAGACGGCTGGCATCGGCCTGCACCACCGTCGAGTCGAAGCACAGCTTCTGACCAAACACGCGAAGCAGGCGGCGTGCCACCCCCGATGGCGAGGTGACGATGCGCAGAGCCAGCTGATCGTCGCGGAAGCGCTCGTTGCCGGTAAAGTCGAGCTTGCGGACTTCGGGAAGATCGCGGTCGCACAGCACCTGCTGTGCATGCATCGGAGCCGCCAGAACCAGCACCACACCCGCGCAGGCAGCGACGATCCCGCGTCGCATGCCCTCAGACTCCGTCAAAAAGCAGCCCGCCCGGTCCCAGCTGCTTGGCCTTCCGCTTCGCCTCGGCGGCGCGCTGACCCAGACTGGCCAGGTCCACCCAGTTGTCGGTCCGCACCTGCATCACCGCGGCCGACACGCTGGCCAGCGGAAACTCGCGCAGATGCCCATCGCGGTCAGGACCCATGTACGAACCCCGCGACGCCGCATCCCCACCCACCGCACGGGCGACTACATCCCGGCAGCGCACCGCACACTCCTGCACAAAGGGCTCGGAACGCGCGAGCTCCGTCACGATGATGAAGTCGTCACCGCCGATATGCCCGACGAAATCATGATTGGCCGGACCATTCACCAGCGTCGAGGCATCACGGATCGCTGCCCCGAGCCCGCGAATCACTTCGTCGGCGATGGCGAACCCGAAGGTGTCGGCGAAGGGCTTGAAGTTGTCGAGATCGAGATACGCCACGGCAAACGCTTCGCGGCGTTCCACGCGACGCAGGATTTCGGCGTCAATCGCCCGACCGCCCGGCAGTCCGCTGGTAGGGTTGCGATCTCCTTCGCGCTGCACCAGACGCAACAACGCCTGCACACGAACGCGCAGCTCGCGCGGATCAAAGGGCTTCGCCAGATATTCGTCGGCACCAGCGGTGAATCCCTCGACCTTGTTCTCCACGCCGCTCTGCGCCGTGAGCATCAGCACCGGAATACGCGCGGTGAACGGATTCTCCTTGATGGCGCGACACACCTCGAGCCCCGTCATGTTGGGCATGGAGTTGTCGAGCACTACCAGATCGGGCTCCCGCTCCTTGATGGCCGCCAGGGCCTCGAGACCGTCAGCGGCCACAGCCACTTCATGCCCCGACGACCTGAAAAGATCGCGGAGCATCAGACGCATGTCTTCGTTGTCGTCCGCAACCAGCAGAAAGCTCACGAATCAGGACAGGTGACGGCGTGTAAAGTGAAGCGCCACAGTAAGTTCGCCGATCCGTGCATACCCTGTCAACGGCGCCTTGATCCCCTGTGACCGATATCACCTCTCTCCCCTGCCGCCCCTATACGTGCTTCCCGTGCCTCTCGTGCCTCTCGTGCTTCTGCTCCTCAGTCGTCCTTCTGCCCGAAGATCTCCATGTTCGAGCTATGCCCAGGCGCCACCTTCCGCTCGGGATAGATCCAGTGCACCGCCTGGTTGACCGCCGTGGCCGCTTCGGCAAACCCTGCTGCGATCAGTTTGAGCTTTCCCGGGTACGTCGTCACGTCACCCGCTGCGTAGATCCCGGGACGACCCGCTTCCATCTGTGAGTTCACCAGGATCTCGTCCTTCTCCAGGGTCAGTCCCCAATTGAGCAGGTCGCCCAGATCACTGACGTAGCCCAGCATGGGCAGCACCACATCACAGGCGACTTCCCGAGTCTCTTTGGTCTTCGTGTTGCGCACCTGAACGCCAGACAATCGGTCCCCTTCAGAACGCACATCCGCCAGCTCGTGGAAGGTGAAGAGATCAGCACTGCCGGCCGCCACGGCCGCTTCAACGGCGGCCACCGTCGCCCCATGGGCGCGAAAGCGATCGCTGCGGTGCATCAGGGTCACATGCGCGGCAATACCCTGCAGCTGATGCGCCCAGTCGAACGCCGAGTCACCCCCACCGATGATCACCACTCGCTTGCCCCGATACTCTTCAGGCGTAGTCACCACGTCGTGCACGCCGTGCCCGTACCAGGGTGCAGCACAGGCCTGGGGAAGGCGGCGCGGTGAAAAGGCGCCAATCCCTGCCGCGATCACAATCGAACGCGTCGGAAAACGATCGGTTTCTGTCACCAGCACCAAGTGGCCATCGCCTTCCTCGAGACCCACTACCCGCTGATTCAGATGTTCGCGTGCGCCAAACTGCGCCGACTGCTCGGCCAATGAGCGCACCAGGTCCTTGGCCAGCACCTTGGTGAAGCCGGCGACGTCGAAGATGTATTTCTCGGGATACAACGCGGTCAGCTGACCGCCGAGTTGCGGTAACGCGTCAACTATCTGGCTGCTGGCGCGGCGCATACCCGCATAAAAACGCGCAAAGAGGCCCGTCGGACCCCCGCCGATGATCGTGATGTCGACCAGGTCGTGTGAGTGCATGCCCCAAAGTAATCGCGCCACCCAAGGGAACGAGCCTGCACTCCTCGCGTTAGCTTAGAGACCATGACTCTCAAGATTTACACGAAGACCGGCGATGACGGTCAAACCGGTCTTTTTGGCGGGGGACGCGTCGAAAAAGACGACCAGCGCGTGGACGCCTACGGCGAAGTCGATGAGCTGAATGCCGTGCTGGGAATGGCTCGCGCCGTCGAACTCATGCCACGCATCGACGAAGTGCTGGTGCCGGTGCAGCGTGATCTCTTCAGCATCGGCGCACTGCTCGCCACACCCGATCATGCGAAAATGCGCGAGCAGCTGGACAAAGCGCGCATAGATGGTGAACGGATCGGGCAGCTCGAACGGGCCATCGACGCCTGCGAGCAGGAACTCGAACCGCTGACGGCGTTCATTCTCCCCGGGGGCACCCCCAAGTCCGCAGCGCTCCATGTCGCCCGTACGGTTTGCCGACGCGCCGAACGACGGGTGGTGGCGCTCAAGCGCGAAGTTCCGGTCCCCGAGCTGGTCGTCATCTACCTCAACAGGCTCTCCGACCTGCTCTTCATGCTGGCCCGTGTCGCCAACAAACGCGCGGGGGCTGGCGAGGTGACATGGTAGGGCCGCCGACGGGACCGGCCCGTTCGGTCCCCGTCTTCGGCGCTACGGTCGAGCTGTCGCCCTGGCTCCTCGACCAGGTCGGGGCGATCGCGCATCGTGCGGCCCCGGCGCATGTCTACGCGGTCATCACGGACGACAACGTGGGCCCCATCGCCGCACCGCAGGTGGTGGGCTCACTGCGTCACTTTGCGCCCCACGCGCGTGTACTCCTGCGTGCCATCGCTGCTGGTGAGGCGCAGAAAACCCGCGAGAGCTGGGGCGCACTCTCCGACTGGTTGCTGGGCGAGCGTTGCGGCCGCGATACCACCATCATCGCGTTAGGTGGAGGTGTGGTGGGCGACCTCGCCGGTTTTGTTGCTGCCACCTTCATGCGAGGCGTGCCAGTGATCCAGGTGCCCACCTCCCTGCTGGCCATGGTTGATGCCAGCGTTGGCGGCAAGGTCGGCGTGGACACCACTCACGGAAAAAACCTCATCGGCGCCTTTCACCAGCCCGCTGCGGTCGTGATCGACCCGACGGTGCTCCAGACCCTCCCGCGCGAAGTGCTGCGCGCCGGCTTCGCCGAGGTCATCAAACACGGCGTCATCGCCGACGCCAGCTACTTCGCCCACGCCGCCGAGCTGGGCCGGCGGCTGCTCAGCACCCCACCAGCCGAAGTCTCGTGGCAGAGTGAAGAGGTGCTCGACCTTGTGGCTCGAAGTGTTGCCATCAAGGCTGAGGTGGTGCAGGCCGATGAGCGCGAAAGCGGCCGACGCCAGATCCTCAACTTCGGCCACACGGTCGGCCACGCTATCGAAGCCTGCCTGGACTTCGGGATCATGCATGGTGAGGCCGTCTCGATAGGCATGGTCGCCGAGGCTCGCATCGCGGCCGCACTCGGGCTTGCCCGCCCCGCAGTGGTGACCGAGTTGGTTCAGGTGCTGACCTCGCTCGGCCTGCCCGTCCATCTGCCCCAGGGGCTTGGTGCACCCGCGACCCTCTCCGCCATGAGCTCCGACAAGAAGGCCAAGCGGGGTCGGCTGGTTTTTGCCCTCCCGGTTGCCATTGGATCCATGGCGGGCGCGGAGTCCCGATATGGCATTCCGGTGGACGATTCCGTCGTCATCGAGGCCCTGGAGGCCACCAGGGTATGACCGGCAGGTCGTAACGGATTGCGCACAAACGGTCCTGTAAGGCGTTGAGTTTTCCACACGGATGCCGGGCTTTGTTCGGAATACTAGAGCGGGCTCATGATGCTGAATGTGCCAGTAATCACACTGCGAAAAAACACGCAACGTGTTGTGGCTTCAGCATATGGTGCCCGAATAACCCCCTACTGCACCACGTGGCACCAAAATTGGCTGTTGACGGACTCGGAACCTTTTCTTACTGTGCCCGCCCACTTCCCCCCTACGTCACGATGTTGTTTCACGCGTGACGACACGTAGTTCGGTGCAGAGAGGCCTATGCCGCAAGCGACTGAGACACGGGTACGGACCACCACGAAGTCGTTCGTTCGCGCAGCTCCAGCAACCGCTTTCGACCAGTATCTCCTCGATATTCAGAAGCTTCCTCTCATAACCGATCCACTCGAAGAGAGGCGGTTAGCGAGGCGCGCCCAGCAGGGCGACGAGACCGCAGCTGAGCGGCTGGTGACAGCCAACCTCAGATTTGTGATCTCGTACGTCAAGAAGTATCAAGGGCACGGTCTCGACCTGAGCGAGCTGGTCGCTATCGGTAATGAAGGCCTCCTCAAGGCCGTCAGAAAGTTCGATCCGGATCAGGGGGTGAAGTTCATCTCCTACGCGGTCTGGTGGGTCCGCCAGGCCGTTCTGAAGGCACTCGCGGAGCAGACTCGCTCGGTCCGCATCCCGCTCAACCAGAACTCGCAGCTCATTCGGCTCTCCCGCGCCGAGACCATCCTTTCGCAGGTCCTCCGTCGCGACCCGAGCGACGACGAAATCGCCCGCCTCGTCGGCGACACCCCGGAAAGTGTTCGCGCCGCCAGGCAAATGACCTCCACCGAGGTCTCGCTCGACGCCCCAATCGACCGCAGCGACCGCGAAGCGTCGACGCTCGGCGAACGGTTCTCCGGCGTCGATGGCACCGAAATCGAAGACGTTACCGACTTCAAGCTGATGCGCGAGTTCATCGGCAAGGTCTTCCAGAAGTACCTCACGTCACGCGAGCGCAAGATCCTCAGCCTGTACTACGGGCTCGAGGAAGGTTCGGAGGCCATGACCCTCGAGCGAATTGGAGCACTGCTCGGCGTCACCCGCGAACGAATCCGCCAGATCCGGGAGCGCGCCTTTGAGAAGCTCCGGGAATCACCCGATGGCCGCGCCCTCGCCGGGTTCTGGACCGCAGCCTGACCGGACACAACTCAGAAAGAGCGGACGGGCCCTCGGGTCCGTCCGCTCTTTTTTTTTCGCCACGGGTGACAATACGAACAACTACACGATGCGCTGACTGGCAACGTGTTGCATCTTTCGTTTCATGCATACGCGCCTTGACGTGCCGAGATGAGCGAGACTCCTGGCTCGCCTCCCGCTCACCGGGTCCTGCTCATCGACGATGAGCTCACCATCCGGCTGGCGCTCCGTCGCTTTTTTGCCCGAATGGGTTGGCGCGTCGACGAGGCCACCAACGGGGAAAGTGGCTATGCGATGATTGTGCTCGACCAGCAGCAGCGCTCCACCCCGCCCTACGCCGTCATCATTTCCGACTTGCGAATGCCGGGGCTCAACGGCATCGAGTTGCACGCCCGTATTGTCGAGCAGCTGCCCCACATCCTGCCGCGCCTCATCTTCTCCACGGGCGACATTGTCTCGCAGGAGGCGGCTGAGTTCGTGCAATCCACCAGCTGTGTGGTCATCCAGAAGCCATTCGAACTGGCCGCGTTGCGCGAGACGGTACAGCGCATCGCTGAACAGGCTCCAGCGGACCCGGGCCCTACATCCTGAAAAGGTACGACATCTTCAGGAAGAACTGGTTCCCCGTCCGCAGCGTCTGGTGCCGTTCAACGACGGGATGATCGTACTCCTGCATCAAGTCGTTGTAGCCGGCAAAGAGGAATGAGGCAGGAGCCAGTTCATAGGTGACCAGCAGGCTCGAGGCATAGCGAATTCCGCGCTGGTTGACCGGATTGCTCACCAGGGTGTTCAGCTGGTCCGAGTACTCACCGATGAGCCGTGCGCCCAGCCGTCGTGTGAGCTGATAGGTGCCGCGGAGACGCAGGATCTTTGCATCATCGACCAGCGTGCCACCCCACGACTCGTAGTGGTTGGAGCGCTGCCCGCGCACCTCCAGGCTCGCCTGCGGCACCGGACGTACCGTCACACGCAGGTTGCCGAAGATGCCCTTGCTGACTCGAGGATTGGCAGGATCGAAGAGTTCGCGATCCCCCGTGTACAAAAACCCGCCAAACTGTACAAAGCGTGAGCTTTCAAGCCGGAAGTCTGCAAACACGCCGCGCTGGTGCAGCGGCACGCCCAGGATGGCCTGTCGCTCGATCATGTAGCTCATGTTGAACGCCGCGCGTTGCCGGAACGTGACCTCGAACCGCGGCGAGATGGAGTAGTCCAGGAGCCCGGCACCAAATGCGTTCGTGCGGCTCACGCTCAGGCTCTGGGACACCTTCTGCACGACTCGACCATTGGGATATTGGTCGAAGGCGGCACGCCCCGAGTACGACTCGACACCGACGCGGGTGTATCGGCCCAGCTGGTTGCGGAAATCCGGTGACAGCCCGGCCGCCGACAGCGACCAGTTGAAGTTGCGTCCCGACTGCGCGAGGCGGCTCGTGTAGTACGCGCCACTGCGCTGGTCTCCGTCAAATACCTCCGAGAGAGACGGCTCGTCGGGCTCCCGTTCGTCCGACACTGCACCCTCGGCCGAGAACACCAGAGTGCCTCGACGAAGCGAGAAGTCGCCCTCTGCGACCGCGCCATGAGATGACCCGGCTCGGCGACCCAGAAAGCTCGCCCCGATCCACGAATCACTCAGCACGTCATGGCGAAGACGCGCCACCACCGCGTCACCGCGAGCGCCCACGCTCGGCACAACACCGCTCGACTCGTATCCATCGTAGTGGAACCACGCCGGCTGGTCGTCACGGGCATAGAGCACCCCGTACTGCGTCGCGCCAACCTTTCCCGTCAGGCGACCACCAGCAGAAGGGTCGACAATGGCGCGTGTATACAGGAGCTGTCCGCCTGCACCGTCGCCGCCGCCGCCCCCTCCGCCACCGCCGTCTCCCGTCCGCGACACATCAAAAACATCGCGGCTTTCCAGAAAGAAGGGTCGTCGCTCCTGAAAGAAGAGCGCAAACCGCTGATTCACGCGCACCTGCTCGTCGTCAGACTCCACCTGCGAAAAATCGGGATTGAAGGTGGCGTTCAGCGTGGTGGACGGTGTGAGCGCCACACGCACGTCGCCACCGATCGCACCAGATGGGTTCTGCATGTCAAAGCCGACGGGCGCTTGTGTGGGCCGGAACGCACCACCCACGAAGGCGGAATCGGAGCGGAATAACCGCGACCCCACTTCTGTTCCAGAGATGTAGGGCAGGAGGTCCACGGTGCGGCGCAAGTTCACATCACGAATGCCCGTCACGGTGCCCTGCTGGCAGATGTCGCACGGGTTGCCGCGACGCCTCGGAGACCAGGAGCTTCGTGTGCCCGCCTTTCCGTGATACCGCACGAAGTCAAAGCCGAAGTCGAGGGAGTCCCGCGGGGGAAGACGCAGGGAGGCAAAGGGTATTTGCACCTCCACCACCCAGCCCTCGTCGTCGACACGGGCCGCCGAATACCAGACAAAGTCCGGCGTGTCATCCGTGCGCTGGCCTTCGGTTTTCACCCCGTCGAATTGCAGATTCGCCGGGGAAACGCGAAAGACATAGGTGCGCCGGTTGTCGTTATAGGTGTCGACCGAGATGGCGACCTTGTCGTCGAGTTCTCCACCGCGTTCCCGCGGATGAACCGTTGCGCGAATGTCCCTTCGGTCGGGCTCGTAAGCCCGGAACGCGACGTAGAGGTTCTGGGCGTCGTACGCCACCCAGCCGACGCTCTGATGCGGAGGCAATACCGCGTCGACCGGCTCGTACTGAACAAATCGGTTGAGCGGCGTGGATTTCTTCCAGAAAGCCTCATCCAGACGACCATCAAGGACAGGCTTTTGATCGGCGCGCTGCAGCGGAATTCGAATCTCGTCCGGCCGCTTGTACACCACTACCGAATCGGGCGCCCCGCGTTTGAGAGAGTCCGTCGACAACGCGAGGGCGGACAACAGCATCAGGGCGAACATGCAGGTGCGGCGCGGGGATAGGGACGAGAAAGGCCACCCCGGTCAGAGGGCAAGCCGCCGGGAAAGTACGCCTCTCCAATGGAAAGCGCTGATGAGCCCCGGGCACAAGACTGTCCGGTTCAACCGCCGAGCGGTGGCCCTGGCAGCTCCCTCACGCCGGACAGGCATGGTAGCTTGGGAGGTGACCTCATCGATCCCGCTCTTTCCGCTCCCCCTGGTGCTATTTCCGGGCGCGGTTCAGGCGCTCCACATCTTCGAGCCGCGTTATCGGCGCATGCTCGCGGACTGTCTCGCGGCGCACCGACCATTCGGCGTCATCTGTGTGCTCCCGGGGCAGAGTGAGCGCGCACTCCCCCCCGGCACCGTCGGTTGCCTGGCCCACATCGAATCCTCCCAAATCCTTTCCGATGGGCGCTCCAACATCATGGTGCTCGGTGAGGGGCGCTTCAGCCTGGTGGGTTATGCCGAAACCGACACGCCATATCTGACTGCCTTGGTGGAGGGCTTCGAGGACAGCCCGGAGGCCGGCGAGGAAGCGGGACTTGCCGCGCTGGCCGGGGAAGTGTCGACGCTCTTTGCGCGGGCCGGGCAGGCCGCTCGCCAAATCCAGGATGAGTCGGCGCCGCTGCCCGAGCTTCCCCTGGATCCGGGGGCGCTCTCGTTTGCGGTGGCGCAGTACCTCGACCTCGAGTTGGATGCGCGACAGCATCTGCTGACACTCCAGTCGCCACAGGCACGGCTCAGCAGATTGCGGGCGATGCTGGCCTCCCTCATCGAAGGGCTCGAAGCACGGGCGGCAGTGCACGCTGGTGCCAAGCGGAACGGGCACGGCCCGCACACCACGTCGGCGTGATTCCGCTCGCACGGGAGCTGCAGGACATCGTTGGCGCCGGCTGGGTCAAGTCGGGCTCCTCCGACCTCCTGGCCTACACCTCCGATGGGCTCCCTGGTTACCGCCGTGACCCGTTGCTCGCGGTCTTCCCGGGCTCGCGAGACGAAGCGATCGCGGTGGTGCAGCTCCTCGCCAAACGCAATGTCTCGTTTGTCCCACGAGGGGCAGGCACCGGTCTGAGTGGAGGCGCCCTTGCCGACGGCAGTGTGCTCATCGGCATGCAGCGATTGCGGCGAATCATTGAGCTGGACGCAGAGAACCGCACGGCGAGGGTGGAGCCGGGTGTGGTGAACGTGCATCTCACCCGTGCCGCGACGCCGCATGGACTGCACTACGCGCCCGATCCGTCGAGCCAGTCGGCGTGCACCATCGGGGGGAACGTCGCCGAAAACGCCGGGGGGCCGCACTGCCTCAAGTACGGAGTCACGACCAACCACGTGCTGGCCCTCACGGTCGTCCTTCCCGATGGCGTGGTGGTGCAACTCGGCAGTGCCACGCAGGAGACCGAGGGTTATGACCTGCTTGGGACCTTTGTTGGTAGCGAAGGATGTTTCGGGCTCGTCCTCGACGTCACGGTGCGCCTGACGCCGAACCCCGAAGCCGTTCGTACCATGCTGGCGGACTTCACCACCATCGATGCCGCAGCGCGTGCCACGTCCGACATTGTGGCGTCGGGTATTGTTCCGGCCGCGCTCGAGATGATGGATGCGCCGACCATCCAGGCCGTGGAGTCGTCGATCTACGCGGCGGGGTATCCCGTGGATGCGGCGGCGGTGTTGCTCATCGAGCTCGACGGATCGGCGGCGGGTATCGAGGCCGACGCCGAGCGCGTGGTCGCACTCTGCCGCAGCGCTGGGGCCCGTCGCGTGGAGGTGGCGGCGGATGAGACACAGCGACAGCGGCTCTGGCAGGGACGCAAAAAGGCCTTCGGAGCGATGGGGCGGGTGTCGTCGCATCTGGTGGTACAGGATGCGGTGATTCCCCGCACGCAGCTCCCGGCCGTGCTGCGCGAGATTGCCGCAGTGGCGGCCGAAGAACGACTCACGGTGTGCAACGTGTTTCATGCGGGAGATGGCAACCTGCATCCCAATATTCCCTACAACGCGAATGATCCCGACGAGAGTGCGCGGGTGCACCGGGCGATGGGGCGGATCATGCAGGCGTGCGTGGCAGCTGGCGGGAGTGTGACCGGGGAGCACGGGATCGGGCTCGACAAACTCGACTACATGCCGCTGATCTTCTCGGACGAGTCGCTGGCGGCGATGTGCCGGGTGCGGGAGGTCTTTGACCCGGGTCGTCGGGCGAACCCGGGGAAGGTGATTCCGGTGCGGGCGTGCCGGGAGTGGGCGCTGGCGCCCGCGGCTCGTTAGGTGCGGTATGCGTGATTCTGGTACGATCGCGAAGGAAACGATGATGGAGGGGACGGCGAACGGGCCTATCTTTCAATCGGGGGGGGGCCCCCGGACCCTCGAACGACACGAGCCACAATCGTCCGCCGAAGTCGCTGACATTGTCTCCCACGCCCATGCCTCCCGCACCCCTCTCCGTATCGCTGGTGCCGGCCACTGGCTCGCCGCCGGACGTCCGGTGCGGGCCAGCAGCACACTCTCCCTCGGCCGCCTGGAAGGAATCGTGGAGTACGTTCCCGGCGACCTCACCATCACCGCGCGGGCTGGCACTCCACTCTCGGACATTGCCGCTGCAACCCGCGAACATCGGCAATGGCTCCCCCTCGATCCAGCCGGCTCTGCCAACGGCACCATTGGCGCCACCCTTGCGACCGCCAGCTGCGGTCCCCTCGCCGGTGCCATCGGACATCCGCGTGACCTCGCGTTAGGCATGGAGGTGGTCGATGGCCGCGGCACAGTGATCCGCGCCGGTGGGCGGGTCGTCAAGAATGTGGCGGGCTTCGACCTCGTGCGCATGCAGATCGGTGCCTGGGGAACCCTGGGCGTGATCACCGAAGTGACCGTCAGACTCCGCGGCCTGCCTGAGACCGCGCAAACCCTCTGGTTCGTCCCACCACTCCAGGCTTTGTCCGAGTGTGTGCGCACGCTGCGATCGCTGGCCGAAGCGCCCCTGACCATGGAACTCGTCAACGAGTCTCTGGCCCGGCACCTCGGTCTCCCGCAGGCTGTCGGTGTCCTCCTGCATCTCGGCGGCAACGCAGGAGCGGTGGGCAGCGCGATTCGCTCTCTTGCCAAACTTGGCGACGCCATCCCGATCGCAGATGACGTCTGGCGCGCGCTCGCCATGTCGGAGCCCGCCGATGCAACCGTTCTTCGCCTCTCCGTTTCGCCGGCCACACTCGGCACGTTGTGGAACTCGGCGCTGGCGATTTGCGACGGACAGACTCGTCTGCAGGCCACGATTGCGCGTGGTGTCCTGAGAGTGGTCCTTCCGGAACATGGCGACCTGCCTCGCTGGACCACGCTCGCGCCCTGTATTGTCGAGCGGACCAGCGCCACCCAGTGGTCGGCGATACCACCAGCAGCAGATGATCGGTTGTCTCGAGGCCTGCGTGCGGCTATGGACCCGCTCGGGATTCTCAACCCCGGTCTCATGGGCACATGAGCCACTCCGCAACACACACCACCGCGCGCACCACTGCCCTTCCCGGCTCGCCACTCGAACAGGCCGCGTCCGGGCTCGACATGTGTGTGCATTGCGGCTTCTGCCTGCAGGCCTGTCCGACCTATCTCGCGCTCGACGATGAGAACGATTCCCCCCGCGGACGACTCGTCCTCATGCGTGGCCTTCTCGAAGGCGAGCTGAACCCGGCCGACCCCGACGTGGGCACGCACATCGATCGCTGCCTCGGCTGCCGAGGATGCGAGAGCGCATGTCCCTCCGGTGTGCCGTACGGGCAGCTCCTCGAGGCCACACGCGCTACACTCGCGCAGCATCGGCCAATCCCGCTGATTGCCCGCGTCATCCTTGCCGTCTTCAGGAATCCGGCGCTGCTCGCCCTCGCGCTCGGAGCCGCGCGACTGCTCCGAGCGACCGGACTCACACGGCTGCTCGCCAGACTTCCCGGACGGCCCGGATTCCCATTTGCCATGGTCGAGTCCACCCGGCCGCTGCACACACCGACTCGTTATGCAAACGATGTGTCTCCATCCGGAACAACCTTCACGCTGCTCACCGGTTGTGTCATGGAGGGGCTCTTCGCGCACACCAATCGCGCCACGGAGCGCGTGCTGGAGGCCAACGGGTTCGGGCGGCAGGACACCGCAAACCAGGGCTGCTGCGGCGCACTTCATGCGCATGCAGGAGACCTCGCCAGTGCGCGGGCGCTCGCCCGCCGCAACATCGCTGCCTTCGAGCGCTCTTCCGCGGACCTGATCGTCACCAACTCGTCAGGGTGTGGTGCCATGTTGCGGGAGTATCCCCATCTGCTCGCCGACGAGCCAGCATGGACCGAACGCGCCTCCCGCGTCGCGGCACGGGTGAGAGACGTCAGTGAGCTGCTTGCGGCGCGCGGGCCGCGCCCGGGAGCAGCAATTCCCTGGCGTGTGACCTACGACGCCCCCTGTCACCTGCAGCATGCCCAGCGCATCGTAGCGCAGCCGCGAGCCGTCCTCTCGGCCATTCCTCAGCTCGACCTCGTGCCCCTCGCCGACAGCGATCAATGCTGCGGGAGCGCCGGGATCTTCAACCTCGTTGAACCCGACGTGTCCGAGCGCGTACTCGAGACAAAGCTCCGAAACATCCAGGCCACACGCGCAACACTCGTGGCAACCGGCAACCCCGGGTGTCTCATGCAGATCGGAGCCGGACTGATCCAGGCGAAGAGTTCCGCGCGCGCCATCCATCCCGTGGAACTGCTGGACGCCTCGTATGCTGCCCAGGCACAACATCGGGCGGACCCATGAGGATCGGCGCCATCCTCGTGGAGTTCGACGGTGTGGTGGCCGACACCGACCCGCTGCGCCGCGAGACCCTTTCGCAGGTGCTTAGCGTCGCAGGGATTCAACTCACCGACGAGGAGTACTGGGAGTACTGCGCGGGGGCGACACTGGCGGGCGGCATTCGCGCGGTTGTCGCCGGGCGGAACTCCCGCCTCGACGAGACCGACCTCGATCTCCTCGCCCACCGCGCCGAACAACGCTTCACCTCACACGTGGGCAAGGGTGTCACTCTGGTGGACGGCGCCCGCTCCACACTCGAGCGGCTGGCGGCGCATACCCGTCTCGCCGTGGTCACGCGATTGCGTCGCCAGGACGTCGAGGCCATCACGACCATGGGGAGGCTCGATCACCTCTTCTCGTTTGTCATCGGCGCCGAGGACGCAAACCCACCCAAACCGCACCCCGCGCCTTACGAGGCGGCCATTCGGCGTCTCGGCCGGTATCGCGGTAACACACAGGATGTCGTCGTCGCGCTTGAAAACGGCCTCGAGGGCATACGCTCCGCGCGTGGAGCGGGCCTGCACTGTGTGGCCGTGGGAACCCAGCCCGCGCATGTCGTGTTGGAAGCGCAAGCATGGACGCAGAGCATCACAGGGCTCGATGCCGCGTCGCTCTCCGCCCTCCTCGACTCTCCGGGAAACTCGTGATGGATACAGCTTCCGCCCGCACACGCGGTGCACTGCTTTTTGCGCGCCCTGACCGGCGTGTGATGCTCTTTCCCGGCCCCAAGGCCGCCGACGTCATCAATGGTCTCATCACCAATGAAGTCGTCGCCCTCGCACCGGGGAGCGGGTGTTACGGTGTCGCGCTCACCCCGAAGGGCAAAGTCATCGCCGATGTCGTGGTACTGCGTCGCTACGACGATCTCCTCGTGTGTGTGCCCGAAGCTGCATTCGCGGGTTGGGGCGGCATGATCCGCAAGTACGTGAACCCACGGCTCTCGCGATACGAAGACCGTTCCGAACACATCGCGAGCCTCGACATCGCCGGCCCGGATGCTGGACGCTTGCTGAAGGCGGCCGGCGCCGACCTCCCTGCCGGTGAGGAGCCATACGCGCATAACGAGACATCGATCGCTGGACATGCCGTCACGCTCGTGCGTCTTCCAGACCACGGCATCGGGGCGTTTGCCATCCTCGCACTGCCCACCGACCTCCCGGCGATCCAGGATGTGCTTGCCGGCGCGGGAGCTACCGTAGGGGCAGAAGAGGAGCGCGAGGTTCTGCGTGTGGAAGCAGGGCGCCCGCGTTGGGGCATGGACATGGACGAGAACACCCTGTCGCAGGAGGCCAACATGGATGACCTCCACGCCATCTCCTACACCAAGGGGTGTTACACCGGCCAGGAAACGGTCGCCCGTCTCCACTTTCGCGGGCACGTGAACAAATTCCTTCGTGGAGTGCGCCTTTCGGCAGTTGGTGTCCCGCGGGGCGCGACTCTGCTTGCAGAGGGCAGCGCGGGTGTCGGAGAGATCCGGTCGAGTGTTGTCTCTCCGCGCCTGGGCCCCATCGCCCTCGCGATGGTGCGGCGCGAGGTGGCAGATGGCGCCCGGCTCCGTGTGCACTGGGAAGGCGGCGAAGCCGACGCCGAAGTGGTGGCGTTACCCTTCCAAGGTTAGGGACCGGCGCCTCTGAGCGTCGCGGTCACACGCGCGCGGCCACCAACTGCGCGACCGCGTTCACATTGCCATCACCTGTCGCTCGCTGGCCGCTGCTCTGCGATATGCCAGAGCGTGCCAGTCGGATCACTCATGTAGAGCACACGAATCCCCCAGGGCTGCATGGCCGGCGCCCGAAGCATGATGTCGGGGTACTTCTCCCTCAGTCCGATGCTCTGAATATGCCGCCACCAGGCGTCCGCGTCCTCGACGCCCAGGCTCATCATGAAGTTCTCGGCGTGCTCCTTCACATAGAATCGCTGGAGCAGGAAACGAAACGAACCAATCTGCATTTCCGCGGCGTCTTCATATGCCCAGTTTGTCCTGAAGCCGAGGAGCGAGTAGAACTCGATCGACTTGGCCAGGTCTCTGGACGGCACAAACGCCTTGATGTCGAGCACGCTGGGACTCGTCAACTGAATAGGTCGCCGAAGGTTGAAGGTGGTGAGGGCCGCTCTCGCGGGGCACGGCCCGGACTCAGGTGATGCGCTCAGGCTCCATCACACGTTCGCTCGCACGCCCACCAGTTGCACTCACGTAGTACACCTTGGCGGCCGCGCGCGTCGAGACCACACGCTTCACTTCGTTGTCCTCGAAGTAGATGCCGGCATCGTTATCACAAGCGTAGCCGGGTTTCATCTTGCCTTCGCCAATCAGCTTCTGGTACAACGGCCGACGACCAGGCTCCGCGTCGTAGTGCGGCGAGTGACTCCCTTTGATGAACCCCATGCACTGCACGATGCTGAGTTCTTTTGGGCGCGAATCGGTGGTCCCCTCTTCGAACCAGCAGAGCGAGCCCGCGCTGGCACCGCCAAGGACAATCCCTCGGTCCCAGGCCTCGCGAAGCACGACATCAATCCCCTGCGCTTTCCAGATCGCCTGTTGATTCAGGGTGTTGCCGCCTGACACCACAATCCCGTCCATCGACAGGAACACCTCATCCCATCCGCGGTTCTGGCGAGTGCTGGCAATAAAACTCTCCTGCACATGGGCCTCGACATTGAGCGGGGCACAGTTGCGAAAGAACGAAATGGACCCGTCGGCTCGGTCGGCCGAGGCCGTGGGCAAGTAGCAGATCCGCGGACGCGGTTTCCCGGTCAGTTCGGCCATGTACCGGATGAACGCCGTGCCGAACCCACCTCCGGCGATCAGGATCTTTCGTGTGGCCATAGCCGAGGGGGGACGCATGGGCGCCTCATCCTGCGGGCCGGTGTCGAATTCGCCGAGTGGAAGGCTGGCGGCTCCCACACCAAGGGTACCAATCGCCGATGACATGAGGAAATCTCGTCGTTGCATGATGCCGGTCTCCGGAGGGTGGCTGCGTACCAACCCAACTTGCCCGCTGCACCAGGGCTCGGCAATCCGCGGGTGAGGAAAGCAAAAGGGCGCGCTCCTGAGAGCGCGCCCTGCCAAACCGGTCGGGAGACCGATTTAGTGCTTGGTGGTGTCCTTGGCCATCGAGTCGTGGGCCATGCCGCTGTCCATCATCATCATCGAGCCGCTGTCAGCGGCCGGGGCGACGGCGGGAGCGGGAGCAGCCGGGGCAGCGGTGTCGGCGGCCGGGGCTTCTTCCTTCGCGGCGCAAGCGGCGAAGGCGATCATCGAGGCAACAAGGGCGATGCGCTTCATTGTGGTAAACTCCTGGAACGGGTACGGTGAGGGTGCGGGGCTGAAACTGGTGCGGGGCACGATCAGCGAGACCGGTCCGCAGTACTGATCGACCTGCGCTCGCGTGCCGTCTTTGATCGACCTATTGGCTCTCGCCGAACAAGAACGCGGCATCGCGACGCCGATCTTTCGGATCCACACGGCGCGATACGGACGAAATTTATGGGTTCGAGCATGACTGTCAAGCCTGCGGACCGCCTCAAGTCGTTTAATCCCAACGCTTTCGCTACCGTTTGGTCCCAGTGGTCCCACCGCCTGACTCCCCGGCGCCCCCCGGCCCATATTCAGGCACCAGCACCGACCTGCCATGGCCTCCCTTATCGACCCCACTGAAACCGCCACGACCCCGGATCTCACACGGGTCCGTGGTGCCTGTCCGCATGACTGTCCGGACACCTGCTCGACCATTACCACGGTGCGCGAAGGGCGGGCAATCGAGATACGAGGCGATCCCGATCACCCCGTTACCCAGGGATTCCTCTGCGCCAAGGTCAATCGGTATCTGGAGCGCACGTACCACCGCGACCGCCTGCTTCATCCGCTCAAGCGGGTAGGCCCAAAGGGCACAGGCACGTTTGTCGAGGTGGGCTGGGACGAAGCCCTCGACGACATCGCCAGCCGCCTCACCGGCATCGTGGCTAACCATGGCGCAGAGTCGGTTCTGCCGTACTCGTATGGCGGCACGATGGGCCTCGTGCAATCCGAATCCGTGGACCGGCGATTTTTCAACGCCCTCGGCGCCTCACGACTGCTGCGCACCATTTGTTCGAGCGCCGGTGGCGAGGGGCTGGTCATGACCAACGGCGTGCGCTTTGGTGCCGACAGCGAAGCCCTGTCGCAATCCGACCTCGTCATCCTCTGGGGCACCAACACCCTCACGTCCAATCCGCACCTCTGGCCCTTCGTCCTCGAAGCGCGCAAAAATGGCGCGCCCGTGCTGTGTATCGATCCCATTCGCACCCGCACCGCCGAACAGTGCGACGAATGGCTGCCGATTCGGCCGGGCACCGATGCCGCGCTGGCACTGGCCATGATGCACGTGCTGTTTGAAGAAGGGCTGCAGGACGACGACTATCTCGCCCGCTACACACTGGGAGCCGACGCGCTCCGCGCGCGAGTCGCTGAATGGACGCCGGAACGCGCTGCACCCATTACCGGTCTGCCGGCCACGCGTATTCGCCAGCTCGGTCAGCAATACGGCCGCGCCAAGGCGGCCTTCGTACGCATCAACTACGGACTGCAGCGGCATGCAGGCGGCGGGATGGCGGTGCGCACCATTGCCTGTCTCCCCTCCATTACCGGACATTGGCGGCGCCCCGGTGGCGGCGTGCAGCTCTCCACGAGTGGCAACTTCCAGTTCAATCGCGCCGCCCTCCAGCGTCCCGACCTCGGCGCTACCGCCCGCTCGGTGAACATGTCGCAGCTCGGGCATGCCCTCACTCGCCCCGACGCCGGGGTCGGCGGACCACCGGTGAAGGCGTTGGTGGTCTACAACTCCAACCCGGCCGACGTGGCCCCCGATCGCCGGATGGTCCTGCAGGGACTCGCGCGCGACGACCTCTTCACCGTCGTGCTCGAGCACTTCCAGACCAACACGGCGGACTATGCCGACTATCTGCTCCCAGCCACCACACAACTCGAGCACTGGGATGTGCACTTCGCGTATGGCCACAACTACGTGACGCTCAATCGACCAGCCATCGAACCGCTGGGAGAGTGCAAACCCAACAGCGAGATTTTCCGGCAGTTGGGGAGACGTATGTCGCTCCCCGCCGAGTTGTTTGCCGACGATGACATGGAACTGATCCGCCAGGCACTCGACACGGCGTACCCGGCGTTCACTGGAGTGTCGTTCGACCTGCTGACGGAGCGCGGCTGGGCACGGCTCAACGTGCCGAGTCCCTACCTTCCCTTTGCCAAGGGGGAGTTTGGCACACCGAGCGGCAAGTGCGAGTTTGTTTCATCGCGCATGGAGGCGCTCGGTCTCGACCCGCTCCCGACCTACACCCCACCACGGGAACTCCCGGAGACTGCCCCCGAACTGGCGGCGCGATATCCACTTTCCCTCATCTCGTCACCGCGGCACTACTTCCTCAACACCACCTTCGTCAACATCGAGTCGCTGCGCAAACAGGCGGAGCCTGAGTGTGTGATGCATCCGCATGACGCCGAGCGGCGTGGGCTGCCTGCCGGCGCCCGCGTTGTGATCCACAATGATCGTGGTCACTTCACCGCGACGCTGCGGGTGGAAGACAGCGTGCGTGAAGGTGTGGTGTGGGCCCCCTCCATCTGGTGGGGCAAGTTCGCGGCCGACGGCCAGAACGCCAACGCCGTCACATCGCAGGAGCTGACCGACCTGGGTGGCGGCGCCGTGTTCTACGACGTCCTTGTCGAGGTCAGCGCGGCAGACTGACGCAGGGCGGACCCTTCTGGCCAGCACAGTCAGCCTTCGGACCCGCGGTCTGACGGAGCGCATCTGGCCGGGCACGTTGCGACAGCGACGGCGGCAGCGTTTGTTTCCCTTCTGGGGAGCGTCGCCGCTCCCGTCGTCCTGTTTCTGCGAGGCATTCGGTGTCAGCACTACCTCTCACGCTCGGCGCGCTCAAGGCGCATCCCAGTGGCGATCGCCGCCGCGTTCTTCGATCGGTGAAGGACGAGATGCGCGAGAATCTGCTGGCAAAGCTCCGGCAGCCCGGACCACTGTTCGAGGGAGTGCTGGGCTACGAAGACAGCGTGATGCCGCAGATTGTGAATGCGCTGCTTGCCAAGCACAACTTCATCCTGCTCGGGCTGCGTGGTCAGGCCAAGTCGCGCATCCTGCGCGCGCTCACGACACTCCTCGACGAACACCTGCCCATTGTCGCGGGCAGCGAAGTCAACGACAACCCGTACGCGCCTATCTCCAAGTATGCGCGACAGCTGATTGAAGCGCAGGGCGACGACACCCCCATCGCCTGGGTGGGTCGTGATGCCCGGTACGTCGAGAAACTCGCCACTCCCGATGTCACGATCGCCGACATCATTGGTGACGTCGATCCAATCAAGGCCGCACGTGGCGGGCACATGCTGTCCGATGAGCTCACCATCCACTACGGGATGCTCCCGCGGGCCAACCGCGGAGTGTTCGCGCTCAACGAGCTCCCCGACCTGGCCGGCAAGGTTCAGGTAGGTCTGTTCAACATCATGCAGGAAGGGGATGTCCAGATCAAGGGATATCCTGTGCGCCTGGCCCTCGATGTGCTGCTCTGCTTCACCGCCAATCCCGAGGACTACACGGCGCGCGGCAAGATCATCACCCCGCTCAAGGACCGCATCGGGAGCGAAGTCATCACGCACTATCCCGAGACCGTGGAACTCGGGATGCAGATCACGTCGCAAGAGGCGTGGACCGATCGCGGCGGCTTACCCGTGCGTATTCCAGAGTTTGTCAGCGAAGTCATCGAGCGGGTGGCGTTCGAGGCGCGCACCGACAAACGCATCGACCGCCGCTCGGGGGTGTCGCAGCGACTGCCGATTTCGGTGCTCGAAAGTGTGGTGTCCAACGCCGAGCGACGCGCGGTGATGATGGGCGATCGCGAGATTGTACCGCGCCTGTCGGACCTCTACGCGGCCCTGCCGGCGATTACCGGCAAGCTCGAGCTGGAGTACGAAGGGGAGCTGGTGGGCGCTGCCGCGATTGCGCGGGAGCTGATCCGCCGCGCTTCGGACGCCACCTTGCGTGATCGTGTCGGCCAGATCGACTCCGATGCCGTGGTGCTCTGGTTCGAGCAGGGGTCGGCGTTGCAGGTGACCGATGACGTGGCCAGCAGCGCCCTGCGAAAGGCCTTTGACACGGTCCCGGGCCTCCTCGACATGGTTGCATTGGTCGGTTTGGCCGCGGCGAAGGACGAGCCGGTGGAAGTCGCCGCCTGTGAGCTGATTCTCGAAGCCCTGGTGGCACGCCGCAAGTTGTCGCGCAGCGATGGTGGCGAGTACGCTCGCGCGGCGCATGAACCGCGTCGCCGGCCAGGCCAGGAGTATGGCGGCGGGATGTCTGCCTGAGAGATGACCACGCGCGCCGATCGGGTGACCATCCGGCTGGCGCGCGCCGGTGACCTCGAGGAACTCTCGCTGCTGCGTTCCGAGCTGCGGAGGGAAGAACGCGCGGTGGCCCTTGATCCAACCGACGAGGAAGGTGGCAAGGTGCGTGCGCTCACACGGCGGCAGCTCGCGGGACCGCAGCAGGTGTTTTTTGTCGCCGTGTCTGAAGACGCGATGATTGGGATGGTGCGATGTGCACTCTGGTCATCGCCGGATGGCGGGAGCGTCGCCACCCTGACCACGGCGTACGTCCGCCCGGCGCATCGGCGGCGTGGCATCATGCGGCAGCTGGTCGAGGCGGCCACGACCTGGAGCCAGGAGCGAGGAGCAAGTGACCTCCGGCTGCGGAACCACGTGAGTAACTCCGCCGCGGGCGCGGTGTGGGAGTCGTTAGGCTTCGAGGTGGTGCAGGTGGTGCGCCGCCGGACCCTGCCCCGCTGACATGCCGGCCGTCACCATTTCCCGCATGTTCGGCTCCGGCGGATCGGAGGTGGCCCGCCGGGTGGCCACCGAACTGGGGTGGACGTTGCTCGACAATGCCTTTGTCGAGCGAGTGGCCACACGTCTGCACACGACGCCTGCGTCGGTTGAGGCCATCGAGGAGCGCGGGCCGACGCTGGCGCAGCGTATCGCCACCATGCTGGCCTATGGCGCACAGGAGCCCCTGTCGACGCCGCTATCGGCACCGCTCCCGCTGGATGAGGAGCGTGTCCTGGCGGTGACGCAGCAGGTGATCGACGATGCGGTGGCGCGCGGCCCGGTGGTGTTTGTCGGGCGCGGCGCGCAGGTCTGCCTCGAACATCGCATCGATGCGTACCACGTCCTCTGCACTGCGCCGCGCGACCAGCTCATCGCCCGGGTGGCCGCCCGCGAAGCCTTAAGCGCGAGCGATGCGGCGCGCCGGGTGGACGAGGAAAACCGCCGGCGCGGGCAGTATGTGAAGCGCAACTTCAGCCGCGACTGGCTCGACGCGTCGCACTACCACCTCTGTGTGGACACGTCGAGACTGGGTATCGAAGGCACGGCGTCGCTGATCTGTCGTCTGCTCGCGACGAAGTGACTACGAAATAATCGCGTTCGGGATGTTGCGCGACCGGAGCAACTGCCGGAACGCCTCGACATCCGTCTTCATCACCTGGTCAAAGAGGACACGGACTCGTTTGAGTTCTTCCTTGAGGATCGTCTGGACCTCGCGATGCTGCGCTGTGGGTGCGTAGTCTGAGCCAGTCACGCTCTGGCCGAGGTAGATGAGCTGCTCCCCGAGCTTGAAGGGGTAGCGGATCTGATCCTGCCCCCGTCCCGTGGTGCGCGTCTGGAAGAGCTGATCCTCCACCTGGACGAGCTGTCGGTCGAGCGAGTCGACCCGGGCACGGATGTCAGCCGTCTTGCCGTCATCACCTAACGAAGCCTTGAGCGCGGCGATCTGCCCGCGGACGACCTCGAGGGCGTTGATCATCGAGACGGTGGTGTCGATATCCGCCGCGAGATCCATGGCCACACTGGTCTGCGCGCGGATCTCCTCCTCACTGCCTCCCGACGCGGGATCCTTGCGCACGATCAGCTGGCGACTCTCTTCGCGGCCAGCTGCGGTGAGTTTGATGGTGTAAGTGCCTGGTGGCACCAGCATGCTGAAGCGCCCGACTCCCGGCGCATTGGCGCCCTGTGTGGCATACCGTGTCTCCGGGTGGTACGGATTCACGGCGCGGAGTGTGGCCTGTCGTGTGGGTTCGTTGCGCAGATCCCAGTAGAGCCGGTTCACGCCAGCCTTGCCCTGGTGGGCGAGTTTCCGCACCTCCCGCCCGGCGGCGTCGCTGATGGTGAGACGCACCGAGTCTTTCTGGTCCGCCTTGAGCCAGACGTGGAGCGCGGCCCCGTAGGTGGGGTTGGTGCCGTTGACCGGGTCGTCAAAGTCGAAGAAGGGTGTTTCGACACCCAGGAATCGGTACGCCGCCCGTGGCTCGAACAGATGCGACTCCTTCGCCACCACGTCCGTGCCTAACGTGCGCAGTGGCGTGATGTCGTCGAGGATCCAGAAGCCTCGGCCGTAGGTGGCGATGACGAGATCATTGAAGTGCGGCTGGACCTCGATCCAGTAGACCGGAGCATGCGGCAGGTTGTTCTGCAGGGGTTGCCAGTGCTCGCCATCATTGAACGAGACGTACATCCCGTTTTCGGTGCCGGCGTAGAGCAGCCCGCGACGCACCGGATCCTCGCGCACGACGTGGGCATACGACAGCGGCGAACGGGGAATGCCGTTCACAATCAGCCGCCAGCTCTTGCCGAAGTCCGTGGTCCTGTAGATGAAAGGATCGCGATTGTTGGACTGATGGGCGTCGATGCTCAAGTACGCCGTGCCTTCGTCATACTTGGACGTCTCGATGTTCGAGATCGTGCCCCAATCAGGAGCGCCGGGGAGGTTGGCCGTCAGGTCGGTCCAGGTACGCCCGGCGTCCTGAGTGATGTGGAGCTTGCCGTCGTTTGTTCCGGCGTAGATGAGCCCCTTGCGGAGACGGGACTCGTTGATGGCGAACACCACGCCCGAGTACTCGACGCCGATGTTGTCGGGGGTGAGCCCACCTGAGCGGATCATCCGCGACCGGTCGTTGCGTGAGAGATCGGGCGAGATCACACGCCACGAGCGACCACCATCGGTGGTGGTGTGCACGTGCTGCGACCCCACGTACACCTGATTGTGAGCGTGTGGCGACAGGTGCACCGGGAAGGTCCAGACAAAGCGGTACTTCACCTCATCGGCGGAGTGCCCAATGGTGCCCTGCGGCCAGACCTCGACGGCGGTGGAGTATTTGGTGCGGATATCGAAGCGTGAGACAATTCCTCCTACCGATCCGAAGCCTGAAGCACTGGACCAGACGAGATTGCTGTCCACCGGGTCCGGTTGTGCCCACCCCGACTCACCACCCCCGACGGACGACCAGAGACCTCTCGGGATGCCGGCGTCCCCGAAATAACTCGCCATCTTGCTGTTGGACGGCCCCATGGTGGAGGGACCATCCTGCCGGTTGCCGTACACGTTGTAGGGCACCCGGTTGTCGACGGCCACGTGATACATCTGCGCGATGGGCAGGGCGATGCGGCGCCAGCTCCTGCCGCGATTTTCACTGATGGAGATGCCCCCATCGTGACTCACCCCGATGCGACTCGGCGCGCTTTCGTCGATCCAGATATCGTGGTGATCACCACCCGGTGTTTCGGCGTTCGGCGGATCGGTAATCGTGCGCCCGCCATCGACGGTCTTTGCCCACGACGCCGTGAGGAAGTAGGCCTCATCGGCGTTGTCGGGCATGGCCGCCATGCGGTTGTAGTAGTGCGTGCGGCCCGCCACCTGCTGGTCATAACTCACCACTTGCCAGTTTGTCCCGCCATCATCGGAACGCCACAACCGTCCGCGTGACGTCTCCTTGACGTTGGTGGCCGGGAGTCCATCACCCGCTTCGATGAGTGCATAGAGGCGCTGGGAGTTCGCCTTCGACATCGCCAGACCGATCTTCCCGACCTGTGTGGTGGGCAGCCCGTTGCCGGCGAGACGTTTCCAGGTGGTCCCACCATCGCGTGACATCCAGATGCCACTTCCCGCGCCACCCGAGAATCGCCCCCAGGTGTTGAGCTGCACCTGCCACATCCCCGCAAAGAGAATACGCGGATTGTTCGGGTCCATGACCAGGTCCGACGCCCCGGTGGAGTCATTCACGAAGAGGACCTTCTCCCAGGTCTTGCCCCCGTCCATGGTGCGGAAGATGCCGCGATCCGGTTGCGGACCATACGCATGGCCTAACGCGGCCATGTAGACGATGTCTGGATTGGTGGGGTGGATGACAATCCGCGAAATGCGACCCGTCTGGTCGAGCCCCATTTTCGTCCAGCTCTTGCCGGCGTCCGTTGACCGGAACATGCCCCAGCCCACCGAGATGTTGGACCGAATGAAGGGCTCGCCCGTTCCCACCCAGACCACGTTGGGGTCCGAAGGGGCCGTGGCCACCGACCCGATGGAGGACACCGGCTGATCGTCAAAGAGGGGGCGCCAGGTATTACCGCCATCGCTGGTCTTCCACAAACCCCCCGATGCGGCCCCGGCGTACCAGGTGGCCCGATCACCGGTGACCCCCGCCACGGAGGTTACCCGATTCCCCTCTGGTCCGATGTGCCGCCAGCGCAGCCCGGCGTACCAGGCGCTGTCAACACCGGAAAGGGAGGATGGCGCCGGGGATGCTGCAGGTCTTCGTTGGGCTTGGGGCTGATCCCAAATCGGGACGAACAGTACGATCGTGGTCAGGGAGCGCCAGACTGCTGGCCACAGGAGACTTGTCATGGAGGGGCTGGAGAGAGGGCAACTGAGGCGAATTTGCCCTCTCATTCCGAGTCGCGGAAGCCGACCGGACGGCCTTCGGAGCGGAGGTTTTCCTGCTGTTGTTGCCCCTTGCGGACGAAAAATCTCGGCGTGGCGATCGTGACCGGGCGGACCAGCGCCACACTATTGCTGAGCTCGTACCGCACTCGGCGGTGTTTAGACCCCGGCTCCGCTCTTGTCCTTTCGTCCCGCCCGCGTGGGACGTTTGGCGCCTTCTCGCGAGCTCGAGGCGCTGCGCGCGGCGACGTCGACCGTGGTGGTCGGCGCGCGACCACCGAATCTCTCCCGAAAGTAGCCCGCCGCGTACGCCGCCTGGGTGACGCCCGCGAGGAAGATCATCAGGGGTGCTTTCAGTCCGTGCCCGCCCCGAAGGGGATGCAGGAGGAGCCTTCGATAGAAGCGGAGCGATTCAAGGCGCGGGAGGTCGGCGCCTCGCCTGGTGCGGGCCGAATGGAGATAGAGCGCGCCGCGGCCATAGGTGTAGTGCTGCCGAACAAAGCCGAAGAAGTTCATCGCATGCGCATGTCGCACGACCACATCTTCGAAATAGGTCAGCCGCCATCCCTTCTCGAGCCACCGATCGCAGAGGTCGCGGTCTTCTGCGGCCGCCAGCGGAAACGATGTGTCAAACCCTCCCATTTCCAGAAAGCGGTCTCGGGGCAGGGCAAGATTATTCGTCGTGAAGAAGCGTCCTTCGCCGGACGGCCGATTGTAGTACTCGTACAGGAACTCCAGCAGCTCCTGACTTGCCTGCGAGTATGGATCGCCTGCCAGCTCGTTGATCACGTAGCCCCCGATCCCGGTCAGTGGGTCGCGGGTGAAGTGGGATTCGAGGCGCGACAGCCAGTTGGGCGCAGGACGGCAGTCGTCGTCCACGAAGCAGAGATACGCACCGCGTGCGTGTGTCGCTCCCGTATTGCGCGCCGTCGCAGGACCAGCATGCTGCTGTGCGATCATCCTGACCTGGAGCCCGGGAGCGCCGGCACTCGCCAGGTTCTCGAGACGCCCGCCGCCGTCATCGACGACCACGACCTCAAACTGATCGCGCGGCATGTCCAGATCACGGATCGACTCGATGAGTCTCCGGAGTTGCTCGGGACGGCGGTATGTTGGTACGATGACGGAGAAACGGATCACGCCAGCCAGACGCTGCGGGGAGGGACGAACGCGGGGGGTATGGCGAGGGTCAGCCGGGACACTAAGGGCACGAAACATGCCAATTTTCTCATGTGCCCGAGCCTTGCTGACGCAGAGCTGACGCCGGGCGACCAACGATCCTGACAGTCGGCCTGACGGTCGGCGGTGACACCCTCAATCGCCTCCCCTTCTTTTGCTGACTGACATCTGGAAACACCGCGAACTGCTGCGTCGGCTGGTCTGGCGCAACATTGCGGTCCGCTATCAGCGATCAGTCCTCGGTTTATTCTGGGCCCTGCTGAATCCCTTGCTCGCCATCGCCCTGCTGGTCGGCGTCTTCGGGTTCATCGTCCGCATCCAGGTTGCCTCGTACTGGGCCTTTTTGCTCAGCGGGTACTTCGTGTGGGTGTACGTGGTGCACACCCTCACCGCATGCGCCACCGTGCTGAGCGAACACGCCTCCATGGTCAAGGGGCTCAAGTTCCCAACCGAGCTGCTGGTCATTGGCCAGGCGTTGTCCCGCCTGCTCGAGTTCTGTGTCGAACTGCTCCTGGTCGTCGGTGCCCTGGTGCTCTTCCGGCACCACGGTCTGCCCTCGTCGCTCATCCTCCTCCCGCTCCTGGTAGCGGCGCAATTGCTGCTCGTGGTTGGGCTCGCTTTGCCAGCGGCCGCGCTCGCGGTCTTCTTCCGGGACGTGCAACACGGGCTGCCAGTCGCGCTCACCATGGCGGGCTATCTCTCGCCGGTGTACTACCCCATCACCATGGTTCCCGCAGGCGCGCTGATCCTGTACCGGCTCAACCCCATCGCGCGCCTGCTCGAGCTCTACCACGTCACGCTGTATGACGGAAAGTGGCCACCGATTGGCGACGTGGCCGTCGTGCTCATCTTTGCCCTCCTCGTGGCCGGGCTTGGCGGTCTCGCCTTCCGGAAGCTGCGCCCCACTCTTCCTGAGGTGATCTGAGGTGACGCCATCCGTCCAGCCGGTCGTCGAGTGCCGCGGGGTGGCCAAACAGTTCTATGCCTACACCCACCGCACCACGTCGCTGCAAGAGGCGGCCCTGCGGCTGCTGCGTCGCAGGCCACTCCACGTGCGACAGGCAAGTTTCCAGGTCACCGATCTCACACTCACCGTCGCGAAGGGGGAATCGGTGGCCCTCGTCGGTGCAAACGGGAGTGGGAAGAGCACCGCGCTGCGGCTGATGGCCGGCATCTACGCGCCCACGAGCGGCGACGTGGTGAGCCGCGGACGTGTGGTCGCGGTTATCGAGCTGGGAGCGACCTTTCACACGGACCTTGCCGGGCGCGAAAACGTGGAGCTGTATCTTGCAGCACTCGGTTTGTCGCGTTCCGCCATTGCCGAGCGGCTGCCCGATGTTCTCACCTTTGCGGATCTTGGCGACTTCATCGAGGAGCCCCTCAAGTACTACTCCTCCGGCATGCGGGCTCGCCTCGCCTTTGCGGCGGCGGTGTGTGCCGATCCAGACGTGCTGCTCCTCGACGAGGTCCTCGCAGTGGGGGACGCGCGCTTTCGAGAACGGTGCCTGGAACGGCTGCGCTCTTTTCACGCCCGCGGGGGCACGCTGGTGGTGGTCTCGCATGACACCGACCTGCTGCGCGCCCTTTGCTCTCGTGCCTTCTGGCTCGACGGAGGCCGCGTCGTTGCGAGTGGCACCCCGGACGATGTGATACAGGCCTACCTTGGCGCCGAAGGCGCGCACAACTGATCCGTGCCTGTTCTCGCTGCCGTCGCGCGGCTTCGCGCCCCCATCCGCCTCGCTGAACTCGAACTGGCGTCATGCGTGCCGGGGCAACCACTTCCGAGTGGCGACCGTCCAACCGTGCTTCTCGTGAGGTGGCGTGGCCACCCCCTGGGGGTGGCCATCCTCGGCAACAATGGGCGCGGCATCGATGGAGAGCCGGCATGGGCAGCGATCGCGCGAGGCTGCAGTCGGCAGCTAGTCCACCAGCTGGCCGTGGAAGGGGTGCTCGATCCCGACGCGATAGGCCTGACGCTCGGGCACCGTCTTGCCAGAAGCCAGACAACCGCCGCGGCCGCGAGTGTTACCGTCGCGGTTTGCACACGCGATCGGCCCGCCTTGCTTCGCAATTGTCTCGACAGTCTGGTGACGTCCACGACGCGCCCGGCAGACATCCTCGTGGTCGACAACGCCCCGGCCACCGATGACACACGCCAGCTGGTGAGCACCGCGTATCCCTCCGTTCGCTATGTTCGCGAGGAACGACCCGGGCTCAACCACGCACGCAATCGCGCCGTGGAGGAGGCACAGACCGAGGTCATCGCCTTCACCGACGACGACTGCGAGGTGGATGCATTCTGGGCAGGGGCCATCGACGCCTGTTTCACGCGGAACCCCGACGTCACGGCGGTGACTGGCCTGGTCATTCCGGTTGCCCTCGACACCGAGGCGCAGCGGCTTTTTGAGGTGTACGGCGGGTTCTCGCGCGGAGTGCAGCGCCGCTGGGTGCTGACGGAGGCCGGGCAACGATCCATCGCGTGGGCACACGCCAACACGGGAAAGCTGGGCACCGGTGCGTGTATGGCGTTCCGCCGCCAGACCCTGCAAGCGATGGGAGGCTTTGACCCAGCGCTCGACGTCGGCACACCCACGGAGGGTGGCGGCGACCTGGAGGTGTTCTTTCGCACACTGAAAGGGCGTGGGCTACTGGTCTATGAGCCCGCAGCGCTCGTCAGGCATCGCCACCGCACAACCCGCGCAGAACTCGACCAGCAGCTGCGCGGGTGGGGCCTGGGCATGTCCGCGCACCTGGCTCGCACCGCCCACCGCTTTCCGGAGGAACGACCGGCGATTGTTGCCCTTCGTGTATGGCTTCTGGCGTCGTGGTTCATGCGCCGACTGGCAAGCACGGTCGTCCGTGAGCCCTTTCCGCGCGAGCTGATCCTTCACGAACTCGGCGGGTCGTTCGGCGGTGCCGCTCGCTATCGCCAATCACGAGTGGACAATCCGTCGTCGCCTACACCGCTCCCCTCCATCCCGATTGGCGCCCGCTCGGCAGCCCACACCGTAACGCTGGGCGCACCACTTCGCGCCATCGAGCGGCTCGACGGCGTCTCGAGCGTCGACGTCTCGGTCATACAGGGCACGCGCACGCTGGCCACCTTCGGCATCGCGCCCGCACGCGGCTGCATAGGGATGGATCGCCTGGCCGACGCGGTCGCCGCACATTGCGCCGATGCCCTGCTTGGCATGCCGCGCGCCGAGGCCGAGCGCCAGCTTCGCGCCATGCTCGAGACGCGTCCATGAGGGCGTCTGCGTTGCGCTTCCGGATGGTCGACATCGACATCACCCAAGAGCTTCCAACAGTTTGTCTGAGTGATGAGGAGGGCGGCGTAGGCCTCATCGTCCGGCGCGCCGGCGTTCCCGTGGGCTTTGCCATGCTCCCCAGTGCGCCGGGAGCGGAGGTTGACGCGCGCGAGCTGCGTGACGCCGCAGCGCGTGCCAGTGCGTCGCACATTGTGGAAGCGGCGCTGCGCGACGAACTCCAGCGGGAGCCACCTGCGCCAACCACCCACACCGTATCGGTGGCCGTGTGCACCCGCGACCGTCCCGAGGTCCTTGCGCGATGCCTCGCGTCACTCGACGCCGTGCGTGCCCGCTCCGCGCACCGCGACACGCTCCGCGAAATCCTGGTGATCGACAACGCACCGTCCGATGATCGGACGCAGAAGGTGGTTGCGTCATTTCCCGGCGTGCGGTATTTCACCGAACCCTGCGCCGGTCTCGACTTCGCCCGGAATCGCGCATGGCGTGAGGCCCATGGCGACCTGGTGGCCTACATCGACGATGACGCGGTGGTGGATGATGGCTGGCTCGATGGCCTGGCCCACGCGATCGCCGTACACCCTGATGCGGGTGCCTTCACCGGGCTCATCCTCCCGCTCCGCCTCGATACGGAGGCGCAACGGCTCTTTGAGAAGCGCGGGGGCTTCCGGCGCGGGTTTCGCCCGTGGCGCTATGCGCGGACCAGCCCGGCGCACGGTCCCTTGTACCCGGCAGGCGCGGGCATCTTTGGCGCGGGATGTAACATGGTCGTGCGACGCGACCTGCTGCAGACACTTGGCGGTTTCGATGAAGCGCTCGACACCGGCGCGCCACTCCCCGGCGGTGGCGACCTCGACATCTTCTATCGGGTCGTCACACACGGGGCGCCCCTGGTCTATGAACCCCGGGCCCTGGTGTTTCACGAACATCGCACGACCCTCCGGGGATTGCGGCGCCAGTACTATACCTGGGGACTGGGCTTTCTCGCGTTTGTCAGCAAGACATGGCGCACCGAACCGGCGATGCGTCCTCGACTCTCCGGACTGGTGCGCTGGTGGTGCGCCGATATGGCCCGCAGTATCGCGGCCTCCCTTCGCGGAACGGGACACACACCGGCGCACTTTCTCCTCGGCGAGCTGTGGGGTGGGGTGGTAGGATTGCTCGGCGAATATCCGCGATCGCGTCGCCGTGTCGCAAAGATCAAGCAACAGGCGGGGACGGCATGAGCGGCTTTCGTCCCTGGCGTGTGGTGCACTACCACCTCGATCGCGCGGGGGAGGGCTTGTGCGCCGACGCCGGGACGGCGGGTGCGCTGGTGGTGTTCTGGCATCGCGACACGCCACTTGGGCAGGCGCTGCTGGCCAACGACGAACTGCCACTAACGGCAGCGGCCATGTCTGAACGCGCCGCAGCATCTGTCGCGCCGGCGGTGGGCTGGCGCGTGGTGGGACAGGGATTCGAGGCTCCGCTTCCGGTACGTCGTCCAGCGCCTGCCGGGCTCCCCAACTTCGGCGCTTTAGCCAGGCTCGCGGCGCCTCTGCAGACCCCCGCCCTCGCAGCGGAACACGCAGAGACGGTCTCCGTCGTGATCTGCACACGACACCGGCCGAGCGCACTCGAACGCTGCCTGCAGTCACTGCAAGCATGTGACGAACAACCGCTCGAGATCATTGTCGTCGACAACGGGGTAGACGACCCGGCCACGCGTGCAATCGCTGAGCGGTTTGGTGTGCGCTGGGTTGCCGAGCTCCGTGTGGGGTTGTCATTCGCCCGGAACACCGGGATCCTGGCGAGTCGTGGTTCGGTGGTGGCCTTCACCGACGACGATGTGATGGTGCATCACACCTGGATTACACGCCTGCAGGCCGCCTTTGGTGACCCGGAGGCGGCCGGGGTGACCGGCCTCGTGCTCCCCGCCTCACTGACGACCGAGGCCGAATGGGCCTTTGAACACACGCTGGGTGGCTTTGGGCAAGGCTTCCGGTCGCTGCGGTTCGGGCCGGAGTTTTTCTCAACCCTGCGCCCGTGGGGCGTGCCGGTCTGGCGCATTGGCGCAGGCGCTTGCATGGCGGTGCGTCGGGAGGTGCTGTCGCGCGTTGGAGGGTTTGACGAACGACTCGGCGCCGGGACGTCGGGATGCAGCGAGGACTCGGAGCTCTGGTATCGCATGCTGGCCGCAGGGCTTACCTGCCTCTACGATCCCGCGGTCGTGGTGCACCATCATCATCGCGGCAGCGTGCACGATCTGGAGCGGCAGATGGAGGCCTACGCCCGTGGCCATGTCGCCGCGCTCTGTGTGCAGCTGGAGCGGCATGGCGACTGGGGCAATCTCTATCGCCTGCTGGTCGCGATGCCGGCTTACTACCTTCGGCTGTTTGTGCGTGACGCACTCACAGCGTGGCGTACACGCACCCCAGGGTTGCTGGCCCAGGTGCGCGGATATCTCATGGGAGCGGTGTACTACCTCGAGCACCGCCACGACGGCGGCGCCCCGGCGATACCTGCGCTGCGCCCGGAGCAGCCATGACAGGGCGTCGTTCATGGTCAAGGGCTCGACGGGCGCACACCTCGTTATCAGAGACGGACACGTGCGGCCCACGGTAGCCCTGCTCCCCTGGGGTGATGTCTTCGAAGACTACCTCGACGACATCGGCCTCGACCTCGAGGCCTTCGCCACCAGAATGAGTGGTGGCTGGATGTTCGGGTATGTCGAAGCGCTGGCCACCGCAGGAATCGACGTGATGATCGTGGTCTTCTCGCGCACCGTCACACGTCGCACCGAGTGGCACCCCCCAGTGAGCCCATGCCGCATCATCGCGCTGCCGTCCCCCAGCGCAGTCCAGTGGTTTCGGCGCGCCCCACAGCCCCTTGCACGACTGGCGCCATGGTGTGCCACCAATCGGCGTGACCTCGCAGAGGTCCTCGCCCAGTATCAATGCCGAGCCATCCTCGTGCAGGAATATGAAGACGTCAGATTCGATGTGGTGACGCGGATGGCCAACGGGCTTCCCGTGTTTGGGGTATTCCAGGGTGGGAGCGTCTCTCCTGACGGGCTGGCAAGACGTGTGCGCCGTGGGAGCATGCGAAAGAGTGCGGGACTCGTGATCGCGAGTGCCGCGGAACGGTCGCGGGTTGCGGCGCAGTACGGCGCGAACCTTCCACCCCTTGTATCCATCGGCAATCCGGTTGACACACGGCTCTGGCATCCCGACGCGCGCGACCTGACGCGAGAACACCTAGCCGTCGCCGGCAGCGAACGCCTTGTCATCTGGCACGGACGTGTCGACGTGCAGATCAAGGGACTGGACCTGTTACTGAAGGCGTGGACGCATGTGCGAGCCAGCGAGCCGGGGAGAGGCGCGCGGCTGCTCCTGATCGGGACGGGCGTCGACGCCGAACGATTCGGGAAGATGGTGGCAGCCGAAGGTGTAAGCGGCGTGACCTGGATCAACGAATACGTCCTCGATCGGATGCGCATGCGTCAGCTGCTCTCGGCCGGAGACCTCCATGTGTTGTCGTCGCGTCGAGAGGGTTTTCCCGTCGCGCCCATGGAGGCCATGGCCTGTGGGCTGCCGGTGGTTGCAACAGACGTCTCAGGCGTTCGAGACCTGCTCGGCGACGATAACAGCTGCGGACGTGTGGTGGCCGTTAACGACCCCACGGCGCTTGGGGAGGCCATGGCGAACCTGCTGGCCGATCCAAAGCGGCTTGTGACCATGGGCTCGGCGGCGCGCGAACGCGTCACACGCCTGTACTCATTGGAGGCCGTGGGACGACAGCTCGCAGCGCTCCCGGGAATGCCCGGTGCACGTACCTAACGCGAAGCCGAGGCGGGTGGGAGGTTGGCCCGACACCAGGGCTCGGACATCCCCGGGTTGATCCTGTCCCAGGACATCGTGATCGCGGGGAGTGCCGAGAGACGGTAGACGCGGAAAGTCGCGTTCTCGAAGACTGACGCAGCAAAGGCGGGAAAGTCCAGCGGCACACGGTTCACCACACGCTGGAGACAGGTGCTCAGGTCATCGCGTTGCCACACGATGTGCGTGATCCCGGCCTCGCGCCAGGCGGCCAGCTGTCCTGCCCCTGTCCGACCCAGTGGACCCATGGCCGGATGACCGGTCATGAGGGTGAAGAGGCGCGGGTTCGGGGCCACCAGGCGGGCGCCGCGAAAGGCATCACTCGTGAGCGCGGCAACCAGGGCCGCACCATCTCCGGTTTGGTAGGTAAAGGCCGGCGGCTTGCGCCGCAACTCGCGCGCAGACGCCAGGAGGAGCACCGCAGCCAGGAGCCCGGTCGTCGTGCGTTGTGCCATCGCACTGGGCACTCGCAGTAGTCGCCATACGGCATCGAGCCCCATGCCTAACGCCACGGCGCCAAGCGGGAAGAACGGCCAGAGATACCGCGGCTCGGCCACCTGCACACCAGCGAGCATCAGGCCGTAACACAGCAATACCCAGGGCAGGAGGTGGCGACGCGCAGCAGCCACCAGCAGCACCAGGCCCAACGCCGCAGCCAGCACCCCCGCCACATGGTAGACATCGTCTACCGTGTTGCCCCCAAAGGGATACAGCAAGGTCTCGAGCAGTGTCTGCGCGTACATGCCGCCGATGTAGCCGAGCCAGTACCGAAGTTCCCCCGGAGCCGTGAGAATACCAATGCCCGGGCTGGCGATCATCCAGACAGCAAGAGCCGCGACGATCAACGAGGCAAACACCGCGGCCCCTGCCCGGGGACGGCGTAGTGCCCACGCCATCAGCAGGTAGAGACCAAACGCCAGCAGCAGCGCTGCACCAGCTTGCCGGAAGGCCAGTGACACCCCCAGAATCGCCGCGACCCCCGCGGCACGCGGCGTCGAGAAGCGCGAATCCGGCGGCACGATCAGCAGCAGGGCCCAGACACATGCCGTAAAGGGAGGATCCGAGAGCGGAATACGTGTCCCGGCAACGGCCTCGATGGCCACGGCCGTGAACCCCGCACCAAGCGCCGCTCGAACCGGGCTGGTGTACCGGCGCAACACGAGGAATGCCAGCCAGCACGCCAGCGCCACGGCAAAGAGCGACCACCCCCGGATGAGTGGCGACGAGACGCCACCCAGGGCCACAAGCGGAGCCAGCACGAGGGGCAGTCCCGGTGGATACGCCCTGGGCCCAATCGGCCATGCATCCTGGTGGAAGAGGTATCCGGTGTCGACATAGGGTCTCCCATCCGCGAGTGCCTGTGCGTGCAGCAGGTACTGCGCGTGATCTCCCTGCCATGGAAAGGTGGGCCAGCCGGCGTGGGCGACCTCGAGCACGAGCCAGGGCAGCATGGCCAGCAGGAACACGCCGGCATCACCCCGGCTGAGGCGCGTCGGGGTGGCCGTCGTCACAACGTGCGCAACTCCGGGTAGCGTCGGAAAGCCCAGAGACCGTACGCCACCATCAGCGCAGCCGACAGCGCCAGCGTCCACGAAATCCCCAGCAACCGCGCTACACTCCCGGCGGCGAAGGCCCCGGCCACCTGGGGAAGGCCGACCACGATGATGGAGTAGATGCTCATCAACCGCCCCCGGAATTCGTCCGGTGCAATGGCCTGCATCATGGTGTTGCCTAACGCGGAGTTCACAATCAGGACAAACCCCGTGCCGAGCAGGAGTACATACGACACCACCGGTGTGCGCGAGAGGGCGTTGAGGAGGATGAGGGCGGCGAGGACGTATTGCGAACGCATGAGCAGGCGCCCGCGCTTGAGCCTGGGGCTCGACGCCGCCAGCGCAAGGGCGCCGAAGAGCCCGCCGATGCCAACCGCCGAAAGCAGCAAGCCATACCCGCCAGCCCCGAGGCCGAGCTGGTCACGCGCCACCACCGGCATGAGGGCAAGGATGGGAGTACAGAGGATGGCAAACACCGAAATGGTCTCGACCAATCCGCGCAACCGGCGGTCATTGGATACCCAGCGAACACCCTCCCACATCCCTTGCCAGGGCGAACCCCGCGCCGGTGCCAGGGTGCGCGGGGGGAGCTGGATGAGGGAGAGCCCCACCAGCACGGTCAAAAACGAGGCCGCGTTGACGGCAAAACACCAGGCGATGCCGAATCGGGCGATGATCATCGCCCCGGTCGCGGGGCCGACGATCCGCGCGAGGTTGAAGCCCGAGGAGTTGAGGGCAATCGCATCGCGGAGATCGTCGCGACCAACGAGATCGATCATGAGGGACTGGCGTGCGGGAATCTCGAAGCTCACCACCACACCACCGAACACCGCCAGCCCAATCAGCGCCGGTATGCTGAGGTGGCCCGACCAGGTGAACCACCAGAGGGCCAGGGCTTCACAGAGGAGCAGGATCTGGGCGAGACGCACGATTGCGATCTTGTCGCTCCGGTCCACGATGACCCCGGCGTACAGCGAGAAGAGCAGGATAGGCAGGGCAGAACAGGCCGCCACCAGTCCCACGATGAAGGCACTGTCGGAGAGCTCGAGGGCGAGCCAGCCGATGGCCATGGACTGCATCCACGAGCCGACAAGCGACAGCGTCTGGCCGATCCAGAAGCGGCGGAAATTCGCGTGGGTCAGCAGGACGCGAAACGGATTCCCGGGGCCGCGTGTCGAGGTCACAGAGAGCAATGTATTCGAACGTCACAGTCCGGGCGGGGCGCCATTTCGAGGGATCGCCGAGCCCCGGCCGCGGGTTAGTTTGCGGTAGAGGCACAGGAGGCCGCATGCGATTCCATACCTACAGCAAGTTCTCCCCCGAGTCGGCCGATGCCGTGGACCTGGAGGCGCTCCTGGAGCAGCTGAGTGACTTCCTGCTTCAGTCCGGTTTCGCGGGTGGGGCGAACTGGCATCCGTACTGGGGCGAAACGGGCGACGACGCCGACCGCTCACTCGACGCCCTCAAGGAAGCCATCCTCCAGGCGCTCATGGACTCGGGGCAGTTCACCCCCGAAATGCTCAAGGCACTGCGCGGCGAAGACGACGAAGAGGCCCAGCAATCCCTCGGCGAACTCCTCGACAAGATCGTGCAGCGGCTGATGGAGCAAGGCTACCTGAAGTTCGATGCCCCGCCGCAGATGCCGGACTCGCACCAGGAAGTCACGGGCCCGGGGGGGCTCGCCCGCGCCGCCGCACGCGACGTCCAGTTCTCGCTCACCGGCAAGGGGATCGACTTCCTGGGCTTCAAGGCCCTTCGCGGCATCCTCGGATCGTTAGGAAAAAGTTCGTTCGGGTCGCACGATACGCCGCACCTGGCCACCGGAGTCGAGGCCGACGCCGGCAGCAAACCCTACGAATTCGGCGACACCCTCAACCTCGATGTGAACGCCACCCTCAGCAACACGCTGGCGCGCACGGGCTCACTCGAGGTGCCCCTCGATGTCGACTACCCCGACCTGATGGTGAACCGGTCGGAGTACCGCTCCTCTTGTGCGACCGTCCTCATGCTCGACTGCTCGCACTCGATGATTCTCTACGGCGAGGATCGCTTTACCCCCGCCAAGAAGGTGGCGCTCGCCCTCACACATCTCATTCGCACGCAGTTTCCTGGTGACACCATTCGCGTGGTGCTTTTCCACGATGGCGCCGAAGAGATTCCCCTGGCCGCGCTGGCCCACGCCCAGGTGGGCCCGTACCACACCAACACCGCTGAGGGGCTCAAGCTGGCACGTCGCATTCTCATGGCGCAGAAAAAGGACATGCGGCAGATCGTGATGATTACCGATGGCAAACCCAGTGCGCTCACCATGCCTAACGGTGAGACGTACAAGAACGCGATGGGGCTCGACGCGTACGTCATCAAGGAAACGCTGCGCGAAGTGGCCGACTGCCGCCGGTCGGGGATCATGATCAACACCTTCATGCTCGCCCGCGACCGCGCCCTGATCGACTTTGTGAAACACGTGTCGGCCATCAGCCGCGGCAAGGCCTACTTCACCAACACCATGACCCTCGGGCAATACATCCTGATGGACTTCCTCAAGAAAAAGACCCGCAAGGTTTCGTGACGTGGCACCGCACCGGGCCCCTTGACAGTTCGGGGCTCGGTGCCGATACTCGTTGTCACAATCGAAAGCACGTGGCGATTTACGGCAACTTGCGACCACGCTAAATAAACGCTAAACAGCCCACTCGTCCCCGAGGCTATGCCGTCGGGGATTTTTTGTTTCCGAGTTTCTCGGGGCGGGTGGACAGGAGAAACAGCTCATGGCAGTCCCCGTCCTTCGTGTCGGGCTGATCGGCTACGGCACGGTCGGCCAGTCCTTCACCCACCACCTGAGCGCCGCCTCGGATCGGATCGCCGAGCGCCTGGGGGTGCGGCTCCAGCTCCACCGTGTCGCCGTCAAACACGCGGAGCGAGCCCGTCCATTCCTCCACGACGTCAAGCCGGGCAATGACCCGGTAGCGCTCGTGCAGGACCCGGCCATCGATCTCGTTGTTGAGGCCACGGGAGCCCACGAGGCGAGCGAGTGGCTCACCCTCGCACTGCGCCGCGGCATCCCGGCGATTTCGGCAAACAAACAGGCCATTGCATCCAGCGATACCCTGCTGCGTGCCATCGCCGACCGGCATCCTCTCTTCCATTGCGAAGGCGCCGTGGCCGCCGCCATCCCCGTGATTCGCGCCCTGCGCGACTCGCTGGACGGTGAGGACATCCTCGACGTGCGTGGTGTGCTCAACGGCACGTCAACGTTTGTGCTCTCACAGGTGGAAACTGGCATTGCCTGGGAGGCGGCCCTGCGCGCCGCCGAAGAGGCGGGCTACGCCGAACGCAATGGCACCGACGACCTGGATGGGAGCGACGCCGCCGCCAAGCTCGCCATCCTCGCCACAACTGCCTGGCGCACCCCGCTCTCACGCGACCGCGTGGCCGTGCGCGGACTCGATGCACGAGCGGCGGCAACCGCTACCGCCGCGTTCGCCGAAGGACGCCGACTCCGGCTGGTGGCCGAAGGCTGGCTCAACGGCACGCCGCGACTGGTAGTGGAGCCCCGTGTGCTCGACGCCACCGATCCACTCGCGTCGGTGAGTGGCGTGACAAACGGTGTAGAGCTGACCGCCGTGCTGGCGGGTCAGTTGCGCTGGTTCGGACCCGGCGCAGGTGGCGATCACACGGCGTCGGCACTCCTCGGCGACGTGGCCGCCGCCGTGCGTGTGTTGCGGCACACCAGCGCACGGAGGGCCGCCGCATGACCGCCCTCGCGCCCAGTGCGATCACCGCCCACCCACTCGCCTGCCTCAACTGCGGCAAGACGCATGACGCGCCACGCCCCGCCGCCGTGTGCGAGAGCTGCCTCGGCCCGCTCGACGTCGTGTACCCCGCCGATCGCGTGTTACCGGATCGCGAGACTATCAGCGCGCGTCCACATGCGCTCTGGCGCTACCGCGAATGGCTCCCGTTTGTGGGAGAGCCGGTCGCGGCAACCGACATCGGCTGGACACCATTGCGCGAGGCGCCGCGAGTGGCGTCGGCGTTAGGTGTGCGCCGAGTCTGGCTCAAGATCGACGCCCTCTCCAGTGGCACGCTGTCGTTCAAGGACCGCGTGGTGGCCACCGCCATCAACGCCGTGCACGCCTTTGGGCTCGACGCCATCGCCTGCGCCTCCACGGGGAACCTCGCCAACGCCGTCGCGGCCGCCGCCGCACGCGAAGGAATCCCGGCCTGGATTTTTGTGCCCGAAGACCTCGAAGTGGCCAAGCTGGTCGGCACGCTGGTGTACAACCCGCGGCTCGTTCGAGTGCGCGGCACTTACGACGATGTCAATCGGCTCTGCGCGCAGCTCGCCGACGAATACGCCTGGGGCATCGCCAACGTGAACCTGCGCGCCTACTACGGCGAAGGCTCCAAGACCATGGCCTTCGAAATCGCTGAGCAACTCGGATGGCGCCTGCCTACAGCGGTGGTGGCCCCCATGGCTGGCGGGTCCCTCGTGACCAAACTGCGAAAGGGATTTGGCGAGTTCCTGTCGGCCGGACTGGTGCAGGGATCGTCTCCGCGGGTGTATGGCGCACAGGCGTCCGGGTGCGCACCGATTGTCCGTCTGGTGGAACGTGGTGAAGGGCCACTGATCCCCGAACGCCCTGACACCATCGCCCGCTCTCTTGCCATCGGGAATCCGGCCGACGGGCTCGCCGCGGCTCGTATTCTGCGCGAGAGTGGTGGTGGTGCTGCCCACGTCAGCGACGACGAGCTGCGCGACGGTATTCGCGAACTCGCTGCCCTGACGGGTGTCTTTGGCGAAACGGCGGCCGGGGTCACCTACGCTGCGGCGAAAGCGCTCGCGGCACGCGGCGCTTTGTCACCCGACGACGAAGTGGTCCTCTGCATTACCGGCAACGGTCTCAAGACGGCCGAGTCGCTGGTGCACGACCTCAAGAACGTACCGATCATCGCCCCGCGGCTGCGCGAAGTCGCGGCGCTGGTATCCTGACCGTCTCACTTCTGCTGACACACACTCATGCCCATACAGATCTCGCTCCCTTCCGCCCTTGCTACGCAGACCAATGGCCAGCGGAAACTCCAGGCCGACGGTGCCACCGTTGGCGAAGTGCTCGACCACCTCGTGGCACAGTACCCGTCCGTGGGGCCACGCCTCCGCGACGAACAGGGTGCGCTCTATCCCTTTGTCACGGTGTACCTCAACGACGAAGACATCCGCTTTGCCGGCGGATTTGCTGCCCCGGTGGCCGATCGCGATGAACTCGTGATCGTGCCGGCAGTTGCGGGAGGTTAGGCCAATGACCGCGACCCTCTCCGAACCGGTGGCCGCCACCGATCCTGCAGCCCTGTCGCACAACGAACTGGTGCGCTACAGCCGCCACCTCTTGCTTCCCGAAGTTGGTATCGAGGGACAGCGCAAGCTGAAGGCCGCCCGCGTGCTCCTGATCGGGGCCGGCGGGCTGGGCTCGCCAGCCGCGCTCTATCTCGCCGCGGCCGGCGTCGGTACTCTGGGTATTGTCGACTTCGATGTTGTGGACGTCACCAACCTGCAACGCCAGATCCTGCACGGCACCAGCGATGTCGGGCGTTCCAAGCTGGCCTCGGCTATTGACCGGCTGCGCGAGATCAACCCGCACGTGACCGTCGAAGCACACGACGAGCGCTTCACGTCGGCCAATGCCCTGCAGCTCGTTGCCAGGTACGACCTGGTGGTGGATGGCACGGACAACTTTGCCACGCGCTACCTCGTCAACGATGCCTGCGTCCTCTCAGGCGTGCCTAACGTGTACGGATCGATCTTCCGCTTTGATGGACAGGCCTCGGTCTTCTGCACCGACGAGGGGCCGTGTTATCGCTGCCTCTACCCCGACCCGCCCCCTCCAGGACTTGTGCCGAGTTGCGCCGAAGGTGGGGTGCTCGGAGTCCTCCCGGGACTGGTGGGCACGCTGCAGGCCACTGAAGCGATCAAGCTGATCCTGGGCATTGGCGAGCCACTCATCGGACGGCTCGCCCTGGTCGACGCACTGGGCGCGCAATGGCGCACCATGAAGGTGCGGCGCAATCCGAAGTGCCCGGCCTGCGGCACCCGAGAACTCAAGGCACTGATTGACTACGACCAGTTCTGCGGGATCGCCAAGCCGGTGGTGGAGACGCCGGTACCCGAGATCACCCCGCGCGAACTTGCCGAGAAAATCGAGCGTCGCGACGACTTTTTGCTCATTGATGTGCGCGAACCCCATGAAGCCGAGATCGCACGAATTCCCGGCGCGGAGCTTATTCCGCTCGCTACACTTGGTGACGCCATTCCGGCGCTCCCACGTGAGCGCGACATCGTGGTGCAGTGCCGAAGTGGCGCACGGAGCGGCAAGGCGGTGCGTCAGCTGCAGGCCGCCGGGTTCTATCGGGTGTGGAATCTGGCTGGGGGCATTCTGCGATGGTCGGACGACGTTGACCCATCGGTCGCGAAGTACTGACTGAGTCCTGGGTGGTGGGAAGTGGCGAGGTCACGCTATGTCCCCACCACCAACAGGTCTATCTTTGCCGACGTGATGAATGCGGCTTCGCTTCTCGCGCTCGGCTTTCTCCTGGGCATGCGCCACGCGCTCGACCCCGACCACCTGGTGGCCGTGTCAGCGATTGTGGCGCGTCACCCATCGCCAAAGCGTGCCGCGGGCGTAGGCGTTCTCTGGGGTTTGGGCCACAGCCTTACCGTCTTGGTGCTCGGCGGCATCATCGTCTGGTTCAAGGTGGCCGTCTCCGACCAGGCGTCGGCGGCACTCGAGCTGGGAGTGGCTGCCATGCTGGTGTGGCTTGGTTTTGCCAACCTGCGCACCCCGGCCAGCCCAGCGGCCGCCTCGGCGTCCAGGCCACTGCTCGTTGGCATGATGCATGGCTTCGCGGGATCGGCGGCGGTAGCGCTGCTGGTGCTGGCGACCGTGACTGACTCGCGCTGGGCGTTAGGCTACCTCGCCTTGTTCGGCGTGGGCACCATTGCCGGGATGACACTCGCCACCTCGGCGATCGCTGTTCCGATGGCAGCAGCCTCCGAACGGTTTGGGGCGATCCGGGAGCGGCTGGTCACGATGTCGGGAGTGGCCAGCATCGCCTTTGGCGCATGGCTCGCCTTCTCCCTTGTCCAGGATAGCGGGCTCCTGACCGGTGGCGCGCGGCACTAAACGCGGCGTTCCGGCCGCAGCGTCAGAGGTCTCTCGCAGACTTCGGCGATGGTTCCGCAAGCATGGCCGCGACCTACCCTGGCGCCGCACCCGCGACCCGTATCATGTACTGGTCTCCGAGCTGATGCTGCAGCAGACGCAGGTGGCGCGCGTGATCGACTTCTACCATCGGTTTCTCACCCGCTTTCCGTCACTGGAGTCCCTGGCGGCGGCGCGGCCCGGTCAGGTGCGTGAGCAGTGGGAGGGTCTGGGGTACTACGCCCGCGCCCGCAACCTGCATGCGTTGTCGCGGCTGGTCACCCGAGATGGCGATGGCGTCATTCCCTCGGATCCGATCGAACTGCGTGCGCTTCCTGGCGTTGGGGCCTATACGGCGGGAGCTGTGGCATCGTTTGCGTATGAGCGCCCCGCTGCGCTGGTGGATACCAATGTCGCCCGGGTGATCGCCCGCGTCTTCGCGCCGCATCTCAAGCCCAAGCGAAGCCGCGATGCAAAACGCCTATGGGCAATCGCGGAGCAAATCCTCCCCGCGCGAGGCAAGGATGCCTGGACACACAACCAGGCCCTGATGGAGCTGGGAGCGATGGTGTGCACCGCGCGCGTGCGTCACTGCGCGCGCTGCCCGATCGCAGCTCACTGCCTGACGAGGCAGCGGGAGCTGCGCACTTGAGACGGACGGGCGCGAATGGTGGCGCTAAACACAGAGAGGGCAACGCGCCTCAAGTTCGATAGCACGCTGCCCTCTCTGCCGTCTGCCGTCTGGCGCCTACTTCCCGAGGTTCTTCCGGCGATCCAGCTCGTGCTGATACGGCCGTTCGTCGTGGCCCGTGTAGATCTGCCGAGGACGGGCGATCTTCTGCTCCTTGTCGAGCAGCATTTCCTCCCACTGGGCCAGCCAGCCCGCCATACGCGGGATGGCAAAGAGCACCGTGAAATAGTCCGTGGGGAATTTCATGGCGCGATAGATCAGCCCCGTGTAGAAGTCTACGTTGGGGTAGAGCTTGCGACCCACGAAGTAGTCGTCCTCGAGTGCAATCCGTTCCAGCTCGAGCGCAATCTCGAGGTCGCGATCCATGCCGACCACTTCGAACACTTCGTACGCGAGCTTCTTCACAATCTTGGCGCGCGGATCGTAGCTCTTGTACACCCGGTGCCCGAAGCCCATCAGCCGCTCTCCACCCTTCCCGGCCTTCACTTCTTCGAGGAAAGGCTTCACGTTCTTCACGTCATCGATCTTCTCGATCATGCGCAGCACCTGCTCGTTGGCGCCGCCATGCAGCGGACCGAACAGCGCCATCACACCAGCGGCGGTCGCACTGAAGGGATCGACATGCGACGAGCCCACGGCGCGCACCGCGTTGGTCGAGCAATTCTGCTCATGGTCGGCGTGCAGAATGAACAACACCTCGATGGCCCGCTCGAACACCGGATTCGGCTCATACTTCGCCTCCGACATCCGCGCGATCATCGACAGGAAGTTGCCAGCGTACGAGAGATCATTGTCGGGGTACACAAAGGGCAGCCCCTTCACATGCCGATAGCAGAACGCTGCCAGCGTCGGCACCTTGGCAATGAGCCGGATAATCGAGATGTCGCGCTGCGCTGGATCGTAGATCTTGCGCGCCTCGGGATAAAACGACGACAACGCAGCGATGGCGCTCCCCAGCATGGACATCGGGTGTGCATCGTAGCGGAACCCTTCCAGGAACCGCTTGATGTTCTCGTGCACATACGTGTGGAACGTGATGTTGTGCACCCACGAGTCGTACTCGGTCTGCGTAGGGAGTTCACCATGACGCAGCAGCCACGCCACCTCGAGGAACGAGGCCTTTTCGGCGAGTTGTTCGATGGGATAGCCGCGGTAGCGCAGGATCCCCTTGTCGCCATCGATGTACGTGATGGCGCTCCGGCACGACGCCGTGTTCATGAACGCGGGATCGTAGCCCATCATCCCGAAATCGTCCGCATTCACCTTGATCTGCTTGAGATCGGCAGTGCGGATGGTGTCGTCCTTGATGGGAATCGTGTACGACTTCCCGGTGCGGTTGTCGCGAACGTCGAGGGTATCCGTCGGTGCAGACGCCGCGGGCGTCGCCGTCGTGCTCATGTGATGTGATCTCCCGGAGTTTCCGCGCGCATCGCATCATGCGTTGGCGCGGTGGAAAGTTAGCAGGGACGCAGTACGTGTGTGTTTCCAGTCAGCAGAACCGCTTAGTAGGTTTCGGCCGCTCCCCCTCAGTACGCCACCCAGCCGGAGATCCCATCCCCGCCCCCGTCGACACCGACTTCACCCGCACCGCCCTGATCATGGTGGCCACCGCCGCCGGGAGCGCCGTCAACTCGATCGCCGGTGGTGGAACCTTGATCACCTTCCCGGCCCTCGTTGGGCTGGGGGTACCCCACATCGTCGCCAACGCCACGTCCACGGTGGCCCTGGTTCCTGGGTCGATCGGTGCCTTTTACGGGTACCGCGACGCCGTGGCCGGAGCCCGTGCCTGGGCCCTCCGGTTTGCGATTCCGAGCGTCCTGGGTGGAGCCCTCGGGGCGGGTCTGCTTCTCCTGGCACCCAGCAAGTTCGAGGCGATTGTGCCCTGGCTCGTGCTGGGCGCGACCGCGCTCTTTGTGGCGCAGCGACCTGTCATGCGCCTGATCAAGAGCCGCACGGCGGAGGCTGGAGAGGTCGGCGACCCGGCGACTCGACCCGCCCCCCTCTCGGTGCTGGGGTACCAGTTCCTGGTTGGGATCTACGGAGGCTACTTCGGAGCCGGGATCGGCATCCTGATGCTTGCGGCCCTGGGCTTCATGGGCTTTACCAACATTCACCGGATGAACGGCCTGAAGAGTTTTGGCGGCACCTGCGCCAACCTCACCGCGGCCGTCATTCTGGCTGCCTCGGGGCTGGTCGACTGGCGATTGGCCTCATTCATGGCCGTGGCCGGACTCCTGGGCGGCTACGCCGGAAGCCGTCTGGCGCAGCGGGTCAAGCAGGATCAGGTGCGCGCCGCCGTCGTCGCGATCGGGTTTGGCAGTGGCTTCTGGATGCTCTGGCGCCAGCTCACCTGAACCTCACGGCCGAGTCCGGTGAGTGTTGGCAAAGAATTCGGCGGGATCGGCCGATACTGACTGGTGCGAGGAGGAGGTGGGGGGGGCGCCAGACCCGGGAGAGGCGGGTTCGGCGCTCCTGACGTCTCATCCCGCCACCCGCGTGAAGCGCGCTGGTGCGTTCCCGACGAACCATTCGAGACCATCATGCTTTCCTTCTTCGGATCGAAGGGATCGAAGAACGGATCCACCGTTACCGAACCCGCTGTTGCGGCGCCGGTTGCCCCGCCCGAGGAGTCGGGGGAGGAGCTGTCCAGGGAGACGGGCATCGTCCTCGATGCGCTGAGCTCACTGCTTCAGCTGTACGCGAAACACGCCTTCGATACCGAGCTCAAGTCGGGGGACGAGATCCGGAGCGCGATTCAGTCCTGGCGAATGCATGCCGGCGTTGGCGCCCCGCGACCCGATCATCCCGACGACAAGGCCTCGACGGGAGTGTTCTACCGCGACTGGAAAGGACTGACGCACTTTTTCGGCGATGCGCGGCGCGATGAGTCGAAATACGTGACGCGTGTGCTGCAGGATTTCCGCGAAATGACGTGGGCCTTTGTGAGCGCCGTCCACACCGTGGTGGTCGAGGAAAACGAGGAGTCCAAGATCGCGCAGACGCAGATGAGCCGCATGCGTGTGGCGGTGGACTCCAACTCCACCGACCTCATGAAGCGCGAGGCGCTGGCGGTGGTCGGCGTGATGGAAAAACTCATCGAACACCGCAAGGAACGGCAGCGCGAACAGTTTGCCACGCTCGCGGACAAGCTGAAACATCTCGGCCGAGAGCTGGATGACGCACGCCGCGAATCCAGCATCGACGGTCTTACCGCGCTCCACAACCGCAAGTCGTTCGACGACTACATCACCCGCAGCATCGAGTTGCACACCCTGCTCGGTCAGCCGGGCTGTCTGATGATGGTCGACATGGATTCCTTCAAGGGGATCAACGACACCTACGGTCACCCGGTGGGCGATGCCGCCCTGCGGCAGGTGTCCAACGCGCTGTCAAAAACCTTCCTGCGTCGCGTGGACTTTGTCGCCCGCTATGGCGGCGACGAGTTTGCGGTCATTCTGCAGGAGACGAATCCCGCCAATGCGACAATGCTGGCGGAGCGTCTTCGGAAGACGGTGTCCGAGCTCCCGCCCATCGAGGTGCCCGCCGGTCTCGAACCACCCAAGCTCACGCTGACCATCGGCATCGGCGAAATCGCGTTAGGCGATTCGTCGTATGACTGGATCAAGCGGGCCGACTCGGCGCTCTATCACGCCAAACGCGCCGGGCGCAACTGCGTCCACACCATCGCTACCAGCTGACGCGCGTTAGGTCGTCCCCGACATCTCGAGAATCGCCTCCCATTCCGCCGGCGTCACCGGCACAATGGAGAGGCGATTCCCCTTTTGCAGCAATCGCATCCCTGTCAGGCGTTTGCTGGCACGCAGCTCTTCGAGCGACACAAATCGCTTCAGGCGTTTCACCCCCTGCACATCCACCTGCATCCAGGTCGGTGATTCGCGCTTCGAGCCGGGGTCATAGTGCGGGTCCTTGCGGTCGAATGCGCTCGGATCGGGGTATGCCGCCGACGCCACCTTCGCGATGCCGGCGATGCCCGGCGGCTCGGCATTGGAGTGGTAGATGAACACCTTATCGCCCACCTGCATCCCGTCGCGCATGAAGTTCCGGGCCTGGTAGTTCCGCACCCCTTCCCATCCCGTGGTCTTCGCGGGCGCGGCCATGAGGTCGTCAAACGAGAAGACCTCGGGTTCGGTTTTCATGAGCCAGTAGTTCACAACACTCGGGAGAACAGGTGAGAGAGCCGGACCAGCATCAGTTGGCAGCAATTCCCTGTTTGGCAGCCTTGAGCATCAGCTCCGCAAACCGGTCCACCTCGCCGGGGGTGGTGTAGACACTCGGCGTGACCCGCAGCCCGTGGAACTCGGGGTGCACGATGGCCACCGTCATCACCCGATGTTTCCCCCACAACCACTGCTGCAGCTTGGGGGTGTCGACGCCGTCGATGTTCACGAGGCAGATGGCACACGACTGCCGGTCGTCGAGTGGGGTGAGGATATTGAATCGCCCAGAGCTGTCCGCCACTAGCCGTTTGGCCCACCGATCGCGCAGGTATCGCAGCCGAGCCGCCTTGCGCTCCAGGCCGATCCCCTCGTTGAACGCCACCGAGAGTGAGATCGCGTTGTGGTTGGCCGCTGGATGGGTCCCCACTTCCTCGAACTTCCGGATGTTGGCATCCTGTTCCTTGGCGGCCGCCATCAGCGGCCACAGCTTGGCGATCTTGTCACGGCGCACATAGAGGAAGCCGGTGCCGACGGGCGCAAACAACCATTTGTGCAGCGACGTGCCGTAGTAGTCCACGCCCAGCTCGTCGCGCGTGAAGGGAAAGTGCGCGAAGGCATGCGCGCCATCCACCAGCACCTCGATGTTGTGCTGCCGCCCCAACTCCACAATGCGCTTGATCGGGAGGATCTGCCCCGTGAGGTTCGTGATGTGCGTGAGCTCGATGGCGCGGGTCCGCGGTGTGATGGCGGCGCGGAATTGCTCGACGATGTAGTCGTCGCTCGGCGGTGGCACCTTGAAGGAAATCGACTTCACCACAATCCCCTCGCGCCGCACACGCTGATCCCACGTCGTCAGCATCCGTCCATAATTCTGGTTCGTGACGATCACCTCGTCCCCACGCTTGAGGTCGAGACCCAGGATCATGATCTCATTGGCCTCCGACGCATTGCGCGTGATGGCCATTTCCTCCACATCGCACCCGAACATCCGCGCCAGGTCACGCCGGCTGTATTCGATTCGCGGTTCCAGATCCTGCCACATGGTGAACACCGGCATCTGGTTCGACCACTTGAGGTCGCGGAACATCGATTCCAGCACATGCGTCGGCGTGGGACTCACGCCGCCGTTGTTGAGGTTGATTGAGGTGCGATCGTCGTCGAACGCCCGCTGGATCTGGCTCCAGTAGTCCTCGTCGCTTGCCGCGGCAGCCGCGGAGCGCGTGCGCACCATCTCCTGCGCCCGAAAAATCGTGGAAAGCGAATCCACCTTGAACGCCGGTAGCGCCACACCGGCCCGCATCATCTGGGTGACAAACGATCGACGGTCGGACATTCGGGCTCCTGGAAAGGGAGGGCAGAACGCGGATGCGGCTTCGCAAGGAACGCTCCGATGGTTTCGGGCATCAAAGCCCGCTCGGCACGACAAAGGGAAAGTGCGAAACGACCGCGTCCCCGTAAAGAGTCAAAACGGTGCCCCGCCCGGCGAGGGCAGGCGTCGTCCTACAGGCGCTCGGGCTGCGGAAGCTCCAGCACAAACGAGAATTTCGTTCCGCGCTCCAGCTCGGTCTCCACCAGCAACTCGCCCCCCATGGCGCGAACCAGCTTCTGGCAGATCGAGAGCCCGAGCCCAGCGCTCGAGAAGGCGTAGTCCCCAGGCATTTGCCGCTGCCTGAAGGCTTCGAAAAGGTGCGTCATGACGTAGTCCGGAATTCCGCGGCCGGTGTCGGTCACTGAGAACTCCACACGCACCCGGTCCAGATCTCGGGCGCGCACATCCACCACGCCGGCGTTGGTGAACTTGATGGCGTTGGTGGCGAGGTTGAGCAAAACGCGATTGAGCGCCGCAGGATGCCCCATTCGAACATCGGCCGCCAGACCGCCCCACTGCATGGTGAGGCGCTTTTCCTCGGCCATCGGCCGCAGGATATCAGCAATCGACTGGAGGACATCGGACACCGCAAATGGCGTCGGCTGCACATCCATCAAGGTGGTGCCGCCGCGCGCCAGCTCGATCACGTCGCCAGCCAGCGCACTGAGTCCGAAAGCCGCCGAATAGATGAGGCCAAGCTGGCGCTGCTGAACGGGGGGCAACTCTCCCCCCGCTCCGGCTCGCAGCCGTTCGGCAAGGATGAGGATCGATCCCAGCGGCGAGCGCATGTCATGCGCCATCTCCACGACCAGCTGCTGAGCATCAAAACTCGCCAGACGCGACACAAAACGTTGCGCCGCATCGAGGTCCAGACGCTCTTGAGTAGCCTCGATCGCCCGGATCACCTCGAGTATCGACGCGGCCGTCGCTCCGCCGGGATCGCGATCCGTTTCTTCCAGAAAGGCCCGACGCACGCGTTCCAGCACACGCCGGGCGGGCACAAAGGGCGGCACCCCGTCCAGCACCGGCACCGCGCCATCGAGCTGACTCCGCACGGCGGCCACGAGAATCCCCATCGTCAGCTCGAGATCCTCGGCGCTGACGACCGAGTGCTCGCGCGACGGCCACTCCGTGCGCGCCCGCGTGGCACTGGCGACAAAGGCCTGCCAGGTCGCCGACGCCCCGGTATCCCGGGGCTCGGGTGGAAGGAGAGGGGCTGGGTCAGGCAAACGTGGCGCAACAGGCGAGCGGCCGCGCACGGCCTTTTTGCGCGCGGGGCTCACTCCTCGAGCGGCATCCCGCCGTCTTCGCGACGGAAGCCGTGTTTCTCCATCAGCCGATAGAGCGTCGTGCGGTCAATGTTGGCCAGCCGAGCTGCTTTCGACATGTTGGATCCCGCCCGGGTCACCAGCTGGGCAAGGTACTCCCGTTCGAAGTGCGCGATCAGTTTGTCCTTCGCCGTGTGGAACGGTTCGTTCATGACCGGCGTCGGGAAGCCGGTCGGTGCCGCCTCGGTTTCCACATCGTCGTAAATCGGCACGTCTTCGGGCTGCACCAGGTGCCCCGGCTCGGTCAGCACCGACATCTGCTCGATGACGTTCTGCAACTCACGCACATTGCCGCGCCAGGCCCGGGTACGCAGAAACTCCACCGCACTCTCCGAAATCCGCGGCTGCGCCTCGCCCGACGTGCGGTGGCGCTCCCAGTAATGCGTCAGGAAGTGATTGGCGAGCAGCGACACATCTTCGGGGCGTTTGCGCAGCGGTGGCAGATTGATCGGCACCACGCGCAACCGATACAGCAGATCCTCGCGCAGTGTGCCCTTGGTCACGCACTCCTGCGGCACCCGGTTGGTCGCAGAGATAAAGCGCACATCAACCACCGCATCTTCCTTCTCACTACCCACGCGCCGCACCACACCGTCCTGAATCACACGCAGCAGTTTGGCCTGCAGCGGGAGCGACATTTCGGTGAGCTCGTCGAGAAAGAGCGTGCCCCCGTTGGCAATCTCCAGCAGACCGGGTTTGTCGCGGTCGGCACCCGTGAAGGCGCCCTTGCGATGACCGAAGAGTTCCGACTCCAGCAGACCTTCAGGCAGCGCGGCGCAGTTGATCGGCACCAGCTGACGCGACGCCCGGCGGCTGTGCGCGTGAATGAACTGCGCAATGACTTCCTTGCCGGTGCCGCTCTCACCCATGATCATGACGGACGCGTCGGTGCTCGCCACTTTGCGAGCGAGATCGACCGCCTTCCGGAATGCCGGTGACACACCGAGCAGCGTCAGCTTGTCGCTGTTCCCGCTTTGCTTGAGCAGCTGCACCCGCAAATCGCGCGTCTCGCGCGCCACCATCACAGCGTGCGAGGCACGACCGACGAGCACCTGCAGGTGGGTGGCCGAAAAGGGCTTCGGCAGGTAGTCCCAGGCTCCGGCGCGCAGCGCCTCGATGCTGGTGGTCACACTCGGGTTGCCCGTCATGACCACCACGATCGTGTCCTTGCTGGCGTCCACGGTCGCCTTGAGGATGTCCATCCCCGACACCGGCGTCATATAGAGATCGACCAGCACGATGTCGAACCGACGCCGCTTGACCATGTCCACGGCTTCGTCGCCGCGGCCAAGCGTCGTGACATTGAAGCCGTCCATCTGCAGGACACTCGCACACCCTTCACGAAGGGTGCGATCGTCGTCCACAATAAGAATGCTGAGGCTCGCCTTTACGTCGGGCGAGATCGACAGTGGATCTCGACCTTCTTCCCCGGCCGTCGCTGAGCTCACGTCGCCTTCTCCTGCCACCGTTCCACCGCTCACAAGGATTTCCTCACGTATCGGGTGCGGAGTGTGGGCGGCCCATGCGTTACCGTCGCCACACTGTCTCGGCGGCCCCACACCTAAGCGGCACAAGGTAGCCAAATCATATACGATCAAGGGCTGCTGAGGTCAAGCCACAGCGATGCAGGAGACCCACAGGCCGTGTCGCCCCATACCAACATGGACCTGCGTCGCGAACCACGATGTGATGTTCCTTACCTTGCTGAGGCTCCCTTGTCGCTATTGGTACATTCAAATCTCGAAGCGGCACGGCTTTGCGGCTAGTGGGGTTTTTCCAGCTGGCCCGGCCGGCGGACGCCTCGTGTCCGCCGGTGTGCGCCGTTTCTTGCATTCCGTCGTCTGATTAGAGTGAACGTGGCTCACCAAATCCCAGTGGGGTCTGTGAGGACTTAATGTCGAATAGTGTTGTGCCTGCGTCCGGGGGAAACCCGTATCAGCTCGCCGGTCAGGAGTTTTCTCCTCAAGACTGGGGGCCGCCGCCCCAGGCCGAACGTGGCAGCAGTGCCATGCAGCAGCTCGTCTCCCGGTCAATCGCGGCCATCAAGCGGTATCGCTGGCTGATTCTGGCGGTTTTTGTGGTGGGCAGTTCCACCGGTGTCGCGCTTACGCGCTTCGTCGAGCCCAAATACGCCGTGGACGCCACGATCTGGATCTCGCAGAACCAGATGAAGAACGGGCCTGTCCAGGCGCCGGGGCTCATCTCCAGCGAGCTCGGGTGGACCGACCTGGTCAAGAGCTTCATCATCCTCGACGAGGTGGTGAGCCGCCTGGCCCTGTACGTCACACCCACCAATAGTCGGGATTCCGATCTCTTCCGCACCCTTCTGCCCTCCGATTCTCTGATCGCGGGGAGTTATCGACTCAAGCTCGACCCGGGTGGAGCCAAGTACCAGCTCCTTCGTCGCTCCGACGAAAAGAGTGAGCCTGAGCGCCTCATCGAGAGCGGCGCCGTTGGCGATTCCATCGGCCGTACCGTGGGCTTCCTCTGGCATCCGGCCGCCGAACAGCTCACGCGCGCCGAAACGTTCGACTTCGAGGTGGTGACCCCTCGTGAAGCTGCGGTCAAGCTGCAATCCGAGCTGCAGCTTGGTCTCCCGATCAATTCCAACATCATGCGCCTCGGGTTGCGCGGCGAACAGCCGCAGCTGATTGCGCAGACCCTCAACGAAGTCGTGCGGCAGTTCGAGCGTGAGTCGAGCCGGCTCAAGAAGGAGAATCTCGTCGAAGTGGCCAACACCATCGACGAACAGCTCTCCGGCGCGGCCAAGTCGCTGTTCGACGCCGAAAACTCCCTCGAAAGCTTCAAGATCAACACCATCACCCAACCGAACGAAAACGTGGCGATATCGCCCGGGATTGCGGTTGCGACCAATCCGGTGATGACGTCGTATTTCCAGGATCGTGGTCAGCTCGACAACCTCAAGAGCGACCGCGCCCTGCTGGAGCGGATCATTGCCGAAAGCGACAGCCGCAACGGCCGCATCTCACCCGAGGCATTGCGTGGTGCGCCCATGCTGCTCGCCAGCGGCGAAACGGGGAAGGAGCTGAACACCGCCCTCATCGATGTCACGGTGCGCCAGGCCAATCTCCGCACCCTTCGCGAGAAGTACACGGATGAATACAAGGCGGTGAAGGACGAGCTCAACGCCATCAATGTGCTGGAGACCAACGTCATTCCGTCGACCGCGCGAAAGCTCCTCGCCGAGTACAAGGCAAACGAGGCAGAGCTGGGCCGTCGTGTGGATGGGGCCTCGTCGGAGCTGCGGAAGATTCCCCAGCGCACGATCGAGGAGCAGCGCCGGCAGCGCAACGTGGCCGTCGCCACCACCATCTTCCAGGATCTGCAGGGTCGCGCCGTGTCGGCACGACTGTCGGAAAAAACCGTCATGCCCGACGTGGCCATCCTCGACACGGCCATCGCACCACGCCTGCCCACCAGTGACACCTCCCTCGACATCATCATCATCGCGGTGCTGGCGTCGTTAGGTGCAGGTGTCGGCATTGCCCTCCTGCTCGACCGCCTCGACGGCCGGTTCCGCTATCCGGAACAAGCCGTGAATGAGCTCGGCCTCGATATCGTCGGCGCGGTGCCGTCCTACACTGCCCCGCGCAGCCAGCGGCAGCGGCTGGAGCAGGCCTCGCAGATGATCGAGTCCTTCCGCTCGCTCGCCCTCTCCGTCCGGTCGCAATTCCCGGCAGGATCACCCGTCCAGCTCACCATCTCCAGCCCCGGGCCAGGCGACGGCAAGTCCACCATTTCCATCAACCTCGCGAATGCACTCGCCGAGGGTGGCTATCGCACGCTCCTCGTCGATGGCGACATCCGGCGCGGCCAGCTCCACGAGTCATGCCCGCCCGCGTCGCAGTCACCAGGCCTGCTCGACTATCTCGCCGGCGAAGCAACGTTAGGCGAAATCATCAAGTCGACCGACCTGCATGTGAACCTCTCGCTCATTCCGTGTGGCACCCGCCGCCGGCAGGGGCCGGAGTTGCTCGCCTCGCAGCGCACCGCGCTCATGCTGCGCGAGCTGCGCTCCCAGTTCGACGCCATCATCGTCGACTGCGCGCCACTTGGTGCCGGCATCGATGCCTACGCGCTCGGCAGCGCGACCGGTTCGATGCTGCTGGTGCTCCGGGCCGGTGAAACCGACAAACGGCTCGCATCATCCAAGCTCAGCACCCTCGACCGCATGCCGATCCGGATTCTCGGCACGGTACTCAACGACATCGGCGAGTCGCCGGAATTCCGCTACTACCACTACCTCGAAGGGTACGGTACGCCGGAAACCATGCCCGACGTCGCACTGCTCGGTCAGGGCGCAGACAACCGCTGACCCGAGACGCGACAATGAGAAAGGGCCGGATCCTCGGATCCGGCCCTTTTCACGTCCCCCCACTGTGCTCAGACGGAGGCCGCGCGCTCCAGCACCCCTCGGTCAGGGGCGCGGCGACCGTCCCGGAGTTCGCCGGCCGCCCGCAGAACCATCGACACAACATCGGTGGAAGAGGCTGAGAAGTCCTCGGCGATCGTCATCCCATAGTGCACGACGAGGGCACGTGCGTGCCCGCCGATTTCCAGCGGGGTGTCCTCCATGGCACTGCGCACACGCGCCACAATCCGCTCCGCACCTTCCCGGGTTGTGTCGGGCGCAATCACCACAACTTCCGTACGGCCCAGCCTCCCAATCACGTCCGAGACCCGGGCACTCTGACGGCAAATCTCGCTGAGCCGATGAAGTACCAGCCCCTCCACGTCGTGCTCACCGTCGCTGGCCACCGGGCCTTCCAGCTTCGCCGAGAAGGCGACACACACAATCGACGCCCCACGCCGCGCGGCGTCCCCTCCAATTTCTCGCGCCCGCCGCGCAATGCCCCGAGCGTTGTAGAGCCCGGTGTGAGGGTCGAGCAAACCCGACTCCAGAGTGCGATCGGCCTCCCGTTTGGCCCGGACAAAGAGCTCCAGCTTGAGAGCGAGTACCTCGACGTCGTAGGGCTCACTCAGGAGCTCCCAGGCACCCGCGCGGTACGCTTCGAGACGCTGGGCCCGGGTTGGCGTTCCGGTCGTCAGGAGAATGATCGGAGTGCCTGAACTGAAGTTGGGCTCCTCGCGCAGCATGCGTACGACGTCCAGACCTGAGACATCGGGAAGGCTGAGATCCAGAACGACGGCGTCCGCTCGTGTGGTTCGGCTCAGTTCCAGGACCTGCCGACCCGTAAACGCCCGGACAGTCGCGAAGCCCCGGGGCCCCAGCACACTTTCCAACGAGCGGGACGACCATTCCTGGTCGTTCCCGAGGAGGAGAAGCGGTGGTGCTCCCTGCAGATCCTGCGCGTGATCGATTGTTGCCAAAATGGCCATCCTTTGCGGGCGTCGGTGCACTGATTCCCTTCTGCATGTTGCGTGCAGCCAAGTCTTTAGCGGATCCTGGGCTGATCGCGTGACCCTCGGCCCTCCACTTCGTTTAGGAATGGAGACCGGCGTTGCGCCGATGCGTCGGTTCTGACGGATGAGATCGGCAAAAGAGGGGCACAGATCTGGCTTCTCTCGCTATAGTAGTACGTTCAAATGAATTAGAACTATTTATTGTCGCGCGTTCACCTAGCACGCGACATGCATCGCAAGGACCTCATGCGACAGAAATTCCGTCTACAACTCTTGCTGGTCGTTGCCGCCGCCCTGGTTACTGGCGGGCGCGACGCGTTGGGCGCTCAGGAGACCCTCGGCACCCAGCGTCGCCAGGCCACTCGGGCAGAACTCGAGCAGGCGATTTCGGCGGCCGAGACGGTCGGACTCACGGCGGATGAAAAGACCCGGCAGAAGCTTGACGCCCTTGTTTTCTCGCTCAAGCAGCGGCTCCGGAACGGAGACTTTGTGCCCGGCGACCGGCTGCTCCTGACTGTTGTTGGCGATTCGACCCTGACGGACACCTTCACGGTGAAGCCTGACCAGCGGCTTGCCCTTCCCGACATTCCAGAAATCTCGCTTCGCGGCGTGCTCGATTCGGAGCTTGGTCCGCACCTTACCCGCGAGCTGTCGAAGTTTCTCAAGAGCCCCCAGGTCTCTGCGACCGGGTTGATCCGTGTCTCGCTTTCGGGCGCGATCGGACGACCGGGCTTTTTGACCGTTCCGGTTGACCAGCTCATCACCGATGTGCTGATGAGCGCTGGTGGTCCATCACAGAATGCTGTGCTCGACAAGGCGTATGTGAAGCGGGCCAGCGACACTTTTCTGGACAAGAAGCAGTTCAGCGAGGCGGTGCGAACCGGCAGAACGGTTGGAGACGTTTCGTTACGCGACGGTGATGAGATCATTGTGCCGGTGCAGACAACTAACAGACTCGGAATGTGGGGCGGTTTGCTCGGTGCCCTCATCCCGATCATCTGGATCGTTCAGGGTCGTGGCCGTAACCGCACTGTGTGATGATAGGTTCGACTGGAGATGAGAATTCCTTGCCCATGACGTGGCCCGCCAGTACCGCTGATCATGTCCGGGATCCGCGCGTGCAGACGCCGGTGCATCGCACGCGTCCGCGCGGCGCCGATGCGTCGCGGACGGTCGAGCGCCCGCGCTCGGTGGAGTTCGCGCCCCGCGAGCCCGCAGATCCGTTTGCTCCCCGTGAGCGCAACGAGGCGCTGTCCCGTGCTCTCAACGTCGTCGTGGCCGGACTCAGCCTCCTGGTGGCGTTGCCCGTCCTGATCGTCGTCGCCTTGCTGATCAAGTTCTCGTCACGTGGTCCCATTCTGTACACGCAGACGCGAGTTGGGCTGGACCGGCGCTGGAAGCGCACCCTTGCGATTCGCGACTCGCGTGTGGAGGACCTTGGGGGCCAGGTGTTCACGATTTACAAGCTGCGCACCATGCGGGTCGACGCCGAAAAGGTCTCGGGCGCGGTGTGGGCCACGGAGAACGATCCGCGCGTTACCCGCCTGGGCAAGATGCTGCGCAAGTATCGCGTGGACGAAGTGCCGCAGTTGTGGAATGTGCTGCGTGGCGACATGAATATCGTCGGCCCACGGCCCGAGCGCCCGAGTATCGTGGCGCGTCTGCGCGAAGACATTCCGACGTACCGCTATCGTCATCGGGTGAAACCCGGACTGACGGGACTGGCGCAGATCAATCAGAAGTACGACGCCTGCCTGGACGACGTGATCAGCAAGGTCAGCTGGGACCTGCGCTACATCCGCGAGCAGGGCTTCTGGCTGGACGTGCGCGTCATGCTGCAGACCGTGCCGGCCGTCCTTCTGAAATTCCAGGGCTGGTAGTAGCGCTCGCCGCTCGCGTGCCTAACGCAGGGCGAGCTTGTTGTAGACGGCGCCGATCACCCGCCCCAGCGCCCATCCGCACACAAAGGCATAGACAAACCCGATGAGGCTTCCGGCGAACGTCACCCGGTAGCCGGGAAAGAACGCGGCCAGGAGGTTGAGGTGTTTGCCGACGTCGGGGCCACCCTTGATGACCAGGAAGTTGGTCGCCAGAAAGAGCCCTCCGCCGCACAAGAGCCCAACAGAGATGCCCCAGGCCTGCGCGTTGAGCGCCAGCAAGCCTTCCTGGGCGGTGCGCTGAGTGGATGCGGACATGGGATGCTAGATGTGATCGAGGAAGGTGCGCGTGGCCTGCATTTCCGCGCGCACGCGGATGTTGAAGGCAATGATTGCGAGAGCGAAGTTGCGGCTGAACGCGACAAACCAGCCCGCGACAAACGACACCAGAAATCCCCAGCCCATACCGACGATGAGCCCCGGCCAGCTCACGCTGTAACCCGTGAAGTAGGTGTTGAGCAGCTGGAGTGGAAAACCTTCGGCCGCCGGGCTGACGAGTGCCATGAGCGTGATGGCTCCCATAAGCAGCGCGCCTGCAACACCTGTCGCGACACCAAATGCCGCTTTGTGCAACCGGGCGAAGGCGAGCCGCAGCACGGGCTGCAGCTCTTCCTCGGCTGTGCGTGCTGCCGGCTCATGAATCGCGCGCACGCCTGTGGGGGGAGGCGTCATACGAAGGGTGTCAGGAGGTCCAGGTACTGCGATTGCGTGCTGGCACCGGAGGCCAGCGCTTGATGCCGAGTTCGGCGAACGCATCGACCGTCGGGTGTGGACGTGGCGCCCCAACCATCTGATGCAAGAACAACCCTGAACCGAACGATATGCCGTTCAGGACATAGTACAAGAGGTGAACAGGTACCACCCGCAGCGCAAAGAGCGGCCCCCGCACTCGATTGAAGAACTTGAACAGCGGCAGGTTGCAACAGATCACGATGCTCACACACACGGCCGTGATCAGGAGCCACCTCGGATCGAGGAATATCAGCGACGCCACCAGCGCGAGGAGCCCCAACCATGTCAGGGCCGTCGCCATCTTCTCGGTCCAGCGAAGATTCAGCGTACCCGACGACATCGCGTTGCCACGATGCGCCAGCAGCCTCGCCCATGGGATGCCGCGATCGGTGAGGTCCGTTTTTACGACACCGGAAAGCGTCCACCGCTTGAGGTGGGTGACCTGGATTTCGGGCCGCAGGAGGATGCGATGCCCGATGGTGCGTATGCGCCCACCCAGTTCGATGTCCTCGATCTGCGGGCGACCATAGTGCCACTCATCGTACATCCCCGCTTCCTCAAACACCTCACGACGGACGGCACCGGCCCCTGCCCAGAAGGTCTCGGAGTCTCCGCGATTCCGCTGGTGGACATGGTGGTGCAGGAGGTTGCGGTACTGCGAGACGAATCCGGGGGCCGCTGGGCGGTCGTCGTAGGATCCGAAAATCGCGCCGGCATCGGGTTCGTCTTCAAAGGCCTCGACAAAACGGCGGATAGTGTCCTCGTGCACCACGACGTCGGCGTCGAAGAACATGACGATGTCACCACGCGACACTTCGAAGCCGCGATTGCGTGCGTAGGCAGGCCCGAAGGGGCGGCCGGGAATTCGGACCACTGTATCGGCCCAGCGAGCGGCCAGGTTTCCGGTGTCGTCCGTCGACGCGTCATCGACCACGATGAGCTCCCAGCGGTCTGCGGGGTAGTCTGACGCACGCAGCGCTCCGAGCGTCTGCGGGAGCAGCGCCTCGGCGTTGCGCGCCGGCATCACGATGGAGCAGAAAACCTTGTCGGGCATCAGGCAACATGCCGCACGTGGGCGGCACCTCCGGTAAGCGCCGATCGTGCACGGCGGCCCAGACCACGGACCCAGAGCCTCGTGCGAAAGGCGGGACTTCCCCAGGCATCGAGGGCGCCGGGCGTCCGCAGATAGAACATGTCGAGACGGGGCAACAACGCGGTGTCGTCGTCGGACGACAGCAGGCGCAGCGCGGTGGTGCAGGCACGAGCGTAGCGCGCCCGGACGGCGCGCGTGGTCGGGCCATCGAGGTCGCCGTACGGATAGGCAAAGGACTCCGGACGCACACCTAACGATGATTCGATGCGATGGCTCCCCTCATCGAGTTCCACCGCCCGGTCGGCCTCGCTCAGCCGCGAGAGAAAGGGATGCCGCAGGGTGTGCGCGCCGATCTCGACGCCCCCTTCATGCAGCCGTCCCAGCTGTTCCCACGACATCAACGGCAGATGCGGAATACCCGGACTACGCCGGCCGCCCCAATCGTTGCAGCCTCCCACATGGTCTCCCACCACAAACACCGTCGCCGGCAGCTGGTGCTCCCTGAGCAGCGGCCAGGCTTCGTCCCACAGGGAGCGAAACGCATCATCGAAGGTGAGCGCCACCACATCCTCCCCCTCCGGGGCCGTCACCACGTCCCGCAGCGAGGCGACACGCACACGACCACTTGTCAGAAAGCGGCAGTGCGCGCGGAACTCGTCCGGGCTCACCGAAATGGGTGAGCCCGACCGGTCGATGGAGTGGTAGGTGAGGATGGCGCGCATGCAACCCTAACTGGCTGTACCCGCCGTGGTCCCTTCGAGGCGCATACGCTGGTCGGCCACGACATCCCGCACGATCTGATCAAGCGGCGTCCGCGGACGGAAGCCGGTGACGGCCTCGAGCCGGCTGACGTCCGGCACACGCCGCATCATGTCCTCGAAGCCGGGCGGATAGGCTTCACTGTACGGCACCAGACGGATTTCCGACTTGCTCCCGGCGGCATCCCGCACCATGGCCGCGAGATCGAGCATGCTGACTTCGGTGGTCGCACCCACGTTGAACACGCCGCCGAGGGCGGCCGGCGTGGCGATGAGGCGCAGGATCGCCTCGACGGCGTCGAACACGTGACCGAAGCAGCGCGACTGAAGCCCGGTGCCGAAGACCGTGATCGGCTCCCCCCGCAACGCCTGCTGTGCGAAGTTTGGCAGCACCATCCCGTACCGTCCTGTCTGACGCGGGCCTACCGTATTGAAGAAGCGGGTGATAACAACCGGCACCCCCTTTTCACTCGAATAGGCCAGCGCCAGCCACTCATCGAGCGCCTTGGAGCAGGCGTACGCCCAGCGGGAGTGCGAGGTGGGACCGAGCTGCAGGTCCTGGTCTTCGCGGAAGGGAATCTGCGACGACTTGCCGTACACCTCGGACGTCGACGCCACCAGCACCTGCTTCTGCTTTTTGGCCGCCGCCCCGAGCACGACCTCGGTCGCGCGGACATTCGTTTCGATGGTGTGCACCGGCCGCTCGACGATCAGTCGCACGCCAACCGCTGCCGCGAGGTGGATGGTGTGATCAGCCCGATCGACCAGCTCGGTCACCAGGGGGACATCGAGCGCCGAACCGATGCGGAAGTCGAAGCCAGGCCGGCCGACGAGATGTTCGATGTTCTCCATCGCTCCAGTCGACAGGTCATCCAGTACCATCACCTTGTCTCCTCGCGCGACCAATCGCTCCGCGAGATGAGACCCGATGAAGCCGCACCCACCCGTGATCAAGACGTTCACACTGCCTCCTGTGTCAGCAGACCCGCCGTCCGCGCGTCACCGCGCCGAACCGCTGCCCGCTTGAGTATTTCAAGGTACTGGGGCACCACCACCCGCTCCGACCACCGCTCCACATATGCCCGATAGGCCGACCGGGCCAACTTTTCCCGGTAGGCTGCGTCACCTGATAGACGAGCCATCGCCGCCAGAAGTTCTTCCCGAGTGGTGAAGAGCTCGCCACCGCCCGACGCCTCCACAATCTCCGGGAAGGGGCCGAGCCGCCTGGCGATGACGGGGGTCCCCTGCCGGAAGGCCTCGATAAGCACAATACCGAAGGTCTCGAAACACTCTGATGGCACGATCAGGGCCACCGCGTGCTCGTAGTAGCGCCGGAGCTCGTCGGGGGCTATCCGGCCCAGAAAACGCACATTCGGGGCACCTTCGGCGAGCTGCCGGAGGGTGGCCGCGTGTGTGCCATCCCCCGCGACCAGGAGGTCGGCCCCCGGAAGGTCCCGGAAGACCGGGATCACGTCGTCCAGTCCCTTGATGCGCTCCAGACGCCCGGCGAAGAAGAAATAGGGGCGCGGGTGCGGGGACTCTCCGGTTGGCTGGGGGGCCCCGGGGTTCTCGGGATTCGGGAGGAAGTAGGGGAGCACCTCCATCGGCTTCTTGAGCCCGAACTCCGCGTGTTTCCTGCGGCTGAACTCGCTCATCGCAATGACGGTGTCCACCTGCTCCAACTCCCGGTCGAGATACCCGGTGTAGCGCCAGAGCTGCGGTGGGCGCTTGTAGCTGAATGAACACTTGAGGCATTCCCGGCCCGTGCACAACTCGCGACCGTGGCGCCAGAGCACGTGCATCGGGCACACCAGCCAGTGCTCATGTGCCATGTACGCGCTGAGCGCCCCGCCGGCGACCTGAAAGAGCCCCGGCCCTCCGATCAGGGAAACGTTGTGGAAATTCACCACGTCGTAGCGACCCTTCGCGACTATGTCGCGGAGCTTCGCGCCATTCATGACCGGCCGGCCCAGCTGTTGTGTCAGCAGGGTGGAGAGCATGGGATTGCCGGTGGCCAGCCGGATGACCTCGACCCCCTCGTCGTCATCGTGCGCGGGCACATCGGGCCAGGCTCCCGTGTGCAGCACCTTGTAGGCATCGGTGTCGTGCACCACGGTGACGTGGTGTCCCTGCTTGACGAGTGCACGCGACAGTCGCTGGATGCCTAACGCGTCTCCGCCAAAGGCGTGCGGAGGATAAAACGTCGTCAGCATGAGGAATCGCGCACTCATCGCGCCACATCCCGCAGCGCGGCGTGCGTGACCGCCGCGGCCGCTGACCAGGTGAGCGCCCGGGCCTCTGTGAGGGCCACCAGTCCCATACGCCGCTGACGCGGCGGATCGTTGAGCAAGGTGCGCATCGCGTCCGCAATCTCGCCGACCTGACCGGGGCGCACAAAGAGGCCACCCTTGGGAAGGAGCTGTGGCAACGGACTTTCCCGGGTGGCGATGACCGGCGCGCCGCAGGCCGCGCCCTCCACGGCCGGAAGCCCGAAGCCCTCGGATTCGGAGGCGAGCACCACCGCCACCGCACCGGAGTGCACCGCCGCAAGGTCCTCGTCAGGCACAAAGCCGGTCCAATGCACCAGCGGCTCGGTGCCCAGTTCGGCGATCAGGGCGCGAAGCCGCTCCCCTTCTCCGTGAAAGACATCACCCGAGACCTTGCCGACCAGCAACAGATGAGGGGGCGCCCCGGATCGTTCAGCTGCGACCGCGGCGTGAGCGCGGATCACCGTGTCGAGGCGTTTATGCGGATTGAATCCCCCGACGTAGACGAAGTACGGTGCGGCGCCAACGCCGAGTCGCTCCCGGGCGGCGAGCACCTCGTGCGGAGAGGCCGGCTGGTACACTTCGGCCGGTGCTTCACCGGAGATCCACAGGCGGCGGCGCGGAATCCGAAAAACCCGTTGCAGCTCACCAGCGGCGTAGTCGCTCACGGTGAGGATGGCCCGTGCCTGCCTGATGGCGAGCCAGACCTTCATTTTCCAGAAGAGCCGGGCCCGGGGCGTGGGCAGGGTCATGAGGGGAAACCGTTCCGCGATGGCGTCGTGGATGGTCACCACGGCGCGCTGGCCCAGCGGAAGCGGGAAGTACGTGTAGACACTTGGGGAGAAAAAGACGCGCGGCCGTTCGGCCCCGACAGCGCGGGTCAGGGCCCACATGTCGCGAGGTGACCGGCTGCCGTCGGAGGCGGCAGCCACCGTGGGCGAGACAGACTGCGCCACCTCTCGCAGCTCAACGTTAGGCGCCTGGAGCGGGAAGGCGTCCAGAGCCGCCCGGTCGCCAAAGCAGATGAAGTGGTCCTCCGGGGCATGCGCCACCAGCGCCGACATCAGCTCACGTGCAAACCGCCCGTACCCCCGCGAATTCGACCAGCACGTGGCATCCACCCCGATGCGCACGCGTCCTACGCCGGAACTGACGCGCGCTCGACCTTGGAGTTGAGCCGTTCGCCTGCCACCTCGTCGAGGGACTTCATGTCGAGCTTCTGCTCTTCGTGGTACTCGTAGTCCGTGTTCACGGTCCAGACGTCGTGCGAGGCACCGCGCATGTTGGCCACCGCCATCATGGCCGTCAGCATGGAGTGGTCCTGATTGTTGTACTTGTGCATCCCGTTACGGCCCACCGTGTGGAAGTTGGTGAGACCGTCGATGTAGGTGCGCACCTTGTCGAGGTGACCCGCGTACACCGAATCGTAGACCGGATAGGCCTTGGGCATGCGAACCACGGTGCCGTCAATCACGCGCGCCGGATCGACGAGCCCGAGCTGACCGATCTCCTTCTTGGCCAGTTCGATGAGGTCGGCGTCTGCCGACGTCCACAGCCCATCACCTTCGAAGCAGAAATACTCGAGGCCCAGACACGTTTGCCCCTCGTGAGGCACCATTGCACGCGACCAGTTGTTGAAGTTCTGGATGCGTCCGACCTTCACACCCGGCGTATGGATATAAATCCAGTTGTCCGGGAAGAGATTGTCCTGCTCGATGATCAGTGCCACCGTGAGGAAGTCACGGTAGTTGAGACCGTCCCCTGCCACGCGGATCTCTTTGGGGGGCTGAGGATCAAGCGACTGGACGAGGTTGCGAATCGGCATCGTCGAGATGACATGATCCGCCTCGATGCGCCGGACACCGACCGGGGTGCGTGCGCGCACCGCAACGACCGCCCCGTCTTTGGTCTCGAGGGCCTCCACTTCGTGCTTCATCAGCACCTCGCCACCGAGCGCACGGATCTTCTCGGTCGCCATCTCCCACATCTGGCCGGGGCCGAGGCGGGGATACTGGAACTCATTGATCAGGGTCTTGATGGCATCACTGCGCTTCTGCAACGATGCGGCATTGAGGATCGCCTTGGCGAGCGACAACCCCTGAATGCGCTGGGCGGCCCACTCGGCGCGGATCTCCGTGCACGGGATGCCCCAGACTTTCTCTGTATAGGTCTTGAAGAAGGTGTTGTAGAGTCGCTTGCCAAAGCGGTTCGACACCCACTGCTCGAAATTCTCTTCGACCGGATATGGGCGCAGGTGCGACCAGAAGTACGAAGTGACCATCAGCACGGCGTTCCAGACGCCGAGTCCGCTCAGAGCATTCATGGCCTTGAGCGGATAATCGAAGTACTTGCCGCCGTAGTGGATGCGCGACATCCGTGGCACCGAAATGAACTCGGGTCCAAGGATTTCGTGCCACAGATCTTCAACCGGCGTGATCTTGGTGAAGAAGCGATGGCCACCAATGTCGAATCGATAGCCGTTGTACTGGGCCGTGCGGGAGATCCCGCCAACCATGTCATCGGCTTCGAGCACGGTGACCTTGACGCCATCCTTGGCCAGGATGTAGCCCGCCGTAAGGCCGGCTGGTCCCGCGCCGACGATAACGACGTGATCAGTCTTTTTTAGCTGCGCGACCCTGCGGGGGCTCCCCGTCATGCGACACCCTGGCGGACTTTTTAGGCGATTCGCCGGGCCCGGAAAGGGTGCCAACTGCTACCCCAACCGCCCATGCGATGACGAACAAAATCTGCAGCAGCAACGACATAACGGCGGAACACCACTAGGAGCGCCGCGTGCTCCCCTTCCAGATCACTTCATGCAGTCCCACTGGAGCGCCGGAGTCGGTCCTCTGGCGCATGCCGCCTTTCTAGCAAAGGGCGCGCCGTGGCGTCCCGGGTTTGGAAAAAAGGCGAAAATGAGGGCGTTTCTACCTTCGGTCCTGAAAAAAACAGAGCGCGAACGTGACTCGTTCGCGCTGCGGGGCGGGCCTGTCTGGACGAAGCTGCTTCGGGGCAGATGCTCAGGTCAGGACACGACCTCTTGGGTGTTCTCGGTCCTGCGAAATGTCGAATGTGCACGCCGCGTGGTTCGGTTCTTTTCTGCAACCTCAACCGGGCGTTCGACGGAAAGCTCCATCATGCGGGCCGCTCCCAGTTCGACACCGAGGCGCCGGGCAAAACGTGTCAGCCACTCGTCGCCATTCACCGCAGCGTCGGAACGGACGGCCACGATGTCGCCGTGAGCCCGCACCATCGCCAGATCAGACATCGCGGCGCGATCGCTATTGGCGGGGGCAAACACCACTTCGACCCCGTGCATGGCGGCCATACGCTTTACGCGATCAGCGGCCGGTGCGGCATCATCGCGAATCACAAGCACTTCCGCCGACATCTCGAAGGCTGCGTCGGAAATGGCGAGCAGGGCTCTCTCCAGCACGTCTTCTGTTCCGGTCGACAACAGCACGATCGACAGGGTCGGCATACCATGGCGAACGGTGCGCGATACTGACTCTTGAGCGTGTGATGCAAGTGGCCTCATGCCGTCGCATATAACAAGAAGCGGGCCAATCAGCGGGATTTGTCGTACTGCTGCTGCAATTACTTAACGACGCAATCAACTGCCGACCTGAACTGTATTTTCGATGCTTGCAGCCCCTCGGGGAGGGTGTCATTCGGGCAAACTGACCCGAGTAGTGTGATAGATGTCACGAGCACACGTGACAAGTTGACCACTTGTGCCTGTGACGTGGATGGACCTTCTGACTTGTGTGTGGAGAAAGAGCCACAGTAATTGCTGACACTCGTCAGACTTTCAGTACATGCTGACTTTAGCGTGAGGCTGTTCGTATGCGTTGAGCAGGCGTGGGCGGGTTTCTTGCTCGAACGCGCATGGGCCACCAGAGCCCGGCATTCATCAGTCGACCATGGAACCACCCTTAGCAGCAGCACATCCTGACGCGACGACTTCTCACACCGCGGTGACGCGTACGAGAGGGCTGGTCAAACTCGTCCGGCCGAATCAGTGGGTGAAGAATTTCTTTGTCCTCGCGGCGCTTTTATTCTCGGGAAAGGCGCTCGAGTGGCCGGCACAGCGTGCGGCCGCCCTGGCATTTGTGGCCTTCTGTCTCGTGGCCTCTTCAGTGTATGTCATCAACGACCTGATCGATCGCGACGCCGATCGAGCGCACCCTTCCAAGCGGTTTCGACCGCTGGTGACGGGAGCCGTCTCGGTTCCCGCTGCGGTAGTTCTCGCGGCGATCATGCTCTCTGCGAGCCTGCTCATTGCCTGGTCTGTGGGTCTGCCGTTGCTCGCGTGTCTCGTGACGTACCTGCTGCTCAACGCGCTGTACAGCCTGTGGCTCAAGCACGTGGTCATCCTCGACGTCTTCGCGATTTCGGCCTTCTTTGTGCTGCGCCTTCTCGGTGGTGCGGCCGCGGTCGGAGTGCGTCCTTCGGTGTGGCTGGTGCTCTGCGGCGGACTGCTTGCGCTCTATCTCGGCTTCGCCAAGCGTCGCCACGAGCTGGTACTCCTCGGCGATGCTTCCGCTGATCACCGCGCGGTCTTGTCGCGCTACTCCATCCCGTTTCTTGATCAGCTCTCAGTGGTGCTGCTGGCCGTCATCATTGTCAGCTACATCATGTACACACTCGAGTCGGACACCGCGAGACTGGTGGGCGGGGAACGGCTCTCGTACAGCACGGTGTTCGTGCTGTACGGCGTCATTCGCTACCTCTATCTCGTGAACCGCCGCCTCGATGGAAACCCCACGGATACGCTTCTGACCGACAAGGGGTTACTCGCCGCCTGCGCCTTGTGGGCGGTGTATTGCGCCGCGGTGCTGTATCGCCCCTGGTGAGGCGCCCGCCTCGTGACCTAACGAGGCGGTGAGATTTCGCGAGGCTCCGGGAAGGGCACCAGGTAGCGGCCACCCGCGTCACCAAAGGCCGCCTGCTCCTGCATGATCTCGGGCGCCAGGTTCCAGGCGAGCAGGAGGAGGTGTGTCGGTGGTGTGGACGCAATACGCGACGGAGCCACCACCGGGATATTCACTCCGGGGATGAAGTGCCCCTGTTTGTCGGCGTTCTTGTCCGCCACCCACTCGACGTCACGATCAGTAAAACCACAATAGTTCAGCAGCACGGTGGCCTTGGCTGGCGCGCCATAGGCTGCAATACGGCCACCGCCCCGTCGTACCGAACCGATCAATTCCTGCAGCTGCCGTCGCACGGTGGTGGCTCCTGCAGCCAAACGCGTAGCCCCTTCGGCACCCACCCTCCCCCGTTCCGCCGCTATGCGGGCCTCCACGCGCTCGGGATGCGCGAGGGGATGCCCTGCCCGCCCGATCACCGCGCGCAATGAACCGCCATGTGTTTCGACTCGCTCCACGTCGAGCAGGTCGAGGCCCTCGATGCGGCACATGTGCCTGAGTGACGCCGTCGACCAGTACGTCATGTGCTCGTGGTACGTCATGTCGAACGCGAGGCTCGAGACCGTATCGGCAAACGACTGCACTTCGACGACAAACACCCCATCACGCTTGAGGAGTGTGAAGGCGGCGCGGGTGAAACCCCGCACATCGTCCACGTGCGCAAAGACGTTGGTCGCGGTCACCAGCGAGGCACGGCCGGCCGCGGGTAAGGTGCGCGCCATGGCTTCGCCGAAGAAGGCGTTCACCGTCGGGATCCCGGCCGCATTGGCGCGCGCCGCCAGTCCTTCGGCGGGCTCGATGCCCAGTACGTCCACTCCACGCCGCTGAAATGACGAGAGGAGCAATCCATCGTTGGATCCGACATCGACCACCAGATCGCCGCGGCCGAGGCTCAACCGTTCACACGCCGACGCGGCAAGGGTGTCAAAGTGCGCCCGCATCGTGCTCGACGTGGATGGCACGTAGGCGTAGTCGGCAAAGAGAACGGCGGGATCCACCACCTCGCGCAATTGCGCGAGATCACACACGGTGCAATGACAGAGTGTCAGGGGGAAGCGTGGCACCTCCGCGGGTTCATGTGCCTTCCGCAGGCGGTTACCCAGCGGTTGCTCGCCAAGACTCAGAAACTCACGAAGTTCGCCGCCGCACCCTCTGCACACCGTTCGAATGGTGAGGCTCATGCCCTCACCCCGATGGGGAGGTATTCGCAGTGACGTGACCAGAGTGCGGGGTCGAGTCCACGGCGAGCGTCAAGAATCAGGGGGCGTCGCATGAGCCCCTTCACGTGGACCGGGTCGAGTGTGAGGAATGAACGCCACGCGGTCGCCAGCACTGCGGCGTCGGCACCACGCAGTGCGGTGTCGGCGTCTGTGCTCACCTGCACATCGCTCCCGAGGAGCGTCGCGCCCATGCTAGCGGCCATCGGATCGCACGCGCGTACACGTGCGCCGGCGTTCTGGAGCAGCCTGACGAGGTCCAGAGAACGTGACTCACGCAGATCGTCGGTATCCGGCTTGAACGTGAGGCCGAGGACGGCGACTTCCGCGTTGCGCAGATCGATGCGGCTCTTGAGCAACGCCAGCACACGCTCCGGTCGCTCCGCGTTTACCTGCCGCACCGCGTCGAGAATAGGCGTCTTGAGTCCGTTCTGACTTGCCCACGCGGTCAGCGCCTCGGTGTCCTTGGGAAAGCAGCTTCCCCCGTATCCGAGTCCTGCCAGCAGGTACGAGGTGATGCTGCTCGGCGCATCGGGTCGGGACGCCGGGGGCCTGAAGCGTCGATCCGCATGCACGGCGCGCAACACCGCGTCGGCGTCCGCGCCATCGACCGCTTCGCATAACGCGGCGATTTCGTTGGCGAACGAGACGAGGGTGGAGAGCAGTGCGTTGGAGGTGTACTTGGCCATCTCCGCACCCGTGGGTGTGGTGAACACCAGCGGGGCGCCGAAGGGGGCATACAATGCTGCCAGCGCCTCCCGGGTGCGGTCGTCATTTACACCCAGCACCACGCGATCGGGGTCGCGCATGTCTTCCACTGCCACCCCTTCGCGCAGGAACTCCGGGTTCATCCCGACACCTAGCGCCTCTGATGAAAGCCCCGAGCTCTCGCGAAGAATCGGCTCCACCACCTGCGCCGTTGTCCCTGGTGGGACGGTGCTTTTCACAGCGACGGCACGGTACCCTGAAGTGCCCGCCAGCGCCTGGCCTAACGCCTTGCTGGCGGCCTTGAGTGCGGTGAGGTCGGCCCCATGTCCCGTCGGGGGCGTGCCAACCGCTATCAGGATCACTTCAGCTGCAGCCGCCACGTCGGCGACATTGCCGGTGACGTCAAGCTTGCGGCGACGCACCACGTCAGCGAGCAATTCGTCGAGGCCGGGCTCGTGAAATGGGGGCGTGCCCGCCGCAATCATCTCGCGCCGGCGTGCGTCGATTTCCACCACGGTGACATCGTGTCCGGCATTTGCCAGCACGGCCCCACTCACCAGGCCAACCGGCCCCCCTCCAATGACAACCGCGCGCATCAGCGTGACACCTCACGCGCCCAAGCGAGGGTGCGACGAATGCCGTCTTCAAGTGAAGTGAATGGCGCGTAGTCGAGATGTGAGCGCGACTTGGTGAGGTCGGGACAGCGACGCTGCGGGTTGTCCGTCAGATAGTGCGGATCGATGCTCTTTTCGAAGGTGACCGGCGTCCCGCTGATGCGCGACACCAGGTCGGCCACTTCGCGAATGCTGACCTCGTGTTCGTTGCCGATGTTGTACGCCTCACCGGGGTGGCCGACCAGCATGGCTCGGTAAAAACCCGCCGTGGCGTCGGCGATGTAACAGAAGGAACGCGTGGCGCGGCCGTCACTCAGCAGCACAAGGGGCTCGTTGTGGGCCGCTGCCTTCATGAGATCGGGGATGATGCGCCCATCGTCGATGCGCTGCCCGGCGCCGTACACGTTGAAGGGACGCACACAACGAATCGGGAAGCCGAACTCCTGGTGATAGACCACGGCCAGTGTTTCGCCAAAGCGCTTCGACTCATCGTAGCAGGCGCGTGGCCCGGTGCACGAAACAAAGCCGCGATAATCCTCGCGTGTCGGGATGTGCTCGGGATCGGGATCGCCGTAGATCTCGCTGGTGCTGAAGAAGAGGAAGCCGCGCAGATCAGCCTGGGCGCGAGCAAGCTCCAGCATGCGCCGCAAACCCCAGACATTCACGTCGGCAGTTTGCAGGGGCTTGGCCCGGTAGATGATGGGCGAGGCAATGCCCGCCGCGTGAATCGCGTAGTTGAACGGTTCGCTGATCTCGACGTCGCGCGAGATGTCGGCGTTGAGGATGCGAACGTTCGGATCGGAGGCAAGGCTCTGCAATCGTGCCGGAAGCCCCGTCACGAAGTTGTCGACCACCAGGACCTTGGCCGGGCGTTTCCAGCGGTTCGCATTAAGGTGCACGAGCATGTCCACCATTGCCGCCCCGAGAAATCCCGCCCCGCCCGAGACAAGCACTGTGCTCCCCTCCATGGCGTCCGCCGCAGCGCCCAGTGCGTTGGCAGCCAGCGCCGCGTCCTCTCGGAGGATTTTCTCGGCTGCGGTCACTGTGGCGTCACCCGTCGATCCGTTCACCGGCATTCTGAAGACCTATATGAAGTAGTTTGAGACCTGCGTCGTGGACGACTGAGGCAAGAGCGCGGCCAGATCAACAGCCGACCTTGCGACCGATTCCCCCGAATTGCCAACGGCGTTCATGATCGTCGTTTGACGAGCTAAGGTGCAGGCAGGCAATTCGTTGGCGGTCTTCAACGACGAGCCTTGGGACGGAGTCGTAGGGTGTCCCGCACCGAGCGTTGCTTCCGCGCAACAGGTCTGAAAGCTGATATGGTTAGGGCCGACCCGACAGCAGACACCATGACCCATGGTGGGGCGGTTGGTGAGCGGGAAGCTGAGTGGTCGCGAATTTGCGTTAGCTGACGGGGAGATGTCCTGGGGCGGTTGGGTCTTGGCTGGCCGCTCCCTCACGTGCGTTTTCAGGAACAGACAGGGTTCTGCCATGCCTTCCATACCGCTGCCGCCACCAACTCCCGAAGAGCTTTCGGCGCCGCCTGACATCTCGCTGGTCATGCCGTGCTACAACGAGGAGGCCATCGTTGGGCAGACGATTCGCCGGACGCTCAGCGCATTTCGCGGGGCTGGTCATCGTTTGCAGCTGGTGGCCGTCGACAACGGCTCGAGTGATCGCACCGGCGAGATCATCCAGGAATATGTGGACGCCGGCCAGCCGGTCATTCGGGTGCGCGTGGAGAAAAATCAGGGTTATGGCTTCGGCATTCTGAGCGGAATCCCGCATGCCACCGCACCCTGGGTTGGATTTATCCCTGCCGACTCGCAGGTGGACGCCCACGAGACGGTGCACCTGTATGAAGAGGCTGTGGCCTGCGAGGAGCCGGTGCTGGCGAAGGCGCGTCGCCGTTTCCGCATGGATGGCTTCACGCGCAAGGTGGTGTCGGTCACCTTCAACTCGCTCTTCCGCCTGCTCTGGCCCCGCATTGCATCGTTTGACATCAACGGGCTTCCCAAGATCATGCCGAGGGAAGTGATCCGGCGCATGGGGTTGTCCTCCAAGGATTGGTTCCTCGACCCCGAGATCATGATCAAGTCGTACTATCTCGGCGTGCGGGTGATCGAATACAGCGTGTTCGCGCGCATGCGCAGCCGCGGGCTCTCCCATGTCAACGCGGGCACCTGCGTCAACTTCTTTGCAGGGCTCATCCGGTACCGGTTCTCGTCGGAGCTCTCCACGTGGCGTGCGCGCTCACCACAGCCGCTTCCGCTGACCAGCAGCGCGACCGAGTGAGCGGTCCGCGACCACACGCAGCGCACTCTCCCGCACTCAGCCCATGCACGTGATCATCCTCGCCGGCGGCCGCGGCACACGGCTCGCCGAGGAAACGTCGTCGCGCCCCAAGCCCATGGTGGAAATCGGTGGGCGGCCGATTCTCTGGCACCTGATGAGTTTCTACGCCTCACATGGCTTCAAGGACTTTCTGGTGGCCTGTGGCTACAAGGGCGAGATGATCAAGGAGTATTTCAAGAATATCGCCGTGCACGAGAGTGACTTCTTTGTGGATCTGCGCGATGGCGGCATGCGCGTGATCCACGGCAGCCGTCTCGACTGGCGGGTCGGGCTGGTGGATACCGGGCTCGACACGATGACCGGGGGGCGTCTGCGCCGGATGCGTGATCTCGTCGGCAACGAAACCTGCATGGCGACTTATGGCGATGGCTTGTCGGACGTGGACTTGCAGGCACTGCTCGCCTTCCATCGCGCACATGGCAAACTCGCGACAGTCACTGCGGTTCGCCCGCCGGCACGCTTTGGCGGACTCCGCCTCACCGACGACCGTGTGGAAGCCTTCTCGGAGAAGCCGCAAGCCGAGGGAGGCTGGATCAACGGTGGCTTCTTTGTGTTCGAGCCCGCCGTCTTCGAGTACCTCACCGGCGACGACACCATTCTTGAACGTGATCCCCTCGAGCGCCTGGCGCGCGATGGGCAACTGATGGCCTTCAAACACCCGGGGTTTTTCCAGCCGATGGACACGCTGCGTGAACGTGACCTGCTCGAAGCGTTATGGAGCAGTGGAGACGCCCCATGGAAAGGCCGGACCAACGGAGGCCCCGCGTGAGCCGTTTGCCGCATGTCGTGGTGCTCGGCGGTGGCCCCGCCGGCTGTGGCGCTGCCTTTCAGCTGCGCCGCACGGGAAAGGCCACCGTCACGCTGCTCGAAAGGCAGACGGTCGTTGGAGGCAATGCGGGCTCCTTTGAATGGGGCGGACAGTGGCTCGACTATGGCAGCCATCGCCTGCACCACACCGTGGCGCCCGAGATCCTCACCGACATCAAGCAGATGCTCGGCGCCGACTTCGGAGATTTCGACCGGCATGGGCGCATCCGGCTGCGGGGACAGTGGCTCCACTTCCCCATCAAGCCGGTGGACCTGCTCCTCCGCCTCGACAAGGGTTTCGCCATCGGCATGGCGCGTGACATGGTCATGCGCAAACTGCGCAAAGCTGATGAAGGCACCACCTTCGCCTCCGTGCTCCGGGCCAACCTGGGCCACACGATGTGCGAGCACTTCTACTTTCCGTACTCGCGCAAGCTCTGGGGCAAGGAACCCGAAACGCTGTCCGGCATCCAGGCCCGCAAACGGGTGACGGCCGGGAGCTTTGGCAAGCTGATCAAGCGCCTGCTCAAGCCCGTTGGTGGTGGCAAGTACTACTACATGCGGAAAGGTTACGGCCAGATCAGCCAGGTGTATGCTGACCACGCCGCGAAACTTGGCGCCGAGATCGCGTTAGGCTGGGGAGCGGTCAAGGTGACCCGCTCCACGGAACCCGGATACACCTGGACCATCACCGCCGAGCAGGGCACGGAACGCCGCGTGATTCACGCCGACCATATCTGGTCGACGATTCCGATCACCTTGCTGGCCAAGATCACGGAGCCGGCAGCGCCGGCTGCGGTGATGACCGCGGCCCAGCAGATCGGATATCGCGCGATGGTGCTGGCCTACGTGCAGCTCCCGGTCGATCAATACACCACCACCGACGCGCACTACTTTCCCGAAGCGAACGTGCGTGTCACGCGGCTCTCGGAACCCAAGAATTACTTTCGCAGCACCGCACCAAAGGGCACCACGGTTCTCTGCGCCGAGTATCCCTGTCAGGTGGGCGACGAGATCTGGTCGATGAGCGATGACGAGCTCGCGGCACTGGTGGCCAAGGACACGGCCACCGCCGGAATTCCGCTCCCGGCCAAACCGATTGCTGTGCATGCGCGACGTCTTGCCCAGGCATATCCCACTTATCAGATGGGATACGAGAAACCACTGGCCGCTCTCGACCAGTGGGCCGGCTCGCAGCCAAACATCCTCGTGTACGGACGGCAGGGTCTCTTTGCGCACGACAACACCCATCACGCGCTCTTCATGGCCTACTCGGCCGTGGACTGCCTGACGAACAGTGGGTTCGACGACGCCAAGTGGGCGGGATACCGGGAAATCTTCAAATCGCATGTCGTCGAAGACTGAGGCACGAGCCTGGTGGATCCCCGCCGGGCTCGCCCTCCTTGCGTTGCTCATCCGGCTGCCCGGACTGAACGGCGGGCTCTGGGCCGACGAGATCTATTCCACGCTCTACGCCTTTCGCACGCCCTTCCCCGAGCAGCTTTTCGAGTTCCACGGAGACAACAAGCATCCGTTCTACTCGCTGCTCGCCCACTTCTCGCTCTCGGTGTTTGGTGAGTCGCCGTGGTCGTTGCGGCTCCCGGCCCTGCTGTTCGGCGCCGCGACGGTCGGCATGCTGTACGAACTTGGCAGACGCATCACGGACTACACGGAGTCGCTGTTTGCGGCGCTCCTGCTCGCGGTGTCGTATCACCACGCCTGGTTCTCGCAGAATGCGCGTGGCTACAGTCTGCTGGGGTTTGCCGCCGTCGTGAGTACCTGGTGCCTGATCCGGGTGTTGCGAAACAACGATCGGCGGGCGGGCGTGGGGTTCGCCGTCGTGATTGCACTCGGGGCATACACCCATCTGACATTTGTTTTCGCGGTGTTTGCGCAGTTCATCGTCGCGTTGCTGGCCGTGGCGGGGTGGCCCTCAGACAAGCCGCGCGCCGACTGGAAGCTCGCGCTCGGCGTTTTTGTGGGGGGTGGTGCGCTGGCGCTTGCCCTGTATGCGCCCATGGCCGAGCCGGTCGTGAAGTTTTTCCTGCACAAAGAGTCGACCCTCAAGGGCGTCTCCTCGCCGGCCTGGGCCGTGGGCGAAGCGATTCGTGTGCTCAAGGTCGGCCTCGGCGGCGGCCTGCTGGGCGCGATTACCAGCGCCGTGCTCGGGCTGGCCGCACTGGTCGGGTTGACCGGGCTTCTGTCCTATTGGAGGCGCGACCGGCAGGTTGCCCTTCTGCTGGCCCTGCCGGTGGTGACCATGCTGGGGGGAGCCCTCCTTGGGCGCGGTACGATGTACCCCAGGTTCTTCTTCCTGCTGGCCGGATTCGCCGTGCTGATAGGTGTTCGCGGTGCCTCGTTGTGGGCAGGGGCCGCTGCGCATCTTGTTGGCAAGAAACAACTTGAGGGCCCACTTACCCTTTCGGGACTTTCCCTGCTGGCCCTGCTCTCGGCGGCGTCGCTGCCACGTAACTGGCGGCTTCCCAAGCAGGATTACGTGGGAGCCATGCGGTTCGTCGATGAGCAGAGCGGAAAGGACGCCATTGTCGCGACGGCTGATATGACCACCGAGATCTACGGTCGGTACTTTCGGCGTTCGTGGCACGACGTTCGCGACGTAGCGACGATGGATTCTCTTCGTCGGCGGGGTGACGTGTGGCTGGTCTACACGTTTCCGCGCTACCTGGCCCGGTTCGACTCCTCGCTTGCCTCGCTGGTTGAGCGCGACTGTCGGCCGCCTCGTGTGTTTGCGGGAACCGTGGGAGGAGGCGAAGTCGTGGTGTGTACCCTGAGCCAGTCCGGCACCTGATGAAACTGATCATCCAGATCCCCTGCTTGAACGAGGCAACGACGCTGCCAGGCACCCTGGCGCAGTTGCCGCGCACCCTGCCGGGCATCGACAGCATCGAGGTGCTGATTGTCGACGACGGAAGCCGCGACGGGACCTCCGATGTTGCCCGGGCGCTGGGAGTACAACACGTCGTGCAATTCGAGCGAAATCGCGGACTGGCGGCCGCCTTTGCAGCGGGGCTCGATGCCTCGGTCAAGGCCGGTGCTGACATCATCGTGAACACAGACGCCGACAACCAGTATCAGGCCGAGGACATCGCCAAGCTGGTCGAGCCCATTCTCGCGCGTCGCGCGGAAATCGTGGTGGGTGACCGGGGCGTCGGATCGCTTTCGAACTTCTCGCCGATCAAACGCAAACTGCAGGTACTGGGAAGCACTGTGGTCGGGCGTGCGGCCGAGCTCTCCACCCCCGATGCGACGAGCGGCTTTCGCGCGCTCTCGCGCGAGGCAGCGCTCAAGACGCTGGTATTGAGCAACTACTCGTACACGCTGGAGTCGCTCATCCAGGCAGGGGCCCGCCGCGCCGCCGTCGAGTTCGTGCCCATCGGCATCAATCCGCAAACGCGACCATCGCGCCTGATGAAGAGCATTCCGCACTACATCAGGAAATCCGGCGTCACCATTCTGCGGGCCTACACGATGTATCAGCCACTGCGCGTCTTCATGACGACGGGGCTGACGTGCATCGGGCTCGGGCTCATTCCCGCGTTTCGCTTTGTCTATTTCTACCTGACCGGCAATCGCGTCGGGCACGTGCAAAGCCTGATCCTTGCCGCGATTCTCCTGGTGGTTGGCTTCCAGATTCTGCTGATCGGGCTGCTGGCTGACCTCATTTCGTTCAATCGCAAGATTGCCGAGGAATCGGTGTACCGGCTGCGCAAACTCGAGGCGACTGTCGCGACGCTGCAGAGCCCGGCGCCCGACGAGGCTGACCACCATCCGGTGCCGATGTCATGACGCGGCCGCCCAAAAAGGCGAAATGGTGGAAGCACCCGGCGATTCGTATCGTCGGCAGCGGTGTGATGCTCGCGCTGTTGTTCACGATCCTTCCGTTCGGCGACATGCGGCGCGCCATCGCGGCCATGCCGTGGTATGTCTGGCCCGCCGCCCTGGCCACGTACATGTGTCTCCATCTCATCGGCGTGGCCAAGTGGCGCCTGATGACCAACGTCGCTGGCGCAGGACTGTCCTTTGGCGCGGCCGCACGGGCGTACTACTGGGGACTCTTCGGCAACACCTTCCTGCCTTCCATCGTTGGCGGTGACGCGGTCCGGATGGCAACAGCGATGCGACATGTGCGATCGGGCCATGGACTGGTCCTTGGCAGTCTGGTCGACCGCTTTCTCGACATTATCGGGCTGGTCCTGGTGGCCGGCGTCGGCGCCTGGTTGTCGCCCCTCGCCCTCGGCCCCGAAAGCCGCACCATTTTTCTGGTGGCGATCGGCGTGCTGACCGCCGCCGGTCTCGGCGGTCTCGCGGTGCTGTGGTTTTTTCCCGTGCGGCGTCTCCCCTTCAAGGTTCGCCGCAAACTCGTCCCCTTGCGCCGGGCCGTCCGCGCGACGGCGGGAAACCCTTGGTCGTTAGGCGCGGCGCTGGGGCTCGGCGCACTGCTGCAGTCCCTGCTGGTCGTGCTCAACTGGGGACTCGGTATCGCGATCGGCATCGACATTCCGCTCTATGTGTGGCTCTTCGTGTGGCCGCTGGCCAAGATCTCGGGGCTCCTGCCCGTCACCCAGGGTGGGATTGGTGTTCGCGAGGCCGCACAGGCCGCCCTGTTCGCGCCCTTTGGTGTGAGCGCCGTGAAAGCCGTTGCGACCGGATTGGTGTTCGAAGTGGTCATCATCAGTGGTGGCTTGCTCGGTGGTGCGCTGGCGTGGCTCAGCGGCGCGCGCCACTCCCCGGCGACTGGTGCTCCCATCAGTCCCGTCACTCACGCCGGACCCCTGCCACCGCACGCCGCGTAAGGCGCGTGCGGAGCGGCATGGTATTTCCCTGAACTTTTCCGAGGTTTCTGACATGCGATTCGGGCTGATCGGTGCGGGCAAAATTGGTATGCTCCGCGCCAAGTCCATTCTGGAGCATCGCGACACGCAGCTTGTGGCGATCCTCGATACCAATGCGGACGCTGCACGGGCCACGGCTGGCTCGAGCGGTGCTGCCATCTGCAGCTCACTGACGGCATTCCTCGATGTTCCGATGGACGCCGTGATTGTGTCGTCGCCTATCCAGTTCCACGAGGAGCAGTGCATCGCCGCCTTTGCGCGCGGGCTCCATGTGTTGTGCGAAAAGCCGTTGACCAACTCGGTGGCCAGTGCGCAGCGCGTGGTCGATGCCGCGCTGGCGGCCAAGCGGGCGCTGGGTGTCGGCTTCAATCTCCGGTATTATCCCGCCATCGCCTTCATGCGCGATGCCATCGATGCCGGCCAGATCGGGAACCTGGATCATCTGCGTGTCTTTGGTGGGCACGACGGCCTGCACAACTTCGCCGCCGACTGGCAGTACAAGGCACCCGTGTCGGGTGGCGGCTCCATGTGGGACGTGGGCATTCACATGTCCGACCTTGCGCGCTACTTCCTGGGCGAGGTGACCGAGGTGTACGGCATCGTGTCGGAGAAGGTCTGGGCACTGCCCGGCAGCGAAGACAACGCCACCGTTGTCATGCGCAACCCGGCGGGAATCCCGGCCGCCTACGAGGCCACGTGGACCGAATGGAAAGGGTATCAGTTCTACGTGGAGGCCTATGGCGACCGCGGCATGGTGCGCGGTGCGTATGCGCCCATGCAGAACGTGCTCATCACCTCCAGCAAACCGGGGGCAGCGCGCAGCAAGCAGCGCCGGCTCTACCCCGAGATCATGGTGCGCGAAAAACTGTACAGCTGGAAGTCCACGGCGCTCCTCTCGTTCAAGGAAGAGCTCAACGACTTTCTCGGACTCTGTGCTGGTGACACCAAGCGTCGCATTGCCGATGGATTTGCCGGTCTGCGGTCCATCGAAATTGCGGCGGCGGCGCGTCAGAGCACCGAAACACGAGAGGCCGTGCATCTCCCTGCGCTCGGCCGTATGCCCGCCTGCGCTCGATGACAGCGCCCATTGGAGGGGCCGCACTCTCGTTTGTGGTCCCCGCCGTAAACGAGTACTCGGACCTGCAGAAGACCCTTGGGGCGCTGCACCGGGAATCGAGCGACGTGGCACTCGATGTGATCGTCGTGTCCCGCCTGGGCACGGCCTTCGGTGACCGGGCCCGGGCGGAATTCCCCTGGGTCCGAGTGCTCGACGTGGCCAGTGACATGCCGATTCCCCAGATGCGCGCGGCGGGCTTTGCCGTCACGAAGGCCCCGCGAGTGGCGGTCATTGAAGACCATGTGCAAGTGCCCGCGGGGTGGGGAAAGCGTGCGCTGGCACTGTCGACGCCGGAGGATGTGGTCAGCGCCGGCCCGGTGATGAACCTTGCCACATCGACGCTCATCGACCGCGTGGCGTTTTTGTGTGAGTACTCGCATTGCCTTCCGCCGGTTGCCTCCGGCGTATCGGATTGGCTGCCCGGCAACAGTGTTGTGTATCCGGCACCCCTCCTGTCGCGCCATGCGGCGACCGTTGCAGCCGGCGGCTGGGAGAACGAGCTGCATGAGTCGATGAAGCGCGAAGGCGCCACCTTGCGTTTTGCCAGCGAGCTCGAGATCGGGCATGACAAGCACTACTCGTTTTGGGAGTATTTCTCGCAGCGATACATCTACGCCCGATCGTACGCTGCCAATCGCGTGCGTGGACAAGGCTTCGCCGGGCGCGTGGCCAGGTCTGCCGCAACCGTGGCCCTCCCCGCCATCCTCCTGCTGCGCATTGCCCAGCGTGCATGGGCTCGGCCACCGTACCGCTCCACGTTTCTGGCGGGCCTCCCGCTGCTCACCCTGTTCGTGACCTCCTGGGCGGCCGGAGAAATTGCCGGGTATCTCCTTGGCGGTGGCGATGCGCTGAGCCGGGTACGCTGAGCACCGGTCACAGGCCATGACCAGGCGACTCGCGGTGACCGTGTTTCTGGTGTACGCACTCTTCGCGACCACCAACGTAGTGCGCGAGACCTACCTCTCGATCACGCTCGCCGAACGCGGATCCATCCGCGTGGACGAGTATCTGGGGTTGCACCCCGATCTCTTCGAGATTCCGGGGCGGGGCGCCTACATCAACAACAACCCCGGCGCGTCGGTTTTCGGCGCCGTGCCATACCTGGTGGCACGACCTGCACTATCGATGTTGTTCTCCCGCTATCCGGGATTGCTCGCCCCCAAGGCCGCCGCCACATACGACGACCCGCGGCCCAACCGAAGCAAATTCCTCAACCGCGCCAGGGAACGCGGCCTGGACATCAAGCTCGGGCTTGCCGCCCTCATCACGCAGGCCGGGCTCATGGCCCCGTTAGGCGCGCTGATGGCGTGGCTCATGATGCAGTTCCTGGTGCACCGCGGCGTGCAGGAGCGCAGTGCCGCCTGGTGGGCCCTGCTGTACGCCGTTGGAACCCCAATGCTGTTTCGCTCGGCGTTCCTCAATCAGAACGCCCTCCTCGCGCATCTGACGCTGGGGGCATGGATCGCCATGGTGGGGCTGAAACCCCGAGGCGACGAGGCCGACATCCCGGTCGGCGGACTCCTCCTGGCGGGGCTCCTCCTGGGTGTCGGCCTTGCCTGCGACTACAGCGCGGCACCGCTGCTCCTGGTCTTTGGCTTGATGGCGGTCTTCACCGGCTGGCGACGCGGGCTTGTGCGCGGCGTCCGTGACGGCGCGCTCTTCACCGCCGGGGCGCTCCCACCCATGCTGCTCTTGCTCGTTTATCAGCAGGCGGCTTTTGGTGCCCCCTGGTTCCCGGCACAGCGGTACATGCCGGCTACCGAGTACTCCGTGGTGGGGTGGAACGGCTTCTTCGTGCCAACGGCAGAGCTGCTCCTTGGCAACCTGTTCGATCTGCGCTACGGCCTGCTCGCCTTCTGTCCCCTGCTGGTCTGGGGATTCCTGCCCTCCCGTGGTCGCAGCATCGACCTGATCTCGCGGCGCGAGTGGGGCTGGATCCTGGCGATCTTTGCCGGCCTCTATCTCTTCTCGAGTGCCAACCAGTTCGCGAGCCTGCAGTGGAATACGGGCGTGCGATATCTCGTCCCTGCCCTCCCGCTCCTCTTCCTTGCGGCCGCAGGTCCCCTTCGGCGCGCGGGAGCCCCACTGCGTGTGCTGACCATTGGTGTCACCGTCTGCATCGCGCTGGCCATTTCGATGGTGCGGGAGGATGTGCCAACGTCACTTCGATCCGTCCTGACCGATGGGCCGACGCTTCCGATATTCATTGTCCTCGAAAAGGTGGCCTCGGGATACCCAGCGCTTCAGGTGGGGCGTCTGCTCCCCCCAGTCCTGGTGATTGCGGCGGCGCTCGTCCTCGGCCTGGTCTGGCGCCGGGCACCGGGCACACCGGTCCGGGTGCAGGGAGCTCGTTAGGTCATGACACCCCTCGCCGCCCTCTGGCCGGTGCTCCTCCTGCTCGGGGCCGAGTGGCTGCGCGTCTCGCCACTCCCGCTCATGGCCCTTCTTGGGGTGCTGGTGGTCGCAGCAGTTGGCGGTTTGGCATTCTCCCCCGCATTCCGGGTACATCGTGGATTGCGCTGGCCGGTGGTGTTGCTGGGCGCTGCGGCCTGTGCCGTCGCCGGGCTTCCCGCGCTGCTTCCCCTGGGACAGGGCGTACGCGTTTACGAATTCGGACACGCGGTGGCGCCGGTGATCGCCATGCTGGCGGTCGTTCCCTGGCTCCCCTGGAGCGCACAAGACGGGAATTCCCGATGGGGAAGCGGGCGGGGTGCGGCGGCGGCTGTGGTGATCAGTGTGCTGCTGATCGTCGCGTTTCACCGATGGTACGTCGGCCCCAACGCGGTGATCGCGGACGAGGGGGGATATCTGCTGCAGGCAGGTTGGCTCGAACACGGGTGGCTGGGCTGGCGCATTCCGCCGGGGACCGATGAGTTTTTCGTCAACCGGCATGTCGTGCTGCGCGATGGCGTGTTGTACGGCCAGTATCCGCCCGGGTGGCCGGCCCTGGTGGCGGCCTTCTCTCGTGTGGGGCTGCGGCAGGCCGCCGGCGCCCTGCTGGCCCTTGCCACGTTAGGCGCCACCTGGCGGCTGGCGGACACCCTCGGCGGTCGCCGCGTAGCCGCCGTCGCGGTCAGCGTCCTTGCCTCCTCCATCTGGTTTGTCGGTTCGGGCGCCAGCTGGATGTCGCATCTCCCGGGGATGCTCGCGCTGGTGGTGGCCGCCTGGCTGCTCCTGCGTGCCGAACAGACCACGGGCCGGACCCGTGCGCTGGCCTGGACCGGCACGGGCATCGCACTCGGCGTGACCTTCGCCACACGGCCATTCACCGCCCTCGCACTCGCGGCGTCATTGGTCATCTGGCGGCTCGGCGTGTCGCCCGTTGCTCGCCAGAACGCCTGGCGGGCGCTGCCATGGCTTTGTGTCGGAGGCTTGCCCTTCGCTGCTGCCGTCATGGCCGTCAACCACACGCTCTCGGGGTCGGTCACCACGTTCGGATACACCGCAGTGCATGGGCACCACCACGACCTTGGCTTTGGCCCGCGCGGATTCCTTCTCTACAGCGACCTGCTCGAACGCGTGCCGTCGCTCATTGACTTCAGTGTCCAGCGCGCCATCGCCAATTTCTTCATTCGCGGTCGCGACATGCTGTACGGGTTTGTCCCGCTATACGTGACTATCCCACTCCTGCTGGCGGCACGTCATCATGGTGTCGCGTTGCAATGGCGGCATGTACTGCCCTTTGTCGTGCTCCCCCTGGCGTACTTCTTCTACTGGAGTGCCGACACCCGCTTTCACGTCGAGCTCCTGCCACTGATGGCCATCGGGTGTGCGGTGCTGCTGGTTGGCGTCGCTCAACGGAACGCGTCGATGGCGTCAGCGTTGCTGGGCGTTCTCCTGCTGGGAAGCTGGGGCATGATGCTCCGCGGCGAAGGCAATGCGGGCCGAGGTGCATACGCCGAAACGCCCTGGCGCCTGTATCAGCCGCGCGGCGGGACACGCCCCCTCTACGACACCGTCGATTCGCTCCAGCGAGCCCACGGTCAGCTGCTCCTCTTCTCCCGGGACTCCACGTCGCAGTTCGATACGCAACTCGCTCGACTGATGACATACAACGGCGATGGCGACACCGGTCCAGTGCTGGTGGCACGGGACCGCGGCCCACGCAACACCCTGCTCACGCAGCGCTTCCCGAATCGCACGCCCTTCCTTGTCGTCCGGCCAAAGGATGGCTCCGCTCCACGGTTCATTTCAATTCCCTGAGACTCCACCTCCCGTCGATGACTGTGCCTGAAGTCACCAGACCATCCCGTGCCGCCATCGTCGGAAATGCCGTGCGATGGGGAGCGGCTGGCGGTTTGCTGACCGGATGGGGGCACGCGGCACTGGTGATGTGGCAGCAGCAGTCGGGCGGCTTTGCGTGGTTCAGCCGCGAGTTTGTCTGGATGGCGCCGATGGCCTACACCATACTCTTTGTCAGTGTGTGCGTCGGGCTCGCTGCGTTAGGCATGGTGTGGCCGTCACTGGGGTCCAGCCGCGTGATGGTGTGGGTGGTGACGGCCCTCGGGGTGTTCGGGCTCCTGCTTCCCTACTCGCAGATTGCCACCTGGGCGTCGGCGCTGGCCGCTGTGGGCGCCGCGACACAAGTGGCAAGGCTGGTGGCGACCCGGACCCGAGGCGCAAATCAGGCCGGCACATGGGTCGCCACGGGACTGGCCCTCGCTACCCTCGGCGCTGCGTTCGTGGTGGGCACGATGCGCACGGGACGTGAGCGTTCGGCGCTGTCCGCGTTACCCACGCCATCGCCGGGCGCGCCCAATGTCCTGCTGATCATCCTCGACACGGTGCGGGCGGCGTCACTTTCGTTGTACGGCTACGACGTGCCGACCACTCCAGCACTGTCCCGATGGGCGGCGCAAGGTGTGACGTTCGACTACGCCATCTCCCCGGCTCCGTGGACGCTGCCTACCCATGCGTCGATTTTTACCGGCGCGCCTGCGAGCGAACTGTCGACACAGTGGGTAAAGCCCCTCGACACCACGCGACGCACCCTCGCCGAGGCGTTGCGAGACAAGGGATACGCAACCGCGGGCGTGGTCGCCAACCACGCCTACACCGCCTGGGACTCTGGGCTCGATCGCGGGTTCGTGCATTACGCGGACTACCTCGTGTCGGCCAAGCAGATGATCCGCAGCACGTCGTACACCCAGACGAAACTCTTCGGCGACCTGCGGGCGGCCGGCGGCATGGCGGAACAACTGCGCGCACTCGCGAACTTCGGCCTCTCCGTTGAAGCCAAACACACCAGTGCGCGACGCACGGCCGACCTGGTGACCGGGCACTTCCTGGAGTGGCAGGCCGGCATCGCGGGCCGCCCCTTCTTTGCGTTCCTCAACTACTACGACGCCCACCTGCCCTATTACTCGCCAGCGACTTTCACGCCGGTGGTGAAGGGCACCGGGGCACGCGCCGCCTACGAAAACGCGATCGCCTGGCTCGACCAATCGCTCGACGGGTTGTTCAAGACCCTCCAGGAACGCGGGGTCCTGGACAACACCATCGTGATCGTCACGTCCGACCACGGCGAGCTCTTTCAGGAGTTCGGCCTCTCCGGACATGCACACAACGTGTACCTCAACACCATCCGTGTCCCGCTGATCATCCGGTACCCGGCGCGTGTTCCGGCGGACGTACGCGTGACGCAGGAGGTGTCACTCCGCGACCTCCCGGCGACGATCGGCGCGCTCGCCGGCGTGGGCGACCTGGGATTGCCGGGCGAGAGCCTGGTGCCACTCTGGGCCGGCGGCGCGCGGGCAGGAAGCCCTGCGGTCTCGGAGGTGGGGCAGGCGCCTAACGTCCCGAAAGAGTTCCCGACGGCGACGGGGTCACTCGTGGCGCTGCTCGACAGCGCGCATCACTACATCAGTTCCACCGACGGGACCGAACACCTCTTTCCCTACCGGGATGCGGCGAACGCGACGACCGATCTCTCCGGTTCAGGGGCCCCTCCGCTTGCGAACCTGCGCAACCGGCTGGCCACCCTGCGTCCGCAGCACCGACGCGCGGCGCGCTGACCGGCGCCTAACGGCTCGCGCGCTCCGCGTCCGCGACGGCCGCCCGCACGATGGCATCGAGATCGCTGGGCAACGTGTCGCCGAGGAGTTCTCGCATGCGTGTGACCGGCACAACCAGGCCGCTGGTATCGCCCGGGAGTGAGGGGATCGCGCCGAACTGCAGCTGTTCCGTCGAGAGCGCGAGGGCACTGGCTGCCGCTCGCACAAAGTCCCGAACGGGGCGCGGTACTCCACTCGCCAGGTTGACCACGCTGCCGGGCGCCCACGGCGCCACGGCGACATCGGCCAGCGCACGCGCGACGTCTCGTACCCAGGCGAAATCGCGTTCCTGTTCGCCCCCCGACAGCGGCACTGCCCGCCCATCACGCGCCGCGCGCAACGTGGGAAAGAGTCGCGACTCCGCTTCACCGTCCCCAAACACCGTGAACAGCCGAGCCACGGCAAGCCTCGCCCCCGTCTCGCGGGCGATGGCCACTATGCGTCTGGTTCCTTCGAGTTTGGTGCGTCCGTAGAGACCTGCCGGATCGCCCACCGCTGCTTCGTCCTGCACCCGGACATCGCCATATTCGGCCGCCGAGCCCGCGTGGATCAGGACAGCGGCATGACGGGCACAAACACTCGCCAGCACCGCGGCACACACAACGTTGAGGGCCTGCGCCAGGTCCGGATCGGTTTCTCCCCGCACCACACCGTAGCCGGCAAGGTTGAAGACGTGCGAGGGCCTGTGCTCCGCGACGAGTGCGTCGATCGTGCCGGGCACCGTCAGATCGGCCTCCACCCAGGTCGCGGCCATGTGCCAGCGTTCAAGGAGGGCGTCTACCCGGGCGCGGCTTCGCGTCACGGCAACCACAGGGACGCCACGGTGCGACAACTCCCACGTGACCCAGCGTCCGATGAATCCCGTGGCACCACACACCAGGGCACACCGGATCGGGGCGCCCGTCATTGCGCGGGGAAGGCCTGAGCCTCGGCGGTCGTCAGGGGACCGGCCACAACACGGAAGCCCTCTCCGCTGCGTGTGGGACCGTCAAGGAAAAACACGGGGCGGTCGGCGTAGACGCGCAGCGCCTCCGCGCGGGCCTCGGGCGAGGCATCCCATGCGTACAGCGGTACGTCGGCGGTGAGATCGAGCGGGTTGTAGGCCGCTGCGGATGCGTAGTCAGGGTGCCGCTTGCCGCGGACAAAGACGAGGCTGCGTCCGAACTCGCGTGTCTTGGCCAGTGTGCGCACGTCGGGACGCATGCCGCGATAGTGGTAGTACTTGTCCGCCGCGCGCCACGGCACAAAAGTGAGCCAGGCGGCGAGGACCAGCACCAGCCCGGCCGTCGTGGCACGCGGCACACCCGGCTTGGCCGTGAGCGCCCGGTCGAGGGAAACGAGACCGCGGGCGGTGAGGGCCGCACATGAGACGATCACGAGAAACCAGTACCGCGCCCCGAAGTCGGGGCCGCCGCTGAACCAGTAGAAGGAATGAATGCCGATGATGGTGGCGATCACGGCCACATGCCACCAGTCGGGCCGCTCCATGCGCCTGAGCGCAAAGGCCACCAGCAACACCAGGAGCGAGCCTGTGGCCCAGCCTAACCACTCGGTGTTGATCGACGCCACATTGAGCGCCGCATTGACCACCACGTCCTTCGCGCCGTGCCCGGGAAAGGGATCAAGCCCCGACCACCCCAGCCCGCGATTGGCGCCAAAGCCGAGATCGTTGGAGCCCTTGGTGTAGTACTTGTCGATGTAGGCCATGATCGGGAAGTACGAGGCCTTCCCCGTCATGAGTGTGTTGTAGGGCCGCACCACCAGACCGCCGGCCACAGCGCCGGCCGCCAATACGCCCGATGCCACAAACGATGGAATTGATGTCAGCTTCTCCCACCACCGCGGCGGCAGACTCCAGAAGCCGAGCAGGAGGGCAATGGCGAGTCCCTCGAGTGGCCGGACCAGACTTGCCGCGCCGATGGAAAGACCGCCGGCAAAGATCGCCAGGTAGGTTGCGGGCTTCACCCGACCGCGCGCCCGCTCGTCGCGCACTCGCGCCACTGCCACGGCGGCCAGCAGTCCACAGCACAACACCACCTGGTGTGTCATGAAGTTCATCGACATGAACACGAACCAGGGTGAGGTCGCCAGCAGCAGCGTTGCCAGACGTGCTACACCGCGATCGTACATCGAGGCAAAGACGCGGTGTGTGAGCAACACGTTCGCGGCCCCGAGAACCGGGTTCACCAACCAGGGCACACCGAGCGCAACTCCAACGGCGAGTGCACCCGGCCACCCAGGAGGTGTGGGTGTGTACCAGCGCGCGGCCTCGTAGTGCATGAGGTCCAGGTTGAACGCGAGGGGCGCCGGGGGTGCGGGCATCCAGAGCGCGCCTTCGGCGAAGTAGCGGGCCTGCAGCAGGTAGGCCACCTCGTCCGGCACATGCGGGTGGTTCTGGTAGACGAAGAGCGCCAGCAGGCTGGCGACGACAAACACCGACGCCGCGGCGGTCAGCGCCAGCGGATCGCGCCAGGGGCTTGGCGCGGCGGAGGATCCGGTGCCAAGGACCCACGAGGCAGCGCTCCCCCGGGTGACCGCAGTGGCCAGCAGGATCACGTTGCCTAACGCGACTGACTGCACGAGCGTGGCGGCCAGCAACTCGAGGAGCGTGGCCTGAACCGACTTGGAGGCCGTCGCACTCGAAAACACAAAAGCGGCGACCACCATCAGGCGGATGGCAAATGGCACCTGGGCCCGAACCCACGTGCCCGCACGCCCTAACGCCGCGCGACCCGCCGTGATCACGACGATGGCCTGCACCACGAGAACCACAAGCGCGGCCCAGCCGGCTGGAGAGGCCGGCCATCGGTAGTGCTGGTACGACACCCTGGGGCCGGCTTCGACAAGCACGAGACTGGCCGCCTGTCCGGCGACCAGCAGTATCCCCCAGATCCAGGCAGCGCTCTGTTTGCTCACGCTGAGGTCTTTCCGTGCGCCGCGGTCCCGAGGGCCGCGGCCGTCTTCACTTGCCGAATACCGTGATCACCCCCCCAGCAGGTATCGTGGCCGTGACCGTACCACCCGATCCAATGGTGACATCGGCGGCACTCACGTTCACGCTGCTGAGCGTGCTGTAGTTGATTCCGTAGGTCCCCGCAGGAAGTCCGCGGACGGTTATGGTTTGAGGACCCGTTGTGCGCATGGCCACCATGTGTCGGCCATTCGTGTTGCGAAACGCTACCGGTTTGATCGCCGTGCTTCCGGAGGCAGTACCAACCCGCACCGCGCCCATGCGCGCGTACGCGAAGATCTGGCGAAGCAGCCGCGAATCATTCGTGATGTTGATGATCGGCGCCGCCGGGTCGCTTGTGTTGATCTGATAATACGTGGCTTGAAAACTCAGATCGTTGGCGGAGTGGCAGTCGGCGATGGCAAACTTCTCCCACGCCGAAACATTGCCCACCGTCAGGTCTTCGATGAGATCGTCGACACCGCTGTTGATGTGCTCGAGCATGGCGGTCTTGATGCCGTCGCGCTGGGCCCGCTGCACAATCGCCTGGAGCGCCGCCGCGTTCACACCCACATACCGGTGGTAGGCCAGTTCGCTGAGCAGGCCACGAGCGCCAGGTACGGTCATCATCTCATCGTAGAAGATGGAGGCGTTGGTCATGGACGTCGTGGAGGGGCCGATGAACTGGGGATTGAATCCGGCAGCGCGCAACCGCTGCGCGACGGCTACCAATGCCTTGCCGATGTCGGTCGGGATGTACACCGTATGCTCGGGTTCGAGCACGAGCTCGAAGGCGTCGGGGACGATGCCGTATTTCGACTGCAGGTGCTTGAAGGTCTCCAGAATCAACTCGCCGAACTCGTCCGGCTGCTTCAAGTGCGGCAAGACCTTCACCACGCCGCCCCGAATGAAGTCGATGTAGTTGAGGTTGATGAAGAGCCGCTCGCCCCGCGCCGCCAGGCGCTGTCGCAGCGGCAGAACCGAACGTTCGACGTTGATATCGAACCACTCCCACTGGAATCCACGCGGGTCTGCCGAAAAGGGATCGGCATTGTCATTGACAGCCTGGAACCAGGTGCTCGACCAGGTTGGGCCGTCAATCTGACCACTGATCGCCTGCGCCAGATAGTTCACGGGATTCTCCGTCCCGCTCCTCAATTCCAGCCGCACGCGGTTGATCCCCATCTCGTTCACCACACGGTCGAGGAGCGTCGGTCCGTAGACCGGGAAGGAACCGCCGCATCCCGTCGTTGGGGACACGCGACGGAAGTGCCCGGCATCCATCTGCGCTTCCCAACCCGTGAGGGTCTGGAATGCCTGACTGGGAATCACGTCCACCACATTCCCTGACGGGGGCGTGATGACCGTAATCGCCGCCGTGGTGGTGAGTGCACCACTCGACGCGGTCACCGTCGCGGAACCTGCGGCAACGCCGGTGACAAGCCCGGCAGAACTCACCGAGGCAACCGACGTATTGCTGCTCGCGAACTGCACGGTGGCGCCTGGCACCGGTGTGCCCTGCGCATCAACCACGGCCCCGGTGAGCTGCACGGTCTGACCGACTGCGACAGAAGCGGTCGTGGGCGTGAGGGTGATCCGGTTGGCTCCAGTGGCCGCCGTAACCGTGATGGTGGCGACCGTACTGACATTGCCACCCGTTACGGTGATCAACGCCGTTCCCGCGGCTACACCACTCACCAGCCCGGCATTGGTCACCGTCGCGACCGCAGTGTTGCTGGAGACAAACTGCACGATGGCGCCCGGCACGGCGTTCCCTTGCGCATCGACCACCGAGGCAGTGAGCTGTGCGGTCTGCCCAACGGTGAGGCTCGCCGACGTCGGCGTAACCGTGATGCGGTTGCCGCCACCGGGTGGCTGCACCACCGTGACTGTGGCCGTAGCGCTGATGGTGCCGCTGCTCACCGTGATGACAGCGGTGCCGTTTGCCACTGCCGTGACCACACCCGCCTGCGTGACGGTCGCGATGGCGGTGTTCGACGAGCTGTAGCTGAAGGAAACCCCGGCCATGGGATTGCCTGCCGCGTCAAATCCGGCGGCCGCCAGCGACACCGTCTGCGCCACCTGCAGCGCTACCGTCGACGGAGTGAGGGTAATCCGGGCCAGCGTGGGCGCCGGGGCGTTCACCGTGATGCTCGCGGAGCCGCTTCGCCCTTCGGACGTGGCGGTCACCGACGCCGCGCCCGGGGCGACCGCTGTCACCAGGCCATTGCCATCCACGGTGGCCACGGCCTGCGCACTGGACGCCCACGTTACGGCACGTCCAGTCAGCGTCTGCCCCGATGCGTCGCGAGTGACCGCGGACAATTGAGCGGTCTGGGCGGGCAGCAGGGTAGCGGAGCCCGGCGACACTTCCACGACAGCCACTGACGCGGGAGGAGGGATCACCACATTGGTCGAGCCCGTCCCTTCCCCACCGCACGACGTAGCAGCAAATCCGGCAAGAAGCAGCAAAAGGCTTGCGAACCGGAACGATTTTGTGCGAGATGTCACGTTCTCAACTCCTTAGCAGTGCCCGCGTGTGGTGTTCTTCGGCCAACACCGCTTAGACAAGCGAAACGATAGAATCCACTGACTCGTCACAGCCCCGAATGACATATCTCCTCTGCGGCATAGAGCTGGTCTGCCCCAAGTGCCGTTCGGAACTTATCGGACCAGACGAGGGATGCCAGCTGGAATGCACCAGCTGCCGCGCTCGCTACCCGATTGTGGCGGGCATCCCCGACCTTCGTGTTTTTCCCGATCCGTACATCTCGTTCCGGGGAGACCGAGTGAAAGGGCAGATGCTGGAGCGCCACTTTGACGCGATGCGGTTTTCCGAGATCTGTGAGCTCTACTTCGATGTCACGCCTGAGGTTCCCCCCCACGACGTGCGAACCAACCTGTCGCGACTCGTCGGCGGGGTCTCGAGGGCCGAGACCGCGATCGCGTCGATGGAGGGCCCGCTCGGCGCGCCCGTTGAGCAGGTCGTCGGCGAGGGGACGTGGCTGGATGTCGGGTGCGGCAGCGCCCCGCTGGTTGCCGCGCTTGCCAAACGTGGCATTGCCTGCGTGGGTGTGGATGTCGCGCTGCGCTGGCTGGTGATCGGCCGCAAGCGCCTGCTGGAGTTGGGTGTCGAGGCACCGCTCGTCGCCGCCTGTGCCGAGGCGCTTCCATTCCGTGACGGTCAGTTTCAGATGATCTCCTATCAGCACACACTCGAGGTCGTGCAGGATCAGCGCAGTGCCCTGCTCGAGGCGTTCCGGACCAGCCGTGGTGGTGGGCACCTCGTCGTCAGCACGCCTAACGGGCGCAGCCTTGGCCCAGACCCGCATGTCGGCGTGTTTGGGGGTGCATGGCTCCCGTGGCGGGTGGTGAGCATGCTCGCACGCCTTCAGATGGCGAGACCACCGTGGCGTCGCCTGCTCTCTGCCGGTGCGCTGGAAGAGGCGTTGCGCGGCGCCGGCTGGTCCGATGTCTCCGTGACAACGCCCGGCGTGTCGGCGTCGCAGCAAGCACAGTTCACGGGCTTGTCGCGGACCATGGCGGGGTGGTACGAATCGGCGCGCCAGCGCCCCGGTACGGCGCAGCTGTTGAAACTCATTGGCCCGCTGCTGCAGGCCACCGCGACACGCCGATGACGCCGGTCGCCCTTTCCGTGGTGGTCGTGGTGGTGGGCGACAACGTCGACGCGCTGATGGCGTGCCTGCGTGCGGCCGACGCCCAGCTCCACCCTACCGATGAACTGCTCCTGCCAGCCGACGGCCGCATTCAGCGTCTGACGGCGGGACTCGTGCTGCCCGGCCGCGTGCGGACCGTTGACGTCGCACGGGCAGGGGCGCTTCCGCCTCATCTGCGCGCCGCAGGTGTTGCCGCGAGTGCCGGGAACGTGGTGGCCGTGGTCGAGGATCACACGGCGCCGGCTCCCGGCTGGCGCGATGCCATCGTCAGGGCCCATGCCGGGACGGCGCATACTGCCGTGGGTGGAGTGATTGCCAAGGGCTCCCCCGATACCGCGGCTGGATGGGCCGCGTGGTTGATGGACTATGGCCGGTATCGCCCTGGTGTGCCAGGGGGACCGGTTGGCGCGGTGTCGGCGGGCAACGTGTCCTACAAACGCGCCGGGCTGCAGTCGTGCGAGGCCCTCTGGCGCGACGAGTTTCGTGAGACGGCGGTTCACGCCGCGCTCCGTCAGAGCGACGGATCGCTCTGGCTCGCCCCTGACGCGGAGGTCTCGTTTCGTACTACCGCCACGTTGGGCCGGCTTGCCTCGGAGTGGCGGAGCTACGGCCGTGAGTTCGCGCAGGATCGTGCTCGGCTCGAGGGGGGATCAAAGCGCTGGTTCCGACTGCTCACGGCGCCGCTGGTGGCGCCACTGCTCGCCTGGCGCAGCCTGACGCTGTTCCGGCAGCTGCCAGGCCCCAAGCCCGCGCTACTCGTCGTGACACCCGCCCTGCTTGCCCTCGGCGCCGCATGGGCCCTCGGTGAAGCCGAGGGCGCCGTCAGCACCTAACGAGCCGCGCTCGGGCTGCTGACTTCGTAGAGCCACCCCTCGGCGGTTCGCACGACGGGGGTGAGGCCGGGGAGCCCGACGAAGCGATCAGGGTGGCGCGCAGCATTGATGTAGAGCCATCGCGCGCCCGGCACCTGCCATAGGGCGGTGTCGGCGGCCACCGGCCGCTCCAGGAAGCGGATGAGGTCCGCGCGTTTGCGCTCGTAGTCCACCGTGAGAAAGAAGTGCCCGGCCCAGTGACGGCCGCGATACGTCGGCGCCAGCCAGCGCGCGTCTTCCACCTCGGAGAAGAGCACATCGGTCGTGCGCCCTTCGCGCTCCAGGTGTCCGGTGATCGCACGATGCCCCGCGTTCACGAACATGAAGGGCGCGTCGTCGCGAAAGCCCAGGTACCGCAGTCGCGAGGCGGCCAGCCAGAGCGGGGTGCCACCATACACCGCCAGCGCGACAAACAGCGGCCAGCCGACCAGTCGTTTGCGCCAGCCAAAGAAGAGAATGCCGGCCATGATCGTGGCCGACACCTGCAGCGTCATCGTACCGCGATCGGGATACGGATAAAACGGCCCGGACAGCGTGACCACGGCGCAGCCAAGAATCCATCCCATCAGCGCGCGCTCGGGAAAGGCGCGGCTCGACATGATCCCGCGCCCTCGCCACACCATCAGGAACCAGGTGATCGGATACCCGATGAGGAAGGTCAGGAACATCACGTTAGGCGCACGCCAACCCGGAATCGGAAGCCCCGAACCCGCAGCCATTCCACCGAGCACCACGTAACAGACGCCGACGGTACCGAAGATGGCGCCGAGGACCGCCGCCGCACGCTCGCGCGGAATCAGCGGCCAGCACGTGACGACCATCCCGGTGACAATGGCTGCGATGGTGATGCCCTCGTACACATGCAGCACGGTCGTCACCGCGGTCGCTATCGCAGCGACGAGCACACGCCGCCAGCCGCCTTGCTTGATGGCATCGTAGGCCAGGATCACGGCCACGATCGCAGCTGCCCAGACAATCAGGTAGTGCGTGTCGAGCAACACCGAGACCAGATAGTTGCCGCGGTAGTCCTCGAGGGTCGCGCGCATCTCGAGGGGTTCGGCCACCAGTCGCTGAAATGCGTAGCTCCCCTGCAGGAAGGAGATGCCGCTGAGGATCTTGAGGTGGGCGCCCAATCCCCCGCCAAACAACGCCACCAGGAAAACCGGCCACGATCTCTCGTCGTCGGGGATAAAGCGCCTGACCGCCCAGAAGACCAGCAACACCAGCAGGAACGCGAGCGGCATACCGAGATAGTGATACATGGTCTCGGGACGGACGCCGGTGGCCTGCGACAGCTTACCGACCACCCAGAATGGGGCCACAAAGAGGTGTGGCTTGTTGGGCTCACTCGTCCAGCGATTCGAGACGATCGGCCCTTCCTCCAGCACCTGGCGTTCCCACAGCCGGTACTGAGAGTAGTCGTCCGAAATGGTCATATTGCCCACAAATTCCCACCCATCCGCGACCTGGGAAGCCGCATACCAGTAGGGGAGCATGTGCAGAACTGCGGCGAAGAGCGCCACCGCCAATACGCGTCGCCGCATCTGTGGGCCCACCGGGGAGTTCGTGGTCAAATTCAGAGGCTCACTTGAAAGGCGGCCGCACCGGTAAATGCTGCAGCCGCAAGGTGTTCGTTGTGTTGGGGTTGACGGTCAGACCCGCTTCAGGCAACCTGCCGTCCCGAGGCACGAAGTTCGCACGTTATGCGTGACCTGCAGTATGTCGCATGAGTCGTACCGGAATGAACAGGGGAGAACCAGCCGAGATGCAACGTTCGTGGAAAGACGTGGTTTGGCCGTGGGTATTTGGCGCCTTTGCCGGGGGAGTGGGTGAGCTGGCCGCCCGAACGTTCATGTATCAGACCAGCCGGACGCTGTCGAGCCCCTTCCACCTGAATCCGCAGGGCTTCTGGATGGCCCCGCTGATGAACTTCGTGATTCTGGCGCTGCCAATGCTCCTGGTGGCGTTCCTGGTCCGTGAGGCGTCGGCGCGTCGCCGAATTGCCCTCTGGATCGCGCTCTTCGCCTTCGGCCTGGAGATCGGGTTCATTTCCCTGCGGCTGCACGAGCTGGCCACTGCCATGTTCGCGGCCGGGTTGGCGACCGCCGCCATTCGAATCCATGAGCGCTGGCCCGCGCCCACCTGGAGCCTCATGCGCTGGGCGACCGGGCTCCTCCTCGCGGTTTCGGCGGGCGCGGGCCTCTGGTGGAACTCAAAGCTCTCAGCACGAGTGCGGGCCGGCATGGCCGCCCTCCCCAGCGCAGGCGAAGGAACACCCAACGTCCTGTTGCTCATCCTGGACACGGTGCGTGCGTCCAACCTGAGCACGTACGGATACACGCGGCGCACGACACCGACCCTCGACTCGCTCGCCAGGGACGGCGTGCAATTCGACTGGGCGTTCACCACGGCTCCGTGGACCTTGCCCAGTCATGCCACGATGTTCACCGGGCGCTATCCGCACGAACTCTCGGTGCAATGGTCGTCGGCCCTCGACACCACCTATCCCACCCTCGCCGAACGGCTGCAGTCGATGGGATATGCCACCGGTGGCTTTGTCGCCAACCTGGGTTATGGCATGTACGTGTATGGACTGGACCGGGGCTTCATCAAGTACCGGGACTACGCCATCACCCCCAGCGAAGCACTCGGAACCACCACCATCGGCCGACGCCTGATCGACCTCTGGAACAAGACCCGCGGGCGGTATGTCATGCCGGGCGCCAAGCGCGCCGATCGCGTGGTGAACGAATTCCTCGGCTGGCAGGAGACGTTAGGCGAGCGACCCTGGTTTGCCTTTCTCAATTTTTACGACGCCCACTCACCCTACGACCCGCCAGCACCGTACGACACGCTCTACCTGTCGCGGCAGCCGGTGAACCGCAGTGTCTTCAAACTGAAAAAGCGCCCGGGAAACGAGCTCAAGGATCTCGAGGCCGCGTACGATGCCGGGTTGTCGTACATCGATCGCGAGCTTGATCGCATGTTCCGTGAACTGCGAGCCCGCGGTGAACTGGACAACACCCTCATCATCGTGAGCTCCGATCATGGCGAGGGGTTTGGTGAACATGGCCATACCGGGCACACCACCTCCCTCTACTCCACGCTGCTGCGTGTGCCCCTGATTTTCAGGCTGCCGGGGAGCACGGTGAGCAACGTGCGTGTCGACCACGAGGTGACCCTGCGAGACCTGGGCGCTACCGTCCTTGACGTGGTCAAGGCCGGGCCCGAGCGGGCACTCCCGGGTGAGTCGCTGGCACGGTACTGGGGAACGGCACCAACAGACAGCAGTGCCTCTCCGATTCTGTCCGAAGTGCGCCAGTACTACGGGGATCTCCCCGAGTGGTATCCACTGGCCACGGGCGACATGGTGTCACTCGTGCGCGGTGGATATCACTACATCCGCCGCAAGTCAGGCAAGGAAGAGTTGTTCCGGTTGCGTGACGACCCGATGGAGCAACGCGATCTCGCCGCAGATTCCGCGAGTGCGCCCGTGCTGCAGGACATGCGCACGGCCGTCGAATCAGCACTGAAGACAAACCCGCAGTAACGCCTCAGGGCGCTGCGGGCTCCACCAGCCAACGGTCCGAGGAGCTGCATGCGCCGCCCTCGGCCGGGCTGACATCGTCGACCGCGGGACGTGCGAGCATCGAGGAGTCGGGAGCAGCGAGCCTGACCACCTCGAAGCGCCCGAACCGCGCCGCCGCCTCGAAGCTCGCCGGATATGCCTGACGAGTACGGATGACTGACTCGAGACCACAGCCATCGCGAAACGCGCCGACCACCACGTGAGTAATGCGCAAGCGAATCAGCTCGCGCATCACCACGGAGGGTTTCGCCGTCACCAGCCCCATCGCCGGCACACCGGTCTCGAGGGTCAGCACCCGCGGATTGGCAAAGAGGAAACGCGGGCTCTCGCCACGCGCCACGGATTGGCGCGCATACTCCATGAGCTCCTTCGCGTCAGCATGTGCCTCGAAACCGGCCACCACCTCCGAGGATCGATCGCGCCACACCACAGTGCCCGCGAGGACAAGGCTGAGTGTTGCGACCGTGCGCAGTTGTACTGATTCGGCGGCGAGCCCAACTCGCCGCAACAGCCACAGCGTTCCCTCGAGCTGTGCCGCCACGATCACGGGGAAGAGCGGCCAGAAGTAGCGAATGTCAAAGACCCGCACCGCCAGGAGCACCACAGCGTAGACCACCGCCAGCATCGGCAACGCCGATCGTCCATTGCGTCGCAACAGGGCGATTGCGCCAACCAGCGTGAGCAGCGTGGCCACGAGGTGGTAGATGTTGCTCAGCATACCAGGGCCAAAGGGATAGCCCTGAGCCTCCGAGATCGGGTGACGCCACTCCTTGAGCTGCTCCGCGATTGCCCCAAGCGACGGAAGCCCCGAGGCCAGGAATTGCCGCGGAATCAGCTGTGGTGCCACCGCCAGCACGGCGAGACCGCACAGCCCCCAGATGCCAAGCACGACAAGGAGCGGTCGGCGATGCCGGGGAGGCGCAAGGAAGAGGTAGAGGAAAACCGCTACCGGAACCGCCACACCCACCACGCGGTAGGCCATGGCGCCGAACCCCGCCATCACGACCCGTACGATGCGCCAGTTGTTCCACTCTTCAGGCGCGTCCACCTCGGCCAGCACCCACCAGCAGAAGAAGCAGAACCCGAGGTCCGACAACACCTGCACCGATGCCCGGTCGAGCTCGAGCATGACACCGCACCACCCCACGGCGAGTGCGGCGAGCGCCGGATGGACCGCATACGACAGGCGGCGCGCCGCCATGACCAGGAAGCCGAGTGCCGACACAATCATCAGCACCCGCATCGCCGCCATCGCGTGCTCACCAAAGGTCAGCAGCGGCAGAATGGTGAGCGACAGCCCCGGTGGATATGCCCGAGGCCCGATCGTCCACGCCAGGGGCGAGTAGAGGTAACCGATATCGCCGTACGAGCGTCCGTCGGCGAGAGCGCGCGCATGCAGGATGTACTGCGCCCAATCACCACTGAAAACCGACGGCTGTTCGTTCCAGTGGGCCAGCGCGAGCAGCAGAAACGGCACCCCCGCCAGCAATGCTGGGGCAAGGGAGAACCTGTTCCGGTCGGTGGTGCTCTGCGAAGGAGGCTGGGTCACACGAACAGGGAACGACCTGAGTGTTGCGGGAGCGGTGGCACACCCAGCAGGCCAAGGATGGTTGGTGCCAGGTCCATGAGGGAAGGCGCTGAACCCAGCAACCGCTCATTCGCAAAGAGTACGCCGGGAACCTCGACGGGATCAACTACATGGTCACCGCTCCACCGGGAGCTGTTGTCCTCGAAAACCGACGTGCCTCCCCCACCCAGTGCGGTGGCGGCCGACGCGCGATAACCCGGCGCCATGAGCGCCAGGATGTCGGGCGAGCCATCAAGAGGATCCGCGCCATAGAGGTCTCGCGTGGTCACCGCGCGTTGCACAGCGGTGGCCGCGTGCTCTTCGTCGCCCAATCCATTCAGCTGCGCAGCAAGCTCCCGCTGGACGCGGTGCTGATCGTCCGCCGGCACGATGCCGTCGCGCTCACGCCCGGCCACATTCAGATAAATGCCGCCGAGTCCGAGCGCATAGGCGCGTGTACGGCTCCAATCCACCTCAGAGAGGAATGGGGCGGCGCCGTCGCCTGACTGCGGACGGCGCACGAGCCATCCGCTCTGCTCGAGCCAGGTGTTAAGGTGCACCTGTCGCCGGTAGCTGCCGAAGCCGTGATCAGAGAGCACGACGAGGACGGTGTTGTCATCGCACGCGCGGAGCGCCTCCCCCACCTGAACGTCGCACGACTCATAGCATTCATCGATGACGTGACGCCAGGTCTCGATTTCCTCCACTCCATGTTCGCGGTTCGCTGGGTGATCGGGCTCGCCATATCGCCAGAAGAGATGCTGCACGCGATCGGGGGTGTCGAACAAACAGAACAGAAGCCCGTTGTCAAAGCGATTGAGGGTCGTGCGCAACATGCCGGATCGTTCCTGGTGCGTCAGTGCACATTGGGCCAGAAAGTCCGATTCAGTAATGCGGCCGTTCACGAGCCCCGTGTGCTCCTCGACAAACCCTGCCGTCCCGAAAGGACCCAACGCCTGCGCTAATGTGCCCGCAAAACCCCAAGGTTCACTTATGGGGAGGAGCGGTACTTCAGGATCCATGTGTATGGCTGTCGCATACAAGCGAGGCGTAGGCGCCACGGACTGAAGAATTACCCGCACCAGCCCCCTCGCCGAGCGGAGTCTACCGGCCTTGAAGTGAAGCCTTATCCACGGACTCCATTCCCCCGGCTCCAAGGCGACACGTGCCTTCTCTCCCAGTCGAACGATGGCGCCGGACTCGGTCATTTCAACCGAGACGTCTATCGCGGCCGGACCTGCCTCAGAGAGACGCGGGCCTTCGAGCCGCGAGCGCCACGCTGCCCCCTCGGGCCGAAGAATCGCCACGCGCTCGTTTTCGAGCGGCCGCAAAGTGGGATCGCCGGTGAATAACGTGGGAGACCCAAAGCTGCCGCGGAGGTCGGCCACACCCATGCCGCACAGAAGGGACCCCTTGATGGGATCAGGCGGGAAGGTACACGGACAGCGGATAACGGTTGACGGTATACCGCGCTTGGCCAGAGTGGTCCACAGCGTCTCACCGCGCCGCCTGTTTGCCACCGACGGCTGCCGCCAGAACCCGCCCGCCTGCATCTGCACCAACCCCTGGTCCACGGCATACGACGCCGCGTCCCGCGTCAGGAAGTCGGTAATGCCGTGTTCGGCAGGAGACAGGCCGGTAGCAAAGGTCGACCAGGCCACGGGCGTTTGCGCCGGTGCGGTGGTGGCCAACCGGGAATAGGCACCTTGCTCACGGATTCGCGCGAGATTGGGAAGGCGCCCTTCGGCCATGAGCCGCTCTGTTATCCGGGGCTCGAGGCCATCCAGCCCGATCACGATCACTCGGCGGGCTGGCAGCACCCTCATGTCACCGAGCTCACGTGCTGCGAGCTCGGGCTGGACCAGCACATCACCCTAGCGCTTGCCGAACATCCGCCCGAACAGGAGCCGGAACGCACCGACCAGGCGGCGCCAGAACATGAGGACAAAACCGGCGAAGGCCGCAAAGGCCGATGCCACGGGCATGAGTGAGTCGGGTCCGATATACATGAAAGTCTCGTTGCCGTTGGGGTGCTACCGGGAGGTTACCATTACCACCCAGCCATCATAAACGTCCTGCTTGCGACGTACGCAACAGGAAAAGCCGTGCCGCGGTACCGTTTCTGCAAGAACGAGACTCAACACCAAGCCCGCCAGTCCCCTGCCGTCGGGTCAAGTTTTTATAGGGCGTTCCAATCTTCATGTCGAAAGGCGTAACTCTGTGGTTTACTGGGCTTTCCGGGTCGGGCAAGACCTCGGTGGCTCGGCGCGTACACGAACTGCTGCAGGCCCGCCACATATTGTCCGAACGCCTTGACGGAGATGTGGTCCGGCAGAGCCTTTGTCGCGACCTGGGGTTTTCCAAGGAAGACCGCGACAAGAACATCGAGCGGGTCACCTTTGTTTCCCAGGTGCTCACCCGGAACGGTGTGGTGGTGCTGTGCTGCTTCGTTTCGCCGTACAAGGCCATGCGCGACAACGCTCGGCACCTGATCGGCGACTTTCTGGAGATCTACGTCCGCACTCCCCTCGAAGTGCTGGTCGAGCGCGATGTGAAGGGGATGTACAAGAAGGCGATGGCTGGGGAGATCCAGGGCTTCACGGGCGTGAACGATCCGTACGAGGAGCCGGTGAATCCCGAACTCGTGCTCGACACCGACAAGGAGTCGATCGAGGAGTCGGCCGCACGGGTGATCACGTTGCTGGCAGAGCGCGGCTATATCGCCCCCGATTCAGCGGCCACCGATCAGGCGGAGGCCGCCAAACGTGCGGAAGCCGCCAAGAAGACCCCGGGGCCGAGTGTGCCCCATGGCGGGGCGCTGGTGGATCGCGAACTCAAGGGCGACGCACGCAACGAGGCACTGCAACGCGCCAAGTCGCTGCTCAAGTTCGGGCTCGACGAACGCGAGATGACCGACCTCGAAATGATCGGCTACGGCGCGCTCTCACCGCTCACGGGCTTCATGCGCAAGGCCGACTACGACACCGTGGTCGATTCCATGCGCCTCACCGACGGGCTCGTGTGGGCCATGCCAGTGAACCTCGCGACCTCGCACGCACGCGCGAAGGACATCACGATTGGTCAGGAGATTGCGCTCACCGAGAAGGGCGGCAAGATCCTCGCGGTCATGACCGTGACCGACATGTGGACACCGGACAAAGCACGCGAAGCAACTGCGTGTTACGGCACCACTGATGTGGCCCACCCTGGCGTGGCGCGCGTCATGAACCAGGGTGATGTTTATCTCGGCGGGCCGGTGTGGGTTATCGCACGTCCCACCGACGACACCTTCGCCCCCTGGCGGCAGACACCGCTGGAGACGCGCCGCACGCTCGACGAGCGGGGCTGGAAGACGGTCGTCGGCTTTCACACGCGCGACGCACTGCATCGGACGCACGAGTACCTCACCAAGGTCGCTCTCGAAGTGGTCGATGGCCTGCTCCTGCATCCGCCAGTTGGCGCCACCGGCGCGGACGATCTCCCCACCGACGTCCGCATGAAGACGTACGACGTGATGCGGGAGCGCTACTACCCGGCCTCGCGTGTCCACCTGTCCGTGTTCCCGGGGGTCATGCGCTATGCCGGGCCACGCGAAGCACTCTGGCATGCCATCGCACGCAAGAACTATGGTTGCACGCACTTCATCGTTGGGCGCGACCACGCCGGCGTGGGCAACTACTACGGCTCGTACGACGCGCAGCTCCTCTTCGACCATTTCCCGGCGCACGAACTCGGGATTGTCCCGATGAAGTTCGAGAACTCGTGGTGGTGCACCCGCACCGGCGCCATGGCCACATCGCGCACCAGCTCCGCCGGTCCCGAGGAGCGGCTGACCCTCTCCGCCACGCAAGTGCGCGCGAGGCTGCTCGCCGGAGAAGACCTGCCGGAGGAATTCACGCGCAAGGAAGTCGCGCGCATCCTGCAGGAGTGGTATCGCGAGCAGGCGCCGGCAACCAAAGCATAGTGTTCGCAGACCTGCAACTACACTCCACCGCTTCCGATGGGTCTGACAGCCCGTCGGAGGTGGTGCGTCGGGCCCACGCGATGGGCTTTGCGACCATTGCGCTCACCGATCACGACACGATGGGTGGCGTGCCCGAAGCACGCGACGCGGCCGCGGCGGCCGGCCTAACGCTCATCCCGGCCTGCGAGATTTCCACGCTCGACGACCAGGAGCGGCAAGTCGATCTGCTGGCCTACGGCGTGTCCGAAACTCACACCGGTTTTCAGTTTGCGTTGCGGTCGCTGCGCGATGGCCGCTTTGCGCGAGCGTGGGGCATGGTCGAGAAACTCAACGAGTTCGGCTACACCATATCGTTTGATCGTGTGGTCGAAATTGCCGGAGGCACCGAGAACCTCGGCAGACCGCATGTGGCCAAAGCGCTGGTGGAAGCGGGCCATGTGCCTGATGTGGCGTCGGCCTTTACCCCGGAGCTCATTCTGGATGGCGGCCGATGTTACGTACAGCGGGTCAAGATCTCGCCCCGCGAAGCCATCAACCGCGTCCACGATGCCGGCGGCGTGGTGGTGGCCGCGCACCCGGGACGCACTGGCCTCACCGATGAAGAGCTGGCCACCTTCGTGTCATGGGGACTCGACGGCATCGAGGTGTACTACCCGCGCCACGATGCCGCGGCCACGACCCGCTTTCTCGAGTTGGCCCAGCGGCTCGATGTGCTGGTGACTGGTGGCTCGGATGATCATGGGGATGTCAACGAAGGCCGGCTCATGGGTCAGGTGCGACTCGAGCACACGCATGTGGAGCGGTTGCATCGCGCGATTGCCGCTCGCCGGCACGCGACCTGACCGATGACCGATCCCCAGCGCCCGCGTCCGCCGATAGAACGTCGAGGAGCTCGGCCTGCCTTCAAGTGGCCACAGGAACGGCGCGCCTCGACACCAACCTCATCGCCGGCTGGCGAGAGCGAACCCGCGTGGCAGGTGTGGGGGCAACGGGCGATTCTCCTTGCCGGTGCCCTCGTCGCACTCTGGATGTTCTTCGCGCCATTGCCACCCGGTCTGACCGCCGAAGGCAAAACGGCCAGCGCAATCTTCATCTTCTGCACCGTCCTCTGGGTTACCAACGTTGTGCCCTTCGGCGTGACGGGTCTTCTGGCCATCGCGCTCCTTGGCCTCCTCAAAGCCATGAAGCCCAGCGACGCGTTCGCGGCCTTCGGCAGCTCGGCGGTGTTTTTCCTGATTGGGGTGTTCATCATCGGTGGAGCGCTGGTGGACAGCGGACTCTCCAAGCGCTGCGCCCTTCTCTTTCTGCGGCACTTCGAGAAGTCTCCGTACGCCTTTGCCAACGGCATGATGTTCGCGGCCGCGTTCGGCACCTTGTGGATGCCGAACCAGGCCACGTCGGCCATGTTGTTTCCGATCGCCGTGGAAGTTGCGCTCGCGCTGCGACTCCGGCCCCTGCAAAGCAACTACGCCAAGACCCTCTTTCTGTCGCTGGCGTGGGGCGCCATGATCGGATCCAACGCCAGTATGCTGGGATCGACGCGCGCGGCGCTCGCCCTCGGCATGTTGCAGGAGTCGTACGGCCGGTCCATCACCTTCGGCGAATGGGTGATGGCGTCGCTCCCGATGGTCGTGCTGGCCGTGGGCGTCGCGCCCTTCATCCTCCGCTGGTGTTTCCCACGCGAAGAGGTGCAGTTCGCCTCGGCGCGTGCGCTGCTCGAGAAGTCGGTGGAAGACATGGGCAAAGCCAACCGCCGGCAGTGGAGTGTTGGTATCATCGTCGTCCTCATCATTGCCGCCTGGGTACTGGTCGGAGAGCGGGCTGACCTGGCCATCATTTCCCTCCTCGGCGCCGTGCTGCTCTTCGCCTTCCGCACCATGACCTGGGAAGAAGCCGAGCGACGCATTTTCTGGAACATCGTGCTCATGTACGGCGGCGCCATCGCGTTAGGCGTGGCGATCGACAAAACCGGCGCGGCACGGTGGCTGGTCGAGCGCTACATCGGCGGGATGAGTATCCCACCGCTGGCGGCGATTGGAGGTGTGGTGCTCGGCACGCTGCTCCTGTCGGAGTTCATGAGCAACGCCGCCGCCGTGGCGGTCATGCTTCCCCTCGCCTTCAGCCTCGGCGATCGCCTCGGTGCCTCACCCGCGGCGCTCACCCTGGCCACCTCCATCGGCGCGGGACTCGACTTCGCGCTGCCCTTCTCCTCGGCCCCGAACACCATTGTCTTTGCGTCGGGGTACCTGAAGATGATGGACGTCGTAAAGGCCGGAGGCATCATGACGATTGCGTCGATGCTGATCGTCTTGCTGATCGCCTGGTTATGGTGGCCGATCATCGGCCTGATATAAACTTCACAGTTCCGCCGGCCACCGCCGGACTTCCTCAGTCGAGCGACACGCGTGAATAACAAGGGCGCCACGATCTGGTTCACCGGTCTTCCATCCTCCGGCAAAAGCACGATTGCGCACGAGGTGTACCAGCGCCTCTACGACCGTGGCTGCGCCGTCGAACTGCTCGACGGCACCGAAGTGCGCGAAAGCCTCTCGCGTGGACTTGGTTTCTCCCGGGAAGATCGAGAGGAGAATGTGCGGCGCATCGGGTACGTGGCCAAACTGCTCTCGCGCAACGGCGTGTTGGCCATCTGTGCGGCCGTTTCGCCCTACCGCAGCACCCGCGACGAAGTTCGGAAAAACTCCTCCAACTTCGTCGAGGTCTATGTCGAGTGTCCGCTCGATCTCGCCGAGAAGCGTGATACCGACGGCAACTATGCCAAGGCCCGCCGAGGAGAGATCGCCGAATACACGGGCATCAACTCACCGTATGAACCACCGCTGGCGCCTGAAGTCCACATCAATTCGTCGAGCGAATCGGTGGACCAGGGGGCCTGGAAGGTGCTCAAGACTCTGGAGCTCATCGGCGTCCTGCCAGAAAACCCGGCCGCTGAACAGGGGCTGGAAGCTGAGATACGCCAACGGCTTGCCGGACTCGGTTATGTTTAGCGGCGCATTCCTTGCTCGGTGGAATGTGGAGATGGTTGCCGTGAATCGGCCTCATCAGTCCCCAGCTCAGTAGCTGGCGATCGGCACCCCGGAATCCATGCGTACTTCGGCAACAGCAGCGAGAAATTGGCAGGGCGGGGCCCGAGCAGCGGGCGCTTCTTCGGTCACTCCGACCGAGAAGTCCGACTTCTCGCGCCTGTCGGTTGCCGTTGCTTGCGGCATCATCGCGACAGTATCAAACCGCGTTCACGAATTGGTTCCCGGAATGGCGTTTCTCCACCCCGCCATTCTCTTTTCGAGCGTGGCCGCCATCGCGGTCTTCCCTCAGGCGGGGCCGGCTCGCCTGCAGTTGATGTGGCAGAACAAGCACTTCCGCTCGCTGCTGCACTATTTCCTCTGGGCAGCAGCCATGGTGCCGTTTGCGCTCTGGCGAGGAGGAGCCTTTGACACCGTTACAGGCATTTTCCTCCCGACCTTTGTGCTTTTCGGCTGCGTGCTGCTGGCCGACAGAACGGAGGCCAACCTGCGTGCAATGCAGCGGGCCTTTGTCGTCTCGGCGTTGATCCATCTGGTTGGGCTGAAAGCCATGGGTGATGGATTCATGGGACGGCTGGGCGGCACCAGTCTCGATCCCAACGACCTGGCCGCGCTCGCCAACATTGCAGCGATGCTGGCGTTCGGCTTGGCGCTCACGAGCAAGACGACGCTCCAGAAGGTCGGCTGGCTCGTAGCCACCGGCGTACTCGTCGCCGGCGTCATGTGGACGGGCTCGCGAGGGGGCGCTTTGGCCTTCGGCGTAGGGGTGACGACGCTCATTCTGCTTCAGCCAGGCAAACGACGCGGCACCATCATCCTCGCCACGGCTGTTGCCATCCCCCTGGTGTGGGCCATCGCCCCTCAGAGCTATCGCGACCGTATCACGGGGATTGGCTCGCTGGAGAGCGACTACAACAACACCGATTTCTGGGGACGCAAAGCGATCTGGCGGCGCGCCCGGATTTACATCTCGCGCAACCCGATTTCGGGTGTTGGTGTGCGTGGCTTCGAAACCGCCGACGGCATGTACATGAAAGAGATCGGCATGACCGGTAAGTGGTCTGCCCCTCACAACGCGTATGTGCAGTCCACGACCGAGCTGGGAGTTCCAGGCGGCGCGCTCTTCCTTCTCATTTTGCTCACGGCGGGGCGCACCGCGCTTCGGCTCGCGCGGGTCAAACGTGGCACGACTGGTCTCACCGACCAGCGGCCCGAGTTCATCGCCGCCATGACCTCCTTCGCTGGCGGCGCGTACTTCCTTTCGCACGCGTATTTCGTCCCGGCGTTCGCCGTAGTTGCCATGATCGGGTTCGCGGACGGAGTCGCCAATCGCAGCACCGGGACTGAAGGCCCAACGCCGGGCAGAATGCCGCAGCGCCCCGCCTCAGGTCCAGCCTGGGGCACGCCCGGATGGCGCTCACGCCGGTACGCAGCCGCCTTCGAACGCCGCCCGACCTGATCATCTCGTGATGGAACCACTACGCGTCACGGCACTGATGGATACTCACATCGTGTCGGGGCCGGGTCGGCAACTGGCCGCCATCTGGCGCCCCCTCGCCGAGCGCAACGTCGACCTCCAGGTGATCACCTTTCAGCGTGCCGGACAATCCCCCGGCGCGTATGCGCGCTTTCTGGAAGACCAGGGTATTCGCTCGGCCGTGGTGCATGAGCGCAGCCGTCTCGACCTGCGCGTCCCGACACTGGTCGCTACCCTGGCGCGGGAACACGGCGCGCACCTCATCCAGTCCCACTCCTACAAGCCGGCAGCTGTCGCCGCGCTGGCACACCGCCAGCTGGGCGTGCCCTGGATCGGGTTCTTTCACGGCATCACGCTCGAAGACCGCAAGGTGCAGCTCTACAACTGGATCGACACCCGGTTGCTGCAGCTGGCCGACGCCGCGGTGGTGGTGTCGGAAAGTCAGCGGGGCCACATCCGCAACACTCGCGGCGGTGTGCGGGTGGTCCCCAACGCGGTCCTTCCCTCTGCCGCGGTCGCGCCCGTCGAGGGCCCAGCATCGCTGCCGCCGGGTCCACGTGTGGGGGTCATTGGTCGGCTGTCATGGGAAAAGGGCGTCGATGTGTTCCTGGACGCGTTCGAGCAACTCGCGGCCCAGGGCGTGGGAGCCCACGCCGTCATTGTGGGTGATGGACCCGAGCGTGCGGCACTCGCTGCACGAGCCGCGGCGCCAGGGCTTGCCGGACGTGTCACCTTCACCGGGCATCGTGCCGAAGTGCGGGATCTCTATCCGCAGTTTGATGTCGTGGTGCTGCCCAGTCGTTCCGAAGGCATGCCTAACGTGTTGCTCGAGGCCCTGGCCGCCGATCGGCCGGTGGTGGCAACGGCCGTTGGCGGTGTCCCCGAAATCCTGACGGATGCTCGTGCTGGTGCCATGGTCCCATCGTCGGATCCGACAGCACTCGCTGCGGCGATTGGGGATGCGCTCCGCGGCAAGTACTCTGGACCCGAGGCGACAGCGGGACGCAAAGCCACGAGCGAACGCTTTTCTCTCGCCCATCGCGCCGACGCACTCCGCACGCTGTACGACGAGGTCCTCACCCGCGCCCGCACGGCCCGATGAGGAAGGATAGACCACTGCGGATCGAGATGGTGACGCCCACACTCGAGATGGGCGGAATGGAACGCCTGATTGTCTCGATGGCGCAGGCGTATCGGGCCCGTGGCCTCGATGTGCAGGTCACGGCCCTGGAATCTGCTGGCACCCTCGGAGATGAAGCCCGCCGGCTTGGCATTCCCGTCACGGTGATCCCCACCCCCGGTCTCAAGACCAATCTCTCGGCGCCAGCACTGGCCGCTCACTTCAGGCGCCGGCAACTCGACGTGGTGCATGCGCACTCTGGGGTTTGGCTCAAGGCGGCACGGGCCGCGCGCGCGGCGGGTGTGCCGGGGGTGGTGCATACCTTCCACGGCATTGTGCAGAACGAGCCCTGGTACAACGATGTGTTGCGCCGAGTGGCAGCCTGGTCCACCGATCGTGTGGTGGCGGTGTCGGAGTCGCTGGCGGAACGGCTCGTACAGCGCTGCGGAATCAGCCGCGCCTGTGTGGAGGTCGTGATCAATGGCGTGGATACGACGCGGTTCAGCCCCGGGGAGCGCGACGCGGCCAGGGCCTCGTTAGGTGTCGAGGCGGGGGCGTTTGTGGTGGGACATGTCGCCCGCCTCGACCCCATCAAGAATCAGGCGATGTTGCTGCGGGCCTTCGCCGAATTCCACGCCGGTGCCCCGGAATCGGTGCTGGTGCTGATCGGCAATGGGGTGATGCGTGCCTCACTCGAGGCCCTGGCGGCGCAGCTCAACGTTCAGCACTCGATCCGATTTGCCGGCGAGGTGACCGACGCTGCCCCGCTCTACCGCGCCTTTGACGTTTTTGCCCTGTCGTCCGTCCTTGAAGGGACGTCCATGAGCATCCTGGAAGCGATGGCCACCGGTATTCCGGTCGTCGCGACGGCGGTGGGAGGAACACCAGCCCTCACGCATCAGGGTCAGCTGGCGCGTCTGGTACCCCATGACGACGCGCCCGCGATGGCTCGTGCTTTCCGCGAGCTCCGGGACGATGCCACGGGACGGGCCTCCCTCGCGGAGGCCTCACTCGATGTCGTCCGATCCACGTACTCCGAACAGGCCATGCTCGACCGGTACCTCGAGATCTACGAGGCTGTGTCTCACTCGGGAGCGCCGCGCTGATGTGCGGCATTTCCGGGGCGATCAGCCTTGCGTCATCCACCGGTCCATCGGTGGATGCTGTCGCACATCTCACCGATCGGCTCGCGCATCGTGGCCCCGACGGCACCGGCACCTGGCGCGCTCCCTCGGGGCGCGCGGTGCTTGGCCACCGACGACTCTCGGTGATCGATCTCGCGCTCGGTCAGCAGCCGATGGTCTCGGAGGATGGATCATGCGGGCTGGTGTTCAATGGCGAGATCTACAACTACCTGGAGCTGCGCAAGGAGCTCGAGGCAGCAGGTGAACGCTTTCGTACGGCGTCGGACACCGAAGTGCTCCTCCGGCTCCTGCTGCGCGAGGGCGAGGCCTGCCTCGATCGCCTGCTCGGCATGTTCGTCTTCTGCTTCTGGGACGACCGGACGGGACGTGCCCTGCTCGCGCGCGACCGGATGGGGAAGAAGCCGCTCTTCCATGTGCAGCACGGCGGCATTCTCTGGTTTGCCTCGTCACTCTCCGCGCTGAAGGACTCGGTGCCGGGAGCGTGGCCGGTGAACCCGCAGGCCGTCGACGACTACCTCACCCTCGGCTACATCCCCGCACCTTCCACGATCTACCAGAGTGCGGGCAAGCTGGAGGCCGGCACCATCACGACCGTGTCGGGTGGTGCCATGCAGGTGCGCCGTTTCTGGGATCCGCGGCCGGGGCCGATGTTTGGCGGCACGTATGCCGAGGCCTGTGATGCACTCGAGGCGCTGGCCAAGGACGCCGTGCGGCTCCGGTTGCGCTCCGACGTGCCGTTAGGCGTCTTTCTCAGTGGTGGCATCGACTCGTCGCTGGTGACCGCCCTGGCCGCGAAGGAAAGTGCCCAGCCAATTCGCACCTTTTCCATTCAGTTCGATCATGCGGCCTTTGACGAATCGGCCCACGCGGCCGCCGTCGCGGCGCATACCGGCACGATCCACGAGACGTTCACGGTGCACGCCGAGGTGCTCGAGCTGATTCCTTCGCTGGCGTGGCACTATGGCGAACCCTTTGCGGATTCGTCAGCCATTCCCACCTGGATTCTTTCGCAGCACACCCGGCAGCGTGTGACCGTCGCGCTGGGTGGCGATGGGGGCGACGAGGCGTTCCTTGGCTACAAGTGGTATGCGACCGCCGCCTCGCTGGAACGTCTGGCGCGCTGGTGTCCGCCGGCTCTGGCGGCCGCGCTGGGTTCGGCGCTGACGCCTGTCGCGGCGCTGCCGGGTGCCGGACGACTCGCGCGAGCCCTGACCATGCTCGGCACCGCACCGGCCGGCCGGCGTTTTGCGGCCCAACGTTCGTTCATCAACGCCCACGAATCGCGCACACTGCTCGGACCCGCCCTGCAGCAGGTCCGCCGCAACAGGACGCAGAGCACCGAGGGCATGCTCACCGAACTCTACGAGCATGTGCAGGGCACTCCTACCCAGCGGATGCGGTATGTCGACTTGCGCACCTACCTGGCCGACTGCCTCCTCCCCAAGGTGGACGTGGCGTCGATGGCGCATGGGCTCGAAGCCCGGGCACCACTCCTTGATCATCGCGTCGTGAACTTCGGGCTGTCGCTGCCTGACGAGTACCTGGTGGATGCCGGCGGTGGCAAGCGCATTCTGCGTGACGTGCTCGCCCGGCATGTGCCCCGCCAGCACTTCGAGCGCCCCAAGCAGGGATTCTCGCTGCCGCTCGCGCCCTGGTTCCGCACCACGTTGCGCCCGCGGGCGCAGGCCATGCTCGACGACGGCCCGCTGATGGACGGGGGATGGATCAATCCCGCCGGCCTGCGCGCCATCATCGATGAGCACGTGCGCGGCGGGCGAGACCACAGTCAGCGACTGTACTCACTGCTCATGCTCGACGCCTGGCTGCGCGCATGAAGGTGCTCTGGTTGTCGCACTTCGTTCCGCACCCCCCAACGGGTCATGGGGCGCTGCAGCGCAGTCACAACCTCCTGGTGGAGGCGTGCCGCACGCACGAGGTACATCTCGTTTCGCTCGAAGCCCCCGGCGCCCATGCCTCCCGCGAAGCGCTCGAGGAATCCCGCACGATACTGCGTCAGCACGCGGCGTCGGTGAGGACCTTCCCGTTTCCGGCGAGCCGCTGGCGTCGTGGCCTGGCCGCGGGACTGGGATTCACGATGGCGCCATCGTATTGGGACCGCCTGTTCATGGTACCTGCGATGAGCGAACATGTCGCTGGTCTCGCACGGACAGGCTTTGACCTGGTGCACGCCGACGTTGTGTTTCTCACCCACTATCTCGCCGCGCTGCGCGGGGTACCGCTGGCCCTTAATCACCACAACATCGAGAGCGATCTCCTCCGCCGGCGTGCGGCCGCAGGCAGCGGAGCGGCGCGGCTGTTCTTCACGCGTCAGGCGCGCTGGGTTGAGCAGGCGGAGCGAGCGTGGGCGCCGCGGGCCGGTGTGAACCTCGTGGTCTCCGATCTCGACGGCGAGCGACTGCAAGCCCTGGCCGGACCGGTACCGGTGGTCACGGTGCCTAACGGGGTGGACCTCGATTTCTTCGAACCGGCGGCCGGGGTGGCGCCCCAACCACACCACATGGTGTTTGCAGGTGGGATGGACTGGTTCCCGAATCGCGAGGCCATGCGGTATCTCGCCCGTGAGCTGTGGCCGGCACTCGCAGAGCATGACGGTCGGCGTCGCATGACGGTGGTGGGTCGCCAGCCTCCCGAAGAGCTGGTGCAGGCGGGCTCAGCCGATCCACGGCTGCGCGTTACGGGATTCGTGGACGATGTGCGCCCCTACATCACCGAAGCGCCCATCTATCTCTGCCCGATCACCATCGGGGGCGGCACACGCCTCAAGATTCTCGATGCGCTGTCGATGCAACGGGCGCTGGTGTCCACCGACCTTGGTGTCGAGGGTCTTGGACTCGAGGATGGCGTGCACTATCTCCGCGCCAACACGACTGCGGAGTTCCTCGCGCAGGTCACCCGTCTGGAAGGGGACGCGTCACTCGTGGCGCGGCTTGGCGCGGCGGGGCGGGCCTTCGTCGAAGCGCGATATTCGTGGCGCGGCATCGGCCAGTCGCTGAGCGCAGGATGGCGCGCCGCCACCGCGCACCGCGTCACGACGTGACCTGCGTCACGCAACAACTGTAACAAACGATCCGGAGCGAGTTGCCTCTCGTGCGACGCCACCGAAACAGGTAGTTTGGGTTCGGTTTGTCGGCCGGAGCTTTCCGGCGTGACATCACTCGAAGATCCCTCCTGCCGCCGTGCCGTCCAACACCGTCTCACCGCGTGGTGCTCTGCCGGCTTTCCCGCCGCACGCACGCACACGTGAGGAAACCGAGACGCTCCCCGGCGTGGGGGTAGCGGCGATTTCCGGCGCGGTGCTGCTGGTGCTCGTCGCCGGGATCATGCTCATCGGACCGTATCCGCTCACCAACGATGGCGGATCGCATGTCTACAACGCGATCGTCGCGCGCGATCTGCTGCAGCACCCTGCCGGCATCTTTTCCGGATTCGCCGAGCTTCGTCCGCTCACAGTACCAAACTGGGGTGTACCTGTCCTGTTGTGGCCGCTGCTCGCCTTCGGGGCTGGCGCTGCCGCCAAGAGCATGGTCGTTCTCTCCCTGGTCCTCGGCGTGGCGTCTGTCGCCTGGTTCGCGAGGAGTGCAGGAGTAGACCGCGAGACCAGTGTCGCCCTCGGCCTCGTGCTTGGCAACACCTGGTTCCTCTGGGCCGGCTTCTGGGGGTTTTCGCTGTCCACCGCCCTCGCGTTCTTCTGCATCGGGTGGATCCTGCGTCATCGGCACAATCCCCGGCCGCGTGACGCTATGCTGGTGGCGCTGCTGCAAATCGCTGGTGTCGTACTTCATCCCGTCCCTTCCCTGTTTGTTGGTTTGACCTTCTGCGCCCTGTTTCTGGCCTCGCGGCGTGCGGGGGCGGCGCTTGAGAAGCCCCCGATCACCCTGAGCGGTGCGGCGGCTAGCGGCCCCATGCTGGTGGCTGCCTTTGCCGCTTCGCGCGTGACCGAGACGGGTGAGGCACCCGGTTTCTTGACGAGCGGGAAGGAGCTGCTGGAGAGTGTGGTCACCTTTCCCATGGACGCCTTCGAGACATTCCATTGGCCGCACGCCGACGGCAGGTTCGTGGCGGGAATCGGGGCGCTCGTCCTGGCGGTCGCCATGCACCGCCGCTGGCGACAGCGTTCCTGGGCCCTTGTACGCGAACCGCTCCTGGCGACGGCGGGTGTGCTACTGCTGGTGCGATTTCTGGCGGCTGATGCCCAACTGCGCGGTGCTTTCATCGATGCCAGGCTCGGCTACTTCGCCTGGGTCCTTCTCATGGTGTGGGCATTCATCGAAGCGCCGGCGCGTGTGTCGCGTACTGCCATCCTGCTCATGGTGGTGTCCAGCGGCCTCGGTGTTGCCATGCACCTTCGCGGAAGCGCCGCGATTGTGCCGCTGGTCTCCGACGTGGTGCGCGCAGCGCGCGACGCAGGGCTGGGTGAGGGCACGACGCTGGTACGGGTCCGCTTCGAACCAGGAACGAGCGAACGAGAATCCGCCGTGACGCGAGTACGTCTGCCGTATCTCCTGACGCATGCGGTGGACTGGGCGGCAGCAGAAACCAGGGCGCGGCATCTTACAAACTACGAACTGCTGGGCACCAGCTTCGCCGTGCGCGCATCGGGTCTGCTCGACACCACGCGGGTGCTGCTCCGCTCTCTCGAAGAACCCGACTCGAGTGGTCACGCCGAGGTGTTGCCGGTGGTCATGCGAGAGCTCAGCCCCGAGGTGCTCGCGTTTGTTGGCACGCCGCCAGACGCGATCGTGGTAATGGTCGAGAACGCCGGATACGAACGACAGGGACCGGTCGGGCCATTGCCTCCAGTGTCGTACTACCGGCGCCGCCCGATGACGGCAAGCCTCACCCCTTAGCCGGCGCGGCGCACTTCGTCGACGACGATGCGCGCGAGGTCTCCGAGCAGCCGTTCGGCGCCACCCAGCGATGCCGCAAACGCTTTGCCCTGCTCGGCCACACGCTCGCGCAGTCCCGCATCGCCCCAGGCGCGATCAATCGCCTGCCCCAGGGCCTCCGGATCACCGGGTGCGACGACGATCGCCTGCTCCGTCACCACATCGCGTGTGGCCGGGCCATCACTGATCACCAGGCACTTGCCTAACGCCATGAGCGAGAGCAGCGTACTCACGCCCGACGGATTGATGGCGGTCGTCGTGACCGGCAGCACAATCAGACGCGCCCCCGCAGCGAGGCGCAGCCACTCTTCCGGATCAGCACCGTTGACGACGAAGCGGGCCGCCTCCGAAAAATCGCTGCGCCGGGGCGCAATCGCGATGGCTCCCATGCGCCGCAGCTGCTCGTCGTCGGGCATGGAGACAACCACCGGATAGGGGCGGTTCCGCGTCGCGGCACCAAGCGTTGGCCAGTCCCGATTGGTAATGCCACAGGCAAAGATGTAGTCGCCGTCGGTGACTTCGAGCCGCTCCACTACCTCACGCAGGTTCACCTTGAATGGTACGAACGTGCTGCGCGACGGCCCGATGCCGTACCAACGATCGTAGGCCGACAGGTCGCGCTGATGCGTCACAAAACGATCGACGCGTCGCAGCAGCCACTTCTTGAGAGCTGCCCGCTGGACTCCAAACGGCCCAACCGGTGGATTCATTACCGGGTCTGACACCACGAGTCGCGTGCGGACCCACGGCATCAGACGCAGCAGCACACAGAGCGCCAGCGTGTCGGCGACCGCGCAGTTGAGCAGCACCGCATCGGCAGTGGTGGCCATGCGTGCCAGGCGCCAGGCCGACGTCCAGCGTCCAGCCCCGCTCGCGCCGGTCTCCACTACGACGGTCTCGCAATCGGGATGGTTGAACGCGCGCAGATTGGTGATAACGCGCCAGCGGCGGAGCGTGGTGCTTGATGGGCTCACGTCGGCGGTCGGCGGAGCGCGAGGTACCGATAGGAGCTGGTGTAGCTCTCGTTGAACTGCTTGCTGCCCTGCAGGTAGGCGCCCTTCACACCACCCGCGAAAACCCGGTCGCCCCATTGCCGGTACTTCACGTCGCCGGTCTGCTGGTACAGCCATCCGAACGAGGTGACGAACAGAAGGTTGAGGTCCGGCGACGGGACTGCCCCACCTACATCCTCCCCCTGCGCGTTCTTCGCGCAGCGGCCCGACAGATACTTGAAGGATTGCTGCGCGTCGACCCACTGTGTCGACCAGAGATAGTCCGTGCTTCGTTTGACAAAACGAAGAATGGCTGTGTCGGGCTTGAAGTGCGTGTGGACGCTGATCAGCTGATCGTTGAGGAGCCCAAGCATGAAATTGAGGCTCTGGCCGCAGGTAGCGGGCCACCCCATGCTGCCGTCGGGCCGCTGAACCGACATGCTCCGTTCCACCACACGCGTGAGACGCTGATCGAGCTTGATCGCCTTGGGGCCAACGGCATTCAGACGCCAGGCGGTCAGCAGGGCTTGAATGGCCCTGGCCTGGATGCGGCTTTCCATCCATGGCGTGTTGAGCGTGTCGGCAAAGGGATATCCTCCCTGGAGCTGCTCGGCGATCCGCGCGACCGCAAACCGCGACGCCTCATCACCGGTGAGCAGATAGTGCTGCGCCACACCCTCAGGCTGGGACCAGTGCGGACTGGTGCCGTACTGGTTGGCCTCCAGGTAATTGCGGCGGTAGTTCCGAGCGATCTGTGTGGCACGCCGGAAGTAGACCGGGTTGGCCGAGCGAACCCAGAATGCGTAGTAGATGAGAGCGCGGTCATAGTAGTTCGCCCCGCTCCAATTCTCGCCATCGAGCTTCCAGTGGAAGTCCGACCACTTCGAGAAGTTTGCCTCGTAGGCGGCAAAGGCGGGGCCCTCGGCGCGGGAATCGCTGACAGAGACCGTCGTCCCATTGATACCGGTGCCAACGAGATAGGCCACATCGGTGGGAAGCGCCACGGCATCTGCCACGCCACGGTCGAAGCCTTCGGGCTCCCGAAATCCGGTGGTGGTGACGGGCGAGCCTAACGAAATTGTCCCGCTTTTCCACCCGCTGGGCGGTACATCGAACATGAACTGGAGCAGTACCGACCGGAGGGTCCCATCACGGTGCAGTCCCGCGAGTGCCTGCGTGTTGCGCTGGACTTCAGCGCCCTCGACCGTCAGCCGCAGCCGATTGACCTGATCGGGCCGGACGGCTCCTGGCGGTAGCGGGATGGCGTTCGACACCACCACGGGCCCCGACCGGCCATCGAAGCGCTGAATCCGCAGGTCGATGGGCGCGAGGGACGGTCCCTGTGCAGGGAGCCCGCGACCGAACGCTGCCAGAGCGATGGTCGCGACCAGCCATGGAATGGAAGGCGAGCGTTTCACGAAATGGGAATGTACCAACGCACACGCCACGCCGGGAGCGTTCCCGGCGTGGCGCGCGAGCTTTCTGTCAAGCGACTACTGACGGTACGCGAGATACCGGAAGGACGACGTGTACTGCTGATTGAACTGTTTCGAGCCATTGATGAATGACCCGTTGACCGCGCCGGCAAAGATCTGGTCGGCTCGGGTTTTGTACGTGGCGTTGCCCGTACGATTGTACAGCCAGGAGTACGAGGTCACGAACAGGTTGTTCAAGTCGACCGCGGGCACCGGGCCTCCCACGTAACCCGAGGCCTGCGAGGTACAGTTCTGCGTGATGTACTTGAAGGCGTTGCTGGCCGACAGCCACTCGGCATTCCAGAGGTAGTCGGCATTCTTCTGTACCATCGAGAGCATCCGTGGATCAGCCCGGTAGTACGTGTGCACCTTGATGAAGACATCGTTGAGCAGCCCGTTCATGTAGCTGAGGCTGTAGTCGCAGGTGTTGGGCCAGCCAAAGCTTCCATTGGAGCGCTGCGTCTTGAGGATGTCGTCGATGGCCTTGTCGATCAATGCCGGGAGGTTGAGGTTGGCCGGGCCAACCGCACCGATCCGCCATGCCGTGTACAGCGCCTGGAGCGAGCGGGCCTGAATCCGGCTCTCCATCCAGAGTGTGAACGTCGTGTCGGCGAGTGGGTACCCCCGCATTTGTTCGGCAACGCGAGCCACGGCAAACTTTGTCTTGCTGTCGCCCGACAGCAGGTAGTGCTGCTCGAGCCCTTCCACCTGCGACCAGTGTGGGGAGGTCGCGTAGGCATTTGCCTCGAGGTAATTCACCCGATAGTCCACCGCGATCGCGGTACCGCGATAGAAGTAGTCCGGGTTACCCGTGCGAACCCACATGGCATAGTAGATGAGCGCGCGATCGTAATAGTTGGCCCCACTCCAGCTGGCGCCGTCCTGATTCCAGTGCACGTTCGCGAAGTAGGCGAAATCACCTTCGTACTTGTTGAACACGCCACCCAGTGCGCGTGCGGCCGCCGACGTGATCGTCGGACCATTCAGATCGGTCTGCACCAGGTAGTTGGGGTCACTCGGCAACGCAAAGGCCGTGATGGTGGTGCGGTTGGCCGTCGGGGCCGGAATGTCGGTGGTGGTTCGTGCCTGCCCGATGACCAGGGCGCCCGTCGCCTGACCGGTGACCGGCACGTTGTTGTAGAACTGGACGAAAATCGTGCGCAACGAGCCATCTCGATGCAACCCGGTCAGCGCCTCGGCATAGATGGACTGCTCCACCCCGTTCACGAGGACACGGAAGTTGCGCAGCTGATTGGGGAAGAGTGCGCCCTGCGCCAGCGGAATACCGTTGGAGACCAGCACCGTGCCGCTGCCGTTGTCGTAGCGCTTGATGAGCAGTGCGATGGAACCTGCCGGTGGTGGCGGCGGTGCCGGCGGCTGGGTGACGCTCACCGACGCGGACCCGCTCACACCACCAATGATGGCGGTAATCGTCGCCGAGCCCGGCGTCACGCCGGTCACCAAACCATTGGTTGCCACCGTGGCCACACCGGTGTTTGACGACGACCAGGCCACCGTGCGGGTGAGCACGTTTCCAGCTGCATCCTTGGCCACCGCGGTACCCTGGGTGCCCTGACCCGCCTGAATGCTCGACGCGGCGAGCGAAACCGTGACGGTCGCCACCGGCGCCGGGGCCTGCGCCGTGACCGTAATCGATGCCGACGCGGTGAGGCCGGTGGAAGTGGACGCCACAATGCTCGTGGTACCCGCCGCGACCGCAGTCACCAGACCGTTGGCGGACACCGTGGCGATAGAACTGTTCTGGGAAGACCATGTCACGGTCGCGGAAACCGGTGCGCCGCCAGCGTCCCGTACATCATCAGAGAGCTGCAGCGTTGTGCCTTGATCGAGCGTGGCCGTACTCGGAGTGACGGCGATAGTGGCCGGGGGGTTGGTGCTCCCGATCTTTACAGTCACAGAGATCGGCGCTGCACCGCTGACCGTTCCGGACTGCGCGCGAATGTTGGCGGTGCCTGCACCGATCCCGCTCACTGTACCGTTCGACGACACGGTGGCTACCGTCGGCGCGGAGCTGCTCCAGGATACGACTCCGGAAACAACGGTGCCGTTGGCATCCTTGAGTGTCGAGGTCGCCAGCGCGGACCCGCCAGCGACGAGTCCCGGCTTGGAGAGCGCCACCGTTACGGAAGCGACAGCGCCCGTCGGGGCTGGTGTGGCCGAAAGGAGAGCTGCCCCAGAGACGCCGCCAGCGGTTGCCGTGATCGTGGTGGAGCCCGCGGCGAGCGCAGTGATCTGACCGGTGGCCGAGACGCTTGCGACCGTCGGCGCCGATGACGCGTAGGTGATCGTCTGCCCCGTCATCGGGGCGCCGCCCTGATCGAAGACCGAGGCCGTTGCCTGCGTCTTCTGACCGACTGTGATGCTCGCCGCATTCAGTGTAACGGTCACCGAGCCAACAATCGGCTGCGGGGCCGCGGTCACCGTCACGGACACGGTGGCTGTCTGCCCTTCGGAGAGAGCGGTGATCACCGCGGAACCCGCAGCCACACCTGTGACCTGTCCCACGCTGTTGACTGTCGCCACGGTGGGCGCGGACGAAGACCAGTCGACTACGCGGTTCTGCAGCACGTTGCCGGCCGCATCACGCAGGACGACGGCCAAGGTCTGTGTCTGGGCCGGGTCCAGCGTTACTGACGAGGGCGAAACCGACACCGTGGCCACCGGAACAGGAGTGACCGTTGCGGTCGCACTCTTCGACAAACCAGCCGCACTTGCTGTAATGGAAGTAGTACCGGCGCTCACACCTGTCATCAGGCCGCTGTTGCTCACAGTGGCGACGCCCGGCGTCGAGGAGCTCCAGTTCACGGTAATGCCGGTCATTTGTCGACCGGTCTGGTCGCGAATGTCGGCGCTGAGCTGAGCGGTTTTGCCCTGGGCTACGCCAGGCGCGGCCGGCACGATGCTGAGCGTGGTGGGAACGGGCCGAATGACCGTCAGCGTCTGCGACGCCGTCTTTCCGCCCGAGATGGCGTTGATGGTCGTTGTGCCTTCGGCCATTGCCGTGACGACACCACTGGCGTTGACGGTCGCAACGGAGGGCTGTGAACTGTTGTAGGCAATCAGAGCGCCGGGGATGACTGCCCCGCTCGCGTCCAGCGCCTGCCCCGTCGCCGTAGTCGTCGCGCCGAGGGCAATCTGCGACGCCTGGAGCGTCAGGCGCACCGATGCCGTCGCCGGAGGACCCACGTTGACGAGGGCGGAACCCGTGATGCCTTCGGCTCTGGCGGAGATGGTCGCGAAGCCCTTGGTCAAACCAGTGACACGGCCAGCGCCCGACACCGTCGCGATGGCCGGAGCGCTCGTGGACCAGGTGATTTTGCGGGTCAGTACGCGTCCGGCGTTGTCGTATACCACGGCGGTGAGGGTGACTGCCCCTCCCGTCGCGATCGTCGTGGTTGTTGGAGTGACGACGATGCGGCTCGCGGCACCCTTGATGACGGACACCTGGGCCGTCGCCGATGCCGATGCGGTTGCGACACTGATCGTGACGTCACCCGAATCACGGGCAACGAGGAGTCCGTCGCCGTCGATCATCGCCACGAGCGTGTCGCTCGTGCTCCAGGTTTGAGCCTGCGACACGATGCGAGCGCCAGCGGCGTCGCTCGAGCCAAAGAGGGCGGCAAAGCGCAGCGTGTCGCCTTCGGGGACGGCGACGATTTCCGGCTCAACCTTGAGGTTCGCGCCCGGGACGACCACGACGTTAGTGGTGTCCGCGTGACCGGCGATGGCGGCGATCACCTGGGTTCGTCCGACGGCAAACGCAGTGAATGCACCGGCGCCGGTGATGGTGCCGATCGCTTCGTCCCGCACTTTCCACGACACGGCCACGTCGCGGGTCTGGCCGAACTGGTTGGTGACCACTGCGGCGAAGGGTTTGGAGTCGCCGATCAGGATCGAGTCGTGCTGCGTTGTGACCTGGACGCGCAGGAGGTCTGCGGGTGTGGGGTCGGCCGGCGCCGTGTCGATCGCGGCCTCGGTACCGCAGGCGCCGGCGATCAGCGTGGTGAGTACCAGCCGTGCATAACGTGTGAAGCGCATTCGGAAGAATTCCTCCGGGGAGGTCGGCGGCCCAGCCAGCATTTCGCACCGGAGTGCGAGGAAGCTCTGTGGCTTTGCGTCCGGGTCTTTCGGCCCGTTTGCCAGTTTATCGACCCGCCTTTCCGGGGAGGAGCGGCGGTTCGTGTGGGGGTCTTGCGGGGATCTTCTACGTGCACCACAGAGACGCTCGGGCGACCCGGGGCGCAACGCGGCTAACTACGAAAAACGGGGCCAATTTGTCCTGCGATCCAGCGCACACACGAGGCACGCATGTGCGGGTCATACCGCCTGTGATCCAGCGCACCCACGACGCGACTGCCGCGTCTACCACACCTCCCACTGCCCACGCGCCGCTCGCCACAGGGCTCGGACCACCGCCACCTGAATCGCGACGAACTCGTGCAAGAGGGCTCGTAAGCGGGGCAGCGCCAGCACCACCACTGTCGCCACACCAGCCGCGCCGCCCGCAATGCGCTGCATCGCGGGCGGCCACCCCTGCGCGAGCCGCCACGTCTCAACGAGGCTGCCTGCAGCGAGCGCGAGAATAAGCGGAGGCGTGCCCAGCCGCAGTAACTTGTGGCACACAAACTGTGTGAAGATTGCGTTCTTCCACGGGCGAAGCACCTCAGGCATGAGCGCTACCAGCTGCAGAACCCCCGTCAGCGTGCGTTCTTTGCGTCTTCCTTCCTGTGCGACGTCGGGCGTACGCGTTTCTCGTGCCACCGCCGAAGCGGCAAATCCTACCCGGTAGCCGCGCAGCACCAGATCCATCGGTGTGAAGACATCGTCGAGGATCACGCCCGCGGGCAACGGACGGAACGCGGTGCGCCGCAACGCGTACACCGCGCCGGTCACACCAACCGCCGAATGCACCCGTGCCTCGTCCTCCCGAAGACGGCGCTCCATCCGCCAATACTGCCCGACGAGTGTCTTCGTCGAGCCGGCGGCCAGTTCGAGCCGCCCCGACACCGCTCCGAACGCGGGGTTGCTCATGGCGCGTGCAAGAACCATCAGCGTGTCTCGCTCAAAGCGCTGGGCTGTGTCGCACATCACAACCACGTCACAAGTGGACTGCGCCACGCCCACGTTCACCGCCCCCGGCTTGCCTGCCGGACCCTCGGCGCGGACGACGCGCGCCTGGGGACACAACACACGCGTCTCGCGTTCCACCTCGGCAGGGGTCGACGCGTCGAGCGCCACCACCACGTCGGGACGTCCCTCCGGCCACTCGCACGCGAGCAGGTTCTCGACTCGATCCCGCACGAGGTCGGCGGGCCCACGGGTGCACACCACGGCCGTGACTGGCCCGGGCCTCTGCTCGGCAGGCTCCACTTCGCGACCCTTCAGTCGCGAAAGGAGCGCCATCGTCAGGGGATAGCCGACCCAAGTCACAAGCAGCAGTACCGTCGAACCCAGCACCAGCAGGGTGGCCATTTCGTCCCTTGTTCGTCTATTGTTCAACTCACATGTGTCCGCGCGCCCCGCCAGTACCACCGGACGGGCCTGCAGTCGAGGGCGGCCGACGGTCGCGCCGAAAGCTCAACTATCTCGTCATGGCGTCAACAGTCCTCGTTACCGGTGGTGCAGGTTTTATCGGCTCTCACCTTGTACGCGCACTCCTCGCGCGCGGTCACACCGTGCGCGTGCTCGACAACTTGAGCACGGGATTCCGCGAGAACCTGGCCGCGGTCGAATCCGGCATCGAGTTCCTTCACGAAGACATCCGTGACGTGGACGCCTGCGACCGGGCCATGAAAGGCGTCGACACCCTGTTCCACCTCGCCGCGCTGGCCAGCGTTTCGCGCTCCATGCGCGACCCGATCGCCACACACGAGGTCAATGTGAATGGCACGGTTCGTCTGCTCGAGGCCGCGCGCAAACACGGGGTCCGACGGTGTGTCTTCTCCAGCTCCAGCTCCGTCTACGGTGAGACCCCTGCCCTCCCCAAGGCCGAAGACGCCGAGCCGCTGCCCAAATCGCCGTATGCAGCTTCCAAGCTCTCAGCGGAGCAGTACACGCTGGCCTACGCACGAGCGGGGCTCGTCGAGGGTGTGGCGCTACGGTACTTCAACGTGTTCGGACCGCGACAGGATGCCAACGGTCCCTACGCCGCCGTGATTCCCCTCGTGATGCGTGCCGCACTGACACGTGGGCGCATGACGGTGTTTGGCGATGGCCTGCAGACACGCGACTTCACGTATGTCGACAACGTCGTACACGCCAACCTTCTCGCCGCCTCGGCCCCTGCCGAGCAGGCCAGTGGGCAAGTCACCAATGTGGGTGGCGGACGCCGCATCAGTCTGATGGACCTCATCAACGAGGTCGGCCGACTCTCTGGTCATCCTATCGACATCGACTACCAGCCTCCTCGACCGGGGGATATCAAGCATTCCCTCGCCTCACTCGATCGCGCTCGTCAGGCAACCGGGTATGAGCCTCTGGTGAGCATGCAGGAGGGATTGTCGAAGACGTGGGAGTGGGCGTCGGCACAGGCTGCGGATCCCGTGGGTCATCCGGCGTGACGCGCTTGGCGTTGCGCGATTCGTGACGGTTCCTCCTGATCCGGCTTTCGACGTCCGCCGAATAACCCCGGCCAGTCAGCGGCGCCTCGACGGCAAGCTGATTCGCGGCGTGAAGTGGTTCGGCGCCTCTCGACTTGCCGCCCAGGTCATCACCTGGGTGGTGTCCATGGCGGTCGCGCGGTTGCTGACGCCGTCGGACTACGGCCTGATCGGCATGGCCTCAGTTTTCCTCGGTGCACTCGCCATCGTTGGGGAGTTCGGGATTGGAAGCGCGGTCATGGCGCATCCCGAGTTTGACCGGAAGGACCTGGCAAGCCTGCACAGTTTGGCGTGTCTGACCGGTCTTGGCGTCGCCATCCTCGGCGCCGTCGTTGCCGTCCCGGTGGCCCGCGTCTTTGACGAACCGGCGCTCACCTGGGTCGTCATCGTGCTGGCGCTCAATCTTTTTCTTGTGGCACTGCGCACGGTTCCGCAGGCCTACATGCAACGCGAGCTGCGCTTTCGCGCTGTCGCGACGGTGGACCTGGTGCAGTCCGTGCTGCAGGCGGCCGCCACCCTGGCGCTCGCCTACTGGGGTTTCCGGTACTGGTCTCTCCTCCTCGGTACGCTGGCGGCGAGTGCGACCTACACGGGACTGCTGTGGATTTTTTCAGGCATCGGCTTCGGCGATCCGCGACGAGAGAGTGTCCGCTCCGCGTTTGTGGTCATTCGCAACGTGCTCGGGGCTCGTCTGGCCTGGTACGGCTTCCAGAATGCCGACTTCTTTGTCGTCGGGCGCTGGCTGGGCCGGCATGCGTTAGGCGTGTACACCATTGCCTGGAACCTCGGGCTGTTGCCGCTGGAAAAGCTCTCCGCACTCACGTCGAATCTTGCCCCCGCCATCTTCTCGGCCGCGCGCAATGATGCCGACCTGACACGCCGGTACCTCCTGGGCATGTCCGCCGCGTTGCTGCTGGTGACCTTGCCACCCACTGTCGGAATCGCGCTCGTCGCGCCGGACCTCATCCAGGTTGCCCTGGGACCGAAGTACCTGGAGTCGATCGTGCCACTGCGCCTGCTGTCGATCTACTGTGCCGTCCGGTGCCTCGATCCTCTCTGGTCGCAGCTGCTGGTGATCGGTGGTGAGTCGCGCCTGGTGCTACGCCTGAACCTGGTGGGGCTCCTGGTGTTGCCGCTGGCCTTTGTTTTCGCCAGCCGCTGGGGCACCACGGGAGTCGCTGCCGCGTGGATCGTGGCACATCCGCTGATTATCGTGCTCCCAATGCTGCTGCGCGTCTCGAGCCGGTATGGTGTCACACTTCGGGCCCAGCTCACCAATGCCGCACCGGGCCTCATTGCGTGTGCCGCCATGGTGGGGACGGTGCTGACATGTCAGCAGCTGCTGCCCGCCGACGCGTCGCCACTCGTCAGGCTGCTCGCGGCATCGGGCGTCGGGGCGCTGACGGTGGCGTCGGTACTCTGGTTCGGCTTCCGGGAGCGTACCATGACCCTCGTCAGGCTGCTGCGTCAGCGCGAGCTCGCGCCCACCGCCGACACACGTTCTGCATAGCCACGCGGTGTGACACGGCCCCGAGCGCCTCACGCGATCCCGCTCATCGCCGTCTCTGCGATCGCGATCGCCTTCGCCACGTTGTGGCCAATGCCGGGGAGCCCGGCGACCACTCAGCGCTGGTGCCTGCTCTGCGGCGACCTGGGCGGCGTCGATTTCATCAACAACGTTGCGCTCTTTCTCCCGCTGGGGCTCGCGCTCAGGCGACGGTACGCGCTGCCCACGAGCCTCCTGGCGGGCGTGGCGCTGTCACTCGCGGTCGAGGTCCTGCAATGGCGCGTGGTGCCGGGGCGCGACGCCTCGCTCGGCGACCTTACGGCCAACACGGTCGGCACCTGGCTTGGCTCCCTTGTGTGGAGCGTGTGGCCGCTGGTCCGGCGGCCATCCCATCGCGCCGCGTGGACCGGGCTCCTGTTCTCCCTCGCGCTGTTTACGGGAGTTTGGGCCGGATCTTCATGGGCCATGCGTCCGGCGCCCATCCGGTGGAATCACTATCTCGCCTTCAATTCGCGGAGTGCCGACGTGCCCCGGTTCGAGGGGAGCGTGGAGCGTGTCCGCCTCTTTGACGTGCCGGTGTCTGAATACGATGTGATCAATGCCATCCGGTTTGGGGCAGCCTACGGACTCGGCCAGATCGACCTGCGTGCCCGGATAGGGGGGCATGCTCCCGAAGGTGGCGCCGTCGTGCTGCGTATCGCCAGCCACACCTTTGTACCAGCAGAAGTGACCGCCAGAGGAACCGACCTCGTCTTCCGGGCACGACGGAACGCGGCAATACTCAAACTCCGTTCGCCCGTGGTGACATTCCGGCGAGCGCTCTCCGATTCTGCCAGCGAGTTCCGTTTTCAGGCGCGGGAAGGCGACATCGGCATCACCCGAGCCGGGTCGGCCGATTCATCGGTGGTAGTGCAAGCACTCACTCCCGCTCGCTCGTGGGCGTTGTTCGGGCCCATCGAGGTACGCGACGCCACCCTCGGGCGCATTCTCGACTTTGTCTGGCCCGCGCTCCTGCTCGTCGCGGTGATGTACTTCGCCGCCCACCTGGGAAGGCCAATCGTTGCCGCTGCCGCGGTGTGGACCCTGGGTGTCGTCTCGATGGTGATGGGGTTCGGGCCGCCGTTGCCGCTGCAGGGGCTCGCCGGGCTCCTGGTCGGGGCGTGGGCCGGCGTCAGGCTGGCCGCAGGGCGCCCAGTGTCAAACGATCTCGAAGCGAGTCGAACGGGCTGAGAAAAGCGCGTGGTCCCCTTCACTCGCCGCCACCCACGCCGAGTATCGGGGTGGCATTCGCCTGAAGCCTGCGGCGGCGAGCATCTCCCAGGAGGCATCGCCGATGGAGGGCACGGTCACAATCCCGCGCCCACCTTCATATCCCCAGCGGCCGGCAGCAGCCACGAGTTGCTTGAGCGCGTGGGCAGTCGCGGCGGGTGAAAGGGCCAGACGTTCCAGCTGGACACTCGTGACATGCGCGTCGCGTGTGCGCAGCACGCTCCGAACGACTGAGGCCGACACCAGCACTTCACCGTTTGCGTCGTGGGACACCAGTGCAGTGCGTCCGCGCGGGTCGTGGGCCGAATGTGTGTGCTCCGCTGCGGCACGTGCGGGAACCAGCACGTGGGCGGGCACCGGTCCTTCGCCAGCCACACCCTCGCGGACATCCGGGGCTTCGATCGCCGGTATTCCCATGGCCGCCGGGACACACTCCATCACCCGTTCGAGCCGCATGCCCGCTGCCTGGTAGTCGGCCGCGAGGGCGTCGTGCACCTGGGTGGCATGTTCACCAAAGCGAAGCAGCGGCATCCGCCGGTCGGCCGCTTCGCGAACAATCCGCTGGCGCAGCACACGACCGATACCACGTCCGCGCAGCGAGGTGGCCACGGTCATGAATGATTTGATCGCGATCCAGCCGTGCCATCCATCCACTCGCGCCTGACGTGGCGTGAGGGCGGCAAATGCGACGCAGCGGCCGTCCTGCCATCCTGTCACCGTCAGCGCTGGCGGACCACCCCAGTCCCCAAGCTGCCATTGCAGGTAGGGCACATCGTACACCAGGCAGGGTGGCGGCCACTCGTGCTGCATGAGGGCGCTCCCTGCCTGAATGATTTCGCCGGGGACCCGGCCGGCATCCACGCGCCAGGTCAGACCATCGCTCACCGGAACTCGGGAGCCCCCTGCATCACCTTCGGCCATCGCGACTTGTCCATCCCGTGCTGCTGCGCGAACGAATGCACCCACCGCTCCAGACCAAAGGCGATACAGACGCTGTGCATGGCGGCCTCACCCTCGATCTGGATGTTGAAGGCACGCCCGAAGAAGTCGGAGTGATAGTTGAGGCTGCCGACCGCCAGTTTGCTCTCGTCAGGCAGCAACGCTGCAATTTCGTATTTGGTGTCGGAGCTGAGCTGGAAATACGTCTTGGCCACCGCGTCGGGCGCCAGGAAGAAGGGATCGGACGCCGTGCGAATCTCGGCGGCGAACTCGTGGGCGTCGAGAAAACGCGAGACCATCTCGATACCCTTGGCGCGTTCTGACAGGACCCAGTCACGCGACCCCATCAGCACGACCTCACGCATGGTGAAGTCCCAGAGCCGCCGCAAGTCGGTGATGTTGGACGACTCGTAGCGAAAACACTTGCCGCACACCCCGTAGACCGTTCCCGCTGCGGGCAGGGTCTCGTCGGCATGCAATGCGTAGGTGTGGTAACAGACGGCCGGGCTCAGCCCTGCCTCGGGGCGTGTCATGCTCGACAGCGCGTTGTCTTCCACGTCGGTGAGCGCGTGATGCCGCTCGCGGAACCCTTCGATGAGAGCGCTGTCCTCTTCGAGGTGTGTCGCAAAGGTGACCATGTGCGGGAACGACCGGAAATAGTCGCACCGCGACAACGTCTGCGTCGGGATCAGGGTCGGGACGCGCGCCGGTTCGGCGTTGAACGGCGTGCCCATTTCTTCGAACACCCGATCGAAATACCGGAAGAGCTGCAGGGCGGTGCCACGCAGTGCGGCCTGTCCGCGACCAAGGAACGACACGCCATCGGGCAGCGGTGTCGGCACAAACCGCGGCGCGTCCATGGCCGGGCTGCGATACACGATCGTCCGCTCCAACGAGCGCAAGCCGCGCTGAACTTTCTGCGCCACCTGCCCCACCCGCGTCACCAGCTCCGGTCCTTCCGTTTCAGGAGCTTCGAAGGTGATGGACTGCGGCGTGTCGAAACGCGGTGCCGTGAGCCCGCGCGAGATATGCACCACCTGCTTGAGGATCTCTTCCTGCACCATCTCGTTGGCCGGTGCGGCCAGGGACACGGTATGCCTCATGCATGCTCCGACTGCAGCTGCGCGATCAGCTGGTCAATGGCAATCACGGTGCGGCATTCCACAAAGCGATCGTCGGGAATGGTGACTTCGAATGCCGTTTCCAGCTCGAGCAGCAGTTCCAGGGCGCCGATCGATTCGAAGCCCGCCTCAAAAAAATCCTGCTCGGGCGTGAGCGACGGCAGCCGTCCAATGCGACAAATGAGTTGTGTGATCGTTTCGGTACGTTCAGCCACCAATGGGTCCCCCTGTTTGCAGTCCTGACGTGTCCGGAATGGACTGGCTTGCCGGGCGTGGAGTCACGGCTGCCTGCGGCCCGAGCGCCGCAATTCGGCGCGCCGGATTTCCCGCCACCACCACCCCGGCAGCCACATCTGCCGTCACCACCGAACCCGCGGCCACCACACTTCCTTCGCCGATGGTGACACCCGGAAAGATGATGCTATGCCCGCCAATCCAGACATTTCGCCCGATCGTGATGGGCCGGACCTGGTCCGGGTCGGGGGGCGCGCCGGTGAGCCGAGCGGCCGGGTCGCTGGGGTGCCCCGGGGAGTCGAACATCCAGACATTGCCCGCGATACGGCAGTCTTCACCGATATCGATCCGTTTCCCGACCGTGAACATGCAGGCATGACCGATACCCGTCCGGTCGCCGATCTTCAGCGTGGGCCTTTCGGAGAAGCGCGACGCAAAGAGAAAGCTCGATTTGCCGTCGACCGTCACGTCGTCACCCAGCTCGAGCACACCGGTGCCCTGGACAAAGTGCACAAAGACCCCCGTCCGAAGATTGCGTCCGTATGATGTGCAGTAACCCTTGAATAGGGGCTCGGCGATAAAAACCCGTCGAAAGGTGTAGATGCCGGTGCGTATGAGACCGTAGACGCCGGCCATGACCCGGGCGAGGGGGTGTGGGACAGGGACTCCGAACGACCGGAGGCCCCGGTACACCGAACGCGCGGCGGCCGCCCATGGGGCGTCGGATGTGGCGATCTGCCGCCTGAGGGAGCTCACGACGAAACCGGGGCCCCGTTCAGGGGTCGATCGTGCGTCGTTCCCGGATATGTCATCGATGTCACTATCCGTTGGCCTGCAAAGGAGTTAACCGCGTCACGGTAGCCGAACCGGCGCCGGTTTGCCAGTGCCCGAAAGTCGGTGTCCGACCCACCATGACCCGCCCACTCGGGTGGCTTGTACGGAGGGGAGCGGAGTGCCAGACTCCACAGCATGGGTGCAATCGCTGGAATCTTCGACCTCGTGCTGGGTGTCGCACGGCCGCTCCTCTTTGGCGCCGCGGCGGCGCTGAGCGTGGTCGCAGGTATTGACTGGCTCGTGCGAACACGCCGAATCAGCCCCTTCAGCGCCCTCGCCCGCTTTTCCCGCGACCGGGTTTCTCCCCTGTTCAAGCCAGTGGAAACTCGAATCGTGCGGGCGGGAGGCAATCCGCAGAGCGCTCCATGGTGGACACTGGCTCTTGCCGTGATTGGCGGCATCATCTTCCTCTCGCTTCTCGAATTCATCCGCGACCAGTTCCTCATGGGAATGGCCGCTGCCCAGGGAGGTACTCAAGGCGTGATTTACGTGCTGCTTCGGTGGACCTTCCAGATTCTGAGGCTCGCGCTGATGGTCCGCGTCATCTCATCGTGGATCCAGGTGTCGCCCTACTCCAAGTGGGTGCGGTGGGCATTTGTACTCTCAGAGCCCATTCTCGGGCCTTTGCGCCGCGTCATTCCTCCCCTGGGCATGGTAGACATCTCGCCGATTGTGGCCTTCTTCGGCTTGTCGCTGGTGGAGAGCCTGGTGCTGGGTCTGGTGCGGTAGGTCGACCCGGTGACTCTGGTGGTCAGCGAACGGGCACAGGGGGTCGTGCGCTTCTCCGTTCGTGTGGTACCGCGGGCTTCGGCCACGGCAGTCACCGGTGTCACCGACGGGGCCCTCAAGGTGCGTCTCGCCGCGCCTCCGGTGGATGGGGCAGCAAACGAGGCCCTCGTGGCCTTTCTGGCTGAATCGTTAGGCCTGCGATCACGCGCGGTGGCGCTCGTGTCGGGGCACACCTCGCGGCTCAAGGTGGTCGAGGTGACGGGTGCGACGCCGGCGCAGGTGCGTCTGCTCGGCGAGGGAACCCGGTAGCGCTTGCCGTGGTTCTCTCGTGTGACGATCATACGGTGACAACGGCTTTCGTGGCGATTTACCGGCAACTTGCGGCCACGTTAAACAAACGCTAAAGCGCCAGCTCGGCGCTCATGGCGGCGGGCTTCTTTTTTTGACCTCATGTCTTCCTCGGCACGGCTGGACCAGCTTCCCCTGCGCTCCGCATACCTCGACGCCCTCGCACGCGGAGTCCTGGTGTACGACGGGGCCATGGGCACCAGCATCCAGCGTTTTCAGCTGACGCCGGCGGACTTTGGTGGCGCGTCGCTGGAGGGATGCAACGATCACCTGGTGCTCACGCGGCCCGACGTGATTCAGGCGATTCACGAGTCCTTCCTCGCCGTGGGCTGCGACGTGGTGGAGACGTGCACGTTCCAGAGCACGCCACGCCGTCTGGAGGAGTGGGGAATCGGGGAGAAGGTCGAAGCCGTGAACGTGGGAGCCGCGCGTGTGGCGCGTGCCGCTTGTGACAAGTACGCGACGCCTGAACGACCGCGGTTTGTCGCGGGCTCCATCGGCCCCACGGGAATGCTGCCGTCGAGCAGTGATCCGGCCCTGAGCCAGATCACCTTTGACGAGCTGGCGCAGAACTACTACGAGCAGGCCAAGGCCCTCGTCGCAGGCGGTGTGGATGTCCTGCTGGTCGAGACCGCACAGGACATCCTCGAGGTCAAGGCAGCAATTGCCGGCTTCCGGCGCCTGTTTTTCGAGCAGGGTTTCCGCGTGCCGGTGCAGGCGCAGGTCACCCTGGATACGAGCGGGCGCATGCTCCTGGGCACCGACATCGCCAGCGCGATGACGACGCTCGAGGCCCTCCCGGTGGATGTGATCGGGCTCAACTGCTCGACCGGCCCCGAGCACATGCGTGAGCCGGTGCGATACCTCTCGCAGCACGCCACCCGCTGGCTGTCGGTGATCCCCAACGCCGGGCTGCCGCAGAATACGGGGACGGGCGAGGCGATCTACAATCTCGAGCCGGCGCCGATGGCCGAGATGCTGTCGGGGTTTGTGCGTGAGTTCGGCGTGCGGATCGTGGGCGGGTGCTGCGGCACGTCACCGGAGCACCTGCGGGCGCTCAACCAGGCCATCGACGCGTTAGGCGTGCGGTCGACGGGCGCCGCGGCGCGGGGGGCCCCCCCCGAAAAACAGAATGAGATCAGCCCACCTCACGGGCAAGAGCATTCTGTCCCCGATCGTACCACTCCGTCCCCGACCGCCCCGCGGCCCCATGTCGCCAGGGCCTCGTCGGCCATGCGCGCCATTACCCTGCATCAGGACCCGCCCCCGCTCCTCGTCGGCGAACGGGTGAACTCCCAGGGCTCCCGCAAGGTCAAACGCCTGCTCCTCGCTGACGATTACGACGGCATCCTCGGCGTCGCCCGCGAACAAGGTGAATCCGGCGCGCATGTGCTCGATGTCTGCGTCGCACTCACCGAGCGCGGCGACGAAGCCGAGCAGATGTCCGCCGTCGTCAAGCTCCTCTCGATGAGTGTGGAGCAGCCCCTGATGATCGACTCCACCGAGGCGAACGTCATCAAGGCCGCCCTCGAACACGTGCCCGGCCGCGCGATCATCAATTCCATCAACATGGAAAATGGCCGGCAGCGCATCGATAGTGTCGTGCCCCTGGCCATCGAGCACGGCGCCGCGCTGGTCGCGCTGACCATCGACCCCGTCGGCATGGCGCGTACCCGGGAACGCAAACTCGAGGTAGCGCGCGCCATTCACGAACTCGTCGTGGGCGAATACGGCATGCAGCCGTCGGATCTCATCTTCGACGCGCTCACCTTCACCCTCGCCACCGGCGACGCCGAATGGATCGACTCGGCCAAGGAGACCATCGAGGGGATCCGGCTCATCAAACGTGAGTTGCCGGGGGTGCTCACCATCCTTGGCGTCTCCAATGTGAGCTTCGGGCTGGCCCCTGAAGCACGGGCCGTGCTCAACTCGGTCTTTCTGCACCACTGCGTGCAGGCCGGACTCGACTCGGCGATTGTGAACCCCGCACACGTCACACCGTACGCCGAGATCTCGGCGGCCGATCGTGAGCTGGCCGACGACCTCGTGTTCAACCGGCGCCCCGACGCCTTGCAGCGCTTCATCTCCGCGTTCGACGGCGCTGAAAAGAAGCTGGGGGGCGAAAACGAAAAGGCTGATCCCACCGAGGGCATGTCGCCCGACGAGCGTGTGCACTGGATGATTGTGCATCGCAAGAAGGAAGGGATCGAAGCCGCCCTCGACGCCGCGGGCGTGCGCGAGGCGCCGGTCCGCGTGCTCAACAACGTCCTGTTGCCGGCCATGAAGGAAGTCGGAGACAAGTTCGGCGCGGGTGAGCTCATTCTGCCATTCGTGCTGCAGAGCGCCGAGGCCATGAAAAAGGCGGTGAAGCACCTCGAGCAGTTCCTTGAAAAAGCCGAGGGATACACAAAGGGCAAGGTGGTGCTGGCGACGGTGTACGGCGACGTGCATGACATCGGGAAGTCGCTGGTCAACACCATTCTCTCCAACAACGGCTACACCGTGTTTGACCTTGGCAAACAGGTGCCGGTCAACACCATCATCGAAAAGGCGCAGGAAGTTGGCGCTGACGCCATCGGGCTCAGCGCATTGCTGGTCAGCACGTCCAAGCAGATGCCGTTGTGTGTGCAGGAGCTCGATCGCCGCGGGATTCAGGTGCCGGTGCTCATCGGCGGCGCGGCCATCAACCGGCGCTTCGGGCGACGCGCGCTTTTTGTCGATGGCGAACGTCCCTACGAGAGCGGGGTGTTCTACTGCAAGGATGCCTTTGAAGGCCTGGAGACCATGGACCGGCTCCAGGATCCTCAGCAACGCGCCGCGTTTGTGGCCAAGGGGCTGGACGAAGCCCGCACCGACGTGTTCCTGCACACCGCCGTCGGCAAAGACAAACTCGGCGGAGATATGGCCGGTGAGCGGAGTGCCACCACGCGTCTGACCGAGCTGCCCCGTGCCCCCTTCGGCGGGGTGCGCGTGGAACGGGACATCCCGTTAGGTGAAGTGCTCGACCTCCTCGACCTCGACGAACTCTTCCGGTTGCAGTGGGGCGCGCGTGGCTCTGGCGACGCCTTCGAGCGCACCGTGCGCGAGGAGTTCGAACCCACCCTGGCGCGTCTCAAGGCCGAAGCCCTGCGCGATGGCTGGCTGCAGCCGCAGGCGGTGTACGGCTACTTCCCGGCGCGGGCCGAAGGCAACTCGGTGGTGGTGTACGACCCGGCCGCACTCGAATCAGATGGTGGCTCGCTGCGTGAACTGGGACGATTCGCCTTCCCGCGCCAGGAAGGACGCGACCGTCTCTGTCTTGCCGACTACTTCCGCGACGGCGACGACGCGCTCGATGTCGTGGCGCTGCAGGTGGTCACGGTCGGGAAACCTGCCACCGAGCGATTCGACGTACTCCAGGGTAACAACGAGTACAGCGAGGCCTTTTACGTCCATGGCATTGCAGTCGAAGCCGCCGAAGCCACGGCGGAGTGGATGCACCGCCGCATTCGCCGGGAACTGGGACTCCCGGACGGACGAGGCAAGCGCTACTCGTGGGGGTACGGGGCCTGCCCCGACCTCGATGATCATGCCCTCGTCTTCAAGCTGCTGCCCGCCGCCGATGCGTTAGGCATGGTACTGACCAGCGCTTTCCAGCTCGTGCCCGAACAGTCCACCGCCGCGATCATCGTCCATCACCCCGAAGCGAAGTACTACGCGGTGCGAGGGTAGCCGACCATGTCCCGCCTGCTTGCTCCCGATTCGGTGATTGTCTTTGATGGTGCCATGGGCACCATGTTGTACGCACGTGGCGTGTTCATCAATCAGTGTTACGACGAGCTCAACCTGCGTGCACCGGACCTGGTGCGGGATGTGCACGCCGCCTACGTCGCCGCCGGTGCCGAAGCCCTCGAAACCAACTCGTTCGGCGCGAATCGCTTCAAGCTCACACCGTTCGGGCTGCAGACCGAAGTGGCGGCCATCAACCGCACCGCGGCCACGCTGGCCCGTGACGCCGCGGGACCCGACCGGATCGTGGCCGGCGCGGTTGGACCGTTAGGCATCCGGCTCGAACCCTTCGGCCCCACTTCGCACGCCGAAGCCCGCGAAGCGTTCGCGGAGCAGATGCAAGCCCTGCGCGATGGCGGTGTCGACTGCTTCTTGCTCGAGACCTTTGGTGATCTGGAGGAGATTCTCGAGGCCATCAAGGCCGCCCGCGAGGTTGCCCCCGGCGTCCCGGTCATCGCCCAGATGACCATCGGGCTCGACGGAGTGTCGCCGTATGGCGCCACCCCCGAAGACATGGCGCGCGCCCTCGATGCCGCCGGCGCCGATGTCATCGGCCTCAACTGCTCGGTCGGCCCTCAGATCATCCTCGAGGCCATCGAGAAGATGGCCACGGTCACCACCCGCAAGCTTTCGGCCATGCCTAACGCCGGGATGCCTCGCGAAGTGGGAGGCCGTCATATGTACATGGCGTCGCCGGAGTACATGGCCACCTACGCCCGTCACCTCGTGCAGGGTGGCGCGCGTATTGTGGGTGGCTGCTGCGGTACCACTCCCGATCACATCAAGGCCATGGTCGAGGGGATCCGTCCCCTGGTGCCACGCCTGCATCTCCCGGTCGCGGCACCGCCTAAACCGGCAGTGCCGAACGAGCCCGCGCGCCCGGCGGGAGCCGAGCCGGTGCCCTTTGCCGAACGCTCGCGTTTTGCCGGTAAGCTTGCACGCGGCGAGTTTGTCACTTCGGTCGAGATCGTCCCGCCGCGCGGCGTCGATGCCTCGCGGATGCTCCGGGACGTGGCCTCCCTCAAACTCGCCGGTATCGACGCCGTCAATGTGCCTGACGGCCCGCGTGCGCAGAGCCGCATGGGGGCGATGCTCTGCTCGGTGCTGATTGAGCAGCAAGTGGGCATCGAAACCGTGTGCCACTACGCCTGCCGCGATCGCAACCTGCTCGGCATGCTCAGTGACTTGTTAGGCGGGGCGGCCATCGGGTTGCGGAATATTCTGCTCATCACGGGCGACCCGCCCAAGATGGGGCCCTATCCCGACGCCACGGCCGTCTTCGACATCGATGCCATCGGGCTCACCAACCTCGTACGCAACCTCAATCACGGCCTCGACCCGGGTGGCAACAGCATCGGCGCTCCGACTCGTTATGCCATCGGCGTGGGGGTGAACCCGGCCGCGGTCGATCCGGCGCACGAACGCCGCCGCTTTGCGTGGAAGGTGGACGCCGGCGCGGAGTACGCGATCACGCAGCCCGTGTTCGACACGAGACAACTGGAGCGGTTCCTGCGCGAAACCGAGGAGAACCGTATCCCCGTCATCGCCGGCATCTGGCCCCTCGTCTCGGTGCGTAACGCCGAGTTCCTCGCCAACGAGGTCCCCGGTGTGGTGGTGCCTGACGAGGTGATTGTACGGATGCGCCGCGCCAATGACCAGTCGCGCGAACATGCGGTCCAGGAAGGCATTGCCATCGCGCGCGAAATGCTCGAACGTGTCCGCGGCGCTGTGCAGGGTGCGCAGGTCTCGGCGCCGTTCGGGAAGGTGGACCTGGCACTGAGCGTTTTTGCCTGACGAGTCATCATGCGACTCCTGCTCACCGAGGACGACTCGGCCATCGCGCGGAGTGTGGCCCAGTTCCTCCGTCAGCAGGGCTTTGCGGTTGACGCCGTCACCAGTGGCGAAGACGCCCTGGTCCAAGCCGAGCGCAACACCTACGACGCCATCCTGCTCGACGTGCAGCTCCCGGGGATTGATGGCTACGCGGTGTGTCGGCAGCTGCGCGCGCGCGGTGTGCGGAGCCGCATCGTCATGGCGACCGCGCGCGACGGGGTGGAGGACCGCATTACCGGACTCGACCTCGGGGCCGACGACTACCTGGTCAAGCCCTATGCGTTAGGCGAACTGGCCGCCCGGCTGCGCGCGGTCCTCCGCCGCCCAAGCGAGCTGCAGCCGGTCGTTCTGCACGTCGGCGACCTCGCCCTGGACACGGGAACACGGGTGGTCACACGGGGCGCCCGACGCGCCGAACTCACCAACAAGGAGTTTGCCGTCCTGGAGTACCTCATGCGGCATGCCGGCGAGGTGGTCACGCGCGAACGCATCGGGGCCAGTGCCTGGGACGACAACTTCGATCCCGCGAGCAACGTGATCGATGTGTTTATCGCGCGGCTGCGCCGAAAGATCGATCACGAGGGAGAAACGCCGCTGCTCTCGACCATCCGCGGTGCGGGCTACCGGCTTGGACCCGCCCCTGCTGGCCGACCACGATGAAGAGTGCACCGAGAGTCCGGCGTCGCCTGACGGCCTGGTACGGGCTCAGTGCGATGGTCCTGCTCTTCGCGGCGTTGCTGGCGGTGCGCCAATTCACACGACAAACTCTCCGCAACGAACACAACGCCGCCACCACCCGGTCGGCGGAGCTGGTGCGCGCCTTTTTCCGCGCCGAACTCACCGAGTACCGGCAGGTCGACGTCACCGTGGCTCATCTGGCGTCGGAGCTGGTGTTTGCCGGAATCGGCATCGACTTCCTCAAGCCCGACGGCACGCTCTTCGCCTCAGCCCGGCGCCCGCTGCGTGAAGCCGAGCCGCTCCCACCGGTTGCGGTGCTTGCTCTGCCCCTCGAGGAGCAGCTGGCACCGAACTGGATGCTCCGTCTCCGCATCTCTACGGCCTCTCTTGCCACCGCTCAGGCGCGCATCGACCGGCTGACCCTCCTCGCCGTCCCGCTGGTGGCAGCACTCGCCGCCTTCGTGGCCTGGCTCACCACCGGCCGGGCCCTCGCGCCAGTGCGCACCATGGCCGCCGCGGCTGACAAACTTCAGGCAGCTGGCACCGGACGCCTCCCCGTCGCCGATCCCACCGACGAGTTCGGACGCCTCGGGAATGCCTTCAACCGGCTGCTGGAGCGGCTCGACGCCGCACTCGCGCAGCAGCGCCGTTTTCTCGCCGACGCCGCCCATGAATTGCGCACTCCCATCGCCCGGATGCGCAGTGAATCGGAGGCACGACTCGCCGCACCACCAGGTGCTGATGACCGCCTGGCGCTGGAGCGTGTTCGGGACGAACTCGGCCACACCTCGCAGCTGATTGATGAGTTGCTGTACGTGGCGCGGAGTGACGCCGACGCCCTCCCCGTGCAGGCGGCACCGCTTTTTCTCGACGATGTCGTGTCGGATGTGGTGGCCCGGTTCGGCACGGAAGCCCGCGCACGCGGTGTGACCTTCGATCTCACCGCACTCCGCGAGGCGCGGATTGCCGGCGATGCCACCTTGCTGCAACGACTGGTTGGTGTGCTCGTCGATAACGCCGTACGGTACTCACCCGAGGGCGGGACCATCGCGGTGAGTGTCGGGCCGGACGCCGGCCGAGTCTTGCTCCGCGTGGATGACGCCGGCCCCGGCATTCCGCCGGACGAACGGGAGATGGTCTTCCATCGCTTCTACCGGGGGCAGGCGGCGCGCGCCATCGCTCCCGAAGGCACCGGACTCGGCCTGGCCATCGCTGCGGACGCCGCAGCACGGCACGGGGCCCACATAACCCTGAGCGAGAGCCCGCTTGGCGGTGCGGCCCTGCTCGTCTCCTTCCCGGCCGCCTAGGAATTCATCTTCGGTTCATGTACGCGTGGTAATCTCACCACGTGCCGATACGACCAATATTTCTCGCACTGATGCTGGCGCAGCATCTCGGGGCGCAAACCACCCCGCTATCGCCGGCCGAGGCCCTCCGCATTGCGCGCGAAAAGAGCCCGCAGCTCCTGGTCGCCGCCGGGCGCCGGCAGGTGGCCGAGGGGCGCGGCCGCACGGACGGAGCATTTCCCAATCCTGTCGCCGAGTGGCGTCGCGAGAATTACTACAGCGACATTGCTCCTGACATCTTCGCGACGCTGCAGGTTCCCGTGGATCTCACCGGACGCCGGCTCGCTCTGCGCCAGGCGAGTGGACTGGCGTCGCAACGTGGACGCGCCGATTCCGCCTGGGTGGTACGTGCGCTCGAAGTGCAGGTGTTGCGCGCTTACTGGCGCTCGACACTGGCGTCGGAACTCGCAGGCATCGCTCGCGCCGAACGTGAGGCCAGGGAGCGCACCGCCGTCTTCGACGATCAGCGCTTCCGTGAGGGCGCGGTGGCCGAGGTGGTGGCGATGCGCACCCGGCTCGAGGCCGATCGGGCGCGTGTGAGCGAAGCGACTGCCATGGCCGATGCGGCGCGGGCCCGTGCCGAGCTCGCGCTCACGTTAGGCATCGCGCCGCACGACCTGGGATCGCTGGTGCCGCTCACCGCCCCGGCTTCTGCGGCAGCACCAGACACCACGTGGCAGGCCGTTTCGTCGCGGCGGCACGACCTCGGCGTGGCGCGCCTGGCGCTCGCCGAGGCCGAACGTCGATGGCGCGCCGAATCGCGCGGTGTTATCGGCGATCTCAATATCGTGGGAGGCTACAAGGGCACTGGCGGGCTGGCCACCGGAGTGCTCGGCGTGCTGCTCCCGTTGCCGCTCTTCAATCGCAACGAAGGACCGCGCGAGCGCTCGCGCGGCGAATACACCCTCGCTCGTGCCGACCTGATGGAGGCGGAACAGCGCGCCCGCGGCGAAGTCGGCGCTGCCGCCCAAACGCTGGAGGCCCTGCTACTCGCGGGGCGCAATGGAGCTGCCACCCTGGATGATCGCGCCGCCGAAGTGGCGGCCATTGCCGAAGCCGCCTATCGCGAAGGTGGCCTAACACCCATGGAACTGATTGAGGCGCAACGCGCCCGAGCCGATGCACGCGCCGCCGCCGCCCGCTGGATGGCCGACACACAGCTCGCTCTCATCGAACTGCGGCGCGCAACGGGCGCCCCACTGCTTCCGGACTGATCGATGTCACGATTCCCCTTTGCGCTCCTGGTGCTGCTCTCGGCCTGTGGCACCTCCAGCGAAACACCGCCGCCACCCGCAGAAGCTGCTGGTGTTTTGCCAGACACGGCGTACCTCTCTGAACAGACGGTCAAGATCGCTGGGTTCACGCTGGCGACGGCAACATCGGCCCCGTGGCGCGATCTCGTCACTGCCCCTGCGCGTGTGGCGCTTGACCCTTCGGCAACCGAACCGATCGGCTCCATCGTCGAGGGACGTATCACCAAGGTCTATGTCATGCCCGGTGATCGCGTCGCGCGCGGTCAGGTACTGGTCGCCATCCACTCGCACGAAATGATGGACGCCCGCGCCGAACTGGGTCGTGCAAAGGCAGAACTGGCGTCGGCTCAATCACATCAGCGGGTGGCGACAAGTGCGGCGGCGCGTGCCGAGCGTCTCTTTGCCCTCAAGGCACTCTCGGCGGCCGACCTCGAACGCGCGCGCGGCGATCGCGAGGCGGCCGACGCCAACGTGGAGAGTGCCACAGCCATGCTCACCCGCGGCGACGCCCTGGTCGAACACCTCGTCGGCACTGGGGCACTGCCACCCGGCTACGACGAACATTGGGTGCTGATCCGCGCCCCCATCGCCGGTCAAGTGGTGAATCGTCACATCGAACCGGGCAATGTGGTCCTCGTGGGCGCGCCACTCGTGACGGTGAGCCGCACGTCATCGCTGGTGCTCATTGCCCAACTCCCCGATGCAGCCGCCAGCGCGCTGAGACCCGGGGCCACGGTCTCGTTTGTCACATCGGCCACGGGGTCGCAGTCGTTTGCGGCTCGGGTGACGCGGATCTTCCCGTCGGTCGACACACTCACGCGCACCATCGAGGTGCACGCGGCCATCGTTGATCGTCAGGCGTCGCAGCTGCGGGCCGAAATGTTCGCGACCGCCGAACTCTCCGGCGGTGCCAGCTCCCCCGCCGTCACCGTGCCTCTCTCAGCGCTACAGCCATTTGATGGGGACACTGCGGTGATTGTGGCCCAGCCCCGTGACGGAGGGCTCTTTCTCGAAGTGCGGGCCGTTCGTGTCGGGCGCCGCTCACGCGACCGCGCCGAGGTGCTGAGCGGCGTCGAGGCCGGGGTGCAAGTCGTTGAAGGAGGCGCCGCCGTCGCGCGCGCGGAACTCCTCAAACGACGCGGGGGAGGCGAGGCAGGCCACTGATGCGACGCCTCTTCGAGTTCTCTCTTCGCAACCGCCTGTTCATCATTGGCGGCGTGCTGACCATTATCGGCGCAGGATTGTTTGCGGTCATGCGCGTCCCCTTCGACGCCTTCCCCGATCTGACGGGGACAAGGGTCGAGGTGATTACCGTGGCGCCGGGCATGGCGCCCGAGGACGTCGAACGGCTCGTGACCTTCCCCATCGAGTCGTCGCTCATGGGCCTCCCGGGCGCGAGCGAGGTGCGTTCCGTCTCCAAGTTCGGGCTCTCGCTCATCACCGTCCCCTTCCCCGACGACGTCGACATCTACTTCGCCCGTACCCTGGTGCAGCAGCGGCTTGGCGACGCGCAGGGCATGTTGCCGTCCGGAATCGAGCCATCGTTAGGCCCGATTTCGACACCGATGGGAGAACTGTATCAGTATGTCCTGACGTCAGACTCCCTGACCCTCACCGAACTCACCACGCTGCACAACACCGTCGTGCGGCCACGTCTTCGCACGGTCAGCGGCGTCTCGGAGGTGAACTCATGGGGCGGGCTGACCGAACAGATCCATGTGGTGGTCGACCCGATGCGGCTGGCCGCACGCCGTCTCACGCTCGCCGATGTGAACCGCGCCCTCGCGGAGAACAACCTCACCTTCGGCGGAGCGTACGTTGAACAGGGAGGCGAGCGCTTCACGGTGCGTGGGATGGGACGTGTGGAGCAGCGCAGCGAACTCGAACAGGTGGTCATCGGCGCCTTCAACGGGACAGCCATTCGCATTCGCGACGTGGCAACTGTCGCTATTGGTGCGCTGCCGCGTGCCGGTGCCGTGACCCGTGATGGCGCGGGCGAAGTGGTGAGCGGGATGGTGCTCAAACTGCGTGGTGCAGACTCACGCCGGGTGATCCGCGATGTGCGGGCACGGATGGACGAGATCCGTACTGCCCTCCCCGCGCATGTGCAGGTTGTTCCCTTCTACGACCAGACCGATCTGGTGAGCCGCACCACGCGGACCATCATCAAGAACCTGGTGGAGGGAGGGCTACTGGTCATCGCGGTGCTGTTCCTCTTCCTCCGGAACGTCCGGGCCTCCTTGATTGTGGCCTCGGTCATTCCGCTCTCCATGCTCATGGCCTTCGTGGCGATGTACCTCTTCGGGTACTCGGCCAACCTGATGAGCCTGGGGGCACTCGACTTCGGCCTGATTGTCGATGCGTCTGTGGTGATGGTGGAGAACTTTGTTCGGCGCCTTGAGCGCGGAAGACCACCGGCGGATCAACGCAGGGCCCTGTTTGTCTCGGCGGCGACGGAAGTGGGGCGCCCGATCCTCTTCGGCATTGCCATCATCGTCGCGGTGTACATCCCCATCTTCACGCTCGATGGCATGGAAGGCCGGATGTTCAAGCCGATGGCCTTCACGGTGGTCACCGCTGTGCTTGGATCTCTCCTTCTCGCGCTGACCTACGTGCCCGCCATCTCGGGCTGGTTGCTCGACCACGCCGAGGAAAAGCCGGCGCGTTTGTTCGAGGCCATTCGTGACCGCTACGAACGAGCCCTCGACTGGACGCTGGCGCGCGGCGTCGCGGTGGTGTCGGTCGCGGTGGTCCTGGTCGCGGCGGCGGTCGGCTCGCTCGCCTTCATCGGCACGGAATTCATGCCACGACTCGATGAAGGTTCTATCCTCATCACGACTCGCCGGCTGCCGTCCATTTCCCTCGCTGAGGCCACCCGCATTTCCACGCAGGTGGAGCAGATCGTCAAGCGCTTTCCCGAAGTGATTACGACGGTGACCAAGGAAGGTCGGCCCGATCTCGCTACCGAAGCGATGGGGCTTTTTGAGGGCGATCTCTACGTGATTCTCAAGCCGCGCGACGAATGGACCACCGTGTCGGAGCCCGACGAGCTGGTCGCGGCCCTCGACTCGGCGCTGAAGCCCGTGCCAGGTGTCGAGGTCTCATTCACGCAGCCAATGGCCATGCGGCTCGATGAGGCCGAAAGCGGCATCCGGACCGACCTCGGCGTGAAGGTGGTCAGTCCCGATATCGAGCGGAACAACGCCATCGCCGAGCGGATTCTGCGTGTCATCGAGTCGGTACCGGGCAATGCCGATGCGTCGGTGGAAGTGTCGGAGGGCTCGGGACAGATCGCCATTCGTGTGCAGCGGGACCGGCTGGCTGCCTACGGACTTTCAGTGGCCGACGTACAGGAGGGGCTCGAACTCGCGCTGGGGACACGTGTGGCAACCGAGCTGGTCGATGGCCCACGCCGCGTCGGGATTGCGGTTCGGTATCCCGACGAGCAGCGGCGCGACGCTGACGCCCTCGAGCGACTCAGCATCCGCACTCCTGCAGGTGCGCTCGTCCCGTTAGGCACGGTGGCCAGCGTCATTCGCACTACCGGCCCCGAACTGATCGGCCACGAGGATGGACAGCGCCGGGCCCTGGTGCTGAGCAACGTGCGCGGGCGTGACCTGGGAGGATTTGTCTCCGACGTGCGAGCACGCGTGGCGCAAGAGGTGGCCCTGCCCGCGGGAGTTTATCTCGAATGGGGCGGGCAGTATGAAAACCAGCAGCGAGCCATGAAGCGGCTGATGATGGTGGTGCCGCTCGCCCTGCTCCTCATCTTTCTGCTCCTCTTCGCCTCGTTTGGGTCGGTGCCACAGTCGGTGCTGGTGCTGACCAACGTGCCCTTCGCGCTGGTCGGTGGGATTGCGGTGTTGTGGCTGCGTGCCCTCAACCTCAACCTGTCGGCGAGTATCGGGTTCATCGCGCTCTTCGGCATTGCCGTGCTCAACGGGGTGGTCATGGTGTCGTACATGAACGCCCTGCGGTTGGAGGGTCGGAGTCTCATGGACGCTGTCCGACACGGTGCCATCGACCGTCTTCGTCCCGTGCTCATGACTGCCCTGGTGGCCTCGTTAGGGTTTGTGCCCATGGCCCTGTCCACCAGCCCGGGGAGTGAGGTCCAGCGCCCCCTGGCGAGTGTGGTGATCGGTGGGCTCGTCACGTCGACGGTCCTGACGCTCTTCGTGCTGCCCACCCTCTACCTCGCGCTGTCGCAGTGGCTGGCGGCGCGCGGCGAGGACGACAACCAGCTCGCCTGGCAGACACCCCGCCTCCAGCCGATCCCGCGTCCCGAGGCATAACGGGGGCAAGGTCGCACCGGGCGCCGTGAGGATGTTACTTTCGGCGTCAGACGCGCGTGTCGGCTGAGGGGTACGCTCCCCGGCGAGCACCCGCGCCCGCACAGAGCGCCTGCCCGTTTCACGCCCCCCGCACTCCCGACGAAGGTCATGTCCGCACTCACCATCTTCTCCGAAGAAGAGAATCTCTTTCGCGACGCTGTGACCGGTTTTGCCGAGGACGTGGTGCGGCCCCGCGTCGCCGACATGGAGCGCAACGCAAAGCTCGACCCGGCCGTGATCACCGCCTCCTTCGAACTGGGCCTGATGGGCATAGAAGTGGCGGAAACCTGGGGTGGCTCCGGCGGCTCCCTGACCATGGTCACGATCGCGGTTGAAGAGATCAGCAAGGTCGACGCCTCGGCCGCCATTCTCGTGGATGTCCAGAACACCCTGGCTGAGTATCCCTTGCGCTCCTTTGCCACCGACGCACAGAAGCAGCAGTACCTCACCCGGCTGACGTCAGACACCGTGGGCGCCTATGCCCTGAGCGAAGCCGGGTCGGGATCCGATGCCTTTGCGCTGGCAACACGTGCCGTGCACGACGGGGACCACTGGGTGCTCAATGGACGCAAGATGTGGATCACCAACGGCGCCGAGGCCGGGATCTTCATCGTGTTTGCCAATACCAACCCTGCTGCAGGCTACAAGGGGATCACGGCCTTCATCGTTGAAAAGGGCTTCCCCGGCTTCACGGTAGGCAAGAAGGAAGACAAACTTGGCATTCGCGCCTCGAGCACGGTGGAACTGCTTTTCGACAACTGCCGTGTGCCGGCAGCGAATGTGCTCGGCCCGGTCGGTCAGGGGTACAAGATTGCCATCGACACCCTCAACGTGGGACGCGTGGGCATTGGCGCCCAGATGATCGGGATTGCGGGCGGCGCACTGCGCGCTGCGATTACCTACATCAAGGAGCGGCAGCAGTTCGGCAAGACCATCGCCGATTTCCAGGGCGTGCAGTTCCAGGTGGCGCAGGCCGCCACGGAACTCGAAGCGGCACGGCTCATGGTCTACAATGCCGCGCGACTCAAGGATGCGGAGCAGGACATTGCGAAAGAAGGGGCGATGGCCAAGCTCCTTTCGTCGCAGGTGTGCGAGCGTGTGACCTCGTTGTGCGTGGAGCTCTTCGGCGGGTACGGCTACACCCGCGACTTCCCGGTCGAGAAGTTCTATCGGGACGCCAAGATCGGCACCATCTACGAGGGAACCTCCAACATGCAGCTGCAGACCATCGCCAAGCAGTTGCTGCGGTAACGCGCGTCAGCCCACAAAACGGATGACGGCGACCGCAGCGACCAGGGCCGCCAGCAGCATCAGGGCGCGCTTTCTTCGCGCCGCGGTGAACTCGCGCAGGGCCACCGGGTCGAGCCAGTAACGCCCGCCCTCGGCAGGGCGAACCACACCAGCCCCGCTCAGTCGCTCGAGCCAGAACGTGCCGAAGATTCGTCCCGTGGGTGGTGTGATCGCCCGCTCGGGCGACGTAGCCCCTGCGCTATGGAACGCGCGGATCATCCGCAGACCCGCCGTCCGGAACACAATGGCCGCGACGCCGACAACAGGAGCGACCAGCCGCAACAGGTCGATGAGCCGCATCAGCGCCCCACGGGCCGCATGGCACTCCAGGCAAGAAGCACCCATCCGGCGATAAAGCAGACCCCACCGATCGGCGTAATGGCGCCTAACCAGCGCGTGCCTGTCAGCACCAGCGCATAGAGCGAACCGGAAAAGAAGAGCGTACCCGCGACAAAGAGCCAGCCGGCGGTTTCGGCGCGCGGGCCCGCACGTTCGGCCAGTGCCGCCACCAGGAGGAGCGCCAGTGCGTGGTACATCTGGTACCGGGCCGCGGTCTCGAAGGTGACCAGCTGCGACGGTTCGAGTCGGGCCCGAAGGGCGTGCGCTCCAAATGCGCCGGCCGCAACACTGATGGCAGCCGACAGGGCGCCGAGAAGCAGAAACAATCGTGGCATGGGCCTGAATCTATTGGCAAACGCTTGCGAGAGCGGGCACCCGGCGCACATCGTCCCCCGCATGACCGTAACACGCGTGGCAGTGGTGCAGGGAGAAAGCGACGGCGACTTCGGGGCGGCTTTGGCACGCACCCGCACCCTCGCAGCCGACGCGGCCGCAAGGGGCGCCCAGCTCGTGGTCTTCCCCGAGACGTGGATCCCCGGCTACCCGGTCTGGTTTGATGTCTGCCGCGATACCGGGCTCTGGGATCATGCCCCAACCAAGGCCCTGCATGCTCGTTATGCGGAGGCGTCCGTGGACGTGGCGGGGGCCGAAGGACGCGCCCTCAGCGAGGTGGCGCGTTCGCTCGCCATAACCCTGGTCATCGGCGTCAGTGAACGGGTGACATCTGGCCCGGGGCGTGGCACGCTCTATAACTCGCTGCTCACCTACGGCCCCGACGGCTCGCTGCTCAACCACCACCGCAAACTCATGCCTACACACACGGAACGTCTGGTGTGGGGCCAGGGTGATGCCGACGGTGTGCGCGCCGCCGACACGCCGGTGGGTCGCGTGGGCGGGCTGGTCTGCTGGGAACACTGGATGCCCCTGGCTCGTCAGGCGCTGCATGAGAGTGGCGAGGACATTCATGTCGCGGCATGGCCAGGGGCGCATGAACGCAACCAGATCGCCTCACGCCAATACGCCTTCGAGGGACGCTGTTTTGTGCTGGTGGCGGCATCGGTGATGCGTGCGTCGTCTTTGCCGCCGGGTTTCGAAGTGGATCCGGCTCGTGTCCGGTCACCAGACCAGTGGGTGATCGGCGGCGGCAGCGCCATTATTGGTCCCGATGGATTCTACCTCGCAGAGCCCGTGTTCAACGAATCCACCACCCTGTTTGCCGACCTCGATCTCGCGCGTATCCGTCAGGAGCAGATGTCACTCGACGTGACTGGTCACTACAGTCGGCCTGATGTCCTGACACTCCACGTCACACGGGGACGTCGCAGCTGAACGCCGCGACGCTCTCTCACTCTGCCAAACAATGGACGAACGCACCTTTATTGTCGATCAGCTGCGCCGGATGCACACCAGCAATGCCTGGCATGGCCCCTCGGTCAGGGAAGCGCTCGAGGGCGTAACCGCCGACATCGCGAGCCGCAAAATTCTTCCCAGCGCACACACGATTTACGCGCTGACGCACCACGTGGCGGCCTGGGTTGGCGAGGTTAGGCACCGGCTCGAGGGCCGCGCGCCGCAATCGCCTGACGAGGGAGACTTCCCCGCACCGTCCGACCGTCTTCCGGATATCGAATGGCAGGCCATGCTCGCGCGTCTCGATGCGGCGCACGCGCGCCTCGCCGAGGCGATCCTCAACCTCGAACCCGCCCGGCTCGACGACCGGGTGGGGGAGGATGCGGAGCCATCGTTAGGTACGGGGCACACCGTGCGGGCGATGTTGCATGGCGTCATCCAGCACGACGCCTACCATGCGGGGCAAATCCTGATGCTCAAGCGAGCGCTCCCAGCCTGAGGGAGCGCTCCGCGCGTCAGCTTCCTGTGCGGCCCGTCAAGAGTCCGCGCCGCACACGCAATGCCTTCGGCGACGCCGCCCGATCCCAGGTGAGGCGCTGCTCCGTACGCACCGCCATCTGCACACGCATCGGGAGCGACAGCTCGCGGCCATCCCGCTTGAGCCTTACCTGCACTGTCTGACCCTCCGACCGCGAGTGCCGCGCGCGAAAGCGCTCACCAAACCCCTCGGTCACCGGCACATCGCCAATCGACACCAGCACATCTCCGGGTTTCACCCCCGCGAGTTGCGCCGAACTTCCGCTGTCCACGGCGGTCACCACCACGCCTGACGAGTCCTGCGACGTGAAGACCCCGATGCGCGGTTCACGTGTGCTGTCCACGCGCTGCCGAATCCCCGCAAGGGCAAGCACGCGCTCATAGGGGAATGGCTCGCGTCCATCGATATGGTTGGCGTTGAAGTCGGCAAAGCTGTTGCCCTTCGTTGCCCTCGACACTGCAGCCCACCACTCCTGCGTGGTGAAGCCCTTTCCCTGCTTGTAACTCGAGCGGTACACGTCACGCATCACATCGTCGAGCGACGCGGCATTGTCAGTCGCATCACGAATCATCACGTCGAGCAGGAATCCGGCCGTCGAGCCCTTGGGATAGTAGATGTATCCGGTGCCGTCGGGTGGATGAATCCAGGTGGAGAGCGACGCATCCTCCAGCGCCACCGCCGGCGCGGCCGCCACCTCCTCCATCTTCCCCTGCACCAGGGCCAGGAACTCCGTGGAGTCGATGATCCCGCCTCGCAGCTGCACCACGTCAGCGTAATAGTCGGTGATCCCTTCACTCACCCAGAGCAGCGGCGTCGGCTGTGCGCGGTCGTATCGGTAGGGCCACATCTCCGCGGGGCGCATGCGTTTCACATTCCACGCGTGGAAGATCTCGTGCGCGGTGATACTCGGCAGGAACGGATTGCCAATGATGAAGGGGGAGTACACCCCTACATGTGAGTTGCCGTGTTCGAGTGCACTGGCGCCCTCCGACGCGTCGTCGAAGACGAGGAGATTCGTGTACGTGTCGAAGGGTGTCTCCCCGAACACGTTGCTCATTGGGGGCACCATTCGCGTGAGCTGGTCCCACAACGTCTTGCGATCGTCCCCGGCAAAGCGCTCGGCCGGATAAGTGGCGAGACGCATCCACCGGCCCTGCACCTGCGCCGAGTCGAGGTCGAAGGCCCCAACAAAGAATGGCATGTCGACCAGATCGTGGTAGTCCGGCGCCGTGTACTCGCGCGAGGCACCACCGCCGTTCATGCCCGTCGCCACCTTCCACCCCTCGTCCGTCCGGATTGTCACCTTCGCCGGGAAGAGTGCGGGACGCCCTTCAGGAGCGAGGAAAAGATTGGTGCCGTTGAAGAACGCGAAGTCGGGCTTCGACCATGCCATGGCATTGTCGAGTGAGTCGGCGCGATAGTCGAATCGCACCACCACCTGCTTTGCCCCATTTGCCTGTACGCGCCAGGTGTCGTAGTCGAGTTTGTCCCATGTCAGGGCCTTGCCATCGCCCTGCGCCTCGAAGGCCGAGACGTGGCGCGCGAAGTACGAGAGCTCGTAGGCGCCGGGTGTCCAGGCCGGGAGCGACAGCAGCAGCGGCTCGCGGCTCTTCACACTCATGGTCATGCTCACCTTGAGCGTCCGCTGCACCGCCGTGGCGCGGGTAAACTCCACGCTGTAGGCGACGTCTGAGACCACAGCAGACACATCGGGCCGTGGCTCCGTACGCTGGGCAATCCCGGTGCGAACGACGACGAGCAAGAGAGCAGACAGGAGCGAAAAGCGCATTGCCGAAACCCGGTGAGGACTCCGTAAACTAACGCCCCACCACTCATCGCCCCGCCGACTCCGATACGGCGGGAGTGCGAATGCCTGGGGTGTCAAAGGCCCACTTACTGGTCCCGATGTGCAAGATTTCCTGAACCCGACGTCTCCTTGTTGCCCGGAGGCATGAAGCCGCCGGTGCACCCTCGTCCGGAGCCTGATTCCATGAACGCCCTGAACCAACGCCGTCTCCCCCTCGCGGTCTTCTCCTTCCTGCTCCTTGGTGCCTCCTTGGCGGCGTGCGCCAATGAACGTGGAGCTACGGCCGAGTCTCCTCCAACTGGGGAGGTCGCCATGGCGCCTGCAGTGGCACCTGAGATGGCGTCGGCTCGTGGGTTTGCGGTGGAGTCAAAGGTCGCCGCCGATCAGGTCCAGCAGCCCCCTCGCGGGCAGGTCAGCGACGCGGTTGTCCCCAGCATGATCATCCGCAACGGCAACGTCTCCATTCAGGTGGACTCGATGGAGCTGGCGGTGACGGCAGTCCGCGCCCTGGCCAGCCGTCTCGGGGGCTACGTCGGCAACGTCTCGACGAGCACGGGAGAGTACGCAGTTCGCAGCGCCACCCTCGAGCTCAAGATCCCGTCAGCGCGGTTCGATGAGGCCCTCTCGGGGATGGCGCCGATTGGCAAGGTGGAACAGAGCAACTCCACGGCCGAAGATGTTGGCGAGGAGTTTGTCGATCTCACGGCGCGTGTCTCCAACTCGCGGCGGCTCGAAGAACGGCTGATCACGCTGCTGGCAACTCGTACGGGAAAACTCGAAGACGTTCTTGCCGTCGAGCGTGAGTTGGCGCGCGTCCGTGAGGAGATCGAGCGCGTGGAGGGACGCATGCGCTTTCTCAAGTCGCGGGTTTCGATGAGCACCCTCTCCGTCACGGTTCACGAGAAGGCGCCCATTGTTTCGCCAGACAACCCGGGCCAGAACGTCATCGCTGACGCGTTCAGGAACATGTGGCGGAACTTTGTCACCTTCATCGCCATGATCATCAGCTCTCTGGGTGTGATCATTCCGATCGTTGCCCTGCTCACCCTTCTGGGCTGGTGGTGGCGGCGCGGTCGACCCAAGGCCTCATAAGCTGCTACGCGCACCGCAGTCAAGGTCTCCCGGAGGCCCGAGGGTTCAATATCGACGGCTGTAACCTCTGGCCGAATGGCCCGTAATATTGGAAGCTTGAGGGCGCTCTACCCAACGCCCTGGCCCTGAACCGTGTCTCTGTTCTTCCTGTCGTGTTTCGTCATCGGCGCCGTGGTGCTCCTCCTCCAGGTGGTCCTGGGAGCCTTCGGTGCCGATGGTCATGTAGAGGCCTCACACGAAATCGGTCACGAGGGCCTCGACCTTCTGAGTGTCCGCGCCCTTGCCGCAGGTGCCGGGTTCTTCGGCCTCGCGGGCTATGCCGCACAACGCAGTTTGGGCGCCGTGGCGGGAGTGGCGGCGGGGTTGGTCGCGGGAACCGCGGCGGCGTACTCGATCGCGCGTCTCATGCGCGGCATGCGTCGGCTCGAAGTCGACAAAAGCTTTGACATCAATCGCGCGATCGGAGTGCAGGGCCGCGTACACCTCGGCATCCCCGCTTCGCGCAGCGGAGCGGGCAAGGTGCACCTGATTGTGCACGATCGCCTCATGGAACTCGACGCCGTCACCACAGGCCCGGAGATTGCTTCGGGCAGTGACGTGCTGGTCACCGATGTGGTGTCGTCCGACACCGTGGTAGTAGCGCACGCCCAACCTCTTCTGAGCGAGATCAGCGATGTCCAGTAACGTGTACGCCCTGCTGCAGAGCATACCCGATCTTACCAACATCCCATGGGTCGCGATCGGAGCGCCAACACTTGCGGCGGCGGCGGTGGGCGGCATCGTGCTGCTCTTTGTCTCGCGTTATCGTCGCTGCCCGGCCAACAAGGTGCTGGTGATCTCGGGGCGCGTTGGTGGTGATGGCGCCGCCAAGTGCATTTCTGGCGGTGGCGCCTTTGTGTGGCCCGTCATCCAGGAATACGCCTACCTGGGCCTGGAACCCATCCAGATCGACATCCCGCTCAAGGACGCGCTATCACTGGAAAACATCCGTGTGGCGGTGCCAAGCGTCTTTACGGTGGCCATCGGCACCGAGGCCGAAGTGCGCGGCAACGCTGCCGTGCGTTTGCTGGGCCTGACCCACGAACAGATCAAGCGTCAGGCGCAGGACATCATCTTCGGCCAGTTGCGGCAGGTGATTGCGTCCATGCGCATCGAGGAGATCAATCGCGATCGTGAGGCGTTCCTGCACCGGATCCAGACGTCACTCGAGCCCGAGCTCAAGAAGATCGGCCTGGTGCTGATCAACGTGAATATCACCGACCTCAAGGACGATTCAGGCTACATCGACGCGATCGGCAAAAAGGCCGCGGCCATTGCCATCCAGCAGGCCCGCGGCGATGTGGCCGAACAGGAGAAAACCGGTGAAGTTCGCGTGGCCGAGGCCGAGCGCGAGCGTTCGGTGCAGGTGGCCAATGCACAGAAGTTCCGCGAGATCGGAATGCGCGAAGCCGATCGGGAGAAACTCGTGCGCCTGGCCGAGCTGGAGAAGGAACAGCGCGTCGGCGAAGAAACAGCGGCCTTCCAGCGTGAGGCCCTCGTCAAGCAGGCCGAACGCGAGCAGTCGGTGCGGATGGCCGAGCTGGACAAGGAACAGCGGATCGGTGAGCAGCGTGCCGCGTTCGAACGCGACGCCCAGATCAAGGACGCCGAGCGTGCCCGTCGTATTGCCGTCGCCGAGGCGGAACAGAAGGCCATCGAGGGTGAGGCCACTTCGCAGGCACTGATCGCAACTACACGTTCACAGCTGCAGGTGCGTGAGGCGGAGGCCTACCAGGTTGCTGAAACGCGCAAGCGCGAGGCCGAAGCCGGTGTGCAGGAAGCGCAGAATCGCGCACTGGCACGGGCCGCTCTTGCCGACGCCGAGCGGGTGGAAGCCGAACAGCGTGCCAAACTCGAGGCCACAGCCAAAGCGGCAAAGGCCACCACGATTGTTGAAGCTGAAGCCGCCGCCGAGAAGGTGCGCATCGGGGCCGAGGCCGAGGCCCGCGCGATTTTCATCAAACTCGAGGCAGAGGCCCGTGGTCAGTACGAGATCCTCTCGCGCAAGGCCGAGGCAATGAAGGAGCTGGTGGCGGTGGCAGGTGGTGCCAACGAGGCGTTCAAGCTGTTGATGGTCGAGCACCTCGATACACTCGCGGAGACTTCGGCCAAGGCCATCTCCAATATCAAGTTTGACAAGGTGGTGGTGTGGGACAGCGGCAATGGCCAGGGCACGGGAGGTGCCAGCGGCTTTTTGCAGAGCATGGCCAAGACCCTGCCTCCGATGATGAACGTGTTGCAGGACATTGCGGGGGTGGAGCTGCCTAACGTGCTTTCGCGTGTGGCGCCACCTGCTGAGACCACCACACCCGCAATTCCTTCAGCGGCGGAGAAAGGGGCGTAACCCTTCAGGGGCCCGCCCGGCAACACTGTCGGGCGGGGGCACGATTCTCCCAGAGGTCGAGATGACCGACGAGTAGTCCAGCTCGATCACGGCATCGGCATGGCGATGGGCGGCCGTACTGACGTCGCGTACCCGGATGAACACTCGCGGCGCCGGTGTACCCGCCACTGGTACCCGCGTGAACCGGACCTGCACATCACGTGTAGCCGAGAAGTCGCCGGGGATGGATAGTGTTCGCGGAGACACGGTGGCGACGGTGGTGTCACTACTTTCAAACACAACCGTCAGCGAGTCCAGGGAGCGAACACGCGGCGTTCCGTCGGGGTCGCGGCGCTCTGCGCGCAGACTCCATCGGGTGAGCGAGTCGGTGGCTATACGAACCGGGGAGAGGGCCAGGCGTGGCGTGCCCACGAGTACCTGCACCGAGTCGGGCTCCAGTCCGGGAGCGCTCGCGACCACCCACGCCGTACCTGTACGCAAACCAGCAATAAAGCGGAGGTTTGCCGGTGGGACGAAGGGACCGGTCCGGAAGGTCGGCGGCGATACCGTGACGACCGTGGTATCGGTGACCCGGAGCTGGATCTCGGATTGCGTCGGAGCCGCATCGAACGTAAAGGACACGGGCGTCGCGTTGGTAACCTGCCGTTGTCCCAGCGCGATGCGAGAGGCGAACCGGTCGAGCAGAACCATCCGCAGCTTGTTTGGCAGGACCTCGATTGGCGGCGTTGTAAAGCTGCCAGCCCAAGGCCGCGGACTGGTGAAGGTGAGCGTGGCTGTTCCGCGTCGGAGTCCGGTGACCGTCACTTCGCCACTGTTCGCATCGCGACCATCCGACACGGTAACCCGCACACGGCCTTGCTCAACCCGCAGCACGGTCGGGTCACTCGAACGGACATCGACCGGGATCGAGTCCTCAATGGCGGGCTGGCGCACTAACGCCCGGTTGCGCACACTGACGCCAATCGTTGTCGGCGCGCCAGCAATGACCGAGGCCGGTGGGCTGTCGGGACCGAACCGCGCAGAGTCGAGGGTGAGTACCAGCGTATCGCCTCGCAGACCAGGCCCCCACGCTACGATGGTGTCGGTTCCGACCTTCAGTCCCTTCCACGCGATGTTTCGCCAGGCTTGTAGTTCGTTTGTCGCCACAAAGATCGACTCGGGCCACGTGGCGATTGATGGATTCGTACGCGAGAATCGAACCGTGGTGGGCTGGGCGGGAAACCGATCGGGCTGGTAATACACGATGTCCGAAAGACCGGCCGCGTGGCGCTCGTTGTTCGTGGGTGTCAGCGCGACACTGTAGCGGCTGTAGATCATGCTGCCGCTGCGAATCGTTACCGGAACGGAGTCTGTGGGCTGGCCCGACACGCGAAGCACCAGATGCGCGGTGCGTCCCGGGTCGGCGGTGAGGAAGAAGGCGTAGATATCAGCCCCAGGCCGGAGTTGCCCGCCGAGTATTGTGGGCATCGCAACGGCGGTGGTGTCGGTGGAAAAGAGGTCGTACGTGACCGGTGCCTCGATCCGCATCACGCGCCCATTGGTCGCCTCGTAAAAGCGCCAGCGGAATGACGCGTTGCGACCTGCGACGGGATTCGCCGCTGCGAAGTCACGCCTGACCACCAACGGAGACACGCGCACCGGAATTCGGCGGGTCACTGTCCCAGGGACACGAATGAGCAGCGCTGTGACTCCCGGACGCAATCCTATTGGGGAAGGAAGCACGTCCGATCCAAGGCCGCCTCCAAAGCCGACCGGCGCGAAATCCGAGATCGAGGCCGCTGCGCGCGTGATACGCGCGATGGTAGTATCCTCGATCGCGAAGGAGACGGGTCCCTGATCGTTCTCCGCGATGGGGTCGATCCTCATGAACCGGCCCTCCACTGGACTGGCCGCTACCCCGGTGTAGATGGTGTCACTCGGTACGGTAATCCGTGCACGCGCTCGCACGTCCAACACGGTGATCGCACTGGCCGCGTCGATCGTCGCCCGGATGGTGTCCACACCAGGACTCTGTGGCGTGAACCAGGCATAGAAATAGAGACCGTCGTTGCTGATGCTATCCACCGGCGTTCCGCGTGAACTGGACCATCGTGGCACCCGCCCCTCGAGGCTCACCCGCCGCCGATTGCGGTCCGCGGGCGCCGCACGCAGTCGCATCGGGCGCGTCGCGGCCGCGATCGTGTCGGACGGGGACACCACGACACTGGCGAGCTCCAGGCTCACGCGTACCTGAGCAGAATCTCGACCACCCACCTGATCCTGCACATGGACGGTTGTTGTCCCCAACCCCATCGCCACCACCGTGCCGGACTGGGCGACTCGTACCACGTTGGTGTCGCGAACGGTCCAGATGAAGTCAGCCGTTTGTCCCGGGATGGGACGCGTTTGCGTGGCCGTCAGCCGAACGGTGTCGCCGAAGAAGACGAGGTCTGCACTCCCCGGGGCAATCCGCAGGCCGGATCGATGTGCCACGGTCACGCGCGCAGAGTCGCTCCCGCCGCCACGCTCCGTGACCACCACCCAGGTTGCGCCGTTTCGTCGCGCCAGAACGTCGCCCGCCGCCGAAACTCGTGCCACACTCGTATCACGAGAGGTCCAGGTGAAACTCGGAGGAAAACGCGGGTCAGGGTTGCTCACCGTCGCGGTCGCCCGCACCGAGTCCCCAATGGTATCGAATTCCAGCACCGGCACACCGACACGCACCACGTACACCGGCGGGATCAGATCAGGCTGTGTGGACTCCGAACACGCTCCTAGAGCCAACCATGTTACCAGGGGAGTCCATACGCGGCGCATGAGCATTCTCACCAAACGAGGTCTGCGCAACTTGGACAAAGGTCAGCTGATTCCGCAATTGGCGGATCGGATAGTGCGACGCATAGCGCACGCCTCATGTGTCGCCACATATTCACCGTCACGGTTGCTCCAGGCGACCTCATCAGGCTGTCGTCTTACTCCACCACCATTCCCGATGCGATTTACCACCTGTGCGGCGTTGTTCATCACAAGTGTGGCAGGGGCCCAAACGCCCGCTGCCGACCTCATCGTCACCAACGCCCGCATCTACACCGTCGACCCCAACCGCCCCTTCGTCGAGGCCATGGTCGTCAAAGACGGCCGGGTCACCTTCACGGGGTCGGCCCGACTCGCGATGTCGTACAAGGGCGGCGCCACCCGTGTGATCGACCTCGACGGCCGCACCGTCATCCCAGGCATGATCGACTCCCATGCCCACATGGGTGGTCTCGCCTCCGGCCTCCGCACCGTCGACCTCACCGGCACTACCTCCTACGACGAAATCATCGCCCGCGTCGCCGCTCGCGCAAAGGAAATGCCCGCCGGCAGCTGGATCGTGGGACGCGGCTGGGATCAGAACGACTGGGCCGACACACGCTTCCCGACACACGACGCCCTGTCACGCGCAGTACCAAACCATCCGGTGTATCTGGTGCGTGTCGATGGGCACGCTGCGCTGGTGAATACCACAGCCATGCGCCTTGCCGGTGTGACCGCAGCCAGTGCCGACACACGCGGTGGACGCCTCGAGCGCAATCCGGACAAATCGCCCACCGGTGTCCTGATCGACGACGCCATGAGTTATGTGGGCAGCAAAATTCCCCCCGCCTCCGCCGCCGACATCCGCACCTCCATGCGCGCCGCCATTGGCGAGGCCAACAAATGGGGCCTGACGAGTGTGCACGATGCCGGCGTGAGCCAGGGAGAGATCGGGATCTACGACGAGATGGCGAAAAGCGGCGATTATCCACTGCGCCATTACATCATGGTGCAACCCGACGATTCGTCCCTGGCCGCGTCGTTCCGCCGCGGACCGCAACGCGGGCTCCACAACGGGCGGCTCTGGATCACGGCCATCAAGGCGTACGCCGACGGCGCGTTAGGCTCCCGTGGCGCCGCGCTCCTCGAACCCTACAGCGACGACCCGCACGCCAATGGGCTCATCCGCATCGCGCCCGAACGCCTGCAGGACGTGGCCACCCGGGCGCTGAGGAATGGCTTCCAGCTCAACACCCATGCCATCGGCGATCGCGCCAATCGCATGGTCCTCGACGCCTACGAAAAGGCGATCGCCACCGTCCCGTCAGGCGATCACCGTTTTCGCATTGAACACGCGCAGATCATCCACTCCGAAGACATTCCTCGCTTTTCGCAGCTTGGTGTCATTCCCGCCATGCAGGCCTCGCACCAGACCAGCGACATGTACTGGGCCGGCAATCGCCTGGGACAAAGCCGCTTGTTAGGCTCCTACGCCTGGCGGTCGCTGCTCAATACCGGCATCGTCATTCCCAATGGCTCCGACTTCCCTGTCGAGATGGTGAATCCCCTCATCTCCTTCCACGCCGCCTTCTCGCGCCAGGACGCGAAGAACTGGCCCGTGGGCGGGTGGCTCCCGCAGGAGGCGATGACCCGTGAAGAAGCCCTCAAGTCGATGACCATCTGGGCCGCCTGGGCCGGCTTCATGGAGAAGGAGGTCGGCTCGCTCGAACCGGGCAAGTACGCCGACTTTGTGGTCCTCGATCAGGACATCATGCAGATCCCCGCCGAGCTGGTGCTCAAGACCCGTGTCCTGTCGACATGGCTGGGCGGGAAGTCCGTGTTCGAATCAGTCACTCGCCAGTAACCCATCCATGTCCCCACTTCTTCTGATCCGCGTCGCCCTCCTCTCGGGCGTGCTGTTGTTTGGCGCTGTGGTGTTCTTCATGCGGCGCTCGGGCGACCCGCTCCCCACCGTTCCGGCCCAGGCAGAGTCGCTGGCGTGGATTGGCCGCGGACTCTGGATGGTCGCCAGCATCGGCACCTTCCTCCTCTGGCGCGCCCGGCAGCAGGCCGAATCGGTCGCGAAAAAGCAGCAATGGAGCATCATCGGGTACGCCATGGGCGAAAGCGTGGCGCTCTTTGGCGGGGTTGTCTGGTACCTCACCGGCACGCCGGTCTGGTACGTCCCTGGAGTCCTCTTTCTCGCCGCCCTCTTCTTTGTCTTCCCGGCGCGCCTGACGGACGGGTGAGTCCGGGCTGGGCCGAGCGGGTAGGCGCCCCGCTCGGCCAGAACGAGCCCGGGCGTCCCGCATTCCCGCCTGAACAATCGATGGAAATGCGTTGACCTCCCGCCCCGGCCCTTCGTCTATGTGACGGAGGCGAGACGCTCGCGCGTATTCTACCTCACGTACTTCGGGACTCCGCAAACCGACCGCGCGCGTCGGCTGCAGCAGAGCGGAACCCCATCTTCCTGAACGACATGTTTCCCACGGCGTCCCTCGATTTCCTCAAGCGACTCCTCGATACCCCAGGGCCCTCTGGCTTTGAGGCAGCCCCCGCTCGCGTCTGGCGAGATGGCGTCTCCAGCTTCTCCAGCGTCTCGGTCGATGTGCTGGGCAACAGCCTGGCGACGGTCGAAGGAGGGGGCGGGCCCACCGTCATGCTGGCAGGCCACATCGACGAAATCGGAGTGATCGTCACGTACATCGATGACGCGGGCCTGGTCTACATCGCCGGCATCGGCGGATGGGACACGCAGGTGCTGGTAGGGCAGCGGATCAGGTTCGCCGGCCCCGGGGGAGACGTGCTCGGGGTGGTGGGCAAAAAGCCGGTCCACCTGATGAAGCCCGAGGAGCGCGAGAAGGCCTCCAAGATGACCGAGCTCTGGGTCGATATTGGCGCGACCACCCGGGACGAAGCCGCGGCGCTCCTGCACATCGGCGATCCCGGTGTGATCGACGCCCGCCTCATCGAACTTCCCAACAATCGCATCGTCTCCCGCTCCATCGATGACCGCATCGGAGCCTTTGTGATTGCCGAAGCACTCCGTCGCTATTCGGAGAATCCTGGCGAAGCTCGTGTGGTCGCCGTCGCGACGACCCAGGAGGAGATTGGCTTCCATGGGGGTGGCGCCCTGCCCGCGGCAGCACGCCTCATTCCGGCGATGGCCATCGCGGTCGACGTCACCTTTGCCTCCGATCATCCAGGCGTCGAAAAGAAGGAGCATGGCGACCATCGGCTGGGCGGGGGCCCGGTACTGGCCCGCGGATCGGTGATTTCACCGGTCGTCTTCGGGATGATGAAGGAGTCGTGTACGGCCCTCTCCATCCCCTACTCGGTGCACGCCGTGGCGCGCGACACCGCCACTGACGCGGACTTCATCCACCTCGCGCGCGAGGGCGTCGCAACAGGGCTGGTCTCCATCCCCAATCGGTACATGCACTCACCGAATGAGATGGTGAGTCTGGACGACGTCGATCACGCGGCTACCTTGATCGCGGACGTGTGCCGTCGGGTGACCCGCGCGACGGACTTCACCGTCCGGTAGTCCCTCCCCGAGACGAGCTTCCCCCATGCTCACCGCCCCACGGCGCGCCTCGGCGCGCCTTCTTGTGCTGGCTGTTTCCCTCACCGCATGCTCCGGCAGCCAAGGCGCGGCGGGCAACTCCGCCGCTAGCTCCGGCTCCGGCGCCAGCAGTGGCACCGCCGCGCGTATCGACGCCATCGCAGCCAACGTCCTGAAAAGCGGCCACGTCGCCGGCTTCTCCATCGGGGCCATGAAAGGCAATGACACGATCGCCATGAAGGGCTATGGCTCTGCCGACCTCGAACTCGACGTCCCGACCCCCTCGCATGCGATCTACGAAATCGGGTCGGTCACCAAACAGTTCACAGCGGCCGCCATCATGCAGCTGCGCGACGACGGCAAACTCAACCTCGACGACGACTTCACCAAGTACGTCCCGGGATATCCCACCAAGGGGAACACGATCAGCGTGCGGCGGCTGCTCGACCACACGTCTGGCATCAAGGGCTACACCGAGATGCCGAAGTTCGGCGAAATCCTCGCGCTCGACCTCCCACGCGACACGCTCATCGCGATGTTCCGGAACGCGCCGTTCAACTTCAAGACCGGCGATGCGATGATCTACAACAACTCGGCGTACTTTCTGGCCGGGCTCGTGATCGAGAAGGTGTCCGGCATGTCCTACGCCGACTATCTCCAGAAGACCTTCTTTGACAAACTGGGGATGAAGGACACCCACTACTGCTCCGAAGCGAAGATCATGAAGGGCAAGGTGAAGGGGTACGACATGAACCCCGACAGCACCCTGCGCAACAAGCGCTTCCTCGCCCACGTCTATCCCTACGCCGCGGGCTCCATCTGCTCGTCGGTCAACGACATGGTCACGTGGAATCGCGCCCTGCACAACGGCAAGGTCCTTTCCCCGGCCAGCTACACCGAAATGATCACGCCAGGCGTGCTGAACGATGGCACCAAACTCCGCTATGGCACGGGGCTCGCCATGCGGGATAAAAGTGGTCACCGCCTCATCGAACATGGCGGCGGCATCAACGGGTTTGTGTCGGCATCGGGGTATTATCCCGATGATTCGCTCACCGTGGTGGTGCTGCTCAACACCGCCGGCATCGTGTCAGCCGACGACGTGGCCGACTCCGTGGCGACGGCAATCCTCGGACGCACGGAAACGAAGGATTCCGTGTTTGCGGGCGACCTCGCGACGCTCACGGGCACCTTCGGCGGCGTCGACCGAGGCGGGAACGCCAACTTCACCGTCAAGGCCGAGGGCACGTCGCTGGTACTTACCAACTCTCAGTCACCAAGGGTGGACACCCTGCGCTTTGCCGGCGGCAACATGTGGCGGCGTGGCGAAGGGACCCTCACCTTCGACATGAGTGGCGGGAAGGCGTCGGTGCTGCGCGTCGACGACATCTACGGCTACGCGTACCTGCGCCGAAAGAACTGAGTGCCGCATGGCGGGTGGGGACGGCTCCCACCCGCCACCACTACTGGCGCGACCTAAGCGTTTACAGCTCCCTGGACGTTCAGGGCGCGGGCCGCGTGCTCCCGGACGCTGGTCTCGCGATCCTTCGCCAGACCGCGCAACGCCGTGAGGGCGCTGTGGCTGGCGATCTCGCCTAACGCGCTCACCGCCGCAAGACGCCGCGGCACCGGACGCCGCTTGAGCAGTGAACCCGGCCCGGCTTCCTTCACGAGGCGTGTCACCACCTCATCGGCGGGATGTTTGCCCAGGCTGTGCAGCATGGCCACCAGGATATCCTGATCCTGCTCGCTGTCGAGCGCGGTCAGCAGGGCCTGCGTGGCCCGCGGATTTCGCACATTCGCCAAACCCTGCGCTGCCTTGAGACGTACGGCCGCATCGCTGTCCTGCAGGGCATGGACGATGGTGTGCAGCGCGCGGGGAGTACCCAAACGGATGAGCGCCAGCGTGGCCGCACGGCGCACCCGTGTGTCCTTGTGCCGCAGGATGTTGATCAGTTCCTGATCGGCCGACGTCGCGTTCATTTCGCCGAGCAACTCCGCCGCGTTGCGCACCACAAACCAGCGGTGGTCCCTCAACAAGTGTTGCAGGGGCTCGGCGGCCTCCGGACACTGGACGATGGCGTCGCGATACGCACGCCGCTCGGTGGACGCCTCGGCAGAGACCAGGAGGTCGACGAGGACGTCGGCCGCAGGAGCGCCCTGCCGCAGAATGAACGCCATCGCGGCTTCGCGTGCATCGCGACGCGACACCAGGAGCTGCGCCACGCCCTTCAGGATCGCTGGCTTGGCGAGACGGCGAAGCTGCACTCCAAATACCCGCTTCACGTCGGGCTGTGTGACGATGGCCTCGCGCTCGATCATCTTGCTGGCCACATCCACCACGGTCACCCAGTGGCCCAAACGCGCCGACTCCTCGAGTGATCGTCCCACTTCGTCGAGGAGAATGGGGGCCTCTTCCGCCGTGAGGTCGCGACGGAGACGCATCACCAGGTCGTTGGCCGGGCGCTCTCCCGTACTCGTCATGATGGCATCGGCCATCATCCGCGGATTTTCGTTGCCCAGGCGTTTTACCGCCGCGGGGACAGGAGCCGAGGCGACCGCCTCAGCAAGCGGGGGGAGTCCTCCGGGCGGCGTCAGTGCCGGGCGAGATCCAATCGCCCGGATTCCGGCCGGGGGTGTTGGCGTTCGGACAAAGCCGTCGCGACCCAAATGGACGGCCAAGGTCTGAGGGCCGAGTGCAACGACTTCGGCGTCGAACGCTTTGCCGCCGTCCTGCTGGCTCTGCATGGCCAGCGCACGCGCCAGACCGAGAACCTCGCTCGCTTTTGCCTTTGCCTGGAACTCCACCAGGCGAACGCTGTGCTGCGCCATCCGGGTGGCCAGCTCCATCAGCCAGGGAGCGTCGTCGGGACGTGGCGTAACGTTCGCGATTTTCGACGCCTCAACCGCGAGTTCATTCTGGCTCACTCGTTGCCCCTGGGTCTTCGCCTCTTGCAAGGCGGCCCGTAGGGCACGTTTCTGGTCGTCGAGGTGCTGGGGCCGATAGACCAGGAGCCACACCAAGCGAGCAAATTCGCGGCTGAACAACGCGGACGATGACATGGTTGGAGTCAGGGAATTCCTACCTTAACTGACGCCCTCCCCCGAGCCGGGGAAACGCAAATCCAGGCCCTTGTTGCGGGGCTTACCTTCGTCCAACCCCGCCCCTCCCTCTGTCTCGCCGCCTCCTCGCCTGGAGTTCTGCCCGGTACGCCATTCCACTGCCGGACGGACACCGCTTCCCGATCGCGAAGTACGCGATGCTGCGGGAGGTGGTGGAGTCCCGGGGTTTGGCCGCCGTCCGGGAGCCGGATCGCGCCCGCCGGGCCGACATCCTGCGGGTGCATTCAGAGGACTACATCGACCGGCTGGAGTCGGGGCGGCTGACTGACGCCGAGCTTCGGCGCCTTGGCTTCCCCTGGTCGGAGCATCTGGTGGAGCGCTCCTACCGGGCAGTGGGGGGCACGGTTGAAGCCGCCGAGGCTGCCCTTCACGCGGGGCTCACCATCAACCTGGCCGGTGGCACACACCACGCCTTCCCGGACCACGGTGAAGGGTTCTGTGTCCTCAACGACGTCGCCATCGCGCTTCATGCGCTGATGGCAGCTGGCCGGGTGAGTCGCGCCGCCGTAATCGATCTCGATGTGCACCAGGGGAACGGCACCAATTTCATTTTCGCTGGCGACGAGCGGGTCTTCACCTTCAACATGCACGGCGGCCGGAACTACCCCTTTCACAAGGTGCCCGGTGATCTCGACATCGAGCTGGACGATGGCACCGGCGACGACGCGTACCTCGAGGCGTTAGGCGCGGCGCTCCCCGTGGTGCTGCACCGGGCGCGCCCCGACCTGGTGGTCTACCTCGCCGGTGCCGACCCACACGAAGGAGACGCCCTCGGCCGGCTCAAGCTGACCTTCGACGGACTGGCCCGGCGCGACGATCTGGTGATCAGTAGCTGTCGCGAGGTAGGTCTGCCCACGGTCATCACCATCGCCGGTGGATACGGACGGGATATCGCGTCCACGGTCGAGGTGCATCGCCGCACGGTGGAAGTGGCGCGCGGCCACCTGTAGGGCGGGTCAGCGTCTTTCGATCGAGAACCCCGTCACCTCGAGGTCTGCGCCGCGGTCAGCGCGAAGACCGGCAATACCGTTGATGGACTCGAGTTTTCCGGCCCCGACGAGCGATGGCGACGCGTATCCCCACACCTCGGCGCCATTCACCACGCACGCGGTCCGTTCCGGGGTCACCCGCCACCCCACCTGATTCGATCCACGTCCTTCGGCACTGGCCTTTTTGACGGCGGCGTGCATCGTGCGGCCCGCCAGCTCATGCACCTCGTCGCCAATACGATGGAACACGACAAACGTGCCGTTGCCGGCGACGGCGCAATACAGATAGTTCACGGCCGCCCCTTCCAGCTGCGAGCCCCCCATGAACACGCCCGCGTACACCGGTTGTGTGCCGCGCCGCTGCGTGATGGTGGCGAACACCTGGTACCGCCCCGTCACCGTGTCTGCGACGCTGAAATAGACCGCAGGTGCGGTGCTCGTGAGCTGGAGCGTTTCGCGGGTGCCGGTGAGCTGCGCATCAGCCGGTTTGGCCCCACTGCGCTCCGCCGAGGGATCGATGCGCATCATCCACCCGTCGACTTGAGTGGCATGGGCAAGTTTTGGGGCGCGCCGTGATTGCCCTGCCAAGGGGCACGCAATCACGACAGTCAGCACACACCCGATCAGTACACGCATTTCCAGCCTCCTCCAGTCTCGCTTTCAGCTTACAAGCGGCCCGGTGCATCGGCCACCCGCTCCTTCCCGGCTACTTTGCGTCATGCCGCTACCCATCCCATCACCACGCAACTCGGGGGCCACTTCGAGCACCCCCGTCCCTCTTTACTGGGCACGGTACGGTCCGGCCGGTGTCGATCCCCTGGTCATCCTGCATGGCGGCCCTGGAGCACATCACGACTACCTCCTCCCGCAAATGCTGCGTCTGGCCGCGACCCATGACCTGCTTTTTTATGACCAGCGCGGGGGTGGTCGCTCACGTACCGACAACCCGGATCCCATCGGGTGGCAGACCCATGTGGACGACCTCGCTGAAGTGGTCGGCGAGCTGTCGAGTGGCCCACTGACCCTGGTTGGGTACTCCTGGGGCGCCATGCTCGCTCTGCTCTACACCGTCTCGGTGCACTCCGGAGGTCGTGGCACGCGACCAGCCCGCCTCGTGCTGATCGATCCCGCCCCACTCAATCGCGGCTACCGCCAGGCGTTCGAGACCGAGTTCCAGCGACGACAGAGTGGTGACGCCATCCAGAAGCTTCGCAGCGACCTCGCCGCGAGCGGGCTCCGCGAACGCGACCCCGAAGCCTTCAAGCAACGACAGTTCGAGCTGTCGGTTGCCGGCTACTTCGCCGATCCGGCACGCGCCCACGACCTGACCCCGTTTCGGGTGACCGGAAAAGTGCAGCAATCGGTGTGGGAAAGCCTTGGCGATTTTGACCTGCTCCCCCAGCTGAAATCGCTCGATCTGCCGACACTCATTGTGCACGGCTGGTCTGATCCGATTCCCGTGGACTCGTCGCTGGAAGCAGCTCGTGCCATGCGGGCCAGATGCGTCGTCCTAGAGGCGAGCGGTCACGTCCCGTATGTCGAACAACCGGAGGCGCTCTTCGCCGCGATCGAGCAGTTCCTGAAGGACACTCGTACCTGAATGGTGTACACCGTGAGCCTGGCAAGTCAGCTGGAAGAGCACCACATCTCGGCGATTGATTTCGACGGTCGCTCCTACAACGTCACTGTGGGAATCGAGAACGACGGGATCGAGTTTGTCGGTCACATCTGGTTCACTGACGAGGCGTGGGAAGACGAGGGGATCCGCGACCATGGCGCCATTCCCGGCAAGTCTGCTGAACAGGTTCTGCAGCATGCACGCGCGCTCTCTGATCACGATCTGACGCTTCGGTTCAGACGCGCCCAGGTCGACCAGCGACGATTCCACGGCCTGCGCAAGCTTACCGAACAGGTGCTGGACCGGATTCGGCATCTCAACAAAGTGTCGACGTCGATGCGGGCCGGGCTCCTCGAGGTGGACGAAGCGGCAAGCGAGATCGACGCGACCGAGCGGCAACTCCACGAGATGATCGACCAGCTGCGACACTTTGCTGGCGTAACCACCCGAGATTGAGGCAACCGAGACTCCCGCGACAGCGGGAGTTTTTGTTGATTCACCCTTGTCGCCCCATAGCCGGGGCCAGCGATGAGGAGTGACCGGATGGCGAAAGGAATGGGCGGGGCGCGACAACCGTTGGCTCGGCAACGGCCGAAGGTGGCCGCGGGCAAGAAGGCCCTTGGACGGGTGGGTGCTGCGCCAACAAAAAAACGCACCACCGGGGGCCCCCCCCCGAAAGCGAAGGTACCGCCAAAACCGAAAACCTCCGCAACCATTCCGTCCCCGACCCTAACAAAATCCCGCAAAGCTGCCGCGGGCCCTGCGGCCAAACGCCGCCCCATCAAACAGCTTTCCGGCCAGGCCCTCACCGCCCACGCCACCGCCGTCTGGGATCACCTCGCCGCCCTCTACCCCGACGCCCATTGCGAGCTCGACTTCCGCTCGCCCTGGGAACTCCTCGTGGCCACCATCCTCTCCGCGCAGTGCACCGATAAGCGCGTGAACATGGTCACCCCGCACCTCTTCGCTGCCTACCCCACGCCCGCTGCCCTCGCCGCCGCGACCCCACAGGCCGTCGAAGAAATCATCAAGAGCACCGGCTTCTTCCGCGCCAAGGCCAAATCGATCCTTGGCGCCGCCGCGGCCATAACAGACCGCCATCAGGGAGAAGTGCCCCCTCGGATGGAGGACCTCGTGGTGCTCCCCGGCGTCGGGCGAAAAACGGCCAATGTCGTGCTCGGCAATGCCTTCGACATCAACCACGGCGTCGTAGTCGACACCCACGTGGGCCGACTCGCCATCCGGCTCGGCCTAACGAGTGAGACCGATCCCGTGAAGGTGGAACAGCGTCTCATGCAGGCCTTCCCGCAGGAGCGCTGGACGCTCCTGTCGCACCTCCTCATCTGGCACGGACGCCGGGTCTGCGACGCCCGGAAACCCCGCTGCGGCGACTGCTCCCTGCGGCACATTTGCCCATCTTCCCTGGTGTAGCCAGTGGAGGTCTCCCCGCTCCGCGCTTAAGCTTCCGGGCAGCGTGCACTTCCGTCTTCCCTCCCGACTCCCAGAATGAAGACCGCCACCATCGTCACCTCCCGAGGCACCGTCGTCGCCGAGCTCTACGATGACGCCGCCCCGATCACGGTTGCCAACTTCGAGAAACTCGCCAACGAAGGTTTCTACGACGGCACCCGCTTCCACCGCGTGATCCCCGACTTCGTCGTGCAGGGCGGCGATCCCTACTCCAAGGGCGGTCCGGCTGCCAAAGGCCCACCAGGAACCGGTGGCCCGGGCTGGACCATCAAGTGCGAAACCAAGGGCAATCCCCACAAGCACAAGGTCGGCGCCCTCTCCATGGCGCACGCCGGCAAGGACACCGGCGGCTCACAGTTCTTCATGGTCCTGAGCGAGTCCAACACGCGGCACCTCGACGGCGTACACACGGTCTTCGGCAACATCACACAGGGACTCGAACTGCTTCCTGACATCCGGCAGAACGACGAACTGGTCTCGGCTCGCGTCGAGTAACCCTCACTCCCTCTCACATGTCTGCCCCCCAGCACAACGACCAGCCCGCCGCCTTCAAGGGCATGATCATCACCGCCCTGGCGCTTGCCATCATGTGTTACGTGATTGTGCAGCTCACCAACCGACAGTTTGCCGGCCACGAAGGAACACCCGCTGCCGCTGGAGCTGCAAAGCACTAGGCCGCAGCCAAACAGCAGCAAACAGGGGCCCCGGTGTACGCCGGGGCCCCTGTCGTTTTCCCACCGTGTGGTCAGCGCGCCGGCGACGAGGGACGGATGCGCACACCACCCGATCCCGTATCGATGGTGATACGCCCGGCTCCGTCACCAAGCACACCTTGCAGCAGACGTCGTTCATTGCGGGTGATACGGATCGGCACATCCACGTCGATCCCACCGCTCCCGGAGTCGATCTGGAGTCGCGCACCTAACGATGCCGGGACTCCCAGGGTCACTCCCCCCGAGCCACTGTCGACGATCAGCCGTTCCACATCGGCGTCCAGATCAATTTCCACCGACCCGCTGCCCGAATCGATCGAAAGGTCGGGGGCGCTCACGCCACGCAGGCTCACCTGCCCCGATCCGCTGTCGAGCCCCAACCGGTCCACCGCCACGCGACGCAAGGTCAACCCGCCAGATCCGGTGTCCATCTTCAGAACACTGCCTCGCACCCCTTCAACCGTCACGTCGCCGGAGCCCGTGTCGAGGTAAAGCTCCCCCTCGGCCTCACGAACGCGCACTTCGCCGCTGCCCGTGTCGAGGTCGAGTCGCCCGCGGGTGCCCGAGGTCTCCACGTCCGCCGCCTGCACATCCAGGGAGATATCACCGTCGACGTTGCGGATCACCGCCTTGCCAGCGGCAAGGTTGAGGTCGATAGACTTTCCCTTCGGCACCGTCACCCGCAGGTCCGCCGAGGCCTCCAACCCACTGCCCCGGGTGGAGATCTCAACCCGACGCCCATCGCCCGAATCCCAGCCCCCGCCAAAGCGGCCGTCGTCCCGTACCCGCAGCCGCGTGATGGTCGATGAGCCCCAGCCCCGCCCACCCCGCTCCCCCTGGTACACCACGCGGTCCCCGGGGAAGATCACGCGAAGCGTCTCTCGACCCTCAATCGACCCCGACTCCACCTTGAGCCGAGAACCGTCGGAACCACGACGCGTCACCTGGACCCGCACATCGGAGCCACTCCCCCCCTCCACCAGCAACTCCCCGACCAGGTTGTAGATCGAAACCTCCTGTCCCCGGAGCACCACGTCCTGTTGCGCCTGGAGCAAGCCAGCACCGCCCACGCTGAGGAGGGTGAAAGTCAGAGCCGGAATTCGTCTTGGCATGAAAGGGCAGCCGTTGAAGTCAGCGGTGAGACACCGCGAGAGCGGCTCTGGTTTGGACGCCTGCTACGGTGCATTCTCCGAATGGTGAGCCCAAAGCGCCCCACCTTTCCCATCCGTCCAGACACAAATGTCCCTCCCCTCCCGAGATGACGCGCACGCGCTGATGTGCGAGTACACCCAGAGTGACTCACTCCGGAAGCACATGTACTCCGTCGAGTGCGCCATGCGCGCCTACGCCGCTCACTTTGGAGAAGAGGTGGAGAGCTGGGGACTGGCCGGCCTCATGCATGACTTCGACTACGAGCGCTGGCCCAATGCCGCACATAGCCCCGACGAGGAACATCCCGCCGAGGGGGTCCGTTTGCTCCGAAGCCGCGGCTATCCGGAAGACGTCCTCGAGGCCATCCTCGGCCACGCGAACTACTCCGGTGTGCCCCGGGTATCCCTGATGGCCAGGGCGCTCTTTGCCGTCGACGAGCTGACCGGTTTGATCACCGCGACCGCGCTGGTGAAGCCCACCCGGAGCGTGCATGATGTTGATGCTCGCTCGGTGCTCAAGAAGATGAAGGACAAGGGCTTCGCTCGGGGGGTCAACCGGGACGACGTCACCAGCGGGGCGGCCGACCTGGGGGTCGAGCTGGAACCCCATGTGCAGTTTGTGATCGCCGCAATGCAGGGCGAGGCAGCACGCATTGGATTGGCCGGCGTCCCGGCCGCCCCGGCATGAGGGGATTGCGACGTCAACACTGAGCGCGGGACCCGCGTTCTAGGAGCAACGACACACTGAGACGGCGTGACGACTGCCATCGTGCCCATTGCAGGGATCTCCACCGAATCACCCATGAGAGTTCGGCTCATGGGTGACGCGGTCGATCGCATGCAGGAGCACAGCTATGTCGTCGCCGCACAACGCGGGGAGAGCGAGGCCTTCGCGCAGCTGGTCCGGCTGCACCAGCGTCGCGCGTACGCCGTGGCACGCGCCATCGTGCTCACGCACGAAGATGCGGAAGACGCCGTGCAGGAAGGATTTCTGCATGCGTACCGCGCGCTCGATCGCTTTCTCCCCGATCAGGCCTTTGGCGCCTGGCTGCATCGCATTGTTGCCAACGCCGCCCTCGACATCACCCGCCGGAAAAAGGTGCGCGATGCCGAAACTCTCGCTGACACCATCGCATCACCGTTCCGCGACCCGGGCGAGTCTGACGAGTTGCGGCGACGGCTCAATGCGGCTCTTGCCGCCCTGGGTGAACGTCAGCGCTCGGTGATCGTGCTGCATGACGTGGAAGGATTCAAACACGCAGAAATCGGCCGCATGCTCGGTATCCCCGAGGGTACGGCCCGGTCGGATTTGCATCACGCTCGCGCCAGGCTTCGTCAGGCGCTGAGCGCTCTCCGGAGTCATCTATGAACATCATCCCTGGCAACAATCGTGAGTGGAGCGAAGGCGAGCTGCAGCAGACCCTCGCATCGCACTACCGCTCCAACCTTGACGAGTCCTACTGGTCCGGCCTCGAAGGCCGCATCCTGGAGCGCATCCGCGGCGAAAATGTCCGCGAGTGGTGGTCGTGGTTCCCCGGCTGGGTGCGATACGGAGTTGCCGCCGCCGCCGGTGCTGCCATTCTCGCCAGTGTCGCCACCTGGCAGTCACGGGTGACACAGGAACGCATCGCCTACCGCGAGTTGCTCGGCACACCCACCGAAGTTCCGATTCTTTCCGAGCGGACGACACCGGTGGACCAGGACCGCGAGCACACGCTCCGCTACCTCCTCACACACTGAGGTTTCTCGTGAAGCAATCAAAGAACGTGGCGATGGCCTTCCTCCTTGGCACCTTCCTCACCGGAGGTGTGCTGGGGTTCAGCGCCAACCGCTACATGTCGCGAGACGAGGTCTGTGGCGCCAAGGGGTCCACCACGCTGGTCGCGGTGCTCGCGAACCGCCTCGGCCTCAGCACCGAGCAGAGTGCGCGTGTCGACTCCATCCTCGACAACCGGTCAGTGCAGTACAAGAAGGCCATGGCCCCACTGCGCCCGCAGCTCGATTCCATCAAGCTCAACGCGCGCGAGCAAATCCGGCAGACGCTGACTGACCAGCAGCGCCCGGCATTCGAGGCCCTGCTTCAGGATCTTAACGATTCAACACGGAAAGACGACGAACAGTCATGAAACGCTTCTGGCTCGTTGTTCTCCTTCCGGTCGCACTCCGGGCACAGGGCGCCACAGAAAATGGCGCCCGACCTGTTTCGCTGGATGAAGCCGTTCGGTTGGCACAACGCAACTCGCCACTGACGGTCCAGGCCCGCGGCCAGCTGCGCACCAGTGACGCAGCCATCCGCACGGCCTTCGGCACATACATCCCCACCCTCAGCATGTCGGCGGGCGCGTCCAGCTCCGAAGGGCAGAACCTTCAGCCCAATGGCCGCCTTACCGACATCACCACACCGTGGAACTTCAATCGCGGTGTCAACACAAACCTCGAGCTCTTCGACGGCGGTCGCCGGTATTTCAACCTGCAAAGCGCCCGGGCCGACCAGGACGCCGCTGAGGCCAACGAACGGCTGCAGAACTACCGCGTCGCGCTCGATGTCAGCCAGCAGTACTTCAACATCCTGGCGGCGCGCGAGTCCCGCGCCGCCGCGCAGGCCCAGTTTGCCCAGGCCGACCAGCAGCTCAAGGTGGCCAGCGCCCGCGTGGCTGCCGGGGCCGCCACCCTCTCTGATTCGCTTCGGTCGGTCATCGCCGTCGGCAATGCGCAGCTCTCCATCCTGAGTGCCGAAAACAACATCCGGGTTGCATCTGCCAACCTCACACGGCTGGTCGGCACCAATACCGAAGTGACCGCTTCCAACGAGGAGGGACGCGAGATCCCGGTCGTGAGTATCGACTCCACGCAGATCCGCTCTCTCATCGACCAGGCGCCAAGCATCGTGTCGGCGCGGCACCAGGTCAACGCCGCCATCCAGTCGCGCCGCGCCACCCGCACCTCGTACCTGCCGACCATGAGCATGGGGTACGGATACTCGGGGAATCGCACAGACGAGGCCTTTGCCCCAGGCGGTGGTCCGTTCAGCAGCCTGCGAACCCTGCGCCTCAACTTCAACTACCAGCTGTTTGGCGGGTTGCAGCGCGAAGAAAACGTGGCCCGTGCACAGGTGGCCGAGTCCAACGCCGCAGCGCAGCTCCGTGACGCGCGACTCTCCGTCGAACAGCAGGTGACACAACTCCTTGGAAGCCTGCGCCTCGCCGAAGCACGCATTGGCATTCAGCTCTCATCGGTGAGCGCCGGCGAGGAAGACCTGCGTGTGCAGAACCAGCGTTATGCCCTCGGCTCCTCCACGTTGCTCGACGTTCTCACGTCGCAAAGCACTCTCAACCAGGCCCGCTTCTCCCTGATCCAGGCCCGGTACGACGCTCGTCTCGCCAAAGCCCAGATCGAAGCGCTCATCGGGCGCGACATCCCCTGAGCCGGTTCCCGGCCCTTTCGACGGTCCCCCCTGTGAAACGTCATACTTTTCTCCTGTTGTCCCTCGCCGTGCTCGCCGCCTGCAAAAAGGAAGAGCAGCAGGTGATCACCATTCCCACGGCCGCGGTCGCCCGCCGCACGCTGGTGCTCGACGCCACGGCGTCGGGTTCCGTCGAACCGATCAACGTCGTCGAGGTGAAGTCCAAGTCCTCGGGACAGATCGTGCAGATGACGGTCGAAACCGGGAGCATGGTGCGGAACGGTGAGCTGCTGGTGCAGCTCGAAACCCGCGACGTGCAGAATCAGTTTGACCAGACGAAAGCAGACCTTAACGCCGCCGAAGCGCGACTCCAGATGTCTGACGCGCAGAAGAAGCGCTCCGACGGTCTCTTCGCGCAACGGATCATCACGGCCCAGGAAAACGAAACCGCGCAGCTCGACTATGCCAACGCGCAGGCCCAGGTGATTCGCGCGCGCACCTCGCTCGACCTGGCGCAGCAGCGCCTCGACGATGCCACCGTCCGCGCCCCATCGGGCGGCACCGTCATCGAAAAGACCGTCTCGTTAGGCCAGGTGATCACCTCGGCCACCAGTGGTGTGGGTGGTGGTACCACCCTGCTCAAGATGGCGGATCTCACCAAGGTGCGGATGCGCGCCCTCTTCAACGAAACAGACATCGGCAGTGTCTCCGCCGGCCAGCAGGCCACCGTCACGGTTGACGCCTTCCCCGACCGCCCCTTCCGCGGCACCGTGGAGAAGATCGAGCCGCAAGCCGTGGTGCAGCAGAGTGTCACCATGTTCCCGGTGCTCATCTCGCTCGACAACCGCGAAGGACTCCTCAAGCCGGGAATGAACGGCGAAGCCGCCGTGCTCGTCGATCGCCGCGAAAACGTGCTGGCCGTGCCAAACGACGCCGTGCGTACCGCGCGTGAGGCCCCGATGATGGCCGGCGCCCTCGGTCTCTCCACCGACTCCGTGAGCGCAGCCATCCAGGCACAGATGGCACAGTTTGGCGGCATGCGTGGGATGGGCGGGCGCGGCAATCAGGAAGGTGGACTCCCCAACATGGGTGGACCGCCACGTGGCATGCGCATGATGCCGGGTGATGTCGACCTCCCCCAGCAGCCGCAGGGACGTCCGCAGGGGCCCCCGCCAAGTGAGGCCGACTGCGCGAAGTACCGCGACGCCATTGCCAAGAAGCCGGAGGTCGCCGCCCAGCTGCAGGGACTGCGGCAGAAGATGATGAATGGCGAGATGGACTTTGCCGCCATGCGCGAGGAATCGCAGAAATTGTACGCCGCGTTAGGCGTCGACGCGTCGATCGCGCGCGGCTGTGGGGGCGGGGGACGTCCCGGCGGCGCTGGCGCACCAGGGGGACAGGCACCGGGTGCCAACGCCGCGCCCCCCGGGATGGCTCAGAACCCGGGTGGCCAGGCCGCGCAGGGCGGTGCTCGCGGTCAGCGCGGGGATCGCCCCCAGAGCGGTGGCGCGGTCCCAACGCAGGGTGGCGAGTTCCCGATGCGTGGCCGCACCCGGACCGGGGTGGTGTTCGTGGTGGCGAACGGGGTCTACACACCAAAAGTTATCCGGCTTGGCATTGCCAACTTCGATTACACCGAAGTGGTGTCCGGGCTCAACGAAGGCGATCAGGTTGCGCTCCTCGCAACCGCGGCCATCCAGGCCGCGCGTGATTCGAGCAATGCGCGTTTCCGTCAGATGACGGGCGGCGGCATGCCCGGCATGCAACGGCAGCAGCAGGGCGGCGCCCAGGGTGGCGGAGGCGGTGGTGGCGGCGCCCCCGGTGCTGGTGGTGGTCCCCCGCGTCAGTAGCCCGGAGCCGATACCATGGTCGTCGCCGAAATTTTTGCCGTCGCGTTAGGCGCGTTGCGCGCCAACAAACTCCGCTCGATGCTCACCATGCTGGGCATCGTCATCGGGGTGGCGGCCGTCATCGCCATGATTGCCCTTGGTCGCGGCGCACAGATGGCCGTCAAGGAGCGTATCGCCGCCCTCGGCACCACGCTCCTGACCGTCTCACCGGGGCAGCAGTTCGGCCGTGGCGGTGTCTTCTCGTTCAACGACCGCGCGCGCATGACCATGAAGGACGCCGTGGCCCTCGAGGAAAAGGGCCGCGGGATCGGCGCCATCCAGCCCGAGATGTCGAGTCAGCTGCAGGTGCAGTACCTGAACAAGAACACCGGCACCAGTGTGGTAGGCACCACAGCGAACTATCTCGAGGTGCGCAACTACAAGCTCTCTGCCGGGCGATTTTTCACCTCGGCCGAGGATGCCGCAAAAGCACGGGTGGCCGTCGTGGGACCCGAGGTCGTGAAGAACATGGGACTCTCGTCACCCTATGCCATTCTCGACGAGAACATCCGTATCCGCGGCATCCAGTTCACGGTGGTTGGGGTCCTCGAGTCGAAGGGACAGTCATCACCCTTCCAGAACCCCGATGACCAGCTGCTGATTCCGCTCCAGACGGCCCGCTACCGCGCCATTGGCACCGAGCGCATTCGCTCCATCTCGGTGCTCGCGACCTCGGAAGACAAGATTCCCGAAACGATGGCCGAGATTCAGCGGGTGCTGCGTCGCGAACACAAGATTCGGCAGGGACGCCCTGACGACTTCTCCATCCGCAACCAGTCTGACTTTCTCAGCACCTTCGCCGAAACCACTCAGGTATTCACCTACCTGCTCTCAGGCATCGCGGCTGTGTCGCTGCTGGTCGGTGGAATCGGCATCATGAACATCATGCTCGTCTCGGTCACTGAACGCACCCGTGAGATCGGCGTCCGCAAGGCGTTAGGCGCGACGAAGGGAAACATCCTCATTCAGTTCCTGATTGAGGCCGTGGTCCTTTGCCTCCTCGGAGGCCTGCTCGGCATTCTGCTGGGCAGCGGAATCGCACAGTGGCTCAGCTCTGCGTTCCAGTGGAACACCGCCGTCTCGGCGTCATCAGTCGGTCTGGCGTTCGGCTTCTCCGCGGTGGTCGGCGTGCTGTTCGGCGTCTGGCCGGCACGACGAGCCGCCAAGCTGGACCCGATCCTGGCGTTGCGGTACGAATAGACGGCAGACGGCAGCTGAAGTACTGCCGTCTCCATTTCTCCCGTTGCGCGCCACGACCAAAGATATATCTTTCGATACATCTTTGAGTCGAGGTGCTCCTATGTGGTATGGCCATTTTGACTGCAGCGATGACCGCGGGCGTCGCGGCAATCGCGGTGACTTCGGGTTCGGGGACTTCGGATTTCGGTGGGAGGGACACAAAAAGCGGGGGCGCTGGGGCGGCCGCATGTTCGAGCAGGGTGACCTCAAGATGGTGATCCTCCAGCTCCTGGCTGAAAAGCCGAGGCATGGCTACGAGATCATCAAGGCGCTCGAGGAGAGATCTGGCGGGGTGTACGCGCCGTCAGCGGGTGCGGTTTATCCCACACTGACCCTGCTGGAAGAGATGGGGCACGCCACGGCGTCTGAGGATGGTGGCAAGAAGGTCTATACGATCACGGACGCGGGACGCGCCTACCTCGACGAGAACCGCAACACCGTCGACGACGTCTTTGAGAGGCTCTCCGACATCGGCGCTGCGGTTTTCAGTGACAGCATGAAGGAAGTGGGCAAGGCGTTCAGCCGGATCGTGCGCGCCACCTTCTATGCGTCACCAGAACACCTTCGCGACAGTGAAACGTCCAGGCGGATCGTAGACGTCCTGGAGCGCGCTTCCCGTGAAATCGACGAGATCCTCCGTGGCCCGGTGGGCGGTCCGGGGAAGACTGGGTAACGAGCGATAGGCGGGCGAGTCCGGCGCGGCGCCAAAGATTCCGCTGGACGAGGGCAACGGACCCCATAAATTCGTGGGCGGGCTGCGGCGGTTGTCGCGGCCCGTTTTTCGTCGGGGTTGTTCGCCCGGCAGACCTCAATCGAAACAGCGTCATGCCGGGTCCCCCCGGCCGATGACGTTCACATATGGATCAAACCAACGCCCTCCCCCCGCAACCGGAGGGCGACAAACGCGGGGCCGCAGCGATGTCGTCCACGGTGACCGCCGAAATCCCGGTTCCGTTACAACGGCATCACGCTGAGGCAGACCCCCATGGCAAGCGCCTCGCAATTCTGGCGTTCACCGCACTCGGGGTGGTCTACGGCGACATCGGTACGAGCCCGCTCTACGCCATCCAGGATGCATTCAAGCCTGTCTATGGACTGACGCCCGAGCCGGAGCGCGTCTACGGGCTCCTGTCGCTCGTTGTCTGGTCGCTGGTGCTGGTTGTCACGGTCAAGTACGTCGGCTTCATCCTGCGTGCAGACAACAAGGGTGAGGGCGGTGTGTACGCCCTGCTTGCGCTCATCATGCGCAGCGAACGCAAATCCGGACGCGGCGGCCGCACAGCCCTCATCATGCTTGGGCTCTTTGGGGGCGCGTTCCTCTACGGTGACGGCATCATCACACCCGCCATCTCGGTGCTCGGTGCGATGGAAGGGCTGAAGGTCATCAACCCGAATCTCACGAGCGCGGTTGTCCCGCTCTCGTTTGCCATCATCGCCGTGCTCTTTTACTTCCAGTACCACGGCACCGCACGCATTGGCGGCCTGTTTGGCTGGATCATGCTGGCCTGGTTTGCCAGCATATCGGTGCTTGGTGTGCGCGGCATTCTCCTGCACCCGGAGATCATTGGTGCGGTGAACCCGGCACACGCCTTCCAGTTTTTCTCGGGGCAACCGCTCAAGGCCTTCATCGTGCTCGGTGCGGTGGTGCTGGTGGTTACGGGCGGCGAAGCCCTGTACGCGGACATGGGGCATTTCGGACGGCGGCCCATTCGCGTCGCCTGGTTCGCACTCGTGCTCCCCGCCCTGCTGATCAACTACTTCGGCCAGGGCGCACTGATTCTGTCGGATCCCAGCGCCGTGGAGAATCCCTTCTACCGGCTGGCGCCCTCTTGGTGGGTGCTGCCGCAACTTGTCATCGCCACGCTGGCGGCCATTGTGGCGTCACAGGCCCTGATCTCCGGTGCGTTCTCGCTCACCCAGCAAGCGGTGCAACTCGGCTACTCTCCGCGGGTCACCATCGTGCACACCTCCAAGACGGAGGCAGGCCAGATCTACATCCCCGAGATCAACATCGCCCTCGCACTGGGAACGTTGTTTCTCGTCGTTTGGGCAGGGAGCGTGGAGGCACTCGGCCAGATGTATGGCGTGGCCGTCACCGGAACCATGGCCATTACCAACCTGCTGTTCGTGTCGGTCGCTCGCGAACGCTTTGGCTGGGGGCGCACACAGTGCCTGGTGTTTCTGGTTGTCTTCATGGCAATCGATCTCACCTTCTTCCTGGCCAACCTGCTGAAGGTCCCCACGGGTGGGTGGGTACCACTCGCGATCGCCGCGTCCGTCTTCGCCCTCATGAGCACATGGAAGCGCGGGCGCGATCTGCTGCGCAACATCCTGACAGAGCGTTCGCTCCCGGTGGAAGACTTCGTGAAAAGCCTCGAGTCTGGCAGGACGGTGCGCGTTCCAGGCACCGCCATCTTCATGACCTCGGAGTTCGAAGGCACACCGGTAGTGTTGCTGCATCATCTGAAGCACAACAAGGTGCTGCATCAGCAGGTCATCCTGCTCTCCGTGGTATCACGCGAGGTGCCGGAGGTCCCGGCTGCAGACCGGATCCGGCTGGAGTCACTCGCGCACGGAGTACATCGCGTCAAGGCGCTCTACGGGTTCATGGAGCAACCGAACGTGGAAGAGATCCGCGCGCGGCTCAATGAAGCCGGTCTCAAGACACGACGCATGGACACGACGTACTACCTGGGCCGAGAGCAGCTGATTCCCTCCAGTGGGATCGGGCTGGCCAAGTGGCGCAAGCGCTTGTTTGCCGTCATGTCGCGCAATGCCCGTTCTGCCACGGGCTACTTCAGCATCCCACCCAATCGCGTGGTCGAGCTGGGAGCACAGATAGAGTTCTAACTACAGAAGCACGGGAAGCACGGGAAGCACGGGAGGCACGCCGTGCTACTCGTGCTTCTCGTGCCTCCCGTGCTTCTCGTTGTTCCCGTGCATCCGCAGTAAATACTGCCTGTCCCACGCGGCCGGGATCGACTCGCGGGGCGAATATGGGCCGGGCTTGTAGGCACGTGACGACACCCCGGCCTGACTCATCTCGCAGATGTGCCAATCCTGTGCGTTCACGGTGTGCCACAATTCCACAGGCCCCTGTGGATCGTAGCCAGCTGACGATTCTGACGCGGGATGCATCATCCACTCGCAGGTGACCAGCGAGCGATCGGGCGAGAGGGGCCAGACGGCATACCAGTTGGCGTAGTCAGGATGCAGGCTCAGCATCATGTTCGGCCAGAATGAGTAGTAGTACGCGCGCCGCTTGTCCTCGTCAGGCAGGTCACCGAGATAGAGACCACAGCGGCGCCCGGTGACAGTCACACTCTCATTGGCCGCGGTGATGTCCATGTACCCGCCCAGAAACGCCCCATCGTGGAGATCGTTGGCGCCGCTGGTATATGGCAGCAGCTGGTTGAGCTCGGGGTGAATCGTGGGGCAATGCAGACACTCGTTGTAGTTCTGCATGATGAGCTTCCAGTTGGCCTTCACTTCATACTCGCGTCGCGCCACGCGGACCAGCGCGCCCACGCCAAACCGCCCGAAGCGATCGATGACCGGACGGAAGACCTCATCGAAGGACGGCGGCGACGGATCGTGCGAGACAAAGACGAAACCCTCCCACAACGCCACCGGCACCGTGAGCAGCGGATGGTCGCGTTTCTCGAACCCCTCCACCTCGTGCATGTGAGGCGCACCAACGAGCTGCCCCTCGGTAGACCAGGTCCAGGCATGATACGGGCACTGGATCGTGCTGCTAAAACGCCCGCTCACCGCTTCGCAGATCTTCGTGCCACGATGGCGGCAGATGTTGTGAAAGGCACGCACCACACCATCACGGCCGCGGACCACCATGATGCTGTCGCCAAAGCGTTCGTGCAGTACGTACGAGCCGGCTTCCTTCAGCTCTTCCTCGCGGCCCACACACATCCAGGTGCGACGGAACAGCTGCTCGATTTCGTCATGTGAAATCGCCGGGCTGGTGTAGTACTCGCCCGCGAGTGTGTGCGCGCCCTGCTGATAGGTGGTGGTGGTTCGCGCGAATCCGGTCATATCACTTCTTCTTCCAGGTGTTCATGACCTCGCGAGCGGCGAGCCACCCCGACGCACAGGCCGTACCGGCCCCGGGATGGACCGAGCTCCCGCATAACCAGAGTCCCGGGATCGGCGTGGCATACCTCGCACACTCCGGCACGGGGCGCATGAAGAGAAACTGGTCGAGGGCCAGCTCGCCGTGAATCGTGCTCCCTTCGGTGACGAGGAACTCGCGCTCCACATCTGCCGGTGTAAAACTCGCGACCTGCAACACGTGATCAGAGAGTCCGGGCATCCAGTTGTTGAGCTGCTGGAGCGTCGCCTCGACCGCCAGGCGCTGCTGATCGGTTGTCCAGCCTCCCTGCTGCCGGTATGCCGCAAATTGCGCATGGACGGTCATGACATGTTTGCCGGCCGGCGCCATGCCGCTGTCATGGAGACTCGGGATGGTGACCTGCAGACAGGGGCGCGACGCGATGCCTCCATGTTTGGCGGCATCATACGCCTGTTCGATCTGCCCCATGTCGCCCGCCAGCGAGATCGTCCCGCCTAACGCTTCACGACTCCATGACGTGGCCGGCAGGCCATCGAGCGCCAGATGCAACCGCACGACCGGGCTTCGCATGCGCACATTGTGTGTCGCGCCAAGGAAGTCGGGGTCAAAGAGGCCGGGCTCCATCAGCATGCCGAACGTGCGGCGCACGTCGGCACTGCACATCACGACCGGTGCTTCGAGCTGCTCGCCATTCACCAGCACCACACCGCTGATCGCCGCATTCTTCGTGACAATCTGGATCACCTCGGCGTTCAGACGAATCTCGGCGCCCGCGGCCTTTGCCGCCGCGGCCAGCGCCAGCGGAAGCTGACCGACTCCTCCGGGCACCAACCGCCGCCCCCCCATGAGACCAGCGGGAATCCCGACGTGCTGATTCAGGTAGACCAGCGTCGTGCCACCCGACATGGGGCCATGCTGCACGTCGCGGACTCCCCACATGGCCAGCGCGCCCTTGAGCTGTGGCGACTCGAACCATTCGTCCAGGTAGTCAGCCACCGGCATCGGCACGGCCCGCAGGAAATCCACCATCCCGCGTTTGCCCAGACCACGCAGCCGCCTGCCTAACGCCAGGAGCGGCATGAGGTCGGCCATCGCCGGCCGTCCGATGACCGGTGTCCGTTCGTTGTACAACGCCTGCAACATGCCACTCAGCCGGTGCACCTGCCCGCAGAATGCCTCCCATCGGGCGGCGTCGGCAGGCGCGTGGGTTCGCAACGCGGCCACGGCCTGTGCCGGTTGCGAAGGCAACATCACGGCCTCACCCGACTGCCCCGGAAAGACCGCGCCCACCGGCGCAAAGGCCGGCGTGTACCCGTGTGCCGCCAGGTTAAGGTCCTGTGCCACGTGCGCCGGCATCCAGCCCGGGTCGTCCACGCACACATTGGCCCGAAAGCCGGGATGGAACTCCTGCGTGACACACACGCCACCTAACGACTTCTGCTGCTCCAGCACACCAACGCGCTTGCCGGTGCGCGCGAGATATGCAGCCGCCGTCAGCCCGTTCACGCCACCGCCGACAATGAGGACGTCGAATTTCATAGGCGGCTCCCGGTGTCCTTCAGGATCTCGAGCGCTGCGAGACGTCCCCCCGCTCCCATGATGCCTCCGCCCGGATGTGTACCGGAGCCACACTGATACAGTCCGGCAACAGGCGTCCGGAACTTTGCCCACCCGGGTGCCGGCCGCAGGAAGAAGAGCTGATGCAGCGCCAGCTCTCCCTGGAAGATGTTGCCCTCCGTAAGCCCGGTGATGTCCTCGATGTCCTGCGGCGTCAGCACCTGCCGATGCAGAATGAGGTCACGGATGTTGGGCGCAAAGGTCGCGATGGCGTCGATCACGGCGTCGCCGAAGGCTTCGCGTTTGGTGGCGTCCCATCCCCCGGTGATGCTGGAGGGCGCGTACTGCACAAAGGCCGACATGACATGTTTGCCCGGAGGTGCCATCCCCGGATCGATCACCGACGGAAAGATGATGTCGGCGTACGGACGCCGGCTGAAGTTTCCGTACTTGGCATCGTCGTAGGCACGTTCCACGTACTCCATGCTCGGACTGATCGAAACCGCGCCCCGATGCAGCGGACCTACACCGGGGAGACAGGTAAACTCCGGGAGGCCAGACAGCGCCAGATTCACCTTGCCTGACGAGCCACGAATTTTGTAGCGCTTGATGTCCTCGACAAATTCCGCCGGCAGATCAGACGGCGAGAGCATCTTGAGAAAGGTGCGCTTGGGGTCGAGCGACGTCACCACCACGGGGGCGTGATACTCGTTGCCGTTTTCCAGGGCGACCCCAGTCGCCTTTCCGCCTTTGACAATCACGTGCGTCACCGGCGCTTCGAGCCGCACCTCTGCGCCAAACGACCGCGCCGCACTGGCAATCGATTCGGAGATGGCACCGGTCCCGCCTTTGGCAAAACCCCACGCGCGAAAAGCACCATCAATTTCGCCCATGTAGTGATGCAGCAGCACGTAGGCCGAACCCGGAGTACGTGGGCCCATGAAGGTCCCGATGATGCCGCTCGCCGAACGCGTCGCCTTGATGACGTCGGTCTCGAACCACTCGTCGAGAAAGTCGCCGGCGCTCATGGTCATGAGCTTGTAGAGCGCATGAAAGTGCTTGGGGCTCAGGTCGGCAAAGTGTTTCCCGAGTTTGAGCAACCCGCGCAGATCGCTGGGCGCCAGCGACGTGGGGTCTGGCGGCACCATGGCGAGAATGGGCTTCACTGCCATCGCCATGTGGTGCATCAGCTTGCCGTATTCATCGTAGGCATCGGCGTCGCGTCGCGAATGCCGCACATACTCGGCGCGGGTTTTATCATGGTCGGCCCACCCCGCGAGGTAGTCGCCATTGAACATCGGAGTCACGGTGCTCTCGAGGGGCAGAATTTCGAGCCCATGCCCCGGCAGATTGAGGTCACGAATGACTTCGGGTCGCAGCAGCGACACCACATACGAAAAGACGGAGAACTTGAACCCGGGGTAGATCTCCTCGGTCACCGCAGCGCCACCCACCAGGTGACGGCGCTCGAGCACCACCACCTTCTTGCCTGCACGCGCAAGGTAGGCCGCGTTCACCAGCCCGTTGTGTCCGCCCCCGATGACAATGACGTCATACCGATGTGTCTGGCTCATGCGCGTTTCCTCGGCGGATCGAAGAACGGCAATCGCCGCACATGGGCGAGGGCGCGTTTCCGGTGGTGCTCCACCGTGACCTCCATGTGCAGTCGCGTGTCGGGTGTGGCAAAGCGCGCCTGCAGGTGAGCAAGACCGATGTAGCGCTTGAGAATGGGTGACCAGCAGGTGCTCGACGCATAGCCCGCCTGCTCACCGCTGTTGATATCGTACAGAGGAATGCTGGCGCGCACGGCCTGTGCCGGGAGTCGCGGGGCGAGCCCTTTCGCGGCGAAGAGTTCCTCGAGCGATGGCCAGTCCACCTCGATCCCGACAAACTTCCACTCGGCGCCACGTTTGGCCTCGGCGCGCATGGCGCGGTGACCGTTGAACGACTCCTTGAGCTCGGACACACTCCAGCCAAGCCCGAGCTCCATCGGGGTCGACTTCTGGGGCTCGATCAGCGCCCGGCGTGCCGACACGTAGTCCACATCGAGCAGCAACAGACCGGCCTCGATGCGGGCAATGTCGAGGGCGAGCAGCCCTGTCGGTACGATCCCGTGGGGCGCTCCCTCGGCCATGAGCGCATCCCACACCGCCAGCGCCCCGGCGTTGTCGAGCCAGATTTCATAGCCGAGGTCACCCGTGTAGCCCGTGCGTGTGATGGTCACCGGCACACCGTTGATGACCGCGGTGGTGAGTCGAAAGAACTTGAGCGCCGCGAGCGAAGCACCGGTTGCCGCCTCGAGGATCACTCGCGCGTTAGGTCCCTGCAGCGCCAGGGCTGCAATCGTATCCGACACATCGTCGATGTCCACGGCCAGACCGCGAGCGTTGTCCCCGAGCCATCGATAGTTGGGATCGGCGGCGGTGAGGCGGAAGCGATCATCGCCAAGTCGCGCCACCGTGCCGTCGTCGAGCACCTTTCCGTCGCCGTCGCACCAGGTGGTATACAGCACCTGCCCCTCAGCGGCACGCCCCACGTCGCGGGTCACCACCCGATCGAGGAGTCGCGCGGCATCGGGTCCGGTGACGTGATACTTGTACAGCGGGGACACATCCAGCAGCGCCGCCGAGTTGCGAATGGCGAAATACTCTCGCTCGTGCGTGAGGTCGTAGGAACTCGCCGCGACGTACCCCGCCCACCGGCGCCAGTTTTGTCCCTCGCACAATGCCGATGTGCGGGGGTGAAAGGGCGTCGTCTTCAGCATGCGCGGGGTCGCTTCCGCCAGTGCGTAGAGCACTGGTCGGGCCGGCTGACAGGGCGCACAGGCGGTTGCTGCGTGAAAGGGCTCAAGAACGGGACCGGATCGGGAAGCCGGAAAACTCTCGGCCTAGCGCCCGTTCCGCAAACTCCTAATCAGGCCACTGCCACCCTCGGAGTTGGTAGTAGCGGCGCCGCGGGGTCGCATGCAGGGGGTGGATACCGTTCCGTCGGCACCACACAAAGTGAAAGACCAGCCCGGCAACGCCGAGTGTCAGGGGGATCACCAGTGCCCAGTGGCCAATGCGGCCATGCGAAAACAGGGTAAGGCCGACCACAAGACTCCACTTCAGCGCCTTTCGCCATGGGGCCACTTCGACCTCGAAAACGGCGAAGGTGGAGGTACCAAGAATCATGACGCCGAGCAGCACCAGGAGCTCGAGTTCCATGGAATTACCAGGTGAGCCGGTACGAAAGGGAGAGGCTGCGGCCCGGATTTGGCGCGAAGTCCTTGGCGCGGCTTGTGGCGTCTCGCGACCAGCGGTCAGCGGCGTTGTCGACTCGGAGCATGACATGGTGGACGCTGCCGCCGGCACCGAACTGAAGGCCGGCCCACAGGTCCGTGAGGAGAAAGCCCCCGGTCGCCACCTCGGATGGTGCGACGTCCGTTTGGCCAAAGACATAACGAGTGGCTGTGCCCAACTGCCAGCGTTTGGTGTCCCAGCGGGTGGTGGCGCCAAGACGCACGGGGGGCATGAAGGGAAGCGCCTCACCCGATGCATCCCGGGCGATGACCACATCACCGGTTCCCCCGATCACAAGTGATCCGATGGAACGCTCGGCCAGGAGTTCGGTGCCCGAGAGGCGTGCGGGCACCTGACTGATCATGAAAAGCGGCAAGTCCTTGGTGACACCCCCGGCGACAATCGCGGTGTCGCGCCCGGAGGGGTACATGCCAATCCAGCCGTTCACCCGCGAGTGAAAAGCAGCAACCTGCACTCGCAGCTGTGGCCGGTCGACGCGCCAGACGGCATCGAGCCCCTGGGTGATCTCGCCGCTCAGGCCGGGATTGCCGATCTCAAACGCTCCTGTGCCGGCGTGACCGGCGCGAGAAAAAAGCTCCTCGGCGCTGGGGGCGCGCACCGCCCTGGCGGCGTTGAGTGCGAGGGTGGACCCGTGACCGACCGGGATCACCAGGCCACCCGAAAAAGAGAGGGCGTCGAATCGCCGGGCCACCGAGGGGCCGAAGGCCGCGGTGGTGCGACTCGTCATGTCCGTGCGCTCGAGACGCACTGCGAGGGGCACACGAATGCGCCCGGATCGGGAGGGCGCGATGTCCTGGAACGCAACCAACCCGAGCGTGAATGCATCGCTGGGAGGCGTCAGCGCCTGTTCACCCTGCACACCATTCACCCGGCGGAGCATGCTGGCACCAAAGGCACCACCAGCCAGCACACCTCGCGAGCGCGTGGTGGCGATCGCCTGCAATTGCTGTGTGGTGAGTGCCAGCGCCGTCGCCACTTCACCATTGGTGAGGACTTCGTCGTGATCGTACCACTGTGCCGTTCCTTCCACACGCAGTTGCTGCAACCCGCGTGGCTGATCGGCCTGCCAGCGACCAGTGAGCTCGTGGCGACCCCCGCGCAGACGCACACCACCGGCGGGGTCATCGCGCACCGGCAAGCCATACTCAAAGGCGTAGTGGCGATAGGCCATGCCCGCCGATACCGAGGGAGCGGCATACCCCAGCCCTGCCACAAACGATCGGTTGCGGGCACTGGTGTTGATGAGCACACCGTCGGCTCCGCCCAGGCCCTGATTGCCGTGCGAGCGTCCCCCGCCTTTCAGCAAGACCGCGACGCGTTCACCCACGGGCTGCGTCACCTCGAGGAGGGTCCCACCCCCTCCCGTGACCGTCTCACCCGAGAGGGAAAGCGTCGTGAGGCGTGCCGCGGGAATGAGCCGGGGAATGTCACCCGAGATGACATTGACCACGCCGCCTAACGCGTTGCTCCCATACAGAAGCGCAGCAGGGCCGCGGACGACCTCGATCTCCCGCGCCGAGAGGGGATCGATGGTGACACCGTGATCGGAAGCCGACGACGCGAGATCGGCGGTCCGCTGCCCGTCATGCAAGACGACGATGCGATCACCGGTGAGTCCCCGAATGATGGGCATGGCAGCGGCCGGACCCTGGGAACGCATGGTGATGCCAGGCTCCCGGGCGAGAGTACCGGCCAGCGTGGAGCCCAGGGATCGTTCGATATCACGCGACGAGAGAACAGAGACTGGCGCCGCCACGTCCCCGATTCCGCGTCCCGATGGGGCGGCCGTCACGGTCACCGCGGAGAGCGAAAGTGCGGTGCGCTCCAGCTGAATGGTCGTGTCTGCGACACCAGCCGTGAGCTGAATCGTGCGGGGGGCAAACCCGAGCGCCGAGACGACCACGGCCTCACGCCCCTGCCCGACCGCCAGGGAAAAGCGCCCATTGGCCGCGGTCAACACGCCGCGACCGGCTGGGGAGACCTCCACTCGGGCTCCGCGAATCGGAGCGCCCGATTCCCGGTCGACCACGACACCCTGCGCCACTGCGGACTGCGCGCCAAGCGCCGGTCCGCCCAGGAGGGCGGCCGCAGTGAAAAGGAGAGCTTTGATGGTCCGAGTAGCCATGTGGCAACAAAAGAGTTAGCTGAACCTAAATCAGATTTCAGCCAGTGGCAACCCGGCAAAAGCAAAGGCCGGGGGAAGAGTCCCCCGGCCCGCCTCGAAGTCCACCTCTGCCATCTGCCATCCAAGAAGACCCTGGACCCTGACTTTCGTCAGGGCGCGTCGTCGCGTTCGCTCCGCGCGTCTGCCATCTGCCGTCTGCGGTACAGCCCCTTACGCCGCCGGCGACCCAGCCCGCTCCCGAGGCTGGGCGGCGCTCGGTCCCTCGATGATCTGGACCCTGCTCCGCGGCCGGACAATCACCTGCCCATCATTGAACCGACGGAGCATCTCACCGACCCGACCCTCGATTTCGGCGCGTCGTTCGGGTGAAAGGCGCATGCGGGTGGAGCCATCGTCGCCGCGATCGAAGAACATGAGGTTGCTGCCGTCGAAGTCTGGCGGATTGATCCGGATGGATCCGCGACCCTCGGGCATGGAGAAGGAGAAGCCGTTGCCACCCTCTCCGAAGAAGGAGCCGTCACCCCCGATGCTGATGCCACCGCTTTTCGGGAGGTCCTTCGCTGCCACCGCTTTGACGCGGACGGTGCGGCTCTGGCCGCCGCGCACCAGCCGCAGCTCCACTTCATCACCCGCCTTGGCCTTCTCCATCTCTCGCATCAGACGACGCATGCGGCTGCTGCTGATGGCCCAGTCTCCCACGTCGGCCGAGGGCACACGGAGATCGACACCATTGATCGACGCGATACGGTCCCCTTCCTCGACTTTCGCCTTGTCGGCCGGGCCGTCGTCGACCACACTCGAAACGAGAATACCGAGGGTGTCGCGGCGCGAATTGCTGCCACCGAGCCCGATACCTAACGAGGCGCGGGTCTCGCGCTCACGCGAGGTAGTGGCCACCGAAATGCGCTCGGGTTCCAGCGACTCCAGGCTCACCGTCGGCACCTTGACGGAGCGTGTCTGGCCCTCGCGGTACACACGCAGGTCGGCCACATCGCCGATCTTCATCTTGCCGAGCTCGCGAATGAGTCTGCGGCTCGCGACACCGGCCATCTCCTCGTCATCCACATCGGAGGGGGCAATGCGCAAGCTGACGCCATTGACGGAGACAAGACGATCCCCTTCTTCGATACCGGCTTTGGCGGCAGGCCCGTCTTTCGTGACGTCGCTTACCAGAAGGCCGAGTGTATCGCGGGAACTACCCGCTGAGGTGGCAACACCCAAGCGCGGGCGCTCGTCGTCACGCGTCGAGAGTGTGTAGGTGCGGCCCTGGGCATCGGCACCGGTACGTGTGCGGATCTGCTGAGCGGATGCGTCGGTGCCGACGAAAACAAGCGACGCCGCAGCAAGGATGATTCGTGATTTCGGCATGGGAGGGTTCGTGGTAGCAGTCATCCCGTCAGTCACGACTCCCCCCGGGAGGGTTTCCCGTGCGAGCCGTGATCGCCAGATTGCCTTGGACACGCGGGATGTACGACACCTGAGGCACACGCACTTCCTCCCCATCGATGGCCAGCGCCGCACCCGATCTCGACGCATTTCGCGAACACTGGCAGGACGAGGGCGATGCCGCGTACCTCTACCACGCGCTCGCCGAAGTGGAGCCCGATGCGACACGTCGCGAGGTGTTCCGGAAGCTCGCCGCCGTTGAAGAAAGGCACGTGACGGTTTGGCAGGAGCTGCTCGAGAAACATGGGGCGGCTCCCGGAGCCCACACACCATCCCTGCGCACACGGCTCACGCGCACGTTAGGCATCCGGTTCGGGCCGCGGGCCGTACTCCCGGCCCTGTTGCGCGAGGAGGGACGTGAGGTCAAGCACTACCTCACGATGCATCGCGAGACGCCAACGGGTGTGGCCGGCAGCAACGAAGCGCTGCTCCTCGCCCGTGAAAGCGCCGAACATGCATTGGAGCTCTCCCGCCTTTCGGGCAAAACGGGGGAGCCATGGCATCGCGCAGAGTCGGGTGGTTTTCTGCGCAATGTTGTCTACGGCTTCAACGATGGGCTGACGGCCAACTTCGGACTGGTAGCAGGCGTACTCGGCGCGACGGCCACGCAGCAGCATGAAGCCGTTGTTGTAGCGGGTGTGGCTGGTCTGATCGCCGACGCCCTGTCCATGGGGTCGAGCGGCTATCTCGCGGCCAAAAGCGAGCAGGAGGTCTACGACCACGAAGTGGCGATGGAGCGCGACGAAATCGCGCTGATGCCGGAGCTGGAGCAGGAGGAACTCGCGCTGCTCTACGAAGCGAAAGGCATGTCACCACGCGCAGCCCAGGAACTCGCGGCCGACGCGGCGCGCAATCCGGAGCGCATGCTCAGGGAAAAAGCACAGCTCGAGCTCGGGATATCGGGAGAGGCCGCGTCGCCGATGCGTGAGGGCTGGATCACGGGAACGGCCACTGCCGTTGGCGCCCTGATTCCCGTCTTCCCCTTCTTCGTGACCTCGGGGATGGTGGCCATCGTCCTCTCGTTCGCCTTCTCGATGTTTGCGCACTTCCTCGTCGGCGCGGCCCGGTCGTTGTTCACGGGGCGAGGTGTCATCCGCTCCGGCATCGACATGTTTGTCGTGGGACTGGGTGTGGCCGTGGCCGGATACTATGCGGGGGAGTGGATTTCGAGGGTGGTGTTCAACTAGGAACAACGCGCCGTTCAGGGGACTCCGCCGCCGAGAATGACCTGGAGGCGCGCGATGTCGATGTTGCCGCCTGACACTACACACACTACGCGCCCCGTGCCCGCCTTGCCCGTGAGGGCTGCGGCGACCGATGCTGCGCCGGCGCCTTCTGCGACAACACGGGCCCGTTCCACCAGCAGTCGTATGGCGCTCGCAACCTCTTCGAGCGATACGACAATCGCCCCGGCAAGAAGTGTAGACGCCAGGGGCCACATCTCCGCCAGCACACTGCGGCCGCCCATGCCGTCGACAAAACTCGGAGTGTGATTGATCTCCACGGCCCGCCCCGCCGCGAATGACGCAGTGAGTGGCGCCGCTGTTGCCACCTCCGCAGCAAACACAGGAATGCCTTTCGCGTGTACCGCGCTCGCGATGCCACAGGCCAGCCCGCCGCCACCGTACGGCACGACGACAGCATCCGCGTCAGGAAGATCCTCGGCGATCTCCAGCCCCACGGTGCCGTTCCCGGCAATGACACCCGCGTCGGCCACCGGATGGACGAAAACTCCCTCGTATCCCGGGGCACCATGATCAACCAGTATCTGCCACCACTCCGCGTACGGCACGCGCACGACCTTACCGCCAAGTCGTTCGACGGCTGCGATCTTGGTGGCTGGTGCGTTTTCGGGAACGACCACCGTGCACGGAATCCCGCGCTCACGTGCACACCAGGCAACGCCTTGCGCCATGTTACCTGCACTGGCGGTCCACACACCGCGTGCCAGTACGGCTGGATCGGCCAATGCAATGGCGTTGGCCGCGCCACGAATCTTGAACGAGGCGATAGGCTGCAGGTTCTCCAGCTTGAGCCAGAGCTCGCACGGCGAATCGATGTGGAGCCGAATGAGTGGGGTGCGAACAGCGAACTCCCTGATGCGCTCGCGGGCAGACGCGATGTCGGCTGCTGGCACGGGGACCGGCAACACCGGCGTCATCGCAACCCGCCGATCTCCAGCCACGTGCCATCACCCGACGACCTGGCACGCTCGTAGATGAACCTGGCGCTGGCGATATCCTCGACGGCCAGCCCTAACGACTTGAAGATCGTCACCTGCTCGGGATGCTCACGTCCGGGCACACGACCCAGCACCACATCGCCGAGTTCACCACGAATGTGTTCGGTGGTGATGTCGCCGTCGTTGAGCGGAATCAGGAAGTCGCCCGATTCGGCCATCGCCGATTCCCGTCGATCGACGATGAGTCGTGCACGCTGAACCGCTGCGGTGTCGAGTTCTCTCGTGGTGCGCTGTGACGCCCCGACCGCGTTGATATGTGCGCCGGGAGCGAGCCAATCACCCAGCAGAATGGGCTCGCGTGCGGAGGTCGTCGTGCAAATGACGTGGGCACCACGCACAGCCGCTTCGGCGGTCGGCGTCGACTCCACCGGAACCCCAAATCGCTTGTGCGCCTGCTCGGCGAACGTAACGGCGTTCTGCTGGTGCCGGCTCCAGACACGCACCTGTGTGATCGGCCGAACGCAGAGCACCGCCTCCAGGTGTGTCATCGCTTGCACGCCGCTCCCGAGGATGGCGAGTTCGCTGGCATCTTCGCGTGCCATGAGTCGTGTCGCGAGCCCCGACACCGCGGCCGTGCGAATGGCGGTCACCGATGACGCGTCGATGATGGCTTGCAGGCGGCCATGTTGCGGCTCGAAGTACAGCACCACACCGATATGCGACTCGTAAGGTGTGCCCTCGTTGCCCGGGAAGACGGTGATGACCTTTGCACCGATCGACTCGCCGAGTACCGCGGGCATGGCGGCGAAGAGGTTCTTGCCGTCCGGCAGGCGGATGATGGTGCGCAGCGGCAGCAGCGCATCGCCACGTGTGAGCGTGGCCAGCGTCTCCCCCATGAGGTCGATACAGTCGGCCATGGGGAGGAGACGCTGCACTTCTGCGTGCGAGACCACCAGCGTTCGTGTGTCAGACATGTCGATTTGGAGATGTACGAGTGATGTCCCTGTACCACGCTACGGGCCCCGCTGCGCTTGCTGCTACACCACGATATTGAGCAGGCGCCCCGGCACAAAGATGACCTTCCTGATTGCACCGGTGACAAACTTGGCGATGTTTGCCTCGGCCTGTGCCAGCGCGAGTGCCTCGTCTTGCGTGATGCCGACGGGCACCGTGAGTGTGCCACGCAGCTTGCCATTCACCTGAACCGCGAGCTGCACGCTGTCTTCGCGTGCGAGTGATTCGTCAAACGACGGCCAGCCGGAATCGAAGACACTTTTGCTGTGCCCCAGCTGCTCCCAGAGTTCCTCGGCCACATGCGGCGCAAAGGGTGACACCATCTGCACCACCGGCTCCACCTCGGCGTGATGCGGGCTGCGCTCGCCCTTGCGCAGCGTGTTCATGTACTCCATGAGCGCGGCAATGGCCGTGTTGTACGACAGCCGCGGAATGTCCACGCCCACCTTGCGAATGGTCTGATGCAGCTTGCGCATCACCCCTTCGTCGGGAGCGCCATCCTTTGTTGCCTCCGTGGTGGCCAGCCAGAGCCGGTCGAGAAAGCGGCGCACGCCACTGATGCCGGCGTCGCGGAAATCGCCCCCTTCCTCGTAGGGCCCGAGGAACATGAGGTAGGTGCGGAAGGCGTCGGCTCCCCACCGGTCCATGAACTGGTCGGGGTTCACCACGTTGCCCTTGGTCTTCGACATCTTGGCCCCTTCCTTGATGATGAGGCCATGCGCCCGAAACTTCGTGAACGGCTCCTCGAAGCCGATGTGCTTCATGTCATGCAGCACCATGGTGATGAAACGCGAGTACAGCAGGTGCAACACGGCGTGTTCGTTTCCGCCGATGTAGGTGTTCACCGGCAGCCACTTCCTGGTGATTTCGGCATCAAAGGCCACGTCACCACGCGTCGCGCTCGGATACCGCAGGAAGTACCAGCCGCTGTCGAGAAAGGTGTCCGACACATCGGTCTCGCGCCGACCCTGCTTTCCGCACTTGGGGCACGCCACGTGATACCACTCGGCGTGACGCGCCAGCGGTGAGATGCCCGAGTCGTCGGGCCGGTAGTCTTCGATGTCGGGGAGGACGACGGGGAGGTCCTTCTCCGGCACCGGCTGCGCGCCACAGGCATCGCAGTAGATGATGGGAATCGGGGGACCCCAGTAGCGCTGCCGAGAGATGCACCAGTCATGCAACCGGTAGTTCACCACGGACTTGCCGGCACCCTGCTCACCCAGCCAGGCTGTTATCGCCCGTTTGGCATCGGCCACGGTCTGTCCATCAAAGGAGGCGCTGTTGACCAGGCGTCCCTTTTCGTTCTCGACAAAGGCCGTAGCGAGCGGGGTCGCGGCGTCTTCGCCCTCCCCCGCAACCACGCGCACAATCGGCAGTCCGAACACCGTCGCGAACTCGAAGTCACGCTCGTCGTGACCGGGCACGGCCATGATCGCCCCCGTGCCGTAGTCCATCAGCACGTAGTCGGCAATCCAGACCGGGATCGGCTGCCCGGTGGCCGGATTGATGGCATGACTTCCGGTAAAGACGCCGGTTTTCTCCTTGTTGACCCGTCTGGCCACCAGATCCTGCTTTGATGCGCGCAGGCGATAGGCCTCCACGTCGGCGCGCTGGGCGGGCGTGGTCAGGGCGTCCACCATCGGGTGCTCGGGCGCCAGCACCATGTAGGTAGCGCCAAAGACCGTATCGGGACGTGTCGTGAAGACTTCGATGTGACCCGCCGTTCCTGCCGCAAAGCGCAGTTCGGCACCCTCACTCTTCCCGATCCAGTTGCGCTGGGCAGTGCGTGTGGTGTCCGACCAATCGAGGGTGCTCAGATTGTTGAGCAGCCGCTCGGCGTAGTCACTGATGCGGAAGAACCACTGCTCCAGGAGACGCTGTTCCACCAGCGTTCCGCAGCGCTCACAGGCGCCCGCCACCACCTGCTCGTTGGCCAGCACCGTCTTGCAGCTCGGGCACCAGTTGACGGCCGCTTTCTTCTTGTAGGCCAGCCCATGATTGTAGAGCTGCAGAAAGACCCACTGCGTCCACTTGTAGTACGACGGATCGGTGGTATCCACCGACTGCGACCAGTCCACCATGAGCCCGGCGCGGTCGAGCTGGCGCCGGAAGTTGGCAATGTTGCGCGGAATCAGGCGCATGGGGTGGAGCCCCACCTTGATCGCGTAATTCTCCGAGTGGATGCCGAAGGCGTCGTAGCCCAGGGGCTGAAAAACCGTGTGACCCTGCAGACGCCGGAACCGGGCGTGGATGTCGCTCCCCGTAAAGGCAAAGAGATTCCCCACATGCAGCCCCTCGGCCGAGGGGTAGGGGAACATCATCAGCTGATAGAAGGGGCGTTCACCACCGGCCAGGTCGACCCGGTTGGTGGCGCGTTCGGTCCAGCGCGCCCGCCATTTCTCCTCGACGGCGGCGGGATCGTAGCCTACGGGTGCCCCCCCCTCGCCGGCTGGGGGCATGGGGTCGTGTGCGGTCATTAAGCGGCTGGAATGGAGTCGCGGACCCGCGCCCGCCAAGGGCTGAGTCCGATTGGGCAATCTAGCAGGGTGCGGGAGGGGGTAACGGCGTGCCGTGCGGCGGCAGATGGTCGTCAAAAGAGGTCTCTCTTCCCTTCTCCGTGAACGCCCCAGACACCTCCCAGCAGGCTGGACTGCGCGCCCGGCCGTCGTCGTCGGCCCTGGCGCTGTGGCTGGCGCTTGGCGGAGTGGCCATGCTCGGGACGGGGTCGTGGATTGGCGCGCGGGCCGTCCTTCGGCTCGGCCCCCTGATGGCGGGTGGCGTTTTGGTCGCGGCCCTCGGCGCGGGCGCCTTGCTGGCGGCTGCCCTGATCGCGCTCCTGGTCCCTGCCCATGTCGACGACGAAGCGCAGATCCTGGCGCTGCATCTGGATTCGGTGGGACGTGGCGACCTCACTCGTGCGGCCGGTGACATTGCGTCATCGAGTGTGCTGGCGCCGGTCGCGAGCGCCTTCACACGCGCGATCCATCAGCTGCGATCAGCGTTAGGCCCGGCACGCAGCGCCGCGCGCGAAGCCTCGGTTCGGGCCGACGACTTTGTCACCCAATGTTCGGCAGCGCATGTCTCAGCACAGCGCACGGCAGAGCAAGGGGCGCATGTGGCCGAGCAGGCGGCACGCGGTGCCGAATCGACCACGCGCTGTCTCGAAGGGATGCACGAGCTCCTCACCGGCGTGCGTGAGCTGGAGAGCCGGTATCGCGCCATGACTGATGGTGCCACCACCATGGCCGACCGTTCGCGCCGCGCCGTGCACGACCTCGCGCAGAGTGGCGAGGCCCTCGACGATCTCACGCAGCGCTTCGGGACAGCCACCACCCACCTGGCCGAACTTGGGAAAGCAGTTGAGGAAGTGCGCGAGTTCGTGACCCTGGTACGCAAGATGGCACGTCAGTCCAAGTTGCTCTCGCTCAACGCCGCCATGGAAGCGGCGCGGGCCGGTGAACAGGGGAGCGGATTTGGCGTGGTGGCCGGCGAAGTACGGCGGCTCGCCAAGAGTTCATCCGAAGCGGCCGATCGCACGGAGAAGCTCTTGCAGGAGCTTGTTGGAGGTGTTGAGCTGGCGTACGAGGGTGCGCGTGAATCACTCGCCCTGGCACGTGCCGGCAAGGTGTCGCTGGACCAGTCGCGCGAAGAGCTGGAATCGCTGCGGGAACAGGTGCCCGGGGTGTACAACCTCTCCGAACTCCCGGCAGCACAGTCAGCCGCGCTGGCCGCACACGTTGAGCAGTTGCAGGCCGAGTTCACCGGACTTGCCCAGGCGGCAAAAGACGCGCGTCTCGCAGGAAGTGCGCAGGTGGCGCGGCTCCAGGACCTCAGCGCCGCCGCTCACTCACTCAGCCGCAGCGCCGCCCGCAGCGCAAGCGCCCTGCAGCACCTGCGGCTCGAAGGCCCCGAAGCCGGCAGCTCGGCGAACCCCGCTGCGACTACCGAGGCCGTGGCCGCCTACGGCACCTAACGACGCGGACGTTCGCTGGCTTTGTAGAGATAGGCCGACGTCATCACGCGAGGTCCCGCGCTGTCACAGACCGCAAAGGTGCCTCCCTCATAACAGCTCACCCCGGCAAAGCGGCCATCCTTGTGGATGGCGTAGAAATCCAGGTCAAAGAGGGGACGCCCGTTATCGCCGAGGAGACGTTTCTCGGTCATGGCGATAACCCGTTCGACCACATGGAGCAGCGCCTGCTCGGGTGACTTGCCCATGCGCATCTGCTCCACTGCGAGAAAGGCGCCACAGACCTTGATGTTGGCCTCACCACGTCCCGTGGATCCTGCGGCACCGACGGTGTTGTCACAGTACTGACCGGCGCCGATGATCGGCGAGTCGCCCACACGACCGGGCACCTTCCACGCCATGCCACTGGTGGTGGTGACGGAGGAAACATCACCGCCCGCGTTCACCGCGTTCATGTTGATGGTGCCGGTGGTGAACTTGATCTTCACATCGTCGTCATGGTTGAGCCAGGCGTCGCCCGGATTGAGACGTGCCTTCCAGCGCAGCCAATCCTGCCGCGATTTCTCGGTGAGCAGGTTCTGCGTCTTGAAGCCCATCTGGATGGCAAACTTCCGGGCATCGTCACCCACAAGCATGATGTGGTCGGTGTAGTCCATGATGGCCTTGGCCACCAACGACGGAGTGGCGATGTCTTCGAGACACCCCACACTCCCGGCTCGGCGGGTTGGGCCGTGCATACACGACGCATCGAGCTGCACCACGCCATCGGCGTTAGGCAACCCGCCCAGACCCACTGACTGGTCGTCGGGATCGAGTTCCTGGATGTTCACCCCGGCAATGATGGCGTCGAGGGTGTCTTCCCCCGCGACAATGCGGTCCCACGCCACCTTCACTCCGCGAATGCCGTTGGACGACGCAATCACAACGGGGAGCGCCGCCTTATGCCCCGGGGCCTCAGCCGCGAGCGCGGGCACGGAGCCGAGCGCTGCACCAGCGGTGGCGGTGGCCGTGGAAGTGAGAAACTCGCGGCGAGAGAAGGTCATGGGAGCTCCAGTGTTATGTTCGCGGACGTACGCCTGACTGCGAGAGCACTGCTACGGGTTCCGGGCGAAGGTACTTCGCAATTTGACCGCCGCCAGCGGTGCGCCTTTCGCTCGACACCGCTAAATTGACGCCGTGGAACGGTGCATTGCAGTATTCAGGGACCACGCAGCCGCAGCGGCGGCCGATGAGAAGGCGCTCGCTTCGATGTCCCCTCAGGAGCGCCTCGATCGTGCACTCGACCTTCACGCTCGCTACCGTGAGGCCTTTGGTGAGGCTGGACAAGGACTTGCTCGAGTTGCTCGAGTTGCTTCGCTCCAGCGGCGTTGATTTCCTCGTCGTCTGCGGCCACGCCGTTGCCTTCCATGGGCGCCCTCGCCTGACCGAGGACCTCGACCTGTTCGTCCGGCCCGAGAAGGCCAACGGGGAGCGGCTCATCACCGCCTTGCGACAGTTCGGCTTCGGATCGCTCGATATTACCGCCACCGACTTCGAGGCCGACGATCGCGTAATCCAGCTTGGCCGCGTTCCCAATCGCGTGGACCTTCTCACACGACTGGACGGCGTGGAGTTCGCAGCGGCGTGGGAGCAACGAGTGCAAGCCCAGCTCGACGGTGTGCCTGTCTGGATGATCTCGCGCGAACACCTGATCCGAAACAAGCGCGCCACAGGACGCACGCAGGACCTGGCCGACGCGGAGTTTCTAGAAGCCCTCGGCCGCCAAGACTCACGGTAGCCCTTGCCGACCGGTTGGATGTGGATCATATGATGACCACTCCTGACCCGCCCACAACAATGTTCTCTTCATATCGGCAGGGCGCCGGCCTCGTCGTCGCCGCGCTGCTCACGAGCTCCGTGCTTCTGACCGCGCAAACGCGTGCCAGCCGCGAGATCCCGGCCGCGCTCTCCCTCATCCGCGAAGCCGACCTCAAGCGCGACCTGTACGCCATGGCCGGTCCTGCCATGCGCGGGCGGGAGGGGGGCACACTCGACGAGATGACGGCGAGCGCCTGGGTGGCCGAGCAGTACCGGAAGATCGGGTTGGTGCCGGCGGGCGAAGGGGGCACCTGGTATCAGTGGTTCAACATGACCCGCACGCGTGTCTCAATCCCCAACAGCAGCGCGAGCATCAGTGGCCGGCCACTCGGCGTCTTCCGGCAGATCATCCCGTTAGGCACCGTGCCCGTGGAGGCCAGCGGCCCGGTGTTCTGGGTGAACGATCCCACCGACACCACGGTGGACGTCCGCGGAAAGATTGTCGCGACCATGGCCCGTGTGCCGGCGGCGTCGAGCATTCGGCCGACGAGTTACACCTTTGCCGTGCGGTACAGCGACGCCGCGCTCAATGCGACCACTGGTCCGCTGGCGCGCCGCGGGGCGGCCGCGGTGATCGTGGTGGCCGACGCCGCGGTGGACAGCGCCTTTGACGCCATGAACTCGGCGCGTTCGCGTGGTGCGTATGATGTGGCCAACGCCATGCCACGCACCGGGGGACCAGCGGTGCCCGTGGGCCCCATGCCCGCGTTAGGCACGGGCCAGGTGCCCGGCTTCCTTGTGCGAACGATGATGGGGGCCGCGCTGCGTGCCGCTCCGGTGGTGGAGCTGCACATCCGGCTCGAGCGTTTCGAGAGCCCGAGTGTGAACATCATCGGGATGGTCCGCGGGACCGATCGCAAGCTGCGCGATGAGTACGTGATTTTCTCGTCGCACCAGGATGCCAATGGCGTGCGCACCACGACGGAAGGTGACTCCGTGCATGCCGGGGCGGACGACAATGGCTCGGTGACCGTCTCGCAGCTGGCGGCGGCACGGGCGTTCGTGCGGCAACCCGGCAAGCGCTCGGTGTTGTTCATCAATCATGGGTCGGAGGAGCGCGGGCTGCTGGGGAGTCGTTTTCACATTGCGCAGCCGGTGGTGCCGGTGTCGCAGATGGTGGCGGTGATCAATGGCGACATGATCGGCCGCAATCACCCCGATACGGCGTCGTTGTTAGGCGCGCAGCCTCCGCACCGCAATTCGACAGCGCTGGTGAACATGGCCATGCGGGCCAACGCACTCGTTGGCAAGTTCACGCTGGATTCGTTGTGGGACCGGCCGACGCATCCGGAGGGGTGGTACTTCCGGAGTGATCATGTGCCGTATGCGCGAGCGAATGTGCCGGCGCTGATGTACTCCACCAATTTGCACGACGACTACCACACGCCGCGTGACACGCCGGAGCGGATTGACTATCCGAAGTTGTTGCGGATGGCGAGGTGGATGTATCTCACGGGGTGGTTTGTGGCAAACGCGGCGGAGCGGCCGGGGATCGATCCGGGGTTCAAGCTGGAGCGGTGAGGGGGGGGTGATTGGGGTGGTACGGCGGCGGTGTTCGGTATTCGGTGGGGTTCCAGATGCGTCGTGTTTCGCGCCGTCGATTCCCACCCAGGTTCCGTCATCTCATCAACACCACGGCAATAACGTTTGCTTCGTCCGTGCTCCGTCCTTGCACGATCCGAGGTGGGACCTCAGGCTACTGTCCGAGCTCGATTGGGCGACGGGTCTCTGCGCTGCCCCAGCCAGCATATGGTGTCCAACCTACCCAGACCAAACCGAGCTAGCGCAGATCCCATTTTGAGGCCACACTCTCTCAAGTACGAGATAGAAGGCCCCCCTAGGTACTTGCGCGCCCGCTCCGTAAATCCGAGTCCGTCGACACGGGCGCAAGTCTCTAGCATCTATCAGTCAGAGTACAACTACCAGATGAGATACGACAGTGAATAAGCGGAGCTTTTCCCGGATTGCCGAATCGCTGCGCCAGTATCGGCGCGCAGACCTGGGCGACTTCGAGGGCGAAGTCGCGGGAAATCCAGTCGACGCAACGTATGTTGATCCGCTGCCTGACGACGCCGTTCTCCAGCTCGCGCTGTCGGGCAATACGACCTTCCTTCTTGGCCGAAAGGGCACCGGGAAGAGTACGATTTTCGCACGGGCGCAGTCGGAGATCCGCGCGAGGAATAAGAACGTCTCCGTTTACGTGGATGTTAAGAGCCTTTATGAGGTTCTGGCGTCGGATGAGGCTGCGATCTCGCAGATTGCCGACGCGACAATTCTTCCTACGGTCCTTCAAGCACATCGGCTGAGAAAGGCGTTCCTCGGCGCGGTACTTGCCGACTTACTGAAGGAGGTTGACGAGTCCTTCGAACGCCTCTCCCTTTTCGACCGATGGGTCGGGAGGCGGCGTGAATACAACGAACTTCGTCGAAGCCTTGACGCCCTTCGAACGCGCGTCCGTGACGGGCGCCTGACAGAGCAGGAGGTACCAATCCTCCGAACGATCTCACTTAAGACCAAAGAACGAACCCAGCTTCGCGAGCGACAGGACGCACAGACAACCGTCGGTGGCAGCATCTCGTCGAACGGACCCGCGATCTCCGCGAATCTCAAGGATTCGACGTTTGAGGAAACACTGTCAGACAACGAGGTCTACCAGGCCTATTCGAACGCCGTGCTTCGTTCCTTCCCATATGCGGATCTCATCGGTGAAGTGAAGGCTCTCCTGGACGAGATTGGGATGGGTCGCCTTATCGTATTCTTCGATGACTTTTCCGAGCTGTCCTGGCTAAATCAGCGCCTGTTTGTTGATGTAATCCTCGCGCCACTCAACAATTCAAGCGGAGAGCTCATCAAGCTAAAGGTTGCCGCCTACCCGGGTCGCGTGTACTACGGCTCGATTGACCCAGGTAAGGTCGATACGGTGAATCTTGACTTCTATGTACTGTACAAGAGTCACGATCTGCAGAGCACAGAAGCGTCTGCTGTCGATTACTCGACACGATTACTCGAGCAAAGGTTCGCAGCATTCGGTGTCTCTGTTGCTGACTACTTGGACCCCGCCCTTACGACGCCAGAATTCATGAGGCTCATGTTCGAGGTAACGTTTAACGTGCCTCGGCTCATGGGGTACATACTTCACTATTGCTATCTAGATCGAATCGCGAAGAGCGATCCTATCACCCTGACAGCTGTAAGGCTCGCGGCGCAGAAATACTACGATCACGTGCTACTTCGCTACTTTGATCGAATGAACAGGTTCGCTCTGGAGCCCTTCGAGCGAAAGCTTGATCGTCAAGCGCAGCGCGAACTTCTCAGAGCGATTATAGACGATGCAAAGTCCACTCGTAGAAAGATCATCGCAGGGGAAGTAGGCGGAGAGTATTTCAAAGGGCTGAAGAATCCGCCATTGAGTCACTTCGCGGTAAGTCCCGATATGGAGAAGATTCTGTCCAGTCTCGAAATGAACTTTCTAGTTTCGAAGTACCATTCACTTCGCGACAAAGACCAGAAGGAGGTTTCGATCTATGCGCTGCACTATGGACTCACCGAGACCGAACGGCTCGGATGGGGGTATCCGCGAGAAAGACGACTAGATCGAAACTACTTCATTCAACGCTGCTTCAATTTCAACACTACGATCCACACGTTTCTGTCCAAGCGACAGACTATTCGCTGCCCCGAATGCAACGCCTCCTTCGGATTGGACGAACAGAAGAGCCTAGAGCGGTACGGATGGCTGTGTCCCGAATGCCGGCTTGGCACCTGCGAAGTGGTCAGGCTTGGTTCCGAAGTTGGAGCTGATCTGTCCGCGCTAAATCGGCAGATTATGCTGGACCCGGTCGAACTTGAGATCCTCAGCACACTTGAGGAAGAGGAACGCCCGATGCGCGCCGGAGAGATCGCCTCCCTAATTGACGTCAAGTACCAGCTTGTTGGCCGTCGTACGAGCAAACTCAGGGAATCAGGCCTCGTCCGTAAGCTCGAGATTGACGGACACATGCGAAGTTCGATTACCCCGAAGGCGGAGTCAGTGTACTTCGATAAGTCCGGCGACGTCGAGTCGCCTGACGCAGATGTCGATCTCCCGGAGTCGGCGACCTAACGTTGTGTTGGTGCATACAGCCTGGACAGCTAGAGAAATCGTACACGTCTATTTGGAGGGATTGGTGGCAGACAATACAGGCATTGAGTGGACGGACGCGACGTGGAACCCAGTCACGGGTTGCACGCGTGTAAGCGCCGGATGCGACAACTGCTACGCAGCGACCCTTGCTAGCAGGCTTCTCTCCGAGCAGTACCGCAAGCGCGCCCCGGTGTCGCAGTCGCCGGAGGCGCGTAAGGACCCTTTCGCCGTGCGCCTTTGGCCTGAACGTCTCCTTGACCCGCTCCACTGGGCGCAGTCGCGCATGATCTTCGTCAACAGCATGAGCGACCTCTTTCATCAGGACATTCCTGATGACTATGTGCGTCGGGTCTTCGAGATCATGCTCGAGGCTGATCACCATGTCTACCAAGTCCTCACAAAACGTCCGGCGCGCGCGCTGCGCTTCTACAAGCGGAACCGCGACCTCTTCGGACAAACTGGGCAGATTCCAGAGCATATCTGGATGGGGGCGTCGGTCGAGAACCAGCGCGCGGTCTTCAGAGTCGACCAGCTCCGCCGACTGCCAGCTTGCATCCGCTTTCTTTCCTGCGAACCGCTGCTGGGCCCGCTCGCCCTTGATCTCAACGACGTGCACTGGGTCATCGCCGGAGGTGAAAGTGGCATTGTGCACAGGCCTTTGGACCTCGACTGGGCGCGGCTTGTACGGGACCAATGTCAGGCCCAAGGAACCGCATTCTTCTTCAAGCAAGTGGGGGGTCGGACGCCGAAGGCGCACGGCCGAATGCTCGACAACCGGACGTGGGAGGAATACCCCGCGCTCGTCGCGCAGCTGGCATAGCCAATGGCAACCGACACCTTCCTCCGGCAGCTTTCGGACGACGGTCTGCATCTGCCTGAGATCAAGCTCCATTCGCTTGAGAAGCTCCAGCGCCACAACTACTACGCGCGAGTTTTCGCGACAGCAATGCGCAAGAAGTGGCCTCAGCTCGCGTACGTGGGCCTGTACTCCGGCGCTGGCCGAGCTCGAGTAGTTCCAGAAGGTGAAATCGTTGAGACGACGGCGATGTCCGTGCTCCGACTCCCGGACCCGTTCACCCACTACATTTTTGTCGATAGCGACCCCGACTGCGTCTCAGCACTCAAGCAAAGGGTCGCAGTTGTGCCAAGACGGAACGTTCAGGTAATTCACGGGGACGTCGCAGCTACGGCTTCAACTGTGCGACAGGCACTACCGAGCTACGGCCCAGGGCGTGGGCTACTGTCCTTCTGCTTCATCGATCCATTCTCGACGGACTTCAAGTTCGACGTCATTCGACAGCTGGGCGACCTGCGGATGGATTTCCTTATCCTGCTCATGCTCGGATGGGATGCGCGGGTCAACTTCACGCGCTACTACGAGGATACGCAGTCAACGCGAATCGCAGACCTCATAGACTGTCCTAACTGGCGAGCGGAATGGAAATCCCAAGGCTCTACTGATGTGGTCGGCTTTCTTTTGCGCAAATTCAACGAAGCGATGGTGCGGGTGGGCTACTTACCTGCCCCTGAGTCAGCACTGCACAGGGTGACTGCGTCAGGTAAGAATGTCTTTCAGTACGTGCTGGCCTTCTTCTCGAAGCACCAGCTCGGTCAAGACTTCTGGAAGGAGACCCTTGCTGGCAACAGCGACCAAATGGGGCTCGGACTGTGAGCTATCTAACAGCGTGTTGCACTTGGCGGACCTGTCTGGGGTGGCCGACCCGCCGGGAACGTGTCACGATGCGACATGTTTGGCCCACGCGGGTCAGCCTTTGTTTGCTGGCCCGCAAGTGAACACGGTCGCTGGACGGACCACATGACGGTCCTCTACCGGCTGATCAGGATGCGCCTCTTGGGCATTGTCATCGTCACAGCCCTCCCCCCCCTCCTCACCGGCTGTACCTCGTTCGCGACCGTCCGCTCCGCCGAGATCCAGCCCGGCCCCTCCCTCGCGATCCAGGCGTCGGCGAGCACACCGCCGGGCGAGGTGGCTTACTGGTTCTGGTCGTACGACTGCGCGCAGGACTGCGACTACCCGGTACTCGGCGGTGACGTGGGGCTCACCTACGGTTGGGCGCGCCACCAAGGCCCCGGTGCCTTCGCCCTCGGTGTCGGCCTGAACGGCATTCACCCCTATGTGGACGGCTATCTCCAGCTCGGGACGGGACGTCGGCCCTTCGGGGTCGGGGCGCGGGTCGGGCCGTTGTGGAACTGGCGGGAGCACCAGCTCTATGGGCGTTTCGACGTGCCCCTGAGTGGGACTACACGGCTGCTGCTCAACCCGGCGCTGTTCATCCACGAGGGCCGAGCCGCGAACGGCCAGATCCCTGGGTCGTTCATCGGGTTCGTTCAGGGCATCGGGCTGCTGCTCGAGGGGGATCATGTCACGTGGACGCCCGCCATCGCGCTCGTCGCAGGGCGGGCGCAGCGCAACAGCTATGGCGAGCAATTCGGGCCCGAGCGGTCGGTGTTCGGCGCGGCGTCGCTCGGCGTGACATTCCACCGGCAGCGCATACCCACGCCCTGACGCTGTGGGGGACCTCCTCCCACGACCTACACCGCGAAAGCCATCCCACACCGCCGCGGATCGGCACACGCCGACGCCACACGCGTGGCCGAGTCGATGTGGATCCCCTCGTACGTCCCGTTCATGAAGTGCCACGGCGACGTCACGAACCAGCGCGCCCCCAGCTTCGCCGCCGCGTCGCGCACCTTCTCATCGACATCCACCTCAATGTAGTTGGCACCAGGCACTGTGGTCGAGGGGCCGCCGAAGCGCGGACGCAGCACCGATTCCTCCACCGGCACACCGAAGTCAAGGATGTTCACCGTGTTTTGGATGATGTTCTGCAGCAGCCCCACACTCGGGCTCCCGGCCGCCAGCACTGGACGCCCCTCCTTCAAGATCATCGTCGGCGCCACGTAAACCGTCGCCCGCTCACCCGGCAGGGGCATGATGCGGAAGAAGTGGGCGCCTGACGCAGCAATGCTCACCCCCTTGGCGAAGAGCCCGTTCTGCCACGGGAGCGACATCACCGAATGCAGGATCGTGGCCACGTTGCCGCGCTTGTCGATGACCGTGACATGGTTGCTCCCGGGGGGCGGTGCTGGTGAGACCGGCTTGGGCGGTGTCATGCGCATCAGCTTGAGACGCATTGCCGCATATTCCTTGGAGACGATGAAGTCCACCGGCACGTCGTGTGTTGCCGGATCGGTGTGCTTCGCCCCTTCGAGATACGTCTCGTTGACGATCCGGTTCATCCAGTACAGCGTCTCGCCGGAGGCCGTGGGAGGGCCCATACGCTGCAGGTCGAGCTGCTCCAGCATGTTGAGCGACTCGATGATGTGCGTGCCGCCATTGTCAGGCGGCGGCGATCCGTAGACGTCGTACCCCCGGTAGGTGCCATGCGCGGGCTCCACCCACCGCACCTCATAGCGTTCGTAATCCTCAGGCGTGATCACGCCGCCTGCCTTCTTCACCGCCTCGCTGTAGGCGCGCGCGAACTCCCCCTTCCAATAACGATTCCCCTCCGCCGCCAGCCGCTCGAGCGTCTCTGCGGCCTCGACCTGCTTGAGGATCGCGCCCGGCGGGAGCAACGCGCCCTGCGGCATATAGATGCTGCGCCCAGTTGGTGTCATGCCGATCGTGTCGAGCATGGCGAACATCTCGGCGTACAAGAACGGATAGATCGGGAAGCCGTCGCGCGCGTAACTGATCGCGGCGCGCATGAGCTCGGGGCGCGGACGCGAACCAAACCGCGCGTGCGCCGCTTCGAATCCTCCCCACCATCCCGGAACGCCAGCGCCTCGTCCCGTCGCCAGGTCGCCCGGCGACCATCCCACAAGCGGCGCGAGCGGGGCGTTCATGCCACCGTTGAGATAGGAGAGCTTTCCCGACGCGGCGTCGAAGTACAGCATGCTCAGCATGCCGGTGATCGTCGTCATGTGCGGCTCGGTCACCGTCTGCACGACCGATGCAGCGAGCGCCGCATCGCAGGCGTTGCCGCCTGCTTTCAGGATGTCGATGGCGGCCTGCGACGCATGCGGGTTCGACGTGACCGCGACTCCATCGGTGCCACGCGCCAACGGCTTGCGGCCAAAATACGGCGTGACGATCTCTCCCGGCGCCGCCGTCAGCGTCTCTCCCCTGGCCTCCCGGGCGGTCGCGAGCGCGAGCGCTGTGGCACCTGCGGTCTGGAGAAAATCTCGGCGGCTGGCGGGCATGGGCGACTCACTGGCAGCGGTTGGCGAGAACTTATCCCGCGCAGCAGGAGCCGTCGATGATCTGACGACCCACAACCACGTGCGCGGCCATGGGTCCCAGCCCCACACTGGCCTTTCCGCCCCCCGCCGAGGCTGAGTACAATGTCCTCATGACACGCCGACCCTCCTTCTCCGCAGTCGCCCTCGCGTTACTCGTTGCTTCGTCGCTCGGCGCACAGGCAACATCACTGGCGTGGCCCACGTCGACCCCGTCGAAGGTCGGTCTCAATCCCGCTGTTCTCGACAGCCTCCACGCGGAGATCACCGCCGGGAAGTACGGCAACATCGACCGCATGCTCGTCATTCGTCGCGGTCGAGTCGTGATGGACAAGAAATATCCGCGCGACTACGACAAGATCTACGGCGACTCGGCGCGCGCCGCGTCGTCGCTGAACAACTCGCACGATCCCACCGGGCCCTTCAACTACTTCAACCCCTGGTGGCACCCGACGTATCGGCGGGGCACGCTGCACACCCTGCAGTCCGTCTCCAAGACAGTGGCATCAGCGGTCATCGGTGTGGCGGTCACCCGCGGTGAATTCCCCGCACTCGACACGCCGATTCTCAAATACTGGGATACCACCGCTGTCGCAAACCTCGACGATCGCAAGCGACGCATCACCATCCGTCACTTGCTCACCATGACGGGCGGATTCGACTGGAACGAGAGCATTCCGTATAGCGATCCGAACAACACGGCCGGCGCGCTCGAGGCCAGCCCGGACTGGGGGAAGTTCACCATCGACCGGCCGATGATGCGCGAGCCGGGGACACAGTTCAACTACAGCAGCGGTGAAAGTGCGCTCCTCGCACACATCTTCTTCCGCGCCACCGGCGTAGACATCGAGGAGTACGCGGCGCGTCATCTCTTCACGCCACTCGGCATCACCAACTGGCACTGGAAGCGCTCAACCTCGGGCAGCGTCGACACCGAGGGTGGTTTGTATCTCGAAGCGACCGACCTGGCGCGCATCTGGCAGCTCTGGCTGCAGGGCGGCCGCTGGAATGGCAAGACTGTCGTGTCGGAACAGTGGGTGCGTGAATCCGTGACACCGCACATCGCGACCAGCGCGCGCGCCGGCGCGCCCAAGTACGGGTACAAGTGGTGGCTCTACAACAATCCGTTGCAGCCGGACAAGTTCATCTGGGCCGGCTCCGGATATGGCGGTCAGTTCCCGATGGCCTTTCCCGATCAGGAGATGGTGGTGGTCTTCAATGCGTGGAACATCAGCAGCGGACCCACGCTGCCACTGCGTGCGGTGCAGGAACGGCTGATCAGGGCGGCGAAGTAGGAAGTCGGCTGTCGTTCACGGCCAGGAGCGCGGACATGAGGATATCGCGACGCTCCCTGCTCGAGGCGATCGGCGCGGCGGCGCTGGTCACTGTTGTGACGACAGGGCTGCTGTGGCTGTTGATCGACGCCTTAGGGACGCCATCGGCAGGGCCCCGGAGCGGCCACGGTGTCGGGGCCGATTTCGTACTCTATTTCATTCTTTGCTTTCCCTTGGCGTTCCTGTCGCTGAGCGTGTGCGCGCCGGTGTACCTACGCCTGCGGGCCGCCGGGCGCGCTACGGCGCAGGCGATCATGATTCTCGGCGCGCTAAGCGGGGTACTCACGATGGTTCTCTTCTGGAGCGTCCTGATGCGGGCGCGGCCCGAAGGGTCTTTGTTGGTGCAGTGCGCCCTGGTTGGGGCGCTCGGAGGCGCCGTCGCGGGGCTGACACTGACCCACGTGCATCGTGACCGCGCGGAACGGAAGGGTGAGCGCTAGCGGGTGGCCGTCTAACAACCTGTTGCACTTGGCGGACCCGTTCCTGGTCTGGCCGACCCGCCCAGGCCATCGTAGACTTCCCACATGGGTCGGCCCGGGCGGGTCGACCTCTCGTTCGCTCGGTCCGCAAGTGAACGGGAAACGTCATACCGTTGACAAGGAGTGCGTTGCCGATGGAGTCGCGAGACCTTGTGAGGGCGCGACGGAAGCCGCGTGGGATCGCGCGGCCGCCAAGTATCGCGCCGAATTCGATCACGATGTCGCGCTGTTGCGCGCTGGAGGGCATGCGCTGTTGGCGCCGGAGCTCGAGTTGCTGGGCGACCTCACCCGCTGCGAGGTCGCGATCCATTTGCAGTGTTCGCACGGGCTCGACGCGCTGTCCCTCGCCAATCTCGGGGTGACCACCATCATCGGTGTGGATGTGAGCCGCGAGATGCTTGCCCTCGCAACGCGCAAGGCGGCAGCGGTTGGTCGGGCGGCGCGCTGGATTCACGCCGAGGTCCTGGCCCTCCCGGCGGAACTCGACGCCACCGCAGACCTGGTGTACACCGGCAAAGGCGCCATCCCCTGGGTCTCAGACCTGGGGCGTTGGGCCGGCGGCATCTTTCGCATACTCCGCCCCGGCGGCCGACTCTTTGTGCATGAGGGGCATCCCCTGAATTGGGTGTGGGACCCGGCCGCGCCGCACCATGAGCTGAGCGCGGATGGCCGTGGCTACTTTGACGCGGCGCCGAGGGCCAACGATGACTTTCCCGCTCGCGCCGTCGAGGCGCATACCCCGGCGGGGGAGGCGGTCCCACAGGCGTGGGAATACCAATGGACGCTGGGCCAGGTGGTGACGGCACTCAGCGAGGCGGGCCTCCGCATCGAGCGCCTCGCGGAACACGGTGCTCACTTCTGGCCGCAGTTTGCCACAATCCCGCAGGCCGAGCAGGCACGCCTCCCGCACAGCTACTCAGTGCTTGCGCGCCGCCCGGTCTCGACATAACCGTGGGTTGCATCGGGCGTGGCGGTCGTGAAGGCCGCTATGCTTGCAACCACACCCGGCAGTCGTTAGGCGGTCGACCCTCCCGGTGTGCCCATCATCCACGTGACGACATCGGCGGCCGTGTACGACGTGCGCCCGTTGAGCATGGCCTGCAACGCCTCGAGTTCGCTCCCCGACGTGATAAAGGGTGGCTCCACTCCCTCGGACCGCCGCTGGCCGTACCCGATGGTGGCCAGCAGCCCGTTGCACAGGCATTGCCGCCCGGTCGTGTCTTCTTCCACGCCACCTTTCGCGATGTAGTCATCCACTGGCTCGGCTGGACACCGATATCCCAGTCGGCCGTCAGCCTGGGCGAAGGGAGTCCTGAGGTAACCCAGGTCGCATACGCGCTCCCGCTGGTGGCCCGCGCCTTCCTCATCCATGCGGACCACCTTGAACGGGTACCCGGTGGGAGAGGCCCGGGGATCGGTCGCCACACGGACACCTCCGGCACCAAGCGCCGAGAGCACACGCGACTTGAGCGAGCGCTCGATGCCTGATTCGTCGCAAAAGGCGAACAGCGTGCCGACCTGCACCCCACGTGCACCCTGCGCCTGTGCACTGGCGAGCGCCTCTGGTGACCCGGCGCCTCCCGCAACCCAAAACGGGAGCCCCAGCTCGGCGAGTTTGGCCAGATCCACCATGTCGCGATCGCCATACACCGGCTCGCCCTGGGCATCGAGTGTCATCGTGCCACGCGGAGGAGCGTTGTGCCCGCCCGCAGTGGGGCCTTCGACCACAAATCCATCCACGCGGCCGTTGGCCTTGCGGGCGAGTGTGGTGGCGAGCGAGTTGGCCGAAATGATGGGGAGAAACAGAGGCCGCTGAAGTTCGTTTGTCGGCGGACCATGATCGGACGGTGTGAGCGAGGTGGTGGTGCTTTCTCCGGCCGGGAGCCCCTCGACGTCGAGCCGCAGCTCGGTGCGTTCGTGCCGAGCCAGCTGGTCGAGCGCGCCGGGAATGTCGCGGGGGATACCTGCACCCATGAGGACCACATCAACCCCGGCGAGCATGGCGCCATACAACGTGGCCAGGTTGGGAAGCTGGACCTTGGTCAGCAGGTTCATGCCGATAGGTCCCGAGTGTCCCTCACGCGCCAGCGTGACTTCCACGAATGCGGCCAGCATCGCCACCTGCTCCCTGAACTTGCTGACATTCTGCCGCCACATGGGGAGGAGCGGAAATGCCTCGCCCGGAGCGAGCCCCTCGGACCGGAAGTAGCGACGCAGCACCTCGTCGGCGACACCGGGGAGCGGAAAGCGGGCCATGGCCCGCCGCATCGATCCGCAGGGGTCTCCCGTGGCCAGCCGGCGCAGCAGCAAGGTGTCGAGCACTGTGCCAGACACGACACCTAGCTGACCGCAGCGGGCCACTGCATTCGCGAGAGACCAGTTGGAGACTCCAACACCCATGCCACCCTGGATGAGGGGAGGCAAGACGAGGGCAGCCGACATGAATGCTCCGGTAAGGAACCGTGCTGAAGCTGGCGCATGGCGCGACCGCTGGCGATCCGGTCCTCCCTGATGCCGGTGTGGGAAAAACCCTGCTTGACGAGACGTGCACGCCGACTACCCGGCCTGACTTGAGCTCAGCGCACCACGCCTGATGCCGCCAGCCGGGCGATGGCGCGCAGTCCTTCGTCTCCGACATCGAGGCTCAGCTCGTTCACGTAGAGTTTGATGTGCTGGTCGCACACCTCGTCCGACATCTCCTGCGAGTGCTGCCGCACATACGCACGGCTCGCCTGCGGATGATCAAAGGCGTATTGCACCGAGGCACGAATCGCACTCTCCGACTCGGCCACCAGCGCGGCGTCGAGATCGGCGCGTGCGCAGATACCTGCCAGTGGGACGGGGAGCGCCGTCTCACCTTCCCACCACTCACCGAGGTCGATCACCTTGACCAAACCATGGTCTGCATAGGTGAAGCGGCCTTCGTGGATGATGAGCCCGGCGTCCACCTCACCAGAACTCACCGCCTTCAGAATCCGGTCATACCGCATTTCCACCACGTCGCCAAGGGAGGGCGTCGCGAGACGCAGCAGCCGGTATGCGGTGGTCTCCTGACCGGGGATCGCGACTCGACCCTTGATCGCCTGCTCGAGCGTCAGGGGTGTGCGCGCGACCACCAGCGGGCCCACACCGTGGCCTAACGCGGCCCCGCTTCGCAGCATGCGGTACCTGGCACCAACGGCCGCAAAGGCTCCGACACTCAGCTTGGTGAGGTCGAACTCGCCGTGATGCGCCCGCCGGTTGAGCTCCTCGATGTCGAGCAACACCGGCCGCACGGTGAACGACGTCTGCACCAGGCCATGAGCGAGCGCGTGGAAGGCAAAGGTGTCGTTAGGGCACGGCGAATAGCCGAACGTCAGTTCACGCACTGCACCAGCTCATCAACCAGAAGTGGAGTGGCCGCGACCACCGCGGCGAATGCTTCATCAAAACGCCACAGGGCACGATCGGGTTCCTCGATGGCGTTGGCAATCGCGCGGACTTCGATGGCGGGAACACCCGCAAGTTGCGCTGCACGCAACACCCCGAACCCTTCCATGGCTTCCACCTCGCACTCGCTGCTCCCGCCTACGTGGGCACTGGTGCCGATGACACGCATTACCGCCGAGGGGAGCGCGCGACGTGCGGCCGTGAGCAGTGCGTCGCTCGCGGGAATCCGTCGTGGCGCCCATTCGGGTGGCACGTCGATGTCGCAGTAGAGTGATTCGATACCGATGACCAGCGTCGGTGGAGTGATCTCCGAGTGCCGGCGCGCGCCTGCGATGCCCACGTGCAACACCAGCTTTGGTTGCATGCGGGCGATGGCGGCGGCGGTGGAGGCCGCCGCTTCCACCGGACCTACGCCGCACAGCAGCGTGCGCCACCCGACAGCAACCGCAAGCTCTCTCTCGGTGGCAGCAACCACGAGAATCCCTGATCGACCACTCATCCTGCGCGACGAGCCACCACCGACGAGCGCTTGAGCATCCAGCCATACAATGCCACGATGCATCCCACAAAGCCGAGTACGCCCAGCACCTTGGCGAGTGCAAAGTCATCACCCACCAGCGCGATCGGCGCATCCTTCGAGAGGGCGACGAGGAGCCCGGCGTTCAGCACACCCCACAAACTCTCCCCAACAATCAACCCTGAAGCCACGAGCGTGCCGAGCCGTTCTGCGCGTTGAGGATCGGGCATGGACTTGGAGCGCCCCTCGTACCAGCGCGAGACCAGAGCGCCCACCACCACCGCGAACGTCGCCGACATGGGGAGATAGATCCCAAGCCCAACGGCAAGAGGTGGAATGCGCAGCTTCTTCATCGCGCCGAGCGCGGCATCCATGAGGATGAGCACAACGCCTAACAAGGCGCCAATGCCGATCATCTTCCATTCCAGCGTGCCACCAATCACCCCTTGCGCCAGCGCCGAGATGAGTGTGGCCTGCGGAGCCGGAAGCGGATTGGGAGCGACCACTCCCACATTGGCCGCGCCGGCAAATCCGTACGCCTTGGCCAGCAGGTTGAGCACCGACGGAATCACCGAGGCTCCCGCAGCGACACCGACAATGAGTGCGATCTGCTGACGCATGGGCGATGCGCCCACCAGCTGACCCGTCTTGAGGTCTTGCAGGTTGTCGTTGGAGATGGTCGCGCAGGCAAAGACAATCGACGTAATGAAAAGAGCAAACGCCACCAGTGCGGGTGATGACTCGGGCGTCGCAGGTACCACCATCGCCACGAGTGATGCACACGCCACGATGGATAAAATCCCGACGCCGGAGATGGGAGAGTTGGAGGCGCCGATGAGCCCGGCCATGTAGCCGCAGATGCCCGCGATGAGAAAGCCCACCAGCAGCACAAAGGGGGCGGCCAGGAGGGTGAGGGATAAAGCACTCGAAGCCAGCACGGTGGAACTCGCGAAACTCCAGGCCAGCCACGACGCAATCGCAATGCAGACTGCGGTGAGTCCTATGATCCAGGGTGGCGAAATGTCCCGTTCGCGATCGTCGACCGCGGCCTTGGCGCGTGAGGGTGAGAGCGTGGTCATCAGTCCACCGATGACGGGTCTGGAGAGCCGCGCCAGGGTGTAGATGGCGGCGACGGCAATTGCCCCCGCTCCGATAAAGCGCACCTGTGTGCGCCAGATGGTGCCGGTATGGGCTGCCAGCTCCACACCGTCGGCCATCGGGGTCATCGAGGTGAGCCAGGGCACTGCAACACCCCACGCGATGATCAGCCCGGTGAGCATGGCCATGCCGACCGAGATCCCGACGAGATGCCCGGCCCCAAGCAGCGCGAGCGACCAGGCCACGCTGTATCCGCTCGATGCCGTCGCACCAACGCTGAAGTAGCCCGCGAGTTCGGTGGCAGCAATGCGGGTGGCCCCGACGATCGCCAGCCCCGCCGAGGCCACCGAGCCAAGCACCACTGCACGCAGTCCTTCTTTGGCCTCGCTGGCATCGGTACCTGCCTCACCACGCGCCCCGGACCCGACCTTGAGAACTTCAGCGGCGGCAACACCCTCGGGATACGGAAGGTCGGAGTTTGTGACCAGTGCACGACGCAGCGGAATGGTGAACAACACGCCGAGCACACCACCGCTCAGACAAATGAGGAACGAGTGCCAGAACGGGAAGCCGGTCCACCATCCCACGATCACCAGACCGGGGAGCACGAAGATGATCGCCGAGAGTGTGCCGGCCGCCGAGGCCACCGTTTGCACGATGTTGTTCTCGAGGATGGACGAGTCCTTCACCGTGCTCAGTATGGCCATCGAGATCACCGCCGCGGGAATTGATGACGCGAAGGTGAGACCGACCTTGAGGCCCAGATACACATTCGCCGCGGTAAAGACGAATGTGAGGAGTGCGCCCAGCACGAGGGCGCGGAGGGTGAGTTCTTTGGGGGGCATGGGGGGCTAAGGTAGCCCCATTTCGGCGGGGGTGACTACCCCGGGCGTGTCGGACCGGCGTGGTGGTGCGTACTTTCGCCCTGTCCCACGCCAACATCCCTTCCCCCAGCCTGCCGCTCGGCGTCCTGACAGATGCCGTTCTCGCAACCGGTGGTACGACATGCTGTTCATGATCGTCGAGCACTTTCGCGGGGGCGACCCTGCTCCCGTCTACGCCCGCTTTCGCGAGCGCGGGCGATTGGCACCACCTGGAGTGGTCTACATCAACAGCTGGGTGACGGCGGATCTGACGACCTGTTATCAGGTGATGGAAAGCCCGACACGTGAGCTGCTCGATGCGTGGATTGGCGCCTGGAGCGACCTGGTGGAGTTCGAGGTCATCCCCGTGATCACGTCCGCCGAGGCGGCCCAGGCGGTCCCGTAAGACCTAACGCGGCGGTGGAAGCACCTTGCCCGGCAGTGCCCATGTAGGGGCGCCACGGGCGACGACCGCAGTGCCTCCCACCCAGACCCACTCGATCCCCTCGGGGAACTGATGCGGATTGGTGAATGTCGCCTTGTCCGTGAGGCGCGCCAGATCGAGGACCACGAGATCGGCCATCATGCCCTCACGCACCTGCCCTCGATCACGCATGCCGAGTATCTGCGCCGGGAGCGAGGTCATGGAGCGGATCGCATTCTCAACCGAGAGCACACCACGCGTCATGGCGTAGTGCCGGATCTTGCGGGGAAAGGTGCCGTAGTAGCGCGCGTGGATTGCGGGCCCATCTTCGGGCAGGGCGATGCCGGCATCGGATGCGGTCGCAACCCAGGGCATCGCTGCATAGGCCTCGATGTCCTTCTCGTCGAGCGAAAAACCGCGGACACGCCCCCCGCCCTGACGATCTGGACGTCCACGCAGCTGCAGCTGAATGGCGGCGTCGACCTCGGAGACTCCCCAGCGCTGCGCAACCTGTGCCAGGCTTCTGCCCACGGCACCGGTGTCCGGATGCTCGAAGACCAGCACCTGGGAGGCACCGCCGCGACGCTGGATTTCGTGAGTAATGTCCCGGCGTAGCTGTGCTTGCTTCGTCGGGTCAGCCATCACCCGTCGCAAGGCGGCATGATAGTCTGCGGCTCCACGCGCTCCATCCACAGGTGCTTCGTCACGTGCCAGGGCCCAGGTGGGAATGAGCACCGTGTTCCCATCCGTGCCACTGGTCGCGTACGGGTATTGATCGGCCCACACATCGACGCCCCGGGTGCGGGCACGCTCGATGAGCTGGATGGCGGCCCCACTGCTTCCCCAGTAGTTGGCCCCCTTGGTCTTGATGTGCGAGGCTACAACGCGAATGCCCGTCTGTTCGCCGATCGCGATGGTCTCACGAATGGCGTCGAGCAGTGTGGGAGGACCGGCGCTATCCTGGCTCGGCCAGAACCACATGGGATCCTGACCCTCACTCCGTTCGTGCGAGATGTACACGCCGTGGAAAGGGGCGACTTCTGAGGCGAGGGCGATGACTTCATCCGGGGTACTCCACCGCCCCGGCGCGTATTCAAGGCCCGCCGAGAGTCCCCAGGCGCCCTCCTGCATGTTCTGACGCACGATGGCGCGCATACGTTCGACCTCGTCCGGCCGTGCGGGACGCCGCACATCGCGCCCCATCACCAGGCCACGGACGCTCCCGTGGCCCACCATCAGCGCCGCGTTAGGCCCGATCCCCAGCTGCGTGATCCGCGCCCGTTGTTCGGCCACGGGGAGCGGTGACCGGCCGTCGTGGTTGACGACCACCGTGGTCACACCCTGCATGACCAGATTCGGGGCCGCCCTGCGTCGCGCGTTGGCATCGCGGAAACCGCCGTCGGGCGAGGCCCCATCATCAGCATGCGAGTGCAGGTCGATGATACCCGGCATGATCACCTTGCCGGTCGCATCGATTCGCTCACGTGCCGGGGCATTCCCGAGGCGTCCGATGGCAACGATACGACCGTCTCGCACGGCCACATCCGCCGGGAAGGCCGGATTCCCCGTTCCGTCGTACACTCGCCCGTTGACGATGAGGATGTCGTAGGGAGCCTGGGCACCTGCCACTGGCGCAATTGCCAGGGCAACGGCGAGGAAAAGAGATCGCATGCTGTTGTATCGAGGGACGGGCGCGGAGGGCGGCAGCGTGTACGGTACGACGGCGGGCAGCCCCTTGCAACGAGTGGGACTCAGACGCGCACGTGGTGAACCGAGCTACGGGTGCGACTCAGCCCTCCAGCACCTCGCGCTCCACCGCGGCCTTGAGGATGCTCATGAAGTCCTGCGCGTTGGTCACGACACCCACGGCCTGGTGCGTCCCGCGGTCCTTGAGTTTGCTCACCAGAAACTCGCTGGCATCCACACAAATGGTGGGGAGTTCACAAATGCCGCGCTGTGCATCCTCGTAGTACGCGGGGAGCATGTTCCCCACGGCAATGGAATGCAGCGCCGTGGCGATCATCACGGCCATGGTGGCCTTGATGGTGTGCGCGCGCGTGGCGTCTTGCGCGGCAATGGCGTCGGTGTACACGTCGGGGAGCGGCCCGTCGTCGCGGATGGAGCCGCCCAGCACAAAGGGCACATCTTCCACCACACAGGCGTGCATGATACCGCTTGTGATGACACCGTCTTTCACCGCCCCGGCAATCGACCCGGCGCGACGCACGGCATTGATGGCCCGCATGTGTGCCGCGTGCCCGTTTTCAGTGGGCAACCCTTCGCTGGTCATGCCTAACGTCGTGCCTACCACGGCCGCCTCGATGTCGTGCACGGCGACCGCGTTGCCCGCCAGCAACGCCTGCACGTACCCGTTGCGGATAAACCAGACCAGGTTGTCGCGGGCGCGTGAATGCACCAGCGCGGGCCCTGTGACCCACAACGTGTACCCTCCCCGCCGCTTCTCCTCCACCAGCATCCTGGCAATCAGCTTGTAGTCGATCGGCTTCTCGCGGGACACCTGGCTCGACATGAAGTGGAAGTCACCCTGGGCGCCATCATCACCGCGGAACCCGCTGGCATGCACCAGCACCCCTTCGCTCCCATCCTCGGCGCTCCCCACCACGATCTCGTCACCACGTTTCACGCGCCGCCCTTCGCGCACCCACCAGGTGCCCGAGACATCACGCACCAGCACGCCATCCATCCGCGGCTCCCGCGGCATGCTCCACTCACCGTCAGCTCCCTTGATGTAGGTGGGGAGGTTGGTGGTGGCAAAGAAATGGTCGGGCAACACGCCATCCCGTTCGGCGACCGCGGTACGCGGCACCGGCGCTGCCCGCAGCGCGGGGGTGGTGAAATCGGGCGGGGTGTATCGCAGGGTGCTCATTGACCAATCAGAGAATGCGTTTTCCGAATGCGCTCAGAATCAGCTCGCGCGCAATCTCGGCGGTGCGGTTGCGCTCGTCGAGCACGGGATTCACCTCGACCAGATCCATGCCCACCACCTTGCCCGTATCGGCCAGCATCTCCATCGCCAGATGCGCCTCACGATACGTCATCCCCCCGGGCACCGGCGTACCCACTCCCGGTGCCTCATCGGGATCGATCACATCCATGTCGAACGACACCCAGATGCCGGCGGTGGAGCGGGTGGCGATGGCGATGGCCTCTTCCATGACGGTCCGCACGCCGCGCTCATCGAGGGCACGCATGGTGAAGGCCGAGAGGTTCCACTTGCGGATGTTGGCCTGCTCGGACTCGTCGAGGTCGCGCAATCCGACCAGCGCCACATCACTCGCGCGAATGGCTCCTTGCTTGCCTGCGATGCTGGACATCGCCTTGTCACCATGTCCCAGCAATGCAGCGAGGGGCATGCCGTGTACGTTGCCGGAGCGTGATGTTGCCGGCGTGTTGAGGTCGCCGTGCGCATCCACCCAGAGGACGCCGAGGTGTTTACCCGTAGCGGCAAGGTGTGCCGACGCCCCGGCGATCGACCCGGCAGCGAGGGCATGGTCGCCGCCCAGCACCAGGGGCATCGCCCCTGCTTCGAGTGCCGCTCGCACCCGATTGGCGACCTCGGTGCATACCTCGGTGATCGCACCGAGATACCGCGCACCGCGTTGCGCTCCACGGGCGGCGTCTTCACGGAAGGGTACGTTCACATTCCCGGCGTCCTCGACCGTGCGGCCGAGGGCTTCGAGTTTCTCACGAACGTCAGTATACCGGACGGCGGATGGGCCCATGTCCACCCCGCGCCGCGAAGCGCCAAGATCCATGGGCACGCCAATAAGTCGGACAGAAGTCATGGCTCAAGGCTAGTGACGCTCAGCCTAACGCGGAAGTGACACGCATGGACATGCAGACTATGCGACCGTCATGCGTCGCGCCGTGCATATCCAGCCGCCCGTCACTCGATCTGGCGCTCCCCTGACCCGAAGGCGAGGTACACCAACGCCCCCACCACGCAGATCCCCGCCGTCAGCAGAAATGGCGCGTTGTAGCTTCCGGTGCGCTGCACAAGGAATCCGGTGATCGACACACCGATGATGCCAGGAAAAGTGCCGGCCGAATTGCTGATGCCCCAGATGACGTCGGCATACCGGGGCGCAATGTCGAAACTGTTCGGCCCAAACCCGGCGATGCAAAACGCCAGCGCGCTGGTCGTGCAGCACATGAGCACCACCGCCATCGTCGGTGTCGTCGCTCGGGGGAGCAGGACGAGGAAAAGTGCTCCGCCCAGAAAGGCGGGAGTGAGCAGCGTCTTCCGCACCCGTGTGGTCGGCATGCCGGAACGCAGCAATCGATCCGCCACACTTCCTCCCACGTTGACCATGACGAAACTCGCGAGCCAGGGGGCGGCCGAAAGCCAGCCAGCGTTTGCCAGGCTGACATCGAACGTCGCCTTGAAGTAGCTCGGCAACCAGGCGAGCAGCACGTACAGCGCCCAGTTGTGAGCAAAGTGGACAGCAACAATGGCCCACACGGCCGGCGTGGCGAAAATGCGCCTCCACGGAACGGCGTTCCCTGCCGAGGCCACTTCCACTCCCTCGGCGCGCCCCTCGGGCACAGTGAAGAACCACAACGCACCCCAGACGATGCCTAACGCGCCGAAGAGGTAGAATGACGCGGGCCACCCCCACTCGCGCACAATCCACGCGGTGAGGGGCAGCGCAATCACAGTGCCGAGTGCCAGACCGCTGGAGAAGAGCGCCACCGCGCGGGAGCGGTGCTGCGGCAGGACCCAGCGGCCAATCATGTTGATGGAACCCGGAAACACGGCCGCCTCGCCGAGACCGAGCGCAATGCGAGCCGCGATCAGCGCACCGAATGAGGCCAGCGCGGCCGGCGGCGTGAGGGCGGTGAACAGCGACCACCACAGCACCGCCACACCCAGCACGATCCGGCCTCCAAACTTGTTGGCCAGCGTGCCTGCCACCAGCTGCAGAAGAAGATACCCGACAAAAAACGAGCTGAGCACGACGCCCTTGGTGGCTTCATCCCAGCCCAGGTCCTGCTGCATCGCAATGGCTGCAACAGAGATGTTGGTGCGATCCAGATACGATATGAGGACGGCGGCAAAACAGAGAAGAACAACCTTTGAGGCGTGCGGGCTGACCGTGGGAGTCCCGGTCACGAAACCCTCGGGCCTCGGGCCACGACACGATCTTTCGAAATCCGCGCAATCGAGGTGGTTCCCGCCTGCTTCATGACCAGTTCCAGTTCACGCCGGAGCAGCAGAAGCACCGTCTCCACTCCCTCCTGTCCGAACGCGCCGAGCCCCCAGATGTAGGGGCGTCCGATGCCCACGGCACTCGCGCCTAACGCCAATCCCTTGAAGATGTCGGTGCCTCGGCGTACGCCACCGTCGAGCTCGACGGGGATCCGTCCCCGCACCGCCGCCACCACCTCGGGGAGACTCTCGATGGTGCCGCGCAACGAGTTCTCGGCGCGCCCGCCGTGATTGGAGACAAACAAACCGTCCACACCATGTTGCACCGCGAGCGCCGCATCCTCGCCGGTCACAATCCCCTTGAGCAGCACCTTCATGGAGGTCGTGTCCTTGAGTCGCTTCACGAAGTCCCAGGTCGGTGTTCCCACCTCGGGGATGGGTGTCTCGGGAGCGAACTCGGCGATGTTGGGCTTGCGGCGATTGTCGCGGTCGTCGATGAGACCACTGATCCCCGGCGCCGGCTTGCCCCCCTTGTGACAGTTCGAGCACTCGCGGGTGTCCACCTGTTGTGCCCGCAGCAGCGTTTCGCGATTACTCCCGCCTAACAAGTCGACGGTAAAGGCGACAGCCGGGGCACCTGCGCGTTCCACGCGTTTCACCAGCTGACGGGTCTGCGCCCAGTCGAGGCGGTGATAGAGCTGCATCCACACCGGACCGCCGCGGGCCGCGATGACGTCCTCGATGGAGGTGGTGGCCACGGTCGACAACACCTGCAGGTGATTGCGCGCCTTGGCCGCCCGCGCCACCGCCAACTCGCCATCCGCGTGAAAGGCCTTCTGGCTGCCAACGGGACAGAGGACGATCGGCGTATCGAATCGGGTGCCGAACAACGACACCGAGGTGTCCACCTTGCTCACGTCGACCAAACGACGCATGCGCATGGCCCAGCGCTGGTAGGCATCGCGATTGGCCTGGATGGTGCCGTCGTCGTCCGACCCCGTCATCAGGTAGCCCCAGTGCGCGACGGGAATGTTCTTCTTCGCGACCGGCTCGAAGTCAAAAACGTTGATCGCCTGACCAGCGGCCGTAATCAGCGGGTCCTGCGCCACATCCTGCGCCAGTTCGAAGGCCTCGATCTGCTGGTCGTGCGGTCCAGCCAGGAGGGAACGGAAGTGCCGCAGATCGACGCCCGCGGCGGCCAGCAAAGGTGTGCCGGCCAGGAAGGCCAGAAATCGGCGTCGTGACTCGAACTCGCTTTCGGACATGAGTTGGGGCAGGGGTGCGCAATTCTGCCCCACGATTCGCGCCGAGGGAAGTCGCGCGTGCTACTCCTCGGCGCCGTCGCGCAGCACGCTGGCGAAGTACGCCGGGAGATCGATCACCAGTGGCGCGCTCTCCGGCGCGGGCTGCCACTCGATTCGATCGGTGCGGATGAGTGGTTCATCGCTGCCCGGAAGCCAATGCTCCAGGTGGCATTCGTCGAGATCGACGATCCAGTAGTCGCGGAGTCCGCGACGCTGAAATTCTTCGCGCTTGATCACGCGGTCGGCGCGCCGTGAGTACGGTGACAACACCTCGATCGCGAGGACCATGTCACGCCCCTCGCCATACTTCATGCCGAGGATGGTTTTGGGCCTCACGATAACCAGCACATCCGGCTGCACCTCGGTTTTCTCGGAGTACCTGATGGCGGTGGGCGCGACAAACACTTCGAGGCCCAGTCCCCCTGCGTAGTCGCGAAGGCGGAATGCGAGCGCGAGCGCCGCGCGCTGATGGACCATCGACGGGGCCGGGCTCACGAGCAGCTCCCCGTTGACGAGTTCGTATCGGTTGCCGTCGTCAGGCAGTGTTTGGAGCAACTCCACTGTCCACTCGAAGGGCCGAGGGATGGATTCGGCGGTCATGGCCATAGCGTGCGCTCGGCGCTGAGGGATGGATTCGGCGGGGCTGGCCATAGCGTACGCTCGGCGGGTTGGGTTGGGCAAGCGAACATACGCCGAGAGTAGCAGCGCGTGTGTGTATGCCCATCATCATCCTGTCCCTTATCGCGTCATTTTTTGTGCACCGAGCTGATGCGCGTTAGACACGCGCCGTGTGGAGCCAGTGGAGCTGCCGCTCAGTTGCCACCTTGGGGATATTCTTCAGGGCGATGTTGCGCAGACGTCTGGCCCAGCGTGGTTTGAGGTGGGCGAGCCAGCCCAGATTGCGTGCGTCTCGCACAATGCGCGCGACGCGTGCTCTGCGGACTCGTTCATAGCGTGCAAAGGCCTCGGCGTGCGTGGTGCATTGCGACAGCGCGCGGGCCAGGGCGAGTGCGTCTTCCATGGCCTGTGCCCCTCCCTGTCCCAGGTTAGGGGTCATGGCGTGTGCGGCGTCGCCGGACAACACCACGCGTCCGCTCGACCAGGACCGCAGTGGTAGCAGGTCGTGGACGTCGGTGCGAATGATCTCCTGAACGGGGGTACGGGCGATGAGATCGGAAACAGGTGCCGGGAAGGCTGCATAACGATGACGGACCGCTTCCGCACGCTCGCTGCACGTTTCACTCGCGCCGGCGTGCGCAAGGAATGGTGCAAACCAGTAGACCTCATCGGGTGCAATTCGGCCGAAGCCAAAGCGGTTCTCCCCACCCCAGATTTCGCACGCCCGCTCGGGCAGCCGTGCGGACACACTCAGGCGTGCCACACCGCGATAGCAGCTTTGCCCGCTGTACCTCAGCGTGGCGTCGGGGAAGATCGACTGCCTGACGAGTGAATGGATTCCATCGGCACCCACCAGCACATCACACGTGACGTCGGTGCCGTCGTCAAAGTGTGCCGTGACCCCAGCCGGTTGCTGCACCAGCGACCGGAACACTTTCCCCAGGTGTAGCGTGCCAGGCTGAAGGTGCCCGGCAAGTACGTGATGCAGCTGGGCCCGGTGGATGAAGACCATCGGCTGACCGTGCGACTCGGGTCCCGCGTCAAATGTCGCGCGACTCAGCAGGTCGTCGCCCTCCCAGACCTCGGCGCCTTCGAGGACCATCCCCGCACGACGCACCGACTCCGAGACGCCAAGCTGCGAGAGTACGTACATGGCGTTAGGCGGCACCCCAATGCCCGCCCCAACCGGCCTGAACTCGGCCGCGGCCTCGAACACCTCGGCGTGGATGCCATGCTGCTGCAGTGCAATCGCGGTCGTGAGCCCGCCAATGCCACCACCGATGATCACAACACGCACGAGCCCCTCCCGCTCCCGGACTGGGGGAGCAACCCGTCGCATGGTGTGCACGGGCGCAGCCCGGGCAATCCCGGGCGACTGATATTGATCATGTCCGTCATGGTTTCGTTTTTGAGCTACGCGGCCCTGGTGCCCGCCCGTTCATGTTATCGCCTCCCGAGACAGGCCACATGAACCGAAGGACCCGGGTCATCCGACCCTGAGGACTTGCCAGTCGCCTCTTTTCCCGGACCATTCGGCACCTGACCTGCTGCGCTTCCCGGTACCGGAGCACATCTTGGAGGCGTTCCCGTTCCCCGGACATTGCCCATGCGCTCAGCCGTACCGTTCCTTCTTCTGGCCCTTGCTGCGATCCCCGCGGCAGCCCAGCGCCCCATGACCATCGACGACATGATGGACCTCAAGAATGTGGGGTCTGTTCAGGTCTCACCCGATGGGTCTCGCATTCTCTACACCATCAGCGGCTGGGAGCATCCGGCCGCGAAGGACACCAGCAAGGGTGACCGCCACGACATGCGATCGCATGTCTGGATGATCCGAAAGGATGGCACCGGCAACCGGCAGCTGACATTTGGAGAGCGTGGTGAGTCCGCGCCGACCTGGTCGCCGGATGGTCAGTACATCGCCTTTGTCACAGCGCGTGGTGCGGCGACGGGCGAGGACGGCCCTCGGCCGCAGATCTGGCTGATGCACGCCGATGGCGGCGAGGCCTTTGCTCTTACCACGGCTCGCGATGGTGTGGGCGGCTACACCTGGTCCCCGGACTCCCGCTCGATCGCCTATCTCACCACCGACTCGCTCACACGCGAGGCCGAGGCCCGAACACGACGCCGCGATGACCCCAAGACGTTTGAAGGGGATCAGCGTATGTCGCACGCCTGGGTAATCAACGTGGCGAGCAAGCAGGCCTCCAAGATCACCAGTGGCGCTTTCTCAGTGGCGGGCACACCGGCGTGGGCCCCGGACAGCAAACGTCTCGCCGTGCTGACACGTCCCTCCACCCTCATTCGTGATGAACGACGTGAGGCGTGGATTGTGACGGTGGACAGCAAGGCCACCGAGAAGATTGCGGTACCGGCAAACGTGACGATGCAGGGTACGCCGGCCTGGTCACCCGATGGCCGCATGCTGGCCTTTGGCGGTCTGGCAGAAGACTGGAAGCCTAACGCTGACGGGATGTATCCCCGTTCACTGCGCAACACGACGTTGTACCTGTACGATGTCGCCGCGAAGAGCTCGAAGAGTGCGGCCAGTCCACAGCTGGACAACTCGGTGGGCAACATGCGCTGGACCAAGGATGGAGGCCGCATCCACCTGTCGGTGCAGGAAGGTGTGTACGGCAACCTGTACGAGTACACGGTGGCCTCGGGTCAGTACCGCCGAGTGACGTCGAACATGCTGGTGCGCGCGCCGTCGTTGTCGGACGACGAACGCACGGTCGCCTTTGCCATGGACACCCCGACGTCGCCGGCCAACGTGTACGTGACCGACGCCTCCTTCGCGAGCCCTCGCAAGATCACCGACGTCAATCCGCAGCTGGCGGGTATGGCGTTAGGCGAGTCCGAAGTGATCCAGTGGAAGAGCACCGACGGCTGGACAGTGGAGGGTGTGTTGCTCAAGCCCGTCGGCTATCGCCCCGGCCAGCGCTATCCGCTCAAGGTGGATGTCCATGGTGGCCCGACCGGTGCACACACCAACGGCTTCCGCGCCAACTGGGGATCGCCGGGTCAGATCTACGCCGGGCAGGGCTGGGCGGTGTTGTATCCCAACCCCCGCGGCTCCACGGGCTACGGCGAAAAGTTCATGCGCGGCAACATCAAGGATTGGGGTGGTGGTGACTTCCGCGACATCATGACCGGGGTCGATGAGCTGGTGAAACGCGGCGTCGCAGACTCAACGCGTCTCGCCGTGACCGGATGGAGCTACGGCGGCTACATGACGGGCTGGGTCGTCTCGCAGACGGGGCGATTCAAGGCTGCCATGATGGGCGCCGGTCTCTCCAACATGGAAAGCATGTATGGCACCACCGACATTCCGGGATACATCGGAACGTTCTACGATGGCATGCCGCAACTGGACGGCACCCTCAACAACAAGTCGCTCGAGTTCTATCGCTCACGCTCGGCCATTCAGTACTCGTCGAAGGTGACCACGCCGCTGCTCATGTTGCACGGCAGCAACGACGAGCGGGTCCCGATTGGCCAGCCGATGGAGTACTTCCGCAACCTGAAGGATCGCGGCAAGACGGTGGACCTGGTGTTTTACCCGCGCGAAGGGCACGGTCTTGGCGAGTACTACCACCAGATCGACAAGGTGCGCCGCGAGAACGAGTGGCTCACCCGCTTCACGTTAGGCAAGCAGGTCTTGCAGTAGGGTACAGGACTGGCTTCAAGTCATTATAGTTCCGCCTTCGCAAGCGCCGCCGGACGGGTCACTCTGACACGGTCCGGCGGCGTCTCACGATCCCGCTTCTCATGCCTCCCCGTTCCTGGCTCTGCACGTACTGCGGAACCGAAACTGCGGCGCCCCTGCGTCCCGGCAGCAACTGGGTTGCCGCGGCACTGGCCGTGCCATTCGTCATTCCGGCGCTGGTGTACACGGCGTGGCGCTACACGTCAAAGAACCTGGTGTGCCCCATCTGTCGGCATGCCCAGCTGATCCCGGGTGACGCACCGCTGGCTCGCACGTGGCGTGCGCAGGGGTGGGTCTCGGGTCAACCATTGCCAACCGGCACAACCGACCCGCGTCTCGAACGCATCGAGCAGGCGATAGACGCTATTGCCACCGAAGTGGATCGCGTAGGGCACCTGCAGCGGCAGGTGCAACGCCTTCCCTGACCCTGCAAGATCGGCGTCGGACTTCCGACTCACCGACCCACAAGGCCGGACTGAAGCGGGCCGAGTGTCAGGGTGTGCGCAGCGGAATGTTGAACTGCGGCGGCGCTGTTGGAGTCAGCAGGCGGTGGAGCTGCGGCAGGTCGACGGAGAGCAGCACCAGCATGAGCACAGCCGCGACGATCACGGCAGCCATCAGCGGCCCGTCGCGATAGAGCCGCTCAGGGTTCTGCGCCGCGCTGTCCGGCTGAAGGGCCACGCGCAGGTACAGCGCCATCACCAGCGCGACCGCGGGAAAGGCGAGCAGCAGCTCGATGCGATACCGCATGATGAACGCCCCGAAAAACAACATCGACGCCGCCGCGTAGAACATGACGGAGACCAGCAGGCGGTCGGTTGTGTACACCGCAAAACTGCGCCGATAACTGGCCGCGCGGGCCGGATCGTTGATCTGGCGAAACTCGGCAAACCGCTTGAGCGCCATGAAGTAGGAGCCGATCATCCAGTAGCTCAGCAGCAGGGACGCCGGCGGCAACGTGGCGCTGGTGACGATGAACCATCCCGCCACCATACGGAGGGGGTTGTTCACGGACTCCGAAAGCACATCGAGGTACGCGCGATCCTTGGTTCGCACCGGGGGCACATTGTACGCGCAGGCGCACAGCCATAACACGAGGAGGGTGCCCGCGAACCAGGGACCCAGCTGCCCCGCCGCCAGCATGGCCACCCCGAACAGCAGCAGCCACTGGGCCCAGGCCAGGGGCAGCTTTACCTGGCCCGCCGGGATTGGACGTGTGTGTTTGGTGGGGTGGAGCGTCAGAGTGTCTGCGGACCGTTTGACCGACTACCATGAGGTTCGCCACTCAAAGGCGCAAAGCCCGTCAGGACTTGGGGTTACGCCGGTCCCGGCCGGCCAGGCATCGCGGCACAGGGACTACAGGAGTTGTTGTTCAGCGGGCGAATAATTGAGCGGCTGTTGGACCCCTGCCGCACCATCGCGGAACGGCGCACACAGGTTCTGTCCATTCGCCCGAATCTCGCGGCCCTGCCGCTCCAGATGTGTTCCGATCTGACCTAATGGAATGAAGGCGCCCAAGGGCTTGGACTCGTCACTCCTGTCGTAGCGCCTCCAACGGATTGAGGCGGGATGCACGGCGGGCCGGCAGATACCCGGCCGCCAGCGTCGCGGCACCCAACAGCAGCACGGAGCCCACAAGGATGAAGGGCTCTCGCGGTGTGACACCAAACAGAAAGCCCTCCACCAGACGCGTCGTGGCAAAGACTCCCGCCAATCCCAGTATGGAGCCCAGGGCCAGGACTCTCGTCACCTCCCCAAGCACCCCGCTCGACACCTGACTCGGGGCTGCACCCAGGGCGAGCCGAACGCCGATCTCGCCGCGGCGCCTGGCCACCGAATAGGACATTGTGCCATACAGGCCAATCATGGCCAGGAGGAGCGCCAGCCCGCCAAAGAACAAGGAGAGTGTGGCGAGGAGTCGATCAGTCCGGATGGTGTCGCGGACTTGCACCTCGAGCTCCCGGAAACTCACCGTCGCGCGCGGCGCCATCTCGGCCAGCGCCGCAATGACCGCGGTACGAAGTGCCATCGGAGGCCCAGGCGATCTGAGGGTAAACTCGACACCGCTGTTGTACTCGAGGTCTTGGGCCATCGGCAGAAAAAGCTGCATGGCCGCAGGCTCACGGATGGAGCGGTACGCCGCGTCAGACACCACCCCCACCACCTCGAAGCTCTGCGACGTGCCGTTCCCGCGTGCGATTTTGAATGTGCCGCCCACAGGGCTGCGCGAGGGGAAGAGCCGCTTGGCGGCAGTCTCATTGATGATCGCAACCTTGGCAGCGCCCGCTCTATCGACCGCGCCGTAGTCGCGGCCAGCGAGCAGGCGCATGCCGAGGGTCGAGAAATACCCATCCCAGATGAGGTTGACCCATACCATACCGTCCTCGGGCTTGGCGAAGGTGACGCCCGGAGCCTGTACCTCATCGTTCCATGTGCTTGGCGCCAGCGGGGTTCGCCATGATGCGCTTGCAGCCGTGACGCCCGGGATCGCTCGAAGTCGCGCGAGCGTCTGACGCTGGAGTTCCACTCGCGCCTCCGGTGCGAGACCGCTCCACCGCAGATTGGCTTCCGCGATCAGCAGCCCGCCGGTCTCAAAGCCTTTGTCAACACCGGCGACAGCGCGAAAGCTCCCTAATAGAAGGGCCGCGCTGGTAACCAGCATGAGCGACAGCGCCACCTGCGCCACCACCAGGGACTTTCCGACCCCAAACCGTGTGCGCGCTTCCACCACCCCTCGCCCACCGGCCTTGAGGGCATCCTGCGGATCGATGCGAAGGGCGCGCCAGGCCGGTGCGAGTCCAAACAGCAGGGCCGTGAGTACAGCGGTGCCAGCAGTAAACGCGAGCACGCGCCCATCGACGCCCAGATCGAGAAAGACGCGGTCCCGGGAGGTCTCGAGAAAGCGCACGAGCAGCCGACTCCCCTGGTACGCGAATCCGATCCCCAGCGTCGCTCCAGCAATCGACAGCAGGAGTCCCTCGGTGAAGAGCAGCCGCACCACACGCCCACGTCCAGCGCCGAGGGCAACTCGTACCGCCAGCTCACGTTGCCTCGCTTCGGCCCGCACCAGCATGAGGTTGGCCACATTGGCGCATGCCACCAGCAGCACCACCGCGACAATCGCCATCAGTACCATCAACGCACCAGAGTACGTGCCCCGCAGACCGGACAGCTCTCCAAGCGACTCTGCGGCGTGAAACGTGTTGTCGAGGTAGCTCTTCTGGTTCTCCGCTGACCAGTTGGCCGGCAGGGTGTTGCTGAACCAGGCAGCTGATGCTGGGCGCAGCATTTCGTTGGCCTGCGCGAGCGTTGTCGGCGGCGCAAGCCGCGCGAGCACACGCAGAAACCACAAGCTGCGATGCTGCAAGAAACCGCTCTCGGGCGAAAGCACAGGCTGGGCGCATAACGGGATATAGAAGGCGGGCGCCCGACCAGCTTCGAGGCCGGTGAATCGCGGATCTGCCACACCAATGATCTCGATCTGCTTTCCCGAGAACGCAATCGTCCGCCCCACGACGGCGGGGTCTGCCCCCAGCTGCGATTGCCAGAAACCGTGACTCACCACCGTCATGGCGGGACATCCCGGCACATCGTCGCCAGCCGTGAGCACGCGTCCGCGCGACGCGCCAACGCCCAGCGTGCTGAAGAATGACCCACTCACCCACAGACCGTCTGCCGGCCGCTCTTCGCCGATGTCCGTCAGATTCACCTGCATGCCGCCGTAGGCCAGCACACTCGCAAAGGGATGTGACCCGTCGCGAATTTGCTCCCAGAGGGGATTGGTGACCTCAGAGATCCGGTCCTCGGACATGGAGACTACGACCAGCTCCTGCGGGTCCTTCACCGGAAGGTCACGCAGCATGACGGCGTTGATCAAACTGAAGATAGCGGTATTGGCGCCGATGCCTAACGCGAGCGAGAGAATGGCCACCAGGGTGAACCCGCGGCTCGCCCGCAATCCGCGCGCGGCATACCGCACATCGCGCCAGGCGGTGTCGAGCCACAGGGCCAGATCGGCGTCGCGCGTGGCTTCGCCGAGGCTTGGCGCGTGACCGAACCTTCGCTGCGCTTCACGACGAGCCGCCTCGCGTGCCATGCCACCCGACACCAGTTCGTCCTCGCGCTCGGCGATGTGAAAGGCCAACTCGCGTTCGATGTCCTGTGACACACGGCTGCCACGAAAGACGTTCACTACCTTCGACCACCACATAGGCTGTCCCTCGGGAAAACGATCAGGCGTACCTCAGAACCCGCTGCACACCGTCGCGCAGTCGAGCCCAGGTGGCTTCTTCGGACTCGAGCTGCTTTTTCCCCGCGGCCGTGAGGGTGTAGAACCGCGCCTGGCGATTTTTCTCGGTGGTGCCCCACTCGGCCTTCACCAGTCCATCCTGTTCCATCCGATGAAGGGCCGGATAGAGTGAGCCCTCTTCCACCCGCAGCTGTTCGGCCGACACCCGCTGGATGTGCGAGGTGATGGCATACCCGTGCATGCGGCCCTGCCGGGCCAGGGTCTTGAGCACGAGGAGGTCGAGGGTGCCTTGCAGGATGTCGTTCTTGGCGCGTCTCATACTGAGCTGTCTATGCCTAAGTAGCTGGGTATATGTGATGCCCGGTCAGGTGTGTCAATGCTTGACGGCTGTCGGATGCATCAGCGCCATGAGGGCATCCGGTCAGCGCCAGTCCTGAATCCAGTTTCGTGGCACCGGCGTGCGCGCCAGGATTGGATTCCCCGACACCATCAGACCAAGGGGACCCTCCGTCGAGCTGGCGACGCTGGCGTCGCCAACATAGAGGGTGCGCGTCTCGTCATCGGGGCCTAGCAGGGACAAGCGGTATTCCGGGAAGAGGTCGTGTGTACCGGTCACTTCCACCTGCCAGCCAGAGCTGCCCCCGTCGCTGACCTTCACGCTGAAGTCGAAATCGATCGTGGGCGTCAGGGCGGCCTGGAGTGGAGTCAGAAGGTTTGTGGTCACCGCCGCACGGACGGCATTCAGCCGAGCGATGATTTCCGTTCGTGCGTCGGTCACGCCCAGTGCGGTGGCGAGTGCGGCCGAAATCGTCGAGACGCCAAGCAGCTGATCAATCAGCACCGCAAACTCATCGAAGTGGGACGCAACGACTTGTGCCCAGGTGAGCGCGAGTGGTGCGCTGCCGCTGATCCGGACAGTCAGCGAGCCATCCGTGCCGATGGTGGCCGCGTAGGTCAGGGCGTTCACGTCAATGACGGTGGACGACCACAACTGCGCACTCCACTTCTCACCCTTCCACCAGACGTCACCAACCGTCGCATCCGCCGCGGTGAGGAAGCCGTACGGAATCGCCGGTGCGTCCCACTGCTCGTTTCGCACAGAGGCAACGCCGTTCTGCACATCGGCACGGATGCCCGTGGTGAGCCACGAGTCGCCCTTGATGGCCGGCAGTGCCAGCGCCTGCAATGTGTTCATGATCATCGTGACCAGTGAACCCGCCGATTCCGCCATATCGGCGGTTACGTCCTCGTCGAGACCAACGACGTCAAGCAGGGCCCGCAGCCCCTCGGCCAGGAGCACGATTTCTCCGACCACGGGCGTCGCCACACTCAGCACTTTGAGCGCCTGCTTCATCAGATCGAACCCTTCGTCGTCATCAAAGCCGACGGAGTACACCCAATTGCTCATCAAGGTGAACAGGTCACCGAGGTACACCTTCGCCTCGGTGGGAACAGCGTTCCATGCGGCGCTCGTCAGATCGAGACGCACACAGGGTGCGGGCACACGCACCGCCAGTTGCAGGGCGAGCGTACTGCCGGGGCCCGGGGCGGCGGAGTCGTCAGGCGGCTCGGGGTCGTCGTCCTCATGGACGGGTGGCGACGGCGCATCATCGTCATCACACGGCTGCACATCGGTGCCACCCGCTCCAATGCGAGCCCGGTCAACGTCTGACAGCTCGTGCTGCGGCGTCGGCGTGTTCGCCACGTCCTCGATGTTGTTCTTCTGCCCGCCAATTCCGGTGAGTGTGTTCGGCGCGGCAACCGGGGTGCGACCCATCGCGGTCTTCGTCATTGCCGCGACCTGCGAGCCGAGTGCGACGGCGGAGTCGAGGGCCTTGGCCATGGCGTCGCCGGACAGTGTCCCAGCGAGTTGCGCGCTGTTGCTCGCGAGCGAGCTGAGGTTGCCAAGGATGCTCGTGAAGTCGCTGGTCTTCGACATATCGGTGAACATCTGCCCGTTCTGCACGGCCTGGAGCGCGCTGGCGAGTCCTGTGGGCATGGCGTACGCCGTCGGCAACACCTGCGCGAGTGTGGAGTCGAGCACCGTGGGCGTGAGTCCCGCCGCCACCTCGTTGCCCCGACGCTGGTTGAGATCCACCGCCACAATCGCGGGCGCCGCATTCGGGATCGGTGAGTCCTGCCAGTTGAAGAAGCGGCGCAAGTCAATGAACTCCGAGGCGTTGGAGCGACCGAGGACGGCTTCGCCAAAGAGACCTGCACTCGGCAGGTAGACCGCTTCGTTCCGCGTCCAGCGCTCGACGTTGCGCGTGCTGGCCCGCAGATCGGTGACGTAGTCGGCGCAGATGGCGCGCATGCTGTCAGCGGGATCACCCTTGAACCGCGGGATGGTGCGCAGTTTCACGATCAGGGTATTGCCGACCACGGCGAGTGGGGCCGGATCAACAAGTCGCGTGAGCGGGATCTGCTGCCCACCGCCCTGCACCTCCAGGTGGTCGAGCACATCAACGATCTGTTCCTGCTCCTGCACGCTGAGGAGGTACCGTGTATACCCGTACCGATGCAGATGAAAGTGGTTCTCGATCTCCTCGAGTGCATCGAGCGGATTGAAGTCCGACGTGCCGGCGATCGCCGCCTTCACCACATCCGACACACTGAACAGGACGTCATTCACTTCGTTGTGCAACTGCGCGTAGGTGTAGCTGACGGTGTGCCGATGGGCCACAGACTCGACATTACCATTGGCATCGCGCACCGTCAGCAGCAGCTCGATGGACAACGTGACCCCATCGTCCGGGTTCAGCAGGCTGTAGCGGCCTGCCGTCACATCCTCCTTGAGGTTGTCCCTGTTTGACCGCCACGAGAGATTGGCGGTGTCTATCGCGTCCTTGATCTCGGTGCGGAACTTCGAGCGGAAGGACGAATCAATGCGGCACACCACATTGGCGTCGACCGGGAAGGTCTCTTCGCCGTTGAAGTCGCCGGTGGAGAACTCCTCGTCGGCGAGGACGGCGTACTCGAGATAGGTGGCCGGACCAACAAACGAGAGTTGCAGCGTGTCATCGAGCAGCTGCCCCTGGAAGTGAATATCGACCACCGGGTTGCCATCGGTCATCTGCACCTTGGCGATACTCGACCAGACACGGGTGCGTGTAATCTCCACGGCATCGACGGACAACTCGCCGCTCGGATCGAACGCGTTGTTGCGCGGATCGAAGTCCCTGACCGCGCGATCAAACTGCCGGAAGCGAGCCGGGTAGGCGATGCGTACCGGGGCGCGCAGCACCTGCCAGTACTCCTTGATGAACGGCATGGTGAAGCGCAACGGCCGGAACGGGATGAACATCACCGGCGTGAGTCCGGACACCTGCGTGCGCACGAGGTACTTCTGCAGCACCTCGTAGTACTGCATGGTGAGTGCGTGCGAGTGGTTGTAGTTGGTGAGGTTACGCGTTTGCGATTTCTGCCGGCCCTCCTGCGTGTCCTCCACCACGACCGTGGACATCAAGGCGCGCACATTGGAGGAGTGCTGTACCGTCGCATCCGAGATATTCTGCGTCAGCTCGCCAAGTACCTCGCGTTCACCGCTGGTCTCGGTGAGGAGAGTACCCTGCACTTCGCCGCTGGAGTGCACGTACGACGCGCCGATGCCTCCCGCCCCGCTGCTCAGGCTGCTCGTGGCGGCCTTTCCTTCGCCGCTCAGGCCTGCGAGCGGCAGGCCGACAATCGCGCCGAGTGCCGCCATCGCGCCCTCACCGACGCTGAGGGATCCACCGGCAGAGCCGGATTTCGAGGCGCCACCACCCAGGCCGCCCGTGATCCCTGAACCCGAGGTCTGGGTGGTCGCGTCGACCTGCGTCTTGCCTTCGAGGTGCTCACGCGCGGTTGTACTCACCACCTCATTGATCGCCCGCGTTTGCTGGAAGCGGCTGTCGAGGCGTTCGTCCGCACGTGTGCGCTCATCGCGACCACTGCGCTGCTGCTGCGACCAGTCAATGATCGCGATGTTGCGCGATTCGCCGGGCGCCAGCGCGAGACTGTGCATGATCTCACCGAGATGGGTGCCGGCGTTGATCCACGTCTGGCGGATTGCCGCGAGATAGCCAAGGTCGAACGACACCGACGTGTCACGGGTGAACGCATTGAGGAGTTCGGGACGAGGTGCCACGTCATCCGTATCTTCGCGACGGCGCAGCCTCGACTCACGCAGTTCATTGCTGCGGTCCTTGACATAGTTGGCCAGCCGTGACGCCGTCTGCGTGCTGCCGATCAGCTTGGGAATGAGGGCATCTGGCGCGGATGGTGCCTCGGAGAAGACCGGCTTCGACGCCCGTTCGAGCATGCTCACCGCTTCTGCAAATGGTGGCCACGCGGCGAGCTGACCGATGGTCCTGAGCCTGAGACCGCTGCGAATGTGTTCCGCCTCGACCGCGGTTAAGGAGCGCAGGGCCGTGATCGGGTGTGCGCGGAGCGGCAGGCCTGTCTGATGTGATCCATCCCGCATATACAGCACGGCCACGGAGCTGCCGTCCTCGGTGTTGCGATCGAGGCCAACCAGCAGTTCTGCGTGCCGGAACATCGGTGCCGTGGCGAGGTCCGCGACGGTGATGATCGCGATCCTTCTCAGTGTTTCAACGGCGCGCGGGTCGCGCAGCGAGGCGAGTGCAGACAGGTCGGTGGCGCGCATGGTGTCCTCGGGTGTACCGCAGTTGCGGCAATCGGGTGGCAAAGGCTTCACCGGGATGGCGCCGAACCAGCGATGTTCTGGACATCGGGCGTCTGACACGTTACGAACCACCGTGTGTCCGCTGGCCGAGCGCCACGGTCACGCATCAGCCAAGCGCCCCTTTTCGGTCGTTCCCACTGCCGCCCGTGCTCACCGCCACGCACCTCACCAAACGCTACGGCGACACCCTCGCGCTCGACGACGTCTCGCTCGTCGTGGCGGCGGGGGAATGCATCGCACTGGTCGGAGAAAGCGGCTCGGGAAAGACCACCTTGCTGCGATCCTTCAATCGCATGGTGGTGCCTGAGCAGGGCCAGGTGCTGGTGAATGGGCGTGATGTGGCTGGTGGCGACGCCGTGACACTCCGTCGCACTCTCGGATATGTGCCGCAGGACGGCGGTCTCTTTCCCCACTGGAACGTCCAGCGCAATACCGAGCTCGTCCCGCGTCTCCTCGGCCTCACGGACGCCGCGTTGTTAGGCACGGCGGCGCTCGAGGCCGTGGGGCTCCCGGCGGCGCGCTTCGGTGCGCGAAGGCCCGCCGAGCTGTCGGGTGGACAGCGGCAACGCGTGGCCATTGCCAGGGCCATCGCGGCGCAGCCACCCGTCATCCTCCTCGACGAACCCTTTGGCGCCCTCGATGCCATCACCCGGAGCGATGTGCAGCGTGCCTTTGCCGCGCTGCAGCGCGCCCGCGGCATCACCGCAGTCCTGGTGACACACGACCTGGCCGAGGCGTGCCGGCTCGCAGACCGGGTGGCCGTCATGCGACTGGGGCGCATCGAGCAGGTCGCGACGCCGCGCGACCTGCTGATCTCGCCAGCCACAGGCTACGTGAGCGAATTGCTGGAACGTGCAGGAGCGCACCCATCATGGCTCCTTTAGTCTGGCGCCTGGTCGCCTGTGGTGCCGCCATGATGGCGCTCTCCACCGGCCTGATGGCGCAGGTGTCGCGCCCCATCGTCGTGGGCTCCAAACCGTTCGGGGAGTCGTACCTCCTGGCCGAGATGTTCGCACAACTGCTCGAGGCACGCGGGATGGCCGTCACCCGGCGGCCGGGGCTTGGCGCCACCGAGATCTCCTTTCCGGCACTGCGGCGCGGTGACATCGATGTCTACCCGGAGTACACCGGCACAGGACTGCTTGTCATTCTCAAGGGCGCACCCACCGGCGACGCCCAGCAGGTGCTCGACGAAGTGCAGCGGCGTTTCACCGCCGACTACGATGTGCGCTGGCTCCCACCACTCGGTTTCGAGAACACTTATGCCATGTCGGTTCGCAAGAGCATGGCCGACTCCTTCAATCTCCGCACCCTCAGTGACCTGGTGGCGCGTGGGCCGCGTGTTCGTGCCGGCTTCACGGCCGACTTCATCGGGCTCCCCGACGGCCTGCCCGGACTTCGGAAAGCGTATGGGTTATCTCCGCGCAGTGTGAACGCACTGGCCCCCGCCGTGAAGTATCAGGCATTGGCGTCAGGTGCGGTGGACCTCATCGACGCCTACTCTACCGATGGGATGCTGGCGCGGTACCCGCTGACCGTGCTCGAGGACGATCGCCGCTTCTTTCCTCCATATGATGCGGCGGCCCTGGTGCGCGGTGCCCTGGTGCGAGAGCGGCCCGAGGCCATCGCCGCGCTCACCGAACTCAGTGGTCGTATTGGTGTGACGCGGATGCGGGGCTGGAACCGACGTATCGAAACGGGGGAGCTCGCCGTGGCCACCATGGCCACGGAAGCATTGCGCGAACTCGGGCTGGTGGGAGTGACCACCAATCCCGTGGCACGAGCCACTGTCGACAAACAAGGCCTTGCAGCGTTCCTGTGGAGTCAGCGAGAACTGACGATGGCACGCACGGGTCGGCATCTCCTCCTGGTAGGGCTGTCGCTCCTGGCCGCGATTCTGATTGCCGTGCCACTCGGTCTTTACCTCTCGGGACGGCGCAGCGCCGAGCCACTCATCCGCTCGGTTGGTGTGCTGCAAACGATACCAGGCATTGCGCTGCTGGCATTCATGCTTCCCTGGCTTGGCATCGGCATTGTACCGGCGGTGGTGGCGCTCTTTCTCTATTCGCTGTACCCGATCGTACGCAATACCGCGACAGGAGTACGGCAGGTTGATGCGGGCGCCGTTGATGCGGCGACCGCACTCGGCATGACGTCCGGGCAGGTGTTGCGGCAGGTGCGGCTTCCGCTCGCTATCCCGGTGATCATGGCGGGTATTCGGACCGCGGCCGTCACCAACGTGGGAACCGCCACCCTCGCCGCCTTCGTTGGCGCCGGAGGCCTTGGCGATCCCATCGTCTCGGGGCTGGCTTTGGCCGACACTCAGATGGTACTGAGCGGCGCGGTCCCCGCTGCCATCCTGGCCATTCTGGTGGATGCGGTGCTCGGGCTCGCGCAACGAAGGCTCGCAACGGAGTGAAGGGGTGCGCGGGAGCCGCTAACTTGTGACACCACTCCACGCCGATCGTGATGCTTCAGGTTCCCCGCCCCTCCCTGCCGCCTCAATGACGCCGTCGGCGCTCTCGAGATCCACCCTTCGCGCCCTCTGGGTCTACATCGCCGCATACGCAGTGTGGGCCTGGTACATGTGGCAGGGAGTGGTCGAGCGGGGAGTGCTGAATGACCTGCTGTTCGCGCCGATGTACCTCGGCGCGGGGTACATGCTTGCGGCCGCGCGGAAGGCGCCCCAGGCGACACCACGCCTTCGTCGCGGCCTGCGGCTGCTCAGTCTCGTCTGGTTCCTGGCGGCGCTCGCCTTCTCGCTGTGGGCCTTGCTGGAGCGCGTCGCCTTCGCCCCGCTGAACCTTCTGGCGTGGGCACTCTACAGTCTCTACTACCCGCTCACCGTGGCCGGCCTTTGGTACTTGATCGTTTGGCCAGAGCGGGAGGTGGCACGTATTCGTGTGGCCATCGATGCCCTCATCGTGATGGTGGCGGCCGTCACGCTGCAGTGGTACCACATCCTCAGGTATCCAGCCGTTGCGCCCGCCAGGGAAGACGTGCTCTCGCACCTGCGCCTGCTGTTCCCCCTGGAACTCCTCATGGCCGCCGGGGCGGCCGTCCTCCTCCACCGCCCTCCGGAGCATGGAGGGAACTGGGTGAAGCCGCTCGGCGTGGGCATTTTCGTTGCCACCGGCGCCGATTTCATCTTCGAGTATTCGAAGCTGGTACCCGGAAGCACGGCCGGTCCCGTCGGCGATGTCATCCTCTCGATCGGGATGGGACTGGTGGCTACGGGAGGGTTTCGTCTTGCGCACTCAGGTTCCGCCCCCGCCACCGGGAACGCGCAATCGGGGCCCGTGGCGCTGACCCTGGTGCCCTACCTCGCGATTGCCATTGTCGGGCTCTTGCTGCTCAAGGAGTATGTGGACAAGCGGCTGCCCGTACCCATCGTCGGTCTCATCGGCGGGGGGACCGCGCTGATGGTGCTCCTGGTGGCGCGGTTGCTGGTGGCCGCGCGCGAGGTCTCGCTCGAAGCAACCGCTCGGGCCTCGCAGGACGCACGCTTTCGCTCGCTTGTGCAACGCTCATCAGACGCCATTCTGGTGGTCGACGCGCTGGGCATCATCCGGTACGCCTCTCCCGCCTTTGCCCGCATGGCCGGACTACCCGGCGACGACGCCTCCGGTCGCGCGCTCTCGGAGTTCACCGGGGCCGACGCCATCGCGAGACTCTTCGGAGCGGGCAACACCTCCACCAGCCAGCCGGAGCGCTGGCCGCTCCGAGCCGGCCCGGGCGATCGCACGGTCGAAGCCGTCGCGACTGATTTACGATTGGACACCGAGGTGCGCGGCGTCGTGGTGAACCTGCGCGACGTCACCGAACGACTGCAGCTGGAAGAGCAGCTGCGTCAGTCACAAAAGCTCGAGATTGTCGGGCGGGTGTCCAGCAGTGTCGCCCACGACTTCAACAATGTGCTCAGCGTGGTACTCGGCAACGCGTCGTTGGCCCGGTTGCGTGGCGACACGGCAGAGGAGTGGGACGCGGTCGCCAGCGCAGCGGAACGGGGCGCCGCGCTGGCACGCCAGCTGCTCGCCTTCAGCCACGCCGCGCCGCACAACCCGCGTGTGCTGGACCTCAACGCCGAAGTGCAGCGCATGGAAAAGACACTGCTCGCGGTGCTGCCGCGGTCCATCGAGCTGACCATGGTCCCGAGCTCGCGGCCACTTCCGGTCCGTCTCGACGCCACACAAGCCGAGCGTGTCGTTCTCAACCTTGCGCTCAACGCGCGTGATGCCATGCCCGCCGGAGGCCGCCTGACCATCGCGGTCCGCGAAGAACCGCGGACGGAAGATGACGGCGCGTCGGACACCCCGTGGGTGTGTGTGCTGGTGACGGACACTGGCGTCGGGATGGACAGCGCCACCCTCGCGCGCGCCTTCGATCCCTTCTTCACCACCAAGTCGTTAGGTGTCGGAACCGGACTCGGGCTCTCCACGGCGCGTCAACTGATGACCGATGCCGGCGGAACGGTAGACATCGGTTCACAACCGGGGCATGGTACCGTCGTGACCCTGCGCTTCCCCATGGCCGCCGAAGCCATCGATGTGCCCGGGGAGGTGGTATCGCCACGCGCCGCACCATCCGGCACCGCGCGGGTGCTGGTGGTGGAAGATGAAAGCGCCGCGAGACTGGTGCTGGTGCGGTACCTGGGCGCCCTCGGCTTTCAGGTGCTGCAGGCGCGTGACGGCGTGGAGGCCATCGAACTCCTCGAAGCGCAGCGATGGGACGTGGATGCGGTGATCACCGACCTCATCATGCCCCGCATGAATGGCGACGCCCTCACCCGCCGCATCCGCGAACACGCGCCCGCGCTGCCCGTCCTGTGCATGTCAGGCACACCGGGGCTCGCCGAGGGAGGAGACGCCCCATGGCCCGCTGATCATATCCTGCAGAAGCCCCTCACGCTCGATGTCGTCGCGCATCGGGTACAGGCCGTGGTGCGCCAGCCCCCTGCCGCTCGCGCGGCATCATGACGATACCTTCTTTCCCCTTCTGAACCGGATCCCCTGTGCCGACCTCCTTTCGCGAGCAGTTGCGTCCCCTGGAATTTGTCAGCGGCTTTACCGACACCGCCCTGCATCAGCTGGGTCAGCATGTCGAGCTGCGAACCTTCGGACCTAACGATGAACTCTTTTCTCAGGGTGCGCGGCGCGAGCTGATGGCCATCGTGGTGAGTGGGGCCATCGCCATCGAAAAGAAGGTGAGCGAGAAGCCGATTCGACTGGTGACACTGGGCGCCGGCGAAGCGGTTGGAGAGGGGATTCTCCTCGATGACGCCCCGCATGGCACGTCGGCGCGGGCCCTGCAGGAGACGACGGCGTTTGTGCTGACACGCCAGCGCGTCGACACGATCCTCAAGGAATTTCCCCAGCTGTACGCCGCCCTCGTCGGCCGGGCCGCTCGCGCCATTTCCAAGCGGCTCGCCGCCACCGACGCCACTCTCGCCGGCCGCGGACGGGTGCTCGGATTCAGTGGCGCCGCCTCGCGTGAAGAAAAGGACCTGCTGGGGACACGAGCCGTGCCTGACGACGCCCTCTATGGCATCCAGACGCTGCGTGCCCTCGAAAACTTTCCGATTACCGGCACACCCATTCGCGAGCTTCCGGCTCTCATCGAAGCCGCGGCAGCGGTGAAAGAGGCGGCCGCGCTCGCCAATCACGAAATGGGACTGCTCGACTCGGAGCGCTGCGACGCCATTGTCGGTGCGGCACGAGAGATTCGCGCCGGGCGACATCACGAGCACTTTCTGGTCGATGTGATCCAGGGTGGCGCCGGCACCTCGACCAACATGAACGTGAATGAGGTGATTGCCAATCGCGGTCTCGAACTCCTTGGGGTGCGTCGCGGCGAGTACACCCGCCTGCATCCCAACGAACATGTGAACCTCAGCCAGTCCACCAACGACGTCTATCCGACGGCGGTGCGGCTGGCTCTGCATGGCGAAATCGAGACACTCCGCGTCGCCATGCGTGAGCTCGCGATGGCATTCAAGGCCAAGGGGACCGAATTCAGCGGCCTGCTCAAGATGGGGCGCACGCAGCTGCAGGATGCGGTGCCGATGACCCTCGGGCAGGAGTTCTCTGCCTTTGGCCATACCATGCTCGAGGACGTGGATCGCCTGGAAGAGTCGCTGTCGCTGATTCGCGAGATCAACATGGGCGCGACCGCCATTGGCACCGGCATCACCGCCCCGGGTGGATACGCCGAAGCCGTGCGCCGTCATCTGTCGACGGTCACCGGACTGGAGCTCATCACCGCCCCCGATCTGGTGGAGGCAACGAGCGATACCGGTGCCTTTGTGCAGCTCTCAGGCGTCCTCAAGAGGTGTGCAGTCAAACTCTCCAAGATCTGTAACGACTTGCGGCTCCTCTCCAGCGGGCCGCGGGCAGGTTTCGGCGAGATCAACCTCCCACCCATGCAGCCCGGCAGCTCGATCATGCCGGGCAAGGTGAATCCGGTCATTCCCGAGGTGGTCAACCAGGTGTGCTTCGAAATCATCGGCGGCGACATGACGGTGACCATGGCGGCCGAGGCGGGGCAGTTCCAGCTCAATGCATTCGAGCCGGTGATCGCCTATCGCTTGTTGCGCGGGATCGAGAGCTTGCGCAACGCCTGTGTAGTCTTGCGGACGCGGTGTGTCGAGGGGATCACGGCCAATCCCGACCGGCTGCGTCGTTTTGTGGAGGAATCGATCGGCATTGTCACGGCGCTGGTGCCCGTGATCGGGTACGCCACAGCGACCGAGGTGGCCAAAGAGGCGCTGGCCACCGGACGTGGGGTCTACGATGTGGTGCTGACACGCGGGCTGCTGACGCGAGAAAAGCTGGACGAAGTCCTGAATCCGGCGAGAATGATCGGGTAAGGGTGATGGCAACGTAGGTAACCAGGGCAACTCAATGGCTGGGAAAAAGCTGGACGGTGCGGGGCTCGCCAAACTTGCGACGCTCGATGCGGCGAACTCGAAGGTTCAGCATCTGCATTCGCTCGTCGAGCGGATGGCGATCGAGGTTCGCGGAAACAAGAACACGGCGGGCTTCCGGCAGCAGATCACACGAGCGGCGACACCGCTGGTGGGCCTGCTGAAGGGGCAGTACGGCATGATATCCGACCAGGTATCGGCCCTCATTCTGGCGCTGTCGCGTGGCGGCGGCGATCAGGCGCGACTGCGCGCCCTGCGTGAATACGTGGCGCAGATTCGCGTGGCACTCGAGATCGCGGTCAAAAAGGTCGACGAGTTACACGCCGCCGAGGACCCCAAGCGCACCACCAGCCCCGTCGATTCCGGGGTCTGAAGACTGGCAGTGAATCGTTAGCGGCTCCTGAGGTGGTACGGGATGTGACAGGCACGCTGGCCACCTGTCACATCCCGTTTCACTTGCTGTCCGGTACGCACGGGAACACCGGACGCGGCACCTTCCGATCCCTGACTGCGCCACACATGGGTGCAGAATAGAGTTTGTGCGCCCGCTCCACCGGCACACTCCAGGGGAGAGTCTCATGACACGCACCAGCTCTACACTCCATCCGTCGGCGGCCGCGGCCATTCTGGTCCTGTCGTTGCTGGCGTGCTCAACGTTTGATCGCACGCAAGCGGGACCAACAGACCCCACCGCGTCGTCCGCTTCGGTTCTTCCGGCCAGCACCCACACCGTCGCCTGGTATGCTGAACCTGGCGGGGTTGCCGTCGCCGCCGATGCCGCCGACAACACGTATACCGCTCGCTGGGACTACAACCCCGCCGGTGACATCTACGTCGCCAAGCGCAACGTCAGCGGTGCCCTCCTGTGGGAGGTGCGGTACGACAACACGGACAACACGCGGCACGAGGTCGCCACGTGGGTCGAAACCGATGGCGGTGGCAACGTCTTCGTGAGCGGGACAATTCGCTCGGGCTACTCCAACCCCGTCAATGCCAACGGCCTCCTGATGAAGTTCTCGCCGAGCGGGCAGCTGCTGTGGCGGAAGGTCTTTGCGTCACCCTTCGACGGTTCCTCGACCCGCAAAGTGCTCGTTGACGGCGCCGACAATGCCTACGTCTTCGGGCTCGGCACCTCGCCGAACGGCCAGCGCATGATGATCCGCAAGTTTGCCCCGAACGGGACGCTGCTCTGGGTCTGGTTCGACCCCGCGGGCATCGGGGGACCATTGAACATCAAGTGGAGCAACGACGGCGCACTCCTGGTCAGCAGCCGGGGCATTTTTGGCAGCCTCAACGGTTTCGCCAGAGTAGATCAGAATGGGAACAGCGTCTGGTCTATCGCCCCGATTCAGAGCCTTTCGAGCGGAGACGTGGCCGGCGACGCCACGGGTAACAGCTATCTCATCAATGGCAACTACGGCGGCACCGGAAGTCTGCTACGCAAGGTTGGGCCGAGTGGCGCAACCATTTGGGAGAAGGCTCATCCAATGGCTGGCCAGCGCGTCGAGGTGGGGCGGGACAATCTCCCCGTTGTCGGCGGATACGCCCCGGTAGGCTACGGCGCCGCCTTTGCCAAGTTCGACGCCAGCGGCAACCTGACCTGGACCAACGTTGATGCCGACGGTCCGAGCGTGAACCTCCTCGCCATCGGGCAGATGCGGCTCGACGCAGCCGACAATCCCTACATCGCCGCCAGCACGATGTCGCAAATGGGTGTCGCCAAAGTGCTTGGGACCACCGGAGCGGCAGACTGGACCGCCCTTATCCCGTATGGTTACGCCGTTTCAATGGACTTCGGGCAGGGAGGACGTGTCTTTGTGACGGGCGGGACCACAGCCCTGATCACGCAGTCGGGCTCGCCACCTCCGCCGCCAACGAACACCGCGCCCGCGGTGACGATTGCCGCCAACGCAGGCCTGGTCATACCCAAGGGAGGCACCTTCTCGGTCACGGGCCTCTTCTCTGACCCGGACGCCGGGGACGGACCGTGGACATACAAGTGGCGCTGGAGCACGGGCTCGACGTCTGGCGTTTGGACAGCTCCCGGGTCGTATGCAGCGTCGCGCGTCTATCCGCGCTCCGGCACCTACTCGGTCTCGCTGCTGGTGACCGACGCGCGCGGAGCCGTTGGAACGTCGAACACCATTCTGGTGACTGTCCGGTAAACTGAGACGCCACGGCGCCGACACTGAGAAAAACCCTGCCTGAGGGCAGGGTTTTTCGCGCGCTAACTCCTTGTGGCCCAACGAGTCCGGAATGTTCCCCTATTGCTTGATGTGCCACGGTGCCGCCGGTAACTTCAGGCGGCCAAAAGCCCGGTGTGCGTGCAACCGCTCGCACAAATCCGAGACCACCCTTCCAAACAGAGAATGACACGGAAATCCCCCCCGCGTCAGCTCGCGCGTATCGCCTGGCCGGCGATGTTGTTGCTTGCGAGCGCGGCCTGTGGCGGCAACTACCCCAATTCCACCTTCCTCCCGAACACGGAGTTCAACCGGGACGTCACGTCCTTGTGGAACACCATGTTGCTGTGGGGCACGGTGGTCTTCGTGATCGTGGAAGTCATCCTGATCGCGGCCATTGTGCGCTATCGCCGGCGCCCGAACAGCCCGGAACCCGAACAGGTGCATGGCAACACGGCCATGGAGATCACCTGGACGGTGCTGCCACTCTTTATCCTGGCAATCATCGCCGTGCCAACGGTGCGCAACATCTGGAAATACCAGGGCGAGGCTCCGGCCGATGCGTTGCAGGTGCAGGTGATCGGGCACCAGTGGTGGTGGGAATTCCGCTACCCGCAGTACAAGATCACCACCGCCAACGAGCTGTATATCCAGGCCAACCGCGCCGTGCGCTTCGAGCTGCAGACGGTGGACGTGATCCACTCCTTCTGGATCCCGGCCCTCGGCGGCAAGCGTGACCTGGTGAACAACCGGACGAACATCCTCTGGTTCACACCGGACAGCACGGGCGAACAAGGCTTCATCGGCAGCTGCAACGAGTACTGCGGCAGCTCGCACGCGAACATGCGCTTCCGTGCCTACACGGTGAATGCGGCCAACTTCGAAAGCTGGGCCAAACACCAGGCAGCCAACGCGGTGTATCCGCCGCCGGCCCCGGTGGTTCCGGCCGCAGCCGCTGTGCCGACTTCCAACATCGGCGCCGCCACCCAGGACCCGGCCACGGTGACGCCGCCAGCGCCAGCGGCGCCGAGCACCGGATACGAATTCCCCAGGGAGCAGTTGGGCGCGCACCTCGTGCCCGGCACTCCGCTCCCGGCATCGCTCAAGTTCAACGAGGCGCTGCTGGCGAACGCCAGCGCTGAACGCGGGTTGCAGACCTATTCGCGCTCGGCCTGCATCGGCTGTCACAAGATTCGTGGCAACCCATCGTCGATGGGGATTCTCGGGCCCGATCTCACGCACATCGCGTCACGTCACACCATTGCGGCGGGGCTCTTCCCCAACGACGCCAAGCATATGGCGTACTGGATCAAGAACGCCGTGACCATGAAGCCGGGCGCCAAGATGCAGGTGTTCGGCATTGGCGAAATGGACGCGGTCATGAAACGCCCGATGACCACACAAGGAGGACTCACCGACGAGCAGATCGCCGATGTCGTTGCGTACCTCCGTACACTGAAATAGCCGGTAGACGTTTCGCAGGTTCGCCTGCCGTCTGCCCACTGCCGTCTACCGTCTACCTCGAACATCTCATCCATGGCAACAGTCGCCGCCTCCCCCAGCTACGCACGCCCCGCCGCGAGCGAGAAAGAAGGGTTTATGGCATGGTTGACGACGACCGATCACAAAAAGATCGGGACCCTCTACCTGCACACGTCCCTCTTCTTCTTCATTTTCGGCGGACTTGAAGCCGTGCTCATGCGCTGGCAGCTGATGAAGCCGAACCAGACCATTGTTACGGCCGATCAGTTCAACCAGCTCTTCACCATGCACGGCACCACGATGGTCTTTCTGGCCATCATGCCGCTGTCCGCCGCTTTCTTCAATTACCTCATTCCCCTCCAGCTCGGGGCCCGCGACGTTGCCTTTCCGCGGCTCAATGCCTTCAGCTACTGGGTGTACTTGTTAGGCGGCATCTTCATCACCCTGCCCATTCTGTTCTGGGTGGCGCCGGATGGTGGCTGGTTTGCCTACGCGCCGCTTTCGGGTCGCACCTACTCGCCGGCGATCAACATGGATTTCTGGGTGCTGGGCATCCAGATCCTCGGTATCTCGTCGCTGGCGGCTGCGTTCAACTTCGCGACCACGATCATCAACATGCGCGCACCAGGCATGAACCTCATGCGCATGCCGATGTTCACGTGGATGTCGTTTGTCACGCAGTTCCTGATCATCCTCGCCTTCCCGGTGATCACGATCGCGCTGGTCTTCCTGCAGTTCGATCGCTTTTTCGGCACCAATTTCTATCAGGTCTCGGCCGGTGCTGATCCGCTCTTGTGGCAGCATCTCTTCTGGGTGTTCGGTCACCCCGAGGTGTACATCCTCATCCTGCCCGCCTTCGGTCTGGTCTCCGAAGTGCTCCCCACCAATTCCAAGAAGCCCCTGTTCGGGTACGGCGTCATGGCCTACTCCGGCATCCTGATCGGCTTCCTCGGTTTTGGTGTGTGGGCGCACCACATGTTCTCGGTGGGCATGGGTCCCGTGGGCGACACCGTGTTCAGCCTGACGACGATGCTCATCGCGATCCCCACGGGTGTGAAGATCTTCAACTGGATCTTCACCATGTGGGGCGGCTCCATCCGGTTCACCGCCGCGATGAAGTTTGCCATCGGCCTCATCGCCCTCTTCACCATCGGCGGTATCTCGGGCATCACGCACTCCTCGCCACCGTCGGACCTGCAGCAGACCGACACGTACTACATCGTCGCGCACTTCCACTACGTGCTGTTTGGCGGCGCGATCATGGGCATTTTCTCGGGGATCTACCACTACTTCCCCAAGATGTACGGCCGGTACATGGATGAACGTCTCGGCACCTGGCACTTCTGGCTGAACTTCATCTCCATGAACCTGACGTTCTTCCCCATGCACTACTCGGGGCTCCTCGGCATGCCGCGGCGCATCTACACGTACGACACCGCGCAGGGGTGGGACACCTTCAACATGCTGTCGACAATTGGGGCGTTCCTGCTCATGCCGGCCACGCTCATCTTCATCTGGAACTTCTTCAAGTCCAAGAAGGGTGGTGAGCCCGCACCGGCCAACGCGTGGGATGCCGCGACGCTCGAGTGGTCGATTCCGTCGCCACCGCCCGAGTACAACTTCGCCAAGATCCCGGTGGTGCACTCGCGTTATCCGCTGTGGGATCTCACCCACCCGGAGCGCACGAAGGATGTGCCGCACACCGACGAAGGCATGCGCCACACCGGCGAGCACGACGTCGTCGACATGCACATCGAAACCGAGCGCCGCACCGCCAAGGAACTCGGGATCCCCATGCCCTCGTCGACGATCAAGCCGTTCTGGACCGCGCTTGGCATCGTGGTGATGTTCACCGGGCTGCTGATCATGCCGCACAACAAGATGGCCGGTCTCGTGGGCATCTTCACCGGTGCCGCGATGCTGGTGGGCTTCCTCTACGCGTGGCTCACGACGCCACTCGAGGAGCATCACTAACCCATGCGTGAAACCGATCGCTCGGGCCGTCCCATTCCCACGTCTGTCCTCTCGTTAGGAGTTCCCCCACTCGTGACTGCTCACGCCCACGCCGCCCCGGCCGCGCATTCCGGAGGCCACGAGGAGCACCATCACTACACGACCACCGGTCTCGACAACCGGAAGATCGCCATCTGGGCGTTCATCGGGTCGGAGTGCATGCTCTTCGCGTCGCTCATCTCCACCTACCTCATCTACAAGGGACGCAGTCTCGTCGGTCCCTTCCCGCACACCGAATGGACGAATCCGCAAACCGGTCAGGTGTTCAAGCCCATCCTGAACATTCCGGTGACCTCGTTCTCCACCTTCGTGCTGCTCATGTCGTCACTGGCCATGGTGCTGGCCCTGGCGGCGGTGCAGAACAAGGACAACCCGCTCCCGGCTAATGCGGGTTTGGGCGATCGCATGCTCGCGTCGTCCAAGCTCTGGCTGTGGGCCACCTGCATCCTTGGCGCGATGTTCCTGGCCTGTCAGGCCTATGAGTTCACGTCATTCGTGCACGAAGGGCTGACCATCAAGACCAATCTCTTCGGCTCCACGTTCTTTACTCTCACCGGGTTCCACGGCGCGCACGTCACCGCCGGCGTAATCTGGCTGGGGACGTTGCTGGCCATCGATTACAAGCGCGGGCTGGGACCGAAGGACGCGCTCAATGTCGACCTCGCCGCCCTCTACTGGCACTTCGTCGACGTGATCTGGATCGCGATCTTCACCCTCCTTTACCTCATTCCGGACTGAGACCATGGCACACGACTCCGCACACGCGAGCCATGAGCACGAACACCCAACGTGGAAGACGTACAAGTGGGTGGCGCTCTGGCTGACGCTGATCACGATCGTCGAAGTCTGGGCGTACTACATTCCGAGCTTTGTCGCATCGGCGGCCTTTGTGCCGTCCCTGCTCTTCATGTCGGCGGTCAAGTTTGTCATCGTGGTGATGTTCTACATGCACCTCAAGTACGATCACAAGCTCTTCCGCGCCCTCTTCACCGGGCCGCTCATCATTGCCGTGGCCACGCTGCTGGCGCTGATGATGTTGTTCCGGAAGTTTGCAGACTGAGGAACAGAAGCACGGGAGGCACGGGAAGTACGAGAGGCACGGGAGCGAGTTCGCCTCTCGTGCCTCTCGTGCCTCTCGTACTTCCCGTGCCTCCCGTACCTCCCGTCCCTCCCCCTAACCCTGCCCCTCATGCGTCGACTCGCCCTGACCGCCTTCGCCCTGGTTGTTGCAGCTGCCCCCGTCGCTGCACAGAACCGCAAACCCGTAGGCACCAGTTCGCCCACCCTCACGCCCGCTATCATCGTCGGCAACACCGTGTACGGCTCGGGCCAGCTCGGAATGAGCCGCAACAACCCCGACACCACCATCCAGGGTCAGACGAAGCAGGCCCTCGAGAACATCAAGGGCGTCTTCGAACAGGCCGGGACCACCATGGCGAATGTCGCCAAGTGCACCGTCTTCCTGACAGATGTGAAGGACTTCGGCGGCATGAACGAGGTCTATCGCACGTTCTTCCCCTCTGCGCCCCCGGCCCGATCCACGGTGGTGGTGGCCGCGCTCGTCGTACCTAACGCCAAGGTGGAGATCGAGTGCGTGGCAGTCATGCCCTGACGTCACGAAGAAGCGAGAGGGGCATCAGGCTGTGAAGCCCGATACCCCTCTCCCACCAGCGCCCTCGTTTACTCGTCTTGTGGAACGGGGGCCGGCGCCGGCGGATTGAGCGAGAACGCCGACACCTCGAGCGCGACTCCTTCACCGGCGCCCAGCAGGGCCCGACGGCGCTCCACTTCCAGCGCCAGCAACTCGGCCTCCAGGCAGCGACGACGCGCCTCGACCCTCGCCGCCTCCAGCTCAATATGCAGCGCCGCCTCACGCATGGGGTCGCAGGACGAGCAATGGGCCAGCTCGGCCTCGTACAACGTGCCATCCGTCGGAATGGTGATCTGACGGCGGTTGCGAGCTTCCTGCCCCACCGCCGGCCCTCCCTTGAGGATCTCACCCAGCACTTTCTTCTGCGCATCGGTGAGCTCGGCGGTGTCGTCGATGGAGTGCCAGTCTTCCTGTGATGCCACACGCCAGTCGATTGCAATCACCTGCGTCGTGAGCTGATACACCTCCATGACACGCCGCACGAAGTAGGTGATGGCGTAACACGGGTTCGCGTTTTTCAGCGTCCGCTGAGTGCTCTCGCGATGTTCCGCGTCTTCAAAGGTGCTGACCACGACGCTGCGTTCGGCCTCGAGTGACTGGGACGCCGTCACGGCAAACTGCGAAAAGGTCTCGGCAGCAGTGCTCGCCGAGAAGCCCGCTGCATTACGCGACTCCGATGAACTCGAGTTGTGCAACGTGCCGGACGGCGCACCGAAGAAGCCGGCCAGGCCACCACCCACCGACAGCGACGAATCGTCGGATTCACGCGTTTCGTTGAGCGTGGTCGAGTACGCAGAGGTCGACGACGAGCGCCGGTTCTGCGACAGCGCACTCACGGTCTGCCGGAAACTGGCATGCACCGACAAGCGCTGCGTCTCCGAGCGCGTGCGGCGATATCGGTCGAACTCGTAGAGCCGCACCTCTTCGCCGGGAATCAGCGTCGTGGAATACAGCAGCGGGCCCTGCTGGCGACCCAGGAGCTGCAGGCAGTGCTCGTAGGTGATGCGAACCTGCACACGTTCTTCACCAACGTACCGGGCTTCGTAAAAGCTCATGCAGCGATCGAATGGCAACCAGGGCACATTCGGCGGACTCTGACACCCCTCCATGATCTCGCCGACGCACTCGCCGCCGCACCCACCGCACTCCCCTGCTGCAGTGGCCTCTCCCTCTTCCTTGTGATGTGACATCTCCCCTCCCATCTCACTGTGGCGGCACCCATTGCCGCTCCTCAATGTTGCCCCCGCTCCTCCCCTTGAACACTCGGAGTGCCCGCAGAATACTCAAGCAGTGGTCGCCCCACTTGCTTGCCTCACCTGGTGTGGTATAGCTTCACCTCACCAGGTGAGGTGACCATATGCCCCGAAGCCCCAGCGAACTCCTGCACGGCACGCTTGACGTCCTGATCCTCAAGACGCTCGCGCTTGGCGCCTTGCACGGCTACGACATCTCCAGACGCATCGAATCGCGCTCACTCGATGCCTTTACGGTCGAGGACGCCGCGCTGTACAAGGCCCTGCATCGGCTGGAGGACGCCGGCGCGATTGACGCCGAGTGGGGTGTGTCGGCCTCCAACCGGCGCGCCAAGTTCTATCGGCTCACCCCCGCCGGGCGCCGCGCCCTAGCCGCCGAGACCCAGACGTTCCGCGCCTACGCGGCCGCAGTACTCCGTGTGCTCGACACCCAGCCGGAGGACGCATGAGCCCAAAGCACCCACTGCAGGCCGGCTGGCGCCGCTGGCTGAGACTCCCTACCCGCTCTCCCGAGCTGGTGCAGCGGGACGTGGACGATGAGCTCGCCTTTCATCTGGCCATGCGCGAGGAGGAACTGCTGCGCTTGGGGTTCGATGCCGCCACGGCGAGCGCCGAGGCCCGACGCCGTTTTGGCGATGTGACGGACGCGCGCGCTTCCCTCCGCACCACTGACCTCCGCGCCGAACGCCGCTCCCGGGGTCGTCGGTGGTGGACCGATCTTCGCCACGACCTCGTCTATGCCGCGCGCCGGCTGCTACGTGAGCCGGGCTTCGCCCTTGTGGCCGTGCTCACACTGGCGTTAGGCATCGGTGCCACGGTGGCGATGACCAGTGTGTTGCGACGGCTCATTCTTGCTCCGCTGCCGTATGATGGCGCTGAGCGCCTGGTCTCCATGTCACTCAAGGCGAAGGACGGGTCGATCCGGGTGTCGGCAAACCCCGCCGTGCTCGAAGCCTGGCGAAACGGCATTCCTTCGCTTGAGCGCACCGAAGCCATCGCTTCCGAACGCCTGATCACGAAACGGGAGGGCCGGGGCGTGACCGTGAACGTGGGGTTCGTTGCCCCGGGACTTCTCTCGTATTTGAAGGTTGTCCCCGTAGCAGGACGTGGCTTTCTCGCCGAAGAGGTGCCGAAAGGAGCGGTGCCTGTCGCGATGCTCGGCGAGAACAGCTGGGCACGCCACTACGGCCGTGATCCTGCGGTGATTGGTTCGGCCATCACACTCGGCGACCGGAGTTACACCATCGTCGGTGTGATGCCCTCGCGGTTTGACCCCTCCATCTTCGGGCTGATGCCGCGGAGCGATGTGTGGCTGCCGCACCAGACAGACGACCCACGGAACTTCCTCACCGCCATCGGGGTCATGCGCGATGGGGCCACACTCGAACAACTGGAGCGGGATCTTGCCGCCGCACTGGACCGCGCCTCTGGTGAGAAGTGGTGGGCAAGCCTGGTGCCTAACGTCAACCGACTCCTCGAGTCTGACGGTCAGAACACGCGCAGCACACTCTACCTCATGAGTGCCGCCGTGTTCCTGGTGCTTCTCATTGGCTGCATCAATGTGGCCAACCTGCTGCTGGCGCGAGGCGCGGCCCGTGAGCGTGAGATGAGTGTCCGTGGCGCCATAGGCGCATCGCGAGGGCGGCTGCTGCGGCAGCTGCTTGCCGAGAGCTTCATGCTGGCCCTTCTTGGGGCGATGGCGGGTGCGGCATTGTCGCGCCTGATGCTGGCCGGCGTCATCAGATTTCGTCCGGTGAATTTCGCCGCCCTCGACGATGTGCGTATCGATGGCGCAGCACTCCTGGTGGCGCTAGGCACCGCCTTCGTCACCGCCATTGTCTTCGGGTTTGCTCCTGCCGTACTCGGCAGCGGAAACAAGGGGTCGCTCCTGCAGGGCGGCGCCCGCAATACAGGCACCGGACGCGCGGGTCAGCGGCTGCGGCGCACCCTGGTGTTCGCGGAGGTCGCGTGCTCCACCGCCCTGGTGGTAGCTGCTCTCCTCCTCGTGCGTTCTGCCCAGGCACTCGACCGCATGCGGCTCGGCTATGACGTGGCGCCCATCGTCACTATGCGGGTACAGCGAGTGATACCCGGCGACAGTACACCCATCGCCGCGCACCTTGACCCCGCGCTGGAGCGCCTGCGTGCACTCCCCGGAATCGAAGGGGTTTCGGCCGGCGACAACATTCCCGGAAGTTTTGGCGCCTGTCTCTGCGAGTTATTGGTTGAAGGGGCTACACCTCCGCCGGAGGCGGGTCGATCGACTGTGATCTTCGTTTCGGGAGACACGAGCTACCTGCGGACTGCAGGAACGCGGATCCTGGCGGGGCGGGGACCTGCGGCGGACAGCACCGAGGCGGCCGTGACTTCGGTGCTCGCGCGGCAACTCTGGCCCGGCGCCGACGCCATTGGCAAACGTTTCCGCATGAACCGCGAAGCGGCTCTGCGCAGTGTCGTAGGGATCTTCGAGGCGCAGGTAACGCCCGAGGGGTGGGTGCCCAATGACAGTGCTCAGGTCCTCACCGGAACTCCTGGCTATGCGGATGAGCCCACCGTCGTGATTCGGCTGCGACATGGCGCCTCGACCACCGCGCGTCAGCTCGCCGAGTTGGTGGAATCTGCGGCTCCCGCGTTGCAGGCCGTGGAAGCTCGCTCACTCTCGGAGGTGGTGCGTGAGGCTCGCGCACCGCGCACCTTTACACGGGTGCTACTGGGCGCCTTTGCCGGTTGCGCCGTGTTGCTCGCCGCCCTCGGTCTGTACGGCGTGATGTCGTACGGCGTGACGCAACGGACACGAGAGATCGGTGTGCGTATGGCGTTAGGCGCGGGACGGGGCGCCATCGGACGGCTGATCGCAAAGGAGGGGCTGGTACTGACCATCGCCGGATTGATAGCCGGCGGCGCGGGATCCGTTGCATTGACCCGCATGCTCGGCGACAATCTCATCGGCGTGAGCCGATGGGATATGATGACCTATGCCGGCTCGGCCCTGACGATGCTGGCCGTGACGATCGTTGCCGTATGGGTACCAGTGCGCAGGGCAACCCGTGTCGATCCCGTCACCGCAGTGGCAGCGGAGTAGCGGAGGCACGGGAAGCACGGGAAGCACGGGAGGCACGGGAGGCACGGCAAGCATCGTAGCCACGGGAGGCACGCGTGCTTCTCGTGCCTCTCGTGCTTCCCGTGCCTCTGCCCCTAAGTCCTCCCTGCGAGCGCCTCATTGAGCCCGTGCAACGCTTGCGGGTGGGCCCGGAAGAGAGAACGGCCCATGACTACGGCAGCGAGGAGATTGGCCGCACCGATCTGATACCAGGCAATCGGCACCGCCTGGCCTCGCAGCGACATCGTGTACACGTAGAGGTGGAAACCGAGTTCGAACGCCACAAAGAGAAAAAACAGCCCGATCAGGTGCGACGGCTCGTTATCGGCGGCGTTGACCACCCACGCCACGACGATGCCAAGACCCACGAACAAGATCACGTGCCACACGGTGTACACCATCACATAGGCCGCAGGACTGACGCGATCGAGCCCGATGACCGCCATCAGGGACTCCCCGAGTATCCTCGGTGTAAAGAGCGGTTGTCCCCCCACCACGTCGACGAGGAGAAACCAGAGGGCCACCGATACCGCGCCTAACAAGCCGGCCCGGATGCCTTCGTGCAGGGTCCGATTGCGTTCCATGGGAAGGGCTCCGTGATAGTCTCACTCTCACAATCGGGAGTTCCCTCCGTCACGTCAATAGAAGCGGTACATCAGCAGAGGCCGCTGGGGCAAGCGAACTCCACCGTGGGGAGGTCGTGGATGCATGGTTCCGCTCCCGCGGAAAAGCGCTTTCGGCCTCGCATGTGAATGGAAGCACAAGCCCCCCAACGGTGGCGATCTGTTAGGGGGATCGTGCCAAACGGCCGGATATGCAAAAGCGCCGGAACCTTTGGGGCCCGGCGCCTTTGTGCGTGGGGAACACGGTTTCGGCACCACGCTGGTACTGCCGCGCCATACGCCTCAGGTCGCCGAGCCGATGTGAGGTGCCAAAGAGGGCAAAGGCACGCTCACGGAACATCAGGTTGACCCGGGCCGTCCGGTTTCCCGGGTCTATCGGTGCCGTCATCTGGAATGGCGCTCTTGCATCAGCAAGTTTGCTCAACCAGAGTGCCGTGACCCACGCCTGCAACGCGGCTTCTGCCTCAATCAGCCGAGCTTCGACTCCAGTCGAAACCTTGACGGTGTGGGAGAAGGAGTTGTAGGTGCGCAGGAACCCACGCCGTCGTGCGCTGATCGAACACCGATGGACGTCCCGTGCCTTCAATCGGCACGCGAGGATCACCGGCCGTCGCGAAGTTGATTGAGGTCGCCGAATTGCATACGATCGGGCGGGACTCTTCGGCTGGGACAGCCATGCCGCAAGAAGCTCGACCAGCTGCGAACGAGCCTCTGACACTGTACCCTTGGTCCTATCTCAACGCCTCCTCTTGCCTCGTCACGATGACCGCCGACCCTGCCACCGCTCCCAGACGCCTGCTGGCGCTTGATGTGTTTCGCGGGCTCACGGTCGCGGGCATGCTCCTGGTGAACAATCCGGGTAGCTGGAGCGCGATCTATCCTCCGCTTCGCCACGCTCCCTGGCACGGCTGGACACCGACAGACCTGATTTTCCCCTTCTTTCTCTTCATCGTGGGCGTCACCACCCACCTCTCGCTGTCGGGGCGGAGGGCGCGTGGGGACTCGGATGCGACACTCGTAAGGCAAGTGCTCACGCGCGGCAGCCTGATCATCCTCTTCGGACTCCTCCTGGCCGCATTCCCGTACTTCCCGCTCGACCGCATAACGAGCATGCGGTTTCCGGGGGTGTTGCAGCGGATCGGGCTCGCCTATACCGCCGGCGCACTTCTCACATTGCGCACGTCATGGCGACAGCAGCTCGCGATACTGGTCGTCCTCCTCTTCGGCTACTGGGCCCTGATGACCCTGGTGCCCGTGCCCGGGTATGGGCTTGGGCCCCACACCCTCGATGATCCCTCCGCCTCCCTTGCGGCGTGGATCGACCGCACTGTCTTCGGGTCTCATGTGTGGCGAACCGCGAAGACCTGGGATCCCGAAGGGCTCCTCAGCACGATGCCGGCCATCGGAACAGTCATCTTCGGCGTGTTTGCCGGGCGCTGGATCGCAAGCGACCGGCCGCTCGCCGACCGGCTCGTGGGGCTGTTCGGTGCCGGATCCCTGGCCCTCGTCGCGGGTCTGATCTGGCATTGGGGATTCCCGATCAACAAGAACCTCTGGACCAGTTCGTACGCGGTCTTCACCGCCGGCATGGCGTCGTTGGCGCTTGCGACTTGCCTCTGGGTGGTGGATGTGTTAGGCATAACGAGCTGGACCACACCGTTCCGCTGGTATGGCATGAACCCGATGATCGCGTTCCTCGGTTCGGGAGCGATGGCTCGGCTCATGGGATCCATCATCACGGTGCCGGTGGGTGGTGAGGCAGTACCGCTTCAGCGTGTGATTTTCGACCGGGCATTTGCCAGCTGGCTCGACGCCCGGAACGCGTCGTTGCTGTATGCCATCACCTTCGTCGTCTTCTGGGCGGGAGTGCTGGGAGTGCTGTCCCGGCGGAAGCTGTTCTTCAAGGTGTAGACGCCTCGCGGTTCCTGGCGCGGGGCATGGAGTTAGTCGATGCACATGTTCGTGCGCTCAGCTGAACGATTCGGACGTCGCGCCCTCCTGCTGGTGCTCCTCGCCTCGTTGGGAGCGCCCGAGCTTGATGCGCAGACCACCCGCCGCGCTTCCACGTCCGCGCGCAAAGCCTCAGCCACGAAGGCCAAGTCATCCTCCAAACGCACCGCGCCAAGAAAGAGCCGGCGACCACCCCAGCCACCCCCACTCGTCGGCACTGAACCCGTAGGTGATGCCGCCCTGTCGGCGGACCTCGCGACGCTTCTCCGGGCACGGGTCAAGGAAGGGACCTGGGGCGTGGTTGTCACCTCCATCTCGCGCGGCGACACCCTCTTTACGCACAACGCGGATGTGCCGCTCATGCCGGCCTCCACGCAAAAACTCTTCACCACAGTCCTCGCCTTCGAGCGGCTGGGTGTGCACTACCAGATGTCCACCGACGTGCTGCGCAGCGGCATCGTCGACAATGGCGTCCTCAGGGGCTCACTGATCCTCCGTGGGTCCGGAGACCCTGCCCTCTCAGGTCGTTTTCTCGGTGGCACGCCTGAGGCGCCCATGCGTGCGCTTGCTGAAATGGTGGCGAATGCCGGCATCAAGAAGGTCGAGGGCGACCTGGTCGGTGATGCGTCGGCCTTCGACGGCCAGCGGATTCCCGACGGGTGGCTCAATCGGTACCTCAACGCCAGCTACGCGGCGCGGGTCTCCGCCCTCTCGCTCAACGAAAACCTGCTGCATGTCGCCATCACTCCGACACGCAGCCAGCGTGCGGCAACGGTCACCCTGCGGCCCGGCCTCAGCGGCATCGCCATCAGCAACCAGACCCGCACACGTGCTGGCCGCGGGTCACGTTTGACCGTCAGCCGGACAAGCAACGGGACGGTGGTGGCCAAAGGATGGATTGGAGCGAAGGCTGGCACACGGGTCTACACCGTGGTCGTGGACGACCCGGCCAAGTTTGCGATCGCGGCATTCAAGCGCGCACTCCAGGACGCCGGCGTGGAAGTGCGGGGAGATATCAGACTCGGCGCCACCCCGATGGGCGCCGAAGCCGTTGGTGCACTGTCGTCGCCGCCGATTTCCCAGCTCGCCAAGGTGATGAACGGCGAAAGCGACAACCATTTCGCCGAGCTGCTGCTCAGGGCTGCGGCACGCGGCTCGGAAGGGAGTGGGGTCGGGAGTGCGCGCCTGGGCAATGAGCAGCTGCGCGCCTTGCTGGCCGAGCGTGCCGGTGTGGAACCGCGCGCCATTCAGGTATCCGATGGAAGCGGACTCTCTTCGCTCAATCGGGTGACACCGCGGGCACTCAACAGCCTGCTGATGTATGCCTGGCGCGCTCCCTGGGCGCGGGAGTTCTATCAGACCCTCCCCGTCGCGGGGGTTTCGGAAACGCTCCGCGGCAGGATGATTGCCACCCCCGCCCAGGGCAACCTGCACGCCAAAACCGGGACCACCAACGATGTGATTTCGTTAGGTGGCTATGTCACGTCGCGGTCGGGAGAAGTGCTGGCCTTTTCGATGCTGTACAACGGCCGAGAACGCTGGCATGCTCGCGAGACGATCGACGCGATGGGTGCAACGCTGGCAGGGTTCAGCCGGGAGTCGGCGGTGGGGAGCAGGCCGTAGAGGCCGGGCGACACCAGTCGAGTGATTTCGCCCTGACCTCCGGTTCCGCGTCGCCCCGACTCGTCCTACGTTCGCTCCAGCTTCACCCCGCGCTTCGCCAATTCCTCGATGTACGCTGCGCCGGGCATGCTCTCGTCAGGCGTCAGCACGCCGAGCCCCTTGACCTGACCGCGCACCTGCATCAGGCCGGTGATGGCCAGTGAGTACCCGGTGCAGCGCATCATTGCCGAAATGCCGTGGGCCTCGTCATACCGATCCACGAGATTCCACTCCGCGGTCGCCGGCGCTCCATTCTTCTTGCCAGATACCGTCACGCGAAGGGCCACCAGATCCTTGCTCTTCGGCTTGTTGAGACGCGGGTTCATCACGGCCACCGCCACGTCACGCGGCACGACTTGCTGCCCCTTCACCGATACGGGCTTCAGGTCGAGCAAGCCAAGGTCGCGAATGGCTTCCATGATCTTGGCGTGCCCCGGGTAGCGCAGGGTTTTGTACTCCATCGTCGGGATCTTGCCCTCATACCGAAAGCCGAGGGTTGAAAGACCGCCCGCTGTGTGGAATGCCTCGAGCGTGCCTAACGGCGACGGGAAATCGACGGGGACGATTTCGGTGAGCGCCTTGACCTGCTGACGCTTGCCGTCGCGAATGACCCACGAGAGGGTGGTGTAGTAGTCGAGTACCCCTTCGAGCGAGTAGACGATCTGGTAGTTGAGCGGGGGCTCCGGCTGCTGCGGGAGGCCACCAACATAGATGCGGACGGCGTCGACCTGGTCGAGCTGCTCGATGCCGTACTGCGCGACGATGTTGACCATGCCGGGCGCGACACCACAGTCGGGAATAATCGACACACCTGCCGCCAGCGCCTTGTCGTGCAACGCCTTCTGCTCAAAGACGATCTCGGTGTTGCCCCCCAGATCCGAAAAGTGCGCCTTGCCCTCGATGGACCACTCGGCGAGATCGCGGTTGAGGTAGTAAGGGGCGGCACTCATCACCGCGTCACAGTCGCGGATGTGGGCGAGGGTGGCCTCCCGGTTACGGACGTCGAGGCGGGTAGGGATCAGTCGCGTTCCGACGTACGGTGCCAGAAACGGGGCGATGTGGTCGATGTTGATGTCGGCCAGCCGCACTTCAGTAACGTCGGGGTTCTGTAGCAGATCAAAGGCGCAGGCCGAGCCTTGCAGGCCGGCGCCGAGTACGAGCATTCGCATTGAAAAGACCGTGTTTGGGGGAGCTGAGGGGAAGTTAAAGACCCCGGGTCTAAGCTCCCAGCCAGTGCGCCCGCTACGGTTCCCGGACTCGATCCGGCGCCCTGCGGCGCGAGGCGGCCTACGGGTTGCGCACCTTCACGACCCCGAAAACGGAAACGTCCGGGTCGAGGGCAACCGCCTTCACGGCTCCGGTCACCGTGACCGGCACAGTCACCGTGGACACCCGGGCAGCGGGCACGGTCGCCCGCACCCTCTGCGTGCGCCCCGAGGCATCGGTGACATCCATTGAGAGGTTCAGGCGGTAGGCCCCACCCGACCCGTCCTGGAGGGTGGTGAGCACAAGCTGTTTGCGTGACGCCTCCCAGGCCCAGCTCACCCCGACAGACGCCGAGCCTGGTCGCCGCATCCATTGGTCGAAGAACCACCCCAGCTGCTGCTTTGACGTGGCCTCGACTTCCCGCTGGAAGTCGGCGGTGAGTGCGTTGCTGTGGCGGTACTTCGCGTAGTACGCGCGCACCCCCCTGAAGAAGGCCGAGTCACCCACTTCGCGCCGCAGCATGTGCAGCACAAAGCCCGCCTTCTGGTAGACGTTGCTCGTGAGGACGCGCCCGGCGTCGTCGAGTGTCTCGTCGATCACGGCCTTTTCGTTCGTGATCTTGGCGTTCAGCACCGAGGCGCGCATTTCGGTGAGCTCGGCGCGAAAGGCGCTGTCGCCGTGGGCGTGTTCCGTCCACAGGGCGGCGAAGTAGGTGGCAAAGCCCTCGGAGAGCCAGACATGGGGCCACTCGCGGGTGGTCACCGCATCGCCAAACCACTGGTGTGCCACCTCGTGCGCAATCAGCCCTTCGGGGAGGCTGCGCCGTTTGAACATGGCGTCGGCATAAAAAATGGCCGCCGCGTTTTCCATCCCGCCATAACGAGTGGACGACATCACGTGCGCCAGCTTTTCGTACGGGAAGGGTCCGGCCAGGCGGGAGAAGTGGGCCACGATATCGCCCGCACGGGCAAATGGGCCGGGCATGTAGTCACGTGCATCGGGTGTGACCCACACCGATTGCCGCACACACCCGGGGAGTTCCCCGAGGTTGCAGGCCGTGTTCCCCAGTTCGACCACGGCAAAGGGGGCGACACCAATCACCATCACGGCGGTGTAGAGCGGGCGCACCGAGGCATACCGGGTGGTGACCATGCCGCCGGGGACGGGGCTTTCCTCCTGCAGTTCTCCGTTGGCGATGACCCGGTGTGTTGGCGGATGAACCACCGTCCACGCAACAGTCGCTTTGTCACTCGGGTGATCCACGGTGGCGAGCCACTGCCGGGCACGATCCGGGAAGTTGTCGCCGAACGCCGTCCAGGTGCCGGCACTGTCGCTGCGCACCACAAGTCCGTCCGCGGGTTCCCCCTTGTAGTACAACGTGACCTGCAGGGTGTCCCGCTGGCCGGCCGGGAGCGTGACCACCACCTGATTGCCTTCGCGCTGCGTCGCCGCCGAACTGCCGTTGACGCGGGCACTGTCCACCGTGAACCGGTCCACCAGGTCGAGCGCCAGGCGGTCCCCGGCGCCGGTGCGCGCCACACGCATCGACGAGACAAAGTGCACAGTGCCGGGCATGCGCTGCGGAAAGCGCAGCGTGAAGTCATAGTGCTGGACGTCGAAGCCGGGTCGCGACGAACCGGTTTTCGACGGTGTCTGCGCGCCGGCCGGCAGCACCAGAAAGCCAATGAGCGCCAAGCCAGCGCGTCGCATCATGATCGGACCCGGTTGCGCCCCTCGGCCTTGGCGCGATACAGCGCCTGGTCGGCTCCGGCGAGCAGTTCTTCGGCGGTTTCCATTCCCGGCGTGGGATAGGTCGACACCCCGATACTGGTCGTGAGGCGCAGCGTGCTGTCGGGGCCGCGCGCAAAAGGGTGCGCCTCGATCAGTTCGCGCAGGCGTTCGGCAAAGGCCACCGCGCCGGGTTTCCCGGTTTCGGGAAGCACGACGACAAACTCTTCGCCACCAAACCGTGCCACCACGTCCACAGCGCGCACCGCGTTCTGCAGTAACGCCGCCATTTCGGCCAGCACGTCATCACCGACGAGGTGACCATGGTTGTCGTTGATCCGCTTGAAATGGTCGACATCGATCAGGAGGAGCGAGACCGTCGAGTCGTACCGGTTCACACGCCCGATCTCGGTGGCCAGCCGCTCAGTGAGAGCCCGGCGGTTGAGGACCTTGGTAAGCGGGTCGGTGAGGGCCAGCTGCTCGAGGCGGCGGTTATCGGCCTTGGTCATTTCCAGCACCTTGGCCCGCTGAATCGTGGTGACTGCCGCGCGTACCACCGTGTCGGCGAACTCCACGTCTTCTTTCTCGAGTGGGGGCTCGCTGAGGCTGCGACGCAGGAAAAAGACACCTGCCTGCGTCGGATCCAGAGCAAATGGGAGGGCGATCACTGAGCGGATCGTCACGTTGGTCCCTTCGCGCTCCCAGCGCTTGCGCGCCTCGGCGTAGAGCTCGCTGGTCTGCACATCTTCGACCAATACCGGCCGGCCCGTCTCCAGCGCTGCCCGGATTTCGGGATAGCGGTCGAGTTCGAGCTCCAGGCCATCGGCGGTGCGTTGCTCGAAGGCGGTGGCGACCACACGGGGTCGCTCCCCCTGCCGCGCGATGATGACCGCGCAGTGCGTGAGGTCGAGCGCCCGCGCCACACGGCGCGCGAGGAGGTGGTAGATCTCGTCGGAGGAGAGGTCGTCGGAGACATCATGGAGGATGTCGACGAGCTTCTTGCGGTTCTCCGCCTCTTCTCGCACCCGCTCGAGCTCACGCTCGGCATCCTGGAGGGCGTCGTTGGCCGACCTGAGGATGGTGCGCATGCGGAGCTGGGCCTGTATCCGGGCCAGGAGCTCTTTGACCCGGAAGGGCTTCTTAACGAAGTCGGCCGCGCCGAGTCCGAGGGTTCGGACGGCTGCTTCCTCCGGGGGGAGGCTGGAGACCATCAGGACCGGAATGTCCTTCCAGCGGGGGTCGGACTTGATGCGTTCGAGGAGCTGATACCCGTCGGCGTCCGGGAACATGATGTCCAGGAGCACCAGGTCGGGCGCCCGTTCCTCGAGCAAGGCCAGCACCCTTCGCCCCTCCCTGGCCGAAACCACGTCGTAGCCGTGCTCCTTGAGCACCCACGACATGGTCTGGAGGATGGACTGGTCGTCGTCGGCGATCAGGACCCGAGCGTTAGCCATGTCGACGCACTTTCCCGAGGGTGCCACCGCAAGAACGGGCCACGAACGAGGCGTCGGCTCCCTCGCGGGGGCTCTCGCCGGGCACGCCCGGTTCTTCAGAGTGGTAGCGCATAGGGCGAGGCTGGCGGTGGCATTGCATGTGGCGTTTGCGGCGTCTAACAAATCTGACAGCGCCGCACGCAAGCGGCATCCCTGATCGGGCAGAATCTATCACGCCCGTCGGGTGTCGTGGTGCCCATCGTCGCCTGTAGGGAACTCCTTGACGTCACCGGCTACAGGTGTCACGATCTGGGCGAACCCAGCGGCGTCTGTCGCTGGGCGCGTCCCACATCCAAGACCGGAGACGCTGTCCATGCCCCACAGAATGTGGATAGGAGTAGGTCGATCGAGCGCTTTTCTTAGCATACTGGCTCTGCTGATCGCGAGTCCAACTAATGCGCAGCAGACGCAAAGCGGGATCACGGGCCGTGTGACCGCTGAGGAGTCGGGCGAGGGACTCGGCGATGTGCGCGTGATACTCGTCGGGACCAGCGTGTTCACAGTGACCAACGCCGATGGCCGCTACACCCTGCGCAACGCGCCGGCGGGTGCCGGAGAAGTTCGGGTCTTGCGTGTGGGTTACACCGAGCAGAAGAAGCCCGTGACTGTGGTGGCCGGCAGCGCAACGACACTCGACTTCGTGCTCAAGACGGCGACCATCCAGCTGCAAGAGGTGGTCACGACGGCCACGGGTGACACCCGCAAGGTTGAGCTTGGCAATGCGGTGTCTACGATCGACGTCAACAAACGCATCGACGATGCGCCTATCAAGAACATGGGTGACCTGCTTACTGCGGTTGCCCCGGGGGTTCAGGTATTACCGGCGAATATGACCGGCGGAGGCAGCCGAGTTCGAATCCGCGGCACGAGTTCGATTTCGCTGAGCAACGACCCCATCTATATCATCGACGGCGTGCGGATGACATCTGACGGCGGCAACGCTGGTCTCGGGATTGGGGTGGGTGGAACGGGACCGAGCCGGGTGAACGACATCAATCCTGAAGACATCGAGAACATCGAAGTGGTCAAGGGTCCGTCAGCGGCGACGTTGTACGGTACGGACGCGTCCAATGGCGTCATTGTCATCACGACGCGCAAGGGTCGCGCGGGGAAGGCACAGTGGTCGCTGTATGGTGATTACGGCTACATCTCGGACCGGAACACCTACCCGACGATGTACGCCATCCTGGGCAAATCGCCGGGTTCGACAACACAGCGAAAGTGCCTGCTCAAGGAGATCTCTCTCAACCAGTGCACGGTGGACAGCACCACCTCGCTGAACGTGTTCGAAGAAGACGATATCAGCCCGATCGCCGACGGCTCTCGTGGACAGCTCGGCGGGCAGGTGTCGGGCGGTACGGATGTGGTGCGCTACTTCGTGAGCGCGGACTATGAACGCGAGTACGGTCCGTTCAGCATGCCAGACGCCGACCGAGCGCGGTTGCAGGCACAGAAGCTCGAGATCCGTCCGGAGTGGGACCGCCCCAACGCGCTGCAGAAGGGCTCGTATCGCGCTAACCTCAACATCGCTCCCACGTCAAACTTCGACCTCTCGGTAGCGAGTGCTTTCACGAATCTCGATCAGCGCTTGCCGCAGGTCGACAACAACGTCAACTCCTTCTGGTACAACGGCACGATCGGCCCGGGGTTCCGCGGCCCTGGACCGGGGTACACAGGCATCGGCTCGTTGGGGCAGCCGCTCAACGGCTACGCGGGATATACGCCCGGCGAGATCTATCAGGACCTGACGACCCAGGGCATTCGGCGCTTCATCGGTAGCGCCAGCGGCAACTGGCGACCGACAAGCTGGCTGCAGAATCGCTTTGACGTTGGCATCGACAATACTGGCCGCGACGAATTCGAGTTGTGCCGTTTTTCGGAATGTGCCGACTTTGGCACCAACCGGCTGGGCTTTGCAACCGATTTCCGTGGCAAGGCCGTAAACATCACGACAAACCTCGGCAGCACGGCTACGTGGCAGCCGCGCTCGTGGCTGAACGTGAAGTCGACTCTTGGCGTGCAGTACGTGAACTACCGCCGTGACAACAACCAGGCACAGGGAGCCACCCTTCCTCCGGGTGCCGAGACACCGGCCGCCGGAACAATCCCGTCTGTGGCCAGCCTGACGGAACTGAACAAGACGCTGGGCATCTTCATCGAAGAGGCGTTCGCGTTCAACGACCGGCTGTTCGCGACCGCCGCCGTCCGCACTGATCAGAACAGCGCCTTCGGCACCAACTTCCAGCGCGTGTATTATCCCAAGGCGTCGCTGTCGTGGGTCGCCACCGAGGAGAGCTTCTTCCCCAAACCGGCGTGGCTCGATCAGCTGCGGTTGCGCGCGGCGATGGGTTCGTCCGGAGTGCAGCCAGGGCCAAACGACGCCTTGCGCACCTTCCAGGTTCAGACCACCAACATTGCGGCGACTGAGGCGGCCGGGCTTCGTTCCAACCAACTGGGCAACCCGGACCTCAAGCCGGAAAGCACCACCGAGTTCGAAACCGGTGTCGATACGCGCCTCTTCGGCGGCAAGGTGAATCTTGAGATGACCTACTACCGCAAGCAAACGAAGGACGCGCTGATCGCAGCACCAATTGCGCCTAGCGCTGGCACGGAGGTCACCTCGGTCCTGACCAACCTGGGATCGGTCCGCAACTCGGGCTTCGAAGCGCTTCTGAATGTGCGCGCCCTCGACCGGCAGAACGTGTCCTGGGACATCACCTTCAACGGCTCGCACAACAGCAATGAGCTGCTGACCCTGGGAAAGGATGCCACCGGGAAGGCCATCCCAACCATCGGTGTAGGTACCAACCGCCAGGCCGAGGGATATCCGCTCAACAGCAACTGGACGCGCCGCTACAAATACGCGGATGCGAACAATGACAAGATCATCACGCCAAACGAACTTACTGTAGACGAAGCCTTTACCTACCTGGGGTACTCGCAGCCCCGGCTGGAACTCTCAGTAACCAACAGCATTGGCCTGCTGAAGGACCGGGTACGCATCACCGCCATGCTGGATCACAAGAGCGGGTTCTTCGTGCAGAACAGCGAACAATCGTTCCTGTGCCAGCAGAGCACATCGTGTGTCGCCACGTCGACACTCAATCCGTCACTGGAGCTGCAGGCGCGTGCAATCGCGATTCGTGACGGCACGCGCGTGGGCGCCACAACCTTCACTACTGCGCATGGCTACTTCGAACGCCCCGACTTCTGGCGGCTTCGTGAGGTCTCGGCCAACATCAACCTGCCCGAGCGACTCGTCAGCCGCTGGCTGCGCGGGCGCAGTGCCTCGCTCAATGTGGCGGTGCGAAACCTCAAGGTGTGGACCGACTGGACGGGCGTAGACCCCGAACAGAACTACTCGCAGGGCAACACGCAGAACACCCTGCTCACCGCCGGCCCGCCGATGTATTTCACGACGCGCTTCAACTTCCGCTACTAAACCGTGACGACAATGACTCACATGACCATCAAGACGCGATTCACGCGTGAGATGCGCCGGGCCAGCGTCGCGGGCCTTGCCATCCTGGCACTAGGGGCTTGCAGCGAACTTCGCGAAGATCTCCTGGCAGCTGACGATCCAGATGTGATTTCACCGGACGCGGTGAAGTCAGCCGCCGGCGCCGAGGCGCAGCGCACGGGAGCACTGAGCCGGTTGCGCGACATCGGACCTGGAGGGGGTGGCAGCAATGGCACCGTCTGGACACAGGCAGGCCTGCTCGTGGACGAATGGAAATCGAGCAACACCTTCTCGCAGCACAACGACACGGACGAGCGCAAAAACCAGGACAACAACAGCGTTGCCTTGGCCATGCTGCGGTCGCTCTACCGCGCCCGCACGTCGTCGTACGAGGCGATCAACGGACTCCGGGAGTTCAAGCCGACGCCCGCCTCGAGCGTTGGGCAGATGTACCTGATCCTTGCCTACGCAGAGATGTCTCTCGCAGAAAACTTCTGCAACGGCATTCCGCTGGGTGATGCGTCTACTGGCGTGATCCTGTACGGACCGCCACTCAGCAACGTCGCCGTCTACAACGTGGCGCTGGCGCACGCGGACAGCGGCCTGGCGCTGTCCTCGGCGGCGGATGCCGCAACCGTCGCCATTCGGAATGCGCTGCTCATCAACAAGGCACGGATCCTGGTCAACCTGGGACGGTTCTCGGACGTTAACGCCGTGGTATCAGGCGTTCCCACGAACTACCGATTCAACGCGACATTCGCAGTGACGTCGGGCGACAACGCTCTCTGGAGCATCAACACCAGCCAGAAGCGTTTCGTGGTGGGGGACTCCGTCGATCCGGCAGGACGCATTCTGAACGCGATTCCGTTCGTTTCCTCACGAGACCCACGAATTCCCACGGTTGGGACGTCAACCGGCACCTCACCAGCGGGCCGTGGCTTTGACAACCAGACCAACTTCGTGCAGCAGAACTTGTTCGGGCGCTCCGACCCGATGCCGTATCTCTCCGGGGTGGATGCCCGCCTGTACGAGGCCGAAGTGCTGCTGCGCGCGGACAACTACACGGGGATGATGACGATCCTCAACGCCCTGCGCGCCGCACCCCAGAACCTCGGGGCCATCACCACGCCCGCCATGGCCGCACTCCCCGTGCCGACCACCAAGGACGCGGCGATCGATCTCTACTTCCGCGAGAAAGCCTTCTGGACATTCTCACGCGGTATGCGCCTCCCCGACCTGCGCCGCCTGATGCGGCAGTATGGTCGCACCGAAGCGCAGGTGTTCCCGCGCGGAACGTTCTTCAAGACCAACCAGCCCTACGGCACCGACGTCAACTTCCCGATCTTCCGCGAGGAGTTGACCAATCCGGAGTTCACCGGCTGCACGGACCGGAACGCTTAGGGGCAGAAGCACGGGAGGCACGGGAAGCACGAGGGACCTCCTACCGTGCTTCTCGTGCCTCTCGTGCTTCCCGTGCCTCTGCTGTGAGCCGCCGACGCAGAAAGCGGCGCTCCGGGCCCTGCGTTGCCAGCTCCAGGGCGCGTTGATACGAGAGACAGGCTTCCTCGCGCCGGCCAAGCCTCCGCAGCAGGTCGGCTCGCGCGGAGTGGGCGTGTGCATACGACGCCAACTCCCCTCCCTCCAGCAGCTTGTCGATCAACTGCAGCCCCAACTCCATCTCCCCAGCCATCGCCTTGGCCACCGCCCGATTGAGGGCGATCACCGCCCCGCCCTGCACCCGCATCAACACGTCGTACCATCCCACAATTTCGCGCCACTCGGTCTCCGAAGCCGTGCGCGCCCGTGCGTGCACTGCCGCAATCGCCGCCTGCACGGTGTACACTCCCACCCGCCCGCTGCCTAACGCGCGCTCCACGAGTGCCAGGCCCTCGGCCACCTGCTCGCTCTTCCACAGGCTCCGGTCCTGATCTTCCAGCAGCACCAGGTCACCCTCCACATCCGTACGTGCGTCACGCCGGGCATCGTGCAGCAGCATCAGCGCCAGCAGGCCCCGCGACTCGGCGTCGCCGGTCAACTCCACCAGCAGTCGGCCAAGCCGAATGGCCTCGCCCGCCAGGTCCGCACGTGTGACCGACTCCCCGGACGACGCCGAGTACCCTTCATTGAACACCAGATACACGGTGTGCAGCACGGAATCGAGGCGAGCAGGAAACTCCGCCGGTTCGGGCACCACGTACGGAATGCCGGCATCGCGGATTTTCGCCTTGGCCCGCACGATGCGTTGTGCCATGGTCGGCGCTGGCACCAGAAAGGCCCGCGCGATTTCCTCGGTGGTCAGGCCACAAATGGTGCGCAGCGTGAGTGCCACCTGGGCGTCCTGCGCCAGCGCGGGGTGACAACAGGTGAAGACCAGCCGCAGCTGATCGTCGCCGAACCCGCGCTCACTCACCGGCACCGGCTCGACGCTCCCCGAGAGTTCGGCGGCCACCTGCACCAGCTTGGCGTCGTGCACGGCGCGGCGTCGCAAAACGTCGAGGGCGCGGAACCGGCCCGCCGACACCAGCCACGCGACGGGATTCGCCGGCACTCCCTCGTCGGGCCACTGCTGCACGGCAGCCGCAAAGGCGTCGTGCAACGCCTCCTCGGCGCGGTCAAAATCGCCGAGGAGACGAATGAGTGTGGCCAAAACCTTGCGCGAGTCGGCGCGATAGAGCTGATCGAGCTGCTCGCGAACATCTGTCATGGCGCCGACGCCCGAGTTACTTGTGTGCCTGCTGGGAGAAATCCACCACAGGGCGAATCTCCACACTGCCCAGGCGGCATCCCGGAATTCGCGAGGCAATCTGAATGGCCTCGTTGAGGTCTTTCGCGTCGATCAGGTAGAAGCCGCCGAGTTGTTCCTTGGTTTCGGCGAACGGCCCATCGGTCGTCTGGAGCTTGCCACCACGGATTCGCAGTGTGGTCGCCGTGGCGGTCGGATGTAACGCCTCACCCGCCTTGTAGTGGCCGCTGTTCTTGATGTCACTGGTGAACGTGAAGTACTCGGCCATGATCTTGTCGCCCTCGGTTTCCATGATCTTGGCCGTCTCGGCATGGTTCTCGTAAATCAGGCACACGTAACGCATCGCTGACTCCATGAGTGGAAGGTTCGGCAAGTAGTCGAACGAGGCCGGGGGGTTTCGACAGGCCCCTCAGTTTTCGTTTCGGAGGGACACCATGGGATCGACGCGGGCCCCCCGCCGGGCGGGGAGATAACTCGCCGCGGCACAGACCACGAGCACGATGACCGCGACGAGTGCCAGCGGAAGGATCTCGGTCGGGCGGGTGTCATACAGAAGGGGCTTGAGCCACGCACCCGTGGCTTGTGCCGCGACAATGCCCACCAGGGCCGCTATCGCCCCCAGGCGAAGCCCGTGCCCCACCACGGAACGCCGGACGCGGGCAGGGGTGGCGCCGAGCGCCAGGCGAACTCCCAGTTCCTTCGTGCGCATTCGCACCCTTGTGCCAATCACCCCAAAGAGACCCACTGCGGCGAGGCATAATGCTGCAGATCCGAAGAGTGTCAGCACCAGGGCGTTCGTTCGGGGAATGGCACGCGGCCCGTCAAGCAGTTCCTGAAGTGACGCCACATTGGTCACCACGACGGACGCATCCTCCTCGACAACCGCACGCCGAATCGACGCCGAGATGGCGTCCGCGGGGAGTGCAGTGCGGATGAGGAGCGTAGTGGGCGAGATGGGGAATGGCGATTGCGCGAGTGGGAAGTAAATGGTGGGGCGCGCCACTTCGAGCTCGCGGTACCGGGTGTCGGGCACCACTCCGATCACTTCGAGCTCCCCACCTGGGCCGCGGAGCCGTCCACCCAGCGCGTTCCCAGCCGGCCAATAGTGCCGCGCCACCGACTGACTTACCACCACCACCCGGAGCGCCCCTTCGCGATCGGCGTCGGTGAAGGTGCGCCCCTGAATCGGGCGGATCGCGAGCGCGTCGAAGTACTCGGCACCGACAATTTCGAAGTTCGAAATGGGGTTGGTTGCTCGCGCGACATCGTCCTGATCGGGGAGCACCGCTCGACCATCAATCCCGCCGCCAGCGCCGATGAATGGGACATTGAGCACGGGTGTCACCGTCTCGATCGACGGCATACCCGCGATGCGCGTCGTGAGGCGTTCGAGCGTCAGGCGCCGTGACGCGGGATCGCCAGGGGACCCGCTGGGAAAGGCCAGTTGCACGGCCAGCAGTCGCGACGCGTCGAAGGCCAGCGGGATCTGCGTCAATCGATAGAAGGAGCCAATGACGAGGACCGCCACAATGAGCGACGCGGCAGCAAGCGCGACCTGCGCGCCCACAAGTCCGTCGGTGAGCCAGCGTGTGCGCCGATCGGTGCCGGCCCGTGCACCCGCCCGCAGTGCATCGTTGGTCTCGACTCTGGCCGAATGAACGAGACTGGTCACACCGGAGACGCCAAGTGCCACCAGGGTGGATGCCAGTGCAATGGCGATGGTCCATCCGCCGACGTGCAGCTCCTCGAGGCGCGGGATACTCGCCGGCACAACCCGCAGAAATGCCGCGACGATGACTCCGCCAAGCCACCAGCCCATGATCCCACCCACGATCACCGGCAGGGCCGCGTCCGCGAACATCTGCCGCGCTAGGTGACGCCGTGTGGCCCCCAGCGCCTGCCGCACCGCAAACTCGCGTACCCGCCCAATGCTGCGGACGAGATGCAGGTTGGCCACATTCGCCGCGCTGATCAACAGCAGCAGAACAGCCACCACACTCAACACCACCATGGCAGGTCGTGCGCTCCCCAGCGCCACGTCGGTCAGGGGCGCCACAAAACCGCGGAGTTCTCGCTCTATCGACGGTGCGCCGGGTCTGCCGAAGAACTCACTCAGCTCACGGCGGGCCTGATCCATGCTCCCGTTAGGCGCGAGCCGTGCGAGCATGTCGACTTCATTCTCCGCCATCTCGCGGAACCCGCCTGCCGCACTCCACGCCGTGAGCGGGGCCCACACCTCAGTGCCGCGCGGATACTCCAGCCCGGGGGGCATCACCCCAACTACCTGGTGCTGCCGACCATCGCTGATCACCTCCACCGTCTTCCCGACCACCGCCGAGTCGCCGCCAAATCGGTCGCGCCAGGTGCGATACGTCAGCACCACCACCGGCGCGGCGCCGGGGAGGTCGTCCTGCTGACCAAAGGCACGCCCCAGCAACGGCCGGCTTCCAAGGACATCGAAGTACGTGCCCCCCACCAACGAGGTCTTGAGTTGCAGCACACGGTCGCCGGCACGCACCGCCACCGGCGACGCCCCGCGAAAGGCAAAGGTCGCGACCGCGTCGAGCGATGGCGCACGCTGGACAAACTCGCGAACCCAGGGCACCGTGACGGGGACGTTCGCAAAGCCACCATCCCGCCGCTCGCCCCACATCACCACCAGACGCTGCTGATCGCGCACGGGGAAGGGACGCCACATCAGCGCATCGGCCACCGTGAGTGCGGCCGTCGACACACCAACACCTAACGCGATGGTGGCGATCGCGGTAATGCTGTGCGCGGGCGCACGCACGGCAACGCGGATGGCGTCCCCAATCCACCGGAGTCCGCCACTCATGGGTCACTCACCCAGGGATGGCGACCGCCACTCACCAGCGTACTCGGAGCGTCGGGGGCTTTCGGAACTCATGCCCCGCCGGGTACGACGGATGGTCAGCATCCAGCGCGAGTCCGGGGAACGCCGAGAGCAGCGCCGAGATGGCAGTGCGCGCCTCGAGTCGCGCAAGCGCGGCGCCAAGACAGAAATGCCGGCCGAAGCCGAAGGTCAGGTGTGGCGTCGTCTCCGCCCGAAATGGATCGTAGCGATCGGGATCGGCATAATGCGCGGGATCGCGATTGGCGCCCCCGATCATGCACTGCACAATGGCGCCCTCCGGAATGTGCACGCCATCCAGCATCAGGTCGTCGTTGACATACCGGCTGCACGTTTGCACCGCCGGCTCCCAGCGAAGGGACTCCTCGATACATCGGTCGAGGGTGTCCGCATTGGCGCGCGCCTCAGGCAGCAGATGCGGATGACTCAGCATGGCCCAGAGTGCATTGGTGATCGCCGCCTCCGTGGTCTCGATCCCGCCGAACAGCACAATGAGCGCGTTCGAGCCAATCTCGTCGTCGTCGAGCAGGCGCGGATGCGCGCGAGCCAGCTCGTGCAGCAGCGACGTGGCCCCGGCGTCGGGCGCTGCGAGGATGGGTGCGATGGAGGCGCGAAAGGCCAGCGCGGCAGCATGCGCGCGCAGTTGCGTGGCAGGTGATCCCTCGTAGCTGGCGAGCGCGTCAGCGAAGGCGTCGTACCACTCGCGCAGACGCTGATCGTTGCCTGGAGCCAGCCCCAGGACTCGCGCCACGGTGGCCACCGCGACCGGTGCCGCAAACCGGGCGCGAAGGTCGGCGCTATCGCCGCTTGTCAGCTGAGCGACCTGTTCGTGGACGATCGAGGCGACGAGGGGCGCCATCCCCTCCACGGCCCGCGCATTGAAGGGAGGCGCGCACGCCGACTTGTACCGCCGCTGCTGCTCTCCTTCGGTTGACAACATCTGGGGCCCGAAGGTGTCGCGAATGGGAGACTGATCGCTGTCCGTCCGAAAGTGCTGGGAATCCCGGAGCACTTCCATGATCAGATCGCGACTGGTCACCAGCCACTGCCCGAATGATGCGGCCCAGGTGACCGGTTCCTTCTCCCGCAACCGGTGCAGCACCGGGTACGGATTGGCGGACAGCTCGGCCAGCGTTACCGCGGCCCCGAGTGGGAAACGCGCGATGTCAGGCACGTGGTGGCTTCGTTAGGTATGACGGGGAGGGCCGGGAGAAGCTACAGCCGGTACCGGGAAAGGGCCAACCACTCTTTCCGGATGACGCCCCGGATCACACATTCGGGCTTTCCTCCCCCGGCATCGATGCGACATCTCCTCCTCTCTCTGACCCTCCTCCTCCCGGCCACCGCCGCCGCGCAGGACCTGGGTGCCCTGCCCTGGCGTCACATCGGTCCCGCCTCGTTCGGCGGACGTATCGACGATGTCGAAGCCGTACCAGGAAAGCCCTCCACCGTCTTTGTGGGCACGGCCGGCGGTGGGGTCTTCCGTTCCACCAACGCGGGCACGACATGGACGCCGGTCTTCGACCGCGATGGACGCTCTACCTCCATCGGCGACATCGCCATTGCGCCGAGTGACCCGAACATTGTCTGGGTTGGCACGGGCGAGCCTAACAACCGGCAAAGCTCCACTTGGGGTGACGGCATTTATCGCTCCCTCGATGGTGGAACGAGCTGGACCCACATGGGCCTTGCCAATACGCATCATATCGGGCGCGTCGTGATCCATCCGCGTGATCCCTCGGTGGTCTTTGTCGCGGCGCTCGGTCACCTCTGGGGTGCCAATGCCGATCGCGGGTTGTATCGCACCCGCGACGCCGGACGCACCTGGAGCAAGGTCCTCGGCGTCAACGAGTTCACGGGCGCGGTGGATGTGGCCATGGACCCCGATGGACGCACACTCTACGCCGCCATGTACCAGCGGCAACGCACCGGCTTCGGCTTTGTAGGTGGAGGACCGGGAAGTGGCTTGTATCGCTCCCTCGATGGCGGTGACACCTGGCAGCGGATCACTGAGGGACTGCCGGGTGGCACCATCGGACGTATTGGCCTCGCCATCGCGCCGAGTCAGCCATCCACGGTGTACGCCATCGTCGAAAGCCGGCAGGGTGGTGTATTTCGTTCCGACGATCGCGGTGCCACATGGCGCAAGATGAACTCGCTGAATCCGCGCCCGATGTATTACTCGCAGATTCGCGTTGACCCGCAGCATCCCGACCGCGTGTGGGTACTCGGCACATACGTCCATCTCTCTATTGACGGTGGCAAGACATTCACCACCGATAACACGGGCGACCGGATTCATGTGGACCACCACGCCCTCTGGATCAATCCATCCGACGGCCAGCACATGATCCTCGGCAACGACGGCGGGTTGTACTTCACCTGGGACGGCGCCCGCAACTGGGACTTTGTCGACAACCTCCCCATCGGCCAGTTCTACGACATCGACGTCGACGATCGCGACCCGTACTACATCTACGGCGGCGCGCAGGACAATGGCACCTGGGGTGTGCCGATCAGGACCTACAACGGCGTCGGCATCATGAACTCCGATGTCATCAACATCGCGTATGGCGATGGCTTCTACACCGTCACCGATCCCGCCGACCCGCGTTACATCTACGCCAATTCGCAAAGCGGACGTGCCTATCGTGTACACCTCGGCACCCGCGAAGAACGGGGCATTCGCCCTGTCTCCACCGATGCCAAGGAGGAGTATCGCTTCAACTGGAGCACGCCAATGCACCGGTCGCCGCACGACGCGAAGACGGTGTACTACGGTGGCAACAAACTCTTCCGCTCACGTGATGCCGGTCAGACGTGGGATGAGGTGAGCCCCGATCTCACCCGCAAACTCGACTGGAAGAAGCTCCCCATCATGGGCATGGTGCGTGACTCCACCACACTCTCGCGCGACGATGGTGTGAGCGACTACGGCACGATTACATCCATCGCCGAGTCGCCGAAGACAGCGGGCCTCATCCTCGTGGGCACCGACGACGGCAATGTGCAGCTGACAAACGACGCTGGACGCACCTGGACCGACATCACGTCGCGCTTCAAGCTGCCGGGAGCTCGCTGGGTGAGCCGTGTGTTATGGTCGTCGCATGATGCACGAACGGCCTACACCACGTTTGACGGCCACTACGACGATGACATGACGCCCTGGGTCTTCAAGACCACCGATGGCGGCACCACCTGGACCCCAATTGCGGGCAACCTCCCGGCTGGCCACTCCATCAAGGCACTCGAGGAACATCCCGTCGGCAGCGCGACACTCTTTGCCGGCACGGAGTTCGGGCTCTATGTCACCTTTGATGGTGGCCGCACATGGACTCACGTGGGCGGCAATGTGCCACGTGTGCGTGTTGACGACATCGCCATTCACCCGAAGACCCACGACCTCGTGCTCGGCACACATGGGCGGAGCATCATTGTCCTCGACGACATCGGGCTTATGAACAAGGGAGCCCCCACCGTCGGCGCCGGAGATGCACAGCTCTACCCCATCCGGGCAACTCGGCAGCGCTACATCACGCGGATCCTCCCCACTCCGGGCGCGCGCAACTTTCAGGCGCCCAACCCTGCCGAAGGGGCCCTCATCACCTATGCGTTAGGCACGGGTGGGGCAGCAGACACCACCGCGCGCATCACCGTCGCCGACGCTTCCGGGCGGACAGTTCGCACCATGAGTGTGTCGGCGTCAGCGGGGTTGCACCGCACCAACTGGGACCTGCACTATGATCGGTCACCTGGCGTGAAGGACGAAGATGAAGGGTGGTTCGGTGTGCCAAAGGGGACGTGGGTACTCCCGGGGCGCTACACCGTAACGCTGGCGGCGCGTGGCAGGCAGGTGAGCCAGACGGTAGAGGTACAGCCTGACAACCGCCTCGAGGTTGTCGCGGCCGCTCCGGCTGAGCGGCATACGGCATCGGTACGTCTGGCGGCGCTGCAGAAGTCATTCAACGATGGCGTGCAGCTTCATCAGAAGATGAGCGCTGAGCGCAAACGCATCGAAGACGCCATCAAGGATCAACCCGCACGCCGCGATTCACTGGCAGCGATCATGCGGTCCGTGACCACCGAGCTCGATTCTCTCGGTCGCCGCTTTGGCGCAGGCTTTGGTGGTCCCAAGTTCAGCTATCTCGATCTCGACGGCGCGATGCAGGCGTCGAGCACGGGACCGACGGTGGCGCAACTCCGCACCCTCGATCAGCTCTCGACACGGCTGCGCGAGGATCTCACCCATCTCAACACGCTGCTTGCCGGTGCCTTCGCCGATTTGCAGCGCCGCGGGTCCGGAGTGGTCACGGCGCTCACGGCCGTTGCCATGCCGCAATAGCGGCACTGCGGGGGCCAGTGTCTTTCCTGGCCCCGCAACTCAGCGCGCCAGCCACCCCCGGATGGCGCGCGTCACCTTGTCGGCGGCGTCCTGCTGCACAAAGTGCCCTACACCGGGAATGGTCATCAGCGTCAGATCGTTCTCCAGGTAGTCCCAGGTGTTGTTGAGGGCACCAGGGAGCAGAAACGTGTCGCCAAGTCCGTGGATCATCAGGACTGGCGCCTTGACCTTCACCAGTGGTGACGGGTCGGCGACGTACGGCTCGCGCGGATAGTTGCGCCTGTAGTAAGCCAGCATGGCCGCAAAGTCCGAGCGACCGAAGGCCTCGACATAACGCTTGCGCGCGTCCGGATCTCTCACCCACGCCGCGAGTCCTTCGGCGGTCAACGCGCGTTCGGCGCCTTCCTGCTGGAAGTTGCGGGCATACTGGCTGTTCCGTGCTTGCTCCGGATTGGTTGCCAACTCACGGGTCAGCCCACGGAGATGGGGCAGGTTGAGGATGATCAGGCGGTCGACCACATCGGGCCGGTAGGTTGCCACAGACCAGGCGACGGCGCCTCCCCAATCGTGTCCAACCACCACCGCCTTCTCGCGACCGAGGTGTTTGATGACTGATACGACGTCGCGCACCAGCAGCTGAATGTCGTACTGCTCGATGCCCTGCGGTTTGTCCGACAGGTTGTAGCCGCGCTGATCGATTGCGACGGTGTAGTAGTCCTTTGACAGCTCCAGCATCTGCGCGCGCCAGGTATACCAGAAGTCAGGAAAGCCATGGATCATCACGATGAGCGGCTTGGCTGGATCGCCCAGGGCGGCGTAGTGGATCTTTACGCCGCTGGAGTTGGCGTAGCCGTGCGACACCTGGCGGTCGATGTCGGTTGCGCTGACCGTCGTTTGTGACTCGGCGGAGGTGGACATGAGTAGAAAGGCGAGAGTAAACACGCGCGTGACACGTGCGAGTGTGGTAGCGCGGATTGCATTTCGCATGATCGTCTTCATTGTGGAAGGCCTCGCACGTCCCATTCCCGCATTACGCGCTGCACAACGCCGTCGGATGAACCGCGCGGCCTGGGGGGGAGTGTACCGCGCCGCAACATGACTGCGTCCATCCAGTCTTCAAGTCGTTCGTCGACATCCGCGGCGTAGGGCTTTCCTGTGCCAAGCCGCTCGGGCCAGACACGTGCCTTTGCCACGAGGGTGCGGGCAGCACGTGTGTCACGGGCGGCAAAGCGCTCAATGGCCAGTCGCAGGTTCGCTTCCCGATACAACACATGTGCCTCCGCTGCACCCTCGGCGGGGAGAATTTCCACCTTGTCGAGCCAGGTGACAGCATCAGCCACTCGTCCGACCCGCAGGAGCGCCCGCGCGTGGAGCAGCGCCACCGGAGTACGCTGCGCAAATCGTGCTGCATAACGAGTGGTGAGCGTCAGCGCCTCGACGCTGTCGCCCGTGGCCAGCAGGAGCTCTGCCACCATGCGACCGTAGCGCCATTCCGTTGTGTCCAATGCGGCCGCGCGACGCCAGTCTCTGAGCGCACTGGTGCTGTCTGCGAGGAGTGCGCGCGCCGCATACAGGGGTGCGAATTCCGGTGCATCACCCAGACCCTGCAGCAGAGTCAGAGCGGCGGAGCGATCGCCCAGATGTGCGGTCACCAGCGCCAGGTAGTAGGTGGTTTGCCATGTGTCGCGCTGTCCACGTGCCCATTCCAGGACCTGACGTGTTTCGGTGCGAAAGGGAAGAACCAGTCGTGGTGTGAGCGCGCTCGCTCGTGTGAGCCAGCTTGCGGCGTCGGCCTCCCCGAGCCTCGTGCGAAGCCATGCGCGCCAGTACGCCACCTCCGCATGGTCCGCCGCGAGAGAGAGTACACGATCGGCATCGCGGTCCCGACCAACGCCCTGGTACCAGACGGCGAGTTCGAGGAGGCTTTCGTGAGGCATTTCATTTCGTATCGCGTCTCGCACTACTGCGCCATCCAGCGACCCCGAAAGGAATTGCTCAACGCGCACAAAGTGACCGACCGGGTCGACGGCCGATATGTCTGCGCGAGCCGCGGCGATGGCACGGGTGTCGCCACCAACTCGGGCGGTCACTGCATGCACTTGAAGGGCATCCATCGATGACCGGTCGTAGTCGAGTGCCTTGGTGGCGTACTGCTCGGCACGCCGAAGATCGCCGCCTGCCAGATAGAGTTTGGCCAGCTCACTGAACGCCGCCACCCGCCACTCGCCTGACTGTGTCGCGATATCGAGGCCGTCCCTGGCATCGGCGAGGTGTCCAAGCTGCCGGCTGCCCAGCCCGAAGGTGTAGTTGGAGAGCGGATCGTAGGTGTCGATCGCCAACCCCCTTCGCGCGACATCGACCGCCTGGCGGGCGTTCCCTGATCGCAGATGCAGCGCAGCCACTTCACCGATTGCCGGGAGGAAGTGCGCGTCGCGCTGCAGCGACTGCTCGAATGCCTCGCGAGCGCGGCCAAACTCGCGGTCACGCAGATACTCCTTCCCCTGCAGGTAGGAGCCATACGCCGACTTCCAGTCAAAGTCGGCCGGTCCCTCCACCGGGCGCGAGAGCGCCGACTTGGCGGGATCGGCCTGGTAGTCGAGGAGCCCCGTGCCTAACGTAATGTGCAGGGTCGCCGGGTTCACCGACGTGGGGAGTGTGTCCACCACGATCTCGCGAGGCGTGAGCGCGACCACGCGCTGCCGAAGGATGTGTGTGCCCTCGCGAATGGTGAGCGTGTCACGCACCGGCTGCACACCCAGCAGGGACACCACCAGGCCAGCGGGCGACGTTTTCACATTGAGCGCGCCATAGGGGCTGGCCGCCACCATCCCGCCCATCCCGCGCACCGGAAACCAGTACTCCGTCCACCGCTCCGATGCATGCGGCGCAAAGCCCCGGTGTTTGAATGGCGTCCGGGTGCTGCCTTCCGCCGTTTGGTTGAAGAGACGACCCGACTGCACTTCGGTGTACTGCCCGTCGGCGTCGGTGAGAAGCTGCTCCCAGATCATCCCCTGCCGGGAAAGGCCCCAGATCCAGAGTTTCTTGCCCGGCTTTTCATCGTGCGCGGCGTATCGCACCATACCAAAGTCCTTCGAGTGCCACCAGGCACCGAAGAAATCGGTGTACGCCCCGAAGACGTGATACGACTTGTACCCACCAAAGTCATTATTGCGGTATCGCGAGATGCTCTTGCCATTGGTGCTGTTCACCGGCCAGGCGCCCACCTCGCCATCGTGCCCGAGAAACCGGGTGCCGGGATAGACAAACTCCAGATCGTCGCCGACGGGTATGGCCGTGTTCATCCAGGTGTAATACGGCTGCTCGAGTGGTGACGTATTGAACCACGACGAGGCCGTGGTGAAGTACGCCTTGTCTTTCGGCAGGTTGATCTCGATGCGCCACTGGGTTCGTGTCAGAAGATCGAGGGCGCCGATCGTGCAGCTGACACTCCCGTCGGCGTTGGTCCGCGTCAGATAGTCCACCGGTGTCGCCACGTTAGGCGTATGCCCTATGACTCCATAGTTGGCCTCGATGCCACCACTGGTCCATGGTCCGCGCATGGCAACGTCGCGGAACTTCACCACCTGGTTGTCATAGATCATCGACCGGCCGGTGGCCTTGTCGATGGCGCTCCACACCTTCCCGCCAATCTCGGGAATGATCGACACCTTGAGGTACTCGTTTTCGAGTTCGACCACCTTGTACGAGCGTGCCTCACCCTTCGACGTAAAGCCGTCCCACCGATAGTAGGGATAGATGCGGCCGATCCGCGGAATGGGATCGGCGTCGCTGTAGGGATATGTAGTGTAGGTCCGGGTGACTTCGCGGACCTCGGCCTGCGCCAGTGCGCGTGTGTTCGGCAACGCCAATACGGCGGCGGCAGCAAGGCGGTACCAGCTGAGTGCGGACATAACGACAAGGGGAAGGCGGACCGTGCAACGTTGCCCGTTGACAGTGCCTCCCGCCAGCCCCGATTCGACATACGTCATCGTCGGCTCGGCGGTCAGCTGCCCTTGATGTCGAAACCCGACACCAGTACCATCCGTAGTGTCGGCTTCCGACACCACGACCCGTTGCGACCTCCAGATGCCACCCACTGAATCCGACGTCCTCCGCGGCACACTCGACCTCCTCATCCTCAAGGTCTTGCTGCGCGAGTCCATGCATGGCTGGGCTGTGAGTCAGCGCATCCAGGAACGCTCACGCGGGGTGCTCGATGTCAATCAGGGCTCGCTTTACCCCGCCCTGCAGCGCCTGGAGCATCGCGGGCTCCTGCTCAGTGAATGGCGCACCACCGACACCAACCGGCGCGCCAGGTACTACACGCTCACTGCCGCCGGCAAAAAAGCGGTGGTGGCCGAGACCAACTCCTGGCGTCGTTATGTCACTGCCATCGAACTCATTCTGGAGACGCCATGACCCTTCGCGCTCTATTCCTCAGGCTGCGCGCCATCGTCCGGCGTAGTCGCGCTGAAGCGGAGCTGGGCGAGGAGCTCCAGTTTCATATCGAGCAGGAGACCGCGCTGCTACAATCGCGGGGCATACCTCCGGCCGAAGCCCGGCGACAGGCCCTCGTGGCCTTCGGCGGGCTCGAACACACCAAGGAGCAATACCGCGATGGTCGCGGCGATCGCTGGCTCACCGACCTGCGCAGCGATCTCGTCTTTGCGTTTCGTCTCCTGCGACGCAATCCCTCACTCACCGCCACCGTGGTCCTGACGCTCTCCGTGGGAATCGGGGCCAGCGTCGCGATCTTCTCGGCGGTCAATGCGGTGGTGCTGCGGCCCTTGCCCGTGAGTGAACCCGACCGGCTTGTCGCGCTGTGGGAAGACAACGCCGACAAGGGCTGGGTCCGGCAATCCTCGGCGCCGGCCAACATGCTGGACTGGAGCGAGCGCGTGCGCGCCTTTGACGGGGTGACCGCGTGGGCCGACTACGATGCTCGTCCCGTCCTGTCTGGGAGTGGCGATCCGCAAGCGCTGCATGGTGCCGAGGTCATGGGCAACTTCTTCGACGTCTTGCGTGGCGGGATGACGTTAGGCAGGGGGTTTGCTCCAGACGCACACTGGCTCCCTGCCCCGCGTCAGGTGGTGGTGAGTCACCGATTCTGGCAACGCCAGTTTGGCAGCGACACGGCCATCATCGGGCGTACGCTGGTGCTCGACAGAGAGTCAGCCGAAGTGGTTGGGGTGGCGGGACCGGAGTTCCGTATTCCGGCGCCCGACGTGGACGTCTGGTACCCCATGCGCTGGGATCGCGCCGACCGGCAGCAGGTCTGGTTTCGCCGTGCCCACTGGTTGCGTCCCGTTGCCCGGCTGCGCGCCGAGACGAACGTGGAGACCGCCAGCGCCGAGCTGCAGCGCGTGATGGGAGCGATGGAGCGCGAGTATCCCGAGACCAATGTCAACATGAAAGCCGGCCTCGGACCTTTGCATGATTATCTGGTCGGTGATCGTCGCCAGCCACTCGTCTTCCTGCTGGCAAGTACCGGACTGTTGCTGCTGATCGGTTGTGCCAACGTCGCCAACCTCCTTCTGGTGCGCGCCGCGGCCCGCGAACAGGAAGTGGTGGTGCGGCGGGCCCTTGGTGCTGACCGCAGCCGCGTGGTGCGTCAGGCGCTGACGGAGAGCATGGTGCTGGCCGTCCTGGGCGCGGCGGGTGGATGGCTGGTTGGATTGTGGGGCACGCGCATGTTCGGCGCCTGGCAACCGGTGGGGATGCTGCCCGTCACGGACCGTCGGCCCGACGGGTGGGTTTTTCTTTTTGTCGTTGGGGTCGCCGCGCTCAGTGCTGTCGTCTTCGGAACCGCGCCCGCACTCTGGGTCGCGCGACGCGATGCGGCGGACGCCTTACGCTCGAGCACACGCATGAGTTCTGACAACCGGCGAGCGCGCCGGCTCGTGAACACACTCGCCATCGGTGAGGTTGCTCTTGCGGTGACACTGACGATCGGTGCCGGATTGCTGTTGCGTAGCTACCAGCAGCTTGCGAATGTCGATCCCGGGTTTGAGGCCGATGGTGTCGCCTCCGCCTTTCTCGCCGTCGGCGGAACGCGCTACGAGGTGCGTGCGCAACGCATGACCTTCGTCAGCGACCTCCTGACCCGTGTGCGCACACTCCCCGGTGTCGAGTCGGCCGCCATCAGCTCGGCGATCCCCTTTGTGGCGGCGGGATACACCTCGGACTTCTCCATCCGGGGACGCCCCGCTGATCAGGCAGGACGCGAGGTACGGCATCGGAGTGTCACCGACGACTACTTTCGCACCATGAAGGTGCCTCTCCTCGCCGGTCGTGTCTTTGGCCCCGAGGATACTCCCACATCGGAGCCGGTGACCATCATCAACAAGGCACTTGCCGATCGCTACTTCGGGAATGAGGACCCGATCGGCCAGTACATCGCTGGCGATCTCGTGCCGGACAGCACGTCCATCTGGCGGCGCGTCGTTGGCGTCGTCGGCAACGAACGTGGTCGAATCGTGTCGCAGCCGGCCGGGATCGAGCTCACCGGACCCTACTCGCAGGAAGCGATGACCGGTGTGTATCTGGTTGTCCGCACCAGTGGTGATCCGGCAAACCTGCTCCGGTCGGTTGCACGCACGATCAGCGAGATTGACCCACTCCTCGCACCGATCACACTGACCACCATGCCGCGGATGCGCAGTGAAGCGATGGCGCGGGATCGCTTCATGGCGCTGCTCCTCGCCGCCTTTGCTGCTATTGGTGCTTTGCTCGCGGTCATCGGGGTTTACGGCGTGGTAGCGCAGGCGGCCCAGCGGCGTGAACCCGAGCTGGCCATCCGGTTGGCACTCGGCGCGCGCCCACGTCATCTGCACTGGCTCGTGTTGCGGCACGGACTCTCCGTCGCCGCACTGGGAGCCGCGTTAGGCGCCGCGGCCGCCATGGCGGGATCGGGAGTGATCCGCACCATGCTGTTCAACACGTCCCGCATGGACCCCGCCGTCTACGCCGTCGTGGTGTTGCTGGTCCTCGGGGCGGCAGCGATCGCCTCGTGGCTCCCTGCGCACCGAGTGGTTCGGGAGCGCAGAGGGCGCTCGCTGTCGCGGTGAAATGTGTTGTGCCCCGGGCGCCACTCCGTCACAGCCGTGGAGCCGCCCGGCACACGCGTACACGCGTCATCCCTGCGTGAGAGCTTCCGTGGCCGGTGTCGTACATGTTTTGGCACCATGCCACGACCCATGCATTACTTCGTTCTCCTGCTCTCGCTCCTCACCTCGGGCTGCGCTTCTTCTGGCACCCTGGGGGTAGAGGCACCAACCGGCGGTGTTCGGCTGCTTTTTGTCGGCAACTCGCTCACCTACGTGAACAACCTTCCCGGCATGGTGGGCGAACTCGCTCGCCTGGCGGGCATCGACTCGGTGTTCACCGCCAGTGTGGCCTTTCCCGACGTGAGCCTGGATGACCATTGGGCTGAGGGAAGCGCCGTTCGCGCATTGCAGCGCTCGCGCTGGGAGTTTGTGGTACTCCAGCAGGGTCCCTCGACACTCCCCGAGAACCGGGCACTCCTCGAGGCCGCGGCGCGTCGTTTTGACGTCCCGGTTCGGGCCGCGGGGGCCGTACCCGTGTTATATCAGGTGTGGCCCACGGTGAACCGCTCAGGTGATTTTGTCCCGGCTCTCGCCTCATACCAGAATGCCGCACAAGCGGTCAAGGGCGTGCTCGCCCCGGCGGGTGACGCATGGCGCGCGGCAATCGCCGAGTCCGACACGATCCGCGTATACAGTCCCGACGGCCTGCATGCGTCGGTACGGGGAACCTACCTTGCGGCGCTGGTGATCTATGCGCGCATCTTTGATCGCGACCCGCGGTTGCTTCCGCCGCGGATCCCCGGTGTGGCCGAGGATACGACCACGGTGCGGTTTCTCCAGCGTATGGCGAACGTGGCATTGCAGAGGTCGCCCGCCAAGCCATAGCTTCGAGGCATGCGTCTCGGACTCATCGGCGGGCTCGGCCCCGAATCCACGATTGACTACTACCGGCGGCTGATCGACGCCTGGAAGGCCGTGACACCGGGCACGGCGCCTAACATTGTGATCGACAGCGTCGATGTGGATCATGCGCTGTCGCTGGTGCAGAACGACCGCCCGGCACTCGCCGAGTATCTGCTGGCTTCCGTGCGTCGATTGGCAGCCGCGGGCGCGGACGTGGTGGCCCTCACCGCGAATACCCCGCACATCGTCTTTGACGAAGTGGCCCGGGTGTCGCCCGTGCCCATGATCAGCATTGTCGAGACCTGTGCCGCGGAAGCAACGCGCCTCAAGTTGCGACGTCCTCTCCTGCTTGGCACGCGATTCACGATGGAAGCCTCGTTTTATCCCGAGGTCTTTGCCCGTCGTGGCATGAAGGTCATGGTGCCTGACGAGAGCGCACGTCAGCGTGTGCACGAGATCTACGTTGGTGAATTGTTGCGAGGTGTGTTCCGCGACGAATCGCGTGCCGAGATCATCAGCCTCGCCAATCAGCTCCGGACGATACTGCTGGCCGATTGCGTCATTCTTGGCGGCACCGAACTCCCCCTGCTGCTGCGCGCGCCAACGGTCGCAAGCCTTCCAGCACTCGACACCACGGCGCTTCATGTGGCCGCGCTCGTCGAATGCCTGCGCTCAGGAAAGTCAGCAGCGTGATCGCGTTGTGGTACGGTAGCGCCTGACAAGCCGCGGCGCGCCTGGGCTAGCTCTGCGCCACGAATCGCTCGATGGCGTTCACTCCGGCCTCAGCTGACGACTCACTCCTGATTGTCGCCCCCAACCGTTCTGCAGCAGCACGGTACGACGGCTCCGACAACACGCGCCGAACGGCCGACCGCAGGGTTTCCGGCGTGATCTGGCCGGACCGAAGCATGATACCCGCACCGAGTGATTCGATGCGCGACGCGACGAGCAACTGTTCCGGCATCTGCGGCAGAAGCACCATCGGTGTCCCTGCAAGCAGGCTCTCCTGCACGCCGCCAAGTCCGGCATGCGTCACGAAGAGAGCCGCACGTTCCAGTTCCGCGTTCTGATCCGCAAAGCGCGTGACGTGGACGCGCGTGTCCCCTGAGAGCGCCTGCGGAAGCTCCTTTCCACCCGTAGACAGAACGACGTGACCTGTTTCGTCGGCAATCGCGCTGGCACACGTCGACAGGAGCACACCATCTCCCTGAAAGACCGTGCCCAGTGAGAGGTAGGCCCCAGCCGGCGAAGCAGAGGACCGCGGGAGAGTGGGAATCGGTGGTCCGGCAAAGGTCCAGCCGGGTGATGCAAAACGCTCGTTATGCGGTTGCAGTGTACGTGTCGTGTACACCACCTGCAACCCGGCATGGGGAAATGCGGTCGCGCTGATGTGAGCACCACGAACCCCGTATCGGCGCACGAGACGACGGTGCAGTGTGCGCGCAGTCCAGAGGGCCCCAACCTTTGTCAGCGTACTGCGCACACTGGCAGGACGCGCCCCCGCGTTCATGGCGTCGAGCGCTACCCGACGATCGAGCGCAAAGATCGGGACCGACACAACGAGGGGTACATCGAGCAGTCCCGCCACCCAATATCCCCAGGGGGCCAGCAGGTCAGCGATAACGTAGTCAGGCGCCCAACGTCGAAATTCATCGAGGTCGTTGGCGAGAACTGACGCCGAGAGCTCCATCATGCTGAGTGGCAATCGAGGAAGCTCCTGCGTGAGCGCTGGCAACCTCCCCACATCAGCCGACCGGTACGCCGACGGCTCGGCACCCATGGCGGCGATCACGTCGTCGAGGGCAGCGCCGGCGAAGTAGCGCACCGTGTGCCCACGCCGAACAAGCGCCGACACCACATCGCGTGTGGGGCGCACGTGTCCGTGAAGAGGAACCGAGAGAAAGAGGGCGCGCGCCATGCAGATGCCGATAGCGTACGCGCTGAACATTCGGTCAGCAATGCTTTACACGTCCGGGCGTCGGGCGGCATCATACCCGATATGCGCCGAATCCTCCGTTCCCTCGCGCGACACCCCGGCGGCAACTCGGCCGCTATCGTCATGGGGGCGATCGGCATTGGCCTCCTCACGCTCGGGCTCGCATTCACCGACGCCGCGCGCTGGCGGGCACTCCCCTTTCCGGGCGCGCGAGAAGCCCTCGTCCTCTCCTCAACTCACGGCTCCACACGGGAGACACGCGAGGGAGTGCGCTGGTCCTTCCCGCGACTCCAGTACGTCCGAGACCACGCCAAAGCGCTCGCTCTGATCACGTCGTGGACTCCCACTTCTCTCAGCTTCGGCGCCCGGGAAGAACCCCTGGTGATCAGTGGTGAGTTTGTCTCGCGCCACTACTTCGCGCTCCTCGACGTGCGCCCATCGTCCGGTCGCACCTTCCTCGACGTCGAAGACACTCCGGGCGCCCCTGTACCGGTGGTGCTCGTCTCGGAGTCGTTCCGCATCGCACGGCAGCTCGCCGGCGATCCGGTCGGCATCGGCACGTCGCTCCTCCTCAACGGGCAGAACGTCACCGTCATCGGGGTGATGCCCGCGACCTTTCGTGGTCTGTCAGACGCCGCCGACCTCTGGCTCCCGGCACCCATGGCGCCCGTGCTGACCTATCCCGAGTACCTCACCACCAATCAGGACTTCATCACATTGCTCGCTCGGCCTCGCACCGGGAGCACTTTGGCCGATGCTCGGCGTGAGGCCGACGCATTGGCGACAGCGGCGTATCGGGCGATTCCATCTGACGACGTCGGACCAGAGGTGCGGGTGAGGGGCGACGCGGAATCGTTAGGTACTGCCCGGGTGAGGACCGAAGGACGGCGTGCGTCGACGCTGATCATGGCCGGGAGCAGCATTCTCTTTCTTCTCACAACCGCCAACCTGGTCGCGCTCATGCTGGGCCGCGTGCTCGCTCGTCAGCGCGAGACCGCCGTGACCATCGCGTTAGGTGCCACCGGCCACCGGGTCTGGCGCGCGCAGGTCGCCGAAGGCGTGGTACTCGTTGTGGCGGGCGCACTTCTGGCCCTGGCCGCCATGGTGCTCTGGCTACGTCTTGGAGGTGCCGCCGACCCTCTCGCCGCGGTAGGCCGCGGCGCCTTTGGGACCTTCTCGAGTCTCACCGCGGGCTGGCGGCTGATGGGCTGGTGGGCGCTGGCCACGCTGCTCACTACCGGGATGGTCGCGACAATACCTGCCTGGTGGTCCCGTCGTCACACCACACTCGAACATCTGCGCGAAGGCGCACATGGGTCGTCAGCCACGGGATTGTCTTTCAAACGCCCGGGAGCAGCTGCGGGAATTCTCGTTGCCCAGGGAACATTGGCTGTGCTCCTGCTGACTGCGGCTGCGCAGCTGCTCGAGAGTTATCGCCGGATGCAGGATGCGACGATTGGTGTGAGCCCGGCGCCAGTGCTCACCTTCGAACTGCAGCCCCCCGAAAGCGCCGTTCCCCCAGCCGCCGCGCCGGCCTTCATCGATCGTGTGCTGGCCGCGATTCGCGACGTGCCCGGTGTGCAATCGGCCAGTGTTGATGGAGGTGCACCACTCGCCGGAAGTGCCAGCGCCGGGCTCCACATCGTTGGGCGACCCGATGACCCGGTCACGGGCCCTCCGGGCGTGCTCCGCCACTACGTTGGGCCAGAACACTTCGCCACGTTAGGCATTCCGCTCCTCGCCGGTCGCACGTTCACTGACGGCGACCACGCCGCTGCCCCGCGGGTGGTGGTGATCAGTGAGTCGGCGGCCCGCACCTGGTTCCCGAATGGCACCGCACTGGGCCAGCGGGTCTGGTTCGATGGCAGCACACTCACCTCCCCCGACAGCAGCGCCGAGGTTGTCGGCGTGGTGGGCGACGTGAAGTATCAGCCCCTGCTTGCTGAGCGTACCACGGCAAGTTTCTACACCCCGTATGCCCAGTTCACCTACGCGTGGCGTGTGTACTTTGTGAAGGTGTCCGGCGACCCGCGTACCATGCAGCGCGTGATTGCCGACGCCGTGCATCGTGTGGCGCCCGGCCTGCCATTGCTTAACGTTCGCCCACTCGATGACATCCTGGCGCCGTCGCGCCGAATCCCGCACAACGCCGCGCGGGGGATGAGTGTGCTCGCTGTGCTGGGGCTCGCACTCGCGGTGTGTGGCATCTGGGCCATTGTGTCTCACGCCACCACACTTCGCGCGCGCGACATGGCCATCCGCGCGGCGCATGGAGCCACCACGAGCCGCGTCATGCGCCACGTCCTGACCGAAGGACTCCTCTGGCCGCTCACGGGGCTCCTGCTGGGGGCGTTGCTCAGTGTCGGCATGTCCGGTCTGCTGCGGTCACTGCTCTACGGCATTACACCGGGTGACCCGCGGATGCTGCTTGCCGGTACCGTGGTCTTCCTTCTCTCGGCGACTGGTGCGTGCCTGGTCCCTGCGTGGCGCGCGTCGCAGGTGAGCCCAATGCTCACCCTGCGGTCGGATTGAACTGAACGCGGCCGCACAGCCCGACGCACGCTCGCGCAATCGCGATTTCGGTGGCATAGTCCGCGCGCTTCATCACCGCTCCTTCGCGCCCCCCACATGCCCCTCCTTCGGCTCCGCTCCGTCGTTGGCCTCCTCGTGCTCATCGGCATCTGCTGGGCACTGAGCCGCAACCGCAAAGCCATCTCGTGGCGGCTTGTGGGCTGGGGTGTGGCGCTTCAGCTGGTCTTTGGCATGGTCGTGCTGCTCACACCGATCGGCGGCACGCTCTTCGGCGCCATCAACGAGATGCTCATGGGTGTGCTCCGCTTCTCCGAAAGCGGCTCGAGGTTCCTCTTCGGCGATCTGATCTTCAACAACATTCCCGTCGGCACCGGTAAGGCCGGTGGCAATGGCGCGCTGGTTCTCTCCGAAACACTCACCGCCCGCACCGGGGCCTACTTTGCCTTCCACGTACTCCCGACCATCGTCTTCTTTTCGTCGTTGATGGCGGTGCTGTATCATCTGCGGCTCATGCAGCGACTCATTCACGGAGTGGCGTGGGTGATGCAGCGCACCATGAAGACATCAGGCGCCGAGACGCTCGCGACGGCCGGGACAATTTTCGTTGGCCTGATGGAGACGCCACTGCTCGTTCGTCCCTACCTCGCCCGCATGACGCGCTCCGAGGTGTTCGCCATGATGATAGCCGCGCTGGCGACCATCAGTGGCGGCACCCTGGTCGCCTACGTGGGCATGTTATCGCAGTACTTCCCCAATATCGGTGGGCACCTCATCTCGGCGTCGGTGATGTCGGCACCCGCGGCACTCGCCGTGGCAAAACTGATGTTGCCGGAGACAGAAGCCGCCGAGACCTCGGCGTCACTCCCCGTGGAGTCTGAGCTGAACACCGATGTGAACGTGATCGACGCGGCGGGTCGCGGCGCGACAGAAGGAGCCTTCCTCGCCATCAAGGTCGGCGCCATGCTGATTGCGTTCCTGGGTTTGCTGGAGCTCGTCAATGCCTGCTTCGGTCTGGCGGGACGCCTCGCCGGCTTCGATGGTCTCACGTTGCAAGGGGTGCTCGGACAACTCCTCTCGCCCATCGCCTGGGTGATCGGTGTGCCATGGAGCGACGCCCGCACGGTGGGTGAGCTGATTGGCGTGAAAACCGTGCTCAACGAGTTTGTCGCGTTCCGGCAGCTCTCCGACAATTTGCAGGGTGCGTCCCCAATCGGTGAACGCTCGGCGGTTCTGGCGAGTTATGCCCTGGCCGGCTTTGCCAACTTTGGCTCGATTGCCATGCAGATTGCGGGCATTGGCGAGCTCGCACCCGGCAAACGAGCGATGCTGGCCGAGTTGGGGATGCGGGCGCTCATCGGTGGCGCCATTGCGGCGTTGATGACGGCGGCGGTGGCCGGCATCCTTTTGCCGTGAGTGGCAGCGCGATGCTGGTGAGTGGGACGCTCACACTCGACACCATCGAACGCGACGGCACGACCTGGACCGGCGTGCCCGGTGGCTCCGCACTCTACGCAGCGGCAGCTGCCTCTCTGCTCCTGCCGGTCACGGTCGTTGGCACAGTAGGCGGCGACTTCCCGTTTGCCGCGTTGCAGCCGATCTGGGATCGCGGCGTTGATCGTTCGGGCATCGAGGTGCTCGACGGCCCGACGTTCCGCTGGCACGCGCGATACAATCCCGACGGCGAGACTCGGGTGACCGTCGCACGCGACGCCGGGGTGTCGGCCGATCGCCTGCCACGAGTGCTTCATGTGAACAAGGCCGTCGTGTTACTCGGAAGCACAAACCCTGATGTGCAAGCGCATGTGCTCCATGCCTGCCCCGGTGCATCGGTCGTGGGACTCGACAGCATGTCACACTGGTGGACGGAGCGCGCTGATGCCTTGCGCGCGCTCCTGCCTCGGGTGCACGTGTTGTTTGTGGATGAGGCCGAACTGGCCCTTGCCACAGGCACGGCAGACGTGGCCGCTGGTGTTGAGCAGCTCCACGCGCTCGGTGTGGAGGTGGTGGCGGTGAAGCGGGGCTCGCGAGGGGCGATGATGTCTCGACGGATGCACGCACCGGTGGAGACCCGGGCCGTGCCACTCGGCCATGCCGTGGACCCCACCGGCGCGGGCGATGCCTTTGCCGGAGCGTTCATGGCAGCACTTGCCTCGCAGCCCGCTTGGTCCGATGCGGCTGTATTGCACTTTGCTACCGCCGTTGCCTCGTATGCCGTTGAAGGGGTGGGTGTGTCAGGTCTGCTGCGCGCGGACTTGGCTGCCGTCGAGCTGCGAGTGAGAGCGTTAGGCAGCGGCTGACGTCCAGGCCCTTACCGGTTGTACTCCGACAACCAGTGGAACTGGCGCTCGGTCAGCTGATAGTGACGCGGCTGGCGCACCATTTCCACATACAGTGACTCGCCGCGAAACTCGGTCCACAGCCGCATCGTCGAGGTGTCGGGCGCTGCATAACGAGCGGAGAAGAGAAAGGTGCTGTCAAAGCGCCATGACGACCGCCAGAAGGTGATCCGCTGGTTTGCCGTGTCGGCGCTGAACCGGAAATGCCCGCGCCGGTAGCGTTGCCAGAAGAGGGTATCGGTGCTCCCCACACTGCCACGCCCGGCGCCATCGATGGCCACATCGCGCCAGCGTATGGTATCGGACGCCGTATACCGTACCGTATCGCGACCTCGCACAAATGTGCGCACCTCGTACAAACCCGCGACAAAGGGCGTTGCCGGTGCCACGATCCGCTGTGCCTTGTAGCCCGTCCAACCTCGATTGAGCGGCATCACCAAGGCCACAATGATGAACGCGGCCTTCGCCGCCCAGCTGAGGTATCGCTGCCATGGGGCCGTGAATGGCGGCTCCCAGGCCAGCGTGCGCGGGGCCCCCTGATTGTGAACAAAGAAGGCCAGCAGACGCGGCGCATCGAGGGCCACCAGGAAGAGACTCATCACAAACAGATGCGCGGAGAAGAGCTTCACCGGCACGTCGTACCCGATATTGATCATCACCACGTTGAGAAATGCGCCGGCCGCCGCGAGGACACCAAGGGTGACCGTGGGCCGGTAGAGCAGGAGCAGCCCCGCCGCCGTCTCCGCTGCCCCAGAAAAGAATTGATACGGCGCCGAGTAGCCGATGAAGTACCAGGAGAGCCGCATCGGGAGCAGGTCACCCAGTGGTGTGGCCAGCGCGCTCTCGTTCGGGAAGGTCATCTGCAGCAGGAAGAGCTTGATGATGCCGTAGCTGAGGGCGAAGGTGGCCAGGGTGTACCTCACCACGGTACGCAGCCAGTACAACAGCCGTGGATACGCGCTCCGCTGGCGGTCGATCACACTCCACACCAGCATCCCCAGCACCGCCACAGACAACATCAGCCAGAGTTGGGTCCACGCCCACGAGGTATCGCCACTCCCGTTAGGCAACACCAACTCCGGGCGCACATGAAAGATGGTCCGGTTGGCCCACTGCACCGTGGCGTTCACCATTGTGCGGATGGGAGTGAGCACCGTCGCAACACCGGGCACCACGCCGAGCCAATTCCACGGCGCGGCATACATCACGAGATAGATGAAGAAGAACCGGAACAACACACGCTGCCACAGCGGCCACGGCTCCACGGTTTCCACCGGCATTGCTGGTGCACTCATGGGGGTGTCGTTGGAGTGAGCCACCGCGCGGCGCTGATCGCAAAACCAACACTGGGGCGCCCACTGGCATTCTTCAGCGGTCCCAAGGGTTCGGCGCCCAGCTTGAGCAGCGCCTTCTGCGATCGCAGGTTGTCCGGACCGACCAGGAAGATGACGCGCTTCACGAACCGGAAAGCGTGCCGAAGCATCACATCCTTCATCTCGCGATTGTAGCTCCCACCCCAGTGCGATCGCGCCAGAAACGACCACCCGATCTCCACCTCGTTCTTCTCGCTGTCGTAGCCGAAGTAACGCGACGACCCCACGGGCGCCCCAGTGCCTTTGTCGATGACGAGGAACGCAGCGCCGGAGGCAATTGCCTCCGCGAAGAAGCGCTCGAACACGGCGCGAGTCCACCGATCCCGCTCAGGGTGTTGCTCCCAGATGAGCGGGTCGGCGGCGACCGCATGGAGCGCGTCGAAATCCTCGGCGCGCAGAGGGCGCAGGTGGAGCCGCGGTCCGTCGAGTGTGGGTTGGAGCTCGAAGCTCATCCGTTCTCTGCCGAAGAAATCACGGCAGAGAATGGGGTGAGGTGCGCGGTCAGGTAAGGGCTACCCGTGGACAGGCGAAGCGCGGCGGGCCAGCAGCACCATGCTCCCTCCGGCAACTCCGCCCATCGCGCTCACCACCGCGATGCCCATGGCGTTCGCCAGCACGAGGTGCTGCGGCATCGCGGTCCAGGTGAGGTTGAGAAGGTCGAGCAGTGCCACTGCAGGGACAGTCGCGCCGATCCAGGACGCGCGACGTGCTGTCACCTCGCGCTGAAACAACAGCGCCACCAAAGTAAACGGCACAGAAAACAGCGCCCCCGTCACAACCCCGAAGGCGCCCGACATCGCCATCAGGCGAAGCAGGGCCTCCTCGATCGAAGGGTACGAGGGCTCCCCCCGTGCCACATCATACGCGGTAAAGGCGACGACGCCGAGCACCGCGAACACCACGCAAAACCAGAGCGCGGTACCCAGCGCGCCTCGCACCCACCGCAGTGTTCGCGTCGCCAGCTTCCACATGTGCACCTCTCCTTCCCTTCTAACGATTCGGCACAATGGCCGTCACCTTCACCCCCGCCCCCCGCACCGCGTCAAAGACATTCACCACCTGCTGATAGGTCAGCGTGCGATCGGCCTTGACGTACAGAATGCGCTCGGGCCGATCTCGAAAGAGCGTCTCCACGTCGCCTTGCAGCGTGGCACCCTGCAATGGCTGCCCATTCACCTCGTATTTCAATCCCGGTCCAACTGTCAGCACCATGGGCGGCGGGCCCGGCACACCAGTCGTGTGCTCCGGCAGCTGCAGGTCATACGCCCGCCGGACCATTTCGACTGCTGCCAGAAAGAAGATGATCAGCAGCACCAGCAACACATCGATCATCGGCACCATGTTCGGCTCCGTCACCATCGACACCTGCCGTCGCATCGCTCGCTCCCGGAAGTAGGTTTGGCGAAGATGTGGGGGCCAGATTAGGCGCCGGTGATCGAAGTATGAGCGACTCGTGAAGACGTCGTGAGGTTACGCCTCACTCCGCGCGCTGCACCCGGTACCGGAGGATGCACACCCCGGATTCGAACACCTGGTGTGAGACCAACCTCAGCGCACGCGGGCGCGCGCCGCCCCTAAACAACGGGATGCCCGCGCCAACTACTACCGGATTCACCTTGAGGATCAGCTCGTCGATCTCCTCACCCAATACGCTGGCCAACTCTCCCCCTCCACACAGCCAGATCCCGAGTCCCGTCTCGGCTTTCAGCCGACGCACTGCCTCCACGGGGTCGCCCCTCACGAGCTCGACATCGCTCGCTGGGGCAGAAGTCAACGATCGCGACATGACATACTGCCGCAAGTGCGGATACGGACTCGTCAGGCCAAAGGCCCCTCCGACCGCCCAAGTCTTGCGCCCCATCAGCACGGTGTCGAAGTGGCGATCGGGCGCCGATATCCCGTGCGCCTCTCTGAAGGGAGCCGGGAGTGTTTCCGGATACGTTTCGGCCAAGTGCGCCAGGTGATCACCCTGCTGCAGAAATACATCGAATGCCCCATCGGGCGTGGCGATGAACCCGTCAGCGGTCGTCGCCACCAAATATGTCAGTAAACGCATCACTACCTCCCATCAGTTGAGACCCGCCAACGAGCTTAATCCTTGTAGGGATCAAACTCGTCGGCCCCTGCCATCACCACAATCAGTGGCCGCAGCGTGTGTTCCACCGCCACCGTCTCACCCTGCGCGGCAAGCACATCAGGCAACCGGCGATAAACATGCGGCGCCTCGTCGAGCCCTCCCCCACGCAGAATCACCCCCTTCTCCCGCACCCAGTCTTGCATCATCTCCGTTGTCACCCGGCCGGGCGTCAGGATCTCACCGGTCTTGCGATTCCGCTTGCCCGCCGCTGCGGTCCGCGACATCACCCGCCCCGCCCCGTGTACAGTCGAATACATCCCCAACCGCTGCGACTCGGCCCCTTCACTTCCCGCGGCCAGCTCGGCGCCCCGAACTATCACCGCGTTGTCACCCATCGATCCACCGATGAAGCCCCGCTGTCCGGGAAAGGCCGGTGTGGCACCCTTCCGCACCACCACAAACTCCTCGCCATCATGCACTTCCTTCCACGCGAAGTTGTGATGGTTGTGCACCAGCTCCACCTCGTTGGCACCCATGAGCGATACGACCTTCCGCGCTACCCACTCCCGGCCGGCATAGGCATACTCGCCCGCCAGCTGCATGAGCTCCCAGTAGTCGTGCCCCAGCGGCGTCGCGAGGTCGAGCAGGGCCTCCTTTTCCGGCGCCCGCTCTCCCCATGCCTTGCCCTGGCTGAGCGCGATAAACGACGACGCGATGGTGTGACCCAGTCCCCGCGACCCGAAGTGCACCCCCACCCACAACCACCCGTCTTCGTCCTCAAAGACGTCTACATAGTGACTGCCTGAGCCCACCGTGCCGAGCTGGCTCCGCGCCTTGCCATGCAACGCCCGCCGATGCTGATAGGGCACCGCCTCCCAGGCCGAGGCCTGGAACAGCGGATCGTCGACCGGAGCGTCGTCGGCCCGGTTGCTCCGACCCACCCCGAAACTCACCGCGGACTGGATCTCGCTGGCCAGCTCCTGCAGCACCTTCACTTGCTGCACAGGCCCTGAGCCTAACGCCGACAGACGCACGTCGGTCCGGATGGCGGCGTTGCCGCAGGCGATGTCGAAACCGACCCCAACCACGGATACCTTGTTGCGATGCGCGGCCACACCTCCGATCGGCATCACGTACCCGACGTGACCATCCGCCATCAACGCCACACGCTCCGCAGCGCTGGCCACACCCGCCAGCTGCTGGAGGGTGTTTTCATCGTGTTGTCCGAAAATCTTCATGAGCTCATCCCTCAATCACAGGTAAACCACCCCGGCCCTCCGGGGCAGAAAAAGAAAAACCCCGCCGCGACACTGCGCGACGGGGTGTGGACCACGGAAACGGCTCCGTGTGTCAGTCCATACACCTCTCGCGCCAGATGATCTGACCGCGACCCAGGCGTATACGCCTGGCGGCGGCGTTGCACACGCCTCCGGCTCGGAGTGATCTGGCTAGTGCGAAGGTGTAGGGGCTCATGTGGTTCTCAGACCCGTCGCCGCCGGGAATGGTCACAACCAGAACAACAACGGGCCGCGCATTTTCGCGCGGCCCGCTGTCGTTGTGCCTCTGGAGGGCCACCGCTACCGCGGGGCCGACGCATTCAAGGCTACGCGTTCCGGTCGATACACCCCGTGAACTTCGGGTTGTTCTTCTCGGTTTGCGGAATCACGAACTGTATATCGGTCCCGAGCTGCAGACCGTCCTTGTGGTACGCCCCCGTGGGGTACACGGAGGTCGCGGCACGCGAGTACTGCCGTACCAGCCGGCGCAGGTCTCCCAGGCGATGACCAGAGGCAAACATCGAGAAGGCGCGCTCGCGGAACATGAGATCGACTCGTGCTGCGGCGTTGCCCGGGTCGGTGAGTGCGGGCATCGAGTACTCGGCGCGCGCGGCATTCAGCTTGGCCAGCCACTGCGCCGTATTCGAGGCACGGAGAAATGCCTCGGCCTCGATGAGACGTGCCTCCACCCCGGTCACAATTGGCATCGGCGAGGTGAAGTCCGATGCGTTGTCGTAGTAGTACCGCGGTGTTTGTGTATCGAAGCGCGATGGGTCTCCTTCACCGGAAATCGGCACGCGAGGATCACCCGCCGTCGCGAAGTTGAGACCATTCGTGCCTTCGCGATCCGAGACCAGCAGTCCGTCGAAGTTCCACATGTAGTCGTAGAAACCGTTCTTCTGGTAGTCGGTTGTTACGCTGTGGAGTGTTGTGTAGACGAAGTTGCTCGGCACCGACGCGACGGCTGCTGCTGCCTGGTCGAACTGCCCCAGATTGAGCAACGCACGCCCGCGAACCACTGACGCGAGGTTGCGAGCGCGGGCATTGCTTCCCGAACTGGCGACCGCATCAGTGAGTTTGGCAAGTCCCGCGTTGAGCAGCGCGGTGGTGGTGAGTGGGTCTCCATTGACTCCCGGCTTGGAGATCGGGACACCGGAGCAGAACATCTCGCCAAGCAGGACGTGCGCCAGACCAGAGATGGCTTGCATCTCACCGACACGGGTGTCCGTGGCGCTGAGTCCCTTGAGCGCCTCGGACGCGCGATCAGCCTGGGAGCGCAATTGCTGAATGCTGCCATACACCTGCGCAACCAGGGTGTTCGACTCCGGCGCCGAACGCTGATCCATCTGCCGGATTTCCGGTGGTGTGGCTCCAAACTTGAGCTCATCGCTGATCAGGCCTGTCACGGCAATGACACCGAGGGTGGATGACATGGCGTTGGAGAGGTCGCCAATCACGCCCGCATACAGGGCCGTTGCACCAGCGCTGTTGTTGAGCGCCCCGGGATCGATGATATCGGGACGGGTGACTTTGAGAATACGGTCGGTCGAGCAGGCGCTGGCCCCGAGCAGGAGCAGGGCGCCCAGCGCGCGACCACGTGCGAATGCGATCGTCATGGTTGTGTGCCCTCCTTAGTAGTTGAGGTTGACGCGGAACGTGAGGTATCGCGGCTGCGCCAGCTGCACAAAGCTGTACGGCGTGGCGTCGGTGCCCTGGGTCTGGCTTTCCGGATCGGCGCCCGAGAACTCCTTCGTCCACAACCAGAGGTTGCGGCCACTGAGGACCACATTGGCCCCGCGTGCCTTGAGCAGACGCGCGTACGACAATGGCAGTTCGTAATTTGCCGACACTTCACGCAAGCGGATGAAGTCACCCTTCTCCCAGTAGGCGCCAAGCGCCTGACCGGCAATAACTGCCCGAGCCTGGTCGGCCAGAGGCGCCGTCTTGTCGTGTGTCGCGCGGCAATTGTTCGGGCCGAGGGCACAGGCAAAGCCGTCGCTGATCTGGTGCATGATGTTGCCACCACGGAAGTCGAGCAAGCCATTGAGGCGCAGCTTGTCTTTGAGCAGGCCGAAGGTGTTGTTGAGCGAGATGGTTCGCGTGGGGACACTCGGTCCGCCGTACACCGGTCCGCCCGTGGTCTCCACCTCACTGGCGACAATCACGCCGTCGCCATTCTTGTCGGCGAACGACTTCATGTTCGGCCAGTAGTTGGAAAAGAGGGGCCGGCCCGGCGCGTTCTGGTAGCCGAAGCCGCCAAACGGCTCGATGCCAGGCGCCAGCGACACCAGCTCGTTCTTGTTCCACGAGGCTTCAACCTGTGCGTCGTACCGCAGCTGGTTGTAGTCCAGAAGTCTGGCGTTGAGCGACACTTCCAGACCCTTGTTGCTCACCGTGCCCACGTTGTCGTAGCGCCGGGCACCCGACCCCTGGGAGGGCGGCAGGTCTCGCTGTACGATGGCATCCTCGGTGAGTTTGTCGTAGTACGTCACCTGCAGCGAAACGCGGTTTCGCAGGGTGGTGAGGTCGAAGCCGCCCTCGATTTCACGCGAGCGCTCCGGCTTGAGGCCGGTGTTGCCGAGCGCACCGAACGACACGGCCGGGGACTCACCCTGCAGCAACGTGGCCGTGACAGGGGCCAGGAAGGTGATGGCGGCATTGGCATCGGGCTGCTGACCCGACACGCCCCACGCCACACGGGGGCGGAAGTTGTTGAGCCACTTGGCGCTGCCATCATCACGCACCACCCACGACACGGTGGCCTTGGGATAGAGGATAGCGCCGAAGTCTTCACCGAAGGCGCTGTTCTGGTCGCGGCGGATGGCGCCGGTGACGAACAGTTTGTCCTTCCAGCCCACCTGCTGTTCGATGTACACGCCAAGAGTTACAAACTGCTGTGTGCGCTCCGACGACAGCTTCTGCGCGCCAGCGTCAATCGTGCTGCCGCCCGGCGGAAGGATCTTGGAGCTGTTGAACGTCACGCTGCGGGCATCGCGATTCCACTGCAATCCCACCGACGTCTTGCTGTCCAGGTCGAACAGAGTCTTTCGAGTGGCCGTCGCGCCAACATCGACCGTGTACTTCTGGTTGTTGAACTTGTTGATGGCGCGTAATCCCTGCCACTCCACACCGCAGAAGACACACCCTTCACCGCTGCGGATGCGACCCTCATCGGACCAGAGCAGATAGTCGAGACCGAGGATGGCGCGTGTGGACAGCCAGCTCAGGGGACGCCAGTTCGCGTTGAGCGAGTTGATGAACTGCCGGTTGTCGCGGGTCACCGATTTCGAGAATCCCTGACGAGGTGTGGCAAAGCCCCAGGCACTGGGCGCGGCGGGGTTCGCCGTGCCGAAGAGTCCGGAACCGATCACACCGTTGAGGTTGTCACCCGTCTGCGGCAGCAAGGTGTACGACGACACGAAACCGCTCGACAGGTTGAGATCGCCGTTGCTGAACACCGGCATACCGATGTTGGAGCGGATCGACGTCTTCGTGAGCTGGTTCGGCAAACGCTGCCAGCGCGGAATGCTCGTCACGCCACGCTCACGGAAGAGCGAGTCCATCTCGGCCTCCGGCATGCGCAGAACACCGGTTTCGTTCTCCCAGGTACCCGCAAGGAAGTAGCGGAGCGACTCATTGCCGCCCTGCACCTGCGCACCGTAGCTCTGGCGCGATCCCTGACCAAAGGGTGTCGTCCCCTCATCCATGAGAAGGTTGCGTACATGGCGCTGCTGCACCGTGCAGGTGCCGGCCACTTCGCGCTGGATCGTACAGTCAATCGGGCGCCCACCCGGGGTGGTCACGCCCTGGTTGTAGTACTGGGCCTGGTAGTCGTAGGTGTTTTCCGACACACCGCCGCCGCCGAACACCGACCAGCGAGGCGCACTCTGGCGCCCCTTCTTGGTCGTGATCACGATGACGCCGTTCGCCGACTGGGTGCCGTAAAGGGTGGCCGCAGAGGGGCCCTTCACGATCTCCATGCTCTCGATTTCGTCGGGATTCAGGTTGTTGAGGAAGTTGGGGCGCCCACCACCGACATAGGTGTCGCCAAACTGACCGGCGACGTCGGGGCTACCACCTTCAATTCGGACGCCGTCAACAATCACGAGAGGATCGTTGGTCAGCGACGCCGACGAGATACCGCGGATGCGGACGCGTGAGCCACCGCCCACCGTTCCGTTCGACGCGATCATCGTCACACCGGCCGTGCGCCCATTCAGCACGTCCTGCATCTGGGTGATGGGCTGCTTCTCGGTGAGCTCGGCGGTGTTGATCTTGGCGATGGAGTTACCAAGCTCACGTGTGAGCTGCTGACCCGTCGCCGTCGTTACCACGGACTCGAGCTGATAAGGCGCCCGCGTCAGCGACACATCGGCGGTCATTTCGGTGCCGCCTACGGTCACACTCCGCGTCGCCGAGAGGTATCCGATGCGGATGACTCGCAGCTGGTAGGTGCCTGACGCGACGCGACCGATCGTGTAGCGGCCATCGGCATTGGTGATGGCACCGGTCGAGGTGCCGTCGATGCGAACCTGCGCGCCCTCGATCGGGGCCCCCCCGTCACTTTCCGTGATGCGTCCGGTTATGCGCGCGGTGCCCTGTGCACCGGCGGCCTGAAGCGCGGCCAATCCGGCGATTGCCAGGTAGCGCGCCATGCGGACAACAGACTGCTGCATGTACGTCCTCCGCTGAAGGAATCCTGTGGGCGCACCGGCCGGTACGCCCCGCGCGAGACAGGAAGGGGTGCGGTTTGTATACAAAAGCCTCGCGCTGCCGCAACCTTACGACCAGAGTAGGAGCGCCGCAAGATCAATCGGGACGAGTGGCGACTGAAAAGACGCAGGCCGGGGCTCTGGCCCCGGCCTGCTCACATCGCGCCTACCACGTGGGACCGGCCGGTCCAACTAGCCGTCTTCGCCCGCGGCCGACTCAGGCGTGTCCCCAGCCCCCTCGGCTTCGCCGTCCTTTTCATCCTCCGGGAACACACGGGCCACGGCCTGAACGACATCACCAGGATCGAGGTTCACCAGCTTGACCCCCTGGGTGTTTCGTCCCGCCACCCGCACCTGCGAAACTGGGGACCTGATAATCATCCCCGACTTGGTGATGATCATGATCTCGTCCTCGGGAAGCACTTCCATGAGGGTGACCACGTCACCGGTTTTTTCGGTCCGGTTGACCGTGATGATGCCCTTGCCGCCACGTTTCTGCACGCGGTAGTCGCCGATGTTGGTGCACTTGCCGAGTCCGCGTTCGGTGACCACCAGGAGTGTGGCATCACGCTTGACCACCACCATCCCCACCACCCGATCATCGGGCGAGAGCTCGACCCCCTTCACCCCCGTGGTGTCGCGTCCCATCTCGCGCACATCACTTTCATGGAACCGGACCGACATGCCGTGTTTCGTCGCCAGCACGACATCGTTTGTGCCATGCGTGATCTGCACGTCGATCAGCTCATCCCCGTCCTCGATCTTGATGGCCTTGATGCCGGTGGACCGGGGATTGGAATACTCGGAGAGTGCCGACTTCTTCACCGTTCCCATCTTGGTGCAGAAGAGCAGGAACTGATCGGCCGGGAAGTCGCGGACAAAAACCATCGAGCGCATCTTCGTGTCGGCCGACACGTTGATGAGGTTGACGATCGGCTTGCCCTTGGTCGCACGCCCCGCCTGCGGGATCTCGTACACCTTGAGCCAGTAGCAGCGCCCATCGTCGGTGAAGACGAGGATATAGTCGTGCGTGGATCCGACATAAAGGCTTTCAATGAAGTCCTCGTCACGCAGATCCTGTCCCGTGAGCCCCTTGCCACCACGGCGCTGCTTCTTGTACGTCGAGATGGACGTACGCTTGATGTAGCCGGAGTGCGACACGGTCACGACCATGTCTTCTTCGGCGATCAGGTCTTCGATGGTGAACTCACCCTGGTCGCTGGTGATCTCGGTGCGGCGGTCGTCACCATACTTCTCGGTGATCTGCTGCAACTCTTCCTTCATCACGGCCATCCGCTTGGGCCGCGAATCGAGCAGGGCGCGCAGCCCCTTGATGGTACCGCGCACTTCCTTGAGTTCCTCTTCGAGTTTGTCGATCTCGAGCCCCGTCAGGCGCGCGAGCCGCATGTTGAGGATCGCTTCGGCCTGCCGCTCCGACAGCTTGAACTGCTTCTGCAGCTGCGCACTCGCGGTTTCGGTGTCCTTGGCCGCGCGGATGATCTTGATGACGGCGTCGATGTTGTCGACGGCAATCTTGAGCCCCTCGAGGATGTGCTCCCGTTCGAGGGCCTTGTCGAGATCGAATTGTGTGCGCCGGACGATGACTTCGTGCCGGTGCTTGATGTAGTGCGTGAGGGTTTCCTTGAGTCCCATCACCTTGGGCACCAGACGGCCGGTGATGGGGTCGGGCACCAGGGCCAGCATGATCACCCCAAACGACGACTGCATCTGGGTGTGTTTGTACAGCTGGTTCAGCACCACCCGCGGGATGGCGTCACGCTTGAGCTCGATCACGATGCGCATGCCATCGCGATCCGACTCGTTTCGCAGATCGCTGATCCCCTCGATCTTCTTTTCCTTCACCAGCTCAACCACTTCCTTCACGATATTGATCGGGTTGACCTGGTAGGGCACTTCGGTGATGACGATCTGCGACTTGCTGGAGGATTCCTTTTCCTCGATGATCGCGCGGGCACGCATCACGATCTTGCCGCGCCCCGTCTCCTGGTAATCCTTGATCCCGGCGCGCCCGTAGATGTACCCCCCCGTCGGGAAGTCAGGCCCCTTGACATACTGGCGCAGTTCTTCGGTTGTCAGTTCTTCGTTGTCGATGAGGGCCATGCAGGCCGCCACCACTTCGCGCAGGTTGTGCGGCGGGATGTTGGTGGCCATTCCCACCGCAATGCCCGTCGACCCGTTCACCAGCAGATTGGGGAAGGCCGCCGGAAGGACCTTCGGCTCGGTCAGGCGGTCGTCGTAGTTGGGCGCGGTGTCGACGGTGTTCTTGTCGATGTCCGCCAGCAACTCCATCGCCATCGTCGTCAGCTTGGCTTCGGTGTACCGATATGCCGCGGCTGAGTCGCCTTCTACCGAGCCGAAGTTCCCCTGCCCGTCCACCAGCGGGTACCGAAGCGAAAACTCCTGCACCATTCGCACGAGCGCGTCGTACACCGCACTGTCGCCATGCGGATGGTACTTGCCGAGTACCTCTCCCACGACAGTTGCAGACTTCTTGTAGGGGCGACCGGGCGTGAGGCCCAGGTCGTTCATGGCGAAGAGAATGCGCCGGTGAACCGGCTTGAGTCCGTCGCGCACATCGGGGAGTGCGCGGGACACGATCACGCTCATCGAATAGTTGATGAACGATTCCTTGATTTCTTCGTCGATCAGGCGCGGCAGAATGCGCTCGCGCTGATTGGGTCCAGTCATTAGCCCGGGCTCGTGGGGAGTGGGTTCCGGCTTGCTTGGGAACACGGAAAGGTAACCCGAACCGTGGCCGAAACTCTACCCCCCGAGCTGTCTCACAACCCTATGCAGGGCAATGGGTTGCGCAGGCATCCGTCAGAGCAGCGCGATAACCAGTCCGGTCCGGATCTTGGGGACAAACCAGGTCGACTTGGGCGGCATCAGCTGGTTGTTCAGGCAGATGTTCACAAACTGCTTCATCGTCACGGCCGGAAGGGTGACCGCGAGGTCGTGCCGGCCCGCGTCCACTTCGCCCTGCAGCCACTTTTCGTCGCGGTTGGCCCCCACGTAGGTGATGCGCTCGTCCCGGGCATCTGGAATCCCCAGGACGGCATCGAAGAACACCCGCTGGACGATGTCGGCGTCGATGGACTGGGCGGCATCGTTCGGGTCGAAGGTGCCGGGACGCGGGTGCAGCCGAAACCAGCGCTGACCGTCATAGAGCCCGATGTCGTGTGTGTGCGTCGGCTGCCAGGCTCCCACCACTGGTGCGGCTTCGACGGTGAACGACCGCTCGAGCCGTGCCCGCAGCTGATCGCGCGAGAGCCCCCCCGAATCGACGAGTCGGTTGTACGGGGCGATCGTCATGGTCCGCGCCGGGAAAAACACGGTCAGAAAGTGCTCGTAACCCAGCATGGCAGCCGCCGCGCTGCGATGATTGCCGTCGGCGACATAGGCGCGTGGCTCCTTGGCCAGGATTCCCTGCAAAGTCGCGATTGTTGACGGATCCTCCACCAGCCACACGCGATGATGATTCCCCTCCTCGTCGCGTGTCTCGAAGCTCGCCGGGTGATTGCGCGCATGCAGGTCGAGCGCTGAGTAGAACTCGCCCTGTTCGTCATCAACCGCGTTGTTGACCATGCCGATGTCGGCATGTGTGGCGCGAGTCAGTTCGGCACGGCCACGGGCCTTGGACTCGCGAATCCCCTCGTTGCGGATGATGCTGCCGCCTGGGTTGTCCGGCGTGCGGATCTCCGCCGTGTGCCCCATTCCGCCGAGCCCGATCTGCCGAATGGAGCGGTCGGAGGGGACGGTGATTTCGTAAACCCAGAGAATGCTGTGCAGGGTGCGCGTCTGCGGGTCGGTGACCAGATCGTCCATGTTGTCGCCCGCCTTCTTGAGGGTCTCGGGCGCGTGCTCGTCGAGGATTTCGTCGCGCTCCTCCACGTCACAATGCGGCATGGTGACCTTGAGGATCGACTTGGGCTGCCGCTGGAGGATGTCCCAGACTTCGCCATCGTTCTGGAACTCGTCGTAGTTGAGGGCGCCAATAGCGTCGGCCGCCGCAGAGTTGATGGGGACGAGGGCAGCCGGGACAGGAGAGATGGAGACCATGGGGGCGGTGGGGTTTCGCCTGCGCTTCGCGACCAAGGTAACCCGAAGTCCGCGCCCCGTCGTGCCCTCCGCCTGCCATCTGCCGCCTGCCGTATGGGTTTCCGTCTCGCGTCTCCCGCTCCACCACGTATCTTCCAGCGTTCTCCCCCTCTCCGGAGCCCGCCATGCCGCAGACCCGTCGTGCCTTTCTCGGTACCGCTGTTGCTGGCAGCGCCAGCCTCGTCCCGCTCCTCCAGGCACGCGGCATGGAAGCCGGCGAGTGGGTGGCACTGCCGAAAGGCTTCGACGCCAACGGCGTCATCCGGCTCAACAGCAACGAGAATCCAAACGGTCCGTCGCGCATGGCGGTCGAAGCCATCACGCGCGCCTTCTCCGACGCCAATCGGTACACACAGACCAACGACGCCGTCCTCCGCGCCGCGGTCGCCAAGCGCCACGGGGTAAAGGAAGAAAACGTCCTGCTCGGCGCCGGGTCGGGTGAAACGCTGCGTATCGCCAGCGAGGCGCTCACCTCGTCGACCGCCCACCTCGTGGCGGCGTCGCCGACCTTTGAGCAACCCGCGGCGCACATGACGCGGCTCGGGCGCGAGACTCGGGCCCCACGCGTCGACGCCATGTTGCGGCTGGACCTCGGCGCGATGGTCGCTGCGTCGACGGGAGCCGGCCTCGTCTTCCTCTGCAACCCGAACAACCCCACGGGTACCGCCTATCCGCTGAGCGACGTGATGTCGTTCATCGGCGATGTGCACAAACGATCGCCTGCAGCGTACGTCCTCGTCGACGAAGCCTACTTCGAATACTGCGATCTCGCCGGCTACGACACGGCGATCCCCGCGGCACTCGCCGACCCGCGCATCATCGTGGCGCGCACCTTCTCCAAGGTCTTCGGACTCGCCGGGATGCGTGTGGGGTACGGCATTGCCCACGCCGATACCATCAAGAAGCTCGAGCCCTGGCGTCTGCAGAACAGCGTCAGTGCGCTGTCGTCGGCGGCGGCGGTGGTGTCGTGCGAACTGGGCGGGCATGTCAAGGAACAGCAAAAGCTCAACAACGAGGCGCGCGCCTTCACCCTCAAGGTGCTCAACGATGCGGGCTACAAGGCGCTCCCCACGTACACCAACTTCGTGATCGCCGATATTCGTCGCGACCCGAAAGCCTTCCAGGCCGAGTGCCTCAAGGCGGGCGTGGCAATCGGCCGTCCCTTCCCGCCCCTCGACACGCACGCCCGCATCTCCATCGGCACCATGGATGAGATGAAGCGCGCACTCCCGATCGTCACGGGGCTGCTGCAGAAAGCCTGAGTTTGGCCGACCCACGGCGGGGGGTGAGACGTGTGTGGCTCACTGCCCCGCGTCTCCCTCGACCCGCTGGTCATGACATCGCTGCTTTCCTCCACTGATCTCGCGTCGTCTCCGGACGACGCCGTGCCTTTCGTTCATCACTTCGTGGGTGGCGTGCGCGTGCTGGCCAGCGTGGAGCGCTGGGGCGCGGTGTACAACCCGTCGACCGGTGCCCAGTCGGGTGCCACGCCTTTTGCCACCCCCGGCGATGTCGACGAGGCGGTGCGCAATGCGCAGGCCGCCTTTGCCGGTTGGAGTTCCACGCCACCGCTGCGTCGCGCGCGGGTGATGTTCCGCTTCAAGGAACTGATCGAGACACACATCGACGAACTCGCGCGCCTCATCTCGCTCGAACATGGCAAGGTGCTCGCCGACGCCAAAGGCGAAGTACAGCGCGGACTCGAGGTGGTGGAGTTCTGCTGCGGGATTCCGCACCTGCTCAAGGGCGAGTTCAGCGAAAATGTCGGCACCAGCATCGACTCGTGGTCCCTGCGTCAACCGTTAGGCGTGTGCGCCGGGATCACCCCGTTCAACTTTCCGGTGATGGTGCCGCTCTGGATGCTGGCCCCCGCCATTGCCTGCGGTAACACCTTCGTGCTCAAGCCATCGGAGAAGGATCCGTCGAGCACGGTGCGACTCGCCGAGTTGCTGGTGGAAGCTGGCGCACCACCGGGCGTGCTCAACGTGGTGCATGGCGACAAGGTGGCGGTGGATGCCCTGCTTGTACACCCGCTCGTCCAGGCGGTGAGTTTTGTCGGCTCCACCCCAATTGCGCGCTACATCTACGAAACAGGCGCACATCATGGAAAACGGGTGCAGGCCATGGGTGGCGCCAAGAATCACCTCATCATCATGCCCGACGCCGACCTCGATCAGGCCACAGACGGTCTGATCGGGGCCGCCTACGGCTCGGCGGGCGAACGCTGCATGGCCATTTCGGTGGCGGTGCCGGTGGGCAAGGCCACCGCCGACGCCCTGGTGGCCAAGTTGGCCGCGCGTGTGCGCGCCCTGCACATGGGCAGCTCGTTAGGCGAGGGGATCGAAATGGGCCCCCTGGTGACCGCAGCCCATCGCGACAAGGTTGCCAGCTACGTCGATCTCGGCGTCAACGAAGGAGCAACGCTGGTGGTCGATGGGCGTGCGCAGCAGGTGCCCGGACACGAGGACGGCTTCTTCCTCGGCGGCTGTCTCTTTGATCAGGTGACCCCCGCCATGCGTATTTACCAGGAAGAGATCTTTGGCCCAGTGCTGAGTGTGGTGCGCGCTGAGTCGTTTGATGAAGCGCTGCGACTGGCCGACTCGCACCCCTTCGGCAATGGGGTCAGCATCTACACCCGCGATGGCGATGCGGCGCGCGAATTTGTGAGCCGGGTGCAGGTCGGAATGGTTGGTGTGAATGTGCCGATCCCGGTGCCCCTCGCCTTCTACTCCTTTGGCGGCTGGAAACAGAGCGCCTTTGGCGACATGAACCAGCATGGGATGGAGGGGGTCCGGTTCTTCACCAAACAGAAGACGGTCACCGCACGCTGGCCCACTGGCATACGGAGTGGCAGCGAGTTCACGATGCCGGTGATGAAGTAACGCCGTCCGCTCAGATCTGCGCCGTGTGTTCACTCAGCCACGGCGCACCACGTCTGGCCAGCAACCGCAGACCCGCGCTGATCGAAACGCCAATCACGGCGATCAGCGTCAGCACCGCAAAGAGCAGGTCGACGCGAAGCGTTTGCCACGAGAGCCAGAGCTGCGCACCCAAACCGTCTGAAGCGCCCAGCATTTCCACGGCAATCGCGGTGAGAAATGCCAGGTTGGTAGCCAGCCGCAGACCGGTGAGCACCATCGGAACACTGCCGGGGAGTATGACCCGCCGAAGGATCTGCTTGTTGGTCGCGCCATAACTCCTCGCGACGTCAATGTGGACGCCGCTGATCTGCCGCACACCGGTCAGCGTGTTCAGCAACATCGGGAAAAACGCGCCCGCGGCAATCACCGTCAGCCTCGGCGCTTCGCCTATCCCGAGGAGCACCATCAGCAGTGGGAGCAGGGCAAGTTTCGGGATGGGGTGCAGCGCCGACACGAAGGGATCCACACTGCGCTGGACTGCGGGAGAAAGCCCCATCGCAAATCCCAGCAGCAATGCGGGCACGGCCCCCAGTAAGAGGCCGCCGAAGACGCGCCCCATCGTCATTGCCAGGTGCCCGACGAGCCCGCCCGCCAATTCGCGCCCCAGTGTGCCCAGCACCGTCGTTGGTGCCGGCATGAAGGTTGGCGAAAGCCCGCCACTTCTCGATGCGACCTCCCAGGCCCCGAACAACGCCACGGCCACAAAGGCCGCAGTACGCCGCCCTTCAGAGAGACGATGTGTCATTGCCTAACCCTTGATGGCGAGGCCACTGCGAACGTCGGGCTCGAGCAACTGCCACATGTGCCAGGTATACTCGCGGATGGCGGCATGATCGCGACGGGAATCACGTGGCCTTGGCAGGTCGATGCTCACGTCCTGCCGGATCGTTCCGGGCCGCCCGCTCATCACCAGCACGCGGTCGCTCAGCAGCACGGCTTCATCGAGATCGTGCGTGACGAACACCACCAGCTTGCGGCTCTCGAGCCAGATGCGCAGCAGCTCTTCCTGCAGCACCCAGCGGGTCTGTGCGTCGAGGGCACCAAAGGGTTCGTCCATCAACAGGAGTGGCGCACCCGAAAGGAAGGCTCGGCCGATATCCACCCGCTGCCGCATCCCCACCGAAAGCTCTCGAGGAAAGGCGTGCACAAACTGGCCGAGGCCTAGCCGGTTTGCGTAGTCGAGCGCGCGTGCCTGCCGTTCGTCTCGTGGCATTCCCTGCATCTCGAGCCCAAAGGCGAGATTCTCCACGACAGTCATCCACGGGAAGGTGCCGTGTTCCTGGAACACCAGCCCCGTACCCGGCCGGGAGGCTCCCCCAAATGACACACTGCCGGCCGTGGGTTGCTGGAGCCCCGCAATGATGCGCAGCAGGGTACTCTTGCCACAGCCGCTCGGCCCTACAATCGACACGAACTCGCGATCTCGTATGCTGAAACCAATGTCGCGCAACGCCTGCACATCGCCTTGTCGGCCGGGATACACGGCCGACAGGTGTGAACAGGTCAGCGCGGGGGTTTCGGTGGCGGACGCCTCCGGCGATGTCCTTCCAGCCGACGCGGTCCGCAGCGTGCCACTCACCATGACGCCCGGATACCACCTTCGATGAGACGCGGATTGCCGGTGCGCATAAGGCCAGCAGCCGTGAGAGTCACGAGGTATGTGCGATTGAGCAGATTCTCGGCACTCACATACACCTGTGCCATCCGCGGCAGCCGGTAGTTCACCCGAGCGTCAAGCACCGCAAAGGGCGCAAGCGGAAGGGAGTTGAGGTCGTCGTCGTAGCGACGGCCAATGTACCGCACCATGACATTCCCGCCGAGTGGACGCACACTCGCGTACGTTACACTCGCTGTGCCGCTGTTGAGTGGCGCGGAACGCACACGACGCCCGACCATCGCCGGATCGCGCGTCGACTCACTGACGCGCGTAGGGTTCCAGACGTGAGAGGCGGCAACTGTCCACGACTCCGACGCCCGCATCTCCACTTCGGACTCAATGCCGTGAACCACGACTTCGTCAAAGTAGTCGCGCTGCCGGCAGGTCCCGTTGGCCGAGACAAAACCGCACGGAGCGATGGTACGTCCCGCGGTAGTCGTCCGGCCGATGGTGCGGTCCACGATGGAGTTGTCAACTTGATTCCAGAATGTGGTCAGACGTGTCATGACTCGAGAGCCTAACCGCAGATCAGCGCCGACTTCGGCACCGTTGAGCGTTTCCGGTCCCAGCGTCGCATTGGATTCGATGATCGTGTTCCCGGCTTCACGCGCCGGTTTGAACAACTCATTCATCGTTGGGGCACGGTAGGAACTGTACACCGACCCACGGAGCCCCAGCGCACTCGTCGCCTGGAGCCGCAGGCCCACGTTGTAGCTGGTGTGCCCACCCGACGTCGCGGCATACGTCGAGTCGACGATGGTGGCGCCAGTCTGGATGTTACGCTCGCGTCGCATCGCGTCGGGGAAGCGGAACCGGTCACTCCGCACGCTGCCCAGAAGTTGCAGTCGATCGTTGACGCTGAACGCATCCTGGAGATAGATGCCGTGAGCACGCTGTTCACCGGACACATGACGCCGCCGTGTGAACTGATTCACCTGGAAGGCCTGATCCTCGTTCACCTCGCCGTCGATCCAGGTAGCATCCACGCCGGCAGCAATTTGATGCCGACCAAACGCACGCGCCCATTGCACCTGGACCCCCTGAGCGTTTGCCGGGACGTCGAACTGGTTGAGTGAGGGCACCTCACTCCTGCGGTCCGCCGCCTCAGTGGTGTTGAACATGTCGAACACAGAGGCGTTGGCGTACGCGTTTGCGGTCAACACACTCCCACCCGCCGTGAGATACCGGAGTCCCGCCCGTGCGTCCTTCACAGCGGTACTGTTCTTTCGCTGGCGCGTTCCGCCATTGCGATAGTCGTCGAGGTAACTCCCCGACGCATTCAGCTGCAGCATCGGGGTCACATCCCACACACCGCGGACAAATCCCACCACACTCCGCGAGTCTACCGGTGCGTCGATGGGCCCGCGAATGGACGCCGGCACGTTGATGAACCCGCCGGTCTCGGCGTAGTCGGCAGACACGGAGAGTCCGAGCGTACCGACACGGGTGCTCCCCGTGAAGTTCGTGCGGACCGTGTTCATGCTCCCGCCGGCCACACTCAGGGTTGCATGAGAACGTTTGGGTTGTTCGGTCACGATGTTGATCACCCCACCAAGCGCCCGGTCGCCCCACACTCCCGCCCCACCCCCACGGATCAGCTCTACTTGTCTGACCAGCTCGACAGGCACGCGCGACCAGAACACCCAGCCGGCGAAGGGCTCGTTGATCGGGACCCCATCCATGAGCACCAGCATGCGACTCGCGGATGTGCCACCGCCCAAACCACGAATGGCCGGCGCCGACCGCGACGGATGCATGGTGAGTGCGCTCTGATAGTCGCGTGTAGAAAAACCGGGGATCACGCGCAGCAGGTCAGGCACCGACTTCGATGCCGTGGTCGACAGCGCTACCGGTCCGAGTACCGCGATGTTCACCGGGAGCTGCCCCACTGCCTGCGAGGTGCGCGTCGCCGTGGTGACCTGCACTTGCAGCATCGTGGTCGTCCGCACCGTGCTGTCCGTTGACTGCGCCTGGGCCGCTGTGCCGAATGCGGTCATCACCAGACCCAGTTTGAGAAGAATTTGCATCCCCTACCTCCCTTTCAGACGTTGCGCGGCCGTGTCGGCAGACACGACAAACGACGAGTCCCAGATCTGTGCGGCACTTGCCGGGCTGGTCACCAAGCCCCTGGCAACCATCCATGACTGCTGCTCAAGCACGGAGGCGAGATTGATCCGGAGTGATGGCTGGACCGGTATCCAGCACGCCGCGCGAATCACGTCAGGATCGTCGCGTGTGGCCGCGGCGACAATCGCCACATTGTGCGGCGTGGCCCCCTGGTTGTGCACCGCCACCGCTTCGCGATACGCCGTCATGAACCGCTCGCCGAGCGCACGGTCGTCCCTGAGCAGCCGCCGCCCGAACAGCACCACCGACATCTGATGATTAGGCAGAACGTCCTGCGCCCGGACCCACACTGTTCCGGCACCCGTGCGCACATTGCGCGTGACCCACGGCTCGCCGGAAAACGACACATCGATCGAACCCTTGCTGAGCGCGTCCATTTCGGGCGCGTGTGGAATGTCGACCCGCTCGACGGTGGCGACGTCCACGCCGACCGAAGCCAGCATTGCTTCGGCCACATAGACCATCGAAGGCCCGCGCTCGAGTGACGCACGCACACGTCCTCCGGCGCGCTTGGGCGTGCCAGCGGTGGAGCGCAACAAAGCGAGGGTAGTACAATCACCGGGCGGGAGGTACCCGCGATCGGCTACGATTCGCAAATCGTCACCGCGCGCCATGGCGTTGTACATCCCCGGCTGCAGGGACGCCGGCAAGACGTCCACGGTGCCATTCAGGAGCAACGGGAGGCTCTCGGTGGAGTTCTGTACCGGCACCCACTCCACATCAATTCCGTGGCGCTGGAAAATGGAGTCGGCTTTCCCGATGTGGAACATGCTGAAGTTCATGTACGACTGCGTCACGATACGCAGCGTCGCGCGCTCACCGGGGCGTTGCGTCGCTTCACGCGTGCCGCAGGCCATGACGGCCAGCAGCAATGTCAGCAGTCCGGCGCGACTCATGACGACGCACCCGCTGACGCAGCAGGGACCCTGACTTTCCGCAGCGAGTGGAACTTGCCGCGCTGGGTCCAGATCGGCGCCTGGCGGCGTACCCGCAGGGTATCGGCCTGCTGCCAGATGGCGCGCGACATCTCGGCCGCTCCTCCTCGCTTTTGTAGTGCCTCGAGTACCGCCGTCACCACCAATGACTCGTCAGGCAGGGAAATCGCGGGAGCGACAAGAATAGTCAGACGCGTGAAGCCCTTGTCGTCCTCCTCTTCGACCATCTGATAGTCGAGCGGCGAACCGCCAAACCGGGATGGCAGCACCTGTTCGAGCACATGCTCCATGTCGGACCCAACCAGTGTGACACCTTCACCGGTGAGTTTGCGGTAACTGCGGATGTCCGAGAGATGCGTGGTGAAGCCCAGCTCTTCGAAGAAACAGCCGCAACGCTTCGTGGAGACCGTGCCGTAGTCGTCCAGCTCGACGTTCAGCAGGATCTTGGGCGCGGCCGGAAGGAGTGTCGTGAAGTGAAAGGAGTCGACCGAGACATCGAACCCCGGCACCTCACGCGGCGCCTGGATCAGTGCCAGGTGGTCGCTGAAGAAGTGCTGGTCGTTGGGATCGTTGCCATTGGGGCAACTCATCCCGATCGCGCCCGCCTCGACAAAGAAGTAGTTGGAATGGAACGTCGCCCCCGACGCGCGGATCTGCGCCACCTTGCCCGGAGTCGGGGGCTCACCACCCGCGACTACAATCGCGCCGGTGAGATCGATGCCCTCCTCCACGGCCGCGATACAAACGCGCAACATCTTGGACACATGCCCGCGGATGACGCAGCGGCCATGTTGTCTGAGTGTGTCACGCGCCCAGCGCGCAATCACACCGGCATCCTCCAGCTTGAGGAACTCGGGGTAGGGCACCGATGCACCCGCCGCCCGCGCCACAGCGACCGAGGCCCACGTGGCCCACTTGAATCGCGACGATGCCCCATCGTTGTTGCCAACAACAGGGGAAAACCAGCGCGCAACCGGGCTTCCGGTGGCCGCCCGCTGCAGAACGGTGCCCAGTCCATTGCCGGGAGGGATCTCGAACCATGTTGCTTGCGGGAGCCCGAAGGTGCCGTGCCCGATGTCGCCGAGGAGATTCATGGCGAGCCGGTCCTGCAGATGATCAAGATCAAGCAACACGGGACGCGACGTGCCGGTGCTTCCGCCCGTCCCCTGCTGCGTGAAGCGGCGCAGCCCGGGGTTGTCGAAATCCGCTGCTTCGGCGGGGATCACCTGACTCCCGCGCACCAAGGGCTTCAGCCCCTTGAACTCCTCAAAGGTCGCACAAACGCCCGCAGCCCTGAGGGTGCGCAACGTGCCTTCGACGCCCTCAGTTCTCACCAGCTGCTCCACCTCGCGGAATTCCAGACCCGCCAGACGAAGCATTGCCCGATACGGACTCCGGGAGTTGCCGTAGATGGTGCGCTCGACGCTTGCCAGGAAATTCGCGTCACGACAGCGAAGGCGGTTCTGAACCGCGGCTCGGGCGGCGTCGGCCGTGTAGCGCTGCCGCACGAATCGCGGGAGCCCATGCAGAAAGCCGGCGAAACCCTTTACCTCCCTGACAAGGCCCATGCCCCTCCCGTGCGCTGATTGTCCCGTCGCAACCCTACCGCTGAGCCCCAGAGCAATGGTTGCGCCCGCTCGGGGGACCAGCAGCGGGCGTGTGTGCCAGCCGATCTCGTAACCTGTTGCTGCAGTTTGTTTTACACGAGTCCCAAGAATCGGACTGTCATGCGCCAAAGCCATCGAGGCGGGCAGGCATCTCTTGCTGGCCGCGTGGTTGAGACCACCGTTCGACGAAAGTGGCGAGCTGCCGCAACACCTGCGGTGATGAGTAGGGCTACGGCTGCCGGTGGCTTAGCCCGTATCGGCCAGGCTCACTGCGTGTGGCTGCCAGCCCAAGCCTCAGGGAAAGCCGATTCTCACACCGAGCGGGATACGCTGCTCCGGAGGACCTCCCGGGGTTGGCGTCGACCCCGTGGAACGCCCGCCACGCTCCACCGCGATCACCACTGCGGCAACCGTCGCCAGCGACAGGGCGGTCGAGGTGAGGATCGTTCGGCGGCGATTGAGCTGCTTGAGCTGGACTTGCTGAAGGTCTGACCTCAGAAGGGCGAAGTCACTCCGCGTCGTTTTTGCGCGGACGTTCGCTTCCATCTCGATTCGCTCAACTCCAATCACCACGCTGTCTTGCGTCAGGCGCGAAACGCGACCCGCCACTGTGAACCCGCGAAGCAGCCGCGCCTGTGCCTCAGGGCCCTGCCGAATTCGGTCCGCAGCCACGGCAGACACACGCGCACGGATGTCTGCCTCGGGACGCACATCGGTCACCGCGACAGTGCTGTACTGATAACACGCCCCTCCGCCACTCATAGCGAGCAGGGCCAGCGACGATCGGAGAACTCGGCGAACAAGACGTGGCATCATGAAGCGGCGCTGGCGAGAGAGGGGTAAATGTGCCGGAGACAGGCGGGGGCGACAAGTTCCGCCTGAACCCCGTCATTCGCGAGACCCGACAGTTCGTCGGCACCCCTATCGGGTCGCCCCTGTCAGCTCACGCACCGCCCGCCACGCCTCGTCGATGGAGGCATTGGTGTAGGCGTAGGCGGCGGCGTCACTGCTGGCAAAGGCAATCTGCCCGTGGGTGCGTCGTGCCTTTTCGTGCGGCGCCTGGCCGGGCGCCCAGACAGGATCGTAGAGGGAGTTGTACTCGTAGGTGTAGCCGTGTGACCAGCGGTTGACCGTGATGCCGGCAATATCACGACCGGCGTCGAAGCCGCCGGGGCCAAACATGCGTTGCAGCTGGTCACGGAGCCGCGTTTCGAGCGTGGCGTACGGCGTTTCGAACAGTTCCTGACGCCCCGCGCGTTGCTGCTCCTTTGCCGGGAGCCCCGGTTTGCATGGGGTACGGAGAATGTGCAGCACCACCGGCTCACCCGGCCCGCGCGCAAAGCGATACGAGCCCATACTCACCGGAAAATCCACCGTGGCCCTGCTCCAGAACATGCCGGGGGCACGCACACTGTAGACACCTTGCGACGCCAGGGCCCGCCAGTTGCGAATAGCAACATTGGTGTAGAGCAGCGGCACCTTCACCTGGAACTTCATCGCCTCTTTCTGCGCGGCGGACAACTCGGGGCAGATGTGCGGAATGATGCCGTGCCAGCAGGCCATCACACATCGTGCAGCGCTCACCCGATACACCTTGCCATCGCGCACATAAGTGACCTGCACATCCCCGCGAGCCCCAGGTTGTGTGTGCCGTACATGAATGGCCGTGGAGCGAAGCCGCAAACGCACGGCGTTCCTCGCATCGTCGAGGGCGCCATAGCGTGCACGCGCTGTCACGACATCGGTCATGGTGGTGCCGTCGAGCACACCGGGAATCAGTCTACGCACCAGCAGCCGCGCGACACTCGCGTTGCCGTCCGGAAAATGAAAGATGTACGGCTCGTCCACCGTGCTGTACGCCGAGCGCCCCACGCCCGGGCCGGGCTCTTCGCCGAGCCCGAGGCCGGCAAAGCCGTCGTAGCCGAGGCTGCGGCAGTCACCGCTGGGGACCGCGTCGATCCCGAGCCCGTAGAGATCGTGCGTGAGATTCTGCAGGTAGTCGGCCGCCGGCCCCGGGATCTTCACATACTCCAGCAGCCAGGTGCGGTAACTCGTTTTGGCCAGCAGCTGGAGCTTTGCTTCTTTTGTCTTCCCTGCCAGATAGTCCTTCTTTTCCGTGGCGAGGCGCAGCAGTTCCTTGCGCGTCGCGTCGGTGAGCGGCGTGCGGGCCAGGAACTCGCGTTGGGCCTGCCCGCGCTTGCGCGCGACCATCACGTCACGCCCATGACTCTCCTTGTCGAAGAAAACACCCGAGTTCAGGCCAAGGCGCTCGAAGTAGGTGCGATCAAAGTGTTTGTAGAAGGCCTGGGTATCGATCGACAGATCTTTCAGCAGCTGCTTGGCCTCGGGGGAATACGCCCCGGGTGTATCGATCGACTGCGTGCCACCGTAGCCGAGGAGTGTTTTGCCATCGACGGTGAACTCGTTGCGACGTGCATGCCCACCGAAGTCGTCGTGGTTGTCGAGCAGGAGCACTTTGGCGTTTGGTCCGGCCTGCTGCCTGAAGAAATGGGCCGCACTCAGCCCCGAGATTCCCGCGCCCACGATGATGAGATCGTACCGGCCATCCACGTCGGTGGGACGTCCGAAGAGATCGGCTCGGGTGCCATCGCGCATGGCATGCCCGGTTTCGAATGATCCCTCATTGCTCCCGCGCAGTCCGGTCTTTGCCGGGGGATAGTCGTCAGCCTGCTGCAGAATGCCGGCGCGCAGGAGGTCGGCGGGGGTCAGGCTGCCTAACGCGCCCAAGCCAATGGCGACACCATTGAGAAAGTCGCGTCGAGTGACGTCGTCGTGGCGCATGGGTCTGGCTACGGCAAGCGTCCGTACTTCTTCATGGCCGCAAGCATGCGATCGCGGGGCATGGCATACACTCGAAGGTCATTGGCGCCGGTGGTGGTTTCGGCGGCCAGGAGTGCGTTGGTGATGGCCGCCTCCGTGGCCCATGCCGTGGCCTGGAAGAGCGGGGAGATGATGGCATTGGCCAGCATCTTCACATTCGACGAATCGGGCGCCATCCCCGTTCTGGCGTTGGCCGTGGAGAAGGCGAGGAAGATGTCACCCGAGCCGTTCCCCCCAAAGCCGCCTTGCCGGCCCAGCCCAACCGCCACGCGCTTGACCACCCGCTGCAGCTGATGCGGCAGCAGCGGCGCATCCGTGGCAACGATGACAATGATCGATCCCTGCTCGTGATTGGGATTGCTGGCGTCGTCGTTGTTGCCACCGGGCTGGTCGCACCGCCGCCGATTGGGCCCTGCCGGAATGTCTGATGTGGCAAAGCAGGAAAGGAGGTCGGAGATCTCCTCGCCAACCGGCACTCCTGCAATCCGGAGGTCACGGCGTCCACCATAGTTGCACTGCACGAGCACCCCCACGGTGTAGCCGCCCTGCTCCTTCGGCAACACACGCGATGCAGACCCGATCCCTCCCTTGAAGCCATGACACACCATGCCCGTCCCTCCACCCACCACCCCTTCCTGCACCGGTCCACCCTTGGCCCCATCGAGGGCCGCCTTCACATGCTCCGGCGTGACATGGAATCCATTGATGTCGTTGAGCCCGCCGTCATACGTCTCGGCGACCACCGGGAGGCCCCATGGCTGGAGCCCCGGCTTCCCGACCTGCCACATGAGGATCGCGTCGCGCACGATACCAACCGAGTGCGTGTTGGTGATGCCTAACGGTCCTTCAAGGATGCCACCCTCCTGCAACCAGGTCGTGCCGGTCATCTCCCCGTTGCCATTGAGCGTGAACCAGGCACCGAAGACAGGGTCGGGGTTGGACTTGCCCCGGGGATGGACCACGGTGACCCCGGTGCGAACCGGTCCCTTGCCCACCACGAGTTTGCCACTCCCACTGATGAGTGTGGTGTGGCCAACCTCGACGCCGGCCACATCGGTAATGGCATTGAGGGCGCCCGGCGTGCCGCCGATAGGGAGTTTGAGGTCGTGTTCGCGAGGTTTCTGCGCGCTCACGAGGCTGGGCCCTGCAAGGCTGAGGGCCAGCGCGGCAAATCGGAGTCGGAGCATCAGGCACCTGGTCTGGGAGTTTTCGAGAAGTTGCGGTGGGTGGTCCGTCGCGCAAGTCTCCGCCTGCCCATTCCTCCAAAGACAACGAGACCCCCGCGGAAGCGGGGGTCTCGATAATGTCGGGTCGCCGGTGTCCGGCTACTCTACGCGGCGCAACGCCGTGCGAATCCCATCCACGATACGATCGACCTGGGGCTTCTCGATGATCAGCGGGGGCGACAGGGCGATGATGTCCCCGGTCACACGGATCAGCAGTCCGTGTTTGAAGCAGTCGACGTGAACATCCATGGCCCTCGCGCCGACCTTGCCGCCACGTGCCTCGAGTTCAATGCCCGCGACAAGGCCGAGGTTGCGAATGTCGATGACATGCGGCTCTCCCTTGAGCGAATGCACCGCGTTCTCCCAGTACGGTGCCAGCTCTGCGGCGCGTTCGAAGAGCGCCTCATCGCGATAGAGGTCGATCGTCGCGATGGCGGCGGCACAGGCCAGTGGGTGCCCGGAGTAGGTGTATCCGTGGAAGAACTCGATCCCGGCTTCGGTGGCATTCACAACCGTTTCGTAGATCTCATTGCGAGCAAAGACGGCGCCCATCGGGACGGCGGCGTTGGTGATCCCCTTGGCCACCGTCATCATGTCGGGGGTCACCCCGAAGTAGGTCGCACCGAAGGCAGAGCCCAGGCGGCCGAAGCCGGTGATGACCTCATCGAAGATGAGGAGAATACCGTGCGCACTGCAGATCTCGCGGAGTTTCTGCAGGTATCCCTGGGGCGGCACCAGCACGCCAGCTGAACCCGCCACCGGCTCGACGATGACGGCCGCGATGGTATCGCCGCCGTACTGCGCCACCATATCCTCGAGGGCGTTGGCCAGGTGCGCACCATGCGTCGGCTGCCCGCGTGTGAACAGGTTCTCGGCGATCCCATGGGTCTGCGGCAGATGGGCGTCGGTGTGCGGCATGAGGTGCGACGCGAAGGCCTTCTTGTTGTTCTCCAGCCCACCCACCGATATGCCGCCAAACCCTACACCGTGATAGCCGCGCACGCGTCCGATGAATCGCTTGCGCTGCGTCTCCCCTCGCGCCGTGTGATAGGCAATCGCGATCTTGAGCGCGCTGTCGACGGCCTCCGAACCCGAGTTGCCGAAGAACACGCGATCGAGATCGCCCGGGGTGATGGTTGCCAGTTTGCTCGCGAGCTGAAACTGGAGTGGGTGCCCCATGTTGAAGCCGGGGGCGTAGTCGAGCGTGGCCGCTGCCTTCTGCACTGCGGTCACGATTGGTTCACGGCAATGCCCGGCATTCACACACCACAGCCCTGCGGTCCCATCGAGAATTTCGTTCCCGTCAACATCGGTGTAGTACATGCCATGCGCCTTGGCGAGCAAACGCGGAGCACGCTTGAACGCCTTGTTGGCGGTAAAGGGCATCCACAGTTCGTCGAGGGAGAGGTCAGCGGGAGCGAGGGTGGCCATGGGGGCGAGGGCGGTGGGGGCGTACGAGGGCAAACGGGCGGACAGGGCGATTCCCCTAACTATCAGAGGCTGTGACGCGTTGCTGCGCTTCGGCGTCGTCGGCAACCTCCTCGGCGGCCAGCTCCGCTTCTTCTTCCTGCTCACGCTCGGCCGTTTCGCGCTCGATGGCGTCGCGCTCGGCCTTGTAACGGGTGTACCAGTCACGCGTGACTTCGCCGGCAAGTTCGCGATTGCCGAGCCCGAAGGCCAGCGCCATCGCGAGCGCAATCGCGCCGAACAGGATCGCGAAGGCCGTGGTGACAATGTCGGTGGCAATGCCCAGCTCCTGCAGCGCCATGAAGACGGCCAGCACCACCACGCCCCAGCGACCGACGCGCGCGAGGGTTGGTCCACCCTGCACTGCACCCGCCGACGCCATGATGAGCCCGCCGGTGAACCGGCCAAGCACGATGCCCACGATCAGAATCACGATCGCCGACATCAGACTCGGGATGTAGCCCACCAGCTCGGCAAACACCTCGGCGAGCGACTCCATGCCTAACGCATTGGCCGCCACCATGATCACGGCAAACATCACAAACCAGAAGAACAGCTTGCCGACGACCCGGGTGGGATTGAAATGCGAGCCCGTGCGCTCCACGGCTTCCATCACCCCGCCGCGCTCGAGCAAGCTGTTCAGCCGCACCCGCCGCAGGATGCGCTCGACACCCTTCTCGAGCAGCTTGGCCAGGAGATACCCGGCAAAGAGGATGATGAGCGCGCCAGACAACGCGGGGACGATTTCCCCGAGCTGGGCAAAGCTGTCCTGCAGGCGCTGAAAAAAGGTCACGGTCGAGGCGAAAGCGTCGGGGTGTGAATCCAGCTGCCCAATCTAATCACTCCGCTGCACGTCTCCTCACGACTTTGACGTCTCCCACGCGAGAGCGGGGTCTTCCAATTCGCACCCAGGTCTCCACGGCGCTGGGAGGACGGCGTGCGCGGGAATGCCCGACGTTCAGGTGCGCGTGCCCCGAGCCGCATCAAAGAGCACACTCCCCCGGCAGCTCGGGCAGAGGAGCCACTCCCTGCGCCGCGCATAGCCCAGACCGAACGACCCGCCACCGATACTCCGCTCCCGCATGCGCACCTGGCAGCGGGGGCAGAGGGCGTGACCCGTCGTGCGCCATGACTCACGCACCTGTCGTTCCTCATCGGGCGTAAACGGTCGCTGATCAGCAGTCATGATCTACCCCAGATCCACAACCACCTTGCCGAACTGCTCACCACTTGCCAGGCGCTCAAAGGCGCGGCGCCCCTCGGTCAGCGGGACAACGGAGTCCACAACCGGCCGCAGATGCCCCGCCGCAAACTCCGCCGCGATCGCGGCGAATTCGCTCCGCGACCCCATGGTGGAGCCCATGATGGTCCACTGGTTCCAGAACAACCGACGCACATCGGTTTCCAGCATCGGCCCCGACGTCCCTCCGCAGGTGACCAGCCGGCCCCGTTTGCCCAGCGCACCTAACGACTGCTTCCACGTCGCCTGCCCCACACTGTCGATCACCACGTCCACCCCCCGTTTGCGGGTGCGCGAACGCACTTCACGCCCCACATCCACCGACCGGTGGTTGATCGTTTCGTCGGCGCCAAGCGCGCGGGCTCGCTCGAGTTTTTCGTCACTCCCCGACGTGACCCACACGGTCGCTCCTCGACGTTTGCAGATCTGCAGGGCCTGCTGAGCCACCCCACCCCCAATTCCCCAGATGAGCACTGTGTCCCCGGGCTTCACCTGCGCGCGCGTCACGACCATCCGCCACGCGGTGAGGGTGGCGAGGGGAAAGGCCGCCGCCTGTGCCATCGGCACATCATCCGGGATGACCGAGACGTTGGCCGAGGGTACCACCACATATTCGGCGAGGGTGCCGGGGTGGTGCTCTCCCAGGATCCCGTAGTCGAGGCACAGGGGTTCTGCTTCGTCCGTGCAGTACTCGCAGCGGCCGCAGCTGATTCCCGGGTTCAGCATCACGCGCTCCCCGGGGCGCACGGTCGCTCCCGGACCAGCCGCGTCTACCACACCGGCGCCATCCGACCCCACAATCCAGGGGGGAGTAATGGTGATGTGGGGGAGCCCTCCTATCATGAAGAGGTCCAGATGGTTCAGAGCGCCACAGGCCAGCCGGACGCGCACATCGTCTGGGCGCTGGAGCTCAGGGAGAGCAAGGTCGTCGCGGTAGGCGAGCTGCTCCATACCGCCATGCGCCGAGATTGTAAGCGCTCGCATGGGCTCAGTTAGGGGTTATATTTGCCAGCGGCGCAACTTGCGGCCACATCGCGAGTTGCACACCCGACACCCGGCTCCGACATCCCTGAATGCTGCCCATCATCGTTCCTCCGCTTGGTGAGTCCATCGTCGAAGCCACCATCTCCCGGTGGACGAAAAAGGCGGGGGATCGGGTCAACTCCGGCGAAACCCTGGTAGAGCTGGAGACCGACAAGGTAACCGTCGAGGTTCCAGCCCCGAAGGCAGGCGTGCTCGGCCGCACGCTCAAGGCCGAGGGTGACGTGGTTAAGGTGGGCGATCTGCTCTGCGAGCTGGATGAAAGCGGCGCCGGTGCTGCCGCTGCTCCCGCGGCGGTTGTCGCGCCCCCCGTCGCCGCCGCTCCTGCTCCAGCCCCGGTCGCGCCTCCTGCTCCTGCTCCCACACCCGCGGCCACGGAACCCGCCCGTGTGTCACCTGCCGCCGAACGTGTGGCGAATGACTCGGGGGTTAACCTCGCCGACGTGACCGGGACGGGTCGTGGTGGCGTGATCTCCAAGCCCGACGTCATCGAACACGCGGCGCGCTCGACCACGGCTACGATGCCGGCTGCGCCGACCCCGGCTCCAGCCCCAGTTCCTGTCTCTGCACCAGCCGTCGCCGCAGCGGCGCCCGCGGCACCTGCTGAAATCGGACGCGAGACACGCGAGAAGATGACGACGCGCCGCAAGCGCATCGCCGAACACCTGCTCGAGTCACAACACGCCACCGCCCATCTCACCACCTTCAACGAGATCGACCTCTCGGCGGTGGAAACGCTGCGCGGGCGCATCAAGGAAAGGATCGAGAAGGAGCAGGGAGTGAAGCTCTCCCTCATGCCCTTCTTCACCAAGGCGGCCTGCATGGCGCTCAAGCAGTTCCCGGTGGTGAATGCCCGCATCGATGGCGATCACATCGTGTATCACCACTATGTGAATATGGGGATCGCGGTAGCCTCTGATGCCGGGCTCGTGGTGCCTAACGTCAAGGACGCCGACCAACTCGGCATGCTCGACATCGCGCGCGCCATCGCCGCGGTAGCCAAAAAGGCGCGTGATGGCAAACTCACCATGACCGACCTCACCGGGGGCACCTTTACCATCACCAATGGTGGAGTCTTCGGATCGCTGGTCTCCACGCCGATCATCAACTTCCCGCAGGTTGGTATTCTCGGACTGCACAAAACGCAGGACCGCGCCGTGGTGGTGAATGGCCAGATCGTGATTCGCCCGATGATGTACGTGGCGCTCTCCTATGATCACCGGATCATTGATGGGCAGCAGGCCGTGCTCTTCCTGGTGAAGATCAAGGAGCTGATGGAAGATCCGGCACTCCTGGCGGTCGACTAGCGAGGCAGCAACGAGGCGAGGAGGGCGCGGCAAACCCTTTCGCCTCGTTTGGCGTCCAATCCCGTGAACGTGGGGCACCCGCGAATCCGGCGGGCACGTCGCCACGTAGGGAGGTTTGGAGGGATAGCCAATGAGTCCACGTTTCGCTTTCACACCGTTACCACCGTCGCGCTCCGACGTTCGCAAACCATCAGAGCTCGCCGCACTCGCAGGCACCTGGCGGGGTGAGTTCGTCCCCGAAGGCGGTGTCGCACAGCCATTTACGCTGATACGTGACACGTCAAGCGATGCCGCGGTGGCAGGCCGCTTTCTCTTTTTTGTCACGCGCACCATCGCACCCACCGGGGTCAAGCTGCTCGAGGCCGCCAACGCCTCGTTCGTCGCCCTGATCGGCCCCTACTACGACCCCGCCGAGGACGCCGAAGTGGTGACCGTGCTCGAAGGCACGCGGTGTGAGGGCCGGATCGAGGGCACGTTCCACACCCAGCGGCATGGCTGGCGGGAGGTGGTCCATGAGGGGCGCTTTTCGGCGACCCGGGTCGACAGCGCCAACCGGGCAGCGTGACCACTTTTCGCGCCGGGCGTCATTGAGATAGAACAGAGAACGGGGCACCACGGGTAACCGTGGTGTGGGGGGCGGGTGTGGTCGCTTCGCGCGGCCACACCCGCTTTATTTTGCGCATCCATAGGGACGCGCCGGGCACACCCGGACGGGCGTTCCGGTCTCCCCCAACCACGCTCCCCATGACCTCCCCGGCACTCCCCACCGACCTCGTAGTCATCGGCGGCGGCCCCGGCGGCTACGTCGCCTCCATTCGCGCGGCCCAGCTTGGTCTCTCCACCGTCTGTGTGGAATACGACAAAACTCTCGGCGGCACCTGCGTGAACGTGGGGTGCATCCCCTCCAAAGCGCTCCTCCAGTCGTCGGAGCACTACGAGTTCTCCCGGCTTCACGCCCACGAACATGGGCTCACCTTCGACGGGCTTCGCTTCGATCTCGCCCAGATGATGAAGCGAAAGGACGAAGTGGTGAGCTCCAACACCCGCGGCGTCGAATTCCTCTTCAAGAAGAACAAGGTCACGTGGGCCAAGGGCACCGGCACCCTGCGCCCCGGCAACCTGGTCGACGTCACCGCGGCCGACGGCTCAGTCACCACCTACCAGGCCGGCAACGTCATCATTGCCACGGGTTCGGTGCCCATCGAACTCCCCTTCCTCAAGTTCGATGAACGGCGGGTGCTTTCCAACGTCGGAGCCCTCACCATACCAGAGGTGCCGCGACACCTCGTGGTGATTGGCGGTGGTGTCATCGGCCTGGAGCTCGGGAGTGTCTGGCGGCGCCTCGGCGCGAAGGTCACCGTCGTGGAGTTGATGCCGAACATCCTCCCCGGAAACGACGACGAGATCGTGAAGGAGGCCGACCGCATTTTCCGCCGGCAGGGCCTCGACCTCCGCGTCGGGACGAAAGTGACCGGCGCCGAGGTGCATGATGCCGGTGTGCGCGTGCACGTGGAGCGTGATGGCGCCACTGAAATCCTCGACGCCGACTATGTCCTGGTATCGGTGGGTCGCAAACCCGTTATGCATGGCATCGATGCCGCCTCGTTAGGTCTGGCGCTTGGCAAACGCGGCGAAGTCGTCGTGAACGACCAGATGAAGACCAATCTTCCCGGCGTCTACGCCATTGGCGACGTGGTGGGAGGAAAGCTCCTCGCCCACAAGGCCGAGGAGGAAGGGGTGATTGCCGCCGAGGTCATCGCCGGCAAGCCCGTGCACATGCACTACCACTCGATGCCGGCCATCGTGTACACCTGGCCAGAAGTGGCCACGGTTGGTCTCACGGAGCAGGAAGTGAAGGCGTCGGGTCGCCAGTACAAGACGGGCAAGTTCCCCTTCTCCGCCAACGGCCGTGCCCGCACGATGGGTGAGACCAATGGCTTCGTGAAGTTCATCGCAGATGCCACCACCGACGAACTCCTTGGTTGCCACATGATCGGGCCGAATGTGTCGGATCTTCTGGCCGAGGTGGTGCTGGCCTTTGAATACCGGGGGTCGTCGGAGGACCTGGCCATCACCGTCCACTCACACCCCACTCTGTCCGAAGTCACCAAGGAAGCCGCCCTGGCCGTGCTGGGCAGAGCTATTCACATCTGACGCCGCACGCGGGCCTCCCGACGACGAGCGTCAGGAGGCCCCTGGGTCAGGTGTTCGCTCCTTGCGGTACCGCGTCCCCTACACAGCTTCACAGCAGCCGCCCGCGTCGCACCTGTCGCTCGTAGCGCCTGCTTCGCCCCTGACTCCCAGATCACATATGACCTCGACCCTTCCCGAAACTCCCGGCGTTCTCGCGCCCCCGTTCGGACGCTTCTTTCTCCCCGGTCCGACCGAAGTCAGGCACGACGTTCTCCACGCCATGACGCAGCAGATGATTGCGCATCGCGGCAAAGGGATCGAAGACCTGATGGCCCGAGTGGCCCCCCGGCTCCAGTCCGTTTTTCGCACCACCCGCCCGGTTTACACCTCCACCTCGTCCGCGACCGGTCTCATGGAAGCGGGAGTGCGGAACGCCGTGCGTGAGCGAGTGCTCTGCCTGATCAACGGCTCCTTCTCCGAGCGCTTCTACAAGGCGGCCGTGAATTCGGGGATCGCTGCCGACAAACTCGAGATTCCTTTCGGCCACTACCACTCCCCCGATATGGTGGCGGAGGCGCTGAAGAAAAACAGTTACGACGTGGTCACCGTGGTGCATAGCGAGACCTCGACCGGTGTGCTCAACCCCATCGCCGACATTGCAAAGGTGGTGCACGCCGCAGGCGACGTGGTCCTCGTGGTCGATACGGTGTCGTCGATGGCCGCTGCCGCCGTGGAGTGCGACGCCTGGGACCTCGACTACGTTCTGACTGGTTCACAGAAAGCGATGGCGCTCCCCTCGGGGCTCGCCTTCTGTACAGCGAACGATCGGGTGATGGCCCGCGCGAAGGAAAGCAAACGTCGCGGTCTCTATTTCGACCTCCTCGAGTTCGACGAGTACTACAAGAAGAATCAGTCGCCCAATACGCCCGCGGTCTCGCTCCTCTACGCCCTCGACGTGCAGTTGGCGCACATGGAACGGGAAGGGATGGCGGCCCGATGGGCGCGTCACACCGCCATGGCCGAACGGACCTGGGCATGGACTCGCGACCTCGGCGAAAAGACCGGCATTCGCCTCTTTGCCCCTGAGGGCTATCGCGCCCCGGGTGTCACCTGCATCACCGTCCCGCAAGGCAAAACCGGATCGGGGGTGGCCAGCGCCATGAAGGCAAAGGGCTTCGTGATCGCCACCGGCTACGGCAAGATGAAGGACGAGATGGTGCGGATTGGGCACATGGGAGACCACACCATGGAGGAGCTGGAGGTGTTGCTCGGTACGTTAGGCGAGGTAATGACCGCATGAGCGCACCCTGGGTGGTTCTCGTCGCTGACCAGATCGCTCCCGAAGGGCTGGCGCCACTCGCCAGTGATTCCCGCTTCACCCTGGTGAAGAAACCCGTCATCTCCGGCGATGAACTGGCGCAGGCCATTGCCACCGCCGACGCGGTGCTGGTCCGCAGTGCCACGAAGATCACCCGCGCCTCACTTGCCCACGCCGACCGCCTGCGCTGTATTGGCCGGGCCGGTGTGGGTGTGGACACCATCGATGTCGAGGCGGCGTCGGAGCGCGGGATTGCTGTGCTTACCGCCCCGGCCGGCAACACGGTGTCGGCCGCCGAGCTGACGATGGCGTTGCTGCTCTCGCTGGCGAGAAAGATTCCGGCCGCCGATCGCTCCATGCGGGCCGGCGAGTGGGAACGCAAAGCCTTCATGGGCTTCGAACTGCACGGCAAGACCCTGGGCCTGGTGGGCGCGGGACGAATTGGCGGGCAGGTGGCCAAACGTGCCCGTGCCTTCGGCATGCACGTGATTGTCTACGACCCGTGGCTCACCGCCGCGCGCGCCCAGGAGCTGGACGTCTCCCTTGCCACACTCGACGAGGTACTCACGACGTCGCATGTGATTTCAGTGCACGTGCCGCTCACGAGCGCGACCGCCGGGCTTATTGGTGCCGAACAACTGGCACGCACCCGCCCTGGCACCGTCTTGCTCAACGTGGCACGCGGTGGCGTGGTGAACGAGGCGGCTCTCCTCGAGGCATTGCAGAACGGGCATCTCGGGGGTGCAGCACTCGATGTCTACGAAAAGGAACCGCATCCCGCCGACAGCCCATTCCGGACGCTGCCCAACGTGGTGCTGACCCCTCACCTCGGCGCCTCCACTGCGGAAGCGCAGTTGAACGTGTCGGTCGAGATTGCAGAAGCGGTGCGCAATTTCCTGACGAGCGGCGACCTCTCCAACGCGGTGAACAAGGACCGCGTCCGGACGCCGGCCTGAAACACAGCACCCCCGGAAGCCGAAGCTCCCGGGGGTGTGGTTGGACGGTTCGCTCCCCCCAGAGACGCCGTCCTGAACTGCACCTACCTGTTCTGATCCTTCCGCCTACCCGAGCAAAAGACGGAGCAGGCAGCGGTTGTTCCGTTGTTCTTCGGTGAGCAACGCGAGGATGGCGGCCTTGAGTTCCCGCTCGGCTTTTTGGACCGCGGTCATGGCGGCGTCTGCCCGGGCAAGGATTTTCCGGATCTCTTCGGCGCTCGCCCCGGCCGCCCGCGCGGCCCGCGCTTCCTCATGCACTTTCTTGATGGTCTCGAGATGGATTTTCACCGCTTCGGTGAATCGCGTCTTGAGCACGCGGATCTGCTCGATCTGCGCGGCCGTCAGTGACTTGGCGGCGTCGGCTCGGCATTCTCCGCCGTCGGCGCGGCGGCGGGACGTGATCCAGCTCTGCTGAGCGGGGGTGTAGACCTTCCAGATATCTGCGGCAAGTTTGGCATGCGCGGCCATGAGACGCCCGTGGATCGGCGCGGCCTTGGCAAGAATCTTTGCGACGTCCTCGCGGGACTGCCCTGCCTTGATGGCGGCCCGGACCTCACCTTCAATCGCCTTGAGCGCCGCAAGGTCAGCCGCGTTGGCCTTTTCAAAGGCCGCGTGGAGTGCCTCGATCTGTGCCCGCTGTTCTGCCGAGAGCTTGAGGCTGTCCGGAAACTCCACACCTCCAATGCCTGCCTTGTCGACCGCGCCCCCGCGGGTATCCGCAAACTGCGAGGCGAGGTCCACTGACAGCTGATCGACGTCGCTGACTGCGGCGGGCGCCGTGGGCTCCGAGCTGCAGGCAGCGACGAGCATCAGCGAAACGGCGGCAAGGCTTTTCATCACGCGCATGAACGATCTCTCCTGCGGCACACGGGGGTGGAGCCGTGTACGCGCTCTGGGTCAGACGTGGGTGTTCGCGTTTCGTTAAGGCCATCCCGAAATCGCGCAGTGTCCTTGTGACACCGCCATGCCGCGCCCCCCCTGACAGCCGTAATGACGGCATTCCGGGGACGGACAAAACGACATGTCGTTCCCCGGGCACACACCCCCGCGTTGGCGGGGGAGACGGCGCAGTGATCAGTGCAACCCGAAGAAGTCGTCCATGCCCGTGGCCGCATCAGCAAAGCCATCGAACGTCCCTTGGGCCGCCAACATACGCGCAGCGCGAAAGAAGCCTCCCCACGCCGCACGGGCCAGCGCACCACCCACACTCACCCGGCGCACACCAAGCGCGGCCGCCTCGGCGATACTCATGCTCCGGTGCGAAGCAAGCAGGAGGTTCACCGGCTTTGGGGCCACCGCATCAACCACGGTCCGGATCTGTTCAGGCGTCGTTAGGCCCGGCGCGTACAGACAATCGGCACCGGCCTCGGCATACGCGCGCAACCGCCGCACCGTCTCATCGAGGTCGTTCACGCCGACAATGAAACATTCGGCGCGCCCAACAAGCAGTGTATCTCCTCCGGCCCTGTCGATGGCCTCGCGTGCCGCGCGCAGCCGCGCGACCGACTCGTCCATGGGAAACAGGGGACGCGACGCGTCGCCAGTGGAGTCTTCTATTGAAAGACCCGCCACACCCGTTTCCACGGCGAGTCGCACACTCTCCGCCACCGCTTCGGGAGTGGCGCCAAAGCCATTCTCAAAGTCCGCGTTGACGGGAATTGTGGTGGCACTCACCAGCTGCCGCAGATGATCGAGCACCGCGTCGCGCGCCATCGTATTGTCGGGGCGACCGCGGGACCAGGCAAATCCGGAGCTCGTGCTGGCCAGCGCCTTGAAGCCAAGTCGTTCCAGCGCCGTCGCGCTCCCCACATCCCATGGATTGGGAATGACAAAGCAACCGGACTCGTGCAGCTGCCGAAAGGTTGCTCGTCGCGCGGCAATGGTCGGAGAAGTCATGATTTGATCGGAGCGCTGGTGGTGGACCTCAAGTATGGCGGGCCGCGACCCCGAATTGCGCGGGTGGGACCAATCGTGCGCGTTTATGCCCCCATCACCAGGCGCAGCGTGACATACTCGTCGCTGTCGCTCCCTGTCGCAGGCATCGTGAGACGTAGCACCTGCCACCCTGCCGGATCACGGTCGCCCAGCTGCAAGCCAGGCATCACCACTTCACTCGGCTCCACGGTCACCGCCGAGATGGTCGAGGGACCACGCAGCCGCAGCAGGTACGAATGCCGGGCTCGCCCCTGCAGGGTGACGACAAAACGCCCATCGATCATGCGTTCGCTCAGGACACGGAGAGCCGTCGAACGATCGCCGATGCGTGCGGCCGGCTCGAGCGCCACCGACTCCCATCCACCCGTCCAGTTGATCCCCATCCGTACCCGCTCACGCATGCGGGTGGTCTGCGGCACCACCATCGCTCCTGGGTATCGGAGTGTGTCCGGAGCAGCCGCCATGGTCACCACGCCAGTCGCGCCTAACGGGAGTGCCGGAGCAAAGGTCACATCGATCGGGTGCCCGGCATCGCCACTGCTGCGCCATACCTCTGCCAGATAACTCCCAGCCTTGCGACGGATCACCGCGTTCACCCGTTCCTTCCCGACCGCAATGCCATCGACGCGCACCGAATCCCAGTCGGCGGGCAGCCGCGGGGCGAGGATGAGCTTGCCCGCGGGCGCATCGACATCGATGCCTAACAAGCCTCGGACCAGCGGGGTGATCACCATCGACGTCGCAAAAAACTGATGCGGCACGGCGGTATCCAGCGGCTTGTACACCCGGCCGGAGATCACCTCGGGGTTGCGTCCCATGGCCTCGTCGAATCCCGTGCGGGCGATCGCCTCGAGCGCAAAACGTCCGGCCGACGCATTGAAGTATCGATACTGCGCGAGCGCCACCCATCCCGTGACAAAGGGCCAGACCGCACCATTGTTGTAGTGCAACGGATCAAAGAGCGAGCTGCTGGCCGCGAGGGGGCGCGCGCCCCAGTCGGTCATGATCGCGGCGCCCGCCAGCCGCTCGGCCATGGCGGCGCCTTTCACCGGATCAAAGGAGTCAAAGCTCATCGCGGTCGCCGGCCACGCGGTGAGATTCTCGTTCACGGCACCCTTCTCCAGCAGGGCAAAGGCGTACTGCTGCTGCGCGGGCATCCAGAACCGTGACTCGATGGTCCGCTGTGCCTTCTGTCGTGTGCTCCGGGCCTCGGCGGCCATCGCCGGCTCGCGCATCACCTCGGCCATTCGCGCAAATCGCTCCAGTGCGGCAATCCAGACGCCGCTCAGGTATACGTCCGACACAATGCCGGCCTGCAAGTCGCCCACCTCGAGCGCCCCGGCACCAGCAATGGTGTTTTCCATGAGTCCGTCACCGTCGCTATCCGCCTTGCGTGACCAGTCGTACGCTTTGCGGATGTTGGGCCACAACTCACGCACCAGCGCGGTGTCGGCGGTCTGTTTCCAGTATTCCCCAAACGCCAGCAGCCAGAACGGTGTGGTGTCTCCATGATAAAACGCGTAGGGGTACGCCCCGAACCAGTCGATTTTTGCGGCGCCCTGGGAGATTTCGTGGGTAATCTTGCCATCGGCGCGCTGATACTTCGCGAAGAAGCGAAAGACCCCGTCACGCACGAGATCACTCTGGCCTATCGCGCTCATGGCGAAGGAGTTGATGGCGGCATCGCCACCAAAGAACCAGCCGAAACCGGGCCGATCACTGGCACTGCCCGACAACCCGTACCCGGCCACCAGCCCGCACCCCAAATCGGGATTGCACACCATCGACTCGTCGAGATTCACCTTGGCCCAGTCATACGCCGAGTTGAGCAGGGGGCTCGGTGTCCAGATCCGCATGGTGGTGGCACGAATGGCCGCAGCATGATCGAGCCGCTTGCGCCATTCGTCCTGAATGCCCTGGGGCGTGAGCAGCCGGTCGTACAACGCTCTGGCCGAGTCACGTGGCATCTCACCGCCGGCCAGCACGATGGGGATGTAGGCCTGATGCACGTTGATGTTGCCACCCGGCGGCTCGCCAAGCCGCGGCTCGGTGTACCGCTGACCGGCATCGCCGACGGCAATGGCAAATTGCGGTGGGGCGGCGGCCAGCATGTGGGCCGGCACGTCCGAGGCGCGGGTGACGGCCGGTGAGCCCAGGAAAGCGTTGACCTTTCGGCGGCTTTCGGAAAAGAGAAAGGCCTTGGCGCTTGCGTTCCAGGCGACGTACTGTCCACCTAACGATGCCGGCCACGCCAGATGGATGTCGGGCCGGAACGAGGCGATGATCTCCATGGGCCGCACGGCGTCGACCTCGAGCAGCATGATCACCGCCGGCTGATCGAGGCTGCTGAAAATCGTCTGCCGGACGGTGAACGTTTCGTACGCGTACTCGATGGTCACCCCTTCCGGGCGCACCGAGACCGAGCGCGCGACATCACGCGCCGGAATGGGCTGGGTGTACTTTGGCACCCGGAATTCGAGCTGGAAGTCGTGCAGCCACTTGTAGGGCCACGACCAGAGTTCGAGTCTGCCATCCTCCGTGCCCATGGCGATGGCGCGCCGGCCCGCCGACGCCAGATAGGCGTTAGGTCTGGCGTCGCCGCGGAGCACCAAGGGAGACTGCCCGAGCGGAAACCAGGGCACCGTCTGGGCCACGGTGGGGCTGGGCGCCAGGAGCGCGATCACCGCGAGAGTGACAGTTGGGACGAGCCGCTGCATGCTGAACCGGGAGACAGAGCCCGGAATGTGGATGCCGCGCCTTCCGGCGTCTATCCTTCACCCCACCCACCCTCCTCGAACTTCCTATGCGATTGCGCGCCCTTTGTATCCTGGTCGCCTCACTCCCGGCGGCCGTCGGAGCCCAGGCACCCGCCGGCTTTGAGCAGGCAGTCGACTCGCTGTTTCGGCGCTGGAGCACCACCACGCCGGGCTGTGCAGTGGGTGTGGCGCGGAACGGTCAGCCCATTCTGGTGAAGGGCTACGGCATGTCGAACCTCGAGTACGGCATCCCGTTAGGCGCGCAGAGCGTGATGGAGTCGGGGTCAGTGGCCAAGCAGTTCACGGCGGCCGCGGTAGCCCTGCTTCAGGTCGACGGCAAACTGTCCATCGACGACGACATCCGCCGGCACCTCCCCGAAGTCCCCGATTTCGGCGCCCCAATCACCATCCGGCACCTCCTCACGCACACCAGCGGACTGCGTGATCAGTGGGGACTGCTCATGCTCACCGGCAACCCGCCTGGCATGCAGGTGCACACCCTTCCGCTCATTCTCCACCTCGTCACCAAGCAGCAGGAGCTGAATTTTCCTGTCGGGTCGGAATATCTCTACAGCAATACCGGATACGCCCTTGCTGCCATCATCGTGCACCGTGTCAGTGGGCAGTCCCTCGCGGACTTCTCACGCGAGCGCCTCTTCAAGCCCCTTGGCATGCTGCAAACCCAATGGCGCGACGACTACAAGCGAGTGGTGAAGGACCGCGCCACCGCCTACGAACGGCGCCCCGATGGCAGCTACGCGCAGTTCATGCCTTTCACCAACGTCTACGGCAATGGCGGGCTCCTGACGACCATGGGGGATATGCTCAAGTGGAATGAGGCGCTCTCCAATGGCACCATTCCCGGTGGCAAGGCACTTGTGACCATCCTCGAAACGCGTCAGCGCCTGACGAGTGGTGTGACCATTCCCTACGCACTCGGCCTGCGACACGACGAGTGGAATGGGCAGCGGGAAGTTGCCCACAGCGGCTCGACGGCCGGCTACTCGACCTTCCTGACCCGACTCCCCGACGCGAAGGTCTCGGTGTCGGTGTTCTGCAACGCCAGCGACGGCAACCCCACGCAGGCCGCGCATCGCATCGCCGACCTTCTCCTGCCACAACGCGCGGCGGCCCCGGCTCGTGTGAACGCCAGCGCCGCAACGGCGACGCCGTGGATCGGCCGATATCGCAACGAAAAGACCGACGACACCTTCGACGTGCTGGCCCAGGGCACGACGATGAACATCCGCATGCCGGGCGGGATGAGTCCGGCCGAATCGCTCGGAACAAACACCTTCCGTACCACCAACGGATACCGGTTCACCTTCAGCGGCCGCGACAACACACGCGAAGCGCAAGTATCCGATGAAGATGGTGTGACGTCGCGGTTTACGGTCTTTCAGCCGCCGGCCGCCACGACCCTTTCCCTCCGTGACTATGCCGGCACCTACGAAAGCCCCGAAGTGGGGGCGCGGTACGTGGTGCGCGAGGAAAGCGGCCGGCTCATGCTGGCCTTTCCCCCAACGGCGGACGAACTCCTCTCCCCCGTGTATACCGACGGCTTTTCGGGACGAGGGCGCACCATTCGGTTTGTGCGTGATGGCAGCGGACGGGTGACCGAGCTGCGGATCTTTGCCGGCCGGGTGCGCAACGTGAAGTTTGTGCGGATCACGGGTGGCTGATCGCGCCCTCTCGGGGAGCGCCGTTGCCCTCGTACTGACGTCGGCAACACTCCACGCGGGATGGAACCTCCTCCTCAAACGAGCGGGGGGCAGCCAGATCGTGGTGGCGTATTCCAAAGCGGCGGAGATGCTGCTCTTTCTGCCGCTCTTTCTGCTGGGATTCCTGAACGGGTTACCCGCGCCGGGCCGTGTCCTGCTCTTTGTGACCGTGGCCGCGGCCGGTGTACTGGCAAACTACATGGCACTTGCAGCCGCATACCGCCGGGCTGACCTGGGAGTGGTGTATCCCGTGTCGCGCGGGGCAGCCCTGGTGTTTCTCCCGATTCTTGGTGCGCTCTTTCTGGGAGAACGGCTCGGGCTTCGCGCGCTGGGCGGGCTGGTGCTCATCGTGGGCGGCATCCTCGTCCTGCAGCTCTCCGATCTCTCCAGCGCCGCCGTCACCAAAGCGGCACGCGAGCTCCGGCGTCCGGCCATGGGCTTTGCAGTCTTTGCCGCCTTTCTGACGGCGACCTACACCGTGTGGGACAAAGCCGCGGTGCGGGAGATGCATCCCTTTGCCTACATGTATCTCTACACCGTGTTTGTCGCGGCCGCCTACCTGGTGTGGGCACAACGCCGTGTTCCTGCGGAGGAGCGTCGCGCCGCGTGGAGCGGGCACAAGTGGCCCATTGTGGGTATCGGCGTCATGAACATGGGGTCGTATTACCTCACCCTGGTGGCCTTGCAAACCGATGTGTCGAGTCTGGTAATCGGGTTGCGGCAACTCAGCATTGTGGTGGGCGTATTGCTGGGCTGGCGAGTGCTCGGCGAGCAAATGACGCGACCGCGCATGCTGGGAGTGTCGCTGATCGCGAGCGGGTGCCTGGTGGTCGCCTCACGGTAGAAGGCCCGGAGCCAAATACCTCGCGTCGGCGTTGGCCAGGGCGCAAAAAAGGCCGACCCCTTTCGGAGCCGGCCTTCAATGCATCAGATCGAATCGATCAGCCGAGCAAGCGGGCAATGATGGCGCCGAGCGCCACGAGACCTAACGCGCCACCAAACAACATGGCGTTGGACAGCTTGGTCTCCTGCCGGTGCCACGGAGCCACCTCGCCACGTGTTGCCACGGGGGGAAGGGCCGCCATGATCGCTGCCGGAATGTGCGCCGGTGTGACCATGCGGCGACGCTGATCGGTCTCTTCACCAAGACGGCGCCAGAATTCCACGGAGCGCGCGGCATCGGCGCTGAGCTTGGACGGATCGGACATCTCACCGTCGAGCCAGCGGTTCACCATGTCACTGGTGGCCACCGGAGCCAGGGGCACTTCACGATCGCCCACTGCCCCAAGATCATCGGTGCGGTTGGGACGCTCGCGCTCCGAGCGGCCTTCGCGTTCAAAGTTGTTATCGAGCATCAGGCGTACTTCTCCTCCAGAAGTGCCTGGAGCGCCTCGCGCGCGCGATGTACGCGCATCTTCAGCGCTCCGACCGTGGTTGCCAAGAGATCTGCCATCTCCTCATACGAGCGGCCTTCGACGTGTTTCATCACGAAGGCTTCGCGCAGCGAAGCGGGCAGTTGTGACAACGCGCCATCCAGATCCGTTCGCAGCTCCGTCCGGTCCAGCTCTTCTTCCGGCGTCGCGTACGAGGTCGGCTGATCGTCCTCTTCGTAGCTCAGATGGGTCCGGCGAATGTTCTTCAGCCAGTCTTTGCATCCGTTGGCTACAATGCGGAACACCCAGGCATCAAAACGGCCACGCACCTCTGCGAGGTGGTGAAACGCCTTGATGAACGACGTCTGCAGGATGTCCTCTGCTACATCGGGGCTCCCCGTCATGCCGAGAGCATGCCGATAGAGCGGATCGCTGTAACGCTGAATGAGGACCCCGAAGGCGTCGCGGTTGCCAGCAAGGACTTTCGAGATGACTTCCTGGTCGGCCTCAACAGGGTCAACCAGTGCGGCAGGCACCGTGTTTTTCACGGCGCTAGCATAACCGCTTTCACGCGGTCTCGACAGTCCCGCTACAGGGATGGGTCCGAGGGCGATGGTCGTCACACTGGTTTGACGCACCAGTGAAACGAGCGTAACACCTCCCACTCAACTGCGTACAGGCTCAGCCGATACTGGTCACTTCTGCAAAAGCGTTCCACCCGGTGCGCCGGATAAGTGCACCATGTTCGTCGAGTTTTGGCGGGGCAAGACGGACCGTGCCGGGAGCCTGTGGCGCCACCCCCGTGCGCGCAGACGCAGAGAGGTCGGCGAGTGCTTCGATGGGTGTGCGTATCACACCGCACGGCACGCCCGCGGCGGTCAATTTGGCAATCCAGGCTGATGCGCTGTCTTGCGCCAGGCGGTCACTCAGCTCACGCACCACATGCTGTCGGTTGGCGAGCCTTCCCGAGTTGGTCGCGAGACGAGGATCATCACGTAAGGCAGGGAGCCCCAGGGCCTCACAGCAGGCGCGCCACTGCCCATCACTTCCCACCGCCACCACGAGGTGCCGGTCGGAGGCGCGGAAGAGCTGGTAGGGCACCAGGTTGGCGTGTGCGTTGCCCCAGCGCCGCGACTCGGCGCCGCTAACGAGGGCGTTCTGGGCGACGTTCACAAGCGCGGAGGTCGCCGAATGGGCAAGCGAAACGGAAAGCCGACGGTCGGCAGCCGTGAGTGGTCGCATGGCGCGAGCGGCCAGCGCGGCAAGAATGCTGATGGTGGCGTCCTTTCCGGCCAGCACATCGGCCAGCGCGACGCCCGCCTTCATGGGTTCGCCATCGGGTTCACCGGTGATGGCCATCCACCCCGACTCGCCCTGCACCACAAAGTCGTACCCGGGGCGGGTGGAGGCCATGCCAAAGCCGGTGATGGTGCACCAGATCAGGATTGGCGACTCCTCGAGGAGGGCGATCGGGTTGAGCCCGCGCCGCTCGAGAGTTCCAGGGCGGAAGTTGTCGAGGACGACATCGGCCTGAAGTACGAGGGTCCGGAGCAGAGCCTGATCGGCCGGATTTTCGAGGTCGACCGCCAGGCTGAGCTTGTTCCTGTTGCAGCACAGGTAGTAGGCACTTTCGCCATCAGAATCGAACGGAGGACCCCAACCGCGGGACTCATCCCCGGTTCCGTGACGTTCGACTTTGACGACGTCGGCACCGAGGTCGCCGAGCATCATTCCACATAGCGGGCCTGCGAGGACGCGGCTGAGGTCGAGCACCTTAACGCCGTGGATCATTACTGTCCCTCATATGTCGTGATGCTGATGTGTTTTGGCGATAGTTTCCGTCATACTGGCGTCTTGGCTTTTGGCACCGACAGTGGGCTTCGCGCCTTGCGTAGACGCCGAAAAATCATATACTTACGGCGCTTCGCGGGCCTAAAGAGCTGACGGATGTCTGGCCGCCCGACGCCCCAAGCGCCTCACCCCACCCCGAAACTCGTGACACGTCTCTCAAACGGACGGGTCGGAGCCAATTCTAGATGTCTGAAAACTTGACGCCCGACCTTGCCTCGGGCGAGCCCCTCGACGCTCCCCCATCCGCGCCGCCGCCGCCAAAGCGCGGGCCCGGGCACCGCGGACAGGACATCCGCGACACCGTCGCGGAGATGGCCGCCAAGGCCCATGAGATCAGCCTCGAGGCAGGGTCCAAAATGGCCTCGGCCATGCGCGACGTGGTCGGTGCAGCGGCCGGTATCTCTGCCTTTGCCATCGAGAGCGCCCGTGACCTGGTGAACTACATGGTGCGGCGCGGCCAGATGTCACAGGAGGAGGCCACAAAGCTTCTCAAGGAAGTCGAAGAGGCTCATGCCAAGCGCCCCAAGACCGATCTCCCCAAAAAGGTCGAAAAGGCGGAGAAGGTTGAGGTCGCCCCAAAGGCCGCCGCTCCCAAGCCCAAGGAAGTAGAAAAGCCAGCTGAAAAGCCCGCCGAGAAGCCGGTGGTGGTCAAGGCGGCCGCACCTGCACCGGCACCCGCCAAGGCACCTGCAGCCAAGTCTGCGGAAAAGGCCCCTGCCGAAAAGGCTGCAGAAAAGGCAAAGCCCGCTGCCAAGGCAGCACCAAAGGCAGCAGCCAAGACCGCCAAAAAGAAGTAGAGGCCAGACGCAGGCACAGGTGGCGGCACGTCGCGTGACGTGTCGCCACCTGTTTGTTTTCGCGCCATGCCGAGCATAATCGCCACCGCTCCCACCCGGATCGATTTTGGTGGTGGATGGACCGATGTACCACCGTATCCCGAAGAAATGGGAGGGCGGGTCTGCAACGTTGCTATCACGCGATACGCGGAAGTGCGTCTCGACCCGCTCCCCGTTTCCGTGTCACGGGACAGCGCCGTGCTCAGCGCCGACGGACCGCTCGCAGCGTCGGCTTTCAGACGGGCCGCCGTGCGCAACGCCAGCCCAACCATTCGCAGCGACTTCCCTACCGGGGCCGGGCTTGGCGGTTCGTCGGCTGTTGGCGTGGCACTCGCCGCCGCCCTGCACCAATGGCGTGAGCTCCCCATCGACGACCGCGCGGCGCTGGCCGAGTGGAGTCGCGCGGTAGAAGTGGAGGACGCGGGCCTCGCCGGAGGCCGTCAGGACCACTACGCGGCGGCCTTTGGCGGCGCCCTCGATCTGGTCTTCGGCACGTCGACCACGGTGACCCCGTTACCGTTAGGCGAGATGGTGCGCAGCGCACTGGCGCAGCGCTGCATCGTGGCCTACACGGGGCAATCGCGCGTGTCAGGAGACACCATCACGGCCGTGCTGAGCGCCTATGCCTCACGAGAAGCGCGGGTGGTGCATGCGCTGGCTTCCATGCGCGACCTGGCCGGGGAGATGGCAACACTCCTCGCGTCGGGCGACCTGGATGGTTTGGGTGAGGCCCTGGCGGAGCACTGGGCACACCAACGCTCCCTGCATCCGTCCATCAGTACCGAACGCATCGAGGCTGTGTTGTCCGCCGCAGTGGCGGCTGGTGCGATTGGCGGGAAGGCACTGGGCGCGTCGGGTGGCGGATGTGTGGCGGTGATCGCCGCCAGCGGGCAGGAAGAGGCGGTGCGCGATGCGATGAGCGCCCTCGCGCTGCCACTCGCCTACGCGATCGACACCAAGGGTGTTACTGTGCGAGCGGCATGACCACCATATCCCGCGGAGACGTCACAGGTCTCCTTGCATCGTTAGTGCGCGCCGACTCGCGCAACCCGTCGCTCTGTCCCGATGGCCCGGGTGAAGGGCAAGTGGCCGCGCTCCTCGGGGACGTGCTGCGCGACTGGGGGTTCCGGGTGACACTGGACGAAGTGGCGCCGGGCCGGCCTAACGTGATCGCACGCATCGGACCGACCGGTGGCCGCGCCCTGATGTTCAACGGCCACATCGATGTGGTGGGCGTCGACACCATGACGCACGCACCGTTTGGCGCCGAGATCTCGGGCAACCGGCTCTACGGGCGCGGCAGCAGCGACATGAAGGGTGGGGTGGCCGCGATGTGTGCCGCTGCGGCGCGTGCCGCGGGCGCCCTGCAGTGCGAAGTGATTGTGGCGGGAGTGGTTGACGAGGAGTACGCGAGCATCGGGACACGCGCGCTCATTGCCAGCGGGGTGCGCGCCGACGCCGCGATTGTGACTGAACCGACGCGGCTGGCCATCGGACCCGCCCATCGGGGCTTTGTGTGGGTGGAGATCACCGCCCACGGCCGCGCCGCCCACGGGAGCCGATATGACCTGGGTGTGGACGCCATTGCCGGCATGGCGGCCGTGATTCACGAACTGGAGCAGCTGGAACAGACGGTGCTCGTCACCCGCACCCATCCGCTGCTGGGTCGCGCCTCACTGCATGCCTCCACCATCGGTGGCGGCACTGGATGGTCTACATATCCAGAGCAGTGCCTGCTGCAGGTGGAGCGACGCACACTCCCCGGTGAGCCCCCTGATGCGGTGCTCGAAGAGATGCGGGCCTGCTGCGAGCGTGTTGCCGCGGCTCGCCCCGGACTTCGGGTCGCGCTGCACCACTCGCTGACCCAGGCGCCGAGTGATGTGCCCGAGTCGGCTCCGGTGGTTCGCGCGCTGGAGCGTGCGTTGGCCGGTGCTGGTGAGCCACGACGGGTGGAAGGCGTGACGGCATGGACCGACGCCGCCTTGCTGAATGAGGCCGGGATTCCGGCGATTTGCTTCGGGCCCGGCGACATGGGCCTCGCTCATGCGGACGAGGAGTGGATTGCCCTCGATGAAGTGGAACGCGCCACGGACGTGCTCGCGCAGCTCGCGCTCCGGTGGCACGAGGTGGACGCATAAATGGCGTTGTCGGTGGCGCAGTACGATCTGCTCGAACGGGCGGTAACTCGCGGCTCCAGGCTCGGCATCACGCGCAAGGGGCGACAGCTCATCGTGGTGGCCGAGCGCCTGGTGATTCGAGGTGGGCATGAAACGCTGGTGGGACGTCACCCATCAACTGGTGATGCGCTGGTCATCAGCGTCGACGAGATCGAACGCCTGGAGCTGGTGCGATGAGTACGCCCCCCCTTGTTGCAGTGTATGCCGACGAATCGTGCCTCGGGAACGGCAAGGAAGGGGAAAACCCCGGGGGAGCGGGCGTTCTCGTGGAGTATCTGCACAAGGGTGAGCTGGTGCGGCGTGCCCTCTGGGTAGCCGAGCCGGCGACCACCAACAACCGGATGGCGCTCCGTTCGGTGATCGAGGCGCTGACGGCCCTCTCAGCCAAGGGCCATCGCTTTCGCGTGGTATTCACCACCGACAGCCGCTACATCGTGGACGGCATGACGAGCTGGGTGCATGACTGGGCTCGACGTGGCTGGAAGCGGAAGGCGGGGGCGATCGAGAACCTGGACCTTTGGCTGGAGGCGGTTCGCGCAGCCCGGGGCCATGACGTCTCCTTTCGCTGGGTCAGGGGACACAATGGGCACGCCCAGAACGAGTTTGCCAACGACATCGCCGTGAAGGCGGCGGAAACGCAGCAGGGATCGGGGGGCCTTGTTGAGGCCGGTTTTGACGAGTGGCTCGCCGGAAAAACCGCCAAATCGCCTCATCGGCTCGAGCCATTCCCCGATCCGGGCACCCTCCCCAAGGCCACCTCGTTACCCCCTGCCCCCAGCGCCGTCAATCTCCCGTAGATCTTCAACGAGGCACCATGAAGAAGGGATTGCTGCTGCTGATGCTGGGGGTGGCGGCGGGATATCAGGTTGGCTGGACGGACGCGCAGAAGAATTCCGAATCGGTGGTCGAGCGGGTGATCGCCAAGGTGCGTGGTTCCGATCCCGACCGGTATCGCAACGACGTGGATGCCCAGTTTGACCGTCTGGAGAAGCGCTAACATGCGTTACGACGCCAGCTTTACCGAGCTGCTGCAGCAACAGCAGGGCACCGGGGTGATGGACGACTGCGAACGGTTGTACCGGCGCCTCGTGCATCAGGTGCGCACCAATGCCCCCGAACTCCTCGCGCGCTCGTTCGAGGTGTCGCGCATCTACCAGCAGCTCGTACCGTATCGCACCATGCGGTCGACGTTAGGCATGCAGACCAACGACGACTACGAACTGGCGCTCTGTCAGCTGCTGAGCGGGTCCCGCGGGCTCCTCACGGGTGAGCGGGAGATGCAGGAGGCGCTGCGGCATGAACTCGATTCTCCCAATCCTGACTTGTCCGTGTATCGGGCCTGGGCGACAGCCAGCGTGGCCTTTACGCCAGAGCCGCTGAGGGACGCCATGCTGCGGCCGACCCCGGAACGCACTGACGCCATCGAGGACCATGGCCGGCACTCGCCGGTGCAGCAGATGGTGATTGCGGCGCGTCCAACCCTCGAACTCCTCTCACCCGAAGAAGCCGCCGCCGCGCTCCCCGAGGCCGTGACGGCCAAGGCCGAATCGCCGGCTGTCTCCGCTCTTGAACCCCTTCCTGCGCCTCAAGCTGATATGCCGGCGATTCGTCCCGCTCCCGTGAAGGTCAACCTCGGTGATTCCTGCCGATATTGCGCGAACAGCCTTCCCGAAGGGCGAAGTGTGGTGTTCTGCCCCGGCTGCGGCCACAACCTGACCGTGAAGCACTGCGCGGCGTGCAGCACCGAGCTCGAGGTGGGGTGGAAGTTCTGTATCACGTGCGGGCGGGAGAACCAGTAGGGCACGGGCCTCACGGCGCGGGGTAGGATGCCAGCCAGAGTGCTGACACTTCCCTCCCCGAACGACCGTAGTCGAACCCATGAACGCCGCACGTCTGCGAACCACACGCCCTCGCCTCCTGGCGGGGGCACTGTCGTTAGGCGTGCTGCTCGGCGCCGCCTGCCGACCCGCTACCGTGGTGGTCACCAGTGTCCCGTCCACTGCCACGGCACCAGCCGCGTCCGCGACCACGGGTGATCCAGGCTCCCGGACCACCGCGGCCGCCAGTGGCTGGCGGATTACCGCGCGCGAGGACGTGGATCTCTGGCTGCACGGCTTTGCCATGCTCCAGAACGATTCGTCACTCGTGCCGACCTTTCGGCTGGGATACCGGCAGGAACTATCGGCAGCGCGGCGCGCGGCGGGCGCCACCTCGCTGCTCGACGGCAACGCCATGGTTCTCTCGCGGCGTATCGCCCAGAATCCGGCGCTGGCGTCATCGCATTTTCTCGCACTCTACTTCGCGTCGTGGGACGACCTGCGTCGCGGGGTGCAGCGATTTCTTCGTGACAATGGCGATGTCCGGGCCGCGACATCGGATGAAACGCTGCGGATGTACGCCACCCTGCGGACCTATTTCCCCTCGGCAGCCGACCGCGACTGGCTCCGGCTCTTTGTGGAATCACTGGACGATGAGCGACGGGTCTTTTTCACCAGCTGGTGGCGTCGCGATCAGGCGACGCGTGCGGGGACCCGCTCGCAGATCGAAACGCTCTGGACCACTCGTCAGGCTGCGGCCTTCGCCCGCTTCATGCACGGCACCAATCAGCGGCAGGGCACCATCGTGTTGTCGCCCACGTTAGGCGGTGAAGGCCGGTCGATTGACGTCGGGCGGCGCGACAACTTCATCGCGGTGACCTTTCCGGCCGCAGGCGCCGAACCCGCGGAAGCGTTGTACGTCGTGGCGCACGAAGCCGTGGGTTCGGTGTCCAACGCGGTGGTGCGGGACAACACCTCACCGGCCGACGAGGCGTCGGGCGAGACGGGACGGCTCTTGACCCTTGCCGCCGTGCGCGGTGGTGCGCTGTTGCTCGAACGTGTCGCTCCCGAACTCGCCGATGGCTATCGCACGTATTACCTGCGCGGGGCGCGTCAGCCGATTTCGGCCGACGCCAAGGCCCAGTTCGAGCGCATCTTTGCACTCCCCCCGGCGCTGTACGCCGCACTGCAGAAGCAGGTAGACCTGGTGCTCAACGGTATCTGATATTTCCCCCATGGCCGACGACACGCGCGACTCCTCTCGCACCTCCACCGCACTCACCCCCGGCGCCCTCGACCGGGGCGCGCTGGAACGCGTGCTGGCTCGCGCCGCCGAGCTCAATGCTGGGGTGCTGGAGCCCTCCGAGGGGATGTCGGAGACTCAGCTGGTCGAGCTCGGGAAAGAGGTGGGGATCAGCGCCGAGCACATTCGTCAGGCGCTGGCCGAGGAGCGAACCCGTGTCACACTCCCCGAAGCCGCCGGCTTCATGGGCATGTTGTACGGGGGCACGTCGGCGCAGGCCTCGCGCATCGTGCAGGGCACACCAGCCACTGTGCTGGCCCAGCTCGATCAGTGGATGCAGCGCGAGGAAATGTTGCGCCCCAAACGACGTTTTGCCGATCGGCTGACCTGGGAAGGACGCCGGGACTTTGTGGGCTCGCTTCAGGTGGGACTCAATTTTTCGGGACGTCCGTACGCGCTGAACGGCGCGTCTGATGTGGGGGCCACTGTGGTGGCGGTGGACGCGCAGCGCAGCCTGGTGCGGCTCGACGCAGACTTCGGTGACAGCCGACGCCGCACCGCCTGGTGGAGCGGAAGCTTTGGGGCGCTGGGCCTCGCAGGTGGCGGCGGACTGGTCGCGGTGGCGGCCTCGATACCCGGGGCTTCGGCCATGGTCGCCGGGCTCGTAGGTGGTGCGATCGGGCTGGCTGGCACGAGTGTGACCGTGATCGCGGGGCGGGTGCACGCCAAACGAGTGATCCGCGCCCAGCTGGCGCTGGAGCAGGTGCTTGACCGGCTGGAGCACAACGACATGCCCAAGCGGACCAACCCGCTCAACGAGATCCTGAACACGCTCACTCGCTGAGGCCGGTTCGTCCCACCACTCTCCCGGCCACGCGCCGGGAGCCGCATTTTAGGGCATGACAGAGACACTCACGCTGGGCGTGGTCGGTGGCGGGCTCATGGGAAGCGGCATTGCCCAGGTCGCGGCGGTGGCCGGTATCGACACCGTGGTGTGCGAAGTCGAGGCTGCCGCAGCCGATCGTGCTGGCGCCCTGATCGACAAAACACTGGCCCGCGGTGTGGAACGCGGCAAATTATCTGAAGCAGATGCGCAGGCTGCTCGATCCCGCATTCGGGTGACGCATCATCTGGAGAAGCTCTCGGAGCGACACCTGATCATCGAAGCGGTCGTCGAATCGCTGGATGCCAAACGCGCGGTGTGGTCTGCCCTCGACCGGATTGCCGCGCCCGAGTGTGTCTTTGCGTCGAACACCTCCAGTCTGTCCATCGCCGACCAGGCGGCTGCCACCAGCCGCGGTGATCGCTTTGTGGGACTGCATTTCTTCAGTCCGGTGCCGGCCATGCCACTGGTGGAAGTGGTGCGCACCGTGACCACGAGTGATGCCACGATGACCGCCGCCCTCGCCTTTGTGGCGAAGATCGGCAAGCAGGCGATCGTGGCGCGTGACACACCGGGGTTTGTCGTGAACCTCCTCCTTGTCCCCTACATGCTCGATGCCATCAGGGCTTTCGAGTCCGGTGTGGCGTCGGTTCGCGACATCGACATGGGGATGCAGCTGGGAGCCGGGCATCCCACGGGGCCCCTGGCGTTGTGTGACTATGTCGGGCTCGACACGCTCGAACGGGTGGGTGGCGTGATGTATGAGGCGTTCAAGGAGCGTCGTTATGCACCCCCACCCCTGCTCCACCGCATGGTGGTGAGTGGATGGCTGGGTCGCAAAAGCCGGCAGGGATTTTATGACTACCGCGTGGACCCGCCGGTGCCGCGGGACTTCGCGGGGTAAGCGGCCCATGCGGCTGGCCTGCACCTCTCAGCTCCTTGTGGCCGGGTGTCTGGCTGCATGGCCCCTGCCTGCCCAGCACATCGGAGGGGTGGTGTACGACAGCCTGGCGCGCGCGCCTGTGGCTGGCGCCACGGTGCAAGTCGTGCCGGTGGATGCCACGCTGCTGGCCGTTGCTCGCCGTACTGTGACCAGCGACGCCGCGGGGAACTTCACGACCGACGCACTTCCACCAGGACGCTACCTGGTGGGGTTTTTTCATGCCCGGCTCGACTCGTTAGGTCTGGATGCGCCAGTGCGCCGAGTGGAGCTGCGGCCGGGCGCCCCGCTGATGCTGGAACTGACGGTACCCTCTGCCACCTCCATCATCCGGCTCTGGTGTGGGGCCGGCTCCGTGCGCGACTCGACCGGAGTCATTCTTGGCCATGTGCGCGACGCCAGCACACGGGGCACCGTGAGCGACGGCGAACTCCATGCGCAGTGGAGCGCGATCACCCTCTCCGCTGGGGGGGCGAGGGCGTCGGTTCAGAGCTCGTCAGCGCGCACGTCACCGTTGGGGTGGTTTGGTGTGTGCGGAGTCCCCCGTGGTGGAGTGCTCGCACTGCGGGCCATGGCGGGCGCCGATTCGAGTCCGGTGCTGGAGATCGACGTCCCTGATGACGGCGTGCTGCTGCACGACTTCTCCCTGCCGCGTGGCGCCGCTCGCACACCGCAGAGTGCCACGCTGGTACGCGGAGTGGTGCGCGACCCGACGGGGTCACCGCTGGCGGGCGCGCGTATCCGGCTCTCCGGCGCCGAGGACGAGGTGCGCGCCGACGCCCGGGGCGCGTTCCAGATTCCGGCCCGTGCCCTCGGCTCCCAGCTTATCGACGTGCGCATGATCGGGTTTGTGCCCATGCGTCGTGTGGTGGATGTCGAACCGGGAACGGGGACGGACGTGGACCTGACGATGAGCGACTTTCCGATGGAGATCGATACGGTCCGGGTGCTCGCCCGCCGGCCGGCGCGACGCGAGGCCGAGGCAGGGTTTGAATCGCGCCGTCGGCTGGGGCACGGGGAGTTTCTGGACGCCGAAACCATCGAACGTCGCCGGCCCCTGGTGTTCTCGGACCTGTTGCGAGGCATGCCGGGTACCGAGATTCGTTCGGTGGACATGATGACCAGGGTGGTGCAGATGCGCGCGTCTGACGGACGAGGGTCCTGTGTGCCGGTCATTATTGTCGACGGGGTACGGCTCAATCACGTGGAGATGAACATCGACGACGCCATCCCGGCCGAAATGGTGCGTGCGATCGAGGTCTATCCGAGACGCATTCAGGCTCCCCCCGAGTTCCAGACCCCCGACTGCGGCAGTGTCGTGGTCTGGACCGGAGCGCGCGGATGGCTGGCGCGTCCACGACGGAGCAATCGTTAGGCGTGCGCCGGCTCCTGCTCCTGCTCCTGCTCCTGCTCACCGGGCTGACGCGTAGCGCGTCGGCCCAGCCTGGCTCGCTGGTGACGGGGGTCGTCTTTGACAGCGTGGCCGGGCGCCCGCTGGCCGGGGCGGCTGTGCAGCTGCTTCTCGCCAGCAATCCGGCCGCACTCCAGCCGTTCAAGTCCGTTTATGCCGACGCCGAGGGACGGTACTACTTCGACACGGTGCCTCGCGGACGGTATGCGGTCGGCTTCCTGCATCCGCGAGTGGACTCCCTGCAGATCGAAACCCCGCTCGTGCCCGTCGCGGTTCCCGATTCGGGTTCCGTCGTGGCAATGCTGGGGATTCCAACGGCGGGCAGCATCATCAAGGCCTCGTGCAAGTCTACGGACGGCGAAACCGGGTTGCTGGTCGGCCGCGCACGCTCTGCCACCTCGCTCCTTCCGGCCGCAGGCGGGAGTGTGCGTGTGGAGTGGGAAAACTTCACGCTGAACAACCGCGCAGTGCAGCGACTCACGCGGGGGGCGACGGTCCGTACTGCTGAGGATGGTGCCTTTCAGCTGTGCGGGGTTCCGCGCGGCGGCCTGGTCCGCGTGCGCCTCACGCATGGACTGGAAGCGTCGGGTGTGGTGACCCTGATGGTGCCCGAACAGGGGTTGCTGCAGCGCGACCTCTTTGCGTCGGCTGAGCAGGACACATCGCTCACTCCCGTCACCACAACCCGGGGCGACTATCGTGGCGTGATTCGCGGGCGCACGATGCATGGGGAAGGATTCCCTGTGCCACGCGTTCGTGTGCGCTTTGCCGATGGTGTGGCGGAGGCCACCAGCAATGACGAGGGCTATTTCACCCTTCGGGGCGTGCCACTCGGCTCGGCCACGCTCGACCTGCGCGCCGTGGGATATCTCCCCGTCATCATGCCGGTGGATGTCCTGGGCGATGAGCCAGGTACTCCCAGCTACGTCATGCAGACTCGCGCGGAATATCTGGACACCGTGAAGGTGATCGCCAAGGACGTCCGGGATTTCAACACCGGGATTGCCGGGTTCGAACAACGCCGCATGCGTGGCATCGGTCACTACTTCAGCAAGGCGTCCATTGACAGCATTGCCCCGCAGGTGTTCACCGACATCCTGCGGCGCGTGACGGGGTTCACCCTGCTCCCATCGCGCAACGGCCCGAGACTCGTTATGCACGGTATGGGCTTGCAGATGTTCTGCGCTCCGGCGGTGTTTGTGAATGGCAGCCGCGCCTCCGAGCTGGATGGCACGGGACTCGACGCACTCGTGAACGTGCAGGATCTCGAGGCGGTGGAAGCCTACACACGGACAGGATCGATGCCCGCGCAGTTCCAGACGCTGGATGGCTGTGGTGCCCTGGCGATCTGGACCAAGGCCAAGCGGGGCACATGAAAGCGCTGCTGCTCGTGGGCGCCCTGCTGACGGCGTTCGCGCCGTGCGCACACGGGCAGGTGACATCCCGCATCACCGGGACGGTGTACGACAGCATCGGAAGCCGGCACCTCTCCGACGCGCTGATCCAGCTGGTGCGGGGAGACAACCCGGCGGCCACCCTGAGCACCCGCTCGGACGCCGAGGGCCGCTACGCCTTCGACAGCGTCAGCGCCGGCACCTGGCTCATCGGCTTTTATCACCCGATGGTCGACTCGTTAGGGCTGGACATGCCCACGCTGCGGATAGACATCAACCGGGCCGATCCGGTCCGCGCGATGCTGACCATCCCATCGGCGGCCACGGTAGTCCGGAATACCTGCGGCCCACTGCCGAAGGGCCACGGGTTGTGGTACGGCAGGGTCAAAAACGCCGCAACCGGAGGCCTCGCCGCTGGGGCTACTGTGCTGGCCCAGTGGAGCACCCTGGTGGTGCAAGGCACCAGCATCTCGCGTCAACTCGGTACGGTGGAAGACACCGCACGCGACGATGGTCTCTTTGCGATGTGCGGTGTTGGCACCGACGAGATTGTCGTAGCCCGCTCGTGGCTTGGCCCCGACTCCTCCGGTGTGGCGACCCTCTCCGTGCCCAGCAGCGGCTTGCTCTACCGGGACCTCTGGATCGCTCCGGTTATCATGGCGCAACGACGTGTGGCCGACGATTCTCTGAGCAGCGACTCCCTGAAAGTCCCGGTCCGTGTCGGCGACCGCAGCCTGCGAGGTCGCGTCGCGCGGGTCAATGGCAGCCCCGTCGAGGGTGCCCGCCTGCGCGTGCCAGACAGTGGGGTGGAAGTGGTCACCAACAGCAACGGATTTTTCACAGTCGACTCACTCCCCGCCGGGACACAAACCGTGGACCTGAGGGCGCTCGGCTTTCTGCCGGTGACGCAGACGGTGGATCTCGCTGCCCCCGTGGTCACGCAAGACTTTGTCCTCGAATCGCGCACCACCTACCTCGACACCGTCAAGGTGATCGGGCAGCGCATAATGGAGAACCCGCGGTACCTCGATTTTCTCCAGCGCAAGAAAAGTGGCTTTGGCTATTTCCTGGACGAAGACCAGATTGAGCGACGACAACCCGTTTTTCTTGCCGACCTCCTGCGCCTCACCCCAGGGATCATGGTCATGCCTTCCACCTTCGGCGGCGGCTCCATTCGCATGCGCGGCAGCAGCTTCACGGCGACCTGTTCCCCTGCGGTTTTTGTCGATGGGATGCTCATGGCACAGCTCGAGGGCGTCGACATCGAATCGTTCATCAACGTGCAGGACGTACGCGCCGTGGAAGTCTACGCGCGGACGGCATCCATTCCATCCCAATTCATGACGCTCACGGGCTGCGGATCGATAGTCATCACCACGGGAGCCCGGCGGAAGCGCCCGTCATGATGCGCCGGCTTTTTGGTCTACTGCTCGCGCTTACCGGCTGCGGTGAAGTACGCGAGGCCCCCCAGCCACCGGCCATAGTTCCTGCCGCCGAGGCCCCAGCGCTTTCGCGCGAAGCACCGGTATCGTCCAAAGCCTTCGGTCCGGAAATAGGATTTCGCTCTCGCCGGCTCCTCACCGAACACGTCGAGAAACATGGCGCTGAGTTCGGCGGTGTCTCCACTGCCGTGTACCTGAGGCTGGCGCAGCAGCTCCGTGATGCCGAACCAGGCGGCGACATTATCGAAGTCACGCGTGCGGACGGAACGATCTCCAGATTCCAGCGCTCCACGGGTGCCTTCATCGCCTTTAACGGCGACGGCACCATCCGCACCTTCTTCAAGCCAAATGACGGCGAGAAGTACTTCCAGCGTCAGGCCAGACGGAGGCCCTCCCGATGACCCACTCTCCCCCGCCATTGGATCCTGTTCGTGCGCTCCTCAATGCGCGAGGATGCCCTCCTCACATTGTAGACGCGGGCCTCCCTGGGCTCGTCGACGCCTGGTCACAGGTGGTGGACTCCATCGCCGATGAGTACGAGCTGACACTCGACGACTACCTCAACGACCTCGATCTGCGCGACCTGATTGCCGCCGCCCTCGAGGTCGCCGACGTACCGGCGCGGCTATCGGTGACGCAGGAGCTGGACGAGAGCGACACACGCTTTCGCGAACTCACCGAGGACGCACCCTGTCTCTGGGGTGAAGACATTGCCGCCGAGGAGGGGCTCGAACCGGAGCGGGAATGGTGGTACTACCGGCGTCCCGCGCACCCGGGTGAACAGCTCCGCGAAGACCTGGAAAGCTGGGGCCTCGACTGAGCTGGCCCGTGGCTCGTTGTCGTGCGAGGAGATAGGTTGGCCCCATCCTGTCGCAGGTGAGTGCACGTGAAGGTTGCTGTACTGGGCGGTGGTCCCGCCGGACTCTACTTCTCCCTCCTCCTCAAGAAAGCCCGCCCCGACATCGACGTCGAAGGCTACGAACGCAACGCCGCCGACGACACCTTCGGCTGGGGCGTGGTGTTTTCTGACCAAACCCTCGAAAACTTCCGGCAGGCCGACGAGGCGACGTACCAGGCGATCACCGGCGCCTTTGCCCATTGGGATGACATCGACATCCATTTCAAGGGGCGCACCATCACCTCTGGTGGGCACGGTTTCAGCGGCATCGCCCGCAAGGTCCTGCTCCAAATTCTGCAGCACCGGGCCGCCGAACTGGGCGTGCGCTGGCATTTCGGCGCCGAACTGCCCGACGAGGAGGCGCTGCGATCCGGCGAATCACCCCCTGACCTGATCATCGCGGCCGATGGGGTGAACTCGGTGGTGCGCCGTCGACATGCCGAGGCCTTTGGCGCCAATGTGGACCAGCGGACCGCGCGGTTTATCTGGCTGGGCACGCGGAAGCGTTTTGACGCCTTCACCTTCATCGTCATTGAAAACGCGTGGGGTGTCTTTCAGGTACACGCCTACCGCTTCAACGACACGCAATCGGCCTTCATTGTCGAGTGCGACGAAGCTTCGTGGCGAGCCGCCGGTTTCGAGTCGATGGACGCTACACAAACCATCGCGCAGTGCGAGACGATGTTCGGCGAGTGGCTCGACGGCAACACGCTGGAATACAATGCCACGATCCATCGGCTGCGTGACCCGTGGGTGACCTTTTTGCGCGTGAGCTGCGCGCAGTGGCGTCACGGCAATGTGGTCTTGCTGGGGGACTCGGCGCACACGGCACACTTCTCGATCGGCTCGGGCACCAAACTGGCGATGGAAGACGCCATCGTTCTCGCCCGGCAGATTGCGGCCGTGCCCTCGGCAGGGCCCGAGGCACGCACCGGTAACCCGAGCCCCGAGATGGTGCAGGCCATCGACCGGTACCAGTCGGAGCGGCGCGTGGAGGTGCTGCGACTGCAGAACGCGGCGCGCAACTCGATGGAGTGGTTCGAAAACGTCAAGCGATACGTGCGTCTCGAACCCGAACAGTTCGCCTACTCGCTGCTCACCAGGTCGCAGCGGGTGAGTCATGAAAATCTGCGACTCCGCGATGGGGCATACCTGCAGGGTGTGGAACGGTGGTTCAGCTCGCGAGCTTCGCGTGAGGCGCGCGCACCGGGTACATCGGCGGCGGTGCCCCCGATGTTCACCCCCTTCACGCTGCGCGGGATGACCCTGCCCAACCGAATCGTGATGTCGCCGATGGACATGTACAGCGCGATCGACGGCGTGCCGAACGACTTTCACCTCGTCCACTACGGGTCGCGCGCGTTAGGCGGCGCAGGACTCCTCATGACGGAGATGACCTGTGTGTCGCCCGAGGGACGGATCACCCTTGGCTGCACGGGGATGTACGATCCGGCACATGTCGAGGCGTGGAAACGCATCACGGGGTTTGTGCATCAGTCTTCCCCCGCACGTATCTGCCTGCAGCTGGGGCACTCCGGACGCAAAGGCAGCACGCGGATTGGTCTTGAAGGCACCGACGTCCCCCTCTCTGAAGACAACTGGGATGTGTGGGGGCCGTCACCCGAGGCACATAAACCGGGGATGCAGGTGCCGCGCGAGATGTCGCGCGAGGACATGGATCGGGTGGTGCACGACTTTTCCCGGGCCACGCGCCTGGCGGTGACGGCCGACTTCGACATGCTGGAACTGCACTGCGCCCACGGCTACCTGCTGTCGAGTTTCATCACGCCGCTCGCTAACAAACGCACTGACGCATACGGCGGCACACTCGCCAACCGTCTCCGTTTTCCGCTCGAGGTGTTTGCCGCGATGCGCGAGGTGTGGCCGCAGGATCGCCCCATCTCCGTGCGCATCTCGGCCACCGACTGGGTGGCCGGTGGTGTGGACGCGGCGGAGGCCGTGGAGATTGCGCGCGCATTTCGCGATGCCGGCGCCGACATCATGCACATCTCCACCGGCCAGACGTCACCCGACGCCAGGCCCGTCTACGGCCGCATGTACCAGACGCCATTCTCGGACAGGATCCGCAATGAACTCGGCGTGAAGACCATTGCTGTCGGCGCCATCACCGAACCCGACCAGGTCAACTCGATTCTTGCGGCGGGCCGCGCCGATCTGTGTGCTCTCGCGCGCCCACACCTCGCCGACCCGCATTGGACCCTGCATGCCGCGGCGCAACAGGGCTTCAAGGAACAGCCCTGGCCATGGCAATACCGGTCGGGCAAGGATCAGCTCGAGCGGCTACTGGAGAAGAAGTGACGACGGCATGGTGTCAGCGCTATTGGCGCATGGCCTCGCCGGGTGTGACGCCGCATCTTTCCCGCGCCCCCGGCAATCCCGCATGACGACTTCGCCTGTTGTTGCCCCGCACTCCATCGCGCCTACCCACTTTCTCTGGTCGTTCGACGGAGGGGTGGGCACCGTTACGCTCAACCGTCCCGAGCGAAAGAACCCGCTCACCTTCGAGTCGTACGCCGAGCTGACGCAGCTCTTCCGGACGCTGGTGCACGTGCGTGAGGTGAAAACGGTCGTGCTGACGGGCGCTGGCGATGACTTCTGCAGCGGTGGCGATGTGCACGAGATCATTGGTCCGCTCGTCGAGGCGCGCAATGCGGGTCGAGCGGACGATATCCTCCGATTTACCGAGATGACCGGAGGGCTGGTGAAGGCAATGCGTGCGTGCCCGCAGCCCATCGTCGCCGCCATCGACGGGGTGTGCGCTGGCGCGGGTGCCATTCTGGCCATGGCCAGCGACCTCCGGCTCGGCACCCCGCGAAGCCGCGTGGCCTTTCTCTTCACGCGGGTCGGCTTGAGTGGAGCTGACATGGGCGCCTGTGCGTTGCTCCCGCGGATCATCGGGCAGGGGCGTGCGGCCGAGCTGCTCTACACCGGGCGGTTCATGGATGCGGCCGAGGCGGAGCGCTGGGGCTTTTACAACCGCGTGGTCGCTGTTGAGTCGTTAGGCGCCGAGGCGCGTGCACTGGCCTCGAACCTTGCCGCCGGGCCGGCGTTTGCCCATGGGGTGACCAAGGCCTGCCTGCACGAAGAGTGGGCCATGAGCATCAATGACGCCATTTCGCACGAGGCAAAGGCGCAGGCCGTCTGCATGATGACCGGGGATTTCGAGCGCGCCTATCGCGCCTTTGTGGCGAAAGAGAAGCCCGTCTTCGAGGGCCGCTGAGTGAGTGATTCGTCGTTCCTGTCCTGGCCCTTTTTTGGCGAGACCCACCGCACCTTTGCGCATGCGCTCGACGAGTGGTGCGGCACCGCCCTCCCAGCACTGGCTATCGATCATCATGATGCCGACACCAGCTGCCGCCGTCTGGTGGCCGCGTTAGGCGAGGCCGGGTGGCTGCGGCATGCCGTGGCGCAGGGAGACACACCGCTCGACGTCCGAAAGCTCTGCCTGACGAGAGACACCCTCGGGCGGCACGACGCCCTCGCCGACTTTGCCTTTGCCATGCAGGGACTGGGGGGTGGGCCCATCTCGCTCTTCGGGAGCGCCGAGCAGAAGGCGCGCTGGCTCCCCGACGTTGCCGCAGGAAAGTCCATCGCGGCGTTTGCCCTCTCGGAGCCCGACGCCGGTTCGGATGTGATGGCGATGTCGACGACCGCCACGCGCAACGCCGACGGCTCATGGCGACTCGACGGCGAGAAGACCTGGATCTCGAATGGCGGGATCGCGGATTTCTATGTGGTGTTTGCGCGGTATCCCGAAGGCGGCGAACGATCGTTTGCCGCCTTTGTTGTGGATGCAAAGACGCCGGGACTCGAGGTGGTGGAACGGCTGGAGGTGATGGCACCTCATCCCCTGGCCAGACTGCGGTTCAGCGGCTGCCGTGTGCCGGCCGACGCCCTGGTGGGTGAAGCGGGCAAGGGGATGCGAGTGGCGTTAGGCACACTCGACGTCTTCCGGAGCACCGTGGGGGCGGCGGCGCTTGGCATGGCACGCCGCGCGCTCGACGAGGCAGTGGCGCATGTGAGACAGCGACGGATGTTCGGGCAGGTGCTCGCCGACTTCCAGCTGACGCAGTCACGGATTGCCACCATGGCCACCGATGTGGACGCCGCGGCACTCCTGGTGTATCGCGCGGCATGGACCAAGGATGTGGTGGGTGGGCGCATCACACGCGAGGCGGCGATGGCCAAATGGGTGGCCACCGAGTCGGCGCAGCGAGCCATCGACTCGGCCCTGCAGCTGCTGGGTGCGCGCGGGGTGCAGTCGGGGCACGTGGTGGAGCGGCTCTACCGCGACATCCGCGCCCTCCGCATTTACGAAGGGACAAGTGAAGTCCAGCAGCTGGTGATTGCCGGGCAGGTGCTGCCGGCAAATGAATGAGAGGACGATGAACGGATGAACCCACCAGGCACCAGCCGCCTTCCCGGCGGCGTCCCTACCGCACACACCGACACCTTCGCGCGCGACAACCTGCCACCGCGCGAGCTCTGGCCGGTGATGGACTACAGCGGGATTCCGGAGCTGGCATACCCCGATCACCTCAACTGCGCGGTCGAACTCCTGGATGCCGGCGTGGCGCGAGGATGGGGGGAGCGGGTGGCGTTCCGTTCGCCCACAGAAAGCGTGACGTACCAGCAGCTGCTGGAACGCGCCAACAGGATTGCGCGTGTGCTGGTCGAGGACTTCGGCCTGGTGCCAGGGAACCGTGTGTTGTTGCGCGGTGCCAACTCACCCATGATGGTGGCGCTCTGGTGTGCCGTGCTCAAAGCGGGCGGTGTGGTGGTGTGCACCATGCCGCTGCTCCGTGCCCGTGAACTCACCTTCACACTGGACAAGGCGCAGATCGATCTCGCGATCACCGATGTTCGGCTCACCGCCGAGCTCGATCAGGCGATGGAGGGCCGGGCGAAGGGCGCTGTGCTGCGGTACGGAGACTCGACGCCCGGGTCACTGGATGTTCGCATGGCAGGCAAGGCGGCCACCTTCGGCAATGTGCGAACCGCCGCCGACGACGTCGCGCTGATTGCCTTCACATCGGGCACCACGGGCGAGGGAAAGGGCACCATGCACTTTCATCGCGATGTGATGGCCATCTGCGACTGCTTCCCGCGGCATGTGCTTCGCGCCTCACCTGATGACGTCTTCATCGGCTCTCCTCCATTTGCCTTCACCTTCGGGCTGGGAGGACTGGCCCTCTTCCCGATGCGGATCGGGGCGAGTTCCATCCTGCTCGAGCAGGCCACACCGCCTTTTCTGATTCAGGCCATTCAGGACTACGGGGCCACGGTCGTGTTCACGGCGCCTACGGCGTACCGTGCGATGCTCGCCCTGCTCCCCAACTTCAGCGTCAAGAGTCTGCGCAAATGTGTGTCGGCGGGCGAGGCGTTGCCGCGCGCGACGTTTGACGCGTGGAAGGCGGCGACCGGGATCACATTGATCGATGGGATCGGAGCCACGGAGTTGCTGCACATCTTTATCAGTGCGGCCGACGATGAGGTGCGCCCGGGGAGCACCGGGAAGCCGGTGCCTGGCTACCAGGCGCGTGTGGTGGACGACGCCATGAAGGAAGTGCCAGATGGCGAAATCGGCCGGCTGGCGGTGCGTGGCCCAACGGGGTGCCGGTACCTGCTGAATCAGGAGCGGCAGGAAGCGTACGTGCGAGACGGCTGGAACCTCACGGGCGACTCCTACAAACGCGATGCTGACGGGTATTTCTGGTATCAGGCGCGCACCGACGACATGATCATCTCGTCCGGCTACAACATCTCCGGGCCCGAGGTGGAAGGTGTGCTCCTCGAACACCCGCTGGTGCTGGAGTGTGGTGTGGTGGGAGTGCCAGACGAGGAACGCGGCCAGCTGGTGAAGGCCTTCGTGGTGCTCAAACCCGACGCCGAGCGATCGCCGGCCACGGTCAAGGTGCTGCAGGACTTTGTGAAGCAGCAACTGGCCCCGTACAAGTATCCGCGTGCGGTGGAGTTCAGGGATGCCCTGCCCCGCACCAGCACCGGCAAGCTGCAACGCTACCGGCTGCGCGAACCGTAGATCACTCTTTCACACCACAACCCGCATGACGCTTCCCTCCCCCGTTGCCGTGGACGGCTGGTCCCGCCCGCACGGATATAGCGACGGCATGACCGCCACGGGACGAGTGCTCGTCACGGCGGGTGTGATCGGCTGGAACCCGGCAACACAAACCATCGAAACCGACAACTTCACGTCGCAGGTCGCGCAGACCTTTCGCAATATTCTCGAGGTGCTCAAGGCCGGCGGCGCGGGGCCGGAACACCTCGTGCGGCTCACCTGGTACATCACCAACCGTGATGAATACATCGCCGCACGACAGGCCGTGGGCCTCGCGTACCGCGAAGTCTTCGGACGGGTCTATCCCACCATGGCGGTGGTGATTGTGGCGGGTCTCGTCGAGCCGCGCGCCAAGGTGGAGATCGAGGCGACCGCCATCATCCCCGTGTAGCGCGTACGGCGAGACGCTGCGTTCGCACAAACCAGGCGCCAACCAGCAGGAGGAGGGCAGCACGCAGCACCGGCAGCACATACGCTCCCCTGGCATCAACCGTGGTGAGTGCCCCGGGAGCGGCAAACCAGAAGTAGAGGGCCGCCGCCAGGGCACCGTACAACGGCAGCGCCACTCTGGAGGCCAGCGATGTAACGCGAGCGGCTGACCCGAGCAGCAGCCAGCTGAACAGGGACCAGCCGATGACGCTCGCGTAGGTGGTCATCGCGCTGGCGCCATCAGGTACCCGGAAGTACCCGGCAATGAATCCGGGAAAGGCACAGGCAAAGACTCCGGTGGCCGTCATCAACCAGCCTCGCTCCTTTCGCAACGGACCGAGGAGTTGCGGCAGTGTCTTGCTCCCGGCCAGATCGGGACACCCGCGTGGCGTACACACCGTACAGTCGGAACAGCGAGGATTTCCGATGTCGGCCAACGGGAGCTGTCCGTAGAGCCGCTCCACCGGAAGCACCGGGCAAATGAGATTGCAGAAGCCCGCCCGCGCCTGGTACTGCCTGCCTAACACACAGGCCACCAGGGCAGCTCCGAGGACCAGTGCGGTGAACGCCATGGGCTCGTGGTTCAGTCCGAGGTGCCGTGCGGGAACGAGCACCACGAGCATCAGCATCGCCGGCCAGCCCGCCCACCGCATGACTTCACTTGGCAGCTGCCGGCCGCGTGGGTTGGCGGCAAGCATGTTGAGTGTTGCCAGGGGACACACGGCGCGCCACAACACCGGCGTCATCAGGAACGACAGCGGCAGCAGGGGGAGCACGAAATTCCAGAAGAAGCCCATGACCGGCTGTGGCCACATGGCGACGCCAGCCAATAGCGCGGCAGTCGCCAGGAGCGCTCCCCACTGTGCCGCTGCCCATGACGACGAACTCGCCGACGCTCTCACCGCTCAGGTCACCGATAGGAAAGGGTTGGTCAGTCTATCGGGACTGGCCGTTGTCGTCAGTGAGGTGTTCCCCGACATGGGATTGTGACGCCTCCTGTGCGTGCCGGGTCTCACCGCGCAGGAGAACGCCAATGCGGAACGCCGTTACGACATACCTGCCCGCTGTTGCACCGAGCCCTCGCCCTCGAGGCGGGTGTCCGGTACTCGCGCCGGTCATGTCCACAGAGCTGTAACACCGCGTTTCGCTCGCGCCGCCCTCGCGCTGGGTCGGCCTCCCTCCTACAATCGCTCATATGTCAGAAATAGACGCCGCCACCAGCGGCACCGCTGCTGCGTCGCCATCCGGCTCGTTGTGGTCTGCCGCCCGCCAGGCCATTCGGGGGTCGGAGTCCCACGACTTCACCCAGGGTGATATCGGCCGAGCCATCGTGCTCCTCGCCATTCCGATGGTGCTGGAGATGTCGATGGAAAGTGTGTTCGCAGTCGTGGACGTGTTTTTTGTCTCGCGTCTCGGGGCCGATGCAGTCGCGACCGTTGGGCTGACCGAGTCGATGATGGCGATGATCTACACCCTCGCCATGGGACTCGGGATTGGCGCCACCGCCATGGTGGCCCGCCGCATTGGGGAACGCGATCAGGATGGCGCGGCCCGTGCCGCGATGCAGGCGGTCTGGCTCGGTCTGCTCGTGGCCGCCGCGTTAGGTGTGGTCGGCGCGGTCTTTGCCCCCGAACTCCTGCGGTTCATGGGGGCGGAAGAGAGTGTGATCCGAACCGGCACCACCTTCACCCGGGTGATGCTTGGGGGGAACGTGAGTGTGCTCATGCTCTTCCTGGTGAATGCCATCTTCCGCGGTGCGGGCGATGCCGCCATCGCCATGCGCACGTTGTGGTTTGCCAATCTCATCAACATGACGCTGGGCCCCTGCCTCATTTTCGGGCTCGGCCCCTTCCCTCAGATGGGCGTGACGGGTGCGGCCGTCGCCACCACCACCGGACGGCTCCTCGGCGCGCTGTACGCGCTGAGCCGTCTGCTGCGGCCGGGCGCACGGATTCACCTGGCCGCGCGGCACCTGCGTGTGGATGCCGGGGTCATGTGGCGCCTGGTCAAACTCTCGGCATCCGGCACCTTCCAGATCTTCATCGGCACCGCCAGCTGGGTGCTCCTCATCCGGATTGTGTCGAGCTTCGGCAGCCAGGTGATTGCCGGCTACACCATCGCCATCCGCGTGATCATCTTCGCCCTTTTGCCGTCGTGGGGCATGAGCAACGCCGCGGCCACCATGGTGGGGCAGGCGTTAGGCGCTGGCGACTCGGCACGTGCCGAGCGTGCGGTGTGGATTGCGGGCAAGTACAACGCCGTCTTTCTCACCACACTCGGCGTGGTCTTCGTGGTGTTTGCGCCGCTCATCGTGCGGATCTTCACCACCGATCCGGCCGTCACGGCCAGCGCCGTCGATGCCTTGCGCGTCGTGGCGGCTGGTTTCCCGTTTTATGCGTATGGCATGGTCATCACCCAATCCTTCAACGGAGCGGGCGACACCTGGACCCCAACCTGGATCAACCTCGGCTGCTTCTGGTTCTGGGAGGTGCCGCTGGGGTGGTTCCTTGCGCTCCGGACGGGGCTGCAGGCACATGGGGTGTACCTGGCCATTGCCATCGCCTATGCCACCCTTGCGCTGGTCAGCGTGGTGCTCTTCAAACGAGGGGCATGGAAACTCAAGACCGTCTAGCCTGACGCGGCGGAGCGGCGTCGGCCAAATCAGTTCCGCGATACGATGTCGGCCCGCGCTGCTCGGGTAGTTGCGTCCAAGATCCTTGCGGATAGGGCGGCTGTCTCCCGCACGTTCCCCTCGAGCTGCCACTCCGCGACTCGAGCAGCATCGCGCATAAGCATAACGCGAATCGATACTCTCTGTTCCGAAACGCGGTATCTTCCGACAATAGAGTACGCACTCGGGTAGTCCGCTACATCGAGATAGAGCGGATCCGAGGGCCCTTGAGACTTGCGCGACGACAGAGCATGATCAACCTGCCCCGACAAGCCCAAGCCGTCGAAGATGTCATCTTCGCTCTGAAACGTCGAGCGAACAAAGACGGCACTCGATCCTGACAAGACGATCCTCTGGCGCGCGTCTGCATCAAGCCTTCCAATGTCGAAGCCGCGACCTCCCCTCGGAATCGCCAATTCGGGGTGCTGAAGGCCGTGAACGCCCATGGCGAGACGCGGAACGCGTTCGGCCGCGTCCGTGAGCCAACGCGCAACACCAAGAAACCCTCCGTCCCTGAGCGCGGGTCCCTTCATACCTAAGAGTAGACTGTATGTGAGAACACCATTTCCATAGGCTGAGGACTCGTAAGCGCGCGCGTCGGCGGCCGATCCGGCCAAGATGTAGACGCCGGTACCGCTTTGCAGTCGTGTGATGGCCTCTGCCTGCTCGCGGTTTGGATCACCAGCGCGGCTTGCGATAGTGGGTATCACGCGACCTGCGCCACATGTGTCAAGGATGAGTATCTGCTTGGTCGCCTGGCTTCCCTTCAGAAACGCTGCGAGTTCACGTCCCGAGACGGTCGTAGCGGCTCGGAGCCATGGATCGGTGATTGCCGTGGTAGCGGCTTCTTGCGTAAGGAAGTAGTAGTCTCCGCCTGGACCGCCCTCAACCACACCATGCCCAGCGAAGTACAGCACGACGATGTCAGCCGCAGTAACAGATGTGCTAATTCGGTTGAGAGCTGAAACGATCTGCTGACGAGTGGGTCCGGAAGATCCATCGCGGCCGTTCAGGACGGTCACCTTGATGCTGGCGCTCGGCAGTATGCCTTGACCCGCAATCCGCACCGCCTCCGCGAAATGTTGAGCATCTTGTGAAGCGAAGCGAAGATCGAGGTCTTCGCCTCTATAGTCGCTCACGCCAACGGCAAGCACCCACATCGTGGGCGCTAAAGCTCGAGTCCCGCTGCGCCCCACGTCCACCGTTGCAACAGGGGAACTCAGGTGGCTATTCCGGTCATACGCGATAACGGAAAGAAGGTTCTCGCGGCCCCTGGCGAGAAAAGGATGGCCGGCCAACGGCAGATGAATTAGCAGACTATCGGCAGAGTCCTTCGACTCGAGTTGATCGGCATCGTGCGAGATTTCTTTCCCGTTAAGCTCAAGAGCTACACGCCCGATACCGCCTCCCCGGTTCTTCACTAACACCGTTGCGCGCGATGTTGTGGTGTCCGCAACCACTACAACCTGCGGCGGCAACAGAACCCGATCATAACCAGGCGCTGGTGCCTCTATCCGCCGACGTCGTGTCAAGGCCTCCGCAATTAGGTTCGGCCGATAGAATCGTCCTCGCAGCTGATCCGTTTCCAGCCGTTCCATGCCGGCAAGGATGGCGACTGGCGAGCGGCGTAGGTCTCGTGACGCGTCGAAGCGGTACAAGTGGTCGAACGCCAGCCAATCCGAGTCTCCCGAACGTACAAGAGTCAGTTCGTCAAACGCATCCTTTCCGCTGACCACTCGCACGGTCGGTCCGACCCCAAACACCAAAAGGTTACCTCCAGGGTCCGATTTCGCCCGAAGGACTCCGTCTCGCCACTCGCCAACTTTGGTACCAATTTCGCTGTTCCACGCTAGACGTAGGCGAGAATCACCCACGACAACCACCCCGCCGCTCAGCTTTGCTATGGATCGAATGCCCCTAGGGAATACCTGATGGCGGTATAGCAAAGTGCCACTAGTGTCGATGATCGTTAAGCTGCCATCGGGCCCACCTACCAGCAGCGAGACCGAATCCCGGAAGGCCAGTGCTTCAATGCTCTGGCGAACCTTGGGTTCTTCCCAAGGGTATGCGCTGGGCTCCCAGAATCCCTCACCGGGCTCGAAGGTCAAGCTGATCCTCCTTCTCGGACCCGTGGCGGGCGAAAGCCTAACTCGCGTGGCAAAAAGGTCGATCGCGCTGTCTCCGGCCGTTGCAAGCACATCCCCGTCAACAGAGAGAGCTATGGCATTGACGGCTTTACCAGCGAACAGACTATCGACCACCTCGCCGGTGCGAAGTTCAAAGCGCCGAACTAGGCCCCAATGGTGCGCGACGTAGAAGTACCGAGAGTCGGGGCTAACGCAAACCCCAGTGACTCGAGAGTCAGCGAAATAGGGAGTCTTGACGTCTGTCAGCTTGATCGAGTGGATTCTTCGTGCGAGCTCAAGCGACCACACTTCAGCCAGCCAAGGGGTGCCGGGTCCTTCTCCCCTTCCAGGACCCTCACCTGACACTACCGCATATGCGCCGTCGAGCGAGACCGCAACCCGCGCGTCAGCGAAAACGCCGACCTGCTTGCTCCACCGCATCTGACTGGCGCGCAGCGACCAGTGCTGCAGTGTCCCAGTTTGAGTCGTCGCTACGACCACGTCGCCAGTAGCCGCAACATCGACGTCCGTCACATAGTCGCCAGACTCGCCGAGCATCCGCACATGCTCACCGGTCAGCCCTGAGTAGATAGCCGGCTTGCCGTCTGTGAGGACGCTGACGTATGTGCCTCGACTCGAGAACCTCGCCCAATCGATACGCGTTGCCCTTACGGCTGCCTCCTCGCCGTAGCTGTCACGAAGTAGTACAATGTCGGACTCAGTCGAATCCCCCACGAGTACCTTCGAGCGGTCTCGAGCTACCGCATAGACCGCGCTCGAACGCCACAAGGAGTCATTTGGCTCTTCGACAGGAGCCAAGCCCCTAGTTGAGACCGACCAGACACTGATCCAGCGACTCGGCCGCATCCATGGACGTTGGGGATGCCTTACCCAAGACTGAGGTAGTGTCGCGATTAGGACACCACCGTCGCTTGCGAACTCCAAGACGATTCTCCCCGAGAAATCTTTCTCGGTCGTGCCTTGCCAAGAAGCCAGCCTCTCGCCCGTCGCTAGACTCCAGAGAGAGAGCGCGCCCTTTCTATTCGCGCCGGCAAGCACACGCTCATCAGGTGAAAACGCCAGCGACACGAGGGAGTCACCGGTGTTCAAGGTTGTGAGAGGAGTGAACCCACCACTCTCCGACGGCTCACAGATAATGACCGTTGCACCTGAAGCTAGGGCAAGCCTGTCACTGATCGGCGACCAGCTATGTCCGGAGCCCTCGAGGCGCCAAGGTGTTCCTTCATCGTCAGCATGTCGTACGACGACCTGACTAGGTACGGACGAAGTAGTGTAGGATAGGTAGTCGCCACTGCGCGAAAGCGCAGCGTCGGCCATGCCCGAGTCGTTGACGACGAGGAGCTGGGCGCCAGTGTTGATGTCCCAGACGATGATCTCCGCCTCGGACGCCGTTGCCGCATACCGCTCGTCTTCAGAGATGGTGAAAGAGGAGACCCTTTCGCGCCGTAGATGGCCGGTTTGGGGCACAACTCGCAACCGGGCTCCGGGATGAGGCCGTTGCGCCGACAGCGGAGAAGCTCCTGCCCAGTGGCCCAGAAGGAGCACTGCGAACCACATAAACCTGCGCAACTGGCATAAAGCTAGCACGTCGACCTTGCCACAGGTGGGATGGCCATAGAATACTTGCGCAGTCCGGTTTCGCGCCATGGCAGGCCATGGCTTCTGCATGTTGAGAGTTCGAAGCCCAGATGTGGAGGGTAACGTTATCGCATCGAACAACGGTTGGTGTTACTCGAAGCGCGCCAGGTTCCTTGCGCATCCAGATCTCGTCGCGAAGTGGGGAATCGCTTCGGCAGTGCTCCTATTGTCGACGGCGGTGCGAGGGCAGCACACGAACACTTGCGGGCAACCTCCGGGATCCGCGCAGACCTTTGTTTTCGTCCGAGAGCTCTATCCGCCAGTGAACGGTTGGTTGCGCGTTCAATTGAATCGGCCGCTGTTGGCCGGATCGCTGGTAGGACTCGATGAGACCATTCGACCACTTGCGCGACCCACCCCAACACGAGGCAGAAGGTCGAGAATCGACACAGCGAGGGTCGTCCTGAAGTATTCGTCGGTCACGTTCTCTCATCAGTGCTCACCAATTTCATCCTGCTCGGGCGGTGTCGAGATCTCCAAACTCGTGGACAAGACACTGACTCCGGATACGCTCTTCCGACGCGCCGCTGCGGGACAGTGCTCACACCCAGGAATACTTGTTCTGCCAAACAGCAAAGGTCCGGACGCTGACCTCCAGATTCTGCTCGTGCCCGTCATTGGCGGCGAGATACCAATGGACTCCCTTGTTCGGCGTGTCCCCCGTGGGCTCGTAGGCCACGTCTGTCGCTTGGATGCCCAGGGTGAAGTGTGCGCGCCTGGGTCAAGCTCGCAGTCTGCATGTCAGGTACTCCGTGGCGCCACCTGCTCGGTCGGACCCTTGGGGCGGGCAGCGTATCGGCTCGTTATCGCGGACGATCTTGAGGTCTTGCGACCTGTCGAAGCAGTCGTGGTTGCCGTGCCGGAACGCGAGTTTCGCCGGTATCGAGCGGAAGCTCAGGCAGGATTCGGTGCGATTCGGCGTCTCATGCGCGAGCGGATCGGCGCTGATACACCTACGCATGAAATCAGTCGGCTTGTGGTGGCGTATTTGGTGGGCAGCTAGCTGAAATGTCCAAAGAACCTAGCACTCACCAACCGCAATCGCTCTTTCGAAACGTGCTCGTGAGGCTCGGCTGGAGGAATCGTGGACTGAAGACTTTCGCGTACGGGTTTGGGGGGAGGCGCGGAGCACTCTTTGCGTTGGTCGTCGTCGCCTCCACTTTACTCGGGAAGACAGAAAGTGGAGTCGCCGCGAGCGACGCCTTAGTCGAGGTTCTCATTCGGCGTGAGCCCCCACAGCCGCCCCGGTACACCGCGCTCGTACTTGTAGATTCTTTGACGCTTCGGACCGCCTCCTATCAGGATAGCGCGGGTACGCTGCTGCGCCGAGCACTCGAGCGAATTCGTCTCGGCCTGCCGGCAGTTGTTGTGCTGGATTTGGCGCCGCCAGAGGGGCGCTTCCCTTGGCTCGACGCGCTCTCTGATGGCCCACCCGTAGTTTTCGGACTGCGGGAGGTGGACGGACAGCTTTCTACAGGAAAGAGCTGGCTGCGCTTCGCTTCGGCGCACCTTCCACACGCTGCTACGGGGGTGGTTCGCACGCTCGCGATCGCGGATCAGACCGGCGCGTTAGCGCTTCCTGGCGAAGCTGCGCGACTCTTTTGTTACGGCGTGTCGTCAAACTCCCCTAAGCTCCTCAATCGTCCAGATTCGTGTCTCAGGTTGGCCGTAAGTTCCAACGCATCGTACTTCCGTCGCTACGAGTGGCCGACTCACCGGACGCTCGAAACATTCGCATCAGAAGCCGCTGATGTCGCGCAGTTCCGCGATATGATTGTGGTCATCGGGGCGGCGCCTGATGCGGGATTGGACAATCATGCCACCTCGTTTGGTGTCCAGAGTGGTGCCCTCATTCACGCTAGTGCCATTGAAACATTGCTAGACTCACGGGCTTTGCCGACTCGCGTGCCATTGCGCGGCGAGATTGTGGTCAAGGTCGTCCTCGGCGTTCTACTTCTCGCCAGTCACTTCTTCTTCCCCCACTCGCTGTTTGCGGGCTTCCTGTCCCTGTGCGTTGCGGGCGTCGTGGCTGCAACGGCGCAGTTTACCTTAGATCACATTGGCTGGGTGTTCCCCTACGCAACGACAATCCTCGGATTCTGGATCGAAGCGCTTTTCCTGGAGGACGAAGTCCACGGACCGAAGGAGCACGCTCAGCCTCAAGCCGAGTAAGGGTACTCCCGAGAGGTGCCGACTTGAGTGAAACCATTTGGGAGATGCTGCACTTCTCGAAGGAAGACACCTTGACGAGGGCTGTTCACACATACATTCTGCATTTATGATCCTCCGCGCCACCTGCAGCTATCGCACCGCCACGTATTACGCGCCCTCCACGGGACGCGAGAGGTGGCGTTTGCGTTAGGCAGATTGCAGCGCGACTCCCTCCAGCGGCCCGTGACGTGTGTCACGGGCCGCTTTTCTTTTGCCATGAGGTCCCAGCCAATGTTGTCCACACCACCGGTGCCACTCCTCGAACAGCAGTGGGACACCTACACCGCCGATGATCACGACACATGGGACACGCTCGTCACCGGTCGCCTGCTGACGCTACGGACCACCGGTGCCTCCGCGGTGCGCCAGGGCATCGAGACTCTATGCCTCACAGAGGCTGGTATCCCGAACCTCACTCGGCTGAATCAGACCCTGCAGCCACTTACAGGCTGGAGGGTGGTCGGCGTCGATGGGTACCTCGACGCGCGGTCCTTTTTTTCGCTCCTGGCCGAGCGACGCTTCCCCTCCACCACCCACGTTCGGCCCTTCTCGTCGCTGGAATACATCCCCAGCCCCGACATCTTTCATGACGTTTTCGGTCACGTGCCCTTGCATGCGCACCCGCCATTCGCGGCAGTGCTGCAGCGCTTTGGTCGGCTGGGCGCGCGTGCCGACACGGAGGCCGCGCTTGTCGCGGTGCAGCGGCTCTTCTGGTACACCGTGGAGTTCGGGCTCATCGAGGAAACGGGCGAACCCAGGCTCTACGGTTCAGGCCTGGTGTCATCCATCGCCGAGGAACGCCAGGCGCTAAACAGCACGTGCGAACGGCGCGCCTTTGACCTGGATGCGGTCATCAACACGCCGTTCGATGTGGAGCAGGTGCAGCCGGTGTATTTCGTGATCAGAGACTTTGCGGAACTCGCGCATGCACTGAACGAGTTGTCGTCGCGCCACTGAGCCACGCTGGCCCGGGCACCTCGCCCGGGCCACGTTGGTGATCAGAACGTGGTGTTGATGCCGAAGAACACCAGACGCTTCTGGCCGGTCATCAAGGTTTCAAGATCGCCGCGCACACTGAAGCCACCCGTGCCCACAGTCGAAATGAACTCTTCATCGAGCAGGTTGAGCGCGTTCACCTGGAAGGTGAGGGCCTTGAGCCCGCGCGGCTTGATGGTGTACCCGGCGGACAGGTCAACCGTGGAATACGACGGCGCCGCGATGTCGTTGAGGATGCTGAAGAAACGCTCGCCAACATGGCGCGCAGCAACCGATCCGGTGAAGCCACGCTTGACCAGACGCATCGACGTGTTGAAGAGCACCTTCGGCGCATCGACCACCTGCTTCCCGGCAGACGGAATGATGGTGGTGCCGTTGTTGTAGTCGTCGTCGATCTTGGAGTCGTTGTACGACGCCGCCGTTGTCCAGCTCAGTCCTTCGGCAAGGCGCAGGCTCAGCAGCCCCTCGGCGCCACGTGTGGTGACCGAGCCCACGTTGGCAAACGAGCTGACGCAGGTCGCGGTGAGCGGGCAGACGGCAACCCCGATCAGACGATTGCGGTAGTCGATGTTGTAGAGCGCCAGCGACGCTTCCACCCGCGCCGTTCGCGTGCGAAGTCCGAGTTCGTAGGTGTGGGCCTTTTCCGGATCGGTGTTGTCCTTGAAGAACTGGAACGCCGTCGGGTTGGTGTTGTACACGCCGCTCTGCGGCGAATACGGATAGGCGTTCACATTCTGCGAGTAGTTGGCGAAGACCTGCATCCGTTCGTTCGGCGCGTAGACCGCTCCGGCCTGCGTCAGGATGCCACCATCGGTGGGAATGGACACATTCGGGCGCGTGACGTCCGGGGCCGACCCCGCGGTGGGCTCGGTGTTGCCGTTGTTGGTATAGTCGGCATTGATGCGGAGGTACTTGGCGCCATACGTCAGCTTGAGCTTGTTGGACGCAAGCGTATTGGTGTTCTGCAGGTACACCGTGCGCGTGCCGATGTCACCAGTCCGGTCGAAGAAGAGCCGCAAGACGTTGTTGAAATCCACCTCGGGGCTGGCCGCAAAGTTGCGCATGCGCCAGGCCACACGACGGATGTTCGCCTCGTTGTTTTCGATCCAGGTGCCGCCCTCGAGCGCATTGGGACCGAAGGTTGCCTTGGCACGTGCGGTCACACCGATGCGGCGTGTGTCGTACTGCGTCTGGCGGAAGTAGATCGGATCGGGGCTGAAGGCAGTCGAGCCGTAGTTGGGAGCGTGCCAATCGCCGGCACCTTCGTTGGTGTGGAAGTAGGGCTTGATGCTCAGCATGGCGCGCTCGCCGAGCTGGAAGTCACCGCCCAGGTAGCCGAAGTGGTCGCGACGAGCGCCCTGCGCACTGTGAAAGTAGGCCAGGTCTTCCTGCCCGGAGATCTGCGCCTGCCGCTGGGCGGCCTGCCAGCTCGAGAACTGGTCGTGGTCACGACCCAGCGTATTGAAGCGCGCCAGCGTGAGGTCGACGTAGTCGGCCTCTGTCTTGTCTGCAAAGTTGTAGTAGGCGGTGAGCTTGCTCGCCCCAAAGAGATACTGCGCCTTGAGGTTCACCTGATCCATCCACTGCTCGCCCGCGTCCCCGATGAACCCGTTCTGGCCAAAGAGCCCGGCGCTCGCGGGTGAGAAACGCTCCCCGCTCCCCTTCCACTTGTCGGTGTCGTAGCGGCTGAAGGAGACGTAACCCTTGAAGGCATTGTCCCCGGCCTGCAACAGCCCGGTGTCAAAGCGTCCGCCGGTGCGCCGCGCCGCCGACTGGCCGAACATCTGACGCAAGGAGCCGCGACGTTCGTTGGACGGGTCGTCGCTGGTGTACTGGACGACACCGCCGAGGTTGTTGCTGGAGGCCGTGCCTAACGCGCCAGTCCCCTGTGTGACAGCGGCATCGGCAAGGTTGTCAGCGTCAATCGCCCGCCCGATGTTGAGCCCATTGAAATTGCCGTAGCTCATGTCGCCGAGCGTGATTCCGTCAAAGGTCTGCCCGACCTGTGCACTCTGAAAGCCGCGCACGGTCACGCGCGTGGCCCACTCGTACAACCCGAAGGGATCCGCCCCCTGCATGTTCACCCCGGGCAAACGTTCAATGGCGCGCAGCGGGCTCGTACCCGACGGCGTCACCTGCAAGTCGATTTTCTGAATGGCGTTGCCGGTGCGTGCCTGACCAAACCCCGTGGCCGACCCCTTCACCTCCACGGTCCGCAACACCTGCATGCTGTCGCGGCGTACACTGTCCGGACGCTGAGCAGCCAGCGGCGCGGTGATGATGGCCAACAAGATCCCACTCCCGGTCCAACGGATGATCCGCATGTGTCAAACCCTCGATTCGATGACACGGCGCGGCATGCGCCGTTACGGGGGGAGATTCCTGTCACATGGTCACGATCGAGTGTCCGAAACGCACATGGCGCGGTAACGGACCGGACACGATCCCATGAGCCCCCATATCTTTCGCGCATTACTGCGCGGAGTGATCAAGCAATGGAGGCGGTGCGACGACCCACACCCACAACACCCGGCCTCGGCATGGTCCTGGGCGGTGGAGGTGCACGGGGCGCCTATCAGGTCGGCCTGCTGCGCGCCATCGCGCGACGGTACCCACACCTGCAGGTCCCCATCCTGGTGGGCGTGTCGGCGGGCGCAGTGAACACCACCCACATCGCGTCCCATCGCGGCACCTTTGCCGACTGCATGGAAGACCTCGTGCGTCACTGGTGTTCGATGACACCCGACCAGGTGTTTCGTGTCGACGCGTCGTCCCTCGCCACCAACGTGCTTCGCTCCGGCTTCCGGCTTGTGGCCGGTGGACAAGCCCACCCCGAGCAATTCCGCGGCATGGTGGACACCGAACCCCTGCGCCATTTCCTGCACCGTGTGCTGGAACCGGCCGCCGATGGGTCATTGCCCGGCATCGACCACAACCTGCAGCGCGGCTCCCTGCGCGCCGTCGCCCTCTGCGCCACGAGTTACACCACATCGCAGAGCGTGACCTGGGTTCAGGGCCGCGGCATCGCCACGTGGGAGCGCCCGCAGCGACGTGCGGAGCAGGCGCAGCTCTCGGTCGAACATGTGATGGCCTCCACGGCCCTGCCGCTCCTCTTTCCGGCAGCACGAGTGGGCAGCGAATGGTTTGGTGACGGAGGCATCCGGCTCACCGCGCCACTGTCGCCCGCCCTCCACCTCGGCGCCTCGCGCATCATTACCATCTCCACGCGCTACGATCGTTCGCAGGCCGAAGCCGACCGACCACAGGTTGCCGGGTACCCCCCACCGGCCCAGGTGCTTGGCGTCCTGTACAACGCCGTGTTTCTCGACCTGATCGATCAGGACGTGGTGCGACTGGAGCGCCTCAACAAGCTCGTCGAACGAATGCCCGTCGATCAACGTGCGGGACTGCGAGTGGTGGACATGCTCGTCCTGCGTCCCTCACGCGATCTTGGCCGACTGGCCAGCGAGTACGAGCCGCGACTCCCGCGTGTCTTTCGCTTTCTCACGCGCGGACTTGGCACCAAGCGAACGGAGAGTCCGGACATTTTGTCGCTGGTCATGTTCCAGGAGGACTACCTGCGACGCCTGATCGAGCTGGGAGAGTCCGACGCCGAACGGCAGTGGGAACGGATCGCGCCCTTCATTGAAGCGGAGCCGGAACGAATTTCGGCAGTACGCTAAAGTTTCCTGGGTCGGTGCCGACACTCTTGCTCAAGGGAGTATTCAGGAGAGCCAAGTGTGACGCACGTCGCATTTCGCTCGGCGGCCATCAGGAGCAATCTCAATGACGATCAACTCGATCTCGAACGGCGCGAACGGCATTCAGAAGCAGGGCGCAGCGCTCGATCGCGCGGCATCGCGCATCGCGCGGGCAACCTTGGCCGAGTCGCATCAGGCGCCAGCGAAGCCCAGACAGACGGCTGCAGAGGCCGAGGCTCCGTCACGTCTGGCTGACGCCACAGTGGATCTCATGGTCTCCAAACGGATGTTCACGGCAGCCGTCCGAATGGCCCAGACGGCCAACGAGGGTGTCATGGAAGCCCTGCGTGTCGGGGGGTACGAAACGGCCGCCTGATCGGGAGTCCCAAATTCGAAGGCGCCGGATCCATAACATGGATTCGGCGCTTTTGCATTCGTTCTTGTATAGGTGACCTGTTAAGTGCCTTGCCAGCAACGTCTTACGATTCCCCTTTCGTTGCAGCGAGTCCTCACCGAGTGCCGCAGCGGCGCACAGCGATCTCAGCCGCAATGACCGACATGTTCTGCTACAATTCCGTTCGGGTTTGGTACTTCTAACGCAAGTACATGTGTAGCAAAGGCTTACGGACGGCAATTGCAGCCAGGATCCTACTGGCACGCCACGTGCTTAGTGATGCAGCGCACACCAGCCCCGGTCAAAATCGACCTGGTGCCCGCCGAGAGAGGATGACCGGGTCTGGTGCGCGCCACGACGGAGGGAGGAGCTGTCGTGAACCCAAACGCCAAAGCAGAGCCATGAAGATCACGAAGTTTGTCGCCGCCGCAGTACTCGCCTTCGCCTCGGTTAGCGCCGAAGCGCAGAGTTCCGGCTCGCTCAAGTTCCAGCCCACCGCACCGACCCCGGCGGTTACGGCGTTCGGGTACTACGTTGGGCCGTTTTGGGGGACGATCACGTCTGATCCGACCCAGCCCAAGATCGATCTGTTCTGCGTCGACGTCTTGAACTCGATCACCTGGGGACAGACCTGGAACGCGAACTTCTCGAGCCTCGGCGGCGACCTGAGCCTCACGCGTCATGGCAACGCCAAGCGTACCAGCTATGAGCAGGCAGCCTACCTGGCCTCGATGTACAAGGCTCCTGGGGTCGCGACCGCGCAGTGGGGTGGCATTCAGGCCGCCATCTGGAACCTGCTGAACCCGGGCGCTCCCAACGGTGGCACCAACGTCAATTCGAATGGTTCGGAGGCCTACTGGCTGGCGCAGGCGTCGGCGTGGCACGGCAGCGCCGCGAAAGCGACGTTCGACTTCTCGCGCTGGACTGTCGTGACCGACGTGAGGGGTGCCGGCCGGGTCTCTGGCGCTGGAGCGCAGGAGTTCCTGACCACCGGCGTTGCCCCGGAACCCGAAACGTGGTTGCTGATGGGCACCGGGCTCTTCCTTGTGGTGGGCTTCGCGGTAAAGCGCGGCCGTCTCGCCTGAGGTCTTCTCCGCACCGAAAGCAGGGCCGAGTCCTCACCGACTCGGCCCTTTTTCTTTGCGCTGCGTCACTGTCGCAGGTTACAGAGTGGCCGTAGCATCGTATTCTGATATCAGTGACTTCCCACTCCGCGAGCCATGCCGAACCGACGTTTTGAGGGCGTTGAGGCGCTTGTAGCGCCTCTCTATTTCGTGGCCCTTCTCCTCGTATTGACGCCCGTGATGGACTTTGCCACGAGTGTCCTCCCACTTCGGGTGAGCAATATCGAGTGGCGCTTCGCCTCAGTTGGGCTCTTGTCGGGCTTCCTCCTGACGCCCGTCCTTGGGATCGTGCTTGCGATTCTGATTGCGGGCTGGTCTGGCCACGAGAAGTTCCAGCGGGTCATTGCCATCGTGAACCTCGCATCGGTGGCCGTCTTTGCCCTCCTCCTCGTCTTCTTTCTGCTTGACATCCTGCAGCTGCGCAGCGCCGTTCAGGCCGAGGCTAAAACGGCCTTTGAAGGGGCCGCTATCAAGGCCGTGGCCAAGTACCTCTGCGTGATGTTTGCCCTGGGCTGGCTTGGTCTGAAAGGCCTCTCGGCGTCGCGCTGGCGCGAACCTGTAAAGCGGCAAGCCGCCGCGGTAGTGATCGGGACCTGAGCTGTTCGCCCACGTAGCTCATCCGTTCGCGTCACCATCGGACGGGTCATCCAGATTCTGCTTGTCCTGCAGAGACTTTCGCGACATACTCGAAGGGCGGTCTCTCTGAGGTCGACGCCAATCCCCCCATGTTGTTCCGTCGCCTTTCCCAGCCTGTTTCGGGTAGCCTCCTCCAGACGGTGGAGGGCTACCTCGTGAGCGTCGCCCTTCACACGGCGCTCATCGCCACGGCTATTGTCGCAGGGCAGACCGCTGACGCGCCCCAGGAACTCCCGGATTCGCTCGAGTGGGCCAGGTTTCTGGTCCCCAAGGACAAGCAGGCGGGAAGTGCACCGGTTCGCGAACATCTGACGTTTTTCAACGCAGCAGCTCCCGGCGGGAGCGGAATGCTGGTCAGTGATACGCCTGAACCGGAGCGCGTTGAACTCGAGGTGCCTGAGGGTACCGGTGCGGACGAGCAGACGGACGTGGCGGCCGCCCCACCGCCGGCCGAGGAGGTCAAGGCCGACGAAGTGCTGACCGTGCTCGAAGTGGACACGGCCGCCGCTCGGTATGACGACAGCGCGGCGCCGCCCTATCCTGCCTCGATGCTGGCCAAGAAGATCGAGGGGTCAGTGGCGGTGCAGTACGTCGTCGACACGGCGGGTATGGCCGACACGGCGAGTTTCCTCGTACTCGAAACCACGCACGCCGACTTCGCCAAATCGGTCAAGGCGACACTCCCGAGCATGCGGTTCCGGGCGGCCAAGATGAACGGGAACAAGGTGCGTCAGCTGGTACAGCAACTGTTTTCGTTCCGCATCGACACTACCCTGCTCGCGAAGGATCCGAAGAAGCCCTGAGCCAGCCGGCTCAGCGGGCGTCGCGGGTGATCACATCGGTGTAGGTCCGCAGGGAGCCCTCGCGCCAGCGCCGGTTGAAGTCGGTGATGCGCTGCAGGAGCTGCACCGAGACATGCCCTTCCACCCGGAGCGGGTGCATCCCCGAGCGATCGAAGTGGCTCCGAATGATCACTGCCGAGGGGGCCAGGGGCATGCGGGACACGGATTGGGCAAACTCGGCGAAGCCGCCGTCACGCCACACATAGAGCTCGGCGTTTGACGTATAGAGCGCGCTCAGCCCGACACCCCGCGCGCGCAGCTCGCGCGCCAGGCCGGGGAACGCCTGTGGGCCTGCCAGGTTGCCGACCACGGGAATGATCCTGCCCTGCACGTGGAGGTCGCGCACAAAACGCCAGTCGTCTTCGCGAGCCAGGTAGGAGCGCATCGCACCCTCGAGATCGCGCTCGAGAATCAGGCGCCGCAGCGTGGGGTATTGCGACTCGTTGCCGCGGCCAAACGAACTGAAGCGCAACCCGAGACCCGCGCGCATGAACTCGGCATGAAAGCGCTCGATCGTTTCGCGATCACGCGTATCCAGCGGAATCCCGAAGGCGGCAATGAGGCGGGCAGTTTCTGCGCGCACACGGGAGGCGGACGCCTGATCAAGGCGAGTGCTGTCCACCCAGGCCAGAAGCTCCAGCACCGGCCGGTCGGTGGTCATGTTGCGCGGCGGCGCTCGGCAACCTAACCAGAGACAGAGGAAGGCGAGCCGGTTTGGTGCCTGGACAAACAGTGCCTTGAAGAGAAGATGCTGGAGGGCGTTGTCGCGCCGGATGTCGATGAGAAATGCGACTTCAGGACGGATGAGGGCCAGGTACGAGTAATTCTGGTCGGGACCTACCCCGATATACGCGCCGCCACGCACACCGAGCGCCTCCAGGCGAGGGGCCACATGGAGGTACGACGTCTCGTTGGAAATGAGGTTGTCCGTGTCGAAGAAACCACCAGCCTCGGAGAGTCGGGCGAAGGCATTGGCGAACGCGGTATCGCGCACCACGGTCGACGTCTGCGCGGGTTGGGCGTGCAGTGCGGTGGCGACGGTGAGGAACGCGAGACACGACAGGCGAGACGCGAGTCGGGAAGACAATGGCTTGGGCGGTGGACGCGACGGGAAAGATGGGGCGCGACTGGAGGTGTGAGGCGCGGCCCTCGATTCGTCAAGAGTACCGTGGTTTCCTGATGGCGTGGGGTACGGCACTCCCTAGATTTGCCCGAATGAGCGCCGAGCTCCCACCACTGCCGTCGTCGTTTCGCGGGGAGTTTCGCACGGACGCCGATGCTCGCGCCGTGTACAGCGAAAGTGCGGGGATCATGCGAATGGACCCGCTCGGCGTGGCAATACCAGATTCCGTGGAGTCGCTTCAGGCCCTGTGCCGCTGGGCCCTCGCGGCCGGGGTGCCACTCATACCCCGCGGGAGCGGGAGCAGCATGAGTGGCGCCGCGGTTGGGCCAGGCGTCGTGGTCGACCTCCATCGCTTGCGCACGCCTCCGGTTGTTGACGTCGCCTGGTCGCGACTTTCTGCGGGCGCGGCCATTACGAGGGGAGTGGCCGATGCCGCCGCGCGTGCCAACGGGCTGCGCTTCCCGGTCGATCCATCGAGCGGAGGATTCGCAACACTCGGCGGAATGGCAAGCACCAACGCCGCCGGCGCGCGAACACTCGCCTTCGGAGCAATGCGAACCTGGGTACAGGCACTCGATTGTGTCTTTGCCGATGGGTCGCGCGGAGTCGTGCATCGGCATCACGCACTCCCTGCACTGCCAATCCTTGCATACTTCGAAAGGGCTGCCGAGTCATTGCGTGAGCGAGCACGCTCTGTCGCGCCTCGACGCACCCGCAAGGAGTCATCGGGTTATGGCATCCACGACTTTGCCAATTCGGGTTCCCTCGTTGACCTCCTCGTCGGAAGTGAGGGCACCCTCGCCTTTATTGTCGGCGTCGAGCTCGCGCTGATTCCATTGCCCGTGGCTACGGCAACCGTGGTCGGGTCATGGGCCTCACTCGAGGCAGCGGTCGAGGGCACCCGTCTCGCGCGTGAAGCCGGTGCCGTCGCCTGTGAACTTCTCGAGGCATCGTTCCTCCGCATTGCCGCGCGCGGCCGCTCCCTCCCGGTGCCTGACGAGTCTGCGAGTGTCTTGCTGGTTGAACTCGAAGGGAACGACGCTGCGGGTGTTCAGGCACGCGCAGGGGCACTCGACCAGGCCTGGCGCGGCGTCGGCGCAACCGATGTGCTGCTGGGGCTCGATCCCGAATCCGAGGATGCACTCTGGGCGCTGCGGCATGCGGCGAGCCCGATCCTCGCTCGCATGGATCCGCATCTCCGCTCCATGCAGATCATCGAAGATGGCTGCGTGCCACTCGAACATCTGGCCGAGTACATCCGTGGAGTCACACGCGCGCTTGAAGCGCAGCATTTGGAGGGGGTGCTCTTCGGGCACGCCGGGGATGCGCACCTGCACGTGAACGCACTGGTCGACGTGCGTGCCGACGGCTGGCAGGACCGAATTCGTGCGCTCTTCCACGAGGTCGCGGCGCTTGCAAAACGTCTTGAGGGTACCATGGCCGGTGAACACGGCGATGGCCGGCTGAGGTCGAGTGAGCTCGCACACTTCTGGGGTCGCGAGGCCGTCGCACTTTTCAACGACATCAAGGCCATCTTCGACCCCACCGGCGTACTGAACCCCGGTGTGAAGGCCGGAGAGACCCCCGACCCCTTCCTCGACATCAAGTACGATCCGCTCAAGCCCCTGGCCAGCCGTTTGGCATTCCGCGTGCTGGACGAAGTGGAGCGGACTCGCTGCTACGACCGTTGCCGTCTGGAGATGCTGGGTCAGACTGGCTAGGTTGCCCCCTCGGCGCGCCCCGCGAACCGCACTCCTGCCCCCCGCTCATGCTGTATTACGAACCCCGACTCACCGTCATTGCGCGCCCGGCCTTTTCTGAACCGGCGCACCTCCCTGTGCAGTGGGGCGGTGAAGGCACTGACGGGGAGCATCTCGCCGAGTTCGCTGGGCGGCTCTGCTACATGAGTCAGCGAAATCCGGCCGGGAGGACGACGCGAGAGTACCTCGTGAACATTCTCAAGCAGGGTCATGGGAGTGTGCTCGAGCATGCGAACTACTCGTTGCTCCTGGAGGGTGTGTCGCGTTCACTGACCCACGAGCTGGTGCGGCATCGGGCCGGCTTTGCCTACTCGCAGCTGAGCCAGCGCTATGTGGACGAGTCGGAGGCTGCCTTTGTGGTGCCACCAGCGATCATCGGCGACACCGCGCTGGAAAGTGCCTGGAAGACGCAGATCGAGTCGGCACAGCAGGCATATGTCGCACTGGTGAGCGAACTCATGGCCCGATATGCCTGGGTGGATGACAAGGTCCATCGCCGCAAAATGGCTCGGGAAGCGGCACGTGGTGTGTTGCCGAACTCGACCGAAACCAAGATTGTCGTGACGGCGAATGCCCGGGCCTGGCGCACCATGCTCGAATTGCGATCGAGCGAAGGGGCCGAGCTTGAAATCCGGCGCCTTGCGGTGCTGGCGATTCGTGTGCTGCAGGCGGAAGCACCCGGGTTCTTTGGTGACCTCGAGGTGTATACCGCTGACGATCGTCGTGAGGCGGCCCGGATCACGTACCACAAGGTGTAGCTGGGCTGTACGGACGTCTGGTGGCCTTTGGGGTGGTCTCGCTGGGACCCGCACTGAGAGGTAAGCAAATGCGACCGTTGATTCGTAGCGTGCTTCTGGGTGTGATGGCGACCGCAGTCGCGTCAGGGTGTGCGAAACAGACTGGTGTCGGTGCTCCGGTGCGGAGCGGGTCCGATGTGCTACGGGCAGACGAGATCCGGCGATCCGGAACCACGGACATCCTCTCTGCTATTCGCATGTTGAGGCCGGCGTTCTTGCAGACCCGTGGCCGAACATCCATTCTGCGATCCGAAGAGGCTGAGCCGGCCGTGTACGTGGACGATCGACTCTTCGGGAGCCTCATGAGCCTTGCCGACATCCCTGCCAACACGGTGATGGAAGTTCGGCACTTCAACGCGGCTCAGGCACAGATGCGGTGGGGGGCGGGAAATTCTCAGGGCGCCATTCTTGTCATCACCGGCACCCCCAAACAGGAGTAAGCCTGCTTCACTTGTGGCGCAATTCCGGGCGATCCGGTCGTTCGGTCCATGGCGGGTGTGTGTATGCCATGGGCCTTCTCGTCTTGCTGGCCTGTTCGGGTGACGATCCGGTCGACCCCGGGAGCGTGATTCCTGCCGGCGTTCGCCGGGTGCAGTGGTCCCAGGCATCGGCGTGGTTGTCGCCGGGCATGACGCTCCCGCTGACGGTCGCCGCCGAGGACAGCCTCGGGCGTCCCGTGTCGGGGGCGACGATCCGCGTGGAGTCGTCGGCGCCGCAGGTGGCCACGGTCAGCGCCAGTGGCAGTGTACAGGCCACGGCCGCCGGCACCACGCGCCTGATTGCTTCGTTAGGCGCCTTCCGCGATACGGCCGTGATCACGGTGGTTCCGGCTGCCCGACCGGCGCAGTTCGGCGTCGAACGCCAGGGGGTCTCCGATGTGTCGCTGCTCGGGGCCTGGGCCGACGCCTCCACCGATGTGGCCTTTGGTGTGGGCCAGAATGGCGTGGTGCTGCAGGGGGTCGGGGGCACCTGGCGTCTCCAGAAGCTCCCTACAGAAGAAACGCTAGTCGGCGTGTGGGGGGCCGGGACCAGTGATGTCTGGGTGGTGGGGACCGGCGGGTACATCGCCCGGTGGAATGGCACCGCGTGGAACAGTGTGTCATCACCAACCACCGAAACACTGCTCGAAGTCTTCGGGTTGTCGGCCACCGAGGTGTACGCCGTGGGCGTGAACGGCACGATTCTCCGATTCAACGGCGCCCAGTGGTCCGTGATGTCCACCGGGACCGGCTGGGAGCTCTGGGGCGTCTGGGGCTCCTCGCCCACGGACCTCTGGGCCGTTGGGCAGAACGGGATCATCGTCCGCTACGACGGCACCAGCTGGCGCCAGCAGGTGTCCCCCACTGGCAATCCCCTGTTTGGTATCTGGGGCACCGCACCCGATGATATCTGGGCCGTGGGGATCAATGGCACCCTGTTGCGCTACGACGGCGTGCGCTGGTCGCTGCAGTCCCCCATCACCCGGCGCAACCTGTTTGCAATCTGGGGACGCCGCAACGATCTGTACGCGGTGGGCAACACCGGCGCCGTGGTGCACTACGACGGCGCCACCTGGCGCGAGCTCGTGACCACTTCGACGGGGCAGAACCTGCGTGCGGTGTGGGGTGACAGCAAAGGCCAGGTGGTGTCGGCGGGGTGGGATGGCACCATGATTCGCGGTACGGCAGCTGCCGCGAGTTGGACCACCGAGATCTCCGCGCCAACGCTGGTAACGGCCTGGGGACCGGGCGATGGCACGGTGTACGGCGCCGGTGGTGGTGGCACCTTGTTGCGCCGGGGCATCGGCACCGGGTGGGCGCCGGCCGGGCTCCCGCCATCCCAAACGATCTATGGCATCCATGGGTCCGGCCCGTCAGACGTCGTGGCGGTCGGCGATACCGGCACCATCTGGCGGTACAACGGCACACGCTGGGCCAGCGAGGAGAGCCGCAGTACCCTGCTGCTGCGCTCCGCGTGGGTGCCGGCGCCGCAGCGCGGATACATCGTGGGAGATCGCGGCACCATTCTCGAGTATCGGAGCGGAAGCTGGCAGCCGATGACGAGCGGTACCACGGCCTTCCTGCGGCACGTGTGGGGGCTGTCCCCCACCGAGATCTATGCCGTCGGCGACTCGGGGCTGGTCTTGCGGTACGACGGCGCGCAATGGCGCTCCATGCCGACGCCGACCCGCGAGCTGCTCCGCGGCATCTGGGGCACGGCCTCGAACGATCTTTTTGCCGTTGGGGAAAAGGGCACCCTGCTGCGATACGACGGCCGCCGCTGGATTGCGCAGCCGTCCGGCACCGACAAAGCCATCCGTGGTGTGTGGGGGTCGAGCCCGGTGGATGTCTACGCCGTGGGTGAAGAGGGCCTGCTGCTGCGATTTGACGGCGTCAACTGGACGCGCCTCACCTCCGCCACCACATCACTCCTGATTCAGCTGTGGGGTGAGCCCGGGCAGGGACGTGTGTTCGCCGTGGGGTCCGTGACGACCATTTTGCGCGGGGAACGGCAGTAACGCGACACGGGGGAACCACCACCCTCCGTGTCGCGTCTCGCCTCCCTAGTCTTCCTCCTTCTCCTCCTTCCGGTGTTTCGCTGACTCGGCGACCACCTTCTGCGCTGCCTCGGCCGGCATCTGCTCGTAGGCGTGAAACCGTCGCAGATAGGTGCCATGCCCGTGCGTCAGTGAGTTGAGGTCGGTGGCATAGAGATGCAGTTCCGCGCTTGGGACGATGGCCCGCACCACCGCGCCATGCCCATTCCCGTCGGAATCAGTCCCCATGATGCGCCCGCGCCGCTGATTGAGATCACCCATCACGTCGCCCATGAAACGGTCAGGCACATGGATCTCCACTTCATCCAGCGGTTCGAGCAGCACAGGGCGGCACTTGGGTGATACCGTCCTGAAGGCCAGGATGCCCGCCATCTTGAACGACATCTCGTTCGAGTCCACCGAGTGGTACGACCCGTCGAACAACTCCACCTCGAAGTCCACCAGCGGATACCCGGCGAGAATGCCGCGCGCCGACGCCTCCTGCACCCCCTTGTCCACCGCCGGCCTGAAGCCTGACGGGATCACCCCGCCGACGATCTTGTCGACAAAGGCATAACCTGCCCCGCGTGGACGCGGCGCCATCCGCACCCAGCAGTCCCCAAACTGCCCGCGCCCGCCCGACTGCTTCTTGTGACGCCCCTGTCCTTCTGCCTTCGCTGTCAGCGTCTCGCGATAGGCAATGCGCGGTTTGGTCAGCTCGCCCACCACGTTGTACTTCCGCTTGAGTTTGGCCATCGTCACATCGAGATGCCGCTCGCCCATGCCCGAGATGATCGTCTCGTGGGTTTCGGCGTTGTAATGGGTCTCGAAGGTCGGATCTTCATCGTGCAGCCGGTGCAACCCGGGCTGCAGTTTTTCCTCGTCGTTGCGGCTCGCGGCATGGACCGCAAACGATACGGCTGGCTCGGGAAACCGGATCTGCGGCAGGCGGACCGGGTGCTCGCGGGTGGACAACGTGTCGTTGGTGTGCGTGTTCTTGAGTTTGGCCACACAGCCAATGTCACCCGCGTGGAGCACCGGGACCTCGGTGCGATCCTTGCCCTGTGCCACACAGAGATGCCCCATCTTTTCGGCGGTATCGCGTGTGGCGTTGAAGAACTCCTGCCCGTTGTTCACGCTCCCGGAAAAGATGCGGAAGTACGAGACGTCGCCCACATGCGGCTCGGAATGGGTCTTGAACACGAGCGCAGCAAAGGGATTGGTGTCGATCGCGTGGATCTCCACGGTGTGATCGCCCTCGGCGCCCTTGAAGGCATGAAGCTCCTCCATCTCGTACGCCGATGGCATGAGCTGCACGAGTTCGGTCAGCAGTGCCTGGATCCCGATCGTGTGTTCGGCGGATACGGCAAACAGGGGATAGAGGTCCATGCGCTTCATGGCCTCCTTCATGCCGTGAATGGCTTCGTCGCGACCGATCTCCGCCCCTTCGAGATATCGCTCCAGGAGGGTGTCGTCAGTGGCCGAGATGGCCTCGATCATCTCCTGATAGTACTTGTCGAATGTGGCCTGCTCCTCGGCGGGAATGTCGGCCTCGGTGTACTCCCCCGGTTTGGCGCCAGCTTTGTAGAGGTAGGCCTTGCGGGCAAAGAGGTTCATCACGCCACGGAACGACGTCCCTGCACCAATCGGGATCTCGACCGGCACCACCTTGCTGGTCAGCCGCTCACGAATCTGCTGGTAGACACGATCAAAATCGGCGTGTTCCTTGTCCATCTGTGACACCACAAACAACACCGGATCCTGCCGCGTCGTCGCCTCCCGGAACATCTTCTCCGTACCCACTTCCACCCCGGCCGCGGCGCTCACCACCGCAATCACTCCGTCGGCCGCCGCGACACCGGCAACCGCGTCGCCCTGGAAGTCGAGGTACCCCGGGACGTCGATCAGATTGATCTTTGTGTCCATCCACTCGGCGTACGCGCACGCGAGCTCGATGGAATACTTTCGCTCCAGTTCCTCAGGTGTGTAATCGGTGAGCGTCGTGCCGTCCTTGATGTGTCCATGACGTTTGGTGGACCCACTGACGAACGCCAGCGCGTCCACCAGGGTTGTCTTGCCGCTGGCGCCGTGACCGACCACTGCGACGTTGCGGATTTCGTTCGCGCGATACTCTCGCATGCGATGCTCTCCGTGACCGAAGTGTCCAAGGGGATGGGAGACGCTGTTGCGCGCGGGCCGCGAGGGCAAGAGGGTTCGACCGACGCCCGGGTCGGGTGAGCCCGGTTGCGTGCGCCGCCAGGCCACCTGGCATTCGGGCCATCAAGGCAAAAAAAGGGGCACCCTCGTGGGGTGCCCCGGACTTCACCAACGCTCTGACAGATCAGATCGCTGTTCAGTCTCCTTCGGTGTCGACACCGATGCCGTCGGCCGAGCGATAGCTGTCGAGGAACGAGTCGGACTGCGCTCCCGCGATTGCCGGCGCGACTGCTGTTGAGGTGAGAGTGAAGCTGATGGCCCGCCGGGTGCCTTCAGGCCAGTCGGGCATCGTCAGCCCGGCGATGAGCCGCCGGATTGATCCGCCGCATTCGAGCATGAGATGCGTCCCGGTGTTCTTCAACGTGTCCATGGGGATTACCACATCACGCGTGGCGAGTGCCCCAGCCTCGTCACGCCAGGCCGCATCTCCCACCGCTCCGCGCTCCGGCCAGAGCGCGACGTGTCGGATCGTCTCCGAACGTTCGCTGGGCTCTCGTCGTGCCTCGACCGCTGCCGCCAATGCCAGCGCCAGGAGCTCCGGTGTGGGATCGCCATACAGCGTCACCACGTCCCGAGACGGGCGTTCAGAATTGAGCGGCGACGGCACGGAGTTCACGTGCGCGAGCACCGTCGAGTGTTCGGGGCGATCCTCTACCATCACGAGGACGTCCATCAACCCCTCCTCTCGCAAAACACCGGCTCCAGATCCCCGGCCCCATGCCGTGGACCCGCCGATGGTACTTACAGGCAATGACCCTGCCACAAGGTTTTCCGCCACTCTGTTCCCTCGTTCGGTTTGCGTCCTGCACGAACCGTGACACGCCATCCTGCCTGCTTTAGGGCCGACACGCTCAAGCGCCACACACCCTGCGTTCGATACTCTTCATGTTGCCAGCCTCCACCACCGCACCGTCATTCTGTCCGCTCTGCGCGCTGCAGCGTCATCGTGAAGCCGAGCTAATCAATTGCGGTGGAAAGGGATAGCCTCGTTTCACCGGCTTGAAGAATCCCCTCCACAGGTGTATCTGTGGTCTCAATCAACGACCGACCCAAGGATAGACATGCCGGCCCAGACAGCTCATACCCCCGCAACCGTTCTTGTGATCGAGGATCGACGTGAGGTGCTCGACCTGCTCGAGCGCTCGCTGTCAGCTGCGGGGTACGAGGTGGTCACCTGCATGGATGGCGAAACAGGACAGGAAATCGCCCTCGACCGCTCCCCGGACATGGTGGTGGTGGACGTCGGTTTGCCGAAGAAAAGCGGACTGGATGTGGCGCGAGAGCTTCGGTCCCGCGGGTTTCGTGCTCCAATCCTCATGCTGACCGCTCGCGACACGGTCGACGACAAGGTGCTGGGGCTCGACGCCGGTGCCGACGACTACCTGGCCAAGCCGTTCGACATCGAGGAGTTGCTTGCTCGTATCCGGGCCCTGTTGCGTCGAGCCTCCATGGCGGCCGAGGCGGCACTGCTCAAGGTGGGAGACCTGGTGATCGACCCCCTCACCCGGGAAGTGCGACGTGGGGCACGCGTCGTCTCGCTTACCCAGAAGGAGTACGCACTCCTGGAGTACCTCGCGAAGCACGTGGATCACAAGGTCTCGCGGGACCGGATCTCGGAGCATGTCTGGAAACAGGAACTGGATCCGAGCACGAACATCGTGGACGTCTATATCAACTACCTGCGAAAAAAGGTCGATCAGGACGCCGACCAGCCGCTGCTTCATACCGTGCGCGGGGTCGGATACATGCTCAGCGTGACCAAACCCTGAGCCGGGCCCTCAGGTTTTCTGTCCTAGAAGAGGGCGTCGTCGACCGAATCTGACGACAGCAAAGCGGCGGCCGATTGGAGGGCAGATGGCGCCAGACCCGCGTTTGCCAGCTCTTCGCAGCGCATGCCGACAAAAAATCGGCTCCCCTCGCTCGTTTCGAACCAGTCCGCCAGATCCCATTGCTCGGTTGGATCGGTGGTGTAGCTCGTCACGATATCCGGGAGGCTGATGGTGAGGTCGAACCCTGCCTCGATGAGACCCGCGCGGGCGCGTCCACCGATGGTGTTGCTGAGTTCGCCGAAGACGTCAGCGCCGCCCGAGTCGAGTGTGACCTCGCGCCGCAGCACTTTTCCGGCGAGCCCGACGGCATCGGCTGCGGCGCAGGCGATGAGCACCACGACGCTCACGTCAGCGGCCGAAAGCGAGATGCGGCCGGCCACGCCATCGGTGATGACGGGATTCTCGGGTGCGTCGACGACCTTCACTTCCTGACCAGACATCACGCCGAGTGTTTGACGCGTGGCCGTGAGACTCCAGCGTCGGGCATCCTCCGCAAAGTGCAGCCGCAACTTGTCTACCGGGGAGTGCCCGTGCAGCAGCGTGCGCCGCAACTCGGCCGTGAAGGCGTCGGGGACAAACGACCGACGCACGAGTCCAACAAAGTGCTGCATGATATCGCGGGGCGGCTGTTCATCGGCACACAGCCAGAACGACGGGGCGAGGCCACTGGCTTCGGCCGCCATACGCGTGATCAGGTTCTTGAGCTGTACTTCATTGACCAGCGGGAGCCCGCGAGCCGCCAGCACGACCGTCGGCTTGACGTCTGCATCCTTGTACACGCGGAGCGCGTGGGCGCCCGAGATGGCCTCGAGTACCGTGAACGGAGGCGAAAGAAAGGTCCTCGCGAACTCGCGGAAATTCGGGTCCACATCCACCAGGAGGAGGATGCGTGCTCCCTCTGCGCCCTGACGGCGCCGCCAGCCGCTGTGCTGCGCAATGACCTTGCGAAAGCGGTCGTGCACCTCGGCCGGTCGAATGGGCTTGAGGATGTAGTCCTGCACGCCTAACGCGACGAGGCGCGTCACCTCGTCCTTGTCCTTCACCGACGACATGCACACCACGGGCAGCTGGTTGTGCTTCTTGGAATTGCGCACCGCCTCGACCAGCTCGTAGCCACCGAGCTCCGGCATCTGGAGATCGGTGAAGAGAAAGTCCGGATCTTCCTTCTCGATCATCTCCAATGCCTCGAGCCCGTCACCTGCCTCGACGATTTCGTCGGACATGTGACTCAGGATGCGCTTGAGGAGTTCGCGAGTGACGAGATCGTCTTCCGCGATGAGGATCTTCATTGGAAACGAATTGGTCGCCCCTGGGGGTAGGGGTCTACTGGAAGTGTCGGCCCACCTATCAGCATGCCTTAGCGCCGGGCGACCGCATCAGCCGCCCACCGAAGGGCGACGTCGGCGATGTCGTCCAGCGGAAGCACTTCCTCCACCGCTCCCCGTTCTATCGCCACCCGCGGCATTCCGAACACCACGCAGGTTTCCTCGTTCTGGGCAATCGTGCGCGCGCCGGCGTCGCGCATGGCCTTCATGCCATTCGCCCCGTCGTCGCCCATCCCGGTCAGCATGACCGCGACCGCGTTCGGCCCAAGCGCCGTCGCGCAGGACTCGAACAACGCATCCACCGACGGGCGGTGCCGGTTGATCGGCGCGTCCTGCGAGATGCGCACGCGGTACTCGGCGCCACTGCGCGCGACGCGCATGTGGAAGCTTCCGGGCGCGATGAGCACCTGGCCCGGCATGATTCGGTCGCCATCGGCGGCTTCCTTCACCTGCATCTGACACAACCCGTTGAGCCGCTCCGCGAACGACCGCGTGAACTTCTCGGGCATATGCTGCGTGATCACCACGCCCGGAGCGTTGCCCGGGAATCGCGACAGGAGCTGCTTGACGGCCTCCGTTCCCCCGGTGGACGCCCCGATACAAATGATTCGGTGCGTGGCCTCGGCAAAGGAGGCGCCGTGCCACTGTGCCGACGGGCGTGGCTCCGTTGTGCGAGCCGCACTGGCAGGCCGGCGTGCACGCACCCTGGCGGCGGCCGCCGCCTTCACCTTGGCCACGATTTCGTCACCCAGATCGGTGGTGCCATGCTGCAGATCGAGCTTTGGCTTCGTGACAAAATCCACGGCGCCGATCTCGAGTGCCCGCAGCGTGGTCGCGCATCCCTGCTCGGTGAGTGAGGATACCATCACCACCGGCATGGGGCGCGCCTGCATGAGCTTGTCCAGGAAGGTGAGCCCATCCATGCGCGGCATTTCGACATCGAGGGTCAGCACATCGATCTGCTCCATCTCACGCATACGGCGCCACGCCGCGATGGGGTCGCCCGCGCTTCCGACTACCTCGATACCCGGATCCCGCGACAGGATATTCGTGAGCAACTGCCGCATGAGGGCAGAGTCATCAACGATGAAGACCTTGATGCGACGCATGGCCAGCTCAGAACAGCTCGACGTCGCCTTCGTCCAGCGATTCCTGCTGGACCGCCTTGTGCCGCCAGCCGAGCAGTTCCTCGCGACGACGGGCCAGCGAACTCTCCACACCGCTGAAGTCTTCGGGTGAGAGTCCGACCACACCTCCGATCACCCGGGAATGCAACGGGGCGGCGTCCTTGGCGTAGGCCTCCAGCCACAGCAGGCGTTTGTCGACATGCTGCAGGAGTTGTGTGGCCATGTCTTCGAACTGCAGGCTCTGCACCACCATGAGCGAGCCACGGGTAATGTCCTCGGCCAGCTGGCGCACTTCGCGTACGGCGTCGGAGCCAGACACACTTTCGATGCGATCGGCGGCGGACTGCTGCGACCGGGCCTGATGAATCATGGTCTGGAACGCGACACTGAGTTTGCCGGTGGCGTCGCCGAGCAGGCTGCGCAACTGGTGCAGGTCGGCCAGGGCATCGGCGAACCCATCCTGCAGTGTGCCCTGCACCTCCTGGTGGAGACGCTGGGCGCGCAGCCGGAGGTCGTCCGTCGCGATGGCGGGTGGAGCGATTGGCGTTGTCATGTACCTAAAAGAGAACGGAATCAAGATCGTCTGTGGTGATCGGCGCCGGTTTTGGCGGCAGTACCACAACCCGTTGTTCAGACCGGAAGATGTCCGCGCTGCGATCGATGATCGCACGGACACGAGCCCGCGTCGTGCCAGTATGAAAGCGCACTTCGAGGGGATACTCACCACCCAGCTGCTCCGCCTCGATGGGAATCCGTTCCGCAGCCAGAAAGGCACGAATGAATTCCGAGTTCTTGCGGCCCACATCGGCTCCCGACTTGAGTGCCTTGATGACACTCGCGCCGCCAAAGACCTTGGCGCGCAGCCGGCTGCGTTCACCACCCAGCTTCATGACCTGGTTGATCAGCAGTTCCATCGCGTGCACGCCGTACCGTGCCGGCCGGTCAGAACTCTCACCGCTTGGCAGCATGAAGTGATTCATTCCGCCAATGCGGAGCGCCGGATCGTACACGCAGGCGGCCACACACGAACCCAGCACCGTGCGAATTTCCATCGCCGCTTTACTGGCATGGACTCCCCCGGCCTCGATACGCATCACGGGCGTGGCTGGCGGCAATGGCGCTTTTGCCGTCACGGCAGGTACGGAACCTGTCCGCACCAGTGACGACCGTCTCGGCTCGCCGCCACGCCGGCGGTAGACCGTCTTGCCCATGGGTTCGTACAGGTCGGAGAGCCAGGAGAGGTTCTCCGAGTGTCCGATGATCATCGACCCACCAGGCACCATACGTTCGGCAAACCGGCGAAAGAGCTTGTCCTGCGTTTCGCGGTTGAAGTAGATGATCACATTGCGGCAGAAGATCACGTCGAAGGGCGCGCCGGCAGGCCAGCCCCCCTCGATGAGATTCACGCGCTGGAAGTCGATCATGGACTGCAGTTCGGGACGCACGCGGTAGAAGCCCGCCTTGTCTCCCGACCCGCGCAGGAAATGGCGTCGCTGCAGGTCGAGCGACAGATCAGCCACCCGGTCCTCGCGATAGACACCCGCCCGCGCGGTCGCCAGCACGTTGGTGTCGATGTCACTCGCCACGATCTCCACATTCACCCGGGCGTCGCGCGCCGTCATGGCGATCGAGTACGGCTCCTCACCCGTGGACGATGCCGCGCACCAGATGCGCAGCGACTTCCCGCTGAACGAGGGGAACACTTCGTCGCGCAGGTAGTGAAAGTGGTGCTCTTCGCGAAAGAACGAGGTCTTGTTGGTGGTGACGGCGTTGATCAGCTCACGCACTTCATCGCTTGTGGCATCGGCATCACGCAGCACCGCAACATACGGTGCGTATTCCCGCATGCCGTAGTGGCGCAGCCGCTTCGCCAGCCGCCCCTCGATGAGGGACTTCTTCTGCGGCGTCAGATGGATGCCGGCGACCCGCATGATCAGCTCCTGGAGGAACGCGAAGTCGCGTTCCCCCAGCGCGGGCGGGCCGAGGAGGGTGGTGTCCGTCATGGGTGCGGACGATGTCCTTCTGATGGGCTAGAAGTCGACGAACCCGTCGAGCTCCGCTTCCGCACTCATCGCCGCCGTGGCCGCTGGCTGTTCGCGCACCGGCCCGCTGGACGCCTGACGACGGGTGAGCGAGCGCGCGGGACGACCCGCGGGCACTTCAAGGGCCCGTGACGCCGTTGTGGCTTCCTCGAGTTTGAACCACGAGACAAGCGCATCGAGCTCTCGCGCCTGGTTCGACAGGGTGCCGGCGGTGGCCGACAGCTCTTCGTTCTGGGCCGCGTTCTGCTGCGTGACCTGGTCCATCTGCGAGACGGCGCGGTTCACCTCTTCGATGCCAACACTCTGCTCGCGGCTGGCCGCGGCGATTTCGGCGACGATATCCGTGACCCGTTTCACACTGGTGACGATCTCTTCGAGCGTCTGTCCGGACTGGTTCACGAGCGCCGTACCCTGATCCACCTTGCCTGACGACTCCTGGATCAGCGCCTTGATCTCCTTGGCAGCCGACGCCGAGCGGGCCGCGAGCGACCGCACTTCGGCGGCCACCACTGCAAAGCCGCGACCCTGCGATCCGGCGCGTGCGGCTTCCACCGCCGCGTTCAGCGCGAGCAAGTTGGTCTGGAAGGCGATTTCATCGATCGTCGTGATGATCTCGGCAATCTTGCGCGACGAGCGATTGATCTCGCCCATGGCCGACACGGCGTCGCCCACCACCCGACCGCCACGATCAGCGACTTCGCGCGCCGTGGTGGCCAGCCGGCTCGCCTGGCTGGCGTTGTCGGCGTTCTGTTTGACGGTGGCCGTAATCTGCTCCATGCTGGCCGCCGTTTGTTCAAGCGACGAGGCCTGCGATTGCGCCGCCGAGGAGATGTCGTCGGCGACCGATGACAACTCGCGTGAAGCGGTGGCCACCTGTGTCGACGATCCGTGGATCCCGTGCGCGATCTCGCCGAGTTTGGTAACAAACGTGTTGAAGGAGATGGCAAGGTCCCCGAGTTCGTCCTGCGATACGACGTCGAGTCGTTTGGTGAGATCACCGTCCTGGGAGATGCTGCGCATCACGCTTGCCGTCGCGGCAATGGGGTTGGCAATCGAGCTGCTCATCCAGAGGGCAGTGCCACCGAGCAGGAGGGCCGCCACCAGCGCCAGAATCAGCATGGTATTGCGCAGCGCCACGGCCGGTGCCAGCGCCTGCTTCTCATCAGCGCGGACAACCACACCCCATCCGTACTTCGGCTGAAACGCTTGCGGCGATGAGGCGTACCCCGCGATGTAGGACACACCGGCCTTGTCATCCACCTGTTCGATGAACCCGGTTTCGCGGGCCACCGTGCGACGCACGGCTTCCCAGCCCCCGGCTCCCATGTCCTGCGTGAGTTCCCCCTCCTCACTGACGTCGTCGTGCAGCTTGATGCCCTTGGCGTCGACCAGGGTAAAGAGGAGATCGACCCCGGCTGATGAGCGAGCCGCTACCCGTGCGTTCTCGAGGATTCCGTCGGCAATGCGCTGGAGTGATGCGTAGTTGCGCCAGACCCCGACCACTTTGCCGCTCGCGTCGCGGATGGGCGCGGTGAAGGTGGTGATGGTTTCTTCGTCGCCATAGAGCGCCGTGACCCAGGGGTGCTTGGAGGGGGCATCGGTCAGCGACTCCCCTGATTTGATGCCGCCTCGAATGCCCTTCTGGAACCATTCCTCCGAGGAGACGTTGGAGGCTTTGATCTCGCGGGTGTCGAGGGGTTTCCCCGTCGGGTCCACCGTGTTCACCACACGGACATTGCCGCGTTCGTCGGCCACGATCATGAGGTCATAGAATCCATAGGCCACCATGTATTCGTCAGCCAGCGACTGGAGGCGGTCCCAGTCACGAATGCGGCTGGCGGCCAGCGCGAAGGCCTGCACGTCGCCGTACCGCTCGAAGTAGTTGCGGTCGATTTTATCCGCCACGTTGTAGGCGGTCTGCGATTGGGCGATGCCGGCGGCGGCCGTCAGGCTCTCGGTCGCTCGCTGGAACGCCAGAAACCCGACGATACCCATGGGAACGAGACCGAGGGCCAGGAAGGCCACGAGCAGCTTGGTGCGCACGCTGCGGAAAGTGAATCGAGCGAACATGGGTCGGGGCGATGGATGGGCGAACGGATGAGGGAAGTATCGGACTGGTTCAGCTGCGCTCGATCAATTCGAGATCGGCGCTGACGATTTTTTCGATGTCCAGCAGCGCGACCAGCCGCTCCTGGATCTGGGCAATCCCGCGGACGTAGGCGCCGCCTAACGCGCTTGTCAGCTCGGGGACGGGCTGGATCGACTCGGGAGGCAGATCGATCACATCCTCGACCGCATCCACCACCAGCCCGACCACCTTGGTCCCGACGGACGTGATGATGAACACCGTGAAGCGGTCATAGGGCCGCTCCTCGATCCCGAAGCGAATCCGCAAGTCCACGATCGGCACCACGGCGCCACGCAGGTTGGTGACACCCTTCACGTGTGCCGGGGTGTTGGGCATCGTGGTGATGGCACTCAGGCCCTTGATCTCCTGCACCTTGAGAATCTCGAGACCGTATTCCTCACCACCCAGCTGGAAGGTGAGATACTGGTTGGCATCAGTGGCCGCGTCGATGTCCTGCTCGAGTGTCATAGTGGTCATGCAAATTCCTCCCCGGATGTGCTGACGGCGGCGAGCAGCTGTTCTGCCGCCTCACGACGTGTGGTGGTCCACCGGAACAGCTCCTGCACGTCACAGATGAGCGACACACGCCCATCGCCCAGGATGGTGGCGCCCATCACCCCGTCCAGCTTTCGATAGTTGGCTTCGAGATTCTTGATGACCACCTGCTGCTGGCCCAGCACGTCGTCGACGAGCAGGCCAAAGCGGCGACCATCGGTTTCGGCGATGACAATGATCCCGCGGCTCGGTTCGGTGATGGCCACGTCATGACCAAAGACCGCATGCAGCCGCACAAAGGGAAGACTCTCGCCCCGAAGCACCAGCACCTCACCCGACCCCAGGATGTTGCGCACATCGCGTGGAGTGGGCCGCAGCGACTCCACCACACTCAGGAGCGGCAGGACGTAACTCGCGCCCCCCACGCTCACGATGAGGCCGTCGAGAATGGCCAGCGTCAGGGGGAGGCGAATCCGGACACGACTTCCCTTGCCCTCGGTAGAGGTGAGGGTCACCGATCCGCTCATGCCTTCGACATTGCGCTTGACCACATCCATACCCACGCCGCGACCACTGAGATCGCTCACCTGGGCGGCCGTCGAGAATCCCGGCGCGAAGATCAGGGCATTGATCTCGTCGTCGCTGAGCACCTCGTCCGGCCGGATCAGCCCATTGGCCTCGGCCTTCTCCCGGATGCGCTTCGTGTTGAGTCCGCGGCCGTCGTCGGCCACATCAATCACCACGCTCCCCCCTTCGTGGGCGGCACGCAGCGTGACGGTGCCCGTGTCCCCCTTGCCGGCCGCGATACGATCGGCGGGTGTCTCGAGCCCGTGGTCGATGGCGTTGCGCACCAGATGGGTGAGCGGATCTCCGATGCGCTCGATCATCCCCTTGTCGAGCTCCGTTTCAGCGCCCTGCATCTCGAGCCTGACCTTCTTGCCTAACGTGTTCGACACGTCGCGCACCAGGCGCGGGAAGCGGTTGAACACCGTGGCCACCGGGAGCATGCGCACACTCATCACACGTTCCTGCAGGTCGCGCGTACTGCGATCCAGCGAGGCCAGTGCTTCCTGCAGTTCGCCCAGCCGGCCCATGTCGAAGTCCGACGCAATCTGGTTCACCATCGCCTGCGAAATGACCAGCTCGCCGACCAGGTCCACCAGCGCATCGATCTTGTCGGTGGGCACGCGAATCGACGCCGCTTCTGCTGCGACGGGTTTGCCGTCAGATCCGGGCGTCTTGAGTGGCGGCGCATGGGCGGCGACACCGGCGCGCGAGGGATCGTCGGTCACATCACGCACCGAGTGCTCACACTCGTCTTCCGCAAACAGGAAGACGTTGGCGATTTCGTCGCGTGACGCAGTGGTGGTCACCTTCACCACCCAAATGAGGTGGCACAGATCGGGGTCCAGCGCGTCGATCGCGGGGAGCCGAGTCGTGTCGCACACCACCGACACATCGTGGCCGAGTTCGGTCAGCTCGCGCACGATCAGCATCGGATCCTGTCCCGATGCGAAGAGCTGTCGCTTGGGCAGCAAGCGAATCGCGTACGTGCGAGGTGCCCCAGCGGCCGGCGTGGACTGCGGCGCCACGACGGTCTCGGCCTCTGTCGTGGGAGCACCCAGTGCCGCCCTCAACTCGCCCGTGACTTCGGCCGTGTCGACTTCACTCCCTTGACCGGCTTGTGCTGCGGCGAGAAGTGCCTTGAGTGTGTCGTTGGCGCGCAGAAGGAGCTGCCCCAGCTTGGGCGTCACCGCCAGTGTGCCACTCCGAAGCCGGTCAAGCACACTTTCCATATCGTGCGTGAAAGCCGCGATCTCCGGAAAACCCAGGGTGGCCGCGAGCCCCTTCACCGAGTGCGCGGCGCGGAAGATCGCGTTCATCTGTTCGGAGTCTGCCGCACCGCTGTCGAGGGCGAGCAGTCCCTGTTCGACCGCTGCCACATGCTCTGCGGACTCCTCGAAGAAGGCGTCGCGGAACTCCGCCATGAAGGTCATGAGAGGCCCTGTCTCGCGATCAGGGGACGACCTTGGCAATCACCTTGAGCAGCATTTCGGGGTTGAATGGCTTGACCAGCCACCCCGTCGCCCCCGCCGCTTTGCCCTGCTCCTTCATGCCAGCTTGCGACTCTGTGGTCAGCATGAGAATGGGAACACCCTTCAGCTCGTCGCGCTGCCGCGCCTGCTTGATGAAGGTGATGCCATCCATGACTGGCATGTTCAGGTCGGAGATGATCAGGTCCACCGATTTGCCCTGAAGAACATCCAGGGCTTGCTGGCCATCGCCGGCGGTGAGGGTGTCAAAGCCCGCTTCTTTCAGCGAGTACGACACCATTTCGCGCATGGTGGTGGAGTCGTCGACGACCAGTGCTGTCTTTGCCATTCGGTTACTCTCGATGTCGCGAGTTTGGGCCTGCGTCAGGCGGGCGTGTGTACAAGGCCTGCGTATTCGAACCGCCACGTGAGGTCGGCGGGCACATTGATCACACGCATCATGCCGCCTCTGGACCCCAATGCGTTGCGAAGCGCGAGGAGCACTTGAAGACCCGCCGTATCGCACTCTGCGAGTCCCGCACAATCCACCACCACCACGGTGGCCTGCGCTGCTATCGCGCGAGCGCGCTCCAGCAGTTCACGGGCGGTCCGCAGAGTAGCAGTGGGTCCGAAGACCAGTACGGGTTCTTGACTCACGGGTCGAGGCGAAGAGGAGACGATGCGGTGTGATGCACCTCATGAAGTGTCGGCCGGGTATGGAGGTCGCTTGAGCCCAGTTTGCGCCGGCGGTTAACGCCGCAGACCCCGCGACGTCGAAATGATGGACCGCTCCTCACCCCGTGGTGTCCGATATGCGCTTTCGAATGATTCTTGTACCCTGCGTCACCCTTGGCCTCGTCGGTGTGCTGTCCTCGGTCGGCACCGAGAGGATCGGCGCACAAAGCGGCGCACAGCAGGGTGAGTTGAGCACGAGCGAGGCCGCCCATCACGTCCTCAACCGGCTGGGCTTCGGTCCCCGTCCCGGCGAGGTCGAGCGTGTCATGAAAACCGGGGTGTCCCGGTGGATTGATCTCCAGCTCCAGCCGCGGCGCATAACCGATGCCGCAGCGGAGCTCGCGCTGAGCCGTTATCCCGACCTGTCGCGGCCACCGGCCGCCTTGCGCGAGATGTTCCCGCGGCCCGGTGTGCTGCAGCGTGCCGCTGGAGGACAGCTGTCAGCGGCCGACTCCATGGCGCTGCGTGACCAGGCGCGGGCAGGGCGGGCGTTTGTCGGGCAGATCATGTCAGCGCGGGTGGCACAGGCGGTGACGTCGGAGCGGCAGCTCCAGGAAGTGATGACCGATTTCTGGCTGAACCACTTTACCGTCTTTGTCGGGAAGAATCCGCTTATGCGGTATTGCCTCCCGGCCTATGAACGCGAAGTGATTCGCCCACATACCCTCGGGAAGTTCCGGGACTTGCTCGGTGCGGTGGCCAAGAGCCCAGCCATGCTCACCTACCTCGACAATGCCATCAGCGTGGCCGACAGCACCCGGCCGACACTGGTGAGCCGCGAGGCCACGCAGCGGCGGGTGCAGTTCGCACGACGTGCCGTACGACGGGGGGCACAGCGCCCGGGTGCGCGCGTAGACAGCGCAACCTTCGAACGGCTGATGGCCCGTCGTCCGCGTGGTCTCAACGAGAACTATGCGCGCGAACTGCTGGAGTTGCACACGCTGGGTGTTGATGGCGGCTACACCCAGCAGGACGTGATCGAAGTGGCGCGCGCCCTCACCGGGTGGACGGTTCGCCCGGGACGGCGTGACGACGACGGCTTCTTTTTCAACGCCGCGGCACACGATGCGGCGGAAAAGGTCATTCTCGGGAAAAGATTCCCCGCCGGACGTGGCGAGGACGAGGGCGAGGCCGTGCTCGACCTGCTCGCTCGTCATCCGGCCACCGCGCGTCACATCGCGCACAAACTGGCGGTGCGTTTTGTATCGGACGCACCCTCGGAGGCACTGGTCGACCAGGTCGCCGAAGTCTTCCGCAACACCGAAGGCGATCTGACCGCGGTGTTGCGCTCGATTGTCACGTCGAAGGAGTTTTTCTCGCGCGCGGCGTATCGCTCAAAGGTGAAGTCACCCTTCGAGGTGGTGGTGAGTGCGGTGCGTGCGTTAGGCGGCACCGCCGACTCCACGGCCGTTACCGCCGCCCTGGTGGCGCGGCTCGGACAGCCCATCTATGGACACCAGGCGCCCGATGGGTGGCCGGAGACGGGCGACGAATGGATGAACACCGGGGCCATCCTCAACCGGATCAACTTCGGGCTGGCGGTAGCGTCCAACCGGATACCGGGTGCCCGTGCCTCGGACTGGGAGCGGTATGGGGTGCTGCGCGGTGCGCAGCGCACCGAACAGGTGGATGCCGCGATTGCAGCCTTTCTTGGCGGATCTGCGTCGTCCGACACCAGGGAGATCCTGATGAGCGGAACCAATCCGTTGCTGGCGGGCGGGCAGACAGACTCGGGCGCGGTGGACGTGGACGCGACCGTGGAGATGAGCGTGGAGGGAGCCAACATGCCGCCTCGTCGGCGCCCTGGCCGGGGGGCCCCCCCCGAAAGGCAAGGTAGCCCCGACTCAATGAATGTGCGCAACCGTTTTGTCCCCGATCGTACCAATCCACTGCGAACCCCTCCCCTCGGCGCCACCCGCCCCCTCACCGGGCTCGATCTGGTCATCGGTCTCGCGTTAGGCGCGCCCGAGTTCCAGCGCCGATAACCAACCGTCACCCCCGATCACGCACTGCACCGGCGCCCGGTCCTCGACCCGCCGTTTCACATCCAGCCGAACCCTGCCATGCGTCGCCGCGTCTTCATGAAATCCGGAGCGCTCGCCCTCGTCACCATGGGCCTGAGTCCCTCCTTCCTCCGCCGCTCCGCCTTTGCCGCCGAGCTGCGACGCGCTCCAAAAGGCAAGGTGCTGGTCTGTCTCTTTCAGCGTGGCGCCGCCGACGCCCTGAACATGGTGGTCCCGCATGGCGAGGCCGCCTACTACACCATGCGGCCCGGTATTGCCATTCCGCGGCCCAAACGCGGCGACACCTCCACCACCATCGACCTCGACGGATTCTTCGGGCTGCATCCCGCGCTTGGAGCCTTCGAGCCCCTCTATCGGGACGGGATCCTCGCTCCCATCCATGCCGTGGGGAGTCCGAGTGCCACCCGTTCGCACTTCGACGCGCAAGACTACCTGGAAAGCGGCACTCCCGACCTCAAGTCCACGCGCGATGGATGGCTCAACCGCTACCTCGCCGTGTCGGGCACCTGCCAGGCCTGTGACGTGCCGGCCTCCCCATTTCGCGCGGTGTCCATGACCTCGCAAATGCCGCGCATCCTCGATGGCAACGCCCCTACGGTGGCGATGGCCTCGTTAGGTGACTTCAGTGTCCGGGCCACCGGCTCGGCTACCGAGCGACTCGAAGGGCTATATCGCACGGGATCGGCCGATCTGGTACACGCCTCCGGCAAGGAGATGTTCGAAGCGCTCAAAATGCTGCGCAGCGCCGATCCACAGCGGTACCGTGCGGAACATGGCGCCACCTATCCCGCTTCGCCCTTCGGGCAGCGGCTGGCCGAAATCGCGCAGCTCATCAAGGCGGGACTGGGGCTCGAAGTGGCCTTTGCCGATGTCGGGGGCTGGGACACCCATGTGAACCAGGGCGCGGCCACCGGTCAGCTGGCCACACGACTTCGCGACTTCTCGCAGTCCATCGCTGCCTTTGTGAAAGACCTCGGCCCACGCATGGACAACGTCCTGATCCTCACCATGTCGGAGTTCGGGCGCATGGCGCGTCAGAATGGGAGCGGTGGCACCGACCATGGACATGCCGGTGCCATGTTTGCCATCGGCTCGCAGGTGAGCGGCGGACGCGTGCACGGAAAGTGGCCCGGGCTCGCACGCGAGCAACTGTACGAGGGACGCGACCTGGCACTGACGACCGACTTTCGCAGCGTCTTTACCGAGGTACTCACGCGTCACATGGGCGCCGACACCACCGCGAAAGTCTTTCCGGGGTTTGTCTCTGGTACGCCAGCCTGGGAGCTGCTACGTGGCGGCGCGTGAGCTCACCATGTCACTATCGCCACACCCCGGGTGACCTCCCGGGGATCGGCTGGACGTAGTCCATGGCCGGCAGCAGCCGGCCGGGCCCGACCAGCCGAGTGGCCACCTCTGCCACCATCGCAGGCAACGAGTCGAGTGGACCACTCGCGGTTGCCGATGACCGCACCACACCAGTCGTGCGGTTGACCAGCGTGGCCCGCATCACCAGCAGCCGGGCATCACCCACCAGGGTGCCGGTCACCACCCATCCTGCGCCTAACGCTTGCGCCGTGGCGGCCAGGGTTTCCGGTGGAGCCAGCTGCAGCGCCTCCTGACGTTCGCCCCACCAGCGATGGACAAACACCGGATCCAGCACTGGCAGCGTGTCCCGATCGGCAATCGCTGCGGAGAGCATCTCCACGACCGCGGTGGGGAGATGCACCAGGTCACGCGAAAGCCCGGTTCCACGGAAGGGCAGTACGGCGGTCCCGGCGACCGGTGTACCATGCCGCGCGCGTTGGTCGCCCAAACGAGCGACTGCAAGCATGGCCGCCATCGTTGCCACCGCGGTCACCGCGGCACGGCGGGCCATGAGCCGCATCTCGCGCGACGGACCGCGCCGCACCGCCTGCAGCTGCGCCGCAATGGACTGCCGCAGCAGAGTCCACCAGGTCGACGTGTGCGGCGCCTCGGCGCGCACCGCGGCGTCATCACGTCGCGGCGTGCGAGGTGGTGTGCGCTGCAGTTCATCTGCGAGCTCACCAACACGGCCGTCGGGGTCGAGATCGAGCTCCTGCCGGACGAGTGCGCCGTACACACGCCCCTGTTGTACCGCACCCGGCACATCACCGGCTGCCGCCAGGGCTCGCATGAGTGAGAGTGTGGCCGACGCATCGAGCGGATCGAGGGCCACTCGCCGCTTGAGCGCGCTGACCGCCCTGTCAGGCTGTCCGGCCTCGAGATAGCGGCGCGACGCCGCGTCGAGCACGGTGCCCACCCGTCGCGCACACTCCGCCCGCTGCTCATCCAGCCATCGGTCGAGCTCACCCAAACCCCCAACCGAAAATCCGTCGAGCACGGGACCGCGATAGACCGCCAGGAGCGCTACGTCATCTCCCTCCTCGGCCGCGCGCTCGAGTTCGATCACATCGGTGGTGACCTTCTCCAGGTTCAGCATCAAGTGGCTGTTTCCCACCACCACATCCTCGTGACCCACCAGTCGCCGAATCGCGTACAGCGACTGCGCCAGCGCGTGGCGGGCACGTTCCGGGTCCACATCGGCCCAGAGAAGCGTCAGCAACCGATCACGCGCAACCCCGCGGCCCGCGCTGAGGGCCAGCACGGCCAGGATTGCCGCGAGCTTTCGTGGGACTGTGGCACTCCGGTTCTCCCCGTCTACAAAGAGACCAAAGCCGCCAAGTGCTTCAATACGAATCACTTGCATGCAACTGATTTTCTCCTGATCGGATGCTGATACCCCCGGCGGATGTTGAGGTCCGTGATCGTGACCCTCAGCGCCCGAGTCTGCCACACCATGATGCCACCCCGCGACGTACTGATTTTCTCCGACATCGACGGCACCCTCCTCGACGCGGCGGGCCTGCCACCACGTGCATGGCCCGCCATGCGAGACGTGCTGGACGAAGCCCTGATCGTGCTCTGCTCCAGCCGAACTGTACGTCAGGTGCGTGACGCGCAACACCGCCTCGGACTCTCCGGGCCCTTCATCGCCGAAAATGGCGCCCTGCTCTGCTTCCCCGATGATTGGCCGGACGCACCGGCTCAGGCTGTGACCGACATCAGCATCCCGGATCTTCGTGTGGTTCGAATCGGGACACCGGCGCCACAGCTGCGCTCGGTGTTACTCGGCGTCGCGTCTGCACTGCTCTTTACCGTCGAGGTGGGGGACGAGCGTCTCTTGCACGATCTCTCTTCGCAGGCGAGCGGAACCGGGCGTGTGGTGTTGGTACCCAACGCCTCGCAGCGCAGCCACTCCGTTCTGATGCAGGTGGCGGCCAGCCCGGAGCGGGCGGCCCTCTTGCTTCGGGCCATGGCCCGCGCTCACCTCACGGTGACCAATGGCGGTCGATGGCTGGTCGTGCAACACGGGTCGAGCAAGGGCATGGCGGCTGGCCTCATGCGCACACTGCTGCGCTCCCGCCTGCGCCCGGAGGCGCCCGCCATTGCGGTCGGCGACTCCGACAACGACCGCTCCCTGCTCGAGAGCATGGATGTCCGCTGGGTGCTGCGCTCGGACGACGGCACCGTGAGTCCCTCCCTTGCCTCCCTCGACGGCATCACGGTGGCGACCACACCGGGCGTGAACGGATGGAGCGACCTGCTGCCGCAGCTGCGGCGTGACCTGGTGACCACGGGAGGAATTGGAGATGAATGACCGTCGATGGACCATCAGTGTGCTCACGATTCCGCAGCGTGAGTCGTACGTCGCCCAACTCGTGGAATCGCTGCACGCGGCACGTGTTACGCGGGGCGCCGTGTTGTCCGTGGTCTACAACTGGGATTCGCGCGAGGCACCCGACGTGATCGAAGCCCGGCTGCGCCGGCTTTGTCGCGGGGTGTCCCTCGACGTCACCTTCAACATGACCGGGCCGACCATCGTGTCGGGACGACAGCAACAATTGAATGCCTGCAAGACACCGCTCCTCTGTTTTGTCGACGACGACCTCACGGTTCATGGCGACCTGCTCGGCGTGCTGGACGAGGCCCTGGTGCGCCAGCCGTTAGGCATCGTGGGTATCCCCTCGTACGTGAACGATTCAGACGAGCGCTTCAAGCCCAGGGACTCCACGCCACATGTGCTGCATGAGGGGCTCCGCTTCTCACCGGTGCAGGGGATGCTGGTCGCCGGGTACCGGCGTCTCTTTCTCGATGTCGGAGGCTTCAATGCGCGCCGCCAGTTCTGGGGGGAGTGGACCGAGCTCAACCTGCGGATGTGGCGCTCGGGTTTCCCCACGGCATACGCCATGGAAGGGGCCTGGCTGCGGCACTGGCACGATGCGCCGGAATCTCCAACGCGCAACCGGACCGGGCGCGAATCCGACATCCTCTGGGGACTGATGTGCACGGCACTCGAGTACGACGCCGCCGACATCACCGCCGAGACGGGGTCGTTCTGGCGATTGGTGTCCGAACGCTACCTGGCCTATGCCTTTGGTGCCGCGCTCGCACCAGACCGCCTGCTCTCGGAGTTCCTGCGGCTCGTGCCGCGACTGGCATCGGAGTGGCCGCAAATTGCTGCGTACCGCGACCGCATGCGACTGCAGCCATTCGGCTTTGCTCCTTTTGCCCAACTCACCCGCGCCGACGTGGAGCAGGTGCTGGAGCATGCCAGACCGCGTGTGGAGGAGTACCGCACACCGGCGCAGTCAGCACGGCGCACCTGGCGTGAGGTGTTGCGTGGTCCCTGGGTCGCTCGGCAAACGGCCTGAGGGGGCGGCACGGGAAGCACGGGAAGCACGCGAGGCACGCGAGGCCCGAGAGGCACGGGAGGCCCACGAGGCACGGGAGGCCCACGAGGCACGCGAAGTCTCGTGCTTCCCGTGCTTCCCGTGCCTCCCGTGCTTCCGTTTGCCCTACCGCTCGATCAGGCGGCGCAGCGTGCGAGCCAGCGGACGCCAGTCGTCATGCGCCAGCTCTTCCACCAGCTCACCGACATCGAACTCGGGCTCGTCGCCACAGACCTCGGTGGGCTCGGAGCCGGCCTTGAACCACTCGCGCTGTCGCGCCTGACACCACTCACCGGCCAAACGTCCGGTAGCAGGATCGATGTCCACCGCCACCAGGCCGGCGGGTGCCTTCCATGACCCCTCACGCTCGCGCCAGCCGGCCCGGTAGAAATCGGCCCACGCCGGCGCGGCGTAGCGGCCCCCATTCACGTTGCCGCCCATCGGCCGCGGGTGGTCGTAGCCAAACCAGAAGCCGGCCACCACCGTGGGGGTGTAGCCAACAAACCAGACATCGGTGCCGTCGTTGGTGGTCCCGGTTTTTCCAGCCACCGGCCCCGTGACCCCCATCGCTCGCACCGCCTGTCCCGTGCCCTCGTCCACCACGGACCGGAGCATCGAGGTCACCTGAAAAGCGTCCCGGGCATCCATCACCTGTTCACGCACCAGGGTGTCGCGCCAGATCACCACACCGCGACGCGTTTCGATCCGTCTCACCAGCTGGGGCTTCACCCGCCAGCCGCCATTGGCAAAGGGGGCGTAGGCCGTCACGAGTTCGAGGGGCGACACCTCCACCGCGCCTAACGCGACCGCCGGCACTGCACGCAAGGTGCTGCCAATGCCGTTCCGGCGTGCAAGATCGACCACGTTGCGCTCCCCCACGGCCCGCGACACGCGCACGGTCGCGGCGTTGGCGGAGTGTGCCAGGGCCTGACGCAGCGTCACGGGGCCCCGGTATTCGTCCCCATAGTTGGCGGGCGACCAGTCGTCGTTTCCAACCCGGATGGTGACTGGCTCGTCGTCCACCATCGTCGCCGGCGTGTACCCGGCCGACAGGGCGGCGGCGTAGACAAATGGCTTGAACGCCGACCCCGGCTGCCGTCGAGCGGCGATGGCGCGGTTATATCCACCCCGCAGGTGGTCGCGCCCACCCACGAGCGCCCGGATTTCACCATTCCGCGGGTCAATCGCCACCATGGCGCCCTGCAGCCGCTCGTTTGCATTGCTCCACCATCCGATATCCCCTTCGATGCGCCCCGCATGCTGCCGCACCGCGCGCTGGGCCGCGCGCTGCGCGGGGAGATCGAGCGTGGTGAACACCACCAGCTCACTCGCCATGAGTCCTCGCGCCAGGGAGATCGAGTCGACAACGGATCGCACAGCATCGAGCGCAAACGACTCATCCGGCTGGGGCACCCGCCAGTCGCGACGCGAGACCTGGAGTGATCTGGCCTGCGCCCGAGTCACCTGGGCATCGGTGAGGTATCCTTCGCGACGCATGAGGCCAAGCACCACGTTGCGGCGTTCACGTGCCCGGTCGAGATGGGCCTTTGGTGTGTAGGCCGATGGCCCCTTGGCCAGGGCGGCGAGCACCGCCGCTTCGGCCACGCTCACCTCGCGCACACTCTTGCCAAACAGGTCGCGGCTGGCCCCTTCCACTCCGTACACACCATTCCCCAGATAGATCTCGTTGAGATAGAGCTCGAGAATGCGCTCCTTGCTCAGGTGGCGTTCCATGAGCGTGGCCAGCCGCACCTCGATGAGCTTGCGACCTAACGAGCGCTGGAGGGCAGCCCGTTCCGGGAGAAAGGCATTGCGGGCCGCCTGCATGGTGATGGTGCTGAACCCCTCACGCACGCCCAGGGATCGCACGTTGCGCACAACCGACCGCGCCACCGATCGGAGGTCGACCCCGTGATGTTGCGCAAAGCGGCGGTCTTCAGTGGCAATGAAGGCTTCGCGAACATGTCGTGGCACCCGAGCCAGCGAAATGTTCACCCGGTTCACCGGCGCGAGCCGCCCAATCACGCGTCCCGCGCGATCGAGCACTTTGCCACCCTCCGAAGGGCGGTAGCGTACGATTTCGTCTGCCGACGGACACCCGGCAAAACCGCAGCTCACCAGCCAGAGGTCGAAAACCGCCCCACCGGCGAGTGCGATGACAACACCCACGGTCAGGAGCCGCCGGCCCGGCCTCCATTCGATTGCACGTTCGCCCTCGGGGAGTCGGAGCCGGGCAAGAAACCCGGCCCGCAATCGCGCGGACCACTCACGGAATGACATGACGTGCGTGCCGTTGGAGGGGAGACGACCAGTGTTAGATACGTCACAACCGGCCGAGGGTTTCTTCGGCGCGCGACGACTGCCGTAACACCCGAATCAGCGAATCAGAACTTCCAGCCCTTGAGGGCCATGAGCGCCGTCTCCAGCGCCTGCTTCTGTTCAGGTTCCGCTGCGCGACTCAGCAGGTCCTCATACCCGGCAATGGCCAGATCGAGCATTTCGTAGTCCTGCTCCGCGCTGGCGACCGACGCGGCGTTGTCGGCCATGTTCGCCAGCGCGAGGTCGTCGGTGGGGAACCGCTCGTGCACCTGACGCCAGCGAATGGTGCGCTGCCGCGGGTCGGCCTCGGAGAGGGCCCAGAGATGCCAGGCACCCCGGTTGGTGGCATCGGCTTCGATGGCACGTGAAGCCAGATCCTGCACCGCATCGGGGCCGGCGCCCAGCAGCCAGTAGGCGTTGGCGAGCAGCACGAGCGCGCGGGCATTGCGCGGCTGTGCCTCAACTACCACTTCGTACAGGGGAGCCGCGATCTGCGGATCTTCGAGAAACTCTTCTGCCGCCACCACGAGCGCATCGGGTGTTGCGGCCCGGGCGACACGCTGGAGTTCATCCCGGAGTTGAGCAAAGCGACCGAGCGCGCGATACTCTGCAATAAGGCCCGCGAGCTCCGACGCCAGTGGCGATGGGGCGTTCAGCATGCGGCCAATGTACAGCTCCCGCCGCTGCGGCGCTGCCTTCACCTGTCCCCTACGTGCTCCCGACTCCATTCCTCGTCTGCCTCTCCACCTCCGCCGCTGCCGCGGATGTGTTGCGTGACCTGGTGCAGACGCTGGTGCCGCAGGCCAGGGTCGACTCCGCCGACACCTCCGTGATCCGGCATTTGCCGCCCTCCCATTGCGTCATTCTGTCTGTAGGCCAGATGTACGAGTCGGCTGAATCGGTCGTGCGCGAGCTGCGTGCACGGGGCAATGCCGACGATGTACTGGTGGTGGCGGATGACGTGGCCCTGCTGCCTACTACCGCGCTGCAGCGGCTCGGCGCGCGGCTCGCCGTTGCCACCAATGAGGTGGCCACTGCACTTCCGGCGGTGCTCATGGAGAGCCTGCGCGACCGCGCGCTTCGTCAGGCCTCCGACGAAGCCGTGCAGCTGCAGACGGCACTGCGGCAGGTACAGGCGCTCATTGCCGCGGGACAATTGGCGGGACGGCTGCAGCACCGACTCAACAACCCGCTTGCCGCATTGCTCGCCGAAGCACAACTCCTCGAACTCGAACCACTCGCACCGGAGGTGGCCGCATCGGTCCGCCGGATTGTGGAGCTCTGCCGCCGCGTGATCGACGAAACACGTTCCATCGATGGGCTGGCGAACGCTGGCGGGGGTCCCGCGTAAGTATCCTCGCAGGCAGCGAATCGTCTCAAGAGCAGCCGGACTGCCTTGCGCGATGGGCGGCGGTGTGGCATACTCGTAGTCACTTGAGGTGCGCGCTGCGCACCCAGGTATCGAGGCCCGGTCAGCCCAGTGGGCATGTGCGAACGAACGGCGCCTCATCCCAACGTCACCAGGAATTGCCGGTCGTGCGCGTGGTCGCGCTGCCGTCAGGTGACCTGAAGTCTGTGCGGTTCGCGCACCCTCGTCTCTCTCAGTCCATTCCGAATTCCCGCGCTCCAGGACACCGCGCTTCTCAGCGTGTGATCCAGCGCACTCGGCCTCGTTAGGACATTCCGTCCTCAGTTGAGACTTTCCGGCCCCAATGGGTCGCCGGAGTTTGTCATGATCACATCCGTTCCTCCCATAATTTCACGGCATGCCTGAACGTCGACGCCCCCATCGTCGCAGTAGACGCTCGTACAAACGCACCCAGTCGAGCGATGCGACCAACGAACCGAATCCGTATCGCGACGGAGATCCCGAGATAGCGACGGACGCGCCAGCCGGCGACGTGGAGGGTGATTCGGGACATGAGGGACCGGTGGAAAGCCAGGCGGCCGACGCGCCACCAGAACGTGATACGGACCACTCGCGCAACGGCTCACACCAGGACAGCGGCGACGGGCAGCCTTCGGGACTGCAACCACCGCAGTATCCGGGTCAGGGAAACTCCCGCGGTGACTTCCAGCAGCGCAACGATCAGCGCAACGATCAGCGCAACGATGGAGACTTCCGCGGCGGTCGCCGCAATCGTCGCCACCGTGGACGCCGAGGACGCGAGAACCCCCAGGCTCCGCAGCAACCTGTCGTAGCAGACGCCGAGACGCAGGGCTGGTTTGATTCCAATCGCGAGGGCGGTTTCATTCGCCGCCCCGGCAACAGCTACCTCAACGAAAACGGCGACGCGTGGGTCCCGCCGCATCTCGTTCGGCAGTGCGCGCTTCGTCGTGGTGATGTCGTCACCGCGTCCACGGGTCGCGATCACCGTGGTCGTGTGGTGGTCGTCGATGTCCTCACGATCAACGGCACCTCTGCAACTGAACTCGCGCGTCGCCCCGACTTCAGTTCACTCACGGCGACATACCCCGACCGCCGCATCACACTCGAAACAGGTCGCCCCGCCAAGGGAGGTCCCGAGCTCACACGGCGCGCCATCGATCTGATGGCACCGGTCGGTTTTGGACAGCGGGCACTCATCGTCGCGCCGGCCCGCGCCGGCAAGACCATGCTGCTGCACGCCATCACTGAAGGCATCGCGCTCAATCACCCCGAAGCGGTACTGCTCATCCTGCTGGTGGACGAGCGCCCCGAAGAAGTGAGCGAGGCCATCTCGTGGGGAGTAGGCGAAGTGATTTCCTCAAGCTTCGACCAGCCCGCCTCACGTCACGTCGAAGTGTGCGAAATGGTGCTCGAACATGCACGGCGTCAGGTAGAACTCGGCAAAGACGTCGTGATCGTGCTCGACTCCCTCACCCGTATGGCGCGTGCGCATAACACCGCCGAGCGTGGCTCGGGTCGCACGATGTCAGGCGGTCTCGATACGACCGCTATGGCCAAGCCCAAGGCATTCTTCGGGTCGGCCCGTTCGGTGGCCGAGAAGGACGGCGGCGGCAGCCTCACGATCATCGCCACGGCGCTGGTCGAGACCGGCTCGCGCATGGACGACGTGATCTTCGAAGAGTTCAAGGGCACCGGCAACTGCGAAATCAAGCTCGACCGCTCGCTCTCGGAGAAACGCATCTTCCCCGCCTTCGATATCGCGGCCAGCGGAACACGTCGCGAAGAGAAGCTCTACAAGACCGATCAGCTCGAAGCCATCTACACCTTGAGGCGTGGTCTGCAGCAAATGCCGCCCCAGGCCGCCATGGAGTGGATGATCAAGCGGATCGCGGCAACGACAAACAACGACGCGCTGCTGGCAGGGTTGTAGGGGCGCCGCCCTCGCCCGACGTCGGCCGGTGTACGTCTGAGCTATCGGGCGGTCGGGGAGCTCACAATACCGGCAATCGAAGCACGGCCACAAAGCGCAACTCGCGGCCGTGCTTCCCGCCTCGTTCCTTGCTGTTCGCCAGGGGCTCCCGACTGGTGTCCGCCCAGCGCGCCAGATGATGAGCTCGGCGCCGCGCGGCGATGGATTTGGAGTAACCAACGAAGTCATGCGCTCGTCCCGAACCCTTGGCCAGAGACTCCAGGGTGTCCTCCTGCACGCCTCCACGGACGACCTGCGGGACTTTCTCAACCATCAAAGGGCGCCAGCGGATTCCTGAGGCTGACGCGACTCGGGAACGTCGAACACGCGATCGAGGGTGTGCTCGCCCTAATTGCCTGCAACTCCTGCCCGCCGCCTGGAGCGAGGCCGCGGCGGAACCGGGCCATGGCGACCTGAGCGCTGCCACTCAAGAAACGGCCCGAAGTGCCGATCCTATTCATGCAACGGTACTTCCAATCCCCTGCGGGCCGATCTCATGCCGATGGACGATGTCCTGAAAGAGTTCCTCACCGAAGGAAGTGAGGGCCTAGCCCAGCTGGATCTCGATCTCGTGGAACTCGAGCGCCACCCGGACTCCCAGGAACTGATCAACCGAATCTTCCGGTCAATTCATACGATCAAGGGCGGCTGTGGCTTTTTGGATCTGGCGCGCCTTGAAGCCGTGGCCCATGCGACGGAAGGTGTCCTGATGCAGGTGCGCGAGCACCGGCTCGGAGTAAGCCAGTCGATGATGAATGACGTCCTCTCGGGTGTGGACGCCATCCGGAAGATCATGAACTACCTCGAGACCGAGCAGCGCGAGCCCGACGGTGACGATCGCGTAGTTATTGAGCGGCTGGAACGCTGGCTCACGGGAGAGCCCCCGGTGACCCCCGAGGAGCCGACGCCGGAGTTACCACAGCATTCAGGAGGGTCCCGCGGGACCTTTGAACTCTTTGAAACGGGGGAGGTAATCCCCGTCCATGCATCGGCCGTTCCGTTGGCTGAGGAGCCGTCGACATCTGTCGCGCCAGCAGCAGCTGAGGTCCGCACACCCGCGCCGCCGGCGCCGCCGAGCGGCGCGGGCTCAAGCGACTCCGAAGCCGGGAGCGACCCCCGCCAGTCCGTCGTGGAGTCGTCCCTGCGGGTTAACGTCGTCCTGCTCGACCGACTGATGAACCTCGTCGGCGAACTGGTGCTGGCGCGTAACCAGTTGATTCAGCTGTCGACGGGCACCGAGGAATCCGTGTTCGCCGCGCCGGTGCAGCACCTGAACCGGGTAGCGTCCGACCTGCAAGAGGCGGTGATGAAAACCCGCATGCAACCGATCGGAGCGGCGTGGGGCAAGTTGCCGCGCCTGGTGCGCGATCTGGCTGCGGCGACCGGGAAGAAGATCGAGCTGGATATGCGGGGCGCGGAGACGGAGCTGGACCGGCAGATCCTCCAGGCGATTCAGGATCCGCTGACGCACATGGTGCGCAACTCAGCGGACCACGGCATTGAAAGTCCGGACGAGCGCATCGACAACGGCAAGCCAGCGCACGGCACGATCACCCTGAATGCGTACCATGAAGGCGGTCATGTGATCCTGGAGATCACCGACGATGGCGCCGGAATCAACGTGGATCGCGTGCGGTCCAAAGCGATCGAGCGTGGCTTGGTCAAGGCCGAGGCTGCGATGGCGATGTCGGAGTCGCAGATCCTGCGCTTCATTTTCGAGCCCGGTTTCTCCACGGCCGCGCAGATCACCAACGTCAGTGGTCGTGGCGTCGGCATGGACGTGGTGCGAAGCAACATCGAGCGAATTGGCGGCACCGTTGACCTGAGCTCCCGCATGGGAGAAGGCTCGACGGTGCGCGTGAAGATCCCGCTGACGCTCGCGATCGTTTCGGCGCTGGTGGTCAAGGCTGGGGCTCACGTCTTCGCCATCCCCCAGATTGGTGTCGTGGAGCTGGTGCGGGTGACCGAGGAGCTGCAGCACCGGATGGAGCGTGTGAACCAGGTGAGGTTCTATCGCCTTCGCGATGCCCTGTTGCCCATCGTGGATCTCGCCGGTCTGCTTGCCCTTAACAGCGACAGCAGCCGCAGCGAGTTCAACATCGTGGTCTGCCAGGTCGGCACCTTGCGCTTTGGCCTGGTCGTCGATGACGTCTATGATACGCAGGAAATTGTCGTCAAGCCCGTCGGTCGCCTCGTCAAGCACGTGACGGTCTATTCCGGGTGTACGATCCTCGGCGATGGACGCGTGATCATGATCCTGGACACGACCGGGATCGCCTCGACGGCCATGCCATCGACCCAGAGCGAACGTACCGTCCCGCGCAGCGTGGAGGCGCAGACCACGCAGAACACGGAGCGCGAGAGCATCCTCCTGTTCGATGCCGGTGGGGCGACCCTGCAAGCAGTGCCGCTCGTTCGCGTGGCACGCCTGGAAGAGTTTGGTGCGGAGCAGCTCGAGGAAGCCGATGGACGGCTGGTGGTGCAGTATCGCGGCGCGCTGCTGCCCATCATCGCGGCCAATCCCTCGATGAATGTGCGGGCGCGTGTCCCGCGGCCGGTCATCGTCCTGTCCGCGGATGGCCAGACGATGGGTCTGGCCGTCGAGGAGATCAAGGACATCGTCGAGGAACATCTCGTGATGCAGGCGGGGGCGCGTCGCCCGGGTGTGCGAGGGGTGGCCGTAATCGCCGGCAAGGCGACCGAGGTGCTCGACGTCACCCACTTCCTCTCCGAGGCGTCCGCGTCGCTCTCGGGCGTCGGAGGCTTCTAAATGAGTAACAGCGTGACTCAGGAGTTTGTCACCTTTCGCGTCGGTGATCAGTGGCTCGGCGTACCCGTGAGCATCGTGCAGGAGGTGCTGCTGGCCCAGCGTCTGGCTGTTGTCCCGTTGTCCCCGCCTGAGGTTGCCGGGTTTCTCAACCTGCGCGGGCAGATCGTCACGGCCGTCGACGTGCGCACTCGCCTCGACATGGACGGCGAGCCTTCGGTTGGCACGGCCATGAATGTCGTGGTGCGCCATGACGACGAGCTCTTTTCGCTCCTCGTCGATGAAGTCGGCGACGTGCTTGCGGTGGAAGCCGGCTCGGTGGAGCCTGTACCGGCGACCCTGGACGCGTGTTGGCGTTCAGTCAGCAGCGGTATCATCCGCCGGGAACGTGACCTGGTGGTCGTCCTCGATTCCGGCGCGCTACTGCGTGTCGAGGCCAAGGCCTGATCGTGACGACTGCGACTCGTGCGCTCCAGGACGCGACGCTCCTGCGGATTCCATCGATGCTGTAAATCCGCGCGTCGACCACCTCGCGCAGACGCGCACCTACCCAACTGTTGCAGCTCACGCCATTTGCGGCGCGGGCGGCGTATCGTCTCCCTTGTCCTCGTCTCACCCTCCCGCCTCACCATCCATGTCCACCACGAAGGTCGCACCGCGCAACGCCAAGCTCCCCAAGCTCCCGAAGCTCAAGAACTGGAATGTCGACACGGACGCGATCGACGAAGCGCCCGTCGACGCCAACCTGCAGGGAATCGTCGACGCGATCTCGCGTTCCACCGCGATGATCGAGTTCACCCCGGACGGTACCATCCTCACGGCCAATGACAACTTCCTCGGGGCGATCGGTTATTCGCTCAGCGAGATCCAGGGCAAGCACCACTCCCTGTTCTGTGAGGAGTCCTATCGTTCCTCACCGGCCTACCGCGAGTTCTGGGCAAAGCTTGGTCGTGGTGAGTACGATGCGAACGAATACAAGCGCATCGCCAAGGGGGGCAGGGAGATCTGGATCCAGGCCTCGTATAACCCGGTGCGGGACGCGGAAGGTCGCGTTGTAAAGGTCGTGAAATTCGCCACCGACATCACGGCGCAGGCCGCGACCGCGGCCGACTTCGCCGGCCAGGTTGCCGCCATGAGCAAGGCAAACGCGGTCATCGAGTTCAACCTCGACGGGACGATCATCACCGCGAACGACAATTTCCTCGGCGCACTCGGGTATACACTTTCCGAGATCCAGGGGAAGCATCATCGCATGTTCTGCGAGGAGGCGTATCGGTCATCGAGCGCGTATACAGAGTTCTGGGCCAAACTGAATCGAGGTTCATTCGATGCGGGCATCTACAACCGCATCGGAAAGGGCGGTAAGTCCGTTTGGATTCAGGCGTCCTATAACCCGATCCTCGATCGCGAGGGTCGCCCGTTCAAGGTGGTGAAGTTCGCCACCGATGTCACTCCTCTCGTTCAGCTCGCAGAAACCCTCGACTCGGTCGCCAGCATCGTTTCGGCGTCGTCAACGGAACTCGAGGCTTCGTCGCAGTCGATGGCGGCAGGCGCCGAAGAGACAAACCGGCAGTCGCAGGCGGTGGCTGCGGCCTCCGAGCAGGCGACGCGAAACGTGCAGACGGTGGCTGCCTCGGCTGAGGAGCTGACCGCTTCGATCAGGGAGATCGCGTCCCGCGTGCAGGAGGCGTCGCAGATCTCACAGGTTGCCGTGAAGCAGGCGGCGTCGACGACTGAGACCATGGCCAAGCTCGGACAGTCGAGCCAGGAGATCGGCCAGGTCGTGAAGGTGATCACGTCGATTGCGCAGCAGACCAACCTGCTGGCGCTCAACGCCACCATCGAGGCGGCACGCGCAGGAGAGGCTGGGAAGGGCTTCGCCGTCGTCGCGAATGAAGTGAAGGAGTTGGCGCGCCAGACCGCCAAGGCGACTGAGGAGATCGGCAACAAGATCGCCGGGGTCCAGGCGGACACAGGAACGGCCGTTTCCGCCATCAAGGAGATCGCGACGGTGATCGACAAGATCAACGACATCTCCACCACCATCGCCGGTGCGGTGGAGGAGCAGAACGCGGCGACGGGTGAGATTTCCCGTAACGTGTCCGAGGCCGCGCGCGGCACCGCAGATGTGAGCTACAACATCACCTCGGTGACCCAGGCGGCAGGCGAGTCGGGCCGCACGGCGGAAGGGATCAAGACAGCGGCAGGCCAGCTCGCGTCCGAGGCAGTGCGCCTCTCAGGTGCAGTGGCGGACCTGCAGCGGAGGCTGCGATCCAGCTAGTACCTCGGGACGTGCGCTGACAGCGCTGCCTGGTCTTCCTCACCCTCGTGGTGCCGTGCCTCTACCAACTGTTTGTGGGGGCACATGGAAGGTCGGATACCGATGCGCACACGTTCTCGAACATCAACATGGTAGCGGGCATGAGCACCGTGCCCGTTGCCATGCGGGTGCTTTCGGGGCGAGGCGGCGATGTGCTCCGGTGGGCACGGTGACCTTCCTGAACGACGCCCTCGCACTCGCGGGGTTGGCCTGGTCGTTCGCGGCATTCGCCAGCTAGGTCATACAGGAAGCCACCGGGTCGGCCGATACTTGCTCGGGAGATCCCGCAGGGACCGCAGGCACCAGCCCCCACCGAATATGAGCCGCATCCTCGTCATCGACGACTCCAACGCGATCCGGAAGGCCATCCGGCGCATCCTCGAGCCGCTTGGATACCAGGTCGAAGAGGCCGCCGACGGTGTCCTCGCCCTCGAGGCCCTCGCTCGCGATGCGGCCTACGCGGCCGTGCTCTGCGACATCGACATGCCGAACATGGACGGGCTGACCTTCCTCGACTCGCTGCAGAAGCGCGCGGATCTCCCGAGGCCACCGGTCATCATGTGCACGACACACAACACCTTCGACAAGATCCAGACCGCGCTCTCGCTCGGCGCGTCGGAATACATCATGAAGCCCTTTGACGGTGAGATCATCGCGGGCAAGCTGGCCGCGTGCGGTGTGCAGTCATGACCGCAAATCCCATCCGGGTCATGATTGTGGATGACAGTGCGGTCGTCCGCGGCGCGATCGGGCGCATGCTCGACGCGGCCGGGGATATCAAGGTTGTCACCACGGCCACCAATGGCCAGCAGGCGCTCGAGGCGCTGCGGCATACGGTCGTCGACCTCGTGCTGCTCGACGTCGAGATGCCGGTCATGGACGGCATCTCGGTGTTGCCCGTGATTCTCGAGCGATATCCTGCCGTGCGGGTGGTCATGCAGAGTTCACTGACCCAGGAGGGAGCCGCTATCACGATGCAGGCCCTGTCGCTGGGGGCGGCCGACTTCATCGCCAAGCCGACGGCCAAGGGAGCGGCAGGGCTGGTGACGATGGAACACGACGTTATCGCCAAAGTGAGGGCAATCGGACGCGCGACGCCGCGGAAGCCCCCAACGAAACCGAGCGGAGCGTCGCCGTCGCTGGTGCCAGCCCCCACGCGCGCGCGCTCGATCATTGGCGGTGAGGCGTCGGAGCCCCGCATCTTCGCGATTGCATCGAGTACGGGCGGACCGAACGCGCTCGCGGAGCTGCTCTCGCACCTCCCGAAGGAGGTCGGCATCCCCATCGTGATCACGCAGCATATGCCGCCGGTCTTTACCGGCCTCCTGGCCCAGCGTCTTGCGCGCGATTGCGGGCGCGCCTGCGTCGAGGCAACACAGGGAATGCCGCTGCTGGCCGGACGCGTCCACATTGCCCCGGGTGACTTCCACATGCTGGTTGCGACGCACGAGGGAGCGCCCTTCCTGCGCCTGACCCAGACGGATCCCGAAAACCACTGCCGGCCAGCCGCCGATCCCATGTTGCGATCGGTGGCGTCCGTGTACGGCGCCGGTGCGCTCGTGGCCGTCCTGACGGGGATGGGTGACGACGGTCGCCGAGGGTGCGAGGTGATCCGCGAACGCGGAGGGCGCGTGATCGCGCAGGATGAAGCGACCTCCGTGGTGTGGGGCATGCCCGGAGCTGTGGTCAACGCCGGATTGGCCGACCTGGTCCTTCCCATCGGGCAGATCGCAGCAAAGGTGGGCTCGCTCTGTGGAGCGACGGTATGAACATCTCCTCCGAGAACTACCGGTTCCTCTCCGATCTACTCAAGAAGCAGAGTGGCCTGATGCTGGGCGACGGCAAGGAGTACCTGATCATCGGGCGCTTGCCGCCCGTGGCCGCATCGAGCGGCTTCCAGAGCCTGGACGCCATGGTCGCGGCCCTCCGGGCCAACCCGCCCGCAGCGCTTCTGAAGGCTGTGTGCGATGCGATGACCACAGGCGAGACCCTGTTCTTCCGTGACGGCGCGCCGTTCGATGCGTTCCGCGATCGGCTGCTGCCGGACGCGCTTACGCGGGTTAGGGCAGCGGCACGTCCCCTGCGTATCTGGTGTGCGGCGTCGTCCACCGGTCAGGAGGTCTACTCGGTCATGATGCTGCTGAAGGAAGCCGAATCGCGGATGCAGGGCGTTCGTGTTGAGGTGGTCGCGACAGACTATTCCACACCGACCCTCGCCCGCGCCAGGGAGGGGATCTACAACCAGTTTGAGGTGCAGCGCGGACTGCCTACCCTGATGCTGGTCAAGTACTTCCAGCCGGTGCCGCAGGGGTTCCAGGTGAAGCCGGAGTTGCGGCAGGGAATCACATTCGCCGAACAGAATTTGCTTCGCCCGTTCTCCCAGCACGGTTTGTTTGACATCGTCTTCCTGCGGAACGTGCTGATCTACTTCGATGTGCCCGACAAGGCCGATGTCCTCAACAGGATGGCGCGCCAGCTCAATCCTGGCGGGGTGATCCTCCTCGGCGGGACGGAGAACACGATCGGGGTGACGGACCAGCTCGATCGCCTGGAAGGATTCACAGCTCCAGTGTTCGGCCGGACGAACGATCCCCTCGTGGCGACCCGGGGCCGCAAAGCCTCACCACCCTTGGCCGTGGCACGAGTGTAACACATGGCTCGACCGGGTCACGCGGTGACCGCATCCTCACCTACTTGACCGGTCGCGGATACCGCCCGAGGTATTGCAACTCGTCCGCGTCCTCGCGCGCCGCATACAACACACGCGCGCCAAAGCCCACGAGCTGTGTCTTCTGCGGAAACTCCACCCGGAAGATCAGTACGCCATCGGGCGAGAACACATCGTAGATCGGGCGCTCCCGCCCCGCCTCGCGCAGCCGACGCACCCATATCTCCCCGTCGGGGGCAATCCGCAGCGAGCCCTGGGCGAAGGCCGGCTTGTACTCGGGCCACGAGGGCGCATCCGTGATCGTCATGCCCGGCAGCTGCGCGCGCTGCTCCCGCGTGAGGGTGGAAGCGGCCCCGGCAACCGCACGCATCATCTCCTTCTGCATCGCTTCCTGCGCTTCGCGGTGCTTGGCCTTGTCGGCCGCAGTCACCTTCACACGGTCGTATCGCACGGGCCCTTTGCTCACCACGTCCCCGGGGCGCTCCACAAACTCCAGCCGGTAGTTCGCGCCGCGCACGACCAGCACACGTCCATCGGGCAGCAGGGCCCAGTCGTCTACAACAGGAAAGGCGGGCACCGCCACTGCCATCTTGCCCGTGCCCTTCTGCACATCGCCCGACATGCGCAGCCCTGGCGAACCGATGCGCACCGTGGTGAGCGTGTCCACCGCTTTGCGCGCGGGATCGAGCCGCAACACGTACGACGTGTCGGAGATGCTTGGCCCCCCCGACCCCATGCTGAACTTCATTCCCTGGAAAAAGAGCCTGCCGGTGGCGTCATACCCGCGCACAACCATGGGCCCCACCGGCATCCCACCCGAGGCCTCGCGCAGCGACACCGTCTTGCTCGCCGTCGCGCGCTGGTCGATCACCAGAAAGCGCGCGTTCATCACGTCGTAGGCGAGAGTGGTATCGCCGCGTCCGCGAACGAGTTGCGTCACGCGACGGTACTCCGTAGGACCCGACCCCTCGCGCCCGATGGGGGTAACCGACCGCAGGTCTGCACTTAACAGCCGCAGCACGTTGTCCTTGGAGTCAAGAATGACCAGGCGCCCGTCCGACAGCTCGCGCAGGTCGCCCACTCGGCTGAACGGCTCTTCAGCCTCTGCAATGCGACCGCCAAGCTCTTTCGTGGCCGGCGGCTGCGCCGCACCCATAGCGGGGACAACGCACGACATGATCACCGCAGCCACACGGTTGCGTGTCAGCATCCGCTGCACCCGGACTTCCGTCGGTCGGGGCGACAGGCCTCGTGATACCGCTTTACCACTTCGCCGTCGCGCATGACCAGCAACTGATCCTCCTTGTCGGCAAACACACGCTTGCAGTATGTGCATCGCTCCACCGGGGTCGCGCTCACTTTGTGCCGCCACCTTCGGGTGTAAATCGCAGCGCCGCCGAGTTCATGCAATACCGCTGGCCGGTCGGCTTGGGGCCGTCGTCAAAGACGTGCCCAAGGTGTGCGTCGCACTGACTGCACAGCACCTCGGTACGACGCATGAAGAAGGAGTTGTCACTTTCCTCCGCCACGGCGCCCGGCGCTACCGGTGCCCAGTAACTCGGCCATCCTGTCCCGGACTCGAACTTGGCATCGGAACTGAACAGAGGCTGTCCGCAGCAGACACAGCTGTAGATCCCCTTCTCATGATTGTCCCAATACTTGCCGGAGAACGCGCGCTCCGTCCCCTTCTTGCGCGTCACGCGATACTCCTCGTCACTCAGCTGCGCGCGCCACTCGGCGTCAGTCTTCTTGAGCTTGGTCATCGGTATTCCCCATGGGGCCTGATCGCCCCTGAAATATGCTGTTCACACGCACCAACGCGCGCCACATCAGGGCACCGCCCCCGCTGCGCCACTGCGCCTGGGATCGGCCCCCGCTCGCACCGCCCCGTTGCCAATACTGATTGCCGCCCCATAGCCCATCCGCAGCTCGCCCCTGAGCGAAATGACGTTGAAGCGATGCCCCATGGCCTGCAACTGCTTCATGACGGCCGGGGCCAGACCGTCCTCGATGTCGATGACGAACTCACGACTCCCGGCTCCGCCGCCCGGCGTAGCGCGTTGCGACGGAAGGAAGCGTGGGAGCTCGAGGGCTCGTTGTGGTGAGAGTCCGGCGTCGAGCACACCAACCAGCGTCTGATAAACCGCCGAGTTGATCCAGGTGTTCCCCGCCGCGCCTAACGTGAGTACCGCGCGACGTTCGGCGCCATCCCCCTGCAGCACGACGGTGGGTGAAAGCGTCGACCCGTGGCGCGCAAAGGGAATCCGCGCGCCATAGGCGTTGGGGTCCGTGCCGTACGACGTCAGCTTGTCGTTGTACAGAAAACCAAGACCGGGCGTGACATAGAAGTTCCCGCCCCAGGTGCCAAGTGTTTGCGTGACCGCCACGACATTTCCGTCGGCATCGGCGACAACAAATGATGTCGTTCCCTGTGCCCGGCACTCGGCCATACGCGCATGGTCCTGCACGTTGCAGGGCTCCGTACCCGAAACAGGTTCCCAGGGCGCCGAGTCTTCGGCTTCCCGCGCTCCAGTGGGGGAAGGTGCGGATGAGCCCGCGCAGGTGAGTGTGTCACCACGAAAGAGTGTGGTGGCCAGGGCACGCGTAGCGTCGTAGCAGCGCCACCGAGTGCGCGCCGTGTCCTTGCTGGTGAAGGGCGACACATCGACGGGCCACAGCGAGGGATCGGCAATACGGTTCCGCGACGACGGCACCAACTGCCACGCCGTGATCATCGCATGGAGTGATGCGGCATCGTCAGAGTGCACCTTCACGGCGGGCACGTTCTCGAGAGCGTTGAGCTGTGCCGCCAGCGTGACTCCGCCACTCGCGGGGGGCGCACTGCCAAACACCTGATAGCCGCGATACGTGGTGCTCACCGGCTCACGATCCGCGGCAAAGTACCGGGACAGATCGGTGAGACGAATGGCGTTGCCCTTGCCGCGGAGATCGTTCACCAGGCGTGTGGCCACTTCGCCCCGATAGAAACCGTCGGCGCCACGCAAGGCCACCTGTTCCAGTGTCCACGCCAGATCGGGGTTCCTGATGGTGTCGCCGGCAACAAGGGGTTTGCCATTGCGCCAGAAGAGGGCACGACTCGAGGGGTATTTCGCAAACCGGTCACGCTCGAGCCAGAGGGTGGTGGCAAGACCATCGCTCACCACGTACCCATCACGCGCCGCCTTGATGGCCGGGGCCAGCAAGTCCGCCCAGGGAATTTTTCCCGAGCCATGCCGCTTCCAGGCCGCGTGCATCGCGGCCACCGTTCCCGGCACCATCGCCAGCATCGGGCCATCGGAAGGATACCGGCCATCTACCTGCAGCGACGCGTTGGAGAGCCCGGCTTCCTCCGGTACACGCGCCATGAACTCCAGGAGTCGGGGCTGCGTCATGCCCCGCTGGAACACGAGCATTTCGCCGTAGCCGCCCATCCCGCTCGCATCAGGCTCCACGACCCCGAGCGCGAACGAGACCGCCACCGCCGCGTCCACCACATTGCCGCCACGACGCAGCATTTCGACACCGGCCTCGGTGGACACCGGGTGCGCACTCGACACCGCCGCACGTCCGAGCGCTTCCTCGCGCAATGACGGGCGTTTGCTGATGGCCTCGTGCATGACCTGCTCGAGCGCCTCATCACTCGTGGCGGCAATCGCCCGCCCGCGCAGGCCACTCACGACGCTCTTCCACTCGGCGGCACGTGAGGCAAACTCAGGAGAGGCGAAGTAGGTGGCACGCATGCGTTCCGCAAACCGATCGAACGCCTGGGTGTTGCGTGCAGGCCGGTCACCGGCAATGGCCGTGGTCATGACCGCCGGCACCGCCGGGAGAGCGGGTGCATCGATGGTGAGAAGCCGGTCCGCGCCGCGAAAGGACTCACTCGCGCGCCGATCGCCAACTCGATCGGGATCGCCATTGTAACCAGGTTCCGTGTCGTCGCGCTCAGCCACCACGATGGAGCGGCCGTCGGGTGACCAGGCGAGATCGCCGCGCGCGGACGTGACAAAGTTCACGTACCGTCCGTCGAGGGGCGTCACGTAGATGCCTCGCGGTGCCGCACTGCTCAATGCCAAACGATCACCAGCAGGCGACCACGCCAGCTCCTCGGCATTCCGCTCCGCCGTGACGACCGAATCGGCAGTCGTACCCAGTGCTCGTACCCGCACGCGGCGCCCGCCCTCAAACTGCTGCACATACGCCACCCGCTCACCCCCCGGCGCCGCGACGGGGCCCCGCTCGGCGGTGGTACCCGTGGTCACACGCTTTTCTTCACCAGAGGCCAGTCGCTGCCACAGCCGTGCCTCGTTGAGCCGCCCGCGCACAAACACAATGGTGCCGCTTGCTACGACCGTGGGTTCGAGATCGGGGAGGGGGTCCGTGGTCAGACGTTCGGGGGCGCCACCCGAGAGTTGCACGCGCCACAGGTCGTCCTGTCCGGACCGGTTTGATGCAAATACCAGCGCACGTCCGTCCGGCGTAAATGCCGGCTGCCGATCCCACTCCGGACCACTGGTGATGCGGCGCCATGTGGAACCCGAGCGCATCCAGAGGTCGCCGTCAATCGAGGCCGCCAGGCGTCCATCTTTGGCGAAAGCGACATCGCGAACCGGTGGGGACTGCGCGGCAAGCGAAAGGGGGAGTGCGAAGAGCAGGAGATGGCGCATGTGGAGAGAACGAGGGCTCGGGTATGGCGCTGACGGGGCGGCGCTCGCATTCTACCCTCGGTTCTCACCCCTGCATATGACCGACATCGATCTCAAGCAGTTTGTGGAAGGCGGCGACGGCATTCACGTCATCCGGGGGAGCGAGGATATCCGCGGCTGGAACGGCATTCGGTACGCCGCCGGGCTCTCCGGCAAAAACGTGCCCGCCCGGCAGCTGTCCATGAACGTCGCCCGCATCCCCCCCGGCGCCGTGGCCTTTGCCCACGTTCACGTCGACTTCGAGGTGATGCTGTACATCCTCAAGGGGCGCGTGCGGCACGAATACGGCGACCTCCTCAAGCAGTCCGTCGAAAATCAGGCGGGCGACTTCATCTACATCGAGCCGGGTATTCCGCACGAAGTTTTCAACATGAGCGACACCGAAGAGGTCATGGCGGTTGTCGCGCGGTCGGACGCCACGGAATGGGCCCACATCGTGGAGTACGACCGCGCGACTGGCGCGTTAGGCGAGGTGCTCGAACGCCGCAACGGCTGACCCGCCCCTGCGGTTACACCCAGATCTGCGCGAAGACGCGCGCGAAGTTGCCGCCGAGGATGCCGATGATCTGGGCATCGGAGTACTTGCGGCGGATCAACCCCTCGGTGACATCAAACATCCGCTTCGGGTGGTCAATGCCTTCGATGTCGATCTTGTCGCGGAAGCCGTAGCTCCCTTTGTAACTCGCCTTGAGGGCGTCGTACTCCGCCTTCGGCATGTCGTCGTAGCCGTCGAGATCGATGTCGCTGCCAATCCCGACATGTTCGACCCCAATCATCTTGGCGACGTAGTCGATGTGATTGAGAAAGTCCTCGACCGTCGTCGGCTCACTGTTCTTCACAAACATGCGAACACCGGTGACGCCAAATACACTGCCCGCCTTGCCCACGGCGCGGATCACCTCGTCTGGTTTGCAGCGCGGGTGACCACCGGCAAGGGCGCGCACATTCGAGTGCGTCACCAGCGCCGGCTTCTTTGACAACTCGAAGGCGTCGAGCGTGGTGCGGTCGCCGCAGTGCGAGGTATCGACCGCCATCCCCACCTTGTTCATGCGTTCGATGAGCTGCACGCCGAGGTCAGACACCCCGCCATCGATGCGATCGGTCGAGCCGCTCGCCACCCAGTTCTGCGAGTTGTAGGTGAGCTGACACACCCGCTGACCGTAGGAGTAGAACTCATCCACGGTGGAAAAGAAGTCGCGCGGGTTGTAGCCCGGTCGCACGAAATGATCGGAGTTCTGCGATCCCAGCAGAACGCCCACCTTGCCCGACGCTTTCACGGCCTTGAGATCGGCCGCACTGTCGATGCGCATGAAGACATCGCTGCGGGCCGCGATGAACGCGTTGTGCCGCATGAAGTACTTCAGTCCATCCACGTAGGCATCGGGCCCGCCCCAGCCCACCGCCGCGTGAAACACATTGATGCCTGACGAGCGAAAGCGCTCGGCCTCACTCGCGGGAAACGAGTCGGGGTCGCGGAACCAGGGATTCCCCTTCGACCCGCTGATGGCCAGAGGACTCAGCATATCGATCACCAGCGCCTGCTTCATGAGGTCGATGCAGCGTGTGCTGTACTGCTGGCCGCTGGCATCGGGAAGGGTGAAGCGCCCCCTGTTGAAGAACGGAATGGCGAAGGCGGCAGCCGTGGCTTTGAGCGCAGTGCGTCGTGAGGTCATGAGGGCGAGCCGGCGTTGTTGGATGCGGTGGAGTACAAAGAGGGACGAAGGGGCAACTCGCGCACACGGACCCCAGTGAGCGTGAACAGAACTGGCGTCGAAGGTGGCACGTGGTCACGGCGGCAGCAAGGCGCTCCGTCAGCGCGATGCGCCGCGACGACCGGGTGTCATGATGCGCTCGATCTCCGCGACCGTCTTTGGTATGCCCGCCGAGAGGTTTTCGTGTCCCGTCGCCGTCACCGCAATCATGTCTTCGATCATGATCGCGATGTTTTTCTCAGGGATGTAAATCTTGGGCTCGATGGTAAACACCATGCCGGGTTCCAGCGGGCGAGAGTAGTCGCGCGAATCCTGGACCTCGAGGCCGATGTGGTGCCCGAGGTCGCGGACACCGCGCCCAAAGGAGTTGTAGCGCACTATGCCCGCATCGCGTGTGAGATAGTGAGTCGGCGATGGCATGATCCCCCACACACGATCGACGCCCATGGTCTTCACGTCTTCGTATTTGTCGAGGCCGTGTTTCTGGAAAACACGGGCCGCCGCCTTGATCACATCCACCATCATCACACCGGGCCTCACCGCGGCAATGGCCGCTTCCTGCGCCTCGAGAACGATGTTGTAGTACTTCTTCTGCTCAGCGCTGAAGCGGCCCGAGACGGGCCAGGTGCGGCAGAGATCCGCGGTGTACGTCATGTACTCAGCGGCTCCGTAGTCCACAAAGACCAGGTCGCCCGCCTTCATCACCCGATCGACGGCGTTGTAGTTCTCGCGAAGCAGGGTAAAAAATGTCAGCGCATTTTCGCCTGACGAGACAATCGGGGGAAAAGCCGCGCGGGGTGAGCCCTCCTTTTTCCAGTGATACTCCATCACTCCCGCGAGTTCGCGGTCATTCATCCCCGGACGCAACGCTCGCATCCCGGCCACCATCCCCTTGCCGGAAATTTGCGCTGCCTGCCGCAGGGCATCGATCTCGTAGCGATCCTTCACCAGGCGCATACGCTCCACGATCGGCGTGAGGTCGCGGAAGGTGGCGTTAGGCAGCAGCGGCGTGAGAGTGCCGCGGAACTGCTGACGAAAATCCCCCGGTGCGCTTAGGCCCGGCGGAGCGAAGAGAGAATCGCCGAACGGCACCACGACACTTCGCGGCGATGCCGCGCGCAGGCGTGAAGCGAGCGCAGTGAGCGGGAGTGCGGCGTCGACAGAGAGCAGCCCTGCCGTACGCGTGCCCGGTGCCAATCGCCGGCGAGGGCGATTCCACACGGCGCCACGAAAGGCGGGTTCGTCCATGGGAAACTGGCCGCCAGCGAACTGCAGGGAGTCGGGGAGAAAGATCAGCGTTTCGTGCCCACCCCCGCTTCGCGGCAACATGGCCAGCACGGCATACGGAGACTCGGCGCCCGTGAGATACCAGAAGTCGGGATCCTGCTTGACCGCCACGTCGCCCGGATTGATCAGGTAGGCACCCGCTATCACAATCGCGCTCCCAGCCAGTTCCGCCGAGAGCCGTGCGCGCCGCTCCGCGTACACACGGGTAGGAAAGGCCACGTCGCTTTGTGCCGGCCCCACCGCCGGCGCCAACGAAATCAGCAGCGCGAGGCAACAACGTCGCGCCGCCCACTGCGTCATCAGGCTCCCACTCGGCATATTCCTCCTGTGATCGATCCGGCCACCCCCAGGACTTCCCTCCTCTCTCGCTCCGCAAAGTTGCGTGCTGCTCGCCTCGCGGCCAGATGCATGGTGGTGTTGAGCATGATGGGGAGCATGTCGGTGCCGCTTGTCGCGCAGCAGAACGTGTCGGTGACCGAACCTCGACCCGGGACAACTACGCGTCGCGCGCTTCTCGACGCCATGCGTCGCAAACTCAAGGCACGGGTGACCTTCAAAGTCGCCCACATGGCCGTGGCCGGGAACATCGCCTTTGTGCGTGCCGGAGAGATTGTACAGGATGGCACGCAGTGGCAGGAAACCGATCTCTTCGTGGAAGCGCTGCTCGAACGCCCCACGGCGCGCGGACGATGGCGCGTGGTCGAGTTCTGGAACCTGCAATCGGACCCGCAAGAGTCTCATGCGCCTTTTGTGCAACGTGTTCGGGAGGCGCTGCACAGCAGGTCACGCCCGCTGACACTGCTCCCCGAGGACCTGCGCGCGCCGTGAGCCGTTCCCTGGTGGATGCACCGCTGCCAGACGAGGTTCGCGAGATCCTGACACCCTGGGAGCGCGCCAACCTCGAGATCGCGCTCCGGATGAACCGCGAGCCGGCCAAGGCGTTCTGGACACAGGTGCAGCGCGTATTTGGCGCCGCCTTCGTGAGGCTGCTCACCCGCAACGTGGTGCGCGACTACGGGTTCGAGCATCTCCGCGAGGCCTACCAGCGCGGTTCGGTGCTGCTGGTCGCCAACCACCGCACACACTTCGACATGTTCGTGGTGTCGTCACTGATTCACCGGCGGCTCCCCGGTCGCAAGCGGCTCTATTTCCCCGTGATCGGCCAGTACTACTATCAGTCGTTTGGGGGAATGGCGCTCAACCAGCTGCTGGCCTGGTGGTCGATGTTTCCGCCGTTGTTTGCTCTTCCAACGCACGCAGTGGTCGACCGCTATTCGCTGGACGTCTTGTCAGAGCTGTGTGCGCGCGGGCCGGGCACGATTCTCGGAATTCATCCCGAGGGGGGACGCAACCTCAATCCCGATCCCTGGTCGTTCATGCGATGTCAGCCGGGCACCGGGAAGATCATTCATACCGCGCGCCCCACCGTCCTTCCGGTGTTCATTACCGGGTTGCACCCGCACCTCCCAAGCCAGGTCAAGCGCAACTGGACCGGTGGCGAGTCCGCGCGGATACGGATCGGCCCTCCCGTTGACCTGCGCGAGCATTTTGCCCTTCCCGGCAAGGGCAGTACCTACAAGCGAATTGTCGACGATGTGATGGGACGCGTGCGCGATCTGGCCGAGGAGGATCGCGCCGAGTTCGGCGACACACCGCAGGACGTCCCCGACCGCTCCGGTTAGCGTCGAGCGGAGCGCAACGTGGAGTAGGCGACGTCGGGGGGCGGATCGCCACGTGGCCAGTCGCGCTCCTTGCCCCGGAAGTCGGGGCGCGGCTGCGAATTGACAAAACGCGCCACGTCAAAGGCCTGCTGGTCGGTGAGCACTCCCGCCGAGTCCTGCGGCATGCGCGCCTTGATGAAGTTGGCTGCCGTTCTGAGACGCGCCATCCCTGCACCGATGTTGTAGGAGTTGTTGCCCCACAACGCACCGGCATTCCCCACACCCTGACCCGTGGGCCCGTGGCATCGGACGCATCGTTCGCGAAACACCGCAGTGCCCCGCGCCGAGTCGGCCTCGAGTGGCTTGAGCTGCGGCACGCCCTGGCCATCGACCTCGGCACCCACGGGGTAGCCGATGGAGAGAAAGGCCATGTACGACACGATGTCACGCATGTCGCGGCTCTCGGGCGTGAGAGCAGTGCCATTCATCGATCGCTTGAAGCAGTCGTTGATGCGATCCTCGATGATCTGTGTACCACCGGCTCGGCTCCGGTACTGCGGAAACCGAGCGTACACCCCAACCCAGGGCATCCCGTCCTTTACGGTCCCATCGTTCTGATGGCATGAGGTGCAGGCCAGCCGGTTGCCCACATGGCGCGGGAGGGAGTCGCGGGTGTGCTGCAGGAGTGCCCGTCCGCGCCGCACCGAGACCAGCACGGTGGGGTCGGCCACCTCCGTTTCGTTAGGCACGCGAAAGGCGACCCGTTTGTGGGGAGCCGGATCGGGGAGCGAGGCGGCGTCGGCCCGTGTCGTGTCGCTTTGCGCCGCAGGACGCCGCTCAACCTGGCATGCGCCGGTGAGCAGCACCGCGAGGAGCGACAGGAGGGAGGCAGGGTGTCGATTCACAACTCCCAGACTATGTTCGAAGCAACGAATCTGCCAGTGAGCATCCTCATGCGAACCGTCGTACTGCTCCCCGTTTTCCTGTTCGCGGCCAGCGTGGCCGGCGCCCAGCAGCCAGTGCTTGTGGATGGGGGCTGGCTGGAGAAACGATTGCAGGACCCGAAAGTCGCAGTCGTACATGTCGCCGGGTCCCGCCCCGAATACGACGCCGGGCACGTACCCGGAGCGCGTTATCTGCCGTATAGCGCAATCTCACAGTCGTCGGAGGGCCTCAATACACAACTGCCACCCCTCGCCGGCATCGACTCGATCGTGGAATCGCTGGGCATCTCCGACGGGCAGCATGTCGTGCTCTACGGGCAGCCGCTTCAGGCGGCGCGGGCCTTTGTGACCATGGAGCGTGCGGGAATGGCCGGCTCGGTCTCGGTGCTTAATGGTGGCATCGACCAGTGGCGCGAGGCGGGGCGAGCGATTTCGCGAGATCCGGTCACCGTGGCCAAGGGAAGCTTCACCGCGCGTCAGGCAGACAATGTCGTCGATGCCAGCTGGATTACGCAGACCCTGCCCAAGTCCGGCTTCGCGCTTCTCGACGCTCGGGTCGCAGAGTTCTACCAGGGGTTGAACGCGGGCTCCACCGCACGACCGGGTCGTATTCCCGGAGCGCGCAGTGTGCCCTTCAGCTCCCTCACCGGGGAGCTCACCACCATGCGTGAACCCGGCAAGATCCGTCGCCTCTTTGAGCAGGCGGGGGTGGCCAAAGGCGACACGGTCGTCACGTACTGCCATATCGGGATGCAGGCGAGTCTGCTGTACCTCGCCGCCCGCTCTCAGGGCTTTCCGGCGCGTATCTACGATGGCTCGTTCGAGGACTGGGCCAAACGCTCCGAGCTGCCGGTGGAGAAGGGCGTAAAGCCATAGCCCGCACGCAGGCTACAGCCGGTAGAGGTAACTCCACTTCATGAAGAAGCCGTCGCTGGTGCGCTGCAGATCGCGGAACTTGAAGGGTTCGGGCTCCTGCATCGAGCTGCCGTAGCCGACAAACAACACCGTGCCGGGCGTCGGCTGATAGGAAAAGAGCCAGTCGGCGCGAACGCGGTTGCGCTTGAAGGCACTCAGGCGCCGGTACGATCCATCGGCATTGCGGAAGAGGAGCGGGAAGTTGGTGCGCTCGTCATCTCGCAGATCGAGCTTCTCCTGCGTGTCATACTGCCCGATGAAGCGGAAGAAGATGTAGCGTGACGCCTGGTATTCCATTTTGAGCCGCGGCACCTTGCGGATGTTCACCGTGGTCTTGTCTTTCCACCGGTTGAACTCCTGGTGCTGGTATTGCAGCTCGGCGCGCAGCTGATCGGTGGGCCGCCAGCGCGCGTTCACCGTCACAAAGTGAATCAGACCCGACTGCCATTCGTCGAAATTTTCGTCCTTCCCCCCGATGTAGAAGAAATCACCGGAGAAACGCCCCCATTCGGGTGTGTTGAACGAGAAGGTGAGATCGACGTTATGCAGCCGGTCGCCTGCGCCCGTGAACTTCACGGTGTCCTTGCGTCCCCCGAGGTCGCGCTCGATGTAGTGGCTGGCATACAGCAGGGAGTCAAAGCCGAAATTCTCGAAGAAGACACCACCCCGAAAGCGCCAGCCACCGCGCACCGCCGCACCACCGGTGAAATGCAGTTTGCGGTCCTGCGACGCCTTGCCATACACAAACGACGTGTAGGTCTGGGTCTGCTGACCGCGAATGCCGAAGTTCCACGACTCCAGTGTGTTGCCGGTGGGCCGCAGGAAGGTCCATGTGTTGCTCACGACATAGTTGGCCACGTTACGGCGCGCAATGAATCCCGCCTGGGCATCAAAGTCCTTGTCCACCGCATTGATGTTCGCGCTGAAGTCATACATGCGCCCGTTGCGGATGAGCGAGGCTGACCAGAGCGGGGCCGTGACGGAGCTGTCCTGCGATCCCGTCGTGCTCAGTGCCCCGTGCCCCGACATGGACCAGATCTTCCGGAAAATGACGCGCCCATCGAGCCCGACCACCCGGTTGAAATCGTCGTCATCGTACCGGTCGGTGTACGTGAGGCCCACACGATTCTGCCGGCCCACATCGCGCACGGCGCGAAGCACATTGAAATACGGGTGCCCTTCACCCCCGATCGAGTTCACTCGGTCATCCAGCGCGCTCAGCACTGCGATGTTGGTCCCCATCGTCTTCCCGGTGAGCTTCACGGCAAGATCGGGTTGCACAACACGCCGAGTGTAGATGAGCCCGTCCGGGGCGGAGAAGTTCTCGATGCCGTCGAGAAAGAAGGGGCGGCGTTCCGGGTAAAACAGTGCCTGACGAGGATCGAACTGGAAGGCGACGACATCAGACTCGACCTGCGAGAAGTCGGGATTCAGCGTCCCGTTCATCACCAGGTTGTTCGTCACCCCCCAGCGTACGGTGCCACCGTACTCGGGACCCTGCGGGGTGTAGCGCCAGCTGGCGTCCTGCCGCGGCGCACCATTCTGGAACGCCACCACCGATGGATTGAGATCCACCACGACACCACGCTGCAATCCGGTCAGGCCCGTGAGCACACCGGACTGCGCCAGGAACGACGCCGCATCACGACGCGCCGGCGTCCAGGTGTTTTCGTGGCCGAGGTACTGGACGCGACGCACAATCTGCAGTCCCCAGTCCTGCACCTCCGCGGCCTGATACCGCAGACTCTTGAACGGAATACGCACCTCGACCTCATACCCGTAGTCGGTCACTCGTCCCTTGGACTCGTAAACGAAGTTGGCACTGAGATCGGGCGCGGTGCGCCCCCCCGACTGCTGGCCCCCGCCCCCACCGGTGGAACCCGCCGCGCGCACCCCTTCGTTGATGGTGCCGTCCGACTGGATGCCTAACGCCGACACCCCGAACACAAAGGCCTGGCGCCCGTCGTTGAAGGTGTTGAGGATGATGTCGACGGCGTCGTCGGCCGTGATCTTGTCGCGATCGGAGAGGTTGGCGTTTACCGAACCTGCCGGCGCATAGGCCTGGATCCCGAAGTGAATCGCCGAAGGCGAGTACCAGACCAGCACCCGCGTGGAATCGGCAGCAGGCTGCTGGTCTACAGGCTGGTAGAGCGAAAAGCCGTTGAGCACGGCGGCCTGCGCCCAGACCGCTTCGTTGAGGGTGGCATCGACGGAAATCGTGGCCTCGACGCGGGGGAGCTTCACCTGTACCTGCCCGGCTCGCCCATTGAAGGGCTGGCCAGCAAGTGGTAGCGGCAGAGCCGCAAGAACGAGACAGCGAAGCCAGAGGCGCATTGCGAGCGGGAGGGGGGACCGTCAGTGCAGCGCCAATCTACGCTTGAGCACAGCGCTCGGTTGAGATTCACCCTACGCGCCTGCAATAACATGCAAAACGGGGCCCCTTTCGGAGGCCCCGCCCTGCTGCAGCATTTGCGTTAGAAACCGACGTTCAACCCGACCGTGAATGCCCAGTTGTGCGTCCGCCGCGTCTCGAGATCAAGGCGGGTCGCGTCACGCAGATCGAAACGACCCACGTAGTCCTTGGCCATCGCACGGAGCCCGATCCCTTTGCTCACCTGCAGGTCCACACCGCCACCATAGTTGAAGGCCAGCGACGTCGACTGTGTCTTCAGGGAGCCGGCACCGATTTCGGTCCGCATGGCACCAGCACCACCTTCCACAAAGGGCGCCAGCCCGGTGCCTAACGAATTCACCTGCGGGAGGCGCAACTGCAGGCCGGCATCGTAGAGAAGCATTTTTGAATCGGCCACGTTGAGCCCGCCCAGGATGGGGAGACCGACCTCGAGGTTGCTGTCAGAGTACCCGATGTGGCCGACAAAGGCGATGTTGTCCGTGAGGTCAATTCCAAGCTGCGCACCGTAGATCGGTGCACCCTCGTTGCGAACGCTGGTGCCAAGGGGCCCGTCGACGTAGCTGCCAAAGTGCATGTAGCCGACATAGGGCGTCACCCGTGCGATGGACGGGGACCGGCGCTGGGCCTCGGCCGCAAAGGGGAAGGCAACGAGGGCGAGGGCGGCGATTCGGACAATGCGGGCGGTCATCTGGATTCTCCTGTGTGTTCTGCGGTACGACCAGGAGAGGGGCAACCCGGGTGCCAACCGGCGGCGCAGTGGTAAGCCGTTGCTATCAAACGACATCGCGTCTGCCGTCGCCCCAACTGTCCTCGACAGGGGACGACTCGGCGTGCCTGAGGACGGACGCTTCGATTCTACGGACGCATCGCATCCCAGAACGCCGACGCCGCCTGCATTCCCTTGATGAAGTTCTCGTCGCTCATCCACTCGTTGGGCGCGTGCGCATTCTCCCCCGGGAGCCCAAAACCCATCAGAAGAACCGGCGCGCCGAGCACCTGCTTGAAGTCGTGGACCACCGGAATCGACCCGCCCTCGCCCGTGATCACCGGCGCGCGGCCAAACGCGGCCTGCATAGCGGTGCGCCCGGCCTCAAACAGGGGACCGCGCAGATCTCCCCTCCACGGCATGCCGCCCTGAAGCAACCGCACCGTCACGCGCACACCAGGTGGCGCCACGCGCCGGATATGCGCCTCGATGAGTGCACCAATCGCCTCGGGGGTCTGATCGGGCACCAGTCGGCAGGACACCTTGGCCATCGCTTTGGAGGGGAGGACGGTCTTGGCTCCCTCGCCGGTGTAGCCGCTCAGCAAGCCATTCACTTCGCAGGTGGGGCGAGTCCAGATCCGTTCGAGCACCGAATACCCGCTTTCACCACCGAGTTTGTCAGCGCCGGTTTCCGCCCGGAAATGCTCTTCGTCAAAGGGCAGCGCACGAATCTGCGCTCGTGTGGAGTCGTCCCAGGACTGCACGGCGTCGTAGAATCCGGGAATGGCAATGTGGCCATCAGCGTCGTGGAACGTCGCCAGGATTCGCGCGAGCGCCATCGCAGGGTTGACCACCGCCCCACCGTAGCTCCCTGAGTGGAGGTCGCTGGTGGGACCCTCCAGATCGATCTGGAAGTAGGCGATACCACGCAGCGAACTCAGCAGCGACGGTTGTCCCGGTGCAAACATCGCCGAATCGGAGATCACCACCCCATCGCACTTCAAACGCTCCGCGTGCGCGGAGACAAAGGGGGTGAGGTTGGCACTCCCCACTTCCTCTTCTCCCTCGGCAAGCAGGATGACGTTGCACGGGAGGGTGCCGCGGGTGGCCAGATGTGCCTCGATGGCTTTCACGTGCAGGAAGAGCTGTCCTTTGTCGTCCACCGAGCCGCGCGCATAGATGTTTCCGTCGCGGATGGTCGGTTCAAAGGGCGGCGAATGCCACAGCTCGAGCGGCTCGGCGGGCTGCACATCGTAGTGTCCATACACGAGGATGGTCGGTGCGGTGCTCCCCGCCCCACGCCACTCTCCCAGGACAATGGGGTGCCCTGCGGTCTCGTGAACGGACGTGGTGAGCCCCGCGCGCTCCATGTTGGCCCGCAGCCACTCGGCCGCACGTGCGACATCGGGCTTGTGCTCTCCTCGTGCGCTTACCGAAGGAATGCGCAGGAAATCGAAGAGCTCGTCGTGAATGCGAGCGTCGTGCTGCGTGAGGTACTCGGCGGGTGTCGGCACGTTCGGGGAAGTAGGCGGGGAGCAGCAAGAATAACCCTGCGCGCCATTTGGCAGGACCGCCTTTCCCCGACGCCACGGAGCCCAGGGTCTGCCGCTCCAGTGACGCCGACTTACTACCTTGCTCCGATCACCTCATTGCTCGCCATGAACCTTCTGATCGCAGTAGCAGTTGGCAGCGCCCTTGGCGGTATCAGTCGCTATCTGATGAGCGGAGCCATTCAATCACGCGTGGTCGGCGGATTCCCGCTCGGCACCCTGGTCGTAAACGTGGCCGGCTCGTTCCTGCTTGGCGCAATCATGCGGCACACCCTTGTGAACCCCACCTTCAGCCCGACCCTTCGGCTCTTTCTCACCGCGGGCTTCTGCGGGGGCTTCACCACCTTCTCGACATTCAGCTTCGAAACACTCGAGCTGCTGCAGAACGGTCAGGGAGGACGCGCGATGGTGTACATGCTGATCAGTGTCCTCACCGGGCTCGCCGCTGCCGCGGCGGGCTACTCCGTTGTTCGCGCCACGGCGAGCTGAAACGGACCAACGACTCACCCATGCCCAATCGCCTCGCGAACGAAACGTCGCCCTACCTGCTGCAGCACGCCAACAACCCGGTGGATTGGTACCCGTGGGGTCCGGAGGCGCTGACGCGCGCGCGTGACGAGGACAAACCGATCCTTCTCTCGATTGGTTATGCGGCGTGTCATTGGTGTCACGTGATGGAGCACGAATCGTTCGAGAACGTGGCAATCGCGGCTCTCATGAACGAGCACTTCGTGAACATCAAGGTCGATCGTGAGGAGCGTCCCGATCTGGACTCCATCTACATGCAGGCTGTCCAGGCCATGACGGGTCATGGCGGATGGCCAATGACCACCTTCCTCACACCCGAAGGGGAGCCGTTTTACGCGGGCACCTACTTCCCGCCCAGCGATCGTCATGGCATTCCCGGCTTTCCGCGTGTCCTGACGTCTCTCGCAAACGCCTGGGCCAACGACCGAGACAACATCAGGACCACTGGTGCCCGTGTTCGGGAGATCTATGCCCCGGCGTCGCGCGCATCCTCCTCCGTCACCCCACTCGACGCCGCCCTGCTCGAACGGGCATACCGCACGATGGCGCGTCAATTCGATGAGCGGCACGCAGGCTTTGGAGGTGCGCCCAAGTTCCCGCCATCCATGGGATGTGACTTCCTGCTCCGTCACTGGGCGCGCACCGGCTCACCCGTGGCGCTGGACATGGCCCACCGGAGCTTTGTTGCCATGAGCCGGGGCGGCATTTTCGACCAGGTCGGGGGTGGTATCCACCGGTATAGCGTGGACGACCATTGGCTCGTGCCACACTTCGAGAAGATGTTGTACGACAACGCCCTCTTTCTCAGGTTAGGTGTGCACCTGTGGCAGGCCACTGGCGACGCCGAGGTGAAACGGGCCACCGACGCCACGCGCGACTGGGTGCAGCGCGAGATGACCTCACCGGAAGGAGGGTTCTACTCCTCGCTCGACGCCGACAGCGAAGGCCACGAAGGCCGCTTTTATGTGTGGGATGCCGCGGAGTTTGCGACCGTCACTGGAGACGACGCCGTCCTGGCCAGGGATGCCTGGGGTGTGACCGCCGACGGGAACTTCGAAGGACACAATATCCTGAACCAGGTGGCGCCGCTGGACGCCATCGACCGACGTCACGCACTCGCACCAGGATCCACTGCGGCGGCCCTCGATCGCGCACGCGTGGCACTCTACACTCGGCGTGCATCCCGTGTCTGGCCCGGGCTGGACGACAAGATACTGGCGTCGTGGAACGGGCTCATGCTGCGCGCGCTCGTGGAGCACGCGCGTGTCTTTGACGACGGCACGTCGCGAGAGCTGGCCTTGACCAACGCCCGTTTCCTGCAGCAACACCTGATTCGCGAGGGCCGTGTGTTGCGCTCGTGGAGAAAAGGGAAAGTGCTCGAGGTTGGTTTTCTGGAGGATCATGCCGCGCTGGCGCTTGCCTTCCTCGACCTCTTCAGCCTCACTGGTGACCCAGCATGGCTGGAACAGTCACGCGGGATCACCGAATACGCGGTGACCGCTTTTCGCGATCCGGAGACGGGGCTCTTTCACGACACCTCTGCGGACCACGAGTCGCTGATCACACGCCCACGCGACATCACCGACAACGCCATGCCCTCGGGCTCGTCATTGATGGCCGAGTTGCTGGCGCGCATGGCCGTTGTGGACGACCGTGGGGAGTATCTCGATCTCTCGGCGTCGATGACTGGTTCGCTTGCCGACGCCCTCGGACAGCATCCCTCGGCGTTCGGGCATCTGCTCGGGGTGGCGGACCAAGTGGTTTATGGAGCGTCAGAGGTCGTGCTGGCCGACGATAACGAGGGCGTGCTGTCACAGGTGTTGTCGCGGACGTACGTGCCCTCACTGGTCTTTGCGCGCGACGCTGGCGCCTCGGCGCTCACACGCGGCAAGGAGCGCCAACACGGTCGTCCGACAGCCTTTGTGTGCCGTCGTTATCGCTGCGACGCCCCCACCAGCGAGCCCGACACTTTTGCGGCTCAGCTCCTGTCCACCCGGCGAGCCCCCGATCCCGGGGCAATGGGCACGTCGTTTGCTCCTTGATTGTTGGTTTCCGGCTTGTGATCTGAGTCGTCCTTTACCAGTCGGTGGCTCGGTCATTGAGACCGAATCCGCTTAGCTTGGATGGAGTCGGGGCGAAGGGGTGGAGGGTGTGTCACTTGAGAGCATGTCACCAGTTGGCTGCAGATGAACGCGGTGACCCACGTGGAGTCTATGTCTTTGTCCAGCAATAACTTGAACCGATTCTTCCAGAAGCTTCCGGCCCTCGCTCTTGTCGCGGGCGCCATCGCAGGGTGCACCGAGGCGATTCCGCCGGCCGCAGTGGCCCAGATCGACTTCCGGATTCCGCAGGATTCCGTGCTGCAGACCCGCACGTATCAACTGCAGGTGCGCATGCTGAGCGCCACCGGCACCGAGATTTCGGGACGCACGCCGAAATACGAATCACTCTTCCCAACCATTGCGACCGTCGACGCCAAAGGCCTGGTGACACCGGTGGCGACCGGTAGCGCAGCCATCCGCGCCACGATCGACGGCCGGACTGCAACGGCAGGCGTGAAGGTGCTCGACAGGGTAGCCCGCGTGGTGCTTGCCCCCGCCACGGATCAGATTCCGCAGGCGCAGACCCGGCAGCTGACGGTCACCGTCACTGCGTCAAACGGCGCATCCATCGCCGGACGCGCCATCAGTTTCAGCTCGAGCAATCCGGGCGTAGCCACCGTCAATGCCGCGGGCGTGGTGTCCGCGGTTTCCCTTGGGACCACGACCATCACCGCGAGCGCCGACCTGGACCAGGTATCTGGCACGGCGGCGATCACCGTGGTCAGCCAGCCCGTGGCCAGTGTGGCGATTACGCCAACGGGCACGCAGATCGTCCGCGTTGGTTCGTTCCTCCAGCTGAACGCCACAGCCCGGGATGCCAACAACAACCCGATTGCCGGCAAGACTGCGGTCTGGTCGTCCAACAATCCTGCGGTAGCGACTGTCAGCGCCGCGGGACTGATCACCGGGGTGTCGTTAGGCCAGGCGGTCATCACCGCTGACATTGATGGCCGAACCGCCTCCACTGGCGTTCAAGTCACCGAGGTGCCGCCGCGGTCTGTTACGCTCGCGCCAGACACCCTGCCCCTCCCAAGTGGAAGCACGCGTCAGCTGGTGCCCACAGTGGTGGACTCGCTCGGTCGTGTGGTGAACTCCCTGGCGACCCGTACAGTGCTCTGGGCCTCCAGCAACCCTGCCGTCGCAACTGTTTCCACGTCCGGGCTGCTCACCACGCTCACAGCCGGTACGGCCCGAATCAACGTCACCGTCGACAATGTCCGCTCCAACGACATCGTCATTGTTGTCACAGACCAGGTGCAGTCCATCCGCCTGACGCCGTTCCTCCCGCAAGTCATGCGTCTGGGTGGCACACTGCAGCTGAGTGCAGTAGCCCTCAACAGTCAAAACCAGCCGATAGCCGGGAAAACGATCAACTGGACCACCTCATCGCCGTCCGTGGCGAGCGTCTCGGCGTCCGGCCTGGTGACCGCCCTGGCCCTCGGCAGTGTGTCGATCACGGCGGAATCCGAAACACGAACGGCCAGCATCAACATCAACGTCACGGCAGTACCTCTGCAGTCGGTGACCATCGGGCCGGCAGTGGATACCCTCGCCGGCGGAGAGAGCAAGCAGTACGTGCTCACCATGACGGATACCGCCGGTCGGCCGGTGACGTCGCTGGCGGGCCGCAACGCGACATGGTCAAGCAGCAATCAGCTCATCGCGCAGGTCAACGGCTCGGGTATAACGACAGCCAACTCGCTGCAGAACGGAACCAGCACGATTTCGGTTGTGGTCGACAACGTGTCCAGCAACGATGTCTCGCTCAATGTGATTCAGATCGTGCAGCTCGTCGTGTCGCCCAACCCCGCCACGGTGCGCGTCGGCCAGACCACCACCCTGACCGTGACACCCAAGGACATCGCGGGGAACACCGTCAAAACGGTGCGCCCCTTCTCGTTTGGGGTGGCAAACGGGGCACTCGCGACCGTTACGCCCGCGGGTGTGATCACAGGGGTCGCCCAGGGCAACACCATCGTGAACGCGGTACTGGTCGGGCTCCAGGGTGTCATCACGCAGGTGCCGCTCACCGTGAATCCCTGACCGACGTTCCACTGTTTCCCACAAGCGCCCGCTGGCAGATTGCCACGGGCGCTTGTTCGTTTCAGCGTCATCGCCACCTCGCCACTTCGCAACTCGTCATGTCCGATCCCATGCCTTCGTTTACGCGCGGTCTCTTTGCCGGCGCGGTGCATGACTCGCTGCTCTTCCCCTATCCATCAACCCTCGACGACAAACGCCCTGAAGAGGCGGCACTCGTCAGGCGCCTGGTGTCCGACCTGCGCGGGCTGGTTGGTGATGTCATCGACTCCGAGCAGATCGATGAAGAAGAGACGGTCGGCGAACCCGTCATTCAGGCGTTCGCTCGCATCGGGCTGCTCGGCCTGACCATCCCGCGCGACTACGGCGGTCTTGGCCTCTCGGCCACGGCGTACGCCAAGGTCTTTGGCGAGATCTCGCGCATCGACGCATCGCTGGCCGTGCTGGTGGGGGTGCACTGCGGACTGGGCGCCAAGGCCATCGTGCTCTTTGGCAATGATGAGCAGAAGGCGCGCTACCTCCCCATGCTGGCGCGGGGCGAAACGCTGGCGGCTTACGCACTGACCGAACCCGACGTGGGTTCCGATGCCCAGCACATCAAGGCCACTGCCCAGCGGGACGGCGATGGACCCTGGCTCCTCAATGGCCGCAAGATCTGGATCGGTAATGGGCATCGCGCAGGGGTCATCGCCACCTTCGCGCAGACCATGGTCGAGCGCAATGGACAGATGGTGCCGCGACCGACCGCCTTTATCATCCGACCGGACATGCCTGGCTTTCGGGTGGTAGGTACCGTGCGCAAGCTTGGCATTCGGGGCTCCACGCAGGCCGAGCTTTCGTACGAGAACCTGCAGGTTCCCGCCGACCATGTGCTTGGCGCGGTGGGCAAGGGCTTCGGGGTCGCGGTGCACGTGCTGAATGGCGGACGCCTCACGCTGGCCGCGGGCTGCACCGCCGGCGCTAAAGCGGTGCTGGGTCAGATGGCCGAGTATTCGGAGCACCGCGTGCAGTTCGGCCGTCCCATTGCCGGCTTCGAGATCACGCAGCGCAAAATGGCCTCTCTCGCAGCGGACACCTACGCCGCCGACTCCATGCTCGGAATGCTGGCATCGCTGGTGGATCGTGGCGACGCCGACTGGTCGCTCGAAGCTGCCTGCGCCAAGGTGTTTGCCTCCGATCTCATCTGGCGCGCTGCCGATGAAATGGTCCAGGTGGCGGGGGGCCGAGGGTTTGTGAGGCCGTATCCGTACGAACGTTTTCTTCGTGATGCGCGCATCAACCGCATCTTCGAGGGCACCAACGAAATTCTGCGCCTCTTTATTGCGCTCAATGGCGTACAGGGGCCCGCCGAACGGCTCAAGGAGCTCGGTTCGGCGCTGCGCAAACCCATTCGCAACTTCGGCCTGCTGTCGGGATACGCGGCGTCGCGTGTGCGCTCCGTGCTTGGTGCCACTGACACCATCGATACTCCACTCCACCCGCGGCTTGCCGAACACAAGAAGTACTTCGAAAAGCATGTGGCGGAGCTGGCGGCCTGCACCGAAAAGGCCATCCTCAAACACCGCAAGGAGATCATCGAGCGGCAGTTTGTGCTGGAGCGGCTGGCCCACATGGCGATCGAGCTCTTTGCCACGGCGTGTGTGCTCGCGCGCACACAGCAGTTGCTCGACGCGCATGGTGTCGACACAAGCGCACACGAAGTCGCCCTTTGCGATCTCTTTTGCGTGGAAGCAGGGCGTCGCTTTCGCGATGCACGCCAGCTCCTCGACAGCCGCGAGGAAGAGGTGGATGACCAGCGGCGTGCCATCGCCGACCGGGTCCGCAGCGGCAAGGGTTACATGGTGTCCGATACCCTGCTGAACACTCCGACGCACCCGTTAGGTGATGCCCACGGTGTGGCGCCACCGCCGCCGGTGCATCGGGCGAGCGGTGCCTGATCTAGAGGTCGGCGCAGCTCTGGACGATGGTGCGGCAGGCGCGGCAGATCACCTTGCAACGCACTTCCTGCAGACTGGCGGCTCCGCAGACGGGACAGAGGTCGGGCGCCGGTTCGTCTTTCGGGGACTCGTCAGGCACGGCTAGGTGAAGTCGAGCGCCAGGTCGAGCGCGGGCGCCGAGTGGGTCAGGGCGCCAACGGAGATGTAGTCCACGTCCGTCTCGGCGATGGCGCGCACCGTGTCCAGCGTTACGCCACCCGAGGCCTCGGTGCGGGCACGCCCAGCCACGAGCTGTACACAACTCCGCAGCAGTTCGGGCGCCATGTTGTCGAGCAGGATCATCTCGGCGCCGGCGTCCAGGGCAGCGGCAACCTGCTCCAGGCGGTCGCATTCCACCTCGACCAGCACTCCTTTCGGCGCCATGGCCCGGCTCACCCGCACAGCCTCCCCCACATCGCCACCCACGGCCACCAGGTGGTTGTCCTTGATGAGAATCGCATCGGAGAGGTCCATGCGGTGATTGCGGCCGCCGCCACAGAGCACGGCATACTTCTCCAGCCTTCGCCAGCCCGGTGTGGTTTTGCGGGTATCGAGAATGTGCACGGGCAGCCCCTGCACTGCGGCGACGTAACGCGCCGTGAGTGACGCCACACCCGACAATCGCTGCATGAAGTTGAGCGCCACCCGTTCTGCGGAGAGCAGGGCGCGGGCCGGGCCGCTGATGCGGATGATCGCATCACCCGGTGCCACATGCGTCCCGTCAGGTCGCAGCACCTCTGCGACGACCGAGGCGTCGAGCTGACGCATGGCAGCCACCGCCAGGGCGGTTCCACACACCACACCACGCTGCCGCGCGACCAGACGCGCCTCAGACCAACTCTCGGCAGCAACTGTGGCGAGTGTGGTGACGTCGTCGAAGGCGCGATCTTCGGCGAGCGCAGCGTGCACCCGAGCGTCGAGCTCCTCCTGACCCAGCGGAAACCGGAGCACCTATTCGCCCGGGTCCGTGGAGGGAGTCCTGGGGGCGCTGCCGCCAATGGCCACCATCCGCTCCAGTGCGAGCCGCGCACGCGCGGCGACATCGGCCGGCACGGTGATGCGATGCTGCATGTTCTCCAGCGCGCGCACCACCTTGGGCAGCGTGGTGAGCTTCATGTACTGGCACTCGGCCCGGTCGCTCGCTGCATAAAAACGTTTGTCCGGGTTGGCCTTGCGCAGTCGGTGCAGAATACCCGTCTCGGTGGCGACGATGAACGACTCGGCACCCGACCGCCCCGGACGCTGGATCATTCCTTCGGTAGAGAGCACCTGCACTCCGTCAGAAGGAATGGCCCCAGCCGACATGGCTTCGACCACATTGGTCGCACAGCCACACTCCGGGTGGACCAGCACCTCGGCCCCGGGATATTGCGCCCGTTGAGTGGCCAGACTTTGCGGTGTGATCCCGGCATGCACGTGGCACTCGCCAAGCCAGACGTGGATGTTGCTCCGCCCCGTGACGCGCCGCACATGGGCGCCGAGGAAGAAGTCGGGAAGGAAGAGAATGTCGGTGTCGGCCGGGATAGCCTGGATGACTTCGACGGCGTTCCCCGATGTGCAGCAGTAGTCGCTTTCGGCTTTCACCGCTGCGGTGGTGTTGACGTACGAGACCACGACCGCGCCCGGGTGTTCTGCTTTCCACGCCTTGAGCTGATCGGCCGTGATGGTGTCGGCCAGGGAACATCCGGCGGCCAGATCGGGGAGCAGCACGGTCTTGTGCGGCGACAGGATGGCCGCGGTCTCGGCCATGAAGTGGACCCCGCAGAACACAATCACCTCGGCGCCGGTGCGCGCCGCTTCGCGGCTGAGGCCTAACGAATCGCCGACAAAATCGGCCACATCCTGGACTTCGGGGCGTTCGTAGTTGTGCGCCAGAATGACGGCGTTGCGCTCACGAGCAAGGGTGCGAATGCGCTCGGTCAGCGTGGTGTTCGAGACAGAATCTGCCATGCCGTGAATCTAGCGTTGAGCGATCCGGAAATCCTGCCGTCTGCCATCTGCGCAGCCCGCACCCCTACCCCTTCCCCCCGAAGTGAATACGCTTGCTCCGCCACTCGCCTTTTGCCTTGGGAAAATCGGAGCGGTAGTGTCCGCCACGCGATTCCTTGCGCGCGAGTGCGGCCGATGCGATGAGCCGTGCGGTGTCTAGCAGGTTGCGCTCTTCGGTCATGCCCTCGGTGAGACGGGATTCGAGAAGATCGAGGCCGTGCAGGCAAGCGCGCAGCCCGCGCGAGTTCCGGTCGATGGCCGCGTAGTCCCACATCAGGGCGCGAATGGCGTCCGCGGCCACCTGGGCGGCGCCACGATCGGCGAGGGGTGGCACATCAAAGGCGCGCGCGCGCCGAGGTGCAACGTGCTGTTTGGCCGACGACAACTCGCGCGCCACACGTTCGGCGAAAACCAGACCCTCGAGCAGCGAGTTCGACGCGAGCCGGTTGGCCCCATGGACGCCGGTACAGGCCACCTCGCCACAGGCAAAGAGCCCGGGCAGGGAGGTGTGCCCGCTCAGGTCGGTGACGATCCCGCCCATCATGTAGTGGGCGGCCGGCGTCACCGGGATCGGCTGCACCGAAGGATCAATCCCCCGTGCCTGACACAACGCAAAAATGCCGGGGAACCGCTTGGCGAACCCCTTACCTAACGAGGTGGCGTCGAGGGTGACCCCGCCAGTGCGTTTTTGCTCGCGGAAGATCTCGCGGGCCACCACATCACGAGGAGCCAATTCGGCGAGCTTGTGCTTTTTCACCATGAAGCGCTCGCCCTTTGCATTGCGCAGCACCGCGCCTTCACCGCGCACCGCCTCTGACACGAGGGCCAGCGGGTTCTCCGGTGTGTCGAGTGCCGTGGGGTGGAACTGCACAAACTCCATGTCGGCGAGCGTCACACCGGCCCGATGGGCAATGGCGTACCCATCGCCAGTGGCCACCACCGGATTGGTTGTGTAGCGGTAGACCTGGCCGCACCCACCCGTCGCCAGCACGGTGGCATCTGCGCGAATTTCCACCGGTTGACCGAGGACACTCGCCCGCACACCTGCGCAGCGTCCCCGCTCGACGATGAACTCGAGTACGCGCGCATTCTCCAGCACCGAGGTGCGCCGGCTGCGGCGCACCCGATCCACCAGCGTGCGTGCGACCTCGGCGCCTGTGCGGTCGCCATGTGCGTGGACGATACGACGGCGCGAATGGGCCGCCTCCTTTCCCAACTTGAACTTGCCGTCCACCCCGAGATCGAAGGCGGCACCGGCCAGCTGCAATTCGCGAACTCGCGCCGGGCCTTCCTCCACGAGCACTTCCACGGCCTCGTTGTCACAGAGCGCGGCGCCTGCGGCCAGCGTGTCCTTGCGATGGAGTTCAGGGGAGTCTCCGGCGCCAAGGGCCGCGGCTATACCACCCTGTGCATACGCAGTCGCCGAATCGAACAGGGTGCGTTTGGTCAGCACCAGCACATCCCCATGAGTTGAGGCGCGCCAGGCCGTGTGCAGCCCGGCCACACCGCTGCCGAGCACGAGGAATCTGGTCCTGAGTATTGACGACAATTGAGGGGTCTGTGTGTGGTCTCGTTGCGCAGTCTACTGGAAGTCATCGGCCACGAAAGCCCCCTCGGTACAACCGGAGAGAACGACTGACCACGGCCCGCCAAAGCAGAACGTCGATTTTGACACTGATGGCAATGGAATGATGATGGTCGCAGGCTCGGCTTGCCTGATTTTGGGGCCGTGGACGACACCATCCCTCCCCCTTGCCTTGCTCGGCGCGCCGAGCCGATCATATGGGCATGCCAGCCGCGCAGGACCGCTACTACACCCGGGCCGAGGTCCTCGATTTTCCAGAGGACGGCAACCGCTACGAGCTCGTGCACGGGGAGCTGCTGGTGAGCCCGTCGCCTCGGAGCCGTCACCAGCGGTTGGTTGGTGACCTCTACTTCGCGATCCGCCTGTACTTGCAGCGGTTCCCAGTGGGCGAGGTGATGACGTCCCCAGCCGACATCTCCTGGGGCGAGGATGACGACACCACGGTCCAGCCCGACATCTTCGTCATCGCCCCTCCAGACGTCGGGCCGAAGGAGTGGATCGAACTCAGCCATTTCCACCTCTTCGTGGAGATACTGAGCCCCTCCACTGCTCGCTTCGACCGCTTCACCAAACGACGGCTTTACCAGGAGCGGAAGGTTCCGGCTTACTGGATCGTGGACGATGAGCATCGGCGAGTTGAGATCTGGACGCCCCAGGCCACCGCCCCCCAATACGAGAGTGAGCGGCTGACCTGGTTGCCGCCCGGTGCCACCGAAGCGTGTGTGATCGAGCTCGACGCACTCTGGCGCGAGTGATCGCTGCCGTCTGCACGCTAAGATTCACCCTCATGCGACGCCTCCTGTTTCTCACGCTGCCCCTGGTCTGGGCGGCCCCCGTTAGTGCCCAGTGGCGGACGGTCTCGTCTGGGACGACAGCTTCTCTGCGTGGACTTTCCGTGGTCGACGCCCAAACGGCATGGGCCAGCGGAAGCCGCGGCACCGTGGTTCGGACAACAGACGGTGGCAATTCGTGGCAATTAGTGGCGCCGGCAGATGCGGGTGCCCTGGACTTCCGTTCGATACACGCCCGCAACACGCGCGTGGCCCATGCTGCCGCCACCGCGGGGCGCATCTACCGGACCACCGACGGGGGTGCCACCTGGTCGCTTCGGTATCAGGCCGCCGACACGAGTGTCTTCCTCGACGCCATCGACTTCTGGGACGACCAGCATGGCGTGGCGTTAGGCGATCCCATGGGGGGACGGTTCCTGCTCCTCGTCACGCGCGATGGGGGCGACACATGGGCCGAAGCGCCCGCGGAATCACGCCCGGTCACGGTCGAGGGTGAGGCGGCCTTTGCGGCGAGTGGCTCCTCGCTCATCGTCGACGGCATGCGGGGGGCGTGGATCGGGTCGGGGGGAAAGGCGGCGCATCTCTTCCGCACCTCTGATCGCGGCGCGACCTGGAGCATCACTGACGCCCCCATCCGTCAGGGCGGCGCCGCGGAAGGCATCTTCTCCGTGGCCCTTGCCGGCAAAAGTGTCATGGTCGTTGGTGGCGAGTACACGCAGAACGACTCGACCCGCGCCAACGCGGCCATATACGCTCCGGGTAGGAAATCGTGGACGACGCCCAGCATCTCTCCACGTGGGTATCGCTCGGGGGTCGCGGCGGCTCGCGGAGGCAAGATGCTTATCGCGGTTGGGCCAGGCGGGAGCGACGTCTCCGATGACGGCGGGCTCACCTGGCGCGCCTTTGACGCCACGGGTTTTCACGCGATACGGGCGTCGGCGAATGGGGTCTTCTTTGCCACCGGGAGCGACGGCCGCATTGGTGTGTATCACGGGTCGTCGCACTGACACTTTCTCCTCTACAACTCATGCGGTCTGCACTGTCTCGCGTCATTCCCTTCGCGGCCATGCTGGCGCTCGGCTGCGACTCCAGGTCGGCCCCGGCGACGGTTGGCCTCCCCCCCGATCCGTCCACCGAGCAGCGTGCACCGGCGGTCTTTCGCGCACGGTTCGAGACCAGCAAGGGGCCCTTCACCATCGAGGTGCGACGCGCGTGGGCCCCGTTAGGCGCTGACCGCTTCTATCAGCTGGTGAGCAGCGGCTACTTCGACAACAACCGCTTCTTCCGGGTGCTCCCCAGCTTCATGGCGCAGTTTGGGGTTCATGGCGACCCCGCCGTCAACACGGCCTGGGAATCCCTCGCCATTCTCGACGACTCGGTGACGCAGAGCAACACCCGCGGGATGGTGTCCTACGCCACCATGGGTGCCAACACCCGGAGCACGCAGGTGTTCATCAACACCATCGACAATCGCAATCTCGATGGCATGGGCTTCGCGCCGTTTGCGCAGGTTGTTGATGGCATGGCCACCGTGGATTCGCTCTACTCCGGATATGGAGAGGGAGCACCGAGCGGATTCGGGCCTGACCAGATGCGCATCATGGCAGAGGGCAACGCCTACCTCGAGAAGAACTTCCCCAAACTCGACTTCATCCGCACGGCTCGTCTGGTCACGGATAGTGCCGCCGCCCCCGCGGCGACAACACCCAAATAGCCACAGCGTCGTCAGCGTCGCGCCGGGAGTAGCCCGATGAAGTGGTGTTTCGCCGTCGCCTGGGTTGTGGTGGCCCCCGCTGCGGCCGCACAGCATGCCGGCCACCACACAGACTCCACCTCGCAACTGCGAGTGGGAGCCATGGCGACGGGTGTGTACTCTCTCGCCGAGCCCGGACCCTTCAAGGTGCGCATCTCGGAAGCGTACCTCACGCAACCGATGGTCATGGCCACCGGGCGCACGAAGAACAGGCGATTCGTCGCCTACGCCACGCTCAACGCCGAAGGCGCCACACTGGAGCGTGGCGAAATCAATCCGGGTGTGTATGGCGAGGGGTACGTGGACCGGCGTCACCCGCACACCTGGGCGCATGAGCTGATGGCAGGGGTCGTGAGCAAGCCAGGGTTTGGCAGGCTCACGCTCTTTGCCGGCAAGGGGTTCATTCCCTACGGCACCGACGACCCGATGATCCGGCCGTTCGTGAAGTATCCGGTGAACCACCACCACTCGCAGATCCTCGAACGCGCCATGGTGGTTGGTGCCATCGAAGCGGGACCGGTGGCCATCGAGGCGGCGCGCTTTAACGGTGACGAACCCGAGTCGCCCACGGACTGGCCCAACCGCGACCGGCTCTTCGATTCCTGGTCGGCGCGCGCCACATGGAATCCCGAGCGCCGCGCGGAGCTCTCGGCCTCGATTGCCCGGGTCAAGTCACCCGAGTTTGCCGCGGGCTTCGGACTGGACCAGCGGAAAGAGGCGGCGTCGGCGCGATGGGCCGCCACAACCGGCCCGGTTCGCTACGCGCTCGTGGAATTCGCGCGGACCCGGGAGTACTCGGGCGAGCGGCAGGCCTTCGACTTTTCGACCCTTCTCGCCGAAACCTCGGTCGCCGTGGGAACGGGCACCGTGTCTTTACGCGCCGAACAAACGACTCGTCCCGAAGAAGAGCGCGCCGGTTCCTTTTTTCGTACTGTTCGCCCATTGCTCGACTTCAGCATTATCGGGCGGACGCGCTGGACCAACGTCACCCTCAATGCCACGGGGCCGGGTAGGGGCGCCGGGTGGCTGACGGGTCGTCCATTCGTGGAGTTTGGGGTTCATGTGCCCCGGGCGACCCGCCGCCCGACACCGCTGGACCCGGTTGAGTTATTCGGCGCTCGGCAAGTCTGGATGGTGTCGGCGGGAGTGCGGCTGCACGCGGGGAGCATGCGCGCCCGGTTCGGGAGATACGGTCTTTCTGCCACGGAGTAGACTCATGGAATTGGTGCGCCCAAGGTCCTTTGCGTTGTTGGTCCTGCTCGCTGTAGGAGCCAACGGCTGCGGCAAGGACAGCGGCGTGACGGACCCGCCAGTGGATCCGCCGTCTACGACGCCCCCGGTGATTCCCACCCCCACCACCATCGGAGTGGCGGGACGCGGCGCGATCGGGGCTCGGTATACCGCCGAGGTGTGGGTCCATGGGGATTACGGCTACACGTCATCCTGGTCAACGCGTAACGTGGGAGGGGTTGGCACCCCCGGAAACGCCGTCTACGTGTGGGATGTGCGCCCCGCGAGCCCCACGCTGATCGACTCGGTGCTCGTGCCCGGTGCGACGACGGTGGGCGACGTGCAGGTGTCGAGCGATGGCCGCTACATGGTAGTGCCGACAGAACAGGGACCGGGCTCCATCGTCACGTACGACCTCACAAACCCGGTCAAGCCGCGCCAGATCTCGGTGTTCACCTCGCCCAAGATCACCCGAGGCGTTCATACCGCCGAGATCCAGACCATCGGCAACCGGCTGGTCGCATTCCTCTCGGTCAATCAGGCAGCGACCCATCCGGCGCGCATGATGATTGTCGACCTCGCCGACCCGGTCACGCCGCGCGAGATCTTCACACTCGACATCAGCGGCTCGTTTGTCCACGATGTCTTCGTCCGCGACGGCGTGCTCTTTACCGCCCAGTGGAACAATGGGATGGTGATTCACGACATCGGTGGTGGCGGGCGTGGCGGCTCATTGCAGGCGCCAGTCGAGATGGGCCGCGTTCAGACGGTCGGTGGCAAGGTCCACAACATCTGGTGGTTCCACGATCCTTCTGCCGGCAACGCCAAACGCTACGCCTTTGTCGGGGAGGAAGGTCCGGCGTCCCTCTTCAACTCGTCGTCCGGCGACATTCACGTGGTCGACGTCAGCACCATGTCAGCCCCGAGGGAGGTCGCCACGTTCAGCGTGGCGGGAGCAGGAACGCACAACTTCTCCGTGGATGAGACCAACGGCTTTTTGTACGCCGCTTACTACAACGGCGGGGTTCAGGTGCTCGACATCAGGGGCGACCTGGGGACCTGCCCCGCAAACCAACACACGTCAGATGGCCGGTGCGACCTGAGGCTGATGGGCCGGGCACGGGGAATCGGGCTGCTTGACCAGCCGATGCCAGTGTTCATCTGGGGGGTTCACTTCACCGGTGGTTCGGTCTATGCGTCCGATATGATCAACGGCCTCTGGAAGCTCCGACCGCTGTCGCGGTAGGAACTCGGTCCCTGTGAGACCAGGCCCCGGCGTTTTTTCGTCGAGGCTTATTCTTGCGCTTCCGCTTCAATAAGGCATCTTGGGCAGCGTCCGCCAATTTGTTTATGGGAGCCCCTCTCCTGCGGACCAGCCCGCCCCTCTCCCCTCTCTTTCATCACCGAGGAGGAAGTACATGCCCACACGTCGTCTGCTTTCAACCGGCCTTGCCATTCTGTTGGCAAGCGCCATGGCACCCCCGCTCCTGGGTGCTCAAGCCACCGGAGGCACCATCCGGGGCACCATCACCAATGGTACGTCCAGCACACCGGTAGCCGGCGCGCAGGTTTTCGTGGTCGGCACACGCTACGGCGCAGTGACCGCCGGCGATGGCCGCTACACCATCGCCAACGTCCCAGCCGGCAATGTCACCGTTCGCGTCCGGTCGCTTGGTTTCCAGCCGATCGAAAAGGCGGCGACGGTAGCTGACGGCGGCAACGTGACGATCGACTTCACGGTGACCTCCGCCCCGCTTTCGCTCGACGAAGTGGTGGTGACCGGTACCGCGGGTTCGGCCCGGAAACGAGAGGTCGGCAACTCCATCGGTCAGGTGAAGGTGGCCGACGCCCCCGAAGTCAGCACCAACGTCTCGCAGATGCTGACCGGCCGTTTGGCTGGTGTGAACATCAGCGGCGGCACGGGGAACTCGGGTGGTGGCCAGGCGATCCGCCTGCGCGGTACCACCAGCGTGGCGCTCACCAACCAGCCGCTCATCTACGTCGACGGCGTCCGGACTCGCTCTGACGAATATCCCCGCAACGGCATCTTCCAGGGCACCACGCAGCGTGGCGCCAATGCCTACGGGTCGCCGCTCAACGACATCAACCCCGATGACATCGAACGCATCGAGGTGGTGAAGGGAGCTGCTGCCGCCACCTTGTTCGGCACCGACGCGGCGGCCGGCGTGATCCAGATCTTCACCAAGCGTGGCGCGCAGGGTGCCGCCAAGTGGACGGGTCAGTTCAACACCGGCTTCAACGAGTTGCAGAAGTTCGGCACCGACTCGGTGCCCCTGCTCTACATGGACGACTTCGTTCGCAAGGGTGTGCGCTACGGATCCAATGCCCAGGTTTCAGGCGGTGCGGGCGACAACCTGCGCTACCTCATCTCGTTCGGGGCTGACAACACCGAAGGCGTGCTCCCCAATGACCGCGAGAAGAAGTACCTCCTCCGGACCAATGTGGACTTCACACCGCTGCCCAAGTTCATGGTGAACTGGAACAGCTCGTACAACAACACGCTGATCTCGCAGACACCGGCCGGCAACAACGCCCAGGGCGTCACCCTGAACGCGTTCCGGCAGGAGCGGAACTACTTCGGCAACGCCAATCCGGACACCATCGCGCAGGTTTTTCAGCAAAAGCTGAACAGCAACATCGATCGCGCGATCCTCGGCGCGACGACCACCTGGACCCCGGCATCGAACTTCAACAGCCGCTTTACCATCGGCTTTGACCGTGCCGCGCTGGAAAACCGCAACGTGCGGCCCTTCGGATTCCCGGCCGTCCCGTTAGGCGTCATTCAGAACCAGCGTTGGTCCAACACCACGCTGTCGACCGACTGGGTCAACTCACTCGACCTCACCTTCGGCAGCATCAAGGTGACGGCCTCGGCAGGTACGCAGTACGTGAACTCTCTGGTGTCCGACGTCGTCGGCTACTCTGAGAACTTCCCGGTCCCCAGCGACGCAACGGTCGCCACGGGTGCCATCAAGCTGGCCGATGAAAACCGTCAGCGTGTGATCACGGGCGGCGCCTTCGCGCAGTCGCTCATTGGTATCAAGGATCGCTTCTTCGTCACCTTCGGCGCCCGCGTCGACGGCAACAGCGCCTTCGGTAACGACTTCGGCTTCCAGGTGTATCCCAAGGTCAGTGGTTCGTGGGTGGTCTCCGAAGAGGGCTTCTGGAAGCAGGGGCTCGGTACCCTCAAGCTGCGTTCCGCCTTTGGAGCAGCCGGCCGGGCGCCTGGCGTCTTCTCGGCCGTGCAGACGTGGAACTCCGCGCCCTACGGCACGGCCACCGCGGTCCGCCCGGGCAATCTTGGCAATCCGGGCCTCGGCCCCGAGCGCACCACCGAACTCGAACTCGGCTTCGACCACACGATCTTTGACGGTCGCGTGACCACGGACTTCACCTGGTTCCGCGCCACCACCGATGACGCGCTGTTCAACGTCAACGATGCCCCGTCGTCCGGCTTCCTCAACAGCGTGTTGCGCAACGTCGGGAAGATGGAAAAGTCGGGCTTCGAAGTCTCGATCAACGGCACCGTGGTCGACCGCCCCATGTTCGGCCTCAATGCCGGCGTGAACATCACCACCAACCGCAGCGAAGTGCTCAGCCTCGGTGGTGCACCGGCGTTCGGATTCGGCAGCGGCTTCGGCTGGATCATCGAAGGACAGCCGGCCCCGGTCATCCGCGGTCGCGTGATCCGCAACCCGGACAAGGTCCTCGCTGCAGGTCAGGGTGTGGCCGCCAGCGACTCGGCGTCGAACTACAACTTCGGCCCGAGCCAGCCGACGCACATCATCGGCGGCAGCATCAACGTGCGGACCTGGAAGAACATCTCCATCTCGGCGCGTGGCGAATACCAGGGCGGGCACTTCATCAACGAAGACGCTTCGTTCCAGGCCATTACCCGCTCGGTGAAGTGGCCCACCTGCTTCGACACCTATGCCAAGCAGGCCGCCAGCCAGGCGCTGACAAACTGGGAGACGCTCACCTGTATCCCGGCCAACGCCCGCGCGGACATGTTCATCTTCCCGGCAGACTTCTTCAAGCTGCGTGACATCACGGTCACCATCCCGTTAGGCAAGCTGATCCCGCGCACCGCCAGCTCGTCGCTGGTGTTCACCGGGCAGAACCTGTTCCGCAAGAACAACGGCATGCCGATCTTCGATCCGGAAATGTCCGGCAATGACGGTTTCAACCCGACGGTGCGTTACATCTCGGAGCACATCCCGGCACCGGCGGTCTTCCTGTCCTCACTCCGCATCTCCTTCTGAGGAATCCGCCAATGACCATGACGAATTCTCTCACGCGCATCGCAGCACTCGCCGGCCTCATCTCACTCGGAGGCTGTGCGCTCGACGCCACCAACCCCGGCCCGATCCGCTCCGACCTGCTGGAGAACCGGGCCGCGCTCAGCGCCCTGGTCAACGGGGCGGCGCGAAATCTGGCCGAGGGGCTCAACTGGGTGGCCTACACCTCTGGAGCGGTCGCACGCGAAATTCACCCGGCAGGTTCCACCGGCTCCTTCGGCATCACGGTGCTGCAGCAGGCTGGCAAACTTCCGGCTGACGACGGCAACACCTGGTGGAACTTCGGCCAGCGCGCACGCTGGACGGCAGAAGACGCTGCCACGCGTGGCAAGCGACTGTTTGGTACCGCCGCCTCGAACAATGCCAACGTCGCGCAGGCCCTCATCTGGTCCGGTTTTGCCAACCGGATGATGGGTGAGAACTTCTGCGATGCCGTGATCGATGGTGGACCCAAGCTGCCTCCCGCCCACTACTACGAGCGGGCAGAAGCCGCCTTTACGGAAGCCATCACCATCGCGCAGGCGGCGAACAACGCGACGCTCGTTTCGGCGGCAACGGCCGGCCGTGCCTCGGTACGACTGAACCGGGGCAACACGGCCGGTGCAGCCACGGACGCAGCGGCAGTCGCCAGTACGTTCCGCTACACGATGAGCTACTTCCAGACCGAGCTCGACTTGTACAACCGCATCTTCTGGGCGTCGGCCAACCAGCCGTATCGGGCCCACACGGTGTGGAACACGTGGTTCGAGGGTTATCGCCGTACTACCCGTGACAACCGTGTGCCGTATGACTCGAGCCTCACGCAGCCCGTTGGCGATGCGGCCGTTGGCAACCTGGGCCGGGTGCGCTGGTTCTTCCAGACCAAGTACACCGCACAGGGTTCGGCCATTAACCTCGCCACCGGCTGGGAAATGCGGCTTGTCGAGGCGGAGGTGCGGCTGATCAACGGCGACATTCCCGGCGCCATGTCTTTGATCAACGCCCGTCGTACGAGCGCGGCGGTCAACGTGCCGGCCATCAACGCGACGACCGCCGAGGATGCCTGGCTGGCACTCAAGCGGGAGCGCGGAATCGAGCTCTGGCTGGAAGGCCGACGCCTCGGCGACCTGCGTCGTTGGGCGGCTGCAAACCGTCCTGGGACACTCGGGCCGCTCGAGAGCATGGCTGGGCGTGATCTCTGTTTCGCTACGCCGCTCTCCGAGATCGAGACCAACCCGAACTTCTAGTCTCGAAGGGTTTCACGAGGTTTACGAGGGGCCCGGGGGCGAAAGCTTCCCGGGCCCTTTTTCTTACCCGCGCGCTCGCACACACCGGCGCGCGCCGGGGAGACGATCGGGATGGTCGTCCCGGCGAGGCGGTGACCCCTATCCCGCCCCTTCCGGCCCTCACGCGGGACCGCGACCTTTAGCCCCTCATGCGCAAACTGTTCACGGTGCTGGGGGTGCTCGTCGCCCTCCACCTGATTCTCCTTTTGGTTGAACCGGCAGGAGCCAGCAAGGTCGCGACGGGCGAAGGTGTCGACGTCGGGATCGTGTTTGATGTTGGTGGCCGTGGCGACAAGTCGTTCAACGACGGGGCCTTCATCGGCGCCGAGCGCGCGCAGCGCGAACTCGGTGCCCGGGTGCGTTTCATCGAGCCGGGTGAAGGCTCCGACCGTGAGGCCGGGCTGCGGCTGTTGGCGGCCGAGGGAATGGACCTGGTCATCGGTGTCGGCTTCATCTTCACCGACGATCTCGCACTGCTCGCGCGCGAATATCCCAACGTGAAGTTCGCGGGCGTCGACTACGCCGTCGCGCTGGACAGTGCGGGCAATGCCATTCAGCCTCCGTCCAATCTTGTCGCCCTCAAGTTCCGCGAGGAGCAGGGCTCGTTCCTGGTTGGGGCGCTCGCCGCACTCGTGGGCAAGTCGAAGAAGCTGGGCTTTGTGGGCGGGATGGATATCCCGCTCATCCACAAGTTCGAAGCAGGTTATCGCGCGGGGGCAACTGCCGTGTGCCCCGACTGCACGGTGATCGCGCAGTACGCCGGAGCCACCCCCGAAGCCTTCAAGAACCCGGGACGTGGACAGGAGCTGGCCCTGAGCCAGTATCAGCAGGGCGTGAATGTGATTTTCCATGCCTCTGGTTCCACGGGGCTTGGCGTCTTCGAGGCCGCGCGGCGCCAGCGCCGGCTCGCCATCGGGGTGGATGCCGATCAGTACAGCGAGGCACCCGGGTACATCCTCACGTCGATGGTGAAGGGGGTGGATCAGGCCGTGTACGGCGCCATCGAGGACGTGCGCGCGCAGCGATTCGAGGGTGGCATTCGGCAGTTGGGCCTGGCGGAAGAGGGCGTCAACTTCATTGACGACGCCAACAACCGTTCCCTCATCCCCGACTCGGTTCGCACGCGCATCGAGGCCCTGCGTCAGGACATCATCGCGGGGAAAATCGTGGTCCCCGCCACGCGATGACCCTCGCCATTCGCGCAACCGGCATCCGCAAGGTCTTTGGCGACGTCGTCGCCAACCGGAATGCGTCTCTCGAAGTGCGCACCGGTGAGATCCACGCCGTGGTTGGAGAAAACGGCGCCGGCAAGTCGACGCTCATGCGGATGATCGCCGGGATGTACGCGCCCGACGCCGGCACCCTCGAAGTCGGTGGCCGCACGGTCACCGGCTGGTCGACTCGCGAGGCCATCGCCGCGGGGGTGGGCATGGTGCATCAGCACTTCATGCTGGTCCCGACACTCACGGTCGCGGAGAACCTGGTGCTGGGGCAGGAACCGGTGCGTGGCGTACAGTTCGATCGCGCCGGCGCCGAAGAAGCGGTGCGGGCGTTAGGCGAGCGAACGGGGTTGCGCGTCGACCCGTCGCGGCTTGTCTCGGACCTTTCGGTGGGTGAGCTGCAGCGGGTGGAAATCCTCAAGGTGCTCTTCCGCGGCGCCCGGATCCTCGTGCTCGACGAACCCACGGCCGTCCTCTCCCCGCCCGAAGTGCAGGACCTGTGGCGTGTCTTGCGCACCCTGGTGGCCGATGGTGGCACCGTGGTGGTGATCACGCACAAACTCGATGAAGTGGTGGAGATTTCGCAGTCCATCACCGTGATGCGCGCGGGCGAAACGGTGGGCCATATGCAAACGGCCGAGGCGACGCCGTCATCGATCGCCCGCATGATGGTGGGACGCGAGGTGAAGCTGGCGTTGGAAGAGACGGGAGAGGGCAGGCAGGAGATGGTAGATGGCGGATGGCAGATGGCAGACGCACGCGGGGGCAGCGCAACCGCACACAGCGCGCTGCGTCTCACGCAGCTGACCGTGGCCTCTGCGCGACGGGCTGACGAAGTGGCGGGTGTATCGATCGAGCTCCGACCCGGTGAGATCTTCGGCATTGCCGGTGTTGAGGGCAATGGTCAGACCGAACTCATCGAGGCAATCGCCGGGCTCAGGCCGGTCTCGTCAGGCAGCATCCACCTCGGTAGCCACGACATCACACGGTGGAGTGTGCGTCAGCGCGCGGACGCTGGTCTCTCGCACATTCCCGAAGACCGGCATCGGCGCGGGCTGGTGCTCGACTACTCCATCGCCGACGACCTCATCCTCGGCGTGCAGCACGGCTTCACACGCGGCATCGTCCTCGACAAGGAGCGCATCATCAGCAATGCCGGGGAGCGCATTGCCCAGTTTGATGTGCGGCCTGGTGCACCAGACGCGCCGGCGCGCTCGTTGTCCGGTGGCAACCAGCAGAAGGTGGTGATCGCCCGTGAACTCCGCGGACGGGAGTTTTCCGTCCTCCTGGCCGTTCAGCCAACACGCGGGGTCGACGTCGGCGCCATCGAGTTCATTCACCAGCAGTTGCGGGCCGCCCGTGACGCCGGCAAGGCAGTCCTGCTCGTCTCGGCCGACCTGGTGGAGGTGCTGGCCCTCTCCGACCGCGTCGCGGTGATGTATGGTGGCAAGCTGGTGGTGACACTCCCGGCAGACAAAGCGAGCGCAGAAGTTCTGGGGCCATGGATGACAGGCGCAGGAGGAACGAGTGGCCACTGATCGCGCCCCTGCAGTGTCGCCCCCGGGAATACCGCGCTGGCTTCAGCCCCTGCTCCCGCCTCTCACTGCGCTGCTGATCGCCGCCGTCGTTGGCGACCTGCTGATTCTCACCTTCGGGCAGTCACCGCGCGAAGTCTTCCGGCTCCTCATCGAGGGGACGTGGGGCAACGCCTATGGGCTGGGGCAGGTGCTGTACAAGGCCACGACACTCATCTGCACCGGGCTGGCCGTTGCGTTAGGCATCCGGGCGGGGATGTTCAACATCGGGGCTGAGGGACAGCTGGCGCTCGGTGGTTTTGCCGCCGCCGCCATTGGCCTTCTCCTGCCAGCCGGCACACCGGCACTGGTCGCCATCCCGGTGTGCGTCGCTGCCGCGTGCGCAGGTGGGAGCGCGGGCGCGGCGGTGCCCGGAGTGCTCAAGGCACGCTTCGGCGCCAGCGAAGTCATCGTGACCATCATGATGAACTTCATCATCGCGGCGCTGCTCAACTGGGCCGTGGCCACCCAGCTCAATGTGGCCGAGTCACTGCACACACCGGAAATTCACGCGGGAGCGGTGCCACGTCTGGCCGCAGTCTCCGCCCTCTTCAGCGGTTCGGCCGCCAACTTCACCATCCTCTTCGCGCTCGGCGCGGCCGTGTTCACGGGGTGGTGGCTGTTCCGCACACGCGCGGGCTACGAACTGCGCGCGGCCGGGCTGCAACCCGACGCGGCCGAGTATGGCGGCATCAGGGTGGGGAGTGTGTGGTTGCGGACGATGTTGCTGTCGGGCGCTCTCGCCGGTTTGGGAGGGGTCAACTACGTCCTTGGCTACAAGCAGTACTACGAGGAAGGATTTGCGGCCGGCGCCGGGTACCTCGGCATCGCCGTGGCCCTGGTCGGACGCAACCACCCCGCCGGCGTGGTGATCTCGGCGCTCCTCTTTGCGACGTTGTCGCAGGGGGCCCTGGCAGTGAATGCCCTGGTGCCCAAGCAGATGGTGGACGTGCTCACCGCCATTGTGATTATTGCCGTTGCGACGGCGGTGCCCGAAGTGGAGCGGTTGCTGCGTGCCGTGCGGGGTAAAACCGCATGAGCGTGATTGCCTTTCTCATCCAGACCCTCCGCATCGCGACCCCGTATCTCTTTGCGGCCTCGGGTGGAGTGCTCTCGGAGCGAAGCGGGATTATCGCCCTGACCCTCGAGGGGTGGATGCTCACCGGCGCCTTTTGCGCCGCGTTAGGCAGCTTTTATTCGGGGTCGCCGTGGGTGGGATTGTTGTGCGGAGCGGGCGGCGGAGTGCTCGTCGCAGCGCTGCACGCCCTTGCCTCAATCCGGTACCGCGCCGACCAGGTGGTGGTCGGGATCGCCATCAATCTTCTGGCGGTGGGTGCCACGCGCTTTTTCCTGCGCCTGGCCTTCGACTCGTCATCCAACTCACCCCGCGTCCCTGGCTTCGACTGGTTCTCGGCAGAGGGTGGAGCATCGCAGCAATCGGCGTCGGTGTTTGTCTCGCTTGCCAACCCGCTGGTGGTGATTGGGCTGATCTCACTCCCACTGGTGTGGTGGATCCTCAATCGGACGCCCTTCGGCTTGCGGCTCCGGGCCGCTGGCGAAAAGCCCGAGGCGGTTGCTTCGGTAGGCGTGAGCGTGGCACGGGTGCGCTGGCTTGCGGTACTGCTGGCGGGTGTGTTTGCGGGGCTGGGGGGCACGTATCTCGCACTCGAGCAACATCAATTCACGGACAGCATGACCGCGGGGCGCGGCTTTATTGCGCTCGCGGCGGTAATCTTCGGTAACTGGGAGCCACGGCGGGTCGCGGTGGCCTGCCTGCTCTTCGCGGCGGCGGAAACGTTCCAGATCCGGCTGCAGGGTTTGCAGCTGATCCCTTCGCAATTTGTTGAAATGATTCCATATCTCCTGACCATCGTGGCCGTTGCGGGCATCGTTGGGCGCACGCGGCAGCCATCGGCGTTAGGCCGAGTGGCGGACTGATCGATGCAGTCTTTCGGTATTTCGGAGTCGTTCCAGTCGCCGTGGGTCATTGCTTTCCTGACGATTGTCGGGGCCGCGCTCCTGTTCGTTCTCTTCCAGGAAGTCCGGAAGATCCCGGCCAAGCTGTTCACCCTGATGGCCACGGCGTTCCTCGACATGGCAGGGGTGCTGATGATCATCCCGCTGCTTCCCTTCTACGTGAAGCAATTCGGGGGCGGGGGCGTCACGTTCCTCGGGATGCACCTCGGGATCGGCCTGATCTCGGGGATTATCGTCGCGGCGTTTACCATCGCGCAGCTGGCCAGCGCACCGATGTGGGGCAGGTTCTCTGACCGCCATGGACGACGGCCCGCACTGCTCATCGCGCTTGGCGCATCGGCGGTGTCGTATCTGATTTTCGGCTTCGCCAACTCGCTCGTCCTGCTCTTCATTTCGCGCATTGTGCAGGGAGCGGGTGGTGGCACCGTTGGGGTGATCCAGGCGTACGTGGCGGACTCCACCGAACCCGCTGATCGTGCGCGTGCGTTAGGGTGGCTCTCGGCGGCGACCAATCTTGGCGTCGCGCTTGGGCCCGTGCTGGGTTCGTTCGCCGTGGCCCTGGGCACGCGGGACTTGATGCCCGGAGCGTCGGAGGTGAAGATGGGCCATGCCGCGCCGGGGATCGTGGCCGCGTTGCTCTGCCTGACGACGATGGGCTTTGCCTGGAAATACCTCCGCGAGTCACGCGAGCATCATCCATCGGCGGCCAAACGACCGTCGTCTCGTCAGGCCGCTTGGCGGGTCATTGCGCACTCGGGTGAGCCGGCCTCACGTCTCATCTGGATTTACGCGATCGCGATCGGCGCCTTCCAGGGCGTGAACACCGTACTGGCACTCTTTCTCAATGCCCGATACCAGGTGACGGAGCAGACGATCGGCTTCTTCTTCATGTTCATCGGTGCGATGTCGGTGTTCACCAGGGTGCTGCTGCTCGGGCGCGCAGTCGACAAACTTGGCGAAGCCAAGCTCTCGCGCATCGGGATTGTGCTGCTGACGCTGGGGCTCCTCGGGATGCCGCTGTCATGGAACCTCGGGTCGCTCACTCTGGCGGTCGCGCTGCTGCCCCTGGGGACCGCCTTCACCTTTCCCTGTGTCACGGCCCTGCTCTCGCGTGTGATTCCCAACAACGAGCGCGGACTCTACATGGGCCTCCAGCAAACGTTCGGGGGCGGCTCCCGTATTGTGGCACCGCTCTTCTTCGGCTGGGCGTTCGACAACATTGGGACGTCGGCGCCGTATTTCTTCTCCGCCGCCTTTGTGGCGGCGACACTGCTACTGGGCCTTGGTATGGACCAGTACGGAAAACACGAGACCAAGCCACAACCAGCCTAGTCCCTCGCAGCAGGCGGCCGGTTTCGAACGCAACACGAGTCGACGCAAGCGATTGCACCCTTCCGGAGAGACCCGCATGAGAGTCGTGGCGTGTATCACCCTGCTGACGGCCACTGCCCTGCGCGCGCAGGAGCCGGTGAACTGGAACCGCGAAGACCTCCTCTTCAACACCTTTTCCATTGCCGCCATCGATCCGCGCACCGGCGAGGTCGGGGTGGCGGTCACCACCCGTGTGGCCTGTGTGGGCAATGGCGTTCCGTGGGTCAGGGCGGGTGTTGGCGCTGTCGCGACTCAAAGCAGCACCCGCACGCAGTACGGGGACGAACTCCTTTCGGCCATCGCCGGCGGTGAATCGCCCGAAGCAGCGCTCAAGCGCTACATGGCCGCAGATTCCGGCGTGCAGTCCCGGCAGATTGGTGTGATTGCCCTCAATGGCAAGAGTGCCCAGCACACCGGGTCGGCGGCGCAGCCCTGGGCGGGACACCGCGCGGGGACAAACTACGTCACGCAGGGCAATCTGCTGACGGGGCGGGAAGTGGTCGACGCGGTGGCGGCAACATTCGAGTCCACCGAGGGGCAGCCGCGACATCTTGCCGACCGACTCATCGAGGCCCTCGCCGCGGGACACGCCAAGGGTGGCGATGCGCGCAAGGGACGAGCGCAGTCGGCAGCCGTGGTGGTGGCCGACAACCGGCCCGGCCGCTCGCGACGCAGCGATGGGATCACCGTGAACATCAATGTCTGCGAACACGCCGAACCCGTTGGGGAAATGCGGCGTATCTACGACAACATCTCGCAAACGTTAGGCTTCCGCACCCTGCAGGCCTTCAGTGGCAACGATATCTGGCAGCTCAAGGTGATGCTCCACGCCCTCGGCCGTTACCGCAGTGGCGAAGCAGAGCTGGTGCGCGGCGCCGACGCCCTCGTCTACACAGCCGACGCCATCGCCGCGGTCGACGCCTTCCGTGTCGATGCCGGAATGGCCGGACCGAACGCCGGCGTGCCAGGCGGACTCGTGGATTCGGAGACGGTCGAGCGGTTGTGGAGCGCGCTGGAACGCGCGGGCAAGGCACGCGCCGTCAGGGAGAAACTCCTCGAGACGGTGTCGGTGCGCCGCTGACCGGCCGCGTGGTTCCCCCGCGAGTCGGTGAACGCTTCCGAACTCGCGCCAGACTCTCGCAGCCGTAGATTCGAATACAACTCTCCAGGAGTGAAGCCGGGTGTTTCTCCGTAGTCCCAAGTCGCAGACCGACTATGACGTGATCGTGGTTGGCTCGGGTGCTGGTGGGGGTATGGCCGCCTACCAGCTCGCCGTGGCCGGACTCAAGGTGCTCGTCCTCGAGGCGGGGCGGCACTATGACCCCATCACCGAGACGCCGATGTTCAACCTCCCGCGCCAGGCGCCGTTGCGGGGTGGGTGGACGCCGGAAAAACCGTTTGGCTTTTACGACGCCACGGTCGACGGTGGCTGGCAGGTACCGGGCGAACCGTACACCACGGCCCCGGGCTCCGAGTTCATGTGGTGGCGTGCGCGCATGACCGGTGGGCGGACCAACCACTGGGGCCGCATCTCCCTCCGCATGGGCCCGTACGACTTCAAGCCGAAAACCCGCGACGGGCTTGGCGCCGACTGGCCCCTGACCTACGAAGATCTCGCTCCGTACTACGACAAAACGGAGATGCTCATCGGGGTGTATGGCGGAGACGATGACCTGGAGAACACACCGCGGTCGTCGCCCGGCGTGCTCATGCCGCCTCCCGCGCCGCGTGCCACCGAACTGCTGGCACGGAAAGCCTGCGGCCCGTTAGGCATTCCCGTGATCCCGGCGCACCTGGCTATCATGAGCCGGCGGCAGGATCATCTCACGCTGCCGCGCAAAATTCACCCGAACAACCGGCTCGCCCAGCGCGTGCTCGCCGAATCGATGCGGCAGCGACAGGCCTGCTTCTGGGCCACGGAATGCGGCCGCGGCTGCTCGATTCGCGCCAACTTCCAGAGCACCACCGTGCTTCTGCCCCCGGCACTCGCCACGGGCAACTGCGACATCGTCTCGGACGCCATGGTGCGCGAGGTGACGGTCGATCGCAGCGGCAAGGCAACGGGTGTGCACTACATCGACAAACGCACCCGCTCCGATCAATACGCGCGCGCACGTGTGGTCGTGCTGGCGGCCAGCGCGGGCGAGACGGCGCGCATCCTGCTCAACTCCAAAAGCGCACAGTTTCCCCAGGGCCTGTCCAACAGTTCCGGCCTCGTGGGGAAGTATCTCATGGACACGGTTGGTGCCGGCATCGGTGGGCAGATTCCCGCTCTCGAGAACCTGCCGCCGCACAATCAGGATGGATCGAGCGGGCTCCATCTCTACATGCCCTGGTGGCTCTACAAGGAGCAGATCGGCGGCCAGCTCGGATTTGCTCGCGGATACCACATCGAGTTTGGGGGCGGGCGAAGCATGCCGGGCCAGGGTGCCTTTGGTGGCATGGAGGAGTACACCGGCGGTGCCTACGGCCGGAAGTTCAAGGAGGAGTGCCGGCGCTACTACGGCTCCTTCATGTGGTTCGACGGCCGCGGCGAGATGATCCCCAATGAAGACAGCTACTGTGAAATCGATCCCACGGTGGTCGACCAGTGGGGTATTCCTGTGCTGCGCTTCCACTGGAAGTGGTCGGAGCACGAGACAAAGCAGGCCGCGCACATGGTCAAAACCTTCGCCCAGATCATCGAGTCGATGGGTGGCAAGGTTGGTGGAAAGGTGGAGACCGATGGCTCGAAGGTGATTGCGCGTGGCGGACAGATCATCCACGAAGTTGGCACGTGCCGCATGGGTGAAGATCCAAAGACGTCGGTACTCAATGCACATTGCCAGTCGTGGGATGTGAAGAACCTCTTCGTGACCGACGGCGCACCCTTCGTCTCCAACGCCGACAAGAACCCCACGCTGTCGATTCTTGCGCTGGCGTGGCGCACCACCGACCACATCCTGGATCAGCTCGAAAAGAGGAACATCGGATGAGCGACCACGAATCAGACGGCAACAACTCGGCGGCGGGGATGGATCGGCGTGCGGCCATCAAGACCCTCGCGAGTACGGCGATTGCGCTGCCTGTGATTCAGGCGCCACTCGCACCAGCTGCTCCAGGCACACCTGAGCCATCGGCGCCCACGGAAGAAGCGGCGCCCGCTACCGGGCCACGTGGCACGGCATGGGACCCGGACCTGGTGCGCCCCAAGGTGCGCTGGACGAACAAACTGACCGCAGCTGAACTGAGCACGTTGACGGTGCTGTGCGACATGATCATCCCGGCGGACAGCAAGTCGCCGAGTGCGTCGGCGGTCGGCGTGCCGGCGTACATCAATGAAGTGGTCAGCGCACCGTACGACTGGGCGGAGCGCGATCTGGTGCAGCTGCGTGGTGGGCTGGCCTGGCTCAACACCGAAAGCCGACGCCGCTTCGAGCGGACATTCACCCGGCTCACCATCGCGCAACGCACCGCCATCTGCGATGACATCTGCTACCAGCCCAAAGCCAGGGACGAGTTCAAGGGCGCGGCGAAATTTTTTGACCGCGTGCGTGACCTGACCGCCGAAGGGTTCTACACCACCGATGCCGGCATGAAGGACATCGGGTACGTCGGCAATGTGGCACTCCCGAAGTTCGAAGGCCCACCCCCTGCCGTGCTCAAGCACCTCGGCCTCGCCTGACATGCGTTTCCTCATCCCTGCCCTTCTGCTGGCCGCGAGCGCCGGTGCCCAGAACACCACGATCCAGGTGGCCGAATACGCCGCGCGACGCGATTCGGTCGCGGCACGCACCGGCGATGCCATCATCCTCGCCTTTGGCCGGCGCGAACCGGTCAACCACTGGCCTCCCTTCTATCAGAACCCGCACTTCCGCTATCTCACCGGCTTTCTCGAGTCGAATGCCGCACTGATCATGGTCAAGCGCGGCACGTCACTCACCTCGACGCTCTTTGTCGAGAAACCCGACGCCCGCTCCGCACTCTATCTCGGCGATCGCAAGACGCCGGCACAGGTGGCGCAGGAACTTGGCATGCAGGCCCGCTTTACCAGCGAACTGCAGCAGGTGGCCGACTCGCTCGTCAAGACAGGACTCCCCTTCTACGTCGTCCCCGACGCGCAGAGCAATGAGTTCATCGGGCGCGACTCGTTGTCGTACCAGTCCTCGTTCATCGTCGGGTTCCGGCAGCGCAACCCGAAGGCCAAGCTGGTGAATGCCACTCCCATCATGGATCAGCTGCGCGCCCGCAAGAGCGACGCCGAGCTGGCCATCATCACCAAGGCCGCCGAAGTGTCGGCACGCGCCCACGAACAGGTGATGCGCGTCATTCGCCCGGGGATGAAGGAAAGCGAGATCCAGGCGGTGATGGAGGCCGAGTACCGCAAACTTGGCGCAGATGGCCCCGGGTATTCGTCCATCGTCGGCACTGGGGGTAACTCCACCATTCTCCACTGGCCTGCCAGTTTCCGCGAGACGAAATCGGGCGAGGTCGTCCTCATGGACGTTGCTGCCTACTTCGACGGCTACTCGGCGGACATCACACGAACCGTCCCCGTGGATGGGGCCTACACACCAGAAGCGCGGGACATCTACCAGATCGTGCTCGACGCCCAGAAGGCCGCCGAGCGGCAGATCAAGCCGGGTACGGGGCGCAGCACACCGTCGGATAGCGCCTACGTGGTTCTCAAGCAGGGCCTGGTGAAACTCGGACTCATCGAGTCACCCACCGCGACCTTTGATCCCCCGTTCGGTCTCTGCCCAGGCAACTGGGCCAACCCCGACGGCTCCTGCCCGCAGTGGTATCTCTACATCTATCACGGCTTCATCCACGGCATTGGCCTCGACGTCCACGACCCATCGCAGTTTGGCAGTGTCCCGGGCAACCTCTTCGGCAATCAGGACGCCTTTACCATCGAGCCTGGCATCTACGTGCGCGAACATGTCTTTCGCGATTTGCCAGACACGCCACGCAATCGTGCCCTGATTGCCAAGGCCAAGGACGTCGTGGCCCGCTACAAGAACGTCGGCGTGCGCATCGAGGACGACTACATCCTGAAAGATGGGAAACTCATCCGCATCTCGGCGCTGGCCCCGCGCGAGATCGCCGAAATCGAGGCGCTGCGGAAGAAGGCAGTGGTACAGTAGGGGCAGAGGCACGGGAAGCACGGGAGGCACGGGAGGCACGGCACGCTGGGCCGGACAGGTCAGGGAGGGTACCCGTACCATGTGTCAGATCACGTGACACCCTCCCTGACCGCTGATGCGTTTCTCTCGTCTGCTGCTCCTTCCCATGGCTGCACTCGCCTGCGCCGACCCCTCAGGCCCTGGGGACCAGCCATCCCTGATCACCACACTTCCTCGACAGCTCTCTGGCGCCGAGCAGGCGATTGTCAGTGCCACGCCCGAGTTCGGTTTCGGCCTGCTGCGGGCGGTCAATCGCAGCTTCGCCGACAGCAACGTATTCATCTCACCGCTGAGTGCCTCCATGGCACTTGGCATGACACTGAACGGAACTGCGTCGGCCACCTACGACGAGATGCGGGTCTCGTTAGGTCTCCCCGATCGTCCCCTCGCCGAGCTGAATGCCGGGTATCGGGCGCTGATTGACCTGCTGCGAGGACTGGACCAGAGTGTCGACTTCCGCATTGCCAACTCCATCTGGTACACCCAGCGCTTCGGGCCGTCCATCAGCACGGATTTTCTCGCCGCCACACGCACCAGCTTCGACGCCCGCGTGACCGCTGCCGACTTCACCTCGCCTGCAGCCGTTTCGGCCATCAACGACTGGGTGAAGAGCAGTACGAACGGACGTATCGACAAGATCATCGACCGTATTCCGCCCGAAATGGTCATGTACCTGATCAATGCCATTTACTTCAAGGGCGCCTGGCGAGACGGCTTTGACCCGAAGCAGACGGCAACGCTGCCTTTTGAAACGCCTGGCGGAGCGCGGGTGCAGGTGCCCACCATGACACGCAAGGGCAAGTTTCGCGCGGGAATGGTGAATGGCACGCAGGTCGTGGAGCTGCCGTACGGCGGTGACGCGTTTGTCATGACTATCGCCATGCCGGCTGCGAACCAGTCGGTGAACAACTTTGTCAGCACGCTGAATCCCGCTGCGTGGGGCACCCTCACGGCTCCTCTGGCGCCGTCCACCACGGACCTCTACCTGCCGAAGTTCAAGATCGAATGGAGTGACCGGTTGAACGATGACTTGCAGGCCATGGGCATGTCGCTGGCTTTCCAGCCGGGCCGGGCCGACTTCACACGTCTCTCCGCCGGGCTCGGCCGGGAGCTGTATATCAGCGAGGTACGGCAGAAGACCTTCGTGGACGTCAACGAGGTGGGGACCGAGGCCGCTGCGGTGACGTCGGTGGGCATCGGGGTCACGTCTCTCCCTGTGCCCATTCGCATCGACAGACCCTTTGTTTTCGCCATTCGCGAGCGGCTCACCGGCACCATTCTCTTCATGGGCAAGATTGTGAAGCCGGTGCTATAGTGGTGCGAACCCCGGCTGTGTCCCGCGTGGGCGCAGCCGGCTTCCCTCGCATCACACCATGCGCCACCTCCTGATCGCCCTCGCCTGCCTCACACCTGTCGCGCTCACAGCCCAGGCACCCAAACGCTGGAAAGCTCACGACCCCGAGCGTCCCAAACCCCGCGTAGTCACACCCGCGGCGGCAGTCGGACAACCGCCGAGTGATGCGATCGTGCTGTTCGATGGCAAGAACCTCGATGCCTGGTCGTCGGAGACAGGCGGCAAGCCCGGCTGGACGCTGCGGGATGGCTACATGGAAACCGCCCCGGGGGCTGGGGCCATTCAGACCCGCCGCGGGCTGGGCGACATGCAGCTGCATGTGGAGTGGGCGAGCCCGAGCCGCGTGGAAGGTTCCGGTCAGGGTCGGGGGAATAGCGGCGTCATCATCATGGGGCGTTATGAGGTGCAGGTCCTCGACTCCTATCAGAACCAGACCTACACCGATGGACAGGCCGGGGCAGTGTATGGGCAGTATCCACCATTGGTGAACGCCTCGCGGGGCCCGGGTGAATGGCAGAGTTATGACATCATCTTCAGACGCCCGCGATTCGGGGCCGACGGCAGGGTGACCTCACCCGCGTCGATGACGGTGCTGCACAATGGGGTGCTGGTCCAGGCGGGCGTTGAGTTGTGGGGCACAACCAATTGGCTGCAGTACGGGTCGTACACGGCGCATGCCGACTCACTCCCGCTCGTGCTGCAGGACCACAGCAATCCGGTGCGCTACCGGAATATCTGGGCGCGACCGCTGCCGCCGGTGGAACGCCCCGGGGACCTGGCCGAAAGCCGCCCCGCGATGGTGCTCTCTTCGGCGCAACTCGACGCGTACACCGGCAAGTACGTGGACGGGAAGTTCGAAATGGCGACCGTGGTGAGGCGCGGCAACACCCTCCTGCTGGTCATGCCAGGCTCACCGCGACGCGAGCTGCGGCTGGTTCCCGTCAGTCGCGACGTGTTCACGCTGGGACGGACCGCCGGCACGGTTGAGTTCAGCCGGTCGGGCGATCGTGTCACTCGCATGCACTTCCTGTTCGCGGAACAGGACCGCTGGGGCGATCGTCAGCCGTAGCGTAAAGCGCTGCCGGGCTCGCGGCTTGCCCGGCAGCGCGGTAACGTCTGGCACCTCACACCCCGGTGTCATGCGCGCCTGTCGCTTCCTTATCCCGCTGCTCGGCTTCACGCCCTTCATCCTTCACGGGCAGAGCAGCATCGCACCACCAGCCGCCTTTCCCGATCCGGCGCGGCTCAGCAAACTATCGGCAGCTTTTCCCGAGGTCGATCGGTTGATGCGCGCCTTCGCCCAGCGCGCCAATGTGCCGGGCATCGCGTGGGGAATCGTGGTGGACGGCAAGGTGGTGCACCTCGGCACCAATGGCCTGCGCGACGTGCCTACCAAGGCACCGGTGGAATCGTCGACCGTATTTCGCATCGCGTCAATGACCAAGAGCTTCACGGCGTTGGCCATTCTGCAGCTGCGTGACGCCGGCAAACTCTCCCTCGACGACCCCGCCGAGCGTTACATCCCCGAGTTGCGCACGCTCAAGTACCCCACGAGCGATTCACCGAAGATCACCATCCGGCATCTCCTGTCGCACTCCGAAGGGTTCCCCGAGGACAACCCGTGGGGCGATCAGCAGCTCTCGGCGACTGACGCACAGATGGCGACCATGATGCGCCAGGGGATTCCCTTTTCCACCGCCCCCGGCACGTCGTACGAGTACTCCAACTTCGGCTTTGCCATTCTCGGACGTATCGTGACGAAGGTCTCCGGTGTGCCGTACACCCGATATGTCCGCGAGCAGATCCTCAAGCCGTTAGGCATGAGTGTCACGACACTGGAGGCGGCTGACGTGCCGGCCGCACGACTGGCGCATGGCTACCGGCGGCAAGACGGCGCATGGCTCGAAGAGCCGCAGCTTCCCGACGGCGCCTTCGGCTCGATGGGTGGGATGCTCACGTCAATCCACGACCTGGGCCGCTGGGTGGCCCTGATGCTCGATGCCTGGCCGGCACGCAACGATGCCGAACGTGGCCCCGTACGACGCGCTTCGGTGCGTGAGATGCAGCAGGTGTGGCGGTACAATGGAGCGACGGCTGTGACATCACCCAACGGTGTCGCACTCAACGCTGGCGGATATGGGTACGGCCTGGGCGTCCGTCAAACGTGCCTGTTCGGCATCTCTGTAGCGCACTCTGGCGGGCTCCCTGGATTCGGATCGCAGATGCGCTGGCTCCCGGAGTACGGTGTAGGGATCGTTGCGTTAGGCAATCTCACCTACACCGGGTGGGGTGCGGTCATCGAGGAGGCGTTTGCCACCCTCGCGCGTAGTGGGGCGTTGCAGCCACGCCAACCGCAACCGGCCCCGGTGCTGCTGCAGCGAAAGGAGCAGGTCACACGCCTCGTGAGCAACTGGAGCGAGCCGCTGGCCGACTCACTCGCCGCCATGAACCTCTACCTGGACGAGCCCAAGCCCCGCCGCAAGGCGGCCATCGAGGCGCTACGCCTCAAGACGGGTAATGGATGCCGCCCCGAGGGAGCGCTCATCGCCGAGAATGCGCTGCGTGGCCGATGGCGCATGCGGTGTCGCGATGGCGACCTCAAGGTGAGCATCACCCTGGCCCCGACCGAACCGGCCGGGGTCCAGTTCCTCGAAGTGACGCCCATCGGTCGCGAAGAGAGCCTGGACCCGCCGGCTGTCTGTCGGTAGGTCACCACGACCGACTGAGCCCGACGGTGAGCTGGCCGCGGCGTGTGACTCCAAGGCTCAACCTGGGAGCGTCAGGCGTGAGGCGCTGCCACCGTTCGCGAGCAGCGAGGAGCCCAATGGTCCCGCCGATCACTGCGCCCGTGACCACCGCGAGCCCGGTAGCCACGTCCTCTACGTCATCGCAAAAGCTGCCTTCCTGACACTCGGGCTGATCGGAACCGCCGCCATCGGCCAGGGCGGACAGACCGAACACACCCAGGCCAACCAGCGAGCCGATCAGGAACCCCTGACCGCGTTGCTTCCCCATGCTCTGTTCGATGAGGTGGGTGTCGGAAATGAGCAACGTGGTCGCCGGACCCCGTGTTGTGCTCACTCGCAGCGTGTCGCCGTTCTGCGAGAGCGCGCGGACTTCGGTGGATCGGTCCTGCGCTGTTCGCTTGAAGCGGAGCTTTGCGCCGGGCACCACGTCAACCTGCGCAAATGCGGTGCTGGCGCACAGGGCCATCAGGGGGGCCAGCAGGATGCGTTGGATCTTCATTGTTTCCTCAGGGTTGAGTGTTGGCCCCAACGTCGGTACATCAGCCGCGACCTCATATACGTCGCCTGACGTAGTCACCAGCTGCCACGCAGCCCCAGGATCACTCCCACCTCGGGTGGGGTCCCATGAGTGGCGGCCAACTTGAGCGTGTCGCCCTGTCGTTCGCGGTTCGTGACCTCCACCGGCACACTGCTCGCTCCTTTGGCAACGAACCGAACCCGCGCGCCTGGAGCAGCGAGTGGCCGCTGGCCCTCGGCGGCGTTTCCGCATGCCAGCATGAGGAGCAGCAGGTATGCACGTCGGCAACGCATGGCTTCATCCGTGAAGAGATGAGGCAATGCTCGGTGAACCTACCCCCGCGGGACATACGTACTATGACGTAGTTCCGCGCCCCTCCTCGAGCTATCTGGCCAGTTCCGCCAGCCGCTCCCGTGCCGAGGCAAAGTGCTTGAGCAGCTTCGGGATAGGCGCATCGCCGTAGCCAGCTCGCAACCGCTGCTCGGCGTTGTCCAGCGCCCGCTGCAGCTCTGCGACCGCCGACCGACGCGCCATCGCGTCCGTCGACAAGCGCTCGCCGAGCCAGATCGGGGCGGTGTGTGCGAACGTCATGTAGGCCATGGATGGCCAGCGTTGGGCAGCCGGGCCAACCACGCGGGCTCCCACCCAGCCACCCACCGGGAGTTTCACGCGGCGGGTAATGGTCGTTGAAAACGGTGCCGCCGGTGCCCGTTCGCTCCACAGAGCTCGACCATTCACCACAAAGGCGATTGAGTCCACCGGCACGGTGCTGTGCACGGTCAGCGACACCTCCACCTCACGCCCAGCCGGAAGCACATCGCCCGGCTTCGCTCCACCAACGGTCAGATCGATCAGCGGTCCGGTGGTGACAAACGAACGGCCGGACTTGAGCGCCGCGAGGTACGAGGGCCAGGTCATCGCCCCCTCCGGTCGCACGAAGACCCGCGTGGCGCCGAGTGCCATGGTGCGATGCAGGTCAGTCATGGCGTCGGTGCCACCAGACGGCATGACGTTGAGGCCGGCGTTGAGCAGCCGGTACCAGAGTTCCGTCGTGCCGATCGAGTTGCTCCAGAGACAAACCACCTCCAGCAAGTCGAAGTCTCCGAGCACGGCATCGGGCACCAGTTCTACCGGGATGGCGCCAAGGCCCTGTGGGCTGAAGGGGTCGGTCTGCCCAGACACCGGATGGACGTAGATGCCGAGCCCACCCTGCCCTCGCCCTGCCGCCAGTGCCTCGGCATTGGTGCGGTCATCGCGCCCGTAGGCCTCGTAGCCCGGCCCCCAGGTCCATGGCCAGAACAGGTCGTGTGTGCCGATCAATCCGACATGCCCAAGGAAATGCGAACGAACTTCCTGGGCGAACCCGAACATGGGGCGGGCGCCTAACGAACTCTGCGTCCACTGATCCTGGTTCTCGAAGCGATTGTGCAGGTTGGCCAGCATGGGCGTGCCGACATCGAGATCCTCACCTCGCATGGGACCCTCGAGGTCACCCGGAGCAAGATCGAACTGACCGCCATAGTTGAGGTGAAAATGGTGGTCTCCCGAGTACCACCCACTGCGTTGCGGCACCCACAACTCCTGCAGCCGCACCTCGGCCACCGCCGAACCACCGGCCGGTACCGTGCGGGTCACCGTCTGCGGTACGGCCCCAAATCCGCGAGCCACCTGCACCGTGACCTCTCCCGACGGAACCTCCAGCTCCAGTGTGCCTGACGAGTAGAAGTAGGTGAGACCATTTTCCCCATCAAACCGCACCATACCCCTGGACGGAATGATCGGATGCCCCGATGCGTCACGCACGTTGAGTCGTGCCGGACCTCCGGTTTGCACCAGTAGCCGACCCATTGGTGCCACATGGTCCCACCGCGAGATGACCTGCTCACTCACCGTGCCGCCCCCCACGCCAATGCGATGGAGATGCAGACGTTGTGAGGCGTCCCCTTCGCTGAAATAGATCCACTGCCCATCAGCACTCCAGGCCGGGGTCAGCGGGCGGCCGCGCGTGCGGGCGTGCAGCAACACCGACGGTCCGGGGCGCTCGATAGACATCAGCCGGAGTTCCCACCCCGCGCTCCCGGGCCAGTTGAACGCCAGCA
>CADEFN010000002.1:615343-796810 GCA_902826615.1 uncultured Gemmatimonadota bacterium
ATAGACATCAGCCGGAGTTCCCACCCCGCGCTCCCGGGCCAGTTGAACGCCAGCAATTTGCCATCGGGCGACAGCGCGGGTCGTGCCTGTGACACGATGTTTCCAGTGAGCAGCGCACTCTCCGCGCCATCACGCATCGAGCGCAGCCGCACCTGATCGCCGCCGGCACGTGTTTTTGATGTGTAGACGATGCGCTGGCCATCCGAAAAGATCTGCGGTCGCATCTCGAGCCCCGCCTCGCGTGTGAGACGCGTTTTTTCACCGGTGCTCAGCTCAATCCGCCGAAGATCCAGGTCGCCACCGGCGTCGAGGTTGGTGTAGAGCAACGCTCGTCCATCCGGCGTGAAGACAGGGTCCATCGCCATTCCACGATCAAGTTCGCGCTCGGCCCCGCTTTTCATATCGCGGACCATGACCGCCAGGGTGCGCGAATCATCCCGGACAAAGGCCAGCCACTGGCCATCGGGCGACCACGCAGGCCGGGAGTCCACTCCGCCCGAGTTCGTGATGCGACGCGCGATACCCGTGCCCGTGTCGAGCAGCCAGAGCCAGCCTCGGGACGCGACGGCGATTGTCACCCCATCCGGGCTCGGGGCGGCGTCCCCCGGCCCCTCGGCGAGGATCGGGAGCTCGTACCCCTCCAGGTACACCTGATGGCCGAACCCGACGTTCCGTGGGTAGCGGTTGGTCCACTGCCCGTACGCTGGGCAGGTGATGGCCAGGAGGAGGACCAGTGTCAGCCTGTAGGACATTTCGGGGGCCTAGGTATCTGGGAGGGGTAATTCGTCGCAGCGACCTTACAACCAAGCGCACACATCCGCCATTTGTATTGCCAAGGAACTAAACATGTTGTATTGTTTCTTCAGGAATTGATATGAGCGCCCTACCAGCCTTCCACATCGAAGCCTCTCCCGGCCCCACGCTCTCCAAGGCGGTGGTTCGGGCGGCGGGATTCCTTGGCCTCAACCAGGCGGCACTGGCCGACGTGCTGGGGGTCTCACGACCGACGGCCTCGCGCCTGGTGGCGGGTGTATACCAGCTGGAACCGGCGCGCACCAAGGAGTGGGAGCTGGCACTGCTCTTTGTGCGCGTCTTTCGCTCCCTCGACGCGGTCATGGGGCATGGGGAGTCGGCGCGAACGTGGATGAGCGGGGAGAATCTGGCCCTGGGCGGAAAGCCGCTCGACCTGATTCGCAGCGCCGAAGGACTGGTTCGCACGGTGCACTATCTCGATGCTGCCCGCGGCCGGATCTGAGCCCGCTGTCACGCTTGCACTCTGGCGAGCGGTAGAAGCGCAGCATGTGGTGTCGACGATGAGCCTGGTCGACACCCGGGAGGAGCAACGCTTGCTCGAAGAGATGCTCGACCACGCCAAACCTCCCGTGCCGGCCGACGCGCGCTCGTTGCACTACCTCCTCTCCACGCCCTTCCGCTATCCCTCGCCGTACGGATCGCGTTTTCGCCGCCCCACGGACACCGGTGTGCTCTACGGTGCCGAAGAAGTTCGCACATCGTGCGCCGAACTCGGCTACTGGCGCTGGCGATTCCTGCTCGACAGCCCGGCGCTGTCGCGGCTGGACAACATGCCGCAGACGGTCTTCCAGTTCGGCGTGCGTGGCCGCGCCATCGACCTGCGTGTGGCACCCTGGGACAGCCGACGGCACGACTGGATGCATCCCACCGACTATTCGGCCTGTCAGGCGTTAGGCGCGGAAGCGCGGGGCGCGGGTGTGGAGATCATCCGTTATGCCTCGGTGCGTGATCCCGAACATGCCGGTTGCGGTGCGGTGTTGTCGGCGGCCGCCATCGAGGGAGGGTCACCGCGGGTCCGCGAAACCTGGTACCTGCTGGTGCAGCGCGAACGTGTCCGGTGGTGGCGGACCGAGGGATCCGGGGGTGAACCGGCCTACGATTTCGACACGGCGGCGTGGGAGCGTCCTGCCTAACCGCGATTCCCGAGGATCAGCCGCACCCCGCGTTCCCAGGTGAAGTACTCCCACGCCCAGTGCACCAGCACCACCAGCCGGTTGCGGAAGCCCGCCAGGTAGGCGATGTGGATGAAGAGCCAGAGGAGCCAGGCCACGGCACCACCGAAGCGCAGGTTCCCCCCCAGGTCGGCCACCGCGCGGTGCCTGCCTAACGTGGCCATGTCGCCCTTGTTGAGATACCGAAAGGGACGACGCTCGCGCCGTTCGAGAGAACGCACAATGTTGTCGCCGGCGCAGGCGCCTCCCTGAATGCCACCCTGCGCCACACCGGGCACGGGCCGCCCATCGCGCTGGCTGGTGACCGCCATGTCACCCACCACAAATACCTCGGGCCGTCCGGGCACCGAGAGATCGGGCTCCACTAGCACACGCCCGGCGTTGTCCAGCGGGGCGCCGAGGAAGCGGGCCAGCGGTGACGCCACATTGCCGGCCGCCCAGATCACGGTGTGCGTGGCCACCACCTCATCGCCGATGCGAACGGAATGTTCGTCGATCTCCGACACCAGGGTGTTGAGCCGCACCTCCACACCCATTCCGCGCAAATCTTCGAGGGCGCGCGCCGAGAGCTCCTCAGGCATTCCCGGCAGCACACGTGCTCCGCCTTCCACCAGGATCACGCGTGTGTTGATGGTATCGATGACCCGGAACTCGGGACGCAGCGCCTTGTGGGCAATGGTCACCATGATCCCGGCGAGTTCGGCACCGGTGGGGCCACCACCCACAATCACGATGGTTTGCCATGCGGCGCGTGCGGCCGCATCGGTGGCCAACTCTGCCTGCTCGAAGGCATACAGAAATCTGCTGCGGATATTGAGGGCGTCTTCGACCGACTTGAGCCCGGGCGCATTGGCCTCCCAATGATCTCGCCCGAAGTACGAGTGCCTCGATCCCGCCGCCACGACCAGAAAGTCGTATGGCTCGACCCGTTCCCCATCGACGGTCACGGTTCGGGCATCGGGGTCGATGGCCGTGACGTTTCCCAGAATCACACTGGTGTTGGCCTGCTTGCGCAGGTACCAGCGAATGGGCACGGCAATGTCACTCGGCGCGAGACTCCCCGACGCCACCTGATAGAGCAGTGGCTGGAAGACAAAGTGATTATGCCGGTCGATCACCAGCACTTCGGCGGCCGCCGTGCGCAGACGCTGTGCCGCCGCGACCCCACCAAAGCCCCCACCAATGATCACCACCCGAGGTCGTTTCATGATCGGTTCTACTGCGCGATCCGCGCCGCTCCCGCCGAAAGCAGGTTCACAAACAGGCGCGCCGCCCCGGGAACGCCGTTAGGCAGCTGCCGGAAGAACGCCAGCGATGTGTACACGTAGGTCCCGCGGCCATATTCCGCGACGAGCAGTCCCCCACGATTGGCGGGCTCACCCGGGTCGTTCATTTCGAGAAGGGGCCGGTAGGCCGGGTCGAAGGTGCGCGGCATGTACAGCGCGCGGTCCTGCACCCAGCCGTCGAAATCCTTTGTAGTGATGGCGTTAGGCGCGGCCAGCACACTGGCGGACGCATCGAGCACCTTGACCGGTGCCCCTTCGACCGTGACCCGGTCGGCCGGCCGCCCGAGGGTGATCGGGAAAGGCATCATGCCCGGGGCGAGCATCTCGTATTGTCCGTATTGCACCACCAGAGTGCCCCCGTTCCGGGTGTACTCCAGGAGGCGCGGGTTGGCGGCCACCAGTGCCGGTGAGGCCTCGTAGGCCCGCGTCCCTACCACCACTGCGGTGTACTTCGACAGGTCCGCACGACCCAGCTCGGCGGGGTCGATGACGGTGACCGCAAGCCCGAGCTGCTGCAGCACGGGGGCCACGTTGTCGCCTACACCATTGATGTAGGCCACCTGCATGGCACGAGGCAGCTGCACATCAACGGCTTCGATGCCGAGTTGCGCTTCGCGATAGAGTCGCTGGGTGCGAATGTGATCGTAGGCAACCCCTTGATAGCCGGCGGTGAAGGTCTGGCCCGCACTGGTCGCGGACGCCGATACCATGTGTCGTCCAGGCGTCAGCCTGCCGCGAACACTGAAGGTGACCGTGCGCACGACCTCGGCACCCGGTCCGCCGGTCATGCCAAAGAGCGCGGCCGCCTCGCTGGGATTGGCTTCGCGCGCGTTGCCGGGGAGTGAAATCGTCCGGGTGACGCTGTCGGCAATCAGCCCCGCCGGAAGGGCGAGTCTGACTTCGACCTGACGTGCCGCACGCGCGTGCGAACGCACCTGCACCCGAATGGTGCGCTGCAGCGGCGCGTTTGCCTGCGCGTATTCGATATCCCGATCCATCGTGATGGCAATGGCGGGCGCGCCCACCACCGGCCGGTTGATCTCACCCTTGATGGGATCGGCAAAACGAAAGGTCACCGGCGTGAAGACACCGAAGCTCGCACCCTCGACCTCAAAGAACGACAGCAGTGTCGGCGACGCACGCCGTTGCCCGTCATCAAGTGTGGTGCCAGGCACGGAGAACATCGGCCCCGTGCGCGGGGTCGCCAGCCACCAGGGACCACCGGCATTGTCCGCAGACACCTCCAGGCTGTCACGAAGTGCGGAGTCCGGAGCCAGAGCCACACTCGTCCGCAGCAACTCGGCAGCGGCGCGTCCTCCACCGACCATCATCCGGCGCACCAGACGCACCGGCGATGCACCGCGGTTGTAGGTGCCCACGGCGATACGTGTGGGTTCGCCGCTGGCCAGCACCTCACGTGGCGCCGTGGCTTCAACCGCCACGCCGGCCGCGAGTGCCAGCGCAGCCTCGACGCGGCTGCTGGCAACCTCGACGGACCGGAAGAGATCGCCGTTATGCACAACAAGCGAGTTGCCATCGGCCGACAGTGATGCACAGGGATTGCCGGGTCCCGCACCACCACACACCCGGCCCAGGAGACGCTGCACCGCGCCTAACGCACTCAGCACAGCGGCAGGACGACGCAGGTCGAGACGGGTGCGAGCGGCGGCAAAGGCGGCGGGGAGGGAGTCGAGCGCGGCCCGTTGGGCTCGGGTACGCACCACCGACGCAAAACGCGACCAGGTGGTGTCCACACCATCGAGCAGCGAGCGCTCCCGCCGCGCATCGGAGGGCCCCACCCGTGCCGCCTCACGCAGGAGCTGATCATATCGCGCCCCCTTGAGCTGCAACGCACCCATCGCCTGCGACTTGTGCTGCGATCGTGAGTCCGACGCCACCTCGGAGTAGGAACGCCCCGACACCACATCGAACTCGCCGACATTGATGCGCAGTGTGGCCTGCGCCTGATTCCGGAAAAGCGCACCCCGATAGAACTTCTGTACCGTCCAGCCACCATTTCCGCCCGTCACGCGGCGCGGGAATCGCACCGTGTCGGCGCTGATGTCATACGCCTCTCGCGCCAGCATGCCCGCCACCTGGTGATGCCCGTGACCATCGGCGGGAGTACCCGAGAAGACACTCACGATCACGTGGGGCCTGAAGGCCCGTACCACGGTGATCACGTCGCGCAGAATCGAGTCACGCGACCACTGTGTGAGTGCCTCTTCGGCGTTCTTTGAAAACCCGAAGTCGAATGCCCGGGTGAAGTACTGCTTGCCACCATCGAGCCGTCGCGCCGCCAGCAACTCCTCGGTCCGGATCGCGCCTAACGGTTCGCCGAGTTCGTTGCCCACAAGGTTCTGGCCGCCGTCGCCGCGAGTGAGCGAGAGATAGGCGGTCTCCACCTGCCGGCCTCGCGCCAGCCAGGCAATAAGCTGGGTGTCCTCATCGTCGGGATGGGCCGCAATCACGAGCACACGCGCCGACACGCCGAGCCCTTCGACGAGCGGGGCCAGTGCGGACGCCTGTCCGAGAAGCACGGGAGGCACGAGAAGCACGAGAAGCACGAGAGACGCGAAACGTTTCATTGGGTAGTGCGAGGATCAGAATCGTGCGCCAGCGTGCTTCCCGTGCTTCCCGTGCTTCCCGTGCTTCTCACCTCATGACCGGCCGCCCGCGTGGCACCAGAGGCGCCGCATGGACGTCGCCCACAATCCGCGCCTGCTCGGCGAGGTGTGCGCTGTTGTACCCCTCGGCGGGACTCGCCCGCTCCGGACGACCGATGTAACGGATGATCAGAGCGTTGCCGGCGGACACGCGAAGACGTGGGGCCACAAAACTCCAGGCACCCATGTTCTTCGGTTCCTCCTGCGTCCACACAATCTCGGCAACATTCGGGTAGCGGTCGACGATGCGCGACACCTCCTCAAGCGGCCAGGGATAGAGCTGCTCGATGCGCACCACCGCGAGATGACTCGGGTGATCCTTGCTGACGAGATCGTAGTAGATCTTTCCGGTGCAGAAGACGAGGCGCGTCACCTCATCACGATTCTGCACCATGGGATCGTCGATCACCGGCTGGAAGCGTCCACCCGTGAGGTCGTCGAGCCGGCTGGTCGCGGCCGGAAGGCGCAACATGCTTTTGGGCTGCATGAGCACCAGGGGCCGCTTGACGGGCAGCCGCGACTGGCGTCGCAGGATGTGGAAGTACTGCGCCGGCGTGCTGGGATAGGCCACCCGCAGGTTGCCTTCGGCGCAGAGCTGGAGGAAACGCTCGAGCCGAGCCGACGAATGTTCGGGTCCCTGCCCTTCGTAGCCATGTGGCAGCAGCATCACCACGCCCGAATCCTGACGCCACTTGGCTCGGTCGGCGGCAATGAACTGGTCGATGATGGGGGCGGCCATGTTCACGAAGTCGCCAAACTGCGCTTCCCACAACACCAGTGCCTCGAGATCAGCGGTGCTGTAGCCGTACTCGAAGGCCAGCACGGCCAGTTCGGTGAGCGGCGAGTTGTAGATCTCGAAGCGACCGGACGCCTGCGGAATGTGCTGCAGGGGGGTGTACTTCACCCCGGTGTTCACATCGTTGAGCACCGCGTGACGATGCGTAAAGGTGCCACGTTCGGCATCCTGGCCGGTGAAGCGGATGTTCACGCCCTCACTCAGCAGCGAGGCAAAGGCCAGGGCTTCGGCATGCCCCCAATCGATACCACCGGCCTCGCCTAACGCTTCGCGCCGGCGTTCGAGCTGTTTGGCCAGACGCGGGTGCACGGCGTGGGTTTCGGGCCACGTCAGGAGACGCTCGTTGAGCCCGATGATGGTTTCGGCGCGCAACCCCGTTTCCACCGGCGGGAGCGAGGTGGGCGTGAGCCGTGGTGCGTCGGTCTCATCATGTCCCTCGTGATGGTCCGCTTCGGACTGCCTCGAAAGCGCCAGCACATCGTCCATCTGCCGCTGGAATTCGGCGTCCATCGCCGCGACCGCGTCAGCGGTCACCACACCACGTTTCACCAGCTGCTCACCCCAGATCTGCCGCGGTGTAGGGTGTTGGCGGATGATGCTGTACAGCGCCGGCTGGGTGTACGACGGCTCGTCGGCTTCGTTATGCCCCCAGCGGCGGTAGCCGACGAGATCGATCAGGACATCCTTGCCGAACTTGGCGCGATAGGCGATGGCCAGTCGGATGACCGCAATGCACGACGACGGATCGTCGCCATTGACGTGCATGATGGGCACTTCGAAGCCCTTGGCCAGATCGCTCGCGTAGTACGTCGAGCGCGCGTCGGACGGGTTGGTGGTGAACCCCACCTGGTTGTTGGCGATGATGTGCAGCGAGCCACCCACGCGATACCCGGGGAGGCGAGACATGTTGAACGCCTCGGCCACCACGCCCTCGCCCGGAAAAGCCGCGTCACCATGAATCACGATCGGGAGCACACTCGCGTCCCCGCCACCGGAGATGTCGCGACGAGCACGCGCCACACCCGTGAGCACGGGATTGACCACTTCGAGGTGCGACGGATTGGGCACCAGCGACACCCGCACGGTGCGCCCATCGGCGTACGTGCGCTCGGTGTCAGCACCCAGGTGGTACTTCACGTCACCGGTTTCGCTGTCGACATGGTCGGCGTGTTTGCCGTCAAACTCGTTGAAGAGTTTGCCATACGGCTTGTCCAGCAGATGCACCAGCACGTTGAGGCGACCACGATGGGCCATGCCAATCACGACGTCCTGCACGCCTAACGCGGCGCTTTCGTCGATCGCCGCATCGAGCATCGGTACCATCACATCGATGCCTTCGATGGAAAATCGCTTGACGTTGACATAGGCACGCGCGATGAAACGCTCGAGCCCATCCACCTGGGTGAGCCGCTTGAGCACGCCCACCTGCTCGTCGGCCGTGAGCTCGTGGGAGTAGTCACCACGTTCGATGGCCTGGCGCAGCCAGTTGCGCTCGGCGTCGTCCTCGATGTGGGCGAACTCGTACCCGACGCGTCCCGCAAAGGTGGCGCGAAGACGCGCCGCGACATCGGCGGCGGTGGCCTCGGGATACCCCACCGCTGCTCCCGGCACCAGGGCCAGGTCGGCTTCGGTAATGCCGTGGAACTCCGGCGTGAGTTCCGTTGCGCCAGACGGGGCCGAGCCTAACGGGTCGATGGGAACGGCCAGATGCCCGTAGTGGCGAATGGCATCGATCAGCGCCGCCGCTCCAGCCACCTTGCGCAGGAAGTTGGCGTCGGTCGGGGCCGCCGGCGCCGCTATGGCTGCGGCTGGCGAGCTGGTCGGGGCCCCCGACAGGGACAGGGCGAAGGTGAAGTACTGGCGCCAGGACTCGTCGACGGAGGCGGGATCGCGGCGGAAGGCCTCATACAGTTCGGCGACATGACCGTCATTGTAGACGCCGATGATCGGAGTACTCGTCATGCGCGCAAATCTAATCCCGCACACGTGTTACGTCACGTCGCCCACACGTTCGTCACGCAGGACCGGTCTTCCTGTCTGCGACCTGCAGCTCAGGATCCCGCCGTGTACATAACCGCGACCCCAAACGGCGCGACAGTTGTCGACGTGATCGGCCGATCACAGACCGTAGGGGTGACCCCCAACTCCGGGGGTTTTCGGGATGCGGCCATCCGCCTTGCTTTCAAGGAACTGGCCACCACGGTGAAACGGACGGAGCACGCCAATGCGGTACCCCATCAGATCCCTCTTGCTGGCCGCGCCCCTGCTGGCGGCCTGTGGCCAGGCACCTCTCGCGTCCGGAGCAACGCTCAACAGCGGCCCGGCAAGCCTGGAGCGCCGCGTCAACGTGGCATTCGGCGGATACTCCTGGTGGATCGAAGTCGACAGCACATCGGCGTCGCTCAGCGTGAAGTGCGAGCAGTTGACAGGATCGCGCGTCGGGAATCCCTGTGCCAACTACCCGGCCCGCACCGTCAGCCTCGCGCCGACCGACGTGCGGTCCCTGTTTTCGCTCACCCGGCAGCAAGACTTTGTGAACGCCAAAGCCGAGTACGACATGTCAGCCACCTTTGTGGATGGGCCCTCGTATTCGATTGCGCTGGTCGCAAATGGCGTCTCAAAACAGGTGCGCTGGTCCGACGCCGAGCGTGCCCTCCCGTCGTCGCTTCGTTCGGTGAGCGACCGCATGCTTTCACTGGCGGGGCTTACCCCGTAGCACCTGCTGCCCCGCTGCCACCGAAAAGGCGACGCGGATTCCTCCAGCGCTGGTGGTAAACACCTGGCGCCAGTCGACGCGGGCGCTGTTTCGCAGCCCCTGAGAGCTGGTCAGTAGCGCGGCGGACCACCCCTGGAACGACCCTCGGGCCAGGTGCCCGAACGAGGCGTAGAGGTCGCGCAGGGCCTTGGCGTCGCCCACCCGTTCACCCCACGGCGGGTTGGCAATCAGGAGTCCCGGCGCGCTGACGTTGTCCGACGGTGCCGCCTGCGACAATGCCTGACGAGTGAAGACGATGTCGCCCGCCACACCGGCCCTCTCGGCGTTGGCGATTGCAGCTTCGATAGCGCCGGCATCGCGATCGGAGCCCGCGATCGGCACCGGAACCTGCGCCCGCTCGTTTGCCCGTGCCTCGCTGACCACCCGCTTCCACACGGCGGGCTCGAACATCGGCCACTGCGCAAAGACAAACGCGCGAGAGATGCCCGGTGCGATCCCACGCGCCACGAGGGCCGCCTCGATGGGGAGTGTGCCCGAGCCGCACATGGGATCAGTCAGCGGTGTGTCACCGCGCCACTGGGCCCCGCGCAACATGGCGGCGGCGAGTGTTTCACGCAGCGGCGCCCGCGCCACCGCCTGCCGGTAACCACGGCGGTGCAGCAGTTCGCCCGACGAGTCGAGGGACAGCGTGCACTGATCGTGATCGATGCGGACGAGGATGAGCTGCCCGGCACTCGGCTCCTCGTCGTCAGTCACCCGGGCACCGGTGACTCCTTTCACGGCCTGGGACACCACGCCGAGTACACGCTCCGCCACCGCACCGGAGTGATAGAGCCGCGACTTCTTGCATGTCACACGCAGCGCCACCTGGGCACCGGGAGCAATCCAGCGTGGCCACTCAACACCCTGTGTGCCTGCCTCGAGTTGTGAAAAGTGCGCGGCCTTGAACTCGGCGAGACGCACCACCACTCGACTCGCAATGCGGGAGTGCAGGTTGGCGCGATAAATCCCCTCGAGCGCGGATTCGAAGCTCACCCCCGCGTCACTGACATCTGTCGGTGTCAGCCCAAGCTCACGCAACTCCTCCGCGAGCAGTGGGGCGAGACCCGGTGCGGCAATCGCGAACGACCGAAGTGTGACAGCGTGAGGCACGCGGGGAGCAGGCTGTTTGCGCACGGTGAAGTGATTTGTCGGGGCGCAGGGTATGACTGCGAGTCTATTCAGCAGGGGGCCGACGGTCGGCTCCCACTCAGACCATAGTCACTCGACATGACAATACGTGCATTGATAGCCGGATCAGCACTCCCCTTTCTCGCGGCATGCGGCAACACGCTCTCCGTTGCGGTTGACCTCCCCGTTCCGCAGGCCACACCCGTCATTCAGCTCGAATCCCTCGGCGGCATTGCCTCACTGCGTGTTCAGCTGCGACTGGACAGCACGACGGCGACGTTGTCGCGGGAAACATGCGGCATGACGGTGACGGCCGCCGAGTGCGGAATCAGAGGACGTCGCGACGTGATCGGCGTGCCCGCCGCCGACGTGGCTCGGCTCTTCGCCATGACCACCACTGCGGATTTTCGCGCGCTCAAAGCCGACTACGGCCACAGCACGCAGGGTGCAGACCTGATGGATCACACACTGACGATCACCACGGGCGGCCGCACGCGCAGTGTTCGTGGCGACGACATCACGCGTCCTGACCTCATGGCCGGCGTGATGGCGGCACTGAACGGATTCCGGTAGGAAACACGATGGCCCCGGCACGACACCGGGGCCATTTGGCGTAAAGCCGGGAAGCGAAGCTACTTCTGCTTCGGAACCTTGAGCACCATCGTCTGCCCTTCCCAGCCGAACACCAGACCCGATGCCGTTTCCACGGCCTTGATGGCGTCGGTCGTCGACGTCAGGGGCGCGTTCATCGAGACCATCCGGGCGCCTAACGTGGTGTCCTGCAGGAAGAGTTCGGTGCCGTACCAGCGCTTGATCTCCACCAGGGTCTGCTTGAGCGATTTGTTGTCGACCGCAAAGGTGCCGTCGACATAACCAAAAGCTTCTTGCAGGTGTGCAGGCGTGGGCTGGGCCGTCTTGCCGTCCTTGCCGATCACGAGCGTCTGTCCGGCGGTGAGGGTCTGTGTGCTTTCCTCGGGCTCCTGCACCTCGACCTTCACCGAACCCTCTTTCACGCGGGCAATGACGACGTCCTCATCCTTGTAGTGACGGATGGCAAACACGTCGTTGCCGGTGGAGGTGAACATCACGTTGGCCGCCAGGACCTGGAAGGGCACGGCATCCACCTTGGGGGTGAACTCCGCCACCCCTTCGATGCCGACGCCACGCGACGCTTCGTTGAATTGGTCGGGGAGTGTGACCCGTGTTTCGGCGCCGAACATGGCCTTCGAACCGTCATCGAGGGTCACGTTCCCGCGTTGTCCGGTGCCGGTTTTGACGTCCTTCACCGCGGACTGGATCTGTCGTGCCAGACGTCCCTTTTCTCCCGACTTGGCAAAGAGATATCCGCCACCACCAACCGCTGCCAGGAGACCGAGGGTTGCCAGCGCGCGCCCCAGGATTGGCTTCTGCTTGGTCATTTCACGGATATGGCCACCGGCCTCGTGCCGCAGCTTGTCTTTCATCGCTTCGGCCTGGGCCAACGCTTCGGCACTCGGCCCCTGAATGACGGCCGCCACTTTGCCCCACACGTCATCGACGCTGGGCGCGGGTGCTGACGTCGCCTTGCCACCGTCATCGCGCTTGCGGATACCGGCCAGCCGGCTGCGCTCACGGACCGCAGCTTCGTGCACAGCGCCGTCGAGCATGCCCGTGAGGGCCTCTGGCGTGCTGAAGCTGGCGCGCTCCGCGAAGAGCTTGGGGATCAGGCGTTCGACCACGCGGGCCGCCGCGGTGTCATCGCCAACGACTTCTTTCGCCTTGGCCATGAGGACGGGGAAGGCAGCACGAAAGAGTTTTTCGAGTGCGCCAAGGTCGCCTGACTTGAGCTTGCCTAGCAGCGTGGCGTCGAGGCCGGGAATGGAGAGAGACATGGATGCCTGTTGGGGGTCGGCGTCTGACAATGATGCCGCGAGACCACCCCGGAACGGTCCAAGTGGCCGCGGCTTAGCGCGGGTAGCTTGGACCTCCGGAGGCACAAGAGCAAGAGGGGTCTCCCCCTACTCGCTCCGAATGGCACGAACGGGATCCACCCCCGCCGCCCGGCGTGCGGGGACCCAGATGGCCAGAGCGGCTACTGCCGTGAGCACCAGCGGTACCCCGACGAAGGTGACGGGGTCGAGGGCGCTGCCGCCGTACAACATGCCGCGAATCAGCTGCGAGGCGCCGAGGGCCAGCGCCAGCCCCACACCACCACCGATGGCCACGAGCTTGAGCCCCTGCTTCATGACCAGTCCAACCACCTCCCCACGCGCTGCACCGATGGCCATTCGGATACCAATCTCCCGGGTGCGCTGCGCTACCGAGTACGCCATGACGCCGTAAATGCCCACGGAGGCCAGCACCAGCCCAAGGAGCCCGAACACACCTAACGCCCCACCCGCGAGCCGCGCCGGCATCAGCGCGATGCCGAGATGATTGTTGAGGGTGCGGATGTTGGAGACGGGGAGGGTGGGATCGAGCGCCGCAATTTCGTTGCGCAACACCGGAACGATGGTCGACGGATCGGACCGGGTTCGGATCTCTAGTGTGGCATCGATGTTCCGCGCCTGCGTCTTGGGATAGTAGGCATAGGCCAGCGGGGCTTCACCCAGAGAGCGGTATTTCCCCGTTGGCACGACGCCAACGATGGTGTGTTCCTCGCCCCGCGCCCGCAGGGTCTTGCCGACCACGTCTTGCCCGGGCCAGAAGCGTTCGGCGAAACGCTGATTCACCACCACCACGCGCGGTGCGAGGGTGTCGTCGTTGATAGTGAAGCCACGTCCCTTGATGAGCCGAACACCCATGGCGCTGAAGTACTCGGGCGAGACGACGTCGAAGTCGATCGACATCTGCTCATCTTTTGCCGGTGTGTACCCCGGGATCTCGACACCGGTCTGATGATTGGCGAGCCCCAGCGGGAGGTTCTCGCTGTAGCTCACCGCTTCCACGCCGGGCGTCTGCTTGAGTCGCTGCACCAGCGTGGCGTAGAACTGATCGGCCTTCGCGCGTGAGTACCCCTGGAGACCAGGCTGCACGTCGGCCAGAAGGACATTCCCTCCCTCGAATCCCTTGTCGACGGCGGTGGCCGAACGAAGGTTGCGCAGAAAGAGCCCGGCACAAACCAGCAACAACATGGAGAGTGCCATCTGGGCGATCACCAGGATGCGGCTGGCACGTGAGCGGGAATCGCCGGCCGGCGCCTCACCCTTGAGGGCGGGAATGAGCGCGGGCCGCGTGGCCTGCAGGGCCGGCGCGAGCCCGAACAGCACGCCGGTCACCAGTGTCACCGCCAGCGTGAAAAGGAGCACCGGTGTACTCAGCTGCAGGTTGGCGCTGAAGGCAACGTCGACGGGAAGCTGGATGCGATTGAGCAGCGACATGGCCCACGATGCAATGGCGATCCCCACGACACCGGCCACCGCGGCAAAGAGCAGACTCTCGATGAGCAGCTGCCGGATGATCACCGCGCGCCTGGCGCCGAGACTCAGGCGAACCGCCATCTCACGCCAGCGATCACGCGCCCGCGCCAAAAAGAGGTTGGCCACGTTCACACAAGCGATGAGGAGCAACATCACCACCACCGCCATGACCACGGCCGACAGTCCCACCTGCGCCCCACGCATCGACGGGTGAATACCGGCATCATTCTGCCTTACGAGGAGGATGCCGGAGTTCTCATAGGCGTCTTTCATGTCCGCTGTGAGCTGCGCCAGGACTGCCTTGAGCCGGCTATCGGCTGCTTCCGGAGTCACGCCCGGCTTCAAACGCGCTATCGCCTGCATGAAGTTGTTGTCGCGCGAGGTCAGCGCCGCGCGATTGTCCGGATCGATGGTGGCGACTTGCGTCAGCGGGACCCAGAGCGCAGGCGCGACGACGGGAAGAGGCCCGCTGAAATTCGGCGGCATGACGCCCACTACCTCGAACGGCGAGCCATTGAGAATGATCCGTCGTCCGACAATCTGAGGATCACCACCAAACAACCCCTGCCACCCCGAGTGACTCAGCACCACAATCGGGTTGCCACCGATGTTGGCGTCCTCGGCTGGTATGAACGTGCGACCGCGCGCTGCGGTTGCTCCCAGGACATTGAAGAAGTTGCTGGATGCCATCGTGCCGAACACACGCTGCGTCTTGCCATCGGAGGCCAAATTCACCGGTGTGAAGTTCCAGACGGCGATGTCGTCAAAGACATCCTTGGTCCGGTCGCGCACATCGTAGACATTGAGCGGCCCCCACGAGCCATACTCGATTCCCGGCCACGATCGGTAGAGCTGCACGAGCTGCTCGGGTGCCCGCACTCCCGGCAAGGGTCGCAGGAGGAGCGCGTCGATCGCCGAAAAGACCGCCGTGTTGAGGCCGATGCCGAGGCCCAGGGTGAGCACCGCCACGGTGGTGAAGAGCGGGTTCTTCGTCAGCAACCGGCGGGCGGAGCGGAGGTCGTGCAGGAGAGTCGACATCGCCTTATCTCGTGAGGGGCCAGGGCATTCGACAGCGCGATGAGCCCTACTGTTTGGAGCGAGACCGGGTTTCGGTCCGACCACCTGTGCCTGGCGTGAGCCGCGACACGACCAGAAAGACGAGGAGCGACGACACCAGCGCAAGGGCGGTCGCGGTCACGCCGGCGGGGAATGTGAAGACCCGCATGTAGGCCAGCGATTCCATGACCAGGGAGACAGCCAGGCCCGTGCCAATCGAGGCAATCGCCCCGGCGCGTGTGGCACCTGGCCAGCTGAGCCCGATCGCGAGCGCCGGCACGAGGGTCGAGGCGAAGAGCCCGTAGCCGAAAATGCCGAGGAAGGCCACCATCGCTTGGGAGCGCGAGGCGACCGCCGCAGCCAGGAGTGAAATGACCAGTGTGCTCAGCCGCCCCCATCGGAGTTCGTCGCGCACCGTGCGACCGAGGGCGCGGGGAATGTCGTGGGTCACCGCCGCGGCGCCGATGCTGAGGAAGGCATTCACCGAGCTCATGATCGCGGCAGCCACTCCAGCGAACACCAGCCCCGCCAGCCACGAGGGTGCGTACTGTGTGAGAAAGGCGGGCGTGGCATCGTCGGCGCGGCCAAGCGGGGGCATCTCCCCACGAACCACCAGCGCCTTCACCGCGAGTCCCACTCCAACGAAGAGCAGAACCGTCAGGCTCATGGCGATGGTCATGACCATGGGATACCAGCGCAGCCGTGCTGGATCCTTGAGCATGTAGAACTTGTGGAGCACGTGGGGCTGCCCCAGGGCCCCGATGCCAAAAACAAAAAACAGCGATAGCGCCGCCATGGGTGTGAGTTTGCCAAAGGGCCCAAGGAAGGCCGGATCAGCGGGCACAATGGTCGCCGCAAAGCCTTCGGTGCCAGCCCCCGCACTCATTGCGAGGGCAAATACCAGAATCGACGCCACCGCCATCACACTCCCCTGCAGCACGTCGGTGTACACACCGGCCAGCGCGCCCCCCGACACCGAGTAGGCGAGGGTGACCAGCGCCCCGATCCACACCCCCGTGGTCACGCTGACCCCCAGGACGGCGCCCAGCACCACACCTAACGCGAGGAAGTTGGTGGCCAGGTAACCGATGACCGCGACCAGCAGCGCGACACCAGCGAGTCCCTGCGCTGCTGGCGACTGGTACCTGATGCCGATGGCGTCGGGGATGGTGTACGCCCCATGCGAATCGGCGAGCGCGCGCAACTTGCCGGCCAGGAGCCACGCGGTCATCGACGTGGTCAGCGAGAGCGGCAGCAGCACATAGACCGCGCCGATGCCCACGGTATACACCAGGCCCGGGCCACCAATGAATGCAAAACCCGAGAGCGACGCCGCCATGGCCGCCATCGCCATGGGGAAGAGCCCAATCGTGCCCCCCGCCACGAAAAAGTCGCGCACACTTCTGGTACGTCGCGTGGCCCACCAGGCGATACCCGCTACGGCGACAAAGTAGAGCACCATCGTGGCGACGACGGGGGGTTGTGTGGTGAGGGCCGCCTGAGTCTGCGGCGTCATTCCGGTGGTGTCACCTGCGTCTCGAAGGTGAGCGCGTACACCAGCGGCAGCACCAGCAACGGCAGGACTCCCACACCATACAGCACCACCGCCGTCCGCACGGGAAGCCCAAGCAGGAGTTGCGGGGCCTGTGGATTACGCTCGGGATAGGCGAGTGCAAAGCCGAAGCCGGCCACGAGCTGTACCACCACAACCGCCAGGGTGAGCCACAGCATTCGGCGGTTCTTCGCTTCGCGCATGGCGCCGAGGACAATGATCCCTGCCGAGAGTGCGGCGAGCCCGGCCACCATGAGCCAGGGTCCGGCGGTCACACCACGCCGTGTAAAGGCCAGGCCATACGCGAGCGCGAGACAGACACTCCCCGCCGCCACACTCGTGATGCCGAAGGCGCGCGGCACCTAACGCGCCAGAGCAGTCATCTGCCGGCGTTGTGTTTCACGACGGTTCCAGAACCAGCGATACCCGAACGAGGCAGCCAGAATGGCGCCATACAGCAGCGGCTCGCGCACGTCGCGCTTCACTGCCATGTAGAAGTGGATCACACCCAGCACCCCGGACACGTAGACCAGCCGATGCAACGCATTCCACTTCTTGTTGCCCAGGCGTTTGATCCACCCCTTGGTGCTGGTGATAGCCAGCGGCACCATGAGCAGCAGGGCCAGCATGCCTAACGTGATGTACAACCGGTCCAGGACATCCTCGACCAGGTTGCTCCACATCAGTTCGATGTCGAGCCCGAAGTAGATGCCCAGATGCACCACAGCGTACCCGAACGCGATCAACCCGAAGGTGCGGCGATACTTCACCAGCCACCCCAGTCCGATGATCCGCATCAGCGGTGTCACCGCCAGACAGACCAGCAGGAAACGCAGGGCCCACTTACCGGTGAAGTGCTCGGCTTCCTTGATGGGCTCCGACGTGAGGAGGCGTGTGTTGTTGACGAGGTCGGAGTAGAAGGCGTAGGCCACCCACACAAATGGGATGATGCTCGCCGCCACCACCAGCGGGTGCAACCAGCCCGGAGGGCGAAAGCCTTGAGGCCGTGCCCTGCTCCCACGGCCGTCCGCGGAGGCCAACGCACTCTCCTCGCCAACGGCTGTCATCTGCCGTCTGTTCTCTGCCGTCTGAAATCCGCCATCTGCCGCCTGTTAGAAGTTCCGGCGGAGATCCATGCCCGAATACAACGACGCCACCTGCGTGTACCCATTGAACATCAGGGTGTCCCGGCGGCGCAGCTCACCGATGCGGCGTTCACGCGCCTGCGTCCAGCGCGGGTGATCCACTTCGGGGTTCACATTGGCAAAGAAGCCGTATTCGTTGGGTGTGGCGACCGCCCAGGCAGTTGCCGGCTGTTTGTCAGTGAACTTGATGCTCACAATCGACTTGCAGCTCTTGAAGCCGTACTTCCACGGCACGATGTGACGGAGCGGGGCCCCATTCTGGTTGGGGAGCATCTTGCCGTAGACGCCGACCACCATCATGGCGAGCGGGTGCATGGCTTCGTCCAGACGTAGCCCTTCGACATAGGGCCAGTCGAGCACCGGAAAGCGCACCCCCGGCATCTGCTGGGGATCGAGCGCCGTGGTGAACTGGATGTACTTCGCCGACGCCGTTGGCTCCACACGCTTGATGAGATCGGACATCGGGAAGCCCATCCACGGAATCACCATGGACCAGGCCTCCACGCAGCGATGCCTGTAGATGCGATCCTCGAGTTTGTGCGGCTTGAGGAAGTCCTCGATGTTGTACGTGGCCGGCTTGGCCACCATCCCCTCGACCTTCACGGTCCAAGGCTTCGTGCGGAAATTCTTCGCGTTCGGCTTGGGGTCATCCTTCCCCGTCCCGAATTCATAGAAGTTGTTGTAGCTGGTCACGTCCTCTTCAGGCGTCAGTTCGCCCTTGAGCTCGGCGCCACCGATGCTGGTCCCGCCCTGCTGCGCCTTGGCGGTTCGCGCTCCGGAAAGCGTGGCGGCCAGCCCCACACCGAGCAGCCCTGCCTCCTTTACGAAATCGCGGCGGTTCTGATAGACACCTTCCGGGGTGATTTCGGAGGAGGGAATCGGATGGTCGGGGGTTACGCGGATGATCATGGGAGTCGGGGTGCAGTCGTGAGGTAGAAGCCCCACCATGGGCGCTGAGTTCCTCAAGCTACGTCCGGGGCGCCTTCATTGGATGCCCCGGCAACGGTGACCCCTGTCATTTCGGCTCGGTGGGATCTCACCCATGTTTCGCGTATGCTGCGTGATGTGATGAAGGGGATGGCTCGCGCCCGGATGGCGGTGGTTTTGCCCGCGTTCGCGGCCACGGTTGCCGCCCAGCCGCCGGGGATGCAGGACAAGCGCTTCCAGGAAGCTGCGGTGATTGTCCTGACACTCGACGCCTGGACGACCAAGTGTGCCGAGCGCGGGGGCCTCAAGGGTGACTCGGCCGTCGTGGCCACGTGGAACTCCACTCAGGGAGGGGACCTCGTCAGAGCTCGAATTCGGGAGCTCGAGCAAGCCTCGCCTCCCGACCGACTCCTGCAGCAGGCTCGCTCCTTCGTGTCAGGGATGACCAGGCTTCCACTTGGCTCCCCCTGTGGGCAGGCCGCTGCCATCGCCCGCAATCCGAAGAACCAGTACGCGACCCGAATGCCCGACCTTCTTCGTGCGCTTGGCCCCGCTGCCCCCGCGGTCGCGCCAGCCGAGGGACCGCCGGAGACCGCACCCCCGATCGCAACCGCGCCGACACCGGTAGCGCCGCCCGCCAGTCCGGAGAGGGATGAACTGCTGGCGCGGATCGAATCGTTCGCGTTCGCCACACGTGCAGCGATAGGCGTGGGTGGATTCATCACCACGCGCATTTACCCAGTGGTCCTCTTTCGCAACGGTGAGGCCCTCACGGACATCGACCAGCTGGCGACAGCTGGCGCCTCCGGGCGACGTGACGAGCACTGGACCCGCTGGCGACGCCAGGGCGGTGAGCTTCAGCTGCAAAAGGAAGGTCGCTGGGAAAAGCTCCCCTTCAACCGCACATACCCGCAGCTCCCTGACGACTTCCGGCTCGACGGCCTCTTTCGGCATCTCGGTGGCGCGGGCACCCTCGCAATCGGTGGCGAGCAATCGGTGACAGCGTGGAACGAGTATCGGTTCTGGCCTGATGGACGTGTGCGTCGTGGGGGTGGTGCGGGCTCGACATCGGCGAGCGGCGACGTCTCGACGGCGACGTCGGCGGTGGCTCCGGAACGTCGCGGGCGCTATCGCGTGCGCGGACTCGACCTCACCATCTCATGGGACAATGGCTCAACGGAGCGTCGGCTGCTGGTCGCCGACCCCTAGGACCCGAAAACGGCCATCTGGCTGGACGGCGTCGGGTACGTGAGACGGTGAGCCTTTCCACCGGCTAGCGAGGGAGTGCATCCCGTGCGGCGGGCGTCACGGCATCCCGCTGTCGTTTCTTAACGATGCGCCACCTCCTGTGTAGTCCTGCGTTGCATGGACGGTGTGTGGGCTGATAGAAAGCCGCCAAAGCCTGGCGGCTTCGCCTTTCGAGAGTGCGTGCCGAGGGGTATCGTTGCACGACCAGCCTGGGCCGTGGCGGTTGCAGTCGTCGCCGGTCAGGCCCTCCCTTACCTCCGCACTCACGGTCGAGGTGCACATGTCACTCAGAACGGTCAGAACGACCCTGGCGTTTGCCGCAGCTTTTCTCGCGGCGGTGCCACTTCGGGTCTCCGCACAATCCGGTCAGCAGGGGTCCATCACGGGCCGAGTCACCGATGCCGCCAGCGGCCAGCCTATTGGGGCAGCCCAGATTGCCGTCGTCGGTACAACACTCGGCGCCCAGACAAACACCGACGGGCAGTACACGATCCGCGGTGTGAATGCGGGCACGGTGCAGGTGCGCGTCCTTCGCCTGGGATACGGTGAACTCCGCCGGCCAGCGACGGTCACCGCCGGCCAGCCCATTACGCTCGACTTTGCGTTGACGGCCCTGGCCGTCAACCTGAATCCGGTGGTCACCACCGCCACCGGTCAGCAGCGGCGCATCGAAGTCGGCAACGCCATCGCCCAGCTGGAGGTGGGGCAGCTGATCGAGTCGAAGCCCGTTTCGGGGATGGCCGACCTGCTGACGTCGCGCGCGGCAGGCGTCCTCATCACCCCGGGGACTCAGACCGGGGCCGGCACGCGCATCCGGATTCGCGGCACCAGCTCACTGTCGCTGACCAACAATCCCATCGTGGTCATCGATGGTGTCCGCGTGGAGTCCTCCACGGGCTCATCGTCGGTCGGCGTCGGAGGGACGACGACCTCGCGCTTCGACGACCTCAACCCCGAGGAGTTCGAGTCCATCGAAGTTGTGCGAGGCCCCTCAGCGGCCACCCTCTACGGGACCGACGCTGCAAACGGCGTCATTGTGATCACCACCAAAAAGGGCACAGCAGGTCGGCCGCAGTGGTCGTTCTACTCCGAGCAGACCGGCATCACCGATCGCAATACCTACCCCACGGCCTGGCATGGCTGGCGCACAGGCACCACCGCCACCACCAACTCCACGCCCTCCAACACGGTGCAGTGTTTCCTCTCGCAGGTGGTGGCGCGCGCCTGCACGCAGGACAGTGTGACGAGCTACAACCTGCATGAGGACAAGGACGCGACGCCGTTTGGCGTCGGGTATCGGCGCCAATACGGGGCGCAGCTGCGCGGCGGGTCAGAGGTCGCTCGGTACTTCCTCCACACCGAAATGGAAGACGAGGATGGCGTCACCAAGGTGCCCGAGTTCGAAAAGCGATACCTGGCGGCCAACAACCGGTCGCTCAGCGACCGTCAGCAGGATCCGGGGCGTCGGGGCCGCATCACGGGCCGAAGCAATGTGAACATCACGCTGCCGCGCAACGCGGAAATGCAGGTGAATGCCGGCTTCACGTCGCAGGACATCTTTCTCCCGCGCAGTGACGACTCCGGCACTCCCGGAATCGCCGCCAACACCTTTGGTGGTCCCGGCTTCCGCTACAATCTCAACCCGCAGGGCGATACGCTCTTCGGGTGGAGACAGTTCACCCCGCGTGACATCTACCAGACCGAAACCACGCAGTCGGTTGAGCGCTTCATCGGGTCGGCCAACACCAGCTGGCGTGCCTCCGACTGGTTGTCTGCCCGCGCGAACTTCGGGCTCGATTACACCAACCGCCTGGATTCGCAGCTCTGCCGCTTTGACAACTGCACCAACACCGGGCAGGACCGTCTGGGGTTCAAGACCGACAACCGCACGAACTTCTTTGTGTACACGGTGGATGCCGGGCTGACCGCCACCAAGCGGCTGAGTGACGCGATCGAGTCCAAGACCACCGGCGGTGTGCAGTTCTATCGCAACATCTTCAATCGCAACGGCGCCAGCGCTTCCCTGCTGCCGCCCGGCGCCGTAACGGTGACCTCCGGCTCGGTGGCCACCGCCGACGAGACAACGGCGGAAAGCCGCACGCTGGGCGCCTTTGTGGAGCAAGCCATCTCGTTCCGCGACAAACTGTTTGTAACTGGTGCGGTCCGCTCCGACCGCAACAGTGCCTTCGGTGCCAACTTCAAGACCGTCTTCTATCCCAAACTCTCGGCCTCCTGGGTTGTGAGCGAGGAAGGCTTCTTCCCCAAAGCCGGCTGGCTCAGCCAGCTGCGCGTGCGCTCTGCCTACGGCGCCTCGGGTGTGCAGCCCGGCACCATCGACGCCGTGCAGTTCTTCGGGGCGTCCGTCTTCCGCGGCGAAAGCGGCGACCAGCCAGCGCTCGTCTATTCGGCCCTCGGCAATCGTGACCTCAAGCCCGAGCGCTCGACCGAACTCGAAATGGGAGTGGATGGCAGCTTCTTCAACTCGCGCGTGACCACGGAGCTGACCTACTATCGCAAGTCGTCACGCGACGCCCTCATCTCACGCATTCTCCCGCCCTCGGTCGGCACCGGCGCCACCGCGCGCCTGGAGAATCTGGGCGAGGTGCAAAACACCGGTTGGGAAGCGCTGATCAACGCGCAGATCGTGAGCCGCGACGCCATCGGCTGGGACCTCTCGATCAATGCGTCGACAAACGACAACCAGCTTGTCAGCCTCGGCGGGGTGCCGCCGATTGTGGGCGCCACGCAGCACCAGAAGGAGGGTTATCCCCTCTACGGCTGGTGGTCGCGCCGTCTCACCGGATACAGCGACAAGGATGGCGACGGAATCATTCGCTACAGCACCGACGCGAACCTGAGCGAGATCACCGTCAGCGATACCGCCGAGTTTCACGGGTATCCCCTGCCGCGATATGAGTTCGCCGTGACCAACAGCATCGAGTTGTTCAAACGTGCCCTGCGCCTGTCGGCAATGATCGACTACAAGGGCGGGAACCTCGTCTACAACAACTCCGATCGCATCCGCTGCGCCTCACGGTTCAACTGCGAAGGGCTCATCAACCCCAAGGCCCCGCTCTTCGAGCAGGCACGCACCGTGATGGTGCGTGAGCATCCCAGTCGTTCGGTCGCCGGGTTCTTCGAGGATGGTGACTTCCTCCGGCTGCGCGAACTCTCCGCCTCATGGACGATGTCGCGCAGCCTCACCACGCGTCTCCTGCACGGTCGCGCCTTCTCGGTGACGGCCGCGGTCCGAAACCTGGGCATCCTCTGGACCAACTATCTCGGCGTCGATCCCGAATCGTTTGGCTCCACCGGCGACGCGCCCTCGTCATTCCAGGCCTTTGCTCCACCGACGTTTTTTGCCTTCCGTTTCAACCTTGCCTACTAAGGTGATCGTCATCATGCGAGCATATATCACTCAACAGACAGCGCGTGCTCACGTGCGCGTGCTTGTGCGGCGAACCGGCGTGGTTGCGCTTGGACTGCTGGCGTCCTGCTCCACCGCCACCGAGATCCTCGAGGTCAAGGACCCTGACATCGTCAACCCTGCTGACGTGCAGTCCATCGCCGGCGCCAACGCCGTGCGACTTGGCGCCCTGGCCCGGCTGAACTCGGCGACCAGCGGCGACGAGTCCCTCTTCCTCCTGGGCGGGCTCCTCTCCGACGAATGGATCAATGGCGACTCCTTCATCGCGCGCCAGGAAATCGATCAGCGCACCATCACACGCGAGAACACCTTCCTCACAGCGGCCAACCGCGTGTTGCATCGTGCACGTCTCTCGGCTGAACAGGCCGTGAGTCTGCTTACCGAATTCAACGCCGCGGCACCAGGATGGCAGGTGGCCGAAATGTTTTTTGTGCAGGCCTACACCATCAACATCATGGCCGAGCACTACTGCAGCGGGTTGGTCTTCAGTTCGATCGTGGATGGCGTCGAGCAGTATGGTGCGCCCCTGACGACAACCGCGACCTTCGAACGGGCGTTGGCCCTCGTGGACCAGGGCATTCCGCGGGTCACCGGTACCACCGCCGACGACGTCCGCGTCCGCAATGCCTTGCGCGTGCTGCGCGGCCGCATTCTGGTCAACCTCAATCGGCACGCCGATGCGGCGACGGCGGTCGCTGGTGTTCCGAATTCGTTCACGTACAACATGCTCCATGCTGCGACGGCGACGAGCAATCAGATCTGGACATTCAACAGTTTGTCACGCCGGTACAGCGTGAGTGTGAGCGAGGGAACCAATGGCCTCAACTTTGGCTCAGCCAGTGACCCGCGTGTCCCGGTCTGTCAGGGTGGTGACGTGGCGTGTCGTGCACTCGGCGTGACTCTCGCCACGCGCGACGATCTGCTGCGGCCCATCATCATCGCGGCCGCCTGGCCGGTGCGCGAAACACCGGTGGCCATCACCAACGGCATCGAGGCGCGCATGATCGAAGCCGAGGCACAGCTCAAAGCAGGTAGTGCCGCCACGGCGCTGGCAACGCTGAATGCCGCACGCGCAACCGTCCCCGGTCTTGCTCCTCTGACGCTCGCTGCCACACCCGCCGCACAACTTGACCAGTTGTTCCGCGAGCGTGCCTTCTGGAGCTTTGGTCGCGGGTATCGTACTGGCGACCTGCGTCGGCTTATCCGTCAGTATCAACGGCCCGCCAACACGGTCTTTCCGACGGGCACGTGGCACAAGGGCGGCAACTACGGTGTGGACGTAAACTTCCCCATCCCGCAGGCCGAACAGAACAACCCCAACGCGGCCGGTGCGGCGTGTATCGATCGTAACGCCTGACCGCTCGCGTTCACCCACACGATGGACAAACAGGCGCCTGCCGATCCCATGATCTGCAGGCGCCGTTTTACTCTCCCTGCCATGCGACTGACCTCCCGACTCTTCCTTCTCGGCACCCTCGTTGCCGCCGCGACGCCGGCACTCGCGCGCCATCTCTCCGCGCAGCCGACACGTGCCTATGCCGATCGCGTGGAGATACGGCGCACCGCGCACGGTATCCCGCATATCACCGCCGAAGACATAGGCGCCTTTGGGTATGCCATGGCCTGGGTACAGCTCGAAGACTACGGCGCGCGTGCCGCCATGGGTGTGGTGCGCGCGCGAGGCCATCTGGGTCGGTACTACGGACGCGACTCGGTCGAACGCGACTTTGACGCTCGCCTGTCGCACGCACGCGCAGTGGCTACCTATCGGCAGCTGCAGATTGAAACACGCGAAACGTACGAAGGGTTCGCCGCCGGCATCAACGATTACGTGCGCCAGCACCGCGCCGACTTCCCGGCGTGGATGCCAACCGATGTACAGGGCGTCGACATCGCAGCGCTGTGGATGGAGTCACCCGTCCCCGACGGCGCGCGCACATTCGCCGATCGGGCGCAACGCCAGCGTGAGCGCGCTCGTCAGGACTCTTTGCAGCGTGAGGGCGAGGGTTCCAACGCCTGGGCCTTTGCTCCGTCTCGCACCAAATCCGGCCGGGCAATACTCTTGCGCAACCCGCATCTCGACTGGAGTGCGGGTTACTACGAGGCCCATGTCACCGTGCCGCAGGTGATGGACTTTTACGGCGACTTCCGTATCGGCAATCCGGCGTTGCTGGTCGGCGGCTTCAATCGGTACCTCGGCTGGGCCACCACCAACAACAACACCGACAACGAAGCATTGTACGCGCTCGAGGTGGACTCACTGCGCCCCGATCACTATCTGCTCGACGGCCGCTCCTTTCCCATCGAGCGTGTCGATGTGGTGGCAGAGTATCGCAACGGCGCAGGGCTGTCGTCGGAGGTGCGCACCCGCTGGAAGACGTCGCTTGGTCCGGTGGTCGATCGCGCGGACGGGAAGGTGGTGATCGCCCGCTGGCCCGCCGACGGGGAGTTCCGCAAAACCGAGCAGTTCCTGCGCCTCATGCGCGCGCGAACATTGGAAGAGTGGAAGGACGCCATGCGTCTGCGCGCGCACACGACGTCCAACCTCACCTACGCCGACAACAAGGGCAACATCTTCTACGTGTGGAATGCCACGGTGCCTCGGCTGCCGCATGCCAGTGGAGGTGACAGTATCGCGATTCCTGCGCGGACGAGTGCAGAGATCTGGCAGGACATGGTGCCCTTTGATTCGCTGCCGCAGCTGCTCAACCCGCCCGGCGGCTACCTGCAGCAGTCGAACGATCCGTTCCACTACACCAATCTCAACGCCATCATCGATTCGCTGCGCTTTCCGTCCAACTTCTCGCGCCCGGCACTGGGCTTTCGCACACAGCTGGGGATCAGGCTTGCCACGCAGGAACGCAAGATGTCGCTGGAGGATGTGGTGCGCCTCAAGCACTCGTACCGCATGATTGCGGGCGAGCGTTTTGCCGACGACCTGCTGGCTGCCGTGCAGGCCAATGCACCAACCCCAGCCGCAAAGGATGCTGCCGAGTTGTTGTCTCGATGGGATCGTACGACGGGGCCGGACTCGCGGGGTGGGGTGTTGTTCGAGACCTGGTACAACCGTCACTTGCAGGGCGATGCACTCCGCGGTCTGTCGTTCGCCGAGCGCGCGCGTCGGACCTTTGCGACACCCTGGAGCCCCGAGCGTCCGAATGACACACCCGATGGGCTGGCCGACCCCGCGCGTGCCGCCGCGGACTTTGCGTGGGCGGTGGACCAGGTGACGCGCAAGTATGGACGGGCGGATGTGGCGTGGGGCGAGGTGCATCGTGTGCGCCGGGGCGACGTGGACGTGCCCGTGGGCGGCTGCACCGGAGCGCTGGGGTGTTTTCGTGTGCTGCAGTTCACTGAAATGCCCGACGGCAAGCGGGCCGCGCGCGGGGGCGACGGGTGGGTGCTGGCCGTCGAGTTCACACCGGTGCCGCGCGCCTATTCGGTGCTGGCGTATGGACAGAGCAACAACCCGGCATCGCCTTATTTCGCCGATCAGGCGGCGATGTTTGCGCGCGGGGAGATGAAGCGGGTGGCGTATGCGCCGGAGGATGTGGAGCGGGCGACGGTGCGGCGGTATCGGCCGGGGCGCTGATCAGAGGACCAGTGGGGGGCTCTGCGATCCGTCGGCGTCGCAGTGCTCCCCCCTTTTAGCGGACGACGGAAGGCTGGCCAAACGTAGGAAGCCAAACAGGAATCTTTTCTGATCCATCGGGCCGGACCAGAAGGAGACGTGGAGCCATGGTGACAAGCCATGCCCCGTCAGCAGACCAATCGACGCCGAGATTGTCTGCCACGTTGGGAAGAAGCGACTTCTGGTCCGACCCATCAGCGTTCATCACCCAGAGCTCGGCATTTCGGACAAACGCAATGCGTTGACCATTCGGCGACCAGCGCGGCATGAAGCCGGTGGTGAGCGGCGAGGTGATCGATGGGGCAGAGAGATCCATGATGTAGATATTGCCGTCGCTCCACCACGCCAGACGCGAGCCATCGGGCGACGGATCGGGGACACTCCCGAAGGGGCCGATCTGCTGAGGCAACGTTCCGTCGGGACGTACACGCCACAGTCCGCGATCCGAGGCGAAGTACACCCATTGTCCGTCACGTGTCAGCCGCTGCCATCCCGTCCACAGCAGACCCGTGCCCGTCACCAGGGGATCGACGCGGCTCCCGTTAGGCCGGAGGATGACAAGGCGATCGGCGTCCCGGTACACCACACCAACGCCAGCCTGCGCAATGGGATACCCCTCAAAGCCGCTGAAGCCCGCGACGTCGGTTTGAACTCCCGTGGCCAGATCAAGCCGGACCACTCGGCGCGTGAGTTCGGATACGACGCCGATCAACTCCATCGATGGCGTGATCGCGACATCAAGGGTGTCGGACACGGATCCCACCGCGGCGCGAATTGCGCAGAGCGCTGGGCGATCGCCACGAAGTGCCGCGCCGGACAACACGGAACACGCTGAGTTGAAGGATTCGTACGTCGGCGATTCTGGCCGAGTGTTGCTCGCGCGGTCCAAATGCGAGGCGCGCAGCGGCAGCGTTCGTCCTACCCCCATGAACGTGTCGGGCATGACAAATCGCACGCGCACACCGGCGCCGGGCTCGACTGAGTATCGGGCGGTGTCGTTGAATGACAAGCTTGGGACTGAGATCGCGATACGTGCCGGTCCGGCTACACGTCCAAATCGCACTGAGGCAGAAAGGCGACCGCTCGCGTTGGTGGTGTCCTCGAACTGCGACTGAGGAGTGGTGCTCCCTTGCGCCGAAACGTAGATGCCGCGCAAGAAACGGCGCGCGGTGTCCTCAGGCGGAAGGGCCGAGAAGCGCACCAGGGTTCCTTGGACGGGCCTACCGTTTGTGCCGGTGACTTCGACCACGAGTGCCTGCCGGAGCTCTGCTTCGATCGTGTCGGTCGTACCAGCGCCGGAGACAATGCGCACACCCGCTGGCTGTGGATCGGGCTCGGGGGTGACAGGCTCTGCTGGGCCACACGCTGTCAGCGCGAATGAGGAAATGGCGAGTGACAGCCATCTCCGGTAGATCCCTGCCCCAACACGTGAAGTGCTCATGATACTCTCGCAGTCAGCTGAAAGTGCCGCGCATTTGCGCCAACTCCAGAAAGATATCGATCACATGTCCAGAAATTGCGCGTTTCAGCGCAACCCCTGCGACCCCCTCCTCGGGGCCGACCTCGAACCTGGAGTTTGACTACCATGGCACTGCAAGCAGCTGTACTGCGTTCAAGCCTCGAACTGGTCGCCTCACGCGAGCCGCAAATCACTCGGCGCTTCTACGAGATTCTCTTCGCCCGCTACCCACAAGCCAAGCCTCTCTTTGGACGCAATGCGCCCGAACACCAGCAGAAGATGCTCCAGGATGCGATTGTGGCGGTGGTGGATCACGTCGAAGACGCCGCGTGGCTCAGCGAGACACTGCACGGCCTTGGCCGCAAGCATGGGGAGTATGGCGTCACCCCTGAGATGTACGGCTGGGTTGGTGAGAGCCTGTTGGCGACCCTTGCCGAGATCGCAGCTGGCGAATGGACAGCTGACGTCGCAACCGCGTGGAAAGACGCCTACACTGCCATCACTTCGCTGATGCTCGAGGGTGCGGCCAGTCAGCCAAGCCGTCTTGCATGACTGCACCAATGGGGGCGGGCGAGGCGAGGGGCTTTCCGGTGCCTCGCGCCGCCCCTCGATGCTCGCGGTGTCAGATCAGACGAGTGCGACCACGGCGCGCGCCTATCGAGTGTGGGTCCTGCGCTTCGATATCCGGATCGCCTGCCCCCCTCCTGGCGCCAGTCTCAGCCGCAAACGCGACGCGCGTGTTACTGGAGTGCTGCTGATGGTCACAGGAAGTGGATTCGTGAGCCAGTGGGCGGTTGGGCCATCGGCGTATACCTGCGCCGTCATTGCCACCCCGGGAGGCAGAAAGGAGAGCGGCACATCGAACGTGCGACTCTCTTCGTCGGTAATGGCGCCGATGAACCAGTCGCCGCTCCCTTTGGCCCGTCTCGCAACGACCACGTAGTCGCCGATCTTGCCGTCAACCACAACCGTGGAGTCCCAATCCACAGCCACGTCGCGCACAAACTGGAAAGCCGGTTGTGCGTCGTAGTTCTCGATCAGGTCGGCGGCCATTTGCACTGGCGACCAGAGGACCACGTAGAGCGCGAGTTGCTTGGCAAGCGTCGTCCGTACTCGAGGTTGATCCGGCGTTCGCCCAATTCCGGTGGGACGACGCAGCAGGATATCGAATATTCCCGGTGTGTAGTCCATCGGGCCGGCCAGCAGCCGAGTGAAGAAGAGGATGGTCTCGTGCTCCGGCGGATTGCCGCCATCGGGACCTCCGGCGTTGTACTCACCGCCACGTGCCCCCTCACGGCTCAGCATGTTGGGCCAGGTGCGACGCTCCCCGGTGTCCATGATGGGCTCGTGCGCGTTCACCGTGATGCCGTATCGCGCCGCCGTCTCGATCACCGTGCGAAAGTGACGCACCATCCGTTGCCCTGTGTGTGCGTGTCCTTCTGCCGTGCGATCGTTGACGTACCCGGTCTTGATCTGCGAGATGCCGAGCTGCCGATAGAGCGCAAACGCCGAGTCGAGTTGCTGCTCGTAGTGATCGAGCCCCATGGCGGTCTCGTTATGCGCGATAAGGGAGACCCCCTTGGCCCTGGCATACTCCGCGACCGCGCGCAGATCATAGTCCGGGTAGGGCTGGGTGAAAGAGAAGTTGCGGCCGTACGTTCCAATCCAGTCGCCATCCCAGCCGATATTCCAGCCCTCGACGAGTGTTCCGCCCAGCCTGTTTGCGGCGGCAAAGTCGATGTAGCGTTTTGCGTTGGCCGTGGTGGCGCCATGTTTGGGACCTGCAGGCCAGGTGTAGACGCCTGCGTGCATCCCCCACCAGATGCCGTTGTAGGTCATGGGGCGAATCCACCGCGTGTCGGAGATTCGGCTCGGTGGGTTGAGCTTGAGACCCAGCACCGAGGGCACCAGGTCGGCTGGCCGGTCGGCGAGCTGTATGGTGCGCCATGGAGTGACAAAGGGTGTACGCCCGCGGACCTTCACTCCATCGGCCCAGGGCGCGAGTGCGGGACGAAAGGTGCGTTCGCCCACGCGCGCCAGATCCATCGCGGCGTAGTCTTCCAGGTGCGCCTCGTGCAATACCACCACGGGGCCACCCTGCATTTCCAGGGTGAGGGGCGTGCGTACCGTGTCGAGCATACTCACCGGCGACGACGCGTACAGCATCTCGTAGCGGTCCATCGCCGGCCGATTGGCCGGTATCCACCAGGCCTTGGAGTTGTCCGCCAGCACGAACTCGGTCAGCTCTTCTTCGATTTCGAAGTCGGCAAGACCGGGTTGCGATGGGAGTTCGTATCGAAAGGCGACACCATCATCAAAGGCGCGAAACACCACCACGATCTCGCGCGCGGGTGGAGCGCTCTCTGCCAGACGGAGCCTGAGCTCGCGATGATGATCGCGAACACGCCCGGTTTCGCCCCACGGTTGTATCCACGACGTATCTCGCTCGGCGCGTGTGCTTGTGATTACCCGCAAGGCACCCAGGACCGGCGCACCACGGAACAGGAATCCGAGGTTCGACGGCAGTACAATCGCGCGACCGTCGCGCTGTACCGCATATCGCGCCACGCCGTCGGCGACGTCGACCTGAACCACATGCCGGCCGTTGGGCGACTGCAGCCGCAGTGGTGTCTGCGAAGCGCCGGTGGTGGCGATGGAAAGTGCACCGGCAATGCTCAACGCGGTGCGGACTCCTGACGCTCTTGAGAGTTCTCGCATGGTGGGGCAGCTTGTAGTCTCCAGCCATGAACCGCAAGGCGGAGCAGCCGGCTGGTGCGTGAACCGCGCGCCCTGACGCCCACATCCCGCCCCGCACTCCCATGTTCCTGCGACCCGCCGCTCTGTTCGCCGCCCTGGCTGCGCTCACCACTGTCTTGCCCGCCCAGCATGTCGTCGGCGCGCGCGATGACTACGCCCTACGCGCGGACAGCGTCTTTCAGCGCTTTGACCGCACCGACTCCCCGGGTTGCGCCCTGGGGGTCTACGAAAACAATCGCATTCGCTACGCGCGGGGCTACGGCATGGCCAGCCTCGAACACGGGATCGCTCTCTCCCCGCGCTCCGTACTCGACATCGGGTCCATCTCCAAGCAGTTCACCGCGATGGCCGTGCTCCTGCTGCAGCAGGAGGGCAAGCTCTCCATCGATGATGCCATCCGGAAATACATCCCCGAGCTACCACCGTACGCGGATGGCGTCACCATTCGCCGCGCGCTGAGTCAGACCAGCGGCCTGCGCGACCTCTACGGGTTGCATTCCCAAACTGGGCGCACCATCGCTGGTGACACTCTCGACGCCCTGCGCATTTTGACCCTTCCGACGGAGACCAACTACGCACCGGGTACCCGCTATCTGTACACCAACTCGGGATGGGTCCTCGTGGCCCAGGCCATCTATCGCCTCACGGGCAAGACACTCGCGCAGTTCGCCGAGGAGCGCATTTTTGCGCCGTTAGGCATGCGTGAGACCCGGTACCAGGCCGACGTGTCCGCCATCCGTGTGAATGGCGCAGAGGGCTACCAGCCGCGACCCGGCGGCGGCTTTCGTGTGAATCGGTCGACGTACGATGGTGCGATTCTGGGCGCGGGTGCGGTCCACACCACCATCGAAGACTTCGGCCGATGGCTCGCCAACTACGACGACGCCACTGTTGGTGGACGTGAAGCGATCGCCGCGCTGACCACACCCACCAAACTCACCGATGGGTCGCCCGCTGTCTCGGGCGTGGGTACCGCATATGCCATCGGGCTCAACGCCGGGACGATGCGCGGCCTGCGCACCATTTCACATGGCGGGAGCTGGGCGGGTTATCGCGCGCACTTCATCCGCTTTCCCGAACAGCGCACCGCCGTGGCCGTGTTCTGCAACTTCACCACATCGGGCCCCGACTCGCTGGCCCGCAAGGTGGCCGGCATCTACCTGGGCGATCGCATGCAGCCCGACAGTGCCGCCCTGTGGACCGAGGCCCTCCAGCGCGCGCCCAGAGCGACGTCGTCAGCAGCCGACCTGAAAGCACTGGTTGGTGTCTGGCGCAATGTGGACCGTGGCGAAGTGCGCCGCACCCGCGTGGTCGGTGACTCGCTGTACCTGGTTGGTGACGAGACGGCCGTGCTCACCCCCATCGACGGCGGACGTTTCCGCACAAGGACTAACGCCGAGGTACATGTCAGGGCGCAGCAGCTGACCGTGCGTACCACGGGCGACGTTGCGACCTACACCAGGGCAGATGCGGCTTCGCTCTCCGAAACCCAGCTCGCCGAGTACGCCGGGAACTACCGCAGCGAGGAAGTGGATGCGACCCACACCTGGCGTGTCGAACGCGGGCAACTGGTGCTGTACATCAGCAACCGGCGGCTCGGAACGTTGGAGCCGACATATCGCGATGGCTTCCTGCGCGGAGGCACGGTGGTCGACGTGCAGCGGGACGCACGAGGACGGATTACCGGCTTCCTGGTCGAGGCGGGGCGTGTGCGTCATCTCCGGTTTACCCGCCTCCCCTGACGGGGCACCGCTGAACCGGGTACGCGGCGCACAGCACGCGGCGCGTACCCGGACCACGATGTCCAGTTCCTGGCCTTTCTGTCGCCATCCCTCGAGTGCAGGGGATTCTCAACGACGGAGAGGACAGGATGCAGATCGCGAGCGTGGCCAGGGGAATGGCTGTGGCCGCTGTGCTGACGGCGGCAGTGGGGTGTGCGGATGGTCCGGCGGAGCCAAGGAAGCCGTCGCCTGACAAGCCCAGTCAGCAGGTGAGTACCAGTGGACCGACCGGGGCCATTCCGATCGTGTGCGATCGCAATTGGGCCGCTCCCGTCGATGGCGACTGGAACGACCGGTTCGCGTGGATACCATCCGCGATACCGACCGCCGGCACCACCGTGTGTTTTGTGGATCCCGGGAGCTACACCGTGACGCTCCCGGACAGCGCGACAGTGAAAGGCATCCTTCTGACCTCCGGCGTCAACGTTGCCTTCTGGTCATCCACAGCAGAACTCGTAGTCAACGGGACCGTCGAAGTGAGGGCGGGGGCCGGCCTTGTGCTGCGTCACGTCATCGACGTCAGCGCTGATTCCATCGTGATCGACGGTGAGCTGCGGCTCAAGGGGTGGACCGACCTGCAGGGAGACGGCTTTCTGCACAATCGCGGCATCCTGGAGTTGGACACTTTCGCGGGCCTGGGCGTCGGGCATTTCGTGAACGATGGGGAGATTTCGCTCCCGCGGCGCTCGTACATCGGCATTGACAGCCTGTTCGAGCAACGCGCTGGCACGATCCGGGGAAGCCTGATCTCACTCTCCGATGGGTTCGCGTCCAGCTCTGGTCGTTTTGTGTGGAGCGGCGGCACTCTCGAACCGCGGCAGGGAGAACCGGTGGTGGTCGAGACGAGTGGATTGACGCTGATCCTTGCCTCGTCGCAGCTGAGCGGCGCCCTGGTCATGACCGTCAGTGGCGATTCCCTCATCGGCGACATTGGTCCAGGTCTCGATCTCACGGTGAGAAGTATCACCTGGACTGACTCGTTCTGGCACATCCCATCAGTGAGCGCGCCCCCGAACACCCCCGTTCTGATCGAAGGCACTTTGCGGTTTGTCATGGACGAGCCGTTTGGTGTCGCGAGCACGCTCAACTATCACTCACCCAACCCCATCATCAATCGCGGGCGCCTGGAAGTAGTGGGACGAGCAATGCCGTGGCATCTCGTGCCGCGCGCGCCGGCTCTGGACAATCACGGGACCTTGACCGGAACGGGAGCCTCGAGAGCGCACCTGCGCCTCTCGGAGCCCGCGCCCTTCGTATTCCGCAACTACGGCACCGTCGACTCCATCCACACGCAACATCTGAGTGGTGAATACGTCGCGCTCGCGGGGAGCCGACATCAGGACCTCATCTACATGAATGGGGGAACACTGCGTGGTGGTGGCTATGTGCGGTCGGTGTGGGCCGGCACGGGCGCTATCTCACCAGGCACCGCGTTCGGCGAGCAGCTGCCCATACCGCTCGTGGCGGCGCTGCAGATCGACTCGCTCTGGTTGCAGCCCGGCAGCGAGGTCGTGGTCGACATGCTGTCGTCCAAGGTGACGGACCAGGTCATTGTTGGAGACCACATCGAGTTTCGCGGCCGCATCACGCCGCGGGCCACATTGAGTTATCTCGCCTCGGCGGGCACCTGTGGGCAGATGGTACCGATCTTCCTCACGTCGGGGGTGCCCAGCTCAGGCATCGTCTACCCTGGTACGACCAGCCTTCCGGTGGCGACGGGCCGGGCCTGGCGAGTCCACCATGCCGCTGACACCACCTGGCTGGCGGGATACAATCCCGACGTCTCGCTCGATCTCGCGCCTAACGTTTCAGTCACCGAAGGTGGGAGCGCAAAGGTGGTCGACGCCTGCCTTGGCGTACCGGTCCGAACACGTGATGTCGTGGCGACGATGGCGAGTAGTGGCGGGGACGTGAGCGTCTCGCCCTCGACGCTGACCTTCACGGCGGCAGATTTCGCGCTTCCCCGTCGCGTGACATTTGCCGCGGTGGACGATGCCATCAGTGAAGGTCCACACACCGATAGCATTGTCCCGCTTGTCACGGCGGGGGGACCGCCCCTGACTCCAGCGGCACGCACAACCAGGGTGAACCTCACTGACAATGATCCGGGCGTCGACCTGACCGTGGTCCTGCTGTCGGCGAACGACCCGGTCGTGGAAGGCACTCAAGTCGAGCGGCGATTCCTGGTGACGAACTTCGGCCCGGGCGCCTCCACAGGTTCTGTCGTGTCGTTCCCAGGCCTTGCTGGGGTAACCTTCGCGGCGAACCGCACGGGCGCCGACTGCGCGGTAGTGGGCACTGAGCTGCAGTGCAACGTTGGGGAGATCGCGTCGGGCGCGTCTTACGAGTTCAAGATCCTGCTCAACGTAACCACCATCGGCGTGCACCAGAATACGATCAGAGTACGTGGACTGGACTGGGACCACGTGCCTGCCAACGACAATGTGCCCTGGGTGTTGACGGTGCAGTAAGGACGCAGAGAGGGGCTGGTGCGGTGCGCGCTGCTTAGTTTGTCGACGCCGCGCCGGCCCTCGCCGCGTTTCCAGCACGATACCGCGCCAGAAACGCCTCGCTCCACCCACCAAACGTCCCAGCGCGCAACTGCGTGCGGGCCTCCGCCATCAGCGTCACCAGAAAGTGCACGTTGTGCAGCGATAGCAATCGCAGCCCCAGCATCTCCTCGGCCACAAAGAGGTGTCGCAGGTAGGCACGATCGTAGCCCTCGCAGGTCGGGCAGGTGCAGCCTTCGACCAGCGGGCTGCGATCGATGCGGTGTGACGATTTGCGGATGTTGAGAGAGCCGTCAGGAGTGAACGCCGTCCCGTGACGCCCCATGCGCGTGGGCACCACGCAGTCAAAGAGGTCGATGCCGCGGCGCACCCCCTCCACCAGATCGTCGGGAAAGCCCACACCCATCAGGTATCGCGGACGATCCCGCGGCAGCACGGGATCACACACCTCGATCGTGGCGTACATGTCGCTCTTGGCCTCACCAACGGACAAACCGCCAATAGCAATTCCACGCCAGTCACCCGTGGCAAGAATGCCCGCCATGGAGGCGCGCCGCAGCTCAGGTGAGAGGCCCCCCTGCACAATCGGAAAAAGCGCCTGCGGTGGTGCCGCGCGTTCGTCGTCCGAATGCAGTGCCGAGAGATCGGGTGTACCGATTGGTGTCTCGATGGCACCGAGTGGTGCGCGCCCCTCGCGTGTGATGGTGTCGAAGGCCACACGACATCGCTCGAGCCATCGCAGACTGCGCTCCATGGCCGCACGTGATTGATCCGGTGTCGACTTGCTTTCGATGAGTTCGTCGAGCTGCATGATGATGTCGGCGCCGAGGTTCCGCTCGATTTCCATGACGCGTTCCGGTGTGTAGTCGTGCACCACACCATCGAGCGGGCTCTTGAATCGAACGCCCCGTTCGCCCACTTCGCGAAACTCCGCCAGTGAATAGACCTGAAAGCCTCCCGAGTCGGTGAGCATTGGCCCACGCCAGCGCGCAAAGGCATGTAGTCCACCCAGTGCGCGGATCACCGCATCGCCCGGGCGCAAGTACAGGTGGTAGGCATTGCCCAGGACAATACGTGCGCCGGTCGCCGCGACCTCAGGCATGCTGAGTCCACGCACCGAGGCGTTGGTGCCCACGGGCATGAAGGCGGGCGTCTCGACCACGCCATGTGGTGTGTCAAACCAGCCATGCCGCGCTGCGCCACTTTCGTGGGCGGTGCGGAAGCTGAAGTCGGTAATCGGAGGCTGCATAGACCGGGAAAGTTGATGACCTCGCCCGCGAGGGGCTACCGCAATCCGACACGGGCTTGGGACCGCTGTACCGACCCGCTTCACTCAACTGCGGGCCTCCGACCTCCTGCGATACCGGGGAACTCGGGGCCGCGTCGTCAGCTGCAGTCCGTCCTTGGAGGCAACCCCTCAGCGCCACTGCGCTCATGCGGCGAGTGCGGCTACCTTCGCGGTGCAGCCGCTTCCGGCAACGGCCGGTCGGCGAGGTGTGTCGGGCCGAGGCCTTCTGCGGGCGGCCGACATCGTAATCACCCGGGCATACTCGGGTCGCATGCTGGTGCCTGGGGGCTGGCCATCTGTCAGGCAAACCCCTGTGGGGCGCCTACTCACCCTGTGGCCCGAACATCGTCCTGACCGATTGCACGGGGCCGTCGGACCGGCAAATATTGCTGGCCATGGGCCCACTGCGGGGACTCAAGCCCCCCGCGCGGACCGCCGATGCTGGATGAGACGGGTCTGATCTGACGTCGCGCGAGTTGCCGCGTCTTCTACCAACACCCCACAAGCGATCGATGACGGCGGCAGTATCCCCGCAGGCGCAGGAGTCCACGCGGGATATCCAGGCACAAATTGACCTGGAGCGTATCAGCACGATCTACCGCCTGGCGCCCCAGCCTCAGGTGGGCGCTGTGGCGTTTGTCCTGGTGGTCTCCTATGGGCTGTGGGGGCTCGTGGCCCCGGCGTGGATCATCGGCTGGGCGATCGCGCGGATCTGCGTCAGTATTGGCCGCACGCTGGAGACTCGCCGATTCGAGCGCGATGCGAACCGCGCGCAACGTCTCGGCTATTGGCGGACGCGATTCGAGGCGCTCATCGTCGTCGACAATCTCTGCTGGAGCCTCATTTCGGTCGTCTTTGTGCCGGCCACGCAGGGCACCATGCTGGGAACGCTGCTCTTTGGCAGTGTCCTGTGCCTCATGGCGTTAGGCGTTTTTGTGCTGACCGGGAGTTTTCGCACCTCCGTCATCAACTTTGTGTCGATGTTGTTGCCATTGCTGGGACGTGTGATCTGGGACGCACAACCCGGCATGTGGGTGGTACTGAGCAGCACGGTCATCTACGCCATCGTGCTTGGACAGGAAAGCTGGCGGGCGCACCAGCAGTGGACCGAAATGACCCGCCTGCGCCTGCAGAGTGATTCGCTGGCGGCGGAACGCGAACATGCGCGTCAGGCGGCCGTCGAGGCCAGTCAGGCCAAGAGCCGGTTCCTGGCCAACATGAGTCACGAGATCCGCACGCCGATGAATGGCATCCTCGGAATGTCCGAGCTGTTGCAGAACACCAGACTCGACACCGAACAGGCGCGTTATGCACAGGCCATCTCCACGGCTGCGCACGCCTTGCATGATCTGCTCGGCGACATCCTCGATCTCTCCAAGATCGAGGAGGGCAAGGTGTCGCTGGAACGCGTCGACTTCGACCCCGAGCAACTGCTGGCGGGGACGGCCGCCATTTACCGCGAGCTCGGCTCCGCCCGCAGTACTGCGTTTGTCACAGATATCGACCTGGCGACGTTGCCCCCGGTGAGCGGAGACCCCACCCGGTTGCGTCAGGTGGTGAGCAACCTGCTGGGGAACGCCCTCAAGTTTTCGCAGGGCGGCACCGTGACGCTCACCAGCCGTGTGTCCACGCTCGAACCCGATGGACGGAGCTGGATACGCATTGGCGTCCAGGACACCGGAATCGGCATGTCACCGGTGCAGCTCTCCCAGCTGTTTCAGCGATTCAGTCAGGCCGATGCGTCCACGACACGACGATTCGGGGGCTCGGGTCTGGGACTGGTGATCTGCAAACACTTTGTCGATCTCATGGGTGGCTCGATCCGCGTGCAGAGCGAGCTTGGCAAAGGGAGCGCCTTCTGGCTCGATATCCCTCTGCTCCCGGCCCTGGCTGGCCCCGCTCCGGTGGCAGAGAAGAGCGCGTCTGCCGAACCGGCTCCCGCTCCCGCCGTCCCACGCAAAGCGCGCATCCTGGTCGCCGAGGACAACGCGGTCAACCAGCTGGTGGTGCGCTCCATGCTCGAACGCCTGGGGATGACGGTTTCGGTGGCCAAGGACGGCGCCGACGCGACGGCAATGGCAGAAAGCGAGACGTTCGACCTCGTGCTGATGGACTGCCAGATGCCCGTGATGGACGGGTATCAAGCCACCAGGAACATTCGGGCCTCCGGTGCGCGCATTCCCATCATTGCGCTCACCGCCAATGCTCTCTCGGAGGACCGGCAGCGCTGCGTTGATGCCGGGATGGACAGCTACCTCGCCAAACCAGTCACGGGCACCGCGCTGGCTGAGATGCTGGTGCGATTCCTGGGACCTCGCGAGGAGGAGTTGGTTTCCTCTTAGGCGCAGGTAGTTCGGCGGGTACTTCTCATCAGTCCATTGGCGAGCTGTAACCGGAGACCTCAGAACGATCTCCGTCCGCAGGCATCCTACGACGACGCTGGCAAATGCCTGACAGGCTGCGTTGAGCTGTGGCCGATATTGGTGAGGAAGTCTCTCCCTCAACCAGTGGGCACGCGCCATGACTCGCGAGATTCGAAGCTTTGACTACGTGAATCATCCGTATGAAGTGGTGCGCGCTGCGCTCCAAGCCGACACGGTCGGCATTGTGCGAGCTGCAACAATGGCCGCCACATCCCGTGCGGTCGCCGTAGCGAGCGAGCTGCATGTGCAACTCGCAGGTCTGGATATTTCCGCGCCGATCGAGCTGGCGGTCGACGAGATATCGGAAACGAATGGCGGTGCAACCAGAGCCTCCACCCTGCGTGTGCCGATTCGATGGAAGGCGGCCCAGCGACCAGCGCTCTTTCCGGTGATGGATGCGGAACTCGTGGTCTATCCACTCACCGGGAGCGAAACGCAGCTCGATTTCCTCGGCCGGTATGAGCCACCGTTAGGCTTGCTCGGCGCCACGATTGACGCCGCGATCGGGCACCGCATTGCCGAGGCGTCAGTGCAGCGCTTCGTCGCGGAGGTCGCGCAGCATCTCCGCATGAAGCTCATAGGCTAGCTGCCCTCGTGGCAGGCACCGTCGAGTTCGCCGCTAGTCCTGCCGGATCGCGCTTAGCGCACTTCCGCGCACGGTGCGACGTACGGGGAGGAGCGTCGCCACGGCCGCCACCATCGCGAGCACAAGGGGCGACAACACGAAAGAAGCAATCGTGAGTGATCCCACGCCGTACAAGATGCCACGCATCAGGATGAACGCACCGCCCGCGCCGAGAATACCCAGCACGCACCCCACAGCCACGAATCGCATACCCTGACCGAAGACCAGCCGGGTGACGCGACCCTCCGTGGACCCCAACGCCATGCGGATCCCGATCTCGCGCGTGCGCTGGCCAACGGCCTGTGTCATCACGCCATAAATCCCGACTGCCGCGAGCAAGAGGCCGACCACGCCAAAGAAGCCCAGCGCCCCGCCGGCGATGCGTGCGGGAAGGAGCGACGTCCCCATATGCGACGTCATCGTGCGCAACCCGGTCACTGGCATCTGCGGATCGAGAGCACGCACCTCGGCGCGAATGTTGGCGAGTAGTGCGGTGTCGTCACCGCGATGCCGCACGACGACTCGCATGGTCGAGATCCAGGTCTGCGCATGCGCGAAGTACATGTATGCTGTGGGCTCCTCACCCAGTGAGCGATACTTTCCCGTCGCCACCACGCCGATCACCGAGAAGTCGCGCGTTCCCCGCCGGACGGTGCGACCAAGTGGATCCTCGCCGGGCCAGAACCGCTCGGCGAAACGCTGGTTCACCACCACCACCGGGATGGCGGCACTGTCGTCCTGCGCGGTGACCTCGCGTCCCGCCACGAGGCGGATCCCCATGGCGCGGAAGTACCCCGGCGTCACGCTGGCATGCAGGATGTTCATGCCCTCCCCTTCTGCCGGTGTGTAGCCCGGAATCTGCACACGGGTGTCGGAGCTGCCGATGCCCAGCGGAAGGACGTCGACCAGTCCCACCTCATCCACCCCGTTGAGGGCACGCAGCCGATCCTGCAACGCCCGGTAGAATTGTTCGGCGCGCTGGCGGTCGTATCCCTGGAGCGCAGGGGAAAGTGTGGCCGTCGCGGTACCGGCTGGTTCGAAGCCGACCTGCACGGTGGTGGCCCGCTGGACGTTGGAGACAAACATGCCGGCGCAGGTGAGCAGAATGATCGAGAGCGCCACCTGGGCGAGGATCAGCGTGTCTCGCATACGCGACCGGCTCCGCCCCGCCTGCAGTTCCCCCTTCAGTCCGGGGATCAGCGAGGGGCGGGTCGCCTGGAGCGCCGGCAACATTCCGACAACCAGACCGGCGACGAGCGAGACGCTCATGGTGAAGGCGAGCACGCGACCGCTGAGCGTGAGATCGGGCCTGACACCAAGGTCACCGACCGGAATCTCGATGGCGTTGCCGACCGCCACTCCGCCGCCCGCGACCAGGAGGCCCACCCCTCCGGCAACTGCGGCAAGGAGCAGGCTCTCGATCATGAGCTGGCGAACGAGATGCCATCGGCTCGCTCCGATGGCCAGTCGAACGGCCATCTCACGCGCGCGATCACGGGCCCGCGCAAGGAAGAGGCTCGCCACGTTGACACATGCCAGCAGCAGTAGAAGGAAGACCACTCCCATCAGGGCAGCGGAGATCCCCAGTTGCGCGGTCCGCATCGACGGATGCGTGCCGACATCGGCAAGCGGAATGATGCGTGTCCCGCTGTTGCTGTAAGGTCCGGGCCAGGCGGCGGCGAGTTCGGTGTTGACGGCGTCGAGACGTTCCGCCGCCCGCGCGCGGGTGACACCCGGCCTCAGGCGCGCAATCACATTGAGGAAGTTGCGACCGCGATTGTCGAGCGACCCGGCGCGATCCGCATCGAGTGCCTCCATCTGCATCAGCGGAACGAAGATCGCTGGCTCGAGCATCGGGACTGTGCCGCGGAACGCTGGAGGCGCGACACCGATCACTTCCATCGCCTGACCATTCAGCTGTATCGTACGACCCACGATGTTCGGGTCGCCACCAAACCGGCGATGCCAGGTGCCATCGCCGAGTATCACAACCGGATGTGCGCCACGACCGCTGTCTTCGGCGGGCACAAAGAAGCGCCCGCGCGCGGGCTGCACGCCCAGTGTAGCAAAGTAGGTCGCGGAGACCAGCTGCCCGGCGAGCACCTGCGGCTGATCGCCGTCCCCATGGCTGAAGGCGGCGAAGGTCCAGGCAGCCACGTGCTCAAAGACGTCGGTGGTCCGCTCCTGCACGTCGATGAAGTGCGGGACCGAATTCGAACCCCAGGGCACTCCTGGTGCCGTGCGATACAGTCCCACCACGTGCTCCGGGGCGCGGACGCCCGGAAGTGGGCGGAGCAGCAGAGCGTCCACCGCGGCAAGGACAGCGCTGTTGAGACCGATGGCAACCGCGATGGTGGCCACCACCATGGCGGTAAAATGCGGTCGACGGACCAGCAAACGGCCAGCAAGGCGGACATCGTGTGCAAGGGTCATGGCACAAGCTGGTTAGGTGTTCTGGTCAGAATGTCATTCAACCGCTGCGTTAACGTCTGCGCGGCACGAATCGGGTCGCGGTCGAAGTTGAGGGCCGTCACCACAATGACGGCCGCACGCGAGGGAAAGATGAGAATGGTCTGCCCACCCCACCCACTGGCGGCATACACCGGATCGGCGGGGTCCCAGGCACCACGCGCACCCCACATCCACCACTGATAGCCGTACCGTACAGCCGTCGTGCCGACATGCGGCGTGAGCGACGCAGCAATCCACGAAGCGGGCACCACTTGCACACCACCGTACCGACCCGTGTCGCGCACGAGACGACCGATGCGGAGCAGGTCCAGCGGGCGGAGCGAGAGCCCGCTGCCGGCGTTTGCCACACCGTTTGCCGCGTGGTGCCATGACGGCGCGGGGATGCCCAGCGGCCCAAAGAGCCGCTCCTGTGCGAACGACGCAATCGGACGACGGAGTGCCAGACCGACGACTTCACCCAGGAGTATGGTTGCACCAGTGTTGTAGGCATAACGAGTGCCGGGCGCGGCCGTCATGGGCTGTGCCAGCATGTGCCCGATCCAGTCACGCGTGGCCAGCATGAGGCCCACCGGGTTCGCTGGTTCGGTGTAGGCTGTCGAGAGTTCGTCCCAGGCGATCCCGGCGCGCATGGTCAGCAGGTCCTCCACCGTGATCCGCGCGCGTCGAGCATCGGTGGCAAAGAGGGTGTCGTGCGCACGCAGCAGCGGGCGAATCGGGGCGCGAACGGAGTCCAGTGCGCGTGCCTCCAGCGCAAGACCGGTCAGCAGCGAGGTGATGCTCTTGGAAATGGAATAAACCGGTGCCGCCTGAGTGCGCTGTGTTCCCCGAAAGTAGTACTCCACCGGCGGATGCTCTCCAACGAGGAGGAGCAGACTGCGAATGTCCCCCATGGCCCCGTCACGCATGTCGCGGACGAGCGAGTCGAGTCCTGCGCGGTGGACTTCTGGTGGGATGGGGGCGACCAGTGTGTCCGCCGCGCACGCACTCGTCGCAACGACGACCGCGAAAGTGCAAGAACGCACCAGCCGGTCTGGGGGCGGAAAAGCCCAGGACGCACGCCCAGCAGGTAGCGGGACACGATGACTACCAGGCTGGCTTTGCGGGTTGGTCATGATCTCAGGCAGGGGGATGCCGCGGTACCGCTCCCTGATCCTACGAGGCGCAACGCCCCCCGTGCCGGGAGTCGTCCCTCCGAGTCGGCAATTCGCCCCATGACGCTGAATCCGGCACCGCGTCGAGCGGCAAGGGGCGAGTATCCTGCACATCCGACACCTGCGTGTGGTCGGTCCGTACGTTCACCCATGTCAGCAACACAGACTCCCCTGCGCCGCGTACTCGGCACCAGCCTCGCCTCGTGGGGCGTAGTGCTCGTGCTGCACGTCGCCGCCAGCTACAGCGACATGCTGCGGCGTGGCACACCGCTGACACTCCGTACCCTCCTTGGCGCGTACCTGATTGCCTACCTCCCGTGGGTGGTCTACACCACGGTTCTGTACCCGGTCATGGAACGTGTTCGTTCAGAGCTGGCGGACCGGCGACTGGTGGTGCGCCTGTATGTCGCGAGCCTCTTCTTGTTCCTGATTCCCGAAGTGGCGTGGCAGGTCGCGGCGGTGGCCGTTCGTAGTGCCGCCGATCCATTCGCGGCCTTTCTCCCGCGCCTGCGTGGCTGGCCCGCTGAGTTGTGGCTACTCGACCTGGCCCTGATGACCGGCAGCTTTGTGGCGATCCACGCGATGGTCACGCTGCGGGAGGGGCGCGCCATTCGCGAACGGCAGCAGGCCGCCGAGTCGGAGCGGCTCGCCCTGCACCTCGAGCTCGAACAACAACGACTGCGGGGCCTCCGTGCGCAACTCGAACCGCACTTCCTCTTCAACGCCCTGAGTGCCATTGCCGGGCTTGTTCGCAACAACGATCAGCGGGTCGCCATCGATGCCATCGGCCAGCTCAGTGCCCAACTACGGCATGCCGTAACGGCAAGCCAGAAGGACTGGAGCACCATTGGTGAAGAGCTGGCGTTTGTGCGCGGCTACCTGGCACTCCAGGCGCTTCGGTATCCCGAGCGCCTCCACGTGTCGTTCGAGGTGCCGGAGTCGGTTGATGAAGTCATCTGCCCGCCTCTTGTCCTCCAGCCACTGGTGGAGAACGCCATTCGGCATGACCTCGAGTGTCATCAGGGCACGTCGCACATTCACGTGGCGGTCGTCCTGGCGGCCAACGGGACTACAATCACCGTGCGCAACACCATGCAGCTGGGAGCCCCTGCCAATCCCGGGCTCGGGCTCGGCCTGCGTGCGATGGGCGATCGGCTGGCCTTGTTGTACGGTGCCACGGCGCGCCTCGAGGCTGGTCCGGTTGATGGCCATTTCGTGGTGACACTGTTCCTTCCTTCAGTGGCGTCGCAGTGAGTCCTGACCTCATCCGGGTGCTCATCGTCGATGACGAGCCCCTCGCCCGCACCAACCTGCGGCATGCGCTCGCCGCCCACCTCCTGTTCCATGTCGTTGCCGAATGCCCGGGGGTAACGGAGGCGCGCGCGTTCCTCGGCTTGACTGCCGATGGAACGACCCCGGACGCTGCGCGTGCCGTGGACGTCGTCTTCCTCGACATTCGCATGCCGGTGGAGAACGGCATGGTCCTGGCGCGCGAGCTCATCGCGCGCTCCGAGCCACCCATCATCGTGTTTGTCACCGCACATGGCGACTTCGCCATCGAAGCATTCGAGCTACATGCGCTCGACTACCTCCTCAAGCCGGTGGACGATGCCCGACTCGCGCTCGCCACCACCCGCATCGCGGAGATGTTGCGGTTGCGGCAGCGTGCGGCGTATGCGACAGCGGTGCGTGGCTACCTGGCCGACGCTGGTGATGTCTCCGCCGGATCACGCCTGCCATACCTCACGAGACTCAGTGTGCGCTCGGTGGGGCGCATCGAATCGGTGGCGCTCAACGACGTGCAATGGATTGGCGCGTCGGGCAACTACGTGGAGCTGCACCTGGCGAAACGTGTCGTGCTGCACCGCTTGTCGATTGGTGCCCTGGAGCGACGCCTCGACCCAGCCGTCTTTTTGCGTGTCCACCGGAGCGCCATTGTGCGACGGGCCGATGTAGGCACGCTCCGCGTCACTGGCGACGGCACCTATCTGCTGCAACTGCGCTCCGGGCCGCAGGTCAGCGTGAGCGAGCGGTATGTCGACGCCGTACGCGCGATCATGGGGGAGTAATCCATGAGGCGTCGCTATCGCTGGCGGTCAAACCGATAGTAGTACCCAAGTTCACTCCAGCTCACACCGCCATCATCGGAACGATGGAGGCGCTTGACGAAGGCATCGGAGCTGATCTCCGAGTCAACCTCGCGATACAGGTAGTTGCCATCATCACCGTACCCGCCGATCCTGGATATCACGTAACGGTCGCCCTCAAAGCGGCCGGCGAATTCCACTCGCTGGTTGCGTCGCGCATCTGAGTAGCGGTGGACCAGGCCGCGACCCTGGTCGGAAGTGATCAGATGTACCCCGTGAAAACCTTCGGCGCTGGCTTCATGGAACTCCACGAGGAGGCTCAGTCCATCACGCAGGTACCGCGCACGCATGAATGATCGCACTGGGAGCTCCACGAACACACCGCCGGAATCCCTGACGAAGTTTCTGACCGACCATTGCCCGGCAAGGTAGCCAAGTCGCCGCAGCGCGGGCGCGGCACCATTGCTGGCGGAATCGCGGTCTGGCTCAACGGACTGCGGTTGCAATGGGGCGGCAAGGCCGCCGACGGCGACGAGAGCCAGGACGAATCGGTGCATGCTGCTCCAGTGTAGGTACCGTTCACCGCCTGCGCGCGATCATGGCGGAGTGATGCACGACTCTACGTGACCAGCGCAGCGTCAGCTCGACGGTGGTGTGAGACCCATCATTCGCAGGTAGGTCACGAGGTTCCCGTAGTGCAGGGTGGTGTGAGAGATGTTCTGCAGCAACGGCAGCGGGGTGCCGCGTTCGTAGGCAGTGGCGCACGTTTCGGTCGCCGCCTTCAGCTTCCGTTGGAGCGTGGCCTTGTCGAGCGGACCCTTCTTCTCGGTCGCGGCGGACCACGGAGTCGCCACACCTGCCGCGTTCGGGCAATAGTAGATGTAGGCGTCGATCACGTGCGCCAGCATTTCCCCAACGGTGCGCACACCCTCCGTGGGACGGTAAGTGTAGCGATCGGACGGCACGAGCTCGGCGACGTGCGTCATCCAGCCACTCACCTCCGTGAACCCGTCCCGCAGCATCCGGGATGTGCTGTCGCGCGCAGCCTGCGCGTGGACTGGCGATGCGGTAAGCGACAAGACCGCAGCGAGGACATGACGTAGAGGGAGCATGGAGGCTTTCGAAACGTGATGGAGGTCGGTGGTCGCACGAGGCTGACGGTAGTGGTCCGCTCGCACCAGTCCCCAAGACACGGACAGCCGTTTTCCTGACACGAACACCAAGGGTTCGTCACACGCTGGCGGATGCTCGTACCATCGGCGGCACTCTGCGGCTTGTTGGTCGTACGAACGCGTATCTGCCGTGCGCGCCCGCATTTCGTCAACACACCCACCCTCTCATGAAACGCCTCGCACTTTCCCCACTCGTCGCTGCCACGTTGCTCGTTTCCGCTTCTGTCGCTGCACAAGGCTCCACTGCGGGCACCCTGCAGGCTGCGCGCGAGCGCCTGCGCTTCATCGAGGGGAGTTATCATGCCTCGTCCGGTGTCGCCGGCGACACCTCGACCGTGATGTGGCGATTTCGCCCGGTGCTGGAAGGCAAGTACCTCGAGCTCGAAGAAGTGCTCCGCGTGGCCTTCCGCGTGACGATTGGCTTTGATTCCACGAGCCAGCGATACCGCATGAGCCTCCTGGACGCCGGCACCGGAGCGTTTGATGTCTACGACGGCGACTTTGATGCTGCAGGCACACTGGTCCTGCAGAACCCGAACTTCTGGCGTGTTTCCTTTGCCCCGACTCCGGTCGGCCTGACCTGGCGCTTCGAGCACTCCACGGACCGTGGCGCGACCTGGAAAGGCCAGCCCGCGTCAGAGCTCAAGCGAATGCGAATCGTGGAGCACCCCTGAACTCCGCCCAACGCGTCGGCGGTGCTCGCATCATCGCAGCGGATGTTGGTCACTCCGCGACTCGTCGTCACGCGCTGGCGCCCTACCCTGCCCTCCCCTTCACCGAACTTGCCCTCGTGCGTATCCACCCACTCGTCCACGCGCTCCACGCGTTACCACTGCTGCTTGGAGCGACCACCACTCTCGGCGCGCAAAGCCCGGCATCGGTCGCACCACCGGCACAGATCCATGTCGCAACCGGCGATGCGCGCTCCTACTTCACCAACGCCTGGTGGATCGAGACCGCCGAAGGGCTCGTGTTGATCGACGCGATGTGCCTGCGCAGTGATGTCGACCGACTCATCGCGACTTTGCGCAAGACCGGCAAACCGCTCGCCGCTGTATTCATCACGCATCCGCATGCCGACCACTTTGGAGGCCTCACCCAGCTGAAGGAGGCCTTTCCGAAGGCCCGAATCATCGCCACCAGCGCCACCGCCGGTGCCATGCAGGGTGTGCACGATCAGGCGCTGCAGCCCGGAGGTTGGCTCGCTGCGCTTGGCGCTGAATACGAGCGAAGGCTCCAGCGGCCTGACTCGCTCGTCGCATCAGGGAGCACACTCCGCATCGCCGGGTTGACATACACGGTGCGCGACTACGGGCCTGCGGAAGCGGAGAACAACAGCGTGGTGTATCTCCACGAGTTGAGCGCACTCTTTACCGGCGATCTCACCGTCGCCGGTGGCGCGTATTTCATTGGCGAACAGCACTCGCGTCTGGCACAACTGGCGTTACCCAAACTCCTCGTCGATTTCCCGGGTGCAGTCACATCGTACTCGGGTCACTTCGCCCCCATGCCACTGGCGGCCGTGGTGCAGGAGAACACCGAACAGGTTCGTTTCTTCCGCCTCGCCGCCGCCGCGGAGTTTGCCGATTCCAGTTCGCTCACGCCATCGGGCGTCCTGAACGCCGCAGCCATGCGGCGGCTCACGCGCACATACGCTGCTTTTCTACGCGGGCGGAACACCTATGGCATGGGTGCCGTGGCCGTCGCCCAGATGAATGCAAGCGGGGTGGTGGCCGAGATGCGCGACGCCGCAGCGCAGGTGCGTGTGCGGCCCATTCACCAGCAGGTGCGTGCGGGGTTGCGTCCCTTGCGCTACCTGCTGGGCCGCTGGCGTGGCACGCAGTTCGCCGCCGATACATCGGCTACCGCAACCACAGCGTCGGCGCCCCGCGCGCTCGACATCATCTCAGAGTTTGTCCCCGTGCTCGGCGGTGCCGCATACGAAGGGCGAATGACGGCCTCGGGTTATCGCTTTGTGCTCACTCTCTCATACGATGTTGCGCAGCAGCGATATCGTGTTGCCGCACTCGACGATGTGTCGGGGCTCCTCGACATCTTCGAGGGAATTCTTGGGGACGATGGCTCGCTGGTGGTCGACAACGTTCGGCCAGGCACCTTTTACGCGAACCCCAGTGGCGTGCGGGTTCACACGCGACTGACATTCGCCCCTGCGGCGCCTGACCTCTTTCGCCTGGATGTCGCCGAGTCGGTGGATGGGGGCACAACATGGCGGACGGTCACTCAGTATCAGGCGAGTCAGCGGCTCGTGCCCTGATTGGCGTGGCATCCGCCAGCGTCCGTCGGCACCTCTGGTGCGATTACCCCCCGAGAGACAGTCGTGGCGGCCCGTAGTTGGCGCTTCACGGCTCGCGCCCGTTACATTCGACGCCCCGCCCGCACACTCGGGCGTCACCCGTCGTGACAGGAGTTTGTTATGGCCCGCCGCACCAGCCTCCGCTTCATTCTTCCAATCGGACTTCTGCTTTCGGCCGGGCCCGCTCTTGCCCAGCTCCCGGCTCCCAATGCGGCCGGCGTTTCGTCGGGGCACATCCACCTCATGGTGCGCGACCCGGCGGCCCACAAGAAGATCTGGGTCGATCTCTTCGGCGCGCAGGTGGTCAAGAGCGGTACCCTCGAACTCCTCAAGCTCCCCGGCCTCTTCCTCATCCTCGGCCAGGGCGCGACGACCGAGGGTTCGATCGGGTCCACCCTCGACCACTTCGCGTTTCGGGTGAAAGACCTGGCGGGAACCAGCGCCAAACTCAAGGCTGCCGGCATTCCACTGACACGTGATGACTCCCTGGAAATCGTCGCGTCCTTTCCGGACCAGGTGAAGGTGGAGTTCTATCCGGCGCCCACACAGAGCGCCCCCATCGAACACTTCCATGTGCACTTCTACGCGGCTGACATCGACGGACTCCGCGCCTGGTACGCCAAGCACTTCGGCGCCGCGATGCCCACGGCGGCCAATGCGAACGCCCTGGGACTGCCCGGCATGTCGTTCAGCTTTCGCAAAACGGACGCAGCGCAAGCGGCAACCAAGGGCCGGTCGCTCGATCACATCGGGTTTGAAGTGAAGGACCTTGATGCCTTCTGCAAACGGCTCGCCGCGGACAACGTCACCTTCGAGGTCCCCTGCCGGGACGTGCCGGCCATCGGGCTCAAGATTGCGTTCCTGATCGATCCGGCCGGGACACGCATCGAGCTGACCGAAGGACTCGCGCGGCACTGACCGCAGGAGACACGAGGTTCGTATTGCCCACAGTCACGCTGCCTGCAGCGACACGGGAGAACCAGGGTCTTACCTAACGACTGTGGGCTTTGAAGAACGACCACATCACTTCCGTGGCATCGACCATGTTGCCCGGATCGTCAGCACCTCGCCGTCCCGCACGCCCGCCCGGCCAGGCATGACCCATCTCCTTCACCTGATGCAGCGCGACCGCACGTCCGGACGGGCACTCCCACGTCGTCAGCACAACCCCTGGTGATTCCCGCGTGGCCGGGGTCTGGCTGCAGCCCCCCGCCCTCGCCCAGTACATCCCCTGATCGATGTTGGGGCGCGGTGGCGTACCATCCCACGCGTTGCGGCCCACACCGGCGCCGAGCCCACCATTGGCAGGCACCGCCTTGTCCAGCAGGCCGTTGAAGATGATGGCCGATACCGCACTCGCTGGCGGGCCTTCGTCGCCAAACACCGCCCCTACCACCGGAGCGATCGCCGCCGGCCGATGCCGCATTTCACGCCCCAGTCGGTGAGCCATCATTCCACCGTTTGACATGCCCGTGACATAGATCCGCCGCTCGTCAATCGCATGCTCACCCGCGATCGCGTCGATCATCGCATCGATGAACGATACGTCATCCACCTTCGACTCCATCGCGAAGCCGCAGCAATGCACGGCGTTCCAGGTGAGAAGAGCTCCGCGGCCGGAGCCGTTCGGATACGCCACAATCAGCCGCTCTCGCTCCACCAGCGACGAGAAGCCGCTCATGCGCTCTGCATTCTGGGCGTTCCCGCCTCCTCCATGCAGCACGATCACGAGCGGCATGGGCTCACCCCGGCGTGACGCCCCACGAGGAGCACGCACCACATAAGTGCGGGTTTTGCTCCCCACCACGACTGACTCCTCGTCGGTCGCCGTACGACGCAGACGCCGCCCGCGCTGTGCCTCGGCGGCCAGGGGCGCAAAGAGAAGGATCGCAATCAGGAAGCGTGGCATGCACCGTGGGTGTTGGACACATGTGAATCGACGGCCCGGAACCCTCCGACGTTAAGCGGGTCGAGGCGTTTTCAAGCCACGATCGGGAGTGCGACGCGATTCCGACCCGCAAGCCCGTCGAACGCTGCCAGCACGACGACCCCGTGGCCGGTTTTTTCGCGCCTTTGCGCCTCAAGGGAAACCTTCGCGAGAAACACCGATGCGCGCCCGCCCCCTCCTCTTCGCCACGGCCGTCCTTGTGGCCTGCAGCGACTCCTCCGTTGGCCCTCGACAGCTCATCGACCGGCCGATCGAGGCCAACGCCAATCATCTCACCACCTGGACGCCGGAAATACTCCCCGTCCTCCCCGGCCATGACGTCGGTGAGGTCGAAGATATCAACGACAGCCGGTTGTCGGTGGGCTGGAGCCGGACCTTCAACGGGACTCAGATGCCGGTGCGGTGGTCGGCCGGCGGCACCGCCTCGCTGCTCACCATGCCCGGTACCGCCGATGGAGGCAATGCCGTTGCGATCAACAACGGCGGTCAAATCGTGGGCTGGACGAGAAGTAGTGGGGTGAACACGCCGGCTCGACTGGGGGCGAACCCGGCCTTGCTCATGCCCGGCTTCCGGGGCACCGCAAAGGACATCAACAGCTCGGGCGCGGTCGTCGGGTACATCCACCTCTCACCCTCGTCGGGAACGACATGGCCGATCCACTGGTCGGCCTCGGGCTCGCCTTCGTTTCTCAAGCTTCCCGCCGGCTACTTCGAAGCAGTGGCTACCGGCATCAGCGACGACGGCACCATCACCGGCTGGGCTCACTACTATGACGACTCGGACACCATCATTTACGTGGACTACCGCGCCGTCATGTGGAGTTCTCCATCAGCCACACCGGTGTTCCTGGGCCCGAGTAGCGTGACGGCGGCTCCCTGGGTCACCATGTCGCCCGATGGGGTGATCATGATTGCCGCGGACCAGGGGAGCACCGGTTTCTCGGAATCGTATGCCCCGCCCTACGACGTCATGCTGGGGAGTACTCCGAGCATCGTCACCCGTGCGCGCAACGCTCGTGATCGCATGGTAGGGCACAACCCCGCGACCAATCTCGCGCGCACCAGGCGCTCCGGCACCACGATCAACCTGGTGCAGCCTCCGGGCGCTGTCGCCTCTTCGGCCACTGGTGTGAACTCGTGCGGCTCGGTGGTTGGGTATTTCAGAACCACTACCGCGATCAATGCGCCTCTCCCTGTTCGGTGGGAGCGCGATGGGGTGTGCGACGCTCCATAGTGATCACGATTGCAAAGTCGGCCTTGCGCCTGGTCCGTTGACGCAGTCCCCTTCCCGACATGCGCAGCCCAACGCCCAGCCAGTGGGCTCAGCTCGAACCGGTCCTCGATGAGGCAGTATTTCTCCCAGCCGAGGAGGCCGCCCAACGTGTGCGCGAAGCGTGCGCGGATGACCCCGAGCTGCTGGACTGGGCGTTCAAGGTTCTGGCTGGCGCGCATGGCAACAGCATTCCGGACACTCTCCCCGAAGCGCTCGTCTCGCGCGCAATAGCCCACGCCGATGCCACCGCCCCGGAATCGGGCGACCGCTACGGTCCATGGCGAATTGTGCGCGAGATCGGCCGCGGCGGCATGGGTGCGGTTTTCCTGGCCGAACGCGACGACGGGCAATTCGAGCAGCAGGTGGCGCTCAAGCTGGTCCCGCTCCTCACGGGCGGCGAAGTGGCGCAGCACCGGTTCAGGGCCGAGCGACAGATCCTCGCCCGCCTCGACCACCCGAATATCGCACGGCTGATTGATGGCGGCATCACAGCGCGCGGCCAGCCGTGGTTTGCGATGGAATACGTCCCCGGCGAACCGCTCGACGACTATTGCGATCGCCGCACGCTCTCGATCGAAGCGCGCCTCGCGCTGTTTCTGGCGGTGTGCGACGCGGTCCAGTCGGCGCACCAGCGTCTGGTGATTCACCGGGACCTCAAGCCGTCGAACATTCTGGTCACCGGCGAGGGGCAGGTGAAGTTGCTCGACTTCGGCATTGCGAAGTTGGTCGAGCCGGGCGACACCGCCGCGACGCAGACCGGTCTGCGTGCCCTCACCCCGGAGTACGCCGCGCCTGAGCAATGGCGCGGCGACGTGGTCACCACGGCCACGGATACCTGGGCCCTGGGTGTGATCCTTCACGAGCTGCTCACGGGAACACGTCCGCATGACCTGCGCGCACGCCCCGAAGTGGAGTGGCCATCCATTGTGATGCGGGAGCCGGTGCGCGCCCTGGCCTCCCGGGTCCAGGACGCGTCGGCCGTCCTGCGCGGGACGTCGGCCACGAAACTGCGGTGGCGTCTGCGGGAGGATCTCGAGACCATCACCCTGGCCGCCCTGCGTCCGGAGCCCGACCGGCGCTATCGCACGGTGGACCAGCTGGCCACCGACATCCGGCGGCATCTGGAGGGGCTCCCCATCTCGGCCCGGCCCGATACCTGGCGCTACCGCACACGCAAGTTTGTGTCGCGCCATCGAGCCGCCGCTGGGGCGGGGGCCATTGCCTTGCTGGGCCTGATTGGGGGGAGTGCGGGGATTGCGTGGCAGGCCCGCGCCACGGCGCGCGAGGCGGAACGTGCCCTGGCCACCCGGCGATTCCTGGCCGACATGTTTGCGGAGTCCGATCCCTATCACGCCCGTGGCGACTCACTGACGGCCGGCGACATGCTGGATCGTGCGGCCGCCCGGATCGACACGACGTTCGCCAGACAGCCCGCGGTGCGCTTCGACCTCCTCGTATCGTTAGGTACGATCTACCGCAATCTCGGCCGCCACGGCGCGGCGGATTCGCTCCTGAACCGGGCGCTCCCGCTTGCCGACTCGCTCACCGACGATCGAGAGGACGCACGAGGCCGTGTGCGGTATGTCCTGGCCACCGTACTGCATGCCGCCGGACGTGTGAACGAGGCCGACACACTCGGTCGGCAGGCGACAGGGATCTGGAGGCGTGCCGGCGTGGCGGATTCGGTGCTCGCCGTTAGCGTGGGAGGCCAGGCCGTGGTCGCCCGCTCGCTGTATCGCTTTGACGAAGCCGATTCGCTCTTTCGCGAAGCCCTCGCGCTGGCCACACGCGGCAAGGCATCACGCGATGTGCTGAGCGGACTCTGGAACGATCTGGGATTGATGCGGACCGACCTGGGCCAGTATCGCACCGCGCTGGAGGCACTGCGACAGGCCTATGACCTGAGCCGCCACCTGCCTGACGACGATCCGGGCCGGGTGACCACACTGGCCAACATGGGACTTGCCCTGGACGGCATCGGACGCAAGGACACCGCGAGCGTGATTGCCGAGGACGTGCTGCGGCTGACACGCCGCGCCTACCCAAACGGCCACGTGCGGGTGGCGGCGGCCATCAACGCCATTGCCTATCTGAAAATGGATCAGGGGTCCTTTCCCGAAGCGGACTCCCTCTTTCGCGAAGGCGCACTCCTGCTGACGCGGCTGAATGGGCCGGGCACACTCGAGTCGCTCATCATGCGCAACAACGCGGCGCGCGCCACCTTGCTTGCGGGTCGCACCCGCGACGCGGAACCACGTTTTCACGCGGTATTTCGCGACGCATTTGCGGCGCTTGGTCCCGCGCACGGCTACCTCTCTCAGCCCATCCACTGGCTGGGCAGACTGTATTTGGTGGAGGGCCGACTGCGTGAAGCAGAACGTTTTCTTGATAGCGCGTCGACTTTGGCGGGGCGCACCCTTCCCGCGGACCATGAACGCTTTACCGACCTGGCGGCCGCGCGAGGCTCCCTGCGCCTGGCGCTGGCTGACACGACCGCGGCCGACTCACTCCTCCGCTGGGCCAACGCGCGCCGCGACAGCGCGCAGGGCCCCGGCAGTGAAGAGGCCGTCGAGACAACCTTCATCCGGGCGACCATCGCCGCCGCGCGTGGGCGGTGGTCGGAGGCCGATTCCTTGCACCGGGTTGTGACGGAGTCGCTGACCCGGTTCCCCTGGGCACGATGGCGAGTGACGCGAGGACAGGCGACCTGGGACTCGCTCCAGCTGCGGCGTCGCTAACGCAGTGGGCGGGAGAGTGCGCTCAGTCCTGCGTGAGCTCCACCGCCAGCCATCCCTTGGCCTTGAGCCAGTCACGGCGCACCGTGCGTGGGGACATGCCTAACGCGACGGCGGTGTCGTCTTCGGTCATGCCGCCAAAGAACCGGCACTCCACCACCTGCGCCAGCCGTGGCGCCACGAGAGCCAGGCGCTGAAGCGCCTCGTCGAGCTCCAGGAGGCGTCCGGCATCATCGGTAGCTGCCTGGAGCGCATCGTGCAGTTCGAGGGGAACGGCGCCTCCTCCGCGTTTGGCTGCCCGATGGGCCCGGGCATAGTCGACCAGCACGCGTCGCATGGCCACCGACGCCGCCGCAAGAAAACGCGTGCGATTTTCGCGCGGCACGTTGGGCGCGTCGACCAGGCGAAGGAAGGCTTCGTGGACAAGCGCGGTGGTAGTGAGTGTGTGCCCCTCGGCTTCGCCGCGCAGATGGCGCCGTGCGATTCGACGGAGCTCGTCGTACACCATGAGGCCGACCTGGTCAGCGGCGGCCTGGCTCCAGATTGGTGCCTGGACCAGGGCATTGACGTCGGGTGACATACGGGAGGAGGGAGGGACAACGGGGCCCGCAGTAGCTACTGCTTCCCGTCACAGGTCGCAAGTGGAGTGGTCAGGGTTACCGGCGGCCGGGGTGCCGAGGCGACGTGTGACGGGCGGATCTCGGGTGGCAGATGGCAGATGGCAGATGGCAGATGGCAGATGGCAAGTCACAGTGCTGGCTGCATCACGAGCGTCAAGCGTTGGAGTTCATGCCTCGCTCGCTTACTTGCCGCTGGCGTTGGCGCATGCCGGGCAGCTTTAGTTTGCGCGACTTGCCCTGTCAGACCATTTCAGGAAGTCACCCGAGATGACCCTGCCAATGGGAACACATCGCCTGGCGCAGAGCCCTCAAGACCCCGATGGCAGCGCGTTCTGGTCGGAGGCGCGCGCGCTTCGTGCCAGGGCGTGGGAACGCGTCGTCCGTGAGGCCACCGGCGTCAGTGAGGAACGCCATCCACCTGCCGATGTGTGACAGTGACCCGTCAGCGTCCCCCAACCAGTTGCCCGAGTTCCGTAAACCAGTTGCGAACCAGCACCAGACGCTCCTGCGTACCCACCCCTCCACTCGGCGCAGGTCGTACCATGAGGAAACGCTGGCCGTCCCGGGTCACGTCGTATGGCTTCGCGGTCCGGCCCTGACCCAGCCGCAGGCCCCTAACTGGAAAGAGCTGTCGCCGACTCACCACACGGAAGCTGTTGTCCGCGGAGTACTCTGCAACCATCATCTGACCGCTCCCGTCGGTCGCAAACTGTATATAGAAGAGCTCCTTCGTCCCGCGCGACCAGATCGGGTTCCCCCCCGAATTTCCCGTCGACACCTGCACCTGCCCCGCCCCTGCGGCCGGGAACGAACGCACGTACACCTGATTCAAGCCCGACTCGCTGGAGGCATATGCCAGGAATCGTCCGTCGGGCGACAGGTCGAGAAAGCTTTGGCGCGCGTCTCCGGAGGCGAATGCCGCGAGGTCCACACGACCGGTAGGCACCTCAAGCGATCCCACGCGTCCGCTGCCGGGGGCGTTTCCGATGTCATAGTGCAAGAAAACTGCGAAGCGGCCGTCGGGTGTGAACTCCATGTCAGCGACAGCCTTACCCTGGAGGCCGAAGACGCTATCCCCAGGTGGAGCGCTTCCATTGCGGGCGATCCTCCGCATGATGAACTGAGTCCGGCGTGCCTGATAGAGCAGGCTGTCGCCCCCAGCCACCCACACTGCATCTCGTCCGCCAGGCGTGAGAAGCTGGAGTGGCCCATCCGGCAGTTCCTTCACATACACGTCGCTGAGCTCGCGGGTGGTCTTGCTGAGAGAGGTCGCGACGGTTCGGTCGTCAGGCGACAGCGCCACTCCAGCAAACCGCTCGTACGCAGCGCTCGTGTCCACGGGCGTCGCCTTCCCCGCACGGTCCACCCAGACCAACTCGGATTCCTCAGCGGCGATCCCGGCACCAGTCACGTAGAGGAGCGTCCCGTCCGGAGCGAGCGCTATGTCCGCAGTACCCACTCCGATCCGCACTCCATCGAAGAGCGGAATGGCGCTCGCACCATGTTGGAATGAGGACGGGTCGAAATCACGAGCCAGCACCCGTCCGTCAGAGGTTACGTACACGACGTGCCCCGACTTCACGTACCAGGCTTTCGCCACCCCTTCGGCGAGGACCTTCACCTCGGCGAACTTCGAGTCGAGAAGGATCAAGTCCGCGTCGTCAACGGTGCACGCTCTCATGACCCCGCGGCACGAGACAACGAGCGCCCCCTGTCCCTCGGGAAGCGCCTCGATCCACACTGGGAGAATGACCTCTTTGGTCGAGGCGAAGACGTGCCTCAAGATCGCGCCGCCGTCCTCGGAGATCTCCACGACTCGCCGGAACCCCTCGGCGGTGGTCACCGTCTGCTCATACCAGATCTTCCCGTCGGGGAGCCAGGCGATGGCGACCCTCGCCGGGTCCGCATCCTTCGCCAGGGTGATCGTCGAGCCGCCAAGCACGGGTCGTTTCACGATGTCTGTGCCGGTGGCGAACACGATCCATTCGCCGTCCGGCGAGAAGACCACATTCCGCGCGCCCTCGGTTCCCGGAAGGAGTGTGACCTCCAGCGACTCCCACGTGCGCAGACCCAGCTGCACCGTGCCGTCCGGACGCGTCACCGGCACCACGAGCTTTGTCCCATCCGGTGAGATCGCAACGTGCGACGCCCACGACGCCTCGAGTCCCGTGGTAGTGGGATCGAGGATCGTCTTCAGGACGGGAAGAGGCCGGTCTGGGCGGAGCTGCAGTGCAAGCGCGCCCACCAGCGCGAGCGAGAGGACGCCGGTGGCGACCTTCCACGCGCCGGAACCCCTCGCCGACGACACAGCCGCAGCGGCCCCGTACCGGAACGACGAATCCGCCAAGGCAGACGCGAACTCCGTTGCCTTCGTGAACCGGTCCGCCGGCAACTTCTCCAGCGCCTTCCGAATGGCCGAGTCCACGTTCGCCGGCACACTCGGCCTCGCCTTCGTTGCGGAGACCTCGGCGCCGGCGATGATCTGGCCGAGTACCGCCTGCGCGGTACTGCCCATGTAGGGCGGATCACCGGTGAGCATCTCGTACAGCACGGCGGCCAGCGAATAGACGTCGCTCGCCGGACCGACGTGTTCACCGAGCCCCTGCTCCGGGCTCATGTAATACGGAGTGCCTAACGACAGGCCGGTCTCCGTGAGGCGACTCCCATTCCCCGCCCCGACGGCAATCGCGATGCCGAAGTCCGCGACCAGTGGCTCACCGCGGCTCAGCAGGATGTTCCCCGGCTTGATGTCGCGGTGCACGATCCCGTGGTCATGGGCGGCCTGGAGCGCACCAGCCACGGCCGTCGTGATGCGGATCGCTTCGCCGATCGGGAGCTGTTTCTCCCTGCCGAGCTTTTCCCGAAGGGTCTCCCCTTCCACGTACGGCATCACATAGTAGAGGAGCCCATCCGCGGAGCCCGAATCGTGCAGTGGCAGGATGTGCGGATGCTGCAGCCCGGCTGTAGTGCGGATCTCGGAAAGGAATCGCTGCTCGCCGACCACCGCCGACAGCTCCGGCTTGAGGACCTTGAGCGCGACCTTTCGCGCGTGCTTGAGGTCCTGGGCGAGGAAGACCGTGGCCATCCCGCCCTCGCCAAGTTCTCGCTCGAGCGTATACCGCCCATCGAGGGCAGACCTCAGGCGGTCGATCTCAGTCTGCATTGGCGTGTTTGGGCGGGACGAACGTGAGGGCGCGGGATCAGGGGGTACCCACGGTCTTCGCTTCGCCGTCAACGGCGGCTTGCCACCCATCCAGCAAGGCACGAAGACGACGGGCGTTATCCGGGTGCTGGCCGATCACATTGTTCCGCTCGCCGATGTCCGTTCGGAGATTGAAGAGCAGGGGTCGTCCGTCGTCGAAGATCAGCTTCCAGTCACCCGCCCGCACGGTCCGCTGTGATCGAGCGCCTGTTACGCGCCAGAACAGCGTCCGCTCAACTTGCGGCGCCTTCCCCGTGAGCACCGGAAAGAGGTTGATCCCGTCCAGCTTCGTTTCGGCTGGTACCACCGCACCGGCGGCCGCAAGGATGGACGCCGTGAGATCCATCGTCATGCCTAACTGTGCGGACACGCTGCCCGCCGGGATCTGCCCTGGCCACCGGACGATGGCAGGGACGCGGATGCCGCCTTCCCAGACCGAGCTCTTGTGGTGAAAGAGGGGACCCCCGTGCGAGAGCCATTCACCGCCGTTGTCGTTGGTGAAGATCACGATGGTCTTTCGGCGCAGGTCGAGCCGGTCGAGCACAGCGAGGATACGGCCCACGCCCGCATCCACGTGCTCGAGCATCGCGACATAGTCGGCTCGTGTGCTCGTCGCGCTATCAAGAGGCCCGAGGTGACGGCCGTTGTCGCGAGCCGTGGATGGCTGATTCGGGCGCTGATAGGGCCAGTGCGGCGCGTTGTATGCCACATCGATGAAGAACGGCCGACTGGCATTTTGTTCAATGAAGCGAACAGACCGGTCAGTGATGAGGTCCGTCATGTAACCCGGGACCTCGACCGCCTTGTCGTTCTCGAACAGGTCTGCCTTCAAGGGAGAATCGCTACCGGCGGTGTGCTGGTAGTAGTCGATGAACCCGCTCTTGAAGCCGAAGAAGTACTCGAACCCGTGGGCGGCCGGAGTGAACTCGCTCGTCCATCCGAGGTGCCATTTCCCCACCAACGCCGTGGTGTAGCCACGATTCCGCAGGAGCTGCGGCAGTGACCGCCCGGTAACTGGCAGTCCCCGCTCATGGTCCTTCTCGGCTTGTGCCCCAAGCGGCGCCTCCAGCTGGTACCGCTGCTGGTAGCGTCCCGAAATAAGCCCCGCGCGCGTCGGTGTGCAGGTCGCGCCGTTCGCGTAGAAGTCGGTCAACCTCACGCCGTCGCGGGCCATGCCATCGATGTTTGGTGTCCGCACGTCGCGCGCACCATATCGACCGAAATCGCCGTAGCCCGCATCGTCCGTCATGATCAGCACGACGTTCGGTCGGTCGTCCGCCGATTGCGCCCACAGGTCGGAAGACGTAATCGCGCCAGCAAAGATGCCCAGCAGCAACCGCACAATTCGACGCATCCTGCCCCCTTTTGCTGAAGTCCGCCTCACGACCCGCGCTCTGATCCACACCGCAAACACAGGACTGCACCGTCTGGCACCACACTCGAGGAGTCTACCGTGCCGTGGCGGGTTCGGCCACTTTGGGGAGGATGGACTCGTCCATCCATGCCACAAACACCGGAAGGAGGGCGCCAAGGGCCTTGTCACGCTCAGAGACCGATCGGGCCAGCGGACTCGACATATTGGATCTCGCCACCGCTGAGCTGCTGGCGGTTAGTCGCGCGCATCTCCTCGGTGTGCTCGCGTACCTGGATGCCGACATAGAGCAGCGAGATCACGACGGCAATGGCGCCGATGACTTCGCCGATGTTGGCCCAATCCGCGAGCGTCAGCTTCCGCACTCGCACGCCGCTCCTGGCAACCTGGCTCATGCTGTTTGGGCTCCGTGATCAGTTCGCGGACTAACAGCTTTTCACGCCGCAATCTGCGCCGCGCTCCGTGCCGCGTCGAGGACCCTCTCTGTCGTGCATCCGCAGACCTCGAACGATGCGGAGGACCGCACGCACATTGGCGTCAGCTCACACTGCCGTTGACAGCCGGCGTCTCTACTGGACTCGATCACGCGTGAACGTAGGTTGAACCATACCCATCGACGATCGGAATCCCATGTCAATGCACAGCTGGACGCGCGCACTACGGTACGCCGCGTGGTCGGTCGTCGCGCTCGTCGTTTTAGGCTGCCAGGCGCCAGCACCGTCCATGGTGCCCGAGGCGGCCGCTCCGCATCCGCTCGATCCCCTCACCGCCGCGGAGTACGCCCGAGCGGTGACCCTCCTCCGCGAGGCTGGCCACGTGTCCGACAGCTCACGGTTCGTGGCACTGGAACTGCGCGATCCGGATAAGGCCGAGGTACTGGCGTGGCGCACAGGGCAAGCGTTCGGCAGGACAGCGTTTGCCATCGTCAAAGCGGGTGCCCGGACCTTCGAAGGGATGGTCGACCTCGGGGCCGGACGGGTGAGTTCGTGGAACGAAATTCCGGGAGTTCAACCGACACTTCTCGGAGAGGAAATGGCCGCCGTGGGCGAGATCCTCGGCGGTGACCCGAGGTTCGTGGCCGCACTCGGCGCCCGGGGCTTCAAGATCGACGGGGTCCTTTGCGCGCCCTGGACGCTCGGCAACTACGGGAACCCGGCTTATCGAGGTCGGCGACTGCTCAAGAGTGCCTGCTTTGTGATCGGAGCCGGTGGTAGTCCGTTCAATCGGCCTATCGAAGGACTCTGGGCCGTAGTGGACCTGAATACCAGGGAGGTCATCGAGATCCATGACGAGGCCGTGATCCCGGTTTCGACCGCCCCTGCCGCTGTCGACGCGGCCTCGGTCGCGTCACGACGCGCCCCGCTTCTGCCGGTTGTCGTTCAGCGTCCCGAGGGGTCCAACGTCACGGTGCGCGGGCACCAGGTCGACTGGGACAACTGGTCGTTCCACTATCGAATGGAAAAGCGCTCCGGCCTCGTGGTCTCGGCGGTGTCGTATCGTGACGGCGACGAACGTCGCTCGGTGCTCTATCAAGGTGCGTTGTCCGAGTTGTTCGTGCCGTACATGGATCCGCACGGGGCCTGGTACTCGCGCACCTTCATGGACGTCGGCGAGTACGGCTTTGGTGCCAGCGCGACGCCGCTCACCGCCGGGGTTGACTGTCCTGAGTCCGCCCTGCTCGTCGACGCGATGATATCGGACGACAAAGGCGCCCCGGTGACGGTACCCGGTGCGATTTGCCTCTTCGAGCGCAATCCGGGCGATCCCGGGTGGCGCCACTACGACAACGTCCTCCAGACCGGCTTCGAAGGACGTCGCGCGGTGGAGTTGGTGGTACGCATGATCGCGACGGTCGGGAACTACGACTACATCCTCGACTGGGTTTTTTCTCAGGACGGGCGGATTCGGATCCGAATCGGTGCGTCCGGCTACGACGGCCTCAAGGGAGTGCTGACGCAATCGATGGCCGACTCGACGGCTGCGCGGGACACACGGCACGGCACTTTGGTGGCGCCCGGGCTGGTGGCGATCAATCACGATCACTACTTCAGCTTCCGTCTCGACGTGGACGTCGCGGGCCCCCGCAACAGCCTGTCAATCGACCGGCTCGCGATGAAGGACTTCGAAGGTCCCCGGAGCGGCTGGATGTTGGAGTCGCAGGTGGCCCGAACTGAGAAAGAGGGGATGCTGGACTACAGCCTAACGAAGCCGGCGCACTGGCGGGTGCTCAATCCGAGTGCCGCTGGCCCGCTTGGCCACGCGCCCGGATACGTGGTGCATCCGGGGAATAGCGTGGCGCTCAGCATGCTCCACGAGGACGATCCTGCTGGCAGGCGGGCCGGCTTCATCCGTCATCAGCTCTGGGTTACGCCCCGCGCGGCCGACGAGCGATATGCCGCCGGGATGTACGTCAACCAAAGCGAGAAAGGCCTGGGCCTCCCAACGTGGACCGCTGCCAACCGGCCCATCCAGGACACCGATATCGTGCTGTGGTACACGGCCGGATTCCACCACGTGCCGCGGACCGAGGACTACCCGATCATGCCGAGTGCCTGGCATGAAGTGGCCTTGCTGCCATTCAATTTCTTCGGGCGCAATCCGGCGCTAGACGTGCCGACCACGTGGAGGGGTGCCACGGGAGCCCGGTAGCGAGGGCCGATGGCAGTCAGCGGCGGCTCAGCTCCTCGTAGACCGCGCGCACAAAGCGCTCGTGACCGCCCGCCCACTCCTTCTCATATGCTGTGGTGAGTTTGAGAGCGAGCACCTGATCAATCGTCTTCCCCGCCCGCACCTCCGCCTGCACCCGTTCGCGCACGGCGTACACGGCATCACGCCACGCCTTGAGCCGCTTGCGATCCGTCACCTGCCCGTGGCCGGGGATGATCTTGGTCTGATCGTTGGTCATGGCGTAGACCTTGTCGACCGCGCTGATCACACCATTCACTGACCCACCACTCGACAGGTCGATGAAAGGCAGTCCGGTGTTGTTGAAGACATCGCCCATGTGCACCGCGTTGGCCTTGCGAAAGTGTACCACCGCATCGCCGTCCGTATGCGCGGGATCGACATGGGTCACGATCACTGAATCGCCGTTCAGGTGAAAGGTGACGCCATCGTTGAACGTGACCACCGGCAGTGCCGCTTTGGGCGACGGAGGCTCGCGACGATTCATCGCCGCCATGAACTGCTCGGTCGACATGCGTTTGCGCACGTTGTCGTGCGCCACAATCACTGCGTCGGCCTTGCCGAAGTTCTCGTTGCCACCGGTGTGATCAAAGTGCCAGTGCGTGTTGACCACAAACTTCACCGGCTTGGGGCTCAACGTGCGGATGGCCGCGACGATTTTGGGCGTCAGCGGCGCGAACTGGTCGTCGATGATGAAGACGGCATCGTCGCCGACGGAGACGCCGATGTTTCCCCCGGCCCCAAAAAGCACATGCAGCCCCGGTGACAGCTGAACGGGGCGCACCTGCACGGTGTCGTAGTTGGTCTGGGCCGCCAGGGCCGCCGGCAGGCCGAGCAGGGCAAGCAACATTGGAATGCGCACAGAACACCGTGGTCGAGAGGTGAAGCGGGGAAGTTATCACGCCCCGGCGATTGCACCATCGTGGCAGGGCCGCGATGGGCCGATCGAGCCCCACGTGACGGCGTCGGGTGCACCCGGAAACCACTCGGCCCGCCAGCGTGTATTGGATCGCAGCATGCGCCGATTCCTCGCCTCCCTCGTTCTCATGGTTGTCGCCTGCAGCGACAACCCCGCAGCCCCTTCTGCATCGACACCCGCCGAGGGTTTCGATGTGGTGTGGAGTGCGTTTGACGAGCTCTATCCATACTTCGGGCTCAAGCAGGTGAACTGGAGTGCCTCACGGAGCACCTATCGACCGCGCGCTGGTCAAGCCACCGACGTGGCCGCACTCAATCAGGTGCTGCTCGACATGCTCGCACCGCTGCGCGACGTGCACGTATCGCTCGAATCCCCGGATGGCCAGCGCACGCCAACCTATCGGCCCTCCGCCACGGTGAACTTCTCCACCCCGCTCTGGCAACGTGTGGTTGCCGCCGGCGGATGGACACAACTCAAGCCCAACCTTGGCAGTGCGCGAATTGACGGCGTGCCCTACATCGCCATCGGAGGCTGGAACAGCACGCAGTTCAGTGTTGCAGATCTCGACGCTGCCCTCGAACCATTTCGCGCCGACTCCGCGCTCATCATCGACGTGCGGCCTAACGGCGGTGGCAACGATCAGCTGGCGCTCGACTTCGCTCGGCGCTTTACCACCGCCACCGTACTCACTGAGATCTTCCGCTTTCGCACCGGACCAGGACCTAACGATCTGGGACGCGAAACACGACGCACCATTGCGCCTCGCGGACCCTGGCAATTCACCAGGCCGGTGTATGTCCTGAGCGGACGCGCAGTGTTCAGCTCCAACGAGAGCTTTGTTGCGGCCATGCGGGCCTTGCCCAATGTGACCATCGTGGGCGATACGACAGGTGGCGGCACCGCCAATCCCACGTCACGGCCCTATTTCGGCGGCTGGAAGGTGCATGTGTCCACCTGGTTCGCCACGCTGCCCGACGGCACACCCATCGAGGGACGCGGGATTCCACCGGACGAGTACGTGCCGTGGCCGACCCCGGGAGCGCGCGACCCGGTGATCGACGCCGCCGTCGCCCTCGCGCGAACGCGCTGAACAGACTCTGGGCCCTGACTTTCGTCAGGGAACGCACTGCCCGCTCCCCGGACGTGATCCTGGGCCCAGTGTCTTCTGAGATCCAAGACGAAGTTGACGCCGCGCTATTGACGGCACCCCGTCCGAGACGGCAGATCAGGGTTTGCCCCTCCACCAGCAAACCATGCGTCTCCCACTCGCGCTCCTCATCGCCCTCCCCCTCCCACTTGCGGCGCAGGCTCGTTCGCCTCAAGCGCGGCTCGACTCTGTTTTTGCCACCCAGGAAGGCACCGATCGCCCCGGATGCGCGGTCAGTGTGGTGAATCGCGGCCGCGTCGTCGTCGCCAAGGGGTACGGCATGGCCGACATGAGCCAGCAACTCGCCATCACCCCACGCTCGATTTTCCATGTGGCGTCGGTGTCCAAACAGTTCACGGGGATGAGTGTGGTGTTGCTCGCACAGGCCGGTCGGCTTTCCCTCGACGACGACGTGCGCAAGTACATCCCGGAACTGCCGACTTATGACCGGGTGATCACCATCCGCCAGATGCTCAATCACATCTCGGGGCTGCGCGATCAGTGGAATCTGCTGATAACCGCCGGGTGGCGTCTGGGAGATGACCTGGTGAGTGAGCAGGACGTGATGGACATCGTCCCGCGGCAGCAGGGGCTCAACTTCTCTCCCGGGAGCGACTGGCTCTACAGCAACACCGGCTTCACACTCGCTGCGGTCATTGTGAAACGTGTAACGGGACAATCGCTGCGGGTCTTTGCCGATTCAGCGTTGTTCAAGCCGTTAGGCATGCGTGACACCCATTTCCACGACGACAACCACATGATCGTGCCCGGGCGTACGCGGGGGTACACACGCGACGGGGAGTGGAAGGAGACGGTGCCCAACTACTCGACCGTCGGTGCCACCTCGCTCTTCACCACAGTGGAAGACCTCGCACGCTGGCAGGGACAGCTGGCCAATGGTACGGTGGGAGGACGCGCCGCCATCGAGGCGCTGACCACGCGCGCGGTGTTGCGCTCGGGTGAGTCGCTGCAGTATGCGTTAGGCATCGCGCACGGCACCTACCGCGGCACACCCACGCTCTCACACAGTGGTGGCGACCCCGGATACAACAGCTACCTGTTGCACTTCCCGCAAACGCAGTCGGGCGTGGCCGTGCTCTGCAACACTTCGGGTGTCACCAATCCCACGCGTCTCGCCGAGCAGGCGGCCGACGTCTACCTCAATGATCAACTCGGACCCATGCCAGCGCTCGCCGCCGGCGTCCCCGCGTCCGCCATTGCGGGCGCCGAAGGGCTGTATTGGAGCGATTCACTGGAAACCAGCGGGACCCTGGCGAGCGACAGTGGCAACGCGGTATGGCGCGCAGGGCCGGGCACAACGCGGCTCCGAATGGGCAATGGCGCGAGTTGGCTGCTCGGAGCGGGGCCGGCCACGTTGCGACGCAACGCTGACGGAACACTTGGATATCGCAGTGGCAATGGCGAACCCGCAACGTATCGGCGCGTTTCGGCGCACACACCCAGCGCCGCCGAAGTGGCCGCGCTGCAGGGGCGATACAACAACGCGGAAATCGAGACGACCATGGAGCTGCGAGCGAGAGGAGACACCTTGATGCTGCACCGCCGCAAGTTCCCGGCAGTGCGCTTGCAGTCAGTGTTCAAGGACACCTGGACGGCCACCGACGGAATAGGGTTTGTCGTCAGGGCACAACGTGACGCACGCGGTGGTGTCACGGGCATCACCATCGGATCGGGGCGCGTACGTCACATGTTGTTCAGCCGGTTGCCTGCCCGATGAGGTGCCGTTGGCTGCTGACGGGCGCCCTCGTGCTGAGTGCGCGCCCCAGCAAGGCGCAACAGGTGACATGGGACGCCTACATCGCGGGCGTGCGGGTGGCCGAGTTGACCGCGCCGCAGCAGGGGCGTGGCACGTGGAGTATCAGGAAGAAGGGGTTTGCCTCCAACACCTGGTCGCCGGTACACCGCGCCACTGCCGAACGCGTGGCACGTGACACCGCATTCGCGTTGTGGGGTGCGCTGCGTCAGCTCCCCGGGCACATCAGCGGCATCGAGCGCCTCGACTGGTCGCAGCGCGATGTTGTGTCGTGGCCCGATCGCTCGGTGTTGTATGAGCGCACTCGGGCACTGACGGTTCCAGCGTCACGCAGTCGTCGCGCCACACGCTGGAACCGGCGCGATGCGTCAGCGCCCATGGACTTCATCATCGATGATCGCAACCGGCTGGTCGCCGCCCTCGATCCGCGAGCCGACATCGTACTCGTCAGGCGGGGCGACGAGGGCTTCACCACCGTCGGGCAGTGGCAATCTCCGGGCGTGTCTCCGGCGAAGTACGGCTATCGCTCGTCAGGCAAGCAGATGGTGCCCATGACCGACGGCGTGCGGCTGGCGACGCTGGTGTATCTCCCCAGCGCAGATGCCCCGGCGCCGTACCCCACCATTCTCGTGCGCTCGCCGTATGGCATCTCGGGGGTGATCGGCACCTTCTGGCACTACGCCGCACGCGGCTACGCCGTGGTGCTTCAGGCCACCCGTGGCACCTCGTACACCGATCCCGACAACCGATCCGAAGGTGAGCTGGAACTGATGGTCCATGAACCGGCGGACGGCAAGGCCACCCTCGACTGGATTGCGGCCCAGCCCTGGAGCAATGGCGGTGTGTGCATGCAGGGAGGCTCGTACCTCGGCTACACACAATGGACCGCGGCCATGAGCGGCCATCCTGCTCTCAAGTGTTTGGTACCCGAAGTGTCGATGGGGACGGCCTTCGCCGATCAGCCTTATGTGGGCGGCGGCTTGCTTGTCGGCATGGCGTACTACGCCTTCTGGATGAACAACAAGCCGCTCGTGCCGGGCCGTACGTGGACCGAAGTGCTGGCACACCGACCGCTGATGGACCTCGACACCTTCGGCACCGGCTCCAACGTGGCGGCGTGGGATGCGCAGCTTACAAACGCCACCAACGGCACCTACTGGAAGCGGCAGGATTGGCATGCCGGAGGTGTACGCCCCGAACTCGCCACATTCCAGGTGAGTGGGTGGTTTGACGACGACTTGCCGGGCACGCTCAGCAACTGGTCGTTGATGCAGCGCATCGGTCGATCGCCGCAGCGGCTGATCCTGGGCCCGTGGAAACATGGCTACAACACCGACCGCCGTCTTAACGGATACAGCTACGGGCTCGACGCACTACGCGACGACATCTGGCTGATCAAGCAGCAGTGGTATGACGTGCATCTGAAGGGGCTGCGCAACAACTCCACCGACGCCCGCGTGGAGTACTTCGTGCTCGGCGAGAACAGCTGGCGCTCGGCCACGGCCTGGCCTCCGCGTGAGGTGGAGGCGCAACGCTGGTACTTCCACAGCGACGGGCGCGCCAATCGCCTGTTCACCAGCGGCACACTGACTCGTGAGGCACCGACGGGTGACGAGCCCGCGGAGCGATTTGCGTATGACCCACTCAACCCCATGCCCAACTGGATGAGCTTTGAGCAGATGCAGCGTTGGGAAGATGTGCAAACGTTTCAGTGGGACATGAAGGATCTCGAAGCGCGTCACGATGTCGTGACCTTCACATCCGAGCCATTGTCGCAGGACGTGACGATTGCCGGGGAGATCCTGGTGGAGTTGCACGCCTCGGCTGACGTGAAGGATACGGATTGGTGGGTTCATCTTTCCGATGTCGACGCTACGGGCCGGTCGAATCGTCTGACGTTAGGCGGCCTCCGCGCCCGCTTCCGCAATCTCGATGACCCGCAGTACCGCGCGCAGGGATCGAACTTTGCTCGTGAGGAGCTGCTGAGTGGCAACCCGAATGATGTGGTGCGCTACCGCATCGGCGTGAAGGGCGTCGCCAACACCTTCCGCAAAGGTCATCGCATTCGCGTGGCGATCATGAATGCTGTGGGCAACTACACCTTCCCGAACTCCAACACTGGAGGCGACGAAGCGCGGGCGACCACAACGGTGGTGGGACAAATGGGAGTACACCACACACGGGCGTATCCCAGCCATATTGTGCTGCCGGTGCTTCCCGCCCCTCGGCCCTGACAGTGGACCACGACCGCAATCCCGCTTTATCGATGACCTCCCGCATCCTCGACATCAACGCCCTCCACCCCGATTTGGCAAAGATCCTCGGCGAACGCGTGACCCAGTCCGTATCCGACCGGGAGCAACACGGTCGAGGCGAGACGCATCTCCCCGCATCTCCACCAGACCTCGTCGCGTACCCGATATCTACCGAGGAAGTGCAGGCCATCGTCCGCACCTGTGCTGCACACAATGCACCCGTGGTGGCCTATGGCGCCGGGAGCTCCCTCGAGGGGCACATCGCCGCGCTGCAGGGAGGCGTCTCACTCGACATGACGCGCATGAATCGCGTGATTCGCACGAGCGTGGCCGACATGGACGCCACGGTGGAAGCGGGCGTGACACGCATGCAGCTCACCAAAGCCCTTGGCGGCAGCGGCGCTACCTTCTTCATCGACCCCGGCGCCGACGCCACACTTGGCGGCATGGTCGCAACCGGGGCGTCGGGGACCACCTCGGTGCGTTACGGCACCATGCGGGAGAACGTGCTGGGGCTCACGGTGGTCCTCGCCAATGGCGACGTCGTGCGCACGGGCTCGCGGGCACGCAAATCGTCCGCCGGGTACGACCTCACCCGTCTCTTCATCGGCTCCGAGGGAACGTTAGGCATCGTGACCGAGGTGACGCTGCGTCTGCATGCCGTGCCTGACGCCATCGCCGCTGCCACCTGCGCCTTTCCCTCGATCGACGCCGCGGTCGATACCGTCGTCGCGCTCCTGCAATGTGGCGTGCCACTCGCCCGCATCGAGCTGCTCGACGACCTCACGGTGAAAGGGATCAACAACTTCACCGGTATGAGTCTCCCCGAGTCGGCCATGATCTTCCTCGAACTGCATGCCTTCAGCGCCGGCGCGCTCGGCGAGCAGCTCGACATGGTCCGAGCCATCGTCACCGACCAGGGAGGCCTCGTGCATCAGACCGCCACGACCGAAGAGGAGCGTGGCAAACTCTGGGAAGCGAGGCACAAGGTCTACTTTGCCGGGTTGGCCATGCGCCCCGGCGCCCGGTCGTGGACAACCGACGTCTGCGTTCCCGTGTCAGAACTCGCACGCTGTATTCGCGACACACGAGCTGACCTCACCACGCATGGACTGCTCGCCCCGCTGGTTGGGCACGTCGGCGATGGCAACTTTCATCTGCTCCTCTTGATCGACCCGGGTGACCCCGAGCAGCTGGCCCGAGCGCGAGCCTTCAACGATCGTCTGGTGCGCCGAGCCATCGACATGGGAGGCACCTGCACCGGTGAGCACGGCATCGGCATGGGCAAGATCGGCTCCCTGGCCAAGCAGCACGGCGATCTTCTGCCACTCATGCGAGCGATCAAGGTCGCGTTCGACCCACAGAACCTGATGAATCCCGGCAAGATCTTCGGCTGACCATGACTGACACACCTCGCGACACCCTGACCCGTCGTGCGTTCGGGCAGCTGATGGGCGCTGCTGCGGTCAACGGTGCTCTGCCAGGTGTCGCACGTGCGCTGCCCCAACCTTCGGATGCCATGTCCTCACCCGCAGACGCAACACCCGTTGCCGGCGACGAGCTCTGTAACCTCACCGCTGTGGACCTGGCCGGACGCATACGTCGCAAGCAGGTGTCGGCGCGCGAGGTCATGGAAGCACATCTCGCGCGTATCGAGCGGGTCAACCCGAAGGTGAATGCCATCGTGACGCTCGTGGCAGAGCGGGCCATGGACGGCGCACGGAAGGCCGACGAACTCCAGGCACGTGGCGGCACGCTGGGGCCGCTGCACGGCCTCCCCGTCGCGCACAAGGACCTCGTGAGCACCGCCGGTATCCGGACCACGATGGGCTCGCCGCTGTTCAAGGACAACATCCCCACCGTCGACGCGCTCATCGTCAAGCGCATCCGGGCAGCGGGCGCCATCACGCTCGGCAAGACAAACACTCCAGAGTTTGGCGCCGGGTCCAACACCTTCAATCCGGTGTTTGGTGCCACGCGCAACGCCTTCAACCTTGCCAAGACTGTCGGCGGATCGAGTGGTGGCGCGGCCTGCGCGCTCAACTGCGGCCTCGTGCCCATCGCCGATGGCAGCGACACGGGTGGCTCCCTGCGCAATCCTGCCGCGTGGAACAACATTGTGGGGTTCCGCCCATCGCCGGGACGGGTGACCGACGATGACAACTCCTGGTCACCGCTTTCCACCAGCGGGCCCATGGCGCGTACCGTGGCCGATGTCGCCCTTTTCCTGAGCACCATCGCCGGGTCGCACGCGCCGGATCCGATCGCCCTCACCGACGACCCTGCCACCTTTCGTGCGCCACTCGCCCGGTCGTTCAAGGGCACACGCGTGGCGTGGTTCAAGTCGTTAGGTGGCCTGCCCTTCGAGCCGGAGATCCTCCGTGTCGTCAATGCGCAACGTCAGGCCTTTACCGACCTGGGTTGCGTCGTCGAAGAGGCCGAACCCGACTTCGCCGGTGTCGACGAGGCCTTCCCCATTCTGCGGCATCTCTCCTTTCACGCCAACTACGCCAAACTGGCGCGGGAGAACCCCACGACGTTCAAGGATACGGTGAAATGGGAGATCGCCGAGGCCGAGCGACAAACCAGCGCCGATGTGGCTCGGGCTCTCTCTCGGCAGCAGCGGATGTATCGCGACGTGGGCACCTTCTTCTCCAGGTACGACTACTTCGTGCTCCCCGTGACGCAGGTGGAGCCGTTCGATGTCACCACCGAGTATCCTATGACGGTCGCCGGGGAGCGCATGCCCACGTACATCGACTGGATGCGCTCATGCTGGTACGTCACCTTCATGGCGTGTCCGGCGATTTCGGTGCCTGCCGGGTTCAGTGCCTCCGGCCTCCCCGTGGGGCTGCAGATCGTTGGACGTCATCGTGGTGACTGGAGTGTGCTGCAAATGGCTCATGCGTTCGAGCAGGCGACACAACACGGTATGCGTCGGCCGGTGCTCTGATGGTGGGAACGCTTGCCTACGACGCCGTACTCTTCGACCTGCTCACGGCCCTGCTCGATTCGTGGACACTCTGGAACGAGTGCGCGGGGAGTGAGCAGGCGGGACGACGATGGCGTATGCGGTATCTCGAGCTCACCTATGGGTGTGGCGACTACGTCGACTACGAGCGCCTGACGAGAGAGTCGGCAGCCGACGCCGGACTCGACACCGGCGTTGCCACGCAGTTGCTGGAACGCTGGGATGAGCTGACGCCTTGGCCCGAGGTGGCCGAGACACTTGCCTGGCTACAGCCGCGAGTTGCGCTGGGCGTTGTGACCAACTGCTCCGATGCGCTTGGCCGGCGGGCCGCGGCGCGCCTTGGGGTGCCGGTGCACGTGGTGACATCAGAACGCGCAGGCGCCTACAAGCCTGATGCGCGCCCATATCAACTCGCCCTGAACGAACTCGGGGTTGCTCCGCAGCGCACACTCTTTGTCGCCGGGTCGCCCGCCGATGTGGGGGGTGCGACAGCCGTTGGAATGACGGTGTTCTGGCATAACCGGGCGGGACTGAGTCTTCCCGAAGGTGGTGCGCGCCCGCAGTTCGAATCTCGGAGCCTGAAGGCGCTCCCCCTGTCGCTCTACTAGGCGAGGCCTGCGGGGCGCTCCCCCACAACCCCCGACTCCCGCTCCAGTGCCAACCCGGCACGAACCATCGTGCCCTCATCGAAGAGGCGCCCAATCAGCGTCACCCCGTGGGGCACACGCCGCGGCGGGCTGAACTTTGGGAGCGGGTTGGCGGCGTCAGGTGCCCAGTCGCTCCGTGCTTCGCTCACTTCCACAAAACCCGTGCGCACGGTCAGGCAGGGCTGCCCGGTGAAGTTGGTGACCGTGAGTGATTCGTCGCGCAAGCTCGGCACAAGCAACACATCTGCGCGCTCAAACAGTGCGGCCACCTCACGGGCAAAGCGCCGTCGCAACCGGTCGGCCTGCACAAAGTCCACCGCCGAGACAAACCGTGTCATGCGGAAGAGATTGGGCCAGGCATCGGGCACCTGCACCTTCATCTCGCTCGCCTTGCCCGAGAGGGTCAGCTCTTCGAACGCGGCCGCCGCTTCGCTGAACAGCACGGGCATGAGCGACGCCTGCGGCAGATCGGGCCATTCGAGTTCGACTGGCACCATTCCCGCCTTGGACAAGGCTGCCTGCGCGGCCCGGTCAACGGGTGTTGCGGCCTCCATCCAGCGAGGGAACACACCCACACGCAGACCGCGCACGGGCGCGTTTGCATCGTAGTCGAGGTGGCTCACCACACTCGACGCATCACCTGCATCGGGCCCAGTGATGGCGTGCAGCACCAGCATCGCGTCCTCGACCGTGCGCGTCATGGGACCCAGTTTGTCCAGCGACCAGCAGAGCGCCATGGCGCCGGTGCGTGGCACGCGCCCGAAGGTGGGCCGCAATCCCGTCACGCCGCATCGCATGCTGGGACTCACAATGCTGCCCCCGGTCTCGCTTCCGATGGAGAAGGCCACCAGTGCCGCGGCCGTGGCGGCGCCCGGCCCGGCACTCGAGCCCGACGCCCCTTCTTCGAGCAACCAGGGGTTCATGGTCTGACCCCCGAACCAGATATCGTTGAGTGCCAGCGCACCTAACGACAACTTGGCAATGAGCACCGCACCGGCATCCTGCAGCCGACGCACCACCACCGAATCCGCCGCGGGCACACGATCGCGGAACGGCTCGGCACCGTACGTCGTGGCAATCCCGGCAGTGTCCAGGAGATCCTTCACACCGAATGGAATCCCATGCAGTGGCCCGCGATATCGGCCACGTGCAATCTCGGCGTCGGCGGCCCGCGCCTGCTCGAGTGCGCGCTCGCGGGTGCTCGTGATGACCGACCGGAGCTTGCCGTCGAGCCGCGCGACCCGCTCGAGGTAGATGCCAGTGAGACGTTCCGAGGTGAGCTGACGCTTCTCGATCCATCGTGACAACGCGGTGACCGGTGCAAAGGCGATGTCGGCGTCGTTCGAAGGAAGAGGCGGTGCCGGCTCCGAGCTTCGCACAAAACGATCACGGGTCGGCGGCACAAATCCCACGGCGCGCGCAGGATCCCAGAGGGTCGCCGGCGTCATGTCGTCGGCGAGCGCGACCTTGCGGGGACCGGTGCGTCGCTCGAGTGTCGCCGGAAAGGTCCGTCGCCACGACGCCGCCATCATGGCGTGTTCGGCGTCGGTGCCCGACACCTGCATGAGCTTCCCCGCCTCGGCGAAGGTCGCCGCCGTCACCTCAGGGCCGCTGACTGCGGAGGTACCGAAGGCCACCGGCGCACCAGGTGTAGCCGATGCCGCCGCGGTCGACGACGCCGCCCCCTGCTCGGCACCGCGACAGGCGGCAGCCACAGAAGCGATGCCGAGTGGAGCCTTGATGAGAAACTGCCGACGTGTGTTCATGATGGTGCCCGGGGAAAAGAGGCTGTCTAACGCACGCGGTCGGAGAAACCATCGCCGACGTACATGCGTGTCACACGCCCACCCTCCTCCACAAAGCGCACCACCTCTCCAATGGCACCCCCACCCGACGGCGCCATCATCCGAAAGCGCCCACCACCTAACGGTTCGAGGGTGGTGGGAGTGTCGACATTGCTGCCGTTGGGGGTGATGAGCACCAGCTTCTGATTGAGCATCACGATCTGCTGGTCGCCCCAGGCGCCGCGATACAACCCCGCGAAGCGTTCCCACGACGGATCCCAGGCCACCACCACCGGCTTGGGAGCGCCTGCCTTTGCCACCGCTTCGCCCACGGTGTTCATCAGCTGTCGCGCGATGTCACCCGGGTCGGAGTCGTTGGTGTTGGTCAGCACGATCACGCCCACCTTGCTGTCGAGCTGAATGAAGGTCTGCGTCGTATTGCCCAGGTAGCCGCCTCCGTGCCCGACATAGGTCTTGTCGCGAAAGCGCGAGACGCCAAACCCGATCCCCGTCCCCGACGTCCAGTTGTTCTCCACTGAGCGGACCCGGTGCATCTCACGCAACGAGCCCGAGCTGAGCACCCGATCGCCGCCGCGCGGGCCTTTGCGGAATTGCGCCGAGACAAACTTCGCCATGTCGTCGACGTTTGAGGTGAGACCAGTGGCGGCCGCCATGCCCTTCGCATCGATGAACGGAATGATGGCACGCGACCCGTCGGGCATGCGGCGTCCGTAGCCCACCGTGAGACCCGGCACATTCTTGTCGACACTGGAGTTGGACATGCCAAGTGGTCCAAAGATGTTCTGCTGCAGGTAGTCGGCCCAGAGCATGCCGCTCACCTGTTCCACCACCATGCCCGCCACAGTGTAGGCGAGGTTGGAGTATTTCCAGCGCGTCGCCGGTGCAAAGGCGGCTTGCCGATTGCTCATGAGCTTCTTGAGTTCCTCGGTGGTCGGGAACTCGTTGGTGGACCAGTGATCACCCGCTTCACGCTGCAGACCTGACGCATGTGTCAGCAGCTGTTCAATGGTGATGGGGCTGTCGTCGTCACCAGCCGGCTTCATGGTGAACCAGGGAAGGTGCTTCGACACGGGATCATCAAGACGCAGTTTGCCTTGTTCCCGGAGCTGCATGATGGCAATGGCCGTGAACATCTTGCTGTGCGAGGCCATGCGGAATTTGGTCTGCGGCGTCATCGGCGCCTTGGCTTGCACATCGGCGTATCCAAAGCCTTTCGACCAGACGAGTTCCTGGTCGTAGACCACACCAACTGCAACACCCGGCAACCCTCGATAGGCAAGCTGTCCGTCCAGCCAGGCGCTGAAGAGACGTTCGGCGCCCAGCACATCGGCGTCCGAGGCAATACGGGAGCCCTGCGCAGGAAGGCGCATGGCCATGGCAATCAGACTCAGGGCAACAAGACGTCGCATATCACGGGGGTTGGTGTCCCGCGTAGCGTCGCCTCCGGGCACAGTCTCGTCAAGACACCCGTGCCTTCCCGCGCTTCGGAACGCCCCGTAAGGCGGCCCGCAGCGTTCAGGCCGTCGCCACCGCCGCCGCGCGCTGCAACCCGAGTTCCTCCACCGCCAGCTCCCGCATGCGGAACTTCTGGATCTTCCCCGTCACCGTCATGGGATAGCTGTCGACAAACTTGACGTAGCGGGGGATTTTGTACGTCGCAATACGATCCTTGCAGTACGTCTGCAGCTCCTCCGTGAGCAGTGTTGTGCCGGGACGCAACACCACCCACACCATCACCTCTTCGCCATACCGCTCACTCGGCACGCCAATCACCTGTGCGTCCTGGATGGCAGGATGTGTGTAGAGAAATTCCTCCACCTCGCGCGGATAGATGTTCTCTCCGCCACGAATGATCATGTCCTTGATGCGACCGACGATGTTGACATAGCCCTCGTCGTCCATCGTGGCGAGGTCGCCAGTGTGCATCCATCCAGCCGAGTCGATGGCACGCGCCGTCGCCGCCTCGTCATTCCAGTAGCCGAGCATCACCGAGTACCCGCGGGTGCAGAGTTCACCCTTCTCGTGCCGGGCGAGCACGGCACCACTCTCGGGGTGCACGATTTTCACCTCGACATGCGGATGCACACGCCCAACCGTTCCGACCCGTTTGTCCAGCGGATCGTCGAGCGCGCTCTGCGTTGACACCGGCGAGGTCTCGGTCATGCCGTAGCAGATAGTGACTTCGTGCATGTGCATCTCCTTCTGCACCTGTTTCATCACCTCCACAGGACAAGGCGAACCAGCCATGATCCCGGTGCGCAGCGTCGAGAGGTCGTATTTCGCAAAATCCGGAAGCGCCAGCTCGGCGATGAACATGCTGGGCACACCATACAACGCCGTGCAACGTTCGGCCTCCACCGTGGCCAGCGCCTGAGCGGCGTCGAAGGCCTCGCCGGGGATCACCATGCACGCCCCATGGGTGGTACAGGCGAGATTCCCCAGCACCATCCCGAAGCAGTGATAAAACGGGACGGGAATGCACACACGATCGGCAGACGTATATCGCAGCGCCTCACCGATGAAGAAGCCGTTGTTGAGGATGTTGTGATGCGAGAGCGTCGCACCCTTGGGAAAGCCGGTGGTGCCCGAGGTGTACTGGATGTTGATGGGGTCGTCGAATTGCAGCGAGCCTTCACGCGCAGCAAGGACCTCGTCAGGCACCGCTTCCCCGGCACTCAGCAGCTCCTCCCACCCGCTGTCGAGGACGATATCCCGTTCCAGCTGTGGGCAGTTTGCCCGCACCGCCGCCAGCATCCCGGTGTAGTCCGATGCTCTGAACGCCCTGGCCAGCAGCAGGAGTCGAGCCCCCGACTGGTTCAGCGCGTACTCCAACTCCGCGGTTTTGTAGGCGGGGTTGATGTTGACGAGGATCGCGCCCATGCGCGCCGTCGCGAATTGGGCAATCACCCACTCATACCTGTTGGGCGACCAGATCCCCACGCGGTCGCGCGGCTGAATACCCAGGGCCATAAGCCCTTTGGCGAGGCGGGTTGTCTGATCCCAAAGCTGCCGATACGTGAGTCGAACGCCCTGCGACTGCACCACCAGGGCGTCGCGATCGCCATGCAGCTCAACGGTGCGACGCAGGTTCTCGCCGATGGTCTCGCCCAGGAGCGGATGCGAGGCGAGACCATGGATGTACGACAGCACTGGAGTCACCGACTATGGCCGCAGCCGACGGCTATCGATGGTGTACAGGAAGGCCGAGAACTGCATCTCCTCCCAGGTCTGATCCCCCCAGCGCACGTCGACCTTGGGATCAGGGTTTGCCGGGTTGGCCGCCGAGTTGTCGTACCAGGCCGTCGCTTCGATCTTCGCGCCCGCCGGTATCACCAGCGGCTTGGCAAACATGTAATACGTCTGCCAGTTGAAGTCATAGTTAGGCACGGAGAGAATCGGTTCGATGCGTCCGTCGGGATGCACCAGGCGGTACGCCCACTTTTTGCCCCGCAAATGTGTATGCGGCAAAATGCCCCAGATCTTTGCGCTCTCCTTGAAGCCCACCTCGGACGGCACAGCAGTGTTTGGCGAACCCGCGGGAAGCACAAACGCACCATTGCTGAACGCGGTCGCCAGCAATTCCTCGGCGGGCGGCTCCTTGGCAAAAACAAAACCCACCCGGCTCTTGTCCTTCATCTCGTGGCCGTGGGCGGTGTAGTGCATCTGCAGCGTCAGCACGGAACCGGCGGCCACCTTGAGCGCGGTCCCGGCGGGAAAGACCTGACCATCCGTGCCCGGCACAAGTCCGGCAATCATGGGACCGGTGCGGCGCCGCGGACGATTGGGATCAGGGGGTGGCGGCGGCTCCTGATGGTCTTCGCGGTACACCAGAACCGACGGCTGTCTCGGTGTGCCCGGGGCCGGGGCCGGTGGGCGCGCATACACAATCACATGATGCACCACCTCGCGCGCACTCGGCAGAATCTCGATCGCCTGCACCCACTTGTCTTCGGTGAAGTTGGTGGGGATCTCGATATACTGATATTCGATGGTCCCCTTGGCCGGCACCTGAAAGGACTCCGGCATCTCGAGAATCACGTCGGGTTTGCCGATCGACCACTCCGTTGCGTACACAGGCGCCGGTGGTAGGTCTTTCACGTCGCCTTCCGGCGCACCCGCCTGCAGCCAGCCGGCAATCGTCTTCTTTTCGGCCTCGGTCAGGTGCCGCTCATTGCTGAACGTGCCATGCGGCGCATCTGCGTGCCACGGCGGCATGTAACCCGTGCCGATGGCATCGCCAATGTCCGCTGCGGCTGCGTAGGCCTCCTTGTATGTCATCAGTGACATCGGGCCGATTCCACCCGTCCGGTGGCAGCTCGTGCAGCTTTTATAGAGGATGGGCGCGACGTGTTTGCTGTACGTCGGGGCATCGCTGTGCGGCTGGGCGCCGAGGGTCGAGGTCAACCCCGCAAGAACGATGGAGGCAAGGAGAAACGGGCGGCTGTTCATTCGCGGTGTCCGAGGGGCAGAGGCGGATGGTCTCCCGAAATCTGACCGCAAGCACCTCGCCCGCAACAGGCGATGGATCGTGAGGCTCCGTACCCTTCCGGGAGCCCGGCGCGCCGTGCAATCTCCGGGGGTAGCCGATGTCTCACCTGTCCCCCTTTGCCATGTCACGAACGCTCGCCAAAGCGCTGGCCCTCCTGCTCCTCCCCCTCGCCCTCCCTGCCCAGGAGGCCCCCTTCATTGGGGTTCGGGTGGACCAGGACCGCAACAAGGTCCTGCTCGATGTCACCCAGGATCGGGTGGGCAAGGATTTCCTCCATCAGAGTGTGCTCGCCACGGGCGGCGGCGCTGCCCCCCTGGGGCTCGACCGCGGCCAGACGGGGGGCAGCGTGGTGGTGCGCCTCGAACGACGCGGCAAACGCCTGGTACTGGTTCGCGACAACTGGAACGCACGAGCCATCGGCGCCGACGAGGCTGGCCAGCGTGGCGCGGCCGAAGCCTTTGCTACCTCGGTCATCGCCTGGTTTCCCATCGAATCTGAGGCGAATGGGGTGATGGTCGCCGACGCGACGTCCCTCTTTCTCTCCGACACCTATGGTATCGCCGAGACCCTGCGCCGCTCCCAGCAGGGGACGGCACGTGTGGATGCCAATCGCAGCTGGATCGACCCCGCGCGCACGAAGGCCTTCCCACGCAACACCGAAATCCACGCCGTCCTCACCTTTGGCGTAGACAACCCGGGTCAGGCGCTGCGGCGTGGGGCGCCCGATGCAGCGTCGCCCACCTTCGAGGTGCATCACTCCCTGGTAGCGCTACCCGATCCCCAGGGATTCCGCCCTCGTGTCGCCGACTCGCGCACGGGATTGTTTGGCGGTCCCTTCAACGACTTCGGACAGACATACGAAGGGATCTATCGGGGCGGTAACACCGCTCGCTGGCGCCTGGTGCCAAAGGATCCCGCCGCCTACATGCGCGGTGAGCTCACGGAGCCCATCACGCCAATCGTCTACCACCTCGATCCCGCCATTCCCGAGCCCTATCGCTCGGCCTTCCGCGAAGGGGGGATGTGGTGGAACAAGGTCTTCGAAGGAGCGGGCTGGAAAAACGCCTTCCAGGTGCGTGACCTTCCGGCGGGCGCCGACCCGATGGACGCCCGTTACACCATGATCTACTGGGTGCATCGCAATATTCCCGGCCCGTCGGTCGGCCCATCCCTTTCCGATCCGCGCACCGGTGAAATCGTTCGCACCGTCGTGCGCATGGATTCGTGGCGTTCGCTCATTGACTACAACATCTATGCGGGCTTGTTGCCTGCGGCTGGACCCGGCGGCCTCAATGTGCCCGCCGATCAGTTCGTCGCCATGCGGCGTCGTCAACACGTGGCCCACGAAATTGGTCACACGCTTGGCATGTCACACAACTACATCGCACACGCTCAGGGCCGCTCGAGTGTGATGGACTATCCCTTCCCGCTCATCTCTGTGGATGCTCGCGGTACGCTCGATCTCAGCAAGGCCTACGCGCCCTTTGCAGGTGCGTGGGACTCACTGGCCATTCGGTACGGACACAGCTGGTACCCCGACGAAGCCAGCGAAAAAGCCGGGCTCGCGAAGATCATCAAGGAGATGCTCGATCGCGACGTGCGCTTTGTCGCCGACCAGCACGCCGATGCGTCGGGTTCCATTCCCGAGGTCACGCGCTGGGTCGAAGGGAAAACCATGTTCGAAGCCGTCGAACGCACCTCGGCCGTGCGTCGTCTGGCCATCGACAAGTTCGACGAACGGGCGATCAAGCCGGGTGAGCCGATGTACCTGCTCAACATGCGCTTTGCCCACGTCTATTTGCATCACCGGTATTCGCTCGAAGGGCTGGTGAAATACGTGGGTGGGATGGACTTCCGGTACGCCATGCGTGGTGACGGGCAGACGCCCACCACCATCCTCCCCGCTGCGTCGCAGCGACGCGCGTTAGGCATGGCCCTCGACGCCCTCGAACCCGCACAACTTGCGGTGCCCGAGCGGGTGATGGCCCTCATTCCTCCCACACCCTATGGTGGCGACGACTACTTCGAGTGGATCGGGTCGGCGGGTGGCACCTCCTTCGACCAGATCTCGCTTGCTGGTGGCGTGGCCACCGAGGTCATCGAGGGACTCCTGCACCGCGAACGCGCCGCACGGGTGGTGCAGTTCGCCGCGCGCGACGCCACGCTTCCGACGCTCGACGAGGTGATGACGCAAATTGTGCAGCGCACCTGGGGAGCGCCGGCCGCCGCCAACGCCAACGCGCAGGCACTGCGCCGAACGGTGCAGCGCGTGGTGCTCAACACGCTCCTCGATCGCGCTGGTGACCGTTTGGCTCTTGCCGAGGTGCGGCAGGCCGCCGAGTGGCATCTGCAGCAGCTCGATTCGCGCCTGGCCGCAATGACCGGCGGAACACCAGCCGACCGTGCTCTGCGCGCCTCGGCTCGTCGCGAAATCGAGGCCTACTTTGACGGAGACGATGACCCGGCGAAACGCTCGCGTTTTGCGGTCATTCCACTTCCCTGGCCGTAGTGGAGGTAGCCTCGCAGTGGTGACGACGCTGGGCCCCGGATCAAGTCCGGGGAGCGAAGCAGCGCTCCCTGACGAAAGTCAGGGCCCAGCGTCATTCGTACTTGTTGAGACGTTGGGCCCGGAGGGACCTTACCTGATGACCTTCACCTCGTTCATCCGCCGTACCGGCGAGACGTAGGCACTCACCAGACTCTCCAGCCCGTCCGCGCCGACCGCCGCCACACCGAACACCCAGTCGTCGATGGACATGCCCGTCATGGTGTGCGTGGTGGTGTTGCCCACAACGCGGGACTGCTGCCAGTCGTTTTCCCAGGCGTCGCGCCAGTACACCTTGTAGGCCACGGCGCCGGGCACCTCACGCCAGGCCAGCGTGGCGTCGTAGCCCGACGGCAGTCGCGACAAGGTTGCGCCGCGCTCCGCTGCCACAATCGGTGCGGTCGGTGCCAGCGCCAGTGATCCCGCCCCCGCCGCATTCACGCGTGCATTCTGCGCCAGGTACTTGAAGTCCACTCCCTCGATTTTGTCTTCCGCTGTGTGCTGGCGGGAGAAGTTCTCATTCGACTCGCGAAAGACGGCCGCCGGGTAACCGTGTGCGGTAAACGACGAGTGATCGCTGCCACGTCCAAAGCGATCTTCGCGCGCCATGAGACGAATGCGATGGGCCGGCACGTAGGTGGCAGCTGCTCGCGCGATGTAGCGGGCCAGCGACCGGGACATGCCATCTTCGGGACCCAGCGAATACACTCGCACGCTTTCGTTGTCGATCATCCCGTTGCCGCCCTGCGAGTTGCCGACGATGTCGTTGTTGAACATCCCCTCCACCACACCCTTGGAGGCGGCAAGCGCCTGCGCATGGGCCGACGACCCGATCAATCCCTGTTCTTCACCGGCCCAGCAGATAAACACGAGCGTGGCGTCGAATTCGAGCCCGCTCTCGGCGAACACACGCGCCAGCTCCATGGTGAGCACCGTGCCACTGCCATCGTCGTTGGCACCCGGTGCATCGATGTCGTGATTGAACTCGCGGCTGGCCTGCGGGTTGTTGCCACCGGAGTTGAGGGCGAGCTGCCCACCCGAGCCAAGGTTGACTGTGTCGTAGTGCCCGGTGATGTAGACGCGGCGAGGTGAGCGTCCCGGCAGCACCGCCATCACATTGCGCAGCTCGACCTCACGGGTGATCCGGCCCTGGGGCGCGATGCGATGCGAGTCATACGACACCTGCAACTTCGGTCCCGATCGCTTGAGTTCGTCGAAAATCCACCGCCTGGCCGCACCAATGCCTCGGGTGGCCGACATCGTGTCGGACAACGTCGAGCGGGTTCCGAACGAAACAAGCTTCTGTGTCAGGGCGCGCAAACGGTCTTCCGAGACCGCTGCCACCAGTTTGGCGATTCGCGGATCAGCGTCGGGACGTGCCGCCTGCGCACCTGCCGCGTGGATGGCGGAAACACTGATCAGCGCGGCGAGGGCAAGTGAGCGTTGCATGCAGAGCACTGGGATGAAAGGAGAGATCAGCCGTACGACGCACCAGGGTACACCAAACTGACAGCCGCTGTGAACACCGGCTGGAAGATGAGCGGCACCACCTTCCACGAAATGATGATTCCCACCCACGCCAGCATCGGCGTTCCCCAGAGAAACTCCTGATAACGCCCCACCAGACCCTCCGGCATGAGCAGCGTAATGGCGGCGCTGCCATCCAGCGGTGGCAGGGGGATCATGTTGAACACCGCCAGCAGCAGGTTGAGCGAGAAGACCACACCGAGGATGATCCCCACGGTTCCCCACGCGGCGCTCCCGGCCGACTGCGCGATTTCACCAAAGTGAATCGTCGCCGGTGGCACAAAGACTCCCGCCATGGTGCCGACCCGGAGGATCAAGCCACAAATGATGACAAGCATCAGATTGGACGCCGGGCCTGCCAGCGCCATCCAGGCGGCACGATCGGGGTGCCGTCGCGCCCAGTTGGGATCGTATGGGGCACTCGCATATCCAAACGGCCACCCGGTCGCGAGTGCGGTGATCAGTGGCAACACCACCATGCCGATCGGCTCGCGACGGATATGGGGCATGGGATCCAGCGACACCTGTCCCCCAAGGTAGGCCGTCGGGTCTCCACCACGCAGCGCGGCCCAGGCATGAGCCGCCTCGTGGAGCGTGGTCGAGAAGAGGAAGGCGACAAAATAGAGCAGCGCATCCCCGACGTGCATTGCCATCTCACCCATCGTCAGGCCCCGCCTTCCGTGGGTTTGGGATCCTTGCGGAAGAACTTCCGGAACAGTCCTGCCAATGCGATGACACCGATGATCACGAACTTCTTGCCGGCAACCAGCGCTGCAATAAGCAGTTTGAAGAATCCAGCCTTGGCCGCCAGTTTTCCCGCCACCAGCGCCGCGATTCCATACGCCGCGACCTTGTCCTTCCCCGGTGTGAAGTCCGCATAGCGGTGCCCCTCGTTGAAGCTCGCGAAGGTGAGCACTTGCTGCATCCCCTCTTTTACTGTGCCCAGCTGATCCATGGTGGCCACCGCGCTCAGGATCAGCACCCCGCGACGGCCGAGCGCCCGGATGTCGTAGTTGAGCGTGCGCGAGGGTGAGCCGCCAAACTGGAGGTCCTTGGCCCAGTAGAGTTTGTGTGCCGCCTGGTCATAGTGCGGGCGCTCCGCCCACCCCAGCAGCGTCACGGGTTCGTACCCCGCTTCCGCGCGCGCCTCGTTGGACTCCTTGGTGTCGCCCTGCATTTCCTTCAGCAAGTCGTCGTAGTTGATCTTGGCGGCCTCGTCGTCCTTGACATACCCGTCTTCGTCGAAGGACACAATCACCGCCCAGCTCGCGCTGTCGGTCACGCCCATCCCCGGCGGCACAATCATGCCTAACGTGCCCGAGCCCGAAGGATTCCCCCACGCGTTCACCAGGACCCGCTCCGTATCCTCGGGGTCGAGGTAGCGGAAACCCGCCGGAAGGGAAAGTGTGGCCACGCCATCCTTGAGTGGCACCGTCCCGGTTTTGTACTTGAGCGACGCCTCGAATTGAGCAGAGGTCATCGTCGATGTGTCAGCTTTGGTGCTGTCCTGTGCGGCAAGCGCCGCGGGAAGGAGGGCAAGCACCAGCCCGCGGAGGGTTCGCATCAGCATGGGAAGCGGGAGAGGGGGATATGACGCCGTGACCGCGCGCCCGGGAAAAGCGAGCCGCCGAGGGATTGTTAGTCAAGTCTCAGCAGTCACGCCTTGCCCCCGTGCGGATCGCGCGGCAACGTAGCCCCATGACCTCCGGAACCCCGAGACGCACTTTTCTCAAGACCGCTGGCGCCATCGCCTCAGGCGTTGCCGCCTCGACCGTCGCCTGCGCCCCCGCAACCGAGCGCGCCGCTGAACCCGCAGCATCGACAGGCATCGACGGCGCCGTCCTCGAACCTTTGGCCGAGGCTATCCTCCCCGGCGAACTGGGACCCGAGGGGCGCCGCAAAGCCGTCGAAGCCTTCACTGCCTGGGTGAACGGCTACGAACCGGTAGCCCAGGAAATGGTCGGCTACGGCTACTCCGACATTCGCTACCTCCCCGCAGATCCTGCACCCGCCTGGCGCGCACAGCTGGCCGCGCTCGATCTCCTCGCCCAGAAGACGCGCCGCGCCTCGTTTGCCTCACTCGATGTGGAGGGACGCCGTCCCATCGTGGAAATGGCGCTTTCCAGCGAGCGCGGAACGCGGCTCCCCGATCCCCTCTCGGCGCGTCATATCGCACTTGCCCTGCTCGCGCATTGGGCGTCGAGCCCCGGCGCCTGGAACATGGCGTTAGGTGTGGAAGTATCGCCAGGTGCATGCCGACCCCTCGATGCCGCGACACGGAAACCCCTCCCCATCGCGGGGGCACGCACATGAAAACCATCGAGACCGACATCTGCATCATCGGCAGCGGCATCACCGCCGCCCTGATGGCCGAACACCTGGCCGAGCACACCACGCGCAAGATCACGGTGCTCGAAGCGGGCAAACCCTCGACACCGTTCGGCGAGCGTGCGCGCATGCGCGAGCGGTATCAGGCCTATGGCGAGAGTCCGTGGAAAGAGGATCATCTCGATGACCAGAACGCGTACGGGGTTACCCACGGTTTTTCGCCGAGTATGCATGTGGGGGGACTCGCCATGCACTGGGGCGGCGTGTCGCCTCGTTATGCACCCGAAGACTTTCAGGTGAAGTCACTGTATGGCATCGGCAGCGACTGGGCCTTCTCGTACGATGATCTCGACCCGTTTTATCAGGAAGCCGAAGAACGCATGGGCATTGCGGGTGAACAGGGTCCGCCAGCACTCGACCCGCGCGGGAAGCCGTATCCCCTCCCCCCACTTCCGGTCAACTACAACCTCGCCCAGCTGCAGCAATGGGCGTCGAAAGCCGGCATTGCGGCCTGGAGCACTCCGTCGGCCAAGAACTCGCAACCCTACAAGGATCGTGCGGTCTGCCAGCGTTGCGACACCTGTTATCCTGTGTGCCCGACCGGGGCAAAGTACTCACCCGATTTTTCGTGGAATTCGCTGACGAAGGCCGGCAAGGTTACCCTTGAAACCGAGACCCTCGTCAGGCGCCTGGAGGCAGACCCGAAAACCGGCCGCATCGTTCGCGCGACGGGAAACAAGACAGACGCGAGTGGTGAAGAGGTCACGGTCACGGCCAAAACGTTTTTGTTGGCCGCGGGGTTTGTCTGGTCGGCACATCTCCTCCTGCTCTCACGTGACTCCGCACATCCCGAAGGACTCGCCAATCGCAGCGGATTGGTAGGAAAGTATCTCGCCGGACATCGCAACATCGGAGGGCAGATCTCCCTTCCCCTGGAGCTCTATCCCGGGATCAACGTGCAGCACTCGCTGGTGTCCAAGCAGTTCATGCGCGCGAGCCGCAAGGGCCGCTACCTGCGGCACGATCTGCGCATCTGGGAATCGAGTGTCGGCCGCGAACCGCGCCTGCGCGACGGCGATGGCAACCTCCTGCTCGGCGATGCCCTCATGACCGACTGGCGTGCACGCGCCAAGGGGGCAACAGCGCGTGTGCGGACCTACTACGACATCATGCCGGACCGCGAGAGCAAGCTGGTGCTCGACGACGCCCGCAAAAATCGCTTTGGCGATCCCATGCCGCACCTCACCTTTCGCGATGCGCCGGAAAGCGCCGATCTGCGCGGGTGGCAGGAAGAAGAACTCCGCACCTTCATTCGCGGAATGGCCAGGGCGGGAGGGGGTGAGGCCCTTAACCTCAACAGCAGCTCAAACGATATCGGGCAGGAGCACCCCACCGGGGGCTGCCGCATGGGCACCGACCCCGCCAGCAGCGTGGTAGATGGCTGGGGGCGCGCCCACGATCACGAGAACCTCTGGGTCGCGGGGGCGCCCATTCTGCCGACTGCGTCATGCACCAACGGCACCCTCACGTTCGTCGCCGTCGGCCTCCGCACAGCGTCCGCGATCGCCAAAGACTAACGAGAGGCACGAGAAGCACGAGAGGCACGAGAGGCACGAAAAGACGGGAAGCACGAGAAGCACGAAGCCAAGCGCTCCCGTGCCTCCCGTGCCTCCCGTGCCTCCCGTGCCTCTGCCCCTAAGCTACCCCCCCCATCAGATCCCGCACCGCCTGCTCCAGCATGCCGACCTTGGGCGCGTCACACGAGCCGCGCTTGTCATTGCCCAGCTGCGTCACCAAACCCGACAACGCATCACGCCGTGCCGTGCCCGAAGCCCGTTCGGCCGTGGACAAGGCCGTTCGCACCGCAGCCAGCCGGGCGCCCGAGAGACAGTTGTTCCGCTCCAGCTGATCGGCAAAGGCGCGGGCCAGCGCAAAGCTCGGCGGCCACACGATCTTCGGCTGTCCCTGCGCGTTGAGGTACTCCCACTTCACCGTCTTCGCCGCGTCGATCTCGTTCTGCGAAATGAACTTGGTGGGCGTCAGCTCGAATACGTCGAGCCCGCGCTCCATCTCCGAACTCACGATCACACCGTTGTACCAGTACACCGACCACGTGCCCGCGCCACCCATCTGCGTGGAGTCCGACGGGCCACGATCGTGATACCCGATTTCGACAGGCTTCGCGGCATCGGTGAAGTCGAAGATCGACACGCCGCCCTGATACCACGACTGCACCATCACGTCGCGTCCCGGAATCGGGATGAGTGAACCATTGTGTGCCACGCAGTTCTCGAGCGACGTCTGAGGCGCTGCCATCTTGTAGTAGCTCTTGAACTTCATCTCCTTGTTCTCGAGCGTGAAGATGGCGTTGGCACCCCACTCCTTGGGGTCGCCAGCGCGGCACTTGGGACCGCCACCACCACCCCACTCGTCGCTGAACAACATCTTCGTGCCATCATTGTTGAACGTGGCCGAGTGCCAGTACGAGAAGTTGGAGTCTGCCACGGCGCCGATGCGCTTGGGATTCACCGGATCGCTGATGTCGAGGAGAAGTCCATACCCCTCACACGCACCACCAGCGAGGCCTAACGCGGGGTAGACGGTGATGTCGTGACACTGCGTCGGACCGGGGCGGGGACCGCTGGCGGCCGGCGGCGGACTACCAAACATCTTTCGGATCATCTCGGGCAGGTCGGCGCGCAACTTGGCGCTGTCCGCTGCCGTGGGATTCCCGGTTCCCTTGCGCTCCTTGACCAGGCTGTCGAGCAGCATCTTGGCAAACTGCGGCGGCAGCACCTGCGCCTCGCCGCCGAACTCGATGACAAATGCGCCCTTGGCACGCGCGTCGTCGATTGCCTTCTTGTCTTCGGGCGACACACCATGCTCAGGTGGCGCAACGAGATCGTTGAAGATCCGCGGTGAACTCACGATGGCCGCCTTCGACGGATCGGCCAGCGGTACCTTGATCACCTCGATGCGAAACAGCGCCGAGTTGGGGTTGGTGCTTGGGCTGCCCGAGCTGCAACCCGGGAGCTCGGCGTCGGAACGAATGTTGGCCGACCCCGAGATATAGACGTACACGTTGTCCTTGTCCTTCGGGTCGACCAGCACCGTGTGGGTGTGCGACCCTCGGCAGGTCTGCACATTCCCGACATTCTTCGGGTTGGCGATGTCGGTGATGTCAAAGATGCGAAGACCGCGGAGACGATCCTTGCTGACCGCCGTCGAGACGCCCTGACCACCGCAGTCGAGACGACCCGTCATGCCTTCACCTGACACGAAGAGCAGGTTCTTGTAGGTCGAGACGTCGCTCTGTGACGCCGGGCAGAAGTACCCCACCTTGAGCGCCGGCTGCCGCGGGTTGGAGATGTCCCACACCTGCCAGCCGTTGTAGTTGCCCTGGATGGCGTAGTTGCCGGTAAAGGCGAGGTCCGAATTGGTGCTCCCTTCGAACTTCCCCGTCGGCTTCGCCGTGGCGAGCCGCGCCATCCCGGCGATGGCTTCACCAGCGTCGTGCAGCCCCGCCTTGAGACCCACACGCGGGTCGGACGTACGCGAGGGGGCGCTGGTAACGGTGGCCGAGCGCGCGCACGCCATGAGACCGAAGGCGGCCAGCATCACCACGCGACGGGGGACGAACATCGAGTCTGAATTCATGAATGAGGTTCGGTGAGAAGAAAACGTTGCTGCAACTCCATCAGTCCTGCTTTCCGCCAAGTGCCGAAAGCATCCCTTGCATCCGGGCGATTTCGGTCGTCTGGTCCACGTTCACATCCGAGGCAAACTTGAACACCGTCTGGTTCTGGGCGGCACCGTCTGTGGCGAACAGGGTCTTCACCATCGCCGTGGCCCCCTGGTGATGCTGAATCATGAACTGGAGAAACAAACGGTCAAAAGCTTTTCCCCGCGCTCGGCTCAGCGTATCGAGCTGCGCCTCGGTCAGCATACCGGGCATCAGCATCACATGGTCCATTCCCCCATGGCTCATTTTCATGCCCTTGGGGTCGACGGCGGGCACTGGAAGCTGCCGGTCGCTCAGCCACTGTCGCATGGTGGTGATTTCGTCGCCCTGGGCGTTGATTATGCGCGCGGCGAGTGTTCGAATGGATGGGCTCGCTCCATTCACCGGAGCCAACCGCGACATGGCGATGGCCTGGGCATGATGCCCGATCATTCCCGCCATGAAGTCGACATCGGCTCTTGTGAACGGGTAGCTGGCACTGTCGGCGCGCGCCCGGGCGATGGCCTGCGGCGAACTCCGGATCTCGGTGACCGGGATGGGGGCCGTATGAACGGTGGTCGGGCCCTTGGCGCAGGCAACCAGCAGCGCCACGGCCACGACGGCGGACGCTTGGCCGCTGAGTGTCATCATATGCATTGAGGAGGCAGCTGCGGCCCCCAAGTACTGCACGAGGGCCGGAGAAGTTTCCCGGTGAACCACGGGAATGTACCATACCCCATTGGAGGGCGCCCGTCTCCCCTTTGGAGAAGCGGGCATTCCACCTCGGTGACGGCTGTCAGAGTGGCTCTGTGCGGGGACTCTGGCGCCCCAAGCCAGAGTCCAGCGCGCGACAGCGCGCAGCGGTAGCCCGCATGGCCCCGCTGGGTCTGGTCTACCGTAGACTTGCTCGGCGTCCCTCAGGGGGAGGGCGGCGCCTTGATCTCGTACCCTGCCGGAGGGTCGATCCCCAGCAGGTGCTTCACGAAGTAGTCCCAGGTACGCCGCACCATGTACGGCTCCGCCGCAAATCCGTGGTTCCGGTTGGGCATGATGAACATGTCAAAGTCCTTGTTGGCCTTGATCAGTTCATCAATCACCAGCTGGGTGGCCACGGGATGGACGTTGTCGTCGAGGGTGCCATAGGTCAGCAGCAGCTTCCCCGTGAGGTTGCGAGACTTTCTCCAGTTTGACTGGGAATCGAAGGAGTCGGTGGTGTCGCTGAGTTTCTTGAGCAGGCCGTGGTACTTCTCGCCCCAGGTAAAGTCATAGCTGCGATTGTCATGGTTGCCGGCGCTCGACACGGCCACCTTGAAGAAGTCGGGATAGGTGAGCATGGCGTCGGTGGAGGCAAAGCCGCCGCCCGAGTGGCCGTAAATCCCCACGCGGTCGATGTCGATCTGTGGCACACGCGCTGCCAGCTGCTTGATGGTGGTCACCTGGTCGGGGATGCCATTGTCCGTCATGTTGCCGTAGTAGGCATCGTGGAAAGCCTTCGAACGCCCCGGCGTGCCTAACGCATCGACGAGTACCACAAAAAAGCCGAGCTCGGCGAGCGCGTTGGCATTGCCATTCGCCGCAGCCCTGAACTGCCGTGTGCCCAGGGAGCCCACCTGCGGGCCGGGGTACACATAATCGATGATCGGATACCGCCTGGTCGAGTCGAAGTGCGCCGGGTACCAGAGCACACCGTAGAGGTCCGTCGTCCCATCACGGGCTTTCACCTTGAAGGGGCGCGGGGGCCGAAAGCCCGCCGCCGCCAGCTGTACAATGTTTGCCGACTGCAGGCTTTTCACGACGGTGCCATCGGCCCGGCGGATGACCGTGACCGGGGGACGCACCGGCGTCGAGTACACATCGACCACAAACTTCCCCGACGGCGCCATCGCAATCTCGTGATCCGCATCTTCGGGGCTCAGCAACTCGATCGCCGAGCCGTCGAGTTTGGCGCGGTAGAGATGCCGGAAGTACGGGTCGCGGTCCTTCTCGCGTCCGCGCCCGGTGAAATACGCCCAGCGCAACGTCTCATCAATCCACAGCAGGTCCGCCACCTGCCAGTCACCACTCGTTATGCGGTTGCGAATGGTCCCGGTGGCACCATCCACCAGGTAGAGGTGTCCCCATCCATCGCGCTCCGACCACCAGACCATCTCCTTCCCACCACCAACAGGACGCCAGTTGGGAACACCACCGGACCCCTGATTGGTTTCGACGAAGGTCTTGCTCGTTTCCTTGAGGACACTCCGTGTCGTGCCCGTGCGGGCGTCGGCCACCACCAGCTCCAGTTCATCAAACGACCGTTTGCCGGCGGTGAACATCACCTGATCGTTCCCTGCCCAGCGCACATCCTTCCACACGGTGTCCGACGCCAGCCAGCAGCACGACGTATTGATCGCGTCGGTCGGTCCACGGTTCACCTTCACCGGCTGCCGTGCCGCGACATCGATGACATACAGCTCCCAGGTGGGAATGACGCTGTCGCCCGGGAGTGCATAACGATACGAGTGCAGGATGGGCCCGGGATTCTTGGTCTCGAGCAGGTGCATCAGGCGTACGTTGCGCTGGTCCCACTTGTGGGTCACCAGTCGCTTCGAGTCCGGCGACCAGAGGACAAAGGGCCGCAGCTCGGCCTTGTTCCGTTTGTTGGTCACCTGCTGGCAGCACCCGATGTTGTTGAGCCCATACCCCCAATCGGGTGACCCATCACTCGTCAGGCGCTGTTCGGCACTGCCGGCCACTGGTCGCACAAAGAGATTGCCATCGCGTTCGTAGGCCACCATCTGCCCATCAGGTGAGCGCACCTCACTGGCTTTGGTAGTCGGCAGCGTGTCGGGGCCGGTGCAGGCATAGGTCGACACATTGCAGGTCCAGGACCGGTTGCGCCCAACAGAGAACCGGATCGCCTGCTCGTTCTGCACCCAGATGAGATCACGGAAGGGAAGCTTGCCGGCGTCGTATGTCGTGTCGGCCGCCAGTGAGAGCGCCGACGCCAGACGTGCATGGTCGAACGCCGCCCGTTTGGCACCCGTGGCGAGATCCACGATCGCGAACTCATATCCCGACTCCGCGCGATTGCGGTACCAGAAGCGCTCCCCGCTCATCCAGCGCGGCCTCACCGCGTCGTCGATCACCAGCTCGCCGGCGTTCCATGACAGGAGTTGCTCGGCGCGAGCATAGTCGGTGCGAGTCCCCTGGGCGCTGACGAGAGCCGGGAGCAGGAGGAGAGGGAGTACACGTTTGTGCATGGCCACGGGCGCAGATGAGGCTGTCGGGGAGTGCCGGAAGCGGGAAACTTCGCGCCGGAACACCGCCGCGCCAGAGAGTTCACCGACTCGACCAGTGGTCCACCGTGACGTATCGTAGCCCCATGTCCGCCAGCACAACCCGACTCGTCCTCCGGGGCGCGCGGAGCGCACTCGTCGGTGCGTTCCTCGGTGCGGTGTTGTGCGTGCTGGCTTACCTCCCCGCCTTGTTCGTCGACGGTCCCGCCGACACCAGCGCAGGCGCCACACGCCTCATGATTGGCGTAGTCCTTGTGGGGGCCCGCATGGGTGCCGTTGGCGGAATCATCTTTTTTCTGGTGAAGCGGTCGCTCACCGGCGAGGTCGCCGACCCTCGCCTTCACAACTGATCGCCAGCAAGGCGCCGCCGCTACTCGGGGAATCCCGGACACCAGGCGCCTAACGCGGGCCCGCCGGTCACACGCCGCTGGCAGACCATCGGGTCGCGCGTCCTGCGTGCGCTCCGTCCTGGCCGGTCCGCGGGGCCCGGCCAAGGGTGGTGCAGCGTGGGGCGCATGCTAGCTTTGGCAGCGCACCTGCGGGCTCCCGGGCCCGCCGCCCCCTCCAGTACTCCCGCCTTGCCCTCCCGTCGATTCGCTGCCGGCCCCAAGCGCGGCACCCTCCCCTCGTGACCGCCGAACTCCTCGCCCTGCTGCGGCAGGCACTCGTCGGCCGGTATGTCGTCGATCGCGAGATCGCGTCGGGGGGAATGGCCACGGTTTTCCTGGTCCACGACGAAAAGCACGCGCGCCGGGTGGCCCTCAAGATCATGCGACCCGGAGCCGCCGAGGGGGGTGCGGAGCGCTTTCTCCGCGAGATTGGGGTCACGGCACGGCTGTCGCACCCCCACATCCTTCCCCTCCTCGACTCGGGGGCCGTAGGCGAACTCCCGTACTACGTGATGCCCTTTGTCGAGGGAGAGACACTGCGCGAGCGCATCGCCCGCGACCAGCGCCTTACTGTGACCGACGCCGTGAACCTCGCGGCGGAGATTGCCGATGCGCTGGCCTACGCCCATGCGCAGGGCATCGTCCATCGCGACATAAAGCCCGCCAACATCCTTCTCTCGGGGCGGCATGCCGTCGTCGCCGACTTCGGGGTGGCCAAGGCTCTCGCCGCCACCCAGGCCAACGATGACGCCACGCAGGCCGGGCTGGCGGTGGGGACGATGGCCTACATGAGCCCCGAGCAGGCCTTCGGCGAATCGAGCATCGATGGTCGTTCAGATGTGTACAGCCTGGGCATTGTGCTCTACGAGATGCTGGTGGGCGAACGAGCCTTCTCCGGAGGCAGCGCGCGCGAGCAACTCTTCGGTCGTCTCTCCGGCGTCATTCCCTCGGCGCAAACCAAACGTGGGGAGATCCCGGCAGAACTCGACCGGGTCATCGGACGCGCCCTCGCCGCCGACCCCGCACATCGTTTCAGCACGGCCGCCGAGTTCGAGGCAGCCCTTCTGGGTACGGCACGCGGGCAGGCCATTGGCCTCGAGACCGGAGCCATCCACATCTCGCGGGCGCCCGACGATCTGCCCAGCATCGCCGTGCTGCCCTTCCAGAACATGAGCGGCGATGCCGACAACGACTACCTCTCGGATGGCCTGACCGAGGAAATCCTCACACAGCTCTCACTGCGTCGCACGCTCCGGGTCTGCGCACGCGTTTCATCGTTTGCCCTGCGGGATAGCAGCGACGATGTACGGACCATCGGGAACCGGCTTGGTGTGCGCCATCTGCTGATGGGCAGCATGCGTCGTGGAGGTGAGCGCCTTCGGGTAAATGCCCAGCTGGTCGATACCTCCTCCGGTTTCCAGGTCTGGTCGGAACGTTACGACCGGGAAATCGCAGACGTCTTTGCCCTCCAGGACGAGATCGGGTCGGCGATCGCGGGAGCGCTCAACGCCACACTCCTGCGCGAGATCACGGCACCGGCCATGGCCGCTGCCCCCAATCCTGTGGCCTACGAAGCCCTTCTCAAGGGACGGCATCTGGCCAACCGACGGACAGCCGACGCCATGCAGCGCGCCATCGCCAGCTACCGTCACGCACTCGCACTCAACCCGGCGTACGCTCCGGCCAGCGCCGCGCTCGCTGAGGCGCTCGTGACGCAGACGGTGTATGGCGCTGCCGCGCCTGGTGAGGGCATGCCACTCGCCGCCGCCGCGGCCCGCACCGCGCTGGAGTTTGACCCATCGCTCGCCGAGGCGCGGGCCGCCCTCGCGCTAGTGGAAGCGGCCTGGGAATGGCGATGGGACTCCGCAGAAACCATGTTCCGTCAGGCGATTGCCCTCAATCCCCAACTACCAGCAGCGTACCAGGGGCTGGCGATGATGAGTCTCACACCCCGGGCACGTCACGACGAGTCCCGGGCGGCCATCGAACGCGCCCTCACGATCGATCCCCTCTCCACGGTGCTGCGGGTCACCCTTGGCAGCGCGCAGCTCTACGCCGGAAAACCAGGCGATGCGCGCGACACCTTGCTGCGTGTGGTCGACGTCGAGCCCGCATTTGCCCCAGCGCACTACTTCCTCAGTCAGGCGCACTCCGAACTGGGCGACACCGAGAGTGCGCTGACACACGCCGAGCGCGCCGTCGAGCACTCGGGGAGGAGTAGCGAGACGCTGGCAGCGTTAGGCGTCGCACTTGCTCGCGGTGGACAATCCGACGCCGCTCGTGACCTGCTCAATGAGCTGGCACTGGCCGCGCAGAGCCGCTACGCCTCGCCGTCGCATCGGGCGCTTGTGCACCTGGCGCTCGGCGAAACGGACCGCGCGCTGGAGCTGCTGGAGGAGGCCGCCGAGGTCCGGGCCACCGATCTTGTCTGGCTGGCCGTGCGCCCGGCATGGCGCCCCCTCAAGGAGCACGCTCGCTTTAGGGCCCTGCTCGCCAGACTGCACCTCTAGCACAACGCTGGCATCACACGTTCAGCTCACCTTCCCATCGCGCCATCGCCGCGGTGGCCAGGCAGTTCCCCACCAGGTTGATCGACGTTCGCGCCATATCCATCACCGCGTCGACGCCGAGGATCACCGCCACACCCTGCAGGGGAAGCCCGAACGAAGCCAGCGCGCCCGACAGGATCACGAGGGATGCACGCGGTACTGCCGCGACACCCTTTGATGTCAGCATCAGCGTCAGCATCATGAGCAGCTGCTGCGACAGCGGCATGTCGATACCAGCCGCCTGCGCCACAAACACCGATGCCAGCGCCAGATACAACGTGCTGCCATCGAGATTGAACGAATATCCCGTCGGCATCACAAACGACACGATGCGGCGCGGCACGCCGAACTTCTCCATCGCCGTCATCGCCTGAGGCAGCGCGGCCTCCGATGAAGCAGTCGAGAAGGCGATCAGCGCCGGGTCCTTCACGGTTTGCCAGAACTTCTTTATCGGGATCTTGAAGATCAACATCACCGGCACCAGGACCAGCAGCACAAACACCGCCAGCGCCCCGTACAGCGTGAGTACCAGGATACCGAGGTTCTTGAGCACGCCAAGACCGCTCTGTGACACCGTCACCGCAATCGCCGCCCCGATACCAAATGGGGCAAAGGCCATGACGAGCCCGACAAACTTGAACATCACTTCGGAAAGACTCTCCAGCACCCGCAGCATCACCTGACGCGGCTCACCGGGCACACGCGCCAGCGCCACGGCAAAGAGGATGGCGAAGAACACCACCTGCAGCACTTCGTTCTTTGCGGCCGCCTCGAAGAAACTCTGCGGCACCGTGTGTTCCAGCACCCCACCCAGTGTGATCTCGGTCTGCGCGTACTGTTCGCCCGCCTCGGCCGAGGCCGTGTTGAGCTCGATTCCCTCGCCCGGCTTGATCCAGTTCACCGCCACCAGCCCCACCACGAGGGCAAGCGTTGTCACGACCTCGAAGTAGATGATGGAGCGCAACGCCAGTCGCCCCACCTTCTTCATGTCGTCCCCATGCCCCGCGATCCCGATGACCAGTGTGCTGAACAGCAGCGGCACGATCAGGGACTTGATCATGCGCAGGAAAATGTTGGAGACCGGCTTGAGCTGAATCCCGACTTCGGGGATGAAGGCGCCAATCGCGATCCCCACCACCATCGAGATCATGATCCACTGTGTCAGCGAAATGCCCTTCGAAGGGGCAGGCGCGTCGGCGGCTGGGGTACTCGTCGTCACGGAGGCCTGGGTTTGCGGTGGGGGGCGTACGGAAGGCGGGAATGTAACCACCGAGGCACGAGAGGCACGAGAAGCACGGGAAGCACGAGGTCATGATGCCCCGTCGTGCCTCCCGTGCTTCCCGTGCTTCCCGTGCTACCGCCCCTACCGCGGTGCCTTGAACGGCTTCCAGAACGGGAAGCCCACATCGTCCCACGTGTCGTCGTCCGGCGCCATGGTGCGGCCCGGGGCCCCTTCCACCGGCTGCTTGATCTCGTAGTTGTCAGGCGGTGTGCCACCAGCCAGGTGCTGCACGAAGTAGTCCCAGCGGCGGCGGATGAAGTAGGGCTCGTTCAACCCATGGTTCCGGTTGGGCGCCCACACCATGTCGAACGCCTTGTTCGCCTTGATCAACTCATCGATCACCTGGACAGTCATGGCCGGGTGCACGTTGTCATCCATGTCGCCGTGCATCAGCATCAGCTTGCCCTTCAGGTTCTTGACCATCGTCTTGTTGGCCGACGTCTCGAAGTTGTCGGTCTTGCGCACCGAGTCGCGCACCATGAGTCCCTGGTATTTCTCGGCCCAGTAGATGTTGTAGGAGCGATTGTCGTGGTTGCCCGCGCCGCTCACCGCCACCTTGAAGAAGTCGGGATACCGGAGAATGGCATCGGTCGAGGCAAAGCCGCCGCCCGAGTGCCCGAAGATTCCCACCTTGTCGGTGTCAATGAACCTGTGCCGCGCGCCAAGCTGCTTGATGGCGGTGATATGGTCAGGCAAGCCGTTGTCACCAAAGAAGCCGTAGTAGTTGTCGTGGAACGACTTCGACCGCAGCGGCGTGCCAAGGTGATCGAGCTGGATGACGACGAAGCCGAGTTCGGCGAGCGCGTAGGGCTCACCACCGTTGGTGAAGTTCCACCCACGCACCGACCCCACCTGCGGTCCCGGGTAGATGTGCGAGATGATCGGATAACGCTTGGTGGAATCCATGTTCGACGGCAGATACATCAGGCCATAGATGTCCGTCACGCCATCGCGGGCCTTGGTGCTGAACAACTGCACCGGCTTCCACCCGATTTCCTTGAGACGCGTGATGTCGGCTTCTTCGATCTTCTTGATCACGCGACCATCAACCGCCGAACGCACGACGGTCACCGGGGGCGTCTGCAGCGTGGAGTAGGTGTCCACGAAGTACTTGCCGCTCGGGCTGAAGCTGATCGCGTGATGGGCATCCTCGGTGGTGAGCTGCGTGAGCCCGCTGCCGTCGTACCCCATGCGATACAACTTGGGATAGTAGAGGAACCCATCGCGTCCACGAGCGGTGAAGTAGACCTGCTTGGCGACTTCGTCCACATGCGAGATCTGCCCCACCTGGAAGGCGCCCGTGGTGAGCTGTGCCTTGGGCTCCGGCGTCATCACCAAACCACCATCACCATCCGTCGAGGCAATCGACGACACGCCAGCGCCATCAAAGCGGTACAGGTGGCCCCAGCCATCTCGCTCCGACCACCAGAAGGCGTCCTTCTGGTCCTTGGTCACGTAGAAAGAACCCGGGTCCTGCGGGTTGGAAATCTCTACATACGTCTTGCCGGTGTCGCGTGCAATCACCCGCATCTCGCCAGTGGTGGCGTCCACAGCGGCCAGATACGCGCTCTTGGAGCCACGGGTGTACATCGAGATGTTGAGCGTCTTCCCTTCATCGGCCCACGCCGAGTCACGCACCGACCCACCGATGGAAAGCTGATTGGGGCGCGGAGCGATCTTGGCCTGCACACTTTGCTTGCTGGCCACGTCGATGAGGTACAGGTACGGACGCGGCACCGCGCTGTCGCCCGGCAGTGCGTAGGGCTGCGAGTATTGTTTGGTGCGCTGCCCGGTGTACTGCACGTAGTAATGGTGTGCCACGTAGCGCTCATCCTGACGGACGACAGCGATCTTCTTCGAGTCCGGTGACCACCGCAGATTCGGGCGCCGCTGATTCACCCGATTGAACTGCAACTCACTCGGCCTCGGCATGGTGAGGCCGTACTGCCAATAGTCCACGCCGTCAGTGGTGAGCTGCGTGCTGTCGGTGCCATTGCGTGAGCGCACCCACACATTGCCTTTCGAGATGAAGGCTTCCTGCTTTTTGTCAGGAGAGAGCACATAACGCTGTTTGCCTGCAATCGTGTCGCCCACGGTGCAGCGGTACGCGGCGATGTCGCAGACGTAGCGTTTCCGGTTGGCCGTGAATTCGATCTCCTTCTCGTTGTCACCGTCCTGCGTGAACTCGAAGTTTTGGAAGGGGAGCTTGTGGGCTTCCCACGCCGTGTCGCCGGCAATGGTCATGGCGCGCGCCAGCTTGACATGGTCAAAGAGCTGTCCGCGGGTCCCCGTGACGGGATCGACCACCACAAACTCCGAGCCGGTGTTGGTCTTGTTGCGATACCAGAAGCGATTGCCGTCCTTCAACCACGATGGCCGGACCTCGTCGCCCGCCACCAGGGTTCGGGTGTTCCAATCCAGCAGCTGCTCCGCCTTGGAGTAGGAGACTTGCTGGGCCGGCAAAGCGAGGGCGCTTCCGACGAGCAGGAAGCCGACCGTGAAGCGGGAGTGTCGTACGATCATGTGAACCTCAGGGTGGATGCCGCAACTTGCTGGATTCCTGTCACGTGTTACGTGTAGCGATCAATCGACGTTGCCCGTGCCTCTCGTGCTTCCCGTGCTTCCCGTGCTTCCGCCCTCAAGTCACCCGCAACGACGCCTTCATCTGCGGCTGTGTGTATTTGCAGAAATAGTTGAACACACCGGTCTGATTGGCCACCCAGATGTATGACTGGGTTTTCTGCAGATCACCGGAGTCGTTCCAGGGACCACCAGTGATCGTGTGCACCTTGAGTCCCACGTTGTACCAGCAGACCACGGTGCCCAGCTTCACCACCGTTTCAGCATTCTCGGCGCCGTCGGGCTGGAGCTGGTAGAAGTCGTCGCCGCAGTAGATCTCAACCTGATTCGAACCAAAGTTGCCCCGGACTATCCGAACCGTAAGGTCCGTGACTTGCCCGGCTTTGACACTGAACTTCATGGGGTGCTGGTACGGCTCGGGGATCATGGCCTGCCCAAAGGCGTGGAACCTGATCTGGTAGTCACCCTCAGCCAGCTTGTCGAAGCGGAACTTCCCAGCGTTGTCGGGAGTCAGGCGCGTGCCCACATGCTGGCCACTTGGGTACATGAGGATCACTTGCCCGAAGTTGCCTTGTGGCGCGCCCTGCAGGTCGATCACCGTGCCAAGGACCGAGCCCGTGGTGGCAGGCGCCGTGACGCCGCCCTCTCCACCGCCGCAGCCTGCGATCACAAGGGACGACGCAGCAACCCCGAGTCCTGTTTTGACCAGAAACTCGCGGCGAGAAAGTTCGTGATGGCGCTCGAACAAGTCGGACATACCTGACTTTACTCTGAAGGCTCCGTAAAAACACGTGTGGGGCCAACCCATGGAGGGCCGGCCCCAGCACGCTTACACATCCTGATCTAGCTCACGCGCGGGCAGGTGCCCTCCCCTTCCTTCATCGAGGGGCTGGCCAGAATCTCGTTGCGCGACAGGGGGAGCAGGGTGTTGCGTCCTGCGCCCATCACCGACGTCACGAGGTTGAAGCGATGAAGGTCGAGGGTGCGATGACCTTCCACAAACAGGACTGCGAACCGCTCGCCCAGCAGCGCGGCCTGTGCAGCAGCGGCCGTGGTTGGCACCGGAATCGCCGCCAGTCCATTGGTGATACGGTCCGGGTTCAGCTTGGCGACCATGTTCGTGTAGTCGTTACGGCGCATGTAGGCCTCGGCCGCAATCAGATTCATTTCGCGGCTTGTCAGCAGCGCCTGGTCCGCTCCACGATCGGCGTATTTGGAAATGCCGAAGTAGGCAAAACGGTTGTTGACTCCCAGCTCTCCCGCCTTGCGGTTCACGGCCATGCGGGGATCGGGCTTGGTAGCGTCCATCCAGTCGGCCAGATACCCCACCGTGTAGGTCGCCGTGTTGAAGCTTCCAAGAACGCGGTTGTGATAGAGGCGCCGCAGACCGCCTGATCGATTGCGGTTCTGGTGGAACTGGTTGCCCGTGGCGCTCTGCTGATTGGCTGCCGCTTCCGCGTACACAGCGTTCTTCACAAATCCTGCCGGCACGGCCAAAGCGTCAGTGAGCGCGGCGTCGTAATTCCCGGCAAACAGGTTGGCGCGCGCTCGGCTGGCGGTGATGGTGTTCACCCATTTGGTCTTGTCAGCTGCGTTGGTGAGACCGTTTGCCAGTGTCAGTGCTGCCGTCAGCTTGGTGACCGCCTGCTTGAAGAACTCGGTGTTGGGTGAACGCGGCCCGCCTTGCGTGAGCGGACCCTCGCAGTACGCCATCCCGATCGACAGATCCGAGAAGGCGTCCACCCACTTGACCTGTACCATCAGTGGGCTGGTGTTCGCGCTGGCACCAAGCACCGTCGCGATACGATCGGCGGCCTCCTGCGCCGCGTACCTCGAGCGGAGCAATTGATCCTGCGGGAGCGAAAAGGAACCAACCGTCGCTTCGTCCGCCCGCAGTTTGCCATCGGAGATGTTCTCCCAGTCGATCCATGTGCTGGTGGATTCGAGTTCGTCGCTCAGGAGCGATGAGATCTGCACCATGTCGTCATACGACTGGTGCAGGAGCCCTTCGGCCCCATCCGCCACGTTCTTCACGATGACGGCGTTGTTGAGGTCATCGTTGCCAAACGCCTGGGGATCTTCCACGTCAAAAACACCATCGCACGCCATCAGGGCCGCCGTGCTCAGCACGACGAGGCCACGGACCGGCGGCAGGTGAAAAAATGATCGAGTAGTCATGATAGTCGAGTGTATTGGAGGTCCGTGGGCGGCTAGAATTTTGTGCGCACTTGCAGCCGATACTGCCGGGGCGATGGCTGGGCAAGGAAACCACTGTTGATGGTGAAGGAATCACCACCCGCCCAGTTCATGTTCGGATCCACGCAATTGCAGTCGTCCCACCACTGCAGGTTCTGACCAGAGAACGACACACTGGTTTTGCCGGTCTTGAAGAACGAGCTGTACTTCTCCGGCACCTGCCAGGTGAGCGAGATCTCGCGGAGTCGCACGTTGTCGCGTTTGTCGACGTGCGACAGGATGCTCGACCACTGGAAGATCGAGTCAGACTTGAAGGTGCGTTCGCCATTGGGGCCGAGCGCGCCAAGGTACTCGTCGGAGCCGCCCTGACGGATACGATACGGCCGGTCGCCGTTCCCAAACCACGCGCCACGCTCCATGCTGAGCAGGCCGTAGAGGGACAGCGACTTGTACCGAATGGTGTTGGACCACGAGCCGTTGAACGTCGGGAGCGGCGGGCCGAAATATTCCTGGGCCGCGGTACGAGTGGTGGTGGGGCATCCGAAACTTCCCACACCGGCCAGACCACCGCAGCTCGTTCCGCCCTGCACCACGCTGAAGCCGTTCGGCTTCTGACCCCAAACGCCCTGTGCCGGATAGCCAACGCGCACGGCGTTACCGGCCAGCGTCACACCGCCCAGCGACGTCACCTTGTTCTTGTTGCCGTCGGCCTTGATACCGGTGGTCCAGTCAAAGGCCGCCTTGCTGATGACGGAATAGTTCACCGTCGCTTCCCAGCCACGGTTCTGGAGCGCTCCGATGTTCACGCGCTGGGCCTGGTTGAAGCCCTGCGAAGGCGCAAACGCCTTGTTCACAATGGCGTCCTTCGTCTCGGCGAAGTACTGCGACGCTTCAATGCCCACGCGGTCGTTCCAGAGACCGATCTCAAAGCCGACCTCGCGCTCAGAGGTGACTTCCGGACGCAGTGACTTGTTACCCGGGTTGAGCGGCACAATACCCGGCACGTCTTCAAAGACCGGCTGAGCGCTGTAGCTCGTGAACGAATCGAACGGTCCCGGCATCTTGCCGGTTTTTCCCCACGACCCACGCAGACGGAAGGCGGACACTGCCTCGGGGAAGAGTCCGGTGTGCTTGGAGAGATCGTACGAGAGCTGTGCGTTCGGATACTTCTGGAAGCCGTAGTCATCACCAAACGCCGAGTTGCCGTCCATCCGCAAACCGACGGTCAGGAAGAGGCGATCGTTCCACGAGAAGCGATCCTGCGCCAGGAGGCCGAGGTTGATGGTTTCGGTGAAGGCTTCACCACCGCTCGTCACTGCACCCGCCGCGACGGTGGAGACGCCGGGGCCCGGGAAGGTGTTGCCGACAGCGATGTTCAGCCGCTGCGATTCCCAGAAGCCCTGCCCGCCGAACGACAGGTTCGACTCGATACCAAACGGCAGCTTGAAGTTGAGCGTACTGAGGTAGTCCACCGTGGTCGAACGGAAGTTGCGGAGACCCAGGTTGCGCTGCCCGAACGTTACGCCAGCCGGACCGAACTGACCGGCGTATGGGAAGAAGCGCGACTTCTGCTCGTTCACGGCGTCGGTTCCGAAGCCGAGACGATGCGTGAAGTTGGAGTTGAACGCATACGAGAGGGTCACGCCGCCAGTCCAGCGATCGGCGTCGGACTTGGTTTCCATATTCTGGATGTCCGAGACCGGCACCCACGCCTCGCCGAAAGGCTTCAGAGCGGTCGCGTTACGCGGATTGCCATTCATGGCGTTGCCAAGCAACGCGGTCCAGTTGTTTCCGGCCTGCAGCTCGTTGATGACGTTGCGGGCGTAATTCGAGCGGACTTCAACGGTCCACTTGTCGGTCGGAACGAAAGTGATGTTGGCGCGGAGGCTTCCCTTGGTCTGGTCGTTCGGCTGGATGGAGCCCACTTCCTTGGAACCGAGCGCCGAAATGAAGTACTGGGAGCGCTGGGTACCACCCTGGCCGCTCAGGTCCACCGAATTCCACGGACCATTTTCGATGAGCGTGTTGGCATCGCGAGCGCGCGTTCCATCGGGCCCGGTGAACCGGGGGAACGTCTTGGTGGGAAGGTTTTCCTTCAAACGCTGGTAGCCTGTGCCCAGGCCCAGGTTCCATTGCGTACGACCTTCGCCCCGCCCCTTCTTGGTGAAGATCTGAATGACGCCATTCGATGCTTCGGAGCCGTACAGCGTGGCCGCCGATGCGCCCTTCAGGATCTCGACGCGTTCGATGTCGTTCGGATTGAGATCGCTCAGACGGTCCGTCGACGTGCCCCCGGAGAACGAGCAGCAGGCCGTGGCCGCCATACCCGTCGCCGTGGTCCACTCGGAGGCGCGAGAGTCCACGCGCACACCGTCGATATAGATGACGGGGCGCTGATTCAGCGAAAACGAGGCAATCCCGCGAATGCGCAGATCCTGCGATCCGCCAACACCGCCACCCACACCTAACGAGCGGACACCCGCCACCTTGCTCGCCAGCACCTGCGTGAAGTTGGTCACCGGCATGATGTCTTGCTGCGCGGCAACGTCGAGGGAGCCGATCGAGGCGCCTACTTTGCGTTTTTCCACCGCGCCACCAGTTCCCGTCACCACCACCTGCTGCAGCTCAACGGCGCTGGTCGAGAGCGTAAAGTTCACCGTCACTGTGTCGTTGGCGGCAATCGTGGCCGACTGCGCCTCGGGCCGGAACCCGATACGCGTCACGCGCAGCGACTGTGCCCCCGCTGATACTCCGCGGATGAAGTACCGCCCGCGGTCGTCGGTATTGGCGGCCGCATTCTGGCTGCCCACTACCTGCACGCGGGCGGTGACGATCGGAAGCCCCGTCGTCTTGTCGGTCACAGTGCCTGACACTGCGCCCGTCTGGGCTTGCAGCGGCGCAGCGGCAATCGCCACCAGCGCTGAAAGTGACCAGTACCATCGTCCTGGCGAACGAGTCGTACTCATGCGTCCTCCGGTTGGGAAAGTGTTGCGGGGGTCTCCAGCGCCAGTCGTCGCCCGACGTGTGTCGGATTTTGTATCCAAATCCACATTGCGAGCGGGACGTGCGCAGAAAACCTTCGGTATCGTATGCGACGCTAGGGGTCGTACCGGAGGCTGTCAAGCACGAGGGGTTCGAGCCGATCCAGTACTACGGTTGAGTGGACCGGGACGTGGGCTACGAGGCCTGTTGCCCGCCTTCCTGATAGTGCCAAACGAAGTCACTCAATGAGTCCGCCCCAACACCCCAATCGTTCACCGGACGCCGCCGGTCACGCACGCTTCATCTGACGCAAACGCAATACGGCCGCCGCAAGAGCGAGCGCGCCCAGGACGAGGGGCGCAACCGGAGACTCGCCCCGACGCACATGGGTGTAGGCCGCACCGCCCATCAAGGCCGCGAGCGCACCGCCTGCCACCGGGGTCAGCATCGGCGCGACCCCGATCGCCGCCGGGACAATCAACCCGACCCCTCCAGCCACTACAGCCGCCCCAATCGCCTTGATGGCGCCATCGCTGAACTCCGTTGCCCAACCCATCTGGGGATTCTGCCGAAGGTCTTCCCCTGGAGTGGAGAGCTTCATGCCGCCCGCTCCCAGAAAGGCCAGCGCCGTCACGGCCTGCAGAACCCAGATCGCCTTGTTCATCTTGGCTTCGCTCCCAGTGGTGTATCGTCAGCCGGCATCTGGTGGCTCGACTCGAAGCGCGCGTCCGCCGCGCAGTGGACGAGGTTCTGGCCCCACTCACGCCGGAGCAGCGCACACAGTTCCACGCCATGCTCCGCACCGTGACCGAATACAGCGACGACCTTCCCGACCGCTAAGATCAGCATCACGGCGGGAAAGCGTACTGTGCGCCCTGCGCTACTTGCCTCCGCTGAGGGCCGCGCTTGCCGCCTTGTACGCCTCGGCGTTCCAGAAGGCGCGACCGCACGTATCGCCACCCTGCCCAATGGCCTGCGCATTGAACATGATGCGCTGCGCAAAGGCGGTGGGGTCAACACTGAGCTGGGTGCGTTCACCACCTGCCATTTCGGAGAGCACAATCTTCCCGGCACCGGCGTCGTAACGCACGAAGGCCACCGCGTCGCCCTTGAGCTTCAGCATGTACTCCGGCTTCAACCGGCATAACGTCGCACCGTCACGCGCCAGCTGCGCTTCATTCTGACTCCCCGTCGTCACAGGAACGGCTGCCTGCGCCTGGATCGCCTTGAACTTCTCGGCGGTTTCTTCTTGCAGTTTGGCGTTAGCCGCCTGTTGTCCGCCGGTGCCACTCGCCGCGGGCGCTGATCCGTTCTTCGCCTGCGAACGCTGCCAGGCACGTTCGGTGATCGCCTCCGACTGGCATTCCATGATCTCGTGGCGGCGCCTGACAATCTCGTCGGAGGTCCACTCCGGTTTGGTGCACCCGTAGGCGTCCTTGTAGCCGGTGTCACGGCTGCCTGCGGGCAGGTCGGGAATGAGCAGTTGCTGCTCCGCCAGCGAATCGCAGTCGTTGGAGGTCACCACGCCCTTGCGTGTCAGGATCACAGTCGGGATGGCGGCCGTCGTCACTTTGATGGCCCCGGTGGTTGGATCGGTTTTGGCATCGCCGGGTCGGGCCATATCCACGGATCCCAGATAGCCCGTCTTGATGCCATCAAAGCAGGTGAGCCATTCTCCGCTCTGCACCTGCAACCGGCCGCGCACCGTGTACTTGCGCGTCACGGCTTGCTTGAGTTTGTCGAGACGGCTCTGTGCGGACGTGGTGGAGAGAGGGAGCAGGCAGAGTACGAGCGTGCCTGCACACAAGAAGCTCACCTTCATCACTACCTCCGGACAGACCTGGTCAGTGGCCGACGCTGCAGCGCAATAGGTGAGCTTACTGTTGGTGTTTCGACGGCGCCACCCGTCCGAACGCCCACATCCTGCACGCGCACCCCGCGGCAGATTCGAGGTCGTGATCCAGGTCGCATCGCTCCACTGAGCGGCCCTGACGAACAGCGGAGAGTTGATCCTTCCCCGGCCCCTGCCTATATCGCAGGTGAGCAGCGCCACCGCCTTCCTCCGAATCCGTGCCCACCTCCTTCCTCGACAATCCCATCGGCGCCTGGGCCAACGCCGGCCTTATTGCGGCCGCCGTTGGCATTGTCCTGTACGCCGTCAAACACCTCATCGGTCGGCGCCTGGCCAAACTCGCCGCCCGCACGAGCACGGATATCGATGACGTGGCCGCGGAGCTGATCGGCGAAACACGATGGTACTTCATCCTCGCGATCGCGCTGCGGTCCGGCAGTGTGGCGCTCGAACTCACCGAGAGCTACCAGAGCGCCATCCGGCAGGTGGCCGCGGTTGCCATTCTCCTGCAGCTGGCGGTATGGGGCGACACACTCATTGCCTACTGGCTCCGCAAATGGGCCGCTCGACGCCAGGGCGACACCCTCGGCGCCTCCACCCTCAAGGCCATCGGCTACGCCGCCAAGGCGCTGCTCTGGTCTCTCATCGGCGTTCTCGCGCTGCGCAATGTCCTCAACTATGACATCTCGGCGCTGCTCACGGGGCTTGGTATTGGCGGCATTGCCATCGCCCTCGCGGTGCAGAATGTGCTGGGCGACCTCTTTGCCGCGCTGTCCATTGTCCTCGACCGCCCCTTTGAGGTGGGCGACACCATCGCCGTCGATACCTTCACCGGTACGGTCGAACACATCGGGCTCAAGACCACCCGCCTTCGCGCGGTGACGGGCGAACAGGTCATCTTCTCCAACGCCGACCTGCTCAAGAGCCGTGTGCGCAATCTCAAGCGCATGCAGGAGCGCCGAGCCCTCATCACGTTAGGCATCACGTACGACACACCACCCGACCGGGTGGCGGCCGTCCCCGCCATGCTGCAGCACTGCGTGGCACAGCAGCCGGGCACGCGCTTTGACCGCGCCCACTTCTCGCGCTTCGCCGAATCGTGGCTGGAAATCGAGCTCGCCTACTTTGTGCTGAGCCCCGACTACCTCACGTTCATGAACACACAACAGGCGGTGAACATCGAGATCCTGCGCACCTTCGGCCGCGAGCAGATCGAGTTTGCCTTCCCCACCCGGCGCATACTCGACGGGCGCGAGACCGGCACCTAACGATCGTCGCCCCGGGCGCACCCGCGCCACGCGGCATCACGTTCCAGACGCTCGACCAGATCGGTGCCGGGGCGCCCGTCGTCCACCCGCGCGGCACGCCAGAGGAGCGACTCCTTGAGCTCGCGCGACACCGAATCCCCGGTGGCGGGATTCCAGGGGCCACCACCTAACACCCGGAAACGCCAGCTGGACGCCGTACGCTCCGACCACGCGCCCCATCGCTCAAGAAGCCCGCGCACCCGCACACCGGCGGCCACCTCCATCACCTTGGCCTGCACGACGCGATCGTTGCCGCCAAGGGAGGGCGCGGACAGCAGGCACTGCCAGGCCCCGGAACCCGCCATCGCCGTGCGGAACAGCCGCGCGGTCGGCGACCATGGATCGAACCCGATCGCCAGCGACGTGCGCGACTCGTACCGCGGCCAGGGCGCGACAAGGGTGCGACGCACCGCCTCGGCGACACCAGCCCGGCGCGCACCACCGTACGAGGCCTCGTACCAGGCACGCACGTCCGGTGCAACCGTCGCAATCTCGGTGAGCGCCAGCATCGTGGCATCACCCTGCGGCGTGTCGCGACGCGGGGGCGTGGCCGACGCATACCCGGTGAGCCACTCGTCCTGCACGGCACTCAGATACCCATTCACAATACCGCGCCTCGCCAGCGCCGACGCCACAATCCAGTCTGCGCCGCGGGCAAAGGCCTCGGTGGGACGATCGCCACCCGGTGATACTCGCGCCGTGCGCCGACGCCCCACGGCAGTGCCCGACATGCGATCCACGGTCGCCGCCAGACCATCCCGATACTGCCTCACACTGCGATCAGTCCGATAACTGTTCTGCGCGCCCCACTTTGCACGCGCCGCCTGCCAGTCCAGGTCGTGCGACAGTTCATGGGCCATGGCCCCGGCACTTGTTGCAAGCGGGAAGTACACGGTTCGTGTGCGCGGGTCGTGCAAGGCCAGTGCGCGCTCGCGCAGCGGCGATTCGCCAAAGCGCACCGACAGCCCGGCCAGATCAAGCTTGGGAAACACCACACGCATGTCACGCACAACATCGGCGAGCATGCGGGTGTAATATCCGCGCCATCGATCGGGCACATTGCGATCGAAGGCCAGCCCCTTGAGCCCGAGCTGCTCAGCCAGCTGCAGAGGGGTTGTGCTAGAGTCCCCTGGAAACCAGGGGCGCTCCTGAGCATAAGGACGCATGGCCACTGCCGAGGTGAGCAAGGCCAGTGACACTTCGGTGCCTGCCGCCTTCTCACCCACCAGCTTCACATACTCCGCGGCCAGCCGCTCTTCGTTGCGCGCGCGCGTGAGAAACTGGGTTCGGGCGGCCCGAGCCGCACCAGACCCCGCCGCACCGCCCACGTAACCCGTGAAGCCACCAAGGGTGACCACCACCGGCGCCTGCGGTGGCATGTTGCGACGTTCGGCCTCAAGGCTTGCCGCCTGAGCCGCCGCCAGGGTGATGGTCCGATCGCGAGAGGTTGCGGGGACCGGCCGATCGATTCGCTCCAGCGCCGCCACAAGCCCGGGGAGGAGCTGGGACGCCGAGCGTTCCTGCGCAGGTGTCGCCGGGTCAACCAGGGGTTTCTCGACACGAAGTTTGCGCGCACCACGCCACTCGGTGACAAGCTGGATGGCATCCACCTGTCGGCGTCGTGCTTCGGCCAGCACCGCGCGTGCGTCAGCGGCGGCCAAGGCACGGTCACGAGCCTGGGCAATCGCGGCAACAGACACGGCGCCGGCGCGCGGGGAGGTCAGCCCCCCGACCGCGGCCACCTGATAGGCGAGACGCAAAGCGAGCTCCGCCGTACGCGGGTCACGCTGCGTGGCGATGGTCGCTTCTATGAAGGAGCGATGGGCAAGGCCCAGGTCGCCACGACGTGCCCCGAGGGTGTTGAGGGCATCACCGGGAGTCGCATAGCCATGGCCGCGTTCGGTGCGGCCCAGAATGGCGTTGGCCACAAGCCGGCGACGTGGGGCCGACAGCAGGGGGTCCCGCATGAGATAGTCGATCAACCGGAAGGGACTCCCCACTCCCAGGCGGGCTCGCTCGAGGTAGAGCAACGCTACGGCATCCCCTGCCGATGGCGGCTCCACATGCCGCACGGCCTCGAGAGAGTCTGCGAATCGCATCCCGGCGACCAGGTCGCCCCGCACCGATAGCCCCCATCGCTCGCGCACAAAAAGGCCGAGGCCAATGGCCGCAGCCGCAACGATGATCGTGATGAAAAGGGATCGGTGAGTCCGAGCCATTACTTCCGAGTTTCGTCTCTTTCCGTTTCCGGAGCACACCACGCGTCACGCATCTGACCGTGGCACAACTCCGAATGTCACATTGCGTGGCCGCGCACCGGTATGCAATCCGCGAAAGGCACCACCTGCATGGTCCTTCCCGGAACCGTAGTTTACACGCGGCATGCCTGCCCTGTGCCTCTCCCGCCCGATTGTCCTCCGACTCCTGGGGCTTCTTGTCCTCGTCGCTTCTCCGGGACGGGCGCAGGATTCCACGTCCAAGGCCTCATTGGGGATCCGCGGAATCGGGGGATTCGCCCTCCTCCCGGGCTACTCCCGCGTGGAGCGTGGGGTCTCTGCGTTGGAGATTGGTGCGGTGCTCGACCTTGGCCACTTCACCTCGCGTCGTGTCCGGCTGGCCGCCGAGGTGAACTATTTGAGGAGCTTCCGCTTTAGCGAGTACGTGGAGGCCGAGGACTCCACCTATCGCGATGCCTTCTACGATCTGTCGCCCCGCCTCTGGCTGCAGCTGCTGGCGCGCGACCCGGCACGGCGGATCGTCCCATTCGCCCGATTCGGGGTGGGGGTGCATGCCCTCACCAGCACCTTCGGGTCGATTCCGCTGGACATCCGGTACAACACCAACGTCTTCGGCCTGGCGACCGGCGCGGGGCTGCGACTGCGAGTGCCCGGTGCAAAGGCCATCGTGATTGAAGGCACCGCCATCGTGGCGAAGGAAGTGAGCCGTGGTGGTGTGCGCATGGGGCTCGAGTGGTTGCCATCCGGTCGGCGTTAGGCATGAGTGAAACTCTTCCACCACGGATTGCCGCAGTCCTGTCCCGCTTCCAGGGCTTGTCGCGCGAGGACAAGATGGCGGCGCTGGTGAGTTACGCGCGCAAACTCGAGCCACTCCCCGAGCGCTTTGCGAGTTTGACAGACGAGCACTTTGCGGTGCACGAATGCCAGACGCCGGTGCGTATCTTTCCCGAGACCACCGATGGCAAGCTGCACTTCTTCGCCGAGATCAACGTTCGGCAGTCTCCCACAGTCGCGGCCTTTCTGAGCATTGTGTTCAGTGCCGTGAACGACGAACCCCCCGCAGTGACCCTGGCCATCCCGGCCGATTTTGTCCGCCTCATGATGTCGGGTCTCGATTTACGCACACGCGAGGTAGGGCTTGACGCCCTTGTGGCGCGACTCAGACGACATGCTCGTGAAGCCAGCTCCTCCACCTGACCACTCCCCCTCCCCGCAATGGCCACCCGACAAAGCGCTGCCAGTCATGCCCGCACCATTCCGATTTTCCACTTTTTCGCCCTACCCGTCCTGATCATCAATATCGGGGTGTCTGCCGTGGCCCTCTTTCGCACTCCCGCGCCCGGCACTGCGTGGGGCGTGCTGGTGGCCGTGGCCCTTGCTGTCGGTGTTTTGTTCGGCCGCGTACACGCTCTCACCGCGCAGGATCGGGTGATACGGCTGGAAGAGACGCTGCGTATGCAGCGAGTCCTGCCGGCCGACATGCACGGAGAGATCGGCAAGATCAAGCGGTATGAAATGGTGGCCCTGCGATTTGCCTCGGACGCGGAGCTTCCTGCGCTCGTCAAGCGAGTGCGGGCGGGCGAATTTGCCAAGCCGCTCGATATCAAGAAGGCGATTGTTTCCTGGCGCGAGGATCATCTGCGGGTGTGACGCATCCTGCCCCTGAACGCCCAAGCGCCCTGACGATGTCAGGGCGCTTTTGTCTGCGAACGCACACGCGCCGTTATTTCGGGAAGCGCACGATCTCGTTTTCCAGCGGCATCAGGCGGCGACGGGTAACGGGTGCCCCCGCAGAGCAGCCGGAGCCAAGGGTCTTGCACTTGCCGACGATGTCCAGGGTCTCGTGGACGTAGGGAATGCCTTCCGCACCTAACGGTGAGTTGTAGTCGGCGAGGTGGAAATGCAGGTGCGGCTCCGTAGAGTTGCCCGAGTTGCCCACTTTGCCGAGCACCGCGCCACGTTTCACACGGTCGCCCTTTTTGACCGTGATGGACCCTGGCCGGAGGTGGGCATAAAAGGCATAACGCCCATTGCCCAGGTCGAGAATGACGTGGTTGCCCCCCACCGTTTCGAGGGTAATGGGCACGGCTCGTGAGGTGGCTCCCGGCACGTTCTCAGGAATACTGTCCTTCACCGCCGACACCACTCCGTCCCCCACGGCGAGCGCGTCCGCATCTTCGGCGAAGTAGCTCTCGTTCTTGAGCCGGTCGCCACCAAACGTTTTGAAGCCCGTGTCCACCATGACGTAGTCGATGGCATAACGCTGGGCAATCGCCGGGACACCGTCCACTGGAATGAGCGCGCGGCGGTGTCCTGAGCTGTTGCCGGGGCCATTGGCGGCGAGCCAGTTGCCACCACGGAGCGGAGGTCCGATCACGGCAGGCGCCGCGTCCACCATCGTGGGCCGAAGATCGAGGGTGCGCGTCCCGATGGAGTCGGTGACCGTGATGCGATGCCGCAGTTCTCGCGGCGCAGGACCGGTCAGCGGGACGTGCACAAACACCACCGCACGTTGCAGGTTGCCTAACCGCGGACGATCGAGAAAGGCGATGGTGCCCTGCGAGGGGCGGGCCATGTCACGCCAGAGTGCAGAATCGGCCAGGGTGTGCAGCGCCGCTCCCGAGCCATCGGTGACATCGAGCCGTGTCCAGCGCATGGGCGCCGGCTCCATGTTGGTGAGCCAGATCTCGTAGATCAGCGAGTTGCCGCCCGAGCCCGAGAGAACTGCGGGCGGCTTGGGGATACGTGCTTCCACGAGCACAGGGCGCCCCGTGAGCTGCGCAACGGCAATGACGGGACTGAACAACAGGGCAGCAACAAGACAACGCATCGTCAGACCTTCCATCCGAGAATGTTCCATGTGCTGAGCGACCAGAAAAACGCAAGCATGATGACCACCGCCAATGTGTGCCGAACACGAGTCGCGGTCGTGCCCGCCCCACTCATCCACTGCAACACCGCGACGACGGCGGCGCCTACGACGGCCACTGCCGCCAGCACCGGAAGTGTCAGCGCCGCCTTGAGCGCGCCAAAGTCCGTACCGAGCAGGAACTTCGAAACGTTCGACGCCAATCCGGCAAACCCGGCAAGGAAGACGAGAAGAAGCACCGCGGCAACACCCATGAGCATGCGCCCGCGCGACGTGAGCGAATCAGGGGCACTCTTGCGGCCGTGACGACCGAAGTAACGCACGACACTCGCACCAAGCCCGCCAATCGCGGTGAGGAGTCCCGCACCCAGAATGAAGAGATGGGTGGTTGGTGCGGAAAGGCCGGAGTACTTGTCCAGCACCATCATGGGCACCATCGACATGAAGCCGTGGGTGATGTTCCCATTTTCATCCTGCTGGAAGGCAACGAGGTCGTGACTCTTTTCGTCGCGGAACAAGAGTGAGTCCACCTGGACAAGGCGCACATCGCCGAAGGGAGTGCCCGCCACCAGGACGCCGCTGTCGGTAGCCGCCACCTTGATGCTGCCGGCAAGGGAGAACGCCTTCTGGATCGTGGAGAAGGACATTCGGTTGAACAGATACTCGCCTGCAAATTTGCTGAGGTCCTTGGCCGTGCCGGCCTTGAGCGGGACAACGGGGAGTGGCTCCGGGTAGTAGTGCTCGAAGACGTCGTCGGCAAAGGGCTTGAACGACACTTCACTCCCGGTGTTCGTGTTGAACGACACGAAGAATCCCACCCCTTCTGCGGGCAGGAGCATCATGTCGGAGTGGAACCACTGGGTGTCACCCCCGTGACCGATCGTGCGCGGTCCAACGGTGTTCTGTTCGTAGAAGCCATGCGCAAACCCCGGAATGCGGGGATCGTGCCCATGCAGGCGTGTCTGCATGCGGGTGGCGGTGGCTTCGGAGAGAATGTTCGTACCGTTCCAGGCGCCTTTGTGCAGGTGCGCCTGCATGAACGTCGCCATGTCACTCGCCGAAACGCTGAAGGATCCAGCGGGTGCGGCGCCGGTGACGATTTCGAACTTTTCGGCCTTCCAGCGCCCTCCGGCCCAGCTGTACCCCTGCGACATCGAGGGTTTGAGCGAGGCGGGAAGGGGCTGCCGCGACGACGCGTACTGCATGCCTAACGGCTGAAAGATGTTCTTCTCCATGTACTCGTCAAACGTCAGGCCACTCACGCGTTCGACAATGTACCCGGCGACCCCGGTGGCCCAGTTGGAGTAACTCGAGTAGATGCCGGGAGCACGCACCCGTTTGGGCATGTGCGCCGGGAGCCATGTTTTCATCGGCGTGATGTGCGCCGAGTCTTCGGTGAAGAGATCGCGCGAGTCTTCTTCGAAGCCGGGGGTGTGCGTGAGCACATGGGTGAGCGTGATCGGCTCCGGGTACGTCGCGGGGATCTTGAAGTCGAGATACGTGTTGATGTCGGCGTTGAGGTCGAGCTTCCCCTGCTCCACCAGCTGCATGATGGCGGTCCAGGTGAAAGTCTTGCTGATGGAGCCGATGCGGAACAGCGTGGTCTGCCCATCGACGGGTACGCGTTTGTCCACGTCCGACCAGCCGTAGCCCTTGCTCAGCAACACCGTGGAGTCGCGGACAATGGAGACGGTGGCGCCTGCGATGTGTTTGTCTCGCAGGTACGAGGTCATGAGGCCATCAATAAATGCCTCGACCTCGGCGGGATCTGACGGCCCGCGTCGTGGTGTGGCTGGCGTGGGTGCCTGGGCCAGCAGGAGTGCGGGGGCAACCAGGAGGGCCGCGGCGCGCGCGACCGTGCGGACGGAATACATGGACACCTTTGGGGGGCGTGGGGTCTTCGGATTCGAGATTGTATACAATACGGAAGAGCCCCACAAGCGGTTTCTGACCGCCTGGGCCTGGTGCCGACACCGACATCTCCACACCGGTGCCATGCAGGCCACGGATAGCCGCCGGTGACTGAGTCTCCTCGTCATCCACGGGGGGAACGAATACGGGGCGTCACCCCTTGAGACTTCGAACGCCGGACCTTGTACTATGATGATCACTTGCCCACTGCGGTTGCCGCAGTACGGGCACCTCCACACTGCTGAAATGCCCATCACAATTCGTATCAGAGACAACGGCCCCTTCGTCATTTCCGCCGACGAAGCGTCCCAGGTTCGCCTCGAAGACTCGGCCGGAAACGAGATCCTGCCCACACCGGGCAAGAACATCTCGCTCTGCCGGTGCGGGCAGTCCCAGAAAAGGCCGTTCTGCGACGGTACGCACAAAACGTGTGGCTTCGAGAGCGCCGCGGCGTCTTTTGCCAACCCGGGCGCGACTCCCCCCACACCACCGGGCGCACCCACCGCGTGACCCCCTGGTGAGCGGCCCGCGTGATCTCGCCGAGCTCGAAGACCGACTGAGCGAGCCGTCGCCCGGTGCGGTGGCGGCTCTCGCTGCGCACCCGGGAGACGTAGTTGTTCTTGGCGCGGGGGGCAAAATGGGACCATCACTCGCCGTGATGGCCAGGCGCGCGGCGGATCTTGCTGGAACTGCTCGCCGCGTGATGGCGGTTTCGCGATTCACTGATCGAACCGTCGCCGAATTCCTGCTCGCGCGTGGTGTGGAGGTGCACCCGACGGATCTGGCCGATCCCCACGTGTACCAGGCGCTTCCCGACGCGCCGAACGTGGTATTCATGGCCGGACAGAAGTTCGGCACGCAGGGTCAGCCATCACGCACCTGGTACACCAACACCGTGGTGCCGGCCCTTGCTGCATCGCGGTACCGCGAATCGCGAATCGTGGCATTCTCCACCGGCAACGTGTATCCGCTGGTTCCGGTAAACTCTGGTGGAAGCACTGAAGGCGACACCCCCGCGCCCATCGGAGAGTACGCGCAGTCATGTCTCGGGCGGGAACGGGTCTTCGAGTACGCCGCCGACGCCTGGGGCACCCAGGTCTCGATCATCCGACTCAACTACGCTGTCGACCTGCGGTACGGTGTGCTGGTGGACATCGCCAGGCGGGTGATGACCGGCCAGCCCGTGGACCTGCGGATGGGGTGGGTGAACTGCATCTGGCAGGGCGACGCCAACGCCATGGCCCTTGCCGCATTTGGTGCCGCCAGCACACCACCGCTCACCCTCAACCTCACCGGGTCCGAGACGCTGTCCGTGCGCGACGTTGCGCTGGCGTTTGGCAGATATTTCGCGCGCGAGGTCGTGTTCAGTGGGAACGAACTTCCGGATGCGCTGCTGAGCAACACCACCCGCATGCAGCAGCTGTTCGGCCGGCCCCGGGTCGACGCGGAGACGCTGATGCGCTGGGTGGCCGAGTGGGTTGGAGCGGGTGGCACCACCAGCGGCAAACCTACACACTTCGAGCAGCGGGAGGGCACGTTCTGACTCTTCGGCAACATCTCCTGCAGGGGCAGGTCATTCCGGCGCACCCGTTGGCCCTGACCCCGCGGCGCACCATCGACGAGCGGCGACAGCGCGCCTTGACGCGGTATTACATCGACGCGGGGGCTGGTGGCCTCGCCGTCGGGGTACACACCACGCAGTTTGCCATTCGCGAACATGGCATGTTGCGGCCGGTGCTCGAACTGGCACGCGACACAACACGGGCATGGAGGGGCGAGCGCGACGTGGCCCTGATTGCGGGCGTGGTGGGTGAGACGTCGCAGGCCGTGGACGAAGCGGAGCTGGCGCGTCTCCTTGGTTACGACGCGGTCCTGCTGAGCCTGGCCGCCCTGCGTGACGCGCCCCTTGCGGCGCTCATGCGTCACTGCCGACACGTGGCTGAAGTGATGCCGGTGGTGGGCTTTTACCTGCAGCCGGCGGTTGGTGGACGCCTGCTTGATCACGCCTTCTGGCGCGAGTTTGCCGAGATCCCCAATGTGGTGGCCATCAAGATCGCACCGTTCAACAGGTACCAGACGCTGGATGTGGTGCGCGCGGTGGTGGAGTCAGGGCGCGAGGACATCGCACTCTACACGGGCAATGATGACAACATCGTGGCGGATCTCCTCACACCCTTCCGCTTTGAGTGTGGGGGCCGTGTGGTGGAGCGCCGGATCGTGGGCGGGCTGCTCGGTCAGTGGGCGGTGTGGACACACGAGGCCGTGCGGCTTCTCGACTCCGTGAGGGACGCTGGCTCGTCACCCCTCGAGCCGGAATGGCTCACCCGCGCCGCCGCCCTCACCGACGCCAACGCCGCGGTATTCGATGCCGCGAATGGTTTTGCCGGATGTATCGCCGGTATCCACGAGGTGCTGAGGCGACAAGGTCTGCTCGCGGGCACATGGTGTCTGGATGTGCATGAAAAACTCTCGCCTGGGCAGGAACGAGAGCTCGATCGAGTGACGCGGGCATACCCATGGCTCACTGACGACGACTTTGTCGCAGAAGGCATGTCACGCTGGCTCGCTGACTAACCGCTCACTGCAGCACTACTTCCCGCCGAGCCATGGCCCGACGAGAAGAAGCGACGGTCAGTCGGACTGCGTGGAAGTCCGCATCAGCGGACGCTGCACTCCGCCCCACCGGTGGCGACCACCATTCCGCTGGCGCTGACCAACTCGGCGGTGACGTCCGCACCCCCGCTGTTGATGCCGATGAAGCCCGCCGCAATCGGCGTGGCCCCTGCCGCGATGTCCCTGGGGTTGCTGTCGAAATCGAAGTCGACCTCGTCACCGACGCCCTGACGAGCCGGTGCAGCGGCGGTGCGACCACCCGAAGCCACACGGGCGCTCCACATCGCGTTGAGCGGTGCAAGGTTGTTCCCGTCGACCGAAATCTTGGAGCGGCGACCCACGCGCAGTTCGCATTTCACTCGCAGCGCGATGGCCGTTGTGCTGACCGAACCGCCGCCATTCGAGCCGAGAAGTGCACCCTCGGGAGCGAGGGCCCCGCTGGAGTCTGCACCGCCACACGCTGTGACAATGCCGGTGATTGTAACGAGAGACAGCCTTGAGAGGGAACGCATGCAGTAGCTCCGTGTGATGAAGGGTTGCCTACTGACAAGGCAAGCAGCGTTCCCTGTGGCACCGGAATCTCAAGTCCTTCTGCAGCAAGCGCTTACGTTAGGCACTTTGTCTGCCCCTGCATCGTAGCGTTCCGCCTGATGCAACACCGCGTGCCGGGCCCTTCCTTGGAGGGCATTGGCAAAATGGTGACGCACGTCGCGCGAGGGGTGGACTCAGCGCGGTGGAGTGAGGTCGGGTGCACCTGTGCCCACCACCTGTGTAACACTCGTCGCGTCGAGAAACTCGCGACGGAGTATGCGCTGACCTTCCGTCGAGTAGAGATATCGAACAAACGCCTGTCCGTCGGTTGCACGCGCCGCTTTGATGGGGACGCTGACGCCATAGGTGATGGGTGCGCCAGAAATCTCGATGGTGTCTCCCGGAGCGCCACCACGTACGCGGGCTTTGGCGGTGGCGTATGTCGCCGCCTCTGTTGCCGCGCCGAGGTCGATAGCCGAGGGAAGTGTGTCGAAAGGGAGCCGTGCCCCGCGAGCACTCGATTCATACATCCAGGCGTAGTCGAGCTCACCCGCCTGAAGGAGCGCCACCAGCTCCGCCGACTTTGGCCGGATATTGCGTGGCGGACTGCCAGCTTCGAGCGCCGCAGCCAAACCCGGCACAGTCGTGTGTCGCTCGGCGAGCTGAAAAAGCATCAGGGTGCGATAGCCTGCGGGATCGAGGTCGGGGTCAGAGCGCCCCGTCTCCACACCTGGCCGGGTGAGTGCCTCCCACCACCGAGTGCCCGCCGTAGCAGCCGAGTCACGCCGTGCCAGTACCATGCGATTACGGGCAAACCGGGCGTACCATGTCACATGCGCCGGCATCAACAGCTTTGGGAAGACGTCTTCGTCGGCCAGCGCGATGACATCGGGTGTCTGCCCGAGTTCGGTGACGCGTCGCGCCAGGTCGAGGCTCCCCGCCGGTACGAGGGACGTTTCAATGCCTGTGGCGACCCGGAACGAGTCGAGGGCGGCGCCTAACGGGCGCGCCAGGCTGCCGGCGGCAAACACCACCAGGGGCTGCTCCTGCTCGCGCGCTGGCGCACAGGCGTGGAGCAGCATCGCCGACAGAAGGAAGCCCGCCCATGGTGTCCGATATAGAAAGCGGCGCGCAGGCTGTTGCCTGCGCGCCACCTGGTTCTGCTCTGCTGCGCCCGTCACTTCGGCGTTGGCAGCTGAATCAGCGGAGTACTCCCACCCGACACCGTGGGCATGACGCCGTTCCACTTGTCGACCATGCGATACTGCACCAGAGACGGCGTGAGGCTCTCGGCGAGCAACCGGTTGGCCTTGGCTTGCGCCTCAGCTTCGGCGGTGATGGCCTTGGCACGCCCCGCAGCCTTGATGGAGTCACCACGGGCCTGGAATTCGTTCTTCTGCAACTCGTTCTGCGCCGTCAGGGCCTGCTGCTGCATGACGTTTTTCACGTTGATCGCGTCGATCACACTCGACGGTGCGCGTGTTTCGTTGATCGTGAACTGCCTGACGAGGATGCCGTAGAGTGCCAGACGGGATTCGAGGAGCTTTTGCGAGCGTGCCACGACTTCGGCCTTTTTGGGACCGAGAATGTCGGCGATCGGCTCACCACCGACCACTTCCTGCAGCACCTGGCGGATGGTCTGCTTGACATACCCATGCTGAATCAGGTCGATATCCGAGCGAAATGTTTCGTACAGCTTGGGGACCTTCACAGGATCGAGCTCGAACGACATGGCGACGTCGAGCGACAGCGGCTGCCCTTCCTGCGAATTGACATTGATCTCGTCGTTGCTGGGTGACCCCTCCGCTTCGTCGCGTGTGAGCACCAGCGTCTGCATGAACACCGGGTACTCCTCAATGGCGCTCAGCATGGGATTGCGCATGCGGAAGCCGGGACCGAGCGGCTTGGGATCGACCCCACCACCGGCCCGATGGATCAGAATGCCCACGTGCCCCGGCTCGACGTACGTGACACACGACGGCATCAGCACCCCAACGACCAGCAGCACCAGCCCCAGGAGGATCACCTTCCGGATCAGGCCACCACCACCCGCGGACGGCGTGCGACTGCGAATGGAACCGAGGACATCACCTAACGAGTCTGCCATACAGTCTCCTTGAAACATTGAGGACAGACACGCTCGCCGGACGGCAAGCGGACCATCGTGTCAGCCACCAGCGCCCCGTGAATGGGACAATGGAGCGACACCTCTTCTTCGATTGTCTTGCGATTCTTCACTTCCTTCATCCGGCGTCCCAGTGGGGTGAACGTCGTGAGCAGGAAGAACAAAAGGGCACCAGCTGCCGCAACCAGTGCGACAAAGAGGAGCCCTTCCATGATGATGGCGATCATTGTTGTGCCCAGCCCTACGCCACGGCTGTCGTTGAGGTTTCAGGAACACCGGAACTTAAAGACCGGCAGTGTGTTGCGCGATTTCAGCGATCGAGCGCCACCCGAAGCGCTCCCGGCAGGTCAGGATACTCGAACCGGAATCCTGCCTTTTCGAGTGCGGCCGGCCGGACACGCTGACCGCCGATGACCGTTGCCACGCCCATCTCGCCGTAGAGCAACCGGATGGCAAACTCGGGCACCGGCGCTATGGCCGGGCGATGAAGTGCGGCCCCCAGGGCGGCCGTAAAGTCGGCGTTGGTCACCGGGTTGGGGGCCACCAGGTTCACCGGACCCGCGAGCGTGTGCGTGTCGATCATGAAGGTGAACGCCCGCAGCACGTCGGCGCGGGAGATCCAGCTCATCCATTGCCTGCCACTCCCGATCTTCCCGCCCACACCTAACGAGAATATCGGGACCATCTTGGCGAGTGCCCCACCGGAGCGATGCAGCACGATCCCCAACCGGGGATGAACCACCCGAATTCCAGCGTCACGTGCCGGATCCGCTGCACCTTCCCATGCCGCGGCCACATCGCCCAGAAAATCAGTCGCCCGGGTGGCCGATTCGTCGAGCACCTGGTCGCCGCGATCTCCGTAGACGCCGACGCCGGACATACTCACCAGCACGGCGGGTTTGGGACTGAGCGAGGCCATGGTGCGGGCAATCAGCGACGTGCCCTGCACGCGCGACTCGCGGATGGCGCGCTTCGACGATTCTGTCCAGCGCTGCGCGATGGGTTCGCCCGCGAGATGAATGACGGCCTCCACACCTGCGAGCCTGGAGGCGTCGATCGCCCCGGTCGCGGGTGACCACGACACCGTGGCGTCAGGCCCTCGACCGATTGTCAGCACGTCGTGGCCGGCGGCGCGCAGGGTAGCCACCAGTGGCCGCCCAATAAAACCTGAAGCTCCTGTGATTGCGATTCGCATCTACAGGAGCTTGATGGAGACCGGTCCGCACCGCCAGTGAGACCGGTGGTCCTCCAGAAAATTGGTTCGTTCCCGCACGTGCGGAAATCGCGCGATATCGTCTACAAATCGCCGCTGTCGAGAATACGGCGTGCCACCTCTCGCACCACCGCGGGCGAACTATAGAAGCCTCGGGCGAGGCGCCTGCGATACTCGGCGACCTGGTCGGCATCCAGCCGTCCCGGCCCACAGTCGGCCAACGGAGCCTTGGGTCGGCCCATGGGCTTGTTCTTTGGCGCCGTTTCCGGAATGACAATCATCGGAGGAAACGGGGTTTCCTGGCGCAACTGCAAATCGGTCAAGTCGAGGGGTCGTCGCTCGCTCACGGAAGCTCCAATCGTATGAGACGCTTACACGCGAGGGTATCGGCATGCCTCGCCAATTCTTGAGCCCTCCGTGACGAAAATCGCGTTTTCTGCCCGGTAAGAGGTGCCTGTGTCGGCAATATCTACCGGGAGCGGCGACCGGCTGGAGGCCGTGTTTGCCCCTAAAATGTGCCAGGCAGATGTCATGTATCCGCTTGTGTATCAAGAGCTTACGGCTTCTTCATCGCCTCTGCCGCAGTCGCCGCGTTCGTTGGGAACGGGCGTTGCCTTTGTGAGTGGCGCGACGCCGAACCAGAGCCTCTGGATTGCGCGCCGCGTGAACCCGATCAGGAACGGACTCCATGGGCAACGCGATGGCACTTCACCCGACAAATGCTGCGCTCGACAACCGGCAACGGTTGCTCGGCGAGCACATCGGACTCGTCTACCATGTCGCGCGGCAGTTATGCCGAGCGAAGCAGATGGAAGTAGAGCTCGATGAGCTGGTCAGCGCAGGGACAATCGGGTTGATCGAAGCCTTCAACAACTTCGATTCCTCGCGTGGCCTCGCCTTCTCCACCTTCGCCGCCCCACGCATTCGCGGCGCCATGCTGGATGAGCTTCGACGCCAGGATCATGTGCCTCGCTCGGTTCGTCGACGGGCACGTGACCTTCACTCCGCGACGGAAACGCTGACGCGTTCGTTGGGTCAGACACCCGACCAGAACCAGCTCGCCTCTGCCATGGGGATCGACCTCCCCACGCTATTCCGATGGCAGTCTGAAACCGACGCCGGGCGTTTCATTCCCTTGGAGCGCACCACTGAAGGCACGCCGAGCGGCTCCCGTATCCCGATGGAGCATTTGATCGCGGCCGAGGATGACGATGTGGAAGACCGGATTACGCACTCGCAGGAGGTTGAACACCTCCGCGAAGCGCTGATGGATCTGCCGGAGCAGGAGCGCAATGTGCTTTCGCTCTACTACTTCGAAGAGCTCAAGCTTGCCGAGATCGCGGAAATTCTTGGTGTCAGCGAGTCGCGTGTGTCGCAGATCCGGGCGAAAGCAGTGAGCCGACTGCGGGTGACCCTGCGGTCTTTGCGCGAGGCATGCTGAACGGTCTCGGCTGAGCGACACCGAACCCCGGGTCAGTGGTCGCCGCGGCCCCCTCGTTCGGAGCGCGTGGCACCACGCCTGCCCGCCTGCTTTAACGCCTCAGCTAGAGTGCGTTTTCCCGCTCAGCCCGACGTGCTTCGGCGAGCGTGGGCATGGTAAGGGTATAGGTAATCCGGTCGCACGGCTCCGCGTGTGACAACTCCGCAGTCGCGTGACCATGCGCATGCGCCAGACCCGCGTTTACCGCGTGGATCAGGCTTCCATCTCCTGTGAAGAGCAGCTGGCCCCTGGGCGCAGGCGCGTCGAATTCCACGAAGACCTCGGAGGCGGTGCCCCCATACTTCAGGTGAAGCGTCGCCTGACACCCCGACCGGAGCGCGTTACCGGCCGCACTTTCGAGAAGGACCAACAGACAGCGCAGCATGGCTGAGGGGCGCACCAGCACGGGAGGTGTGTCTCCATTTGCCGTGATCTCGATGGGGATACCGCGGAGATCGGCGTGATGCCCATGAAGCTCCATCACGAGGGGAATCACGTCCTGGATCCGCACCGCCTCGGTGGTGACAAAAGGCTCGGCCGGCATCAGGCGGTAGAGCTGAAGCAGGTGGTTGAGCCGCTTCACTTCCTGCGCGAGCGACTTGACCAGCTGGGGGTCCGGGACCTCTTCGTCGTCGTCAAAGAGGGCGGCCACTGCCTCGAGAGATGCAACCCGGTTGGTGAGCTGATGGTTCAGCCCCTTGAGGACTTTTTCGGACACACGCAGCCATTGATCTCCCCACACGCGTGCGGGGGTGGGTCCTTCGGTCTGTAACTCCGCGGCTTCGGGCCGGGGATCGCTCAATCGAATGCTCATCCAGGGTTGCTCCACTGCGGCTACAACCCACTGACGACCCACCCGTGACCTCGGGCACACTCCCCTGCAGGTCCATCCCGACCGGGAAGACGTTCTGTCCCACTCGGCGTGACCGCCAAGGGGCGCGATCCCCTCGCTCCTTTACTCCTGCCGACACGAGCTGGGATGGCAGGTCAGAGGGTCGGGGCCACGCACGCTGGTGTCGCGGCCCCTCTCAGTAGAAGTACCCGAAGATGATTCCCATTTCGTCGGCGCTGGTGAGGCCGAAGCGGATGGTGCGGTCGGTGGTGTTGTTGTAGGTGATCTCCGACCGCAGTCCCTCTCCGCGACGGAGCACGATGGGCTGCGAGTAGTTGATGATGTCGGGATGCGCCCAGTCCGTGGTGGTGTAGACAACCTCCTCGTTGCGCGGCCCGCCTACAATTCGGACCACGAACCGCTCTCCCCGCTCATGCATGTGCGATGTGAGCATGAACACCGTCATCGACGAGTCGCTGACCGTGAAGGTCTTCGTGAGCGTGACGCGGCTACGCGGGGGAAGGTTGATGTCGGTGTTCCCCATGTTGAGTGTCCGGGCCACGCGACGCACGGCCGACTGCGGCACGGTGTGCAGATTGGCGTAGGCCTCGCCCGTGATGGGCGTGGTGGTGCGATTCACATAGTGCGAGTTGAGATCGATGGCCCCCTGCGCAGGAAGCCGCAGCGCCACGCCGTCGGGAAACCGGTAGTCCGACGACGGTGTCTGCGTGCCGGCAAAAAAGACGTGGAACCCCATCGGCAGCATGTTCACAAAATTGAGCGATCCATCGGCATTGCGGATGTCGCGCACCACGTTGAATGCCGGGCGAATGAACGACGGGATGTTGTCAAATGTGTACAGCAGCAAGTGATGCGAGTTCGAGCGCATCCGTGTTTCGATGCGGTTCACATACAGGTCACCGCTGTTGTTCACCTGGCGATAGAGGAACAACTCCCGTTCGAAGTTGGGGTTCACACTGAACGCGTCGATCTTGAGCTGCACCCCGCTGGCTGGTGGAGCCAGTGGGGCAAAGGCCGTGGGAACGGGTCGAGTACGATCGGCAAGCACCATCGTGTCGACCACACTTCCCTTCTCCGGCGCACCGGCCTCGATCCAGCGCCGGATGTACTCGAGCTGGCCATTGTAGACAGGGTCGCCGCCTAACGGCATGATCGATCCGTAGCCGGCCGAGTGGTGGCCGTCAGCGATGACCAGTTTGTGGTAGAGGAGGCTCGAGTCGGCCTTGAAGGGTTTCACGCGCTGCAGGCCATCCGATTTGGCGGATGTATTCCTGGGCGCGACGCCAACCAGGTTGGCGTATGCCACCGCCCGGTCGAGCACGAGCCCCGACGATGTCGCGAAGGCGGTGCCGGCGGTGTGACATCCGGCGGTGCAGGTTGGTGCGAGGATCTGTGCCTGGATGCGGTCGAAGGTTCCGGCGATAGCCCCGGGCGGGGGCGTCACCTCGTTGGACCCCGTGTTGTCGCCGCAGGCACCCAGGCTGACCAGCAGCAGCCACACGATTCTTGTTGGTCTTCGTTGAGTCATCCGCTCCTCTCGCGTGCCCGAATGGCGTGCGGGCCACTGGAGCCCACCGATGAGACGCCGACAAAGCCCTGTCGTTACGCCTCGCACGATTCCGGCGGAGAGATAGCTTCTGGACACTCGTCTCGCATCACCTCTCCAATGAATATGCTCCGACTCAACCTCGCCGCCGCCTTCATTCTCGCCTCCACACTCGGCGCCCAGGGTCAGACCCTGGTGATCACCAACGTCAACATGGGTGATGGAGCCCGCGGCCTCATCGGACAAGGAGCCCTCGTGGTTCGGGATGGCCGCATCGCCGAGGTTGTGACGGGCACATACACCCCCGCAGCGGGAGCACAGGTGATTGATGGCCGTGGCCGCTACCTGGTCCCCGGACTCATCGATGTGCACACCCACATTGCCTCCCTCGCCAGCGCCAAACGCGCGTTGGAGTCGGGGGTGACCACGGTGCGCAGCGCGAGCGTGCCTGCCTACCAGGATGTCGCGCTCCGTGAGGCGGTAAAAAGCGGCGCTGTCCCTGGCCCGGACATGATCGCGACTGGCGTCTTTGTCTCACCCAACCTCGGCGAAACAATTCTCGCCGACTCACGGCTGGCGCAACTCAGCGGTGGAGTGACCACCGAGGCGGCACTCCGGCAGGTGGTGCGTATCAACGCCGAGCGCGGAGTCAACTTCATCAAGACCCGCGGCACCGAACGCGCCGGGCTCCCCGACACCGATCCCCGCAAGCAGACCTACACCGAACAGCAGCTCGGCTGGATTGTGGATGAGGCGACCAAACACAACCTGCCAGTCATGGCCCACGCTCATGGAGACGAAGGCGCCTATGCGGCGGTGAAGGCCGGTGTGCGCAGCATCGAACATGGCACCTGGCTCTCAGACTCCACCTTGCGGCTGATGAAGGAGAAGGGCACCTGGTTCGTGCCGACGTGGATCACGATCCTGGACCTGATGCAGCCGGGGGGTGACTACGACGACCCCATCCTCACGCTACGCGGCAAGTTCATGGCGCCGATCGTGGCCGAGGCCGTAAAGAAGGCCCATCGCATGGGCGTGAAGATCGCCACCGGGGCCGACACTGACTACGGCGCCTCGAGCCTGTCACGCATTTCCGCCGAAGTCGCGCTCTTTGTCGACGCGGGCATGACACCGCTGGAAGCGCTGCGAACTGCCACGACCAGCGCCGCCGAGTTGCTGCGGATCGGTGACAAGGTCGGGCAGCTCAAGGTGGGGTACGAAGCAGACCTGATTCTGGTGGAAGGCAATCCCTTTGCCGACCCCAAAGCACTGGCGGATGTGCTGATGGTGGTAAGCAATGGGCGTGTGGCGATGAACAGGACGCCGTTTGGCCGTTAGAGGGCAGACGGCAGGCGGCAGAGGGCAAATGGGAGATGGGAGATGGGAGATGGGAGATGGGCTGCGCGAAACGGGACAGGGCGCAGACCTAACTCGCTAGTGCTCTCAGCAGCTCCCGCCCTACCGCGATCTCTTCTTCGTTGACCGTGTGGGGCATGCCGGGATACAACCGCATGTCCACCACGGCGCCCAACCTCCCCAGCACTTCGGCGGTCTCTCGCACGCGATCGGCGGGGACGTGGGCGTCCACGTCGCTACAGCCAAGGAATACCGCCGTCCCGTCGAGTAAACCGGGGTAGTCGCGTGGCGTGCCCGGCGGTCCGATGAGCCCACCGCTGTACCCGAGCACCGCGCCGTAACGGCGTGGGTGACGCGCGACAAACTCTGTCGTGAGGCAGGCGCCCTGCGAAAACCCGACAAGCACCACGCGGTCCGCGGGAATCCCTTCCTCTCCCAAGCCCTGCACCAGCGACTCAATGAGCGCGATCCCTGATGAAATGCCGGGTTCGTTCTGCGCCATGGGCGCAAGAAAGCTGTAGGGGTACCAGGTGTTCCCCTGCGCCTGAGGTGCGACAATGGCAAAGTCGTCTGCGCCGAGGAGCGGGGCCAGACTGGCGATGCTCTCTGCACTCGCTCCTCGGCCGTGAATCATGACGAGGGCACCCCTCGCACGAGCGAGAGGTACACCTCCCCGGAGGATTTGCGCCGTGCCATGCGGCGCCAGCGGCTCAGCCATCAGTTGATCCCGGACCACGAGCGACGATCTCGGCGGCTGCAATGCGTTTGGCGCTTGTCATGCTCTACACCCCCAGCGGAGCGAGCCCCGCTTCGATTTGTGCGCGTTCGTTTTCCATCCAGGCCGGCAGCCGCAACTCGGTCCCCAGCTTGCCCGGCGCTTCATCGATGCCAAAGCCCGGTCCATCGGTGGCAATCTCGAGCAGGAGACCATCAGGATCGCGGAAGTAGATGCTCTTGAAGTATGTCCGGTCCATCACGGGCGATACATGCACGCCCGATGTCAGCAGGTGATCGCGCCAGGCCAGCTGCTCGTCTTCGTTTCGGGCCCGGAAGGCGATGTGATGTGTCTGCCCGACGCCCTGACGAGTTTGCTTTCCACCTTTTGGCCACCCGAAGAAGGTGAGCGCGCTGTGTGGCGCGACGTCGGCGCCCTCGCGCGCCGCCCAGAACCAGTGCTTGATGCGTGGGTCGTCCTGATTGAATGACTTCTTCACCAGCCCAAGCCCCAGCGCCTGACTGTAAAACTCGTCGAGCCGCACCAGATCGCTGGTAATGGCGCTGATATGATGAATACCCATGAGCGCCATGTCGGCGCTGATCATCGGCACCGGCTCGGGATGTGTCAGCGCGGCAATGTCGGCCTCGTTGCGTGTGCCCGGGAGCTGCGCTGGAGGAGGCATCACCTCCGCCATACCAAGGCTGTCAGCCGACTCGTCGATCGTGTAGCCCGGACCTTTGGTGGCAATCTCCAGCACCTGCCCATCGGGATCGGTGAAGTAGATGCTGCGGAAGTAGCCACGATTGAACGGTCCGCTCACCGGCACACCGGCGTCGGTGAGCCGGCGTTTCCATTTCAGCTGGGCTTCGGGTGTTGCGACACCTAACGCGAGATGATGGACCCCACCCACGCCCCATGTGCCACGCGGGAGGTGTGCCCACTCGAAGAAGGTGAGGATCGTCCCCGGCGCGCCCGTTTCGTCGCCGAAGTAGAGATGATACGACGACGGATCGTCGAAATTGACCGTTCGCTTGACCAGTCCAACACCGAGCAGCTCACGATAGAACGCCAGCGTGCGGGCCGCGTTGGACGAGACCATCGTGATGTGGTGGAAGCCCTGCGTGTGAAGCGTGGTTGTCATTTCATGCAACTCCGTGCCGCCCCCGGGGCGGCCGAACGGAACGCCTACTTTCCGGGACCCTGCGCTGCGGCACCCTTGCCGAGTCGCTTGAGAAGGTCCGTCGTCATCCGCTGTTCGTCGCTGGAGAGCATTCGTGCCGCTTCGACAATGCGACGCGCGTGCACGGGGAAGATCCGCTGCAGCAGCTGTTCTCCTTCCCCGGTCAGTGCGGCATAACGCGCGCGCCGGTCCGACGGGCAATCGCGGCGTTCCACGAGCCCCTTTTCGGCGAGCTTGTCGACCAGGAAAGTGATCCCCCCACTCGAAACCAGCACGCCTCGCTGGATGTCCCCCAGCAGTGTCGGTCCCTTGTGGTAGAGCAGCTCCAGCACCGCGAACTCCCCAATGCTCAGCCCGGCCTGTCTGACGTCGTCCTGCGCATGTGCGGCCAGGGCTGCGTGCGCTCGAGACAGCGTCACCCAGAGTTTGAGCGCCGTTGCAGTCTCCTCGTCGTACTCGCGCTCGGCTGTTTCAGCCTTGGCGGCAGCGGGAACTGCGGATGCGGAAAATGAGGAACGTGCCATAATATCTTAGTACTAAGATAGTTCCTGTGTGAGCGCGCGCAAGGGAGAGGCTTACGGCGTGACCAGGGGGAGGCGGGCTTGGGACGGGAATCTGGTCTCGTTTCGGAGCGTTCGCATGGGTATTCTGGGGGACTCAACCCCCGCCCGGAGCCCCGCATGTCGTCAGTTGTGCATCATCGCTGGGACGCGATGCCCATCGAAGAGGTGAACCCCAACATCGGCCGACGCCTGATCACAGGTCCGCGGATGATGCTGGCGCACGTGTACCTCAAGAAGGGGGCAATCGTGCCGCGGCATAACCATCACAACGAGCAATTGACCTATGTGCTCGAGGGGTGGCTGCGGTTCTGGATTGGCGAGGACGAAAGCGAGGTCGTCGAGGTAAGAGCGGGAGAGGTGCTGGTCATCCCGAGCATGGTCTGGCACAAGGCTGAGGCGATGGAAGACACGCTCGATGTCGACGTCTTCAATCCGCCGCGTGAGGACTGGCTCAACGGGACGGACGCGTACCTCAGGAAGTAGCTCGCACACGCGAGCCGCGCCGCGTCAGCTCAGAGGGCGCGGCGGCGGGCGGAGGCGTGTTTCATGGCCGCCCCGGTAGACAACACAAGCCCTGCAAGTGCCAACCCCACACCCCATCGGGTCTGGCTGTCGTGTTTTTCGGCCACCGACACCCACGACACACCCTTTGGGGGGGCGGGGTAGGTGTCGTTCGCCAGTGAGGTGAGCGAAGTGCGACCGATAGCAAAGAGAGCGACTCCCCCCAGCAGCGTGATCACGGCCAGGATGTCGATCAGACGATCCTGAGGTCTGACCAGTGCCCGCGTCGCGGACCGTGATGGTGAGTTCGGCATTTGGGCACCTGGGCGAAAGTGACAAAGTGTCTCTCGGACAGACGATCGAGGGCCCGCCACGTGACGCGCGGGTGACGCGGAGTGATAGCATCTCGCGACCTTGCTCACATCGTCTATCTCGTTGTCGCCAAGTGAGTTGCCTCCCCACGCGACCGATCGTCCCGTGTCTGATATGTCAGTGCTCTCCCGCCTTCGCCCTGCCCTCTCCGTTCCGCTCGCGGGCGCCCTCATCGTATTTGGTGCCCAACTGGTATCGGGGAGCGAAGCTCGCGCCGATCTGAGTTCGCCGTTTTCGCCGGAGGTTCGGGCGGAACTCGTGAATGTCCCGATGGTGCGGCGGGCTCGGCGGAGCCCTCTGGAGAGTGATTCGCTCGAGGGGCGGAGCGGCGATCTGCGCGTGCGAATTCTCGACGCTTCGGAGACCGACGCCTACCCCGGACTCACCGACCGATTCGGCGATGACGCACGCAGCCCCGGAATTCGCGAGCTGGACGCGGGCGACGAGCGCTTCACCTTTGTCACCATGGCGCCGTGGAGCCGCAAGCTCGGGACGCATCTCAACGGATACCATCTGGGCTACTGGCCGGGTGAAATGCGATCGGTGAGTGACCAGTACGAAAACCCCGATGGCTTTATCGAGGTCACGCGCGAAAACGCCGACACCCGTCTCTCGACGCATTTCGTGCTCCGTGACTTCATCACACATGACCAGCAACACGTCTGGCCCAAGTACGTGGTGCTGCGCGAAGAGCTCCTGGACAAACTCGAGCTCGTCCTCGACGCGCTGTCGTCATTTGGGGTTGCGACAAACCATGTAGTCGTGCTCTCTGGCTTCCGATCGCCGCAGTACAACACCCGCGGGACCGGCGAAGGGATGGCGCGCTCCTCTCGGCATCAGTTCGGAGATGCGGCGGACATCATCATCGACGCCAATCGGGACGGGCGGATGGATGACCTCGACCTCGATGGCCGGGTAACCTATGCCGACCTGAACGTGCTCGACCGGGCGGTGGCGCTTACCGAACACCGGTACCCGGAGCTGGTGGGCGGGCTTGGGCTCTATCATGAGACAGGCCCGAGCGGGCCATTTGCGCACATCGACGTGCGGGGGACTCGCGCACGGTGGACCAACACGGCGAGACGCCAGGTGGCCGCCGCACGGCCGGCTCGGGCCGCCTCCGCGCGCGCTGCTGGAAGCTGCAGCGCCGAAGGGGTGATGGCCATTCTCTGCCAGGGAGTGCGTTAGGCAGGCTGCGGTCGGTACGAGAGTTCATTGCGGCAGCCAGTTGTGACTTGCATCCTTGTGTTGCCTCGAGGTCTGCAGCACCACTGTGCCCTGCGGTGAACCCTCCACTTCAAACGCATGGGTTTGCGGTTGGCTCTACGCCAGCTGTCGGCACCACCCCCCGAAGGTTCGAGTGCCCTGCGCCGCGGAGTGTCTGCCAGCGCACGGCGCGGACTTTCGCTCGCGCGAGCCCTGCGAGCACTTGCCACCGATCCGCACGAACGCGCCCGGCTCTGGCTGGCCATTTCCCGACCCGGCCAGGTGCACCAGACCACCACGGTGACCTGGCTGGACCGCTATCCCGATGTGTTCGCTGCCCTCAGGACGTTACTCGGCGAGGGGAAGGCGCGGTCCGTTCTGTCATATGGGTGTTCGACCGGTGAGGAAGTTGTTTCGCTGCGCCAATATCTGCCGCTCGCCAGCATTGTTGGCGCCGAGATCAACCCGCGGTGCCTGGCCATCTGTCGTCAGCGCAACCTTGATAGCGGGGTGACGTTCATCCGGTCGTCTGCTGCCAACCTCGCCGCATACGCGCCATTCGATGCCATCCTGTGCATGGCGGTCCTGCAGCGCACACCGCACCTGGTGGAGTCGCAGCAGCTGGAGAGCATTGCCGAGATGTATCCGTTCCAGCGCTTCGACGAGCAGATCACCCGGCTGGATGAGCTGCTCAAGGTGGGCGGATGCCTGGTTGTGCGGTTCACGCAGTATCGCTTTACCGATGCCAGTGTCGCGTCCCGGTACCGGCCCGTGGCCGCTGGCCCGCTGGAGCCGGCGAACACACCGTACTTTGGCCGCGACAGTGTCCGCGTGACTCTCGCCGACCCGTTGCCGACCATGTGGGAGAAGGTCACCTAACGCGGAAATTTCAAAGCCGGGGATGGTGGACGAGCGCGCTCTGGAAGCAGATTCTCCATGACTCGTACCTTGCCAACCATGCTACTACACTCGCGCGGCTGTTGGGGGCTGGTACTCCTGGCCGCGGCACCCGTGGTCCAGGCGCAGCAGGGCCTCCAGGCCGCCGACTTGCACAAGCTGAAGGCCGTCGGCGATGTCCAGATCGCACCCGACGGCTCGCGGGCGGTCTTCACCGTCACGCATTCCGACGCACCAGGACGTCCCTCATCGGAGGTGCGGGTCATCAATCTCGCGTCCGGCGAGTCGGTACGCTTCGGCCGCGAGGGCGAAGGGGTGTCGGGCGCCCGATGGTCGCCCCGCGGCGACCGGGTCGCCTACTTCGGCCGCGAGGGTGAGCGGTTCGGACTGATCGTCGCCGACGCGGCGGGCGGCAGCGCGCGGTTTGTCGCCGAGGTGTCCGGCACCAACCATCCCCTGCCCACGTCGGGTGAGCGCATGAGCTGGGCGCCCGACGGGAGCCGCATCGCCTTTGTGTCGTCGACCCCGGGCCCCGAGGCCGATGCCAACGGCGATCCGATGGTCATCACCCGCTATCTCTACAAACCAACAGCAACTGAAGGGTTGACGCGGTTCAACGACAACCGGCGACTGCACATCTTTGTGGCCGACGTGGCCACCGGGCAGGTGCAGCAGCTCACCCGCGGTGATTTCTACGAGCACTCCATCGAGTGGTCTCCACGGGGCGACGAAATCCTCTTTGTCTCCAACCGCGAAGCCGACCCCGACCGCTTCTTCAACTACGATGTGTTTGCAGTGCGCGTGGCCGATGGCGTCACACGACGGCTCACGACAACAAAAAACGCCGAGTACAATCCCACCTGGTCCCCGGATGGTCGCAGCATTGCCTACCTCGGCACAAAACGCGAATTGACGTCGTCGGAAACCACCATGGAAGACACCCATGTGTGGACCATGAATGCCGACGGCACCAATCGTCAGGAGGTGGTGCGGATCGACAACCGGCAGGGGGCGCCGCACTGGTCGCGCGATGGACAGTGGCTCTACTTCTCCATCCAGGACCATGGCAACACGCATCTCTATCGCCACAACCCGCGCGATGGGCAGACGACCAAGGTGTTGCAGGACTGGGGATCGGTGGGATCGTGGTCGCTGGGCGCCGACGGGACCGTGGTGTACGGCTACACCAGCCCCGACCATCCTTCGGAGCTCTATGTGCGCGGGACCAAGGGTGGGCCGCGACGCCTGACGCAGCTCAACACACCGGTCTTGTCCATGCGGACGGTGGCGCGGGTGGACTCCTTCACGGTGCGTAGTGTCGGGGGTCGTCCGGTGCAGTCGTTTGTCACGCTACCGGCCGGCATGCGCGCAGGGCAAAAGGCACCACTGATTGCCCTCATCCATGGCGGCCCTCACGGACAGCAGGGTCCGGCGTTCAACGCCAGCGCGCAGGTGTATGCCGCCAAGGGCTACGGGGTGATCATGGTCAACTACCGCGGCTCGACCGGCTACGGCCAGGAACATGCAGATGCCATTTTTGGCGACCAGAACGGGGCGGAAGCGCAGGACATCCTGGTGGCGATCGACTCGGCGCTGACGCGATACCCGTGGGCGGATGCGAATCGTTTGGGCGTGGAGGGCGGGAGCTACGGTGGCCAGCTGGCCAACTGGCTGATCACGCGCACGACTCGTTTCAAGGCCGCCATTCCGCGCGCGTCCATCTCGAATCTCGTGTCGTTCAACTACATGGCCTACTACCACGATTATCTGGCCGTGGAGTTCGGCGCCTTTCCGCACCAGAAAAGTCTGATGGACACGCTGTGGGTTCGTTCACCCCTCCGGTATGTCGACCGAGTGAAGACCCCTACACTTCTGGTGCATGGCGAGAACGACAACGACGTGCCGATCGCCGAAGCTGAGCAATTCTACGTGGCGCTGAAGGACGTGGGGGTGGAGACCGTGATGCTGCGGTACCCTCGCGAAGGTCATGGACTGCGCGAGACGGGGCACCTGGTGGACGTGCTGAATCGGTCGATTGCCTGGTACGAGCGGTGGTTCGGGGCGGTGCAGTAGGGAGAAGATGTCGAGGTGGGGAACGCGTCAGGATTCTCTGACACGCTCGAAGAGCCACTCATCGCGTATCACACCTTCCTTGATGGCGGACTTGCGTGCGGTGTGGGTGAGGGTGAAGCCTGCCTTCTCCAGCACGCGACGCGACACGGGGTGATGGGTGAAGACGATCGCTTCGAGGCGCCAGATCTCGCGATTGGCGAAGATCCATTCACAGAGGCCGCGGGCAGCCTCGGTGGCATACCCTTTTCCCCAGTAGGGCTCGCCTAACCAGTAGCCAAGCTCGGCAACGATCCGGCTGATGTCCGCCTTCTGCGTGTAGCCAATCGAGCCGATGGGTTGATCATCAAGCGTGATGGCGAAGTTGCACTCGGGCTCCGTGGCCATGGTCCGCGCGATGAACGCCTCGGCGTCGGCGAGGGCGTAGGGATGCGGAATCCGGTCGCTGGTATACTGCCAGATGTTGTAGTTGTTGAGGAGCGACGCAATGACCGGGGCGTCGTCCGGGCGCCAGCTGCGCAGGGTGAGACGTTCGAGTGCGAGTTCCATGCACGGCAATTTCGGGAATCGGCACGGACTTGGCAAACACCACGGCAACGGCTCCGTGAGTGATTGCTTGCTGCGGACCGGCGCACCGCTACATTCGGGCCCATCCCTCCCCGACGCCATGCGCTTCGTCCGTCTCGCTGCTCTGTTCGCGCTGTTCCCTGTGACCCTGGCTGCGCAAGGCGTCGCCATCACCGCCGCGCGGGTCTTCGACGGCGTCGACCGCTTTGTCGCCAACGCCACCGTCGTGGTGGAGGGGAATCGCATCAGAAGTGTTGGGGCGCTTCCGGCGGGATTCAGGGGAGCACGCTACAACCTCGGTGATGTCACACTCATGCCGGGGCTGATGGACGTGCACTCCCATGTCGCCTGGTACTTCAACAAGCAGGGGCGGCTGCATCAGGGGAACGACGGCGAGACGGCCACCGAGTCGATGCTGGCCATTGCCGGCAACGCGTACACCACGCTCCTGGCCGGAGTGACCACCATCCAGAGTCCCGGGTCACCGGAAGACAAGGAGTTGCGGGACGCCATTCAGCGAGGCTGGATTCAGGGCCCGCGTGTGCTCACATCGTTAGGCTCGCTGAGCGAGACCTCGGGCACGCCGGACCAGTTGCGAGAGAAAATCCGTGGCTTCAAGGCAAGAGGCGCCGACCTGATCAAACTCTTCGCGTCGAAGAGCATCCGCGATGGCGGGGCCCCGACGATGACGTTCGAGCAGGTGTCGGCCGCATGCGACGAAGCACACAAGATCGGGCTGCGGGTGCTGGTGCATGCACACGCTGCGGAGGCGATGAACATCGCGTCACGGGCCAAGTGTGATCAGATCGAACATGGCATGCTGTCGGATCAGGCGTCACTCGATCTTGCCGCGGCCAATGGCGTGTATCTCTCGCCGCAATGCAGCCTGGTGATTGACAACTATCTGCAGAACCGCGCGAAGTTCGAGGGGATCGGCAACTACAACGAGGAAGGCTTTGCGGCCATGCGCAACAGCGAGACCGCGCGCATCGGGACCATTCGCAACGCGGTGCGCACAAAAGGCCTCATGATGGTATTTGGCACCGACGCCGTGGCGGGCGCACACGGACGCAATGCCGAAGAGCTGGTCTGCCGCGTGGAACGTGGTGGGCAGAGTGTGGCGGGGGCCCTGGCCTCGGCGCAATCGCTGGCGGCCCGGTCGATGGGCCTGGCGGATTCGTTAGGCACTCTCAAGGCCGGGATGGTCGCCGACCTCATCGCCGTCCCGGGTGATGTGCGTGCAGACATCACGCGGTTGTTGCGGGTGCAGTTTGTCATGAAGGACGGCGTGGTGGTGCGGAACACGCGATAGATGGCGGACGACAGACGGCAGACGGCAGACGGCCGACCAGGGGTGCGCGTGACATACGCGGGGTGCGAGGGTCGAACATATCAACGGGGCATCGCATGAAATTCACAGTGGCTCTGTTCGCGAGCCTGGCTCTTGCCCACACGCTGGGAGCGCAGGCTGGACGCGAGATGGTGGAGTGGCCCACCTACGGCGGTGATGCCGGGGGAATGAAATACTCGCGGCTGGCCGACATTGATCGGGCCAGCGTCAAGCGTCTCGCCGCGGCATGGAGCTGGGATACCGGGGATCTGGCCAACCCGCCGGCCGACTCAGGCCGCCCGGCACGCCCTGGCAACTTTCAGGCGACGCCGCTGATGATCAACGACACCCTGTACGTGCCCACACCGCTGAATCAGGTGGTCGCGCTTGACGCCGGCACCGGGCGGGAGCTGTGGCGATTTGATCCGCAGGCGTATCGCGCCGGCCAGCCGTCAAATGGCACCGGGCTCGTACATCGTGGTGTGGCCATGTGGACCGACGGCAAGGAACGCCGGATCTTCATCAACTCGCGCTGGCGCTTGTTTGCCATCGATGCATCGACGGGCAAGGCGATTTCCTCGTTTGGTGAGAATGGGCAGATCGATCTCACCGTCGGGTTATCGCGACCGGTGAACCGGCTGCACTACACCAACACATCACCGCCGGTGGTGTGGGGCAACCTCGTCATTCTGGGCAATGGTGTGGGCGACCGTCTGATGTATCGCGGTGACCCGCCGGGCGATGTGCAGGCGATTGATGTGCGCACGGGCAAACGGGTGTGGCTCTTCAATCCCATTCCCGGTCCGGGTGAAGTGGGCAATGAGACGTGGCGCAACGATTCGTGGAAACACACGGGTCATACCAATGTGTGGGCGCCCTTCACCGTCGACTCGGCGCGAGGGCTGGTGTACCTGCCTTTCGGAACGCCAAGCAATGACTGGTATGGTGGACGCCGGCCTGGAGAAAATCTCTTTGGCGAAGCGGTGGTGGCACTGAATGCCCGCACCGGCGAACGTGTCTGGCATTTCCAGACCATTCACCATGGGCTGTGGGACTACGATCTCCCGGCACCGCCTAACGTGATCACCATCCGGCAGGGCGGGCGACGCGTCGACGCACTGGCCGTGCCAACCAAGCAGGGCTTTGTGTTTGTCTTTGATCGGGTGACGGGGAAGCCCATCTGGCCGGTGGAAGAGCGCCGAGTGCCGGTGAGTTCAGTGCCCGGCGAGCAATCGTGGCCGACGCAGCCCTTCCCGACTCTTCCGGCTCCCATTTCGCGTATTGGCGTGAGCGAAGCCGACGCCGCGGATTTCACACCTGCCATTCGCGAGGCGGCGCTGGCCGAACTGCGCAAAGTGAAGTTGGGGCCTCTCTTCACTCCCCCGTCGGAACAGGGGACCGCCACACTCCCCGGATCCATTGGTGGCGCCGGCTGGGGAGGTGCGATGTTCGATCCCGAATCGAACACCCTCTTCGTGAAAGCCACCAACTCCCCATCGGTGTGGCGCATTCTCAAGCGGCCTGCACCCTCCGACACAAACGATATGGAGTATGCCGCCGACCTCGGCAATTCATCGATTGGGGTACGACTGGGAGAAGGACCGACGATTCCGGCGATCAAGCCGCCCTATGGCACCCTTACTGCCATCGACATGGGCACCGGCCGCACGCGCTGGCAGGTACCGTTAGGCGACACGCCGGGCGTCCGGAACCATCCGGCGCTCAAGGGGGTCACACTGCCGCGTTATCTGGGTGTCGCGGGGGCGCCGGGAGGTGTCGTGACACGCGGCGGGCTGATCTTCATCACCGGTGGTGGCAATGTGTTGTACGCCATCGATACCCGAAATGGCGCGGTGGTGTGGGAACATGACCTCGGGCGACAAGCGTACGCCAATCCCATGACGTATCGCACGCGCGCGGGGAAGCAGTTTGTGGTGGTCGCGACGGGGACGGGGGCAGAGACGCAGCTGCGGGCATTTGCGGTGCGGTAGATCGTAGACGGCAGACGGCACGAAAACAACAGCGCACGGTGATGGCTACTCTCCTGGCAATTGCGTTAGGCATCGGACTCGCCACGGCGGCGGGGTTACGTGTGTTTGTGCCCGTCTTTGGCGCCGGGCTGGCCGCGCATTTCGGGCACCTCTCGCTCAGTCCCGGCTTTGTGTGGCTGGGAGAGACACCGGCGCTGCTCGCCTTCGGCACCGCCACACTCCTCGAAATCGTCGCCTACTACGTGCCCTGGCTCGATCATGCCCTCGATGCCATCGCGTCGCCGACCGCCGTGGCAGCCGGCATCGTGACCAGCGCGGCAGTCATCACCGATTTGCCGCCAGTGCTCAAGTGGGGTGTCGCCATCATCGGCGGTGGTGGCGCTGCGGGGATCATGCAGGCCCTGACGGTCGGCACACGGATCAAGTCCACACTGACCACCGGCGGACTCGCCAACCCGATTCTTGCCACCTTTGAAACTGTCGGGGCGGTTGGGGTCGTAGTGCTGGCCATACTCGTGCCGGTGCTCACGCTGGTCGCCATTCTTGTTGCGGCTTGGGTGCTTTACCGGTGGATTGGTCGGCTGACGTGGCGGCGAGCCCCGGCAGCCGGCTGAGGAAATCGAAGACCTCACGACACTTTCCGGAGCGCCTGACATGGGTCTCATCTTCGCAGCAATCGCCGGTCTCATCGCGGGTTCCGTCGCGCGCTTCTTCTATCCCGGCGCGCAGGAGATGTCGTGGTTCAAGACCATGCTCCTCGGCCTTGGCGGTGGCTTCCTGGCTGGTATGCTGGGTCGTCTCACCGGCTGGTATGGCCCGGGTCAGGGCGCGGGACTTGTTGCGTCGGTGCTTGGCGGGATGCTGATTCTCTGGTTTCTGGGGAAGCGCTCTTCCGTCACCTGACCATGTGAGGCCTCATGGCGTTCGTTTCGTGCATCACCCCGCGGCACTTCCTGGTCGCGGGGTTTTTCTTTGCTGCCGCTCCGCTCATTGCGCAGTCGCCACGTCAGACTGACGCCGATCACTACACCCGGTACGAACTGCTCGCTCCGGGTTCGGCAAAGTTCAAAATCCTCTACGAGGTGAGCGCCACCACGCCAGGAGCGACGAAGTATTACAACGTGATCCGAAAAGGGAGCGTCGCCACCGACGAGGCCGTCTACGACCGGATGAGTGGCAAGTCACTCAAGTTCTCGGTGGTGAATGGCCGAGTGGCCGCTCGCGACGGTGTGCGCGGCGCCGACAGCACCACCGAGTACATCGGCATTGAATTGCCGAGGAAGGTGCCAGAGAAGGGCGAGGTACGTCTGCTGATCGACAAGACGTATGAGGACGCGCGGAGCTATCTGGCCGGCGGCGACACATTGGTGTTCACGCGCGGGCTTGGCATCAAGAAGAACTCGGTGGTCCTGCCGGCCGGCTACGAACTCACGAGTGTGAACTACCCGTCGCAGGTGCGCACGGAGGCCGACGGGCGTGTGCAGGTGTCGTACATCAACATCGGGACAGCGGAGGTGCCGTACGTGGTGCGGGCCCGCCGCACGCGGGCCACCGGCGCCAATGTGGCCGGTGAGCTGGCGCGTGATTCGCGCATGAGTGAGCGCGCGCGGCAGGATCGCGAGATTGTGTACTTCCTGCAGCAGCCGGAGACAAACGCCTTTGATCTGTATCACGACTATACGGAGTCGCGCCCGGGCGTGGACAAGTATCTGAATGTCGTGCGCGCCGGGAGTCGCGTGTCGAATCCATCGGCGTATGTGCTCGATACCGGAGAGCCGCTCACGGTGAGGACACTCAAGGGCGACGCAATCACCCGCGCGTCCATCGATGTAGGGAGTGCCGTGACACCGGAGACCGAAGTTGTCGTAATCGACTTCAAGGCGCCGGCAGCAGGGGAATCGGTGCGCCTGCGGATTTCCGAGACGTACACCGATCCGGTGCGCTATCGTCTGGCGGGAGACGTGCTGGTCTGGGATCGAGCATTCGGCCGCCCGGCCAACGCGATGGTGCTTCCGGCAGGATGGGAGCTTACCAACTGCTCTGTGCCGGCGACGGTGAGTGTGCAGGAGGATGGGCGGGTGCGGCTGGATTTCGTGAACCCCCGCAACGACGAGATTGGGGTGCTGGTAACTGCGAGAAGAACGGGAAGCACGAGAGGCACGAGAAGCACGGGCGGGAAGCACGACTGAGGCAGGCTGGCTCACGGCCGTGCTTCCCGTGCCTCCCGTGCTTCCCATGCTTCCCGTGCCTCTGCCCTAAAGCTGAAAGTGCGCGCCTAACCCGACGTATCGGATCTTCTGCCGGAAAAACTGCCCGTAGGGCGATGGCCCGTCGTACGCTTCGAGCATCAGGCTCCAACGCCGTGACGGCGGGTCGGCGCCTCGGGTGCGTTCGAACTCGAGCCCGACACGCGCCGAGATGGCTGGATCCCAGTCCTGTTGCTCGGCGGCTTTTACGTCGATGGCGGCGATTGGCCGGACACCGCCCACCGCGCCACCAAAGTTGATCAGCGGTGAGGCGCGGCGGAGCTCCGCCCCGCCATGTGCCACCATCTCCTGCAGCGCTTCGGGGTTGCGGTTGAAGAGGTACTCGCCGCCACCGTACACACGGAGTGCGCCAAGTTCAGCCGAGACGATGGCTTCGGCCGACTCGAAGGAGAGGTTCTCGCGCACGAGGGTGTCGCCGCGCAGCAGAAACTCGTCACCGAGATGTGAACTCTGGTGATAGACACGAAACTGCGCCGAGACGTTGTTCGCACGCATCGTAAGGGGAATGCCCACGATGTAGTCGGCGTTCAGCAGGTCAAACGATTCGGAGCTCAGGTCAAACTGGGCGAAGACGGCGCCGGAAATGGAGAGCTGGACCCCATTGCCCGAGGCACCGCCCCATCGCGCCAAGGCGAACTGGTCCGCGATCCCGACCGAGCCGATCGTGAACAGTGAGTCATCCTCCCCGATGGTGCGCTGGTAACTCAGGAAAGAGCGCATTGCCTTGGGGTCAGCGAGGAGCGCGCAGAAAAGGTCGCCCGTGGGGAGGCCAACGTAGGCCTGCCGCTCCGACGACGGGATTCTCCGGCCACAGCGATTGTTCTCCTGCGCGCCGGCGACGGTGCTCAGGGTGGCGAGGAACGCGACGACTACCAGACGACTGCTGATCATGTGCCACCTCCACTGCGTGTGCAAAGTCGTGACGACGCCGGGCCCGGATCAGATCTGCGACCGCCGCCTGTTCCTCACGGAACCACACCCTTCACCTGGAACGGACCACGCACGGCGTCGATCTTTGGCGCCTTTTCCTTCGACTTCGCCACCATGCGTTCGACCTCATCCATGAGCCGGGCGTTGTTCATCACGATGCCGTCCTTGATGGTGTGCACGATGCCCTGCGTCCGCACCATTTTCCCGTCCTTGTCGAGCATGAGATCGCCAAAGGAGTAGAGGAACTTGAGGTTCGCCGCCGGGTTGCCATCCACGAGCAGGAGGTCAGCCTTGTACCCGGGACGCACCAGCCCGAGTGTGGGCTCGCCTAACGTCTGCGCACTGCTCAAGGTGGCGGCCTTGATCACCTCGAGCCCGTGCATTCCCGTTTCGCGCAGCAGCTGGAGTTCGCGCACCGACGAAAAGCCGGGGGTGGCCCAGATGTAGTTGTCGTCGGTGCCAAAGGCCACGCGACCGCCCTTCTTGTTGAAGGCGTAGATGAGGTCACCCCAGAGACGGAAAGCAGACGTCCAGTAGTATTCGTCGTCGCTGGTCCACTCGTAGTGGAAGGCGCCATGCCAGGCGGGGTTCGGCAGGTTCCATCCCCACAACGCGGCATGGGTGTACTTCTCGTGCCAGGGGCTCGACATCGCCCGCAAGAAGTCGCGATTGGCCTCGTAGACCACGCGCGTGGGGAGCATGGTCACGCCGCACTTGACGAGTGAATCGGCTACGGCGCCGAGGAGACGCTCCTTGTTGGTGTAGGTCCACACCTTCCCGGCTTCGCGAAAGCGGTCGTTCTCGTTGCCAAAGCTGTAGTCCCGGGGAAAGTCCTGTGTCCGGTTGTCCAGCGCCGACTCGGCGTACCCGTAGTGATGTTCGATCATCGTGATGCCGGCGCAGGCGGCTTTCACGGCGTTGGTCACCGCCACATTCGACGGCTGCAGGTGAAATGAGGTAATCATGCCGTTGGCTTTGGCCGCCTGCGCGATGGCGGTCACCAGTTCGAGCGACCAGCCTAACGGGTCCATGGAAATGACACGCAGCCCGGCATCCTTCATGGCCTTCACCACCTGCGGTGCCTTGGCAGGATCGTCCAGGTCTAGCCGAGAAAAGCCGGTGGTGCCGCTGCCGTAACTCGTGAGGGGATACATCCGTGGCGCGATGATCTCGTTGGCGGCGCTTTTTTTCGCCTCACTCATGGCTTCGGGCATGCCACGATCAGCGGCGTTCACCATCGTCGTCACACCCATCGCCAGCTTGAGATAGTAGACGTACTCGAGCTCCTCAGGCAGCGTGCGCAGGTGTGTGTGCAGGTCCACCATCCCCGGCATGAGGTACTTCCCCGTGCCATCGATCACGCGATCGCCGGCTGCACGGTTGTACTGGCGGCGTTGCTGCGCCACGGGATCACGCGGGATCATCTCGCTGATCGTGTTGCCCTGGATGATCACGTCGAAGGGACCGGCCGGGGGACCACCATGCCCGGGGATCACCATCACGTTGGTGATGACGAGGAAGTTGTAGGGGCCGGCGGCCAGGTCACCGAAGCCTCGGGTGGTGATGTTGGCCGGTGTGGCGGGGCGTTGCGCTCGCACCGAGGGCGCGAGGGCCACCATGAGAGCAAGAGCGCAACGGGCAGCGGATGAGACGCGATACATGCGGATTATGAGTCAGGAGGTCCGCAAAATGAGCCGCGCGAACCGCCGGAGCGCAATTCCCGCGTGCCCCGGCTCCCGTCGTTCACGCGGCTCCGATAGCTTGCGAGTTCATGCCTATTGCCGCCGGAATCGCCACACTTTTCCCCGCTCAGCTGAAAAGCCGGGGGGACACCTATTTCCGGCAGGGGCGTGTCGATGTGCGTCGTGAGGGCCCCGACCTGGCCAAGGGGACCGTGCACGGCAGCGAAGAGTGGGAGGTGTCCTTTCCGCTCAGCGGCGACCTCAGCAGCGCCCGCTGTGAGTGCCCGTTTTTCGCCTCCAACGGGGTCTGCAAACATCTCTGGGCGGCACTTCTCACCGCGGACGCCGAAGGGTGGCTCGATTCCGAGCTGCTGAAAGGAGGCGACGAAGCGAAAGACGCCGAGGCGTCGTGGACGCAGCAGCTCCGTCGCCTGGCGCTGCACATGGCCAGCGTGCACAAGGAGCCGCCTGCAGAACCCGACTGGTCGCTGGGCCAGCGCATCCTCTACATCGTCGACTTCCACCAGACGACGGCCCGTCGCGATGGCCTGGTGGTTGAACTCGCCGTGGAATCCAGGCGTCCCGATGGCACGTGGGCACAGCCTCGCGCCTTTCGTCTCTCGCGGGGCGACGGAGCACCGACGGCGCCAGACGCCATGGACCGCGAACTCGCCCAGATGCTCGTTGGCGCCACACCGGAGCGTGAATTCGCCTTTTCCAACGGCGGAAACCACCGGTTTATCCTGTCGCCCGCCGCTTTCGACACCACGCTGCGAAAAATGCTGCTCACCGGACGCGGGCGTATGCGTCATGGTGGTGATCGCGGACTTTCGGCGCTCACCTGGGACGACGCCGGCCCATGGCATCTGGAACTCGAGATCACGCCTGATGCCGCGGCCGAGCAGTACACCCTGCACGGCGTGTTTGTCCGTGGCGAGGAGCGGCTGGATCTCAATGTGCCCGACGTGGTGATGCGTGGTGGCGTGATGGTGCACAACCATCAGCTGTCGCGATTCAGTGACGACGGGCAGTTCGATCTGATCTACGCGCTTCGCACCGATCTCCGTGTCAGCGTAAATCCCGTGCAGTTGATGGAACTGCTCGACGAGTTGCATCGCCTTCCGCGGTTACCTCAGCTGCGTCTGCCTCCCGAGCTGGGCATTGGCGAGGGATTCGCCCAGCCGGTGCCTCACGTGAACCTGGCGCGGGTGGAGGGGCCTGGCTGGGGCCCGGCCCGTATGGAAGCCACGGTGTCGTTCGGGTATGAAGGCGCCCGGGTTCGCGCCGATGACGCGCGTACGTCGGTGTTTGATCGCGCGACTCGACAACTGATCCATCGCTCCCTCGAGGCAGAGGCGGCGGCCACCGCCGCGTTGCTGGAAGCGGGGCTCAAACGCGACGAGGGGACCGACAATGGCTGGCGTGTGGCGCCATCACGTGCGATGGACGTGGCCACGTCGCTCCTGTCGCAGGGCTGGCAGGTGGACCTCGATGGCGTAGAGGTGCGCACCGGGCTCGATCTGGAACTGCAGGTCAGCTCCGGCATCGACTGGTTTGACGTGCTGGGCGAAGCCTCTTTTGGTGGCACCGCCGCGGGATGGCCCGAGTTGCTTGGCGCCGTCCGGCGTGGGGAGCGGCTGGTGCCGCTCGCCGATGGCAGTGTTGGACTGCTGCCTGACGAGTGGATGGAACGGCTCACCCTGATGGCTGCCACAGGAACGGTGACCAAGGGGAACCTCCGCTACAAGAAGGTGCAGGCGGGGTTGCTCGATGCGCTGGTGGCGGCCACGCCGCGCACGAAGGTCGACGATCTCTTCGCGCGTTTGCGGACGGAAATGCAGCGCTTCGACGGGATCACCCCGCGCGAGGCTCCGCCGGGATTCGCCGGCACTTTGCGTCCCTATCAGCAGGAGGGGCTGGGCTGGCTCAATTTCCTCCAGCAGCTGGGGTTTGGAGGCTGCCTGGCCGACGACATGGGGCTCGGCAAAACGGTGCAGGCCCTCGCGCTGCTGGAAGAACGGCGAGCCGCAGGCAAGGGGCCATCGCTGGTCGTTGTTCCCAATTCCCTGGTGTTCAACTGGCAGCAGGAAGCGGCGCGGTTCACGCCCAACTTGCGGGTGGTGGCCCAGGTGGGAACCAAACGACGTCGTGCGCGCCTGGCAGTGGCCGACGCCGATGTCCTGGTCACCACGTACGGCACGTTGCGACGCGACGCGGCCGATCTGGCGGCCGTCCACTTTGATTACATCATTCTCGACGAAGCGCAGGCGATCAAGAATCCCTCGACGGCCAGTGCCAAGGCGGCGCGCGCCCTGCGAGGCGACCACCGCCTGGCGATGACGGGCACCCCTGTCGAAAACCGCCTGAGTGAGTTGTGGTCGCTCTTCGAGTTTCTGAACGCGGGCGTGCTGGGCTCGTCCATGCGTTTCACTGCGGCGATCCGCAGTGGCTTTGACGAAACCGACCCCGACGCGCGACGCGCATCGCACTCCCTCCTCGGGCGGGCCCTGCGTCCCTACATCTTGCGGCGCACCAAAGAGCAGGTGGCGCCCGAGTTGCCGGAGCGGCTGGAGCAGACTCTCATGGTCGACCTGGGAGACGACGACCGGCGCCGCTACGACGAGTTGCGCGAGCACTACCGGCTCTCGCTCCTTGGTCAGGTGGACCAGGCCGGGATGTCGCGTTCACGAGTCCAGGTGCTCGAGGCCCTGCTGCGCCTGCGGCAGGCCGCTTGTCACCCGGGTCTGGTCAATCCCGAACTGCGCGAACTGAGCAGCGCCAAACTCGACGTGCTCGAGGAAAGTGTGCGGGAAATCGTGGCGGAAGGGCACAAGGTGCTCGTCTTCTCGCAGTTCACCAGTTTGCTGGCCATTGTCCGGCGCATTTTTGATGCGTCGGGAGTGGTTTATGAGTATCTCGACGGCGCCACCCGCGACCGTGCCGAACGCGTGGCGCGTTTTCAGAACGACCCCACGGTGCCAGTCTTCCTCATCAGCCTCAAGGCGGGTGGGCTGGGGCTCAACCTGACCGCTGCGGACTACGTGTTTCTCCTCGATCCCTGGTGGAATCCCGCGGTGGAGGCGCAGGCGATCGATCGCACACACCGCATCGGACAGACGCGACGTGTCTTTGCCACACGGCTCATCGCACGGGACACGGTGGAGGAGAAGGTGCTGCAACTGCAGGCCAAAAAGCGCGATCTCGCCGACGCCATTCTCCGGTCCGACGACGGCCCGCTGGCCTCCCTCACCCGGGACGACCTCGAACTGCTGCTCTCATGACCGCCTGGCGCCGCCCCGCGCTCGACGTCTTTACCGCCAAAGAGCGAAAGCTCATTCAGCAACTGCGCACACCTCGCGCGGTGCAGCGTTACCTCCGGGAGTTCCCCTACAACTGGAGAGAAACGCTCCGCACCTTTCGCGGTGTGGTGCAACATGGCAGCGCCCATTGTCTCGAAGCCGTGCTGTTTGCGGCCACCGTTCTGGAACAACACGGCTATCCGCCCCTGGTGCTGGATATCGAGTCGCAGGACGGACTTGATCATGTGCTCTTTCTCTATCGGCAAGACGGCCTTTGGGGGACGGTTGCCCGGAGTCGCGACGAAGGACTTCATGGCCGGAAGCCCGTTTTCAAGACGGTTCGAGCGCTGGTGGATACCTACATGGACCCCTACGTGGACGGGGAAGGTCGGGTGGTGGGGTACGGCACGACACACCTCGATGCGATCGTGCGAACCGACTGGCGACTTGACCGGCGGAGCCTCTGGTCGGTGGAGCGTGCACTGATTGCCATGCCGCACACAAAGGTGCGAATGCCCGAGGTGCGGTATGCGCGTGCGCTGCGGCGCTTTCGGGATTTCAAAGCCGCCCACCCTTCCCCGACGGCAAAAGACTGGAGGAAGCACCTGGCCGGTCAAACGGGGAGCTGGCTTTAGGGCGATTGCGGTAGTCCGCCAGCGGGGATGTGACGTCCGGCACTTCCCGATCGCTAGCGGCGGCACCAAGTTTAGCGCGCCTCTGGTTTCGCTGAGCGATGGAACGCCTCGAAGCCAAAAATCCCACCCCCCTCGCTGGCCGCACACTCTCACCCGTGCGAGCTGGTGACGATCTCCCAAATTCTGTGAATTCGCCGGCACACACCGACGATCAGAACCGCATTCCATTCCCGCACGATCCGGGACGCCCAACCACCGATGGGTTGTGGCGATACGAATGCGACCCTCCGATCCCCGTAACAGAAGACGCGGACGTCCAGGTCGAGCGCATACTGCGAGATGGCCGTCTGGCCGATTGTAACGACGCGCTGGCGCGCATGTACGGCCTCGAGTCGGCGAGCCAACTCATCGGCAGCAGGCTGTCAGACTTCATGGTGGCCGACGATCCACGGAATCGCGACTACCTCCTGGCCTTCATCGCCGCAGGCTACCGGCTGGACGGTGCGCAGTCAGTGGAACGTGCGGCTGATGGAAGCCCCAGAAGTTTTGTGAACAGTCTCGTTGGTATTGTGCGCGACGGGATGCTTCTCGGGGCCTGGGGGACGCAGTCGGATGTGACCGAACGCATGCGGATGGAGCAGCAGGCACGTCAGGCTGACACCATCGCCGCGCTCAACCGGCTTGCAGGTGGAGTGGCGCATGACTTCAACAACCTGCTGACGACCATCCTGACCTCCATCGATATGCTGGAGGACACCCTGGATCCGGGGCATGTGGCTCGTGCCGACGCCTCGGAGATCCGTCGCGCAGCACGACGCGGCGCCGAGCTGACGCGTCAGCTGCTGGCGCTGAGTCAGCAACAGGTCCTGGTGCCGCGCCCCACCGACCTGAACGTGATCGTGAAACGGGCTACGGCGGCGGTGCGACGCGCGGTGACCACTCGGATCGATGTGCGGACTCGGCCGGCGGCAACCAGCGCGGTGGCCAATGTCGACGGCGAAGAACTCGAGCAGGTACTCCTGAACCTGGCGACTTTTGCGGCCGACTCCATGACCGAGCCCGGCTTTGTAGAGTTTGAAGTTTCCACCACCACGGTCACCGAAACGCTGACGGGAATGCCGGATCAGGTGCCGCCGGGTTCGTATGTGACGATCACCGTGACCGACTCGGCGCCGGCCTACCCCAGCGCCGAGGGCGAGCATCTCTTCGAGCCCTTTTTTGGCGTCGATCTGTCGCGCGCCGGATCAGGACTGGCGCTGGCAACCGTCCGCGGCTTCGTGAAACAGTCGGGCGGTGCGGTGGTCCTCGAACGTCCCAAGGTTGGTCGCCGGCTGTGCATCTATCTCACGGGTGCCCTGATGCCCGGCGGCGTCGAAGTCGGCCACGGGTCGTCGTCGGCTCCGTCGAGCGGAACGGTACTGGTGGCCGAAGACGAACCCACCGTGCGACTCCTCATGAAGCGAGTGCTGCAGCGTGCGGGGTTTGTGGTGCTGGAAGCCGCCAACGGTGAAGAAGCGCTGGATATCTCGCGGTCCTACACGGCGCGCATCGACGTGCTGGTGACTGATGTGATCATGCCCGGCATGGGCGGCGGAGAACTGTCGCGCCGTCTGCGCCAGGAACGCCTCGGCATCAAGGTGCTCAACGTTTCCGGCTACACCGCGGGAGCACTTCGGCAGCACGAGGCACTCGAAGATGGCGCGGCGTTTTTGCAGAAGCCTTTCACCCCCAAGACGCTGATATCGCGGCTTCGCGAGGTGATGGCCGGATAAACAAACGACGGAGGAACGCACCCGCGTCCCTCCGTCGACACACCAGCTTTTGACTACCGGCCCAACCCGGCCAGCGTCACCGTGGTCAGGAGCACCCACTGCGGCCCTTTCCAGCCTTCGGGGCCGTCGTCATACGACTCGGCGATGGAGTGCGCACCGCGGCCAATGCCGCCGCCATCGAGCGTAATGGCCGCGACGCCGAGGCTCATCGGGAAGTTGGCATCGGTGCTGGAGGCGCCGGTCTCCGGCGTGAAGCCCAGCGCCTTGCCGGCCGCGATGGCGGAGCGCGCGATGTGCGAGCCGTTGTTGATCAGCACGGCCGGACGCACCCCCATGTCGATCCACTTCACGGTCACCGGTGCGGCCGACCCCGGCGCGCGGGCGTTTTCCTCATCGACCGCCTGCTGGACGGCATTTTTGAGCTTGGTGTCGAGGGCAAGCAGTTCTTCCGGTGACTCCGAACGCAGGTCGACCTCCATGGCGCCTAACGGCGAAATCGTATTCACCGACGTGCCGCCACTCACGATGCCAACGTTGAAGGTGGTTTTGGGTGTGCTCGGCACCTTGAAGTCCGAGACCTTGGCAATGGCCCGGCCCATTGCGTGAATGGGCGCCGGCATGCCAAACGCGCCAAAGCTGTGCCCACCGGGCCCCTGGAACTGGATGAGGTAGCGGTGACTGCCCACGGCGCCGGTGGTAAGCCCAAGTCCGGTGCCGTCGACCGAGATGAAGAAGTCGATCTTCTCCGGCGGGTTCTTGAAGAGATACCGCACCCCGCGCAGGTTGCCCGGCCCTTCTTCACCGACCGTTCCGACAAAAAGGATCTTGCCGGGATAGGTGACGTTTCCGTCGCGCAGGGCACGCGCCACCGTGAGAATGGTGGCCAATCCGCGGCAATCGTCGCCAATGCCCGGCCCGCGATATCGCGTGCCATCGAGTTTCACCTTGACGTCGGTGCCTTCGGGAAAGACGGTGTCGAGGTGCCCGGAGAGGACCACGGTGGGGCCACCGCCCGTACCGGGCCGTTCGCCAATCACATTCCCTTCAGGATCGACGCGGACATTCACGAGCCCAAGTGACCGGAAACGCTGCACCAATTCCTTGCCACGCTCCGCTTCCTTGAACGGCGGCGCGGGGATCTCACAGATGGAGACTTGCTGCTGGAGGGTCCAGGCATTCTCTCGTTTGATGCTCTCGAGGGCCGCAACCACCGACGGATTCCCCGAAGGCACGGGAACCTGCTGGGCGGCGACACCGGTCGAGAGGACGACGAGCAACGGCAGTGTGTGGCGCATGGGAGAGGGCGGGGCGAAGGACGCGAGACGCGACGCGGGGTGGGGCGAGGACAAACTGGATGCGACAGGGCGCTACCGGACCTCGAAGAGCCTGGCGATGTCGGCAGGACGATACTTCGCCGCAAGGGCCAGCATCAGGAGGATACGCGCCTTTTGGGGATTGAGCTCGGCAGAACCAACGTTGGCGCCGGCACCGGCGGGGAGCTTTTCGAGGGAGTCACTGACCCCACCGGAACCTACACGACCACTGCCGGTGCGGTTTGATGTCGCCACCACCACACCCTGGTCGCGCGCGCGGCGGAGGGCCCTGCCCTGGGACGGCGTACTGCCACCTCGGCCGACGCCAGCCACCACCAGTCCACGGGCACCCGCGGCGACGGCCGCCTCCACCGCCACCGAGTCGGCGCCGATGTGTGCGTAAATCACATCAACACGCGGGAAGGCACCGAGTGTCGCGAGGTCAAAGGGCGCGCGACGACAGGTGCTGCCGCCCTCGGGTGCCGCGCGATGAAAGACCACCGTATCGGGGTCGGCAAGCCCGAGCACGCCGGCGTCGGGCGCGGAAAAGGCATTCATGCGCGAGGTGTTGGACTTGGTCACATCCCTCGCCGCGAAGATCTCGTCGTTCATCAGCACCATCGTGCCACGCCCACGTGCGGCGGGCGCCACGGCGACGCGGACGGCATTCAGCAGGTTGGCGGGACCATCGGCACCGACCGCGTTGGCCTGCCGCATGGCGCCGGTGACCAGCACGGGGGAACATCCGCCCACGGTGAGGCCAAGAAAGTACGCCGTCTCTTCCATGGTGTCGGTACCATGGGTGATGACATAACCCGCCGGTGCGTCAGGCCCGGCCTGCAGGGCGGCAATGCGCTTCGCCAGATCGCGCCACATGTCCTGTGTCACCGACCCGGACGCGACGTTGCTGAATTGCTCCACCGTCACCCGCGCGATTTTCCCAAGCGCCGGAATGGCGGCGATCAGCTCATCACCGGTCCGTCGTGCGTCGTTGCCCAGATTGGAGATGGTCCCACCCGTGGCCAGGACATGAACGCGCGGGAGCACGGGAGCCTGACCCTGTGCGGCACTGGCGCCGCCGATGATCAGCGCCGCGGCAATGAGTCTCCGCACCTAACGAACCGCCGGGGTTGCCGCATACAATCGGCGCGCGACGCCGTCATACAGGGCCTGCGTCACGGTGCCAGGCCGGCCGTTGCCCACCGCCTTGCCATCGATCTCCACCACCGGCATCACGTCGGTTGTGGTTCCGGTGAGGAAAAACTCCTGCAGACGCGGGAGATCCTGGATATGGAAGGGACGATCGGAGAATGGGATCCCGAGTTCGTGCGCCACTTCGATGGTGACGTCGCGTGTCACACCGCCAAGAATCAGGTTCGACGCCGGATACGTGCGCAACTCGCCATCGATCACGCCGAAGCAGTTGGTGTGTGACCCTTCGGTGATTGCACTCTCGCGCACAAAAATCGACTCGAAGACACCGTGATCCATTGCGTGCTGTTTGGCCAGCACGGCAGGAATGAGATTCACCGTCTTGATGTCACAACGCGACCAGCGAATGTCGGGATAGGTGACGACCTTCACGCCGACAGCCCGCTCGGCGTGCGGCGGTGTGATGGCCTTGGCCGAGAGGAACACCGTGCAGCGCGTGCCCGCGGGCGGGAAGTGATGGGTCCGCGGCGCCGCACCACGCGTGATCTGCAGGTAGACGATGGCCTCTCCCTGCTGGAGACCATTCTCCTGCACCAGGCGGTTGGAAATGGCCTCGATGTCAGCGAGAGACTCCTCGGGGTGCAGGCGCATGTCAGCAAGACCGCGCCCGAGGCGCGCGAGGTGGCGCGACGACTCGAACAAGACCCCGTTCACCACCCGCGTCACCTCGTATACACCATCCCCGAAAATGAAACCGCGGTCGTCGATGGAAAGGGTGGCGGATTCCCGGGGGAGATACTGCCCGTTCAGGTAGATGGTCGGCATGCGCTTGGATGAGGGGGCGTTGGCCACGTATCCTAGCGCGCGGCACCACCGCGTGCCATTCGGAGCCCCGAGGTCGTCTGCTGGGCACCATGCCTCCACGTTCACCCCTCCTGTATGGGCGACTCGCTGCCTTGATTGGCGCAGCCTTGTATGTGGGTGCGCGGATCCGGAACCCCGAGTACTGGGACCTCCTGGACGACGTGAACCTGGCGATCCACGAGGCCGGGCATCTGCTCTTTCAATTCCTCGGTGAGCCATGGCTCACGCTGGGCGGGAGCCTGTTTCAGGTGATCGTGCCCGTGGCCTTTGTGGTCTATTTCGCGCGCACCAGGCAACGTTTTGCCGCGGCCTGCACCATGACCTGGGTGGCCGCCTCGCTGCTCAACGTGGCCACCTACGTCGGCGATGCGCGGGCACAGGAACTCTCCCTCCTCGGCGGGGAGAATGTGGTGCACGATTGGTGGTTCCTGCTGACCGAGTCGGACCTGATTACGCGTGACCTGGAGCTGGCGCGCATGATCCGCATGGCCGCCGCAGGAGCGGCGGCCGTGGCACTGGGAGTGGGGCTTGCGACGCTGCGCGAGTCGTCAGCCGGCCCACACCCCCAGCACCCTACCGGACGGGTCGCAGGGGAAAGGGGAGCACGGTAGGCTCCCGGTCGCGCTGGAGTGCGTCGACGAGTTCGTCGAGTGCATCGGTGCTGCTGTCCCCTGACTCCGACTGGTGAAAATGGCCGAGCCCGGCCACACGCAGCGCGTCCAGGTCTTCGGGGGTGCGTACGCCGCGGGCCACGAGGGGAATGCCGTTGCCGTTGGCAAACTCCGCGAGGTGCACGATGCGCCGGAATTGCTCGGGGAGTGTGGCGACCCCCTGCACATACTCGGGACCGATGCGCAGGTGATGCGGCTGTGTGGCAAGTAGAAGCTCGAGGGTCGCCTCGCTCCACTGGCCGCGAATCTCCACCACGGTCCTGATGCCCTGTCCCGTGCAACGCTCGATCATCTCCCGGAGGAGGGCCGAGTCGAAACTCGTGGAGCGCGACACGAAACCGGCGGTGAGGTGCGAGCGTGTCGACCGGAAGGTCGCCATCACCGGCATCAGACTGTCTTCAAACTCACCCACCGACCCGGCGTCCGAGTACGCGGCGTAGCCCGCTGAGATGAGTTGCGGGGTGCGGTCGGAGAGCAGGAGGTGCTGCGCGGGTGACGCCGGGACCGAGTAGGCCCACAGTGACTCGCGACGAAGCAACACGCGCGGGGTACGCGCCCGGAACCACTCGCTCATGAGCGGTGACCTCAGTCCGCGAGTGATACGCATACCGTTTTCCCCATCTGTGCTACGGGAACCTCGGACCCGATAACGACGTCTGCGCTCAGCCAGCAGGGCTGGGCAGGCGAGGTCTCCGATGCGCAGTCAGTCAGCGCGACGGTGCGCACGCCATTCTGCTCAAGGCGTGTTTGCGCCATCAACTCGATGGCGGGGGAGTGACCGCGCTCCAGGTCGACGCAGGTCACGAGCGCATGGTACTGGAGGTGCCGCATCAGGGCGCGAGCCTCATCAACCACGCGCGCCCGGTCAACCTGAAATCCGCGGCCCGTCAGATAACCGGAGAGTGCAAAGAGTCGTGCGTTTTCCTCTCCCAGGATCAGCACGCGTCTTGGATCGAGCATCACGAGTAGTCGCTATCGGGTAGGTGGTTCGACCCATAGCGAAGGCAACCCGTGTTCCAGACGCCTCCTTCGAGGAGCGTCCTCTCAAACCATTGTAGATAAAGGGCTTACGGCGAACACCCGTCAAGCCGACGTCAGCGAGCGCTCACGCGAATCCAGAGTCTGGACAGCGGGCGTCTCGCCGGAGGACTCACGACGCGCGGGCAGCCATCTGGCGGACGAGGAGTTGGAACGCCGCCTCCACGTTGCGGCCGTCCTTTGCGCTGGCCTTGAGTGTGTTTTCGGGACTGAAGCCGATGGCACGTACCGACTCATCGTCTACTCGCCACTCACTTTCGAGGTCGGCCTTGTTCACCACCAGGATGGCGGGAATATCGCCAACCACTTCGCGCGAGCTCTCCTGAATAGAACGTGCAATGGTCAGGGTTTCGGGGCGCGTGCCGTCGGCCACGAAAATGAGGCCGGCCGCGCCACGCAAATAGGAGAGCCGCACCCGCTGCAGGTCGTCTTCTCCTTGCAGGTCCCAAAGCAAAAGACTGACCGACATGCCGTCGAGTTCAACGAGCTTCCGGTCGATCTTCACGCCGATCGTGGCCTGATATCGTTCGGAGAACATGCTTTCGACAAACCGGCGAACAAGACTGGTCTTGCCCACGGCCGTCGCGCCGAGCATGCACACCTTTCGCTGGATGACCATTTCAGGGAGTACCCTGGAGTAGAGGCCGGATAGTTACACGCAGATACGCCTGACGAACACCTGCGGTGGAGTCCTGATTTACAGTCACGATGGAACTGGGCACCCCTCGGGCTATCATGAGAGCTCTGAGAGCCCGAGAACGACCTTCGCGTAATTCGAGATTCACCTGCGCGTTGCCAATCGAGTCGGTTGACGCTCGAACCTCAACAGCCACCTCACGTCGATTGTTGCCGGCATCTGTGATCAGTCGCAACACGGTGGCGGCCATGGAGTCAGCAGTGCTCCGAAATGCGCCGACGGGATACACATCGCCACGGGCGAACTCCACACGCAGCTGTTCTACCTGGTCGGCCGTGGCGCGCATGGCGACATCGACGGAGTCCTTGAGCTGCGAAAAGTCGACGGCACCAACTCCAGCAACGGCCGCCGCGGTTGTTTGGGCCGACCGCATCCACGACTCACTCGCAACACCAACTGCCGCCAAGGTGTCGCCTCTCATGGCCAAAGTAACCGGAGCTGGCGGCTTGATGGCGCCACCCGCCCTCCGCAGAACGAACTCCGGACGGAGCGCGATGTACGGCTCCCAGTGCGATACGAGGACAGCCGTATCGAGGCCAGCCTCGGCAATCAGGGCCTTCGGGTCGCGCGCCAGCGGGTCTCGCAGACCGGTCACCACATACTGACCGTCGCGACGCCCAACACTGCCGACCACAACGCCAGGCTCCTCCCGCAGCTGCGTGACATACCGGTTGAACGCTCGGCTCGCCTGAACCTTTGGGTACGCACACCAGCCGAGGCCGAGCAGAAGCAGCGCCGCGGCAACCACCAGTTTCCAGGGCGAACCCCTGCCCTTCGACTCCGCGAGCTGCGATATGAGACAAGGCTCAAGCAACTCGGGGCGAACCTCAAAGGGCACGCCGTCCGCCACAAAACGATCGAGGTCCGCAGCATGCGCTCTCTGCACCCCCTCGACTGCCTCCTGGAGAACCTCACGATAGGCGACAGGTGCGTGGCCTCGTACCACCGAGGCCAGGGTTGCTGCCGGCCCCTGCTCCACCAAGACCGTCAGGTCACCCATCGCCAGCGAATCGAGACCTTCCTGCTTGGAGACCTGGAAGGAGTCCCGCGCAAACTCGGTGATGGCCGTGAGCATTCCCGCCACCATGTCGGGGGGGAGGGCTTTCACGCCCGGCGCCGTGAGGTGTTTGACCAGCAACCCGCTCTCGCGGTGAATCAGAAAGAGCTGTTCGGCACGAAAAAGGAGCGAGTGGCTGAGAACGACCTCTCCAAAGCTCTTGCCGGTGCGGAGGGCCTCAAAGCGCCAGCCGAGCCCACGGGGCGAGAAGGAATGCTCAAGTGTGGTGTTGATCGACTCGACCAGTTCCGAAAACGCCGACGCGATGGCGCGGCGGATGGCGGGCCCGATGATGGGAAAGATCGCGTCAACAATGGGCTGTGGATCGCGGCGCACCGACACCTTGATGGCCTCGCCAACCACGGGCCCGAGCGCCATGCCGAGTTCGCGGTCGGCCGCACGGCGTTGCACGGCCTCCGGAAGCACGCGGCTGACCTCATCGACATTGAGCCGGGGGTCATCGAGTTTGCGCTCGACCTTGTCGATGCGTTCGCGTTCGGGCCCGACGATGAGCCCACGCAACTCGGCCCATCGGTCCGGCATGACACGCTCGCGCACCGGCGACGGTGTTCCCGTCGGTTCGGGGGTGCGAGACGGCGCCGGGGGATCCGCCGTGCGGACGGGATCGGCCACGTGGAGCGGCCCGTGCCTAACGGTTTTCGCCGCTGGCCAGCCGCTCCGCCATCTCGGCGAGCATGCCAGCGAGCGTCGCCCGATCGGCCTTGGCGTCGCGCAGATCACTGGCCTCACGACGCAGCGCCGACTGCATCTCTTCGTGGCGCCGGGCGAGTTCGTCGCCTAACGAACGCTGGGCCTCCATGAGCAAACCGCGCATCTCGCGCTGCTGCTGCGCCGTCTGGTCCGCCAGCGCCGCAATACGCGCCGTCAGGTCGCGATTGGTCGCGGCCAGCGCCTCCATGGCGTCACGCACGCCCTGGGTGCGCTCGCGTTCTTCGGCTTTGAGGCTTGTGGTGAGGGCCTCGATCTCGGAGCGCAGGTATTGCTCCGTTGCCAGCATGCGGCGCCCCAGGTCTTCGCGCAGGTTCGACGCCTCGCGCTGCAACCGCTCTTCGGTGCCGGCAAAGCGCTTGTCGTAGTCGCGCATCTGGTTGCCGAAGAGGATGTCGCGAATCTTGTCGACATTGCCACTGTCGCTGCCAACCGCTTCGCTGCCGTTGGGCGTGCCATTCCAGGTGGGTTCACTCATGGGGTTCCTGTGTGTTGCAGTCAGCGGTAACACACCGCGGGCCGATTACTTGCCGGGGCGAATGGTCTTGAGGCGCTGGTACAGCGTGGAACGCGGGACACCCAGCTTGGTCGCCGCCACTTCCACCTTTCCACCAGACAACTCCATCACGCGAATAATGTGGCGTCGCTCGACTTCGTCCAGCGTCAGGTGGTCGGTTTCGCCGCTGGTCGCCGCGGGCGTCACCGTGCGCGCCATGTCGAATGAAAGGTCCGACGGGTGGATTTCGTCGCGCGCCGACAACAGCACGGAGCGTTCGAGCACATTCCGGAGCTCCCGAACATTGCCCGGCCAGGGGTAGGCCTCGAGTGCCTCCAGCGCTCCGTCGGTGAGGACAATGCCCTGTCGTCCCAGCTCGCCGGCCAGCCGGTCCAAAAGTCGCCGGGCCAACTCCCCGATGTCTTCCTTTCGCTCGCGGAGCGGGGGGACGTGCAGAGGAATGGTGGAGATCCGGAAGTAGAGATCTCCGCGGAACTTGCCCTCTGACACCAGGGTGGGAAGCTCCTGATGGGTGGCCGCGATGAGCCGGGCGTCGACCTGACGATCCTTGACGGCCCCCACTCGCCTGAAGGTCTGATCCTCCAGGACCTTGAGCAACTTGGGCTGGAGCGAGAGCTCCATGTCGCCGATCTCGTCAAGGAAAAGCGTACCACGGTTGGCCATTTCGAGCAGACCCACCTTGGCTGCCACCGCTCCGGTAAAGGCACCGCGCTCAAAGCCGAAGAGTTCGCTCTCCAGCAGCTCACGCGGCAACGACGCGCAGTTGAGATCAACGAAGGGCTCGCTGCGCCGCGGACCATTTTCGTGCAGCCAACGGGTAATGACCCCTTTGCCCGAGCCGGTCTCTCCGAGAAGGAGCACGGGCCGGTCGGTGCTTACGATGCGCTGCGCCTGATCCTGCAGCTTTCGAATGGCTGCCGAGGTCCCGAGAAAGGGGTCGACGGCGGTGCGCTGCTGTCGCACCTGACGCACCATGGCACGTTGACGATCACGCTGGCGCTCGAGGGCGCGGTCGATGATCACCGCCAGGGTCGTGAGCGACACCGGCTTGGTGAGAAAGTCGTCGGCGCCTTGGCGCATGGCCTGCACCGCGAGTTCCACGGAGCCATGCCCGGTGAGCACGATGATCGGCGTCGTGGAGCTGATCGCGCGCAGCCGCGGGAGCAACTCGACGGCATTCCCATCGGGGAGCATGTAGTCAGTGAGCACCACCATCGGCCGCTCGAGCTCGAAGGCGCGCTCGCCGGCGGCGCATCCGTCTGCCTCGGTGACAACCCATCCATTGCCCTCGAGAAAATCCCGGAGGGCAAATCGGATGGCGCGATCGTCTTCGATGATCAGGATGCGTTTGCTCATCGGACGGGTTGTTCGAGACGTGGTGCAACAGGAGTGGGCAGCCGGATCCGCAGGAGTGCGCCGGCGACCTGTCCCTGCGTGCCAAGACGGTTCTCTGCGACGATGGTGCCCCCGTGATCGTGCACGGTCCGATGCGCCAGCGCCAGCCCGAGCCCGGTTCCTCCGGGTCGTTTGGTGAAAAATGGCTCGAAAACGCGATCAAGGGTGTCGGCCGAGAAGCCGTCACCCTCATCGCACACACGGATCTCCACCACAGTCTCTGCCCCGGCGCGCTCCTCGGATACCTGGACCTCTACTGCATGCCCCTTTTGGGAATGCTGCACAGCGTTGAGGAGCAGGTTGTGGAGGACCACCACCATGCGATGGCGATCGACCCGGATGGTAGTGCCCGCCGGGCAGCGGTTGCTGGCGTCGAGATGCACCCCTGCCGACTCGGCCGCCGGAGTGGCCAGTTGCAGGGCCGCCGTCAGGAGCTCGGCCACGGGGGTATCGCGCAGGGCGAGGGCCGTGGGTCGGCCGTAGTCGAGCAGGTCGCGCATGAGGGAAGAGAGCCGCTCGATCTGGGTGTCGATGTGGGGCGCATAGCGGGCAAAGTCGGCATTGCCGGTCATCCGGTGCCGCAGGGCATCGATCGCCGACGACAAGGCAAATAGAGGATTGCGCACCTCATGGGCCACTCCACCCACCAGCTCCCCCATGCGGGAGAGGGTTTCCTGCCGCTGGATTTCGCCCTGCAGGGCGATGAGCTGCGTCAGCTCCCGCAGTACGACAATGACCCGGGGCGAGAGATCGCCAGGGGGGACAAATCGCGTGGCCGACACCTCCCAGGTGCGTCCGGACGTATCGCGCACCCGCGCCAGCCCCATGGAGCCGTACCGTTCCGCGACCTGCACGTGTGCCGCCGCGGCCTGCCAGAGTGCGTGGTCACCTAACGATTCTATGCGTCGTCCGTCGAGCGCGGCCACCGGCACGCCCAGGAGGGACGCGGTGGCCTCGTTGGCCCGGGTCACACAGCCGGTGCTGTCCACCACCAGAATGGGCTGCTCGATGGAGTCGAAGGTCCCCTGCCATTCCTGCGCGGCCCGCGCACCGATTTCCTGCGCCACCCGCTCTGCCAGCAACGCGCGCGCCCGTTCCTCGGCGCGCGCCCGCTCGGTGATGTCGTGGACCGTCAGGTGGACGAGCGGTTCTTCGCCCCCATCGAGGGGGCTCAGATAGATCTCGACCAGGCGCATTTCACCCAGGACGTTGCGCTGTGGCACTCCCGCGAGGTGCACACCAATGGCCGTCGCCACCTCGAGGGTGCTTTCGAGGCTACCCGAGCTGTCGTCCCCCAGTGATTGGAGCGTAGAGCCGACCAGATCCTCGCGCGCGCGCCCGTAGAAATCTGCGGCGGCCTGGTTGGCCTCAGTGATCTCCCCCGACGCGCCTCGAACGACGAGCTGCACAGCGGTGTTCTGCTCGAAGAGCTGTCGGTAACGATCGGGCGCGATGTGTGTGTTCAGGGCACTTTGTTAGAGACGCTCAAGGTTACAACCACGAGGGCGAGGAGGCGAGGAGGCAGATGGCAGATGGCAGTCGGCAGACGCGGCGGCGGTCACTTCCTGGTCAGGAGTTCTTCGATCAGGTCTACTGCCCTTGGGTCACCCGACTGACCGAGCCAGAAAAGTGCCTTTCTACGCAGCTCCGGGTCACGATTGGTCCGCACCACATTGATCAGCGCTGGAACTCCCTTGTCCTTGGGCTGCTGTGAGAGGGCAAAGATCGCCTGCTCACGCACGTCGCGGTCGAGAGCCGCTTCTCCGACCAGCTCGCTCAGCCCCGCGGTGGCGCGCTCTTCGGCAACCTGCCCGAGCCAGAAGACGGCCTGCTTGCGAACGCGGCTCGGCCGGTTGTCGTCGCGAGCGAGGCGGAGCAGCTCGGGCCAGGGTTGCGTGCTGTCGACCAGCGTGAGCGGGAAGATGGCCTGCTCGGCCGGCTTCCCTTCCGCGGTTTTCACGATCTCCATCAGGATGGACGCGGCATCGCGACTCCCGAGGGCGCCGAGGTCGGTGGCGCGCTGCGACATCTTCCAGCGCCCACCGACGTAAAAGCGCACTTCCTCCACACGCCCGCCGGTTTTCTCCACGATCACGCGACCTGGTCCGGTATCACACTCCACGTCGTACTCCACATCCTCGGCGCCTTTCTTTCCTACCCAGACACTTCGGCCTTCACGACCCGTGCGCCAGATATTCTTGCCCTCACCACAGACGCCGGGCTTGAGCGTGAACGTGAACCGGACCTGGCCATCACGCACCCGATCCACCTGCTGCGAGGGCGTTTGTGCCGACACGGTCGCACTGAGGGTCATACAGGCCCCCAGCACTCCGCCGGTCAGCCGCGTGATCATCGGCTGATCAGGTCTTCCATGAACTTCACCGCCTTCGCGTCCTTGCTTTGACCCAGCCAGAACACGGCCTTCTTGCGCAGCTCGCGATCCTTTTCGGTGCGAGCGATATCGATGAGTTTGTCCACGGCGTCGCGACGCTGCGAGAGCACAAAGATGAGCTGGTCCTTCATCTCGCTGTCGGTGAGTCGCGAATACAGGTTGCCTAACGACTCAACGCTCAGGGCCCGGTTCTGCCCCGCCCAGAAGAGCGCCTTCTTGCGCACCTCCACATCCTCGCGAGTGTTCATCACGAGATCCATCAGCCATTTGTCTACAGACGCGGAGCGTGTCTGGGACAGCGAGAAGATGATCTTGTCCTTGAGATCCTCGTCGCCGACCTTGTCGAAGAGCCCCATGAGCAGGGCCGCGTTGCCTGCATCCTTGCGCTGACCGATCCAGAAGATCGCCTGCTCGCGCAGCCGTTTGGGTGCGCCGTCGCGCTGAGCGAGGTCGCGCAGGAGCGTAGCGGACCTTTCGCTGTTGTGCTGCGAAAGCGCGAAGACCACCTTGTCGAGCACATCTTCATCCCGCTCAGTCTTGAGCAGGTCTTCGAGGATGGTGACCGCCCGCTCGTTGCGCAGCTGCCCGAGCCAGAAGACCGCCTGTTCGCGCACCTCACCGTCGGGGTCTGACTTGACGGCGTTGACCAGGATGTCGGCCGACCGCGCTTCACGTTTCTGCGAGACCAGGAAGACCGCCTTTCGACGCAACACCACGGAGCAGCGGTCGCGACGAGCCAGCGTGCGTTCGAGAATCGGGAGTGCCCGCTCCGAATCCATTTGCAGCAGCGCATTGAGGGCCTCGACGCGTTCGTCATCGTCTTCGTCGGGGCAGCCCTGTTCCTGCGAGCCTCGCGATGCGCTACCACCACGCGACCCACCGCTGCCACCAGCGGCGCCACCACGTCCCTCTGCGCGAGCCGTGATTTCGCGGGCGCATCGTTCGTCGCCCTGTCGTGCCAGCTCACCACACACCCGCACCCGCAACGTGCGCGCATCACCCGCCACAGAGGCGCGTGGATACTCGTCGGCCAATGTGGTGAGGGAGGCCAGCGCCGTTTCGAGCCCGGCGGTGTTCCCCATTCGGGACATGGCCCAGGCGTGCCAGTACAGAGCGTCGGCCGCGACCGGTGCCTTTTTGTCACGCGCACGCACCTGCATGAACAAGTCTGCTGCGCGCCTGTAGTCCCGTCGGTCCAGCAGCTGACGACCCATCCGGTAGAGCGAATCGCTGGTCTGGTCACCACCGTTCAGCGTGACATCCACCCAGCTCCCGGCCACTCCGGCCAGCGCCACGAGTTCACGGGTCGCGTCGTGGGCCAGGCGGGCCACGCCCGACACGGGCCGCGCGGCCCTGGCAACGGACGCCGCCACCTCGCGGGCCTCGGTCTCCGTCAGCACGCGGGAACTCTGCGCTCCAGCCTGTGCTCCCGCGAGAAGAACAACCGCGAGCGCGGGGCGAGCCATGATCTCCAGATATCGGTTCATTGTATTCTCCGTTAGGTGCCGCGCACTGGCGCGGGCGCCGAGTTACGAATGCGTGTGAGAAGTTCCCCGCCCCGAAGTGACCGCTCGACATGCCGGCGATCGTCGGGGGTACCTGCTGCAGAGAGCTGGACCAGCTGCGCCAGCGTGAGTTCGAGATCTTCGAGCAGCGCACGCCGCTCAGCCCTGTTGGCGGCCGGCGAGTCGAGAAGGAGCCGCGTATCCGCCAGCATGTCGCGGGCCCAACCCTCGGTGGCCGGGTCAAGTTCGCTGACCGCGCCAAGCGTGGATCGCGCGCTGGTCAGCAAGGCGTCTGCCCGCTCGAAGTGCACACGCGCCGCTTCGTCGTACGTCCCGGTGGCGTCGGACGTGGCCGCCACGGGCGCCGCAGCCTGGCCCGCGCGCTCACCCCGCGTCACCCCGGCACGATACGCCACCGCCACCAGGACCGCCGCCGCGGCCGCGGCAGGAATCCATCGTGGAAGAACCCAACGTCGCAAGACCGGCGCGGGGGTCTTGATCCCCGCCTCGATCGCCGTCCACATCGCCTCGCGCGGCACCTCGCCGCGTGGCGCGTTGTAACCGGCTGCCGCGTCCTTGAGCCACATGTCAAACCGCTCGTCGTCACTCATGCTGACCATGCTCCGGCAAAGTCCGCGAGCAGCTCGCGCAACCGCGCGCGCGCCCGGAACAGCTGTGCCTTCGAAGTGCCGGTCTGAATCCCCAGCGCCTCGCCGATCTCCTCATGCGTAAAGCCTTCGACATCGTGCATCACGAACACCGTGCGATATCCGGTTGGAAGGGCGTCGATTGCGGCGTACAGCCGGTCCCTCAAGTCGGGATCGGCCCGCCGTGGTGTCGTGCCTAACAACTCGGCGGACTCCATCTCCACTTCCCGTCCGCGGATGCGCCGCACCTTGCGCAGCCCGTTCAGCGACACCGACACCGCGATGGTGTGCAGCCAGGTGCTGAACGCCGACTCCCCCCTGAACTCGCCCAGCTTTCCGAAGGCACGGATAAAGGCGTCCTGCGTGAAGTCCCGTGCCAGGTCCTCGTCACCCGCCAGCCGAAAGGCCAGCCGGTACACCCGGTCCACATGCGCGTCGTACAGGGCGCGCTGCGCCTCCGGGTTGCCTGCCGCCGCCTGCGCCACCAGCTCACGATCGAGCAACAGTGTCCTGTGGTATGAGATGGAGGTGCATCTGGCGATTGGCGTTCTGGACCGACCTTGGGACACCCGGTGCAACGAGAGGGTTGCGCGGCACTTCTGACCGCCAAACCCCTATCCCGCTCTCGTGCGTGGCAGCAACTTGGCGCCCCAATGACGAGCCCTCCAACCCCCCCGCGCGCCCTGGCCGATCAGCTCTGGTGGCGCTGGCTCGCCATCGCGGCGGTTGCCGCCGGGATCCTCCTGCTCGGCGCCCCGGCGGGCATCGATCCCAAGGGCTGGCGTCTCCTCGCGATTTTCCTGGCAACCATCGTGGGGTCGATCCTGCGCCCCGTCCCAGCGGCCGCGGTGGTCTTCCTCGGGGTCTGTGCCATGGCCGTTGCCAACACCATGACCCCCGCCCAGGCGCTCAAGGGGTACTCCGACCCGGTGGTCTGGCTGGTGTTGTGTGCCTTCTTCATTTCCAAAGGCGTGATGAAGACAGGGCTGGGACGCCGTATTGCCTTTCTCTTCATTCGCGCCCTCGGGAAGCGCTCGTTAGGTCTGGGATACGCCCTGGTGGGCACCGACGCCGTGCTGGCCACGGTGGTGCCCTCCAACAGTGCCCGCGCCGGGGGGATCGTCTTTCCCATCGTGCGCAGCCTCGCCGAGGCCTACGACTCCACGCCCGGGCCGACTCGACGGCGGCTTGGCGCGTACCTGATGAAAACGATGTATCAGTGCGACGTGATTGCCTGCGCCATGTTCCTCACCGGCCAGGCGTCCAACGTGCTGATTGCCAAGTTCGCCATGGACGCCGCGCAGGTGGAGCTCACCTACGCCCGCTGGATGCTGGGTGGCATCGTGCCAGGGATCGTGGCACTCCTCACGGTGCCCTGGGTGCTCTTCAAGCTTTACCCGCCCGAGGTGACCCACACCCCGCACGCGACCGAACTGGCGCAGCGCGAACTCACCGCTATCGGGCCCATGACGCCCGGCGAACGGATGATGCTGGTGGTGTTCGCCATGGTCGCCTTGTTGTGGATGACGCCTTCGATCCATGGAATCCATTACGCCGTGGTCGCCCTGCTTGGCGTGAGCGCCCTGCTCCTCACGCGCGTGATCCAGTGGGAGGACCTCATCACCGAGCGCCAGGCCTGGGACACCTTCATCTGGTACGGCGGTCTGGTGCGCATGGCCGAAGCTCTCGGCGAAACCGGGATCACCAAACGATTTGCAGAAGAAGCGGGGACCTGGACCGCGGGATGGAACTGGGCGCCGGCGCTCGCCATCCTCGTCCTGGTGTACTTCTACGCGCACTATGCCTTCGCCAGCATCACCGCACACGCCACCGCCATGTTCACTCCGTTTGTGGTGGTGGCCATCGCGGCGGGTGCGCCTCCACAACTGGCCGTCCTGTCACTGGCCGCCGCCTCCAACCTCGACGCCTCGCTCACCAACTACGGCACGACCCACGCCCCCATCTACTTCGGCGCGAACTACGTGACGCAGCGGGAATGGTGGCGCCTGGGGTTCATCGTCTCCCTCGTGACGTTAGGCATCTGGGGCACCATCGGCGTGGGCTGGTGGAAGATCCTCGGCTGGTGGTAGTCATCGCGGTCGCTCATCCTTTCTGCTGAATCGTTCAATGCTTTCGTTTCGTCATCAGGCTTCGGCCCCGCGCGCGACTCTCGACGACCTCGAGACGCCCTGCGCCCTCGTCGACCTCGACCGGCTGAGCGCCAATCTGGACGCGATGGCCTCCTACACGGTGGTCCACGGGCTCGCGCTGCGTCCGCATGTCAAAACGCACAAGTCACCACGGATCGCCGCCGAACAGATGCGGCTGGGCGCCGCCGGGCTCACCTGCGCCACGCCGCGAGAACTCGAAGTAATGTCCGAAGTCTCGGGTGACCTGCTGCTCGCCTACCCCGCCATCGGCTCAGCGCGCGTCAAACGGGTCATGGAGCTTCCGCGCGAAGTGCGCGTGAGTGTCGGGCTCGATTCCATGATTGCCATAGACGAGCTCGCGGCCGGAGCACGGGCCGCTGACCGCGATGTCGACGTGCTCATCGAAGTGGACCTCGGCATGCATCGTGTCGGGGTGCAAAGCGCCGAAGAAGCGCTCGCCCTCGCGATGCATGTGCGGGCCAGCGCGCCGCTGCGCTTCGCTGGTGTCATGTTCTACCCGGGACACATTCGCGAACATGTCTCGGAGCACCACGGAAAGCTCACGCAGCTGGCCTCCGACGTGCAGCACCTGATTCGTGTGTTGCGGGATGCCGGTCTTCCGCCACGGGTGGTGAGTGGCGGCTCCACCCCGCTGGCCTGGCGCATTCACGAAGTGCCGGGTGTGACCGAAGTGCGGCCCGGGACCTATGTGTACAACGATCGCACCACCGCCGAGATCGGGTCGTGCAGCTGGGACGACATCGCCTTCACGGTGCTCGGCACGGTGGTGAGCACCGCCGTACCGGGTCAGGCCGTGGTCGATTGCGGCGCCAAGGCGTTAGGCAGAGAGCCCATGCGTGGCGTGGCCGGCGAAGGGTTCGGCGCCCTGTTTGATCGTCCCGAGGTCGTTGTCGCCCGCATGAGTGAAGAACATGGGATCCTCGACTTGTCCAACACGGATTGGAGGCCACGCGTCGGCGACCGGGTCCGTATCGTGCCCAATCACGTGTGCATCGTGGTACATCTCAATGATGTGATCCACGGCGTGCGTGGTAACCAGGTCGAGACGACGTGGCCGGTGTCGGCACGTGGACGCCAGCCCTGAAGTAAAGTCCCAACCGACCTCACACCCCGTCACCGTCATGCGCGCTGCACGTCACCACCGTCTCGCCCTCCTGCTCGCCGTTGTGCCAGCAACAGGCTTCGCCCAGGAGATCCCGGCCGCGAGGGTGGACTCCGTGTTCTCCGTCTATAACCGGACGAATGGTCCCGGGTGTGCGGTGGGTGTCTTTCAGAATGGCCGCATCGCCTACGCGCGCGGATACGGCATGGCCGACCTCAACCAGGGGATGGCCATTACGCCGCGCACGGCGTTTTACATCGCGTCGACCTCCAAACAGTTCGCAGCGGCCAGCCTGACGCTGCTGGCCGCGCAGGGCAAGGTGTCGCTCGACGACCCGGTGAGGAAGTACGTTCCCGAACTTCCCGAGTACGCCAATGCTGTCACGCTGCGTCACCTCATGCATCACACCAGCGGGATACGCGACTACCTGGGCCTGTGGGGTATGTCGGGGCGTTCCATCGCCGACGAAATACCCGAAGAGTTTGCCATCGACCTGATCGCACGTCAGCGCGCCCTCGACTTCGCGCCAGGCACCAGATGGTCGTACAGCAACTCCGGGTATTTCCTCATCTCGGTCGTGGTGAAGCGCGCCAGCGGCATGTCACTCCGCGAGTTCTCGACGGCGAACATCTTTGCGCCACTCGGCATGCGCGACACACACTTCCATGATGACAATACCATGGTGGTGCCACGCCGCGCCGAGGGGTACCAGCCCGACGGCAAGGGTGGATACCAGATCGTGCGAACAAGCTTCGCACTTGTAGGTGATGGCGGTCTGATCACCACCATCGAAGACCTCGCCCGATGGGATGAGAACTTCCATGCGAACCGGCTGGCCGGTGGCGACGCCGGGCTGGTGCAGCGGCTCTACACACCCGGACGGCTCTCCAACGGCGAGGCGACGACCTACGCCTCCGGACTCATGGTCAGGACGTACCGCGGGCTCCCGACTATCGAACACGGGGGATCCTTCATTGGTTTTCGTGCCGAGCTGCTGCGATTTCCGGGTGCGCACACCTCGGTCGCGGTCTTGTGCAATGACTACACGGCTCCCAGCGAAATGCTCGCCAAACGTGTGGCCGACGTCGTGCTTGCCGGCACACTCGGGAGTGCGACGGCGTCCGCGGCAACCGGCACTCCAGCGGTCGCGCCTGCCCTTCTCGATCGCTATGCCGGTCGCTACGAACTCATGCCGGGGCTTGCCGCGACCATTGTGCGTGCCGGGAACGCGATGCAACTCACCATGGCAGGTCAGCAGCTGCCCCTGAACCCCACCAGCGACTCCACCTTTGTGAGCCCTGGCCTTCCGGGGACGATCACCTTTCGTCGGCTGGCCGATGGCGCAAACGGGTTGGTGGCGCCGGCATTCGGACTTGAGACTCCCGCCACGGCACTGCGCCCGGCGGTGCCTCTCACTCCAGCGGAACGGCAGGCGCTGGCCGGTCGCTACCTCTGCGATGAACTGCTGACAACCTTCACGGTGCAGGACCAGCAGGGTCGTCTCATGGTGCGGGGCGGCATGGGCGCGTGGCTCCCGCTCGAGCCTTTCCAGCCCGGTGAACTCACCACCGGCTCCGCAAAAGTGGTGGTGGAGCGCGATACCAAAGGCAACGTGACCGGACTCTCGTTGAACGCCGCACGCATGCGGAACATCAAACTGGTTCGCGTCGCGGGCTCACGCTGACCAGGGCGCGGCGGACGAGGGCGATTCTCCGCCCTTGTCCCCACGCGCTTCACACGCGGTGATGTCGCGCTAGTTTGCGGCACTTCGTCTTCACCGGACCGCATGGACAACATCACGCACGCTCTCGCAGGTGGACTCATGGGAGCGGCGGCGGCACACCTTCTGGAACGGCGCGCGTCACGTCAGGTCCCGGGTCTCAGAGGGGCGGCGCTCACGGTCGGCATTGTGGCCGCCGAGTTCCCCGACATTGACGTGTTCTACTCGGGCCCTGTGCTCGGCATGGGGAACACCGGATACCTGCTGCATCATCGCGGACACACGCACACGGTGGTGTTTGCGCTGCTCGCAGCGGTCGTTATCTGGCTGGTGACCCTGGCCGTACGGCGCGAGCTGCGCGCGGCACCATTTGCGCGTGGCCTCCTGGGCCTGTCGGTGGCCGGCACGCTGTCGCACATCGCCCTCGACTACACCAACAACTACGGCGTGCACCCCTGGTGGCCAATGGACAACCGGTGGTTCTATGGCGACGCCATCTTCATCGTCGAACCGTGGTTGTGGATTGTCTCGCTGCCAACACTGGCCCTGCTGGCTCAGCGCGTGGCGGGACGTGTGATCTGGTCGATCCTGCTTGTCGCAATCCTCGCGGCCTGCTGGCGGGTGGGTCTCGTTTCGCGAGGCGCTGCGCTTGTGGCTACCGCCGGCGCTGTGCTCTGGTCAGGGCTGGTGTGGCGTCTCACCGACGCCCGACGCCTGATGCTGGCCTTTGGGGGTTGGGTGGCTGTGGAGTTCTCCTTTTTCGCCACGAGTGCCTGGGCTCGTGGGCTGGTGCAACAAGCGGTTGGCGCCTCGGTAGTGGATGTGGTGATGACGCCAGCACCTGGGGATCCCTTCTGTTTGCGGGCGTTGGTTGGCACCAGGGACGACACCACCTGGGGCGTGACCACCGCGACGGTAACACTCCTCCCTCGGCTTCAGTCGAATGAGGGATGCGCTCGCCGGATCGGTGGTAGCGTTTCCAACACGCCTTCCACGCGGCAGGCAACCGCGTCCATCGTGTGGGGGTCTACCTGGGAGGCACCGCTGCGGGATCTGCAGCAGATGGCGCGGGATCGGTGTGACGCGCTCGCGGCCCTGCGTTTCATGCGTCTCCCGCAGTGGCGCGCGGAAGCGAGCGGCGTCGTGGACCTGTGGGACGCACGATTTGGCGAAGGAGGCTTTGCGAGTGTGGTGTTGCCGGCGCAGCGACCACCCTGTCCGCGGTGGGTGCCCTCATGGGAGCCGCCCAGGAACGATGTGCTCAACGCCTCACGATGACGGTGCTTCCACCCGAGGTGGAATCAGTCGGCAGTGGCGAGCGCTGGGGAGCGCAGAACGGCGGCGGGCACCGTGAGCCGCACATCGATGTGGACATCATCGGCAATCGCGAGAAACAGCGGATTCAGTCCCGCCAACCCCGGCGGCATGCCGACCCCGAAGTGTTTGCGCGACACCACTGTCGTACCGGTGAGACGAGCCACGTCATCGCTGGTCAGTGCCCCACCTAGCGAGCAGCGACACCGCACCTGCCCGTGGGCGCCACGCAAGGCAAGATCACCGGTGAGGCGCACTTCCTGATTGGTAAGCTCGGCCGTGCGACAGCTGAAGCGAATGACGGGATGGAGGTCGGCATTGAGGAATCGCTCGGCGCGGAGATGACGATCGCGCAGGCCGATGCCGGTGCGCACACTGGCGCTTTCGACCTCGAGCGTGAGTTCGACGGATGACAGGCCGCTCTCGCCCAGCCGGAGACCGCCACGGACCCGGTCGAACACACCGCGAACGGTGACCAGGCCAAACCACTGAACGCGAAAGGCAACTTCCGTGTTGCTGCCGTCCAGATTGAGGGCGCGAAAGCTGTTCATGCTCACGCGAGTGCCCCGCCGGGGAAACACAGTACGCCGCCGCCGACCATTTGCCTGCTCCACCCCCACGATCGACGACGGCGCACTATGATGTTCTCCCTGTGTAGTGCTACGGAACCAGGACGGCCCCGTTCTGATTCGCGTGCAGGGTGCAGGTGTAGGCGAAGTTGCCGGCGTTGGCAAAGGTGCGCGCGACGTTCGCGTTGGTGGTGTTCCCGATCCCCGCGGGGGCTCCGGCTGTGCTCCCGAACTCCACGTTGTGCGTCACTGTGCCAAACTGCCAAGTGACGGTCCCGCCGCGCGCCAGCGCGACGAAGTTCGGTGTGAAGTCGTTGGCTGCCGTGCCCGCAACCACGGTGGCCGTGGTCGGCAACGCTCCCGTGACGGTGGTTGCCACCGTTGCGGTCTTCGTCACCCCGTTGAGCGTGAGCGAGATGTTGATGGTCGCCGTGCCCGCAGCGAGGCCGGTGACAATTCCCGCAGTGCTGACCACAGCAATGGCGGGGGCGCTGGAGGTAAAGGTGTAGCCAGAGGCACCGGAAATGGTGGCGTTGGCCTGGTCTCGCGCCGTGACCGTGATCGTCTGCCGCTGACCCGCATTGAGCGCCAGGGTCGTCACAGAAGGAACAATCGATTCGAGTACGGAAGTCGGGGGCGGCGTGACCACACCGCCATCGTCACCTCCACCACCACAAGCCAGCACACCAGCTGACAGACCCAGAAGTACGAAACGTCGCCGCATGAAAGAGCTCCAGCGCTTTGGGGTTGGCGTGCGCTCGCACGCACCAGCAGGCGAGCCAAAGATCCTCCGCAGCGGCCCGTGCGCCAACGGAGACACGATCAACGTATGTATTCCTGCGGCGAGGGGATGTGATTCCGCGACGAAGGGAGGCGGCCTCAGCCTTCCATGAGCGCCCGTACTCGCGCTCGGTAGCTTTTGCCACTCTGCAACCGCGTCCCGTCGGCGAGCACAATGATCCAGTCACCCTGAAACCAGGGTTGGAACTCCTTGATGCGCTCGATATTCACGATCACCGAGCGGTGCACCCGCACAAAGCGGTCGGGGGGAAGTCGCTGCTCGAGCTGGGTGAGCGTGATGCGGTGTTCGTAGACCTGGCGGCCGACGTGAATACGCGCCGTGTCGCCTGCCGCTTCGACCCAGTCAAACTCACCCATGCGCAGGTACAACACCCGCTCCCCGACCCGAACCGCCAGGCGATCTGCCCCTGCCCTGGGTGCCTTGAGGGACTCGATCGCCTCCTCGAGGGCGGGCGCGGGCGCCGCCTCACGGTGGCGACTGACCGCCCGGTCCACGGCCTTGGCAAAACGCTGCCGGTTCACCGGCTTGAGCACATAGTCCAGCGCATGGACCTCAAAAGCCGAGAGCGCGTGTTCGTCGTGTGCCGTGATGAAGATGGTGGGAGGCATGCGGTCCGGCCCTACCTGTCGCACCACTTCCAGGCCGTCGAGCCCAGGCATCTGGACATCGAGCAGCACCAGGTCGGGCGATTCCTCGCGGATACGAATCACCGCCGAGGCGCCATCCCCACACTCCCCGATCACGCTCACGTCGCTGCGTGACTCGAGCAGCGACCGCACATGCGATCGCGCCAGGGGTTCGTCATCGACGATCAGCACACGACACGGCGCATTACTCATGCGGCGTTCCTCCCCGTGCCCGGTCGCTGACGGCGACGTGGTATGGCAGGTCAATCGTTACGCGGAACCCTGTGAGGTCTCCACCCGCTTCCATGCGCTGGTTCTCCCCGTAGAGTTGCTGCAACCGCGCACGCGTGTTGGACAGCCCAACGCCTTCACGTCGCAACGCCGGTTCGGGTTCACCGACGCCATCGTCAGACACCCGGAGCTGCAACCACAACCCATCTCGACGTGCCTCGACCCAGACATGCCCCCCATGCACACGCGAGGCAAGTCCGTGCTTGAGCGCGTTCTCCACCAGCGGTTGCAGAATGAGGTTTGGCACCAGCGCCTGCTGAATATCGGGCTCCGCGTTGACAGCCACCACCAGCCGATCCCCAAAACGGACCTGCTGGATGTCCACATAGTGCTGCAAGACCTCGAGCTCGCGTGCCAGGGTCACCTCCTGCTCTCCGGCACTGCCTAACGACACGCGCAGCAACTCGCTCAGCCCCGACACCATCTGCTCGGCCCGGTGGGCGTCGCGGTGGACGAGGGAAATGATGGCGTTGAGGGTGTTGAACAGAAAGTGCGGCTGCAGCTGCAGCTTGAGGGCCTGGAGTTCACTGCGGGCGAGCCGCGCCTTGAGCTGGGCCCCCTGTCCCGCCGCCTCGGCGTACCGCAGCGCCAGGCGCTCCTGCCACCGCGTGGCGTACGTCGCTACCGCTCCCGCGCAGGCGAGGAGGAGGATTTTCGCCCCTTCGTCGAGCGGCGACACACCCGTGGCGGCGCTGGCCTCGATGGGATCGAGGATCAGGGGCAACCGCCCGCTCGCCACAAAGAGGAGCACCAGCCCCGCGTACTGCAGCACCACCAGCACCGAAACCAGCGTCGCCTTCCGCACCGATGACGCCACGGGAAGGGCCGCTAAAATCACGAAGTAGGCGTCGAGGATCGGGGTCTTGAGCGCCACGGCGGGCGTGGCCACCACACCATACCCGGCGATGATCGTCGTGACCGCCGAAATGTCGACCACCGGGTTGATTGTCCGCAGCCAGGTGGGCAACCGCGCTTGCCGATGAAAAAGGGGAACCTGCGCGATGGCCCAGGTGAGCGTCACCGCCAGGACCACGAGGTTGAGCCGATTGAGTGATGGCGAAAGCGCCGGTGCATACACCGCCGCTGCAATGGCCAGCACAATCAGCACGACCCCACGAACGCCGTTGAGGAAACGCTCGGCACGATCACGCTCGGCATCGAGGAGGTCGAGTCCTGGTGTTACCTCTGGCGCCTCGGATAGCGGCAGCGCAGGAAGTGTCACGCCGATCCCCAGCGTGCGGGACTGAACGGCGTAAGGTCGAAGGCCGCGCTCCCCGTCGTCAGTCGATCGGCCACCACTTCGCCCATCACGCTGGCGAACTTGAACCCGTGCCCCGAGCAGGCACTCAGCACCGTGACCGCACCCTCGGCAGGATGGCTTCCGACGATGAAATGTGCATCGGGTGTGTTGGTGTAGAGACACACCTCACTTCCCAGCCGTTCACCCTTGGCGTGCGGGAGAAACCGGCGAAGGAGGTCGCTGATCGAGGCGTTTTCGGCGTGCGACACCGTGCGGTCCACTGTGTCAGCGGTGACCGTGGACCCGCTGTGATGCCACCCGATCTTTACGCCTTCGCCGAGGTCAGGCATGGTGTAGAAAATCCGGTCGTCGTTGAGCTGCCACATCGACACCGGCATCCGGCCCGCCGCAAATACCTCGGCGTGTCGCGCTGGCTCCCACCACTGCTGCAACTGCCGTTCGACCACCACCGGGAGCGTCGGTACCAGGTCACCGATCCAGGCCCCCGTGGCCAGCACCAGATGTGACGCGATCACCTGGCGATCGCCAATTCGCACGTCGACCCCGCCTAACGCCGGTTCCCACGCGGTCACAGGTTGTCCGAACTCCAGCGTCGCGCCACTCCGCGCGGCAAGTTCGAGCTGCGCCGACACAATGGTCTCGGGATAGAGCAGCGAAGATCCGGGCTCATGGACCGCCACCATGTCCTCCAGCGGCTGGAACGCGGGAAAGACCTTTGGCAGGCGTTCGGCGGGCAGGACGTCGTGGTCCACCGCGTGTTGCTGCGCGCTGGCAAGGGTGCCTCGCACCAGCTCCGACTCGGCCCGGCCGACCATGAGGGAGCCGGTGCGACGCAGGAGCGGAGTGCCGAAGTCGCGCTCCATCGCACGCCAGAGCTCATATGCCCGCCTGACGAGTGGGACGTACAACGGATGTTCGTAGTACGCCTCGCGGATCAACCGCGTGCGGCCATGACTCGAGCCATAGGTGTGTGGCGGGCGGTGTCGGTCCACGCCAAGTACGCGCCAGCCCCGCCGGGCGAGATGCAGCGCGACAGATCCTCCCATGGCGCCGAGTCCGGCGACGACGACATCGACGGATCGCTTCATGGCGTCGGTGGCGACGAAAGGTTTTCCCCATTGGCTCGGACTCGCGTGTCGTCCGTCACCCTTTGGTGAGCCGATGAGGGAGGCATGGTGCACATGCGGGGAAGGTGCTGAAGGAATGCGCGATCGGCAATTGGGCGTCAGGGAAGTGAGCCCGCAGGTTGTCGGCTGTGTACCTGCCTGACGAGACTTGCCTCCCGAAACCGGTCAGGGTTGCTTCCTTTTGAGTCTGCACGTCCTCCAGGTGGCCGCCCTCTCTCTATAGAATGCACCCCACCCCTCCATCACGCGTCATTCGCCCTCCGCAGCATCCGCTGCGGCGGCGCGGTATGACGCTCATGGAAGTGGTCGTGGTGCTGGTCATCCTCGGGATCAGCACGGCATTGGTGACGCCGGCCTTGCTCCCCGTGCGCACACCCGACGCCACCCTGGACGACGTGATCGCCGGGGCACGCGCCACCGCCATCGCCCGCGCACAACGGCTGCAGCTCACGGTCGGCGTCACCGGCAGCTGGTCGCTCGGCGCACCCGGTGGCGAGGTGGTCGCTTCCGGCAGTTTGGCGACGACGGGCGGACAGCCACTGCGGCTGGAACTGTCACCACTCGGCACCTGTGTGGCGCGTAGCGGACTCCCGGTGTCGTGGGATGCGGCGCGCTGTCGTGCGGCGGCGAGTGTGAGTCCGTGACGATCCTCGAAGCGCTGCTCGCCCTTGTGATCCTCGGACTTTCGGCCGTGGGCTATCTGGACGTGTTCCAGGGTGGCGCACGTGCAGTGTCGGCGGCCGACGACTGGACGCACACCATTCAGGTGGCCGAGGCCGGCATGGAGGCCGCCGCGTTAGGCGATGCCTTGCAGGCCCAGGAGGCACTGCGTGGCGCCGACGCGCGCTTCTCACGCAACGTGCAGGTGCGCGCATACAGCCGCGAGCTCAACGAAATTGTCGTCACCGTCACCTCGCCGCGTGGGGTCTCCTTCACCCTGCGACGCCTCGTGCGTGGGGTACAGCCATCGGGCCCGGGGGCATCGCGGTGAAGGGCAGACGCGGTTTCACCTTGATCGAACTCATGGTCGGGCTGGTGATCAGCGGGCTGGTTGTTGCGCTCGGGTATGGTGCATTGCAGGGTGGACTCGACACCCAGACGCGGCTCACCTCGCATCGCGACAGTGGCGAAGCAGGTCTGGCCGCCCGCGCCCTCCTCACCGACGCGTTGCGGCACGCGCTCCCCGGTGTCCCCGGTGGGCCGGAGAGCTTCACGTTGTCCGATCGGATCACCGCTGCAGGAACCGCCACAGACTCCATCACCTTCCTCACCCGCGGGATCGTACCACCGTTAGGCACCTCAGGCGCCTGGCGTGCCACGATCTCCCTGCGGCGTGACTCGCTGCGTTTTGTGGCCTGGCCGGCAGAGGGTGGTGTTGGCGCGCCGATCCGTGCCACGGTGCATGCCGGCGACCTGCTCGATGTGCAGGTGCTGGGACGCGGTGCACTTGCAGCATGGAGCCCACGATGGGACGACTCCGGCGTAGCACCCGAAGCCGTCAGGCTCGCCACCCGTAGCGGCGAGCCCCTGGTCGTTCGTGTAGGCCTGGAGCGCGCGCCATGAAGCCGACACGCCGAGGCGTTGCGCTGGTGCTGGTGCTCTGGATCGTGGTGATCCTGGGCGGCGTGGGTGCCGCCGTCGTGGGCGGCGCGCGGACCTCCACCGCCCTCGCGTCAAACGCGCGGGCACGTGTGGTCGCACGATATGCCGCGGAAAGCGGGATCACACACGCCGTAAGTGAAATCGAGACCAGGCTGCGCGCAGTTGATTCACTCAGCTCCGGCGCGTATCTCAACACACTCGAGTCGACTTCGCGGGACTCCGTGGCGCTCGGCGACGCCCGTTTTCTCTGGACCGTATCGGACCCCTCGGCGCGGCTCGATGTCAACGCGGCGCCGGTTGCCAACCTGACACAGCTGCTGTCGCAGGTTGGAGATCCCGGACGTGCCGCTGCCACGGCGCGCGCCATCCGGCGCTGGATCGAGCGCAGTGTGCCGGTGAACGCGGGAGCGGGACCGACGGCGGCGCGTTTTGTCACTCCGCTCCGCAGCCTCGACGAGCTGCGCGACATTCCAGGGACCGACACAACACTGCTGACACGCGCCGCACCCTGGCTGACCATCGATGGCGACGGCAGCGTGAATACCACCACCGCACCGGCCGCGGTACGGGCCGCGGCCTTTGGTGACACACGCACGTCGCCTTCGCGTCTGGTGCTGATCGCACGCGGCTGGCACAGTGGACACGCCCTCACCCACGAGATCCAGGCGGTGTACGCCATCTCCAATGCCACCCTCGTGCTGGTTACCTGGCGGGAGCGCGATCTGTGAGCGGCCGCGTCGTACTCGAGCTGACTCCGGTGGCCCTTCGGGGTGCCGTGGTGTCGTCGTGGAGACGCACCACGCTGCACACGGTGAATATCGCATGGGATCCCCAACAACCCGAAGGAGGGGTGGCCGCGTTGCGTGCGGCGGTACCCGATGCCGATGGCGTCTGGGTGGCGGTGAGCAGCGCATTTCTGCACGTCGCCATGACCGACCTCCCACCGGCACCCGGTGAGGCCCGCGAAGCCATGGTCGCGCTTGAACCGGACCGGTACTTTGCGACCAGCGCGCCAGTTCGGGTGGCGCTCCCACCCGATTCACCGGTCGCTTTCGCGGCGGATGCCGCCTGGCTCGATCGGGTGCTGCATCTCCTTGGCGAGTGGGCTCCCGTCATGCGCGTCGAGGCAGCGCCAGTCGCCGCCCTGGCCATCCATCCTGCGGACGGCGAGTTCGCCGTACCAGCCGACCACGAGTCGGTGCTGGTCACGGTGCGGCAGGGCCGCCTGACGAGTGTGCGCCGCAGCGCCACCGCCGCGGGTGCACCCACAGAGACGGAGAAGACGCCGGCGTGGGGTGTGCTCCTTCGTGAAGATGCGCCCCTCACCGGCACCCTGATGACGTCAGCCGAACGACGCCAGGTCAGGACTCGCCTGTGGCGGGGTGTGGCCACCGCGGTGCTGGGGGCTGCCGCCGCTCTGGCCTTCTGCATGTTCTCGTTTGACCGCGCACGCGAGCGCACCCTGCAGGCACTCTCCGCAGAAGCGGAGCGACTCACGCAGGAGGTGCAACCCGCTCTCGCCGCGCAACAAACACTGCTCCTGCGACAGCGTGAGGCCGAGCTGGTGCGCCTGACGAGTGCCAATCGTCCCGATCCATCAGCGGCGCTTGCTGCCGTGAGTGCCCTTCTCCCACGCGACGCCGTCGTGCTGAATGCGCGTGTGACCGGCAATGCCTGGCAGATTGATGGTACCGCGGCCAATGCCGCAGCGCTCGTCCGGGTGCTCGATGCCGATGACCGGCTCGACAATGTGCGCACCCTCTCGGCCAGCTCGCGATTTCGTGATGGCCGCACGACACGTGAATCCTTCTCCATAGCCTTCGATGTCCGGTCGTCCCCTTAGCGCCAGCGAAAAGCGCACGATCGGGTTTGGGGCCGCGGCACTCGTCGCCGGCCTCCTCTGGAGTGTGGTCATTGCTCCAACTGCCCGGCGCTGGAGCGACCGGGAATCGGCGATTGATGCCGCCCGCGACCGCGTGGCACGTTTGCGCGGACTCGGCGAATCGGCCGCACAACTCATGGCGGTGGCCAACACGGCGCCCTCGGGGGAAGTGCGAGTCCTGCAAGGTCGTACGGTCGCCCTCATTGCCTCTGATCTGCAGAGCCTCCTGCAGGATCTCGCGCGCAGCTCGCGTGTGAGTGTGAACCGAATGGAAGTGCTCACCGAAGGTGATTCGACCGCCACGCCCGAACGGGGCATCGACGCCGTGGTGTCGGCGACGACCGATATCTACGGACTTGCCGACTTCCTCACCCGGGTGCAGTCGGGCACCGCCATGCTGTCCATCGAGTCGCTGCAGGTGGAGCCTAACCCGGTTCTGCGGGGCAATCTGCTGCAGGTCGCGATGACGGTGCGTACTCCCTTTGTGGTGACCCCATGAGTGCCCGCACCATTCGCACCATCAGCTGGAGTGTGGCGGCTGTCGCGGTACTCGCCGGGCTCCTCGCCTGGGTTGTACCACCCGGTGTTGACGTGCCAGCCCTCGCGCCCGCGGCGCCGACGGCGAGCATGGCGGCATCCTCCAGCACCGCGCTCCCGGCGTACGCTGAGGAAATCGTGCTGGCCAATGCCTTTGCCTCGAGCAGAAGTGCGCCATCGACACGCTACACTCCGGTCGAGCAGATGACCGACACCGCCGCCGGCATGACGCAGCTGCCAGGCGGGATGCCGACAATGCCCATGATGCCGGGGCTCGACTCGCTCTCACTCGCGGGGGAGGTGCCAAAACTGTACGGCACCGTGGTGTCACCCGATGGCACAAAGGCCCTGCTGCATCTGGCGGGCGCAGGACCGAGTTTGTATTCCGCCGGAGATCGCGATGGCGCATATCGCGTGATCTCCATTGCACCTGGTGTGGTGGTCCTGCGGGGCCCCACCGGCCGGGTGACCTTACGACTGGAACCAGAGGAGGGGCGCCCGTGAGGCGTGCTCAGTGGTGGTGGGTTCGTTGCGTGACAGCGGTTGTCTTGTGCTCAGGCGCGCTGGTGTCGCGCGGAATGGCGCAGGGCACCCGGCTCGACTTTCGCGATGCACCCCTGGCCGACGTGGTTCGCTCACTGGCCTCAGCGATCGGACTGAGCGCCATAGTGAGTGACGGCACCGGGCGCCGCATTTCGTTCTCGACACCGGGCCCCGTGAACGCCAGTGAACTCCCGGGTATCCTCGAGTCGATCCTCGAGACACACGGGCTGGTGATGATCCAGCAGGGCAACATCGCGCAGGTGTATCCAGCCGCATCGGCGCCCAAGACCGGACGGGTGCAGTTCGGGATGGAGCTGCCGAATCCTGTGCCGCTGGGGCTGGTCACACAGCTGGTGCCACTGCAGTCCATTCGCGCCGACGAAGGCGCCGCCGCACTCAAACCCATCTTGAGCGCAACGGCGAGTGTGGAGGCAGTCGCGCGCAGCAACGCGCTGCTCATCACGGATCGCGGGAGCAATGTGGCGCGGTATCTCGAGGTCTTGCGACGTCTCGATGAGCGTCCGCAAGGTGAGGCCGGTCTGCGCACATATGTCGTGGCCCTCAAATACGCCTCTGCTGACGACCTGGCCGAGTCGCTGGGGCAGCTCTTCGGCATAGCGGTGGTGAGTGGGAACCGGCGGTCGCTCGATGACCAGAGTCTGTCCCGCTCCCTCGACAACTTCCGCCAGCGCGAAACGGATTCCTTCCGCATGCGGCGCGACGCCACGCTCCCGCCAGTGATTGTGAATCAGGCGGCGCCCTCGCGTGACAGCGCCGATGCGCGAAGTGGTGGGTTGATGGGGCAGACCACGGTTGTGCCCCATGGCCCGACCAACTCGCTCCTGATCCGGACGGCACCGCCAAACTTTCCGCTGCTTCAGGAAACCGTGCAATCGCTGGACGTCCGCCCGGCGCAGGTGTTGCTGGAAGTGACGGTGGCCGAGGTGACACTCGGCCGCGGCGACCAGTTCGGGATTGACTGGAATACTGCTGGCGGGAGCACGCAGACCTCCTTTGGCAACTTTGGCGCTTCGGATTCGTCGAGCGCGCGTGACTTTGCGGTACGTCTGGTCACACTGCGCAACGCCAATGTGCGCGCCATCCTGCGGGCCCTCGCGACCAAATCACAGGTCAAGGTGCTGAGTACGCCGTCGGTGGTGGCCAGCAACAACCGCGAGTCGCGCATTCTCGTCGGCAGCCGCGTGCCCTTCATCGCGTCGACCCGTCTGGCCAACGACGTGGCCCTCGACCGCAACGTGCAATACGAAGAAGTCGGCACCTCCCTCACCATCGTGCCGACCATCAATCTCGATGACTACGTGAGTGTGCAGATTCTGCAAGAGGTCAGCACCCTCACGTCGCAGACCATCCAGTCGGCGCTCAACGCGCCAGTGATCTCGACACGTGAAGCGTCCACCCGCGCCGTGATTCGCGATGGACAGACCGTGGTAATCGCCGGGCTGATCGGGACCACCGAGGAGGAGATCGAAAGCGGGATCCCCCTGCTCAAGGACATTCCGCTGATGGGCGCGCTGTTCAAGCGCCGCTCCACCACGCGCAATCGCACCGAGGTCGCCATTTTCGTGACGCCGTACATCATGCGTTCCGATGAAGATGCCGACACCCTGCGTGAGCGGGTGCGTGACCGCATGAATCGCGGCGTGCCGGGTGCTGTTCCCGACACGTTAGGCACGCCCTTGCGCAAGAAGCCGCCAGAGGAATAGCTGTGTCCGACGCCCTGCGCGACGCCGCCGCCGGTCCCCTGGCCGCTGAACTTCCCCAGCGCTTCATGGAGCAGCATGCGCTGCTCCCGCTGCGCATCGAGGAAGATGGTGTGCTGGTGGTGGCCACCGGGCGCCCGCTCGACCCGATGGTCACCGACGAGCTGGCGCGCCGCTTCCAGCGCGCGGTGCGCGTGCAGGACGCGCCCTTCAACGACATTCAGGCCGCCATTCTCGCCGCGCGGCGTGAGACCCAGTCCCTGCCTGACGAGTCAGGCGATGCCGATGCGCTGGGTGATTTGCGCGCACAGGCCAATGACGCACCGGTGGTGCAACTGGTGAACGCCATGCTCGCCGACGCCCTGCGCACGGGTGCCAGCGATGTCCATCTCGAGTCGGCGCGAGATGGCTTGCGGGTGCGCTTGCGGCAGGATGGTGTGCTGCGCGATGTCGCCACCTACGCACCAAAATTTCAGGCCGGCGCACTGAGCCGGGTGAAGCTCCTCGCCGGTCTCGATATCGCCGAGCGACGCTTGCCGCAGGACGGACGCGCCCGTTTGCGCCTGGGGACACGCGAAGTGGACATCCGTGTGTCCACCCTCCCCGCCCTGCACGGTGAGTCGGCCGTGTTGCGAGTGCTCGATCATGCCGGTGGCGCCCGCGATCTTGCATCGTTAGGTATGCCGCCGGGAGTCGAAGAGGCCTTTGCGCGGACGTTGCAGCGCACGAGTGGGCTGGTGCTGGTGACGGGACCGACCGGCTCTGGCAAGACAACCACACTGTACGCTGCCCTGCAGCGCCTCAACGTGCCCGGGGTGAAGGTGGTGACCGTCGAAGATCCGGTGGAGTACCAGCTGCCGGGTGTCACACAAATTCCGGTGAACCGCAAAGCAGGGCTCGGCTTCGCCGCGGCCTTGCGATCGATTCTGCGACATGACCCCGACATCGTGATGGTCGGTGAAATGCGCGACCACGAAACCGCCGAGGTCGCGATACAGGCCGCCCTCACCGGACATCTCGTCTTTTCCACGCTCCACACCAACGACGCACCCAGCGGGTTCACCCGGCTCGTGGACATGGGGATCGAACCCTTTCTTGTCTCGGCGACGGTGCAGGCCATTCTGGCGCAACGTCTCGTGCGGGTGCGCTGCAGTACCTGCGGTGGTGCCGATGCCGCATGTGCCACCTGCGCCGGTGCCGGCTACCGGGGGCGCACCGGGATCTACGAACTGTTTGTGCCTGACGAGCCCGCCCGACAGCTGATGACCACCCGGGGATCGGTCGATGCATTGCGGCAGGCCGCTCGCACTTCGGGCATGCGCACACTCACCGATGCGGGAATGGACCTCGTGGCCGCCGGTGTCACCACACGCGATGAAGTACTCCGGGTGACCAACCTGGGCGAGGAGCTCGCGTGAGCTCGGCGTTTCGCTATCGTGCCGCCACCGCCACCGGCGAAATGGTGGAGGGTGTGCTGCAGGCGGACGATGTGCGAGCGGCAACCGATGAACTGCGCCGACAGACCCTGGTGCCCGTCTCGGTGGAGCCGGGCGTGGCAACAGTGGCGACACGATGGCAGCTGCGCGGGTCGCAGGCCGACGCAGTCGCCACCTCGTTGCGCACCCTCGCTGCACTCGCTGGAGGTGGCGCGACACTCGATCGCTCTCTCGATTTTGCGGCCAGGCACGCGGAGCATCCCCAGGTGGCGTCGGCGCTCGCTGACGTCCGACGTGATGTGCAGGGTGGTCTCCCACTGGCAGCGGCCCTGCGCGCACGGACCGCGGTGTTCGGTACGCTCGCGCCCGCCATGGTTCGCGCCGGAGAAGAAAGCGGGACGCTCGACGAAACGCTGTCACGTCTCGCCGATCACCTCGAACGTGCACGGGAACTCCGCGCGCAGGTGCGTGGTGCCCTCATTTATCCGGCGCTCCTGGCGGTGGTCGCCGGACTCGGCGTGATGGTGCTGCTTGGTGTCGTCGTTCCGCGGTTTGTCACCATGCTGGCCGGTACCGGCGGTGCGCTCCCCTTGTCCACACGGATCCTGATGGGGGCGAGCCGAGCGCTCACCGGTGGCTGGTGGGCCTGGCT
>CADEFN010000002.1:796910-874570 GCA_902826615.1 uncultured Gemmatimonadota bacterium
GAGGAAAGTGGATCACTCGATGCCATGGCGACGCGGGTTGCCGACACCTTTGACGCCGAAGTGCAGCGCGGTTTGCGTACACTCGCCGGGCTGCTCGAGCCCGCGCTCATTGTCCTCTTCGGGGGATTGGTCGGCTTCGTGGCGCTCGCCATGTTGCAGGCCATCTACTCGGTCAACGCCAACGTGTTATGAAACGACGCGGCTTCACCCTCCTCGAACTGGTGGTGGTCATCATCGTCCTTGGTCTGCTGGTGGCGCTGGTGGCGCCGCAGATTTTCGGGCGGGTGGGCGAGGCCCGCGATGTGGCGGCCAAGACCCAGATGTCGCTCCTGGGCACGGCCCTCGACAACTACCGGCTGGACAACGGGAGTTATCCCAGTACCGCGCAGGGGCTCGCCGCGCTGCGCACCAAACCCGCGAGCGGCGTCACCAACTGGCGCGGGCCGTACCTGCGCAAAGAGGTGCCCATGGATCCCTGGGGACGCCCCTTTGTCTATGCCAGCCCGGGCGCACGCAACCCGAATGGCTTCGATATTCTGACGCTGGGGCGCGATGGAAAGGACGGCGGGGCGGGAGAAGACGCGGACATCATCGGCCAATAAGGCCGAAGCGGGAGTCAGGCGTTTCGCGATGATCGCCGCGCGCCGCCGGGTATGACTCACGGTTCTAAACCGGAATCTTTCCGCGTTAGGCGGGGATTTCCTGTCTCGGTCGCGCTCGCTATGTGCGGTGCCGCACGGCGCGTAGGGGTGGGTTGATATTTGCATTGTCAGACGGAGTGGCGCAGGTTTTCGCGCCAATGTCGTGGCCCCACCGCGGGTGTTGTCCGGGAGCCACTCGCACCTTTCCAATCGCTGCACGGGGACTGTCATGAGCGCGCCTTCTACCGACGCCACCCTCCCGGGAGCCGACCGCCCCGTTGAAGACGGGGCCTCCCTTGCCACTCCGCGCGACGAGCGCACGAGTCGTCGAGGGTTCTTCTCGCTAGGTGCCACCCTGGCCGCGGCCTCACTGGCCTCCGCCGGCGCCGCCGGCGCCCAACAGACGGGGAAGAGTTCCGCGGCCCGTGGCATGGTCAAGCGCCTACTCGATCAGGGCCCCGACCCGGCATTCGATCCCTTCAAGAAGCAGAACATCTCCACCAAGGGGTGGGATAGCGCGCTCAGCCGTTTGGTGCGCCGCGTCACCAACGGGGTGACCGAAGACGAGATGAAGCTCGCCAACAAGCTGGGCTTTTACGGCTACCTCAACTACCACCTCAATCCCTCGAAGATCGAGGATGGCCAGTCCGAGTCGTGGGTTGGCACCAACGCTCCCCTGCTCAACGGCACGCCGGAGTCGCTGTACAACATCGATCAGCGCATGGTGCAGGATCAGCTGATCATGGCCAATCTGTACCGCGCGGCGTTCTCCAAACGGCAACTGCAGGAACGGCTGGCCGAGTTGTGGAGCGACCATTTCAACATCTCCTACAACGACGTTCGCTACCTCAAGCTGGTGGATGATCGCGAAGTGATCCGCAAGCACATGCTGGGCAAGTTCCCGGCAATGCTGACGGCCAGCGCGCACTCCCCGGCGATGCTGGAGTATCTGGACAACACCCGCAACCGCCGGACGACACTCAACGAGAACTACGCCCGCGAAATCATGGAGCTGCACTCCGTGGGCGTGAATGGCGGCTACACGCAGACCGATGTGCGCGAGCTCGCGCGCTGCCTGACCGGCTGGACACTCGCCGGGCGCGGCAACTTTGCCTTCGACCCCAACGGACACGACTTCACGGAGAAGAACGTCCTCGGGCAGAAGATCGCCGCCATGCCGGCGTCGGCGGGCCAGCAGGGCAAAACCGATGGCGACACCATGATCGCCTTCCTGGCCAAACATCAGAAAACAGCCGAATACATCGCCTTCAAGCTGTTGCGGCACTTTCTGCAGTATCAGCCAAACGAGGCACAGATTGCCGCCGTCGCCCAGGTCTACAACAAGACGCAGGGTGACATTCCGAGCATGGTGCGCGCCGTACTCACACCAGCCAACCTGCTGGCGGCCACTCCGAAGTACAAGCGTGCGTACACCTTCATGCTGGGGGCCATGCGCGCCACGGTGAACCCGGCAGCGGTCACCAAGCTCAACACCCTGGCCTTCCGCTACCTCCCGCTGCTCGGGCAGGCGATGTACGCCTGGGAGCCGCCCGATGGATACCCCGATCGTGCCGACTACTGGGCCGGCGGCGTGCTGCAACGCTGGAATTTCGCCACGTACATCACGACCACCACGTCCACCGAAGCGGCCATGGATTTCTCCCGCTTCTGGAACGCGACCACCGTGGCCGCCAACACCCCGGACACGGTGGCCGACGCCATCAGCAAACACCTGTTCGGCGGTGAAATGCCGGATCGGCTCCGCGGTCAGGTGAAGACCTACCTCGGTGCTGCCGCGATGAGTGCCAACCGCACACGCGAGGCCATCGCCCTGGCGTTGAGTTCGTCGACCTACAACTGGATCTGACCCGCGCGCTGCGCCTCACGAACACCGGAGCAATCCCATGACCGAGTTTGGACACGACGACTGCGCGTGCAACGAATACAACGAGATCACGAACCGCCGCGACTTTCTGGCCACCAGTGGCGGTCTCAGCGGAGCGGCGTTGTTTGCCTGGGCCTATCCCGAGTGGCTGCCCAAGGTCTCTCTTGCCGACTCCTATGTCGGCGAACGCGATGTGATCGTCTCGATCTTCTTGCGGGGCGGGGCCGACGGGCTCTCGTTATGCGTACCCTTCGGTGACCCGCTCTACTACACGGGCCGGCCGACGATCGCCATTCCGCGACCCGATACCACCGCCGCGAACCGGGCGATTGCCCTCGACAACTTCTTCGGCTTCCCGCAGGCCATGCGGTTCCTCATGCCGGCGTATCAGGCGGGGAATCTTCTCGTCGTCCATGGGGCTGGGCTGTCGTACAACACCCGCTCGCACTTTGACGCGCAGCACTACATGGAGCTGGGCAAGTCGGCCGACCCGACGGTGAACACCGGCTGGCTGGGCCGCCACCTCGCCATGACCTCGCCCATGAAAAACGGCGCGAGTCTGCGCGCGATCACGCTCGCCGACGGTCTGGCCGAAACACTCAAGGGGTCGCCAAAAGCCCTCCCGATTTCAGATCCCGCCAACTACGGCATCGCCGGCTCGACTTCCACACGAGCGGAACGACAGACCTGGCTGGGCGCTGACTACGGCGAGACAATCGATCCTGTCAAAAGCGCTGCAGCTGACGCACTGAACACGATCAACATGCTGCGCTCGCTGAACGTGGCGGGGTATGCCCCAGCCAACGGCGCTGTGTACCCCAACACGGGACTTGGTCGCGGCCTGCGCAACTCGGCCGCCCTCATCAAGGCAGATATCGGCGTCGAGGCGGTTCACCTCGACATCGGTGGGTGGGACACGCACACCAACCAGGATCCACTCGGCGGCGGCATGGCCAACCAGATGACACAGCTCTCGGGCGCAATCGGTGCCTTCTGGCAGGACTGCATCGCGTCAGGCCTCACGCAGAATGTCACGGTGGTGGTGCTCTCCGAGTTCGGCCGCAATGTGCGCGAGAACGGGAGCCGTGGCACCGACCATGGTCGCGCAACGGCGATGTTTGCCCTCGGCCGCGGGATCAATGGCGGACGGGTGCTGACCAACAACTGGCGTCCCCTGGCCCCCGAGAACCTCGCCGATCGTCAGGACCTGGCCGTGACCATCGATCACCGGGACATTCTCGCCGAGATCGTCAAAAACCGGCTGAGCAACGATCAGTTAGGGGTGGTGTTCCCCGGGTACACGCCGGTGATGCGGGGAGTCACGAAGTAGCGGGAAGCACGGGAAGCACGGGAGGCACGAGAAGCACGGAAAACGAAGCGGCGAACTCCTCAGGAGAACGCCGCTTTTTCGTGCTTCCCGTGCCTCTCGTGCCTCTGCCCCTACGGCACCACGTTCACCTCACCCTTCATCCCCGGGTGCAGGGTACAGTCGAAGGGGAAGAGCCCAACTGTGGCGAACGTGCGGGCGATGCGCACATTGGACGTGACCTGAATGTCGGCTGGCACCCCGGTCTTCGGCGTGAAGATCACGTTGTGCGGGACTTGCGGGAATTCGAACGTCACCGCGCCGCCCTGCTTGATGGTCGTCGTGAAGGGGGTGAACGACAGTCCGGGCATTGAAACGAGCGCCGTCGTGGGCGCGGCGCCAACCGTGACGCGAGTGGTACCGACGCGCCCGTCGATGGTGGCCGTCACATCGGTCTGACCCGCGGCTACTCCCGACACCAGTCCTGCGGCCGTCACGGTGGCCACTGCGGTGTTCCCCGAACGCCAGGTCGGCGCACCGGCGTCGCTCACCGTCGCACCGGCCGCGTCGAGTGCGGTCGCTGCCAGCTGCTCGGTTTGCCCCGGAAAGAGCGAGATCGCGTTGGCATTCATCCGGACGGTTGCAATCCTGGAGCCTCCGGTTGGCTCGTCAGAGCCGCCACACGCGACAACAGCAGCCACCAAACCGACCCATAACATCTTGTGCTTCATGTATTTACCTCCCGATACGAGAAAATCCGTTCATCGATCGCGGCGCGCGGTGACGGCGCTCACGGCTCGGCACAACCGCCCATGATCCGCGCAGTACAGACCGTGCTGGTCATGAAAGACCTGGTGGACCCCTTTCTCCCATTCAAAGCGAACGACCCAGATGGCCTCGACCCTGGTTTGGGATCCGGCAACACCTTTCGGGTCGAGTGGCTCGACGCGCACACGTTCGGGGAAGAAATCCAGCTGCACTGCTTATGCGACGGGTAAACGCCCGGGGAGAGTGGAAGGTGCGCAGAATCTAGCGGAGCGTATCGCAAAGGTTGCAGGACTTGGGGTCTCCCTCGACAGGGCATGCGGCCTCGATACGTTGGGAGGGTGTGCGCCAGCGCCTGACTCGGTCCCTTTCAAGCCGACACATCGCCCTCAGGCATCCCCGACACCCGGACGCCCCGTTGCTCATCGAAGCCGCTGTTGACTCCGTCGCCGACGCCATGGCCGCCGAAGAGGCCGGCGTCTCGCGAATCGAACTGTGCGCCAACCTCGACGTCGGCGGCACGACACCAAGTGCCGGTCTCATCCGGGCCACCCTCCGCCGGGTCGACATTCCCGTGTTTGTCATGATCCGCCCCCGTGCTGGAGACTTTCTCTACAGTGCCGAGGAGATCGAGGTCATGCTGCGTGACATCGAAGTGGCCAAACACGCTGGGGCGCAGGGAATCGTGAGCGGGGCGCTCCACGCCAATGGCGTCATCGACGAAGAAGGCACCGAAGCGCTGCTCGAAGCGGCGGCTCCCCTCCCCTTCACGTTTCACAAAGCCTTCGATGCCACCCGGGATCTCCTCGAGTCGGCGGATGCCATTGTGGCTTTAGGGGTGAGCCGGGTGCTCACATCGGGGGGCGCCCCAACCGCCATGGAGGGTGCCTCCAGGCTCAAACAGCTCGTGGAACGCACCAGTGGCCGGATGGCGATTCTCGCCGGGGGCGGGGTGCGTAGTGACCATGCGGCCAGGCTGGCGCGCGAGTCAGGGGTCCGCGAGCTCCACCTGGGACCTCGTCGCCTCGTTACAAGCCCTGCCCACCGAACCCCGGGCTGGACGGGGGCGTCGGACTGGACAGCTGCAGATGTGGACGCGATCCGTCAGATCGTGCAGTCGGTGTCGGTGGGGGGACCGTAAGGCAGCGAGACAAGAAATCCGCCCCGTCCCCAGGCTTATTGACAGCCCTCCGGTCAAGACGTAGGCTGTCGTCGAACTCCTGACCCTGCTGTAGGACTTTCCCTTGGCGCGCGCCACCACGTCGCTGCGCGCCCCTTGAACGGCCGATACGAGGCGCCTCCGGGCGCCCTTTGATTCTCTGGCGCGAATGGGACGAACCCTTCGCGATCACACTGAATGTGACCGGACCCGCGCCGCGGCGCGGGGTCCGGTCAGATCGCCGTTAGGCGGACAACCCTGGTCCGCCTTTGTGTCACCCACACTCAAGGGGACGTCACCATGCAACACACTCTGTTCGGTTCGCACCACCCACCACGATCCCGAGCCGCCCGATGGCTCGCCGGAGCGCTGGTGGCCCTCGCGGTTGGCAGTACGAGTGCAGCGGCCCAGACCGGCAGCATCACCGGTCGTGTCACCGACGCGGCATCCGGGGGCCCGATTGCTGCGGCACGGGTTTTCATCTCGGGCACGCAGAACGGCACACAGACCGCCGACAACGGCAACTACACCATCCGTGCAGTTCCCGCCGGGTCAGTGGAGCTCACCGTCACCCGGCTCGGCTACGAGTCAAAGAAGTTCACGGTCACGGTCACCGCGGGGCAGCCCGTCACGCTGAACGCTGCCATCAATCAGGCCACCTTCTCGCTGGCCGAGGTGGTGACCACGGTGACCGGCCAGCAGAAGAAGGTGGAGCTGGGTAACACGATTGCCACCATCGGCGTGAGCGAAAAGATCTCTGAGGCGCCAGTCCGGGACCTTGGCCAGCTCCTGAATGGAAGAGCAGCGGGTGTGCAGGTGACATCGGCGGGCGCCACCGGAACCGGCTCGCGCATTCGTATTCGCGGGCAGGCGTCGTTTGGCCTGAGCAATGAACCGCTGGTGTACATCGACGGCGTACGCGTCATCTCCAACACCGGCAGCTCGGCCCTTGGCGTCGGCGGCTCTACGCCCTCGCGCATGAACGACATCAACCCTGAGGAGATCGAGAACATCGAGATCATCAAGGGCCCATCGGCCGCCACCCTGTACGGCACCGAGGCGGCCAACGGTGTCATCAACATCACGACCAAAAAGGGGAAGGCCGGCAAGACGACGTGGAACTTCTACAGCGAAAATGGAACGCTGAAGGACCCGAACACCTATCCCGAGCTCTGGTACCTGTTCGGAACACGTGGCAGCACGTCCGGTCAGCGTTGTGTGCTGACCGATCTCCCGACCGGCGCCTGCCGTGCCGACAGCCTCATTTCGATGAACGTGCTGAACGAGGCGCTCACCACCCCGCTGTCCACGGGCGTCCGCCAGCAGTACGGTGGACAGCTGAGCGGCGGCACCGACCGCATGCAGTACTTCGCGTCCGGCGAGTGGGAAGACGAGCTGGGCAACTACAAGATGCCGCAGGTAGAGATCGACCGGCTCAAGGCCGAGCGGGGCAGCGAAGTGCCCGATGAACAGGTCTATCCCAACAAGCTCAATCGCATTTCGCTGCGCACCAACCTGACCGCAGCCATCAATCCGAAGGCCGACCTGCAGATCTCGAGCGGCTTCATCACGAGTGACCAGCGGCTGCCGCAGAACGAAGACAACGGCAACGGCCTGATGGTGGCAGCGTTAGGCGGACTTGGGCGCCGCGACCTGCGCGACAGCCGCGGGGTCCCGCTCCTCGGGTACCGCAGCTGGCCGATGGGCGATGTCTTTGCACGGACCACCTCGCAGGGCATCCAGCGATTCATCAACAGCTTTGCCAGCCAGTACCGGCCCACGTCGTGGCTCAGCACCAGGGCCACGGTGGGTGTGGACATCACGTCACGTGTTGATGAAGCCATCAACCTGTTCGACCAGGGCACCTTCCAGTTCCCCGCGCGTAGCGGTCAGGTGAACAACCAGCGCACCGAGTTGTCGCAATACACGGTGGACCTGGGCGCGAGCGCCAATCGCACATTGTGGCGTGGCTGGAACTCCAAGACGTCGGTGGGCCTCCAGTACTTCCGCAACTTCTTCTCGCGCACGGGCGCCAGCGGTGAAGTTCTGCCGCCGGGCGGGCGGACCCTCTCGCTCACGGCCTCGGCGCGTATCCCGTCGCAGGCGCAGGACGAGACCATCACGTTAGGCACGTACATCGAGCAGGCGCTGTCGTTCAATGAGCGGCTCTTCCTCACGGCCGCCATTCGCGCCGACGACAACAGTGCCTTCGGCGCCCAGTTCAATGTGGTGACCTACCCGAAGTTCAGCGCCTCGTGGGTGGCCTCCGAAGAAAGCTTCTTCCCGAAGTTCAGCTGGCTGAACACCTTCCGCGTGCGCTCGACCTTTGGCGCCTCGGGCCAGCAGCCGGGCACCACCGACGCCCTCCGCTTCTACAGCGGTGTCGGCACCACCCTCACCGGGCAGGTCGAGGCCCCGGGCGTGACCATCGGCGCGTTAGGCAATGCCGATCTGCGTCCCGAGTACTCCTACGAGCTCGAAGGTGGCTTTGACGCCAACATGTTCAACAATCGCGTCAACCTCGAGCTGTCGTATTATCGCAAGCAGACGCGCGACGCCATCATCGATCGCCAGGTGGCCCCATCCGAAGGGTTCGGCGTCGCCACCCGTTTCGAGAACATCGGGTCGGTGCGCAATCGCGGGTTGGAGCTGCAGCTCAACACCCGGGTGCTTGACCGCAACTGGGTCGGGCTCGACGTCACCGTCACCGGATCGACCAACGAAAACACCCTGCTCGAGCTGGGCACCGGCGTCTCCCCGATCTTCACGGGGAATCGCAACACCCAGTACAACGTGCCAGGGTATCCGCTGTTTGGTATGTGGGGGCGCCCCCTCAAGTTTGCCGACGCCAATGGCGATGGCATCGTGGTGCCGGGGGAAATCACCTACGACACACTCAGCTACGTCGGCCCGTCGTTCCCGACCCGCGAGTTTGCCATCTCCCCGTCGATCGAGCTGCTCAAGCGCAAACTCCGCGTGAGCACCCAGTTCGATTACAAGGGTGGCATGCGCAAGCTCAACAACACGCTGCGTCACCAGTGCCAGGGTGGACAGTCGTGCCGCGGTCTCTACGACAAGAGCGCACCGCTCGCGCTGCAGGCGGCCGCCATTGCGGCCAATGCCAACGTGTTCACCAGCTTCTACGAAAACGGCGACTTCACCCGCTTCCGCGAACTCGCCGTCTCCTATCAGCTGCCAGACACGTGGGCCCGCAAGCTGCGTTCAACCCGCATCAGCATCATTGGCACTGGCCGCAACCTCGCCGTCTGGAGCGACTACACCGGCGTGGACCCCGAGGCCACCGTGGGCAACAGTGACACCCGTGGCAACGAAGAGTTCTTCTCGACGCCGCCGCTCCGTGTGTTCACCATCCGCGCCTCCCTGGGCTTCTGAGGACACACATCATGACTCCGTATCCCAAATCCTCCGCTGTCACCATGACTGCAGTCATTCGACGCACCCTGGCCGGGGCAGTCCTGGGGGCCATCTCCCTCGGCTGCTCCCCCGACCAGATCCTGGATGTCACCGATCCCGACATCCTCAATATTCAGGACTACAGCACCGCAGTAGGTGCCAACGCACTCCGCAATGGTGTGATCTCGGACTTCCAGGCCGTGTACGCCGGCTCCATCGATGGCGTGATTGTCTCCACGGGCAACCTGGCTGACGAAATCCGCAGTACCGACACCTTCGAAGATCGGCTCTCGGTCAGCTCACGCACGGTGATCGAGAACAACCCGGCCATGCTCACCACCTATCGTTCGTTGCACCGGGCTCGGTCGGGCGCCGTGCAGGCCATCAACGTCCTGCGCGCGGTGGCGCCCGAACCCAAGCCGAACATCGCTGAGGTCTACAACCTCCGCGGCTTCAGCGAGGTGTTCTTTGCCGAGATGTACTGCTCCGGTGTGCCCTTCTCGGCGGAGGCAAATGGCGAGTTCTCGTCAGGCACCTCACTCACGACCACCCAGGTGTTGCAGCGTGCCGTACAGGCCTTCGACACCGCCCTCACCTTTGCCGATACGAGCAACACCAAGCGTTACATCGCGCAGATCGGCCGAGCGCGTGCCCTGCTCAACCTGGGACAGTTTGCCCAGGCTGCCGCGGCCGTGCAGGGTGTCCCCACCAACTTCCAGTGGCTCACCTTCCACTCGCTCAACAGCGGGCGGCAGGAGAACCAGGTGTGGGGTGGTCTTTCGGTGACCGCACCTCGCTACACGGTCATTTCGCGAGAGGGTGGCAACGGGCTCAACTATCTGCAGACTCCCGCCGACCCGCGCATGCCCTGGGCGGCAACCAACCGTGTGGGGTTCAACTCCCTCCACACAGCACTGCCCGACCAGCGCAAGTACACGCGCACCGGCTCCATCATCATCGCCGATGGTCTCGAAGCGCGGCTCATCGAACTCGAGGCGCGCTTGCAGGGTGGCACGCAGGCTGACCGAGACGCGGTGTATGCGGGGCTCAACACCCTGCGCGCCTCGGGAAGAACCGGCGTGGTACCTCCGCAGATGACCACCGGTGCGCCAACGACACAAGCGGCCGCGGTCGATCTGCTCTTCCAGGAGCGTGCCTTCTGGATGTGGCTCACCGGCCACCGCCTCGGCGACCTCCGTCGCCTGGTGCGGCAGTACGGTCGTGGGGCGGAAAGTGTCTTCCCATCCGGCCCGCTCGCTCAGCCCCTCACAGGCAACTACGGCACCGACGTGAACCTCATCATTCCGTTCGAGGAGCGGAACAACCCGAAGTTCAACGGCTGCCTGGATCGCCGGGCGTAGAGGTCTATCATCGGGGTAACTACCGAGGGGCATCCGGCAACGGGTGCCCCTCCTGCTATTCCCATCCACCTAACGGCGCAGAATCACCATCACACTCGCCACGTGACCCGGTTGCCAGAGCTTCTTTGTCTCGATCGCGACAATCGGAGTAGCAATACCAGCTTCTCTTCGGTAGGTCGTACGCTCCACGCGAAACTGATTCACCTCCACCTCAAACCGTACACCAAGCCAGTCACGCGGGCTGATCTCGCCACCAAGGGCACTCACGACGTACGGCACATCATCGCCATGACGGAATGCGTTGCCCGCGCCGAGACTCAGCGTGCCGAGCAGCACTCCTGAGCGCTTGCGCAGCCCCCAGCGCGCATCGAACGCGGTGAATGGCTCGGCCAGCAAGGTTCGATAGCTGTCCCATTGATGGGTACGTGAGGGATCGAGGGGCGCGGAGACACACTCTGGAGGCCGACGCGTAACCGGAGCACGCGCGGTCAGCGCCACGTCGGTCCACCCCCACGCCACCCCAACGCGGCCCTGCACCAAGCCACGGGTCCGATACTCAAAACAGGTCGCGCCAACGCCGGCATTCCCGCCCGCTGCCGCGACCCCGGCCGACATCTCCAACTGCTGCGCGCCGAGCGCACTCGACGCCACCGCGACGACGAGGGCGGCCCTCCCAGGGATGCTCAGTAACTTGTACATGCTCCGGGGGACCCGGCCGAGCCAGCGGGCGTCACCGATCCCTGCTGTTCACACCAAGCGTGCCACACTGCCGCTACTTCGGTTTCCGTGAGCGGGTCAGCCGCGATTCCCGGACTCGTTGACGGGTTCACCCGGGCGCCCCGGACGAACGAGGGATTCGGACCTCTCGCGGGTATACCAGCGTAGATACAATACGCACCAACACGTTCGCGCTCCCGAACCAGGGCTCACCAGGACCATGGGCATGCAGGCAATTCGTCCCTCGTTTTTATCGGGCTCGAGACACCAGCTCCTGGTGTTTCCTGCTTTGCTGACTCTTCTGGCTGCCGGATCGCTCCGGGCGCAGGTCATGGAGATCCGTTCGGCGACGGCGACCAGCACCGGGCCGACGCTCAATGACGTCAAGCTCATGCAGGCGCAGTTCGAGACCTTCCGGCGCGCCAACCTGCCGATGATGAACCTCGGTCGTGGGGGCGGCAGCGGCAAATGCGACGAAGTGATCGGTCGCTTCTGCTACTGGTACGACGACAAGGAGGATGCACCACCCGACGAACCCGAGATCATCAAGGATCGTCGCCGCACGCTCATTTCGGCCCTCGACAGCAGCTACAGCAATACGCGCGCGGAGCGCTGGACGTCGGGTACGCTGGTCCGTTACCTGGTGGAGGCGGGAAAGAACGAAGAGGCGATCGCGGCCGCCCGGAAGTGCGAGACCGCCGGGTGGTGGTGCCCCGCGTTGCGCGGCTTTGCCTATCATGCCGCACGCCGGTACGCGGCCGCCGACAGCGCATGGACCCAGGCGCTCGCCGCCATGGACGCGCGTGATCGCTGTAACTGGCGCGACCTCAAGCTGATGCTCGACGACGGGCTCCTGCGCGACTACCGCAACGTGGACTGCGCTGAACGTGAGCTGCAGGAAGCGCGCATCTGGTGGCTGGCACGCCCGATGATGTCGTCACCCGGGAGCGACGCCCGCTCGGAGTTTCTCGCCCGCCGACTCTATACCAACTTCCTCCTCGATGCGCCCTCGGTTCACTCGTTAGGGTTCGACGCCGATGAGCAGGAACTGCTGCTGCGCTACGGATGGCCACGGGCCTGGACGCGCGGCGGCTTCATGCCGGGGACCCGCGAACGCTCCATCACTGGGCACGAACCGGTGCCGGCTCCCCCCATGCTTCCCACCTCGAGTACGTACCGCAATCCCGCACTCAGTGACTCGGTCGGCTGGCGTGGCAAAGGGCTCCCGGGTGTGCGGGCGCGTTACTCACCCGAATACGCCCGGCGCCTGATCCCGCTGGTCCACCAGTCGGCAATTTTCCGGCGCGGCGACTCTGCGCTGGTGGTGATGGCCTACGACGTCGGCAACACCCCGGCCCTGGCCAGTGCCGCTGGAAGTGACAAACTCAGTGCAGCACTTGTCCTCACCCGGGGTGAACCCGATGATGCCGCCATTTCGCGCCTGGAGGCGCCGGGCACACGGGGCACAATCACCGCGCGCACCCTGTGGGCACCCATGCTCATGAGCGCCGAGGTGGGCAATGCCGGGGCAAGCACCCTGGCCCGCGCCCGTTATGGCATGCGCGCCACTGACCTTCCCGGCTCCCGCGTGAGCATCTCGGACCTCCTCCTGTTCGAGGCGTACGACGGCATGCCCCGCGTGCTCGACGATGTGCTCCCGCACGCCATGCCCTCCCACACGGTCAAGGCGGGTGGCAAGGTGGGGATCTACTGGGAGACCTACAACACCAGTCCGTTAGGCGAGGGCATCCAGGTCGGCATCACCGTTGCCCCGGAGGACAAGGAAGGCAACTGGCTGCGGCGACGGCTCACGTCGCTCAAGCTGGTCCGTGAGTCGCAGCCGGTGTCGGTCGGGCTCAGTGACGTGTCCTCGAGGGGTCGCGGCTTCACCCCGCGGGCGGTGGTCGTCGACCTCGCCACCCTCAAACCCGGCCGCTACATCATGCAGCTGGAGATCGTGGCCGAGGGGACCGCACCGGTGCGCGCGGAACGGGTGCTGACCGTGCGGTAAGTCGTGGGAACTTGTGGGGCGGGCCGGGCGTGACAAGGTTACCGCGCATCGCCCCCGCTCCACACACCGCTCCGACATGATCCGCCGGTCACGCCGCACCTCCGCCGCCAGCCGCAAAGTCCTTGTGGTCGACATCGGCGGGACCAATTTGAAGATTGCACTCGCGGGCAGCCGCCGGGTGGTCAAGGTCCCGTCAGGCAAGGATCTGACACCACAGGCCATGGTGAGCCGGGTGAAGAGCGCCACCCTCGGCTGGCACTACGATGTCGTGTCCATCGGGTACCCTGGGCCGGTCAAGGACGGGAAGCCAGTGAAGGAGCCGGTCAATATCGGTCCGGGCTGGACCCGGTTTGACTTCACTAAGGCCTTCGGCAAACCTGTCCGCATCGTGAACGACGCCGCGATGCAGGCCATCGGGAGTTACCGCGGCAAGCGGATGCTCTTTCTCGGGCTTGGCACCGGACTGGGCACCACCATCATCGACTACGGGCATCTCGAGCCCCTGGAACTCGGACACCTGCCCTATCTCAATGGCCAGTCGTTCGAAGACCATGTCGGCACCCGTGGCATGAAGCGCCTGGGCCGCAAACGGTGGGAAGCGCATGTCCACGCGGTGGTGGAGATTCTTCGCAACGCGATGTTGTGCGACTATGTGGTGCTGGGTGGTGGCAACGTGAAGCAGCTCACCAGCATGCCCGCGCACTGTCGCTGCGGCAACAATGCCCTCGCATTCAGGGGAGGGGGGTTGCTCTGGACCAACACCACGGACGCCGGGACGACGCCGAAGGCGAAGAGGCGTTAGGCGGGCCCGGACGAATCACGAATGAGACGCGTATACTCGCGGGTGACCGCTGTTCTCTGACTCTCGTCATCTGATTGATCTCTAACGCCTTCGCCTGCTGCGTTTCGCTCCAGCCGTCCGCTCCCAGCTGGGAATTGCACGCTTCATGAACTCGTCGAACATGGGTACGGTGAACGCAGTATCACCGTGAGCCGGGCTCCAGATCATACCCTTCCTGATCAGCCCACTTCGCAGTGGCCCGACACTCTCCACGGTTGCTTGAAGCATCTCGGCAATGGCGCCTGATCGATGTGGACCGGGTCCAAGCTCTGCCATCGCGCGAAGGTAGTCTTGCTCGCGCGGAGTTAGTCGATCGAATCGCACCCTGAAGAAATTCTTGTCGAGTGCCTCGGTTGCGGAGCGACTCGCGATATCGACGTCTGCTTTCGCAATTGGAGATTTTGCCGCCGCATGCCAGGCATGCTTGCCCCACTCTTGAAGGAAGTACGGGTAGCCTTGCGTTAGCTCGACAATATGCTGAAGTGCCTGGTCCTCGATCTCCTGATGCTCGTCATGAATTGGTTCACGTACGGCGATCGCGGCGGCGTCGGGCTGAAGTGGTCCGACTTCAGGATAATCGAACAGCCGTTCGGCGTATGACTTTGCCTCTCCGGCTAGCGCGGCGACCTGTGGCAGTCCGGCTCCAAAGAGTATTACCGGAAGCCCCTTTTGAGAGATTCTATGGAACGCGACGATCAGGCTTCTCAGATCTTCTTCCGCGAGGTATTGCACCTCGTCGAGAAAGAGCGCAACGCTCATTTCCGCCGCCTTCGCGGCACTTCCAACTGCCAGTAGCAGGTCTGGAAGATCAATCTCGAGATTCCCACTATCAGCAGTCTGCGCCTCTGTGACGCCAAGTTCGATCTCTCCCACCGAAACTTTGAAAGCGCTCGCAAACCCGCGAAGTGCTCCCATGGCGCGTGTCGCATACTCCTTTGCCTTCTCCACCTTACTCAGGCGCACCAGCACTTTTTTCAGCGCGGGGGCAAGGTACTCGGCCAGTCGCTGTCCTTCCGGTGCCTCCATCTGTGCGATGAGATATCCGGTTTCCTCAGCGATCGTGCTGATTTTGTTGAGGAGTACGGTCTTCCCGACTCCTCGGAGGCCCAAAAGCATCTGGCTCTTCTCGGGCCGCCCAAGACGAACGCGCGCAAGCGCTATTCTCGCGGCTTGGATGATCTCATCTCGTCCGGCGAGCTCCGGCGGCGGTGCGCCTGCGCCTGGCGAGAACGGATTTCTTAGCGGGTCCATTTTTCTGCCGAGACTGACTTGAGAGACATTATCCAATATTACCACACTATATATGTATTATCATGATTCCCTTCAGTCAATGACGCGGCTGAGCAATATTACCGTCACTTACCATTCTATTCTTGACGCCATGATGGCTGGTTAGCCGAGGAAGACCATCCTTTGCGTCACGTGGCTCATATGCCCCACCGCCCACATCCCGCATCCTCGCATCCTTTTCCCATCGCACCACTTCGACAATTTCGACCGAAAGGCGATCGGGCCCCTCGATCATTACACTGCGACGCCCCGCAAATCGATGCGCGGGCTCGCTGGTGGCGACGCCGGCGACGCGCAAACGAGCGAGGGCCGCGTCAAAGTCCGTGACCTCGAAGGCGACATGGTCGAGCACCTGCCCACGAGAAGGCACCAGGGGCTGATCACGTCCGCACCGGCTGCCGGTGCATTGCCTCGGATACCACGACATGGTCCCGTTGGCATATCGCACACTCCCGGCTGGTCCCCTGATGGTGCCGACGGGCTCCAGCGATGGCCAGGTGGCGTCGGCTGCGGGGACCTCGCACGGACTCCATGCCGGGCGCGGCTGGTCTCGGCCCGCACTATCACGCACCGGGGGCAACTCCATGCCAAGTGCCGACACATACCAGTTGGCGGCGCACAAGGGCCGCTCGTGGAAGAAATGAATGTGCGAGAGCGAAGGGCGTGTGTCCGGACCACCAGTGACTTCGAACAACACGCCGTCGGGAGCCACGAGGTAGCTGAACCCACCCTCACGCGGAGCGGCGGCGGGAGCACTTTGCAGTTTGTCGCGGGTCAGGGTTCCGGCGTACGGCACAAGCCCTGAACGCCAGGTGCTGCCGGTGTCGTCTGGAGAAATGAAAAGTGGGAGCGGCGTGCCCCCCACTCTTGCCGCCATCTCGGGAAGGGTGCTCGAATTGGCAAAGGCGCCGATGTGCCAAAAGGCACTCTGTGGCTCGCCGCGATGCAGATCACTGCGCCAGGCACCTGCCGGTGGCCGGTTTACCTGGCGGAAGAGCAGAAGCATGTCGGCCTTCACCGCAGGCTCACCCGCCTCGGTGACCCGCGAAGCAGCAGGCCAGAGTTTGAGATACCAGGCGATGGCGCGTTCGGGATCCACCGAATTGAGCCCGACATGGTGCAACCGCGGCGGCACCGCTCCCTGGGCCAGCACCTCACCACCAAGCGCAAGCGTCAGCACGGCGAGCAGCTGTTTCATCGGGCCGTTACCTCCAGCAGCAGTCCTTTGCCGCCAGGAACGATGACCGGTGCATTCGGTGCAACCGTGGCGGCGTCCTGACACCCCTCGATCGCCGGCGCCACAATGCGCGCGCCTGCCGGGCCGAAGCCGAGTGTGCGCCAGTTGATGGTGAGCCGCACGGTGCGTGGCTCGGCACTCCAGTTACCAAGAGCAATCATGGCCTTTCCATTCTTGCGGTAGGTCGTCGCGAGTACGAGAGAGTCTCCAGTCGAAACGGGCGCATCTGGTGTCCACCAGCCCGACATACGCGTGCCTTGCATGCCGAACGTGTCCCATTGCTTCCAGAGTGGCGACGGATCACCAGACCAGGGCATGCGGTTGGTCATGCCGAAGGTCATGCCACGCCATGGATTCCCACCCTTCTCCAGCATTTCGCCCATGAGCCCGAACGGAATACCGGACAACTCCACCAGCCAGTAGTCGGGTGCGGCGTTGTAGTCGAAGTACTCACCAAACCAGAGCCGGTTGATGAAGGGAAAGTGTTCGAGGTAGAGATTGGCGCTCGAGGCAAAGCCATCGCGCACGTTGTACTGGTTGGCGCTGTGCAGATCAATCAGCGCGCCCCGGTTCCCCTGGTCGAGCACCCGCCGCACGCGCTTCATGGTGGTCCGATCGAAGGCCACGTCGTCGATGTAGAGCCCGTCGATGCCGACATGCTTGACGAGCCAGTTGAGTCCCTCGACATAGAAGTTGTGCCATCGCGAGACGCCGCTGGTGACCAGGGCTGCGTCCCGGATGTCGGGCACATGCCAGGCGGAGATATATCCATCTTCCGCATGTTCACGCAGCCACGCACCTCCGCCACCCGGCCCATCGGCCAGCACCTCGTTGCCTAACGATCTCAGGGCCCACAACTCCGGCGCATGGTTGGTGATCTCGCGAACGGTGTAGTAGATCTTGACCTTCATCTGACGGGCATGTGCCGAGTCGATGTAGGCCTTCATCTTCGCCGGTTCGAGGAAGGGGTAGTTGATCCACGGATTCACGGCATTGGCGTGATGCACATTCACCGTATTGGCGCCGCGCCTGGCAATCGAGTCTACCGGCACGAAGGCATGAAAGAATCGCGTCGCCCACTGGGCGTCGGTGTCAATCGGTTTGAACGGCGTAAGCGCCAGCCGGAAGTCGAAGCGCAGCGAGTCGCCCGGTTCCAGCTGGTGGGCCCCGGAGAAACAGGAGAGCGTGACAGCGGTCGCCGTCGCCGCGCCGATATCACAACCGCCCTTGCCACCATTCCCCCACGACCGCGGGAGCACCAGCGGTTTGGACAGATAGAAGTTGGTGTTGAGCGGGCGGACATAGTGCTCATCCTTGAGTGTGAGCTGCAATCCGGCATTGACGTCGCCCAGCCAGACCGCGTCCTGATTTTTCTGCGCCGCGTCCCACACCCACCGGAACTCCGCGGGGCGATAGCCTCCCTTCTGGCCGAGCCCCATCATGTAACGCGCCGCCGCAGGCTGCAGCGGCAGCTCGAGCCGGACATCGCCTAACGCGGTGCGTTCCGACGCACGCAGTGTCACCTGGAACTCGGTGGTCCCCTCGAACTCCATGCGTGCGCCGAGCGTCATGGAGACGGGTCCCGCCGTGCGACGGGACTCCCATGACACACCGCCAGCCGAACGCGCGGTGACACGGGCCGGTGCGCCCGCGAAGACGAGCGCTTTGCCATCAGCATTGCGCACCTCGAGTTTTGCGGGAGAGGCGAGCACCTCCCTTCCGGTCGTGCCGATGGAGGCAACCGTCGGCGCAAAGTACGACGTCACACGAGCCGGAAGCCCGTCCGCGCCAAAACTCAGGGAGCGGCCGAGCACACCGATGGTATTGCCTTGCACCGTCATGGGCGTGAAGGGTGCCACAACGTCGTCGTTGGCGGCGAGCTGAGAGTTGAGCCAGCGCAACCGCGTGAGCTCCTCCGGGACATCATCGCCGCGATTGACCGCCAGCGCCGAATCCACCGTCAGCGCGACACGAATACTGCGCGGCCGCACGCCGCGCGCCGAGACGGTCACATCACCTTCGTACACCCCCGGCGCAACGGTGCTGTCGACATCGATGCCTAACCAGAGTGCCTGCACGCCACCACGTGGCACCGACAGCGTCCGGTTGAACGCACGACCCGACCAGTCGATGCCCGATGTGTTGAAGCAGGTAAGCGCCGACGCCGGAATCTCGCGTCCATTGCGACCGCTCAGCGCCCCCAATGTCACCTGGACTGAGTCGAGCGCGGCACGATGCGCCCACACACCGATCTGGAATGTGTAGTACTCCCCGCGGTGCGCCGAACCCCGGTGTGCGCCGAAGGCCCCACCCTTCGCCCAGCGATCGGGAATGTCCTTGGTCATCCGGATGGGGTACGCGCGGCTCTCGGGAAAGAGGAAGTATTCGGCCCATGCGTACCGCTGCCGCAATGCGTCCAACTCGGTCTTGCTGGCAATGCGTTCCATCGGCGTGAACGAGGAGAAAGCATCCACCGACTCGAAGCGATCCACCTTCGCCTGCGGGAGCTGCCGGTACCCGCGGAAGCGGGCATTCTCCAGGGTGAGCGCATTGCGTAGCAGCCACTGGCGATCCGGGGTATCGTCCGGCGGACGCCACGTGAGCTTTGGATAGTTTGACTTGAAGGTGCCGGTATATGGGAGATAGTAGACGTGATAGACACCGGGCACCGTTGGCGGCTGAAAGACCACCTCGCCGTACTCGCGGGTGATCTCCATACGAGCCACATTGCGGACCCGGCGCCCGGTGCGGGCGTCCATCACCACGATCTGCACGTCGCCCGGGTTGGGGTCTCGGCGCCGCCATTCGATGTGGGCGAAGACCGCCTCCGCCGGGGCGCTGACCGTCACCACCGCGCGGTGGTTGCCGAGCGAATCGGCCTCCCAGCGAGGAGACTGCGCCAGCGCGGCGACGGGGGAAATCAGCAGGAAGAGGAGTCGAAGACGCATTCCTGAAGATGGAGAGCGGCCACCAGATTTGGAAATCCGACGCGCAGCCCGCATCACCCGAGAGAGCTCAATCCGTCAGCACCCCCAGCCTGCTCCCCGAGGGCCCGCAATGCGAAGAGACATCTGGTGCAGAGTGTCGCCACGCCGTAGCCTCTCGCCATTGCCCGGGTGACCTACGCCCTTCACCGCACGACCTCAGCCGACATGCGCCGCCCATACCGTCCTGCCCTCGTAATTGGAGTTTGCCTCAGCGCCTGTACGGGCGCGGGCTCATCGGGCCGAACTGCCGTCGACCTCCTGATCACCGGCGGGACGGTGATCACCATGGACGCGCAGCGCCGAGTCCTGGAGGACGCCGCGGTCGCCGTGGCCGGTGATTCGATCATCGCTATCGGCCCGTCCGCCGAGTTGTCGGCGCAATACGAGGGGCGCGAGGTGATTGACGCCAAGCGTCACATCGTGATGCCGGGCCTGATCGACGGGCATGGGCATGCAGGTCATGGTTTGGTCAAGTCACTGGGCATGGACACCGGCGAGTGGTACCCGGCTACCGAGGCGATCTACTCCCTGGGTTCGACGGTGGATTTCTGGCGCGCCGAAGCCCTCCTCACGGGCACGGAACGTGTGCGCTTCGGTGTGACGACCGCCCTCTCGTTTCTGGGTGGCGGTGATATGGTGATGCGCACCGACAGTGCCAAGTATGGCGATGCGTACATGCAGGCGATCGATAGTGTGGGCCTGCGATTTTTCCTTGCCGTGGGTCCCAGGCGCCCACCCTTCCCCAAGGTGTTTGCGCAGTGGACGGGCGACTCCTCGCGCCGGGTCGACATTTCGTTCGACCAGCAGCTGCGAGTGTCGGAGGCGCTGATAGACAAATGGAATGGAGCAGGCAAGGGGCGTCTGCATATTGCCATGGCCTTCCCCACCCACCATCCTGAAGAAGGAACGCTGAGCGACTCGGCGATGTCGGAGCTGGTGGCGCAGGCGCGTGCCACTCGCGCGCTTTCCAGGAAGCATAAGCTGCTCTTCACACAGGACGGTCACTCGAAAGGGAGTGTGAAGTTTGCCCATGAAGTGTTTGACATCCTCGGCCCTGATGCACTGTTGTCACATGCGACGGGGATGACCGACGAGGAAGTCGCGATTGTCGCAAAGACCGGCACAAGGATCGTGCACAATCCCAGCGCCAACGCGGCCATTCGCGAGCGCTTCACGCTGACCGAGTTGCTCGATGCCGGTGCGACGGTGATGCTCGGCTCTGACGGTGTAGGCCCCGACCGGAGCTACGACATGTTCCGGCACATCTTTCAAGCCATGCGATACCATCGCGCGTACTTTCGTGATACCAAAGTGCTGCCTGCCGGGAAGGCGCTGGAGATGGTCACCATCGACGCCGCCCGTGCGCTCGGGCTGGAGAAGGAGATCGGGTCGCTCGAAACCGGGAAGAAGGCGGACATCATATTGATTGACGCGAGCCGACCACACATGGCGCCGATGCATATGCCGCTGTATCGCGTGGCGTACTTTGCCAATGGCAATGACGTGAGCACGGTGGTGGTGAATGGGCGAGTGCTCATGCGTGACCGGAAGGTGCTGACCGTGAACGAGACGGAGGTTGTGGACTTTGCCCAGCGTGAAGCTGACGCTGCCATCCGGCGCACCGGCCTCGAAAAGCTCATGCGCACCCCCGAAGGATTCTGGGGCCGGAGCCGCTTTCCCTGACCTGCAGACTCGACGCCTCCCCGCAGTTGTGCTCCTGACGTCCCCACGATCCACCACGCCATGACCATCGTTCTCAATCGTCGGCCGGGCCCAACCCCGATCGACCGTGCTCCGACTTCCGGAGCCTTGTCGTTCCACCGCACTCTCCCCGGCTACGCACCCACACCGCTGGTGGAGCTTGGCGAGGTGGCTGCAGACCATGGTTGGGCTCGCGTGGCGATCAAGAACGAGCAGCGGCGCTTCGGGCTCCCCGCATACAAGGTGCTCGGCGGTTCGTGGGCCCTGCACGAGGCGATTCGCCGCCAGCTCGGCAAGGCCGAGGGCGTGGTGATTCCTTTTGCTGAGCTGCGTGAGGCCGCCCGTGGGCTGGGCCCCGTGACGCTCACCACGGCCACCGATGGCAACCATGGGCGCGGCATCGCTTTCATGGCGCAGCACCTCGGTTTTGAGTGTGTGATCTTCATTCCGCGCGACATGGTGGCTGAACGTGAGGCGGCGATTGCCGGCCATGGGGCCCGCGTCGTGCGTGTTGGTGGTGGGTACGAGGAGGCAGTGCAGCGGGCGATGGCCCTCGCCAGGGAATCCGGCGCCTGGTTGTGCGCGGACACTGCGGGCGAGGACCCCTCGGCGCCCGATCATCGCTTTGCACATGTTGTGCAGGCCGGGTATCACACGCTGTTCGCCGAAATGATCGAGCAAGCGGGGCGCGCACCCGATCTGCTGGTGGTGCAAGCTGGAGTTGGAGCGCTCACCGCCAGCGCCATCGAGTTTTTTGCCATCAACGGACATGGCACGTTGGTGGTGACGGCTGAACCTGTGGGCTCGGCCTGTGTGCAGGCATCGATTGCTGCGGGGCAGCCGACCGCCGTCGAGGACTCCTTCAGTGTGATGGCCGGGTTGCGGTCGGAGCACATCTCACTGGCGGCGTGGCCCCTGATGAAGGACGGCGTTCGCGCCGCCGTTGCGGTGGACGATGCCGAAGCGATCGCGGCAATCCGGCTGCTGTCGCGCTACGGTGTGGAGGCGGGTGAGTCCGGCGCGGCGGGACTGGCAGGACTGCTGCAATTGTCCCGGGATGCCATAACTCGTCAGACTCTCGGTCTTTCGCGTGACAGTGTTGCCATGGTCATCAACACCGAGGGAGCCACGGACCGCGAGGCGTACGCGAGGTATCTCGGCTGAGTCCGGGAGCCCAGTCGGACTGATCAGCGGCCGCCCGTCGGCCCCGCATTCGGGGACCGGCCGACACCCTGCGCCCGCGCCGCGTCGCCGTAGATTCCCCAGTCGCAAAGGGACAAGCAGGAATCCCGCCGGCGCAACGACTCCAACATCTGACCATCAGCATCCGTGACACCCAGTTCCCAGGCGCCTCACCGCACGCCGCGTGCTCGCGTTGTCCCAAGTGCCCTCGTCGCCCTCGTCGCCCTCGCCCCTTCCCTTGGCGCCCAGAGCAGACCACGCCCGGCCGCTCCAGTGGCAGCGCCACCCTACTCCGCTGCCGTTTACACCTCCCCAGCGGCAACCCGTTCGGCCTTCAAAGGGCTCCGCTGGCGTAACGTGGGTCCCCTTCGCGGCGGACGAACCGATGCGGTGGCCGGTGACCCCTCGCGTCAGTTCACGTTTTATCAGGGCTCGGTGAACGGTGGGGTCTGGAAGACCATGAACGGGGGACAAACATGGGCCAACATCACCGATGACAAGAGTGACATCTCGTCGGTTGGTGCGATTGCCGTGGCCCCGTCCGACCCCAACGTCATTTATGTCGGCACGGGGGAGTCGCAGCTCCGCGAGGATCTCACCTTCGGCACCGGGATGTATCGCTCCACCGATGCCGGCGAGAGCTGGCAGCATCTCGGGCTGACCGATACCCACCAGATCACCGATGTCGTGATCGATCCGCGTGACCCTGATCGTGTGTTTGTCTCGGCGATCGGGCATGCCTTTGGACCTAACGCTGAACGTGGGGTCTTTCGCACCACCGACGGCGGCAAGTCGTGGAAGAAGGTGCTGTTTGTCGACGACTCCACGGGTGCCCAGGACCTCTCCATGGATCCGTCGAACCCGCGGGTGGTGTACGCGGCGTTCTACAAGTTCCAGCGCACGCCGTGGTCCATGGAAGCTGGCGGTGGCCGCAGCGGACTCTGGAAAACCGCTGACGGGGGCGACACCTGGACCGAACTCACCTTCAACGAAGGCATTCCGCGCACACCGTTAGGCAAGATCGGCGTCGATGTCTCCCCAGCCAACCCGCGTCGCGTGTACGCGAGCATCGAAGCCCCTGATTCGTCCGGCGGCATTTTCCGCTCCGACGATGCCGGCAAGAGCTGGCAGCGCATGAACACCGACCCGCGTTTCTGGGTGCGCGCCTGGTACTACAGCGCCGTCACCGCCGATCCGGTCGATGAGAACACGGTGTACGTGATGAACCTGCAGGTCATGCGCTCGGTGGACGGGGGCCGCACCTTCAGTGTGGTGCGGGTGCCGCACGGGGATACCCACATCATGTGGATCGACCCCAAAGACAACAAGCGCATGATCAACGGCAACGACGGCGGGGCGCAGATCTCATTCGATCGTGGCGTAACCTGGTCGACGGCGTACAACCAGCCGACCGCGCAGTTCTACCATGTGACCACCGACAATCAGTGGCCGTATCGCATCTACGGTGCGCAGCAGGATAACTCCGCCGTGTCGGTCTTGAGCCGCTCGGACGATGGAGTGATCGGCGAACGGGATTACTACAGTGTGGCCGGCTGCGAAAATGCGACGGTGGCCGTGGACCCGCGCGACCCGATGGTGACGTACGGCGGATGTTACATGGGATCGTTCTCGCGGTATGACCACCGCACGCGTCAGGACCGCGACATTTCGGTGGGCCTGCGCAACTACGATGGCTGGGGCGCCAAGGATGTGCCGCATCGTTTTCAGTGGACCTTCCCGGTGCTGATTTCACCCCACGACCCGAAGACGTTGTACGTGACGTCGCAGCATGTCTGGCGATCCACCACGGAGGGCGCGAGCTGGGAACGGATTTCTCCCGACCTTACCACGGCCGACCCCAAAACGCTGCAGCGTACGGGCGGACCCATTCATGGTGAAATGACGGGCGCCGAGTGGTACGCGACGATCTATGCCTTTGTGGAGTCCACCCGCCAGAAGGGGGTGTTGTGGGCGGGGTCCGACGACGGCAAGGTGCATGTCTCGCGTGACAACGGCGTCACCTGGCAGGATGTCACCCCAACCGGCTACGGAAAGTTTACGCGCACGTCGCACATCGACGCCTCGCCACACGACCCGGCCGTCGCGTACATCGCGGCCAACCGCTACCAGCAGGACGACTTCACGCCCTACCTGTGGAAGACAGCCGACTACGGGAGGACGTGGACCCTGATCACACGAGGCCTGCCAGGCAACGCCTATTCACGGGTGGTCCGGGAAGATCCCAAACGCCGCGGGTTGCTCTACTCGGGCTCGGAACTCGGGGTGCATGTGTCATTCGACGATGGCGCGAACTGGGAGCCGTTGCAGCTGAATCTTCCGCGGGTTTCCGTGCGCGATCTCAAGGTGCACGAGAACGACCTGATTGCCGCCACACATGGGCGTGCCTTCTGGGTCATCGACGACCTCTCCCCACTGCGACAGCTCGGGGACAGCGTCACCTCGCGTGCGACACATCTCTTTCAGCCGGCAACCGCCATCCGCTGGCGCGGGGGGCCGCGCCCCGGCATCAACACCGCGGGGTCCAACCCGCATGGTGGCGCATACATCGACTACTGGTTTCGCGAGAAGCCGACCGGCGAGGTTAAAGTCGAGTTCGTCGATGGCAGCGGACGTGTGGTGCGATCCTTCACCAGCACCGCACGCAAGGCCGACAGCGTCAAGACGGCGGCTGACTCGCTCGCGAAGAAGGCCGACATCGCCCGCGCTGATTCACTGGCCTACATGCCCGGAACAGAACAGGTGCCGGCGCGCGCGGGGAGCAATCGGTTTGTCTGGAACCTGCAGTGGGATGACGCGAAGAAACTCGCCAACACGGTGATCGACGAAGGACACCTCGGTGGCCCGATGGTGCCGCCCGGCACTTACACCGTGCGATTGCTGACAGGCAAAGACACACTCGCCCGTCAATTCGCCGTGATTGCCGACCCGCGGATCAAGACCACCACGGCGGAACTCACCGAGCAGTACACGGCCGCGCTCCGTGTGCGGGACCGGATCAACGAGATTGTCGAGAACACACAGCGCACCGAGGACGTGCAGGCACAACTCAGCGCGCGTTCGGCCATGGCGAAGGATCAGGCATACGCCAAACGTGTGGACTCCCTGACGAAGTCCGTGCGGGGCAAGTTCGAGGACGTACGCGCCGAGTTGTACGAGATCGGCTGCCACGTGGACCAGTGCACTCTCGACATGCCGGTGAAGCTGTACAACTGGTTCATCACCCTCAACGCGCAGGTCCAAACGGGTGACTACGCACCCACCAAGCAGCACGGGGAGATCTATTCCGAGCTGAACGGCAAACTCCAGACGCAACTGCGCAAACTCGAGTCGCTGGAGCAGAATGAGCTGGCGCAGCTCAACAAAGTGCTGCAGGAGCTCGGGCTTCCGCCGGTGTTCGCGCCGCCCCGCAAGCCGGTCAGCTGAGTCGTGCTGCCACTTTTTCTCATCGTCTTCCTGGATCTGGTGGGCTTCGGGATGATCATCCCGGTGCTCCCCTTTTATGCCGAACGGCTCGGGATCGCGGCGGCACTCGTCCCGGTGTACTTCGGGCTCTACTCGTTAGGGCAGCTCTTTGGCGCCCCCCTGTGGGGCGCCGCCAGCGATCGGGTGGGGCGTCGGCCGATCCTGCTGGCCACACTGGCCGCCAACGTGGCGGCCAACATGTTGCTCGCCATCGCGGGCACCGGGTGGCTGCTCGGTCTCTCCCGGCTCGTGAGCGGCCTGGCGGCCGGCAACATCTCCACCGCATACGCCTACGTCACTGACATCACGGACGATCACTCACGCCCACGTGCCCTTGGTCTCCTCAGCGCGGCGTTTGGGCTGGGGTTCGTGATCGGACCGGCGTTAGGCGGCCTGCTGGCTGGTGGGGGCGATGAGGGTAACAACATCGCGCGAGTGGCCCATGCCGCGGCGGTCATGTCCGCGATTGCCTTCGTGGCCACCGCGGCCATCCTCAAGGAAAGTCATGGCCCCGAACACCGGGCCATCGCCAAGGCGCGTCCCGAGCGCGCCAAGTGGGGCGAAATTGTCACCCGGCCGGCGCTGCGCGATCTGATGGTGCTCACCCTCGTGGTGGTGGGTGCCGTCGCCATGCTGCAAAGCACCTTCTCGGTGTGGGGCGCCGAGTCCCTCGGCCTCAGCCCGCGTACGCTGGGCGTACTCTTTGGATACCTCGGCGTGTTGTCGGTGACGGTTCAGGGAGGACTCATCGGGCCGCTCACACGGCAGTATGGCGCGGAGCGGCTGACCCGATGGGGCATTGTGCTCCTGGCCATTTCGCTGGCTGTGACACCCCTGGCTTCGACGGTGGCGCAAACGCTCATCCCCATGGGGCTTTACGCCGTGGGCAGCGCGCTGTTTGTGCCAAGTGTCAGCACACTGGTGGCGACCAAAGCGGGGCCCGAGGAGCGGGGCGCGGTGTTAGGCACCTTTCAGGGGTTTTCGAGCCTTGGGCGGGTGATCGGGCCTTTTCTGGCGAGTATTGTGGCGGGACCGCTGGGACTGCGCTCGCCCTTCTGGTTCGGGGCGGTGATCAGTCTTGGGGGGCTCTGGTTCCTGCAGCACGCAGGGCGGGTGCGGTCAAAGTAGAGCGACGGTGCACGCGCTGCGAAGCGATGGCGTGCTCCGCCAAGGCTGTCAGACGGCGAACAGCGCGGGCAGATCGATGGTGAGTGGTGCGGTTGCGCCCGCCGGTTTCCACACCAGCTGCTCTCGCTCAATGAGAGGGAAGTGCGCGTCAGGCGTCCACACCTCGACCTGATTCTCCTCTCCGTCCACGATCCAATAGAGTCCGACACGCACGTCCTGATACACGCGCCGCTTATCGAATCGGTCGTGCCCTTTGGTGGAAGGCGAGAGGACTTCGGCAACGAGCGGAATGTGCCGTAGCGCCGACCATTCCCGGAGGTGCGCATCCTCCGGCCCAACGACAAAGACGTCGGGCTGCGTGAGAATGTCGTCACGACCCCACGTCAGATCCGCCGCGGTGCCAAAGACCTCTCCCGCGGCCTCCTTGTCGCAGTAGTCTGCCATCCGGCGGACGAGTCTCATGACGATGCGCTGATGCCGCAACACCGGACTCGGGCTCACCAGCAGCTTCCCGTAGACGAGCTCGTACCGGTTCCCGTCGTCGGGGAACGCCAGCACCTCATCGACCGTGTAGTACGCCTGCACCGGAACGGGCATGCCCATAGGATCAGCTCGGCCGCGCCGAGTGCGCAAGTGGTGGGGGAAAACACACCCCACCCTACAACCCCTCTCGGCCACGCGCGCAATCATTTCATTGCGCGTGGTATCAATCCATTGCGTCTACGCGGGGACGGCGTCCTTGCGCGTGGCGTCCTTCCGGCCCATCACCCGATCCGTCAGATCGTCGAGCAGGGTGTACACCACGGGCACGATGAACAGTGTCAGCAGCGTGGATGTGATCAAACCACCGATCACCGCGTGGGCCATTGGCGCCCGCTGCTCCGCCCCTTCGCCTAACGCGAACGCCAGCGGCAACATGCCGAAGATCATGGCCGCCGTGGTCATGATGATCGGCCGCACACGGATACGTGCCGCGTTGAGGATGGCGGTGCGCCGGTCGATCCCTCGTTGCCTCTCGTGGTTCACGAAATCGATGAGGAGAATGCCGTTCTTCGTCACCAGTCCCATGAGCATGATGATGCCGATCATCGACATCACATTGAGCGACCCGTTGGTCACCAGCAGGCCGAGCGCTACGCCCAGGAAGGAGAGCGGGAGCGCCAGCATGATCGAGAGCGGTTGGATGAACGAACCGAAGATCGACGCGATGATGAGATAGATGAACACCACCGCCAGGATCAGCGCGGAGCCCACATAGCCCTTGGTTTCGGTGAGGTTCTGCACATCGCCACCGAAAATCGTACGATAGCCCGTGGGCAACCCGAGTCGGTCGATGGCAGCGCGTGCATCGTCGGCCACGTTCCCCATCTGGAAGCCTGGCAGTACGCCCGCCGAGATGGTCACGCGACGCTCGAGGTACCCACGCTCAATCTGCTGCGGGCCCACGCCGGGGCGAATCTCCGCCACCTGCGACAGTGGTACCGTCGCGATGGTTCCGGTCCGCATGTCGATGTTGTTGCTCAGCACCGGAATGCGAGCGACGTCTTCAGCCGACACACGTTCGGAGTCGGGATACACGACCATCACATCGTGTGAGTAGCCGTTGGGGTCTTCCCAGCGGGTGGCACGCTGCCCCTGGAACAATGGCTGCAGGGTGGCCCCGATCGTTTGCATGGCGAGCCCCGCGGCCCAGGCCTGCTGCCGGTCGACGCGCACATCGAGCTGCGGGATTTCGCCATCGTCGCTGGACTGTGGCTCCGCCGACCCCTGCACGGTGCGCAGGGTCGTCAGCACCTGCTCGGCGGCCAGCTTGAGGCGTGTAGGCTCCGGCCCTTGCACATAGATCTGGATCGGCTGCCGCATCCCGCCGAAGATCGACATGTTACCCGTGATCGAGGGGCGTACACCGGGGAGGCTCGCCAGCTTGCGGCGCAGGTCGGCCTGGATGTCGAACATGGACTTGTCGCGCTCTTCGGGTGGCATGAGCCGCACGAAGATCTGCCCGCCACTCGACCCGCGACCCATCGGGCCGCCACCACCAATGGACAGCGACGTGAACGCCACCTCGGGCTGCTGACGGAGGAAACGCTGGATTTCCTGCCCCTTGCCCACGGTGTACTCCAGGCGCGAGCCCGGCGGGAGGCGGAACGAGACGTTGAACTCGCCGGAGTCGTAGTCGGGCAACCAGGTAAAGCCCAGAAGCGGAAACAACGCGAAGGCCCCGGCGACGGACACTCCGGCGAGTCCGACCATGAGCCATCGGCGATCGAGCGACCAGTCGAGTCCACGACGATACTTCTCGGACATCCGCTCGAACCAGTCGTCAAAGGCAAACGCAATCTTGCGAATCGGATTGCGGGTTCGTCGTCGTGTTTCGGCATGACCCCCGTGCTCCACTTCGGGGTCGGGCCAGACGCTGGACAGCATGGGGTCGAGGGTGAACGACACAAACAGCGACACCAGCACCGCAAACGCCACCGTCACACCAAACTGATAAAAGATCTTTCCGATCTGACCGCCCATGAAGGCCACGGGAATGAACACTGCCACGACCGCGAGCGTCGTGGACAACACGGCGAGGCCGATTTCCTTGGTGCCCTCGAGTGCCGCGGTGTAGTGGTCTTTCCCCATCTCGATGTGGCGCACGATGTTTTCGCGCACCACAATGGCATCGTCGATGAGAAGGCCGATGGCCAGCGACAGAGCCAGGAGGGTCATGGTGTTGATCGTGAAGTTGAACAACCACATCACGAAAAACGCCGAGATGATGGACACCGGGAGCGTGAGCCCCGTGATGACCGTGGACCGCCACGAATTCAGGAAGAGATAGATGATCATGATCGTCAGCACGGCGCCGAGTGCGATGGAGAGCTGCACGTCGGAGAGTGAGTGACGGATCTTGATGGAGTCGTCGCGAATGACGGTGAGTGCAATGTCGGGAGGCAGAGTGCGCTGCACCTCATCGACCACCGCCTTCACTCCATCACTCACGGCCACCGTGTTGGAGCCGGTGACTTTCAGGACTTCGAGTGTCACTGATGGCGTTTCGCCGATGAAGGACGCCGAGCGCCGGTCAGCGACGCCGTCTTCAACCACCGCCACATCACGCACGCGTATCGGCGCACCGTTGCGCACGGCGATGACCACATCGCTGAACGCCCGCGGATCGCGAATGCGGCCGGTGACTCGCACCATACGCTCGGTTTCGCCACGGAACACACGACCCGCCGGTGTTTCCGTGTTCTCACGGGCGAGCGCCTGGGAGACCTGCGCCGGTGAAATGCCATACGACACCAGGGCGTCGGCGTTCAGCTGCACCTTGATCTGACGCGTGGTGCCGCCATTCACATTCACACCACCGACTCCGGGCACACTCTCAAAGCGGGGTTTGATCGTTTGTTCGGCGAGATCGGTGAGATCACGAAGCGGCCGTTCATCGCTGGTCATTGCCACGGCGAGGATCGGGCGATCGTTCGGGTCATACCGGTTGATTGTCGGGTCGTCGATATCCGGGGGCAGCTGCCGGCGAATACGGGCGATCTTGGCGATCACTTCCTGCTGGGCTTCGAGCGGGTCCATCCCCAGCTGCAGCATCACCCGGACGCTGGAGTTGCCCTCCGACGACGTGGAGGTGATTTCGCGAATGCCCTGGACGGTATTGAGCGCCTCTTCGATGGGACGGGAGACGTCGCGCTCCATCACCTCAGGCGAGGCACCGGGGTACGACGTGTTGGCCATCACAATGGGATAGGTGATGTCCGGATACTCATCGACCGCCAGGCGCTTGTACGACACCACGCCAAAGACCACCAGTGCGACCATCATCATGGTCGTGAACACCGGCCGCTTGATGGAAACTTCCGTGAGCAACATGATCGGGCCTGCCTAACGTCTCTTGGTGGAATCGCCGCCGGCCGGGGGCCGGGCGGTGGAGTCACGCACCTGCTTGTCACCCGCGGGGCGAGCCCCGCCACCAGCCGTCGCCTCGCGGGCACCGCCACCACGACCGGCTTCAGGTGACACCACCCGCACCGGCATACCCCGTCCAAGTGCGCCCAGGTTCCCGACGATGATGCGATCGCCGACGGACAAGCCGCTGAGCACCTGCTGTGTGGCACTGAGCTCGTCAGACACACCCGCCTCGATGGTGGCCACATCCACCTTGTCATCGATGATACGATAGACGAAGGGCTTGTCACCGCTGGCCGACTGTCGTACCGCGGCTGACGGGATCACGATGGTGTTGTCGATGGCGCGGGTCACCACGCGACCCGTCGCGAAGGTGTTGCCCCGCAGATCTCCTTTGGGGTTCGGCACCTGCAGATAGACCGTGAGGGTGCGGTTGGACGGATTGATGGTCGGCGAGATCCGGGCCACCTTGCCCTCGAGCTGCCGTCCGCCTGCCGCAAAACGCACCGATTGGCCGGGCTTGAGTTCCGCCGCCTGACGAGAAGGCACTGACGCCTCGAGTTCCAGGACGTCGTTGCGCACAACCGTGATGAGCGTCGCACCACGCGACACTCGTTCGCCCGGCTCCACCGCCCTTGCTGAGACAACGCCGGTTGTGGGAGCAACGATGCGCGTATCACCGAGCACCTGTGCGACGCCCTTGAGCCTTGCTTCCGCCGCGGCACGACGCGACTGCGCGGCCACCAGCGTCTGCTGCGCGGTACGCAGGTCCCGCTCCGGAATCGCCCCGGCCTTGAGCAACTCGGCCGATTGATCGGCGTTCCACTGTGCGTTGGCCACGTCGGCTTTCGCCGATTCCACCTCGGCCGCAGCAGACACCTGGTCGCCTTCCTGCACCGAATTCTCGAAGCGAACCATCACTTGCCCGCGCGTGACACGATCCCCCTCGCGTACCAGGACCGCGACCACATCACCCTCCATTCGCGCGCGTACCGCGATCTCTTCGATGGGGCGCAGATCACCACTGATCTGGATGGCCGACTCGATCGAACCGGTTTTCACTTCGATCACGTCGGTGGGACCAAGGACCGTCGGGGGCCGTCCACCACCACCGCCGGCTGGGCCACCCTTGCCCGCCCCACCTGCGGTGGCTGCACCGCCCCCTGCGGCGGCATTCTTCGGCGCACCGGCGGTGGCGTCCTCGCGCGAACAGGCCGCCAGAACCAGGCACAGCAACGCACCACACTGGCGCGCTGACAATAGTTGGAGCACGAAAACCTCTATCGTGAGTTCGTTCGGAGTGGCGGCAACGGAATTGCCAGGGCCCGCACACGGGCCAGATCGGCAGCCGCCAGATAAAAGTCGGTGCTGGCACGCGCCGCATTGGTGCGCGCGGTCAGCAACAGGAGCTGTGCATCCGAAACTTCCAGCTGCGTCGACAGCCCGCGCTCAAAGCGTAACGATGCAATTTTCCAGGCCTCTTCGGCCTGTCCTTCATTTTCGCGTTGCACCTCAAACGCGGCTTCGGCACGCCGGAGTTCGGCCCAGGCACGCGCCCGTTCAACAGACACCCGCTCGCGCTCCTGGTCTACCTGCAGCTGCGCGAGACGCGTCTGCGCCTGGGCGAGATCGATGTTGCCCTTTGACCGCAGGCCGTCAAAGAGTGGCCATGCCACCTGCAAGCCGAAGTTGCGGTCTTCAAACCAGCCATTGTTCTGGCACAGACGGGTCGCCGCCGATCCCGCCGGACAGAAACTGTTCGCGGTCCGGCCCCACACGGTCGGGAAGCCGTTGCTGTTTGGCAGCGCCGTATATCCCGACTGGAAAAAGGCGGTGATGGTCGGCATGAGGTCGGCCCGTGCCACCTTCACCCCCTGACGTCGCGCTTCGAGGGTGGACTGCGCCGCTCGCTCCGACGCACGCACATTGTCACGACCCGAATCCGCCGTTGCCGCCTGGGCAATGGCGCGCAGACCGGTGGTATCCAGCATGCTGGTGAGCACCAGCGGTTGCTCCGCAGGCAGGTTCAGCACACGACGCAGCTCGATGTCCGCCAGCTCAACGGCATTCCTCGCCTGGAGTACCTGGGGTTCAAGATTGGTGCGCTCCACTCGCGACCGCAGCACGTCGAACCGCGACGCGCGACCGCCCTTCTCCAGCTGCTCGACCAATGTCAGACGTTCGGTCGCCAGCGCCGCATTCCTCCGCTGGATATCGAGCAGCTGTCGGTTGAGCTGCGCCGTGAGGTAGGCGCGCTGCACATCCACGGCCAGGATCGCTTCCACCTCTTGCCGTGACGCCGAGGCGGCCTGTCGTGCGTCGCCCGCCGCCCGCGCACCGGCGAACACCCTGCCCCCCTGAAAAAGCACCTGGGAGAAGTTGATGTTACCTGTGTAGTTGTAGTTCTGGCCGAAAATGGACTGACCCACGATCTCGGCGCGGGCGTTTCGGAGCACCTGGCTGTATTGGGACGACAGACGAGCCTGCGGAAGGCCTGCGGCCCGGGCGGTTGTCACCTGGGCATCTGTCACCTGGATCTGGGCCTGAGCAATCCGGGCCTCGTCGCTCTCCCGAACGACGCGTTTTACGGCGTCTTCGATGGAAAGCCGCAGGGAATCCCGAGACTGGGCCCGGAGCGGCAGGGCCAAAGCCAGAAGGAGGGGTGCAAGGTATCGATGGGGAATCTTCATACGTTACCTGTGTACGCGCCGCGTGAAGCTGGCGTTCACTATTCGACGCGGCCAGAGCTTGGGGACAGATTCAGGGTCGGCGAGCGGAGCCACCGGAAAAGGTGCCCACGAGTTTGACACACGGGAGCGCAATGCGAGACATCGAGTCGTTTGCACAGGCCTACACGGCGGCGTGGTGCAGTCAGGATCCCGAGGCGGTTGCTGCCTTCTTCGCGGCTGGTGGGACGCTCGCCATCAATGGCGGCGAGCCATCGGTGGGTCGCGAGGCCATTGCCGACTCCGCTCGCTCCTTCATGACCGCCTTTCCCGATCTGCAGGTGCTCATGGATGCGGTGGACGTAGCGGGGGAGCGGGTGCTCTACCGGTGGACGCTGCTGGGGACCAACAGCGGGCCGGGTGGCCGCGGGCACAAGGTCCGCATCCGTGGACAGGAGGAGTGGACCATGGGGGAGGATGGCCTGGTCGCTGCCTCGCTTGGCAGCTTTGACGCCGAAGAGTACCGGCGTCAGGTGGAAGGCGGCTGACCCTCCCCGCCTACTGCACCACCCCCTGCAGCAGCGCCACCAGCTTTCTCACCTCAGGCAACACGGACACACGCAACAAGCCGAGTGGGCCCTCGTACCGTTTGAGATCGGCGGCCGCGGTGGCCAACCAGGCCGAGTCCGGCTTCTCACCGCTCCTCACGTAGCGCAGGGCCTCGAGCCCCAGGACGCTGGTCCGCTCGAGCGCCAGCGTCACCGGGACCGCCTCACCGATGGTGGGTGTCTGCTGGGCGAGCCCCTGTACTTGCGGTGTGAGCTCACGCCAGCGGCTCAGGAGTGTGACGAGTGAGTCGTGCGCCACACTGTCAAAGGGATTCACGACGAAACGTCGTACCAGACGCTCCGTGAGCCAGCGCGCCGGCGGGTCGGGGCGCGCCGCGTCCACGACACGTGTGAGCGGGTGCAGTTGGGTCGTTTGCCTTCCATTGGTTGCCTGACCGAAAAACGGGGGCTGCACCACCGTGAGCAACGACTCCAGCGGCGCCAGGTCGCCGGCAGGGAAGAGTTTGCGCAGCATACGCGCGCTATGCGATTGCACCCGAACGCCCGAAGCTTCGAGCCGTCCGGCAAGCACATCGAGCCTGCGATACATGTCCGGCACATCGGTGACGTCCTGCCGCGACCACAACCGCTCAGCGACCGCTCCAAGGCGCGGCCAGAGCCTGGAGTCGGTGGTTTCCACGGACACGAATTCCGACCACATACATGCTTCGCCTCCAAGCACGAGGGCCTGCTCGGCGAGTGTGAGGTCGGTGGTACGTGGGACCGGATCGGCGAGGTAGAAATCGGTGGCCGGTTTGATGTGGTCGAGGTAGTACGGCGCTGACAGGATTCCAGTGAAGCCCCGTTTGGCGGCGTCGCGCAGGTAGTTGGTTCCCCGCCACGATTGCACGACGGTTTGCTGCGGGAGGTCGGGGTGAAGGATTTCATCCCAGCCAACCATCCGTTTGTTGTACTTGGCCAGAATCCGCGTCAGCCGGCGATTGAAGTGTGCCTGCAGCTGCTCGTTGTTCCATCCCCGGGCCCGGCGCCAGCGGGCGATGCGGCGGTTGTTGTTCCAGTGTTTGTCTTCCACCTCATCGCCACCGATGTGCCAGTAGGCGTCGGGGAAGATGCGCACCATCTCACCGATGAAGCGGTCGATGAACGCGTACGTCTCCTCCTTCGTGGGGTCGAAGATGGCGTCGGCGCCACCCCAGGCACGGCGGACGGTGATGGGCCCCGGTCGGCTGGCGTATTGCGGGTAGCCGACAAACCAGGACGTGGAGTGCCCGGGCATGTCGAACTCCGGCACCACACGAATGCCGCGATCACGTGCGTAGGCAACCACCTCGCGCAGCTGGGCCTGGGTGTAGTACTGCCCGTCACTGCCCAGCTCGTGCAGTTTGGGAAAGCGCTGACTCTCGACGCGGAATCCCTGGTCTTCGCTCAGGTGCCAATGCAGCACATTGAGTTTGACCATCGCCATGCCGTCGAGGGTCTTCTTGATCTGCTCCACCGGCATGAAGTGGCGCCCCACATCGACCAGGAGCCCGCGCCAGCGGAAGCGTGGGGTGTCGTCGATGGTGGCAGCCGGGAGGTAGTGTGTGGTGGCGTCGCTGGTGATGAGCTGGAGCAGGGTCTCGAGACCGCGAATGGCGCCGACCACCGTGGGCGCCGAAAGGGTCGCCCCCGCCGCCGAAATTTCGAGACGGTACGATTCGTTTTCGTCGATGCCCTGCACCCGTTCGCCGGGCCCTGCCACGTCGAGACGCAGTGCGCCGGCTGGCACCGGAGTCCGTGGGAGCTCGAGGGTCGTGCGGTCCTCGACCCGCGCCACAAAGCGTTCCACGGCCCGTCGCAACCGGTCGTCGTTATGCCTGACGAGTGCCACGCCGAAGGTCGTATCGAGTACCAGCCGCCCCTCGCCGAGCTGCAGCGCGGTTGGTACCGGAAGCAGGGTGCCAACCTGGGCTCCAGCCCGGGAAATGGCAGCAAGGGAGACGAGGGCGACGATGAGTCGGCGACAGGTATGAGGCATCCGTGGAATGTGAGGAGTGTGCCATAGCGCGACCAGTCCGCCGCGGCGATCTTCTGCCATCTGCCGTCTGAAGCCCGCTGTCTGAAGTTCACCGCCCCCCAGCGCCCCCCATGTCCCTTACATCACTCGACTGGATCGTCGTCGCGCTTTCGATCGCTGTCGCCTTTGCCCCCGCTCTCTACTTTGCACGCCGCGGAGGGTCGAGCACGGCCGAGTTCTTCACGTCGGGGCAGGCAGCGCCCTGGTGGCTGGTGGGGGTGTCGATGGTCGCCACGACCTTCTCCACCGACACACCCAACCTGGTCACCAACCTCGTGCGCACTGCCGGGGTAGCCAACAACTGGGCGTGGTGGTCGTTCCTGCTCACGGGCATGATGACCGTGTTTTTCTACGCCCGGCTCTGGCGTCGCTCAAAGGTGCTCACGGACCTCGAGTTCTACGAAATCCGCTATTCGGGAAAGGCGGCCACCTTCGTCCGCGGATTCCGGGCGGTGTACCTGGGCCTCTTCTTCAATTGCATCATCATGGCCAGTGTCAACCTGGCCGCCGCCAAGATTGCCAACGTGTTGTTAGGCTGGCCCATGACGCAGACACTGCTCGTGTGCGCCGTGATCAATGTGCTCTTCGCCGCGACGTCGGGACTCTGGGGAGTGCTGGTGGTGGACTTCATCCAGTTTGGCATCGCCATGACCGGGTCGTTCTCCGCGGCGTATTTCGCGCTCAAGCAGCCACAGGTGGGGGGACTCTCCGGGCTCATCAGCAAAATCGACCCCGCCACCCTCGCCATGGTGCCCGACTTCGGGGACTGGGGCATGACGCTATCGGTGCTGATCATTCCACTCACGGTGCAATGGTGGTCGGTCTGGTATCCGGGCTCTGAACCGGGTGGCGGGAGTTATATCGCGCAACGCATGCTGGCCTCAAAGAGCGAAAACGACGCCCTGGCCGGCACACTGCTCTTCAACTTCGCCCACTACGCCCTGCGGCCCTGGCCCTGGATCATCGTGGCGCTCTGTTCGCTGCTGGTTTATCCGCAGCTCAGCGACATCGCGACAACCTTTCCCTATCTCGACCCCAAACTCATCGGGCACGACATGGCATACCCGGCCATGCTGCGCTTCCTCCCGTCCGGCTTTCTGGGGCTGATGGTCGCAGGGCTCCTCGCCGCGTACGTCTCGACGATTGTCACGCACCTCAACTGGGGCGGCTCGTATCTCGTCCACGATTTCTATCGGCGCTTCATCAAAACAGACGCCAGTGAGAAACACTACGTGATGGTCGGGCGCCTGACCGCCGCCCTGCTCATGCTTCTGGCGTCACTCATCACCTTCGTGCTCGACTCGGCGCAGGAGAGCTTCAACCTGCTCATGTCGATTGGCGCCGGCACCGGGCTGCTCTACCTCCTCCGCTGGTTCTGGTGGCGGGTCACGGCGTGGAGTGAGGTCGCGGCGATGGTCACGTCGTTTGTGGTCGCGATCGCGTTTTTCGTCGCCGGCAAGATGGGTGTCACCGTGGCGTCGCATGTGTCGCTCATCATCGGTGTGGCCATCACGAGTGTGGTGTGGATTGCCGTCTCCTACCTGGGTCCGCAAACCGATCGCAGCAAGCTGGAGTCGTTCTATCGCCTCGTGCGCCCGGCCGGTCCCGGCTGGGCCGATGTACGCCGAGCGACTGGTTTGCCGCCGTCCAATGATTCACTCCCGCTGAGTTTTGCCGCGTGGGTACTGGGGTGCCTCTTTGTGTACGCTGCCCTCTTCGGCACTGGCAGTTACCTCTACGGTCGCACGCCGCAGGCACTGATGTGGCTGGCCGTGTTTGTCATCTCTACACTGGGTTTGTCTCAGATACTGCCGCGCATCTGGCGATCGTCCGAAGGTGCGTAGCGGGTGCGTCCGTACCTGATCGGGATTCTTGCCGGACTCGTCCTCCTGGCGGCCGCCGCTGGTGGCGGCTACTGGTGGATGGTCCGGCGCACCGACGCGCTCCGCTACACTCGGCTGGACATTCCGCTCACCGACATCCGGGTCCCAAACGACTCAGCCAGCCGCGCCGAGGGCGAGCGCGTGGCATGGTCGCGAGGCTGTCATGGGTGTCATGGGGACTCGCTGCAGGGCAAGGTGTTCCTGGACGAACCCCGTGTCATGCGACTGGTGACTCCGAACATCCCCGAGGCCATCGCCCGGTATTCTGACGCGGAGCTGGCGCGAATCATCCGCCACGGCGTGACCCGGGAGGGATTCGCAGCGTTAGGCATGCCGTCCGCCACCTTTTATCATCTCTCCGACCTCGATCTCGGGCGCCTCGTGGCCTATCTGCGCGCCGCGCCGCTGGTGCCGTCGTCGCTGCCGTCGACCGAGCTACGGGTGATGGCGCGTCTCGCCCTTGTGCAGGGCAAGCTGCCCACCGACGCCGGGACCATGGACCACTCCGCCCCGCGGCTCGGCGATCGGCCCGACTCCACGCCCGTTGCGCGCGGCGAATACCTTGCCGTGACGATCTGTACCGAGTGTCATGGGCTCGATCTCCGTGGGCAGGACAACGCGCCCGCACTTCCGAAGGCACTGGGCTACACCTTGCCAGAGTTCCGTTCGCTCCTGCTCGACGGACGGGCACGTGACGGACGTGACATCGGCTTGATGGGTCGTACCGCACGACGACGATTCCGGTGGCTCGACGCTGGGGACATCGATGCCATCTTCGCCTACCTCGCAACCATGAGCCTGGTGGCACAATGAGCTCGCAGCAGACAACGAAGGCTGTAATCCTTGCCCGCGGACAAGGGGCGCGCATGCGGCAGGCGCAAGCCGGAGTGACCCTCACCCCCGAACAGGAGCGAGCGGCTGCAGCGGGTCTCAAGGGGATGATCAACATCGGCCGTCCCTTCCTTGACTATGTGCTGAGCGCCCTGGCCGATGCCGGTCTCACCAATGTCTGCCTTGTGATCGGCCCCGAACACGGGGACGTGCGGCGGTACTACGCACGAGATGTCACGATGACACGCGTGCACATGCAGTTTGCCGTCCAGACGGAAGCGCGTGGCACGGCCGACGCCGTGATGGCCGCCGCCGCATTTGTGGGGAGTGACAGCTTCGTCGTGATCAACGCCGACAACTACTACCCGATCGATGCCTACCGTCAGCTTGCAGCACTGGAGTCGAGTGGGCTGGTCGGATTCGAGCGAGCCGCCCTCCTCGCCGGGAGCAATATTCCCGAGGAACGGGTGCGGGCCTTTGCATTGGTGCAGCAGAACGAAAATGGGGAGCTGGTCTCCATCACCGAAAAACCCGATGAGGCCACCTTCGCGCGGCTCGCGCCCTCCTCGCTGGTCAGCATGAACCTCTGGAAGTTTGCACCGTCCATTTTTGACGCCTGTGCACGCGTGCGTCCCTCACCGCGCGGCGAACTCGAGCTGCAGGATGCGGTGCGCATTGCCAGCGAAGAGATGGGAGTTGTCTTCCGGGTACTCCCGTTTGCTGGCGGCGTGCTCGATCTCTCGAACCGCGGTGACATTCCCGCTGTGGCCAACGGACTCACTGATGTCCGGGTAACCCTGTGAACACTCTCCGTCTCTTGTCCACGCTGGCGCTCACTCTCGTCGTGCCTGTTCGCGCGGCTGGCGCGCAGACCATCGACCTCTCGCGTTTCGCGCTCGTTGATCTCACGCACGAGATTGCCCACGACGGGCCGGCCTGGCCGGGATCTCGTGATCCCTTCCATCTCGATACGATTGCGGCGTCGGCCACGACCGCGATGTTCAGGCTCAACCTCAACGAACACTTCGGCACCCATATGGACGCCCCGCGTCACGCGGCCGGGTCCGGGTGGACCAACGAAAACATTCCGCTCAACCGACTGGTGGCGCCACTCATCGTCATCGACGTCCGTGCCCAGGCCGCCGACAACCGCGACTATGCGCTGACCCCCGCCGAGATCGAGACACATGAGCGTCGACATGGTCGCATCGCGCGCGGCGCGGCGGTGCTGCTGCGAACGGGTTGGGCCAGGTACTGGAGCACACCGGCCCGGTACTTCGGCGAAGACCGCACGGTGCAGCCACCGAAGCTGCATTTCCCGAGCTTCGGGATAGAGGCGGCCAAGCTCCTGGTTTCGCGCGGAGTGGGGCTGCTCGGTGTGGACTCGCCCTCAACCGACATCGGCGCAGCCCCCTCCTTTGCCGTGCATGGGATACTCGGCGGCGCCAATGTGCCGGCGCTCGAGAATCTTGCGGATCTCGATGCGCTCCCGGCCACTGGCGCGCTCCTCATGGCACTCCCCATCAAAACTCGGGGCGGTTCGGGCGGGCCGGTGCGCGTAGTCGCGCTGGTACCGCGTTAGCTTTCGCGCGTGACCGCTCCTGCCCCTACCCACTACGACCTCCTCGGCGGCGCCGAAGGTATCCGGCGCCTGGTCGACCGGTTCTATGACCTCATGGATACCGCGCCCGAAGCCGTCCATGTGCGTGCGCTTCACGCCGCGAACCTCAAGGCCTCACGTGAGAAGCTTTTTCTCTACCTGAGTTACTGGACCGGCGGCCCGCAAACGTATGTGGAGCGCAACGGGCATCCCATGCTGCGAGCCCGTCACCTGCCCTTCGCCATCGCGACGCGCGAGAAGGACGAATGGCTCTGGTGCATGGAGCGCGCGGTCAACGAGCACGAGATGCCTGACGAGTTGCGCGCGAAGTTGTGGGAGAAGCTCTCCTCACTCGCCGATCACATGCGCAATCAGCCGGGGTAAGGCCCGCGTCATCGTAGCACCTGCTCCATCCGTACTGCGCGTGCAATGTTCCTGACCGTCTGTTCCACCTCGAGGGCCCGCGTGGTATCGCCACGCGCTCGCAGGGCACTGCCCAGTTCACTCCCTGCGACGATGTAGGCAAAGACTGTACTGAGGGAAGGAGGGTCGACCCAGTCCCCTTTCCTGATGATGGCGGCGGGCCCCTCGAACGACGTCCACAAGCGCAGCGATCGCTCGACGTCGAGATAGCCGCTCCCCTCGACGAGCACCGTGTCCTGAACGCCCTGAGTCGGTCGGGGAATCACCTTGCGCGCCAGACCCTGCGCCAATGTTTGCTCTTCCAGACCAAGAAGATCGGGATAACGCCCGGTGGTCCGGCTGAAGTAGACCGGTCGCTCCCCTCGATCGGCGATGAGACGCAAGACCAGCAGATCTGCTCTCTCGAGGTAGGGACCGAGCCCCGGGAGTTGCGGCAGGCGTGCCGGGTCAATCGTCGTGCGTATGCCAGGCGCCTCGAACTGCAGGGGCTCTCGCACCGGCATGAGCTGCGGCACGCTGTCCACGGCATCGAGGGACAGCGAAAGGGGTGAACCGACCTGCCGCGCCCAGGTACGGTTTGCATAGACGGAGGGGCCAGAGGACACGCGATACTCGTCAGGCTTGCGTCGCACCATGCCGCGGCCGAACCAGTCGGTGTTCATGAGCGAGGTGACCGCGACGGTCACGTCGCGTCGCACCCCTTCCACTTCCTGTGCGTACCAGAGCGGAAAGGTGTCGTTGTCGCCGGCGGTGATGATGACACCGTAGGGCTCAACCGAATTGAGCAGATCGCGGGCGAAGGCGCTGGTCACATCATCGTCACGACGCGACGCTGCCTGCCAGTTGGTTGCGCCAGGCACGAGTGCGACGAGGAGAACGGGAGCAGCCGCGACCTGGCGCCACCGATGCGTGCCCCCGATCCGCTGCGCGATGGCCACCAGACCCAGCCCGATCCAGATGCCTAACGCCGAGTAACTCCAGAGAAAGAAGTAGTCACGGTCGCGCACTTCGCGGTTCACGTCGGTGAGCTGCGGCGCTTGCGACGCGCCATACTTGAAGTTGAGGTAGTAAATGAGCACCACGGTGAGCGACGCGATGAGCGGACCGAAGTACACAAAGCTCGCGCGATCACGCTGGTAGTGCGTCCACGCACCAAGGGCCGCAGCACCGAACATGATGAAGGCCAGCGCAGACTGCAGCGGCTGCGCATCGCCATGGGCGTCACGGAGCCATTGCCACTTGAAGTAGAGCCACCACATGCCGAGCTGCGCGCTGAATGGCGCCTGCCGTTCTGTGAGCGCGGGCTTTGCGTACTGTACCCGGTTCACGTTGTCGGTGAACGCCTTCCACGTACCGGCAGAGAAGGTGCATGAGAGACCCAGCCCATCACGACACGCGGTGGGTTCTCCCTCGTTGATGGCAGGATGGAACGCCGACCGGATGGGCTGCGTGGCGAACGGGGTCACACCCAGCACACCTGCCAGCACACACAACGTCACGAGACGGGGACGCAGCAGTGTACGCGGGCGTCGCGACAGAATCAGCAGCCCCGCCGCCGGCAAGGGCAGCACACCCGCCATGTGATTGGAGTAGCCAAGTCCCAGCAGGTACGCCACCACGAGCAGCAAGCGGTCCGCTGCCGGTGTCTCTGGCGCATCACTCCATCGCAGCATCAGCCACGACACCAGCGCGATGCCGACGAGTGACACGGTGTAGACCTTTTCGTTGACCACCGACTGGTTCCACACGGTAAAGGCCGTGGCGCCAATAATCGCGCCGGTCGCACCGGCGAGGCGAGCGAGCCATTCGGCGCCACCCGATCGCGCGACGATGCGGTGACCAACCAGAAACCAGAATCCCGCCGATGCCGCACTGCAGATGGCGGCGAGGATGTTGATGCGCATTGCCACCGTTGGGGCAATGGGAAGCATCGACATCGCCCGTCCTGCAATGACAAAGAGCGGATTGCCCGGCGGGTGCGGGAGCCCGAAGGTGTAGGCTGCGGCGATGTACTCACTCGCGTCCCACAGCGCCGTCGAAGGAGCCAGCGTCAGGAGATACCCCACGAACACCACCAGTGTACAGGAGGCTGCCCATCGGTAGGGCGGAGCATCCGCGCGTGCACCACGCTGACGGCCCGCCAATGCCCATGGGATGGCCACGAGGTACGCCAGCGTGAGCAGCACCGCCGACCACGAGATTCCGCCGCGCACGAGATCGGCGTAGCCCGCGACCAGGAGCCCGACCACGACCACCCATCGTGCCGATAAAAACTTATCTCTCGCTGCCGCGACCGCTTTCTCACGTGGCATGAGTCGACCTCAGTTGTTGTGGAGTGTCGGTGGGAGGGCGGCGCCGTCACCCAGGGCAAACCGGGCCCAGGCACGCACCGCCGGGCTCGGATCGGTCGCCGCAGCCTGGCGTGCGAGCGCCACCGTGTCGGCGCGCTGGGCCAGGCGCACCACCGCGTACGCCCGCGACTCCCAGCGCTGATCGGCCATGAGGGAGCTGAGGACCTGCCTGGTGGGAGAAATCCGCACCGTGCCTAACGGTGCGCTGACCAGCGCCGCTGCCAGAACGACGCACGCAGCACCCGTCGGCGCCAGCCGATATGGCCGCACCGTCACCGCTCCGATCAGGCGAATCCGCTCGCGCAACCCGGTACGCATCGCGAGCCCGATGGCTGGAGCCGCCGGTTCGCGCGCTGTTCCCAGCACCATCCCCAGCAACTCGGCGTAGTCACTCCGCCGCACACCCAGGGATAGCACCCGTTCGTCACACGCCCGTTCGCGATCACGCGAGTACGCGCGTACAAGCCACCAGGTGAGCGGGTGAAACCAGCAAAGCGCGCGCAGCAACCGGGCTCCCAGCGCCCAGGCGGCGTCATGGCAGCGCACATGCTCCATCTCGTGCCAGAGGGCTGCCTGCTGATATGCCGGGCGCCAGGACGATGCCTCCACGGGCATCACAATCACCGGTCGCCACCATCCCCATGTGACAGGGCTGCGCACCTCAGGCGACTGTCGCAGCAACACCGGTCGCTGAACGCCGAGTTGAAGCTGGGCAGTCTCGAGCAACTGGTGGAGCACACCAGCAGCGGGCTTCGACCGACGCAACAGACGCCGGGCACTCCACCACCCACTCACCATCACGCCGAGGAGCACCACGGCAAACGTCAAATAGCCGGCGAGCAGCAGGTTGGTTGTTGGCCAGGCAAGTGCAGAGCTGGCCCGCAGTTGCGACCGGCCAAGAGAGACGAGCGGCGCGGCCAGTCCTTCGGGCACAACCCAGGCCGTCCATTGCCACGGCAGCAGATGCCCAATCGCAATCACCAGCCCCGAGGTGATCGCTGCGCGCTGCGCCAGCACACGCCAACCTGCACTCCGCCCGTGGAACAACACCGTAGCCAGCAACGCCATCAGCAGGGGCACGGTCACGAGAAGCGAGACGCCGTACACCTCGGTGGCCGCGCGGACACTATCTGCCCGGACGAGAGGAATCGGGAGTTCGGTCAGCACATCATTGCCCTTCGGCGCGCAGCTTTTTCACCATGGCGGTGAGTTCATCGCGCTCGGTGGTGCTGAGTGGACGCTCGCCGTCGTCGAGAAGTGCAGCCATCGCCGCTGCCCGCGATCCATTGAAGAAGGTGCTGATCAGGTGCCGGAGGGCCGACTTCTGGGCCACGGTGCGAGGCGTGGTGGGCAGATAGATGTGACTCGGCCCTTCCTTGGTGTGCTTGAGATGTCCTTTGGTTTCCAGAATCCGCAGCAGGGTACGCACGGCGGCCGCATGCGGCGGCTCGGGGAGCTGTTCGCGGATCTCGCGGGCGGTGGCGGAGCCGAGCCGGTAGACCACGTCCATGATCTGCCGCTCCCGGCGCGAAAGCGCAGGTGCTCGGGTGGTCTCCTTCATGGCCGGTCGCGCCGCGATGTCATGGAGACAATTTCTTGTCCCTGTGTGGCTTCTGTCAAGTCACACCGAGCTCGGCTGCGATGGCGGCTCGCGCCCTCGCCATTAGGTTGAGCGCATGACGCATGACGTGGAGCACCTCCGTCAGCTGGGGATGTCCGACAGCCAGGCGGTGGCCAAGGCCCAAGCGCTGCAGCAGTGTGATGCGGCCCTCGATTCGATGGGGGCATCGGGATCGCGGTGGAGTATCTGGGTGCCCGGGCGCATCGAACTGTTTGGCAAACACACCGACTATGCCGGTGGACGCAGCCTGCTCTGTGCGGTCGAACGCGGCTTTGTGGTGCGGGCCGCGCTTCGGACTGACAACATCGTCCGTGCTGCCGACGTGGTGCGCGGCGAGCATTGTGAGACGTCGCTTGACCCACAGGCCGCGGACGGTGTGCCGGGCTGGCCACACTACGTCGCCACGGTGGCCAAACGTCTGGCGCGCAACTTTGGGTCGGCCGGGAAAGGGGTGGACCTCGCCTTTGCGTCCGACCTCCCGGTGGCGGCGGGGATGAGCAGTTCGAGTGCGCTCATGATTGCCGTCTTCGTCTCCCTCGCGAAATCCAACGACTTGCGAAGCAGCGAAGAATTCCGGCGTGAGATTTTTTCGCGTGAGGAGCTGGCGTCGTACCTGGGTTGCATCGAGAACGGCGAGAGCTTCCGGTCGCTGGAGGGTGATGCTGGTGTGGGCACCTTTGGCGGCAGTCAGGACCACACGGCAATCATGTGCTCGGAGCCCATGCGGGTCATTCAGTACGCCTTTTCGCCGGTGCGGCGTGAAGCGGTGTACCGAATGCCGCCGACCCATACCTTCGTGATCGCGTCGTCAGGTCTGCTGGCCGAAAAGACGGCGGGAGCGCGCGAAGCCTACAATCAGGCCGCACTTCTGGTCCGGCACCTGCTCGGCGCGTGGAATGCAGCAACCGGGCGCACCGACCCCACCCTGGCCGACGCCGTGCGCAGCGGCCCCGATGCGATCGGCCGGCTGCGTGAGCTGACCACCACTGCGGCCACCACCGACTACCCGGCCCGCGCACTCCGCCATCGCTTCGACCAGTTTGTGCTCGAAGCTTTCGAGCTGATTCCGGCGGCCGGGAGTGCACTGGCGCGCGGTGCGATTGAAGAACTCGGACCGCTGTCTGACCGGTCACAGCGTGCAGCCGAAGAGTGGCTGGGCAACCAGGTGGCCGAGACGATTGCCCTCGCCCGGCTGGCGCGTGAACATGGCGCCACCGCGGCCTCCTCGTTCGGGGCCGGATTCGGCGGGAGTGTCTGGGCCCTGGTGCCGTTAGGCAGGGTGGTGGAGTTCACGATCGCGTGGGCGGCAAGTTATCGCGCCGCCTTCCCCGATCGCGCCCCGCAATCCGCCTTTTTCGTTTCTCCCGCTGGCCCCGGGGCCACGCAGTGGTGACCTGATCTCGACTGGAGGAGTGGATGTCACTGATCATCAAGGGAATGGCGCCCCTGCTGCAGGTCTTTGACATGCCAACCTCGATCAGATTCTACCGTGATGTGCTGGGTTTCGAGGTCGTCAGTGACGCCGGTGGTGGCGATGACACCGACTGGTGCCTGCTTCGACGCGACGAGGTCGAGGTGATGCTGAACACGATGTACGAGAAGCCGGATCGTCCGCCTGCGCCCGATCCCACACGCGCCGCTGCCCACGGTGACACCACGCTCTTCATCGGCTCACCTGACCCCGAGGGGGCCTGGCGGCATCTGGTCGACCATGGTGTCCTCGCCGAACCACCGGTGGCGCAAGGCTATGGCATGACGCAGGTATACCTGAAAGACCCTGATGGTTATGCGATCTGTTTTCAGTGGCCGACTGATTCGTGAGACTTCATGGCTGACGCCCTCAAACAGCACTTCAACGCCGATACGGTGCGCGGCATCGCCGCCGATATCAAACGCGTCTTCAAGGAGTTTGACGACCGGGGCTTTGTGCGTGACGCCATTCGAGGGCTCGAGGCACTCGAACTGACACCACGCGGCGGGCATGTGGCAGCGGCCATGCGGAAACATCTTCCGTCTCACGTGCCCGATGCCCTGCGCGTGCTGACCAGGTCGTTAGGTCCAGTGCACGGGGAGAGTGGACTCACTGGTATGGCGGTCTTTCGCTACCTGCCACACGCGGCCTTCATACGCCAGTACGCCATCGACCACTTTGACGACGCCATGGCGGCCCAGCATGCGCTCACCCAGCGCTTCACCGCGGAGTGGAGCATACGGCCGTTTCTCGAAGCCCTGCCCGACCGCACTCTCGCGCAACTGCACCATTGGGCGAGCGACGCGAGCGAGCATGTCCGTCGGCTCGTATCCGAAGGAACGCGCCCGCGCCTGCCGTGGGCCTCGCAGCTCAAGGCCTTTATCGCCGATCCCACCCCCGTTCTGGAACTTCTCGAACGACTGAAGGACGACCCTGCGCTATACGTGCGTCGCTCCGTGGCCAACAACCTCAACGACATCGCCAAGGATCATCCCGAGCGTGTCCTCGAGGTGGCCAAACGCTGGCTGACCGATGCCACCGAGGAGCGGCGCTGGATTGTGTCGCATGCGCTCCGCTCACTCGTCAAGCGCGGGCACCCACAGGCCATGACGCTGATGGGCGCAGGCGCGGTCCCGAAAGTGCGCGTCAGTGATGTCACCGTGGCGCCACGCCGCGTGGTCATCGGAGGCAAGCTCCGCTTCTCCTTTCGCCTGGCGAGTGCGTCACGCGAGACCCAGGATCTGCTGGTCGACTTTGCCGTCTTCTTTGTGAAGGCCGACAAAACACGCAAACCGAAAGTGTTCAAGCTGCGGCGTCTTTCGCTGGCACCAAAGGAATCGGTTGTACTCTCGGGCCTCGTGAACCTCATGCCGCTGACCACGCGCAAGCCCTATCCGGGACGTCATGCCATTGAAGCGCGTATCAACGGGAAGGCTTTTCACCTCACCGAGTTCGACGTCCGCGCCCGGTAGGTACATTGCGGCTGCCGCGAGACAGCGCCGCTCCATCTGAACACTTTTGCACCTCCATCATGGCCGACACACCTGAACTCGACCGTCGCGATTTCCTCAAGCTCGGCGCCGTTGTCAGCGCGGGGATTGCCACGGGCAGCACGCCCTCACTCCATGTGGCCGCGTCCAGCACCAGTGCGCCGGTCGCCGAGACGATGATGGGCGCGCCATTCGCCCGCATGGAAACGCCACGCATCGCCATTGTGGGCACGGGGCTTCGAGGACGGAGTGTACTGCACGAACTCCTTGGTGTTGGCAACGTGCGGATCGCAGCGTTGTGCGACGTGGTGCCCGACAAGGTGGCCATGGCGCTCGACCAGGTACGCAAGGCGGGGCACACGTACGATGTGCCAACCTTCTCCGGCGGCGAACTGGCGTACGAGCAGCTGATGCAGCGTGACGACATCGATCTCGTGTATACCGCCACGCCGTGGGAGTTTCACGTGCCGGTCTGCCTGGCCGCGATGAGCGCTGGCAAACACGCCGCAACCGAAGTGCCGGCGGCCTATACGCTGGATGATTGCTGGAAGCTCGTGGACACGTCAGAGCGCACCCGCAAGCACTGCATCATGATGGAGAATTGCAACTATGGCTACAATGAGTTGCTGGTGCTCAACATGGTGCGCGCAGGGTTGTTTGGTGACGTGACACATGGAGGCGCCGCGTACAACCACGATTTGCGCGAGATTCTGTTCGAGAATCGCGACGAAGGGCTCTGGCGTCGTGCCCATCACACGCGCCGGAACAGCAACCTCTATCCCACGCATGGTCTCGGCCCGGTGGCGTTCTATCTCGACATTCACCGGGGCGATCGCTTTGACTACATGGTGTCCATGGCGACACCCGAGATGGGCTTGTCGAAGTGGCGCACCGAACATCCCGACGCCGAGCGCCCGAAGGATCGCGAGCGGTACGTGACCGGAGACCTCAGCTCCTCGCTCATCAAGACGGTGAATGGGCGCACCATCCGCCTGGAGCACGACGTCTCGAGCCCGCGACCCTACTCTCGCATCAACAGCATTCAGGGAAGCAAGGGCATTTTCGAGGACTACCCGCCGCGACTCTATCTCGACGGCATGACACCGTCCCATCGTTGGAGCACCATCGACGCGTACAAAGCCAGCCATGAACACCAGCTCTGGCGTTCGTTAGGCGAGCAGGCCCGCAGCGGCGGACATGGCGGTATGGACTTCGTCATGGCATGGAGCCTGGTGCACGCGATGCGCCAGGGCCTCGCACCCGACATGGATGTGTACGACGCCGCCGCGTGGAGTGCGCCCGGACCGCTAAGTGAGGAGTCGGCGCGCAAAGGTAGCGCGCCCATGAAATTCCCGGACTTTACACGCGGGCGCTGGAAGGACGGCAAGCGCTCGCTCTGATCCGCACCACTGCTGTTCCTCCCGATTCCCCCGCTCCCCATGAATCGCTCACTCCGCTCAGTCGCACTGCTCTTCGGTGCGCTCCCCCTCGTGCTCGAGGCGCAAGGCACGGTTCGCCATGGCCAGCGCCCGGCACGTCTCGTCATCCGGAACGCGCTCGTCATCGACGGCACCGGTACCCCGGCCTCCGGGCCCTGGGACATTGTCATCGAGAACAACCGCATTGCCGCCATGGTGCCGATCGCGGACGCCACGATGAATACGGTGCTGGGCTCGGGACCGCAGCGGCCAACCGGAGATGCGATCATCGACGCCGCCGGCAAGTATGTGCTTCCCGGTTTCATCAACGCGCACGCGCATGTACAGGACGAGCGTGGCGGGATTCCGATGGAGCAGCAGTACGAGCTCAACCTGTGGCTCGCGTCCGGCATAACGAGTGTGCGCGACGTGGGGAGCGACACCCGCAAAACCATCCCGCTTCGTGAGGAGATTGCGGCCGGCAAGGTCGCCGGGCCGCGCATCTTCCACTACCCGTTTTTCATCGCGCCCACCATACCCAATACACCCGCCGAGGCACGAGCGCGTGTGCAGGAGCTCAAGCGGGCTGGTGTGGACGGCATCAAGATCGTGAACACCAAACGTGACGTGATGGAAGCGATGCTCGACGAGGCCAAGAAGGTTGGCCTGCGTGTCGCCCATCATGCCGCGGTGGAAGAAACCAACGCGTGGGACGACATCCGCTTTGGCAGCACCACCATCGAGCACTGGTATGGCATTCCCGATGCCGCCATCCTCGATCGCGTGCAGTCGTTCCCGCCGGACTTCAATATCACCGACGAGACCCACCGCTTTCGCTATGCGGGACGGCTCTGGCGGGAAGCCGATCCGGCGCGGCTCCAGGAAGTACTGGCCGCGATGGTGAAGGCCAACGTGGCGTGGGTGCCCACGCTCGACATCTACGAAGCAAGCCGCGACCTCCAGCGTGCACAGGGGCAACCCTGGTTCAAGGACTACCTGCATCCCGCGCTCGAAGAGTTCTTCAAGCCGAACCCGATGAACCACGGGTCGTACTTCATCGGCTGGACCTCGGTGGACGAGGCGTTCTGGAAAGAGAACTACCAGCTCTGGTTCAAGGCGCTGAGAGACTTCGACCGCATGGGTGGCACGATCGCGGTCGGCGACGACGCCGGATTCATCTACCAGCTGTACGGCTTTGGACTGGTACGCGAACTCGAACTCAAGCAGGAAGCAGGGTTCAGCCCGCTGCGCATCATCCAGCAAGCCACGGCCAACGGCGCCAAGATCCTCGGCCGCGAGCAGGACCTCGGCCGAGTTCGGCCGGGCTGGCTCGCCGACCTGATCATCGTCAATGGCAACCCGCTCGCCGATCTCAAGGTGTTGTATCCCACCGGGACGGAATCGGTGAAGGATGGCAAGATCATCTCAACCGGCGGTGTGGAGTGGACCATCAAGGATGGCATTCCTTATCACGGGCCCACGCTGCTTCGTGAAGTAAAGGAGATGGTCACCAAGGCACGCTCCCGCTCTGCAAAACGCTGACACTCAACCAATGATTCACATGCCTGCGTACTTCGAACGTGCGACTCTGGCCGTCGCCCTGGTAGCCTGCGCTGCACACGCGCAACCACGCCGAGCGTCCACTGATCGTTTTGCCGGGCTCGATCAGGTGGTCATGGATGCCATGGAAACCTGGAAGGTCCCGGGACTGGCGCTGGCTGTGGTTACACGAGACTCCGTGATCTATGCGAAGGGTTATGGCACTCGACGCCTGGGTAGCGATGCACCCGTGAATCCACAAACGCTGTTTGCGATTGGATCGGCGTCGAAGGCGTTCACCGGCGCATCACTCGCCATGTTGTCCGACGAGGGCAAGCTGACGATGGACGATCGTGTGATCGACCATTTGCCTTGGTTCCAGATGTACGACCCGTGGGTGACGCGGGAAATCCGGCTGCGCGATTTGTTGCTGCATCGCAGCGGACTGGAACGGGGCGAGCTCGCCTGGTACGGCACCAGCCGCTCGCGTGAGGAGGTGGTGCGCACCGTTCGATACCTCCCGCCGACTACAAGCTTTCGCACACGCTTCCAGTATCAGAACCTGATGTACATCACGGCGGGTGAGGTGGTGCGGCAAAAAAGCGGGATGTCATGGGACGACTTTGTGCGCTCGCGCTTTTTCGAGCCACTCGGCATGCAGGGATCCAACACGTCGGTGCGCGCACTCAATGGACAGTCAAACGTGGCGCAGCCGCACGCCGAGATTGCGGGCACCATTCGCCCGATCCCCTATCGCAATATCGACAATGCCGGCGCGGCGGGCTCCATCAATTCCAGCGTGATGGATATGTCGCGTTGGGTGCGTCTCTGGCTCAACGGGGGCGTGGCAGGCGGAAAGCGTTTGCTGAGTGAGTCGATGGCACGGGAAGCCATCAGGCCGCAGACCACGATGGACGATGTCCCGCTCCAATTGATGGTGGGGAATCCTGCCTTTCCCGGCTACGCCTTTGGATGGTTTGTCGCTGCATTCCGGGGCAAGCGCCATGTGGCACATGGCGGAAACATCGATGGAATGGCGGCGATGGTGGGGTTCCTGCCTGACGATGGCGTGGGCGTGGTGATCCTGACCAACATGAACCGGTCGACGGTCACGACCCCTCTCATGTCGTACCTGTTCGACCGTGCCCTCGGGCTCACACCACCTGACTACTTCGGCGACTATCGGCGCGCCGAGGCGCAGTTCATGGCGTCAATGGAGAAACCCAAGCAGCCCACGCCTGCCGCAGCGCCCGCCTCCCTGCCGCTCGACGCCTACGCTGGCACATACCGCCACGAGATGTACGGGACGGCCACCGTTCGGCACGCCGATGGCAAACTCACGATCAACTACGACGCCAACCCGAACGGAAGTGGCGAACTGGCACATGTGCGGCACGATGCGTTCGAGGCCACGATGCGCGATCCGATTCTGGGGAAGGCGCCCGTGAACTTCCGGATCAATGCGTCAGCCGCGGTCGAAGGCATGACCTTCGGTCTGATGGGCGCGGACGGGGAGTGGGTGCGGGAGAAGCGTTAGGCTCGGCGCGCGTCGGTACGCTTTGAGAGCTGCCCCCTTCGCGGGAATTCCGAAGGGGGCGCGGGAACGACGGGAGACCTCACACGTCGCAGATCGCGACCCCTTCCTTCAAACTCGTCAGGGGGTCGCGCGTCGGGATGAACTCCTGACCGACAAACCCCTTGTATCCCAGATCGGCGATGGCACGCATGATCACGGGATACTGCAGCTCCTGCGACGCATCAATTTCGTTGCGCCCCGGGACACCCCCGGTGTGGAAATGCCCGATCGCGCTGAAGTTGTCGCGAATGGTGCGAATGACATCACCCTCCATGATCTGCATGTGGTAGATGTCGTACAACAACTTGAAGCGCGGACTTCCCACCCGCTTCACCAGCTCGGCGCCCCACGCGGTGTGATCACACTGATAGTCCGCGTGATCGATCTTCGAGTTCAGCAGCTCCATACACACGGTGACGCCGAGCCGTTCGGCGGTGGGTGTGATGCGTTGCAATCCCTTCACGCAGTTCTCCAGCCCCTCGCCGTCGGACATCCCGCCGCGGTTGCCGCTGAAGACAATCATGTTCGGCAGTCCGGCTTTTGCCACCAACGGCAGAAGCCGCTCCGACTCCTTGACCAGGCGGTCGTGCTCCGCAGGCCGGTTGAACCCCACGGGAATCGTCGAGGGGCCATTGGCCATGGCGCAGGTGAGACCGAAACGCCGGGGCATGTCGTACTCATCCTCTGACAGGAGCTCGATCGACTTGAGCCCGATGGCCTTGCCGGCCTTGCACAACTCCTCGATGGGAATCTTGCTGTAACACCAGCGGCAGGCACTCTGATTGAGCCGACCAGCACCGCGAATGGATTTTGCCAGCGGCGCAAAGTCGACACCCGTGGCACCCAGCGCCATCACACTTCCCAAACCGGCAACTGCCTCTCGGCGTTTCATGCCTTGAGGCCGCGCAACGCGGCGATGCTGGTGGTGACGGACTCGAAGGCATTGCCGGGATTGTCATGCTCGACAAAGAAGTGCTTGATGCCTCCCTTCGACGCGGCAAAGATCTTCTGGAACGGAATGGTGCCACTCCCGACTTCGGTCATCGTGCCGTCGACCTTCATGTCCTTCACGTGCACGAGGGGGAAGCGCGCGGCATTCTGGCCGAGGTAGGCCGCCACATCCTTGCCCGCCTTTGTGACCCAGAACAGATCGAGTTCGAACTTCACCAATGCGGCGTCGCATTCCTTCATCAGGATCTCGTGCCCATTGGTCGCGCCGAAGGGAATGAACTCGAAGTCGTGATTGTGATAGGCAAAGTTGATCCCGCGCTTTTTTGCGGCGGCCGCTGCCACATTCATTTGGGCCGCGAGCGCCTTGTACTGGTCAGCGGATTTGCGTTCCGGCTCCTGAAGGTACGGAATCACCACCCACTGATGCCCAATGGTCGCGGCGTCATCCAGGGCCTTGTCCCAGCCCTTCCCCATGACCTCACGCGGAATATGGGCGGAGGGCGCGGTGAGGCCGTTCTGCTTGAGGAGCGCCGCGATCTGGGCAGGTGTTTTCCCGAAGTAGCCCGCAAATTCGAGCTCCTTGTACCCGATCTGCGCGAGACGAGCGAGTGTGGCGTCCACACTCTTCTGCATCTCACTGCGCACCGTGTAGAGCTGCAAGCCTGGTCGCGACACCATGGACGTACTCTCCGCCAGAAGTGACCGCGCACCTAACGCGGTCAAACCCACACCAGCTGCCAGTGTCTTCATCGCTTCGCGACGCTGCATCTTTGTGCTCCAGGTCATGGTCGTCCCTCACTGAGTCGTGGCAGGCGGACTAGCGTGTCGTCTCGCGTGCTTCTCATGCTTCTCATGCTTCTCATGCTTCTCGTTCTCACTCCACCACCTTCCCCACCGAATCACCGAGCATAAGCACCCGGTGCGCCCACCAGGGGGCGATTCCGTTGCGCATCACCCGCTCATGAAACGCGAGGAGGTCGAACTTGTCGCCCTCCTTCACCTGCATGGCGTCGCGCAACTTGAACATGGCGTGTTTCCCCAGAAAATACCCGCCATTGGTCGGATCGTACACCACACGCACGGCTTCTTGCCGAGCTGCCTGTGCCGGCACATGTGCCTGCTCCTCGAAGAATTTGGCGGCGTCGTCCACGCTCCACACCCCCAAGTGAGTGTTGAGGCCCGCGATGAGCCGGCAGATGCGGGTCATTGACTCGGCGAGCTGGGCCATGGCGTACCGAGGGTCCTCGGCGTGGAAGCCCTGCTCCACCACCAGGTGCTCGGCGTAGTGCGCCCATCCGTCCTGCCCCGACGACGGCTGCGGAAAGGGATTGAGCCCGATCCAGATGCGTCTGATCTTGCCCGGTGTCTCGCGCATGTAGAGCGAATGGACAAAGTGCCCAGGCATGGCCTCGTGTGACGAGGTGATGGCGAGCGACGCCACGTTGAAGCGCTCGAGCCAGGCATTCTGGCGTTCGGCGGGCCACGACGCGTTTGCATCGGTGACGTAGTAGATCGACTTGACGGGTGTTGGTTCGAGGGGCGGCGAGGCGTGCATCGACGCGAGCCCGAGGTCAAAGGGTCGAGAGGCTTCGACAATGACCCGTTCTCCCGCCGGAATGCGCGCCAGCTTCTTCGACTCCACAAACGATTGCAGGTCGTCCACGGCTCTGCGTGCGGCGTCAACGAGACCACCGGGTGCGGGGTGATCCTGACGTACGTCGCGCCACACCGAGAGGAAGTCCTTTGTGGCATCAACTTCCTTTGCCTTGGCCTGAAAGAGCGCCTGCTCTCGTGCCAGCTCTCGCACACCAATCGCCAGCAGATCGGCCACCTTGAGATCGATCAGCTCCTCGGCCCGGTAGCGTGCCTCAACGTATTCCGCGCCTAACGCATTCTTGCCATTGGCCCGTGGCATCAGGTCGGCTTTCATCCATTCCACAAAGGCGTCGATGGACGCCCTCGCCGACTTCGCCTCGGCCAGCAGTGATTTCCGTGTTTCCCCACGAGTGCTGGGAAAGGCCAGCTCGAGGTCGGCGCCGAGCATGGCGCTGGCACCTTCGAACATGGTGATGCCACGTTCGACCAGCACCTTCGGCGGGTTGTCGAGCTGCGTGCGGGCCGCGTCGAGCAGCCGATCAACCCCTCGCAGCTTGCGCGTGATGCGCCGCATGCGCTCCTGCGCGCTGGCGCTTTCCATCGTCATGAGGTTGTGCACGCCATCGGCAATCGCCGACGCATAGATCATCGGGTTGCGCCGGTGGTTCTTCATGCCATCGAGTTCCAGCAACCAGGCATCGACAATGCCGTCGAGGATCCGGTGATCCACCAACTCATCGGGTGGAAGGTCGGCGCGCGGGAGGTCGGCGAGACGCTGTTTCACCGTCCGAAGCCAGGCCACCTCCTCGGCGACGGCAGCAGCGCTGTAGTCTTCGAGTTTGGCATCGTGGGTGTGGATCCCGTTGCCGGCGGCAATCGACGGGTGGCGACTCGCCCAGGTGTCGAGATACTCGTCGACGAGATTGGCGAAGGCCTTGGCCGCCGGAGTGGCGGTGCCGTAACTGCCGGCCGCCGGTTCCTCTCGCGAGGCACGCGCCGGCGCGCGTCGCTCGAGGAAGAATGCACCAGCGGCCAGGACCGCGAGGAGGAGGGCATACCAGAGAACGCGCATCAGGTCAGGCCTCGTGTGGCCGCGTGGGTCATGGCTCGGGCAAACACATCAATCTCCTGCAGTGTGGTGTAGACATTGGGCGTCACGCGGATGGCGCTGAACTCCCCACTCACTTCGCGCGGTCGCACATGCACCCGGTGACGTTTCATGAGCCAGTCCGTGAGTTGCGGTCCTGTCACCCCATCGAGTGACAAGGCGCCTAACGCGCAGGATTGGGCGTCGTCGTCAGGCGTGAGGATTTTGACCTTCGGCAGCTCACGCACCGCATTCACCCAGCGACGACGCAGCAATCGCAGACGCGCCGCCTTGCGCTCGGGGCCGATACTCTCCCAGAAGTCCACCGCTTCGGTGATGGGATTCCGGATATGCACCGGAAAGGTGCCGATCCCTTCGAACTTGCGGATGTTCGCCGCCATCTCCGGAGGCGAGGCAAAGAGCGACCAGATCTTCGGAATTTTTTCCTTGCGCACGTAGAGAAAACCTGTCCCCACGGGCGCACTCAGCCACTTGTGCAGTGAGGTCCCGAAGTAGTCGCAATCGAGATCGTCGCGGGTGAATGGGAACTGGGCGTAGCTGTGGCCGCCGTCAACGATGACTTCGATGCCGCGCGCCCGTGCCATGCGGCAAATACGCTGGACGGGAAAGATCTGGCCGGTGGTGAAATACACATGCGAGACGTGAATCACCTTTGTCTTTGGCGTGATCGCTCGCTCCACACGCGCCACCAGATCGTCCACACTCGGCGGCGGCGACGGAAAGGAAATCATTCGCAGCACCACGCCATCACGTCGTTCGCGCTGACGCCACGCCGAGGTCATCGAAGGGTAATCCTGCGTGGTGGTGAGAATTTCGTCGCCGCGTTCCAGCGGCATGCCGAACTGCACAATCTCCAGCGCTTCGGTGGTGTTGCGCGTGAGGGCGAGCTCTTCGGCGTCGCAGCCGAATCGCGCGGCCAGCCGACCACGGACCACGTCAAACGCCGGATACAGTGTTTCGTCGACGTAATACGACGGACTCATGTTGGTCATCGCCAGGTAATCGAGCTGCGCCTGCTGCACGCTTTTGGGCGACGGGGCGACCGAGCCATTGTTGAGGTTGATGTTGTTGCGATCAACCGTGAAGGCCTGGCGCACGGTAAACCAGAAGTCCTCGTCGTCGGCTACCTTGTCTGGCGTTGCCGACGGGGTCCACGTTGCGAGACGATCGGCCAGGTGCAAAGCCTGACCGTTCAGGGAAACAACACCGGCGGCTGCCGAGGCGACAAAGTGGCGACGATGCACGGGGCGAGTGTGGTGACAGTCGAAGGTGCGTCAGCCACGACCGTCGCGCGAGGGGGGCGGAGTGGTGAAAGGCCGCGTTTTCCTGTCTGGAGAGCGAAGCCGTTGACGTCGGCGCCACCGCGGGCTAACTCAGCTCTTCCTTTCCAGCGCCCGGGGTCACCATGCCGATTTCTCGCCGGTCATTTGTCAGCTCGGCCGCCGTGCTCGCGGCTGGCACCGCCGCACGGCCAGGCGATTCCGCGATGACCCTCATCTCCGACGACCCCCTCGGCGTGCGCGCCGACTTCCCGGCGGCGACCAGCCGGACCTACCTCAACTCGGCGTACATCACGCCGAGTCCGCGCCAGGTGCTGGCGGCGGGGCAGGCCTTCCTCGAGCGCAAGGTCGAACGACCCATTCCGCTGGGTGAGATGCTGCGGAAAACCGATGAGGTCCGGGCGCAGTTCGCGCGGCTCATCAACGCCTCGCCTGACGAAATCGGCTTTCTCTTTTCCACGAGTGAAGGAGAGAACATTGTCGCGGGGGCCCTCGATCTGGCGCCTGGCGACAACGTGGTGATCGACGAACTCCACTACGAAACCGAGTTTGTGCTTTATCGCGAGCTGGAGGCACGGCGCGGGATTCAGCTGCGGATTGTGAAACACACCAACGGCGCTGTACATCCGGCCGCCTTCGCCCCGCACATCGACAAGCGCACACGACTGGTCTCGGTGAGCTGGGTGTCACACGCCAACGGATTCCGGCATGACATGCGCCCCATCGCCGATCTTGCGCACGCGCAGGGCGCGCTGTTTTACGCCGATGCCATTCAGGCCATCGGCATGGTGCCGGTTGATGTACAGGCCTCGGGCGTCGACTTTCTGTGCTGCGGCACCTACAAGTGGGTGCTCGGCGGGTTTGGGGTGGCGCCCTTCTACGTCAGGAAGGATCTCATTGAGCGCATCCGGCTCGACCGCTTTGGCGCGCTTCATGTCGCGCGTACACTTCCGGACTTCCGGTTCGAATTGCACAAAACCGCCAAACGGTTCGACTACTCCACCTTGCCCTTCAGCGAAGTCTATCAGCTGGGCGCGGGATTGACCTACCTCGAGAAAGTCGGCGTGCCGCGTATCGAGGCCCATTCGGTCGCGCTGGCGCGACAGCTGTACGAAGGGCTCGACCGGCAGGGCTACAAACTGTTCACACCTCCAGGCAATGCATCATCGATCGTGACCTTTTTCTTCACGCAGGAGCCGGGCGCGGTACGCGCGGCGTTCGATGCCGCTGCGGTGGATGTGACGGTGCGTGACGCACAGAAGCAGGTGCGGGTCTCCGCAGCTCTGTTCAACACCAGCGACGACGTCACACGATTTCTGGACACCACCCTCTCCATCTCCGGCTAGGTGTGGATCAACGGACCTTTGTTCGCATCCCATGAGGAATGCAGAGGAGCGACGCGATGCGGCCGACGGCACGGTGTCGGCGCTCGATGTTGCAGGAAATTTGGACGGTTGGACGCGCGGTGCCGCGGTGTTGCGATGTCCGGCAGGCACGCTTGAGGCGATTGAGCCCCTTGATGTCGAATGCACGAGGTCACCTTCGTCGGTCGCGCCATAATACTTGCCTAAGGCAAGGATTCGATGTACTCTGGCAAGTACTGGATGTCGACTTTTCCGTTGCCAACACACGCCAGGCCACGCGCCACATGGACGCACGAATCGAGACGGTGCGCCGCTTCAGTCGCCTGTACACGAAGCGGATCGGGCTCCTCCACGAGGGATTCCTCGACAGCCCCTTCACACTCACCGAGGGGCGGCTCATCTACGAACTCGCCCAGCGAGACCAGGCCACGGCCAGCGCCCTCGGTGCCGCGCTCGAACTCGATGCCGGGTACCTGAGTCGCGTCCTCCGATCCCTCGTGCGAAGCGGCATTGTACGCAAGCGCAGGTCGCCCGAGGACCGGCGCCAATACCTGCTCTCTTTGAGCGAGCGCGGCGCCCAGGCCTTTGCGCAGCTCAATGCCACCTCGCAGGCCGAAGTCGGGTCCATGCTCGCCGGGCTTGCCGCAGACGACCAGCAACGGTTGGTGACCGCGCTCTCCCAGCTCGAGGCCATTCTGGGCGATCGCCAGGAACCGCGCGTACCGTATGTCCTCCGCCTTCATCACGTCGGCGATATGGGGTGGGTCGTCGAGCAGCAGGCGCGACTGTACAACCGCGAGTTCGGGTGGACCAGCGAGTACGAGGCGCTCTGTGCAGAGATCGTCGCGCAGTTCCTGCGACATTTCGAGCCGAACCGCGAGCGATGCTGGATCGCCGAGCGCGAGGGCGAGCGCGTGGGCTCCGTCTTCCTGATGCGACATCGGGAGCGCGATCGCGTCGCGCGACTTCGGCTGCTCTTCGTTGATGAGCGCGCGCGGGGGTTCGGGATCGGTCAACGACTGGTACGCGAGTGCACCCACTTCGCTCGCGAGGCCGGATACCAGACGATCACACTCTGGACCAACTCTATCCTCCACGCCGCCCGGCGCATCTACCAGCACGAGGGCTACCACCTCGTGCATGAAGAGGCTCATCACACGTTCGGCCAAGACCTCGTCGGCCAAACCTGGGAGCTGGCGCTGTGACGGCACGCGCAGTAGGACCACGTGAGGTGTTTGACCTCGCGGCCTTTCGCGCGTGTGTGGCGACCGTGCTTGCCGATGCGGCGACGTCGTACGAACCGGTCTTCGTCCAGCTGGCGCCGGGGGAGCGACGGGGGCTCGAAGTGCTCTGTCTCGAACATGCCATAACCCTGGTGGATTCCATCGATCGGCAGCTCGCCGACCTGGCCGCGGTGCGACGCCCTGGCGGAACGGCCGATGACCGCGCGAGATGCATCGCCGACCACGTCGCCCGCGCTGGCGATGCCGATGCGTGCGGACTCTGGGTCCTGCTCCCGTGGGAGGTACGCCTGGTGCACCTCCTCGACCCCGCGGCGTATCTCGAGGTGATCACGAGCCGCAACCGGGAGAAGATCACGCGCGACGAACAGGAGCTGCTGCGCTCACGACTTGTCGGCGTTGTGGGGCTGTCGGTTGGCGGCGAGGCCGCGGTCACCGTCGCGCAGGAGCACCTCTGCGGTGAGATGGTGCTGGCCGACTTCGACGCGCTCGACCTGTCCAACCTCAACCGCCTCGGCGCCGGCGTCGACGACCTCGGAAAGAACAAGGCGATCCTCGTAGCGCGACGCATCGTGAAGATCGACCCATACCTGCGGATCCGTGTGTACACCGAAGGCGTCACGGCGGCCAATATCGACTCCTTCCTCGACCGACTCGACCTCCTGATCGAGGAGTGCGACAGCCTCCCGCTCAAGTACCTCATGCGCGAGAAGGCCCGGGAACGTCGGCTCAACATCATCTTCGCCGGCGACGAACGAGGCTTCCTGAGTCTCGAGCCGTACGCGACGCATCCCCGGCTGCCCGCCTTTCATGGTCGAGTCACGGGCCCGCAGCCCCCGCGCGACGCGTATGCGACCGCCGCCGAGTTCCTTCGGGCGCTGACCGTTTGGCTTGGCGGATGGGACGCGATCTCCGAGCGCTCGCGGCGCTCGCTGGAGGGAGTGGGCACGACGGTGAGTGGCTACCCGCAGTTAGCCGGAGAGGCCCGCCTTGCTGCCGGGCAGCTCGCGTGGTTTGCTCGCAAGCTGCTACTCGGCGAAGGCGTGGAACCGTTCGTCGGGCACCTCGATCTCGATGAACTGGTGGCCCGCACGACCCGCAACTAGTCCCCTTGCCCGCCACCGTGTGCCGTTGACGCCGCGCCGGATCAAGTTCGGGCTGCTTCGTCGCTTTCGCTCCAGGCATTGCCATGTGCCATCTCGACAATCAGTGCGTCATTCCGTACACGAGATAGTTGATCGCCAGCTTGTACGCGTCGTTGGTGGTGTTCACCGGCCAGAACTCCTGGTCTGACCACTCCATGAAGTCGCCGATGTCGGTGTTGTAGTTCACCACAACCATCAGGCGCTTCGACGGATCGTTGTCCTCGTAGATCCCCCAGAACTCGCCTTCCAGATCGTCCGCCTGCGGATGATGCAACGTGAACTTCTCGACGCGGAAGAAGGAGTCATAGATGGGGTGCGTGACGTCGAGACGTTCGAGACGGGCCTCGGGCAGCGCTTTCTGCATGCCCCGGACAAACACACTCCAGTCGTTGAGCATGAAGTCGTCAACGATCAGAAAGCCACCCTTGGTGAGGTAATTCCTCAGGCCTTCTGCCTCCGCATCGTTTGGGTACCAGCCCCCAGGTTCGGAGAGGTAGGCGATGGGATACTTCAGTAACTCGGGATCGTCAAAGGTGTGAATGTTGCTGCCCAGGCGATGCGGCCGAAGTGTTGTCACTTCTTCCATCATCGTCATGAAGTGCCGCTCCATCGCCGGGTAGTCGTACTCCCACCCGCTGCGGCGGTACACCGTGTAGCGAATACGCGCAAAGGTGAAGCGTCCGTCGTACGGCACATTGGGCTCGATGTACACGCGGCCGCGCCCGCGAAAACCTTGCCCGATGAGCAACACGGGGCCGGCAATCGACAGCAGGACGGCCAGCGTCAACAGCAGACGACGCCGCACGAGTGAGGAAAGTGCGCGCACACTCTCAAGGTGGCGCCGGACCACCCCTTGGCAAGTCGAAGCCAGCCATGACCTGCTACTCGTCCTGTACACTCCCCCAGTTCACGATCGGGAGTACACGGCGTCCACGCGGGTTACTCTTGGCAATGTTGATGAGACCCAGCTGCACGCCATGCAGTGACCGCGCGTAGTTCACCAGCCCGAGCGTGAGTCCGCGCTGCTGACCGCGAATGTAGTTGAAGGCACTCGCCGAGACTCCTCGCAGCCGCCCCCCGGGCTCCACGCGTACAACGGCTCCCGCGAGCATGAGCCCGCGAAGCTCCTTGCCGCCAATGCCGACGCCCGACACAGCCACGCCTCGGATTTCCGGCGCGCCCACACCAACTCCGGCAACGGCGAGCCGCCTTATGGAACCGCCAGCGCCGAGGCCGATCCCGGCGATCATGATCCCTTCCATGTTGCCCCCAACGCCCATACCCACGCCGCTCACACTGATGCCACGAAAGTTGCCTCCGACACCCGTGCCAATGCCCGAGAGGGTGACACCGGTGTAGTTGCCACCGACCCCGCCGCCGATCCCGCTCAGCAGCAGTCCACGGCCATTTCCCCCGGCTGCGGCACCAATTCCCGCCAGTACGATCCCCTCCATGTCGCCGCCGGCGCCCAAGCCAACTCCTGACACGGCGATGCCACGGAACGAGCCCCCCGCAGCTCCCCCAACTCCAGCGAGCATCATCCCTTCTACGTCTCCCCCGGCGCCGACCCCCACCCCTCCCACCAGCAAGCCACGAACATTCCCGCCAGCACCACCTCCAACGCCGGCCAGCAACACCCCCTCCAGGTCACCACCGGTTCCGGCACCCACGCCGCCGACAAAAATGCCCTTCATTCGGCCGCCGGCACCCAACCCGATTCCGCCAATGCCGATGCCCGACAGCTCACTCTCGGCGCTGGCACCAAAAACACCAAGCGCCACGCCGCGGATGCTGCGTCCTCCCGTCGATGGGAGTCCGAGAGCCAGACCTTTGACGTCGCCAGCTCCTCCTTCCTTGGGCTGCCAGATGGTGACGTTCGCACCGCGCACCCATTCGAGGCGGGTATCGCGGAAGTTGAGGCGCAGCCCCTTCACGCGCCGCGAGTCTCCGATCGATATGCCGTGTCTGACGCCGACCCCGCCAGAATCGCGTCCTTCCTGGGCCGAGAGGCCCGGGGCAGTGACCGCACACACCAACAGCACCGACAACGTTTGCCGCATGTAACCTCGGGGATGTGGAATCATCGTTCCTACGATGCACACTCCCCGAGCGTTGCGACGACGCCTGTGAGATGGGCCTACCCGATCACCTCGCGATAGAGCCGATAGAGGTTGGCCCCCATGATCTTCTCGATCGCCGCCGACCCCAGGCCACGGCGAGAGAGCGCGCTCCACACCACCTCCATCCGACGCGGACCATTCAGCGCCTCGAGAAAGAGGGGGAGCTCGTCATCCACCACCTGCGAGCCCTCCTCACGCTTCAGCTCGGAGATGTACTCGGGGGTCATCTTGATCACCCGATGGTCGCGATCACTCCCGATGCACACGTGGTCTTCGCCGGCCACCTTCACGGCGTGTGCGATGTGATCGATGTACGCATCGAGATTGTCGGTCTTCTTCCGCGTCAGGAATGGCCGAATCTGGCAGATCCCAACGACGCCACCGCCGTTGGACAACGCGCGCAGGTTGTCGTCGGTGGTGTTGCGCACATGCGCAAAAACCGATTGGCAGCCGGTGTGTGAGATGTGAACGGGTGCACGCGAGGCGGCGATGGCGTCGGCCATGGTCGCCATGTTCACATGCGACAGATCCAGGAGCATTCGGCGCGAGTTCATGCGATCGATGAGCCTGCGCCCGAACTCTGTGAGCCGCCCCTCGGCGCGGCAGCCGGCTCCGGCCAGGTTGCGATCGTTGTACGTGAGCTGACAGCTTCGCAGGCCGAGCCGATAGAAGAGATCGACACGGTCGAGGTCGTCACCAAACTGCACCGTGTTCTGGTAGAGATAAAACACTGCCATGCGTCCGCTGCGCCGCGCCTCGTCCACATGTGCCACGCTGGTGCCCTTGAGGAAGAAGTGGGGCCGCGCCGCGATCAGGCGGTCGTATTCCAGCAATCCCTCGACAGCAACCTCCAGCCCTTCGGCACCCTCGGGTTTGGGATCACACAAGGTGACCGTGATGGCGTTGATGCCGCTGGCCAGCATGTCGCGCACCAGGGCGTCGTCGTATTCGGCGCGCAGCTCACCCATGGCGTCCATCACGAGCGGTCTCGGCGCCGACGCACCTGACGATTCTTGGGGCCGGAGGCCGAGTGCGAGCCCGGAAAGGGCGGTCGCCTGAACAAAGGTGCGTCGATGCATTGATGATGGGGTGCGGAGAGAGTCAGCCCAGCGTGCTCAAATATGGGAGGCGGCGGGCAAAGGCAACTCCGCCCGTACCTTGCCAGCATGGCCCTGTGAGGGCACTGTGGCAGGGGCGAGGTCCTGCGTCCCTCAACGCACAGCCGCACCCGCGCACTCCCTACCGCCCGCTCCTTTGATGTCGACCGATCCAATTACTGCCAGCTGGGAAACCAACGCCGCCGCGTGGACCACCGCCGTCCGCGACGGCCTCATTCCTTCTCGACGCGCCGGAACCGACGCCGCCATCGTCGAGATATGCCTGCGACTGGCTCCTCGACGCATGCTCGACGTGGGCTGTGGTGAGGGCTGGCTTGCGCGTGCTATTGGCGAGCAGGGAGTACAGGTCACCGGCGTCGATGCCAGCGCACCACTTATTTACGCCGCTCGGGAAACGGGTGGAGCGACCTTTGAGGTTGCGTCGTACGACACCCTGATCAGCGACGCCGCCGTCGTACCCGGTCCGTGGGACCTCGTCGTCTGCAACTTCGCATTACTGGGACATCCCGTAGCGCCCCTCCTTTCCGCGCTCCGTGATCGTCTGAGCACCGGGGGACACCTGCTCATTCAAACGGTTCATCCCTGGGTGGCGGCCGGCGAGGGGGCGTACGCGAGCGAATGGCGCACCGAAACGTTCGCCGCCTTCCCGGTGGCCTTTCCTGCGCACATGCCCTGGTACTTCCGGACGCTGGCCGACTGGATCCACCAAACCCGATTGGCCGGCCTGATGATCGAAGAGGTGGTCGAGCCGCTTCATCCGGAGACGCGCCGCCCTCTCTCGATGATTCTCTCATTGGTGCGGCAATAAAAAAACGGGGAGAATCGGCTCAGCCGATCCTCCCCGCCTGACCTCGGGGGCGTCCCTACCCCCGCACGGAACGACGACGACGACGCACCATCGCCCCCACTCCTCCCAGTCCCGTTGAGATCAGCAGCATGGTCGCCGGCTCGGGCGCGGCGACTGCATTGGTGGTGAGCACCGCAATCGTATAGTCGTTGGCCGAACCGCTGCGGATGACCGACTTGGCTTCGACCTGGTACGAACCGTCAGAGTCGGCAAGCATGGTCATATACTCGGCGACACCCCGTCGACACGACTCCGGCGAGCTTCCTAACAGCCCGCAGCCCCATCGGTCTCCCCCGGGGGTGCTGTTCCACACGCGCAGGGCACCGCCTTCGCCAATCACGCGACCACTGATTGCGTTTCTCGTCACCTGGGTTCCCGAGGGCTCGATGTCGGCCATCAAGCCGTGCAGCGGAGCGCCATCGGACCAGAAGCTGAAGTCGAGTGTGGAGGGCGAGAAGGTCCCCACGCTCGCGCCAAACTTCACCGTGAAGCCAACCCAGGTGTAGCCGGGCGGCCCCTGCATGGTGAACGGCGTAAGCATGACCTGATCAGCAAACGTCGAGATGTTGCTGGAGGCAAACTGGCGGAGTCGCAGGTTCCCGACCGTACAGCCCAGCCCGGCAGAACTCATGTAGGCGCTCAGGGCGCCGGCGGTGCAGGCCGGCTGAGCCGCCGCGCTGCTCGCGGGAACCATCACGCCAGCCGCGAGAGCGGCCTGAAGCATACGACGAAGAATGAGACCGGAGGACATGCGAGCGATGTGGCTGGGGTAGGGTGACGGCGCACACGTTGTACGACACCGGCCACCATGCAGGAATCGCGCAACTGGAGCGAAGTGTGCGGAAAGTCACCGCAACCCCTCACCAGGCCCGCCCTCTCACTCCTTCTGCCCGATATTTGGGACCCGACTCCTGTTTTTGGCGCTCGCGCGCTGTCGCACGCCCGCGTCCCTTGTTGATGCTTTTCTTCTGCAGGGCAGGCAGTTTATTCCGTGTCGTCCTCTGCCTGCCGAGCTCGTCGCTCGCGCGAAATGGCTACACGAGGCGCTTGTGATCGGATCGTATCCAGAATATGGATGAGCCGCTGCAGTTCGGGTTCAGGGAGCATGGCCAGCGACGCCTCCACGGCGAGCGACACCAGGGGGTCGAGCTCAGTCAGCAGACGCAAACCCTCGGGAGAAATCCGGCAGTAGATCTGGCGCCGATCTTCGGATGTCCCGCGCGCCCGAACCGCATAACCGGCCGCCTCCAGTCGATCGACCAAGCGTGTGATGCCGGCCGCCTCCTCGATCATGCGTTCACGAATGGCCAGGGTGGGTAAACCGGCGTCACCAGCACCACGAAGGATTCGCAGCACGTTGTATTGCGCCATGCTCAATCCCCGCTCTTCCAGCACTCGACTCACCGGGCGTCGCATCACCGAGCCGGTGCGTAACATCCCGAGAAAAGCCTCTTCGCGCGTGGACGGGATGGGGAGCTGCTGCTGGAGCTCCTGCTGAATCGCGCTGCGACGTGAACCTCGCGTGGTCATTGCGGCCTCAGCGGTGCTCCATGGCGTCGAGCCGAAGAATCGTCTGCATCAGCACGTTGGCCCCATTCTCGATATCGCTCGGCGTGCTGTACTCCGATGGCGCATGCGAAATGCCCTTGATACTCGGAATGAAAATCATCGCCGAGGGACAGAGATGCGCCATGTGCTGCGCGTCGTGGCCGGCGCCGCTCGGGAGCGATTTTGTACTGAACCCCAGCCCCTTGGCCTGTGTGCCGATCACGTCCATCAGCTTCGGGTCGCAGATCGCCGACCGCGATTCGTGCAACGCGGTGTAGGAAAACGTGGTCCCGGTCGCTTCGCCGATACGCCTCGCCTCGCCAAGCACGGTGTCCTGCAGTCGCGTGATCTTGGCATTGTCGAGGTCGCGCAGTTCCAGGGTACAGACCACCTTGCCCGGAATGACGTTAGGCGCTCCCGGAAAAGCGGCCACCCGGCCCACGGTTCCCACCTGCCGCCCCGGCTCGCTGCGCACCACGCGATTCACCATATCGGCAAAACGCGCGAAGGCGAGCATGGCGTCACGCCGGTCGTTCATGGGGGTGGTGCCGGCATGATTGGAGAAACCGGTGATGGTCACCTCCCACTGGCCGATCCCCACAATTCCCTCCACCACGCCGATGTTCAGCTGCTCCCGGTCGAGTGTGCCCCCCTGTTCGATATGCAACTCCACGTACGCGGCCACGTCTCCTTTCCTGCGTTTGGCGCTTTCCAGCCGCGCGGGATCGCCGCCCAGAAAGGTGATACCGTCACCGATCTTCTTGCCGCTGCGCGCTTCGAGTTGCAGGTCCGTCGGCGAGACCTCTCCGAGCAATGCCCGGCTCCCCACCGTACCCCCCTCCTCGTTCTGGAAGATCACCACCTCCAGCGGGTGACGCGTTTGCAGCTTCTGCTCCGCCAGGGCCTGCGCGACTTCGATGGCTGAAAGGGAGCCCACCGTGCCGTCGTAGTTGCCCCCCTCGGGAACGGAGTCGATATGTGAGCCGAACCAGATGGGCTTGCGTGTCGCGTCGCTTCCCGCGCGGCGTCCGAAGATGTTGCCGGCGGTGTCCAGCCGCACTTCGAGGCCGGCCGCTCGCATGAGACGCATCGTATACTCGCGCCCCTGCCGATCGAACTCGCTGTACGCCACCCGACTGACGCCGCCCTGAGGGTTGGCGCCAAACCGCGAGAGTTCCTTGAGATGAAGGTTGAGGCGCTCCCCATTTACCCGTCCCGCCGAAACTCGGGAGTAGCGTGGGAATACCGGCCACGACCCGGTGGCAGCAACACCAAGGGCGGCCAGGGCAGTCCTGGAGAACTCACGACGCGTCGTCATACGGGGTCCGGCAGAAGGTCTGCCGACGAATGTGGCTGCCGACCGGGACAAGACAAGTCCTTCAATGACTCGAAAGCCAACAGAGCCCCGACCAAGGTCGGAGCTCTGGACTTCAAGCGCCGCTACCGCCGTCTACCACTCCACGTAGCCGACAATTTTGTCGTTGATCATGATGGCTCGATCGGGGACCACGGTTCCGGGAGCGAGGTGGCTGCCGTCCACATAGGCCCGCGTCCCGATCACCACGCCCTTGCCCAGCTTTGAACGGAAGACCACCGACCAGTCCTTCACGATCACGTTGTCGTCGATCCGGGTGAGTTCGTGCGGCGTGCTGCCATCGTCCGGGCCGCCATGCACCACCACGTGATAGCCGAACGCATCGTTGTTGCCGATGTCGATGTCGGTGTGCTCGAGGGCGTGAAAGGTGACACGATCCTGCAGCTGCCCCACAATCCCGAAGTGGAAGTGCTCCCCTTCGTCGGCTCGGATAGCCACGCTACGACCGGCCTTGGCCTCCAGCGCCGGTAGCGAATCAGCCATCTGAACGCCCCCGATCACACGCAGCTTGGCGTCGGGCCGCGATTCGGCTCGCCCGGCAAAGGTTGGCTGGTCGGCGTCATGATTGAAATCGGAGTGTCCGGGGTCGCGCCCCACACCGCGTACCTGGGACGGCGCCGAGTGAAAGAGTTCGGTGTAACCCGCAGCGAAGTTGCCGTTGACGTGCAGTACTCCCGCCATGAAGGCACGGTCGGCGTCGGTCACCGCCGTCACCTTCCCCAGCGACGGCTGGTCGGCCTCCTCCTGAGTGCGGATCCACTTCCCAGGGAGCACCTTGACCCCGGACCTGATGACGATCCCGGGCGATACCCGGGCGAGGTGTGTGACCATGGCATCTGATTCCACCATCGCGCCATCAATGTAGGAGTTAAAGCCCACAAACGCCGCTTTACCCCCTCGTGCGCCGATCACCGCAGGCCCCGCTATCGTGGCCCCGTGCGCGATACTCACATGGTCACCCAGGACTACCAGTTTGCCGGAGATCGACACGTTGTCCTGCACGTTGGTGTCGTCCCCAATGGCGATGGGTCCGGCGCTCCCATCGAGCGACGCAAAGGGCGCGACGAACGACCGGCAGCCAATCATGACCCGCGTCCGCATCTCCACACGCGCCGAGGGGTCAACGAACGAGGCAAACCCCGGCCCGGCCGTTTCAGGAAAAACAGGCCCGTCGCCCTGAAGCGAAGAGAGGGCGGAACACGATGAACTGGTTGTCGCCGTCGCGGCCGGGTCGTGCGAGGGGGCACCGGCCACCACCCCATGCGACTCTACCTTGGTTTCCTTGTGCGTCGCGGATTTAACCGGACCGTGCTGGGCGGGGAGGGAGCCGACCAACAGGCCAGACATCAGGACGGCAATCGGGAGACGTGAGGTAAACATATGCGATGAATAGGTTTAGGTCCGGGCAGACGACAACCGCTCTCAGCTCCGGTATCGACCCATTCATCACATTTTCTTCACGTCATCGAGCAAAAAAGTGTCACGATCCAGACCCGGATTGGTTCGGCGTCGGACACAGGACCTCAGCGGCGTCCCTTCCTCGGCCGTTTCGGGGGCGCCGACCTGGGCCGCTCGCGAATAGCCAGGAGCCCGGCCGTAGCGGCCGAGTCCCCGGCAGTGTGGAGGAGTGAGATCGGGTCGAGGCTCATGTTCCCGAAGCGAGTGATGAGGTGGAGATGGGGGCCGGTCACTCGCCCCGTCGCGCCCACACGCCCGATCACCTCGCCACGTTCCACGGTATCACCGGTGGTCACAAGCGCCTGCGACAGATGGAGATAGGCCGACGAGACCCCATCTCCGTGGTCCACGTACACCACATTGCCGCCATAGAAAAACGCGTCGACGATCCGCACCACACCACGATTGATGGCCGCGACGGGTGCACCCGTCGCCCCGGCGAAGTCGGTGCCGAGATGGCGGCTCGTGATCTCGCCATTGAACTCGCGGGCGCGTCCATACTCACTCGTTATGCGCGCCATCCGGGGCGGCTGAAACGGGAGTTGCCAGAGGCGAGGAGTGGCATGTGATTCTCGAGCGACGGCCCGCGCACGCTGCGACTCCCGTTCGATTCGTTTTGCAAGAACGGAGTCGGGAGTCGATGCAAACTGTGGATCGACCCGAAGTCGCTCAACGGCGTAGGCGCCCGGCTGCAGGCTGGTTTTCACCGTCAGGGTATCGCTCGCCTCGGCCACAGTGCACACAACCCGCACCTCGACCTGCAGTGGCGCGTCCGCCCCAGTGCCCGCGAGCGCCTGCGCAGTCAGCGGTCCTTCTTTGCCCGGTATAAAGTGCAGCACTTCTCCCGCAGCAACACCCGAGAGCTGTGCTCCATCAGGGACTCCTGCCAGACGCACCAGGAAAAAGGCGCCCTGTCGCGGAGCCGGGGGCGAAAGTGACACACGCGTTCCCGAACACGCTCCCTGCGCCCATGCGGAGAGAGGGGAGGCGGACAGCACGCAGATGGTGGTCGCAAGGCGGAGGCTGCGCCACCAGAGGAATGCATTGTGCGGCCCTGGGAACATGGCCGGAATGTAGACCCCTCCACCGGCAGAAACAGGGCGACCGGTGGTCGCCCCGCCCTCTCAGCAGTTACGACTCAGGACGCCGCAGCGAGATAAACACGCTGTTCGGCCTGCGCGATCAGCTGCTTCACTTCGCCAAGCTCGTCGGCACCGAGCTCACGCTCGACCAGGAGATGCGAGATGAGCGCCGCCGGCCGACCCTGGAACAGGGAGTTCGTCAGCTCACCCACCATCGAGCGCCTGACTTCGGGCTCGGTCACCTCGGCGCGATACACAAACTGGCGACCCGCCAGTCGATGACTCACCACGCCTCGCTTTTCGAGTCTGGTGAGGAGCGTCGCCACGGTGGTCTGCGCGAGAGGACGAGTGGGCGTAAGACCCTCCTGGACATCAACCACGGTGCATTCACCGTTGGCCCAGAGAAGACGGACGATCGCGAGCTGGAGATCGGTGAGGTGCACGGGGATCAGCATGGTGGCTACTCTCGCGTTGTATGCGTTGCTGGTTTTGGTGTGACACCTCAGGCCGTACGACGGTTTCCTGAAGTGGGTTTCCGCCCTTGTCAGCACTTTCGACCCCGTTCGCAGTGGCGGAGTTCTCAGCGTGTGATGAACGACAGGAAGGGAGGGACAACCCGTGGGCGGCCGTGACGAACACAGACAGAGCGCCATTTCCCATCGTTTCAAGGGGCCAATGAGGAGGTGCCAGACGCCGGAACGCCATGATGGGTGCGCTTCCCGAACCGGCGCCGGGTTCGTGTTCTTCCGAAGTGGCAAATGGTCCCACACCTTGCACGGTGTTTGCCGCTCCGAGGAGGGCCCGTGTTCATCCCTGTCTGGTTGCTGATCCTGCTCGCACTGCTTTTTCTCTGGCTCTCTCTGGCCGCCAGTGGCAGAAACGTTCTCCCGTTCCCCGACAACGGGTCGCGCATCTATACGGCTTCGTCACATGCTGCCCAGGACGCAATCGTAGCGCTGCTGGCTCGGCATGGCGTAACCCAGCGCTTTCGCGGGGATACACCCGGGGTCCGGCGCGCCATTCTCTGGGATGGCACTATCATCAACTGCCCGCAGCCCTGGGTGCTCGACAAACTCGATGGTGTATCGGGGAGTATTGGCGTGGTGGTCCGTGATCCTCCGCAGGCCGCGCAAAGTGCCGCCGATTTTCTCAGGCAACAGGGATTCTCGGCGCGCGTGGTGCTCGACGCCGAGCCGGAGATTCCCATTGCCTTTGTGGTGACCGACGCCATGCGTGGCATTGCCCTGAATTTCCGCAAACACGCCGTGAAGTTCCCCATGCCGCAACCGCTCAAGCCCAGGTGACTGCTCCGGCATTGTACCGTCCCCCGGCCCCGCGACCCCGCTCGCCCCTCCCGTCGCTCATCCGGACGATCTTTCGCTCTGAACGCGACCTCCTGAGCATCCTCCCGATCGCGGCGTACCGGGAGTTGATCACCACACTCGGCGCGTCGCGACGAACCATCCTGCTGGTGAATGCACCAGACGAGGTCGCGCGAGTCCTCAGCGACCCGGATCGGCTCTTCCCCAAGAACGATTTGATGGTGGGGGCCTTGCTGCCGCTCGTTGGCAACTCGATCTTCACATCGAATGGCCCGACGTGGCACCAGCAGCGCGCCATGATCGATCCCGCGTTTTCACACATGCGCATCAACCGGGCCTTCGGGTCGATGGCGGCCGCGGTTGACGACTACGAAACGACACTGGACCAGCTTGCGCATTCGGGCGAGAGCTTTTCGCTCGATGGCGCGATGAGTCATCTCACGTCGGACATCATCACCCGGACGATTTTCTCGCAATCGCTGGCGTCGGGGCCCGCCCGCGCCGTGTTCGACGCCTTCACGGTCTGGCAACGAAGTGTGGCGAATGTCGAAATACGGCGCCTGTTGTTCGATCCCCCCTTCAAGCAGATCGCCCAGCCACCGCATGTCGTCGCCGCCTGCCAGCGAATTCGCGGGCACATTGGCACCCTCATCGACGAACGCCTGGCCCCCGGCGCCTCTCCACTCGACGACATCGCCGGCGCCGCCATCAATGCGCGCGACGCAGCCACCGGCGCACGCTTTTCCCGCGAGGAACTCGTCGACGAAATCGGCCTCTTTTTTCTCGCGGGTCAGGAGACGACGGCCAGTGCGCTGACCTGGGCCTTCTTTCTCCTCTCGCAGCACCGGGAGACCGTCGAACGGATGCGTGCCGAAATCGCGACAGTCGTCGGTGAAGGGCCGGTGGAGTTTGAACACGTGAAGCGGCTCACCTTCGTGCGCAACGTCTTTCGGGAAACGATGCGGCTTTACCCGCCCATCACCTTCATTCCCCGCGTGGCCGCCGAGCAGACCACTATTGGCGGGCGGCGTGTGCGACGAGGCACGATGGTGATGGTGTCACCCTGGACCCTGCACCGGCATCTGACGCTTTGGGACAAGCCCGACCGCTTTGACCCCGACCGATTTTCTCCCGACCGGGAACGCAGTATCACACCGGGGACGTATCTCCCCTTTGGCGGAGGGCCACGCATTTGCGTCGGTGCCGCCTTTGCCACCATCGAAAGCACCCTGATCCTCGCCCGTGTGGTGCGCCGCTTCGACCTCGACGTGCTCGATGCCGCCGCCGTGGAGCCGATTTCGCGTCTTACGACACGACCGATGCGCGAGATCCAGTGCCGCGTGAAAACGCGGCGGTAGCACCACGGGCCCGCAATCGCATGAGGCGCAGGGTGTGGTAGATGATGATGCTCAGCCCGGTGACCAGCGGAATGGCCCAGAGGAAGGGATTGAAGGCCTGCTCCGGCATGAGCCGGACGAGTCCGAACGCCAGAAATGCGGTATAGGCCGAGATGGCAGCCCCGACCAGCGCCTTGGCATGTTCGATGAGGTAGCTGAAGCGTTTGGGCACGGCGGTAAAGGCAAACCAGAGATTGGTTCCCCCCGACGCCACCCCAACGATGGAAAGCCCCAGCATGGTGGGTTGCCGGAGCAACCAGCCGTGCCACGCGGTGTTGAGCGCCGCGACGATGACCGTCACCTGCAGCAGGAGGTTGATCCAGTGCCGGTCGGCGGCGTGGTCGCGTTTGTTACGCACCGCGCCCCACCCATGCCAGGCCAGGCTGATGGTGAGAATGGCGAGGTACTCCATCATCCAGCCAAAGAGACCGCGCACCAGTTGTTCGTCGCGAAACTGGGGATGGGTTACAAAGTGCGGGTGAGTGGCGAAGGGATCGAGGAGGGTGAGGGTACTCATCCCGATGGCCAGGGTCCCGGTGACCAGCATGCAGTAGACAAAAATCAGCCCCCACTTCTTGTGCACGTCGCCACCCTTGGTGGTCGTGACCGCCACCCAGAACAGCACCAGTCCGGTGGCACCGGTGATGATGTGCCCTCCGACAAACAAGCGAAAGAAGTCGTGCATGCTGCTATGGCCGCCGGATGAGGTGGGACAGGTGCCAGAGGTGCAGAATGAGCGCCACCAGCATCATCAGGACAAATCCCACGGCGCCATCGGGCTGGCGATGATAGACCATGGCGGAAATCAGCGACGCCCCGGCCCCGAGAAAGGACACGATGACCAGGGGGCGCGGGCCACGACCGGTCGCCTTGTTCCAGACAATGAGCCCCACGGCCTCGACCAGCACCATCCCCACCAGGATCACGGGCACCCAGGGAGAATCAAAAAAGAGCTGCAGGGTCCGCATGAGTGGCATCAGTCGCCGGCCGCCGCGACGGGCTGCCGACCGTTAGTGTCCGCAACCGTCCGGTGCGGCAACTCCGCGCGCCACGCCAGCCAGAGCGGAAGACCCATCGCCAGGGTGCCGAGTATACCGGCCGGGATCATCTCCTGCCGGAAACAGACCGCCAGCGGGAGCACCCCATTCACGGCGTAGAGCACCAGGGGAAAGCGGAATGGCGCCACATCGCGGGCCCACGTCGAGGGCGGCACGATCATCAGGGCCACGCGCGCGATGATCACGCCCGTGAGCAGCCAGCCCAGCCAGTTGGTGAGCGGCATGCCGTAAAAGAGGGCATGCCCGAAGAACCAGGCCACCGGACCGGCATCACGCAGGTTGTCCGGAATGTGCCAGAGCCAGTGCTGTGTTTTTACCATCGCCGGGTCCATCGACACATCCCACGCCGTCAGGAACACACCAGCCATGAACGCCCACCACCACTTGCTCCGGCCATCGTCCTTGACGGGCAGAATCCGCCCGCAAATGGCCAGGCACCCCGCCAGCATGTAGAACCACGACGTGGGAATGTTGAAGGGCACCAGGTCGAGGATCTTGTAGCCGAGTCGCGTGGTGTAGCCATAGGGCCCGAACGGGAAGCCGGTGTGTGTGCCGGCGAGCTCCGCGCCTAACGAAAGAATGAACACGACGGCAAACACCCACCACGACAAGCGCCACCCGATGCGGGTCACCAGAAAGGCGAGCCCGGCAATCGCACCCGCCACCACAGTGAGTTGGCCGCCGAAGGCGAGGCCAAAACTCAGGATCTTCACGTTCCCAGGCGTGAGCAGGAACGCCGGATACGGCTCGATGAGGAACGTGCCGAAGGCGATGCCCGAGAACACGCTGGCTGCCGCGTGAAACCAGAGCGTAGCCATGGCTACTCGCAGCCACACATTGCGCGCCGCAGCTGTTGGGAACGCGACTCCTTCGGCGTGGTCCATGCCCGCTCTGCCCGTTGAGGTCCCGCGCCAGACCACTTTCTCGGTCGGCTACAAATCGACCCGCCCCATGGGGATCGTTGGGCCAATATGTGGAGTGTCAACTAAGGCAGCAACTGCATTCGTCACGATGGGTTGACATAACAGAAATCCTCGGACCTGAGGGTCCGAGGACTTCGCCGCGCTCGCCATCACCCCGAGTTGTAGGTGGCCGACTCAGCCCTCCTGAATTCCGAAAACCGTCGCCGCCAACGCACCGCCCACCAGCGGGCCCACGAGGTACAGCCACAAGGCACTCCATCCACCAGTGCCCATGGTCGCGTTGATCACCGTCGGCCCTATGCCGACCGCGGGATTGAAGGCACCACCCGAAATGCCACCTCCAGCGAACGCGGCGACCACCACCGTAAAGCCGATCGCGAGACCGTAAAACGAGTTGCCCTGGGTTTTCTTGGCGACCGCAGAGTTGAGCACCACCAGGCACAGGGCAAAGGTGTAGAGAATTTCCACCAGGAGTGCACTCACCACCGACACGTCGGCACCCGGCGTCGGAGCGAAAGTCTTTCCGGTAATGACATACACCACCACGGACGCCACCAGGGCGCCCAGCACCTGACTCGCCGCGTACGTCACATACTGCGACGAGGGGAGCGCCCCTCGCATGACAGCGGCGAGTGAAACCGCCGGGTTGTAGTGTCCTCCCGAGACATGGCCGCCCGCGTACACCATGATCATGAGGGCGGCGCCAATCGCGAGTGGAGCAAACTGCGAATTGGCCGTAACGGTGAGCCCAATTGTCAGGACGAGAAAAAACGTCCCGATGAACTCGGTGAGCATGTTTTTCATTGCGGTTCCCGTGGAGGTTGGAAGGGTGTTCGGCCTCACCCCACGTCGCCCCCGTATCACGGTCGAACAGCACCCGATGGTTCGGAGAGTCGTCGTGAAGCGGGGCTAATGTGCCCAGCTTTGTTCGCCCCCGCTACCTGCGCCTCACGATTTTACCGGCCTGCGGCAAGCCGCTCGGCTGCCAGCAGGATGCTCCCGCGCCGCTTGGCATCGACGAGTACGCCATTAACTACCACCGAATGAATGCGGCCTACGTTCGCGATGTCGGCGAGTGGGTTGCCATCGAGGATCACGATGTCGGCGACCTTACCCTCGCGCACTGTGCCCATGGAATCGGTGGCTGCATAGAACCGTGCGGGGTTCAATGTGGCGCTTTGCAGGGCTTGCAGCGGCGTCATCCCGATGGAGACGAAGTTGGCCAGTTCGTCGTGGAGCGAGAACCCGGGGAAGATCCACGGATTGGATAGATCGGTGCCGGCGAGAAATTTCGCGCCCTCGGCGTGCAGCAGCCGGGCAATTTCGACCTGCCGCTGGTAGACCTTTTTTCGCGCCACCCATCCTTCGGCGGTCACCGCGCGAAAACGGAAGTCCTTGGTGGGGTCCCAGCTCATGCTGAAAAACGCCGGGATGTATTTGAGCCGTGGGTCGGCCTTGAGTGTGGTGTCGTCCAGGTACGCCACGGCGCGCAACACGGTCATGGTTGGCACCATCCACGTGTTGCTGCGTGCCACGCGCTGCGCGAGACCGCGGCAGCGTGTGGCATCGAAGGTCTCCACCTGCTGGACGAGTTGGCCACGTGAAATGACCGCGGCCGAGTCCCATGCCTTTGGCGACGCCACGGCCGCGGCCAGCTCGGCGCGCAGCTCCGTCTCGCGCGACGAACAAGCGGTCGTGAATTGCTGGAGGTGTTCGATGGTCCGCATGTCCAGCGCCACCGCCTCGTCCACGGTCACGAGGCTCGGCACATGGCCGGCAAAATGCAGTTTGTTGGCACGGGCCTGTTCGGCGGCGGCCCGGAACTCGTCAGGCATGAGCCGCGAATAGACCTTGATGAAGCCCGCGCCTGTCCTGGCCAGGGAGTCCACGGCGCGGCGGGTCTGCTCGGCGCCGCGCACCGTCACACTGCCCGGCCAGATGCCCGGTGTTCCGTCGAGTATGTGCCCGGCACCCACAATGCGGGGCACCAGCAGGTCACCACGCGCACCGATGGCCCGCGCACTGTCGTACCACGCCACGCGGCCGAACATGTCCCGCACACCCGTCACGCCGCTGGCCACCAGCATGGGCAGGAACAACCGGTCGATCCCGGGCCCGGTGGCATGGACGTGCATGTCCCACAACCCGGGAATGGCAAAACGCCCTGTGCCGTCCACGGTGGTGGCGCCCGGTGGCACCTGCATCCGGCCATTTGG
>CADEFN010000002.1:874670-946576 GCA_902826615.1 uncultured Gemmatimonadota bacterium
CCAGGCATCGTCTTCCATCATGACGAACACCTCCTGACCACCCCACTCGCTCACCGGTGTACGGGTGTTCAGTTCAATGGAGATGTACGAGCCTTTGCGGAGCTTCTTTCCGGTGGCGCCAAGCTCGGGACGTTGCGCCGACCGGAAATCGATGGCCGCTCCCAGTCCATGTCCCTGCGCCCCGATGGGGTGTGAGTAGATCTGTGCGGTGATCCCGCGGCGTTTCATCTCGGCCATCGTCGAGTCGTACACGTCGGACACCAGGGCACCGGGACGTGAGTACGTCTTCATCAGCACGTCCTGCAGTGTGTTGGTGTTTTTCATCGCCTGCTTGAGCCCTGGTGGCACGTCACGTTCGCCGGGCTTGAGCACATACGCCATCTTCTGCCAGTCAGTGTCAAAGCCCATGGCCGTCACGCCGAAGTCCAGGTGGACCACGTCACCGCGCTGGATGGTTACGCTCTCCGGGGCAACCGCCAGAAAGCCGCGCGAGGTGGCCTTGCCCAGCCCCGGGCGCTGCACCCGCAGGTCGGGCTGGAACCAGGTGCGCACCCCACTGGCCCACAACGCGTCATACAGCCACTTCCGCACATCACCTACACGTGTTTTGCCGGGGACGATGACTTCATTGGAGAGCGCGCGTTTGGCCAGGCTTTCCGTGAGAGCCACGGCGCGTGTGTAGTAGTCGAACTCCTCGGGGATCCGGGTGTCGAGGTACTCCTCGATGAGATCGGCGGCACTCACCACACGCTGCTGACCTTCAGGGCCCAACAGGTTCACGATGTCGACGTAAGTGTCCCTTGTGAGGGAACGTGTGACACCGCGGCGGCCGCCATAGTTGAGCCCGATCCGTTTGGGGCGGAATCGGTCGTACAGGTCGGGCAGAACGATGTTGATGGGCTTGGGCTCGTCAGGTGACTCGAAGAAGCGCTTGAGGTTGTCCTCGGAGTAGCCGGTCACGGCCACCTTCTTGAGCGAGGAGCCCCCGGTATCGACGAAGATGAAGAAGTCCCGATTGCCTGTATACGGACGTGGTGGCGCGATGTACTGCGTGAGGGGGTCATCATGGAACTCCTCGTTCACCACCACCCACATCTGGATGTCGTTGCGTCGCATCATGTCCAGCAACATGCCGTGCCGCTTTTCGAGCCACCCCTCGCGCACCCGCATCTGCTCCGACCAGGAGGGGATCTTTGGCACACTCGCCTGCTGACGCCGCTCGACGGCGCGGGAGACCGGGCGGTCCTGGGCGCCCGCAGCCGATGCCGCGAGTACAAGTGCGAGGAGGAATGGACGGCGGGGGAAACGTCGCTTCATTGGAATCGTGAAGGGAGAGGAGAATAATGAAGGTGGGTGTGGTCAGGCTGCACGGCGAGGGGGCACCGGGATCTCTGGTCATGGTGCGTTCCAATTGACCCCGCTTGCGAACATCTTCCGGCCATGAGCCCAGCGCCCCAGTCACGCTCCGGCACGGTGGAGTCCAGTACGGCTTCGCGATTTGTCTTCGAAGCTGCCCTCATCGTCCTGTCGATTTTGCTGGCCTTCGTCCTGAATGAGTGGCGAGAGAGCCGCCGGGATGCCGCTACGGTTCGCGAGGCGACGGCACGAATTGCCACCGAGGTGGAACACAACATCGCGGCGCTCGATTCAGTCATCAGCTATCACGAGGGCATCGTCGCTCGCGTCAACGCCTTGCTGGACTCCCTGGCCCATCCCGGGGTCCGTGAGCAACTCAAAGCGCCGCCGACGCTCGGCTTTCTGGGCCGTCTCGCGCCGGAGGGGCTTCGCCCGCCCGAGCTACGTACCGCCGCGTGGCGCGCGAGCGAAGTTGGCGGCACCCTCCCCCTTTTCGACGCAGACCGTTTGCAGGCAATCGCGGCAGCCTATCAGTCTCAATTGGACGGGGTCCAGTCCACGATGAATCGCCTGACGACCTCAATTCTGGCGCCCGAGCGCTTCTCACAGGAATCGCTGCTCCTCCTCCGTTACCTGCAGGCTGAAATGGGCAACCTTGTAGGGCAGGAGCGCTTTCACCGTGCCACACTCTCCGCCCTGTCCGGTTCACTGCGCGACGTTCGCTGACCCTTTCCACGCTCATCAAATGTCATCGCTAATCAGGCTTTCGGGACTTTGCCTTCTGCCGGCGCTTCTGTCGGCCCAGCCACGTACCGCAGAGACGGCCCTCCGTGGGCTCGACGAGCGCGCCGGGCACTACGGCGCCGTCGCGCGGCAGATCTGGGGGTTCGCCGAGCTGGGGTACCAGGAGCAGAAGTCGAGCGCTCTCCTGCAGGGCGAGCTGCGCGCCGCCGGGTTCAAAGTGGAGGTCGGCGTTGCCGGAATGCCCACAGCGTTCACGGCCACCATCGGGAGTGGCAAACCCGTCATTGCCATCCTGGGGGAGTACGATGCACTGCCCGGGTTGTCGCAGGACGCCACGCCCTTTCGCAAAGCCATCGCCGATGGCGGCTCGGGTCATGGCTGTGGTCACCACCTCTTTGGCACGGCGTCCACGGCGGCAGCGATTGCCGTGAAGGAGTGGATGGAAGCCAACCAGGTGAAGGGCACGCTGCGGTTTTATGGCACCCCGGCCGAGGAGGGAGGTTCAGGAAAGGTCTACATGGTGCGTGCCGGAATGTTCAGTGACGTCGATGCGGTGGTGGCGTGGCATCCGGGTGATCGCAATCAGGCCGACGCCAACAGCACCCTGGCCAACATCTCCGCCAAATTCCGTTTCCGCGGTGTGTCGGCGCACGCAGCCGCCGCCCCCGAACGGGGCCGCTCTGCCCTCGATGGCGTGGAAGCCATGACGCACATGATCAACATGCTCCGTGAGCATGTCCCGCAGGACACCCGCATTCACTATGTGATCACCAACGGTGGGCGTGCACCCAATGTCGTTCCCGACTTCTCCGAAGTGTTTGTCTACGCGCGGCAGGGTGACATGCGTATCCTCGACGAGATCTGGGAGCGCATCATTGCCATCTCGAAAGGGGCGGCCATGGGCACCGGAACCACTGTCGACCATGAGACCATCGGGGCCGTGTACAACGTGCTGCCCAACGAGTACCTGACCCGTGTGCAGGAGAAGAACCTGAAGCGGGTGGGTGGCTACGCCTACACGCCGGAGGAGCGGGCCTTCGCCGAGCAGATCCGCAAAACCATGACGGGCGATCTGCTGCCGTTAGGCAGCGAGGCCACGGTGATCCCCTGGACGACCTTCGGGGTCGATCCCGCCTCGACCGATGCGGGCGACGTGAGCTGGGCGGTTCCTACCGTGCAGATGTCGGCGGCCACCTGGGTGCCGGGGACTGCTGCCCATACGTGGCAGGCGGTGGCGGCGGGTGGTACAAGTATCGGCGCCAAGGGCATGATGGTCGCCGCCAAGACCATGACCCTGACGGCGATGGACCTCTTCACTGACGCCTCGCACATCGTCAAGGCGCGCGAGGAGTTCAACCGTCGGCGCGGACCGGGCTTTGTCTACAAGACCCGCCTCGACCGCGAGACACCCGCCTTCGACTACCGGAAATAGCCGTGTCGGACCTCCTTGCCGCCCGGTCGCAGATGGCGATGTCGCTCGCCTTCCACATCATCTTCGCCATGATCGGGATCGGCATGCCAGTGTTGATGGTGCTGGCCGAGTGGCGGTATGTGAAGACGGGAGACAAGGTCCTCCTCGATCTGGCCAAACGATGGGCCAAGGGCACGGCCATCATGTTCGCGGTCGGCGCGGTCTCGGGCACGGTCCTCTCGTTCGAGCTGGGGTTGCTCTGGCCCGGCTTCATGCAGTTTGCCGGTGGGATCATCGGTATGCCCTTTTCGCTTGAAGGGTTTGCCTTCTTCACCGAGGCGATTTTCCTGAGCGTCTACCTCTACGGATGGAACCGCGTGTCGCAACGCGCCCATCTCGCGGCAGGGGTGATGGTCGCGGTGAGTGGGGCGTTGTCCGGGGTGTTTGTGGTCATCGCCAATGCCTGGATGAATGCCCCCACCGGGTTTCGCATGGTGAATGGGGTGGCCACGGAGATCGATCCGGTTGCCGCCATGATGTCACCCGCAGTCTTTCCGCAGGCACTGCACATGACGCTGGCTGCATACGCGGCCACGGGATTTGCGGTGGCGGGGATCCATGCCTGGTTTGTGCTCCGACACCGGCATCATGCGTTTCATCGGCACGCGTTAGGCCTGGCCCTGCGCATGGCGGTGCCGGCGGCCCTGCTGCAGCCCATCTCGGGGGATCTCAGCGCCAAGTTCGTCGCCAAATGGCAACCTGCCAAGCTGGCCGCCATGGAGGGACACTTCGTGACGGAACGCGGCGCTCCATTGCGGATTGGCGGGTGGCCCGACGAAGAGGCCCGAGTCACACGATTTGCCCTCGAGATTCCGAAGGCACTCTCCGTGCTGTCGTTTGGTGACCCCAACGCGGAAGTGCAGGGACTGGATCGGGTGCCGCGAGAAGACTGGCCGCCGGTGCCGGTGGTCCATGTCGCCTTTCAGGTGATGGTCGGCATCGGCACCTTTCTGGCCCTGCTCAGTCTCTGGGCGAGCTGGGTCCGGTGGCGCAAGCACGATTTCGGCGGCCGACCCTGGCTCCTGCGTGCGATCGTCGCCTCCATCCCACTCGGCTTTATCGCCACCGAAGCGGGGTGGGTGGTCACCGAGGTGGGGCGCCAGCCCTGGATTGTTCAGGGAGTGATGCGCACGCGCGATGCCGTCACCCCCATGCCGGGGTTGGTGGTGCCATTCGCTCTCTTCACCGCGCTCTACATCCTGCTCGGCTTTGTCGTGGTCTCGCTCCTCTGGCGGCAGGTCTCCCGCGCACCCGCTGCACCTCCTGCGCCCCAGCTCGTCACGGTGCGCCGCTGATGGATTCGTCCCTCGTTGCCACCCTGCTCGCCCTCATCATGCTGGCGGGAATGAACGTCTACCTTCTGCTGGGCGGAGCCGACTACGGCGGCGGTGTGTGGGACCTCCTTGCCTCGGGTCCACGGAAGGAGCGGCAGCGGGCCCTCATCGCCGACTCGATCGGGCCAGTGTGGGAAGCCAATCATGTGTGGCTCATTCTGGTGGTGGTCATCCTCTTCACCTGTTTTCCGCCCGCCTTCGCCACCATTTCCGTTGAGCTGCACATCCCGATCACCCTCATGCTGGTGGGTGTGGTGCTTCGTGGCTCGGCGTTCACCTTCCGCACCTACGACGCGCAGCATGACGCAGTGCAGCGCCGCTGGGGGTTGATCTTTTCACTCTCGAGTGTGCTGACGCCGGCCTTGTTAGGCATTTGTGCCGGAGCGATCGCTTCGGGTGCGGTTGGAACGGCCGCTGCAATGGGATCGGTGCCCTTCGCCGACCGGTTTGTGACACCCTGGTTCAATCCCTTTGCCTTTGGCGTGGGTGCCATGATGCTGGCGCTGTGCGCCTTTCTCGCCGCGACCTACCTGGCGGTTGAAGCCGGCGACGATGTGGCGCTGCGCGATGACTTCCGGCGGCGCGCCCTGTGGGCGGCAGGAGCGGTGTTCCTCTCGGCCTTTGGCACCTTGCTCGCCGCGCGACCGCACGCACCGCGTGTCATGGCCACCATGGGCAATCTCGACGCGTCCCTGCTGCTGCATGTCGCCACTGGACTCTGTGCGCTGGCCGCCATTGGTGCGCTGGTACGGAATCGCCTGCGAGCCGCCCGGGTGTTCGCGGCCCTGCAGACGTCATGTATCATGTGGGGCTGGGCCCTCTCCGACTTCCCGTACCTCATTCCTCCCGATCTCACGCTGACGGCGGCCTCTGCGCCCGCGGCCACCCAGCGTCTGGTACTGGGGGCCCTCGCGGTCGGTGCCGTCATCCTGCTTCCCTCCCTCGCGTACCTCTTCCGGGTGTTCAAGCGGCAACCCGCGGTGTTCGGCGAGTTGCACGAGGAGACCACCGAGTACGCGGTGCCTGCATCTCATGACTAGTGTTGCCGCCCCACTCCACCGCAAGGAACCGCCAAAGTATCGCCCGGCGTGGCCAGGGGAGATCCTCGTCCGTCTGCTCCGCGACCCGTTAGGCTACCTGACCGACCTGGCCCGCATACACGGCGATGTGGTCCAGATGCGCAGCAGCGCTCGCGAGAACGTCTACCTCATCAGCCACCCCGAGCTGATTCGCGAGATCCTCGTCACCAACCAGCGCAACTTCAAGAAGGGGCGCGCCCTCGAGCGTGCGAAGCTGCTGCTGGGGGATGGACTGCTGACCAGTGAAGGCGACGTCCATCGCCGCCAGCGCCGCATGATCCAGCCCGAGTTTCACCGCCAGCATATCGCGGGGTACGCGGAGACCATGATGTCGCTGACCAGCCGCCGGATGTCGCGCTGGTCCGCAGGCACCACGCTCGACATCCACGCCGAGATGGCGGCGCTCACCCTGGGCATTGCCGGCTCTACCCTGTTTGGGGCGGAGGTGGAGCACGAGGCCGCCGAGATCGCCACGGCGCTCGACGAGACGTTCACCACCTTCATGCGCACGTTCTACCTCCCCTTCGGCGATCTGCTGCTGCGCTTGCCGCTGCCGTCATCGCGGCGCTTCTGGGCCAGCACCCGACGGATCGAGGCCACGGTTACACGGCTGATCAGCGAACGACGGCGCAATCCCGGCGAGCGCGCGGACCTGCTCTCGCTCCTGCTCAAGGCACGGGACACCGAAGGGGATGGTGCCGGCATGACCGACCAGCAGGTGCAGGATGAAGTGCTGACCTTCTTCCTGGCCGGACACGAAACCACGGCGAATGCGCTCACCTGGAGTCTCTACCTCCTCGCCCGGCATCCCGAAGTGGCCCAACGCGTGCGCGAAGAAGCACGTGCGTTAGGCGACCGCACCCTCGTCGCCGACGACCTGCCCCGGCTGCCCTACACCCGCCAGGTGTTCAGCGAAGTGATGCGTCTCTTTCCGCCGGCGTGGACCATCGCACGCCGAGCCCTCGGCGATTTCGAACTGGGGGGTTACCAGCTCTCGGCCGGCTCGCTGGTGATCATGTCGCAATGGGTGGTCCATCGCGATCCGCGGTGGTGGACGGTGCCCGAACGTTTCGACCCCGACCGCTGGGCGAATGAACCGGGGGATCGGCCGAAGTTTGCGTACTTCCCATTTGGCGGTGGGGCCCGCATGTGTATCGGAGAACACTTCGCATGGATGGAGGGTATCCTCGTCCTCGCCACCATCATGCGTGAGTGGTCGTTCACGCTCACTTCACAGGACGCCGTTCGGATGCAGCCCTCCATCACCCTGCGACCCAAGGATGGAATCCAGGCGGTCGTGTCCCGTTGCGGGTGAGAGATGGGGTAAGGCGGGGCTCCCCTGTCGTGTGTCCATACCGTACCGCTCGTCCACGTCCTCGGCACAAGTCATGTTGACCAATCGACTCGCACATCAGGTTGCTGTTCTGGCTATGGTCGGGGTGCTCACTGCCTGTGCGGGCGAAGGCAACGGCGTGGTCGACCCACTGAGTGGAGATCCTGCACTCTTTACCTGGGATCTCCCCGCCGGAGTCACGCCACCCCCGGTTCCTGCCGACAACCCGATGTCGGCGTCGAAAGTTGAGCTGGGTCGTCGACTCTTTTATGACACCAGGCTTTCTAGCAACGGCGCTTTTTCCTGTGCGTCGTGCCACCGGCAGGACAACGCCTTTGCCGATGCGAAGAACGTTCCTGTGGGCACAACGGGTGAAGCCCACACGCGCAATTCGATGGGGCTGGTGAATGTGGGCTACCAGCGCACCTTCGGCTGGGCGGGGCCCTCCACCACCGCACTCGAAGCCCAGGCGCTGATCCCGATGTTCGGCGACGTACCGGTGGAGCTCGGCCTCAAGGGGCGCGAGGCCGACCTGCTGCAGCGTCTCCGGAGTGTCGCCATTTACCAGGAGCTTTTTCCGAAGTCGTTCCCTGGCACGTCCGACCCCTTTACCGTGCCTAACGTGACGAAGGCCATCAGCACCTTCGAGCGCACCTTCAACGCCTTCAACGCACCAATCGATCGCTTCCGCCGAGGTGACTCAACGGCCTTGTCGGCGGCGGCGCGACGCGGCCAGAACCTCTTCAATGCACACCGCTGCGCGCAGTGCCATGGCGGCACACTCTTTGGCGGTCTTTCGGCCACCCCGGGCATGGGGAGTGATGTGGAGTTTGCCAACACCGGGCTCTACAACGTCGGGGGTACGGGAGCCTACCCGGCGAAAAATGGCGGCCTCTTCGAGACGACGGGTCGCCCGGGTGACATGGGACGCATGAAAGTCCCGTCGCTCCGCAATGTGGCGCACACCTTTCCCTATGCGCACGACGGAAGTGTAGGCTCGCTTCAGGAGGTCCTCGACAACTATGCCCGTGGCGGCCGAGCTATCGCGGTCGGGCCTAACGCGGGTGATGGACGGCTCAACCCGTTCAAGGACCGGCGGGTCAATGGATTCCCGATGAACCCACAGGACCGGCAGGATCTGGTGGAGTTTCTGCGTTCGCTCTCGGACAGCAGCTTTGTCACGGCGCCGCGGTTCTCGAATCCCTGGCGGTGACGGGGAGGCGGGATTTTAGAGGACAGAGGGCAGAGGGCGGCGTCAGTCAGGTTGCGGCTTCACTTCCTCGGGCGCACCGTGTTTCGCTACGCGCCACACGGTGCGCTGCGCAGAGTTTGCCGCGAGTGCCGTCTCGAGATCCTGCAGCGGCTCATTGTCCCCATCGTCGCCCAGCTGCCAGGTCCCAAAGTGAATGGGAATGGCCACACGTGCACCCAGGTCGATACTGGCCTGCACGGCTTCGGCTGGCGTCATGTGGTTCTCCTTCATGAACCAGACAGGCATGTAGGCGCCAATTGGGAGTAGGGCCACGTCAGGGGTGCCCACTCGTGCGCGTACGAGGGAGAAGTGCTGGCCATATCCCGTGTCACCGCCGAAGTAGACCCGTCCCGATGGACCGGTGAAGACAAACCCGGCCCAGAGTGTGTGTCGCACGTCGGTCTGCCCGCGAGCCGACCAATGCTGCACGGGCACCGCGTGAACGGTGACACCTGAGATCGACGTACTGTCCCACCAATCCATGTCGCGGGTTCCTGTCACGCCACGCGCCGCGAGGTAGGTGGTGTTCCCGAGCCCGACGAGCATGGGGGGCTTCTCCGGCCGAGCCGCGAGCCGACGGAGTGTGGGGAGATCCATGTGGTCGTAGTGATTGTGGCTCACAACGACCACGTCAATCGGGGGAAGGTCGTCCCACGCAATGCCCGGTACACGATGCCGCGCCGGCCCAGCCCAGGACACCGGCGAGGCAAACCGCGAAAAGGTGGGGTCGGTGAGGATGTTCACGCCGTCCATCTGTATCAGCACCGTCGCATGGTTCACCCAGGTCACGCGGATGGTGCCATCGTTCACATGTTCGGCGGGCCTGGGGCCGGGTGCCTCGTCAATCCACCTGGTCCACGGACGTTTTTTGCTCGTGAGCTGCCACTTGAGCACATCACGTCCCGTTTTGTCTGGAACGTTGCCGAGGTTGGAAAAGCGGCGTCCGTCAAAGTGGTCGCTGACCGGCCCGGTCCACGGCTTGGCTGTCATCTGCTGAAAGAAAAGCAGCACAGCACCGACGAGGGCGACAACCACGGCAAGAGCGATCAGCAAAGTTCGGCGGAGCAAGAGAGTCGGCGGTTGGGAAGAGGCAGATGGCAGAGCAACGTTGACGGTTGAGCTCCACCCGTCAAGCCGTTGCCATTACCGTGCCTTCACCGCCGCTGCCCTCATCGTCTCCCCTGCCCGGGCCCGCGCGCGGGATTCCGCACGCGAGGCGGCACCTTCGCCCACTGCTCGGGAGTCAGCACCGACTGCAAGCGTTTGACCGCCTCTTCATTGTCCTTCCGGATCTGCTCGAGGCGTCCCGTCATGCGACCCATGAGCGCGCCCATATCCGGATTCGCACCGGCGTTCCGCATGGTCTCCTGGAACTCCTTCGTCAGTGCGGTGGTCTTGGTCGTAATCGAATCGGAGAGCGGCGTCAGGGCCGCTACCTGCTGCTCGGTGAGCTTGAGCGAATCCTTGAGCTGCAACACGGCGGACACGGGGTTGAAGGCCAGTCCGGCCAGCATACCTGCCCCGGCATTCCCACCAGCGGCGTTACCGCCCGCGCCAGCTGCGCCGCCACCAAACCCGCCGAAGCTACCGCCCTGGCCGCCCCCGCCGCGAATCATCCCGTTGATCATTTCACGCATGCGGTCGGGACCAAGGGTGTAACGCGCCTGGACGCCGATCTGGAATGGCACCGTGATCCCGTTGGCGCCGTTGCGTGTGGCACCAAATCGTTCGTTGACTTCGTACTTGTAGGCATTGGTGGCCGGATCGAAGCCACGCACGTACAGCAGGGTGTTGTCCTGTCCGCGGAACTGCCCCCAGCCACGAAGATTGTTCTGGCCGTGCAACATCTGATCGAGCCCGCCCAGGAAGTTCACGGTCAGGAACGACACGGCAAGGCGGCGATTGAGATGCAGGAAGTTGGGGCGCCAATTGAGCTGGAGGTCGAGGGAGGGCTGCCAGATACCAATGCAGCTGTTACGCGCCGCAATGCCGCCGAGCTGTTTCGTGAGGCACTCACGCACTGAACCCGGCACGGTCGACAGGAGCCGCGACATGCCTTGTGCCACCACCGGATCATTGGCCGCCGTCGGATCGAAGAGGAAGGCCCGATCGTTGCGCGAGCCGTCGCCGTTGATGTCGGCGTTGACCATCGGCGTGAACGGCGACCCCGAGGTCATTCGCCCGAACGCGGTGAGCTCGAGTCCGAGATTGAAGGGATAGTTGACCGTGGCCACCCAGACATGCCGGCGTTCGAAGGAGGAGCGCGACCACTCGCGGACGTTGGGATTCCCGCCGGTGGTCGGGGCGCCGAATCCACTGACGCCACCACCACCGTTGCCGCCACCAAATCCACCAAACCCGCCAAAGCCACCGCCGCCTCCACCAGACCCCTGGTCGCGGGCACGGGCGAAGGTGTACGACAGATTGAAGTTGGCGCCCTTGCTCGTGAAGCCACCCATCGACAGGGTGGCCTGCTTCGAATCGCTGGAAAGATCGGAGCGTGTCACCAGCACCTGACCGTAGGCGGGATCGGTGCGCGACGCCAGGACGGTGGTCGCTCCGGTAAAGGGAATCACGGTGGACGCCGGGACAAAGACGGGACGATTCCCTTCACCGGCGAGCGCAAATTGTGGCGCCGTGCTCAGGTTGGCGTCGAGATATCCCGTTTGCGCCACACCACGGGCGTAGGCCAGGTCGACATTGAGGGTGTAGCGCTGCCAGAAGCGACGGGTGGCACCTAACGAGGCACGCCAGGCCCGGGAGGCCGCAAAGTCGTCACCGAACACGGTCACATTGGGACGCGCCGTCGGGACAAACTGGTTGCCACCACCCAGGCAGGCTCCCGGAATGCTGCCGGGGTCGGAGGCAAAGGTGTTCCACGCCGGCACCGGAACAACCGATCCGATGCAGATCAGCTGCGATTCATTGTTTGGAAGGCCCGTAGCGCCCGCCGCATTGGCCACCAGTCCGGTCGACGGCGCCGACCGGAACTCGCCGATCCCGCCGCGAATCGTCAGGCTCGGCGGTCCGCCAAACCCGCCAAAGCCGCCTTGGCCGCCGCCACCAGGTCCCGCGCCCTGACGTCCACCCGCTCCGCCCCCCTGCCCGCGACCGCCACCCTGGCCCTGACCCCCTTGCCCGCCGGCCCCACCTGCTGCCGGTAAACCCGGTGTCCAGGTGAAACCGATCCGCGGTGTGATCCGCACATCCGTTGGCACTTCGTCCGTGCGATAGCCGAACTTGGCGTCTACCTCAGGGTTGTAGGCCGGGGTCTTGCCGAAGAACGAACCTTCTCCGCGCAACCCATAGGTGAGCTGCAAACCACGGTTCACACGCCAGGTGTCGCCGAGGTAGAGGTTGAGGTTGGTGCCCTGTCCCTCGCGCAGACGCGGCGTCAGAGTGCGCGTGTAGCTGGCCGGCACACCGTTCTCGAAGTCCTGCAGCGAATTGAAGGTGTACGTGCCCCAGCGGTTAGTCGTGACATCCTGCGTGAACGACGTGGAGTTCACCAGGAGCCCGAGCTTGAGGCGGTGTCCGTCGGCCACCCACGACACTTCGTTGGTCGCCTCGATGCCGGTGTTGTTCCCTTCCTGGGGAAGCCCGGTGTTGCCGCCGAACGTGAGCGTCGCAATACCGGTCTGCCCGGCGTCGAACTGTGACGCCACCTGCACCCGTCCCGCGGGAATCTCGATGAAGGGGCGTCCTTCGTTTCTGTCTTTCGAGAGATAGAACTTGAATTCGTTGAGAAAACGCCCGGCAAAGTTCGACGTCACCGTCGTCATGAGCCCGCCACCGACGGAGTTGTTGTTTCCGCCGGTTTGGGGAAGCGCCAGTGGCCCGATGCGGGCGGGGTCCTGGTCACTCATCCGCCAGTCCCCGCGAAAGGTGATCGAGTGCCCGCCATCGGTGAGGTAGTCGAAGCGCACCAGACCCGAGAGATTGTCCGACAGCCGGTCGTCGGCCAGGACACTGAAGGGATTCCCGCCAGCGCCACTCAGCAGTGAGGTGAAGCGCGCGACCGAGTCGGCGTTCACACCAAAGCGTTCGAGGGTGAGGGCGTCGCTATTGGCCAGCGACGACACCACATCGTTTCGCCGACGCGCCTGCAGTGCGCCAAAGATGAAAAGTTTGTCGCGGACGATCGGGCCGCCGAAGCCGCCGGAGAACTGGTTCTGCGTGAAGCCCTGTGCCGCGGGACCGGGGTCTTCACCCTCCACGGCCAGATCCCGGTCGCGCAGGGAATAGGTGAAGTTGCCCTGCATCGTGTTGGAACCGCCGCGCGAGGTGGACGAAATGAGCCCACCGGAGAATTGCCCGCGCGAGACGTCGAAGTTGGAGGTTTGCACGCGAGAATTGCGCACGGCCTCCTGTGGCACCGACGCCGAACCGAACGACATGCCGTCGAGTGTGATGTTGTTGGCGTCCGGGGCGAGGCCGGCAACAGAGAACCCGCCAGCGGTCGAGTCACTCCCGCCAATCGACACCAATCCCGGAGAGAGCAGCGCAAGCTGTGTGAGGTCCCCCGCGTCAATCGGGAGCCGCGCCGCCTGATCGGTGTTCACATTCCGCTCGGCCGAACCTGGTGTTGGGCCGTCACGATCCCTCGGGGTGTCCTGCCGCGCGCGAACCTGCACCGCCGACAGCACCGTCGGGTTTGTCGACAGGACAAAGTCGTGCACCAGTCGGTCCTCGTCGGCATTGCGCAGGACATTGGCTGTTTGTGGGGCCAGGCCTAACGCGCGCGCTGTGACCCGGTACTGACCACCCCCATCGGGGAAGAGCACGGTGTACTTGCCCTGCGCATTGGTGCGCGTGCGGCGCGTGATGTTCGACTCGAGTGAGAGCACCTCGATCTGCGCTCCCTCGAGGGGAAGGTTGCCCTCCGCGCGGCGCACCACACCGGTGATGATGTCGGTGGTGGCACCGATCTGGGCCAGAGCCTGGCCCGAGCTCAATGCCAGAAAAAGAGCCCCGATGATGAGACGAAAGGGCCCCACTATTGAATGAGATCGCATGTATGGATGATTTCGAGGGGCGACGCCCCAACCCCTGTTCGACCGCGTGATCGCGGGTTCGTTAATGCCGAATGTCGCGGTGAAGCGCGGCTTAACGCCCGACCGCCCTATACGTCTGACAGGGTGAAACTCGTTGTGAATTCGACACTTGAAGGAGTCTGACCAATGCTTGACTATCGAACACCCCTTCTCGCAATCGCGCTCTCCGCACCCCTGGTGGTGTGGGCCCAGCCCGACCGTCCACGTCGGCCAGACCGGCCTGGCATCAGCGCGAGCGAGCTCCTCGACGCCCGCCGGCATCTCGACCTCTCTCCACGCCAGGTCGCCCGACTCGACTCGATCGAGCGTGCAGAATTCCGGCGCCGTGACGCGATGCGCCAGCGGATGACCACGCTCAGGGATTCCGTCTGTCCAGGTCGCCAGCGCTGCGACCTCAGTTCAGAACAGCGCCAGACACTCCGTCAGAGAATGGATGCGCTTCGTGATACCCGTGGTGACTCCGTCGGCCGCTCCATGGCGATGGGCCTTCTCGACAGCACACAGCGGGGACGTGTGCAGGGTTGGCGAATGAGCCAGGGTCGCGGTATGCAGGGTCCGCGAGGCTTTGGCCCCGCAACGCGAGGCCGTGGAAACGCTCCTGGGTTCCGCGGAGGCGGGGGCTTTGAACCGCAGCGCGGCTTTGGCCCCGGAATGCGGGGACGTGGATTTGGGCCTGGAATGGGGCCGGGGGGTGGCGGCGCGTGGAACGGTCGCGGCGGGAACGGCGGGCCGGGCTGGGATCGCCAGATGGGCCCAGATCGCCCACTACCCCCCGTTGAGCGTCAGGGTCGCCGTCCCCGTCGCGGCGGCGGCGAGCTGGATACGTTGCCCGACAGCACACGCTGAGTTTGGGTAGGCCCCCGCATACGGCGGGGGCCTGCGGGCCCGTCCCGGGGTTTGTGACGCTCGCGCGAGTGGGGACGGGTCAGCGAGCGCCACGGACCGAAAGTGCCACGTACACCCGACGACCCGCCCCTGGCTCGAAGAAGCGGCCCCGCGTCGCGTTCGTGACAACATTCGCACTGTAGGTGCGGCCAAAGATGTTCTCCAGGCCAATCACAGGCTCGATTCCCCGGAAGGTCGCGCCTGTGAGACCAGTCCGCGCATTCCACAACACATACCCGGGCGCATAGTTGAGGTTGGCGTCGTCGGCTGCGCTGCGCGATGCCTGCTGCACTTCCAGGGTCACAAAGCCCCACGAACGGCGACCCGTCGCAAAGAGCGAGGACGTCAGTGGTGAGACCCCCGGCACATCGTTGCCGTCGAGCACCGTTGTCCCCACGCGAAAATCCTCGTAGCGATACCGCAGGGTGGCCACCGACGCGCCGATGTCCACGGCGCCCAGCACGGCGGTGAGCCCCAGCTCCGCCCCACTTCGCGACGTTTCACCGGCATTCCTGAAGTAGCGCCGCCCCCCGCTGTTGGGGATCTCGAACGGGATCAGCTCATCGGTGGTTCGAATGCGAAACAGGGCCACGTCGTACAGGAGACGCCCGCCCAGCAGCCCCTTGGCACCCGCCTCGAGTGTGCGACCACGCTGCGGGTTGAGCTCCCGATTGAGACCCCCCTGACCATTCGGCTGGTTGGCCAGCTCGGTGGTGGTTGGTGTCTCGAACGAACTCGCCATGTTGGCGTAGAGAGACATCCCCACACGCGGACGCACCGTCACACCAATCATCGGCGTCACCGCCCCCATGTTGATCGATTCGATGAGGCCGAGCGTGGAGCGACGGTCTCGCACATTGAAGTTTGTCCGGTCGCCGCGCAGCGTCGCCGTCATGGTCAGGCGCGACCGCGTCACCTCACCACGCGCAAAAACACCCGCCGAGGTCACCTTCTCCAGCTGATGGATGTTTTCCACGCCCTGATTGGCGGAGGTCGGGCAGGTGGCAATGGGGCGCTGCGTGCCGGTAAGCCCGGCGCAATTGGAAAAGTTGCGGCGGTCGTCACGCTGCGAGAGGAGGTCGGCGCCTGCCGACAAGCGCCAGAGATGCCGACGCAACAGACCTCCGTGCTGCACCCTCGACGTCACCCCGGTCATGTAGCGATTGAATCCGACAATCGCGAAGGCCTGCGGGTTGTACAACTCACGCTCGGCGCCGAACACACTCGCGCTGGCGCTCCCACCATCCCACGACCGATCGGCCACAAGGGACACCATCTTGTGGTTGACGGTCTTGCTCGCCAGTCGCCGGATATTCTGCGAATCGGCAATCACCAGACCTCGCGACAGCTCACTCGCCGTGAGCGCCCCGGGATTCTCACCTTCTGGCGTGTCATAGTATGTGAACTGGGCGCGCAGCATGGTTTCCCCAACTTTTCGCTGCAGGTCGGCGAGCCCTGCGGTGGAGCGGAAGCGCGCGTAATCACGGGGGCCGTCGCTGGTGTTACGCGTGAGGGTGCCCTGCCAGCCCCAACCGCTGCCGCCGCCCGCCACCGACGCCGAATACCGCTCGGCATCTTCGTTCCAGGTTCCGCGCAGCTGCCCGCGCACACCGCTGGCCGGGAGTGGCGCACTTCGCAAATCCAACACCCCGCCTGAGGCATTTCCGTAGAGTGCGCCTGCCGCCCCACGCATCACTTCGGCGCTGCCCACCGTCTCCAGATCCACAAAGTCGATGGCCGACTGGCCGTCGGCGAGGGTGAGAGGCACTCCATCGCGAATCACGCGCAACCCACGGATGCCAAAGGCCGAACGCGCGCCAAAACCGCGCACCGACACCCGTGGATCCTGCGTGGGGTTGTGGCGGTTGGAAGCCGTGAGCCCGGGGACCGTAATGAGAAGATCGGTCAGCGACCCGCGCCGGGCACCAGTGCGAGCACTATCCATGGAGAGCCGCGACACACTGAACGGGAGTTCGAGTGTGGAACGCGAAGCGTCACGGGTCACGGTCACGCGGACTGGACGCAGAGTCTGAGTGGCGGCTGTGTCTCGTGTGGTCTGCGACCCAAGCACCATGGGCGAGCAGGCCAGTGCCAGGGCGAGCGCGCGGATCGGGGGTGTAGAAAAGGACATGCCGGAAAGTGGCGCGTGTCACCCTCCCAAGGAATCCCGGCCAAGCCTGCCGAGACGACAGCCCACCTGTCAGCGCGACTCCTTCGGCATCGCAAAGGGCGCCAAGGTGACACATCCGGCCGGGCACGGCCCCTGCCCCTTCTCTCACTCGCGAGTCGCGAATGACGACTCCACCAACCGCGATTCACTGAATGCCAGGAGCCTTTTTCATGCGTACCGTTCCCCCCCTCAATCACGTGCTCGACCGGATGGTCACCCTTTCGCGCGCCATGGACGACGCCTTCAACGCACCGGCCAATGGGCACGGCGTCACCAGCTGGTCACCCGCCCTCGACACTGCGGAAACCGAACAGGCATACATCGTGTCGGTGGATCTTCCGGGCGTGAAGGCCGGCGACGTGGATGTCCACTTCGAGCGTAACACCCTCACGATCAAGGGCACACGCGGCGCACAAACGAGCGACAGCGAGCCTCGGCCCTTCATTCGCGAGCGAGTCTTCGGCAGCTTCGCCCGCTCGCTGCGCTTTCCGCAGCACGTGGAGGGCGACCGGATTTCGGCGGCCTTCAGCAATGGGGTGCTGACCGTGACCGTGCCCAAGTCCGAAAGCACCAAGCCACGCAAGGTGGAGATCGTCGCGGCGTAACCGCCGAGCGGGTGAGGGGTGGCAACGCGCTGCCCCTCACCCGGGTTCCACTCCCCCGAACGTCCGAGTGTTGCAACGGCGTCGTCGCCCCGAGGTTGGGAGCAGTCCCGTGTGGCACCCCTTCTGCTCGCCACCAGCTCTCACTTCCCCGGTTCCCCAATGACTGCCCTGCAATCCCTCTCTGACGACCTGGCCGCTGCGGTCGATCGTGCCTCAGCTGCACTGGTCTCGGTGCACGCGCGCCGTCGTATTCCTGCCTCCGGCATTCTCTGGAAGCCGGATGTGGTCATCACCAATCACCATGTCATCCAGCGCGAAGAAGGGATCAAGGTCACGCTGGCCGATGGCACCACCGTTGGTGCCACCCTCGCCGGCCGTGATCCGGCCACCGACATCGCCGCGTTACGGCTCGAACGTCCGGCGCCCACAAGCGCCGCGCTCGGTCATGGTCCGCTCAAGGTCGGCCAGCTCGTCCTGGCGTTAGGCAGGCCTGGCCCGGCGGTTACCGCCGCGCTTGGTGTCGTGAGCTCCGCCGGGGGCGAATGGCGTACCTGGAGCGGAGGGCGCATCGACCAGTTTGTCAGCCTCGACGTGTCCATCTACGACGGCTTCAGCGGTGGGGCCCTCGTCAACTCGGCCGGTGAAATCGTCGGCATGAACTCATCCGGACTGTCGCGTGGGGCGGCGATGACCATTCCCTTCCCGACAATCATCCGGGTGGCCGAGCAGTTGCTCACCAGCGGGCACATGCGCCGCGGGTATGTCGGAGTCGGGTTGCAGTCGGTCCGGCTGCCGTCGGCAATTGCGTCGCAGCTCACCCCCGCGCGTGACGTGGGACTGATGGTGGTGAGCGTCGACGATGGTGGCCCGGCCGCGCTGGCCGGGTTGCACATCGGCGATGTCATCGTGGCGTTCGACGGGCACCCCGCCTCCGAACCCTCGGAAATGCTCGCGCAGCTCACCGGCGACCGGATCGGGCAGATAGCGGCGGTCCGTGTGCTTCGCGCAGGTGCTTTTGCCGATTTGTTACTCACGGTTGGTGAACGCCCGGCGCGAGCCGGCAGGAGATAGCGCGATGCGCACAATCCCGGTGGAAAACGACCTCTCCGGCCTGGCTGCGCTCGTGCGCAGCTGGACGGTGGAGGTGGCGGGCGTCGATGGCGAGGGCAGGGGGAGCGGAATCCTCTGGCATCCCAATGGGCTGATCGTGACCAACGCCCATGTCGTGGCACGCACCACCCGTCAGCGCATCAAACTCGCCGACGGGCGCGAGGCCGAGGGCAAGCTGCTGCTGCGCGACGATCGCCGCGATATCGCGCTGATTCAGTCGGGTATTTCCGGTGCCCCCGATCTCCCGTTAGGCAACCCGCAGGCACTCGCACCCGGCGCTCTTGTCCTCGCGCTGGGCCATCCCTGGGGGGTGGCGAATGCCATGTCGCTTGGTGTGGTCCACGGAGTGTCACTCGACCGGCGTGGATTTCCGCGGTACATCGCCGCCGACGTGCGACTGGCCCCCGGAAACTCCGGCGGTCCCCTGGTAGACGCCACCGGCCGCCTGGTCGGCGTGAACGCGATGATCGTCGGCGGGCTTGGTGTGGCCATTCCGGTGAATGTGGTGCAGCGCGTCGTGCGAGAGGCGTCGCAGTCGGGGGCGCTTCCCTTTCCTGAAGCGTTCGCCGCGTGAGCCGTCTGGTTCTCATTGCGCCGTCTCGCCTGGCGCTGGCCTCACTCGAGGCCGGCCTGGGCGACGACCCGCAGGTGACGGTGGTGAGCCGCGCCACACACCTCGACGCGGCCATGCGTCCGCCCATTACTCTGGGCGCGAGTGTCGCCATTGTGGCCGTGGACGATGTGGCGTCCATCCGGCTCGCACTCGCCGGGAGCGACGAAGAGCACACCCCGCTCCCGATGGTGCTGCTGGTGCCCCCCGATGACCTCACGGATGCTGTTGCTCTCTTGTCTTCGGGGCGTGTGCGTGCCGTGCTCCCTCGGCATGCGTCAGCCCGGGAAATTCTGGCCGCCGTCGATGCGACACTCAGTGGCCTGGTGACACTCACACCAGACGCCGTCGACATACTCATGCGCAACGCGACACGAACCCCGGTGCGTCTTGCCGCGCCGACCGGGCTGGTGCCTTTGTCGCCACGCGAGCGCGAGATCCTGGCCCTGGTTGCCGACGGGCTTGGCAACAAGATCGTGGCCGCGCGGCTCGGCATCTCGGAGCACACGGTCAAGACCCATGTCACCTCGATCTTCACCAAACTCGGCGCCGAGTCACGCGCCGAGGCCGTGGCCATCGGGGCACGAATCGGGGCGCTGATGTTGTAGCCGGGTCGGCACTCAAACCTTCCCCGGGAATGGGTTGTCAGATGTTGCGCACGTCCTGACCGTCCCACACTGTCACACCCATGCGCTCACCTCTCATTCTTGCAGCCCTCGCCGCCGTTGCGTCCAGCGTGTCGGCCCAGGATATCGTCGGTCGTCGGGACCGCACCTTCTCGCTCTCAGAGCAAATTGCCTCGGGCGGGCGGGTGAACATCTACAATCGAACCGGCATGATCACGGTCACCGAAGGCTCCGGTACCACGCTGCAGTATCGCGCGGAGAAGGAGCGGGGCGACGCGGACGACATCGGCTTCGTGATCCTCAAGGAGGGCGGCGGAATCACCATCTGCGCCGTGTACGACGAAGACGACCAGTGTTCGGATCGTGGCTTGAATCGTTCGCGTCGCGAGCGTCGGCGCAACTGGGGCGATCGCGCCCGCGCCAATATCACGGTGTCGGTGCCGCGCGGCACCATCCTCCGCGCCTCCTCCGGCAATGGTGAGGTGTCGGTGACCGCGGCGGTGGCAGAGGCGAGTGTGGTGAGCGGCAACGGCAAAGTGCGCGTGTCGGGTGTGCGGGGTCGCGTGGATGCCTCGACGGGCAACGGGGTGGTGAGTGTGGACGATGTCGAAGGACCGGTGAAGGTCTCGTCAGGCAATGGCGACATCACGGTCGGCACCGTTCGGGGCCCGGTGAATGCCTCGTCAGGCAACGGCGACGTGATTGTGCGGATGTCGCGCCTCGACGGCACCGACGATATGGAGTTCTCGTCAGGCAACGGGCGCATCGAGGTGACAGTGCCGGGCGACTTCAGCGCCGAGGTGGATGCGTCGACCGGCAATGGGCGTATCACCACCGACTTTCCCATTCGGGTGGTGGGTCGCCTTCAGCCCACCAGGTTACGGGGCACCATCGGTGATGGCGGACGCAAGCTGCGGATGTCGACCGGGAACGGCTCGATGGAGATCAGGAAAAGCTGAACCGCGCACCGGGTGGAGTGTCGGCATGACGCAGACACTCCACCCGAGGTCCCGCCTAACGCGACAGCAGCAGCTCCGTGCGCACGTAGACATAACGCCCGCTGAACCCGAAGGGCGACGCCCCCGGCCAGATGAAGGCGCCATTGTTGGTGTTGGCCTCGACCGTCACCTGGTCCGGGAAGGTGTTGAAGAGATTCCGCGCCCCGAATGACAGGTTCATCTGGTCGAAGCGATATCCCAGCTCGGTGTCGAAGAGCGCCTTCGACTTGAACGTTTCGAGCCCGTCCAGGCTGCCGTCGCGGAACGTGCCGTAGTCCTGGATTCGCCCCATGCCGTGGAACCGCCCCTTGGTGTAGTTGGTCGTGAACGAGGATCGGCGATTGGGACGATTCCGCTCGATCGCATTGATCGTGACGATGTCGAGCGCACTCGTATAGATGGTCGGCGTCCCCTGCAGAATGGCAGGCAGCGGGTCGACCCGATCGACTTCGTTCTTGGTGTAGTTGAAGGAGAGGATGAAGTCGAACTGCCCTCCAGCAGCAAGCGCGCGATAGTTGGCCGTCACGTCGACACCGTCCGTCTTGGTGTCGAGGGCATTGGTCGGGAACTGGACGCCCGCAATCTGCCGCAACCCGGAGTCGGCAAGAATTTTCTCCACCACCGGGTCCGACGTGCCATCGTACGTGGCGCCCAGGAGAATCCGGTCGTTGATGTCGATGTGGTAGTAGTCGAGTGCGAGGTTGAAATCGTTGGTCGGCGACCAGACGATGCCCGTGCTCAGGTTCACCGACGTTTCTTCATTCAGTGGCCGCGCCCCGAAGATGCGTGAGGCACGATTGGTCACCGGAAAGTTTCCGATCTCGATCAGCACACCGTTCTGGATGGCCGTGGTGGTGTGGCTGTACCAGCTCTGCGCGAGACCCGGCGCGCGGAATCCGGTGCTGGCCGCCGCACGCCACACAAAGCGCGCGTTCGGCTGGTACCGTGAGGCGAGTTTCCCGGTGATGCGCTGACCGAAGTCGCTATAACTCTCAAATCGCGTCGCCGCATTCACCAGGAAGTTTGGCGTGAGGTTCGTCTCGAGATCGGCAAAGACACCGAAGTTCGTGCGAGAGTTGTTGCTTTCGTCGCTTGGGGCAAACCCCTGGAAGACCGACGAACCTGCCTGCGCAATACCCGAACTGTCACGGGTCTGATGGTAGCCATTGATCCATGAGGCCCGCTCGCCAGCGATCACCTCATAATTCTCGCGACGGAAGGCCGCACCCAACGCCACACTCACCGGCTTCGGGAGGCCGAGTGCGACGCTCTTGGACATGCTGAAGGTGGTGTTGAACTCTCCGCGTCGCAGCGCCCCGGCGTCGAACGAGGTCTGGTTGGGAATGCCCGGGTCATCGGCCGTGCCCAGTCGCCCATCGGGGCCGGGTGCCGTGGGCACCGAGAGACTCGGCCCTAACGATGTGTTGAGTGTGTTGCGCAGGTTGAACTCGAAGGAGTTGAACCCGTAGTTCATTCCCACATCCATCGCCCATCCACCTGCATTGCCACGAACGCCGCCTGCGGCAGAGTAGTCGCGCACATTCGGCCTGAACTCGGGGAGGAATCCAAGGGGATAGATCTGCGGCCAGTTGCGCAGATTCTGTGGCTTGCGGAAGAATCCGTTGCCCGTCCCGTCGCGGTCCGACCACCCACCAAAAGCGTAGAACTCCGTCGAGCCACTGGCCGAGAGTGGAAGACGCAGGTTGGCAAAGGTGTGGATGTCGCGTTCGGCCCCCAGCCCCCAGTTGACGTTAGGCTGCTGGAGCCCCGTACGCTTGATCACCACGCGGCAATTCGCCACCGAATCGCTCAGTCCGTTGATGTCAGGAAATGATCCGTCCGGACAGGCCCGGTTGGCGCGCTCGCGATTCATGTACTGGCCAAAGAGACTCAGCGACCCGCGGCCCAGCGCAAATCCCACTCCACCATTCACATCGGTGGTCAAGCCATCGTTCGGATATCCCTTGCCCGGCCGGTTCTGCCCGACACTCGTATTGATGAAGGGTGAGAAGGCGCCTTCTTTCAGCACCAGGTTCACGACCCCCGCGATGGCGTCCGAGCCGTACTGGGTCGACGCACCGTCCCGCAACACCTCGATGCGTTCGATGACACTGGAAGGAAAGGCGTTGAGATCCACGCCGCTCGACCCGGGCGCGGATCCGTTGGAAAACACGTTGAGCAACGCCGTCTGATGCCGCCGCTGTCCATTGATGAGCACGAGGGAGTGATCGGGCGAAAGTCCCCGCAACGTGAAGGGGCGCACGACCTCGGTGGCGTCCGTCACGGGCTGGTTTGGGAAGTTCACCGACGGCGAGAGATTCGCGAGAATCTGCGTCGTCTCGGTCGAGCCCGTGCGCTTGAGCTCTTCCACCGTGTAGACGTCGACCGGCACTGCCAGTTCTTCCGCCGCGGTATGCCGCGCACGCGAGCCCACCACGGTCTGAACGGGCGCCAGCTGGTACGCCGAACGCGACAACACCACATCGCGCTCCATCACCTGGCCCGCCGTGAGGTTCACCGTCATCGAGTCGGGCGTGAAGCCTAACGCGCGAAAGTGCACCTTGCGCGTGCCACTGGGCACCCCGGCCAGCACGTACCGCCCGCGGGCATTCGACGTCGTGCGCACTCCTGTGCCATCCACGGTGAACAACGCCCCCACAACGGCGGCCCCCGTACTATCGGCCACACGACCCTGGATCACACCCGATTGGGCATGCGCGGTGAGCGGCCAGGCAGAGAGGGCGACGACGAGACAGCTGAGACGAATACGCAGCATGCAGCGCTCCTTCGTTGAGGTGACCAACGAGCTCTCGGCGTTGCGGCCGCGACCTCCCTCGCAGTCGACGCACATGCCGAACATGGCTCGCCTGCTCAGGGGACGCCAGATACCTTCTCCTCCACGTCTGTCATTCCTGCCTCTGTTGTTGTTCCCTCGGCAACGTGGCGACGAAATCCACGGCTCAACCCCAACTGCTTTCAGCTTATGCGGAGTATCCTGCTCGGTTTTCTTCTGCTTACGGCCGAGGCCGCTGCCGCACAGGGCAGCGACGCCCGGCGCGCCGCGCGCACCTATCGCGAGACCCGCGAAGCCGCGATCCTGCGCGAATTCACCGAGCTCCTCTCCCTGCCTAACGTCGCCTCCGATCTGCCTAACATCCGGCGGAACGCGGCCATGCTCATGGAGATGCTCAAGCGACGTGGCGTGGACGCCCGCCTCCTCGAGGTCGACAACGCACCGCCGGCCGTCTTTGGTGAGCTCAAGGCGCCCGGCGCCACCCGCACGGTTATCCTCTACGCGCACTACGACGGGCAGCCCGTCGACCCGCGTCAATGGACCGGGAACGGACCCTTCTCCCCGGTGCTCCGAGACAAGGCCCTCTTTCTGGGCGGTAAAGACATTCCCTTTCCGGCTGACGGCCAGCGGGTGGACGGCGAGGCGCGCATCTACGCACGATCGGCCAGCGACGACAAAGGATCGATCATTGCCATGCTGACGGCGCTCGACGCCATGCGCAGCGGTGGCCAGCGCCCGTCGGTGAACCTCAAGTTCTTCTTCGAAGGAGAGGAAGAAGCGGGGTCGGATCATCTGCGCGCCATACTCGAGAAGCATCGCGATCTGCTCAAGGCCGACGCCTGGCTCTTCTGCGACGGTCCTGTGCACCAGAGTGGTGCCCAACAGGTGGTCTTTGGACTGCGAGGGGTCACCGGACTCGAGATGACCGTCTTCGGCCCTACACGCCCGCTGCATTCCGGGCACTACGGCAACTGGGCGCCGAATCCCGGGATGCTGCTCACCACCCTGGTCGCGTCCATGCGCGACGATGACGGGCAGATCAAGGTGGCCAACTTCTACGATGATTTCCGCCCACTCACCGCCGCCGAACGTCGCGCCGTCGGTGGCCTCCCTGCCATCGACTCGGCGATCCGCATTTCACTTGGCCTTGCGCGCACGGAAGGAGACAACGCCCTGCTGGCCGAACGCATCATGCGACCGGCCATGAATCTTCGCGGAATTCGAGTGGGCGGTGTGCAGGAGCAGGGCGCCAACGTCATCTCGACCGAAGCGCATGCCTCCTTCGACTTCCGCCTCGTACCCAATCAGACACCACAACGGGTGCGTGCACTGGTGGAGGCACACGTGCGCTCACAGGGTTTTCACATCGTCACCGACACGCCCACGGTGGCCGAGCGGCAACAGCATCCCAAACTCATCCGGATGAAGTGGGAGACGGGATATCCGGCACAACGGGCCTTCATGGACGACGCCTTTGCCCGCGCGCTCGTGGCGTCGGTTGGTGCCGGCGCCGATCGCCCGCCGCTGCTGGTACCCACGTTAGGCGGAAGCGGCCCGGGGTATCTCTTCACCGAAGTGCTGGGGGTGCCGGTCGTGACGCTCCCCATCGCCAACTACGACAACAACCAGCACGCCGCCAACGAGAATCTGCGCGTGCAGAACCTCTGGAATGCGATCGAGATGTACGCGGCACTGATGACGGGTCTCGGACGCGAATGGAAACCGGTGGTGGTTCCATAGGGCGTCTACTCGTCGCCCACCCCACCCTTCTGCTTGCCTAACGCCAGCCACAGCGCACTCCCGGCAATGAGGGCCGCTCCCGCAACCGTCCAGCGTGAGAGCGGCTCTCGCAGGATCAGCAATCCCACCAGCCCGGCAAACACAATCTGCAGGTAGCCGGCCGTGGTGGCACGCGCGGCGGTCTCCAGCCTGAGACCTTTCGTCATGAAGGTCTGCGCGATTTGAGTTGTCACGGCGGTCGCCACGAGATACACCCAGTCCATGCCAACCGGCATGCGCCACTGTCCGATCGAAAGCGGCAGCGAGAGCAGCAGACCCACCAGCGGCAGGTACATCACCACCACCGAAGCTTCCTCCGTGTGGCCGATGCGGCGCACCACCACGTAAGCCGCCCCGCTGAACAAGGCGCCCGTGAGCCCGATGGCCACGTTGACGTACGACATACCTGCGCTCGTGGTCCCAAAGAGAAATGCCGGACGCGTGATCAGCGTGACACCCACCAGGCAGACCGCGAGACTGAGCAACTCTTCCTTCCCCACCTTCTCGCCTAACCACAACCCCGCCAGGATGATCGCGAAGATGGGGTTGGTGTACTGCAGCAGGTTCGCCTCGGCGAGCGGATTGCGCACCAGCGAGTGGAAGAAGCAGAGCAGACCGATCGCCCCAAAGAAGCCACGCATCAGGAGCAATCGCCGGTTGTTGCCGAAGGCGGGCCGCACACCCTGACGCCGCACGGTGGCGTAGCTGATGGCGAGCGTGATGGCACACCGCAGCACAATGACCTGAATGGCCGGGAGCCGCTGCCCCGCGAGCTTCACAAAGAGGCCCATCAAGGAATACCAGAACGCCCCCATGGCCATGGCTTGTATGCCTGGCGAGATGCCGCCGAGGCGGGCGGTCGCAGTGGGGGCGGAGCCTGTCACGTGAGGCAGTTTAGCTGTTCGACAGTCGTCGTGGCACTCCGTGAGTTGTCGCTGAAACCGGAACGCTTCCCTTGCGTATCTAGGGAAGCATCGCGTATTACTCCTAGAAACCATAGGGGAGTCCCTTTCATGCCCGCCGAAACGCTCGAACTGCTGCGTGGAACGCTTGACCTGCTCATTTTGCGGGCGCTCAAGGTGGAGTCCACCCATGGCTACGGTGTGTTGCGCTGGATCGAACGCGCCACCGGCGACGAGCTGCGCATCGAAGAGGGGTCGTTGTACCCCGCCCTCTACCGGCTTGAAAAGCGAGGCTGGATCACGTCGGAGTGGGGTGTCTCGGAGAACAACCGGCGCGCGCGCTTTTACCAGCTCACCCGCAAAGGACGCGCGCAGCTGGAGACCGAAGTAGACGAATTCGTGCGGTTCGCCCGGGCCGTTTTCCGCGCCCTCGACGTCACGCCAGTCTCTGCCTGAGGATATCGCCATGGAACAGGACAAACGCCGACGCTACATGAGCTTCTTCGGGCCCCGTCCCGAAAGCGACGTGGAGGACGAGATCGCTTTCCATCTCGAGATGCGCGCAAAGGAACTGATGGCGCGTGGGATGAACCAGGCCGAGGCCCGCGAAGAAGCCCGCCGACGCTTTGGCGATCGGGCGAGGTTGGAGGCCGAAATGCGGCGCATGGAACGGGAGAAGGCACGCAAAGACGCCCGTCTCGCCTTTTTCCGTGACTGGCGCAGTGATCTCACCTTCGTGCGCCGATCACTCGTAAGGCAGCCGTTGTTCACGATCGCGGCCGTCCTCACGCTTGGCCTCAGCATCGGAGTGAATGCCGCGATCTTCTCGGCGGTGAATGCATTTCTGCTCAAGCCGCTTCCGGTCCGCGACGGCGATCGCCAGATGGTGCTGATGTACATGTTCAAGAAGGACAACATCAGCAGCAATGTCTCATATCCGTTCTACCGCGAGGTGAAGGAACTTCCGGTATTCGAGGACGCGGTGGCCTGGTCGGGGTGGGAGGTGGCGCTCCGCAACGGCAACAACGCCCAGAAGGGCTTTGTGCTGGCGGGAAGTCCCAATTACCTGACGGCGTTAGGCATCCGGCCGGCACTGGGCCGGATCTACACCCCCGAGGATGCTGCCGCGCGGGCGCAGGTGGTGGTGCTGACCGATGCCTTCTGGGCTCGTGAGTTCAACCGTGATCCGTCGGTGCTGGGCCGGACGTTGCACCTCAACGACGCGCCTTTCACGGTCATCGGAGTGCTGCCGCCCGCCTTCATCGGCACGCAGCCCCTCATTGTTCCGCAGTTGATGATGCCCCTGGAGTCACTGGTGAGCTTCTATCCCGAGATCACACGCAATCTCGAGGATATGTCCTGGGGGAGCCTGCGGGTTCTGGCGCGTGCGCGACCCGACGCCTCGATGGAGCAAATCCGGGCCGCGGTCGCGCAGTACAGCGCCGACCTCGAACGGCGGTATCCCAAGGAGTTGGCGGAGCAGCGGGTGGCCGTGGAGCGGGAGACACGGGCGCGACCGGATCTCTCGATCTCCGGCATTGTGCCATGGATCGCCGGCGTCTTCTTTGGCATGGTAGGGCTGGCCGTGCTGGTGGCGTGCGCCAACGTCACGAATCTCCTGCTGGCTCGTGCCACAGCGCGCCGCTCGGAGATTGCCGTGCGGGGTGCGCTGGGCGCCGCGCGAAGCCGCGTGATCCGGTTGCTGCTCACGGAGAGTGTGGTCATCGGCGCACTGAGCCTCGCAGTGGCGTACGGGCTCGCTCGCTTCTCCATTCACTGGTTCAACAACCTCGATCTTGCCATCGACGTGCCGGTCAGTTTCGGCCTGGAGATGGATTGGCGTGTGTTTGGTTATGCCGCCGCCATTGCACTGCTTGCCGGCGTGATTGCCGGTCTCGCTCCGGCCCTGATGGGTTCGCGCACTCCCGTGAGTGATGTCTTGCGCGAGAGTGGGCGGTCGGGCGCGGGAGATCGCGGCCGGACGCGGTTCAGGAACACCCTCGTCGTGGCACAGGTGGCCGTCTCCTTTGTCCTGCTGGTGTGTGGCGCGCTGTTCATGCGTAGTGCCAACGGCGCGGCGCAACTCGACATCGGTTTCAGGCGCGATCAACTGCTGCTGGCCAACATCGATCTGTCGTTCCGGCGGCTCGATTCGGCCCAGACACGTCGCGTGCAGGATCGTATCCTCGAGGGATTGGCCGCCCTGCCTAACGCGCAGCACGCCGGACTCGGGGCTCATGTCCCGCTGGGCGGCAACAACAATGGCGGCAATGTGTTCATCGACACACGTCCGGCAGCCGCGCCCCAGGGACTCTATCAGGTCTTCCACTCGAGTGTGACCCCGGGCTTCATCTCGGCCATCGGGCTGCGCCTGCGTGAGGGTCGCGATTTTGCACCGACCGATGACGCCGGCACCACGCCAGTGACGATCGTGAACCGATCACTCGCCGCGGCGTTGTGGCCGGGAGAAAATCCGCTCGGCAAACGGTTCCGTCTGCAAGAAGGGGGCAAGGAAATCGAGGTCGTCGGGCTCATCGACAACGCGCAGTACCTGCTGCTCGGCGAGCAGCCACGTCCCTTTGCCTACTTCCCGCTCCGGCAGCGTCCGAGCAACCTGACGTTCATTTTCCTTCGCACCAAGTCGGCCGACCCACTCGCTTCAGTGGCCGACGTCCGGCGCGTGATACTCGATGTCGACCCGAACATCCTGGTGACGGGATTCCGCTCCATGGAAACCCATCTCGATCACGGGCTCGCCCTCTTTTTCGTGAACATGGCAGCCACGCTGGCCACGGCCATCGGGTTACTCGGGTTGTTGCAGACCGTGGTTGGTCTTTATGGTGTCCTGTCCTACACGGTGGCCCAGCGCACTCGGGAGTTCGGGATTCGTCAGGCACTGGGCGCCCGGGCGAGCACCATCATCGGTCAGGTGGTGCGTCAGGGATCGGTGTTATGCGGAATCGGGCTCGGGATCGGGCTGGTGATCGCGCTCGCGCTGACGCGGACGATGGCGTCGTTGTTGTACGGGGTATCGCCTACTGATGTGTTGTCATTCGGCGGAGCATTCCTGGTGGTGTGCGCAGTGGCGTTTGTGTCGGTGTATTTGCCGGCCTGGCGTGCGTCGCGGGTGGCGCCGGCGAGCGCGATTCGGAGTGAGTAGAAGGCTGCACGCGTGACGCGAGGCAGAGGTGGCTGCGACCGGAGCGCGCTCACCTTGCGGCTGCCCATCCTTACCGTCTTGCATCAATAGTCGATGTAGCCTTCCAACCCTTCGGAGTAGCGGTGACCTTTGATCACCACGGCGGCCATCGCCGTGGTGATTGACTCCAGGTCCTGCGGCGTGAGCACCACGTCGGCCGACCCCACATTCTCCTCGAGACGCGGTACACGCGTTGTGCCCGGGATCGGCACAATCCACGGCTCCTGCGCCAGCAGCCAGGCGAGCGCAACCTGCGCCGCCGTCACGCCACGCTCATTCGCCAACCGGGTGAGCACCTCCACCAGCCTCATGTTCGCCTTGCGATTCTCCACCGAGAACCGCGGTAGTGCGACACGAAAGTCGGTCGGCTCAAACACCGTGGTGTCGTCGATCTTGCCCGTGAGAAAGCCGCGGCCGAGTGGACTGAATGGCACAAAACCGATGCCGAGCTCCTTCAGAGCTGGAAACACCTTGGTCTCGGGTTCACGCCAGAAGAGGGAGTACTCACTCTGCAGCGCCGCAACAGGCTGCACCGCGTGCGCTCGGCGAATGGTGGTGGCAGAGGCTTCGGACAGGCCAAAGTGCCGCACCTTTCCCGCGGTGATGAGATCTCGCACGGTGCCGGCAACATCCTCGATGGGCACAGCGGGATCGACACGATGCTGATAGAGAAGGTCGATCGCGTCCACACGCAACCGTGTGAGTGATGCGTCTACCATCTCGCGAATGCGGCTCGGCCTGCTGTCCAAGCCAGCCAGTTTGCCATCCTTGATGATCCAGCCGAACTTGGTGGCAATCTGTACGCGGCCACGAACCGGCGCGAGCGCCTCGCCCACCAACTCTTCGTTTGTGTAGGGCCCATACGCCTCGGCAGTGTCTATAAGGGTGACACCGAGGTCGACGGCGCGATGCAGGACGGACATGGCATGCTGCCGATCACTTGGGATGCCGTAGCCGGAGCTGAGACCCATGGCGCCGAAGCCTATCGCACCGACCTGGAGGTTGTCGCCGAGCGTGCGGGTCTGCATGGAAAGCGCGGTTGAGGGCAGGGGATCAGTACAGTAAGTCTCTGCCTGCGTGAAACCTACGGGGGCTCTCGACCTGCAATCCCGGAGCGAGTCCGGGGAACGAGCCCTTACGAGCCCTACCGCCCCAGAATCCCGTCCACCGGCGTGTTGGTGGCCCCACGTTCTCGCAACATTTCATAGTGGTCACGCCGGGCGGTGTCCGCCGTGTCACGGATCTTCTCGTCAGGCACACCGTACTTCCGCAACACCCGCGCAAAGATTTCGAGTGAGGTCTCGAACTCCTCTGGCACCACCTCGTCAGCTCCCACCCGCTGCAGCTCGGTGATCTCCGAGACATAGCGTGTGCGACATACAATATGGAGTTTGTCACTGAGGTGGCGAGCCACTGACACCGCGCGTCGTTCATCGTTGATGGACGCGAGGCAGAACACCACCACACGGGCGCGCTTGATTCCGACGCGTTCCAGCACCTCACCCCGCGTTCCGTCACCGAAAAAGACCGGCTCCCGGTCAAGACGCGCCTGACGCACCACCTGCCCGTTGGACTCGATGACGGCGTACTGGATGTTTGCCTTGCGCAAGGCACGGGCGACGTTGCGGCCATTGAGTCCATATCCCACGACGATCACGTGATCCTGGAGGGGCCGCACGGCCCGCGCCTCGCGTGTGGCAAACTCCATGGTGGGCATGGCCCGGAAACGAAACGCCCAATCGGCAATGTCGCTCGACGCATTGGTGAGAAATGGGGCCGCCATCATGGTGAGAATGGCGGCACCAAGAAAGAGCTGATACTCCTCCGGTCGCAGCAGACCGAAACCCACCGCCGAGGCGGCCAGCACAAACGAAAACTCGCCGACCTGCGCCAGCCCGATCCCCGCCACAAGCCCTACACGTTGTGAACGTTTGACAAACCGCACGACGCCGTAGTTGATGATCGTCTTGCCAAGCACGATGGCCAGCGCAAACCCGATGATCGCCAGCGCGTGACTGGCGAAGAAGCGCACATCCATCAGCATGCCGACGGACGTGAAGAAGATCCCGCTGAAGGTGTCGCGGAATGGCAGGACATCTGACAAGGCCTGCAGCCCGTACTCCGACTCGGCGATCAGCAGACCCGCCAGAAAAGCGCCTAACGCCAGCGAGAGACCGAAGACCTGCGTGACGTACGCCGCCCCAAGACCGATCGCCAGCACGGTGAGCGTGAAGAGCTCATTGTTGCGCAGGTGTACGATGCGCGCGAGGATCCATGGAATGACGAAGCGGCCGAGTCCGATGATGCAGGCGGTGACCACCGCGGTGATGCCGATGCCCCGAAGCACCGCGCCGCCACCCTCACCCGTGCCCGCGAGAATAGGCAGGAGCAACATCAGCGGCACCACGCAGAGATCCTGAAAGAGCAGCACCGCGACGGCGATGCGTCCATGTGCGCTGTCGAGTTCTCCGCGGCTGGCGTACACCTTGAGAATGATGGCCGTCGACGATAGCGCGACGAGCACACCGTACAGGATGGCCGTATTGGTGGGCGCTCCGAGCAGCTTCCAGGCGCCTCCGAAGATCGCGACCGTCGCGAGCATCTGCGCCAGTCCGCCGCGCAGCACGGTGGCACCCATCTTTGCCACCTGCGAGAGGGACAGCTCAAGCCCAATCGCGAACAGCAGGAGCACCGAGCCAACCTCGGCGAGCCCGTTGACGGAGTCGGGCTGCGACACCAGTCCCAGCGCCGACGGCCCGATCACCACCCCGGTCAGCAGGAAGCCGACAAGGCTCGGGATATTGAATCGGCTGGCCAGGAGGACCACCGGCACAGCGATGGCCACCAGAATTACCAGATCACGCAGGATGGGAATGCCGTGCATCGGGCAAGACTACCAGAGGTGACGACGAACAGGAAGCGGAGCGACCCGGCTGCGACCCTTCCGATTCCCTCAGGAGAACCGTACGAGGAATCCCCCGTCGGCGTGGTCTTTGCCCCAGGCGCGTACCACGGTCGCCGGCTCCGCGCCGAGCAGCGCCTTCACAATGGGCTTGAGCACTGACACCCCACCGGAGCCGCGTCCCTTTCCCGTGATGATGTGGGCCAGGCCACCGGGCGAGCGGCGGCGCGCGTTGCGGAGCCAGGCCGAAACGTGGGTGCGGGCGTCAACGGCGCTGAACCCGTGCAGGTCGAGCGTTTCGTCGACTGGCCCGTCCAGGGGGTCGAAGGGATTGCGGGCCCTGGATGGCTGCTTCTTGCGGTTAGGCATGTCGCGTGGCGGTGACGACTGGCTGAGAGGCGTTGCGAGTGGTACGATGGTCGTCGCGCACCAATTTCGCCACGCCATGTCCAAACCCACTCGCCTCTTTCTGCTCGCTGCCGCGTCGATTCTGCCCCTTGTCCCGGTCGGGGCCCAGGCACGTGCCGGTCGTGACCCCGTCTACGAGGCCAGTATTTCCGAACTGCAGGAGGGGATGACCCGGGGACGCTGGACCTCGGCGCGCTTGGTCGATGCGTACCTCGCCCGCATTCGTGCCTACGACCAGAAGGGACCCGCGCTCAACGCGATGATCCGGCTCAATCCCAACGCGAGACGCGACGCTCTCGCGCTCGACGCAGAGCGGCGGAAAGGACGTGTGCGTGGCCCTCTGCATGGTATTCCCATCGTACTGAAGGACAACTTCGATACGTTTGATCTTCCGACGAGCGCGGCATCACTGGCGCTCGCCGGCGTGCAGCCGCCCGACGACGGCTTCATCGTGAAGCGTCTGCGTGAGGCAGGTGCCGTGATCATCGGCAAGACCAACATGCACGAACTCGCGGCGGGGATCACTTCGGTGAGTTCGCTCGGCGGGCAGACCCGCAACCCGTATGATCCCATGCGTTGTCCGGGTGGATCGAGTGGAGGAACCGGGGCGGCGGTGGCGGCGAGTTTCGCCGCTGTGGGCTGGGGATCGGATACCTGTGGCTCCATCCGTATTCCCTCAGCATTCAACAACCTTGTGGGTTTGCGTCCCACGCAGGGCCTCGCCAGTCGCGACGGCGTGGTGCCGTTGTCGCACACGCAGGATATTCCCGGCCCGCTCGCGCGTTCGGCGCGTGATCTGGCGATTGCGCTCGATGTCACCGTGGGGTTTGACGCTGCCGATAGCACTACGCGTGCGGCACAGGGGTGGAGCACCACGGCCTTCACCGATTCGCTGAGCGCCTACCCATTGCGTGGCACACGCATCGCGGTGCTCACCAACTACATGACAGGTGATATCGACGCCGACATCCGCGATTCGGTGCGTGCGATGACGCGAACCATGCAGGGAGCCGGTGCGAGTGTGATCGACGTGCGCGTGGCCGATTTTGACTCACTCACCGCCAATGTGAGTGCCACCAACTACGAAACGGACGCCGATCTGCAGGCGTATCTCAAAGGTATTCCGGGCGCAGGGAGTGTGACGGCGAAGAACATTCTGAGCACCGGGCTTTTCCATGAAGCCATGACAGCACGTATCACGCTGATGGATACCACCGGCAAAGGCGATCCGGCGGCCTATGGTCGTGTGCTGGCCAAACAGCAGGTGTTGCGCTCCCGGTTCATCGCGCTCATGGATTCGCTGCAGGTTGACATGATTGCGTATCCCACGAGCCGCAAGCGACCGGTGCTGGTGGGAGAGCCGCAACCGGGGAGCACCTGTGTGCTGAGCGCCGCGAGCGGACTCCCCGCACTGAGTGCACCGGCCGGATTCACCAACGATGGACTGCCTGTCGGGATCGAGTTTCTCGGCCGTCCGCGTTCCGACGTACGGCTGGTGGCCCTGGCCTGGTCGCTGGAGCAACTCGCCGCTCGGCGCCGGCCGCCGTCGACCACACCCTCACTCGTGAGTGGGAAAGCACCACTCCCGTTGGTGTTTTCACAAACCACTCGACAGGGGCGCACGCGCGCCACCACCCGCTTCCGGTTTGATGCCCTCACGAACGTGCTGTCGTACGAGGTGCTCGTGACGGGTGCGAGCGCGAGCACCTTCCACGCCCTGGTGTTGCGTCGGGATGGCAATGCCACGACGGGAGCGCCGGTGATTCATCGCCTGGCAGGCCCCGGCATGTTGAGCGCCAGCGGATCGCTGCCACTCTCGGGGCAGGATCGGCGGGCACTGGCCGATGGGCGGCTCCAGGTGTCGCTGTTTACCAGGGAAGGAAGCCAGACGGAGGGAATTCGCGCCGTGTCGCTTCCGTAATCGCAGCTCAACGATTCCACTCCAGTTCCCGTTTCTTCACCAACCCTTCCCCCGTCCGAACCTCCACATGCTCACCACCGTTTGGCGTCAACGTCTGTCGTGCGTCGTGACTCTGGCCATCTGCGGCACGTCAGCGCTCCAGGCGCAATCCCGGGAGCCCTTCCCGGGACTCGACGCCTACATGGAGGCCGCCATTCAGCTCTGGAAGGTGCCCGGTGTCGGCCTCGCGATCGTGCGCAATGACTCGGTCATTTACGCCAGGGGGTACGGGGTGCGCGACGTCGCTCGACCCGACCGGGTGGATGAGCGCACCATCTTCGCTATCGGGTCGTCATCCAAGGCCTTTACGTCGGCCTCCGTCGCCATGCTCGTCGATGAGAAGAAGGTGTCACTCGATGCCACCGCGGCCACGTACCTGCCCGGCTTCCAGTTGTACGATCCGTATGCGTCGCGCGAACTCACGGTGCGCGACATGCTGAGTCATCGCAGCGGGCTGGCCCGTGGCGAACTCGCCTGGTACGGCTCCGGCTTCGATCGCGACGAAATTGTGCGCCGAGTGCGGTACCTCCCCCCGACCTGGTCGCTGCGCTCACAGTTCGGCTATCAGAACATCATGTACATCGCCTCGGGCCAGGTGGTCGCCAAGGTGTCGGGCAAGTCGTGGGATGACTTCGTCCGCGAGCGCATCTTCACCCCACTCGGCATGAGTACCAGCTCGACGTCCATCGCCGCGCTGTCCGGTCAGCGTGATGTGTCGTTACCTCACGCCATGGTCAATGACACGGTGCGCAGTGTTCCCTGGCGCAACATCGACAATGCCGGGCCGGCCGGTTCGATCAATTCCAACGTGGCGGAGATGGCGCAGTGGGTGCGGCTCCAGCTGGGCCGAGGGATGTACAACGGCAAACAGCTGATCTCCTCGCGGATGGTCGATGAGATGCACCAGGCGCACACGGTGATTCGCACCGATTCGGCGGCCCGCGCCAACAATCCCGAGACGCATCTGCAGGCGTATGGACTGGGGTGGTTTCTGCAGGACTATCGCGGGCGCATGGTTGTGCACCATGGCGGCAATGTCGACGGCTTCACGGCCCTGGTGGCGATGATGCCCGAAGAGAAATACGGCATCGTGTTGCTGACCAACATGAATGGCACCGGTTTGCCTAACGCGTTGATGCTCAAGCTCTTCGACTTGCAGCTCAAGGCGCCGTCGCGCGACTGGGTACGCGAGGGGTTCACCCGGCTCGAAACGGCACAAGCCCGGGCCCGGGATGCGCAGCGTCGCGCCGATGCACAGCGCGTGGCCAACACCCGCCCCTCACTGCCACTTTCGGCGTACGTGGGCACCTACGTCGACTCGCTCTATGGCGACGTGGTCATTACCGAGGTGAGTGGCAAACTCCACCTCGAGTTTGGGCCGACGTGGCGTGCCGATCTCGAGCACTATCACCTGGATTCGTTCCGTGCGCGCTTTGACACGCCGGTGCTTCCCCCTGTGCCCGTGACGTTCCGCATTGGCGGAGCGGGCAAGGTTGATGAAGTGCAGCTCGATATGGCAGGACGGGCCGACTTCAAACGGAAGGCTACGCCGCCGGCGAGCGGTTCGCGCTAGACTTCCACATATGGGCGCGAGCACACACGACATCTTTGGCAACACGGCGGGCGAGCCGGCCACCCCCGGATCGTACGGCGAGGCTCCTCGGGGCCACCGCCTGCCCGGCGCACTGCAACTCGGTGCCGTGCGCCTTCGCGTAGCGAATCTCGCGCGATCGGTCGAGTACTACACGTCCGTGCTCGGCCTGCAGGTTGTCGAGCGTGTAGCGACACGCGCGGCGCTCGCGCCGGTGGGGAGCACTCGTGTGCTCGTGGAGCTGCACGAAGTCTCCGGTGTCGTGCCGGCGCCCCGGCGTAGGCGCCTCGGACTCTTTCACTTTGCGATCCTGCTGCCCGATCGCGCATCACTCGGGCAGTTTGTCATGCACCTGGCCGAAAACGATGTGTATGCCGGGGCGGGTGATCACCTGGTGAGCGAGGCGTTTTATCTCACCGATCCTGACGGGCTGGGCATCGAGGTCTATGCCGACCGGCCGCGTGATACCTGGCGGCGATCGGGCCGAGAGCTGATGATGGCCACCGACCCGGTGGACACCAGGAGCCTGATACAGCTGGGCAGTGAAACGAAATGGGCAGGCATGCCGGCTACCACGGTGATGGGGCACCTGCACCTTCACGTGGGTGCCATCGAGAAGGCGGCCGCCTTCTATTCGGAAGCGTTAGGTCTTGACCGTATCGTGTGGAGTTACCCCGGAGCGCTGTTCATGAGTGCTGGTGGGTATCATCACCACCTCGGCACCAACACGTGGGCTGGTGCCGGGGCCATTGCCGCGCAGCCCGGCGAGGCGGCGCTGATGGAGTGGACCATCGAGCTGCCTGACGAGTCCAGTGTGGCCGCCGCCGCCGCGAGTCTTGGCGCTGCCGGATATGCGGCAACGCCTGATGGCCGCGACCTGCTCACGGCAGACCCCTGGGGCACCGCACTGCGTCTGCGCCCTCTTTCCCGTTAGGCGCCGCCCCTTGCCGTCTGCGGCGACAAGGGGCGCGACGATCACTACATGGCGGGCGGTGGTGCGATGGTGTAGTCGGCCGGTGTCCGCCCCTTCAGCAGATGCTCCACGAAATAATCCCAGGTGCGACGCAGCACGTATGGGTGGTTGGTCAGGTTGTGGTCGGCATCGGGGAGGATGAACATGTCGAACCGCTTGTTGGCCTTCACCAGCGCATCGACGAGGGCAATGGTGTGCGCGGGATGCACGTTGTCGTCCATGTCACCATGAATCAGGAGCAGTTTGCCCTTGAGATTGGCGACATGTGACTTGTTGGCGGCCGGCGCAAAGTTGTCGGTGCCACGCAGCGTGTCGCGAACCAGGAGGCCCTGGAATCGTTCGCCCCATCCGTGATAGTACGTACGATTGTCGTGATTCCCTGCCGTGGATACTGCCACCGAGTAGAAGTCGGGGTAACGCAACATGGCATCGGTCGACGAAAAGCCGCCGCCGGAGTGACCATAGATCCCCACGCGCGAGAGGTCCATCCAGCGATGACGGGCAGCGAGCTGCGTAATCGCGGCCACGTGATCGGGGATGCCATTGTCGCCCATGTTGCCGTACCATGCCGTGTACAACGCCTTGTTGCGCGCGGTGTTGCCTAACGCGTCGATCTCCACCACGATGAAGCCGAGTTCGGCCAGCGCCTGCACCTGTCCGGCGAGGGAGTAGGAGAACGGAGCGCGGTTGGGAAAGAACTCCTTGGGCGCCGGCGAGATGAGTGGTCCGGGATAGATGTGATCGATAACCGGATACCTCTTGGTGCTGTCGAAGTTGGAAGGCTTCCAGATGACGCCCGTGATCTCGGTGACACCATCGCGCGCTTTGGTGCGGAAGGCCTCACCCGCGCGCCAGCCCGTCGCGCGCAGGGCGCTGATGTCGGCGCGCTCGAGTTCCTTCACCACACGTCCATCGGCGCCACGCAACACACTCACCGAGGGCTGATCGATGCGTGACCAGGAGTCGACAAAGAAGCGCGCACCGGGCACGGCCGTGACAGCATGATCGCCATCTTCGGGTGTGAGCAGGGTGGTGGCACTGCCGTCGAGCCCTGCGGAGTAGAGGAAATCGTACTCGGGGTGACGCCCAGCCTCGCGACCGCGTGCGGTGAAGTACACCCGACCGGTTGCTTCATCGACGCCGAGAAGTGCGGTCACGACCCAATCGCCGCTGGTGATTTGGTGCTTCATGGCACCATCGGCACCGAGATGGTAGAGATGTCCCCAGCCATCCCGTTCGGAGAACCAGATGAGGTCACCGTTTCTCAGCGGTTTCCAATTGGTCGCGCTGCCGAAGAGATCAAGGTTGCCCGTGACGTACGACGCCGCGCTGTCGGCAGTGATACGCCGTGGCGCTCCGCCCGCGACGTCAGCCACCATGAGCTGCACACGTTTTGGCCCACGGTTGACGTGCGTGAACCAGACCTTGTCGGAGGTGGGGGCCCACTGCACCACCTTGGTGCCAAATCCGTAGAATGACATCATGGGCTGCTTTGGGGCGTCGATGCGGGCGCTGGTGCGTGCGGCCACATCAACCACATAGTGCTCGATCATGGGAACGATCGAGTCGCCCGGAAGTGCATACGGATATTCGTAGTGCGTCGGGCGGGTTGTGGTGGACGAATACAGATGGAACTTCTGCACTCCGCGCTCATCAATGCGAGTGACGACCAGACGCCGTGAGTCGGGTGACCACACTACCTCGGGGATGTTTGGGAGTTTGAGCTTGATCTGCGTTGGCGAGGGTGTGCCAACGCCGTAGGCGTAACCGGCCGAGCCATCGGTGGTAAGCTGCACCGAATCCGTGGCGCCCACACGGCGGGCCCAGAGGTTGAAGCCCGCAGCAAAGGCCTCCCACTGTTCGTCGGGTGACCGGACAAACCGTCGGCGATCTGGAAGTGTATCGGTCACCGCACAGACGTATGTCGCGAGTTCGCAGCGGAGCGCACGTTTTCCCACTCGCACCAGCACACGGCGCTCGTCGCGGCCGTCGTCAGCGAAGTCGAAGGCCTGAAAGGGCAGCGTGCCTGGCGCAAAGGCAGTATCGGCCGCCTTGGACAACGCCGCTGCAAGGCGAGTGTTGTCGAACAGAAGGGCTCTTCCACCAGTGGCAGGCGTCACGGTGACAAACTCCGCACCCCGTGGCGTCATGACGCGATACCAGAATCGTGTGCTGTCACGATAGAACGTGGGCGCCACCTGGTCTCCCGTGACGTGACGCAGCGCGTTCCAGGTGAGCATTTGCTCGGCGCGCTGGTAGTCGGCGGTGGGCGACTGACTTTCGGCGCGCAGGGCGGTGAGGAGGAGCGCGAGACTGAACAGGCGACGCATAAACAGGGTGAGGTTTGGGTGTCCCAAGGTGTGATGTGGGAAATGGAGTGGCAACCCGGGCAACCGACGCTTGACCCTGACATGAAGTCAGCGAACCTTCACGTCGAGTGATTCCACACCGCGCAGATACGGTAGAATCAGTGATCACCCACTCCGTCGTGCCCGCACAAGCGGGTACCATCCCCCAGGCAACCGCGCCGTGCCCATCACCGACTGCTTGAGCCTCGATGCCTGGAAAGACACCTGGACCGGACTTGGTGCCGCCACAGGCGACGAGGCGTTGCATGCCTCGCTTCTCACTCGTTATGCAGAGCCACAGCGCCACTACCATACCTTGCAGCACCTGCGCGAGTGCCTCGAGCGGCTCCGCGACGCGTCGCACATGGCCGTGCGACTTCACGAGGTTGAAGTGGCACTCTGGTTTCATGACGCCGTATACGACGTGCGAGCCGCCGACAACGAACAACGGAGCGCCCACCTGGCCGTGGAAGCCGTCCGCGCCGCCGGGCTCACCACCGAGGTGGCCGAACGCATCTCGGCCCTGATCATGGCCACGCGGCATGATGTGGTTCCGCACGACACCGATGCGCAGCTGCTGGTTGATGTGGACCTGGCCATTCTGGGTGCTGATGACGCTCGTTTTGACGAATACGAGCGCCAGGTGCGCGAGGAGTATGCCTGGGTGCCCCGGTTCATCTTCAGGCGCAAACGGCGAGGTGTCTTGCAGGGCTTTCTCGACCGCGCGCATATCTACTCGACCGCGCACTTTCGGAATGAGCTGGAGTCGGCTGCGAGAGCCAACCTGACGCGGTCGATCACGGCACTGGGTGGCTAGCCCGATGTCGGCCAGCTGACTGGAACGCCAGTCCTTGCCGTATCGTTCACCTTCAGTTCACCAGACCCCCCAGCGAATGGCCGCTTCTCTTCTGACCCTGCTCGACGACCTCGCGTCGTTGTTTGACGATGTGGCCACCATGACCAAGGTGGCCACGCAAAAGACCGCTGGGGTGATTGGCGACGATCTGGCGCTGAACGCCGATCAGGTGACGGGGATGACGGCGGACCGCGAACTGCCGGTCATCTGGGCGGTGGCGAAGGGTGCGCTGGTGAACAAAGCCATCCTTGTTCCCGTGGCACTACTGATCAGTGCCTTTGTTCCGAAGGCCATTGTGCCGCTGCTGATGGTCGGCGGACTCTTTCTCTGTTACGAGGGCTTTCACAAGATATGGCACAAACTCACCGCACCATCAGCCGCCGACTCGGCTGAGCGTGCGGCCCGCGTGCAGGCGGTTGCTGACACTGCGGTGGACATGCAGGCCTTTGAGCGCGAGAGGATCAAGGGTGCCATCCGCACCGACTTCATTCTTTCGTCAGAAGTGATTGTGATTGCGCTTGGCACGATGGCGTCACAACCGGTGGCCCAGCAGCTCGTAGCGCTCAGCATTGTTGGGGTGGGCATGGTGGTGCTGGTGTACGGGCTGGTGGCCGGACTCGTGAAGATCGACGACCTCGGGCTTCGGCTGCATCGCGTGAAGGGTGACGATCGCTCCGCCGCCAGTCAGCGTCAGCTTGGTGCCACGCTCCTTCGCACGGCGCCGCTGCTCATGAAAGCGCTCTCGATACTTGGCACGGCCGCTATGTTCATGGTGGGTGGGAGCATTCTTGCGCACGGCATTCCGGTGGTAGAACACGCCATTGCGGCGATAAGTGATTCACTCAGCGGGTTTGCCGCGACTGCTGTCAAAACTTTGCTGGAGGCGGTGTTTGGTATTGCGGCCGGCGGGGTGGTTGTGGCTGTGCTATCCCTGGTGACCCGCTTCTCCCCGACTCGCGCGACGCCTCCTGTCAAACACTGAACATCGCGTGTGCAGGCGTGGCGACTCGCTGTCGTCCTTCACCCGCTGCGCGATGCGACCCGCCGACGCCCGGCCTCGGCCCGGCGCACCTGGGGAGAAAAGCTGGTATCTGCCTTGGCCAAATTGCGCAGAACGGCAGAGAAACCGGTCAATGCCGCACCTTTGTCACCGCGCTTTTCTGACAACTCGGCAAAGCGCAGCTCGGCCGTGGTGCGGTACATCAGGTCAGTGAGCTGCAGGTCGGGAAACGTTTCGAACCAGCGCGCCGCCTCGGCATCACGTCCAAGCTCTCCCAGAAGTTCTCCACGCAGAAAACGCTCGTGGGCCTTGGGATAGCTGGTCAACTCGGTCAGGTTGCTGTCTTCCTCGACACCCGGAAGGCCGAGTGTGGCCAGCGCCTCCACCGGTCGCTTGGCGTGCCGCAGCAACTCGGCGCGCAGAAGGCGGCCGAACGATCGGGAGAAAAGCAGATTCCGGTTGTTGGCCCATGACAGCGTGAGCAGCGAGTCCGCATAACGAGCCACAGCGGCGGTGTCTCCCATGCGCAGCCTCAGCAGGCCGAGCAGATACAGCCGTCGCGGCGGGTAGATGCTGCCCGACGGCAGGGAGTATTGACCGGGGCCCACACTGAGGTCCATCGGCGGCGTGCCGAGGATCCCCTGCTCCAGCTCCTTCAGAGGAGCGACCGAGCCTGGCGCAAACGGCAGCGTGGCCAGCATGGTGCGATACTCCAGCGAACGCGCCGGGGTGAGCACATCGTTAGGCTCGAGGGTGCTCATGGCGGCGTTGGCCTGACCGATGGCCATGAGGTGTGCGGCGTGCACCAGGTGAGCCTGGCGCCGCAGAAATGGATCAAAGGGCGGCAGCTCCAGGCGGGCGAGGAGACGCGCCAGCACCTCGGCGTCACGGGTGTGCACCGCGATCGCCCACACCACACCGCGTGCATCGCGGGAACTCAGACGAGGCAGGTTTTCAAAGAAGGCCCGCATGGCCACCGTATCGCGCGTGGCAAACGCTTCCAGCCCGCGCACCTCCGACACCTCCGCGGAGTCGGGGCCCAAGCGCAGGAGCCGCGCCGCATACTCGGTCACACGGGCCGTGTCGCCAGCCGTGGCCGCCAATCGTACCAGATGACTCAGCGCACCAACGTTGTCCGCTTCAAACCGCAGGACCTGCTCGAATGGCGCACGGGCCTCGAGTGCGGGACGCCCAAAGACCGGACCCCAATGAAAAAGCACCTCGCCCAGGTAGAAGCTGGCTTCAACGTCGGCGGGGCGGGTGCTCAGCACTTCGCGGTACCGCTGCTCCGCGTCGACGGCATCACCTCTCAGATAGGAGCGCCAGGCGCGAAAGAGTATGCGATCGCGTTCCGGCACGTTTGTCCCGTGCCTCACCGCGGCGTCGGCCAGTGAGTCTGGTGGCAGACCAGGCGGAAGCCGCGACCATGTCAGCGCGTTGCTCAACCGGTACAGCGCGACTGCGAAGGTGCTATCCGCGCTGACGGCACCGCGAAACGCCTCGATGGCCTCGGCAAAACGGCCACGCTGAAACTCGTGTTCGCCCGTCAGATAAAGCCGGAGTGCAGGCAGGGAGTTTGTGGTGCGCGCGGCCAATCCCTCGAACGCGGCCCCCGATTGGCCGGGGAGACCAGCGATGAGCTGGAGCGCCACCTGATCGACCACCGCGAAGTAATCGCCTCGGGCCACGCGCGCATGCGCACGCGCCAGCACCTTGCGGCTCGACGACTCGTGCAGGAGGGCTCGAACATCGAGTGAGTCGGCAGTTGCCTCGATATCTCCGCTGACAAAAAGCGATGCCCGCAGGGACGTGGCCACGGTACGGAGCCGCTCGTCCATCCCGCCACGTTCGCCCACGTTGGATTGCGCCGGAGTAGCACCAAGCAGCGCCCGCGTATCAACAAGTCGCGAATCGCCGACCTCATCGAGCGTGGTGGCTACCAGACGCGCCATACCCTCACCAAGGCTCTCGTCGGACGGTGCCCCATGTACCGCGAAGGGAAAGACGGCCAGCGCACTTTGCGACTCAGCGCCTGAAGATGCCGTGAAGCGCGAAAAGCCCTTGGTCAGCGCCGCGGTAGCCATCGCACCAACCAGCAGCACACCCACCACGCTCAACGAAAGCGCGCCAACTGCATCTTGCCGTTTGCTTGTCCGGGCCGGAACGGCAGGTTGGTGCACTCCGCGGGCGAGGCTCGTCTCTGGTGCTGGAAGTGGCACAGGGTCGCTGCTCTCACGCTGCGTGTCGTGGACACGCGCGGCCGCAACGTCTGCCGTCGCCACACGTTTGGGGGACGCGACCTCAGGCTGCCGCGTCCGCTCACGAATGGACTCGGCCAGGGCGACTGTCGGGCCCGATGGCTCCAGCTCATAGGTGCGCCGGAGGTGTTCTCGAAAGGTGTGATAGACGCGGAGGGCACGGGCGCTATCGCCGGCGCGCTCATGTGTCTCCATCAGCTGCCGAACGACGGCTTCATCGTCGGGCGCGAGCGCATGTGCTCGCTCTGCCCACCCCAGGGCACCACCCGCGTCGCCCGCTGAGCTTGCAGCGGAAGCCAACGCCAGGGCGGCGTTTGTACTCGCTTCGCGCACACGGGTTCGCTCGCGCGACAGCCAGTCATCAAAGGCGGGGGCGTCGCCAACGACAAAGCCATCCAGCAACTCCGACCGGGACAACTCCAGCGCCTGTTGCGGGTTCCCGCTCGCCATGGCGGCGTCGAATTCCACGAGGTCGCACCAGACAAGGTCCGACTGCACACCGAGCTCGTCGGCCCCCCGAGCGACGATCACCCCGTCGCCGAGCGCCTTCCGGAGAAAGTAGACCGCAGAGTTCAGGGCATCCCTTGCCCGCCGCTCGTCGAGCTCCGGCCAAAACAGGGCCCGGAGCGAGTCTCGACGCCGAAAACCACGTGGAGTGGACGCGAGCAAATAGACGAGGAGGGCGGCTCGCTTGGGCTGAGCGAGTACGGAGTCGAGGCTCAGTCCTCCAGGGTCGCGAATGTCGAGCGCGCCAAAAACCGTTACGCGAAACCGCGTCATGTGCTCCAGAAGATCAAAATTCTCGACCCGATCAGTGTCAGGTCAGCGACACGTCAGGGCCGAGTCATGCCTGCTGCGTACCGTGCGGAAACAAGGTACGGCGCCGTGTCGGCCAGCTGCAATTGAGTGCCGAAGAGCCGGCGCTGCGCGAAAACTCTTCCGAAGGAGCTGACCATGGGTGTGCAGGATGCAATTGGACGGGCGCGGGTCGCCGGCGCCTTGGCGTGGGGGCTGGCAGTAACCCTCGCGGGATGCGCGGATCTGCCTCAACAGGTGGCCGGTCCCGAGCGTGGACCAATCCGTCCCGATCGGGCGATTGATGGGGTTGTTACCACGGCGGGGAACGCGTGGGCGCCGGTGGCTCCAATGCCGCAAGCAAGGTCGCACCATCGCGCGGTGACGGTGAACAACATCATCTACGTCATCGGGGGCGTAGGCGGGATGGGTGCGCCGAATCCCTCGGTACGCGCCTACGACCCCGCGACGAACATCTGGAGTGTGCGGGCGTCGATGCCGTCGGCGCGTGCGGACATGCACGGCGCCGTCGCCATCGGGTCAACGATTTACGTGGCTGGGGGGCGGGATGGGACCGGCGCGTGGACGGGGAGCCTCTTCCTTTACAACACCGTCACAAACACCTGGTCGTCTGGCGCACCCGTGCCCGCGGTTGGCGGCTGCGGTGGTATGACGGTCATGGGGTCCTTCATTTATGTGGGCAACGGCTGCAACAGCACCGGAGTAACCTTTGGCTTCTTTCGTTACGATCCCTCCACGAACAGCTGGACCACGCTGAACTCGGCCGGAGAGTTTCACAGGGCGGGGGTGATGTTCACGCTTGGCAACGAGGTGGTGTGGTTCGGGGGATCCACATCGGGGGGCCCGTCGGGTGATGGCGAGCGATACAACCCGACGACCAACACGTGGCGTTACATCGGCGGAGGCACGGCGCGCGCGGGCTTCGCCTTCGGGCTCGTGAATGGTATCCCGCACGTGGCCGGGGGCTTTGATTTTGCCGGACCACTGCTGAGTGCCGAGTACTACGACCCGGCAGGCAACGCATGGTTTGGTCGCGCCGCGCTGCCGCTCAGTGTCACCTACGCGGCATCTGCCGTCGCGGCCGGAAAGCTGTATCTGTTTGGGGGAGAGCCGCTTGGCGGGCGGGCCCAGACCACGGCGTTGTCGTTCACCCCTGGTGACTACTGGCTGACGCGGGCCCCCATGCCCACGGCCCGCGGATATCACGGCCTGGCGCTGGCCGGCAACCTGGCATTTGCCGTCGGCGGTCGTGTGGCGGGAAGCAACACGGTGTTGACGGTGAACGAAGCGTACGATCCCGCCACGGACACCTGGAGTCCGCGCGCACCCATGCCGTCCGGGCGATGGGCCGCAGGAACAGCGTCGTTGAACGGGAAGGTGTATGTCGCGGGCGGCTTCTCCACCGGCACCACCGCCGCGCCGACGGCGACATTGTACGAGTACACCCCATCTACAAACTCGTGGCTGCAGCGCACATCGATGCCGACCGCCATTGGCTTCACGGCCATCGCCGCGCTCAACGGCCGGCTGTATGTGAACGACGGGGGTGACGGAAGCGTCAACACCTTTGGCAAGAACTGGTATGTGTACAATCCGGGCACCGATACCTGGTCGTCCGGTGGCCAGTCACCGGACGGCTTTGCCCAGGGAGCGGCTACCAACCTGCTCGGCAAAGTGTTCGCCGTCGGCGGCTTTGGTCCTGCGCTCTCGCTGCAAAGCAACCTGAACATCTTTGACCCGGCCACGGGGTTCTGGAGCACGGGCACGCAGATCCCGCACGCGCTGTTCGGCCAGACGGCGCGCAACGTGCTGGGACGGCTGTACGTCACCGGGGGCTCGGACCAGCTGGGCAACAAGTCCGCCTTCCTGGACATTTACGACCCACCGACGGGCGTGTGGAGCGCCGGTATGGCGTTGCCACTCGCCCGTTCGCATGCCAGATCGTTTGCCTTCAGCAATCAGATGTTTGTCATTGGCGGGTGGCCCGATCCCACACCGGCCACGGGGGCAAACTCGGTGTACATCCCGTAGTCGTACCAGCGGGCAGGTTCGAGGTGGGGCGCGACATGCGTCTCACCTCGCCGGGCACTACGCGTCAAGCCCACGGTTGCCCTTCGCGAAGACCTGTAACGCGGATTGCCTGGCATTCACGCTCGGAGACATCTGGTGGGAGGATGGCGCGGGACGGAAGTTCAATGCATGCGCCTTCTTCTCCTTTCCCTCCTGCTTTCCACCCCGGCGGCCGCGCAGCTGCGCGCCTTCACCGGAGCAACCCTCCTCGATGGCACAGGCGGTGCCCCCGTCGCAAATGCCACACTGCTCCTCCGTGAAGGACGGGTGGTCGCGGCCGGCCCTGCCGCGCGCGTCACCATCCCGCCCGGCACCGAACGGACCGAGCTGAAGGGCAAGTTCATCATTCCCGGCCTGATCAATGCACACGGGCATGTGAGCGCGGTCCGTCAGCTGAACAGCTACGCGCAGTACGGGGTGACCACCGTCTTCTCGCTTGGCGACGAACCCGAGGAGGTGTTTGGCGCACGGGGGGCGCAGGAGGTGCCGACCCTGAACCGCTCCCGGGTGTTTGTCTCCGGTCCGGTGCTCAACGCGCCGACCCCCGATGAGGGGCGCGCCAAAGTGGCCGCGCTTGCCAGTCAGCGTACGGACTTTGTGAAGATTCGCGTCGATGACAACCTTGGTACAGCAACCAAGATGTCGCCCGACGTCTATCGCGCCGTGATCGATGAGGCGCACAAACGGCAGATGCGCGTCGCGGCACATCTGTTCTACCTGGCCGACGCGAAGGACTTGCTCACCGCTGGCGCGGACCTGGTGGCCCACAGTATTCGTGACGCCGAGGCGGATGCCGAAGTGATCGCGCAGCTCAAGAGGCGCAACACCTGCGTGGTGCCAACACTCATGCGCGAGGTGTCGACCTTTGTGTATGAGACCACGCCGGACTGGTTCAGTGATCCGCTCTTCCTGGCCCACCCAGACCAGGCACAGGTGCCGGGGCTCAAGGACCCGGCTCGGCAGGAGGCCATGCGAAAGAGCACCAGCGCCCAGCGCTACAAGGTGGCGCTCCAGGTGGCGAGCCGAAATGTGAAGACACTCCACGATGCCGGTGTCCGCGTGGCGATGGGCACCGATACCGGACCAGCCGGAAGATTCCAGGGCTACTTCGAGCTGATGGAACTGGAACTGATGGTCAAGGCGGGTCTCACTCCTGCCCAGGCCCTCGCTTCTGCAACACGGGTGGCCGCCGAGTGCATGTCGGTGGAGCGCGACCTCGGGACGCTGACCCCAGGGCGATGGGGCGACTTTGTGGTTCTCGACGCCGACCCATTGACCAACATCTCGAACGTGCGGAAGATCTCGTCCGTATGGATTGCTGGAAATCGTGTTCCCCGTTGAGACACCGAGCCCCTACCCTCATGTCCAAGACATTCATCCTCGCGGCGCTCTTTGTGGCATCGTCCGCCGCGGTCGCCCAGAACCGCACTCCGCAAGACCCACGCAGCATGGGGGGCGGCAACTGCGCGCTGAACCCGTACAACTGCAAAGACGCGCCGAATCCGCTCCCCGCTGCCTCGACCATCTGGATCGAGGAGATGACCTGGATGGATGTGCGCGACGCCCTGAAGGCGGGCAAAACCACCGTGATCATTCCGACGGGTGGTGTGGAGCCTAATGGTCCGTGGCTGGTGACCGGCAAGCACAACTACGTGCTCCACACCAACTGCGAAGCGATCGCCCGAAAGCTCGGCAACGCGTTGTGCGCGCCGATCATCAAGCTGGTGCCGGAGGGAAACATCGAACCCCCGTCGAGCCACATGACGAGCCCTGGGACCATCTCACTCCGGGAGAATACCTTTCGCGCCGTGCTCACCGACGTCGTGACCAGCCTCAAGCAACACGGCTTCCAAACCATCATCCTCATCGGTGATAGCGGCGGCAACCAGGGGGGCCAGCGTTTTGTGGCCGACTCCCTCACCGGACTCTGGAAAGGCGCGCCGATCGTGGCCCATGTGCAGGAGTACTACGACTACGCCGGGGCCATGGAGCACATGAAGTCCAAGGGCATCGTGGATGGCACCGCCGAAAACCTGCACGACGACGCCGTCATTTCGCTCAACATGTTCATCGACGACCCCAAGTCGATCAACTACGACCAGCGCGTGAAGGCCGGCAAGGCGTCGATCAATGGCGTCTCACTTGCCGACAGGAAGAAGGCGACGGAGTGGGCCAAAGAGATTGTGGCGTTCCGCTCGCAGGTGACCGTGGACGCGATCAACAAGGCGATTGCCAAAAAGGGCACCCTGCCGGCGCCAGCAAGACGGCAATAAACGGTCGAAGAGAAAAACGAGGGCAACGTCGAGCAATCAGGCGTTGCCCTCGTTGCTTTCCGGCTGTCTACCGCGGCTACGATTGCGTTGGACCTGCAGGACCTACAACCCGGTTGCGGCCAGCTTCTTTCGCCTCGAAGAGTCGGCGGTCGGCCGTGGCAATCAAGTCGCCCACCGAACGCCCCTCGGCGGGCCAGCTGGCGACCCCCGCGCTGACCGTCACATGCACGGGCCGGTTGTCGCCAATGCTGTGCGAGGCTGACTGAATGCGTTCGCGAATGCTCTCTACCAGTGCCAGCGCCTGCTCGGCCGACGCCCCGCGGAACAGCACGACAAACTCTTCGCCGCCGTAACGCGCCACCAGGTCGGTGCGGCGCACGGCCAGCTGCAGGGCACTTGCCACCCGACGGAGCACCACATCGCCGGCCGCGTGACCAAAGCGGTCATTGAACTGCTTGAAGTGATCCACATCGATCATCGCCACCGCAATCTCGCTGCCGAAGCGTGCGGCGCGGTCCATCTCGGTGGCGAAGTAGTCGTCAAAGAAGCGGCGATTGAAGACCCCGGTGAGTGGGTCGGCGTTGGACAACTCGCGCTGCCGCTGAATACCTCCCACCACATACACACTCAGCGCCGTGGCGATTGCCAGCAGTATCACCCGTGAGATCTGATCAGCCCACTGGAACCGCCCGTATGGATTGAACACGTCAGCGTCGGTGGGCTGCATCTGCAGGGGATACGACATCCACACGAACAGCACAATCGCCGAGAACTGCACCATCGCCGCCACACCTGCCATCACGGCGACTCGCTTGTCAAAGCGCAGACAGGTCCCGCCTAACGCCAGAAAATACGTATCAAAGGTGACCTTGCTGTTGACGGTCACGTGCGGGTTGGACACGAACGCATAGGCGAAGTTCGCCATGCTGATGAAGGTGACATCGAAGAGCGCCGTCGCCATGGGGAGCCAGGGTTCGCGCCGGTCGCGTTTGATCAGCACATAGACACACACCGACAGCACGAAGGCGATGGCGGTGATGACAAATCCGATCAGGTGTTCCTGAAACTGGGCGCGTGGCGCCACCACCATGTTGCTGATGGGGATGAGCAGCAGCACACCCGTGAGCAGAATACGGATGCGCCCGATCAGCGCCTCACCCGCTTTGCCGGCATCGAGCAAGAACTGCTCGGGTGGCGCCCAGAATGCCCGCCACCGCGCCGCAAATCCACTGGGGTTCTCGGAAATGGCGGCGACGGCGACGGGGCTGGGCGACGGCATCCTACTGAATGGTGTTGCTGAGCGCTTCGAGGCGGGCCAGCTCGGTTTGGGCGCGCCGCAACGCGGCGGCGATGAGTGCGTAGCGTTGACGATGGGTGGCCGTGGGAGGATACAGACTCCCCTGCTGCGCCCCAGCACCATTGAATTCACCCGCCAGATTGTACGCCTGTCCCCGTGCGGCCCCTGGTCCGGCGCGCACCGCGCGCTCCAGCGCGGTGAGGCGCGTGAGCGCGCTATCTGCCGACTGCCGCACCGCACTGCCCTGCGGCCCCGCGTCACGCCGCCCGGTGAGCTGACGCCGCAACGCGGTCATCCGGTCGCCTAACGCGGTTGCCGTGCGCTGCGCCTCGTCCACGTTGAGCAGGAACGCTTCACGCGCGGCGTGTTGCGCGGCTGTCAGCGGCAAGAGGGGATCAGGCTTGACGACCACCACCTGCGACATGCGCTGTCCGTCGGCATCAACCGTGACGGTGTACCGGCCCGGCGACACAAAGGGACCGCGATCATCGATTGGACGAGGAGGACGTGGCAGCGCCTCGGCACTGCCCCCTTCCTCACCACCACCAAATCCACTGCCTGGCGGGGGCTGGTAGCGCAGGTCCCAGTTGACGCGGTGAATAATTCCTCCGGCGGCCGGACCTTCCCACGTGCGCACCTGACGCCCCGCCGCGTTGGCGACCGTGATGGTCACCTTGGTCGCAGCATTCTTCAGGTAGTACGAGAGGAGGGCGCCGTCCTTCGGATTGTCGCCTGAGTACGCGGCGTGGGCACGGTAGGAGAAGTCCTGCCAGAACTGGAACAACGTCGCGGCACGGATGGGAAAGAGATGGACGGCCTTCTGGCTCACCGCGGACGACCATGCCGCGAGTGGCGAGGCGTCGTCGAGCACCCAGATCGAGCGACCGTGTGTGCCGAGGATGAGATCCTTGGTGGTCGGATGTACGAGAATGTCGTCGTAGCGCGTAGTGGGGAGACCGGAGTTCATCCGCGTCCAGCTGCGCGCCGTGTCGAGCGAGACATAGATGCCGAACTCTACACCGGCAAAGACAACACCCGGCACGCCGGGATACTCATGGATCGTGCGCACCGAGTTGTCAGCGGGAAGCCCATTGGTCATTCGTGTCCACGTCGCCCCGAAGTCGGTGGTGCGATACACGTAGGGCGCAAAGTCACCGCTGCGGTGGCCATCGAATGTCGCATAGGCCACACCGCGTCCCGCCGACGACGCCTCCACACGGCTCACCAGCGTACCCATCGGCACACCGGCAGCGTTCTTCCCCACTTCATTCCAGGTAAGCCCGCCATCGCGCGAGAGCTGGACAAGACCATCATCAGTGCCGGCCCAGAGGATCTTCGGGTCAATGGGCGATTCCGACAATGTCGTCATCTCCGAGTACGACGATTCGCCGTCGTACCGCGAGAGCGTGATGTTGCGGCCCAGCACCCCCATCACCGGAATCGTGTCGCGGTTGACCTGACGTGTGAGGTCCTTGGTGCGCGTCCAGGAGTTGCCGTAGTCCTTGGTGATGAAGAGACGGTTGCCGCCCACGTAGAGTGTGCCACGGGTGTGCCGGCTCGGATAAATCGGCGCCGTCCAGTCAAAGCGATAGGCGGTGTCACCCTCGTTAGGCGGAAAGGGCTTGAGGCCGAGGCGGTCCCCGGTTTCGACGTCGAAGCGCTGGATGCCAAGGTTCTGCGAAGCCGTGTAGATCCAGCGCGGGGTGAAGGGATCGGGGCGCTGATACATGCCGTCACCAAAGCCGATCTGACGCCAGTCCTCATTCACGATGCCTAACCAGTGACGAGTGGCGCTGGGGCCCATCCAGGAGTGGTTGTCCTGCATGCCACCGTACACCCAGTAGGGCTCACGATTGTCGGCGGCAATGGAGTAGAACTGCCCGATCGGGATGTTGTTGAGACGCACCCAGGTCTCGCCCAGATCCCACGACTCATGCAACCCGCCGTCGCCACCAAGGTAGACATGGCGCGAGTCTTTGGGGTTGATCCAGAAGGCATGATGATCGCCCTTGAGGCCCACGTCGTAGGTGGGACCGGTGGGGAGGGTGCGGAAGTTGCGCCCGCCATCGTCGCTGCGATACACGGTCACCCCCGGAATCCAGACCCGGTTGGCGTTGGTGGGATCGATGACCGGCTTGGAGTAATACATCGGCCGTGGATTGAGCCGATTCACGCGAGTCCAGGTGTCGCCGCCATCTTCGGACCGGTAGGTACCGCCCTCAGAGGCATGTTCGATGGTGGCAATGAGCACACGCGGATCGGAACGTGCGATGGCGAGACCGATGCGGCCCTTGTCCCCGGCGGGGATGCCGGCCGTGATCTGACGCCAGGTGGTGCCACCATCTGTCGACTTGTAGAGCCGCGAGCCGGGCCCACCCCCATTGAATCCCGATGGCGTGCGAAGTCGCTGATAGGTGGCGGCGACGATGATGCTGGGATCGGCAGGATTGATGACGATGTCGGTCGCACCACTCAGGGTGTCGACGTAGAGCACCTTCTCCCATGAGCGTCCGCCGTCGCGGGTGCGGTACACACCTCGATCTGGCGTAGGCTTCCACAAATCGCCCGCTGCGGCCACAAAGGCGATCTCGGCGTTGGTCGGATGGACCGCCATGCGACCGATGTGCCGCGTGGCCTCGAGGCCGAGGTGGGTCCACGTCTTTCCCGCATCGTTGGAGCGGTAGACACCGTTGCCCCACGACGAACTCTGGCGGTTGTTCTGCTCGCCGGTGCCGACGTAGAGGATGTCGGGGTTCCCTTCGAAAATGGCCACATCGCCGAAGGTGGCAACCTTCTGCCCTTCGAAGATCGGGGTCCAGGTGGTGCCCTTGTTGACGGTCTTCCAGAGCCCGCCGCTGGCCGACGCCACGTAGACCGTAAAGGGGTCACCCGGAACGCCTTCCACATCGTGGATCCGCCCGCCTAACGCTGCGGGCCCGATGGAGCGTGCGGTGATGCCATCGAAGGGGAGCTGCGCGCTGGCGAGGGCGGGAGCGAGGAGGAAAAGGAGAGGGATGAAGCGCATGGGCGAGATTGCGGGAAGGAGGACGAGCCTAACGATCTATCGTGCGCGCAACATGGCGACGGCTTCAATCTCGATCAGCCACTCGGCGCGGGCGAGGGCCTTCACCTCCACGAACGTGTTCGCGGGGAGCTGATCGGGGCGCAGCACGGCGTTTCTCACCTCGCGAAAGGCGGCGACATTCGAGGCGTCGGTCACGAAGGTGGTCATCTTCAGGACATCGTCAAACGAGGCGCCAACGGCCTCGAGTGCCAGCCTGAGGTTGTCAAAGACCTTCTGCGTCTGCGCCCTGAAATCACCCGCGCCCACCAATTGCCCCTTGTTGTCGAGGGCAACCTGACCGGCGATGTGCACCGTGCTGCCGTCGGGCCCGATGGTGATGTGGGTGTATCCGGTGGGTGGCGAGAGTGTGGGCGGGTTTATCCGGCGGACCTGGGCGGACATGGACGCGGGGAGGAGGGCGAAGAGGGCGACAAGAGCAACGGGCGTGAGCTTCATACCGAGTTGGGTCGAATTGGAGCGCTGGCGAGGTTGGCAATCGCCGGTAATGTTGTGGAGCGAACTACTGGTCCGGGAACCCCCGGATCCAAGTTCGGAGAGAGGCGCGATCATTCCGGCCGAGCCGGGAACCCATTACGATCCGGCGACATGATCTCCCTCGTCGTCCCCGCATACAACGAAGAAGCCGGCATCGAGGAACTCTACCGGCGAGTATGCAGCGCTGCCCCCGCGTGGAACGATGACTGGGAGCTGCTGGTCGTGGACGATGGCAGCAGCGATCGCACCCTGGAAATCCTCGAGCGACTCGCCACCACCGACGCCCGCCTCAAGGTCGTTGCCCTCTCGCGCAACTTCGGCCACCAGCCCGCGGTCTCGGCGGGGCTGCAGCATGCCTCGGGTTCGATTGTGTGCGTGCTGGATGCCGACCTGCAGGACCCCCCGGAAGCCCTGCTCCCCTTCATTCAGAAGGTGCGCGATGGCATGGACGTGGTGTACGCCATCCGCACGCATCGCAAAGAGGGGCCGTTCAAGCGCATGGCGTACCATGTGTACTACCGGCTGCTGAAACGCCTCGCCACCCTCGACATCCCGCTCGATGCCGGCGACTTCTGCGTGATGCGTGGCGAGGTGGTGCAGGCCATCAATCAGCTCCCCGAACGCAATCGCTTTATCCGGGGCCTGCGCACCTGGGTGGGATACCAGCAAACCGGTCTCGCCTACGAACGCGCCGCTCGTTATGCCGGCGAGCCCAAGTACACGCTCCGCTCGCTCTTCAAACTGGCGAGTGACGGCATCATCAACTTCAGCTATCGCCCGCTGCAGGCCATCATGCTCCTGGGCTTCATGGTCGGTGTCGCAGCCATCGCCATGGGGCTGATTTTCCTGGCGCAGTACATCTGGGACTTCCCCATCATGGGGTACAAGCCGCGCGAAGCACGCGGCTGGACGTCGCTCATCCTCGTCCTCCTCTTCTCCTCGGCGGTGCAGCTCTTCTGCATCGGCATCCTCGGCGAATACATCGGGCGCCTGTTCGAGGAAACCAAACGTCGCCCGATCTACCTGGTGAAGCGACGCATTGGCGTGGGCAAACCGGAAGAGTTGACCGGCACCTAACGAGCGCCGGTCAGCGTCGCGACATGCCAGACCGCGGGCCATGTGGCGGCCCAGGTGAGCAGGAAACGATTGAGGCCCAGAACACCGGCGTTGACCATGTGAAAGACCACCGCCATCGTAATGAACACCACGGCGACGCGCGGCCCCAGCAGCACGGCGGGAAATCCACACTCAAAGAGCAGCACACTCCACGCCGCATAACGCGCAACCGCGGGGTTGCCTAACGCTTTGCTGGCCAGGGCCGGAGCCCCGTACGCGCGAAGTCCCGCAAACGCACGCATGGCCTCCCCGTTGCGCCACGACCGGTGAACGAGCTTGGCCACACCGGCAATAGCGTACGACAGAATGGACTGCACCCCAATCCATACGACCGCCGCCTTGACCACCACCTCGCTGTGCGCACCGGCCGACGTGATGACCAGCGCCGTCAGCGCAATCATCAGCATGTGGTCGCTCCCGCCGTTGTACGTCCCGCGAAAGCGCAGATTCACCAGGAGCGAGGTGACCCATGCCACCAGTGGTGCCACAGCGCCCACACCGGCAATCAGCGCTACACCTGCTGCCAGCCTCACGAGCAACATCGCGGTAAAGCTTCGCTGGCCAAGCAACACACCCAGCGCCGACATCTCGCGCCGCAACACACTCCATCGCCAAATCCCCACATCACTCCACGCACGCCGCACCACCAGCAGCTCCAGGGTGCCAACCACCACAGCCACACCAGCCAGGAGCTGGGTGAGCCTGATGATCTGTTGCAGCTCTGTGCTCACCAGGGGTGCTCCGCCGACAGCAGTGCGTCGCTGTCCCCCTTTGCGTCCCGTTCGACCACGCGAAATCTGAATCCGGTGGACGCGGGGGTGTGCGATCCGCGCAGTTCCTCGCGCGCCAGATGCACCACCAGCTCGTAGCTCACGAGTTGTGCCGGATCGCCGGACGCCTCGCTGGCTTCATCCACCATACGCTCGACCAGGCTGTACTTGGCGAGCGTCAGGTTCCCCCACGGGTTCCACAACAGGTGCGCCGAACGACGGGTGGGCGGTTCGAGCAGGTCAGTCCAGGCAGAACACCCCCCGTCGGCGGAGACAACACACCCCTGGAGGACCGTCGACGAAAAGGCGTCGTCGAAGAAGCGCCAGGAGGGGAGGAAGAGCCGAGCCAGCAGGTTCCGCATTGGTCAGGGAATCTGTATCGCGTGGGTCGAGGGGGCACCGCCCCTCCCGAAGGATCGTCCCGGGACGTTTCTTGTGCACGTCCAACCCCGCAATCTCATTCCATGACCCGACTTTCGTTCACCGCCTTCCTTTGCGCCGCCCAGCTCCTCGGCGTCTCCGCGATGGCGCAACGCCCGGCGCGCCCCGCCGCCGCTCGCACCGACTCCAGCTCGGCACCACGGCCGGCCATCACCGCTGAACACATCGGCGCTCTCCGTGGGCGCTCCATCGGCCCCGCCATGACAAGCGGCCGGGTGATGAGTGTGGCGGTGCACCCGGACAACCCTGCCATCATCTACGTTGGCACGGCCTCCGGTGGGCTCTGGAAATCCACGAGTGGCGGAGCGTCATGGACCCCGATAATGGATCGCGAAGGGACCTACTCCATTGGATGGGTCACCCTCGACCCGAAGAATCCCAACATTGTCTGGGTAGGGAGCGGCGAGCGCAACTCGCAGCGTTCGGTGGCCTACGGAGACGGAGTCTACAAGTCTGAAGACGGCGGCCGGTCGTGGAAAAATGTCGGGCTCAAGAGCTCGGAGCACATCGGGCGCATCGTGGTGCATCCGAAGAACAGCGACATCGTGTATGTCGCGGCGCAGGGGCCGCTCTGGAGCGCCGGCGGTGATCGCGGGCTCTACAAGACCACTGACGGCGGCAAGACGTGGGAGCAGGTGCTCAAGATCTCCGAACACACGGGCGTGAGCGATGTGGTGATGGACCCGCGCAATCCCGATGTGCTCGTGGCCACGTCGTATCAGCGGCGGCGCCACTTCTTCACCCTCATCGATGGCGGCCCCGAAAGCGGCGTGCATCGCACCACGGATGGCGGCAAGACGTGGAACAAGGTGACCACCGGCTTGCCTAACGAAGAACTCGGACGCGTCGGGCTGGCCATCTCGCCGATCAACCCCGACATCCTCTATGCCGTGGTCGAGGCGGCCAATCGTCGTGGCGGGATGTATCGCTCCGCTGACAATGGCGTCACCTGGGAGCGGCGGATGGACTACAACCAGGGCTCCATGTACTACGGTGACGTCTTTGCCGATCCGCATCAGCTCGATCGCATCTATATCCCTGACGTGATTTTCCAGGTGAGTGATGACGGTGGTCGCTCGATGCGGGCGCTGGGTCAGCGCAACATGCACGTCGACAACCACATCATCTGGATCGACCCGAAGAACCCCAACCACTACCTCGTGGGCAACGACGGCGGGCTCTATCGCTCGTGGGATCGTGGCGCTACCTGGACCTTCTTCGAGAACCTCCCCCTCGCCCAGTATTACGACGTCGACACCGACAACGCCCTCCCTTTCTACAACGTCTACGGTGGGCTGCAGGACAACAACTCAATCGGCATGCCGTCGCGCACCAATAGTGAGCATGGCATTCTCAACGAAGACGTCTTTGTCACGCAGGGTGGCGACGGCTTTGTGTCGCGCGTGGATCCCGAAGACCCCAACACCATCTACGCTGAGTTGCAACATGGCGTGATCGTGCGTTACGACAAACGCACCGGAGAGCGCATCGGCATCCAGCCGCAGGAAGAAAAAGGTGGAGCCCCGCTGCGCTGGAACTGGGATGCACCCTTCGTCATCTCGCCGTTCAACAGCAAGCGCCTCTACATGGCGGCACAGTTTGTCTATCGCAGTGACGACCGTGGCAACACGTGGCGCAAACTCTCCGGCGATCTCACCCGGCAGATCGATCGCAACAAGCTGCCGGTGATGGGCAAGATCTGGGGCCCAGATGCCGTAGCCAAGAACACCTCCACCGCCGACTACTCCAACATCTCGGCGCTTGTGGAATCGCCAAAGAAGGAAGGACTCTTGTGGGTGGGGACGGATGATGGGCTGGCGCAGGTGAGTGAGGACGGCGGCACGACGTGGCGCAAGATCGAGTCGTTCCCTGGTGTGCCGGCCGATGCCTACGTCACGCGCATCCGCCCATCCAACCACGACGCCAACGTCGCCTACATCACGTTCAGCAATCACCAGAACGGCGACTTCAAACCCTACGCACTGAAAACGGCCGACCTCGGCAGGACCTGGAGCTCGATCACCGGAGACCTGCCCGCGCGCGGCGGCGTCTTTGCGATCAACGAGGACCACGTCGATCCCCAGCTGCTCTTTCTCGGCACCGAGTTCGCCGCCTGGGCGTCAAAGAATGGTGGCACCAACTGGATGAAGATTCCCGGTGTGCCGACCATCAAGGTCGCCGACATCGCCATCCAGAAGCGCGAGAACGATCTGGTCATCGGCACCTTTGGCCGCGGCATCTACATCGTCGACGACTACACCGCCCTCCGCCAGCTGAATGCCCAGGTGGTCGCGACAAACGCAGCGTTGCACCCGGTCCGTGATGCCCTGCTGTACGTACCGCTGCAGCGTTATGGCGGTGGACGCAACGCCTTCCAGGGAGAGATGTTGTATTCCGGCGATAACCCGGCCTATGGCGCCTGGTTCACCTACTCCCTGAAGGACCAGCTCAAGACACTCAAGCAGAAGCGGGTCGACGCCGAGAAGGCGGCGGAGCGAGCTGGTCAGCCCATCAAGTATCCGTCGGCCGATGAGTTGCGTGCCGAGGCCGCCGAAGAAGCACCCGCCATTCTGCTGACGGTGATGGATGAAGGTGGCAAGGCCATTCGCACCATCACCGGCCCCGGCGCAAAGGGCATGAGCCGGGTCGCGTGGGATCTGCGGTACCCCGCGCACCAGCTCTCCAGTGGTAGGCCTCCGACGGATGAGGAAGAGTTGTTTGGCGGTGGCCCAACTGGCCCGTATGTGGTGCCGGGGAAATACTCGGTCACACTCTCACAGCGAGTGGGTGGCGTGGTCACGCAACTCGCGGGCCCGGTGTCGTTCACGGTGGCTTTGGATGGCGCCGGTGGGCTGACCCTTGCCGATCATCAGGCACGCGGGCAATTCCAGGCACAGGTGCGTGAACTGCAGCGTCAGATGACCGGAGCCACCGAACTGGCCACCGCCACCAGCACCAAGCTCGATCAGATCAAACGCGCGCTGGACCAGACACCCGCAGCACCAAGAGCCCTCTCCGATCAGGTGCGCGAGCATCTCCGGCGGCTCGCCGCCATTCAGACTCAGCTCTCGGGTGACCGCGCGTTAGGCTCGCGCAGCGATGCGCAAGCCGCGTCCATCAGCGAACGTGTCGGCTCGATCACCAGCAGCATGAACCGCACGTTGCAGCGTCCCACCACCACCAGCCAGGAGCAGTACCGGATTGCGGTGGAGTTGTTAGGCGCGGAGCAGGCCAGGCTGCGTCAGCTGGTGGAGACGGATATTCCGGCACTGGAGCGCGCGACCGAAGCGGCGGGCGCTCCGTACACCGCCGGGCGGCGAGTGGGTGGCAGCTGAGCACGTTCCCTCTTTATGGAACAGACCTGACGTGACCGACAACACCCCGACCCTTCCTGAAGCACCCACGCCCTTCACGCGCCGGGAGGCCATCCGCGCCAGCCTGGGTGCAGTGCTGGCCGGGCCGGTGTTGCTGCATCGGTCAACACACGCGGCCACCGAAATCCTGATTCGTGGCGGGCGGGTGGTGAATGCCCACGGCGTGATGGCGGCCGATGTGCGCGTCATCGACGCGACCATCGCCGAGGTGGGGCGCAACCTTCGCGCAGGTGATGGCGCTCGGGTGATTGAAGCGGCCGGAAAGTTGGTGATGCCTGGTGGCATCGATCCACACACCCACCTGCATCCCGGCTTTGCCGATGACATGACGAGTGGGTCGCAGGCCGCACTCGCGGGGGGCATCACGACCGTTGGGACCTTTGCCACACCGGCGCGGGGCGAGTCGGCGCTCGATGCCATGGCTCGTATGGAAGCCACCATCGGTCGTGAGGCCATTGCCGATGTGATTCTGCACGCTTCGGTTTGGCCACCTACGCCCGATCTCATTGCGGCACTCCCGCAGCTCGTGGCAAAGGGTCAGCCGAGTATCAAGTTCTACATGGTACGCACCGACTTTGGCGCACAGATGGAGATGGTGATCAAGGTGCTCGAGGCGGCGCGTGAGGCTGGCGTCGTGACCATGATCCACTGCGAGGACGGAGCCTTGCTGGCGGCAGCGGTTCGCAGGCTCACGGCGCAGGGGAAGACGTCGCTGGAGCACTATATCGCCTCCCGACCGGCAGTCGCCGAGCTGGTGGCCACGCAGCAGGCCGCCGGCTTGTGCGAGGATACCCGGGCGCCGGTGTACCTCGTGCACATGTCGTCGTCACGTGCGCTCGATGCCTGTCGTGCCGCACGCGCTGGCGGTGCACCACTCTTTCTCGAGACACGTCCCCTCTTCATTCACTTGAATGAAGAAAAGCTCCGGGGGCCCGACTATCAGTTGTTTGTGGGGCAGCCCCCACTGCGGCCGCAGGGTGACGTGGATGCCATGATGCGTGGCCTGATTGACGGCAGCATAGACGTTCTGGCCACCGATCACGCGCCCTGGACACGCGAACAGAAGATGGACCCGCAGCTGAACATTGCGCGGGTGCGCCCGGGCGCGAGCGATCTGCAGTTCATGTTGCCGATGTTCTTCTCCGAAGGCGTGGGGAAGCGGAAGTGCTCCCTGGAACGCTTTGTGGCGGCCACCTCCACCAATGCGGCGAAGATCTTCGGGTTGTATCCGAAAAAGGGGGTAATTCGCCAGGGGGCAGACGCCGACCTCGCCATCTGGGATCCCCAACTCACCCGCGTCGCGCGGGCGGCCGACGATCTCTCCAAGTCCGACTATTCGCCGTACGAGGGCTGGAGTGTGAAGGGGTGGCCGGTGACGGTCGTACGACGTGGCGAGGTGGTGTTTGACGGAGGGAAAGTGACCGGCTCACCCGGAAGCGGCGTGCTGAGTGCGCGCCGGCCCTGGTCGCGTGCCTGACCCCTGATGCGCTCGGGTGCACCGCGGGTGATATTCCCCGCCTCTCGCTCCTCTCATGGTGTCCCCGATGCGACTCCTGATCCCCGCCATCATTGGCCTCGGCGTCTCCGCACTCGCTGCTGACGCCCAGGACATCGACGCCTACGCGGCGTCGCAGCTCAATGCCCTGAAGGCCAAAAGCAGTCTCTACGCGAAACATCTCCCCTCGGGCCGGACGATCGCGGTTCGGCCCGATCAGCCGATGAACACACTGAGCGTCATCAAGGTCCCGGTGATGCTGCTGGCCTTTCGTGACGCCGAGGCGGGGAAGCTCAAACTCACTGATCGCTACACCATCAAGCCGGAAGATCTGCGTCGCGGCAGCGGGCTGATTCAGACCTTCGAGCCCGGGCTCAACCCGACGTATCGCGATATCATCGAACAGATGATCATCACCAGCGATAACACCGCAACCGACATCATGATCCGGACGGTGGGACTGGCTCGGGTGAATGCCATGCTTTCCGAGTTGGGCTTCAAGGAGACCCGCCTGCTGCGGACCACTGGGGACCTCTTCCGCGAAGTCTGGATTCGCGCCGACAAGAAGCATGCAACGATGAGCGATCGCGAGGTGTTCACACGCGGCTTCCCGGGCGATGCCCAATCGGCGGCGCGGAGTTTTGCGCTCGAAGGTGATTCCACTCGCTGGCTCGGCCGCACCACGGCGCGTGAGATGGCGGTGATGCTCGAGGGTATTCTCAACGCGAAGTACGCATCGAAGGCATCGAGTGATGCCATGGTGGGGATGTTGCGTCGGCAGTTCTACTCGTCGCGATTGCCGCAGCGCATCTCCTTTCGCGCGCAGGTGGCACACAAGACCGGAGATTGGCCTCCCTACGCCGGGAACGATGTGGGGATCATCTTCTACCCAGGCGGCCCGTCGATTGTGAGTGTCTTCACCAACCAGAACACGGGCGATTTCTTCGAGCTCGAGGCAACGTTAGGCAGGATTGCCGAGCGGGTGATCGACACCTGGAAGTAGATGGTAGATGGTGGATGGTGGATGGTGGATGGCGGGAAGTGACTAATTCGAGCTTGTGAGCAACCCCTGATGCACATGAACCGCTTCTTTTCCTTCCTCGTGATTTCTGCTGGCCTCGTCGCGCAGGTGGCCGGTGCCCGGCAGCCACAAGAGGAGCAGTTGCTGCGCGTGGCGCGTTGGCGATTCGAGGCAGACTTCAAGGCGGACAAGAAGGCGCTCGACTCCCTGCTCGCCGCCGATCTCACCTACGGACGCACTTCCGGCCTTCGTCACACCAAAGCCCAGGTGATGGAGCTGGTGGGTGCGGGAGGCCCGTACGCACTCGACTACTCCACGCCTGACTCACTCGTCGCGCGAGTGTATGGCGAGACCGGTGTGGTTACCGGACTGCTCAAGGTCAAACTCACATCGCAATCGGCCCCGTACACATTGCGCTTCACTGACACCTGGGTCCGGCGCGATGGACGCTGGCAGCTCGTGGCATTTCAGGCGACTCGGCTACCGTAGGCGAAACCGTGAGCGGGAGGTCACTCACCTCCCGCTCACATCCGCGCGCTACTGAAACCGATGAACGGGCTTTCCGCTCGGAACCTGCGAGGGAATGAGCGACGCGAGGCTCCTGGCCCGAGGGTCGAGAAGGCCCGTTCTGACAAACTGCACCAGGTCTGCGAACTCCTCGTCGCGGAGGGTCAGCGGCGACTTCAACCGCCCGTCGAGGCGCTGCAGGACTGGACGTATCGGACCCACCGGACCCCGCAGGTCCTGCGCTACCCCGGCTGTGACCGGTGAATATGACATCGCGGACTTCACCGGATCGAGGTGGTGTCTGATGGCGTCCTCCAGTCGGGTGAATGCGCCGTTGTGCATGAACGTGGGCTGGAGTGCGATGTTGCGAAGAGGCGAGGATCTGAATGCGTATCGGTCTGACTCCTTACCGGTGACCTGGGCAAGCCCGAAGTCCTCGTTTGCCCCAGGTCCATCAAAGGTCACGTTGGAGACACTCGGGACAATCTGCGGAACACCGATCACGTGCTGGCGGAAGTCGCTGAACATCTCGTTCGACTCCCCGCGCACCGAGTGACAGTTCACGCAACGAGCTCGCCCGAAGAAGAGCAGCGCACCGCGCTTTTCGCTGTCGGTCATGGCTGCGTGGTGGCCGCGCGCGAAGGCGTCAATGGGCGCGTCCGCAAACGTAAGTGTGAACTCGAACTCGGCGATTGCGGCAGCAAACTCGTCGTAGGTGACGGCTGCCCCGCGTTTGATATTTGGGTACACCTCACCAAAGCGAACGCGATACCCGGGGACCGCGTTGATTCGCCGGATGACCTCGTCACGAATGTCACCATTGCCACCGGGGAAGGCGAAGCCGGCCATCTCTACGCGTTCGGTCGGGGGAATAAAGGCCTGCGCGTCAAGGAGATGCGGGAGGTAGCTGAGCGATGCCCCCTCGGGTGGTGGAAAGGTGAAGCCGCGCGAATGGTCGAAGGGATCGCCCGAGTTGGAATGGAAACGCGAGTTCCACATCAGCGCTGGAAGAAACGCGATGTTGGTGAGAAGCGGCGTTCGCCGCTGGTTCCGCGGACCCGTGCGGTCGGGTCCGACAACGCCGTTGTTCTGTATCCCAATGGCGATCGACTGCGAATCGCCGAATCCATTCTTCGGATTGTGGCAACCAGCGCAGGAGTTGTCGTTATTGAGCCCATTCTCCACATCGAAGAAGAGCAGGCGACCGATATCGGCCAGCGGACCATGGAGAGGCCGTCCGAGTCGTGCCGTCAGCGAGGCGCCAACACGCCCTGTGAACCCGTTGGCGCGAAGGTCGCGCGCCAGCATGGCGTCGAGGTCGCGGGCGTCAGCTGAGAGGACCGCCACTGGAGTAAAACGTTCCAGTGGTGTCACGGCGCGATCCACTGAACAGGCCTGAATTGCGAGAAGACCGCCGAGCCACAGGCGGGCGGCGGTTGGTGTGAGGAGTCGCGGATGTCGCATGAGCTCTTCCTGTTGTAAGGACTTAGTACGGTGTACAGGATGGGACGGTGCATGTGGCCACGCCATCGGGGTTTTCCCGCATGCAACGCACCCTGCGTGCCACTCTGGCGCGGGGACGCGCCAGGGCGCATTATCGCCCGCCATGCAAGAGACCACTTCCGCGCCCGTCACCGGAGACGCCGCCAAGACGGCGCTCCTCGCCGCCCTCGCCCTGGTATCGGTGGCCTACGCAACCACCTACGGACGCGCAGTGCTCCGAGCGCGACGCGAAGGAAGCGTCGCCCCGACACCGCTCGGGCTTGTCGTAGGATTCGTCACCAATTTTTTCGATACACTGGGCATCGGGTCCTTTGCCACCACCACGGCCGCCTTTCGCGCCTGGCGAATGGTGCCTGACGAGAAGATCCCGGGCACGCTCAACGTCGGTCACGCCCTTTCGACGGTGGCGCAGACCATCATCTTCACACAGATCGTCCCGGTGGAGTCCACCACACTTATCGCCATGATTGTGGGCGCATGCGTTGGCGCCTGGCTTGGCGCGGGTGTGGTGTCGGGGCTTCCGAAACGCACGATTCAGCTCGGGATGGGTGTGGCGCTCCTTGTCGCCAGCGGCTTTCTGCTCTCCTCACTCCTCGGACTCACACCATCCGGAGGAACAGCAGTCGGTGTGAGTGGAGGAACACTTGCCATTGCTGTGGGCGGCAACATGCTGCTTGGTGCCCTCATGACACTGGGGATTGGGCTGTATGCGCCATGCATGATTCTGGTGAGCATGCTGGGCATGAATGTCACGGCGGCGTTCCCCATCATGATGGGCTCGTGCGCCTTCCTCATGCCGGTGGCCAGTGCCAAGTTCATCAAGACCGGTGGCTTTGACGTGAAAGCTGCCGTCGGTTTGACTCTGGCTGGCATTCCGGGCGTGCTGATCGCCGCCTACATCGTGAAGAGCCTGCCACTCACGGTGCTGCGATGGGTGGTGCTGGTGGTGATCCTCTACACGGCCACGACACTCCTCCTCGCGACGCGGCAAAGGCAGAAGCCCGCCTGACGTCACCCGCGCGCGGTCTCACTCGTCGCGCGCGGAAAGCAGCGTTCAGCGCTCGCTCAATGTCAGCGGGTCGCCCTGCTCCACAAGAACTCCAGTTCCTTCACCGCGATGTCGATGCCGCCCGCATTCGAGCGACCACCGGCATGCCCCGAGCGGAGATCGTGGTAGAGAATCACCGGCTCACCTGACGACGTCGACGCCTGCAGCCGCGCGGTAAATCGCCGCGCCTGCCAGGGCGGTACACGCGTATCGTTGATTCCGGTTTGCACCATGATGGCCGGGTACTTCGTGCCTGCCTTCACCTGCTGATACGGCGAGTACTTGATGATGGCATCGAACTCTTCCTTCTTCGACGCATCACCGTACTCCAGCAACGCCGGCATGTTGTTATGTGTCGTGAAGGTGTTGAAGCGCACCATGTCGAGGTCCGGCACCCCCACAAAGGCCGCTCGATAGAGATCCGGGCGCTGGGTGAGGGCAGCCCCCATCAGCAGCCCACCATTTGACCCGCCACGGATGGTGAGACGCCGAGGACTCGTGTACCCGCTGTCCACGAGATACTGCCCTGCAGCGATGAAGTCGTCAAAGACATGCTGCTTGTTGGTGAGCATCCCGCCCTTGTGCCACGCTTCGCCATATTCGTTACCCCCGCGCAATGTCGCCTGCGCAAAAATGCCGCCCCGTTCCACCCAGGCCGCTGACCGCACATCAAACCTCGGCATCAGACTCAAGGCAAACCCTCCGTAGCCGCTCAGCAACACCGGGGTCTGCGCGCTCCGCGCGGCACCGCGCTTCTGCATCAGGTACATCGGCGCGCGGGTACCATCCTTGGAGGTGTACCACACCTGCTGCACCTCCACACCCATGCTGTCGAACGGAACACCCGACGACTCCCACAGGGTGCGTTCTCCCGTCGCGAGATTCACACGCCAGGTTGTGGAGGGGCGGTCAAACGAGGTGAGTGTAAGGAGAGCCGTCCCCTTCCCCTGCCCCCGCAAGGTCGCGCTCTGCCGCGGTGGGATCTCCAGCGCTCCACTCTGCTTGCCATCCAAGCCATGCACAGTGATGCGATTGGCAACATCGTGGATCCAGGTCACGTACAACTTGCCATCGATGGGCGAGAAGGCGTCGAGCACGTCTTCGCCTTCGGGGATCATTGTTTGCCAGGCACTCGACACCGGGTTCTTCAGATCGACACGCACCACACGCCCACGCGGCGCGTCGAGGTCCGTACGCATCCAGAGTGCTCCGTTGACAAACTGCGGAGAGAAGTGTGCCGTCAGCCCCTCGGTGATCTTCGTGACGGCCCCGCTTCTGGTGTCCTGCACCAGGACTTCGTTCCGGGCCCACCCATGCCCGATCGTCATGAGACGATAACGCCCGTTCTCTGCCAACGACACGTTGAGAAACGCCGTTGGCGCGAGCCCATCCCCGAACAGCACCGAGTCGCTGGTCAGCGGCGAGCCGAAGGCGTGGTATTTGAATCGGGGCCCCACAGTACGCGAGCGATGGACATAGTAGAGCCCCTTGCCGTCGGGTGCGAACGACAGACTCGCGTAGAGCGCAGCAGGGAGTGAATCGGGGAGGTCCTGCATGGTGCGGAGGTCACGCACCTTCACCGTGATCTCGTCGGGGCCACCATCCCGCACCGAGTACATCATGCGGTTGCCGTCGGTGGTGAATCCCTCGATACCTACGCTCGTGGTGCCGTCACTCCGAATGGCGAGTGGATCGACAACCTTCTCGTAGCTCCCCTCCAGGTCAACAAGCGAGGGCTGGGCGGCGGCCTTGCGACGGTAGATGGCCGCCACGAGTTCACCCTTCTTTCGCAGCGTGAAGTACTCCCACTCCCCCGCCTTGCGAGTGGCCGACGCCGATGGCACGTCCATGAGCTCGGCGAGTCGCGTCTGCAGTGAGTCGCGCAAGGCATTGTTTGGCCCCATCACCGAATCAGCGTACCGCTCCTGCGCGGCAATCCACTCGCGCACGTCGGCGCCGTTCTGGTCTACCAACCATCGGTAGGGGTCCTCAACCGGCATCCCGTGGAGCGTGTCGACAACCACCTCCACTCGAGTTGCCGGAGCACCTGGGCTCCCTTGCCCGCGCCCACAGCTCACGACTCCAGTGACAATGACGACAGACAACAGGCTCAGCCGACGCATCAGGTGCCTCCGGGGGTCAGTGCGGCGAGAGAAGATATGCCCGGGACCAATTCCTCGCGCGCGAGAGGTCGCCGCGTTAGCCTTGGCCCGTGCTGCTCTTTGTCTACGGCTCGCTCCGTCGCGATGCCACCGGAACCCATCATCCCTTGCTCGCCTCGGCGCGCTTTGCGGGCGCCGCCTCGGTGAGCGGGCGTCTATACCGCGTCTCCTGGCACCCCGGTCTGATTCCCGACGACAGCGCCGGGCCAGTGAAGGGTGAACTCTTCGAGCTGATGGGGAGCCGCGAGGCGCTCGATCATTACGAGGGCCCGGACTTTGAGCTCGTTGCCGCGACCGCTTCCACAGCGGCAGGATCGGTGGCTGCTCATGTGTACGCGTGGCGCGGGAACCCGGCCGCTGCCACCCTGGTCGAGAGCGGCGATTGGGGCCCGCCCGGCGAGCATGCCGCCCGGGGGTGGTAGCGGCGCTCGTTGCGCGACCCGGTACCGGGGCACAGCTTAGCTCGCCCTCGAACCCGAGACCCATGTCGCTCCGCACCGTTTTTCTCCTGCTGCTGGTCAGTTCCAGCGCGCTCGCCCAAACAAAGAAAGTCATCACGCTGCGCGATATGCTGGCTCGGCCCACCTACGGTGGCTACCAGATTTCGCCTGACGGGAGGATGGTGCTCTTCACGCGCACCGACCGCGATCCCAAGGACTGGTCACCCACCGCCCATCTCTGGCTGCACGAACTCGATGGGGGACGCACCTGGCAGCTGACCAACTCGGCGCGGGGTGAATCGAACCCGCGGTTCCTCCCGGACGGCCGTGTGGCGTTCACCTCCAATCGTGACAGCAAGACGGCCTGGTATGTGATCGCGCCCCAGGGTGGCGAAGCCACCAAACTCGTCGAAGGCGACAGCATTCCGTCGGGCGGCTCCTTCTCTGCGGATGGTCGCCGGTTGCTCTACACCGAAACCACTGAACGTCCCGACAAGAAAGAATGGGACGAAAAGGTGAAGCGGAAAGACGATGGGTACTACGCCGAGAAGAAGCTGACGTACACCCATGTGTGGATGTACGATCTCGAGACCAAAACCAAAAAGCAGCTCACCGGCGGCAACTTCGATCACAACGGGCCCGCCTTCTCGCCTGATGCCAGGTGGGTGGCCTTTGCTTCCAATCGCAGCAACCTCACGGTGCGCGACGCCAACTGGAGCAACAACAGCGATCTCTACGTTGTGTCCACGGACGGCGGTGAGCCGCGTCAGCTCACCACCAATGCCGGCCCCGACATGGGCCCCCGTTTTTCGCCCGATGGGCAGTGGATCGCCTACGCCTCGAGTGATCTCAAGAACAGCTCAGCTGACCAGATCGATCTCAAGGTGGTGAGTGTGCAGGGTGGCACGCCGCGGAATCTGACGGCGGGGCTCGACTACTCCATCAGCGACCTCGAATGGTCGCCCGATGGACGTTTCATCTACTTCTCCTCTGCCGAAGGACTCACCTCCAAGCTCTACAAAGTCTCACCAAGCGGCGGAAAGCCGGAAGAGATTTCGTTCGGGAAGGAGTTTGTGTACGGCAACTTCACCGCAACCACCGACGGCTCGAAGTGGGTGGTCACCGGAGGGACGCTGGCCGAGCCGGGGATCGTGTATGTCACGAGCACCGACGGACGTTCAGCACGGCGTATCCTGGAGTCTCATGACCGGCTCGACGAGTTCCGCGTCGCACGCGCCGAGGCCATCACCTGGAAGGGCGCCGATAACTGGGACATCGAAGGGGTGCTCACCTACCCGCTCGACTATCAGCCCGGGCAGCGTGTACCGATGATTCTGCAGGTGCATGGTGGGCCCCATGGACGCTTCAGCGCCAACTTCAATCAGAGTGCCCAAACATGGGCAGCGCGTGGATATGCCGTGCTGCAGGGAAATCCGCGCGGGTCATCGGGGCGCACGCTGGCCTTCAGCAATGCCAACACCAACGACTGGGGTGGCAAGGACTTTACTGATCTGATGAAGGGCGTCGATCATGTCATCGCGATGGGAGTGGCTGATCCCGATCGCATGGCCGTGATGGGGGGAAGTTATGGCGGCTTCATGACCTTCTGGACGGTGACCCAGACACAGCGTTTCAAGGCTGCTATTGGTCATGCCGGTATTTCCGACTGGTATTCCTTCTTTGGACAAACTGACATTCCCAACCTGCTCGAGTTCGGCTTTGGTGGTTTGCCCACCGCCACCAAGGGCACGTATGAACGCTGGTCACCCATCGAACATGCGGCGAAGGTCACGACACCTCTGCTCATCACCCACGGCGAAAATGACCTGCGGGTGCCGATCCCCCAGGCCGACGAGTACTACCGGCTGCTGAAGAAGCTCGGCAAGACCGTTGAGTTTCTCCGGTATCCACGCGAGGGTCACGGCATTGCCGAACCCATGCACCGCCTGCATCTCGAACTCGAGCAGGACAAGTGGTTCGCAGAGTACGTCCTGAAGAAAACGAAAGCGGTGAGTTAGCCGTCGCCTGTCTGTTATCGCAGGCCAGGAAGATCAGGGACGCGGATCAGTCGATGTGGTGAGCGACTGATCCGCGTTCGGTCTTTGACCCGAGCGCGACTGCTTCGGGGACAGAATGATGCGATGCGTGCGAAAATGATCCGGTCATCCCGATGCCGCCCGGGCAGATTGTGTCATGACCGCCCAACCACCTCGCCCGCGCCTCCTCGAAGCCTGCCGTGCGGCCATGCGTGCGCGACACATGAGTCCGCGGACGGAGCGCACGTACGTCCAGTGGATTGTGCGATACGTGAAGTATCACGGGATGCGTCATCCAAGCGAGATGGGCGAGGAGGAGATCCTTGCCTGGCTCACCTTTCTGGCGGCCGATCGCAAGGTCGCCAGACCCACGCAGATGCAGGCCCTCAGCGCGGTGAACTTCCTTTACCGCATCGTGCTGGGTCGAATCGTTGGCGACCTGAGGCATGTGCTACGGGTCAACGCCCCTCCGCGACTCCCCGCCGTACTCTCGCGTGAGGAGGTCCACCGACTCCTCGCTCGGCTCGAAGGCGAAGCACTGCTCATTGCGCTTTTCATGTACGGCGCCGGCTTACGGCTGCTGGAGTGTTTGACCCTGCGTGTGAAGGACATCGACCCCGACCGCCTGGAGATCCGGGTTCGCGGGGGAAAGGGGGCGAAGGATCGTGTGACCATGCTTCCTCTCAGGGCGAGAGATCTCCTGCGAGTGCAGCTCGACCATGTCGAGCAACTGCATGCTGCCGACCTGGCGCGTGGTGCAGGTGCTGTGCGGCTGCCGACCGCTCTCGACCGGAAGGCTCCGGGGTGGGCAAAGGACCTCGCTTGGCAGTGGGTCTTTCCCGCGCGGCGGCTCTACGTCGAGCCCGGCAGCAAGAGCATCCGGCGGGACCATCTGCATCCCAGCGCGGTCCAGCGTTGGGTTCGGCAGACCGTTCGTGATGCTGGTCTGAACAAGCGGGCCACGTGCCACACCCTTCGGCACTCCTTTGCCACGCATCTATTGGAGGATGGGTACGACATCCGGACCGTGCAGGAGCTGCTCGGGCACAGTGATGTCAGCACGACGATGATTTACACGCACGTGCTGAATCGTGGTCGTTTAGGCGTCCGGAGCCCCGCGGACCGCGTCTGAAGCGCCAGATATTCGCGCGTAGTTAGTTCGGCACCCCACCCAGATATACGCGCGCCGGGCGGCCATTTTCTGCGCGTTTCCGAGCCCTGCCATCATATCAGTTATTCGCGCATTCCTCGCCGCCTATCATGGAACCCCTCTGCCCCCTCTCCCGGCCTCAAAGTGTTGGGGGGAGGGAACTTGCGGCGTTTTCCGTCGCTGCTCCCCTTCGGCACAAACGGTGTTGCCTTGCCGCCCAACGTGTGAAGTGGCGAGATTGGAGGGTGTTGGTAGCGTGGCGGGGAGGCGAGGGAATACCCGTTAACCGGCCCCGCACCCACGCAGCACAATGAATAGTTAGGCACCACCTTAAGATAGTTGGAGAAACGTGCTCCGCCCCTCGTCGTCACTTACGCTCAGACGTTACGAACTGTCAGGAGACGGGAGCGCTGCTTCGACCATGAATGCAGGCCGGTCAGGGCTGCGTGAAAGCGCCGCTTCCCCGCTCGCCGACTACATGACTCCCCTCGCCAAACCTCCGCTACCGTGATCTCCTCACGCCGCGCTCGGGAGTGGCTCAATATCGCCGTACTCGCTGGGGCCTCGCTGATTGTGCTGTGGTGGTTCGGGCAATGCGCCTTGACGAGCGGTATCGCGGAGTACTACTCGCCGGGTTGGGTGTCCTCGTCCTCGGAGAACGCCCGCTACCGTCACGTGTTCGTCTCTGCCCCTGTAGTGGTTCCGAGCCGCCTCTCGGCCGACTCTGTAGACTGGGTGGTACTCGATGCCTGGGTTGAGCGGCCCACACGCCGCGTGCGCCGCTGGGGCATCATCCCCCGTGAGCAGATCGACTCCACCTATCGCCTCGTTGTTCATCTCGTGCCGCTCACGCGAGACGCCTCGCGGTGGACCCCAGGCGACCGCGCGCTCGGCTCGCTGGGAGAGTTATGGCTGAATGGAGCGGAGAGGATGGGTCTCGGTGGGGGCACCGTGCTAGAAGCCACCCACGTGACGACAGGGCGGCTCGCCGACACCGTGCGCCTCGCGCTGCGGCGCAAGCCGTAGACCCGTGCCTGCTCCCACGTGGTGCCTAACATAGCGTTGCACTTGTCGGGCTGGTGGGGCTGGCCGACCCGCCCGGGCCGTGGTAAACTCCTCAAGGAGCAGCCCGGGCGGGTCGGCTTGTATTCAGATAGCCCGCAAGTGAACGCAAAACGTTAGGCAGAGTTCCTCACAGAACTGACACGGGCATGGTCTCCGACTGCCCTTA
>CADEFN010000003.1:0-393122 GCA_902826615.1 uncultured Gemmatimonadota bacterium
TAAGCACGCCGCCAGCGTTCGTCCTGAGCCAGGATCAAACTCTCCAAAAGTTTGATTCAGCTCTTTCGTCCGTCTGCTTCCGCCTCGCGGCGTAACAGCGTCCGAATCACTTTTTGATATACGTCAGACTTTTACTCTCACCGGTCGCTGACTTGCTACCGGTTCGACGAGTCCGCCTCGCACATCCATGAACGCTCACTCTCGATTTTCAAACAGCTTTTGTCCCGCGTCTGCGGGAGCCTTGAAGAATATACTCGGTGAGCAGCTCTGTCAAGGCACCCCTCGCCTCTTCCGTGATACTCTCCACAGGATTTCGGCGGGGACCCCAATCCTAGTTCCTTGCTCCCAACCACGCAAGCGGGGAACGCCAACGAAAACGGGAAGACGCGAGATCCAGCACCGCAGACAGCGGCCGACACGATGACTATCTGCCCTAGGCTCCGCGCACTCCCCCGCCCCTTCCCCCGCGCCTAACGACCCGCCTAAAAACAGAAGGCCGCAGCGTGCCGCCGCGGCCTTCTGTCCATGCTCCCTGTAGGAATCGAACCTACAACCTAGCGATTAAGAGTCGCTTGCTCTGCCAGTTGAGCTAAGGGAGCGATCCACTAAAGTGCCAGTGCGCCAGGAGGGAATCGAACCCCCGACCCACAGCTTAGAAGGCTGTTGCTCTATCCAACTGAGCTACTGGCGCTTCAACCCTCCATCGACTCCGCGAGGAGTCTTGCGAGTCGGGGCGGCCGGATTCGAACCGGCGACCTCCTGCTCCCAAAGCAGGCGCGATACCGGGCTACGCTACGCCCCGCGAGGGAGACGGAAACGTAAGAACCACGCTCCGGAAGTCAACGACCAGCCCGCACCTGGGTCATCAGCGCACGCAACGCACGGCCGCGATGACTCACACCCGCCTTTGCCTCACGAGTGGCCTCTCCGAAACTCACGCCGAGGTCGTCCGACAGGAAGAGCGGGTCGTAGCCGAAGCCACCGGCCCCTGCAGCGACCTCCAGGATCTGCCCACTGGTTTCGCCACGGGCAAGCAGTTCCTGCCCCTGGTCGAGCCAGACTGCCACGCACACGTAACTCGCCCGGCGATTCACCTGATCACGCATCAGCCCTGCGAGTCGCGCGTTGTTGGCGTCGTCGAGCGCCTTTCCGGACAGGTCATTGCGTCCGCTCCATCGCCGGGAGTGCACGCCTGGGGCTCCCCCAAGCGCCGCCACGACCAGCCCCGAATCATCGGCGATAACCGGGCGCCCACCACAACGCGCCCAGAAATACCGCGCCTTCGCGAGCGCATTCTCCTCGAAGGTGTCGAACGCCTCTATTCCCTCCTCATCGGCGCTCTCGACGACACCCACGTCCTCCAGCGTTCGCGCGACGTATCCGAGCGCGGAGCAGAGCGGCTGGAGCTCTGCGAGTTTGCCCCGGGAGCGGGTGGCGAGGACCAGCTCGCGCACTAGACGCCGCGTGCTGTCAGAGCCGAGGCCTGGCGCGCGAGCAACTGCTCGATGCCATGTGTCGCGAGGTCGAGCAACGCATCGAGCTCGGAGCGCTCGAAGGCCGCGTGTTCGCCAGTCCCCTGCACCTCGATGAACCGCCCCTCGCTCGTCATCACAACGTTCATGTCGACGTCGGCCACCACGTCCTCCTCGTACTCGAGATCGAGCCGAGCCTCACCCGCGAGCATGCCGACGCTGACCGCTGCGACGCGTCGCTTGACCGGACTCACGGGAAGGCGCCCCTCGCGAACCATCCAGTCGAAGGCGTCCACCACGGCGACGCTGGCTCCAGTAATCGCGGCCGTCCGGGTTCCCCCGTCTGCCTCCAAGGCGTCGCAATCGATCTTGAGCGTGAACTCGCCGAAGCTGAAGTCGTCCAGCATTGCTCGGATGCTGCGTCCGATGAGGCGCTGAATCTCCTGCGTGCGCCCGCCGAGCTGGCTTCGCTCACGTGAAGTCCTGGTGCGGGTCGATCGGGGAAGCATTGAGTACTCGGCGGTGAGCCACCCCTGGCCACTGCCCTTTCGCCACCCCGGCACACCCGATTCGACAGACACCGCGCACAGGATCTTCGTGTTGCCGAAGCCTATAAGGCAGGAGCCCTCGGCGTTACGCACGGCGCCACGCTCGAGGACAATTGGGCGCAGCTCAGTGATGGCTCTATTCAGTCGTTGCGGAGAGGTCGGCACGAAGCTTGGCGATGATGGAGGTAGTGGATTCACCCGGTGTGAGGGGAACGATAACAACCCTGCCTCCACGCGCACGGGTTTCCGCGGCTCCAACCACACTGGCCTCGGTGTAGTCTCCACCTTTCACCACCACGTCGGGCTCCAACACCTCGATCAGCTCTCGCGGGGTGTCCTCTTCGAAGAGGGTTACCGCATCCACCATCTCAAAAGCGGCGAGTACGTAGGCGCGTTCCGCCTCGCCACGAACCGGCCGGTCCGGTCCTTTGAGTCGGCGCACCGATGCGTCGGTGTTGAGGGCCACCACGAGCGTATCACCCTCGGCCCGTGCGGCGCGGAGTACGTCCACGTGTCCCGGGTGCAGGAGGTCGAAGACGCCGTTGGTGAAGACCACCTGCCCCGCCTGCGATTTGCGCCAGGCGACCAGCTGTGAGCGGGTCATCACCTTGCGTGAGGGATCCCAGGCTATCTGGCTCACAGCCCGGCCGAAAAAGACGGCGCAAAGGAAACGGTCTTTATGAATCCGGGGAGCTCGATGTTCTCCGTGTACTCCGACGACACCGTGATCCGATTGGCCGAGCGCCGGATCCTGACCCGGCCCGCATCCTCGGGTAGCCCGAGACTGTCGGCGAGGGACCGCAAACGCTTCCGGATGTCATCGTCAGAGGCATACTTCGCGAACTTGACCTGATTCTCCATGGCGTCGCGGAAGCGGTAGGAGCGGAGATACACCTCGCCAGCATTGAAGCCGAAGTAGGCGACAGCCACCAGGATCAGCAGGGTGAAGAGGCACCCCAGAGTGCTGGCGCCGCGGCGGTGGGCTACCACTGCGACTGCGCCCCTTCGATGATCTCATTCACCAGTCGCTGGATGGCGGCCTTGCGGCCCAGCGCTTCCTCACGCTCCGCGTATTCGCCCTCGGCGCTGACACCGGTTCGTTCATACAGCGTTTTGCCCGTGGTTTTGTCGACGATTTCGATATCAACCACCAACTGCAGCTTGCGTCGCGAAGAGGTCGCGCGCCCGGGATCAGCCGAGAACCCTACGGGCACGTCGGTTTCGTATTTGGTGATGGTGCCGCGCACAATGGCGGTCGCGCGCGACTCAGGGGCATCGCGAAGACCCAACCGGGAGGTGAGTGACTTGCGCAGTTCCTGCTGCAGTTCTTGAGATAGCTCGGGGCTCGGGGTCTCATTCTCGAACGGAATGACCGCCATGCTCTTCACGTGCGAGGGGAACCCCCCGCCGCTCGACATGCTGTACAGGCAGCCGGCGGCCACCAGGCACAGCAGGCTACTGACGCCAGATCGCAGGATCGTACGGAGCATCTGGAACGCGGCGGACCTCGGTGAGCGTGAGACGACGACGCGCGGCGAAGTTGCGGTAGGCAATACGAGAGGAATCCAGCGTGACTTGCTCCCTGAGTCGACCACCTTCGATACGACTCATGGTGACCATACGACGGCCAACGAACGCCATTCGAAACACTTCCCCCACCCCGATTTCGGCCCGGACCGTATCTCCGTCGATCCGCATGGTAGTGTCTGCACCTGTGACGCGCAGCACCCCCAGAGCGGCCCACAGAAGCGGGACTGGAGGAAGATAGCGACGACCGTCTTCAGCCGCTGTCTTAAGTGAGTCGGCAATGAGTATCGCCCCCCCACTTCCTACCCCGCCATCGACAAAAAAATCGAGCCGAACGGAATCGGGGGGCGCCAGGCGGGCGACTCCCTCCCCCTTGGCGCCGAAAATGGGATCGTCGTATACCCATCTGAAAATGAGGCGCGCATGCCCGTCCGGCAGCTGCGTGGCAGGGAGGGCAACGGGACCCGGGATGCCGGTTAGCGGACGTACTCGGGGTGCACAGGCCACCAGTGCGGCCAGCAGCAGCAGAATCGCCGCCCGGCTAAGCACCGGGTGCAAGGACACTGGTCAGCAGCTGGCGCATATCGGGCGGAATGGCCGTTGGACGCGCGTTGCGATCGATGGCCATCAGCCGCGTCTGGGCGGAGACCAAGCGTGCGCCATTGTCCACTCGCCGAATGACATAGTCAAACGTCACGCTGCGGGAGCGCACGTCGGTGACCTGTGTCTCCACCACGAGCAGGTCGTCGTACCGCGCGCCGGCGTGGTACCGCATAGATGCATCTGTAACGGCCAGCATCACACCACGCTTCTCCATTTCCGAGTACGGTAACCCCAGGGATCGGATGAGCTCCGTGCGTCCCATCTCGCAGTATTCGAGGTACTCGGCATGGTACACCACACCCATCTGGTCCGTTTCGCCATACCGCACTCGCAACTCCACGCGATGGGTCACGGGAGTTTCAAGCCGAGGGCACGAGCCCGATCGCGCGCGCTTGGCGTGAGCAAAACTCCCTCGCTGAGTGCCTCACCACGGGCTGCCATGGCAATGACATCACGCTCCGTCACCAGTGTCTTTTTCGGACGGTTCCCAGGGCGGGATTCAACAATCCAGGCTGGGTCGCCGGAGGAGGCGCCGCAGGCGCGCGCTTCGTCGCTGTCGATGTGAAATTCCGTTGCGTGGCCCTCCCCGGACCTGACCAGCACCCCGTGCCACGTGGTCGCACGAGCGCCGGTGCCACACCGAATCGTGACCACGTCACCGTCGGCGAGGTGCCAGCGTCGCGCATCACCAGGTGCCAGATGCAGGTGGCGAGCCGCCACTATGACCCCGGCATGCAGCTGAACCGTTCCGCGTGGCCCGGTCAGGGTGACACCACCGCCTGACGAGGCAAGCTTCCCGGAGTTTGCCACCGGCGGCGTTATGCCGAGTATCGCGCTGTCGCTCACGGCCAGCTCCAGCTGCGTCTGGCCACGCGCGGGACCGACGACTCGCACCCCTTCGATGTGGCCCGCAGGACCGGTGACGGTGACCTGCTGCTCGGCGGCGAACTGTCCTGGTTGCGTGAGTGCCCGGTGCCTGGTGAGGGTGCCACCAAACAAGAGGCGCGCATCGCCCTCCGAGAGATGCACGTGACGCTTTGAGACGCCGATGGACACCTGTCGTGTCCCACCGCGGGCCTGCGCGATCGGCGCCGGTGGTGGTGCCTGGACTCGTGCACGAGGGGAGCCGGGCCGCGCCCCGCCAGTTCCGGCCGCCGCGGCGCGAATGGCGGCGGTCGCACTGCCCTGATCGTCGCGATGATGCGAGGGTTCAGGGCTCCGTACCGGCGCGATGTCGCCCAAACTCTGAGCAGCTGCGGCCCATACGGGTGGCTCGCTGGAGCGTGTGGGGGGCTCGGGACGCACTGGTATTGAGAGCCAGGCCTCGCCTCTCGCGTTTCCGGCGCTGCCGGTGTCTGTCACTCGCTGCAGCTCCGCAGCGATGAGCGCGGCCAGGCGTTCGAGTTCGGCTTCCGTCATCGGCGCTGTGCCCGAAACGAGGCGAGGAAGTCGTCGACCACACGCGCCACGTCGATCCCGGCATTGGGCGCCTGAGCACTCCGCACGGGTCGCGAGGTGGCGACTTCGCGCAGGGGATCACGGTAGGGCCGCACCTCTTCCCCAAGTCTCTTGATGTTCATGAGGTGCAGCGGCGTGATGTTGTCGGAGGTGATGCTCCCACCCCAGGAGCCGGGACCGAGCGTGAGGGCGGGTGCAAAGCCGGTGGTGTAGCCCACGGCACCGATGGCGGTGTTGCTGTTGACGATTATGCGAAATGCCGGCTTCTCCTCGAAGAACCGCTGGATCACATGCGGATCAGTGGAGTGCAGGCCGAGGGAGTGCCCCATCCCGCCATGCTGCAGCAGTTCGATCGCGCGTTCGCAGCACCGCTCCCATCCGTCCTCGACAAACCAGCCGAGGACGGGGCAGAGTTTCTCCCGACTGAGGGGGTCCTGTGGCCCCACCGACGTGAGCTCGACAATCATGAGCTTGGCCGTCGCCGGAATTTCGAACCCCGCGGCGCGGGCAATCTGCTGCGGTTGCACGCCAACCACGGCCGGGTTGATCCCCTTCCCCGACGCGGGAATCATGTAGCGCTCGAGCTGCGCTTTTTCCGCGGGAGAGCAGAAGTGCGCGCGCTCGGCGACGAAGAGCTCTCGCACCCGCGACGTAACCGGGGCGTCGACGACGACCGAATTTTCGGACGAGCAGAGCACTCCCGCGTCGAATGTCTTGCCGTCGACCACATCGGCAACCGCTTTTTCGAGGTGTGCGGTGCGCTCGATGATAGCGGGCACGTTGCCAGGGCCTACGCCGTACGCCGGCTTCCCCGCGGTGTAGACGGCACGCACCATGTCGGAGCCACCGGTTGCCAGGAGGACCGCCGTTTGGCGATGCCGCATGAGCGCGTTCGTTCCGTCGATGGACGGTCGCGACATGCACGACACGAGTCCCTGCGGTGCTCCGGCCGATACCGCGGCTGCATCGAGGATTCGGGCGGTCTCGCGGGTGCAGGCGACGGCGCGCGGGTGCGGCGACATGACAATACTGTTTCGCGCCTTGACTGCGATGAGCGCTTTGTAAATGGCCGTGGACGTGGGGTTGGTGGTGGGAACAATCGCCCCGACGACCCCCATCGGAACCGCGAGTTCCTTCACCTTCCGGGCACGATCCTCCCGGAGGACTCCAACGGTCTGCAACGGCAGAATGAATTTCAGCAGTCCATCGCTGGCAAAGCGGTTCTTGACGATCTTGTGCTCGTAGACACCCATTCCGGTTTCGTCGACCGCCTGACGCGCCAGCGATTCTGCGGCGCCGCTGGCGGCGCGCGCCATGGCCGTGACGATGCGATCGACATCAGCCTGCGAGGCGCGCGCAAAGGCTTTCTGGGCGTCGGCCGCCCGGGCGACCAGGTCGCGCGCTTCCTGGATGCTGAGCAGGTCGGCGTCCATGGCCGCCGCCTAACGCCTGAGCGTGCGGAATGCGCTGAGGAGCTCGTCGCGACCGGCCCGTGCCACATCACGACCCTTGAGCGGGAATGACGTGACGCGACGTGCAATGGCCCGGAGCTCGACCACCTTCATCTGCTCCAGGGCAGCGAAGTCAAGGCGCTCGGTGGCCACTGGGGCGTCGGAGGCTTCATCGTCCTCGGCCACCACCGTCAGTTCGTCGTGTGGACGGGGGATGACGTGCACCGATACCAGTTGGCCGACACGCTGAGCCGCTGCGGCGCCTGCATCGACGGCAGCCTTCACCGCGGCGACGTCTCCCAGGAACTTGACCGTGACGAGTCCCGCGTCGGCGCGTTCGGTACCCATCAGCCGGACATTTGCTGCCTTCAGCCCAGCGTCGGCCGCTTCGAACGCTCCTACCAGGCCCCGTGTCTCCACGAGACCCAGTGCGTCCTGCGACCATGCCTTGTCAGCTGTCACTCAGTGCGCCCTGCGGGAGGAGCAGTTCGAGCTCGGCGTGGGGTCGCGGGATGACGTGGACAGAGACCAGTTCGCCAACACGTTCGGCAGCGGCCGCGCCGGCGTCCGTGGCGGCCTTGACGGCCCCGACGTCGCCGCGAACCATCACCGTGACGTAGCCGCCACCGACCTTCTCCTTGCCGATCAGGCGCACATTGGCCGCCTTTACCATCGCGTCTGCTGCCTCGATGGCACCGACGAGTCCCTTGGTCTCGATAAGTCCGAGCGCGCTTTGAGCCATGTTTCCGAAGGTTGCTGGTCAAACGTCCTGATTCCGGTGGCACGGACGTGCCGAAACCGGTGGGAGCACCTGAGGCGAAAATGGGTGCTCCGTCAGCCTTTGTAAAGGCAGATGGGAGCGCGTATACTCGGCTCGTGCTCCCGTCACCGTGCTACATCATCTCGGACGCCCATCTCGGTGTGGCCTCGCGGGATGCCGAACTCGGACTCGTTTCGTTCCTACGCCATGCGCGGAAGGACGCGGGCTCCCTGCTGATCAACGGCGATCTCTTTGACTTCTGGTTCGAGTGGAAGTCGGTGATTCCCCGGGTCGGATATCGTGTTCTGGCTGAGGTGACCGCCTTTGCCGACGCAGGTATTCCGGTGATGTGGGTTGCCGGCAACCACGACTGCTGGGGTGGTGAATTCCTGCGCCGCGAGGCGGGGATCGACTATGTCATGGGGCCGTGGAAGGGGGATCTGGCGGGCTGGAAGAGCCGGGTTGAGCACGGGGATGGGCTGCGAGGCGCAGCCGACCGGAAGTACCGGGCGGTACGCCCCCTGCTGCGCAGCCCCCTGGCGATCTGGGTGTATCGCACGCTTCTCCATCCCGACTGGGCGAGCCGGTTGGCGTTAGGCACGTCCGCGACCAGCCGCACCTACAGCGCGGCAGACAGCGGCGAGGGACTCAAACAGGTGGCCCTTGGTGCCCTCGACGCAGACGCCACGCTGGACCTGGTGTGTTTCGGGCACTCGCATGTGCCGGTGCTGACGACGGCGTCATCTGGTGGTGTGTACGCCAACGCCGGCACCTGGCTTGGCGATTCCACCTACATTCGTGTTGAGCCGGAGCGCATCACCCTCTCTCGCTGGACTGGCGGCGCCAGCCAGATGATCACCGTGCTCTCCCACCGCGGCGGCACACGCCTCCCGTGACCGGCCGGGAGCTCCCCGGCCGGCCGAGCAGAGACTAGAGGCCTGCAGCGCGAACGCCGGGCATGATCCGCCGGCTCGCGACGTCTTCCCGATCCGCGGCACGAGCGCCGGCCACGCGCTGGCTGGTGCCGACACAGGCGCCGCTGTTGGGCAGTCCAACCACACTACGCAGGACCAGGAGCGCGTCAACGGCGCTCAGGCGTCCATCACAGTTGGCGTCGCCCTCGGGATATGCCGATCTCCCTGCTGGCAACTCGAGCCCGACGAGCGCCTGCTGGATGTGGAGGGCATCCTGGGCGCTGAGCCGCCCATCGCGATCGACATCGCCCCGGAGTACTGGCGGTGTGGCGCCCGGACGAAAGGCGAAGACCCCGCGACCAAAGGTTGCCGCGTACACCGTGCCTGTTATCGGCGAGTAGACCAGATCGTGGATGATGCTGACCGGAAGGCCCGGCGGCCCCTGCGTCCATGTGGCGCCCCCATTGACCGTTTGCAGCACTCCGGCGTCCGTCCCCACCATGAAGAGATTGGAGTTGGGAATCTGCAAACCGACATGCACGGGAATATCGGGGAGGTTGAGTCCAATGCCGGCAAAAAATGACTGGCCACCATCACGTGTTTCGGTGGCCCGTGGCGCATTGAGTGTCGAGCCCGTGGCGATGACGTGGTTCACGTCGGCAGGATCGATGATGATCCGCGAGAAGGTGCGCGCCGTCGCAAACTGCAGCACCAGCCAGTTGGCACCGGCGTCGCGGGACACCGCGAGATTGCCATCGCTTGTACCAGCCCAAATGACCCGTGAGTCACCCGGGGCAACGGCGAGCGCCGTGATGTAGCCCGATCCCCGCGTGATATCGTCCGCGATGAGCTGCCAGTTGAGCCCCTCATTGGTGGTGCGATAGAGACGATGCGTGCCGAAGTAGAGCGTCGACGTGGACACCGGATCCATCACCAGGGGTCGGGGTGGTCCTCCGCGATCCTGGGAGTTGATGCCGGTGGAACGGTCCTCCTCCTTGGTGCCACGCGCCTGTCGCAAGACGAAATTGCTGAACGAGTGGGTCACCCAAATGGTCGACGGATCTGTGCGATTGACGACCGTCCAGCCCCCATCGCCGAGGAGGGACAAATTTCCCCAGATGGACGAGCCCGTGTAGTAGATGGCGTTGTTGTCCTGTAGCCCTGCAAAGACCCACTGCCCGCTCGGGTGAACCGAAATGCCCTGGTAGACCTGCGAGATGGCGAGGCCCTGGTTGCGTGAGCGAAAGGTGCGACCGGCATCATAGGAGAGGTAGACGCCGCCGTCGGTTCCCACCGCCACCTGTGTCGGATCACTTGGGCTGAACGCCATGACGTGGAAGTCGACGTGCACATTGGGCGCGGTGTGGCGGAAGGTCTGCCCGCCGTCGTCGGACCTGAACGTGCCGACTCCGCCGATCCAGATGCGGTTTGCGTTTCGAGGATCAACGCCCAGGAGCAGGTCATACTCGGATTGCTCACCGAAGGTCGCGGGGTAGGCATCGCCCGAGGTGACCAGGCCTTGCACGGCCAGCTGCACCCAACGCTGCTGTGCATCGTCCCAACGGTACAGCCCGATAAAGGCACGCGTTTCGAGGTTGCCCGCCAGCGCAAAGATCTGGTCAGGCGCCGCAGGCGATGACGCGAGCTCAATGCGTGCGAAGGTGGCACCGCTCGCCAATGGCGAGGGGAGTGCATTCCACGTCAAGCCACCATCGGCGGAACGCCACACGGTGGTTCGCGGATTGGAGTTGCCTTGCACAACACTGGCGTAGAAGAGGCCGTCACGTGTGGCGTCGGCGATGACCGACGTGGCAAAACCAATGATGCGCTGGCTCCAGGATTGGGCACTGTTGGTCGATGTATAGACCCCCCGGTTGGTGGCCGCGACCACCGTGGTGCTGTTCACCGAGCCCGCGGTGCGCCGGTCAAGGGCCATATGAAAGGTGAACTGTCCCTGCAGCGCACCGGTTGCCGGCGGCGTCCAGGTGTTGCCGCCGTCCGTAGAGCGCAGCACACCACACCCGGCCTGCACGAAACCGCGTCCGTCGCCCGTAGCCACGTACAGGTTGTTGGGATTCACGGGATCGACCACCACCGCACCGATTGACGGCGTGCACTGGAGGTCGGTGATCGGCGCCCAGGTCGTTCCACCGTTGATCGTTTTCCAGACACCACCCTGCGACCCGATGTACATGGTGCGCGAGTCAGTGGGATGGTAGGCGATCGAGTTGACACGACCCGATTTCAACTCTCCTCCGTAGACACCACCAAACGACTCCTGATTGATGAAGAGTCCGGCCGGGCCCAGTGGTCGCCACGAGGGATCGGCGAGGATGCCGGAGGAGGCGAACGGGAGTGCAGACACTTCGCGCCAAGCTCGGTAGACGAGATCATCGGGGATCTTGCCGCCGGGGCCAACGCGCTGGTTCACATACGCCCGCTGCATGACTGATCGAACCTTGGCGTCTTCATCGTGTTGAGCCTGCACGGTGAACGCGGAGGTGACGGTGGCGAGGATCACCGCGCACGCTGGCATCAGGAATACACGCTTCATTGAATCACCTTCAGCATGACCGAGGCACTGGTGAGTCCTCGTGTTTCGACGGTAACGGGATACGAGCCAGGAAAGAGCGGGCGCGGGGGCGCCTCATTGTTGGTTGCATAACGAGCAGGAACCACCACGCGGATCTCAGTGCCTGCCGCATTGGCCGGAACACTGGTCAGTACGATGGGACCGATGCGAACGGTATTGGTGCCGGCAGGCGCAAAGCCACTTCCCCGCAACACCACTTCGCTGATGGTCCGCGCGTCCAGACGCACGGAGTCGGGCGCGAGCGCGCTCAGCACCGGCGCTCCCGACGCACCGGTGCCCGGTGGTGTTGTGGAGGGTTGCGGCACTGGTTGGGCCGCGTCAGGAACCTCGCGTGGAGCGGAACGGCATCCCTGCGCCAGGCACAACAGCGCGACGATCGTCCAGGTGGTCTTCATCGGGACACCGACGCATCGGCAACGGGAGGACGGATGACGACGCCGGAGAATTCGGCGCCGTCGGCCGCGGCGAGCTGGTCCACCGACAACCGGAGCGTCCCGACCGATCCTGCGCCTAACGCGATGAAACGCAGGGCGAGGAGGTCACCGGACACAAACCCGGACGGCGATGCGCCAGCCGCGCGAAGGTCCCCTGGTATCTCGCCGTTCACGGCGCGCAGACCGGCATTGTCCAGGGTCTGTTCGGAGTCGTAACGCAGCCGCGTCTGATCGTATCCCAGCCGGACGGCAAAACTCCCCGGTACGGCAACGTCCGTACCCCGGGCGAGCCGGACCAGGACCATGACCGTATCGCCTGGCTCCGCCGCCAGTCGAGACGCCACGACGCCCGCCTCAACCGCATTGGCCACCGGCAGCGCCGGCTTTGGTAACTCTGGCAGAGTCTCCCGACAAGCCGAGCTCTGCAGGATCAGCAGTGTGGCGACCCCGAGGGAAAGTATGCGTTTCATCGGAAGACAAATGGGTAGAACGTTGACGTCATACGCGTGAAGAGGTCCTGTCCGTCCGGTGCGAAGACGTCCGCAGCCGTGACGGTCAGCGTGAGACGCGAGTTGAGCGGGCCACTCACCAATGCCAGCCGGCCAAAGACAAGCGGAGCCACAATGGGTGTCGTCGTGACGATGCTGAAGCGAAAGACGTTCGGGTTGGTCTCGGCCGCCGCGACCTGCACGCCGGGATTGTTCACCGAGGCGATGGCGTACCGTGGCGCAAAGTCCTGCGTGTTGAGGCTCACGATGGCTGTGAGAGCACCCACGGGGGTTGTGCGCGGATCCAGCACGAGATCGATCACCGTGGTATCGCCCGGCACCAGCACGTAGGAGCCTAACGATGTCCGCACGACCGGGCCACCCGCCGATCGCGTGACGATGGCAAGCACCGAGTCGGCTCCCAGGGCGTTGCTCGCCACGAGGAACCCCTGCCCTTCATTGTTTGCTGTCAGCCGGCCCGCATTGTCGACGCTCACTCGGGACGGTGCGCGCGCGGTGAATGTCGCGGCCGATCCACTCGATACGGCAGGCGTTGCATTCGCCCCGGCATCCAGAATCTGCACTTTCTGATTCCCGAAGCCGAAGACAATGGCGGGAAGCACCACAGCGCGCGCCGTCACCCCGGGCACTCCAGCCGTCGCGAAGGTGAGCGAGTAGGTACCGGGCTGTCCGTTCACCTGGAGGTTGCTGAATGTGGCGACACCTGCGGCCGCCGCAACACTGACCGTGCCGCCCACCGTTCCCGTGAATCCCGACAGGCCGGCGGTCACTTGTGCCGTTGACCCGGTAGACACGTTACCGCTCACGTCACGCAGCTCCACGATCGGTTGGGTCAGCAGCGGTGCCGCTACCGCCCCACCCACCGGCTGGCGGGTGATTACGAGCTGGGCGGGGGCGCCAGGGCTGAGGGTGAACGACCCTGAGGTTGCCGCAGTGAGCGATGTGGCGGAGAACGACAATGTTCGCGCGCCAGCTACACCGGTCATTCCCAGGTCAGTGAAGGTGGCTACCCCGTTTGCCGTGGAAACAGTCGCTGTGCCCGCCAATGCCCCGCCGCCACTCGCCACCGCAGCGGTGACCGCGGCCGACGCCGTGCTGACCACATTGCCGGCTGCGTCTCGCACCTCGACGACCGGCTGCGTTGTGAACGCAGCCCCCACTGCTGCGCCGCCAGGCTGGGTTCGCAGGGCCAACCGAGTCGCGGCGCCTGCCACTGTTGTGATGGCAATCGGCGCGGATGTCACCGAACCCACCGCTGCCGTCACCTGTGTTGTACCGACGAGAATCGCCGTAATCAGACCGTTGTCGACCGTCGCGATCTGGGGATTCGAACTGGTCCACACCACGGTTGCACCGGACACAGGGCGGCCGTCGCGCGTGAGTACGTTCGCGGTCAGAGTCAGCGTGTTTCCCGACGTGATGGTCGCCGTGCCCGTGGCTGAGAGCGTGACCGTTGCCGGCGTGTTGTCGGGCGGTGGTGTGACGCCTGGCCCGTCGCCACCCCCTCCGCACGCGATGACCAGTCCCAGCATGGCAGCCCAGCCTACGGCTCGGCTTCGATGGTTCCCTATGTGCATTACACACGTCCCCCACGTGATGTCGGTCGTTTTTTCCGGTGCCGCGTCCCGAAATAATCGAGGCGGCGAGGCATCCACCTCAACAGGCGCGAAAGGCCTGTGTGACGGCTCAGCCTGCAACTTGTCGACGGTACGTCGGGCACGCCATGCGACCAAGGGTCATACGACCCATCTCGAACTACTGACTCAGCGCGGGGAGCGCGGCAGCGGAATTCGGGCGCCGACACCTGTGGCGCCGGACGGAAGGGAGCGGATCTCTACCTGCTTCGGCAGATCCCACAGATGCGCCGAGACAAAAGCGTCAGCGCCCGAAAAGAGATGCGTGAAGGCGATGAGGGCGATCCAGTCTTCGTAGTGCAGGCGACGCGCCTTGAGCCGGCTCCGGAGCTCGTCGTCCCTCGGCTGCGCATACCGGCTGACGAGCGTGTCCTTCACGACGGGAAGCCCATCCTTGAAGGTCGGCGCCCCATTTCCGTCAAGCTGGTAGGTGTCAACGACACGCTCCCTTACCCGGCGCTTCGCAATTTCGAGATCATATCGTGACTTTCCCAGCATCACGAGTGAGAGCATTTCGGTGGTTGCATAGACGGCACCGGCGGAGGGACGCTGCAGTTTGGCTTGTCCCAGGCCGGGGAGCGCCAGCGAATAGAGGAAGGCACGCCGCGGCGTGATGGGAGGCGCAAACGGGTCACGCGGTGGCGCTGGCCGTGGCGCCGCTACCACCCGCGCCGAGTCCGAACGCGGGACTCCCGCGCGTACTGAGTCGGCGCGTTGCGCCCCCACCGCGAGGGGGAGAAAGCCTAACGCTAGAAGGGCCAGAACCGCTTGGTGTGCCCGGAAGGTCATCGAGTCGCGCAAGAGGTCGTGATGGGAGGGAGCGATGGCGGGAGCGTGCGGGAATCGAACCCACCCAACCCGGCGATGCCGGGTCACAGCCGTTTTGAAGACGACGGCAGCCACCAGACCACATCCGCCCCCAGTTCTCTCCTACTCCACGATCAGCAAGTGTTCCCCGGATTCCACCACCTCACCGATGGCCACGGCACCCGGTACGCGCGAAAGATAGCGCTCCACCTCGCCCGGCGGACATGCGAGGAGCAACCCGCCAGAGGTCTGCGGATCCACAAGGAGTGATCGCTCGGCGTCGCTGGCTGATGTCCACCCATGGGTCAGCGGAGCCAGGTAATCGGCATTGCGATCCGCGCCGCCTGTGGTAATGCCCGCTGCGAGCAGTGCCAGCACGTGGGGGAGGGTCGGCAACACACTTCGTCGAATGCGCAGGGTCACACCACTGGCGCGTGCAATGTGCGAGGCATGGCCAAGCAGCCCGAAGCCCGTGACATCAGTGGCCGCGCGCACCCCGGATTCGGTCGCCACCCGCGCCGCATGACCATTGAGCTGCCGCATGCTTTCGATCATCGCCTCTTCGGCTCCGGCCGGAGCAACACCCTTCTTGACCGCTGTGGCCACGATGCCGGTACCGAGCGGCTTGGTGAGGATCAGGATGTCACCCGGTCTGGCCATCGCATTGGTGAGCATGCGATCCGGATGCACGCGGCCGGTGATGGACAGTCCGAACTTGAGTTCGTCATCGATGATGGTGTGACCACCCACAAGGACGGCACCGGCTTCATGCACTTTGTCCTGACCGCCTCTCACGATTTCGGTCAGCACCTCGAGCGGGAGTTTCCCGGAGGGAAACCCCACGATGGAGAGTGCCGTCAGCGGCTCCCCGCCCATCGCATAGACGTCGGACAAGGCGTTTGCTGCAGCAATCTGGCCAAAGGTGTACGGGTCGTCGACGATGGGCGCAAAGAAGTCCACGGTCTGGACGAGGGCGAGATCGGGGGACAGCCGAAAGACCCCCGCGTCATCGAACGATTCGCGACCGACCAGCAGGTCGGGATGGGCGTGAAGAGGAAGCGGCGCCAGCGCTTGCTTGAGGTCGCCCGGACCCATCTTGGCGGCTCAACCCGCGCAGCGCGCGAATTGGGTCAGGCGGAAGATCTGTTCGCGGGAGTTGGACATCTCTCTAGATGGCAGATGGCAGATGCAGATGGCAAGATCAGGGAAACCCGATCCCACCATCTGCGCAAGTGCTGAGTGTGTTGTGATCCGCCGAGTGCGCGCTCAGGGCACCTTGGCGATCGCGTCGATCTCGACGAGGACACCGCGCGGGAGGCCAGCCACCTGCACGGTCGCGCGCGCCGGACGTGCATCGCCTAACGCTTTGGCATACACCTCGTTCACCCGGGGGAAATCGGCCATGTCGTGGAGATAGACGGTTGTCTTCACCACGTCGCCCCAGCCACATCCAGCTTGTGCCAGGACGGCTGAGAGGTTCTGGAGCACCCGATCCGCCTGGGCCACAACGTCACCGGGCACCACCGCCATGGTGGAGGGGTCGAGAGGGATCTGCCCGGCAGCGAAAAGGAAGCCACCAGCAACGATCCCCTGGGAGTAGGGGCCGATAGCCGCTGGCGCATTGTCTGTGTGGATATGCTGAAGCACGATGAGCGAGTGTGAGGATGATGGGACGACTAGAACAAACCGGTGATGGCGCCGTCGGACGTCACGGCCATGCGCTCAGCGGCTGGTTCCTTGGGAAGGCCGGGCATGGTCATGATGTCACCACACTGCGCCACGACAAATCCGGCGCCAGCGGCCGGGTACACCTCATTCACCGTCATACGGAAGCCTTTGGGCCGGCCCAGCTGACTGGCATCGTCGGTGAGCGAGTACTGCGTTTTGGCCATGCAGATCGGGGTCGAACCCATACCGATGGACTCGAGATACTCAATGGAGCGTTCTGCTTTCGGCGCGTAGTCCACCCCGTCGGCTCCATACACACGACGGGCGATGGTTTCCACCTTCTCCCTGATGGGTCGCGCGGCATCGTAAATGGGCGCATAGTGAGCGCCCCCTGCGTCGAGCATGGCCAGCACTTCGTGCGCGAGCTCGATGCCGCCCTCGCCGCCCTTGGCGAAGACCTCATTCAGCGCCACACGCACCCCGGCCTTCCGCGCGCAATCGGCTACCATCTTCAGCTCGGCGTCGGAGTCACTGGCGAAGCGATTGACGGCCACCACGACGGGCACACCGAACTGCTTCACGTTCTGGATGTGATGCTCGAGATTCGGAAGACCGCGCTCGAGTGCCCCGATGTCTTCGCGCGCCAGATCCTTCTTGTTGGCGCCACCGTTCATCTTGAGCGCCCGAACGGTTGCGACCAGCACCGCGGCTTCGGGGTTGAGCCCACCCGTGCGGCACTTGATGTCGAAGAACTTCTCAGCGCCGAGGTCTGAACCGAAGCCTGCCTCTGTGACGACGATATCGGCCAGAGCCAAGCCGGCTCGGGTAGCAAGAATGGAGTTGCAGCCGTGCGCGATGTTGCCAAAGGGTCCCGCGTGCACAAAGGCAGGCCCCCCTTCGAGTGTCTGCACGATATTGGGCCTGATGGCGTCCTTGAGCAGCATGGCCATTGCTCCAGAGGCCTTCAGTTCCCCCGCACGAACGGGCTGGCGGTTGGCGCCTGCGGTGGAACCGACGATGATGCGTGCGAGACGCTCCTCGAGATCGGCGAAGGAGGTGGAGAGGGCAACAATCGCCATCACCTCACTGGCCGGAATGATCACCCAGCGCTCTTCACGCACGACGCCCTCCGCGGGACCACCAAGGCCGATCACGGCTTTGCGCAGCGCGCGGTCGTTCATGTCAATCGTGCGCGGCCAGGTAATGCGGCGCGGATCGAGCTTGAGCGCATTCCCCTGCTGCAGATGATTGTCCATCATCGCGGAGAGGAGCGCGTGCGCCGACGAAATCGCGTGGAAATCCCCGGTGAAGTGGAGGTTGATGTCCTCCATCGGCAGCACCTGCGAATACCCACCGCCCGCAGCTCCACCCTTCACGCCGAACACGGGGCCGAGACTGGGTTCGCGGATACAGAGTGCGGTGCGCTTGCCGATCTTGCGGAACGCCTGCGCGAGCCCGACGGACGTGGTGGTCTTGCCCTCCCCCGCCGCGGTCGGATTGATGGCCGTGACAAGAACCAAACGTCCACGTGCAGGGCGTTGTGTGATCTCGAGCGGGATCTTGGCCTTGTACTTTCCGTAGAGGTCGAGATCGTCGGGTGTGAGGCCCAGCTCGGCGGCGACTTCGGTGATGGGCCGGAGTTTGGCCGCCTGCGCAATCTCGATATCCGAAGGAAATGACATGTGAGGCACGACGTCAGGCGTGGATGGTACCGGGAGTCCGAGTCCGCGCGGATTGTACGGTCAGGGCGTGACGCCCGCCAGCCCGAAAAACACCTGAGCGTTGTGGGTTGTTACATCACCCATCTCGTCGACGCTGAGGCCGCGCGCCCGCGCGACATGCGCGAGTGTGTGTGCAACGAACGAAGGCACATTCCGCTTTCCCCGATGCGGCACCGGCGCCAGGTAGGGTGCATCGGTCTCGATCAGGATGCGATGAAGGGGTGCGGCCTGGATGAGGGCGTCGTCCATCCACTTTTTGAAAGTCACCACGCCACTGAACGAGAGGTACCACCCCGCGGCTATGGCCACCTCGGCGAGTGAGGCCGGCCCGCTGAAGCAATGCAAAACGCCCTTGATGCCCGCGTTCCCGGCCTCGGCGACCATCGCGGCCGTATCATCGACGGCCTCCCGGGTATGGACCACCACGGGCCGCCCCAGTTGCTGGGCCAGGGCAAGCTGCTCGGCAAAGGCACGCCGCTGCTGCGGGCGCGGGGAGTGGTCGTAGTGGTAGTCGAGACCACACTCCCCAATGGCCACGGCACCGCGTGCCACGTGGCCACGGATGGCGTCGGGCACGGTGTCCGGGTCATACGAAGCCGCGTCATGCGGATGGACGCCGGCGGTCCAGTACACGAAACCTGGCCATCGTGCGGCGATGACCTCGGCACGATCGGCGGCCCCTAACGATTCGCCAATACAGATGAGGGCGACGGCTCCGGTGACCCGGGCGCCCTCGATGAGTGCGTCGCAGTCGTCATCGAAGGCCGGGTCTGCCAGATGGACGTGACTGTCGATGAAGCGCGCCATGACCGGATGTACAAACCGCCGCTTGCGGCGGCGGTTTGTGACAGGATCAGCGAGTCGCCCGGCTCGGCCGTGCCGCGGGAGCGGATCGGGCCGCTCGTTCGGTGGTCGGCTCGGCGGCTGTCGCCGCCCTGGATGCGTGCGCCTTGTCCGTTGCGGCGCGTGGGAACTTGCGCTCAATCCACAGGAGGAGCGGCGACGCCACGTAGATCGACGAGAAGGTGGCGACGAACACACCAAACGTCATGACCAGCGCAAAGGGACGCAGTACCTCGCCGGCAAAGAGCAGCAGAGCAAGGGTCGCCGCGAGCGTGGTGGTGTGCGTGAGGATCGAACGCGGCAGGGTTTCGTTGATCGACCGGTTGAGCGAGTCGTACAACGACTCCTTGCGGCCCTTCTTCAGGTTCTCACGGACGCGGTCGAAGATGATGATCGTGTCGTTACCCGAGTAACCCAGCAGCGTGAGGATGGCACCGACAACGACGAGTGACACCTCGATGTTCATCAGCTTGATGAAGGCGAGTGTTACCAGCACGTCGTGCGCCGTGGAAAGAACGGCGGCCACGCCGAAGCGCCACTCAAAACGGAAGGCGAGATAGAGGAGTGTGACGAAGGAAGCGAGCAACATGGCGATAGCCGCCCCGCGTCGGAGCTCACCGCCCACCTTTGGCCCCACCGCTTCGGTGCGTTCGATCTTGACGTTGGGCGCGCCGTACTTCTGTTCAAGTGCGGCGCGGATCTGCGTCGCGACGCCGCTCGCCGTGGTATCCTGCGACGAAACCGTCTCGCGGTCCTGGGCGCGGATGGTGTACTCCCCGGCCTCTCCAAAGCGCTGGATTTCCGCGTTGCGGACACCGGCGCCGTCGAGTGCCGCCCGGATTTCACCGTCGTTCACCGCGCCAGTGAACTTCACCTGCATGAGTGTTCCGCCGGTGAATTCGATGCTGTAGTTGACGCCACCCGCGACAAGGAAGGACGCTACGCCGAGGAGAATGAAGACGGCGGTCGCAATGGCGGCCTGGCGCCACCACTTGATGAAGTCGAAGCTGGTGTTGTGGAAGATGCGTATCATCAGATGCTCAGCGTCTGCGCGGTTTTGGCGCGCGACAGCCACACCAGGTAGAAGGTCTTGACGACAAACACGGCGCAGAAGAGCGAGGCCGCGATGCCGGCGATGAGGGTAACGGCAAAACCACGAACGGGACCGGTGCCGTACTGGTACAACACGGCCGCCGTCAGGATGGTGGCAACCGATGTATCAACGATGGCACTCCAGGCATGCTTGAAGCCTTCGTCGATCGAAGTCCGCACGGTCTTTCCGCGATCCAGCTCTTCGCGGATGCGCTCGAAGATCAGCACGTTGGCGTCGACGGCGATACCCACCGAGAGCACCAGACCGGCCAGGCCCGGCAGAGTGAGCACCGCATCAAAGCCCGCCAGAATCGCGAGCGTGAAGAGCACAAACAACACCAGGGCGCCCACCGCGAGCGTACCGGAGAAGCGGTAGTACCCGATCATGATCACCACCACCAGCAGCACCGCGATGCCCATGGCCGTGGTGCCCTTGGAGATGGAGTCGGCACCTAACGAGGCGCCAATCGACCGGACTTCGGCCACCTTGAGTGGCACCGGGAGCGAACCGGCACGCAGCACGAGCGCGAGGTCCTGCGCGGCCTGCAGCGGGCGCCCCTGCCCCATGGTGATCTGTCCGCGAGCACCGATGGCCTGGATGATGACCGGTGGTGTGCCCATGACTTTGTCATCGAGCACAATGGCCATGTAGTCCTGCACATGCTTGCCAGTCTCACTGCGGAACTTGCGGCCCCCTTCGTTATTGAAGCGGAACTCGACGATCGTGCCGTCGGTGGGGCTCTGGTTAGGCTTGGCGTCTTCGAGATATTCGCCGGTGATGATCGGCCGCGACTCTACCATGTACAGCGTGCGGAACGGAGCGGCACCCTGTGAAACGGTGTCTGCACCCCAGAGGAGTTCGCGTCCCGGTGGCATGGCGGCCTGGATCTCCGGCATCGCCAGGTAGCTCGCCAGGGTGAGCTGGTCAGCTGCCGCCACCACGTACTCGCCGGGGATGCCCCCGGGAGCGATGAGCTTGGAAACCGCGCCGCCACTATTCGGGGTCAAGCCGGGCACTGCAGCGCTCGCGGAATCCTTCTTGGTCGTGTCGCCAGGGGCCGCAGAGTCTTTCTTGCTGAAGAGATCGAGGCCTGTGGTCGCCGGTGCTGCAGCGGCTCCGGTGGCGGCACTCGCGACCGCTGTGCCCTTGCTTCGGACAATCTGGTCGAAGCGGGGGAGGACCTTTTCGAGCGCCTGTGATTCGTCGGTAATCTGGAACTGCAGAAAGGCCTGTGCCTTCACGACACCCTCGGCCCGCTCGGGATCATCGATCCCCGGGAGCTCGACGATGATGCGGTCGGTGCCGGCCTTCTGCACAACGGGCTCGGAAACACCAAACTGGTCAATGCGGGAGCGGACCACCTTGAGCGCGCGATCGAGTGCATCACTCTTGTCCGCTACAGCCTGCTTGGAGTCATCCACCTCGAGAGACAGATGCATGCCGCCCTGCAAATCGAGACCGCGCTTGAGCGGAAAGCGACGCACGGTGTCGTACGCGAATGCGCCGTTGCGGCTCACGCGTTCCACCACGGTTCTCGGGAACAGCGCCCAGATGGACGCGAGCACGAGTGCCGCAATCAAACCCAGTCGGTACTTCAGGTTAGACATGCCGTAAGCTCAGGAAAAATGTGCGTTTGGGGAGCTTTGAAGGTTAGAAGCGCCGCTGGGGGGAGTCAACGACCGCGACACACTCTGGCTCCGGAGAACCTCGCGAGCCTCCGCTTCGTCACGACCCAATTGAGCTGTCAACGCCTCGATTCCATCGAACTTCAGGGTGTCTCGGAGCCGCCGGAGGAAATCGACCCGTACCCGCCCTCCATAAAAGTCACCTTCGGCGTCAAAAAGGTGCGCCTCCAGTAACACAGTTGGGTCACCAAATGTCGGCCGGGGGCCGAGATTGGTCATGCCGCCGAAGGTCCCCAGTGGAGTCTGGACCCGCACGACGTAGACGCCATGCGGGGGGAGGAGCTTGCGCTCGGACTCGATGGGGAGGTTGATGGTGGGGTAGCCCAGCAGCCTACCCCGCCGTTCGCCGTGGCTGACACGGCCGCCGAGCGAATAGGGGCGACCCAGGCCGTCCGCGGCACTCGCCAGGTCCCCGCCTCCTACGGCGCGCCGGATGAAGGTCGAAGAGACAGGTTGGCCCGCCCCCGCCATGACGGGTTCGATCACCTCGACCGAAAAGCCGCGCGTTTCGCCGAGTGCCTTGAGCACCTGCGGATTCCCCGCCCTCCCGCGGCCAAAGGCATGATCGTGGCCCATGAGCAGGTGTGAGACGCGAAAACGCTCCACCAAAACGCGGTCCACGAACTGGACGGCATCGAGCGAGGCCAGCGCCTTGGTAAACGGCAGCACGGCGAGATAGTCGATACCACTCTCGGCGAGCACCTCGAGCTTCTCGTGTCCCACGGTGAGTAGATGAGGGGCGATGCTGGGATTGACGACTTCGAGGGGATGGGGATCGAAGGTGACGAGAACGGTACGCGCCCCACGCTCCCTCCCGCGCGCAACGAGCCGAGCCAGGACATCCTGATGTCCGCGGTGCACACCATCGAAAGAACCGACCGTCAACACCGTGCCGGTTACATCTGGGGGGAGCCCGCTGCGATCAGGCATTGGGAAGGATGGTCTCAGGTTGCCAGCGATCGCCCTCACGACGCGCCACGCCAAGCAGATCGTCATCGGGACCAAGGAGCGCGCTGTGGGTGCCCTCACCCTGCGCCGGTACCGTCATACCGTGTTTCACGCGCCGCGCCCCTTCTTCGTCGAGCAGGAGCGTCGGCATCGCGAGGAGCGCAACACGCAGTCCACGTGTCACCACCCGACCGGCGCTGACCTCGTCCCACGACACCGCATCCGCAATGTCAAACGGTCCGCAGCGCTCCCGTCGCAGCGTGGCGACATGAGCCGCAGAGTCCGTGAGCCTGCCGAGATCGCGTGCGAGGGCGCGAATGTACGTGCCCCCGCCACAGGTGATGCGCGCCACGAGCCGGGTTGGCTCAAGCGTCAGTACTTCCCACGAGTGAACCACAACCGGAGTCGGCGCGAGGTCGGGTGTTTCTCCGCGGCGAGCGAGTTCGTAGGCACGTTTTCCCTGCACCTTGCGAGCCGAGTATTCGGGCGGGAGCTGCTCGATGGATCCGGTGAGGCGTTCGATCACACGCCTCACTTGCTCTTCATCAGGCAACGCCGCCTCGCGGATGACGCTCCCGGTCAGGTCGTGGGTATCGGTCTCGGAACCAAAGACGATCTCAGCACGATAGACCTTGGGCTCTCCAGGCACATACCGCATGAGCCGTGTCCCCCGCCCTGCCAGCATCACCAGGAGACCGGTCGCGAAGGGATCGAGGGTGCCGGTATGCCCGACGCGACGTGTGCCAAGCGCGCGCCCGACTGCCCGCACCGCGTCAAACGATGTAATGCCGGCCGGTTTGTCGACCAGCACAAACGCGTCAGTCGAGATCGCCTGCATCGTCGGTCCCGATCGTCCCATCCTTGATACGGGCCAGGAGGTTCTCGATGTGCGCGGCCCTCGCGATGCTGGCATCGAGGCGAAACTCGATCGCGGGGGCGGCATGTGTGCGGAGGGAGCGGCCGAGGCGGCTCCGAAGGTGACCGGCCAGCGAGTGCAGCCCCTCCATGGTCGACGCGCGTTGCGACTCCTCACCCATGATGCTGACAAAAACTTTCGCATGGCGCAGGTCGCGCGTGACTTCGACCGCCGTCACGGTGACGAGACCTGTGATCCGCGGATCCTTCACCCCTTCGGCGAGGAAGGTCGCAACCTGTTCGCGGATCGCTTCGGCAACCCGATCGGGACGGCGTGAATCGGAAGCCATGCGAAATTCCGTTGAAAGCGCGGGAACGGGAGCGAGGCACCAACCTCGCTCCCCACCAGGTCAGGAGGAGACAGGCGCCGACTGCAGCGTACGCGCCACCTCTTCCTTCTTGTAGCACTCGATGATGTCGCCGACCTTGAGGTCGTTGAAATTGTCGATGCCGATACCGCAGTCGTAGCCTTCCTTGACTTCCTTCACGTCGTCCTTGAATCGCCGCAGCGATCCGATGGTCCCCTCGAAGATCTCGGTGCCATCGCGAACGAGGCGAACACGACCAGCGCGGTTGATGAGTCCACTCCGCACGTGACATCCGGCAATGGTGCCGATACGTGACACCTTGAAGGTCTCGCGCACCTCCGCCTCGCCGAGGATGATCTCGCGCTCCTCGGGACGCAGCAGGCCTTCGAGCGCGGCGCGGACGTGGGCCACGGCCTCGTAGATGATGCGGAAGAGCTTGATCTCCACACCTTCACGTTCGGCCGCTGCACGTGCGTTGTTGTCCGGACGCACGTGGAACCCGATGATGACCGCGCCCGAGGCGCGTGCCAGCAGAATGTCGCCTTCCGTGATGGCACCGACGCCGCGATGCACCACTTCCACCGACACTTCCGCGTTGGAGAGCTGCTGAAGGGCGTCGGCGAGTGCTTCCGCCGGGCCGCCCTGGTCGGCCTTGATGACCAGCCGGAGATTTTTCTTCTGCCCAGCCGCGGCCTGCGACATGAAGTCTTCGAGCGTGACCGCAGACTTGGACGTGCGGCGGCTCTTGGCTTCGCGGTCGAGCCGTTCGCGGCGCTGGGCGATTTCACGTGCCTGGGTGGCGTCATCGACCACGAGGAACTGGTCGCCCGCCATGGGCACGCCGGTGAGGCCGAGCACCTGAACCGGGATTGCCGGTCCAGCTGCCTTGACCGTCTTGCCGCGTTCGTCCAGCAAGGCCCGCACGCGACCGGAGAAGAGGCCGCAGATGAAGTTGTCGCCGACCTTGAGGGTACCACCCTGCACGAGGATGGTGGCAACAGGTCCCTTGCCGGCATCGAGCTGCGCTTCGATCACCGAGCCCGTGGCCGGTTTGTCGGGATTGGACTTGAGATCGAGAATTTCAGCCTGGAGCAGGATCTGATCGAGCAGCTCCGCGACGTTGGTCCCCTTCTTGGCCGAAATGGCCGTGGAGAGCACCGTACCACCAAACTGTTCGAGGACCACGCCGTGCTGCAGCAGGTCCTGCGACACCCGCATGGGGTTGGCTTCGGGGAGGTCGACCTTGTTGATGGCCACGATCAGCGGCACGCCCGCGTTTTTCGCGTGCGACACGGCTTCGATCGTTTGTGGCATCACCGAGTCGTTGGCCGCGACCACCAGCACCACGATATCCGTGACCTGGGCGCCGCGTGCACGCATGGCGGTGAAGGCCTGGTGACCCGGCGTATCGAGGAAGGTGATCAGCTTGCCGCTGGGAAGCGACACATGATATGCGCCGATGTGCTGCGTGATGCCACCGGCCTCACCCGCCACGACGTTGGCTTTCCGGATGTAGTCGAGCAGCGACGTCTTCCCATGGTCGACGTGACCCATGATGGTGACGACTGGCGGGCGCGACTTGAGGCTCGCCGGTTCGTCGGCCGGAGCCTGCGATCCGAGATCGGCCGCGTACTCCTCTTCCTTGACCGCCTGAAAGCCGAACTCGCTGGCGATCAGTTCGATCTGGTCGAAGTCGAGGCGCTGATTGATGGTGACCATCAATCCGAGGTTCTTGAAGGCGAACCCCACGATCTGGGTGGGGGGCACCTTCAGGATCTCGGCGAGTTCAGCAACCGTGATGAACTCGTTGACGCGGACGGTTTTCTTTTCGCGTTCGGCTTCCTCGCGGCGCATGGCCTCCATGTCTGCCCGCCCATCTTCGGGGCGGCGTGGGCCGCGCTTGGCGGGACCACGAATGGAGGACATGACGCGGGAGATGTTTGCCGACACCTCTTCCTGGTCGACCCGATCTCGCTTGCCCTTCTTCTTGTTGTTGCGTCCACCGGAATCACCACCGGTCGAGGGGCGCCGGTCGTCGGAACGAGGGGGCACACCCACTCCGCCTGACGGCGTCGCCGAAGCGACGGGACGTGGCGGACCAAACGACGAGCCTCCAGCCGACGGACGCGGGCGCGGAGCACCTGGCACCACCGGACGAGGACGCGGACGCGCAGGCGCGCCGGGATTCTGGCTCGCCTGTGGCGGGCTGGGGGGCCGCTGCTGCGACGCTGGGGCGGACGACGAATACGCGGGCCGCGGTGGCAGCGACGGCGCGCGATTCACCTCGGGCGCGGGCTCTGCCGGCGGAGCTTCCTCGATGACCGGGGGCGCGACCACTTCTTCGACCACTTCTTCGACCACGGGTTCAGTCGGCGTCTCAACTGCGGCGACGACCACCTCGACTGCGGGCGCCTCGTGGACCGGCTCCTCCACCTCGGGTGCCTCGACCTCGAGAGGCACTTCGGCTTCGGTCGGAGGCAGGTCGGCGGCCTTGCGGCGTCGCACGGGACCGCGCGGGGCGGCAGCCGCTTCGACCGGAGGCGCCGCTTCGGGCGCCGCAGTACCACGGCGACGTCGCGCGGCGGCTGCGGGCGCGGCCGCGGGCTTCTCCTGCCGCGCACGCTTTTCGCGCTCCCATCGGGCGCGAATGCGGGCGACCTGGTCGTCGGTGAGCGGGCTCAGGTGGCTACGCACGGGTAGGTCCATCTGCCGCAAGATCTGCATCAGATCTTCCGCCGAGATACCGAACTCGCCTGCCATGTCGTGTACGCGCAGCTTGCTCAAACGATCCTCCTAACGAGTCCGGCCGGACCCATGTTGCCTGCCAGTCACAGCCCCCGGATCCACTACCCGCCGGATCCCGGCTGCCAGCGATGCATCGGTGATCCCGATGGCCGCTGCGCTCTCTTTCCCCACCGCCGACCCTAACGAGGCCGCCCCCGGCCCCTCGATCACTCGCACCCGGCGCGCCCGCAACAGTGGCAACACCTTCTCCCGGCTGTTATGCGAGGCATCGGGTGCCACAAGCGCCAGCTTCAGTTTCCCACGTCGTGCCGCATCCTTTACCCGCTCCACCCCGACGACCACGTTCCGTGCCCTCGCTCCCAGCCCGACGAGACCGAGCACCTTGCGCTCGGTCGCCGCGTCCATCGGCGCTGGTTCCGGCTCAGCCTTCTCCTGCCTCGGATCCACCGTCCTCCGTGGTCAGTTCGTTCAGCATGCTCATGATGCGATCCGCTTCTTCGGGCGCAATGCCGGGCAACTTGAGGAAATCCTCGCGTTCCAGGTCGATGATATCGTTGAAGGTGCGGTATCCGGCGTCCTCCAGCACTGCCACCGTCGCCGGTGCCAGCCCTTCAATCTCGGAGAGCTTGACGTCGGCAGCCAGTTCGGACTCGTCAGGCAGCGGGTTGAACACCGGCGCCTCGGCGCGCTCCATCCACTCGCGGCTGGAATAGAGATCGATCTTCCAGCCGGTGAGCTCCGAGGCCAGGCGCACATTCTGGCCATTGCGGCCAATCGCCAGTGACAGCTGATCCTCGTCGACCACGGCCTGAATGGTTCGGTTCTCCGGGTCGGAGAAGACACGCGCCACACGCGCCGGGGCCAGTGCCAGCTTGGCAAAGCGCTCCGGATCGTTCGACCAGGGCACGATGTCGATACGCTCGCCACTCAGCTCGTTCACGACCGCCTGCACGCGAGCACCCTTGAGGCCCACGCAGGCACCCACCGGATCGATGGACTCATCCTTCGACCAGACGGCAATCTTGGTACGGCTCCCGACTTCACGCGCAGCCGCACGAATCTCGACAATCCCCTGCTGGATTTCCGGGACTTCGAGCTTGAACAGCGCCTTCACGAAGAGTGGGTCGCCACGCGTCAGGATGAGGCGAGGCCCCTTGGGCGTCTCCTCGACACGCTTGAGCACCGCGCGCACAGGATCGCCATTGTGGAAGTGCTCGCGATGATTCTGCTCGCGGTACGGCATGATCGCTTCGGCCTCGCGGTACTTCGCGAGCATCAGCACCAGTTTGCCGCGCTCCACCTGCTGGACCTCGCCACTGAGCAGTTCACCGACCCTGGTGGAGAACTCGTCGCGAATGCGCATGCGCTCACCTTCGCGCACGCGCTGAATGATGCGTTGCTTGGCCGCCTGCACCGCACTCCGCCCAAACTCGGCAAAGTCCACGGGGATTTCCATCACGTCACCGATCTGGAACTCCGCGTCCTCGAACTGGGCCTCCTCGACGGAGACTTCGGCCCCCGCGTCGAGGACTTCGGCCACCACCGTCTTGAGGAGCACAATGCGAATGTCTCCCTTCACCTCGTCGACTTCGACTTCGGCTTTCACGTTCGGGCCGTGCTTCTTGGCGAGGGCGGCATGAATGCCGTCCTGCAGCAGCCCATGCAGCTCGGTACGATCGAGCTGCTTGAGATGCGACAATTCGCGAATCGCGGCGAGAATTTCTGCGGTTCCGGTCATGCCTTGTTCCTCACGATTTCCAAACGAGTACCAGCCGCGCCTCCTTCACCTCCGAGAGAGGCACTCGGTGCTCGACGCCTTTCTGATCACGGACAACCCCAACCTCGAATCCGGGCTCACCCTCGACGCCCAGAATTTCCACTTCCACTCTTCCACCCAATACCTGACTGAGGACGTTGGCCTTTCTGCCCACAAATCGTCGCCAGTCAGCCGCATGCCGCAGGGGCCGTTCTACCCCCGGCGACGAAACCTCCAGTACATATGCTTCACCCACGAGTCCCGACGCATCGAGCCGGGGCTCAATCGCGCGTGACGCGTGGGCGCAATCGTCAATCGTCACTTTGGTGCCGTCCCTTCGATCGATGCGAACATCAAGCACCGGTCTGCGTCCCGACCCCCCACGGCGGAGCTCCACCAGGTCAAACCCAAGCGCGTCAAGTTCCTGTCTTACAAGATCTTCCAGCGCCTGCGTCATGTCCTTTGTTGCCCCCCTGAGAACAAAAAAATGCGGGGGAGCCCTCCCCCACATTTCTCGCGCCCGGTGGCTTCCGAGCGTGAAAGGCAATGTAGACCGCCACTAGACCGAGGTCAAGGAACGGGGTCGTCCCCCGAATGGGCGACAATGACCCCCATCTGGCGCCCGATGTCTCCCATCCGATGGGAGAAAAAGCGGTCGTTGTTGCACTTTGTGCACCATTCGCTGACCGTCACCTGGCCCACACCCGCGGCCACCGCGTCCTGGACAATCTGCCGCCGCAGGTCGACCGGCGTGGGGCGTTCGACAGTCGTCCCGGTGACCTGCAGATAGACATCGGGGCTCACCTCATAACACTGGCCGCAAATGGCCGGGCCACAATGCACCCGCAGTTCGGCGGCGGAGAGCCCAGCCGCCACCAGGCGGGAGACCGCTCGCTGCACGATGCGCCCTGCCGTGCCCTTCCACCCCGAATGGAGCACCGCAGCGACCCCCGACGGATGTGCGACAAATACCGGGACGCAGTCAGCCAGAGAAACAGCCATTGCCGTGTGCCCGCGCAGCGCCAGGTGTCCGTCGTTGTCCGCGCCCCGGAGGATCCCGCGCCATGAGAGGTGGTGTTCCTCGATACCGACGCCATGCACCTGGTGGGCAAAGGCCAACCGGGGCGCACCAACGGTTTCGAGGAGGTCACGCCACCGGTCGTAGACCACCTGGGCTGGCTCCGGAGACTGGAGGGCAAAGCTCCCGGCCTGTCGCGTGGTCGTAAACGCCATGATCCCCAGCTCGCGAAAGCCGGGGACCCACTCCAGAAGTTCGTGACTGATGCCGCCCACTACCTAACGCGCCGGGACCCGTGTGATCCGCGCCCCGAGGGCGTTCAGCCGTTCATCGATCCGCTCGTACCCACGTTCGATCTGACCGGCATTGTTGATGGTGCTGGTCCCCTCAGCGCACATGGCGGCGAGCAGCATGGCCATGCCGGCGCGAATGTCGGGTGACTCCACCCGAGCAGCCCGCAACTGGCAGGGACCGGAGACAATCACACGATGCGGATCGCACAGCACAATGCGCGCGCCCATCCCGATCAGTTTGTCCACAAAGAACATGCGCGATTCGAACATCTTCTCGAACATGAGAATCAGCCCGTCGCACTGCGTCGCCGTGACGATGGCAATCGACATGACGTCGGCGGGGAACGCCGGCCACGGCTGGTCTTCGAGCTTGGGAACATGCCCGCCGAGATCCTCGCGAATCTTGCGACTCTGCTCCCCGGGGACGATGAGATCGTCGCCCTCCACGTGACAGACGATGCCGAGGCGTTCAAAGCCCATGCGGACCGAACGCAGATGTTCCACGCCCGCCCGCACGATGCGCAGCGTGGATTTGGTCACGGCCGCGAGCCCGATGAACGACCCCACTTCGATATGATCGGGACCGATACGATGCGTGGCAGAACCCAGCGGTCGCCCACCCGCAATGGTCATGGTATTGGTCCCGATACCGTCGATGCGCGCGCCTAACGCCACGAGAAAATTGGCGAGGTCCTGCACATGGGGTTCGCTGGCCGCATTCCGAAGGACGGTGGTGCCTTCGGCAGCCACGGCGGCCATGAGGGCGTTTTCGGTAGCCGTGACGCTCGGTTCATCGAGAAAGACGTCGGCGCCCTTGAGTTTGGCCGCCCGGAACTCATAGCGATCCGTCGCCGACACGGTGGCGCCGAGTTGCTCAAGCGCCAGGAAGTGTGTGTCCACACGACGTCGCCCGATTACGTCACCCCCCGGTGGAGGAAGGATGGCGTGGCCGCGGCGTGCGAGCAGAGGTCCGGCGAGCAGGATGGACGCCCGGATCTTGGCGCAGATTTCCGGATCCAGTTCATCACTCGTCAGATTCTTCGCGCTGACTTCGAGTGTGTTGCCGCTCCATTCTGCCTCGGCACCAATGGTTCGCAGCAATTCGACCAGGGTCTCCGTGTCGCGGATCCGTGGCACATTGTGAAGGACGACGGGATGCTCGGTGAGGAGCGTGGCCGCGATGATGGGAAGGGCCGCGTTCTTGTTGCCCGCGGGTTCGATGGAGCCTGAGAGGCGGTGCCCGCCTTCCACGGTGTACTGGACTGATGCCATGCGACTGGTGAGAGTTGGCGAATAATGCCCGTAGGCCGGTAACGATCTCAAGCTGCTACATTACTTCCGTCCTATTGGCTCGACCTCTCCACTGCCAGAAACCACGTGCTTCCCACCTTGTTTGCCGTACTCCAGGACCCTGCCGCCACCCGCGTGATCCTCGAACGCACGTGGCTCGATCAGTTTGCCCTTATCGGACAGAGCCTGGTGTCGATCCTGGTGCTCGTCCTCCTGGTCGCCGCCACCTTCACCATGCTCGCGCTGCGAAAGGCGCTGGACGAGCTCACGCGTCTGGTGCGCTCGACGTCGTCGGACATCACAGCGGCCGTGCACGACGCCAGAGAAGTCGCGGACGAACTGCGCCGTCTGAGCGGACGCGTGCGCGATACCGCTGACATCGTCGGCGCAGGAATACGGAAAGTCCGTGACCGTGGTGAGCGTCGCGATCGCGGTGACAGGCCTCCCCGGCCCGAACGCAGCGAACGCCCCGAACGTTCCGCTTCTGCCGCGCCCAGCGACACCGACGAAGCGGAAGATTCGGACCCCCAGGGCGAGCGCGCCGAGCGTCCTGAACGTACCGAGCGCGAGCGCAGTGAACGGCGTCGGAGAAAGCGGCGCCGCGGCGGCGACCGGCCACGGCCCTCCGAGGGTGGCGCTCCGCCAGGTGCCGCCAATGGGGATACTCCCTCCGAGTAACCGGATGTTCGGTGTGCTGGCCACCGCGTTTCTCCTGGTATGCCTGACACCGGGCGACGCACTGGCATGGACACCGGGGACCCACGTATACCTCGGAGAGGCGCTGCTGCGGTCGTTACACCTGCTGCCGGGCAACATCGCGGAGCTGCTGCACGCCTTTCCGTATGACTTTCTCTACGGTTCAATAGCGGCCGACACGAGCATTGCCAAGAAGTACGCGGCGGCCGGTCGGCACTGCCACTCATGGACCGTCGGGATGGAAATCCTCGATCGGGCCCGGGACGATTCGCTGCGCGCCTTTGGCCTGGGTTATCTCAGCCATCTCGCGGCCGACGTCATTGCGCACAACTACTTCGTGCCACGACAGCTGGCGGTGACGTCGAGTTCGAGCGCGTTGGGTCACAGCTACTGGGAAAACCGGTTCGAAACGCACCTCGGCGAGGGCTCGGCGCGGCGGGCGCGCGAACTCATCGTGCTGGATCACTCCCGGAGTGACGCGCACCTCGATCGTATTCTCAGCCCGACAATCTTTTCGACGCCAACCAATCGCCGAATTTTTCGGGGCATGGTGCGCGTAACCGACTGGGAGTCGTGGCAGCGCATTTTCCAGCTCGCCAGTGAGCATTCGCGCTGGGATCTCCCGGATGCACAGGTGGGGAGTTACCTCGCGCGCTCGTTCGATTACGTGGTGGATCTGCTGTGCCGGATGGACGGCGCCGAACCGATGGCCTTTGACCCTGCCGGTGAATTGCGATTGCGTCTGGCCAAACGCGTGCGGCGAGAAACGCTGCGGGTCGGCGGTGAAGACGCGCTCCACGAGGCCGCTGAACGTCAGTTCGGCATGCCCGACAGTGAGCTGGCCTACGCCCGAGCACTCACGCCTGAACTCTTTGGCGAACGCGGCTGAAGTCAGCCGCCGAGCTTGACTGCCAGCAGCTGGTTCACGCGTTTGGGGTCGGCGCGGCCACCGGAACGCTTCATCACCTGCCCCACCAGGACGCCAAGCAGCTTTTTCTCACCGCCCTTGAGACGCTCGACTTCGGCCGGGTGATCGGCGATCACCGCATCCACCCAAATCTCGAGCGCGGTGTCATCGCTCACCTGCACGAGACCTTCGCGTTCGGCGATCACCCTGGGCTCGCCGCTTTCATGGAGCAGGAGGTCGAAGACCTTCTTTGCTGCCGTGCGGCTCAAGGTGCCATCGCGCACCAGATCAAGCAGCCGCGCGAGACGCCCCGCCGTGATGGGGAAGTCGCGAATGGCAGATCGGTTGTTGTTGAGCCACGCCAGCACCTCTCCCATGACCCAGGTCGCCGCCACTCGTGCGTCACCATGGGCGGCGCAGACTTCCTCGAAGTAGTCAGCCAACGCACGATCTGCCGTGATGACTCCGGCGTCATACGCGCTCACACCAAATGCGCTCTGCAGCCGCTCACGGCGGGCGGCCGGGAGCTCCGGCAGTGCGCTGCGCTGCGCCTCGATCCACTCGGCGGACAGGGCGAGTAGTGGGAGATCGGGCTCGGGAAAGTAGCGATAGTCGTGACTCTCTTCCTTGGAGCGCTGCGGACGCACCTGCCCGCGGTCGGCGTCCCAGAGCAGGGTCTGCGACACCACGCGTTCTCCGCGCTCCAGCAACCCGATCTGACGCAGGCGCTCCACCTCGATGGCCCGCTCGACGTTGGAGAACGAGTTCATGTTCTTGATCTCGGTCTTGGTGCCTAACGTTTCACTCCCCGCCGGCCGGATGCTGACGTTGGCGTCGACACGGAGGCTGCCTTCTTCCATGTTGGCGTCTGACACCTCGGTGTACTCGAGAATTTCCTTGAGGCGCTGGAGGTAGTCACGGGCCTCGGCGCTGGTGCGCAGATCGGGCTCGCTCACGATCTCGACGAGCGGGGTTCCGGCGCGATTGAGATCGATGGCCGACCAGCCCGGGAAGCGATCGTGAATCGACTTGCCGGCGTCCTCTTCCATGTGGACCCGGGTGATGCCGATGCGCCTGGCGTCGGGTCCGGCGGGGAGCCAACCCGCGAGGGCGATGGGCCGGTCGAACTGCGAGATCTGGTAGCCCTTGGGGAGATCGGGATAGAAATAGTTCTTGCGGGCAAAAACGGAGACTGGCTGCACGGTGCAGCCTAACGCAAGCGCCGTCCGCGCGGCCAGCTCGACCGCTTTGGCGTTCAACACGGGCAGCGCACCGGGCAAGCCAAGACAGACCGGGCAGGTGTTGGCGTTTGGATCCTCCCCGAAACTCGTGGCGCAGCCGCAGAAGATCTTGCTGTCGGTCTTGAGCTGCACGTGCACCTCGAGCCCGATGACCAGCTCCCATTCAGCGCTCGTGGTCATGGTCGCTCCGGGCCACGTTCCAGCACGCGCGCCACGTTGAGCATGGTGGCTTCCCCGAAGTGTGGAGCCATGAGCTGTACGCCAACCGGCAACCCGTCGACCAAACCCGCCGGCACCGACATCGCGGGAATCCCTGCGAGGTTGGCGGTGACCGTATAGATGTCGCTCAGGTACATGTCGTATGGGTCCGACACCGCGCCGATGGCAAAGGCCGGCGTGGGCGTGGTCGGCGTGAGCAGAACATGTACCCCAGAGGCGAAGACGGCATCAAAGTCCTGCGCAATCAGCCGCCGGACCTGCTGGGCTTTCCGATAGTAGGCGTCGTAGTACCCGGCTGACAGCACGTACGTCCCGAGCAAAATGCGGCGCGTCACTTCGGGCCCAAACCCGCGAGAGCGAGTGGCCTCGTACATCCCCTGCAGTCCTTCTCCTTCCACCCGCACTCCGTACCGCACCCCATCAAAGCGCGAGAGGTTCGATGACGCCTCGGCTGGCGCGAGGATGTAGTACGTGGCGATGGCGTGGGCCGTGTTCGGCAGCGACACCTCGCGCACCTGCGCCCCCGCAGCGCGAAGGGCGGCGAGTTGCGCATCACAGGCGGCCGCAATACGCGGATCGAGCCCTTCGGGGAAATACTCCCGCGGCCGCCCGACAATCAGCCCCGACAACCCATCAGGTGCTTCGCTGAGGTAGTCACCCACGGGCGCGGTGGCGCTGGTGGCGTCGAGGGGATCATGTCCCGCGATCGCCTGCAGCCCGCGCGCGGCGTCGTCCACCGTCTGGCCGAACACCCCGATGTGATCGAGCGAGGACGCATAGGCCACCAGACCATAGCGGCTGACCCGCCCGTAGGTCGGCTTGACGCCTACCACTCCACAGAAGGCGGCCGGCTGGCGCACCGATCCTCCCGTCTCCGAGCCGAGCGCGATGCGGCACAACCCCGCCGCCACCGCCGCCGCCGAACCTCCCGACGAGCCCCCTGGCACATGCCCCGGCGCACGCGGGTTGCGCGTCGGCCCGAAGGCGCTGTGCTCTGTTGACGACCCCATCCCGAACTCATCGAGATTGGTCTTGCCGAGGATGACGGCACCGGCCTCGCGCAACCGTCGCACGGCGGTTGCCTCGAAGGGACTCACGTACCCCTCGAGCACTCGGGACCCACACGTCGTGGGGAGATGGTGCGTGGCAATGTTGTCCTTGATGGCCACCGGCACACCCGCCAGCGCGCCCAGGACACCATCGGGCGAGAGCACCTGGGTATCCACGCGTTCGGCCTGCGCCCGTGACCATTCACGGTCATGACTCAGGAAGATGTTCAGGCCGTCACGCCCTGCCCCGACCTCATCGGCCCTGTGAAAGGCCGCGTCGATAACCGCAAGCGCGGCGGCATCGCCAGCGACCACTCGCTGCCGGAGTTCGAAGGCGGGAAGGTCGAGCAGACTCACGACTCACCTTCATGCGCTGCGAGACGCGGCACCAGGAACAAACCGTCACGTGCAGCGGGTGCAATCGCCTCACGCGTGCGATGCAGGGCATCCGGCGCCACGCGATCGTCGCGCAAGAGCTTGCTCTCGCCCGGCGGGCCAGCCATGGGTTCGACGCCCTCGGTATCAACGAGTCGCAACGATTCCATGTGCGCCAGGATGCCGTTGAGTTCCAGCACCAGTGCTTCGACGCGATGCGGTTCCAGGCCGAGACGGGCGAGGTCCGCGACATGCCGCACCTCGCGTTCATTCACACTCATTCGTCACCTTTCATGAGACCGGCATGGGCCACTACAAGGCGCTTGCGGCCGACTTCCTCATCATCAAAGTCGATCGTCACCTTGGCATCACGACCAGTGCCCGTCACCTCGGCAATCGTCCCAGTGCCAAAGCGGGCGTGCCGCACGCGGGCTCCAGTCACAAAAAGGAGCTCATCCTGTGACTCATCCTCGATGGCCGGCGTGGGTGTGACCGGGGTGAAGGGACGACGCGCAGCGGCACGCTCCCAGCCACTCGCCGTGCTGTCTGCGTCGAGAAAGGCGCCGCGCCCGAAGGCCGGGGTGTCTTCGGACACGCGGCCCGAAGCGCGCAACCGATGCGTGAGACGGTTGGTCAGCAAGGCCGACGGAATCTCGCGGAGAAAGCTGGACGGCATGGAGGCCATGTATTCGCCATTGCGTCGCCGCGCGCGTGCGTGGGTGACGAACAGCGTGTCTTCGGCCCGGGTGATGCCCACGTAGAAAAGGCGACGCTCCTCTTCGAGTCCTTCGAGTGATTCGCGCGCACGCGCCAGGGGAAAGAGTCCCTCTTCCAGCCCCGTGACAAAGACCACGGGAAACTCGAGTCCCTTGGCGTTATGCAGGGTCATGAGCGTGATGGCGTCGGCATTGGGGTCGAGGGCATCCACCCCCGCCACCAGCGAGGCACGCTGCAGAAAGTGATCGAGCGGTGTCAGACCGACCTCGCCTCCATCATCGACAACGGTTTCGGCGGCACCGGCGACGAGCTCGCGCACGTTGTCGATGCGCTCGAGCCCTTCCGGTCCCTCCGCACGAAGGGATTCGATGAATCCGATACGATCAATCAGCTCGCGAAGGATCGCGTCGACCGAAGCATCCCGGGCCAACGCGCGCAGCTGGGCGATCGTCTGTGCGAAATTGAGCAGCGCCTGCCGCGCCGCAGGCCGAAACGCCGTGAGGGCTGCGGCATCACCAGCCACCTCGAGCATCGGGCGGCGCGACACAAACGACGAGGAGCCTAACGCCTCGATGGTCGTGTCGCCAATCCCGCGTTTGGGTGTCGCCACGGCGCGGCGGAACGCCTCGTCGTCAGCGGGATTCGCAATGAGCTTGAGATACGCCATGAGATCACGGATCTCACGCCGGTCGTAAAAACGCACCGCACCCACCAGACGGTAGGGCATGGCGGCGCGGCGGAGCGCCTCTTCGTGCGCGCGACTCTGCGAGTTGGTCCGGTAAAGAATGGCGAAGTCGCGCAGCGGGCGTCCCTTGGACGCATACCGCCTGGCCTGTACCTCGCCGATGACGAAGTCGGCCTCGTCGCGTTCGTCGAGCGCCGCCACCACCGCCACCTTGTCACCTCCGCGACGCGTGGCCCGCAACGTCTTGCCACGCCGCTCCGTGTTGGCGGTGATGGCGGCATTGGCGACGGCCAGGATTTCAGGCGTTGAGCGGTAGTTCTCTTCGAGACGCACCACGTGCGCACGCGGAAAATCACGCTCGAAGTCGAGGATGTTGCGGATGTCGGCGCCGCGCCACCCGTAAATCGACTGGTCATCATCACCGACCACCGCCAGGTTGCCGCCATTCCCGGTGAGCAACACCGCCAGCTGATACTGCGCGCGGTTTGTATCCTGATACTCATCGACCAGGACGTAGCGGAACTTGTCGCGGAAATGCGCCAGCACGTGCGGATGCTTTGACAACAGCTCCACAGGGAGGGTCAGCAGATCGTCAAAGCTGACAGCGTTGGCCTGACGCATAGCGGGCTCGAGCTCCCGATACACGGCGGCGGCGTCCTTTGAGAACTGGTCCTGCGCCAGGGCGGCGTACTCGTCAGGCGGGAGGAGCTGGTTCTTGGCATCGGAGATGGCCGCCGCAATGGCCTGCGGCGCCCGGTCCTTGATGGGAAGCTTGAGCCGCTCCATAACCCGCTTGATCGCGCCGAGCGTGTCGTCTTCGTCGTAGATGGTGAAGTTCTGCGTGCGACCGACCAGCGCCGCATGAATGCGCACCATGCGCGCGCCGATGGCGTGAAAGGTGCCGCACCACATGCCTGCTGGCTCACGACCAAGTAACCGCGAGATACGCGCGCGCATCTCGTTGGCCGCCTTGTTGGTGAAGGTGACCGCGAGGATTTCTCCCGGGTGCACGCCATGCTGCAGGATGAGATGAGCGAGCCGTGTGGTCAGAACACGCGTCTTTCCGGAACCCGCACCAGCGAGCACCAGCAGGGCCCCGTCACCGTACAGCACTGCTTCGCGTTGCGCGGGATTGAGACCGTCGAGATATGTCGTTTGTGGTGGCGCTGCCGTCATGCCGGGAAAGTAATCTGGAACGACGCGCCACGATCAGTCGGCAACAAGACGATGGTTCCGCGATGCGCTTCCGTGACGATTCGCCGCGTGAGCGCGAGCCCAAGCCCCCAACCACTCTGCTTCGTGGTGAACCCCGCGTCAAAGATGCGTCGGCGCAGTTCGCGTGCGACGCCGGGTCCATCGTCTGCCACTACCACCCGCACCGCCTCTGGCGTGTGTTGCACCGAGATCTGGACCTTGCCACCCCGGCCAGCGAGGGCATCGATCGCGTTTTTCAGAAGCGACTCGAACGCCCACTCGAGCAGCACCGGATCGCCCTCGATGGTGGTCGCCCCTTCGGTGAAGTGCGTGTCGATCAGCACGCTGTGCGCGAGCGAGGGAACGCGAGCGCGGAAGTACGACGCCACCCGTTCGATGATGAGTGTGATGTCGACCGATTCTCGATGCGGCGGGCGACCGATGCGCTCAAAGCGGTGGGCCACGCGTTCGAGTCGTTCGAGATCACCTTCCATGTGATCGAGCGCACGATCGGTCATGGCATCGCCACCCCGTTCGCGCAGCAGCTCGATCCACCCGGTCAAGGAGGACAGTGGCGTGCCCAGCTGGTGCGCGGACTCGCGTGCCATGCCGGCCCACACGCGTTCGCGATCCGCATTGGCGCGCGTGCGAAAGGCGTAGACCGCCGCCAGCAGAATGAGGGCGAGCGTCGTGGCCTGCACGATGGGCACCACTCGCAGTTCCTTCACGAGCGGTGTGTGCCCGAAGTGCAGCACGCCGAACTCTGGCAGGATCACCGGTTCATTTTCGAGATCGAGACCGGCGGCAAAGGCACGGAGTTTCGGGTCGTCGGGCGCGCCGTCGTAAGGCGTATTGGCACTCGACGTCGGGTTGCCACGCACATCGGTGATGACCACCGGAACACCCGAGTTGCGAATGTGTTCGGCCAGGTCGAAGAGCGCCGCGTTCTGATCGGCGGCCGTGTCGCGAATCGCGCGGTACACGCTCGCATACATCCGCCCTTCGCGCTCGGCCTCCTGCCGAAGCCGCGAGACGACGCGGTTCATGTACCAGACGTAAGAGCCGAGCAGGAGCGCGACCACGATGGCCAGGCCGACCGTGAGTCGCTGTCGCATGGACCTACCTCAGGACGTCGACGCCGAGATACGGCCGCAACACCTCGGGAACCGTCACGCTGCCATCGGCCTGCTGGTAGTGCTCCAGCAGGCAGGCAATGATTCGCGGGAAGGCGAGCCCCGATCCGTTGAGGGTGTGCACAAAGCGAGGCTTTTCACCTGCTGCGGGCCGGTAGCGGATATTTGCGCGCCGCGCCTGGTACTCGGTGAACGTGCTGCAGGACGACACCTCGAGCCACTTCCCCACACCGGGCGCCCACGCTTCGAGGTCCCAGGTCTTGGCACTGCTCGTCCCGGTATCGCCGGCTGCCAACAGAACTCGCCGATACGGGAGACCCAGGCGTTCAAGCAGCGTCTCGGCGTGCCGGGTAAGCGCTTCATGTTCCGCGGGCGACTGCTCCGGCGTCGTCAGGCGAACGATCTCCACCTTGTCGAATTCATGCAGCCGCAGGAGGCCGCGTGTGTCCTTGCCCGCGGCGCCCGCCTCACGACGGAAACAGGGCGTGTAGGCCACAAAGCCACGCGGCAAGGTGGCCACGTCAACGATTTCGTCGCGGTACAGGTTGGTGACCGGCACCTCTGCGGTCGGCACGAGAAAGAGATCCTCGTCGCGCAGCGCGTACATGTCGTCCTCGAACTTGGGCAGCTGCCCCGTCCCGATCATCGTCTGCCGATTCACGACAATGGGAACCCAGACTTCTTCATAGCCGTGTTCGCGCGTATGCACGTCGATGAAGTAGTTCATGAGGCCCCGCGTCAGGCGTGCCCCCAACCCGCGCATGACGACAAACCCCGAACCCGATATCTTCGCGCCCCGCTCGAGGTCGAGAATACCTAACGAGGCGGCGATGTCCCAGTGGGGTTTGCATCCGGCCGCGTCCCGGGGTTCGCCCCAGGTTTTCTCGATGCGGTTATTCGACTCGTCGCCGTCGGGCACCTCGTCGAGTGGAATATTCGGCAGTTCGAGGAGGATCGACCGCAGCTCGGCCTCGGATGACGCCAGCTGGCTCTCCATGGCGGCGATTTCCTCGCCTAACGCGCGTCCGGCCACCACCTGCGCATCGGCGTCTTCGCCGGCCTTCTTGCGTCGGGCGACGTCCTGGCTGTTCTGGTTGCGCTGGGCCTTGCGTTCTTCCACGCGCTGGATGACCGCGCGTCGTTCGAGGTCCAGCGACACGCCGCGATCAATCAGGGAAGCGAGCGCGTCGAGTTTGCCGCGACGCTGCATCGCCCCCCGCAACACCTCAACCTGGTCGCGGAGGACTCGAAAATCGTGCATGGTCAGCTCTTGGGAACGCCGGGAAGAAATGAGCGGAACCCACAATTCGGGTTCCTGACCGTTCGGAAGAAAATCTGCCGGGTGGACCTGTTCACACTATCAACGACAAACTTGGAGTAGAGGGTGGAGGCGAGTGAGAACTGGCAGGCCTCGCTGAGCACCTCGAGTACCACCGGCCGGCCCGTCTCCACCACCGCCACGGAGTCCCGCTTGTAGCCGTCGGAGGGAGCCTTGGTCAGCGCGTCGTAGGTCCCGCTTGGCGTCACGATGCCCACCTGCTGCGTCTGCGTGGAGCCCCCGAGCACGGGTCTTGTCGCACTGATCAACCGGACCGGTACGACGCGGACCTGGCCGTTACTGGCCAGATCGAAGGCCACGTCAAACGAGACATCCGAGGTGATCCGGACCACACTTCCGCTCGAGCTGTTCCACGCCGACGGAAAGGAGAGTGGCGACCCCGTCATGGCGTACGCCACCAGGGTGTCCACTTCTGTTTCGGTGGTTGCGTTCAGACCGAATGGGTCGTCGCAACCAGACGCCCCGATCGTGGCAAGTGCCGCGACCAGGAAGACCGCCAGCGAGCGGGCTTTCTTGTTCTGTGACAACGAGTTGGTGCGTGTCATGGTTGGTGTCCGAACACTACCGAGACCTGCGGGCGAGTTCAAGCGAAGCACCCCGTTTTACTCCTCCCTCTACCCCATAGACGCCGTTATGCTTGGACCCACGATGCAGAGCCCGCGGTTGCCGACGATTCGTGAGCTGGTCACCGCCCTCCACCAGCGGACTGGGGTCGAAGCCGTCCTTCTCCTCGGCCGCGACGGTATGCTCATCGACGGTCGGGCCGCGGCCGGGGTCGACCTGGAGCAGCTCGCCGCGCATGTGCCCGCCCTCGCCGCCGCCTCGGAGGAACTCAGCGCAACCGCCACCCGCGGCAAGCTGGTGAGCTCGGTGGTGGAGTATGAGCGCGGATTCGCTGTCGTGGCCAACCTTTCGAGCGATGCCATGCTCCTGGTCCTCCTCCAGCCCAGGGCAAACCTGGGTGCCCTGATCGCTGAAATCCGTCAGCACCGTTCACATATCGCCGCACTGGTATGAGTCATTGGGTTGTTGTTCTCGCCGGGGGGGTTGGCTCCCGTTTCTGGCCCCTCAGCACTCCGGCTCGTCCCAAGCAGATGCTCCCCCTCATCAGCGAGCATCCCCTCCTGCGCGACACGCTGGACCGCCTGGCCCCGATCTGCCCCGCCGAGCGCACCCTGATTCTGACGAACGCGTCGCTCGTCCCCTCGATTCAGCAGTTGGCCCCGGAGATCCCGGCCGAAAACATCATCGCCGAGCCGCGACCCGCCGGGACGGCGGCGGCGCTCACCTGGGCTGCCCGGGAAATTTCGCTGCGTGACGCATCGGGCGTGATGATTTCGGTGCATGCCGACTGGGCCGTCGGTCAGCCTGAGGGATTTCGGGCCGCCCTTCTCAAGGCGGCTGAGATCGCCGAACGCGAGCACGCGCTCGTCACCGTCGGAATTGTGCCATCCAGACCTGATCCGGGCTTCGGCTACATCGCGCCCGGTGAGGCTGTCGGCGATGCACGCCGCGTGAAGAAGTTCGTTGAGAAGCCGGATCGTGAACGAGCTGCGGCCATGGTCGCTGATGGTTTCCTCTGGAACTCGGGGATCTTCGTCTGGCGCGCCTCGGACTTTCTCGACGAGGTTCGCGCGCACACCCCCGAGGTCGCCCCTGCCCTGGCTTCCACAAAGGACATCGCGTCGTTCTTCGGGGCGGTCAAGTCGATCTCGGTGGACGTCGGCGTCCTGGAACGGAGCGCGAAAGTGCTCGTGATCCCCGGCGATTTCGGCTGGGATGACGTCGGCACGTGGGCGGCGCTACATCGCGTTCGCGCACTCGATGCCGCCGGCAACGCCTCGAGTGGGGCGGTTTGGTCAGTTTCGGCCGCAGGAAATGTGGTGCACGCGGAAGGGGGTGATGTAGTACTCTTTGGCGTGACCGATCTGGTTGTGGTTTCCCGCCCCGGACTGACTCTCGTGACCACACGCGAACACGCCGCCGACTTGAAGACACTCGTCGACAACCTTCCCGCCGAGGTACGAGACCGCGCGTGAGCGCGCTCTATCTCTACGACGACGCCGCGGCGCGAGTTTTCGAGCCGTTCAGCCTGTCGCGGCCAGCAGGTGAACTTCGCGCCGGAGCGGAACTGATCAGGCGTCGGTGGGAAGCAGCGTTAGGCATGCCGGTGAGTGGATACCTCACCGCTCCACACCTCCACAACTTCACCGAACTCGATGCACCAACGGCTGCCGTGCCGCTGGTGCTCGCGGCCGGCAGTATCGTGGCAAATGCGCGCTGCGCCCCCACACTCGGACGAGTGGCTGACGGCCAGGCCTGGCGCTGTCACGATCGATGGGCTGCCGTGCGCCTCACGGGTCCAGTGCCACTCGAGCACTTTGCCGGTGGAGCCCACTCCCTCGAGAGCCTCTCCCCGCAAACAGCGGCCGTCACCATGGATGGCTGGTGGATCGACCATGTGTGGGATCTGCTGCGCCATCTCCCGGAGATGCTTGCGCGAGACATCCGCGCCCTTGCCACCGACATCAGCCCTGTCGCCCCCGACGGGGTGACGGTCATCGGAGACAAGAGCGCAGTGTTCATCGAGGAGGGGGCCAAACTGGAGCCACTCGTTGTGGTCGACACCACCGGCGGCCCGGTGATGGTGCGCCGTGGCGCGAGCGTCGCGGCGTTCACCCGACTGGTCGGCCCCTGCTTCATCGGGTTTGAGTCGCACGTGCTCGGCGGACGCGTGACCGGTTGCGCGGTGGGCGAGGTGTGCCGTGTCCACGGCGAAGTGTCGAACACCATCTTCCTTGGTCACGCCAACAAGGGACACGACGGATTCGTGGGCCACTCGATTCTCGGCCGATGGTCGAACCTCGGGGCGTCTACTGTGACGAGCAATCTCAAGAACACCTACGGCGCGGTTCAGCTCTGGACCCCCACCGGCCAGCGCGACACCGGGATGCAGTTTCTGGGCACGCTGCTCGGCGATCACGCCAAGACGGCGGTGGGGACGCGGCTCATGACGGGCACGGTCGTGGGAACCGCGGCGAACGTGGTGGCCGATGGTCTTCCCCCCAAGGTGGTGGCGCCCTTTGCGTTTGGCGAGACGGTGTACCGCCTCGACAAGTTTCTCGAGGTCGCCGAACGGGTGATGGGGCGCCGGCACGTTGCGTTAGGCACGGCGGGGCGCGCGTGGCTCACCGACGTCTATCACGCCCGCTGGGCCAGCGGCGCGTGATCGTCACGATCCTGGGCAGCGGCAGCAAGGGAAATGCCCTGGTCATCGAGTGTGAGGACGACCGCATCCTGGTAGACGCCGGGTTCCCCGCCCGTACCCTCGTCAAACGATTGCAAGCTGCACGCATCGACCCCAGATCGATCAGTGCGCTCGTGCTGACCCATGAACATGGGGATCACGTCGCCGGCGCACGCGTGGCGGCGAAGCGCTTTGGCTGGACCGTGTATGCGACCCCCGGCACGATTGCCGGTGTCAGCGGACTGGCTGATGTGGCCCCGGTGCCGATCTCCACGCGAGAATCGCTCCTCCTCGACACCATGCGTATCAGCAATGTGCGCATTCCGCACGACGCTACCGAGCCCATTGCCCTCACGGTGGAGAGCCGGTCGTCGGGCGCGCGGTGTGGCATCGCCTACGACATCGGGCACGTCACCCCAACGCTGCAGGCGGCGTTAGGCGATGTGGACGCACTGATTCTCGAGAGCAACCACGACGCCCACATGCTGCGCACAGGCCCCTACCCCCGGTCGCTCCAGCGGCGCATCACCGGCGGCAAGGGACACCTCGGAAATGCCGACGCGGCCAAACTTGCCGCAGCGCTTGTCCACCCGGGCCTCCGCTCCGTGATCCTGGCGCACCTGAGCGCCGAGAACAACACCCCCGAGGTCGCCCGCCGGGCGGTTGGCACTGAACTGCGGCGCGCGGCCTACAAGGGAGCACTCGATGTCGCCCCGCAGGACACCGTCACGCGCTTCACCGTGACCCGCACCACACGCGTGCAACAGATCGACCTCTTCTAGTTTCCACCGAGGGGGTTCACCCAGGCACGCCGCTCCAGCAGGAAGGGAAGTCTGGCATCATACGTGTGATGCTCGCGCACAAAGGCTTCCCCGGTGCGTCTCACACGCGCCAGCAAGGCCGTGTCTCCCCGAAGCGCCTTCATGCGAGCAATGCAGTCCGCCTCATCGCGATACCAGAAGCAATGCTCGGCGTCGCGCAGCAGGCCATCGAGCCCCGGCGCGCTGGGGCCGAGGTAGAGTCCACCCGCGAGGATCACCATCCACATCCGATCGGACGCGTAGGTCGTTGCGCCTTCGGCGCGGGCTGGAAGAATTCCGAGCGTGAAATCCGCACTCGAACAGGCCGCAGAGAAGGTGGGACCCATTACCTCACCGCCGTTCCACTGCAGTTTGTCTCGCCAGGGGCCCCAGCCTGGCCCATAAACCCTGGTCGGAACATGACGCGCGACTTCGACGAGCAACTCGGCCCGTGTGGGGTCGTACCCTGCCCCGATGAATGCCGCCGTTGCCTTGAGCGCGGGGTCGGGCGGCACAGGCACGATCTCCCGGGCCCCGGCTGCGGGGAGGAAGGCCGCCGGTAGACCGTGCGCCCTCCATTCATCCACAAAGCCCGACACAAAAAACACCTCACTCAAGCGTCCTATGGTCGCGATGTGTGCGATGTCGGGTCGGTCGAGATCGCGGTGCCACTGCGGGTCGTGGTACCACATCGCGTTGGGCCGATTGTGAATGATTTCGGCAACGGTCTGCGGTGTCAGCCTGAGGCACTTGGAGAGGAAGACAAAATCGGGCCGAAAACGGCGTGCGGCGCGAAGTGCCCTGGCCTGCGTCAGGCGATGCCCGAAGAGTCGAGCCGAGCGCCGGTCATCAAATAGCAGGGTCTCGTGCCCTGCCCGTTCGAGCCCTCGCTGGATTGCCGCCTCCATCCGCCACGGATTGCGGGCGCCGATCAGCAAAACACGTGGCATTCGCGGGGAGGCTGTCACGACTCCCAAGGTGACGCATTCCGAGGCGGGGAGGAAGGTGTATGGACAACAGGGATCGCGAAAGAAATCCGACGGAACATGGCGCACTTTTCTTTCGTTGTCGTTGTGACGCCGCTCGCATAGGATGTGAGTCCGAAAGGTTGGGTTACCATACGCAAAAAAATGTTCGCCCAACTGCGGTAGATCGACCTCCCCAAGTCGAGCGCCATGACAGACATAGCAGAGTCCGATACCGAAGAAGCCGAGCGCAGCACGCCCGGCAATTTCTTTCCAAGAATCCCGACGCAGACCGCGTACACACCCGCGCCGGTCACGGGGCCCGAGCCGCACCACAAGGACGAGGCCTTCTCGACGTCGTGGAAAAGCGACCTCCCAGCCTCGGTCGTTGTGTTCCTCGTGGCGGTCCCGTTGTGTCTCGGGATTGCACTAGCGAGCGCTGCGCCCCTTTTCTCGGGTATCATCGCCGGCGTTGTTGGTGGCCTGGTGGTTGGCGCCTTGAGTGGATCGGCGCTCATGGTCAGCGGACCGGCAGCAGGTCTGACGGCGATCGTCGTGACCGCCATCGGCGCGCTCGGGTCGTTCCGCGCCTTTCTGGCTGCCGTCGTTGTTGCCGGCGTGCTGCAGATCGCGTTAGGCCTGGCCGGCGCCGGCATCGTGGGGTACTACTTTCCCTCCGCCGTGATCAAGGGCATGCTGGCCGCGATCGGCCTCATCCTGATTCTCAAGCAGGTGCCACACGCGGTGGGGTACGACGCCGACTTCGAGGGCGACGAGTCATTTCTCCAGGCCAACAACGAAAACACGTTCTCGGGCCTGACACAGGCGTTCAATCGCATGGAGACGGGCGCGGTGGTGATCAGTCTGGCGGCGCTGCTTATCCTCATCATCTGGGACCAGACCCGGCTCAAGAAGATGAAGCTGCTGCCCGGACCACTCGCGGCCGTGGCCCTGGGGGTCGGCATGAATTTCCTCTTTGGTATTGCCGCACCCGGCTTGCAGCTCCAGGCAGAGCACCTCGTGGCACTGCCGATTCCGGACTCTCTCGCGGGCTTCGCCGGGCTGCTCACTTCGCCCGACTGGTCCGCGCTGGGGCGGCCGGAGACGTGGCGCATCGCGCTGACGCTGGCCGTGGTTGCATCGCTCGAGACCTTGCTCTCCCTCGAGGCCACCGACCGGATGGACCCCTACAAGCGAGAGGCGCCAACCAACCGCGAGCTGATGGCACAGGGTACCGGCAACATCGTCTCGGGGGTCCTCGGCGGCCTGCCGGTCACCGGAGTGATTGTGCGGAGTGCCGCCAACGTCGATGCGGGCGCGCGCACCAAGGCGTCAGCCATTCTCCACGGCGTGTTGCTCCTCCTCGCGGTGCTCCTGATCCCGGCCTTTCTCAACAGCATCCCACTCGCTTCACTCGCCGCCATCCTCATCTACACCGGTTTCAAGCTGGCGCATCCCAGGCTGGTGAAACACGCATACGCGCAGGGCTGGTACCAGTTCCTCCCCTTTGTCATCACCGTCGTCGCCATCCTGCTCACTGACCTGCTGGTCGGCATAGGGGTTGGCCTCGCCTTCGGTTTCTTCTTCATTCTGGTCGATCAGTTCCGCGCTCCCTGCTACACAGTGGTGAGCCCACACGGAAGCGTGCTCACAAGGCTGCGATTGCACGACCACGTCTCGTTCCTCAACAAGGCAACCCTGACCCGGGCCCTCGAGGGACTGCCGAGTGGTGCGCGCGTGGAGATCGACGGCACACACTGCGAGCGTATTGATCATGACGTCCTCGAGTTCATTGCAGACTTTCGCGAGACCGCAAAACTCCGCGGCATAGATTTCCGGCTCGTCGGGATCAGCGCCGGAGCCACCTCCCCTTCCCACTAAAGACTCCCCGTGGAGAATCTCCGCCGTCTCTTCGCCAATAACCGCCAGTTCGTCGACGAAGCGCTCCAGTCAGATCCCGATTTCTTCAAACGCCGAGCCGGCAAACAGGAACCGCATTTCCTGCTCATCGGATGCGCCGACAGCCGCGTCCCGGTCGAACTGCTGACAGGTGCTGCGCCAGGCGAAATGTTCGTCCATCGGAACATCGCCAATCAGGTTTTCCCGAGTGACCTCAACCTGCTCAGTGTGTTGCAGTACGCGGTCGAGGTGCTGGATGTGGAGCACGTGATCGTCTGCGGGCACCTGCAGTGCGGCGGCGTGAAGGCCGCCATGGGCACGGAGTCGTACGGGCTCGTGGACAACTGGCTCGCCGGTATCCGCGAGGTCTATCGCCGTCACTCCGCAGAACTGGGCGCATACGCTACCGAGGAAGAGCGCTTCAACCGCCTGGTCGAGCTCAACGTGTTACGCCAGGTCTACCAGCTGTCGAGAACGCCGGTGGTGCAGAACGCATGGAAGCGAGGGCGGCGTCCGATGCTGCACGGCATGGTGTACGACATCAAGGACGGCCTGCTGAGGGAACTCGTGCTCCAGGTCGACAATGACGAAAAGGTGCAGGCACTCCTGGAAGCGGACCGACGCGGCGTCGGGTACTGACCTGCAAGTCGAGGTGACGCACGGCCGCCAGACTGGAGTGGCGCCGTGTGCACTCGGCCGTTCCTGAGCTACGCCCGGCTCTGCCCTCCTGTTCGCCGGTGATCCCGTGGCGACAGGGCGGCCAATCAATCGGTTTTTTGATGCGATTCGGATGACAAACGTGCAGTTGTCGTCCCCCTCCGCGAGGCCTACCTTCGGAGAAATGCCACCTTTCGCTTTGAAATACCTAGAAAAAGCGTATGGATTCGCTGGGTCTGCCGGCGACCCCATCCTTTCTGCGACCGCTGCATGACCGCCGACAGCACACGGGCCCGGGAAGCGCAGGTCGAGGGCCTCGACACCGCCAGCGCCAATTGGACGCCGCCGTTTCGCGAGGCATGGAAATCCGACGTCGGCGCCAGCGTCGTCGTCTTCCTCGTCGCCCTTCCGCTCTGTCTCGGTGTGGCCCTTGCCTCGGGGGCTCCGCTGTTTGCCGGGATCGTCACCGGAGTGATTGGTGGCCTCGTTGTCGGCTTCGCATCCGGATCGCACTTGATGGTCAGCGGTCCAGCTGCCGGACTGACGGCCATTGTGCTCTCAGCGATCACAGCACTTGGCTCCTTTGAGGCTTTCCTTGTTGCCGTCTTCCTCGGTGGCCTGATGCAGGTGGCCCTCGGGTTCCTGAGGGCCGGCGTCATCGGATACTACTTTCCCAACGCTGTCATCCGCGGGATGCTCGGTGGCATCGGCATCATCATCATTATGAAGCAGCTCCCGCATGCCCTGGGTAACGCTCCAGCCCCCGGGACGACTGCTTCAGGCTTCCTCGGAATGAGCGGCGCTCCACACACGGGTGCCCTGCTCCTTGGCTCCCTGGCCATGGGGATCCTGATCCTCTGGGACCAGCCTTTCATGAAGCGGTTGGCCATCGTTCCGGGTGCCCTTGTCGCCGTGGTCGCCGGTGTCGTCCTGAACAGCGTGTTCAGCAATTCGGGTTCCGCGTTCGCGTTAGGCACCGATCGCCTCGTTGGACTCCCGATCATCGGGTCGGGGGCCGATCTTGCCGCCGCGCTGAGCGCTCCCGACTGGTCGGTGCTCGCCACCCCAGCCATTTGGTCGACCGCGGTCACCATCGCCATCATCGCCTCACTCGAAACGTTGCTCAGTCTCGAAGCGACCGATCGGATGGATCCACTCAAGCGCGAGGCACCGGCCAACCGTGAGCTCGTGGCACAGGGCATCGGCAACGCGCTGTGCGGGCTGGCCGGCGGACTGCCGATGACGGGCGTGATCGTGCGCAGTTCTGCGAACGTCTACGCGGGGGCAAAAACCAAGGCGTCTGCCATCCTCCACGGAGTCCTGCTCGCCGCCGCCGTACTCGCGATTCCCGGGCTGCTCAACCGGATTCCGCTTGCCGTTCTCGCGGCCATCCTTATTTACACCGGCTTCAAACTCGCCCATCCCAGGAACCTCGTCTATTTCCTCAAGAAGGGGTTCCACCAGTGGCTCCCCTTTGTGATCACCACCGGTGCCATTCTGCTGACGGACCTGCTGGTTGGCATTTCCGTTGGGCTCGCGGCGAGTGTGGTGTTCATCCTGCTGGAGCACCTGCGATCGCCGAGTTACACCGTGGCGGAGTCCAAGGACTCGCCGGTCACATACCTCCGGCTCAACGAACACCTCACGTTTCTCTCGAAGGCCAACCTCTCCACCGGACTCCAGAAGTTTCCCCCCGGTTCCGAGATCGTGATCGACGGAACTGCCGTCAAACGCATTGATCACGATGTGGCCGAAGTGCTTCGTGAGTTCCACCAGTCTGCACCATCTCGCCGGATTGGCGTGCGGCTCGTCGGTCTCGAGGGCCTGATCAAGAGTGGTGGGGACGGCCTGGCCCATTGAGCCGCCAGGACGACCACGTCAACCGGGACGCGATCACCGCTGGCCTCGAGGCCGCGCGAGCGGTGTTGCCTGACCAGGGACCCATCGGGGTCTTCATACATCACAACACGCTGCATGCCTTTCAGCACCTCCCGTTTCATGAAGCGGTGCGGTTGGGTGCGGCGCTCACCGGGGCTCGACCTTACCTCGACGAAGGTGAGTACCGCGACGCGTGGCTCACGGGGCGCATTGCTCCGGTAGACCTGGACGAGGCGCTCAATCGCTCCGTGGAGCATTGCGACGAGCGCCCGGTGGCGCTGGGGCGCGATCGCCGCGGACTTCGGCGTCTGCTGCTACTCCACGATCCCCTGGTGACCGACCTGCAGGGTGAACGGTTCCGCGCCCGCGCGGCCGGACTGCAGGACGACGAACGATTGCTCGACACCTGCGTCGAGGTGTGCCGCCGGGGACCCGTTCCGATGCGCGAGACTCGCCCGATCACACGTCACCGCGACGCACTCGTGGGACTCGGGGCCGAGGATACCGACGCGTCGGTCCAGCGTGAAGTGATCCGCCTGTCGGCCGGTTATCTCGACCAGGGACAGGCGCTGCTCTCCATGCCAGACCGGTCCGGCGGATTCCTGCACGCGGTGAGTGCGATGTACAGCGCCTCGGGCTCTTCACCGCTCTCCGGCCCTGGTGCCGCGGCGGCGTTCGCGGACGTCGTCAGGTCGCACGGCGGGGCCCATCAGGTGATCCGCGAGGTGCTGGACTCGTTAGGTGTGGAAGCCGGTGAGACGCAGGAGTACCTCACGCGCACCGCGCTGGCGCTTCCTGGATGGGCCGGCATGTTCTCTCGCCTGGAGCTGCACCCCGAAGAGGGAGATCCACGAGCCCCGGCCTCGCTGGCGGAGTTCGTCGCGGTGTGGCTCGTGATCGAGCGTGCGGTGTTGGGTGACACAACCCGGCGTCACAAGCTCCCCCTGCGGCTCAGCGAGTTGCGGGAGGCTGTGGGACCCGCTTGCCCCAGCTCGGCGGAGGAGGCGGGGTGCAGGCTCTTCCATCTGGCGAAGGGTGCCGGGCTCGCTCTCCCTCAGGTGCAGGCGCTCCCACAGGCCGAACTCGCGCAGCTCTGGGAGGAGGCCAGTGCGTTCCCGTCACTGGTCCGCCGCGGCGTATGGCACGAGGCCTACGAGGGCTGGTACCGGCGCTCCATCCTCGACGCCGTGGCCGCCCGTGCGGTGGAGGGGCCGCGGCCGCGCCCTGAACAGAGTGCGGCGCAGTTCGTCTTTTGTATCGATGAACGGGAAGAGTCCATTCGCCGCGCCATCGAGGAACAGGGCGCGGACCTGGAAACCTTCGGAGCCGCCGGATTCTTCGGTGTCGCGATCGACTACCGCGGTCTCTACGATCCCGAGCCGGCGGCCCACTGCCCCGTGGTGGTGACACCAGACCATGAGGTGCATGAGCTGCCCATCTACACGTCAAAAGGGTGGCACGACGCCAGGCAGCGCATGCGCGATGCGTGGACGCTCGTGCATCGAGTGGCACATCGCCGGTCCCGGAGCCTTGGCGGCGGAGCCGTCCTCTCATTTCTGTTCGGGCCCTTTGCCGCCACCCTCGCCCTGACCCGGGTGCTCTTCCCGCGCCTGTCGTTAGGCACCTTCAAGCGACTGCAGGATCGTGTCGTGCCGCGCCCGACCACCCGGCTGGCCACCCTGCGACCGACCGACGAGGACGAACGCTCCGAGCGCGGCAAGTGGCGCGGGTTTGCCCTGTCCGAAGCCGTCGATCGTGTGGCCAACACGCTGCGTGCCATTGGCCTGGTGGACGGGTTTGCGCCGGTGGTCATCCTGCTCGGGCATGGGTCCACGAGCCTCAACAACCCACACGAGTCTGCGCATGATTGCGGCGCGTGCGGTGGGCGCCGAGGCGGCGCGAACGCACGTCTCTTTGCCGACCTCGCCAATCGCCCCGAGATTCGCGCCGCATTGCGTGAACGCGGCATCACGATTCCCGATGGCACCTGGTTTATCGGCGCGCTGCACGACACCGCCGACGATGCCGTGCACTACTACGACCTGGAGCTGCTCCCCGAGGCGCAGGCACAGGCATTCGAGCTCGCCGATCACGTGCTGCAAGTCGCACGTCAGGCGAGTGCGCAGGAGCGTTGCCGACGCTTCCACCATGCACCGTTAGGCATCTCCCCCGAAGACGCACTCCGGCACGTCGAGTCCCGGTCCGCACACCTGGCACAGCCGCGACCGGAATACGGACACTGCACCAACGCCATCTGTGTTGTCGGGCGCCGAGAACTCACACGCGGTCTCCATTTCGACCGGCGCGCTTTTCTGGTGAGCTACGACCCGACACGCGATCGCGAGCACGCGGTGCTCGAGCGGACCCTGGCTGCCGTGGGTCCGGTTGGCGCCGGCATTTCACTCGAGTACTACTTCTCCTCGGTGGACAACGAGGTGTACGGGTGCGGCACCAAACTGCCTCACAACGTCACCGGATTCATCGGCGTCATGAACGGTCACGAAAGTGACCTGCGCACAGGGCTGCCACTGCAAATGGTGGAACTCCACGAGCCCATGCGCCTCCTCCTCATTGTGGAGGCGACCCCGGAAGCACTCCTGCACGTCGCAGGACGCCAGCCCGAAGTACGAGAGCTCGTTGTGAATGAATGGGTCCAGCTGGTGTCCCTGCACCCGGAAACCGGTGTCATGGTCCGCTTCAGCAACGGCACCTTCGTGCCGTATACACCCCTGCCGGGCTGCCCGGTCGTTCGCACGTCAGTCGAATGGCACGGACGTTCCCGGACACACCTGACGCCCGCCCTTGTGACGAACGCGTTGAGCTCGCACTTGGTACAGCACACGGAGGCTGCGGTGTGACTGACCCCGGTGTGGTAGCGCTCGTCCTGACGATCGTCGCTCCGCTGCTGACGTCCATTGCCGCAGGAATGATCGTCCTGTTGCGAGACAAGTGGCCAGCAGAATCAACGATCTCGCGCGTCATCGGCGCGGGCCTTCTCCTCTCGTTTGCCGGAAGCATCGGCGTGGCGGTGAGCCACTTCGGATGGCTGGGGCCACGGCTGCGCGAGGACATCAGCTTCGGCAACTGGGTCTCGATCGGCAGCTACGAGATTCCGGCCGTGTTGCACATCGACCATGTCTCGGTGGCGTTTTCCCTGCTCGGAGCCACGCTGACCGCCCTCGTGTCGCGATTCTCCATCACCTACCTGCACAAGGAAGCGGGCTTCGCGCGGTTCTTTCTGATGCTTGGCGTCTTTGGTGCGGGCACACAGCTCATCGCCTTTGCCGGGGCGCTCGATCTCTTCTTTGCCGGATGGGAGGCCGTCGGCATTTCGTCAGCGCTCTTCATCGGCTTCTTTCATGAGCGTCCGCAACCCGTACGCTCTGCCATTCGTGCCTTCACCACCTACCGGTTCTGCGATGTGGCGTTCCTGATCGCCATCGTCGCCACCCATGAACTGATCAACTCCACGCGGCTGACCGATCTGCACCAGCTCGCGGCGCTCGCGCCGCTGCAGGTAGGACTGGTGGCATCACTGCTCCTGATCGCCGCGTTCGGGAAATCCGCGCAGCTCCCGTTTTCGGGCTGGCTCGTCCGCGCCATGGAAGGCCCCACGCCGTCGAGTGCCCTCTTCTACGGGGGCGTCTCCATTCACGCGGGGCTCTATCTCCTCCTGCGCACCAGTCCGGTCCTGGGGGCTGCTCCATTGGTGGCATGGGGCGGCGCCGCCGTCGGATTGCTGACGGCGGCGTACGCCTCCGCTGTCGCCCGAACCCACACCGATGCAAAGGGAGCCCTCGCGCACGCGACCCTTGCCCAAACGGGCCTCATTCTCGCGGAGATCTGCCTGGGGCTCACCACGCTCGCCCTCGTGCATCTGGTCTGTCACGCACTCTTGCGCGCATGGCAGTACCTGCGCGCGCCTAACGCCATTCACGACGCACACTACTTCGGCCACGCGCACATCGAGTCGCCACCATCCCCTCCGCGGGCTCGCGTCGGCCCTGGCATGTACCTGCGGCTGCTCCACCGTTTTCGCCTTGACGACGGGCTCGATGTGCTGGTCCGCGCCGTCAGCGCGAGCGCCTATTCGGTGCAGCGCCTGCACACGCGGTTTGTGGCCTGGTGGGGGGTGTCGGCATGAATGACGGCGCCCTCTCGATTCATTGGGCACCGGCGGCCATCTGGGTGGCGGTCACGGTCTTGTTCGGTTCGGTGCTCAGCCAGCGCACGGCGAGCGTCTCCCGACCCATGCTCCTGGCACTTTGGGCAACCGCCACGGCCGCTCTCTTCGCCACACGAGCCGACGTCGCCTACCTCGCCACCGCCGCCAGCACCGCCATCCTGGCCCAGTCCACACGCGCCATCTCGCGAATGGGGGGAACGATGTTGTGGGTGGCGGCGATTGCCACCGGCGTCACGGCACTGCTCCTCAGCCGACCGGAGATGGCGACTCTGGCGTGGGCCGTTTCGCTCCTGGCCATCGCCCTGCGCGCGGGGCTCGCGGGCTTGCACCCGCCGGTGGTCGCATTGTGTCGCCAGGCAACGCTGCACCAGGTGCTGCAGTCCGCGTCGCTCCTCGTCCTCGTGTTCGTGCACCTGCGGTTTGCCGATCACATTCCCCAGGCCCAGGACGCCGCGCCGGCTCTCGTCCGTTTGGGTGCGGCGTCTGCCCTGCTCTTCGGATTGCTGGCGATTGCGCAGCGCAACCTGCACGACTTCCTCGAATCGTCCACCCTCATGCACGGCGGGCTGCTCTTTGCGGCCGTGAGCGCGGCCGGCCGGGGCCATCATACGGCTGCGGTGTTTGTGTCGCTGACCATGACGCTCGCGCTCGGTGGACTCATCCTGATGATTCTGGCGCTGCAGCAGCGGGTGACCGACACCGCCCTGACCGCTCCCCGCGGACTGGGCCGCCCGCTCCCCAGACTGGCCGCCGGCTTCAGCTTTTTTGCAGCCGCAGGGGTGGGGATGCCCGGAACGGCAGGCTTCATTGCCGACGACTTGTTGCTCCACGCACTCTGGGGCGAGAGTGTCGCGGCCATGATCGCGGTCACCCTGGCCTCGGCGCTGCTCGCGGTCGCGACGTTGCGGGCCATCGCCAGCGCCTTCTTTGGCAAACCCGCCACCGTCGTCGCCCCGGACCTGCTCCCCGGTGAGCGGCGAGCGGTCGCCGCCATCGTGTTGCTGCTGCTCTTCATCGGGCTCCTCCCAGCCGTGCTGACCTCCGCGACCATCGCTCTCTTCGGCGTCCAGTAGCTCGCCTCTCCCGCCCGCGCACGTAGCCTGTGAGGGGATCGGCCCACGCTGGTCAACTGGGGGATCTCCGAGTGCTGTGAGAAAATGTGGTGGCTGTCTGCGTTCCATTGGCATGACCATCAGCCTCCAGCTGCGCTTCGCCCCTTCGAAGTCCGAGGTCGGGGGATTCCGGTGGACCGGCTCCCCCTCAGCGGCTGGCCGCCCTAAGTTGGGGCTCATGGCTGAACCCGTTGAACGCCCCGCTGCCGATGTGCTTCGGGGTCCCGCCCTTTCACGGGCCATTGAGCAGCTCATTCAGCAATTCGCGGGGACCCTGGCCCAAGCCGCGAGGCGGTACGGCATAACCGGGGCCGAACTCGATGACGTAGTGCAGGACGTGCGGCTCCGGCTCTGGAAACTCCTGGAGCGGTCAAACGAGTCGCAGACCACGATCAATGCGTCGTACGCCTATCGCGCGGCCTCGTCAGCGGCAATCGATATCGTCAGGCGAGACCGCACGCGTCGCTCGCATGAAGTAGCCGAACTCGATGAATCGTTCGGCGCCAACCCGGGGGATATGACCGATGCCCTCGCCCGTCTTGAAGAGGCCCTCACCGCCCTGAGCCCTGCGCGCAGAAGTGCCGTGCGGCTGCACCTCGATGGGCGATCACTGGCCGAAATTGCCCGGGTGCTCCAGTGGACCGAGGCGCAAGCCCGCAACCAGGTCTATCGTGGGCTCGCCGACCTCAAGCAACACCTCACCAGCGAGGATCGCTGAATGCGCACCGACGACGCCTCCCTTCGGGCCCTCTACGCAACGCTCATGGCCAAACGACGCCCAGCGGCCCCGCCTTCCGTGACGGTGGAACAGGTGCACTCGCTGGCCACGGGCGTGGCGGTCGCCGGTGACCGGGAGGCCCTGCTCGATCAGGTGCTGAGCCATCCAGACACCGCTCGTGAGCTGCAGTTCTTCATGGACCTGCCCAGGGAAGCACCGGCCCGCCGTGTCTGGTTCCGTTCGCCCGGTACGCTCGCCCTCGCCGCCGGGTTGCTGCTTGCCGTCGGGTTCGGGCTGCGTCAGCTGACCACGCCCCGCGCCGCCGATGTCATGCGAAGTGATGCGGCTGAGGTGACGCTCAGGGCCCCTTCAGGGGACACGATCGCCGGCGGCAGTGTGAAGTTTGTGTGGGACGCGATATCCGGGGCCTCCAGCTATGCCCTCGAGGTCACCCGGGACGATGGCACCCTGGTAGCGTCGGCGACCACCAGCGACACCACCGCTACCGCGACGGTGTCCGCCGGAGCGCTTCGCTGGTGGGTGACGGCGACCCTGGACGATGGAACAACCCGCCGGTCGGCCCCGCGGCCCCTGCCGGTGCGTTAGAAGCCGATGCGAGCGGCCGGACGGTGCCGTCCCCCACCAGGGTGACCGCCGCCCACGTGGACGGCGGAGCCCCCGAGCGCAACGACGCCCGTTTCGCGAGCGCCAGCGCCTCGACCGCCGATGTGCCCCGTGCCATGGCCAGGTAGAAGTCGCGCATCAGGGTAGTCAGCGAGCGATCGCGCACGTTCCACAGTGTCACCGCGACCGAACGCGCGCCCGCCTCGAGCACGGGCCCCACCAGGCCCTGCGCCCCCTCGCCGTTCAACACCACCCCACCGGCGGTCCTGCATGCTGAGAGCACCACGAGATCGACATCGAGAGGAATAGCGGCGATGTCGGCGGCCGCGAGGCGGCCATCGTCTCCGGCCCCACGACTCAGGAACACCGCATTGTCGAAGAGGCCAAAGTCCTGCACTCGAGCATGTGTTGCCAGGTGCACAGCGCCCACACCACGCCAGTCGCGACCCCTGAGGGCAGCGGCACGTGCGCGCTCCCTGAGGAGGACCTCTCCCCTGCCGCCTGACGCGCGCATAACCGCCGCAACCTCGTCGGAGGAGCCGGGGAGTCGCGGCAGGTCGAGCCCCGGATCAAACAGGGGATCTCCGAAGGCGAGGACCCTCGATCCACCTGCGCCCCGCGATGGAGCCACCGCGAGCCGCACCGACGGCACCAGATTGACCACATAGCGCTCCACGACGCGGCGTCCATCGGTGAGCAGCAAGGCATCGAACGGCACGTGGTACAGCGCCCCGTCGGGCACAATGCGCAACTGGTCGACCTGCGGTGGCAGTGCTCGCACGGCGTCGCCAAGCAGCGCCGCACCTAACGAGCGTGCGAGGGCCTGCCCCGACCCATCACTTTCGAGTGTTGAGACAAACCTGGTGATGTCGGGGGCGAGCGAGTCGATGGCACGCAAGGAAAAGGCGCGCGCACCGTCGCGCCAGATCACAAATGCCGTGGTCGGCTCCCCGCGACGACCAATCGTGTAGGCCAGTACGGCGGTGCGCCCATCGAGAGCACCCCGCACGTCATCGATCGGGAGCCGGCGATCGTCGAGGGCCTCTTCCTTCTGCTCGACCTCGGCAGTCGCCTGCCGCCGGATCCGCTGCGTCCACAGCCATCGCGCACGCTCCGACTCGGCGATGCCGAAGGCTGGCTCGATCGCCCCGCCACGTGCCACGGCGTTGACAATGGTGGCAATTCCCAGGTCCGGATCAGAGTCGAAACGCAACCCGGCCAGCAGCCGCAACACGTCATCCCGGGTCTCCGCCCGCTTGCGCAGGGCGTCGAGAATGCCGGATGCATTGGCAAACACCGACTCTGCCACGGCAAACCGTCCACTGCCTGCAAAGGCTTCGGCAATCCGGAGTTCGGCGTCGAGCAACTGAGGCCTCGCTCCGGTGCCGATCGAGCGTTTGAACTTTTCAAACTCCTCGATCGCTGCAGCATATTGCCCGCGGCGCAACGCCAACCGCCCACGTGCATATGGAACGTTCGCACTGCTGATGCCAACCAGCCCCATCCGGGTTGCTCCGGCGGCCGCACTGTCGACGAGCGCCGCAGACCGCTGGACGAATCCGAGATCGGTCAGGGCCGCCGCGCGCTGGAGCTGCAAATATGGAACGGCATTGGGTGCGCCCGTTGCGGCCAGCAGCCCTTCCAAACTCTCGTATGCTTCCACCGCCTCGGGCAGGCGCCCGCTGAGCATGAGCGACTGTGCCTTGACCCCCTGCCCGGCTGCCTCGCCTTGTTTGTCGCCAAGCCGACGGAACTGCTCCACCGCGAGCGCAGCAGAACGATAGGCCAGCGAAGCGTCACCGACCCGAATCGCGGCTTGCGCCAGATTCGTGCGCGCCCACGCCGCCACAATGGGATTGCCAACGCGCGCCGAAATCGCGATCGCCGAATCCGCGAGCAGCCGCGAGGCGCCGAGCCGGCTGCCGTACGCCGTATTGTGATACGCTCTCCATTGGTAGAGCACCGCGACGAGTTCATCGTCATGCTGGCTGGCGGCCAGCCGCGAGGCCTCGATGAGCTGGTCGACGGCGCGCCCCTGGCTGCCGCGCGCCTCGTAGACCGTGGCCTGGGAAAGCGCACAGCGCGCCATCAAGACCGTATCCGACATGGCGGCGGCCCGTTTCGCGCCGAGTGTCACCAGCGAGTCGGCGGTGCGGAGCGAACTGCCGCGCAGGGCTGATCCCTCGGAACAGAGCCGGGCAATGGTGACACGGGAGTCGGGCGCTCCTACCCGCGCCGCGCGACCAGAGAGCACGCGTGCACTATCGAGTTTGCCCATGCGGCCCATGATGCTCACGAGGGTAAGCAGTGACTCGCCCTCCGCCTCAGCATCGCCCACTGCCGCCGCCACCTGTACCGCCTGATTCAGCGCCGCCGTGGCCTCGTCCACGCGCCAGCGGGTGGTGAGGCTCTGGCCGTAGCCGGCATACGCCTTTGCGAGAACACCGGGCTCCGTGGCCCGATCGGCGATCAGACGCTGGTAGGCGGCGTCCGAGACGGCATACTCATACCGACGCCGCGCAGCCGTGGCAATCCAGAGCGTTGCCAAGCGTCCACGTGGCGTGGGGCCGGCCTCACGCCGACGGCTCGCGAGCTCTGCGCCAAACGACGGAGACCGTGTCGCTTGCCGCGCACGCGTAACCACATCGTTCGCCGTTTCGGGCCGGCTTTGTGGGAATGCGGCGAATGCGGGAACGAACCAGAGCGCCGCGTACAGGAGGGACTTCATTGTGTGCCAATACTCATCCGTTCAACGGCGACGTCAACTCGTATCCACCCCAGTGTGATGCGGATAACAGAAACGGGGGCCGGGCGCGATGCCCGACCCCCGTTCCTGATTCTCCGTCGGTTTCGACTAGTACATCCCGCCCATGCCACCCGGAGCAGCCGGGGCAGCAGGCTTGTCTTCCTTCTTCTCGACGATCAGCGCTTCGGTCGTGAGGAGAAGTCCGGCAATGGAGGCCGCGTTCTGCAGCGCATAACGCGTCACCTTGGTCGGATCGATGACACCCGACTGCACGAGGTTCTCGTACGTGTCGGTGAGGGCGTTGTAGCCAAACGCATCATCCTTCGAGCTACGAACCTTTTCCACTACGATCGAGCCTTCGCCACCGGCGTTGGCAACGATCATGCGAATGGGCTCTTCGATGGCGCGGCGGATGATGTCGACGCCGATCTGGGCGTCGTGGTCTTCGAGCTTGAGCCCCTTGAGCGCGCGCTGGGCGCGAATCAGGGCCACACCACCACCGGGGACGATGCCTTCTTCAACGGCGGCACGGGTCGCGTGCAGCGCGTCTTCAACACGAGCCTTCTTCTCCTTCATTTCGGCTTCGGTCGCGGCGCCGACATTGATCACGGCCACACCACCGGAAAGCTTGGCCAGACGCTCCTGGAGCTTTTCACGATCGTAGTCCGAGGTGCTCTTGTCGATCGCCGAGCGGATTTCCTTGACACGCCCTTCGATGGCTTCGCTTTCGCCGTAGCCGTCGATGATGGTCGAGTTGTCCTTGTCGATCACGATACGCTTGGCGCGACCGAGGTCGGTCACGACGGCGTTCTCGAGCTTGAAGCCGACTTCCTCGCTGATGACCTGGCCACCGGTGAGCTTGGCGATGTCTTCGAGCATGGCCTTGCGGCGATCACCGAAGCCCGGCGCCTTGACGGCGCAGACCTTGAGCGTGCCACGGAGTTTGTTGACCACGAGCGTGGCCAGCGCCTCACCTTCGATGTCCTCGGCGATGATCAGGAGGGGCTTGCCCATCTGCGCGACTTTCTCGAGCACCGGGAGCATGTCCTTCATCGACGAAATCTTCTTGTCGTGGATGAGGATGACCGGCTCGTCGAGCACGGCTTCCATCTTGTCCGGATCGGTGACGAAGTACGGGGAGATGTAGCCGCGATCGAACTGCATGCCGTCGACGGTCTCGAGGGTTGTCTCGATTCCGCGGGCTTCTTCGACCGTGATCACACCATCCTTGCCGACCTTCTCCATCGCGTCGGCGATGAGATCACCGATTTCCTTGTCGTTGTTGGCGGAGATCGACGCCACCTGGGCGATTTCCTTCTTGCCGGCGGTCGGCACCGAGATCTTCTTGAGCTCGTCGACGATCGCCTGCGTCGCCTTGTCGATACCGCGCTTGAGCGACATCGGGTTGGACCCGGCCGTCACGTTCTTGAGGCCTTCGCGATAGATCGCCTGTGCGAGCACGGTCGCGGTCGTGGTGCCGTCGCCCGCGACGTCAGACGTCTTGGTGGCGACTTCCTTGACCATCTGGGCGCCCATGTTCTCGAGCGGATTCGACAGCTCGACTTCCTTGGCGACGGTGACGCCGTCCTTGGTGATGGTCGGAGCGCCGAACTTCTTGTCGATGACGACGTTGCGGCCCCGGGGGCCGAGCGTGACCTTCACCGCGTCCGCCAGCTGGTCCACGCCGCGCTTGAGAGCCGCGCGCGCGTCAGTGCTGAAATGGAGTTCCTTCGCAGCCATGGCTGTTATCCCTTATTTGTCAGTTGATGACCGCGAGCACATCGCTCTCGCGGAGGATGAGATACTGCTCGCCCTCGACCGTCACTTCGGTGCCGGAATACTTCCCGTACAGCACCTTGTCGCCGACCTTGCAGTCGAGCGGCACACGCTTGCCGTCTTCGAAACGGCCCGGGCCAGTGGCCACGATCTCACCCTGCTGGGGCTTCTCCTTGGCAGTGTCCGGGATGTACAGGCCACCACGCATGGTCTCGCTGTCCTCGAGCGCCTTCACCACCACACGATCGGCGAGCGGCGCGATTTTCGTCGCAGCGGCGTTCTTCGTCGCCATAGACGTCGTCCCTCCTTCAAGCGGAATTGGGTGTTGATACCAGATTAGCACTCATGTCTGGCGAGTGCTAACGGTCAAATCTAGTCCGTTTCGAAGCCGAGAGTCAAATCATTGAACTTTCGCGCCCAACGCATAACCGGGCCTTTTGTCTTGCCACCGGCTCGGCCGGAGGTTGATTGGTGCTGCCGGTCACAGTGACCGACCCATACACCGTCGAAAGGAGTCCGCTCATGCGCAAAGCACTACCACTCGTTCTCAGCCTGGTCGCAGCCGCGTGCGTCGATCCAGTCACCCCGGAGCGCAGCGTCCAGGAGCCGCTCCTGTCGTCTGGAGCCGGAGACGCCGCCGCCGAGTTATCGGCCCAGATGGATGCGACGAACGCCACCCTGGCAGCCTCCGGGGCGGGTTATCGGCTGGCCGTCGCCGAATTCCTCACGCAAGACGGCGCCGAGGCCGCCGGAACCACCATCCTGCAGAAGGACCTTGGCAACAAGCAGTTGTCGGCCGATTTCGTCCCGCGGGATCCCCGCCGGACCGGATGGAGCGGGCTCTTCGGTAGCACCGACGACATCTCGTACGCCATTGATCAAACCACTGACGCCGTTCCGACCGGGAACCTCGTCTCTGCCGCGGCCGCGACGGCCGCGATTGTGCGCGGCATGGACTCCTGGGATGCCGCGAGCTGCTCGACCCTTCCCCTCACCCGCAATTCCGACTTCGGTCTCGACGTCGGACTCGTCGCCTTTCAGCTGAGTGGCGGCGCGATCGGCAGCCCGTTTGTCTTTGCCGACGTGCAACATGCCGGCTGGCGCGACCTCAACTTTGCGGGCGGCGTGCTCGGCGTGACCTTCACCTTTGTCTTCACCGACAACGGGGTTGCCACGGACATAGACAACAACAAGAAAGCAGACGTTGCGTTCCGGGAGATCTACTACGATCCGTCGTGGGTCTGGCGCATCGACGGCAACATCGACATCGAATCGGTTGCGGCGCACGAAGCCGGCCACGGGCTGAGCCAGGCCCATTTCGGGAATATCGTGCAGCGGAACGATGGCAGTTTCGACGCCAGCCCCCGCGCCGTCATGAACGCCTTCTACAACGGCCCGTTTGCAGCACTGGCCGGAACCGACCTTGGCGGGCACTGCTCCAACTGGGCGGCCTGGCCTAACCAGTAGCAGCCTGCGGTCGTCACGGAGCCGTCGTGCAGACAACGGCTCCGTGGCGAGGCGTCACGCCGACGTGTTCCGCGGGGACCGGTTCATCACGGCCTGGCCAGCAGCTCATACGCCATGCGCAGGCCGATCAGCGTCAGATGGAGTTCGACGCGATCGACCGTGGAGCAGATCGGCGCAATCATTGGCGACAGTCCTCCGGTGGCGACCACCAGCGGCACCCGTCCCGTCGGCCACTCCGCCTTGATGCGACGGACGATGCCGTCGAGCGCTTCGGCTGCTCCCAGCACGACCCCGCTGCGGATGCAATCTTCGGTGCGGCGTCCGATGACACGCGCCGGTGGCACCAATTCCGTTGCCGGGAGTTTGGACGTCCTGCGGAACAGTGTCTCGGCAGAGGTTCGGATCCCCGGAGCGATGACCCCGCCGAGGAAGACGCCATCCACGGTGATGCAGTCGTAGGTGGTGGCAGTGCCAAGATCGACGACGATGGTGTCGGACTGGTAGAGACGTGACGCCGCCAGGGTATTGATGATCCGGTCGGCGCCCACGGTGCGTGGCTCCTCGACGTCAAGCCGGATAGGGAGCGCGGAGCGTCCGTCGACAAAGACCGGGCGGTGGCCGGTGAGCTGCGCGCACCCTTCGCCTAACGGATCGTTCATCCCCGGCACCACCGATCCGATCGCTACCCCGGTGACATGGCGTGGCTCGAGTGCACGCGCGTGCAGGAGGCCACGCAGGGTGAGTTCCACTTCGTCCGGCGTGCGAGCAGGGTCCGTGAGGATGCGCCAGTGTGCGCGCAGACTCTCCCCCTCAAAGGCGCCGATGGTCGTCTCGGTATTCCCGACGTCAAAAACCAGCAACATCCGGTGTGTTCTCCGCTGGGATGAGTGAGCCCGCTGTCCGTTCCACGCGTCCTGCTGCCGTCTCGATCACAAGCGCGCCGGTCGCCGTAATCCCGCGCGCTGTCCCCACGGCCGGTTCCACGATGGCGAGGTCGCGCGCCCAATCGCGCGACCGATACTCGTGAAGCTCGGCGACCGTCAGCGCTCCGCGTCCCTGCGCGGCCTCACGCAGCGCAGGCACAAGCGCCCGCAGAATCTCCACTCGCTCGGCGCCCGGCGCGAGCGTGGCGGCCCCGGGCCATGGCGCACCGCGCACATTGAGGCCAAAGCCAATCGACACCCAGTCGAGGTGCGTTCCACGCCAGCGGGCTTCGACCAGAATGCCGGCGAGTTTTGCGCCCTTCACCTTGAGATCGTTGGGCCACTTGAGCTGCACCGGCGCAGCGCTCCAGCGATCGAGGGCTTTCGCCGCCTGCAGCCCGAGCCGCAACGACAGCACATCGAGGCCATCGCTCGGGGGGCGCTCGATGAACGTGAAGGTGAGACACTCACAAGGTTCGGAGCGCCAGACTCTTCCCTGCCGTCCACGCCCCTGCACCTGCTCCTCCGAAAGCACCAGGGTACCGTCCGGAGCGCCGCTACTGGCGAGCCGATGCGCGACGTCCATGGTGCTGGAGAGCGAGGCAAAGAGGTGCACCGCGGGCACGCCACACACGCGCGCCAGCTCCAACGCGGGGCAGCCGTCGAGCGCGCCCATGGCGCGATCTACGACTGACGGCTCCACCATAACACCAGCACGGCCGCCCCTGCAATCAGCCGGTAGAGCGCAAAGGCACCGTAACTGTGGCGGCTGACGTAGCGGAGCAGGAATGCAATAGCCATCCACGAGCTCACCGCCGCCGCCAGAATGCCAACGACCAGCGGCGTGGTCACTCCCTCCTTGAGGGCATCCGGTGCCTTGACGATCACCGCAGCCGCCGTGATGGGAAAGCTGAGCAGAAAGGAAAAGGTCGCCGCAGATGACCGGTCGAAACCCAAAGCGCGCGCAGCGGTAATGGTGGAGCCGGACCGCGAGACGCCAGGCACCAGGGCGCAGGCCTGCGCCACGCCGATGATGAGCGCCTGCACCCATGTCATCGTGCCGAGGGAGTGGGCCTGTGACCGAAAGCGATCCACCGCCCAGAGCAGAATCCCCATGAGAATGAGCACCGTCGCCACCAGGGCTGGTGCGCGCAGCGCGCCTTCGGCCGCTTCTTCGAGGAGCAAGCCGGCCAGCCCAGCCGGAATCGTTGCCATGACAATGAACATCGCCCTCCGTTCCTCGACGGTCTCCACGCGACGACGCGCGAGGACATTGAAGCCGGCACGTGTCAGTGCAATCCAGTCACGACGGAAATACCAGACCAGCGCAATGAGTGTCCCGAGGTGCAGGGCCACATCGAACGCAAGGCCGGGGTCTTCCCATCCCATCACCCACGGCGTGAGGGCAAGGTGCGCACTGGAACTGATCGGAAGAAACTCGGCCAATCCCTGCACGATACCGAGTACCAGGGCCTGGAGAACGGTCATGCGCCTCCCGCAGCTGAGGGCCGAGCTGCGAGCGCTTCGGTGTAGAGCGCCTCGTATTCTGACACGATTGTAGACTGTGCAAAGCGTGCTCGCGCATCGGCGGCGCAGCGCACCGAGACCTCGGCCCAGCGCGCCTCGTCGCGCAGCAGGTCCACCGCGCCAGCCGCCATGCCATCCACATCTCCCACAGCACGCAACACGCCGGTTTGCCCGTCGATCACCACTTCAGGAAGTCCACCGCTGGCGCAGCCGATCACGGGTACACCACTCGCAAGTGCCTCGAGCGCGCTCAAGCCGAACGATTCCTTCTCGGAGGGGAGGAGAAAGAGGTCTGCGCTCGCCAGCAGCGGCGCGACCGATTCGATCTTGCCGAGGAAGTGGACATGTTCTGTCACGCCAAGGAGACTCGCCTCGTCTTCGGCCTCGGTGCGTTCCGGACCGTCACCCACCATCACCAGCACGGACGGTATCTCCGCAGTCACCTTGGCGAAGATCCGCACCACGTCACGGACGCGCTTGACCGGCCGGAAGTTGGAGATGTGCATCAGGACGCGGCGGCTCCCCATTCGATCGCGGAGCAGCGGCGTATAACGTCCGCGATCATAGACTCGCGGGTCGACAAAGTTGTGAATCACCTGGACATCGCAACCGGCGCAGCCAAACGCAAAGAAGGTCTCGTCGCGCAGATACTGTGAGACCGCCGTGATCCGGTCCGAGCGTTCGATGGAGAACTTCGTGATCGCGTGAAAGCTGCGATCCTGGCCGACGATGGTGATGTCGGTGCCGTGGAGGGTGGTGACCACCACGACATCGTGTCCGTTGGCGCGTAACATCTCCTTCGCGATCCACGCGCTCGTGGCGTGCGGAATGGCGTAGTGCACATGCAGCAAATCCAGCTGGTGCGATCGCACGACTTCATGCATGCGTACCGCCAGCGCCAAGTCGTACGGCGGATACTCAAACAGCGGGTACCGTCCTACATCCACCTCATGAAAGAAGACTCCCGGCATAAATGCCGGCAGCCGAAAGGGTTGCCGATAGGTGATGAAGTGGACTTCGTGCCCGCGTTGCGACAGGGCCATTCCCAGCTCCGTCGCCATGGCCCCGGAGCCGCCGTACGTCGGATAGCAGGTGATGCCGATTCTCATGCTGTCACGGAATCCCACCAGGCCCGAACGCCTTCCATGGCGCCCGGCTCGGTGAGCTCGATATGGGTAACCTGCTCCCCCAGCTGATGGCGGAACCAGGTGCGTTGCCGTTTTGCGTACTGTCGTGTGGCGACAATGACCGCCTCACGCGTCGAACGATAATCGCGCGCACCATCAACCAGCTCCCGAACTGCTTCGTACCCGGTGGCATTCCAGGCGGGAGCGGCACGGGGGACGGCCTCCAGAAGGCGGGCCACCTCATCCGACCACCCGGCAGCCAGCATGGCGTCGACACGTTGGACGATGCGTTGCTGAAGGTCCTGGTGCTGCACGACCAGCCAGGCCGGCTCAAAGCGGGTCTGACGTGGGGCGGCGGCGTGCCACCAGGTGATGGGGTGCCCCGTGAGCTCGGCGACCTCCAACGCGCGGAGGAGCTGTGTTCGACCCAAGTGTGCACGAGGCGGGTCAACTTGCGCGACGCGGTCTCGCAGCGCTGCGGTCGGTAGCAGATCGAGTTCCGCTGCCAGCGTCGCCCGGCGCTCGGGGTCAAGCTCGGGCTCAGCGAAGAGCGGCTCGAAGAGCGCTCGCAGATACAAACCGGTGCCTCCGACAACCACCGGCACCCTTCCTGCTGCCCGGGCAGCGTCGATGGCCTGCACGGCCCCATCCGCCCAACGCGCGGCGTTCCAGCGCTCGGTGGGATCGGCCACGTCGGTCATGGCGTGGGGCACGAGCGCGCGTTCCTCCTGAGTGGGCTTTGCCGTGCCGATGTCAAAGCCACGGTAGAGCTGGCGCGAGTCGGCGCTGATGACCGTCAGCGGGGTGGCACTCGCAAGGGCCGCCACCAGCGCCGACTTTCCCGTGGCCGTCGGACCGGTAATGACCGGGAGCCTAACGACGTCCAAATCGCCGTTCCAGCTCGTCCCACGAGACGCGCACGATCGTCGAGCGGCCATGGACATCGTGCGCCGCCAGGGTGCAGCGAGCCAGCGCCCGGAACAGCGCCTCCATCTCGGGCCGCGACAAGAGATCGCCGGCCTTCACCGCCGCCTTGCAGGCGACTGTGGCGGCGAGGTGTTCATGCCTGGCATGTGTGCTCGCACTCCGTCCCCCACTGAGCGCAGCCAGGCTCTCTCGCAAACAACGGATGGCATCAAATCGCGGATGCGGTGTGGGCACGGCATGCACCAGCAACGTGTGACCACCAAAGCTCTCGATCTCGTAGCCTAACCGTGAGAACACATCGGCCGCCGACTCGAAGGCATCGGCGTCCTGGGGATCGAGGTGAATGGTCTCGGCAAAGAGCAGGCGCTGCGAAGGCGACGACCCGCGCGCCATGTCACCCATGAATCGCTCATACAGCACACGCTCGTGGGCCGAGTGCTGATCGATGAGGATGACGCCCTCGTCGTGTTCATACATCATGTAGGTGCGTCGGAGCTGCACCAGGTCGGGGACGGCCACTGGCTCTTCGGCCATAGGCTCCGGCACAGTCCCCGTGGCAACGGGTGCTGGCGATGCATCCGCAAAGAGCCCCTCCGCCATCGGCGCCGGCGACGGCATCGGGGGAAGATGGATTTCGGGGGAGGCCACCGATGCCACGCCGGGGGCCCACGCCTTGCCGATCCACGGCGTCGCATCGCTCGTGCCTAACGCGCGCTGGACCACCTGCTCCACCGCGCGTTCGGTACCCCAGCGGTTGGTGAAACGTACCTCCGCCTTGGCGGGGTGGACGTTCACGTCGACTTCGTCGACCGGCACCACAAGTTCGAGGATAAACGAGGGGCGCACACCGTGCGGCAGTGTGGAGCGATACGCCGTCTCCACCGCCCGCGCGATGCCGAGATCACGGATCGGCCGACCATTCACCACTACAAAGACCCGCCGAGAGGCCGTACCCGCATCGGCCGGTCGCTCGGCAAGCCCGCGCACATGAATGGGTCCGGCCACCCCGTCGACGTCGACAAATCGGTCCGCGTAGTCGGCCCCCCAGATGGCCGCCACCCGGTCGCGGAGTGTAGCGGCCGGTGGAAGCTGCAACGCCTCTCGGCCATCCGAAGTGACTCTGAAGCGCACATCGCGCCGTGTCAGACTCATGGTCACGACGGTGTCGGCGATCGCTCGCCACTCCGACCGTGCGCTGCGCAGAAACTTGCGACGCGCCGGCGTATTGAAGAACAACTGCGCCACCGACACCGTCGTGCCACGCCGTCTCGACGCGGGCGTGAGGGGCTCCTGCACACCGCCATTTGACCTGACCACGGCCCCTTCGCCATCGCGAATCGAGGTGAGGACTTCGAGACGCGACACCGAGGCAATCGCTGGAAGCGCCTCGCCCCGGAACCCGTAACTCGACACCCCCACCAGGTCGCTGGCCTCACGGATCTTTGACGTCGCATGACGAGCGAGTGCGAGTTGCGCGTCGTCGGATTCCATGCCGCTTCCGTCATCGATCACCCGGATGACACCACGCCCACCATCCTCGACCTCGATTTCGATGGAGGTTGCGCCGGCGTCGAGCGCATTCTCGACGAGTTCCTTGACCACCGATGCCGGGCGCTCGACCACCTCGCCTGCGGCGATCTGGTCGGCGACCGTACTCGAGAGGATGGCGATACGTGGCACAGAAGTGTGAGGCGGCGGGCGACGGGAGAAGTCGCGCGAAATCTACCGTGCCGAGGGCACTTCCAGTGAACGGAGGCTTTGCGATTCGCTCCAGCCGGTGCGGCCATCGTCCAGACGAATGCGCACCCACGCGCCCTCCGCATGCTCCACATGTGCCGTCTCACCGGGAAGGATGGTCGCGACGGGCCGGCCCGACATGGCTGCGATATCGCGGAGTGAGCTACGGGACTGAATGACCACCTCCCGCGCCCCCCGCAGCTGCTCACTCTGCACCAGGGCCGCCAGACCAGCCGTGGCGGCGACCCCCAACGACCACCACACGCGCCGTGTCATGGCGCCCCCGTACCAGAGGAGCCCCCACCCCAGCACCCAGGCCACAAGACCTAACGATGCGATGGCATTGACCGGCACCGGTGCCACGTCGCCGAGCCAGCCATCGCGAAAGCTCGGTGTCCCCTTGAGCCGCGCGCGGGCATCACTGGCGAGCGGCTCCAGGCGCAGCGCACGCTGCCACCCCTCGACCGCCAGCGCGGTGTCACCCGCTTCCCACGCACTGGTGCCCACATTGGCCCACGCATCGGCGGACCGCTGCCGGGAGTCGCCAACGGCGCGGAAGCGCTCCATCGCCTCTGCCATGTCGCCCGCGTCGTAGGCGGCCACACCTTCGGCAAAGATCGTCGCGCTTTCGTCCCCTTGAGCCGCTCTCAGCCCGGATCCTCCAACGACAAGCAGCAACAGTGCCAGCCCACCTGCGCGCGACGCCGTCCCCCACGCCTCCGTGGCTTCTTCGTCCACCTTCTGCATCGCATCAAGAACCCGATGCGCGAGCCCCGGTGCACTCGAGCGCCCCGGCGCGTACGCCATCTCGTCGAGTTCGGTCATCACCCGGCGCACCTCCTTCGCCGTACTGAGTGACACGCCCGATCGGCGCAGCGTGCGCTCGAGCGTTGGGCCCTCCATACCGTGTGGGACCCGCGTCTTGGGCACTCGTGAATGGAGAGTGGCGCGGGTGGCGCGGCGGAGCGCCTGGAGGTCGGGTACCGAAGCGGACGCGAGTGCCTTGAGCTGATCGTGGGCCGGCACCAGGCGATGCGGGCGCGACCTCCGTCGAAAGCGCCTCACGAGGCCCGGCATGGGCACCACCGCCAGGCCAGCCCAGAACCAGGGCGAGGCCGGAATGGGCGCAGGAATGTCGGGGCGCAACGTGCGACGAACGGAGAGCCGTGTGTCCTCCGCAGGGAGTGGCGCGTCGACCGCCGCCAGCGTGCCCGGCTGCACTCGCACGCCTAACGGGGCTGCCACGGCAATTTCATAGCGCTCGGTGTACGGATTGAAATACGGATACCGTACCTCGGGCAACGTCTGGCTCCCCGCCACTCGTGGGGTCACCACCCACTCGAAGTGTTTGTCCCCGGTGATGAGTGCCGACGTGGAATCGACCGACACCCGTTCGGGTCCCGCCACCGCGTGCCCCCATGGCACGGTCATCGCTGGCCGCGGAAAGAGGCCGACGTTGCCGACACCAGAGACGGTGAGCGTCAGCACGAACGGATCTCCCACCCGTGCGTCCGGCGCACCGGCCGACGCACGCACCGACAAACGTCCGACCGCGCCATTGTATCCCGTTGGGCGGCCTTCGGCCGGCGGCTCCTGCACCGCGACGCGATGCACCGAGGAACGCGAGCTATGACTCTCCTCTCGGGAAAAGATCGACGTGGAGAGCGGCACCTGATAGGTGAGTCGCGCGGGGGCGATCTCCACCGCGCCAGCTGCCACGGGAAAGAGGGCGCGTGAGAAGACATGGACATCCCAGGCGCGCGGGCCTTCGGTGCGGCGCCCAAGGCGCGCCGGTGACGGCAGATCGTAGGCAATCACGGAACGCACATCGGGCGGCACAAACTGTGGATTGCTCCTCAGACGTGCCCGAAGGTCATCGGTGAGGAAGATCCCGATCTGGTAGGTGATCTGCTGCCCCACGTACACCCGCGCCGGCCACACCCCCGAGGCGAAGTTGATCTCTCGCGACGGGTCGACCCGCGCCGAACTCGCGATGGAGGGCACACTCCCCTGCGCCGACACCTGCGCCGATATGCCGAACACGCTCGCGCACAGCAGCCTCAGCGCGCGCCTCACCAGTCCTTCCCTCCCGGGGGAGGCTTGGGTCGGCTGTCCTTCTGTTTGCGCCCCTGCACACCACGTTCCTCACGCGCCGCTGCGTCCAGCAGCTGCTCCGCCTGCTGCTGACCAATTCCCCCGGCGGACTGTGACGCCTGCGGCGTGTCGGGCTCGGACTGCGGCTGCTCGCTGGCGTCACTGTTCCCGCCACCTCCGCCGCCCCCACCACCACCCCCGCCGCCGTTCTCCTCTTCCTTTCGCAGGGCAAGTTCGTAGTTCCACTTCGCATCGCGGTCAGTCGAACGCAGCAGGAGCGCTTCCTTGTACGCCGCGACCGCTGCCGTAAAGCGCGTTCGCGCCGACGAATCGCTTGCCGCCTCGGCGGCGAGCCCCGCGCGCAAATGGGCGAGCCCGACATTGAACAGTGTCCGGAATCGCAATTCGTCGTTTGAGGTCTTCGGGACCTTGCCCAGCACCTCCAGACCCGACGCCAGCGAGTCACCGGCCACCAGAGATGTGCCGAGGTTGTACGTCATCTCCGCAGGATCATCGCCCAGCGCGATGGCGCGTCGATAATGCCCGGCCGCCTCCATGTGGCGCCCCGCACCAAAGGCACGCGCCCCGTCCCGCGCGGCCGCGCCCGGCAAGGCGCACGACGTCATGGCGACGGCACCCAGTGCCAGTGCCCCACGCGGCACGCTGCGCCGTCGTCGCGACGCGAGCCAGGTGTCGAGGAGGAGCAGCAGCAACGCCGGAAACACAAACCATTGAAAGCGAGGGGTGCGGCTGGTGCCACTGGCCACCGCTCGCGGTGAGCGTCGCAGGCGCTGCAGTGCCGACCGTATCCGCGCCGCCTTGTCGGTGGCTCCGGCATCTACAAAGGTGCCCTCGGCCGTTTCGGCGATCAGACGCAAGGTCTCAGGGTTGTAGCGCGTGGTAACGACGTCACCGTTTTCGTCGCGCTTGAAGGCATTCTCGCCACTCTCGCCCGTCGGGATCGTGCTTCCCTCCACGGTCCCGAAGCCGACGGTGACGACCGCGATGCCATTCTCTCGGGCGCGTTGCGCCGCAGCCTGAATTTCCTCGACCGGCTCGAACGCCTCCCCATCACTCATGATGACCAGCGCGCGGTCGCTCGACGTACGCGTAGCCAGGAGCAGGTCAGTGCCCTGCCCGATCGTGCGCGCGAGGGAGCTGCCGGCCTGCCCGACAATGGACGGGTCGAGGTTGTCGAGAAAGAGTTCGAGGGCACCATCATCGACGGTGAGCGGCGTCAGGATGTAACTCCGCCCGGCAAATGCCAGCAATGCAATCCGGTCGCCCCGTGCCAGATCTCGATAGCGTCGCACTTCCTGCTTGAGCCGGTCGAGCCTGCTTGGCCGCTCGTCCGTGGCGAGCATCGAGAGGGACGCATCGAGGGCGAGGACGACGTCAACACCCTCGCCACGCACGGCCTGCACTTCCTCGCCCCATCGCGGACCGGCCAGTGCGAGGCCGGACAAAAGACCGACAGCCCCCAGTCGTGTGGCACGGGTCCAGGTGCGACGTTCATCACGCGGAGCCAGTCGCTGAATGAGGTGCGCTTCGGCCATGCGCTGCAACCGCACCCGGCGGCGCGCGACACCCCAGCTCACGATCCAGGCCAGCAACGCCGCGATCGCAACAGCGCCCGCCACGACCAGCCACGAATCAAAGAAGGTGGCGAGACTCATGCGGCACGTGCCTCGGCCACCGGTTGTGTCGCCTGATGCACCGCAGCGACCACCGCCCGGCACTCATCGGCGAGCTCGGTGGCGCGGCTTGGGGTGGCCCGATGTCGCGCGAACTTCACGAGGTCCGCGTCGTGCAACAGCTTCTGCAAACGCGTGAGCGGCACCCGAGGCTCGCTGCGGCACGCGCTCACCAGTTCCGTTGACGTCCGGGAGATGGTGGCGACCGGGACCACTCGCGACAGGTAGAGTCGCATCACATCCACCATCAACGCCACGTGCTGCCCCCCTTCTCCGGCAGCGGCCAGACCTAACGCCTCGACGCGATCAAAAGCCAGTAGCGCATCAGCATACGGGTCCACGATGCGAGGCGGCGGCGCCTTGCGGCGGCGCCACCACCACCAGAACAATCCAGCCAGCGCTGCAGCGACAAGCGCCACGACCGCCCAAACCCACCACGGAATCCCGAACTCGTAGACCGGTCGCGGAGGACGTGGCACTCGTTCGGCGCTGTCCGCCGGAAGCACAGAGACCACCGTGACCGCGAGGTCGCTGCCAAAGGCGATGCGCTGCACCTGGTCGCCCGAACGCACCAGCACATCGGGAAAGCGCAGTGGACGTCGGCCCACATCCCATGCTGCCAACCGGTAGACCGCCGACTGCTCCACCACACTGGTGTCCGCGCTCGGCGTCACCGCAACGCGATCAAGTGGTTCGACCTTGAAGGTGGTGTCCGGTGACTCGGGAAACTCGAGCACCGAGCCGCGAGGTGCGCGCACCCGAATGACCACACGGAACGGATCGCCCACGGTGACGGATTCGGGCTGCACCGACACGCCACGCTGCACGCCAGACTCCTGCGCCTCGGCTAAAGGTGCGCAGCTGGCAAGAACGACGGCGTACCACACCACCCGCGCGAGCGCCGTCATCCGCGCGCGACCCGCCGTTCCCGGGCCCGGAAAAACCGCATGAGGGGTTCGATGTATCCGGTCTTTGTTGTGATCGGAATTTCGTCGATGGCGAGCCGACGCAGCAACTGCCGAGTGGCGGCGTGCTGGCCCTCCACGGCCGTCGCATAGGCACGACGGACCCCGGGGTCACTGGTGTCTACGGCGACCTCTTCCCCGCTTTCGGGATCGACAAAATACGCTACACCGATATCCGGGAGTTCCAGCTCCGTGGGGTCTTCCACGTGCGCGACGACCACATCATGCCGCTGCGCCAGAAGCTTGAGCGGACGTTCGAGGTTGTCGTCGACCAGGTCGGTGAGGAGAAACACGATGGCGTGCTGCTTGAGCAGGCGCCGCAGAAAGTCGAGCGCCGCGCCGATATCGGTGCCCTTGCCAACCGGCTTGTGCACGAGCACATCGCGAAGAATGCGCAAGGCGTGACGTCGTCCCTTGCCCGGTGGCACGAAGTGCTCGACCCGATCGGTGAAGAGCAGCGCCCCCACACGGTCGTTGTTGCGGACCGCACTCATGGTCAGCACCGCTGCCAGCTCGGTGGCGAGTTCCGACTTGAATCGCTGGACCGTGCCAAACTGTTCGGAGCCAGAGAGATCGACCACCAGCATGATGGTCAGTTCGCGCTCCTCGATATAGCGCTTGACAAAGGGACGCCGCATGCGCGCGGTGACATTCCAGTCGATCGATCGGACTTCGTCGCCGGGCTGGTACTCGCGCACCTCCGCGAACTCCATGCCCTGCCCCTTGAAGATCGAGCGGTATTCGCCGGAAAAGAGGGAGTTGACCAACCGGCGTGTGCGCAACTCGATGAGCCGCACCTGGCGGAGCACGTCCGACGAGACGCCCAGCCCCTTTCCACCCTCGGAGGGCCCAAACACCTGAGAGCCGTGAGCACCCGGCGCTCGCTCCCGTGCCTCCCGTGCCTCTCGTGCTCCCCGTGCCTCCGCCACTACGGCGCCTCCACCGTATCGAGCACGCGTTTCACGATGATGTCGCTGGTGACCTGCTCTGCTTCGGCTTCATAGGTCGTGAGCACGCGATGCCGCAACACGTCCGGGGCGATCGCCTTGACGTCATCCGGCGTCACGTAGGTGCGCCCACGCAGGAAGGCATGGGCACGTGAGGCTTGCGCCAATGCAATGGTGGCTCGCGGCGAGGCCCCGAATTCGATGAGTGACACCAGGTCTTTGAGCCCCGCCTCGGCCGGTGCGCGCGTGGCGTGAACAACATCCACGATGTAGTCGACGATGCGGTCGTCCATATACAGGTCGGCGATGCGGCGGCGCGCATCCATGATGGCCTCGGGCGTGGCCACCGCATTGACGCTGATCGGCGTCCCACTGGCCATGCGCCGCATGATCTCTTTTTCCTCGTCGCGCGACGGGTATCCGACGCGCAGCTTGAGCATGAAGCGGTCAACCTGCGCCTCGGGAAGCGGATAGGTGCCTTCCTGCTCGATGGGATTCTGCGTCGCCAGGACGAGGAAGGGCTCCTCGAGACGGAAGGTCTGTCCGCCTAACGTCACCTGTTTCTCCTGCATGGCCTCGAGCAGCGCCGCCTGCACCTTGGCCGGCGCGCGGTTGATTTCGTCGGCCAGCACGATGTTCGCGAAAATCGGCCCGCGTTTCACACTGAACGATCCCGTGGACTGATCGAAGATCTGCGTGCCCACCACGTCCGCCGGAAGCAGATCGGGGGTGAACTGGATACGCTGAAACGAGGTGTGGATGGTTTCGGCGAGGGTGCGAACGGTCAGGGTCTTGGCGAGGCCCGGCACACCTTCCAGCAAGACGTGTCCGCCGGTGAGCAGCGAAATCAGGAGACGCTCCACCATGTACTCCTGCCCCACCACGCGTTTCCCCACCTCGCGTGTTACTCCCTGCACGAGCGCCATGTCAGCGCTGTTGGCTACCGGCATCGTCACGCGGTTTCGTCTCCTGGTGCGGGTGTGGCGTGTCTCGTCCTCTTACCCCGGACGAGGTGGCGGTTCCTCAGCGTTCCGTGTCCCAGCCCTCGGTAATTTCGGTGAGCAGCAGCCGTTCGCGCGAGCTCAGGGGACGTGACACCCCGGGCGTGAGTTTCCCCAGACGCACCGGACCAAACTGGGTCCGCACCAGCTGCTCCACCTCCAGGCCTAACGCGGCACACAAGCGGCGCACCTCGCGGTTGCGCCCTTCGCGTAGCGCGATCTCGAACGCCCACCGCCGGTTGCCCAGTGAGCGCACCTGGACCCATGCCGGTTGCACCGGCCCATCCTCCAGCTCGACGCCGGCGCGCGCCTGCTCCTGCGCCGCCTTGGCATTCCCGCGCACCGTCGCGACGTAGACACGCTCGACCTCCGAACTGGGGTGCGTCAGGCGGTGGGCCGCGTCACCATCCGTGGTGAGCAATACCAGGCCTTCGGTGAGGTAGTCGAGTCGCCCGACATACGTCAGACCGGGGGTCTTGGGCACCAGGTCAAACACCGTCTTGCGTCCCTGCGGATCGCGTTTGGTGGTGACGTACCCGGCGGGTTTGTAGAGCGCGAGCCAGGTAGCCTGTGCCACCGGCGGCGGCGCCTCGATGTCCTTTCCATCGACCTGGATACGATCGCGTCCGGGTGTCACACTCTGCCCGGTTCGCGCCACGTCGCCGTTCACGCGGACACGACCTGCCGCGACGAGTTCTTCGGCTTCGCGGCGCGATGCGACTCCAGCGCGCGCGAGTGCGCGTTGGATCCGCATCGCCTCCATTACACGGCCCGCGGCTCGGCGCGCAGTGCCACCGCCAACTCGTCGGCGCGTGGCAGTTCTTCGAGGTGACGAAGGGCGAACTGCTCGAGGAAGAGAGGCGTCGTGCCGTACAACAATGGCCGACCGAGTCCCTCGGCACGCCCGACGACGTCGATCAAGCCCCGTTCGTGCAGCGACTTGAGCACGCCACCGACGTTGACCCCGCGGATCTCTTCGATCTCTGCCCGGCCGATGGGCTGCCGGTACGCGATGATGGCCAGCGTTTCGAGCGAGGCCGCCGAGAGCCGATGCGGACGTACGGCCAGCTGAGCGCGCTCGATGGCTTCGGTGTACTCGGGGCGTGTGAGGATCTGGAATCCTTCACCGAGCTCCGTGAGCTCGATGCCATGACCATTCACATCGTACGCCTCGCGAAGTTCATCGAGGGCAGCACGCACGGCAGCAGGCGACGCCTCGGGGTCGAGGGCGGCGAGTTCTTCAACAGGAACAGGGCGTGCGCTGGAGAACAGCGCCGCTTCAAGCAGCTTGGCCAGGGGACTCACGACGGATCCAGACGTTGGCAAAAGGAGAAGGCTGGGCGAGCTTCAGCTCACCGCGGCGGGCCAGTTCGAGGAGCGCAAGGAGCGAGGACAGGATCTCCCAACGTTCAGCGCCCTGCCGCACGACATCGCGCCACCGCGCACGTTCGCGCAACTCGAGCACGCCGCGAATGGTGGCGATGGCACCATCCACGTCGAGCGCACGCGGAATGACGTCATGCATGGCCGGGTCACGCACCACGCGCAACACCCGATCAACGGCCGAGAGCAGCTCGGCCAGCGACAGCGCGAGAGGCGCCGGTGGTGTTTCGACGTTTGATGGCGGGAAATACTGCCGGGCAAAACGGGACCGCCGGTCTTCGGCATAGCGTTCGAGCACGTCCACCACTTCACGCATCTGCTGGTATTCGAGCAGGCGTCTCACCAGTTCGGCGCGCGGATCTTCCCAGGCGTCGTCGGTGTCATGGCGCGGCAGAAGCATTTGCGCCTTGATGCGCAGGAGCCGAGCGGCCATTTCCAGGTAATCGGCCGCCTGGTCGAGCCCCATGGTGCGAATACGCGCCAGGAACTGGTCGGCAATTCGCGCGATGGGGATGTCATAGATGTCGACCCGCTCATCCCTGATAAGGGAAAGCAGGAGATCGAGCGGGCCTGAGAACTGGCCAAGCTCGACGACAAAAGGTGTTTCGGGCTCGCTACCGAGTAACGTCACTACCCACCGCTGGTGAACGGACTCTTGAGAAGGAAGTCGCCAACAAGCCGCAATGCCAGTCCTTGCAGGTACATCGCGGGCGCCATCCAGGTGTTGAGCAATCCGCGTCCGATTCCCGACCCCATGATGAACACGAGAACGAGAATGCCGTAGACGCCGACCCGCTGGTATCGAAGTGCCCATGCTGGCGGGAGCAGATACTTCATCACGTGCGACCCATCGAGCGGCGGGATGGGCAGCAGGTTGAACATGGCCAGCATGAGATTGAACACGACCCCGTAGATCATCATGTGCTGCAGGATCGCGAACGTGTCGTTGGCGGCCGGGAGCGCGCGGCCGAGGAGGCCGAAGAGCACCAGGAGGACCGCCGATACGACAAAAAGTCCGAGATTGGTGACGATCCCGGCCATCGACACGATGATGTCGCCGCGGCGGTAATTGCGGTAATTCCTGGGGACAACCGGAACAGGCTTCGCCCCGCCAAACAGGAAGTTCCCTGCGAAGAACGTCAGCGTCGGCAGAATGATCGTCATGAACGGGTCAATGTGCCGGACCGGGTTCCAGCTGAGGCGGCCGAGCTGGAGGGCGGTCGTATCACCCTGTTTGAGTGCCGCGTATCCGTGCGCTATCTCGTGAGCAACCATCGAGAAGAGCAGCACGGGGGCTATAAGTAGGAACTCCTGAAAGCGTTCCAAGCGCTGCTGGGCACCGAGGACAGAGAGTGGTCTTTCGACCGAGGCGGGGGCGCAAGCTAGCCGTCTCACAGACGGGAGTCAAAACCAAGTCATTCCTTGACATGGCCCACCTCCGCCCGTAGGTTCCCCCGTTCGTCTTTCTAGAAACTTCGTACCAGATTCAGAGGGTTTTTGTGCCGAATATTGCCTCCGGCAAGAAGAATATGCGGAAGTCCCGGGCCGCAAATCTGCGCAATCGAGCGCAGCGCTCCGCCCTCCGCTCCGCGCTGAAAAAGGCTGTCGCGACCACGGGTTCGCCCGAGGAACGCAAGTCGGCCGTTCAGCTCCTCGATCGCGCTGCTCGCAAGGGCCTCGTGCACCGCAACGCCGCCGCCCGGCACAAGAGCCGTATCGCCAAGCTAGCTGGAAAATAACTCCTCCCAGTTTTTCCAGCGCGCGTTGGGCGGGCCGGTCTCCGGTTCCGCCCTTCGTGTTTAAGGGCAGAAGCACGGGAGGCACGAGAAGCATGAGAAGCACGACCGCGAAAAAGGACGAGAGGCACGAGCCAAATGGCCGTGCCTCTCGTGCTTCCCGTGCCTCCCGTGCCTCCGCTACATAGCTGCCAATTCGCCGCCGCAGCGCTCGCAGTACCACTCGGTCGGGTAGTTCATCGTCCCGCACTCCTGGCACTTGAGTGTCTTCACCTGCTCCGTCGGCATGTCCTTGAGGAACGACGGCATGTTCGCCGGTGAGATGGAGCCGTCACCCGCCACCGAACGCAGCGGATCGCGCATTCCGTTCACGACGCCACTCGACATCGGCGTGGCACGACGCGGAGCCGACAACACCGGGGGCTGCACCATCTCCGCTTCGGCAGCTCCGGCGGTGCTGATAACCGAGCGCACAAACTCCATTTCTTCCATGACGGAAGGCGGCGTGGCATGCTCGGGCCGAGTGGGCTGCGTTTCCGCTGCACTCATCCGCTCGAGCGCCGACTCCACCGCTGACGTGTGGAGGGCCTGAGCCTCGGGGACGACGGCTTCCGTCTCGACCGTCGGAAGTTCTTCCTCAGCAGGCTCTGGCACCGCAACCACGGGGGACGGCGCCGGTGGCATTACGAGTGTGAGCACTTCCTGAAGTCGCGCCAGCTCACCGCCAACCGACTCACGCTGGCTCGTCAGCGAACGGATGGCCTCGTCGCACTGACCGATGATGTGATTGGCGTGATCGGTGTTGAGCTCACCAACGGCGGCACGCAGCTCGGTTTCGGCGCGCTCGTCGCGCCGAGCCTCTTCTTCGCTAGCCAGGGCACCGAGCCGAGAGCGGAGTCCCGCTACCGTCGACTCCAACTCCACCGCGCGGCCGCGCAGGTGGGTCGTGACCTGCTCGAGCCGGGTCATGTAATCGGTCTTGACGCGTTCGAGCACGTGGGCCGGTGCGGCGCCGCGTCTCGACTCGAGCTGCGTCAGCCAGGTCTCGTACCGTGAGCGCTCGGCCAGCAGTTCGTGCAGGGCGTCCATGGATCCATCGGGAGAACTCATCATGTCTCACTCCGCGTATCAGCGGGAAGAATACAACCGGAAAAAGGCAGATCGGGCTGGGCCCGGCGCCGCTGGTCAACGAGCGCCTCAACCTGCGACGCGCTCAGGGTGTTGACGCGCCCGAGCGTCCGGGCGGTCAGCAGAATGCGCGCACTGTGTTCCAGACTCTCCATGCGCTGGTGCGCCATGGTCAGCGTGGGACCCACCGTGGTTGCGCCGTGGTTGGCCATCAGGAAGGCGTCATGCTGTGCCACAAACGGTTCGAATGCATCAGCGAGTTGGGGTGTCCCGGGCGTGGCATACGGCACCAAAGGTACCCAGCCCACCTGGAAGATCATCTCGGGAAGTACGCACGCGCTGAACGACTCCCCGGCCACTGCAAAACCTGTCGCCAGCGGTGGATGGGCATGCACTACGGCCTGCACATCGGGCCGCCGCTGGTAAATCCTCAAATGCATCAGCACTTCTGACGAGGCACGCCGCGCCCCGCGGAGGTGCTTTCCTTCCATCGAAAGTTCCACCAGGTCGTCCACGGTCACGTCCACCTTCGACATCCCCGCAGGGGTTACCAGCACCCGGTCACTCCCCAGCCGCACGGACACATTGCCGTCAGGACCGGCGATCAGCCCGCGCTCGTAAAGCCGCTGGCAGACCCGGACAATCTCCCGACGAGTCGACAGTCCGCCCTGTCTCACCACCCCTCAGATCACCCGTTGATAGACGACCCGTCCACCCACAATGGTACACAGTGTCCGACCCTGCAGCCGCATCCCGTTGTACGGGCTGTTCCGGCCCTTTGTGAGAAACTCCTTCGGCTCCACAATCCACTCCCTGGAGGGGTCGAAGACCGTGACGTCGGCCACACTTCCGCGGCGCAGGTTGCCGCCCTGGAGGCCAAACACACGCGCCGGCGCGCACGACATCTTCTCGACAAGTGTCGGGTAGTCGATGATCCCTGGGCGCACCAGATGCGTCACCAGGACCGCGAGCGCGGTTTCGAGCCCCACGATGCCATTCGGTGCGTCGGCAAACTCCCGCTCTTTCTCGTCGTAGTGGTGCGGCGCGTGGTCGGTCGCCACGAGGTCGATGGTCCCGTCCTTCACCGCTTGCTGCAATGCCTCGACGTCGGCCGCGGTCCGCAGCGGCGGATTCATCTTGGCGTTGGTGTTGTACCCCTCAACCGAGTCTTCGGTGAGCGAGATGTGGTGTGGGCAGACCTCGGCGGTGACCTTGATGCCCCGCTCCTTGCCCCAGCGGATCAGTTCGACCGATCCCTTGGTGCTCATGTGGCAGAGATGGACATGCCCACCGGTTCGTCGGGAGAGCAGGATGTCACGGATGACCATGATCTCTTCGGCTTCGTCCGGGATCCCCTTGAGTCCGAGCCGCGCCGAAACGATCCCTTCGTTCATCGCGCCGCCGGCGGCAAGGGTCGGTTCCTCGCAGTGATCGGCCACGGGAACGCCAAAGGCTCGCGCATATTCGAGCGCGGTCCGCATCAGCTGCGCACTCGCCACCGGCTTTCCGTCATCTGACACGGCCACGGCCCCTGCCCCGATCATTTCCCCGAACTCTGCCAGGGCTTCGCCCTTCTGGCCCACGCTGATGGCGCCAATGGGATAGACCCGTGCGGCATCGGCCCGCTGTGCCTGGCGAATGATGAACCCCACCGCCGCCTGGTTGTCGGTCACGGGGTCGGTGTTGGGCATCGCGCAGACCGCGGTGAAGCCCCCGGCCGCCGCCGCCCGCGCTCCCGTGGCAATCGTTTCGACATCTTCGCGCCCGGGTTCCCGCAAATGACAGTGCACATCGACAAACCCGGGAGAGATCACCTGACCCCGGCAGTCGATTTCCATCAGGTCGCCGTCACGGCGCACTTCACCTAACGACGCCCCCGCATGTTCGATCTTGCCGTCACGGAGGAGCACGTCGCCCACGGTATCCAGGCCGGACGAAGGATCGAGCACACGGCCCCCGCGGAGGAGGACAACAGGAAGGCTGGCAGGGGTAGTCATGCGCGGAGGCAGGAAGGCAAAGGACAGAAGGCGGGAAAAACCACAGTGGCGACGAGCGCCGTCTCAGCTCCCCTTGGCAGCGTCGGCCAGTTCCGGCCGGCCACCGGCGAGGAGGTACAACACCGCCATGCGAATTGCGACCCCGTTGGTCACCTGATCCAGGATCACGCTGTGCGGTCCATCAGCGACGTCGGAGTCGATCTCGACACCGCGGTTCATCGGGCCGGGGTGCATAACGATCACATCCCGAGGCGCCCGTTCGAGGCGCTCACGGGTCACACCAAACACCCGGTTGTATTCGCGCAACGAGGGAATGTAGCCCCCCTGCATGCGCTCCAGCTGCAGGCGGAGGATGTTGAGCGCCTCGGCCCACTCGATCGCTTCCTCGATGCGGCTGAAGACGTGCACCCCCAGCTGATCGATCGCGTTAGGCAGGAGAGAGCGTGGACCACACACCGCCACTTCGGCCCCCATCTTCTTGAGTCCCCAGATGTTCGACCGGGCCACCCGCGAATGAAGCACGTCGCCGCAGATGCAGACCCGCCGCCCGGCGAGTGACCCCCACCGGTCGCGCAGCGTGAGCATGTCGAGCAGCCCCTGCGTGGGATGCTCGTGTGTGCCATCGCCGGCGTTGATCACATTGGAGGCAATCCGTTCGGCGAGAAACTTGGGTGCCCCTGACGCGCCATGGCGGATCACCACCATGTCGATCTTCATCGCTTCGAGATTGCGCGCGGTATCCACGAGTGTTTCGCCCTTCTGCACACTCGACCCACTCGTGGCCACGTTGACCGTGTCGGCGGAGAGCCGCTTCTCGGCGAACTCGAAAGAAATCCGCGTGCGTGTGGATGCTTCGAAGAAGAGGTTGACGATGGTCATGCCGCGCAACGTCGGCACCTTCTTGATCGCCCGGAGACTGACGTCCTTGAACGGTCCTGCCGTATCGAGAATGAGCTGAATCTGCTCGGCACTGAGGTGCTCGAGCCCAAGCAGGTCTTTCCCGATCGGCGCCACGCTCATCCGGTCTCCGCTCCCACCAGCAACACCGCGTCGACGCCATCGAGCTCCTGCACCTGCACATCGACACGACTCCCCGGGGGCACATCGGTCTGCTTCCCGACGATGTCCGCGTGAATCGGGAGCTCCCGTCCACCGCGGTCGACCAGTACCGCGAGGGCGATGCGCGCCGGGCGCCCGAAATCGGCGAGTTCGTCGAGGGCGGCGCGAATGGTTCGTCCGGTGTACAGCACGTCGTCGACGATGACCAGCCGCTTGCCGTCGATGGCCCACGGCAACTCGGTTTTCCCCACCACCGGTCGCGGGCCGACCGTCTGGAGGTCGTCGCGGTACAGTGTGATGTCGAGGGCGCCTCGGGGCACCTTGGCGCCTTCGATCGACTCGATGAGGTGCGCCAGCCGGTCGGCGAGCTGCACACCGCGACGCTGAATTCCAACGAGAATCAGGTCATCGGTCCCGTCGAAGAGTTCGACGAGTTCCTCGGCCATTCGGCGGAGGGTACGCCCTACAGCCTGGGCGTTCAGGATGGTCGATGTGGGAGGCGCCATGCTGAGGAGCCAATATGGCGGTCCGTGCGTCGGAATAGAAGCTCCGACCACACCACACCCTGCAACGAGCTAGGAAGTTGCGTGCTCGTGTTTGTGCTTCTTCTGCTCGTACAGCATGGCATCGGCGGTGGCGAGCAGCTCTTCCATGCTCGGTGGCGCCAGTGGATCGAAGTGCGCTGCCCCCACGCTGAAGGAGAGGCGGTAAGGGAAGCCGTCCCGCTCGTTGCGCTGCTGGAGCTCGGCACGCAGTCGTTCCATGATCAGGCCATCGGTGCCATGGGCGATGTCGGCGGCCAGCACCACAAACTCGTCGCCGCCCATGCGCGCGATGATGTCGGAATCACGAAAGGTGTGTCGCAGGATCTCCGCGGTGCGGCGAAGCGCCGTGTCGCCTTCGCCATGACCCCAGCTGTCGTTGATTTCCTTGAAGTCATCCATGTCGACGAACAGGAGGAGCAACTCCCGGTTGCCGCGGCGAGCCAGCTTGAGCTGCTGCTGAGCCAGGGTCAGGAACCCGCGCCGGTTGTAGAGCCCCGTGAGTTCATCCACCAACGACAACGCGCGCAGCGCCTCCTCGTGCTGCTTCCGTTCGGTGATGTCGCGTGAGGTGATGGCCACCCCATCGCCTAACGGCACCACTTGCTGGTGGATCCACGCCGCACGAACGGAGGGCGACCGCACCTCCACATCCTCTTCTTCCACCGCGCCGGTCTGCATGACCGAGATGTACTTGGTCAGAAAGCCGTTGGTGCGCGTGGACGGAACGAGCTCACCAAGCCGCTGCCCAATCACCTCGTCGCGGCGCAGGCCGAGGAGCGATTCGGCCTGCCGGTTCACGTGCACAAACTCGAAATCGAAGATGGTCCCCTGACCGTCGCGCACCGCACCGAGCACGTAGAAGGCGTCCAGGCTTCCGTCAGTCGCCGCCCGGAATCGAGCCTCGCTGACCTCCAGCGCCACCTCAGCCTCGCGGCGAATGCGCAGCTCTCGCCGCACAATCAGGAAGGCCAGCGGCGCCAGGAAGAGCACTACGGCCAGACCCGCGCCTAGAAGCCCTTCGGTTGTCTCCGCCTGCAGACGCGCCTCGCGCGCCCGAGCCCGAAGGGCGATCCATTCGGTCTGGCTGGGTGATTCGCCACCGCTCTCCACACTTCTCGCCACACCAGCCAGATCGCGGGCGCTGCGCGCAGACAGAAGCCCCGTGGCGGCAACGAGCCCCAGGGCAACGACGAACGCAATGGTGAGCTTCCTACCTACGGTGAGTGGCAAGGCGATTCGGGCGTTTGGACCGACTGCTATCGGGACGCCCCATCCCCTCTCACGTCACGAGACCCCTCAGGGTGTTACATCCAGGTCGCGGGGCGGGCGATCGATCTGCACCCTTCGTGAGAACTCCTTCAGGGTACTCCGTCTCGGCGCCTCAGGGGAAATGACCGGCGCCTCGGTGCGCGGTGGGGCATCGGCATTCAAAGCCGCCGTGTCTCGAACCAGGTTCCAATCCGTGATGAGCGAATCGGCGATGCGGGTTCGCCTCGTTCGGGGGCGCAGCACCGTGGTCCGTACGCTTTTCGGCTTCCGCTTCTCGGCGGCACGCTCCCGAAGGGTCGAGGCAATGCGGTAACCGGTGCGGCAGATCAAGGCGAGACCACCATAGGCGGCAACATCAGCGAGGTTCAGCACGAGGCTTCGGTTTCTCGAAAGGTGGACGCCGATGAAGTCCACGACACCAGCAGGGGGAAGAACCATCGACGCGAGATTGCCAACAGCACCGCCGACGATGAGCCCAAGGGCCACAGGTGCCCCTTTGTCGATCGCGGCGAGGTCGCGAGTTACCGGAATGATGAACACCACCGCCGCCAGGGTGAGCGCCAGGTTCAGCTGCCACGTGTACGCACCCGCGGACCACCCGAATGCGCCGGCATGATTCGGAATCACCTGCAGCGTGATCAGGGAGCCGAGGTTGAGGGCCTCAACGCTCCACATCTTCGCAGCCAGGTACTTCGACCCGAGATCGACGGCAGCCGCAATCATGGCCACCCGACTCAGCTGCACCATTGGATTCACTCGCGAATCACCCATTCCCGTCCTCAGATGGGAGCCAACCAACCCTACCCTTTCGTCCGGAATTCCCGCTTGCCGGGGATTACCAAGCACCATGTGTGCCACAAGTCACATTGTGGCCACAAGTTCCGGGATAGGCCGACCTACCGCAGAGAGTCGAGCTTGGCTTTGAGGCGCGTGTTAGTCGGGAGCGCCAAGACGATGGGTTCGAGCAATGTGCGGGCGGAATCCTTGAAGCCGGCGCCCGCCAGAATGTCCACTTTGAGCAGATTCAGAGATCTTGCGAGCCGCTCATCCCCGTCGGGTGCGCGCAACTGCTCAACGGCTTGTCGCGCCGCCACGACATCTCCTCTGTCCCGCATCAGGGATTCCACCGACAGGAGCTGAGCCGAAAAGTCCGAGGGGTTCCGGGATGCGAGCTGGGTGAGGAGCGCATTGGCAGCGGCCCCATTCTTTGAGGCGCGCTCCTGCATGGCCTGGTGATAAAGCCCTGCGGTCAGTAGCCGCTCGACATCGCGCGGGTCGCCGCTCCGGATGCCGACGCCGCCGGCATACGAGTACACCAGCTCACCGCCGTGCTCCCCGGTTTCATACACCGCGTATAACCCACCGAGACCAAGCACCGCGGTCAGTGCGTGCGCCGTGCGTCGCCGGCGATCAGCGAGCGCCAGGGCAACGAGCTCGATAGCCGCGACCAGCAGGAAGATATTGCGCGTCCGTTCGCCCCACTCCTCGTGTTCGACGACCGCGGAGCGCGCCCCCGGGACACGTTCGGCCGGCCCGTGTGCGTCATCGCCGCTTTTCACCGCAACGACAGACGCCATGGTCCCGCCCAGAATCAGGGCGGCTGCCGCGGGGCTCATCCACGTCCAGCGGCCCAGAAGCGACAGGACGCGGAGACCAACTCCAACGATGAGCAGCGCAACAACAAAGTGGACAACCTGCGGATGCAGCTGAGCGATGGAGGGCATGACTGGGTGGCCGGGAGATTCGGGGAGCCCGCGACGCGCCTGGACATGGGCGGCGCTGGAAGCGGGATAGTATCACCGGGTCAGGCCTGCCGCGACGACATCCCTCGAAACGCAGCGAGGCACCTCTATGCGAGGTGCCCCGGACACGGACAGGGCGGGATTCGAACCCGCGAGTGAGTTTCCCCACCACACGCTTTCCAGGCGTGCGCCTTCAGCCACTCGGCCACCTGTCCCTACTTGGATCGATCAACGGAAAGAAGGCGAAAGGGAGATGCACGCTGGCGCCGTGTCTGGCGCGAGCGGGCATATCGCCCTTTTGCCGTCTGGTCTGATGGGTGACACGGACAGGGTGGGATTCGAACCCACGATACCGTTTCCGGTATGCCGGTTTTCGAGACCGGTTCCTTCAACCACTCGGACACCTGTCCTGGAGAGCCGCGAAACCTAGTCGAGCAAGTCGTGAAGCGTCAACGTGTTGCCCGCATTCTCACGGCCCGGTAGCGCCCCGAGTGCTCAAGACGCCACGACGCCGACCGCGGTCACCGATCCGCCCGGCGGCCGGCGAAGAACGCCCTGAGCAACTCCCCACATTCGGCGGCCAGTACCCCGCCCTGCACCTGAGGCTGGTGGTTGAGCCGCGGATGTCTGAGGATGTCGCCGACGGACCCTGCCATCCCCGCCTTGTCGTCCCATGCGCCAAACACCACGCGGTCCACTCTGGCGAGGACCATGGCGCCGGCACACATCGCGCAGGGCTCGAGCGTCACGTACAACGTGCAGCCGTCCAGCCGCCACGTGCCTAACGTGGCGGCCGCGGCGCGCAGGGCCACCATTTCGGCATGGGCCACCGGGTCCTGATCGCGAGCGGTGCGGTTGCTCCCGGTACCCACCACCCGCCCCTGGTATACCACGAGCGCTCCGACCGGCACATCACCGTGCTGCGCGGCCTCAGCGGCCAGCGCCAGCGCCTCGCGGATGACTTCCTCGTCGCGCACGCTCCTCACGCGACGGGCGCCGGGACATTGGCAAAGTGGAGCGTGTCCCCCTCGCCGACGGTCACGCTGATGTGGTCACCATCTGAGAACCGGCCCTCGAGAATGGCCAGCGCGAGTGGGTTCTGGACCAGACGCTGGATGGCGCGCTTGAGCGGTCGCGCACCATATGCCGGATCGTAGCCCACGTCGGCGAGCAGTGTCTTTGCCTCTTCGGTGAGATCCAGCGTGAGTTTCCGCTCGCTCAGCAGTGCACAAAGCCTGGTGAGCTGCAGCTCAACGATATGGTCGATGTGGTCGCGGCCCAGGGGTCTGAAGATGACGATGTCGTCGACCCGGTTGAGGAACTCCGGTTTGAAGTGCTGCCGCATGGCGGTGGTGACCTGCGCCTCCACGGCCCCCCAATCCGACGCGGCATGCTCGAGGATGTACGACGAGCCCAGGTTGGAGGTCATGATGATGACCACGTTGCGGAAGTCGACCGTACGCCCCTGCGAGTCGGTGAGACGACCGTCATCGAGAATCTGCAGGAGGATGTTGAACACATCCGGGTGCGCCTTTTCGATCTCGTCGAAGAGCACAACCTGATAGGGGCGTCGCCGGACTGCCTCCGTCAGCTGCCCGCCTTCTTCGTACCCGACATATCCTGGCGGCGCACCGATGAGCCGCGCCACCGCATGTTTCTCCATGTATTCCGACATGTCGATGCGCAGCATGGCGTGTTCGTCGTCAAAGAGGAACTGCGCCAGTGCGCGCGCCGTCTCGGTCTTGCCGACGCCGGTGGGGCCGAGGAAGATGAACGAGCCGATGGGACGATTGGGGTCCTGCAGCCCGGCACGCGAGCGGCGCACGGCGTTGGACACCGCCTCCACCGCCTCCCGCTGCCCAACTACGCGCTGCGCCAGCTCGTCCTCGAGACGAGCGAGGCGGGCTTTTTCGCTTTCCATCATCCGCGTCACCGGAATCCCGGTCCACCGCGACACCACCTCGGCAATGTCGTCGGCGGTGACTTCTTCCTTGAGGAAGCGCGTACCGCCATCCTGCCGCGAGGCCAGCTGTCCTTCGCTGTCGCGCAGCTTCTGCTCCAGCTGCGGAATGCTGCCGTACTGGATTTCCGCGGCTCGGCCCAGGTCGCCGGCGCGGGTGGCCTGTTCGGCCTGGCCACGCGCGTCCTCGATCTGCTGCTTGATGGTGCCCACCGCACCTAACGTTTCCTTCTCACGCTGCCACTGGGCTTTCATGCCCCCGCTGCGCTCGCGCTCTTCGGCCAGCTCGCGCTCGAGCACGTGCCGCCGCTCGACCGCTGAGGGATCTGTCTCCTTGGCCAGGGCCTGGCGCTCGATCTCCAGCTGCACGATGCGCCGCTCCACCTCGTCGATTTCCTGCGGCATGGAGTCGATCTCGATTCGCAGCCGCGAGGCGGCTTCGTCCACCAGATCGATCGCCTTGTCCGGCAGGAACCGGTCACCGATATACCGATTGGACAACATCGCCGCCGCCACGATCGCGCCGTCCGTGATGCGGACACCGTGGTGGGCCTCATACCGTTCCTTGAGTCCGCGCAAAATCGCAATCGAACTCTCGACCGAGGGTTCGCCGACAAACACGGGCTGGAAACGGCGCTCGAGCGCCGGATCCTTCTCGACATGTTTCTTGTATTCGTCGAGGGTGGTCGCTCCAACCACGCGCAGCTCCCCACGTGCGAGCATGGGCTTGAGCATGTTGCCGGCGTCCATCGACCCTTCGGCCTTGCCAGCCCCAACCAGTGTGTGCATCTCGTCGATGAACACCACAAACAGGCCCTGCGAGTCGGTGATCTCGCTGAGCACCGCCTTGAGCCGTTCCTCGAACTCGCCCCGGTACTTGGCACCGGCAATCAGCGCCCCGATGTCCAGCGAGATGAGACGTTTGTTCTTGAGTCCCTCGGGGACATCGCCGTTGACAATCCGCTGGGCCAGCCCTTCTGCAATTGCCGTTTTGCCAACACCCGGCTCACCGATCAGCACGGGGTTGTTCTTGGTGCGGCGCGACAACACCTGCATCACGCGACGGATTTCCTCATCGCGACCGATGACCGGATCGAGCTTGCCCTTCCGGGCCGCCTCCGTGAGATCGCGTGTGAAACGCTGCAGGGCCTGATACTTGTCCTCGGGCGTGGTGTCGGTGACCCGATGCGAACCGCGCACTGCGGTCAGGGCCTCGAGCAGCGAGGCGCGATCGGCACCAACGGGCCCCAGAAGTGCCTTGCTCTCCGTGCCCTTGGTGTCGGCCAGCGCCAGCAGGAGGTGCTCGGTCGAGATGAAGTCGTCCCCGAGTCCACGCGCCTCCTCTTCGGCGCGATCAACCACCCCATTCATTTCGCGCGACAGGGATGGCTGCGCCCCCGTCTGCTTGGGGTAGCGCCCCATGTCCCGCTCCACCGCTTCGCGCAACGCCGGCACATTGACGCCGATTTTCTGGAGCACCGGCACGACGATCCCTTCATCCTGCCCCAGGAGGGCGTGCAGAAGGTGGAGATCGTACACCAGCGGGTTGCCGTTCTTTCGGGCCAGCGCGAGCGCGTCGTTGAGCGCTTCGGTGGACTTCACGGTCAGGCGATCTGGATTGATCATGCGTGGCGCGGCGGGCTGCGAGGATTTCTGGTGGAAGAACGCTCAACCAGCATCAAAGCATTCGCAATGCCGCGCGAACCTGCCGTCTTGACCGTGGCCGCACCTTCATCGCGGCGGAGCCGACCGAACCGAGTGCCGAGTTGGCATGACCGGAAACGGCACCGCCCGGTGCGTCCAATGGGGGACACACCGGGCGGAAACCCTTCAAGTCTAACGGATAACCGTCAGCTTCTTGACCAGCGGCCGCCCGTCGATTTCCAGGCGGTAGAGATAAATCCCCGAGGCCACATCTCTGCCTGAGGAAGAGTGCTTGCCGTCCCAGTACGCTGTGTACTGACCGCAGTTGAGCAGCATTTCTCTTGCTGACTCCCCTCCGGATGTTCCCGTGGAACCGCTCTGCATCACCGGTACTGCGACCAGCTGCGCCAGCATGTTGTAGATCCGCAGGGTCACCCGATAACGCTTGGAAGGATCCGCACATTCTGGTGCCCCTCCAATGGCGAAGGGGATGCGCGTTTCCTGGCTGACCGGATTGGGGTAGTTCTGGCCTAACGTGGATCCGGAATTGCCGTCAACGGTGGCGCGCTGACCCAGCTGTGCTTCGGTTCCGCGAGGAACGAACGCCAGAAAAGCAAGCACCAGACTTCGTGCTGCCCACTGACACTTCATTTTCGCGTTCTCCAGTCTGACAAAAGAGGTTGAGTATCGAACTCCTTGGAAGCGGGACCTAACTGCTGTTGTTTTGCGAACATAGGAATCGGTTCGCGGAGTGTCAAGAAAGCCTCACAAATGCCTCTTCGCCCCCCCCATCCACGTCAGGGGAGTACCCTACCCTCCCCGCGCCGTTCCGTGATACGACGGTGATCACAGTACTCCAGAAAAGGCATCAGGTATTTCCGCGAAACCCCGAGCCGTTCCCTGAACATCGCCGGTGTTGCGGGCACTCCGCCGCCCTCCCGAACCACCTGCTGAACCTCACTCACCATTTCTCCGACCACCTTCGCGCTGAACCAGCGGTCGGCCTCGACGGCCACAACCCGCCCCTCCCGTTCAGCATACCTCAAGATGCCGGCCACCGCTTCTGGCTTTCCAGCATTCAGCGTGACTGCCAGCTCCGCCGCGGTTGGAGGCTCCCGCTTGGCACCGTCGATTGCCGCCAGAACCCGCTCCAGCAAGACCTCCAGATCCTTGGACAACTTTGATACCCATCCTGGTTGCCTTGCGAGCCCAGAGGCGACTTCGAGGCGTCCTTGAGCCGTCAGCGCATGCAAAGCCAGCTCGAAAAGTGCGACCCGATCCGCCAAAGCCGTCCGTAGAGCAGCCAGGGGAACTCCGCTCTCAAGTGGGTTGATGTGGATGTACCTATCCACTTCCTCTGCAATACGTTGCGACGCCAAGTCGAGGTCACGTGCGAGGAAGACGCGACCATCCGAAGAGACCAGAGTTTCGTCAGCTGTGATCAGTCGGTTGGACTCCGCAGGGCTGGTTCCAAGGCGAACGGGTACCGCCCCCTGCTCCAAACCGCCGCCGCCACTTCCGGCCACCAGAGCTCGCAATCGCTCGGCCGGTGTCGCCCGAGCTCCGAGCGAGGGCCGAGACTTCCGCAGCGCGGGAGAGGGGTCGAGAACGATGCCGCCCGCGACAGTGGCAACCGGCTGCGACCGGCGCAGAACGAAACGATCGCCGCCTCGCGCCACGATAGGGGTATCCGTCACCAGCCTCGCCAGATAACTCCCGGACTCCTCACTTTTGACCACGACCACCCGGCAGGAGACCTCGGTGGTCCCCAGATGAAGGCGTAACCATTCTCGCGGCCGAAAGGCGGTTGCTCCGTTCTCCAGCCAGACCTCGGCGTGCAGTCGATCGGACGCGGTCCACGGCGCGTTGCTCAGGAGCATGCTGCCGCGCCGGATGTCGCCCACCTCCAGGCCCGCCAGCGCCACAGCAACGCGTGCACCGGGAAGAGCATGGTCCACCGAGGTTCCGTGCTGCTGAATGCCCCGCACGCGTACCGGGCGGCGTCCTGGCTCGAGCACCACAGCGGTGTCAGCACTGAGTTGACCCGACCAGGAGGTTCCGGTGACGACCGTTCCCGTCCCCTTCACCGTGAAGACGCGGTCGATCGGCAAACGAAAGAGGTCGTCGTGAGACCGCGGTGGCACGCGCGCGAGGGTGTCTGCCAGGAGTGAGCGCAACTCGTCGAGCCCAGCGCCACTCTTCACCGAGGTCGCAACCACTGGGGCCGCTTCGAGCGATGACCCCTTGAGCGAGTCGCGGATGTCGTCGGTCACCAGGGCCAGCCATTCGGGATCGACGAGATCTGCCTTGGTGATGGCCACCACCCCGGCGCGAACGTCGAGCAAACGCAGAATCGCCAGATGCTCGCGCGTCTGAGGCATCACCCCTTCATCAGCCGCCACCACCAGCAGGCCGAGGTCGATGCCAGTGGCACCAGCCACCATGGTCCGGACAAAGGCCTCATGCCCCGGAACATCGACGACGCCCACAGTCCCCACACCCGGCAGGACCAGGGGTGCGAAACCCAGCTCGATCGTGATGCCACGACGCTGCTCTTCGGGAAGCCGATCGGTGTCCACACCCGTGAGCGCCCGCACGAGTGAGGTCTTGCCGTGATCGATATGCCCCGCGGTCCCGATGATCATGTGCGCTCAAAGCGAGCCGCCCACGCCGTGTAGGCGCGGAGCTCGGTCCCCTCCGAGACGTGGTGCTCGACAAACTCGCGGAGGAGACGCGCATGCGAACGCAGAGTACCTGCGTCAGGCATGGGAGACTCAGCGCCAGCCAGCCATCCGAGAATCGCACTCCGCGCTGCGGCTGGCAGACGTCGCCCACCTCGCGCCACGCCCTCACAGTCGCGGCACACAGCCCCTCCGGTGCGATGACTGAAGAGCGCATCGTCCCCCCGGTCGAGCACGCGATGGCAGCTGGCGCAGCGGTCGAGACTTGGCGCAAAGCCTAACGAATCGACCAGCTGCCAGGCGGCCTGCGCGCCGAACACCTGGGCCTCCCGTCCGGACACACGTGTGAGGCCATCGAGACCATTCGTCAGGGCATCGAACGTTTCGGCGTGTGCTTCCCCCGCCGTACACCGCAGCGCCAGTTCACAGAGCATCGACGCCGCGACAAAGCGATCCAGATCGGCGGCGAGTGCAGACCTGGCGTACGTGAGGTCAAAGCCGGAGAGCGTCTGCAGATCGCGCCCGGGGCGTTGCTGAATTTCGGCCGTCCCCGTCACAAAGAGGTCGAGGCTCGAACCAAATCGTTTGACCGACTTGCGTGCTCCCCGGGCAAGGACCGACACCACCCCCGACTCGCGCGTGGCAAGCCTGAAGATGCGCGACGTTTCGAGGTAGTCGAACGCATGGAGTACGATCGCGTCGGTCACGTGCAGCGTCATGACTCAAGATACCTGCTTACCAGCTCCAGTCGGCCTGCAGACCGGCAAAGAGATTGCGCCGTGGAGCGGCAAAGTGCACCACCTCCTCGTAGGCCGCGCCGAAGAGATTCTCCGCCCGCAGCACGAGGGCCACCTTCGTGGCGATTCGCTGCGGAGTCAGCCGGACTCGAGTCGCCGCATCCACCCGCGTGTACGGCGCCAGTTCCACTGGAGTCGCGGGAAAGGTGCTGAAGTCACGGTCGTCGCGCGTGCCTACGCGCAAAACCGTGAGATCGTAGCTGGCGCGGCTTCCAGTCCGAGCGGTGACGCCCGCTGACCAGGTGTTGACGGGTCGTCGCAGCAACCGGCTGCCCTGAACAAAAGTCGCCCCGGCTCCACGGTCGAAGCCGGGATTGTCCACGCGGGTGAGGAGCCGCGTCGCCCCGCCTCGCAACACCAGATCCGGTGTCACACGCAGGGTGGCCTCCAGCTCTGCTCCACGCGCACGTGCCGCCGCGACGTTGAAGTACGACGGGTCGGTTGGCGTTCTGAAGGTGTACTGGATGAGATCGCGAAAGGACTGATCGAACCAGGCGAGGGTGACGTCGGCGCGGTCGCTCCGATGTTCGAGTGCCGCCTCCCATGCGCGGGTTCGCTCCGGGACAAGATCGGGATTGCCGACCGAGAACGCCGTGGAGAACTGCTCGAAGAAGGTGGGCGCCTTGAACGAGGTCCCCAGCCCCGCCCGCACCCGGAGACCGGTCACCAGGTCGAGGGTCGCGTTGGCCCGCGCGGTGCCAAAGGAGCCAAATGCATCGTTGTCATCCCACCGCGATCCTAACGAGTATCCGAGCCGACCGGCACGCCCGAGGAACTGGGCAAACCCCGATCGCGTGATCCGGTGCGCGGTAAACCGCGTGGTGCTCACCGAGTAGTTGGAGCTGTCCGCAAGCCGCTGGTGTTCATCAGCCCACTCCACACCCGCCACGGCCCGGTTGCCTTCGCTCACTCGCACCTCGGCCAGGGCGGCGACGTGACCGCGACGCACCCGTCCGTCGCTGCGATAGGCGTAGAAACCTGCGGTGTCCGCCGGATCGTCAGGGGCGTCGCGCGTGTCACCACGCACCTGCATCCATCCCCCCGTCATCCGGAACGTGGTGCGCGGTCCAACCACACGCTGCAACTCGAGCCCCGCCGAGGTGCGCTTCTCTCCACGGTTGGCGTTGATGTCCACCACCTGACCTGTGCCATCGGTGGGGTACTCGAACCTGTTGTCGCCATGCCGGAGTGTCAGCGAGAGGGGCAGCGATCCTGACCAGGCCACGCGTCCGCTGACCACCTGGTTGCGGTACGCATTGTTGAACGGCAGGGTGCCGTCGCTGTGCTGCCGCGCGACATTGCCGTTCCACGAGAGACGGCCCGTGCTGGCACCGGCACCGGCGTCCACCAGCACACTCCCGTAGCTGCCGCCGCCTGCCGAGAGACGTGCCCTGGGGCGCCCCTCTCCGCGACGGGTTATCAGGTGGATCACACCACTGACGGCATCGCTGCCATGCACCACACTCGAGGGCCCGCGCACAATTTCAATGCGTTCCACATCGTCGATGGTGAGCGCGCCAAGGTCGATAGCGCCGCCGGGATCGTTCATCGCCACGCCATCGATCATCACCTTGGTGAAATCGCTTTCACCACCGCGGGTGAACACACTGGCCTGCGCACCAAACGATCCGGCGCGGGCGACGGAGACGCCGGGCACCTGACGCAGGGCCTCGAGCACATGGGTGATCCCGGCAGCGCGGAGGGCGTCGCCGGAGAGGACGGTGACCGACGCATTGGTGGCTGCGGAGGCAATCGGGACCCGTTCGGCGGTCACAATCAGACGGCGCAGGGTGGTGCTATCGGGCGTGACAGGTTGCGACTGGAGAATCGCGGGCACGAGGCCGGCGAGGAGAAGGCGGCGCATCAATCGAAGTGTCAGCGGTGACGACGAAGAGGAACGAGGGTGGGCGCCCCCACAGCGGGGTCGCGCGAGACAACAAGGGGCCAGCGATACACCTGCTCGAGGATCTCGCCACGCATCACGGCCCCCGGTTCACCAAACGCCGCGAGGGTGCCTGACGAGAGGAGACCTACGCGATCCGCAAAGCGGGCGACAAGGTTGAGCTGGTGACTCACCACGAGCACCGCGCGGCCGTGACGCGCCAGCGAGGCAAGCAGTTCGAAGCAGTCCATCTCGTGCGCGATGTCGAGGAAGGTTGTGGGTTCGTCGAGCACCAGCGCCGGCGCCTCTTGCGCCAGTGCGCGGGCGATACGCACACGCTGCCACTCGCCACCGGACAAGGTGTCGGTGCGTCGCGTGGCCAGTGCTGCGACATCGGCGTCGTGCAGCGCCGCCTCCACGGCAGTGGTATCCGCTGCGGTCACTGGCCCCCAGGCCCCACGCCAGGGGTGCCGCCCCAACGCCACGTAATCGCGGACGGTCATGGGAAAGACAGGCTCTTCGCGCTGCAGCACAACGGCCAGGCGACGGGCGCGCTCACGGTCGCCGTACTCCACCAGAGACCGGTCATCGAGACGCAGACTGCCCCCCGTGACGGGCGCGCGTCCGAGCAGTGCGCGCACAAACGTACTCTTGCCGCTCCCGTTGGGACCGACGAGCGCGGTCAGCTGTCCTCGCGCCGCCTGGAGGGTGACCTCCGACAGCGCCGGACGATCGGACCCCGGATACCGCACGGTAAGTTCACGCGACTCGATCATCGGTTGCGCCGCAGCTGCCAGAGGAAGAAGGGGACACCCAGCAGCGCCGTCACCGCGCCTAACGGCAACTCGGCAGGCGCCCGCAGTGTCCGCGCCGCCAGATCCGCGAGCAGCACCAGGGCCGACCCTCCGAGCGCCGCCACGACCAGCGTACGCCGGCTGTTGCCATCGCGCACCACCGCGCGCGCCAGATGCGGGACCATGAGTCCCACGAAGCCCACCAGTCCCGCGGTGGCCACCGTGGCCGCCGCCAGCAGCGAGGCCAGCACGAAGAGCCGCATCGCCACCCGCTCCGACGCCTCACCTAACGAGGCCGCGGTGTCGCCACCGAGAGCAATGACATCGAGCGATCGCGCCATGTGCAGCAACCCGGCTCCCAGCACCGCCACCGCAAGGGCGAGACCCGCCACATCACTCCATCGGGCAGCACTCAGTGATCCCATCATCCACCAGAGAGCGTTGCGCTGCGCGGTGGGCGTGGATTGGGCGAGCACCACCATGATGACGGCGTTGGCAAAGGCACCCGTGACCACACCAGCCATGAGCAGCGATGCGGGCGGCCGTGCGCCCTGCCGATCGCGTCCCAGCATGAGCACTACCCCAACCGCCACCAGCGCCCCGGCAAACGCCCACGTTGCCAGGGTCCCCAGCCCGGCAAAGCCGAGTCCCGCCGCCATGACCGCCCCCACCGCCGCACCGCCGGAAACACCCAGCAGGTAGGGCTCGGCCAGCGCGTTCCGGAGTGTGGCCTGCAGCGTTGCCCCGCTCGCGCCTAACGCGGCTCCCACCAGTACCCCCAGGAGAGCGCGCGGAAGACGCAGCTCCCACACGATAAGCCGCGCCGGAGTCTCCGCACTGTCCCAGAGCGTGCGCCAGACCTCGGCCAGCGGCAGACCAGCCGCCCCCACACCGAGACTGAGGACGACCAGGCCCGTCACCAGCAGGACCAGCACCCACACCGCGCGGACGAGCATGCCTAACGCCGAGCCCCGGACAGGAGCACCGCCAGGGAGGCCGCTGCCTCACCCAGCCTGGTCGATGGCTGCGAAACCAGTAGCGTGTCATAGGCCAGCACACGACCCTCGCGCACGGCACGGAGCGCCCGCCATCTCGTATTGGCGAGGATGCGCTCCCGGCCTTTGGGGGTCGTGAGCACCACGTCCGGATCGCGGCGAATGACGTCTTCGAGAGCGACGTAGAGGGATGGCATGGCCTCGTCGGCGTAGACATTCACCCCACCGGCCGCATCAACGAGTTCGCTCAGGTAGCTCCCGGCCCCCAGCGTCATGAGTGGCTGATCCCAGACCGGGAAGAAGACACGCAACCGGTCATCCCCTTGCACCGCGGCGCGGACACTGTCGAGTCGTCCACGAATGACGGAGCCGATGGAATCGGCGGTCTGGCGCGCGCCAAGGAGAGTGCCGAGGGTGTCGACCGCGACCAGGAACTCCTTGACGGAGTCAATACGCAGTGCGACGACCCGGATTCCGGCCCGCTCCAGCGCTTCGATGGCGGGCGCATTGTCGATCGCCGGATACACGATGACGAGATCGGGACGCAACGCGACCAGTCGCTCGATACTCGGTCGGATGGCGTCACCGACTTCGGGTATGACCCGCACCGTGTCGGGCCAGGTGTCCCAGCGCGAGCGACCAACCAGGCGTTCCATCGCGCCGAGGGCGACGACGATTTCGGTGGCGCCCGGACCTAACGATACGACGCGCTGCGGCGCGGCCGGGAGCGGTGTCGTGTCACGCCGCTCACCGCACCCGTTTGTGAGGGCGGCGACCACCAGCAGCACCCGGAGTTTCCGGAACGAAGACGCGGACATACCTGCTCCCGACTGGAGAGGAATGCCCGCGGACAAATGCCTGGCAGCAAGTGCTGCCTCGCCCACCGAGCCTCCCCCGAGGATCGATTGATGTGGTGTGGACGGAGGTCGTCTCCTGGCTCCGGGCGTCGCGTTCGCCTTCCCGACCCGCGGTCAGTGGCTTTCGAACGCAACCAGCAAATGCCCGATACAGTGGCGGGGCCGCACCGGCATGTCACCGGTTTCCGTTTCCGCCGTCCGCTTTCAGTTGTGGCGTGAACCTACCCGTCGTCGGACCGGGGTGCAAGGAGCGCGTCGAGTTCGTGCTGCAAGGTGTCGCGGTAGTCCCTGAGCGCCTCGTGGGAGCCGGCCGCCGTTTCATTGGAGCCGAGGAGCCCATCTACGCCTGCCAGTGCGGCCTGCAGCTCCAGAATACGCGACAGTGGTTTCGGGCCTGAGGCGGGCCGGGCACGCAGCGACCAGGCCAGCGCGCCTAACGCCGCGAGGCCCAGCCCGGCAAGCCAGGGCCAGCGGGGTCGGTCGTCGGCCGGGGGCTGCAGCCGGACCTCGATGGTGGCGCCCCGCGGCACATCGCGCCCCAGGAATCGCAGAAAGGTGCGCCCTTCACTCGGCACCGCGCCTAACGCTTCGAGCGTACCGCCCTGCACGACACCGGTGGACTCCTCGAGCAACACCTCCATCACGCTGCTGCTGTCGGAGAGCGGCACGCGCCAGGGAAAGGCCGACGGAGGCAGCTCGTAGGTGAGCACCAGCTGACGGAGGCCCGGGGCCACCGGCGCCACAATACTGGCACTGCCCTCGCGGATGTCGACAGCACTTCCGCTGTAGTCCCCCTGGGTGGACCGGACGTTGCGTGCCCCCGTGGGCACGGCCACGCTGAACGCGGGATCACCGGGGCGGCTGAGCCGCGTCAGCACGGTATCGTTTGCCAATTCCCACACATCGGTGATCACACGCCAGCCATCAGGCGCGGGCGCGGCCACCACCAGGTGACGTCCCTCGACGTGGAGGGGTATGCGCACCGACGTGGTATCGAACACATGGATCTCGCCCTCGGGAGCCGGCTCCCCGGCGCGCACCGGTGGTGCGAAGTAGGCGATGCCGCCAAAACGCGCCGTCGCGAGGTACATCGCCGTGCTGTCCGGACGCTCGACCTTGAATCGATACTCCCCACGTGCGCTCGTAAGCAGCGAATCGATGGCCACACCACCCTGCTGACCTATCCGATGCAACGTGACCCACGAACGTGGGACCGGCCGCTCGCCGTCGACCGTGCTGCGGGCGACGTGACCGGCAACCGTCAGCGATTGCGCTGAGACCGCGCTCCCCGTGACGACCAGGAGCACGGCAATTCCGCGCCACGTCACGGATTGAACTTGCCGAAATCCTCGGGCCGCAGGCCGGCCAGATACTCCTTCAATTCATCGGCCGTCATATCGCTGGTTCGACGTGCGTGTGGTGGTTCGGGCACAATCGCGTCCGGGGGCTCGGACTCTGTCTCGCCATCCTCTGGCGGGAGGTTGAGGAGCGACTCGGCCGCAAACACCGGAGAGCCGGTGCGAAGAGCAATGGCGATGCTGTCGGAGGGGCGCGCGTCGACGTGAAAGACCTGCCCTTCACGCTCGAGCAGAAGCTCCGCGTAGTACGTCCGCGCCTGGACCTGCGTGATGTTCACACGCTGAAGCACCGCGCCAAGTCCCACGATGAGCCCCTTGCAGAGGTCGTGAGTGAGCGGGCGATCCTTCCGCACCTGATTGATCTCCAGGAGAATGGATTCCGCTTCGGGCTGCCCGATCCAAATGGGCAGGATGCGGTCCCCACCGCGCTCCTGGAGAATTACCACGTATGTGTTGGTCGAGCCGTCGAGGCCAAGCCGGCCGACCGTGACTTCCACCATCGGTTCCATGATCCCTTCTGTCGACCGACTGTGGAACTATCGCACGGCGCGCTTCAGTTCAGCAACTTTGTCGAGGCGCTCCCAGCTGAATGCGGTGCCGGAGACAGTTTTGGATTTCTTGCCGTTTTCACGCGGCGTCACGTACGAGAGCTTGTCCGACGCCCGTCCGAAGTGCCCGTACGCCGACGTGGGCGTGTAAATCGGCTTGCGGAGGTCGAGCGAGGTGATGATGCCCTTGGGCGTCAGTTCAAACGTGTCCCGGATAGCCTTGGTGATGGCGACGTCGTCGACCAGACCCGTGCCGAACGTGTTAACCATGACCGAGACCGGCTCCGCCACCCCAATGGCGTACGCCAGCTGGACCTCACAGCGCCTGGCGAGCCCGGCCGCGACGACATTCTTGGCCACCCAGCGTGCGGCGTAGCAGGCGGAGCGATCCACCTTGGAGGGATCCTTTCCGCTGAACGCGCCACCACCATGACGCCCCATTCCACCGTAGCTGTCGACGATGATCTTCCGACCGGTGAGCCCGCAGTCACCCTGCGGACCGCCAACGACAAATCGGCCCGTGGGATTGATGTGATACGTCGGCTTCTTCTTGCGCCACTCGCGCGGGATGGCCGGCTCGATGACCTCGGCGACAATCGCCTTGCGAAGCTTCTCCGTGGTGACTTTGTCGTCGTGCTGCGTGGAAACGACCACGGTGTCGACCGCGACGGGCTGGTCACCTTCGTAGGCCACGGTCACCTGTGCCTTGCCGTCTGGGCGAAGCCACTTGAGGCGACCCGACTTGCGTGCATCGGCCAGTGCCTTGGTCAGGCGATGTGACAACTGGATGGCGGCGGGCATGAACTCAGCGGTCTCGTCACTGGCATACCCGAACATCATGCCCTGGTCACCGGCACCACCGGTGTCCACTCCCATGGCGATGTCCGCCGACTGTTTGTCGATGGTGCTCATGACGGCGCAGGTCTGCGCGTCGAAGCCGAAGCTGGCGTCGGTGTATCCGATTCGTTCGATGGTCCCGCGCACGATCGCGGGAATATCAACCCAGGTGTTGGTCGTAATTTCGCCCGCTACAACGGCGAGGCCGGTGGTCACCAGCGTCTCACACGCCACGCGTGCCGTGGGATCGTCGGCCAGGATGGCGTCGAGGACCGCATCGGAGATGGCGTCGGCCACCTTGTCCGGATGTCCCTCGGTTACGGATTCAGACGTGAACAGTGTGCGTTCGGACACGGGAGACGAGGTCGATAGGTTCTGGGACGGACGGGCGAGCAATCTGGCTGGTAACGTTACAGTGACGCCGCCAGTGGCGGCACTGCCTCCACGCTAGTGCAAGGCGTCGCGGATAAAAGAGACATTCCCGAAGGCGGCGCGCAGCCGGAACTCCAGCTCTCGTTGGGCTTCCGCGGCCGTGCGAGCGTTCACCGCGGCATCGGCAGCTTCACGAGCAAAGGACGCGCTGACCCCGCGGATGATACGCTTGACGAGGGGCACGGCACGCGGGTTCACACTCAACTGCCGAATACCGAGTCCGACCAGCACGAAGGCCAATAGCGGCTCGGAGGCCATTTCGCCACAGACACACACCTCGAGACCATGCGCCTGACCGACCTCCGAGGTGCGGCGAATGAGGCGCAACACGGCGGGATGCAGCGGAGTGAACCGCGACGCCATGTTGGCATTGCCACGATCGACGGCCAGTGTGTACTGCACCAAATCGTTTGTTCCGATGCTGAAGAACTCGGACTCATCGAGAAAGGTATCGACGGCCACGGCGGCCGCTGGCGTCTCGATCATCACGCCCACCGGCACATCACGCTTGAAGGGAATCTGCTGCGCCTCGAGTTCCTGCATGGCCTCGCGAATCAGCGCGCGAGTGGCCGTCACCTCATCCAGGCTGACCACCAGCGGCAGCATGATGCGGATGTCGCCGTGCACCGCGGCCCGCAGCAGGGCGCGGAGCTGTGTCTTGAACAACAGCGGCTCGTCGAGGCACATGCGGATGGCGCGCCACCCGAGAAAGGGATTCGCCTCGTGCGGGAAGCCACCTACCGGGAGTTTGTCACCGCCGATATCGAATGTGCGGATCACCACCGGCTGGCCGTGAAAGGCTTTCGCCACCTTGGTGTACTCCCGGTACTGTTCCTCTTCGTCAGGCATGGAGGCGCGGCCAACCACCAGAAACTCGGTGCGCATGAGCCCCACCCCTTCGGCTCCGCTGTGCGCCGCCTGATCGGACTCCTCGGGGAGGTCGACGTTCACCCGCACCGTGATGCGCACCCCGTCGGTAGTCACCGCTTCGGCGTCGGCAATCTTGGCGAGTTCCGCCTCGTCCTGCTTTTCGAGCAGGGCGCGATGGGCAAAGGTCGCCACCTCCGCTTCGCTGGGATTCACGATCAGCATGCCACTCGAACCGTCGAGCACCAGCCGTTCGTCGCCACGCAATCGCGATGTGGCGTCCCGCAGCCCTACCACCGCCGGAATTCCCAGCGATCGGGCGAGGATGGCCACATGCGACGTGCGCGTGCCGGAGTCGGTGGCAATCCCCGCAATGGCCTCACGATCGAGCTGCACCGTGAGGCTGGGAGTGAGGTCGTGCGTCACGATGATGGCGTTGGCCCCCTTTGGCACATCCACCGGATCGTGATCGCCGAGCCCGAGCAGGATGGAGAGCACGCGGATGTGGAGATCGGTCAGATCACCAACACGCTCGCGCAGCATCGGCACCGTGCTGCGAGCAAAGTGTTGCCGCCACTCCAGCAGCACGACATCGAAGGCTTTTTCGGCGCCGAGATTCTGGCGGATGTACGACTCGACGCGACTCGTGATCTCGTGGTCGTCGAGTAGCAGGAGCTGCGCATCGAAGATGCGGGCATCTTCTTCACCGGCGTGCCGCTCCGCGCGCTCGCGCACGGCTCGCAGCCGACCACGGGCGACTCCGAGTGCCTGATGGAGGCGGGCAATTTCTCCTTCGATGTCCTCGTCCGGGATGATGCGCTGGGGCACGTCCGGCACTTCCCAGTGCAGGAGGTGCACCGGACCAATGACGATGCCGGGTGAGGCGGAGATTCCTTGAAGGGCGCGTTCCATGTCGTCAGGACTCACCGAAGCGACTGCTGATGAGTGTCGTCAGCGCCGTGACAGCGTCTTCGGCATCCGGACCATTGGCGCGGAGCACGACAGTCGCGCCGCACTCCGCGGCGAGCATCATCACACCCATGATGCTCTTGCCATTCACCTCGAGGTCGTCGCGCCCGATGGTGATTTCACTGCGGTACCGCGCCGCGGTCTTGACGATCTCCGCCGCCGGTCGCGCGTGAATCCCGTTCTTGTTGGTGACCTGCACCTCTCGTTCGATCATGCGCGCACCATCGCCGCCAGGGCAACAAGGGAGAGGACACCTAACGACCACTTCCACACTTCAAACCGCCCGTGCAGCCGTGCAAGCCCAAGCCCGCCCAGCCCGGCGGTGACCAGCAACCCGCCGAGCACCATCGGGTCCACCGGCCCCAACCCGCGCGCAATCGCCAGCGGTATCGCCAAACCGGCCAGCAGACTTCCGGCGCGCGCCAACCATTGCGGGCCCACGCGAAACACCGGATGGCCCAGCGCCTTCGCCACATGGAGACCCTCGGCATAGCCGACCTTGAGACCCCAGAACCGCAGGGCCAGGTGACCAACGTTGTACGTCACCAGGAAGGCAAGTACGGAGCGCCCCGCCCCGGCCCCAATCCCAAACGCCAATATGCCGCACAGCACACTCAGGGGAAGCCAGGCCGCCCAGACCAGCCGGTCTCCCGTCGCGCCAAGCGGGCCACAGAGGGCGGTACGGAACCGCTCGATCTTCCCGGGATCAACGCCCTCCAGTTCGGCACGCGCCAGGGCACCCACCGCAAACGATGCCATGTACGGGTGCGCGTTGAAGTACTGGCTCTGCCGCGCGAGTGCGGCACGATAGGCGCTGCCCCCAATGCCTCCGGGAAGCAATCGCAGCGCCGGTTCGATGGTGAAGCCGATCCCGTTGCCCACGAGAGTTTCGTAGTTCCACGAACCCTGGATGGCCAGAAAACGCACGAAAATGGCCGCGCGGGTTCGCCATGGAAGCTGAGGAGTCGCCGTCACCGTACAACCAACATAACGAGTGCCGCCAGAAGGCCAGCCACGAAATACCAACGCGTTTGGGCCGTCGTGTGAAAGACCGTGTAGACGGCTCCGGCCGCCGTCGTTCCGGCGATGGCAATCAGCAGCCAGCGTGTCAGCGAGCTGTCGAGCGACCAGCGCGTCATCGCCAGTGCGTACAGCGGTGAGAAGATGATCAGACCGGCGGCGGTCATCAGCATACCGCGAACGAGATCAGCGCTCATGCCGGCGACCTGCAGCGCCGTGACGACCTGCCGATTCCCATCTGCGACCGCGTCGTGACGTTGGCCCGCCCAATACGCGTTGAGCCGCCGGACCTGCACCATCGACCAGCCCCCGACCCAGGCCGTGGCCAGCGTGGCGATCACGGCCATGAGCATTCCTCCATCGGTCACCGAGGCCGACGTCGCCACCAGAGCGCCACCCACGGCGGAGGACGAACCCCATTCCGGATACCTCGACGCCCCAACGGGGAGCGTCTCCAGCGCAAAGGCTTCGACAATCACACCCAGAAGGAGTCCCTGGAATCCCGCACCCATGAAACCCGCCGTGACCGTGCAGGCCACGATGGGCCGAGACAGCATGGCCTGCGGAAAGCTGACGACATCGAGTCCCAGGACGCCGCCGATAATCGCAACCACACCAATATCGGCGGGGGTCATCGGTTGCCCTCGCCCGACAGGACTTCATTCAGCGTAAGGGCGCGTGCGGCTGGCACGTCTTGCGCCGTCACCTCTGCACCTGCCGTGGCCAGCGCCTTGAGCTGTTCTTCTTCATCACGCGACAGAAACAGATACCGCAGCCGCTGGGTGCGACCCGGGCGATGGTGGATGCCGCCGAGATTTACCGTTGGCACACGTCCCGAGGCGGTCACGAGCCTCACCATCGTGTCGATGTCACCGGTGAGGAGAATGCCCGCACGCGAATCGTCCTGGTATTTCGCGAGATGCATCACGGCGTCGTCGACGGAATCGAAATGCACGTCCATCTCCGGGGGGACACCCATACGATACAGCTCCTGCTCCCAGTCGCTGCTCGCCACCTCATCGTCCACCAGGACGATGAACTGCACATCGAGTGGTTGCCCCCAGCCCACGACCACCTGGCCGTGTATGAGTCGGTCGTCGATGCGGTAAAGCTCAAGACCCACGCGCTGGACCTCCAATCACGGTCAATGCTTCCCTACCCCTCGCCGCCGCATGGAGCGCGGCCGCCACATCGTCGCCTTCCGCGAAGACAAAGTCCAGCATCGCGGCGAGGTTGACTCCGACCACCACGGCCAGCCCCGGGCGCTCGCGCTGGAGACGCCGGGCTGCCATGGTACAACTTCCCGCCGGAAGATCCGTGAACACCACCGTCGCGCCGGTGGCGTCGAGGGCCTGACCCAAGGCAGCCGCCACATCAGCCGCACTCATTCCCCGATTTGTCATGGCCTGAAACACCTCGCCGCGGCCGGTGATCTGATCCACCGCCGACACGATGCCGGCCGCGAAGTCGCCGTGCCCGGCAACGAGCGCACGAATGTTACTCATCGTCTTCCACCAGGTAGCGACGAACGTCTGCGGCCTGCCGCATGTGTCCCATGAGACGCTGATTGAAACTCTCCGCCGGGTCCACACCACTGTACCGCAACAAGTGATTCATGGCGATGACCTCGGCAATCACCGTGATGTTCTTGCCGGGGTTGAGATACACGGTGATGATCGGCAACTCCACGCCAAGGATGGTCGTCACCTCGCCATCCAGTCCGGTGCGCTCCACCACCATCCCTTCGGTCCACTCCTTGAGCTGGACCACCACTTCGATGCGCTTCTGCTGCCGGACAGCATGGATCCCGAAGATGGCTGGTATGTCGATGAGCCCCACACCCCGGATCTCCATGTAGTGGCGCTGCAGCTCGTGCCCCCGTCCAATCAGCACATCGTTGCCTCGACGCGTGGCCAGCACGAGATCGTCGGCCACGAGCCGGTGCCCACGCTCCACCAGGTCGAGCACGCACTCCGATTTGCCAATGCCACTCGCGCCGGTGAACAGCACCCCGACGCCAAAGACATCGGAGAGCGATCCGTGCAATGTGGTGGAGGGCGCAAAGATGGCCTCGAGAATCGGCTTGGCCCGGCGATAAAACTCGTTGGTCTTGAGTGGTGTGAGAAAGACCGGCACGCCCGCGTCGACGGCGAGGTCGAGCATCGGAATCACGAGTTCCTGCCCCTTGGTTACAAAGACACAGGGGATGGGGAATGACAAGAAGAGAGCGAGCTGGCGACGGCGATCGTCGTCAGACAGCGACGCGAGATATGTCATCTCTGTTTCGCCAATCACCTGGGAACGCTCCGAGGTGAAGCGACCCACATAACCCGCCAGGGCCAGACCGGGACTGGAGATGTCCGAGTTGCCGACCACCCGATCGCCCCCGTAGTCCCCGCCGAGTTGCTCCAGCGGGACCACCTCTCTCAAGCGCTCAAGCAGTTTTCCAACGGTGACGACAGGCGAAGGGCTCACGCCTTGGCTCCCTGGCGAGCGGTCCGTTTTTCACTGGCCACCTGCCGCTCGAGATGACTCAAGGCAACCGCCAGGGCCGGGCCATAGTATCGTCCGCTACCTTCGGCGACCAGTGACCGGTGCCGCGGCGCACGGAGCACCAGTTCCACCCGGCAGCGGGTCCCTTCTCGCTCAAAGCGCACTGTTGCATCCACGGTGCGTTCGAGGCGTCGTCCGAGTTTCTCGAGATGCGTTGTTGCGCGTGCCTTGAGGCGGTCGGAAATGACCGCGTTATGTGCCTGCCATACGATCTCCATCTCACCCTCCATGCTTCAAGACGGCCTGCAGATGTCGTTCGGTTTCCAGCGCCGCGCGCTCCCAGGTAAAACTCTCGGCGAAGAGTCGCCCCGCGGTCCCGAGTTCTTCGACAAGGGCACGATTGTCCGCGAGACGGCGCATGGACCGCGTGAGCTGGTCCACGTCACCATGCGGCACCAGGAAGCCTGTCACGTCGGGACGCACGGACTCGCGGATGCCCGGGGAGTTGGACGCGATTACAGGGGTTCCGCTCGCCGCCGCCTCCAGATTCGTGATACCCCATCCCTCCTTGGGCGAGGTCAGCATGAGCGCCCAGGCACGCCGAAGCAAGGCACGCTTGTCCGCTTCGCTGATACGCCCAAGAAATCGCACGCGGTCGCCGAGGTCAAGCGAGGCCGACAGCTGTTCGAGCTGTGGGCGAAAATCGCCCGCACCCGCAATCTCCAGCCGGGCGGAGGTGTCGCCAAGCTGCGCAAAGGCCCGAATGATGAGATCGACCCTTTTGTACTTCTTGAGGCGGCCGAGATACGCAAAGACGGGTGTCGCTGCCCGCTCCGCGTGGTTGGGGGTATATCCGGCGCTGTCGATGCCGCAGTAGATCACCTCGATCCGCTCACGGGCCACGCCACGCGACGTCAGGTCTTCGGCCGTACTCTCGCTGATGACCTGGAACGGCACCTTCCGGTACACCAGGGGAATAGGGCGCTCCGAAAGCCACACCACCGCGGCTACGGGTGCTGGCAGCTCCTGGAAGGCCGTTCCACCAAAGAGATGCGGAATGACCCCAACCACGGGCGTGGCCCCCCAGCGTGGCGTGAAGAGGGGCACCTTGTTGATGTCTTCGACGATGAGGTCGAAAGCGTGCGTGGTGGCGAGCTCTCGCCACGCGCGGCGCGCATGAAAGGGAAAGGTGTAACGTGTGCCAGCCCGCACGACGTGCATCCCGTCGAGCTCGGCCGTCGGCGCGCAGCCCGGCCAGCCACCACACAGCAGCGTTACCTGATGCCCCCGCCGTGCCAGTCGTCCAAATATCTCGTGCAGGTGGATCTCGGCGCCGCCGGCCTGGGGATTCTCGCGGTCCTGCCAGTTCACCACCAGCAGATTCACGTCAGAGCCTCCCGAGTGTCCGCGCCACCGCGTCGAGGACCCCGTTGACAAACCGTGCACTGTCGGCCGAGGCGAACCGCTCCGTGAGATGGAGCGCCTCGCGAATGGCCACACGCGGCGGCACCTCGTCCTGCATGAGTTCGGCCGACGCCAGACGCAGCACCGATCGCTCCACGGCGCCGAGTCGCTCCAGCCGCCAGTTGGCGGTGAGGTCGGCCAGGGTGCGATCGATCTGATCGAGGTTGTCGGCCAGCGTGGTCACCAGGGCCCCGGACAAGCGGCGAAGCTCGGGCGTCAGCGCGAGATCATCCCACAAACGCTGCGCAGCTTTCGGCAGGTCGGCGGCGCTGTTCACGTCCCACGCGTACACCGCCTGCAAGGCCCGCACACGCGCCCGGCGGCGCACCCGTTGTTCAGCTTTCGTCAGCCGCATCGAGCCGGAAGAACAGGTCGGACATTTCCAGTGCGGCGAGTGCCGCGTCCCATCCCTTGTTGCCATGAGCGCCACCGACGCGTGCCTCGGCCTGCTCCATGGTGTCACAGGTGAGCAACCCGAATCCGAGAGGGATCTCGAACTCCGTGGATGCCACCGCCAGTCCGCGCGAGGCCTCGCCCGCGACGAAATCAAAGTGCGGCGTGTCGCCGCGGATGACAGCGCCAAGGGCCACCACCAGTTCATACCGGTCGGCGCCGAGGAGCCGACGAGCCGCGAGCGGAAGCTCCCACGCCCCCGGCACCCAGACGACATCGATGTCGCTGAACTCGACACCATGACGGGTCAACGCATCCAGCGCACCGTCGAGGAGGCGGCGAGTGATGGTTTCATTGAACCGTGACACCACCACACCAACGCGGCGGCCCTGTCCTTCGGGTGTTCCCGTGAATTCGGCCATCAGGAGCTGAGCAGGTGGCCCATCTTGGTGCGTTTCGTCTCGAGGTATCCGGCGTTTTCGTCGGTGGTCGGCGCGGCAATCTTCACGCGATCGGTAATTTCCAGCCCGTATCCGCCGAGCCCCACGAGCTTCATCGGATTGTTTGTCAACACACGGAGTGAGCGCACGCCCAGGTCAAGGAGGATCTGCGCACCGATGCCGTAGCTGCGCAGGTCGGCCTTGAACCCGAGCTTTTCGTTGGCTTCCACCGTGTCGTGACCGGCGTCCTGGAGTTCGTACGCCTTGAGTTTGTTGAGGAGGCCGATCCCCCGCCCTTCCTGATCGAGGTAGACCACCACGCCACGCCCTTCAGCCGCGATCATCTCCATCGCGGTATGCAGCTGCCAGCCGCAATCACATCGTCGGGAGTGGAACACGTCGCCCGTGAGACACTTCGAGTGCATGCGCGTGAGCACGCCCTCGCCGCCTTGCACATTGCCAAAGACGAGGGCGACATGTTCGCGGTCATCGACCTCATTGCGATATCCCACAATGCGCCAGCCATCGCCCCCGATATCGGAGGGCATCCGAGCCTCGGCGACCCGTTTCACGAGCCGCTCGGTCTGCAGGCGATAGGCGACCAGGTCGGCCACGGTGATGAAGGTGAGCCCGTGCTCCTGCGCAAACTGGTCCAGCGCATCCCGACGCATCATGTTGCCGTCGTCGGAGAGAATCTCGATGAGCACGCCTGCGGGCTGCAGCCCGGCGAGCCGGCAGAGATCCACCGCGGCTTCCGTGTGCCCCACCCGCTGCAGCACCCCGCCCTGCCTGGCCTTGAGGGGATTGGTGTGCCCCGGGGTGCGGAAGTCGCGCGGCCCCTTGGTGGGATCAGCGAGCAGCCGAATGGTGGTCGCGCGATCGGACGCCGAGACACCCGTGGTCACCCCGTACGATGCCGCGGCGTCGACCGTGACCGTAAAGGCGGTTCGCATGGCCTCGGTGTTCTGGCTTCCGCCAAGCATTCCCAGCTGCAGCTGGGCCGCCCGTTCGGCGGTCACCGGCACGCAAATCATCCCCGCGGCGCGGCGGAGCATGAAATTGACCATCTCCGGCGTGATGAGTTCCGCCGCGCAAATGAGGTCGCCCTCGTTCTCGCGATCTTCATCGTCCGCCACCACAACGAACTTGCCGTTGCGGATGTCTTCGATGGCCTGGGAAACGGTGCCGAATGGCATGCCCGAAAGCTAATGGGCCGGGGGACGCTGGAGCAGCCGCCGGACGAACTTGCCCAGTATGTCCGATTCGAGGTGTACCGGGCTGCCGGACACCAGGGACCCGAGGGTGGTATGGGCCAGGGTGTGCGCAATCACGGACACCTGCAACACACCGGGCGCGGGCTGGGCGTTCACCGTTAGGCTCACCCCGTCCACGGTGATCGAACCATGGGGCACGAGGAGTTCGTCCACCTCCGGGGGCACCGCGATGTCCACCAGCCAGGCGTCGTCGCGCTGTTCCGCACGCACGACCTGCCCGACGGCGTCCACGTGCCCCTGCACCAGGTGCCCTCCCAGGCGATCACCGAGGGCCATGGCCCGTTCGAGATTGAGCCGCGTCCCCTCGCGCCAGGCCGCAATGGCCGTCCGTTCGAGACTGGTGACCACCGCGGCCACGGTAAAGAGCCCTGCTTCGCAGGTGCGCACCGTTAGGCAGGCACCGTTGCAGGCGATGCTCTCACCCACCACGAGGTCCTGATACCGGCACGACACGGTGAGCTCGCGCCCCGCCGGAGTGTCCCGGACGTTTGTGATCACTCCAACATCGTCAATCAGTCCGGTGAACATCAGGCACCCTCCGCCGGCATCGCATAGGTGGAGGCCACGTCGTCCCCAAGCACTTCGTGTGAAATCACCCGCAGACGGGGCGCAGACTCGGCGCGGAGCGCCGGGAAGCCGGCAAACGCGTTGAGCGCCCCTCCGCCAAAGACCACGGGCGCTCGTACCAGAATCAGCCGGTCGACCAGCCCTTCACGCCAGAACGACGCGGCGAGCCCTGCCCCACCTTCCACCAGGATCGATGTGATGCCGCGCGCACGAAGGGCCCCGAGCAACTGGGGGAGCCCCGCCCCATGCACCACATCCACCCCGGCGTCGGTCAAGGCGCGTTCATACCCGGTGTCGATCGACTCCGTCGCGACGATGACTGGCCCCTGCTTGATCGAGTTGGCCAATGTGGAGGTCAGCGACAGCCGCCCGGTGCGAGAGAAGACCACACGGACGGTGGGCACTCGAGGTGCGATCGTTTCCCGCACTGTGAGTTGCGGATCGTCGGCGCGCACCGTTTGCATCCCGACGGCGACCGCGTCGTGCCCCGCGCGCAACCAGTGTGCATAGCGGCGCGCAGCCGGCCCGGTGACCCGGCTCGTGGTGTGAGTGCCGTCGGCAATGGCGCTTTCGAGTGTCACAGCAAGTTTGAGCGTGACATACGGGCGCGCCGACGACCATCGGTGGATGAACGCGGCATTCAGATCGCGAGCTTCCTGTTCGCAGACGCCGATGACCACTTCGACTCCGGCGCTACGCAGCTCGTCCGCGCCACCACTCGCCTCGGGATTGGGGTCGGCGCTCGCCACCACCACACGAGCCACACCGGCCGCGAGAATGGCGCGCGTACAGGGCGGTGTCTTGCCCGTGTGCGCGCAGGGTTCGAGCGAGACGTAGAGCGTTGCGCCACGTGCCGCCGGTCCCGCCGCACGGAGCGCCACGACCTCGGCGTGATCCTCGCCATACCGTGCGTGGAAGCCCTCACCGACCATCTCGCCCTGCTGGACCACGACCGCGCCCACCATTGGATTCGGCGCTACCTGCCCCCACCCCTCACGCGCCAGAGCCAGTGCCCGGCGCATCCATTCCGTGTCCGGTGCGTGCGGTTCGTTCACGCCAGCCTAACGCCTGATCCGTACGCCCACCGACAGATACTCCACCGCGTCATCCGCGCGCGTGGCACCGAAGGTGTTGTACGTCGTGAGCCGCCCGTGACTCGACCGCCCGTACTCCCCAACGATCGAGAGAAGGGAGAGGTTGAGCGACACCGAGCCGAAGGCATTGTCGCGCTTGAGTGTCTGGATGGAAGTCACGGGTCCCGCCGCATACGTCACCCCGGCACGCACAACCGACACGTCGGAGCGCGCCGAGGTTTCATAAGTGTCCTGACCAACACCGGCGGCCACGCTCACGAACTTGAGGTTCTTGCCAATCACCGCCCGCCAGGCCCTGGTGCTCACCTGAAAATCGTTCACCGCAATCCGGTCGTCGCCCGGCGTGGCCAGCACATCAACCGCCGGCAGGTCGCGCTGCAGATAACTCACCGAGATACCGGGGGAGAGATTGCTCTCCTGCACCAGCGCCACCCGCGCCCCGAAGCCGAGCTTGAACGAGCCATCCTGCAGGGTCACCTTCACCTCATCGGTGTCGAGCGAGGGGAGGTACGCCACGTTGACCAGGCCATCGATGCCTAACGCGTATGTGCCTCCCACCGGAAACCCGCGAAAGAGCCCCACGGCTGCATCCACGGTGGGCACCGGCACCAGCTGATCCTTGACGGCATACGCGGACGCACGCGCGCCCGTGATGACCGGCGTGACGTCATCCACCCTCGGGAGCCGCGAGCGAATGGCGTTAGCGCGAAAACCGATCGAAAACCGCCCGGGCCCGCTCAGCGCGGAGTGCTCACCACTCACGGCGTTGCCGCCAGCAATGGCCGCCCCGAGCTGGGGCGCGAGATACGTGAAGAGGTCAAGCGCCTTCTGACAGGCGTCCTGCGTGGCGCGTTCTTGCGTGGTGCCCGCGCGGCACTGCGGATCGATCGTGCCACCCTGGCCCTGCGCCGTCGTCGCCCACAACGCGACCACCAGCATACCAGCCGTGCGTTTCATGACGCTGCTCCGGAAAAGCGCACGATGCCTGCGCCGGGGACCACACGCCCGAGGTGCCAGGCGCGCACCTGCGCGCTCTGGGCTGACGCGATGATCGCGTCCGCATCTTCGGGTGCCACAATGACCACGGCACCCACGCCCATGTTGAAGGCGCGGAACATCTCCATGCGGTCGACCTGCCCCGCGGCTTCGAGCTGCAGGAAGGCGTTGGGGATTGCCCATGACGTGGTGTCGACCACGGCATCGAGGGTCGGCGGCAGAGGGCGGTTGAGGTTGCCCGGCAGCCCACCACCCGTGATGTGCGCCAGCGCATGCACCCGGCCCAGCACCGGACGCAGCGCGGCAAGATACGAGCGATGCACGCGCAACAACACATCGGCAACCGACGCCCCGTTCTCACCCGGAAAGGGGTCATGCGAGCCGAGCTTCATCCGCTCCTGCACGATCCGACGGGCCAGCGAATAGCCATTGGTGTGCAGCCCGCTGCTCTCGAGCCCGATGAGCACGTCGCCATCACGCACACGCTCGGCGCCTAACGTGGCCTGCTCGTCGACCACACCGACAATAAAGCCGGCCAGGTCGTAGTCGGGCGGGGTGTACAGCCCCGGCATCTCGGCCGTTTCGCCACCGATCAGTGCGCAGCCGTTTTCCCGGCACCCGGCGGCAACTCCCGCGACCACACCCTCCACCGCCACCGGGTCGAGTACACCAAAGGCGACGTAGTCGAGGAAAAACAGCGGCGTCGCCCCCTGCGCGAGGATGTCGTTCACACAGTGATTGACCAGACAGTGCCCCACGGTGTCGTGACGACCTGCCTCGATCGCGACCTTGATCTTGGTGCCGACGCCATCGGCACTGGCCACCAGAACGGCACCGCTGCTTCCTGGCGCGCGGAACATACCCCCAAACGCGCCAAAGCCGCCCACACAGCCCGCCGTTCGGGTCGATTCGACCAGGCGTTGAATGCGCCCCTTGGCGTCATCGGCCGCCTCGATGTCCACGCCGGCGCTGCGATAGTCGAGCGGCGCACTCATGCCGGCATATCCTCCTCGAACGCCACCAGCTGCCGGAAGGCGTCGAGTCGTTTGCGAATGTCATCCGGCCCGATTTCGAGCAGTCGCTGAATCGAGAAACGCTCGACGGCGAACGACCCCATCGTGGAGCCGTACACCACCGCGCGCCGGAAGTGGGCCTCGTCCAGCTTTCCGCGCTGCGCCAGGTAGCCGATAAAACCGCCGGCGAACGAATCTCCGGCACCGGTCGGGTCAAAGACATCTTCCAGCGGATAGGCGGGCGCAAAAAACACCGTACTGGCCGTGAACATGAAGGCGCCATGTTCCCCCTTCTTGATCACCACGTACTTCGGCCCGCGGTCCAGAATCCAGCGCGCTGCTTTCACAAGGTTGTTGTGCTCGGTCAGCTGGCGCGCCTCGCCGTCGTTGAGCAGCAGCACATCCACGTGTTTCATCAACTCGATGAGGTCCGAGCGTCGGCTCTCGATCCAGAAATTCATGGTGTCACACGCCACCAGCCGCGGCCTCTCCACTTGCTTGAGCACTTCCAGCTGCAGCCGGGGATCGATATTGGCCAGGAAGACAAACGGCGCTTGCCGGAAGGCCTGCGGAATTTTCGGACGGAACTGGGAGAACACCCCGAGTCGCGTTTCCAGCGTCTCGGCTGCGTTGAGGTCGTGACGGTATCGGCCGCGCCATCTGAATGACTCGCCCTCGGCACGCTCCAGCCCACTCAGGTCGACATGACGGGCCCGCAGGGGCTCGAGTTTGTCCACCGGGTAGTCGTTGCCGACCACCCCGACGAGCTGGACCGGAGTGAAATGCGACGCCGACGCAGCAAAGAAGGTCCCCGACCCGCCGATGACCTCGTCCGCCTTGCCGAACGGGGTCTCCACAGAATCGAGCGCAACCGAACCTACCACCAGGACGGACATGAGAACCGGGGAAAGACGTTAGGCGGCCACTCGCCGCGACTACATGCGCTCCGGCGCGGTGATCCCGAGCAGGGCGAGGCCATTCCTCAGCACCACCATCGCCGCACGTGCCAGGGTCAGACGGGCCTCCTGCAACTCCGCGGCCTCGCCCAGCACGTGATGCTTGTGATACCAGGTGTGGACCAGACGCGCCGTGTCGAGCAGGTATTGCGTGACCAGATGGGGCGAGCGCGTGCGCGCGGCCGCCGTGACCAGGGCCGGGTATCCGAGGAGCGCCTTCACCAGCTCGCGCTCTTCGTCGGAGGCAAGCTGTGTGTAGTCGATTCCCTCGCCCGTGACGCCAGCCGGGTCGCGTTCACCTACGCGGAAAATGCCGCAGACCCGTGCGTGGGCCATCTGCACGTAGTACACGGGATTCTCCTCGCTCTGCGACCGCGCCACATCGATGTCGAACACCAGGGGCGAGTCGGGCTTGCGCATGAGCAGGAAGTACCGCACGGCGTCACGCCCCACCTCATCGATGAGGTCGCGTACCGTGACATACGAACCCGCACGCTTGGAGATCTTCATCTCTTCGCGATTGCGCATGACCGTCACCATCTGGTGCAGCTCGTACTCGGGATACCCCTCGGGAATTCCCATGCCGAGTGCCTGCAGCCCCGCGCGCACGCGTGTCACCGTACTGTGGTGATCAGCGCCCTGCACATTGATCGCGCGATGGAAGCCACGTCGCCACTTGCTCACGTGATAGGCCACGTCCGGCAGGAAGTAGGTGTACGTCCCGTCGGACTTGCGCATCACCCGATCCTTGTCGTCGCCATAGTCCGTGGTGCGCAACCACATGGCGCCATCTTTCTCGAAGGTGTGCCCGGCCGCGACCAGCAGCTTGACCGTTTCGTCGACCTTGCCCTCGGTGTACAACGACGACTCGAGATAGTACACGTCGAACTGCACACCAAAGGCCTGCAGATCGAGATCCTGCTCACGACGCAGCGCAGCCACCGCGAACTCCCGCACCTGATCGAGATTGCCGGCCATGGCATCGTCGGGATGTGCGTTGGCGTAGTCACGTGCGATGTCGCGGATGTACTCGCCGTGATACCCACCTTCGGGAATGGGCGATGTCTCGCCGTGCAGTTCGCGCACCCGCGCCTGAACACTCAGGGCGAGGTTGGCAATCTGGACGCCGGCATCGTTGTAGTAGAACTCGCGCGTCACCTTCCAGCCCGTGGCTTCGAGCAGTGTCGCCACGGTATCGCCGATCGCCGCCTGGCGCCCATGACCGACATGCAGCGGCCCCGTTGGATTGGCAGAGACGAACTCGACGTTCACCCCCTCGCCCTTCCCGTCGTCAGAACGGCCATAGGTGTCTGCGGCAGCGATCACGTCGCGCAGCCGCGCGGCTTCAGCGCCGGCTGCCATGCGGAAGTTGATAAAACCCGGCGGGGCCACGTACGCCTCTCGCACACCCGCCTGCTGCACGTCGAGCCTGGCGACGACATCATTCGCGATGTCGAGCGGCTTGCGCTTGAGCACGCGGGCAAGGTTCATCGCCACGTTGCTCGCCCAGTCACCATGGGCGGGGTCACGCGGACGCTCCAGTTGTGCCTGGAAGTCGTCAGGCGCGCCCATCGCGCGCGCCGCATCGGCCAGCGCGCGGCGGAGAATATCCTCGGCCGTCATTTCTCTGGAGTGCTCCCCGACGAGCTGCTGGTACCGGAACTCTCGCTCTTGGTCGCGGGCGCAGCCGCGGGCTTGTCGGACGCACTTGAACTCGTGCTGACCGACTTGCTCTCCGTCTTGGCCTCTGATTTGGTGGCGGCTTCTCGCTGATCCTTCTTGCCGTCTTTGCCGTAGTCCGTGATGTAAAAACCAGAGCCTTTGAAAATCAGCCCAGCTCCGCCGGAAATCATGCGCACGGCCACCCCCTCGCCATTTGGGACGGGGATGGTCTCGGGAACCTCGGAAATCTTGAAGATGCGTTCGACGATGCTCCCGTCGGGGCAGCGAAACTGATAAGTCGGCATGCGATGTGACGAGGTGCAAGTGTTGCGAGCGGAATAACTTAGCCGCCTCGACCCCCGTGTGGTAGCGCGAGCGCCCTCAGGGGGCGCGGTACTCTCCCCAGACGCCACGCAACCTGTCGCCGATTTCGCCCACCGTCGCTCGGGCTCGCACCGCCGTAATGATCAGCGGCATGAGCTGACTCCGCTCCCCCTCCCAGCCGTCAGCAAGAGTGCCTGCCGCGGCCGCCAGTGCCGAAAGAGAGGCCTCCACGGCCGCGTTGTCCCGCGAGCTCTTGAGTGCCCGAGTCCGGGCGACCTGCTCCCGCTCCAGGGCGCTGTAGTCCGGATTGGGAATCACTGGCGGGTCCTCGCCGTCGCCGAACCGATTGACGCCGACCACCACCGATTCTCCCGACTCCACCCTGAGCTGATGGGCGTAGGCACTCCGCGCGATTTCCTCCTGAAAGAAGCCCGCAGCGATCGCCTTGGCCGCCCCACCCAAGGCATCCACCTTTTCGATAAGGGCGATGGCGTCGCGCTCCAACGCGTCGGTGAGCGACTCCACGTAGTACGAGCCGGCCAGGGGGTCGACCGTGCCGCTGAGGCCCGACTCATACCCGACAATCTGTTGCGTGCGCAGGGCGAGCGTGGCGGCCTCCGCGGTTGGGAGCGACAGCGCTTCGTCGTAGCCATTGGTGTGCAGCGACTGCGTGCCGCCTAACGTGGCGGCCAGGGTCTGCACTGTCACACGCACCACGTTGTTTAGAGGCTGCTGGGCCGTAAGGGTCACCCCGCCAGTCTGGGTGTGGAAGCGCAATCGTGCGCTGGCATCGGATGCCCCGAATCGCTCGCGCATCAGTCGTGCATACAGACGGCGTGCAGCGCGGAACTTGGCCACTTCCTCGAACAAGTCGTTGTGCGCGGCAAAGAAAAAGGAGAGTCGCGGTGCAAACACGTCGATGGCCAGCCCCGCGTCGAGCGCACACTGCACGTAGGCAATGGTGTTGGCAAAGGTGAAGGCGAGTTCCTGCACCGCCGTCGCCCCGGCTTCACGAATGTGGTAACCGGAAATCGAGATGGGATTCCAGCTGGGCACTTCGGTGGCGCAGAAGCCGAAGATGTCGGCGATGAGCCGGAGACTCGGCCCGGGCGGATAGATGTACGTGCCGCGAGCGATGTACTCCTTGAGCAGATCGTTCTGGATCGTCCCGCTGATCGCCGATCGCGGAATGCCCCGCTCCTCCGCGACCACGATGTACATGGCCAGCAATGTCGACGCCGTGGAATTGATCGTCATCGACGTGGAGACCTGATCGAGCGGGAGTTCATGCAACAGCAGATGCATGTCCTCGACCGAATCGATGGCCACACCGACACGCCCGACCTCACCGAGGGCCCGCGGCGCATCGGAGTCGATGCCCATCTGGGTTGGGAGATCGAAGGCCACTGACAGCCCGGTCTGCCCCGCAGCGAGCAAGTGGCGAAAGCGTTCGTTGGTCTGCGCAGCGGTTCCGAACCCGGCGTATTGCCGCATGGTCCAGAGGCGCCCCGTGTACATCGACGGCTGCACCCCGCGGGTAAAGGGATAGGCGCCGGGCGCGCCCAGCCTCTCCTCGAGCCCCGGCGAGAGGTCCGCCGAGGTGTATACCTGCTTGAGCGGGAGTCCCGATGGGGTGTGGCGTTCCTGTGGGGGCTTGGTCATGCACGAAAAATGGTCAGAGGCGACGGACGCGGTAGTCGCGCGGTCGTGCCGGAAAAAGCGAAAGGCCCGGTGGCGGAGTACGCCCCGGGCCTTCGAGTCCCTTCTCTGCTAGGCGGCGAGGCGCGCCAGGAATTCGCGGGCGGTTTCGATATCCTCGCGGCTCCCGATGTACAGCGGGGAGCGCTGATGCAACTCGGTGGGCACCAGGTCCATGATGTCGTGGAGGCCATCGATCGCGAGCCCACCCGCCTGCTGCACCACAAACGCGAGCGGATTGCACTCGTACAACAACCGCAGTTTGCCGCGAGTGGACTGCGTGTTGGCGGGATAGGCAAACACACCGCCGCCTAACAAGTTGCGATGGAAGTCGGCGACCAGCGATCCGACGTACCGGACACTCATGGCCTTCTGCTGTCCGTCGAGACCACGATACCGGCGCATGAGCGCCTTGGTGTTTTCATCCCAGAACTGCTCGTACGAGTCGTTGACGCTGAGGTAGCGTCCACGCGGAGGAATCCGGATGTCGGGATGCGAGAGGAGGAACTCCCCGATCGAGGGATCGAGCGTGAAGCCGTGCACGCCGTGGCCGGTGGTGTACACCAGCATGGTGCTCGAACCGTAGATGATGTACCCGGCCGCAACCTGCCGGCGCCCGGGCTGCAGCACATCCTCGAGTTCTCCGCGCACACCGCGCGTGATCTTTCGCATCACACTGAAGATCGTGCCCACCGGCACATTCACGTCGATGTTTGACGAGCCATCGAGCGGGTCAAAGCAGAGGACGTAATTCCCGCACTTGAACTGCTCGGGAATGGGGATGAGATCGGGTTCTTCTTCCGACGCCATCGCGCACAGACGGCCACCATGGTCCATGGCCTTCACGATCGTCTCGTTGGCAAAGACGTCGAGCTTCTGCTGGATTTCCCCCTGCACATTCTGCTGTTCGAGCGCGCCAAGGATGTCCACCAGACCCGCGCGACGCACCTTGTTGGTGATCAGCTTTGCCGCCAGCGCGATGTCGTACAGGATACCGGAGAGCTGACCGGTGGCTTCGGGGAATTGCCGTTCCTGCTCGATGATGAACCGGTCGATCGTGACAACCGATGTCGCGGTGTGTTTAACGACGTTCATGCGTCCTGTGATTGGAGGGGCCTTCGGTCACTGCCGCGGAGCCTCGATCGGGCGAAGTGTCTCGCCTCGACCTCGTATCGATTGTTGGAATACCCTCGGCGCAACGTTTCCCACCAATACCGCAGCGGGAACATGCTAAGAGCTTGAAACTGACGGACATGCACAAGCTCGTGCAAGAGTAGTTCCGCCGAGGGGTCCGCCCCCGGTCGAAGCCATACTGTCCGGCCCACGGTGATGCCGTCAACGCTCGACTGTCCAAGACACCACCCGCCGAGACGCGGTAACAACCCGCCCGTGCGAAGACGTATCGCGAGCAGCTCGGGGTACCGCTGCGTCACCTGCGCCGGGAGGGTCGTTGCCCTCCCGGCGATGGCCCGGAACGCTTTGCCGAGTAGTGCCATGTCGAATCCTGCGTGGTTGCTGCGATTTCTACCCCGTCCGACGACACGACGATCGTACCATCGTCGTCCGTTCGCAACACGTCGACCCCCCGCTCGTTGAGCGTCTGCAACACCGACGGCGAGGGGTGGCCATAGTCGTTGTCCGCACCGACGGAAACCAGGGCCAGGGTCGGGCTGACGACGTCCAGAAAGGCGGGGGTCGAACTGGTTTGACTTCCATGGTGCCCGGCCTTCAGCACGTCGGCACTGAGTTGGTCGCCAAATCGGGCGACCACGGCCGCTTCCGCGCCATGCTCTGCATCACCCGTAAAGAGGAAACGCGCGGCCCCGTACTCCAGCATCACGACGACGCTCGCCTCGTTAGGGTTGTCCTGCCCCCGGACCCAGCTGCTATCGGGAGCCAGCACACGCACCACGACGTCGTCCAGGGTGACGACCCGCCCCGGGAGGGCGCGCTGCCATGAGGCGCCCGCCGCCAGCGCACTGTCGAGCACGGCTCGGTAGGCTGGGCTTGTCCCGGGAAATGCCGAGTCCCAGACGGTGTCGACCGGCACCTGATTGATAAGCGAAGCGGCACCGCCGACATGATCCGCATGGGGGTGTGACAACACGAGATGCACCACACGGCCACCGAAGCGGCGCAAGTACGGACCGACGATGCTCTGCCCGGCATCACCTGTCTTCCACGATCCCCCGGCATCAATCAGGAGCCAGCGTCCGCGCGGCGTCCGCACCGCAATGGCATCGCCCTGGCCGACGTCGATCATATGGACCTCCAGTCGCCCCGACCCCCGGGGGAGGAGCGGACGCCAGGCAGCAAGGGCCAGCACGCCTAACGCCACCGCCACACCGGTGCGCGCCCGCCCCAGACACGCCACGATCACCGCCGCTGCGCAGGCGGCCAGGCTGAGTGCGGTAAACGCGGTCAGCGCCACCGGCACCACACCCAGCGGAATGTGTGTGCCCAGCTGCGCCACCAGGTCGATGAGGGCAAGTGCGCCGCGTGCCGCGTCTGAGAGGAACGCGGCCACGGGCCCAAACCACCCAAGGATGACCGTGGCAAAAAGCAGTGGCTGCGCCACGTTGAAGAGCGGACCAGCCAGGAGATTGGTGACAACCGCGGCAATGCTGATGCGCCCGAAGGTCCACGCCACAATGGGCGCGCTCACCAGTGTCGCGATCGATGTGGCAACGACACTCTCGGCGATCGGCTTCTTCCAGCCGCTCCAGGTGGAGAAGAGCCCGCGTGACAACTCGCCGCTCGCGATCAGGCCCGCCATGCCGCTCACACTCAGCTGCCATCCGAGGTCCATCACGAGTCGCGGTTCCACGAGCGAGATCCCACTCCCCACCGCCCAGATGGCCCATGGACTTGTCGGGCGTTGCACCCAGCGCGCACCCGTCGTGAGTGCGAGCATGGCGGCCGACCGGACCGCCGGTGGAGGCGACGCGATGAAGACGATGTAGCTCCCCAGTATCAGGAGAGCGATCACCTCGCCGCGACGTGTGGAGAGACCGCAGGCGGCCAGGATGCCTAACAACCCTCCAGCCACGATCGACACATGCAACCCGCTCACCGAGACCATGTGAATGATCCCGGCGTCGGCATAGGTGGACCGCAGCTCCGCCGAGAGGTCGTATTGCTCGGCTAGCACCAGGGCACGCACCAGTGGAGCGTCGTCCCCAAACTGTGATGTGATCAGGTTGCCCACGCGGTCGCGCCACCGGTCGGTGAACGAAGGACCGGCCACCACTGTCACCCGCGCCCCCCGAGTGGCCACACCGCCGCCCGCACGCCGGAAGGTGCCCTCCACGCGGAGCGTCGCGCCGGTGGGCGCCTCACTGCCACGCGCCGAGAGCCGCACACGCAGCCGGCACCCCTGCTCCATCCAGCCGGCCGCCTTACCGTCGCGCCGCAACGGCTCCGTCAGACGGACAATGGCAATCCCCTCGGCCAGCACGCGACGACGGCAGGCGCGATCGTCGCGGTCGGCGTCACGCGCCACCAACCAGCCCAGGGCCAGCGCCCCAGCACCTAACGCGTGGGCGGCGGCGCGCCGCGACAGCGCCCGAAAGAGGAGGTAGAGGGCCGCAACCAGCACAGGCCACAGGCTGCGGCTGAAGCCGAGCCAGAGTCCACCTGCATAGGTGAGAAAGAGGAGCAGGATGAGGGGCACACCACGTCCAGTCGTGGCCCCCGAAGCCTATCCCGCGACGGTGCCCAGGTGGCGGGGACGTGCCTGCACCCGGCGCATGGCGTCGAGGAGCACGACAGACATCTCCGCTCGCACCTGAAGCTGCGACAGCGCGACACGAGTCACCGCGGAGCCAATCGGAGACCCGCTGATGTAGCGGGGACGAATCTTGTTGAGGGCATGCGTGATCGCATCATCACGGCATTGCAGACAGTCACAAAATCCCGCATTGCGGGACCGGAGCTGTTCAAAGACTTCGTCAGCGATCTCTTCGAGGGCGTTCTTCATCACCTGGGTGCGGCGTCGCCGATTCTGCTCACCTGCCAGACGACCGAGGACACAACCAAGGCACGAGCGCCCGGGTATGTGACCAGTCACACAAAGTCGTGAATCCCTGCCTCGACTTCCGCCTGCGCGGAGGAGTCTCCCTTAAGACGCGACCGGCAGCGCCCCGCGGTCGGACACCACACTTCCGGTGAACGTCGACCCCGTGGTTCCGGTGAGCTCCACGTTCACGTAGCGGCCAATCAAGCTTTCATCGCCCCCGATCAGCACGGTCTTGAAGTCACGCGAACGGGTTTGGAGCAGCTCACCGCGGCGTGCCAGCTTTTCGACCAGCACTTCGCGCCGCGAGCCAAGCAACGTCAGGTTCCTTGCGCGCGAGCCGGTGCGAACGGTCTCGATCAGCCGCTCCAGGCGTTCGGTCGCGACTTCGTCGGGCACCGTCAGCTCACTGGGCATGCGGGTGGCGGGAGTGCCTTCGCGCGGGGAAAACTTGAAGGTGTAGGCATCGTCGAAGACCACCTCACGCACCACCGACAGTGTCTCCTCGAAATCGGCGTCTGTTTCGCCGGGAAATCCCACGATGACATCGGTGGTCAGTCCGAGCCCCGGAATCGCCGCACGCAGGCGCCGCACGCAATCGAGGTACTCTTCGCGCGTATAACGACGCAGCATGCGCTTGAGGACTGAGGTGGAGCCGGATTGCAGCGGCAGATGCACATGCTCGCACACCGCCGGCACTTCGGCCATCGCCGCGATCACCCGATCGGAAAAATCGTTAGGGTGCGGGCTGGTGAAGCGGAGCCGGCGGAGCCCCGGGACGGCTCCAACGGCACGCAGCAGGTCTGCGAAATCGTGTGTGCCATCGTGGTACGAGTTGACCGTCTGGCCCAGCAGCGTGATCTCGGCAATGCCATCGGCCACTGCCTGCTCTGCCTCGCGAACGGCATCGGCGAGTTTGCGGCTCCGCTCAGGGCCGCGGGTGTATGGCACGATGCAGTAGGTGCACTTGTAGTCGCAGCCGCGCTGCACCGGGATCCAGGCCTTGACCTTGTCAAAGCGGCGTGGCGCAAAGTCCTCGTAGTGTTCCTCGAGATCGAACGACGTCGCGACCTCGCGTGCCCCGCCCTGCGCGCGAGCCACCAGTTGGGGCAGCGCCCGATACCCGTCAGGCCCCACTACCAGACTCACATGTTTGGCCTGTGTGAGAAGACGCGGCCCGAGACGCTGCGCCATGCACCCGGTGACCCCGACAATGCTGCCCGGTTTCATCGAGCGCTTGAGTTCACCCAGCCGGCCGATCACGCGCTGCTCGGCATGATCGCGAATCGCGCAGGTGTTCACGAGAATCACATCAGCGCCGTCGGGAGAATCGACCGGTGCATATCCCTCAGCCGCCAGTTTGCCGAGCATGAGCTCGGAGTCACTGACATTCATCTGGCAGCCATAGGTCTCGACGTAGACCGTGCGAACGACGGAACTCACGGAGTGCTCGGTGTGAGGAGGGTGGCCTGCAGCGCACCACTGTGGTCGCGCGCGAGACGCATTTGGTGCCGCGTGCGACGCGGTGCCGCGACGGGCAGACGCACCGAAAGATAGTCCTCGGTCAGGCCATGCCGGTGGTCCCCGCCTTCCACCACCACATCCGCAGCCTCCCCGACACGCTTGCTGAGGTACGTCTCCGCGCGAGCCGCAGCGAGGGTGCGCAGCTCCAAAGCACGCGCCTGACGAACTGGAGGCGGCACAGGATTGGCCAGGCGAGTGGCCGCGGTTCCTGGACGCTCCGAGTAGGGGAAGATGTGGAGATATGTGAAAGGAAGTTCGTTCACCACCGCCACCGTGGCCTGGTGATCGGCCTCCGTTTCACCGGGAAAACCGGTGATGATATCCGCGCCGAGGCCGAAGGCAGCCCGGGTGCCGGCGATCTGCCGCAGCGCCTGTGTGTATTCGTCCGCCGTGTACCAGTGGCGTCCCATGCGCTTGAGCACGGCGTCGGAGCCTGACTGCAGGGGCGCGTGCAGGTGAGGAGCCAGGTTCGCCGGATGCTGCAAACACTCCATCAGCCCGCCGTCGACTTCCGTGGCCTCGATGGATGAAAGCCGAAAGCGCACCGATGGTACCGCGCGGATGAGCGCCTGCACCAGTGCACCTAACGAGGAGCCGAGGTCGCGTCCCCAGGTGCCGATATGCACGCCCGTGAGCACGATCTCCGGATGCACCGCAGCCAGTGTTTCGGCCTCGCGCACGAGATCGACGATGGCGCGCGACCGATTGGCACCCCGCGCCAGCGTGGTCGCGCAGAAGGTGCAGTGTTCGTCGCAGCCGTCCTGTATGCGTAGCGTTGCCCGACTCCCGGTTTGAGCCTCGGCGGGCCCCACGGCCTCTGGCGGAAGTCCAAGCGCCTCCGCAACCGCAAGGGTATCGGCGCCAGCGACCACGTGAGACACACCAGGCAACGCGCGAATGGCCCCCTTATCGAGGGCAGCCGCGCACCCCATGACGACCGTCCGCAATCCGGGGCGTTTGCGTGCTGCCCGACGGACTCCCTGCCGGAGGTCGGCTTCGGCCTCCGTGGTTACCGCACAGGAGTTGAAGACGGCCACATCGGCCTCCTCTGCCGTCGCGACCAGCTCCGCCCCGCCCCGCTCCACCATCGCCTGCACCGCTTCGGAGTCATAGTGGTTGGCGCGGCAGCCGAAGGTGCGCACAAACACCTTCATACGGTGGTCCCCAACTGCACACGAGTCGTAGGGGGAGCGGAGGGAAGGTCCACCTTGAACTCCGCGCCGGCGCCGGGCGCACTTTCGACCCAGATGCGTCCCCCATGGGCCTCCACAATGAGCCGGCAGAAGGTGAGCCCCAGCCCAGAGGAGCGCAGCCGTGCCACCCGTGGAGCCCCACCCTGCCCAAACTTGCGAAAGATCAGTTCATGCAGCTCGGCGGGAATGCCCGGACCATCGTCGGCCACCACGAGATGCACCCCGGTGCCCGCCCGGCGAACACGGAACCGCACCTTCACATGCTCTCCGCTGTGGATCAGCGCGTTCTGCAGGAGGTTGGAGATGACACGCTTGAGCAATGCCCGATCACCTCTGATCTCCGGCACATCGTCGGAGAGCTCCGCATGGATGGTGGCACCGGTATGATCTCTTCGCCCCGCCGCTTCGGCGATCACCTCGTTGACCAGCTCGCCGAGACGCACCGGTAGCAGCGCGAGGGTGATCGTCGCCTCCTCCATGCGACGCACTTCGAGCAGGTCGTCGATGAGGTCCAGCAACTCATCGGACTTGTGCATGGCGTCCTGCACTGCAGTGCGCTGCTGCGGCTCGAGCGGCCCGAGGTCACCGTCACCCAGGAGCTCGAGGGTGGCGAGGATCCCTGAAAGAGGCGTCTTGAGATCGTGCACAATCATCTGCATCAACTCGTCGCGCGCGCGCTCGACATCGCGCAGTCGCCGGTACGAGTTCTCCAGGGCCTCGGTCGCCGCCCGCAGACGCAGGAGTGCGTGCACACGGGCGCCCAGCAGGAGTCGATTGTGAGGCTTGGTCAGCCAGTCGTCGCCTCCGGCCTCGATGGCTTGCAACCGGTCGCCCACGTCAGCGAGCGCGGTGACAAAGACCACAGGCATACGAGCCGTTTCGGGATTCCGGCGAATACGGCGGCACACTTCATAGCCGGCGATCCGGTCTTCCACTCCCAGGGCCGCGCCCGGCATCTGGACATCGAGTATCGCCAGGTCGGGCTGCTGTTCAAGGGCCGACTGCAGCGCACTCCCCGCGTCGTGCGCCACGATGGCGCGGTAGCCTAACGAGCGCAGCTGCTCGCTGAGCAGTTCACAGTTGTCCGGGGAGTCGTCGGCCACCAGGATGACTGGTGCGTCCACCGCAGTGCTGACCACGGGCGTTTACGGCCGGACGGTGAGCCCCACACTCAGCTGCCAGGCACGCTCCGCCACCGAGCCGGACGCCTGACGCGTGGCGCGCAGCACCGCGAGATCGACCGACGCGCGTCCGCCACCGATGGGCGCCGAAAGCCCGCCGCTCAGCAGTCGTTCGTCGACCGGGTTGCCGGCCGCCGCAAAGGGAAGCTCGCGGGTGCGATACCCCACGCTGTAGACCCAGTTGACCACACGCTGCGACCTCGCCGCCGAAAAGTCGGCGCCCACTCCGTACTCCCAGGCATCTCGAGCCGACGCCGCCGCACTTCCGAGCCCGTTGAGTCGAGACCAGCTGGCGCGATCGGCTGACGCCATGAGACTCACGCCGGGAATCGCGTCGAAACGAGCGGCGAACCCGATCCGGTTTGGCACCGAGGCACTGGTTTTCAGCGTGTCCTCGACGCGCAGTTCGATCCCTGCCCCGCGTCGCGCAGAGGCGGCCAGCGAAAACCAGGTGACGGGCCGCAGGATGGCGCCCGCCGAAAATCCGGACCCGCTGTAGGCCAGTGTGATTTCGCGATCGAGGGTGCCATACCGCAGGCTGTCATCAAACTGGCGGCGCAGCCGCAGCCGATTCTCACCCGTCAGCAGATGGAATGCCGCCCCGATGGCCACCTTCCCTGCAAAGGGCGCGTAGGCATAGGTCAGCCGCGTTTCGTTGATCGCCCCAGACGAGCGATTGGTTTCGGTGAAGAGGACACTGTCAGACCCGAGCCGTTGCCCGGACCGGATCTGTGTCGACCACGTCCGGTCGAGCAGCGAATGCGTCGAGAGGCTGACGGCCCCACGCTCTCCGGCCGCAAAGAGGATCCCTAATGCGGCAAAGCGAGGCACGACGTTGTTGTCCGTCTGTGCTCCCTGTTGCACCTGCCGGAACTCGGGATCGTACTGGAAATACAGGCCCGTGCGCAGACCGGTGACCACGGCCGCCGGATTACGCGCCGACTGACCATCGAACTCCCCGCCGGCACCGTTGGCCTTTGACCGCGCACTGAGCCCGCCCATCGGATAGCCGAACCCCTGCCCGGTGAGTGTGCCTTGTGCCCCGACCGAACTTGTCATGGCGCTGAGCACAACCGCCAGGCTCATGACACTGTGGTGTGCTTTCATCAAGGAACTCCGAAGCTGGTGCGCAACGAGTAGCTCACACGAAGGCGCGGACGAAGCGCAGCCGGCGCGCGCAGTGAGAAGAAGTGCGCATCGAAGGGACTCTGTCCCTCAGCATTCGAGCGAATGACGAGCGCGCGCTGCTGGCGAAATGTGTTGCCCACGCTGGTCCATTGCCGCAGCGCCGCTGCCACCTCCACCTGCCGCACACCGGAATCCCCCGGCGCCACGCGGATGGTGTCGACCGGAAACAGGGAGAGCAGTGCCGCCGCCCGCGGAAAGTCCGTCACCTCTTCCCCGGCCGTCACCACCTGCGGGAGAATCAGGACACTATCCCTGGCATCGATCGAGCGATTGGGACGTTGTGTCAGCAGGAGCGTGGCACGCAGGACCGTGGCCGAGTCGAGGATGCGAGGCGGCACAACAAACCGCAGAAAACTTCTGCGGGCCGGCAGTCCACCGATCGACAGCACCTCAGCGTCCGGCATCGGCGGTGCCTTGGCGATCACCATGTAGTCCTGCAGATCGGTCCGGACCTCGGCATTGTCTGTCGGCGTATTGGAGCGCAACAACACCGCGATCTCCTTGATGGCGGTGTCCGATGGCACCGGATCGAACTTGAGGAGGGCGTCGTCCCCGTTGTCACTCGACCCAAGGCTCAGGGTGGCGGCCCGTGCCGAGGTGACGCGCAGACCAACCCGCAACCGGCCCGGCCCCGTGATGCGCGAGAGCAGCCGCGCATTGGTGAAGTAGACACGCAGGGAGTCCTTCACCTGGTTGGTATCAATGGTCGACCCCCCGAGGAGGCGGTCGTCCCTGAACAGCGGGAGCAGCGACGACGTGAGGGTGTCGCTTGCTGTGGTGTCGACGTCAAAGAGATCAATGCGAACTGGCGCGCTGATCTTGCTGGCCGCGGGATCGAGGCGTAACAGCAGGTAGGCACTGTCGATCGCCGTAATCGCCGAGTCGCCACCGTTCCGCGTGATGCGCGTGGGCAGTGAGTCGAACCGGAAAACCACCCGCGTGTCGACCGTATCCCCTCGGGCACTCAGCACCAGCGACCCCTCCCCGCCCAACGACGGCGTGCCGGTGAGGACCGTGTCAAAGACCACGGCGTCGAGCACCGTATCGGTCACGACGAGCGACGTCCCGGGGCAGAGCGCCGGACAGGCCGCACCTCCCACGAGGTCCTCATTGCACCCGGCGGCGACCGCACACACGGTCGCAAGCAGCGCAACTCTAGGCCAGGCGCGTAACATGTCCCTCCATATCGTAGCTATCCACAATGGCCATGATGACGGCATCAACCGGCCGGTCTTTAGTGACAGTTGTCAGGCGCGCGGAACTTCCGCTCGCGTACAGCACCACCTCGCGCATCCCCGAGCCCACACTATCCACCGCCACCACATAGCCCCCTTCCTTCTCCAGCCCCGGAGTCAGATTCTCCACAATCAGCAGCTTGAGGGACTCGAGCGACGGATCCTTGCGCGTGGACACCACGGTCCCCACCACCCGGCCCAGCTTCATACGTGCTCCAGCGACGCGGGGGTAAACGGCATGGGCAGCAACTCACTCAGCCGCCATGTCACCCGCTGCCCGCCGGTTGTCACACTCGTGATGTGCAACTCGTGCCCGAACTCACCAAGTGCCTGGCGGCACATCCCGCAGGGAGGCGTGGCCACCTCGGCTTCGGTCGCGATCACCAGCTCCCGGAACGTACGGCACCCCGCGGCAATCCCGGCGGCCAGCGCGGCGCGCTCGGCGCAGAGTCCTGCTGGGTACGACGCGTTCTCCACGTTGCAGCCGGCAAATGGGCGGCCATCCGGACCCGTGATCACAGCGCCCACGCGGAAACGCGAATAGGGCGCGTACGCATTCGCCATGGCGTCGAAGGCGATTGTCTCGTTGTCCATCACGCGATGACCTGATCGAGAAACGAAACGCCGTGACCACGGAAACTCAGACCAAACCAGGCCGCGATCGTGGCCCCGACATCGGCGAAGGTCGATCGCTCGGGCAGCACCACCGGACGCACACGAGGGCCCGCCACCAGCACGGGCACACGCTCACGCGCATGATCGGTGCTCGGTGTCGTTGGATCGTTGCCATGGTCGGCGGTCAGTACCAGCAAATCGTCCTCTCCCAGCAATGACAGAAGTCCCGGCAGTGCATCGTCGAACTGTCGGAGTGCCCGGTAGAACCCCGGGACGTCGTTTCGGTGCCCGTAGAGCTGGTCAAAATCTACCAGATTCACGAACAGGAACCCACTCGTTGGGGCATTAAGCCACGTCCGGATGCGATCTATCCCGTCCGCGTTGTCGGTTGTGTGGGTCGAAGTGATGCCTCTGGAGGCAAAGAGGTCGTCGACCTTGCCGATTCCGGTGCGGTCGATCCCCGCCTCCGCCAGGGCGTCCAGAAGTGTGGGGCCCGTGGGTGGGACCGAAAAATCGCGCCGGTTGGTGGTGCGCCGGTAGCTGCCGGGCCCCCCGGTGAATGGCCGGGCAATCACCCGTGAGACATTGTGCGGCGCGACGAGAAGAGCTCGTGCCTTCTCACAGCCCGAGTACTGCTCCTCGAGCGGAATGACACTCTCGTGCGCGGCCAGCTGAAAGACCGAGTCCGCAGAGGTGTAGAGTATCCAGCCCCCCGTCCGTGTGTGCTCGGCCGCGAAGTCGTCGATGATCCCTGTACCGCTCCCGACGACGTTCCCAATGACGGGACGCCCCGTGAGCTTCTCGAACGCCCGGACGACTTCGTCCGGGAAGCCCTTTGGATACGTGGGGAATGCACTCTCCAGCGTAAGGCCGCACAGCTCCCAGTGGCCGGTTGTGGAGTCTTTCCCCGCTGAACGGGGCTGGGCCAGACAGCGCGCCGCCGAGCCCACATCGGCACGCAGCCCGGCGATGGGAGCCAGGCTGCCAAGGCCAAGCGCCTCCAAGCCAGGGAGCGCAAAACCGGCCGTCGCGGCTGCCACATTGCCCAGGGTGTTGGAGCCGGCGTCGCCGTATTGGTCAGCGTCGTGCGCGGCGCCAAAGCCCACGCCATCGAGCACGCACAGCACGGCACGGCGTGTCATGCGTCCGCCCCGACGTAGATGCGCGGCGCTCGCAACTTGAGACCAGTCAGCACTTCGTAAGCGAGCAGCGAGGCGTCCTCGGATAGGCGGTTGATGTCCACTTGATCGTCACCCGCAGTGCCAATGAGGGTTGCCACGTCGCCGGTCGCACAGGGGACATCGGTGACGTCGATGACGGTCATGTCCATTGTGACACGCCCGACGACGGGTGCCCTCTTGCCGTTGAGCAGGACATAGCCGCAGTTCGAAAAGGCCCGGCGGTAGCCATCGCCATAACCCACCGAAAGGGTGGCCACGCGACGGGGCTCCGGAGGACGCCATGTGCCGCCATAGGACACCCCTTCTCCCGCCCGCACCTCGTGCAGCTCGACAATGCGGGCCCGCAGGTGCGCCACCGGTTTCGGCGATAGGTTCGACCCTTCCCCCCCTCCCACCCCGTACAGAAAGACACCTGGCCGCACCACGTCCCAGGGTGAGGGCGCCTGCCGCTCCAGCCCCGGGCTGTTTTCAACGTGTAGAGTTGCCGGTCGAGCCGGGAGCTGCCCGACCGCGTCCACAAAACGCTGCTGCTGCAGGGCCATGGACCCGTCATTCGCATCTGCCGAGTGCAGATGAGTGAAGGCGCCCTGTGGCGGATGTGCTCGCACCAGCTCCACAACGTCGTTCACCCGCCACCACTCAATCCCAGCCCGGTGCATGCCCGTGTCTATGGCGAGGTGCCAGGCGCCACCCCCGGAGTTCACCCACGCCTTGATAAGCTCAGGCTGGCCAAGGGTCGGCACGACGCGCAGTCGCCGAACATCCTCGAACTGATCAGGGAGGACGGGAGTGAAGATCAGAATCCGGGTCTCGATTCCCGCAGCGCGCAGCTCTTCGGCCTCGCTCAGCGCCGCGACACCAAAAGCCCACGGTTTGAGGGGTTGCAGAGCCCGGCATACGCGAACCGCGCCAAGTCCGTAGCCGTCAGCCTTCACCATCGGGAGGAGAGGCTTTCCCGACCGGGAAATGAGCGTCTGGGCGTTGGCGACCAGGGCGTCCAGATCGACCTCGACCCACGCCCGCGAGAAGCGAGAATCCATTGACCGTGGGTCGAAGGGGCGGGTAGTATAGGACGCAGGAGGAAGCAATGCAACCCAAGGCCACGCTTGAAGATACGCTCGCTCTGATGAGGGATCTCAGAGCTCGTTGTGAGTGGGATAAAGCCCAGACGCATGCGAGCCTGAGGCCCTACTTGATCGAGGAAGCCCACGAACTCGACGACGCCCTGCGGGCCGAGGACGACCAGGCCTCACGCGAAGAGCTCGGCGATGTACTCCTCCAGGTGCTTTTCCACTCCGTGGTGGCCGAGGAACGTGGCGCATACGACATCGGCGATGTGGCAGGCGGACTCATCGCGAAGATGAAAAAGCGGCACCCGCACTTGTACGGCGATGGTGTGCGTGTGGGCTGGGAGCAGATGAAGGCCCGCAAACGGGCGTCCATCGAAGACGGACTCCCTGTTGGTCTCCCCGCGCTGCACCGCGCGCAGCGCATTCAGGACAGGGCCGCGGGTGTGGGATTCGACTGGGACGACGTCCAGGGCCCCGCCGACAAGGTGGCCGAAGAGCTTGAAGAGGTTCGGGAGCATCTGGGCGCACCGGGAAGTGATGCGCTGGAGGGCGAACTGGGCGACCTGCTCTTTGCCGTGGTCAACCTCTGCCGAAAGGCCGGTGTCCACGCCGGTGTCGCACTCGACCGGGCCAACGCCAAGTTCACGCGCCGCTTCACTGCCATGGAACGGCTGGCGGTCGAGCGTGGCATCGACGTCCCCACAGCCGGGCTGACCGCGCTCGACGTTTTGTGGGACGAAATCAAACTCCGCGAATCGGCGGACTGATCGAGGCAGCAAACAAAGAAGGGCCGGCGAAAAGCCGGCCCTTCTTTCGTATCACGCTCGTGGAGCGCGACGGTCAGGCACCAAAACCCGTCGGTGCTTTTTCGTCAGCGGGTGAGGTAAGCACCTTCTTGAAGCACCAGAAGCACCCGCCCCACACCAGCACGAGAGAAAAGATCATTGTGATCCATCCGCCGGTATTCATGATTGCACACTCCTGTTAGTTGGCGGGATTGCGATCGTCGATATCGAGGTTCTGCGCACGCCAGCGCTTTTCGCCCACACGCGTCAGCGCGACCAGGAAGACAATGGTCGCAACGATCGTGAGGATGGCCATGCGCGATCCGGTCGTCGCCCACGCCGCGGTGAGTGAAGGCACCAGGTTCTGGAAGCAGAAGGCAATGAAGACGATGATGAGGTATGCCGGTGCGATGTACTTCATCACCACCTTGAAAATCGGGGGAATCTGGATGGAGGCACCCGAGTGGATCTCCTTCCATCCACGCTCGAGCCCAAAGACCCACGAAAAGTAGATGATCTGCACGCCAGCCATGACAAAGATCAGCAGCGTGCCGACCCAGAAGTCCAGCGTGTTCCAGTACGAGCCGTCACGCGTGAACCACAAGGTCATCAACGCGCCCATGGTGCCAAGCACACCGATAGTGGCGGTGGATTTTCCGTGGCTCCAGCCAGTCGCTTCCTTCACCAGCGCCACCGAGGGCTGATACATCGAGAGTGAACTGGTGATCGCGGCCAGGAACAACATGAAGAACCAGGCAGCGCCGATGATGTTGCCCGCGCCGCCCATATGGGCGAACACGACCGGAAGCGTCGCGAACCCGAGACTGAACGATCCCGTGGCGACAGCAGCCGTGGTGCCGCTCAAGCCGAGGAACACAAAGGCGGCGGTCAGCGTGATCATGCCACCAAAGCCGACTTCGAACAACTCGTTCGTCGCCGCTGCAGTCAGGCCCGACAATGCGACGTCGTCCTTGGGCTTCATGTACGACGCGTAATTGATGATGACACCGAACCCGACCGACAAACTGAAGAAGATCTGTCCGGCGGCCGCAAGCCAGGTTTGCGCATCACCAAGCTTGGAGTAGTTGGGGTTCCACATGTACCCGAGGCCATTGCTGACACTCTGCTCCGGGAATGCGGGGTCCGGCGTGCCCAGCGTAAGCACTCTGACAAGGACGACAAGCGCGCACACGGCCATCGCGGGCATCGCGTACGAACAGAACTTTTCGATCCCCTTGGAAAGTCCGCGGAACACAAACCACATGTTGATCCCGAAGACGATCATCCACGAAATGATCGTGAACTTCGAGTCACCCGTGAACAGCACGCCGTCCTGCGAAGCACCTGTGAACTCGCGATAGAATTGCGACGAAGCGGCGACCTGGTCGGCGATGGGTGCCGCCACATCGACGCCAACACCACCAGTCAGGTACTTGAGGAAGTACCCAAAGGTCCACGTCTCAAGAAAGGTGTAGTAGAAGGCCACACCCAGCGGGATAAGGACGCCGATGACGCCGAGATACCGCGCCGGAGAGCCCTTCCCGATCAGCCCCATGATGGCCGGCGCCGAGTGCAGCCCCTTCTTGCCACCATAACGGCCCATCGCCCACTCGGCCCACCCGATCGGGATGCCTAACAGAAAGAGGGCACAAAAGTACGGGATGAGAAAGGCGCCGCCCCCGTTGGCCGCAGCCTGCCCGGGGAAACGCAGAAAATTGCCGAGGCCCACGGCAGATCCGGCCACCGCCAGGATCACGCCAAGTTTTGAGCCCCACTCCTCATTGTTCTTCTCGGTTGCCACGCCGAATCCGCCTGGTCAAAGTCGGGCGAACGATCCCTTCTCAGCCGGGGATTCGCAAGGGCATACGACCGGTTCGCCCAGCCAACCCCTCGACGGGACCTTTTGACACCGCGCAGCGACCAGTGGCCCTGACAGCGGTGGGACGAGCCGCTCAGTCCACGTCCCCGCGACCATCCCCCAGAAAGAGCGGCGCGGCATTGTTGGCATCGTCGTAGAGCCGCACGGCACCAGCCGCCGACCACATCTTGCCTAACCAGATGACCTGGCCTGTATGGGTCGAGAAGTGCTCGACCACATGATAGATGGCCGCAAACACGGTGGTCGAGCGCCCCTGGATCTCACGCGAGGCCATCAGGTCGTGTGGCGTCAATCGGGCCAGTGTCGCGTCCACCTCGCTGAGTGTGCGCTCCAGCTCCGCCAGCAGCACCTCAGCCGGCAAACCCTCGCGCGCGGCAAATTCGGCGTCGCGCGCCCGGACATCGGCCGCGCCCCCGACACCGGCCACGATCCATTGCCGCACGTTACCCATGAGGTGCAGCACGATATTGCCCGCGCTGTTGGAGTGCTCGTTAGGTCTCCACCACACACGCTCCGGGGGAAGCGCCAGCAGGGCGAGGCGCAACTTGGCGGGATACTCCACCCCCAGGTAGTACCTCGACCGTTCGAGAAAGCGCTGCTCGATAGACATGGGACAACCTCAGGGTCGCAGCCGATGCATCATGCGGGGGAAGGCAATGCACTCGCGAATGTGCGGGGTGCCGGCAATCCATGCCACCGTACGCTCCAGCCCAAGCCCGAACCCCGAATGCACAAAGGTGCCGTACTTCCGGAGGTCGAGGTACCAGCCGTACGCATCCACGGGGAGTCCCTCCTCGTGGATCCGCGCGAGCAACTTGTCGTGATCGTCCTCGCGCTGCGAACCCCCGATGATCTCCCCGTAGCCCTCCGGCGCCAGGCAGTCGTCGCACAACACGGTCCGCGGATCGGCCGGGTTCTCCTTCATGTAGAAGGCCTTGGCTTCCTTGGGATAGTTGCAGACGAAAATCGGTGTGTTGTAGTCGGCCACCAGGAGTGTCTCGTCTTCCGCCCCCAGGTCGTCGCCCCAGGTGATGGCACTTCCCTTCCCCTGCAGAATGCGCACCGCTTCCGTGTACTCGATGCGCGGGAACGGCCCCTTCACCGCTTCAAGCTTGCTCACGTCGCGCTCGAGCTCCTTCAGCTCTGCCTGACAACGCTCCAGGACTCGCTCGACGATGAAGACGAGCATGTCCTCCTGGAGCCGCATGTTGTCGTGGGTATCGTAGAACGCCATCTCCGGTTCCATCATCCAGAACTCGGTGAGGTGCCGGCGCGTCTTGGACTTCTCGGCGCGGAAGGTGGGCCCAAACGTGTAAATGCATCCCAGCGCCGCCGCGGCCGCTTCGCCATACAGCTGACCGGTCTGGGCGAGGTAGGCATTCCCCTCCTCGAAGTATTCCGTGGCAAACAGGCCGGAGCGCTCCCCGATGGCCGCCGTGAGAATCGGGGTGTCCACCTGGATGAAGCCCCGACCGTCATAGAAATCATGGATGGCGCGCTTGATCTCGTGCCGTACCCGCATGATCGCGACCTGGCGAGGCGACCTCAGCCATACATGCCGGTTATCGAGGAGGAAGTCGATCCCGTGTTCCTTGGGCTGAATGGGGTAGTCCAGTGGACTGGCCCCCAGCACCTCGAGTTCGGTCACCCCCAGCTCATGCCCGCCCGGCGCTCTGGGCTCGGTCCGCACTTCACCTGTGACCGCAACACAGGTCTCCTGCGTCAATGTAGCGAAGCGCTCCCACGTATCGGCGGGCACCTGACTTTTCACCAGCACACATTGCAGATGTCCGGTTCCATCGCGCATGACGAGAAAAGCCACTTTGCCGGAACTGCGCAGATGCGTTACCCAGCCGCGCACCGTGACGTGTTGACCGACCACCTTTGGCAGGGCACTGATAGTAGCGTAGGTTTTCGACACGAAAGCTGTTGGGAGAGTGGGACGGCGAAGGCCGCGAAAGGTATGAACCCCCGGGATACGCGGCAACCGAGACGCTCGGCACCGCTGGCCCTCATCGAGCCACAATGACGCTTCGCACACGGCTGTCTCTCGGCATCGCCGCCATGGTGCTGGTGATGCTGGTCCCGCTGGTGCTCTCCCTGCGCGCCATGCAGGTGCTCCGGCGCGATACCGAACGTCTGCGCGACGTGGAGTTCCAGGCGGCCGTGCAGCTGGGGCGTGCCCGGACGGCCGTGCAGCAGCTTGACCAGTCAAAGAACCTCCTCTCCCTCTTTCCCGAAGAGCAGGTCGGCCCGCAATTCGCGGCGCGCCTCGACACCCTGCGCATCCAGCTCGACTCGCTCGGTGCGATTACGAGTACTTCCATGGTGCCGCGTCTTCGTGCGGCCCTCAAATCGGTGGGCGACGAGGGTCGGTCGGCCATGCGATTTGTGCGGGAGGGTCGGCCGACGGCGGCCGACTCGGTCATCGACCGCAGCATCAGTCCTGCCATCGCCGACGTCGAACGCATTTTGGCCCTGAGCGAACAATCGCTGCAGGAACAAACCCGCGAGCGGGTGTCGGTGATTGCCTCCGAATCGGAGGCCGCGCGACGCTCAGCACTCTTCCTCCTCGCAGGCGCGGCGGTGCTCGCAGTACTGATCGGTCTGTGGCTGACGCAATCGGTGTCGGGCCCGATCGATGAACTCGACGCCGGGATGCGGGCCGTATCGGGGGGCGACTTTGGCCGTGCGTTAGGCATCGAGGCTACCCGGCGCGATGAGTTCGGGCGTCTGGCCTCGTCGTACAACTCCATGGCCATGCAGCTGCGGGAACTCGACCGGCTCAAGGCAGAGTTTGTCTCCGTGGCCTCCCACGAACTCAAAACACCGATCAACGTCATCACCGGATATCTGCAGCTGCTGAAGGAGACGGTGTACGGCCCCCTCACCGATCGCCAGATGGAGGTGCTCGACACCCTGTCGGCGCAGGCCAAGGCGCTGTCACGACTCGTGCGGGGACTCCTCGACGTTTCGCGCTTTGAGGCCGGTGGTGGCCGTATCGATCCACGACAAATCGCCTTCCCTGCCTTTCTTGGCGACCTCGAACGCACCTTCCGCGTGCTGGCCATTCAGCGAGAAATCCAGTTCGATGTCGTGCGCGAGAACGCCCTCCCGGGCGAGGTGACCTGGGATCCTGAACAAATCAACGAAGTGCTGGGTAACCTCCTGTCGAACGCCTTCAAGTTCACGGCGCGTGGCGGGCAGGTGCGCCTGCACGTGCGTCGCGATGCCGACCAGGTCCAGATGACTGTCGCAGACAGCGGCGCCGGCATCCCAGCGGCCCAGCTCCCATACGTGTTCGAAAAATTCTATACCGCAGACAACCAGACGACGGGACTCAAGGGGACGGGGCTCGGTTTGGCGATTGCCAAGGGGATTGCGATGGCGCACGGAGGGACCATTTCGGTGCAGAGCACGGTGGGTGTCGGGACGTCATTCACGATCCAGCTTCCTATTCGCGCGACGGCGGCTCGCCTGACGCGCGGTCAGGAGGCGATCGCGTCATGAGCCGCGTTCTCACAGCCGCCCTGCTGCTGGCCGCCATTGGATGCCGGGCGAAGCCCCAGCCCGTGGTGGCACCCGCGCCCGTGATTGCACTCCCAGCGCCACCGCCGGTGTCGATGTGGCCGACCACACTCGCGGATATTCTTCGTGACGCGGAGGCGGGCCAGTATGACGCCGCCGATCGCCGGCTGACGCAGCATGCCCTGGACAACCCCGGGACAGCCGACGGCGCCGAGAGCGACTTCTGGCGCGCGATGCTCAAGGCCGATCCGGCCAATCCAGTTCGCACCGTTCGCGAGCGGATGGCCTTGCTCGATGCCTACCTGGCGGCAACACCCGTCGTCCCCGCGCGCCACCTCGAAGCTTCCATCATGCGCCGGCTGCTGGACATGGTCGATTCCACCGGTGCCGTGCTGACCACGGTGCGGGCGTCCGCCGAAACACGTCAGCGCACACGCGACGAAGAGATCAAGCGGCTCACCGATGAACTGGATCGCACCACGGCCGAACTGGAGCGCATCCGCAAGCGCCTGACCAACCGACCGCCCCCCGGCTAGCGCCTAGCCCACTCGGAAGAGCTCCAGCGCCCGCGCATAGCGTTGCCCAAGCACGCGCCGCAGGGCGGCGTGGGTAGCTTTTCCAAGGTTGGCGTCTTCGCCGAGAATGGCCACTGCGGCTTCGCGCGCTTTGACATTGAGCGCTTCGTCTCGCACGGGATCGGCCACACGGAAGGCCGGCGCGCCACTCTGTTGCGCCCCGAAGAGATCGCCCATGCCACGCAGTCGCAGGTCGGCCCGCGCGATTTCGAAACCATCTTCGGTAGACGCAAAGAGCCGCAACCGCTCATAGGCGTCGTGCCCAACGCTGCCCAGCAGAATGCAGAACGACTCCTCGGCCCCGCGCCCCACACGACCTCGCAATTGGTGCAGCTGGGAAAGCCCGAAGCGTTCCGGGTGTTCGATCAGCATCACGGTGGCGTTGGCCACATCGATCCCGACCTCGATCACCGTGGTCGCTACCAGGATGTCGATTTCCCCGTCGCGAAAGCGGCGCATGATGTCGTCGCGTTCTTCGGCGGGCACCTTGCCATGGAGGAGCGCCACGCGGTGCGCCTTGAACGGCCCCTCGGCGAGCTGCGCGTGCATGGTGGTTGCGGCCTTCAAGTCGGTCTTTTCCGACTCCTCGATCACCGGATAGACGATGTAGGCCTGACGCCCCTGCGCCACCTGCGACGAGACAAAACTCAGCACCTTGTCGCGAGCACTTGCCGGCCGCACCGCCGTGGTGACGGGTTTGCGGCCCGGGGGACGTTCGTCGAGCGTGCTCACATCGAGATCACCGTAGACAGTCAGCGCCAGCGAGCGTGGAATAGGCGTGGCCGACATGAGAAGGACATCGGGCGACTCCCCTTTGGCGCCTAACGCGGCACGCTGCTCAACTCCAAACCGGTGCTGCTCGTCGACCATCGCCAGCCCCAGGCGGCCAAAGGCCGAGCGACTCGTGATGAGAGCGTGGGTGCCAACCGCCAGGAGCGGCTCGGCTGCTGCAAGTTTGGCCTCTGCCGCGCGGCGCGCGGCCGCGCCGAGCCCGCCAACGAGGAGCACCGGATCGAGGCCGAGTGGCTGCAGCAAGCGCCCGATCGAGCGGGCGTGTTGCTCAGCCAGCAGCTCCGTCGGCACCATCAGCGCTGCCTGGTACCCGTTTTCCATGGCCAGCATCGCCGCAAAAAGCGCCACGATGGTTTTTCCGCTTCCCACATCTCCCTGCAACAGCCGGTGCATGCGCTGGCTCGAGCACATGTCGTCACTGATTTCGCGAATCGCGCGCTTCTGCGCTGCGGTGAGGGCAAATGGGAGGGCGTCGGCGAGCTGGCGTGTGAGCGTGCGACGCACCGTGAAGGTGATGCCATGGCGCGGGACACGGGCGACCGCGTTGGCACGCCGGTGCAACACATGCATCATGAAGAGTTCATCGAAGGCGAGACGTTCCCGCCCCTGCATTGCGGCCTTGACGCTCTCGGGCTGATGCACCCGACGGAGCGCCTCGGCCAGGGGCAGGACGGGCACGCTGGCTCGCAAGGTGTCCGGGAGGAATTCTTCAACGAGGAGCAGCAAGCCCTCGAGATGCTGATCGAGCAGGGCGCGGAACTGCCGAACACCTAGTCCTTCCGTCACCGGGTACACCGACAGCACACGCCCACCGTCCTCGTCGGCGCCACTCCCCAGGTTCACATACTCACGCGGCTGCAGCTGGCGTCCATGGTAAAAGCGGCAGGGCCCGGAGAGGAGCAGCAGGTCACCCTTGTTGATCGAGCGATCAAGAAACGACTGGCCCGGCCACGAGACCTCGAGCATTCCGCTGCGATCCTCGACAACGGCCTGGAAAATTCGCAGCCCTTTGCGTGTCGGCAGTACGCCTTTGGAGATCACGCGTCCCATGACCGTGACATCCATGCCGGGCTCAACTTCCTTGATCGGCGTGACGGTGCTCGCGTCCTCGTACCGATGGGGCACGTGGTACAGCAAATCGGCGGCGGTGCGGATCCCAAGCCGATGCAGCGACTCGGCCCGACGCTCCCCCACACCCTTGAGAAACTGGACGGGCATTTCGAGGGTTACCCGTGCTCCACGCGCTCCGGGCCGCGGTGTCTGCATGCGCTCGTCAGGCGCGGCGTGGCACCACGATGGCCTGCCTCACCCTTCGAGCACCTCGGCGGCAAACGATTCCGCATCAAATGGCTCGAGGTCTCCCGCCTGCTCGCCGGTGCCCAGGAACTTCACCGGCACATTGATCGCCTCGTGGACCGCCACCACGATGCCACCCTTTGCAGTGCCATCAACCTTGGTCACCACCAACCCCGTCACATTCACGGCGCTGGCAAAGGTGCGAGCCTGCGACACCGCGTTCTGCCCGATGGTGCCATCGAGCACCAGCAGTGTCTCGTGTGGCGCGTCCGGCAGACGTTTGGTGATCACACGCGCCACCTTGCGCAGTTCGTCCATGAGACTATCACTCGTGTGCAGGCGGCCGGCGGTGTCCACAATGACAATGTCGGCGCCGCGCGTCACACCAGCGTCAATGGCGTCGTACGCCACCGCGGCGGGGTCACCGCCAGGTTTGCCACCGACAAAGTCGGCCCCGGTGCGTTCGGCCCACACCTTGAGCTGATCGATCGCGCCGGCACGGAAGGTGTCACCTGCAGCGACGACTACCCGCTTGCCTTCGCTGCGGAATCGCGACGCCAGCTTTCCGATGAAGGTGGTCTTCCCTGCACCATTCACACCGACGATGAGGATGACCGTTGGGCCCGATGCGGCAAGCTTCAGCCCGGGATGTGCATTACCCGCTTTCAGCGCATCGCGCACGCCGGCGCGCAATGCGTCGAGGAACTCGTCATGGGTTTTGACGGCGCCACGTTTGGCGGCACGATCGAGGTCGTCCACCAGCTTGAGGGTGGTGGGCACTCCAAAATCGGCCTCGAGCAGCAGCTCCTCGACCGCTTCGAGGGAGCCTTCCTTGGCTCCCTTGCGCGCGATCGCCGTGATGTCGGTGAGCGCAATGTCCTTGATGCGCTGCCAGAGCGAGCGCTTGGGTGTGTCGCCAGCGCGACGAAACAGACGGGCCATAGGGGCGGAAGATAGCGACCCCTCGACCCCGAACGACGTCTTTACCGCAGCCCGGCCCGCCGACGCAGCGTCCACTCACCGCACAATGCGAGCACGGCGAGGACGAAGAGCCACGGAAAATCCCGGGCGCGGGGGGAGGCACCGGCCACCACGCTCGACCCGTAAGCACCCGGCCGAACCGTGGGACGACGCGGCAGCAGCTCGGTCGACGGATTCACGATCAGCATGGACGTGCCGCCGGGTGTGGTGATGTCGTAGACCCCTGCTCCAAGTGGTGGGGAGTCGGCAACAAGGTTGGCGGCGCCAAAGTGCAGTGCGAGTGTGTCCACTTTCGGCGTGTTGCCACGCAGCCGGACGACAGCTTGCACCACCGAATCGGCGTCGGCGCCACGCCGCCAGCGCATCTGGGCTCCTTCGCGGAGCGCGCCCGCCTCGGGCACGGCAGCGCGCACATCGGAGCGTTCGCCCGCCAGCCAGTCGAGGGTGCTCCCCCAGACAGCCGTGAAGGCCTCGGCCCCTGCGCCCCCTCGGAAGCGCCAGCGCCAGAATCCCGTCGCACCAGCCACCACGATGCGGCGAGGGCGCTCCCACCCAACCATCGCCACGCGCCGGTCGAGCCGGCGAGCACGGCGCGTCTCGAGAATCTCGAACGCCGCATCGGAGGGCATCGCGGCGGCCACTTCGAGGGGTGGAAGTGAGTCCCACGCGGTCCCCGCCAGCACCGTCGCCACCGGCGAGATGGGCGCGCCAGTGGCGAACCATTCACCCCCGTTAGGCGCCGGCGGCGCCACGAGGGCCAGTGCCCCGCGCGTGGCGGCGCGAGGCGGCCCAAACAACGCTGTGTCGCCATGCAAAACCACCAACGCGGCCTCACGAACGGCGCGACGCACGGCGTCCTCGGAGATGGCGCTCATCGCTCCATCCTCACGCCACTGGCCGGGCATCACCCGGTAGTAGACACGCGTAGGCAACGCCGCAGTGCCCCGCAGAAGTGCGGCGAGTTCACGGGCGTCGAGATCTGGTGAAGTGGAGACCAGCACCGCCGCGGCCGCCGATCCCACGTCGATCACCGCCGATGCGGTGTTGTTGCGTGCATCACCGTCCCCGACGCTCTCCACGACGGCGCGCAGCTCACGGTCGCCCTGCGAGCCTCCACCGCGCAGCGATGGTGCAACAACCTTCAGCGAAATGGTGCGCTCACCAAAGGCTCCCAATGAATCCATCGTCGCGCTCGCCACCGGCCGACCATCGAGCGTGAGCGACAAACGCCCTGCGCCGGCACCACCTCCGGCCGCACCAATAGTGACACGCACCTCAACCGTGTCGCCGTCCGACGCCACACGTGGTGCCCGGATTTCCGTCACCGCCGCGTCTCGCTGGGGCGACGACTCACTCAGCTCGACTCGCGAGCCGGCTGGCAGCGCGTCGAGAGCCTCGGGATCGTCAATCTCTCCATCGGTGAACAACACCAACGGTCGACCGGCCGCGATGGCGCGCTCCGCCACCGCCCGCACCCGCGACGACGCATCGTTGCTGGCCATTCCTCGCACGGCCCGGCGCGACGAATCGCCAAAGGCAACTACGGAATCCGGCGACTCCTGGAGAGCGGCCGAAAGCGCCTTCGAAAAACGCGTGGTGTCACCGCCGCGCCCCCAGCTGCTCGACACATCGAGGGCCACCAGGGGACGCGGCGCTCGTGCCCTCCCCATGGCCGCATTGAGGCCGAGCCCCGCCGCGAGCGTGACGGCGAGCAATCGCAGCCCGGCCGAAACACGAGACAGCGGTCCACGCAACGTGTCGCGCGGGTACGCAAGGAAGGTCGCAACGCCTCCCAGCGCGAGAGCTATGAGCCAAAGGAGCATGTAAACGGGATTACGCCACGAGGCGTGGTGATGATGCCATTACTCGGGCGGAATCCGCGTGCTGTCTGCGGAGGCCCGATCGAGCAACGCAAACATGCCATCTCGCGCAAGCGCAAACGAGGGGCGGAGGTCAGCAGAAATCGGATCGCCACTCCGGTTGCTCAGCGCGACGCCGGGGTTTTGCTGGACTCCGTTCACGAGGATTTCAAAGTGCAGGTGGGGGGCGGTCGCCAGGCCGGTCATTCCGACGTAGCCAATGGTCTCGCCAATGCCGACCCGCGTCCCTCGCTGCACCCCGCGGGCAAAGGCCCGCAGGTGGCCGTACCGACTGACCATCCCATTCGGGTGGCGCACGTCGATGACATTGCCAAAACCACTCATTCGCCCCGCGGTGACCACCTGGCCGTCGCCGATGCTACGCACCGGAGTCCCCGACGCGGCCGCGTAGTCGGTGCCCTTGTGGCTGCGAAAGACCCCCAGAATGGGATGCCGCCTCATACCAAACACGGACGAAATGCGGCGGAATTCCAGAGGAGCTCGCAAAAAGGCGGCTTGCATCGAGCGACCACTTTCGTCGAAGTAGCGCGGCTTGTCGTTCACGTCGCCAAAACGCACCACGCGAAGGCGCTCCTTGCCACTCGCGTAGTCCACCGCCAGCACCGTTCCGATTCGTGTGGCCCCGGTGGAGGTGCTCCGGCGTTCCACGAGCACCCGAAATTCATCGCCTGGCTGGAGGTCACGGCTCATGTCGAGACGGTATTCAAAGACGTCGGCCACATTCCAGGCGAGTTCCGAGCGAGCCTCACGCGGCAACGAACGACCCCCGGCGTCGAAGGCATCGTAGAGGTTCGACTGAATGGTGCCTTCGACGACCATGGTATCCGTCGTCCACGGAATGCGCTCCTCTTCGGCGCTCCAGGTGCCGTCCATCCGGGTGAGGCGCACTCGGCGATCGACCCCCAGGTGCAGCACAATTTCCGATGGCACCGAGTCGGGGCCACGCACCGTGATGCGCATCCCCGCGCGCAGTCTGCGATGATCGATACCCGGAGCGGCTTCGAGGGCACGCCGCACTTCGTCGTCACTCATCCCGCTGCGGCCAAGCAGCGCGGTGATGGTCTCACCACTACCTAACGAATCGATGCGTTCGCGTCGGGGTGGTGGCACCCGGCCTGTCAGCACCTCTCCGGGGCGCGGGCGCGGTTTAGGTCGCATGACAGCAATGGCGCCCCCCGCGAGAAGCGCCACTGTGACATACAACCATACCCGGCCTGCGGCACGGTTCAATCCATCTGCCTCCGAATGAAGGTCGGGATGTCGAGATCCTCGATCTGCCCCTGCGGCTTGACCGGCTGGCTGAGCGGCTGGCTTACCGGGACCGGCTTTGGCACGGCCGACCCACCAGACTGGCGCTGCACCGGAATCGGCTGCCTGACCGGCTGCGGGATGCGTCCGGTATTGATCGGAATCACCGTTGGCTTGCCGGTCGGGTACGAGTTTGGCACCGCGATGGTCGTTGTGCTGTGACCCAGCGCGCGGTCGAAGCCGGTGGCAATGACGGTCACCCGGATTTCGCCCTGCATGGCGGGCTCGTGCACAGCGCCGAAGATGATTTCGGCCTCGTCGCCGGCGGCATCGTGGACAATCTCCGAGATCTGCGTCACTTCGCCCAGCGTGAGGTCACCGCCGCCCGTGATGTTGAGCAGCACCCCCGACGACCCGGCAATCGAAATGTTGTCGAGGAGGGGCGAGGCGATGGCCTGCTGCGCGGCTTCCATGGCGCGGTTTTCTCCGCGCCCGATCCCCGTCCCCATCAGCGCCGATCCACCGTTCTGCATGACGGTCCGCACGTCGGCAAAGTCGACGTTGACGAGCCCCGTCCGCGAGATGAGTGTGGAAATACCCTGCGTGGCATGGAGAAGGACTTCGTCGGCCTTCTTGAGCGCATCCTGGAAGGGGATCCCCTTGCCGACCACCGCGAGCAGACGTTCGTTAGGCACCACGATCATCGTATCGACGTGGCTGCGCATCTCCTGAATTCCGCTCTCCGCCTGGCGCATGCGCTTTTTCCCTTCGAACACGAAGGGCTTGGTCACAATGCCAACCGTGAGCGCGCCGGCTTCTCGCGCCAGCTCCGCCACGATCGGCGCCGCTCCGGTTCCGGTGCCGCCACCCATACCGCAGGTGACAAACACGAGGTCGGCGTTGGTGAGGACTCGCGACACCTCATCGCGATTCTCCTCGATGGCCTGGCGCCCGATCTCGGGTCGCGCGCCGGCACCAAGGCCTCGCGTGAGCTTCTTGCCGATCTGGATCTTCACATCCGACTTCGACGACAGCAGCGTCTGCGAGTCGGTGTTGATCGAGATGAACTCGACGCCCTCGAGATGTTCGTCGATCATTCGATTCACCGCATTCCCACCACCACCACCGACCCCCACCACCTTCATACGGGCGTTCTGGGTCGCGTTCTCCTCGAACTCGAAAGTCATTGGCACGCGGGACACCTCAATTTCCGAGGGGATTGATCGAACGATGCGGATCGACTCGATGTTCGCGGCGGTGCGAGCACTCGTTGAGTCGGGCAGAATATAATGCGAACTGCTCGATAAGAAACGTGTGACAGTGAGCAATCGCTGAGCAACAGACAAAAGCGGCACACTCATCACGTGAGTGCGCCGCTTCTCCACATTTCCCCTGCGAAAGATCATGTTTTTGATGAGCCTAACGATGATCGGCGCATCAGAACCGGTCTCACCTCATCAAAAGAAGTCCTGCAACCATGTCTTTACCCGCTGAGCCAACTTATCCACATTGGGTGCATTGAGCCGCTTCGCACCCGTCGACGCCGCGCCAAGTGCCAGCCGATTGGCCGCATACAGCGTGAGACCAGCCGCTGTCGCAAATCGCGGCGCTTCCACGGCGTCCACCAGCCCGCTCAGGTTCTCGGACGGCACACCCACCCGTACACCGGTGCCAAACACCTCGGCCGCGAGTTCGGCCACACCCGGGTGCGCCGCAACGCCACCGGTCAGCACCACACCGGCACTCAGCCGCGTGGCGAATCCGGCTTCTTCGATGTCGCGCAGCACGAGGGTCAGGATCTCGTCCACACGCTGGTGGATGATGTGCGCCAGCAGCTCTCGCGGAATCTGACGGTCCCCCTGCGCCACCGTACTCGGCAGAGAAATCACCTCAGCCGGGTCCACGAGTGGCTCGTACGCGCAGCCGTACCGCTCCTTGATACGTTCGGCGTCCGTTTGCGTGAGACCGAGCCCGTGGACGATGTCGCTGGTGACGTTGTTGCCGCCGAGTGCCACGGTACCAAGATGCCGGATCTTGGCCTCGTGAAAGACCGCGATGTCGGTGGTTCCGGCGCCCATTTCGATCACGGCCACACCGAGCTCACGTTCGTCGTCGGTGAGGACCGCCATGGCGCTGGCGAGGGGCTCCACCACCAGCTCGGCCACACGATACCCTGCGCGCTCAACGGCCTTGCGCAGATTGGTCGCCGGTGAGCTCCCGATGGTGACGAGATACATCTCGGTCTCGAGACGAGTCCCGATCATGCCGACCGGATCGCGCACACCTTCGCTTTTGTCGACCATGTACTCCTGCGGGATGGCATGCAGAAGCTCGCGATCGGGGGCAATGGACTGCGCACGAGCGACCGCGTTCACGCGGTCCACGTCGGCGCGGGAAATCTCCTCGCTCGCCACGGCGACGATGCCCTTGCTGGTCATCGCCTGGATATGCTCACCGGTAATCCCGACGTAACAGGCATCCACCTTCGCGCCTGCCATTTGCTCGGCATCGCTCAGCGCCTTCTTGATGGACTGCGTGGTTTCCTCGATGTCTGCCACGACGCCGCGTCGCAGTCCCGTGGTACGGGCCTGCCCAAGTCCGAGGACCTTGATGCCGGGGCGCCTGGGCAGGTCGCCCACGACTTCACCGATAATCGCCGTTGTTTTTTGCGAACCGATATCGAGACCGGCGACGAGGCGCTCAGAGTTCATGGGAGGCGGGCGATGACTTGGTCCTTGAAGCGCAGGTCGAGTTCCGCGGGCGTAATGCCTCGAGCGGCGAGGTCGCGCTGCACAGAAGATAGCTCGTCAAAACGTTCGGCGCCGACACCACGCATGGCCCGCACCGGCACCTGGAGGAGCAGGATACGCAATTCGTTGTTCTCGACGCGGCGGATCTCGCTCACCCGGTTGTACATCTCGCGGTTGGCCGCCTTGAGATCGGCGAGGAGACGGAAAACGGCGGTGTCAGCACGGTCCACCACCGGGAGATCAGGGAAGGTACGCGACGGATCGATGGGAAGCGCTCGTCCCCCCTCTTCGTAGGCACGCATGCCGTCACGCGCCGGCACCAGGGCAATCGGCTCGTTCTCGGTGACGTCCACCACCAGCTTGCTTGGCAGCGAGCGACGAATGTGCGCGGTTTGCACCTGTGGGTGTCGCTCGACCCGTTTTTCGAGCGCGTCAATCGAGCCCCAGATGGAATAGAGGGTGTCGATGCCAAGTCGCGCGACGACATCGCTCTGCTTGAGGTACCGTGCACCGCGCACCTCGACATCATGCACCCGGAAAAACGCCAGCTGACGCCCCCACCAGGGCACGGTGAAGAACATGAGCACCAGGAACACCAGCACACCCGGCACAAGGCGTGCGCGCCATGGACCACGTGGCGTGGCGTCGAGCGGCGTGGTGGCGGCGGTCACGTGCCGCGGCTCGTTAGGCGACCGAGCAACTCGCCACCCGTTCGGGTGATGTCGCCCGCGCCGAGCGTAAGGACCACATCGCCCTCGCGCACCAGGGCATGCAGTCCCTCGGCCAGCTGATCCCGTGTGCCACGCCAGTCGGGCGCATGACCACGCCGCGTCATGGCCGAGGCAATCAGCTCGGCCGACACACCCGGGATGGCAATCTCCCGAGCCGGATAGATTTCGGTGAGACAGGCAACGTCCGCCGTGGCGAGCGCCGCGCCGAAGTCATCTGCGAAGTCGCGCGTCCGCGTGTAAAGATGCGGCTGAAAGGCGGCCACCAGACGGCGCCCCGGATATGCGTCTCGCGCCGCCAATAGTGTGGCGGCCACCTCGGTGGGATGGTGCGCGTAGTCATCCACCACCACGACACCCGCCGCCTCCCCAAGGCGCTGGAAACGCCGCTCGACACCGGTAAAGCCCTGAAGACCGTCACGCATCGCGTCCAGCGACACGCCTAACGCCAGTCCTGCACCGATAGCCGCCAGGGCGTTTCGCACATTGTGCAACCCCGGCACCTGCAGCACGACATCGCCCAGGCATTCGCCATCGAAGGTCACGGCAACAGCGCTGCGACCATCGCCGAGCGGAGTCACCTCCCCGCGCAGCCGCAAGCGCGTGCTGGTGAGGCCGTAGCGCAGGACTTCGGCGCCGGACGTCAGCGTCAGCGACGCGGCGCCAGGATCGTCGTCGCACAGCACGATGGTGCGCGCCGGCGCGGCAAAGGTCTCGAAGGTCGCGCGGATGTCATCGAGATCGCGGTAGATGTCGAGATGATCCGCTTCGACGTTGGTCACCACCGCCACCGTGGGCCGGAGGGCAAGAAAGGAGCGATCGTATTCGTCGGCTTCGACGACAAACACATTGCTGCTCCCGAACTTCAGATTCCCGTTCCAGCGTCCAACGCGTCCACCGGCCACGCCGGTCGGCGCCTGGCCGGCAGCATGCAGTGCTTCGGTAGTCATCACCGTGGTGGTCGTTTTTCCGTGCGTGCCGGCCACGGCCACCACCACACCATCGTTGACTGCTTCACCCAGCGCCTCGGCGCGCCGTATCACCGGAATCCCGGCTGCGTGCGCCGCCATGATCTCGGGATGATCCTTGGGCATGGCCGAGGTCACGACCAGGGCACGCACGCCGTCGACATGCGTCGCATCGTGCCCCACGCGGGCCGGGATTCCCAGTCGCTCCAGATCGGCCAGCCCACCCGACGCACCATCGCACCCCGTGACCGAGACACCACGGCGCATGAAGAGTTCAGCGAGGGCACTCATCCCCGCCCCGCCAATGCCCACAAAATGCACCGGCCGCCGATCATGAAGGTCGAGTAGCGTCATGTATCAAATCTACGCGGACGCCGCGCCCCCGATGGGAGGTGGGAGGAGCAACGCCAGCCGGGTCGCAATGCGCGCCGATGCATCAGGAATGGCGCGTGCAAACGCAGACGCGCTCGCCGCGGCAAGACGGGCCGGATCGGCCGCCAGGGACCGGACGTATTGATCGATCCCAGCCGCCGATGCATCGCGCTCGGCCACCCAGGTGGCGGCACCAACAGACGCCAACGCCTTCGCATTGATGGTCTGATGATCGGCAGCCGCCGTGGGAAGCGGGACAAGGAACATGGGAATGCCCCAGGCGCAGAGCTCGGCGGTGGTCATGGCACCGGCGCGAGCCACTGCCACGTCTGCGGCCGCGTAGGCCTCGGTAATCGGCGCCAGATAGGGCCGCACGCGGATCCGGTGCCCCTCGCGCGCCGCAAAGCGCTCGAAGTGTGCCTTGCCGGTACCCCAGATAAGTCCCACGTGGTCCGGAAGACCACGCGTGACCCAGGCTTCGACCAGCGCATTCAATGCCGCCGATCCCTGCGAGCCACCAAAGGCCAGCACCACCAGACGCACGTCAGACCCGAATCCCCACAGGGTGCGTGCCGCCTCTCGATCAGGGCGCTGGGCCGGGGGTGGTTCGATGGGGTTGCCTAACGCCACTGCACGCGCGCGGGCGCTGGCGGGCAACGCGGCGACGGCCTCGGGAAAGCCGACGTAGAGCTCACGCGCCCAGCGGGAAAACCATCGCACCGTCGCCCCCGGCGCGGCGTTCTGCTCCTGCATCACATACGGCACGCGGTACGACAGCGCGTAGGCCAGCGTCGCGCCCGACGCATAACCACCCGTGGCAACCACCAGCGCGGGTTCGTCAGACTCGGACAATGCGGCAACCGCACGAACACCCTGCACCAGACTCGCGGCCGTTTTCCAGTTTTTCCACGGGGCCCGCCGATAGAGCGGATGCAAGTCCAGGAGCGTGAATGGAAAACCGGTGCCTGGCAAGACGTCCCGCTCGATCCCCCGCTGCGCACCAATGAAGTATGGCCGCACATCCGGCCGCGTCTTCACGAGCGCGCGTGCAATCGCCAGGGCGGGATACAAATGCCCCCCAGTGCCTCCCCCCGTAAACAGCACTCGCACTTAGACGGGCGCAGTCAGAGGATCGGTCGCGGCCACACCGTACACACGCTCCCTTCGGCTGCCGATGTTCACCAGGATCCCGGTCACCAGGAAGGTGATCACCAGGTTCGACCGACCGTTGGAGAAAAACGGAAGCGTCAAACCCGTATTCGGAAGCAGGTTCACGACCACGCCGATGTGCACGTACGCCGTGATAGCCACCGTGGCGGTGAGGCCGACGGCGATCAGTTGCAGAAAAGGCGACGTCGCTCTGCGGGCAATGCGAAATCCCAGCCACGTCCAGGTCGCAAAGGCCAGCACAACCAGGGTCATGCCGATCAGTCCCCATTCCTCGCCAACGGTCGACGCAATGAAGTCGTCCATGCCCATGGGCACCCACCCGTATTGCTGCATTCCCTGCCCGAAGCCTCGCCCCGTGAGCCCCCCTGAGCCCACCGCAATCATCGACTGGGTCTGCTGATACGACAGCTCACTCGGCGCACCATCCGCGCCCAGAAAGGCCTGAATACGATTCCAGGCGTACGGCCGCTTCTGCAGTTCGTGCATAACGACTACGGACGCGCCGGCCCCGAGCACGACAAAGTGTCCGATGCGCACTCCGGCGGCGAACAGCACGATCCCCATCAGCAGCACGAACATGAAGCCCATCGAGAGATCGGGTTGCAGAAACGCGGTTGCCGTCAGGCCCCCGATCACCAGGAGGAACGTCGGCATGCCCTGCGAGAGGCGCCGCATCTTGTCCCCCTTCTTCAGCACCAGCATCGCCGTCCAGACCACGACCGCAATCTTGGCGAGTTCGGCAGGCTGCACCGATCCCCCAAAGAGGAAACGCCGGCTCCCGAGATGCCATTTGCCGATTCCCGGCACCAGCGTCAGAGCCATCAGCACGATCGAGGCGATCATCAGCGGCCAGGCGAGGCGTTCGAGTCGTGAGGCATCCACCTTGGCCGCGATCATGAAGACCACCACCCCAACGGCTACGCCACTCAGCTGCTTCACAAAGTAGGCGTACGGCGGGGCATCTTCCGAAAGCGCGATGAGTGCGCTGGCGCTGAACAGCGTGGCCAGGCCGAACACCATCAGCACCGCCGACACCAGGATCAATGCGCGCGCTTCGAGCCCCATGGCCCATCGCTCACGATACTCGGTGCCGCTCATGCGCCCGGTCCTCCGCGTGCGGACTCGGCAAAGGCACGTCCGCGTTCTTCGTAGTTGTTGAACATGTCGTAGCTCGAACAGGCCGGAGCGAGTAACACGGCGTCTCCTGGACGGGCCACGGCGTGAGCGCGTCGCATGACATCGGCAAATGATCCCGTCACCCGCTCGACCGGCGCGTGACCCATCAGATCGTTCATGATGATGTCGGCCGCCTCGCCGTACGCGAGGACGCGATATCCATGTTTGGCAATGACCGGAATGAGGCTGTGATACGGTTCACCCTTGTGCCGCCCGCCGAGGAGGAGCACGGTGGGGCGAGTCATGCTTTCGAGTGCGACGCGCGCCGACGCGACATTGGTCGCTTTCGAATCATTGATCCAGAGCACATGCCGATACTCACCGACCGGCTCCAGCCGGTGTGAGAGCGCGCGAAAGGTGCGGAGCGCTTCACGGATCCTCTCGGCGGACTCGAGGCTTTCGTGCGCCGGAGCCGCCAGCATGACCGCCAGTGCCGCCGCCAGCGCATTGGCCGAGTTGTGGGCCCCCAGCAGCTGAAGCTCGTGGCGCCTGACAAGAGGAGCATCGCGCACCACCAGGGTGTCATGGGCACGGTCGACAAACGCGTCGCAGAGCCGGCCCGTCGCACTGAAACGCGCGACCACACCATTCACATCGCGCGTCATCTCCAGCGAGGCCGGATCATCGGCATTCACCACCCAGCGCGACCCGCGCCCCGCGTGCCTGAACAGAAGCGCCTTGTCGGCGTAATACGCCTCAACGCTGTCGTATCGGTCCAGGTGATCAGGGGCCAGGTTCGTCAGCACGCCAACTGTGGGGTTGATGGATGGCGTGTCATGGAGCTGAAACGACGACATCTCGAGCGACAGCCAGGCCGGTTTGACCGCGCGCAACGCGATCTCGCATACCGGCGTGCCGATGTTGCCCACCGCTTCGGCCGTATGTCCGATGGCCCGCAGAAGATGCGCCACCAGTGCGGTCACGGTCGACTTGCCGTTGGTCCCGGTAATCGCGATGTAGGGCACACCCGGGAGCGCCGAGAGGCCGAGTTCCACTTCGCCGATCACCTCGACGCCGCTGGCGCGCGCGTGCGCGAGTGGGGGCGCCTGTGGAGGAACGCCGGGGCTGGCCACCACCACCGAAGCGCGCGCAATGCGATCGAGGTCATGACGTCCCACGTCGACCGCCACGCCGAGTGCTGCGGCTTCGGCCGCCCGCGCGCGCGTGGCTTCACTCTCAGCAGCATCGGACGCGTAGACCTGCGCCCCCATGCGCCGCAGCAACGCACACGATGCGCTGCCACTCTTTCCCAGACCGATGACCGCCACCTCGCCGGTGGTCCAGCGCGCGGTGGTCATCGCAGCTTGAGTGTGGCAAGGGCGACAAATGCGCACAACACGCCGAGAATCCAGAATCGCACCACCACCTGCGTCTCCTTCCACCCCTTGAGCTCGAAGTGATGGTGAATCGGGGCCCGCAAGAAGACCCGGTGGGCACGCGCATAGTCCTCGCCATAGCGCGCCTTGCGGATCTTGAAGACGCCGCGCTGCAGAATCACCGAGACAGTCTCCATGGCAAACACCCCGCCGACAAAGAGGAGCAGAAACTCTGACTTGAGCAGCACGGCCACGGCTCCAAGGGCTCCTCCCAGCGCCAGGGCGCCGGTATCACCCATGAAGACCTGTGCCGGATAGGTATTGTACCAGAGAAATCCGATGCATGCCCCAACCAGGGAAAGACAGAAGATGGTCAGCTCGCCCGAGCCCCGCAGATAGAACAACTGCAGGTAGCTGCTCGCATCGACGCGTCCCATCACGTAGGCGAAAAGGGCAAATGACGTCAGGGCGATGGCGCAGAGCCCGGCCGCCAGGCCATCGAGGCCGTCCGTGAGGTTGACCGAGTTGGAGACACCGGTGATGAGAAACGTCACCCACGGCACATAAATCCAGGCGAGACCCGCCAGCGGCACCAGCAGCACATCCTTCACAAAGGGCACGGTGCTCGATGCCCCCGGAAGACCCGAGACCGGCCAGAGCCAGAGGATGAGACCGAAGACCAGTCCAATGCTGATCTGTCCGGCAAGTTTGTATCGCTCGACGAGCCCTTCGTTCTTCTTCCCTTCGCGTTTCTGCTTGAGCTTGAGGTAGTCGTCGAGAAACCCGATTCCTCCCATCCAGATCGTGACCAGCAGCGCCAGCACGACATATCGCTGATTGTCAAAGCGCGCCCACAGCAGCGTGGGGACCACGGAACAGGCCAGGATGATGAGACCGCCCATCGTGGGGGTATCGCCCTTGGATTGATGGGTGTCTGGCGTGCCCTCGCGCACGACCTGCGAGACACGCATCGCACGCAACCGCCGGATGAGTGGTGGTCCGAACACAAAGGTGAGCAGCAGCGACGTCACCGCTGCCGCCGCCGCCCGAACCGAGATGTAGTTGATCAGTCGGAACGGTGGGACCGCGTCAATAAAGCGTTCGAGCAGGAAGTAGAGCACGAGGGCTGGGTGGGAGTCGGTTCAGTGCGTAGTTGAGGGCGCGACGGCAGTGAGGCCGGCGAGGACGTGCAAATGAGGCACCAGTCGTTCGAGGCGTGTGCCGCGGGAACCCTTGAGTAGCACGACAGCGTTGGGGGGAACACGATCCCGCAACATCGGCCAGAGCTGCTCGGCGTCTGCGGCGGTAATCACACGAGCATCGTCCGGTGCGACGCGCAGCAGCGCCTCTCCCATGAGCCCTACCCCGCCTATCACGCTGGCACGCATGGCCACGGCACGACGCGCGATCTCGTCATGCAGGGTGTCGCTGGTCTCTCCAAGCTCGAGCATGCTGCCCAGCACCAGCACCTGCGGGCGCCCGCGCCCCACCGCATCGATGGTCTTGAGTGCTTCACGCGCCGAGGCGGGATTGGCGTTGTAGGCATCATTCAGCACCGTCAGCGACCCGACGTCTTGCAGCGCGCTGCGCATGGCCGGCATGGCCACCGCACTCAACCCGGCGAGTGCCGTTTCGTCCGGCACCCCGGACGCCCGCGACACCGCCAGCGCGAGCGTGGCATTTCTCAGGTTGTGCTCTCCCACAAGCTGCAGCGAGGCGCGGTGTTCTCCCGAGGTGAACCACCCGCGGGCGTCGTCCCCCATCCCCCAGGTGTCCGGGTGTATGTCGCCCGTCGCAAGACCGGCTTCGAGCACCCGCGTCGCTCGCGATCTGGCCGCCTCGCCAATCTCCGGCTGCGAGGCCGGTGTGATTACCAGGGCAACGCCTTCGCAAACAGAAACTTCCTCTTCCAGCACAGCCTCGAGTGTTCCGAGCCCTTCCAGATGTTCCTCACCCACCGAGGTGATCACGGCCACGTCCGGCTCGGCGATGGCACGCAACGCGGCCACTTCGCCTGGGTGGTTGGTGCCGATTTCCACGACCGCCACCTGCGCTGAGCCGGGAATGGAGAGCAACGTCAGCGGCACGCCGATGTGGTTATTGAGATTGCCGCGTGTCGCGTGCACGTGAAAGAGACCGCCTAACGCTCCGGCGATGAGGTCCTTGGTGCTCGTCTTGCCATTGCTCCCGGCGACCGCCACCACCACACCGCCCCACGTACGACGCCAGGCCGTGGCCAGAACCCCGAGGGCCTCGAGGGTATCCTCCACGAGGAGCACGGGGACACCACAACCCGCCGCAGCGGCTCCGTCGGAGACGATCAGCGCCTTTGCCCCGCGCTCGACCGCCACAGCCAGAAAGTGGTGTCCATCGAACTGTTCACCGCGCAGTGCGAGAAAGACATCGCCGGGCTCGATCGAGCGCGTATCGGTGCTGATTCGGCCAAGCACGTCCCTTCCCGAGGGACGCGCCCCAAGAAGTCGTTTGCCCAGGGCGCGAGACAAGGTGTCGAATGACCAGGCGCTCATGCCCGCGCCTCCCGCAGCTCACGGACAATCTGCGCTTCATCGAAAGGCATGCTGGTGGTCCCTCGAATCTGGTACGTCTCGTGACCCTTTCCGGCCAGCACGACTACATCTCCGTCCTGCGCCACGTTGAGTGCATGGGCAATCGCCGCACGACGATCCTCGATGCGTGTATGGGTGCCCTTGTGCATTCCCGCCTCGATCTCGCTCAGGATCAACTCGGGATCTTCGGTGCGGGGGTTGTCGCTGGTCAGGATCACATCGTCGGCAAGTCGCTCGGCAATTTCTCCCATGATCGGGCGCTTTCCACGATCGCGATCACCACCACAGCCGAAGACCACAATCAAACGTCTGGTCGCGAATGGACGGACCGCTGTCAGGGCCCGTTCGAGCGCATCGGGTTTATGTGCGTAGTCTCGCAACACCACCGGCTCCTCTGCGATACGCTCGAGGCGACCCGGCACCTGTGGCAACACGGAGATTCGCTCGGCGAGATCAAAGAGGTCGCCACCCAGTCCCCAGGTAGCCGCCAGGGCGCCTAACGCGTTGGAGATATTGAAGTCGCCAACCAGAGGCAGGCGCACGACCGCTGTTCGACCGCCGGCCGCCACGCTCCACTGCGACCCGCGCGGACCATAGGTGATGTCCGACGCGCTGACCGCCGCTCCGGCAGGACCAAGTCCGTACGAGACGGTTCGGTCATGCGGGGGCAGCCCCTGCCAGGCGCGGTCGTCGGCGTTGATGGCGACAACACCGTCGGACGACACCAGCGACACCAGCCTGGCCTTGGCGGCCAGGTACGCGTCCATCGTGCCGTGGTAGTCGAGATGGTCACGCGTGAGGTTGGTGAACACACCGGCGGCGAAGCGAAGCCCATGCACACGCCGCTGGTCGAGTGCATGCGATGACGTTTCCATCGCCACCGTCCGAACGCCGGCATCCACCAGCGCGCGCAGTGTCTGATGGAGTTCGATCGGGCCAGGCGTGGTGAGGCCATGCCCTCCCGGCAGCGGTGTGCCGCTGCTCCCGATGAGGGTGCCTAACGTCCCGATGGATGCGGCGGGAGCGCCGGGCAGGTCCCAGAGGTGCCGCAGCATCGAGACAGTCGTGGTCTTGCCGCTCGTCCCCGTCACCGCCAGGAGCCGGAGTTCGCGCGCGGGAAATCCCACCGCGGCGGCTCCGATGACGGCGGCCGCTTCCCGCGAGTCGCGCACCACCAGGACAGGGACCTCCGTGGCCGTGGCGTCTTCCACCACCGCCAGCGCCATGCCCCTTGTCGCTGCACCGGGAAGGTAGGTATGTCCGTCGGCTGCGTGACCTCGGATCGCCAGAAAGGCGCCCCCGGCCACCACCTGGCGGCTGTCATCGGTCACGGCCGCGACCGTGGCGGGGATGTCGCCCCGCGTCCCGGTCAGCAGACCGGCATCGCCTAACGCCTGGCGAAGCACCGCCACCGGGATCGCGCTCATGGGCGTGTGAGACGCACAACACTTCCCGTGCGCACGGCCGCCCCAGCCGCAGGCACGGTACCGCCTCCCCCCCCTTCGACGAGACGGACCACCAGGCCCGCGCGGTGAATCTCACGGACCGCCACACGCAGCGGGAGCCCGCGCACATCGGGCACACTCACCACCCGGACCGGCCGCGCCGCTTCCTTGATGGGCTTCGCGAGACTGAACACTTTCGGTGGCAGCACCGCGGGATCAGCGGCGGAGTCGACGAGCGGCACCGTGGGAAGCGTGACGCCCCCTTCGGCAGCTTCCTGCTCCACGGCACCCGCCACAACGATCGGCGAGTCCTTCACGGTTTCCACCAACTGCACGGGTCGCTTCTCCGGCAGGAGTGCGCTCCAGTCCAGCGACGCGTCCCTCGCCGACACCGCGCCTTCGATGACCGCTTTCACAATGGGCGCCGCCACCTTGCCACCGTAAATCGATTCCGACCGCGGGTTGTCGACCTTGGCCAGCACCACGTACTGCGGGTTGCCCGCCGGAAAGAGACCGACAAACGTGGAGGTGTAGGTGGCATTCCCGTACGATTTGCCCACCGTACGCTTGGCCGTCCCGGATTTCCCAGCAAGGACAAACGACGCGAGGCCGGCATCGGTTGCCGTGCCACTGTCGACCACGCTCTCCAGCATTGGCATTACCGCGCGGACCGCCTCGGTGCTGAACACCCGGCGTATGACCTGCGGCTGGTGGCGATAGACCACCACGCCCTCTCGATCGCGGATCTCCTTGATGAGGGCCGGCGCGACGAGCTCTCCCCCGTTGGCGAGCGGGGCATACGCTGCCGCGAGCTGCAGAGGCGTCACCGACACCTCGTACCCGATCGCCAGCGAGGCACGGGACTGACCACTCCAGCGGCGTGGTTCGCGAAGCACCCCGGCTGCCTCCGACGGATAGGGCACTCCCGTGGGGGTCCCGAACCCGAGATCGCGGAGGAGCTCGTAGATGTCGCCATTCGACAGTTTGTCGCTGAACCGCACGATACCGACATTGCTCGAGAACCGAATCACGTCACTCAGCGTCATGCGCGCCGCCTTGTGCGTATCGTTGATCACCCGCCCTGCCACCTCGTAGCGACCATTGAACGTTTCGGTTACATCCTCGGGGCGCGCGAGTCCACGCTCGATGAGTCGCGCGGCAAAAAAGGGCTTGAGCGTCGACCCCGGCTCGTACGGTTCGGTGACCGCGGTGGCCCCGCCAAAACCCGTGGCTTTCCCAGGGCGGCGGCCCGCCATGCACAACACCTCACCTGTGCGCGGATTGAGGACCACCACGTCACCACCGTCGGCCCGCAGACGGGCCACGGCACTCGCCAGCGACCGGTCGCAGATGTTCTGCAAGGTGCTGTTGATGGTGAGCTGCACATCGTGCCCCCGCTGCGGCGGCGCGGTGAGGGCATCTGGTGATTCGAGCACGCGGTTGGGCGCGCGAACGGCGCGCACAATGCCGCGTGTGCCGGCCAGCAAGGTGTCGAGATACAGTTCGAGTCCGGAGCTTCCACGCCCGCTGGGCGCAACACTCCCAAGCAAGGCACGCGACGAGGCCGACTGCACGTACTCGCGATCGCCCACCGCAAAGGTCTTCACTCCCTTCAACTGCGTGACTTCGGCAACCCGGCTCTGCTCATAGGTGCCGCGGACCGTGACATACTTACGCGCCGGATCGGCCACACGGCGCACTTCGGCGGCGGGAAAACCCGCTTCCTTCATGGCACGCGTCAGCACCTTGATGTTCCGCACTTCGTTGCGCGCCACCTCGATCCTGATGAGGTCGCGGCTGTAGGCCATGTCCGTGCCGGCCGCGTCTTCGATGTCTCCGCGTGGTGCCGGGAGATCGGACACCTTCTGCTGCTGCCGCGCCGCCCTCGCGCGCCACCTGTCATGCTCGAAGAGCTGCACGTGCGCTGACCGCGCAATCACCGCCAGCGCAAAGACCACCAGGACACCGTGAATCACCTGGAAGCGAAGCGACGCGGGAGGCATGGGGCGTTCAGTTTCCACGAGGCACCGCCGGTCGGGGAATTCGCACTTGTTGCCGATCGGTTGGCACCCGCAAGCCGAGCTTGCGCTCCACCACGGGCGCGAGTTCGGGAAGGCTGGAGGCCAGACCAATGTCGCTGATAAGACGCGCGCGCTCCGCGACCAGGCTGGTGCGGCGTTCTTCGAGGGCGTGCAGCGCCCCGGCGCGTCGGGCGCCATAACTGCGCCTCACGATGACCGCGCTCGCCACCGCAAGAAAGGCGACGAGCACCATCGCGACGCGCACCCGGCCGCGGGCGGCTACGCTGCGCTTCGCCATGCGCGCAACCTCGCACTCCGGGCCCGCGGATTCGACGCCACTTCATCGTCGGACGCAGAGACGGGCTTTCGGGTGATGGTGGTACCCAGGGCCTCACCGCGGCAGGTACAGAAGGGCTGCTTCGGGGGACAAATGCAGGAACGACTCCACTCCTGAAAGGCGTGTTTGGTCAGCCGATCCTCGCCGGAGTGATAGGAAATCACGGCCAGCACCCCGCCCGGCGTCAGCCGGTCTCGCAGCGCCGGAAGTGCGCGTTCGAGGCCTTCGAGTTCGTGGTTGACGGCAATACGCACCGCCTGAAAGATCCGGGCAAAGTCTCCCGGCCCGGATGACGGCCCGAGCACCGCGCGAATAGCCCCCACCAGATCGTCGCTGACTACAAAGGGACGGTGTGCACGCCGACGCACAATTTCCGAAGCCATTCTTCGCGCGCGCGACTCGTCCGCATACTCCTTGAGCACACGCGCCAGCTCCACTTCCTCGGCGAAGTTGAGCCACTCCGCGGCGGTCATCTCGGCATCCTCCCCCATGCGCATGTCGAGAGGGGCCTCGCGCCGAAAGGAGAATCCGCGGCTTTCGTCGTCCAGCTGATGGGACGAGACACCGAGGTCGAGAAGAATGCCATCGTAGGCCTGACCGACGAGTTCGGAGAGGTCGTCGAGGTCGGCGTAGTTGCCCTGGAAGACACGGAGCGTGCCGGCCGCGAGCGATTGGCTCAAGCGGGTGCTGGCGGCGCCGATGGCGTTGAGGTCGCGGTCGACGGCGGTCACGCGGATACCGCGGTCGAGGAGGGCAGCGGTGTGCCCTCCCCCTCCGAGCGTCCCGTCGAGTACGTGCCGCGCATTGCCCAACAGTTCCAGGACCTCTCGCGCCAGTACCGGTGCATGATAGCTGCTATCCCAGGTCATGCGTCCGGAGTCAAGTCGCGCCCATTCTAAGTGTTGTTAGGTGAACGCGTCAAGTGTATGTCAGCAATGGAGTTATGCACACTGCGTGCATTGCCTGAAGGCACGTTGTTGAGGCAAGCAACGAGGGATGGCAGATGGAGGGCAGCAGATGGGAGATGGGAGATGGCAGATCGTGGGTGACGCATGGCGAACCAGCGGCGCAAGACCCGAATGCGCCTGGGCTCTCGCCTGACCTGACATGAAAGCAAAGGGCCCGCCTCGTTGCCGAAGCGGGCCCTTCTGCGACGTGTTAGACCTTACTTGCAGTAAGCCTTGATCATCTGGTCAGGGTACGACGAGAACTGCATGAGCTGAGGCAGCACCGCCTTGACCTGGTCAGGGAACTGCGGTCCACCCTTCGGAAGGTTGATTTGCGCGTCGGTCAGGAGGGCACCCGCCTCCCTCGATCCTTCGCAGCTCTTTTCCTCGTTTGCCTTGGTAAGGACTGCAGCACCGTACTGGAACTGGATGATGCCCATGAGGAACGAGACGGTCGGGGATCCCTGCACTTGTTCGGCATCCTTGAGTATACCAAGTGCCTTGAGGGCAGTTTCCTTCAACTTGTCGGTGTCGTACTGCTTGCGGAGTTTGTCGGCGATGCCCGCCATGATACCCGAGACGGCGGCCTTGTCATCGCCAGCACTTTGAGCGGCCTTCACCGCGGCGAGCGCCTCGTCATACTGCCCCTGGTCGTTCAGGATACGAGCGATCTGCAGATTGATGGCTGGGGCCTTGGGGTTGATGGCGGCAAGCTTCTGGTAGGCATTGAGGGCCACCGGGAGCTGCCCCGTCTGGCGAGCAAACTGGGCGACCAGTGTCCACAAGGTCTCGTTGGCGGGGAACTTGGCGGTGCCACGCGACGCGGCTTCGAGAGCCTTGGACGTGTCGTTCGACGCAAGGTACGCCGCTGCCTGACGCTGGAAGAAGTTCGTGTCCGCGGCGGCGGTGTCGGTCTTGATCATCTCCTCGCCGATCGCGGCTGCGCCTGCGTAGTCCTTCATGGCAGCGTAGACGCGGTACTGGAGGCGGATGAGGTTCGGATCCCCCGGGTTCTGCTTGACCGCCTCATCGATGATGGGCTTGGCGGCGGCATACTGACCGGTGCGCGCAATGGCCTCGACGAGCGTTTCAATCAAACGCGTGTTCGACGGATCAGCAGCGAGCAAGCGGGAGAGCGTGTTGATGTACTTCTCATCCTGCTTCTTCTCTTCGTATGCACCAGCGAGCAGGAGCAGCGCGCGGCGGTTATCCGGATGCAGCTTGGTAATCTCTTCGCCGATGCGAATGATCGAGTCGGCTCCCCACTTCTGGGAGTTTGCCAGTTCGATCTGACACACACGGGCCATGACCGAATTCGGAAATTCCTTGAGGCCTTTCTGAACGTCGGCAAGCGCGCCCGGGTACTGGTTCTGGCGCCACTTGAGGACGCAGCTCTTTACTTCTTCGATCGGCTTGCGCGCCTGGTCGACCGCACCGGAGATGGCCTTGGTGACGTCGCCAAGCTTGGCGCCGGTGAGCTTGGGCAGGGGCTGCACCATGCCGTCGCCACGCACCAGCAGATAGTGACCTTCGAACTCGTAGCCAGCGTCGGTTTTGTTGATGGCGCCTTCGATGTACTCCTCGGCGCGGATCAGGTTGGCCAGCTGCTTGGCGTCATTCGCATTCAGGGGCTCCGTCTTGGAGTATCCCGACTGCTCGAGCGCGTTGTCGATATCGCTCTTGACGATGATCCACAACGTGCGGCCCATGAATTCGCCCGCCAGCCGCTCGCGCAACTGATCGGCGAACTGCCAGCCAACGTTTCGTTCGTTGCTCTTGAATACCGGAACCATGAAACGCGGCCCCGGTGTTTGACCACGCTGGAGGATCTGCTGCTGGGCAGAAAGCGTCTGAGTGGCGCCTGAAATCAGGATGCCTGTCGCTGTCGCGAGCGCGACCGCCAAGTGCTGCCGTGCCTTCACTTTCATGACCTCCGACGAGTTGGTTTTTGCTACACGGTGGGGACCGATTTGGTCCGTGCAGCCAAGGTGGGCGAAGAGGGCCTCGAACCCCCGACCTCCTGCGTGTAAGGCAGGCGCTCTAACCAACTGAGCTATTCGCCCGCGCGCATCGGGACGGGAACCTAACGAGTACGAACACTCGCGCGAGTTCCGCGACAAGTAAGAATTACTTCAGAATGGCCAGCGGAATCAATATGCAGTAACCCACTACAAGCAGAATTGGCGCTATGGTTTCCCCGCCCCTCCACAAATCCGCGAATCCCAGCAGGATGGTCGCCGCAGCAAGTCCCCAAAACAAAAGAGGCCGCGAACGCGGCGAGTCCGACGGTGTCATGGGGCGGAACGATACGGTCGGCTACAACCGGGGTCAAGCTGCGTCGTCACATTAAGTTACGATGAAGGCGCAGACCCCTCCGATGGGGGTGGCACACTCCCGTTCACGGAGTCCAGCAGCGCCTGAATCGCCTGCTCCCGCTCGCGACGATCCTGCTCGGCCTCCGCGGCCCGCATCCGCGCCATTCGTTCCCGGTCTCGCCGCCGTCGCGCCACGTACAGGGGCCCGACCATCAGCAACAGCACGAGCGCCCCAAGCGACACATCGGCAAAAAGCGCGAGACCGCCATACCGACTCCGAGTGCGACTCCGCCACAGATCCTCGAAACGACTCAGGGTCAGGCCGTATCCGCGACGAAGGGCGGCATCGAGACTCCGGGACTCGCGCCAATACTTGAAGAGCAGCGTAAGTCCGCGTTCCGAATCGAGTTGCGCGAGTTCCGCCACGGCCCGGTACGAAAGAGCGTAGGCCGCCTCCGCCCGCCGGCTACCACCCAGAAAGCCGGAATCGAGCGCCGCGAAGGTCCGGAAGCCGCCGAGTGCGAGACCAATGTTGGCGGCCAGAACCTGTTCCCTGTCCCACTCCTGGGCCGCGAACGATGCATAGCCCTCATCGAACCATCGGGGGACGGCACCACCGAGATGTTCATGAAGAGCGAGGTGCGCCAGTTCGTGACGAAGGACACGTATCGGGTCACCGGCCGACGACGGCGCGCTTCGTCCCTGCATGACAATGCGACGCTCGGCGGGCCAGGCAAAGGCTGCCCCCCACTCCGGGGCCCCGTTCCCGATGGCGTCCCGAAAGGCGGCACCGTCGGGGGCGATGACCACCAGCACCGAGTCGCGGGGCCGCGGGAGACCGGGAAAGGAGTCGTTGGCCGCCGCCCGCACCAGGAGCGAACTGGCCAACACACTGTCCGATCGGTAGGCAACCATGGTCACCCGCCCCAGCACCTGCCGCTGCGGCCGTTCCTGCGCGGCCGTTAGGCGCGTGGCCGCCATGCCTATCACCAGGGCGACTACCGCGGCGGCTCGCCTCCAGCGTCGACCTGTTGCAGCAGTTCGGCGCAACGCTTCGCCCATGGATTGAACTTGTTCGTTTGCGCGCCGCCGCGCCACGCTCCCTTTGCCGCCTCTTTGTCGCCGCCAAACCAGAAGGCCCGTCCGAGTTCGTAATGTGCCTCCACCAGGTTGGGGCCCAGCTTGATGCTCTTCTGGAAGAAGTTCTGCGCGTCCTGGTACATCTCGCGTTCCAGGTAGAGCAATCCCAGATAGTAGTGCGCGTAGAGGGTGGCCTTCCGGTCGTTGTCCAGACGAATGGCCTTCGACAGGTGCTCGATGGCCTCACCGAAAATGCGCTTCTTGAGGCAGATATACCCGACGTTGATCCGGGCCAGCGAGTTCTGCGGTTCCTTCATGAGCACGCGCTGGAAGTACAGCAGCGCGTCGTCATACTGCGCCTGCAGCATGAGGGTCCAGCCGAGGAGCGACATCGCCTGCGGATCGTTGGGCGCCAGTTCAAGGGCCCGTTCGAGCGCGGTCCGTGCCCCGGCGTGGTCGCCTAACGACATGAGGCTCCATCCTTTTTCGACAAAGGTGGAGGCGTTGAGGTGATCCTCGCGCGATGGTCCGGGCGCCGGGGCCGGCGCTTCGGGTGCCGAATCGTCGGGGGCCAGGTCTTTCCACGCCTGCACAAGCGCCTTGACCTGCTCCTTGAGCTGTTCGAGCGTCTGGACCTCGCGATCCACGGCCCGATACAGCCCGATTATGTCGGCCTTGAGCTGGTCACGGCGCGCGCCGGCATCACGCGACTGCAGCGCCTCCTGCAGCACCGCGTAGGCCGACACCAGTGTTTCGGAACCCGTCTCAGCCATGTGCCGCCTGCCCCGCCAGGTCGCCAATCACCAGTCGTTCGTCGCTGGAAAAGAGCACACGGGGATCGATGCACAGAATGGTGTCGGCCCCGCGCTTGAGCGCGCCGACAACCAGTCCACCCGCACGGTCGCGTACCATCGGCGGGGGCGAGACCAGTTCGGTGCTGGAGTACACCCGCACATCGAGCACCTGGTCCACCATCAGTGCACACCACTCGGCGTCGAGCGAGAGGAGCAGGAGACGCGTGAGAAGCCCCGGCGACGCGACCTGCGGTGACAAACGATCTCGCACATCCACGACCGGGACGAGGCGTTCGTCGAGTTCAATGACCCCGGCAATCCACGCGGGAAGCCGTGGTACATGACGTGGCGTGGTATGCCGCACCACACGCTCCACATGCGCGACGTCGATCCCGAAGAGCCCATCATCGACACGAAACACCACCACCCGTGACAGGGTGTCGAGCGCACTCATGTGGTCACGCCTCGCAAGGCGATCGCCCCGGCGGCCACCAGGGCCCGGGCATCGATGATGGCGGTGAGCACGGTCTCGTCCCAATGCACCGCGAGCAGAAAGTCGTCGGCGTCGTACGGTGGTGGACCAAGCGTAGACAGGTCGAGGAGCACCACATCATCGACGTCGTCCACCAGGAGCCCGAGTCGCGCATCGCCGCGCCGCATGACCAGCACACTGCGCGAGCAGGCGCCGTCGACGCCGAGCAAGGTGCCGGCGTGGACCACACCTAACGATCCCTCGCCGTACCGGCAGACCCCAGCCACCGCCGCGGGAGCGCCTGGCACGGGGGTGATATCCGCGGATTCGAGCACTTCCTCCACCGCCCGCACATCCACGCCAAAACGTTCGTCGCCCAGCGCAAAGAGAAAGAGCTCGGCGAGACCATGACGACCGCGCACCCGATCGCGAAAACGCACCGGAGAGCCGTCGTTAGGTGCTGGAATCGTCGTAGGGGTGAATGGCATTTCGGCGGGCGTGGAGTGTCTGTGCAAGGACCAGTGAGACGAGCGAGCCGTCACGGGGTATGGCGATGTCAGCCCCGTGCGCGCGCTGGTGATTCAGCGCACAGGGCGCGGAGCACGTCCGGGAGTGCATCGGGAGTGGCCACTTCGTCCGGTTCGAGGAGTTGCAGTACAGCCTGAGGCATTCCGGCCACCACGCAGCTCTCCGGTGTTTGGACCACGACACAACCGCCGCGCTCCCTCGTGGCCCGCGCACCGGCGGCACCATCTCGGCCCATCCCCGTGAGCACGACCGTCACCAGAGCGTGACCGAATGACCGACTGGCTGACTCGAGACAGATGTCCGCCGCAGGGCGCACACCATGTACCGCCGCCGCATCCGAAAATCGCAGCCGAGCCTCTCCTGGCCTGCCATCGATGATGGTGTGGATTCCCCCGGGGGCGACGTAAATGTGAGCGCCAACCAACGGCATGCCATCCACAACTTCGGACACAGGCATGGTGCCAAGTTCGTTGAGGCGCCTGGCAAAGCTTCCAGTGAAACTCGCGGGCATGTGCTGCACGACCACCCATGCCGTGTCGGGCATGACCGGGAGTGATGGAAGCAACTCGGTAAGCGTGCGTGGCCCTCCCGTCGAGGCCGCTATGACAATCAGTCGCGTCGCCGGAAGTGCCGTGACCGCAGCGAGCGGTGTCAGCCCAGGCGTCTTTCGCCATGGGCGCGCCGGCGCACGGCGTGGCGGATCGGCCCGGCCCTGCAAGGCGGCGTGCAGCGCCTGCGTGAGTCGTCGCCGTAACGTTTCGAGATCGAGCGCGCTGTCACACGACGGCTTTCGCACGAAGTCGACGGCACCGAGCTCGAGAGCACGAAGTGCCAGGTCCTCTCCGGCCGCGTCCTCACGCCCGGTCAGGACAACCACGGGCCGTGGGCATTCGCTCATGATGTAGCCGAGCGCATCGAGCCCGCCGAGGCCCGGCATCTCGAGGTCGAGCGTGACGACAGCGGGCAAAAGGGCATGAACGAGGCGCACGGCCTCGGCTCCGTCAGCCGCTTCTCCCAGCACCGTGTAGCCTGCGTCGTCGCGGACCACGTCAGCCACCACTCGCCGGATGAATGGCGAGTCGTCGACCACCAGAACCCCGGGAGACTCAGAGCGCATGTTCGCCGTGCCGCATCGACACCACCCGCACCGCACCGGTCGCGACGTCGAAGAACACACTGCGGCCATAGTCGCCACCGACATCTTCGGCTAGCAGTGGAATGCCGGCGCGTTCGAGCCCTTCGCGCACGGCGACGATGTTGCGCTCCCCCATGTTCACGCCGCTGCCCAGCAGTGGCCCGAACATCGAGGCGCCGCCAACGATGCGTGCGACAATGCGCGATCCAGCGCCATACCGCCGCATCTCGTCGACCAGAAACGGCGTGGCGGTGCTGGCGAACTTTGCGGGTTTGGTGCGATCGAGCGAAAGAGACTCGTGCGGCAGCAGCACGTGGGCCATCGCTCCCACCTTTGCCTCGGGATCATGCAGCATGATGGCGACACACGAGCCCAGCCCTACCGACGAGAGCACCCCTCCGTCACGCAACACCGCAAAGCCCGCGACCGGGACATGCGTCGGCAGCCCGGCTGACATGGTCAGCCGCTCGCGACTGCCGCCATGGCCGCCGCCCGCTCGGTGCGCAACGCCCGCGAGCGCTCCCAGCAACGCACGGCGTCTTCACGTTCCCCGCGGCCATCACGGATGTTACCAAGCTTCTGCCACACGTCCGGGCCGAGATCGGGCGCCAAACGCACCGCACGTGCGAAACATTCGAGGGCGTCATCCAGCCGACCAGCGGCGTAATGCAAGTCGCCCGCGTTCTTGTGGAGAGTCGCCATCCCCGGCCCCTCCAGCAACCCGCGATCGAGGACGGCGCTGGCTTCGGCGTCGCGTCCGCGCAGCTCCAGGGCCACGGCCAGGTTGTTGGCGAGCGACGCCGCATGCGGATGCACCGAGACGCCCTCCCCCAGCAAGGCAATGGCCCGGTCGGCATCCCCAAGTTGCAGCGCTGCAATCCCGGCGTAGTGATACCAGGGCGCAGGCAGTGGGCCCTTGCGGTCGGTGCGTGCAGCGAGGTCGCGCAATGCGCGATCGGCGGCGGCCGTTTCGCCACGCTGAAGCGCGAGGGCCGCACCCGTCATCACGACGGTGAGCTCCTGCGGCAGCGCACGTGCGGCCATGTTGAGTGCGGCACGTGCCTCATCGGGGCGCCCGGCCTTCTCCAGCGCATAGGCCAGGTTGGCGTGCGCGGCCCCGCCATGCGGAGTGCGAGCGGCCGACGCCGAAAAGGCGCGAATGGCCTCGTCAAATGCGCCTTGCCTGGCTGCGATCAGGCCGAGGTGGAACTCCCCGAGCGCGTCACCGGGTCGCAGATCGAGCACCCGGCGAAACTCACGCGCGGCCTCGTCCAGCATTCCTGACTTGTAGAATGCCACACCGAGATTGCGATGCTCGGCGACACGCGCCTCTTCGCTGGGGGTATCCGCCGTCTTGCGTCGCCCCACACGATGAATGAACCCCGCGCTGGCCAGCCCGAAGAGCGACTTGCCCACTTCGAACTCGCTGAGACCCGAGATGTCCACCAGGTCGTGGACGTCGCGAACACCATCGAGGAGCGGGATAAGGGTATCCTGCTCCATCGTCAGCGCCACACGCGAGGCTGCCAGATGCGCGCGGTCGAGCGCAAACACACTGTCGAGACTCGGGATCTTCTTCTCGATCAGACTCCACTCGTCAATCCGCCGTGCGCCCTCGAGCAGCAATGACTCGGGGTTGATGGCGACCAGGAAGTCCTGGGCATCAGGCACCAGGTCGGCCTCGAACGAAAAGGTGCCCTGGGTCCAGGTGAAGAGGAAATAGACGGCCTCCTCGATCTGTCGCTTGATGTACTGATGCAGTTCCTCGCGCGAGATGAAACCACGCGAAATGAGGATTTCGCCGAGCCGGCGATCGGGTTCGCCAGCCTGCAGCGCGACCGCGGCATCGAGGTCGGCACGGGAGAGCACCCCATTCGACACCAGCAGATCGCCAAGACGATCCCGGCGGTTCACGATGGAGGCAAACGAGATGCGGCCACGGTCAAAATACACGCTGCCGAAGGCGTTGCGATGCGTGACCGAAAGGCAGCCGGACTTCTTGCCCATCGCCAGGAGCTGCAGCACGTCAGGGAGGCTGGCCTCGCTGAGCGATCCGCGAATCGCCATTAGCGCATCTCCTCCATCAGGCGGCCCGGAGCTTCTGGCCACTCGAGGATCATCTTCTCGGCGTCAAGTCCGGCAACGCCGAGCGCGATTCCACCGGGAGGCGTCAGGCGTGTCACCCGGACGCCGTCGGGTGGCGTCGCATCTCGGACACCCCGGATATCGATGTTGGGCGCTGCCGCTTCGTCGCCGTCCGGCACCGGGGTCTGCCGTCCGGTGCGCTCATTCACCGATGGCGCCACCAGATGCACGACACGTCCACCCTCGATCCACGCCCGGAGACCGGCGGAGATGCCGACATAGGCGCCTAACGGACGATCGCTGGTCAGGAGGACGGGGCGCCCGGCGTCGCTATAGATCTGGCCCAGCGCCAGGAGTTCATCGTGGGCGCGTGTCTGCCGGTCAAAGGCCTGGAAGCCGTCGACCACCAGGGCGTCGGCCAGGCGATACCGGGCGCGCCAGCGTTCGAGCTGACCGGCATGCATCGCCACCAGCAGTTCGTCGAGCCAGGCCGCTCCCGAGACGATGGCAACACGTTTCCCGCTGTCCTCGTCCCCGAGCAGCACCCGCGCAGCGGCATGGGCCACGTGCGTCTTGCCGGCGCCACTTTTGCCGTGCACAAACAATGGCGTGCCAACCTCACCGTGCTGTTCCACCAGGTCGGCGACCGCCTGGATGGCGGCGCGGTTCCCCGCCGTGCGAACGAGGTCCGTGAGCTGCCAGCGGTTGTCGGGGGGCGGCAGCGGCTCGGCGGCAGCGACCGCATGTGCGAGCAAGGTCTCGGCCTCCCGCAATCGTTCCGGATCACGGAAGGCGGCATGTCCGGTCAGCGAGCGGTCCACGCGAATGGCCACACCCTCGAGGGTGCGCAGCCGATCCGCGACGGCGGCAAACGAGCTATCGAGTTCCTCGACGTCGGGCGCTTCGGGCAGCTCGAGGGCGCGCTCGAGCACCGCGGTGCGGAAGCCCTGACCCGACCACCAGGCGATGCGCGCCGTGAGATGCGTGCGCCAGGCCTCGACCGATGCCGCTACACTGGTGACGACGTCCTGCAGAAAGGACTCGAACTCATCGGCGCGCTGCGGCAGCTGGGCGGTGCCAAGCACCTGCCATACTTCGTTTGGCGCGAGCAGCGCACCGGCCACCGCCTGATGAGCCACAAGCTGATTGAGCGCGCCCTGCAGCTCACGCACGTTGCCTAACGGCGAGCGGGCCAGCTGTTCGAGGACGCCCCCACCGAAGGTGATCCGGCGTGTGGAGGCGAAGCGGCGGAGCAACTCGGTGCGCGCCTCCTGGTCGGGCGGACCGATATCGACCGTCAGGCCACCGGAGAGACGGTTGAGCAACCGCTGGTCGACATCGCGAATGTCGGCGGGGGCGCGGTCGGAGCCCATGACGATCTGACGACCCGCGCCCTGCAGCACATTGAAGACCCGGAGGATCTCGCTCTGCATCTCGCGGCGTCCCGACAGCCCCTGCACATCGTCCAGCAGCAGCACACCGATGTCCTGATAGCGACGCTTGAAGGCGTCGGCCTGGCTGCCCCGGATGGCGGCATCGAGTTCGTCGGCGAAGTCGTCGAGCGTGATGTACCGGGTCGGCATGTCCGGATGCCGCTCGGCCATGGCATGGGCAATGGCCGTGAGCAGATGCGTCTTGCCGAGGCCGGCGCCGCCGAAGACAAACAGCGGGTTGTAGGCCGTGCCCGGTGCATCGACTACGGCCCGCGCCGCCGATGCCGCCAGGCGATTGGCGGCGCCGACGACAAAGGTGTCGAAGCGCAGATGGGGGTCGAGGATGGACTCGGACACGGGACCTAACGAACCGGCATGGCCGCCGGTGGGGCGGCGCTGAGACGCTGCAGGACCAGCTGCGAGATCTTGCGCAGGGTCTCGAACACTCCGACCCCCGCCAGCGCATCAGCCGGGAAACTCGGCACGCCCCGGAAGTTCAGGGTGTCGTCGAGCTCCCGCGGGGTCTCGATGAGCTCTCGCGGCAAATCCTGCTTGTTGTACTGGAGGACGAGTGGGAGGCCCCGAACGTCAACGCCCTGCTCCGCCAGCACCTCGTGCATGTCGCGCAGGCTCTCGACGTTCTCCTCCCGTTGCCGCCGCTGACTGTCCGCCACAAACACCACCCCGTCGGCGCCTTGCAGCACCAGCTTTCGCGTCGAGCGGTAGAAGATCTGGCCCGGGACGGTGTAAAGCTGGATCCGGGTGGCGAAGCCGGAGATGGTCCCGAGATCGAGCGGGAGAAAATCGAAGAAGAGCGTGCGCTCGTTCTGTGTCGCCAGGGACACCATCGAGCCACGGCGATTGGCCGGAACGCGATCGTAGATGTAGTGCAGATTGGTGGTCTTGCCGGAGCGACCCGTGCCGTAGTACACGATTTTGCACGTGAGTTCACGTGCCGCGTAGTTCACGATCGGCATGCGGCCCCCTGCGAGTGCGGGCGAAGTCGCAACTCAGGCATGCTGCCCTGCCAGGACGGTCACCAGCTGTCGGGCGTGCACGATGGCCTCGGCGGCCTGTGCGGCAAGCGGAGTCCCCGGTGCGGAAGCAACCAGACGCTCCCACCGCGCCACCGCGGCGTCCAGCTCCCCGCGTCGCGCGCAGGCCCGAGCCATGTCCATCAGACCGGCCGGGTGATCAGGGTGCAGGACGAGGGCGCGCTCCAGCTGCTCCATGGACTCCGCCTCGCGTCCAAGCCGCGACAGGATCCGTGACAACGTCCAGCGTGCTTCGGCATCGTCGGGTGCCATGGCCACCGCGGTCGCAGCGTGCGACGCGGCGGCGTCCCACTGGTCCAGTGCCATCGCCTCACGCGCATCCGCCAGGCAGTCAGTCACTTGTCTGCGAACCGGTGTCGGCGGTGTGAGGGCTGCCGGCTCGCCACAGACAATGATGCCCGTGGTCACAAGGCCGAATGCGATGCGGCCGACTTCGAAGTCGGATCGGTTGAGCGCCGTCGCGATGGCGCGCAGGTCGCGCTCGCCGTCCATGGCCGCCAGCACTTCCCATTCGTTCGGGCGGAGGTCGAGACGTGGTGCTGGACCATCGTCAGGCAGGTCTGCCAGGCGGGGCACCACACCCAGGTGGGGTATGGTCTCGGAGATCTGCGTCCACTCGTCGAGCCGGCGGGCCCCTTCCATGAGCAATGACTCGGTGGGCACCTCGATGGTGTCATCACCCGTCACCTCGCTTTCATCACTTTCGATGAAGGAGAAGAACCCTTCCTGCCAGCTGAGCAACTCGAACACCACCACCTCGATCTGGTGCATCACGTGGCGGCGCAGTTCACGTGCGGAGAGCGCACCTGCGTCCACGAGCAGTTCCCCGAGCCGACGCGAGGCCCCCGCCTGCTGGGCGGCACGGGCGCGCGCGAGGTCGGCCTCGGTGATGCGCCCGGCGCGCAACAGCAAGGTGCCTAACGGGTGCGGATTGGAGCGGATGCTCGCCCCCACCACCCGGCCGCCTCTGAAAAAGACGGTCCCCTCGTTGTCGCGCAGCGCCGAGCTGACGCGCAGGCGCCCGGTCTTGCGCGACAGGTCGAGGAGCTGGAAGACATCGTGGATACTCAGCTCACGCAGCGGTCCCTCGATCGCCATCAGGCCGCCTCCCATGCGCGAACAGGTTGGGTCAGCTGGCGCCGCCACTCAGTGGCGGTGCGGGCATCGCGGGCCGCACGGCGCGCGTATTCACCCGCCGGTTCCAGCGCCATCACGCGCTCCCAGCACCGCATGGCCTCGTCCCAGTCATACCGCTGCGCCGCCAGCACGCCCTTGAAGTACAGCGCCACCACCTGCGAGGGGTCAAAGCGCAGAATGCGTTCAAAGGCAAAGCGGGCGTCGGGAAGCCGGTCCAGCACAAACAATGATTCACCTAACGAAGCAAGCACCTCGAGATCGTACGGCCGCGCCGCCAGGAAGGCCGCCAGCGACTCCACCGTGTCTGCGGCGCGTCCCGAGGTACGCCGCAACTTTGCGAGGGCCAGCACCGCGTCGCCACGCAATGGATCGTCGTCGCACACCTGCGCGAGCAATGACTCGGCCTCACGATCCTCCCCGCGTTCGTACAGCAGGGCCGACAGCTCGATGGCGTAGTCATGATTGGTGGTGTCGCGCTTGAGTGCTTCGCGCCAGCCGTGCTCGGCGGCCGCAAGGTCACCCTGCGAACGCGCGAGCCGCGCGATGGTGGCATGGATCTCCGCCCGGTCCGGAGCGAATGAGGCGGCCCTGTGCAGGGCATCCCACGCGGCGTCGTGCTGATGTGCGTCGTGCAACACCTCAGCGACCAGCAGCAAGGACGGCACGTCATCAGCCGCATGCCGAGCAAGCCATTCGGCGGCCGGCACCGCCTCCTCAAAGCGCCGCAGCACCGACAACGCCCGTGCTTCTCCCTGCACCGCGCCGCGTGCGTCTGGTGAGAGAATGCGCGCTTCCCTAAAGCGTTCGAGCGCCTCACCGGCGGCCCCGCGGGCGAGATAGGTCTCTCCCTGGAGGATCAACCCCTCCGCTCGCGGTGCGCCAGCGAAGAGTGCCGAGCGCGCTGCCGCCAATGCTTCCTCGTGGTCGCCTCGTGCCAGCAGCGACCGAGCTTCGCGATAAGGGTCATCCGCGCGCCCTGTCGGCGCCTCGGCGACCGCAGGCGCAGGATTGATCTCGTCGAAGAGTGCCTCGAGTGTGCGCTCCTCAAAGACAAACTCGTCGACGGTTTCCTTGCGCGCCGACGCCGACACCTCGATCGCGATCGCCAGGGGTGTCTCACCCTGATCGAGCTCGATGGCCAGCTCAAAGCGTGGTTCGGTGTAGTAGGGGTCGAGGGCAAGCGCGCGCTGCGTCTCGCGGAGTGCGCCGTCGTGATCACCGAGACTCGTGAGGGCAAAGCTGAGGTTGTAGTGCGCCTCAGCGTACCCTTCGCGTGCCTCGATGGCACGCCCGAAGGCGTTGCGAGCATCTTCGAATCGTTTGAGCTGCGACAGGACGAGCCCCACGCCGTTCCAGGCCGTGGCGTGTTGTGGCGAGGAGTCGAGCACATGCCGATAGGCCTTGAGTGCCGCTCCGTGGGCGCCCTGCCGTGCGAGGACGAGCGCGAGGTTCAGTTGTGCCTTGAGCAGCGAGCCATCAATCGCGGCGCTCTCCTGCAGGGCCGCTGCAGCGCGGACCGCGTCGCCCGACTGGAAGGCGGCAACACCGAGGTTGTTCCAGGCCACGGCGTACCGGGGATTGGCATCGAGCGATCGCTCGTACGACGACAGCGCCGCGTCGTACTCACCGGCATGGTGCAGGGCGACTCCCCGCTCGTTCCACCAGCGCGGGTTTTCGGGCTGTTCGGCGAGGAGCTGGTCGTACAGGGCGCGCGCGGCAGGCATTTCGCCAAGGAGGAGATGCGCTTCGGCCATCGCCTGCTGCACCAGAGTCGCGTCTTCGCCCCGCTCCAGCGCGCTCCGGTACTCCTTGATGGCTTCGGCCAGGTAGCCTTTGTGCCGGAAGGCCAGCCCGAGCGCATAGTGGGCCATCTGCTGCCCCGAAGCAGCTTCGGTGAGCCCCCGAGCCTCACGAGCCTCACGGGCATGCTGCCACGATCTGGCATCGAAGCGTTCGAGCGAGAGACTGGCGTGTGCCCGCCCTAACGAGGGATTGATGCGCAGGGCACGGCCGGTCGCTTCACGCGCCTCCTCGTGACGACCCTGATCACCAAGCACGAAGCCCAGGAGATACAGCGCATCGGCGTCACCGGGAGCGAGGGCAACACTGCGCTCGAGGGCGACGCGCGCTTCCTCGTTGAGACCACGCTGATACGCCACTTCGCCGAGCTGGAAGAGGACCGACGGATTGTCGGGCTCGACTTCGAGGGCGTGGTGCAGCCACCGCGCCGCGGCCTCGAGGTCGCCGCACTTGGCTTCGGCGGTCGCCACCTGCCGGATCACGCGCACGTCATCGGGATCGTCGCGGAGCAAGACGCCAAAAGCGTCGAGCGCCTGCGTGACATCGCCCAGCAGCAGAAAGGTCCGGCCCAGCTCCCAGCGGGCAAAGCGGTCCGCAGGTGCCGCAGCCAGACGCGCGCCGAGTTCTTCGACGCGCTGGTCGTAGTACCCGCCGGTGAAATACGCAATCTCGAGGTTGCGCTGCGCGACGGTCATGCGCGGATCGAGTTCGAGCGCGCGCGTGAACGACGCCACCGCCTCGTCGATCATGCCCTTGGTGAAGTAGAGCACCGCGAGGTTGTTGTGCGCGCCAGGGTCCCACGGATCGACACGATCCGCGAACGAACGAAGGATGGCGCGTTCCCGCTCCTTCGGAGGCGCTACACCTGGCATCACCCCTGCCCCGGCGTCGTCAGTCGAGCCGCATGGCGCGCAGAATGGCGCGCAATGAACTCACATCGGGGAGCAGCAGGAAGAAGCCACGCAGCTTTTCACCGGCGTCCTGCATGACGAACTCCGTCTCCACGCAAAAGACCAGATCGCGATCGCTTCCGAACTGCAGATAGGCTGTAGTGAGCACCGCCTGCGACATGTCCATGGCCAGCGAAGGCGGCGAGGGCAACAGCTTGAGCCCCATGAAGTCACTGAGTGCGTTCATGTACGCGCCACTCAGGATATTGCCCGCCTCCTTGATGGCCGACTGCTCCAGTTCGGAGAGGTCCACGCCTCCGGGGTGGGGCCGCTTCATCATGATTTCCGCCAGCCGTATGGCCGTCCCCTGCGGAAAGACGAGCAGGGTGCGTCCCGACAGATCGCCCTGCATCTGCATCAGCACGGCCGCCACCGGTTCACCGGGGTCGCCGATGTGCGGTGGGACATCCTCGAGCGGTGTGATGTTGATGGTGGGCACCGAAATCATGATCGTCTGCCCTGTCATCTGCGACAACGCAGTCGCTGCGTGTCCGGCGCCGATGTTGGCCACCTCACGCAGTGCATCGAGTTGCTCGGGCCGAAGGGTCAAGAGTTCCTGCATCTGCTGCCGCTCCTTAGAGGAGACCCCCCGCATCGAGGATCAGTGCCGCGGTCCCGTCCGGCAGAATGGCCGCGCCGGAGAATCCGGCCGACATGCCGCGGACCAGGTCGAATGACTTCACCACTATGTCCTGCTGTCCCACCAGGCGATCGACCAGCACCGCCGCCCGCCGGTCGGTCGCCTCGACAATGACGATTTGCTGCCCCTCGGGGTCGCGCCCTGCTGCACCCACGAGGGCGCGCAGGGAGTAGAGGGGGAGCACCTGGCCGCGGAGCACAAAGACCGGTCTTCCCTGGACCCGGCGCAGGGCCCCCGCCGCCGGCTGTACCGTCTCGCTGATATGGGTCAGCGGGAGGGCGTATGACTCCGCCCCCACCTGTGCGATGATGGCCGGGATTATGGCCAAAGTGACCGGCAGCCGCAGCTGAAAGACCGTTCCCTTCCCCTCGACCGAGGAAAACTCGACGGCTCCTCCGAGCCCTCGAACCTTCGCCAACACGGCATCGATTCCGACGCCGCGGCCGCTCACTTCGCTCACCTGTTCGGCGGTCGAGAACCCCGGACGGGCGATGATGCGCAGCACCTCGTCGTCCGAGAGCATTTCGGTGTCGTCGGTGACCCAACCCAAACGCCGCGCCTTGGCCAGGACGCGCTGCCGGTCCACCCCACGACCGTCGTCGGCAACCACAACGACCACCGAATTGCGCTCGCGTCGTGCCATGAGGAGCACGCGCCCCTCGACCGCCTTGCCGCCACGGACGCGCGCGTCCGCTGGCTCGATGCCATGGTCGACAGCATTCCGGAGGAGGTGAACCAGCGGATCGGCAACCTGTTCGAGCAGCGATCGATCGAGTTCGATCTCGCGGCCCTCGACCACCAGCACCGCCTCCTTGCCAGCAGCCCGCGCCGCCTCACGCACAACACGCGGGAAGCGGTCGAAGACCTGCCAGACCGGGACCAGTCGGCTCCCGATCACCCCATCCTGCAGCTCCCCGATCAAACGCCCCGCCTTCGCCACCGCTTCGTCGAGGGCGGGATCACCGTGGCGAGAAGCAACCACCTGCAACCGGTCGCGCATGGTGACCAGCTCACCCACCAGGTCCATCAGCCCGTCGAGTCGGCGCGACTCGATACGCACATACTTCTGCAGCGGCGCCTGAAGATCACCGGTGTTCCAGGTGGCGTCGACGGAGAGGGGTGTCTGCCGCACCTCGTCGCGTGGCACGACCTCCACCAGACTCGACACAAACCCGGCGGCACGCGCCGCATCTCCAAGGACCTCGATCGCCTCGGCACTGCGCAGCTGCACGGTGAACTCCCCGGTGAACTGCGCGCTTTCCATGCCCGCTACATCCGGCTCGACTCGCACGATCTCGGCGACGCGGGCGAGTCGTCCAACGATGAGTTGCGCCCGGGCGCCGGGAAGCGGGGTGCCAGGATCGAGAACGATCTGCAGCACGCGTGTTGTCCCCTGCGCGGGTGCAGCCGGGACAGCCAGTCGTGTCAGGAGCGTGGAAATGTCGAGCGCACTTTCCCGACCGGTGGTCGAGGCAGCCACCGCGGATGCCAGCGCGTCGGTGGCCTGCAACAGCGTTTCGATGCTCGGTGGCGTTAGGCTCTCCTGCCCCGAACGGACACGATCGAGCAGCGACTCCATCGCATGACTCAACGTGCTGACGGTGCCATATCCCATGGCACCGCCCATGCCCTTCAGCGTGTGAACCGAACGAAAGAGTGCGTCGAGCGCCGAGCGATCAGCAGGAGCCGATTCCAGCTCCAGGAGCGCATGCTCCATGGCCGTGAGATGATCACGGCTCTCAGTGGCGAAAAGCTCCGCGTATTTTGACACGGCGGCGCAATCGCCTATCCAAGCACTCGCTGCACGGCCTCGAGCACACGGCTCGGCTGAAACGGCTTGACCACGAAGTCGCGGGCGCCAGCCTGGATCGCCTCAACGACCAGGGCCTGCTGACCCATGGCGCTACACATCAGCACCTTGGCCGCCGGGTCCTTCTGGGTAATCTCGCGGACCGCGTCAATGCCGCCCATGTCCGGCATGACAATGTCCATGGTCACCAGATCGGGACGCAGCTCGCGATACTTCTGCACCGCCTGCGCTCCGGTTTCGGCTTCACCGACGATCTCGAATCCGGCCTGCGACAAGATGTCGCCCAGCATGGTCCGCATGAAAATCGCGTCGTCACAAATCAAGACAGAGTGGCTCACGGCAGTCCCCCTGACAGCCGCCCGCGAGTCCCGCTCTGCCCTATGCGAGCGACGACCTCACGAGCTTTGGCACATCCAGCTCTATGACGACCATTTCGCCAGAATGTCCCACACCCCGCACGACGGATGTATCCGCCTCGTCCGGCGCGGTCACGGAGGCGGCGGGCTCATCCATCGGGATAACGTCTCGCACATCGTCCACAAGAAGGCCGAGGGTCTTCCCGTCGCTCACCACAACCAGGACGTCGACGGCCTCGTTACCGGGGACGCCACGCAGGCGATGGCAGAGGTCCATGACTGGAAAGAGCTGGCCCCGCACGTTGATCAGACCACGAATGGACGGTTCTGCGCCAGGAAGGCGCGTCACCTGGGACGGCAGCGTTGTGATTTCGCGCACAAGCTCCGACGGGAGGGCGTAGAGCGTCTCTGCCACTGACACCACAAGGAGCTGACGGCTCACCGTCCAGCCTCGTCGTAAAATCCGAAGGCATCCAGCGCGTCTGGATGGGACGCGAGTGTGGGATCCTTGGCGACAACGGCCAGCGTCTCTGCCAGATCTGCGGGCAAAGGAGAGCGAAAGTCCATCGCCTCTCCGCTCACTGGATGGGAGAAACGCAGTCGCGCCGCGTGAAGGAAGTGGCGCTTGCCCGGAAGCTTTACGAGCCGGCGTCCTCCCCCTCCGCCATAGGTGTCATCCCCCACCACCGGGTGCCCCACATGCGCGAGGTGGACACGAATCTGATGCGTGCGACCCGAGTGGAGGTGAGCGCGAACCAGGTCCACCGAGTCAAAGCGAGCGAGACGCACCAGCGTGGTGCGAGCGGCCTTGCCGCCCTGCACCACGGCCATCCGCTGCCGGTCGCGGGGGTCACGCCCCAGCGGCTTGTCCACGTCCACCACGTCCTGGGCCAGGTGCCCCCAGCACAGCGCCACATATCGTCGCACGATGACCCGGGCTGCGAGGGCCGCTCCCAAACGACGATGTGCAAGTTCGGTCCGTGCAATCAACAGCAGCCCTGACGTATCCTTGTCGAGCCGGTGCACAAGGCCCGCTCGCTCGGGACCGCCGAGATCCGAAAGCGATCCGCCGCGGCCCATGAGGGCATTCACCACCGTACCATCCCAGTGCCCCGGCGCGGGATGGACTACCATGCCCGCCGCCTTGTCGATCACCAGGAGGTCGTCGTCCTCGTACACGACGTGGAGCGGAAGATCCTGCGGCACGATGGGCCGAGCGGCGGGAGGCGGCACGGTGACCGCGACCACCTCACCGGCTTCTGGTTTGTAGGCCGCCTTCTCGCGCCGTCCATTCACAACCACCTGCCCTCCCGCAATCCATGTAGCGGCCTGGGTGCGTGACACATCGGCGCGTGCGGCCACCAACAGATCGAGGCGGGCATCGCTGCCCGCCTCGGTGACAAACTCCAGGCGTGTGCCCGAAGGCACGCCGCTCATGCCGCCGTCGTGCGCGAGGCCACCGCGGCGCGAGCCGCCTCTCGATCTTCGCCCCACAGCACGATGGCCAGGAGCACGGCGCCAGTGGACACCGCCATGTCGGCCACGTTGAAGGTCGGCCACCGCGACGCGCCAATCCCCACATCGATGAAGTCCACGACCCCAGGCGGCGACACGATACGGTCGATGAAGTTGCCGAGGGCCCCGGCGGTGACGAGGGAAACGGCCAAAACCTTCCAGTGATCCGCAGGATCGGCCGCCCGATAGAGACGCCAGAGAATGACCAGTGCACCCAGCGTGAGCACCATGAAGATCCAGCGCGAATAGGGCCCGAGGTGGAGCCCAAAGGCTGCACCCGGGTTGTAGACCAATGTCCATCGCAGGTACTCCCCCCACACTTCGCGAGGGATGTACCGCGGCAGGTTGGCTTCGGCAATCGACTTGGTTACCCGATCAGCGGCAACCAGTGTGAGCACCAGCGGAACCAGGATCAGCGCCTTGGACCTACTTCTTGGCATCTTCCTCTTTCTGCTTGCACTTGATGCAGTAGCGCGCATGCGGGAGCGCATCGAGCCGCTCGAAGGCGATTTCTTCGCCACACCCATGGCACTTGCCGAACGTTTCCGGCGATTTGTACAGCCGCCGCAAGGCCTGATCGATGTGCCAGAGGAAACGGCCTTCCTGGCTTGCGAAGAGAAAGGCCTTCTCGCGCTCCATGGCGTCGGTGCCCTGATCCGCCATGTGGAACGAGTACGCGCTCAGATCGCCGTCGGCCGACTGCGGCGTGGCGCCGAACACGTCATCGTAGTGCCCGAGTTCCTTCATGACCCGCTTTCGCTCCTCGAGCAATCGCTTCTCGAAGTGCTGCAGGTTCTTCTTGCTCATGGCCTTCGGCTTCTTGGTGCCGGTAGAAGTCGGCATGGCTCACTCGTCCACAATCAGGGCGACGCTGACGCGGAGTCCATCGATCTCCACGGTTTGCGCCGCACGTTCGGCTGGCGCATTCTCGGCGCCGATCAGGAGTGATCGAGCGAGGATTTCGCCAGCAATCCAATCTATATACTCGCGAACCGCGATTTCGATCTCCGGGGCGCCCCAAATCCATACATGTATCCGATCTGATACTGCCAATCCGGCTTCCTTTCGCATCCGCTGAACGCGTGAAACAACCTCTCGCGAGAGCCCCTCGCGCTCGAGTTCCGGGGTCATCGTCGGGTCAATGGCCGCAAACCGCCCTTCCGACTCCTTGACCAGCAGGTCTCCGGCCGCCCGACGCAACACGGTCAGGTCCTCCGCCTGCAGCAGGTGCTCGGAGCCTTCAACCGAAATGCCGACGGGCTCTCCCTGCTCGAACCGGCGAAGTGCATCGGACGAGAGACCCTGTACGGCCTGTGCAGCCAGGGGTGTAGCCTTTCCGAAGCGCTTGCCGAGGGCCTTGAAGTTGGCCTTGGCCTCCAGCGTCACCAGGTCGTCGGCAGTGGTGACCAGCGAGACGTTCTTGATGTTGAGCTCCTCGGCCAGCACCGGGAGCAATGGCTCCACGCCGGCCAGCTCACTCGCGGGGACCACGCAGAGTGCGCGCCCAAGGGGACGGCGGACGTTGATCCCCGCCTCCTCACGCGCCGCGCGACCCAGCCGCGAGAGCTCGCGCACCTCGTCCATGGCCCGTTCCAGGGCCGGATCGCGATAGTCGCCGCCGGTGGGATACCGTTCGAGGTGCACCGACGTGCCCTGCAGGGCCCGATGCAACCAGTCACTGACATAGGGCGCGACCGGCGCGATCAATCGTGCGACCTGCACCAGGACGGTGTGGAGCGTGGCAAAGGCGGCCAGGTTGTCGGCGGACGATACATCGTAAAAACGGGCGCGACTCTGACGCACGTACCAGTTGGAGACGTCATCCACCACAAACGACATCACCGCGCGCGACGCGGCTGTGGCATCGTACTCCATGAGCGCCGCATTGGCGGCAGCCGATACCGTGTCCAATCGCGAGAGAATCCATCGATCCATCGCGGGGCGCTCGGCGACCGGCGGTGCAGCATGCGTCGGCTCCCACCCGAAATTGGCGTAGCGGGCGAAAATGCCCGAGTACACGTTCTTGAGGGTGAGCAGAAAGCCGGCCGCCGTTTCGCGGATCTGCGCCTCGTCGAAGCGTTTGGGATTGCCTAACGCTGACGACGCCACGAGGAACAGCCGCACGGCATCGGCGCCGTGGCGGGCAACGACGTCGAAGGGGTTGACCACGTTGCCGCGGCTCTTGGCCATCTTGAGCCCATTGGCGTCGAGCACCAGATCGTTCACCACCACGGTGCGGTATGGCGCTGTTTCTCCCGGTTTGTTGCCCACACCGTTGCGTGGCATGGCGTCGCCAAGCCCGGTGGCGATGGCCAGCAGCGAATAAAACCAGCCTCGCGTCTGGTCCAGCCCTTCCGCAATGAAGTCCGCCGGGTACTGCTGCGCCACGATGTCGGCGTTTTCGAACGGGTAGTGCCATTGGGCAAAGGGCATCGATCCCGAATCGAACCAGGCGTCAATCACCTCGGGGACACGGTGCATCCACCCGTCGCATGACGTGCAGCGGAAGGCCCATTGGTCCACAAAGGGTTTGTGCGGATCAAAGTCGCCGGGCAGCGGCTTGCCCACGCGCTCCGCCAGCTCGGCGTACGACCCTATGACGGTGAGGTGCGAGGCATCCTTTTCGCAGATCCACACCGGGAGTGGTGTGCCCCAATACCGGTCGCGCGAGATGGCCCAGTCGATGTTGTTGGTCAGCCACTCCCCGAATCGTCCCGCTCCCACCTCCACCGGATGCCAGTCGACGAGGGAGTTGCGGGCCAGCATGTCGTCACGCACACGCGTGGTGCGGATAAACCAGCTGTCGCGCGCCATGTACAGCAGCGGCGTGCGGCATCGCCAGCAGTGCGGGTAGTCGTGCAGCAGCGTCCCCGCTTTCCAGAGGGCATCGCGACGACGCAGCTCCTCGATGATGAGGGGATCGGCGTCCTTGACCCAGCGTCCCCCAACAATCGGCAGCTCTTCGCCAAACTGGCCACGGGCATTCACGGGCTGCAGCATCGACAGCCCGTGCTTGAGGCCCGTCGCATAGTCGTCCGCACCAAAGGCCGGCGCCATGTGCACGATACCGCTGCCGTCGCTTGCCGAGACAAACTCCGCCGTGACGATGACTTCGTGCGCCCCGCTCCCTTCCGGAAAGGGAACCCAGTCCAGCGGACGGCGATACCGTTGCCCCGCCAGTTCGGCACCGGTCAGGTGACGCACCACGTCCCAGCGGTCGGTGTAGTCGGCGCCCAGCACGGCGCCGGCTCGTGCATCAGCAAGAATGATGGTCCAGTCACTCACGCCGCGCTTTTGCAGCTCGACGTACTGCAGGTCGGCGTGAACCGCCAGCGCGACGTTGGAGACCAGGGTCCACGGCGTGGTGGTCCAGACAATCAGGCGACGGCGCACGGCCGCCTGCCCATTCTCCGGCACCAGGTCCATCGCCACAAACACCGAGGGGTCCTCAACGTTGTCGTACCCCTGCGCGAGCTCGTGCGACGACAACGTGGTGCCACAGCGCACGCAGTACGGCAGGATCTTGTGCCCCTTGTACAGCAGTCCGCGCTCATGCAGGGTCTTGAGCGCCCACCATTCACTCTCGATGTAGTCGTTGGTGTAGGTGACGTACGGCGAGTCGTAGTCCATCCAGTGCGCAATGCGCTCACACAACCGCTCCCACTCCGCACGGTACTTCCAGACGCTCTCGCGGCAGCGACGGTTGAACTCCTCGACGCCTAACAGCTCGATGTCCTGCTTGCCCTTGATGCCGAGTTCCTTTTCGACCTCGATTTCCACGGGCAGCCCATGGGTATCCCATCCCGCTTTGCGGGGCACGTGATGCCCGAGCATCGCGCGGTGTCGGCAGAACAGGTCCTTGACCGTTCGCGCGAAGACGTGATGAATCCCGGGTCGCCCGTTGGCGGTGGGCGGCCCATCAAAGAAGATGAACGGCGGGCCATTCCGGCGGAGTTCGACGCTCGTCTCGAAGAGTCGCTCCGCACGCCACCACGCCAGCACTTCCTGCTCCAGTTCATCCGCCGGCCGGTCGGCCGGCAGCAGGGGAAAGCGATCGGTCATCTACAAACGCTCCACAACGCCCGCGACCAGCGCGGTGAGATTGGGCTCCGCCCGAGCGGCCACGGCCAGGATGTGATCGAGGCTGGCCGGCTCGAGGGCGTCCGGCAAACACATGTCCGTGATGATGGAGATTCCGAGTACTCGCAGCCCGGCGTGCACGGCCACAATCACCTCAGGGACCGTGGACATCCCGACCACATCGGCTCCGATCTGACGGAGAAAGCGATACTCGGCCCTTGTCTCCAGACAGGGGCCGGTCACGGCCACATACACGCCCTCTCGCACCGCGAGTCCCAGTCGCTGCGCTTCTGATCGCGCCAGCGCCCGCAACGACGCATCGTAGGGTTCCGACATGTCCGGGAACCGCGGCCCGAGCCGATCATCGTTAGGCCCGATGAGCGGATTGTCCCCGAGCAGGTTGATATGATCCGCAATCAGCATCAGGTCGCCGGCGTTCCAGAGCGGGTGCATGCCGCCACACGCGTTGGACACGATAAGGGTCGTCGCGCCTAACGCCTTGAACACGCGCACAGGGAACGTCACCTGCTGCAGCGAATATCCTTCGTAGCGGTGAAAGCGCCCCTGCATGGCCACCACCGTCTTGCCACCCAGCGTACCGCAGATGAGACGCCCGGCGTGTGATTCGACCGTGGAGAGCGGGAACCCCGGAACGTCCTGATATTCGATCACGCAGTCGACCCGAATCCGAGCGGCGACCCCACCCAACCCCGTGCCGAGGATGATGGCCAGTTCGGGTTGCCTGGAAAAACGTGAGCGCACCACCGTGGCGGCGCGCTCGACTGCTTCGAGCGTATGCGGGGTCAGGTCCATTCGAAGTGGAGGTCAGTCCTTGCCGAGCGAGTCGAGCCAGGCGGGTGTTGCGGTCGGCAGGGAGTCCGTCTCGAGAACAGTACGCGGGGACGAGCGCTGGGTGTGCGCCGGAATGATTTCGGCGGCTTCAACATCAGCAAGCTGCCGCTCAATCATGGTCCGCAGCTGCAGCAGATACGAGTGCCGCTGCCGGACGAGTCCATCGAGTTCCTGCTCCACACGGGCGACGTCGGCACGTGCGGCGGACACCAGCCGTTCCCCTTCGGCCCGCGCCTCGCGCAGGATGAGCTGCGCCTCGCGCTCGGCCTGCTCTTTCACCTCGGCCCGCAGCTGCTGTGCGGAGATCAAGGCTTCGTTGATGGCCTTGTCGCGTTCGCGAAACGCGCGGAGCTGCTCGTGAAAGCCCTGTGCCTTGGCCTCCAGCGTCTGCGCATGTTTTGCCATGCGCTCCAGCTCACCGGCAACCTGCTCCCGAAACTGATCGACACGGGCGCGGTCGTACCCGCGCAGGGCGCTGCCGAAATCGAAACGCCGGATATCCAGCGGTGTCAGGTGAAACGACTCGTCCGTCATGTTCCGCGCGCTCCAAAGAGAATGGTGCCCAAGCGCACCAGCGTTGCGCCCTCCTCCACCGCCACCGCGTAGTCCCCCGACATGCCCATGGAGAGCTCGACAGCCGGCAGACCGGCTGCGGCTAGCTGATCGCGCACTGCGCGCGCCCCGGCAAAGGTGCGCCGCAGTACTTCTTCAGACGCTTCCCACGGGGCCATCGTCATAACGCCAGTCACCTGCAAGCCATCCAGCCGTACCAGCGATTCGATCTCCCTCTCCATCGCTCCCGGCTCGAACCCACCCTTGCTGTCTTCCCCAGACACATTCACCTGAATCAGCACGGGAATCGGCCGGCCGACTCGCTTCCCTTCCTCATGAATTGCCTGGGCCAGCCTGGGACTGTCCACCGAGTGAATCAGCGCAAACCGGTTGACGTGCCGTGCCTTGTTTCGCTGCAAGTGACCGATCAGATGCCACTGCACCGGCACGCTGACCCGTTCCATCTTGGTCAGGGCTTCCTGCACCTTGTTCTCACCGACGAGCCCAACTCCAGCAGCCCAGGCCGCTTCCACGGCTTCGGGGCCATGCGTTTTTGTCACCGCGATAATCCGCACCTGCTGCGCGTGCCCCCCACGGGCGACGGCGGCCTCAATCGTCTGGCGGATCTCCGCGAGTCGTTCAGACAACCCCGGAAACGACATAAGCCAATAAGCTATCGATAGTTACACCACGTTTCAAGTAACGCCTGACTCGCCGGTTCGCGCTCCCTCAGAGCCGCTGATGAGCATTGTAGCAACCGAACGACATACCGGGTGGCGGGGTCACGACCACCCCCCTCCTCGGCGCGGAAGCCGGCGTCTCGCACCGCTCGTTCTGTGGCCATCAGCAGCGCGGAGTCGGGCACGACAGTCGACAGGCTGGTATCACGCACAAAGGCCAGCCCCGTGAAACGCCACGAGCGTCCCGCGACACTGCGATCTGCCACGGGAACGGCAAGGGAAAACGCGATGGGGCGCCCCTGCTCCTCTGCGGTGGCAGCAATCGACTCAATCATGGCGTAAGTACCGGACCATGGCTCGAGCCGGCTCAGGGGGACAAGGTCGTCCCTGCGCCGCAGCTGCTCGCGATACCAGCGGGCCGGGAGGAGTGGGAGGGTGACCACCGTGACGTCACGACGCCGTCCCTTGACGGTTTGTTCGAACCACGCCGCGTAGCTGTCGTTGTCACCAGCCGTCATCAGAACCGCCCGCGGCGGCAGAGACGCCAGCATGCCCCCGCCTAACGCGCCCGCGACCGAGTCCCCCGGTGCTGCACGCCGATTCATGGCGGCCCAGTTGGCCGCAACGAGACCAACGACCACGGCACCACAGACAGGCGTCCTCCACGCCCGCCACGCCGCAATGCTCTGCACCACTCGTTGCACACCAAGGCCAATCCAGAGTCCCCAGCAGGCCATCCCGAGTGCGAAGAAGTAGTCGCGCTCGCGTGCTTCGTGCGTGGCGCCATCGGGGAGAACACCCCAGCCGTAGGAGGGCCCCGCGCGAAGATTGAGCACGACCACCACTCCCGCCGTGGCGGCACCGAACAACAGCAGGTGGCCTAAGAAGCGCCGACGATCGAGCAACCATTGCGTACGCGCCCCGACGAGCGCCGCGAGCACGAGAACCGCTGTCATCGGCGTTCTGATCCACGATGCGCCGGGACGGCTGTCCAACCCAAAGCCGAATTGCCAGTCAGCGTATTGCACAAGGTTTCCCAGCTGGAGCCAAAAGGGCGCTCGACGCGGCCACAGCCCGGGCACGTCATACTGGGCCCGACCTACCAGCTCCAGGAGGGCCGTCCAGGTTGCCGGATTCCCTTGATTCACACCGGGGTCATGCCTTGCACGCACCAGCATCACCAGTACAAAGGACGCACCCAGCAGGGCGAGCAGGGCCGCCTTCACCGGAGTGGTACGATGGCCCGCTGGCGCCAGCCACACGGCCCAGGCAGCAAGCACTGCTCCGGCTCCCACAATGGCAGGCGACACCAGCCCGCATCCCATCGCGAGTACCCAGGCAGCCACCAGGGGCAGCAGCGCCGACACTCCACGGTCGGGCCGATACGCCAGCCACACAGCGGCTGGCCCAGCCACCAGTGCGCTCAGATGCAGTGGCACGCCCAGCCCAAAGCAGAATGCTAGCAAGAGTTGGTAGCGCGGGGCGCTCCCGTCATCGAGCCGGCCTGCACGGTCTCCGATCCAGACCATCAACGCTGACAACGCGAGCGACCACCCGTAGACCTCGGTTTCAGTAGCGCTCTGCCAGACAGCGCCTCCAATCCCCGCCACAACCGCCGCAAGCGTTGTGGCGGCGACGCCGTGCCCACGCACCAGGGCATGGGCGAGCAGCGTGCAACCCGCAGCCGTGGTCAGCACCGAGGCGAGATTCGCCGCAGTCGCCAGATCGACGCCGGGGAGCACCCGCCACCAGGCCGCACCTCCAAAGATGAAGAGGGGCGTCCCAGGAGGGTGTGGGACCCCCAGGGTGGCCATCGCGCTCAGAAACTCGCCGCTGTCCCAGAGCGTGACTGACGGCGCCATGGTGGCCACATAAATCGCGACCAGGAGCGCGGGTGCCGCGAAAATCGCGGCGTAGGGAGCGGCAAAACGCCTCATGACGGCCAAAGGTAACGAAACGCCCCGGTGCCGCAGATCGGCACCGGGGCGTTCACGTTAGGCGCGGTCAGACTCAGGCCGGCGACGGCTCCGGCCCACCAAGGAGCGGGGGCGTTACCGGCTTGACCGGAGGCAGAACCGGCGTAGCCGGAGCGAGTGGAGCTGACGGCGGAATCGTCGGTGCTCGCGGTGGCAGAGTGTCACCCCGCATCAGCACATCGAAGTCTTCTCGGGTCAGCGTTTCGCGATCGAGGAGCGACTTCGCGACCGAGTGCAGCAATGCGAGGTTTTCGGTGAGCGTCTCCGTGGCTCGCGAATACGCGGAGTCGATCACACGCTTGACTTCGGCGTCCACCAGCTCCGCCGTCTGCTCCGAAACTTCGCGTCGGCTCCCGAGCTCGCGACCCAGGAAAACCTCATGCTCGTTCTCGCCCACCAGGATCGGCCCGATGCGATCGGACAATCCCCACTGCGTCACATAACGACGCGCAATGCCGGTTGCCTGCTGAATGTCGCTCGCGGCGCCGGTGGTCACACGTTCGCGGCCGAAAATGATTTCCTCGGCAACGCGACCGCCATATGCCATGACCAACCGGGCTTCGATCTGCTCGCGTGTCACCGAGACGCGGTCGTCTTCGGGGAGCGTGAAGGCCAGGCCTAACGCGCGCCCACGCGGGACGATGGTGACTTTGTGAAGCGGATCGTTCCCCTTCACCTTCACAGCGCACACGGCATGTCCCGCCTCATGGTAGGCGGTGAGCCGGCGCTCTTCTTCCTTCATCACCAGCGACTTGCGCTCGGCGCCAAGCATGACCTTGTCCTTCGCTTCTTCGAAGTCGGCCATATAAATGCGATCGTGCCCGCGACGTGCTGCGAGCAGCGCCGCTTCATTCACCAGGTTGGCCAGCTCGGCGCCCGCCATACCGGGCGTGCCACGCGCCACCTTGGTGACGTCGACGTCGTCGGCCATTGGCTTGTTGCGCATGTGCACACGCAGGATCCCCTCGCGACCGCGAAGGTCGGGCGCGTCGACCACGATCTGACGGTCGAAGCGTCCGGGCCGCAGCAAGGCGGGGTCAAGCACGTCGGGTCGGTTGGTCGCGGCAATCAGGATGACGCCGTCATTGGACTCAAAGCCGTCCATCTCCACGAGGAGCTGGTTCAGCGTCTGCTCGCGCTCATCGTGCCCACCGCCGAGTCCCGCCCCGCGATGACGCCCGACGGCATCGATTTCGTCGATGAAGATGATGCAAGGCGCGTTGGCCTTGCCCTGCTCGAAGAGATCGCGCACACGCGACGCACCAACACCCACGAACATCTCTACAAAGTCCGATCCCGACATCGAGAAGAAAGGACGTCCGGCCTCACCGGCCACGGCCTTGGCGAGCAGTGTCTTGCCGGTACCCGGAGGACCCACCAGCAGCGCACCCTTGGGCAACCGGCCCCCAAGCTTGGTGAACTTCTGCGGGTCCTTGAGGAACTCGATGATCTCCTGCAGCTCGATCTTCGCCTCGTCGCAGCCGGCAACGTCAGAGAAGGTGACCTTGGGTGTGTCCCCGGTGAGCAGCTTGGCCTTTGACTTCCCGAACGAGAAGGCCTTCGCTCCACCCGCCTGAATCTGCCGGAAGAGGAAGATCCAGAGACCGATGAAAATCACGTAAGGCAGGAGGGCGACAAGGAAGCTCGCCACAGACGGGCGCTCATCCTGGGCCCCGATCTGGACCTTCTTGTCCAGCAGCGCCTTCACCTCTTCCTCGGAGTCCTTCATCGGCAGCTTGGTGACGAACTTGGCGGACTCGCGCCCACCCGCCGACACCTTTTGCCGGAACTCACCGGTGATCTGTTTTCCACCCTGAACGGTGGCTTTCACCACGTTGCTCTTGTCGAGCTCCTGGCGGTATTGCCAGTAGTCGATGGCAAGGGGCGCGTCGCCCTTGTTGCCAGAGAGCTGGATGATGGCCACCGGGATCAGGATCACCAGGATCCAGAACGACAGACCCTTGGAGAGACGAGCCCAGCTGAACGGCTTCTTCGGAGGAATAGGAGGCATGTGATCCGGAGTGACTACTGCAAACTGGCTACGTACGGTAAATGGCGAAAGTTCTCTGCGTGATCCAATCCATACCCCACAAGGAACTCGTGGGGGGCATCAAATCCCACAAATTTCGGTCGGTGCGGGAGAAACGTTCGAATGTGCTTGTCCAGCAGTGCGCAAACCTCAATCGATTTTGGACGCCGTTCCCCAAGGAGGTCTATCACTCTCGCCAAGGTCCGACCCGTGTCGACGATGTCCTCAACCAGCAGAATGTGCTTCCCTTCCAGCTCAGTCTCCGGATCATACACGAGGCGAACGTTTCCGCTGGAAACCGTCTCCATGCCATACGACGAGACGACCAGAAAATCCACCTGCAAAGGTCGCGACACCGCACGGACGAGATCGCTCACGAAAATGAAGCTGCCTTTCAGTAACCCAAGGACGAGAAGATCACCATCGGGATACGAGTCCGAAATCTCACGGCCGAGTTCCACTACCCGGGCATGAATGTCAGCCTCAGTAAAGACCACACGTTTGACTTGACGGCCAAGAAGCCGCGGATCAGCTGCCGATTCGTTCACAAGTGATAAGTCGCATCGGCCGACCCGGCCGATTGGGAGCCGCATGAGCGCGGCTTGCTCCAGGGATCCACACAATCTCGCCTTCCGTCACTAGGACGGGCCACCCCCTTCGGTCAGCATCGGGGATTCCCGCCTCAGCGAGAAACCGCTTGACGCGACGCGGCGACTGCCCTCCACGCCGCAGACGGTCACCCGGTTGCCAAGCCCGCACCAGCGTGTGCGCCGAGCTCTCCACAAAGGCACTCCAGACCTCGCCGCCCCCGGGGCCTGCCACCGCGCCCTCCACGCGAGACGTGAAGCGCCATGGGCCGAATTGGACTTCCCCTTCGTCTGGGAGGGTCCGAGGGTGCAAGGCTCCCGGCTCCCGCAAAATCCGGATCTCCTCGCGGTGCGCAACCACCTGAAATCCACCCGAGAGTGGAATGGACCCGGCGGGGCGGGACCACTCAGCCAAGCGGTCAATACCACGTCGATCTAGCACAACGCCGAACGGTGCCAGCAGCGCCGGCCACAAATGCGCCCGGGCATTTCGATCCAGAGAACCCAACTTCGGCGCGTCAATCACGGGCCTTCCGTCCGCAGACACCCGCACGAACACCCGGGCCATGTCATCGGTGTCCTCACGCAGAGTTGCGGCCCTCTCGGCGATTGCGAGGAGTTCAGTCTCGATGTTCGGCCGAACCGCCCGCATGGCAGGCAACAAATCCCGCCGAATCCGATTTCGTGCGTGCCGAGTGGAGAGATTCGATGGATCATCAACCCACTTCAACCCCTCCGCTCGGGCGATTGACTCGAGGGCGAGGCGGGACGATCTGACGAGGGGTCGGGCGATACCCGAAGGGGCCACCAGAAGCCCAGCCAACCCTCGCGCGCCCGAACCTCGCATGGTGCGGAACACGACCGTTTCGAGGTGATCGTCGCGGGTGTGCGCCGTTGCAATGACCGTCGCACCGCTCTTGGTGGCCGCGCGTCGCAGGAAACGCCAGCGCTGATCTCGCCACGTGGACTCGTCCTCTGCGGGTTGAGCGGCCTGACCGCCCACAAACGCCACCTGGAGACCTGCGGCCGTCTCCTTCACGAACTCGAAGGCCTCTGCTGCGGAGGCACCGGTGCGGTGGTCGAAGCTCGCCACCACCAGACGCTGGCGCAGATCGGCCTGCCTGGCCGCCAGGTGCAGCAGCACCATGGAATCCAGTCCACCCGAAACCGCGAGCAGAATGCGGTCGGAGGAGCGCACAAGCGCCTCGACTGCATGCCGCGCGAACTCGGGATCACCGTGTGAGGTCACGGCGTTCAATCTACGTCGTCGTTCACCGAACGCGGCGTCACCCGTTTGCGGGACACCACGGCTAGACGGGAAAACGCGACCCGGCTACCTTTCACTTCTTCGTACACGTCTCGGAGAGCACTCGTGGAAACTCATGGTCCGTTAGGCACCCTGTGGGCTGGTCTCGGCCTTGGCGCGTTTTTTCTTGCCCTCACCTGGGTGAACCTTTTGCTCGGTCACTTCCTGACCCCTCTCTTCCTCATCCCACTCACGTGGGTGCAGGACGCGATGTCCAAGAAAAAGTCCTGATCCTTATTCCGCGGTCTTCAGGGGGACGCCTTCGGGCGTCCCTTTTTGTTTTGGAGGACAGGGGTCACACTTGGAGCGTGACAAGGGGCCAGCCGACGCACGGCTGGGATCGGTAGGTTGGGACCACCATCGACCGCGTACGGGACGGAGCAAGGTGTCGCATCGTCTCCCCGAGGACACCCAATCCATTCCCCATGAAGTCGTCGTATCGCCTCGTCGCGTCTCTCGCGCTCCTGCTCGTACCAGCCCTGGCCCAGGGCCAGTATCTGACCCGCCCAACACAGGCCTGGGAAACGATCACCACGCCTTCGTTTCGGGTCCACTATCCAGCCGACATGCGCACCTGGGTCCTCCCCGTCGCCGAGCGGCTGGAGAGCTACGCCGCCGCTGTGCACGACCTGGTGGGCAGCAAACCTTCCGGACGAACCACGGTGATGGTGGAGGATCCGAGCAACGTGGCGAATGGCTTTGCCGTGCCCCTGCTCGACGACCCGACAATTTTTCTCTGGCCCACCCCGCCCACCCCAGGGGTCGCATTTGGCACACACCGCGGTTGGGGTGAGGTGCTCGCGGTCCATGAGTATGGCCACATCGCGCACCTCACCGTGGCCTCGCGCAACGGCGGTGAGCGCTTTTTATGGCGTCTCCTCCCGGCACGCGTTGGGCCGGTAGCGCGGAAGGCGCCTGCCTGGGTCATCGAGGGGTACGCGACGTATATCGAAGGTCGGCTGACCGGGAACGGGCGCCCCAACAGCGTCGGCAGGCCTGCGATTCTCCGTCAGTGGGCCCTCGAGGGTCAGTTGCCAAACTACCGAGAGCTTAACTCGACACGCCCCTTCCTGGGCGGCGCCATGCGTTATCTCGTCGGGTCGGCCTTCTTCGAGTGGCTGGCGCAACGCAAGGGCGAGCCTTCGCTCCGGCATCTCTGGCAGCGGATGTCGGCCCGCCAGCGTCGCTCGTTTTCCGAAGCATTTCGTGGAGTGTATGGCGCCCCGCCTGACGAGTTGTACGGGGCGTTTTATGCCGAGGTCATGGAGAAGGCGTTCGAGGCGCGACGCGAGCTGCGCCAGGCAGGTCTGGTGGAAGGTGAGCTGATCCAGCGGCTGGCCTGGGGAACAGGCGACCCCGCGGTCTCCAAGGATGGGAACATGGTGGCCACCGTGTTGCGGTCGCCTACCGCCCCGTCACGGGTGGTGGTGTGGAGCACGGTGGACGAAGGTGTCGACAGCGCCTCTGCCTGGGCGCGCCGCCGCGCCCTCGATGCTGACCCCAAAGATGTGGCGCCGGTTGACTCGTTTCCCGCACCCAAACGTGCGCTTGCTGTTCTGCGGGCCTCGCGCGGCCGCGGACACGACGCCCCGCGCTGGTTCTCCGATGGGGAGCGTCTGCTGGTGGTGCGCGATGAACCGTTAGGCGATGGGGCCTCGCGCCCGGACCTCTTCATCTGGAACCGGCGCGGCGGCGTGCGGCGCGTCACCCACGGCGCCGGCATTCGCACCGCGGACCCCACACCCGATGGCAAGTGGGCCATCGCCGTCCAATGCGCGGGTGGCGTGTGCGACGTGGTGCGAGTCGACCTCGCCAACGGCAAAATCACGCGCGTGGTCGCCGGTTCACCCGACGTGGTCTGGCATCGCCCCCGTGTCTCCCCTGACGGGCGGCGGGTCGCCCTCTCGGTGCAGCGCCAGGGAGCGTGGGGCGTCTCGGTGGTTGACGCACTCACGGGCGCGGAGACGCCGGTGGTCATGGCCGATGGCGCGAGTCGTTATGCACCCGCCTGGGCGCCCGACGGACGTCTTGTCGTGGTCAGCGAAGCCGGCGGCGTGCCCAACCTCGAGTCGATCGATCCGGCACGTCGCGACGGCCGGATGCTCACCCGGCTGACGGGTGCCGCCGCCGCGCCTGACGTTGGCCCCGACGGTCGCGTCTGGTTTCTGGCGCTGCACGCACGCGGCTACGATCTGCGCCGGTTGGGCGCGCGGAGCAACGGCGCCGAGCGTGTGGTAGCGCTCGACGCCCGTCTTACCCCCGCTGCCCCACGCACGCCTAACGCGGGGCTCACCTTTCGTCCGGGACCGGTGACCGGCCCGGGCGACTACGGACTCGGCCCCCGTGGCTGGCGTCTGCTGCCGGGAGTGAGCCTTGGACCCGATGGCGACATGGCGACCCTCATGCTCTCCAGCATTGACCCGATTGGGCGATGGAGCACGGTGCTCCAGGGTACCTATGGGCAGCGAGGCGGCTGGCGCGGCGGCTCGGCCATGACGGCGCTGCGGACCCGTCCGCTGCAGCTGGACGGGTCGATCTGGTATGCCGATCACGCACCGTCCAAGCAAACGTCGGGCACCTTTGCGTCGCTCAACATCGATTCGCGGTACACGGGAATGGGGCTGGCTGCGCGTCATGCGCGGGAAAAGGCGGCCTATGGCTGGCTGGCTCGCGCCGGCGGCAGTGTCGGCCGGGTGGACGGCAATCAGCTCGACGCCGCATCGCGTGCAATGGCCTTCGGTGAGCTGACCACGCGCCTGACCTTTTCCCTGGGCGGAGTGACGGTCTCGCCACAGGTGTTTGCCACCGCCGCCGAAGGCAGCACCCGCGGTGAATCGTGGTCACGACGGGTGGTGCGCGGCACCTTAGCCATGGGGGGCCCTCGGCGCTCCCTTCGTCTCGAAGCCACCCAGGGCACGGTCACTGCGCCCGAGCCTGGCGACTTTGGGCGGGCCTTTGAGCAGTTTGCGGTTGGAGGCGCCTATCTCCCCTTCCTCGATCAGGCCTTCCTCAGCCAGCGGATCTCACTTCCGTCGGTGCCCGTTGGCTATTCGGCCGGACAGAAGGTGGCATTGTATCGCGCATCGCTGCGGGCCTTTGGGGTCCAACCGTACGCGGTGTGGGTTTCGGCCGGCGACAGCATTACTTCGTATCAGCGAGTGTTCGGCATCGAGGACGAATGGAGTTTCCCCTCCATCGGCTTCGTGAAACTGCCAAGCACGCGGATTCGGGCCGGGCTCGGCTACTCGCTGGATCAACCCTATGACGAAAAGCTGCGACCGTACGTGAGCGTGACGTATCGGCCCTGAGTTTGACAGACGTGGTGCCATATTGGCGGCTCCCGCGAAAGCAGCAGGGATGCGATGTTGTGTGCATCCCTTCCCGCCTCTCATGATCCGACGAGTTCTGCTTTCGGGCACTGCACTGGCCCTCTGCCTCGCCCGCCCCGCGCACGCGCAGGTGCCCCCTCCTCCCACGCAAGACACCAACCCGCGGCCCACAGCGGCACCGGCGGACGTGGCATCACCTGACGCCATTCTCAAGACGCTGTACGACGTGATCTCCGGCCCGGCGGGCCAGAAGCGCGACTGGAATCGCTTCCGTTCCATCATGGCGCCATATGCCCGGCTGATTCCGACCGCGCCCCGTCAGGATGGTGGCGCGAACCTCGTTGTCCTCGGCGTGGAGGACTACATACAACGTGCAGGCCCATCACTCGAACGCGACGGCTTTTTCGAGGTCGAAGTAAGCCGGACGTCGGAGAGCTACGGCAACATCATGCACGCGTTCAGCACCTATGAATCGCGCCGGACCGCCGACACGAAGGAAAAACCCTTTGCCCGTGGCATCAATTCCATCCAGCTGCTCAAGGATGGTGCACGCTGGTGGGTGGTGACCATCTACTGGGATGCCGAGCGCCCCGGGAACGAGATCCCCGCCCGGTACCTCAAGCCCATGCCCACCCGCTGAGTTCTGCCCTGGTGCCCCCGCTGCCACCAGCGCGACGGGGCGCCGCTTCTGCGGGAAACGCTTGTCTTCCGGCGTTCGGCGGTGGATTATCCGCCGTCATTCCACTCAGGAATCTTGCATGCGGATTGGCGTCCCCCGGGAGACCGCTCCTGGAGAACACCGGGTAGGGCTTGTGCCCGAGAGCGTGGCACGGCTGAAGAAAAGTGGTGTCGAGGTTCGGGTTGAACGCGGAGCCGGAATTCCGGCCTTCTGTTCGGACGACGCCTACACCGCCGCCGGCGCCGAGCTCGTTGGCGACCCGGCCGCGATCTTCGGCGACTGCGACGTGATCGTGAAGGTGCAAAAGCCCACACTCGCCGAGAGCGACCAGTGCCGTAGCGAAGCGATCCTCATCTCGCTTCTCCCCGCGGCCACCAGTCCCGACATCGTCGAGCGGCTCACAACGCGCCGAGTCACCTCCCTCGCGCTGGAGCGTGTCCCGCGTATCACGCGCGCGCAATCGATGGACATTCTGTCCTCGCAGGCGACCATCGCCGGCTACAAGGCGGTGCTGATCGGTGCGTCGCACACGCCCAAGATCATGCCGATGCTCACCACCGCCGCCGGCAACATTCCGCCCGCCAAGGCTTTTGTGATTGGCGCCGGCGTGGCCGGACTGATGGCCATCGCGACGGCGCGACGACTGGGCGCCAGTGTCTCGGGCTTCGACATTCGCGCCGCCGCACGGGAGCAGGTGCTCTCGTTAGGTGCCAGCTTCGTCGGGCCGGAGCCAGTCAGCGACGCCGAGGCGGCCGGGGGTTATGCCCGCGCCCAGACCGAGGACGAGCGCGCGAAGACCATGGCCGCCCTCGCCAGCCACCTCAAGGACCAGGATCTGGTCATCACCACCGCCCAGATTCCCGGCAAACCCGCCCCCCGCCTGATCACCGCCGAGATGGTCGGGACCATGAAACCCGGCGCGGTCATCGTGGACCTCGCAGCAGAAACGGGTGGCAATTGCGAACTCACCGTTCCCGGTGAAATCCGCGACGTGAATGGCGTGCACATCATTGGTGCGGTGAACGTGGCCGCCACCATTCCGTTCCATGCGTCGGTCATGTTCTCCAAGAATGTGCTCACCTTGCTGACGCACATGATCAAGGACGGCAGCATCACCATCAATCTGGAAGACGAAATCGTGGGCCCCATGTGCCTCACGCACGCCGGCCAGGCGCGCGTATGACCCGCGACACTCCCCCCAACGCCTTCATGCATGTCTGACGCTCTTATCACCGGCATCGTGGTCTTTGTGCTGGCCACGTACCTCGGCGCCGAGCTCATTGGCCGCGTCCCCCCGACGCTGCACACGCCCTTGATGTCCGGGGCCAATGCCATTTCGGGTATCACCGTCGTCGGCGCCCTGCTGGTTGCAGCCGCCGGCCTTGGCTGGATCTCCACCGTGCTCGGTTTTCTCGCGGTTGTGTGTGCGATGATGAACGTCGTCGGCGGGTATGCCGTCACCGATCGGATGCTCCAGATGTTCAAGAAGGAGGAAAAGAAGTGATTCCTGCCTCCCTCGAGCGGCTGCTCTATCTGGTGTCGGCCGCGCTTTTCATTGTTGGACTCAAACGGCTCCAGAGCCCCGCGACCGCACGTCAGGGCAATGCCATCTCGGGTCTTGGCATGCTCATCGCCATCGTCGTGACGGTGCTGGGGCTCGAGATTTTGTCCCCAGCGGTGCTCGGCGCCGGGCTGCTTGTTGGAAGTGCGGTGGGATGGTGGATGGCGCGGTCAGTGCAGATGACATCGATGCCGCAAATGGTGGCGCTGCTCAACGGATTCGGCGGTGCGGCTTCGCTCCTGGTTGGCGGTGCCGAGTTCCTCAAATCCGAACTGCGTGGCGAGACGATCCCCGTGGACACCGGGATCACCATTCAGCTGTCGCTGCTCATCGGCGCCGTCACCCTTACCGGTAGCCTGATCGCCTGGGCCAAGCTCCAGGAAGTGATGACCGGGAAGCCGATCACCTATCCCGGCCAGAAGCTGCTGAATGCCCTGCTCTTTCTGGCGGTCATCGTCTTGTCCGCCTACCAGATCATGACGCCAGAAGCGCACCTCTGGCCGTTCTACGCCGTCTGCGGGATCTCCCTCCTGTTAGGGGTCCTGCTGGTGATTCCCATCGGCGGCGCCGACATGCCTGTGGTCATCTCGCTGCTGAACAGCTACTCAGGTATCGCCGGCGCCATGACGGGCTTTGTGATTCAGAACGATGTGCTCATCATCTCCGGCGCCCTGGTGGGATCGAGCGGAATCATCCTGTCGCAGATCATGTGCAAGGCCATGAACCGGTCGCTGGCCAACGTGCTCTTTGGCGCCTTTGGTGGTGGCACCGCGACGGGCACGAAGAAGAGTGCTGCCGGACTCACGGTCAAATCGGTGACAGTCGAGGATGCCGCCATCCAGCTGGCGTACGCGCAACAGGTCATCATTGTACCTGGGTACGGTATGGCCGTTGCCCAGGCACAACACGCCGTTCGCGAACTCGCTGATCTCATCGAAAAGAAGGGTGGCACCGTGCGGTACGCCATTCACGCGGTGGCCGGCCGTATGCCTGGCCACATGAATGTGCTCCTGGCCGAGGCGAATGTGCCGTACGACAAGATGTTCGCCATGGAAGACATCAACTCGGATTTCGACAACTGCGATGTCGCCGTGGTCATTGGCGCCAACGACGTGGTCAACCCGGCGGCCCGCACCGACCCCTCCTCGCCCATCTTTGGCATGCCTATTCTGGATGTGGATCGGGCAAAAAGTTGCATCGTGCTCAAGCGATCGATGGGAGCAGGCTTTGCCGGCATCGAAAATGAGCTATTCTACGCTCCCCGTACCTCGATGCTGTTCGGTGACGCCAAGCAGAGCATCACCAAGCTGGTCTCCGAGGTGAAGCAGCTGTAGCCTCCCCTACCAGATTGCAATGCAGCACGAGCAAGTTGCGTCGGCACTGACCACCACCGATCCCGTTTCGCAGGCCATCATTGGTGTCCTGCTGGTTGCGCTTTTTGCAGCGCTGGTCATCGAGACTGCGCATCGCGTTCTCATCGCGTTGAGCGCAGTCTCCCTGTTGTGGGCCATCACGTACTTCACGCCGTTCAAGCTCATGCCCTTCGAGCGCGTGGCGAGCGCGCTCGACCTGAATGTGCTTGCGCTGCTTACGGCGATGATGGCGCTGGTCGGGGTGTTTCGTACGTCGGGCCTCATGGCCAAACTCGCGACATCAGCCCTGGCACTCTCCCGCGGCAACCCGCGGCGCATGCTGACGGTTGTCATCTGGTTCACGGGGATCGCGTCGGCCTTTCTGGACAACGTGACCACGGTGGTCTTTGTCACGCCCCTGGTCCTGGCCTTCACCACGCAGCTCGGGGTCCGCCCTCGCGCCTTGCTGCTGCCGATGATCATGGCGTCAAATATCGGTGGCACGGCGACGCTCATCGGGGACCCGCCCAACATCCTCATCGGGTCGGCAGCACCACTGTCCTTTCTGGAGTTTGTCGAGACGTTGGCCTTCCCCTGTATCGCCTTGCTTGCCTGGCTCGACCTGTACGCCGGAAGGGTTTTCGGTCCCATGCTGACCTCAGCGATAGCCATGGCACCGGCGCCGGCCGCAGCGCCCGAGTCACATCTCGAGAATGATCCCGTGCTCTGGAAGGGCATCGGCGTCATCTCCGTCTTCATTCTCATCGGATTCTTCACGCACCACATCACGCACATGCCGGTCGCGGTGCCGGCCACCATTGGCGCCGCCCTCGCCCTGATGCTGCAGGACTGGCGTTACGTGCGAACCAAACGTCCAACACATGAAGAGCGGATTCACGGCATCCTCGAAATCACCGAAAAGGACATTGAGTGGCCGACGATTGCCTTCTTCGCCGCCCTCTTCGTTCTCGTCGGTGCCGCAGTGGACACCGGGCTTATCGGCAATGCAGCCACAGGGCTGCAGAATGGCATTGCCGCCCTCGAGAGCGGTCTGGGCCTCTCCGATCGGGGCGCCATCCTCGCCGCAAGCCTGCTCATTCTCGTGGTCGCGGCGGTCATGTCCGCCCTGGTCGACAACATTCCATTTGTCGCCGTCTCAATCCCCGTTGTCGCGCAGCTGGTCACCGCCATGCCTGGCCCCACCCAGGTCCTCTGGTGGGCCCTCTCACTCGGCGCATGCCTCGGCGGCAACGCCACCGTGATCGGGGCCTCGGCCAACGTGACCGCCACCGGACTCGCCGAGCGGGCGGGTGAACGCATCAGCTTTAGGGAGTTTGCGGCTTTTGGTATCCCGGTGGCTTCGGTCTCGATCCTCGTTTCCGCTCTCGCGCTGGTGCTGATGACCTACTCGCCGTGGTTCGTCGAGGACGGCGTCATGATTGTCCTGGCAGCCCTCCTGCTCCTCTGGCGGCGTCGTAGCGCCGCCGTGACTGCCTAACGCGCCGGTGTGAACGCCCGACCGCGCCATTGACGCGGTCGTTTGAGTGACGAAAGAATCAGCCGCACTGCCGCGACGGGATCGGACGTGAGCGACAACCAGAAGCCCGGGGTGCGCCTGGCATAGCTGCCCGCCAGCGCCAGTGTCATGAGCGCGCGAATCGATACCAGCGCCACGTTGAGCCACAGAAGCACACGGCCACCGGTTGTCGCGGGTACGCCAGCGACGCCGAGGACTATCAGCAGCGGCAGCGGAAGGCCCTGTACCAGGACGACAAACAACACGTCGAACCACTGCCTGGCACGTGTGGTGGCGTCAGACAGATCGAAGGAACGCCCCCACTCACGCCACATGTGGCCAAGACTTTCGTACGCCCGCACATCGTAGAGACGCGACCCGTCGAGAAATCCGACTTTCAAGCCCGATGCCGCCAGGTGACGCGCCAGCGAGACATCATCGGCCCAGGACGTGCGGGCGGCCTCATACCCACCGTGGGCGACCAACACCTCGCGCCGCGCGAGGAAACACTGCCCGTTCGCCATCACACGTTCCGGCGGCGGGTCTTTCGCGCCAGCCGCTCCGAATCGGTAGACCAGCGTGAGCAGCATCGAGGGCTGCAGCCACTGCTCTGATGCCGTCATCCCGGCAAAACGGGGCGCAAACGACACCACATCGTAGTGACCGCGCTGGGCGGCATCGATGACCCCCGCCACCATCCCGGGCACCGGCGCTGTATCTGCGTCCACGCCCAGCACCCAGTCGCCGGTGGCCTCGTGGAGACCGTGCTGCAGCGCCCATACCTTGCCCACCCAGCCTGGGGGCAGCGGAGGGTCGTTGAGCAAACGGATACGCGGATCGTGCACCGACGCGTCACCGACGAGTGCGTCCGTGCCATCGGTGGACCGGGAGTCGATCACCAGAATTTCCCGCACGGGCTTGCCTTGCCGCGATAGCCCTTCGAGACAGGGGCCAATGCGCTTTGCCTCGTTGTACGAAGGAACGAGCACCGAAACACTCGTCCCCTCCACACCAGCGGGAATGGGCTCCACCGGGGGACGTCGTGTGCGACCCGGGGCAAGTCGTGCGGCGAGCAGCACCAGCGCCCCGCCCTGCGCGATACACAGGGCGAGGATCAGCCATTCACTCATGGAGTCGCGCTGGAGGTCCCTGGCGTGAGCCAGTGCGCAAACCACTGCCGCAGCCGACCGAGCCGGTCGACCAGGAGCCAGGGCTCGCCGCTGCGTGACAGATCGTGGGTACTGCGTGGATACCGAATCAATTCCACCGGCGTCCCCTGCTTCTTGAGACCGACAAACCACTGCTCGGCGTCGGTCATGGGTGTGCGGTGGTCCTCCTCCGACTGCACGATGAGTGTAGGAGTCTTCACACGCCGGATGTAGCGGATCGGGGAAAGTGTGTCATACATGACCGGGTTGTCCCACGGCTTCCCCATGAACTCGAACTCCGTGAGTCCTTGCGCATCGCTGGTGCCGTACCACGACCACCAGTTGGAGATCATACGATCAGCCTGCGCCGCCTTGAAGCGTGTGGTCTTGGCCGTTACCCACGCGGTCATGACACCTCCATACGACCCACCCGTCACCCCCATGCGCGTCGAGTCCACGTCCGGGCGCTTGGCCACGATATCGACACCCTTCATGAGGTCCTGATAGTCTTCCGCGAACCAGCGACCGCGAGTGGCATACGTAAAGGCTCCACCGTACCCCGACGATCCACGCGGATTGGTGAAGAGCACGAACATCCCGGCGCCGGCAAGATTCTGGAATTCGTCGAACCAGTTCTCGCCGTACGCCGAGTGAGGACCACCGTGGATGTAGAGCACCGCGGGATACTTGCGGCCCGCCACGTAGCCGTATGGTTTCATCAGCCAGGCCTCGATTTCCAGACCGCCTGTGCTCCTGTAGGTAAAACGCTCTGCGTCTGAGAAAGCCACCTGCTTGCGCAACTCGTCGTTGAACATCGTAAGCTGCCGCTCGCCCGAACCGTCCACGTTGGCCACGAACACCTCGGTCGGACGGTCCATGCTGGTGGCCACAAAGGCGACCTGTTTTCCCTGAGCATCCGTGGAGAAGCCGGACATGCGACGGCGCCCACCCAATGTTTCCTTCATCTGCCTGGTGGCAGGATCGACCATGAAGTAACCCGACCGGCCGCCGACGGACGCCGACATGGCGATCTGGCCATTCGGCAGCCACTCATACCCCTCCGGTTCGTAGGTCCAGTCGCCCAGGAGGTTCACGGGTGCTCCACCCGCGACAGGCGCGACGTACAAACGCTGCGACGCCACCCGCGTCGGAGCTGAGACAAACGATATCCAGCGCCCATCGGGAGACCAGGCAAGGTCTCCTTCACTTCCCATCGCACTCGTCAGGCGGCGGGGCGTGCCGCCCCCAATGGGGATGACAAAGATGTCGGCCTCGTTGCGGGGCGCCTCATCGCGCTTGGCGTCATAGGGCAACCGCGCCAGCGAATCACGCTCCGCCTCGACCACACTGTCAGGACGCATCGCGGGATCGGCCGTGAAGGCGATCCACTGACCATCCGGTGACACCGCGGCACCGCGACGCGAATACACGGTGCTGTCCACCATCACCTTCTTTGCCGCAGCAGCGAGGGCCTGTCGCCAGATCTGTGTGGGCCGATAGACCCGGGCCTCACGCGGCCCCGGAAGGAACCCGGGCCCGTTGGACTTGTACCGCATTTCCGTGATGTGGCGGCCGTCGAAGCGCTTGGGATCCAGTGGCGAGGTAACCGATCCGAATGGCGGGCGGGCCATCGCGGGCATCTCCTTGAACGCATCTGATTTCGGAGCCGAGTCCGACGGGGGGACCTCACTCCAGACCACCAGATTGCGGTCTGCCGTCAGACTCCCGGCTGGGAAGCGGTCGATCTCTTCGGCCTCGCCCGCGGGCTGGTCCATTCGAATGCCCCACGTGCGCCCCTTGGCCCCGGGGCGTTGCGAGGTGAAGAGCAGATACGCGCCATCGGGTGACCAGCGCGGGTTGCTGCTTTCGTACCCCGAACTCGTGAAGCGGCGTGGGGAGCCCCCCGAGACCGGGGCAACCCAGATTTCGCTGTGCCGCTTGTTCTCGCCTTCCCGCACGGTGGTCACCGTCATGGCGACCTGCTTCCCGTCGGGCGACATGGCGGGGGCACTGACCGTCGTCACCTTGTACCAGTCGGCAGGGGTGAACGCCCTTCCCTGCGACCAGGCCGGTGTGGCGAGGCTCAACGTCATCCCCAGCATTGCGAGTACGCTACGTGTCATGGAAGTTCTCCTCTGTGAGCAGTGCATTCGTCGCCCGGCGGGCAATCTACCCCGCATGATCCACCTCCGCAGCATCAGCAAGCGCCGCGAGGCCAGCACACGAACGGGGTTTCCCTTTTCGGTGCCCGTCGTGCGTGAATTGACCACCCTCGCCTTCCCGTCAGCCGTCACCTTTCTGGTGGGTGAAAACGGCTCGGGGAAGTCCACGATCCTGGAAGCCATCGCCGCCGCGGTAAAGCTGCCAACGATCGGAAGCACATCCACGGCCGCCGATACCACGCTGGCGGCCCAGCGCGAACTCGCGCAGGCGATCACCGTGCAGTGGAGCAAGCGCACGTCCCGCGGCTTCTTCCTCCGCGCCGAGGACTTCTTTGGCTTTGCCAAGTCGGTGGCGCAAATGCGACAGGCCCTGCTCGACGAGCTGGACGAAGTCGCCCAATCCTTTGCCGATGCGTCGTCCTACGCGCGCGTTCTGCGCGAGGGACCGATCCGGTCTTCGCTCGCGGAGATGGAGCGCCGGTACGGCATTGACCTCGACGCCAACTCGCATGGACAGAGTTTTCTCCGCGTCTTTCGCGAGCGCTTTGTGCCTGGCGGCCTCTATCTCATCGATGAGCCCGAGGCCGCACTCTCGCCGCAGAGTCAGCTCGCGCTCCTCATGATGATCCGTGAACTCGAGCAGGCCGACGGACAGTTCATCATCGCCACACATTCTCCGATTCTTCTCGCGTATCCCGGGGCGACCATCTACTCGTGTGACGAGACCCCGATCGAGGCAGTACCTTACGACTCTCTCGCGCATGTGACCTTCACCCGAGACTTTCTGCGCGACCCGCAGCGCTACCTCCGACATCTCGACCCCTGACCATTCTCTCCACCCACACGGGCACCGAGCTCCCTGTCATTTGCGGTGCCATGTACCCGTGCAGCAATCCCGAGCTGGTTGCCGCCGTCTCGCGACATGGTGGGATCGGGGTCTTTCAGCCGATCTCCCTCACCTTCGTGCATGGGCACGATTTCCGCGAAGGCATCCGCCTCATGCGCCGCCTCTCTGGTGAGCGCCCGCTGGGCATGAATGCGCTCATCGAGCAAAGCGCGCGCAGCTACCACGAGCGGATGGTCCGATGGGTGAACATTGCGCTCGAGGAAGGCGTACGGTTCTTCGTGACCTCGTTAGGTAATCCGCGATGGGTTGCCGACGTGGTGCATCAGGCGGGTGGTGTCGTGTATCACGACGTCACCGAACGCCGCTGGGGCCAGAAGGGGCTCGATGGCGGCGTGGACGGCCTCATTGCCGTCAATCGTCGCGCCGGGGGACATGCCGGTTCGCGTTCCATGGAGGCGCTCTTCGACGAACTGGCCCCGCTGGGCCTGCCAGTGGTGTGCGCGGGGGGCATCGCCCGGCCCGATGAGCTGGTGGCAGCACTGAACGTGGGCTACGTCGGCGCACAACTCGGGACGCGTTTCATCGCCACGACTGAATGCACGGCCCACGACGCGTACAAGCAGGCGATTGTCGGCGCGACCGAAACCGACATTGTGCACACCGAACGGCTGACTGGTGTGCCGGTCGCCGTCATCAATACTCCGTACATCCAGCGTCTAGGGCTCAGGGCCGGCCCGTTCGCTCGGCTCATGCTGCGCGGACGCCGCACCAAACGATGGATGCGCTCCCTCTATGCGCTGAAGTCCGTACTGGCGTTGCGCCAGTCCAACCGTCGCGGTGACTCCAACCGCGACTACTGGCAGGCCGGCCGCAGCGTGGCCGGCATCGACGCCGTCACCCCGGTCGCCGACGTGATGGAGGGATATCGTCACGCCCTCCATCAGGCCGCCCTCATCCACTCCCGTTAGGCAATGCGCTTCCGCCATCTGATCCTGCTGCCGCTCCTCCTCAGCGTCAGCGCTTCTCCCTTCGTACACGCCCAGGCACAACGGCCAACGTTGGCCGTGGTTGGTGGCCGCATTCTCGATGGATACGGCGGACCGCCTGTCGAGAACGGAGTCATCCTCGTCTCAGGCGAACGCATCGTGAGTGTGGGGCGCCTGGGCGATGTGGTGATTCCACCGGGGACGCCGACCGTCGATGCCAACGGCATGACCGTCATGCCCGGGCTGATCGACATGCATGTGCATCTGCACATCCTCGGTCACGGCGACTACAAACGCTGGGATGAGTTGTACGGCACGCGTGACGCCACGCTTGTCATGCCGATCGCGGCAAAGCAACTGCTGATGGCGGGCGTCACCACCGCCCGCGATCTGGGGGCCCGCCTGGACGACATCCTCTCGGTCAAGCGCCGCATTGCCGCCGGTGAAATCCCCGGTCCTCGGCTTTTCGTGTCTGGACCATTTATCCAGCATGCGACTTACGAAGCGTACGAAAAGGACTTTCGCTGGGGTGTCACCGGGGCGGAAGACGCTCGCCAGAAGGTGCAGCGCATCATTGATGCTGGGGTGGACTTCATCAAGCTCATCGATCAGGACCAGATGACAACCGATGAAGTGAGAGCGGTGGTGGAAACAGCGCACAAGAACGGCAGACCGGTCGTGGCCCATGCGCACCGCATGGCCGAAATCCGCATTGGGCTCGATCACGGCGTCGATGGTTTCGAACACACCGGACTCGGCACCGCGCCCGGGTATCCCGAAGACATTCTGCAGCGGCTGCGAGAGCGCAACTCGGCGCTGTACTGGACACCGACCATTTCACCCCTGTTCACACTGTACGAATCGGGCACCGTCTTTCCCGAGCGGCTCGATGACCCCTCGTGGCGAGAGGGCATGCCCGCCGACATGGCCGACGAAATCCGCCGCTCACTCAGAGCCATTCCGCAGCTGCCGTACTACGCACTCTTCCCCTCCCGCCTCCCGATTCTTCCCACGAAGTTCAGGCAGCTCCGCGAGACGGGGGTTCGCACGATGATCGGCACCGACGCCGGCATCCCGGCCATGTTCCACGGCGATGCGACCTGGCGCGAGATGGTGAAGTGGCGCGAGCTGGGCGTGCCGCCCATGGAGATCATCCAGTCTGCCACCTTGTGGCCTGCGCGTTTCCTCAAGGCAGAAGACCGCATTGGCGTCCTGGCCGCTGGGCGCTACGCCGACATCATCCTCGTGCGTGGCGATCCCCTCACGGACATGACCGTGATGCGCGACGTGCGCGCCGTGATCCAGGGCGGCAAACGTATTCGCTGACCACTACCCCGGAGACGAAGGATGCTGCTCGAGGTTAGGGCCATTGGAAGAAAGACCCCGCGGGACGGCCGCTTGGAGGTGTCCGACACCACATTCCGCCGGCTATCGATCGTGCCCGCGCTGACCGCGCGAGTGGGCGACAGCTGCGCCCCGGCGGTGCTCGAACGGCTCAGCTGCACGCGATGCGCCCATCACGAGGGTGAAGCGCACGACCACCCCTTTGTGACGAGTGAGCTCTTCCAGTCCCTTGTCCCCGGCGAGCATTGCGCGGTGGAACTGATCGGGAACGAGCTCGTGGTGTCGCGACCGCATCCCCTGACGCCTCAGGCTGCTCCTTAGCTCAGCTGGCGACCCGTCGTACCGGGACCGGTCTCGCCAGCTTCTGCTTGAACGCGTGCAGCACGCAGCGGAGCCCTCCGTTCTGCCTGACTTCTGTCGTGCGCAGACCCGTGTACCGCTTGACCATGTTCCGCATGGAGGTACCGCTCGGGAAGTCGAGGAGGAGGGCCACCTGCTCCACCGTATGGCCCGGGTCCTCGAGCAGTTTGGCGGACACCAGCAGCCGGCACCAGGAGATCACGGCGCTGGGTGTCATTCCGACGTGGGAGAGTCGATCCACCAGCGTCTTGCGGTGCACTCCAAGCGCTGACGCCACCTCTTCGACGGTCAGCGGGCGACGGCCGTTCTCGAGGCAATACCGGATCATGGTCCCGACGTTCTGGGGAACCAGGTCGGCGATCTCCTCGAAAATCACCATCGCGCTGCGCCGATTCCCGGCCTCTGTGAGCGCGGTGGCGAGAGGTCCCCGGACATCGTCGACATCCCGAAGTACGAGTTCGTTCACTCCCGCCTTGGCGAACTCGAGCATATCCCGCGAGTTCGAAGCAGACAGGGCGCAGTACAGGACGATGGGAATGCTCGGATAATCCGCCTTGATTTCGCGAACGACGGGCAGCGTCGAAACGCCCCAGGGATCCTCCATTTCGATGACGACCACATCCGTGAGGCCGTTCTCGACGAGGGTCCTGAGTTCGGACGGGCGGTCGCAGAGGTGGAGATGGGCGCGGTTGCGAGCCGCCTCTGTGAGCCTCGCCCGGGAGGCGGTGTCCCAGAGCATGGCAGCGACGATCATGCGGTCAGGTCAAAAAAAACGTGGGGATACGCCCCAGAAGGTTACACCATGTAAGGGCATTGCCCATACGGTGTCAGTGCCGCCCGTTACCTGGCGATACAGTATCGCGGGCACAACAACCACTAAGGGGACCGACCTATGAATCGCATCGTTCGCTTCGCCGCCTTCGCCACCGTCATCGCTGGCTTCACCGCCTGCAGCTCCACCCCGACGGCTCCGAAAGCCGACTACGTGAATCCGAACGTGAACTATGTGAATCCGAACGTGAACTTCGTGAACCCGAACGTGAACTACGTCAACCCGAACGTGTAAGGGCGAAGGCGGCCTCATCCGTCTCGGGCTCGAAGAGCTCGAGTGTGGTGATGACGCCGTAGTTGTCCTCCTGAAGATCGCGCGCCACCGGCTTGGCTGCGACGCGCGCGATCTCGGGACGCTCACACGACATCTCGAGTTCATAGAACCCGCGGGCCCGGGCGATTTTCTGGCACTGCTGCCTGAATCGCTCGGCTCCAACTTGGTCGTCGATTGCTGCGTGCGCGCTCGCTAGCGCGCGCAGCGCGTCAGCATTTTCGTACGGAAGCGCCGAGCGCTCGACGCTCTCCTGAATCTCCTGGGAGAGACGCTGCAGCATCGTAACCTCGCCAGCCCGTCCGGCCGCCAGCGCGGCACCACCCAAAGCGCTCAGTCGTACGCGGAGAACCGAAGTGCGCGACAGAGCACCGAGGAATGATCGGAGCGCCGCCTTCGGATAGCCGGCGTCGAGACAGAGCTGGGCCAGGTTGGTCAGCGACTCCGCTTCACGGTTGCTGTCACCATCACAAAGGCGGAAGGCGGCCCAGCCGTGCGCCACACCGGCGTCAAAGTCACGGCTGACGCCATGGATGATGGTGAGACCCTGATGCGCAAAGAATTCGAGCTCGCGGGCGCCTGCCTGCTGGGCCATCTCGAGACCGGTCTGGAAGAACAAGCGCGCCTTGGGATAGTTGCCGCGCACACGCGCCAGCACACCTCGACCCAGCGCTGCACGCGCCACCAGTTCCTGATCCCCGCTCCGCTCACCGATCATCGTCGCCACGCGATACAGCTCGTCGGAGCTCTCGAGTTCGCCAAGCTGACGCGCGACACGCGCCTGGTCAGCGGCGAGCAAGCCACGTTCGCGGTCGCCGCCCTGTGACACCACCACGCGGGCATAGCCCAGAACCGAGTACGCCACCGAAAGAGCGCCCACTTCGGCCATCCGAGCCGCAAAGCCGCGGCACGAGCGGCTGACTGCGTCTGCACCAGCGCGGGTGTCGATCATTGCCAGCCCACCCACAATTCGGCGAAGGTCAGCCATGTGGGGTGAATCGCTCGCGGTGCCTGCAGCGATGCTTGCGTCCATCAGGTCGCGGAGCGCATCGGCCGACTGATGCGCCAGCTGCTCACGGACCCCCTCGCCCACCCGACTGAGCCGACCGAGGCAGTGGGCCAGCAGCAGCCACACCGTGTCGGCATTCCCAAACTCCGACCGCTTGGCGAAGCGGTCGAGGTCGGAGCGGTATGCATCGAATGGACTCAGCGGAGCAAGCATTCTTCACCTGGGTCTTGGCGCGGGCAATAATTTCGCCAAACGCCGGAATACACAAGGACTCGTACCCGTAGTAGCACACTGCGTGCCTATGGGCACTTCACTTCCAGTAACTTGTCGCTTGCGTACTGGAAATCCATGCTCCATATCGACTTCCGCTCCGCATCGGACACATTGCCTCATCGTTATGCATGAGCCCGTCGTGGTCTTGGGATGTGCGAATTGCGCTGCTGATCACACTTCGCCTCTCATTCTGCGGCGCCCGGCAAGCCGCGGATCACGACTTGGCCGCGCCAGGAGGATCAGCGACCGTCACTAGAATCGGCGGGCGCGGCCCCGTCAGAATTGCCGGATACCGCCAGCCTCTCCTTGATCGCCATGAAGCCCTCGTCCTCCCTCCGCAGCCCAGTTCTGGTGCTCTCCGGTATCGCGGAAACAAGGGCGGACGTACGCTCCACCCTCTCTTCGTCGAGTGGGTGGCTACTGAAGAACGCCCCGAAGAGGTCAGGGCTCGCCTTCCGTTCGGCCGCCATACGCTGAAACAGCGATGGCACGCCAGAGGGATCAATACCTGCGGCCACGAGATACTGCACAGCCACCGAGTCCGCCTCTGCCTCGTCCTGTCTGCTGTGCCTCGCAAAGAAGGCGGCACCGCCCACGTTGATTGCAACCTGCGCTGCGGTCCCCTCGCACCACCCGGTAAGGGAGCAGAAGAGGTTCACGGCCACATTCGCCTTGCTCCGCTTGGCCATTTGCTCCGCGGAGTGGCGAAGCACCACATGCCCAACCTCGTGCGCGAGCACTCCGGCCAGCTCGGGCATGGTGCCCACGCGCTCAACAAGACCACGGTTCACGTAGATATGGCCGCCCGGGATTGCAAAGGCATTCATTTCGTCCGCTTCAACGACCGTGAAACGCCAGGTGTGGCCCGTGGAGTCAGCCGATCGAGTCAACTGCGCCGCCAGCTGGTCGATGTATTGGTCCAGCTGCTGGTCCTTGCTGATCGTCATCTGCGCTTCAACCTGGCGGGCATACTCCTCCCCCAGGGCACGCTCTTCCTCGACCGATGGCGTGCAGGCGGCTGCGACCAGAACGAGAGCGACCGCGCGTTTCACTGTTCGTAGGGGCTTGGCATGGTGGTGGCACGCGGACCGTCGATGCCGAAGGCTTTTCGGATCCGGACGGTACGCTCCAGCTCATCGAGCGACTGAAGGACCTTCGCGCGAAGGTCGGGGCCGAGTTGGGTTCGCGACTGCAGGAAAGCACGCACGAGTGTCAGCGATTCTTCCGTGTTCTGTCCGTCCAGAAAAGCGCTGATCCATGAGCCCAGATAGAAAATTCGACGGTTCTTCTGAATCCAGGGGAGCGAGTCGAGCGCGGCGACCAGATATGGTCGCGTGATATCCTGAACGTCAGTCGCGTTGAAGGCGTCGAGACTCGCGGTTGCCCAGTCCTCGTTGAGTGACGCGTCCGAGAAGTACCGCTGGAAGTACGCCGCCTTTGTGGCTGCGTCCCGGCGCGCCGCGCCTGCAACAAAGGCCCGACGTGCACCCTCAGGCGTTGGATCGCGCTGGGACTCTTCGGCGAGACGCCGTTCGCTTCCCTGCGCCCCCAGGCCGACAAGTCGCGTCACGATCGCCCATCTCGTCGGGGGACGAAGCGGCTCCCCCGCCACACTCGAGCTATCAAGGATGCCCTCGAGCAAGGCGACGCCCGGTGGGGTGGCCGCCACCCTGACAAAGGCGTCCAGGTGCGCCTTCCGGAGGCCGTAACCAGTGGTTGTGTCGCTCACACCCTGCCACAGGGCACGTTCCACATCGGGGAGGAATGCCGCACGCTGCACGTCGCTCAAGTACGTAGTGGAGGCTCGGGTGATGCGCCCAATGAGTCCGCCGGCCAGCTGTTCATCCCGCTCCGCCGGAAGCTCGCGCAGCGCCGCGCGAAGAAAGCGATCGGGGCCAAGCGTGGCCTCGCGCACGAGATCCCACAGCGCACCCCACAACATCGCCCGAAGGAAGGAGTCCTTGACCTGACCGATACCGCGCTCGAGCCAGGCCACACTCGCGGGATCGAGAAGCACAGGTGCGTAGGCATAGTCCTGCGCGTTGGCGAAAACAAAGTGCGGGGCTGGTCGCCCGGCCAGCTCGGCCACCGTTGTTGTCTCTGCCGAAATCGTGAGCGGAAGACGCAATGTCTCGCCGCGTTCGCCGACAGCAAGGAGTTCGGTGCGGATGGGCCATGGCCGGGGCCCGGAGAGGGGACGCGCCGGTCGCTGCACGAGTTGCGCCGAAACCACTTTCCCGTCGCGAATGGAGATCCGTTGCTCGATAACAGGCACGCCTGCTCTCAAAATGTAGGATTCACCCCAGGCATCCAGCGGACGCCCGGCCGCGGTACCGATGGCCAGCAGCAAGTCGCGCCAGGTGGCGTTGTCGTACCCGTGACGTCTCACAAACCGCCGCAAGCCCGCCTGAAAGGCCGAATCGCCGACCAGGTAGTTGAGCTGTTTGAGCACACTGGGCGCCTTGTTGTACACGATCGCGCCGTAGTTGCTCTTGGCTTGATCCAGGTTGTCGAGCGCCTGCCAAACCGGCGTCGTGCCCTCGGTGACGTCGACGGCGTAGGCCGCGGGCTTGTTGCGGAGGTAGAAGGTTTTCCATGCCTCTGACGCCGGGTCGAGCGCATCCTGCATGCGTGCCGCCATGTAGGTGGCAAAGCCTTCCTTGAGCCAGAGATCGTCAAACCATGTCATGGTGACGAGGTCACCAAACCACTGGTGCGCGACCTCGTGGTAGATGGTTGACGTGCGCCCGGCGAGTTGCGTTTGTGTGGGTCGCTCGCGGTACACAAAGCGTTCCTCGGAGTAGAAAATCGCTCCGGGGTGTTCCATGCCACCAAAGGGAAATGCCGGCGCCAGCACTACGTCGAGCTTGTGAAACGGGAATGGCGTGGCGAAGTACTCCTCAAGCCAGGTAGCCGCACGGTCGTTGGCCACAAGAATCGAGTCGGCATCGACATCTCGCAAACGCGACTGCCGAACGAACATGGTGATGGGCTTCTTCGTACCCTTCGCGTGCAGCTCGGCCCACGGCCCTGCGGCGAAGGCGATGAGGTATGTGCTGATTGGCTCCGATTCGCGGAATACATGCACCAGCCCGCGCGAGGTGGAGTCCGCACGCAGACGCGCTCCATTGCCCATGGCGCGCCATGCGAGCGGGGTGACCAGGGTCAGCGTCACACGCGCCTTGAGATCGGGCTGGTCGAAACAGGGAAAAAGCTGGTGGGCATCCGACGGCACCAGCAGCGTGTAGAGGTACGTGAGGGAGTCCGCCGGATCCTTCACGCGAATGATCGATGCACCGGCAGCGGCGACCTTCGTGGAGAATTCCACCTCCACCTTGTTTTCCCCGGCCCGAAGCAATCGGCCCGGGATTCGGAGATGAGCCCCATTCCAGGCTGGCTCCGGCTGCGCGCGTCCATTCACCATCAGCCGGCCGAGCGACGGTCCACGAAAATCGATGATGGCATCCCCTGCGCGCACCCGGCGGAAGCGGATGATGACCCGTCCATGGGCTGTGTCGCCCTCACTGACCCGAAGGAGCAGATCATACCGGACGCCGTCGAGGTGGCGCGCACGGTACTGAGCCAGCGCCTGCGAGACACCAGGGCCGGTCAGAGAGTCCCCCTCCGGCGCCGGACGCTGAGCATGAGCGGCAAAGGTGGCGACTTGCGCCAGCAAGGCGGGCACGAGGAGGCTACGCATGACGGGAGCGTACTCGCGCACTCATTCCGGGGGTAGGGGCACCGCCACGGAACACTTGATCGACAAGGGCACTTCCTTTTTGCGGGTGGGGTCTCCGAACTTTGTCCCCTTCACTCCTCGTCACATCGTCAAGTCATGCACATCACACGAGTGGGAGTCATCGGGGCCGGCGCGATGGGTAGCGGGATCGCGGCCCTTTGCGCGTCGGCTGGAATACCAGTGGTGTTGCTCGACGTGCCGGGCCAGCCCGACCGCGACGGACTCGCCAAGGGAGCGGTAGCCAAGGCGCTCAAAGCGCGGCCAGCTCCGTTCATGGACAACGGACGCGCCGGGCTCATCAGTACAGGCAATGTCGAGGATCACCTCGACCGACTTGCCAACTGTGACTGGATCGTCGAGGCGATCATCGAGCGCGCCGAGCCAAAGCAGGCGCTCTTCGCCAGACTCGAGGCGGTGGTGCACCCCGGCGCGATCATCGCGTCGAACACCTCGAGCATCCCGATGCACATCCTCACCCAGGGCAGGAGCGAAGCGTTTCGTCGCAACTTCCTCGGCACGCACTTCTTCAATCCGGTGCGATACCTGCACCTGCTGGAGCTGATCCCGGACGTCTCCACGAGCCCCGACACCCTGGCCCGCATGCGGCTGTTTGCCGAACGAACGTTAGGCAAGGGTGTGGTGATTGCGAAGGATGCACCGGGGTTCATCGCCAACCGGTTGGGCCTGTACGGAGTTGTCCGTGTTCTGCGTCTGATGGAGCAGTTCGGTCTCACCATCGACGAAGTCGATGCGCTGACGGGGACATTCTCGGGACGCGCGAACTCGGCGACCTTTCGCACCGGCGACATCTCCGGCATCGACGTGCTGGCGCACGTGGCCGAGGGCACCGGCGCGGTCACGGGCGAGGACTTTGCGCTCCCGGCGTGGGTGCATCAGCTCATTGCGAGCGGACGGCTGGGCGAAAAGACGGGCGCCGGCTTCTACCGGAAAGACAAAAAGGGTATTGCCACGCTCAACTGGCGCACGCTGGAATACGCTCCCAGGCAGGACGTGGCGATGGAGGAACTCGCCTTCCTCAAGAAACTTCCCCTTGCCGAGCGACTGGGCCAACTCACCAGAGCCGGGGGGCCGCGCGCCGAGTTCCTGCGGCAGCTCCTCGTGGACATCTCGGCCTACACGATCGAAAAAACGCCAGAGCTCGCCCACGACATTTCGTCGGTGGACCGGGCCATGGAATGGGGATACGGATGGGAGATGGGCCCCTTCCGGCAGATGGACGCCATGGGGCTCGACTTTCTGCGAACCACGCTCAGCTCGTCCGGGCGTCCGGTGCCGCCGCTGCTCAGCAAGGCACAAGAAGGATTCTACCGGCAGCTGAACAGCGGACTTCGGCAGCTCACAACGGCGGGTGAGTACGCCCCGATCGAGCCCATTCCCGGGCTGATCGACTTGCCGGCGCTGCATCTCAACGGCAAAGCGCGAGACACCAACGACGGCGCGGCGCTGCTCGATCTCGGTGACGGCGTGCTGCTGCTCGAGTTCAGGGCGAAGATGAACACGCTGGGCCCGCCGGTCTTCGAAATGCTCGGCCGCGCGGCGGAACGCGTGCGCACCGAGGGGCTCGCAGGACTGGTGATCGGCAACTCCGACCCACGCACCTTCAGCGCTGGCGCGAACCTGGGGCTCGTCGCAGCGCAGGTTCAGGCCGGAGAATGGAAGGTGCTCGAGCGTGCCATCCATGCCTTCCAGCAAGGCGTGATGTCGCTGCGCACCCTGCCCTTCCCGGTGGTCGTTGCGCCATTCGGGATGACGTTAGGCGGCGGATGCGAGATGCTTCTCCATGCCGACCGGGTGCAGGCCCATGCCGAGTTGTACGCCGGGCTGGTGGAAGTGGGCGTGGGACTCCTGCCGGGTGGCGGTGGCACCAAAGAACTGCTGTTCCGCTTTACCCGCGAACTGGCCGTGTATGACGAGGCGGATCCGTTCCAGGGGGTCAAGCGCGCCTTCCAGATGATTGCCATGGCGAAGACGAGTACCAGCGCACTCGAGGGACGCCAGATGGGGTTGCTGCGCGAGGGCGATCGCATTTCGATGAACCGCGATCGTCTGCTCAGTGATGCCAAGGCCCGCGTCCTCGACCTGGCGCCCGACTACGCCCCGCCTGTCCCCGGAACGATCCGCGCCCTGGGACGCGAAGCCATCGGCAACCTGCACTATGCGGTTTGGGCCATGCGGGAGGCCGGATACATCTCGGACCACGATGTCCGCATCGGACAGCATATCGCCTACGTCCTGTCGGGAGGCGATGGCCCTCCGCGCGACGTCACGGAGCAGGACATTCTCGATCTCGAGCGGGAGGCCTTCCTGGCCCTGCTCGGCACCCGGGAAACCCAGGACCGTATTACGCACATGCTGACCACCGGCAAACCCCTTCGCAACTGACCCCAGGAGACTCGTTATGCAGGATGCCGTGATTGTGAGCGCCGTGCGGTCGGCGGTGGGCCGGGGAAAACGCGATGGGTCGCTGGCGGGAGTCCATCCGATCGACCTCTCGGCGCTCGTACTGCAGGAAGCCGTGAAACGCGCGGATGTTGATCCGCGCACGATTGATGATGTCTTGTGGGGCTGCGCGATGCCCGAAGGCGCCCAGGGGCTCAACCTGGCGCGTCTGGCCGTCTTGCGCGCGCGACTTCCGGTCGACGTGCCCGGGGCCACCGTGAACCGCTTTTGCTCATCAGGGCTGCAAACCGTGGCAAGCGCGGCGCAGGCCATCATGAGTGGCATGGCCGATGTGGTCGTTGCCGGCGGCGTGGAGATGATGAGCCAGGTCCCGATGTCGGGATATCATGTGCGGCTGCACGACGGAATGACCGAAGGGATGATCGCCATGGGGTTGACCGCAGAACGCGTGGCGACCCGATGGAAGGTGTCGCGCGACGAACAGGATGCGTACGCACTCGCCAGTCACCAGAAGGCGGCGTCCGCGCTGGAGCGCGGCGTGTTTGCCGATCAGGTGGTGCCTATCCCGGTGCAGCAGATTCGCTGGGAGGGGAGCCAGAAGACGGTCACTGAAGGGCTCTTCGCCGAGGATGAACTGGTGCGGAAGGACAGCACCCTCGAGCGTCTCGGCAAACTCCCGGCAGCATTTCGCGCCGGTGGCAGCGTGACCGCGGGCAATTCGAGCCCCTACTCGGACGGCGCCGCCGCACTGGTGCTGATGTCGGGTGATCGCGCGAAAGCCGCCGGTCTTCGGCCTCTTGCTCGTGTGGTGTCGTACGCCGTGGCGGGCGTCGATCCCGACATCATGGGGGTCGGCCCGATCAAGGCCGTCCCCAAGGCCCTGGCCAAGGCCGGTATTGGAATGGATCGCATCGACCTCATTGAATTCAATGAAGCCTTTGCGTCACAGGCCCTGGCCGTCAAGCGGGACCTCGGGATGCCGGACGACAAGCTCAACGTCAACGGCGGGGCCATCGCGCTCGGGCACCCGTTAGGCGCGACCGGCGCCAAGCTCACCACCCAGCTGATTTACGAACTGCGGCGACGTGGGGGCGGCCACGGGCTGGTCACCATGTGTATCGGGGGCGGCATGGGTGCCGCCGGGGTGCTGGAGGTATACCCTGCCTGATCAGAGCAGGTAGCCACCATCCACGAGGTACACACTTCCGGTACAAAACGCCGACGCCGGGGACGCAAGAAAGAGCGCCAGCTCGGCCACATCCTCAGGGGTGCCGATGCGTGAGATGGGTTGATGGGCGAGGACCTCGCCCATCACCGCCTCGTTGGACCAGAGCACCTGCGAGAAGTCGGTCTTGATGAACCCGGGGCAAATGGCGTTGGCCCGCACGCCATGGGTGCCCCATTCCTTGGCCATCACCTGGGTCAGCGACACTAACGCCGCCTTGCTGACGCTGTAGATCCCCAGCCCCTGCTCGGGCGCGAGGCCACCGATGCTGGAGATGTTGACGATGGCGCCGCCACCCGAGGCCTTCATGGATGGCAGGAAACCCTTCGCCAGCTCGAACGGTGCCCGAAGGTTCACATCCATGATCTTGGCAAAGGCCTCGGGGCTGGTGTTCTCGACAGGCCCGAACACCGGGTTGGTCGCCGCATTGTTCACCAGAATGTCCACGCGGCCAGCCATGGCGAGGGCGGCGTCGATGAGCTTCTGGCACTCGTCGAGCCGGCTCACGTTGGCCGGAATGCCGTCGGCGGCATACCCCGCCGCGCGCAGCGAGGCGACCGTCTCGTCCACGGCTGGGCCTTTTCGCGACGAAACCAGCACCCGGGCACCCTGACGACCGAGCGCGGTCGCAATGGCCTGCCCAATGCCCCGCGTGCCACCGGTGACGAGCGCAACTTTGCCAGAGAGGTCGTACGCCGGTGTCATGATCGGCTGGTGAGGGTGAAGAAGGGTGGAAGATGGGCGGAAGAGATCGCCGGGGCCAGTTCGGTTACGCTGCCCCTCGCCCAGACGGGGCGATAGATTCGCACCCGAACGCCCACCAGAACTCTCACGACGCCACTCATGCCTTCGTACACGCACCTCGTGCCTCCCACCACCGGCGACACCATCACCATGAAGGACGGGGTGTTGCAGGTGCCTGACCACCCGATCATCCCGTTCATCGAGGGGGATGGCACGGGGCCGGACATCTGGCGTGCGTCACAGCTGGTGTTTGACGCCGCCGTCGCAAAGGCCTACGGCGGAAAGCGCAAGCTGGTCTGGTTCGAAGTGTTGGCCGGCGACAAAGCCAAGGCCACGGTGGACACCTACATGCCCGCAGATACCCTGTCGGCGATCATCCACCACCTGGTGGCCATCAAGGGTCCGCTGGGGACTCCAGTGGGCGGCGGAATCCGCTCGCTCAACGTGGCCCTGCGTCAGGAACTCGACCTCTACGCCTGCGTCCGTCCCGTGCGCTACTTCGAAGGGGTGCCCTCGCCGGTCAAGCGCCCGCAGGACGTGAACATGGTGATCTTTCGCGAGAATACCGAGGACATCTACGCCGGGATTGAATGGGTCGCGGGCACGCCCGAGGCACAGAAACTCATCGCCTTCCTGAAGAACGAGATGGGCGTGAAGAAGATCCGGTTCCCCGAGACGAGTGGCATTGGCATCAAGCCAATCTCGTCCGAAGGGACCAAACGTCTGGTGCGATCGGCCATCAAGTATGCCGTGCAATACGGCTTCACCTCGGTGACGCTGGTCCACAAGGGCAACATCATGAAGTTCACGGAAGGGGCCTTCCGTGACTGGGGGTATGAGTGTGCCAAGGAAGAGTTCGGCGCCGAGTTGCTGGACGGCGGCCCGTGGATGAAGCTGCCTAACGGCATCGTCATCAAGGACGTCATTGCCGACGCCTTCCTCCAGCAGATTCTTACGCGTCCCACGGAATATGGCGTCATTGCGACGCCGAATCTCAACGGGGACTACATCTCCGATGCATTGGCCGCGCAGGTGGGTGGGATCGGCATCGCCCCCGGCGCCAACATCAACTACCTCACCGGACACGCCGTCTTCGAAGCCACCCACGGCACCGCGCCCAAGTATGCGGGACAGGACAAGGTGAACCCGGGATCGGTCATCCTCTCCGGTGAAATGATGTTCCGCTACATGGGCTGGAACGAAGCCGCCGACCTGATCATCTCGTCGCTCGACAAGACGATCGGCCAGAAGCGCGTGACCTACGACTTCGAGCGCATGATGCAGGGCGCCACGCTGCTGAGCTGCAGCGGCTTCGGCAAGGCAATGGTGGAGAACATGTAGGGTGAGACGGGGCGGTTACTGCACCGCCCCACTCACCACTGGCAGCACAATCTTGGATGGAAACTGCTTCGACCTGTAGACCCGGTGTGTCGCCGTGCGAAAGTCGCTCTCCTTTGCCTCAAAGATGTTCTTGACGAAGGTTTGCGGATTACGGTCGATCACCGGGAACCAGGAGCTTTGCACCTGCACCATCACGCGGTGCCCCTTCTTGAAGGTGTAGGCCTGCGTGTGCAGATCGATGGTGAAATCCGTGACCTTGCCGGGCACCAGGGGTTCGGGCTTGCTGTAGCTCTTTCGGTAGCGGCCGCGGAATACCTCGTTCGCGACCATGAGCTGGAAGCCATTCATTCGCGGCTCTGACATCCCGGTGTCAGGATAGACGTCGATGAGCTTCACCACCCAGTCGGCGTCGCTTCCCGTGGTCGCTGCGTGAAGCGTGACCGCAATGTCACCGGCAATCGTGAGATCTTCGGTGAGCGTGGGCGTCTCCCACAACACGACATCGGGACGACTGGCGACAAAGCGCTGGTCGTCGGTCAGCCAGGTGGACCAGCCCGGGGCGCCCTGGAAGGTGGGTGGAATGGGACGCTGGCGGTATGGGACGGGCTTCTTCGGATCCGACACATAGGCGTCAAAAGCCGGCGCCTCACTCTTTGGCGCCTCCGTGGACAACCCGCCGTTTGCCTGAAAGTAGAACGACTTGGCAACGCTGCCCGCGCGCGGGGGCCAGGAATCGTACCGTCGCCACTTGTTGCTCCCGGACTCGAAGACAATGGCCTCGGCCAGGCGGGGATCGGGGGCGTCGTGCAGGTGGTGCGCAAAAAACGGCGCCATGATCGAGTCGCGGAAAAACTGCGCCGTGGGTTGCTCGAACTGGATGGGACCTAACGACTTCCCTTCACCGCGCATCCAGCCGCCGTGATTCCAGGGTCCCACCACCAGGAAGTTCTGACGTTTGGTGTCGTGCGGCTCCAATTCGCGGTAGATCGTGATGGGTCCGTAGAAGTCTTCCTGGTCCCACCAGCCCGCCACATTGAGGTTTGGCACCGTCACCCGCTTGAGCCAGGGCTTCATCCCCTGCCGCTGCCAGAACGCATCGTAGTCCGGGCGTTGCGAGAAGTCGTTCCAGGTGGGAATGGTCCCCTTCAGCAGCTTCTGGTTCACATTGGCCAGCGTGCCGAGCCGGAGATACCACTCGTACGTGTCATACACGTCGAAGGCAAAGGGCTTCACATCCTTGCCACTTTCCATCATCACGGCGTACTCAAAGCCGTAGCTCAAACGAAACGCACCATTGTGATGGAAGTCGTCGCCAAGCCACATATCCGACGGCGATGCTTGCGGCGAGACCGCCTTGAGCGCCGGGTGCGGTTCGAGCATTGCCATGGCGGTGAGCCAACCAGGGTACGACACCCCCGTCATGCCAACGCGCCCATTGTTATCGGGCACGTTTTTCACCAGCCAGTCGACGGTGTCCCAGGCATCGGTGGCCTCGTCGATTGACTTCGGGTCGTTAGGGTTCTGACGCGGCTGCCGCATCATCACGAACTCCCCCTCGGACTTGAACTTCCCTCGGGCGTCTTGATAGGCAAAGATGTAGCCGTCTCGCGCCAGGAACCCCATGCCGGCGGCAATGCCCGCCGATGTGGCACCACCGATGCCGTACGGGGTGCGGACGAGCATCACCGGCAGCTTGCCGCGAGCCACACTCGGCGTGAAAATGCGCGTATAGAGCTTCACCCCGTCGCGCATGGGGATCATCTCCTCGCGCATGGTGAAGGCATCCTGAGCGGTGAGTTCAGCAGCCGCGATGAACGCGGCAAACAGGGCATATCCGACACGACGCATGGCGAACCTCTCGTTCAGGGAACCTGGTATTCAGCAGTGTGACTGGGGGGCGCAAGCGCGGCAATCGCCTGGATCTCGATCTGATAGCCGTAGTGCAAGTCCTTTACCGGCACCACGGCTCGCGCCGGCCGGTGATCACCCATGATCCGTGCATACGTCGCGTTGACCTTCCCCCACAGCTCGCCATCGCTCACGTAAATCGTCATCTGCAGCACGTGCTCGAGATCGGAGCCGGCCGCCTGCAAGACCCGCTGCACGTTTCGGAGCGTTTGTTCTGTCTGCTCCTCGATGGTCCCGATGACATGCTCGGCCTGCCCGGGCTTGATGGGAAGCTGCCCCGAGACATACACCAGACCATTGTGGACCACGCCCGGCGAGTAATGTCCAGCGGGCGGAGTGTTTCCTGGAACGATGAAATCCATGGCGAGTGATGTTCAGGTGTCAGGCGTGGGCCGGGAGCACGATCCCGCGGCACTCGCCCAGGCCGATACGACGAAAGCCCGCCCTGGATGCATGGGCGCGCATGATGACTTCATCTCCGTCCTCGAGAAACTGCCGGGTTTCACCCGACGGGAGCGTGAGCGGCTCGGTGCCACGCCACGTGCGCTCCTGCAGGCATCCGCGGCTTTCCTTCGTTGGGCCAGACACCGTCCCGGAGCCGAGCAGGTCTCCGGGATGCAGGTCGCAGCCATTGGAGGTATGGTGCGTGAGCATCTGCGCCGGTGTCCAATAGAGATCGGCGAGGGTGCCACGAGAGACCAGGTACGCCTCCGCCCCCGCGGCGCGCATGGCCGCTGAAGCGATCAGCACGTCGATCGTCACATCGAGGCCGCCGGCAGACTGGTCCGCGACCGAGGTCAGGTAGTCGAGCGGCGCCGGATCTCCCTCCGGACGAACAAACGCCGGGCAGCGAAATGGTGCCAGCGCATCCATCGTGACCACCCAGGGCGAGACGGTCGACGCGAAGTTCTTCGCCAGGAAGGGACCAAGGGGCTGATACTCCCACGCCTGCACATCACGAGCCGACCAATCATTGAGCAATGACACCCCGAACAACCGCGCGGGCGCGTCGGTGATGGGGACGGTGGTGCCCAACGCGTTGGTGCCGCCAACCCAGAACCCCATCTCGGCTTCGTAGTCGAGGCGCCGGGATGCTCCGAATGACGGCGGCCCTTCTGGCTTGGCGGTGGTCTGCCCCCACGGACGCGTCACCGCCGTCCCGCTCACCACCAGGGACGAGGCACGACCATGATACCCGATTGGCACCCACTTGTAGTTAGGCAGCAGTGGGTTGTCGGGCCGGAACATCGACCCGATGTTGGTGGCGTGATACACAGACGCGTAGAAGTCCGTGTAGTCGCCAATGTCAGCCGGCAACCGCAGCTCCACCGACGCCTGCGGAACAAGCAGCTGTGACGCCGGCCCACCTGCCCCGCCCTCGGCCAGCAGTTCAAATACCAGGTGGCGCAGCGTGCGCCATTGCGACGCCGGCTCGGCCATGAGCGCGTTCAACGTGCCATCGAACAGGCCGGGACCAAAGCCGGGCAGCAACCCTTGCCCAGCGGCCGCCCGGAGGTCGAGCACCTCAGTGCCGATCGCGACGCCCACTCGCCAGGGTGCGGCGCTTCCGAGAGCGCGGAAAACGCCAAGGGGAAGGTTTTGCAGCGGGAAGTCGGTCGCAGCATCGTTGGCGCTGGCGACCCAGGAGCGTCTCGAGGAATCGTGCGTGTGATCGGTCATGCCGCTACTCCCAGCGCTGCGAGGTCGTCCAGTGGTTCCCGGAAGGAACACGAGCCGAACCCCGGGACATAACTCCGCACACGCTGCAGGTCTGACGCCGTAAAGACAAAGCGTCCCCAGCTTATGCCATCGCCCGTAAAGGCCAGCGTGACGGCGCGGTCGGCCGTCAGGAGTTCTTCGAGATCGCTGGCAGACCCTCCGCGCAGGGCGTGTGCGGACGCGAGCAGCATATTCAGATATCCGTACATGACACCCCGCGCGCTGCCATCGGCATAGGTGAGCGGGTACTCCCCGCGCACTGGATGATGCAGGCCGGCGGTAAGCTTGAAGGGGATCTGGTTCGCCACACAGCCGCGGAGAAAGCGCGCGACCTCTGCCGCCAGTGGGAAGGCTTCGGGCACCACGCCTCCTGTCCTCAGTTTGGCTGCGACGCCGGCGTCCCGAACTGCGGAGAGGCACGCCTCGAGGGCATCGCCGACGACCAGTTCGACGAAGAGGGCCACACCCGCCGGACGCTGCGCGGCCAACACCCGCACTTCGTCAGGGGAGGCCGCCTTGCCTTCGGCGGCGTCGATGAGGAGTGGCGACCACTCGGGACGCATGTCACCCAGCGATGCCAATTCCGCCGCTGATCCCACCAGTGCTGACACTCGCCAGACCTCCGCGGCGCCTGACTGTTCGCGCACGGATGCGGCAAGTTCGCCGAGTCGGGCCGCCGGCACCACGAAGCGTCCGAGTGCCCAGGCATCGGCGCTGCGCCGATACGACGTGCACGCGGCAACCGCATCGGCCATCGAAAGCGACGCGGGAGGAAACAACCCGGCGTAGTCGATGGCCTGGCCAAGCAGGACACGCGCCGCCGGGCGGTTAATCGTCATCGACGTGCGCTGCTCCCCGACTTGCGACCGTCGCCCTTTGTTTTCTTCTGCTTCTTCGCAGTGTGTCGCGACGCGGTGTGATGGGCCGACACCTTCTTCTTCTTCTTTGGTGCTTCGAGAATGGTACCACGGCAGCTCTTCGATCCGCAGAGGCACTTGTAGAGCTTCTCGTCTTCTTCGGTGGTGTTCTTGTCGCGGGCGTACGAATAATCGTACAGCAACTCAGCGCCCTTCCGGATGTCCTTCATCGCATGAATGAAGACCCGGCTCTTCTCGATGATCGCTTCGCAGTTCGGATCGCACGAATGATTCAGAAAGCGGGCATCGTTGCCATCGAATGCGGCGTCGATGATCGTCCGGTTGTTGACCGTGAAGAGGAACGTGTGATGGCGCTTGACTTTAGTGTCGTCATACCGGCGATCCGCCTCGGCCCACGAGATCCGCTGACCCAGGTACTCGACGATGCGCTCGCCCTTCTTGATGGCGCGCGCTGCGTATCCACCACGCCCCTGGATTTTCGAGCGGCGAATGACGTACGCAGGCGCGGCCGCCTGCTCTGCTGACTTTGCCATTACTTTGCCGCCGCGCGTGCGGCGATCCGCTTGCGGAACAGCGCCATGGCAGCCTTGGCGCGAGTGGAGTTATTGGCCACCCACTCGGCGTTCAGATAGGCAAAGGGATTCTGCTCCCGGATTTGCGCCAGGAAAGGTTCGACGCGTGCAAAGAGAAAGAGACCCTCGCCGCAGCTTTCCAGCATGAAATCGGTGTGCACGATGCCGTGCTTCGCCATGCCGTAGACCATTTCCCAGTAGGTGCCCACCTGACGATACGCGGCGTTGAGTGGGTGGTCGGTCTTGATCACGGCCGCGATGTCGTCGAACGAGCCGGGATAGAACTGGGTGTTGATGGCCGTCCGCGATTCTCGCATGACCGGCTCCCTGCGCATCTCATACAGCTTCAGGACCAACTCAGCGTCGTGGTGGTCGGGAAAGTCTTTCGTGATCATTCGCCTCTGGGGTGAGTTACGGAATCGGCGCGGAAGATGCCCACTCGTCACCTCAGTCGCCAGTCACACGCACCGTGTCGGAAAGCAAAACCGGGAGCCCACAGGGGCTCCCGGTTTCTTTCTTCGAAGCAGCGATCAAGGGATACCGCGGCGCGGCGGTGGCCGACGGCGGGGCGGCGGGCAGTGGTCGGGACCAACCCCTCCACCACGAATGACAACCCCGATCACATCGCCAATCCCGATACCGCCGCCGTAGTCACCGCTACCGACCCCAGCTCCACCCATCCCGCCGCGACCGGTCCCCTCAGTTGGCATATCCACGGGCAACGAAACGGGTCGCGGCGCGACCATCGGGACACTGGGCGCATCAGGAACAGGCTGCGGTGCCTGCGGGGCCTCGGAGACGGCCTGTGCTACGTGGACCTCCTGCTGGACCTCAGGCGCGGGGGTCGATTGCTGCTCGGGCTGTACGCCGACGTTGTTGGCGGCCACCCGCCGAGGGGTTCGCGAGCGCTCCACCGGCTCAGCGGTTTTTCCCTGCTCGAGCTCCGAGACGAATCGCATGGCAGGACCACTCTGACCGGCGAGTTCCAGCTGAGTGGATGTGGCCTCGAGATCGCGCTTCAGATCATCCGCCAGTGGCCCGGCCTCTCCCTTTCCGCCGCATGCCAAGACAACTGACGCCATCAAGCCCAAGGCTCCGACCGACCGAGTGTTCATGGGTCCTCCGCAGGGATCGTCCCAGAGACAGGTACCGTACAACTGCTACAATACTACCTACATCACCGCAAGCATGTTGCAGGCCACGCAGCATAGGCCTGTCGAGCCAGAAAACGTCCTCACGAGGCGACAATTCTGTGTCTCCCCGGAGGGACAACGCGGCGCCTGACTAAAATGGCCGCCTCGGGTGTATCAGGCTTCTCTTACGCCCTACCCCACGCTCGCATGAAAGACACACGACGGTTCATCTACCCTCGCCTTCTCTTCGCCGCGCTGCTCCTGGGCTGGGGCTGTGCACCAACGGCAGGCTCGCTGAGCGACGCGTCGCGGGCTGCTATCGCCGACACCATTCGCGCCACGGTGAGGGACGCTTACGACCTCTCGAAGGGCGACGTCGTGACGCGGTTCATGTCGGTGTACCCGACCCAGGGCCGAGTCGTGTCGACAGCGGGTGGGCGCATGACCAGCACCCGCGACTCGCTTCAGATGTCGATCAACGCTTTTTGGGACGGGGTGGGCCAGTACATGATCGACCCCACATGGACCTGGCAGCGGATGGACGTGGACGTGCTTACTCCCGCGACCGCCGTCCTGACAGCTCAGTACACCGTCCCACATTGGACCGACCGCGGGGCACCCCACGTCATCGGTGGCACCTGGACCTCTGTCTGGCAGCGCCAGCCCGAAGGCTGGCGCATCGTCAACGAACATCTCACCGACCTTCCCCGCCCCGTGGCCGAGCGTCTCGAGGCCACCATGACGCGACGAGACAGCAGCGCCGTACATCAGCACTGACTACCAGCCCATTCGCTCCCGCAGACGAGTGATGTGCGCGATGTGGTGAGGACCGTGCCACTCATACAGCGCCAGCATGTAGTCGAGGTCCTTCACACCTGATTCTGAGTGCACGTATGTGCGCCCGAAGTGCGCGGCGTCCATGGCTCGTATGACTCTGAGCCAGCGGTCGTGGATCCCCTCGACCAGCCGGAGTGAAGTCTCGACTGGTGTAGTCCTGGCGTCCTCCAGCAGCGCCCACGCCTGTTCGTTGTAGGACTTGGCCGGTGGCGCTTCTTCCGTGAGTGCGAGCTTCCACCGCACAAAGGCGTTCATGTGACTGTCCGGCACATGGTGCACCACCTGCCGCACCGTCCAGCCCCCGGGGCGGTAGGGTGTATCGAGCTGGGCGTCGTTCAACCCAGCCACCGCCTCGCGCAGCTGCCGGGGTGTGGCCTCGAGCACGGCCATGGCCGCGGCGCGTGACGCCGGGGTGTAAGTGGCGGGAGCGGTGAATCGCCCGATGGGGAAGGAAAGGTCTTCGCTCATGCGTCCGGGTGAGTGGGTGAGGTCAACGAGCGCGAAAGTTAGCGGCTGCGGGTTGTGGACATGGCGCAGTGGCGACAGCGTTGGCGCTCTCCCGACACCCATTGGTCCCATGCGAAGACTTTTACTTCTGTCCCTGGCGGTTCTCCCGTCACTCGTGCAAGCCCAGCGTCCCCTGAAGGTCTACATCTCCGTGGACATGGAGGGGATCGCCGGCGTGGTCACGAATGAGCAGCTGGGCCCAACCGGCTTCGAGTACCAGCGCGCGCGGCAGTTCATGACGGACGAGCTCAATGCCGCGATCCAGGGCGCCCGTGATGCTGGCGCCACGCAGATTCTTGTGTCGGACTCACACGGCAACGGACAGAACATCCTCATCGACCAGCTGCCTAACGATATTACCGTCGTGCGCTCGTGGCCGCGTCCGCTGATGATGATGGAGGGCATCGATTCGACCTTTGACGCCGCCATCTTTCTCGGCTACCACTCCGGCACATCCAACGTGAGCGGCGTGCGCGCGCACACCATGTCCAGTGGCACCCTCACCGGCGTCGCGCTGAATGGCACCGAGGTGCCCGAGGGTGGGATCAACGCCGCCATCGCCGGCCACTTCGGTGTCCCGATCGTCATGATCTCCGGCGACGATGCCGCCATTGCGGAAGTCCGCAAATTCACGGGCAACATCGAGGGAGCACAGGTGAAGCGCGCTATCTCCTTCCACTCGGCCGCCACCATGGTACCCAAGGCGGCCCAGGAGCTGATCCGGGCGCGCGCCAAGGCCGGCGTCGAACGACGCGCAGAGGCGCGGCCATATCGCCTGACAGGAAACATCACTCTCGACGTCTCGTTCAAGCACTACCGCGCCGCGGAGATCGTCGCCTACCTCCCGAACATCGTCAGGGTGAATGCGCACACCATTCGCTTTGTGGGGCGCAACATGGTGGAGGTGTCACGCTTCATCGAATTTCTCAACACCTACCAGACCGACCTCAGCCCGTAGACTTCGCTGGACGCCCGCTCACCCCTAGGTTTCCACGGCACCACTTCTCCTGCCCCGCGCCTTAACGCTCATGGATTGGTTCACCGACCCGAGTGCCTGGATTGGACTGCTGACCCTGACGCTCCTCGAGATCGTCCTGGGCATCGACAACATCATCTTTATCTCGATCCTGTCGTCGAAGCTTCCCAAGGCAGATCAGGCGAAGGCGCGGCAGCTGGGGTTGTTCGGCGCGTTCGGCACACGGGTCCTTCTGCTGCTGTCGATCGCCTGGATCGTGAAACTCACGCGCCCGCTTTTCATCATCGCGGGGATCGAGTTCAGCGGGCGTGCCCTGATCCTGCTGATCGGTGGGTTGTTCCTGATCGGAAAAGCCACGTACGAAATCCATGACAAGCTGGAGGGCAAGGAGCACGGGGAAGGCACCGCCAGCGCTGGACGGTCGCTCATGGCCGTGGTTGTCCAGATCATGCTGGTCGACATCATCTTCTCGCTCGACTCGGTGATCACGGCCGTGGGCATGGTCCAGCAGGTGAGCATCATGATTGGCGCAAACATCATTGCGTTAGGCGTGATGCTGCTGGCAGCCGGCCCCATTTCCTCGTTTGTCGACCGACACCCGACCATCAAGATCCTGGCGCTTGCCTTCCTGGTGCTGATCGGCACCAATCTCGTGGCGGAAGCGCTCGGACAACACATCCCCAAGGGATATACCTACTTCGCGATGGCGTTCTCCTTTCTGGTGGAAATGGTCAACCTTCGCGTCCGCGCCAGAGCGGAACCCGCGGTGGTGCTCCGTGACACCCCACGCCTCGACGAAGAAACGGCCTGATACGCCGAGGGTGAATGCTGAACGGGGAGTCCCCTGCGCAATGCAGTGGACTCCCCGTCCTGCTTTCGGCGACGTCAGTTACCAGTTGAACTGCAGGCCGCTGGTAAAGATGCGGTCGTTCGCGAGCTTGCCGACTTCCGGAAGGTTGTCGTAGCGGACCGTGTATCCGAGCTTCATGGAGATGTGCGTGGAAATCGGGGCCACAAACGCAGATTCCGTGTTGATGCGGTAGTCCTCCGAGATCTTGAAGCTCGGCAGGAACTCCACCGTCTGCTGGAAAAACGACGCCTTGGTAAAGTTGTGGCGGAACGCCGTGCCGGAGCGCAACGAAGCGAAGTTGAGCGTGGTGCCATCGAGGGCCCGCTGCTGGTTCATCGCGAGACCGACCTCGAGACTCCAGGTGTCCGTGTCGCGCGTCAGCAGCTTGGCTGCCACACCGAGCGCTTCTTCAAAGCGGCGGGAGATGCCGGCAAAGGTGTTGCGATCATACCCGGCGAAGCCGAAAAGGGCAAAGTTCTTGTTGAGGGCAAGATCTGACCGCCAGTTGGCAAACAGCAGATTGGATGTCTGATCCCCATCCTGTGCCGCATACACACTGCCGAACTGCTGCTTGTGTTCCCAGCGATCACGGCGGAGGATCAGCTTCTCGCCGAGATTGAACGTGGTCACCTGGGTGTTGCCGGTCGTGTTGACAAAGCCGAGGTCGGCCGTGAACTCTCGTGGTTTGGGTGGGTCCTGAGCGAGCAGGTGGGCGGGAACGGTCAGCGCCAGTGCGAGTGCGCCGGCTGCCGTGCGGAGAGTTCTATGCATGGTCTGGAAGATTGGAGTCGTACAACTTTTGGCGCACAATAGCATGATGTGCGCCGTAAAACGACTCCAAAGTTTTCCGACCCCTTCGCTACCAGTAGCGTTCGCCCAGGATCTGCATGTGGTGCAGCTCGTGCCCGGCACTGACCCACGCCAGAGCGCGGACGGACATCCGGTTCTTGCTGGCGATGCCGCTTCGTGACCACTCGGTCGCAGTGAAGGACCGGAACAGAGTCAAGGTGGCCTGCCGAACCGATTCGTACTCCTCGCACAGGCTGGCGAGTGTCCGAGAATCGGCCGAGCCGTTAGCCACGTATGCGTTCTCGTCAAAACTCGGCAGCTCGGTCTCGTCTGCCCTGGCGAAACGGAGGGCTCGATAGGCGAAAACTCGTTCGGTGTCAGCCATGTGGCTCACCACCTCACGCACACTCCATTTGCCCTCTGCGTAGCGCCGGCCACCGCTCGCCTCGCCCTGCGCACGAATCGCTGCGAGTGTGACTCCGAGTTGCGATGCGAGGGTTGCCACAATGTCGCCGTCCGTTACCCGCGCGATATAGGCGCCATAGTACGGAGCGTATTCGCCGGGCTGCGGTCTGATGGAACGATCTGTCATGGGCTCAAAACTACTTCTTGGGGCGGCGCGAAAGCGACTTGAAGTACTCGTTGACCAACTCGCGATATGCCTGTGGCACATCTTCGCTCCCGCCCAGTACCGGACCTTCGCGATCTACCGACCCGAGCTGTCGCCGCAATCCGAATTCGAACTCCTTGAGGCCCTCCACGACCGCCGACTGCAACCGATCGAGCTCTTCGGGATCGTTGAAGGCGCGCCCGGATTCCAGCTCACGCAGTCGGGCAATCATGCGATCGAGGTCAGCCGTAGACACCCCGCTTCCGGTGAGGTTGCGGCGCAGCGCCTCCGCGCTCTCTCGCTGCGATCGAAGCTCTCGCGTGAACTGACGGATGTCTTCGGCGCTAAAGGAACCAGGCCCACCCTGCCCGCTCCCACCCGCCTGCCCACCGGGCTGGCGCTGGCCTCCCGGCATTCCCCCGCCCTGCGGCTGGTCCCCACCATTCAGTCCACGTCGACCCTGACCGCCGCTGCCACCCTGACCTTGGCCTTGGCCCTGTCCTTGTCCCTGGCCTTGTCCCTGGCCTTGGCCCTGGCCTTGTCCCTGGCCTTGGCCCTGTCCTTGTCCCTGGCCTTGGCCCTGTCCCTGGCCTTGCCCTTGTCCTTGGCCTTGTTTGCCCTGGCCCTGGCCTTGGCCCTGCCCTTGTCCTTCGCCCTGTTGACCCTGGCCCTGCTGGCCTGACTGGCCTGACTGGCCCTGCTGGCCTTGCTGACCCTGTTGACCCTGTTGACCCTGTTGACCGGCGCCGCCGGCGCGTTGGCGCTCACGCAAACGTTCGTCGAGGCTCGACATTCCGCGTACGAGGTCGCGCGCTTGTGCCAGGGAGCGCGTGGCCTTCTGTGTGCTGTCATTCCCAGCGACTGCGGCGCCAGCCATTCGCTCGACACGCGCCGACAGGCTGTCGAGGTCGGTCTGGATCTGACGCTCGACGTTGTTGGCAAACTCGCGAGAGGGGGCGCGCATTGTCTCACGCGAATAGTTGATGCGATCCTCCAAACGCGTGCTGCGGATCCCACTCACGGCATCACGCATGGCCTGCGCCGCACGAGGCGATTGCGTGCGACTCTCGCGCGACATGCGCTCGAGGTCACGCTCGAGTGCGGCGACCTCTCCAGCCATCGCCGCCTTGCGTTCATCGGTGCGCTGGTCGCGCTCCCCTCGGGAACCGGCGCCCATCTGCCCAACCTCGTTCGCGATTTCCCGCTGCTGCTGCGCGAGCTCGGCGGCACGTCGCTGGGCGTCCTGAGTCCCCTGGGCGCCGCTATTGCGCTGATTCTCCTCCAGGAGCCGGCGAGCCTGCGCGAGTTGTTCCGCGGCCGCGCTCCCCGCACCACTTCCTGTGCCACCGGAAGCGGCATTCCTCCGCATCTGGTTTGCGGCATCCTGCAGACGCCGAGCCGTTTCCTGCATCTCCGGTGATCGCTGCTCGCGGGCAAGGCGCTCGAGCTGTCGCGCGAGCTGTTCGGTTTCGTCGGCCAGCTGGCGCTGCGAGCCACCACCGCCCCCGCCACCGCCAGCCATCTGCTGCCCGCGCTGTCGCAGCCGTTCGTTTTCCTGCTGTTGTCTTGCGGCCAGCCGCTTGAGCCGTTCGAGCGTCTCATCGACCTTCTGCTCGGCCTGTTGCTGCTGACTGCGTTCCACACTCTCGTACTGATTGCGCAGTTTGTCCGTTTCGAGTTCGAGCATGTCGGCGAGGTTCTCGGCACTCGCGTTGCCGCCACCACCACCGCCACCACCCCCCTGCTGCATGCTCACCTGCACCTCACGAAAGACGGCTTCCGCGCGCTCGAGCTGCTGCAACGCCCGCTGCTCAGGTGAGAGCGCTCCACTCAGCTGGTTCTTCGCGAGGGTCTCCTCGGCCGTCTGCATTTCGGCTTCGGCCTTGGGCATGATCTCGAGAATCTTTCGGAAGCCCGAGTCCGCCATCTGCACGCCGGGGCGCTGCAACCGCTGGATGAGCTGCTTGACCTGCTCTCTCACCCGCGCCTGCGACAGCTGAATGGTTGCCACATCTTCGCGCAGGCTTTTGGCCTGTGAGCGGGCACTGTCACGCTGGGCACTGAAGGTGGCGGCGATCACATCACGCTGCTGTTCGACCAGTGCCCCCGGATTCATTTCGCCCCCGCCACCACCGCCGCCTCCACCACCCTGATTTTGGCGGAAGGTCCGGTCGAATGGACGCACGGTGAGAAAGTAGATGTCGGATGATTGCTGCTGTCCGCCCTTTGGCCCGTTGTCCCGCACGCGGGCGTAGTACGTGATGACGTCGCCCGCTTCGAGCGACATCTCCTCGAGAAAGAGTGTGTGCCCCGCGGTCATCTCGCGGCGTGCACGTACCACACTGTCCGACAACACCACCACCTTTTCGTCGCCACCGTTGACGCGATACACCAGCTCCATGCCCCGCACCCCGAAATCATCGGAGGCCTGCGCCTCGATGAACACCTCGTCCACGTTGGTCGGACGCAGGTCGCGACCGGGTTTGGTGACGCTGATGGTCGGGGCGGCATCCTCGAGGACGTCGATCATGTACTCGACGGTTCCCGGCACCACGGTGCCGTCTTCCGCCAGGAGTTCAACGCGATAAAAACCATCGCGCTGCACGATCATTGCTCCCACGAGCGTGGAGTCATTCTCAACGGTCAGGGGAATTTTCCCGCCGCGATCCATCACCAGGGCCCCTGCCTTGACCGGGCGCGACGTGCGCACCCGTACGGTGGCGCGAGTGCCGCCGATCGCCGCGATGTCGCCACCATTCGGCGTCTGCTCGACCGGGAGACCCGTATACGAAGGGAAGCGCAACTCGACAGACAAACTGTCTACCGCCGGCAGGTCCTTCACGGTGATGCGACCCACACTCGATCGCACACCACTGGCTTCCACGAAGTACTCGGCATCCTCTGCCACATCGAACAGCCGCACCGTATGACCGGCGGAGTCGGCGCCAATGCCCATCGAGATCCGGGTCCAGTCGCCGGTGCCGCGTCGCACAACGATCTCCACCAGTTCACTGCTGAAGCCCGACAGCTGCGCGTCCACCTGCACATCACTCCCGCGCGCCACTGTCACGTCGCCCGGCTCGATGGCGATGGCGTAGACGGCCGCCGTCACCGGATTACTCCACGGGGTGAAGAGGAGCCGAGTGGCCTGCTTCAGGTACGTAGGGCCGAATGCCACCAGGGACACCACGGCGGCCAGCGCCAGGGCAGCCATCGCGGCCCAGCGTTGTGTCACGGGCCGCTCCAGCACGGCCACCTCGGGGCTGCGCTGCAGGCGACGCACCGCATCAGCCAGCACTCCCTGTTCGAGGAGCGCGGACCGTGACGCGTCGGGACGCGGTTGCTGGCGTACTTCGACCGCCGTGAGCACCGCTCCATTGAGCGAGGGCACGCGCTCTTCGAGGTAGAGGGCGAGACGCTCGTCAGCAACGCGGCGCATGAGGGGATAGAGCACCCACCAGCCAAGGGCAACGGCGCCGACAAGCGTCACGGCAACACGCCCCCACATGATGCTCTCGCGCGAGAAGCGGAGTGACTCCATCGCGAGCGCGGCACCCCAGAGCGCAACACCCACCGCGGCAATGAGGACCACAATGCCAAAGGCGGCGTGCCGCCAGCGCCAGCGACGTCGTGCACCGCGCAGGGCAACGCCAAGGGCGGAAGGAAAATCGGTGCGTTCGGCGAGTCCTGACATTGGACCTCTCCTAAACAGGTTCCAGACGATTGGTGCTCGCCCGGCGAGCCAGCAACCCCTCGACGGCCAGAATGATCGCGGCCACCGCGAGGATATACCACCAGAGGGACTGCTTTTGCTCCCGCTCCGCCAGCGTAGGGAGCCCATCTCCCGCAGTGGCGGTCGCACCTGTCACGGCAGGGGTGAGCGCATTGGTCAGGCGCAACACGTCGTAGGTCGCGAAATCGAGTTCAGCCGGGTCGACATTGGCTGCGACAATTCGCGGCTCCGCATTGGGCGCACCCGACGGACGCACCTCATAGATCCCGGCCTGCCGCAGTTCAAGCGACGGCGGAGCATCGGCACCGCCCACCGCCTGCCGGGCACCCGACGGCGCAATCACGCTCCACCGCCCGCCCTCGGTGGCAGCCACGCCCGCGAGGTCTCCGGGCTGCAGCGCATCGCCAACCGACCATGAGCGCCGCTGTTCACGATAGGCGCCCGCATAGCGGACGAGTTGATGCACAAAGGGAAGGAAGACGGGCTGACGCGGCAGATCGTTCCAGTAGCCGTCAAAGCTCGACCCCCAGGTGAGTACACGGCCCTTGCCGATTGTGTGTTCAGTCAGCGCCGCACTTCCGTCGTCAAAACGGGCCAGCACGCCTTCGGTTGTGTCGATCGCGCGATAGCGAAAGAAGCGTGCAGCCGAGAGATCGCCGTTGCGCGCACCACTGAAGACGGACAATGCCGGATGTCCCTGATCAACAACACCGAGCACCGCGCCACGCTGCCCAAGCCGGTCCGCCGGCGCACTGATGTTGCCCGGTAGCAGGGCCCGTGCATTCGCGGGCCAGCTGCGCTCTGACGTGCGTTCGCCCAGCACATTAATGAGCCCACCCCCCGACCTCACAAAGGCTTCGAGCCCTGCGCCACCTAGGCCACCGGGAACTCCCGCGTCTGCGAGGATCACCACGCGTCGGCCCTGAAGATCGGATGCCGTGACTCGATCGGAGCGGCGGGCGACCAGGTCAAAGCCCGGGGCATCGCCAATTTCGAGCGCACGTGTGAGGAACACCCCGCGTTCCGGTGGGGCGTCGCGATGCTCCACGACGAGCACGGGCATCACCGGCGCGCGTGTAAGGACAAAGTGAAACGTGTCGTCCCCCCGCAACTCGTCGCCTTCCAGCACAATCTTGGCCGGTGTTGGGCGGTCAGGCACTGGAACCGTCCCCAGACTCACCACCGCCCCACCATCTCCGGGCAGATCTGTGGTACCCTGTGCGATGATGCGTCCCCCCACTTCGAGACGTGCGGTCACTCCTCGTTCTGCCGCCCCGAGTTTGGTAATGCGCGCACTCACCTGCACACGCGCGGGTCCCTCGGGCGATCGGCGGACCTCCACCGCGCGAACGGAGCGATCGGTCACTGCCCCGCTGACATCAATCGGGACGACCTCGGTTCGCGGAGGGAGCGACAACTCGTCGGTGAGATCCCAGCTGGTGCGCTGATAGTCGCTGATGACCACCAGACGCCGGTTGGGTCGCTCACTCTGCGACAACATCCGTGTTGCCAGAGCAATGGCTGGCGAGAGTCGCGTGCTTTCGTCACCAGGTTTGAGGCTGTCCACCCCTGCCTTGAGGATGGCCTTCACGTTGCCCGGCTCCGTGACTGCGGCCGCCCGCCGGTCGAACGCGACCACGGTCAGTTGATCACCGGGCCCGATCGCGTCGATGGCTTTGCGCGCTTCCTCCTGCGCCCGTGTCCAGCGCGTGGAGTACTGCATGCTGAAAGAGCGGTCGAGCAACACGACGACCTCGTACCCTCCCTCGCCGGCAACCGCCGCCGCCGGTCGGCGAGCAAAGACGGGCCGCGCAAAGGCAAACGCCACCAGGGTGATGACAGCACAACGCGCCAGAAACAGGAGCCAGTCGCGGATGCGCTGACGGCTGCTGAACGGATACGGCGTCTTGCGCACGAACATCAGCGACGGAAAAGCCAGGGCTTCTTTCTTTTCCTTGTGCACGAGATGCACGAGGAGCGGAATGAGGACCGCGCCCGCGGCCGCCATGAAGATCGGGGCGAGGAGTGCGAGTGGGGTCATCGCACGGTCCGCATGCGTTCGCGCCGCACGAGATACTCGAACAACATCTGATCCAGCGGCTGCGAGGTATCGACCAGCGCGTAATCCACGCGGTGCTCGCCGAGGCGCCGTCCCATGGCCTCGGTATGGGCCGCCATGGCGGCGAGATATTCCTTCCGCAGTTTGCCCGGTATCACCGGCACCCGCAGCCCCGTCTCCACATCGCGAAAGGTCGTCGCGTCCTCGAAGGGAAAGGTGCGTTCCGCGGAGTCGAGAATCTGCATGACCATGACGTCATGCCCGGCGTCGCGCAGCGCGCCTAACGCACTGACCACCGCGTCCACGGGCTCATACAGGTCCGAGAGCAGGAGGTACATCCCCTTGCGACGCTGGTGTTCGGCAATCCTGGACAGGGGCCGAGCCAGCGCCCCCTTCCCCTCCGGCTTTGCCCGGTCGATGGCGTGCAGCACCTGCTGCAGATGCCTCGCCGACGGCGGCACGAGGTCCTGGATGTCATCGTTGAACGAGACGAACCCCACGCGATCCCGCTGGCGATGCGAAAAATACGTCAGGCAGGCGGCGAGATACTTGGCGTATTCGAGTTTGCTGAGACGCTCGTGTTTGTAGCCCATGGACGCCGAGGTATCCATGAGCACGATGAAGTTGGTATTGGTGTCTGCCTCGAACTCCTTGAGGTAGTACCGCTCCGTACGCGCATAGACGCGCCAGTCGATGTGCCGGATGTCGTCTCCCGGCACATAGGGACGATACTCGGCGAAATCCGTGGAAAAGCCGAGGTGCGGCGAGCGATGCAGTCCCGAGATGAACCCCTCGACCACCCAGCGCGCGACCAGCTCGAGGTTCCCGATCCGCCCCAGGATATTGGGATCGATGAACCGCGCTCCGGGCAGCTGTCCGGCGTTGGTCTCGGTGGGAGGCGCCACTAGAGTTTCGCCTTGGGCCGCGGCACATGCTCGACCAGCCGCGCAATGAGCTGATCGGTGGTGACGCGCTCCGACTGGGCGTGGAAGTTGGTCAGCAGGCGATGCCGCAACACGGGAGTCGCCAGCGCCACGATGTCTTCGAAGGCCACGTGGTAGCGCCCCTGCATGAGCGCTCGTGCCTTACCACCCAGCACGAGGTACTGCGCCGCGCGCACCGAGGCACCGTACATGAGGTACTGTTTGATGAAGTCGGGGGCGGTGGGTGAGATGGGCCGAGTGGCCCGCACCAGGTGGACCGCATAACGAGCCACCGACTCGGCCACCGGGACCCGACGCACGAGGCGCTGGAAGGCTACGATGTCCTTGCCCGTGATGGCATGCGCAAACTTGTGCGACTGGATCGACGTGGTGCTCTGCACCACCTGCAGTTCCTCGTTTTCGTTCAGGTAGTCGATCACCACCTGGAACATGAAGCGATCGAGCTGCGCCTCGGGCAGCGGGTAGGTGCCCTCGAGCTCGATCGGGTTCTGCGTCGCAAAGACGAAGAAGGGCTCGTCGAGCGTGTAGGTACGCCCCTGCACTGTCACCCGATGCTCCTGCATGGCCTCGAGCATGGCCGACTGCGTCTTGGGCGGTGTGCGGTTGATTTCGTCGGCAAGGACGATGTTGGCAAACACCGGACCCGGCATAAACGCCATGCGCCGTCGCCCCGTCTCGGCGTCTTCGGTGATGATGTCCGTTCCGGTGATGTCCGACGGCATCAGGTCCGGAGTGAACTGAATACGCGAGAACTTGAGATCGAGGACCTGCGCCATGGTATGGATCAGCAGGGTCTTCGCGAGGCCCGGTACGCCCACGATCAGGCAGTTGCCGCCCGCGAAGAGGGCGGTCAGCACCTGCTCGATGACGTCCTCCTGCCCGATGATCAGTTTGCGCAGTTCGCCGATGACTGCTGCCCGCCCATCACGCAGCTTGTCTGCCAGTGCCAGATCGTCAGCTGCCTCCAGCGCCACTCCTTCCTGTGCAATTGTGCTCACGCGTCTCCTCAGGTTAGTGCGTCATGGCGTAAACCACGTAATTGACGGCCAGCTTGTACGCTTCGTTGGTGAGTGAAATGGGCAGGAATCCCTCGTCCGAGAACTCCATGTAGTCGCCGATGTCGTTGTTGTAGTTGGCGATCATGACGAGCCGTTTGGCGGGATCGTTGTCTTCGTATGCGCCAAAAAAGACGGCGGCGGAACCATTCATGGGATGCTGCATTTCGAGCGACTCGATCCGGAAGAAGGAGTCAAAGAGCGCATTTGCCTTTTCGAGCTGCACGATGCGCAGGTTGGGAAAGGCCTCGCGCCAGCGGGCTTCGAAGTTGTACCAATGTTCGCCCGTGAAGTCGTCGAAAATGAGAAAGCCGCCCTTGGTCACGTAATCCCGGACCCCTTGCAACTCTTTCTCGTCCATGGTCCAGAAGCCAGGCTCCGAAACATAGGCCACGGGGAACTTGAAGATCTCCGGGTCGGAGAAGGTGTGGATGTTGCTCCCATCCATGTGCGGCCGGATGGTGGACAACTCGTCCAGGATCTTCATGAAGTGGTTTTCGGCGCGCGGATAGTCGTGATCCCACTTGAGATCGAAACTCCCGCCTAACGGCTCGAACCGCACTCGCACAAAAGTGAAGCGACCATCGTAGGCCATATTCGGGTTGGGATCATTCCCCGGCGAACGACGCCCCCGCCCACGCTGAGCAGCAATGGTCAGGATCGGCAGCAGCACGGCCAGGACGGCCAGCCAGGTCCATCTTCGTTTCATCGTGCACCCTCCGGAGTCCGGCGTAACGACAGCAGCAAGGCTTGCGCCTTTTCGTAGTTGGGCGCAAGGTCGAGGGCACGAAGCACCTCGCGGCGCGCTCCGGTCATATCACCGGCAGCGGCGAGCGCCTCGGCCAGGAGATACAGGGCCTCGACCCGGTCTGTGGGATTCAGTCCGAGTTGTGCCCGTCTTGCCATCACCCGCATGGCCGGGAGGCCGGCATCGGTCGCCGCCACCGCGAGAGAGTCGTGCACGGATGAGGCGAACGGGGTGATGTACAACGTGCGCTCGAGCGCGGTCACGGCGCCGCGATGATCCCCAGCGGCCCGAAGCAGGGACGCCAGACGCACATTCTCACTGAACGCCGACTCGTTCCGTGCACTGATTGCCGAGAGTTCACGTGCGGCCCGCGCCTTGTCGCCCCGCTTTTCGTGCAGCTCCGCCAGCATGTGATAGGCGCTCCCATTTTCCGTCCACGACGGAAAAAGCACCTTGGCACGCTCGAAGGCCGCGGTCGCCACTTCCCACTGCTCGCCCTTGAGCGCGGTGACGCCCAGACTCATGGCCTCGAACAGTGGCCCTTCCCACCCGATCAGTTCCCTCCCGCCCTTCTCCGCACGTTCGGTCTTTGGCTCCACCGCTTTGAACTCGGACGCGAACCGGGCACGAAACCAGGTGTCGAACTTCTTGTCGAAGGCGTCCATCGAGAGTCGCGTCACTTCGGCAAAGGCCTGTTCGGTGTTCTTGCCGTCCTTGTAGAGGGCCAGCAGCCGCCGGATGCCCGCGACGCCATGGTCCTGCTCCAGCATCTCGCAGACAAACGATGCGAGCGCGTACGACAGCACCACTTCCTGGTCATAACGCGGACGGACGAAGCCGTTGTTGAGCAGGGACACGGGATGCAAACGCCCGCCCTTGTACGCGGCAATGAGGTCGGGTGTGGCGTCGCTCCCCCAGCCGGGACGAGCGCGGCGTTCCTCGTACACCGACAACCCCTCGGACACCCATCGCGGGACGCGGTTGCCACTCGAGCCTAACGTGAACGTGTGCCCCAGCTCGTGCCAGAGCACACTCCCCCAGTTGAACTCGCCCACCTTGCGAGCCGCTGGAGAATCCATGGCCACCACATTGCCAAAGCTTACCCCCAGGGCGCCCAGCCCGTTGAGCCCAACCGTGCGCACGGAGAAATCGGCGTGGCTGCGAAAGAACTCCACACGCACGGGAGGCGTCGGTGAAAACGCATACCGCGCCGACAGTGAGTCGTAGGCCAACTCGGCCAGTGGTGCGACGATCTGCTCGAAGAGCGCCGCGTCCTTGGTTTCCACGGCCAGCACAAATCGCCTGGTGCGGATTTCGGTGTAGTCCTTGAACGTATCCGAAAGATCGAGCGTGTTCTTCACCCACACGTCGTATGGATCGAGGGCAAAGGCGCGCTGCAGCCGCGCCACTCCACCGGGCACGTCCCCGACCCGCATCAGGTTGATGCCGAGCAACGCCAGCGCTCGCGCCGACAAGGAATCGCGGGCCACTCCGGCGAGAGCAAAGTCGGCGGCCTCACGATAGAGTCGGTTGCGAGCGGCGATATCGGCCAGCATCACCTCGGCCTCCGCCGACCCCGCCAGGCGACGATGTGCACGCTCGAGCGCCGTGGTGTACTGCGCACGATCACCGGCCAGCCAGGCGGCCGCGCTGATCACGATCCATGGCGCAGGTGCCCCGCTGTCGATGGCGAGACCGCGGCGCGCTTCGGTGATTGCATCGGCATATCGCTCTACATCGATGAGCTGTGACGCCGCCAGCGCACGCGCTTCGGATGACTGACCGTTGATCTCCAGGCTCCTCCGCAGGAACTCGGCACTGCTGTCGCGCCCCTCGGCGGCGGTGAGTCGCGCCATGGCCAGGAGGGCACGGGGATGTTTCGCATTCACCGCCAGCACGGCATCGAGTTCGCGCCGCGCTTCGGCGTAGCTGAACTTCTCGATCAGCATCGTACCGAGTTCAGCCGACCCATCGAGATCCAGGGAATCCCGGGTGTTCGCCTCGTCGAAGGCACGCAAGGCATCCTTGAAGAGCTGCGGGTCCCGACGCCCCAGCGTGCGCACGGCGAGCGCCACCGCGCGCAGTTCGCTGCCGGTCAACGACGCACGACGCTGGTTGTAGACATCGATGAACGAGTCAAACTCGCGCATGGCGGCCTCGTGTTCTCCGCGCTGAAAGCGCAGCGAGGCCAGCTGGTACCGCGCGCGAAGGGCATCAGGGCCTGTGGCAACACCGCGGTAGCTGCGTTCGGCCGCTGCGAGGTCTCCTTGCACTTCGTACGCCATACCTAACGCGACACCAAGGGCCGCGGCCATCTGCGGGCGAGCGATGAGCGCCTGACCGCGGGCCGTTGCCTCGGGGGCACGCCCAACATCGGTGAGTGCCCTCACGAGTATCACCGCAGCGGTGGTGTTGCTGCTGTCCGCGCGCAGCGTCTCCTCCGCGGCCGCGATCGCAGCGGAGTAGTCCCCCTGCCGGTAGAGTGAGGCAGCGGAGGGAACGGCGCGTTGCGCACACCCCACCGTGGGCAGCGAGACCACAAGGATCAGCAGACGAAGCAGTCTCACGGCTTTTTGGCCTCCAGCGCGCGAAGGGCGCGAGTCTTTTCGGCCAGGTCAACCAGCAAGGGCTCGAGGGCGCGCTGATACGCGTCCTCGGACATCCCGCTGCGATGACTCCGCAGCGAGTCGATTCTGGCTTCGATCAGGCGTCGCGCCTCGGTGAGCTTGGCGGCCTCGGGGTTCCCGGCGAGTACCACACCGCCTAACGGCTCCAGATGAAAGGAGCGGGCGCGTGCACCATCCGGGCCCTTCTCGGAAGCATCCCCGTGACCCACACCATCCCCGTCGTCTTCCAGCAAGGGGTGCTCACTCGCCAGCCTGTTGTCCTGCTCGAAGAACTTCTCCACCTCTTTGCGGGCATAGGTGAAGGCCTCGAGCAACGAGACACGTCCGTCCTTGTCAGCATCACCGGCCCCCGTGGTCAGGGCGCGCACAAAGTGCCGAGGAAAGAAGGTTTCGTTCTGTTCCCGGGCACTTTTGGTGGCCGTGATGACCACCCGGTTCCGTCCGGCAAGCACCTTGGCAAACTCGCCGCTGGCGCTGCCCGTATGGACAAACGCGACCGTGCCTTTGAATGGGGCCAGCGCGCGGCCGAAGTCGTCGACGGTCATGTCAGGTCCGGGGAGATTGAAACGCGTCACCTCACTCTGCGCATTCCCATGACCAAACAACACCACCACCAGGCGGTCGCCATCGCGCGAGCTGCCGGCGAGCTTGGCGAGTGTCCCCTCGATGTTCACTTTCGTCGAACGGCCGCGTCCTTTGGTGGAGTCCTCGGAGTAGTAGTACACCTGCGCGTCGGGGAGGGCGAAGCGTGTTCGCGCCGCCGCCACCAGGTCGGCTGACCACCCGTTGAACTCCTGGGCGAGACGTTTTTCGCCGCTCACGCCGCTCACGACCATCAGCGAGGTCGTGGTCTGTCCCTGCATGACATAGGGCACCATGAGTGCAGCCAGCCAGCGCCCGATCATGCCAGCCCCCGGCGTCGGCGCAGCACCCACTCACCACCTAACGCGAGCAGCAGCACAATGAGCAGCAGCGGCATATCCCAGAGATCATTCTTCTTGACTACGGTGGAGCCCGTCGGGCTGTAGATCATGTCGCGGGCGATATCCGTGGCTCGCTCCGGTTCGTAGTACCCACCACCCGTCTCCTCGGCCACTTGTTTGAGGAGACCCGCATGGAGTTCCGCACCGAAGTACTCGTCCGTGGGTTCGGCAACGCGCACAAAGGCACTGCGGCTGGTCGCGGTGTCGCCGGGCATGGTCGAGGTGAGCGTGACCTCGTGCACTCCGGGTCGCTCGGGGACAAATGCTCCGCGGTATTCCCCATCGCGGTCAACGGACCAGTCGAGCGACAGGTCGGACGCCGACGCACCCGCCACTGCCGCTCCACGAACCGCTGCCCCATTCACGCGCAGGTACGCTTTGTCACTCACCGTGGCGCTCACACTGACCGCCTCGCCCGGCCCCGACTCTTCCGGCGCCACGACATCGACACGATCCGGGACATCGGCCACCAACCAGCGCAGCATCTGGCGCCAGAGTGTTTCGTGCGTCGAATCCGCGACGGCAATATCGGCGTGCATCTGCCACAGCCAGGTGTCCTGCACCGCCAGTCCCATCACGCGACCGCGTCCGAAGCGTTGCACGGCCATGAGCGGGCGCGCGCCTGGCCCTTCGCCAATCACCCCGTTGAGGAGAACGGTTGCTCCCGGTTTGGCGCGCACCAGCGCATTCACCGACGTCAGCGGCGGGAGGGACGCCCAGCGTGCTGCCGTGGCGGAGTCGCTGGGCCCGATTTGCAGCGCCGGATGCAACGTGCCTAACGTAGTGGGCACAGCGCGCAACTCCCGCACCGCAGTGTCGGGGGGCGCTGCCGCCAGATCAAACGGGAAGGCGTCTGAAAGCGGTGTCCCCACATATCCCCCCTCGGCGTAGGAGCCGCGGCCGCCGAGAAAGAGCAACCCTCCCCCGCGTTCGCTCACAAAATCCGAGAGCATGCGCAGCTGGTCCGCCGAAAAGAAGCTCGCCTCGAGACTCCCCAGCACGATACCGCGATACGCAAAGAGCTCCTCGCGAGTACGCGGAAAGCCAGCGGCCAACTCGGTGGAGTCGTCCACGCCAATTCGCAAAAACTTGTCCCGTGCCGAGCGCAACAACGTCACCAGCTGCACGTTCGGGTCTCCATCCACGGCGCGACGCGCAAACTTCAGCTCGAAACGCGGTTCACCTTCGACATAGAGCACCTTTTCACGCTGGTCACGCACCACCAGCAGCGTTCGCCTTTCGTTGTTCTCCGAGACCATCTCGCCAGCTTGAACCGGCACGTGCACCCGCAGCAGTCTCGCGCCCACCTCGGAGGCGGGGACGCGGATGCGCACCTGCACCGCTTCTCCGTTCTTTGGCATCGTGATGGTTGTCGACCCGAGGATCCGGCCGGAATCTTCCACCACCACCGGCAGCTTGAGTCCTCCAAGTCCGCGCTGCGAGACCACCACGTTCAGCAGCACCGTGGAATTTCTGAGCACGCTGCGCGGTGCATCGATCCGGGCAATCTCGACGTCACGTTCGAACCTGGGCGACCCGATCCCAACGGTGAATACCGGTATACCGCGCGACCGCAGAGAGAGGAGCTGCTCGGTTATCCCCGGTGAACCTCCCGTCGTCGATGAGTTGTCGGCGCCATCAGACAACACGACGACACCGGCCAGTGGTGCGCCTGCGAGTTCGTCTTCGATGCGCAGGAGCGACGAGAGCAGTCGCGTCTTGGTGCCGTCGTACGGGAGAGCCGACGGGTCGTTCACACGCCCGGTGGCCGATACCCGGTATACGCGCGTCTGATACCGAGGGAGCAAAGACTTGAGCAGGCTCGAATCTGCAGAGCCCACCAGATTCGTGACCACCTTGCTGCGTGGACCATTGTTCACGTCGGCGATTCGCATCGACCGTGAGTCGTCTATCACGACCGCGACGATGTTGCGCTGCGCGATGGACTCGGCGATGACCAGAACCGGCCGGGCGAGCGCGAAGCCCAGCGCCCCGACCGCAATCACCCGAAGCAGGCCGAGGGCGGCTTGGTCAGTGCGGCGCAGACCATCGGCGCCGCGGGCATAGTGCGCCACGGCGAGTGCCGCCAGGGCGCCAACGACAAGCCAGATGAGCCAAAGGGGCACAACAGGCGAAAAGCCGAGCGACCCCTTGGCAAAGGCCGCCGGGCGGTACTTCAGCAGGAACTCGAATAGTCCCTCCACCTCAGGCCCCCAGCGTGGCTCGTATCATGTGCAAGGTACCCACCGGACACGACCGCGCTACCGCCGATCCGTACTGGTCTGGCACCCGGCGTCTCCGATCAGTTGCTTTGTCGAGCGTCGTAGCCGGCTTCGGCCCCGAAATTCGCTTCTCGTCCCTCGCGCCGATGCCCTCAGGCGGCAGCGTGGTGTCGCCCGAGGAGTCGTTCCACCTCGCGCTGCCGAAAGCCGAAAATTCCATCCAGCTGTCGGCGGACGAGCGGCAGCACGAGGCGACCAAGGATTCCGAATGGGAGACGGTAGCGCACTTCATCTTCCATGACGGTGGCATGAGGACCATCAGCGCGGAAGCGGTGCGTATGCACCCACAAGGCGTACGGTCCGCGCAGCTGTTCGTCCACGAACTCAAATGGCGGGCGCCATTGCGCAATTCGCGTCCGCCAGCGCATGGGAATGCTGTGGAGACGGATCGTGTAGTCGATGAGGGTGCCCTCCGCCATGCTGATGGGAAGAGGGGTATCGATTCTGAAGGCCAGTTCGGCGGGGGTAATCGCGCCGAGGTTTTCAGCCCGGGAAAAGAAGTCGAACACGCGGTCGAGGGGTTGCTCGATTCGCTGACTGGTTCGCAGGTATTGGTCTGCCATCGCCATCCGGGTCGCGGGGTCTACTCTGGTAACGAGTGTACCCGCCCCGCGGGTCCCGACTTCGACGACCTACATCAGGCGCGAAGCCCTCGACTCGAGATGAGCTTCCGGCACCGACTTCCGGTAGGCGGCCAGGGCGTGCTGCAGGGCCAGGAGTGCCGACGCCTCAAGGTCGTACTCCATGGCGAGTTCCTTGAGTTGCTCCTGCTTGTGCGACCCCAGTCTTCGGGTCTTGAAATCGGAGGCCGCATGACGCCGCTGGTATTCGCGGCTGGCCTGCCAAAGCAGGACACTCTTCCTGTACCAGTCCTCGTCCTTGCTCACTCCGGCGGGAGCAACCGCCTCGAACATGCCGATGGCTTCGAGGAGGACCTTGTCGCAAATGGCGGCTATCTCCAGGGCCGAAAGCTGCTCGGCATCCATGACGCCGGCTTCCACGAGGGCCGAATAGCGCTCCCGGTGCCTCACACATTCAGCCCCGGCCCGATAGAGCCGATCGGCCGGCGCTCGGGGACCGGTAATGGCCGGGTTGTCGGACGTGATCGGCGTAGCTGACTTTGTGCGCGGCATGGCTCAGGTCGGGAGAGGCTGAACAGGGACCGGAAGTCTAAGCGTCCCAGCTACGCATGGGGTAGTAGCGTCAGCCTGCTCCCGCCGCAGCCTCCTCCCCACTGGGGAGGGCTGCGATGGCGGCGCCTACTCCCACCCGGGAGACATTCAGGGCGCCATCACGCCACCAATCTTCGAGGGGTGGCTCGTCACCTTCCTGAGCGCCGAGTCTCCAGAGATCGAGCTTCTCCGCCACATACAGCAGCTCACACCGCCGGTCCAGCATGTCGGGCACCGGAGAGCGCCGATGGGTGGAGATGGCATGGGCAACACTCGGCCCCAGGCCCCACTGCAATGCGGCAAGACCGCCAAGGGGCTCGTGCAGATATCGCAGCGTCAGGGAGGTAATACTCGCCGGGAAGCGCACGTCACGCTTGAGCTCGCGTCGCAGCTCACCCAACCGATCGAAAACGACGAGCTTGCCTACGTCGTGCAGCAGACCCAGCGCATACGCCTCGTCGGCTTGTACCGCAAACGACGAAGAGATGCCCTGCGCAATGGGGGCGGTCCGGATCATGTGCGACCAGACGAGATCCACCTGAGCCTGAAAGGCGCCCCCCGGCCGGCATAGCAAACCATCGACCATGGCGCGCAGCACGACGTTGTGCACGCCCGTGGTACCCACCCGGTGCACCGCATTCATCAGTGAGACGCAGCGGCCGCCGCTGGTCGCATAGAAGGCCGAGTTGGCATAACGCAGGAGCCCCTGGCTGAGGCCGGGATCCGTCTCCACCAGGCCGACGAGCTTCCCGGCATTGGCCTGCGGGTCGCGCGTCACCGATAGGGCGCGCTGTGCTGCGAGCGGCGGCTGGCGAACCACAGCTTCGAACGACGCGGTCAGTGCATCGAGAAACGCCGGTGCGTCAGTCGCGCGGTCTTCGCGGGACAGGGCATCGCGAACCGCGGCTACTCGCTGACGCACATCGAGATCGAGCCACGCCTTCACCTCGCCGAGTTCGAGATCGGCCGGCGGCAACGCGTCAGGAGACGAGGGTGAGATCGGCGCTGCTTGCGGCAACGGCCTGACGGGCTCGCTTGCCCTCTTGTCGGAGTGCGAGTTGCCGGTCAAGCGGCGCAGCAGATTCCCGAGCATCGGCAGGTCGTGGTTGGACGGAAGCGTATGACCAGAAGACGTGGCCTCCCGTTCAGTATCGGCCGCTCGCGGTCAGCACTTCTGTCACGCTTGGCTCAGCTTAACGTATCCGGGCGTTTTGACTGCCCGATGTGCCTAACATGTGAAGTTTTGTTGCGCGAGTTCGGGCGTTTGTGATGTTGGTCGCATCGCACTGTGTCGAGTTGTGCACATTGCGCCCTCGCGCCGAAACTGCTTGAGCCAGGGGTGGTCCCGGTGGACACACATGGCCGTGCTTTCTACGTTCAGCGCGCGCAGCGCATAACGACTCCTCCAGCCGACCCATGTTTTACTGGAGGCGCTCCCCCTCTCCCCTTGATGGAGGTCCCGTGGTCCGATCGTATTCCCGCCTTGTGGCCATTGCCGTGCTCGCCGCGGCCTGTGCGGACGCCAGTGCGCCATCCGGCCCATCCCGGCTGGCGCCGCTCCTCGAGCCTGCTGGCAACGTGACGTCGCAGCTGATTCCCAACGAGTACATCGTCGTGCTCAACAACAACGTTTCTGATGTCGCAGGTGCCGCGGCCGAGTCTGGCGTTCCCGTGATCGTGCACTGGGAGAAAGCGCTCAAGGGGTACCTGGTGAGTGCGTCGTCTGCCGAGATCACGCGCATCCGCGGCGATGCCCGGGTGAAGTTCGTCGAGCAGAACGGCATCATGACGAAAGACGCGACGCAGTCGCCCACTCCGTCGTGGGGTCTTGATCGCATCGACCAGACCAACTTGCCGCTCAACAACAGCTACACCTATCCCGGCACCGCGTCGAATGTGCACTCGTACACGATCGACACTGGCATCCTCCTCACGCACACCCAGTTCACCGGCCGCATCGGCAACGGCTTTGACGCCGTGACACCCGGCGGCACAGCCAACGACTGCGATGGCCACGGGACACATGTAACGGGCACGATCGGTGGCTCGACCTACGGCGTCGCCAAGGGCGCGACACTGCACCCGGTTCGCGTGCTCGGCTGCACGGGCTCGGGATCGTTTGCCCAGGTCATCAGTGGCATCAACTGGGTGGCGGCCAACCGGATTCTTCCAGCAGTCGCGAACATGTCACTGGGCGGCGGCCAGACTGCATCGGTCGACGCGGCCACCAACGCCCTGGTTGCGGCGGGTGTGTTCACGGCAGTGTCCGCTGGAAACAGCAATGACAATTCATGCTTCTACTCGCCCGCCGCGGCGGCGAACGCGACCACGGTGGGTTCCACGACCACCACGGATGCGCGGTCGAGCTTCTCCAACTACGGCACGTGCGTCGACGTCTTCGCGCCAGGCAGCAGCATCTTCTCCTCGTACATTGGCAGCAACACGGCCACCGCTACCCTGAGCGGTACGTCCATGTCGTCACCGCACGTGGCGGGAGTCGGGGCCCTGATCCTCTCCGCCAATCCGACCTGGACCCCCGCACAGGTTGATGCCGCCATCAAGACCAACGCGAGTCTCAACAAGGTGACCAATCCGGGGACGGGCAGCCCCAACAGGCTGTTGAATATGTCCTTCCTCAATGGCGGTAGTCCCGGCAACCAGGCCCCTGTTGCCCGCTTCACTGTCAGCTGCAACCCCGGCGTGAATTGCACGGCCGACGCCTCAACGTCCACAGATGACAATGGTCTCGCGAACCTCACGTTCCAGTGGACCAACAATGTCGGTCGCCCGATCAAGAACGGCACAACGGCCACGTATAGCTACAACGCCACCAATCCGGCCAAGAACACCTTCTCCCTTACCCTCACCGCCACGGATGCCGGCGGCCTGACCCATCAGGTTACCCAAAGCATCGTGATTCCGGGCTCTGGTGGAAGCAACAACCCTCCGGTGGCGAACTTCACGATCACCTGCACTCCTGGGCAATGTGTGGTCGATGCCGCGTCGAGCACCGATGACGGCGGCTTCGGAAACCTGACGTTCAACTGGACCAACACTGGCGGTCGGCCCTCCAGGTCCGGCAGCACGGCGACCTTCTTCTTCTCAGTGAGCCCGTCCAAGCCCAGCGCCTTCGATGTGACCCTTACCGCGACCGATGCTGGTGGCCTTACCAACGCGATCACCAAGGCGGTTGTGATCCCGTAAGTCTTCACAGGCGATTGAAGAAACGCGGTCGGGCACTCGCCCGGCCGCGTTTTTCTTTGCTCCAACGGAGGCGCCCGCCGTGCCGTATCTTGGGCGCGCGAGGGGCACCGTGGCTCCTCACTCCCCGATTCCAATCCCGAGGCTCCACATGCACCGAAAGGCAGTCGCCAGCCTTTTCCTCGTCATCGGCGTTGCAAATGCCGACGCCCAGTCTCGACCTGCCACCGCGCCAGCGGCCGCCCTTCCCCTCAACGGGACCCCGGAGCTCCAGGCCCTGAAACGCGTCAAGTGGCGCTCCATAGGCCCTGCCAACCAGGCCGGACGTATTCCGGTAATCGCCGGTGTGCCCGGGGATCGCTCCACCTACTACGTCGGCTCTGCAGCTGGAGGCCTTATCAAGACCACCAACGGCGGCGTCACCTTCGAACAGCTCTTCGACGACAAGGACAACGCCTCGATGGGCGACCTGGTCATCGCGCCGTCAAACAAGAACATCCTTTACCTCGGTACCGGCGAGGGCAACCCGCGCAACTCGGCGTCGGTTGGCGATGGCGTGTACAAGTCGATGGATGGCGGCCGCACCTGGAAGAAGATCGGCCTCGAGAACACGGAAAAGATCCCGCGCATGCGTGTGGATCCCTATGATCCGAACATCGTCTACGTCTGTGCGCTCGGCAAAACATGGGGACCAAGCGAGGATCGCGGACTCTACAAGACCACAGATGGTGGCAAGAGCTGGAAGAAGATCCTGTACAAGGACAACCTCACCGGCTGCTCCGATGTGGACATCGATCCGGCCAACTCCGAGATCGTGTGGGCCGGCATGCACCAGCACCAGCGCTATCCCTGGTACTTCACCTCGGGCGGCGGCGAGACGGGGATCTACAAGTCGAGCGATGGCGGCGAGACGTGGGAAAAGCTCAGTGGCAAGGGGAATGGCCGCGGACTCCCCGAGGGAGACATGGATCGCGTGGGCGTGTCGGTGCATCGCGCAGACCCCAACATTGTCTATGTCATCTCCGAGACCAAGACGGAGGGCGAACTCTGGCGCACCGACGATGGCGGCAAGACATGGCGCACCGTGAGCCGCGATCCCAACATCAACTTCCGCCCCTTCTATTACGCCGACGTACGCGTCGACCCGAAGAACCCGAATGTCGTGTACACCCTGTCGGGCTCTCTCTACAAGTCCGAAGACGGCGGCCGCACCTTCCAGACCATCCGGGCGGACATCCATGGCGACCATCAGGCCATGTGGATCGACCCCACCGACCCCAACTACATCCTCGAAGGTTCCGACGGCGGCTGGCAGGTGTCGTACGACGCGGCGAAGACCTTCGAAGTGGTGAACACGGTTTCGTTCGCGCAGTTCTATCATCTCAATCTCGACAACGAAAAGCCCTACAACATCTGTGGTGGTCTCCAGGACAACGGGCACTGGTGTGGCCCGTCGCGCACCCTGTCGCCACAAGGCAATCGCAAGACCAACTGGGTCACGGTGAGCGGCGGCGACGGCTTCCACGCGGTCCCCGACATCGAGAAGCCGTGGCTGGTCTACTCCGCGTCACAGGGTGGCGGGATTGTGCTCACCGACATGCGCACCGGTGAACAGCGATCGATCCACCCGTACCCCTATCGCACGGGCTCGGCTGGCGATTCGCTCGCACACCACAAGTACCGCTTCAACTGGAACTCGCCCATCGTCCTCGACCCGAAGGACTCCAAGACTGTCTACTTCGGGGGCAACGTCATCTTCAAGACGACAAACTACGGACAGACCTGGCAACAGATCTCTCCCGATCTCTCCACCAACGACAAGAGCAAGCAGCGGCTCTCGGGCGGTCCGGTGGTGCCCGACAACACGGCCGCCGAGTTCCACTCCACGCTGCTGACCATTGCTCCGTCCCCAAAGAACTCGGCCGTGATCTGGGCCGGTAGCGATGACGGCAACATCCAGATCACACGCGACGGCGGCAAGACCTGGACCAACACGGTCCGGAACATCCGCGACCTCGCACCGGCCGCCTGGATCTCCACGATCGATGCCTCTCCGCATTCCGAAGGCACGGCGTTTGTGGCCGCCTCACACTGGCAAACGGGCGACTATACGCCGTATGCCTACATGACCACTGACTACGGCCAGACCTGGACCCGCATCTCCGGCAACCTGCCGGCCCGCGGCTGGTTGCACGTCGTGCGGCAGGATCCGAAGAACCCCAACCTGCTCTATGCCGGCACCGAGTTTGGTGTCTTTGCGTCGTGGGATATGGGCAAGCGCTGGCACAACCTGCGCAATGGCATGTCGGCCGCACCGGTGCGCGACCTGCTGGTGCACCCGCGTGACAACGACCTCATCATCGCCACACACGGCCGAGGGCTGTATGTCCTCGATGAGCTTGCCGTGCTTCAGCAGCTCGGAACGGCAATGACCAGTGACGTGGCGCTCTTCGATGTCGAACCGGCCACCCGCTGGGTCACCTGGAACTCCGACGCGAACCTGGGCAACAAGACCTATGCAGGCGAGAACCCGCCGACAGGAGCGGTGATCAGCTACTACCTCAAGTCACCCGCCCAGGATGCGCGACTGGTCGTGAAGGACAACGCGGGCAAGGTGGTACGTAATATCCGCCGCATCCCGGGGCTCCCCGGCATCAACTCCACCGAGTGGGACCTGCGATACGACGTGCCCGGCAGTGACGGCGCGGATGGTGTCCCGGCGGAGTTCCAGCAGATGGCGCGACGGTTCGGCTTTGGCGGTGGTCCGTCAGTGGTTCCGGGTGAGTACACCGTGACCCTGGTGGTCGGTGGCAAGGAGTACTCGAAACCCGTGCGTGTCGACCTCGACCCGCGCGCGTCGGTGACCACCGCCGATCTCGTCGCGCAGCGCGACGCGGCGGTATCACTCGCCGAGCTCTCGAGCCAGGTGACCGGGATCTTCAACCGCACCGGCAACCTCATCACGCAGCTCACCGGGCTTGTGGACAACATCAAGCGCAACGCGCCTAACGAAAAGGAAGCCCTCAACGAGGCCGAGGTCTCGCTGAAGGAGCTCAAGGACTTCCGCGACACCAAACTCGCACGTCCCCTCCAGGGGCTCGGCTATCGGCAGTATCCGCGGTTGCGCGAAGAGGTCCAGTCACTCGCCGGGACAGTGGCCCGCGGCGTCTCGCGACCAACCGATTCCCAGGTACTGCGGCAGGGTGAGTTGGTGAAGGAAACTGGCGAGACACAGCAGCAACTCACGACCATCGTGAATACACGCATCGCCAAACTGAATCAGCTCCTCAAGAACCTCCCGCATATCGTGCTGCCGGGCGGACAGATCATGTGACGTCCTGCGTGCCTGGTGTCACAGATGGGGCACCAGGCGCGGCCGTGTCGTCCGGCCGTTTCCCCGCACGCCGCACAACTGGTCTGAGCTGACTTTCTTTACGTTTCAGAAATGGCCGGTTACTGTAGGACCTCCATTGCTGAATGCTGATCCGACGGAACTGGAGAACAGGGAGAAGGAAGAGCGAGTGACACGCCCGCGCCCCACCGGACCCACCACACACGGCCTCCTGCCCTGGGACGCGATCGTAGCGGAGAACCCGGGTCAGTTCCTAGCAGCAGCCTGCGACCTTGCGCTCCTCCTGGATGGGAAGGGTGTTATCACGCAAGTCCTTGGCGCTGAACCAGATCCACCAGACGAGGTGCGTGCGTCGTGGATTGGAAAGCGCCTCGTGGACACAGTCACATCCGAGAGCAAACCCGAGGCCGAGGCCTTGCTCCGCGATACTGCCGACAAAGGTGCTTCCACTCGACGTCAGCTGAACCACCCTGGGCCGGACGGGACCGATTTTCAGCTGGCCTACACCGCTCTTCGTCTCCGCGACGGCAAAGGGACCGTGGTACTCGGACATGGGCTGACCAAGTTGTCGGCGCTTCAGGCCCGCTTGGTGGAGATGCAGCAAGAAATGGAACGAGGCTATCGGCGCCTCAGACACACGGAAACCCGATATCGGCTCATCTTTCAGCACTCCAGTGAAGCCGTGCTAGTTGTGGACGCCGGCACTCGGGCAGTTGTCGACGCCAACGCCGCCGCCGCTCGCCTCTTTGGCGATTCCCACGAGCACCTCACTGTCAAGACGTTCCCCTTCGGCCTCCAAGAAGTCTCTATCGGTCCGACTAACGACGCGATGGCGTCGGCGCGGATCCTCGGGCGAATCGCCGAGGTTCCCGTCAATCTCACGGATGGACGTCAGGCCACCTCTCGCATTTCCTGCTTTCGGCAGGAGGCCGCCACTCTCTTTTTCATTCGTTTCCTCGAGCCGCACTCGGAAGCCCTTGTGGAGTCGGAGCGAAAACGCGGCCTCATCCTGGAGCTGCTCGATCGGTTGCCCGATGCTTTTGTGGTGACCGATTCCAAGGGTCTGATCCTTCGCGCCAACCAGGCGTTCCTGGACCTGGCCCAGGTAAGCTCGGACCATCAGCTGGTGGGAAAGCCGCTCGGTGAGTGGCTGGGGCGACCTGGTGCGGACCTCTCCATCATGCTCGCCACGCTGAAACAACATGGCGCGGTTCGGCTCCTTCACACATTGCTGCGCGGTGAACTTGGATCACTTGCCGAAGTCGAGGTCTCCGCGACATCCAGCCCCGACCATGAACCGCAATGCCATGGCTTCGCAATCCGGGAAGTCGAAGGCCGCCTGCTTCGATCTCCGCAGGGCGCCGCCGATCTGACCAAGGCCGTAGAGCAGCTCACCGATCTTGTGGGGAGGGTCCAGCTCCGTGATCTCCTACGGGATACGATCGACCTGGTCGAGCGACATTTCGTACGCGCCGCGCTGGAGATGACCGGCGACAACCGTACAGCCGCTGCCGAACTCCTGGGCCTGAGCCGACAGAGCCTCTATGTGAAACTCCGTCGTTTCAGCGAGCCCCTGGGGACGACCCCCAGCACTCAATCCGGGGAGAGTCCGGACTAGTCGGATGGGAAGCAGTCCGAACGCTTTGATCTCGGGTCATCAGGGGCGCGCTTCTGGAGATTGTTGCACCGCGCGAGCGATGAAACACTCAGGGTTCGCGGTGTGCGGCAACCCACGCCCGCACGGGCCCCAGAAGCAATCGAAACCAGGGTGTGAATAGCTCCGGCTCCCTCGTCATATCGCGCTCAAGGCTGTCCACCGGACGAAAGGCGGTCGCACTCACTTCGCCGGGCACGGGGTAGACCACATCGGCGACACGCCCGATGAACACATGGTCGTACTCATGCTCAACAAGCCCGTTGCCTACATCCGCTCGGTAGGTGAAGGGGAACGCGGCCCGCACCTCACTCGGCGCGACCCCCAGCTCTTCGATCATCCCCCGCTCCACCGCCTGTTCGAGCGTTTCGCCCGCACGCGGGTGTGTGCAGGCCGTGTTTGACCACAGCCCACCCGAGTGATACTTGCCGGGCGCGCGCTGCTGCACGAGCAGCTCACCCGCGGAGTTGAACGCAAACAGCGACACCGCGCGATGCAGGACCCCGCGACGATGCGCCTCGAGTTTGTCGCAAAACCCGAGGGCCTGGTCGTCGGCATCCACGAGAATGACCTGTATCGCCGACTCGGGTACCGGACCGCCCGTCACTGCACCATCCCGCGTGCGCCGTTGCTGAACGTGAGCTGCAGAGAGCGATATGATCCGGGGAGTGCCACGCGCCCACCCGCGCCGAAGGCCAGGATCTCGCCCGTCTGCGGATGTCGCACCACGACATGTGATGCGCCCGATGCGTCCCAGCGCACATCGGTGTAGCCGCTGCTCACTCGCACACTCGGCGACGGCAAGGCGGCGCCGGGAGCGACGGCACGCGAGGTGACGACGGCACCGCCAGACTTGACTCGCACCGAAGCAAAGCGCCGACCCTGCGCAGCGAGAGGCACGGCGGCGACAAACTGCGGTGGCCCTCCGTGATCGACTTCGATGAGTGGTGCGCGATGCGTGGTCATCACCACACCCGCGTCATCGAGGAGTTCAATGTCGATTCCACGGCTCGCGGTGCGCGTGGCCTGGCCATCGAGCCTGAAGACCGGGTCGAGCCGCACCCTGGTGCCATCCACCTCACCCCTGACGAGCACCACGTCGCCGCCCCCGGCTCCGGCTCCAGCCAGCAACTGGCGACCCGACATCATGCGCCGATAGGTGAAGTCGGAGATCCAGACGGGCCGGCAGTAGCTCATCACGTCACGCGCATCGCTGCCGAGGACGGGAACCCGCTGCGTGGGCGACTGCGCGACGCTGAAGACGTCCCAGCCGGTGGAGCCTAACGCGGCGTCGGGGTACGGATACTCGGGGTCTTCACCGGCCGGTCCGCCACAGGGAGCATGGGGGCGGCCGAAGTTGTGCCCCAGTTCATGGGCCACCAGCTCGCGCGCTTGCGACTCGCGGTTGAACCACCCGACCTGGATGGACATCGCCGTGCGGCCTGTAATGAAGCCGAACCCGCCAAACTGCACGAAGGTGACGTTCTGTGGCGGACGAACGACGCCGTAGTAGTGGCCCGGCACTCCGTCGAGGCTGCGTCTGGCTTCGAGCTCGCGGAGAATGGCGCGCCAGGCCGCGTCCTGCCCGCCGGCAAAGACTGTCGACGTGACAAAGGGCGCCCCGACGCGTGCATTGATCCGCGCCACTGGCAAAATCTGTCGGACGGTCGTGAGATACGACTCGAGGTTCCCGCTGTTCACGTTGCCGGTGACACTCCCTTCGGCGCCAAGCACAATCGGGATGAAGGTGATGTCGAGCGGAGGGACGGCAACCGACGTGAGGTCGACACCACCGCTGAGCGGAAAACGATTGTTGGACTGGGCCGTGTCGGGGACCGCGGAGAGCAATCGGGCTTCGGCACGGCAGCTCAGGGTGCCGACAAGCCGATCGGCCGGCATGCGCAACTGCACACTCGAGGTCGCGGTCGCCGCGGCCGGCAACGTCGCCTGCACCAGCACACTATCCGTCCAGCGCACCACGCCGGCATCGGTGCAGGTGGCCTTCACCCAGGTGTGCGATAGAATGGACGCGTCGCCCGTCAGACCCACACTCGCCACCACCGGCAGCCCCTCGCGCACCATCGGAACGGTGCCGGCATCATTTTGTACCACCTGTGCGAATGACAAACTTGCGACAGCTATGTCGAGCGCCCCGCGCACCCGGATGGTCTGGGTCGCGACGGCGGTATCGATCTGCACCCTGAGCAGTGTCGTTCCAGTCTTGAGCGCCCGCACGGCTCCGGCCTGAGAGACAGTCGCCACCGTGGAATCATCCATGGACCAGCGCGGTGTCCAGCCGGCAGCGTTCTGCGACGAGGCATCGAGCGCAGTGGCCTGCACCGTGGCGGTTCCACCCACCAGGAAATCGCCTGTGCCCAGGTCGCCGGAGATCCGCACCAGGGCTACCCTGCTCCGCTCCACCTCGACACGCGCACTCGCCGAGAGGCTCCCTGTGGAAGCGGTGAGGCGCGTTTGTCCGGGTGCGACCCCGGTGACAAGACCACTCGACGGTGAGACAGAGGCCACTGATGGATCAGCACTGCTCCATGTCACCGGGACTGCCGGCATCACATTGCCCCTCGCGTCACGGGGCGTGGATGTGAGCGCCCTGCTCTCCCCGATTTTGAGCTGCACCAGGGAATCCGACAGAGTCAGCGTGGCAACCACCGGCGCTGGCGTTGGAGAGTCGCCCCCGCAACTTGTCAGGCCGGCCAGCGCCAGCCCGACGAACGCCACACGTCGCGTCGTCACATCCACGGCTTTCTGATGACCATGGCAACAATCACAAAAAGCATGAGCGTGGGACCTCGTTGATGAAGCGGCAGGCCTTTTCACTCAGAAAATAGTCCCCCACTGAAAAACGACGGTAGGTGACAATGGCGAAAATGTGATAAGCCGCCAAACCAGCGACACCGGCAAGCTTTACCCAAAGCCAGGTCTCGTGCACGAGGGACGGCAACATGAAGATCATGGCGAGCCCTGCCAGAGCGGCCACCATAGCCGCAGGGTTTGTGATGATCCGAACGACCCAGCGCCACCTGAGGGATATTGCGGGCGTCATCGATCTGATTGGTCACGGCGTCGATAAAGCGGAGGGCGGTCATGCCGACCTGTTCGAGCGCCGCGCTGATCCCCGCCGCCCAGGCCGGTGGCCAGTTGCCGGCGATTTTCGGCGCCGCGCGACTGGCAAAGCAAACGCGCCCGCCCCGGAAATCAGGGAGCGAGCGCGTCCAATCCGAACCGATAGCTGGGGTGGGACTCGAACCCACGACCCCGGCATTATGAGTGCCGTGCTCTAACCACCTGAGCTACCCAGCCAAATCGTGCAGGGGCAGAAGCATAGTCGAGTTCGGGCGTCGGCCAAAGGGGCCGAGCCCCCGGACCTCAAGATCAGCCGCGAGCGGGCCGAACCTAGGGGAAGACAAAATGCCGCCGACCATGCCCTCCCCCTCCCCATCTCCTCTCCCGGCCACCAGCTCCCCGGCCGGAAAGGAGCAGCTTGTCCAGTCCCTGGTCTCGGAGTTCATGTCCGAGCAGCGGAAGGAACAGGAGGCGGAGCGTGCGGTTCTGGTGGCCAAGGAAAAGAAGAGGGTTCCGACTCTCGTCCTCGCGTCCTTGTGCTGCCTGGCGGCGTGGGTGGCTCCCTTCCCCCGTCCGGCCTTCGAAGCCGAGGCGCCCCCGGTCGCATATACCGTGGCCTCGGCACGCATCACCCTGAACCTGGCGGCCAGCCGCGTCCGGGCGTTCAAGGCACAGCATGGACGTCTGCCGGAGACCCTGCTGAGCGCGGGGATCACCGATCCGGCGATCCTCTATCAGCGCTGGGCGGAAGGACAGTTTGTGCTGCGCCTCGTCGCGGGAGAGACACTTCTCACGTACGACTCCGTCATTGCGCCCAACATCCTGCAGGAAGACATCCAGGCCATCCTCAACCAGACCGGACGATGACCCGCCGGCGCCGTGCAGGCTTTTCCTATGTAGAGCTCCTGGTGGTGCTGACCATCATGGGCATTCTGGTGCGCATTGCACTCCCGCGGCTCAGCTACATCCGCAAGCAGGCGCAATCTCGCGCGGTGATTGCCGATGTCCGTGTGGTGCGCGATGCGGTGATCAACTATCAGCAGGATCGCGGTGCCTTTCCCGGTGAAACCGCGGCTGGTCAAGTGCCTGGCGGACTGGTGAACTACCTCCCCAACGGCTTCACCTTTCTGCGCGAGATGTACACGGTGGATTACGAGCTCTGGCCACCGGCGGGAGGCACCACCACACCGGTGGTCGCTGTGTCCATCGACACCAACGATCCCGATCTGGTGACTGAAGTGCGGAAGCTCGGCGCCACAGGCCTGCCCCATATCATCAGTGGCACCCGGACGACGTTTCTGCTCCAGGGGCTGAACAACATCAGCTGACCACAAACACAAACGCGCGGTCACCTTTCGGTGGCCGCGCGTCGTGTTGAGCAATAGCGGGGGCGGGATTTGAACCCGCGACCTTCGGGTTATGAGCCCGACGAGCTACCAGGCTGCTCCACCCCGCGTCAGAGGGCGTGAATCTACCGGTGCCCGGGGTGAAGTCAAGGTTTCGCGGGATTCGCGTCGATGAAGCGATAGACGATTTCCTTGTCGCCGCGCACCATTCCGTAGCGTTCGCGGGCAATCCGCTCCTGCACTCGCGCGTCGGTGCGCACCTGCTTGCGCAAAGCGGTCAGCGAGTCCACTTCGTGCTGCAGCGAATCGACCGCGCGTCGCAGGGTTGCTTCGCGTTCCTTCTGCCGGAAGAGGTCGAGGGTGGAATACTCGCCGCCCTGCACGGCAAACACAGCGCCGCCCAGCAGGGCCGCCATCCACACCCAGCGTTGTGACCTCTTCGCGGCAGGCATCAGTTCACTAGTCTCCTACATTCCGTAAATGGCGCCACCGGGATACTCGGCGGCCTCACCCAGCTGCTCCTCGATGCGCAGCAGCTGGTTGTACTTGGCCACCCGATCGGTGCGTGATGCACTTCCGGTCTTGATCTGGCCAGCACCCGTTCCGACGGCAAGATCGGCGATGAAGGTGTCTTCGGTTTCGCCGCTGCGATGCGAGATCACACTCAGGTAGCCTGCCGCACGCGCCATCTCGATCGACTCGAGGGTCTCGGTGAGCGTGCCGATCTGGTTCACCTTGATGAGGATCGAGTTGGCCACTCCCCCTTCGATCCCGCGGGCCAGACGTTCGGTGTTGGTGACAAAGAGATCATCACCCACCAGCTGACAGCGATCACCTAACTGTGCCGTGAGGAGTGCCCATCCTTCCCAGTCGTCCTCGGCGAGCCCGTCCTCGATGGAGACGATGGGATACTCTTCCAGCCAGCGCGCGTACAACTCCACCATGCCCTTGGCATTGCGAGTGCCCGCGCCGCTCTTCTTGAAGGTGTACTTGCCCGCCTTGAAGAGCTCCGATGCCGCGCAGTCGAGCGCGAGTGCGATCTCCTTTCCGGGAGCGTAGCCGGCCGCCTCGATGGCCTCGATCACCACCTTGAGCGCCTCTTCGTCGCTCGCCAGGTCGGGGGCAAATCCGCCTTCATCACCAACACCGGTGGAGAGCTTGCGCTTGACCAGCACCTTCTTGAGTGCGTGAAAGACTTCAGCGCCCATACGCAGGGCATCGGCGAAGGACTCCGCGCCCACGGGCACAATCATGTACTCCTGGAAATCCACCGTGTTGGTGGCATGCGCGCCGCCATTGAGGATGTTCATCAGAGGCACCGGCATGGTGCGCGCCAGCGGCCCGCCGAGATACCGGTACAATGGCAACCCGCTTTCGACCGCCGCCGCCCGCGCCACGGCCATCGACACACCAAGAATGGCGTTGGCGCCGAGCTTTCCCTTGTTAGGGGTTCCATCCAGCTCGATCATGTGCCGGTCGATTCCCAGCTGATCCATCGGATCGCGACCGCGAAGGGCGGGCGCGATTTTTTCGATCACATTGCGGACCGCTTTGGTGACACCCTTGCCGAGGTATCGCTTCGCATCACCATCGCGCAGTTCGAGCGCCTCATGTTCACCGGTCGAGGCGCCACTCGGAACGGCCGCACGACCCGCAGCGCCACTCTGGAGCGTGACTTCCACTTCGATGGTGGGGTTGCCGCGACTGTCGAGGATTTCCCGAGCGTGAATGTCCTGGATCATGAGTCCTCAAGAAGGGGAATGGATGCCCACAAGGGGCAGAAAGAAGCTAACCAGCAAGCGCAGAGACCGTCCGGACCGCGGGCTCGCGTTCCGGAGTGCTCGTGACGCCGTACTGTGCCTGGAGTGCGGCGGCCATGCGCGACCAGGTCTCGTCGGAGAGCTGCTCACGGGCCGCATAGGTCATGCGGGCGCTCGGGACCGGCTCGAGAAAGTGCACGTGCACGTCGCCCGAGCGCACGCGGATGCTGCTACGGTTTTGCACTTCACGCGCGCCGTAGATCAGCGTGGGCACAACGGGTACACCGGCCGCGATGGCGAGCACAAAAGGCCCTTTCTTGAACGGGCGCAGTGAGTAATCGTCGCCGCGTGTGCCTTCGGGGTACACGATCACCGAAGCCCCGTCCTTGATACGCTGCGCGGCGGCTTCGTATCCCGCGAAGGCCGCCTTGTGATTCTTGCGGTCGATGAAAATGAATCCCGCCGCCCGAACGGCCGCGGCGAAGAGCGGAATTCGCGCGAGCTCGGCCTTGGCGACGAACTTGTAGTAGTGGAGCACACTCCCCATCACAAACACATCGAACAGGCTGGTGTGATTCGCGACGAAGACGTGGGGTTGTCCCTTGGGCACGTGCTCGAGACCATGCACATGCACGCGAACCCCACCTGCCCAGGCCAGCACTTTCGACCAGAAACGCGGCACGCGGTCGTAAATGCTTCCAGGACCGTCAGGCACTCCGAGCATCGCGGCCACAATGACCGTGGCGGCGCAGGGAGGCGTAAAAACGAGTATGGCGAGATACAGAGCGACGGTACGCACTACGAGGAAAAGTGGTCATGTCCGGGGGCGAATTCAACGCGTGTCCCCTGCCGACGAATCACCACGTCGGGTTGTGCTGCGCGTCGTGCCTCCCCGATCCGGGTGAGGGGAACACCATGTGCGCGCGCAAATGCATCGGCGTCTATGGCGATGGGCGAGGCCACCACCAGCTCGTACTCCTCGCCACCGCGGAGTGCGTCCTCCCAGCTGCCCCCGTGACCTGCCGGAAGTCGATCGGCATCGATGCGAAGCTCGACATCACTGGCCTGTGCGAGATGGAGAAGTTCACTCCCCAGCCCGTCTGAAACGTCGATCGCGGCATGGGCACCATGATCGGCGAGCCAGCGCGCCTCACGGATACGCGCCACCGGGCGTGCAAAGCGCTCACGACACCAGGGCGCTGGCTCCTCCCCGGCCTCCCAGGCGCGCACCGCCCGCACCGGACCCGTGAGAACACCGGTGAGGTAGATGTGGTCACCCGGGACCACCCCGGCGCGTGTGAGGGGCCGTCGCGCTGAGCCCAGCACGGTGAGGCTCAGGGTGAACTCGCGGCCGGCTGTGAGATCTCCACCGCGGATCACGGTTCCTGCCACGCGCACGCCGTCACCAATCCCTCGCGCCACGTTGTCAACCTGCCCCACCCACGCCTTGGGAACGGTGAGCGCCACCAGAATGCCAAGCGGAGTCGCGCCCATCGCGGCCAGGTCGCTGAGGGCAGCAGTCGTCGCGCGGTAGCCTATCTCTGCGGGTGAGAGCCACTTCGCCCGAAAATGCACGTCATCGACCGAGGTGTCACTGCTCACCACGAGGGACTCGCCTGGGGGCACGGTGAGGGATGCCGCGTCATCGCCGACACCACTCGCCAGCTCACCCCAGATGTCGAGCATCCGTCTCACGATGTCGAACTCGGAGCCGGGGCCGAGGGGGATGTGTCGGTTATCGTCCACGCGAATCCTGTAGCGAAGGGAGAGCGCCAAGCTCCCACTCAGCGAGCTCACTGTCGACAACGTTCCAGGCGGCGCGCAGTGCGTCGAGAATATCGTGCAGCTCAACACCTCTGATTGGGCCACCGCCCTGCGCAATCTCGGCGGCACGGCCGTGGACCCAGGCTGCGCAGGCCCCGGACAGCTGAGGGTCACCTGTCTGGGCGAGAAGGGTACCCGCGATACCCGACAGCAGGTCACCACTCCCCCCGGCGGCGAGCACCGGAGTTCCACGCGCCGACACCAGGGCGGGCACCCCCGGGGCGGCAACGATGGTGGGGACTCCCTTGAGGAGCACGGCAGCGCCCAGAGCTGCGGCCAGCTTTTCCGCGGCCTCGAAGGGTGCCTCGACGACCTTCGCCACTGGCTCCCCGAGGAGCCGCGACGCCTCCCCGGCGTGCGGCGTGACGAGGGCCTGACGCCCCGCGAGGTGGGTGGCCAATGCCCCACCGTCGCCCGTAAAGGCCGTCAGAGCGTCGGCGTCGAGCAGAAGTGGCCCACGCCATTCAGAGAGCCACGCATCAACCCTGAGACGCGCCTGATGCGAACCAAGACCTGGGCCGATAACGAGCCCATCGCCCCAGGCCACTGAATCGTGCAGCGGCTCCAACCAGCTGGTCGCGGTGGCCTGGGGGCAGAGCGTCTGAACAACGGGCAGACTTTCCGGGGCCACCACACAGCGCACCATGCCAATCCCCGATCGAAAGGCCGCGCGCGCAGCAAAGGCCACCGCCCCCGCCATGCCTGGAGCGCCCCCCACGATGACCAGTCGCTTTCTTGATCCCTTGTGAGCACGCGCTGGAATCACCGGGACAAAGCGACGCACAGAATCGGCGTCGACCAGCTCGGCGGACGAGTCGGGCAGGTGCGCGTGCTCCGCCAGGCCGATGTCCACACATCGCAGCTCCCCGCAGAGATCGCGACGGATAAGCTGGCCCCGTTTGTAGGTCCCGAATGACAGCGTGAGATCAGCGGGGACGGTGCGTGGATCGGCCTGGCCAGTGGACGCGTCCAGTCCGGAGGGCACGTCGAGAGCGACCACCAGACTCCCCTGCTCCCTCGCCCAGGACACCATTTTTGTGAGCCCCTCCAATGTGGAGCGAATCGGGCCAGCTGTACCGGTCCCGAGCACCGCGTCGATGACCACACCTGGGCTATCGCCACCCGTTCGAAGGCGGGGCGCTCCTGAACCGAACGCCTCCTTTGCCGCAATCGCGTCCGGCGTGGTCGGCGCAACGGCCTCCACCGACACGGAGTAGCCGGCCCGCACGAGCGCGCTGGCGACCACCCAGCCATCCCCACCATTATTTCCCGGCCCGGCCACCACCAGCACCCCTCGGCTCAGCGCCTCTGGGAAACGTCTGATAACGGAAAGCGCCGCGCGGTCTCCCGCGCGGCGCATCAATTCCGACGACTGTACTCCAGCGTGAATGGCATGGGCATCGCGCGCGGTGGCCTGCGCAGCGGTGGTGACCCGGATTCGGGCCTGACTTCGCCCGGAGATCACGCCATTCCGGGGCTACTTCTGCGACTGGCCAACCGTCCGGCCAAACGAGATCTCGCCGTTGTCAATCCGGATGTTGAATCCGCATTCTGGATTGCTGCAGACCCACGCCTTGTAGGTAATCGGCGCGCCGTCACGACCGTAGTCGCTCAGCGGCAGCAGGACACCCTTTCCACACTTTATACACGAAGTCAGCTCGTTCATCTCGATTATCGCGCCTCCCAGGCGCCGAAAATAAGTTGAGTTAGCTAGGAGAAACGCTGCTAGCTCAGGTGAGCAGCACTCCAGGGATAGGTGGATTCAAAGGCCGAGTCAAACGCATACACTCCCTTGAAATCCAGCCTGTTGTCGGATGGCTGGCTCATCAGCAACCCCAGCTCCACCATCGTGAACACGATGTCTCCGACGTCCTCGGTGCAGCTTACACCCCAGTGCTCTAGCACAAGGCGTGCCGTGACCCCATACCGCTCGAGCGCCAGATCGCGAACTGCCCACGAGAGCTCCCGCCCATCGATATGTCGTCGCTCGGTCATGCGTGATTGCTGAAATTCGAGAGCGGCCAGGACAAAGAGGTAGGCGTGTTCGTGAAATCGAGTCTCACGGACACGGATTTGGTCCCACACACCTTCCCTGAAGGCCAGCTCGGGCACAGTTGAATTCAGTCGAATCGCGATGAAGGAGCGCTGGACAGCGAAACGTCCCGCGTGACGGCGGGTAAGATGGTCCGCCGATTCGCGTCCCACAACCTGCCTCGAGGCGCTGCCTCAAGTCTCGGCGCATGTGGACCTTGCTTGACGTAGCGGTGACCGGGCGAAAGACTCCGCTGGATCGCCGAGGGGACAACCTCATTTCCGCTATGTGACCATGCGACCGACACGCGTCTTTCTGCTTTTTCTGGCCGTTGCTGCTGTTAGGCACCTCCCGGCACAGGCTCCGGCTCAGGCCGCTCTGCCCTGGCCACCCGTCGCCACGTTTTCGATCCTTGGATATGACCCCGCCACCGGTGAGGTGGGAGCCGCCGTGCAGTCCCGAGTCTTCTCCGTGGGCAATGGTGTGCTGTGGGGCGAAGCCGGTGTCGGCGTCGTGGCCACGCAAGCCATCGTTGATGTGAGTTACGGTCCGCAGGCCATGGCCCTGCTGCGCCAGGGGGTGAAGCCGGCTGATGTGGTGAAGCGTGTATGGGAGGGCGACCCCGATCCGCAACCGCAGAACTGGACCAAACAGGGGCGGCAGTTCTCGGTGATGAGTGCCACAGGAGAAGTGGCGACCTACACGGGGCCCAAGGCCAGTGTGTGGGCCGGCCACAAGATCGGGAAGTTCTGCAGTGCGCAGGGCAACATCCTGGCCGGCGAAGCGGTGGTAAACGACATGGTGGCGGCGTTCGAGCGCACGGAGGGGCATCTTTCGCTGCGGCTGCAAGCGGCGCTCGAGGCCGGACAGGCTGCCGGCGGCGACACCCGCGGCATGCAATCCGCCGCTATGCTTATTGTGAAGAAAGACGGGGGCGTCTGGCTGCATAACGATGTCGTGCTTCGCCTGCAGGTGGACGACAACCCCGAACCGATCAAGGAACTGCGCCGGCTGGTGGAAAAGGCTGCCGACCAGCGCAACCGCATGCGACGTTAGGCGTCCTCCTACCGACCATCAGACCCGCCCATGCCACATCTCATCCGCGTTGTCACTGCCTGTCTCTTTCTGCTCGTGTCGGCGGCGCCGGGCGAGGCGCAACGGCAGAAACTCCGCATTGCGCTTCCCCTCTTTGGGGCACAGGTGGTGATGGACACCATTGGTGAGGCCCTGGTGGTGAATGCGCCACCAGGCAAGGTGTTCACGGCGTCGCGGATGGTGCTCACCAACTACAAAATTGCGCCCGATGTCATGGACTCCGTGGGCGGACTGGTCGGTGCCGCCAAACTCGTCACATCGCGGACGCTTGCGGGAAGCGCCCTCTCCCGTTTCCTCGAGTGTGGCTCCAGCATGACCGGCCCCCGGGCCGACAGCTATCGGGTCTCCATGCCCCTCATCCTGCTCATCGAGCCGGCGCCAGAGGGGAAAAGCACGTTGCGGGTCGCGCTGGTGGCCAGTGCGCAGGATCGCAGCGGCACCTCCAATGCGCCGGTGTTGTGCGGGAGTACCGGCGCGCTCGAAAGCATGTTGCGCAAGGCGATCAACAGTCAGCTGCTGGAAATCCCGTGAGCCATCGGCGCCGGGGTGCCGTGTTGCTGGCGCTTGCCCTCACGTCCGCAGCGGCTGGCGCACAGTCGCAGCGCGCGCGTGTGGTCCTCCCGGGATTTGTCGGGGCGGTGACCATGGATACCACGGGGCTCATGGTGCGTTACGCGTCGCCTCGCGAAAAAACGCTGCAAGTGGCCGCCGAGGCGCTGGCTGAACTCGGCATGGAGGTGCAGCGCGACGACGCACTCGGGATTGTGGGCAACACCGGCCTCAAAGTCGTGCGGCGCTTTGCCGGGTACCAGCTCTCACAGCTGCTGGATTGTGGCGCCCGGGATCGCGGTCCCAATGCCGACTTCTATCGGGTGAACATGGCGCTCCTCGCCCTGGTAACGGCAGCCAGGGACGATTCCACCGAACTCCGATTTGCGTTTGCCGCGGGTGCCCAGTCGCTTGGCGGTGGACTTGGCGATCCGGTGTCGTGTTCGAGTTCGGGGAAACTCGAGGAGCGGCTTTTTGCCTTCGCCACCGCACGCCTCGGGCGTGGTACGGCGCCAACCAATCGGTAACTCTCCGGGCGGCAATTGGCGGCTCGGCGGGTTATTTTCGGGTGCCCCCCACCGGTGAACCTGAACGTGTCTATTGCCCGAAACGCGCTGCTTCGTGCCTCCAAGAGCCAGTGGCTCGCGTCCCAGATGACCCAGCGCGCCTTTGCGCGCCGTGCCGTGAAGCGCTTCATGCCCGGCGAATCGCTGGGTGATGCACTCGGCGCTGCCAGCACCCTGGAGAAGGGGGGAATCGGATCCCTGGTGACGCGGCTTGGTGAAACGCTCACCGGTGAGTCCAACACCGACGAGGTGCGCGATCATTACATATCGGCGTTAGGCGAGATCCAGCGCAAAGGGCTCTCGACTGTCATCTCTATCAAGCCCACACAACTCGGACTCGACACCAGTGTCGCCGAATGTGTGCGGCAGACGAGTGCCATCGCGGCGGCCGCCGAATCGCGTGGCAGTTTCATCTGGGTCGACATGGAAGACTCGTCATACGTCGACCGTACACTCGACCTCTACGAACAGCTCAAGAGCCGCTTTCCGAAAACCGGGCTGGCCATGCAGGCGTATCTGTACCGCACACCGAAGGATGTCGAACGGCTCATGCCGCTCAAGCCGATCATCCGTCTGGTGAAGGGTGCGTATGCTGAACCCGCCGCGGTGGCCTTTCCCGCCAAGAAGGACACCGACGCCCAGTACGTGGCGGTCGGCGAGACCCTGCTGAATGCAGCGCGCGAGGGGAACGCCCTTCCCATCTTCGGCACCCACGACATGAACATCGTGCACCGTCTGGTGGGACGCGCCAAGTCCCTGGGGCTCACGAAGGAGCAGTACGAGGTCCACATGTTGTACGGCATTCGGTCTGCGGAGCAACGCAGCCTGGCGTCGGATGGTGTTGGCGTGCGGTGCCTTATCAGCTACGGCTCCAACTGGTTCCCCTGGTACATGCGCCGCCTTGCGGAACGTCCGGCCAATGTCTGGTTTGTCGTCAAGAGCACCTTCTCCTGAGCGCGACTCGTTCCTCGTGTCTCCGGGGTTAGTATGGTGAAGTGAGTTTTCCGGTCCACCCTCCGCTGCCCGTACCGGTGACTGGTATGCCAACGCACCTCGCACGTCGCACCACACGCTTCCTGGTCGCGCTTCTGCTGCCGATCTCACTCGGCGCGCAGGCGACACGTTCCACGCCGCCGCGCACCACCCGGCCCGTTCCCAAACCCCCGGCAGCTCCCGCCGCGGCAGCGGGCCCCGAGGCGAACTACTTTGTTTATGTAGGCGCCGAGTCGGCCGATATGATTTACCGGGTCAAGTTCGGGCCCGAGGGCACGAAGGTGGAGAAGTCCATTCCAATCGGGGTCGAGGCCACGGAGATGGAGGGGCCACATGGTCTCCAGATCTCGCGCGATGGCAAGTGGCTCTACATGACCACCGGTCACGGCACCCCCGACGGCAAGTTGTGGAAGTACCAGCTGGGTCCCGACACGCTGGTCGGGCCCCCGGTGAACCTGGGGTACTTCCCTGCCTCGATTGATGTCACGCCCGACGGGTTGTACACCTTCTCGGCCAACTTCAATCTGCATGGCGAGATGGTGCCGTCGAGCATTTCGGTGGTGTTCACGCCGAACAACACCGAGGTCGCACAAACCACCACGTGCACCATGCCGCACGGCAGCCGCTTCAACGCCAGCGGCAGCAAGCACTATTCCGGCTGCATGATGGACGACTTGCTGGTGGAGCTCGACACGCGGACCTTCGAGGTGTCGGCCAAGTTTTCGCTGGCCAAGGGCAAGGAAGGACTCGTGGCTGCCGACGCGCACGCCGCGCACCAGATGGACCACAAGGTGGACAACAGCGAGGGTCATGGTGCGTCGATGAGCGCCACCTGTTCCCCTACCTGGGCACAACCAGCGGCCACGGGGTCGCTGGTGTATGTGACGTGCAACAAGGCCGATCAGATCCTCGAGGTGGATGCGTCGACGTGGAAGGTGACGCGCCGTTTTTCCACGGGGGTGGGACCGTACAACCTGGCCGTCACACCTGACGGGAAGTATTTGCTGGTCTCACTCAAGAAGGGCGCCGGCTTCGAGATGATCGACTTGGCGAGTGGGCAGAGTGTGTACCGGGAGAAGCTGAGCACGACGATCGGGCATGGTGTCGCGGTGAGTCCGGACTCTCGTTATGCGTTTGTGAGTTCGGAGGGGGTAGGTGCGCAGCCGGGGAAGGTGGACGTGTTTGATTTGGCTGCCCGGCAGAAGGTGGGGACGGCGGATGTTGGGCAGCAGGCGAGCGGGATTGCGTTCTGGAAGATGGACAAGCGCCAGTAAATCGATCGGTAATGTGCGCGACGTGATTCATGCGGTTGGCGGACCCGGTCCCGAGTTCTTCCGGCGGATCCACGCACTCGAAGCCGCCGTTACCGAGCTGCTTCGGCAGCGCGCCTTTGTGCCCGGCATGGGCGAGCCCCTCGACTTTGTCGCTGGTGACCTGGTTGCTCACGTGGAAGCTGGCACGGACGCGGACGGTGTCGCGCGACGGCTCCAGGCCTTTGCTGCTCCAGCGTCGTCGCACGTTCCACCCATCGGAGACTTTGTCACACTTGCCGCCGAGATTGTCGCGCTCGTAGCGTCGCTGGGATCCAAGCTCGACGCCAACGAGTAGGTGGAGTGCGCTGTACCGGTGATCTACGCTCCCACTGAGCGCGTGCTCGCGAGACGCCGTACGAACCAGCCGTTCATAAACCCGGCCAGCACCCCGGCACCCAGAATGTAGCCCCCGTACTCCAAAGGCATCACGAACGCATACGCAAACCCGAAGAGAAAGGGACCATATATCACGGTCAGGAGCGCACCAATACCACCTTGCGCCAGCTGGTTCTTCACATCGGCAAGCATGAGCAGCACCGGTTGCATCATTCCCAGACCAATGCTGACGGCAAACGCGAACGCGATGCCCGCAAGAATCACCCGCGGCCACCAGGCCGTCCGTGGCAGCGCCTTCCAACGACTGAGCAGTTGCACCAGGGCCGGAGTGAGCGAGGCGGCGGGAATCATGGCGGGCAGCCACACGAGCGCCCACAGGCGCCACCAGTCGGGTGCAGTCTCCGCCAGATGAACAACGATCGAGCCACCACCCCGCGGAGTGTGCGAATAGAATGCGACCAGTGCCATGAGCGCGGCCGCAATCCCATTTGCGAAGCACAGCGTCACCATCTGAGATCTTGTCATGCACACGGGCGAGGTGGTGGTCTGGGAACTGCGTCCACGTAGCAGACGACACTACCACGCCGAGGCATCACCACCAGCAGAGTGGGACAAACGGCTCGTCCCTGCCACCGTACATCCCCTCGGTCCAGTGAGCCCCATTTGCCATCGTCGGTGATGACGATCGGCGGCGTGCCCTCGGGGAGGACCACGATCGGACCTCCGAACACGCCTTGGCCCCACACCATCAGCGAGCCGATATCGGTGTCGCCAAACTGGTCACCCTCCAACACCGCACAACATCCGGCTGTCTCACCGTCGGTGTGCGCATAGCCGTTGCGGCACATGTCCTTTTCCATCCCGGTCACTAGTCGGCATGCCGCGAGTTCTGGTGACGGTGAACGCAACTTGCCACCCGGCTGCGGAACCGCTTTCTTCTCACCCCGATGATCACTCTTCGACGCGCTCACCGCGGGAGACTGAATGATGAAAGTTGTGGCCTGGGTGATGACCGCAGTCAACCTGCTCTTCGGGCTGCGCGCGCTGTTTAGCGCGGCTACCGGCGACAGCAAGTATTCGATCGGGATGACATGGATTGCCGGGCTCCTCTTTCTCGGACTTGGCGGCTACGCGGTCTGGGCGCTGCTTGGCGGCAAGCCGGCACGAACAGCGCTGTGGCTCGGTGTTGCGCCATGGCTCACCCTGGTCGTGGTGATGTTTGTCCAACTGGTCGTTGGCGACAGGCGCTGAACACAGCCCGTGTCGCCGACTTCGCTTCCACAAGGCGCCGGGACACCCGCTGAACGGGTAGACGGTGAGCATTCCCCCCTCGCGAGGGGCGCCATCGTCAACGAGGACACCCCGACCGGCCGTAGCCAGCTGCTCCATTTCCGCGACAGCCGAACGCCGCACGAGATCCAGATTGCGTTGGAGCGGCAGTTGATGACGCTGTTTACAGCAGTGATCGACAACGGAGAACTGCGCATGCACGCCAGGGCCGACGTGATCGGAGCGCCATACCACTTTGACCTGCGGTTCGTTGCTGCCCTGGAGACCACCAACTGTTACTCGCTACGCATTGCTGCCTCCTGGGCAGACGCGCACGAGACCCATCACGAGTACTTCCGCAAAACATCAGGCAGCTGGATCGAGAGCTGGACGCGCGATCTGACGCCGGCCGCAGCACCTGCCGACCAGAAAGGTTCACCGGAACGCTATCGCGCCCTGGCAGAAGCTGCCCTAACGGCCGAAGCACACCTCGATACAGTCGCTGCGATACAAGCTGCCATTCTCGCCGGTCTCAGGGACGGAGGACGCTTCTCCACCTCGCACAAGGAAGGTGGAACACATATCGTCTGGCGCATCGATCGGTTCATTCGCACGGACTACGGTGACGACCCTGCCCACACGTCGTACCAGGACGACACCGCGTTCCTTGCGATGCTGCGTCAGTTTTTGCACTCGGAGGTGTCGCGTCATGCAGGCAAGACGCCACTCTCCGAAGTAGCGGTCTGGAAGTTGATCCTGCGTCGCCTCACATCGCCGGCTTGAGTTTCTTCTCCAGGTAGACGGCTACCGCCATGTTGACACGCTTCTGATTGGCGTGCTGCATGAAGTGATGCGTGTCATCCACGATGGTGATCTCCTCCAGCTCTACTCCGCGCGCGCGGAGACGCTGCACCAGATCCACGGTCTGACTGAACCGCACGTTGCGGTCGTCATCAGCATGGATGAACAACACGGGCGATCGCCAGGTGGACACACCGCTCACCGGGGAGCTCTGCCAGGCCAACCTGCCCAGCGCGTCAACGGTGGCCGAGGGGCGCTCGAAGCGCCAGCTCGACCCGCCAAAACGGCTCCCTCCCTCGCTGGTCATGTCGTGCACACCATGCACATCCACGCCGGCCGCGAAGATGTCGGAGTTTCTGCCTAACGCCAACGCGGTGAGGTACCCGCCGTAGCTCCCGCCGTAGATCCCGATGCGCGCCGGGTCCACCCCGGGCTGGCGGCGCAGCCACTCGCCAGCGGCCTTCACGTCGATGTACTCACTGGCCCCCGCGATCCCCGCTCGTGGCGGGCGCTGGAAGTCGTGCCCATAGCCAATGCCGAGCCGGTAGTTCACCGAGAGTACCACAAAACCACGCGAGGCGAGGTATTGGTTCATCGCGTAAGCATTCCAGTAGTAGTCACCGTAGTGCCACCCCAGCAGCATCTGGCGCGGGGGCCCGCCGTGGACGTAGACCACCGCGGGACGGCGCACGCCGGCGCTCCCCGCTGGCTCAAAGAGTTGAGCATGGACCTTGATCCCATCCGGCGAGGTGTAGACCACCTGCTTCGGGGTCACGAACTGGTTCGCATCAAACTCGGCGGGCACGCGGTCCGCACCCACCCAGGTGCGCGCTGCCCCGACTGCGGCATCGGAGACATAGGGCACGGGAGGACGCTGGGCCGTGGCGCCGATAGCGGCGATGCGTCCCGAGGCGAGAGCAACCGGTGTCCACTCCAGTCCAGTGCCCGGAGTGAGCACCTCCAACGCCGCCCGGTCGACCGCAGCACGTATCACATGGCGACGATCGATGTCCCCCGGCGTGCTCCCGATGTTTCCCGAGTACAACACATGGCGACGATCGGCGCTCAACGTCACATGTTCGGCCATGTGGTCACCCGGCGTGAGGAGGAGCGGCGTCTCACTTCCGCCGGCCGTCATCGAGTAGAGATGCGACCAGCTGTTCTGCATCGACATGAACACGATCCGATCTCCAGCGGCCCAATGCAGGTTGGTCCCGCCATGAGTGCTCGGCACGCTTCCACGCAGCGTCCGTTCGCTGCGCCAGCGCTCACGCGCTTCTCCCGTGCGCGTGTCGGCAATCCAGATGCTCCACGGATTCGGCTGGATCTCGATGTCTGCCGGCGGCGCACCGCCCGCCCCAGGACGCCGCACGAATACAATGCGCGTCCCGTCACGCGACCAGCGCGGACTGCCGTCGCGGTTGGTGGTGGGCGCCAGGTACTGAATAGGGGTTCGCTCGTTTGTATAGATGGCGATGTAGGCATGGTCCCCGCGGCTCGACACAAACGCGATTCGGCTACCATCCGGCGAGAACTGTGCGTCCTCGGCGCTCCCTCGCTGTTCGAAGAGCTTGCGCGCCGGTGTACTTCCGTCGATCGCGATACTCCAGAGCTGGCGGCCCCGCTCGAACACCACAACGTCTCCCTTTGGCGAGATGACGGGGTTCAGTCCTTCGCCCAAAGCGATCGGCGTTCCACCGGCGAACGGGACCGCCCACATCTCGACCTTCGTTGGCATCGGCGAACCCGCAGGGTTCACGGGGAGGGCGTCGTCCCAGTTGGAGCCGAAGTCGCCCCCGCGCACGTAGATCACCCACTTGCCATCGGGGGAGATGGTGACAGCCGAGAGTTCCTGTCCATCATCTATTTCATAGTTTGTCAGGCGGCGTGCGGTGAAGGCAGGCCCTTCGGCCACATAGATGTTGCGCTGCCCTCGTTCGTTGAGGGTCCAGGCCAGGCGCTCTCCCGACGCGGTGAGGCTCGTCGGGAAGGGCGGGCTCATCACCTGATCGAGGGTGAGGGCGCCTTGGGCATGCACCGGGTGGGCGGCCAGCGCGGCAGCCAGGGCCACAAGGGCGATGCGACGAGAACGAGCGATGAGAGAGACCATAGCGAACGCGGCCGGAGAGAGATTCCCGATGATAGCCCACAACGCGCGAGCTCGCACGGGGTGGTTCCCTCTCTTGGAGGGTGGCGGCGCTGAGGGTAGCTTCACACCAGCCATGCCCAGCAACCTTCTGCACTACATCAAGGAGTCGCGGATCGACGCCTCTCCGGCCACAGTGTTCACTTTCCACGAAAGTCCGGACGCCTTGCGCAGCCTGATCCCACCGTGGGAGACGATGAAGATCGTCGAGTCCGCCGGTTCCCTAAAGCCCGGTAGTCGCGTGGTGATGCGTGGGAGCTCGGGGTTGATCCCTGTGCGGTGGGTGGCGATCCACACCGAATACGAACCACCGCATCTCTTTGCGGATCGCCAGGAGTCCGGGCCATTCGCCTGGTGGTATCACCGTCACCGGTTTCTTGATGATGGCAAAGGGGGCACCATCCTGCGTGACGAAGTCGAGTATCTGCCACCCCTGGGCGCTCTCGGCCGCTGGATCGGTGGAGCGCTCATCCGACAGAAGCTCGACAAGATGTTCACCTATCGTCACGACATCACAAAGAGCCTGATCGAGTCAGGGCGTGCTGGCAACGTTTCTGCTCCTCCAGGCTGACAGCAGTGCCCTACTTTGACTTCCCGGTGCTGATCAGGTAGTCCACAACGTAGGTGCCCAGCCAGTGCGTGCCGGCATAGTCGGCATCGTACATCCCGTTGATCCCCGCCTTCGCCTGTGTGCTGGCAATACGTCGGTAGATCGCACTCCGTCGATCTGATGCCGGCAGCGCGTTGGCAATATCCTCGAGATTCTTCGCGCGACTCACGGCCAGTCCGATCAGGTGCGCCTTGGCTCCGATCAGGTTCGCCTTCTCGAGGTCTTCATTGGCTCCCCCCATTTCCACCGTGGTCGTGTAGGCCTTGAACCCCGGTCCGTCAGGATCAGGGAGAAATGCAGACAACCATCGCGTGAACTCGGCCTGCGGCAGTACATGTGCCATCAACGCGGCCTCGAGGAGGCATGGGGCAAAGAAGTCAGACCCTGACACCTCAACGTTAGGCGCGCATCCGGTATCAGCCAGGAAAAACGCCCGTGCGCGTTCCTCCACCTGCTGCTGCACCGCCGCCTCACCGGTGGCACGGGCATACTCATGCAGCAGGAGAAGTGCATAGGCGGTGTTGTTGTGCGTCCCAACGCGCATGGGCGCCGCCAGACCCTTGAGGTAAGGCGGGAATCGGTCGAGAAAGAGTCGCGCGAGGGGTTCAACGGCCGCGGCCCACTTCTTTGCATCGGGATCGTCCCACGCTTTCAGCTCACCAAAGAGCCGCAGCAACCAGACCCACCCATACGGCCGTTCAAAGGTCTTGTCCCCTTCCCCGTTGAAGAACTCGATCTCGCCCGTGATCGGCCCGGGAGCAAGATGTTCGTTGAGCTTCTCTCGAATCAGGCGCGCGACACTCAGGTCCGGATAGGTGCGAAGGATCTTCACCATGGTCCAGGTGGAGTTGACCGCCGAGTGCCAGTCGGAGCAGCCGTAGAAGGCGCGTGTCTTCTGGAAGTCGGGTGAGAGTCTCACCGAGGTCTCGTACAGGTATCCGCGACTACGTGGGGGCGTATGCGGCTTGTCGATGCAACCGATTGGAAGCGAAGCGAGCCATGTCGCGGTCTCTCGGGTCAGCTGCAGTGGCAGATCGGCGCGTGCAGGCCGAGCCTGTGCGGCGGCGGACGGTGCGAGGAGGGCACAGGCAATCGCGCTGCGAATCAGCATGTAGCGAACGGGTGGCATCTGCACGAGTCGAGGGTGACCGAAGTGTGGAGGGGCAGGATATACGCCCCGTGCGCCGGGGGTGCAACCAACGCCGCCTGACGAAAGGTCGCACGGTGGCGCATACCGGGTGCCGAGGGCACAAAAAGAGTCCGCCCGATAGCGGCCTATTGCTATCGGGCGGACCTCTCCTGAAACATCAAGTCCCGCTTTAGACCTTCGCGAGATCGAACGGCAGCTTGCGAATACGCGACCCCGTCAGGTCATAAATCGCATTGGTCAGCGCGGGCGTCAGGCCCGGCAGCCCAGGCTCCCCTACCCCACCCGCCGGCTCCCCGTTCTCCATGATGTGCACTTCAATGGGCGGGATGTCTCGCAATCGCGGGAGTTGGTAGGTGTCGAAGTTCTTCTTGACGGCACTCCCCATCGCAAAGGTCACCTCGTGGGTGACCGCCGCGCCTAACGCCATGACGATACTCCCCTCCACCTGCTGACGGATCACGTCGGGGTTCACCGCCACGCCGCAATCGAGCACCGTCCACACCTTGTCGATGCGGATGCCGGTGCCGGCCTTTGATACCTTCACCACATGGGCGGCCCACGAGCTGAAGCAATACGTGAGCGACATTCCGTAGCCGGTGCCCGCCTTCCGGTCCTTCCACCCGCTCACGGACTCGAGCTTGTCGACCAGGGCATGCAACCGCGGCGAGTCGAAATGCTGCCGGCGGAACGCGATCGGGTCCATCTTCGCGGCGCGGGCCATCTCGTCGAGGAAACTTTCGTAGGCAAAGCTGTTGGTCGAGCTGTACACCGAGCGCCACCACATCACCGGCACCGGTGAGACCAGTGGCACATCACCGAACTGGTAGTTCGGCACCATCTCGAGATACGTCTCGGCGAGCCCCTCGGTGACGTTATCGTTAGGCTTCTTCGGCGTGTCGCCCGGTTCCTGCTCCATCAGGTTCTGCGCCGCCATCGTCGCTTCGATGGCCGAGATCTTTCCGTCCTTGAGCGCACCCCGCAGGTGGTATATCGCGCCCGGCCGGAAGGGGCCGACACTCAAGTCGTCCTCGCGGGTCCACACCACCTGCACCGGTGCCTTGACCGCCCTTGACACCAGGGCCGCCTCGAGCGGGAAGTCGGTAAACGCCTTTCGGCCAAAGCCACCACCGAGGAAGGTCATGTTCACCTTCACCTTCTCCATCGGAAGCTTGAGCGCCCCGGCCAGATGCCCACGGTTCCAGTCTGGCGCCTGCACCGGCCCCCAGATTTCAGCCGCGGTGTCGGTGACATGGGCCGTACAGTTGATCGGCTCCATGCAGGCATGTGCCTGGTAGGGTGTTTCATAGATGGCATCCACAGCCGGCGTGGCGCCTAACGCGGCGGCCACATCACCCTTTGTCTTGGCGTTGAGCGGCTTGCTCGACAGCGACGTCTTCAATGCCGCGGTGAGTGATGCGCTGCTCACCTCGGGAATGCCGGTGTTGTCCCACTCCACCACCAGGGCGCGTCGCCCCTTGATGGCGGCCCAGGTGCTCGTGGCCACCACCGCGACACCCTCGCGCATCTTGCCGAAGACATCGCGTTCGGTTTTCACCACATGTTTGACACCAGGCACCAGCAACGCCTTCGTCGCATCGAAGCTTTTCACCTTGCCCACAAATCGCGGCGACCGTTCCACCACGGCGAACAACATGCCGGGGATGCGCACATCGATGCCGAACCTGGCCGATCCATTCACCTTGAGCGGTGTGTCCGCCCGCGGGATGGGCTTGCCGATGAGGGTCCAGTCCTTCCGGTCCTTGAGTGCGACATCCTTGTTGGGCGTCAGCTTGGCCGCGTCTTCCACAAGCGCACCGTAACCCAGCGTACGTCCGCTGGCAGTGTGCGTCACCTGGCCCAACCGCGCCTTGCAGGTGTCCGGCGCCACATTCCAGCGCGTCGCCGCTGCGCGGACCAGCATGTCACGCGCGGTTGCGCCGGTTTTGAGCAACTGCGTGATTCCGCCACGCACTGTCGAGCTCCCGCCAGTAAGCTGGCTCCCGTATTTCTGCGGGTCCCCTTCTGCCACCACGATAGCGATCGTGGCGATGTCCACCTCGAGCTCCTCGGCCAGAATCTGCGGCACCACCGAGTAGGCGCCCTGCCCCATCTCGGAGCGATGGCTCATCAGGGTGACCTTGCCCGCGGTGTCGATCGAGACGAAGGCATTGAGCTGCACGCCTGCGGCGCTGGCCGCTTCGGGCGTCATGATCCCGTTTGCCAGTCCCTCGGCGCGCGCCAGACGTGGCACGACAAAGCCGAGTACGAGCGCCGTTCCGCCGGTGGTGAGGAAGGCACGACGAGAAGGTTGCGTTGCAACCTCGGTCACCGGCTTCTCGCCATTAGGCGTCAGGGTTGTGGCGTTCACCGCCGCGTCCATTGGAGTCCGGATGTTGGAGCTCATGGTGCCTCCGAGGTCGTGAGGCGTCGTGCGGCCGAACGAATCGCCGCGTGCATGCGGGGATAGGTCCCGCAGCGGCAGAGATTGGAGATGGCGGTGTCGATCTGCGCGTCTGTGGGATTGGGCGTCCGCTCCAGCAGCGAGGTCGCCGCCATCAGGAACCCGCTCTGGCAGTAGCCGCATTGCGGCACCGAGTGCTCGATCCACGCTTCCTGCAGCGCCTTGCCGCGTGCGTTCTGGTCGAGGGTCTCGATCGTCGTGATTTTGGCCGTGGCTGCGACGGTTTGCAGCTCCTGGCGGCAGCTCCTCACGGCCCGTCCGTCTACATGTACGGTGCAGGCGCCGCACCGCGCGATTCCGCAGCCGTATTTGGTGCCGGTGAGGCCGAGGTGGTCACGCAGCACCCAGAGGAGGGGCGTGTCCGCATCGGCGTCGACCTCGTGCGTCCGTCCGTTGACGGTAAGCTTGGTTTTCATGACGACTGGAGGGGGTGAAGACCACCTCAGTACTGTAACCGCGCGGAGGCCAAGGGGGCCAGTCCGGGACCGCCGGACCGCTTAGCTGCCCGGGTCGAACGTTGCGAGGAGTGTCTCCGCCCGCCGCATCGCCTGCGGGGTGCCCAGGGCCCGGTAGGCCTCGTAGGCCGTAGCGGCCAGCTCGCGTGCGGTGGCCACCTCCCCGCGCTCCCACGACAGGCGCGCCCTCGCCTCGAGAACCTCCGCGCTCACGAGGGCATCGCCAACCCCCGCACTCAGCACAGCCGCCCGGTCCAGTGACTCGCTGGCCGCGTCAAGCTGACCGAGCGCGGTCTGTGCTCGCCCCAGCAGGCAACGCGCATCGGCCTCCATGGACGCATCGCCAACCGCACTCAGCGCGTCAGCCGCGCGCGACGTCAGGGCGGCCGCCGCGGCGGCGTCACCCTTCCACAACAGTGTCTCGGCGCGCCCCACCTGGGCCATGGCGCGGAGACGATCATCACCCGCGGTCCGGGCAAACTCCGCCGCACGCCGCTCGAGTTCGTCTGCCTCCTCCCACTGCCCCAGGTCGCGCGCCACGATGGCCATGTTGTGGTAACACTCCGACACGCCCCTAACGAGACCGACATGTTCGTAGAGTGGAATCGCGCGCCGGTAGTGCGAGAGAGAGGCTTCGCTGTCGCCGCGCAGCCCCAGCACGTTCCCCAGGTTGTTCATTGCGCGCGCCACCACGAGGTCATCACCGGCCAGCCGCCCCCGCTCCATGGCACGTTCGAATGCCTCGATCGCATCGTCCAGCCGACCCTGCGTGAACGCCGCCGCACCCACCACATTCGCCGCCCGGCTCCGCAGAGAGGCACTCACACTCCCGCCGGGAATCTGCTCCACGGCCCGTGCGACGTCTTCGGCGTCTGCAAGGTGATTGGTGCGGTACTGCGCCTCGGCCAGCAGCACTGCCAGCTCGGGCACCTGCTGCGGCGCATCAGGCTCCTCCCGAATCACTGCACGCACTTCACCCCACGCCTGACGAGAAGCCGCCAGGCGAGCGGTACGCAGCAGTGTCTCCGCGGAGTAGGGCGTCATTCGTCGTTCAGATGGCGACCGCGTAACCGGTGAAGCCGAGGATGTCAGCCTCGATCTTTTCGAGCGACTCGACCACCAGGCTCTGGATGCGTTCCCACACCGACGTCGGCGTCTCCTGACGCCACAACTCGACCTTCGTCAGGTCATCATCGTCGTCATCATCCCCATCACCATCGAGGTCATCGTCACTTTCCGCGAGCGAGAACTCGAGTTCCGCAGGCCGTGAGGCGCTGAACCGCAGCCCGGACGGCTCGAAGTTGACCAGGAACTTGGTGGGATCGGGCACCGCGATGGTAATGAGGACGGAGTCCCGGTTGGCGAAGGTCCGTCCACTGGCATCGCGCAGCAGCGAACGCGACGGGACCTTGAACTTGAGGAACTCGGTGGAGTCCGTCTTGCCGGCACGCGGCCTGAAGAAAAGACGCACCTCGGTATCGCGATCGTAACGCGCCCAGAACTGCAGCTGTGTAGCCGCCAGTCCGGGGGCACCCGCCTGCACGCGCACGGGCTTGAAGTTGGTGGGAGGGCGCTCGGTGTCTGTGGACCCATCCGGGCCCGTACTGTCGGCGCACGCTGCGACCGCCAGAAGCGCGACCACGAGTCGTGCCCAGGGTAGCCGCCATCTATTCATCATGTTCTGCATCGTCTGATTCAGGTGTGGTAGGAGCCTGCAAGCCCTCCAGAAGTCTGGTGAGCCGCATTCGGCTGACACGCAACTGCCGTGCGGCTTCACTCTTGTTGCCCTGGCAGGCGTTCAGCATGGCGCGCGCGGCAGCCAATTCGATCTCGTCCATGGTGGCCGGGAATGGCAGTATCCCGTTTGCTGCGCTCCCTCCCACTGTGACCGATGGCAGGAGGTCGAAAGGGCCAATCACCGAGCCATCCGCCAGGAGGACGGCGCGCTCCACCGCGTTACGGAGTTCTCGCACATTGCCGGGCCACGTGTGCGACAGGATGCGGCGCTTCGCCTCGGGGCTGAATCGCGCCCCGGGTACCACGTACTCCTCCGCTGACTGCGCGAGAAAACGCTCGGCCAGGATAAGGACGTCATCCTCCCTCGCCCGCAGCGGAGGAAGTTCGATGGGGACCACGTTGAGCCGGTAAAAGAGGTCTTCGCGGAATTCCCCGCGGGCCACTGCATTTGCAAGGTTGACGTGCGTGGCGGCAATCACCCGCACATTCACCGGTACCGACCGCGTGGCCCCCACACGCCGTATCTCCTTCTCCTGCAGCGCGCGCAGCAGCTTCCCCTGCAGCGGAAGCGCGAGGTGCCCGATCTCGTCGAGAAAGATCGATCCGCCATTCGCCACTTCGAACAGTCCTGATTTGGCACTCGTCGCCGAGGTAAAGGCACCGCGTTCGTGTCCGAAGAGTTCGCTTTCGAGCAGCTGCTCGGGGATGGCGGCGCAGTTGACATCTACGAACGGTTTGTCACGCCGCGGTCCGCCATAGTGAATCGCGCGGGCAAGCAACTCCTTCCCGGTCCCCGTCTCTCCGGTGAGGAGCACCGTGGCTTGCCCATGACGCATGACCTTTTCCGCACGTGCCAGCGCCGCGCGCAGTGCCGGGCTCTGGCCGGCGATGCCACTCAGGCTCACCCAGTCCGCTCGGGAGGCTGACAGGGCCGCGCCCCCGGCCCGTTGCTCGGCGAGCATTGCCTGCTCACGCAACCAAACCTCGAGCAGCAGGAGGTCGGCGGGGAGCGCGAAGTACTCACGCGCCCCGGCCCGCACCACAGCAGAAGCCAGCCGATGGTCGGCCAGCGTCCCCACCGCGGCGGTTGGAACCCCCAGGGGAGCCAGCGCAGCGAGTGTGGGCTCCAGGCGGTTCTCCGCCCCTGCGCCATTCACGATCAGGGCGAGGGTTTGCGGGGGGAGTTTGGCTGCATCGGTGGTCACATGCACGGACAGGCTCGCCGCCGTGGCCACGGAGGGCCAGACGGCGGCGAGCGAGTCGGTGAGGGCCAACACCACGAGCGTGCTCACGATATCAAAGTAGTGCGTCACGGCAGCGCGGGGCGTCGGGGTCGTGCCGGGTCAGTCGTCACGGGTGACGGTCACAACCCCGGTGGTGGCGTTGACAGCAACGATGTAGTCGTCGTCGTCCGACACCTCGATCTCGAAACGCCACTCCAGGGTGCCCCGCTTGGTGCGGGAGAACTTCCACTCCTCGAGGGTGCCCGAGCGGGCGGCGAGTGCCCGCGTCCTGGCCGTCGTCAGGTCCAGCAGGCCCTGCCCCGGCCGCAGATTCCCCTCGGTGGGTTTGTCGTCCGACTCCGCTTCGATCAGGGTGCCGTCGCCCACCAGGAGGCGCATTTTGATCTCCAGTCCGGACGGACCTTCGAAGTCGAGCTTCCACAGGTGCAGCCCGTCCTCGCGCTCCGTCTCGACTTTGCGAAGGGTGGCGCCGGTGACCATGGCCACGGCCCGCTGACGAATCGAGTCCGGGAGGGACATCCCCGTCAGGACGTCATCCTTGTCATCATCATCATCCTTGCCCTGGTCGTCGTCGCCGAGTCCTTTGGGCTTGCGCTCCAGCACGGCCAGGGTACGCGCGTCCAGTTCGATTTCCCAAACTGCGCCCTGCGCATCGCGGATATAGAACTCGTACTCCCAGCGACGGTCATCCTCGAGTTCGAGTTCCCACTTCACGACGGTGCCCGGCTGCGCGCGTTTGGCTGCCGCCATGGCTGTGGAGAGAGAGGCGATGCCGTTGCCCGGGGTGAGGTCGTAGTCGAAGGGTCCCACCTCGCCCTCGATGCTGATGATGACGCCGTTGGCCTGCAGCAGCTCAAACGAAAGACGCGCCCCACTCGGCAGCCCGGCGTGGATCTTCCAGGTCGGGATGTCGTCCTCGTCGTCTGTACGCGTCGAAAGGATCTGTGCGGTGGGGAGGATTTGCTTCACACGCGCCGCAGCGCTGTCGGCCGAGAGCGGACGGCTGCTGGCCGGGGCCCCGTTGCTGCCGAAGGGCGGGTTGGCATTGGCGACGGTGGCGGCCGGCGAGGTGTCGGCGGGATTGATGGCGGGGGCGGTCGTTGAATCGGCGCAGGCCTGGGTGAAGCACAGTGCGGCGGCACCGGTCATGACAGCACGAAGGTGGGGAACACGCATCGGGGACTCCTGAAGGGTTGGGGACACGGCGCTCGCCGTGTGTGCACCTCCCTCTAAGGCAGGCCACGAGCCAGTCCTCGGCATTTCCTTAACTCATTGCTTTATAACGCTTTACGCGGATCCTGCTGACGGACCATGAAAATGATCCGGCTCGATTCCAGCCGAAGGTGGCTCGTTTCGAGGCAACCGCGGGTTCGAGCTATGTTTCCGCTTTCAACTCCGTCCCGACGATGGACGGCATTCGGACACCGTTCATCAGTCAGGCAATGACGCAGACGATGCGAAGGGCCCCTTCGGTTGGCATGGGACGGAGGGCGGCATGGTGCGCACTGCTCGCGCTCCCATTGGCCTTCACCTCGCAGGTCGCAGCGCAGTCACCAACTCCGTCACAGGCCTTGGCCGCGCTTGTGACCGAGACCGCACGCATCGCCGTCCCCACACGCGCCGCCACGGAGTACGCCGCTGCCTCAGCGGCCTATCGCAGCGCGCTCGGCAGGCTTCGAGCGGTGGACCGCAACGCCCTGGGACGCGACGATCAGGTCGACTACGACCTCCTCGACGCCCACCTGCGCACACGCGCCTTCGAGATCGACTCCCTCAAGCTCCACGAGGTGGTCCCGGTCAACTACCTCTCACTCGGCGCAACAGATCGTTTGTTCTTGCGACCTGGTGCCATCAGCGACGCCGGCGTCCGTGACGCGCTGCAGGAACTGCGCACCCTGCCTGCGGTCCTGGCCAATGCACAGGCCAACCTCAAGGCCCCCGCGCGAACGTGGACTGAAAACGCGATTGCTCAGGCGCGGTACGCGCGCATCCTGCTGGATGACTACCTGCCACAAGCAGCTGTCGACGATCCCGCGCTCAAACGTGACCTGCTGGCTGCGAGCACCCAGGCGCGAGGGGCCGTCGATGCCTTCGCGGCATGGATGGAAGGCACCCTGCTCCCCCGCTCCAATCGTGCACCGACGTGGAAGCCGAGTGATATCGATCATTATCAGCTGGTCTTCGAGCAGCTCGATGCCTGGCCCGTCGAAGAGATGTTGCGCATCGCTGCACGTGAAGAGGTGCAGCTGACCAAAGAGATGCAGGAGCTGGCGCGGCAGATCCATCCTTCCGGGGATCTGAAGAGGGTGTGGGAGCAGATGAAGGACGAGGCGCCGCCCTGGGAAGGAGTGATCCCGATGGCGCAGCGGTATGTGGACATGACGACGTCATGGCTCAAAGGCGCCGGGTCGCATGTGGTGACGATTCCCGACTTCGACTACGGTGCCGTGCTCAGCACGCCGATGGCGAGGCGCACGTTGTCGTTTGGTGGTGCGCAGTATGGGCCGACGGTCGCGGGTCGCCTCTCGGGTTACTACGTCCTCACTCCGCTGGAGCCCTGGCTGACGCCCGAGGAGCGTGCCAGTCGTATCAGGAGTTATAACCCGTATTGGACGCATGTCATCTCGTACCATGAGTGGCTGGGCCACACCGCGCAACGCGCTCGTGCGGCGCAGAACGTCACGCGTCCGATGCGGCGTCTTTTTCAGAGCGGGTATTTCTCGCAGGCCTGGTCGTTCTATCTCGAGCGCCTGCTGGAGGAAGAGGGGTACTACGACGTCCTGCCGTATATGGAGCGCCTCAAGACAAAGATGGCGCGGCGTCAGATGCGGATGTGGCGGGTGCAGCGGATTCTGACAAAGCTCAAGATGGCGAAGGGGGAGATGACGTTCGAGCAGGCGGTACAGGCCTACATCGACAAGATGGGAATGGAGCCAACGAACGCATTTCTGGAGGTGCAGCGGGATTCACAGAACGCGACGCCGCCGGGGCGGGAGATCATTGGGGAGTTGGCGATTGTGGAGTTGAGGGAGGAGTACAAGCGGCGGATGGGGGCGCATTATTCGATGCGGCATTTCCATGACACGCTGCTGTCGTTTGGGGATCTTCCGTTTCGGCAGATTCGGCGGTTGATGCTGGAGTGAAGGGTGCAGTACGACCCGGCAGACTACCACTTGGCCTTTCCTCGCCTCCCTGGCAACTTGGCCATGCTTTCTCAAGACCAGACGGTTTTCAGATGTCGATGAGCAGCGAAGAGGGACGGTAAGGTGACCGAGCAGACCCCGCAGGAAGGCGAGTTGATCCTCTACCGCACCGCCGACGACGCCGTGCGGGTCGAGGTGCTCTTCGAGTCCGAGACCTTCTGGCTGGACCAGCGGCGCATGGCCGAGTTGTTCGGTGTCGACGTCCGGACAGTCAGCGAGCACCTGCGTAACGTGTACGACAGCGGTGAGCTCGCAGAGGTGGCAACTCTCCGGAAAATCCGGATGGTTCGAACCGAGGGAAGTCGCGAGGTTGCGCGCGAGGTCAGTTACTACAACCTCGACGCGATCATCTCGGTCGGCTACCGGGTCAATAGCACACAGGCGACCCAGTTCCGCATCTGGGCCACCCAGACCCTGCGGGAGTTCATCGTCAAAGGATTCGTCCTCGACGACGAACGGCTCAAGCTGAACAAGCGCTTCGGCAAGGACTACTTCGACGAACTGCTCGAGCGGATCAGGGAGATCCGCGCCAGCGAACGGCGGTTCTACCTGAAGATCACCGACATATACGAGCAGTGCAGCATCGACTACGACAAGCAGGCCGAAACAACGCAGACATTCTTCAAGACCGTGCAGAACAAGCTGCACTGGGCGGTCACGGGCAAGACCGCCGCGGAGCTGATCGCCGAGCGCGCTGACGCCGAGAAGCCCGCGATGGGGCTCACCACCTGGAAGAGCGCGCCCAAGGGAAAGATCCTCAAGACGGATGTCGGCGTCGCCAAGAACTACATGATCGAGGGCGAGATCAAGGAGCTCGAGCGGATCGTGTCGATGTACCTGGACTACGCCGAGAACCAAGCCGCGCGGCAGATACCGATGAAGATGGGCGACTGGGCCGCGAAACTCGACGCGTTCCTGCAGTTCAACGAGTACGAGGTACTCGCGAACGCCGGCAAGGTCTCTGCGGAAGTAGCCAAGCGCCTCGCCGAGGAGGAGTACGACAAGTTCCGGGTGCGCCAGGACCGCGAATTCGAGAGCGACTTCGAGGCGGAGGTGCGGCGCATCGAATCGAAGCGCCCCCCTACGAAGAAGGAAGAGCTATGACCCACACGCCACGCCGCGTCGAGGCGGCGTTCGAGAGATCTATCGATTGGCCTCTCTGGCATCGCAGGTGAGTACTTCGTCGCTGCAGAGCTATCCATTGCGACCCTGGCTGATCGGCGAAGACGACAAGGAGTTGTTCCGCCGCATCCTTGGGGATTTCACAGTCAGATTTGAGTTCTCGTCTCCGGACATCGTTCAGGCAGCTCCGCGAACAGGTGCCGCAACCTCAGTGGTGACCCCTTGACCGATCTGATCCTTTACACCACCGTCGACGGCCGGAGCGAGATCAAGCTCCGGGCCGAGCAGCACACGGTCTGGCTGACACAGCTGGAGATGGCCGAGCTTTTTGATTCCACCAAGCAGAACATCTCCCTGCACCTGAAAAACGTCTTCGAGGACGGCGAGCTAGACCCGATGGCAACTGTCAAGGAATCCTTGACAGTTCATATCGAGGGCAGCCGCGAGGTGCAGCGCCCGGTCACTCTCCACAACCTCGACGCCATTCTCGCCGTGGGCTATCGCGTGCGTCGCCGCGCGGCGTGAGGATTCAGTTGTCAAGGAATCCTTGACAACTGCCGCCGACGGGAAGCGCTACCCGGCCGGTGTCAGATGTCGATGGGAATACGGAGCGAGTAGGCCGCACGAGGTGCTGGCGATGTTGTCTGAGGCAGCGTGGTAGTCAGACGAGGCGACGGTGCAACCGTCTGAGGCAAGTGGAAAGTCAGACGAGGCAGGTGCGCAACCGGCAGAGGCAATGGGAAAGTCAGACGAGGCGAGTGCACAACCGGCAGAGGCAATGGGAAAGTCAGCCGAGGCAGGTGTGCAACCGGCAGAGGCAGTGGGAAAGTCAGCCGAGGCAAGTGCGCAACCGGCAGAGGCAATGGGAAAGTCAGCCGAGGCAGGTGCGCAACCGGCAGAGGCAATGGGAAAGTCGGACGAGGCGCCGGTGCAACCAGCAGAGGCACGTGGACAGTCAGCGGAGGCAGTTGTGCAACCGGCAGAGGCAGTGTGCAAGTCGGACGAGGCGACGGTGCAACCGACTGAGGCAATGGGAAAGTCAGACGAGGCAGGTGTGCAACCGGCAGAGGCAGTGTGCAAGTCGGACGAGGCGACGGTGCAACCGGTTGAGGCAATGGGAATACCGGACGAGGCAGTTGCGCAACCGTCTGAGGCGGTGTGCAAGTCGGACGAGGCAGGTGTGCAACCGGACGAGGCAGGTGTGCAGCCGGACGAGGCAGGTGTGCAACCGGACGAGGCAATGGGAAAACCGGACGAGGCAGTTGCGCAACCGGCCGAGGCAGTGTGCAAGTCAGACGAGGCAGGTGTGCAACCGGACGAGGCAATGGGAAAACCGGACGAGGCAGGTGTGCAACCGGCTGAGGCAATGGGAAAACCGGACGAGGCAGGTGTGCAACCGGCTGAGGCAAGTGGAAAGTCGGACGAGGCGACGGTGCAACCGGCTGAGGCAATGTGAAAGTCGGACGAGGCGACGGTGAACCGGCCGAGGCAAGTGTGGGGCGCGTCCGGGCGTGTCCGGGGCCTGTCAGAAATTCTGTGTATGAGCCGGTGGGTAGTGTGCATAGAGTTGTGTACTTCATCCCCGAAGCGCCGGGGGTGAAGCGGCTGACACGCTCGGATGAGGACCGGGTGATGCACCCCGCTTGAAAACGGAAGTCCCGGTGCGCGGCGAAGCGGAGAAACTCCGGATTCTCCAGGAGCCGCCCGGATCCCCCCCAGACCGTGCTCCCTGCGTTCCCTTAGGTCATCGATCCGAGCACGCTTGGTACCTCCATCGTATCGGAGGTGCGCCTTGAGGTCGGCGCCCGGCCGACAAGATGGGAATGGAGCCGACGAACGCGTTTCTGGAGGTGCAGCGGGATTCACAGAACGCGACGCCGCCGGGACGGGAGACTATTGGGGAATTGGCGATTGCGGAACTACGGGAGGAGTACAAGCGGCGGATGGGGGCTCACTATTCGATGCGGCGTTTCCATGACGCGCTGTTGTCGTTTGGGGGTCTTCCGTTTTCGGCAGATTCGGCGGTTGATGTTGGAGTAAGAGGGTGGCAGGTGCGCGCCGCACGGCCGTCGAAGCGACCTTGAATCTGACAGCCGGCCCCGGCTCACATTCTACCCGGAAGACTGAGGGACGGCGTGACCGCGACCTACTAGCGCAGATCCCAGTTGGTTGCCAAACTCCCCTGCGCACCCACTAGCCGGCTTCGTGCGCAAATACTCCCCGGCTATATCTTTCCCGTGATGCCCAAACGGGCACTTGCCTTCCCTAGAATCACCTGACGTGGATCAAGCAACTCACAACAAGATCGTCACCTTTATCTGGGGCATTGCGGACGACGTACTCCGCGACCTGTTCAAGCGCGGCAAGTACCCGGATGTCATCCTGCCGATGTGTGTCGTGCGGCGCATGGACGCAGTGCTCGAGCCGACGAAGAAGAAGGTGCTTGAGACCAAGAAGATGCTCGACGAGGCGCGCATCACTGAGCAGCGCGCGGCGCTGTGCGACGCCGCGGGTCAGGCCTTCTATAACACGTCGAAGTTCACGCTACGCGACCTCAAGTCCCGAGGTAGCCAGCAGCAACTTCTGGCAGACTTCGAGGACTACCTCAACGGCTTCTCGCCCAACGTCCAGGACATTCTGGAGAATTTCAAGTTCCGCAACCAGCTCCAGACGCTGTCGAGGGCCGACGCCATCGGCACACTGATCAGCAAGTTCCTCGACCCATCGATCGATCTTTCCCCAGCGGGCATCGACAACCACGCAATGGGGACCGTCTTTGAGGAGCTGGTCCGCAAGTTTAACGAGGAAAACAACGAGGAGGCGGGAGAGCACTGGACGCCGCGCGACGCGGTCCGTCTGATGGCAAACCTTGTTTTCCTGCCGATCGAGGACCAGATCAGATCCGGCACTTACTTGCTCTACGACTGCGCCTGTGGCACCGGAGGCATGCTGACGGTGGCCGAGGACACACTAACTACCATCGGCGCCAAGCGCGGCCAGCAGGTCAGGTCCCTGCTCTATGGCCAGGAGATCAACCCCGAGACGTACGCCGTCTGCAAGGCCGACATGCTCCTCAAGGGCGAGGGCGAGAGCGCTGACCACATCGTGGGCGGCGCCGAGTGGTCAACGCTCTCCCACGACGCCTTCCCTGCGCAAGAATTCGACTTCATGCTCGCCAATCCGCCCTACGGGAAGAGCTGGAAGAAGGACCTCGAGGCGATGGGCGGCAAAGAGGGCATGCGCGATCCGCGCTTCAAGGTGATGCACGATGGCGAAGAGCTGTCGCTCGTTACCCGTTCGAGCGATGGTCAGATGCTTTTCCTCGCCAACATGGCCTCGAAAATGAACGGGAAGTCCGCCCTCGGCAGCCGCATCGCTGAAGTCCACAATGGCTCGTCGCTGTTCACTGGCGATGCCGGCCAAGGTGAGAGCAACATCCGCCGCTGGCTGATCGAGAACGACTGGCTTGAGGCAATCGTCGCGTTGCCGCTAAACCTCTTTTATAACACCGGCATCGCCACCTACGTATGGGTCCTGTCCAACAAGAAAGCCGCACATCGCAAAGGCCAGGTGCAGCTCATCGACGCCAGCCAATGGTTCAAGCCGCTGCGCAAGAACCTCGGCAAGAAGAACTGCGAACTCTCGACCGAGGACATAGACCGCATCACCCGCACCTTCCTCGACTTCAAGGAAACACCTGAGTCGAAGATCTTCCCCAACGCCGCCTTCGGCTACTGGAAGGTCACAGTCGAGCGCCCGCTGCGCCTTCACAGCCAGCTCACACTCAAGGCCATCGAGACCCTGCGCTTCGCCTCCGGCGATGAGGATATTCGCGCGGACCTTTATGGTGAGTTCGGCGACGACCTCTTCACCCGCTTCTCCAAAGTGGAGACCGCCCTGGAGGCGCGCTTGGCCGAGTGGGGCGACGACGCGGTCGAGGGAGACGACCAGGACGGTGACAGCGCCAAGAAGGGCCTGCCCGAGAAGAAGCGCAAGAAACTGCTGGACCCCAGGACCTGGGAGCGCGACGGCCGCCTGGTCGACGTCGCAACCAGGCTGCGTGCAGCGCTCGGCGATACGCTGTTCGAGGACCACAACTTGTTCCGCGAACACGTCGACGGTGCGCTCAAGAAGATCGGCATCAAGCTCGCCGCCGCCGACCTCAAGGTGATCCTCAAGGCCGTGAGCTGGCGCGTTGACACGGCGCCGCCCGTCATTGCCAAGGTGCACAAGCCAAGCAAGGCGGTGCCCGACCCACTGCGCGGCCTGTTCGAGGCGACCGCAAACGGTAAGCCCGTCCTCGTTGAGTACGAGCCCGACACGGACCTGCGCGACACCGAGCAGGTGCCGCTGCTCGAGGAAGGCGGCATCGAAGCCTTCATCCGCCGCGAGGTGCTGCCCTACACGCCGGATGCGTGGATCAAGGAAGACGCCACCAGGATCGGCTACGAGATCAGCTTCACGCGGCACTTCTACAAGCCGCAACCACTGCGCACGCTCGAGGAGATTAGTGCCGATATCCTCGCCATTGAGAAAGAAGCCGAGGGCTTGCTCGACGGACTGCTGAAGGGAGGACGCTAGCCATGTCCACACAGCGCTACTCGGTCTCGCCGCACCCAATCGAGACCCTTCTCACCTGGGTCAAGTCCGGCGAAATCGCGATCCCGGAGATCCAGCGACCGTTTGTGTGGGAGGCAACCAAGGTTCGCAATCTCCTCGACTCGCTCTATCAGGGGTATCCGGTCGGATACCTCATCGCGTGGCGCAATCCCACCGTGCGGCTCAAGGACGGGACTCCCTCGGCCGGCAAGCGCATCCTGATCGATGGCCAGCAACGGGTGACTGCCCTGATGGCGGCTCTGCTCGGCCGCGAGGTGCTCACCGAGGACTATGAGACCGTTCGCATCCGAATCGCATTCCACCCGATCGAGGAGAAGTTCGAGGTCGCGAACCCCGCCATCCGGAAGGACAAGTCCTGGATCGAAGATGTGTCGACCATCTTCGCGCCCGAAGCCAAGATGCTGCAGGTGACGCGCGCCTACACCAAGGCGAACCCGGGCGTCGATGAGGATGCTGTCTTCACCACGCTGGAGAGGCTCCGCAAGATCATCAACAACCACGTCGGCATCATCGAACTGGCCGAAGACCTCGACATCGAGACTGTCACCGAGATTTTCATCCGTGTGAACTCAGCGGGTGCGCGCCTCGACCAAGCGGACTTCGCCATGTCCAAGATTGCGGCGAACCAGGCGTATGAAGGGAACCTCCTGCGCAAGGCCATCGACTACTTCTGCCATTGTGCAAAGTCACCTGACCATGTCGCTCGCATAGCCAAGGGCGACAAAGCCTTCGCTGCATCGGAGTTCTTTCCGGCGATGAAGTGGCTCAAGGATGTCACTGACGACATCTACGATCCCAGCTACACGGACATGCTGCGCGTTGCGTTCGCCAGCGAGTTCCGTCGCGGCAAGTTGCAGGACCTGGTTGCCCTGCTCTCAGGTCGCAACTTCGAGACCAAGCAGTACGAAGAGGCCATCGCCGAGGCCTCGTTCGGACGGTTGAAGAAGGGCGTGCTCGCTTTTATCAACAAGACACACTTCGACCGTTTCACGATGATTGTGCGCTCGGCAGGGTTCGTAACCGCTGACCTGATCGGTGCGCAGAACAACCTCAACTTCGCCTACATCATCTACCTGCGCGGCCGCGATCAGGGCATGCGCGCGGCAGACCTCGAGCAACTCGTTCGCCGATGGTACGCCTTTGCGCAGCTCACTCGACGGTATTCCAAGGGCAACCCAGAGACCGACATCGACTACGATGTTCGCCAGATCGATACCCAGGGACTTCAGAAGTTCTGCGATGCGAGTATTGCTGCGCAGTTCAACCCGAACTTCTGGGAGAACCTGCTGCCGCTCGAGCTGGACACGGCGTCGTCGAACAGTGCCTTCTTCCTCGCTTACCAGGCGGCACAGGTGAAAGCCGGCGACAAGGGCTTTCTCTCACGAGATATCACGGTGAACGACCTGCTACTCAACCGCAGCGACGTCCATCACGTCTATCCCAAGAAGCACCTCAAGTCGCAGGGTCGGAGCCGCGGCGAGTACAACCAGATCGCCAACTTCGTTCTTGCCCAGAGCGAGATCAACATCGGTATCGGCGACAAGCCGCCGGAGAAGTACTTCGGCGAATTGGTGTCACAGTGCGACAGTGGCAAGAAGAAACACGGTGGCATCACCAGTCTGTCGGAGTTGAAGGCGAACCTTCGCGCCCATTGCCTTCCACTGTCATTGCTCGACGGCGAAGTGCCCGACTACCACGACTTCCTTGCGGAGCGGCGCACGCTCATGGCGAAGAAGATCCGTGACTGGTTCGAGGTGCTGTGATGATCGCCGACCTCAATCCGTACCCGGCATATCGGCCGGCTGAAGGTGGATGGCTCGGTGAGGTTCCATCTCATTGGACGATCCGGCGCATGAAGTACGTCGTGCGGGAGGTCGATGCACGTTCGGTAACTGGCAAGGAGCAACTGCTCCGCATCTCGCAATACACCGGTGTCACGCAACGGCGCCGGGCTGACGGTCTTGAGGAACCCGACACACGCGCCGAATCATTGGTGGGCTACAAGCGCGTTGAACCGAAAGATCTGGTCATCAACATCATGCTCGCGTGGAACGGAAGCATGGGTGTTTCGCCGTATGGGGGCATTGCAAGCCCGGCGTATTGCGTCTACCGCTTCGGCCGCAATTTGCGCCCGTGGTACTTCCACGACTTGCTGCGCTCGCCTGTGTACAAGGCACGCATCAGGGCCGCTTCGACGGGGGTCGTTGAGAGCCGCCTCCGTCTATACTCCGACGACCTCGGGCGCATCGAGGCAATGGTTCCGCCGCCCGACGAGCAGGATGCGATCGTGCGGTTTCTGGACTGGGCGAACGGGCGGCTGGAGCGGGCGATCCGCGCGAAGCGGAAGGTGATCGCGCTGCTCCACGAACAGAAGCAGGCCATCATCCACCGCGCCGTCACCCGCGGCCTCGACCCCTCCGTCCCACTCAAACCCTCCGGCATCCCCTGGCTCGGCGACATTCCGCAGCATTGGGAGGTCGTGCCACTTAAGTACCTCTGTCGCCGTATTCAGAATGGTGCGACTCCGTCAACGGCCGAGCAGAGCTACTACACCGGTGGCACGGTGCCGTGGTTCGGTCCGTCGAGCATCGGTACGTCGAGCCAGCTTGGTGCGCCTGTGCGTCACTTAACGAGAGCCGCATTCGACGATGGCAAGGCGCGGCTGATATGTGGTCCGGCCCTCCTGGTAGTCGTGATTGGGGCAACCGCCGGAAAGATGGGCCTGCTTCTGGGGGAAGGCGCGACGAACCAACAGATCACCGCGTTCGAGTTGCTGCGGGGTGCGATCGCGCCCGAGTTTGTGGTTCAACAGCTGCGCAGCTCAGAGCCTTGGCTGAAGTCGACCGCCTCTACGGCAACGATTCCGATACTCGATGCCGGCATCGTCAACCGACTGCCGATCGCGGTGCCACTGGTATCCGAGCAAGAGCGTGTTCTTTCGGCGTTATCGATCGAAACGCTGCCGCTCGCGACAGCGACCGCGCGTCTCGAACGCGAAATCGAACTCCTCCGCGAGTACCGCACCCGCCTCGTCGCCGATGTGGTGACCGGCAAGCTCGATGTACGCGAGGCGGCGGCGCGGCTGCCCGACGAAGCGCCGCTCGACGTCACTGATGACGTAGCCGCCTTGGACGACGAGATCGCCGACACCGCCGATGAGGAGGCAGGGGTCGAGTGAACGACCGAGACCTCGTGGCACTGGTCGACCGACTTCGCGCACTCCCCGCCGAAAGCGAGTGGCTGGAGTTCAAGCGCAACTACGCTGAGCCGCAAGACATCGGCGAGTACCTGTCGGCGCTCTCAAACGAGGCGTGCCTGCGCAGCCAGCCCCGGGGTTACCTCGTCTACGGGGTCGACGATGACACACACGAGGTCGTCGGTACACAGTTCGATCCCTATTCCGCCACGGCCAAGGGGAACCAGGACCTGCTAGCCTGGCTCGGTGCCTACCTGCAACCCAACCCCGGCGTCGATGTCCATATCGTAGACCACCCCGCCGGACGCGTGGTGATGCTCGCGGTAGGGCCGTCGCGGAATCGGCCGACCGCTTTCATGGGCAAGGCATTTTGCCGAACGGGCAACAGCAAGACCGCGATTACTAACCATCCGGAGAAGGAACGCGCCCTGTGGACTCGCGGCGACGACTGGTCCGCTGAACTCTGCCCGCGAGCGACCCTCGCCGACCTTGATCCAGAAGCGATCGCCAAGGCGCGTGAGCAATTCCTGATCAAACACCCGGCACAGGCCAGCGATCTGGCAGGCTGGGACGACCTCACCTTCCTCAACAAGGCTCGGCTGCTCCGGAGCGGTGAGGTTACAAACACCGCGCTGCTGCTCCTCGGTCGCAGCGAGGCGGCGACGCTGCTCACTCCTGCCGTGGCAAAGATCTCGTGGATTCTGAAAGATGCAGAGAACGGTGAATTGGACTACGAGCACCTCGGCCCACCATTCCTGCTCGCCGGCGACCGACTGCTGCGGAGGCTGCGCAACCTGACCGTGCGAGCGCTGCCGAGCGGGACCCTCTTCCCGCAGGAGCTGACGCAATACGACCCCTGGGTGCTCCGCGAGGCGATCCACAACTGCATTGCGCACCAGGACTACCGCCGCCACGCGCGCGTCGCGGTGGTCGAATTCCCTGATCGTGTGCTTGTCACCAACGCAGGCGCCTTTTTGCCGGGCAGCGTCAACACGGTGATCGAGCAGGACGCGCCGCAATTGCTCTACCGCAACCCCTTTTTGGCCGATGCCATGGTCGAGTTGAACATGATCGACACGCAGGGTGGTGGTATCAAGCGCATGTTCGAAACACAACGCCGGCGGTCGTTCCCACTGCCTGATTACGACCTCGAGACCGTAGGCCAGGTCAGCGTGAGTATATCGGGGCGCATCCTCGACGAGCGGTACACCAGACTGCTGATGGAACAACCCGGGCTAACGCTGCCTCAGGTGATGCTGCTCGATCGGGTGCAGAAGGGGCGACCCATCGAGCGCGATGAGCACAAGCGGCTGAAGGCGGCAGGCCTGGTCGAAGGCCGGTATCCGAACGTTATCGTATCGGGGACCCTGGCCAGGGCGACCGGAGATGTGGCCCGGCACATCCGGGATCGCGGCCTCGACAAACGCTACTATCTGGACTTGATCCTCGCGCTTTTGAATGAACATGGACCGGTGGGGCGACGGGAGGTCGATGAGCTCCTCCTTCCGAAGCTGCCAGATCGCCTGTCACCGACGCAGAAGCGTCGCAGGGTGCACAATTTGCTTCAGGAATTGCGGCGGAGCGGTCAGGTCGCGAACCTGGGTAGCCGAACTGAGCCCAAGTGGGTCAGAGCGGACCCCGCATCAAGTAAAGCCTAACCTTGGGCCGAGCCGATCGGGCGTGGCGACTCAATCCGGGTAAGTGTTGACATACCAATGAGTTGACCCTTTGCTAACAGGCCGCGCCAGTTGGACCATTTAGCAATGATTTTAGCAAAGGAATTAGCAAAGCCAGGCCAAACCGCCTGTCACGTTACTGGCGTCAGGAGCCTCAATCTGTGACAACCGATACCAGCGAGAAGGGCCTGGAATCCCTCATCGTACGCGCGATGACCGGCCGGACTGACCTGCTTTCGCCACCACATGTGGCGACCCCCACGTCGGCACCGGTCGCTGGTGGAACAGGCTGGCTGCTGGGGGATCCCAAGCACTACGACCGCAGCGCATGCGTAGACCTGATTCAACTCAGCGGTTTCATTGCCGCGACACAACCAAAGGCCGCCGGAGCGCTGGGGTTGGAAACCGACGGTCCGACACGGCGTCAGTTCCTGGCTCGCCTTTCCTCTGAACTTGGGAATCGCGGCATCATCGATGTCCTCCGTAAGGGCGTCAAACACGGCCCGGTCGAAGTTCAGCTCTTCTACGGTACGCCCTCCCTGGGTAATGAGAAGGCCAGGACTCTCTATAGCCTCAACCGCTTCTCCGTTACTCGTCAATTTGCGTACAGCCTCGACGAAACGCGTCGGGCCCTCGACCTCGGTTTGTTCATAAACGGTCTGCCAGTCGCAACCTTCGAGCTGAAGAACAGCCTCACCAAACAGACGGTAGAGGACGCCGTTCAGCAGTACAAACGCGACCGCGATCCGCGCGAGCGGTTGTTCGAGTTCGGCCGCTGCGTGGTGCACTTCGCGGTAGACGACAGTGAGGTGCGGATGTGTACCGAGCTGCGCGGCAAAGGATCGTGGTTCCTGCCTTTCAACAGGGGGCACAACGACGGCGCAGGCAATCCCCCTAACCCGAACGGCCTCAAGACAGACTACCTCTGGAAGGAAGTGCTCACGCCGGCAGGGCTCACGGACATCCTCGAGAACTACGCGCAGATCGTCGAGGAGAAGGACCCGAAGACCGGACGGAAGAAACGCAAGCAGGTGTGGCCGCGGTACCACCAGTTGGGCCTGGTGCGACGGACCCTCGCCGACGTACGCGCCGAGGGCGCGGGCAAGCGCTACCTGATCCAGCACTCGGCGGGCAGCGGCAAGTCGAACTCCATCGCCTGGCTCGCGCACCAGCTCATCGGCCTGAAGCGTGAAGAGAAGGAGGTCTTCGACTCGGTCATTGTTGTGACCGACCGGCGCCTGCTCGACGACCAGATCCAGGTCACCATAAAGCAGTTCATGCAGGTCGGCGCGACAGTGGGCCACGCCGAGCGGTCCGGCGACTTGCGCCGCTTCATCGAAGAGGGGCGGAAGATCATCGTTTCGACGGTGCAGAAGTTCCCGTTCATCCTCGATGAGATCGCGACCGAGGGCGGCAAGACCTTCGCCATCGTCATCGACGAGGCGCACTCAAGCCAGGGCGGCAAGACCTCGGCGGCGATGAGCCAGGCACTCGGCACTCCCGCAAGCGACGACGCCGAGGCACCCGACCCCGAGGACACGGTGAACGCCGCCCTCGAGAAGCGCATGGCGGCGCGCAAGATGCTAACGAATGCCAGCTACTTCGCGTTTACTGCCACGCCAAAGAACAAGACCCTGGAGATGTTCGGCGAGGCGCTGCCGCCCGATGCTGAGGGCAAGGTCAGACACCGGCCATTCCACAGCTACACGATGAAACAGGCGGTCGAGGAAGGCTTTATCCTCGACGTGCTCAAAGCGTACACGCCCGTTGAGAGCTATTACAAGCTGGTCAAGAAGACTGAGGACGACCCGGAGTTTGACACCAAACGCGCGCAGAAAAAGCTGCGCCGATACGTGGAAAGCCATGACCACGCGATCAGGCTCAAGGCCGAGATCATGGTCGACCACTTCCACGAGCAGGTGCTCGCAACGGGGAAGATCGGTGGGCAGGCGCGAGCAATGGTTGTAACAAGCGGCATCGAGCGCGCGATTCAGTACTTCCACGCATTCAAGGCGTATCTGGTGGAGCGTAAGAGCCCGTACCAGGCCATCGTCGCCTTCTCCGGCGAGCACGAATACGGCGGAGCCAAAGTTACCGAGGCGTCGCTCAACGGCTTCCCGAGCGGCGAGATCGCCGGAAAGATCCAAGCCGATCCGTATCGGTTCCTCATCTGCGCTGACAAGTTCCAGACCGGCTACGATGAGCCACTGCTGCACACCATGTACGTCGACAAGGCTCTCTCGGGCATCAAAGCGGTACAGACGCTGTCTCGCCTCAACCGCGCGCACCCCCAGAAGCACGATTGCTTTGTGCTCGATTTCCAGAACAACAGCGAGCCGATCACCTTCGCATTCCAGGACTACTACCGGACGACGCTGCTCGCAGAGGAGACCGATCCGAACAAGCTTCACGACCTCAAGGCCGCGCTCGATGCGGCCCAAGTGTATTCGCCGGAACAGGTGCGGCAGTTGGTGGAGCTATTCCTCGGCGGCGCGGACCGCGACAAGCTGGATCCGATCCTTGAAGACTGCGCGACAGTCTACGTGAACCGGCTCGACGAGGACGGCCAGGTGGACTTCAAGGGAAAGGCCAAGGTGTTCTGTCGCACCTACGCCTTTCTCTCGTCGGTGATTCCGTACAGCAATGCAGAATGGGAGAAGCTCTCGATCTTCCTCAACCTTCTCACGCCCAAGCTGCCGGCGCCAAAGGAGGAAGACCTCGCCAAGGGAATTCTCGAGGCCATCGACATGGACAGCTATCGCGTCGAGAAGAAGGCGGCGATGAAAATCGCTCTGGAAGACAGAGAAGCGGAGATCGAGCCCGTTCCGACGGATTCGGTTGTTCACAAACCGGAGCCCGAGCTGGATCGGCTCAGTAACATCCTGAAGTCGTTCAACGAGCAGTTCGGCACGTTGTTCGCGGACACGGATCGTGTAGCCAAACGCATCCGCGAAGACATCGCGCCGAAGGTCGCCGCCGACGCCGCCTACCAGAATGCGAAGGAGAACACGCCCCACACCGCTCGGATGGCGCACGACCAGGCGTTGGCAAAAGTCATGCAGCACCTGCTGAAGGATGATACGCAGGTATACAAGCAGTATGTCGAGAACGAATCCTTCAAGCGGTTCGTGGGCGACATGGTGTACGCAATAACCAGCGCCCCGTAGACTCGCGCGGACGGAAGGCTTCATCGCGCGCGGAGTGGTCCACGCCGGGCCGGCAGGTTCGCTAACCCAGCGCTGATACCGTCGAGCCCGCATATCCCACCCTGAGAATCCCCCCATCCCCCTCCCGTTGCTCACAGTACAAGGGCCACCCGGCCCTGCAACACTCACGGGAGCTTCAGATGCAGCGTGCGGAACGGGACCGGGCCGAGGGCCGATCACATCGCGTCACCATTCACTTCAGTAAATCAGGTCGCAACCTCCTCGACCTCGCCACCACACGCACTCCCCTCCTCCCCTACGCCAGCGAAGGCACCCAACACTTCGACATCGTCGTCGCCGCACTCGGCGCCACCGTCACCGCACTCTCAGCCGAAGGCAAACCCGCATGGACCATCGCGCGCCACACCGGCGGGGGCGCCACCTGGTGGGACCACGACACACAGCAGCAGATGCGCTGGAACGCCGCCGAGGTGAAATGCACCGACGGCGCCACACCAGACGACGGCGCCACCGCGGTACAACTCGATGACAAATCACGCATCGCCTTAGTTCGACGCGCCGACCCCGGACTAGGCATGGTGGAAATGCGCATCCACTGTGTCCCCTCCGAGGTGCCCGACACACTGCGCGCCTGGCTGCTGGACGCCCTCTTTGGCAATGGATGCAACCCCGGCCTCTTCCCCTCCGCCAAGGTCGCCGCGCTGGGCAGCCCACGACTCATAGAGCTCTTTGTCGATGGACAACCCGAGGCCCTGGTCACCACCGAGATCGACGAGGGACAGGACATCGGCACGGACGGCCTCTTCGACCCCCCCGCGGACTACAAGGACATTGCTCCCACGCCCGGTAAGGAGCCGCCGCCGACTCCCACTGCCGACACCGACGAGACCAACCGTTGGCAGCAGGCCGCGAACATGGTGCCGCGTATCGGCCGGTCGCAACAGGCGCTCGAAGTGGAAGATGTGCTGACGCCTGGGTGCCTGGCGAACACACGACTCGGACCGATGGTCGGCGTTGTGCATCAGGACCTCCTGGACAACATCCGCTCTGCGGTGAACCTCCTTACCCCGCACCTCGGGACCGTCACCCTGGCCGGTGGGACGCTGACCATCCCCTGGCTCGCCTCACTCGCGTCCGCCGATTTCCTCTCAGGTGGCACGGCCCCGGGTAGCGGCATCTTCACCCTGCTGCGAGATCCCCGCCAACTCTCACCAGTCCTCAAGGGTGGTGCCGGGCTCCTCGACCGCCTGGCCTGGAAGATGATGATCACCCCTGACCCGAGCACAGGGCAAACAAAGCTGCAGCAGGAAGCCAGCGCCGGGACCCTCGCAGCAACACTCACCCGATGGAACGTGGGCTCGGCCATCGAATCGATCCTGCTTTCCAACGGTGGGAACATCAAGGACACCCGCCTCACCGACGAGGATCGCTCGCGACTGGTCGAAGCGTTCGAGGTGTTTGACATCGGGACCATCACCCTTCCCGCCATCCCCGCGGCACCACCGCCTATCCTTTGGCCGACTCCAGCGCCAGGGGGACCGAACCTCTCGCTGGTCACACTGACGATCACCGGTATCACTGGCACGATGACGTTTGGGCCCGTGGGATCACCACCCACCGTGCCTCTCCTCTCCATCGGGTCCGGCGGCACCATCGACATCACCATAAGCCTGCCGGCCATAACCCTCGCGGCCACCGTGGCGCGCGCCACGACCCCGCTTGGCACTGGTGTGCTCATCGGTGCGGCCCTGACCTGTTTCTTCTTCCCGCTGAGCTGTTTCACACTCACACCCACTGCCCTTCTCCTCCTGGCGATTCTACAGGATCTCTCGCGCTTTACCGCAGTCATCCCCACGACCACCCTCACCTACCGCGTCGAGTTCGCCTACGATCAGAACACTCGGCATGTAGAGCCGACAATCACCCTGATGGGCGCCGCGGGAACAGCCACAGTCACGTCGACCTCCAGTCAGCCGTCCAGCATCGCAGCGGCCTTCAACAATCTGGTGATTTCACTCGGCAACTCACTCAACGCATGGCCCTTGGTCCTTGGTGCATCCATTGGTGTCGCCTTGCAGGACACACTGCGCAAGCAGGGGGTCCGTTTCCCTCTGGGCCTCACACAGGGACTGAGTGCCATGGACGGCACCGCGCTGAGTACAGCAAACGATACGCTGTCACTGATCGCCGAGATGGAGCCGGTGGCGAATACGGTGGCGCAGCCATGGATTACCCAGGTGCCTACTGCGGCCCTGGTGCGCAATCGCACGGAGCTGACGCACTTTCTGGCGCGCCGCGAGCTGAATCCCTCAGTGATCACGGGCACCATGCCGGCCTCGCTGAGTGTCGGTGTGTACGGCGGCCTGGCGCTCACCCAAAACGTTCTCAACAGTTATGTCTACGCGCAGTGGCGTGCCGGGGCCTTCAATCTCGATATCACCTGGGCGCCCCTGGTCTTCAAGCTGGTGGACACACTTCCGCAGGGCACCTTTGGAGTGAACCGGCCGCAACGTATCACGGTGTGGCCCGCTACACCGCCGCGTCTGGAGCTGGCACCTGAAGGGCTGCACGCCGGCGAAGCCGTCAACAACACAACCGATCCCACGCGTCGCGCCGAGTTGGCGCCCTTCTCCACCGGACCTCGTCCACTGGTGGCCTATTTTGATGATGTGCGCGTCTGCTTTGGCGCCGGCGCGATCGGCGGGACCGATGGCCTCCAATCGGGCCAGTGGGAGTTCTCCTTCAACTTTCGCACAACGGCCACCCTGGACCTGCAGTGGCCCTTTGCCCTGGCACTCCGGACCGATGCCGGGCCCGGGGCGGTGACACTCACCGAAGGGCGCACCATGGAGTTTGCCGATGGCGCGCTGCTCAGTTCACCTCTCGATCCGGCGTATCAGAACTGGCTGACCTTTGCGAGCGAAGTGGCGAACCTGGTGGCCAACAGGCAAAGTGGCGCCAGCACCAGTGGCGACTGGAACGCCCCACCCTGGAAGCGACCGAACCCGTGGGTGGTGCAGAAACCTGGCGGGGACATGCTGTCACTCGAAATGCTGGCGGCGCGCAAGACGTTGACGATGCTGCCGATGTTCCGCAGTCCGGTGCTGGAGCTGCTCGACGGCTCTGGCGCCCCCACCGTTGCCCTGATCCTTGGCATCCCCACGCCGGTGCCGTTAGGCACGCTCAGCAGGGCTCAGGGGCTCGTCGTGCGCAACTTCATTGTCCCATTCCTTAACCCCGCCGGACTGGTGGCGTTTCCGGGGCCGTGACGTTGGCGTCTGTCACGTTGAGCAGTCAGGGTCACATGCTTCAGCGACCTTCCCGACTCCATGGAACCGGTAGATTCTGCAGTAGTCCGGCTATCTCGACTTCTGTGGGATGTTTGTACCTGGCAGAGTGTCGGCCTGGTTGTCACGCCAAGCAGCATCCCGGCCCAGGCTAGTTGTGGCCCTTCGGAAGACACCCAGGGTGCGCGATCCGAAGAAGCTGGCTTTTCCCAAGGCCGTCGTGTGCACGGGGGTCGTGATGTGCCTTCAACCGAACGGATCCCGAGTTTCTCGACTCGCCGCGCAGAAGGTCTCCTACCTTCTTGAACAGGCCATGGGTCTCGGCGTCTTCGTCGAGCACAATCAGAAACCGCTTGGTCCATACGACAGCAACTCGCGCTACAAGGATGCAGAGCCGATGGCGAAGACAAAAGGCTGGCTTACGGTGAGCCGCACGGAACTCAAGGCGTCTGCGCTGAAGCCCGAGATGGCCAAGTTCCTGCGTGGGTACGTTCATTCCGAGTCGATGGCGACGCGTTTCGTCGAACGCCTGTCGGGCTTTTCCGATGATCAGTTGGAGACGATTGCGACGGTGCACTGGGTCGAGCGCGATCTTGCCACGGCCGACGCCAAGCTCGAGGTGGATTCGATCTTGGAGCAGTTGGCCAGGACTCCTGTTTGGAAGCCCAAGCTCGCGCGCTCGAACTTCTCACGATCGAGTGTCAGCGAGGCCCTGGCCTTCGTCATCGGCGTTCGGCTCGTCACGAGATCCATATCGGACACCAGAGCCTGACGATCACCGTTCACGGCATCCCCCGATGATCAAGTCGGCGCCCCCCCCCCGACAAGCAAAACCGCGCGGCCGCAGGCCGCGCGAGCAGTCCGCTGGTGAGCGGCAGCTAAAACGAAACGCCCGACCACATGGGCCGAGCGTGCGTCCTACATCCTCTGCGCTTGCCTAGCCAGGCGTGCAGCTGACAGGGCGATACCACCGCCCTGCAGCTGACGCTTATGAGTTAGGCCTTCCGGCCGGAGTTGCTATTCCCGTCTCTTGGCGGCGGCTGAGTCACCCACCGAGGTATCTCCTGACCCAAGCGCGGGCCTTTCTAGCTCGCTGTCTTCATAGAGATCAACGTGCCTCGCTTGCCACCAGAGAACGGCGGCCATGAAACAGAGGATCGCAGTGGCAAGCACCATCATTCCTTTTCGACGACTCATTTCACGCCACTCCCGCACGGTCCGTATACCCTCCGGTAAGCACCTGCTTGGAAACGATCTCGACCGCCGCCTCCCGCCACGCCCGCGGGCCAAGTATTTGCGCACATGTACGCATCCGCCAAGGCGTCCGCCTTCTGGTGACTTCGGAACTCGTGCCCTGTGTGTGCCATCTCGTGAGCGAGCAAGCCCGCAAAGTCGCCGATCGACAACTCTTCGAAGGCGTCTTCGTTGATCTGAGTCCTGTTGGTGAACGCATTGGTTACCCCGAATGCCCTCTTGCTGCCAAGCCTCAGGTTCTTCACTGCGCTGATCTTACCGGAGTGAAGTGCCTCAAGCACCTCGGCACGCGCCTCCGGCGTCATCCTATTGTTTGCAGCGTACTCGACTCGGCGCCACTGGCTCACGGATAGACCTCCCGGACAACTTCCGCTCTTGTCTCGTAAGTTCGTCGGACACAGCCCAAACGGATCCGAGAAGTTGACCGGATCGCCGTTGGCGTAGCCATAGAGGTTGAGGCCGCCGGCGAGGCCGATGGGATCTTCTTGCGTGAACCGCCCTCAGGGACCTGGTACCAATCATTCCGAGGTGGGAAGCGCTACGGAGCCGGAACCTCGAGATCTCGACAGATCTTGCGCGCCAGAAACTCGTTGACCTCCCGATGGCGGGGAACCGTCGACGTCTTCCCCGCTGACCGATTCACGTAGACGCTGTGACTCCCACCCTCGCGCAGCAGTTCACAACCATGTGCGACGAGGTGCCGGATCAGGTCGACACGCTTCACGCCGTCGTGATGCGCAGGGGCTCGCGAAGCACATCCTGCCCCAGGAGCCCTTCCTCCGACAGCGCACGATTGGCCTCGAGCACCAGGTGAACGGCCTCCACGAGATTCGCCCGTGCCTCGTCTAGCGTCGCGCCCTGCGTGTTCGCGCCGGGCAGCTCCTCGACAAAGGCCACGTAGCCTTCAGGGACACGATGAAAGACGGCGGTAAGTTCGAGCGACATGATGATCTCCCGGGGAGGCCTGTGAAAATCTAGGCGGTTGGGGCGGGACTGCACAGTTGCCGGGTGAGTCCGACGAGGCCAGATCGACTGCCTTGCCTGCGCTGAGCAGCGCGCGGTCCTTGAGCCCGTCGAGGCCCGATGCTGCACTACCCCCGCCAATTGCCGCACGCGCAAGCCAGCTGCCCGTTCCCCAAAGAACAAGACCGCGCTGCCGCCGGTCGCGCGAGCAGCCCGCAGTGGCCCTGCGGCGGCGAAACGACGAAGCCCAACCTCGCGGGCCGGGGTTCTGTCGCACACCCGCACTCTGCCTAACCACGCGCGTACCTGCCGAGCGCGGTGGGACTCCGCCGCAGGTGGCGCTTATGGGTTGGGCCCCGGGAGTGCGCCGGCATCGGGGCCTGACGATCCTGTGAAGGCGAGCCACTCTTCAAAGGACCCGATGCTGACCTCAGTAGACATGAGCCGTCCAGCGATTGGCAGCGACGAGGTTTGTGGTCGCTACCGCCTGCGCTTCGTCAGCCGACTGCTCACGCCCGTCTCCCCGGCCGACGCCGTTTGCCTGCGCGCAGCGTGGTCTTTGTCACCTTGGCCGTGGGTGGGAGCGTGTGCGCGGCGATGATGGCGCCAAGGTCTATCTGCGGCAGGGGACTCACGACAGTCGGTGGCTCGTTAGCGCCCCTTCCCTTCACCGCGCCCCCCATCACTGCCTTGCCCTCAACGCGTACCTCGAGTCCCAGGGCGTGCAGCGCCTTGAGCGCCAGCCCCAGCTCCGCGCTGGGCTTCCCTTTCTCGAACTGCGCAACCCAGAAGCGCGAGGCGCCGATGCGCGCCCCCAGTTGGCTTTGGCTCAGGCCGGCCGCGGTGCGCGCCTCGCGAACCTGTGCGCCGACCGTCGCCGGGGTAACTGACCTTCGCATAAGGAAAGCTCCGATGGTGACGAACGTCAACACGTGCATGATGTTGACGAACGACAACATGGCGGTTTTGTTGCCGAACGTCAACACCGAAGTGACGCCTTCGTCTCCAACAGCTTCCGTCACATCCCGAGTTCGCTCAACCCCGGATGGTCACCAGGCCGCACCCCCTGCTCCCACCGAAACTTGCGTTCGGCCTCGGTGATCGGCACATCATTGATGCTCGCGTGACGCTCCGCCATGTACCCATCAGCATCAAAGCGCCAGTTCTCATTCCCATGCGATCGGAACCACTGGCCATCAGCATCGTGCCACTCATACACAAAACGCACGGCGATCCGGTCGCCCGTCACCGCCCAGAGTTCCTTGATCAACCGATACTCGTGCTCCTTTGCCCACTTCCTCGTTAGGAAGGCTTCGACTTCGGCGCGTCCATTGATGAACTCCGAGCGGTTCCGCCAGCGACTGTCGGGCGTGTAGGCCAGCGCCACCTTGGCCGGGTCGCGCCGGTTCCAGGCGTCCTCGGCGGCGCGCACCTTGACGGTGGCGGAGGCAACATCGAATGGAGGGACGGGTGGACGTGTCATGGTCTCGTTGTGAGGGGGCTCCGGGTAATGTATCGACCGCCCACCACTCCAGTTCCGATTCCGGCTCAGCGTCGACCGGCAACGTGCTCACCCACGCAAGGGCCGCCTGAGCGCTCCGCCACACCGTCACGGGCTATCGCACAGTCGCGTTTGTCGCCGAGGTCAGCGTTAGGCACGCGTGACCCGCAAGAGCGTTCAATCGCTGGCGTCAAGCGGGCATTTAGGTTGCGTGCATGCACCGCCTATCGGCCACACAACATGCCAACCTGACCGGCCGCCGCCACGCGCGGTCACACGCACGCGGGAGCGCGTACGCCATTCTCTTCCTCGGATTGGTCACACCGCGCTCCCCGCTTCTGGCCCAAGGTCCACCTGCCCCGGAGCGACGCGCGCACCACGCGCTGGTCTTTGATGACGCCCGGCAGCGCATTCTGCTCACGGGTGGGAGCTCACCACGTGACGGTGGCCAACGCATCGTCTACTTCGGCGACACATGGACCTTCGACGGGAGCCGATGGACCCAGCTCGATTCTACCGCCGCACCCATGTCCGGGATGCGGCTGTTCGTGGACGCCGCGCGTCAGGTCCGCTCGATGGGTGGCTTCGATGGCGCCGCGATGAGTGTGCTGCGGACCCTCGTGAACGGGACTTGGCGTGTGGACGACTCACCCCCTGAGCTCCGTGCCGCTGAACCGGGCGTGGCGTACGACCGTCAGCGGCAGCGCATCGTGCTCTTCGGCGGGTCAGTAGACCGCAACACCATGATCGAGGACACGTGGGAACACGACGGCACACGGTGGACCAGGCTCGGACTTGCCAGCCCCCCAGCGCGTTCGGCTCACATGATGGCCTACGATGCGCGCCGCAATCGCGTGGTGATGCTCGGGGGGATAGGCGTCGGCCGCGGCAATCAGCCGCCAGGTGACCTTGGCGATCTCTGGGAATTTGATGGTGCGGTGTGGGAAGAGCGTACCGTATCAGGAGGGCCGTCTCCCCGGCACAGCGCAGGGATCGCCTACGACTCGCGACGTGGACGCACGGTGATTTATGGGGGCATAAACTCGAGCGGCCGCCTCGGTGACACCTGGTCGTGGGATGGCACCCGATGGCTACAGCTGGCACGCACGGGGCCGCCGCCACGCGCCATGGGATACATGGCGTACGACCCGCGTCGTGATCGCATCGTACTGTTTGGCGGGCGGTTGGGCTGGCCTAACGATGCGGCAGATACCTGGGAGTTCGACGGCGAACGCTGGCAGCAAGTGCTGCCGTAGGCTCGCAGGTCTCCCGTGCCGAGGAGAGGCCGATCCCGCGCGGCTGGGCCATCTGGCCCGAACCTAACGAGTGATCGACCCCCTGTAGGTGATGTTGCCGGTCGGCGGTGTGGCCGCAAAGTCCGCGCTGCCACTCAGCGATCCTCGACCCGTACGATAGGCCCCAGTGGCGGACTCCACGTCCCACGTGCCAGACAGGGTGGCCGCGGTGGGGCTCGTGAAGGTCAGGGCAGCACTCCCCTTCACGATGATCGTGCCATTGCGACCGGTCATGGTGCGGCGAAAAGTGATTGGGACCGGCGACTGCGTCAGCGGGCCACCAAAGGTCAATTCTTCGGTGGTCTTTCCATCGTCCGACAGAGCGCCCGTCATGGTGAAGGTGCCCGCCGAGGTGGTTTGGCCGGTGAGTGATTGCTGGATGATGATGCTGACTTCGCCGCCAGATGGCTCGTTGTCACCAAGACTGCAGGCGGCGAGCGCGAGGGGAATGGAGAGCATGAGGGCGCGTGTGTTCATGGGTGATTGTCCAGTAGGTGAAAGCGCGAGAGCGCACGGACAACCTGCCGGTGACCCTGGGGGGAACACACCACCCGTCATGGGTGGACTATTGGGGGGAAGCTCCGCTACGTGACCGACCCCTGGGCCACGAGACTCCAGACACTGTTGGGCGGAATGGCGGGATCGCCGCCGTCGATGGAGCGGAGCTGCAGCTCGACCTGGGATCCCGCCAGAATGTCGCGCAACGTGCTGGAGACGAGGACTTCGCCGGGACGTGCGGCTTCGACGAGTCGATAGGCCACCTCATGGGTCTCCCCCACCGGGGTGCCGTCGGACACTCGGCAGGCCCCCACGTGCAACGCCAGCCCACCCACGCGCCCCCGTCCCAGAGCGCGCAGCCGCTCCGCACAACGCAGCGCGCGGTTAGGCGCATCGAAGAGTGCCGTCCACCCCATCGGCGTCGACCGGACGTTGCGCGCCGCATGGCTCTCGAGCAGCCGTCGTTTGTCGTCGTCCAGCGTGGAACCGAGACCCGCCGCGTGCAGCACGATGGCGATCCACGTGTCCACCTGCGGTTCTTCATTTGGCTCGGCCAGAAAGTGGACGATGGCGCGGGTGATGGGCGCGGGGTCCACAAAGAACAGATGGTCAGCCCCTGGCAGTTCGACCATCGACGCGTTAGGCATCACAGCGGCGAGATACCGTCCGGCGTCCACAGGGACGATGCCATCATCGCGACGATGCACGACGAGCGTTCGCGTGCGCACCTGCGGGAGGAGTGGCCTGATGTCCACTTGCATCGCCTGCTCGAGGATGAGCCGCGCCGACGATGGACTCGACGCCGCCCGAAACGCACGCGACCACCAGGCCAGAAAGTTCGGATCGTCTTTTCGCGATGGGGCGAACCGTTCCACAGACCACGGTTCTCCCCAGTGCTGCTGTATGAGTTCGATGTTCTTCTCGAACTGCTCCCATGGGCGCGACCACACCGGCTCCGTCCCGCGGCGGGCGGGCTTGGCCGTCGCCGCGATCAAGACCAGTCCCTGCACTTGTTCGGGAAACATCGAGGCCAGCAACACCGCCGCCGCTCCACCCTCGGATGGTCCGGCCACAAACGCACGCTGTGATCCGACGGCGCTCAACACAGCGCGGGCATCACTCACCGTATTCTCGATGGACGAGGCGCCCTGCACGCGGTCGGAAAGGCCAACCCCGCGTCTGTCAAAGAGGATCACCCGGGCAGAACGTGCCAACTCTTCGACGAAGGTGGTGTAGCCGGGATCTTCCCACGACATCTCTAGATGTGAGATGAACCCGCCGATGAACAAGAGATCGACAGGTCCCTGCCCGACCACTTGATAGGCGATGGACACGCCCTCATTGGTGAGATAACGGATGGGCGACCGCTCGATGGGACGTTGAGCTGTGGTGCTTTCCGTGGTGCCGATGAGACCGAGTGCGGTGGCCCGAGTCACGGCACTCGCCCGAGAGGTCACGCCGAGTTTTCCGTAGAGCTGCTTGTTGTACCAGCGCACCGTTTCGGGGGCGAGGTTGAGACGCTGCGCGATCTCCCGGTCGCTCAGGCCTTTGGCCAGCAACTGGAGTATGCTGCGTTCCCGTTCCTTGATGTCGATGCGCGTGTCCATGCAGCCAGAAAGGTGCTCGGCTTGTCGCCAATCGGACAGCGGCTTCCATGACCAGGAGGGGGCTCGACCTTTCCGAAGCCCGAGACTCCCCAGCTCGTCCCCCATGTCGCTGCGCGCACACCCCGGAACGCACAGCGCGCCCCGAGCACAAGCCCGGGGCGCGACCGTTGCCAGACAAGGAGACTACTTGGTGACGATGTCGGCTCGCATCGGGCCGAGGATCGCCAGCAGTTCGTCCTTCTCCTTTTGCGGCACTCCAGCTCCGTCGAGCGCCTTGACGAGATCCTCAACGACGGCATCGAAGTCAGCGCCCGTCAGCCCCATCCCCTGGTGCGCTGCCTTCATATCGAGCCCCGCGTACGTGCACGGGCCACCCGATCCAGCACAGACCTGATCGACCAGCTTCTGCTTGAATTGACGCATGGCCGAGGTGTCGCCAGCTACACGTGAAAAGCGAGCGTTGATACGTGTATCGGCCGCCACGTTCGCCACAAAGGCGTCGACGACGGAGGCGATGGCTGTCGTACCGCCAAGTCTGTCATATAGTGATTGGGGGGCAACCGCAGTGGCCGCCGCGGTGGCCGCCGAGTCAACCTGTGCAGCGGGTTTGGACTCGCATGCGGCGAGTGCGGCGACGGCGAAGATGGCAAGGGTGCGACGGGTGGTCATGGCTACGTACTCCGATGGAGGGTGAGGGGGTCGTACGGATTCAGACTGCCAGCTTGAGAAAGTCTTCCCACTGCGCGGTTTGTCTCTCCTGAGGCGCCACTTCGTGCTCATCGCACTCGAACCGCAGCTGTGCTGCCGCCATCGGAGCGTCCACAAAGGCGCAGTGATGCGGGCGAGGACCCGCATGCGCGTTCGGCCGGAAGAAGACACACGTGAGACACATACGCTGGGTCGGGATCTGGCCATTTTCCTGCAGCGTACGCAGTAACATCACAAGGATGGACAGCAGGCTTTCCTGCTGGGCGTCCGACAACGTCCCAACGGCCGGCGCCAGAAACTCCGGCCAGGCCGCCGTGCGCTGTGCCAGGGCTCGGCCCGCGCGCGACAGAGTCAGCAAGCTCGCTCGCGTGCGCCCGGTGGCTGGCTGCTTCTCAACGAGCCCCTTCCCTACCAGTGCGCTCACCGAGTCGCTGACCGTTGGCAGCGACACACCCAGCACACTCGACAGTTCGGAGGCCGTGGTGGCGCCCTCCTGCGAGAGCAGCGTGAGGATCTGAGCCTGCGTGGGCGAGAGACCTGCGTCCAGCGCGTGCGATCGCTCCTGATGTTTGACAGCAAGACCAAGCTTGTACAACCCGGTCGCCACACGCTGATCGATGGGTTGCGTGTGCGCGTCGAAGTACCCGGTTGTCGTCATGGCCTGGAGCTTAGCTTAGGAGTCCTAATCATGCAAGAGTCCGCGGGTATCCACTCGCATACCTCGCATCGCCGCACAAGCGCCTCCATCGTTTCTCGCGAGCGATGACGGTGTCCGCGGCGTGGCGCACGTTATGGGGTAGTCCCGACTCCTGTTGCGTGGCCGGCGATCGGCCCGGTGGTCCCAATGGGATGTCGTCGAGCGCCGGGAGATTCAGGCCGACCCAGGGTCTGTCTGCCGTTCTCGATCCCAGTGTAGCTTACGGTATCGGTTAAGCGCCTCTCCACCCCGTCCATGCGCAGCTTCATGCCTGCTCGAATTCACGTGCCCTCGCTTGCGGTCCTTTCGCTGGTCCTCGCATCCGCTTCGTCGGCCCAAATGCCGGCCCCTGACAGCACCATTCAGCGTTGGATCAACGAGCGAGTGGCGAATGGGTACGCCACGGGAATCGTGGTTGGAATGAGAGATGGCACCCGGGACCGCATTGTGGCTGCAGGCGGGGCCCAGCGTGATGGGCGTCCGGTTGGCGGTGAGTCCCTCTTCGAGATCGGTTCGATCACGAAGGTGTTCACCAACATTCTCCTGGCCGACCTGGTGCTGAAGGGAGAGGTGGCCCTCGAAGACCCCGTGCAGAAGTACCTGCCCGCTGGCGTGAAGATGCCCAGTCGCAATGGCAAGGAGATCACCCTGCTCGACCTCGCTACGGCAAGCTCGGGGCTCCCCTCACTCGGCAACAACATGGCGCCGAAGGATCTGCGGAATCCGTATGCAGACTACTCGGTGCAGCAGATGTACGATTTTCTCTCTGCGCACACACTGCGGCGCGATCCGGGGGAACGGTACGAGTACTCCAACATCGGCATGGGCCTCCTGGGACATGTACTCGGCCTGCTTGCCGGCAAGTCGTACGAGGCCTTGCTGCGCGAACGGGTGCTGGCGCCGTTAGGCATGCGGGAAACGTACATCGTCGTGCCATCGGACAAGGCCGCACGTTTCGCGGTGCCGCACAACGCCGACCTGGACGAGGAGTCGCCGTGGGACCTCCCCACACTCGCCGGCGCCGGGGCGCTGCGGTCGACCACCCGCGACATGCTCAAGTTTGCCGACGCCGTGACCCATCGTGATCGTGGGCCGTTAGGCAAGGCCATCACCTTCTCCATCGCGCCTCGTCGCCCCACGACCATTCCCAACATGCGGATTGCGTTGGGCTGGCATGTACGCGAAGTGGGCGGCAAGACCATTGTGTGGCACAACGGTGGCACCGGAGGTTTTCGCACCTTCTTCGGTTTTGACCCGGCATCGGGCGCCCACGCCATGGTGTGGTCCAACACGTCCAGCAGCGTGGACGACCTCGGGTTGCATCTGATCGATCCGACCGTGCCACGGCAGCCCGCGCTGGCTCAGCGCAACGAGGCGGTGCCTGCTGAAACCCTGCGCGGGTACGTTGGCTCGTACGCGCTGGCCCCGACTTTTGTCATCGCTGTGACCGAAGAGCAAGGGAAGTTGTACGCCCAGGCCACCGGTCAGCCCCGTTTTCGCCTCTGGGCGGAGTCGGCGACCAACTTCTACCTGCGTGTGCTGCCTGCGAAGGTGCGCTTTGCCCAGGACTCGTCAGGCGCAATGACGCTCACGCTCGAGCAGGGAGGGCAGCAGCAGAAGGCGACGCGCAAATAGCAGAGTAGCGAACGCCACCTGCACGCATCCCGCTTATCATCCGGGCCGCACACGTCCCAACTCTTCACTGTTGCTGCGCAGCGCTCCAATGGCCATGGCAGAGCTCGACACGGGAGGCGCACGATCGGGAAAAGGCGTAAACTTCCCTGCCCTCCACTGAGTCTGTTCATGCACCCTCCCCCACGCCCCTGACATGTCGGCAAGCACCGGTGTGGTTGGTTTGCTCCGTTCCCGCGCGGGACTCGCCGTACTGGCGCTCGCCGCGCTCGTCGTCTTTAGCGGCGCCCTCGACTATCTGAGTGACAAGGCCTTCTACCCATGGGCGCTCGTGAAGCCCGGGCTGATGACGAGCTGGCGCGGCTCCCTGACCGCTGGCAACGGCGATCGTCTCACGGTCTCGGTGCAACTCCAGCGCGCACGTGGCTCGAGGGGACGGCGCGCCTGCGCCAAATGCAACCAGCTCGAGGGAGTGGCAGTCACCTGTAACGCCAAGGGGTATCGACGCACCTATCGCGTCGCCGGATCGCCCAAGGACCGCCGAGGGACCGCGCTGCTGATCGGGGCCGCGCCCAACGTCACACCACCCCCGGATGGTCTCGAGCTCGATGTCCTCAAGGGAAGCTGGGACGGCGCAGGGGTGCTAGAGATGATGGCGGACTTTCATTGGCGTCGCGGTCAATCCGCCATCTCGTCCAGCGACGACCCGGCGACTCAGCCCGTGCCCATCCGGTTGACTCCTCTGGAGAACGCGACCACGCGAGCGTGTGGCGAGTAGCGACGTCAGCACTTTGCGCCTGGGCCGAACTGAACCCATCATGCATTCCGGCATTCGTCACCTGATGGTCCATGGCGCCGAGGGCACCGCGCCCTTCCCCGCCATCGTCCAGTACCCGACTGATGTGTCGGGACCGGGGATGACCATCGGCCCCTACCATTTCGAAGCGACGCTCGACGCACCGCCGGCGTCTGGGCGCTTCCCGGTCTGTGTCATCTCGCACGGCGGCGGCGGCTCCCACCTGCTCTATCGGTCGATTGCCACGCACCTTGCGGTCAACGGCTACATCGTCGTCTGTCCCGAGCACCCGGGCGACAACCGCAACGATCGCTCGCAGACCAACACCGAGAATGCCGCTTTGCAGCGACCCACGCACGCCTCGCGTGCGATCGACGCCGTCTTCGCGGACCCACTGCTCGGCCCCGTGGCAGACCCGTCGCGTGTCTGCGCCGCTGGGCACTCGATGGGTGGCTTCACCGCCCTCGCGCTCGCTGGTGGCCGGCCCTGGTCACGTCCTGGTGCGCGTGTACTCACGCAGCCCGACGCACGCATCCGCGCGGCGGTCCTCCTCGCGCCGGCGACGGACTGGTTCCTCGGCCCCGGCTCGCTCACGGACGTCTCAGTACCGCTGCTCGTGCTGGCCGGAGAGCGGGACACGGTGACGCCACCGGCCTCAATCGAGCGCGCCCTCAAAGGGCTGCCGCCGGGGACGCCGGTCGATTTCGAAGTGATACCGGGCGCGGGACACTATTCCTTCTTGACGCCGTTCCCGGTGCAGATGCGACGCCCCGACTTTCCGCCCTCGACGGACCCGGAGGGATTCGACCGCGAGCGCTTTCACACCGAGTTGCCGGGGCGTGTGGAGGTGTTCCTGACTCAGGCGCTCGCGACGCGCTGATGGGCTCGTGAGACGCGGAGGGCGGCGGCGTCTCTGACCGCCGCTCAATCACGCCTGGCCCCGGAACTCGGCTCGCCCTAGGTCGCCGAGCCCGGACGTTCCCCCTACAGGTAGAGGGGGAAGCGGTTTGTCAGTGTACGCACGTCAGCCGCAACCGCCGAGTGCACCGCCACATCGTCAGGCGCCATCAGCACGCGATCGATCAGGCCGGCGATGGCTTCCATCTCCGGCTCCTTCATTCCGCGTGTTGTCACCGCCGGCGTGCCAATGCGGATGCCGCTCGTGACAAAGGGCGACTGCGTTTCCTTTGGCACCGTGTTCTTGTTGACCGTGATAGCCGCCTTGTCGAGCGCCTGCTCGGCGACCTTGCCGGTCAGCCCCTTGCTCCGCAGATCGACCAGCATGAGGTGATTGTCGGTGCCACCCGACACCACATGATACCCGCGCGCGCCGAGTGCGGCAGCCAACGCCTTGGCATTGGCGACAATCTGGCCACAGTAGACTTTGAACTCGGGAGCGAGTGCTTCGCGGAATGCCACGGCCTTGGCAGCGATGACATGTTCGAGCGGGCCACCCTGTGAACCAGGGAAGACCGCTTTGTCGACTGCCTTGGCGTGTTCGGCCTTGCAGAGGATGATGCCGCCGCGCGGCCCACGGAGCGTTTTGTGCGTGGTGCTGGTGACGACATCGGCCAGCGGGATGGGCGAGGGATGATGACCCGTGGCGACCAGCCCGGCGATGTGCGCCATGTCCACCATGAAAAGGGCGCCCACCTCTTTGGAGATCTCGGCGAAGGCGACAAAGTCGATGGTGCGGGGATAGGCGCTGGCCCCGGCAATAATCATTTTGGGCCTTTCGCGGCGGGCAACGTCGCGGAGCATATCGTAGTCGATGTAGCCGTCTTCTTTCACCCCATAGTGCACGGCACGATAGAGGAGCCCGGAGTAGTTCACCGGAGAGCCATGGGTGAGGTGCCCACCCTGCGAGAGATCCTGCCCGAGGAGTGTGTCACCAGGCTTGAGAAAGGCGAGTGCCACCGCACTGTTGGCCGACGCACCGGAGTGCGGCTGCACATTGGCGTGGTCGGCGCCGAAAAGCTCCTTGACGCGCGCGATGGCCAGGTTCTCCACCTGGTCTACCACTTCGCAGCCGCCATAATACCGCTTGCCCGGCAACCCCTCGGCGTACTTGTTGGTCAGGGGCGATCCCATGGCCTCCAGCACCGCCGGCGACACGAAGTTTTCGCTGGCAATCAGCTCGATGCCATGCGACTGACGCGCCGTTTCTTCCGCGACCAGTGCGGCAATTTCGGGGTCTGCTGCGCTGAGCGCGGCGCCGGGGGGCCGGCGGTCCCACCTGTTCCAGTCGGTCATTCGGAGTCCTCGGTGCGTTCGATCTTCTCGACGCGGGGCACATGCCGCCCGCCGTCGAATGGGGTGTTGAGCCAGGTATCGAGAATGGCGAGCGCGGCCTCTTCAGTGAGAAGGCGCGCGGGAAGGACCAGCACGTTGGCGTCGTTATGCCGACGCGCCATCTCCGCCACCTCGGGCGTCCATGCCACCGCGGCACGCACATGCGGATACCGATTGGCCACATACGACATGCCAAGTCCGGTGCCGCAGAGCAACACACCGCGCTCCACATCACCGTGCGACACTTCCTTCGCCAGGGGATGTGCGTAGTCGGGGTAGTCGGTGGAAGCCACCGACGAAGTGCCCAGGTTCTCGACGTCGAACCCTAACGAGGCGAGATGGGCGGCCAGCTTCTCTTTCAGCTCGAAGCCGGCGTGATCGGAGGCGATGGGGATTCTTTCGGGAGGCACGGGAGGGGCGGAGGCACGGGAAGCACGGGAGGCACGGAAAGGACGGGAGGCACGCGAAGCACGGGAAGCACGAGAAGCACGTCCTGAAAGATAGCTGGCCAGACATTCAGCGCGAGGACAACGATTCGCTCGCCCTTCCGTGCTTCTCGTGCTACTCGTGCTACTCGTGCCTCAGCCCTTCCGTGGCCACTGCGGCCAGGTCCGCACCAGACCCCCTACCGCCTGCAGCCGGCGCTCGGCCAGGCGATCCGCGGCTTCGTACGTCGGAATCCCCTGCTCTCTCGCAATCTCGAAGACACCCAGCGTCGTCTCATAGATCTCGTCGGCCTTGCGGAGCGCACGCTGTGAACTCCAGCCGGCGAGTTCGCTGTACACATTGATCACGCCGCCGGCATTGGCCACAAAGTCGGGCGCGTACAGAATCCCGCGCTGTTCCAGCTCGACTCCGTGCCGCTCTTCCAGGAGCTGGTTGTTTGCGGCACCAGCCACAATCTCCACACGCAATTTGGATATCGTCGTGTCATTCAGAATGCCGCCCAGGGCGCACGGGGCGAAGATGTCGGCCTGCACCGAATAGATCTGGTCGAGGTCCACGGCACGGGCCCCGAATTCATCGACGGCTCGTTTGACTCGAACGGCGTCGATGTCGGTGACGACGAGAATGGCGCCATGCGCGTGCAGCTCTTTGCACAGGAAGTAACCCACATGCCCGAGGCCCTGTACGGCAATCGTTTTGCCTTCGATGGCGTCACTTCCCCAACGATGACGTGCACAGGCCTGAATGGAACGGAACACCCCGCGTGCCGTAACCGGAGAGGGATCACCCGACCGTGTAGCGAGACCAGCGACGTATTCGGTCTCCATATGCACAAAGTCCATGTCGGCAGTGCTGGTGCCAACGTCTTCGGCGGTCACATATCGCCCGCCCAGCGACTCCACAAAGCGGCCATGCGCCCGGAAGACCATCTCCCGCTTGAGCGTGCGGTTGTCGCCGATGATCACCGCCTTGCCACCACCCAGATTGAGCCCGGCTACTGCGTTCTTGTAGGTCATGCCGCGCGCGAGACGCAGCGCATCAACAATGGCCTCTTCATCCGATGCATACTGCCAGAACCGTGTGCCGCCCAGGGCCGGGCCGAGTGTGGTATCGTGAATGGCAATGATCCCGCGATAGCCGCTGACCTTGTCATGACAAAGGACCAGCTGCTCGTGCCCCATCGAGGCAATAACATCAAAGGTGTTCATGTGTTGTGTGCTGGTGATTGAATGCCCCTCCGCCCCTCCCCTAACTCCTGGCGTACAACTCCCGCGCGATGACGATGCGCTGGATTTCCGACGTCCCCTCGTAGATCTCGGTGACCTTCGCGTCGCGGAAGAGCCGCTCGACGGGATACTCCTTCACGTAGCCGTAGCCACCAAAAATCTGAATGGCCTGCGTGGTGACCCACATGGCGGTCTCGGTGGCCTGCAGCTTGGCCATCGAGGCAAACTGGGTGACGGGCTCACCGCGATCCTTGGCCGACGCCGCAGCATAGAGCAGCGCGCGCGACGAGGTGACCCGCGTGGCCATGTCAGCAAGCTTGAACTGGACGCCCTGAAACTCCTTGATGGGTTTGCCGAATTGCTTGCGCTCCGCAGCGTACGCCACCGAATGCTCGAGTGCAGCCCGGGCAATCCCGATAGCCTGCGCACTGATACCTAAACGGCCATTGTCGAGCGACTGCATGGCATAGACAAAGCCCATCCCTTCCTCGCCGAGCAGGTTGGCCTTTGGCACACGGAGGCCATCGAGCACGAGCTGCACAGTTGGATCACCACGCAGCCCCATCTTGTCTTCCTTCTTCCCGATATGCAGCCCCGGCATGTCCGGGGTCAGGATGAAGGTACTGATGCCGCGCGCCCCTTTGCGTTCCCCCGGCGTGTCGGTGCGAGCCATGCACAGGATGACGTCGGCCATGGAGCCATGTGACACCCACGCCTTGGTGCCTTCCAGGACGTAGTGATCGCCGTCTTTTGTGGCCTGCGCCCGCAATGAGGCCGCATCAGAGCCTGCCTCGGGCTCGGACAGAGCAAAGGCGCCTAACAACTCACCCCGTGCCATCCCCTTGAGGTAGCGATCCTTCTGCTCGGCGCTGCCCCAGCGCAGGATCATCTGCGTGGGGAGCGAATTGTGCACGCTCATGAGCACCGCGACCGAGGCGTCGACCGCGGCGATTTCCTCGAGGGCAACGAGATAGGTGCAGGTATCGAGTCCCTGCCCATCATACTCCTCGGGGATCATCATGCCGAGAAAGCCGAGGGCGGCGAGTTTGCCCACCACCTCCCGATCGAACGACGCATCACGATCCCAACGCACACTATGCGGCGCCAGCTCGGCGCGCGCAAACGATCGCGCGGCCTGCTGAATGGCCCTCTGTTCTTCAGTGAGAGGTATCAGTGCCCAGGACATCTATCAGCTGCCGTAAGCGTAGAACCCTCGCCCGGACTTGCGGCCCAGCCAGCCTGCCGCCACGTACTTCCGAAGCAGGGGCGATGGGCGGTACTTGGGATCCCCAAGCCCCGTGTGCAGCACTTCGAGAATCGAGAGACAGGTATCGAGACCGATGAGATCGGCCAGGGCCAGCGGTCCCATCGGATGATTCATCCCGAGCTTCATCACGGTATCAATAGCCTCGGCAGACCCCACGCCTTCCATGAGACACTGAATCGCCTCGTTGATCATCGGCATGAGGATCCGGTTGGCAACAAAGCCGGGATAGTCGCTCACCTCTACCGGCGTCTTGCCCACGGCGCGCGACAGCTCGAGGACACGAGTGGTGGTGGCGTCGCTTGTGGCCAGACCGCGAATCACTTCCACCAGCTGCATGACCGGCACCGGATTCATGAAGTGCATTCCGATGACATGTTCGGGGCGTTTGGTGACCGCCGCGATGGTGGTGATCGAAATGGAGCTGGTGTTGGTCGCGAGAATGGCCCCGGGTGCGGCCAGGCGATCGAGGTCCCGGAAGATGCGGGCCTTGAGATCGGCATTTTCGGTGGCAGCTTCGATCACCAGGGTCGCACCCGCCACCGCGGCGAGGTCCGTGGCTTCGGTCAGGCGAGCGAGGGCGGCATCTTTGGCGGCCGCATCGAGGGTGCCCTTCTTCACCTGGCGATCCATGTTTTTCTCGATGGTGCCCCGCCCCTTCGCGAGTGCGTCCGCCGAGACGTCGATCATGGTCACGGGATAGCCGGCCTGCGCAAAGACATGCGCGATGCCGTTGCCCATTTGTCCCGCGCCGATCACGGCGATGGTGTCAGTCATGAGTCTGCTCCACGGCCTTGCGCCGCAGCATGAGGTAGATGCCGGCTGCGAGACCGACGCCAGTAAGGAGCCCCGCCTCGGGGCCCCACGCTCCACCGGTCGCCCAGTCGGGACCGGAATCAACAATTCGATAGTTGGGTGTGCCCATCCCGATACCACTCACGGCACTGTGCAGCACACCGGCCATCACGAAGTTCCAGGAGACGTGTGCCGCCCACGCCGCATACAAACTCCCGGTGGCCACCCGAATGCCGCCAAGGAAAATGCCAGCCAGGGTGACCAGGGCAACCGACTGCCAGGTGGCGCCTGCATTCTGAATGTGGAGCAACCCGAAGACAACTGACGTGGCCACAATCGTCCGGCGCGCGCCGATCAGCTCGCGCAAGCAGGAGAACGCATACCCTCGGCACAGCAACTCTTCCCAGAGCGCCGCAGGAAGCAGTACCGCCAGCGACGACACCGCCGCGGCCACCCAGCTCCCCGGCGCCGAGGGCTCAACCCTGAGCCATCGTACCAGCAGCAGCACGAGCGCGGGCACCCCCACCGCAATCGCACCTAACGCGGCGCCGGTCCCGAGTGCACGCGGCGTGAAGTGCGCGCGTCCGAACCCGATGGACGACCACCCCAGTGGCTCCACCGCCCGAAAGGTCCACCAGTGTCCGAGGACGAGGCCAAACGCCATCTGCAGGTAGAAGGCAGGGACATCGATGCCGAGCCGCTCGGGGGGAAGCAACCCGAGTGCCGCCCGGCTCCCCAGCACGCCGGCCGACGTGGCCACGATGAAAAAGCCGAGCCGTACCGGCAGCGAGAGCCGCGGCCGGTCGCCCGCTGCCATCGGTGAGGAGACGCCGGGGTGGGGAGGCCGAACGGCGCTCACCGTCGACCTCAGCTGCACTCAGACCGCGCGCGTTACCGAGAGCGCGACGGCGTCACCACCACCAAGGCACAATGTCGCCAGGCCTCGCTCCTTGCCGCGATCGGCCAAGGCGTGCAGCAACGTGATCAAAACGCGGGCCCCCGAGGCGCCGATGGGGTGCCCCAGTGCAATCGCGCCGCCATTCACATTCACGCGATCCCAATCCCATCCGAGACCGTCGCCATCAGCAAGTGCCTGCGAGGCAAAGGCCTCATTGGCTTCGATCAGGTCGTAGTCACCGATGGTGGTGCCCGCGGCGCGCATCAGGTTCTGCACGGCGGTGATGGGCGCAAAGAAGAGATCCTGCGGCTCCACTGCACCGGTTGAGTAGGCGTCGACACGGCCGAGGATCTTGAGGCCATGCGCCTTGGCGTATGCCAGCGATGTCACCACCAGCGCCGCGCCGCCGTCGTTGAGCGACGACGCATTGGCCGCGGTCACGGTAAGCTGAGCCGATGTGTCCTTGCCCGGAAAGGCGGGACGCAACTTGCCTAACGCCTCGAGCGAGGAATCCTTGCGCGGCCCTTCGTCGGCCGACACAATGGTCGGTCCCTTCTTGCCGGGGATTTCGACGGGCACAATTTCGGCCGCAAACTTGCCGGCTTCCTGCGCAGCGGCCGCCTTGAGGTGGGACTGGAGCGCGAACTCATCCTGGCGCGCCCGCGTGATGCCGGCCTTCTGGGCCGTGTACTCCGCATGCCCACCCATGTGCACATCGCAGACGGCACACCAGAGCCCGTCCCTGATCATCCCGTCGACAATCGGCTGATCGCCCAGCTTGATCCCGTTCCGGTATCCATAGAGGTAGTGCGGCGCATTGGACATGGACTCCTGTCCCCCGGCCACCACTACCTCACGATCCCCGGCTTTGATGGCCTGCGCGGCGAGCATCACGGCCTTGAGCCCCGAGCCACACACCTTGTTGATGGTCATGGCCGACACCGACGCCGGGATACCGGCCTTGAGCATGGCCTGTCGTGCCGGCGCCTGACCCGCGCCACCCTGGATCACGTGCCCCATGATCACTTCCTGCACTTCACTGGCGGCTACGCCAGACCGCTTGACCGCCTCGCGGATGACCAGGGCGCCGAGTTCGGGGGCCGAAAGACTGCTCAGACCACCGAGATACTTGCCGATGGGGGTCCTGGCGGCCCCGACGATCACGGGTATACGTGCAGAATCAGTCATTGCTGTCAGAAGGTGCGCGGTGTGGGAGCGCAAAGGTTTGCGCCACACGTGAAAATAAGCACCCTGCCGGGGTGCCGTGCAGCCAGACTTTCGACGTGTCGCGCTACCGCGCCGTCACGGTGACCGAAAGCTGGGCGGTGACGGCCTGCACCTCGGTCCCGCTGGCCGTGATGATGGCGGTCACGGTACCCAGTGTGGCGTTCGTATCAGCCCGGACCGGAATCCGGAACGCGTTGGTCGACGTGGTGCTGATACTCGGCGCCGTCACCCCGTTCGGCAGCCCGCTGAAGGTCACACCCACCACGCTGGTATAGTCGGTACGGGTAATGGAAATCCGGACCGTGTCCACCCCGCCGCGTGGAATGACGACCGGGCTGGTGGTGATGGCGATTTTCGGCTGGGGCGGCTGAGGTCCCACCACCGTGACCTTGCTGTCGCCGGGACTGCAGGCAACGAGGGCGAGCGAGAGGCCGACAAGAGGGAGAGCAGAACGCATGGACGGGCCAGGGAAAGCGAAATCGGTGTGAATTCGACCGCCTGTTGAATGTATCCCGTGGCGGTCCGTTGCCCCACTGGGCATCTTCCCGGCGCGTTCCCCTCACGGAGCCCCACTGTGCTGCGATCCCTGTCTGTCGCCTTGCTCTGCGCCGCGTCCGCGTTCCCCCTCTCCGCCCAGCGCCCCCCGGATACCGTCTTCCTGGAAGACCTTACCTGGGATGAAGTCCGCGACCTGCAGCGGGCGGGCAAGACCACGATCATCATCGGCACGGCCGGGCAGGAGCAGAAAGGGCCGCACATGGTGATGGGGGAACACAAGTACGTCCTGACCCACACCACGGAGCAGATCGCCCGCGCGTTAGGCGACGCCCTGGTGGCCCCGATCATTACCTACGTGCCCGAAGGAAGCTGGGAAAACCCGCGCGGGCACATGGCCATGGCCGGTACCATCACCCTCCCCGAAGATCGCTTTCGCGAGTTGCTCACCCACTCGGCGAAAAGCCTCAAGGCGGGCGGGTTCAAACACATCATCCTGATTGGCGATTCCGGTGGCAATCAGAATGGCATGCGGGACGTGGCCACCGCGCTCAACGCCGAGTGGGGCGGCGCGGCGCGGGTCACGTTTGCCGGTGACTACTACACCAAGGCCGGCGAGGACATGCGCAAGTACCTCATGGGCAAGGGGTTCACCGCCGAAGCCATCGGCAATCACGCCGGCATGCTCGACACCTCGGAGCTCATGGCCGTGAACCCGAAGCATGTCCGCAGGGACAAGCTGGCGAATGCTGGGGGCGGTCCCGGGAGTGGCGTAAGTGGTGACCCCACCAAGGCGACCCCGGAAATCGGCAAGGCACTCCTCAAGATCAAGATCGACAACGCCCTGGCGCAGATTCGCGCCGCCCGCGCCTCGTCGCAGGAGAACTGACCCATGCGCATCCAATCCCTGCTTGCCGCCGGCGCCTTTGCCCTGGCCCCGGCCACTCTTTTCGCGCAAGGCGCGCCCTTCATCGAAGCGATGACGTGGACCGAGGTCCGAGATGCCATCGCCGCCGGGAAGAAAGCGATCATCATCCCCACCGGGGGCACCGAGCAGAACGGCCCCCACATGATCCTGGGGAAGCACAACTACATCGTGACGTACGCGGCCGGGCTCCTTGCCGAGCGCATGGGGAACGCGCTCGTCGCGCCAACGCTGCAGTACGTACCGGAAGGTGACTACTCCCGCCCGGACTTCGGAGAGAAACCCGGGGTCATTTCCCTCCCCACCCCGGCGTACGATCGGGTGCTCGATGCCGCGGTACGCAGCCTCAAGGTGCATGGCTTCACCGACATCATCCTGATCGGGGACAGCGGCGGGAACCAGCAGGGCATGACAAGCGTCGCAAATACCCTCAACACCGAGTGGGCCGGGAGCGGCGTTCGTGTCTATGCCCTGGTGGACTACTACCAGCAGGGACGCATTCAGGCGCGTGATTACCTGCAGAAAACCTATGGATGGGATGCGGCAACCGTCGGAAGCCATGCCGGCACCTCCGACACGTCCCAACTGCTGTATGTGCAGGCCGCTGGCATTCGCCGTAACAAACTGGCCCCAAGCGGCGGGAGCCCCACGTCCGGGGTGAACGGTGATCCCACAAAGGCATCCGCCGAGATCGGAAAAGTGATCATTGACCTCAAGGTCAATGCCGGTCTGGCCCAATACCAGCAGCTCCGGGCCGCCGCGCGCTGATGCCGGCCCCTGCGCCAGTCGCCTAACGGGCACTGGCGAGCACAACCATTCTTCTTCCATCACAGACTCGTCAGGCGGACCCCCGTCCTGGCGTGTCTGTGGTGTGATCGTTGTCACGCGCGAGTTGGCCCATGCGCGTGCGATCAGACTTGCTTACTTTGTCAGCAAGCTCAACCTGCTTAGGCCATCACCTTCACGAGAGGAATGCCACTGGCCATGTCATCAACACCACGTATGAGAATGCGACGCCGGGTCCAATTGGGGATATTCGTTGGCGCCGCGGCGCTGGCCGCCTGCGGCGAAACCACCGCGAATGTTGCACTCGGTGCGGGACGCGTCACGTCGATTACACCCACGGGTTTGACGGGTGTCGCGGGAAGTGCGCTCGCCACACCTATTGAAGTGCGAGTGCTGGCCAGTGACGAACAGCCGCTTGCGGGCGCTACCGTGAACTTCTCCGTCAGCGCCGGGGGCGGCAGTGTCAGCCCCGCCAGCGCGGTATCAGACGGAAACGGCGTTGCGCGTACCACCCTCACCCTCGGCAGAACCGCGGGCACCAACACCGTGACAGCATCCGTGGGCGGCGCCACAACGGCCGTCAGCGTTGCCGGAACCGCCGGGCGGGCAGCAACCGTCTCCGGGGTGGCCGGAGAAGCGCAGTCAGGGGTGGCTGGTAATGCTCTCGCCATCTCACCCGCCGTACGCGTCAATGACGCCAATGGAAACGCCGTTGAGGGTGTGGCTGTCACCTTTGCCGTTCAGAGTGGCGGCGGACGAGTGACAAATTCGGTTCGTACCACCACGTCGGGTGGCATCGCAACCGTCGGCTCGTGGATCCTCGGGAACACCGCGGGAGCACAAACTCTTGCCGCCCTGGTTGCTGACGGCGGCGTGACCAACAATCCGGTGATCTTCACCGCCACTGCCACCGCAGGTCCGGCCGCAGCGGCCGTCGCGCTCACCACCACGTCGCAGACCGGGATCATCGGCACTCCGGTGCCAATTCTCCCGAGCGTGCGTGTGAACGACGCCAACGGAAACCCGGTCGCGAATGTGCCCGTGGCGTTTGTCGTCACCGCCGGTAACGGGACAATCACCGGCAATACCCAGCTGTCCAATGCATCGGGTGTCGTGACCCTGACCAGCTGGACGCTCGGCAACACCGCCGGCGCGAACCAGGTGTCGGCCGGTGTAACGGGTGCCAACACTGTCGTCTTCAATGTCACGGCGACCGCCGGTCCCGCGACGCAAATGACAATTGCAGCCGGCAACAACCAGACCGTCCAGGCCGGCCGGATCACCGCGGTGCCACCCTCCGTGGTGGTGCGTGATGCGCAGGGCAACGCGGTTGCTGGAGCGATCGTCACCTTCGCAGTGAGTTCTGGTGGCGGCAGTGTGATTGGCGCTCGTCAGACGACGGATGCCACCGGCACAGCCGAAGCAGGCGGATGGATCCTCGGCACGACCCCTGGGCCCAATTCACTCACCGCGTCGTCGGCGGGTGTTTCCTCGGTGACCTTCGGGGCCACCGGTACCGCGGGAGTTCCAGTGTCGATGGTAGCCAATTCGAGCGTCGCACAGTCGGCCGCCGCCGGTACGGCAGTGACGGCGCGCCCGAGTGTAATCGTGCGCGACCTGGCCGGTAATGCAGTGCCAGGTGTCGCCGTCACCTTCACTGTCTCATCGGGTGGTGGGACCATCACCGGTTCACCGGCTACAACCGATGCAGCTGGCGTCGCCACACTCACCTCGTGGGTGTTGGGCGCAACAGCGGGTGCAAACTCGGTAACCGCCAGCGCCAATGGTCTGCCGAGTGTGACCTTCAACGCCACTGGAACGGCTGGGGTACCGGCGACGGTGGCCATCGTCTCCGGCGACAACCAGGTCGGCGTGCAGGGTACGCCGCTGGTCAATCGCCCGACCGTTCGGGTGAGCGACGCCAATGGCAATCGCGTGGTTGGTGCCACGGTCACCTTCGCAGTCACCGGGGGAGGTGGTTCACTCACCGGCGCTACACAGGCCACCGACGCGGCGGGTGAAGCCACGGTGGGCAGCTGGGTGCTTGGCAACCTGGCGCCTAACACGATGACGGCCACGGTGACGGGAACAGGTATCACCAACAACCCGATCACCTTCAACGCGCAGTCGGCTACGCAGATCGTGGTCACGAGTATCCCCACGGCGCCCGTCGCATCGGGAGCTGCGTTCAGCGTCATCGTTCAGTTGCAGAACGCAGCAGGAGCACCCGTGCTTCTCACCGGCGTTTCCCTGACCGTCGCAATCAGCACCGGGCCCACTGGGCTGGGGGGTACGTTGACTGTGACGACCAACGCGTTGGGCGTAGCAGGCTTCACGAACCTGACCCTTACGGGTTCCGGCGCCAGAACCTTGACGATCTCAGGCACCGGCCTCACGGCAGGCGTCACCGGCACCATCACCGTTCCTTGAGACTTCACACCATGACAACCCAGACAAAACAGTCCCTGGCGATGGTGCGCGGCCTTCGGGTGGCCGCCGCTCTGATTGCAACCACGCTGGCCGCACATGCGGCCAGCGCGCAGGCCCCCACCACGCAGCGGGTCGGTGACGACTCGTGGCGACTGGGCGCCTCGGTAGGTATCCTGGCGCCGCGTTCGAGCATGGTGGTCGCCGCACCTGGCGGCACCGACACCAGGCTCGGCGCCACGCCGGTATTCACACTCGACGTGCAGTACATCTACTCGCCCCTCATCGCCCTGTACGGCAATGGGCTGGTAGGCTTCTCCACCCTCTCACGTGGCAGCACGTTCCGCGTCGGCGCGGGTGGCCCATCCGATCAGGTGACCATGATGGGGGGAACGGGAGGATTGCTGCTGAGCCCTTCGTGGTTTGGCGAAGTGATCCGCCCAACGCTGCGTCTTGGCGCCGGCTACAAGGGCTACTCGTTCGACATCACCGGTGTTGATGGTCAGTGGCGTCCCACCGGCGACATCGGGTTCGGTTTCCGGGCCGGTTCGTCGGGACCGATCGAGGTCTCAACCGAAGTGCGTTACCTGCCGAGTTCGTTCGATCAGGGAAAGATCCCGCTTCGCAGCGTGGTCCCCCAGGCGCAGCGGCAGACCGACCTGATCTTCGGCATCGGGGTCAGCATCAGACCCTGATTGACCGGGCAACAAAACAAGAGGGGCGTCGATCACTCGGCGCCCCTCTTTGCTGTTCCCTTGCCTGCTACTTTCTCGAAATCGACCACACGTACGAAGCCACTGCCTTGATCTGGTCGTCGTTGAGATTCATACGACCGCCCCGAGCACCCATGGGGTTCTTGCGGGTCGGATCCTTGATGGCGGCAGCGGGCACACCGGTCGTGACAAGCTGCACGATTTCGTCATACGTACCGCTCTTGAGTTGCACCCAGGCGGCGTCATTGAGTGCCGGACCATTCTGCGCACCGATGCCCTTTGCGCCATGGCAGCGCATGCAACCACCGTTGTTGAACAGCGAGTCACCCAGCGCGATCATCTGATCGGTGACACCGGCGGGCCGAGCATTGGCGGCATTACCGGACGGGGTCGGCGCACCACCCGCAGACCCTCCACGGCAGGCAGCGAGAGCGGAGAGAGCAATGACGGAAAGCAGTTTGCGCATTGGGGAGGGGTTGGAGTTGGGATGGCGGACTTTAGACGGCAGACGGCAGACGGCAGACGGCAGACGGCAGACGCGGAGCGAATCTACGCTCCCTGACGCAAGTCAGGGCCCAGAGTCGTTTGTGAGGCAGACTCTGGACCCCTGACCGAGTCCGGGGAGTGGCACGCTCTCTTGCTCAGCAGGAGACGCACTTGTGGTTGTTCTTTGAGCCCAGGCTCTCCAGCAGCTTTACCGTTTCAGGATACGGCGAGATGCGCTGCACGGGACCGTTGGCCATGTCCGCCGTGGTCTGGCCCGACCGCGAGACCAGGGTCACGTCGGCACCCTTTGACACCAGGTACTTGATCACCTCGTTGTCACCGCGCGAGGCGGCGTGGTGCAGCGCGGTGTACCCGCTGTAGTCCCGCGCATTCACATCGGCGCCGAGTACTTCGACGAGATACTTCACCGCGGGGAGCCACCCATCGGGCACATGCCGGTGATCGTTGGCAGCGAAGCCCTGACCGTATCCAACACCGGTGGCGGCATGAATGGCGAAGATCCCGGGGCCGCCATCAGGAATCCGCGGCATGCCGCTTGGGTCCATCGGTGGTGGGCCAGCGGGCGCAGCACCGGTGGCCGAGGCTTCGGCCGGTGCGCGGCGCGCGCGTGTGGGCGGCTTGAGCGTGGGAACCTTGGGATCGGCGCCGGCTGCGACGAGCATCTTCATCGCGGCGACGTCAGTGGCATACGCCGCGCGGAAAAACGGCGTCGCGCCCATGAAGTCGACCCGCAGATTGTCGCGGTTGTACGAGGTGTACCACAAGCTGCGCTTGAGACGCGCATTGGGATCGGCGCCAGCCTTGAGGAGGGCGTCCACCACTTCGAGGTATGACGCCTTCTGCATCAGCTGAAAGGCCGGCTGGGGCGTGCGGGACGACGGGGCCCACTCCTTGTTGAGCACAGCGTACAGCGGGCCGGCATTGGCGTCGCTCATCAGGTTGGGATTGGCGCCGCGTTTGATGAGATCGAGTGCGAGATCGTAGTGTCCATTGATCGTCGCCATCAGCAGCGGGCTGGTGTGATCCCCTTCACTCACCTGATTGATGTCGGCGCCCCCTTCGAGCAGGGTGTGAACCGTCTCCACGTACCCTTCGCGAACCGCGAGGAGGAGCGCGGTGAGTCCGCCATGTGCACCAATCAGTTCGTTGTAGCCGGGTGCATCATCGTCCAGCCCGGGTCCGCCCTGGGCCGCGAGTCGCGCTTCTTCGGCAGCGGTAGCTGCGGCGGCACTCGCGAGGGCGGCTGCGTTGGCGGCCTGCCGCTCAACCTCGAGCGATGCCTTGACCGCCTCTTGCACCTGCTTGGGATCGGGCTGCCATCCCGCGTTCTTCGACTCCCCCTCAGCCTCACGCAACTGCGCGAGTACCTGATTGCGCTTGTTTTTTGCCTGACGATCCTGCGCCGCCGCGGCCATGATGTCCACCGCCTTGGCTGCAATCGTCGGCTTGGCCCCGGCGGCAAGCAGCGCCTTGACCGCGCCAGTGCGTCCACGCCCGGCCGCCAGCATCAATGGCGTCTGGCCCCACCCGGGCTCCTGCGCATTCACATCGGCACCGGCCTTGAGCAACGCAGCGATCACGACGGCATTGCCACTCAACGCGGCGAGGTGAAGTGACGACACACCGGTCGTGGTGAGTGCCTTCGCATCGGCTCCACCGGCAAGAAGGGCCTGTACGACTGGTGCACTTCCCGCCTCGGTTGCCACATGCAGAGGAGTGAAGCCCCCAACTCGAGTGGTGGCCTTGGTATTCGCCTTGGCGCGGAGCAGCATGGTCGCGAGGTCGGCGTTGCCATGCCGAGCGGCCCAGTGCAGCGCTGTCATCCCGTCGCCCTGCGGCGCGTTGACGTCGGCGCCCTTCTGCAGCAGCGCGCGCACCGTCGCCACGTCGCGCTGCATCGCCGCGTCGGCGAGCGGAGCCACCGGGAGGCGTGCACCGGCAAGCGTCATCACGCCGGCCGCGAGAACCAAGATCCGTGTCAGACCATTTCGCATGCGCTGCGTCCGGTTAGAACGTGAATTCGCCAGTGCTGTCGCCAAAACTCGTCAGGTCGTTCATCCCCAGGCCATGCAACAGCGACAACATCGCGTTGGCCATCGGCGTGCCATCGGGCGCCTTGAGGTGAGTATTGCCCGTCAGCGCCCCGTTGGCGCCACCCAGGAACAACAGCGGGCAGCGACGATGGTTGTGGGTGTTGCTGTCGGCCATCGGGGAGCCGTAGATGATCGCCGTCTTCGCGAGGAGGTTGCTGTCGCCGTCCTGCACGTCCTGCAGTTTCTTCATCAGGTAGGGCAGTAGGCTCACATGGTACTTGTTGATTTCGGCAAACTCCTTCACGCGCGCCGGGTTGTTGCCGTGGTGCGACGACGGATGGAAGCCGGTGGACACGCCGCTCTCGGGATAGACACGCGCCGAGGCATCGCGGCCGAGCTTGAACGAGAAGACCCGCGTCATGTCCGACTGGAAGGCCAGCACTTGCAAGTCCATGAAGAGCTTGACGTGTTCGTCGAACGAATCGGGCACGCCGGTGGGCGCTCCAGCCAGCTGGCGCACTTCCCCGCTTGTGTTGCGCGCTTCGATGCGCTGGATGCGACGCTCGATTTCGCGAATGTTCTCGAGGTAGGTGTCGAGCCGCACGCGATCGCCCGCACCAAGTTCACGCTTGAGTTCTGCCACACGCCCCGTGATCCAATCGAGGATGCTGCTGGTGCTGCGGGTGCGCGCCGCTCGTTCGGCCGCAGTGCCACCGGTGCCGAAGAGCTGCTCGAAGGCCACCCGCGGATCGCGAATCATGGGGAGCGGATCAGTGGGCGAGGCCCAGCTGATCGTGTCCGTGTACGCGCAGGAATACCCGTAGGCGCAGCCACCGGCGCGATCCTGCGGCTCGATGCAAAGCTGCATCGAGGGAATCGGCGTCTCCTGCCCGAAGCGCCGCGCGTACATCTGATCGAGCGACGTGCCGACAAAGATGTCCGAGCTTTCCGTCTGGGTCGGATGTGATTGCGTGAGGAACACCGCACTCGACCGGAAGTGATCGCCCCCGATCTCTTCGGACTTGTAGGCCTCGGCCATGCGAACATCGGTGTTGCTGATGATCGTCACATGTTTCCGCCAGGGCTCGAGCGAGATGAGTGAGGTTCCGCTGAGATCGAACTGGGATCCCGTAGCCACTGGTGACCAGAGATTCTGCGTCAGCCCGTAGGGCGCACATCCGGCCGCGCCGTGCACCATTTCCATGCAGATGAGCCGAGTGGCTTCGGCCTTGGGTGCCGCAAACCGGCTCACACGCCCCAGGGGCGTCATGGCATCGAGATACGGAAGCGCAACGGCCGCCCCCATTCCCTTGAGAAAGGTGCGACGTGGAAGCGGCTGCTTGATCAGATGAGTCATGTCACTCGACGGGGCTTGAGTTGATCGCTCGGGCCTGCCTAACGGTCCTGCGAACCATCAATTACTGGTCACCTTGGCTTCCGGTCCTTCCACCCGCTGCATCCGGAACGCCGGGCTGTTGATCACGCCCATGATGTAGGCCGACATCTTGTGATCCTTCTTTGCGGCCTGCCGGACGATGTCGCGCACCATCGGCAGGTCGCTTGCCTCGACACGGCGCCCGATGCCATACGCCATGAGGTTGCGCGTAAAGGTGCGCAGCAGGGTTTCCTGGCGACGCAGCAGCGCATCCGTCAAATCGGTGAGCTTCTCGGCCTTGCTGCCGTCCCACAACTCGCCGCGTGAATCGATCGGCGCGCCGTTGTCCTTGATGCGGTAACGGCCGGTGACATCAAAGTGCTCCATCGTCAGGCCGATCGGGTCCATCATCTTGTGACAGGAGCTGCACGCCGGATTCTTGCGGTGCTCTTCCATCCGTTCGCGCACGGTGAGCAAACGACCTTCAGAGGCACCCGGTGTGGCTTCGAGATCGGGAACACCGGGCGGCGGTGGTGGTGGCGGCGAATTCATCAGCACCTCCATCACCCACTTCCCGCGATCCACCGCCGAGGTGCGTGTGGCATGCGAGGTGAGCGTCAGGATGCTGGCGTGTCCGAGAATGCCGCGACGGGTATCGTCGCTGTACGTGACTTTGCGGAAGTCGTTGCCGACGATGTTCGGAATGCCGTAGTGCTGGGCGAGGCGTTCGTTGATGTACGTGTAGTCGGCCGTGTACATCTCGAGCACGCTCTTGTCTTCACGCACCAGGTTGTCAAAGAACAGCTCGGTTTCCTGCTGCATGGATTTCCGCAGCTGCTCGTCGAAGTCCGGGTATTGCCGCACATCGGGCTGCACGGTTGCCAGATCGGGGAGCCGCAGCCACTGCGCAGCAAAGCGGGTGGCGAGGGCCTGACCGCGCGGATCCTTCAGCATCCGTTGCACCTGCCGCTCCATGACGGCTGGCTGCGAGAGTGTGCCGCGGGTCGCCGCGTTGATCAGGGTCTGGTCCGGAGGCGCGCCCCACAGGAAGAACGACAGCCGCGACGCCAGGTCGATGTCGCGCAACTTGTAGTTCTCGCCGGGCTTGGCGTCGGGGGGCGCGGGCTCGAAGCGGAAGACAAAATCGGGACTCGCCAGAATCCCCTCGATCGCGCCACGAATGCCGGCTTCGAAGCCGCCCTCTGCTGCATTCAACTCGTAGAGCCGCATGAGGCTCTTGAGGTCGCGCGACGTGAGTGGACGACGATACGCCTGCGAGCCGACGCGGGTGATGATTGACGTGGCGCACGCCTGTGTTGCCGCCGGTGTCGAAGGCTTGCAGGTGAGGAGACGCTTGCGGATGGCCGTCTCCGAAACCCCGGCCGCTTCAAACGGGCCGTTGATCACCAGGTCGCGCAGGTGTGGCAGCAGCGAGAACCCATACGCCGTGGCGTTCGACACACTGTTGAGCGACCACTTGATCGGCGAGATGAGGTCCTGCACCACCCCCTGGAAGACCGGTGGCACAAAGGCCGCCGACACCCGGTGTGGTCCGGCCGTGATCTGCACCGGATCGGTGGACATCGTCACACCATTGGGATCAGACGCATGCATGAAGCGATCGATGGCCAGGAGGGCGACTCGCTCCCCGTCGATCGACACCTCGAGCTGCTCGCCACGCACCAGACCGCCGGCAAAGGCGCCCGTGGTTTCGTGGAAGAAGTTGGCTGTGAATCGGTAGGCACCGTCGGCGGGGAAGGTGTGGATCACCGACGTCCCTCCGCGGGTCCCGTACGGCGCCCCTTCCACGTGTGCCACCTGCGACGCCGTGCGCGGCATCGAGTAGGTCGCCGCCGAGGCACTCGCTTTCCCATTCCCAAGCGCGAGGTACGAGATGTCGCTCGCCGCTCTCAGGAAGCCGTCCAGCAGCATGGGGGACAGGGCCTGCACATCGGCGATGTTGTCGAAGTTGTCGCTTTTGGTGTCGGGGGGCAGGTAGGTCGCCGCATCGACGTCGAGCCCGAGAATTTCCCGGATCGCCGCCGTGTACTCGGCGCGATTCATTCGCTGGAATGTGCGATGACCGGGGTCGGGGTGGGCCGCGGAGTAGGCATCCAGCTGGCCTTCGAGCGCATTGATGAGCGCGAAGACGGTATCGGCACTTGGTCGTTTGGACCCCGGAGGAGGCATCATCCCAGAGCGCAGCTTGCCGATCATCTTCTCGGCGATTTCGGCCTGCGCGGGAGCGGTGCCTACGTCAAAGGCCGCCAGCGACAAGTTGCCGCGTTTCAAGCGGTCGCTGTGACACCCCTGACAGTATTGCTTGACGACGGCGTTCAGCTCCGCGGTCCCGACCGTCAGGGGCACCGTCTCCGGCGCCCGCGCAACGGACAAATCTGGAAGAGCGAGGAGCAGGCCGGCAGCGGCCAACATTGCGGAAAACGTCTTCATGAAGGCGCCTCGGAGCGGACGTGCAGAAACTGCGAGATCCGAATGAGAAAAGTTCGGAGCGTGGCGACGTATCCGCAAGTCTGGCTTGCAGATGCGTGCCCCGGGTACGACGTTGGCTTGGGCTGTTGACCCCCCGGTTTCCCGCCCCGAGGTTTACGCCCATCTTACCCGGACTGCTGACATCCCCCGGAGGTTGCGTGCGGTTGATTCGACCGATCCTTTTTGCCTCGCTTTGGCTGGCCGCCGCCACGCTCGTCTCCGCCCCGAGACGCGCGCTCGCGCAGGCTGCCCCGGCCACCACACCGGACTCAGCCCAATTGCACGCCTTTGTCCGTGCCCATGCGGCCGTCACCCAGATCCGGGACCGGATCCAGGCCCAGATGGCCGAACCGCGGAACAAGAAGATCGAGGAACAGACCACGCTTCGGGAAAAGCTCAAGACATCGATCGCCGACGCCTTGAAGGCCGAAAAACTGACTGCGGCCGAGTTTGACCGGCTGACAAAACTGGTCGCAACGGACGACGCCGTTCGGAAGGCCTTCGATACAGCGCTGGCGGACCTGGCAGCCCGCAAACCTCCAACCGGATCATGAGGATGTTTCGCCTTGCTCTCGCCGGCCTGCTGTCGCTGGCCACGACGCTGGAAGCGCAGTCGAATCCCCGCTTTGGACGATGGAAACTCAAGTCCGACGCCCCTGCCCCCTCCAGCAACATCATGACCTATGAGGCCTTCGGCAGCAGCGGGATGAAGGTCACCATCGAGTCGGTGAACGCGCGGGGAGAAAAGACCTCGTGGTGGTACACCACTAACTTCGACGGCGCCGACATGCCGGTTACGGGCAATGCGGGCCAGACCCACGCCGCCGTGCGGAAGATCAACGACCGGGTGAACGAGATCATCAACAAGCGGGACGGCAAGGTGACGCAGGTGCTCACCAACGTCCTCTCCCCGGACGGCAACACCATCGGAGTGATGTACATGCGCGACGACGGCAACGGAAAAACAACCGGGGTCACCTTCGCCACCTACGAGCGGATCCCTCCGGCCTGACGTCCGGCGACGAAGACTCCCGGTCTACTTGCTGCCGAAGGCCGGCGAGGCTGATTTCGTCAACGTGACCTCCTCGCGCGCAACAATCCGGAGCGGCCTCGCCCTGGCCCTCGTCTTCCTCCTCGCAGCCTGCGGAGGGAGTTCAGACAACGGAGGTGCCGTTGCGCCTCCCACCACGCCCCCGGTGACACCGCCGGTCGAGGACCCTGTCCTCCCGGGCACCTATGTACCGAGTGGGCGCACCGCCGCGGGGGACGTGTTTGTGCATCTCTTCGAGTGGCGCTGGCAAGACATCGCCCGCGAATGTGAGAGCTGGCTCGGCCCCAAGGGGTTCAAGGCCGTGCAGATCTCCCCGCCGATGGAGCACCTCGTCATCGCTACGGGCATCACCCGTCACCCCTGGTGGCAGCGGTATCAACCGGTCAGCTACAAACTCGACAACTCGCGCTCCGGCACGGTGGCGCAGTTCTCCGACATGATCGCCCGCTGCCGAGCCGTGGGCGTGGACATCTATGTCGACGCCGTGATCAACCACATGACGGCGGGGAGCGGCACGGGGAGCGCCGGGAGCACCTTCACCAAGTACGACTATCCCGCCGTGCCGTACACGCAGCTCGATTTCCACACTCCCTGCGGGATCAATTCGTACAACAACGCTCAGGAAGTCCAGCGCTGCGAACTCGTGGGGCTCTCCGATTTGCGCACCGAGGATGACAGCGTGCGCGCCAAAATCTCGAGGTACCTCATTGCACTGAACCAGCTGGGCGTTGCCGGCTTCCGCGTCGACGCCGCCAAGCATATGCGGCCCCGCGACGTCGACAACATCTTCGCGCGTGTGAATGCCGCCGCGCTTGCTGCCGGACGCCCGCGACCGTACGTCTTCCTGGAGATTCCTGGTAGCGCCACCGAAGCCGTCACCGCCGATCAGTACTATGGCGTCGGCTTCGCATCAGGCGGCTCCTCCGATGTCACCGATTTCCAGTATGGCGGACGCCTGGCCGACGCCTTCCTTGGCCGCAACGGCGGCTCGCTTGCTGCCACGCTCTCGAACCTCACGACCGGGCTTTTTCCGTCCGACAAGAGTGTGGTCTTTGTCGACAACCACGACACACAACGTGGTGATGCCCTGTACTACGCCGACGCCGCCTATCTCCAGGCGACGGTTTTCATGCTGGCGCACCCGCAGGGGTATCCCTCGGTGATGTCGAGTTATGGCTTTGATCGCGGCTCGCAGGCCGGACGCGACCAGGGCCCCCCCTCGGATGGCAGCGGGGTCACCAACTCCACGTTCGGCGCGGCGGGCTCCTCGCTGTGTACTGCCACGTTAGGCGCGGTGCAGCAGAGTCAGTGGATCTGCGAACACCGGAACGCCACCGTCGCGGCAATGGTGGCGTTCCGCAAAGCCACCGTGGGCGCCCCGATTTCCACCTGCGGGCGCGCGGGGCTGGCGGTGGGGAGCGACAACAACCGCATCGCGTTCTGCCGCGACGGCGCAGGCTTCGTGGCCATGTCGCGCGGCGCGGCTGGTGGGGTGGAGCTCCTGCAAACACGGCTCCCGGCCGGCACCTACTGCAACGTGGCGCAATTCGACTTCATTGCCTCTTCCGGGGGGGCCGCGGCTCGCTGCACCGGCCCTGGCATCGTGGTCGATGCTGCGGGGAATGCCTCGCTTACCCTGACCGCCGGCGCCACCATCGCCCTGCACACCCGAGCGCGACTGTAGGGGTCTTCTGGCGGAGACAGAGCGGTTGTGCTCGCGCGCGCACGCCGCATCTTCTCCGCACCTCTACCAGGTACGCTCGCATGCGCACACTCGTTACCCTCGCCCTCGTCGTCGGGCCTGCCCTGCTCCATGCGCAGGCCAAACCGACGGTCGAACAGTTCATGGGCGCGTCGTCGCCGCTCCAGATCACCAGTGCGCGCAAGGCAGACCGCGTGGCCTGGATGAGCTACGAGCGCGGGATGCGCAACGTCTACACGGCCGCCGCTCCCGACTTCAAGGCGGTTCGCCTGACACCATTTCTTCAGGACGACGGCATCGACCTGACGAATGTGGAGATTTCGGACGATGGGCGCATGATCGTGTTTGTGCGTGGCTCCGCGCCTAACCGCAATGGATGGATCGCCAACCCCTCCCATGATCCCGATGGCGGTGAGCGCGCCATCTGGGCGGTACGTTCTGCCGGCGGCGCCCCATGGAAAGTGGCCATCGGGGGTGATCCCGAGCTCTCCCCTGATGGCAGCATGGTCGCGTATGTGAAGGATGGGCAGATCTATGGTGCCCGTCTGACCCCCACGGGGCCGAAGGACTCTATCGACCGGGCCCTCAAGCCACTCGTGAAAGCCTGGGGCTCACAGCGCGCCCCCCGCTGGTCCCCGGACAGCAAGCGGCTCGCCTTTGTCTCGGTGCGCCAGAATCACAGCTTCATCGGTGTGCTCGACGTGACCAAACGGTCCGTAACGTACATGGCGCCCAGCGTGGACTACGATGACGCCCCCACCTGGTCGCCCGACGGCAAGGAGATCGCCTTCACCCGCCGCCCCGGTCAGGCATTCGGCCAGCAGGGACAGGTCGGCATCGGGAGCATTGGCAATCCGAGTGGCCCCGCCGCCGGTGGTGCCGCCACGCGAGGCCCCTGTGCCAGCGTCCCACTCGGCAGCCAGGGCTTTGGTAATCAGGCTCCGGTCGCAGCACCCTCACCTAACGAGCCGCCCGGCCTCTGCCGCGCCACCTTCGCGGGTGGGCACACCCTCTCGGTGATGGTGGCCACTGTGGCCACCGGCGCAGCCCGTGAACTCTGGCACAATGCGCCAAGCGACAAGGTCTTCACGACCATCGCGCGCATGATGTGGGGTGATGGCCACCTGGTCTTCCCGCTGTCGCCCGCCGCCGACGAATGGGACCGCTACTACGCGCTGCGCACCAATGGCAACGGCATGCCCGCCCCCATCACCCTGACCACCACCGACGGGATGATCGAGGATGTGACATCGGCCGCTCTCTCAAAGGACGGACGCACCCTCTACTACTGCACCAACGCCGGCGACATCGAGCGACGCCATATCTGGGCCGTGCCGGTCGGCGGGGGAACGCCCCAGCAGATCACCACCGGCCGCGACGTGGAAACGGCGCCGCAGCCCCTGGCATCAGGCAAACAACTCGCGGTCCTGCACTTCAGCGCCCGCACCCCGGCCGCAGTCGCACTCGCCCCGGTCAGTGGTGGCGCCGCACGCCCCATCTTCCCATCGTTTGCCAACTTCCCGGCCGACGCGCACGTGGAACCCGAAGTCGTCATCGTCAAGTCGCCCGACGGCATGGAGATCCACAACCAGCTCTTTGTGCCAAAAGACATCAAGCCGGGAGAACGCCGCCCTGCCTTGATCTTTGTGCATGGCGGTCCCGTGCGGCAGATGCTGCCCGCCTATCACTACATGCACTTCTACTCCTGGTCGTATGGCTACAACCAGTGGCTGGCGTCGCAGGGATACGTGGTGCTGTCGGTGAACTACCGGAGCGGTGTGGGTTATGGCAAGTCGTTCCGCAATGCGCCGAAAAGCGGCGGAAACGGCAATGCCGAGTACCAGGACGTCCTCGCCGCCGGGAAGTGGCTGCAGGCGCGCCCCGACGTCGACCCGGCCCGCGTGGGCATATGGGGGCTTTCATACGGGGGCGTGCTCACCGCACAGGCGCTCGCCCGTAATTCCGATGTCTTCGTGGCCGGTGCCGACCTGGCGGGCGTGCATCTCTGGGGCAACTCCCTCGATACCGCCGCGGTCTCCTACAAGAGTTCTGCCATCGCCGCCATCGACGGCTGGAAGTCGCCCGTCTTCCTCGTGCATGGCGACGACGATCGCAATGTGGACTTTGCCCAGACGGTCGGACTGGTCCAACTCCTGCGCGCCCGCAACGTGTATCACGAACTCATGGTCATTCCCGACGACCTCCACGAGTCGATGTTCCACGGCATCTGGATCGATACCTGGAACCGCATCGGTGGCTTCCTCAAGCGTTTTGTCTGGGACAAGCAGGTTGCGGCCACTTCTCCGTGACCGCCGCATGACCTGCCTGACGAGTGGGGCGCGTTTCTGGCGCCCTGCTCTGCTCCTTGGCGCCCTGCTCGCTTGTGACACGGCACCACCGCCACCCGTTACCCAATCACCGGGCTCACTGAGGTTCGGAGTGTTCGGCGACGGGCCCTACAACACCGATGAAGCCGAGCGATATCGCCAGGTACTCGGCGAGATCAACAGCGCGCAGCCGGACTGGCTCATCCATGTTGGCGACCTCATTGGCGCGCGCTGCTCCGATGAGGTGTTGCGCGCCCGGCACACCGAACTCGCCGGGCTCCAAACCGCCGTGGTCTACATTCCAGGCGACAACGAGTGGACCGATTGCTATCGCGAATCCCGCGGTGGCTATCAACCACTCGAACGCCTGCAGGCCCTGAGAACGCTCTTCTTCGCCACGCCCGGACAAACACTTGGTACCACGCCCTTTGGTGTCACCACCCAGGCCTCGGACTCCCTCTTCAGCGAGTTTGTGGAGCATGTCAGCTGGCGGCGTGGTCGCGTGCTCTTTGCCACGCTCCACCTCGTCGGCTCCGACAACGGCACCGAGAAGTACAAAGGTCGCACTGCAGCTGACGACTCGGCGGCCACGCGTCGTGTCGACGCCGCGCTTGCCTGGATGACACGCGCCTTTGCCGAGGCCACGCGTGATTCCCTGCGCGCGGTGGTTCTCGCCATTCATGGTGACCCCGGGTTCGGCCAGCGGGACGGCTCTCGGCGGGGCTATGCGTCGTTCGTGGCCACGTTGCAGGCTGCCGTGCCGCGCTTTGGCGGAGAGATCGTCGTGATTCATGGCGACACCCACGAATTCCGCGTCGATCATCCCATGCGCGGCCCCGACGGCGCCACCGTTGAGCGACTCACGCGCATCGAGACCTACGGCTCGCCCGATATCGGCTGGGTGATGGTCGACATCGACACGACAACGGGTGCACTGGTGAAGGTCACCCCACGCGAGACATCGCGCCTTCGGCTACACTGATCCTGGTCGCTCCCCCCCCCGCCGCATCACTTCTACCCAGCCACATTCATGCGCTACCCCATCGTCGTCGCCATAGCCCTGCTGTGCACCGTGCCAGTTGAGGCTCGCGCCCAGACCGCTGATGACCGCGCGACCGTGATTGCCATCGCCGACTCCGCGCTCAGCGCCATCACCCGCGGCAACGTCGTCGCCTTCACTGACCTGATGGTGCCGGAGGCGCAGATGTTCCCGACCTCCACCCGCAACGGCGCCACCACCTATCGCATGCGCACGCGCGAAGGGCAGCGCTCATCGCCCATCACCGGGGCTGTCGAGCGCGGGTTCAATCCGCAGGCCATGGTCAACGGTGGTGTTGCCATGGTCTGGTACCCGTACGACTTCTATCTCAACGGAGCCTGGTCGCACTGCGGGGTCGACGTGTTCACCTTCGTGAAGGCCGAGGGGAAGTGGCGAATAGCGTCGATGGCGTGGAGCGCCGAACAGCCACCGGTGTGCGAGAAACACCCGGCGGGGCCGCCGGCGAAGCCGTGAAGAGGCCGCGGCCCTGAACCCGATACGTCGAGTACGAAGCACAGTATGACCCGCGCGCGGACCTCGCCGCGCCGACGCTAACGTAACCGAGTCTCTGGAAAGCCCGGGGCGATTCAGTCAGATCGCTCTACTGAGCGTCTCATACAGCAGGAAGAAGATGACGCCTAACGATTCGGTCCTGCAGCGGCCGCGGGTAAACAAAGCCCCGCCCCGCGCCGGACCCGAAGTGCAACATGCCGCGCAGGGCGGGGCCTGCCAAGTCTCAGCGGCCGCCTGCAGCAACCGTGTGTTAGGCATCATCTGGCGCCCACGCCCAGTCTCGCTCCACTTCGTTTCGCGCCGGAATCGCGTGAAACTGGGCCGTGATTCGCAAAAGTGGGCGGCGAACGCAGGTCGGATCGTCGCTTCGAAGTCCAACGTGGACGCGGCGCTCATGAGTCGGTGCCACGTCCCCAGTGAGCTTCAGATCGACTCGCGTCGGGCCCTCGAGCGCATGGTTAGGGATCACCGTGCGCCCATAGCCGCCGCTATGAGCTCTGCTTTGGCACGTACAAGACCTGCCGATTTCCCTGACTCGATAAGCGTCTTCAAGTCGCACAGGACTATAGAGAAACCTTCGGTTGTGTTCACAATCTGTTCGACTAAGTCGTCACCTGCGGAGCCTTGTGCCTCCACTGCAACTTTTGTCTTGCCGTCCGAATGCGCGGAGAACGTAAGTCGGGTGTTCGAGCCGTCAGACCAGTTGAATGCGATTACTGCTCCGGGTTCAAACTCTGTAACCGTGATCGTGTCTGCTACGCCCGGCACCATGAAGCGCCAAGTGACCTTGGCGGCCCTTGAGAGATGTCCGCTTGCTGCGCTAAGCCAGAACTGCGTGATCCTGTCTGGATGGGCGAACGCATCGAATGCGACGCTGGGTTGGCAGGTGATAAGTTGCGAAACCTTCACGACGAAGTTGGTCATATCGGGACTCCAAGACGTTGCCGGTGCGCGGAGGGTCTTCGGTGCTGCCTAACGACCTGTGTTCAGCAGCGTGGCTCTATCATAAGATGGCGGCGTGGCCGCCTTCAAGACCGCCACGACTGCTGCAACACATTGATATTCCCAACGAGGCCTAACGATGACAGCTTCGACGTCCCTCGCATGGGAGCGTGTTTCATGTTGTACTCCGGGATCGACCTGCACAAGCGGACCGTCGCCATCCATACCCTGGACGAGGCCGGCACCGTCGTGCGGCAAGCTGACCTCCCGACGGAGCGGGCGGTGATCACCGCCTACTTCGCCACCCTCCCCGGCCCGCATCAAGCCGTCGTCGAGTGCACCGGCATGTGGTACTGGCTCCGCGACCTCCTCGTGCCCCTGGGGATTGACCTGCGGCTCGGCCACGCCAAGTATCTCAAGGCCATCAGCTACGCCAAGGTGAAGACCGATGCGGTCGATGCGGCCACGCTGGCCCAGCTCCTCCGCGTCCAGCTCGTCCCGGAGGCGCACATGATCAGCGACGCGCATCGCGAGATCCGCGATGTGCTCCGGGCGCGCTTGCTGCTGGTGGGCCGGACGCTGCGGTGTCAGCGCAGCATCGGCGCGCTCCTCGAGAAGTACAACGTCACCACGCCCGCCCAGCTGCCGGACCTCCCCCGCCTGCAGGCCGACCTGCACGCCGCCCAGGGGACACTGCTCAAGACCCACGTGCGCCGACTGGAGCACGAGCTGCGCGATCGCGTGCTGGCCACCCCCGCAGCGCAGCGGTTGGTGTGGGTGCCCGGGATCGGGAAAATGGTCGCCTACACGCTCCTGCTGGAGATTGATGACATTCACCGCTTCCCGTCGGTCCGGCACTTTCACTCCTACTGCCGGCTGGTGCCAGGGTCGGCGAACTCGGGTGGGAAGACCAAACACAAACGCTCGCGGGACGGCAACCGCTACCTCAAAATGGCGTTTCACTTCGCCGCCATTCGGGCCATCCAGTACGTCCCGGAGATCCGGGCGGAGTTTCAGCGTCTGCAGCGCCGCAAAGGGAAACCCATCGCGCGGGCGCTCATCGCCAAAGAGCTCGCGACGATCGTCTACGCCATGCTCACCAAGGAGACGGCCTTCAATGGACACTTCCGTGGACACCACCTAACGCGCACCAAGCGATGCACGTGGCCCCGACTGGCAAGCCCGCCCGGCATAACTGATGCCTCCGAGGCGCCTCCACATTGATTGGGAAGCCAGCCGGTGCGTCGACCGTGAACATCTGAGCCCACTCGGCTCGCAGGACTGTGTGACCGCCACGCGCCGCGTGGATGGTCGATGCGATGCATGCGCGACGTCCGCCAACGTGCTGTACGGCCGGATCACCTAAGGGAGCGACGCTTCGCCACTCCCCGGGGTGCGCTACGCGCTCTTGACAGAAGCCTCGTTAGGACTGTTATGCCGCGCTTTCGCGCAGCCTTCAGGGTTCATCCGAGGCGCGTCAGAACGACGTGCGTGCGCGAGCCACCGGCGTTGTACGATGGACATCCTCCCTCGAACCGAGAGTAACGAGCCTCCGTCGTGACCTCCTTGGCCACGTAGCCGGCCGCTGTCGCACGAAAGGTATAGCGCCCTTCGGAGGTGCCGAAGCCGCAGGACACCGTACACACCAGCGTGTCCCCGACTATGCGGGCGCCGAAGGATGGGGCGAGAAGGTTGGCGGGCGACACGCCTTGGTCTCCGACGGTGATCTCGGTTAGAAAGAGGACGCCAATTCGCGATCCACTCGCGGCGTCGGCAGCCGAGGCGATGACCGGGATGGGATCACGATAGGTGTGCTCACATCCTCCGGCGCCAAGAGCCGAACACCCGACGCCGAAAAGCAATACGGGCGCGAGGTGTCCTGCGAGTTCCCTGATGGTGCGCGTCACGATAGGGAGACCCGGCGTCCAGGAGCGAGGTCACGCTTCTCTCGGCCGGAGACTCCACGGCACCGAGGGTCGCTCTGCGCCTGCCCTTTTTTGCGTTTGGGCGGGTCGCTCGCCACGCAGTGGAGACGCGCGAAGTTCGAGGCGCTGATCGGTTCCAGAACCCCTACTCGGTTGCGGTCACTGAGTTGCGGGCAGCGAGTTTCGCAAACGCGTCCCTGAGTTCTGGAGGGTGAAGTATTTCGACATCGGTATCGAAGAGGTTGAGGGTTGCGGCGAGGGAGACCCAGGACCACGAACCGACTTCGAGACTGCATCGCTCGGGCCCGAGTTCTTCGACGATGCCGTCTCGGACGAACGGGAGGACGTAGCTCGCTGGTCGGTGCAGGATCACCTTGCCGACGCACGGCCAGGTATTGGTAGCGTCAGAGCCTTTGAAGCGGGCCGACACGTATTCCGCGACGTTGCCGCCCGGTATCTCACGAGGCGCGAAGCGGCCTCCGGTCGGCGTTCGCGGTGTGATGCGATCGGCACGGAAGAGTCGCCATTCGTCGCGCTCGAGGTCCCAGGCGACGAGATACCAGCGGCCGTGGGAAGTCACGACGTAGTGCGGTTCGACCCTCCGAGGTGGAAGGCGCTCGGCGGCGCCGGGGCGCCCACTAGCATAGTCGAACCGCAGCACCTCGTGAGCGCGGGCCGCGGCAGACAGGGTGAGCAGCACGCTGGGTGACACGGAGTCGGGTGCTGCGTCACCGGGGCGCTTGGGGATGGTGGTGAATTCCAGCGCGTTCAGTCGGTGACGAAGCCGTGATGGTACCAGTTGACTCACGGTAGTTAGGGCACGCAATGCGGCTTCCTGGAGTCCGCCCGCAGTGACGGTCGCGGCTTGCAAGGCGACGGCGAGAGCGATGACCTGGTCATCGTCGAAGAGGAAGGGTGGGAGCTCCCTGCCCGCACTGAGGCGGTAGCCCCCCTCCGGTCCCATCGTGGCCTCGATGCGGTAACCCATCTCGCGAAGCCGATCGATGTCACGACGCACCGTGCGACGACTGATCTCCAGCCTCGCGGCGAGCAAGGTGCCGGGCCAGTCCCGCCGGGTTTGCAGCAACGACAGGAGTCTCAGGAGTCGTGAAGTGGCCGTCGTGGTCATCCCGGAGAATAGTCCGGAAGTAGGACAAGAACAGACCTATATGCCTGCTATGCTGGATCTTGTCGGGATAGGCCCGGCGAATCTCTCACCAGGAGCAGACATGAGCCTCAAGACCACCCCCCATCTCAACTTCCGTGGCGATGCCCGCGCGGCGCTGCAGTTCTACGAGTCCGTCTTCGGGGGACAGGCTTTCATAAGAACCTACGGAGATTTGGGCATGCCGAAGGATGCGCCGGGTGCCGACAATGTCGTGTTCGGCCAGGTGGCGACAGCGGACGGCTTCCGTGTGCTGGCGTACGACATTCCTGGCGAGTCAGGCGGCTCGACCCACAACGCGGGTGCGACGCGCCGGGAGAACGGCCTAACGATCACCGACCAGCGGTTTTTTGTCGCCATCGAAGGCGACACCTTCGACGAGGTGAAGGGCTACTGGGAGAAACTCTCGGCCGGTGCATCGATCGTGGAACCGTTCGCGGCATCCGCATGGAGCGCGGGCTTCGGCATGGTCACCGATGAGTTCGGTGTGACGTGGATCCTCAGCGTGGCAGCGCCCGCTGCGAAATAGCCTGCTGTTTCATCGCGAGACGCATAGCAGCGGTGTCCTCCTTCGCGCACTCTCGGTCAAGTCGCTCGGCGACAGGATGGTCTTCGGCCAGAAGTAAGAATGACCTGAGAGCGCCAGTCGGGGTTGAGGGAGGCAGCTTTGACCTATCAAGCGGCAAGTGTATGGTGGTCGGCGGCTTGGGGCGCGTCGGCCGCCGCCCCCCTCCCCCCCCCAACGCCGTTCCGACCGCGATTCGGAATCCCCCGAGGTCCGTTGGTCGTCCATAAAGGCGGGTTCAAAACCCCCCGGTAGAGATTACCCTTCGCCCTGTACCCGGACACGCCGGGCGGCCTGTTTTTTGCCCCTCGATCTCGAAATGCACTCGTACCGACTCACGCACCTCAAGGAACTCGAAAGCGAGAGTATCCATATCCTGCGCGAAGTGGCCGCGCAGTTCGAGCGACCCGTCCTCCTCTTCAGCGGCGGCAAGGACAGCATTATCTGCTTCCACCTGGCCCGGAAGGCGTTTTTCCCGGCCAAAGTGCCCTTCCCCCTCATGCACGTGGACACGGGGCACAACTTCGAGGAAACGATGACCTTCCGCGACGACCTGGTGCGGGAGCATGGGGTGCAGCTCCTCGTCGGCAGTGTGCAGGAGAGCATCGACACGGGCCGCGTGCGCGAGGAAACGGGGTACTACGCGAGCCGCAACATCCTGCAGACCGTCACCCTCCTCGACACCATCGAGAAGTACAAGGTCGACTGTGCCATCGGCGGCGGGCGTCGCGACGAAGAAAAAGCGCGTGCCAAGGAGCGCGTCTTCAGCCATCGCGATGAGTTCGGCCAGTGGGATCCCAAGAACCAGCGGCCGGAGCTCTGGAACATCTACAACGGGAAGAAGCGCCCGGGTGAACACTTCCGCGCCTTCCCCATCAGCAACTGGACCGAGATGGATGTGTGGCAGTACATCCTGCTCGAGCAGATCCCCATCCCCAGCATCTACTTCAGCCACGAGCGTGAGGTCTTCGACCGGGATGGCGTGTTGTACGCCAACTCGTCGTTCATGCGCCGCAAGCCGGAAGAGACCCCGTACGCCAAGTCGGTGCGTTTTCGCACCATTGGCGACATGACCTGCACCGGCGCGGTCGACTCACCGGCGAGCACCCTCGAGGAGATCATCGCCGAAGTGGCCGCCTCACGAGTGACCGAACGCGGCAGCCGGCAGGATGACAAACGAAGTGAAGCGGCCATGGAAGACCGCAAGAAGGAAGGCTACTTCTGAGCGGCTCTCCCGCGCGCTACCGGCCACATCACCCACTGACCTGATTGCGGAATGAGCTCGACTGACGGCTACCTGGACATGGACCTCCTGCGCTTCACCACCGCGGGAAGTGTCGACGATGGCAAAAGCACCCTGATCGGGCGGCTGCTGTACGACGCCAAGCAGATCTTCGAAGACCAGATGGAGGCCGTGGCGCGTGCGTCTGCCAAGCGTGGCAGCGGCGAACTGGACCTCTCGCTGCTCGCCGACGGACTGCGCGCCGAGCGCGAACAGGGGATCACGATCGACGTGGCCTACAGATACTTTGCCACTCCGCGCCGCAAGTTCATCATTGCCGATACGCCGGGACACATCCAGTACACCCGAAACATGGTGACCGGGGCCAGCACGGCCAACCTCGCCATCATCCTGGTGGACGCCCGCAAGGGAATTCTGGAGCAGACCTGCCGCCACACCTTCATCGCCTCCCTGCTCGGCATTCCGCACATCGTGTTCTGCATCAACAAGATGGACCTCGTGAACTACGACGAGGCCGTCTTTGTGCAGCTGCAGCGCGACCTGGAGTCGTTCAGCTCTAGGCTCGAAGTGCAGGACATCCGCTTCGTGCCCATCAGTGCGCTCAAGGGCGACAACGTGGTGGACCGCAGCACCAACATGCCGTGGTACGAGGGGCCCACGCTGATGTATCTGCTGGAGAACATCCACATCGCGAGTGACCTCAACTACATCGACCGGCGCTTCCCGGTGCAATTCGTCATCAGACCGATGACCGACGAGTGGCACGACTTCCGGGGCTTTGCCGGCCGCGTGGCCGGGGGCGTCTTCCGCAAGGGAGACCCGGTGCAAGTACTCCCCTCGGGTTTCCAGAGCACGATCAAGAGCATTCACATCGGCGAGCGCGAGGCCGAGGAGTGTTTCGCGCCGCAGAGCGCGGTGATCACGCTCCAGGACGAGATCGACATCAGCCGCGGGGACATGCTGGTGGGCACCAACAACCTGCCGCAAAGCGCGCAGGATCTGGACGTGATGTTGTGCTGGTTCAACGAGCGACCGCTGCAGCCCGGCGGCAAGTACGGCATCAAGCACACCTCTCGCGACGCGCGCTGCCTTGTGAAAGAGGTGAAGTACAAGGTGGACATCAACACGCTGCGAAAGGCCGAGGGCGACAACAACATCCGCATGAACGACATCGGGCGGGTGCAGCTGCGCACCACGGTGCCGTTGCAGTTTGATTCCTATAGCCGCAACCGGTACACGGGGAGCGTGATCCTGATCGACGAGGGGACAAACGAGACGGTGGCGGCAGGAATGATCGTGTAGTCGGAGCGCCAGCACGGGGTGACCCGACACAGGGTCGTGACAGTATCCTCATCCCCATCTGCTCCCAGTCAGGAGCTCGACCTACCCAGCGCTCCGATGCCCAGGTGGCGCTCCAGCGAAGGCGGGCTCTTTAGACCCTGAGGTCTGATGCCGGGTGGTCCGGTGGTCGGCCACGTTGTATGACCTCAATGGCTCCGTGATCAGGGACCGAGGACTCGGCGGGAGTCCTCGTGACATGTTTACCGGATTTCACCCAACTCGTGTTGGCGCCTTCCTCGCGCCACTAGTCATCCTGATCGCGGCAACCGCGAGCTCAGCGGCTGCACAGCCTGACGGCTGGCGGTTCGGCCTCGTCGCAGGCGCACATCGCTCAATTCCGCCGCGATCCGCCGAACTCGCGGTACCGAATCGGCTGGAACTTGGCGCCTCGGCGCTTCGCATGGTGAGCCGTCACGTGGGACTCCGCGTGGAGCTTACCGGAACGAGACGCAGCACCTCCTGGAGATTCTCCTACCCTGACTACTTCTCGGTAACAACCATCGGTCAGGCGGTCGTGAACATCCCACTCCAACTGCATTACGAGGTTGGGGCGACGGATAAACGGCAGGTCGCCATCCACATCGGACCACAGCTGGGAGTCCCCATCGGTCGGTGCGCCTTCTCACTCAGGGGCGTCAGCGGGTTCGTGGGCGAGCTGCCTGCCGTCTTCGACCGCTGCTCCCGGCAGGGTGCTGGCACGAAGCTCGACCTCGCCGGCCAGGTCGGGGTGCTGGCGTTCGTTCCCGTAACCCGCGCGCGGATTGGCCTCGGGGTGCGCCTGACCGACGGCCTGACTCCCTGGGTGCCGGGCGGACACCGGCAAACCCGTCACCGGGGAGTGAGCATCGTTGGCGCGGTGGAGGCGCGTCGGGCTCGCGGCGGGACCTGAGTCGCAGGCGAGATATCGGACATAGGACCATCGGCGCGAAACGCACCAGGGCCTAACCGGGAATCGCGCCCTCCACCACAACACCCGCCGCCCGCGGCGCTGTCTCTGCCACCGGTACGCGGTGCGCCCCGCTCGCCAGCAACACACACGCGGCAATCAGCACTCCCATCGCAGCGGTCAGCGTGGTGGCCTGCGCCAGCCCACCGATGATCGGCGGCCCCACCATGAAGCCGGCGTACCCGATCGATGACACCGAGGCGATGGCTGCGGCCCGACTCACCCCCGGCACACGTGTGGCCGCGTTGTACAGCAGCGGCACGATGGTGGCGAGCCCCATCCCCACCAGCGCCATCCCGCCGATCGCCACCCATGGGCGGGCCGCCAGCAGTAAGATGCCCATCACCACCGCCGACAACAGCGGTCCAGCCACCAACATCGCGCGCTCCGGCACACGGGCGCGCACGGCGTCGCCCGCAAAACGCATCAGCGCCGTGGCACCGGCAAACGCGACGTAGGCAAGCGCCGCCTGCGACTGCGGGGTCTTCAGCTCCTGCTGCACATAGAGCACACTCCAGTTGTACATGACCCCCTCGGCCAGCATGCCACAGAGGATGAGCAAGCCGATGATCAGGAGTGTGCCACGCGGCCAGGCGAAATGCGCCTGCCCCGGCACGGCGGCCGGATGCTGCGGCAACATGCGTCGCGACGCCACGACAATGCCCACGGCCACCACGAGACTCGCGCCCACCAGCTGCGTGGCCGGGGCCACTCCAAGTCTCAGCAAACCGGCAGTAGCAGCCGAGCCTACCATCGCGCCAAGACTGAACATGCCGTGAAAGCCGCTGATGACGGCGCGACCACTCAAGACCTCCAGCGTCGTCCCCTCGGCGTTGATGGCCACGTCGTACACACTTTCACTCGCGCCAAGCAGGACCATGACGGGGAGCAGCGCCCAGTAGCCGGGCTGCAGGAGACAGGTGCCTAACGCAATGCTGAACCCCAGCCCCGCGAGGACCGTGGTGTTGCGCACGCCAAGACGTACCACGATGCGGCCCGCTACAAACAGCGTGAGCAACGAACCGATGCTGGTCGCCAGGAGCGCGACGGCAAGCGTGGTCGCCGACAGAGAATATCGTGCCTTGATGGACGGCACATGCACGCCCCAGGCGCCGGCCACCACACCCAGCTGCAGGAACTGGGCGCGGGTGGCCCACCGCGCCCGGCTGATCACGGATCGAGCGGGAGGGTGCTGCAGGTCAGACATGGCAGAAGTTGTCATGAGAATGCCTTGCACGATTCTGCACGTTCGTGCAGATTTGTGCAAGGTCCTGCACGAGCTGAAAACCCGATGCCATCCCGAAAGAAGCGAGCCCGGCCGAGCGAACCACCCCGTTTTGCGCAGGAGCGGCAGGCACAAATCGCCGAAACCCTGCGCAGCGACGGCCGCGTGGAAGTGGGGGCGCTGGCCGGGGACTATGGTGTGTCCGAAGACACCATTCGTCGCGATCTGCGCCTCCTCGCCTCACGAGGGCTCATCCAGAAAACCCATGGCGGCGCCGTGGCACTGTTTACCAACGCGTTACCGATGTCGGCGCGCGTGGATGTGCGGGCGGCTCCCAAACGGGCCATTGCGCGCGAAGCGCTGGCCCGGGTGCATGCCCATCAAACCCTTTTCATCGACGGTGGGAGCACCACTCTCGCCCTCGCACAGCTCCTCGCGGAGCCCGGGGCGCCTCGGCCACTCACAATCATCACCGCTGCCTTTGACGTGGCCGCCCTCTTTGCCGGGGATCCCTCGGTGCACCTCGTCCTTGCCGGCGGCACCTGGTCCCATGAATCGCGCGAGTTTTTCGGCGAGCAGGCACAATCCACCATTCGCTCGCACCGCGCCGACTGGGCCTTTCTCGGAGCCTGCGCGCTGCATCCCCGCGCGGGCCTCACCTCGACGCTCAAGGGCGATGCGCAGGTGAAACGGGCCATGATCGAATCGGCGGCGACGGTGGCCGTACTCGCAGACGCCAGCAAACACGACATGGTGTCACCATATGCGGTCTCCGAGTTGCGCGAAATCGATCTCGTAGTGACCGACAACGCCCCGTCGTGGCTGGCAGGCACGGTTCGCGAAGTGGTCCGCGCACGTTAGGCATGACCGGCCTCGCCTCTCCCCTCCCCCGCTTCCCTCGTTGACAGTGGCCCCGATCATGAGTCTCGCCTTCACGGTACGCGCGGTGCTCTTTGACCTGGACGGCGTGCTCGTCAACTCCCAGAGCGCGATCGACGGAGTGTGGGCGCGATGGACCGAGCGGCATGGCCTCGCCCATGACCATGTGTTGCCGCACATCCATGGACGGCGCAGCGTGGAAATCGTCCAGCGATATGCCCCGGGTGCAGACCTCGACACGGAGGTGCGCTGGCTGCTGCAGGCCGAGATCGACTCGGCGGCTGGACTGCGTGCCTATCCCGGTGCCGCCCGACTCCTTGCGCTGCTCGGTCCGTCTGAGTGGGCGGTCGTGACTTCAGGGGCACGCGCGCTGGCGACGGCGCGCCTGACAAGTGCCGCCCTGCCTATCCCCAGGGTGTTTGTGACCGCCGACGATGTGCGCCACGGCAAACCCGACCCGGAAGGTTACCTGCGCGCCGCCGAACTGCTGGGTGTCCCGATTGCCGACTGCGCCGTGATCGAGGATGCGCCGGCCGGAGTCGCCGCCGGTCGGGCGGCGGGCGCAGTCGTCGTCGGGGTTGCGACCACCATGCCCGCCGAGACCCTTTCCAGCGCCCACCTGGTCCTCCCCTCGCTGGCGCAGCTGAGCGCCGCACGCGACGCATCCGGACTTCTCACACTCGCGGAGCGACGCACGGCGGCTGAGTGACCCCACGTGGGTGATGCGACCATGCGCCAACGAGGCATTGTCGATCACGACCTCTTCTGCCACCTGACCCCGTGCGGGCACGAGGGGATGCGTTAGGCATCGGACCACGGTCGCAGGACGCACGCCCCGCGGGATGGGGGTGACTACCGGCTGTCTGCTATCGCGATCCCGCATACAGGCGTAGGATAATGCGACTCCAGCCGACATCCTCTCATGCACGTGTCCCGCTCCCTCGCCTCGGCGCTCCTGTTCATCAGCACGCTTGCTGGCGCGCAGTCACAACCCGCAGCGCGTATCCCCACCGAGGTCTACCGGGGGCTCGAGTGGCGCACGCCCGGACCCGAGGGCAACCGTTTCAGCTCCGCCGCCGGCGTGCCGGGCGATCCCCTGACGTACTATGTGGGCGCAGCGTCGGGGGGTGTCTGGAAGACCGAAGACGGCGGTGTTCACTGGAAGTCGCTCTTCGACGCACAGCCCGTGCAGTCCATCGGTTCCCTGGCGGTCTCACGCAGCGATCCCAACCTCGTCTGGGCTGGAACGGGTGAGGGCAAAATTCGCAGCCACATCTCGCAGGGACAGGGCATCTACAAGTCGACGGATGCCGGCAGGAACTGGACCCTGATGGGACTGGAGGCCACCAGCCGTATTCCGCGCACCTTGATCCACCCCACCGATCCCAACACGGTGTATGCCTGTTCGTTAGGTCACGCCTACGGCCCGCAGCCGGAGCGTGGGGTGTACCGCACCACCGATGGCGGCGCCACCTGGAGCAAGGTGCTGTTTGTCGATGAGAACACCGGCTGCTCCGACATCGCCATGAATCCGCGCAACCCGCGTATTCTCTTTGCCGGCATGTGGCAACTGGAGATTCACACCTGGGGCCGCACGAGCGGCGGACCGGGCGGTGGGCTCTTCATGTCACGCGATGGCGGCACCACCTGGCGCAAGCTCACCGGCCGCGGGCTCCCCACCAAACCCGTCGGCAAGGTGGCCGTCGCAATCGCAGCCTCCAATCCCGATCGCATTTATGCGCTGATCGAAACCGGGGACGGCATTCCGTGGGAAGGCAATGAGACGGATGTCGGTCAGCTCTGGCGTTCCGACGATGGCGGCGAGAATTGGACCCTCATCTCGCGCGACCGCAACGCCATGGGGCGTGCGCATTACTACTCGCGCATGGCGGTGAATCCCGACGACGCCGACGAGGCCTACTTCCTCACCGCCTCCTACGCGCGCACCCTGGACGGGGGACGCTCACTCACCACCCTCAGCGGCGGCGAAGCACCAGGTGGCGACCATCATGACATCTGGGTCGATCCGACCAATGGTAACCGCCAGATCGTGGCGCACGACCAGGGCCTCTCAATCACGCAGAATCGCGGCAAGACCTGGTTCAAGCAGCGCCTGCTGAATGCCCAGATGTACCACGTCACCGTGGACAACGAAATTCCCTACAACATTCTGGGCAACAAGCAGGACGAACCTTCATATCGCGGACCCTCCAACAGTCGCCTGCAGGGCGGTGGTGGCGATGGCGTCATCCCGCGCGGCATGTGGCACTCCGTCGGAGGCGGTGAAAGCGGGTGGGCCACACCGGACCCCACCAATTCCAAACTCATCTGGTCCACGGCCTCGGGTTCGGGGATGGTGGGCGGCATCGTGGTGCGCTTCGAAGAAGACCGGCGGCAGTTCCGAAACGTTGAGGTGTGGCCGAGCCAGTCGAATGGGCCAGCGAGCGGTGTGAAGTATCGCTTTGTCTGGGACGCCCCGCTCCAGATCTCCCCGCACGACCACAATACCATCTACGTGGGCAGCCAGCACGTACATCGCACGCAGGACGGTGGACAGAGCTGGCAGGTGATCAGCCCCGACCTCACCCTCAACGATCGCTCGCGCATGGGGAGTTCGGGTGGCCTTACGCCAGACAACATCGGCGTGGAATACGCCGGTGTGGTGTACGGCATCGCCGAGTCGGTGCGTGAGAAGGGAGTGATCTGGGTCGGGACCAACGATGGTCTGGTGCAACTCACGCGCGACAACGGTGCCACCTGGACGAACGTGACCAGGAACATCCCCAATCTCCCGCCCTGGGGCTCGGTGCGGTCGCTGGCGCCATCTCGTTATGCAGACGGCACGGCCTTCATCACCATCGACTTCCACCAGGTGAACAATCGCGATCCCTTCATCTACAAGACGACAGACTACGGTCGCACGTGGAAGATGATCGTGAATGGCATCCCCAAGTCGAATCTCAGCTACGTGAAGGTCATCGCCGAAGATCCGGTGCGCCGCGGCCTGCTGTATGCCGGAACCGAAAACGGCATCTACGTGTCGTTCGACGAAGGCGACAACTGGCAGCCGCTGCAGAACGACCTCCCGCACGCTCCGGTGTCGGGCATCGTGGTGCAGGAGCACTTCAACGATCTCGTGATCTCAACCTACGGGCGCGGCTTCTGGGTGATGGACGACATCACCGCGCTCCGCCAGCTCACACCGCAGGTGCTGGCCAGTGACGCGCACTTCTTCACGCTGCGCAATGCCTATCGCTTCCGGCCGATCACGGCGCCCTCAACGACATATGATGACCCCACCACGGGGGAGAATCCGCGATATGGGGCATCCATCAACTACTACCTCAAGCAGCCGACTACCGGTCGTGTGCAGCTCAGCATCAGCAATGCACAGGGCCAGGTGATCCGCACCATGACGGGAACCAACTCGTCAGGCATCAACCGGGTGCACTGGGACCTGCGGCACGATCCCACGGTTGAGGTGCGGTTGCGCACGAGCCCGCTGTATGCGCCCCACATCATCGCGGGGCCGGATGGACGAGTGGCACCGGGCACGGGGCGGCTGAGCATTCTCGCGCCACCGGGCACCTACACGGTGAAGCTCACGGTCAACGGCCGCGACTACACCCAGCCCCTCACGGTGCTCAAGGACCCCAACTCGGGTGGGACAGACGCGGAAATCTCGGCGCAAGTTGCTGCGCTCAATGCCATTGCCCGTGACATGAACGACGGCGCCGACGCCGTGCACCGCATCGAGTCACTCCGCGTGCAACTCGAGAACCTGTCGCGCACCGTCGACGACGGCCTCGTCAGGCAGACCGCCGACGCCCTGCAGCGGAAACTCATCGAGCTGGAGGGGAATCTGGTGGAACTCAAGATGACTGGTGGCGGCCAGGATGGAGTCCGGTTTGCCGCCAAGCTCCTCTCGAAGCTCAACTACCTGGCCGGCGGCGTCTCGAGCAGTGACTACAAACCGACCAACCAGCATGTCGAAGTGCAAGGCTTGCTCAACACCGAACTCAAGACCCATCTCACCGCGCTCGACGCCCTGATCAACACCGACATCGCGGCGTTCAACACCACACTGCGCCAGCGCAACCTGCCGACGCTCTTTGTGCGCGCGGCGCGTCCGGTGAGCTGAGCGTCTACTCAACCCCTTCTGGCGGAACCCGCCAGGAGGGGTGCACGATCGCATCCTGCAGCCATCGTGTGACGTAGTCCTCCGGCGAGGGCCGCACCAGGATCCGGAACGATGAAGGTCCCGGAAGGCGCTGCAGCACCACGGGTGCCTGGCCAATCAATGTTTGCGCGCAATGATCCTCGGCGAAGACCGACGGATGCAGGTCGAGCGCACAACACGACGCCAGCACCTCGCGGGCATCGGATTCGTCCAGGTCGAGCGCCACCCGCGCACTCGACACGTCAACGACCGCGCCATCGGACGGCCCGATGGCAGTGGCCAGAAAGGTCGGCAGGGCGATGAGATCACTCCCCGGCTGCGCGAGCAGAAACTCTTCCGGACCCAGCCACAACAGGTCGCCGTGACTCGACGCGGTCCAGCGATTGGGTGACGGCATGGCAGGGATATGCAGCGCACTTGCCAGTCGCACCCGCGCAGCGTGCCCGCGAACGCGCAGTGCGAGCTGCATGGCGAGCGGAACTCTGGAGAGTGCAATCATCGGTCCGTGTCCTCCCATCCATCCCGCTTTTTGCCTTCAGGGTCCACGTGGACGGGATCGACCAGCATCACCGGAATCACGCCATGTTCCACAGGGGCGAAGAGACGTTCGCCAAGCCGTGCGCGCCCTCCTCGCACCAGGGCCAACCCCAGCGAGCGGCCAAGGGTAGCCGAGTATGCAGTGCTGCTCACGTGCCCCTCGATAACCATGGGCGGTTCATGCACCTCGCGCACAAGACCAGCGCCCTCAGGGAGCACCACTTCGGGGTCCTCGGTCACAAAACCGACGAGTTGCGCGCGATCGGGACGCAGCATTGCGGGTCGCGCAAGGGATCGTTTGCCAACGAACGCCTTCTTCTTGCTCACCATCCAGCCGAGTCCCGCGTCATACGGGGTGGTGGTCGCTTCCGTGTCCTGGCCGATGATGATGTAGCCCTTCTCCATGCGAAGGACCTGCAGCGCATCGAGCCCGTACGGCGTGATTCGCCACGGCGAACCTGCGCTCATCGCTGCTGCCCAGAGTGTTTGGCCGCGGTCCCATGGCACGCTGACTTCAAAGGCCAGTTCACCCGAGAAACTCACCCGCGCCACCATGGCCCCTTCCATCCCGGCGACGGTGCCGTGACGGATGGCCAGAAAGGGAAAGGCACCACGCGACAGATCGATGCCAGGTGCCAGCACGGTCATCACCTCTCTGGCGCGAGGACCGACGATCGCCACGGTTGCGAACTGCTCGGTCACCGGTGTAACCCACACACGCCGCTCGGGCCACTCGGTCTGCAGCCACTCCTCCATCCAATCGACAACAGCAGCAGCGTGCCCGGTGCTGGCGGTCACGAAATAGCGGTTCTCTTCCAAACGGAGCACCAGCCCATCGTCGAGGAGCGAGCCATCCATGCGGCACATGGCACTGTAGCGCCCCTTGCCGACCGGGATACTGCCGATGCCATTGACGTAGAGCTGCTCCAGGAACCAGGTGGCGTCGGGGCCCCGCACATCAATCTTGCCTAACGTCGATGCATCCATCAGCCCCACGCTGTATCGCACCGCGCGGCACTCACGCCCCACCGTGCCCGCCACGGTTTCACCTGGACGCGGATAACGACTGGGGCGCAGCCACTGCCCCGCCGGCTCGAACACCGCGCTGAGTGCCTCATGTGACGGATGAATGCCCGTGGTCCGGACCGGCACAAATCGCTCTCGTGACGCCCGGCCTGCCAGGGCGGCAAAGAGCATCGGCTCCACCGGGGGGCGTCCACCTGAGGTGCCCACCGCACTCACATCGCGACCCGTGAGCACCGCGGCCAGCACACCGCTGTTTGTTTTTGCCGCACGCCCCTGCTCCACCCCGGTCCCGATGAGGGTGTATCGCTTGATGTGTTCGATATGGGTCGCGCCAGCGTTCACCGCTCGAGATACTCCCGCCACCGTGGCGTCGCGATGCAGGTCGACAAAGCTGCGCGACTCATCGCCGTCAGGGGCCGGCACACGCCACAGCTGCGCGGGTTCGCTCTCGGACACCTCATCGACAACCGGCGTTTCCATTGGGGCAATGGCAAGCCCCAGCACGCCTAACGCTTCGACCGCTGCACGAGCGCCGTCGGCCAGACACGCCGCCAGCGACGCCACCCCACGCACTCCACCCGCAATGCCCTCGCCAGGGAGAGGCACATCGGGCACGGCCGCTGCCCACCAGGCGTCGTATCGTGTGCGGCCCTTGCGTTCGGTGTGAAGCAGGCTTGCGGGCTCGTACCCACCGGAGACCGCCAGCACATCGGCACGCAGCGTTTCGATTCCTCGCGCCGTGTGGACTCGCACCGTTGCCAGCCGCCCCTCGGCGTCAGCGCCACTCCCCTCCACGACGCCGGTGATGCAACGCACCCCGCAAGCTCTCACCGCGTCGCGAAGCGCGCCCCCACCCTGGTGACGCGGATCAACCACTGCCGCCACGCGCGCCCCGGCGCGATGCCACGCCAATGCCGTCCGGTAGCCATCGTCTGTGCTGGTGAAGACCACTCCAGCCTCGGGCGCCAATGCATAACGAGCGAGATACTCGCGCGCCGCCGAGGCGAGCATGATGCCCGGGCGGTCGTTGTCCTGGAAGACGATCGGGCGTTCGAGCATCCCCGTGGCCAGAATCGTCCGCCGCGCCCGGATCTGCCAGAGACGCATTTCGGGCAGACCGCCCCGCTCACGCACCGCCAGTTGCCGACCGATGCGCTGGAGTACCATCAACCCGCCATGGTCAAGCGACGTCATCACCGTGGCGTCGGTCAGCAGCCGGCAGTCGTCCGCCGAGCCTAACGCTTCCCACGTGGAGTGCACCCATGCTGCTCCGGTGGTTCCGGCGATCGTGACGTCATCGCGAAGCAGGGCACCACCCGGGGCCGGATCTGCCTCGACCACCACCACCCGCGCGCCGGCCGCGACGGCCACTCGCGCCGCCATGAGTCCCGCCGGACCCGCTCCAATCACGCAGATGTCGCAGTGTGCATACCGCTTGTCGAACCGTGCGCTATCCTCGCGCTCTTCGACATACCCGCGCACGATCCGTGACTCGGCCACCAAACCTTCGTAGAGTGCCACCGCACTCGCGCGTACCAGGGGCTCGGTGGCATCGGGAGTGACCAGCTGTACGAACCCCGTGGCCTCCTCGAGCCTCGCGGCCATGATCCCACGCGGCCGGCCGAGGGACACGCTGCTTCCCAGGACATGCACGCCTGCACCGAGCAGCGCGGACGCCAGGGTGTCCCCTGCAAACCCAGTGTAGCGTTTGCCGTCATACCAGAACGACAGCTCCTCGTCGCGACGGATCGAGCCACCACTCTCGAGCCGCTTCACGCCGGGCTCCCGAAGTCGTCGGGCTGACGCACCGGACGCACCTCATGGATATCGTGGGTCAGGGTGTCCCGCACCACATGCATCCACTGCCGGCACCCGGCCCAGTGGACCCAGCGCTCGTTGGTCCGGCCCGCGGGATTGGGGCGCTGATACAGCACTGCCGCCCACTCGGCGTCAGTGGAGTCGGGAGGCAGCGGCATCCCTTCACCGCCGTAGTGAAACTCCGGCTCATCGCGGGGCCCGCACCAGGGACAAGTAATCTGCAGCATCAGTGTGCACTCACGCCGGCGCCATGCTCATCGATCAGGGCACCCGTTTCAAAGCGGTCAAGCCTGAAGGGAGCGTTGAGTGCATGCGGCTCGCCGGTGGCGAGGGTGTGTGCAAAAACCCAACCCGACGCCGGCGTCGCCTTGAAGCCGCCCGTCCCCCATCCACAGTTGAGGTAAAGGTCGCGCACTGGAGTGGTCCCGATAATCGGGGATGCGTCTGGTGACATGTCCACGATGCCGGCCCAGGTTCGCAGCACATGGGCGCGCTTCATGATCGGATACAGCTCCAGTGCCGCCTGAATCTGCGACTCGATCAGGTGGAACGATCCCCGTTGTGCATAGGAGAGGTAGTTGTCACGTGACGCGCCCATGACCAGTTCCCCCTTGTGGGCCTGACTCACGTACACGTGCAGCGCCCCCGACATCACCACGCAGGGCAGCACCTGGTCAAAGATCTCCGAGACGAGGGCCTGCAGTGGGTAACTCTGGATGGGCACGTCAAAGCCGGCCATGGTGGTGAGCAGTGTCGTACGCCCCGCGCCCACCAGCCCGACGCGCCCTGCGGCAATACGCCCGCGGGTGGTTTGGACGCCGCGCACCGCACCGTCCACGATGTTGAACCCGGTAACCTCGCACCCCTGAATGAGATCCACGCCTAACGCGCTCGCGGCCCGCGCCAGCCCGAAGACCACCGCATCATGCCGAGCGATCCCCGCGCGCGCCTGCAGCGAGGCCCCGTACACCGGATAGCGCACATCGGGCGAGATGTTGACGATGGGGCAGTATTGCTTGACCTCGGCAGGCTCAAGCCACTCCGCGTCAATCCCGTGCAGGCGGTTGGCGTATACGGTTCGCCGAGCCGCCGCCGCTTCGCCACGCGAGTGCGTGAGCGTGAGCATGCCTCGCGGATCGAAGAGCACGTCGTGGTCCAGTTCCTGACCGAAGGTCGACCAGAGCTGCAGCGAGAACTCGTAGAGCGGCATGCTCTCTTCGCGCAGATAATTCGACCGGATCACGGTGGTGTTGCGGACCGCGTTGCCATTGCCGAGCCAGCCACGTTCGACCACCGCCACGTTGGTAATGCCGTGGTTCCGGGCGAGGTAGTAGGCGGTGGACAATCCATGCAGCCCTCCCCCGACGATCACGACGTCGTAGGACGGCTTGGGCTCCGGATTGCGCCAGAGAAAGGCTGGATTGTGTTCTGCGTGCTCCAATCGAATCGCGACGGTGGGCGGCGTCGGGAAGATGCGCCGGGAAACGACAAGTGGAAGCCCTGCGGCACCCAAACAGAAGCCCCGCCGCTCGAGAGGAGCGACGGGGCCGGCTGAGAGCGGGCGATGGGACTCGAACCCACGACGTCCAGCTTGGGAAGCTGGCATTCTACCAACTGAATTACGCCCGCGTGGAGGCGTAAGGTAGATGCCCCGCTCCTCGATTGGGAGGGGGGCGGCCCCGGTCCCCCGCCCTCCCTCCCCTCAGGCTGGCCCGGATCGCCGGTCAGGGAACGACCTTCGCCCCCTCCCCCAGCACGTACCGCGCAAAAAAGGCGTACTCGCGCTGCAGTTTGTCGACCATGTGGCGAGGCTCCTGGAGCCCGTGCGGCTCGCGCGGGAAGAAGACCAGCTCCACGGGCACGTCATTTTTCTTGAGTCCCATGTACAGCTCCTGCGCCTGGCCCACCGGCACCCGCGTGTCCACCTGCCCGTGCAGGATGAGCGTCGGGGTTTTGGCATTCTTGATGTAGGTCATGGCCGAGGCGCGTTCATACTGCTGCTTCACATCCCACGGCTCACCCTGGAAGTAGCTCTCCAGGAGCGTCTGCAGGTCGTTGGTGGAGTACATCGAGAACATGTTGGTGAGCCCGGCACCGACCATCACCGCCTTGAAGCGATTGGTCTGGGTCAGCGTCCAGGCCGTCATGTATCCGCCATAACTCCACCCCGACTGCGCGAGCCGCTCCGGGTCGGCGACACCACGCCGCACGAGCTCGTCGATCCCCGTCTGGATGTCGCGGTAGTCACCGCCCCCCCAGTCCTTCACGTTGGCCAGCATGAACTTGTCGCCGTAACCGGACGATCCGCGCGGATTGGGATAGAACACCGCCCAGCCCTTCCCCGCCCACACATGTGCGGAGTTGTCGTACCAGCTGGATGAGAACATTTGCATCCAGACGCCCGACGGACCACCATGCACCACGGTCATCATGGGGTACTTCTTCCCGCGCTCGTAGCCCACCGGGTAGACCAGAATCCCCTCGACCTCGAGTCCATCGGCCGACTTCCAGCGCATCACCTCGGACTGGCCTAACGACCACTGCGCCACCTGCCCATTGTGCGCACTCACGATGCGCGGCGTGGCCGGGTTGGCGCTCTCGAACACCGCGACCTCCGGAGCCTGCGTGAGCGTGGAGTTGATCGAGGCGAAGCGACTGCCGTCCGTCGAGAAGCTCACACCTTCAAAGCCGAAGAAGCCTCCCATGGTGCCTTCAAACGTCGTGACCTGTCGCGGCGTCCCGCCCGTGATGGGGAGCGAAAACAGTTGCGACGTGGTGCCGGTGCCGGCGGTGAACCAGAGTGTTTTCCCGTCAGCCGACCAGGTGGGTGAACCGGGCTGATAGAGGAACGCCCCGGTGTTGAGCGTACGCGGAGCGCCACCTTGAGCGGGAATCACTGCCAGTTGTGTCTGGCTGATCATGGGTGCCGTTGCTGATCGCGTGAGAAAAGCGATCGTGCCCCCATCTGGCGACCAGCGGGGAGCATTGTCGGCGCCCTGGTTTTCGGTGATTCGCTTCGGTGCGCCGCTCGCCACATCAACCACCCAGATATCCGATCGATGATTGTCGTCGGCACGGGTGGAGGGAACACTCTGGAAGGCGATGCGCGAGCCATCGGGTGACCACTGCGGGTCGAGCACATCAAATTCGCGGGCCACGAGTTCGCGCGCTTCCTTCGTCGCGACCGTAATGAGCCAGAGCCGCGTGTGCTTGAGATTGAGATCTACGGTCACGGCGTCGTCGCCACCCTTGACTCGCTTTTCCTCCTCCTCGGTTGGTGCCTGAGGGGAGACGAACGCAATGCGGCGTCCGTCGGGGGCCCAGCGAAAATCGATCACCCCCGACTTGGCCGTCGTCAGCTGCTCGGCTTCACCACCAAACGGGGAAAGCAAGAAGAGCTGCGGCGCGCCCTCACGCTCCGAGATAAAGGCCAGTCGCTGTCCGTCGGGCGACCAGCGGGGCGAACGGTCCTTCTTTGGACTGGTCGTCAGACGTCGTGCGCCCGACCCGTCGGCCGGCGCCACCCAGACATCGGTGTCCGTCGTGTTGCCGCTCAGATTGATCGATTCCACCACGTAGGCCACGTGGCGGCCGTCAGGCGAAAGCTGAGCCTGGGAGAGGTTGCTGAGGGTGAGCGCGTCTTCGAACGTCATGGGACGTCGAGACTGCGCGGGCAACGTGGCGCTGCACAGGAGCAGCGCGAGCAGAGTGACCTTTCGCATTCGTCGGGTGAGGTGAGGAACCGGACACAATGTACCCGCCGCCCCCTGTTCTCACGACCTCACCCCACGCGAAGGGCTAGGCCCGACGCCGGCGACGTCCCTTGAGTCCTGCTGCGCCGAGACCCGTTGCCAGCAACAGGAGCGTCCCGGGCTCTGGTGCGACCGCCGCAAAAGTGATCGGGGCCTTGAGTTGCTGTCCGTCCTGCGTGAACCACTCCACCTCGGCCTCGTACGACACGTTGAAGCGGTTCCTGATGGTACAGCTGCCCGGGAGAAAGACGTACGCGGAGGTGCGCCCGTTGCACGCTCCTGTCGGCGTGTAAAACGCGAAGGTATCGAGCACGTAGTACAGCTGGCCCTGCGACCCGCGAAGCATTGGCGGCGGAACAAAGTACCAGTACGTGGGAACACCCTCCTGCCCCAGCACCTTGCGGAAGAAGAAGGTGCCGCACGCGGTCGGGTCAATCGACAGGCACCCCGTGTAGGTCACCGGGTTGGGGACCGTGGGTTGCGCCTGCGCGGTCGGCGCCATGAAGGTGAGGCCCGCGACCATCACCACCTTCCACATGTTATGCATCGCTTGCTCCGTTGGGTGGCTCGCGAGCGAATGTGAGGCCTGCATCGTTGAGCTGCTAGGTCATTTGTCACAGACCTCCGAGTTCGGTTCGCCGCCGCGCGGACAGCCTTACCGAAACGACGCTCTGGTGACGCACTCTCGGGCAAAGTGGCTGAGCCGACGCGGTCGCACTCGGCGTCGCACCCCACTTGCGCAATCCGGGCAAGTGATACACTGTATGGGTACACTAATACACTTGACCTTGTTCGACGACATCGACGCTCGCAGTCCCGTGCCCATCTATGCCCAGATTGCCTCCAGAGTACGCCTGGCGGTGGCCGCGGACGTGATGGCGAGTGGCGACCCCCTTCCGTCGGTACGCACGCTCGCGGCTGAGTTGCGAGTGAACCCCGCGACGGTGGTGCAGGCCTACCGCGAGCTGGAGGCGGAGGGTGTCGTTGAGATGCGCCAGGGTGCGGGCTCCTTCATCGCCAGCATGCCTAACGGCCAGCGACCCAAAGTCCGGCGGGCCGAAGCCAAGCGCCTTGTGCGCGAACTCCTCGAACGCGCGGGGCGCTCGGGAATCACTCCTGACGAGCTCCGTCAGGCGCTCGACGACGAGAACAGGGGACGCAAACCATGAGCTATCCGATCCATCTCTCACACGTCACGTGCCGCCTGGGTCGCGAATTCGCTGTCCGCGATCTCAGTCTGCGCGTCCCTGCGGGGGCGGTCTATGGCCTGCTCGGTCCCAATGGGTGCGGCAAGACCACCACCATCCGGCTCATCATGGGCATGCTGCGGGCCCACGACGGATCGGTCGTGGTCGCCGGACACAACATGCCCGATGCAGCCGCCGGCGCGCTGGCTGGCATCGGGTATGTCCCGGAACGACTGCATCTCTACCCCGGTCTCTCGGTGCGCGAGTGTGTCGACTACCACCGCGCCTTCTACACCACGTGGGACGACGCTCGCAGCACCGAGCTCCTTGGGGCGTTCGGACTCCGACTCGATATGCGCGTGGGTGCCATGTCCAAGGGAGAGTCCGGCAAGCTGATGTTGCTCCTGGCGCTCGCCACGCTCCCTTCCCTGCTCGTACTCGATGAACCCACCGACGGTCTCGATCCCGTGGCTCGGCGTGATGTGCTGTCCGCGATCATGGCGTACGTGGCGGACACCGGATGCTCGGTGCTCATGACAAGTCATCTGGTGCATGAGATCGAACGCACCTGCGACTGGGTGGGTTTGATGGACAACGGGGCCCTTGTCGTGGAGGAACCCATGACCGCCTTTCGCGACGCGTTACGCCGTGTCCGGTTGGCGAGTGTTCCTTCCACCCTGGGGGCACTTCCGTTTTCGCTCGTCGCGCGCCGCAATGGCGGACGCACCGAGGAGTGGATCATCCGTGGTTTCAGCAGCGAAGCCCGTGACTGGATGTCGGCGCATCGTGTCGACGTGCTCGATGTCCAACCGCTCGATCTCGAGGACACGGTCGTCGAACTCCTGAGATCTTCCCGAACCCCCGCCATCACCGGAGGACGCTGATGTTTCGCGCGATGATGACCCTCCACTGGAAGTGGCTGCGCCAGCCGATCGCGCTCTTGAGCGTCGGCGCGCTCCTGATTCCCTCAATCGGGCTTGGGGCCTTTGGCGCTCGACGCGAAATGGTGGGCGTCGAAACCCTGATCACGTATGGCCGCATTACGGGAGCGCTGATAGCCGCGCTTGCGGTCGTCGCGGGACTGGTGATCGCCGTGGCCATCTGGAGCGCCGACGAACGAGGGCAACACATCTACTCGCTCTCCCTACCGGTGGATCGCAGCACATTTCTGCGGTTGCGGTCCGTCAGCGGTTTGCTGCTCCTCTTGCCTCCCACGGCCGGGATTTACCTGGGGCTCCGCCTCGCCGCCGCCCGCTTCGAGCTGCCCGCCAGCTTGCAAGCATATGCGGGGGCCACAGCACTCCGCGCACTGGCGGTCATGGCCCTGGCGTTTGCGGTCACGGTAGCACTGCGCCAGGGGGCGTCACGCATGCTCCGCCGAGGGATTGTGGTATCGATCCTCGTGTTCCTTGCGCTGACCATGGTGGAGTCGAGCCTCGGCCTCAGTCGCGGGCCGTTGCAGTCGGCACTTGGTGCGGCTTCGCGTGGTGCGTGGAGTCCCCTGGCGATCATCTTCCGTGAGTGGAGGATCATCGACCTGTGAAGCCGAACGTGGTCATCCTCCTGTTGCTGGCACCTGCCGCGATGCAGTCGCAACATCGAGCCGACCTCGATGCACGCATCGGTGCGCTTGATTCGACGATCGCGGCCAAAGAAGCCGAACTTGCCTCTGCCTGGGCTGGCTCGTTGCGGGACGGCGAGGTGGTGCTGATTGAGACCGGGGGCTTCCGCATTCGCTCCGAGCGCGCCATTGCAGACAGAGTGCGCGCTGCCAGCGAGAGGGCATGGGCGTCCGTTGAGCGCCGCGGAGGAACCTGGCTTGCGAGGGAACTGCCACGCCATCCACTCGTGGTGTGGGAAGGGTCGCGGACCAGATCATTCGGGACGTCTGCACGTCGGTTCGCGATTGCGGCCGACGACTCCACCCAGCCCGATGACGGCATCTCCCGCGTTCCCGCCGAGTCACTCGAGCGCGGGCTGATGTTGGCGGCCCAAGGACTTGTTGACCGGTCGATGAGTGTCGCCCTCAAAAGCACTCTGCACCCCAGGACCTCCTGGAGCGGGGCGACGTACCTCATGACCGGGCAAGAATACGAGTACCTCACCACACCCACCGACGCGAGCCACCCGCGGTGGAGCGAGTTGCACCGAACGCTGCGCCTTCGGCCTTCACGATCAAACCGCCGTTGCCTTGACGGCGATGTATCGGCCTGTGCCATCTCCCTCGGCCTTGAAGCCGTGGAGGGGCAGGTCGATGCCTGGTATGCCAGCAGCGACTACAAGTGGCTTGCGCCTCAGCCGGATGGCAGGCAGCCCGGTACCACCGGCCGTGACCTTCGGGAGAACTGCGCACAAGGCGATCCGGATTCCTGCAGAGCGTTTGTCTTGCAGCTCCCTCCTGCTGCAATACCCGCTCCCACGCCATTCGAGGCGCGTCAGGCGCTGCTCTCCCTCGCGCTCGACCGTGGAGGACCGGGTGCACTGGAGCGCTTGTTAGCTACGGAGGGCGATGGAAGGATCGCGCTTGCTTCGAGTGCGGGTGTGCCGCTCGATACGCTCGTGGCAGACTGGATGGCTCGCGTCCGGCAGGCCCCCGCCCGTGTTCCGCAGCCTGTTTCGGGGTGGGTGGCTCTCCTGATCTGCGCCGTGGCACTTTCCACGCTACCCAGGAGGCGCCCATGACCCGCTGGCTCACGACCGCCACAGTCTGCCTGCTGCTGGTGTTCTCTTTTATTGGAGGCGCGGGAATGGCGCGTGGCGACTTCAATGTCCCCTGGGCGTCGACGGGTACCGCAAAAACTTTGACGCTCACGGCACAGCTGAAGGTGCTTCGTCAGCAACGCAGCACCCTCGTGGCCAGACGGACCGCCGAAGTCGCCCTCTCCCAACTCGGCGCCCGGGGCGATACGAGTTTTATCGCCGTCGAAGCGGGGGTGCCCGCCGCGAGCGCCATCTCGTTTCGCACCTGGGCCAAAGAAGAAGTCGCCACCCTACAGTTGGAAGCGACTGGCTTCCGCGTTCTTGTCGCGAATGGGGATTCCCGGGCACCCAATGGCCAGCAGCGAGTAGGTCGCACCTGGGTACTTCCCGGGACAGATGGCCAGCCGTGCGTGGCCGTCGTGCACATGGTCGGGCCCTCCGCCGCGCAGATGGCAGTCATCGGGGCTCTCCGCGCGTCCCGTGCATGGTCCATGGCGGGACCGTGCGCCTTCTTTGCGGCGTTTGGGATTCCCGGTAGCGGCATTCGCACATGGTTCGACACCGTTGGCTACTCTTTCGGTCTTTTGCCGTACGGACAACCCAGGGCGGTCGGAGGACGGACCACGAAGTTCGACCGACAAGGCTTGCCAGCTCCGGCACGTGCGTGCCTGCTGGGAAACGACGACGCATGCGAAAGCAGCCTCGGCATGGTGAACGACACGGCCCTCATTTCGCCCCTGCCACCCGCCCCCTCGTACGTGGTCGCACTGTCGTCAGCGCCTACCGGCCAGCTCGGCCACATGCAGTCCTCGCTCCTGCAGGACCTCCGCGAGATCTATGGGGATCAGCGCTTTGGACAATTCTGGCGTTCCAACCGGCCTCCTGCGGAAGCCTTCGCGCAGGCATTTGGGCAGCCACCGGCGCCGGTTCTGCGGGCGTGGCTCGCCCGAAACTACGATGCGCTGCATGGTGGCCCCGCGCTCCCGCTACCCATCGTGTCAGCGGCGGTGGTCGCAACACTTGGCGCTTTGGCGATCGCGCTCTCTTTCGATCGCAGGGTGTAGGCCCTCCAATTCCGGGCACGGCGTTACCGGTAGTCCGTTCGTCGAGTCCTTGTTAGTCTGCGACAAGGGTCTTCCGTGCGCGCTCCCCTGCGAGTCCTGCGTCTTTCCCCGGGCTACTCCGCCATCGTGATCTGCACGGTGGCGTTTGTAGTGGGGCTCGGCACTGCGGTCTTCTCCACGGTGCGCGCGGCGGTCAGTCCGAGCAGCCCCTTCGCCAACCCTGAACAGCTCTACACCGTCCAGGCATTCGGCGACGGATTGAAGGGTGACGTGCGCCCCTACGATCGGTTCGAACCGCTCGGCAGAGGTGTGCCCGCCATCGAAGCGTTCAGCATTGCCGAGGGCACCGGCGTTCAGGCGGAAGTGCGTGGCACAACCGTTCAGTCATCCGCCTACCGTGTATCGGGGGACTTTTTTGACCTCCTCGGTGTCAGGCCAGCGAGAGGGCGCTTCTTCTCCAGCGCTGCGGGCAGCCTTGAGGTGGTCGTGAGTGATGAGTTCTGGCGTCAGCACCTCGACGCCCGACCTCTCGATGACGGCGTGTTCGTCACCATCAACGGCGTGGCGCACAATGTCGTTGGTGTGACACCCTCAGCCACCGCCGAGCCGTTCTCCCAGCTCTTTCTTCGAGCGGACTCGTCCACATTTGCGAGGGGCGGCGCCTACGCTCGACTCGTGGGGGTCGTACGCATCCGTGCGGGACAGTCGCAGGCCGATCTCGAAACGTCACTGCGCGCGGTGTCACGAACACTTGCCGCGCAATTCGGGGCGGGCCGTTTTGCCTTCCGCTACAGCCTCTCCACGCTGTCGCCGTCGAGCCTCCCCATCACCGAACTGCACATCGCTTTGGCGGCCGCCACACTCGCGATGCTGGCCATTGCGTGTGCCAACCTTGCCAACCTCGCCCTCGCGCGGGCCATCAGCGGGCACACCACACACGCCGTGCGCCGAGCCCTGGGTGCCACCCGAAAGCGGGTGGTCACCGACGCGATTGGTGAAGGACTGCTGCTTTCCGCACTTGGGTCAGCGCTCGGAGTCGCGGTGTTTGTGGCCTCCGCCGAGGCCATCCGGCGGCTGATCCCGGCGCGGGTGCCGTACATCGGCGTCCTTCGCCTGCAAATCGACTGGTCGCTTTTCGCCGTTGCGGTCGTTCTCGCCCTCGTCATCGCCGTGGCATTCACGGCTCTCCCCGCCCTGTTCGCGTCGTCTGCGCCTCCCGGGGACGCGTTGCGGGAACGGAGCGCCACACCGTTGCCAAAGCGGCGTCTCTACTCTGCCGTGGTCGTGGTGGAGGTTGCCCTCGCGCTGGCGATGGCTTCGAGTGCCGTTCTCATGGTGCGTGCCAGCCGGCGTGTGGCCGGCGTGGACTTCGGGTATGACCGGCGCGGATTGATCGAAACGCAGCTGGTGGTGACGGGACCCGACAGCAGCGCACGCGCGTCCGCAGAGCGTGCCTTCCCCGGCCTGGCGGATGCCGCTCGTGGTCTCCCGGGCATCCGTGGCGCGACATGGTATTCGTCGCCTGCGTCGGGCGGGCTTTCGGTGCACGGCATCTCGGCGGATGGCGCACCGCGCATTGCGTTTCGTCCGGTCCTGCTGAGCGTGGATGCGAACTACCTCAAGGTGCTCGGCGTCTCGGTGACGGCAGGTCGAGACTTCGAACCTGGTGACGCTGGCGGCGCCGGCTCTGCCGTAATCGACGAGCGAGCGGCTGCCAAACTCTGGCCCGGTGAGAGCCCGGTGGGCAAACAGCTTGCGCTCGCTTCTCCAGGCAGCGCAAAGGTGTGGGTCACGGTTGTTGGTGTAGCGCGCGCAGTGCGGGCCAGCGCCAACAGCTTCGACGCGTTTGATACTGGTTCGCCGACGATCTACCTCTCCACACCCCCGGCTCCCGGCGCCAGACATCTGGTACTCCGCGTGAACCCCGGCGAGGAAGCGGTGCAGATGACGGCTATCAGCGCCATGGCACGCGACCTCGCCCCCGCTGGCACGCGTGCCTGGGTGCATGAGGTTCAGCGCGAGGACAAACTTCTCGCTCAGGCCCATACCTTTGTCACACGGCTTTTTGCGCTCCTCGCCGGTTGCGCTCTCTTTTTGGCGGTGGGTGGCCTGTATGCCGTGTTGTCACATGCCGGGATCGTACGCCAGCGAGAGTTTGCCATCCGCCTCGCCCTGGGGGGCACACCGGAGCAGGTACGGCAACTCATCACCCGAGACGGCGCCGCACTCGCCCTCGCCGGAACCGCGTTAGGCGGCCTGCTCTCACTCGTCGTGGGCCGCCTCATCGATCCCTTTCTCTACGACCTCTATCGCGTCGACGCGGTGTCGCTGGTCATCGCCGAACTGGTGCTGCTCGGCTTCGCCTTCTCGGTCATCGCCTTGCCGGCGCGTTTGGCCGGGCGCACCTCGCCGTCCGCCCTGCTGCGTGGGGAGTAGTCGCCCCTCACCGCAGCATTGGTCTCCGGTCGCATAGCCAAGGGGTGCGATTGACACCTAGATTGGGGCCTTCCTCGGGCACCCTGTGGCAACACCAGACTTCACGGAAATCCGGCGCCGGCTTGCCGACCGCTACACCCTCGAGCGCGAGCTGGGGCGTGGCGGCATGGGCACCGTGTACCTCGCGCGCGACCTCAAGCTCGATCGTCAGGTCGCACTCAAGGTGTTGCCCCCCGAGTTTGCCGAAGATGACGCCCTGCACGCGCGCTTCCTGCGCGAAACACGTACGGCCGCCTCGTTTTCGCACCCCAACATCGTGCCCGTGCATTCCGTGGAAGAGCGGGAAGGTGTCCTCGCCTACGCGATGGGGCTCATTGAAGGGGAGAGCGTCAGGGAACGCGTGGAGCGCTCGGGCCCCCTGAGTGTGCGGGAGATCGTGCGCCTGCTGCAGGACATCGGGTATGCGCTGGCGTACGCACATGGGCGCGGGGTGGTGCATCGCGACATCAAGCCCGACAACATCATGATCGAACGCGCCACGGGCCGCGCGCTCCTCATGGACTTCGGCATCTCGCGGTCCATGGCTCCTGTCGCCGCGCCGCGCGCAGGTCTCACACAGGTGGGCGAAGTCGTCGGCACACCCGAGTACATGAGCCCCGAACAGGCCAGCGGCGATGTCGTCGATGGACGGAGCGATCTCTACTCGTTAGGTCTGGTGGCCTGGTATGCCGCGACAGGACGGATTGCCGTATCGGGCGAGACCACGCAGAAGATCCTGGTCAAGCAGCTGACCGAGGCCGTGCCTCCAGTGGAGTCGGTACGCCCCGAACTTCCCGACCTCCTCTCCGCCGCAATCGACCGCTGCATCGAGAAGGCCCCTGAAAATCGCTTTCAGACCGCGGAGCTGCTCGTCGAGGCCGTCGAGAACTCGCAGCTCGCCGGCCCCGAAGTTCCTCTCCCCGTGCGCGCCTTTCTGGGTGAGCTGGAAACGCTGTCCCTGGTGCTGTTTTTCCTGGCCTTCATTGGTTGGCTCATCTTCCGGGGAATTGCGCGGCAGATGTCCGGGCTCGACGCCCTCCTCCCGGTGGTCGTTCTCTTTGGAGTTGGTGTCACCAGGATTCTGCAGGTGCGAGCCGAGGCGCGGCGGCTCGTCCAGGCCGGCTTCACACCCGAGGCAGTCCTCTCCGGCATGCGAGCCGTGCACGCCGAACGCGATCAGGTACGCGAAGCCCGCCGTGCCGATCCCGAAACGGTCGTTGCCAGACGCCGCACGCTCCGCACGGCAGCCATGAGCACGGTCCTCTCCTTGGGCCTGCTCGCCCTGGCGCTGAGTACCCGAGTGCGCATCAGCCAGACCCAGTTCTCCACCCCGGCGCATGGCCTGGCCATGCTCTTCTCCGGCCTGGCGCTGTTAGGCGTCTCCACTGCGCTCGTCGCCCGCAGTCCCTTCCGGGCATCAGCAGTCGAACGTTTGCTGCGTCGCGTTTGGCTCGGGCCTATCGGGAGCGCGCTCGTCCGTCGTGCGGGCAACAACGTTTCACGACCTCAGCACGCGCTCCTTACGCCAATCGGCACACCGGCACGTGTTACCGGCCCAACTGCCAGCACGCCGACAACCAGCCTCGAGCAACGCGTACAAGCCCTCGAGGCCTGGCGACGAAGCGTCGATCGTTAGCGCCGCGGGTCAGGGCCGCACCCAGGCGGCACGAGGCAGCTCCCAGCGCCAGATCATCCCCGTCTCGGGATCCTCGAACTCTCCGACACGCCGCAGTCCCGCCCTGTGGAGCACACGCGTCGAGGCGTTTTCCTCGGCTAGTGTATGCGCGACCACTCGCTCCACCACCGGATCGGCAAAGGCGTGTCCCACCATCAACATGGTAGCCTCGGTGGCATAGCCGCGGTTCCGGAACGGCTCGGCAATCTCGTAGCCGAACTCCACGCTGCCCTCGCGGTCGGGTGGCCCCGTGAAGCCTCCATTCCCAACCAGGACCCCGGCGCCGCGGTCGATGAAGAACAAACTCGGCCACGGCGTGTCCGGATCGCGACCATGATGGCCAACGCCAGGCTCTACGGTGAATGCCTCGGGAAACGTGGGCCACCCTTTGGGCACCCGAACGCCCAGCCGAGCCGATAGTGCGTCGGGGCCAATCTGTAGCGCCTCCACGTCGAGCTGATGCACCCGTCGCAACTCCAACCGCTCACTCGTCAGCACATCCCACCTCCCCTCCGATTTTCGAGCCGCGCCCTCGGCGCCGCATGTCCTGCCATCGCCGGAAATCTGATCGGAGTATCTGCGCTCGGGAATAGCCGCCCTTCCCTTCGCCGAGAATGTCGGACGCGACGCCGAATTCGCGCAATTCCTCACCAGACCGCTCGCGACGTGCGATCATGCCGCGGTCCGGTCTTTCACGCGACGACCGCCCTTCCGACCTGATATATGACTCTCTCCCGAAATCCTTCAGATCGCAGATCAGCTGCCGCAGTCCCACTCGCACCCTCCGATCCTCTGACTGAACGATCGCGCCGTGTCTGGAGTGCGGGCAACTATGATCGGGTATCGGCCGGCTTTCGCCACGAAGCCGAGGCGTTTGTGAATCGCTTGCAGATCACCCGAGCGGAGCGGGTGCTCGATGCCGCCTGTGGCTCAGGCAACCTCACCATCCCCGCTGCCCGTACCGGCGCTGACGTCACGGGCCTCGACCTCATTCCCGAGCTGCTCGACGCCGCGTCACGCTGGGCGGAGCGCGAACAACTCTCGATCCAGCTGGACGAGGGCAATGCCGAAGCCCTGCCGTATCCGGACGGTCACTTTGATGTGGTGCTTTCCATGTTTGGGGTCATGTTTGCGGCGCGCCCCGACAAGGTCATGGAAGAGCTGGCGCGCGTCATACGACCGGGTGGACGGGTTGCACTCGCCAACTGGACTCGGACCGGCTTTATCGGGCAGCTGCTCTCCGCCCATGTGCGATACGTCGCGCCGCCCCCGGACCTGCCGAGCCCGATTTTGTGGGGTGACCTGTCAGTGATCCGCGAACGTTTTGATGTCCGGCAGTGGACCGTCGCCACACGCGAGGTCACCCTGACCTTCAAATACCCGCACACCCCCCTTGGAGTCGCTGAGTTGTTTCGCGGTACGTACGGCCCAACGGTGCGCACCTTTGAAGCACTGGACGAGGACCGGCGCGCTCTCCTCGCGGCCGAGCTCAATGAACACTGGGTCAGACATCATCGCCTGACGCCAAACGGGGCGGAGATCGATTCCACGTATCTCGAAGTGGTTGCCACACGACGGTGATGTGAGGGTGCCGGGGACCGCGCACTGAGCGGCCCCGGCCACATCCTTTGCGTTCGACGCCCGTCGTCCATCCTCGACGCAGTCGGCTTGAACCCTTCGCTCCTTTTGGTTGTCAAAAGGAGCATATGCCGCCCGACCGATCTGACGTACTGCAGGGCACCCTCGAAATGCTGGTGCTCAAACTCCTCACTGCCGAAGCCAACCACGGGTGGGGACTCTCGATGCAACTTCGCGTACTGTCCCGCGATGTCTTCGACGTGAACCAGGGGTCATTGTACCCTGCCCTGCAGCGGATGCTGCGTCGCGGCTGGATCCGGTCCACCTGGCGACTCACCGAACACAATCGCCGCGCCCGCTACTACGACATCACCGCGGAAGGTCGTCGCCAGCTCGACAACGCCGTCGGTGATTGGCAGCGGACATCGGGCGCGGTCAACCGCGTGTTACGCCTCTCCTTCACCGGAGCCTGACCATGGCCTGGTATCACGAAGCCGTTGCAGCGCTGTCAGCCATCTTCTTCCGACGCAGACACGAAGCCGAGCTTGCCGAAGAGATGCGTTTCCACCTCGAGATGGAGGCACTGCATCGGGAAGGGCAAGGAGTCATGCCCGTCGATGCCACCAGAAGGGCGCAGCGCGCCTTTGGAGGCGTCACGCGCTACAAGGATGACGTGCGAGACGAACGTGGGAGCCGGGGATGGGACCAGTGGTGGCGCGATGTCAGCCTGTCATGGCGCTCGCTCCGCAATCGTCCCGGCTTCACCGCGTTGGTCGTCGCGACGCTGGCGCTTGGTATTGGCGCAACCTCGACTTTGTTTGGCGTGGTCAACGCGGTGTTGCTCAGTCCGCTGCCGTACGGCAATCCGGACGGAATCGCGGTGGTCTGGAGTTCGTGGCGTGGATTCCCGCAGACCTGGGTGTCATGGGACGAGTACGAAGCATGGGATTCCGACATCCGCTCCTTCAGTGACGTGGGGTTATTCACCGATACCGAGATCACCTTGTCCGAGGGCGATGTGCCGGAGCGGGTACGCACCGGACAGGTAGGCGCAAGCGTCTTCCCCATCCTTGGCGTTGCACCACTGCTTGGCCGCAACTTCACGGCGGAGGAAGACCGGCCAGGCGGGGATCGAGTGATTGTGCTCAGTCACACGCTCTGGGAGCGCCGCTTTGGCGCTGATCCTTCTGTGTTGGGTCGTGCCATTCAGGTGGATGGCAGCAGTGCCTCGGTGATTGGTGTTATGCCACCGGGCTTCAAGCTTCCGCTCGACTTCGGCAGCGACGGCGCCACCCTGGCATGGATGCCACTGGCCACTGACGCCGAGGCTGAGGGGGCAACGCCGGGCCCGGCGTTCAATGGTGGCGGCGGCGGAAGCCATAACTACTATGCCGTGGCGCGTCTCGCACCGGGTGCGAGCATCGAGTCTGCCAATCGCGACCTCGAAAGCAAGGTCGCCGAGTTGCGCCGGCTCAACGTGTATTCCGAAGGGCAGCAGTTTCGCGCCTTTGCCGTCGGGGTGAGTGAGCAGATCACGGGCCGTCTGCGCCCCGTACTGCTTGTGACCTTTGGTGCTGTCGCGCTGCTGCTGCTGATTGCCTGCGCCAACGTGGCCGCACTCCTCCTCGTTCGTGGGGAACAGCGGCGCCGCGAGATGGCCGTCCGCGTGGCGCTTGGTGCCGGGCCGCGCCGGCTCACCCGTTTGCTCCTCACCGAAAGTGGTGTCATCGCCTTACTGGGTGGTGCCGGCGGCGTGGCACTGGCCACGGTGGGGGCTGCGGCGGTCCGGCGACTCGCGCCTGCCGCCTTCCCACGCATGGGTGAAACACGAGTGGACGTGCTGGTGCTGCTCTTTGCGCTTGGTGCCACGGTGGTCACCGCTCTGCTGGCCGGCATGTTGCCGGCGCTGCAGGCCAGCAAGGTGGCGCCGGCCGCCGACCTCAAGGATGGAGGACGTGGTGCGACCACCGGAGGGGCGCGATTACGCTGGAGACAAACGCTGGTAAGCGTCGAGATTGCCCTGGCGGTGGTGATCGTGGCCGGCGCTGGGCTGATGGTGCGCACCGTGCGCAATCTGCTTGCCGTGGACCGCGGGTTCGATGGTCGCGGTGTGCTGACCATGCAAATCTCGACCCCCTCGTCCTGGTACGCCGATTCGGTCGCCGTCGCCACGTTCTGGAGCGAATTGACGCGACGCGTCGCGGATCTTCCCGGGGTCGAAACCGCGGGCGCAGTGCGGCAGATCCCCCTGGCCTCGGAAATGGGTGACTGGGGGCTGCAGGTGGAAGGTTACACGCCACCGGCAAACACCGGGACTCCCGGTGACTGGCAGGTGGTGACCCCAGGGTATTTCGAAACGATGGGGCTGCGCCTCGGCTCCGGCCGATTCCTCGATGGTCGCGACGACATGACAGCCCCCCTGGCAATGGTGGTCAACACCACGTTCGTCCGGACGTACATCGGATCGCGCTCCCCGTTAGGCGTGCGGGTCCGCATCTCGCAAGCCGGTCCGGATGTGCCCGCCTACACCATTGTCGGTGTGGTCGATGACGTGCGACACAACGGGCTCACGCGCGGCGTGAAGCCCCAATTTTACGCCACCCTCGCACACTTCGCCCGTGCGCCTGGCCGCACACGTCGAAGCATGTACCTCGTGGTTCGTGCATCTGGAGCACCCACCGCGCTCGTCGCGCCGATCCGGCGTCTCGCACGCGCACTCGATCCGCGACTGCCAATTTCGGAGATCCGCACGATGGATGCGGTGATCGGGACCGCGATCGCCGAGCAGCGGTTTGCCATGCAGCTGCTCTCACTCTTTGGCGCTCTGGCCCTGTCGCTGGCCGCGGTTGGCGTTTTTGGTGTCGTCTCGCAGGTCGTGGAGCAGCGCAACCAGGAGTTCGGGATTCGGGCCGCACTCGGCGCGGCACCGCAGACGCTGGTCCGCATGAGTCTCGCGACTGGGATGCGGCAGGCCCTGGTTGGACTGGCAATGGGCCTCGTGGCGGCGCTCGCGGCCGCACAGCTGCTCCGGACCATGTTGCATGGAGTGGGGGCCTCCGATCCGCTCACCTTTGCGGTGGTGGCCCTGGTCGCCCTGGCATCCGTCGCGATGGCAAGCGCGCTACCCGCCTGGCGCGCGGCCCGACGTTCTCCGGCCAGTGTGCTGTTTGGAGACTGAAACAAGGACGCCCGGCCACCAATGGGGGCCGGGCGCAATATTCCTGTCCAGAGCCAGCGGTCGGGATTGAACCGACGACCGCCCGATTACGAATCGGGTGCTCTACCACTGAGCTACGCTGGCAGATCTGCTGAAGTGCCCAAGAGCGGACTCGAACCGCTACGCCTTTCGGCACCACCCCCTCAAGATGGCGTGTCTACCAATTTCACCACTTGGGCCAAACTTCAGAAGCACGTGAAGAACGTGAGGCACGTGAAGCACGTGAAACACGAACCTGAGGGTGCTTTACCAAACCAACGGGGCTGACGGGGCTCGAACCCGCGACCTCCGGAGTGACAGTCCGGCACTCTAACCAGCTGAGCTACAGCCCCAACAACCGTTCTCGTACTTCTCGTACTTCTCGTACTTCTCGTGCCTCCCGTACTTCCCGCCCAGTGACCCCAAGGGGAATCGAACCCCTCTCTGCACCGTGAAAGGGTGCCGTCCTAACCGATAGACGATGGGGCCGATCGCCACATCCCTTCCGATAGCGGTAACGGGATTCGAACCCGTGTTCCAGCCTTGAGAGGGCTGTGTCCTAGTCCCCTAGACGATACCGCCTCTGCATCGCCTCTGGCGATGCAGAGGCGATATCAAAAGCTCTTATTCACCTCTCGCCCTCGCTGCGCGAGTGCTCCCCGGTCGTACCCGCACTCAAGGCCCGACTCCCAAACAGCCTCGCATAGTAATCGCGAGACTATCTCCCCTCAATGGCAGTTAGCAGGAAGATCCACAGGCCAGGAGGGAATCGAACCCCCAACCGCCGGTTTTGGAGACCGGTGCTCTACCAATTGAGCTACTGACCTACATGCACACCGGAAAGAAACGAACGCGCCTGAACGAATTGCCGCCAAATGCGCCCTTCTCCTTCCCTACAAAAAGGGGTGACTGAGGGGACTTGAACCCCCAACCCCCGGAGCCACAGTCCGGTGCTCTAACCAGTTGAGCTACAGCCACCATGCGGCCCTCACCAGACACGACCGGCGAGCCTGTGAGGGCTCGCCGAAGCGGTTCGGACCGAAGCAGGATTTTAATCGCCCTTCTCGCCAAGCGACAGAGCGACCCGCGCCCCGTCACCTTACCTCAGTTCTCAGTCCTTCGCCCGATCCAGGTATTCGCCGGTGGTCGGGTTCACACGCACCCGCTCGCCCGTGCCAATGAACTCGGGCACGTTGATCGTGACACCGTTCTCCAGCTTGGCGGGCTTGTACGACGCCGTCTTCGTCGCGGTCTTCATCACGGGCGACGTTTCGACGATCTCGAACACCAGGTACTGCGGCAGCTCGATGCCGATCGGGCGGCCATCGTAGTACTCGGCCAGGATCTGCATGTTGGGAACCATCCACTGGGCATTGTCACCCAGCGCTTCGGCGTCCATCTCGATCTGGTCGTAGTTCTCGGTGTTCATGAAATGGTAGGTATCCCCACCGGAGTACATGAACTGCAGTTCGTGTGTCTCCATCGACGCCTTCTCGATGGAGTCGTCGGCGCGGAAACGATGTTCCATGCTCGCGCCGGAACGCAGGTTCTTCATCTTGGTCTGCACCATCGCGCGCAGGTTGCCCGGCGTGTGATGACGAAAATCGATAATGCGGTAGGGATCGCCGTTAAACACGATCACCATGCCTTTGCGGATCTGAGTAGCTGGAACGGCCATACGTCAACTCGCGAGCAGAAAGTGAGGGCGCGGCTGCGGACTGGAATAACACGTGTGGCCGCAAAGCCAAGCAGCCGCATAACTTAGCCTGTGCCCTGTCCGTTCGGTAGTCAGGGTTCGAGCCAAGCCGACCTCGCCCACCACCGCTCAGCGCTTGAGCAGCCCTTCGAGTGGCGACCAGAGGTTCTGTGCTACCCGCCTGGCCCCCTCCGGATTGGGGTGGATCCCGTCGCGCTGGTTGAGGTTTGCCACGCCAGCGACCCCATCCAGCAAGAAGGGAAAAAGGGTCACCCCCTCGTCTTTCGCCACCAGGCCAAACGCGTCGTGAAAGCGGGTGGTGTAGGGCCCACCCAGGTTGGGGGGAGCCTCCATTTGGACCACCGCCACCTCGGCGTTCGGCAGGCGACTTTTCACCTGCTGCACAATCGACCGGATATTGGCGCGGGTCGAGTCGACGTCGAGTCCGCGGAGGCCGTCGTTGGCCCCGGTTTCGATGATCACGACGTCGAATGGCTCCCGAAGCAGCCAATCGACCCGCCGCAGAGCCCCGGCCGAAGTTTCTCCGCTGAGCCCGGCGTTTTGTATCGAAACCTTGTAACCCAGCGAGTCGGCCGTGCGTTGCAAGACTGACGGGTACGCGTCGTCGGGGTTGTCCAGGCCATAACCAGCCGTCAGCGAGGTCCCGACCATCAGGACCCTCACCGTCCCAGCTGGGGCGGGCGTGGGAGAACTCCCATCCGACGCCTCCCCCTGGGTCACTTGGGGGAGCCCGGCAGAGTCCGTCCCCGGGGTATCTTGCCGGGGTGATCCGCAGGCCAGCGCTGTTCCGAGTACGACACAGAGACCTACACGCATGCTAGAAGCTCGAAACCTCACGAAAGAGTTCGACAGCGGTACTCATCATCTGACGGTCCTGCGCGACGTCTCGTTCCAGATCCCGCAGGGAGCACTGGTGGCGATCGTCGGACCTTCGGGCTCGGGGAAGACTACCCTGCTTGGCCTGCTCGCGGGGCTCGATACCCCGTCACGTGGGGCCGTGATCCTCGACGGGGTCGACCTGACCGCCATGTCGGAAGACCAGCGCGCACAGCTCCGAGGACAGAAGGTAGGCTTTGTCTTCCAGGCCTTCCAGCTCATCCCGACACTGACGGCGCAGGAAAACGTCCAGGTCCCCCTCGAACTCCGCGGGGAAAGTGGTGCCGAAGCGCGGGCCGTGGAGCTGCTCACCCGTGTTGGGCTGCGCGATCGACTCGATCACTTTCCCTCGCAGCTCTCCGGCGGCGAACAACAGCGTGTGGCCATCGCCCGCGCCTTCGTCAACAAACCCCGCATCCTCTTTGCCGATGAACCCACCGGCAACCTCGATGGAGGTACGGGCGCAAAGATCGTGGCCCTTCTCGAGGAACTGAACCGCGAGTCTGGCTCCACGGTGGTGCTTGTCACACACGACCTCGGACTGGCTGAGCGCACGCAGCGAATCATCAGGCTCGCCGATGGGGTGGTGGTGGAGGATCGTGCGACGGCAGGCGCGGTTGGCGGTTCTGAGAGCACAGCAGGTGGGCCGTTCTCAGACGGCAGACGGCAGACCGCAGAGGTTGATGCGGCCGACGCGCCGGGGTTGGTGGCCGCGAAGGAGAGAGCATGAGCGCGCGCACGCCGGGGCGTATCCTGTTCTCGCTGGCCTGGCGGGAGTCACGCAGCACGCGTCGGCGCCTCCTGCTCTACATGTCGTCGATTTCGTTAGGTGTGGCCGCCCTCGTGGCGATCGACTCCTACGCCGAAAACATCACACGATCGGTGCGCGAGCAGTCGCGCTCCCTGTTTGGGGGCGACATTGCCCTGTCACCACGCGGGGCCTTCACCCCGCGCGCGGATACGCTGCTGGACTCCCTGTCGGCGAGCGGTGTGACGATCGCGAAAGTGACGACGTTCGGATCGATGGCGCTCACCCCACGCACCGGGGGCACACGCCTCTCGCAGGTGCGCGCCGTCACGCCGGGGTTCCCGCTCTATGGCGACGTCACCACACGACCCGCCGGACTCTGGCCACGCCTGCATAACGAAAAGATCGCGCTGGTCGACCCGTCACTCCTCGTGGCACTGGGGGCGCAGGTAGGCGACACGCTGCAGTTGGGCTACACCTCGTTTGTCATCGCCGGTGAGCTGACCAGTGTGCCGGGTGATCCCGGCTTTTCCTCCACCTTCGGGCCGCGCGTCTACATCAGCGACAAGTTTGTCGCCGAAACACGTCTCCTCACCTTCGGGAGCCGAGCCGACTACGACGCCTTTGTGCGCCTCCCCGCGGGGCAGAGCCCGGACCAGTGGCTCGATCCGCTGCGCGCCACCTTCGACAGCGCGGGGGTGCGGGCCCGCACGGTGTCACAGCGTGAGTCGTCACTCGCCGACTCCATCGACCAGCTGGCGGCCTTCCTGGGAATTGTCGGACTCATCGCCCTGCTGCTGGGTGGTGTGGGTGTGGCCAGCGGCGTGAATGCATGGGTGGCGCGGAAAATCGACATCGTGGCAGTGCTGCGATGTGTCGGCGCAACGTCGCGTCAGGTGATGCTGATTTACGCCACCCAGGCGGCGGTGATGGGCCTGCTTGGCGCCATGGCCGGCGCCGCGTTAGGCGTGGGGATCCAGTTCGCGCTCCCTCGTCTCATCAAGGACTACCTCCCACTCGATGTGCAGGCCCAGGTGGAGCCAGTCGCCATCCTCTCCGGTGTGCTGCTTGGGGTATGGATTGCCCTGGCCTTTGCGCTACGCCCCCTGATTGCCATCCGGCGGATTTCTCCGCTGCAGGCCATCCGTCGCAACGTGGACCCGCTGGCCGGCAAGAAAACGGGACGCGACTGGCCGCTCATTGGCGTGAACCTGTTCATCGCGTTCACTGTGCTGGGGATTTCAGCCACACGGGCCGGATCGCTGCGTGAACTCGGTGCCTTCAGCGGTGGCATTGCCCTGGTGCTCGCCCTCCTGTGGATGAGTGCTGCCGGGCTCGCCATCGCCGCTCGCAAGGGCGTGCGCGCCGGATGGCCCTATGTCGTCAGGCAGGGTGTGGCCAATCTGTATCGCCCGGCCAACCAGACACGGGCCGTGGTCCTCTCGCTCGGCTTTGGGGCCTTCCTGGTGTCGACGCTCTACCTCGTTCAGGCCAACCTGCTCAAGCAGTTGCAGATCACGCAGGAAGCGTCGCGCGGCAACCTGATCATGTTCGATGTGCAGGAGGACCAGGGGCGCGGCGTGGACTCCCTGGTGCGAAGCACCGAGGGTGTGGAGCTGCTGCAGCGCACGCCGATTGTGACGATGCGTATTGCCGCCATCAACGGCGTGGAGGTCAAGCGACGATCGAATGTCACCGAGCGACTGGAGGAACAGCAACGCGCCGAGGGGCAGCCCAGTGGGCGTGGACCCGGCGGGCCCGGGGGATGGGCCGCGCGACGCGAGTATCGCTCGACCTATCGTGACTCCGTATCAGGGTCGGAAAAGGTCATTGCCGGCAAGTGGCTGGGACAGACGGCGGCAAAAGCCGGAGAGCCGAAAGACGAAGTCTCACTCGAACTCTCCATTGCCGACGACCTCGGCGTCACGTTAGGCGACGTGATCACCTGGGACGTGCAAGGGGCCCGGGTGCCGACACGGGTGACCTCGCTGCGGGAGGTGAACTGGGCGCGTTTCGAGACCAACTTCTACGCGGTGTTCCAGACCGCGACGCTGGAGAAGGCACCGCAGACCTTTGTGGTCGTCGCGGCCGCCCCCGGCACCACCATGGGGCAGGTGCAGCGCAAGGTGGTCCAGGCCTACCCGAATGTTGCGAGCATCGACCTCACCCTCATCCGCAAGACTATCAGCGACATCTCGAACCGGGCCACACTGGCCATCCGATTCCTGACGTTGTTCTCTCTCGCGATGGGTGTGCCGGTGCTGTTCTCGGCCGTCGCCGCCACGCGGCGTGAGCGGGTGCGTGAAGGCGTTCTGCTCAAGACGTTAGGCGCCACCCGGCGTCAGATCGGCCGGATTCTCTTCTCCGAGTATGCGTTGCTCGGTGTGCTCGGCTCGGTGAGCGGGATGGTGCTGTCGATGGGGGGCGCGTGGGCCATCATGCGCTGGGTGTTCAACCGCCCCTTTGCGCCCGCGCTGCTCGAAGCCGCTGGTATCGCGGCCGCCATGCTGGCCCTGGCCGTGAGTATCGGTTTGCTCAGCGGACGCGACGTGTTCAAGGAAACCGCGATGGTCGCGCTCCGGGAGAACTAGCCAGAAAACGAAAGGGGCAGCACGCCGGATCGGCGGCTGCCCCCTGCCATTGCGGCCTCGCGTCAGTTGATCCGCAGCACCCAGAGCCGTGCCCCACTCGCTGTCATGGGCGCACCGGATGCTGTCCGCAGGTTGAGGTTGGTGGCCCCGGACCCAGCCGCCCGCGAATGCAGGTAGTATTGCCCCGAGCCACTGAACGCCTGCGACGTGAAGCTTCCCGGGAAGTTGTTGACCTGCAGCGGATGGGTGCCGTTGTTCACACCGCTCAATACGTCGCGCAGATCCCAGCTGGTGTAGGTGTAGCGGGTGTTGAGCCCGGGGATGTTGAGACCGTCCGCGTAGTTGGCGATCAGCCAGCCCCCGATGACTTCATCGAAGGGTCTTCCGGTGCGCAACACAAAGTTGCCGATATCGGTCTCCGGCCCCGCCGCCAGGCGTCGGAAAAAGGCGCGCGCGTTACCGCCGGCGTACTGGTCCGCCGCGTATCGCACCAGCGCCCATGCGGCGCCACGCGAGGCCAGCTGGTCGCGGGCACGCTCGGAGGTGGGTGAGGCGGTGTCGGGTCGGAGTGTCCAGAAGCGGAACCGGGTCAGATTCTGACGATAGAAGGCCAGGAAGTCGTTCTGGTTCTGCGCGTTTGGATTGATGTCGAGGGTGCGCAAACTCTGGAAGTCCGTAAACCCATTCACCGCGCGCCCCACCGCTTCTTCGGCAAAGTGCGAGAGTGCCTCGTTGAGCCACGGGGTCTCGAAGGCCTTCACCGCCGGGTTGAACTGCCGCACACTCTGGTTGATCATGTGCTGGAACTCGTGGGCGATGGTGCCACGGGTCACCTGGCGCACGCCGGCGGTTGTCCGTGCGTTGCCGTGCACCGCTTGCGGGTCGGGCGCAAGAAGATAGAAAATCTCCTGCTCGTTGGTCTGATTGCGGCAATCATTGGTGGAGGAGTACTCCGCCTTGCGCAGGAGATCGCCGCCGAAGAAGAAGCCGCCGACAATCCCACCCGAACCGGGAGGAGTCAGTTTGTTGACTTCCGGGGTGTACAGAATCGACACCCGCTGATCGTTGTTGAGATCCGTCGGTGAGCCAAACCAGAGTGTGTCGGTGGGATAGATCTGCTCGTCGAATTCCTTGCCGATATCCTGATAGTCGGTGCTGCTCAGGCGTCCCGGCGGCGAAAGCACATCCTCGAGAATCGTCGCGCGACGTGAGACCGCCTTGACCACGGCGCGGATCGGGATGAAATCCTTGCAGATCGACTTGCCCGTGTTGAGGTTGGGCACGCGAATGGCGACCGTATCGCCCACATCCATGAACGCCGCCTGTACCGCGAGCGCGGCGCCTGAACCACCCGGGGCCGGGCGACGGCCCTGCGTAACCGGCAATGTTTCGGTGATCACTTTGCGCTCGAAGGCACGCAGCCGCTGCTCGACACCATCGGAAAAGTCGATGGCCTGCACCGCTGCGATTTCTCGCGGGTCACGAAGCCCGTACTCGTTGGTCGACACTCGTGCCGACGTTCCGCCGGCAAGCGAGAACGAGAAGGTCAGGGTGTCATCCTGCTTGGTCTGCGCGTTTCCAACAGTGTAGAGGTAGGTCTGCGCGCCAGCCGCTGCGGGTAGAACGGCGCATCCAAAGGCCGTCGCGCCACGGAATCGGCGCACTTCGCCAACCGCCATCGCCGTCGGCGTCGTACAGGGATTCGGATCGACCTCGAAGCCGATCGACGCCGTGGCGGTGCCAACACTTGCCGTGACCGTGGTGGTGCCAACAGCCCGGCCAGTGACAAAACCGGACGACGACACGGTGGCCACGTTGGTGGCAGAAGAACTCCACTGCACCGCAGCGCCCTGCACCGTTTGGCCATTGCCATCGATCACCCGTGCCGTGAACTGCACCGAGTCACCAACCAAACCGAAACTCGACGCCTGCGACACGTTGATGGTGGTGATGCCGTTATCGGAGTCCGTGGGCTCCTTGCTGCAGGCGGCAACAACAATCACGGCGAGGAACAGGGTACGTCGGCTCATGAAAAGTGCGCAAAGGGTTCGCGGGGACGACACCTGACGGGGCGTGTTACCCCAAGGCCTTCCACGGGTGCCGCGCTGCTTCTACTTGACTGGTTCTGTCCTGAGGAAGTCGATACCGGCGGCCTGCTGTCCGAGATCGAGCGTGGCCACACTCTTGAGGCTGGCCAGATCGAAGACCTCCAGTGTTCCGGGCTCGGAGCCCTTCCCCTCCTCCGTCACAAAGGCATACCGGTTGTCGGGGGAAACCACCACCCCGTGCACCACGCCCTTGAAGGTCGGCAAGGTCGCCACCTCCGTGCCGCTTGCCAGGTCGTAGATGGTGATCGACTTGGCCCGCTTGTTTGTCGCGATGAGGCGCTTTCCATCCGGTGAGACCGCCAGGTTGTACACCCCGTCCTTGGCCGCCCAGCGTCGGGTCATGCTCCAGGTCGCAAAATCGACTTCGACGATTTCATTGGACTTGTTGCAGGCGACATAGACCTTGTCACCCCTGGCCGACGGCTGCGCCCATGTAGGCGAGCACTGGACATTGGCCGCCATCGCCATGGCCTGATCATGGGTCATGCCGGCGGTGGAATGTCCCGCATGATTCATCGCGCCCGGGGCACCCTTCATCCCCATTTCCTTCCCCTTCCCCAGCATGAAGTGGCGCGTCACCTCAAGCTGGCGTGTGTCGATCTCCGTCAGCATGTCATCCATCATGCAGGCCGAATACTGGTGCGTGCCCTGCGGATTGATGCGCGAGCCGTGCGGCATGGTGCAGGTCGTGATGCGAGCGATCTCCACCATCTCGTCGGTGGACACCACCGACACGGACGAGGGCACCATCTCGCCGTGCAGATTGAAGTTCACCACAAAGGCAAGGGCGCCATCGGGAGTGGTCTGCACCGTGGCGGGAAAAAGACCTAACGTGGTCCTGCCTGCCAGGGAGTCGTTGGCGACGGCAAACTTCCAGAAGGTGCCGTAGGGTGTGCCGTGGGCGATGGAGATGTAGTAGAACTTGCCGTCAGGAGAGACGGCGATACCATGCGGTCCATTGATCTCGGTCGGCATCATGCCGACCCGCTGCTCCCGCTCGATCTTGATCCCCTTGGGACCAAAGCGGACCAGAGCCGCCTGGTCGGCGGATTCGGCCACCACAAACATCAAGTAGTCTTGCGTTGGCGGGGCCGTCTGGGACGCCGCCGGGGCCGCCTGGCGAGAGGCGGCCGTTGCTGGAGGCTGCGCACCGGCGCACGCCGCGACGGCACAGAGCAGAAGTGGCAAAAAACGCATCATCGGCATCGGGAAGCGGGACACCTCGAAAGGTGACCGCATCGCCGTCCGCGCGAAAGCGGGGATCTCCCAAAGACCTCTGGCGATGCCCGCTTTCGCCTGCACGACCGCTACTTCCCGTTCCGCAGGGTGAACGACCCACCGAACCGCACCGTCGTCAGGTCCTGAGGCACCGAGTACAGCTCGGCGGTGAGGGCAAAACGCTCTGTGGCCTTGTAGGCTCCCCCCAGGAAGGCCGAAAAGCGTACGAGGTCGACCTCGATCTCGGTGTTATCGACGTTGTTCTGGGCATCCACGAAGCCCACCTGGAAGCGCGGACGCAGGCTGGTAACACCGCCGCCCAGGTAGGTGCGAAGTCGCGAAGTACCGCCAAAGCCGAGGATGCCCTCAGCACCGAACATGTTGGGCTTGTAGGTGTCGTCGGAGGGCTTGGTGGCGTAGCAATTCCCGGTGGGGCGGTTGGTCTGGATCACGTCCTTCGAGCAGGTAATTGGGCCGCCCACCTGCCCGATGGTGGTATGACCGCGCACCGCGAGCGTGGTTTTCCCGCCCGGGAGCGAGTAGGCGTAGGCCAGCGCGAGCGACAACATGTTCGGTGTCGCATCGAGGACCGTGATGGGCGGGAGGTACATCGCCTCCACGTGAAAGCCGCCGCCAAGTCCGATCGCTATTCTGGGACGCGGAAAGACCGGAGACAGTTCCGTGTTCTCGGTTTTGTTGGGGTTGTAGCAGAACTCGGGCGAGGTGATGTCTTTGCTCGGCGACGGGATGTAGGTGGCGTCGAACGACACACGAATCTCCCCACTCCGCATGGCACCGCCATTCCCCGACGGAGAGAAGGCCAGTGGCGCCGCAAAGTAGGCGAGCATCTTTGCTTCGTTGGTCTCCTTTCCGGGACGGCACACGTCCCCCTGCGCACGTGCGGTGGCAGAAGTGGCGGCGAGCAGGACCAGCACACGAAACATGCGCATAACGAGTGGGGTGTGGAGTGGGAGCCGGACTACCGGATCGTGAAGGTTACACGAACAACCGCGGTGACATCCTTGTCGATGGACGAGACATCATTGATACCATAGTCACTCACCTCTGTCGAAAAGCGCGGTGTGATCTGGAACACACCCATACGCGCTTCTCGCACGGCGCCAATCTGTGCGCCGGTGCTCTTCACAATCGCTTCGGCACGCTGACGAGCGTCCTTCGTGGCGTCCTCGAGCAGTGCGGTGCGAATGTCCGCGAGGCGGGTGTACAGGTACTCGGGTGCCTGGGGTGCCACCGGAATCCCCTCGGCGATGAGGGTGCTGGCGCGCTGTGAGGTGCGCGTCACGGCGTCGACGTCAGCGCTGCGGACTTCAAAGGTCTGGGTCACGCGATTGGTGAGCACGCGCCCCGTCTCACGCCCATCCTCGGTGAGTTCGGGAATCCCCGCCGCCTCGACCGGTTTGACAACAATCGAGGAGTCGGCCACGCCCTCGGCCTTGAGGAACTGGCGGACACGGTCGGCGGTGCGGGTAAGCTCCTGCGAGGCCGCCGTGAGTGAAGGCGACTGCGAAGAGACCACCAGCCGCCACACTGCGAAGTCCGAGCGGATGGGGCGTCGCGCCGACCCAGTCACGGCCACCTCCTCGTTGCCGCGACGAATGTCCTTGAGGGAGCGCGAAACAGCGATCAGCCCAAGGAGGAGTCCGAGGGCAAGGGCTGCGAGGCCATACAGGTGTTGCGAGCGACGTTCGTCCATGGGGTTACCCGAGTGGTGGTTCAACGTAAGGAGTGAGGGCGACACTCAACAGGCGGGAAGGACGACGGGGACGGCGCAGGACGGGTGGTGTTGGACGGCGGACGGCAGACTGCAGATGGTAGATGGCAGATGGCAGATGGCGGGGCTATGAGAGCAAATTGGCGCGCGGTCTCGCCTGTCCGAACTGGCGACGGGCGTGCACAACCGCCAGCTTCGCGGCTCTCCTCCTTCTCGACTCCTGTGCGCTCTTCCACCCTACTCTGCTCCCTCCTCGCTCTCGTGGCGGCCTGTCAGCCTGCCGCGACCGGAACGGCCCTCATCACCAATGCGCGGGTCATGGATGGGACGGGGGGACCGGCGATCAGCGGCTCCGTGCGAATTGCGGGGGACTCCATTGTCGCTGTCGGCAACCTCTCTGCGACTCGAGGTGAGGTGACGATCGATGCCGGCGGGCTTGTGTTGGCGCCGGGCTTCATCGACACCCATTCACATTCGGACGGCGACCTCCGCGAGGACTCCACTGCGCTCGGGGCCGTGAGTCAGGGGATCACCACCATCATCGGTGGCCAGGACGGCGGCTCCGTGCCCGACATCGCGTCGTTCCTGGCGGACGTCGACAGCACGCCCCCTCCCGTGAATGTTGCCAGCTACGTGGGGCACGGCTCCATCCGCATGCGTGTGATGGGCGAGGACTACCGACGCACAGCGACTGCCGCCGAGGTGGACTCCATGAAGGTGCTGCTCCAGCGTGGGCTCGACGAGGGCGCGTTAGGCCTCTCGACCGGCCTGGAGTACGACCCCGGGATCTACTCGAGCGGAGAGGAGGTGCTCGCCCTCGCGAAAGTCACAGCGGCGGCCGGAGGCCGATACATCAGTCACATCCGCAGCGAAGATTTTGCCTTCTGGAAAGCGATCGACGAGATCATTCGCATCGGGCGCGAGGCGCGGCTCCCCGTGCAGATCTCGCACACCAAACTCGCCATGCGTGACCTCTGGGGCCGCGCCGATTCGCTGGTCACACTGCTGGATGCGGCGCGCGCCAGTGGCGTGGATATCACCGCCGACATCTATCCGTATCTGTTCTGGCAATCGACCATCACGGTGCTTTTCCCCAAGCGCGACTACACCAACCGCGCCTCCGCCAACTTTGCACTGACGCAGACGACCACGCCGGGCGGTCTCCGGCTTGCCGTCTACAGGCCTAATCGCGCGTATCAGGGCAAGACACTCGCCGAGGTGGCCGCGCTGAGTGGCGTGGATTCGGTGACGGCACTCATCGACCTCATTCGAGACGCCGAGGCCATGCGCAAGCAGGCGCAGCCCAACTTCGATGACGGCGAAACGGTGGAGAGTATCATCGCCACCAGCATGACCGAAGAAGACGTCGAAAAGATCATGCGCTGGCCACACACCAACTTCTGCACGGACGGTTCACTCACCGGGAGTCATCCGCGGGGGTTCGGGAGCTTTCCCAGGATTTTCGGGCACTATGTTCGCACCCGCGGTGTGATGTCGGTGGAGGAAGCGGTGCGGCGCAGCACCTCGCTCGCCGCGGCACACGCCGGCATTCCCTCGCGGGGCACGATTGCTCCCGGCATGAAGGCTGACCTCGTGCTCTTTGATCCGGCAACCATTCTCGACGCCGCCACACCGGAGGCACCACACGCGCCATCAACCGGAGTGAAGCGCGTCTGGGTCAACGGCGTTGAAGTCTTTGCCGACGGAAAGGCCAACGGGGCGAAGGCGGGCAAAGCCCTTCGCCGGGTGCGCCCCTCACCCAAAGCCTAACGCGACAAGCCCTCGCGCAGATCGTCGATCAGATCATCCGCATCCTCGAGCCCAACCGACAACCGCAGCAGGTTGTCGGGCGTGGGGCTCTCCGGACCCTCGACCGACTTGCGGTGCTCGATCAGGCTCTCAACGCCACCCAGTGACGTGGCACGGGTGAACAACTTCACGCGACCGGTGAGCTGCAACGCTTCCGCCGACCCGCCCCTCACCTGCACAGCCACCATTCCGCCGAACAATGTCATCTGCCGGGCGGCGATGGCGTGACCCGGGTGCGAAGAAAGTGAAGGATAGTGCACCGCTTCCACGGCATCGTGCGTCGTGAGGAACTCGGCGACTCGCTGCGCGCTGGCGCACTGCTGACGAAAGCGGCACACCATCGACGCCATCCCCCGATGCACCAGCCAGGCGTCAAAGGGAGAAGGCACCGCCCCACCGGTGGACTGGATCAGCCGGATCTGCGCCCACCACTCATCTGCCTGACGAGTGACCAGCGCACCACTCAGTACATCCGAGTGGCCACCGTGGTACTTGGTAGTGGAGTACATCGCGATGTCAGCGCCGAGGTCGAGCACGCGCTGCCCCATCGGCGTGCCCCAGGTGTTGTCCACCACCAGTCGCGCGTTGGCCTGCCGCGCGATCTCTGCCATGGCGGCGATGTCAGTGACGGTGAGCGTGGGGTTGGACGGGGTCTCCGCCCACAAGAGACGGGTCTGCGGCGTCACAGCGGCCCGCACCGCGTCGAGGTTGGAGGTATCGACGATGGTGTGGGTCAAACCCCAACGATCAAACACTTGTGTGAGCAGCTTCTTGGTGCCGTAGTACACTTCCTTCGGACAAATCACATGATCGCCGGATCGCAGCGTCTGCAGCACCGCATTCGTGGCAGCGAGTCCGGATGAAAACGCTGCCGCGTCAGCCCCACCGTCCATGAGGGCGAGTGCCGCCTCGAGGTTCGTGCGATTGGGCGACTTCTCCCGCGAGTAGATATAGCCGCTGGCAAAGGACCCGTCCGGCTCACGCAAAAAGGTCGTCGAGAGGTGGATCGGCTCGGCGATGGCTCCCGTCGAAGGATCGGGACGGCGACCGGCGTGAACGGCAATCGTATCTGGGCGCATGGTGTGCCTTTAAGGGACGTATCCCGCAAGATACGCCATGGCCGAAGTCGTGTGAAACCTGCGAAGGGGGTGGCCGTATGATCACTTTGATCATATATCCCGCCTCGTGAATCTCGCGTCCTTTCTGCCACTCAAACCCGTGGAGCTCCAGCTCCTCCTCGCCCTCTCCGAGCAGGAGCTGCACGGGTATGGTCTGGTGCAGCACATCGATCAGCAGACCGACGGGGTGATACGTCTCGAACCCGGCAATCTCTATCGGGTGATCAAGCGGCTCCTCGCGGATGGGCTGGTGGCCGAGAGTGAGTCGCGACCAGTGCCCGAACTGGGGGAGGAGCGGCGGCGATACTACCGGATCACCCCGATCGGATCGCGGGTGCTGGCGGCCGAACTCAAGCGACTGCGATCACTCCTCGCGTCGGCCAAGGCCCGTGCGGTGGTCAAACGGTGGGCAACATGACGGAACAGGATCGCCGGCATCTCGCCGCCTTCACGCTTCTGCAACGACTCTACCCCGCGGATTTTCGGCGGCGTTTTGGCGCCGATCAACGCGACCTCTTTCGCGACCAGTTGCGCGAACAACGAGAGCGTCGTGGAAGGCCTGGGATCGCGCTCTACTGGGCGCGGGTTGTGCCCTCCATGCTGCGCTCTGCCCTCGCCGAACATGTGGACAGCCTGCGAGATCGTCCCGCACGTGCGCTGTCTGCCGACCTTCACCCCCTGCGTGACTCCATGCTGCACTCCGTCCTTGCCGATCTGCGCTTTTCGCTGCGCATGCTCCGGCGCAGTCCGGTCTTTACCGTGGTGTCGGTGGTGATCATTGCCCTGGGCAGCGGTGCGGTCACGACCACGTGGAGTGCCCTGCGTGCCCTGGTGATGCGCCCGGTTCCCGGGGCCACTCAGGGAGAGCGTCTCGCGGGACTTTCCTTGCGCAACACGGAGAACGGACGCGAGATGACGATGACCCGCACCGCGATGGAGCGGCTGCTGGTGCGGAACCGCACCCTCACAGGCCTTGCCGGCTGGAATCGCTCCAACGCTACCGTGCAGAGCGATGCGGGGTCTGTTGCCGTGAGTTCGGTGCAGGTCACGGGCGGGTATTTCCAGGTGCTGGGCGCCCGCGCCGCACTGGGACGTGTGCTGACGCCGGAAGATGATGCCACAGTTGGCGCGCGTCCCGTGGCAGTGTTGTCACACCTCTTCTGGCAAACGCAGTTTGCGGGAGATCCGGCCGTCATCGGACAAACCATCCGCATCAACCGGGTGGCGCTGACGGTTGTTGGGGTGATGGGGCCTGACTTTCGCGGCGCCATGCCGATTGTCTCCGACGACGTCTACGTGCCCACCGCCATAACGACCGTGCTCTTTGGCACACGCCCGGCGGGTACCCCGGAGTATGTGCGGCCAATCGGACGACTCCGCGATGGCGTCACTTTCGACGACGCCACGCGTGACCTCACCAGCATTCTGGCCTCGGTGGCGGCAGACCCTGACGAGCGCCCCGAAGATCGTCGGCGCAACAGCGCCACAGCGACCATGTTGCGCGCGGTGCCCGAGGACGCGCGCGGGCCCTTCCAGGGATTCCTCTCCATCCTGGTGGGCGGCGCCGCGTTGGTGCTGCTGATCGCGAGTGTGAACGTGGCCAGCATGTTGTCGGCACGGGCCGTGGCGCGGGCGCGCGAGATGAACGTGCGCCGAGCGCTGGGTGCCGGTCGTTGGCGCCTCATTCGTCAGCTGCTGATCGAGACATTGGTGCTCTTTGCCATGGGTACCGCCGGTGGCGTTGGACTCGCATTCATGGCCACCAATGCCCTCGAGGCCGTGCGTCTTCCGGTGGACCGGTCACCGGTCATCGAGATCACACCGGACGGTCGCGCGCTGCTGGTGTCGTTAGGTGTGTCCTTGTTCACTGCTTTGGTGTTTGGCCTCGCCCCCGCTCTGCAAGGAGCGGGGCGCGACGTGGCCACTCGTCTTCGCGACAACAGCGCGGGTGCCGGACAGCGCCGCGGGATAGGCGGACGTCTCCTGATCGTGGGGCAGCTCGCGGCCTCGCTGGTGCTCCTGGTGTCGGCCGGGCTCTTTGTGCGGGTGCTCGACGAGGCACGACGTACTCATCCCGGCTTCGCGACCGATGGCATTGTCGCGGCCTCGCTGCTTCCGGGATCGTGGGGATACTCCCCCGATCGGATCTCGTCGGTGCTCTCGACGGTGAAGGAACGGGCCGGGACCCTTGCTGGGGTGTCTGATGTGGCCTTCGCTGATCGACTCCCCATGACGGCGGCGACGTCGCAGGCCAGCATCGAGGTGCCGGGACACGAACGCGTGCGCTCCGATGGTTCGGTGGGCGGCATTGAGGTGTCCACCGCGCAGGTCGGTGACGGCTACTTTCGCACACTGCAGCAGCCGATGCTCGAGGGGCGTGAGTTTACCGTCGGTGACCTCACGGGCGATGCGCCGGTTGTCATTGTCAATCAGACCCTCGCGCGACAGCTCTGGCCGGACGGCTCCGCGTTAGGCAGGAGCTTCCGCATTGCCGGTCGCGCAGTGACAGTAGTTGGTGTGGCGGGTGATGCGCGCTACAACACGGTGGCAGACGCAGTGCCGCCGGTCTTCTACAGTCCTCTCAACTCCACCTCCAATCGTTTCCTCGTCGTGCGCACAGCGGCCCCACCGGCGCAGGCGATCGGGGATCTGCGTGGTCTGATGCGCTCCATCGATGGCGATTTGCCGATGCCGGTGATCAGCACGCTGCAGCAGGCGACGGCCGTCGGTCTCTTTCCCCAGCGTGTGGCCGCGGCGGCGACCGCACTCATGGGTGGAGTGGGCCTGCTCATGGCCGCCGTGGGCCTGTATGGCGTGATCGCCTATTCGGTGGGCCGTCGAACACGCGAGCTCGGCGTCCGGATGGCGTTAGGCGCTACCCGACGTGACATCCTGCTGCTCACCGCCCGGGAGGGCACACAGCTCGCCCTCGCCGGCACATTCGTTGGGCTCTTGCTCGCCGCCGTGGCAACACGGTTCCTGCAGAAGCTCCTCTATGCGGTCAGTCCCATGGATGCACTGACCTTTGCCGTGACATCTTCTGCCCTGTTCGGCGTGGCTCTCCTTGCCACCTGGCTACCGGCGCGACGCGCCGCCGCCGACAGCCCGATGCAGGCCTTGCGCACTGACGGCTGACGACGCGCCTCGTTCGGCCTAGGAGATTATCCCGCGCCGAACGAGGATGGCCTGGAAGCGCTCCACCGCACGTTGCAACTCCACACGCAGCTCACCGACCAGTTCCAGCTGCGCTCGCGTCGGCGCCTTGTTGGGCCCATCGATCCCGCTGAAGATCGCCCCCAGGCGCTCCACCAGTCGTGGCCCCTCCGTCCACGCGCGGGTGCCCTGCGGTATGGCCACAGCAGCGAGAGCCGAGTCGACCGCCGCAATCTCGGTGTCGAGTTGCTGCAGGGTGGTGGTGCGGGTTGCGGCGGGGAGTGACTGCGCGAGTGTCTTTTGCGCGACGAGCTGCGCGCGATGCCGGTCGACAGCCTTGAGCGTATCGTTGAGCTGCGAACGCAGCTCTCGCACCTGCAGCGCCGATTCGAACTGCTGCGTCAGGTCGGCGAGAGTGGCAGTGGCTTCGGGGTCGAGCTTCACCTCCACTGGTTGTTCGTATCGCTGCGAACCGACCGTGAGACGCACGGTGTAGCGACCGGGAAGCGCCTGCGGCCCGCGGACCTGCCCGGCAAAGAACCCTTCGTCACCGGCGACCGAGGAGTCGCGTCGTGCTCGTGGCGGGTCGTAGTTGAGGTCCCAGGCCACTCGATTGAGCCCCGCGTTGCGCGAGGGGCGGCGAATCTCGCGGATCACTGCCCCACTCGCGTTGAGCACCTCGAGCTTCACCACCGCCGAGCTGTCCGGCTTCTCCCGCAGATAGTATGTCAGCAGCGCGCCATAGGCCGGGTTCGGTCCGGCAAAGGGTTTGTTGCCGATCATGAAGCGGGTTTCCTTGATGGAGTAGCGCCAGGCCGGCATGGGCTGAAAGAGATGTGCTGCCGACGCCCGGATGGTGGCATCCAGCGACTGCAGTGGTGTGGCGTCATCGAGCACCCACATGGCGCGACCATGGGTGCCGACGATGAGATCGTTCGTCACGGGATGAACGAGGATGTCGTGGACAGCGACCACCGGCAGGTTCCGGAGGTGGCGCTTTGTCCACGTCCGCCCGGCATCCGTGGACACGAAGAGCCCGATTTCGGTGCCGGCATAGAGCAACTGGGGGTTGCGTGGGTCCTCTCGCACGACCCAGACATGTGCGCCGTTAGGCATGGCCGCACCCATCTCCGTCCAGGTCCGGCCGAAGTCCGTGGTCTTGTAGATGTGGGCGCGGAAGTCGTCGAACATGTGCCGGTCGTACGCCACGTACGCCGTACCGGCTGCGGCACGCGACGGCTCCACATGCGAAACAGGCGAGAACCGCGGCACCGCTGGGCCGCCTGTTGTGAGATTGGACCAGGTCTTGCCGCCGTCCCGCGAGAGCTGGAGGTTGCCGTCATCCGTTCCGGCCCACAACACCCCGGCCTGTGCCGGCGACTCTGCGAACGAGATCACGGTGCCATGGTATTCAGCGGTGGTGTTCTCCTTCCAGACTGGACCACCGGCGTTTTTCAGTTTCTCCGGATTGTTGGTCGAAAGGTCCGGGGAGATCTGCTCCCAGGCGCCAGCGCCAAAGTCCGTGGTCTTGAACACCACATTCCCGGCGAAGTACACCACCTTGCCGTCGTGGGGTGACTGGATGACAGGTGCATTCCAGTTGAAGCGGTACTTGAGATCGCCAACGGGCCCGCCATCGTTACGCCGCGGCTGCGGTGAGGCATCGAACTGTTCGCGGGTGCGCATGTTGGTGCGCGACAGCATCCCGCCTTGTGCCTCGGAGAGAAAGACATCCGGGTCATCGGGATGGGCGGCGATCTGAAAGCCATCGCCAAACGACACCATGCGCCAATCGTCGTTCTGGATGCCAAAGGGCTCCCGCGTGCGCACCGGCCCCGTCCACGATCCGTTGTCCTGCAGTCCGCCGCCGACCTTGTAGAATGGCGCACGACGGTCCGCGTAGATCGCGTAGAACTGCGCCAGTGGCACGTTGTGGATGGATTCCCACGTCTCTCCACGGTCGTACGATACCGCCGTTCCTCCGTCCTGACCCTGCCAGATGCGCGAGGGATTGATGGGGTCGATCCATAACGAGTGGAAGTCCACGTGCGTGCTACCGGTGATGTTGCGGAAGGTGCGCCCCCCGTCGATCGACACATGGAGCGATGAGCTGACCGCATACACGCGGTTCTCGTCTTTCGGATCGACACGCAGCTGGGTGTAGTAGAACCCGCGATTCACCAGGTTCTGGTCGCGGGACATGACGCTGAAGGTCTCGCCCTTGTCGCTCGACCGAAACATGATGCCACCATTCGATTCGGCGATCACGTACACCACATCGGGATTGCTCGGCGCCACCTTCACACCGATGCGGCCCACAAGACTGGGGAGCCCATTGGTCAGTTTGCGCCATGTCTTGCCACCATCCACCGACTTGAACACGCCGCCCTGCTCCGACCCACTCCAGAACGTCCATGGTTTCCGCTCGAAGCGCCACATGGCGGCATAGACGATGTTGGGGTTGGCGGGATCGATGTCCATGTCCGCCACACCATGCTGATCGTCGACATACAACACACGTTCCCAGGTATCTCCTCCATTGTCGCTTCGATACACCCCGCGTTCGGGGTGAGGCCCGTAGGAATGGCCGAGCACGCCGACAAACACCTGCTGCGTGTTTCGCGGGTTCACCAGCACACGGGTGATCCGTTCGCTGCTGGCAAGGCCGAGGTGACGCCAGGTACTGCCGCCATCGGTGCTTTTGTACATGCCATTGCCGAACGACACGGAGTTGCGCGGTGCGCCTTCGCCCGTGCCCACATAGATCACCTCGGGGTTCCCCGGTTCCAGCGCCACATCACCCATGGATGCCACA
>CADEFN010000003.1:393132-720052 GCA_902826615.1 uncultured Gemmatimonadota bacterium
GCGGGATTTCCCGGCACCCCTTCGACGTCGGCCACACGCCCGCTGGTGTTGGCTGGTCCGATGTTGCGCCACTCGAGCCCCCGCCAGATCGCTGAGTCTGGATCGGCGGCGACCTGGGCAATTGGCCGGGCTGGTGCCTCTTGCGGCGCACGTTGCGCGGCGAGAGGACCAGCGGCGAAAGAAAGAAGTACGAGGCTTCGGTGCATGTGGGATGAAACGTGTTGAGGGCTGAAGCGTCGAACCTACGCTGGGGCACACCTCGCGCAATCGATGTGGCGCCTCTATCGTGAGGAGGAGCACGAGCCCGATGTATCATCTCGCCCTTACTCTCCTGCTGCAGAGCGCCCCGGTTGATCCGCAGGGCGCCAGCCTCCCGGACTCCGCGCGGCTGCGTCGCGACGCGGTCGGGGCGCAGGGTGACTTTGAGATCCAGCGTCGTCGCCGTCTCCCCGTTACCTGGGGTGGGTACAGCGGTCGCTGCGACGTGCGAGTGGGTCGTTTCTGCTACTGGCATGACGACGAGTCACCCCAGGGACCCAAAGAGCCCGCAAGCATCGCCCCACTCAGACAAGCGCTGCTCGTACGACTTGGCGAAGCAGCGAAGTGGCTCCCCGGCGACGGATGGATCGTCGGCCAGCAGGTGCGTTATCTCCTGGAAGCAGAACGTGCCGGTGAAGCGCTGGACGCGGCGGAACGTTGTCGCGCCGAGGCGTGGTGGTGCCGGGCCCTCGAGGGACTGGTGTTGCACACACAACGGGCCTACGCCGAGGCCGACTCCTCCTTTTCGGCAGCCCTGCTCGTTATGCCTGACGAGTTGCGCTGCCGCTGGGAGAACATTGCCGATCTCCTGCCCCCCACGGCCGCGCGGGTGTACCGCGGGCGTTCCTGTGCCGAGCGGCGAAGCTGGGCCGACACCACCTGGGCACTAGCCGATCCACTCTGGAGTGTGCCGGGCAACGACCGGCGCACCGAGCACTATGCCCGTCACGTCATGTCGCATCTCGAGCGCCACTCACGCTCGACCTACCAGATGTCATGGGCCGAGGACACACACGAACTCCTGGTGCGTTTTGGCTGGCCGGAGCGCTGGTCGCGACGAGATCAGAGTGCGCTGAGTCCGTCGGAGGTGAGTGTGATCGGGCACGAGGCACATCCTGCATTCGACTTCTGGCCAGTGGACGACGCACTCGGCGATGCCCGTCGCCTCTCGAATGAGGCCTACCGCTTCAGTGTCCCGGAGGCAGCGTCGCGGTATTCGCCCGCCTACGCCAAAGTCGTGAAAGCTGTGCCCGCGCAGGTGACTCGTTTTCTGCGTGGAGACTCCATGGAAGTGGTCGCGGCATGGCGACCCCCTGCCGACACCACCTTTGAACGTGCCTCGCTTTCGGCGGCCCTCGCCGTGCGTGGGTTCAGCGGTGCGCAGCGGGTTGCGGTGAGCAGTGACCATGTGCTCCGTGTGCGAGCCACACGCGATTCAGGTTGGACCAGTCTCGAGGTGAGCGCCCCCGAAACCAAGGGCCTCGCGCGATATCGCGCTGCACTCCCGCGTCCAGACTCGGCTGAACTGGGGCTCCTGCTCTACTCCGACCCGTCGCCCACCGACGGCACTCTCGATGACGTGATCAGCCGTGCGCTGCCCTCGCTTGAAACGTCGCGTCGTGACCGGCTGGGGATTTACTGGGAGTATCCGGCGGCGCGTGACTCGGTGACCTTCGTGTTGTCCGTGTATCCGCGCTCGGCGCATTGGCTCACCCGGCTGGCGCGTAGCATGCGCCTGGCCGAAGCGGCCGCCCCCGTGCATGTACGCCTCACCGAGCCTGCGGGTGCCCGCACTTCGAGATCGTTAGGCGTGGATGTGTCGCACCTGGCACCGGGCACCTACGACGTGCGGGTGCGGGTGGAAACCGGTGCGGTGGAGCTCGGGCAAGCCACACGCACCGTGGTACTCAAGCGTTAGGCAGCCCTACGCGAGCAGCACCAGCATCACATCGTACAGCGCATGGGTCCACGCCGTGATGCCAAAGCCACGGACGACATACAGGGCGCTGAAGGCCACCCCCGCCACCGCGCGGAACATGAACGACGACAGGGTCAGGGCGTCGCCGTAGGGCCCCACATAGTGGAAGGCGGAGAAGATGAGGGCCCCACCAAGGATGGCGAAGGTGCCGCTGGCCACCGGGCCCCAGCCGAGGAGTTTGCGACTCCCCCAGAGCAGCGCCCCCACGAGAATCACCCGGAAGAGGAGTTCTTCGTACAACCCGGCACCTAACGACACCATGATGCCGCTGGGCACCCCGAGCTGTTCCAGCTGAACACCCATGGCAAGGCGCTGCATCGGGTTGAGGAGCTGGGCCGTCACCATACCCACGACCACGCCAAACACTGCGGCGAGTACCACCGACTCCGCCAGCATGAAGGCGAAGGTGGAGGCTTTGAGTGGCGCCTTTCCCCTGGAGTCGCGATAAACCAGCCAGAGGAAGATGACACCAAGCAGCCCGACGAACACCAGGGGACCACGAGCGCCCGTGAGCGCGACGAATGGCGCCTTGAGCATGACATCGGCGCCATTCCGCAGCCCCTGCGCCCCTTGACTCAGGGCAGCAGCGAGGAGCTCGTAGAGCACGAAGAGCGGGAGCGCAAAGGTCAGACTGTACCGCGGCGCTCTCGTCTCGTGCCAATACGTCTTTCTGGTGCTGGGAAGGGGTGTGGCGGCCAAGTCAGTAGGGAGGTTGGGTATCTCTCCCTACGGTAGCGATGGTACGGCGGGTTTCCAATTCCTTCCGGTGCTACATCCCCGCCGTGGCCACCCGCCCACCTTTGAGGTGCTGGTCGAAGTAGGCGGTGATGTCCGCAAACATCTTCATCATGTTGTCGCGTCCCCGCACATAGTAGTTCTCGTTGGGGTACGTCTTGTAGACGAAGGGCTTGTAGTTCATCTCCAGGCGGTCGGCGAAAATCCGCGACGCCTCGGAACGCGGCAGCTGCGCCCCAACACCGTGCAGCAGCATGATCGGCGTCTGAATGTCCTTGATGTTGAAGATCGGCGACGAGGCGCGATACACCGGGTCGGCAGCCGGTAAGGTGCCGAATTCGTACTCCACCAGCTTCAGGTGTCGCAGTTCCTGCTCCTGGACCATGTGGAACCAGTCACCGTAGCCGGACACTGCCACTGCTGCCTGAAAGACGCCCGGCGCAAAGGCGGCCGCCGCGAGGCTCATGCAACCACCGTAGCTCGTCCCGGTGATGCCCATCTTCTCACCGTCGACATATGTGAGCGAACGGAGATAGTCCACGCCGGCCGTGACATCGATCAGATCACAACGTCCCCAGCAGGCATTGTTGGCATCTTCGAACTTCTTGCCGTAGCCCGAACTACCTCTGATGTTGGGCAGCAACACTGCGTAGCCGCGCATGGCGAGGTACTGCACTTCGGCCTGGTAGGTGTCATTGAACGACGACGTGGGCCCACCGTGGATGTACAGAATACCAGGCGCCTTCTCACCCGTCTTCTGGATGGGTTCGTAGAGGTACGCCGCGACGGTGAAGCCATCTTTTGTCTTGTAGGTGACCTTGCGAGGACGGATGAGTGCCCTGCTGATATACTCGGGGCCTGCGGAATGGGTCAGCTGGCGCGCCGCACCACCGGCCGCGGCCACGACGTAGAGATCGGAGGGCGCCGTGGGTGTTTCGAGTGTGTACGACACCGAGGCGCCGTCGGGCGACCATTCGCCGTTGGAGACCATTCCCATCGTCTCGGGCTTCGCGAGCACCCGGGCCTTGCCACCCGCCGCGTCAACCACCCGCAGATCCTGCATCCCATTCCAGAGACTCTGATAGAGCATCGATTTGCCGTCGGGGGACCAGCGGGCGCCGCTCTGATTGGCCTCTTCGGCCGCAACCTGCCGCGGCGTACCGCCAGCCATCGGCACCATCCAGTAGTTCACCCAGCCACTCCGATGTGACTTGAAGACCAGCTGCTTGCCATCGGGTGAGATGAGTGGATAGCCGAAGTTGCCGCCCGCCTGGTAGTCGAAGAAGTCCTTGTCTGAGACGATGAGCCGCGGCGTTCCCTGCCCTGCAGCGCCCAGTTCGAGCACATCGTGGTCCAGCCAGCGGTCGTCCATGCGAACGTAGACCACCGATTTGCCATCGGGTGTCCAAACCGGAAACACCTCGTACCGCCCATCACTCGTCAGCCGCTGGGCAGCGCCATCGAGCCCCGCGATCCAGATGTCGAAGCTTCCGTACTTGTCGCCTGCCAGGGCCAGCCGTTTGCCATCGGGTGCCCATGAATACGAATTGATGCGCGCACCGAGTCTGGTGACCTGCTGCATTCGCCCATTCTCCACCGAGCGCACATACAACTCGGTGGCATTGCCGCTCTGGGCCAGGTAGGAAATCCACTTCCCGTCCGGTGAGAATTTCGGCTGGTTCGCCTGGAGAAAGGCCGTCTCACCCATGCGCATGTTCATGGAGACCGGAAAGCCACCGGTGGACGGCACCGACCAGAGGTCCGAGCCACCAAGTGCACCGCCGATGAGAATCCGACTGCCGTCGGGGAACCATTGGGCCGTTCCCCCAACAACCGAGCGCAGGGAGGTGACCTCTTCGGCGCTCAGCGTAGCGGGCTGTGCATTAGCTGGAGAGGCCATGGCCCCTACGACCGCAAGTCCGACCCCGAGCTTTTTATAGGGGATTCTCATGGATACCAACCGGTAGATGGTGAAGATGGCATCCAAGTTACGTCTCTCCCCCCACGCAGCCAGTAGCGGCGCACCATGAAGTATTTCTACCGTCACGCATACATGACTTTGATGCGTCACGGTGCTTGCGGTGGGACGGGTGAGGTGGCAGCGTAGGCCTACGCTTGGCGTTAGGCCGAGCGGGTCCACCCTCATTTGCGGGAGAGATTGCGCATGATGCTTCGACGTCCCCCTTGGCGTTTCCTTGCCCTGGCACTGCTGGCACTTCCGGCAGGCCTTGGGGCGCAGGATCGTCGCGTTACCGGCCTCATCACTCGCCAGGGAGCGGGCACGCCGCTCGATGGCGTGGAGGTATCGGTCATCGGTCCCACGCGTGGCCAAACCGTTCGCAGTGGCGCTGACGGCCGCTATTCGCTGAATGCACCGACAGGAGATGTTCGCCTGCAGGTGCGGTTGATCGGCTTCAAACGGGTGGAGTTCACCCTCGCGGCCGCACAGAATACGGCCGACTTCGCGCTCGCCCAGGACGTCTTCAAGCTTAATGAGGTAGTGGTCTCCGGTCAGGCGACGACCATCGAACGCCGGAGTGCGACCACCTCTGTCGCACTGGTGACCAGCGACGAGCTCAAGCGGGTCCCTGTCCCAACGGTCGAGGCCTCCCTCACCGGCAAGATCACGGGCGTCAACCTGCAGGCCAACTCGGGTGCACCCGGCGGCGGTATTCAGCTGCAGATCCGTGGCAACAATACCGTCCTCGGCGGATTTGACCCGCTGTACGTCGTGGACGGCGTGATCTACTCCAACGCCGTTGTGCCTGGCGGGCGCGGTCTGACCAACAACGCCGCGAATGCGACACTCGAGGCTGACGCGGTCAACCGGCTGGCCGACCTCAACCCTAACGACATCGCCAGCATCGAAGTCCTCAAGGGTGCCTCGGCGTCGTCGATCTACGGTTCGAAGGCTGCCAACGGCGTGGTCGTGATCACCACCACACGCGGAAACAGCGGGACACCGCGCTTCAACCTCACGCAGCGCGCGGGACGCTTTGATCCCCTGCGCCTCATGAAGCATCGCAAGTGGACCCTGGATTCCGCCGTCGCACGTTATGGCGCGGCCGCGCAGCCTTTCTTTGCGAACAATCCCAACCCGTTCTTCGACAACGCCGCCGCCGTCTACGGTCAGCGTGATCCGTCGCACGAAACGGTCGCCGACGTCAGTGGCGGCAATGCCAACACCAAGTACTTCATCTCCGGTAACTGGAAGCGCGATGAAGGGATCGAACTGAACACCGGTGCCGGCAAGCAGGGTCTCCGGGTCAACGTCGACCAGACCTTCAGCCCCACGACAGACCTCCGCGTGTCCAGCGTCTACACACGCAACACCAACGAACGCGGCTGGAACAACAACTGTAACAACTACGGGTGCCACGGCTACGCCCTCACCTACATCCCCAGCTTTGTCGATCTGACCAAGCGCAATGCGGATGGGACGCTCAGCCCCGCTGGATTGGGCAACGCGGCCAACTCCAACCCCTTCCAGCTGGCGCAGCTCGGCGTCAACGAGGAAGAGACCAATCGCTTTACCGGTGGCGCCACCTTCGGCTGGAACCCGCGTATCGGTGAAGGACAGAGCCTGCGCGTGGTCGCCAGCGGCGGTGTTGACGTGTTCGACCAGCGCAACAACGTCTGGACCAACAACGATCTCTTCTTCGAGCGTGTGCAGCCGCTGCCCGGCGAGTCGGTCGAAAGCGGTGGTCGCAGCAAGTTCTTCAACTACAACCTGAATGCGATCCACACCGGCACCATCTTCGGGCTCAATGCCTCGACGTCAGCCGGCCTGCAGTACGAAGATCGTGAGCTCAACACGTTCCAGATTCGTGTGCAGAACCTGCTCCCGGGTCAGCGCAACGTGAACCAGGGGACGACCCCTGGTGTGAACGAAAACCTCACGCAGGAGCGCACCATTGCCGTGTACGCCAGCGAAGAGCTGCGCATGCTCGGCGAGCGTCTCCTGGTGCGCGGCGGACTGCGCGCCGAGCGCAGCAGCGTGATGGGCGACGTCAACAAGTACTACATCTTCCCCAACGTCTCGGGCTCCTACCGCTTTGAGAATGTCTTTGGGGCCGGCACCGAGATGAAGCTCCGTGCGGCGTACGGTGAGACGGGCAACCAGCCGCTCTTTGGTCAGAAGTTCACCAACCTGGTGACACCGCAGCTTGGCGGTCAGCAGGGTGTGGCAGTGTCGCAGATTGCGGGCTTCGCCGATGTGGAACCGGAGCGTCTCAAGGAAATCGAGGCGGGAGCGGAAGGATCGCTCTTCAGCGAGCGCTTCACCTGGGAACTCACCTACTTCAACCGCAACACCACCAACCTGCTGCTGCAGCGTGTGCCGGAGCCCTCGTCAGGCACCACGAGCCAGGTCTTCAATGGTGGCAAGATCCGTAACTGGGGCATCGAGGCCGGCATCGGCTTTACACCCATCCAGACGGCAAACATGACCTGGGTCAGCCGGTCGACGTTTACGGCTTACGACAGCGAAGTCGAAGATCTCGCGGGTCTCCCGCCGTTCTTCCCGGCGGCGTCTGGCTTCGGAAACCTGGGTCGTACCCGCGTGGAAGTTGGCAAGCAGATCACGCAGATCGTCGGCTTCGGTTTCGACGCACAGGGCAATCGCGCGGCAGTGCTGTCGCAGCTCGGCAACTCGGCCCCGAACTTCCGCATGGGTTTCTCCAATGACCTGTCGTGGAAGCGCGTCACCTTCAACACCATTGTCGACTGGCAACAGGGTGGCAATGTCATCAACCTGACCGAGTATCTGCAGGACGACGGCCGCACCTCCGAAGACTGGGGTTCTCCGGCCTGGGCCAAGCGGTACGACGGCTACCTCAAGGGTGCCATCTCGCCCTACATCGAAAGTGCTTCCTTCGTGAAGGTGCGCGAAGTGTCGCTCAACTACGATGTGCCAACCAGCTGGTTCTCGCGGGTGAACGGTTTGCGCAACGCCCGGGTTGGCGTTGCCGCGCGTAACCTCTTCATGTTCGCGCCATATCGCGGCCTCGATCCCGAAGTCGCCAACTTCGGCTCCGCGGCCATCCGAAACAACCTCGACATCGCGCCCTATCCGCCCTCCCGGAACATCCTGCTCAATGTCACCCTTGGCTTCTAATCCCATGCGCCGACTCAATACACGCATCGCGGTGCGAGGCCTGCTGGCGCCTCTCGCCATGGCGGCCGCCTTCGGCTGCCGCGACCTCGATATCGTCAACACCAACGCACCAACGCTCGAATCCCTCACCGGGGCACCCACGCGCGCCATTCTGGCCCGCGCCGCCACCGGTCTCTTCTCGCAGGCCTATGCTGACGTGGGCGCCGAAGCGACCGTGTATGCGCTCTATGGCCGTGAGGGCTACAACCTGCTCGGTAACGACCCGCGCGAAACGCAGGAGCAATTCCGTGGACCGCCAGACCCCACGGGACGGCACAGCGCGGTCTGGATCAACCTTTACCAGACCATTCGTTCGGCCAACACGTATCTCGTCGCACTCCCCAGTGCTGCGGGTATGACGGCCGCCGAAGTCCGTGCCTCCGCCGGATTTGCCAAAACGGTGAAGGCCTGGATGCTCCACCGTGTGGCGATACGCACCGGAGCATTAGGTGTGCCGGTTGCCACCGACAAGGAGCTGGGGAGTGCACCAGCCCCGTTTGTGTCGTTCGACGCCGCTCTCAAAACGGCCGCCGACCTCATGGACGAGGCCTTCACCGATCTGCAGAACGGTGGTGCCGCCTTCCCCTTCACGATCCCACCGGGTTACACCGGCTTCAGCACACCGGCGACCTACGCTCGGTTCAACCGGGGTCTGGCCGCCAAGATGCAGGTGCATCGCGCGACCTTTGTGAACTGCACCGCGTGCTGGCAGTCGGCGGCGACGGCCATGGCGGCGTCGTTTGTCAGCGATGCCGGTCTTCCCGGCTCACTGACCACCGGCGTGTACTATGCCTACTCCACGGCAGCGGGCGAGCCGACCAACCCGGTCAGCGAGCCGATCGCCTCGCAGCGTTTCTGGGTGCACCCGTCGATTGTGAATGGGGCGCAGTCCAGCAATGGCGTCCCGGACCGTCGGCTCACCACCAAGGTGCGCGCTGCCGGACGCACGCTCAACCTCAACGACCTCGTGGGGACACACAAGCCGGTGATGTTCAACAGCACCGCCGATCCCACGCAGGCCAACCTCGGCGCATTCCTTCCCTGGATCACCAACGAAGAGCTGCTCCTGCTTCGGGCCGAGATCCGCTGGAACACTGGCGCACGCCAGGGTGCGGTTGATGACATCAACCTGGTGCGTCTGCATGCGGGTGGACTCGGCGCGTCAGCGCTGACCGCCGGTAGTTCGAACGCCGACTTCATCACCGAGGTGCTCTACAACCGGACCTTCTCGCTGATGTGGACGCAGGGCACGCGCTGGATTGATGCACGTCGCTACGGCAGGACGAGCACGCTGCCTCTCGACCGCCCGGGTGACATCATCTATCCGAACATGATCATCCCGGCAGCAGAGTGCGATGCACGACGTCTTCCCGTTCCCTGCACACCGTTAGGGAGCTAGGCAGCCGCAGGAGACCAGAACACGAAAGGCCGCGGGGCATGTGCTCCGCGGCCTTTTCGCGCGCCGTTGCTGAAGATCAGGGCCGCAGCACCGCCCCCTGCTCGAAGTCGTACAACGTCACGCGGCGCAAGCGGTAGTACGCACTCCAGTACCCGCGCAACGCCTGCACATAGGCCTGAATCGCCTGGTCCTTCTCCTGCTGCGCCAGATACAGATTGTCCATTCCGATTCGCCCGATCACGTAGCGGTTCTTGGCGACATCAAAGCGTTTGTTGGCGACGGTGTCGGCCTTGGCCGACAACTCCAGCTGTCCCCTGGCCTGCTGCAGTTGCAATGCCGCAAAGTGCGCGTCCTGGATGAGCTGCTCACGCCCCAGCCGGCGATTGGCATCCACTCGACGCTCATCGGCACGAGCCGCTTCGATCTGACCATTCCGCTGTCCCCAGTTGATCAGCGGCGTCGACAGCGCGAGGGAGAGTCGCTGGGCGTTCCGCAGATCGCGAAAAGCCGCGTCGAACTCCGGGCTGGACTGGTTGTAGCCAACACTCGCCTGCAAACTCGCACCAAAACCGTTGTTGAGCCGAGCTTCGGTTACCCGCCGGCGCGCCTGCACTTCGTTGAGCTCGAGCAGGGTCATCTGCGCGCGGTTGCGGAGGGCCTGCTCTACCGCCACCGCGGTATCTGCTTCAAAGCTGGGGACCTGGTCCACGACGGCGATCGACAATGCGGCCCCGACCGGCATGTTGAGCTGCAGGCGGAGAGCCGCCAGTGCCCTGTCGTGTTCAAGACGCGCGGCGTTGAGCGCGTTCCGCGATCGCAACAACGCCAGCTCACTCTGCAGCAAGTCGTTTTCCCCGATCTTGCCGACTTCGTAACGCCCCTGATTGAGGGTGTACAAGGTGTCGTTGACCGCCGCGTTGTTGGTGGCGTTGCGCAGCGTCGTGCGTGCGGCGTACAAGTCGAAGAAGGCATTGGCCGTGTTCACCGCGACGTCCTCGCGCGCCTCCAGGTACTGCCGCTCGGCGGCCTCGAACTGCAGGCCCTGCTCGCGCGTATCCCAGGCCTGCACGTTAGGCCTGAGGAGGGGTTGTACCAGACCGATGAGAAAGGGCGTCGATTGCCAGTTTCGTGTGCGCTGCTGCCCCGAGATGTCGAGACGGGCGAGCGACGATTGCAGAAAGAGATCCCCGCCGGTCCAGGGCAGCCGCTGGCTCACCCGTGCGTTGAGACCCGCCTGACTCTGCTGCTGGGCACGGAACTCCGTGCTGCCGTCGGGCTGCAGGACCGGGATGATCGACCGGTTGTAGACCGGCACGTCACCGGTGAGGGAGATCTGTGGCAGAAATCCCGCGCGGAATGAGCGATCACGCTGCGTAGCAGCATCACGACTGCTTGCCGCTGCACGAGCCGCAAACGACTCTCGCTGCGCCCTCGCCACCGCCTGCTGCAAGGTGAGTTCTGCCGGGGACTGTGCCTGCGCCACCCCTGCCGCAAGCCAAAGGGCAGTGCCGATCAGATGGGCTTTCATCACTCATACCTCAGGCAGACGACGGGATCCTGATGCGCGGCCCGGTATGCGGGCACGATACCAAACACAATTCCCACCGTGAACGACACGCCAAACGCCACGATGACGGAGAGCGCCGAGACAAGTGTCTTGATGCCGGCGAACTGTTCGATGCCGTAACTGAGCGCCACGCCAACCAGAATGCCGGCGAGTCCACCCGCCACGCTGATGAGCACGGCCTCGGCCAGGAACTGCGCAAGCACGGTGGTGCGGGTGGCACCGACGGCGCGGCGCACACCGATTTCGCGAATGCGCTCGAGGACCGAGGCCAGCATGATGTTCATGATGCCGATTCCGCCGACGATCAACGAGATCGAGGCGATGGCCCCCAGCACGATGTTGAAGATTGTCTTGGTCCGCTGCTCCTGCTGCAGCAGGAGTTCAGGGACGGTGATCTCGAAGTCGATGACCGAGTTGTGACGCCGTGCCAGCATGCGCTGCAGCACCTCGGCCACTGGTGACACAAGACTGGCCTCTCGCACCCGGACCACAATGCGATCGAGCTGATGGTAGTTGAGGCGCTCGGCCCTTACGTCTTCTTCCTCTTCTTCGGCGCCGGGCTGGGTATTGACCTCGCGCGACGCTGCCTCCACTCGTTGCTGCGTCACCAGGGCGCGGTTGCGGTAGCGCGCCAGCATGGAGGGGAGTGGTACATACACATCCATGTTTGGGTCGCGCACCCCGAGCCGCTCCGACACATCCTTGCTCACCACACGATCGGCCAGTACACCCACCACCGTCAGCCAGGTGTCGCCAGCCTTGATGGGTTTACCGATGGGGTCTTCGGTGGTGAAAAAGCGCGATCGGATCCCGTGACCGATGATGGCCACCGGCCGGCCGTAGTCCACGTGGGTTCGCTTGAACCAGTCACCCTTCGCCAGGGTGAGGTTCAGCAGCCGGAAGTAGCTGGTGTCGACCCCCACCACCTTGCCCGTACGCCGCCTTCCCTCGCGTGTGATCAGCGTGTTGAGGACAATCTCGGCACTGACCACTTCCACCTCTGGCAACACACGCTTGATGGCGATGGCGTCCTGATGGGTGAGCCCTGGTGTGAACCGTTTGGGCTCCTTGCGGCCCTCGGCCTCCTTGGCCGCTTCTTCCTTCTGCTCCACCAGGGGCGTGATCACGATGTTGTTGGAGCCCAGGAGCCGCATCTGGGCGAGGATCTCCTGCTCGGCTCCCTTGCCGATGGCCAGCATCGCGATCACGGACGCCACACCGAAGAGAATGCCTAGTGAAGTGAGTGCCGCACGCAGTTTGTTGTGCCCCACAGCCACCGACGCAGTGCGAAGGCTCCCGGCGATGTGCGCCATGAGCTGCGCGCGCGCCGAGCCTCCCGGCTCCGGAGAATCACTCACAAATCAGCCCCGTGGCTCGGCCGCTGGCCTGGACTGGGGCCTCCCTTTAGCGGGCTGTTCTCCTTTGGCAGGTGGTACCACGGGCGCCGGCACACTCCGGGCGGTGTCCCCGGCACCCGCCTTGGGCACGTCACCCGAACCCGGAAGTCTGATGGTCTCGATGCCTTCGGTTGACGCTGGCGGCGAGATGAGCACTTCGTCGCCTGCTTCGAGGCCCTTCGTGATCACGACCTCGTCGTCGTTCATGGCGCCGGTAGCCACTTCCACCCGTTTGACGGTCGATCCGGTTCTCCGGTACACATAGGGCACGTCATTTTCGGAGACCACGGCCTCGAGCGGGATGGAGGTGGCCTCTTTCACGGAGTAGGTCTCGATGGCGGCACCCGCTGTCATGCCGGGGCGGAGGGTGGTGTCGGCTTCGGCCACCAGAATTCGGACCTCGAAGACCTTGGCGTCAGAGTTTGGGCGTTGCTCGCCGACATTGGCAACCTGGGTGACCGTGCCGGTGAGCTTCTTCGTTGGATCGGCGTCGAGGGTCACGAGCACCTTGTGCCCCACCGAGATCTTCCGGACGTCAATCTCGTTGACGTACGAGATGGTTTCCATCTTCGAGAGATCCGGCAGAGTGGCGACGGTGGGATCCCACGGATTGATCTGCGAGCCGGCCGTCTTTTTTCGCCCGTTCCACTCCTTGACATAAATCACCATCCCTGGCGCCGGTGCCTTGATGGTGAACTCACCCATGACCTGATCCACGACAGTCAGTTTGTTGCGCTGACGCTGCACGTCGGAGCCCACCTCGCGCATCTTGGCCTGTGCCTGCTCAGTCTTTGTCTTGTAGTCAATTTTTGCCTGGGCGAGCGCACGTTCGGCCTTTTCGTGATCGATCTCGGCCTGCCGCTTTACCGACGGAGCCTCGAACTTTGCCTGATCGCGGGCGATACGCTTCTCCTCGAGCGTGAGCTCCATGGTCCGCATCTCTTCCCGCGCCTTGGACAAATTGAGCGTGGAGTCGAGCTGCGCCTGCTCCAGCTGCGCCTCGGCCTTCTGGAGTGCCAGGAAGACCTCGGCGCGTTTGGCGGCGATCGACCCACGGTCGAGTTCGGCAACCATGTCGCCTTCCTTGACCACGGTGCCTTCGGGCACGATGGTCGAGATCTTCATCTGGTAGGCATCGGCTTGCGCGGCATTGGTAGGCCCCTGCACCTGCACGAACTTCACCGCTCGCAGCTCACCGGTAGTGTTCACGACAACGGCGAATTGCCCCTTCTTTACCTTGGCTGTAAGCCCGCCCCCTTCAGCGGCCGGCGCCTCCCGGGCCAGGAGCCACGCTCCCGGTACCCCAACCACCGCAAGTGCTGCAGCGAGTGCCATCCACCGCCGACCAGGGGCGCGAAGCAGAGCAGCCATACCGAATCCTCGCCGAATGTGAGCCACCAGAAAGACCCCGCTCCGTGCGAGGCTCTTTCAGCTCTCCTTTGACACCGGTCAAGGGTTTTGAGTTTCGTCCCATCACGAAAGAGCGTCACGACAGATTTAACGCTCTTGTAATCCGTCACTTGCCAGCAGTTGGTCGTTGGCGCGGGTCGGGTGGCCTGAACCGTCGGCCTCACGGCCGGGCACGTCCCGGACTTCCATGGCCCCAAAAGAGAGAGGGAGGCCGCGTGGCCTCCCTCCCCTTTTACCCTGCAGTACTCTCCAGCGGCGGTCAGCCACCCCGGAGGTTGGGGTTGTTGTCCCGCTCCTGCAGCGGCAGTGGATAACACGTCACACTCCCAACCGGTGCAAAACCAGCCTTGAAATACGCTGAACCGGGCGCTGGGAGCGCCGTCATGTTGTTCGGGTTACGGCGCGAGTCACCAAGCCGCTTCCCTTCCAGCCAGAAGTCGAGCGACTTCTGCCACAGTAGCTCGGTCAGCACCGCGGAAGCCGTCGTCGCGCCGCTGTACCCCGGCTGCCCGGCCGCCGCCCGACGAGCCGCAATCAAAGCCAGCTGGTCTGCCGTCGTCCCCGCCTCGGCCGCGATGTAGTCAGCCTCCAGTTTCGAAGCTACGCGGATGGGGGTCGTGAAGGCCGGGTACTTGTCCTGAATGAAGAACGCACCCGCCGAGGGATCCTGCGGTGTCAGGTTGTGCTGATTTGGGGCCTTGAATCGCACACGCGAATCGGTGACCCGAAAATCGGGCGCCACACTGATGGAACCACGATCGAGTGTAAACTGCCACATGCGATTGCCGAGCCGATTCCGGTTGGCCAGGTCGTCGATGTAGCCGAGCGTGAATGCAAAGGCCGCTGGCACGGCGGCGGCGTCTGCCGCAGCCTGTGTCTTGCGCCCGGCCTGTAGATGTGCCCGCGCCCGCCCCACGAGGGCGGTGTTGGCCAGTGCAGTCGCTTCTGCCGTGTTGATGGCGCGTCCGATCGTGATGGCTTGCGTGAAGTTGGCCACCGCCGAGTCGAGCATGATTGCCGTGCTCAGCTCGGGGCCCGATTCCACGGTGCCCGTGCAAAAGGTCTCTGCCATGAGCACAAACGAGAATCCCCGCCACAAGGCTGTTCTTGTGAAGTTCAGGTTTGTGGTGGGATTGGGTAAGGCCAGCTTGAGCACCAGGTTTGACGACGCGGCCGCGGTGGCCAGCGTGGCCCACACATCGACGTTCAGGTTGCCGTTGGACTGCTGCACGTCGCGACGCCCGAACTCATTGCGCGTCGGGAAGGTCTCGGACACCTGGGCTTCACCGGTAAACCAGGCCTGATACATGATTGACCATCCCAGTGCCGCCGCAAAGTTCTGCTGCGCCGAGTTGGCCAGTGTGCCGGCATCAGCCACCGGATCGATCGCCCCAACGTCAATGACGTTGGGATTGTCCACCGCGAGGAAGTCGCTGCACGCGACGCTGAGGGCGCAGGCCGAGGCCAGCAGGCCTCGTCGCACCAGAGAATATGAATGCATGGCTGATATCAGAAGGTGAGGTTGACGCGCAGAACTGCGCGGCGCGGATTGGGGAGCGTGAAGAAGTCGGTGCGGTTGAAGTCATTGTTTGCCGCCGACACCACTTCGGGGTCCGGACCTTCATAGTCAGTCCACAACCCGATGTTCTGCATGGCCAAACCGATCGTAGCTCCAGACAAGCGACCGAAACGCAGGGCATTGCGTGGCAGGGTGTAGGTGGCCGACAACTCGCGGAAGCGAATGAAGTCACCCGGCTGGAGGAAGGCGTCACGCACTTCGTCCACCGTGGTGGTGCGGCCGTTTTCCTGCACAAAGGCCGGCTGCCCGGCCGTCGGGTTGCCATAACGACGCAGACGCTCACGACGCGAGAGCACCAGGGTGTCGAGCCGGTTGTTGCTGCGGACCACCTGCGTCTCGCGGAAGAAGTCGGCGTTGTTGAACACCACGAAGTCCTGCTTGGTGTCGACTAATGCGCTGAAGCGCCAGTTGCGGAAGAGCGTCACGGTGTTGGTGATGCCGCCTTCGAGTGTCGGCCAGAGATTGCCCGCCACCTCGAAGGTGTCCGCGACCGTCACACGCCCCGACACTTCGTCGATCGAACGGATGCGCTTGGAGACGAACGCACCGGGCTGATATCCCGAGGTAAAGCGATTCAGCGTACCAAAGGGCGACACCTCACCGAGGCTGACCACCTTGGTGTTGAGTGTGTTCATCGCAACTCGTGTCTCCCAGTCGAAGTTTTTCGAGCGGAGGAGCACGGTGTTGAGCGCCAGCTCCCAACCCTTGTTGCGCACCTGGCCGATATTGGCGAAGGGATTCGCCTGAAAACCAAGCGACGGAGGAAGAGGCCGTTGCAGCAGCACATCTCGGCTGACCTTGTCGAAGTAGGTGAGTTCGAGCTGCACGCGATCCTTGAACAACGTTGCATCAAAGCCGCCTTCGAATTCGGTGCCACGCTCCGGGAGGAGCTTTTCGTTGCCGGGGTTGAGCGGAACTGCACCAGGCTCGGACACAATCGACTGCCCATTCGTCACCGCTGACGGTGCCGAAGTGAGCGTGGTCAGGGCCGCACCGGGCAGCGGGGCGCGTCCCGTGGTGCCGTATGCAGCGCGCAGACGGAACGATCCGACAATGTTGGCCAGCGGCTCAAAGAAGGCCTCATCGCTCACCACCCACGAGCCACCGATCTTCGGCAGGAGGATGGGGTCGGTCTCGGTACCAAAGGCGGAGAAGTCGTCGTAGCGAGCGCCCACCTGCAAGAAGAGCCGATCACGCCAGCCGAGTTGCAGCTGGCCGAGCAGGCCGACCTGTCGTGTTTCGTTGAACTGCTGATTGGACGTCGTGGTCGACGCCGAGCCGATGACGTTGGAACTGTTGGTCGTGAAGCCCTGCCCGGTGGCCGCAAGTGAGTCGGTGCGCGTCACGATGGCCTGTGCACCTAACGACAGGTTGAGCGCGAGCCGGTCGTCGGAGAGATATTTGCGGCTGATGTCCGAGATGAAGTCGGCCGTATAACGCTGGGCATTCAGCCGCGTTTGTGTGTTGTTGCCCGTGTTGAGCAGGCCGGCGTACTGACCGACACCATTCCGCGGGAAGAAGCGGGTGGCTTCGTCCTGCAGGAGGTCAGCGCCAATCGTCAGACGATTCTTCAGCCAGGCGTTCGGCAGATGCGTACCGGTCGCGGTCACGATATTCCGGCGGGTCGTCACGTCGTTATCGATGGCTTCGATGGCCGCCACCTGACGCGCAAAGCCGAACCAACCATCCTGACTCGCGACGCCGTCGTCGCGCCGGGTGAGGGGCGAGCCCAGCATCGCACCACCGAGATAGCCGTAGATGTTGTTATCGTTGTCGGGAATCAGGGCGGTAGACTGCAGCGTCTGGATCCCGGCCTCGAAGGTCAGCTTCGGTGTGGGGACAAAGTTGAAGTTGGTCCGCAGCGTGTAGCGGCTGAACTCATTGCTTGGCAGGACACCCAGGCTGCGGTCGGCGCCGGCGCTCAGGAAGTAGCCATAGTTCTGTCCACCACCACGCCCGCTCCAGCCCAGCAGCAGGTCGGAGCCCTGACGGAAGGCACTGGTGCGCTCGAGCGGATTGTCGCTGACGAGCGTACCGACGGTCTTGCCACGGCAGAGCGGATTGGTGCTGGTCGAGGCGACAAGCGCTGGGGTGCAGGCACCGAAGTTGGCCGGCGGCGTGTAGTTGCGATCCACGGTGCCGTACTCGCTGCGCAGCGTCTGCGAAAACGAGTTCGACCCGATCCGTCCGCGTTTGGTGATGATCTGGATCACGCCGGTTGAGGCGTCAGCGCCGAACAACGTCGCGGCGGCCGGTCCCTTGACGACTTCGATGGACTCGATGTCGTCCGGATTGAGGTCGTTGAGACGATCGGTAACCTGTCCGCCGGTCCCGAGGTTGGACGACGTCTCCACCACGCGCACGCCATCAATGAAGACGATGGGGCGATTGGCGAGGGAGATCGATGCCGGACCACGCACGCGAATGGAGCGCGACGCACCGGCCTGGCCCGAGCCCGAGTTCACCGACACACCGGCCATCCGCGACTGCAACATCTCGTTGACGTTGGTGATCGCCGCGGCCGCCTTGATATCTGTAGCACTGAGGCTCGTCACCGTTGCCGCCTGCGCACGTCGTTCCTGATTGCCCACCGTACCCGTCACCACGACGTTGGAGAGGGTGGTGAGTGACGCCGAGAGGGCAAAGTCTTTCTGTACCGTCTGTGTCCCGGTCACCTGGACGGTGTCCGACATGGCGCGATAGCCGATACGGAGCGCCGCGAGCTGCACACGCCCCGCCGGGACATTGAGCAGTCGATATTCACCACGGTCATTGGTGACCGTTTCGAGCGTGGTGCCGACGACACGCAGACGCGCATCGCCAAGCGGCGCGCCGCTGACCACATCGGTCACCCGACCTGTGATGCTGCCGCCTTGTTGTGCGGCGAGCGGATCCGCCACGATGGCGGCGAGGGCCAATGCCCCCAATGCCCTGCTGAGCTGACGAGGGAGGTGCATGATGAACTCCTGCAAGAGGGTTCTGCGGCCACGACGATCGTCGTCAGGCACGCATGCCGACTATTCGGCACCCCTACAAGAGTCACGAGCTGGGATATGGGCCAGCTGTACGGGACAAAGGGACGGAACGACGCCACCAACGACACGTGGGAGCCTGACGAGGAGAGTGGGCCGGAGCGCAACGGACCGTCCCTTCCCTTTCTGCCACCTTTGTCGTTCTCGGCGATTGGGACATCCCTGTCACAGAATGGCCCACCTCGGAGATGCTCCGGGACGGGCCACTCACACACCTGTACACAACAACATCACACGCTCGACCGCTTAGCTCCCCGTCGACAGAGAGAACGAGCGCGCGATGTTACGCGCTACCAGCGCCGCGTTCGCACCGGCCGGGTTGGCGCTCGCCGGATCGATGGACTTCCCATCCTCGGTGCGGAACCACTTGGCAAGATCCACTCGGATGTTCACCACCGTACCGGTCTTCTCCACGGTGAGGGAAGGCTTGAACTCGAGTTCGAGTTCGGCGGCCGCGCGCCCGGCATACGTGAAGGCCTTTCCCTTGTAGCTCCCTTCCGCTCGCACACTGATGTCCCTGAAGTCAGGGTTGCGGGACACAAAGGCCACGCCAGACGAATCGTTATCTGGACGATCGATTTTGAACTCGATCTCGCGGTACACACCGGCCGGAATGTCATTGGCGAATCGTGCGACCGAGCTGGTGGAGAGCGCCAGGTTCACCAGAAAGGGTCCGAGCTCAATCTCCGGGCAACGATTGCGACGCTCCTTGGCCTCTTCCGACTTGCCCTTCGACTTGTCCGAACCTTTGCCCTTGTTCTTGTCGTCGCCACCCGATCCGCCAGAGCCACCCGAGGCACTGCATAACGAGTCTCCGGCCACCCGACTCAGCTCGAGTTCGCTCATCACAATCTGAACGCGGGTGATGATCAGGCTGTCGGCCAGCCTGGCGGTGTCGGCAACCGTGCGAGCGCCGGTTGCGGTAAAGGCGATGGCAACCGGCTGCTCCGAGGCCGGGGCGGCGGCCTGGTCGCAGGCCGCAGTGGCCAGGACAAGTGTGAGCGATAGTGGCAGCGTAAGCCGCATGTGGGATCCTCTGAGGAAAGACGGTGAGGTGGGGGGAGCGGCGAGCGCATCCTACAGCCATCAACTGCTTTCGACTGTGCCCTGTCTCACCTCTGTCCATTACAAGCTCGGCCGTTGATGCTGATATTCATGCGAACGTCGACGACGACCTTCCAGCCCTTCCGATGACCCACCCCCAGAGGCCGACGCCACCGGCCGACGCCGCCCAGCGCCGCGCCGTCAGGCCCACCATCGTCTACGAGGTTGAGCAGCTCCCGGCCTTCGACGCCGAGTTCTACGAACGCGCCCGCACTGGGATGACCCTGGTGTCCGAGACCATCGTCCCACGCCGAGAGGGACGCACCATCCGAGTGCCCAAAGGACACCTCTTCCGCATTGTCAGCGTCGAGGGTCCACAGGTGGGCGACCTCAACCTGTGGAATGCTGCCGACCTCACCGAGCGTTTTTTCTCCGGTAAGACGCGGGCGCTCCACGCCACGCACGTCACCACCGGTGACCGGCTCTGGAGTACCCTGCCCTCTCTCAGACCCATGGCAACCATCACGCACGACACACTCGCCTGGTACGGCTACGATGCCGATGGCGGAGGGGTCCACGACGTGATCGGCACACGCTGCGATCCCTACACCAATCAGCTGCTCAAGGGAGTGCCCTATCACCACTGCTGCCACTCCAACCTGACTCGCGCGCTCGCCACCACAACCGGCCTCCCCCTTTCTGAGGCGGAGCCACTTGTCCACGATGTGCTCAACGTCTTCATGTGCACCGGCTTCACCCACGACACACACCAATATTTCATGAAGGCGAGCCCGGTGCGGCCCGGCGACTTCATCGAGTTCTTCGCCGAAATCGATTTGCTGGCGGGACTCTCGGCGTGCCCGGGAGGTGATTGCGGCTCCTCGCACTCCGACGACGTCGCACCATGTTATCCCCTGAAGGTCGAGGTCTTTGCCCCACGCCCCGAATCCCTCGTCGGCTGGACGAGTTGGGCGCGCAATTCATACGTTCACCCGTAGACTCTCATCCAATGCCAAACACCGAGTGGTGGCAACGCGGCCCTATCGAGGGTGTGCCCGCTGCCCTGCAACCCGCCGCACACATCCTCCTTCAGGTGCGCGACAGCGTCACGGAGCTCGTTGACGGGCTCACCGTCGACCAATGGAACGCGCGACCAGCTGGTGTGGCGTCGGCCGGGTTCCACGTTCGCCATATCACCGGCGTCATCGATCGGCTCTTCACATACGCGCGTGGTGACTCACTCATCGAGTCGCAGTTCCAGGCGCTTCGGGCAGAGGGTGCCGCCTTTGATGAATCGAGCGCCGCAACAGCACTCGCGGCACTCTCCGCTGGCGTCGACGCAGCGATGGCGCAGCTCCGAGAAGTCGATCCCTCAACCCTGGGCGACTTCCGTGGCGTCGGCCGCGCGCAGCTCCCATCAACCGTGATCGGCTGCCTTGTGCATGGTGCCGAACATGCCATGCGGCATGTGGGTCAGCTTTCGGTCACCACGCGTATCGTCAGATCTGCGGCCGTGTAGGCTGACGGAGAGATATGTCCAGAGTCGAGCTCTCGGCCTACAACCCGGAATGGGCAAACACCTTTGAACGCATTCGCGCACTGGTGTGGCCCGCTGTTCAGCACGCTTCCATGTCGCTGGAGCATGTCGGCTCCACCTCCGTGCCAGGGCTCAGTGCCAAACCCGTCATTGACGCATGCATCGTGGTCGCCTCTCGACGCGACCTCCCATACGTCGTGAAGGCATTGAACGCGCTGGGCTACACTCATCGGGGTGACCTGGGTGTGCCGGACCGCGAGGCCTTCAGGTCTCCGGCATCACTCCCGAAGCATCACCTCTACGCGAGCCCTCGTGGGAGCCTGAGCCTCAAGAATCAGCTCGGCTTGCGCGACTATCTCCGGTCCACTCCTCAAGCCATGCTTGAGTACGGAGAACTCAAGGAGTCACTCGCCAGGCAGTTCCCCGACGACATCGACAATTACATCGCGGGAAAGACCGACTTCATCCTCGGCGTTCTTCTGCAGGTGGGACTCACGGACGAAGAACTGGAATCGATCAGGCGGATCAACCAGCCGCCGGCCACTTCATGATGGCGCGCTGCGCCTGATCACCGGCTGCCGAAATACACCACGTTGGTCGCCTCTGACCGTGCGACCACGATGTCGTTGAGCCCATCCTTGTCCAGGTCACCGACGGCGAAACCGTAGGTCACCCCGCTGGCATCGCCAAATGGCACCGACGAAAAGCGCCCCGGTGCATCATTAAAGAACACTATCGACCGATTGCTGGTGTAACCCACCAGCACGTCGGGACGACCATTCCCGTCGACATCGTGCACCGCCAGTGCATAGGGACGTGCCCCGGCTGGCCCCAGTTGTTCGGGCGCCGCGTAGGTGCCGCCAGACAAACCACGGACTGTTGCCGCACTCCCCGACTCATCGATCGTCGCAAGATCCATGATGCCATCGCTGTCGAAGTCGGCGGCGTACGCGCTGCGGATGGTAGCATTCGCCGGGCCGAATGGACGACGCGACGGAAAGGTGCCGCGCCCATCGTTGATGTACACGTAACTCTGTCCGCCGTCGCGGTGTGGCACCACCAGATCGAGGGCCCCATCACCACTCACGTCGGCCATGGTGATGGTGGTCGCCGAGCCGGTCGAGATCTCGCGACAGTTTGCCTCGATGCGTCCCTGGCCAGCACCAAGACAAGCATAACTCGCCGTCGCTTGGCGACTCCCACGATTGGCCAGCACCAGATCCTTGATGCCGTCACCGTTTATGTCACCCACTGCCACGTGCCGGGTGTTCCACTCAGGTTTGCCAAACACGGAAGTGAGTGTGTACCGCCCCGTGCCATCGTTGCGGTACACCTTCTTGCGGTCCGGCGAATCATTGCTGACGACCATGTCCAGCGCGCCGTCGCCATCCATGTCCACCAGCACACCCGAATACGATCGGTCGGCGGCGGTGTCCACCGGGACAGGTTTGCCGAAGCTGCCTTTGCCATTGCCCAGCAGCACGAGATTCTGCAGCGGCCAGTGACGACCCTTCACGAGCACGATATCAAGGTTCCCGTCGCGATTCACGTCGCCCACACTGGCATTGGCCGATGTGTACCCGGAATCCTCGAGTGCGAGTGTACGTTCGAATCGCCGAGCGCCAGCGGCAGCGGCGTCGCTCCCACGTGGCCCACGGCCTGACGAGAGCTCGCGCGGCTTGCGCGCACTGCACTTGATCTCCACCAGGGCGGCCGGTCGCGGCATCGCCGTCACTGACAAGGTCGCGCGCGCCGGAGGATTAACGGGAAAATACTTGATGTACTCCGCATTCATCGCCGCGTAGTCGGCCATGTCCTTGAGGAACACCGTACACTCGGCCACATCGGCCATGGTCGCGCCACCGGCTTCGAACGAGGCCCGGATGTTCTCCATGGTTTGCCGAGTCTGCGCCGCCACGCCCCCGTCGACGATGTCCTGTGTTCCGGGCTTGATTCCCGTCATTCCCGACACAAACACCCAGTCGCCATCGCGAATCGCGACCGAGTAGGCTGGCACCAGGGGCTTGAGTCCCGGCGGATTGATCACTTCGCGGCCATTTGGCGCGCTGGATGCTGACGCCACCGTTCGGGCGGGCACGACGATGGGGGTGAACCAGGTCGGCGAGAAGGTGCGGCTGCCTGGTGACGCCGCCTTTACCTCGTCAAGGAAGCGCGCCCGGTCGGCCAGCGCGGCAGCGCTCGGTTTGGGATCGCCATAGGCGTCGGCATGACTCGGGATGACCAGCGCCGGGTAGCCAAGCGCGCGCAGCAGGCGGCGTGTGTAGTCGTGAATCTCCAGCCGCTGGCTATTGGCGCCGACCAGGGCAATGTCGGGCCGAAGCCCTTCCATTTCCCGCTCGATGAAATTCATCGAACCCATGATCAGTACTTCATGACCGGCCATGCGAAGGAGGTAGGCAAAACTTCCCCCTTCCTGGTAGTCGCGCCGGCGGAGCGGAGCCTTGAGCCCGCGCGGCGCCGTGCCCGCTATGCCGCGACCATTGTTGAAATACCGTTTGTCGTCGAGTGCGCTGTGAATGCTGGGCACCACACGCAGCGAGAAGTCGTCAAAGGCGTAGTCCTCACCACCGCGTACGGTGATGAGCTGACTGTCGGCCACCGCGTATGCACGCGACAGGTTGGCCGCCGTCTCGCTCCCGATGACGACCGCCCCTGTGCGTTTGGCGATGTACCCCGCGTCGAGTGCGTGGTCGGAGTGGCCGTGGGTGATGAGGATGTAGTCGGCCCGGCTCACATGCCGATTGATGAGTGCCGTGTCCGCCGCATACAGCGCCCCGGCATCGGGGCCTTCACTCCGGGCGCCCGGCTGCCAGCGCGCAAACTGCGTGAGAAAGGGATCGACCAGCACCACTCGGCGACCATCAGTAATCTCCCAGCCTGCGTTACCGAGGTAAGTGAGGCGGAGTTCACCCTGAGCGAGCGGTGTTGCCGACGACGCCGGGCTGGCCCGCGGCGAAGGGCTCTGCGCGTCGGCGAAGGCGGTCATGACGACCGTGCTGGCAAGTACGGCAATGACGTGCCGGAGGGGCATTGAGAGTCTCGGTGAAGGCAGGGGTCGCGCCGGTTGAGCGCACCGACGGGATGATACGCGCAAACGCGCGCACCGCCAGCATCACCACCGACGCTGGACCCTGGCCCTTGTCAAAAACCCCCAGCCCCCAGCGTTGCCGCCCGCTTACCTGTTGATCGAGTGCACGGCGATCATCGCCCCGTGGGGATCCATCCCCTGTGCGATGCGCTCACCACCCCCCGGAACCTCCATCGGTGGCATGAAGACTGATCCGCCAGACGACGTCAACAAGTCCGCAGCAGCATCAGCAGAGGGCACGCGCACATAAAACACCCAGCTCGCCGGCATCTGCGCGGTCATTTCGGGTGACATGGCGAAAATGCCGCCATATGGAACACCGGTCATCCCCGGCGGCGCCCCTGCTCCTGCGTGCCCGTACATCAGGTACTCACCACCGCCCATGTCGGCGCCCATCGCCATCGAGCCAACAGCCTCCCACCCAAACAGCGCGGAGTAAAAGGCCATGGCCCCCGGCTGGTCCGGTGTCATCAGCTCATGCCATGAGAACTGCCCGAGCTGCGGCGCGAAGTCGCCGGGTGGCAGGCCATCGATATTGGCGTAGAGCGACAGGATGGCCCCCTGCGGGTCGGCAATCACGGCCCAGCGACCGATCCCCGGAATGTCCGCCGGTGCCGTCACCACCTTGCCGCCTAACGACTCCGCCCGTCGTGCCGCATCATCGACATTGGCCACACCCACCGCACCCATCCAGTGCGGCGGCACGTTCGGCATCTCGGGTCCCATGGCGTTGACCCCTCCAACGGCGGCGTCACCATTCATGAACATGGTGTACATGCCGCCGGGACCCATATCCATCGAGCTGGTCCCCCAGCCGGCGAGCTTTCCATAGAAGGCGATGGAGCCCGGGACGTCGCGCGTCATCAGGTCGTACCACACCCAACGGCCAAAGGGCGCTGCCTGTGCGGAGCCGAAAATTGAAGTCATGGCAAGATGGTTCGAGGGAGGCCTGAGTTTATCCGCAGAGACGAAAGGCGCCAGACTCACCGGGACGAACCGCATTGGCAGGTGCGCCGAAGCGTGCTGGGGGCCTCCAAAGGAGGGATCAGCACCGGCAGAACCATCCGCCGCAGACCGGTGTCCAACGCCACATGGACTCCGCCATCCTTGCCGACCTGCGGCACGCTCTCCGCGGCTTTCGGACCAAACCCGGTTTTGCATTTGCGGTCGTGGCCACCCTCGGCCTTGGCATCGGCGCCAATGCCGCGATGTTCGGCATCGTCGACCGCCTCCTATTTCGGGCGCCGCCGATGATGCTCGAACCCGAGACCGCTCACCGCGTCTATACCTACTTGGTGTTTCGTGGCAAGGAGCGCGCAAATGGCGGAGGCCAGTATGCGCGTTTCAGGGATTTCCGCGATCTGACGCAGAGTTTTTCGCTGGTAGCCGCGCACAGCTCCAGGGACCTCGCGGTCGGCATCGGCGATGCAGCGCGTGAAATGCGGATTGGCGCGGTCAGCGCGGACTTCTTCAAGTTCTTTGATGCACCACCCACCCTCGGCCGCTACTTCACGGACGCCGAAGACCAGTTGCCTGAGGGAACGCCGGTTGCGGTGATCAGTCATTCCATGTGGGAGACGCGCTACGGTGGCGTCCCTGACATCCTGGGGAAAACCGAGCAGGTCGGCCCTGTCGTGTACACCATCATCGGTGTTGCGCCAAAGGGATTCGCCGGATTGTGGCCGGACCGGCCGCCGGCGGTTTACCTGCCCATCACGAGTTACGCAGGGGGCCTCGGCAGAAGAGGAGGAGATGTCAGCTGGTGGGAGACCTACTCGTGGAGCTGGATGTCGACCATCGTGCGCCGAAAGCCGGGCGTGTCGCTGGCGGCGGCCAGCGCCGATCTCTCCAACGCCATGGTGCGCAGTTACGAGAAGCAGCTTGCAGAGCAGCCGAAATCCCAGCCCCTCGCCGTAGCCAAACCACGGGCTATCGCGGGTTCGATTCTGGCCGATCGAGGTCCGACTGCACCGGCCGTCGCCAAGGTCGCGACCTGGCTTGGTGGCGTCTCGGTGATCGTGCTGCTCATTGCCATGGCCAATGTCGCCAACCTCATGCTCGCTCGCGCCATCCGTCGCCGCCGCGAAATTGCGCTTCGGCTGGCCCTCGGCGTCAGCCGAGGACGACTCGTCAGGCAGCTCCTGACCGAAAGTACGCTGCTTGGCATCGTTGGTGGTGGACTGGGCCTGGTGCTCGCACACTGGGGAGGCGCGGCACTCAGGACCTTTCTCCTCGAGAAGAGTGAAGCCGCTGCCGGCTTTCGTGACGGACGCACCGTACTCTTTGCCATTGCGGCGGCCATTGCGGTCGGTCTTCTGACCGGCCTCGCGCCCATCCTCCAGTCCGCTCGGGCAGACCTGACCGGTGACCTCAAGTCCGGCTCGCGTGAGGGCACGTATCGCGCATCGGGGACGCGCAACCTGTTGCTGGTGCTCCAGGGTACGCTGTCCGTGGTGCTGCTGGTCGGCGCCCTGCTCTTTGTCCGGTCGCTGCGCAACGTGCAGAAACTTCGCCTGGGCTTCGACGTGGATCCGATTGTCATCGTCGACCTCAACATGCGAGGGGTGGCTGACGACTCCCTCAAGGACATCGCCCTGCGCGATCGACTTGTGGCGGCAGCACGCACCATGCCCGAGGTGGAGCAAGCCAGCCGGCAGGTCGGTGTGCCCTTCTGGAGCAGCTGGTCGCAGGGCCTCTACGTGGAAGGGATCGATACCGTGTCGCGTCTCGGCCAGTTCAACATCAATGCCGTCTCCCCCGAGTACTTCGCCACGTTAGGCACGCGGCTCATTCGTGGGCGGGGCATCGAGCCGACAGACCTGGCCACCACGCCCGGGGTCGCGGTGATCAGCGAAGCCATGGGAAAGGCCCTGTGGCCGGGTGCCGACGCCATTGGGCAATGCTTCCGGATTGGGCGCGACACCATGCCATGCACGACGGTCGTTGGCATCGCCGAGGATATCAAGGCACAAAATCTCGCCCCCGACTCCACCTTCTATTACTACCTGCCCTCACCGCAGTTCAATCCCAACCGCGGCGGTCTCTTTGTGCGGTTGCGGGGTCAGGCCACGCAGCACATGGAGTCGGTGCGCAAGCGGCTGCAGCAGGAGATGCCTGGGGCCTCCTACGTGGTGGTGACCCCCTTCAGCCAGATCGTGGGCAGTCAAAAGCGCTCGTGGGCGTTAGGCGCCACCATGTTCTCCGTGTTTGGCGGCATGGCGCTGCTGCTCGCCGCGATCGGCCTCTACTCCGTCATCGCCTACGACGTCGCCCAGCGCACACATGAGCTCGGGGTGCGACGCGCCCTTGGCGCACAGGCGGCACATGCCATTCGGCTGGTGGTGCAAAAGGCGCTGTGGCTGGCGGGACTTGGGGTGGTGCTTGGCGGAGCGGGAGCGCTGTGGGCCGGACGCTTCATCAAGCCACTGCTATTCGGTGTTTCGCCGAGCGATCCCCTGGTGTTCGCCAGTGTGACCGCACTGCTCATCGGAGTGGCGTTGCTGGCGAGCTGGTATCCCGCCATGGTCGCCGCCCGCGTCGATCCGAGTGTGGCACTCCGCAGCGACTAACGTGCAGCCTGGCCCGACGTCACCCTGTGCGAGAGCCCGGGTGAGGGGGTAATAATCACGGCGAGGAAGTGACCCCGCCAGAAGGGTCACGCACGACACGGACGCGTCGCCGAGCCATCACGCGCGCGACAATCCACGCCGTGATGGTCGCGAGCACCGCGAGTTCCAGGAGTCCGGAGCCGCCATCCGGTGAGAGGCCGAAAATGCGTTCGATGAAATCCATGACTCCCCCTTGCCGGCCCTCGGGACCGGCGAACACTGCGATTCGTCGCGACATTAGCATGGGAGCGTGACATTGCGCAACAGAGTGCAACTTGTCTTTCGGTCGTTTGCCGAGCCTGCCGTCGCCTGGTCCGGCGGCTCGGAGCAGACAGGCGCTACCTCTTTCGCTCTTTTGGCTTTGGCATCACCCGCACTTGGTACTCACTCCCGCCGACCAGGCGACCGCCACTCCACTGCTCGACGTAGAACACCGGCACAGTGCCGGCCCTTACTCCGGATGGCAACTTGACGTAGATGGCGGCCGGAAGGATCTGCTTCGTCGGCAGAATGCCGAAGATCCCCGGATGTTCTCCACGCCTTGCCGCGCGGCGCCCCACGTCAAGCACAAACGCGCGGTCGGCGCGAAATTTGGGGGGCTCGCCGCACTGTTCTTCGGGCGGGTCCGGGATACGGAATCCCTTTCGCGGACGGAGTGACAGCCCGGGGATGGACTTGTCGAGCGGCAGCCGAGTCTTGAACTCCGGCAAATAGAAATGCACCCGCGTCCCGCGCGGCAAGGTCCCGGGGTTGATGCGAATGTCGACGTACTCCGCGCTTCCGAGGGGCGCGAAGCCGATGAAAATCGGGCCGGCCCCTTCGTCGGCACCAGGCCCGCCCGGAATGAAGGCCTGCACATGCAGGTTCTTCAGCGTGACGTTGTTGTCGGCGTTCACGGCGGTGGCAATGTCGAGCGCCGCTGTTGTCACTCCGTTCTCCGTACACGTCGCCGAGGCAAGCATGCAGGTGTGGTCCGGCGCGCTGGCAGGGACCAGCCAGCTCCAGGACGCAATCTTCGGATTCCCGGGGAGGATGTCGCCGAGCGAGATGGCCGTACCGACGGGATGCCAAACCGAGGTATCGGAGGGGTCAGTGTTGGGAAACGCGGTCCAGAAGTCGGCCGGCAAATTGGGCAGCCCGCCACCCGCATTCGCCCAGAACGGGCGCACCTGCACGTTGGTCGCCGGGTTGTTGCCACGATTGTGCACCTGCACATGCACGCGCACCCATGTATTTCGCCGGGGATTGTCGTGCGTCAGCTCCTCGAACTGTACATAGTCGATATCGCGGCTCGGGGTCTGGTAGGCATTCGTCACCGGATCGGGAGCATCCACCTTGATGTCGGGCGATTGGTACCAGTAGACCGTCTCGCCCGCATTGAACGGGTGCTCCACGCCCGATGGACCCGGCGTCGCCAGCCCCGTATCCAGCACATCGTCGCGCAAATAGATGTCTGTGAGCGGGATGGATGCCGCATCCACCGGACGTTCCCATACGGAGCGTCCGTGTGTCGCCGCACGCAAGAGTCGCCGAGGCGCGAAGAACTTCAGGTCCTGCACCGAACAGTTGGGGAGACCAGTATCCCAAGTTGCCCAGGCCCCTCCCCCGTTGGTGGAGCGGAAGATGCCGACATCGCACCCGATGAAGATGGTGTCGGGATTCAGGGGATCGATCGCGACGGCATTCACCGGGTTGGCCTGGGCGAGCCCCGTGGAACGATTGGCCCAGCTCGTTCCGCCGTTGGTGGTACGAAAGACGTGATCATTGGTGAATTCCCCGGCGCCTTCCGAGAAGATCAGGTTGCTGGTCGTGACATACGCGATGTCGGCATTGGACGGATGTACGGCGATGTCGGAGATCTGCCCTGCGGGGAGCGGCGCCGACGTGACATTCGTGGCGGTCCACGATCCGGCGCTGAAGGTGAGGCGAAACACGCTGCCATTCTGCATACCCACATACACCCGGTTGCTGTCCGAAGGGGCGATGGCAATGGCTGTGATGTTGGTGCCGGTTCCGATCAGCGACGCCGTGATGGCCGTCCACGTGCCGCCACCGTCGGCGCTCCGCCAGAGCCGGTCGTAACCGACGTAGAGCACCGTTGAATCGCCGGGATCCATCTCCAGCGGCGGGTAGAACCAGTTGCTGTTGGTGCCGATTGTGCCCTTGACGTCAGTCCATGTCCCGGGAGCGCCCGCGCTGTCGCTTCGGAAGACCGGGAACGAAAACCAGCGGCTCTCGTACCAGCGCCGGATGTTGGTAGTGGCGTTGATGGCAGCATACGCGCCATCGCCTAACGCAGAATGCTCCCAGGCCGGATGACTCAGATACCGCTGGGCGCCATTGTCCTGCGTGCCACCAAGCATCACCGCATCCCACAGCGAGTGATTGGCGCATGTGAAATACTGCAGGGTCGCCAGGTCCTTGTTGCGGTGGGCATACGTGACCCCACCATCGGCGGAGTAAAACACCCCGCCATCATTGCCGACAAACACCCGACTGCCGTCCGTGGGATGGAAAGCCACGGCGTGCTGGTCGGGGTGAATACCGGGCGATCCCGTGCTCACGCGCGTCCACGCGCCACCGCCATTGGTGGTGCGCCAGAGGTGCACCTCGCCAAAGAGGACCCGGTTGCTGTCGGTGGGATCAACGCCGAGCACCAGGTTGTAGGCTGCCTGGGCTACGCCGGCCGGTGTGGCGGCAGTTTGGGTCCAGGTGGTGCCACCATCCGTCGTCCGATATATCCCCGTGAGCGCGGAGCCGTTGGCGAACGCCGCGTAAAGGGTGCCCGCGTTGCCGGGCGACATCGCCAGAGCAATGCGCCCTCCCGACACCGGAAGCCCACCACCGAGTGTGGACCACGTGGCTCCGCCGTCGGCGCTGTACCGAACTCCCGTGCCCGACTGTCCCACGTACAGCTCGGGGCCGGCCGCATTGCCCCAGTCCACCACCAGGTCGAAAAAGATCCCGGCTTCGAGCTGCGCCCAGTTGAGGCCCCCGTCGTTCGATTCGTAAATCCCGATATCGGTCGCGGCATACAAGTGCTGATTGTCGGCCGGGTCAACCTTGATAGTGGAGAACGCGGCACGCGCAAAGGTGGCGGCCCCCCGTGTCACCCAGGTCTCACCCGCATCGGTCGACAACAACAAGCCGGCCCCGTAGTAGCTGTCGCTCCCGTTAGGCTCGCCGGTCCCGGCCAGGATCCGCTGCGATTTGCCGCCCAGCGCAACAGACGAGTCCACCGTCACGCACCCAATAGCAAGCGATGGGGCAAAGTCGCTTTTCGCGCGCCAGTTCAACCCTCCATCGCTTGATTTCCACACGCCCCCCTGCGCGGTCGCCGCGTACACGATGGCCGTATCGAGGGGGTCCCAGGCAATGCTTGTCACGCGACCGGAAATGGGGGCTGTAGCCCAGGTGCCAGCCGCCGCCCCGAACACCTGGCCGCCACGCACGACGGAGGGTCCAATGCAATACCAGTTGGCGCCGGGATCGACTGGCGGAGCTCCAGTATCCGGGTCGAACTTCCGACCACGGTGCCGCATGGCATCGCGATGTGCCAGCGCCCGCAATCGGCTCCCCGGTCGACGATTCACTCCGTCAGGAAATCGCTCAACGAGGAAATGCGCCTGACGCCGGAACCAGCGATGGGTGGGACGTCCATCCTTGCCGGTGTCGGGCACACGATCAATGACGATCTCTACATTCGCCTGCTCGGTGCGTCCACGTACCCTGCACGTCGCGACGATGCGGTGCCGCCCGGCGCTCAGCCCGGGGACAGTCAGCAGCACAAGAAACTCACCGGCGACGGGCCGCACGCTTTCCCCGGACGCCTCGCCGCGCAGGACGATCGCGGGAGTGATGACCCTCTCCCCGTCGAGGAGGAAGGTGACCGGGCAACTGCTCCATCTGCCACCTGCAAGCTGGATCTTGTGCGGGAACAGATACCGGTCCGGCAGCGCCACCAGGACGGGTGACTCGCGTCGGCCCTTCAGTCGGGAGGTCGTACGCTTGGCCATCGGGCTCGCTCCTTGTCGTCAACACCTCGGGCCCACGTCTTCGGCGAGGCGCCTCGTCCGCGGCCCACCGCACTCGGCGTTGTGCGCGAGTGCGACCTCCAACGAGCTGCTGCAGGCATGTACCATGAAGTGCAGGCAACCACCGCGCAAGAGGGCATGCCGCTACCCTCGCGGCGGGCTGAGCTGTGGCTGCACCCGTCGGCTGTCGCCGCCTCGGGACATTTGTGGTCCAGTGATACCCACGACGCCTCATCCCGGGATATGACTCGCCGCGCGGCCGGCGTGCGCAGCAGATTTCCTTCTGCTGCTCTGCGAGCAAGGGCGGCGCATCTGCACGATGGGGCGGCCCGCACTGACATCATTGGCTGAGACCACTCGGTTGCGGCTTACACTCCCCGCCAGTAGCGTCCCTCGCCTCCACCAACTTCCCACTCCCGTCACCCACGGGCACATGCGACGCCGAACGCTCATCCAGTCCGTGGCGGGCCTCGCCGCGATTCTGCCCATTCCCCGCGTTCGCGCGTGGGCGGCCGGCACGGCCTTCCCCGGCGCACAGGAAGACACACTCCGGACACTCGCAGCCACGGTCCTCCCCTCTTCGTTAGGCACCGCGGGCACCAACGAGGTCGCCGCCGAGTTTGCCGACTGGATCGCGGGGTACCGCGCCGGCGCGGAGATGTCCCCCGGGTATGGCACTCCGCGCGTGCGCTACAAGGGCATCTCACCGGCGGCCCTCTTCCAGCGTCAGCTGCAAGCACTCGCCACAGGCGCGCTCGCCTCCAACGACCTGGCCGTCCGTCGACAGCAGCTGGCCGTCGAACTTGAACGGGCCGGCATCACCGATCTCTCTACGGTACCACGCGGCGAACATGTCGTCGCCGACCTGATGAGCTTCTGGTTCGCCAGCCCCACCGCCCACGACATGGCCTACCAAGCCGCGATCGGTAAAGACCGGTGCCGCACGCTCGAGGCGTCAGCGCAGATGCCGACCTCCCTGGTGAAGGAGTGAGTCCCATGCGTCGTGTCGAAACCGATGTCTGCATCATCGGCGGTGGCATTTCTGCCGCGCTCCTCGCTGAGAAACTTTCGGAGAAGGCTCCACAGCTCAGCGTGGTGGTGGTCGAGGCGGGTCGGCGGCTCTTCGATGCGGAGAACCGCCTGGAGTACCGCCGCCGATCCATAGCCTACGACGAAAACCAGTGGCCCGGCGACTTCATCGAGGACCAGGGGGGCGAGGGGGTCATCAGCCGCACCATGGCCGTCGGCGGCTCGGCGATGCACTGGCAGGGACATGCCAATCGCTTCTCCGAAGAGGATTTGCGTCTCAAGTCGATGTACGGGCTTGCTACCGACTGGCCCCTCTCCTGGTCCGAGCTCGAACCATGGTTAGGCGATGCCGAGCGACGGATCGGTGTGGCTGGGGAGGCGTCACCCCATCGGGAAGACGCGCGCTCATCGCCGTACCCCATGCCTCCCATGCCGCTCACCTACAACCTCGAGCGCATCAAGGTGTGGGCCGAGAAGGCCGGCTTGCCGTTTTATGGATGCCCGGTGGCGCGCAACACGGTGCCATACGACGGCCGCTCGCAGTGCAAGCGATGCAACACCTGCACTGTTTGCCCCACGGGAGCCCGCTACTCTCCCGACTACACCTTCAAGAAGTTGCTGACCGGCCGGCAGATCGACCTGCACGACCGCGTGCTCATTCGTCGGCTCGTTATGCACGAGACACGCACCGACATAGTGGCCGCGGTCGGGTACCACGCTGATCGCCCGGGGGAATCGGTCGAGTACCGCGCACGCACCTTCGTGCTCGCCGCCGGATACGCCTGGAGTCCGCACCTGCTCCTCCTCTCTGCCAACTCGCGTTTCCCCAACGGGCTCGCCAACCGCTCCGATGCTGTTGGGCGTTACATGACGGGCCACCGCTTTACCACAGCCAACATCGAGCTGGAGGAGAAGCTGTATCCCGGGATGAATGCGCCCTACCCCCTCATCTCGCGACAACACTTTCGCTGTGCGCCCAGCGCCCCCTACGCACGTTTCGACGTCCAGATATTCGAGAGCGAGTCGGGGCGACGGCCGCGTCTCAAGGGCGAGGGTGGCAAGGTGTTGTTTGGTGATGACCTGCTGCGCGACTGGAGTGCCAGAGCTGCGCGGGGTGTCGCCCGGGTGCGGATGTACTCCGACACCCACCCATCACCCGACAGCCGTCTGACACTCGACGCCGGCACACGGAACCGTCATGGCGATCCCATGCCACGCATCGTGCACAAACTGGATGCAGCGAGCGAGGCCCGTGAACCGGCCACACAGGCGCAGATCCGGAGCATCTATGATGCGATGGCGCGCGCCGGGGGTGGTCGTGTGTTATCGGTGTCGGTGGCCGACTATCAGGACCATCCCGCCGGTGGGTGCCGCATGGGCACCGATCCCGCGAGCAGTGTGTGCGACAGTTATGGCCGCACCCACGACCACCCCAACCTCTTCGTTGTTGGGGCGCCCACGCTCCCGACGGGTGGGTGCACCAATGGCACCATCACCTTCGCCGGTCTCACGCTGCGCAGTGCGGATCATCTCGCGTCGACGCTCTGACGCGAGGGGTGCTCCAGCGCACGCACCGCGACGATCGTCGGAGCCCAGCGGCCACTCCACTTTCGTGTACGCTCTACGTCGGCCTTGGCAGGTCACGATACTCGCCCGGGTGCATCGCCAAGCCCGCAGCGGCCACGGCAACAGCATGCGGTCGGAGATCCGGCCAACTAGTGGTCCACAGCACCATGATCGCGATCCGCCGAGTCGTAAGGTCTTGCTGATAGCGCAGGTTCTTGTCGGTCGTGACGAACAGCTCGAAGCCCTGCTCCTCCGCAGCGCTCAGCAGCGCCCCATTCTGCAGCGCCGCCCAACCGCGCTCGAACGCTGTTGCGACCTCGTGCGGCTCAAAGGACCGCCGGAGCGGAACGGGGGTGCCCTGATCGAAGAGGAGCCTCACGCCACCCTACGCGGAGACCGCGAGGCTTCGGCTGGTGTGCTCGAGCACCGCGTCGACTTGCTCTCGCGTCACGCCCGGGAACCACTCAAGAAAGTCGGCCACGGACGCACCGCCCTCCACGTTCTCGAACAGCGCACGCACGGGCACACGCGTCGAGCGGAAAAGCCACTCCCCGCTAACCCTTCCCGGAATCCGTTCAACGGCAGGACAGTCGTTCCAGTCGAGCATATGGTAAGTGTACCCTCAGCCGCTGGCCGAGGGGAGTGCCCTGCCCCCCGGTCTAGTGACCGGGCCTTCGGGACGGCTCAGATTCTCCATGCCGGCACCGCAAACCCACGGCATCAGTCACCCGCTATGAGAGGAGATCGGCCGCCAGCTGCACCTCGAGCGTGGCACGGCTCCGCCCAGGAGAGAGAGGGGGACTTCACGCGGCTGGGCGGCTTCCGCACGAGTCGCCGCGCCATGACCTCTCGACCCTGACCAACGATTCCGAGGAAGGCACAGGCCCCTGCTCAGTCTCACGAAGCGCGCGCAGGCTGATCGCTGAGGTTGTTGTCTCGGGTGTCACGCCTCGCGGTCCGGGCGAAGGCGATCAAGCACACCCCCGTTCCCGCATACATCCCGATTTGTAGCAGGATTTGCAGCCAGAACACTACAGGTTCCTGGCTCCGATGAACGTGTTGAGCTGGGCTCAGGTTGCGTGCGGTGTAGCCACCGATCGTGTCCCCAAGTAGGAACAGGAGGGCCACCCCGACTATCAGCCACCCTGCCAGGGCTACCAGGCGTCGCGGTGTAATCCCCGTGTGCGGCATGATGAGCGGCAAGCGAAAGTCACGCCGGCGCCAAGCCCACGCGCCTGCGATGATTGCGGTGATCAGGACCACGTTCGCCATTTCAACCTCCACGCGGAATGTCTATGAACGCGGGCGCCCTCTCGACTCTCAGCTGGCTGACAATCGCTCGAGTCTGCCCTTTCGCCGAACGATGTTCTTGTAGTCCCACTGAATGGTGCGGGACTTCTTCAACCATCGGCGCACGACAGCCTTCTTGATGTCGGACAGATCGGTGAGAAACACGGAGGCATCCTTGAACTTTGCGCCTACCACGTTGAGTCCAGGTTCCTCGAAATCTGCTCCGCTCCAGAACATCAGCCGAATGCCCGGCTTCTGTTTGCTGTATCCGACAATCGGATTGCCATTCAGGAACCACACCGGATGACCATGCCAGATCTTGCCGTCCGCATCCGGCAGACCGCGCTCGATTTCGCTTGCGAGGGTGTCGCAGACGTCCTCAAAGCCCTCGTGCTGCTGATTGTACTTCGCGATCGCCGGGTCCATTGCTGATGTCTCACGGGGGGTTGTACAAGTAACTGAAGCAGCCGAGCCTCTGTTGGGGGATGTCAGGCAACGGCGTGCTGCCTGCCGTGGCTACCTCCACTGTCGTCCGCAGCAGCGTGCGGCGGCACCGCGCGGACCCACCGCCTTGGCGCAGTGTATGGCGGCGCGTTCAATATGTCCTGGGGCGCCGGCCGCAACCACGTGGTGGGGAGCGGCTGGCGCGGCTTCCATCGCGGCGGGACGAACCCCGACTCCAAGGTCCCCGAGGGCACCCTTGGCTGGGTAGCATGCCCGTGCTACACTTCGAGCATGATCCGTTCCATCAAACTCCGGCAGGTTGGCGGCTCCGTGGGCGCCACGCTCCCGAAAGACATGGCCGATCGCCTCCACCTCGCCGTGGGCGATTCGGTATTGGCCGTCGAAACGGAGAACGGCATCCTTCTGACGCCCTACGACCCCACGCTCGAAGCAGGCCTGGCCCTGGCCGCGCGCGCCGCCAAGCGCTACCGGCACGCGTTGCGCGAGTTGGCGAAGTAGCACGTGGGGCGACGAGAGCCACGCTGGGTGTCCCGTCTGCTGGTCGAAGCCATGCACCTCGACCAACTACGGGCCCACGGTGGGCTGCCAGGGCTCCGGGATGACGGCGCCCTGGAGAGCGCTTTGGCGCGGCCTCGGAACAAGCTCGCCTACGGGCGCCGGATCGACCACGCCGCGTTGGCAGCGGCGTACGCATACGGTCTAGCCCGGAGTCATCCCTTCAACGACGGCAACAAGCGCATCGCCTTCCTCGCGGCGGTCGTGTTTCTGGGGCTGAACGGCTGGGACTTCGAGGCACCCGACGCCGAGGTGGTGGCGCAAATGGTCGCGCTCGCGGACGGGCGGATTACTGAGGCGAAGTGCGCGGCCTGGTTCCGCACCGGCATGGTCCGATTGCCGAAGGACGCAGCCTAGGCGTCTGCCAATTCGGAGGCAGCTGCTCGACGTGCCGTAGGGGTCTCTCCTGGGCGCGACCGCTCCGACTGCGTCACCCAGGGCCGTCGGCCGGCATCGACCTGGTAGCGCTTGATTCACTGCTGAACGTGTGGGCCGCGCAGCCGATTTCTGGCCCTCGCCGTCACGGCGGCTCAGTCCGACGCGTGCGCACATCGCTGCTCATACACCAGCCGGATCGCCCGTTCACGGACTTCCGGCGAATACCGCGTTCGTTTCGCCATGACTCCATCTTCTCACGAAATGGAGCCTTCGGGAATCCCGGGTCGATTCAAGATGAAGAGCGGCCCCGGCCGCGCGGTGACGCGAAATCGAAACTGCTGCTTGCGGTAGTGGTCCACCAGCAGCAGGCGATGGTGGCCAGGTGCAACCCTGACGGAGTCGAACAACACCGCACTGGTGGCATTCTGTGGGGTTCCCACGACGGTATCGATGACGACCACGTCATTCACCCGGAGCTCAAAGCGTCGGATGATGAAGCTCTCGTTCGTCACGAACACCGGTGCGGTGAAAGGCACGGCGGGCATGGTACTACCCTGTGCGAGCACTGATCCGCGGCCGGTCGCGAGGGCAAGGAACACCCACACGCCCCACCATACGCGGCTATAACTAATTATTTGAATAACCCCGCAGGCCGTGCGTCCGCCCAACGCTTCCCGGTCACTTGCGGACCCGGTAAACAAGAGGTCGAACAGGTCTGCCAAGTGCAATGGGTTGTCAGCCGGCATGGGCATCGAGGCCGACAACGCTGCCATCTCGATGAACGGTGATGAGTTGGATGCCCAAGCGTGCGACCAGCGGGGCGCGGCGCCACCGGTTGACAAGTTCACGAAACTTAGGCGTGTCTGGTACTGCTACCGCGAGGAGATCATCTGGTGACGCCTCTTCGAATGTCATGAGCGTCCCAATAGCCTCTCTCAACAAGGGGTACTCTTGCGAACTCTTGCCCCTTGCCAATGGCCCCTTCTTGCTTTCAACACGCAGGGTCCGATCTGAGCCAAGGCGCGCGACGACGTCGCCACGTCCCGGGCGAGAGTGGATGTTCAAACGAAATGTAGCACCTCGGAGCGAGTACGCGCCTTGCCAAGGGGCGCCCGGGACCACCGGCGTGCAATGGTGTTCCTCCAGAAATGCCGCCAGGGGAAAATGGATTGTGTCTTTGGTCTGCACTTGCGCGCCATCGAGTGCCACCTGGACGTCCGACTTTGCAAGCCCGCATAGCAGAAGGTGGAACGCGACGCGCAGACTGACCTCTGCCTCTGTCATTCTGTCGTCGCCGAGTGTCCCACGCGTCCTGACCTCGGTCAACGAAACAGCCGCGCGAATCGAGCGCGGAAATCCCGCTTCCGGCTCTCCGGCACTCCGGGCGGGAGCCCCTTACACGCAAAGGCAGCATGCGCGTCCCAGCCTAAGGGCCAAACCTTGAACACCTTTGACCGACAGGCTGGACACAGGACAGCCTGGTTGACCGCACTGTCCGCATCAAGGAGGTCGGGATCCAGCGCCCCATCGCTCCGCGGTGCCTGCCGCTTGGAGGACCTGGGAACTTGAGAGCGTGCCTCGGTCGGACTAGCTGGTGACCGCGATATCAGACGATCTAACTCCAAGGCCGCGTGGCTGCCGCCGATCGCTAGCGCTAGCAGCCGAATCGTGCGAAGGGCATGATCGACTTCGTCCGCGTTAAAGGTCTCATGATGAGCATGCCTGTTAGCGACGTCACGTAGCATATGTAGGTACTGCTTCACCTGGCTCGGTGTGTTGTCACGAAATGCTTGCTCCCATTCAGCGAGGCTCGCTTTGATGAGCGCCCTTGGATCCCGATCGCTAAATGGGCGTTCGCCGGTCCTTGAGAGCCGTTGCTGAAACTCGGGGCCGTACTTCGCTTCAAGGTGAGCCCGCACAAACGTCCGGAGGTGTGGCACCAACGTTTGAAAACTGGCTCGAAGGAGATCGTCAGGTACGCTCATGAATGGAGTTCTGTCACCTGTCCGGCTAACTCTGTATTGTGCTGCCCACCCCAGGAAGCGACGCACGGTGGTCGGTGAGCAAGGCATGGGCGCAGGGCCTTCCCGCTCCCGCACACTCTCCAGTGTCCGCGCGCATGCCGTCATGCCAAGCACGACCCGCCCACTTCGTGTCATTTGTCCCGAACCAATCCCACGCCAGCGTCAAGCCGACACCCGGCGACGCCAAACGGACCTCCCCCCCCGCTCAGAACGGCGCCGTGATCTGCCCAGGAAAACAGTCCGCCAGAATTCCCTGATTAGGATCAGGGATCGGATCAGGATGCGGCAACAGCCGGTCCGGGTACCTCACCGGATCCTCACCATCCTTGAGCCGCAGCATTCGGTGCACCCACTTGAAGTCCACGTCCGGCTCCCGAACCTCACGCAGCTCCAGCTCGGGCCACTCCATCGGATTGATCTGGCACAAGTTGGCAATCTTCAGCATGATGGCCTGTGTCCCATCAGGCAGCGGGCTCGGGACCAGCGGGATCGAGACCCACTCCGTCGCACCAAAAGGGCGCAGCCGGACGGTTAACCCCGTTCCCTCGATAAAACGATCCCAGTAGGACAGCCCACCGTATTGTCCTACGGTCTCGCGTCCGTCAGGCCGCAACTCGCCCGTAATACGCCAGGTGCCCGTTTCCACCGCCGTGGAGAGCGCACCACCCGGGATCACCATCCGCATGTTCACGCCTGCGGGGATCGCCGTGTCAAACAAACCATCTTGCACCGTGCGAACCGGTGCGATTTCGTCGAAGTCCGGCACCTGAAACGACCCCGTACTCGGAGTGCCGTCGAGTGCCACACCAATATCCAGCTCTTCGGCCGCGAACCTGTGCACCACCTCGTATGGTGGCGCATCCGAACCATTCGATACCGGAAGCCCCTTCACCCCGGTCAGGTTCGCGGCGTCAAAGCGGAGATACCCTACGTGCGGTGCCGCGTTCGTACCATCGGCGTGCTGCATTTGCTGCGACTTCTTGAAGCGTGCATCCGGCATGACTACACCGATTTTCCTTCCGTCCGGATTCTTGACAAAGAGAATGATGCCGGCGAACTCGATACGGAGAAGAAAACTGGTTGCCACGTTAGGTCCCGGTGTAGGTGAATGCCGCCCAGACTTGCGGCGAACTCAAGGCACCTCCTCCCCCTATTGCCTTGAGTTGCGCCCGTCGAAGCGCCTCGGCCCCACCCAACCCTGCCACCAGCCCCCGATGAACCTCGACCACAAACTCCCCAGCTCTTTCATCACCAATGTCCCACACGGTGCTGATGACACCCCTGGCCCCTGCCCTCATGAAACTCAGAGCAAGTCCATTCACTCCACCGCCCCTGGTGGCCCGCGCACCAAGCGTCTGGCACGCCGACAACACCACCACCTCGACATGAGACAGCCGCAGCTTTCCGATTTCCCGGGCCAGAAGTCGACCGTCGTCATTCTTGCCCGTCGGAGCCAGCGCGAGAAAGGAGAGCGCGGGCATCTCGGGGTCGTTCACGGCGTGACCGGCAAAATGGACCACCCTCGCCTCCAGGGCGGCCGCTGCAAATCGGGCCGGCGACGCCTCCTCGCCTCGCAATGCCACCCCACCCTCATGTATCGCCACGACAGCGTTCACCTCACTGGTCGCGCCAGGGAGCGGGGGCAGCTCCCCCCCATCATCCCCGCCCTCGCTCGCCACCAGACCCCTGCCCCCCGTTCTCGGGCCCGAAGAGGTCCCTGACAAGCCTGTCAGCCGCGTGAACTCGTACCGTTGCACGGCATACTCTCTACGCTTGTCGTCCCACAATCCGGAAAAAGGCACCAAACTCAGCTCACGGTCCGCGAGTACGTCGACCCGCTCGACCTCCGCAAGACAACCGGCGGCAGGACGCAGCAGCAGATCAAACAACGCCGCCGACGCCGGCCGCAACGAGGCCGAGCCTCCGCGAGCATGAAGCGCGGCGGCCAGCACCGCCACGGAGTCGCGTCGGACCGCGTGTTCAAACCGGGTCAGCGTGCCGCGCGCGATACACCACCCCACCACCCGCGTCGGCAGCAGCGCGAATGCGAGGGTGGCGCGCCCTCTCTTGCCGGAGAGCCGAGTACGCAGCAACGCCGCCCCGGCGGCGTCGCCGTTGTCGCGCTCCCAGGCAAGGCGCCTGGCACGTTCGAGGGTCGCAAGTGCACCCCACTGCGCGTCACGCGCCAGCTCCAGTTCGATGGCCAGATCGTACACACTTTCCACGGTCTCCGAAAAGGCCGCGCGCAACTCGATCACCTCTGCTGTTCTGCTTTGGGCTTCCAGCTCCGCCATGGCGCGCTCCAGGGAACGCTGCGCCATTGTCGTGTCGCCGCGCTGCAACTGCGTGAGTGCCAGCAGATGCAGGGCGCGCGGCAGCAGTGGCTCAGCCGTTGCCCCTCCCAGCAACCGCACGGCTTCCTGCATTTCCGATTCGGCGTTTGGCGATGCCGACTCCACGAGCGCCTCACCACTCAACAGCCGAAGACTGCCACGCACACGATCCGACGCACGCCCCGGCGGTAGCGCCAGAGCCAGACGCATGGCTTCCTCCGCATCTGACGCGCTCGCCTTGCTCCCGAACGCCGCCTGACGTGCCCGCGCCCGCTCGGCGAGGGCCAGCGCCTGGACCGCCTCGTTGCCCGAACGTCTCGCGGCCAGTGCCGCCTCGTCGGCCAGCGCAGCCGTGGCGTGCCTGAGCCCCTCATCGCGCGCGAGAGCACCCACCATCAGCAGCAAATTCCCCCGTGCAGGTGCCTGCGGGCTCGACATCAGCTGACCAAGCCCGCGCAGCGACGCACGTTCGGCTTCGGCGCGCAGACCCGCACGCGACAATCCCTCGGCGAGCACATACGCGGTGTGTCCACGGGTGTCCCGTTCGGTGGTCGCGGCGATGGTCTGCGACGCAGCGCGGTACCAGGCCACCGCCGCCGAATAGTCGCCACGACGCACACGACTCACGCCGAGCCCCAGCTCCGTCCTGGCCCTGAGCACGCGGTGTGACGGTGGTGCCTCCCGAAGCACCTGCTGAAAGAGCGAGTCGCCCTCGACGAATCGTCCCTGCCCGACCCGCGCCACCGCCATGTGGTAATGTGCCCAGGGGGCCGCAGCACTACCCCACTTTTCAAAAGTGCGCTGCGCACGCTCGAGTTGCGGAAGGGCTGAGTCCGAGTGACCCTCCTGCATTGCAGCCACTCCCGCACTCAGCGCAGCATGTGCCTCGGCCAAATCAGGCACTGCCGCAGCGCGCTCAACAATCTGCAGCAGCGTTGAGTCACCACTGACCTGGGCGACTGCCGTTGCGGCGGCCCTCGCCTGTGCCAGCATCACGGTATCTGTTGCGCCGGCCACCACGGAGCGACCCCAGTTTCGGAGCAGCGCCCACACGGCCTCCCGGGTTGCCTCGGGGCTCTCGCGAGCCGCTCCGAGTCGTTCGGCGGCGGCCGCTGCCCGCCAGTCGGCCGGCACCGGAGCCCGCACTTTTTCGCGGGCCAGAGCCTGCCGATATCGCGCACCTTCGTCATGCCAGCGGTTGTCGTCGCGCGTGAGGAGATAGGCGTCCCACGCCCGTTCAGCCGTCTCCGCCAGGTGGAGCCGAGTGAGAATCAGCGCCCGGTTGAAGGCCACCGGCGCTGCCAAACTGTCGGCAGCATGGGCGCGTTCCGCGTAGTCGAGCGACTGCAGCAGATCACGCAGCTTCTGTGTGCGTTCTGCCTTCCAGAGCCAGACAACGGCCGCGTCATTCAGCAGCGCCGAAGTGACAGGCCCCGCCTGCAGCGCCTGGGCCATCAGTCGAGCCGGCAGGGCTGGGTCGGTCTCGCCCACCGACCCTTCCATGGCCAGGATGGCCCGCAGCCGCAACGCATCGGCGTTCTGTTCATTCTCGGCGCGATGAACCACATCCGAAAGTTCGCTCACACGTTGGCGCCGAGCCGCAGTCCGGAGCTGGCAGGCCATTCGAGGAACGTCCAGCGCCGTGCTGGCGCTGTCGCATGCACCCCACGTCACACCACCACTCCAGCGCCCCGTAGCAACACGAGTCGTGCGGAGCATCGTGTCCAGTTCCACCAGTTCCGTGGCGGGCTGAGTGCCGCAGGCCATGAGGCTCCCGCAACAGAGCACCGCCAGCCAGATTGGTCGGAACTTGAGCATCAATGGCATTCGGACATGTGGTGGCAGTGCTTTGCACCTGAGCTGATCCTCAACTACCGGCGCACCCTGCGCGCCGTCAGATGCTGTCCTCAGGTAACCGGTGTGGACATCGGCTACCTCTATGTCAGCGGTTCCCGCACAGCGAATGTGGGTCTTCGGGTGCATCTCCGCGAGGAGAGGGCCCAACCTCTGGTACCGCGCCCAGTCCCCTGGGCACCCATGATTACCTCTGTCACCGTCAGCGGACACGGGGCCAGGGAGGTCATGCCGTCGTCGCGTACAGCCTTTGCCAATCCCATCTGCCCCGGCGTTCAGGTGTGCAATGTTCACCGCCGCGGCGGCACACTCGGGCTCCTGGTGCTCGACCGCCACGAACGGCCACATGTCCTGAGCTCACTCCATGTACTGGGCAGCCCGCTGCGGTCGGGTGGGAGTCCCGCGGTAGTACAGCCCACCCCTCCCATGATGCTGGGGCAAATGACCAACGGTTTTGACGACGTCATGGGAGATGTCGCTATCGCAACGATCGACGACCGGGACTGTGTTCCCGCTCAGTTCGGAACGGGGGCGCTTGTCGCTGACGCGGGCTTTCCTCAACTTGGCGATCCGGTGACCAAGTCAGGTGTTGCATCTGACGTCACTTCGGGGATCGTCGATGGCATCGGCCGCTACATGATGGGCCGAGGCGGACGCGAGGGGATGGACGGCTTTCGGGTGGTGGCAGCTGATGCCACAGGTTTGGTGGCTCGGCCCGGTGACTCAGGCGCGCTCTGGTATAATCCGCTCACTGACGTGGGCTATGGACTCCATGTCGCGGGTGAGGCGAGCGACGAGGGTACCTGGCGCGTGGGGATTGCCTGTCATCTTGCTCCTGCCCTCGATCGGCTCGGGGTTACACCATTACGGCACCCCGTCCGCGCCGATCGTTAACGCGCCAGCTCTTCCAGTATGACCGAGAGGTGCTCCCGGGTTGCCCCCTTGCGCACCGGATCCCGATAGTCCGCTGCGATGGTCTGCAGCCGTGTTGCCAGGGAAGGATTGCCCACAGGTAGTTCGAGTGCCGCAGCCCGCGCCCGGGTGATGGCCGGGAGAAAGTGCGCGTCACCACGCTCAGCCGAGAGCCGAGAGGCCTCAATCCACCTCCCCACTTCGTACCATGACTCTGCGTGGGTCCGAGCGGCCAGCCGCTGCAGCAAGGTGGTGTAGTCATCGGCCGATGCCCGGGCCTGTGTCACCTGCTCCCGGAGCTGGTCGGCGATCACATCCCCACCTTCGACGCGCCGCGCGAGGAGGGTCAGAGAGTCCGCCAGAGCCATGGCGGCACTCCACTCACCCAGCGCTGCGGCGTCCCACAGATCCGCAGATCGCACCCCGAGCCGTACGGCCAGCGCTTCTTGCGACAGTACTTCGGCCCCCGCACGCACACTCCCCCAACCAGCGTGTGCCGCTGATGGAGCTGTGGCGGCGGATCGGATGCTCGCGGCGTCGGGCAACCAGCCCGGTTCATCGTCCTGCGGCACTTCGGGGCTGAGCACACTGCGCACACCAATCACCATCGTCACGCAGGCGGCAAGCACCACGGCGGGTGTTCGGAGTTTGCCAATCCTCCACGTGTGAACCTTGGGGGCGGTCCTCCTGGAATCCGGCACGAGGGCCAGGTGTCGCGCCCGTTCGTCAGGCACATCTGACATGTGGCGTTCGACCCTGACGACGGATGCGGCGTACGTAATGGCGTCGGGATCTTTTGCCAGCACCTCCAGCACACGCGCGCGCTCGTCGGGTGTCAAACCCCCGTCGATGAAGGCGGCGAGTGTTTCGGGGTCAAGGTGTTCACTGCTCACTGATATCTCCGCAAAGTCCGGTGCAGCACAGGCGCAAGACGCGCATCGGGTGGCCTTTCATGATTAGACAGCCGCAGCGCCCCAACTTCCGGTAACTTCTCACAGCCCTCCCTCATCCAGCAGGTCATTCGCCTCTCCGCCATCAATGCCTCGTTGCTCGAGCTTGCTTCTGAGTTTGAGCTTCACCTGCTCAAAGCGGCGATAGAGCAGGCGGGGTTCCACCGAGAACAACCTGGCGATCTCTGCCATGGTGACCTCTTCTTCGTAGCGCAATCGCAGCATCGCCTGATCCTGATGGGGCAGATCGCCAATCAAGGTGCCCAGCAGGTGCCGGAAGCGATGCCGCTCAAGGGCACTAACAACAGGATCACTCTCGCTTCCCGCGATGGCTGGCCCGATTTGGTCAAGCGATATGGCCGCCTTGTCGGGGCGCAGTGGCAGCTGCCGTGCAGTTCGATGGAGGTCACTCGCCACAAGCGAGGGCTGCCTCCGCATCAATTCATCGATCGCCTCCCCGATGGGGTAGCCATCGCGATAGATGAGCTTCTCGAGTCCAATCGCCACCGGCCCCAGCCGCTCGGCTTCGGCCGAGGTGCGCCAGCGTCCCCGTTCCTTGTCGATGTAGTCAAGGCAAAGCCTGCTGACGACCGTTGTCAGAAATGTCGTCAGTTTGCTGCGTCCCTTGAACGCCCGCAGAATTTTGCAGTCGTTATTCGAGCAGGCGCGTGAAGGCATACCCACTGAAGTCCTGTCGCTCCTCAGGACTCAACCCGTGCGAACGGGCAGACGCCCGTATCAGCCGCTCGAAGAGCGCGTGCTGCGCTTCAAGAAGGTGCCTGGGGTCGGATGGATATTCTTCGCCGGTATCTGTCACCCGACCGCTGGTAATTGGGGGGGCGAAAAGTTACCGCTGCCGGGGACGCAGGGGGAGTCGTCCCTGGGCGCTCGCGCCCCCAGCGAGGACCTGTCATCTTGAACCCATGCTCCCCTGGCACTCCTCCCTGCAGATGAGGTCTCGCCATTTCGCCGGTGCCTGTGCTCTGGCGTTCTGCATGACGGCGGCAACTTCTTCCGCGCAAAACGCCCGAATCAGTGGCGTTGTTTTCGACTCCCTTCACGGTACGGCCCTGCGAGGCGCGGAGGTCCACCTCGCCGACCTGACTGCGCCCTCCCAGCTGCGGGTCACGCTCACCGATAGCACAGGCGCATTTTCGTTCGACCAGGTAGGTGCCGGTCGGTACGGGATTGGCTTCCTGCACCCCCTGCTCGATTCCCTGGCCCTCGACCCGCGTACACATGAGGTCGCTGTGCCCGGTGACACGGCGAGCCTCACGCTCTTCGTTCCATCGGCGCGAGCCATGGTGCGCTCGATTTGCCGAGCTGACGTGCAGGTGGACTCAACAGGACTCTTTCTTGGCAGGGTGCGCCGGGTGGGTGACAAGCCGGCGGCTTCGGGGGGCGTTCAGGTCTCGTGGGCAGAACTGCGCTTCAACCGGCTGGGTGTGGAACGCAAGACACCCACACTCACCGCGCAAACTGGTCCTGGCGGGTGGTTCGCCATCTGCGGTGTGCCCCTCGAGACGCCGATCAGTGTGCGCGCCTGGATCGCCAGGGACTCCACCGGCCTGCTCGAACTCGACATTCCGGCTAACGGCTTGTTGCGCCGTGACCTGTATGCCAGTGACGCCAAGGCGACGGTGAGCGTGCAAACGACGAGCACACGCGTCCCCCGCGACGGCTTTCCGCCATTGATTCGTCATGACACCGTCTCGATGACGAGAAGCGTGAAAGGCGCTGGCCGTTTGCGCGGACGGGTCGTTGCAAGTACGGGCGCGCCTGTCGCTGAGGTGCGCGTGGCGTTGTGGGGAACCGGGCACGAAACGCTGACCGATCCCGACGGGCGATTCGAAATGGACTCGGTGCCGGCCGGCAGTCAGACACTCATTGCGCGCTTCCTCGGCTTCAGGCCCTACCGCGCGATAGTCGACATCGTCCCGCCTGACGAGGGGCAGCACGAGGTGACCCTCGAACCCCTCGTCGTGGCGCTGGACACGGTGCGTGTGCTGGTGCCCCTCGCCCGCGACAGCTGGCGCGCGGGATTCGACGAGCGACGCCGAGTGGGACAGGGGGAGTTCATCCTCGATACCGAGATCGCCCGGCGCAATTCGCCCGCGATATCGACGTTGCTGCAAGGCACACGCGGCCTGGACATCATTGCGACGGGTCCCTTCCGAAAGACGGCACTCATGCGCTCGCTCGGCGGCGGACAATGTGTGCCCACCGTGCTTCTGGATGGCATCCGGGTCGTTGAGGGCGCTGACGACCTGGATCTCCTGGTGAACCCCACGGACATCGCGGCCGTTGAGGTGTACCCGCGCGCCAGCCTGGTCCCGACCGCCTTTGTGGACGCGCGGTCGGTGTGTGGAGCCATCGTGATCTGGACAACGATGAAAAGAAGGTGAGCGCGGCACCACCGGTGCGCGCGGGCCTGTCGAGCCCCGCGCGAACGCATCGATCCCGTCAGTTCATCAGCGCGGGAGTGCGTTCCACGCCGCTTCGCTCACCGCCTCCAGCTGGCGTTCCATGATGATGCGCCACTTCCCCTGGTGCCTGACCAGCAACGTCTCAAGCTGCCGATAACTTGGGGTGGCCTTCCCCGACTTGTCGATCACCGTGTACTTGAACAGACCGGTCTCGAACGCCGAGTCGGCGTCATCCTGTCGTTTGGTGAAGCGGAACTCCACGGTGGCGCGGTCCCCTTTCGCCCGCGCCGTCACCATGTCCTTGCCCCATCCATCCAGCGCCGAACGAATGGATCTGGTCCCTCCCGACGAGACGAGCACGGCGTCAGGGTGATAGACCCGACCCATGGCGACGATGTCGCTGTTCACTACCGAGGCCGCCACGGGAGCCCAGACATCGGCGTCGATGGCCGCGCTGGTCGACTGTGATTTGGGCTGGAGGGTTGTGGCGCCGATGGTGGTCGACAGCCCGAGGATCAAGGCGAGGGAGAGTCGGTTCATGAGTGGTTTTCAAGGAGGTGGATGCCTCAAGATCTCCCGATTGCCGTCGCGCCGCCAATGCCACCCTCGGCGTCATCCCCCGATCTGGGCCGGCGAGCGCACCCGCAGGATCTGGCCGTTGAGGGCGTCTGTGAGCAGGTAGAGCACCCCAGCCGGGCTTTGCACTACCTTCCGTATCCGGGCGCGCTGGTCCACAAACAACTCCTCGGCGGCCACCACGCGCTCTCCCTGCACCGTCATCCGCCACAACGATCCGCGGGACAGTCCTCCCACAAAGAGCGACCCACGCCAGGCGGGAAACTCCGTTCCCGTGTAAAACACCGGTCCTGTGGGTGAGACCGTATGCGGCCATGACCACACCGGATCGGTGAGCGAGTCGCGAGCTGCTGGCGGCTTGTAGGTTGTGTCGCGATAGCGCCCGGTGGTGCGCAGCGGCCATCCATAATTGGCGCCGGCACGAAGGACGTTGATCTCGTCACCCTGGTGTGTGCCATGCTCCGTAAACCAGATTTCGCGCGTGTGGGGGTGGACGGTCAGACCCTGACTGGCGCGGATACCGCGTGCAAAAAGCCCCGGCACACTGCCGGGGCCAAAGTCGGGATTGTCTGCCGGGATACGTCCGTCTCGGTGGAATCGGTAAACCTTGCCACGCCGGTCGCGGGCGTCCTGAGAAATCGGCCAGAACGGCTCATCGCCCTCACTGAACAACCGCCCGCCCACCGTCGCGTACAGCATGCTGTCTGGACCGATGAGCAGACCACCACCATAGTGCACCCGCTCGGCGGTGTACGGTGCGGCCTCGAGAATCGGTCGCACCTCGGTGAGTGAATCACCCTGCAGCCGAGCACGCACGACCTTGGTTGTCTTGCCACGACCGTTGCTGGCAGCGTACGCCAGGAAGAGCTGACCATTCTCCGCGAAGCCCGGGTCGAGGACCACATCGAACTTCCCTGTGTTGTCCCCAAACCCAAAGGCACCCACGCTGTCGGCCATGTCTCGGGGAAAACCGCGGATGGGCCGACGTGTACGCGTCGCAAGGTTCACGCGCAGCAGGTCGCCATCCTTCTCCGAAACGATCACTTCATCTTCGCCGACGAATGCCATGCTCCAGGGTCGCCGCAAGCTGTCGACGACCGGCTCGAGGATCGGGACCACCGGCGCAGCGGCATCGTTGCCTGACGAGGGCGAGCCTGCCCTCGGGATCATGGTCGAAACCTTGTCGACGATGAACCATCCCTCGTCGGTTTTGAGCAGGTTGAAAAAGTCGACGAAGGTGTTGGTGCCGATGCTGATCTCGGCGCGCGCCTGGGCGATGGGCCCCACGATGTCGAGGTAGGCAATACGCGTCGCAAGCGTGGGGTTGCGAGGGTGCAGCCGCATCCCGCCGACGTACTGCTCGCGTGTCATGTCCGCGAACTTCCCCTCGACCGATCGCTTGAGGTGTGCTGAACTGTGCATGGCGCGGCCGAGGAGCGCCGAATCGCCCACGGCCCATCCGTCGAAGTACATCTGAATGGTGCGCTCGATAGCCCGACGTTCGTCGGCAGGGGTGCTCTGGGCGTCTGCCCGGCGCGTAGCAATCAGCGCCGCAACCATGAGGATCGCGCGAAAGGTGGAGTACATGCTGGGGAAAAGGGTTGGAGGACCACATGATGCGTGACAGAACACACTCTGACACACGCCGTAGTTCCCCAGGGACCATTGCGGCCACGGATTAGCTACCCGACCGCACCACTCCAGGCCGCATGACGTTGTGACAACACGAGTCGGGCCGAGGTCGGCCCGAGGCGAGCCGCCCTGCCCTTCTTGTTAACATGAAGGATGATCACGCAACTCGCGCTCCTTGCCCAAGTCGCCGTCGCGGTCGAGGTTCAAAGCAACGACATCGCTTTTCGGTCATCCAGCGACGGCGTGACCCTGTCCGGGACCGTGACGTCGCCCGCTGCTGGGCAACCGATCGCTGCGGTCGTACTGCTTTCTGTGGCCGGACCTGATGAGCGCGATATGCGTGTCGGTCCGCATCGCCTCTTTGGAGAACTGGCTGAGCGCATGGGCGCTGCGGGCATCGCGTCACTGCGCGTCGATGATCGTGGCGTGGGTGGCTCAGGAGGTGATTGGGTCACGACGTCCTTCCCCGATCGTGTCGCCGACGCCTGCCGGGCCGCCGCCGAGCTTCAGACGCGTTTTCCCCGGACAAAGATCGGCCTTGTAGGCATGAGCGAGGGGGGAGGTCTTGCCCTTCACGCTGCTGCCTCATGCGCGAGGGTCGCCTTTGTGGTTTGCCTCTCCACTCCTATTCGGGACGGGCGCCAGGAGATGGACGCACAGCTGGAGCGTATGCTCGTCACGGCTCCGTTGGCGGACACGCTCAAGAGCGCGTTGCGACTCGACGCGCGTCGCCTGTTGGACTACGCGGGCGACACAGCAACTGGTACCGCGACCGACAGTCTGCGCTCGCTCCTGTCGACCCCGCGTGGTCGCATGTTATTGCCGCCCTATCGCTTTGTGCCGCGCGATCCCGAGGCCCAGTTGCGGTTCCTGCAGTCCCCCTGGTATCGATCGCAGCTTGGCTACCATGTCAGCAGCGCACTGGCGGCATATCAGGGTCCTCTTCTGGCCATCTACGGGGCCCTCGACAGGACCATCGACGTGGCGGCCAACCATGCACTGCTCGCGCGAGCTCGGCCACTCGACCGCGTCACGATCCTGCCAACACTCAACCACGTACTGCAGGAGGCGCGAACTGGTTTGCCAGTCGAGTATGCACAATTGCCGGCTGGCATTGCCGACGACGTGACCCAGTCGATGACCAGCTTCATTCGTGGAGTTGTCCGGTAGCGGATGTGCGTCGCGGATTGACCCCGAGTCTGGCGAGATGCGCCTGCAGTATATGCTTGTAGTGCCGGCTCCCGCGCACCTCCACACCTGAGGCGAGTCGCACGAGGTGGTCGCCGTTCATCCAGGGCCGCACTTCACGAATCGCACCGGTATTCACTATGACGGACCGGTGGATTCTCGCAAACACCGACGGATCCAGGCGTGCCACCAGTTCGTGTATCCGCTCTCGATGCAGGAGTTCACCACGCGAAGAATGCACTCGCACATAGTTGCCATCGGCCGTGAAGTACTCGATTTCATCGGGGTGCAGCAGCAACAGTCGTCCTCGATCATGGACCGCGACCGGTCGTGCCTCCGAGCGTTTCACCGGGGCCACGGGAGTGGAGGCAGACGGCGAGAGCCGTCGTTGCACCCGTGTCATGGCGTCCGCCAGCCGGTCCCTCGTGACCGGCTTGAGCAGGTAGTCAATGGCGTCAGCGGCAAAGGCCCCGACGGCAAACTCCGCGTAGGCGGTAACGATGACCACGAGCGGGAGGCGCTGCGTGTGCCGGCGCCGCTCGCTTAGCGCCTCGAGACCATTTTCGCTGTGCAGCTGAATGTCGAGGAAGACGACATCCACCGCGTCCCAGTGCATCGCGCTCTCTTCCACACCTCTTGCCTCGACGATGCCCGTGACCTCCGGGTACTCGGACACGAGGCGCCGGAGCCTCCGCAGGGCGGGTGGTTCGTCATCGATGAGAAGCAGTCGCAAGATCAGATCCTCAACGTCCCGCTGGCGTGGACGCCAGGGGAGTGCCCAGGGCACTCAGGTGCGAGACGGCGCGTCCCACCGGTTCTTCGGGACGCGCCAGGGTCGCGCGCACTGCTGCGGCCAGTTGTTCAATCGCTTCCTCCAGCTGCTCATCGGTGGCGTGATGGGCGGACGCAATGGCGTCGAGCGACTCACGGAGTACCTGGAGTGATTCCCGCATCGCGGAACGTTCACTGGCCAGCCGCGCCGCAGCCTTGCGAGCATCGTCCACGGCTCTCGCGTCGGCATCTGCCCAGCCCAGCAGGTGCCATGTGGCACCTAACGCAAAGGCAACCATGGCCAGCAGCGAGACGTAGAGGAAACGCACAAAGAGCACGAGCGATGGCGGCGGCGCCGTGTGGAGCACCCCAACAACCTCCACCAATGCCGCGACGTGCGCCACCACTACCCCACTCGCCACGACCAGCCGCGGACCCACCACACCACCGACGACGGCACGAGCCATCAACCATCCTGCACCCGTGGCCAGCAGAGTGGATAACGTCGTCCATCCCATGCGATACAACGTGAGCGCCGGTGTGCTGCTCGGCGCACCGAGGAGCCCGGGTGTAAGCTGATCACTGGCAAGCAGCATCGTCCACATCACCAGCATATAGATGCCGGCGCTGACAGCGATCTGCCTTCGCCACCCGATGGCCCCGACTGGCGCGGCGGTCCACAGAGTGCGCACGGCACCGGGGGGCGCGGCAGGCTGCGGAATGCGAAGCTCAACGCGAAGACCATGTGACCCGTCGCGCTTGAATGACAACCCGGCGTTCGGGTGCACCGCCGACAGACGGGCCGCAACACCAGAGAGTCCCGTGCCGGGGCGAATTTCATGCGTCGGTCCGGGACCACTGTCTTGCACTGCGACGACGAGTGTTGAGCCGGCAACATGCGCCGCAATGCGAATCACTCCGCCGGCAACCGGGTCCCCGAGACCATGTCGAAGGGCGTTTTCAACAAGTGGTTGCAGCACCAGAGGCGGGATGCCACTCCGGGATGCCGCACCCTCCACGGTGCACTCAAGCACCGCTGCGTACCCGAAGCGTTCCTGCAGGAGGGCGAAGTAGTCACGCACGGCCGCGAGTTCCTCGTCGAGCAAGACGACGGGCGTTTGGTCCAGACGGGCCACATGTCGCGCCAGGCGCCCCAGTTGCTGAACAAGCGCGAGGCCGCGGGCGCGATTGTCACGCACACTTTCCGCGAGCATGGCGAGGGTGTTGAACAGGAAATGCGGATGCAGTTGCACGGCCCGAAGGGCGTTCTCCGCGTCCGCCAGTTCGGTGGCCGACTCTGCGCGTTCAGCCAGTGCGCGCAGTCGCAGACTACGGATCCGCAGCAGAAGGGCCACCGCGGCAATGGCGCCAAGTGTCGCGAACGCGCGTGGCGCACGCTGCGCCAGGATCAGTGCATATCCTTCCGCTGGGGCGCCCGCCACGACCCAGGCCAGGAGTGCATCGGCCAGGGTGGCCGAGAGCGCCAGCCCTGCGACGGCAAGGAGGTCAACACGTCGCCATGCATGAGGAACTCGAGGCGCGAGCCGCATGCTGAGGGCGGTCACCAGCGCCCACATGGCGCACGACGCAGCGATGGCAGCGAACGCCGGCAACCAGGCGTCACCCGGCGACGCGAGCATCAGAAAGAGGCTGGCGCGAAAGGCCGCGATCAGGCACCAGGCAAGAACCACCGGCAACACCATCAGGCTCGCCTCAGGGCGGCGTCAGGGCTGTCACCGCCCACTCGGCTGATCGCTGACGCGTTGCGAGGCCGAGAACCAGGCTCCGGCACCCATCACAACAAACACCAGAAAGAAGGGATTGCCGCCATATCGAATCATGGCCGCCACGCCGTAGAGACCAACGGCGAGCGCCGCCCAGCGCACCACACGAGCCCCGCCGGGCACGGTGGGATTGCGCAGGTACGAGAAGAGGAGTGCCGCGAACAGCAGCAGGAAGACGCCTCCGAACAACCACCCGGCTTCGAGCGAAGCCATCAGCTCGGCGGACACGGTGCGCTCTTGCAACGCCCCGCGGAGTGAGCGCCAACCAACAATGCTGTGCATCCAGACAGACACCACAACAAAGAGGCACGTCAACTGACCGACAACAGTGCGCAGACGGGAGGGGACCATGAGCAGGTAAGCAGGCCGGACGTGTACATACGCGAGCGAGAGCCCTACGATGCAATCCTGGTGGAGGCTACCACCACCCGGAGGGCCGCGCGAGGGTCAGGACGACCTCAGCGTGTGACAGGGCGACTCCCTGATCCGGCAGGCTGGGCAGCTACCGCAGGGTGCGTGAGTACCCTATCCGTATGGATCCGCGCTGATAGTACCTGCGGTCATCCAGCTGGCCGACGATACCACGTCCATATTCGCCGGCAGCTGAGAAGAGGAGACCGCGCCACCGAGCATACCCCCCAGCTTCCGCGCCAAGTCCCCATGCACGCAACGTCGTCGGTGGGAAGCGAGAGTCGTCCGGATCCACCGTTCCCCTTCGAGTAGTGCGTGATCCAACCAGACCAACGTCAACACCCACGTGCCGCGACAACGGCTTTCGCAGCGTCACGCCGGTGGCAAGACGCTGTGCTCGCCATTCAATTGTGAACGGCGCGAGGGCGGGTGGCGGCCAGACACATGCCTCGGGACATGGAAGGGCCGGCATCTCGTGCTGGTATCGGTCCGCCGACACCTGCCATCCCACCGTCCCCGCACGGGTGGTGATGAGGCGCAGGTCAGCGCGTGCGCCTAACGGCTGCTGCCACCGCCCCTCTTCGAGTCCGGTGGCGCCATGAATGCGCGAACGGCCCGCAGACAGAGTGAGGTCCACCGCAGTCTGACCGCGCAGCTCGGCAGCGACGGCCATGAAGCACCAGAGAGCGCCGAGTGCACACTGGAGATGTCGCATGATCGAGGCTCCCCGATGGCTAGCCTCTTTCAGTATGGCAGGATCGAGACCGACTTGCTGTCGGACAGCACCGCGGCAACGTCGTCCTGTACCACAACCAGCCGTCGGTCGTTGGCGTCACTCACACCCCGGCACCACCCACTCCGACTGACAACACCCCGGCTCGCTCTGTCACGCGGTGGTGGCCCCATGCGGAGTCTGCGCACACGTTGGCATCGTCTCTCAACCGCTCTTCCATCATGTGGGTTGCCTCAGGCAACGTCTCCCGCCGCACACTCGGGCTGCTTCTGCTCGCCTGCTGTCCACGCTTTGCCTACGCGCAGGCGGCGGTCAGCACAGTGCCGGTCACGATGCTGGGACATGTTCTGCTACGCGCCGACGTGGCCGGGGCTCCCGCCTGGCTCGTGCTCGATCCGATCGCCGGGATCATCCTCGACCAGCGGTGGGCGCGCCAGCATGCCATACCACTGGTGGATGGCGTCGCGGCAGGACTCGGAAGGCGCGCCATGGTTGGGGGTGCCGGGAGCGAACGCCGCGAAGCCCTTTTCATCAGGAATGCCACTCTACGCGTTGGATCAGTGCACGAGACCGGCGAGCGTCTGGCGCTCCCGCTCGACTCGTTGCTGGCGTCGTCCATTGGACACCGTGTCGATGGCCTGATCGGTCTGACCGCATTCGATGGCCACATCGTTGAGGTGTCAGCAACTGATGGACAGTTGCGGCTGCACCCCCGTGGCGGCTTTGTCCCCCCCAGTGGCGCGCAGCAGATGCCGGTGCGGTACGACGGCGGCATTCGGCCGTTGGTCAGCGTGCAGCTCTCGCTTCCCGGCGGCCGCACCACAAACGCGACGGCCTACTTCGACCTGGGCATGTCTGGCTCGCTCCGCCTGACGACCCGCTTTGCCGACTCGCTCGGCCTGGCGGAGGAAGTGTGCGCACCAGACCGGATCGCGGCACTTGATTCATCGGAAGTCGGCCTTGGCGGCGTCCTCGCCAGTATTCGCACGCGATTGCCGGCGGTGCGCCTTCATGATGACGCGCCAGTGGAATCACTGGTGGTGACACTCGCCCGCGAACGCGACGGGGCCGACGCCGCCCCGGCGTGGGATGTTCTCGTGGGCTGGTCGTTGATGCGCCGCCACGACTGGTGGTTTGATGCACACGGCGGACGACTCTGGTTCCGCCCGAACCCACGTGCGCTGTCGCCCGAAGGAAGTGCACAGGCCGGGCTGGAGTTCGCGTCGCTTCGCGGCGAGCCTGGGGAGCCGCTCGTAGTCGCCGCGGTATCGGGAGCGAGCGTCGCTGCCGGCGTTCTGGTTGGCGACACGCTCCTTCGTCTTGACCAACAACATGTTGCCGGGTCAGACGCCGAACGCGTGCGCACACAACTCAGCTGGAGCCCGGCGCGCGCACACCCGCTCGTGCTCCGCCGCGGCGGGCGCGACCGGCGCGTGGTCATCACACCACGTGAGACGCTGCGTGCCGGCGGATGCGGTCGCGTCTGAAGGACGCACCGATGCGGGATCAAATACCTCACACCACCTGGAGAACAGATGAACAAGACCGTGTTGATCGTGCTCACCACTACCCTTGCGGCATGCGGGCTGGATTCCATCGAGACGGTGGGTCCGCAACGCGAGGTGAGTGAACCAACTCTTTCCCGCCAGTTAGGCACAGGCGATATCCTGGCCCTGTACGGCGCGGACCCCGGTGGCACGGGCCGCCACGAGGGCGCGTGCCGTAATGCGGCGCATCGCGGCTTTGACTTCTGGCTCGGTCAGTGGCGCATCGTGAGTGCCGCGGATCCCTCCAGCCCTCAGGGTCAGAGCCGCATCGACTCGGACCTGAATGGGTGTGCCGTGATCGAGAACTATTCGGGAGCGGGTGGAGCGCCGGCGCGGTCTCTCAACCTCTATGACAGGGTAAGCGCGACATGGTCGCAGACATACATCGATGACGTGGGCTTCACACTTCGGATGGACGGCAAGCGCCGCGATCGTGTACTGACGATGACCTCCGGAGTCCGCTCGATTCCCGCGATCGGCATCGCCCTGACAGACACCATCCACTGGCGCGCAGAACAGGGAGGGACGGTGCGCCAGACGTGGCTCCAAAGCACCGATGGTGGGCTCACGTACGTCAATGTCTTTGACGGCCGCTATCTACCCGACCCGGGGGCCACGCTGCCACCCGAAGCACCACGAGGTCTGTGCCTCGCACGACCGGGGTATCGGCCGGGGGACGGGCTGGCTGGAACCTATAATGTGAGTGCGGGCGGTGTCGCCCTGGGCACGAGCACGATCCGGTCAACCCTGGGCGCATGTCTGCTTGACGAGGAGTTTGTCGCAACAGAAGGCTTGCGCAGTCGTGGGTTCATCGCCTTTGACCGTTTTGTCGGGGAGTGGTTCTGGACGCGCGGAGACACCCGCGGTCGCGTGGCACGCCTGGTAGGCAAAGTGAGTCCGGGGGGATTTGTCATGGCAGGGAGTGCCTCACCGCGCCCGGAGGTGACGGCGCAGGTACGGGTAACGTTCCAGGGTGTCGGCACCTCGCAAATGACGTTGCAGTGGGAGGTTGAAGAGACGCCGGGCCTCTGGTCGCCGCTGGTCACGATTGTGTACGATCGTGTGGCGTAGCGCCTGACCCCCATCGCGCTGCCAACGCCCTTCGGCGTGCGCGGCCCAACCTTCACCGCAGTACCGGGGCAGCTGGACTCAAAGAACCCCAGCTTTGAGGTGCCCGCATCAGCCCCGGCCGTCTTCCGCAGCGCGTCCGGGTCGCCACCTCCTGCCTCGGATGCCCCATGCCCCTTCTTCGGTCTGCCCACGTCTCGCTGGCCGCCTGGTCTTCTGCCATCATCCTGCTCGCCGCGTGTGGCGGGGGAGAGTCGTCCGGTCCCCCACCTGACACCACGCCGCGTGTCACATCGGTCGCAGTCGCCCCATCAACCGTCACCCTTACGGTCGGCGACCAGTCGCAGCTTAACGCAACCGTGAGCGTCACCAACGGAGCAGCCACCTCGGTTGCCTGGAGTTCGTCAACACCAGCCGTCGCCACGGTTTCCGCCGCGGGTCAGGTTGCGGGTGTGGCAGTGGGAAGTGCCACCATCACCGCGACAAGCACCGTCGATGCGACCAAGTCAGCCTCGGCTACCGTCACCGTCAATCCGCGGCCGGCGGTGTCGGCCGTGTCCGTATCTCCCGGCACGGCATCGGTAGCTGTTGGTGCAACAGCAACCCTCACGGCCAGCGTCACGGCGGTAGGCGGAGCGGCGACCACGGTGGTCTGGACCTCTTCTGCCCCGACGATTGCTTCGGTGAGCACATCTGGTGTGGTCACCGGTGTGGCACCAGGCGCGGCGACGATTACGGCAACCTCCACGTTTGACGCCACCAAGTCAGCACTCGCGTCGGTGACGGTCACACCGCCACCGCCGTCGGTCGCGTCGGTGACCGTCACTGCACCGTCGAACACCCTGGTGGTTGGCGCCACCCTTGCGCTCACGGCCAACGTGTCGGCCGCAGGTGGCGCAGCGACCACCGTTACCTGGGCGGCGTCCAACACCGCCGTGGCGACGGTGTCCGCGGCAGGCGTCGTAACAGGGGTTGCGCCGGGCACCGTGACGGTGACTGCGACGTCAACGTTTGACAACACGAGGTCCGGATCCGTCGCGCTCACGGTAACGCCACCGCCGAGTGTTCAGTCGGTGACCGTGTCGTCGCCTGAACCCGCCCTGATTGTCGGCACCAGCACGCAGCTCACCGCAACGGTCACCGCCTCTGGGGGTGCTCCCACCACCGTGAACTGGAGCAGCAGCTCAACCGCTATCGCGACGGTGAGTGCGTCGGGTCAGGTGACGGCGGTTGCCCCGGGTACCGCGACGATCACTGCCACTTCGACCTTCGACGCGACGAAGACGGCCTCGGTGTCCGTGCGCGTCGACGCAGCTGCCAGTGTGTTGTCGATATCGGTGGGCCCGGCGTCGCTCACCCTCCAGGTTGGCAACCAGGGGCAATTGACTGCCACCGTCACCGTGGGGAACAACGCGTCGAAGCAGGTGACGTGGAGCACGTCGAACGCCGCGATTGCCACGGTCGACCAGACGGGCAAGGTCACAGCGGTTGCAGCGGGCACGGCGACCATCACCGCGGCGGCGCAGGCGGATGCCACCAAGGTCGCCACGGCAGGTGTGAGTGTGACAGCGCCTGCGTTCCCCTCGAGCGCGCAAGTACAGGCCGGTGCCGACTCCCAGTTCAGCCCGAACTCGGTGGACATCGCGGTGGGCGGCACCGTGTCGTGGGTCTTCGGGCCGCTCGCACACAACGTGACGTTCCAGGGCGGGACCGGGGTGCCGTCGGGTATCGGCAATACCTCGAGCCAGACCGTGAGCCGCACCTTCGGCACTGCGGGGTCGTTCCAGTACACCTGCACGCTGCACTCGGGCATGGACGGCACGGTGGTCGTGCACTAGTGGTTGAAAGCGACGGGCCCCGGCGCTGCTGTGCCGGGGCCCGTCGACCTTCGTGATGCGCAGTGCGTTTGCCAGACGTCAGCGCTTCTTGCGCCCGGTTGGCGTCTGTCGTTCGGTGACCCGGGTGTTGTTTGCGTAGCTCTGCGCTATCAGCTCGCAGAGTACGTCGAGATTCACGTCGGCCAGCGACGGCAGGTAGAGACATCCCCCGCCGACCTTGTGTTTGCCGAGCGTCTTCAAGAGTTCACTGTGGACCTTGAGACCGCCCATCAGATACACGGTCAACGCCGCCTTGCGTGGCGAGAACCCGACGGGAAACCAATCCACCGTGCGGCCCTTGCTGCCCGCATAGGTCATAGCCCCATACCCGACGATCGCCGTGCCCCACATGGCGGGTGTCGTGCCGGTGGCCTTCCGAAACAGGGCGGCGAGGGCCTTCGCCTCCTTCCGCTGCGCATCATCCGGAATCCCGGCAAGGAATGACGCGACGGACGCGCCTGTCTTTTGGGTTTTGATTTCCGTCTTTCGTTTGGAAGGCATGACTTGCGGTGGACCTCTCGCGCGTATGGTTGAGGCCGGGTGTCGGCCGGCCACCTACAGAATTCTACCCGACAATCTTACCGGACGCTTCCCAGAGCGCCGATCGTGGGTCCCTTCTCGTCCCGATAACCTTGGCCCACGGCGGCGGTGGGCGCCGCCTTGTGAAGGAGGGAGAGTGTCATGGCAGTGCTGATTGTCGCCGAGATCAAAGGGCAGACGGCAGAAGGATACGATCACATGATCGCTGATATGGGGCCGATCATTCGCGAGGCACCAGGGCGTCTGATGCACGCCTCACACGCCGCAGAGGACGGCTGGCGCGTGATCGAAGTGTGGGAATCGAAGGAGTTGGCCAACGAGTGGTTTGCAAAGTTTGTTGCGCCGCGGCTCCCACCCGGCATCCGGCCCCGGCGCACCTTCCAGGAGCTGCATCTGGCGCTGTAAGCGAAAGGCCCCGCCTGGACGGGGAGGACATGGAAACGAAACGGCCGACCCTTTCGGGTCGGCCGTCGCGCGCTTGGCTATGAAGAGTTAGCAGCCGTTGGGCTTCACTACACGAGCGTCACATTCCGTCGTCGGAATCGGAACCACCCGGGCAATGAAATGGTTCGGCCGATCCAGCGGAAGTGTGTTGAGTCGTCCATATCTCCGCAGGTCGTGCCAGCGATGTCCCTCGTAGAGCAGGGAGTATCGCTTCTCATACAACAACGCGTCGAGCTGCGCCGCCTGCGTCGCCCCAAGGCTGGCGAGAGCGGGCAATCCGCCTGACGTCGTACGCACCGCGTTCACATCTTGGAGCGCCGCCGCCACGTTGTTCGTCATGATGTTCGCTTCCGCACGAAGCAGCATGAGTTCCTCCGCCCGCACGAACGCCCCGTTGGAGCCAGGTGTCGGATAGATCGTGAAGTTGTGCGTCGCGTCGATTCCGAAACCACCAGGTGACGGCACCGGGTTGGTCAATGAAGTAACCTTGCGGACAAGACGTGCATCCGGCCCCGCGCCACCTGCTCTCTGCTGGGCGTCCCTGACGATTGACGCATGTGCGTAGTTCTGTGCGTCCTGCGCAAAAGAGGCCGTGTTTGGAGTGTCGCCAGCGGCAGTCGAGAATATGTGATACACGCCCACGTCCAGAGCCGTCTGCGTAACCGCGGCACCTAGCCCTGGTACCCACGTTTCTCCGAGTGCGGTAAGGGCCGCCTGGTAACAGGCAGCACCACAACCGAGAGAGCCACGATAGTTGTTCGCTCGGGCTGCAATCGCCCGATTGAACCGAATGAAGCTGGCAGGCGTGGTGAAACCGGTCCAGCCCGAGTGCAGGGTGAACGGGAACGCTCCACCACCGGCCTGCAGGTCAGCCTTGGCGGCGTCGAGTGTCCCGATGATGAACTTGTAGACCGAGTCGCGAGCTACGAAAGGCGCCGGTTGCGAGATATTCGTCGTGATGTCAACCGGCACCCCCAGGCTATCCCGAGACATGATCAGATACAGGACCTCAAGAGCGTAGATCGTGTTGGCAAAACCCTTGGCCGCACGCTTGCCGGCTGCGTCCACATAGGTAGCCGCATCCACCGCCTCCCTGAACTGGACGATGTTCCGCATGTTCGAGTAGCGATTGTTCCACAGCGGCGTGCCAGCCGCAAAGCCCTGCGGATCAAGCTTTGGACCGGCGATCCCGATGAGGTAGTTCGACACCGATCGCGCATCGGTAGAGAAGTACCGGTACGACTCACGGCCGAAGACGCCGAAATCGGAAATCATGCCGAACCAGTTGTCTCGGTTCACATCAACAATGCCGGTGGCAAGGAGTTGCACCCCTGCCGGGTCCTTGGCCACACCTTCAATAGTCGGGCGGTTGTAATCGCGGACATTGAGCTGGTCGGTGTTACACGCCGCGGAGGCAGCGAGGAAGACCGCACCGGCCACCCGCGCAAAAGAGCGCATCATGGTCTGCTTGGGGTTATGCGAGGTCGTTGTCATGGTTACCACCCCAGGTCAACAGAGAGGAAGAACGAACGCGTGGGCGGGAATGGCGCCAGGTCAACGACTCGGGCCACCACGTTACCAGCGTTGTTCACTTCGGGATCGTAGCCGTTGTACGGCGTGATCATGAACAGGTTACGAGCCGACAGCGTCAGGCGGCCATTGCGGGCACCGGGCAGACGCGAGAACAGGCTCTGCGGCATGTCGTACGAGAGGCTGAGCTCGCGGAGCTTGGCGAACGATGCCTTCTCGAGGTAGTACGTTGCATCCGAACCACCATTCCACGAGTTGAAGCGCCACTCACCCAGCGTCTTGCCAACCGACGCGTCCGGCGACGGCTCGTCGTAGTCCCACGAGTTCTGCCCTTCGTCATAAAGCGACAGCGTGAGGTTGGACATGTACCCACCATGCTTGTAGTCCAGCACGCTGGTGAGTGTGAAGCGCTTCCACTGCACGTCGTTGGTGAAGTTCATGAGGTAACGCGCATTGGCGTCGCCCAGCTGGGAGTTACCCACCACGGCGCCATCCACCACCTTGTTGCCGAAGATCATCGACACCGGCGCGCCTTCGGTAAAGCGCAGGCGGCCGTACGCACCACCAAAGCCACCACCAGTCGGTGCGAAGAATGGCAACACACCTTCAGGGAAGTCCACGATGTCCTGACGGTTCTGGTACCAGGTGGCACGCGAGGTCCAGGTGAGGTTCTGGGTCTGGACCGGCACCGCCGTGAGCCCGAGCTCGTAGCCCTTCGACTGCATTTCCCCGCCATTCACGATCGTCGAGGCCACACCCGTGGAAGGTGCCGGCACCGGGCGAACGAGGAGGTCGGTGATGCTGCGGTTGAAGTACGTCGCCTCGAGGCGGACGCGGTCTTTCCAGAACGCGGCGTCAAAGCCGACTTCGATTTCGTTGTTGATTTCGGGCTTGGCGGTCGGGTTGTTCACCGCCGTGTTCTGCACCAGCGAGGTGGCGCCGCCAATCTGGCCGCTGCTCGCCAGCACGAGGAAACGCTCGCCGTACTGCGGCTGGTTACCGGCCTGCCCATACGATGCGCGGATCTTGAACTCACCCACACCCCGCACCGGGTTGACGAAGCGATACGACGCCGCGCCACGGGGGAAGTAGAACAACTTCGTGGGATCGCCGTTGACCGACGATCGCTCGGCGCGAACTGCTGCCGACACGTAGAGGCGCTCGCCAAAGAGGATCATTTCCTCCTGCGCATAATACGCCTGGTTCTTGATGAGCTGCCGGGTGTTCTCGCCCGTGATGTTCTGGGCGTTGGCATTGGCGTTCACCTGCTGCGGAGCGAGACCACGGGCAATGATGTTGTAGTCATTCGCGCCGCGCTCTTCGTACTGGATACCCACCGACGTGGTGGCGTTCATCCACGAGAAGTACGTGTTGTTCCAGTTGGCCGACGCGGTTCCGTTGAGGAACTTGTTGGTGCCGTTGCCCTGCACCGCGGTGCCTGGGAAGGCACCACCAGCCGGCGACCCACGACGCTGGAACTGCAGCTCAGCCGGGAAGAGGAGATACGACTCATTGCTGTAGCGGTCCACGCCACCCACGGCGGTCATCGTCACGTTGTTCTTGTCGGTGTTCCACGCGTTGTACGTCGCGCGTCCCGAGAAGACCGCACGCCAGACGTCCTCGTCGTTCTTGACCATGTCGTAGGTCTGGAACGGATTGGCGCTGTTGGTCACGCCGCCACCCGGGAAGGGGTTGTCGATGATCTGTCCGTTCGGCAGCCGGCTGGTGAAGTCCGCAATGGCCGGGGTGTACCCCCAGGCGTACAGCGGTGAGGCGAAGGTGTTGTCGTTGTTGGTGATGCCGCGAGCGCTCTTGGAACGCAGCGCATTGAGACCTAACGACAGGTTGAGCTTGCTGCCGATGCTCTGGTCAACGTTGGCGCGCATCGACTGACGGCGGGCATACGTGCCGGTGGCGATGCCCTGTTCGTCGCGATGGTTGGCCGAGAGGAAGTAACGCGAGTTGGAGCCCGTGCCACCGGTGAAGGTGAGCGCCGTCTCGTGCGACAGGTCTTTGCGGCCAAACAGGGTCCCGACCATGTCATAGTAGGGGCACTGCGGCGTGCAGTTGGCGCGAGCCAGGGCAATCCCTTCCGGGTTGTTGCCGATGACACCCAGCACCTGGTTGAGATCGTTGAACTTGCGAGTGCCCATGTTGCGCAGCAGCGAGAACGTACCGGCGCGCTGCGTGAGGTTGAACGAGGGACGCCCCGCGGTGCCACGCTTGGTGGTGATCACGACCACCCCGTTGGTGGCCTGCGAGCCATAGATGGCCGCAGCAGCCGCCGACTTCAGGATCTCGACACTTTCGATGTCGTTGGGGTTGATGTCGGCCAAACGGTTGGTGCCGTTTTCTTCGCCGCTGTTGAGCTGGCGGGTCGCCACCGACTGACGAGTCGCGCGCACGGCGTTGGAGATGATGACGCCGTCAACAACGAAAAGCGGCTGGATGTTGCCGAGCAGCGACGAGGCGCCACGGATCTGCACCTGGGCACCGCCGCCCGGGGCGCCGTTGTTCATGTTGAACTGCACGCCAACCGTCTTGCCCTGCAGTGCATTTTCGAGCGACGACGCCGGCACCTTCGCCAGCTGATCGGCGGTCACCGCCGAGATCGACGTTGCCGCATTCTTGCGGTCGATGGTCGTCGACGCGCCGGTCACCGTCACACCTTCGAGCTGCAGCACGTCCTTCTCCATGGAGAAATTCGCGGTGCTGCCCGAAGCCGAAACGCGCTGTGTCTGACGTTTGTACCCAATGGCGCGCACCTGAATGGTGATATCACCTGCGGGCGCGCGAAGGCGAAACTCGCCTCGCTCATTGGTACGGGCGCCGCCGGCGCCTCCAACAAGACCGACGATCGCGTCGGACAGTGGAGTGCCTGCGCCCGACACCGTGACTGTACCGGTGACTTCGCGTTGCTGCGCACTCACCGGGCGATTGCCCAGCAATGCCAGCCCCGCGAGGGCAAGGACAAAGAACTTTCGCACGTGGACCTCCCTGGAAGGGGTCATGGGGGTGACTGGCGACGCCCCGGAAGGGGGACCGGAAATGCAGCGCCGCCGAAGCGAAAGAAAATCTTTCCGGTCCCAGCCAATTTCTGACTTCAAGGGGGGCAGTGTCAAGAAAGAGTCACGTCGATTTTCTGACGTGGTGCGTGTCGTAGTTGGGGTCGAACAGCTCCTGCGGCGGGGCCAGTGGTCCAAGCGTCTGGTCACAGGGCCTGGCCCACGGGCTAGGCCCGCGGTTGCGTGCGACTCGCCCTAGCGGGAAGTTCCTTCCCCAACGGCACACAGGATTCCCCATGAGATCGCTCGGACTTGCCCTCGTCCTCGTTGCGCAGCCTGCGCTTGCGCAATCCGACACTCGTCAGGCGGCTTTTTCGCCGGTAGACGCGCTCGATGTGGCCTCGTGGACCGTAGGGGACCTCACCGACAACGGGCGTTTCATCGCCGCCCTGGCCTCCACCCGGCGCAGCACACTGGGGGTCGACTACCGCCGAGATGGCGACCCCTCCTACATCCGGCCGGGCGCCCAACGGCTGTATGTGATCGACACCCGTTCTGGAGACACCACCGCCGTGTTCCCGGGCGCCCGCAACATCCGGACGGTGTCGTGGTCTCCTGACGGCTCAAAGCTCGCCATCTTCGTTCTCCAGGATTCGGCCTGGGCGCCGGTGATCTGGGAGTCTGGCACCCGGCGCACCAGCACGGTGCGGATCCCCGAGGGGCACACCGTCGCCGAGAATTCGGAACTGCGCTGGACCAGCGACAGCAAGCAGATCATCCTCGCGCTGCGGACAAAGGGCTGGAAGACCGGCGTGGCCACCGAGTTTGCGCGCCTCACTGCTGGTCCGATCTTCGTCCAGGACAGCAAGGACCCATTCCTCGCATGGGACGGATTGCGGCGACGGGGCAATGTGCGCTCAATCCATCGGATCGATGTGACGAGTGGGCTCTCGAAGGAATTGGTGCCGGAGTCGATGATCGGGGCGTGGAGCGTGTCGAGCGACGACTCCCTGGTCACCTGGCAGGACGACATCACGAAGAAGACCGACTACGACGTCATCTTCGGAACCGAAAACCGGCTGATGGCTCGTCGCCTTTCGGGTGGTGACGCCATGACACTTCAGCCCACGCTCAAGGGGTATGCCCTCAGCTGGGCCGACGATGGGCGTCGTTATGCATACACCCGCGACGGTCGTGTGTATGTGACCGCGGTGGGCGAGACGACTCCGAGGCTGCTGGCGGGCGACACCACCCGCGCCGCGGACAGCGACACCAGCGCCGCCGCGCGCGAGGCTCGCGCCAATGCGCGGTTTGCCGTGAGCCGCTGGAGTCCCCGCGGCGATGCCCTCCTCCTCTCAAACCGGCAGGGCTTCTTTGTGGCCGACGCGGCGTCGGGGCAGCGTCAGCTCCTCCTCGCCACCGATACCCTCCCCTCCTCGCCTCGTTATGCACCCGTCGGGTGGTCCCCGGACGGCCGGCACCTCTACTTCAGCTACGCCTCACGCACACGCTGGGAGCGCGGGCTCGTCCGGATCGACCGTGGGAGCGGCCAGGTGCAGGAGCTGGTGAAAGACAGTCGCCTCTATCAGGGGTTCCGCCTCTCGAAGGATGGCAGCACCCTGGTCTACTCGTCAGGCGAAGGGAATCGCCCGCCCGATCTGTACGCGGCCGGCGCGTCGCTCGACAATCCGCGTCGCCTCTCGAACGGCAATCCCGCGTTGGCGTCGAAAGCACTCGCCCGTACCGAGCTCCTCACCTATCGCGACGTTGATGGGCTGACGCGATACGGGGTGATGTATCTCCCGGCGGGCTACCAGTCCGGAGTCAAATACCCGACGCTATTCAACATCTACGAGGACTTCTTTGACGACACCTTTGACGCCACCGTCAATGTGCTGACGAGTGCGGGTTACCTGGTGGTCAAGCCATCGGTGGCGTTCGAGACCGGGTACCCCGGCGAGGCCTGGCTCAAGGGAGTCACCTCGGCCGCCAATGCGCTCATCGAACGTGGCATGGCCGACTCGGCGCGCCTCGGGGTGTTCGGCACGAGTTATGGCGGGTACGCCACCAATCTGCTCATCACCCAGACCGGGCGTTTCAAGGCCGCAGTGAATGTGAGCGGCAAGGTCGACTTCATTTCCTTCTATACCGACAGCCCGCGGTTAGGTGTGCGCAACATCCATGCGGCGGAAAAAAGTCAGGATCGCATTGGTGCCACCCTCTGGCAGCAGCCGCAGAAGTACGTCGCACACTCGGCCGTCATGTTCGCCGATCGCATCACCACCCCGCTGCTCCTCATGACCGGCGAGCAGGACTCCAACGTTCCCGCGGGGAACAGTCGTGAGATGTACTACGCCCTGCGTCGGCTGGGGAAAGAGGTGACCTGGGTGAACTACATGAACTCGGGTCATGGCACACCGGGTACCAACGCCGCCGAGTTCATTGATTATCACGAACGCCTGCTGTCGTTTTTTGGCAAACATCTGGCCCCTGCCCAGCCGCCACGTGTCGTAGAGGCGACTGCACTCACTGGTGAACCGCTCTATCGCAACAACCCGACCGGGGCGACCCGAGACCGGATGGAAGCGCAGCTCGCGGATGCACGACGCGCCTACCACATGGCGCCAGAGAATGCCGACTCGCTCATCTGGTACGGACGGCGCACCGCGTATCCCGGCCGGTTCAACGATGCCATCGCCATTTTCTCGGAAGGGGTGGCCAAACACCCGAATGATGCGCGGATGTACCGGCATCGCGGACACCGCTATCTGAGTGTGCGCAAGCTCGACCTCGCCATTCGCGACTTCGAGAAGGCGGCGACCCTGGTGCGTGGCAAGAAGGACGAGGTGGAGCCCGATGGACAGCCTAACGCGCGCGGCATTCCGACCAGCACGCTGCAGTCGAACATCTGGTACCATCTCGGCCTGGCCTACTACCTCTCGGGCGACTTTGCCAACGCGCTGCGTGCCTATCGCGAGGACATGAAGGTCTCAACAAACCCCGACATGCAGGTGGCCACCTCGCACTGGCTCTACATGACCCTGCGCCGCCTGGGGCGTGATGCCGAGGCCGCGCGTGTCCTCGAGCCGATCACGAAGGACATGCCCATCATCGAGAACGGCAACTACCACCAGTTGCTGCTCCTGTACAAGGGAGAGCTGAAGGAAGGGGACGTGCTGCGGAACTTTGGCACCGACGGGGGCCTCGACGACGTGACCACCGCGTACGGCGTGGGCAACTGGCACCTCTACAACGGGCGTCGCGCCGAAGCCGAGGCCATCTTCTCGAAGATTGTTTCGGCGAAGGGTCAGTGGGCCTCGTTCGGCTATCTCTCGGCCGAGGCCGAAGTGGCGAGGGGGAGGCGGGCGAGTCGAGAGTAGGTCGTCAGTCCCTTGTCCTGACGTCGCCAGGGAGCCGGTCGAGCAGAGGGCGGAGATCGGTGGCCCGTTCAACCGTGGTCACGAACGTGATTCCGTTGAGCGAGACGACCAGCAGGTTGTCCACGCCATAGAGCACCACATCGTCCCCTTCGGCATGGACGATGTTGCCTGAGGCGTCGACAAAGTGCACGTCACCGCGCGCACCATTTCCGTTGTCGTCGAGATCGCGCGCGCGTCGCAGGGAGGCCCAGGTGCCTACGTCATCCCAGCCAAAGTCGCCGGGCAACACCAGCATGTTGTCGGTGCGCTCAAAGAGACCCCGCTCGATCGAAATCGGGGCGACGGCGCCGAAGTACCCCTCGAGGTCCCCCTTCGCGAGCAACGGCAACGCGCCCGCCACTTCGGGTGTGCGAGCACCAAGCGCATCGAGCATCACGCGTGCGCGCCACACGCTGATGCCAGTGTGCCAGAGCGCGCGCTGCGAGATGAGTTGGGCCGCGAGATCGGCGGCAGGTTTTTCGACAAAACGCGACACCCATGCCGGCCCCCCCGACTCCAGGGGCTGATCCACAGAAAGAGCCGCGGCGGGCACCGCATATCCGAACGACGTCTCGGCGCGCACCGGAACACAGCCGATGGTCACCAGCACATCGTCGCGAGCGGCCAGCCCGCCCGCCAGTCGAACCGTGTGCCGGAACGCCTCACTGAACGACGCCGCAATGTCGGCCGGGAGTCCGCAGATGAGGGTGTCGGGGCCGGCGCGCCGTTGGACTTCGGCCGCACCAAGGGCCATCGCCGCCGCCGTGCCTAACGGGCGTGGCTCCACCAGCACGTTGCGCTCAGGCACACCCACCAGCGCCGACCGGATGGCCGGGGCGATGTCGGCGCTCGTCACCACCAGCACCCGTTCGGCAGGAATGACGGGGTCGAGCCGACCGATGCAATCTTCGATGAGGGGCTGATCACCCAGCAGACGCAGAAGCTGCTTCGGTCGCTTGGGGCCTGAGAGGGGCCAGAACCGCGACCCAATGCCTCCCGCCAGCACAATGGCCCACATGGCGGCATCGGCGTCGAGCGCGGGCGCGGCATAGGGCTGTTCGCCGGGCATCACGCCGAGGCCGCCCGACGGGGGCGTGAGTGGAGCTGACGGAGACATGGCGCAAAGATATCAGCACAGGCCGCCCTTGGCGCACGTCACGCGCGATCCCCTCCCCGGCAGCCTCCCGGCCCCTTACCCTCCTCATGAGAGAACGCCCTCCCATAAGCGTCGTCCTGGCACCCGTGCTTCCTTCGCCGAAAGAGCTGGAACAAGCTGACCTCCCAGCACTGCTGCGCGATCCGGCGCGCAAGCAGGGCTTCGTCACCCCGATGTTCGAGCACATCGCGCCGCGGTACGACGCCTTCACGCGGCTCTTTTCATTTGGCATGGACGCCCGGTGGAAAGCGACGCTGATGCGGTGGCTCTCGGCGCAGTCGCCCGTCCCGGCGCAGGTACTCGATGTGGCCTGCGGAACGGGAGACCTGGCAGTTGCCGCTCACCGTCAGTTGCCGGGCGCGGGGGTTCTCGGGGTGGACGCCGCAACGGCGATGATCGAGAAGGCGAAGGCCCTCCACTCAGGTACCGGGGTGCAATTCCAGGTCGCGGACCTCACAGCCCTCCCCGTCCCCGATCAGTCGTACCAGGTGATTACTGCGGGCTATGCCTTTCGCAATGTCCCCGAACTCCGGCGAGCACTCGCCGAGATGAAACGGGTGATGCAGACTGACGGTTGTCTGTATGTACTCGACTTCTACCGGCCTTCGTCGGCGGTGTGGCGTTCGCTTTTCCTGGGGTACCTGCGGGCTGCCGGTAGCCTGGTCGGGTGGTGGTGGCACCGAGCGCCGGTCATGTACGCCTACATCGCCGACTCCATCGACGCCTGGGTGACCGTCGAGCAGTTCGAGGCAGCCCTGGCCGACGCCGGGTTCGAGGTGCTGGCACGCGAGGTCCACCTGCTTGGCGGCGTGGCCCTGCACACCGCCCGTCTCGCGCGGCGTTAGGCGCGGGCACCCTTGCGTGCCAGCCCCAGCTCTACGGCCCCGATCAGGATCTCTTCGTCGAGAATCGGCTTGGTGACGTAGTCGTCGAACCCGGCGGCGAGAAAGCGCTCCCGGTCACCAGCCATCGCGTGCGCGGTCAGTGCGATGACGTGCAGGTGGGCGAGCGCGGGAGTGGCACGGATCCGTTTGAGGGTCTCCACACCATCGAGCCCCGGCAGGGAGATATCGAGGAGCACGACATCGGGGACCTCGCTGGCCAGCCCGGTGAGTGCCTCGATGCCCGTTTCGTATTCGTCGCACTGGTACAACCCTTCGAGGAGTGCGAGCGCCAGCAGACGGTTGTCGGGATTGTCTTCGACAATGGCAACGCGGTGCATACTCAGTCTTCCAGGGTTGTGAGGTAGAACGTGAGCTGCGCCAGGGCGCGCTCCGTTTCGGTGGTGAGTGTGCCGATGGCCTTGTCGACAGCGGCCGGGCCGAGGGACATCGCGTCGGCTTCGAGGGCCGCGGCGACCACGCGCAGGTCTTCGGTGCCCATCTGCGCGGCACTGCCCTTGATGGCGTGTGCCACCCGCGAGAGCTGCTTGAGATCACCGGCGGCGCGTGCCTGGGCCAGCTTGCCCAGCCGTTCGCGGGCCGACGTCTCGAACATGCCGGCCATGCGCCGGACCAGGTCACTTCCGCCGATGCGGTGGACCATGCCTAACGCTTCGTGCATCTCGGGCGGACAGGTGATGGTCGAGGGTGTCATGTGGCGGCGGGCATGAGGGAGGGGGTGGAAGTCCCCGTGGCGCGTGCCGCCGGGGCAAAGTGAACGGCGAAGGTCGAACCGACCCCAACGGAGCTCTGCAGGGTGAGGGTCATCCCCATCAGCGTGCAGAGCTGGCGCGAAATGGCCAGGCCAAGTCCGCTCCCACCGTGCTGACGCGCGGTGGAGTTGTCGGCTTGCTCGAACGGTTCGAAGACGGCGCGCTGGCGGTCGGCGGGAATCCCCATACCCGTATCGCGCACCTCCACCCGGTCAGGCGCCCCGTGGCGGTTGAGGAAGAGCGAGACCACGATCTCCCCACGTTTCGTGAACTTGAGGGCATTGCCCACCAGGTTGAGCACGACTTGCCGCAACCGGGCCGGATCGGCGTCCACGATGCACTCCTCGTCAGGCACCTCGAGGCGGAGAACGACACCATCCCGCGGTGGCGCGCCGGGAGGCTGCAGAAGGTCGACCGCCTCCCGCAGCAATGGTGCAATGGACACGGGGATGATATCCACAGCCATTCGCCCTGCCTCGATCCGCGAGATGTCGAGAATGTCGCTGAGCAACTCCAGCAGGTGCGAACCATTGGCGTTGATGCGATCGAGATACTGCAGTTCCCTGGCCTGCAGCCGCGGCGCAGCATTCTTGCGCAGCAACGAGGAAAAGCCGATGACTGAATTGAGTGGGGTCCGGAGTTCATGGCTCATGCGAGCCAGAAACTCGCTCTTGGCCCGATTGGCCTCTTCGGCCTTCACCATCGCCACCGACAACTGGTCGGCCATCGCCTGCCGGCGTTTCACATCGTGTTCGAGCTGATCCTGGGTGAGCCGCAGGTTGGTCGCCACTTCGACCAGCCGACGCTCCACGAGCCGCGCACGCTGAAGTTCTTCCGTCACCTCACGCTCACGGCGCACACGGGTGTGGCGGCGCGTGACACACTGATGCACAAACCGGGTTCGTTCCCGCGACCAGAGGACGCTGATGCTCAGAGTGGCAACACCGGTTGCAACAAACCACCAGAAGCTGCCGTCGGGTGGCCCTTCGGCCATGGCGATCGCGAGATGGAGCGTGAGCCCCAGAGCGCCCGCCAGCGCCGCGATACGCTGCAGGGGAAACGCCGCGAGCACGGCAGCGGCCGGGACAAAGAACACCCCCGCGGGGGCCGACTCGCGCAGACACCAGGCGAGCGCCACCACCGCAAGCTGCATGGCGCAGGCTCGGGCCATCGGCCCTCCTGCGCGGTGCGCCCATACGTTGAGCGCACCAATCGCGAGCGCCGCGACAATGCCGCGGCGATCCGCCATCCCCGCGGCCACCACAACCATGGTGACGCTGATCACCAATCCGGGAACCGACAACCATCGGGCCTCGCGTCGCGCGACCATGCGCGCGAGGCGATACCCGGCGATTAAGGTGTGATCGCCCTCCGGCAGGGAAGGACGGGAGTTTGATACCATGGGCACCTAGCCACTGGAGCCCTTTCAGAAGGCTCACCAGGATGAGTATCGGCCAACCGCAAACGCGGCTGAACGCGCCCGCTCCCCTAGTTGGGGGTCAGTTTCGGCAGCCCGAGTGAGACCGCCAGTTCGGCGGCAGTGCTGACCAGCTTTGCCTCGAGGGCGATGCGCTTGAGTTCTTCATCTATCACCACTCGTTCGCGCGTGTTGACGAGGAAGAGCGTGCTTTCCCCCGCCTCGAACTTCCGCTGCTCACCATCGCGGAGCAGACGAGCCTGCGTAACGGTCTGCTCCTGGAGCGCCGCCAACTCCCGCAACGTGCTCAGGTCGTTGGCCGAGGTCTGAATGGAAATCCCGACACCCCGTTTGACGATGGAGCGATCGAGTGTCAGCTGATCGAGTTTGTCCGAAGTGGCCTGCAGCTTCCCGCGCTCTTTGCGAAAGAGGAGCGGAATCTTGACCGACGCCCCGAGTTTGCGATCACCGTCTGCATCAAAGGCGGCGCCTGGGTTCGGCGTTCCATCGGCGCGGGCGGCGAGCCCCGAGAGACTCACCTCGGCATCGGGCACAAAGACCCGCTGCTGCGCGAGACTGCGTTCGGCATCACCTTCCCGCACCTTGGCGATGGCCTTCAGCAGGTCGGGGTGCGCCCGCTCCGCCTGGGCAATCCACTGCGACAGGCGGGCCGCATCGACCACACCGGGATCGAGACCGGCAAACGACGGAATGCTCCCTGCCGCAAGCGCCGCAGGCTGGGCGCGATCATCCCACAACATCCCTTCCACCAGCATCGAGGTATTGCGGAACGCCAGCCGTGCCTCGGCCAGCTGCACGCGACGGCGTTGCACCTCGAGACCGGCTTCGAGAGTGTCGATCGCCGCGGCATCACCCTGCACCACCCGCGCGCGCAGCGCGTTCAGCCGGAAAGTCGCCAGCCCGAGCGCCTCTTCGCCAAAGCGTTCGCGACGGAAGCCCTCGTACCAGAGCCCGTACGCCTTGGCCGCGGTCAGGAGCAGTTTGTTGACCATCGCCGCGCGTTCGCCGGCAGCGTACGCACGCATCGCTCGCGCCTGGGCCACGGCGGTCCGTCGTTCGTCGGTCAGCAATCGCTGACCGATCGGAATACTCAGCCCCGCGGTGAGCAGTCCGGACCCAGGCGTTGTGCGGTCCTCGGACTGAAAGATCCCCGCCGCCCTCTCATATCCCAGCTTGATATCAAAGCCGAACCAGGTCGGAATCTTCACAGCGGCATCGATGTAGTCGTAGTACTCCTTCCCCTCGAACTGCTTGCGGTCCCAGCTCGCGGTGAGGGTCGGGTCGAATGCACCGCGCGCCCCGCGTTCATTGCCAGCCGCAATGGACTCGAGGAGGAGCGCCTGGCGCACCACCGGGTGATTGGCCGCGACGACCCGGTAGAACTCCTCGAACGTCAGTGTCGAGACGGAGTCCTGCGCCCGGGCAACGCTGGCGGCGAACGTCAGCGCAGCAAGAAGCCTCATGCCTTTTTGGTTGAAGCGGCCGCGTCGCCGTTCTTGAGAACGGTGGGGGGGAAGCCGTTGAGCTTCCGCCAGATTTCAAACCAGACACGCACCTCATCCAGCATCGCCCAGCCCAGCACGCCCGATCCCACGCGCAGCTCTTTGGGCCACGGCTCGTCCTCGGGATCGGCCGACACCAGAATGCGATACTTGCCGTCGGCAGAGTTTACGTAGTCGACCACGCGAATCACGCCGCCAAAGGTTCCCACGGCGACACTGGGCCACCCCGAAAACTGGAGGGCCGGCCAGCCGTCGAACTGGAGGCGAACCTTGCGACCGATGCTGAGGAGTGGCACGTCCATCGGCTTCACGTAGATCTCCACGGCCTGCTGCGGATTGGACGGCATCACCGTCACGACGGGATCGCCCTCCTTGAGCGTTTCGCCGATCCCCTGTTTCACGGCCCGCACCACGTACCCGTCCTGCGGTGCCACGATGCGGTACATGTCGTTGCGGATCTGCAGGGACGAGTAGGTCATGCGCAACTTGGCGACATCGGCCTGCCCCTCTCCGATTTCGGCCTGTGTGGCGCTGCGGTCCGACGACGCCTTGGCGATTTTCTCCGAGTACTCGGCCTCGATCGACGACAGTTCGATGCGGGCGTTTTCGGTCTCCTGACGCTTTTCCACCAGTTTGGCGGTGGCCGACTGCCCCTTGACCTGGTAGGCCTCGAGGTCGGCGCGCGACTTGAGCCCTTCATCGAACAACTGACGATTGCGTTCGAGCTGCCGGAAGGCCACCACTGAATCGATCTCCGCCGCCTGCACCGCCGCCTCGTACTGTTTGACCTTGTTGCGGCCCTTTTCAATGCTCAGCCGGCGGCCGTCCTCAAGCGCGGCGATCTGGCGCCCGAGTGCGTCTACTTTTGCGCGTTTGGCCACGATGGACTGTTCCTTCCCCGTCACCTGCTCGCCCGTACGCGAGACGGTCTTGGGGTCGAGGAACGACTCCTTGATTTCGGAGATCGTGACGAGGAGGGTCCCCTTCTTCACAAACTCCCCTTCGGCAACATGCCACTTGTCGATGCGGCCGGCGATGAGGGTGGGAACCGTCTGAGGGCGGTCTTCGGGCCGGAACGATGTCACCTGTCCCGTCCCCTGCACGTTCTGCTGCCAGGGGAGGAACATCACGCCTGCCGCGACGAGGATCAGCGCCACGAGGATACGCGAGACAAGCCGATGCACCCCGGTGGCGTTCAGCAACCGTGCGGTGCGCATGGAGGGCGTGAGATACCCGGGACTCCCGGTGGCCGTACTCATCGGATGCTCAGCAGTTTCTGGATGTAGGGGTCCTGCGATTCCACTGCGGACCATGTGTCGGAGGCCGAGACTTCGCCGCGCCGGAGCACGAGCACATGATCGCAGCGCGACAACAGGGATGGGTCGTGTGTTACCACGACCAGCGTCCACGGCGCCTGTGGTGCAAACACGAGATCGCTCAACATGATCTTGTCGGCCGGGTCGATTTCGTCGTCAAGAAAGGAGTCCATGAGGAGGAGGCGCGGCTCGTCCACCAGGGCGCGTGCCAGCAGAATGCGCTTGGCCACACTGAGCGGCACCGACCGCCCCGCGGCCTCAATGGCGCTTTGCAGTCCGTCGGGTTGATCCTGCAGCCAGCGGTCGAGCCCCACCCGCGCCGCCACTTCGAGCACGCTCTCCGTGCGAACCCCGGGCCGCCCGAGCGCAATGTTTTCCTCGACCGTCCCGTCAAAGAGCGGCAGATCCTGCCCGAGATAGGCGACCGACGCGCGCGCGCGCGCGAGGTCGAGATCACGCAACGAGATCCCGTCGTGGGTGATGCTCCCCTCGTAACCGGGAAAGAGTCCGGCGATCAGTGAGAGCAGCGTGCTCTCACCACTCCCCGGTGGTCCCGTGATCCCCAGGCGGCTGCCGCTTTCGGCCACCAGGGTCACACCCGACAACGCCGGATGGGCACTGTGTTCGTAGGTAAACGACACACCGCGCAATTCCAGTCGCGTGCCGCGCCCGTCTGTCTTGAGTGGTGCAACACCCTGCAGCGATTCACCCGGGATGTTGGCGGCATGCCCGGCTTTTTCCAGCGCCGTGAGGATGTCGTACACGTCTGCCAGACCGAGGATCAGTTTTTCCACCGCCAGCAAGACGGTGACGATGACGATCTCGGACGCCACGAACTGCCCCAGGGTGATCTGCCGATTGACTACAAGAGTACTGCCGAGGATGAGCAGGCCGGCCGTGATGACCGTCTTGAAAACGACGAAGGCCACCGACTGGGTGATGAGCACACGGAAGTGCGCCTGGCGGTTGTCCAGGTACCCACCCACATAGTGGTCCATCCGGTCGACCGGGAGCGTGGCCTTGCCCGCGAACTTGAACGAGCGTGTGGTTCGGGCGATCTCCTCGAGCCAGTGTGCCACACGATACTTGTACTTCGACTCACCCAGGCTGGTCTTCCAACCCTTGGGTGCGGTGACGTAGAAGATGAACCCGAGGGTGACGATCAACGCCATCCCGAAGAGTGAGAAGTACGGGTGATAGAAGGTCAGCAGGATGAGCCCGAAGAGCACCTGGAGACCGGCGGTCACCCAGTCGGTCAGCAGTTTGCCGAGACTTTTCTGGATGGTCTTGATCTCGAAGAAGCGGTTCATCAGCTCCGGGAGATCGACGTTGGTGACGCGATCCAGCCGCACCTGCTGCAGGCGACCGGTGAGTTCGAAGGCCAGACGCGCAAAGACACGCTGCTGCACCGATTCCACCACACTGAGCTGCAGCAGCTGCAACGCACCGTTGGCCATTGTCCCGACGATGACAAAGGCAATCAGGAGCACCACGGGCTGCAGAATCAGGCCACCGGAGACCAGCCCGATGATGGCCTGCACGCCTAACGGCAAGGTCAGGCCGAAGAGCCCGGCGAGTGCGGCATAGAGATAGATATTGAGGACCAGCTTGCGTTCCTGACCGAGGAGACGTGCGAGCCGCGCCAGGGGCGAGGCATCGGGATCCAGCGACTCCCACGCTCCGGCGCCAGAGGTGGTCACGGCCACCGGAATCAGGAGGCTTCGACCCTCCTTATGCCACTGCTGCGTCACCGTGGCACGCTCCAGCACCACCGACCGCTCATCGAGATCGCGCCCGATCACTACGCCGGCAACCTTTCCGTTGGACACGGAGCGGATCACCAGCGCTTCGTGGGTGCCATCCGGCAGTTCCCGCACCAGCACAATGGGAAGGCTTCCGCCCTGCAGGGCAGCGTCCAGCTCCCGCGCGGACATGGGGCGCCGGAGCACCGTCATTCTGAGCTGACCGGCGACGTCGGCGATTCCCTGTACGAACTCCTCGACGGTGGAATAACTCGCCGAGCGGACGCGCCGGAGCTGGCTCGTCATCCCGGTATCCACATCAATGCTCAGTTCGCGCGCGATGACGCTCGCAACCGCAAGGCAGTGTTGAGTTTGCAACTGGGCTTCAGCGTGACGTGAGGAAATGCGCCGGCCGCAGGCCGGTGGTCGCAATGACGAACGCCGAGAACGCTAGTTGGGCTCCAGATTATATGCAATATCGATGCTTTGCTACAATCGATAGATATTACTGATGTTTACCCTTCAGGTCGTCGTCAGGCCGCGGTAGTCGTCGACGTGAATCCTGAAGAGGACGAACCTGGTTTCGGCCATTCGCCCATTCTCTTCAGGGAATGCCGCCAGGAGTCGCTGCATGACGCGTTCGTGGATGGCGTCGCCGGCCGCTGTGGCCTCTTCGGCGACGAAATAGACCGTGCCTTTCACCACCACACTCGTCCAGTCCGTCTGGGAGCGCACCTCGTCGATCTCGAACGCTACCCAGGGATTGCGCTGCAGCAGCGTCAGCTTTGTGCCGGGCGCGGTGCGGCCGTAGATCCAGCCATTGTCCCACACATAGTGGATGGGCTCGATGTCCACGCGGTCGCGAAATGAATAGGCGAGCCGTCCGTGCCAGTGCGCGGCCAGGAATGCCTCAATCTCTGCGCGCGTCAGCTCCCGCACGTTCATCGCGCCGCCGTTCCACCGACGGCGGGCCGCGCGTCGGCACTCACGATGGGTGACTCACCGATCGGGAGCACGAACGAGAAGGTACTCCCCTTCCCCATCTCACTCGACACCTCCAGGGCGCCACCATGTGCATCGACGATGCCCTTGGCGATTGCGAGCCCGAGCCCCGTGCCGGCGGTGCGCGAGGAGCGGCGCGCGTGCCAGAACCGGTCGAAGATGTGCGGGAGTGCATCGGGGGGAATGCCGATTCCGGTGTCCGTCACCGCGATACGCACACCATCCGTTGTCTGTCGCACGTCGACGCGCACCTCACCGCCGCGCTCCGTGAACTTCACCGCGTTGCCGAGGAGGTTGGCCACCACCTGCTCGATTCGGAGGGCATCGATGCGGACCGGAGGCAACCCCGATGCAGCCGCGACGACAAGACCAACGCCACGGTCGTCCGCGGCTTCAATCACCATGGAGGCGGCGCGCTTCACCACCGCCGCAGCATCGGCGAGGTCTGGCGTCAGGCGCAGGTGACCCGATTCGATGGTGGCGGCGTCAAGCAGATCCTGAATGAGTCGCTGCATGGCCGCCACCGAGTCGAGGATGGCATTCGCGACCTCGGAGCGTGCCCCGGCTTCGCTGGGTGGGTGGTCAGCGAGCACGCGCGCGCACATCGAGATGGCGCTGAGCGGATTGCGCAGATCGTGCGAGACCACGCCCAGGAGTTCGTCGCGGGCCTGCGACGCACGCCGGGACTCGCGATACAGCAGGGCGTTATCGACGGCCGCGGCGACGTGTGCCGCCAGTTCTTCCGCGGCATCACATTCTGTCTCGCCAAAGGTCCGCGAGGGGTCGGTGACAATCAGGGTCAGGGTGCCGAACACACGCCCGCGCGCGCTCAGCGGCATGGTGCAAAAGGCATGGACCGCGAGTGACTCCACGATGGTTATTTCGGCGTCATCGGGGCCTTCCTGGGCCCAGCCAGGTTGCAGACCTGAGGACAACTTCGCCGTGCCGGCCACCAGGACAGTCGCTACAGGAAAGGGCCAGTTCGACGGGAGCGGGGATCGCCCGGCTAAACGGCGCAGTGCCTGCGTGGCCCCGGGATCGTCGTGCACCGACACCACACGACGCACGTCGGCTGCCCCCTCCACCACGTCCAGCACGGCGCAATCGGCGAGGTAGGGAATCGCGACATGGACTGCCGACATCAGGACATGTTCATACTCCAGGGATGCCGACAGATCGGTGGAGGCCTGCGCAATCACGTTCTGGCGTTCTTCGGCACGGAGTCGCTCGGAGATGTCGCGGAGCACAACGCTGAACAGGGGGGTCCCTTCCACTTCCAGGCGCGAAATCGAGGCTTCGGCCGGAAACTCGGTGCCGTCCTTCTTGAGACCGTAGATGGCGCGACGTTCGCCCATGCGACGCGCCACGTCGGTGCCACCACCAAAGTCCTTCACATGGTGGGCATGGATGCGGCGGTACCGCTCAGGGAGGAGCACCGTCAGCGGCTGGCCGCGAATTTCGCTGGCCTGGTACCCGAATAACGTCTCCGCCCCATTGTTGAAATGCACAATGTGCTGGTCGCCGTCGATGGAGATGATGGCGTCGGCCGCAATCGTCAGGATGCCCTGGAAGGTGCTCTGCGTGCGGCGCAGGTCGGCTTCGGCGAGTTGCTGACGACGCAACATGCGGAAGGCGAACACCGTGCTGCCTACCGCAATAATGCCGGCGAGGGCCGCCAGCGAGATGGCGAACGTCTCGCCGGCACCCTTGTCGTGGAGTTCGAGGCGGACCACAACCAGCACCAGCACCACCAGGACAATCAGCCACGATCCGGCAGCCAGCGAGAGCGCTACGCGCCACCGCGTCGACGTGTCATTCATGCCGGCCGGATGCCTGCGGTCACGCCCGCTGCTCCTGCAGGAGCCCCAGACGCAAGGCAAACTGCACGTAGTGGGCGCGATGCGAGAGTCCGAGTTTTTCGTTGATACGCTGTTTGTAGGTGTCCACGGTTTTGGGGCTGATGAACAACCGCTCGCCAATCTCAGGTGCCGAGTACCCTTGTGCCGTCAGGCGCAGCACATCGCGTTCGCGCTCCGTGAGACGACCAAAGCGGTCCCGATCCTCCTCCTGAGGATCCTTGCGTGTCAGTCCTTTGGCAAGGACACGCGCGGCGGTCGGACGGACATACACGTCGCCCTTGGCCACGGCCCGCACGGCGTCGACGAGCTCGCGATCGGCCGCACTTTTCACGAGATATCCCGCCGCGCCCGCTTCAAGCAGGGGCACCAGGAATTCCTCCTCGGGATGCATGGTGAGCACGAGGACACGGCTGTCACCACCTTTGGCCACGATTTCCTTGGTGGCCGTTGCGCCGTCCATGCCAGTCATGGTGAGGTCCATGACCACCACGTCGGGATGGAAGCGGTCGACGAGCGCGATGGCCTCGCGACCATCCCGGGCCTCGCCCACCACATCGATGTCCTTGGCGGTACCGAGTACGGCCTTGAGCCCGGCACGTACCACGGTGTGGTCGTCCACCAGCACGACGCGAATGAGGTCCGATTTCATACGATGTACTCCTTATGTATTCGTCACGGCACCGCCGGGTGCCGGACGGAGGGGGAGGCCGAGCAGAAGCGTGCGCCGGTGTCCTTGCACGGAGCGGACGAGGGAGCCACCGGTAAGCTCCGCGCGCCGCCGTAACGATGCGTACGACGCATCGTTCTCCTGACCTTCCTGGTATGGAGGGCCGTCATCGATAACGGTTACCTGCACCACAGAGTTTGCATCCGCCTGCACGTGCACGGTGCGGGGCGCACGCCCCATTTCCGCGTGGCGCAACGCCGTCTGCACCACCCGGTACACCAGCGCCGCGGCTCCGGGGCGGAGTGTGTCGAGTGCGACATCACCGTCATACGAAGTCCTGAGCGACTCGCCGCGCGCTGCCGTGCGGATCATCTGCTCCAGCGTTGCGTTCAGGCCACGGGCGCTCAGAACCTTGGGATGCGCGGCCTCGGAGAGCTCGCGAATTTCGTTCAGCACACCAGACCCGATACGACGCATGCTCTCGAGCCGTTCCAGGGTGGCGTCATCGGGGACCAGCGCGCTGACCGCGCGCAGCTCCAGCAAGAGTGCCGTCATCGACTGCGCCGAGGAATCGTAGAGTTCGTCCGCCAGGCGGATCCGCTCTTCGTCCGATTCCAGGAGCACGTTCTCCGCCAGCTCGCGTGCCCGGTCCCGGTCACGTTGCAGGGCGTCGAACACGGCGTTCAGCGTGCGGCCTACGTTGCGCAGTTCTTCGTCGGCCCAGGCGGCGTCGGCCACACGCGCCGAGGCGTCGCCGGCTCCGAAGCGCTCGAGCGCCGTCTGCAGGTCGTGGAGCGGCCTCAGTGCAACCAGCACCAGCGCGGCCGATATGCCAATCGTGGCCGCCTCCGCGAGCGCGATCACGGTTACGGTGAGGGGCGAGACCGGGCCGTTGCGCGCCGCGAACAAACCAACCGCGAAGGTGACCAGCACCACCGGTAAACCAGCGCCCAGGACTTTCCACGCCAGCGGCACCTCACGCAAGCGTTCACGCAGACCTGACGCGACGATTGCGTCAGCAGACGCGTTTTTGCGCGACGACCCTGCCCTCGGCACCATTCCGGGGTCGGCGAGGATCGTCATGAGGGAAGTCGGAAACGGAGGACACACATAGCTCTGGCAGCCTACCGGTTTGAGCGGGATCGGGCAGTCGGGTGTAAGGGAAAGTGGCGTCGGGGTATCCCCTACGCCACGAGGTCGCACATTCTCCCTGTCAAACCGGTGGGTCGTGGCCTACGACCCACCGGTTGCGCACGCCGCCAATGGGGTTGCCCCCATCGAACGGACTCGCCGCCCCCTCAGCGAACGAGCGTCAGAATCGTTTGTCCTGAACCGTGCGCGATCCGAAGTACCGTATCACGTCCCTGCGAATCCTGGAGGATGTCTACCGAGCGAACATCCGAGAGTCCCCGCGTGAAGTGCCGAGTCGACTCGTGCTCTCCCATCATGATTTCGACCCGTCGATCGTGGTGATCCCACGCCGCACCCTGAAACGGATATCCCGCATGCTGCGACTGCGAGCCGTATTCCGGGTCATCCACCTCCAACCGCGCTCTGCGTCCGGCGTTGCGGCGGGTGAAGTCGTTGAGTCGTTGCGCCCACTCCGTCTCCGGCACCCGGCTTGGCGACTCTGACGCCGAGCTGACCACGGGATGCGGCACTCCGAGCACGGTGCAGTGTGCGCCACGAACGATGGCCGTCGCCGTGCTTCCCACGAGCAACCGGTCGATGAAACCTGCCCCGCGGCTCCCCGTGACAATCGCGTCGAGATGTGCCGCCTTGGCAAAGTCGAGGATGGCCCGTGAGGGTTTGCCGGTGAGCGTCACCGTTTCGACGGTCACACCCGCTGGCACATCGAGTTCCGCCTTGAAGCGAGCGAAGGCGGGCTCCACTCCGGCGCCGTATTGCGTCATCCAGGCTGCGTAGGCCTCAGGCTGCAACTCGAGACGTGGAGCAGCATGGGCGATGTAGACCACCGTCAGCCACGGCGCGAAGAGGGCAAGCGCCACACGCGCCGCCGCGAGACTGGCCTCGCTGAAGTCGGTGGCGATCGCGAGTCGTGTGGGGAGATGGCTGAAATTCTGCGCCACACAAACCACCGGAACCGTGGCAATCCGGAGGGCGTGGAGCGCTGTTTCACCCCCAAAGAGGCGGTCCAGGAGATCGTGGTGCCCGAGCCCGAGCACGATCACCTGCGCATGGTATTCCTGCGCCGCAGAGACAATCCGGGTCGCCGGGTCGCCGGCTCTCACGTCGAGCGTCCAGTTGTTGCCAGACCCAACGATTTCGCGCAGTTGCGCGCGCACCCGTTGTTCCAGTGCTTCGCGGCGCGCCACCTCGGTTTCGATCGGGGGGAGCAGAATGCCATAGTCGGCCGCCACGATGGGCGCGGGCGGGAGCACAGCGAGCACAACCACGGGTTGTCCCGTGCGCGCCACCATCTGCTCCGCGGCGCGAATGCCGGCGTCAGCCGACGTGGTACCGTCGGTCGCGACGAGCACCGGTCCTGTGCTCAGAGTCCGGTAGTCCTGTCGATTGGTGCTTGCAGCGGTTGCCGTGGCTGACATGAGTCCCTCCTTTGCGACCGAAGGGCTTCAGTGTCTCTGAAGCCTGATGGAGAGTCGCACACTGGAGGTGCTGCGTCTGTCCGCAGCTACGCCACACTCACGTCAGGCATTGTCCGGCGTGACCGGACGAATCAGAAGACGAGGCGGTAGAGGAGATTCACATTGCGTCCCGGCTCTGGCATGATCTCCTTGATGCGCGAGAGGTGGTCGCGGTACGCGCGGTTGAGGAGGTTATCCGCACGCAATGTGATGGTGTGCAGACGGCTCCCGGAGAGGATGCGCCACCCGATGTTGGCGCCCAGCAGTGCATAACCTGCCGTCTCCGATTCGAAGTCGCTCACGCGATCCTGGCGGTCAGCCCAGCGGATGGTGATTCCCCCAAAGGAGTGTGGCCGGTCGTAGCGCACACCGATGTTGCCGTTGAGGGGTGGGATGAAGGGCGGAAACTCCGACGCCGCCACGAAAGTGGTGTCGGTGCCGGTGAACACCGGAATGGCCGCACGATCGGACCGGAAGTGTGCGTTGACCAGTGACGTCGTGGCGTCGACAACCAGTCGGCTGGTGAGCGCGAGTTCGAGCTGGGCCTCGGCACCGGAGAAGACGGCGTCCTCGTTGGTGTACTGAAAGCGGGGTCGTGTCCCCTGCGACCCCAGCTCCGCCCGTCCGCGGCTCGAGGGGAAGATGTAATTGTCGAGCTGGTTGCGAAACACGCTCAGTTCCGCCCGCAGGTGCTGTCGATCCACCCGCACAAAGGCGTCCACTCCCAGTCCTGTTTCCTGGTCGAGTCGCGGGTCCCCGACGTCAAAGGAGTTGGCGGCCAGATGCGGACCGTTGGAGTAGAGTTCGTTGAAGTCGGGGGTGCGATACGCGCGATTCACGCTGGCGCCGAAGTGCACAATTTCCTTCAGGTCATACAGCACACCAAACGATCCGGAGACGGCGCCAAACGACCGCGGTTCCACCGGGATACGCTCCCCTCCCACAAAAATCGAGGTCCGGCGTCGCGGCTCGTAGCTCGCGTAGTCGTAACGCACCCCTCCCTGCGCACGCAGGGCCCCGCTCCCGAGTTCTTCGACGATAAAGCCGGCCAGGGTCTGATCACCCGTGGAGGGCGTCCGCAGGGTGCCACCGGTGACGATGTCCCGATACTGGGCGCGGACACCCGCCGCGCCTAACGCGAATGGCCCGATCGCCCCATGTCGCGCCACCACCTCGCCAACCGACTGGAACTGCCCGAACTTCGTGCCGATGGCCCCCGATTGCTCCAGCTCCTCGTGGTCATACTGGGTGATGGTGCCGGTCGCCCGGACCGATGTAAGCGGGCCGATGGCGCGATTGGTCTGCGCCTCACCACGCACCGTGTGACGGCGCATGCGGATATCAACTCCATTTTCATGCCCCCCGATGAAGCCACCGGGGATGCCGTAGTCGGAGTCATAAAATCGGTACGACGCACCGGCGTACCCCGCCGTCCCCGCCCACGAAAGGGCACCAGCGGCGTTCAACGTTCGCGACTGGGTGTTCAGCAATCGACCCACCGGTGTCTGCACGTCGGCCGACCGGCGGTACGACCCTTCCCCGCGCACAGCCAGAGGACCCACGCGAGTCGAAGAATATCCGCCAACCGTGGTGCCACGTGAAACGGAGGCCCCTTCCAGGGTCACGGCACCGTGCGCCTGATCGGGACGCGACGCGGGAATTTCCTCGCGCACCACGTTCACCACACCACCTAACGCACTGCTCCCGTACAACAGAGACATCGGGCCGCGAACCACCTCGATCTGACGTGCCGTCACGGGCTCGATAGCCACGGCATGATCGCCCGACAACGCCGAGAGATCACCCGAACGCTGCCCATCCTCGAGCATGAGGATGCGGTCACCTCCCAGTCCACGAATGACAGGTCTCGCCGTGACCGGACCTAACGAGGTGACTGAAACGCCGGGCTGGTTCTGCAGAATGGCGGCGACCGTCCCCGCGCTTTGCCGATCGAGTGCGGCACCAGACACCACCGAGGTTGCGCTGAGCACTTCGCGGCCGCTCCGCTCATCCACCGACGCGGTGACGAGTGTGGGCGCGAGCTGAAGCGCCGCCGCCTCCAGTGCCACCCGCATCGTGGTCACTTTCCCGCCCGTCACCTCAACCATCATCGTCCGGGGGCGATAACCGACGCGCTGGACAATGAGGGTGTACTTGCCCGCTGGGATCCCCTCGAACTCGAAGGCGCCGTCTTCGTGCGAGAGATCGGTGCGCCGCCCCTCGACCAGGCGCACATGTGCTGCTGGAATCGGCACCCCACCCGCGCTGTCGACCACCACACCACGCACCCCTGACACCCCTTGTGCACGGGAGGCAAGAGGGCACGCGATAGCGCAAAGCAGCAAAGCTGCGCGAAGAAGAGAAGCCGGCATGTGGGGAAGTGAGGTGACGACTCCCGGGGGTCCTCTCAGCAGTCCAGAGGACACCGCGGGCGACGCCGAAAAAGAACACACGACCCGGCACAGGCAAGCCCGGAGCGCATGAATGGTCGTCCTGACCTCATCATACGCCGCCGGGCGCCCAGTGTTCGCCCCACCTTTATTTCTCGAACACCATCTGCCGAACGGTCAGACGATGTTCGGCGACGGCTCGGATGATGTCCGTGGTGGACAGGATACCTGCCAGCGCACCCTCGTCCATCACCAGTGCCCGCTGGACTCCTGCCGCAAGAAGTCGCTGCGCGGCGGCGGTGACTTCAAGACCGGCGGGGAGGGTAAGCACTGCCCGCGACATCGCCTCAGACACCTGGTGCTCCGAAAGCATGTCCCACGCCTTGCCTGTTGTCGCCATACGCTCGGCGACGTCGGGTCCGCGCGAGGTCCACAAGTCTGTGTAGTACGACGACTGCCAGTCCTCGCCGTCGGTCCACTCCTCATCCGATTCGGCCGCCTCCTCTTTGTCCTCCTCGTCTTCCTCCTCTTCCTCGACCGGTGTCACGGATTCGAATTCGAGGATGTCGATGGCCGAGAGAACTCCGACCACTGTATTGCCATCCACAACCGGTGCTCCCTGGATGTGGCACGACACCAGAGTATCGATGGCTTCACGCAGGGACTGATCCGGAGCAAGTGAGACGACATTGGGCGTCATGATTTCGCGTACGCGCAGCATTGAGATTCTCCACGGTCAGGGCGGCTGCAGGAGAGTGGCGCAACGGCGCACGCTGCGTGTCAGCGTTCTCTTACGAAGTGTGTCGGGGTATCTCCGCGTGACGCGAGCGATCAGCCCGTTCTGCTCCGCCGCGAAAGCGGGATCGCTGGGAATGCCCCGACAAGGACGCGGGTCAGCGACGCCTGGGATCGCTGATGTGACAACGGGCGCACATGGCCATCGCCTTCTTGCCGAGTCTGCTGGCATCGAAGTCCTGACCATGCGGATTCACACCCCAACCCGTTGTTGCATGACAGCGCATGCACGAGTTCTGGGTGTGGCAGGTGGTGCAGGTCTGCAGTTCCTGACGCGCCGCACGACCATGCTGCAGCAGCCACTGCGGTTGCGCGTTGTGATACACGGCCGCGTTTCTTCCCTGCGCGGCGATACCCACGGCCTTGTGGCAATCGCGGCAGAACACTTCGGTGTTGTGGCACGACGCGCACTCGCGGTCGCGCGAATAGGTGTCCGCACCATGCGCGCTCACGAAGTTGAGCGGATGAAACGCCCGGCGATTGTCTCCCGCATGACAGTCGCTGCAAAAGCGCTGGGCATGGCATCCCTGACAGGTTTGGCGCGACGACGCGGCGCTGAAGCGATGGTTCTCCACGAAATCGGCGGGATGCGGGCGGACGAGAAACCTCCCGGTGTCTGCGCGTGACGCGACTGGCGCAAGCCGCATGCGCACAAGGCCCTCTCGCCGTCCGGTGAGGCGCACGAGCTGGACTCCAGGCGTGGAGGCGCTACCCGACGCCAGTCTTGCAATGGTCTTTGCACCAGCGCGCCCGATATGACAGGTGGCGCAGCTGCTTCGCGCATGACAAGTGGCACAGGTCGCGGCGCCGGCATTGGCCTGCGGACCGTGTGTTTCCACAAAGTCTGCTTTGCGATGCGAGTCGGGCACCGGGTACTCGGCCACCTTGCCACGCACGAGCTGTGCGATGCGGCTGTCGCTGGCCAGCTGGCCGATCAGGGGCTGCGTGCGTGCGTCCACATGACAACGAGCGCAGCTCTCTCGCGCGTGGCAGGTGGCACACTGAGCAATGGCGATGCCGGCACTTCCATGCTGAGAAGCGAAGTTGGCCTGATGGTGTGTCGCCGGTTTGGGCAGCCGAGAGAGGTCGGCGACGGTCATGCCACTTGCGGCGGTGAGGGGCACGTGGCAGGTACTGCACTTGTTGTCAGGCGCGTAGTGCCCGGTGGCGCGGTGTGTATGGCAGGTCTGGCACGACTCTACCCGAGCCGGCCGGATGTTCATGTACGTCGTGCTGTTGTTGCCCGCGTGGCACGCTGTGCAGGCCCGACCGGCAGCGTCTGTTTTGGCGAAGTGCGGTCCGTGCGTGAAGGCGAGAAGTCGTTGCGGCGCGGGCCGACGCGGGCGCTGCCATACCACCGGCTTGACGTCGGTGCCGTTGTGGCACTCGGCGCACGCGGTGGCTGGAGGGAAGAGATCGTCAAGGGAACCGGAGGCCACGTTGGCATGACATCCGGTGCAGGTGGGAAAGAGTTTGGCGTGTTTGCCGTGCGGAAAGGCGAGGGTGTCGAGCCGGGCGATAACGCTGCTGACGCCGTCGGTCGACGAGGCCCGTGACGGCGCCCCCGCGCTGCTGTGCGGTTGCGCTGTGAGGGCGGGCGCGACGAGGAGCAGAACGAGCGATGTGACGAATGCGGTCAGTCGGGGAAGGAGGCGTGACGGCTGCGTGATGGGGGCAGCGTAACGTCTTTTTCGGGGGGGGCCCCCCGCGTCGGAAACCGCAACCCTCCCCTCCCCTCTCAGAACTCGCCTCATCGCACAGCCCCCGGATCGGCGCCTAACGCCCACTCCACCCGCACCGACGCGCGGCGCTGACTCCAGTCCTGCCCGAGAGCATCGTTGGTGAGGCGATGCCGATACGCACCAGCATCCGCCCGCAGACGAATCTCGTCCGTGACGCGCCAATTCCCCTGCATCGCCAGACCAAGAACGCGTCCCGTACCCACGCGAAACTCGTAGATGGTTTGCACCGCGCTCCCCGACACACCCAACTCCGCTCGCTCCGTCATCCGCCAGGTGAGACCGGCATTGCCGTCACTCTGCGATGTGCCAAAGCCGATGTCCGCCCCGTACGAGGCGTTCGCCAGCCAATGCTCGCCAGGAGTCCAGCTCGCGTCCGCGGCCACCCGCCAGCCGTTGTTGCGCAACGGAATTGACTGGAGACCAGTGCCGGTCTCGTCGTACTGGCGTCGCCCACCAGAAGCACTCAGCAGCACTGCGCCATCTGGCGACGACCAGGCCGTGGTCCCGCGAAGTTCATCGAATCCGATTGGCGCAAAGGCGCCCCATACCGTCCAGAGCTCAAAGAAAGGTCGGTGACGGCGCACGTCGAGGGTGACATCCACACCATGCCCTACCGATCGTGTGCCGCGCACCCGGGCTTCGTTGAGGATACCCGACGCCAGGTCGAAGGCGCTGTTGACCGTGACCCGCACCCCGAGTGCCCGCGTCGACGCGTCGAGGGCGGCACGTTCGGCGTACAACCCCGACCGGTCGTCCTGAATCACCCTGAGATAGGTTGCCGAAAGCGCCGTTCGCATGCCGGGGCGCGCACGCAGCTGCCCGCCAAACATCCACGCCGCGCTTTCTGGCGGCAGATCGTCGACCGGCCCGATCTCGTCTGAGGTGTACGGCTCGTTGAGCCCCTGCACCAGCGCGCGCCCGCCAACCACTTCGGCGTCCAGCCAGCCGCGCTTGAGTGCCAGCGATCCGCCGTCGTAGTTGTAGGCCCCGAGTGCTCCCAGCGACCACTGACGCCCGAGTCGCAGCCGGCCCGCATTGCGATCGACCTCGAGGTAGGCGTCGATCAGGTCGAAGCGGTCGTTGAGCCGCGGCCACGACACCTCCGACTTCCCACCTAACGACTCGCGCAACCGGCCATGGGCGTGGAACGAGATCCCCTCACCGATCCCCCACGCGGCCACACTCAGGTCGTGCATCAGCGGACGCGTGGTCTCACGCTCCCCGCTCCGCAGGAAGGTGCAATACACGCCCCCGTCCAGGCACGACACGTACTGACCATCTGCCGCGCGCCGGGCAGTTCCGTCCGCCACCGTGGCGCTGCGCAGCACTGAATCACGGCGCAGTGGTCGCAGGTCGATCGACTGGATCCATGACGCGCCAGTGATTCTGATGTCCTGCGCGACGGCGGTGACGCCCGGAACGAGCAAGCTCACCAGGAGAAGAGCGTGCCTCATGTGTTGCCCCCGGCGGGCACACTCCACGACGCCCGGTGGCACACATCACAGCGTTGCGACGGCTTGTGGGCGCGTTGCTCGCTGTGACAGGAAAGGCAGACTTCGCGCGAGGGAGCCAGTGTGGTGGTGCCTGCTTCCTTGTGGCACGACGCACATCCGAGATGCGACTCGCGATTGTGCGTTGCCTTCGCGTCAATGTGACACGACGCGCAGGTGGCGTCGGCGCGATGGTGGTTCTGATGGCAGTCAGCGCATGTCTTCAGTATACGCTCCGGCGCACCCGCGACATGGCACGATGCACACTCCAGTTTGTCATGGCGCTCGTGCGACAACTCGAGCGCTCGCTCGATGGGGGCGGCCCGGCCCGTGATGCGAAGCGTGGTGGGGACTCGGCGCGGCGCGGGGAGCTCACTCGCCCGGTGACAGGTCGTACATGTCCCCGCCCGTGCGTCCTGGGCGTGGTGACAGGCCTGACAATCGGCAGGGCCCTTGATCGTGAGGGCGCCATGGGACGCATTGGCGCTGTGACAGCTGGTACACCCCACCTTGCGATGTCGCGAATGCAGAAAGGTGGTATCGCGCGCTTGGCCAGCGACCGGTGGCCCACGCGCCGTACTGACATCAAGGGGTGCCTCATCAGGTTCTTCTGCGTGCGGCCCGCCCGCAAGCCGCCGCGTGCGTGGCGCTGGCGCCAGTGCCGTGGGCGCCTCCGGCGGCGAGGCCGCGTCCGCCGAACGCGCACGCGCGCGAGCCGGCTTGTCCCGATAGATGTCCTGGTGGCAGTCTACACACTGTGTGCTTTTGACCTTCCAGCTGTGCGGCTTGTGACAGGCGCCGCACTGGTCGAGCGTGTGGTTGCCAAGGCCGCGATGAAACGCGGTGAGTGTGTCGGCCGAGGCGTGGCACCCCGCGGTGGCACAGGACTCGAAGGCCTTCCCTGCCTTATCCTGATCGTGCGGATTGTGGCATGTGCCGCAATTGGCCTTGTGCGGGTCCTTGTCGAGATCGTGTTTGGCCAGCTTCTCCCGCATCTCGTGGCACGTGAAACATTCCTGCCGGGCCGGCACCAGTGCCTGACGAGTCGAGTCGATGGGCACCACTTCCGAGACACTCCGTCCAAAGTCGTGACAAGTGATGCAGTGCAGCCCACTCTGATTGGCCATTGCCCCGAGCCGCACCTTGGTTTGCTCGTGACACCCAGCAGTGGTACACGACATGTCCACGGCCTTGAAGGCATGCACCTCCTTGGCGTGACAATCCACACACATGAGGTTCTTGAGCTGGCTCGAATCGGACTGAAAGTGGACACGGTGCCCCGCGGTGGCGATCACCCGTTTCCACGCCGAATCGGCCTGCTGCTGCTCATGGCACTCGCCGCAGATGCGATTGGGCACCGGGGCGTGTGCGGGAATCTTCTCCGGGCGGTCCAGTACCCAGTAGTACAGCTCCTTCGTCGACGCGAAGATCGACTGCTGATGGCAGGCGTGGCACTCGAGCTTGTCGTGCTCCGACACCCGGAAGCGTGTGAACGCGCCTTTCATCACGTGACAACTGGAACAGAAGTCGTTGTCGTGCATCATGAAGTCCCAGCTCCACGCCCCCACGCCGCCCGCCACACCAAGTGCGAGGACGGTACTGGCGCCTAACGCGATTTTTGCTCCACGGGAGCGCGTCGTGAGCCAGGTCAGGATGGCCTGACGGTGTTTCCATGCCATCCACGCACCCCACATACCCACCACCGCGCCAACTATCACGCCGCCGATCTGGATCCACTGCGGCACACTGCTGAAGAGAAACCGGAAGACGGACGCGGCACCGCCAGGCAGGGGGGCCTGATCGAAGCGAATCGAGTCGGCTGAGGTGGGATCGTGGATACGCGCCACGTCCTGCGCGAAGAGCGGTAGACTCGTCAGGCAGGCAGCCACTGACGCCAAGGCGGCGGGCCACCGGAATCCGGTTGCCCGCCGCCCTCCAATGCCAGCCACCCTCGGCACGTTAGTCGTTGCCGAGTCGGCCGGGGACCTTCAGCACCAGCGAATCGTACGGCGCCAGTCGCGCGACCGGGATCGGTGACGGGACGCCATAGTCCTTCTGCACCTGCGCCAAGCTCGCGCGCAGGAGCGCCTTGATGAGGAAGGGATTGTGCACCTCTGTCCCTGGCATCTTCGCCAGGTTGGAGTTGAAGCTCGCACCTCGCGCGGTGGTCACCTTTCCAGCGGCGAATTCCGTGGCCGCGATCTTTCCACTGGAACGCCCGGTCGCAATCTGCTGATCGAGGGCAGTGTACAAGACGCGGATGTCCTGCTCCGCCGAGACGAAGACCGAACGTGCGCTCGCCTCCGTGTGGCATCCCGACGCCGCACAACTCTTGAACGAACGGGCGGTGATGACGCAGGTCTGACTCGCGGTGGGGGCGCCATTCGCGTCGACGCAGGGGACCGCGGTAAAGCGATGGCCCGTCACGGTCACCTTGAACTGGTTGGTGGCCTTGTCGGTCACGTCGTATTTCCCGAGGTGACAGCCTGCGCAGAGTTTGGGATTCTTGTCGGAGCTGTGCGAACCCTGGGTCTCGTCAAACTGCAAACCAGGGGGCCACCACCCGGCTGAGCCGAGGATGAGCGGACCGTGGGGAGCATGCGGCGTGTCACGCGAACCGGTGAAGTCGGGATTGCCACGCCGGTTGTGACACTTCACGCAGAGGTTGTTCTCCGGGTCACGCGAATCGACCGGATAGCGGAGCTGCTTGGGGTTACCCGAACCGTGTGGGTCGTGGCACACCACACAGGTCACACCCTGGCCTGCCGCCTGCGTGGCAAAGGCCTTGTCGGTGTAGTTCGTGTTCACACCCCAGTTGGCCAGCACGGCCTGCCCGATGTGACACCCCTGGCACGCGGCACGTGGACCACCCGGCACTTCAGGCGCCGTGGCTGTTGTGCCATTGTAGGCTCGTGTGTACGACGTGGCGTGGCGCGACTGCCGCCACTCTTCCACGAAGGGATGATGTGACCCGGTGTGGCACTCGGAGCAGCCATTGGTGACGGCGCGGCCTGTATCAGCCTTGATGGCGGGGAGCATCTGCCCCCGCGTTGGCACTCCGATATGCTGAAGCCCGGCACCGTGACACGACTCGCACTGGACATCCTGGTATCGGACGTCCTTGGTGCTGCGCCAGCCTACCGCGGTATCGGTGGCGACGTTGCCAAGGTTGCTGACCGTATGGCACGCCTGGCAGAGACCCTGCTTGCCGGCATTGGCGTCGAGTGTAGCCCATGCCTTGGCGTGTTTGGTGTCCTTCCAGCGCGCCTGCTGCCCGACATGGCAATTGCCGCAGACGGTGAGTTTCGTGGCCTGATCATCATAGCCTACGAAATTCGCCGCGGACGCCGGTGGCGCCGCGAAATTGGGCCCGTCGCGATAGACGATTTTCTCGTCCACACAACCGGCCACCAGCCATGCCCCGGCAAGCAACGCGGGGACACGCCACGAACTCGAACGAAAGACACGCATCGAACACACCTCTGTGAGAGAACAGGTGCCTGCGATACGTGCAAGGAACTGACGGAGGGGGCCCACCACCTGGTGGCATCGTGCCTGGCACGACGGACTACATTCGCGAAGATAGGTGACGCGCGCGAAAAGGAAACTCGGGGGTTCCCTTACACTTGCTCGGCTGGTGTATCCGTGTGGCGACGCACGTAGCGCCACACGAACCATCCACCGCCCATAACGAGGGCCGCAGGCAGCAGGTACACCAGCAGGTTGAACCCTTCGGGCTTGGGCGCCAGCAGCACCCATTCGCCGTACTTGTCGATGAAATAGGCACGCACCTGCTCGGGACTCTTTCCCGACGCAAGCTGTTCGCGCACGAGCCCTTTCATCTCCTGGGCAAGTTCGGATGGCGAGTCGGCAATGGACAAACCCTGACAGACTGGACAGCGCAACTCCGACGCCACCTCGCGCGTGCGGCGGTCGAGCACGGTGTCAACAGCCACCGTTGCACCGGTGACCGATTGTCCCATTGCACTGGTCGTCACCATGACCGCAGTCATGACCACAAGTACAAATCGCCTCACGAGGACGGCGCCGCGATCAGCGAGTCGAGCTTCTGGATCATGATGGCCTCCGTCAGCGCGCCGATGTGCTTGTAGGCCACCACACCATTCTTCGCAATAAAGAAGGTCTCGGGCGCACCATAAATGCCGTAGTCGATAGAGGTGCGTGTGCGGGGATCGTTGACAGATGGGTACGACTGGCCACCCATCTCCTGAATCCAGCGCAGGGCCGTCGACGGCTGATCGTTGTACAGCACACCGAAGAACTTCACGCCCTTGGTGGCATACTCCGACGCGACATTGGTGAGTGCCTGGTGTTCACGACGGCACTCGAGACACCAGGAGCCCCAGAAGTTGAGCACCACCACCTGCCCGCGCATTTCGGAGAGACGCACCGTATCTCCGACCATACGTTCCTGTCCCGGCTCTCCCTGAGCAAAGACCTCGAGCGCAAAGTCGGGCGCCATCTTGCCGGGGAGCGGAGAGGTGATCTCTCCGGGATCCCGTGTCATGCCGAATGCGAGCAGGGCGATGATGGGAAGGGCCACCGCGCCCGCAATACTCGCGCGTCGCCAGTTGAGTCCGGTCGCTGGAATCGCGTCGTCCATCAGCTTGCCGTCACTGGAGTAGTAGCCCCGGGAGCCCGCTCCGCACTCTCGGCGCGCGCTGCCGCACGCACGCGCGCCGCACCCGGCACGGGCAACATGGAGATGAGCGCGCCACAACAGATGATCATCCCTCCCAGCCAGATCCACGGCACCAGAGGTTCGACAATCACACGCAGCGTGGCATTGGATCCATCCTGCTGGAAGGCCTGCAGATTCACATAGATGTCACCGGTGGGGCGGCTGCGGACGGCTGGTGTCGGCACCGGCTGCTGCGACGTCGGATAGAAGTTCATCCGCGGGTCGAGGGTCGCAATCTCACGACCGTTCTTGAGCAGGGTGAGGGTGGTGCCGATCACCGCGCGCTGCGGCTCCTCGCGGCCCCACACCTCATCGAGGCGGACCGCCATGTTCTCCCCGATCTTGAGAGACTCCCCTTTCTTGATCGTGCCTTCGTATTCGGTCTTGAAGGTTGACGCCGCCGTGATCGCCGCGGCTACCGCCACCACGCCGAGGTGCGCGACATAACCGCCGTAGCGACGCCGGTTGGCATTCACCAGCTCCGAGAGGGCCAGCGGCGCTGACTCACCACGTTGCTGCATACGCAACCGGGCCCCTTCGACAAACTCGCCGACGTTTGCCACCAGGGCAAAGGCGGCAAACATGAAGGCCAGCAGGGCGAACACGTCGCGGGTGCCCGCGAACAACGCCACAAGCAGCGCCACACCGGAGCCAATGGCGGGTGGCAGCAATTTGCGCCGGATCGTGGCTCGGTCGGCTGCCTTCCACGGGAGCGCCGGCCCGACACCCATCAAAAAGAGCAGTGCCACACAAATGGGCACTGTCATCCGGTTGAAGAAGGGCTCACCCACACTCACCTTCACCCCGCGCACTGCCTCGGCCACCAGGGGAAAGAGTGTCCCGACCAGCACGGTAAACGTGAATGCCGTGAGGAAGAGATTGTTGAGCAGGAAGACACTGCCGCGAGACGCGGTCCCTTCCAGCTGTCCGTCGCTGGTGAGCTTCTCGCTGTTGCCTGCGACCAGCACAAAGGAGAGCAGCAGCACAATCGCGATCGCCACCAGGAAGTAGTACCCGATGTTGCCCTCGGTGAAGGCATGTACCGAGGTAAGCACACCTGACCGCGTGAGGAAGGTGCCGAGGATGGTCAGCACGAAGGTCGCGACAATCAGATTGAGGTTCCACAACTTGAGCAGCCCGCGTCGTTCCTGGACCATGACGGAGTGCAGGAAGGCCGTCGCGGTGAGCCATGGCATGAAGGACGCATTTTCTACCGGGTCCCACGCCCAGTAGCCGCCCCAGCCCAGCACCTCATACGACCACCACATGCCGGCAATGATCGCCGCCGTGAGAAAGGCCCAGGCACCTAACAGCCAGCGGCGAGACAACCGGATCCACCCGGTGTCGCCCACTTCTCCGGCCGCCATGGCGCCCATGGCAAAGGCGAAGGGCACCGTCATGCCGACGTAGCCGAGATAGAGCAGCGGCGGATGGATCCCCATCAGCCAGTGGTTCTGCAGCAGCGGGTTGGGGCCCGGGCCATCCAGCGGCACGGGCGACACGAGGCCAAAGGGATGCGCCGGCCCCACCAGGAGGATCTGGAAGAAGATGCCAACACCGAGGAGTGTTGCCGTGGTGTACGGGATGAGCTTCCCTCCGCGATCCCGGTTCCAGAAGACCACCAACGCCGTGAGAAGCGAGAGCACCCATCCCCAGAACAGGATCGAACCTTCGAGTGCGCCCCACAACGAGATCACCGTGTAGTACAGCGGTGTCGCGCGGCTGCCGACCTGGGCCACGTAATCGATACTGAAGTCGTGCGACACCAGCCCGAAGATCATGGCAAAGGTGGCGGCCGTCACGAGCGCAAACTGCAGGTAGGTCGCGCTGTAACCTGCCTCCACCCACTCGGCACGCTGGCGCCTGGCCCCGAAGGTGACAAGCAGCAGTCCCACTACGGTGACGCCTAACGCCACAATCAGGGCGTTGGCGCCGATCAGCCTGGTCACGAGCTTACACCCTTGATGAGTGACTTGTACATCTCCTGCGGCATCTGCCCGTCCTTGGGTGCCCGGTACTCTTCGGAGTGTTTGATCATCAGGTTCTTCGACTCGAAGACCGATTGCCCGTTGGCGGCGCGGACATACTTCCCTTCCACGACGACACCCATCCCGTCGCGGAACATCTGCGGCGGCGCGCCCTTGGAGTGCACCACCACTTCGTGGGTCCCCTCACGGACGCGGAATTTGAGGTCGAGCGCATTGGCATCCCACTGCACCGAACCCGGCGCCACCTGGCCGCCAAGCCGTACCGCGCGGTCATACACCCCCTCCCCGCGCGCCACCAGCTCGGCCGGCGTGAGAAAGTAGACCACGTTGCTCTCCAGACCACCAAACATCATGTAGCCAAAGGCGGCGGCCACAATGACCCCCGCAATGGTCAGGGTGGCTGCCTTGCGGCTGGTGCTGCTCATGTGCGGCCTCCAAAGGTCTGCTGCGCTTCACGGAGTCGCGCGTCGGCAACCCGGCGCGCTCGATACAGGTGCACGGCGTACCCGATCACACACACCCAAGTGACCGCGAACGCGGCAATGATGAACGTATTGTTCTGCTCAGACACGATTCCCCTCCCCGCGCAAGGCTGCGTGATCGGCCAGTTCATCGGCCGTGTATTCCGTCACCGCCGTGCGGTACCGGTGGACGATGGCAAAGGCCATCAGGAGCATCACCGCCACCGCGTTCACACGCAGGGGCCAGGTGTAACTCGAATCGAGGGTCATCGGGCTCGACTGCAGCTGGTGCAAGGTCCGCCACCAGCGCACCGACATGTAGACGATCGGCACATTGAGCGCCCCCAGCAGCCCGACCACGGCACTCCACTGCGCGCGGCGCTCGAAGTCGTCGACAAACGAACGGAGGATGAGATACGCGACGAACATGAAAAACAGCACGGCCGTCGACGTGAGTCGTGGCTCCCAGGTCCACCACACCCCCCACGTCGGCTTGCCCCAGATCATGCCTAACGCCAGTGTCAGTCCGGTGAGCAGTGCTCCCACCTCGGCCGCCGATGCTGCCAGCAGATCATCCGCGGGACGCCCCTTCCAGAGGTACCGCAGACTGGCCAGCGCCACCACCAGAAAGGCGAGCATGGCGTTCCAGGCAGCGGGCACGTGCACGTACATGATCTTCTGCAGGTGGCCCATGTCCCGGTCCGGCGGACTGCTGATCACGCCATACACCTGTGCCGCCACCAGCACCACGATGCCCAGCACACCGATCCAGGGTGTGGGGTCTCTCGGTGCCGTGACGCGGGCTGCCACCAAACGATCGACAGATACTCCCATGCTCACACCTCGATGACGTATTCGAAAGCCGCAACGGCGGCCGCGAGGAACGTGATGTCGAATGCGATCAGCATCCGGATCCACGCCCCTGCCTCCTGCATCACATCACCAGCCAGCAGCGAACTCGACGCCTCCACCGCCCCCAGCAGCACCGGGATCATCATGGGAAACAGAAGCAGCGGAAGCAACACCTCCCGCGAACGGCTCCGGCTCGACATGGCCGCATAAAACGTCCCCAGTGTCACAAACCCCACCGTCCCGAGAACGGTAACGCTGATCTGGGCCATCCATCCATCAGCAATGGATACATGAAACAGCACCAGCGCGACCGGAATGACGATGAGTTCTACCAGGAATACAAAGGCGAGGTTCGCCAGCAACTTTCCCGCAAACACCGCCCAACGCGCACCAGGATAGAGGAGCAGCGGTTCAAGCGCCCCCCCATCCAGTTCCAGCTGATACGACCGATTGAAAGCCAGGACGCCGCTGAAGAGAATCGCCAGCCAGATGGCTCCGGCCGCAGCTTCGCGCAGCGCCTCGGCGTCGGGGCCGAGCGCGAAGCCGAACAGCATCAATACCAGAACGCCCAGGAAGGTCACCGCGTTCAGCCCGGCACGAGAGCGCCGTTCGGACGTCAGGTCCTTGAGCGCCACCGCTCGCACACGGCGCCACTCCTCCTTCCAGCTCATGCGCGTGTGAACTCCGGTTCGGGATCGGGCTCGGCGGGGAGGATATCGGCGTCGGCGCCGGTAAAACGTCCCGAATGCATGGTCAGTACGCGATCGAGGAGGCCTTCGGCACTGTGGCGGTCATGCAGAACCACCAGGGCCGCCCCTCCCTCGGCGTGGACCACCTCACGCACCACCTCGTTGACCAGTGCGACCCCTGCCCGGTCGAAAGAATTGTAGGGCTCGTCCAGCAGCAGAAGGCGCGGCCGCTGGAGCAGCAACCTGCCTAACGCCAGTCGCCGCTGCATGCCGGAGGAAAAGGTGCGCACCCGCTCGCTCGCCTCGCGGCGTAGCCCCACACGTTCCAGAATCTCGTCAATGCGCGCGGTCTCGCGTCCCAGCATGCTGGCAGCGAATTCGAGGTTCTCGCGCGCCGTCAGGTCGTCATACAAGCCGGGCTGCACGCCTAGCAGCGCCAGATGCGCGCGGGCCCAGTCGGGATCGGTCCTGATGTCCCGGCCATACACGGCGACTTCTCCGCCCGTCGGCTTGAGCATCGTGGCCACCACCCGCAGCAGTGTGCTTTTCCCCGACCCATTGTGCCCCTCGATCCCCACAACCTCCCCAGCACCAAGGCGCAGGCTCACGCCTCGAAGGGCCCAACGCCGGGCGAATCGCCGCGTCACTCCCCGGACTTCGAGGGCGGACACGGCGCCAGAAGGAGGGGGAGTTTCCTGACCCATCGGCACGAGGCCAATTTAACCCACGGCGGGGCCCGTGGCGGGCGGGGGCGATACCTTACACCCGCGTCCGAACCCCCCTGAAAGGAGGGACCGTGGGAGACTCCACCAGCAATAACGTCGGCCTGGCCCCCTCAGCCGCACCTCCGGTTGATGGAAAACTGCCGCGTTCGTTCCTCGCCCGTGATGGCACCGTGGTGCGGGACCTCGGTCTCAAGGAGCTCACCACCCACTGCCGCGAAGGGGGTGGACATCTCTGGGTCCACGTAGACAGCACGAGCCGGCAGCAGCTGGCCATTCTCGAGAAGCTCTTTGGGTTCCACCCCCTGGCCATTGAGGACGTGCTGAATCCATCCAGCCGACCCAAGGTGGATCAGTATGACAACTATCTCTTCGTCACCCTGCGTGCGGTACGCTTCGTCGCCGAGACGGACGATCCCTACGACCTCGAGACCGGCAACCTCTACTTCTTTCTCGGCTCGAATTTTCTGGTGACATGCCACCCCGGCCCTTCCCAGAGTGTCGATCAGGTCTCCGAGATCTGTCTGCGTACCCCTGACCTGGTGTTACGCGGGCCTGCCCGGCTGATGCACCAGATCATGGATGTGGCAATCGACGCCTACTTCCCCATTCTCGAAAAGGTCGACGACTTCCTCGACTCCCTCGAAGAGCGTGTTTTTGCGTCGTTCGACGAAAGTGCGTTGCGCGACATCTTTGCGGTCAAGCGGATGATTCTCTCCCTTCGGCGATACCTCTCGCCACAGCGCGAAATCTTCAACGTCTTGTCCAACCGGCCGTCGCCGCTCCTCACGCCCGACTCGCAGATCTACTTCCGCGACATCTATGATCACATGCTCCGGATCAACGACTCGCTGGAGACCTATCGCGATCTGCTGGGCAGCACGATGGAAAGTTACCTGTCGCAGGTGTCCAACCGCCTCAACCTGGTCACCAAGGGCCTGAGTGTGGTGGCCACGCTGAGTGTGCCGTTCGTGGTCGTGAGCGGGATGTGGGGGATGAACTTCACCACGGTGCCCCTGGCCACGTATCGCTGGGGCTTCGAGGTGATGCTCGTGTTGCAGCTCGCGTTAGGCTTCGGCCTTATCGGGCTGCTGCGCTGGAAGAAGTGGCTCTGACGCTGAGGGCGCACCCCGAGCGCGTCAGGGCACCGGGCCGCGCCATGCCATGAGGGCGAGTTCGGCGAGCAGCAGTGTGAGCGCCAGTCCCAGCGGCCAGCGATACAACTCCCCATATCGCGTGTAAACGCGGGTGCGCACTGGCGTACGCTCGAGCTGGTCGATTTCCCCCGTGATACGATCGAGCGCCGCAGCATCACGAGCGCGGAAGTAGCGCCCCCCCGTTTTTTCGGCCACTTCCGTGAGCAGTGCGTCGTCGATTTCCACGGGACGGTTTTCGTAGCGAAGTCCGAAGACTCCCCGCCCAACGGGAACTGGCGCCATCCCCTCGGTGCCGACTCCGATCGTATAGATCTTCACACCGAAGGCGGCCGCAGCCTGTGCGGCGGTGCGCGGATCGATAGTGCCCCGGTTGTTCACCCCATCCGTGAGCAGGACAATCACCCGGGACCGCCCCGCCGCACTGCGGAGACGGTTTGCGGCAGTGGCGATCGCCGTCCCGATGGCGGTGCCGTCCTCAAGCTGGCCGGGCTGAAGGTTGTCCAGCGCCGCGAGCACAACGGGGTAGTCCGTGGTCAGCGGCACCTGCGTGAGCGCTTCACCCGAAAAAGCCACGATGCCAATGCGGTCGCTCGTGCGAAGGCTCACGAATTGCTTGACCTTCTCGCGAGCGACTTCGAGCCGGTTCTGCGGCTGGAAATCTTCGGCCAGCATTGAACTCGAAATGTCGAAGGCCACCACGATGTTGATGCCTTCGGAGTTCGACTGTTCGGTCCGACCTGCAAGCCGCGGTCTGGCGAGTGTTACGATCAGCCCGACGAGCACCGCACTCCGTAACCAGACGATTGCCCGACCGAACCACTTTCCGGCGCGCGGACCTCGAGCCAGCACGCGGGTGCCGGGAAAGGTGATGGCCGGAACTCCTCCACGACGCACCCGCCACCACCACCAGACCGGGAGCAGCAGCAAGGCCGCCAGCACCCAGGGACTCTCGAACTGGAAGCGGCTGAGCCAGTTGCTCACGAAGTGGCAGGGTAGATCGTCATGGGCATGATGTACACGGGTTGGCTGGCAAGGATCGATTCAACGGTGCAACCTGAGGCGGGACGCGGCGGGTGACCAGTGTTAGAAGGACCGAATCGCGAGACGCCACACAGTGTCGCCATTTCCCTCCATACCACACTCGGACAATATGACAAGGCGCATTCACCGACGCGCCTATGTTGTTCCACGGCAACGGTTAAGCCGATACTACCGAAAGCGAATTCTCTCCGGAACGTTGCGTGCACAGTACTGTGAGACAACGCACAAGTCCTGACCTCCCCTACTCGCTCCCTGATGTCTGACGAAGCCTCACTGTCAAAACTTTCCGATGCGGTCCTTATTCTGGGGCGCGACGGGGTGATCGCCAAGGCCAGCAAAGGGATCGAGCGAATTCTGGGATTCCCTGCCGCCGATCTCAAGGGACGCCGGATCGGCAGCCTCGTGCATGAAGACAACCTGGCCGAGGCCGCTCAAGCACTCCGCCGGGTTGGTGAAGGTTCGGAGTTGCACACGCCCCAGCGCTGGCGGGTGAGAGCCGCCGACGGTGCTTTCATCGAAACCGACTGCACGGCAACACGCCTGGCCGACGCACCAGCGGAGCGGAGCGTGGTCGTGTCGTTTCGTCTCGCAACTGACCCTGATCCGAATCCGGCTGGCATCCTCCGCGACGCCCTGACCGGACTCGCAACCCGGGCACTCTTTCGCGACCGTACCGAACACGCGCTGGCTCGCGCACATCGGCAGCAGCTTCCGCTGGCCGTCCTCCTGCTGGAGGTCGAGGACTTCCGTTCGGGTGCACATCGCGCTCAGCTGCAGGAGCTGGAGCAGATCATCGTCGCGGCCGCAAACCGCCTCAACACCGTGTTGCGGACCACCGATTCGGCGGGCCGTCTCGAGGGATCACGCTTTGCGATCCTGCTCGAGGACATGACCGACGAAAGCAACTTTGTGCAGGTGGCCGAACGCATCGGACAGGCCTTCGCCGCCCCCCTCATGGTCGGCACGAAGGGATTTGTCGGCAATGCCAACCTTGGTATCGCCAGCGCCACGCCCGAAGACACTGCCGACGACGTGATCCGGCACTCCGACGTGGCCCTGCGCGCGGCTCGCCGCCGCGGCAAGGGAGCCTGCGAGTTGTTCGACCCGAGGGTGCACGAACCGGCCCTCTCGCACACCAAGCTCGAAGACGACCTCCAGCGTGCCATCGAGGCGGGGGAGTTCTCCCTTGTCTACCAGCCCATCGTAATCCTGCGGAGTCGCCGGATTGCAGGGGTGGAGGCGCTCGTGCGCTGGAATCACCGCACCCGCGGCATGGTGCCGGCGGCCGCCTTTATTCCCGTGGCAGAAGAAAGTGGGGCCATCGTGGAGCTGGGGCGCTGGGTCATCCGGGAAGCCTGTCGTCAGGCGCGGGTGTGGCAGGATTCGATCGGCCCCGATCGCGCCCTCACCGTGACGGTGAACATCACGCCCAAGCAGCTGCTCCACGCCCGCTTCATCGACGATGTCGCGGTGGCCATCTCCGAAAGCGGGATCGAGCCACATCGCCTGGTGCTGGAGATCTCTGAGGCCGGGCTGGCCAAACACCAGAAGGACGCCCTCAGGCAGCTGCGCGCGGTGCGCACCCTCGGTGTCCGCATCGCCATCGACGACTACGGCTCGCGGGGTTCGGTGCTGGGCGACCCGGCCGATATCCCGGTCGACATCCTCAAGATCGACCGCAGCTACGTGTCGCAGATGAACCGCCGCCCCGAAGAAAACGCCGCCACACGAGCCATCGTCGCGTTAGGCAAGCTCAAGCGGCTGCGGACGGTGGCCGAGGGCATTGAACGGGAGGAACAACTCGCTGAACTCCTCCGCTTCAAATGCGAGTACGGTCAGGGGGCGCTCTTCTCCGAACCGGTGAGCGCCGACGGATTCCTCGAGCTGCTTCGGCGGGACTAACGCGAGAGCGTGACCGCGGTTGCGAGAGCAAGCGCGGTCAGCACGATCATCGACAGCACCGTCGCCACCGCGGTGCGTGCGCCGACGGCGCGCAGGCTCGACCAGCGCACGTTCAGACCGATCGCCGTCATCGCCAGCACCGTCAGCAGGTGTGACGCACTGCGGAGTGTGGGCACCGCGGCCGACGGAACCAGGCCGACACCATTGGCCGCCGCTCCAACCAGAAAGAGCGCCAGGTACGGTGGGAGCAAAGTGCGCCACTTCAAAGCGGGCGACTCCGCCGACGCCGTGAGCCGCGCGACCACGATCAGGAGCGGCGCCAGCAGGAGCACACGCGCGAGTTTCACCAGGGTGCCGATTTCTCCCGACGTCTCGCTGACCGGAAAGGTGGCGGCGAGCACCTGCGGCACGGCGTACACGGTGAGGCCGGCCCACACCCCGTATTGCACGTCGCTGAGCCCCAGCCAGAGACTGCCTAACGGCAGTGTGAGCACCAGCACGATGCTCAGGACGGCCGTGAGGGCAATGGACGACGCCGACTCCGCTGCCGGCGCGCGAATCACTCGCGCTACCGCGGCGATGGCCGAGTTGCCGCAGATGGCGTTACCCGATGCCACCAGCAGTGCGTGCGTAGGTGTGAGCCCGCTCCGTCGCCCGATAAAGACACCGGCAGCCAGCGCCACGGCCACGGTGCCGATGACCCCGAGCGCAAGCGCCAGCCCGAGTGGGGCAAAGGCCGAGGGATTGGTGGTGATCCCGAGCAGCACAATCGCCAGCTCCAGCGGATAGCGCCCAATTGCCTTGAACGCGTCGTCGAACCCCTCGAGGGCGGGAAAGAGTGCCCGGATCTGCAACCCGAGCAGAAGACCCAGGACCACGGCGTCGGGAAACCAGGGATATCGTGCGCGAAGGAGGCCGCTGGCGCTCACCGAAGCCCCCGCGACCGCAAGCGACAGCAGCAGTGGAGGCAGCTGGCGGGTCAGCGAGCCCTTCGTCATGCCGCCGCCGGTGCCGGGTCGCTGCTCCCCTGCACCGGAGGCACGATATACTCCTTGCGATAAAGCCGGACGAACTCGAAGAAATACTGGATGGCCAGCGGCCCAAGGAGCACGCCTAACAACCCGAAGTATTTCACGCCCGCAAAGGCGCCGACGAGGGTGACCATGGGGTGCAGATTGGACACCCGCTTGTAGATCACCGGACGAATGATGTTATCGACGTTGCTGGCCAGCACCGCCCCGGCCACAAGCACGATGATGGCCGGACCATACCGCTGCTGCAGCAGGAGCACGATCAACCCGGGCAGCCACACCAGGGCACTGCCGAGCACGGGCAGGATCGACGCAAACCCGGTGACCACGCCCCAGAACAAGGCGTTAGGCAGCCCGGCGAGTGAAAAGCCCACGCCAATCAGCGATCCCTGCAGCACGCTGGTGAAGACGGTCCCCAGCACGGTGGCATAGGTCACCGAGTAGAACCGCTCCTTGAGCTCGTCTGCCGACGCTTCCGAAAAGGGGAGATACTCACGGAACAATCCCCACGAGTGCTCAGCGGAGATGAGCATGTAGTACAGCGCGAAAAACGAGATCAGCAGGTTGAGCGTCGCGCGGGCGGCGCCGCCCACAAAGTCGAAGGCCTGCTGGGAGAGCCACTGAAAGAAGGTGCCGCTGGCCTTGGCCAGTTCAGTGCCAACATCGATGCTCCCGATCCTTGGCAGCTCCCTGAGCCGCCCCAGCACATTGCTCGCCTGGAGGCTTCGCAGCATCTCCGGCGCCTGGTCAGCGATGAGGGCCACAATCCACATCACCGGCACCGCGATACACAGGATGGCGAACAGAAGAGTCAGGGTCGCCGAAGTGTGAAGGGACAGCCGCGTACGCAACCGCCGATGGACGGGCACACAGATCACATACAACACGGCGGCACCCAGGAGGCCGACCGCAAACGAGGAGACGGCAATGACAATGGCAATGCCGAGCCCGATGATCAGGAGCCCGGCCCGTTCGCGTTTGGTATGGAGGATCTGCATGGAGCGATAATCTATCGCTCCAGCACCGCGACGCGCCGGTTCGCCTCCTTTTCAATGCGCCCGCACATCAGTTCGCAGAGGCGGAAGATCTCCCGGTCAGCCAGGGCGTAGTAGACAAACAACCCGTCTTTCCGCCGCCTAACGAACCCCAGGGCATGCAGCTGGGCCAGGTGCTTCGATGTATTTGCCTGCGAGAGGCCTGTGCCCTCCACCAGCTCTGTCACCGTGCGTTCCCCGGGCCGGAGCTCGTTGAGGATTCGCAGACGTGCCGGATCGGCCAGGACCTTGAACCGCTCGGCCACCAGGTCGAGAAGGGCGGGTGTCATTTCACGAGGCACGGCGCACCACGGTTTTTGGGGAACGGCCAGCGGGAAACCGGTGGGACAATATAGCCCCCGGGTTCTCTCGAAACACACGTCGGGTCGGCACCACTGGGCACTCAGGGTGCGGCGGTGCGCGGTCGGCACCCGAACCAGCCCAACGAGGCAAGGACCCGCTCCAGCGGACAGAATCCACTGAAGCTCATCTGGAACATGTTGAATCCAACAAACGCGGTAAAGCCAAACCACCCGACGTGGACCCAGGTACCAAGGGCGACCGAGGCCATGACGAAGAGACCGGCAATTCTGAAGATGATTCGAGCGTCACACATGGGAGTAGGGCGTGGGGGGGGTCAGACCGTGCCGTGTGGCACGACAGGTACGGCAGAAAAGGCTGCTGCTGAGGCCGGCTGGGCTGCCAGGTTCGACGACTCCGAGCGGTGTCGCAGCTCCCAGTAGAGCAGTGGGACCACCACCATCGTGAGCAGGGTCGCCGCCACGGCGCCGAACATCAGCGCGACGGCGAGCCCCTGGAAAATGGGGTCAAGCACCATCACAAGACCCCCGATCACCACCGCCGCCGCCGTCAGCGCGATGGGGCGGAACCGGACCGCTCCCGCTTCGATCACCGCTTCGCGCAGCGAGCGGCCCCGCGATTCGGCGAGCTCGATGAAGTCGACCAGCAGGATCGAGTTACGCACAATGATGCCCGCCAGCGCGATCATCCCGATCATCGACGTCGCGGTAAAAAACGCCCCGGTCAGAGCATGTCCGGGCAAGATGCCGATCAATGTGAGCGGGATGGGCGCCATGATGACCAGGGGCGTCGTGAAGGACTGGAACCACCCGACTACCAGGACATAGATCAGGAGCAGGACCGCCGCGAAGGCGAGCCCCAGGTCACGGAAGACTTCGATGGTGACCTGCCACTCACCATCCCACTTGATGGCGACCTCGTTCAGCTGTGCAGGAGCAACAGAGTTGTAGCGGGCAATCGCCGCACCCTGCACGCGCACCGAATCGAGACGCTTGTTCATCTCGAGAATGGCATACACAGGCGATTCCACCGAACCGGCCACATCACCAGTGATGTAGATCGCCGGGCGCAGGTCCTTCCGGACCCTCAGTGTGGAGCGTGACGTCTCCACCGGCTGCACAAACCTGCCTAACGGTTGCGGGCCATACAGCGTCGCTACCGGGATGGCGAGCAATGCCTCGAGGGATGAGCGATCGGAGATGTCGAGCCGCGGGACAATCGCCGTCGCCTCCCGCGCCGTCGGCGTGGCAGCGTAGCCGGCCGGTGCACCGGACATCGCCAGGTACACGGTCCGCGTGATCTGCTCGGCACTCGCGCCAGCGCGAGCCGCGACCACCCGATCCACGCGGAGCGTTTGCCAGATGTGTGGCGCCTCGATGGTCCAGTCCACATCCACGACGCCGGGCGTTGTCTCGAATATCGCCTTCACCTGCTGCGCGGCGTCCAGACGCGACGCGTCGTCTGGGCCATACACTTCGGCCACCAGCGTCGAGAGCACCGGCGGGCCCGGCGGAATTTCTGCGACCTTGACCGAGGCACCCCAGCTGCGGCCGATCGAGTCGATCGCCGGCCGAACCGCAACGGCAATCGCGTGCGACTGACGCTTCCGCTCGGCGCGCGGCAGAAGGTTGACCTGCACGTCCACCTGGTTGGGGGCGCGGCGGAGGAAGTAGTGCCTGACAAGGCCGTTGAAATTGAATGGTGATGCCGTGCCCGCATACACCTGCGTGCTCAGCACCTCGGGCACCCCACGCAGGTACGACGCCACCGCCTCGCCTAACGCCTGACTCGACTCCAGGGTGGTCCCCTCAGGCAGATCGGCGATGATCTGGAATTCCGACTTGTTGTCGAAGGGGAGCATCTTCACCTGCACCAGGCGCACACCCAGCAGACCAACGGAGGCCAGCAGGAGGGCGATGGTCACGCCGTAAAACGCATACCGACGCCCGGGCCGGTCGATCAGCGGCGCCATGAAGCCGGCATACCAGCGCCCGAAGCGCCCCTGCTCTTCCGGTTCGTGCAACGTGTCCGCCGCGGTCATGCGGGCGACGTGCCCGCGCAGAAGACGGAGCGCGAGGTAGGGCGTGACGATGAAGGCCACGGCGAGCGACGCCAGCATTGCCACCGACGCCCCTACCGGAATCGGGCGCATGTACGGTCCCATCATGCCGGAAACCACCGCCATCGGCAGGATCGCGGCAATCACGGTGAGTGTGGCCAGGATGGTGGGATTTCCCACCTCATCCACGGCCGCCACCGCTGCCTCGTCAGGCGAGCGGCCGCCGGCCTGCATGTGCCGATAGATATTCTCCACCACCACGATGGCGTCGTCGACCAGGATCCCGATGGAGAAGATCAGGGCAAACAACGTGATGCGGTTGAGGGTGTAGCCGAGGGCGTAGTACGCGAACAATGTGAGGGCCAGCGTGACGGGAACCGCCACCAGCACCACCACCGCCTCGCGCCAACCCAGAAAGAGCCCGACCAGGAGTGTCACGGAGAGCGTCGCCAGCAGGAGATGCAGAATCAGCTCGCTGGCCTTCTCCGCCGCTGTTTCGCCGTAGTCGCGCGTGACGTCGACCGCCACATTGGCTGGTACGAGGCGTCCGCGCGCGTTGTCCACACGCTCCCGGATCGCGTGCGTGACGGCGGTGGCATTCGCACCTTTTCGTTTGGCAATCATCAGCGTGACGGCCGGCACGGCCTGCGCACCACCAGCTGCATGGCTCACATAGTCAGTGCGCTCGCCAAACTCCTCCGTCACCGTGGCGACATCACGCACCATGACCGGAGAGCCCCCCCGCACCGAGACCACAACCAATTCCGCCTCGGCGGCCGTGGCCAGCGGAGCACCGGCCTCCACTCGATAGACCACGTCGGCCGCAGCGAACTCTCCCGTCTGCAGACGAGCGGTTGCGCCTTCCAACGCCAGTGAGACTTCGCCAGGCGTGACACCACGTGACGCCAGTCGCGCCGGGTCGAGGGTCACCCGTACCTGGCGTGGCTTGCCCCCGGCGATCGACGTTTCCGACACATCACTCACGGTGCGGATCTCGTCCTCCAGATGCACGGCAATGGCGCGGAGTTCATCCGATGAGTAGTCGGGTGATGACAGCGTCAGCGTCATGACGGGCACATCATCGATGGCGTGCGGCTTCACCACGGGAGGCAACGCACCGGGCGGCATGGCATCCGCAGATGCCTGCAGTTTGGCATGGACCCGGGTCACGCTGCGTTCCTGGTCCTCACCGACCTTGAAGCGCACCGTGACCATGGCATAGCCGCTACCCGACATCGTATACACGTGTTCGACACCCGGAAGCTCCCACATCCGCCGCTCGAGGGGTCGTGCCAGCAGATTCTCCGCTTCCTCGCTGCTCGCGCCCGGCAAAGCGGCGAACACATCAATCATGGGAACCGAGATCTGCGGCTCCTCCTCACGCGGGGTAGCCAGCAGCCCCAGCAACCCAAGCGCCAAAGAGGCGACGGTCAGGAGCGGTGTGAGCCTCGAGTTCAGAAACGCTTTCGCGATACGACCGGAAATGCCCATGATCATGCTCCCGCGGCTGCGACTGGCAGGAGGATGGTTTCTCCACCCTTGAGTCCTGAGAGCACCTCAACCCGGTCTCCCATGGTGCGACCAAGCCGAATCCAGCGGATCCTGGCTCCACTCTCCTCGCGCAACATCACGCCGGTCAGGTCACCCTGATGACGGACAGCATCTTGCGGAATGAGGACCACACGCCGCGCCCCTTGCGGCACACGCACCGTGGCCGTGCCCCCGGCGGCAAAGCGCAATTCGCGATTCTCGACGAGCACGTTCACTGCGTAAAGCCCCGATTGCTGCGCAGGCAGTACCGCTTCGACGACGCCGGTGCCGGAAACACCCTCAACCTGCACCTCCACCACCGCGCCCTTCCGAAGCAGGCGCGCGTCATTCGGTGCCAGGGTAACCTTCACGCGGAGCCGGCGATGATCCTGCACGGTGATCAGTGGTGCCCCCGGAGCCGCAAAGGCACCTGGGTCCACCAGCCGCTGCGTCACCGTTCCCGGGAAAGGCGCGCGAATCGACGAGTAATCCGCCGTCGCGACCAGCTCTGCGGCTCCCGCTTTCGCCGATCGAACACCCGCCTCCGCCCGCGCCAGGCCCGATTCAGCTGCATCGAGTTGGGCTCTGGGAACGGCGCTGTCCGCGTACAATGCCCGCAATCGCGTGGCGTGCAGCTCGGCTTCCCTGAGCGCGGCAGTCGCCCCGGCAATGCCGGCGTCCACCTGCTGGCGACGAGCATCGAGGTCGCGTGCATCGATCCGCGCCAGGGACTGGCCAGCACTCACGCGATCCCCTTCGTTGACCAGCACGGCAGTGACGGTACCCATCAGCTTTGAGCTGACCGTGGCCTGCAGCACGGGCTCGGCAATACCGGCAGCCTCGACAAAGGCTGTGACCGAGGAATCGTGCACGACCAGGGTTCGCCCCGTCGCCGCAGGCGCATCGGCAGGCCGTGGTGGGGCGCCTTCGCTTGCGCAGGCCATCAATCCCCACACTGCGAGCGGGAGAACGGCGCGAGGGTTGGCAAGGATGGAAAAACGAGAGTGAGTCATGGGAGAGGAGCTGCCGTGCGCAGCGTTGAAGTGTCGAGCGACGCCAGGGAGGCCGGATCATGTCCAAGCAGGCGGTGACGCTCGGCCGAAGCGACCAGCAGGGCAAACCGGGCTCCAGCGAGAGAAAGCGTGGAGCGTGTTTCGGACGCGGCCGCATCGAGCAACTCGGTCACTGCGGCCACGCCCCCTTCATACTTTCTTGCCACGATGCGATGGGCATCCGCACTCTGTTTCACCATCCGTTCGCCAATATCGAGTCGCGCGAGCGCCACCTCGAGTGCGCGTGCATTCTGCACCACTTCCAGCTGCGCGCGTGCCATCGCGCCGTCGCGCATCGCACCTGCCGCCGACGCCCGCGCGGCCGTGGCCCGCATATCCGCAATCTCCGACGCCCCGGCGAATGGTGACCAGGAGGCCATGACACCCACCGTCCAGTTCTCGTCACCTCCAAATGGACGCAGCCGGGAGTTCCAGTCGTATCGCGCGAAGCTGTTGACGCGAGGCAGGTACGCGCTCCGGGCACGCCGGGCGTCAGCCGCCGCCACGTCCCCGGTGAGCTGGGCAGCGCGCACGTCGTCACGTTCCCGGAGGCCGAGTGCGAGAGCCGCGCGCGCCGACTGGCGCACGAGGTCACTCGGTGGCAGCTCGTCAGGCAGCGCGAAGGCGGTGTCGTCCGGCGTACCCATCGCCGTGGCGAGAGCAAAACGTGCGGTGGCAGCCTCTCCCTCGGCCTCCACCAGCATGACCTCCACCTCGCCTGCTTTCACGGACGCCAGCATTGCATCCGCCGGAGTGACGAGTCCGTTGCGTGCCATCGACTCCGCCTGGCGCACATGCTCACGCGCGGCACGAAGCGCACTCTGCAACATGCTGGCCTTTTCCCGGGCGACCACCGAGCCGAACCAGGCTTTCAGCACGTCCAGCGTGGTACCGCTTTCGGTCCATCGGGAGGTGGCATCGGCGGCATCAGCCGCGCGTCCCGCGACCGTGCGCCCCGCCCATGCGTCGGCGTTGAAAAGAGGCTGCTCCAGCACCAGGCCGGCGGTGTAGTTCGGACGGGGCGATGGATAGTTCAGCCGTGCCGGGTCGAAATCCTGCTGGGCAATTGTGCGCTGCCGCAGTGTGGTGCCGAACGCCCCGATCGGATCGGTTGTCCGCACATACCCGGCGTCCACACGCACGCTCGGCAGGATACCGCGCATCGCGGCAAGCCCGGCGGCGTGCTGGGCCGTGGCCATGTCGCGGCTCCCGCGGTTGGCATAGGCGCGGGCGCGGGCCCGCTGGATGGCGTCATCGAGCCGGAGCAGGGGGTGCGTCACCTGCCCTTCGGCCCGCGAGTGTGGCAGCAGGACCAGCACCAGCAGCACAGCGATGAAACGTGACATGGCGTCCGCGACGGGGCGAGAGATTACCAGACTATATAACCATATAGCTATATACTGGCATATGCAAGTGCCCCTCCGTCCCGCCGGGGCGCTTCCCGCGTCGGCCCGAAACGTCAAGGGGCCCGGCTTGCGCCGGACCCCTTGTACCTTTTGATACTTCTGCGTTCCGTGAGGTCCGCTAGAAACCGCTGACCTGCACGCACCCCTTCGGCTGTGGGCTGCGCTGGTTGCACTCGTCAGCAGGCAGGGGCTGGATGGGATAGATCAGATGACTCGGCAGGGCCTTCGGGAGCTGTGCCAGCCGTCCGTAGCGCCGCATGTCGTGCCACCGATGACCGTACTCGAAGAGCAGCGAGTACCGCCGATTGTACAGGATCTCACTCACCAGATCGCCAGTAAAGCCGTTAGGCAACGGCGCCAGCCCGCCGGAGTTCACCCGGACAAAGTTGAGGTCGTCAATGGCCGCCTGACGATTCCCCGCCCCGAGATTGGCTTCGGCACGGAGGAGGATCAGCTCCTCGTTCTTGATCACCGGGATACTCGACACGTTGGTCGGGTAAATGGTGAAGCGCAGGCTCGACGTGACGCCCTGGTTGGAGATGGTCGCTCCAGTTGTCACCTTGCTCGTCCGCAGATCAGGCTGACCGTTGGCGCGTTGCTGTGCGTCCGTGAGAATCGACGGATGCGCCGCCAGTGCGCGCGGGGCTGGATCGAAGAGCGGGTTGGTGGCATCACCCGCCGCCGCCGAGTACACGTGATACACCCCCGTCGCCAACGATGCCGGCGTGGTCGCCGCCGTGGAGAGGAAACTCTCCCCCAGCGCGGTCAGTGCCGCCGCCCAGCCTTGCCGATAGACCTCGGCTCGCGCCTTGATCGCCCGGTTGAAGCGCAGGAACGTCGCGGGTGTGGTGAAGCCAGTGAACCCGGAGTGGATCGTGAATGGGAAGGCGGTGCCCCCGGCATTCAGATGGGTGCGCGCCTCATCGAGCAAGGTCACCACCCGGTTGAAGCCCTCGTCCCGGCTGACAAAGGGACCGAGCTGTTTAGCCGTCGGATCCACCTCCAGCACGATTCCGAACGTGTCGCGCACTCGCAACTGATCGAGGAACGACATGGCCATGAACGTCTTGGTGAATCCCTTGACCGCTTCCTTTTGTGCCGTGGTGTAGTCCGGCACATTGTCCACGATGTCCAGGATCGTTTGTGCGGTCAGGACCTGCCGATAGGTGGCTGACCAGCCGAGGTCGGTGCCAAAGCCACCAGGCGTGAGTGGCTGCGCAAGCCAGGAGAGCACAAAACGCGCGTCCGCCACATCGAGGTTATACGACTCCCGGCCGTATACCCCGAGCTGCGAAGCATATCCGCCGATCACCCCTCGCGCTCCAACCAGCAGCCCGAGCGCCGTGGTGTTGACCACGGCGGCCTTGGGGGCCGTCAGCAGCTGATCAACGTTAGGCGAGTTGTAGTTCGGTACGACCACTTCTTTGCACGCCATCAGCGTGGTGACCGTTGCGGCCACGGCCAGCCGCCGGATGGCGGTGTGGATATGTGAGCGCATGGATCAGAACTCCAGGGAGAGGTTGAGCCAGAAGTTGCGGCTGGCGGGATAGGCGGCGAGCTCGCGGTTACGCTGCACCGCACCCGGCACGTTGCCGGCGCCAAAGTTTTCGGCCTCCGGGTCCCCACCGCGGAACTTCGTCCACCAGTAGAGATTGCGCCCACTCGCCTGCAGTCGTGCATTGGATACCCGCGACGAGATGCTCTGCACCAGCGAGTTCGGGATGTCATAACTCAGTGTGACTTCCCGCAACTTGGTGTACGAGGCATCCTGGTAGAAAATGCGGGTCACGGAGAGATACGTCGTGCGCCGGAACTCGCCGAGCTTCACACCGTTGGGCCCCGGCGCGTCATAGTCACGCGAATTGAAGCCAAGGTCGTAGTGCCGCCAGGTACCATTGGCGAGCATGCCGCCCTGCTGACGGTCGAGGAGCGCAAAGGCCGAGAGCCGCTTGAAGCGCAGTTCGTTGGACCAGCCGGCATTCCAGTCCGGGTTGCCATCACCCATCAAGACGCCGTTAGGCGCCAGGACACGCCCAGGCTGTGGCAAGGTGTCGTTGCCAAAGAGCTGGGTGGCCGACTTGCCCTGCTCGATCTTGGTGGCACCAACCTGGAACGTGCCAAGCAGGAACGCCGGCACGGGGAGGTTGGTGATCTTGCTCCGGTTCATGCCGAAGTTCACCCGCGACGTCCAGGAGAACTTCGGCCCCTGAATCGGGAAGATCGACGCGGAGGCCTCGATGCCGCGCACCTGCATTTCTGCCCCGTTGGAAATCTCCGACGAGTAGCCGCTGGTTGGCGGCAGCGTACGCGTGATGAGCAGGTCCGAGATGTCGCGCTGGAAGGCCGTGAAATCGATCGTGCCCTTGTTGCCTAACACCGTGGCGTCGAAGCCGACCTCGAACTCCCGCTGACGCTCGGGCCGCAGGTCGCTCGAGGCCAGATTGGTCCCGATGCGGAACGCCCCCTGCCCCGAGATGTTCGAGAGATCCAGTGCCGTGAACTTCTGTCCATACAACGGCTGATTACCCGTTTCGCCGTACGCTGCGCGCAACTTGAGTTCGTCAATTTTCCCTGGCATCAGCGCCGGCATACGCCACGACATCGACCCCTTCGGGAACAGATAGTACTTGCCCGGATCGCCATTGTTCGACGAGCGATCGGCACGCGCCCCCAGCGTGAGCAGGATGCGGTCGTTGTACAACCACTCGGTCTGACCAAAGAGACCGAAGTCGTCGGTCAGCAGCCGGTTCTCGTCCACCTCGCGTTGCGTACCGGCGGTGACCACTTCGAGGCCACCCAGAAGACCTAACGCTGCACTGCGAACGACGCCCAGCTTGCGACGCTCCCACTGCGTGCCGAGCTGGCTCGTCGCCGTCCATTTGGAGAAGGGACGCCACTCGTGCACCACGTTCAGGTTCATGTTGCCCTGCGTGTTGTTGCCGTCCGACACCGTGGTGGTGCCCGGCAACCCATCGAGCGGCTCGTACTGCAGCTCGGGTGGCGAATACACCTCGTTGTGCTGCTGCAGCACGTCGGCGCCACCGTACCCCACAAAACGCACCGACTGCCGCGGGTTGGCCCACACATCCCACGTCAGGCGCGCCGTCGTGATGTTGCGCCACACGCCTTCCTCGTTCTTGATCAGATCGATCGTGTGCAGCGGATTGGAGTTGTAGAACGGGTTCACCGGCCAGCTGCCGTCAGCACGCTGCCTCAGGTCGAGGAAACTCGGGATCTTGGTCAGCGTGTAGGCGATCGAGTTACCGGCGTTGTCGTTGCCGAAGAGACCGCGATCGTTGAGGGTGCGAAGCACCTCGGTGCCAACCTGCAGCTCCATCTTCTCCGACAGGCGCTGGTCCAGGTTCACTCGCAGCCCGAACTTGGAGGCGAAGGTGTTGCGCACGATGCCGCCTTCATACCGGCCAGTGCCGGACACGAAGTAGCGCGTGTCCTGGGAGCCACCGCTCACCGACAACGTGCCTTCGCGATTGAACGGCGTCTCTCCGTACGTCAGGTCCTCATAGTCAATGAACGTGTCCGGATTCCAGAGATTCCGAAGCACCGGATTGATACGTGCGGCATCGTCAGCCGAGAGGAAGCGACGCTGCCCGTTGCGATACGCCAGTTCCGACGTGCCAGCGCCCGTGCGCAGCGCGAATTGAGGACGTCCTGCTTGCCCTCGCTTGGTCGTAATGAGAATCACGCCGCCTGACGCCTTGGACCCGTAGATCGCCGCGGCCGCCGAACCCTTGAGCACCTCGACGCTTTCGATGTCATTCGGGTTGAGGTCCGAAATGCGGTTCACAGGCGCTTCCTGCGTCACCGCCGAGATGGCGTTGCCGGCGGCACGCGTCACCCGGTTGGTGCCGTTTCCGATCGAAACGTCGCTGGTGATGACACCGTCAACGACGTACAGCGGCTGTGCGCTGCCAAGGATTGATGAGATACCGCGGATGCGCACGCGGTTGCCGCCACCTGGAGCACCGGTGCTGGTCGAGATCTGCGCGCCGGCAATCTTGCCCTGCAACGCCTGATCGACCGCCACCGCCGAGACCTTCGCCACCTGCTCGGCGCTCACGCTGGCAATGGAGGTCGGGAGGTTGCGGCGCGAAATGCCCGTCGCCTGCCCGGTGATAACCACCTGATCGAGCTTCAGTGCGTCCTTGCGCATGGTGATCGCCACGTCCGAGGCCCCGGCGGCCACACGCGCTTCCACTGGCGGATATCCCAGCCGCTTCACGACCAGGGTCACATCACCGTTAGGCACGCGCAAGGCGAACGTGCCGTCTTCGCGCGACAGGCCACCCGTGGTGGTGCCGCGTACCTGGATCTGTGCCGACGCGATGGGCGCGCCGCTCCCTTCTTCCGTCACCTTGCCTGTCACCTGCCGTGTTTGTGCCGCAGCGCTCGTCGCGAACACAAAGCACGACAGTATCCCCAACCATGCTCGTCTCATGCAACTCCTCCTGATGTCGTGTGACTCCACTTCCGTCGTCTCTCTGCCATCTACCATCTACCATCTACCTGCTTCAGTACCTCCACCACGGCGTCGTCGTCCCCGAAGGCATGGTACGCAACCCATGTTGCGCCATTTCCTTCAGCCGCTCCGACGTCGTCACCGGACCGGACCAGCAATGTGGCTTCTGGTCCCCGTACATGAAGAATCCTTCGTAGTGCGGATTCTGCGTCGTTTTCATCCAGGCATCGAGCTCCCGCGTTGCCCGGTCCAGAAAATAGGTGTCGGCGTCACCCATATAGATGTAGAGCTTGCCCACCAGCTTCGGGCCGAGGGTCGACCAGTTCTTTTTGAGGATGTGCAGGAGGTCGTAGTGCTCGCGCCAGTACTCGGCGACGGCCTTATCCACCTTGCCCGTCTTCTTGTCGAACACCGGCTTGAAGTAGCCATCATCGCCTAACGGGCCGTAGACCGCAGACCAGATGTCGAGCTGATGGCCCGAGCGCCCCTTTGTCCCATTCACCAGCTCCATCCAGTTGCGCTGCTGCGACGTCTGTCGCACCTCCCCGTTGATCTCGCGCGAGTTGATCGTCGGCGTGCGATGCCACTCGTTCACCTGCTTGTAGTACGCGTTGTCGTCCTGGTAGATGTTGATGCCCTCGACATCCGTAAAGGTGACGGGGTCCGGGCAGTACGCCCACGTGCCGCCAAAGAAGTCGGGCTGGAAAATCTGCAAGGCCAGCGCTTCCCAACCACCCGTTGATCCACCGGCCAGCCATCGAGCCCATGGTTCCTGAATCGTCCGATATCGCTTCTCGATCTCGGGGATGAGCTCCTTCATGATCGCATCGCCATACGGCCCGACATTCACCGAGTTCACAGCATACGAATCATCGAAATACGGCGTCGGGTGCTGGAAGGTGACAGCAATTACGCGCGGAAAATTGTCCTTCACCCAGTCGCGATGCAGCTCCCCTCCAACCTCAAAGCGCAGCGGGCTCCCGGTCGAGAAGTGCCCCTGCTCGTACAGCACAGGGTAGCGCGTGGTCGACGTCCGATAGTCCTTCGGAAGAAGCACGGTCGCGCCGAGGTAAATGGGCCGCCCCCAGAACTTCGAGAGACTCGGCGACTCAAACCGGAAGCGCTCCACCCACTCGGTGTTCGCCGGCATCTCGATAGGTGGGATCTTCTGATCGGCGACCAGGCGAATCACACTCTTCTGGGCCGGGTCGATCCGGACCTGCCGCGGGGTTGAGTAGAGATTGCCCGGCGACCGGTTCCACTGCTGCCCTTCCCACTGGTCGTCGTGCAGCCAGACCACTTTGCCATCGGCCCGGCGGAACTCCGAGTACACACTCACCATCCCCTGCACCCAGTAGTCACCCGGCGGAATCTCGGACATGTCCCATACCGGATGGCCGAGGTCGGTGCCGTCGACGACCGCCACTCCACCGGGGGCCAGCTTCTCGAAATCGCGACCGAAGAAGGGCGTTCCGATGCGCCCGATCTGCAGGCGTGGCTCGGTCTGGTTTGTGCGCGAGAGGATGACGAAGGCGCGGCCGGTGGTAGGCTCGTTCCGTGCCGACGCCGGCACCTGAATTTCGAAACGGACCTTGGCGTTGCCGGAGGGCCAACCATGAGGCTGCTGGCCGGACAGCAGACCGGGGAGCGCAGCGCAAAGCGCTGACGCGAGGGCGGAGCGCAAAAATGGGAGCATGAAGCGTCGGGGGAAACGCGTTGTTTTCTCAACGTCCGAGTGGCGTCGAGTGCTGGACAACATGCTGCGCGCATTCCACTTCGCTAGGGGGTCTGCCCGCCACCGGCGTCGGGTGACCACCGTGAGCATTTGCTCAGACCTCCGCGGCGACGCATACTCGCCACACGCACATCCCCTCGCCCAACCAGGAGCTCCCTGTGAGTCACTCCCGACGCGAATTCATGCACCATGTCGCCATCGGCTCGGTCGGTCTCTCGAGCCTGCCGTCGTTCTTCCCTGCGGACCTCGCGGTCCTAGCCGAGGCCATGCAGGACTGGGACGTCTCGTGGCCCACGCGACTCAAGGGCAAACACAAAGCCTGCTTTGATTGTACCGAACCCGAAAGCGGCTACGGTGTTTGGCGTGCCAATGCGTGGGCCGGTCAGTACCGCGACGTCATGAAGGTTGCGGCCTCCGATCTCTCACCGGTGATCATCCTTCGGCACAACGCGATTGTCCTCGCGCTGCAGCACGCCTTCATCGCGAAGTACGCGCTGGGCAAGAAGTTTGGTGTCACGCATCCGCTCACCAGCGCGCCCATCGAGAAGAACCCGGCGCTGCTCGACGAAAAAGATGGGATACCGGCGCCCTTCAACAACTCGTCGCTCGCCAAACAACTCGCGCGCGGCGTGGTGGCGCTGGCGTGCAACCTCGCGCTGCAGGATGTCGTTGACGTCGTGAAGGCCACCGATAAGGTGAGCGACGACGAAGCGCGCAAACGCTCACTCGCCGCCATGGTCCCCGGCGTGATACTGCAGCCGTCCGGAGTCTTCGCCGCCGTCCGCGCGCAGGAAGCCGGCTGCGCCTATGTGAAGGCAAGTTAGGAACGGAAGCACGGGAGGCACGGGAAGCACGGGAAGCACGGCAAAGCGCTCTCGTGCTTCTCGTGCTTCTCGTGCCTCCCGTGCCTCTGCCCCTAACGCCCCGGCGCTGCCTCGCGCCCGGCGCCGAGGTCGTTCCAGTTGAGAATGGTGTTGAAGCCGAGGAAGTAGGTGCCGTGGGTCTGCCAGCGCCAGAAAGGACGAATACCAAACATCACCACGTGGCCCTGGCCCACCGGCGCATCAACAACCTGCGCCTTGCCCGCAAGCCCCTGCCCGTTGGCCAGCGTGCCGGAGAGCAACATGTCGTTGGTGTTCTGGGGAAACGACATGATCACACGAGGACGTCCGCCACCTTCGTTGAGCATGCCGAACTGGCGAGCCATGGCCATCATCGCCTCCGTGTCCGACGCCGCTGGCGGACCGGCCGGGCGTGCCCCTGGTGCTGCACTGTCCCACGGCGAGAGCCGCAGTCGGTTGGCCATGGGTGTGATGTTCTGGCTGGGACCACCACCACCTCCTCCGAACGCGGCGAACTCGGGCGGCAAACCGCCACCGCCGGCATTCAGCACCGGTGCCGTGTTGAAGTACACCGGCAGTTGTCCCCCATCATGACCATACATGATCGGGCTCTTCCGGTCGTTCACGATGCCGCGCATCACGGAGCCGCGCACAAAGAGGCCAGCGGGCTCTTCAACCGTAACACCGTTGGTGATGCCATACTCGGGGAAAATGGTGCTCGTCGACCCTTCCACGAGTAAGGTCCCGCCTGCCTGAACGAACTTCGCCAGTTCGGTCAGTCCTTCGATGCCCATGCCACCGCGAATGTCGTCGGCCTGGTCAATCGCGCCGAGGTTCGGTGTGGCATCTGTCTTTTTGTAGGGCAACGCGAGCGCACCGGTCTTCGGGATTCCGTTGACCTGCGCAATGGCCGAGCCCCCGACGTGCGGAAAGACAATCACGTCAAACTTCTGACGCAGGTTCCCATCACGCAGCTTGATGTCGGCAAAATAGGTGAAGGGCACGCCGAACCGCTCGAGGGCCGCTCGCACCCATCCTTCATCCTGCGTGCGCTGCCAGCTGTGTACGTAGCCAATCCGCGGTACGTCGAGGTCGTGTGTCTTGACCGTGGGTGCCGTGTTCGTCGCCCAGGCGGAGAGTCCGAGTTCGGTGAGGGAAGCGCCTAACGCCGCACGGTCACCTGCAGGAATGATGACGGCACCAGCGCGGAATCGCTTGCCGTTCATCTCGAAGTCGTCTTCCGCCGCCTGCATGGCCACATTAGCGTGCTTGAAGCGGAAGGTGATGAGGTTGTTGTCGGTGGTGTTCTCCACCACGATCACATTCCCTGCCCCTTCGATCCCACCTTTGGCTTTCACATCCGCGGTCACCGGCGTCATGGCAGCAGTGAGGATGCCTTTGTCGCCGATTGTGTGCACGGTAAAGTTGCGCATCAGCTGGTAGGTCCAGCCGGTGTCATCGTACGGGCGCGGATTACTCGGCGAGAAGTTCTGCAGCGAGAAGTACATCTCGGGAATGCTGCGATACGGCTGATCGCCGCGGATGATGTAGTCCCCCGCCTGCAACGCGGTGCCCCCAAAGGTCCCGGCGGCATTCGCCGTGTGGAACTCGAGACCCTGGAACTTGAGATCGTTCACCACGCTGGCCACTTCGGCCTTGCGACGCTGATTGGCGGGAATCACCCAGGCATAGGTCGGCCCCGTCTTCGCCTTGTCCATCTGGCGCTTCCCCTTGATCCAGAAGTTCTCCAGGTATGTGGACTTGTTCTTCGCCACATGATTCAGGGTGATGAGCAGCGCGGATTGCTGAATATTCGTGTTGTTGCGCGGCCCCCAGCTGATGGAGGGAAGCGGCGGGTTGGGCCGGAACCACTCGCGGCTGGTCTGCGTGGCGCCAAGCCGCACCGTGCCGGTGTCGGGCCCGTACGACTGCACTTCATAAAAGCGGCCCGTGGCATTGTGCGCATGCGCCGCAAAGAACATGTAGTTCGGCACCCAGCCATCATAAAAGCCATACGTCCACACGCCCGGCACGCCACGTTTGGTCATTTCCATGACCTCGTTCTTGGCCAGGATCCACCATTCGTCCACCGTGATGGCATCGATGGCTTCGTTGTACGGGCCCGTCCCGGTCGAGGCATAGAGGTAGTTCGAGGCCTCATGCAGATCATGCATGATGGGCGGGTGCCATTCGAGGAAAAACTTGTTGACGTCGCGCGAGAGGTTCAGCAGCTGCCCGATGTTGTCGCGGTTGTTGTCGTGCGCGACATACTTGCCCCAGTACATCAGAGGCAGGCGCGTGGAACCCGCGGGAAGCTTCTTGTTGTAGTAGTAGGTGTCCACCTGCTTCTCGCGCCCATCCACCTCGATGACGGGCGTGATGAAGGTGATGACGTTGTTGCGGATGGTGCGGATGTACTCACTCTCCCCAACCGCCAGCCGATACGCCAGCTCCTGCAGCGCCTCGGGGCCGCCGTTCTCAGGGGAGTGCATCCCCGAGGTGAGCCAGTAGATCATCTTGCCGTTCCCGATGATTTGTCTGGCCTGGGCTTCGGTGGTCTTGCGCGGATCGGCGAGGGAGGCGAGGTCCGCCTTGTGTTTATCGAGGTTGCGGATCGTGGCCTCATCAGCCACCGCCAGCACAATCATGTCGCGCCCCTCTTCGGACTTGCCGATCACCCACGTCTTCACCCGATCGCTCGCCTTGTCGAGCGCTTCGTAGTAGCGCTGGATGTCCCTGGCGTACGTCAGTTCTCCCGGCTGACCGATGATCCGGCCATGAAACTTGAGGGGGGTAGGCACCGTGGCCGAATACGGCAGGTGATCAACAAGCTCTGTGGTAATGCGGGGGTCGCGAGTGTTGGCCTTGATCAGGCGCGTGTATTCCTCATCGATGCGCTCGGTGCTTTGGGCATTCAATGCGAGCGATGGGGTGAGGCAGGCTGCGGCGAGGAGAGCGCGCAGAACGTGGGTCCGTGCAACCATGGGATTGGATCCTGGGAAACGGGACGGGAGAGCAGCTGCGTGAAGCTGCGTCACCTCACCCTTACGCGCGAGGGCGCCAGAGCGCTCGCTCTGACGCCCTCCCTCGGACCCGCCTTGCGAGCCGGCGCTTACGACGCCGTCTTGCTCGTGGTCGCGAGGGCCTTGGTCAGCCGATACAGAAACTCTTGACCTTCATAGTAGGACTTGAGTGACATGCGCTCATCGCGCCCGTGCGCGCGGGCGTCAACCGTTGGATCGCTGAACAGCCCTGATACCCCATATGCAGGCACCCCGAGCGTCCGGAAGAAGCGTGAGTCAGTCGCCCCGGTGGACATCACCGGAATCACCGGGATGTCGCCCCACATTTCCTTCGTAATCCGCTTCACCGGATCCATCACGACCGGGAGCAGCGCCGTCGAAGGCGAAGGCGGTCGCTGCGAACGAATCAGCACCTTCACCCCGGTATCGCCGATCACCCGCGTCAGTGAATCCCGCACGGCCTCGGTGGTCACTCCCGGGTAGATCCGGCAATTAATGTTCGCTTCCGCCAGCTGGGGGAGTGCGTTCGTCGCATGCCCACCTTTCAGCTCCGTGGCCACACAGGACGTCCGCAACATCGAGTTGTAGCGCGGGTCAGCCGCCAACACCCGGAGTGCAGCGGGGTCCCGCGGATTCGCCACGATCGCCTTCATCGCCCTGCCCACGTTCGGCTCCTCGAGATCGGCCGTCCTCGCGAAGAACTCGCGTGTCACCTCGTTCAGCTGCACTGGAAAGGCGTAGCGTCCCACTTTCGACAACGCGTCCGCCAGCTGGGTAATCGCGTTGTCGTCACGGGGCACCGAGGAATGGCCGCCGCGGTTGGTGGCTTGCAGTGTAAAGTTTGTCGTGACCTTCTCCGTGGCCTGCACGGAGTTGAAGAGCGGTTTGCCGTTTCGCAGCGTGCCGCCCCCACCTTCATTGATCACCCACTCGGCGTCGACCTTGTCCTTGTGGTTCTTGAGGAGCCAGTCGACTCCATTGAAGGGGCCACTCTCCTCGTCGGCCGTGAGCGCAATGATGATGTCCCGATCGGGAACCCATCCTTCCCGCTTCATCCGGAACACGTTGGCCACAAAGATCGAGGCCATCGCCTTGTCGTCGGCCGTGCCGCGGCCGTAGTAGTAGCCATCCTTCTCGGTGAAGACAAACGGATCGAACTCCGGCGACCAGTCCGACTTGAGCGCCTCGACCACATCGATATGCGCGAGCAGCAACAAGGGCTTGCCGGCGGTAGCACCTCCCTTGCCTCGAATCCGGGCGACCACGTTGTGCTTTTCGGGACGGGGGCCGCCGACAAAGATGTCGGCCTCCGGGATCCCAGCTGCACGAAACCTTTTGGCCATCGCGACGGCGGCCGTGGTGATGTTGCCGGTGGTGACTCCGGTGTTGATCTCGATCAGTTCCTTGTAGATCTCGCGCGCCACCTGCTGGTCGCCGTTGAGCTTGCCCGGTGTGTAAACCGAGGTCGCTCCCTGGGCATCCAGGCTGCCAGCGGCTACCGCAACGAGGAAGAGGGCCTTTCGAACACACATTGGTGTTGTCATCACATCGAGGGTCAGGGAAACGTCGTCAATCGGCCTTGGCCGACTGCCGCACGGGTAACGCCGCCTCGGCGAAGGTACCAACCACATACGTGCCGAGCGACAGCAGCAGTGAAAGTACGAATGGAGCGCGAACTCCGCTGTAGGTGGCCACCAGATAGGAGACCAAACCCATCAGCAGCGTCGCCATGGCCGTAGGGGCTCCACCCCATCGCGTGAACAGCGCAAAACAGATCACCACTAGCGCACCCGAACTCCCAAACGCCGACGCCTCCTCGACCAGGGCAAACACCCCCTCTGCCCGCACCGCTAGCAGCCACGCCAGGAGCCCGAAGGCAGCGACCCCCAGTCGGGCCAGCAGCACCTTGCGCCGCTCGTCCTGAATTGCGAACACCGGGACCAGCAGGTTGTGTGACAAGAGACCCGACGCCACCAGCAGCGTGCTATCCACGGTCGAGAGAATCGCCGACAGCAAGCCGCCGGCGAACACGACAAACAGGACTGGCGGCAGGAGTTGCTGTGCAACGGCCGGCACCACCTGCTCGGCGTCGGCCAGCGATGGCACCACTTCACGCCCCACCAGCCCGATGAGCAGCGGAATACAGCCGATCGCGAGGTACATGCCCCCGGCGCCTAACGCGGAGTGCCGGGCCACTCCTTCGGACCGGGTGGCGATGACGCGGCTCACCAGCTCGGTCGCGAGTATCGAACCACAGACCGGAATGGACCACTCTTCGATGATGTCGAGCCACGACATCTCCGGGGCCGCCGCGAGGCGCAGCGCCCCCGGTTGGGCGAGGATCGAGCCCACGCTCGTCCCTTCGGGCAACGCCACGATAACGGCCACGAGCACGGCAATCAGCCCGAGCCCCACGGTGATCCCCTGCACCAGATCGGTCACCGCGTCGGCGAGCAGGCCCCCGAAGGCGGTGTACAAGACCGTGAACAACGTGGCGAGGCCGATCGCCGTCTCCAGCTCAATGCCTCCCGTGAGGTTCAGCACCTGGCCGAAGGCGCGCACCTGTGCCGCCGCCCACAAGATGGAGCTCGGGATCAGGATGACAGCGGCCACTCGCTCAACGCGAACGGAATAGCGCTCGCGAAACAGGTCAGCGAGTGTGGTGAGTTTTCGTCGCCAGAGCGGGCCGGCGAAGATGAGGCCCATGCCGACCAGGCAGAGGCCATACCCGAACGGCTCGGCGTTGGCGAATGACGCTCCCTCTCGGTACGCGGTGCCCGCCGACCCCATGATGGTCTCGGCGCCAAACCACGTGGCGAAGATGGAGAACGTGGCCAGCCACGGACCCAGCGAGCGACCGGCGAGGAGGTAGTCCGACTCGTTGCGAATCCGCTTGCTGGCCCAGACACCAATGCCAAACTGAATGACGAGATAACCCAGAATGGCGCCGAGGAGTGGTGTCATGCCTGATGCGTGAGAAGCCTCGCGTTCTGCCGGGTGGCGCCCGAACGACGGCGGCCTGGCGCGGGAAACGCGCCAAGTTACCGTCTCGTGTTCGTCGGACAAGGCATGCCGCGGCCACGCGCACAACGAGGGCTTCGCGCAGTGACCGGGCAATGCACCTGGCCGCTGAGAGGCCTACCTCTCCCCGCCAGCCAATTCAATCGCGGCGATCGCTGCCTTGTTCACAAAACGCTGATCGTGGAATTGGCGCCCCCACTCCACCGGCGACACATCCCGGTATTCGTGAAGTGTGTCGGGATAGTAGCCCGGATGGAGCTGCTTTCTGAGCGAGGCGCGCGCGTGAATGTCAGCCCCATGGCGTAACAACAGATTCGTGAACCGTGCATCGCCGGTCCCGTGCATGTTCATCCAGAACGCCGGCTGCGACACAACTGTCGAAAACAGTGCGGTGTGCCCGCCAAAGCCGTCTGCGTCAACATCCGCTCGCCGATCCACCGCGCAGCCGCGCTCCAGCAACCAGTTGGCGATCTCCCATTCATCGTAGTCAACTGCCATATGCAACAGCGTGGCACCCGCGAGTGGTGTGCCGTGGGTCGCGAGCACCTCGTCGTGGCACCCTAACTCTGGCGGGAAGATCTCTTCGAATCGGTACGTTCGATGCAGGCCGTTGGCGTCGCGGCCCTCCAGCTGCTCGAGCAGGTCAATCCGTCCCCGGTGGATGGCCATGGGGGCCGTGTCGGGCAACACCAGTCCGTGCTGAACGTACATCGCCAGGATCGCGTGTTTCTCCGCCGGCTTGCGACTATCGGTCTCCAGCACCGTATCCGTTGGTGCCACACTACGCCCGCTGGCATCGACCACACGCGCACCCAGGTCAAACAGGAGGGCCGTTCCCGAGGCGCTCAGCGTGTACGCCGCACCGCCTAACAACTCATCGGGCGGTACCGGGCGCCCCTGCATGTCGTGCAACATCCGCGCGGTGCCGATCTGGCCCTGCAACACCGCACGATCCAGCGCGTGGGCATGATCGCGAGCGCCCAGGTCATGCAACATGCGGATGATGCGGTCCCGACCCACGTTGGCCGCATACGACATCGGGGGCCCCCAATCGCTCTTGCGTATCAGCGTGGGCTCCTGCAGCAACGCCGGGTTGCGAGTCACCAGGGCGCGAACGGTGTCGAGGTCGTCCCCCCAGATGGCTTCCACCAGTTGGCAGGCCTGCACCAGCCGCGGCCAGCTGGGGGCCTCATAGGCGCGCGCCAGCACGAGTTGCGCATCTGCGAGTTTGGCTTCCGCTGGCGAGGGCGCCCGGGGATGGAACTGCTGGAACTCGGTGAGTGCCACGGGCTCCTCGGCCCGGACAGCACGCAAGAGATCCCTGGCCTGGTGCCGCAACTGGTCCAGATCAGGACGAACGGGGAGCCGACGTTTGGGCATGACGAGCCTCCTTGAAGGGCCCGGGTCCGCACGCGCGGGCAAAGGAGGTTCGCAAGAACCGGATCAAACGACGAGCAGCAAGTCGGGTGGACTCGGTCCTCTCCGCGGACAGGTGGCGCCCCGCGCGCCATGCCGGAACATGACCGAGGGACGCGAAACTTTCAAGGCAACTCGCGACGCATCTCCAGCAGGGTCTGCCGATAGCCGAGTGACGAAAAGAATCGCTGGGCCCTGATGTTGGAGGACGAGACGCTCAGGAGAAGATGGTCCGACCCGAGCGCCCGCGCGGCCGCGTCCGCCGCATCCATCAAGGCGCGCGACACCGTGCCCATCCGCGCCTCCTCTTCGACGTAGATCTCGTGCAGCCACGCGCCGTCGGCGCGCAACTCCAGCAGGCTCCCGGGCTCCCAGCGCACAAAGGCGTATCCCGCCGGCACGCCATCCACCGTGGCCACCAGCACCCGGGCGCGCTCGTCGGCCAGGTGTTCGGCGTAGTAGGGACGATGGGCGTCCTCCGCCGGCTCAGGCACCACAAAGCGGCGCGCGTCAAAGCCCTGGTGCATGCGGGCGAGCATGGACCCCCAGATCGCCAGCCACTCGATGTCAGAAACCATTGCGGCCCGAACGGCGACCACGGACCCAGTCTCCAGGAAGCGGACGCGGGGGCAAACCATCAAATGCGCCGGACCATCGGGCGTCTCCACGACCGCACGGTCCGCAAAGCCAGCCCCGCGATAACATCGAATCGCGCGTTCATTGTCAGGAGATGGGTCGGTCTGAACCGTGGTGACACGTGGATCGGTGAACACCTCGCCAAGGAAGGCGCGAATCATGGCCCGGCCGATCCCCTGCCCCAGCTGACCCTCGACAGCGAGGAACTGATCGATGCCGCGTGCCCCGGGATCGGTCTCGTCAGGCCACCAGCCATCGCCTGACCCCATCACGACGTACACCTGAATAAAGCCCACAGGTTCACCGCCTCGGTGGGCAATGAAGGCACGCGTGGTATCCGTCCCCTCAGCCACCGGACCGTAGTCCTCGACCACCTCTTCCCACGTCGACGGCGAGTCCCACCACTCACGCACATGCGGCCGCTGCAACCACTCGTGCAGCATCCCGAGATCCGCGGTACGAAGTGGCGCGAACGTAAACGACATCAAACATCATCCCTTTTGACGAATAGCTTCGGCGTGCACGTCGGCGTCAAAGCCCTTCTCACCCTTGGCCACCACCACGGTCGCCACGGCGTTGCCGATCAGGTTGGTGATGGCCCGCGCCTCACTCATGAATCGATCGACTCCGAGCAACAGTGCCAGCCCCTCGAGCGGAACAACACGAAGGGCCGACAACGTACTCGCCAGCACAATGAAGCCCGACCCCGTCACCCCCGCCGCTCCCTTCGAGGTGATCATCAACACCCCGAGCACACTCAGCTGCTGCCCCAGCGTCAGATCAACACCGTACGCCTGGGCGATGAACAACGTGGCCATCGACAGGTAAATGGACGTTCCATCGAGATTGAACGAATACCCGGCCGGAATGACCAGACCGACGACGGGCTTGGCACACCCGAAGCGCTCCATCTTGTCGATCATGCGCGGCAACACGGCCTCGCTCGACGAGGTTCCCAGGACGATGAGAATCTCATCCTTGATGTACACCACCAATCGCCACAGGGAAAAGCCGTACGCCCTGGCGATCAGGTTCAGAACCACAAAGATGAACAGCGCCATGGTGAGGTACACGGTGCCCATCAACCGACCAAGTGCGACCAGGGAGCCCAGACCGTAGTTGCCGATGGTGTAGGCCATGGCACCAAAGGCCCCGATCGGTGCGACCACCATCACGATGCTCACGATGCGAAAGAACACCGTCATCAGGCGATCCAGCACGCGGGTGACGGGTCGAGCCGTCCGGCCTAACGACGCGAGCGCCACGCCGAAGATGACCGAGAAAAACACCACCTGCAGTACTTCACCCTGCGCAAAGGCGCCCACCACACTGCTGGGCACGATATGCGTGAAGAAGTCGATCCAATTCATCTCCGCGCCCTGCTGTGCATACTTGGAGATGTCGCCCTTGGCGAGTCCGGCGGCGTCGATCCCATCGCCAGGACGAAACACGTTCATCACGATCACGCCGATCGCCAGTGCGAACGTGGTGACCACCTCGAAGTAGATGAATGCCCGCAACCCCACCCGACCGACCTTCTTGAGGTCACTGGTCTGCGCGATCCCGAGCACAATCGTGAGGAAGATGATCGGCGCGATCACCATCCGGACCAGATTCACGAAGGTGTCTCCCACCGGCTTCATGGCCTTGCCCCAGGAAGGCGCCACCACACCCACGATCACACCCAGGGTAATCGCCACCAGCACGCGGAACGTGAGATTCCGGCCTAACCGGCTGATGACGCTCGGTGGAACAGGGTGTGCGGTCGGCGGAAGTTCGGGCTCGCCGTGCGTAGGCGCTGCGATGTCGTCGCGCGTTTCGTGACGGATGTCCTCGTCGCGGGGACCTTCGGTCATCGTGGGGGCGTGAGGGGAAGTCGAGCATGCCCCCGGACCATGTCGCGGAAGGCGGCAGGATGCTACCGCGAGAGCAGGAGCGCGGGAAGTGGCACGCGGCCCGCCGACCGAACATCCGAACGCTCACATGGTACAACTACCCCGCTCCCTGCCCCGGTATATTTTCCCCCACATGAAAGCCCTCGCACTTGCCCTTGTGACCAGCCTGGTTGTCTCGCACACCGCGTTGGCGCAAACCGACTCCGTCCCCGCGGCGCCGCCCCCCGAACGCAGCACCAAGTCAGGCATCTTCTCCGCCGACCAGGCGGCGAAGGGCAAAGACGTGTACCTCGGTCAGTGCCAGAGCTGCCACACCGCCGCGTCGCTGACCGCCGGCGACTTTGTCAACAACTGGAACACCAGGCCACTCCGCGAACTCTTCACGTACCTGGTCGAGAACATGCCCGAGAGCGAGCCGGGCTCGCTCAGCAAGACCCAGTACGCACAAGTGATCGCGTACATCTTGCAGCTCAACAACATGCCGGCCGGAGAGGCCGAACTCGCGGCCGAGCCTGATTCAGTGGCCGGCATCAAGATCGATCTCCTGCCGACGCCATCACTCCCGTCGCCCATGGCGTGGCTCAATCAGCCTGTGAGCCGTCGCACCGCACGCCACACCCGGCGTTGAGTACCTTGCAGCTAACGTTTGTTTATCTCCTGGAGGAAGCGCTCATGTTGTTACGACGCATAACACTCGCGGCGGCCGCCGTCGCTCTTACTTCGACCGCTGCCCTGGCCGGTGGACGTTTCGCCGCCATGTGGATGGGCACGGTGAGCGGAAAGGATGGCTCCGGCATCACCGGGAACGCGCAGATGACTCCCGGCGCCGAAGCGAACACCACCGCGGTGGAGGTATCGCTCAAGGGCGATGCCCCCAGCACTCCGCGCCCCTGGCACATCCACATCGGCAGCTGCGCCAAACCCGGCGGGGTGCTCGGGGGTGGCCGCTCGTACACGCCACTTGCTGGCGATGCCAGCGGAAGCAGCGCCAGCAAGGCAACGCTCGCCATCGCACTTCCCGACACCGGGAGCTACTACGTCAACATTCATGAGTCTGCCGCGAACATGGCCAAAATCGTGGCGTGTGGCGACCTGATGTTCCACAAGATGTAACGCAACCCGCAGAATGGTTCGGGCCCTCGAGTTCACTCGGGGGCCTTTGCCTTACCCCCCTCTTGCACCGGCGCTACATTCGTCGCCGACTGTTCCCGACCCGTCGGCGTCCTCGGCGGGTTCGTTCCCGAACAACAACACGTGCGAAGGAACCCCAACATGGTGTTTTCGCAAACCTCGACTCGGCGTTTCCTGCCTGTCGCCGGTGCGGCAGCCTTGGCCGCGCTCGCCGCCGTTCTCTTCCGTACTTCTCCCCTCGACGCCGTACAGGGAAAGGCGACCGTCCGCGGTAACGTCTCCGGTGAGTGGCGATATTGGGGCGCTGACGCCTGGAGCACACGCTACTCTCCGCTCGATCAGATCAACGCCGGCAACTTCGGAACCCTGCAGAAGGCGTGGCAATGGAACGCCGGTGCCTTCGGATCTGACGAGTACTACCGGACGACACCGCTGTACGCCAATGGGCGTCTGTTCACCGTGGCCACCACACGTCGTATTGCGGCGGCCCTCGACCCCAGCACCGGCGAGACCCTCTGGATGCATCGCCTGAACGAGGGCATTCGCTGGCAGAAGGCGCCTCGCCAGTTTGCCGGACGCGGACCGTCGTACTGGACGGACGGACCTAACGAGCGGTTGATCGTGGTGACGCCGGGGTACCACATGGTCTCGCTCGACGCCAAGACAGGCGTCCCGGACCCGAAGTTCGGGAAGAACGGCGTCGTCGACCTGATGAACGGGCTCGGTCTTCCACTCGTACCCCTTGCTGTCGACGACTCCGGGGCCTTTGTGATTTCGGATGCCGCCCCGTATCGTCAGGCCAAACCGGGCGAAACATGGGATCCCGTCACCAAGACCGGCGCAGATGGCACGGTGGGCATCGATCCGAAACTCGGCCAGATCGCCGCGTCGTCACCAGCAATCATCGTCAACGATGTGATCGTCGTGGGGAACTCGTCGATTCACGGCTACTACCCCATCCGGGCGCGCAACATCCCGGGCTTCATCCGTGGATTCGACATCCGCACCGGGCGTCAGCTCTGGAAGTTCAACCTCGTCCCGCAGCCGGGTGAGTTCGGCGCTGAGACGTGGAAGAATGGTTCGAAGATCGGCACCGAGGGTGTTGGGAAAAACGACGCGTGGGCGACCTACTCCGCCGATCCGGAACTCGGGCTCGCCTACATCCCCGTCGGCATGCCCCTCATGGACGAATACGGTGGCCATCGTCCGGGCGACAACTTGTACGGCAACAGCATCGTCGCGCTCGATGTGAAGACCGGCAAGCGGAAGTGGCACTTCCAGATGGTGCACCACGACATCTGGGACTATGACACGCCGATGGCGCCCAACATCATGGATGTCACGGTCAACGGTCAGCGTCGCAAGGTGATCGCACAGACCACCAAGCAGGGATGGATCTACACCTTCGATCGCGCGACCGGCGAACCGATCTGGCCGATGCCGGAGACGCCAGTGCTCCAGAGCGACGTACCCGGCGAAGAGACGGCAAAAACGCAGCCCATTCCGTCGAGGCCAGCGCCCTACTCGCAGATGGGTCTCGAAGAAGAGGATCTGATCGACTGGACGCCCGCCATCAAGGACTCGGCGCTCAAGATCGCCAAACGCTGTCGCATGGGACCGTACTACATCCCCGGTGGCTCGACTGGTTCGCCGCAACACAAGTGCGCCTGGTACTCACCGGGTGCCAGCGGTGGCGTGAATATCGACGGTGGTGCCGCCGTGGACCCCGAAAGCGGCATGATGTACGTGGCTGCTCTCACCGGTTTGTCGACCATCGCCCTGCAGAAGGATCCCTGCTCGGAATTCCGGTACAGCTCCCCGCGTGACAACTGCGGACTGCCGGGCGCCCTGCCGGCGCCGGCGGGCTACACCCCACCCACCAACCGGGGTGGCGGCTTCGAGGGTCGTGGTGGGGTGCCAAGCCAGATCGGCGGCATCTCCATCCTCAAGCCGGCGCCGTTAGGCGGCATCACCGCGTACAACATGAACAGCGGCGACAAGGCCTGGTGGATTCCGAATGGCCAGGCGCCAAAGCTGTCGAGCAACTCTCCCCTGTTTGCCGGCGTGAACCTGCCAGCTGGAAACAGCCGCGGCCAGGCACAGATCATTACCACCAAGTCGCTGCTGATTTACGGGCAGGGGCGCAGCGGTGGTGCACCTGACGAACCGCCATCGCTCTACGCCGTCGACAAGGCCACGGGCAAGCAGGTCGGGGCCGTGAAGATCCCCGAGAAAACAACGGCCGTCCCGATGACCTTCATGCATGAAGGAAAGCAGTACATCGTCTTTGCGATGGGTGCAGGGAGCAGCACGTCGCTCATGGCCCTCACGCTGCCGCCGAAGAAGTAAGGGCTGACAGAGGAGTGGTAAAACAACGAGGGGTTCGGCTTCCGGCCGGACCCCTCGTGATTTCTGGCCTGCGGCAACAACTCAGTCGCGTCGCACCGCTTCCCTGGCGCGCGCATCGGCGAACGCCATGAGCGGGGCCGTGCCTTCTGCCAGGAGTTTGGCCTGGTACCGCTGCGACTCGCCGATTCGCTCGACCTCGATTGCCACGGCGTCGACGGCCTGTTCGAGCCGCTCCATGCGCGCATCCACCTGCGGATCTCTTTGGGGTGCGACCGGCGTGCGGCGCCCTCGGTTCCATACCAGCCGAAGGGCAGCCACTCCAACGAAGATGATGGCGAGTATGGGAATGACGAGTTCGGGGTCAAACTCTCTTTGACCGCGCCCTGGCGGGAACGGAGATGGCTGGCCCTCGGTGCCCGCCCGCGGGGCCAGTGCCAGCTGGCGCCCGACCGTCTGGATGTCCCCTTCCAGGGTGAGCAACCGCTGGTCGAGGAGCTGAATGCGCTGCTCCAGTCCCGCGCGCCCCTCTGCCGGGGCGTTCTTGAGCTGCTCCATCAGCTCGTTCCGGCGTTCGGACGCCGAGGTGAGCTGACGCGACAGCTCGCTCCGGGCGTTACGAAGGGCAGACACCTCCTGGGGACCGAGCGGCTGTGAGCTCAGGGGGTTGATCCCACCCACCACGGCAGGAGCCGCAGGCGGCGGAGGGGGGGCTGGAGGCGCCTGGTCGATAGTCATGCCCAAAGATACGAGCCTTCGGCATTTCGGTTTCCCGGAGATCGCTCCCGGGAGCTACTTCGCAAATTTGATGCACCAGCCTCTTGCGCACTTGAGCAAGTGCCCTTAGTATCTTCGGGCCGGTGAAAAATGCGTACCGGTGCAGGATGCCTCGGGGCCCTCGCTTTCGCGTTGGCCCCCTTTTTGTTTTTTTCCCAGTTCGGAGTTTATCGAAATGCGCACGACGGGCACGGTCAAGTGGTTCAACGATGCGAAGGGGTTCGGCTTCATCACCCCCGAAGGCGGTCAGAAAGACTGCTTCGTGCATCACTCGGCGATTCAGGGTTCGGGGTTCAAGTCCCTCGCCGAAGGTGAGAAAGTCGAGTTCGACATCGTCCAGGGCCAGAAGGGCCCGGCCGCTGAAAACGTCGTGAAGCTCGGCCGATAAGCATGGCTGAGGTCACCCTGGCCGAAGGCGATAACGTCGAACGCGCCCTCCGTACTTTCAAAAAGCAGGTGCTGCGCGCCGGAATCCTCAAGGAACTCCGTCGTCGCCGTCACTATGTGAAGCCCTCTGAGGCTCGGCAGCTCAAGGCCGCAGCAGCCCGTCGCCGGGTACGCACCAAGAAGTAGCGTACCCGTTCGGCTCATGGCAAAGGAAGATATGGTTGAAATGGAGGGCGTCATCTCCGACGTCCTCCCGAGTGCCACGTTTCGAGTTCAGCTTGATAACGGGCACCAGATCATTGCCACCATTGGTGGCAAGATGCGTAGTCACCGGATTCGTGTTCTCTCTGGGGACCGGGTCCGGGTCGAGGTCTCTCCCTACGATCTCAGTCGTGGGCGAATAACCTTCCGGCACAAGGATTGACCACACAGCGTTTCGGCAACGGCCCCACTTCGGTGGGGCCGTTTGTCGTTGCAGCCTAACGCAACTCCTCGCTGAACAACGCCTCGGAAAACCCGATGAAAAGCCTGCGCCCCTGCCGGACTGCGGGCGCGCGAAGGTTCCCCGACGGGCCCAGCAAAGCCCCCAGGAGTGTGGCCTTGTCTGGCTTGTCCTTCTTGAGGTTCAGATGCACGACCTTGGAACCGCGCATCGAGAAGATCTCGTCCACCTGGCCGGCAAGCGCCAGCGCATCCTTCTCGGCCAACTTCTGTTTCTTGGCGTCAACCGTGGTGCCTAACGCCACCTTGCGTCGTCCCAGGAACTCCTGGGTGCGGGCGCACGTCTTTCAACCAGGGCGGAGGTAACTCCAGTCTACAGCAGCCATTGGTGGGCGACTCGATGCAGGGTGAGAATGTGCGGCAAACGCGACGCCCGTAACGCTGGTTCCAGCGCTCAGCTCGTTTTGCCCGGTGGGCCGTGCGGATTGAACGGAACCGCCGAGGGTGTATGCGTCGGGTCGCCAGGCTCAACGCCACGCTGCTTCAGCATGCGCATCGCCGTGTCGGCCAGTGCACTATCACCCATCATGTTCGCAGCCATGGAAATGCCCCACCAGGGGGCCGGATGGCCAGGGACAAGCTCCAGGGTGCGACGATAGGCCGCAAGCGCTTCCGGGTAGTCCTTGGCGGCGAAGGCCCGGTTGCCTTCGTCGATTGCCGCCTGCGCCTTTGCATCCAGTGGCACCGCGCGGGTCACCGGCACATGACCGTCGGGAAGCGCGGCGGTGGTATCGGCTGAGGGAGTTGCCTTGCCCTGACAGCCGCTGTTGAGCAGCACGAGCGCAGCCAGACTGGCCGCCGCGAGTCGGTGTGAGAAGATCATGACGCACAATGTGGCGTCAGGTTGGGTTTGCGCTGTGGGGGATTCCCGCGCGGTCGTGTCGTGCTACTCCCGGGTTGGCGGGAGAACCGTACTATCCCCACCCATGCCACCTCCAGAAAACACGAGCCCGTCTCGCCCCACCTTCGGCTCGCGGTTTGGGGCGGCCATGGCCCTCATCGGGGTGGCGGTGGGCCTCGGCAATGTCTGGCGGTTCCCGTACATGGTCGGAAAGTTCGGCGGGGCCGCCTTTGTGCTCTTCTACGTTCTCGTGGTCATCGTGATCGGTATTCCCGGTCTGATGGCCGAGCTGGCGCTCGGACGCGAAACACGACGTGGTCCCGTGGGTGCCTTTGCCGCCGGCGGGCTGCCTCTTGGACGATATGTAGGATGGGGATTCTTTGGTGTCGTTACCGCCGCCACCTCGTACTACTGCGCGGTGATCGGGTGGGTGCTCTACTTCGCGCTCGCTGAATTGCTTCGGCCTGTTGGAGTGGTCCTCGACGCCTCAGCCATCCTCCCTCCCGACAGTGGGATCGACATGGGATCGCTGGTGCGGCAGCTCCTCTGCACCGGAATTGTCATCGCCACCTGTGGTGCAGTGCAATGGCGTGGGCTTCGCGCTGGCATCGAGCGGGCGAGTGTATGGATCATGCCTACGCTTTATGTGATCCTTCTGATCCTGGTGGGGCGCTCACTTACCCTCCCCGGTGCATGGGCCGGTGTGCAGTGGTACCTCCTCAAATTCTCGGTCGCCGACATCACCCCCGCGGTAGTGGTGGCGGCCATGGGTCAGGCCATTTTCTCCATGTCGTTAGGCGGCACCTTCATGGTGCTGTACGGGTCGTACCTGGCCGATCACGTGCCGCTCGGCCGGCAAGCCGTCACCACCGCGATCGGTGACACGATGGCGGGGCTGCTCGCAGGACTCGCCATCATCCCCGCCGTGTTTGCCCTGGGACTACCGCCAGCGTCGGGACCGGGATTGCTCTTCACCACCCTGCCCCGCGTCTTCGCCACCATTCCACTTGGCTGGCTCTTTGGCCTCCTGTTTTTCGTCGGCCTCTTTGGTGCCGCCTGGCTCTCGGCCGTCGCCGCGCTCGAAGCGCTGGTGGCCGGGCTCACCGACAACACCCGCATCACCCGGTCTCGTGCCATTGTGCTGATGGCGACGGTGACGTGGGCCCTGTCCATCCCCCCATCGCTCAACAACACGATCTTCGTCCCGTGGGATCTCACCTTCGGTTCAGGGATGCAGACACTCGGTGCCCTGCTCGCAGTGCTCACGTTAGGCTGGTGTGTCAGTCGCGGCCGAGCCTTGCAGCAACTGTCGGGGGCGCACCCCGTGCCAGGCTGGCTCATTCACTGGCTCCGCTTCGGGGTTCCGGCTGCCATTCTCACCGTGGGCCTCTGGTGGTTGGCGTCGAGCGTGCTGCAGCTCGTGACCGCCGTCTGAGGGACGCTTGTGGAGCAGGTGGCCGACGTGCCAGCTTCTCCGTTCACACACCACCGTTTGCGACGTGCCCGTCTCCCTCACCGCTTCCAGTACGATCTACGCCGCGCTCAAAGCCAGCGGTGTACGCGTCGTCTCGGCCCTGCCGGAAACGTGGCTGGTGCATCTCATCCGGATGGCCGAAGACGATCCCGAGATGACCCTGGTTCGGCTGGCCAAGGAAGAAGAAGGGGTCGGCATTTCAGCTGGAGCACACCTGGCCGGCGTCCGGTCGGCGATGCTGATGCAGAACCACGGCTTCCTCGCCTCGGTCAACGGGATCGTCTCGTGCGCCCAGCTCTATCGCATCCCACTACTCATGCTGATCAGCGCACGCGGTGAGTTTGGCGAGCGCGATCCCTGGCAAACCGAAGGCGGGCTGGTCACCCGGCATGTGCTCGACGCCCTGCGCATTCCGGTCGATGAGCTTGGGCACGCCTCCGAGGTCGCGCACAAGGTGGCACAGGCACAGACCCTGGCGTACTCGGCAAGCCGACCCGTCGCGCTCTTGCTGACGCGCGATCTGATGTGGGAGGAGGCATGAAACGCATCGACGCACTTCGTGCCATCCACGACGATCTCGCCGACTGCGCCGTGGTGACGATCATGGGGGCGGTTGCGGCGGAGCTGCAATCGTTAGGTCATCGGCCCAACCACTTCTATCTGCAGCATGCCATGGGCCTTGCAAGCTCCCTCGGACTCGGGATTGCGCTGAGCCGCCCCGATCTCGACGTGGTTGTCATTGACGGCGATGGGTCGTTGCTGATGAACCTTGGCGGCCTCACGACGCTTGCCCGGTACCAGCCCTCCAACCTGGTCCACATCGTTTTCGATAACGAGAGCCTCCTGTCCGTCGGGGGCTTTCCGACCGCCACCTCGACAGGGTCCGATCTCGCCGGTATTGCCGCCGCTGCCGGCGTTCCTCGCACGGGCACGGTGCGCTCGGTGGAAGACTTCGCCGGCGCGTTCCGGGCGGCACGCGCAGCGCGCATGTTGTCCACGATCGTGGCCAAGGTGGATGCCGTCGGACCAAGTGCCTTTGTGACCGATCTCGGGCTCCTTGAAAATCGCTACCAATTCGCACGGCATCTGCGACGCCCATCCGCCTGACGCCGCGCCCTCCTCTCACTCGGTCTCCCACGATGCAGATTCTGGCCCAGCTCGTCGATGCCCTCAATACGGGCAAACTCCAGATCATCGACCTCACACAACCGTTAGGTCCGGACACCCCGGTCATCGGGCTCCCGCCGATCTTCGGCGCGTCACCGGGGGTGACCATCGACGTCATTTCCCACTTTGACGACAAGGGCCCCGCCTGGTACTGGAACACCATCCGGATGGGCGAACACACCGGTACGCACTTCGACGCCCCGGTACACTGGATCACCGGCAAGGACCTGCCGGACAACGCCACCGACACCATTCCCGCGCGGCAATTTGTCGGCCCGGCCTGTGTCATCGACGTGACGATGGGTGTCGAGCATAACGAGGACTTCCTTCTCATGCCCGAACATGTCGAGGCCTGGGAACGCTCGCATGGACGGATCCCCGCCGGCGCCTGGGTGCTGCTGCGAACAGGTTGGAGCAACCGGACGGGCGCCGCCGCCTTCCTCAATGTGCAAGACGACGGGCCACACAGCCCGGGCTTCCACGCCGACACCTCGAGGCTCCTCGCACACGATCGCAACGTGCTCGGCGTCGGTGTGGAAACCGTGGGCACCGATGCGGGCCAGGCGGGCGGATTCGATCCCCCGTTCCCGAACCACACCATCATGCACGGCGCCGGCAAGTTCGGCCTGGCGAGTCTCTGCAATCTGGACAAACTCCCTGCAACTGGCGCCATTGTCATCGCAGCACCACTCAAGCTGGTGCATGGCAGTGGGAGCCCCTTGCGGGTGCTCGCCATCGCTCCGGCCTGAGTCGCCCACCAGCCAAAGTGCAGCAGGCAGGCCCAACCAATTGGTCCTGCCTGATCCGTCGAATTGGTACTGGAGCTGGGACCAATCCGAGGTAGCTTGCCCGCATGTCCACCACAACCGCCGGTCTCGGCAAACGCACTCGCCCCAAGGGGAGACCCAGCGTGGTGGAGCTCCTCGACATGGAGCCGGGCGATGGCACCTTGCATGCCCGACTGTACCGCCAGCTCAGGGAGCGGGTGCTGGCTGGCGTCCTGCGCGCCGGGGCGCGACTCCCCTCGGCCCGCACACTCGCCGCTGATCTCGGCGTCTCACGCAACACGGTCGAGGCCGCGTACGGGCAGCTGCAGGCCGAAGGATTCGTGGAGCGCCGCGTAGGAGCCGGCACCGTGGTGGCCGAGTCGATCGGGAATACGCTGGCCCTTCGGTCGAAGGGCCCCACATCAGCACCCGTGGCGCGGCGGGCATCCACACTCGCCCGCCCGGCGTTCGCGTCGCTGGGCGAACTCGAACTCGAGGGAGACCAGCTCGGCGGACCCTGTGTGGTGGATGTCCGGCACTTCCCGTTAGGCGTCTGGACACGGCTCATGGGTCGCGCCATGCGCCGCGACAGCACCGCCTGGCTGTATGCCGGCGACTCGCAGGGCCACCCGGCGTTGCGCCGTTCGATTGCCGACCACGTCGCCCTTACCCGCGGTGTGCGATGTGATCCGTCGCAGATTGTTGTGGTGCACAGCACGCAGCAGGCCCTCGACCTGATCACGCGCCTGCTTCTGCCCCCAGGCGGGACCGCCATCGTGGAAGACCCGGGGTACCTCGGCGCCAAACGGCTCTTTGCAGCTGCCGGGGCACGCGTGGTGCCGCTCCCCGTGGACGAACAGGGTCTGCGGGTCCAGTCGCTTCCGCCTGACGGTGACCGCTCCCTGGTGTACGTCACGCCGTCGCACCAGTACCCGTTAGGCGTGACCCTCTCCCTCAGTCGCCGTCTTGAGCTGCTGCGATGGGCCGCGACCACGGGTGCCTGGATTCTGGAAGACGACTACGACAGTGAGTTCCGCCACGATGGCCGCCCGATTGCCGCGCTCCAGGGGCTCGACCGAGCGGGACGCGTGATCTACCTGGGCACGTGGAACAAGATTCTCTTCCCCGGCTTGCGGCTCGCGTACCTCGTGCTCCCCACCCCCGAGGTGGGGGCCTTTGTGGCAGCGCGACGGCTGATGGACGGCCCGCCACCGCAACTGCAGCAGTCGGTGCTGGCGCAGTTCATCGCCGACGGACACCTCGCGGCCTACCTGCGAAGTGCACGTCAGCACTACACCCGGCGCCGAGATGTACTCATCGAAGCGGCACAGGGCGCGTGGGGGCCGGCGGTACGCTTCGGGCCCGCAAGCACCGGCCTGCATCTGGTGGCACATCTCCCGCCGAGCACGGACGACCTCGCGCTCGTCACCCACCTGCCGTCCACGCTGCGCGTGGGTCTCGGTGCCCTGTCTGCCTACTACGACATGGCCCCCGCCGCCAAAGGCTTGCTGCTGAGTTACGGGACGGCCTCACCCCTCCTGCTGCGCCGTGCCGTGGACACCTTTGCCGCACCGCTGCGTGAGGCGCTGTCCGCAGGCACGGTCTCCCCTGGCCGGCGTGTGCGGCACATACGCACCTAACGATAGACGCGTTCGATGTGCTCGAGGTGGTACGCGACGTGCCCGGGGATGATCCAGAGCGCACTGCGCACGCTGAAGGGCCGCTCGCTTGCCACGCCACGCCGCGTCCAGCCCGCCTCGGGCAGGGCCTCCGCGAACGCCACCGTCGCGTGTCGCACCGCAACCCATTCGTCGAGTACATCCGTCATGGGTCGCCGTTCGTAGTCTCCCGCCGGGAGCCATGCGTCCTGATCAAACGAGGGCAGCGGTGCGGTATCGCCGCGGGAAAAATGCGCCGCGCGATAGGAAAACACCCGCTCGGCATCAATAAGATGGCCGAGCACTTCCCGAAGAGTCCATTTCCCGGCTGCGTAGGTATAGGCTGCCCGCTCCTCCGGCAGATGCCTGAACACCCGCTCGACATCGGCGATCTGCGTCCGCAGCGTCTGTACCAGGTCGCCATCCGGCGTGCGGCTGATGTACCCCAGATAGTAGGGATCATGTTCGGTGGCGTCGGGTCGCTGAGCGCGCGCGGGCATCGAGGTCTGGGCAAGGGGGCGGATTGGGTCAAGCGGTGGCAACATCCACAGCCATGACGCGAAGTGACAGTGCCAATGCTCAACCCCTGTAAGGACCAATCCGGAACAGCGGCGTTCAGGTTAGCTTCGTTGGACTCCTTCACGCCGACGTTGTCGCTCTCGAAATCCGATTTCCTCGCCGGACTCCAGTGTCCGAAGCTCCTCTGGCTCCGGCAGCACGAGCCTGAGGCTCCCGAGTTGCAGCCCGACCGCGTGCTGCAGGACCTCTTTGATCAGGGCCGCCAGGTGGGTGAACTGGCCCGGGCGCGCCTGACAGATGGCATCCTGATTCCCCAGGAGGCGTCACGGGACACCCGCGTTCGGCTCACTGCGGAGGCTATCGCGGAGGGACACACCACGCTGTTCGAAGGGGCCTTTGAAAGCAACGGAGTGTTTGTCGCGACCGATCTTCTGGTCAAACGCGACGAGGGATGGCAGCTGATCGAGGTAAAATCAGCGTCCTCCTGCAAAGAGGAACACATTCTCGACACCACGGTGCAGCGCCGTGTGCTGGAGTCGTGCGGCGTCACACCCGCGCGCGTCGAGGTGATGCACCTCAACAAGGATTTCGAGCATCCGGATACCGGGGATCTCTTTGGCGCGACCGACGTCACCCAGACTGAAAGCCCGCTCCCAGTTGACCTCGGCGAAACAGCGACCCGGTTCAGGCACATGCTCGCCGGGCCGATGCCCGACGTCGAGATTGGCGCGCATTGTAACGAGCCGCGCGAGTGCCCCTTTCACGACAGGTGCTGGCCAAATGACGAAGGACACATCTCCAGGCTGTACAACGTCGGCAAGGTAAAGACCCTGCAGTACATGGCGGCTGGTGTCCACCGCATCGACGACCTCCCGCCAAACGCCAAACTACCGCATGCTGCTCAACGTCAGCGGCGCGCCATGGCGACTGGCACACTCGTCGTGGAGCCCGGGCTGGCACGCGACCTCGAGGCCTTCGCCGTTGAGCCGCTGGGCTTCCTCGACTTCGAGACCATCTCGCGAGCGGTACCGGTGTGGCCGGGGATGTCCCCGTGGGGTCAGGCGGCCGCGCAGTTCAGCTATCACGAGTCCATTCCCGGAGGCGGCTACCGCCACCAGCAGTTCCTCGCCGAAGGCCCCGCCGACGCACGCCCCCGAATTGCCGAGCGACTCGTAGAAGCCACGCAGCACGCGCGCCGCGTCGTCACCTACTCGGCCTTCGAAAAAACCCAGATTCGTGCGCTGGCCCGTGCCGTGCCCACCCTCGCCGGGGAGCTGCTGGAACTCGAAGAGAAGCTGGTCGATCTCCTTCCGGTGGTGCGAAACAATGTCTATCACCCGAAGTTCCACGGGTCCTTCAGCATCAAGTTTGTGCTACCGGCCATGGTCCCCGACCTCGACTACACGGACCTGGTGATCGTCAATGGGCTGCTGGCAAGCGTCGAGATTGCGAGACTCCTCTTTGTCGCCGACAGGATTCCGGCGGCCGAGCGCGACCGGGTGCGGCAGGATCTGTACGCTTACTGCCAGCGCGACACATGGGCCACAGTACGCCTCCTCGAGGAATTGCGCCGACTTGTGACCTGACGGTCCACAAAGTCACAGCGCGCTCCGTCATTCCTGAAACCGAGAACCGGGGCAGGCAGCGATATAAGTCGTTTCCTGTAAACGGTTTAGCAGTTGGCGCAAAAGCGAACACGCCCCTCCAGAGTTCCTGGCGGGGCGTGTTCCATGGGCCTGGGAGGAGTTGAACCTCCGACCTCACGCTTATCAGGCGTGCGCTCTAACCACCTGAGCTACAGGCCCTCTCGGGCAAGCTGCCAAAGGTAGCCGACCCACTATCGAGGGTCAACGGACCAAGTCTGGGACTCTCGGGTTCTCACGACTCGGCCGGCGTGACCAGGGTACATTCCTGCCGGAACAAGGTTTGCAACTGTTATGGATTGATGACGAGACGCCAGCGTTCTCGTCCTTCAGTAGCAGTTGAGATCGGATCCCCACAAAACAGCGCTTGTCCAGCCCAATTATTCTTATCGGCGTACCCTTTGGAGTCATCGTTTTGGCGATGATCTTCGGGTATTTCCTGCCGAGTCTGCGGCGGCGGCGCATGCTCAACAGCCCCATCGCGTTGGCCCCCTTCGGGAAGGAGAAGGCGGTCATTCCGGCACGGCCCGTACGCCCGGAGCCACCTCCGCCGACTGCCCCTCCCGTTGCGGCGGCCGCTGCGCCGGCTGCACCCGAAGCCCGCCCGGTCTCGTCCTTTGCACCCCGCGAGCGACCGACGACCGCTATGGACGCTATCCCCGTCGAAGCCCGCGCGGCTCGCGCCCGCGAGGCTGAGGTGGAGGCTGAGCGCCCCATGCTCAAGCTACAGGTGGCTGGGGATACCCCCCGGCGAGAGGCCCCAGCTCGCGATAACGGAATTGGCTCGGCTACGCTGCGCCTGGAGAAGGCCCAGGACGGTACCCTGCAGTTCCTCCCCGGGAAGCTGGAGATCGTGGAAGGGCGTGGGGTGGGCCAGGAACTCCGGTTTGTACGCACCGCCGGGGCAGACGGTCAGTCCATCACCTTCGGCAGGAATGAGGGACCCCAGTACCGGCACATCCAGCTCGAGGAACACACGGTTTCGCGGCTCCACGCCAAGATGTCGCTCGAGGGAAAGACCTGGACCCTGACCAACCTTTCCAAGACGAACCCTGTCGTGGTAAATGGGCTCGCCTTGAGCGAGGAGACCCCCGCGGTTGTCCTTCGAGACGGCGACCGGATCGAGATGGGTGAGGTCATCTTCCGCTTCAGATCTCGATAAAGTGTAGCGCGCCTGCAACGGTGGCTGGCGCGCCCCCCCGCATCCTTTCAGATTAGCAAGTTGAACGCTCAGCCCCGCGCCCCTCGCGCGGGTATGTGTGTTTTCTGATTGTGAGAATGCGTGTCGCTGGCACGCGTATCTACTTATCAGACAAAGCTGTCGGCGAATTCTGGAAAGGTGCGGATCACGGATGCGTGTATCGCTGGGTAGCCTGCTCGTGATTGGTGCCGTGCTCATCACGGCGGTGGTCGCCATTCTCGCTGCTTCGTGGATGGCGCGGCGTCGGCGCGACATGGAATTGCGCGATCATGGGAGCCCTCTACTCGTGGTGCCGACCATCGGTGCCGCGCCGCTGGCGTTTAACGCTCCGTCCCCATCGTCTGCCGGTCTGGTCAGTGTGGGCGAACGACGCTCAGTATCCCGCGAAGTACCTAACGCGGAGCTGGTCGTGCCGTTCTCTGGCCCGATCTCGGGAGCCGTTGAGGATCCGGTCACTGCCACAACCGGGAGATTCTCGCCGGGCTCCGTTCCAGCAGAAGTGGTGCTTGGTCATTCGCTGCGCTTCCACCGCCCGCCCGACGGTACACTCCAATTCCTTCCCGGACTGCTGCAAGTGGTTGGAGGACCAGACGCCGGCCATGAGGTTCGCTTTGTTGCGCCCGAAAGCGGTGAATCACCCGACATCACGTTCGGACGCAAGGAGGGACCAGCCTATCGGCACGTGCAGCTGCTCGAGCCCACTGTTTCACGCACACACGCCCGGCTCTCCATCGAGAGCGATCGATGGCGCCTGACCAACCTGTCGAGGACCAATCCGGTTCTGGTGAATGGACAGCCACTCGACGGGGTAAACACGTCGCATCTGCTCTCCCATGACGACCTGATCGAGATGGGTGCACTCGTCTTCCGTTTTCATGACCGCTGATCAACTCCCTTTACTCGCTCCCTCGTCATGACGGATCCGGTCCTGCGGGACATGTCCGAAGGCGCGGTGACCGGCTGGCCTGAGGAACTCAGCGAGGAATACGAGTACCTCGGCGAGCTGGGGCGCGGTGGCATGGCGGTCGTGTACCGTGCCCGTGAGCGAGCGCTCGGCCGGGAAGTGGCCGTGAAAGTCGTGCGCCCGCGATTTCACGCCGATGAAGAAGCGGTGTCGCGGCTCGCGCGTGAGGCACGAACCGTGGCGCAGCTCGAGCACCCCAACATCGTCTCACTGCACGCGGTCAAGAAGCTGAACAACGGGCTCGCGCTCGTTATGCAGATTGTGCCCGGCATGACGCTGAAGGCGGCGCTGGCGGGTGGTCCACTCCCGCCCGAACGGGCTGAGGCGGTCCTCAAGGACATTGCGCGTGCCCTCGCGTACGCCCACCGGTGTGGCGTGGTGCATCGCGATGTGAAGCCGGAGAACATCTTCCTGGATGATGTCACCAACCGGGCGCTGCTCTCCGACTTTGGTGTTGCCCGGTCGATCACTGAAAACACCGAGCTGACCGCGACCGGGACGGCGATTGGTACGCCGACCTATATGTCGCCTGAGCAGATCGACGGCGGATCACTGGACGGCCGGAGCGATCTGTACGCACTCGGGATGGTTGGCTGGGAAATGCTGAGCGGGCAACGCCCCTGGATGGGCGAGAGCCTGTACAGCGTCATCTATAGACAGAAGCACGATCTCCCAACGCCGCTGGACGTCGTGCGGAATGACGTGCCGCCGAGGCTGCAATACCTGGTCGAGGGGCTGATGGCCAAACGCCCCGACCATCGCTGGCCAAGTGCGGCTCGCTTCCTCACGCTGCTCTCGAGCACGGAGAAACTTCCGGGGTTCAAAGAGTGGCAATCGGCCGCCAAAAAGCGGCGCAAGGCCGGGGCACGCGCGGCACGCACCGTTGAGGTGCAGTCAGTTTCGCCGCAGTCGTCAACGGTGCAATTCCGGCGCGGCGAAACACCTGCTGGTCTCACCCCCTCGTCGCTCAACAAGGCGTCCCTCACCGCGTCGGGCGAAGTCACGCGTCCGCCCTCACCGTGGGGACAGCCGGCCATCGCCGGTCCCTTCGACAGAGCTGAGCGGCGGCGCACACCATGGCTCGTGGGTGCAGGCATTGCCGGCGCGTTGCTGCTGGGCGTGTTAGGAGCGCTGCAGCTGCGTCCCGAGCCACCACCTCGGACGCTGCCTGACTCCATCAGGATTGCCGATGCGGGAACGGTCGAGGTGCCGGTCATCTCGCCACCTGACACCGCCGCCGGACTTGTGGTCGACTCGACACTTGTCGCCGCTGACACCGCGCAGAGTACAGTGCCGACCAGACCGCAGCGCGATTCTGCGTTGCCGGTGGCACCTGCACCAGTCAGACCTCCCGTGACGACGCCGACGACGCCGCCGCCGCAAGTTGTGGATAGCGCACGCGCGACGCCCACACCGGTCGTGGAGCCAGAGCCCGCCGGCGTTTCATTCCCTGCGGATCGTGCCACCATCGCAGCCGGTGTCAAACACTCCTGCATGCTCGACGGTAATGGCCGAGCCCTGTGCTGGGGCAACAACGAAAGTGGCCAGCTCGGTGACGGCACCTTTGCTGAGCGATCAACGCCGGCGCCAGTGGCCGGAGAGTTTGCCTTCAGCTATCTGAGCTCGGGAGGTGCCCACTCATGCGGCATTTCACGTGACGGTGACGCCTACTGCTGGGGCGCCAACGAAAACGGGCAGCTTGGTGATGGCACCTCGACGCCGCGGAGCGCACCGGTGCGTGTGAGCGGCAGCGGCGGGTACCGCCTCCTGCGGGCGGGCCGCTTTCACACCTGCGGACTCACCGGCGGCGGCACGGTCCGCTGCTGGGGCAGCAACACCCGCGGCCAGCTAGGCGATGGCTCAAAAAGCGGCCGAGCCGCCCCTGTGAACATTTCGTTAGGCAGCCCGGCCGGTGCCGTGGCGGTTGGCAATGCGCACACCTGCGCCATTACACGCGCGGGCGAAGCCTTCTGCTGGGGACGCAACGACGGTGGCCAGCTTGGTGACGGGAGCACAACCGACCGGTCCGCTCCAGTGGCGGTGGCAGGCAACACACGATTTGTCAGTCTTGCGGCGGGGCTGTCCCACACCTGCGGGATCTCGACCGAAGGCGATCTCTATTGCTGGGGTGCAAACCGCTACGGCCAGCTCGGCGCGGCGGGGGCGAACGTCAGCTCGCCGCAGAAGGTGGAAGGGGTTGGCGCCCTGGCGACCCTCTCGTCTGGGAACGACCACACCTGCGCCCGGGGACGCGATGGCCGGGGATGGTGCTGGGGACGCAACGCCTACGGCCAGCTAGGGGACGGCAGCACCACTGACCGGGACCGCCCAACGCCGATCCGGGGCGCCGGCTCGTTCACTGTGCTCAATGCCGCGGGTGCGCATACCTGCGGCGTGTCCGGAGGCGACGCATATTGCTGGGGATACAACACCGACGGTCAACTCGGTGTCGGGGATCGGGAGAGCGCGCCTCTTCCGCAAAAGGTGTCAGGAGTGAGCCGTTAAGTGAACTTTGCACGCTGGCGTCAACGCACCACCCTCGCGCTGGGCTACGCCTTGCTCGGCGTGGTTTCGTGCGGCGAGCCGCTAGGCCCTGACGGTGAGGGTGAGGTCGGTCGTGTCGACGTCACACCCGCGGCGGCGCAGATGGTGGTGGGCGATACACGGACTGCCACCGCTCGTGTGCTCGATGCCGCCGGTGGTTCCCTTCCGGACCGTCGGGTGTTCTGGGCCACGCAGAACCCGGCCATCGCCACCGTCAATCAGAGTGGTGTGATCACCGCAGTGTCGGTGGGCGCCACTCAAATTGCGGCGAGCTCCGGCGGAAAGTCTGGAGTGGTTCAGGTAACCGTGGGTTCGCGCCCCGTTTCTCAGGTGCGGATGACGCCGGCAAACACGTCCGTTCTTGCCGGGGCAACAGTGCAGCTGCGTGCCGATCCTGTGGATGCCACCGGAACGGCGGTGCCTGGTCGGCCAGTCATCTGGGCCTCTTCGGCCAACGCGATAGCCACCGTCACCTCCACTGGTCTGGTGACCGGTGTTGCTCCCGGCACGAGCAGCGTCACGGCGACGGTTGATGGTGTGACCGGGACCACCCTGGTGACTGTCACTCCCCTTCCCGTCGCGACGGTCACAGTAAGTCCCAACGCAGGCACACTGGTGGCCGGCCAGACACTCCAACTCAGTGCAACAACAGCCTCGGCCACGGGGCAAACGCTCAGTGGCCGAGTGGTCACCTGGACCTCGAGCAGCAGCACACTGGCCACGGTTTCATCGACGGGACTTGTCACGGGAGTTGCTGCCGGCGTGGTGACGATCACCGCCACCAGTGAGGGCCGGAGCGGCACATCACGCCTGACGGTCACCGACATCCCGGTGAGCGAGGTTCGTGTGACGCCCAGCAGCGCCACGATTGCAGCCGGTCGCACCGCTCAGCTGACCGCGGTCGCGGTGGACGCGAACAACACCGTGCTTCCGCGGACCGTGACCTGGACGTCAGATCAGCCGGCGATCGCTACGGTTTCGCAGACGGGGCTGGTCACAGCCATCAACAATGGCGCGGCGCGCATCAGCGCGACGGCAGGTGGCGTGTCCGGAGTCGCCACGGTGACCGTCACGCCGGTTCCCGTCGCCACGTTGCGGATTTCACCAAACGGCGGAAACCTTGTCGTAGGTCGTACGCTCCAGCTCAACGCAACCCCGGCGGACGCCCAGGGTAATGCGCTGCCCGGACGCGTGGTCACCTGGATCTCCGGGTCACCGAGTGTGGCGACCGTTGCGCAGGACGGTGTGGTCACCGCCGTCGGCCCCGGATCGGTCGGGATCTTCGCGGCAGCGGAGGGCATCTCTGCCAGTGTGACGATCACCGTGTCCAACGTTGGCGTTGCGACGGTTCGGGTCACTCCTGCCTCGGGAAACATTCCTCAGGGACAATCGCAGCAGCTTACCGCGGAAGCGCGTGATGCCGCCGGCAACTTGCTGACCGGGAGAACCGTGGTGTGGACCTCCAGCAACGAGGTCATCGCTTCGGTGGGGTCCACTGGACGTGTGACCGGAATTCAGCCGGGGTCCGCAACCATCACCGCCACGGTGGACGGTGTGTCAGGGAACGCCACCTTCACGGTGACGCCGCTTCCGGTTTCCACAGTGAGTGTCTCGCCCGCCACGTCCACCCTGATCTCTGGGCAGACGGTGCAGCTGCAGGTGAATCTCTTTGCGGCAAATGGGCAAGCACTGGCGAGCCAGGGACGAGTGGTATCCTGGACGAGCGTGACGCCCGCCGTGGCCACCGTGAATCCATTCGGTGTGGTGACGGCGGTGGCCAATGGCCAGGCGGCCATCAACGCCACTGTCGAGGGGGTCATCGGCTCCGCCCTGATAAACGTCACAGCGATTCCGGTCGCCTCGGTGTCTCTCTCGCCAGCGTCGGTCACGCTGAATCAGGGGCAGACCTCCGCAGTCACAGCCACGGCGCGTGACGCTGGAGGAAATATTCTCACCGGCCGCCCGGTAACCTGGTCCAGCAGCGACCCAACCCGCGCGACGGTCAACACGTCGAGCACGGCGGCAGGCAACACCATCACAGCGGTCGCCGCTGGAAGCGCCACGATCAGTGCCGTTGTTGGAGGCATTCAGGGCGTCTCCACGGTGACGGTCACCGCCATACCCATCGCGACCATCACGGTCACACCGACACCCAGCAATCTGGTCGAGGGAGCCAACACCACGCTCACGGCAACCGCGCGCGACGCAGGCGGCAATGTGCTGACGGGTCGCACTATCGTGTGGGCCTCCAGCAATCCTCAGGTGAGTGTGTCGCAGACGGGTGTGGTGACCGCGGTGGTGAATAGCGCTGCACAATCGGCCACGATCACGGCGTCGTCCCCCAGTGGGGGCGCGGGTGGTTCCACACCGCAAGGCACGGCAACCGTGAACGTCACGTTTGCGCCGGTCGCGAGTGTGACCCTGGCCCCCGGTGGCGGGTTGTCGGTTCCCACCGGGCAGACCATCTCCGGCTTCACTCCCCAACTGCTGAATGCCGGCGGGCAGTCACTGAATACGGCGGGGCGGACCGTGACATGGACGTCACTGACGCCGGCAGTCGCCACCGTGAACGCGACGACCGGCGCCATCACCGGTGTCGCACAGGGTACGGCGCAGATCCAGGTGGCAGTCAACTCGCCAGGACAGACCCCGGCCATCACCACCCAGGGGACCGTAACCGTATCCAACATTCCGGTCGCCAGTGTGGACATCACGACAACGCCTGGAACCGTCCACCTGGGAAATATCTACCGGCGGCAATACACCGCCGTCGCCAAGGACGCGGGTGGCAATGTGCTTCCCGGGCGTGTGATCAACTGGTTCGACCAGGACCTCGGGATCATCAGCGCCAACGCCACGACGGGGGAAGTCACCGGTCTGACGTTAGGCTCGGAGCAACTGACGGCAACGTCAGAGGGCATCAGCACGGTGCTCACGATCACCACCGACCTGGTGACCGTGTCGTCGGTGAGCGTGACACCGGGCAGCGCGACCCTCAATCCCAACGTGAATCCCACGCAGGCACTGGCCGCCTCACCCCGTGACTCGGCCAACAACGTGATTTCGGGCGTCGCGTTAGGCGGTCGTGCCACGAGCTGGGGGTCGAGCAACGGCACCGTCGCGACGGTGAGTGGCGCAGGCGTGGTGACGGCGGTCGGCGCGGGGAATGCCACAGTGACCGCTACTGTAGCTGCACCGAACGGTGGGGCCGGAACGTCATCCATTACCGTCATTCCGCCAGTGGCCACGGTGGGCCTCACCATCGCCCCGGATACGCTGATCCTCCCCGGTTCGCTTTCTGGCACCGTGACATTGCTCGACGCCGGAAATCAGCCGCTTTCGGGGCGTAGTGTGACCCTGGCCAGCGCCCAGCCCGCACAGGCGACCGTTTCCCCCTCGAGTGGGGTGAGCAATGGGTCCGGTCAGGTGGCTCTCACGCTGACCGGTGTCGCAGGCGGGGCCGGTCCCTTCAACATCACAGCGACCAGCGAAGGGATCTCACAGACATTCGCCGTGAAGATGCTCAATCCGGTCAATACCGTGGACATCACCACGGTGGCTGACTCGGTGATTGGAACAGCGGGGCCCGCGTCGCCCGCCACGGTGGTGTTGCGCGACGCAGGCAACGCCGTGCTCACCGGGCGACCCATCACCTTCGCCAGTGGCACCCCCGCAGTCGCCACGATATCGCAGTCCACGCCAACATCGGGCACCGGCACACTCACGGTGGTGGGCTTTGGCTCCACGACCATCTCGGCGACAAGCGAAGGAAAGTCTGGCAACTACACGTTCCGCGTTCTCCAGCCCGTCAACACCGTCACGCTGGCAACAGTTGGAGATTCCGTGATCGGTACCGGCACCCTGCCTGTCACGGCGACCCTGCGCGACATCAACAACGTGGTGCTCACCGGCCGGCCGATCACCTGGAGTGTTGCACCGCCCATGGGCCTCGCTACCGTAAGCTCGACGGGAGTGGTGACCGGCGTGGCGCCCGGCAACATCACGGTGACCGCGACCGTTGAGGGGAAGACCAGCCAGGTGAGCCTGCGTGTGCTCCCGGCGATTACCGCAATCGCCCTGACCCCGACGGGGCTCGACTCCTTGATCGGTCCGGGAACCATCAACCTCACCGCCACCGCCACGACGACAGGGGGTGCGGGTGTACAGGGCCGGCCACTCACGATCGTGTCGAGTGATCCCACCAAGGCCACTGCAACTCCGGCGAGCGGGATCACCTCTGCGACCGGCGAGGTGCCGGTGACGATCACCCAGGTGGCCTTCGGCAACACCACACTCACGGTGAGCGCTGAAGGTCAAACGGCCACACGAGTCATGCGAATGCTGGCACCCGTGGCGTCAGTAAGTCTCAGCGCGCCCGCCGACTCGATCATCGGGACCAACACACTTCAGCTCGTGGCGACACTGCGCGACGCCAGCAGCAACGTGCTGACCGGCCGGCCGATCACCTTTGCCCCGCTCACCGACGCCGCCGCTGACATGACCGCAACGGGGCTGATCACCGGCAAGGGGAACACGAACTCAGGTTCTGTGGCCTACACCGCGACGAGTGAAGGACAAACGAGCCCCTCCTTCACCGTGCGAATCCTGCGCAGTGTCGCCTCCGCCACCTGGAGCGGACCTGCAACGGTGACGGTGGGTGGGTCTGCTTCGCTCATCGTGACGGTTCGGGACGGATCAGGGACCGCGCTTGCCGGGCGAGTCTGTACTTTCACCAACAACACACCCACCATCGCATCCATAAGCGCCTCCCCGACCAGCAACCTCAGCGGCGAGTTCAACGTCGGCGTCACCGGAATACTTGCTGGGGCGGCCAGTTTTACCGCGCTTTGCGAAGGCGTGTCGAGTGGTGGAGGCATCACGGTCCAGTGACACGTTCACTCCTCATTCTCACCGCAGTGCTTGTCGGCGGAACGGCACTTGATGCCCAGGGCTTTCCCTTGAAAACCGGGCTCGCCACCGGCGGTGTAGTGGGCTGCTCGGCGGTCTCGATCACCACCCGGACCGGCGCGGCCAACCCCACCAGCGACGCCGAAGCGCAGCAACTGATCGCGGATGGGGAGGACGCCGCCTTGCAGGGAGAACATGCCACTGCCAAGGAAGCCTTTGCGAAGGCGGCGGCCCTGGTGCCCGGCAACGCACGTTTGGCCTACTACCTGGGCCGCGAACACGAGGCGCTGGCCGAGAACGGCGAAGCCGTCAAGCAGTACTGCCGCTACCTCGCCCTGTCCGCCTCGCCAAGCGACGCCGACGATGTGCGCGGCCGTATTGTGCGGCTCACTCCGGCCAACGAACTCACACGGCTCGAAGAGGCGCGCGCCAACTTCCAGTCCGGAGTTGCCCTGCTTCGCCGCAAGCAATACGCGGCCGCCGACTCGGTCTTTGGTGCCGTTGCCACGGTGATCCCCAACGCGCCGGAGCCCTATTTCAACCGGGCGTTGTCACGGGCGGCTCGTGGTGATCGTGTCATCGCCATGCAGGACTTCGAGCGATACCTCGAACTCGCGCCCCAGACCTCTGACCGTGGTGTGGTACGGCAGGCCATGGCGCGCCTCCCGGAGCGCGTCTACAACCCCGGTCAGGCCTTCGGGACAGGGCTTGCCGTCCCCGGACTGGGGCAGATGTCGACCGGTCGCCCACTTTTCGGCATCCTCGTCCTCGGTGCGGCCGGGGCAAGCGCCGGGCTCGGCCTGAGGTCGAAGTCAGAAGTGGTGGTGCAACGCTTCACCGATCCGTTCGGCAACACCTATGCGGACTCGGTCACACAAACGTCACGGCCGCTGCTGACCATCGGACTCGCGACCGCGGGCGCGGTCTGGCTGCTCTCGGCGATCGAGTCTCGTTCCTACGCCGCCCGGTCGCGACGGCGCGCGGAATCGATCATTTCGGCGGAGCGCTCCTCCTCTGCCCCGCGGTCGGTATCGATCGACATTCGGGCGCTCCCGCGGGAACGACTTGGCCTGGGGCTCGCGGTGCGGTAGCGGACCACACCGCCGGACAACAAAAAGGGCGCCCGCTGGCGCCCTTTTGTCTTTCACTCAGTCGTTGCTGCCGTCCCCGTTGTCCGACTCGTCGAAATCACCATCGTCGTCATCATCGTCGTCGAGGTCCTCGTCCAGGTCGTCGTCGAAATCGTCGTCGAGGTCGTCGTCGTCGTCATCATCATCGTCGTCATCCTCCTCGTCGTCGTAGTCTTCGTCGTCCTCGTCGAGATCTACCTCTTCGGGGTCGTCAAAGCCGTCATCGACGTCATCCTTGCCATCATCCTCGTCATCATCAAACCCGCCATCGTCGTCCTTATCATCGTAGTCGTCTTCATCCTTGCGCGGCGACATGAAGAGTGGCGTCAACAGTTCCGATGACTGCTCGGGCAGCATTGCGAAGGCTCTCCAGGGAAGTGAACTCAGGACAGTGTGCGTTCCCGCTCACGCTTGGCTTCGCGGGAAATTTTCTTCCGGTCGATCGTATTGATCACGCGCTTCCGGAGACGAATCGACAGGGGCGTAACCTCGATCAGTTCGTCGTCTTCGATATACTCCAATGCGCCTTCCAGCGTCAACTCCCGCGGGGGCTCAAGGACCACATGTTCATCAGCCGACTTGCTCCGCATGTTCGTGAGTTTTTTCTCTTTCGTCGGATTGACGTCCATGTCACCCGGGCGGGCGTTCTCACCGATGATCATTCCCTCATAGACAGGATCACCGGGTTTCACGAACAGTGTCGACCGCTCCTGGAGATTGAACAGGGCGAAAGCGACCACCACCCCGGTCTCCATGCTCACCAGCGTACCGCGAGTACGCCCCGTCAGGGGGCCGACCCACGCTCCGTACTCGAGGAAGCGGTGGTGCATGATGCCGGTGCCGCGCGTGTCGGTGAGAAATTCGGAGCGGTAGCCAAATAGTCCGCGTGCCGGAATTCGATAGCGCAGCCTGACCATCCCCTGCCCCGGATTGCGCATGTCGATGAGTTCGGCCCTGCGTGGGCCGAGCGCCTCGATGACCACCCCGAGGTGTTCCTCGGGAACATCGATCATCAGCTCCTCATAAGGCTCGGTGCGCTCACCATTGGGCCCCTCGTGAATGATCACGCGGGGGCGAGACACCTGAAACTCATAACCCTCGCGCCGCATGGTCTCCATGAGAATGGAGAGGTGCAGTTCCCCGCGTCCGGAAACACTCCACGCGTCGGTGGCATCGGTCTCTTCGACCTTGAGCGCGACATTGCGCTCGAGCTCCTTGTAGAGCCGGTCTCGGAGCTGACGGGACGTCACGAACTTCCCGTCCTTGCCGGCGAACGGAGAGTTGTTGACCACAAAGTCCACCGAGATCGTGGGCTCTTCAACCGCAATGCCTTCCAGCCGGTCCTGCTGGTCCACATCCGAAACGGTCAACCCGATTTCCACGCCTTCCAGCCCCGCCAGGGCGACAATCTCCCCTGCAGTGGCGGACGATACCTCGATGCGATCGAGCCCCTGGTGTGTGTAAAGCTTCGTCACCCGAGACAGCTCGGCGGCGGTGGAGGGATCACTCGACAACAGGGCGACCGTTTGCCCCACCCGCACCGTGCCCCGTTCGACCCGACCCACGGCCAGGCGGCCGAGGTACGGAGAGTAGTCGAGGGTGGAGACCAGCATCTGGAACGGGCCGTTCGCGTCGTTAGGCGGACCGGGAATGCTTTCGACGATGGCGTCAAAGAGCGGGCTGAGGCTCTCGGGAGTCACACTCATGTCCCGCGTGGCCACACCCTCGCGCGCCGACGCATAGACGAACACCGTCTCGTACAGGAGTTCGTCGTCGGCTTCGAGCTCGATCAGCAGATCGAGCACTTCGTCGTGGACACGCGCCGGATCGGCGCCCTGCCGATCGATCTTGTTGATGACCACGATGGGGCGACGCTTGAGGTCCAGCGCTTTGCGCAGCACAAACCGCGTCTGCGGCATGGGCCCGTCGAAGGCATCGACCACAAGGAGCACCCCGTCGACCATGCGAAGGATGCGCTCGACCTCACCCCCAAAGTCCGCGTGCCCTGGCGTGTCCACGATGTTGATCTTCGTGTCCTTCCAGGTCACAGCGGTGTTCTTGGCGAGAATCGTGATGCCCCGCTCGCGTTCGAGCGGATTGGAGTCCATCACGCGCTCTTCGACGACCTGATTGTCACGGAATGCTCCAGCCTGCCTGAGCATCTTGTCCACGAGCGTCGTCTTGCCGTGGTCGACGTGCGCGATGATAGCGATGTTGCGGATTTGCATAGCCCTGAAGTATCTCCGGGCCGGGGGGCGCATACAAGCCTCTTGCCACAGGCAACTTCCGGATGCACCGTAACAGGGCCATCAAAAAAACGGACCGGAGGTGTTCCATGCAGCAGGAGCAGGAGCCCAGGAAGAACGCTTACCCTCTCGGACGCGGTTACGGTAACGACTACATGCGCGGCGGCGAGGTGCACGGCGGGTACGGCTACAGCGAGCGCGATGAATACGAACGTACCCGAGGCGAAACGGGCGAACATCCCGTCCAGACCAAGAGCGCCGGCGAAGAACGGCTCCAGCAATAAAAGACGGAGGGGCGAGACTTGAGTGTCTCGCCCCTCTTGTTGTTCTGATAGCCCGTCGGCTACCGCCGCGCTGCCACCGGGTTGCGCGTGGCGTTGGGCGTCGCGGCCGCCGAACTGGCCGAATCGATTTCGGCAAACGATGTGTCGAAGTTGCGCGACTTGAGGGCAGCCAGAATGCCCGGTTTGTCGGGCGCCTTGAGGTACGCCTCCTGTGGCTCGATGAGCCCCTTTTCCACGAGGGTGATCAGCGCATCTGCCATGGTCACCATACCCAGCTTTTTTGACGTCTGCATGATCGACGTCATCTGGAAGGTTTTCCCCTCCCGGATGAGGTTCGAAAGTGCCGGGGTCACCAGCAGAATCTCCATAGCCGCGACACGGCCGCCGCCAATCTTGCGGCATAAGGTCTGTGAAATCACCGCCCGAAGCGACTCTGAGAGCATCACGCGAACCTGGGCCTGACGATCCGGCGGGAACTGATCGATGATCCGATCGACCGTGCTGGCCGCCGTCGAGGTGTGCAGGGTCCCGAAAACGAGGTGCCCCGTCTCGGCAGTTTCGATGGCGATCGAGACCGTTTCCAGGTCACGCAGCTCGCCTACCAGCACGACGTCGGGATCCTCGCGGAGTGCGGCGCGCAACGCGTTCTTGAACGACCCGGTGTGCACCCCCACCTGCCGCTGAGTGATCAGGCACCCTTTGCTGCGGTGCACAAACTCAATCGGGTCCTCGATGGTCACGATGTGATCGCGGCGACTGGCATTCACCAGATCCACGAGGGAGCTCAGCGTCGTGGATTTGCCGCTCCCGGTCGGACCGGTCACGAGAACAAGGCCTTTGGTCAGCTGGGAAAGCGCCCGCACTTCCGGGCTGATTCCGAGCTCTTCAACGGTCACGATTCTGGAGGGAATGGCACGGGAGACCATGCCCGGCCCGCTCCGGTCGACAAAAGCGTTCAAGCGGAAACGCGAAACACCGGCTATCTCGTGCGCAAAGTCGGCGTCAGAATTCTCCTGAAACTCGCGCAGCGTGTCCTCGGGCATGACGGCGTTGAGCATGGCCGTCATCTGCTCGGCCGAAATCTCGGGCTCCCCCTCTAGTGTCACGATATCGCCGCTCTGCCTGACGAGTGGTGGCACCCCGGAACGAAGGTGCAGGTCGCTGGCACCCATCTCATGCTGAAGACTGAGCAGCCGCTCGATGGCCTCGAGCGCTTCGGGAAAGACGTCTGACCCAACAACCGGGAGCACCGTCGCCGACGCGGTGCTCTCTCGCAACCCTGACACATCCAGTGCCGGCCGCGACAGGTGCACCACCGCCAGCGGCAGACCGGCTTGATCGCGCTCGAGTTTGACAGTGAAATGCCGTCCGGACGACGGAAGACTCGTCACCAGAGAGCCCTCTTCCTCGAAGGCGGCAAAGGCGAAAGGTGGCACCAGCTGCATCGCCACCGACCGCCAGTTGTCGGCAGTGATCGGGGCCTTCGTCAGGGACGAGGTGCCGCTCGGCTTCACCAGGGTAATGGCCGTCTCCGGGCTGATATGCAGCTCGGCGTCCGGATTGGTGATCAGCACATCCAGCAGTCGTTTGATCTGTGACATCAGGTCACCTGCTCGACGTGCACGATGGCCTCGCGGTTGATCAGCACCACGCCCTGCGCCGTGAAGAGCTGCAGGAATCGATCGCCGACGCGGTTGAGATAGTCGAGGACGCGCTGATGTGCAGTCTGCTGGGCGATGAACACCGTCCCGCTGTGAAGACCACCACCCGCGATCTGGACCGCAATGTCAGCGCGGGCTCCAATGCTCCAGTCGGGCTCGACGACGTCGTCGCGCGCAATGATGAGCTCGCGGACATGTGACTTGGCGCACAACAGCACACGACCGCTGAGGGTGGCCAGTGGGAAATACGGCTCGGGGGCATTCAGCACGTCGGGGGCGTCCTCGTGCCCTGAGGGGTTTCGCGGATTCCCCACCACAAAGAGATCCCCGGTCAGCCGCTCTCCACCCGTCGTTATGAGCACGACGGGAAGCCGGGTTTTCTCGATGTGGAAATCGTTGACGATTGTCCACATGGGTGAGGTGCGAGTCATGACGTGAAAAGGACGCCCCGACGTGGTGTGTGTCACCACGCGTGGCCGAACATGTGATAGTGTCGGCCTCTGACGAACGGGGGTGAGCGGCGGAAGTGCCGCAGGGAGGAGCCGGGTGACCACCCCAGGCCCGGCTCACGGCCTCAGGCGTGGCCCCCCTGGCAGATCTCCTCCCGCTCAACCTGGATGGTCACGTGACCAATGCCGAGGGCCCGCATGGCGTCCACACTCTGCTCCAGGAAACGCTGATGTAGTGCGGTATCGGGGATGATCGCGTGAGCGCTCATGGCAATCATTCCCGACGTCACCGTCCAGACGTGCAGATCATGGACCGAGTGCACCCCCTCCATGGACTGCAGCCGGTCGCGCACCGCGCCTAACGATATGTGCGCGGGCGTCGACTCCAGCAAGACATCCACACTCTCACGCACCAGGCGCCATGCCGACCGGATGATCAGGGCCGTGACCAGCAGCGACACGAGTGGATCGACGACCAGCCACCCCGTGGTGCGAATCAGCAGCGCGGCGCCAACCGCGCCCACCGAGCCGAGCAGATCACCCAACACGTGCAGGTACGCACCGCGCACGTTGAGGCTGTGGTGGTGGTCAGCGTGCAGCAGCCATGCACTGACGGCATTGGTGAGCAAACCACCAGTGGCAACCAGGAGCATGGTGCCCGATGCCACAGGCTCTGGCTCACTCAAGCGAAGGGCTGCTTCCCAGACAATCCCCGCCGACACCAGCAGCAACACGGCGCCATTGAGGAAGGCAGCAAGAACCTCCCATCGCAGGTAACCGTAGGTCTTTTCGGGGGTAGCCGGCTGGCGGCTGAACCAGGCGACAAAAAGCGACAGGGCGAGTGCCGCCACGTCGGTGAACATGTGCCCGGCGTCCGCCAGAAGCGCCAGCGAGTTGGACAGGATGCCTCCCACCACCTCGGCCACAAAAAAGAGGGCCGTCATCACGAGGGCAGCCATCAGCCTCCGGCGCTGGGCGCCGTTGGGAGGGTGATGGTGGTTGTGATGGTGGTGAGGCACGAGGCCAGATGGCAGATGGCAGGACGCGTCAGTGGACGGCTGACTCCCCGACTTGGACACGCCCGGTGAATCTAGTCTGGGTTGGACAGGACCGGCGATGCATGGCTCCCCCAAGCTGCCCCGGAGCGCGTAGACTTATGCTCCTGTGAGTCGCGCCCTTCTCATCATCCTGCTGCTGGCACTCAACGGCTTTTTCGTCGCCGTGGAGTTTGCCCTCGTTCGTTCCCGGAGAACGCGCCTTGAAGGCATGGCCCGATCCGGCGATCGGCTGGCGGCCATTGCGCTCAAGGCGACGGGCAACCTGTCCCGGGTGCTCTCGGCGTCCCAGCTGGGCATCACCCTCGCGTCACTTGGCTTGGGGTGGGTAGCGGAAAGTGTGTTAGGCGAACTCTTCGAACACTGGTTCGCTTCCCTTCCGATCGCGGTGGACGCCTCGGTGCGGATCAGCATCGGGGCCGCGGTGGCCCTGACGATTGCGACGTACATGCATGTGGTGTTCGGCGAACTGGCACCTCGCGCCGCCGCGCTCAACCACCCCGAGCAGGTCGCCAAGTGGCTCGCCCCGCTCCTGCTGGCGTTTGCCTGGCTGACCACCCCTTTCACGTGGGTGCTGAATCACTCCGCGACGCTGGTGTTGCGGCTCTTTGGCCAGCGCGCCGATGTGTCCGAAGAGACCGTGCATTCGCCTGACGAGTTGCGGATGCTCGTCGAACACTCGGAAGAGGGCGGCGCCATCCAGCGCCAGGACGCCGAACTGATCGAGGGAGTCTTTGAATTCAGCGAGAAGAACGCTCGCGAGGTGATGACACCGCGCACCAACGTGGTCGCGATGCCGATTGACGCCACTCTCGACGAGGCCTGTGCCATTGTCGACGAGAGCAACTTCTCGCGGTATCCGGTTTTCGAAGACTCGCTCGACAACGTGGTGGGTCTGGTGCTGGCCAAGGACCTGCTGCGCGCCATGCGCCGCACCCCCGACGACTTTTCGCTCCGTCAGATTATTCGCGACGTCCATGTGGTGCCGGGCTCACGTGAAGTGGAGGAAGTCCTCTCCGACTTCAAGCGTCGCAAGGAACACATGGCCGTGGTGCTGGACGAATTCGGCGGCACCGCCGGCATCGTCACCATGGAAGACCTCCTCGAAGAGATCGTCGGCGAAATCCTGGACGAATACGACGAGCCAGAGCGACGCGCATCGACGGGGACATCGGGTGAAACACTCGTGCCGGGTGAAACGCACGTGACCGAGGTGAACGAGACCTACGGGCTCACCCTCGAAGAAGAGAACTACACGACCATCGGCGGCTATCTCTTTGGAGCACTCGGACGGCTCCCCCAGGTAGGCGATCGCGTGGTAATTCAGGGCACCGCGCTGTCAGTGCGCGAGATGGAGGGGCGCCGGATCAAGACGGTGGCGCTGGAGGCTAGGGCGTAGGCGGTAGACGGCAGTTGGCAGACGGCAGACGGCAGACGGCAGACGGCAGAGGGCAGACGGCAGGAGCGGGGCGGCCGAGAGCTTCACCGTGCCTTCATCGCCTCTTCGCCATTTCCACGGCCACACGGATCGCTTGCTTCATGCTGCTCGCATCGGCGAGCCCTTTGCCGGCAATATCCAGCGCCGTGCCGTGATCCGGTGAGGTCCGTGGAAACGGAAGGCCGAGCGTCACATTCACCGCGCTACCAAATGAGGCCACCTTGATGGCCGTCATCCCGACGTCGTGATACGGCGCGATAACGGCGTCGAACTCCCCGCGCATGGCACGCACAAATACCGTGTCCGCTGGGAAGGGGCCGGCAACACCCAGGGCCCGCGCCACCGGGGCAAGCAGGTCATCGTCCTCGCGACCAAAGCGGCCACCATCGCCCGCGTGCGGGTTAAGGGCGCACAGAGCGAGTCGCGGGGTGGTCAGACCAAACCAGTGCTGCAGGCCGGACCGTGTGGTTTCGACGGCTTCGCGCAGCGCCTCCGCGGTAACACGATCGGGGACGTCGCGCAGCGGGATGTGGGTGGTAGCCAGCACCACGCGCAATCGATCTGAGGCCAGCATCATCGCCGTGGGCACGCCACACAAGGCGGCCAGCATCTCGGTGTGACCAGGATAGGTGTATCCGCCAGCCAGCAGTGCCGCTTTGTCGATGGGCGCGGTCACGAGGGCGTCGGCGCCACCGGCAAGGATGAGTGCCACGGCACGCTCGATGGCGAGCCCGGCCAGCTTCCCTGCCTCCGCGGCGCTGCTGCCAGGAGTCCAAGCACCGACAGACACACCGACTGTGGGCTCGATCCCGGTCGGCCCTACCACGATGTAGCTCGCCAGCGACGCAATGTCGGGGTCAGCCAGCGCCTTCGTCACGATTTCCGGACCGATCCCCCGCGGATCGCCGAGTGTGATGGCGACGCGCGGCTGCACACCAGGCGAGGGGGACACGATCGGGAGCTCAGTCCTTCAGCATGACGGTGACAAACGTTTCCTTGCGCAGATTGTCGAGCAGACGGCGCATGGACTTCTCCTCGGCCAGCTGGTCCCGGATCTGGTTGCGGAGATCCTGGACGGTGTAGTCGCCCTCTTCGGCCACGGCGATCAGCTGGGCAATGACAAACTTGGGAACGCCTCGCGACTTGTCCTCGACCGGGAAGGGCCCGACGAAGTCCCCATTGGCCCGGCCCTTGAACGCCTCCTGGTACGACTCGGGCAAACGCGAACGTTCGAACGGTTCCAGCACGCCGCGGGCCTCGTCCGACGCGATGTCGTGATACCGCGCCACGAGCGTATCGTACGACACTGCTCCGCTCTTCCACATGGTGATCACGGAGTCGGCGCGCACCTGGGCCCGTGCGACATCGGTGGAGTCGTAGCCCGGCTTGATCAGAATATGCCGTGCCTTGCGCTCCGAGGGCTGCACGCGGTCCACGCGAATGATGTGGTAGCCGTACTGCGTCTCGACGATCGGGCTGATCTGTCCCGCCGAGAGGTAGAACATCATCTGGTCGAATGCCGGCACCATCTGCGCGCGCCGATTCCACCCCAGGTCGCCGCCCTGAATGGCCGACGCCGAATCCTGCGATTCGCGCTTGGCGATCTTCTCGAAATCCCCGCCCGTGCGCAGCTCCGTGAGGAGCGAGTCGGTCTTGGTGAACGCCACCTTCTTCGACGAGTCCGACGCCGTCGTGGGGACGACGATCTGGCGGAACGTGACGGTTGCGGGGCGTTTGGGGAGGCGCTCCTTTTCCTTGGCGAAGGCCTCGGTGATCTCGTCCTCGGCCACGGCGACGGTGATCATCTTGCCGTCCTGCCGGAACTTCTGCACCAGCTTCTGCTGCATGGTGCTGCGACGCGCCTGATCCATCATCCAGCGACGGTACTCCTCGATGGTGCCGAATCCATCGCCCTTGAGGGCCTGGTTGAGTTCCGCGTCGCTTTTGAAGTTGTCGCGCAACTGCTTCATGCGCTGATCGACCGTCTCGTTGAGATCGGTGTCGGCCACGACAATCGAGGTGTCCTTGCGAGCACGCTGCACCATGACCTCGACGTCGATCATCTCGCCGAGTACCTCTCGCGCGAACTTCTCCTGTGCCTCCGGATCTTCCGGCACCTGAATGCCGCGCGCTCGGCGGATGTTCACCTGCTCGAGCACTTCACTCCACAAGATGGGAGTGACACCAACAACCGCCACAATGCGGTCGATATCAATCTTGATACCCGGATCAGCGGCGACCTTGGTGGAGTCCTGAGCTCCAAGGCTTCCGGCGAAGAGGGCGAGGGCCAGCGCAAATCGACCGAGGGTTTTCATGGCTTCTCCTACCCGCGATGACAGTGCGGGTTCTCAAACTGCCCGGGACACCTGGCTAAGATTGGCACGGGGCCAGTGAAAGCCAGCGACACCCGAGGCCCCCGCTCATGCGGGGGCTCGGTGATGCGTCGAGAGCTACCGCCTGGTCGTGTCGACCGGCGGCATTGGGGCCGGCGGTGCACCACCCGGCATCGGCACGGCCGACTTCGGCATGCTTGACGCCTTTGCCGAATCTTCCTTCGCACGAATGGTCTGTGCAGCCGCCACCGCTCGGTCCAACCCGGCCGAGTTGACTTTCCAGTCGAATTTCTTGCGCAGCGCCTGCGCAAGCGGCGCCGGAACCTCGATGAACTGTTCCTCGCCCTTCACCAGCTTGTTGAAGTAGGCGTCGACACGCGAGGGAGCGAGTGTCTTGCGCTCAGCGGCACTCTTGGCGCTATCGGCGAGCATGGCCGGTGCAATGCGCAGACCCGACCAGGCGTTACGAAGAATGGTCGCAAAGGAGCGGTAGAGCTCCGACGTCTCCGTGGAGTCCATCGCGATCTTGGCGCTATCGGCAGCCGCGAGAATGAGTTCGCTGCGCATCAGGTTGCGAACAAAGGTCTCGAGCAGCGAGTCAGGCGCCTGGCCGATCTGCCCACGGATCTGTTCCGGATTCGGAGTGCCTTCGAGCCAGCGTGCCACCTGACTGGCCTTGAAGGTGCCGAGTCGCGACTTGGCGACGGCGGTGCCGTCATCCTGGTGCGCGGCGGGGTTGGCGGCAATCGACTTCACGGTACGGGCAAAGGTGGGCTCGATGACCACCTTGGCGCCGTTTTCGAGCCCGGCGATCCATGTGCTCTCGGCCACCACCCGCGAGCGCTGCGACCACTGCTGCTTGAAGGCGTCTGCAACTTCGCTGTAGGTGGAGCGACGCACGATGTGGTAACCGAACTGCGTCTTCACGAGCGGCCCGATCTGGCCGGGCTTGAGGCCCATGACCGCCTGCGCGAATTCCGGGACCATCGCTGCCGGCGGGAAGACTCCGAGGTCTCCGCCCTGTTCCTTTGTGCCATCGGAGCCGTACTGCTTGGCCAGCGCAGCAAAGTTGGCATCGGTGGTGCGATCGAGCACCGACTGCGCGCGCTTCATCACGGAGTCGCTTCCCGTGGCGCCCTGATCCGGGGGCAGCGCAAAGAGGATGTGCCGTGCCGCCAGGAGCTGACCCGTCTCGTACTTGCTCGCGAGATCGGTGGTGTCGGCCACCCATGATGCGGAGAGCTGGGTGTAGAGTTTCTGCGACTTGGTCTGCGAGATCACCGGCCACATGACGTCGTCGATGAGCTTCTTGTCGGTGAGCGAGTCGCCGTTGGCGGCTGCTTCACCGAGGAGGTGATAGTTCACCCAGGCGTCGGCGATGCTCTGTGCGACTTCACGCCGCACGGGCACCTGCGACTTCCCCATCATTTCGGCCATCCGGTCAACGGACAGCTCCTGAGAGCCAGCGCTGGCGACGACGTCGACATGTGCGGTGAGGGCTTCCTTGAGTCCATCGCAGGCCGCGAGACCCGCGAGCATGGCGACGCCGAGAAGACGAAAACGTGGCATTGGAGAAGTGAGGGTGGTCGGTGGGACAGGGCGATTCAGGAGGAGTCGTTCTGCTACGAGCGTCGAGCCTCCGACCCGAACTCGCCTGCGCCCCGAGATTGGTCCCGAAACAGGCTTACGGGGTTGGCCGCAGAAACTGCAGCGCCCTCACAAGCCCTTCGAGGATGGCGGAACCGCCCAGTCGCGTCAGCTTGAGCGACAGCGGGTGCGGTCGGCGCACCTCGGCGCGGAACTGGACCTCCCCGAAAGCGGTGGAGAGGGCCTTGAGCCTTGGAACAACAGAGTCGCGAAAGTTAACACGCGCCTCGTTGCCATGCACCATGATTCCCTCGATCCCCAGCTCTCCGCCGACCAGTCTGAGGGTGGCCGTGGCCAGGAGGTTCGAGACTTCCGGGGGAAGCTTGCCGAATCGGTCACGCAGCTCGGCCCGAATGCCGTCCAGTTCCGCTGGGGTGGCAGCGGCCGTCATGCGCCGATACAGGTCGAGCTTTGACTCCTGCGCCGGGATGTAGTCGTCGGGCACAAAGGCTGGCAGGTCGAGCGACACGTCGGCCGGGGCGGCCTTCGGGGCGTGGGCCCCAAGCTGGATCCGCTTGACCGTCTGTTCCAGCATCCGGAGGTAGAGGTCGAACCCAACCGCCGTGACATGACCCGACTGTTCGGCGCCGAGGAGGTTGCCCGCCCCTCGCAGCTCCATGTCCTTGAGGGCCACACGATACCCGGCCCCAAGCTCGGTGTGATGTTCCAGCACCTTGAGCCGGCGCTCGGCGTCTTCGTCGATGAGGTCGGGGACGACCAGGTAGCAGTAGGCCCGACGATGGGAGCGCCCCACACGTCCGCGAAGCTGATAGAGCTGCGCAAGCCCGAAGTGATCGGCCCGGTTGATGAACATCGTGTTGGCGTTGGGCACATCGAGCCCCGACTCGACAATCAGCGTGGAGACCAGGATATCGACCTCTCCACCAACAAAACGCCGCATCACATCCTCGAGCTCCTTCTCCTTCATCTGCCCGTGGCCCACGGCAATCCGCGCGCGCGGAACCACCCGCTGCAGGTGATCGGCAATCGCGAGGATGGTCTCGATGCGATTGTGGACGAAGAAGACCTGTCCCCCACGATCCAGTTCGCGCGCGATCCCCTCTTCGATGAGGCCATCGTCCCACGGCTCCACGAACGTGAGCACCGGCGACCGGTCACGCGGCGGCGTCTGCATGAGTGTCATGTCGCGCAGGCCCGCCAGCGACAGATGCAGGGTACGCGGAATGGGAGTCGCCGTGAGCGTGAGCACATCGGTCTCGAGCTTGAGCTGCTTGAGACGCTCCTTGTGTTTCACCCCGAAGCGATGCTCCTCGTCCACCACGATGAGCCCTAACTCGCCGAAGACGACGTCCTCACTCAGCAGGCGGTGCGTGCCGATGACGATGTCCACCTTTTTGGCCTTGAGTTCAGCGAGCACACCCGCCTGTTCCTTCGCCGTCTGAAAGCGGCTCATGGCGGCGATCCGAATGGGAAAGTCGGCCATGCGTTCGCTGAAGGTGCGGAAGTGCTGGTCGGCCAGAATGGTCGTCGGCACGAGGACCGCTACCTGCCGCCCGCTCTGGACGGCCTTGAAGGCCGCGCGAATGGCAATTTCGGTTTTGCCATAACCCACGTCGCCCACGAGCAGGCGGTCCATGGGACGCTCGCCTTCCATGTCACGCTTGACGTCCTCGGTGGCACGACGCTGATCGGGCGTGTCTTCAAAGAGGAACGACGACTCCAGCTGACGCTGCCAGGCAGTGTCGGGATGGTGCGAGGAGCGGCTGGCGATACGGCGGCGGGCGTAGAGCTCGAGGAGCTCCTGGGTCATCAGCTCGATCGCTGCGCGTGTTTTGTCGCGCTGCGCGGCCCAGCGGCGTCCCCCGAGTTTGTGCAGTTTGGGGGGCGGCACATCGTCGCCCACGTCCACCCCCGACCGGTATCGCTCCACCTGGTCGATGCGGTACAGGGGCACATTGAGACGGTCGCCACCCTCGTACTCGATGACCGCCACCTCGATGGTGCTCTCCTTGACGAAGAGCTGCTCGATGCCTCGGTAAATGCCCACCCCGTGCTCGAGGTGCACCACATAGTCCCCGGGCTTGAGGGTATTGAGGGTCTCGAGGGCCGAGGCGGTGGCGTATCGGCGCGCGCGGCGCAGACGCCGGTCACGCCGGAAGATTTCGTGATCGGTGAGGATTCGCAGCCCACGCGCTTCGGACGCCGGGCCCGCGTCAGTGCGTCGGGTGCCGGGCGGAATAACAAAGCCGCCGTGCAGCACACCGATGGTCAGCGCGGCCGGCGACGGGTTCCACTCATCCTCGTTGAGCAACTCATCGAGACGTTCGGCCTGGCCACTGTTGTCGCAGAGAATGACCGTGGGCATTCCGTCGCGCACCACGCGTCGCAGCAGCCGCACATCGCGCGAGATGTTGTCGGGGGCGCGGATGGGAAATGAGATGGCCGAGGGCTCGCTGGCGGCATCGGCAGTGGCGATACGCCCGAACTGGTCGAGCTGCCGCCGCAATTCCTCAGGACTGACAAAGGCTTCGTGTTGCGCGGCATGGTCTTCACCACGACGCCGAGCCAGATCGGCATGATGCGCGGCCTCGTCCCAGGTGCGCTGCACTTCCGGCTTGAGGTGCGACTCGTCAGGCAGGACGAGCAGCGCATCGGGGGGGAAGAGCGAGGTGATGGAGACCTGCTCCTTCCCGGCTGTGGCGGGTCCGACGTGCCCATCCACCGGAAGAATGACTGCGACCTCGGCCGGTCGCGTGGTGCGCTGCGTGCCGAGGTCAAAGTGCCGCAACTCGGTGATCTCGTCGCCCCAGAACTCGAGGCGTACCGGTTCGGCCATGCCATACGAGTAGATGTCGACGATCCCGCCACGGACGGCGAATTGCGCGACATCATCGAGCATGGTGACCCGTTCGAAGCCGATGGCCTCGAGGTGGGCGATGAGATCTTCGAGCCGTCTCGTCTCACCGGCGCGCAGTTCGAGTCGTGCGGCCCCCAGCGCTGCGGGCAACCCGGTGCGTTCAAGGAGGGCGCGTCCCGTGGTGAGCAGCACTCTCACCTGACCGCGCGACACGCGTTCGAGGGTTTCCACGCGCTCGCCGGCGATTTCGGCGTGTGGCTCTGCCAGGTCAAAGCTCTCACGCGGCGGGTACAGCGCCACGGACCCGCTGTCCATCAATAGTTCGAGATCGGCCAGCCAGCGTTCGGCGTCACTGACGCTTTCAGCGACTACAACAAAAAAGCGGTTGGCGTGGTGGCGAGCCACCGCCGCGACCAGCACGGCACCGGACGACCCCACGAGTCCGGAGACGGCAACCCGCTCTCCGCGTCCGGGAATTCCGGCAACCAGGCGGCCGAACGGTGCGAGGCGTTCGAACGCATCAATGACCAGCGGTAGTGGCATCAGGCCGCGACGGAACGTTCCGTGCGCCGAACGACCAGGGTTTCCGCCGCCAGGAGCAGGAGCGCCGCAATGATGAGCGGGAGCTGCAGCGGTCGCTTGGACCCCGCTGAGAAGAGCGACTGGCGCCACGTCGCGTTGTCGGCGGTTGCCAGCACGTCGCGGCCGCGCACCCGATCGCCCAGTGCGCCGGGAGCCAGACGGCGAAGATCGGACTCCTCTGGCTCGGGGTTCACCACCAGCGCGCCCACTCGATCGGCGCCAGCCCGCATGAAGTACACCCCAGGACGCCCCGGCGCCGTCGCTTGCACCGTAGCTTTTTGCACCTGACCGTCGGGCGCCTCGAGGCCGTCGACCCCAAGTGGGAGCCGGACCGCTGCCCCCGGCGCCGCAGACAACACCGTGGTGGCGTCGCCGGCGAGACGCTGCGCAATGACGTCGCCAAGCCAGGGGACAAAGCCGGCGCGGAGCGGGAGGTCAGTACCCGATGGATCGAGGGGTGAGGCAATGACCACATATCCGGGACCGGCGACAATCCATGCCTCACCACCGGCAGTGGCGAGGGTGTCGGCCACTGCCCCGGCCTGCGCCACCAGCGAATAACGAAGCGACGCGCGCACCCCTTCGAGCCGTGGCGCGCGAATGGCGGTTTCGTCGCGCTTCATGGCGCCAAAGCGCCACGGCACACCAAGGCGTTCGAGTGACCGATTGGCCGTCCCGACCCGCGACGGATCGAGCGGCGCGACCAGGAGCGCCGGGAGCCGGGCTGCGACGTCGGCGGCAACGATGGCCACGTCATCACCCATGGCCACACGCTGATTCTGCACCAGGGCGTCGGCGGCGGTGCGAGCAAATGCACCAGCCGAGGGATCGATCCGCACACGCGGCGCCGCACCAAGCCAAACCGCAAAGTGCCGCACGTCGTCGCCACGCAGTTCGTCGGCTTCGAGCTCCACCACCCCGGCCCGCCATCCCTGTTCGGTCGAGGTCGTGTGCACGGTGAGGTCCTCACCACCACGGGCAATACCGCTGGCGAGTCGCGTGGTGCCTAACGCAATGCGATACGTGGCGGAATCGGGACCGGTGGCGCGCGCCACGACCGATCCACGGGGCGTCCAGCGTGCGGGGCGTGCTTCGGCCTGCACCACCGCGCGGTTAGGGGGCGGAGGCGCCGACGGCGCCAGCACCGACACACGCACATCCCCCGCCGACACCGGATCGGGCCAGGTGGTCGCCTGACCATCCGTGACAATCACCACCTGCTGAGCGCCGAGACCTGCGCCGGCCACCAGCCCACTGGCCCGAGTGACCGCCGTGGCGAGGTCACCGCGTCCGGCGAGTGCGTCGGTACGATCAATGGCTTCGGCCACCTGCTCGCGTGTTCCGCCGGTCACGGTGCCGTTGGCGGTCACCAACCAGATGCGATCGCTGCTCGTCGCGGCCTCTGCCGCCTCGCGCGCACTGGCGCGGAGGGTGGCGAGCACCGGCTGTCCATTGACGATGGCGCTGGTGGAGAGCGAGTTGTCGAGCACAATCGCCAGCGCCGTCGGCACATGGCCGGCGCCAAAAAACGCGCCTAACGGGCGGGCCGCGGCAAAGGCCAGCATGAGGACGGCCAGGATGCGCAGCAACATCAGCAGCAGGTTGCGCATCTTGATCTGGCGATTGTTCTCGCGTTCGGCACGCGCCAGGTAGGCCACGGCCGGAAACTCCACCTGGTTGTGGATCTTCCGGCGCATGAGGTGCAGCACAAGCGGTACGGCCGCGGCGCCGCCGAGCAGGAGATACAGCGGTTCGAGAAAACTCACGGGAGACGCTGGCGAGCGGCGAAGGCCTTGCGCAACGGAACCCCGAAGGGCTCATCGGTGAACACCACTTCGTACGACACACCCAGCGCGCCGAGACGTTCGCGCCATTCTTCGATGGCGTGGTCGACCGTGCGTCGGTAGGCCTCACGGACCTCACTGGTGGTGGCCGACACCTTGAGCGAGCCCTCGGTGTCGGCAAACAAACCCTCGGGCGCAACATCGAGGTCGCGCTCGGAGCGATCCATCACGTGAAGGACCGTCACATCGTGCCCACCTGCACGAGCCGCCTTGAGTCCGCTCAGGGTCTGCTCCACATCCACGAGGAGATCGGAAATGAGGATGACAATCCCGGGTCGGCTCACCATGCGAGAGGCATGCATCAGCGCCTCTCCCATCTTGGAATCGCCGCCCCCCCCGGGCTCTTCCATGGCCTTGATGATGCGGCGCCAGTGGACGGTCCGGGCCTTTGGCGTAATGATGCTCCGCACCTGGTCGTCGTAGCGCACGAAGCCCACCGCATCCTTCTGCTTGAGAAGGAGCAGCGAAACCGCTGCCACCACCTGCTCCGCATACTGGACTTTGGTGAGGGAGCCCTTGAGGCCCTTCCAGTCCATGGATTTGCTGACGTCGAGGACGATGGCGGCCCGGAGGTTGGTTTCCTCCTCGAACTGCTTGATCATCCACTTGTCGGCGCGGGCGACCACCTTCCAGTCGATGTAGCGCAGATCGTCGCCGGGCTGGTAGCCCCGATACTCGGCGAATTCGACGGAGAAACCTTTGCGGGGGGAGCGGTGTAGCCCCTGCAGAAATCCCTCGACCACCCATCGCGCGACAATTTCCATGCGGCCGAGGGAGGCCACCTGGGATGGATCGAGCAGGTCTGCGCGGGGGGAACGGGCGGAGTCCATTTGCGGGGCGGAAGGTGCGAGGGATGCACGGACGGGGGCAAGTGGTTCGGGTGAAATCGCTATCGCGGTTTTTGGGAGCCTGTCGTAGGTTGGACAGGTGTGGTCACTGACGGAGCCGTAAATCGTCGATCACGTATCGGGGGGAGTCATGAAAGCACGAATCGTACACTCATTCGTCGTGCTGGCCTTTGCGGTCTCGACCGCCGGCGCACAGAACACCGTCCAATGGGACAGGCTCCTCCCGGGTGCGGAGGTGGGATTCGATCCGCCTGCCGTTCGCGTGTGGATGGATCAGCGCGCGGTCGGATGGGGTGAACCGATTCGGGTGGGGTTCAGCGTTGAGGAAGACGCTTTTGTCGTCGTCGCACGTGTCGACTGGCAGGGCAACCTCACCGTCCTCTACCCAAGCAATCGCAATCGTGTCACGCTCGTAAAAGGTGGCGAAGACACGTACATCCGAGGTGCAAGGACTGGCGGCGCCGCGACATTCCTCGCCGCCGAACGGCCCGGGGCTACGGGATACGTCTTTGCGATCGCGTCCCGAACCCCCATGGATCTCTCGCGCCTCACCATCCGCGATTTCTCGACGTGGGTGACCGGCGTTTCCGTGGGCCGGAGCGCCCAGCGCTACATCGGCGATCCCTATCGCGTCATTCAGCGTTTCGCGCGCCTGGTCTCCTACGCCGACGACGCCGAATTCGACTATGACATGGAGTTCTACTCGGTCGACCAACCGCGTTTTGCAGCCTCCAGCGCGTATGCCGGCTTCGGCTACTGCAACAGCAGCTTCGGCCGGGACATTCTGAACCAGGAGTTGTACGGCGGTCTCTTCGGCTTCAACGAGGGCGCATTCTTCGATTGCCGCTCCCCCTCCTTCTGCTTCTCGCAGTTCTCGCTCGGTGGTTTCGGGGTGCCGCTCGGCTTCCTTTCAGGGTCCTGCGGTAGCCCATTTGGTCAGCAGGTCGCAGTGAACGGCCAGAACCCCGTTGTGAGTCCGCCGCCGATTCGCGGCAATGGTCCGGTGAACCCATGGGCCGGAGACAGTATTCAGCGTCCCAACCTGGATCGGTCAGGACAAGGTGGCAGCATACCGGACCGTCACAATGCCGTCGACCTGGTGCGCCCCGTTCCGGTTGCCGTCGGCTCCGAAGATCTGAGCTTCTCGATCCCTTCGCGTGCGCTCCGTGGCCTTCGCGAGCGGAGTGACCGCTCTGGTGAACGGCTCCCAAATCGACCTGATCAGGGTGGCTCGATCCCGAATCCGGGAGGCCGGCCGACGCCCGTTGTCGCCGAAAACTCTCCTTCGATGGAATGGGTGCGCCCCCCGCGCTCTTTCGATGGTCCCGGACGAGGAGGCGAGCCAGATCGGCTGCCATCGCGGGGCGCGATTCGACGCGAGTCAGCCGCCAACAACCCGCCAACGCGTGGCTTTGACTACAACCCACCGCCGCGCTCGGGCAGTGTGATGTTTGATCGTGAGGTGGGAGGCATGCGCGGCTATACGCCGCCGACGATCGACTACCGCGGCGGGCAGTACAATGGCGGATCGGTCTATTCACCGCCGAACTTCAACGGTTCGGGCGGACGGCCCATGACCGACCCGGGTATGTCCAATCCAGGCACGATCGGGGGCGGGGGTGCTCCGCCAATCAGGAGCATCGAAACTTCGTCGCCGCCGCCAACACCGCCGGCGTCCTCCAGCAGCGGTGGAGCATCGAGCGCCGAAAAGAAGCCTGGCGCCTGAAACCGATCGTTGAGTATGGCAAAGAGGCCTCCCAGGGGAGGCCTCTTCTGTTTTCGTGCCGTCCCGCCGGAATTGCACACCCAACCCGCTAGATTCCGGCTTCGCTCCCCCGCCAGTACGCCCGGCCTGAGCGCCGAGCCTATCCATAAAGACCGTGAAGCTTGAGCAGATCCGCAATTTTTGCATTGTCGCCCACATCGACCACGGGAAGTCCACGCTGGCCGACCGCCTGATCGAGGCGACGGGGACACTGGAAAAGCGCGAGATGAAGGCGCAGGTGCTGGACACCCTCGATCTCGAGCGCGAGCGCGGCATCACTATCAAGCTGAACGCCGTCCGCATGAACTATGCGGCACGCGATGGCGGGCAATACGAGCTGAACCTGATCGACACCCCGGGGCACGTGGACTTCACCTACGAAGTCTCGCGTTCGCTTGCCGCGTGCGAAGGGGCGATCCTGGTCGTGGACGCTTCACAGGGTATCCAGGCGCAGACCCTCTCGAACCTCTTTCTCGCCCTCGACGCCGGACTCGAGATCATTCCGGTCCTCAACAAGATCGATCTCCCGGGAGCCGAGCCTGATCGCCGAAAGCAGGAAGTGCACGACCTGATTGGCGCCGACCCCGACGACATTCTTTGTGTGAGTGCCAAGGAAGGACTCGGCATTCCCGAGTTGCTCGAAGCGATCGTGAAACGCGTTCCGCCCCCCAAAGGGCGTCCCGATGCACCACTGCGTGCCCTGGTGTTCGACTCGTACTATGATCGCTACCGGGGGGCCATTCCGAGCATTCGTGTGGTGGACGGCGAACTGCGCGCCGGCATGAAGATCACCTTCGGCGCCAACGAGGGTGTGTATGAAGTGAGCGAGGTGGGATCGCTCCAGCTGCGGCAGGCAAAAACCGATACGCTCTCTGCCGGTGAGGTGGGGTACGTGGTGGCCAACGTGCGGACGGTGCGCGAAACGCGGGCCGGCGACACAATTTTTGACGCCACCAACAAAGCCGCCGAAGCGCTGCCCGGTTACAAGGACGTGCACTCGATGGTGTTTGCGGGCATTTACCCGACCGACACCACACAGTACGAGCAGCTCCGCGACGCCCTCAGCAAGTTGCAGCTCAACGACGCCTCGCTCAACTACGAACCCGAGACGTCGACCGCGCTTGGCTTCGGCTTTCGCTGCGGATTTCTCGGGCTGCTGCACATGGAAATCGTGCAGGAGCGTCTGGAGCGCGAGTTCAATCTCGATCTGGTCACCACGGTGCCTAACGTGGAATACCACGTGTACCGCACCGACTCCGAGATGGAGCTGATCGAGAATCCCTCCAAACTCCCCGCGCCTGGCGAGATCGAACGCATCGAGGAGCCATACGTCAAGGCGCGCATCGTGTCGCCGACGGAGTACATCGGGCCCATCATGACGTTAGGCACGGACCGGCGTGGCGTCTACCTCGGTATGCGGTACATCGACACCACCCGTGTGGAGTTCGACTGGGAGTTTCCGCTCGCCGAGATCATCCTCGACTTCTACGACCGGCTCAAGACCATCTCTCGCGGCTACGCATCGCTGGACTATGAGATGGCCGATTACCGCCCGGGCAAACTCGTCAAGCTCGACATGCTGATCAATGGCGATGTCCTCGACGCGTTCTCGGTGATCATTCATACCGACAAGGCCTACGACTGGGGCCGCAAGATTGCCGACAAACTCAAGGAGCTCATTCCGCGACAGCTCTTCGAGGTGATCATCCAGGCGGCCATCGGCAGCAAGATCATTGCGCGCACGACGGTCAAAGCGCTTCGCAAGGACGTGCTGGCCAAGTGCTACGGCGGTGACATCAGCCGAAAGCGCAAGCTCCTGGAGAAGCAGAAGGAAGGCAAGAAGCGGATGAAGAACGTGGGGAGCGTGGAAATTCCGCAGGAGGCGTTCCTGGCAGTGCTGCAGGTGGAGTGACCGGCTGTTGTACCAACGCATGAGCACCTTCGCTGGCGCTTTGCGGCACCTGCGTGTGATTCCTAGTATCCCGGTCGAGAGTTGCCCACCAGTGCCAGGAGGTTTCGCATGAGAGACATTTGCACACGATTGGGCGCGACGCTGACAGCCGCTTTGTCCCTCGCCTGTGCGGACCGCGCGGGACCGCGGAGTCTCGCGCCAACGGAGCCCGCCCTCAACGCAACAGCACAGGGCGCGACGTACACCAACGTCATCGCCTTCTCGTATGGCAACGGCATCGGCGCCGAGTTTGCCGTGATGAACCCGGACGGGCGCAATGTGGTGCAGCTCAGTGCGCTCTCGGACGGGTTCAGGCTCAGCGACGTCTCGCCGGATGGTACCCTGTTCGCATTCACGAACACCGCACTGGGGCAGTACGGAGCATGGGTCGCCAGAGCCGACGGGTCGCAGCGGCGGCGACTTCCGAATTCGTTCTACACCTTTGATGGCTCGACACACTTCTCGCCGGACGGTCGCTGGATCGTTTTTGGGCAGCTGACGTCGCAGGTTCAGGGTTACTTCTGGCGCGCCATGCTGGTGGACCCGCTCACCTGGACCTCTCGCCAGGTGATTCCCGAGGCGGTACCAGATCCGCGTGACTTTCAGTATGAACCGACGTGGTCACCTAACTCTCAGGAGATCGCGTTCATCGGACCGTCGGGGCTCGAGCGCGTTCGTATCGACGGGACAGGCAGAACGCGTATACCAATTGCCGGCTATGAGTGTGAGAAGCCGGCGTGGTCACCTTCCGGTGGAATGTTCGCCTGCGCCGGAAGTGTCGCAGGGAGCCCGACAGAGAGGACGCATTTGTTCGTCGTGAACGCTCGGGGCCGGGAGCTGCGAGTGCTCAGTAGCTCCGTGGATGGAGTGGACGATCCAACGTGGGCACCCAACGGCCGCAGCATTGTGTTCAAGAAAGTGATTGGGTTCCAGAGCATGATTTTTCGGGTCGCGGTTGATGGGAGCTGGGAACGAGAGCTGACTCGTGGTCCGCAGGGAGTCTCTTCCCCGGTGTGGGCCCGCGTCGTACAGGTGCCCTGATCACTTGAAGCTGGAACTCCGGCGCGGCCCAGCCTGAGGCGGACGGGCGGAGGCGTCGGTGTCCGCCGGTAAATCGCCGGAAAGCGCGGGTGAGTCGATGGTGCTGCGGGCGGGTGAGGCCACGTCAGCGCCCGCTGTCGCAATCACCGACAGTTCTGGATTCACCGCGTTGTCCCCAAGTGTCCGGAGGCTAACGTCAGCCACGACCAGCTTGACGTGGGCGCGCGGGCCACTGGCCGACTTGACGGAACAGCACCGCTGGCAGGAACCGCAGGGTTTCCAGATCGTGACCGCGTCTGCGCTGACCGACTTACGCGACAACATGTCGTTCGGCCCGTTCGTGGCCGACATCGCGCCCTGATACCTTTCGCCACGTGCCCGCCTCCTTGGTGATCCAGACGTCATTCCTCGGTGACGTCGTCCTCACGACCCCTCTTGTCGCCGAACTGGCAAAGCGTGGCCCGGTCACCTGCGTCGTAACGCCGGGGGCAGCGCCTCTTCTCGACGGCCACCCCGCGGTGAGCAGGCTGGTCGTCTACGACAAACGAGGAAAGGATGCCGGCGCCGCCGGGTTCCTTCGAGTCGCGGCCGCGGTGCATGCGCCCTCGCCCGACGCCATCGCCTACCTCGCACAAGGCTCGCATCGGAGCGGCGCCCTGGCGCAAGCGGCGGGCTACCGGACGCGCACAGGCTTTGCGACCTCCGCCGGGCGTTTCTGGTACACACAACGCCGTGTGGCCCCGCCGGGGCGTCATCACGCGGCCCGCCTGCTCAGTCTCGCAGACCCGGCACTGGGGGAATTGCCGCCACCGCGACCGCAGCTCTTCCCGTCGTCGGACGACGAAGCCCTGGTGCATGAGCTGCTTCGCGGGATCGACGAACCGCTGGTGGCGCTCGCACCGGGGAGTGTGTGGGCCACCAAACGCTGGCCCCACTTTCCCGCGTTGGCGCGGTCACTTCCCGAGCGCCCGGTAGTCATTGGCGGTCTGGAGGATCATGATCTCGCGGCCGCCATCTGCGCCGTGCGTCCCGACGCGATCGACGCGACCGGACGCCTCCCGCTCCTCGCGTCAGCGGCGCTGATTGCCAGGTGTCGAGTACTCGTGACTAATGACTCACTGCCGCTGCATCTTGCCTCGGCGATGAATACGCCCACGGTGGCCCTGTTCGGCCCCACCATTCCCGCGTTCGGCTTCGGACCTCTTGCAGACCGCATGGCTCAACCGCAGTTCGAAGGACTCCCCTGCCGTCCCTGCCACGCCCACGGCCCCATGACCTGCCCCGAGTCGCACTTCCGGTGCATGCGTGATCTGCTGCCCGAGCGCGTCGCAGCTGCGGTGCGCGACCTGAGCGGCTCATGACCGTTCCACACCAGGGACTCGGTCTTGTCCTCGCACTCCTCGTGGGCATTGTGCTCGGCTTGCTGGGTGGGGGCGGCTCGATCCTCGCACTCCCCATCTTTCTTTACGTCTTTGAGGTGCCGACCAAACCGGCGGTTGCCATGAGCCTCGCCGTGGTGGGAATCAGCGCCGCCGTGGGCTTTCTCACGCACTGGCGGCAGGGCACCGTGAATCTCCGCATCGCACTCCCCTTTGGTGGTCTTGCCATGGTGGGAGCCTTTGTCGCCGCACGACTGGCGCGGTTCGTACCGCCGCACGTGCAACTCGGGATGTTTGCCCTGTTTGCCCTCTCCGCGGCGGCGCTCATGCTGCGCGACTCGCTGCGCACACAACCTGCTGCCGGTGCCGCGCCGAGCGTGCCGCCGCGGTTCACGCCCCTGCTCGGCGCCCAGGCCCTTGGCGTGGGGGTTCTCACCTCTCTGATCGGGGCCGGCGGCGGATTTGTGATTGTGCCGGCGCTGGTGCTGCTGGCCAAGGTGCCGGTGAAGGCGGCGGTGGGGAGTTCTCTGCTGATCATCACCATGAACGCGTTGTCGGGCTTTGTGGGCTACATCGGGCAGGTGGCCATCAACTGGCCGCTCGTGGGGAGCTTCACCAGCGTGGCGGCTGTGGGGGCCATCGCGGGGACTCGACTCGTACCGTACGTCCCGCAGCAGCGGATCAAGCAGGGGTTTGCGGCGATGATCCTGGTGCTCGGCGCTTTTGTGGTGCTCCGCACCGTGCTCGGCTCGCGCTAGATTCCCGGACCCTTGCGCGGCGTTCGTCCCGCGCGTGCCTCAGCCCCGCTTCGCATGCCCCAGCGCAAATCCGGCAAGTTCATCATCGGCGTCGATCTCGGCGGCACGAATATCGTGGTGGGTGCCTTGAGCGAAGATGGGAGCCGTGAGTACGCCATGCGCTCCGAACCGACGCGCGCGGATCAGGGCGCGGATGCCGTGGTCGATCGGATGGTGCGGATGATCGACACCGTGATTGCCGAGACCTCGGCCGCTGGTGGGGGCAAACGTGAGGCCTGTCTTGGTGTGGGTGTGGGCGCTCCGGGGCCGCTCGACCGTGAGAACGGCATTGTGCTGACCACGCCGAATCTCGGGTGGACAAACTTCCCACTGCGCCAGGTGATTGGTGACCGGGCGGGGTTGCAGGCCACCCTGGACAACGACGCCAACTGCGCCACGTTTGGCGAATGGTGGCTGGGCGCCGCACGCGGGGCGAAGAATGTGGTGGGGATGACCATCGGCACGGGGATCGGCGGTGGCCTCATTCTCGATGGGCGACTGTACCACGGCTCGTCCGACGTGGCGGGTGAGATCGGCCACACCACCATCGACGTGACGGGGCGACGCTGCAAGTGCGGCAACTATGGATGTCTCGAAGCGTATGCGTCGGGGCCGTCGATTGCCGAACGCGCGCGCGAGGCCGCGGTAGGTGAAAACGATTCGCTCCTCTATCAGCTGGTGGATGGCGACCTCACCAAGCTCACCGCCGCGACGGTGTACGAGGCGGCCCAGCGTGGAGACGACGTGGCGCGCGATGTCGTGCGTGAGACCGCACGTTTCCTGGGCACGGGGCTCGCCAACCTGCTGAACGTGTTCAATCCGGATGTGGTCGTCATTGCCGGGGGTGTGACCCAGGCCGGCGACTCGCTGTTCGAGCCGCTCAAGCGTGAGGTGCGACGGCGCGCCTTTGCCGCGGCGGTGAATGCCTGCCGCATCGTGCCGGGCACCTTGCCTGGCACGGCGGGGGTGGTCGGTGCGGTGGCCACGTTCAAACAGCAGCAGCTGGGAGCGGTGTAGCCCCCTTGCCGCGCCTTGGTGTGATCGGCTCGTTCGTCTGGGACGTGATCCATGGTCGCGACCCGGCGACCGGTCCCGTGGAGGAGTGGGGTGGGATCACCTATTCCCTGGCGGCCCTCGATGCCGCGCTCGATCCCGGGTGGGAGGTGGTGCCCCTGGTGAAGGTGGGGCGCGACCTGGCGCCCAAGGCGCGTGAGTTTCTGCGGACGTTGCGCCGTGTGGCGCCCGATGCCGCCCCGATCGAGGTGGAGCAGCCCAACAACCGCGTGGTCCTGCGCTACGTCTCCGCCGAACGGCGTACGGAAACGCTGAGTGGTGGCGTGCCTCCCTGGCACTGGCTTGGCCTCAAACCGCTGCTGCAGGATCTCGATGCCCTGTACGTGAATCTACTGAGCGGCTTCGAGCTCGATCTCGAAGTGATGCAATTCATCCGTCAGCACTTTCGTGGTCCGGTGTATTGCGACCTGCATTCGATCTTTCTCGCCATTCAGCCGGATGGGTTACGCACGTTACGGCCGCTGCCTAACGCGGATGGGTGGCTGCGCTGCGCCGACATCATCCAGGTGAATGAAGACGAGATGTCGATGATGGCGCCCGATCCGATGGCGCTGGCGGCTACGGCGATGCAATGTGGTGTCGCATCGTTAGTCGTCACGCTGGGGCCGCGCGGCGCCGTGTATGTGAACGCGCCAGGTTTCGAGCGCCTTGCCGACCTGGCACGTCGCGATGATGCGGCGTTCATGTCGGGTGCGGTGCGCACGGCGCGAATGGCGGCAGAGACCCCGCGTGTCAAGGGGGTTGACGCCGACCCAACGGGGTGCGGTGATGTGTTTGGCGCCACGCTCTTCTCGCGACTCCTTTGTGGTGCTACGTTTTCCGACGCGTTACACACAGCCCAGGTGGCTGCAGCGCGCAACGTCGAGTTTCACGGCGCTACTGGCCTCTCGCATCACCTTCGCGGCGAACTGATTCCCCTGTGACCTCTGTCATCACTGTTCCGCCTTCGCTCGACGACCAGACGTTCGAACAGGTCCTCGAGCAGCTGGCACCGCTGAGTGCGGAGCAGAAGGTCCTGCTGGACGCACGGCATTGCCGCTGGGCCTCGCCGTACGGTCTCACCGCACTGCTCACTTTGGCGCAGACACGTGTCGAGCGCGCCGGCTTCGCCGGGCCGGAGACCGAAGAAACAGCGAGTTACTGGCAGCGTGCCGGTTTCTACGAGCAGGCCGAAAAACTCTTCGAGATGCATGGCCATGTGCCGCGCCCCCGCGCACTGGGTGGCGAATCGAACGTTCTCCTCGAAGTCACACCGGTCGCCAAAAGTGACGACGTCCACGACGTCGTCGAGAAAATCCAGGCCAAGGCACAGAGCATCCTGGTGAACGAGCTGCATCTCGACCCGATGGCCACGATGCGCTTTGCCATGACGCTCTCGGAAGTTTGTCAGAACATTGTGGAGCATGCGCAGACCGCCGGCTTTGTGGCCGTGCAGACCTATCGCTACCGGCAGCGGCTCGGGCGCCGGGTGGTGGTGATTGCGGTGTGTGATGCCGGGGTCGGTTTCCGCAAATCGCTGGAAAGCGCGCAGGGCCGCAAACTCAGCGATCGCTGGGACGACGGCATGGCGCTCGAAGATGCCCTCGTGCGTGGCGTGAGCCGTTTCCGGGATCCCGGTCGCGGACAGGGCCTCGCCGGTGTACGACGCTATGTAGGCAAGTGGGACGGGAAACTCACGATTCGCAGTGGCACCGCGCGGATCGCACTTCTCCCGTCGTGGGACGACGATCTCGCGCTGAAAGAGGGACTCAGTCCCTTTCCCGGCGCTCAAGTGCAAATCACGATTCCAGAACGGGTTCAAGGACGTTGAAATACCACATCGACATCGATGACCGCGCTGACGAACGGCGCACGGTCTGCGAGTTGTACTCCAATCTTGTCACCCGGCCGACCGGGGCGACGGTGCGGAAAGCCATCGAGGACGCGCTCGCCGACCAGGCCGAGCCGAACATGACGGTGATCGACTTCTCGCGGGTTACCCTGCTGGATTTTTCGTGTGCGGATGAGATCGTCGGCAAGCTCCTCGATGCCTACCAGGGCGCCAAGACGCGTCCACGCACCTATTTCCTCATTCGGGGGGCGCATGGCGCCCATCTCGAAGCCATCGAAACCGTGCTCGAGCGTTACGACGTCGCCGTGATCGTGCAGGACGACACCGGAAGCATGTCGCTCATCGGGCGACTGGACGACGGCGCCCGGCGGGTCTGGCAGCTCGTGCGCGAACGCGGGGCAGTGGTGGTGCAGCAGGTGGAGCAGGAGCTGGGCACCACCATGGCTCAATGCACGGCCGCCCTCGATGAACTTTCCTTGCGCCGCCTCGTCGTGCGTCGTGCCGATGGCTTTGTGGCGCTCCCGCATGCCTCGTGAGCATTCGCACCAATCCCCCGCTCCACGTGGTGGGATTCCTGGCCACCCGCCGCGGCGACCCTGACCGCGGCCCCCAGGTTTCGCTCCGCGCCACCGACGCAGCGGAGCGCCTGCTCGCGGATGGCGACCTCGTCTATTTAAGTGGCCCACGTCGCCAGGAGCTGGCGGTCCTCAGGATCGACGACGCCGTGCCGCGGGGGGGCGTCGTGCTCCGCGACATTGCCGGGGTCGCCGTCTCCGAAATCGTGAGGTTGCACAAGCGGTAGACCCGCGGCCGAAGAAGTTACCTTCTCCTCGGTCAAAGTGTCCGACAGGTGAGTGTTCGTCCGCGAAATCATCCGCTGACCCTGTCACCCTGCCCCAGGCCCGTTTGTGATCCGCTTTACCCGCGTTCGCAAAGAGTACCCGCGCACCGGCACCGCGCTGAACGATGTCACGTTCAGCATCGCCAAGGGAGAGTTTGTCTTTCTCACCGGCCCCAGTGGTGCGGGCAAGAGCTCGATTCTCAAGCTCATCTACATGGATGAACTCCCTACACATGGAGAGGTGTGGGTGAGTGGCACCCGATCCACGGGCGTCAAACGCAAGGAGATTTCCCTGCTGCGCCGAAAGCTGGGCGTGGTCTTTCAGGACTTCCGCCTGCTCGAAGATCGCAGCATCGAGGCCAACGTGGCCTTTGCGCTCGACGTGATTGGCACCCCGGCCGACAAGATCCGCACCAAGGTGAGCCGGCTGCTCACGCAAGTTGGGCTGGCGTCGAAAGCCACCAACCTGCCGCGCGAACTCAGTGGTGGTGAACAACAACGGGTGGCTATCGCCCGTGCGCTGGCCAACGACCCCTTTGTGCTGGTCGCCGACGAACCCACTGGCAACCTCGACGACCGCGCGACCCGCGGCGTCTTTCAGCTGCTGCGCGAGATCAACACCGCCGGCACCGCGGTGATCATGGCCACGCACAACCTCGACCTGGTCAAGCGACATGACTTCCGCGTACTCGAAGTGAACCGGGGGCAGATCGTCTTTGACAGCGCCGACGAAAAGGGTCGTGTTCCGGAGATCACACCGTGAAACTCGCCCTTCGTGAAGCAATGATCGGATTCCGGCGCGCCCCCATGCTGAGCGCGCTCTCCATTACCACGATCGCTTTTTCGCTCTTTGCCTTTGGTCTCTTCTCCCTGGTGGCGCTGAACCTGCGCGAAGCGCTGCGTCAGGTGGAGTCCCGCGTGGAAATCCGCGCCTTTCTTGCCGACGACGCGTCGGTGGAGTCGATCGCCGACGCCATGAAGGTCATCGGTGACTACGCCGAGGTGGCGCGTGTGGAGTATGTCACGCAGGAGCAGGCGCTGGAGCGCGCGCGCACCGAGCTGAAGGAGTTCAGCGACGTGTTCGAGGCCGGCTTTCTCCCGGCCTCGGTGGACGTACGGCTGCGCGAAGGCTTCCGCTCCCCCGAGCAGGTGGCCGATGTGGCACAACGGATCCGCACATTCGCGTTTGTCGATGACGTGCGTTTCGGGGCTGAGTGGATCCAGAAGCTCTACACCATCCGCAACGTGGCCACCGCAGCGGGAATCATCCTCGGGCTCGTCTTTGCCGGGGTGGCCATCATCATCATCAGTGCGACCATTCGGATGGCGGTCATGGCGCGTGCGCGCGAGATCTCGATCATGCGACTCGTTGGCGCCACCGACGGCTTCATCCGGCAACCCTTCCTGATCGAGGGTTTCGTCAAGGGAATCATGGGCGGGGTCCTCGCACTCGGCCTCACCTGGTTCGCCAGCCTTGTCATCAGCAAATACTTCGTTCAGACCACCTTCTTCGAGACGCGCTTCACGCTGCTGGGGCTCCTCGGAGGCGCAGTGATCGGTGTCCTGGGGAGTGCACTCTCGGTGGGCCGCCAGATCCGGAAGGTCACGTGACGAGGGCGTGCCTCCGTTGGTTGATGGGGTGGTGTGTCCTGGCGATGCCGCTCGCCGGGGCGCTGCACGCCCAGACAGCGGAGCAGCGACTGCGTCAGCAGCAGAATGAACTCGAGTCGATCCGGCGCGAGCGCTCCGATCTCCAGAAGCGGCTGGATGAGCTGCAGGGGCGTGCGCACGACCTGAGCGAAGAGGCCACCAACCTGCGGCGTCAGGCCGATGCGACCGCCCGACTCGTCAGGCAGCTCGATGTACAGCTGACGGAGATCAATCGCGACGTAGCCAGCTCCGAGGAAACGCTGCAGAAGGCCGAGCAGGAAGTGACGCGCAAACGCGCCTCACTTCGGCAGCGGCTGGTGGACATCTACAAGCGCGGGCCGATGTACACCACGGAAGCGCTCCTGTCGGCGCGCACCTTTGGCGATCTGGTGGGACGATACAAGTACCTGCATGAGCTCACCCTGCATGACAAGAGTGTGGTCGCGCAGGTGGAGCATCTGTACGATGAAATCGAGGAACAACGCACGCTGCTGGTGCGCCTCCAGACCGAGATCGAGCGCAATCGGCAGGAAAAGGCGGAGGAAGAGTCGCGGCTGCGCTCCATGCAGGGGCAGCGGCAACAGAGTCTCAAGGTGGTGCAGCAGACCGAGCAGCAGGTGCGGGATCGTCTGGCGCGCATCCAGCGTGACGAGCAGCGGCTCTCTTCGCTGCTGGCGACCATGGAAGACACACGCAAACGCGCCGATGCAGCCCGGCCTGGCGGCGTGTCGGGAAGCACGCTGAAGACCACCGACTTCGGCCGACTCGACTGGCCGGTGGATGGCGACATCCTGTACAGCTTTGGCCGGGTGATCAACCCGAACAACACCACGATCCGCTGGAACGGTGTAGGCATTGGTGCGCCGTCGGGCACGGCCGTGAAAAGTGTCGCCGCCGGTGAGGTGACCTACGTGCGACCGATCGGGACGTATGGGCTGACGATCATCATCCAGCATGGCGGTGGTGACTACTCGGTGTACGGATCGCTCAGCCGGGCCGATATGCGCGAGGGTCAGCAGGTGACGAAGGGCCAGGTGATCGGGGCCGTGGGCAGTGCCGATCCGGACATGCCCCCACACCTCCATCTCGAGATACGGCCGAAGGGGCGCGCCGTCGATCCACTCTCCTGGCTGAGACGTCAATAGGCGTCTCGTGACCCGCTGAGGGCGCGGGGACGGTGCCATGCGCGCCGCGTCCGCGTTATCCTGCCTGTTGTTGTGACCAACCAGGCCTGATGCTTCTCGGTGCGCACACTTCGACGGCGGGTGGAGTTTCGAGTGCCCTGCCCCGTGCCGGGGCCGTTGGCGCCACGGCCATGCAGATCTTCACCAAGACGGCCAACCAGTGGCGCGAGCCGGCCATTGAGCCGGAGGAGCGCGCGGCCTTCCAGCGCGGCGTTGCCGAGTCGTCGTTAGGCTTCACCAACGCGCACGACTCCTACCTCATCAATCTCGCCTCCCCCGATCCGGTACTCTGGACGCGGTCACTCATTTCCTTCACGAGTGAGCTGCGCAGGTCAGAAGCCATTGGGCTGCACGCCGTGGTGTCGCACCCCGGGAACTACATGGACGATCGGGCCAGCGGTATCGCCCGGAACGCCGCCGCCATCACACTCGCGCTCGAAGCCGCACCCGGTCGCACACGCCTCTTCATGGAGATGACCGCCGGCAGCGGCACGGTCATCGGCTCGACCTTCGAAGAGATGGCGCTCCTCATTGGCGCCCTGCCGGCAACGGTGCAGTCGCGTGTTGGGGTGTGTGTGGATACGGCGCACATCTTCGCGGCCGGCTACGACCTGGTGAATGACTACGACGACGTCTGGCTGCGGTTTGGTGACACCCTCGGTTTCGAACGCCTCGGGATGTTGCACCTCAACGACTCGAAGGTCCCGTTAGGCTCCCGCAAGGACCGGCACGAACTCATCGGCCAGGGCGCCATTGGGGCCGGAGCCTTTCGCCGGATCATGACCGATCCGCGGCTGGCCGACGTCCCGAAAGTCATCGAAACACCCAAGGGCGACGACGAGGTGACCAACGACCGGCGTATGCTCGCCTTGTTGCGTCGCTTCGCCAAGGGCTAAGTTGGGCGCATGGCACCGACCCGCCGTCCCCTGATCACCGAACGCGATGTGCGGCGCGCCGCCAGCGCGGGCCTTCGGGTGCTCGACACCAAAGGCGCCGTGGTGACGCCGAGTGCCCGCGACGCCGCGGCGGCACTGGGTGTGTCGCTGGCGGCCGCAGCCGCCTCGGCGCCCGTCGCAGCCCCGGCTCAGGCGTCTCCGAGCGCCCACGTGGTGGTTGGGGCGGATCACGGCGGCGTGGCCATGAAGGATGCCATCCTGACCCACCTGCGAAGTGCCGGCCACACGGTCACTGATGTCGGCACCTTTGGAAGTGACGCCGTCGACTACCCCGACTTCGCCGTTGCGGTCGCACACGCGGTACGAGACGCCAAGGCCACCTTTGGCATCATGGTGGACGGCGCCGGGGTTGGCAGCTGCATGGCCTGCAACAAGGTGCCAGGTGTGCGAGCCGCCATGTGTTACGACGTCACGACCGCGAGCAACGCCAGAGAACACAACAACGCCAATGTGCTCACACTCGGCGGCACACTTATCGGGCAGCGTCTGGCGCTGGAAATTGTGAACACTTTTCTGCGGACGCCGTTTGGCGGTGGCCGCCACCAGAAACGCGTGGACAAAATCGACGCGCTCCTCACGGGCAAAGCCTGAAACACCGGCTGGCCCACCTCCACACGCTCCCCATGCGATTCACGTTTGCTCTGCTCGTGCTCCCCGTTGCGCTTGCCGCGCAGGAAACACCCACCCAGCGTGCCGCGGCGGCCGATGTCGTGCGACGCATGACAGAGCTGCACAAAACAGTTGACGCTGCGGGTCTTGCGACCCGTCTCACCACCCGGGTCAGTCCCGCGCGCGACGCCGTGATGGCGCGTGCCGACGAACTCTGGAAGTCGGAGCTGCAGGCCATGAGCGACGACATCACCAAACATCCGGAGATCGGCTTCAAGGAAACGCGTTCGGTCAAAATCCTCGCCGACTACCTCACCGCACACGACTTCACGGTGGAGATGGGAGTGGCCGGGCTGAGCACCGCGTTCGTGGCGCGCTACAACAAGGGGACACCGGGGCCCAACCTGGGTGTCGTCCTCGAATACGACGCGCTGCGTGGCACGGTGCGCGACTACCATGGTGACCAGCACAGTGCACAGGGCCCCGTCGGGATGGCTGCCGCCATTGCCGTCGCCGAGTTCCTCACGCGCACCAAAACACCGGGAACAGTGACGGTGATCGGCACGCCGGCCGAGGAAATGATGCCGCCCCCGTCAAAGACGGTGATGCACGAGAAGGGAGTGTTCACGGGTGTGGATGTGTTTGTCCGATCCCATTCGTCCACCAACACCCAGCGCCCCGCGCCCGGCTTCGGCACCTGCTGCCTGAATATTGACGGCGTGCGGTACGTCTTTACGGGTGCACCGGCCCACCAGATGATGTCATGGGAGGGGCGTGACGCCCTGAGTGCGGTGGTGCGCTTCTTTACGAATGTCGATGGACTCCGGAAGAGCATCCGCCCCGAAGCCCGCATCCAGGGAATCATTCCCGAGGGAGGCAAGGCGCCTAACGTGGTCCCCGATCGCGCGGTGGCGGACTTCTATATCCGGTATCCCGACGAGGTGTATCTCGCCCAGATCCGGCAGCTCATCGACGACGCGGCGCGTGGCGCAGCCCTCGCGACCGGCACCAAGGTCTCCATCGAGCCCTACGGGAGCATGCGCGACGGTATCTCCACAGGTGCCTTGAACGAGGTGGCCTTTGCGTACCTCAAGAAGCTCGGGGCGTCGCAGGTGCTGTCAGAGCCACAGAAACCCCAGGGCTGGGAAGAAACCGGGAGTGTGTCCCGGGACATTCCCGGTGTGGGGTTTTCGGCGCACACCTCCAACGGCGGCTTTCATACGTACGAAATGGAGGCTGACGCACTGACGGATGTGGGACATCGAGGTTTCCGGCTCGACGCCATGGGCATGGCCGCCCTGCTGCACGACTTTGCCACGGACGCCGAGTTCCGGGCGCGGGTGAAGCAGGAATTTTCGGGTACGCGAGCGCTTTTTGGCGAGTACGTCCAGGCGCTCCGGAAGGCGTACCCGGTGCCGGAGGTCGGGGCGGAGGCACGGGAGGCACGGGAGGCACGAGAAGCACGGGAGGCGAATAACTTGATGCGGTCTCTCGTGCCTCCCGTGCCTCTCGTGCCTCCGCTTTTATGAAACGCCAGGACGCCCTCGACTACCACGCCCTCCCCAAACCGGGGAAAATTGCGGTTGTTCCCACCAAGCCGCTCACCAACCAGCGCGACCTGGCCCTTGCCTATTCGCCGGGCGTGGCCGAGCCCTGTCTGGAGATCAAGAAAAATCCCGAGGCCGCGTACAAGTATACCGCCAAGGGTAATCTGGTCGCGGTCGTCACCAACGGCACTGCTGTACTCGGTTTGGGAAACATCGGCGCGCTGGCGGGCAAGCCGGTGATGGAGGGCAAGGGCAATCTCTTCAAGCAGTTTGCCGACCTCGACGTGTTCGATCTGGAAGTGGGATCAGAGGACCCGCAGGACGTCATCCGGTTCTGCCAGCTGCTCGAACCCACGGTTGGCGGCATCAACCTCGAAGACATTCGCGCCCCCGACTGCTTTATCGTCGAGGAGACGCTGCGAAAGACCATGAAGATTCCGGTCTTCCACGATGATCAGCACGGGACGGCCATCATTTCAGGTGCCGCGCTCCTCAACGCGCTGGAGATCGTGGGCAAGCCGCTCGATCAGGTGCGTGTGGTCTTTTCGGGTGCGGGCGCAGCGGCCATTGCCACTGCCATGCACTACGAGCGGCTCGGCGTGAAGCGCGAGCACATCCTGATGTGCGACAAGGAAGGGGTGATTTTTGCGGGCCGTGTCGATCACATGGACCCGTACAAGGCGCGCTTTGCGGCCGACACCTCGCTGCGCACACTGCAGGAGGCCCTGGTTGGCGCCGATGTCTTTGTCGGTTTGTCAGCGGCCGGTGCCGTGACCCCGGAGATGGTGGCCGGCATGGCGCCCGACCCGATTGTTTTTGCGCTCGCCAATCCTGTCCCCGAGATCATGCCTGGGGAGGTGAAGGCCGTGCGACCCGACGCGATCGTGGCCACGGGTCGCAGCGACTACCCCAACCAGATCAACAACGTCCTCTGTTTTCCGTTCATCTTCCGTGGAGCGCTCGATGCCCGCGCCACTGAAGTGAACGAGGAAATGAAGATGGCGGCGACTCGTGCGCTTGCCGCGCTGGCCCGGGAAGACGTCCCTGACAACGTCTCGGCGCTGTATGGCTTGCGACGGGTCACCTTTGGTCGCGAGTACCTCATTCCCTTCCCGTTCGATCCTCGTGTGTTGCTCTGGGTTGCGCCAGCGGTGGCATGGGCCGCGGTCGCGAGCGGAGTGGCCGAGTCGTTCATCGATCTCGAGGACTACCGCGAGTCTCTGGAAAGCCGGCTGGGACGTGCGCGAGGAATCATGCGCGGCATCATCAATCGCGCCGTGCGCGATCCCAAGCGGCTCGTGCTCCCCGAGGGTGAAAACCGGAAGATGATTCGGGCTGCGCGAATCCTGGTGGACGAGGGGATGGCCCAGCCGATCCTCCTCGGCAACGCCGACAAGATCCGCCAGCGCGCCGAGGTGGATGGGATATCGCTCGAAGACATCCAGGTCGAGGATCCCGCCCGGTCTGACCGCCGGGAATCCTACGCCCTTCACCTCTGGGAGAAACGGCAGCGCAAAGGGCTCTCGCTGGCCGAGTCTCAGCGGCTTTTGTACAACGGCAACTACTACGGGTGCGTGATGGTGACTCGTGGCGACGCCGACGCCGTGCTGACCGGCATGACGACGTCGTACCCCGAGGCCCTGCGCCCCGCCCTGCAGGTGATTGGCGCCAACCCCAGAACGGGGCTGGTGGCGGGTATGTACATGCTCGTCTTTGAGAAGCAGGTGATTTTCTGCGGGGATACCACGGTCAACTTCGAGCCGACGTCGGAGCAGCTGGCGCAGATCGCGATTGCAGCCAGTCGAATTGTCCGCGTTTTTGGCCAGGATCCCAGGATTGCGCTCCTTTCCTTCTCCAACTTCGGGTCGGTTCGGCACCCTGAGGCAGACCGGGTGGCGCAGGCCGTAGCACTCATCAGGCAGCTGGATCCCACGTTGATGGTCGACGGGGAGATGCAGGCCGACACCGCCGTTGATGGCGTTACGCTTGGGGAGACGTTCCCCTTCTCGACGCTCAAGGAAACGGCTAACGTGTTGATATTCCCCAACTTGAGCGCAGGCAACATTGCCTACAAACTCCTCCACCATCTGGGTGGGGCGACGGCGATAGGCCCGATCCTGGTGGGGATGGCCCAGCCGGTGCACATCCTGGAAATGGGGGCAAGTGTCCAGGACATCGTCAACATGGCCGCCGTGGCCGTGATGGATGCCCAGGAGCGCACCCGATCGACCGAACGGTCACGGCCGGAGCTCTCAACATCGGGACGGGCTTTTTCGTTCTTGTAGTCCGAACAGAGGTTGGACCTCTGCACATCGGTGAGACATCTTTCAAGACGGGCGGCCGCAGTTCAATCGATTGCGCCGCCCTGTTGTATCCCGGTACCACTGCGCGTCTATTCGCTGCCGTTCCTCACTGCATTCCAACTCTTTCCTCGACATAGATGACCTCCACGTCCACACCGACCACGGGCCTCGAGGGCCAGGGCCTTTCACCCTCGGGACGCGTCCACTGGAATCAGGTGGCGCCGGCGCTGATCCAGGCGGCGGTTGTCCGAGGTGAGGGAACGCTGGCTGATATGGGGCCTTTTGTGGCCGTGACCGCTCCGCACACGGGGCGCTCCCCCAATGACAAGTTCGTGGTGAAGGAGCCGACCACCGAACAGGATGTGGACTGGGGCAAGGTGAACCAGCCGCTTGCCGAGGAAAAGTTCGACCTCCTGCTCGCCGACGTGAAGACGTACCTGAATGGGCTCGATGAGCTCTTCGTGCAGGACCTGTATTGTGGTGCCGACGCGAAACACCGGCTCAGTGTGCGCTACGTGCTGCCTAACGCCTGGCACGCGAGTTTTGTCCGCAACATGTTCATCCGCCCCGAGCCGCAGGACCTGCCGACCTTTTCGCCAAACTTCACGGTGCTGCACGCGCCGGAGTTCCAGGCCTCGCCGGAGCGTCACGGGACCCGCACGGGCACGTTCATCGTCCTGCATCTCGCGCGCCGCATGATTCTCATTGGTGGCACGCGGTACGCCGGTGAACTCAAGAAGGCCATGTTCACGGTGATGAACTACCTCATGCCCAAAACGGGTGTGCTGTCCATGCACTGCTCGGCCAACATCGGAGCCACGGGTGATGTCGCCCTTTTCTTCGGGTTGTCAGGCACCGGGAAAACCACGCTGTCGGCCGACCCCGAGCGCGGGCTGATCGGCGACGACGAACATGGCTGGTCGAACGAGGGAGTGTTCAACTACGAGGGTGGCTGCTACGCCAAAGCCATCAACCTGTCGAAGGAACAGGAGCCGGACATCTACGCCACCACGCAGATGTTCGGGACCATTCTGGAAAATGTGGTGCTCGACAGCAGCCTCCGGACGGTGCGTTTCGAGGATCAGTCGATCACCGAGAACACCCGTGCCTCGTACCCGCTGCATTACATCCGCAACTTTGTGCCGAGTGGGCGCGGCGGGCATCCGCACAACATCGTGTTTCTCACCGCCGATGCATTCGGCGTGTTGCCCCCCATCGCGCGCCTCACGCGTGACCAGGCGATGTACTACTTCATGTCCGGATATACGGCCAAGGTCGCGGGCACCGAACGCGGGGTCACCGAACCCCAGGCCACCTTCTCCTCCTGCTTCGGCGCGGTGTTCCTGGTATGGCACCCCACGCGGTACGCGGAAATGCTCGGGAAGCTGATCGACCAGCACAAGTCGCGGGTCTGGCTCGTGAACACCGGGTGGAGCGGCGGAGCCTACGGCACAGGCAAACGCATGAAGATCTCGCACACGCGGGCGATGGTTCGCGCCGCGCTGTCGGGTTCGCTGGATGGCGTACCGACCGTGACTGACCCCGTGTTCGGGCTGCACATCCCGTCGACGGTGCCCGACGTGCCTAACGAAGTCCTGACCCCCAGGTCGACCTGGAGCGATGGCGCGGCCTACGATGCGCAGGCGCACAAACTCTCGGAGATGTTCCGCAAGAACTTCGAGAAGTTCGGGTCGGTCGACCCCACCATCGTGGCCGCCGGTCCCAGGGGATAGGGCCAGCGGGTGGATTTCATCCGCGACCCGCTCTGGAACAACATTCGTGTCGATGCACGTGCCCTTCGGCTCATCGACACGCCGGTGTTTCAGCGGCTGCGCTACGTCCGTCAGCTCGGGTGGGCCTACCTGGTCTACCCCGGCGCCACGCATGCGCGCTTCGAGCACGCGTTAGGCGCCTGGCATCTTGCCGGCATCGCCATCCAGCGCCTCGATGAAGCAGGGGCCCTCGACGGTGTCAGCATCGAGGAACGCGCGGTGGTGCGGGCCGCGGCCCTGCTGCACGATGTGGGGCACTACCCCTTCTCGCACGCCCTCGAAGAAATCGGCGCCCCGCATCACGAAGAGGTTGCACGCCCCCTCGTCGCCACGGGAGACATTGCGGCGATCCTCTCCGAAATCGCCCCCGACGCACCAGCGCGTGTGCTCTCACTCATGCGGGGCCGTTCCGAGTCCCCGCTGCAGGGGCTGATCTCGGGCTCACTCGACCTCGACAAAATCGAGTACCTCAAGCGCGACGCCCTCATGTGCGGCGTGCCTTACGGCGAGATCGATGTCGATCGCCTGATCAATGCCCTCACGGTCGCCGTTGACCCGGTCACCGGCCGCCTCGCCGTGGCCATACGCGAAAAGGGACTGTCGGCGCTGGAGTCGCTCCTGTTCGCCAAGTACCAGATGTACCGCAACGTGTACTGGCATCATGCGGTGCGAAGCGCCACGGCGATGTACAAGCGGCTGGTCGATGACGCCCTCGGCGCTGGCGTGCTGCACGTGCGCGATCTGGCGTCGTTTTCCGACGAAGCGTTGCTGCATACACTCGAAGAGCGCTGGCCGTCGTCCCTGCTGCACGCGTTGCGGAACCGTCGCCTCTACAAACGGGCCTTTGAGTGTGCGGCCGCCGATCTGGCCGGCGCCGACATCGAGTGGCTCTCGTGGGATCGTGTGGCGGCAATCGCCCGCGAGAACACCCTGGCCGCGGAACTCGGGTTGGAGCCCGGTGAAGTGCTGATCGACTACCCCGAGAAGACGCAAATGCTGGGGCTCGACATGCCGGTGGTGCGTCGCGACGGCGCCGTCCAGCGCCTGACGAGTGCGGGCCTGGCTGGGGCGATCAATCTTCCGACGCTGGCCGACCAGCTCTACAGCTCGGCGCGGTGGCTTCGGATCTTTGTCGCGAGACCGGTAACACTCGACCGCGAGTGGGTGATGGACCGCTTACGTCCCTGATCACCCTACGCCGTCCCCGCGAACGCGGGGACCTGCTCCACTACGCCTTTTCTCTTCCCCGCGCCTCGGCGAGTTTGCGCGCTATGCCGCGATAGAAGGCGGCATGCTCTGCCTTCTGCTCGGCGTCAAAGCCGCTGGCCGTGGCTTCGAGCGCGTAGAGAATATTCCCCAGATACAGCGCCGAGAGTTCGGCGACGGACTCGCCCCCAGGCTCAGCCGGGGACGACATCGCCATGACGCGGGGTGGGGTGTTCGTTGCCGTCGGTCGACGTCACCTGAATCACGATCGCGGTGATGTTGTCGAGGCCACCACGATAGTTGGCCTCGGCAATCAGGGCGTCCACCACCCGACCCGCGCTTGCGCGTGAGAGCAGCAGCTGCTGCAGCCGCCGGTCGTCGACCATGCCCGTGAGACCATCGCTGGCGACAAGGAAGACATCACCGGCACGCAGCTCACCTGTGTAGGTGTCGGGCTCGACGTTTTCCCCCGCGCCAACGCAGCGGGTGATCACGTTGCTGTACGGATGGTATCGGGCCTGCTCGGGAGTGAGCAATCCGGCGTCGACCTGCTCCTGGACGTAGGAATGGTCCTTGGTCAGCTGCCGCAGGGCGCCGTCGCGCAGGAGATACACACGAGAGTCGCCAACCTGCCCGATAAGAAAACGTCCCTCCGATACGAGCAGGATGGACGCGGTGGTACCCATTCCCTGTTTGTCGCTTTCGTGAATGGTGCGATCGTAGACAGCGCGGTTGGCGTTTTGAATCGACGCGGCTACCCGTTCGACCGCCGCCTCGTCGAGCTCACCCATCTCGCTCAGCTCACGCGAGACGATCTGCACCGTCATCTCGCTGGCCACCTCGCCAGCAGCGTGTCCTCCCATTCCATCGGCAACGATGAACAGCCCGCGCTCACGAGTAGCATGCGCAAAAAACGCATCCTCGTTGCCGGAGCGGATCATGCCAACATCGGTTCGAGCGGCGACGGTGAGGTCCATGTTATGCCCCCCTCGCACGCCAGACGACGATAAGGATCAAGGCCACAAACACCATGAGTACGAGCCAAAACAACGGAGAACGACGAGATCCGGGTGCCGCTGCGGGTGGTGCATGCTCGGCAAGTTCCTTCAGCCGAGCCTCCGCCCGTTTGGGGTCCGGTCCCTTCACCCCAACAATAACCCGAGTCTCACCAGAAGGGCGAGCCGGTATTCCAGTTATGCGCAAAACTGCCTTTACTCCGCCAAACCGGACCTCGCTCCCGGGGACCAGCTGCACTTCGTCCGCGATCCGGGTGCCGCCCACATAGGTGCCGTTCGTCGATTCCAGATCGACCAGCCACCAGGCGTCGTCCTTTCGCTGCAGCTTGGCGTGGCTGTCCGACACGCTCTCGTCATTCAGCACCACGTCATTGTATTGGCCACGCCCAATTTCCACACGCGGGACGGTGATCTCATGGCGCGTCCCCCTGGTGGGGCCCTCGTTGACGATCTCGAAATATCCGAGAACGGGCCGCAGCTCGTCCTTGGGCGGTGCCGCGCGAACAGACTGGGGCGTCGGCCTGGCCGCGGCGAATGTGCCGGTGTTGGCCAGTGCGGGAATGGGTGCCTCCGCCACGTTCACGGGCGCGTCCTCGGCGTAAAAGCGAAACTCCTCCCGACCAATGCGAAGGCTGTCACCCCGGCCGAGGGGAAGCTCTGCCTGCACCCTGGCATCGTTGACCCAGACCCCGTTGGCAGAGGTGTCGAGCACCATGTAGCCGTCGGGCACACGGCGAATCGAGGCATGCTGCCGTGACACGTCGCGAGCGGAAATGACCACGTCGCAACCCGGGTCGCGACCAATGCTGAGCCCACCGTCGGGTATGGGATACTCACGGCCATCCACCTGAGAGAGGAGCCGCCCGGCACGACGACTGCTTTTGACTGTCGGGCCCGGGGTCGCGATGCGAACGTCGGTATCGTCACTCAGAGCCACCGTCTCGCCCAGCTGCTGCTCATCGCCAAACCGCAGCTCGCAGCCGCTGAGGGCAATGCGGTCGCCGTGCAGGAGGGGTGTGGGTTCGCCCACCACGACTCCGTTGAGCTGCACGCCGTGGGCGCCCGTACCGGGCGCGAGGGTCACCGCGGGCCCCGCGAGATTGATCACGGCGGAGGCGTCGTCAGCCGACCCCTCTCCCGCCGGGAGACGCACCTCCAGCTCACCTCCCCAGCCGACACGGTTCTGGCCCGGCCGGAGGGGATATCGCGAGTCCCGGAGCTGCAGAAAGGGCATTGCGGGGGAGTTTGGGCATTGCCGAAACAACGAGGCCGCCGCATGGAGCAAGGCGGCGGCACTCATTGAAGCGGGGGAAACCTATTGGGCCTTGTCTGCGGGCCGCAAGCGCCGAGCACCTGCGCTGTGACGGGGCGGGTGCGGCACGTATTACACGAGGGCAGAACGTCCGGGAGCGTGGTCAACTCGACCCGGTTAGCTTCCCGCCTGTGAAGGACGCGATACTTGTTCGTGGGGCGCGACAGCACAATCTCAAGAACGTCGACGTCCGCATCCCCAGAAGAGCGGTCACGGTCATTACCGGCCCCTCGGGTTCCGGCAAGTCGTCGTTGGCGTTCGACACCATCTACGCCGAAGGACAGCGACGATATGTGGAATCGCTGTCGTCGTACGCGCGGCAGTTTCTCGAGCGGATGGAGAAGCCCGACGTCGATTCGATCGACGGCATCTCCCCGGCGGTAGCCATCGAGCAGAAGGCCCCGAGCAAATCGTCGCGTTCCACCGTGGGCACCGCCACGGAGATCTACGACTACCTGCGGCTGTTGTACGCACGCATCGGGCGCACCAATTGTCCCCTCTGCGGGCGCGACCTGGCACCCGACAGTGTGGAGTCGGTGGCCGCCCAGGGAGAGGCCCTCGCCGCCGGCACGCGGTTCCTCGTCACCTTTCCGCTGCGCGCGTCTGACCGGGTGACAAGCGCGGTGATCGAGGAGAACCTGCGCGCGCAGGGGTTCCTGCGTGTGGTGCTCAATGGCGAAGCGATCCACCTCGACGACCTCAGCGCTCGCAAAATCGACCTCGCCCGCTCCCCCGAGCTCCTGGTTGTCGTCGACCGGCTCACGGCCGGCCCCGACACCCGCGGACGCCTGGCCGAGGCCGCTGGCACGGCGTTCCGCGAGGGCGACGGCGACTGCGCCCTGGTGGTGCTGGAGGGTGAGCGCAAAACCACGCTGCTGCGCTTTACCGAACGCTTTGAGTGTCCCAACGACGGCTTCCGGGCCCCCGCGCCGACGCCGCAACTCTTCTCGTTCAACAACCCACGGGGTGCCTGCGGCACGTGCAACGGCTTTGGCGCCGTACTCACCTACGATGAGTCACTCATCGTCCCGCAGCCCGGGCGCTCCATTCGCGATGGCGCCATCGACCCGTGGACCAAACCGCGCTACGATGGACGCCGGCGCACGCTCAGCGAGTTCTGCAAGAAGGAAGGGATTCCGCAGGACGTACCCTGGTCATCGTTAGGTGCCTCCCAGCGCGAGCTGCTCCTGCGCCGCACGGGACGCGGATACCAGGGCATCTTTCCCTTTCTCGAGGCACTCGAGGAAAAACGCTACAAGCAGTACATCCGCGTCTTTCTGCGGCAGTATCAGACCGCCATGGAGTGCAGCACCTGCGGTGGTTCGCGTTTGCATCGTGACGCCCTCAACGTCCGCGTCGCGGGGCGCACCATCGCCGAAATCGCGGCACTCCCCATCGGGGCGCTGCGCAGCTGGGTCGACAACCTCGCCCTGTCGCCCTTTGAACAGCAGGTGGCGTCGCACATTCTCTCCGAGGCGCAACATCGGGTGCGCTTTCTCTGCGACGTGGGGCTGACCTATCTCACGCTGCAACGAACCACCCGCACACTCTCCGGCGGTGAAGCGCAGCGCATCGCGCTCTCCAACTCGCTCGGCTCGGCGCTGGTCGATACGCTGTATGTCCTCGACGAGCCATCGATCGGTCTGCACGCCCGTGATCTCGACCGGCTGCTGGCACTCCTCAAGCGACTGCGCGATGGTGGCAACACCGTCGTCATGGTCGAGCATGACCTCGAAGCCATTCGTTCGGCAGACCACATGATCGAACTCGGGCCGGCGAGTGGCGAACAGGGTGGCCATGTGGTGTTTGCCGGCCCGGTGAGCGAGGCGGCGGGGAGTCCACTGACCGGGCAGTATCTCACCGGGGCGCAGACCCTGGCCATTCCCACCCGGCGCCGGCCGGTGAACAAAACGCGACTCCAGCTGCGCGGCGCTCGAGAGCACAACCTCCAGGGTGCCGACATCGTCATCCCGTTAGGCACCCTCACCGCTGTCACGGGGGTCTCGGGCTCCGGCAAAAGCACCATCGTGCATGATGTGCTTTACCGGGCGCTCGAGGCGGCACTCACCGGCGAGACAACCGCCAAGCGGCATCTCGGCGAAAGTGTCGGCACCTTCGAGTCGCTCACGGGCTACGAGTCGCTCACCCAGGTGGTGCTCATCGACCAGCAGCCCATCGGGCGTACGCCGCGTTCCAACCCCGTCACGTACATCAAGGCGTGGGACGAAGTGCGTCGCATCTTTTCGTCGACCCCTGCGGCCAGGCAGCGCAAACTCGGACCGTCGCACTTTTCCTTCAATGTGAAGGGCGGGCGGTGTGAGACCTGCGAAGGCGCCGGATACATCGAGGTCGAGATGGTGTTCATGGCTGACGTGTATGTGCCCTGTGAGCAGTGTGCCGGGCGTCGCTTCAAGGAGCAGGTCCTGGAAGTGACGGTGAACGGCAAGAACATTCACGACGTCCTCAATCTCACCGTCGACCAGGCCATCCGCTTTTTCCCGCATGAGGAGAAACTCGGCCAGTCGTTGTGGCATCTGCAGCAGGTGGGGTTGGGTTATCTGCGTTTAGGGCAGGCGGCCACCACGTTGTCGGGTGGTGAGGCCCAGCGTGTCAAGATCGCGCGGGAGCTGGCGTCGTCCGCCAAGTCGGCCGGACGCAAGCTGTACATCATGGACGAACCCACCACCGGACTGCATCTCCACGATGTCCGCAAACTGGCCGAGGTCCTCGACCGGCTCGTCGACGCCGGTCACACGGTGCTGCTCATCGAGCACAACCTCGACCTCCTCAAATGCGCCGACTGGATCATCGACATGGGGCCCGAAGGTGGCAGTGGTGGGGGCCTCGTCGTCGCGATGGGCCGCCCCGAAGAGGTGGCCAGGGTGGAGGCGTCGCACACCGGACGATTCCTGCGCGGGCTGTTGGAGATGGAGCTCGCCGACCCTAAGGGCCGGAAGTAGCCGTCACCTGCCGTCAGCCGCAGGAAATCGGGCCATCTGGATACGGCGCACCAGCGAGGCGGTGAAGGCTCGCGGGAAGTAACGTCCGATGAACGCCGCCACCTGATTGCGGAACCCCGTGAGCACCACGCGCCGACCGTCCATCGTCCCGCGAAACGCCATATCCGCCACCACGCGGGACGACATGGGCGGTGCCCCTCCAGCGCGTGCATTGGGCCCAATGCCCGCCGCTTTCGGAAAACCCGTCACGGTGGGGCCCGGGCAGACCGCGGTCACGGTAACCCCCGTGCCCTTGCACTCGTTATGCAGCGCTTCGGAAAGCGACAACACATAGGCTTTTGATGCGTAGTATGTGGCCATCAGTGGTCCGGGCTGGAACGACGCCACCGACGCCACGTTCATGATGTGCCCGCGCCCGTTGGCGCGCATCCACGGCAGCACCCCCGCACACAGGTGCGTCAGGGCCGACACATTCACTTCGATCAGGTCGCGCTGCCGATCGATGGGGATCTCGTGAAACCAGCCATGGGTGCCAAAACCGGCGTTGTTCACCAGAGCGTGCAAACGCCCGCGCTCGGGCTCCACCGCCCGGAGTACCGCCTCACACCCCTGGGCCGTGGCGAGGTCCGCCGGCACCACCTGGCTCTTCACATGACAGGTGGTCCACAGCTCCTCGGCGAGGGCCGTGAGCAGTGCCTCGCGCCGGGCCACCAGCACCAGGTCGAACCCCGCCGTGGCGTAGCAGAAGGCCAGGTCGCGCCCAATACCCTCTGAGGCGCCAGTGATCACGGCAAGGAGTCGTTGCGTTTGTTGTGGCATCTGCGCGTGGCGGTGGTCGTGCCCAAACTAACCCGCGACTCAGACGTATCGCACGAAACTCCGTACGATTCATCGTTCCCCTCTTGCTTCACAGAGGGGCCGAATGATGATTTTCGGCATGCACTTCCGCTTCGTCGCCGCTCTCCTGGCTGCCGGTCTGGCTGCCTGCGCCACCACCACCCGCTCTGTCGCCACCTTCGCCCCGCCGCTCCCCGACGGGCCGAAGCTGACCTTCCTCCACATCAACGACGTCTACGAGATCACCCCGGTCGAAGGGGGACGCGCCGGTGGGTTGGCGCGCGTCGCCACGCTGAGAAAGCAGCTGGAGTCAAAGGGCCACACGGTGGTCATGACCATCGGCGGCGATTTCTTCTCTCCGTCGGCCCTTGGCACCGCTCGCGTCGATGGTGAAGCCCTCGCGGGAAGGCAGATGGTGTCGGTGCTCAACGCCGTCGGCATGGATTGGGCCACGTTAGGCAATCATGAGCTCGATCTCGCCGAACCCCTCTTTCGCGCCCGCATCGCCGAGTCACGGTTCCGGTATGTCATCAGCAACGTGACCGACACACTCGGATCGCTTTTTCCAGGCACAGTGCGCCGAGCTATCGTGCCCTTCACGCTCGGCGGGCGAACCATCCGCGTCGGGTTTGTCGGCACCCTCACCCCAGTGAACCGCGCCAACTGGGTGCGCTATGAAGATCAATATGCCTCGGTCAAACGCGAAGTCGCCGCGATTCGCGATTCCGTGGATGCCGTCGTCGCCCTCACCCATCAGTACTACTACGAAGACGACCGGCTGGTCTCCGAAACACCGGGAATCGACCTCCTCCTTGGCGGACACGAACACGACAACTTTGTATTGCGTCGCGGTGAACACTTCGCTCCCATCGTGAAGGCGGACGGCAATGCCAGGAGTGTGCAGCTGGTGACGCTGCACTTTCCGCGTACGGGTGGGCGACCGGTCGTGACTACCGAGCTCGTGCCAGTCACCGACGCCACCAGCGAAGACTCGGAGGTGAAGGCCGAGGTGGAACGTTGGCTCACCCAGGCGTTCGAGGGCTACGTGAAATCGGGGTTCTCTCCGCGCGACCTCGTCGCGGTCATCCCTGAGGCACTGGATGCGCGGGAGAGCACCATTCGTGCGCGCACCAGCAACATGACGGATCTCATGCTAGCGGCCATGCGACGTGAAGACCCCACCGCCGACATCGGCATCTTCAACGCAGGCAGTGTCCGCATCGACGACATCGTGCCGGCGGGACCGCTCACGCAATACGACATCATTCGCATTCTGCCGTTTGGGGGTCCGCTGGTCCGCGTGAACATGCCGGGTCGGGTCATCGCTCAGGCGCTGCTGATGGGCCAGCTCAACGCAGGCATCGGAGGATTCCTGCACAGCTACGGAGCACGAGTCGAAGGGGGGCGGGTGCTCGTCGGCTCCAACCCCATCGAGCCAGACAAGGTCTATCGCGTTGTGACGACCGACTTTCTCCTGACGGGTCGAGAGGCCCGACTCGGCTTCTTCTCGACCCAGAACCCCGAGGTGACCGGTCGAAGTGACCTTCGGGACGTGCGCATGCCCCTGATCGAGGAGCTCCGGGCGCGTTACCCCGGCCGGTGACCTTCGGTTGACCCTGAGGTGGGAGCCTTCTACCTTTCGCCCCTCATTCCCGAGTAGCTCAGGTGGTAGAGCAGGTGACTGTTAATCACCCTGTCGGGGGTTCGAGTCCCTCCTCGGGAGCTCATTACAGCACAAAGACAAAGCCCGTCGCACCCGCGGCGGGCTTTGTCGTTTCTGCCCACCGGGGCCCCTGCTTCAGAACTCTCGGCGGGGTGCGGCCTGGTCGGGACCGAGTCGTCCCTCGGTCACCTCGGCCCTGAAGTAGTTCTCCCCCTTGATCCGGCTCCCAGCCATGCGTCGCAGCATGGCCAGCTGGCCAACGTGGGTCAGCGCGTCGGCGATGGGCCCCTGCAGGAGGCGCTCCGGGCTCGCGCCTAACACGGCTCCCGACGTGAGGTAGGCGTCAAAGGCAGCGAGCTCCTGATGGAAGCGGTCAACCGCCCCCTCCCAGGTGCCGGACGTTGCATCAACCCATTTTTCTTCCCCGCGCGCCATGGTGACCGCCCAGGCCATGAGGTCTCCCATGTGCGACACGATGTGCAGTGGGGTGCGGGTGCCCTGCCCCGCGTCAAACGATGGAAAGTCTGCCGGGGCGTCGCGCATGGTCTTGGCAGCGCGGTACGCGAGTGTCGCGAGGGAGTGACGCAGCAAGTCGGTCATGGGAAGGCGTTGAGTCGAGTGCCAAGGTACCGCCCGGGCCCTCTGGCAGCCACCTCCCCTTGCGTGGCCATGGGAAGGCACTAGCTTCCCTTGCGACACAAGGGGAAGCCCTCTTTCAGACGCGACCAATGGCCACTGACGCTGATCTCCTGCGGAGCACCCTCGAGCTCCTGATCCTCAAGTCTCTCACGTGGGGTCCACGGCACGGATACGGCGTGGCGGACTGGGTCAAGCAGTCCACCGGTGGCGACCTCCTTATCGAAGAGGGCACACTCTATCCTGCCTTACACCGCCTCGAAGCCAAGGGCTGGATAGAGCCCGAATGGGGCGTGAGCGAAAACAACCGCCGAGCCAAGTTCTACAAACTCGGCACACGGGGCCGGGCGGCGCTACGCGCCGAGGTGTCGACCTGGGAACGCTACGTGGCCTCGGTGGCGCGTGCCCTCGCGCAGACCACGGCGGAGCCCGCCTGATGAAGGAACGCTTTCGGCTGCCCACCTCACGACGCCAGATCGAGCGCGACCTCGACGACGAGCTGGCCCTGCACGCGTCGCTGCGCGAGGAAGCACTGGTGCAGCAGGGCCTGGCCCCGGATGCCGCGCGGCAAGAGGCGGCCCGCCAGTTTGGCGATACCGCACGCGTCCGCGACGAGTGCCTGGAAATTGATGAGGCACATCGTGCAAACTCTACACGTCGGCAGCACCTCGACGAAGTGCGCCAGGATCTTCGCCTCGCATGGCGCTCGCTCACGCGCGACCGGGCCCTGCTTGTGGTTGTGCTGATTGTGGTGGCCTTGGGAATCGGCGCCAGCACCTCGGTGTTTTCGCTGTATCGCGGAGTGGTCCTCCGTCCCCTCCCGGTGGCGCATCCCGCGCGCACGGTGTGGGTCACGGTGGCGACACGTGATGGGGGCGATGGTGTGAGCCCGGCCGTGGCCCACGTGTGGCGCGACGGGAGCAAGATGCTCGAACGTCTCTCGACCAGCCGTGCCACTGCCATGACCTTGCTGGGCGAAGGCGAGCCAACGCGCATCGAAGGATTGCAGGTGGGTCGCGGGTTTCTGGAGACCCTTGGCCTGCAACCGTCGCCCGGGCGGCTCTTTGGCGACGACGACTACGCCGCGGGCCAGACACCGGCCGTGCTGCTGGCCCGGTCGCTCTGGATCGACCGCTTCGGCGCCGACCCGCGGGTGGTGGGGACTTCCGTGCAACTCGACGGCAAGCTGCACACGGTTGTTGGGGTTCTCCCGGCATCCATCGAGGGGTTGGGCACTCAGCCGCAGTTCCTCGTCCCCGATCCCCTTCCCGACGGACTGCGCGCCAACTTCACCCCGTTCCTCACCCTGGTGGGGCTGGTACGCGACGGGGTACCGCTGCGTCAGGCCGAGTCGGAGTTGCAGGGGCTCCTGGAGAATGCGGCGCGGGCGGCAAAGGTTGACCTGGAGGGACGTCGCGCCGTGGTCACCACCCTGAGCGACCATCTCACCGCACCCTTTCGCGGTCGTCTGCTCCTGCTGATGGGCGCCGTGCTGGCCGTCCTGCTCATCGGCTGTGTGAACATCACGAGTCTGCTGCTGGCGCGGGGTGCCGGGCGTGAGCGTGAGCTGGCGGTGCGTGCCGCCCTTGGCGCATCAAAGGGACGACTCGTCAGGCAGCTTCTTACCGAACACACCCTGCTGGCCCTGTTTGGCGGCGCCGCAGGTCTTCTCCTCGCCTGGTGGGGGGTGAAGGCCCTGGTGCTCATCCTGCCGCAGGATCTCCCCCGTCTGTCAGAGGTGCGGCTCGACACCGGTTCGGTCCTCTTTGCCCTTGGCGCCACCATCGCCACAGCACTCCTGGCCGGGCTCTTCCCCGCCTGGCGATCCTCGCGCGTGAGTCCCGGCGGCATGTTGCGCGAAGGGGGTCGTGGCTCAACCGGTGGTGTGTCGAGTGAACGCACTCGTCAGGTGCTGGTGGTGACCGAGATTGCGGTCTCGGCGGTGCTGCTCGCCGGGGCCAGTCTGCTGCTGCGCAGTGCACAACAGACCGGACGTATTGCGCCAGGATTTTCCGTCGACAGTGTGCTGACCGCGCGCTACGCCTTGCCGTCGCGGGAGTATCCGGATGCCGATGCGGTGATCGGGGCGCATGAGCGCATCTTCGCGGCGCTGCGCGAAACAGATCCGTCGAGTGTGGCCCTCACCTCGACCGTCCCGTTAGGCGGCGAGGGTGGCGGGAGCGATTTCCGGGTGCTCGGCGGCGAGTCGGGCAAGGGGGGTGACGTGAACGCGCAGCTGCGTTTTGTCTCGCCGGGATACCTGCGTGTGATGGGGATCTCCCTCACGGCGGGGCGCGATCTCGATGTCTCCGAAACTCGCACGGCCACGCGGCGACTCCTCATCAGCGAGACGCTCGCGCGACGACTGGGAATTGAAAGCAACGCAGTTGGCCGTCTCATCGGCGGGACCAGCTCTCCATTTCTCGACAGCACCGGCACGCCATATCCCTGGGAGATTGTCGGTGTGGTGCGTGAGCCGCGCGACGATGGGTTGCGAGCGGATCCCGTGCCCCAGGTGTTCATCAGCATCGCACAGACGCCCGCCGAGGTGTTCGACTGGAGTGCGCGCTCGGTGCACGTGGTGTGGCGTCCCGGCCCATCGGCACGCACAACCGCTGCCGTTGCGCGCGCCATCAATAGCGTGGATCCCACCCTTCCCCTCTTTGACGTTCGCTCCATGCGCGACCGGCTGCGGGCCTCCGTGGCGCTGGAACGCGCCAGCACCTCGCTGCTCACCGCGCTCGGTCTTGCCGCCGCGCTCCTGGCCACCGCCGGCTTGTATGGCGTGGTGAGTTACCATGTGCGCCAGCGCGAACGGGAGTTCGGTGTGCGTCAGGCGTTAGGTGCCCTCCCCGCGGACATCATGCGGCTGGTGCTTCGCTGGGGTGGCGCGCTTACTGCCGCAGGGCTGGTGGTTGGTCTCCCCGCGGCACTGCTCGGCGCGCGGGCGCTGCGCGGCCTTCTGTTCGGGGTGCAGCCATGGGACGTCGTCACCCTGGGTGGCGTCGCCCTCGTTCTGGGCGCCGCCACCCTGTTGAGCTGCATCTTGCCGGCGTTGCGCGCCGGCCGCATCACTCCCGATACGGCCCTGCGTCGTTAGGTGATGCGGGACATCACGGGGCCTACTGTGTCACGGGCCCCATCTGCACCACCTCGAACGCCGACGAGGGCACCCGCTTGAGCGTACCGAGATTGGAGTCGTTCCATCGCGGGTCAGGCGCACCTGAGACGTACCAGCCGCTTCCATTGTCGGCGAGCAACATGCCATACCGCTTCATGGCCGTGAGAATCACGCGTACTTCCGGCGGGAACGTCGTGATGTCGTAACTCGCCTTGAGCCGGACGCGCATCCCCATCGGTGGCAGTGATGGCGAGGGGTCGTTGCTGGCAAAGTGACGTGCTGGAGTGATAAAGCCGCGACGCGTGCGCGGGCAGGTGAAACGGAGCGCATGCTGAATGGCGCCCCTCTGTACGGCTTCGTCGTACCGCACCAGCCCCGGAAAGATGGGCAACCCCGCCGCATCAGCCGAGGTCCAGTAGAGTGGGCGCAACGCGTTGGAGTTGAGATCGAAGACCGCGCCCGATCCTGCACGCCAGCTCAGACCGCCGTTCACGGGGTGGGCGTCAAACAGTTCGTAGAGTTTCCAGGCGATCGTGTCCACCACAATCACGTGACGGTCTCCAGTGCCGTTAGGCCCACCTTCGATGGGAGGGGCCTTGGGAATGGGATAGGGCCCCGGATCGCTCTCGCTGGCATACTGGAAGGTGACAGGGCGCAACTTCTGTCCGCTTCCCACCAGCGCGTAGGGAATGCCGTTAGGCGCGCCATTCCAGGTGGTGCCAAAGTCGGGGTGCAGGTTGCGCAGCCCGCAGCTGGCAATCAGGGTGGCCGAATTGGCGTCGACCGGTTGCGCGCTGATGTCGGTGTTCCACCAGTTGCTGGCGGGGAATGGGCGGCGCCCGTTGAGTGGGCCGTTGATGAGAAAGAGTTGTGCGTCGTCGGGGGTGAGCGGTTCTGCCCCGTTGTCAGTGACCGCCGAGCCGCACGCCGCTGTGACGGCGAGGAGGAGAGTCGAGGTCCCACGCTGTAAACGCATATGCCGGTGGCCGGTGGTTGGACCACCAAGGTCGCGCTTTACCCTTTCAGGGGCCGTGTTGCACGCCGAGGGGCGGCTGTGCGTCGGGTCACTGCCGTGATACTTTGGCGCATGACTTCGCGCATTCTGACCGGTCCCGATGGACTCAAGCGTTGTGTCTGGTGTGGGACCGACCCGCTGTACGTCGAATACCATGACGCCGAGTGGGGCCTCCCCGTGAAGGACGATCAGCGGTTGTTCGAGAAGATCTGTCTCGAGGGATTCCAGTCGGGGTTGAGCTGGTTCACCATCCTCAAGAAGCGCGAGAACTTCCGCGCGGCGTTCGACGACTTCGACTTCGAGAAGGTGGCGCGTTACACCTCCCGCACGGTCGAGCGCCTGCTTACCGACGCCGGCATCGTCAGGCATCGGGGGAAAATCGAAAGCACCATCAACAATGCCAAACGGGCCTGTGAATATGTCGATCGCACGGGTTCACTGGCGTCGATGTTCTGGAGCTTCGAACCCGACCCCACACAGCGCCCCAAACGCCTCACCTGGGAGGTGTTGTCGTCGATGAGCACGACGGCGGAGTCGACGGCGCTCTCGAAGGAGCTCAAACGACTCGGGTGGACCTTTGTGGGACCCACCACCATGTACGCCGCCATGCAGGCCATGGGGATTGTGAACGATCACGTCGAAACCTGCCATGCCCGGGGACTCGTAGAGCAAGCACGTGCACGCTTCCGTCGTCCGGGGTCACCATGAACTTTCTGCTCAAACTTGCCATCAATGCCGCCGCGCTTTACGCCGCTACACGGCTGGTCGATGGCATCTCGTATCAGGGGCCGCCGATGGGGCTGGCGGGAGTGGCGCTTGTCTTTGCGGTGGTGAACACCTTCATCAGGCCCGTGGTGAAGTTCTTCTCCTTCCCCGCCATTCTCCTCACCCTCGGGCTCTTCACCTTTGTGATCAACGCGGTGATGCTGCTGATCACCGCGCGGCTCTCGAGTGAGCTGGGTATTGCCTTTGTGGTGCGTGGCTTTGGCGCGGCGTTCGCCGGCGCACTGGTGGTGACGGTGGTGAGTTTCGTGCTGAGCACCGTGCTGGTGGAGGAGAAGAAGTAGTCGATGAGAGCGGAGACGCACACGCGGCGCTCCACCACACTACGCAGGAGGCTTGATGGGCGACTGGCGCTCACTATGGGAAGACGCATCATCAAAGGAAGAGAGCCGCTGGAAACGGGCCTCGGACCACCAACTGCTCGCGGCCGTACGCAGCCGTTCCACGGGCGAATACTACGGGCTGTGGCGTGAGCTCGGGTCGCGAAGGCCTTCCGCCGAAGTGTGCTGGGTGCTCTTCGATGTGCTGGAGAGCGATCGCGAGTACCTCGAACGCTATCACTGTGCCGACGCGTTGCTCAAACTGCTGAACATCGATGCTCTGGAGGCCGTGGCACTCTCGGCAGGGTGGCCCGAGGAGCCGGCGAACCTGGCAAGGGTTCGCGGTGTCATCGAATCACGATTCGGTCCGCGCGCATGATCCGGCACCCTGCCTTCATCGTGCGGCCGCGCGCGTTGCAGGCGCAGGTCGACCACACATCGGGCAGCGGTCGGTAGCGCGGGCGGGTGTCGTGGGTGCTTACACCAGAAAGCTCAGCGCCCGCGTGTGATATATGGTGCAGCCAACGGTGGCCTGAAACCCCTCGGCGGCGTCAGCATCAAAAAAGAACGCCTCCACGTTCAGCACGCGCAGCCCGGGCGACGCGCTGTGCCGCAAGCGCACGCCGATCCCCTGCAGATTGTGATCGCCGTCGGTGCTTTCGATGCGAAAGCTGCGGATCATTGGCGCGAAAATTGGAGTCGTGGTGTGGAACCTCAGGGTCACGCCGCGATGCGGGTCGCTCCCGGGAGAGAGGGTGACACTACCCCGTGGCACCGCCCATGAGACACTCCGCTCGGTAAACAGCAGGTTCGGGCTCCAGACGGTCCGTGTGCTGCCCACGCGATTATCGGCGCCGACGGCAGACACGGTGATGTCCTGCGACCACCGATCGTCGCTGGGGGAGTTGTCCGTGGCGGTTAGCGTGGCCGTCGTCTCGAGTTCGCTGCCGACACGCGTTGCGGTGAGTGCTGCGCCCATGCGCCGGACATACTGGTCGCGCAGGAAAAGGAACTTGCGCAAGAGCACCCCTTCCATTCCGTAGACAAACTTGTCGATGGCGGCAAAGGTCGGCGAGATCGTGAAGGGCATGCGTTGGGTGCTGCTGGCGGTCTCCAGCCCATCTGACGACACCCGGTGCACACGCGCCTGTTGCTGAAACTCCTGGGGATAGCTGAGCGGAGCGCTGCTGCGACCGACCACCATCACCTCGACGACGGCATCAAAACGGTCGTCCCCATTCTGATCCTGCAGCGTTGCCGAGATTTCGACAGTCGCCTGCGTTCCGGAGAGGCTCCGCACCCGGCTCGTCACCTCGATCAGTCGAATCTTGTGGTCGGTGTCCAGGTAGCCCAGGCGATACGAGAGGAGATGGCATGTGGCCTCAGCGACCGTAGCCGGGAAGGTCACTGTGGCTGTCCCGACAAGAAGGCCGGTCCCGGGGCCGAGCGTGACCCGCGTGGTTGCGGTGTAGAAATCAGACACGGGCGTTGTGGTGAGGGTTCAAGGATCCTAGTGCGGGTGCCAAACTCCGTGCAGCCGCTTCACACCGAAGTGCGCTGGATCACACAACCGCCCTCGCCGCGAGTCTTACCGCAGGTCCGGATGTATCGCTCCTACCGCACCACGATCGTCAAGCGTGCCGTGCGCACGAGCCCACCACTCGTCCCCCGCAGCACCAACACATGCACCCCGGGTGACACCAGCTCGCTCACATAGATCTCCACCAACGCACTCGTGCCTGAGGTAGAGCCGGGCGAGATGTTCACCGCATACGCCCCGGGCTGATCCGTGATGGCGTCGAGCACCACTGCGCTGCTGAACCCTGCCACACGCCGAATGTCGAGGGTGATCGGCGTGAACGGCCCGCTACGGACCAGGCCCAGCGTGGTGGCGCTCGGAACCAACGAGAAGTCGGGCGTCGACGGCGTCACCACATTGACCGTCACCGACGCGGTCGGAGGGTTCGCCCCGACAACCGCCGAGACGGAGATGGTCGAGGTGCCAACCGTTCCACCAACGATCTGCAACGTCGCGGTATCTCCCGTGGTAAAACTTGGCGTCACCCAGGCGGCGCCGCCGGCGGGAAGCCCCGCGACACGAAGTTCGAGTTGTTGTCCCACCGCACTTCCCGTCCGGGTAAGGCGGACCGGAATCGTCGTCGTGGCACCCGACGCCACCGTCACGCTAGACGCCAGCAACTCGATGCTCACCAGGCTTGGAGGCGGCGCCGGGATGGTGAGGGAGAGGGTGGCCGTCCGGCTGAGGGTTCCCGCCGTGCCGGTTACCACGAGCGGGTAGGTACCGGCGGGTGCCGTTGGGCTCACGGACACGGCGACGGTCGCGGTGGTGCCCATCGTGGCGGATGGCGTGATGGCAGCAGTGACCCCGTTAGGCATGCCGCTGACGGCTAACTGCACACTGCCCGGATTGCCTGTGCGCTGCAGTGTAATGTTTGCCTGGCCGGTGCCCCCGCGGGCCACCGTGACTGCGGCCGGTGCGAGGGCGAGGGTGAAGTCTGGCGGTGTCGTCACCGTGAGCGACACCGTGGCCTGCCGCACCAGGGTGCCCGAGGTTCCAGTGATCACCACCGAGTACGTCCCGTCGGGCGTGGTGCCGGACGTGCCAATCGTCACCTGCGCAGACGTGCCAGTGACGGTGGCCGGGGAAAAGGCGGCGGTTGCACCGGGCGGGAGCCCGCTGGCCGCCAGCACAACATCCCCAATGCTCCCCGTGCGGGCGAACGCGAGCCCAAATGAGCCGGTGCCTCCCGGCGCCACCGTGGCCGCCGAAGGTTGCACCGCCATACTGAAGTCCGACGGCGCGGGGGGCGCGGTGACCGCCAGATCGAAGTCCAGCGTGTCTGCATTCACGCCATAGCTTCCAAACGCTCGAACCCGATACGTCCCCACCGGGGCCGAAGCGGGCACGGACATCGCGACGTTGTGTGTGACGGATGGAGCGGGAATTGTCACCACCGCCCCCATCGGCAAGGTGGCCTGATCAACACGCAGTGTCGGTATCCCATCGAAGGTGGCACGCCTCGCGCTGCTGATGCGGATAGTTCCGGTCGTGCCTGCCTCGATGGGCCGTAGCGGCTGCAACAACTGCAGCCGGAACGGTCGCACGATCTCCCCATCCACAATGAGCCGGGCGGTGAATGCCGGCGACACAAGTGTCGCGGTGGCCAGCACCTCGAGCGAGAGCGGGCCCGCCAGGGCAGCGGCAGAGCCGCTGAGCGTCAATAGCGACGAACTGGTCTCGCCGGCATCCTGTGAAAAGACCACCGGCGGATCGAATGTGGCGGTGACACCGTTGGGGAGGGGCCCTGTGCTCAGCTGAACCGGAAAGGACCTGGGAGCATTCACGGTGTTGCGCGAGAGGATGACACGGACCTCGCTGGTGTTTCCGCCAGGGACCAGTTCGACCCTGGGCGCGTTCGGGCTGAACGGATTGGATATCGATTCGACGACCATGCTGACCGGCGGGGCGCCCGGAGCAACGCCCAAGCTCTCATCGCACTTGATCGGACAGGCCGCCAGCCACAGCAGCGGGGCACACCTCCATGCACTCCTGGATCGACCCATGGTCCCTACTCCTCGCAGCGACGTGGCAACTCGGGGCCTCGGCGAAAGGGCCCTTTCTGGTCACACGTTCGCAGTGGGTCGATTGTCTCACTCGGGGGATTCGGTGCGGCGCAGAGGAGTGTCACGGGCGCAGACTTGAGGGTCTCCTGACCCGAAAGTGCGCCGAAGACCTACAGATCGATCCCGAGGTCTGATGCGATCTCCTTGCGCAGCCAGGCCCGCGCCTGAATCCAGTCACGCTGAATCGTTTTCACCGACGTCTCGAGGCTTGCTGCCGTTTCCTCAAGACTCAGCCCGCCGAAGAAACGGCGCTCCACCACAGCGGCAGCCCGCGGACTGGCCAACGCCAAACGATCCAGCGCTTCGTCAAGCGCGATCAGTTCGTCGGCCGCGCGCTCCCCTACCAGGTTCTCCACGAGATCGAGGGGAACGTGTGCTGAACCCGACCCCCGCTTCCCCCTGCCCCGTGAACGGGCGTGGTCCACCAACACCTGGCGCATGGAACGGGCGGCAATGGCGAAGAAGTGGCCGCGGTCCTTCGCGTCGAGTTTGTCTCGCTCCGCCAGCCTCACATACGCCTCGTGGACGAGGGCGGTCGCGCCAAGTGTGTGTCCAGTCTGCTCCCGGTTGAGCTGCGCACCGGCCAACGCCCGCAACTCGCTGTAGACCAGCGGAAGGAGGCTATCAAGGGCACCGGTCTGGCCGGCGCGCCAACGCTCGAGGCAGGAGGTGACCGAGGTCGTCGAGGACACGACTCGATGATACCCCGCCAGAGACGAGTGGCAAGCCAATGTCCAGTCTCGGAGTGCTTTGTCGCAGCTGGTGGCACCTCGAATCCGGACTCTCATGCTCCCAGCCACCGCTGTCAGTCGCCCCCCCGTTCATGGCCAACCCCTGGTCAGCCACGCCTCGAACTTCGCCAGCGACCTGTCGACACTCGTTGAACAATTCTCCCAGTTCGGGCGCCGCATCGCTTCACGCCATGGCCTGGACCCGGACGAGGTCGACGAAGTCCTGCAGGACGTCCGCATCCGGCTCTGGCGGGCTGCGTCCGCTCCCGGTGGTGTGCGTTTCACCAATGCCCACTACGTCTACAAAGTGGTGGTCTCTGCGTCACTAGACCTGGTCCGCAAACGGCGTCGCCATCGCGCGAGACTCGTGAACCTCGATCTCGTTGACCCGGGCGTGCTCCCCATTGATGCGCGGACGGACGCTCTCATAGAAGCAAATGCCCTGGGCCATGCTGTGCAGCAGGCGCTGCTCGACCTCCCCCCTGACCGGCGGGAAGCGGTGCGACTCGGTTTACAGGGGCACGACCGCTTTGAAATTGCCCGTCTGAAAGGGTGGAGCGTCGCACGTGCCCGCAACCTGCTCTATCGTGGATTGGCGGACCTCCGCTCGCTCTTGACGGCCCAGGGCATCGCACCTGACCGTGCGCAGCGGGCTCCCACGCAGATCTCGCGCAATGAGACCATCGTCATAGATTGCGCCGCCACACGCCTCTCCACCTCCCCCTCCCCCTCGAGACCCACGCGTGCAGCCTGAGAACTGGGAGCGGCTCGGCTCCATCTTCAGCAATGCTATCGAGCTCCCGATCGAGCAGCGAACGGCCTACCTCGACGAAGCCTGTCGCGGAGAGCCGCAGCTGCGCGCCGAGGTAGAGGCCATGATCGCCGCCCATGGCGAGGGGAGTGTGCCGGATAGTCCCGTCCTGCTCCTCCCTGGCGCTCGACCCATGGGTGAGCGACTGGCCGTCGGCACCTTGCTCGGCCCCTACCGATTGGAAGAAGTGGTGGCCCGCGGCGGCATGGGGGAGGTCTATCGCGCCGTCCGCGTCGACGACCAGTACCAGACGCAGGTGGCCATCAAGGTTGTCCGGCCTGAGCGGACGTCGGACGAATTGCTTCGCCGCTTTAGACAGGAGCGCCAGATCCTGGCGCAGCTGAACCACCCGAGTATCGTCACACTTCTCGATGGCGGGATCACACCCGGTGGCCAGCCGTACCTGGTGATGCAGTATGTGGACGGGGTCCCGATCACGCGGTATGTGAAAGACCATGGCCTACGACTCGCCGAGCGATTGCGCTTGTTTCTCGGGGTCTGTGAGGCCGTGCAATTCGCCCATGCGCACCTCGTGGTCCATCGGGACCTCAAGCCATCGAACATCCTGGTGCGCCCCGATGGTACTCCCCGTCTGCTCGATTTCGGTATCGCCAAGCTGCTCGATACCACAGGCGAAGAGTCCACCACTGGCGACCTGCTCCTGTTGACCCCCGAACACGCGGCGCCGGAGCAGTTTCTTGGAAAGGCCGTTACCACAGCCACGGACGTCTACGCACTCGGTGTGTTGTTGTACGAGTTGATCACGGGCTGGCGGCCGTTCAAGGATGTCCCGGCACCTGACCTGCCGCGCGCCGTCGTCGAGGACGCTCCTCCGCCCCCCGGGACACTCGTGCCCGTGCACGAAGACCTCGAACAGGTGGTCTTGAAGGCCCTGCGGAAGGAGCCGTCGCGTCGTTATGCGTCGGCAGGCCAACTCGCCGAAGATATCACCCGTTTTCTCGGCGGCTGGCCGGTGGTGGCTCGGCCGGATTCGGCACCGTATCGCTTTCGCCGGTTTGTCAGCCGGAATCGACTGGGCGTGGTCGCCGCGGCCGTTGCCCTGCTAGCGCTGGTCGGCGCCGGTGGGTGGTCAGCCTGGCAATCCGCGCGGCGCGCTGCGGCCCTCAAGGTGGCAGAAGCGGAACGCGCGCGGGCGAACCGCATTACCAACTTTGTCCTTGGCGCCTTCCGCGCGACCAACCCGAGTGAAACACGCGGCCGCACCGTCACGGCGCGAGAGCTCTTGGACGCCGCGGCAGAGCGCGCCGCGAAGGACCTCGCCGGCGATCCGGCGGCCCTGGCCGACATACGACTCGCCATGGGTCAGGCCTATGGGTTCATCGGGCTCTCCGGTCGCGCCGATTCACTCCTGACACAGGCGGTCGAAGCTCGCACCACGCTGAATCCTGCCCAGCCACTGGAGGTGGCGACCGCACGCGAGTGGCTGGCGCGCACGAAGTTGAACGCGGGCCGTTTTGAGGACGGCATTCGCGAGATGCGCGAGGTGCTCGCGGTTCGCGAACGCACCCTCGGGCCCAACGCGGTGGAGCTCGTCCCCGCGCTGCAGCGCATCGCGCTCGCCACCTTCCAAACGAACGATAGCGCCGCGGTGAAAGAAAGGTCACTGGCGATGCTGGCTCGCGCCGTGACCATTCTGGAGCGCGCCGACTCGGGCCAGACCATGACGGCCGCTGACGTGCAACGCATCCGCGCGTGGATCACAGGTGCCCAGGGAAAAACCAGCGAGGCCGTTGCCATTCAGCGACGCGCGGTGGCAATCGCCACCGCATCCGCGCGTGACAAAGACGACCCTGCGTTGTTCAACTTCCGGGAAACTCTGGCCCTCATGCTCGCCCAGGACGGCCAGAGCGACTCCTCGATTGCGATCCATCGCGCGCTGCTCACCGAACGTCGGCGTGTGTATGGCCAAGTTCACGAGTTGGTGTCCTTCAGCCTCTACAACCTGGCCGATGCCCTACACGATGCGGGCCGAAACAAGGAGGCAGCGCCCATCATGCGAGAGGCTGTGGAGATGCGGGAGAAGGTCCTGGGAGAGCGACACATACAGACCGCCTACGCACTCGGCGCTGAGGGGAACATCTTCGCGGGACTCGGCCGCCTGACGGACGCGATCGACACGTATCAGCGCGCCATCTCGATTGCCGAACCCGTCATCGGCGGTGACAACGTCGTGGTGCTGGATTGGCACGAATTCTCTGCGATCCTGCAAACACACTTGGGGCGCACGAACGACGCGCTGCATTCGCTGACCGTCCTGGTGGATCGAGGGTATACCAACCTCGCGCGGCCTGAGTTTGCGAAACTCGCGAATCACCCTCGCTTTCGCGCGTTGGAGTCGCGTGTGCGTCCGGTGAAGTGAGCCGGGGGCTCACGAACTCTTCGCTCTATCGCGTCTGCGCGGTCAGCGGGTGAACGACGCGTGAGTACAATCGAGAGGTGCGAACGTCACTTCCTCAACAGGAGGGGTGACATGTATCGCATCATGGCCGGACTCGCGCTTGTCGCGCTGCCGCTTAGCGCACAAACACGGGAACTCAAGGGGCCGCCCGATCTCGGAACGCCGAGGAACATGCCACCGGGGCCCACGGTCACCGATTGGCAGCCACGCACGCGAGCCATCACGGAGGGCACGATCGTCTTCGCGGGGCCCAACTTCAGGGTGGCCGATCTGCGCGTCGTCATCGGACAGGTCCGCCGACTGCCGGTGAACGTGGCCCTGAGTACGCCAACACGGGTGGTCGTCGACGTGCCTGACGATGCGTTGGGTTGGCAGGGCCCGCTCATCCTCACGTATGAGGGAACACAGGGGACCGTGGTCGAGTCGCAGTATCGGATTGATCCACCGGCGCCTGCGCTGATCGATGCTTCCGTCAGCGGCGGTGTTCTGGTTCCGTTGGTCAAACGAGGGTTTGCTGTTCGCATTCGCGAGTTCCCTGGTGCCCGGGCGGACGTGGAAGGCATCGCCTTCAGTAGTAGTTGCGGGTTCCACAGGCCTGGAGCCATCAGCTTCGCCACCGCCACGCGTGCCGCCGACCTCACGATGCGCGTGTACTTCGAGGGCTGGTTCAATCGGCCCGGTACCTGCGCACTCCAGATGTCGATCAGGGCACTGAACAGCAATGGTGCCTACTTGCGAACCGTTTCCATCGCGGTGCCGTTCACGGTTGCCACCTCGACCCGATACACACTCGAGAACACCAGCGCCTTGTTGTCCAAGCTCAATGCGCAGGTCGCGCGCGCAGGACTGGGCAACATCTGTCAGGCCAACTCCGGCGATTGGCCGGGTGGACAACGGGTCGGAGTCCACGACGTGGGCGGCGACGTTGGCGTGATTGTGCGCGGCAGTCTGGTCGGCGTGACGTGCCACTTCCGCACGAGCCACTGGCTACTTCCTCCGGACTTTCAGCTTGCGGAAATCGCCTTCAGTGCCGTCGAGGTCGGGAATCGCTGTGGCATGGCCGGCACCTTTGGCCCGGGATTGATACCGGAGATCGTGCCACCCCTGACCCGTGGCATGGCCATCGTTCGACCGTTTTCCCCTCAGGATGCCGCCAACTACGCCGTGCGCTCCGATGATGCGGTGGTATTCGATGGCGTGATATACGCAAGCAACCTGCTCCAGCCGACGACTGTGATGTTGCCGATGTTCTTCGGTCTGCAATGTGCCTCGATGGCCACATTCCTCGGCGGCCCAAACGGCAGTCCACCGACCACTGCGCCGCAGTCACTCACCGTCCGACTGGACCGCCTGGTATTCAGCGGCCCGCCGGGCTTTTCCATTGATGACATTCTGAGGTAATGCGGCGCCTCAGCACGGGCGTCGTTGCCGTGAGCACAAGCGGTGGAGTGTCGCGTCTCTTGCAGACGCCACACCCCACCCGAGGTTCGACGTATGTCCCGCAGCCCATTCGCTGTATCCTTCCTGTTGCTCACCGCTCTTATCGTTGGACCAAGCGGTGCCAGCGCGCAATCGACCGTGTCCTTGAGGGCACCGGCGACGCTGCAGGAGCCGCTGGTCGCGGGCCAACGGCTTGGCGCCGCAGTCACCGTCACACTACTGCGCGCCGGTAGCAGCGCCCTGCCCCTCAGCGTGAGCCTGTCGTACGGCGGAACAGCTGACCGGAACTCGGACTACACTGCTGTGCCGCAGACCGTGACCATCCCGAGCGGCGCAGCAAGCGCCTCGTTCACCGTGGCGGCGCGGCACGACGTCGTCCCGGAAGAAGATGAGACGATGGTGATACGAATCGAACCCGGCCCCGCCTATTCCACCGGAAGCGCGGCTTCTGCCACCCTCACGCTTCTGGATAACGACCAGACGATCCGGTTCACCGTAGTTGACGCCGCTGCGGCGGAACCAGGCGACCCGGCAATTGTCGAGCTGGAGCGTCTTGGCTCGACTACCTCGGATCTGTGGGTCAAGCTGGCCGTGAGCGGTTCCATCACCAAAGGTGTGGACATTGCACCCCTGCCCGACTCCGTCCTGCTGATCGTCGGCAAACGGGCAGCCACGTTGACGATCACACCCAAGCCGGATGGCGTCGCCGAAGGAACGGAGACCGTCACCTTGTCGGCAAGCGGGTTTCTGGTTCAGCCGAGCGGTGGTGTCAGCATCAGTATTCGGGACGCCGCCGCAACACTGGCAGTCACCACCAGCAGTGTTGTCGAGGGGAGCGGCGCCACCGGGACCTTTACTGTCACTCGCACCGGCGACGTCAGCAAGTCGGAGAAGCTGACCTTCATCACCACGGGAACCGCGACACGTGGGGTCGACTACGATCTCCCGGTGAGTTTGGTCGAACTGGCCGCGGGACAAACGACGGCGGCCCTCACCGTTACCCTCAAGGCTGACCTCATCGCCGAAGGTGCGGAAACGATCGTTCTCACCCTGCAGTCCGGCGCGACGCTCGCAGCGGGGAGTCCGAACAGTGCCACACTGGTGGTCGTCGACAATGTGCCGCTCTCGGTCGCGACGGTCGCGATCGCGCCGTCGGTGGTGACCGGGGGTGCGACCACGACGGGAACGGTGACGCTAAACGGCGTGGCCCCAGCTGGCGGGACGGCGGTGGCACTCACAAGCAGTTCGACGGTCGTGCAGATGGATCAAGGCGGGATCGTGGTGCCAGCGGGATCATCGTCTGCGACCTTCAAGCTCTCCACGGCGCCCGTGGCGACGAACACGCCAATCACCATCTCGGCTGCGGCACCAACGGGCGCGCCGGTCACGTCCACTGTCACCGTACAGGCACCAACGCTTACCGGGCTGACACTGTCGCGGTCGAGCGCCACCCCTCAGGCAATGGAGGACAGCCTGTCTGTGACGGGCACCGTCACCTTGAACGGGGAGGCGCCAAGCGGAGGCATGCGTGTTGCCTTGCGATCGACGATGGCGGCCGCCGACATCGCCGGCAGTGTCACCGTTCCGGCCGGCCGCTCCGAAGGGACCTTCACCATCCGCCTCCGTCCCGTCCTGTCAAACACCATTGTGTCCATCGAGGCGGCGCATGCCGGCGTCTCGCGGAACGCCAGCCTGACGGTGAACGTGCCACGCGTCGCGAGTCTGACCATCTCGCCGAACGCACTGGCCGGGCGAAAGGATACAAGCAACTTGGCGCTGGCGACATTTAGTCTCGACGGCCCCGTAGCGAGCCAGGGTGCGACCCTGACAATCGAAGACGGCGGTTGGACTGTGAGCCCGGCGACATTGTTTCTGCAAGGTGGCACCACCGGCGGGACGTTCAATGTCAAGCCGAAACAAGTACCCAACGCCGATATGTCGTCTGCAATCACTGTGCGGTTTCGAGGCGGCCAGCGCATTGCCCCCTTTACCGTGCTCCGTTCATCGCCAGTGTCGGTGGTACTGTCGTCCGCGACCACCGTGGGAGGAAGTACAGGTCCGACTGTGACGGTGACCCTCGATGGCGACAACTCGATTTATGGCAGTTTATACTACTTCGAGAGCTCCTCGCCGGCCGCAGGACGATGCGGCCCAAATGGCCAAATCCTGACCACCGGCCAATTCTGGATCGAGGCAGACAGCTCGAAGGGGACCTTCCCCCTGTGTACGAGGGCGGTGCCCGTCGCCACGGTGGTGCAGATCACGGCTCGCTCCGGGACGCGAATGGCCTCTGGAACCCTCACGGTTCTGCCAGATGCGGCCGTCACCGCGTCCTCGCTCGTCCTGGCCACGAACACCGTCACGGGTTCATACCTTTCAACACTACAAGGGCAAAACGGGCAACCGGGGCGGCAGTTCGGAGCGACGCTCGTCCTGACCGCACCGCCGACCTCGGACTTCCTTGCAACCGTATCCTCGAACCATCCCGCGGTGCGCTTTCGCGTAGGAGCCACCGGGACGTTCTCGCAGACGCTGCAGATACCGGTCGCCAGTGGCCAATCGACCGTCACCTTTTCTGCCGCGGTCGATCCAGTTGCGACCAACACGACGGTGCAGATCACGGCCACCCCGGGATCAGCGAGCGCAACCCTGACGGTTCTCGCACCACTGCTCTCAGGTCTCGGGTCCGACGCGAATCCAACCGGAGATACCCTGCGCATTGGGTCCGGCTTGCCCAGCCTCATGCGCGTTACGCTCTCCGACGCTGCTCCGGCCGGAGGGATGGTAGTGCAGCTGGCCAGCAGTTCTTCACTCGTGTCCGTCCCGTCCTCCGTGACCGTTCCGGCGAACACCAACAGCGCGACCTTTTCAGCGGTAGCTGGCACCACCGCCACGGACGACAGCGCCTACGTGATGGCGACGATAGCCGCTATAAAGAAGCGTGCGACCGTGAGAGTCTCCGGCCCACTTCGCGTGACCGCGCTCACCGTAAGCCCCACCACTATTCCAGCCGGAACAACGGGAACGGGCACGGTCACCCTGTCGGGCGCGGCTCCAGCAGGGGGCGCCACAGTGCCCCTCTCCGTGACCGGGGGCACCTCAGGGCCGCCAGCCCAGGTGCCGGGGAACGTATTCGTTCCAGCTGGTGCCGCCACCGCCACCTTCAGCGTGGCACCACTAGCCTCAATTGGCACAACGGCGGGAACCATCTCCAGCACTTTTGGAGGAAGTGCGACGACGGCCTCGTTCGCCGTCGCAGGCTATAACATCGCGGACATCAGTGCCCCCGCATCGATAGCAAGTCGCGATACGGCGACAATTACCGTCTCCCTCAATGCCGTAGCACCAGTTGGCGGGGTTCCAATCACGCTGGCCGGCCTCGCCAGCGCCGCGTTGTCCGGACCGGCAACCGACACTGTGCCTGCCGGCCAGATCACACATCGCATTCCAGTCACGGCCGGCATCGTCGCCTCTCCAACTTCAGTGAACATCTCGGCTGGCTTTCAGTCCAGTCAGCGGAGCAGGAGCGTCCAGATTCACCCGCCACAAGTCGCAGCACTCACAGGCTCAAGCGCAATCGCGGGTGATAGCGTTCTCCTGACGCTCAAGCTGTCTACCCGCGCACCTGCGAGTGGACTGAGTGTGACCCTCTCCAGTGCCTCGAGCACCCTCGTCGTGCCGTCTGTGCTGGCCGTGCCAGCGGATGCTGATCAGGTGAGTGTGCGTCTTCGCACGCCACTCTCATCGGCCAGCACCACGGCCCTGGTCACAGCATCAGGTTCCGGCATGGGGTCGGCGCAAACACAGATCCCGATCTCTGCCTCTCCTCGGATTGCCTCTGTCTCGACAGCGCTGAGCGTCCCGAATACTGGAGGCACGACCACAACCAGGATCGAAGGCACAATCACACTCACGGGCGCAGCACCAGCGAACTACGAGGTAACGATCAGCGGGAGCTCCGGACTCAGAGACGTGCCTCAAGTGGTGGTCATACCAAAAGGCCAAACGACTTTCACGTTCATCCTTTCGGCGCCATTGAATGGCTTGCCCCGGACCGAGACCATCACGGTCACAAGCGTAAACACTGTATCCCAGAGCGTTGTCGTACCCTGAGCACAGACTGCGGAAGCCACCTCTCTGAGGTAATCACGACAGGGAGGTGAGAACACTGCGCCACCGACCACGTCACTTGGTCTGTGAAAACGCACCCCTCACGCTCATTCCTCGCACGGTCAGTCGCCGCTGTCGCACTCCTGGCAACGTGCACCGCGCTCCACGCCGCCGCGCAGACACCGACGTCGCCCGACGGCCTGTCCGTCACCGTGCGGGTCGATACCACACGCTTCCTCAGCGCCACCACACCGATCGAGGTTGCCCTGAGCAGGCCCCTCACCACGGCCGACGGCGAACTCGTCCTGGTGGTTGGCGGCACCGACGTAACCGCGCTCGCCGAACGCACCCCACTCGCGCTGACGTACCGACCGAGTGTTGAACCACTTCCGGCAGGCACAACCGCTGTTGTCATCTATCGTCAGGTCGGCTCACATTGGACCGAGGTCACCCGAACGACCATCAAGGTGCTGACCGCTGGGGGATTTCGCCGAGTCTCGGCCGCACCACAGGCCACGTTAGGCAACCGCGGGCAACTGGCCAGCGGACGCGATGGACTCCCGGAGCCGGATCGCCCGACCTATCAGGACTTTTCCCTCAACGGATCACTCGGCACCACGCACGAACACGCCCGGTTCACGCTCGAGTCGTCGCTCACCCTGGTCGGCTCCTCGCGTCGCGAGGAGGCACTACGCTATGGTCTTCGTCAGGCAAAGGCGCCGAGGATCGACCTCTCCGACTATCGACTCTCACTCCGATCCGGCGGTGCCGCCCTCACCGTCGGGCACACCACGTTCGGCACCAGTCGGCACCTGGTCAGCGGGTTCGGAGCACGGGGAGCCTCACTGGCCTGGAATCGCGGAGGGACCTCCGTGGGGCTCACCACCATGGGTGGAGCCGCGACCGTCGGCTGGGACCAGCTGTTGCCCATCACCAACCCCGACCACCGGGTGACCGCGGCCTCGTTAGGTCGGGAGTTGCTCCCCCGACGCCCCGGCGCCATGCGTGTCGATGCCACCTGGCTCTCGGCCTCCATGCTTCCGCGCGGCGCCTTCACCCAGGGCGCCGTGATCGACGCCGAGTCGAGTGAGGGTGGATCGGTGCAGCTGAGTGCGGCCACACCGGGTCAGCGGTTGCGACTCACAACCGGTCTTTCGCGCAGTCGTTTTGACAACCCGGCCCTCGACCCGCAGCTCACCGGCGCCGGAAACACGGCGGTCGTGCAAGTCGAGCGCGAGACGAATACGGCACGATTCATCGAAACCGGAGTCTCGCCGATCCAGAACCTCAAGGTCGGCGGACTCGGAATCGCCCGCCTCTCGCTCGGCGCCCGTCATGAACGGGTCGATCCTCTCTACCGCAGTGTTGCATCGTACGTCCAGTCGGACCGGCAGCACGAGGGCGCTGATGCGTCGTTCGGACTCGGTGCGGTCTCCGGTCAGGTTGGCGTTACCCGTTCGCGCGACAATCTCGCGTCGATTCCCACCTTGCTCACCACACGCAATCGTGGTCGTACGACGAGTCTGGCCATCCCATTGGCGCCGCTCTTTCGCGTGCAGAAGCAGGCCCGCTGGTTCCCGGCCTTCAACGCCACCCTGAGTCGCACGCAACAGGCCGGTGATGGCGTGCCAACCGGCGGCGTCTTTACCCCCGACCAGGTCCCGGACCAATTGTCGCTGATGCGTGACCTCGGGCTGCAGTGGCAAATCGGCACGTGGCGTCTGGGTATCAGGTCCAACCGTTCCGAACAAGACAACCGGCAGGTAGGGCGCGCCGCTGCCGACTTCGTCACTGGTGCCAATGTGGTTTCGTTAGGCTGGAGCTTTGGTGCCACGGGCGACGTCTCCCTGGACGTCGGCGAGGACTTTCAGCACACCAGGGAGCGCAATGAGCGCACCCGCACTCGCCGCGCCACCTTCAACACCAACCTCCGACGCGGACAGTCCACCTCGGCGGTGATTGCCCTGTCGCTGCTTCGCACCACGCCACCGAGTGGCCCCGTCACGCTCAACGGTGAACAACGTGTGGAGATCACACAACCGCTGAACATCTGGCGCAACCGCAACGGCGCATCACGCGGGCAGGTGTTCCTGCGTTTCGGTCGCACAACAGCAAGAATCCCTGACTTCGCGCTCCAGGCGACCAATCCTCTGGCCGTGCTCCAACAGCGGCAGTGGACAGTGTCGTCGGGACTGAACCTGAGGTTGTTCTGATGATACGCACTCTCACTTGCGCGGCGCTTGCCCTGCTGGTCGTTCCAGCGGCGAGGGCCCAGGTTCGCGTGAACCCCACTGGCGTGAACGTGAACATGATGGACCCTACTACCGTGTTTCTTACGTTTGGTGGATTGCGTCCGGGGATGCGCGCAGCTGAGGCCTTTTGGTGCGGTGAACTGGTCAGTGCGGCGCCAGATGTCGGGAACCGGTGCCGCCCAGGGACCATCTTCGGTCAGCTCCCTGCTCGGTATGACTTGTCCCGTGCGAGCGGTCAGGCAGGGTTCACCGATATCATGTCGATTCCCACCTCGGTCGCTCGGCGTGCCTGGCAGGACGCGCGACGCGGTTCGACCCCGAGCTTCTTCTACGTTCGGCGGTTTGTCAGCGCTACTGGAGGCCGCGACGAGTTCGTGGCGGTCACCTGCCGGCCGTCTGCGGCCGGGGCGCGCACGCCACTCTCGCTCACCGATGTGCGGGTCCAGTTCGAGGGAGGTGACGATGTGCACTTCGTGCAGAGTGGCGAAGTGCCTGCGCCGTTCGCCGCGAAGATCACCTACAACGGTACCGGGCGCCTCCTCGGTCGGTGGGAAGTGGTGTTGCCCGGCGAGGATGGTCCGCGTGCCGATGACCTGCTGACCGAAGCGACGCTTCCCGTGGAAGAACGTGGCAATCAACGGCGTTTTTCGCAGGTGCAGCGCTTCAGCCTGTTTGTCGCCCCCGGTGGCGGCCGTGTGACACTTCCCGGCCCCGATCCCGCGCGACTGCCAACGTCGGTTGAAGGATCCTACCTCGTCTTGTTGCGCTTTGAGGCCGTCGACGACCGCGAGGGCGACTCCAACCTGGCGAGTGCAGGTGCCGGGAGCGGGCTGGTGCATTCGGGAGCTGTGGCCGGATTCACCATGCCGATCCTGCGTTACGTGGTTCTTGGCGATGGCGCCATCGCATCCGGCGCCGGTGTGTCTCGCCTCGCGCAACTCGCACCGCGCAACGGCGCGCGCTTTGCCCCTGATAGCGCCATCCGTCTGGTCTGGAGCGGCGACCGCATGGCCCAGATGTACCGTCTCGACGTGGAGACGACGGAGGGTGCGCCCATTCTGCGGGCCTTCGCTCCGCGAACCGCAGTCCATTACATGATCCCCGGCTCCGTGGTGCGAGAGGCAAAGGGCTCGCTCCGGTGGCGCGTGGCCGCACTGGACGGAGCCGGGGCACTGCTCACCCGCACGCCGTGGCGACGCCTCACAAGTCTGGCGGCGCCTACTCCCTGACAGCCAGCGCTGGCGTTCGACTCGAACGTCAGGCTCTGTTTGCCCCCCCTTGCGTACGCCGCGCTCATCTCGTACACTGAACCATATGGTTCAGTTACAACAGGCCCGCCTCGACGCATCGTTCGCCGCGCTCTCGGACGTCACCCGACGCGGCATTCTGGAGCGCCTGGGGCAAAAGGACGCGTCAATCACCGAGCTCGCTGACCGGTTCCGCATGACCCTCACGGGCATGAAGAAACACGTCAGTGTCTTGGAGCACGCCGGACTGGTCACCACCGAAAAAGTCGGGCGCGTGCGCACCTGCAGGCTCGGCCTGCGTCGGCTGGAGCAAGAAGCGGCATGGATCGAGAGTTACCGGCAGCTCTGGAGCGCCCGCTTTGACGAGTTGGATAGGATCGTTGAGGGACTCGTGCAGGAGAAAACCACCCATGACAGGAACACGACCGTGAGCCCGACATCATGAAGTACCCCACGACGGTAGAACGCACGTCAGAGCGTGAGTTGGTCGTCACGCGCACATTCAACGGTCCTGCGCACCTTGTATTCGACGCCTGGAGCAAGCCCGACTTGCTCAGGCAGTGGTGGACACCGAAATCGTTCGGCATCTCCTTGTGTCCTGCGAGGCCGATGTCCGGACCGGTGGCACCTACCGATTCGTTTTCAGCCACCCCGAGTTTGAGCAGCCGATGGCGTTCTTCGGCAGGTACATCGAAGTGATTCCCAACTCGCGCATCGTCTGGACCAACGAGGAGACTCCCGATGGGCCCATCAGCACGGTGACCCTCGAGGAAAAGGACGGCAAAACCCACCTGGTCATGCGCGAACTCTATTCATCCAAGCAGGCACTCGACGACGCCATCGCCTCCGGCAGCTCGGGCACCGGTGCGGCGGGTGAGCAGTTCGATCTCCTGGACGAACTCCTCGTCACCCTGGTGCCGTAACGGCCCTGTTCGCTGGGTCACATTAAAGTCAAACGACGTGGAGCCGCACCATGACGCTGTGGTGACGGCCCACGCCTGACGAGGCGGTTATCGATCGCCAAAGAGCCGGACTACAGCCTGTCTGCCGCGTGCAGTGCGCGCATCATACCAGAACTCGACACGCTGGATCACCCGGTCGTCGCCGGTGAGGTCGATGCGACGAGTGGCCTCACCGGCCCGAATCGTGTTGCGGAGCTCGACCTCCTGCGATGGACCGTTGCGGAAATGCACGACCACCTTGTGAAAGTCCACCGCCGCCCGCTGGATGCGCAGCTGGATGGCAGAAAAGCGACCTTCGGCTCCGGTCACGACGATCACGTCATGATCCACCCTGTCGGTCACCGTGCGCTGACCGAGCATCTCCCAATCGCGCGCCGCCGGACGCGACGCGGCGCAGGCAACAACCAGCAGAGGGAGAAGGAAGATGGCGAGGCGAGAGCGCATGGTGTTTGTGGATAAGGTCAGTTTGCCGATGATCGTGAGCGCGTTGCAGGGTACGACGGCGCCGGACGGTGGATTGTTAACACACGCGCGATGACCGTGTTGAGGCCAATTCTCTCAAGGACCACTCATGGACCTCCACGTCACCTTCGATGCCAGACACAGCACACGAAACCGAAACGAACCGTCCGGTGTCGAAGGGTCCCGACCTGGAGCCCCGATTGCGCTCGCGTATCACCTTCGCGCTCACCCTGCTGGTTGCCTGCGCTCCTGCATCGCCCTCGACGGTCGCCTGTGATACCAAGGCGGTCGGCGATTCACTTTTCTCCGCGCTCCGAGCCTTTCACACGCGCAACCCGGTTCCCGGTGCGTCCGCTGCGATTGTTTCGCCGGGAAGATGGCGTGAGCCGGTAGTGGCTGTCGTCGGTGTGGCGGACGACAGCACCCGGGCACCTCTCACCACCGAGCATGCGTTTCTGGCTGGAAGTGTGGGCAAGACCTTCTGGGCGGCGATGGCCTTGCAGCTCGCACACGAGGGACGGCTCGACCTCGACGCACCGATCAGTCTGTACTTCACGCCCACGGAGATTCCCGGGGTCGACGCAGTCACTCCGCGCATGCTCATGCTTCATACCACCGGCTTTCCTGAGTATGACGCAACGTTCATGGAAGGGCTGGTGCGACAACCCCTGCGTGAGCGGGTGGTTGATGACTGGCTCGGTGTGTTACGACGCTCGCCACGATCCCCGATGGGCCAAGTGCGGTACAGCGACTTGAACTACGTCGTGCTTGCCCTGGCCCTCGACCGGGCCCTCGGGGCCGAAACCTACGCTGCCATAACATCTCGCTTGGTCCGTCCACTCGGCCTCCGCCACACGCGCCCGGCGCTGTCGGCAGACGCCACGGGCCTCACCACCGGCCACGACGGTCCACAGGGTCTCTTCGGGAGTGGCCGATTGGTACGTGGTGGCCTGCTGGCCTACAATCCGCAGTTTGAGCTTGGTGGCGGTGGCTTTATCTCCACACCCGCCGATCTCGCGCAGTGGATGGCGGCGTGGCGCGACGGCCGTGCCGTTCCGGCCGAGTTGTGGCCCTCTGTCATCGCTCGCCACCCGGGCCAGGCTGACTCCGCCACGACGTGGAAAGGGCTCGGTGTGGATGAGCGTCAGCGACCGGGCGGGGCCGGCATCTTTCACACGGGGTACATCCCCGGCTACCTGAGCTTTGTCGAGTGGTTCGAGTCTGAGGGGGTTGCCGTCGCGTTGCAGGTCAACAGCAGCGCGGAGACCTCCGTTCCTGACGATCCGATGATCTGGCTGGATTCGGTCGCGCGTGGAGTGGCGCGGCAATGCCCGGCGCCATGACACGAGCACTCGCGCGGCCACCCTGGTGATGGTGGGTGCCTAACGCGCCTCCGTGCTCCCCTGTGCACGGAGCCACGCCAGCACCTCTTCCGCACCCGGTTCGGTAGAACCCGCCGCGTCCTGTTCCACGTATCCACGCCAGGGTACGCCGCCTGGGCCTTTCTGGTCGCGCCAAGGGGCGCCCCGCTCGAGCAACAGCAGAAGAACCGGCCAGTTGCGAGTTCTCGTCGGGAGGAGCACGGCACTCTCGCCCTGCGAATCCTTCAGCTGCACATCGGCACCCCGCGCCAGCAGCATTTGCATAGTGCCAACGTCGGCCCCCGCGGCACCGGCGATGAAGTACACCACGTTCCCGAACTCGCTGCGCGCGTTCGGGTTTGCCCCCGCCTCGAGCAGGAGACGCACCGGCTCGGCACCGGCCTTGTGGCTCACACCGATGGCGACCTGCAGCGGGAGTTCGGAGGGACCGATGTTGGGGTCAGCGCCGGCGGCCAGCAGCGCCTTGACGACCTCCAGCTGGTCAGGAGTTTTCTCGAGTTGGCGCAAGGCCAGCCCCAGGACCGTGACCCCGGAAATCCCCGGCGCATTGACGTCGGCCCCGGGCAAGGCCGCCTTGACCGCTGCGACATCGTTCCTCTCGATGGCTGCCTCGATCGCATTTAACGCCTCGGACCGGAATTCGCGGATATTTCCGTCGGCATCCCGGAATCCCCGGAGCTCCCACAACGTGGCGCTCCCCTGCGCCGCTAGTATCAGCATCGGGAGGGCTGCCACCAGGGTGGCCCCTATTCGCGCACCTTGGCCCTGCGCGCCCAGAAACACACGGATGGCGGCGAACAGGATCAATGCTGCTCCAATCGGATAGACCAGCGCCAACACGGGATTTGTCTTCGATGGACCGGCGGCGGCCAGTGCGAGCAGCGCAAACACTCCGACCGCGATCACATCGATGGTCACAAACAACCAGAAGATCACTTTCATGCGCGAGTGAGCAAGGGAGCCAGACTGTACGACGGACGATGCCGGCTTCCAGTTTCGCCAGAGCCAGACGAGAGTGACCAGCACGCACACCTCACGGTGCCTTGACGGAGCGTCTCTCACAAGGTTGAGTGGTGGGTCCCGCCCACTCACCTTTCCGCGTCTTCGGCCTCACAACCCACCAAGAGATGTTCCGAGTGTTTCTGAAAGCTCTCGTGGCCTTCCTCGGGTGCGCACTGGCGGCGTACCTCGTCGTCCTCTTCGGCACCCTTGGCGTCTGGGAGATGTTCGATGTTGTTGACCGCGACGGTGGTGGCGGGATGGCGGTGGCATTTGGCATTGCACCGTTGGTGGCGGTGATCGCGGGCATCGTGGGCGGGCTGGTGGCCTGGGTCCGGGCTCAGCGAACACATCTCGCCTCGCACGCGGACCCTCTGTCCCCACCTGGCAGCACGGCTGCGTTTGGGCCAGGCGTTGGTGCGATTATCGGAGCACTGGCCCTGTACCTGCCGACCAGGGCGGTCATCTGGGTGGTTTTGGGGAGGAACGAGTACGACGCCCTGTGGAAGGCGCTGGCCCATGCCTGGACGCCGACCGTTCTTGCGATGGGTGGTGCGGCGGTCGGCTGGCAGCTGACGCGGCGCGCACGGGGGCAACGCTGACACTCCCGGGCACCCCTCGCCGACAATGGCTATCGCCAATTCGTGGACAGGGGCGCCGCACATCGTGGGGCCGAGCGGCCCGAACTTGCCCCGTGTCACCTGACGCGGGATACCGTTCGCGCTATCCGGAACCCGCCCGTCCCGATAGCATTCGGCATGACCTGCGCCGTGACTCCTCGTGCAACGTAAGCTCGGTGCCTGGGCGCTGATCGCCCTGGCGACTTTCATGTTCCTTGGCTTCATGCGAAGCTCGGGAAGCCTCGCATCACCCGCGACACTTTTTGCCCTGCTCATCACCGTGGTGCTCCCGGCAGCAGGCGGTATCGCCCTGCTCCGTGGGGCCATCGGGGGATCTCCTCGCGAACGGATGGAGAAACTCCGGCAACAGACGATCGAAGCCGAAATCCTGCGCATGGCGCTCGAGCACAAAGGGCGCCTCACTGTCGTGGAAGTCGCGAGTGCTCTCGCCCTTCCTGGTGAACAGGTGCAGGTGGCCCTCGACGCCCTGGTGAGACGCGAAGTCGCGGACCTCGACTTCACCGACGACGGTGTGGTGTACTACACCTTTCACGATGCAAAACATGTGACGGGGACCCGTGCCGCCGATTCGGCCAGGTTGCTCGATGGCTGATGCAGCCGTGCCGGGCCGTCGCGCTCCACTGGAGACGAGGTTACCCTGCCCGGTCTGCCTTGGCGTGCAGATGGAGAAGGTGCAGCTCCATGGACCTGCGGGGACCCTGGTCCTTGACCACTGCCCCCGTTGTGGTGGGGTCTGGTTCGAGCGCGGGGAAGTGCAACAACTCGGCCGACATGCACCCAGTGATTTGTGGCGGCTCATTCCTCCGCGCAAGTCGACGCCCAAGCCACCCTGTCACGGCTGTTCCACGCCACTCGATCGTGCGGCCGACACCTGCGCGGCCTGCGGGCGCAAGAACGAGTTAGCCTGCCCGGTCTGCGACGAGCGCCTCACGCGCCGCACGCATGGCCCCCTGACCCTGGATGTGTGTGGAACGTGCCGAGGTGTGTGGTTTGATCATGCGGAGCTGAAAAGTCTCTGGTCGCTGTCGCTCGCCGATGTCACGTCGCGCGGGACCAGCGGCGCGATGACGGCGGGCGCGATCGCGGGAGATGTGCTGCTGGAAACACTGTTCTGGGCCCCCGGGCTGGTGATCCATGCCGGAGCGGCCGCGACGGCAGGACTCGGGCAGCTCGCGGGGGCTGCGAGCAATGTCTCCTTCGATGGTGCCGCCGAAGTGGTGGGCGGCGCGGCCGAAGGGGTGTTTGCGTCGATCGTGGAGATCATCCAGTCGTTCTTCGAGTAGCACTGCACACCGCCCACCCGATCGGGAGCCGCACGGCTCAGCACGCTACGCCCCACGCGTACGCTGCGCACCATGCATCCGTGATTTAGGTCACGCCGTGTGAGCCCTGGCGAGCGGATCGTTCAACGATCACGCCAGCCGCGTACATTGCGGTATCCTCCTGCACAGGCACACACATCATGGCTACCTGTTTTATGCCGTTAGGGCACACGCGAGTGCGTGTGCCCATGTTTCTCGCCGGCATGGGTGCGCTCACGCTGGCTGCGTGTGTGGATGCCCCGAGCACCCGGTTGTCGGGTCCGGCCGGACGCGGCGACTTCGCGGCAGCGCACGCCACAATCCTGCCGGTGCCGCTGCTCCCCCCTCAAGAAGCGCTCCTCGGTGGCGTAACCACGACCTTTGACTTCACCGCGGACGCGTACGACCAACCCAGCCCGAGCCTCTCGGCGCAGGAACTCGTCGTACACAACGCGGGTCATGCCCACTTCCGAACCGAGAACTCCCCGGTGACCGGGCTTGGCAAGCAGTACAACGCCGTGTACTGCCAGGCGTGTCACCGGCGGAACGGACGGGGCAAGTTGCCGGCCCCTGGACAGCAACCGTTCAGCATGGTGCTGAAGGTGTCCCTCGCGGGTACCGGGCCGAGAAATGGGCCGGTGCCGGTGCCGAATTTCGGCCTTCAGTTCCAGTCGCTGAGCGTTCCGCCGGTCCCGGCGGAGGGGCTGGTGTCCGTGACGCACGCGACGGTGTCGGGAACCTACGGAGACGGCACGCCGTACACGCTCATGCGGCCGGTCTTCACATTCCTCAGCACACACAAACCATTGCCAGCAGGTGTGCTGGTGTCGCCCCGCGTCTCACCGCCGAATGTGGGCATGGGTTTGCTCGAAGCCATTCCCGCGGCCACGATCACTGCGCTCGCGGACGAGTTCGATCTGAATCGGGACGGGATTTCCGGCAAGGTGAACAGAGTCTGGGACGCAGTCAACCAGCGTTTCGGGCTGGGGAGATTCGGACTCAAGGCCAGCAGGCCATCGGCCCTTCAGCAGATTGCCGGGGCGTACAACGAGGACATTGGGGTCACGAGCGCCCTATTCCCGGCGGAGAGCTGCGAGGGTGTGTATGCCGGATGCGCTCGGCACGCCCCCGAGCTGACCCAGCGGACCCTGGACGACGTGACCTTCTACTCGCAGACGTTAGGCGTGCCGGCCCGCCGGAACATGAATAACAGTGTGGTGCGCCTCGGACAGGGCGTCTTCAACACCATCGGGTGCGCCAGCTGCCATGTGCCCCAATTGACGACGGGCACACTCCCTGGAGTACCTGGCGCATCGAATCAGATCATCAGGCCGTTCACTGATCTTCTCCTCCACGACATGGGCGCCGGTCTCGCGGATCAGCGGCCTGACTACCTCGCCACCGGTCAGGAGTGGCGCACACCACCACTGTGGGGGATCGGCCTCTCGCAACTCGTCACTCCCGGTTCCGGCTTCCTGCACGACGGTCGAGGGCGCACGCTCGCCGAGGCGATCCTGTGGCACGGCGGCGAAGCCCTCCAGGCAAGGGAGACCTTTCGGCTGCTGCCCGTGAGCGAACGGGTTGCGCTGATCAAGTTCCTCCAGAGTCTCTAGAGCCGCGTCTGACCCACGGCTGGATCAAGGCGCGCATGCGACACCACCATGCGCGCTTGTGCGTGCGTGTTCTCGAGAGCAATCTCTGGCCATGCCCGCCCCTGCTGCCCAATTGAGCCACCGGTGACCATGCGACGATTGCTGCTGGTTCCTGCCCTCGTCGTCGCTTTCGCCGGCGCTACACGAGCACAGGAAAGTGCCCCCTACCCCAATCTGTCGCAGCCAACTCTCCGGACGATCACGGAGTACGAGGTCATGGTCCCCATGCGGGATGGCGTACGGCTCGCCGTCAATATCGTGCGGCCCGCTGCGCCCGGCCGTTACCCCGTGGTCTTACAGTACTGGCCCTACGGCAAAACGCCGGATGCGTACTTCGCCGAGCGCGGATATGTCGCCGTCTTCGCCGAGGGCCGGGGTACGGGGTCGTCCGAGGGGCGCATGGCCGACTACTTCGATGCCCAGTCCTATCGCGACGGATACGACCTCGTGGAGTGGAGCGCCGCGCAGGACTGGTCCAGCGGGAAGGTCGGCATGTGGGGCATTTCGTATGGTGCCATCAACACGACGCGCGTGGCCGCGCTCAAGCCAGCGCACCTCGCAGCCATCTCGGTCAACAGCTCGTATGCGAACTTCTACGGCGACCACTGGTACCCGGGCGGCGTACGCTCCAATCATCCGTTCGTGTGGCACGGGGCGGGCAACGTACTCGCCACGATGCTGCGTGGCCCTGTGTACGATGACGGCCGCGGCGGGCAGGTTGTGGACCTCGAGCGCTGGAAGCGCCATCAGGCTAACAACGGCTGGCGAGGCTTCTTCCTGCCCCAGTGGGAGCATCCCACCTACGACGACTACTGGAAGGAGAAGGACCTCCGGAGCAAGTACAGGGACTTTGCGGTTCCCACCCTGCAGTTCGCCAACTACTTCGATCATGCGCGCAACCACGACGAGGCGTACCAGAACTTCCTTGTGCTCAAGGCGAAGGGCGTGCCCCAGAAGCTGGTGGCCGGGCCGTGGACGCACGGTGGCTTTGGGCCGGCACACGTGGTGGACTTCAAGCTCACGACGCTGGCATGGTTCGACCACTTCCTGAAGGGGGTGGAGAACGGGATCGCGAAAGAGCCTGCCGTCAGTTTGTTCGTCATGCGTGAGAATGCCTGGCGCGCCGAGGAGGATTGGCCCATCGCGCGCACAACCCCGCGTCGGCTCTACCTCGATGCAGCAGGCGGGCTCGCCGCGACTCGGCCCCGCACACCGATGGCGATCGCACCGAAGATGTTCACGTATCACCCCTGGGTGGGAAGCGCCGCAGGACCCTACGGCACCTGGTTCGATGCGCAGTACACCGACTACCTGGTCCTCCCGGACCAACGGGTGGACGAGGCGGAATCGTTGACCTTCACGACACCCGCGCTCACCGAGGACACCGAAGTGACTGGTATGCCTGAGGTCTCGTTCCTCGCCTCATCCACTGCGGCCAACACCGACTTCACGATCAAGCTCTCGGAGGTGCAGCCCGATGGGCGCTCCGACCTGGTCACACGTGGGTGGATCAACTCGTCGTACCGCGAGTCGAATGTGAATCCGGCTGCTCCAGGCGATTGGCGGTTTGTCCAGCCAACGCCGATCGTGCCGGGGCAGGTCTACCGCTATCGGGTGACGCTGCAATCCATCGCGTACCGCTTTCGGAAGGGGCACCGCATCCGACTGACGATTGCCTCGAGCGACTGGCCCTCCAACTGGCCGAACCCGAACGCTGCGGTGAATACGGTGCACTTCTCGGACGCGGGATCGCATGTCGTGCTGCCCGTGGTCCCAGCGCGAACAGCGCCCCTGCCCCCACCGCGGCTGGCGCTTGTACCTCCAGCGATGTCACCGCCGCCGGCGCCGGGAAGCCAGGACCGGATCTGGATGGAGCACGACCTCACTGGGCGCACGGCCAGCTATCGGAATGAGGTGCGCGCCGTACAGGTGGTGCCGTCAGGCACCATTCAGCGAGACGCGACCTGGCGCATCGACCTGTCCAAAACGCCGCCCTACCAGCAGGTCATCGACTTCGTGACCACATACACGATCGTGCGCGCTGGCCACCCGGACGTGCGGTTTGTGTATCGCGTCCGGACGGACAGCGCGGGCCCTCGGGCTACGGTGGAGTACACCGAGGGCAAATTCGTTCCCTGAGGTCCTGCCGCCGTGTGATGCATCGGTGGCGCGCCCAGCCGCCGAGTCATCAGGGCACGCGTGCCACCTGAATCGTTGTCGTCTTTTCCACCTGCTGCACCCAGGCGGCCATGCTGCCGCCCGACGACACCGCCAGTGACGGGTAGCGCTGCTGACCCTTTGTCCCCTCCAGCTTCACCGGCACAAAGGTCGGCTTGCCATTCGCACTGGAGCGGAGTCGCGCCATGGCGAGGGTCCGCTCACCCTCTATTACCTCATCCCACGCGACAAGGATGCCGCCTGCGGGTTCGGCGACAACCTGCGGATGCCCGGCGGGCCCTCGGACCGGCAACGCCGCGCGCGGCGTGAAGCTTTTGCCATCGCGAGTCATGGCGTGATACAGGGTGAGCACCTTGGTGCCCTTCCCACTCAACGCCGTCGGCCACACCACGTGCGCGGCGCCCCTGCCATCCACGGCCAGCGCAGGACCATCATCCGGGCACCCGTCAATCTGCCAGTGATCGGGACTCACACGCACCGGCGCCGAGAAGGTGCGCCCTCCGTTGTCGGAGCGGGCGAAGGCGATGTCTCGCTCGCTGCCCGGATAGACGTGCCGCCACACCGCGTAGGTCGCCTTGCCGGCAGACACCAATGTGGTCTTGCAGCAGTAGCACACGCTGGGCGCAACGCGTGTAGGCGCCGACCCATCGAACCGGCTGTGATATACCCATGAGAGCTGCGCACGCTCGGTGGGGTCGGCCTTGGGTCGCTCAGCCTGCGGAATCTTCTTGAGTGAATCATCAACCGCGACCGTGGCGCGATGATCCACCCACAACACCGAGGGCACACCCGAAGCATCCACCGTCATGGAGTGCCATCCACGCACCCCGTGCGCATCACTCCCGGGCACGAGCTCCGATCGTCCGAACGTGGCGCCACCATCCAGCGAACGGGCCTGCAACAACTGCCAGTTGTCGCCGCTTTTTGCGCTCCAGGTAATCACCACCTCGGGTGCCTTGCCACTCCGCGGCAGCAGTGCGATGCGCGCAGGCATATCCCCGCTGAGCCGAGCCTGCCCGGGGACACTGTTCACTCGAACTGGGGGGGAGAATGAGCGACCGCCATCGCGGCTGGTGGCCAGGTACAGGTCCATCGACGACACCTCGGCCGCCGACCATGACACCGTGACGAAATCGCCGAGGGCCGCAATGGTCGGATTGCTATTGGTGCGCCCGTCGAGGCCCAGGGTGACGGGGGCCTGCGCCCCTGCGCCCGCCGTGAGGAGCATGGCCGCCATGCCTAACGTTAGTACGGTGTGTACGCGCACGGGAAAGCCTCCGGAAACGTTCATGAGTCAAGGGCCGCGCGAATGGCGGCAACGAGGGTCGTGTCGCCACGACGCAAGGCACCGATCAAGCGAAAGCGGATCTTTCCCGCTCGATCGATGACAAAGGTCTCCGGCACGCCAATGGTGAGAAATTGCGCGGCGACATCGCGCGATGGATCCAGCCAGATGGGGTAGGTCATGCCCTGCGAGCGCGCGAAATCACTCACTTCACTCCCCATGCCGGGTTCATCAATGCTGACGCCAAGCATGGTCATGCCGCGCGCCCCAAGCGAATCATGCAGCGCCTGGAGTTGGGGGATTTCATCGCGACAGGGTTCGCACCAGGTCGCCCAGATATTGAGCACCACCACTGATCCCTGGAGACTGTCCAGACGCACGGCGGCTCCGTCGAGATTCATCGCGACATACGGTGGAGCCGGCGCACCAATGGTCGGTGCGCGCAGCTCTCCGCGCGCACCGCACCCAGCGACCAGCCAGATGAAAGCACAACGGCCGAGACGCGTGTTCACGCAGGCTTCGTCGCTGCGACCGCGCCCTTGAAGGCCTCGAGCGACGACGCGTACATCCGCGACATCGCTCCGGCCACGAGAGGCCCCGCCCCCTTCACCGTCCCCGCCTTGAATGGAGGATCGGGGTCATACTCGATGTTCAGCTGCTCGGCCTTGGCGTAGTTCTCGCCCGCCAGACGCGCGGTGATCAGCAGCGCGAAGTCCAGCCCCGCGGTCACGCCAGCACCCGTGATGCGATTGCGGTCCTCGACCACCCGCGACTTGACCGGCGTGGCCCCAAACTGCGGCAGCAACTCGTGGGTCAGCCAGTGGGACGTGGCCTTGTAGCCCTTGAGCAGGCCCGCCGCACCAAGCACCATGGAGCCCGTACACACACTGGTGATGTAGCGCGTGCTCTCCGCGCGCGACCGCAGAAACGCCATGGTCTCGGCGTCCTTCATGGCGGCGATGGTGCCCACGGTCCCACCGGGCACAAACACCACGTCCAGTTTCTGCGGGCATTCGCTGTACGGGGTCGTCGTGAGCGTCACGCCACGTCCCGCCGACACTTGCTGCTTCTGCTTCCAGACGAGGTGGATCTGAGTACTCAGGAGGTCGGAGAACACAGAGAGCGGGCCGAGCAGGTCGAGCGGAAACATTCCGGGATACGCAATCATGGCGATCTGCCGAGGGACGCTCGGCGAGATGCGCTCCTTGGCTTTGGGATCACCTTCGGCCAGGTCGTCGACGAAGCGCGTCATGACCTTCATCATGTCGTCTTGCGGCAACTCCGGCATCGTGAGGGCCTGCGCCTCATCGGGGACAGCCGCGCCAACAGCGAGGCCTGCGGTGCCTGCGGCCACCAGGCGATTGAAGTCTCTTCGGTTCATGAGATTGTGCGGAGAGGGGGATGTTCGGGAGAAGCGGTCATCGCGTCACACGACCAGGCTTGGCAGGTGAAGCAAAGGGATCCGCAAAGCGTTGATCGGTGATGAACACACTGTCTGTGAGACTATGAAGGAACGCCAGCACATCACGCCGTTCGCGCAGCGAGAGTGTAAAGCCCTTCACGAAGCTGCTTTTGTAGGGATTGCGACTGCCAATGCCTCGATTGGCGCCTGTGCGAATCGATCGTCCGCCCGCGGCGTAGTGCGACAGAACGGCGTCGAGCGTAGCCACGGATCCATCGTGCATGTAGGGCGCTGTCAGTGCGATGTTCCGGAGCGACGGTGCCTTGAACTTGCCCGTGTCCTCGGCATCACCGGTGTGCTCGCGGATGCCCGGATTCTCAGCCGGATAGGCGCCCTTGCCATCGACATTGTACAACCCGGTATTGTGGAACTCGATTTCCACAAAACCTTTCCCCTTGTAGTCCACGGTATTCGTGAAGTTGAACCCGCCATGGCAGTGAAAGCACTCGAGGCGCTCGCTGAAAAAGAGGGCCTCGCCTCGAATCGCCGAGCGGGAGATGGCCGACGAGTCACCCGCCAGATACCGATCATAGGGTGAACTCCCCGACATGAGGGTGCGCTGGAACGACGCAATGGCCTGCGTCACCCGGCGGACAGACACCGGAGCGGTATCACCGGGGAAGGCGGCTTCAAACAAGCGGGGATACGCGCTGTCGGCGCGGAGTTTCGTCAGAAGCTCCGCCTCCTTGCCTGCCAGTCCCAGCTCGACAGGCGTTTCACCAAACATCGGAAGCAACGCCTGTTGCTCGAGGGACTTCACGTTGGGATTGGCCCAGGTGAGCACCGGTGCATACGCGATATTGGCCAGTCCCATCGCCCCACGTGGGTGGACCTCACCGGTCGAGCCTACACCGCGCGGGAGGGGATCGGCAAAGGCGCGGGATTGCTGATGGCAGTTGCCACAGGAAAACGTCTCGTTGCCCGACAGTCGCCGGTCATAGAACAGGAGACGACCGAGAGCGACCTTGGCGTCGCTCATCGGATTGTCTGCAGGCACGCGGGGTTCCGGAAAACCGCGTGGCAACTGCCAGCGGTACTCCTCGCGCTCAGGCAGCGCGGCCATTGCCCCACGCACCGAGGCCGAGAGCGCCACACCAACCAGTGTGGCACTCCCGAGCAGCACCGCGTACCGCGCCGCCGTCATCGCATCGTCCCGCCGTTGGGTGCCGACACCGCGTTGCGGCCCACACGAAAGACCCGCTGCGTCCCAGCTGGCGACGTCCCGTGAGCAAGACCCAGTGAGGCAAAGAGTCCTGTGCAATCGCCATCGGTCGCCCCAGACATGCAACCGCTCGCCGTCTTTGGCTGGTTCTTCGAGACATCGGATGCCCGAAGCAGTTCCGCCACATCAAACACCAGCGCGTCACGTGACGGGTCGAAGTCTGCCAGCGAGACGGTGACTCGGTTGCCGAACTTGCAGGACGTCGGCACCGTCGTGGCCGAACCGGTTGGGGTGCATTCGGTGCTGCCGAGATGCACCATCCAGTTCTGCGCGTCACCGGTTTTCAGATCGATGCGCAAGAACTTGTAGCCCGAGTTCCAGGCCCAGAACATTCGGGTGAGTGAGAGCGGTGACGGGGCGGCGGTGAGGTCAGCATGGTTGCGCTCGAATGGCACCCCCATGGTGAAGCGCACCCCCTGATACGTGCCTGCTGGCGCGGTCCCTTCGACCACGTCACGCAGCTCGGCGTTGCCGTTGCGGCAGCCGCCTGTGCCGTTCTCGTGATCCAGCAAGGCCACGTTCCCATTTTGCCAGAGTCCGTCCTGCGTCAGCTGCACCGGCACGGCCGAACCGTCCGCGCGCAACAGCTGCACGTCGGACACGAAGTACTTGAATTCCGTCGCTTCGATGGTGGAGCCGGCCACACCAACGCCCGGGTACTGACGACCGCAGGCAAAAGGTTCATTGCCGACTACAGCGCGGAATGAGAGCCGAACCGGAAGATCCTGGGCGGAGGCGACCGCCGCGAGGGAGACAAATGCCGCCGCAGCGGAGAGAGATCTACGGGTGATCATGGGGAATCCTCGGAAAGGTTGGGAGGCGGAGCGCGTGCCGGCGGAGGCCCCCGCCGGACACGCCATCATCGCTGCACTCTGGAGTTTGCAGGGACGATGTTCCACCGATCAGTGAGTCGACACGGCAAGCGTATGCCGCACCAGGGAATCGAGGTGCGACAGGGAGCGCCGCTATTTCACCGTGAAGCGATAGTCCCCGGTGACGGGGTGCATGTCGCTCGAGGCGGTCTTCCACGACACCACATAACTCCCGGGCGCGAGCGGCTGATCCACCGTCACCTCGACGGGCTGCTTGACATCAACGTCAAAGGTTGGCTTGCCAAGGGGAACGGCGACGTCAGAGGCCGAGGTGAGTTTCACCGTCGTGATCGTCATCGCAGGCTTGAGGGAGAACCAGAGCCGCAGGTGGGTCGGGGACGCCACCGCCGCGTCCTTCGCGGGCTCCGAGCGTACCAGCTTGAGGTGCATCCGTTCCGCACCTGCACGCGCAACGGGGACAACCATTCCCAGACCAACCAGCGAGCAGCCAACAAGGAGCGAACGACGCAGAAGGGAGGACATGCGTAGAGTGGGTTTGCGAGAACACCTCAACACGTCGTGGCAAACGACGCGCAGAAGCACTCGATGTGGTGGAGAGGCCCCGGCGCCAGGCTGGCGCGGGAGATACGGACGTTTAGCCGACGGTCATTGTCGGGGGTCCTTGTGCCAGCCCAAGGCGCAGCTGAGGCGCCGCGTGCCTGGGGGCGGGGGGACGCATGGGTCGCGGCGGCGTCTGCCGCACTTCGGCGACCTCGAGCAGCGAAGCACCGCTACTCGCCAGGACACTCGTTCCACCCAGGCAACTGCCAAGGCACTGACAGGCATCCGTCGGCGCCGACTCCTGGTCAGCGGGCGCGTTGGTGTCATGTGCCGCGTGCGCCGAGTGAGCCCCAGCCCCCTGATGCATGGGACATGAAGTCAGCACCAAGCTCTCGCCCCAGAACAGGGCGAAGAACAGGAACAGGAGGCGAGCGCCCCACTGGCGCGAGGTCGGCGTGGACACCGTCATTCAAGCTAGGACCGAGTTCCGCCACCGTCAATTCACGATTTCGGGGGCGGCCTTTCTGACGTGGAGACCTGAAGAGTTCCTCTCCATGGTGAATACGGCCCGTTGGTAGTGCGCGGACGACCATTCATGGGTTCCGACTGTCAGGTACTGCACTTAGAGCCGTTGTTTCCCCGTTTCCTCTCCCGCATCGTGCAATCCCGAGACCTCCTGCTTGATCGCATGGGCACAGGCGCAGCCGTGTTATGCGCCGTCCACTGCGTCGCCACGCCACTCCTCCTGGTCGCCTTTCCACTGGCCGTCTGGCTCGGTGAAGGGGCGGAGCCTGTCCTGGTGGGCGTCTCCCTGGGACTCAGCGCGCTCGCTCTTGTCCGCGGTACCACACTCCATCGGCGCCGATTGCCACTGGGGCTGCTGCTGATCGCGGGTGTTCTGCTCGTCCTGCGTGGGATGGTTGGTGAGGGTCTGGCCGAGCGCCTCGTTGTGGTCACGGCCGCCTCGCTCCTGGTTACCGCACACGTATTGAACATCCGGTGTCGGCATCAGCGCCTCGTGACCATCTCACGCCCCGCGTTATGATGGAAGCGGTGTTACAGGCGCTTCGCTACGCGGCGCGCGGGCTTCGTCGATCGCCGGCACACACCGCTGCGTCCGTCCTCACGTTAGGCATTGGACTCACGGCCGCCGCTGGGGTTTTCGCCGTCGTTGATGCCCTGCTCTTGCGCACACCCCCCTTTCCCGATGCCCAGCAACTGGTGATCGTGGATTCGGAGCGTGGCGGAACAGAGGGAAAGGTCTCGGCCCTCGATGTCCGCGATCTGGGCCAGGACGCCCAATCCATCAGCGGCATCGCCTCCTTCAGGATGACCTGGTACACGGCCAACGGTGAGGCGGAACCGGTGGCCTATCGGGCCGCCATGGCCTCTCACAACATCTTTTCGGTGTTGGGGGTGCCGCCACAACTGGGCACTGGGTGGCCGGCCTCGGACGATGGGCGCTCTCAGTCGAAGGCTGTCATCAGCGAACGGCTCTGGCGCACGCGGTATCACTCCGATCCCACACTGGTCGGGCGTGGGATCCAGCTGGATGTCTATCAATATGAAGTCCTTGGCGTCATGCCAGCCGGTGTGGACTTTCCCCAGGGCGCTGATGTCTGGCGTCGCGTTCCCGCAGGCGACTTTCAGTCGCGGGCCACACGCACCGCTGGCGCCATCGCTCGACTCAAGCCCGGGGTCACCCTGGCCGACTTCCAGCAAGAGCTGGCGGCGTTGTCGTCTCGTTATGCACGCAACTACCCCGAGACCAATGAGGGCATGCAGTTCCGCGCCATGCCCCTCCGCGACTACTGGATTGGACCCGTACGCCCTTTCCTGGGTGCGTTGGGGGCGGCGGCCGCACTGGCCCTCCTCCTCGCCGGCATCAATCTCGCGCACCTGGCCCTCGTCCGTGCGAAACGCCGGGAGGTGGAGAGCGCCGTCCGCGCCGCGTTAGGTGGGCAACGCACGGCGGTGCTGGCCGTGCCGATTGCCGAGGGCGCGCTGATCGGTGTTCTTGGTGCCGTGATCGGCCTGCTTGGTGTGCCACTGCTGACCCGTGGCATCGAGGCCACCGTGCCCTTCGACCGGCCGCCCTGGATGACCATCGACGTCAACCTGAACGTTGCCCTGGTCGCGCTGCTCATGGGCGTGCTGGTATCGATCGCCGCTGGTGTCATCGGCTGCTGGCGGGTGTTGTCGCTCGATCTGGTGTCCACTCTCCGGCAGTTTGGAGGGCGTGGTGCGACGAATCGCGGAGCCAAGGCGCGCGGTGCGTTCTCGGCCACCCAGGTCGCACTCGGCGCCGCATTGGCCCTTGGAGCGGTCTCTCTGTTGGGCGTCGTACAGCAGCTGCGCCTCGTGGACCTGGGATTTGATGACAACGGCGTCATGGCCGTGAAGATCGATCCGCCGTGGACTGCCTACAACACCGTAGCCAACACCGCGCCCTTCTATCGTCGGGTGCTTGAGGATCTGCGCCGTACCCCGGGGGTCGAGTCAGCGGCAACCAACGATGCCTTGCCTTTCGCCAGCCAGGACCCGTCGCTCTCCGTGCATCGGCAGGTGCCCGTCCTCGAGGGGCAGGACGCAGTGGCCGCGGCCCGCAATCCTCTGGTGAATCTGCAGCTGGTGAGTCCCGGGTATTTCGACGGGATGCGCATTCCGTTGCGCTCCGGCCGTGACTTTGCCCCGGGAGATACCCTGGGAAGCCGGCCGGTGGCGGTGATCAGCCAGCGCGCGGCCACGCAGTTGTGGCCTGGCCAGGAGGCACTGGGTCGTCGCGTCTCGTTCGGGCTGCTGGACAACAACTACAGGCCTGCAGCCGGTGGTGCCGACACCTCTACCATCTGGTTCGAGGTGATCGGGGTGGTCGGCGACATTCGCCAGGATGATGTGCGCGCCGAACCTGCGGCTGATTTGTACGTCACCCACGAACAGCAGTTTGCGCCCGAGACGTGGGTGCTGGTGCGCACGCGGGGCAACGTGGCGGCGGCCGCGTCCATGGTGAAGGCGGCTGTCCAACGTGCTGATCCGCTGCAGAGCACCTTCGACATCATGCCTTTGTCAACGCGAGTAGAGCGCACCTTCTGGCGTCAGCGGTTGGCCGGGCACCTGGTGGCTGTGCTTGCAGCACTCACCGGCCTGCTGGCGGTTGTTGGAGTGTATGGCGTCGCGGTGTTTGCCATCGCCAGCCGAGAGCGGGAGTTCGGCATCAGACTGGCCATGGGTGCAAAGCCGCGCGCCTTGTTCAGTGCCCTGGTTCGCGAAGCGATGACGCTCGGCATCATCGGGGCTGGCGCCGGTGGCCTGGTGGCCATGGGGCTCCTGCTCGGCCTGGGTCGCGCGACCGGGACCTCGATGTTGCCGGGTCCGGCGATGGCCTTGTTGGTGGCACTCGGTGGTATCGCGGTGTCCACCGGCGCGTCACTCCTGCCCGCGGCACGTGCTGCGCGCACCGCGCCGGCAGAGGCATTGCGGAACGAATAGACGACACTGCCAGTGTGCCCTCACTGGCAGCGTCGTCAGACGCAAGAGTTACGTCAGGCCTCCTGATACCGCTTGAGCAGATCTCGCGTGCGCAGGATCCCCTCGTGTTCACTGAGTCGCCCCCCTTCGTATTCGATCCCGACAAACCCCTTGTAGCCGGCGTCGAGCACGATCTTCACCATACGAGCGTAGTCCGTTCCCGTCTCGCGCCCCGCCTCGTCGAAGTCATGCGACTTGGCACTCACCGCTTTGGCAAACGGCATCAGCGCCGAGACGCCCTGGTAGCGGTCGTACATTTCCTCACAGGCGCCGTTGGCGCCAGAACGCAGGCAGAAGTTGCCAAAGTCCGGCAGCGTGCCGCAACGCGGGTGGTTCACCATCTTCATCACCCCGGCGAGCCATTCACCGTTGCTGGACAGCCCGCCATGGTTCTCCACGATCACATTGATCCCGCGTGACGCCCCAAACTCGGTGAGGGAGCGGAGCCCATCGGCAGCCAGGCGTTGTTGCTCCTCGTACGTGCCACTGCTGGCGGCGTTCACGCGAATCGAGTGGCAGCCCAGCTCCACAGCCGCCTCCACCCAGCGATGGTGGTTGGACACTGCCGTGTCGCGCTTTGCGGCGTCGGGGTCGCCGAGGTTCCCTTCCCCGTCGCACATGATGAGGAGGGTCCGCACCCCCTCGCCATTCGCCCGCCGCTTGTACTCGGCGAGGTAGGTGGCATCGCGTGCTTTGTCCTTGAAGAAGGAGTTGACCAGCTCGACCGCTGTGAGGCCGTAGGTTTTGCGGGCAATCACGGGGAAGTCGAGGTGATCCAGTTCGCGGCGCTGGAGGGTGCGATGCAGCGACCACTCGGCGAGGGAGATCTCGAAACGGGGGGCGCTGGCTCGTGCGGTGCGCGGGAAGGCAAGCGCGGTGACCGCGAGGGTGCCGGTGGTGATGAAGTGTCGGCGGTCGGGCATCGGGAGGTGGGGACCCTTTGGTTTGATGGAGTGCGGCAGGAAACGCCCCGTCCTGCGGAAGTTACACCTCGATATGTGGTTACGCTGCCAGGTACTTGACGACGGGAGCTGGTCACGCCTGGCGGCGCAGGGGTGCAGACCGGCCGAGGGCGTCAGCGCTTGATACGCCCTCAGTGGGCGCGGGCCCTTCCTGGCCTCCGACGAGCCGACGGACGCGCATGTGGAGGGGCCTGGGTGTGCTATTTCGCAAGCTTTCGCGTTGAGGCGTTTCACGATTACCGCGCGGAGCTCGCGGTAAAGGGTGTCACCTGTTGCGTGCTTCCACACTTTCAGGTCTTGATAGTTTGGGGGGTTCCCCGCACATTGGGCCTAAGGACCGGCATTTTGCAGCGCCGCACCATTTTGGCGAGGCGGAGGGTGACCGGGGTGGGGCGCCGCAGCCCAATTCACATTTGACCGACCCTTCGAGTGACGATGAAAAGGCACGTGGCGCCATCGAAAGTATTTGATGCGGTGGATAGGGTAAAGGACGAGTTTGCATCAGCATCAGACCGTGCTGCGGCCATCGTCGGCGCGAGCTTCCTGGAGGAGGTCTCGGCGCAGCTCATTCGAGCCCATCTTGCTCCTCATGCCAAGACTGACGCAACGATCTGGACGGGATCGGGCGCGCTGGCAACGTTTAGCGCTCGCATCGACATTGCGCTCCGTCTCGGACTCATCGGAGAGGACGAGCATGCGCGGCTCCACCAGGTGCGCAAGATCCGCAACGATTTTGCGCATCGCCTCGAAGTGAGATCTTTCGAAGACTCGTCCGTGAGGGATCACTGCCGCAACCTCCGCGTTCCGACGTCAATGCTCATTCCGGACGAGTACTTGTTTGCTGATATGGAGCGACGTGACGGCAGTGGTGTAGGTGCTAGGGTCGTCGACGGTGCGGCGCGCGCTCTCTTTGAACACGCGGTTCTTAACCTGATGTATTGTCTTGCCACGCGACTGATGGTGGCGACCGCGCGCAAGAAAACGGTGCCGGCGGACTTCAAGGACGCGCACGAGGTGGTTGACCTGGCGGTGAGTACGCTGCGGTCGTTGTTGCACGAGAATCGCAAATTGAGCGCGGCACTCGGTCGAGATGGAGCTCAGACAGAGAATGATCAGGAGTACGAGAGACATGCGGTCAGGGCGGAGCGATTTGCGGCATTCCTACGAAGTGTGCACAGCAAGTCCGCGGACTAACGGCGGTTGGCGGCCGATCGCAGGCCAGGGAAGCGTTGCGGCCACGGCGCAACCTGAAGTTATGAAATCTGAGAATGCCAAGGGGGCGTCGTCCAGGCTCCGTCTTGCACGATCCGAGGTGGCACCTCGGGCAACTGTCCGAGCTCAATGGGCGACGGCCTCTGCGCTATCCCTGCTAACGTACGGTGTCCACTCCACCCGGACCGCACCCAGCTAGCGCAGATCCCAGTTTGATGCCAAACTCCCTCAATTACCAGATACAAGAACGCGCGCAGTTCAATCTCGGATGACACGCACTCTAGGACGCTCGATGCGAACCCGCCCCTCTGGGGTCGTGGCCTTCGACCTTGTCGGTTCGGCGCTCCTCTCACGGAACGCGCGGTCACAGTTCGTAGGGGTTTTCCTCCACGATCTAGAAGCTCGCTTTGGCGGTGACGCGCTTCTTCATCAGTACGGGGACGGTGGCGTCGTTGTATTTCCTAGCTGCTCCGCTGCCTTCGAATGTCTGCGTGTGCTGATTGAAGGCTGGCGCACCATGCGTCCTCCGTCTCTCTCACCACTCCTGCTCGGCCTTCGCTGTGCCGTTCACGCAGGTGTCGACGTCAAGGAGCGCCTTCTCGGACGCATCGCTGCACAGAGCCCAGAAACACACTCCGCATGGACCTTATCCGGCTATGTGCCCATAGAGTACCGCTTGGACCTCCCACGACCGGTGCGAGCGGCGCTGCAGCTCGCTTGGTCGGGGCGTCCCGATTGCGTCCGCATATCGGTGTACGCTGCAAATGCCGCGAAGGACGCCATTACCGCCGATGTGCCGATTCGTCATGTCGATGTCAAGGATGGTGTTCGATTGGAGGTCTACGAGGTGCCCCTAACACGCTTTCTGGGGGCTGAACACTTCCGGGTCGATCTCGTCCCACCTGCGGACCTGATTCACCTGTTGAAGACGAAGCCGCACTTGCTGTACAACATTCCCCCTCGCCGCTTCGAGGAGGTCGTAGCCGAGCTGTTTAACGATCTCGGCTACGAAGTTGAGCTTACACAACAGACACGAGATCGCGGGATTGACCTGGTGGCGGTCCGGCGCACCTCGGTGCTGCCCTTCGACCATCGCTTCTTGGTGCAGTGCAAGCGCAACAGCGCCTCCAATCGCGTCGGGGTCGAGGTGGTACACTCGATGTTGGGAGTTGGTACCGTGGAGCCGCACACGGGCCTTATCATCGCTACGACCTCTACGTTTACGCGGCCTGCTAGACAGCTAGCTGAACTCGCCAGTGTACAGTGGCGGCTACATCTCAAGGACTACGATGTGATCCGCGCGATGCTAGAGCGTTACGGAAACAAGCAGTAGGCTGGAAGCTAACCTGACCGGTTAGCCAGCGCGTGTTCTAACAAGCGGCTGCAGGCTGACGGGCCATTGGGGCTGGCCGTCCCGCACGGGCCGCGGTAGAATGTCACGGGTGCGGTCCGGGGCGGGACGGCTGGTATTGGCGTGGACCGCAGCTGAGCCGCGGACGCTAGACAACTCAACTAGTTTTTTTGAGGTATGCGATGACGTTCAAACAAGAGCTCATCAAAGTGGTGGTGGAGGGCGTCATGGCCGCTGGACTGATCGCACTTCTCGGATACTACCTCCAGCGAGCGCTTGAGGCATTTAAGGGGCGTCTCCAGTACGATGCCGTTCTACTTCAAGAGCGACTGCGCGTTGCAAAGCAGTTGATCGAGCTCATGCATCGCCACCAGAACACCCACGAACAGATCCTCACTAAGGGAGCCATCGCAGGGTCTCCTAGCGTATCCGGATTCGCTGAACTACAGGAATCCGCTCGTACATTCGACGGTGCTATCGCTGAGGCACGATTGCTGTTCAGCTTAACTGTCGTAGAGTCGGTTGAGCGGGCACGGCACAGTGTATTCTGGTTTCTCGAGCGTATGCCATCCCTGGCGCAGGGCGATTCGACCGCGCCCAATTCAATCGCGCCTACCTCCGCTGACTGGCTAAAGCATGAGCGCCAAGAAGTCGCAACCACGATGAGCACTGCCCTAGTTGCGATCAAAGACGAGATCCGACGGGATAAGATCTCGGAAGTTGCCTAACGATGCTCGCTACAGACGGGCTTGTTCTCCGGAAGCGTTGTGCGCGCGCATTTCATCTGAGCGCCCGCTGCAGAAGCCGACGTTAGCCGGACCGGACGTTGCATCGCGCGTGAGCATGATTTCACGCCGAGGAAGTCGGCTGAACCTCTTAGCCGTGGGTGTATTGCGATGAGCATGGCCGAGCCTGACGACGGGCGGCCCGGTTTTGAGCATTCACCGCCGCTTGCAGCGCGCGAGGCGCTGGTCGCGAGCGAGCTGCGTCGCATCGATCCCCAGCTCGAGGGGTTGTATCGCGCCGGCTTGGAGTTCTGTGCTCGAGGTGAGATACCGGGATACACCTACATAGTTGCCATTACCGGTCGCGAATTGATGCGCGGCGTGATACGCGCCCTGACTGAACGCGCACCTGATCTGTCGTCCGCAGAGCTGGCGACTGTCGGTCACGATGAGAAGTATCGACCAGGCATCGCTCGTGCGCTGCAACTGCACCCTCGACACCCCATCGTCGGCACGTGGCACGAGATGCATCGCCGATTCAGCGGCGAGGGGAAGTACGTCCCACACCGCTCAACGCCAAGCAGTGCAATCGCAGACTTCCTCGCACTGTCGTCGATGCTAGTTGGGCGCCTGTCACCCTACTTCTCGGTTCAGGACGCAGCCGACGCCCTGCTCGCGATCGAACACCCCGGCGCGGAACAATTCGCACAACTTCGTGACTTGATGGTTCGGCCCACGCTTCGATCGTATTTCTTCCGCAAACTTGAAAACCCGATCTGGCTGCCGCTGTTGATGAAGCTAGACGCCTTCGGGACTCCGCCGAACCGGAGGGTGAACGAGGACAATTCATGGTCCGTGGAACCGTGGCCGCAAGGCGACTTCCTTGTGCGCGCCGCACCGGACTTTCCAGTCGAAGTGCGGGACATCCTCATGTCGCTCCCTGCGAACAACGATAATCCCGCCGTGTGGGAAGCCGCTGCGCAGGCCATGCTCAAACTGGAGCCGCAGTTCGCTGCGTCGTGTGCGAAGCGCCTCTTGAGCGGCATGAAGGCTCAGCCCCATCTCATTTTCCATCGGAGCCTCCTTCAGGTCGCAGCCCATATCGCGTCGGTGGATGCCAAGAAGGCCCTCCAACTCATGGACGTGTTGCTGGAGGTTAGGCGGCGAGAGGATTTTGTCGTTGAAGGCCAAGAGGCCGAGGACAGGCTCCGGTTTTCGACCCGATGGCTGCTGAAGCGGATCGACCAGTACGACATCGCGGAGACGGTCAAGGCGCTGGTTGAGGATGTCGCCCGCGCTGACAGGACTGGCGCTTTGCGACTTGTGCGCGTCAAGCTCACCTCCGCGCTTCGCGCGATGGATCCGGAATTCGGCACCGAGACCGCGCGACACACGTACTTCTGGTGCCGAGACCTGACGGAGTCGTCCGACGACGCGAACGACCTCCGTGCTATTCTTGCACGGACACTACTACAGGTCGCCCGCGACGCAATCAGCAGCGAAGACTCGGCAGCCGAGGTACTCAAGGAGCTGACGAGGCTGCCGGATGGAATCCGGCGGCGACTCACGTACGCCCTCGCCGCGCTCCGCCCTCCGTTTCTTGTCGCGTTGATTGACGAAATGTTGCGATGGGAGGCGGTGCTGGAATTCGACGCCCCGGGGCGTGAGATCGGACAGGTGCTTCGCTCTCGCTTTGCGCAAGCGAGCGAGGAGGCGCAGCGTGCGTTCATTCGGACCGTCCGAAAGGGTCCGCTCGACGACGACCTGGATCGCATTGCTGAATGGGACTCGAAGACTGGGGGGCCGGGGACGCGAGAGTCCGCGCTGGCTCACTGGCAGAGGCGCCACCTTCGTCGATTCGGGAGGAACCTGCCTCCGGCCCTGCTTGAGCTGGCAACATCTATTGGGCACGAACCGGCGGACCCCACGGACGAGGAGCTGGCACTCGCCGAGATTGGATGGTCAATCGGCGGCGCAACTTGGCGCGGCTCACAGTCTCCAATCGCGGATGCCGACCTTCAGTCAGCGGACCTCAGCGAACTTCCTCAGCGGATCAAAGCGTGGACTCCGAAGTCGGCTGGGGACGAGGCCGACCTTCGAGGGCTCGGCGATGCGTTGCAACGCATCGCCGCGGGGGACCCGGAGCGCGGCATCTCGACTGCCCTCGCGCTGCTACGCGTTGGGACCCTGCGTGGTACGAGTGGCGTGCTCTATGGTCTTCGCGACGCCGGCAAGAGCGACATTGCGCTCCCGTGGACTGCTGTTGGTGAGCTCGTCTCCACTCTCATGAAGGCTGAGCGAGGAGACGAGAGCGACCAGTGGCGCAACGCGTTGGCGGCGCTTATCACCTTTGGCGAAGACGCAGCTGTAGAGCAGGCGCCGATGGCCCAGGTCAACCAACTGCTGGCAGACGGAGAAGCGCTACTTCGCGACCAAGGCTTCTGGAAACGCGACGAGTTCGGCGGTGAGTTTGCTACGTTCGACGGCATCGTCACAGCGTCGATCAACGTTCTACCCGCGAGACTGCTCGCGCTCATCATTCGGCTATCTCTCAGGAAGAGTCGCGAAGAATCGAAGGGACTGGAGGAAGCCCCCGCAGCCGAGCATCGGGCGTCCATCGGCGCGGCTCTAGATCGGGTGATCGCCCTCGTTCTCGAGCGACGAGATCGCTCTGGCCTTGCCGCTCAAGCGGCGGCTGGCACCTACCTCGCGCACGTGCGCTGGCTGCCGCCCGACTATTGGACACAGAACCAAGCGCGGCTGCTTCAAGCGGGAATCTCCGACCCCTTACGCTACCCGCTGTGGGGTGCTTTCCTATCGCGAGGGCGGCTCTACGACGACGCATTCACGGCATTCCGCCCGACGTACGCCTTGGCCGCTCAAACTGCCCCGCGCGTTCTGCCCGACAAGGCCAGTCGGACGTGGGAACCGGCGGCTCATCTCGTCGAGCATGTCCTTCACGCCTTCCTTCGCGGACTGGCGGATCTCGGCGATGCAGACGCAGTAGTTGAGAATACCTTCGCGAACGCCCTGCCTGAGGATGTTGGCAGCGCAATGTGGGCAGTTTTTCGGAGCTGGACTGATGCCGCAGAGAATGGGAACTCGGTGCCGGCTGAGTGGGTTACGCGGCTCACCGCCCTCTGGCGTTGGCGGGTAGATCAGCTCGAGCTGTCACGGGGCGAAGAGCGTTCTACCCAAGAAGCAGACGGACTCCTGTGGCTTTGTCGCACTCCGGGAATTGACACTCGTGACGTGATGGGACTTGGGCTGCGAACTTTGCGTATCACTAACAGCGCGAGCGGCAACCTTCACTTGCTGTGGGAGCGCTTCCCCGAACTCGCAATCGCCGATGCGGACCTAGCCTTCGCGATGCTTAAGCGTGCCATCGAGATCGAGCTTGGGTCGAAGTGGGCACACTTCCCGTTCGACGAGCTGAAGCCGGCATTCGAGGCGGTGTTTGCAGGCGGCAGCACACAGACGCAAGAAGCCGCCCTTCGGCTGATAGATCTGCTCGGAGATCGTGGATTCACGTCGTTTGGGCAGCTACGGCCGGGCCGGTGACATGGTCATGAAATGGAACCGCCGCCTTGCACGCCGGTCGTAACCTGGAAGAAACGAGCCAACTCTCCCTCTCACCCTGCCTGCGACGCCCCCTTCCAATGTTGTACCAGCCTGACCTTCACGGCTCGTCCGAAGCGGCCGACGATTCCAATCGTTAGGCGCGCGCCTACAACGCGTCACAGTACCTGTGCAGCTCCGCGAGCATCGCGGTGTCAGTCAACGTCCCCTGCTCCTGCGCCTGCTTCAGCCCGCGCAACCAATCACGATACGCCACGCCAAGCCTCACCCCGTTGGTGAGCGTGATCAACGGGCCCACCAGCGCCTGGCGATACCCATCGACCGCATCAGCGTTAGGCAGCTGCTGAAGCATCGCAGCCCGGTCGTGTTCAATCGACCCAAGAATCGTCTTGAACTCCGCGAGTTCGGCATCCACCGCGCTCAACTCGGCGTCGAGCACCGCACTAAGCCCCTGCGCGCCGAGCCGATGGGTGAAGAAGAGCTTGAGCAGCAACGGCTCGCGGCGCACGACCGCAGCCGCGGGCGACACCAGCCAGGCGTCCAGCTCAGCCACGCCGGCGGGCGTGATGTGGTAGAGCTTTCGATCGGGTCGAGTCTGCTGCGCCACTCGCTCGTGCTCCACCAACTGCTCCGCCTCCAGATCGGCGAGCGTCCGGTAAATGGCGGCCTGGTCGGCACTCCAGAAATGCCGTACCGAGCTGTCGAAGCCGCGCTTGATGTCGTAGCCGCTGTACGGCTGGTGGGTCAGAAACCCGAGGATGGCGTACCGAAGCGACATTGTGCCCGACCGGAGGGGTTGCGCTGGGAGCTTGAACCGCCGAAATATAGGCCCACTGTCGTATATATGACATGTCCTATATTCGGTTTCTCACATGACCAGTACCGTCGCCCTTCGACTCGCCGCCTTCGCCCTGCCCGCTGCCCTGCTCGTCTCAGCCTGCCGCTCGGTGCCGGCCGGGGTGACCCATCCGCGAATCCGCGCCGCGGACAACGTGGAGATCGCGGCCGATGTGGTCCTTCCATTGATAGTGCCCGACAGCGGAGTGCCGGTGGTTCTCATCCAGACCCGCTACTGGCGCAGCTTCCTCCTGCGCGGCGGCACACGGAAAGGCGTGGTGCCGACGGGTCCGCGCGAGCCGATTGTCGAACGGCTGGTGACGGCGGGATTCGGGGTGGTGGTGACCGACGTCCGTGGCACCGGTGCCTCCAGCGGCATCTGGCCCTGGCCATGGTCGCAAGGCGAGGTGCGCGACATGGGTCCGATCATCGACTGGATCGTGGCACAGAAGTGGTCCAATGGCCTGATTGGTGCGACTGGCGTTTCATATGAAGGGACGACCGCATTGCTGACAGCGACCGCGGGTCGCCCTGCCCTGGGCGCCATTCTCGCGCGCGAGCTGGAATGGGATCTCGTAGACGAGATCATCGCGCCCGGCCATGTGCGCAACATGGGCTTTGTCGACTCGTGGAGTCGGAGTGTCGATGCACTCGATCATGGCAGGCTGCCGGAGTTGTTCCCGCGTCTGGCCAGGTTTGGCATTCGCGGTGTAGCGCCGACTGACGGCGATGAGAAGGGTGACGCCCTCCGTACCCTGCAGCAACAGCGGCCACCAACCGACGTTGCGGGACGTGTCTCGGCCGTACGCACCGGCACAGATCGCTTTGGGGCCGACGGTCCACCATCAGACTCACTCTCGCCGTCCGGCCATGCCGCTGCACTCGCCACAACAACTGCCGTCGTCGCCATGTGGGGTGGCTGGTGGGATGGCGCGACCGCCGACGCGGTGTTTCGGGCGCAGCAGCATATGCCGGTGCGAGAAGCGGTCATTGGTCCGTGGGCGCATGAAGGCACCAGCAATGCGAGCCCGTTGCGAAGGGACGACTCCGAACGGCCGACCGTGAATCTTGATGCCGTGGTGGGCTTCTTCCGGCGACATCTGGTGGAGCGCAACGCGGCGCCTGCGCCTCGCAACACATGGTTTGTCGCCGGCGCGGAACGGTGGAAGTCCGCCGAGGAGTGGCCGACCACGGTGCCGCGCACATTGCATCTCGTCGGCGACCAACTCGCCGAGACTCCCAGGGCAGGTGCGTCGCGTTCACTCACGGTGGACTTTGAGGCCTCCACCGGAAAGAACACCCGCTGGACCACCGGACTCGCCCGTCCCGTTGATGCGCCGGATCGATCCAGCACACGTGGTGTGATCTCCTGGCAGTCCGCGGCGCTGAACGCCCCACTCTCCGTCTTTGGTGCTTCCGAATTCGTCTGTCAGGTGACGCTCGATGCGCCCGAGGCCGCGTTACATGTCTACGTCGAGTCGGTCGATCAGGCGAAGCGCGTGCGGCTGCTGACGGAAGGTGTCCAACGCGTCAGTGCAGGACTAGTGACGGTGCGTGTCCGTCCAGTGGCCTTTGAACTTCCGGCGGGGTGGTCGCTGCGATTGTCTATCGCGGGTGCTGATGCTCCGAGCTTTGAGCGGGTGCCCGCTGTTGGCGGGCAGCGGATTCAGTTTGCGGGCGAGGGGTGTCGTCTCACGCTACCAGTGGTGCGGTGACGCGCATCTATCTGATCGGCGCGCGCACTGGGATCTGGCTGGGTGTGGGGAGTCGCACCAATATGTGAGTAGGCTCCTGCGCAAACGACGCCTGCCAGAGTGACGAACCGATGGGGTGGTGCGGGCCGAGCGGTGTCGGATTCGTGCTCGCACCCTCGGTCGCAACCAACCTGAAGTTCTCGCCCATCTCGCCGATGACGCCCCTTCTCTCCGCTCTGCGGATCGCCCTTTGGACCGGGTTCTTTCTCGCTTGCCGACTGGAGGCGCAGAACGCCGGTCCGCGGTCACGCTTTACCGTGACCGCCGGTGGTGCCAGAATCGGATTCCCGGATGTCTTCGTCCCCTCGACGTCAGCAATCACGGGATCGGCGCGCGTCCGCTTGCTGCAACAAGGCGACGTCGCTGTTGTGGGGACCGCCCACTTCCTCGTGCCGTTCACTGTCACCGCGCGCGATGCCTCCTGCCCTCCAACCGCTGACTGCGCGAGTTCGTTGTCTCCATCTAGCCTGATGGGTTGGTCCATCGGCGTGGGCCGGTCCTTCGAAGACAAACTGACGCTTGCCACTCATATCGGGGCCGTCCGTGCCGCCGGAATGGAGGGGGGAGGTCCGGCGACAAGGGCAACTCTGGCGGCCGACCTCTCGTGGCGGCTCGGCGCACGCCGCGCGGCGCCCGTCGTTGGGCTCACGGCGGTCACCTTCCTCGGCAAGCTCGCCGGCAGCCGAGGATATCTCACTCCCACCCTCGGGTTTGCCTGGTGAGGCCACGCCGGCATGATATGCGGCTCGAGAGGGCTGTGTGAGGGGCTGCCCGACCGACCAGGAGTCGCGGGCTATCGGGAAAGGACGAGCCGCATGCGCTGGAAATCGAGCGTCAGCGTGGCATTGGCGAACGCGTCCTGCCCGACGTTCCCGAGGAAGTTCTCGTACGACGCGGTCGATCTCGCGGCGTTCACCTCAGCGTTCCTCAGCGTCGTGGAGTGGGCCCCCAGCGAGAAATGCAGCGATGGCAGCGTGTACACACGAAAGGATCGTGAACCTCCCGCTCCAGTCTGATCTTTGTCAGAAGCCTCCATGCCGCTGAACAATTCTGGATACGCGTCTACAAACTTCCGCGAGAACGTTGTTGTGTTGGCCCCGGTGTCCAGATGGTAGAGGCCCGTGCGCGAGTCAACGGTGGCGCTGACGAGCGGAGTGAGATACTCCAGCAACAGGTCCGTCTCGGCGCCATCAGTGGGTGGCCGCATGACCACCAGCCGATCACGGGTCACCGTAACCACCTTCATGGCCTCGATGACCGGGAACCCGAGGATCGCCGTGATCTGGTGACTGATTGGCCCGATGTGCAACGCACTGTCCGGCACCACCAGCACGACCATGTTGCGCACCTCGATATCGCCGATCCGGGCGAGCGGGAGAACTGCTGTGCGCAATTTGACGCGCAGCCCGGTAATGCTCGCGACGGAGGAGGTGTCAGGCGACAACGTCAGCCCCCAGCGTGCGGCCGCACTTTCGACCACGGTCGAGAAGTTCGCGCCTGTGTCGAAGATCCACCACGACGAGTCGTTGGCGATTCGAACGGGTAGCTCCGGCACGCCGACCACCCCCCTGCGCATAGCCAGCTCCGTGGCTCGCACCTGCATGACTTGTGGCGGTGCGTCGACCAGCAATCTCCAGAACTGCGCGTTCCGCCGCAAACGCTCCTTTTCTTCGGGCAGCGCGAATGGCGAGAACTCCCGCTCCAGCATGTCGATCATCCGCGACGCGTCTCGATACTGATAGCGCTTTGCGTAGGAGTCACCAAGCGTGGTGAGCAGCAGTCGTCGCGCCGCGGTGTCGGCGGCGATGTCGCGATCAGCCAGCAGCGGGCGAAGCAGCGCGATGGCGGTCGCGTTGCGGTTCCGGCGGTTTGCCACGACACCCGAGTACCAGGAGTAGCGATACCGCAGAGGCGTCTCTGCCCGCTGCAGCAGCGCGTCAAGCTCCAAATAGGAGCGATTGGCCAGGAGGGAGTCCGCAATGTGGATACGGTCCGGCCTGTTCACGACTTGCGCGCCAGCCTGCGCGGCGCCGACAGCGGTCGCGAGGAAGATCGCCCAGGTGCCCTGGACGAACGTGATCCGATGACCGAAGAGATTCATGAATGAATGCGACTAGGTGTCGGTCCACATGCGAGAAGTTCGGCGCACCTGCCGCTGCCCGTCAACCGACGGGCTCTCACATGACCCTCCCTGATGGCACCGAGCGCAGCCCCTTTGTGTCGGGACTTAAACTCCGTGCGCGCGGAGCTCCAGGAAGGAGAAGGTCAGCAGCGCGAAGAACACCGAGGGCGTAACAATGAGGTAGACCGCCTCCCGGGCTGTGAACGTGCGCCCAAGCGGCAATATGTAGAGTGCCATCGCAACGCTCATGGCGAGCCAGAATCCAGCACCCAGTGCGCTGCGGCGGTGTTGCAGGGCCACGTCGTCATTCACCAGTGCTCGCACTCGCGCCCCATTGAAGAGCCCTCCCCCGGTGGCCAGCACCAGAAGAAGCGCAACGACGTTGATCGCCCAGTACTGCAATGACACCCCAGGTGAGGCCGCTCGTTGCCCCGTGAATACCGGGCGACCCACAAGCTGGACTGCCAGAAACACCAAAGCGACAATGGCGGCAAGGAGAGCACGCTTGCGCGAATACTGATCGGCGAGATCAATCAGACTCACTGGTCGTGCGCCTGGTTCCTGCTCTAGTGGGCTCATCGAAACCTCGGGGATTGTGCGACTGGAGCGCGCGCGGACGGGCGGCGCTGTGGCACTCGTGACGCCTACGGCTTCACGAGTGCCGTAACCTGAGCTGGCATAGCAAACACCGACGCTGGAGCAGTGTTGAGGACAACGTCCTGAATTGTCATGATCATCGTTTGTCCGCCGACCGAGATGACAGTTCTCGTGGGCATCAGCACACCACCGAATCGCTTGTAGTCGCCCTGGGTGAACGACGCATTCGCGGTGCCCGCTGGCGACTCCTGGGTGAACGTGCCTCCCAGGACAAGTCCAGAGACGGCGGAGAACAAAGTCAAGGACTCGCTGCCGGACTCCTTGGCAATCATTCTCACCTTGAACGCCCGTTCGCCGGCAAGAATGGTATCCCCAATGATTTCCATGCTTCGGTATCGAGCGGAGCTGTAAAGCCTCGAGCCGTAGAAGTCAGCGCGCTCGATCATCACCTTCAACTCCTTGCCCGCCAGCACGCGAGCCCCCTGCGCCGGATTGACTTCCCACGCAACTTCGCCGTTGTACCCATTCTGCATCTCGCCGGCACCCGGGATGGTTGTGGTCGTTGATACCAGGTTCGGCGCAGCCGCAAACATCGCCATGCGTACGGAGAGCCCCGCCGCAGGCACTTCCATGAGCGCGCTCTGCGTGAGGGAGGTGAGCTTCATGATCGCTTCTTTGCCGCCAATTGCCGTGACGTATTTGGCAACGACCTCATCGGCCGAGGGCAGCGTTTGTGCACGTAGCGCGATCGGGCTCAGCCCCGCAAGGGCGAGCATGGCGGCAGTCAGTGAGCGTAGATGGAAGTTCATGATGCTATCGCTGTTGTGAGTGGGTGAGGGCCCTTCATGAGTCCACGATCTCGAAAAGCGATTCAACCGTCATCTTGAGGGCCGCCGCGAGGCGAAGAGCGAGAATCGCTGACGGGATGAAGATCTCGTTCTCGACCGTATTGATGGTCTTGCGCGAAACCCCAACCATCGAAGCCAGGTCGGCCTGCGTCAGCCCGCGGTTTGCCCGTTCTCTCTTCAAGTGGTTGATCAGACGTTCTGACAATTGCGTGACGTAGTCTTGTGGAGGTGCGCACCCCGGTATCGACTCCCTCGCGTAGGGTAACCTATAGGTTACTTTTCGTCAAGGGCGATGCTCGGAGGGGCGCCGGTATGGAGTTCCGTCGATACCCGTTCCACGTAATAGGAAGTCTCCAGCGCAAACGCTGCTCGACACGCCGGTGCCCAGGGGCAAGATTGGACTCATCCCCCTCGCGCAGAGCCTGCCCATGTCGTCCAAGGCCCGGTTCGTTCCCGTCGCAGCTCTCCTGCTCATTGGCGGCATCACGCGCCACCTCGCCGCCCAGGGACCCTACAAGAGTGATCCGCCACGCCGCGCGTTCCTCTTCAAGGATGCGCGAGGGGAGATCGCCGCCGCGCGTGCGCGACGCGACACCACGGTGACACTCGTCGTGGCCTCCATGGCTGGCGCGAACGCAAAGGTCGTCGCACTGGTGACCAGGCTCGGCGGCACGGTTGGCTACCGCGAAGACAAAGTGGACTACCTGCGCGTGAGACTACCGGTGGACAGCGCGGAGCAGGTGGTACGCAGTCCACTCGTCCACTCGAGCGACGTCTCCATCAGCCGGACGAGTCGCGCGCTTGGCCTGGCCGATGGCGGCGCCCCTGCAGATCAGCCTTTGTCGGCGCTGCCCTTCGCGCCCGATACCACAAAGCGGCCGTGGCCCCCGGTGCTCTCGGATGCGCCACTGGTCGATCGGTATGACCCGGTCATCGACATGGGCGGCGCAGAATGGCGCAAGGCGAATCCCACCTGGGACGGCCGAGGGGTGACGATCGCCATGATCGACCAGAGCATGGATGCCTTCCTCCCCGAGTTGCAGGTGGCGAAGACACGCGCCGGGGCCTCGACGCGCAAGATCGTCGGCTACCGAACCGTAGTCGACATCGACGAGGAGAACGACGGCCAGTGGTTCCGAATGAAGGACGTCGTGAGCGCAACGGACGGGAAGATCTCGTGGCAGGGGAAGACTTACACAGCACCTGCTTCGGGGACGTATCGCATTGACGAGCTGGACGAGGCCCTGTTCGACTCACTCAATCGCGCGGGCATCGAGAAGGATGTGAATCGCGACGGCAATCCGGCGGGATCGAGCCGTCTCTTTGGCATCCTGTGGAACGAGGCCACCAACGACGTCTGGGTCGACACCGACCAGGACCTGGACTTCAGCGACGAGAAGGCCTACACGGACTATGCAGTTCGGCCGGAGTTTGGCACCATCGGCAAGGACAAACCGGAGACGCCGATTCGCGAGAGCGTCTCGTTTGCCATCCAGATCGACAAGGCGCGTAAGCTCGTTGCCCTCAACCTCGGCGTCGCGAGCCATGCGTCGCTGGTGGTTGGTGCGGCCGTGGGCAGCCGCGGCACGGCGGGGCGCTTTGACGGCGTGGCCCCGGGCGCGCAGCTGGTGAATATGGCCGAGGGTGGCGCGGCGTACGGGCAAACGGAAGCGGTAATCGAGGCAGCGAAGATCCCGGAGGTCGATGTCATCTTCACCGAGCAGAGTTCGGTGATCGCCCGCAACTACCTCCTCTTCGACGGGCGCCTCGTCCCCACCGTCATCTACGGCCGCGTGATCGAGGTCTTCGGCAAGTCGCTGATTCTGCCGACGCACAACTATGCCGTGCTGGCCGCGATCGATGATTATGCACTCGCACCGGGGGCCATCTCCATTGGAGGGCATGAAAGCAAGGCGAACTTCTTTGCCAATCATGGCGTGCGGGTGCAGCACGACGACAACCTGCTGATCACCGGGGGCTACGGCCCGATGGGGAATGGCGCACTCAAGCCGGACATCATCGCCCCGTCCAACTATGTGAGCACGGGGCGTGGCTTCCTGGAAGGCACGGCCATTCCCGGGCTGATGCAACTCCCGCCGGGGTACAACATCGCCGGCGGCACATCGACGGCAACACCGACGACGGCGGGCGCGGTTGCGCTGCTGATCAGCGCCGCTCGTCAGGCGAACGTCAAGGTCGATCCATATCGGCTGCGCCAGGCGATCATGACGTCAGGGCGCTGGGTGTCACACATCGCGGCGAACAAGCAGGGCAATGGCGCGGTGAATATTGCCGGCGCGTGGGAGGCGCTCAAGGCGATGGATACGGTGAAGACCGCCATCACCATCACGAGCCGCGCCAGCGTGAAACATGCCATGGCGCATTTACTGGCCACACCGCACGAAGGTGTGGGCATCTTCGAGCGTGAAGGGTGGACGAGCGGCGACCGCGGCGAGCGCACGGTGACATTCACACGCACGACCGGTCCGAAGGGCGCGCTCCCGTTCACCATTGGGTGGAACGGGAACGATGGCACCTACACCTCTGCGACCACGGTGAACCTCCCGTTAGGCACACCGGTGCCGGTTGCGGTGAGCGTCGCTCCATCGACGCCGGGGGTGCACACGGCCGTCATGACGCTCGACTACTCCGGTTCGCCCGGCGTGGAATACCGCACGCAAGCCACGATCGTCGCGGCCACCGTGCTCAACGCGTCCAACCAGTTTGTCAGCGAGCAGAAGCTCGAAGTCCCGCGCCCCGGCATGACGCACCTGTATTACCGCGTGCCCGAGGGGGCCACCACGCTGCGCATTGACGTCGACGCATCAAAGCGACCGGTGAGTGTGGCCGTCACACGTCCCGATACCCGCAACGTGACTGGGTTCGGTTCTGGTGGCGTGACCAAGCAGACCTTCGCCATCCAGGATCCGGTCGCTGGCGTCTGGGAAGTGCGACTGCAGGATGTTGACGACACACGCGCGTTTGACTGGCAGCAGGCAAAGAAGAACGAGGTGGTGCCTAACACCGCGGTCACCATCAAGGTATCGGCGCTTGACGCACAGGCGGCGACGTCCGCGCCGGTGAGTGCGATGAGCGGCACCCTGTCAAACACGGCGATGGAGGTGGACCTCACCAATCGCATGGCTGCCTTCCCTGGTGTCGCGCTCTCGATGCCCATGGGCGCGGTGCGTCGTGACGCTGGTCAGCTCGGCGAGTCGGCTCAGCGCATGTATGACATCGATGTACCGGCCGGAACCACCGTGCTCTCGGCGCGTCTGCGGGTGACCGCTGGTGCGGCGGCAGACCTCGATCTCTACCTCTTCGACTGCTCCGGCAAGGAATGTGTAGCCGCACGTGCCGACGGGGACGCCGCAGGCGATGAGTCGGTGATGGTGCAGAACCCTGCAGCGGGCAAGTGGAAGGTGGTGATCGACGCGTCGCGCGCAGGGGCGAGCGTCTCGTACGCCTACGAGGATGTGCTCTTCAACCCGGCGTATGGCCACGTCGCCGTTACCGATCAGCCGACGGAGCGATCGGTGGGCGGCACATGGTCGGCACGCGGGCAGGCGTGGGTGGCGTCGATGCCGTCGGGACGCGAGCCCTTCGCGGCAGTACAGGTGCAGGCGCAGCCCAAGGGTGCGCCACCTTTCCTCGTTGGACTCCGCGAGCTGCAAGCACGGGTCGACCGGGCTTCGGGAAGCGGGGGACGCTCGGAAGCGCAGCATCGCTGATGGAGATCGTCGGCATTCCGTTTGGCACCACGGACTGGGCGTCAATCCCGCGAACTGAACACCCGGGTGCGACGGGGATGGCCTATTGGAGGACCTGCACCTTCGGAAAGATCAGGGTCCGAATGGTGGAGTACACCGCCGGTTACCTCGCAGACCATTGGTGCGTGAAAGGCCACATTCTCTTGTGTACTGAAGGGCAACTCGACACGGAACTGGCCGACGGGAGGGTGTTCACCCTGACGCCTGGCATGAGCTACCAGATGTCTGACAACGCTGAACCGCACCGCTCCCGAACGGTGACAGGAGCCACACTGTTCATCGTCGACTGATAGTCGCCTCGCCACCGTACAGGGCCGCATCGGCACCCGCCAACGCGATCGTTCGCAAGCACAGACGTCAGTCGCTATGCTGGTGTCGCGGGGCCAGCGACCAATTCACGTCCGACACGCGTTGATCCGAGAAGATCACCGGGAAGAAGTGCCGCTTCAGCGCCTCATGATACTCGGCCACCGAATCGAGGTACCGGAGGTACGACGCCTGATCGGTGCGGGCAAGTGCGTTGAGTCGCGCGTGGACCGCCGCGGGAGGAAACCAGCGCAGGCGCGATCGACTCCAGGCCTCCCTGCCCTCCATGACCTCCCGATACCGCTGCGCGGACGCTCGCGACTGGTCGTCTCCGCGCTGCTGCATCGCGTAGTACCACCCGTTGGAGTACCGATCCGCCGGCACAGGCGCCGAGCGCCACTCCGGATATCGTTGATAGAACGCCTCCATGACCTCAGCCATGGGCTCATCCCAGGCACCGTGGTAACCCTGCCGCTGTGCGACGGTGAGCTCGAGCGCCTCAGGGAGGGGGAATCGTCGGCCGGCCAGCACATTCACCAGCGCCGGCCCCAGTGCTGTCGCCACGATCCACACGCCGAGGAGCAGCATGAGATTGAACTCCGACGGACGACGCAGTGCGGCGACCAGCCCGGCGAACAGACACCATCCAACCAGGTACAGCGTCAGCACACCAATCATGCTCGCCAGTGTGGTGTCCATCGGAAGACCTAACCACACAGTGGCGAAGGCGACCACAACCAACAGAGTGATCCAGACCACGGCAGTGCGCAGAGCAAGCCGCACGGCGTAGAGTCGGGCGACCCCTGGCGCCTGCAGCCGTAGCAGCGGCAGTGTGCCCTGCTCCTCGTCACCTGACCGGAGGTTCCAGGCCAGGGCGATCAGTAACAACGGAGCGAGCACGACGCATACGAAGGCCAGATCGAACGTCCCAAAAGACGTAAGCAGGGGATTGTCGAGGTCTGCGTCGTACAACTGGCCCTGCAAGGCGTGAATGCGCACCTTGAGGTTGAAGGCATGGACATCGCGTTGTCCCAGGGCCAGCGGAGCCCAGGGTGAAGGCGCCCGCGCGGTATGGAAGGCGAGATAGTAGAGCTGGTCACCGGCGACCGCGTTGGGCTGCGGCCCGAGGATCGCCCGGTGTTCGGCCGCCTGACGAGTCGCTACCTCGGCCAGCACGTCACGCTGCCGCTGAATCACACGGTGGCCGTTCCCGATCGCGAGGAGTCCGGCCACCAGCAGGAGTGGCACGCCGAGTGAGACCACGCGCTGCCGACGGAGCAGGAGCCATTCGCGCGTGAGCTGGTGCCAGGTCATGGGTGGGCTCGCTGCGGGTGGGTGGTTCGGATCAGGGCCGCCATCACCAGCAGCACCACCAGCAGCAGGACCCCGCCGGCCCGTGCCTGACGAGCCAGCGTCGCGCCTAACGATGGTTGCTCCCAGGCAAAAGTGGGGAGCGAGGCGAAGAAGTGCTGATCAATACGCTGCCGACTTGGGGCACCGTTGATCACCGCACCATATCGATCCTGTGCAGCCGCCACCTCCTCCATGTGGAGTCGGTTGAGCCGCTGAATCAGATCGTACCGGTACGCTTCGGCCTGCCGCTCGAACTCCGCGAGGTGTGCCGGGTCGGTCCCAGCGGTGGCCATGGAGAGGGAGCGCGTCACCAGAAAGGGACTCACGACACCGAACAGATCGAGGACCAACTGCTGGCGCGCACGAACCCGATCGAGTGAATCGAGGTGGGCCTGAAATGCCTCGCTGGTGTGCCGTTCCCCTTCCTGCATAACGAGGCCCTGGTAGTTGAACGGCAGCTCGGCCACCGTCGCCACGCCGTACTTTGCCAGCGTCTCCTGTCGGAGTCGCGCGAAGGCGGGATCGTCCGGGTCATGTGCATCACCCAGCGACCGGACCGTGGCATCCACCCGCTCCGCAAACTCGGCGCGCGATGGCAGCGGGAACCAGGCGTTGGCCGCCACCGGTGCGAGGCGCGGCACCACAATCCAGAGCGCGATCCAGGTGCCCAGGGTGATGGCCAATGCCTCGCGCGAGGTCCGGGAACGCGCCGAGGCCAGCGTGGCGACTGTCGCTACCATGATCCAAAAGATCACGTGCAGCGCGAGCAACACGAGGAGCCTGGGCCCCACCGCCGACAACGCCTGTGTACGCGAGACAACCCACGTGGTCGCGATCAGGCCAGAGGCAACGACAAGCGTCACCAGGGTGCACACGCCAAGAATCTTTCCCATCACCAGGGCACGCCAGCTCACGCCTTGCGCCAGGTGCAGGGCCAGCGTTCCGGCTTCGCGCTCCCGGGTGACTGACACGCCAGCGGTAACCAGCAGGAAGAGCGGCACAAACAACTGCAGGACAGTGGCCGGGTTGAGGTCACCAAACCGTTCCGTGCCGGCTTGCGCCGCCGCACTGAAGTTCGCCGTGTTTTGGCGATGGGCCTCGAGGAACATCGACGTGCCGGCGAAGCGCTCCACCCCGCTATCGAAGGCGGAGAGCGGTGCGACCGGCCGGAACAGGAGATAGCCGTAGTGCGACACCCGGTGCGGGTGACGGTCCGGCTGGGAGGCAAACTGCGAGCCCACGAGTTCCTGGTATCGCTCCCGCTGGGCCGCTTCTCGCACCTGGCGATCGTGAGAGGTGACCGCGGCCAGGAGGAGCAGCGCCGTCAGGATGGCGCCAAGCAGGAGCGTGCTGCGCGTCCGCCAGGCGTGACGCAGTTCCTGCTGCGCCACGCGAAGGACCAATGTTGTACCAGAGGCCGTGGATCTGCCCGCCATCACACGACCTCGCACTGCGCGGAACGCGGCATCAGCGCTGCAGCGTCACGTTGAGCAGCACACCGCGACCACTCGCCGGCGAGTGGAGAGTCTGCGCGCCATCGAACCAGGCGTACTCGAAGTATCGGTCGAAGACATTCTGCATCGCCAGTCCCACGGTGGCCACGCGCCAACGCCACGAGACATCAACGTTGGTCGAGAAGTAGCTGCCAAACTTCGCCGTGGAGTTGGCGGTGTTCAGGAAGTAGTCGTCCTGCCCGAAGGTCCATGCGGAGATGGCGACGCCCGAGCGATGACTCCAGTCGATGCCCAACTTGGTCGTCCAGTCCGGAACATGGTCGAGACGCTTGCCCTTGAGCTGCGGTTGCGTCAGGCCCGGTTCCACGAGGGTGGCCCGCTGCGAGGTGAAAGTGCCCCAGGCGCTCACCCCACCGCCAAGGGCAAATGTGCCCTCGAGGTCGACGCCTTTGCGCTCGGTTTCTCCGACGTTTTCTGAATCTCCGCTGTTGTCGAACTTGAGACGGACTTCGTCCGAGGCGTTCTGTTGCCACACACCAGCCCGCAGCGTGATCCGTGCGGTCGGCGCCGCAGACACCCCAACCTCCCATCCGTCGTTTGTTGACGGGCGCAGGGGCGCCGTACCAAACGCGCCAGTGCCAGTGCCGATCTGGAAGGAACGCCCGTAGTTGCCGTACACCGAGAAGCCAGCGAGCGGAGTAAGGATGGCTCCCAGCTTGGGCTGCCATACCGTCCCGTAGTCGAGAATCGGGGAGGTCACACGCGTGGCCTTGTTGGTGAACTCTCCGTCAAAACCGTCGACACGCATACCGGCATGCAGACGGAGTGGTGAGACCGGCGCGAGATCGATCTGCGCAAAGCCTCCTCGATTTGAGAAGGTGAAGTCGTAGTCGCGGAGTGTCGCGGCCCGCACACGATCGGCCGTGCGAAAGCGCTGTTGCAGGTTGTCCTGAGTCTGCCAATCGCCGCCAAGCGAAACGACCACGTCCTGCGATCGGAGCGCGGCGGGGCGCCAGGTGAACTGCGACACCAATCCATACTGGTTCTCGTCCTCTCGCCGTTCCTGTTGCGCACCGGCGGCGGTGAACTTGACGAAACGAATGCGGTTGAAAGCCTGCCCATACGCACGAACAGTCAACGCGGTGGTTGCCGAGGGGGTGATCTCGGAGTGCAGCGACAGCTGCTGGGAGGTGATGTCACCGCCGTCCGCCGCTGAAAACGCCGGCGATGCCGTCGGCGTGCTGCGCGACTCGGCGAGGGTGAGGTAACCCGGCGCGTCAGTCTCCAGGTCGTGCACCCGTCCGATCATCCCGATCGAGAAGCGATCCGAGGGCGTGCTGTAAAACCACTTGCCCGACGCCGTGTACTTTGTGAGCGCCGAGTTGTCGCGGTACCCGTCACTGGTGCGATAGGAGCCCGCCAGGGTCTGGGAATAGCCGCGCCCCGCAGTCGCCGCGACCAGCTGGCCTTCGGTCGTACCAAAGGAGCCCGTCGTGAGGCGGGCGAGCATGTTATTGCCGCCGCGCTTGGTGGTGACATTCACGTTGCCCGCGAGGTTGAACAGGCCGTACCGCGCATCACTCGTTCCCCGCACCACCTCCATGCGATCGATCTCCAGGGCCGGGATGGCATTGATCTCACCGAAGCCCGCGTTGGTGTGCATCGGGATGCCGTCGACCATGATGCGCGCGTGTGCGATTTCTCCTTCGGTGTTGAAGCCACGCATGGCGATGTCGCCCGAGACGATCCCCTGGTTGTAGTCGGCGTGATAGACACCGGGAATCTTGCGCAGCAGTTCCTGGGCGAAGTCGACGTTTTCACGAGCGACCTGCTCGCCGGTCATGACACTCACCGCGCTGAGCATATCGGCGGCGCCGAGATGACGCGTGGAGCCTGCGTCGCCCCGTCCGATGACCACCACCGGGGGCTGGACCGTCCGTGTGCGCAAGACAATGTCTCCAGCTGCCGTTGTTGCCGACGTGATGTCGAGGGAACGGGAGATGGTCCGAAGCCCGGTTGCGCTGGCGGCGAGTGTGTGCCGTCCGCGCCCCAGAGCGTTCAGTGCAAAACGGCCATCCGCACCACTGGTGACACGTACTTCGCGACCGTCGGTGTCAATGAGGGTAACCATGGCCCCGCTCAGCGGAGTCGACACGGAGTCGAGAATGCGTCCTTCCACGCGCCAGGGTGCCGTGGATTGCGCGGCGGCAAGGGCGGGTGAGAGGAACAAGGCGAGCACTAGACAGAAGCGACGCATGCGGCGGAGGTGAGGGGGATAGCAGAATTCCCCTACGAGCCATCGCGAGCACCCCAGTTCCAATGAACGGTCGATTTCTTCGGTCCGATGGCTGCGACGGACCTCACCAGCGTCAGGACAATGGCCGCCGACCAGCGGAAACGCCCATCGCGCAGAGTATCTGTGAACTCCTTGGATGCGATCCGAAACAGCATACGCCCTCCTCAGTCGCGCATGTGGTCGAGATACAAACGTTCGAGATCCGCGTGTCCGATGTCGGCCGTGCTGAGTGTTTGCACCAGCGTGCCGTGTTTCATGATGCCAACCCGCGTTCCCGTTTCCTTGGCACGGAACAAGTCGTGGGTGGCCATGAGAATGGCCGCTCCCTGTCCCCGCAACATGTCGAGGAGCTGCGAGAATTCGTTGGACGCCTTGGGATCAAGTCCGGAGGTCGGTTCGTCCAGCAGGAGCGCCTGCGCGCGTTTGGCGAGCGCAATCGCAATGCCGACCTTCTGCCGCATGCCTTTGGAGTAGTCGCCAACCCGCTTGGTGGCCGCGTCGGGTTGAAGGCCCGCGCGCGACAGGTACTCGAGCAACTCCTCGCGCTCATGGCGGCGTGACGTTGCCAGCGAGGCGAAATAGTCCAGGTTTTCCAGCCCCGTGAGGTTCTTGTACAGCATGACCTGCTCGGGGATATAGGCAACGTGCTGTTTGGTCTCGAGTGGCTGTTTGGTGACGTCGAGACCGGCGATATGCGCCGATCCCGTGGTCGGCTCCACGAAATTCAGAAAGAGATTGATGGTCGTGGTCTTCCCTGCGCCGTTGGCTCCGAGCAGACAGAAGACCTCGCCAGGATGGATGGCGAGATCGAGGGCATTCAGGGCGGTGAAGTTGCCATACCGTTTGGTCAGGGCTCGGGCTTCGAGCACCGCGCCGCGTGCACTTCCGTTCGCGCCGGCTTGAGTCTCTGGAGTCATGGCGACGGAGGTCATTGGACCGTTCCTCAGGGTGGTTTGGAGACGACCCGAGGACGATAGGATGAAACAGCCGTCGCAGCACAACGTGACCCCACGAACGGTCGAAACCGGCCAACGAATGGCTCGACGATCAGAGCCTGAGGAGTTCCTCACGCAGCACGCGCGCGCGCAAACGGCTCACCGGGAGCTGGATGTTGTTCCGCAGACTGACCACGTAGGTGCCACCGGGCATCGGGCTGATCCGATGAATCAGCTCCACGTTGGCAATGGTTCCTCGTGAGAGTCGCACGAACTTGGCCGGATCGAGCCGCGCCTCGAGGTTCTTCAGCCGATAAGTGATCGTGAAGCGCTCACCGTTGATGAGCGTGAGGTGCAACAACTCGCCATCCGCCACAATGGCCGCGATCTGATCCACCGGAATGATGATGATGTCGTCCCGCTTCCGAACGGGAATTCGCCGCAGATACCGCGTCGGAGCGCCGAGGTCCACTTCCTCTGCCACGGCCTTGAGCCGTGCGACTTCTGCTGGCTTGTAGTCAGCCTGTTCCAGTCGCTCCAGCGCCCGATTGAGGGTCAGCCGCAGCCGCACCGGATCCACCGGCTTGAGCAGGTAGTCGATGGCCGACATCTCGAATGCCTGGACGGCGTACTCATCATAGGCCGTGACAAACGCCACGAGCGGCAAGGCATCCTTCCGCACCATCCGCACCACACCCAGGCCGTCGAGCTCCGGCATCTGGAGATCCAGCAGGGCGAGGTCGGGACGCACTTGCTCGATCACCTCCACTGCCTCGGTGCCGGTCGACGCTTCGCCCACAATCTCCACATCCGGGTTGGCTGCAAGCATGCTGGCCAAAAACGCGCGGGCTGGCCGCTCGTCGTCAGCAATGACCACGCGCAACCGGTGCACCAGCTCTGTGGGTCGGTCAGGCCGCTTTTCAGTCCGGGATTGGGGAGGCATCATGGCGGTGGAAGGTCAGCCCGCGCTGCGCAGGGCTGGTGAAACCTGATCGTGTATGTCGGCGTCGACGGGAAGGACGAGGGTCACCGTGGTCCCGCGTCCGGGAGCCCCGTCCAATTCGAGTCGCGCTCGATCACCAAAGAGGCGAAGCAGGCGTTGTTCGATGTTGCGCAGCCCCACCCCACTACCGGACGGATGGGTGCGGGCCGAGTCCGCCAGCCCTGCCCCGGTGTCCTGCACCACCAGGGTCAGCACGGCCCCGGCGGTTCCGCGGGTCGCGCTCGCCACGACACTGACGTGTCCTCCGCGACGCAGTGGCGAGATACCATGTTTGATGGCATTCTCCACCAGCGGCTGAAGCAGGAGGGGCGGTACACGCACATTGCGCAGTGATTCAGGAACATCGAAGCGCACCTGCAGCCGTTCCTGAAATCGCTCGCGCTCGATCGCGAGGTAGGCGTCGACGATGTCGAGCTCCTCACCGAGAGAGACCGACTCACCCGCCGGTCCGCGCAACACAGCGCGCAGCAGCTCCGTGAGTCGGAACAAGGTGCCGAGCGCGCGCTCCGGTGCGCTCTGCATGAGGTAGCCGAGCGTGGTCAGCGCGTTGAAGAGGAAATGCGGGTTGAGTTGTGCCCGGAGCGCCCGCAGCTCAGACTCGGTGGCCAGCTGCAGGATCTCCCGCTCACGCAGATCGCGCGCGAAGCGCTCACGCGTCACCCGAATGACATCGATGCGCCGGGCCAGCAGGGTGGCGATCCCCTCGAGGAACGCCACCTCATCAGACAGAATGCGCTGCCCCGCCGGGAGTGGACCCACATCGAGCACGGGAAGTGGACCGTCACTGGTCGGTACGTCCACGCGGGCGACGTTGCGTCCCGGCGACGAGATGGTGACACGGGGATGCGGAGGCGGCGTCTCATTGACCAGACGCCAACTAACTTGAGCCGATACACCGAGGGCCGCCGCCACGATTGGCACGGCGCCGCCTAACGCTTCCTCCGGCGTCTCCGCCCGGGCGACGACAAAGGTGACATCGCTCCGGAAGGTGGCGCGATCACCGCGACGCAACACCACACGGTCTACCACATAACTGGACAACCGTCGAATAGCAGGATAGGACACGGCGGTGGCGACCCACAACATGATGTGCCCCGCGGTCACGTACAGCGACTCCTCGTACCCCGCACGCATGACGACCATCAGTGGCTCCGCCACGGTCACGTGGAGGAGCACGGCCAGCGCCACCAGGAGCACCAGGGCTATGGCACGCCGCAAGAACAGGTCGGCAAACGCGAACCGGTAGTCCTGATAGAGAATGACCAGCACCAGGGGGATCGACGCGTGATGTCCGAGCAGGCCCGTGAGCCAGCCATCGGGCGCCGTGACGTCGTGCCCGAGGTGCATGGCGGTCGCGGCAAAACTGGCCAGTGCCACGGCCGTCACTCCCCATCGTCCTCCAGCGCGCGTCGCTTGCGCCGCGACCACTAGGGTGACAAGCAGCAGGTAGCCGACCGTGAGAACGAAAAGTGCCGATGCTGATGGCGTGGTCGCGGTGCCGTCGCCCAGCGCAAAGATTGCCGCCGCTGCCGCACTCAATGTGTAGGCGAGTGGCACAGGCAAACGCCTCCACCCCGTGGACTCGGGGGGCTGCGCCGAATGCACAATTACCGCAGGGAGAAAGCCGAGCGCCGCGAAAGCGACGGCAACCAGGCCGCCGGCAGGCTCGGCGATCGCAAAATCCCGGAGACCGTAGATCACGAGGGCTCCGAGGTTCCACACAAGCCCCAGGACGGCCGCCAGAAGAGGAAGCGAGTTCGCTGGCCGACCGACCCTGGTTCCTGAAAAATCCCGCGCGGTCATGGTCACGAGCATCGCATACAACACGACGCCAGTGGAAAACCCGCTGAGATGAATGAGTGAAGTGAGCTGCGAACTGGCCACGAGGGGACCGTGAGTGTGATGCCACGATGATTCATGATCCTACCAGAAGCCATCACGGGGCCACCAGTGGTCGCTCTGCCTCAACCAGTGGTCTCAGCACCCCATGGACGGCAGGCCGGCGGGACCGAACGGTTCATTGGGGCTCGGCAACCACCGATCCATGCTGAACGGCCGCTGGTAGGAAGTCAGGTGCGCCCGGTACCCGGCTCAGCACCTTCAGACAATGAAGCGGCGACACTTTCTGGCCGCTCTGGCAGCTGGGGCCGGGGGGATTCTCGGCGCACCGGCCGCCGGAGCGCAGGATCAAATCACCCGGCTCAGGTCCAGAATCAAGCCGCCCCAGTCCCTCCTTACCCCCGGACTCCAACCTCTTGGCTTGGCGTCAGGTCGAGATGGCGTGATGTACGTTCCGGCGTCGTTGCCGGCGGACGCTCCAAAGCCACTCCTGCTCATGCTCCATCACGCCGGAAGCGGCGGGAAGAAGTGGTTTGGACCCTTCCGGGACCGCGCGGAGGCCCTCGGCCTGATCGTGGTCGCACCTGATGCCCGCGGACGCACCTGGGAGCTCGATCGGCAGCGCGTGGTGCGTGATTTTGCCTTCATCGATGGTGCGCTCGCACGTGCCATCAGCAGCACACACGTTGACCCCGCCCGGGTCGGCATCGGAGGTTTTGGCGACGGAGCATCGTATGCCCTGACCCTGGGAATACCGAACGGCGATCTGTTCACCCACGTCCTCGCCTTCTCTCCCAGCTTTTATGCGGAGACCGACCGACGCGGGGATCCTGCAGTCTTCCTCGCGCACGGAGTGGCAGACACCGTCTTTCCGATCGTCGGCACCAGTCGAGGACTGGCTCAGGTGCTGCGGGAACAGGAGCGCCGCGTGGAGTACGTGGAGTTTGAAGGCGGCCATGAACTGCCGCCTGAAATTCTCGACCGCGCGCTCGCTCAGCTCGTGAGCCCTCCGGGCAGGACCGCACCGACGTCGTCTCTCCGATGAGTAGTCCCGCTTTTCCTCCAGACACCCTGACCATGAACAAACTGCCTGTCACTGTTCTCTCCGGCTTCCTCGGTGCCGGCAAGACCACCCTGCTCAACCACGTGCTCGGCAACCGGGAAGGACTCAAGGTGGCCGTCATCGTCAACGACATGAGTGAGGTCAACATCGATGCCCAACTCGTCAAAGGTGATGCTTCGTTGAGTCGCGTAGACGAGCGGCTGGTGGAAATGACGAATGGCTGCATCTGCTGCACACTGCGCGAGGACCTGCTGATCGAAGTCGCCAACCTCGCGCGCGAGGGGCGCTTTGATTACCTCCTGATCGAGTCGACAGGAATCGGCGAGCCCATGCCAGTGGCAGCCACCTTCCATTTCACCGACGAAGCGGGTCAGGCCCTCAGTGATGTCGCCCGCCTCGACACCATGGTGTCGGTGGTCGACGCTTCGGCCTTCCTCAAGGATTTCAACTCCGCGCAGGATCTGCGTGATCGCAGCCTCGAAGTGGGCGAGGAAGACGACCGCACCATCGGTGACCTGCTCATCGACCAGGTGGAGTTTGCTGATGTCCTCGTGCTCAACAAATGCGACCTGATGAGTGCACAACACGTCGCCGAACTCGAAGCGCTCCTGCATCGTCTGAATCCGACGGCGCATATTCTTCGAGCCGAGCGGGGTCGTGTTCCCCTCAGCGAGATCGTCAACACGGGGCGGTTTGATCTGGAGCGCGCATCATCCATGGCCGGCTGGGCCAGGGAGCTGGCCGGCGACCATGTGCCCGAGACAGAAGAGTACGGCATTTCCAGCTTTGTCTACCGGGCGCGCCGCCCTTTCCATCCCGAACGACTCCTCACCGAAATCCAGCGGGGCTTTCCCGGATGTGTGCGGTCCAAGGGGTGGCTCTGGATGGCCACACGCCACGATCTGGTGGGGGCATGGTCGATTGCCGGCCAATCGCTGACGCTCACCCCAGCTGGCTTCTGGGAAGTTGTGGTTCGGGCGGATGCGGGCGAGGAGACTGAGCATGAGCACACGCATCTGGACGATGTCGCGCGCCAGCTCCCCGAACATTGGGACCCGGTCTGGGGCGATCGGCGGCAGGAGCTCGTGTTCATCGGCGTGGGCATGGATCGAGAAGCACTCTCGGCGCGGCTCGATAGCGCCCTGCTCGCCGCGGAGGAGATGAGCGCCGGTCCCGCCGTGTGGAGTTCCTTTGCTGATCCGTTTCCCCCCTGGCCAGTGATGGAGGTGGGTGATGAAGAGGAAGAGGTGCCGGAAATCTGACTGTGCCCATCCCTGGAGTGAGTCGGCAAACGCCAGGTCGTCCAGCGTCAGCCGAAAGTCGCGGGGTGACTAGTTTGCGAGATGCGCCCACTTACCCTGGTGTTCCCGCTGCTCGCTGTCGCTTGCGCCCGTGACGAGCCAGAAGTCAACCGCGGCGCTCCCTGGACCGCCGCCGACTCCTCACGTGTAGCGGCCGTGCTTGCCCCACTCATCGCCGCACGTGAATTCATGGGAGCGGTGGTGCTTGTCCGCGATGGACAGGTGGTCTACGCACAAGGAGCTGGTATGGCCGATGTCGCCACCAGGCGACCCTTTACTCCCGCAACTCCAGCAGACGGAGGTTCGCTCGCCAAGACCTTCACGGCGGCCGCGCTCTGGACCCTCGTGCACGAAGGAAGGGTGGCCATCGACGCACCAGTGACGGCGTACGTCCCGGACTTCCCGCATGCCGGCACGACAGTACGGCAGTTGATCGCACATTCCAATGGCCTTCCGCCCTACTACGAACAGTTTGACCCGCATTTCGGTCCCAGGGACGTACGCACGACAACGGGACTTCTCGACGTCGTTCGTCGCGCCATGCCTCAGCCGAGGTTTGCGCCCGGCACACGTTTCGAATACTCGAACCTTGGCTTCGACGCGGCGGCACTCGTGCTCGAACGGGTCACGGGCCTGTCCATCGCTGAGGTCTTTCGCCGCCAGTTCTTTGGTCCGCTGGGGATGGACTCGGCGTTCGCCCGCCCGGGCCGCTTGGCCGACTTTCCGGGTCCACGGACCCTCGGGCATCGATGGGCCGACACAGCCTGGGTCATCGCCGATGTGTATGACAATGAAGCATTCATCGGCGGGTCCAACCTGTATCTCTCCGCCCTCGATCTCTCTCGCTGGGCCGGCGCCAACGCAGCGGGTACTGCCGTGCCATCGGCAGTCGAAGCACTGGGGCAAGCGCCACCCATTATCGACGGCACGCCTTCTCACATCAACGGGCTCAGTTGGTATTGTGATGAGAGCGGCCTGCGCTGCCACTACACGGGAGCGAACAACGCCTTTCATTCACTCGCCTATTGGGATCGTGCACGAGGCGAGGCCGTCGCCATGGTCAGCAACAGCAACATTGCCCCCTGGTCGCTGATCACTCTTCAGCGTGCTCTGGTCTCAGTCCTGGCGGGGCGCGTAGCCGAGGTCACACCTCGACCCTTGTTCCTGACCGTGGACGAGCGGCAGCGTGGTTCGCTTGTCGGGCGCTACGCGGTAGCTGAACACGATACGATTGAGGTTGCCATGACCAGCGACGGGATGCGCCTGCGCCAAGGCCTCGGTCTCGAGTTCGACGTCTTTCAGGTGTCACCCGAGGTGTTCTATGTCCCCGGGTCTGACTCCTTTCTTGGGTTCACAGACGCATCCGGCCGGCGTCGAATGCACGTGCGCTCGATGTTTACTGACTTCGTCGCACTCCGGACTCCCTGACTATGGGGCCGTGGTCTACCCACTTCACGCTGCGGTCGCCGCCGAGCGACGGGTATAACTCCAGGCCATCGCCATCATCACGAATTGCAGCGGCAAACGCAGCCACAAAGCGATCGACGGGATCCCGGGATAGCGATCAGGGTTGAGCGCCATGTGGATGTTGGCCGGGAAGATCGCGATGAGAAGCATGATCAATCCCCAGGCAGCCAGGCGCTGTGTGCGACGCGAGCACAACATCGCCCCCAGCAGCACCTCGGCCACTCCACTGACGAATACGAGGGCACCGTGCCACGGCAAGTACGGTGGCATGATGGCGAGATAGAAGCGGGGATTAAAGAAGTGGTTCGCGCCCGCAGCAACAAAGAAGAGCCCGAAGGCCCATCGGAGCACGTTGCTCTTCATGTGCACGAGTTTCGCGACTGAGAGCTGGGCGTCATGCAGCTGATCTGCGGTTCATTCACATCGCGTGATCATCGCGTCGATGTCGATGGTGAGCGGCGGATGTGCTTCGGCGGGGTGCCACTCGAACACGCCCTCGACCACGTCCGGCACCTCGTCCGCCGGGCGCCACCGCTCGATTTGCCGAGCCGGGGGGTCTACGATCCAGTACTCGGGTACGCCTTCCTGTTGATACACTTTGGGCTTCTTGTAGCGGTCGTTGCGCGCGGTGGATGGAGACAACACCTCCACAGCCAGCAGGAGCCGCCCGATTTCTTCGAACCGCTTGACTCGGCGCCCGTCCAGCAGGGGCAGCACGAACAGATCGGGCTGCAATTCACGTCTGATCGAAAAGGGCACTGCGGCGGGCGCCACCAGGGTCTCGTGCCCTCCGAGCAATCTCACGTAGTCACGGATCTGGTCGTACAAATCGAGCAGGGCGCGCTGATGCAGGAGGGATGGCGACGGGCTCACGAGAAGCTCGCCGTCGATGAGTTCGTAGCGGTTCCCGTCGTCGGGGAGGGCGTGGACCATCTCCAGCGTCCACCCGTGCGATGGGTGCGGTATGGGGAGGGGCATGGCCATACGGTACGCTCGGCCGTTCGGGTTGAGCAAGCGAACATAGGCCGAGTCAGGCGGGCTCGCGGCGAAACGCAAACGGGGGAGCCCGAAGGCTCCCCCGTTGCACGACATGTTTGCGTCACAAGCCGATCTTGACTCCCGACTACGCCGTCCGGTTTATACAGGCCGGCAAACCCTTCGTCTCCGGATTGGTTGTCTCGTCCACCGTCACCGGCAGTACCACATCCGACCCGTACGAAATGGTCTTGTAGTGCGTGCCTTCGGGGAAGACGTTCGTCGGTGCGCGACCAAACTGCCGCACCAGCCGACGCAAGTCACCCAGACGCTGGCCCCGACCGAAGGTCCAGAACGCCTTCTCACGGAAATGCAGCGTGACCGCCGCGGTGTCCGAGGCCGGGAGCGGGAGCGAGGGAAGTGCTCCAGCCGCCAGGGTCACGGTGCCGACCGTTGTAATCCGGTCGCTGCCGTTACGAAGGTTGTTCATGATGGCCAGCCATCCGGGCCGATCCCCTGCCCGGAGCAGCGCCTCAGCCTCGATGAGACGCGCATCAAGACCACTCACGACATCGATCGGCGTGAGGCGGTCGTAGAGCGTGGTCGTGCGAAGGAAAGTGCCGCCGTCCTGACCCGTTCTCCTGGTATCGGTAACGGGCAACCGCGGGTCACGGGCTGAGAAAAACGGCACCGCGTTGCGGACCAGCAAGTTGCGACTGTTGCCTTCCAGACTGTCCGCCACCGAGTAACGCCCCTGGGAGAATGCCTGATCCCAGAGGATGTTGATCGACGTCGTGAGCGAGAAAGTCGTCTGGTATCGGAACGAGGTGGGCACACCCGCCACGGCTGCCGCCGCCGCGGCAAACTGATTGTTGCCTAACAGCGCACGTGCCTTGGCCACGCGAGCGGCGCGCTGGATGAGCACACTTTGAGCGTCGGTACCGGTGGTCACCGCAAGCGCCGAATCGAAGGATCCGATCGCCGCAGTGAAGACAGCCGATACCGGGAGCGGAGCACCGAACTTGATCTCTTCGCCCGCGCCATCACTCAGCGGAATACCGTTGCAGAAGTCGGATGCCAACTGAAGCTCAGCAAACCCGCGCGCGAAATACATCTCGCCGAGCAGAGCAGTGCGTGTCGGGCTGAACTCCTTCAGCTTGGGGACAGCCTGCGTCGCGGCCGTCCGCACCTGATACAAGCGCCGCAACTGGTTTTGCACCGAGGAGTTGTTGTCCTGAATTTTGCGCCAGTCGGCTTCATCGTTCTGGATGAAGGTTGAGCTGGTGCCCCACTCATCGGCCAGGAGCCCACCGAACATCCAGGTGCTCTCGTTGCCACCAGTCACATTGCGAAAGCGGCCGAGCGCGCCATTAGCGAGCGCCACAGCGCCCGCGTCGGATCGAGCGTTGGCTTCGCTCACGATATCCGGGTCCTCAACCACCAGCAGCGAGTCAGTGACGCTCCCGCAACCCACGGCCCCCGCCGTTGCAACGGCAGCCACCAGGGTTCGAGTGCGACGCCCGCCGATATGCATCATTTGCAGCATGAATCGTCTCCGGTGAGCGTTAGAAGATGAAGTTGAAGCGGACCACGAAGTACGTCGGCGGTCCGAGGGTCTGGAACTCCGAGGGAATATCACCGTTCACGGTCGCCTGGAAGTCGGATTCCGGATCAGTCCCGCGATACTCGGTCCACAACTTGAGGTTACGGGCGGAGGCGACCACGTTGGCGCTCTGCGAACGGAAGATCGTGCGCGCCACCGAGGGGCTGAAGGTGTACTGCAGCGACGCCTCACGGAACCGAACGTATTCGCCCGGCTGAAAGTACCCTTCATTGGTACGAGTCGGGTGCTCCAGGGCCGCCGTCACCATGGCCTGATCGATAAACGACGCCTTGTTGTTCATACGGCCACTGCAGTTGGGACGGGTACAGCGGATGCGCTCGGTGTTGTTGTACCATCGGTGGCCACCGCGGTAATCGAACAACGTCTGCACACGCAGTTTGCGACCCAGCATGTCGAAGCCAGTCGTGAGCGTCGACAGGTAGCGCGGCTGCGTGTAGCCAATGAAGGTGTCCACCGAATCGACAAACACTTCGTTGCGCGCCGTGTCAGCAAAATACGTGAGCAATCCGTCGCCGTTTTTGTCCTTCCAGCCGAGGATCTTGTTTTCCCAGAACCCGAAGAGCGGGTACCCTTCCACCACACGGGTATTAGTGAGGATCTGCGGCGGCGTACCACCAAGCGAGATCAGCTTGTTGGAGTTTGACGAGAAGCTGAGCGACACGTCCATCGCAAAGGCCTTTTTGTCGAACACCTGGCCAGTGCCGAGGAACTCGAGACCGCGGTTGTTCACCGAACCCAGGTTCTGCCGCACATTGTTCACGGAACCCGCCGAGGGGGCGACGATCGCGGAGATCAGCGCGTCCTTGGTGGTCTTGGTGTAGCCGGTGAAATCCAGGGTGACACGATTGTTGAGCACGCGGGCCTCAAAGCCCCCTTCGAACTCGGCGCTGCGCTCGGGCCTGAGTGCCGAGTTGCCGATGGCGCCGATCTGTAATCCAGGCACGTCGAGGTTCAGCACGCTCTGCTGCGAGGTATTGAAGAAGCGCAGTGCGTCATTGGCTTCCGGCTGCACACCGGCGGCGCCATACGACGACCGCAGGCGCAGCGAGTTGATGAACCCGATCTTGGGGAAGAAGGATTCATCGCTGATGACCCACGACAAACTCGCCTTGGGGTAGAACACGCGCTGGAAATCGCTACCGAAGGCGCTGTTCTGGTCGGTACGCACCGCCGCCGTCAGGAAGAGACGGTCGTTGATGGCCGCCGCTTCTTCGATGAAGAGCCCCAGCGTGTTGGTGAGTGTTGACGCCTCGGTCGCGAGCCGAGTCACGGCACCGTTAGGCGTCTGGGCTCCCGGAGGAAGTTCGTTGCCCGTGGCGACGTTCTGCGCAACCGTCTGGTTGATGTACTGGAAGCCGGCCGTGGTCTTGAGGTTCAGCCAGTTCTTCGGGTTGTACGTCGAGGTGCTCCCGAGCTCGAGCGTCGAGTTTCGCGACGTGGCGCGGGTGTTCTGCTTGAACCCGTTGCGGTAGATGGCCGTGATTGGCGGCCCTTCGCCATTGAACAGGAAGCGATCGTCCACACGTGAGGTGAAGTCGTTGCCGAGCACGATGCGGTTCTGCATCCACGACGTCGGGCGCCAGTTGGCCTGACCCGAGATGATCGTGCGGTTGATCTTCTGCTCGTTCTTCTCCTGCCAGGTGTAGCCTGGTGTCCAGGCGCGATAGCCGTTGAGCGGGGTGTTCAGCGGCGCGGCGGCGCCGACATTTCGCGCGGGGAGGCAAACTCGGCATCCCGGTCCACCAAAGACGTGAGAGCCCAGACCCGCCGTGGCATTGGACTCCAGCGAGAGCCGTGTTGCCAGATTGGTAAAGCCCGACGAAAGGGCGAGGTCGAACTTGGGATTGACCGCCGCATTCAGGTTCATACGAGCGGTGTTCTTGCCCAGGGCGTTCGGCCGCTCGGTCCAGTCGCGGATGGGGAGCCCCTGCGCCTTGAGGCGCTCGCGTTCGAAGGTCGGCAGCGCCATCACGCCGACTTCCTGCTCGCGTTCGCCGGCGAGGAAGTAACGCACCGCATCGGTACCACCGCTCAGCTGCAGACCGAGCTGCCCGCGGTTCCCCGTCCCGATCGGCTTGAGATCGTCTTCTTCAAAGATGTTGAGGTCGGCGATGCTGTCGACCGAGCACTGACCGACGCCAACACGCTGGTTGTTGCAGAAGTTGAAGGCGGCCACGTTGCCAGACGGCAGCTGCTTGCCGAACATCGTGTACGCGGTGGGATAGGTGTTACGATCCTGGAGCAGCCCACCCTCGGCGTATGCCGTCCAGCGCGCGGCGCCGGCGCGACCGCGCTTGGTGTTGATGACCACCACGCCATTGGCGGCCGCCGTACCATAAAGAGCCGCAGCCGACGGGCCCTTGATGATTTCCATGTTTTCGATCTCATCCGGGTTGATGTCGCCGATCCGGCTCGGCGTCGCACCACCCGTGGGGAGATTGGTGTCGTCCGGCGTGCTCGTCATACGCACACCGTCGATGATGAACAGCGGCTGGTTGCTCAGGTTGAGCGACGACGACCCGCGGATGCGGATGCGGCTGCCGGAGCCCGTCTGATTGCCCTGCGTGATGGTGACACTCGTGGAACGCGCCGTCAGGAGGTCGTCCACGTTCTTGACCGGAGCACTCTGAATGACCTTGGACACGTCGACCGCATCGATGGCGTTGCCCACCTCGACCCGGCGTGTTTCGCCAGTTGCCGTCGTCACTACCGGTGCCAAACTCAGTGCGACAGTTGCGAGGGAGAACTCGACCGACACCGCTTCGCCCGAGGTCACGGTAATCGGCTTCTTCTGTTCGGAGTACCCGACTCGGACCACGCGAATTGTCTGCGAACCAAGCGGCACGTTCCGCAGGGTCAGGGTACCGGCCGTCGAGGTGAGACCACCAACGTTGGTCCCAACCACAGAGACCTGCACCTGCTCGAGAGGCTGGTTGTCGTTCGCTGCTACAACTCGTACTGTCACACTACCCTGGGAGCCCTGCGCGCCGAGCCCCGTGGCGCCTAACGCCAACGCGCTCAGCAGCACGCCAAGGCGCCGGCCAAACAAGTGAGTCCTCATTCCCTGTACTCCAGTGGAAGGTGGGGAGAACGGCCTCGCACACACGCCCGGCGACACCTGTCATGTCCCCCGCCAGCGCAGGGGGAGGGTTGCGCGCAGCAGACGACGACCGTGGATGTGTATGCGACGCCCAAGGTTATGCCCCGGTACAACACCCGTCAATAAACATTCTGACCGGGAGCGCTCACCTTACAGGCGCTTTATCCCCGGAGGAGTTGCCCCAGGTAGATCCCGTAACTCAGCAGGAGGATCGCGCCCTCGGCTCGTCCCAGCTCCAGTCGGCGCCGCATCAACGGGAAAAGCACAAACGAGGTCCCAAGCATCCACCAGGCGTCCACCCTGATCGCCTCGGGGGGCACCGCGATCGGGGTGACAAGGGCCGTAACCCCCAGGATGCCCAGGACATTGAAAATGTTCGACCCGATCAGGTTGCCCACGGCGACATCGGTCTGACCGCGGCGCGCCGCAATAAGTGAAGCGGCCAGCTCCGGTGAGCTCGTTCCGGCCGCGACAATCGTCAGACCAATTACACGCTCGGTCATTCCGAGGTTGCGCGCCACCACAACCGCTCCATCGACGAGCCAATTGCCCCCGAGAATCAAGAGGACGATACCGGCCGCGAGGAGTGCGACCGCCACTCCCATTTCGCGGGCCCTCGGTGGCAGGCTGCGCGCCTCCGTCTCAGCTGAAAATTGGGCGGCTTCAGCGGCCTGCATCTCTTGCCGCGCCAGCCAGACGGCGTACGTGGTAAAGAGCAGCAATGCAGCCAGAAAGGTGCCCCCCTCCAGGCGGTCCACCACTCCGTCGCGCATGAACATCACGCCAATCCACGACGCGGCGAACATGAAGGGCCACTCGATTTTCACCACACTGCCGCGCACCGGAAGCCGAACCACCATTGCGGTGATGGCCAGGATTCCGACGATGTTGAAGAGATTTGATCCGATCACATTGCCAATGGCAATGCTTGGGCTGCCGCGGGACGCCGCCAGCAGCGATACCACGAGCTCAGGCAGCGACGTGCCCATGGCCACCACCGTGAGTCCAATGACCGCGGGCGTAAGTCCAGAAAGGCGCGCGATGGTCGTGGCCCCGCGAACCAGCACCTCGCCACCAACGGCAAGTGCGGCCAGTCCGGCGAGAATCAGTGCGACAGGCATGATGGCAACGGCAACCGAGAAGCAGATGGCGCAAGATACCTCGGCGCCCTGCTGGTGGTCGACTCCGTCGCGACGCACGTGCAGATTGGACGCGCGTCTCACGCCCATGGAGCCCACGATGCGGTTGTACTCGTTATGCGGATTTCTTCTCGTGCTGCCGGTCGCCGCCTGGGCGCAGGCAGCGCCAGTCTACGATCTGGTGATCCGGAACGCCCGGGTCATCGACGGCACGGGCTCCCCATGGTACCGGGCGGACGTGGGCATTCGCGGTGACCAGATCGCCGCCATCGGCGACCTCCGCAGCCAGCGAGCCCGCCGAGTAATAGACGCCGGGGACCGGGTGGTCACCCCGGGGTTCATCGATCTCATGGGCACCTCCACCCTCCCCCTTCTCACCGAACCCAGCGCCGCCTGGTCTCGGCTTGCCCAGGGGATCACCACGATGATGGTTGGTGAAGGTGGGTCCGAGGCACCTCAGAATGCCCGCACCCTCGGCCGCGGGGCGGTCATCAATGGCCAGCCCACCACCTGGCGACGCTATCGTGAGTACTTCGCGCTTCTCGAGCGTGCCGGTGTTCCGATGAATGTGGTGCACAACGTCGGCGCAGCGCAGGTGCGCGAGGTGGTCATGGGCGTTGAAGATCGCCGTCCCACCGCCGACGAGCTGGCCCGCATGAAGGCGCAGGTGGACAGCGCGATGATCGATGGCGCGGTCGGTATCTCGACGGCACTCATCTACCCACCGGGTGCCTACGCCACCACCGAAGAGCTCATTGAGCTGAGCAAGGTGGCTGCCGCCCGAGGCGGGGTCTACTTCTCACACATGCGCAACGAAAGTGCCGATCTCCTCACCTCCATCCGTGAGGTGATTGCCATCGCCGAGGGGGCGCGCATTCCGGCACATGTCTACCATTTGAAAGCAGCTGGGCAGGAGAACTGGCCCCTGGTTCCCCAGGCCATCGAACTCATCGCCGACGCGCGCCGACGCGGCCTGGACATCACCGCCGACATTTATCCCTATATCCGCAACGGCATCGGACTCGGCTCCTTTCTCCATCCGCGGCACTATGCCAAAGGCGAAGCCGCATTCCTCCCCACACTTCGCGATCCGGCGACACGGAAGGCACTCCGTCAGGAAGTGGAGACAACCCGCGACTGGGAAAACTGGTATCGCCATGTGGGGATGAACTGGGACAACGTCCTCATCACGGGCGCTGGGCCAGCCGTGGATCAGTCGTACGTCGGACTTTCAGTCCGTGGAGTCGCGCGCAAGCGAGGCGTCGACGAGTGGGACGCCTTTTTTGACCTCGTCCAGAACGGGCCGGTCGATGTGGCCCCGCAGAGCATGAATGAGGAGCAGAAACATCAGGCGCTCCGCGCACCCTTTGTGGCGAACGAAGTGGACTCCCCACTCGCCGACCCCGCGACCACAAAAAGCGCACACCCGCGAGCCTTTGGCGCCTTTCCGCGAATCATCGCCAAGTATGTGCGCGAAGACAAAGTGCTGACCCTGGAAGGGGCCGTGCAGCGCATGACCTCCCTCCCTGCGAACATCCTCCGCCTTCGCGACCGTGGACGTCTGGCGCCGGGGATGAAGGCCGACCTGCTGATCTTTGATCCGGACAGCATTCAGGACCGGGCGACGTTCGAGAAGCCGCTCCAGTACGCCACGGGGATCGATTACATGTTTGTGAACGGGAAGGCGTTGATTGACGGGGGGAAGAGGACCGCTGTGCGGGCGGGGCGGGTCTTGAGGGCGGGGCGGAATTAGAGGGCAGAAGTCCCCCGTCCCTGTAGATTTCGCGCAGCAAATCTGCCCTCTGCCATCTGCCACCTGCCATCTCCCGTGTCCCCACTCGTCGGCATCATCATGGGGAGCAAGTCGGACTATGAGCACATGCAACACGCCTGTGCCATGCTCGAAGAGCTCCAGGTTCCTTACGAAGCGCGTGTGGTGTCCGCACACCGCACCCCGGACTGGATGTTCGATTACGCGTCGACGGCGGAGTCACGTGGTCTCAAGGTGATTATTGCCGGTGCGGGGGGCGCTGCACACCTCCCTGGCATGGTCGCGGCAAAGTCTGTAGTGCCGGTGCTGGGTGTCCCCATTCCGGCTACCCTGCTCAACGGACAGGACGCCCTGCTCTCCATTGTGCAGATGCCCGCCGGTGTGCCGGTGGGAACGCTGGCCATCGGCAAGCCGGGTGCGATCAACGCCGCCATTCTTGCCGCTGAAATCGTGGGCAACGAGCAGCCCGCCGTACGCGAACGACTGAAGGCGTGGCGCGCATCACGCCGCGACGAGGTCCTTGGCCAGACACTGCCGTGAGCGTGGTACTGCCCGGCAGCATCATTGGCATCCTCGGCGGGGGCCAGCTTGGCCGCATGACCGGAATGGCCGCCCGCTCGTTAGGCTATGATGTGCATGTGCTCGACCCCGATCCCGACTGCTCGGCGCGGGCCATTGCCAGCCGTGTGATCACCGCACGCTTTGACGACGCCGACGCCGCCGCCGACCTGGCCCGTGGCGTGGACGTGGTCACCCTCGAAATCGAGCAGATCGCCAAGGGGTCGCTCGAAGCGGTGGCCGAACAGGCGCCACTCCACCCGAGAGCCGAGGCGGTCTTCACCATTCAGGACCGCATCCGGCAGCGCACCTGGCTCGACCGGCACGGGTTTCCCGTTGGTCCCTTTCGCGCTGTAGGTACCGAGGACGAATGTGCGGCCGCGGTCGAGGCCCTCGGGCCTTCCATCTGCAAGGCCCCCATGGGTGGATACGATGGGCGCGGGCAGGTGCGGGTGAAAACACCGGACGAGGCCCGTGCGGCATGGAAGTCGTTAGGCTCGGGACGGGTGATTGTCGAGCAATTCCTCTCCCTCGACTTCGAACTGTCGGTACTTGTGGCCCGCCGTGCCGACGGCGTGTCGGCCGTGTACCCGCCCGCCGTGAACTACCACGTGGACGGTGTGCTGGATTGGTCCGTTTTCCCCGGTCCCATCCCCAAGCCGGTGGCCGACCATGCGCAGCAGATCGGCCACGCGATCGCTGAAACCATGGGCATCGTGGGGCTCGTGGCCTGCGAGCTCTTTGTGACAACCGACGGACGGCTGCTGATCAACGAACTCGCGCCCCGCCCGCACAACACCTATCACCACAGCGAGCGTGGTGCCAGCACGTCGCAGTTCGAGCAGCTGGTGCGGGCCGTGTGCGGACTCCCGTTAGGCGACGTGCGCCCGATTGCACCGGCGGCGATTGCCAACCTGCTCGGCGACTTGTGGGAAGGCATCACCCCTGATGTGCCGGGCGCCCTGTCAGTCCCTGATGTCCGGCTGCATCTCTACGGCAAGACCTCGGCGCGACCGGGCCGAAAGATGGGTCACCTCTCGGCGGTCGCCGACAGCACCGACGCGGCGCTGGAGAAGGTGCTCGAGGGACGACGGCGGTTCGCGAAGGGCGTGTAGATGGCAGACGGCAGGCAGAGAGGGTGAACGCTGCCTGCCACTCGGCTTTAGCCCATCCTGGCTTTTGACAAGCCGCCGAAGCGACGGTCGCGGGCTCGGAAGTCCTCTACGGCGGCGTCAAAATCTGCAGTGCCGAACTCGGGCCACATGCGGCGCGAGAAGACGAGCTCGGCGTAGGCGCACTCCCACAACAGGAAGTCGCTGAGCCGCTGCTCACCACCGGTGCGAATCAGCAGGTCGACATCACCCGCCGAACCGTCGTCGTGATTCACCTCTGCCAGCAGCTCGGCGAAGGCATCGCGCGACAATGGTGAACCGACGGGTGCAGCCGCGGCGGCTCGCACCATCGTGTCACGTGCCGAGTAGTCGACCGCGAGCCGCAAGTGGAGCGACTCACAGTCAATGGTTGCTTCTTCAGCGGCACGAATGGCGTGACAGAGCTCGGGTGAGATTCGGTCCCGGCGCCCCACCACACTCATGCGAATATCGTTTTCGACGCACTTCGGTGTCTCGGCTGCCAGATGCCGACGGAACAAGCGCATGAGCGCATCGACCTCGTCCTTCGGCCGGCTCCAATTATCCGAAGAGAAGGCGTACAAGGTCAGGCAACGCACACTGCTGCGCCGCGCATGTTCGACGATTTCACGAACGGTTTTCGCGCCGGCCAGGTGGCCCGCGGTGCGCGGCTTGCCACGCTGATTGGCCCACCGACCGTTGCCGTCCATGATGATGGCCACGTGCCCCGGATACCGCCGATTGTCCGCGGAGACCTGAAAACTTGTCGGGCTCACAGCGTGCCCTCACGTGTCGCCTTTATGATCGCTTCCATGTGTTCGAGATATCGTTCGAGCGCCGATCGACCCACGTTTGTCAGCGCGTATTCGGTTTTTGGCATACGTCCTTCGAAGGACTTCTCACAGCTGATGTACCCGGCATCCTCGAGCTTGCGGGCGTGCACTGACAGGTTGCCGTCGGTGGTGTTCATCAATGCCTTCAGGTTGTTGAACGACAGCGAGCGGTTCACAGCCAGCGCGCTGACGATTCCGAGCCGAATGCGTTCGTGAATCAGACGATCCAGCTCGGAGGGCGTCGCGTCACTTCGCCCGATTTCCGCCGAAATCGGCCCGGCCTTGCTCGGTTCCTCTGTGCGCACGGCCTCATGGGCGCGCGCCGCGTTGCTTCGCTTAGCCACCGTACCTCCTTGCAATCGCAGTGCCGAACCCGAAATGGAGCCCGCCAAAGCCCAGGGCCATGATGACGTTGAGCAATTGGGCCCGACTTTCCTCTGGCCAGGCGTTTTGAAGCACTAACGGAGCGCCGAGCGCCACCGCGCCGAGGAGCATGAATGAGGCGCCCATGACCGGAATGATCGGGACCGAAAGCGCCCCGCCGGCCATCACGGCGGCGCCATACATGATGAGCCACACGCCGGGGAGGGCCACAAACCACCCGGCGCGCAGGGCGACGGCCGTGATAACCGCCCCTGCCACCAGCGCCGGGAAAAAGGCGAGGGCGAGCTTTCGGCCCATGGCCCCGGTTACTGGTGGATTGCTCGACTCAGCCTTGCGCCAGGTGGCAACGGCCGAGCTGCCAAAGGCCACAACTGCTGCCAACACCCAGGTGAGGAGCCAGCGGGGCGACCCGAGTTCGTGGCCCGAAATCCCGAAGGCGATGCAGGCAACCACACCTGTCGCGACGATTCCTCTCCCCGAAATGGCCGTGAAGGTGGCCGAACTCTCCATCGTCTCCCTTATGAAGCGGAGATTGTCGATGGCCCGGTCGGAAAGGGCCGGGGGATCCTTGTCTGGCTCGAGGCGCAGGGGCCGACGGCTTGTCATGTGAGGAACCCTAAAGGGTCCCGGACCAGTCCGTCAAGTACTCTGCGCTGTAAAGGAAGGGTCACAGTAGGGACACAAAAGGGGAGGGCTTTCGCCCTCCCCCTTGCCTGGAGCCGGTGGATCCTGGCTACATCGCGGCCTTCACCCCCATCACTCGCTTGGCCTCGACGATCCGGTCATCGAGCTCCTTCCGGAGCACGCCGTACCGGGTGATGGCGTCGCGGCCGATCTTCTGGTCGCTCTGCATCGTCATCGAATAGAGGTACTGGATGTTGGCCTGGAGTTCGGGTTTGGAGTAGCGGATGGAAGGGGTCACGATCTTGGCGCGGAGTTCCTCGAGCATCTTGAGTGTGTCCGCCGCCGAGGCGGCGGTACGGAGACGCGCCCTCCCCTCCTCGATGCTCGCTGCGAGCTGATTCACCTCGGTCACCATGTCGCGGACCCTGAGGTTGTGCTGCAGCTGCTCACGAAGGGCCAGCACTGTGACGCCGTCGCGGGCAATACGCGGATCCATCTTCACCATCAGTGGCCGGGTCTGCGTCTGACCACCGGCGGTGAGACGGACGGTGTAGGCACCCGGCAGGACCATCGGGCCATTGCGGCCGCTGCGCTGCGGGTTGGTGTCCCACGGTCCGGCCATGGTCAGGTCCCACGTGAAGCGATTGTGCCCCGCAGCGTTAGGCAGGCGCGGTGCCCCCGTGACCTCGGTGACCATCTGCCGCATGCTGGGCTGTGTGGTGGCCGATTCGCCGGGCCCCTCGCTGGTGAACGAGCGCACAATTTTCCCGGTGCCATCGAGGATTTCCAGCGTCACCGGGCCACGTGAGCCTGCGCCGAGCGAGTAGTCGATCTGGGCACCCATGGGCGGGTACTGGGGATCGGCGGGATCGTTTCGGCTGCTCTCCACGCCACCAAACGATCCGGCGTAGCGATGGCGATAGGCGTCAGCCGGCGCGAAGAGATGCACCGGGGCCTCGACGACCTGGTCGCTGAGGGCCCGCACCGTGGCGAGGTTGTTGAGAATCCAGAATGCACGCCCCTGCGTGGACATCACCAGGTCGCCGCGATGGACACGAAGGTCGGTGATGGGTGTGACCGGCATGTTGAGCTGGAACGACTGCCAGCGTTTGCCATTGTCGAACGAGATGAACATGCCGAACTCGGTGCCGGCGTACAGCAGTCCTTCACGCTCCGGATCTTCGCGCACGATGCGTGTTGGGTAATCAGCCGGAATGCCGTTGTCACCCGGGGTGAGCAGTGCCCAGCTCTTGCCGTAATCGTCGGTGCGGTAAATGAAGGGCCGGAAATCGCCTAACAAGTAGCAGAGCACGGCGTAATACGCCGAGCCGCGACGATGGGGCGAGGGTTCGATGTTCTGGGTGCGGCAGCCGTCCGGCGGTCCCTTGAAGTTGTTGCGGGTGAAGTCGTTTGACGTCGCCACCAGGCCGCGTGGCGTGATGTCTTTCCAGCTGCGCCCATTGTCGCGCGTGATGAAGAACGGCCCGTCGTTGGAGCCGGTCCAGATGACGCCGGGTTCCAGCGTCGATTCACGGATCGCGTAGAGCGTGGAGAAGTGCTCTTCACCCGTCACGTCGATCGTGATCGGCCCACCGCTGGCGTCCTGCTGCCGCTCGGACGGGAAGAGGGTCAGGTCGGGCGAGATGGTCTGCCAGCTGATGCCACCGTCCCGCGTGCGATGCACGAACTGGGAGCCGTAGTACACGGTGTTGGCTTCATGCGGCGACACTTCCATGGGCGAGGTGCGCTGGAAGCGCAGCATGAGGTCCTTGCCCGGCATGCCGTACAACGACTGCCCACCGTTCCAGTACGGCTGCTCCTGCCCCGTGCGCATGCTCATGCGCGAGAACTGACCCTTGCACGCGCCGTAGACGGTGTCGGGATTGGTGCGATGCGGCATGATCGGTCCCGTCTCGCACCCTGGCCCCGACGTCCATTCCTGCATCGGCGAATCGGGCCTGCCTGACGAGAGTGGCAAGCTCGGCACAATCAGGGTCGAGTTGTCCTGCTGCGCGCCATACAGTCGGTAGGGGAACTGATTGTCCACCGCCACCTGGTAGATCTCGGCGGTCGGCTGATTGTAGATCGACGACCAGGTACGCCCGCCATCGATGCTGACGTTGGCCCCGCCGTCGTTGGACTGGATCATCATGTCCGGCGCGTCGGGGTTGATCCACAGATCGTGGTTGTCGCCGTGTGGCACGTTCTGCGACCGGAAGTTCTTTCCGTTGTCGGTGGTCTTGTAGTAGCCCTCGCTGTACGTCCAGAAGGTGTTGGGGTCGCGCGGATGGACCGTGATCCCCGTGTAGTAGAACGGGCGCGTCAGCATGGGCCCAAAGGTGCTGAGCAGCTTCCAGGTCTCCCCAGCGTCGTCCGAGCGATACACACCGCTGCCGGGCTTGGCCTCGATAATCGCCCACACCGAGTTGGGAGCCCCGGGTGAGACCGCCAGGTTGCTCTTTCCGAAGAGTTCGCCTGGCAGACCTCCGGCGAGCTTCTTCCAGGTGGTACCGCCATCGACCGACTTGTAGATGCCTCCCTCACGCGCCCCGGAGATGATGGTCCACGGCTTCCGCTCGGCGCGCCACATCGAGGCGTAGATCACGCTGGGGTTGCCCGGCATGACTTCCACATCCACGGCGCCGGTGGAATCGGAGACAAACAGCACCTTGCTCCAGTTCTTGCCGCCGTCGGTGGTGCGGTACACACCCCGGTCGGCGTTAGGCTTGAAGGGGTTGCCGATGGCCGCGACAAAGGCGATGTCGGGATTGGACGGGTGAATCTCCACACCGCCAATGTTGCCGACCGTCGCCAGGCCCACGTGCTGCCAGGTGTTGCCGGCATCACTCGACTTCCAGATGCCGCGTCCCACCGCGACGTTGGAGCGATAGCCGTCGGACCCGGTGCCCGCATAGATCACGTTGGGATCGGAATTGGCGACATCGATGTCGCCCATCGAGCCCACGGTGAAGAAGCGATCACTGACGTTGAACCAGGACTGCCCCGCGTTCACCGTCTTCCACACACCGCCCCCGGTGGAGCCCATATAGAACGTGAGGGGCTGCTGGGGCACACCGGTCACCGTTGTCACGCGCCCACCACGTGCCGGGCCCACGTTGCGGTAACGCAAACCCGCCAGCAGGGCCGCGGGAACCTCTTTGGTGAGCGTCGGAGTGCTCGAAGCGCGACGCGCGGGCGCGCCCTGTGCCGAAACGTCGGCCGCGAAGGCCAGCGCCAGTGTGGCCGTGAGGAGCGAATGCGAAATGCGAGGCATGGTCTGGGGACTCGGGTGAACGCGGACTGTCGTGCGTGCTACGCAAAAGCGCGACGCATCGCTGTGGATGCGCCGCGCTCAATCTGCGGCAGAATGGTGACCGGGGCCACCTACTGGAGGACGATATACCGCTCCAAACGGGCCACTTCACCCGGCTTTACATACTTCCCGATCTCGCGCCGGAACTGCGCCATGTCCTTGTAGGGACGGTACTCCTTGAACTCCCGCAGCATCCGGGCGCCAAGCCCGGGGATCGTCGTGAGGTCGGCGTCGGAGGCGGTGTTCAGATCCATCGGAACGAATACATAACTCGCCAGCCGGGCCAGCTCGTCGGCCTTCACGTACTTGCCGATCTCCCGGTTGAACTGCGCCATGCTCTTGTACGGGCGATACTCCTCGAACTCCCGCAGCATGCGGTTGCCGAGTCCGGGAATCATCAGAATTTCTTCCTTCGACGCGGTGTTCAGATTGATATGGAGCCACATCTTGCCGAACACGTCCTTGAGCTGGTCGGCGTTGAGGGTGGGGCTCAGCACGGCGTGCAAGTCCTTCACGCTGAGGAAGGGGCGCTTGTCGACGACCGCCTTTACCAGCGCCGCGTTCAAGTGCGGCACGGTGGCCAGCTGCGCTTCGGTGGCAAGATTGGGATCCAGCATCGTGGTCGTTCCGACCTGCGCACCGGCGAGCGACGCCGAAGCGGTGATGAGGCAAGCTGCAAATAGACGTTTCATGAGTAAGGAGAGGTCTGGGGATCGATCATCGTGAACTTCGCGAACCGGCCTTCCAGGCAGGGTGGCGATACATCAGGAGCAGGCCGAGCAAGCCGAATTGCACCATGGTACCCGGGGCAAGCGCGGGCGTTGCGCCTTCCATGGCCGCCCTGAAGAGGGCCAGACCGGCGAGTTCGGGTGTGCGCTCGATCTCGAACTCGACATTGCCCGCGTAGTGAAACCAGGTGCCGACCAGCCCGGCTGACAGGTACAGCCCCATCAGGGCACGCCACACGGCGAGCACACGAGGACCCGGCACCACCATCACAACGAGCGCGCCGACGACGCCGGCAGCCAGGAGGCCAAGGGGCAGCCACTGCCGCCAGCCATCGTAGTGCTCCAGTAAAAGCAGTTCGACCAGCGTCCCGGCGCAGGCAAAGGCGAGAATTGCCGCCAGGCCACCGCGCAGCGTGGCCGCGGCGCGTGCTTCAGAGCCCGGATCAGTCACGCCGCAAGATACCCGGACCTCCGCGTCTTGTCGCCTGTGTGTGCGGGCGCAATCATCCCGGATCGCTTCATCCACTCCTTTCCACACGCCGCATGCGTCGCCTCACCTCCCTGCTCCTCCCGCTTTCCCTCCTGACAGCGCTCCCCGCCCGCGCCCAGTCGCATCTGGAGGCGCGGAATCGCTGGGCCCGGCTTTGCCAGATGCGGGTCGAGAAGTTCGACCGGGTGCTCCCCGAGGCAATGCGCGAAAACGGGATCGACATGTGGATTGTGGCCATGAAGGAAGGCCACTACGACCCGATGTGGGAAGCGTTAGGCAGGGGATACGTCGGGACCATCGGCTACTACATCTTCACCGATCGTGGCGGGGATCGCATCGAACGGGCCGCCATCGGTATCACCGACCACCACCGCGCCGCCTGCGGAGCCTATGACATCGACTCCCCCTCCGCCGACCTCGGCGAGTTTGTCAAATCGCGCAACCCCAAAAAGATCGGGCTCAACATGTCCGAGGAAATGGGGATGGCCGATGGGCTCACGCATACCCTCTACAACCACATCGTGAAGGCGATCGGCCCCACCTATACTCCGCGGCTGGTGTCCGCCGAGAAGATGGTGTCCGATTTCTCCTCGCGCCGCGTGGCCAGCGAAATCGTGGCCTTCGGCGACGCCACCGAGATCGGGCGCGTGATTGCCGAACGCGCGTTGTCGAATGAAGTCATCACCCCCGGCGTCACCATGCTTGCCGACGTCGCCTGGTGGATCCAGGACCAGATGCTGACTCGCGGCCTGGGGACCAGCTTTGAGGTGCCGAGCATTTATGTCACCGGGCCAGACGGCATTGCTGCCACCTCGAACGATCGCATCATCCAGCGCGGCGACATCATCATGATCGACTTTGGTGTGGGCTACCTCAACATGTGGACCGACCAGAAGCGCATCGCCTATGTGCTCAAGCCGGGCGAAACACGACTTCCGGCCAGCATCCAGACCGCCTTTGACAACGCGGTCAAGGTGCGCGAGGTGATTCGCCGCACCGCCAAACCCGGCAAAACAGCGCAGGCCATGACGGACGAGGTGAGTGCCGCCATTGTCGCGGCCGGCTTTACCGCCATGCGTGGCTTCAATCAGGTGCGCGAAGACAACTCGGTGGAGTTCATCATCGGCTGTCACTCTGTCGGCGACTGGGGACATGGCATCGGACCGTCGATGGCCTTCTTCAACCCGGGCCGCCTGCGCTACGAAATCCGGCCGACCAATCTCTTTTCCATCGAGCTCTTTGCCTACACACCAATTCCCGAATGGGGCGGCAAGAAGTTGCGCATCCCTCTCGAGGACGACGCCATCATGACCTCGCGCGGCGTGGAGTGGCTGTCACCCATCAACCCGCGGATCCAGCTCGTCCGCTGAAGCACACCCGGCAGGTCGCGTCACCTGGGCGCGGCCTGTCACTCCGCCTGACACGCCCACAGGGATTCCCCGACGCCCCCGTTGAATGGGTCGACGCAGCATTAGTGCGGACCTCATCCCGTACTCGTGCACTCGTCGCTCCCCCTCGCTCCCCGGGAGTCCCCTCCCAGCAAAGTCCGCCACGAGCCCTTTAGCGGCCTCGCTGCCTTGGTGGGCAACACTCCGCTCCTCTCGATCGACGCCGAGTTCCGCGGTCATCGTCGCACGGTGTTCGCCAAACTCGAGTCGATGAACATGACGGGCAGCATCAAGGACCGAATGGCGCTGCAGATTCTGCATCGAGCGACAGTCGCGGACCAGCTGAAGCCCGGAGCCCGTATCGCCGAAGCGACCAGCGGCAATACCGGCATCTCCTTTGCCGCGCTCGGCCGTGCCCTCGGACACCCGGTGACCATCTTCATGCCCGACTGGATGTCGGCGGAACGGATCAACATCATCCGATCGTTTGGGGCGGACGTTGAACTGATCTCCAAGGCCGAAGGTGGGTTTCTTGGCAGTATCGAACGCGCCGAAGAGCTGGCGCGGCGCGACCCGCATGTCTTTCTGCCGCGACAGTTCTCCAACAGCTGGAATGTCTACGCACACGAAGCGACGACCGGCCCCGAGATCGTATCGCAAATGGCGAGCAATGGGCGCACCCTCGACGCTTTTGTGGCCGGCGTGGGGACCGGGGGCACGGTCATGGGAGTTGCGCGATACCTGCGCCGTGTGAACCCGGGTGCGCACGTCCATCCCCTCGAACCCGCCAACTCGCCAACACTTTCCACCGGACACAAGGAGGGGCGCCACCGCATCCAGGGCATCTCGGATGAATTCATCCCGCCCATCGTGGATCTCGCCCTGCTCGACGAGATCCTGGCCGTGGACGACGGCGATGCGATCTGCATGGCGCAGCACCTGGCAACATCGTTAGGCCTGGCGGTGGGCATTTCGTCAGGCGCGAACTTCCTGGGCGCCCTCCTGGCCGCCGAGCGCCTCGGCTCCGATGGCGACGTGGCCACAATCTTCTGCGACTCCAACAAGAAGTACCTCTCCACCGATCTGATGCATCGGGAGCCGGTGCGCAGCGACTTTCTCTCGACCGAGGTAAAGCTGCTCGGCTTCTCGGTGCTGCCCCGGCACTGCGACTTCTGTCCACCCGGCACGCGCACGAGCGCCTGATGCGCAGACGCGACTTTCTCATTGCCGGTGCCGCCAGTGGTCTGGCCGCCGTGGGAGCAACCCGACGCGGCGTGCTGCGGTCTGCCCCGCGCCCCCCACTCCCCCTGCTGCAGGAAACCAGCGCGCGCAATCTGGTGCTGACAGCAGCACCGGGAGAAGTACGCATTGGCACCACACCCACGGCCGTGTGGCGCTACAACGATGCGTTGCCGGGCCCGGTCATCCGGATGATGCGCGGCGAGGAGGCGCACATCAGGCTCCGCAACGCTCTCCCGGAACCGACCATCACACACTGGCACGGACTCATGGTACCGGAGGCGGCCGACGGGCACCCTCGGTTGGCCATTCCGCCGGGCGGTGAATACACCTACACCTTTACAGCAGACCAGGCTGCCGGTCTGGGGTGGTATCACCCGCACACACACATGCGGACAGGCTGGCAGGTGCACCAGGGCCTGGCCGGTTTGTTCATCATCGATGAGCCGAATGCACCCCGCGGCCTGCCGGATCGAGAGCACGAGCTGGCGCTTGTCATTCAGGATCGCACGATCGGCGCCGACGGCTCCATGCCGTACGACCTGCGGGGCCCGGCGATGATGGCAGGGTACTTTGGCGACACCGTGCTGGTGAATGGCGCCGCTGAGCCCGAAGCGCAGGTGAACGCCAGGTGGTACCGGCTTCGTGTGCTCAACGGCTCGGCGTCGCGCATCTACGACCTGGGCTTCTCACCACCGCTGCCAATGCGGCTCATCGCTGGGGACGGTGGTTTCCTTACCCAGCCGGTCGACAGCAACCATGTCACCCTGGCACCCGCCGAGCGCACGGACTTTCTCGTGGACTTCGGGGCGGCAGCCAGGCGCACGGTGACCATGGAAACACGCGCATTCACGCTGCCGGAAGGGACCATGGGGCCGCGCGGGATGGGTCGCGGGATGATGATGATGCGGGGTCGTCAGGGTGACCCGGCCCCGTTAGTGCATTTCGTCGTTGGGCGTTCTCAGGCATCAGCGCGCCCTGCCACGCTGGCCCTTCCCGCACGCCCTCAACCGCTGCTGCCTCGCGGTGCTACCGAGCGAAAGTTTGTCTTCTCCAGCATGATGATGGATCACACCATCAATGGTCAGGCCTTCGACATGACACGTCGCGACGTGATCACCACGGCGGGCGCGGTCGAACGCTGGACCGTTGTGAACGACGGGCCCGTGCCACACCCCGTGCATTTGCATGCTGCGCAGTTCCTGGTCCGCGCACGTTCAGGGGGGCGCAATCAGCTCTTCCCCTGGGAAAGCGGGTGGAAGGACACGGTGCTGGTTGCCCCGTCGGAAACGGTGACCCTCGACGTGCATTTCTCAACGCACCGAGGGCTTTTCCTCCTGCACTGTCACAACCTGGTGCACGAGGACATGGGGATGATGCTCAACGTGGCTATTGAATGAGCGGCCCTGCCTAACGCGTTCGGTTCCACACGGGGCGAGTCGGCAGCGCCCGGTGATCGATCACCTGACCTTCCTTCATGACCAGCTCCAACCGGCGGATGTTGCGGATGTCCGCCGTCGGATCAGCAGCAAGGATCAGCACGTCCGCCGACTTCCCCGCCTCCAGCGTACCATACTTCTCGAGAGATTTGCTGGCGATGGCCCCGTTCCGCGTGCCAGCGGTGAGCGCTTGCAGTGGAGTCATCCCCAGCTCCACCAAACCTTCGATAGCGGCGAGCGTGCCGAGTCCGGGCTCCTGCCAGTCGGGCTTGACGTCGCGGCGAAATTCGGGGGCGAGGCCGAGGTAGTTGTCGGTCGCGGGCGCGGTGATACACCCGGCCTTGATCAGTTTCTCGGCGTTTTGCCTGCGGATGAGCATGCCCTGATCACCGCGATCGCGCCGCTGCTCGGCCTCGGTGCGCGCGCGGAGGAGACCAGCCTTCACACTGTCGGCGCGCAGCCGGCCGAGGGAGTCTTCGCGAGTGCGGCGCTTGTTGTAGTCCTGCCAGGGTTTGCCCGTCATGGTGTTGGACAACATCCCGCAGACCACCTTCCGATCGATGAAGAGTTTCACGATGTCGTCCGACATCGGCACGTCGAGTACTTCCGGGTGCTGCACCAGATCAACCCCGGCCTCCAGCGACATGCGCAGCCCTTCCGGAGTGGTGGAGTGAGTTTCCGCCACCAGCCCGCGGGCGTGCACCGCATCGACGATAGCGCGCTGGGCTCGCTCGGAGAAGCCGATGAACACCGGATACCCGAAGTGCGACGTGCCGCCAAACTTCAGAAAGTCGACGCCCTGGTCCAGATAGCGGTTGATGGCGGCGCGGAGTGAGTCCGGCTCCATGTTGACCAGCTCTTCACCACCACCGCGAGTGATGGCGTCGTTCATCTGCTCCTGCAGCAGGGAGAGGTTTTCCGGCGGCCGCCCCGTGAACGAGAAGGACCATGGCCCACCCCAACCCACGATGTTGCCGGCGAAGAGGAGTCGGGGACCGACGACCTCTCCGCGGTTGATCGCGTCGCGGGTCGTCTTGAGTGGTGCCAGCATGCCGTAGGAGTCGCGGACGGTCGTGACCCCAACCTTGAGATGCAACTGGGCGGCCTCGAGCGCCACGTCGGCAAAACGATCCTGGTATCGCGCGAAGTTCTCAATCCCGGAGTAGATCGAGACGTGCACATTGGCATCGATGAAACCCGGGGTGACATACCGGCCACTGGCGTCGATGACACGCGCTCCTCTCGGCACCTGTACCGACGCCCTCGGTCCGACCGCCGCGATGACCTTGCCGCGCACCAGCACGGTGGCGTCCCGAAGTGGTGCGCCACCATTGCCGTCGATCACCGTGCCACCCACAATGGCGGTGACGCTCTCCTGGGCAAAGACCGGGAACGCAACGAGGAATAGGGCGGCGAAACGCCGCAGACGGGTCAAGAAGGGGAAGGCGGGCATGTGACCGGGCTCGGGAAGGCTCAAAGCGCGAAGTTACGCGCGGAGGGGCGCGGCGACAGGCGACCTTGACGATATGTCGCCCTCGGTCTCGATTCCGCTCACACCACATCACCGTCCGCCACACTACCGCATCCCGTGACCCTCGCCCCAGAAATCACCGCGGCTCTCGCCGACGTGTCACTCGACGCCCCCTGGCCCCTCATCGAACGCTTCACCACGTTGCGCCGAGAGCACCCGGATGACGTGAAGACGGCAGCTGACGAAATCGTCGCACGTCTGCAAGCACATGGGGTGCCGGTCGAGGTGCATGTGCCTGAGCTTTTCCTGAGTCTCCCCGGCAAGGCGTCGATCTCAACCGGCACACAGTCGTTCCGTGCCAAGCCGATGGCGATGAGTGTGCCCTTCCCGTCAGGCATCACCGCTCCGCTGGCGTACGTGCCCGCGCGTTACGCCCGCAACGCCGACGAGATGTTCACCAAGGGGTTTGTCTCCGATGAGGAGATCGACGTGCGTGGCAAGATTGTCCTGAGCGAAGGCTTCGGCATGCCAGGCAAGGTGGCGTACTTCGAGCAGCGTGGGGCACTGGCCATGATCGCGGTGAATCCCGGTCGCAATGCGCACTGGGGGATTTGCACCACCGTGTGGGGGACCCCCGACCTGCGCGACCTTCCACGCAAGCCCAAGATCGGTGTGGTGGCCGTCAGCAATCCCGACGGGAGCGCGCTGATCGAAATGGCCAAAGCGGGCAAGCAGGTGACGCTCACCTCGGAAGTGACTGAGGGATGGTTCCCCTCCCCCGTTCCGGTGGTCACCATACCCGGCACCGACGAACCCGAGTCGTTTGTGCTCCTGCACGGGCACTACGATTCGTGGGATTACGGCATTGGCGACAATGCCGTGGGCGACGCCACCATGCTCGAGGTTGCCCGCGTGCTCTGGCAACATCGGGCCAACCTCAAGCGTTCGGTGCGGATCGCCTGGTGGCCCGGGCACTCCACGGGCCGATACGCCGGCAGCACCTGGTTTGCCGATCACTTTGCCATCGACCTCTACGAACACTGCATCGCCCAGGTCAATTGCGATTCCCCCGGCTGCCGATGGGCCACCGAGTTCATCGACGTCTCCCTGATGGAAGAAGCCCAGGCCTTCTGCGGCCGTGTGATCCGCGACGTGGCCGACAAGGAACTCAAGGGAGAACGTCCGCACCAGGCGGGAGACTACTCCTTCAACAACATCGGCATTTCGTCGTTTTTCATGCTCTCCTCCACCATGAAACACGAACATCGTGAGAAGCTTGGGTACTACGCGGTTGGTGGTTGTGGGGCCAACATCGAGTGGCACACCGAGGAAGACCTCATCCACATCGCCGACCGCGACATCCTCCTGCGCGACATGAAGGTCTACCTGGCGGCGGTGATGGGAGCTGCCAACGATGTGGTGGCGCCCTTCAACTTCCGGGCAACCCTCGAAGGGTTCCGGAAAACGCTCGATACCTACGAGGCCCCACTCGACGGCCTCTTCACCTTTACCGATGCCCGTCGCGCCATCGACGAACTGGATGCGACGCTGCAGGCCTTTGGCGTGCATGCCTGCAAGGTGGCGGCGCTCCCGATTGGCGATGAGCGCACCCGGCGCAGCAACCGGGCGATCCGGCGCATGGCGCGCCTGCTCGTGCCGGTGAACTACACCCGCGGCCCGGAGTTTTTCCACGACCCGGCGGAGACCACGCCGCCCCTTCCCGATCTCGCCGTGGCGTTAGGCGCCCGTGAGATGTCCGCGTGGGACCGGGGTTTTCTTCGCACCCACCTCATGCGTGGGCAGAACCGGCTGGTGGCCGCGCTGCGCGATGCACGACGGACGCTCGAGCGCGCCATGGCATGATGCGCCGGCGTCGCTGGGCGTTCTGCGTCGTGTGGCTCGCCGCCTGTGGTGGTGAGCCTGCCGTTCCCGCCGCAGATGGCGGCACCATTCGCATTCCCCTGATCAACGATCCGATCTTCAACCCCGTGGTCGCCCCCGACCTCGGTTCGGTGATGATCAACAAGGTGCTCTATCCGGGCCTCGTGCGACCGGACAGCTCGCTGCAGCCCTCCCCCGACCTGGCTGTGTCATGGACCACGTCGGATGACGGGCGGAGCTACACCTTCGCCTTGCGGCCGAATGTGCGGTGGCACGATGGCGCCCCATTCACCGCGCGCGACGTGAAGTTCACCTTCGATCAGGTGATGGACCTCTCGTCAGGCACGCGTCTACGATCGGACTTTGCTGCGCTCGATGGCGTTGATGTCGTGGACTCACTCACGGTACGCTTCAGACTCAAGTCACCCTTCGCTCCGTTCCTCACACTCCTCGGTTACAACGCCGGCATCCTGCCTGAACACCTTCTCAAGGGCACACGACTCGGCGACGCCGTGACCTTCAACCGGCAGAAGCCAGTTGGTACGGGGCCGTTCAAGGTCAGCAGTGTCACGCCGGGTTCGCGCGTGGAACTGATGCGAAACGAAGACTGGTACGGTGCGAAGCCCGCGGCCGAACATCTCGTGTTCAAGGTGGTGCCCGACATCAATGTGCAGGTGGCGCAACTCCGTGCTGGCGAACTCGACCTCATTACCATCGAACCATCCAATGTCGGCGGGCTCGAGAAGGAAGCCGGCATCGCCATCTCACAGGTTCCGGTGGTGCAGCACTGGTATGTGGGCTTCAACGCCGAGTCGTCGTTGTTTGCTCCGGTGCTGGTGCGACGAGCGCTTGGGTACGCGGTCAATCGCGAGGCCATCATCAAGGGAGTGCTCAAGGGATACGGCGACCTTCCACGTGGCACCATTCCGCTGGCCCTGCGCGACTACTTCGATTCCACGCTGGCACCGGTCCCCTACGCCCCCGACTCAGCGCGCGCGCTGCTGGCGCAGGCGGGGTGGCAGCCTGGGAGTGATGGCAAGCTCCGGAATGCAGCCGGCCAGCCCTTTGCGTTCGAGCTCCTGGTGGACAAAGGCAACCCGACCCGTGAGCAGTCGGCCCTTGCTGTGCAGGCCGACCTGCAACAACTCGGCATGCAGGTCTCCATTCGCACCATGGAGTTTGCCGCACTGGTACGCGACCATGTGCTCACCCATCGCTTCGCCGCCAATCTGATCTGGTGGACCACACCACCCGACCCCGATCAATACGCCTTCTACGCGACCGGGCAGGACAACAACAACGTGCGCTGGCACAACCCGCGCGCCGACTCCTTGCTCGCGGCGGGACGCGCCACACTCGACCCGCAGCAACGACAGTCCATCTACAAGGAGTTTCAGCGCCTGGAACGCGACGATCCACCAGTCCTGGTGCTCTTTTATCCCCGGGAAATTCGCGCGGCGACTTCACGACTGCGCGGCCTCCTCCCGATCGGCATACGCGACGCGTTACGGCACAGTGAGCGGCTGTCGCTCGCGGTTCGTTAGGCGATGTTGCCCTTTGTCGTCCGGCGTGTGCTGCACGGCGTTATCGTGGTGCTGGCCGCCAGCCTCATCACCTTTCTCGTGATGCATCTGGCGCCGGGCGGGCCTTCCCTCCTCGCCGATCCCAAACTCAGCGTGGAAGAACGCGCGGCCATCACGCGTCAACTCGGGGTGGACGCGCCCCTCCCGGTCCAGCTTGCCCGATGGGGAGGACGTGCCATGCGCGGCGACCTCGGCACCTCATTCCTGTATCAGGTGCCCGCACTCAGCGCGATTCGGTCGAGGCTGCCAAACACACTTCTGCTGGCGGGAGCCGCGCTCCTCCTCGCAACAGGGCTGGGTGTAGGCGGTGGTACACTCGCGGCAGCGCGTCCCGGCGGCGTTGTTGATCGCCTGGGTTCTGCGGTGGCCAGCCTCGGTCTTGCAGTGCCGGTTTTCTGGTCGGGCATTGTCCTCATTCTGCTGCTCGCGGTGAAATGGCAGCTGCTGCCCGCCGGTGGATTGACGTCGGATGGTGGTGGAGGGATCGCAGACCGTCTTCGTCATTTGCTGCTCCCCGCGATCGTACTCGCCATGGCGGGCGGCGCCGAGCTGTTTCGCTACACACGTTCTGCGGTGCGCACCACCCTTGCCGAACCGCACCTGCGTACGGCACGGGCCAAGGGGACCACACGGAGACAGCAGCTCATCACACACGCACTCCGGCCAGCGCTGGTGACCATTGTGAGTGTGATTGGACTCCAGTTGCCACGTCTGGTGGGTGGCGCCGCCATCACCGAGACGGTTTTTGCGTGGCCAGGGATGGGACGTTTGGGTGTCGAGGCCGCATTGGCGCGCGACTATCCATTGGTCATGGCGGTCACGGTGGTGGTGTCGGCTGGAGTTGTGGTGGCCAGCCTGGTGGTCGACCTGTTGCAGCGCTGGATCGACCCGCGGGGAGTATCCCCTACGTGAGCGCCAGGCGAACATGGCGTGTGCGACTTGCCCTGGGGTTGCTCGCCCTCCTGATGGTGGGCGTGGTTGCCGGCCCGCTGCTGTGGCGCGTGAGCCCCGAGACACTCGATCTGGCACGTGCCCATGCACCACCCGGGGCCGGTCACCCGTTAGGCACCGATGCCTCAGGGCGTGATGTCCTGAGCCGGCTGTTGGCCGGGGGACGTGTGTCCCTGGCGGTGGGCGCACTGAGCATGCTGGTCTCACTCCTGGTCGGCGCGACGGCCGGTCTTGTCGCGGGCTGGCGTGGTGGCTGGGTGGACAGCGTCGTGATGCGGAGCGTCGATACGGCCCTCGCCATTCCCACCCTCTTTGTCGTCATCCTCACGCTCACCTTCCTCGGCTCCTCGGTCCCCGTGTTGGTGGCCGCGATCGGTCTCACCACCTGGATGGGCGTTGCGCGCATTGTGCGGGCCGAAGCGACGGTCGCTCGCACCCAATCGTTTGTCGATGCCGCGCGAGCGCTCGGGCGGACCGACCTGGCCATCGTATGGAACCACCTGGTGCCGCAGCTGGCCCCCACGCTGCTCGTTGCCGCGTCCGTGGGCGTGAGCACCGCGATCCTGACCGAATCGGCCCTCTCCTTTCTGGGGCTCGGCGTGCAGCCACCCTCCGCGTCGTGGGGCAACATGCTCAGCGACGCCCAGGGCGCGTTGTACGTGAATCCCGCTCTCGCCATCTACCCCGGCGTCCTCATCTTTCTCACCGTCGTCTGCGTCAACACGCTGGGCGACGTGGTTCGTGACCGGCTTGATCCGAGAACCACTCCCACCACACGCTGACGCCAATGCGCCTGCCTCTCCTGGTTATACCTGCTGCGCTCCTGACCAGTCTCCCCGTCCAGTCGCAAGTGCGTGTGGGCATCGAAGAAGCCACCATCGCCGAGTTGCACGCAGCCATGCAGCGGGGCACGCTGAGCTGTCGACGGTTGGTGAGTGGGTACCTGGCCCGCATCGACGCATACGACAAGAATGGCCCTGCCATCAACGCGATTGTGCGGGTGAACCCCGCCGCACTGGCCACGGCCGACTCTCTCGACCGTCGCTTTGCACGAGAGGGGCTGATCGGCCCACTGCATTGCATCCCTGCCATCGTCAAGGAGAACTTCGAGACCATCGACATGCCGACGAGTGCCGGGTCACTCGCGCTTGCCGAATGGCAGCCCACGCGCGATGCCTTCCAGGTGCGCAAACTTCGCGAAGCAGGGGCGATTGTCCTGGCCAAGTCGAACATGGCCGAGTGGGCCTTTTCGCCGTATGAAACGGTGAGTTCTGTTCTGCCGGGCTACACACGGAACCCCTATGCCCTCGATCGGGTGACGGCAGGGTCGAGTGGTGGCACTGCGGCGGCGGTGGCGGCCGGCTTTGGCGCGATCGGGCTCGGCACCGACACCGGCAACTCCATTCGTGGACCCTCGGCACATCAAGCCCTGGTTGGCATGCGTTCGACCATGGGGCTCACCAGTCGCATGGGAGTGGTGCCGCTCTTCCTGTCGCAGGATATCGCGGGCCCGATGACACGCACCGTTGAAGACAACGCACGGATCTTTCAGGTGATCGCGGGGGAGGACCCGGACGATGCCGTCACCGTTGCGGCGCGCGGACGCGTGGTGCCTCGTTATGCAGACTCGTTGCGACGTGACGGGCTGCGTGGGGCGCGCATTGGTGTGCTTCGCGTGGCCTTCGAGTCGTCGTCGCTGGACGCCGAGGTGGCTCAGGTGTTTGCGCAGGCGGTTGCCGACCTGCGACTGGCCGGCGCAACCGTGATCGACACCGTCGTCGTGCCGGTCCTCGATTCCATCAGACGATTGCAGACGGGTGGTGGATGCTCCCCGTTCAAGTACGACCTCGAGACCTACCTCGCGAGTGTCGCCAGTGCGCGGCCACCGGTGAAAACCGTCGACGACATTGTGCGCTCGGGCAAGATGCATCCCACCGTGCAACGACGTCTCGAACAGGCTCGCGACGTCACGGAGAATCCTTCCCAAAGCTCAGGATGCATCTCACGGGAGGCGTACCGCGCGGCGCTGCGTGTTGCCGTACTTCGACTCATGGACAGTCAGCGGCTCGATGCCCTCGCCTATCCCACCTGGAGCAACCCTCCGCGGAAAATCGGCGATCTCAATACACCGCACGGCGACAACTCCCAGGTCTTTTCGCCGTCGACCGGATTCCCTGCCATCACCGTGCCCATGGGATACACACGCGGTATTCTCCCCGCCGGGCTTCAGCTCATGGGACGTCCGTGGAGCGAGGGGACCCTCTACCGCCTTGCCTTCGCCTTCGAGCAGTCCACGCGACACCGGCGTCCTCCGGCTTCGGTGCCTCCACTCGACCTCCCGACCCGATAATCTTTCCCCGATGACTCGGGTCGACGTTCACGGACACACCGTTCTGCGGCAGCGACTGCTGGACTCCTTCGAAAAGGGGAGCCTCCCGCAGTCGATGCTCTTTCATGGTCCCGCCGGTATCGGCAAGCAGGCACTGGCGCTCTGGCTTGGTGGTGTCCTCCTCTGCGAGAACTCACCGGCACCGTGTGGCACCTGTCGGCATTGCCGGTATCAGCAGGCGCTCACCCACCCCGACTTCATCTGGGTGTTTCCGCGCCCTCGTCTCAAGGATTCCGACGCCTCACCTGACGAGGTGAAGATGGATATTGCAGGGGCCATCGCGGCTCGCGTTGAAGCCGGGAACCTGTACGCGCAGCCGCCGGGCAATGAAGGCATCTACGTCCCCACCATCCGTATGGTCGTGCGTGCGGCCACGGTCACCCCCGCGCTTGCCCGCAAGAAGGTGATTGTCGTGGGCGACGCCGAACGGATGGTTTCGCAGGAAGGCTCCGATCAGGCGGCCAACGCCTTCCTCAAGCTCCTCGAGGAACCCCCCGCCAATACCTGGATCGTGCTGACGTCCAGTGCACCGGGTGCGCTCCTGCCGACCATTCGATCGCGCGTGGTGGCGGTTCGTGTATCTCCGCTGTCGCCCGCCGAGGTCCATGGCTGGCTGACCGATCCTGAGGTTCGCGACCGGCTCAACGATGCCGCCCTTCCATCGACCGTTGCGGAGCGTGTTGCGCTCGCCGCCGGTTCTCCCGGGCGGCTCCTCGAGGCTCAGGCGGGTAAGGCCGCTGCCGATATCGCACGGCGGCTGCTGGATGCGGCAAGTGTTGGTGATCGTGAGCGAGGCACTCGCCTCGCACTATCTGCAGGGTCGTCGGGGGCGCGGGGTGCTTTCACGGAAGTGCTGGAGTCCCTGGCCACCCAACTCGCCGAACGTGCCCGCGGCGCCATCAGTGAGGGGGACGAGCGCGTGGCTCGCGCCGTCGCTCGCGCCATCGAGGATGTGGAAGACGCCAAGGCGCTCGCCTACGGCAACGGCAACCCGCAGCTGATCACCTTCTCCCTCTTCGACACCCTCTCCTCGGCCTTTGCCGGACGCCGCTGAGGCGCACTCGGACTAGCCACAGTTTTCACGGCTGGAGGCAGGTGCGACATTCTGCCCGAGCCCGAGAACACTTCGGGGTGGCCAATGGGAGGAGAGGGGGCGATGATGAACGCACGTGTTCGCAGTGTGATGACCGCAATGGGGGCGACCCCCGACCAGCGCGAGATTGTGCTGGTCCGGTATCCGGGGAGCGAATCCCGCGGCGCTGCAGAAGTTGTGGAAGGTTTTGTTCGGTCGCCGGCAGTTGCACGCCGGCCCTCGCTCAGGTCTGACCGACTTCGACTGGTACGTTATTCCAAGAGGGATATGAAGGAACTCTCGCACGTGGACGAGTCAGGCAAGGCAAGCATGGTCGACGTGAGTCAGAAGGCGTCGACGGCTCGGTCGGCGACGGCGTCGGGCTGCATTGTCATGCGTCCCGAAACCCTTCAGGCCATTCGCGAGAATGCGATCGCCAAGGGCGACGTGCTCGGCGTGGCCCGAATTGCCGGGGTGCAAGCGGCAAAAAAGACCGCTGACCTGGTCCCGCTGTGTCACCAGATCGCCCTTTCCGGGGTACAGATCGACCTGGATCTGGACGAGTCCCTGCCCGGTGTGCGGGTACGGGCGACGGCAAAAACGACCGCCCAGACCGGAGTCGAAATGGAGGCGATGGTGGCCGTAAGTGTGACTCTCATCACACTTTACGATATGGCCAAAGGGGTGGATAAGGGGATGGAGATCCGCGAGATTTCCCTCACCGAGAAGCACGGAGGAAAGAGCGGGGACTGGGTGCGGGGTTGATCAGGTCTCCTTCGTGATTGGTCACAACGTGGAATGCCGGCGGTACGACCTGAGCGGGCTTCCCTTGGCGATAGAGGTACCTATGAAGGATCTGCGCGGAACGTACGTGCATGCTGGAGATGTGGAACGGGGACGGCGTCGGGTGCGGGGTACGATCATGGCGGTGGCGCTGGTTGGCACCACGGTGCTGGCGGCCAAATCGTGGACCCCGATTGAGGCAGGGGCAGTTCCGGTAAGCGCCAGCTCCCCGGCCAAGACGGTCGCCGAGGTCGAGGCGCTTCGTCAGGAGATTGAGGCGGCTCGTGGGGAACTCCGGGTCGCGACGGCACACATCGAACGCTGGAACCGGATTTTCGAGTACGCCCGCGAATACCGGATTCCGTCGGACCTGGCCGGGTCGATTTACGATGCCGCGGTCAACGAGAAGATCGACCCCGAGTTGGCCTTTCCCCTGGTGAGGCTGGAAAGCCAGTTCAACGAACGGGCGACCTCTCCGGTGGGCGCCGCAGGTCTCACGCAGCTGATGCTGGGTACGGCCCGCGAATACGACAAGGGCATTACCCGAGAGGGGCTGTACGATCGCGAGACCAACCTTCGAATCGGTTTCCGGTACCTTCGGAAGCTGATCAAGTGGCAACGCGGGGACGTCGAGATGGCGCTTCTGGCTTATAACCGGGGCCCCGCCGCAGTCATCACCGCCAAGGAACTCGACCTCGACGCCTCCAACGGCTACGACTCGCGGATCCTGAAGGGTTACCGGGGGCGGGGTACGCTGGACTGACCTGCCCGTCGCCCGGCACAGGCCGGGCGGCTAACGCCGCGGGGCTCTTTTCGCCGACGGCTTCTTGCGCGACACCTTGCTCTTGGACGTCGATCGCTTGGCCGTCGAGCGCTTGGCAACTGTGCTCCTCGCGGGGCGCGCCCGGCCAGTTGAGCGGACAATGATGCTCTGCCCTGGGTACACCACCGTCCGCTTGAGACCATTGACCCTACGCAGGGCCGCCACGCTCGTGCGATAACGCCGGGCGATGAGCCCGAGCGACTCTCCACGTCGCACCACGTGCACAACACGTCCCCCGGTTGAGGCACCGCCGGAGCCATAACGCTCGATGCTCGGATCGGGCACGTCGCGCGCGCTGGCGAGGACATGGGAGGCGGGAACGATGATCTCCTTCCCCACTGGCAACCGCCGCTTTGCCGAAAGCCCGGGGTTATACCAGGCCAGACGGCGGGCATCCACACCATGCGCCGCAGCCACGCTGGCCAGCGTTTGTCCCTTGCGCGACACCGCCCGGCTGAACGAAATGCGTTCGGCGTCTGGCAGGGCCGCCCACACGCTGTCAAAGCCCGACGCACGCCCCTCCGGCACACGGACGTGTCCCGTCCACTGTACTGGCGTCGCCCCGCGCAGGAGGTGCGGATTCAGATCGCGGATCTCCTCGATCGTACTCCCGCTTGCACGCGCGACAACACCGAGTGACGTCAGCGCGGGGACGCGCACCGAATCGTATTTGAATGTCGGCACCGAGTCGGACACCGTCATGCCGAAACGCGACGGCGTCTTTCCGATCAGGGCCGCTGCGATGAGCTGCGGCACGTAGTTGCGGGTCTCGGAGCGGAGATACGACTGCTCGGCCAGCGCAAAAAAGCGGTCGTCACCAACCACCTCTTGCAGTTCATCCTGGAAACGCGCCAGACCGCGGCTCACACGCCCGGGGCCACCGTTGTACGCCGCTGCGGCGAGGTAATACGAACCGAACTGCTTGTGCAAATCCGTGAGGAAGCGTGCGGCGGCCCACGTGGATTTGATCGGGTCGCGGCGTTCATCCACCCAGGGATCGACGCGAAGCCCTACACCGCGGGCCGTGGAACTCATGAACTGCCACATCCCCACGGCGGCCGCCCGCGAATACGCGTGCGGATCGTAGCCACTTTCCACGAGGGCGAGGTAATACATGTCCTCGGGGATGCCGGCGCTTCGGAAGGTCTCGCGAATCATCGGCTCGTAGCGCTTGCCACGCTGCAGACGAGACTGGATCCGGTCTTTGGCTCGGCCCGAGAAGAGTGAGACATACCGGGCCACCTGATCTTGTGTGGCGTAGGATCGCACATCGAGGTCCCAGGTGGGCTCCTCGTCGTCGGAGGCGGCTGTCGAGTCGGGGTCGGCGGACTTGGCCAGGAGGTCGTCGAGAGACAAACCGATCGATGCGGCCGCGCCGGCTATGGCCTGACGTACCGTGGGATCGAGCGAGTCGGGCGGTACAACAACCTGCGGCTCCGGTGCGGAAACGACGGGCGTGGTGACAGCTCCGTCCCCCTGCGATGTGCCCGATTCCTGGGCTTGCGGCGCCGGAAGAGGTGCGGGCGCGGGCGCTTGCGTGGGTGGTAACGGGCGTATGGCCGGGCTGCACGCGGCACTGCTCAACACGAGCGCAGCCCACCATCGGGGCGCAGAACGGTGCGACATTGCGTTGCCACCTCCGGAGAATCGCCGTGATACCCGGAATCTCGCTCCGGGTCCCTCGTTATGGAACCTCTGCCTGACGAGTGGCGCGGCGGCCTGTGCTCAGCGAGTGGCGATCGCGTTCCCCAGCACGCGGTTGGTGGCCTGCAGTGTGGCGATGACAGTGCCCCGTAGCAGGTCTTCTTCCGACAGATGACAGCCCAGAAGTCGGCGCGGTCCCTCATGTGTGTGCGCCAGGACACTGACCATGACGACGTTGGCATCGAAGGCACGCATCGTCTTGACGCCAACGAGCTCGAGACGGAGCTCACCATGCGAGAACTGTTCAATCGCGCGCAGTGTGGCGTCAGCCGTCACACGAAGATCGCCGAGTGGGCTGGCGATGCCTTCGGCACGTCCCGAAACCGCGTCACCTGCCACCCATTCCAGTTCAACGATCGCCGTGCACACGGCATTCGGCGTCCGCTGAAAGTGGAAGCCGGAGAAGCGCAGACGGCTTCGCCTGGGCTCCTCGACGCCCGCGCCGGAACGCATGGCAGCCGCGAGGGCTCGTTCGGTCTCTTCTGGGGTGAAATCTGACATACGCCGCCCTGGGGTCCGTCCCCGTCGTGGTACGTACATCACACGATTCAGGGCCGGGGAGGCAACGTGCACTTCCTGCCTACTCGCCGGCACCCTCTTCCCTGTCGATATTCCGCGCCCATGCGACTCCTTCCGCTCGCTCTGCTTTGTGCGCTCGCCTGCCGCCCCACGGATCGGTACGAGGGACTCCAGGCCCGCCTCACGTCGAGGCTCAGTCAGGTTCCCGGGGCATCTCTCGGCGTCTACGTGCGCGACCTCACAGACGAGTCCGAGTTTGCCTTCAACGCGGACACACTCTTTCATGCCGCGAGCACCATGAAGGTGCCGGTCATGATCGAGTACTTCCGGGCCCTCGATGACGGTCGGCTGAAGCCCGACGCCGTCACCCTGCTCGAAAACCGGTTCGCGTCCATCGTCGACAGCAGCAGCTACTCGCTGGATGCCGGCGAGGATTCCGACAGTGCACTCTATGCCAGGGCCGGGAGCTCGGTGCCGGTGCGGGAATTGGTGGAGCGCATGATCACTCGGTCGAGCAACCTGGCAACCAACGCCGTCATTGCCCTCGTCGGGGCCTCGCGTGCCCAGGCGACGGCACGCGCGTTAGGCGCCCGGGACATCCTGGTGCGGCGGGGAGTGGAGGACGACAAGGCCTTCGAACGCGGGCTCAACAACGCGACCACCGCCCGCGACCTGGGGATGCTCCTCGAAGCCATTGTCGAGGACCGTGCGGCCTCACCCGAGGGGGCGCGCGAAATGCTCGCCATTCTCGAGCGGCAGGAGTTCAACGACGAAATCCCGGCCGGGCTTCCCAGTGGCACCCGCGTCGCGCACAAAACCGGACAGATCAGCGGGGTGCTCCACGATGCGGCTATTGTCTTTCCGCCCGAAGGACGCGCCCCGTTCATTCTCGTGATCCTCACGGGCGGCATGCCGGACGAGAAAGTGGCGCGCGCCCTCATCCAGGATGTGTCCCGTGCGGTCTGGGACACCGTAATGGAGCCGTAGACCCTAGAACTCCACAGCCACGAGTTCTTCGCGGGTGGCTGCGGGCGCGCCGGCAAACCGGATGGTGAAGGTGGAGCCTTCGCCCGGCGTGCTCTCGACGCTGAGGCTCGCGCCCAGCATCTCGCATAACGAGCGGCAGATGGACAACCCGAGACCAGTGCCACCGTAGTGCCGGGTCGTGCTGCTGTCCCCCTGCTCGAAGGGACGGAAAATGGACTCCAGTCGATGCGCGGGAATTCCGATCCCGGTGTCCTGCACACTGATGGCCCCGCCTGCTGCATCGATCCGGACGGTCACCAGACCCTCCCGGGTGAACTTCACCGAGTTCCCCACGAGATTGATCAGCACCTGACGCAGCCGTGCCTCGTCGGTGGCCATCATCCACTCGGTATCCCCTTCCACCCGCAGCTCCACCGGCCGACCTGCCACCTGTCCTTCGAGCTCTTCGACCGTGTGTCGCGCGAGCTTCGCCACATCGATCGAGCGCAGCTCCAGTGTCATGCGACCCGCCTCGATCTTGGACACGTCCAGCAGGTCGTTGATCAGCGTGAGCAGATGGTGACCATTCGAGCGGATGCGCTGGAGCATCCCCAGCTCCGACTCCCCGAGTCTGTGGTTCCGGTTCTTGAGGAGGACCGCCGAGAAGCCGATCACCGAGTTGAGCGGTGTGCGCAGCTCGTGTGACATGTTCGCGAGAAAACGAGACTTGGTCGCATTGGCATGCTCGGCACCCCGCAACGCGACCTGCAGGTCAGCGGTTCTCTCTGCGACACGTTTGTCGAGCCCCGCCAGCAGATCGAGGAGTTGGCCATTGAGGGTGTCTCGTTCGGCCACCGCCTGTTCGAGCTGACGATGCGAGGTTCGCAGGCGGTGCGTCGACTCCTCGATGTGCATCACCAGATCGGCAATCTCGCGCGGAGTACCTGCTGGCGCCGGTTTGGGCATGTGCGAAGCCGCCGCGTCGTCGCGCAGCCACGCCCCCACCTGCTCGAGGGGGCCGGTGATACGGGCCGCCAGGGCCATCGCCAGGAGCAATCCGGCGAGGAGCGCCACCCCGGCACCCACCAGCATCGAGTTGCGCCGGTACCGGGCACCCGCCATCAACGTGGCATGCGACTGAAGGATCATCACGTGCCATCCGTTTCCCACCGCCGCAAATGCGCCGACCGCCGGCTCCTGGCGAGCGCGCAGCCAGCGACCCAACCCGTCCTCGGACAACGGGACGACCTGCCCCGGCTTGAGACCGGTCGACGGGCTGGCCCAGATCACGCCCCCCTTGCTGTCCGTGACCACCATGAACCGCCCTCGCCTGAGCCGTGCCGCGACGTCGGCCAGCGAAGCCTCACGGATGGAATCCCGAACGCCCGGCGTTCCGCCGGTGTTCTGCAGGGCCGCGTGACTGTGCAGGTATCCCGCAACGACATTGGCGTTGGCACGGAGCTGTGTTCCGCCCTCGATGAGTACCTGCCGCTGCTCGCCGGTATAGAGAAACATCGCAATGGCCAGCACCGGGACCGTGGCAACAAGCGCGAAGCCGGCAAGAATATGTGAGCTGAGTGAACGCTTCATAAGGGAGTGACAGTATCGGGCAATGACGCGGTCTCCGCGGCGTCAGCACGCGCTGACCACGGCATCCGCATCGCAAAGCAGGAACCCACCCCCACCATGCTGCGCACCGACAGCTGGAATCCCATCAGATCACACAAACTTTTTGCCACGGCCAGGCCCAGACCGGTGCCACCGTACGTCCGCGCCATCCCGGCCTCCGCCTGAGCGAAGGGCTTGAAGACACCCGCCACCCGGTCCTCGGGAATACCAATCCCGGTGTCTTCCACCTCCACGATCACCTCGTCTCCCAGCAGCAGCCGCACCGTTACCCCTCCGGCCTGGGTGAACTTCACAGCATTGTGCACGAGATAGCCGAGCACCTGCCGCATCCGGAGCGCATCGAGACGCATCGCGAGCACACCGTCTGGCAGTTCCAGCGTCATGGACACCCCACGTGCCTCGGCCTCGGCGAGATGGGCCGCCACGACTTCGCGCAACAGGTGGGAGACATCCACTGCGGCAGGTGTCATGCGCAGCTGACCACGCGTCACCCTGGCGTGGGTGAGAATGCCATCGATGATACGAAGCAGCGTCCGGCCGCTGCCATGGATTTTTTCGAGGTAGTCCCGTTCGCGGACCGGGACCGTCGCGGCGGCCCGCTTCATCAGAATATTCGAGAATCCGATGATGGCATTGAGTGGCGTTCGCAATTCGTGGCTCACAACCGCGACGAAGTTGGCTTGCGCCTGCGAGGTCGCTTCAGCCTGATCGCGTGCACGCACCAGCGCCTGCTGCAGCTCGCTTTCCTCGGTGACGTCGTGGGCCCCGATGATCCAACCGCCGTCACCCAGCCGAGTGATGGCGTGGCGCACCACCCGGACGTGGGCCACGTCTTCACCGCGCTCGAAGATCCCTCCCCATTGCATCGTCGATTCCACGGCGAACTCGATGTCATGCAACCGCTCGAGCGGCGTCCACGCTCGCATCGCGTCAAACCACGAGGTGCCGATCAGCACATCCGCCGTCGCTTCGCCATGCAGGCGGGCAAAGGCCTCGTTCACGACAACAAACCGCCGGGCGTCGTCGATCACCGCGATCCCCTCGGATGAGGCGTGAATCGCCGACGACAACCGCCGCAGCTGGAACTCTCGCTCGCGTGACGTTGTCACGTCGCGGCCGACCGCCGCATAATGCGTGACAACCCCCAGTTCGTTCCGCACGACACTGAAGACCACCGACAGCCAGAGCCGCGCGCCGTTCCGGCGTCCGCGCATCCGCTCATAGCGAGTCTCCATCCCGATCTCGCAACTCGCGTCGAGATCGCGCAGCACCCCAAGTGTGGGATGCATCTCTTGCAGCTCTGGCAGGCGCCGCCCCTCCACCTCACGGCGCTCCAGTTCCACAATCTCGAGAAAGGCGTTGTTCACCCACTCCACGCGCCGATCCGGACTGAGAAGAATCATGCCGTCCTCGGACTGCTCGATGGCTTTCACGAGTTGCTGATTCTGTGCGCGCAGGAACTGCGCCTCCCCCTTCTCCGCGCCCGCCAGCAGCATTCGGGCGAGCACCTGGCAGCCATCGCGTGCCGTGGCCCAGTCCTCCCCATCCCACGGATACGCGCGGTCTCTCGTCAGCTGCAGCCGACCCAGCGTTCCCTGCTCGCCCCCCATCAGGTCAAGCGTGAGCTCGACACCGTCACTGACCAGTCGCCCATCCGAAATGCACTCGGCAACGGCCCCTCCCTCGCCACGCAACGTCACCGTCGCATGCGCCGCATTCGAGGCCAGCCGCACCAGACGCAGCACGCGCATCACCTCCCCCGCCTCGACGGAGGGGAGAGCGCGGCTGCGGACGACATCGCCGACGCGCAAGTCGAGCGTCAACGCGGATTCAGTGAGCGGACTCAGGGCGAAGCCGGGCGGAGAGGACGGGCCCGCGCAGGCGGGCAGACCCTCCAAGTATCGGGCGCTCCGCGCATCAGTTTGAGCCCGGTTCAGTCCGCGGCGACCAGAACCTCCGACCCCGTCGTCGCCCGTCGCAAACTCTCGTAATACACGTCACGTCTGCCGAGTGCGTTGGCCTCGCACATGGAGACGAACTCACCATCGATGTTCACGTGGAATACACAGTGCGAGAGGCGCTCCCGGCCCACCGGTGTCTCCAGCTGCGCGCGACTCATGAAGTGATGACTGACCACCACCAGGGGATCCACACGAAGGGTGCCCCGTCGCAGTGCCACGAGTGCAGCCAAGGGGCGTCCCGGCATCATCCGCCGTAACCAGTACATCGCAAAGGGCAGGAGCCGACGCGTCAGAAAGAGCGGCGCACGCATCGCCATGGAGATCACGCGCGTCACAGCCTGGGCACGAGTGTCCCGACGAAAGGTGACGCCACCAAAGATCGACAGGAACTCGTCGACCGTATCGGCACCAACACCATCCCCCTCCACACGCACCGGGAGATATCTCGGCATTTCGCCGTCGCGCCGCACCACAAAGCCATGCACAAACCGGTTGCATCCCGGATGACCGAGCCATTGATGGGCACGCCCCATGTCGCGGGCATCCCCGCCTTCTGGCGCAAGGCCGCGCTCCACCTCGCGCCACAACTCGTCGACCTCCACCCCACCACCCAGTCCGTCCTCGGTGCGTCCCACCTGCGCAATGGGCTGCAGCGAGATGAGACGAAAGACGTCGGTGTTGCGCGCCAGCCAGCGAAAGACGTCGGCGACACCAGCGAGGTTGTCCCGCGTCACCGTCATCGTGGTGGCGCAACGGAGTGGTAGACCAGTGTTCGCGCGCGCCTGGCGCACGATCGCTGCAAACTCATCACGCAGCGGGTTGAGCTCACCCTCGGTGGTGACCCCGCGCCACTCCGCGCCCTTCCGGCCGCGTTGTGTGGTGTCCACGTGAATGCTGACTTCCGCAAGCCCGCCTTCCACCATGTAGCGTTCGAGCAGCCCCGGACGCCGACGGAATGAGTCCCCGTGGGTCATGAGCATGGGAATCAAGCCCAGCGCCCTGGCGTACCGGATGAGATCGATCACCTCGTCGTCGGGCCGCAGCGTGATCTCCCCGTCCGTCAGCTGCAGGTTGCCGGCGTTGCCTAACAAGGGGCGCAACGCGCGGATCTGCCGCTTGATCTCCTCCACGCTGGCCGGCGGAATGCGATTGGCCTCGTCACCCAGGTAACAACCGCGACAGGCAAAGTCGCAGCGTGGCATGGCGCCGATGGTGGCACCGCATCCATTCCCCTGCCGCCCCAGCATTTGTTGCGGCGTGCGAAACTGTGGCAGAATCCGGTTCCGGCTCCGCGCCAGATTGTCGCGCGTTTCCGCGAGTACCGGCTCCCTGATGATCTGCAGCAGCTGGCCTATCCCCATCGGCGTGTCCCCGTTCAGTCGGTGGGTTTCTTCCCGGCGCGCGCGTTCTCCTGCGAATTCAAGGTCCAATCGTAGAACGTTTCCTTCGCCTTGAATGCCCCACTCAGCAGCAGCTGTTTCTCCGGCCCATCGGCAAAGTACCGCGCGATGTACTTGCCCACGGCCGACTCACTGCCCCCGAAATCCTTGATGTAGTCCCGGAACCCGATGAACACCGGGCTGAGATACACCGTCTTGTTTGCGAGGTCGACACGGTTCTTGGACGGCTGCTTGGTCACGAAGACGCGCCCCTGATCTTCGAGCTGGGCCTCGAGACGGGCACCGGTGAACGCCTCATTGCGCAGCGGGGGACACCCCATGGCCGCACACACCAGCGCGAAGTGGATCCGCGGCTCCTTGTACGTCGGGCGGATGATGTCCTGCTCGATTTCGTCCAGCCCATAGGCCTTGCCGCCGACGATGGCGAGCTTCTCCTTCCACGGGCCATACGCCTTCACGAAGCCGATCGACTTGTTGATGTTCCGGATCGACACCTTCTCGTTATGCTTGTTGATCAGCTGGATGGTGTACGCGTTGTAGGCATTGATCCAGAAGGCCAGCTGCTCGTCACGCGACAGTTTGGCGGGGTCAAACGCCGCCACGCTGGCCAGGTAACGAGGAAACTCCGGCGCTCGCGCAAAGGCGCCATAGTCCACCATCCCATCCGCGACATGTGCCTTGAGCAGATTGTCGAACGGGGTGTGGTCAAATGCCTGCGCTCCGGTCGCCGCGGGCGCCAGCAGAGCGATCATGCTCACGCGGACCAGCCGCGAGCGCATGGTGAAGATGGAGGGAAAGGCCATATGTATTCTCCGACGGCGTAATCTCTGCCGCGACGGTCAGGGTGGAAAGGAACTTGTTCGGGTATTCCCGCCTTCTACGCTGCGACACCTGGATCGGATTGGCCGCGCCGCCGACAATCCGGATACCGAACGGTGACGTAGTGGGCACGAACGCTTCACACGACCCAATCACGCTCGTCTCAATGACTTCAATGCCAGCTGCGACACCTCAGAATGGCTCTGCGCGCATCATCAAGGTGGTCGCCGGACTTGCCGCCCTGGCGGGGCTTATCGCACTGGGCCGCAGCGTTGGCGGATACGTCCCCCTCTTTGCCGAGCGGGTGCAGTCATACGGGGCATGGGGTCCGGTGGTCTTCATCGCCGGATACGTTGTCGCCACGGTCGCGTTCATTCCGGGCTCACTGCTCACGCTCGCCGCCGGGGCCATTTTCGGACTGCTCTGGGGCACGGTCTATGTGTTTGCCGGCGCCACACTCGGCGCGACCGCTGCATTTCTGGTGTCACGCTACGTCGCGCGCCGCGCCATCGAGCGACGGGTGAGTGGCAATGCGCGCTTTGCGTCGATTGACCAGGCCGTCGGGGCACAGGGCCGACGTATCGTTTTCCTTCTGCGACTCAGCCCCGTCTTTCCGTTCAACCTGCTCAATTACGCTCTTGGGCTCACGAGGGTGAAACTCGCCGACTACGTCACGGCATCCATCGGCATGCTTCCGGGCACTCTGCTCTACGTCTACTACGGCAAACTCGCGGGTGATGTCGCCGCGCTGGCGGGTGGCAGCGCCCCACCCCGCGGGCGCGAATACTACATCGTCCTTGCTCTTGGCCTCGCGGCCACCCTTGCCGTCACCACTGTCGTCACACGGCTTGCTCGACAAGCGCTCAAAGGAGTTGCGTCATGACCGGTATCGCCTCCCCCGAGCACACCACTCCCGACGACGCGCGCATACTGGCCGAGTTCCCGCCCCTCGCGCCGCTCACTGATTCCAACCGGGCTCTCCTCGCCAGTGTCCACCCAACCGACTGGGTCAACCCTCGACCGAAGGACCGATACCACCTGGTGGTGATCGGAGCGGGGACAGGAGGGCTGGTGAGTGCCGCAGCAGCGGCCGGTCTTGGCGCCAAGGTCGCACTCATCGAGCGGCATCTGATGGGTGGTGATTGTCTCAACGTGGGTTGTGTGCCCTCCAAGGGTGTGATCCGGGCGGCGCGTTCGTGGGCCGCCGCGCGCGAGTCGGCCACCCGTTTCGCGGGGCCTGCCATTTCCGGCACGGGTGACTTTGCAGCAGCCATGGAGCGGATGCGCGCCCTGCGTGCACGGATCAGCCCCGTGGATGGCGCCGCACGCTTTCGCGAGTTGGGGGTGGACGTCTTCCTCGGTCAGGGCACCTTCACGGGTCGCGACCAAGTCGAGGTCGGCGGCGCGAAACTCAACTTTCGCCGTGCGGTCATCGCCACAGGCGCGTGCGCCGCAGCGCCGCCCATCTCCGGCCTCGCCGAGGCTGGCTACCTCACGAACGAAAGCATCTTCTCCCTCACGGAACTCCCGAAACATCTCATCGTCATCGGGGCAGGTCCCATCGGGTGTGAGATGGCCCAATCCTTTGCGAGATTCGGCGCACAGGTGACCATCATCGATCGGTCGCCAGGTGTGCTCCCTCGCGAAGACCGCGCCGCCGCCAAAGTGGTCGAGGACGCCATGCGTCGCGATGGGGTCGAACTGGTCGGGAACGCGACCATCGAACGCGTCGAGCGACGCGATGGGCAGCACACCGTCTTCCTCACCGGCGGTGGCAAGGCGCGTGTCATCACCGGCGACGCCCTCCTGGTCGCCATCGGGCGCGCGCCTAACGTGGAAGGCCTCGGGCTCGAGGCGGCCGGTGTCGCCTATGACAAGATCGGGGTCACCGTCGACGACACCCTGCGCACCAGCAACCCGAAGATCTACGCCGTCGGCGACATCTGCTCAGCCTACAAGTTCACCCATGCCGCCGACTTTCAGGCGCGCACAGTCATTCAGAATGCGCTCTTCTTCGGTCGGGCGCGGGCCTCGCGTCTGATCATCCCATGGGCCACCTACACGTCGCCTGAATTGGCGCATGTCGGACTCACCGAAACCGAGGCCGAGAAAAACAAGGTGCCGGTCGACGTTGTGAACGTTCCCTTTCATGACCTTGACCGCGCCATCCTTGACGGTGAGGACGAAGGCTTTCTGAAGGTGCTGGTGGCGCAAGGCACCGACAGAATTGTCGGAGCCACGCTCGTGGCCGAACATGCGGGTGACATGATCGGCGAGATCACCCTCGCCATGACCGCTGGCGTCGGACTCTCAAAGATCGGTCAAACGATCCACCCCTATCCGACGCAGGGTGAGGCCTTCAGAAAGGCAGCGGACCTCTGGCGAAGACGCAAGCTCACGCCGACCGTGCGAAAGCTCTTCGCCACCTTTTTCAGGATCTTTCGCTAAGGGCACAGTCGGACGGCTTGACCGAGATGGGGGAGCTGGCGCGACACGTGCATCTGTGAGGAGCGTCACAGTTGCCGCTCGCTCCCACCTTCGCCCCCAGCAATGGTACGCCCCCCCCGCCCGCAGCGTCCGTCGCGGCCACACCGCCCCTCGCGTCTGGATGTTGCTCTCTGCTACGGGACACGACCGCAGGTCATAAAGGCCGCTCAGCTCATCCCGGCGCTGCGCGAACGCTGGCGTGTGCTGACGGTTGATACAGGTCAGCACTACGATTTCGACCTGAACGGCGGCCTGTATCAGGATCTGGGCGTGCCGACCCCCGACGTCTTTCTCGACGTCGGGCCTGCCCACCCCGTTGAGCAGACAGCGCGAATGGCCGCCGCCTGTGCCCAGGTGCTCCTGGCGCAGCGCCCCCGGATGGTGGTGGTGGTTGGAGACACCAATTCCACCCTCGCCTGCGCACTCGCGGCCGCGCAGGTCGGGATTCCCGTCACACATGTCGAGGCGGGGCTGCGAAGTGGTCAGCAGGAGATGGCGGAGGAGCGCAACCGGATCGCGGTCGATGGTTTGAGCAGGATTCTCTGCGCGCCCTCCGCGGCCGCCGCAGACAACCTCCACCGGGAATCGATGACCGGCCAGGTGGTGATCACCGGTGATGTGTCGCGCGATGTGCTCGAACATGCGCTCCCTCTCGCGCCCTCGCGTGACCAGCTTGGCGAACTTCCTCCGCATCCCTACGCCTTTGTCACCCTGCATCGTGCGGAGCTTGTGGACCACCCGGCGCTGCTGGCCGGTGTCGTCCGTGCGCTCGGACAGCTTCCTGTCCCGGTGGTCTTTTCGGTGCACCCGCGCACTCGGCGAGCCCTGGAGGCGGCGGGGATCGAGGCGGCGTCGCTGCCTAACGTGCAGTGGCATACGCCCTTTCGCTACCTCACCGGGCTCGCGGCCATCCGCGACGCGGCCGTGGTCATCACCGATTCGGGTGGCGTCCAGCGTGAAGCCTACTGGATGGGCACACCCTGCCTCACGATGCGCACCACCACCGAGTGGCACGAAACCGTGGCCTGCGGGGCCAATACCCTTGTCGCGCCCCAGGACGCCGAAGCGAGCCTGACGCAGCAGGGGACTCGTGTGATGCGCGATGCGACCACCTGGTCGCGCGATGCGTATGGCAATGGCACCACGGCCGCCCGTATTGCCGATGCCCTCTCCGCGGCCCGCCCGGAAATTGGCCGACGCGAGCGCGTGACGGTCCCGTGAACACCCGTCTGGAAGGGCGCGTTGCCCCGGTGGTGCTGGTGGCCCTTGTGCTGTTGCTGCTCGTTATGCATTGGCCGCACGGCCCCGACGTCTCCGCGGACGATCATGGGCAATACCTGCTCCACGCCCGGGCCCTGCTGGAAGGCCGCCCCTACACCGACATCGGATTCCTGCACTCGCGGTATTCGACCCTGGTGGCGCCCGTCTCCGAGCCGCCCGGGTTCCCGGTCCTCATTGCCGGCGCCTTTGCCATCGGCGGAGAAAGCCTCGTCGGAGTACGCCTGATCCTGACGCTGGCGCTGGGCAGCCTGGCACTCCTGCTGTTGCGCTACTGGCGTCCCGTGGCCGGGACCGGCTTTGCACTGTTTGTTTCGGCCTGGACCGTCCTCGCCATCGCCAGACAACACACACTCGACGTGGCCCTCGCCGACCTGCCCTTCATCGCGGCCTGGTGGGCCGTGGCCCTTCTCGCCGACCGCGAAAAGCTCGGCACGCGGGGGGCCCTGATGATGGCCGCCGCCGGGGCCATGGCCTTCACTTTCCGCATGGCGGCCCTGCCCCTCATTCCCGCCGCCGCGACCATGTGGCTCCTCCGTCCGCGCTCCGAACGTCTGGGCTGGGGTCTCCAGACCCTGGCATGGACCGCTGCCGGGGCTGCCATCATGATCGGGATGTCAGCCGGGAGCGCCCTGGGCTCCGAAACGTTGCGCTCTCCGGCAACACTGGTGGCCGATATGCTCACCAACGCCGGTGAGATGATCCGGGGCACACGCATCGGGCTACCGGTCTCGCTGAGTGCACTGTCCGCCAACAAGGCAATGCATGCACTGCTGCTCGCACTCATCGCGCTGGGGCTTGCATCGCAGTGGCGCCTGGCCCGCGGACGTTTTGCTGTGGTCGCTGCCATCTGGTATGTGCTGATGCTCCTGGCGTTGCCCACGCGGGCCGGTCGCTACATGTGGCCGCTCTACCCATTCCTTGCAGCTGGCTGCTGGTTCGGGCTCGAGCACATACGCACCCGCCTCTCGCTGTCACGCACACTCACACCCGTGCTGGCGACTCTACTCCTCGCGGCCGGCCTTGCGCGCGACTGGCGCGGCGTCGATCCGCGCACCTTCGAAGGAATGCCTGCAATTACCGAGCTGCGATCCTTCTTTGGACAAAACCCTCCAGGCGCCAACGAGCGTGTGGCGTTCTTCAGCCCTCGGCAGTTCACCTGGTTCACTGGCATCCCGAGCGCGCCGTTATTCGACGCACCGCCCGATACAGCGCTCGCATTCCTCCGCGAGCACCACATCCGCTACCTGGTTGCCGGCGATGCCGGCACGATGGCGGTCGGCTCGGCTGGTGCCGATCGGCTTGCCTCGTCCGCCGTAACGGGGCTCCGGCCGGTCTACCAGAATCCGACCTTCCGTGTGTTCGAGGTACTACCGCCTTGAGACAATACGTCCCACGCGGCTCCCGCTGCTGTCGATCCTCTGTCTCAGGGTTGTGGCATGACGACCTCATCCATACGCAGCGGTGTTGAGGCACTCACCCATCGGCTCGTCGTGCAGGAGTCTCAACTCATTGCCAGCGAAGGCTTTGCAGCCGCCATGCGACGGGCCTTCGGCCTTTTTCCCGGCCGGGGACGAGAGTTGCCTCAGCAACGTCTCATGAATCCGTCGCAGGCCAACACGTCATCGGACAAACGCACTCACATCGTAGGCGTCTCACTCGAGGACTACTACCAGGTAGGGGCGTTCTCGCATCTGGTGGAGAAGTCGCAATGGGGGCGCTTCGAGTCGCGGCTCGCGCATTCGACGCGTGCGGCCCTCGACCTCCTCGATCGCCATCAGGCCACTGCGACATTCTTCACCCTTGGCTGGGTGGCCGAGCATATGCCGGAACTGGTGCGCGAGGTGATGACGCGTGGCCATGAAATCGCCAACGCCGGATTCTCGCATCGCGGCACCGCTGAACTCGACCGAGCCGGACTGGCCGACGAACTGGCCCGGGGGCATGAGGCCATCGTGCGCGCCACACACGTCGCGCCGAGGGGCACGCGCATTCCAGACTTTGTCCGGCCACAGTCCGCATGGGCACTCGACGTCGTGGCAGAGGCGGGATACGCCTACGACGCGTCGTACCGCCCGATGGGTCGCGACGCGATTCCGCCGACAGCGTCCCGCTTCCCCTTCCAGCACCGCACTACCGGCCGGGACCCACTGCATGTGCTCCCGGTTCCCACGGCGCGTGTCGGGCCCTGGCTGCTTCCCATCGGTGGAGGGGCATGGCTGCGCCAGCTCCCATGGGCCCTCGCCCAACGCGCCATCACCAGGTGGGAGACCGACCATGAGCACCCCTTCGGTCTCTACTTCCAGGTCTGGGAACTCGATCCGGAACAGCCACGCATCACCGCTGCGTCGCGTGTGGCCCACCTGCGGCAGTACCGCAACCTCGCAGAGGGTGAGCGACGCCTGAACGCCGTCATGCAGGGGCGCCGTTTCACCAGCTTCGCCAACTACCTGCAGCTCCCGCCGGTGGCCGCCACCGTCCCTGTGCAGCCCTGGACACGTCCGGTCCTCGTGCCACGCGCGACGCCGACGGGAACTCCGGTCTCGGTGATCATTCCCTGCTTCAACGAAGCTGACACACTGCCCTTCCTTTTGAACACGCTGGCCAGCGTGCAGCGCTCACTCTCCGGGCAATTTCTTCTTTCGTTTGTCTTTGTGGACGATGGCAGCAGCGATGCCACGTGGGAGACGCTGACCACGCTCACCGCCGCGCGGAGCGATTGCACACTCGTCAGGCAGCCGCAGAATCGCGGCATTGCCAGTGCCATCCTTGCCGGCATGGCGGCCGCTCGCGACGAGTATGTCTGCAGCATCGACGCCGACTGCACGTACGATCCACACCAGATCGCGCTGCTTCTGCCGTCACTGCTTGCCGGAGCCACGCTCGTCACGGCATCCCCCTATCACCCGAGTGGACGTGTGAAACATGTCCCCGAGTGGCGCCTGGTCCTCTCGCGCACCCTGTCGCGCATGTATCGCCTTTCACTCCATTCGCCGCTGCACACCTTCACCAGCTGCTTCCGTGCCTACCGGCGGAGTGCCTTCGTGGACATGCCCCTCCGCAACGGCGGTTTTCTCGGGATCGCCGAGATGCTGGCGCGTGCGGTCAAGTCGGGTGCACGCGTCGAAGAGGTGCCCGCCACGCTCGAAGTGCGGCTCATGGGGCACTCCAAACTCAAGGTGTTGCGTGTGATTGGAGGGCATCTGGGGTTGCTGGCCGGCATGCACCGCTGGGATGTGCCAGCCACCACTGGGGACCTCATCTCCTCCTCGCCCTCACCGACATGACAGAGATCGGCATTGTGGGTGGGGGAGTGCTCGGCCTCGTGCTGGGGCTGCGCCTCCGTCAGCAGGGTCACGAGGTCACCATCCTTGAAGGGGAGCAGAGCGTCGGCGGACTGGCGTCTGCCGATTCCATTGGTGACGTGCGCTGGGATCGCTTTTACCATGTGATCCTCGGCCGAGATCGTCAGCTGCTTTCGCTCATTGAAGAGATCGGGCTTGGCGATCGCATGCGCTGGGGGGCCACGCGCACGGGGTTTTATGTGGACGGCACCTGGTACTCCATGTCGTCGGCGCTGGACTTCCTGCGTTTCCCCCCGCTCTCGCTGCTGCAGAAGTTCCGGCTCGGCGCCACCATCCTTGGCGCCAGCCGCGTCCGCGACTGGCGCGCCCTCGAAGAAGTGACCGCCATCGAGTGGCTCACCCGGTGGTCCGGACGCGCCACGGTGGAGGCCATCTGGCTCCCCCTGTTGCGAAGCAAACTCGGGCCTAACGCGGAGGAGGCCAGCGCGGCATTCATCTGGGCCATCATCGTGCGCATGTATGGCGCGCGACAGCCCGGTATTCAGCAGCACGAGGCCATGGGATACGTCGCGGGGGGATACGACACCATCCTTCCTGCCCTGCGGCAGCATGCGGAACAGGCCGGCGTCCACATCCGTACGGGGTTCCGCGTGAGCGAAGTGCGCCAGCTGAATGATGGTGCGGTCGTGCTTGGCCGACACGGAGAGATCCTCGACGTCGGCCGTGTCATTCTCACGACTCCGTGCGGTACGGCGTCGGCCCTGTGCCCGCAGCTCAGCACCGAAGAACATGCGCGGCTGCGGCGAGTTGTGTATCAAGGCGTCGTGTGCCCGTCATACCTGCTCAAGCGCCCGCTCAAGGGCTACTACGTCACGAACATCACCGATCGCGGTCTCCCATTCACCGGTGTCATCGAGACGACAGCACTGGTGAATCCCGCCGAGCTCGGGGGCCGGCACCTCGTGTACCTCCCGCGTTATCTCGCGCAGGACGATCCCGTGTGGGGGATGTCTGACGCCGATATCGCCGAAGAAGGCTTCCGTGGTTTGCAGCGCATGATTCCCGACCTCACCGACAAGGATCGTGTGGCGCACCGTGTGGCGCGGGCGCGCGACGTGCTGGCGGTCTCCACGCGCAGGTACTCTGCCGACCTCATGCCGCCCATGTCCACCTCCCTTCCCGGCGTGTCCATCGTGAACTCCGCGCAGATCGCGCACGGCACGCTGAATGTGGACGAGACCATCGCGCTCGCGACGCGTGCGGCAAGCGCTTTGGCGCCGGGGCTGCACTCCAACACGCCGGCGGTGCTGCATGCCTGAGCGTACACAACCCACGGCAAGCCTCTCGCTCGACCTCGACAATCTCTGGTCGTACCTCAAGACCCACGGTGACCCCGGCTGGGAATCGCGGCCGACGTACCTGCCTCGTGTGGTGCCGCTGGCCCTCGATGCGCTCGAAGAACTCACACAACCGATCACATTCTTTGTAGTCGGCGTGGATACGGAACGCGACGAGAACGTCCCGCACCTGCAGGCGATTGTCTCTGCCGGTCACGAAATCGGCAATCATTCCTACGAACACGAACCCTGGCTCTCGCAGTACACGCCAGTCGCGCTCGACGCCGAAATCGCCCAGGCGGAGTCGGCCCTGCAAGCTGCGCTTGGTGTGCGCACCCGCGGCTTTCGTGGTCCTGGCTATAGCTGGAGTCCCGAACTCCTGCGCGTCCTCGCCCGTCGTGGCTATCGCTATGACGCGTCGACGCTGCCCACCTTTCTTGGACCACTCGCGCGGCTCTACTACTTCGCCACCGCTCGCCTGAGCAAGGAAGAACGTGCCCAGCGCGCCGCCTTGTTTGGTTCGTGGTCGGCGGGCTTCTGGCCCAATCGTCCGTACAATTGGCAACTCGGCCAGGGCTCGGAGTTGCTGGAGATCCCGGTCACGGTGTTCCCCGTGATGCGGACGCCATTCCATCTCAGTTACCTCCTCTACCTCGCGAGATATTCGGAGCCAGTCGCCCTCGCCTACTGGTGGTCGGCACTCACCGCGTGCCGCGCGCTCGGCGTCGAGCCCAGCGTGCTGCTGCATCCCCTCGACCTCATCGGGGCCGACGTCGCCCCTGAACTGCGGTTCTTCCCCGGGATGGATGTGGGAACGGCATTCAAGCAGCGCTTCTTCCGCAAGACGTTAGGCATGCTGCGCCAGCACTTTGACGTCGTGCCCATGGGTGTACATGCCGACCGCTTGCAGCGTGCCGGCGGGCTGCGCACCCGGACCGCGGGAGAATCACACCCGGTGGCCCCTCTCATGGCGGAGCGCTGAGTCATGTGTGGCCTTGCCGGGATTCTCCGCTTCGACGGACGCGAGGTGCCGCGTGAATTGGCCATGGGCATGGCCGACGCGTTACGGCATCGCGGCCCTGATGGAAGTGGTGTGTTGTGCGAACCCGGCATTGCGCTGGCGCACCAGCGCCTGGCCATCATCGACCTGGAGACCGGCCAGCAACCCATGACCGCCGGGCCGGTGTCGGTGGTGTTCAATGGCGAGATCTACAACTACGTCGAGCTCCGCAACGAACTGCGCGCGGCGGGCCATCACTTCCACACCACCTCGGACACCGAGGTCCTGCTCCAGCTCTATTTCGCCTGCGGTCCGTCGTTTGTGCGCAAACTCAACGGCATGTTTGCCTTTCTCCTGTATGACCGCGACCGGCAGGTGGTGCTGGCAGCGCGCGATCACTTCGGGATCAAGCCACTCTATGTCACACGCCGCGGCGACGAGATGCTCTTCGCCTCGGAGATCAAGGCCTTCTGGCGTCACCCGGAGTTCCGCCCAGCGCTCAACCGGCCGGCGTTGCACGACTACCTCACCTTTCAGTGGGTCGGTGGCGACGAGACCCTGTTTGAAGGCGTCAAGAAGGTTCCGCCGGCGCACTGCATGGAGGTCAACCTGCAGTCCGGCGCGACGCGCATCTGGCAGTACTGGTCGCCGCGCTTTGGCTGCGACACCTCGCGCACCGAAGACGACATCGTCCGCGAAACCCGGGAGTTACTCGAAGATGCGGTCCGTCTGCAGCTGCGGAGCGACGTTCCGGTGGGCGCGTACCTCTCGGGTGGACTGGATTCGAGCATCGTCACCTCACTGGCGGCTCGCCACGGCCCCTTGGTCGCCTTTACCGGGCGTTTCCCTGACGGTCCGGCCTTCGACGAAAGCCCGTACGCGCGTGAAGTCGCAAAGGCCAGCGGTATCGCGTTGCACGAGGTGGTGCCAAGCGAAGACGAGTTTGTCTCGCTCTTGCCGGCACTCATCCATCACATGGATGAACCCGCCGCAGGCCCCGGTGTCTTCCCGCAGTTTGTCGTATCGCGACTGGCCTCGCAGCATGTGAAGGTGGTGCTGGGCGGTCAGGGGGGCGACGAGATTTTTGGTGGCTACGTACGATACCTGATCGCGTATCTCGAACAGGCGCTCAAGGGGGCCATCTTCGAGACCAACGAGGAGAGTCAGCACATCGTGTCGCTGGCCTCCATGGTGCGAAATCTTCCCGCCATGCGGGAGTACGCACCGGCCTTGCGGAGTTTCTGGCAGGACGGGCTCTTCGACGATATGGACCGGCGGTATTTCCGTCTCCTCGATCGGTCAGGGGGCATGCACGAACTGCTCTCGCCTGACATGCGCGCGGATGCATGCGACGGCCGCGTCTTCGAGCGTTTCGCGCGCCAGTTCAATGCGCCTGATACGCCGTCGTACTACAACAAGATGACGCACTTCGATCTCTCGACCTCACTCCCGGCGCTCCTGCAGGTGGAGGATCGGGTCTCCATGGCCCATGGGCTCGAGTCGCGTGTGCCGCTCCTCGACCACCGGCTCGTGGATCTGGTCGCGTCCTTGCCCGCCCGGCGCAAGTTCGCAGGGGGTGAACTCAAGTATTTGCTGAAGCGCGCAGCCGGCGATGTCGTGCCCGAGCGCATTCTGCAACGGAAGGACAAGATGGGGTTCCCGGTCCCACTCCATCGCTGGGTGCAGGGTGCATCACGGGACTTTGTGCATGATCTGCTGTTGTCCGAACGTGCCCGCACGCGAGGACTCTTTGACGCGACCCAGGTCGAGCGGCTTCTCTCCACCGAAACGCCATTCTCCAGGCGTGTGTGGGGCCTGCTCAATATCGAGCTCTGGCATCGCGTCTTTCTCGATTCTCCCTCCATCAGCCCGCTGTCATGATTTCCGCCTCTGAATTGCCCAAACGCATCGTTGTCATCGGACCCGGTATCGTCGGGATGCCGATGGCCGCCCTTCTTGCCGATGCCACTCGCCGTCTCGACGAAATCCCGGGAGAAGTGGTGGTGGTGCAGCGCAACTCGGTCACTTCAGGCTGGAAGGTCGATGCGATCAATCGCGGAGAATCGCCGATCGGCGGGGTCGAGCCTTCGCTGAATGATCTCGTAGCGACCAACGCCGCCGCAGGCACATTGCGCGCCTCACACAGCTACGATGTGGTGCAGGACGCGGATGTCATCCTGGTTTGCGTGCAGACCGACAAACAAGGCTGGGCGCCTGACTACGGCCCGCTCTTCGAAGCCCTCAACGGCGTCGCCGCCGCGCTCGCCAGCGCGCCCGTCAAACGCCGCCCGACGCTCATCATCGAGAGCACCCTCGCCCCGTCGTCCATGCAAACGGTGGTACGGTCACTTTTTGCCAATTACGGCCTGGAGGAAGGGCGTGATATCGCGTTAGGCAACTCGCCCAACCGGGTCATGCCCGGACGACTGGTGGAGCGTGTGGCAGCGGCCGACAAGATTGTCGGCGCCCTTCGCCCGGCGACGGCGGCACGCATTGCTCACCTTTATGCACGTATCGTCACCGAGGGACGACTCTGGACCACCAGCAGCACGACCGCTGAAGTGGTCAAGACGCTCGAGAATGCCTACCGCGATGTCCGGATTGCCTTCGCAGCCGAGTTGGTGCGCTGGTGTGACCAGCATGACGTCGACTTTTACACGCTGCGTGAGCAGGTCAACGAGGAACTGCAGCGCACCGATAACGCCTCGCGCGACGGAACGGCCGTGCCCAGCGGAGCACTCCTGGTGCCCACGGTGGGTGTCGGTGGACATTGCCTCCCCAAGGACGGCATCCTGCTCTGGTGGCGTGCGGTGGAGGAGGGCCTCCCCACCACACACTCCCTCATTATTGGCGCGCGCCGCGTCAACGACGATTCACCGGCCACCGTCATGGCCATGGCCACGGCATCTGGCGTCTCACTCGCCGGCACTCGGGTCGCCGTGCTCGGCGCGGCGTATCGCGCCGACTCCGAAGACACCCGCAACTCTCCGGCAATGGTGCTCGCGCGTCAGCTGCAGCACGCCGGTGCCATTGTTGCGCTCCACGATCCCTTCGTACGGCCAACGGACGCCAACATTGCGGCAGCAGGCCTGACGGCCAACCTCACGGAATCCATGGACACGGCCCTGCGTCGCGCCGACGTGGTCTTTGTCGCCGTTGGGCACTCGGTCTACCGCGGTCTGCCGCATCATCTGCGCGCTGTGGCGCCGCGCTGCAACCTTGTCATCGATGCCGCGAATCTCTTTCGGGCGGCGGAGTTCACCGCCACCGGCGTGCGCTACACCGGCATTGGGCGTGGTTCGCAGACTCCATCACCGGCGCTCCTGGAGAGTGTGGTGGCGCAGTTCCGCGCACTGGAGCGTGGTGTGGCCAACGAGGTCAACGCGCTGGTGGACTTTTTCAACGCGAGTTACGCCACCGAGCCCTCGAGCGAAGTGTTGTACGAAGACGTGCAGGCCATGGCACGTTCGTGTGCCACGGGGTGTGATCTCGTCGATCCGGGTCCGGTGGCGTCGTGGCCCGAACACGACTTCCGCAGCAGACTCGCCGGTCTCGCGCTCGCGCGATGGGGGGTACAAACACGGCCGGCTGGCGTGCGGGCTCCCACACCGGCCGTTGGGCACGAGGCTCTCCGGTGACCACAAACGCGGTGGTGCCCACTCCCGGTCAGCGGGCGATCACCGTGCTGGCCATGAGTGTCTGCGCGGCGGCCTTGGCCGGCTGGCTTCAAAACTCGCTTCTGGCGTTTAGTGGAGGCGTGCTGGGCCAGTTCCGCTGGGTCCCGCGCGACTACCTGTGGATGGCGCCCATCGCGTATGGGCTCGTCCTCGTGGCAGGGGGTGCGGGGCTGTCCCTGCTTGCCGCACTCGTTCGCCATCGGCTGACCCTCCCGGTGTCAGCAATGATCATTGCCACGGTCACCACCTTCGGGCTCCTCCTGCCCGTGTCACAGATCTCGCGCGCGGCGGCCCTGGCGCTGGCAGGGGGCGTTGGTGTGCAAGTCTTCCGCATCATCGCGCGCGCCCGCCCCACATGGACGCGCACGGTGCAACGTGGCGCGCTGGCGTGCGCGCTGCTGGTCCCCGCGCTCACCATTGCGCAAAATGGATGGCGCTCGTGGCGCGAAGCACGGGCGGTGGCCGCACTCCTACCGGCCAGCACCACGGCACCCAATGTCCTCCTGATCGTGCTCGATGCCGCCCGGGCGCGCAGTCTCGGGTTTGTCACCCCAGCGGCAGGCACCACACCCAAACTCGATCGATGGGCCGAGAGTGCCGCCGTGTTTACCAATGCCTTTTCGGTCGGGCCATGGACCCTCCCGTCGCACGCGTCCATGATGTCCGGACGATATGCGACCGAGCTGGCGGCCGACTGGACCGTGCCCATCGAACAGTCGCATCCAGTCCTCCCTGAGATTCTCGCGAAGCACGGGTACGTCACCGCCGCGTTTGTGGCCAATCTCCATTACACCGCGTGGGACTCCGGGCTCGACCGCGGATTCGTCCATGTTGACGACTATCAGCGCGACGCCGCCCAAATCATCCGAAGCTCCGCCTTCACGCAGACCAACCTCGCCGATACGCTGCTGCGCCTCCCCACTGCGGGAAACCTGCGCGCATTCCTGCATCCTGATCTTTCCATCATCCGGCAGCATCGCTACCAGTCGCGACTCGGTGGCGAAGTGGTCGACGCCTTCCTCGGCTGGCGCCCGAACGCGGGAACACGGCCCTGGTTCGCGCTGCTCAATCTCATGGATCCGCATCTCGTCACCTCGGCGGACGATCGCACTCGGCGGCGTTACCCGCACGATGAACGCGGGACCGAGGATTACCACGCCGCCATGCGGTACCTCGACACCGAACTCGACCGCCTCCTGGCCACGTTAGGCAAGGATGGCTCCCTTGATCGCACCCTGGTGATCATCACCGCCGACCACGGCGAGCTCCTGGGAGAACATGGGTTGCACGGTCACGCCCAGAGCCTGTACCGGGATGTGGTGCATGTCCCGCTCTTTGTGCGCTATCCCGCCGCCGTGCCCGCGACTCGCGTGCAGCGCGCCGTGTCGCTGCGCGATCTGGCCGCCACGGTGCTCGATCTTGCCGGCTTCACCAAGGACTCTCTCCCGGGGCGGTCGCTGCGCCTCGCCTGGCAGGATTCCGCGGCCGTGCTCAGTCCTGTATTTGCCACGGCCCGGCAGCAGCCGAATCCACTCGGCGAGTATCCCACGGCCAAGGGCGACCTGAGTGGCGTGTTTGATGAGCGCTGGTCGTACATCATCAACCACGGCACGGGGCAGGAGCAGCTCTTTGAGGCGCTGGCAGAGGGGGGCGAGGGGGCTGACGTTGCGAAGGACTCTGCGCATGCCACTCGGCTCGCCGCAATGCGTCAGAAAGCGGCGCTGTTGCGGCAGCAGTATCCGGATCGCTCAAGGGCAGCAGCGACAGGTGGCGCCGGTTTTAGGGAATGATCGGGCCCCGCGAGAGCGGGGGGTCCGAGCGTCACCTCCCAGCAGCATTGCCCCTTTTCGCTCAGGCGACCCATGGCCCTGCTGCCCGAGCCAGGTGCTTGGACGTCAAACTCCGCAATTGACTGTTCCAGCTTAGTGCGGGTCCCCCCGGGATTCCCTCCAAGTGAAACTTGACAGTCGGGCCTTCCACCCGCCGGTTTCCCGGCCTTGGAGGTCCCATGCGAAAGTCCCGATTCACCACCGAACAGATCATCAGCATCTTGCAGGAGCATGCGGCGGGCGCCGCGGTCGCCGAGCTGTTGCGGCGGCATAACATCTCCCGCCCCACGCTGTACGCCTGGAAGAAGCAGTACGGCAATCTGCAGGTCCCGGACGCCAAACGTCTCAAGCAGCTGGAGGAGGAGAATCGCCGACTCAAGCAGTACGGCAATCTGCAGGTCCCGGACGCCAAACGTCTGAAGCAGCTGGAGG
>CADEFN010000004.1:0-530718 GCA_902826615.1 uncultured Gemmatimonadota bacterium
AGTCGACGCCCTATGGAGGCCACCGCGGTCATCCACCGGCAGACGTGAGGTGCGCAGGCACTACCCCAAAAGAGCAAGGGCAGTCGGAGACCATGCCCGTATCAGTTCTGAGAGAAACTCCGCCTAACTCTGTATTGTGCTGCGTAGCGCGGGCAAGCACAACCAGACTACACAGCGAGCGCCTCCCACCCCACACCGCCTATCACGGCGGTCCTCCCCCCGATAGAGCGCCAGCCCCGCTCCTTTCCTAAGCCCACGCCCCTGGAGAGCCGGCGTCCCAACCGCATGGCAGTCCATGGGTTGCCCCACCTCACAGGGCCACCCACTCCCCAGATATCCCTGCGAGCGACGCGTCATATTCCGCTGCGGCCACCTCGACCAACGCCGCAGCAACGCCCGGTCCCCTGCAGCCTATCCCGGTCCGAGCAGTGCTCGCACCACGCCGCAATATCCGGCTCGTCTCTCGGGTCCGCACCGACACCACCGGCAAACAGCCGACGCCGCGCGCCGTGCTCAGCGCGAGGAGGCCCCCGGTCTTCGCCCCCGACCAGTGTGCGATTTTCGCCGGTGATTCCGAGCAACTTTCGCTGGTGTTGACGCGTGCGTCGCGTGCGATGCGTCGCGCGCTCACAGACCTGCGCCGCACGTCTGACTCTCGACGCCGTCCATCGGCCGCTCGACCCGTGGCAAACGGTGCCGTGCGCGACGGGCTCGTGACCGGACGGCTCGGCCCCGGCATGTGGCGGCCCGTTTCGAGCCCTGCTCTACAGAGGAGGACGGCACTAATGGCAGACCCGACGCTCAGCCAGATGCTGCGGTGGCCGCGCACGGGTGATCGCCGGGCGCGCGGGCTGGACGTGGGACGACGCGCGGCAATCTGTTTCCATGTCGCGTGGTCACCGCACCGGTGCGCCCGGTTTGTGGCACGGCGTCGGCGGTTCTCGCAGAGATGTGCCTTGCTTCGGCCATTCCGCGCCTCGTTCGCCACCTAACGAGCCCTGTGCACAGGGCGGTGCAGCGTGCACTCATGGCTGTGCGGCGTGTACTCGTTGCTGTGCCGCCTGAATCACTGACCGTCCTCGAGGCGCCGTCGACCGTGCAGCATGTCCCCGGGCCGGTGTGTTTGGTGTCGCATGCCAAGCGGGCGTGGGCCGTGGGTGGGGGGCGTGTCTCCCTGGCTGGGTGACACGCGCCGGTGACGGCGGCAGCGGTGTCGGGAGCAGCACTGCGTGGCCCTGCCGACGCGCGGCGTGTGCGCTGGGCTTACCGGAGGGCACCGAACGCGGTGCATCGTGCACCCACCGGCGTGCGGCGTATCGCATTGGCGGCGCGAGGGTTGCGCACTCCTGCGTGCCGTGTGCGCATGGCGGCGCCACGTGTGCCTGCGGTCGCGCCTTCATTACATAACGCCGGGTCTCGCGAGGGTAGGCGAAGCGCCATGCCAACCAGGGTGCGCGGGTGGGCCGCGGAGCGCGTCGGTGACATCGAGCCGCAGGCTCACTCGCACGGTGAGGCGCTCGCGGAAATCACCTGGCAGTCCGAGATCACCAGGCCCTGAATTGCCAGCGCTGTTGCGTGTGCGGAGGGTGTCTCGCGATGCGTTGCGCGGGGTGCGCGCGCTCCGGAGTACTAAGCAGGGCGAGCCGAGCGACGTGGGGGTGTGGCGAGGTGGCTACACGAGAGAAACAGGTTACGCAGTCCCCGGGTGCAGTGGACTGGTGCCAGGGCGGGCTTTTCGGGGGCTGAGTGGCGTGAGACGGCACCGGAGTGGGGTTCTCAGGCGCCTGGGAGCGCTGTTTCACTGGCTCTGCAGCGTGAACACACAATTGTGCAGCGTGAACACATGGCTATGCAGAGTGAACGCAAGGCTGTGCAGCGTGCGCTCGAGCCTGTGCAGCGCGCACCGCCGACCCGTTCGACGAGGCAGCCACGGAGGCGAAGTGCCGTTATGGCAGGGTGCCCCTTGAACCGGACCGACGGGGCATTGGCGCCCCCCGTGCGGGGGCCACCATCTAGCGCTCTCCAAGGGGCTACTTGGGGCAGAAGTGCTTGAGCGCCACGTCCCCAAACGATCCGGCGATTGTCGGCCCGTACCCCGGAATCTGGTTGACCTTGTGCTGATACACCTTGCCGCTCTTCTCGTTGAAGTAGACCCAACTCTCCTTCACCGCGAAGGTTTTCGCCGAGCAGTTGAACATGGCATTCGCCTTTGAGGCCGTCAGCGAATCTTTCTGCCCGGGAATGGCCACCTTCTTTGCGTACACCACGCGCACCGACGCCGAGATGATGCCGTCCTTCCCGGTTTTTACCCCCCGCGCATTGACGTAGACGGGATTGCCGGTGCCGGTCTTGCCGATTTCCTGCCAAGCGCCGGCCTGCAGGGCGAGGGAGACGAGGAAGAGCTGAAGGGAGGGCATCGGGAAGGGGCAGACGTGGACAGCAGACGAGTCGTGATGGTGCTTGTCGCCGATTAGTCGCGCAAGCGCCTAATCCAGGTAGTCGAAGACGTCATCCGGAGGGCGACGGGGAGCGGCTTGTTGCTGGGCGCGGGCCGCCTCGGCCTTCGTCTCTTCTTCCTCGTAGGTCGTGGTCGGCATCTTGAACGCTTCAGTGAGCGCCGGGTCTGTGGGTTTGCCAAGCACCCGCTGCGCGACGTACTCCCCGAAGACGGGTCCCTGCTTGAAGGCCTCGGCGTTCCCCCCACCAGCAATCCAGATGTTGCTGAACTCGGGGTGTTTGTCGATGATGAAGTTGCGCGAGACGGTGCTTTCGTAGTGACAGGCGCGCTGCTCGTTGATGGGTTGATCCTTGAGCAGCGGGAAACGCTCGGCCAGGAAGGTGCGTAACCGGGCCACGTTAGGCGCGCCCACCATCCGGTCACTCATGTCGGGATCACCGGCCTGCCCGCCGCCGATGCGCGTGCGGAAGCCGTGATTGTCCACCGGAAGCGCGGGCCAGCCCGTGACACCGGGAAAGTTGTGACTCGGCATGTCGGGCGCCTGAAAGCGATTGTCACCCACCGGCGTGGCGACGTAGAAGACATTCCCCATCGGACTACGCATCCGCGGCGCAAGGAGGTGCGAAAACACCTTCGGCAGCCAGGGGCCGCAGGCAAAGACAAACTGCCCGGCGCGCACAGTGTCACCATTCGACAGACGCAGATGGTCGATCTGCCCTTCCCCCTTCATGAGGGTCTGCACGCGTTCGATCGTGAGTGTGCCCCCCATCTTCTGGAATCGGGCGGCCACCAGTTCACAGGAGCGACGCGCCCGGACCACGCCGGCACCGGGCTCATAGATGATGGCGTTGATCCCCGCGAGATCGAACACCGGCCAGCGATAACGTGCCTCGTCGACCGAGATGGTTTCGTGGGGAATGTTGTTCTTCACCCACCATTCGCGCGTTTGGGTCAAGAATGGCTCCCAGGCCGCGCGTGTGATAAGGTCACCGGTCGTGAAGTAGACGTGTGCCCCCATCTCCTTCCAGAACACCTCGTCCCACTCCTTCCACTTGGCGATGGCACGATATGCCCACTGCATCCATTGCTCCCCGTGCGGGCGGTCGCCGTACGACGTGCGGACCCCACGGGTCACGTCACCCGAGGTGGAGCGGGAGTTGCCCGGGCCGTAGGCATCGATGATCCGGACGCGGGCGCCCATCAGCTGCAGGTGATGGGCGGTCCAGCCGCCAATACATCCTGCGCCAACGACGACGATGTCCGGTGCATTGGTGCCCACCTGGGGTGGGCGGCGACGTGGTTGCGGCGCCTGCTCGATCGTCACGCCTAACGATGGCGTCGCCCCGGAGAGCAGGAGCCCGGTCTGGGCCCCTGCGGCCTTCAGGAAGTCACGCCGGTCAAGGCTCACGACCTGGGCGGAATCGAGTCGATCAGCACCAGCTTGAGCGCCTCCGGGTCGGCGGGCAGCTCGGCCTCACCTTGCGGATATCCGTTGAGATTCAGGATATACGCCACAATGTCCACATACTCGTTGAGTGGCAGGTTGCCCGGATTGTCGTTCGGCATGGTGGTCCTGATGAGCTCCATCAGGTCGAAGACCGTTTGGCCTTTCCAAGCCTTCTCGAAGGCCTCACCTGAGTACGCCTCGGCGCCATGGCACGACGCACACTGCGCGCGGTGACCGGCGCGCCCGCGGGCCACTTGTTCGGAGTTGAAGACACCCGCCATCGCGGAGCGCGTCGTGGGAGGGGCGGCCGTGGAATCCTGCTGGGCCAGCAAGGACTCACAGGTGAAGAGGCCAACAAGGAGAGCCGCTGTCAGCCGGATAATCGAACGGTTCATGAGGGAAGCAGGGGGGCAGGACGAACGCCCGGAGCGCTGGCTCCGGGCGCGTGAAATGTCCCTGATGTACACCGGAGAGTCCAGAGGGTTGGCGCTCTCTGGAGCGGTCCCGCCGAGCGGATTTCCGGGGATCGGGCGCTTCAACGGATGGGGATGGTGACCATGAAGCGATGCACCATCGAACGTCCCCCATCGAAGGTGAGAGGAGCGGCGGGCGCGGCAATGACACCGGGAGCCGCCGGGGCCGGCGCCGCAATGGAAACGTCGTCCCCCTGCCCAAACGGAAAACTCATGCACCGGGAGCCGGAAAGGCAGGTGAGGCGCACGTTGTACATGAACTCGATGTCACGTGCGCGATACCGGTAGCCCAGTGTGGGCGCCCATTCGATCCACGATTCATCCTGCACTCGTGAGGTGCCCTGCACATTGTTGCGCTGCTGCAGGCGATAGTTGACGGTGCCAATGGCCAGACCGAACTGCAGTCCCGACACCACACTCGAGTCCTTCCTGTGCGCGTGCTCGCGGCCGATCCCGATGCGCATCTTGCTGTTGGCAAAACGAAAGGTGTTTTCCACGGTTCTTCCTCCGGCCCGTATCACGCCGCCCCCCACTCGCGCCGTATCACTGGCCGCGTCGGCCCAGGTGTCGGAGAAGATCGGCTCGTAGATGAAGTCGATCCCGAACGAGGTTGCCCCCTGCACCTTTGCGAAACCCACACCGGCATTGAAGCTGTTGGTGAAACCGGGATCACGCGGAATGTTCATGAGCCGGTAGTTCGGGATCTTGGGATGTGAGATGCGATTGGCGGTGGCCAGCCATCCCACCCGCCACCCCTCACGCCCAAAGGGACGGACGTACTCCGTGTGGAGACCCCAGATGTTCGTGCGGTCGGCATTGTGATCCCACGTGGCAGACTGAGCCCCCCACAGCCGACGTGTGGAATCCCAGCCGAAAGTGGTGGTATGGACGTCATGCACCATCGACGTGCGATTGTGGACGAGCACCAGCTCGAAGACACGGTTCCCCGCCCACTCGCGTGTCAGCCCGAGGCGAAGGTCGGCCATCGAACCATCCTGCCGAATGGAGTCACTGCCGGCGTAGAGAAGATCCACACCATCCACCGCCCCCAGCCCGGCGAGGAACACCGAGGCGCCTAACGATACTCCGGAACCGAAACGCCGGGCGATCACCCCGGTGGCGTACTGATTGGTGGCGCTGCGCTGACTGAGCGGGGTGCCGAACGTGGTGTTGGCCCGGTTGAGCTGCTGCACTGCCACCGTGGCCGCCCCCGACCACGCCCCGCCGCTGAAGTAGCCGCCGAGTGGCACCGTCCGTCCCCCTCCTCGTTGTCCGGAGATGCTGTGGGCATAGGGGAGCGCAAAGAAGGCATTCTGCCGGTGCCGGGTCGCCTTGGCAGGATTCACAAAGGGATCGAGCAGGGTATCGTCGAGGGCGATCCAGAGCCCGGCCATCCCGGCCCGGCTCGACGGCAGCAGATCGAACTGGTCGGCCTGATGCACGGGCACGGTGCGTGGCGTGACAAGTTGCGCGCTGAGCGGCGTGCCTAACGCGATGCCGGCCAGGACGAGGACGAGGACGCGGACCGAGAGGGCCATGGGATCTCCCTTGCTGTATGGCTGTAGGTGGAGTGGTCTGTGGCAAGGGACCCACCGGTTCGTCAACCGGTCACCGGCCGCGACCACAGTGACGGGATCGGTGGTGGCGGGGTCTCAGGCCGGGAAAGCGCCGAGGGGAACCCTCACCCTGATGACAAGCGGGGTGCCGCGCCGTTTATTCCAGCGGTCCGGTTTCGCGCTGTTCCCACGCCTAACGACTGGTCCGCGTATGCGCTTCCTCCTCACCGCCGGCACCCTGTTTCTGGTCGGGTGTAGCGGCCGCACTGCCACCACCGCCAGCACCACCGGGGGCGTTGCTGCGTCAGCCGTCACGGCTCCCGCGCCATCCCGTAATCCGGACGTCATCTCCGAAGCCGAAATCGCCCTCCAGCGTGATGTGGCGAACGCGTTCGACCTCATCCGCAGGATCCGTCCCAACTTTCTACGCGCCCAGGAGCGCACCAGTCTCCGCACCACCGCGGCGGCTGCCCTCGTCCGCCTCAACGGACAGCTCCTCGGAGAGATCTCCGAACTGCGGGGAATCGAAGTCTCCCGCATCAAGGAAATCCGCTTCTACTCCATTGTGCAGGCGGAGAGCCTGTTCAGCGGGGACCGAGGGCGCCCGGTCATCAACGTGACCACCAAGTCGTAGCGCCGGGGGGGGCCGCGGCGCTAGACTTCGGGCGTGTGCGTGAACCACTGCCGCAAACCAGCACCCCGCGACTCATGAACGAGAAGCAGCTTCAGGCGCTCATCAAGAAGATGGAGCGCACCGCCAAGCCGAAGGGCAAGCCCACGCGGTGGGCCGATCCCACACTGTCGGCCACACAGCGTGACGACGAGGCCAAGGCCGAGGAGGCCACTACGATGTTCAAGGAAATGAAACGCCGCGAGTTCTGATCGCGGCGTTTTTCATACGCTGACGAACGGTCAGGTTCGCCCGGCGACGATGGGCTCGGCTAACACACGGGCCCTGAACTCGTCGACTTCGAGCGGCTTGCCGAACAGGAAGCCCTGCATCGTCTCGCAGCCATACTGCAGCAGCGCCTGACGCTGCGCTTCGGTTTCGACCCCTTCGGCGATGGGCTGCAGGCCAAGGCTGACCGCGAGACTGCAGATGGCTTGCACGATCGCCGCCTCACGGCTTCCCTCGTGCAGGTCGCGCACGAACGACCGGTCGACCTTGAGTGAGTCGAGCTCGAACCGGCGCAAATGGCTCAACGAGGAAAAGCCGGTACCGAAGTCGTCCAGCGCCACCCGAAAGCCCTCACGGCGCAGCCGGCCGAGGACCTTCTCGGCGCCTTCCGGGTCATCGATAAGGACGGTTTCCGTGACCTCCAGCTCGATCCGCGACCGCGCGACACCATAGTCACTCGCGATCGCAATGAGGCCTTCCACCGCGTCCGGATCGCGGAACACCAGAGGGGAAAGATTCACGGCAATCGGCGGCACGGTGATTCCCTCGGAACTCCATCCGGCAATCCGCGCGCACACATCCTCGAAGATGAGGGAGGTCAGCCGCGTGCCAAGCCCGATACGTTCCGCCAGCGGAACAAAAACCCCCGGCGATACGTGACCGAGATCGGGATGACGCCACCGTGCCAGCGCTTCGCCACCCACCAGCCGGCCGTCCCGCCCGTCGACCTTGGGCTGATATACCATGCGCAGCCCCTTGTTGGCGATCACATCGCGCAGACTCGCTTCGAGGAGGAGCCGCTGGAGCGCCGCCTGGTTGAGCTGGTGATCGAAGAACTCGTAGGTATTGCGGCCACCGTCTTTCGCCTGGTAGAGGGCGACGTCGGCGTGTTTGAGCAGTTCCTCGAATTCCTCGCCATCGTCCGGGAAGACGGAAATGCCGATGCTGGCTTCGACATGCAGCGGCCCGCTTTCGAGCATCAGGGGTTCGCGCAGGGAGTCGAGAATGCGGCGGCTCACGGCCGCGGCCTGCTCCCCATCGGCAAGTTCGGTGATTGCCACGAGAAACTCGTCCCCCCCCATCCGCGCGACGCTGGTAGGGTCGTCCCCGCGCTCACGCGCGAGCCCGTCATAGAGCCGCACCGCATCCCGCAGACGCTGCCCGACCAGGCTGAGCACCTCATCGCCGGCTCCGTGACCTAACGAGTCGTTGATCCGCTTGAAGTTGTCGAGATCCACCACCATCAACGCCACCTTGAAACCGCGCCGACGTGCGACGGACAGAAAGCCGCGGATCTGGTCCACGAACATGAGGCGGTTGGGAAGCCCCGTGAGCGCATCGTAGTACGCGAGCGTACGAATCTTCTCACGCGACTCGACCCGTTCGGTCACGTCCTGCACCGTACCCAGCACGCGATCGGCACGGCCAGCGTTGTCACCCACCGATTCGCCGATGAGGTGGATCACCCGGGGCGAGCGGCCCTTGGATGCCAGACGATATTCCCCCTCGATGCCAGCACTGTCGCCCGACACGATACTCGCGACGGCCTTGGCGAATCCCTCCTGGTCTGCGGGCATCAAGGCCTGACGAATGGCGGCGAGCGGCATGACCGCCGCGTGCTCGCCCAGACGCAACAGGCGAAAGGTTTCGGCCGACCCGAAGAAGGCTCCGCTCCCGAGCGAGAGTTCCCAATTGCCAACACGCGCGATGCGCTGCGCTTCGGCCAGTCGCGCCTCGCTCCGCCGCAGATCGGCAAGGGTGGAGGTGGCGCGGAGGAGGAACCGCACTCGGTGCACCAGCAGCGCCGGGGCGATCGACTTGAGCTCGAAGTCTGTGGCGCCAACCTCGAAGGCGCGGGCAATGGCCCCCTGCTCTTCACGCCCCGTGAGAATCAGGATGGGCGTTTCGGCAAACTCGCGCAACGCTCGCAGCCGCGTGCAGACCTCGAACCCATCGACGTCGGGGAGACCCACATCGAGGAGAATGAGGTCGGGGTGTGTCCCGCGAGCGGCATCCACGGCGCTCTTGCCATCGCCCGCTTCCACCACCTCGAAGCCCGACGACCGCAGGATGCCGCCAAAGACCGACCGCATGACCACGTCGTCATCGACCATCAGGATGCGGGTCACGTTAGGCATGGGTCGGCACCGGCGGAAAGTCGAGAGCGGCGATGGCCGCCGAGAGGAGGGGTGATGCCACACTCATTTCGGTTCGGATGGACGCCACAAGGGCCGCCGCGGTCTCCGTGTCCTGCGAAGCCGCGCCAGCTTCGAGCTGCCGCAGGAGATCAGCCGTCGTGCGCAAGCCGAGCATTCCAGCGCTGGACTTGAGTTTGTGCGCCAGGGCGCGTGTCCCGGCGCGATCACCAGATTCCACCAGCGTGCCGAGCCGGTCGAGTTCATCCGGCATGGTACGGACAAGCGCATGTCCTGCATCGCGCAGAATGCGGTCCCCTCCGGGAAACTCTCGGATCGCCATGAGGGCACTGAGTTCGAGCCGGGCGTCGGTCACCTCGTCAACCACGGGCGTTGCGAGCGAGGCCACCGGTATCGGCTCACGCACCGGGAGCCACTTCTCGAGCACCCGCAGCAGATCGGGACGACGGTACGGCTTGGAGAGGAAGTCATCCATACCAGCCGCCAGGCAGTTGTCGCGCTCCTCGTCCATCGCGGCGGCGGTCAGCGCAATGATGGTGGCACGTTTGCCAAAATCCCCTTCCCTGGCGCGGATCCTCCGAGTGGCCTCAAAGCCATCCATCACTGGCATCATGCAATCCATGAACACCAGGTCAAACGAGTCGCTCGCTGACACCTCAACCGCTTCGGCGCCATCCTGAGCCACCGAAACACTCAGCCCCATCTCCTCGAGCATCGCACGGACCACACGCTGATTGATCTCGTTGTCCTCTACGACCAGCACCCGTTCACCATGCCAGGGCTTCTTCGGCTCGGTGGGACGCACTGGGACGGACGCCTGACGAGTGGTGGTGAGCAGCTGCGTCAGCCGTTCACGCACCTCACGCATGCGCGCCGGCTTTGGCAGGACTGCATCGACGGGAAGGTCCTCGGCGCTGGTGAAGCGAAGTTCCGTCATCGAGGTGAGCATGAGCACGGGTGTTTGCGCGATCCTCGGATCGTTGCGGATCTGCCGCGCCACCTCACCCCCATCCATGTCGGGCATCGTGAAATCGAGCACCACTGCTTCGAACGGTGCATAACTCGCCGCGCGCTGGAGTCGGGCGAGTCCGGTGGGACCATCGGCCGCCTGCTCCGATTGCACTCCCCAGGCGAGCAGCTGCTCACGGAGGACTTCGCGGTTCACCTGGTTGTCGTCCACAATCAGGATTCTGCGACCCCTGAGGTCGCCCGCCAGATCGTCCACTCCCTCTTGCACCGCACGTTTGGGAAGGGGCAGCTGTACCGTGAATGTCGAACCACGCCCCGGTTCGCTGCGGGCACGCACACTGCCACCCATGAGCTGCACGAGCTCACGGGAGATGGCGAGACCGAGACCGGTCCCACCAAACTCGCGCGTGGTGCTGGCATCGGCCTGTGTGAAGGGCTGGAACAAACGATTCAGTACATCGGGGGCAATGCCCACACCGGAATCCACCACCTCGATGGAGAGTTCCTGTTCCGCCTCGTCGTCGCGCAGCACACTCACCCGGACAATCACCGTACCGGCCGCGGTGAACTTGACCGCGTTGCTCACGAGATTGATCAGCACCTGCCGGAAGCGGGTGACGTCGCCCCGCACCGCACCGTGCACCTGCTCGGGCAAATGGACGACCAGATCGAGCCCCTTCTCGTGGGCGCGTGGGGCGAGCATCTCGCACACATCTTCGATTTCGAACCGGATGTCGAAGTCGGCGTGGTGCAGTTCGAGTTTGCCGGCCTCGATCTTGGAGAAATCGAGAATGTCATTGATGATGGCGAGCAGCGCCTCTGCCGATCGATGAGCCGTGTCGACAAAGCGCGCTTCGCGCTGCGGGAGACTGGCGCCCTTGACCAGCTCGAGCATGCCGAGCACGCCATTCATCGGCGTGCGGATTTCGTGCGACATGTTGGCGAGGAACTGCGACTTCACGCGGCTGGCCTCTTCGGCACGCTGGCGCAGCTGGACCGCTTCGGCAGTGGTAGCCTGAAGTAGCGCCGTGCGGTCCACGACTCGCTCTTCCAGCTGCAGGCGATGACTCTCCACCTCGTCGCGCGACTGGGCGAGACGACGCACCATGGCGTCGAAGGCCAGTCCGAGCTGCTCGATTTCGTCGCCAGTCTGTGGCACGCTGATGCGCTCGAGCCGGCCTTCGGCGATCGATTCGGCGGCTGTGACGAGCTGTTCGAGTGGGCGTGTCACCCGTTTCGTGATGTGCCATGTGAGCCACAACGTGATGGCCAGAATGACCACCAGCGTTACGACAACGGGAAAGAGTGCGCGGCCCACCAACCCCTCGGCGCCGTCGATCATGCCAAGCACGACATGACCGATGACCCTGGCGTCGCCGCCAGCACGTTGTGACGAGCGCACCGGGGAGACAAACTCCATGTAGCTTTTGTTGCCGACCGTACGAACCACCGCCCCTCGCGCCCTCGGCGGAGTCGTGGCGGCGGGTGACTCCTGCCCAGGTTTGCCGTGGTCCTCCGACTCGAGCACGGTGCCGGTGCTGTCCAGCACCCGCACGTACGCCACCCCGTCGATGGACCCTGCGTGCACCACCAGTGTCTTCAGACTCGACCGGTCGCCAACCTCGAGGGCGGACTCGCTGGTTGCCGCCAGCAACGACGCGAGGGTTGAACCGGTGTTCATCAAGTCATCGCGATCATGCGCGGCGTCGCGCGTGAGCAGGACCGCTGTGGCACCAGCCATCGTCAGCGAAACCGCGGCGACGGTCAGGATACAAAAGCGACGAGCCAGGCCGTTCGACCTCACGTGAGTCGATCCTCGACCGGACATGCGATGCGATCGGCTGCACACCCTTTCTTGGGAGTGTGGAACGGGTAAGGTCGGCGCACGTGGGGCGGTCGCTCGGGAGGGACTTGAGGGGAGAGTCGTTCACTCTCAGAACGACCTTGCCCTCCATTCGTCACGAGCCGGAGCGATCAGCCCCTGAACCGTAACCCACTGCAGCGTAATGTTTTACGGGGCTACAGTTTGGCACGACATGTGCCGATACTCCGCTGCGGTCGACTGCGCTGACTCAGCCGTCGACCCACGAAATCGGCTGTCCGTCGCGAAAGAAGCCCCCGTGCGGCCCCGAATCAGTCAGAGTGGCCGCCCAGACGATGCCGCGGGCGCCGTCTGCGACGGGTCGGCCACCACTTCCTCCCATGTCCGTGGCCACCCAGCCGGGACAGACGGCATTCACCAGGATGCCCTGTGGCTTCAGGTCGGCGGCGAGCGAAATGGTGAGGGCATTCATGGCAGCCTTGCTCACCGAGTAGGCTGGTCGCGACGCGCCAATCACACCTAACGCCCCTGCCCCACTCGAGACGTTCACGAGCGTGGCGTGGGTTCGCGCGGCCAGGAGCGGCGCGAACGCAATCGCCATTCGCCAGGCACCCACCACATTGGTGGCCAGCGCCTCCTCGACGATCCGCAGATTTGCGCGTGATGCCACCTGATCGGTGTCGTAGTGAATGCCGGCGTTGTTCACGAGCGTATCAAGGGCCCCGTGTTGCTCTCTCACCTCGCGCGCGAGCGCCTGCACGTCGGCGTCACGAGTCACATCGAGTGTGCGAACGCGCGCGATCGTGCCGAACCGCTCGCCGAGTGCAGCGGCAGCGCCTCCCACCTCACGCACTCCTACGTACACGATGTACCCCAGCTCCAGCAGCTGGCGCGCCGTCTCGAGCCCCAGGCCGCGGCTCCCGCCGGTGACCACCGCAATCCGTTCTGTCATGTGTGCTGCGCTCACCTAGTAGTCGTACAGGTGGTCGATCGTCAGTCCGCCGGCATTCCCGGACAATACCGCAGCGGTGAAACGCACCAGCATGGGCACACGCACCCTGAGTACCACACGCTTGCGTGTACTGTCACTCGGAAGCCGCATCGCATAGAGCGGCTCGACGCCCGGCAGCCGCTGCTGCCAGTCGCCTGGCGCCACGCCGGTCACGATCATGTCGTCGTTACCGGCAACTTCCGTGATACGCACCTCGGGGTGAGACCGCGCCAGCTCTTCCACGACCCGACGGAAGCCGTCGTAGCGCGGCGTGGACACGAGGGTGTGCGCAGCGGTCACGTCCCGTTCCTTCCGCAGCTGGTCGCTCGCGACGGCATCGGTCCATCCGGTCATGACCATCGACATGCGTTCTGCTTGTGGTGTGTAGGCCGTTTTGGTACCGACTCCGATGAGCGCCGCATACGCCGCCTTGACCGAGTATTCCAGCGTCAGGAAGACCCGACGCTCCCATTTCCGGAAGAGATGCGGCCCTCCCCACGGCACATCGCGCCACAGCCCCGTCACCCGCGGCCAGAAGCGATACATGTACCAGGGGTAGTCATGGATGTATCGCCCATAGTCGGCGGCCACTTCGTACGCATAACGATCTTCCTCCGTCAGCGCATGCCCCGCCGTCCATCCGGAGAAACGTCCGATGGTGTTCTCGTACAATGCCTTGAGCAGCAGTTCCGCCGAATAACTCGTGCCAATCACCCACAACATCACCTGGTAGCCGCCATTGAAGCGGTAGTGATGTTTTGTCTCCCGCCGAGCCTGCCCGTAACTCCGCCAGTACTGTCCGATCGATGCCAGATAGGGGAACTCTGTCGGCAGTTTGTCCTTCATCCACGCCGCGTACTCCTCGGACGAGTAGACGATGTACCACTCGGGATGGGTGAGGAACGTCTGTCCTTCGTCGCGCCGGTAGCCGCTGATGGAATCGACCGCCACCCGTTCGTCGCTGGCGAGCGGCGCCGCCGCGGGCTCCACGGTGCGCAGGTAGTAGGTATCCCAGAGCGTGTTGCGCAGGCGGTACTGCGGATCGACCTTCTTCTTGAGGGCGAAGTACTCCCCGAGGCGCGGGAAGGCGGCGGCGACCTGGGCCGGCGTGGCGTGCGGCTGGTACGGGAGATAGTAGGCCCCGCCCTGCTGCACGGCGAGGTCCACCAGTTCGCGGGTCCACACCCCTACCTCACGACGCGCCACATCATCGGTGTCCTGCTTGTAGTAGAGGACAAAGGCAAACACTTCTTCACGCGCCCAGGCCAGCAGTGTCCCGGGATCCGTGCGGGCATGCCGGATGGAGATGTTGATGACATTCACCTCGTGCCGGTTGAGAATCTCCTTTGCCCCACTCACGAATCCCGTGAGTTTTGCTACGGGCACGAAGTACTCCTGCAGCACATACGTTGACGCATCGCGCGACGAGGGCTCGAGGTCGGCCACATCGTAACTCGCCTCGTTGTTGCGCCACGATACCGGTTCGCCGCGGAAGATCAGCGGATCAATCACATGCTGGCGCAACCACTTCCCGCCCGGAAACTCCGAGATCACGCGATACGCCAGCCGGTTGACCCGATACGACTTGTCCTTCGGGATGAGCCGTTCGGGAACGGTGACCTCGTCGTCTGTGCGCTTGTAGGTGACGGCGTTGACCTCCTCGTATTCGTTGGGATAGATGTCGGCATTGTGAAACACCACTGACGCCGAGTCGCGGATGACACGCGCAAACCAGTCGCCATACTCGGTGAGCGGCATGGTGACATCACTGCGCTTGACCCGCACATTGTCCGCCAGTTCGAGCGTGGCTTCGGTGATCACGCCAATGCCGCCATACCCGCCGATGGCACCGTAGAACAACTCCGCGTTCTGCTGCGGGCTGGCCTCCACCTCGGTGCCGTCGGCAAGGACGAGTTTGATGGATCGTACAGACAACACCAGCGGCCCCAGCCCGATGTAGCGGCCATGCACATTCACGGAGAGTGACCCACCCACCGTGAAGTTGGAGTAGGTCTGCATGATCTTGATGGAGAGGTTGGCGGCATCGATCCGTTCCTGGATCTGTCTCCACCGCGCCCCCGCCTGCACCGTGATTGTCTTCCCTACCGAGTCAAAGGCGAGTATCTGGTTCATCTCGCGCATGTCGAGCTGCACACCCCCTTCGGTGGCCGTCTGTCCCCCCATGCTGTATCGGCCGCCACCGATGGAAATGGGCCCAGGATGATCTCGGAGTGCAGCGACCACATCGGCGGTGGACCGGGGTGTTACAACCGCCTGCACGCCGATGGGATTGAGCTGCGTGACGTCATTAACAACCGGAGACTCGGCGAAGATCTCAACCGGAGCCTTGCGGACCCCGATGAGGGCAGCGATGGCCGTGAGCACCAGGAGTACCACAAGGGCCTGGCCCGATCGCTTCGTGTAACGCCAGAGCCGCTGCCGCAGACGACGCAACCGTCCCGGCCGGGCTGGAGCTTTGGCCGCGGATGGGGGAGATTTCGCCGCCAGTTCCGTTTTCTGTTGTCCCTCAGGAGGGGAATCAGTCATGATCAGAAAGCTCGCCTTGGTGTGGGCCGTGCTCTTCGGAATAGTGGTCGCTGCCGGGTGGGTGCCGCAATTCGTGACCGAAACTCAGATCACGCCAGACGGCTACGAACGGACCATGTGGGGGCTCTTCATGATGAGTCTCCTCGACGACATCACCCATGGGCTTACCGCCCTCGCCCTCCTGCTCGGCGGGCTGACGTCGGCCAAGTGGTCGCGACTCGCCTTTACGGCGTTCGGCTGGTACTACGCCTGCGACGCGCTTTTCTTTCTCACCTGGGGGCTGTTCAACAGCAAACCCTTCATGGCGGACATCATGCTCAACCTGCCGCACGTGGTGATTTCCATCATCATGCTGCGGATCGCTAGCCGCTCAGAGGGCGACGATCGCGTGGCTGGCAAGGTCTAGCCGCGAACTAGAGATCGATCGGGCGGTACCGGGAGGCGAGCAGACCAGTCGCCGCCGAGAGGTCGATCTCCGCGATAAAGACCCCTTCCACACCGTAGGGTTGGTACGAGTGCAGTGTCCCATCCGGGTTGATCACCGTCGCGGTGGTCGGCGTTCCTTCGCTGGCATAGTTTGCGGCCGCGATATAGACCGTGTTCTCTGCTGCGCGACAGAGCAGCGCCTTCTCATGGAATGAGTTGGCCTGCTCTCCAAATGTTGTCGGGCGATGACTGTCGCCTTCGGCCTGATGCAGGTGCGGGATGAATACCACCTGCGCGCCACGTCGCGCCGCCCAGCGCACCGTCTCGGGGTAACGCCACCCCTCGTGACAGATGGCGATGCCGAAGGTGAGCGCCCCGGTGGTGAAAACATGACGCCCCGTCCCGTGCACGTAGGTCCCTCCCTCCGACGGGTCGAGCTGCACCTTGTCCTGAAAACCGGCGCGTGTGCCATCGCGGTTGATGACCAGTGTGCTGATCACGACGCCGTCATTGACGAAGCGCTCGGTGCCCAGGACAACGGCGATCTGCGCCGCCCCCGCCGCCGAGGCAATGGTGGTCCAGGCGTTTTCGAGGAAGGCCGAGTCCGGGGGAGGTGGCGTGTGGCCCAAGCCACGGTATCCCGGCACAAAACACTCGGGGAAGCAGATGACCTCGGCGCGCCGTGCGGCGGCCTCTCGGATCGCGTCCACCGCGAGGGTGATCGACTCTTCAGGCGAGGCCGGATAGCGGAGGTTGGCGAGGGCGAGGCGCAGTGTTGTCACAAAGGAGAGGCTGGACGCAGGACCAAGAGGTAGTCAGTCACCGTGCGGGTGCGCAAGACGTCACTGGACTCCGCTGGGTCTCGTCCGCACTATTGGGTGCCCTCACAGGACGTGCGCACAGGTGAACACCTCTTCATGGCCGGACCACTCAAGACAGGCCGACTTCGACGCCGCGCTCAACGCGCTCGCGCAGGTGCATCATGTTGCTGGCGAGCCACCTCAGGTGACCCTGTTCGAGGTGGCGGGGATTGTCACCTCCGCACTGCGTGTCGAGCGGTTCAGCGTCTGGTGCGCGACCGAGGACCAGAGCGCCATTCGGCTCTACTTCCTCTACACGCGCGCAACAGGTGCGGTGGCGGACGGCATCATCCTCCGCAAAGAGGATTTCCCGACATATTTCGGTGAGCACGCGGCACGCACCATCGCCATCGACGATGTCACGACGGACGCCATAGCTGCTGAACTGTTCGAACCGTATTTGCAGCCGCTCGGCATTGGCGCCCTTCTCGATGCGCCGATTTACACCGAAGGAGCGCCCTCGGGCATGGTGTGCCACGAACATGTCGGTGGGCCGCGCGAGTGGACCGCCGAAGAGCGCCTGTTTGTCGGTGTGGTCGCCGACAACGTGAGTCGGCTGCTCGAAGAGTGCCTGCGTCAACGTGCGGAGCAGAACCTTCGGGTGTACCAGCGTGAGCTGCAGGTGCTGAACCGGGTCGAGGTTATGGGCCGAATGGCCGCGGGCATCGCGCACGACTTTCGCAACCTCCTGACCATTGTGTCGGCCAACGCTGAACTCCTTGGTGAAGAACAGCTCAGCATCGATCAGCGTACGTCACTGGAGAACATCCTCAGCGCGGTGACCCGTGGGCGCGATCTGGCACATGAGCTCATGCACTTTGGACGCGACGTGTCGGGCCGACCCTCCGTGCAGGCCCTTCGACCCTTTATGGACTCCCTGGTGCGTCTCGCAACGCCTGCCCTCAAGGGGTGCAGCGTCGAGGTCGTACAGGATCGGGAGGTGAGCCGTGTGCTCATCGATCGTCCCGAGCTGGAACGTGTGATGGTAAATCTGCTGAACAACGCGCGGGACGCGATGGGCGGCGAGGGCCTCATCAGGGTCGAAATCTCGCAGGCGCGCGGCGACCCGAAGGTGACTGGCCTCACCCGCGCCGTGTGTATCGCCGTGGTGGATTCGGGTGTGGGGATGGACGCCGATGCTCGGCTGCGCGTCTTTGAACCGTTCTACACCAGTAAACCCGATGGCACCGGACTCGGCCTCGCGGTTGCACGGCAGATCGTGTCACGCGCGGGCGGCACAATCGAGGTCGAGAGTGCACCAGGAGTCGGGACGACCATGCGCGTCATACTTCCGGTCATCGAATAGTCAACCCACGCGGTCCATGCATTCGGTTCGCGTCGACTACGGTCTCCTCAGGATTACCGCCGGGTCAACGTCTGCTGCTCGACTGGCCGGGAGCCAGCTTGCCAGGGCCGCAACGGTCATGACCGCGATGGCAACGACCGCGGTCACCACGGCGACACTCACGTCAGGCACTTCGGACGACGGCGACAACGCAACAACCTGACGCAAGCCGAAGAGACTGATTGGCAAGCCCACCAGCACGCCGATGAACGTCAAGCGGAGCCCGTCGGCCGCGAAGTGACCGACGATCTGCCCGGCACGGGCCCCAACCGCCATGCGCACGGCAATCTCTCCGGTTCGCTCGCCCACCGCGAAGGCTACGACCGCATATAGTCCAAGTGCGCAAAGCAGCAGCACCACCAGCCCTGCAGTCGAGAAGAGTCCGATGGCTCCCCACAGGATGGCACGCTCCTCGGCTTGCTGCGAGGCAAGGGTGCGGAGCTCCATGATGGCGGCACGCGGCGCCTTGTCTCGCACCACATCCCGGATCGTCGAGACGATGGCGTCTGCGCTCGAAGAGACGCGCAGCATGATCAGTCGGCTGACCGCCATTGTGGAAAGTCGCGGATCGGGCGGCACCATCACCGTGAATGGGTTGCGCGAATGCCCCAGTGCCGCGACATCCTCCCGATAGACCCCAACAACCTCGAGCGCCAGGGGATCCTTCGTGCCAGCGCGCTCGACGCGGCGTCCAATCGGGCTCGCCTCACCCCAGAGGCGCCGCGCCATATCATCGCCAATCACCACCGGGATCGCGTTCGCCATGACTCCCACCGAATCAGCTGCCACGAGATCGCGGCCGAGCACAACCGGTGTTCCGATGAGGTCCAGATATCCCGGGGTTGCCGAGCGTCCGATGAGGTAGAACGCGTCGCCTTTGCCCCATGATGAGGATCCCTCGCTGTCGGACAACGTGTATGCCTCGAGATTGACGGGGGCTCGCTCGGGAATGAAGGCGGCGTAAGAAATGTTCGGGACACCGCGCAGTGCCTGAAGAAGCACTTCGGTTTCCTGACGATCGCGTGACGCTGCTCCCGGGTCAGCGGGTGCGGCGTCATTGCTCATGCCGCGGGCATTACTCGACGTGAGTCGCAGCTGAATGATCTGCTCACCATTGGGATTGGCCGGGTTCTTCTGGTAGACATCAATCCCCATGTAGACCATGGCAACGACGCAGACCGCGAGTGGCTGCGTGAGTGCGATCTGCGCCACGACCAATCCGCGTTGCAAACGTGCGCGCCCACCGGCGATCGCCCGACTGGAGTCTCGCAGGGCACCGGCCACCGCGTTGCGCGTCGCGTGAAGTGCCGGCGACAGCCCGAACAGCAGTCCCACCGGAAGCGCAATCCCGAACGCGAAGACGATCGCGGTGTGGTCAAGAACCAGCTCGAAGGAAAACGAACCGACGATGTGCAGCAGCACGCGCACGAGTCCCCATGTCACGCCAACCGCTCCGAGCGCGGCAATGATCGCGAGCGCCACACTCTCGGTGACGAGCTGCCGGATCACCCGCCCGCGATGAGCACCGAGTGACATCCGGATGGCGACCTCGCGACGACGCGCGAGCGCAAGTCCTGTTTGGAGTGCGCCGACGTTGGCGCATGTCACCAGCAAGGTGAGGAGTCCCAGAACGGAGAAGGCGATGGTGGCGAAGCGCGCATCGGCTTCGGCGCCGGGCTCGAGATTGTCCGCAAGGAGCCTCACCACCTCAACGGAAGGATCGCGCGACGCGATCTCAGCAGCGCTGTCCGGATAAATGTTGCGGACTGACAGGCTGCGTGCTGCCACTGCTTTGGCGACAACCCCCGCGTCCTCCCGTGTCGTCCCCGGCCGAAGCCGTCCCACTGCAGAGAAGAGCGCGCTCTCGCGTGATACTCCCGGAAAGGCGCGGTCGTGGCTGGCAAGTGGCACCCACACCTGCATGTCGTCGCGCGCTTCCCATGCGGCACCGCGAAAGCGTGGTGCGGCAACACCGACAATCGTGAAGGCAACGTCGGCCAGCGTGATCGTGCGGCCAAGAATGCCGGGATCCTGCGCGAACGACCGCGTCCAGGCAGCGTGCGAGAGAACTGCGACTTGCGCCGCATCCCCTCTGACGAGCGAGCGACCGCGCAGTGCCTTTACACCAAGCACGTCGAAGTAATCGTCGGTGACAAACGTTGCCGTGACTGTGAAGGCGGCGACATCTGGCGCTGCGGCAGTGACTGGTTGCGACGTCCATGCGGCGACCGACGAGAAGTGCCGCGTCAGGTCTGCGTACGCCTCCACCTCGCTGCGGGCAAAGGCACGCTCGCGCCGATTGCCGTCCTTCAGCTCGCTGCCGCGAATGCGCACCATGTCATCCAACGCTTCAACTCCGCTGGGTGGCCGATCGGTGACTGAGCGCAGTACGGTGAACAACACCACGTTGATCGCGATCCCGATCGAGAGGACGAGGACCATCGTCAACGTCGAGAGCGGATGTCGGAGAAAGTGGCGGAAGGCAAAACGCATATCGCCGAGGAGGGCGTCGAGGCCCTGAGCACCCCGCGCCATGCGCCCTTCTTCCTGGAGATCGGTCACACGCCCGAACTCGAGCATTGCCTGACGACGCGCAAGGTCCGGCGAGAGGCCTCGGGCGACGAGGCGTTCAGTCGATCGTGCAAGGTGCTCGGTCATCTCCGCCTGCATCTCACGCTCCAGGCGCCCGCGGAACATCGCGGAACGGAGCCAGAGCCGTGCGCGCGTGATCATCGCGTGTCCGCGAGAATTGTCGCGAGGGCGCTCGAGAAGCGGGCCCAGCTCGCGCGCTGCTCGTTGAGCTGTTTGCGGCCAGCGGCAGTGAGCGCGTAGACCTTGGTCTTCCGGCCGTTCTCCGATTCACTCCACGCGGCTTTGAGCAGTCCGCGCTGTTCGAGCCGATAGAGCGCAGGATAGAGCGACCCCGCGTTGACGTTCAGCACGTCGCGGCTGATTGCCTGGATCCGGAGCGTGAGGTCGTACCCGTTTGTCGGCTCGGCGCGGAGAAGCTGGAGGACGATGAGCTCGAGCGTGCCGGTGAGGAACGTGGGATTGGTCATCTGCGACGGGGACGTCACTAGTTTCTCTAGTGGTAGGGGCAACGTCACGCCTCACCACTAGATTGTCAAGCGGAGCGCCCTCGTGCGACACCTGTCGAGTCCGACGACGAGGTCCCGCTGCACTTCACCGAATCCTCGTGCCCTCCACTCGACGGGTCCCCTGACGCCAGATGATCCCCGTTACGTCGGTTCCCTGCCGCTTCGTGGTCAACCCGACGTCGTCCGCAAACTCGAAGAAGTGTTCGGTGCGGCTTTCCGATAGCAGGGGCAGCAGCTGACGCCCCGAGGGCCCGGCAACCAGACGCCCCTCGAGTTGGGCAATCTCGATAATCCAATTCTCGCCAAGCCGATATCGACCGACCATGGCCTGGCGATCCTCGGACGAAAGCGCCACGGAGGTACGAATGCTGGGTTTCATATCCTCCCATCCGTATTCGCGCGCGGCGGCGCGTGCGACTTCCATGAGCAGAACGTCACCGTGATCGGCATTCGTCATGAGCACGATGCCATCACCGCGATCGAGATATCCGATCATCAGGCTTCGAAAGCCGTCGTTCCATCCGGAGTGACTGAAGCGGAACGGGGGATTTCCCTTGAGCCCGACGCCGAGCCCGGTCTGGTCCTCCGGCGCGCCCTCCAGCGTCATCATGGCCGTGGCGAGCGATGCAGGCAGTATGGCGTTTGTCTCGTGTTTCGCCGCGCGCTGCAGTGCCATCACAATCTGCGCGTATTCACTCGGCGTGCTCCAGAGCGAGGCCGGCGCCTGCTCCGTGAGGACCTTCCATCCCCCGGGCACCTGCTTCCCGTCTCGCAGATATCCGCGTGCTCGCGTGTTGTCACCCGGCGCGTCGGCCGGCGTCGCGTACGTGGTCCGGGTCAGACCCAGGGGCGCGAATAGCTCGCGTTGGGCGATGCTCTCAAACGTTTGTCCTGTCGTCTCCTGCAGCAGCTGTTGCACAATGACGTATCCACCGCCCGAGTATTGGGACCGGCCACCAGGCGCTCGTTCCACCACCACCGGCGCCGAGTTCGCCGGCGCCTCGCCACGCAGCACCTGCACGAGGCTCGGAAGCGCCGCGCCCTGCCCGTAGCCGTCAAAACCGCTGACACTCGTGCCGGCCCGGTGGCTGAGCAGCAGGCGCAGGGTGACCGGCTGCTTTCGGGTCAGAGAGTCCTCGGCCACCCGCCAGGTGCGCAACCAGCGGTTCACATCATCGTCGAGGGTTACCACCCCTTGTGCCACCAGGCGCAGCGCCACGGTGGCTGCGACCGGTTTGCTGAGCGATCCGGCCTGAAACGGAGTTGTCGGGAGAACCGGGAGTTTCTGGTCGCGATCACGCCAGCCATAACCGCGCGCCCAGGCCAGCGTGCCGTCGCGGATGACCGCGACGCTCAGGCCCGCCACTCCATGGTGCTGCATCCGTTCGCGCAAACTCCAGCCCGAATCGGGCGTACCCGCGAGCGTAACCGCTGGCCAGAGGCGCCGCTCGATTCGGTCGGCGGCGCTGCCTGTCTGTTGAGCCGGGAGCGCGACCAGGGGCAAGGTGGCCGCGATGGCCAGACCTCGGATTGGGCGGTTGAGGCGGGAGGGCGCCATGCCAGTTGGATGTCGGTGGGAGGTTCGGTGTTTAACTGCCCTCCCTCCCTACGCCCCCTTTCCCCCCCGCCCACCGAGCTAACGAGACGTGGTCTCTGACTTGCGCTTGAGATCCTGCGCAAACCGGTCGAACGACTCATCGAAGGACGGGATCATCCGCGCGAAGAGCGGGAAGAGAGGCCCACCGATCCGCTCGTGCATGATGAACGTGGTCTTTGCCCCAATCGGCTTCAGCTCATAGGTGCGGCGCCCCATCGGGTCACCCCAGACCAGGCGGGTCGGTGGCTGAAATTCCTTGACGGTCAGCTGAAATCGACGTTTCGGATCGAGGGACGACCGCAGCACCAGGCGACCACCCTGCACGATGCTGCCTTCTATGGAAAGCACTGTCGACGTCCACTCGGGATAGGCGGCGCCGTTGGTCAGGATGGACCAGATATGTTCGGCGCTGGCGGCGATATCGATGCGGACTTCTGTCTCTCTCGAGAAGAAACTGCGTTTGGTAGTGGCCATCCGCGCAGGATAGGCTCAAGGCGTCGTGGCGTCTTGAATAAACTGGACAAGGTTCGGGCTGAAGTCCGTGGGCGCGGTCGCGGGGAAGTACCCCACTTGGGCGGTAGGCACCCCACCCGCGAATCGACGATGTTCGCGCACGAAGTGGGCCTGGTCCGAGTACCCACACTCGAGGGCCACCTGCCCCAGTGTCACTCCCGGGTGCTGCATCAGGCGTCGGAGCGCGCGCTGGAATCGGAGGACCCGAATGTAGGTCTTGGGTGTGATGCCCAGGTGCGCGCGAAAGAGCCGATCAACGCGACGGATAGCGACGCCGAGCTGGTCGACGCGCACAGCCCCATCTTCGAGCTTCGTCATGCTCTCGAAAAAGGTCTCAATGGGTGGAGTGATACGGAGTCGCGTGAGGAAATAGGTGTCGAGCAGCCGCGCCTGATCATTGACTTCCCGGTCTCGCAGGCTGTGCTCCAACTCTTCAGAGAATGCCTCATCGAGGGGCACGATTCGATCCGTCCACTCGTGCAACGACTGGCGCACAAAGGGCGCGAGCCCACCGGCTCGGAATCGCACGCCTGCGAGCACGACATGACCTTGCTGCGTAATCTCGATGGGCTGGAGCCGCTGCGCATCGAGATTGGAGTGGCCGATGCTCTCGGTGCCACCCCCCAGCACAGTGCGACGATAGGGAACGCCGAAGTTGAGGATGAGATCCGCGCGAGCGTCCACAAACACTTTGACGGTGAGGTCGAATGGCGTCGCGGCATCGCTGCGGACAAACCAGTAGTGTTCGATGTAGCGCGTGAGCGCTGCGTCGGGTGAGCGGAGCTGATACACGCTGGCGCTTGGGAGAGAGGGAGGTTTCTTGTGGCGCGCGTTTCGTCGGGGAAGCGCTGCCGAGCGTTACTTCGGCAGGACCACGCGCTCCTTGACGTTGGCCTCCACCTCTGCCCGGCTGCGCCACACCTCTCGCATTTCCTCCCTGGAGAACAGCTCCAGCTGATCCCCACGATGTGGTGACCCCGGCTGTGTGGCATTGCCATACGCGGTGAGCACCTTCGCCCGAATCGGCTTGGAGAACTCCACGACCTGGTAGTAGGTGTCACCGGCCATGATGCGCCGCTTGCCATCCTCGTCAGGCGCGTAATAGGCGACGCGGAAGATCCCGAGCGGATCCCCTCCCCCACCGTTCCCCGGAAGGTCCTTGCCTGCGTAACGCAGGCGGTGCACGTCACCCCACGGCACGTCCAGCGCGCCGAACGCCTTGCGGGTGGCGCGCGCCGCTTGACCCAGCGCCCGCACCGCAGCTTTGGGGTCGGCAAGACCCGACGGCGTGGTGACGGCCGAATCGAGACGCCACGGGCGAGCAAACGGGGAGGCCTTGGCGCCTTCCAGCCATGCAGTGACAAACTCGCCAAAGAGCACGCCTCCGCGGCTCTTCGCCGTGGCCTGGCGATCCCACTGCTCCAGCACCTCGGCCGCCGCCTTGGCGTCGGCATCACCAGTGGCGCGGGCGGCGGTCACCAGCTCAGGCAGGATGCGGTCGGCCAGCGCCATTCGCGACGAGTGTTTGTACTGCACCAATTCGTCGAACGTCACGCTCGAGTCCGAGAGCTGCATGAGGGCCGACCGTTGCGGGCGGAAGCTCATGGTCTGCGGGGCGACATACGACGCAAACGAATCGGGGGAGAACACCACCGGCCAGGTGGAGGTCCATGGTGGGTCGTTGGCGTTCTGCAACCAGCCAGTAGCTGGATCCATCACATGCGGCAGCTGATCGTAGGTCAGGTACTCATTCCAGACCAGCGCCGAGCTGTCGCCGGCGATGGGGCGTGCCCAGCGCGCGAAATCACCACCGGTGCGCTTGGGCGTCTTGCCGCCAAAGAAGTAGTAGATGTGCCCATCGGCGCTGGCGGCCATGATATTGAAGAATGGCACGTGCAGCTGACGGACCGTGCCCTCGAACTCGGCCATGGATTTCGCGCCACCCATGGCCCACCACTGTGTCACCGCGTTTGGGTCATCGAGGCCGGCAACACGCACCGCGTACATCCCCGTGCTGTCGTTGCGGAAGACCGGACCGTGCACGGTTTCGTTCACATTGAGGGTGTCGACGCGCGTGCCGCTGGCCGTTTTCACCGTCATGAGTTCGGTGCGTGTCGTGAACGCACGCTCGGCGCCATCCAGGCGGTAGCCGGCACCCATGGGGACGATCTTGTACACGTCGGCCCCATCCTGTGTATTCACCGTGTGCGACCAGGCCACATGATCGTTGAAGCCGATGGCCGGTGTCGGCATGCCTACCAGCGTGGTGCCGTAGAAATTGCGCGACGGCGTGTTGACGTGTGCTTCGAAAAACAGGTAGAGGTCCGCCCAGAGCAGATGCGGGTTACCTACTAACATTGCGTTGCCGCTCGTCGAGCGGGCGGGCGAAATGGCCCACATATTGGAACCGGGCCGGATGTCGTTGGCGAGCGTAGGTGGGAGCGCCGCCTGACCAAAGAGCATAAAGAGGAAGTTGATGATCTTCTGCCCATGCGCGACAGCATCCTGGGGTGTGACAGGGAGGACCACCTCGACCGAATCGGCGATGGCTTCGCGATGTTTGGTGGCGTAGTCGTTGGCCCCGGCAGCGAAGGCCTCGAGATTGGCGCGCATCTCAGGCGACAGTGCACCGAACCACTCAGACGCGCGTCCGGGAATGCCCATGGTCCGCACAAAACGATCCGAAGGCAGGTTCCCTTCTCCCCAGTACTCAGCAGCGCGCCCACGCGCCTGCGCATAGAGCTTGAGGATCAAGTCACCATGCGCCTGCATCTGCGCATACCCGAAGGCGCGGAAGGCCTCCGCGTCGTCAGGCGCGTAGATGTGCGGGACTCCCCATGAGTCCCAGAGGATTTCGGTGGATGATGAGGCGGTGGTGACGTCGCCGCCGCCGCGGTCACAGGCCGTGGCGAGGGCGACAAGGGCCAGTGCGGCCAGCCGGGCGAATCGGCGAGTCGCGGTGGTGGAGCGGGAGTACGATTTCATGTGGGGAGAGGGGCGTGGAATCGGCCCCAGACTTACGCCCATTTCCCGCACCTCGGAAGGCCCAGAATCGCGAGCCGACCCCGCCCACCGGGCCCCGCGGCTGGTTCAGCGCGCGGAGCCTCCGGTGCTCGGACCCCTGCCCCGCCCCCCGCGACGGCGTCGCCGGCTCCGGCTCCCCGCGCCCTCGGGTCGCTCGGCGCCATCTGCACGCTGAGGTGCGGAACCGCTTCGCGGTGCATCAGGACGGGCCCCTTCTCTCGGCGGGCCAGCGGTGCGACCACTACCACGAGCCGGCTGCTGCCCGCGCGCGCCATCACGCGGAGCTGCTCCCTGTGGTTTGCCTCCCCGGCCCCCACCACCGCTGCGTGGGGCATCGCCCTGCGACGAGCGCCCCTTGGCTCGCTGCGCCCGATGTGCTGCAAGACGTTCCTGGAGCGGTACTTCGAGTTTGCGTTCTGGTCGCGCGTTGTAGTCGAAGTCAGGGAGCGTGACACGCGGGAGTGCCTTGCCGAGTGCCCGTTCAATGGCCTTGAGGTCGTCCTCTTCGCCGTGGGACACAAAGGTGAAGGCCTCACCCGTCATCGCGGCTCGGCCGGTGCGACCCACGCGGTGGATGTAGTCCTCCGATGCGAGCGGGACATCAAAGTTGAGGACGTGGCCGAGCGCTTCGACGTCAATGCCGCGGGCCGCGATATCGGTGGCCACGAGGACACGAAATGAGCCGTCCTTGAAACCGGCCAGCGCCAGGGTGCGCTGCGCCTGGGAGCGGTTGCCATGAATACGCGCGGCCGCAATACCACGTTTGTCCAGAAACTCCCACAGCCGGTTGGCGCGGTGTTTCGTTCGCGTGAAGACGAGGGCCTGATCCATGATGTCGCGCTGCAGCAATTCCAGCAGGAGCGTGGACTTGAGCTCCTGCTGCACGGGGTAGACCGCCTGCGTGATTCCCACCGCAGGCGCCGCCTTGCGCGCGAGATTGATGCTGACCGGGTTCTTCAGCATGTCGCGTGTGAGCTCGATGATCGGCCCCGGCATGGTCGCGCTGAAGAACAGTGTCTGTCGTTTGGCAGGGATGTGCTTGAGCACTCGCCTGATGTCGGGCAGGAATCCCATGTCGAGCATCCGGTCGGCTTCATCGAGCACCAGGTGCTCCACACCGGCAAGGGAGGCGTAGGAGTGCCGCAGGTGATCGAGCAGGCGTCCGGGGGTAGCCACGAGCAGGTCGACGCCGGTGCGGAAGGCGTGTTCCTGCGGTCCCATACCTACACCGCCAAAGATGGCAGCCCCACGCACGGGGGTGTGCACGGCGATGGAGTTGAACTCCTCCAGAATCTGCGCGGCGAGCTCACGGGTTGGGGTGAGCACAAGGGCGCGAGTGGTGCGTCCCTTCTTCGCGAGCAGCTGGTGGACGATGGGCAGCAGGAAGGCCAGCGTCTTGCCGCTCCCGGTCATGGCACAGGCCAGCAGGTCTCGACCTTCCAGCGCGCCGGGAATAGCCTCGCCCTGAATGGGCGTCGGATTGGCGAATCCGATTTCCTTGAGCGCTTTGAGAAGCGTGGGGTGGAGATGCAGCGCGGAGAAGGACACAGAATGCGGGAAGCGGGCGCCGCGAGAGGTGCGGCTCATTTCGGGCCGGAATGGCCAGCACGCAATGTACCTGTTACAGGCACCTGATGCCTGCCCAATCCACGAAAAAGCACAAAGGGCAAGCACCGATCGGTGCCTGCCCTTTGCTCTCCCAGCAGCTGTCAATCAGTTCTGAACGAAGATCTTGATCGTGGTGCGACCATCGTTGGTGGTGCTATCGGTGACACGCATTTCGAGTTCATGCCACCCATTTGTCAGTCCCAGGGTGCTGAAGGCCGGGGCGCGGTAGGTGCCGGAGGCACCAGTCACCGTCGCAAAGCGGTTGCCGTCGATGGAGAACTTCGCCTCGACAATGGTGCCGCCGGTCGAGGTTGCCGTGCCCCACACGCTGATGCTCCCGGACACCGTCTCACCATTCATGGGCGCCTGCAGGATGGGTACCGGGAGTGTCGCCTTGCGGTCGCCGTCTACACCGCTGATCACCACGTGCGCATTGGCGATGCCAGGCGCATTCAGCAGGATCGTACCGGCATTGTCCACCTTGTCAGAGTCCCGCTTGGTGTAGAATGTCACCGTCTGCGCCACGTTCCAGTTTGCCGGCGTGAAGGTGAGTGACGCCGGAGAGAACGTGACCGACATCGTGCCAGCCAGATACGAGAGGTTCACCGTCACATTCGCCGTGATGGGCTGCGAGAGCTTCACGGTGAACGTGCCGCTCTTCCCTTCCTGAATGCGGATTTTCGGAGTGGAGATCACGTATGACAGCGGGATGATGGTCACCACCGCCGTGGCCTGATCGCAATTGGCCGGGCTCGCGCTTTCACAGATGCGATATACCAGCGAGTGCGGCCCACCCGTGGTACCAGGAGCCACATCCACGGAGCCATCGGCGACGTCGAGCGAGACGGTGCCCGATGTCGATGAGACCATTGTCAGCGTCACCTGGGAAAGAGTCGCAGGCCCGCCATCGAACTTGTCGTTGGCCAGTACATTGGCCACCGCGACACCGCCAAGCGCAGACTGCACCGATCCGGCGTCGTTCACGGCATCAATTGCATAGGCCGTAACCGTCACACGGGCCGTAGCCTGGTCGCAGTTGGTTGGCACTCCCTGCTCGCAGATTTCGTAAACGATATCGTGCATGCCGACGGGAGTCCCCATCGCCACCCGCACCGCGCCACTCGCGGTGATCGAGAGGTACGAGTCGGGTGCCACTTCGCGCAGGGCGACATTCTGCAGCGTAGCCAGGCCGCCGGCAAAGGTATCGTTGGCGAGCACGTTGGCGATCGCGATGCCACCACCAGTCTTTGCATTCCCGGCATCGTCGACGGCATCGACGGCGTTACCAGTGATTGTGACCGTGACAGTCGCAAGATCGCAATTCGACGGACGAGCGATTTCGCAGGCCCGATACACCAGCGACGCCGTACCGATCCGCGCGCCGTACGCGACGTTCACCGCGCCAGTGGCGGGATCGAGCGTGACACCGGAGCTGGTGCTGGACACCTGCGAGATGCTCACGGTTGCCAGTGTCGCTGGGGCCGAGCCGAGGAGATCGTTGTCGAGCACATTGCCGACGGCAACGCCAGGACCGGGGTGTGCGACGGAGCCGGCGTCGTCGTTGGCCACCACTCCGGAGCCGTCGCTGACGTCAACACGCCACAGCAGCAGGCCACGCAGCGGAGATGACGTCGAGAGACCGGGGTCGTTGTTGTAACCGAAGAAGGTGCCTCCCCCAAAGTTGGCTTGCGCCGACCATTGTGTCGCGGAGCCGCCGTACGACGTGGAAGTCCACCCCGACATCACGAAGGCGAACGAACACACGTAGCCGGAGCACCCACCGATGTCGAGTGCGCCGAAGTAGTTGAAGAACGAGGTGACACCAGGATTGGACGCCGTCCCAGTCAGCGGATTGGTCGTCAGGATGGCGGGCGAGGCCACCGCCATGAGATCAAGGACTTGTGCCTGGGTCGCCCAGATCCAGCCGGAGAGATCCACAGCACCTACCGTTCCCCAGCAGGGATCAACGCCATTCTGAGGACAGCGGGCCGCCGCCTGCTGCCAGGAAATGTTGAGCGTCTGGGTGGCAGGTCTCCAGACTCGCCCCTGTCCATCACTCACATTCTTGTGAACCAGCACCGGGGCCTCGGCCACCGGCGTGCGCACGGGACTCCGGGGTGCGACGGGATCATCTGCACAAGCGCCGACGAGTGCGGCGAGCAACGGGGTCAGAATACAGCGCGGAGAACGCCACCACATGGAGGTACCTCGGGTCGTTGAGGGGTTACGACTGTGTAAGGGAACCCCCTGCAATTCCTCAGCCCTCCGCAGCTGGCCTCAAAGGCTCGGTAACTCGTTGTGGTGAAACGCTTTGATTGGCGTCTTCCAGTAAGGCAATGCATCCGCCCTATCACATCATGTTACGGCTGGAATGAAACGATGCATACCGCGCGAGACGCCACCCGACAGACGCCCCATCGGAGGTGAGTTTGGAGTGCGATCAGGGTCACAAATGCACCGTGTCGCCTGTCGCGTCTCGCGTATCAGATCTGGCGTGTCCCGTACACGAACCGTGCGTACCCGATCTCGGCCGCGTTCTTCATCAGCTCGACGTTGAGCCAGGCGACCACGTCCTCGAACGGACGATCGGCGAAGGGCCAGCGTGCCTGTCCCGGCCACTTATCCGGTGCGTCGAGCAGCTCGATCCACCTTTGGCGATGTGCGCCAATGCGCCGTTTCATCTCCTCTACACTTCCCCCCCACGCCACCCGCTCTCTCGTTAGGGTGCCGTCTCCGAGGTGATGGTCGAACGTCATTGACCACCAGAAGTCGATATGCCACGTGAGCCACGCAATACTCGGCGCACCTGCTGCATACGACTCATCTTCGGGCCAGTCGGCCCGCCACGTCCCGTCTGCAAGCTGGGCGACGTGTGGCGAACGCGGCGCTGGACGCCAGAGGCACTCGGCGTCCTCGAGCGTCTCGAGATGATAGGCGAGCAACCCCCAGGAAATCTCGAACTGCCGGCGGAGCGTGTGATCCGTCATGTACCCGGTGCCCATCGCGAGTGGTTCATTTGCTCACGTGGGCTGCGGCACGTGCGCGGCGGCTCCGAGCCCCGCCGCCCGCCCAGTCGCCCAGGCCCAGAGAAAGTTGTACCCGCCGATGGGGCCAAAAGCATCGAGCACCTCGCCGCACAGGAAGAGCCCGCGATGTCGTCGACTTTCCATGGTTTGTGCATGCACGTCGCCGAGTGTGACACCGCCGCCAGTCACCTCGGCCTTGCGATATCCCTCGTCACCACTCCACGGCAGTTCACCACGGACGAGCGTCTCGATGAGACGATGACGTTCCTCGCGTCGCAAGTCGGCGAGGGAGCGCGCCGGGTCGACACTGGCCCTGGCAATCAGCACCGCGGCCAGGCGGTCGGGCAACACGGCGCGCACAGCCAGTGAAACGGTGCGCGCCCCCTGCGGTCTGAAGGCCGCCTCCCACTCGGCGTCTTGCAGCGGCGTCCAGCATACGAGAAGCCGTGCCGCGGAGTGTGCCCCCCCGGCGCGCACCAGCACGTGGGAGACATCCAGTACCGATGGCCCGCTGAAACCGCGATGGGTGAAGAGAAATCCACCGGTTGCGCGTGCGTTGTGATGAGTACTTCGCGCATCGAGTGAGACCCGCAGCGAAACGCCGGAGAGGTCCGCCAGGGTGGACTCGTCGGACAAGAGGGGTGTGAGGGCGGCGTAGGTCGGGTTCATGCTGTGACCGAGCCTGGCCAGTATGCCGAGTCCGGCGCCGTCACTTCCAGTGTTGGGAACGGACAAACCGCCCGTTGCAACGATCACAGCATCGGCGTGCAGCGCTTCACCCTGATCGATGGTTACCTCCCATCCGTTTCCACTCGGCGCGATATCGGTGACCCGCGTTTCCATGGCCAGGCGCACGCCCACAGCCCGGGCATGGGAGAGGAGCCCGTCGCGGATATCGCGCGCCTTGTGTGACGCCGGAAAGATTTTTGCGCTCTCCACTTCCTCCACCAGTGGGATGCCAAGCGTCTCTTCAAAAAAACGCCGCTGCTGGTCGAGGGGCCAGGCGCGGACCATCTTGCGAAGCAGGGGGTGCGATGAGTCGGTCACGAATCGCGACTCGTCGACGCGTGCCGGGAGGACGTTGCACCGGCCTCCCCCACTGATGAGGATCTTGCGGCCCCCATCGCGGCTCCGCTCAACCAGGAGGGTTTCGGCACCCGCCGTGGCGGCAAAAATGGCAGCCATGGAGCCCGCGGCTCCCGCGCCGACGACGATTACACGGGGCACGGAGCCTCCGCGACGTCATTCCCGCCAACGCGATCGCTCTCGTGACACGTAGTGACCCCCTGTTGCGCAGGGGGGAGGAACATCGGGTCGGACACGAATGACGCGAGGAATGCCTGTGCGTAATAGGCTGCCATGCATCAAAGTACCTCATACCTCCCCGTCAGGACTGCGGACCGCGCAGCCGCGGCGTGACCTGCCCCTGCACGAAGTGCCATTGATGCTTCACCAGAGCGGCGAGGGGCTGGGCAACGGTGGTGGAAGCGGCCCGCGAGCGCGCCGCCTGCAGGGAGGTATGGTTGCCGGTCAGCACCGCCAGCCGCACAAAGGGGGACTTGCCCGCGAAGGATGCCGGCGGAAGCGGAAGGTGGCTGATGGCCCCCGGCTCCACTCGGCCGAGGAGCCACTCCCGCTGCTCGCCAACGAGATAGACCTGTACCCGCTCGCGACCTTCGTTGTCGAAGCGGATGGTGAGGGCGGTTGTGTTCTGATCGCTGCGGGGCGCGACGGTGGCGCAGGCGGCGAGCAGGAGGGCGACACCCGTCGTGGCCAGTCGTGAAACTGCTGAGCGAAGAGTAGGCGTAGGCATCTCATCCTCCATGTCGTGTAGAGACGCGTCATCGCGCCTTACTCCATAGCGCGGAAAACGAAGACAAACCGACTCACACCCCTCCCGTGTCCAAGTCTGCAGTCAGCCGAGTGCACTCCAGAGACGAGTCGATGCCAGGCAGGGAGCCTCACGCCGTTAGCCCCACGAAAGCGGGGACCGCGGCACCAGAACACCGCGTCACCCAGCTTCTTCGTGCGTGGGGAGCGGGGGACACCGAAGCGAGCGACGACCTCGTGCGGCTTGTCTACGCCGAGTTGCGACGTCAGGCACAACTCACGCTTCGCCGCGAGAACGCGGGGCACACCTTGCAGCCTACGGCACTGGTGCACGAGGCCTGGCTCAGACTCGGCGATCAGCATGGCGTACGCTGGGAGAGCCGCACCCACTTCTTCGCGCTCGCCGCGCAGATGATGCGGCGGGTGCTGATCGACCATGCCAGGACTCGTCAGGCAGCCAAACGAGGCGGAGGAGAGGTGCAGGTGTCGCTGAGCGAAGCCGACGCAGTGCCTGAGCAGCACGTGGGCGACGAGGCGGTGGACCTGCTGGCACTGGCCGACGCGCTCGAACGACTGAGCGCCCTCGATCCAAAGAAGGCACAGCTGGTCGATTTGCGTTACTTCGCGGGGCTCAGCATTCCGGAGGTCGCGGCCGTGTTAGGCATCTCGCCAGCAACGGTGGGCCGCGAATGGGCGGTCGCGCGAATCTGGCTCCGGCGGGAGCTCGACCGATGACCAGCACCACACCACGCCCGGCCGACGAGCGTCGCGGCAAAGCGATGACCCCCGAGCGTTGGGCGCAGATTGACGTGGTCCTGCAGGAGGCACTTGGACATGAAGGAGCAGCTCGTGACGCGTTTGTCGTGTCGGCCTGTGGCGACGACGAATGGTTACGGCGTGAGGTGCTGTCGCTCCTGGTTGCGGGTGACCTGGTGAACACCGGCTTCCTCGAAACGCCGGCGCTCGCCGCGCATGATATTCCCGATGCGATGTTGTCGCCGTTGCAGCGCCTGACGATGGCACTCGAGGGTCGTTATGTGGTGGAAGGCGAAATCGCGCAGGGCGGGATGGCAACGGTGTACCTCGCGCGCGACCTGCGGCATCAGCGTGAGGTTGCCATCAAGGTGCTGCACGAGAACGTGGCGTCAGGGGTTGGTGCCGAACGTTTTCTGGCCGAGATCCGTGTGACCGCATCGCTGCAACATCCGAACATCCTTCCGCTGTTTGACTCGGGCAACGCCGACGGCCTGTTGTGGTATGCCATGCCCTGGATCGAAGGGGAGACATTGCGCACGCGTCTCACTCGGGAGGGGGCGCTCGCGACCACCGACGCATTGCGGATCGCGCGTGAAGTGGCCGATGCACTCGATCATGCGCACCGGCAAGGGATCATCCATCGTGACATCAAGCCCGAGAACGTGCTGCTGCGTGATGGTCATGCCCTGGTGGCCGACTTCGGGATTGCCCTCGCGCTGCAGGAAACGGGTGACGAGCGGCTGACGAGAACGGGGGTTCGGATCGGCACACCGCAGTACATGGCCCCGGAACAGGCCGAGGGAATGCGTGCCATCGACGCCCGGGCCGACGTCTTCTCTCTGGGTGCGGTTTTGCAGGAGATGCTGACTGGCAAGTCGCCGCTCACGCCGCTGCCTGACGAGTCCGGACGGCTCATGCAACTCAAGGATGCGCCTGACACGCCGCGGCTGCACGAGGTGATCAGACGCGCGCTCCAGAGACAACCCGAGGATCGCTTTCCGAGCGCAGCCGCCTTCTCGGCCGCCCTCGAGGTGCCAGCGGCACCCTTCCCCGCCCCACGTTCCAGGCCGCCAGAGGAAACGCCGGGGCGCATGGTGTCGGCCCGCGTCGCGTCGTATGTGGCACTCGCCATGCTCGTGTGCGGACTTGCGGGCGGGTGGATCGTGTCGCGTTCGCCGCTCGCGCTCGCCTGGAACAAGGTGGCGCTCCCCGACGCGCTCGCGGACGGAGGAGAGATTGGTGTGCTGGACGCGGGAGCGCTCTCTCTGCTCGATCGCGAGGGGCGTGTGGAGCGTACCATCGCCGCGGTGCGACCATGGGCGCCGCGTTTTTCTCCCGATGGCAAGCAGGTGGCGTACGGCGCGTTCAATGGACCACGCGAAACCAGCGATGTGTGGGTGACCGACCTCGATGGCGCGGTCACGCGTCGCCTTACCAACGATGAATCGGACTCCAACGATCCGCAGTGGAGTGCCGATGGAGCCTCGCTGGCCTATTCCGTGACGGCGCCGGGTGGCAAGGACCTCTTCGTCCAGCCAGCCGCAGGTGGCACCGAGCGCCCCGTGGCCGCGCGCGAGGGCATGCAGTACCCAAGTGACTGGGTGCGTGACGGGAGCGCACTCCTGGTCACGGAAGAAGGAGCCTTCCGCGGGCGTGACGTGCTGGTGCAACCGGTCGACGGTTCATCGGCCCGCCCGTATGCCGCCACCATGGCGGAAGAATACGGCGCGCGCATTTCTCCTGATGGTCGCTGGGTTGCGTTTGTCTCCGAGGAGACTGGGCGTCCCGAGGTCTATCTCGACTCATACCCCACGCCGGGGCGGCGTGTGCGGGTCTCGTCAGGCGCGGGGATTCACCCGGTGTGGCGCGGCAATGGACGGGAGCTGTACTACTGGAGTGAAGACCGGCTGATGGCGGTGCCGTTTGCCGCGGGTGGGAGCTGGCCGGCGATCGGGGAGGCGCGACTGTTGTTCCGCGCCCCGTATCCCGGGGGGCCTAACGCGATGTACGACGTGTCACCCGATGGGCAGCACTTCATCATCGCGAAGTAGGCCACGCGGTTGCGCCACGCCGCTCCTGACGCACGTCACGTGGCACAACCCGCTGAGAGATTCTACTGGACTACCGCTGCCGACAGGTCCTAGCGTGCCGGCCCGGGGCCTGGCCGTGTCAGGGGCAGCACCTCGTTCACCAGCGTCACGAGCAGCTTGCCCGGCTCCTCGAACATCAGGAAATGCCCGCTCCGCTCGAAGGTCACCAGTTTCTTCCGTGGGGCCCGGAGTGCTCCCACCCAAAGCGCAGCCGCCTTGTAGGGTGTGTAGAGATCCCAGCGACCCTGCAGCACCACCACCGGCACATTGAGTCGCGTGATCTGCTTGCTGAAGTCCTGCTTGAACATGTCGGGAATGAGCCCCCCACCTCCCCACGAGCCGTTGCGAAGGTGCGCCTCGATATCCTGCGGCGTGTACTCCGGACCCCAGTCCCCTGCCTGGTAGAAAAGCCCGAGGTCGGGTGTGCCATACCACCCGCCGTTGTACACCGAGCTCCACTTGCGAACGACCATGGCCTTGGCCAGCGAGACACTCCCATCCTTCTCGGGGTATGGCGCGATGCTGTCTATCTCGCGGAGCGCTTCGGTGTTACCGGCCTTTAGCGCCCGTTCTCGCACCCCTTCATAGTTGTACACCTCGGATGCCGACGAGACCGCCTGGCCCAATCCCACGTACGCATGCAGGAGATCCGGCCGACGACGGGCCAACTCCAGGCCCACCATGCTGCCCCACGAGTACCCCAGCACAACAATACGACGCTGCCCAAAACGCCTGCGCAGCAACTCGGCAAGCTCCTCGGCGTCCCGAACAACCCGGTCCAGCGAGAGGGTGGGATAGGTGGTGGCAGAGTCTGCGCTGACGGCGTTCTTTCCGATGCCCCGCTGGTCCCATTGCACCACGGTGAAGAAGTCTTCCCACGGCTTCTGCCAGAGCCAACGGTTAGGCATCATGGGAGTGGCGGGCCCGCCGTGGATCATGAGCAGCACAGGATTTGCCCGATTGAGCCCCCTGACCGAGATCCATTGCTTGACACCGCCGAGTTCCACTTGCTCGACCGTTTCGACTCCCTCCGGCGTTCGAATACGCTGTAGCTGAGAAATCTGACGCGTGATGTACTCGCGCGAGGGCACGGAGTCACCCGACTGGGCAATTGCGGTTGCAGTCGGTACGAAGAGCGACAAGAAGAGTGCAAACCGGGGCACGGGATTCATCGGTGTGCGTGGAGGGGAACGGCTGAAGGAGTTGCTCGTACCCGGCGTGTACGCCCGGTGCGAATCGAGTGAGGGAAGTTCGCAATGGTGCTCTCTCACGCAAGTCCGGAAACATCGTGGGTCGCTCCCTCGCGCAAGTCGGGGCCCAGTGTCGATGTCGCCACCGTACCCTGCCTTGCTCCGCAGCCTTGTGGACGTAGCTTGCCGCCCGTGACCACCCGACTCGCTCTCGCCGCCGCTGCGCTGCTCCTGCCGCTTGTATCGCAGGCACAATGGGTCAATCGGTATCCGCTGCACACGGGATTGCCATTCCATGTCTACTTCGAGGGCTATGAGCTCCCGACCACAGCTGCGGGTCCGCTCGATGTCGCCCCATCGCCCGATGGAAGTCAACTCGCCCTTGCCGCGCGCGGTTGGTTGTGGCTCCTCGACGTGAAGACCGGAGTGGCTCGCCGGGTGACCAGTGGTGCAGGCAGTGACTCACGCCCTGCCTGGTCCCCGGATGGCCGCTCCCTGGTGTTTGTGCGCGATGACAGCCGCACCCTCAGCGTCGTATTGCTGGACCTGGCATCCGGGCGTGAACGCGAACTCGATCGCGGACTGGCCATGGATCCGGTGTTCAGTCGCGGTGGCGCCAGCATCATCTATAGCGCCGGTGCGGAAGGACGCGACGTCGACCTGCAGCGGCTGACCCTCGCCAGTGGTGCCATCGAGCGCCTGACGAGTGACACCGGACTGGAGCTGCGCCCCCAGGTGCTGCCTGGCGATCGCGGGTTTGTGTACGTCTCCAAGTCTCGGGCAAAGGCGGACCGCGTCGTAGTGCGCCCCTCGAATAGTGATCAGGAGATGACCCTGGTGCAGGGCAACATCCTGTCAGGCTTGCGACCGGCCCTCTCTCCCGATGGGCGCCGCATTGCCTACAGCTGGCCTGCCTCCGCCGGATGGGAGCTGCGACTGTTGTCGCTGGCCGACCCAAAGGCCATCACCGTACTGGTCGCCCGCCCGCGGGGCCGGCCAATTACACCAAGCTGGTCGGCCGATGGGTCGACGATCTATTACAGCGAGGCGGACCGCACGCAACACTTTCGTCTTTGGCGTGTGCCAGCGATTGGTGGCTCACCAACAGAGGTGGTGATAAAGCACTGGGACTTTGGTACCCCGGCCGCCACACTGGTCGTCGACACCCGCGGTCCGGCACGGCTTGCGGTCACCAGCAGCACCGGACATCCCCTGGTGCCAGATAGCGCGATGACCCACTTCGATGGCCAGAACGGGATTGTCTTTGCGCACTCTCCGGGCCGCATGACCTACACAGCTCCAGCCGGTGAGGTGCGTGTGATGGCTGTCCGGGGGCTGGCCACACCACCCGTGGAACGACGTCTGACACTCGCACCGGGGCGGACAACGCGTGCAACGCTCGCGCTCGCGCCCGTGTGGGACGCGCGTGCGAATGGATGGTTCGCTGGCGATCACCACTTTCACCTCAATTACGGAGGACAGGTCGATCTGCAGCCCGGCGACCTCCGGACCTCGTTGCTGGCAGAAGACCTCGATGTGGCCACACCCATGCTCGCCAATCTGGCCGAACGCAACGACGATCAATCGTTCTGGAGCTGGCGCTCACCCGCTGGCGAACGTCCGATGGTGCGCTTCGCGCAGGAAGTACGCTCGCACTTCCTCGGCCATGTCGGACTGCTGGGTACACGCGAGCTCTTCTGGCCATGGGGATGGGGACCTGGCTACGCCACCTATCCCGACGACGACCGGCCTAACGCGGACGCGCTGGCCACCGCACGCGCCGCGGGTGGGCTTGGCATCAGCGTGCATCCGGTGGACATCGCCGACCCATTCGCGAGCGACGATGCCCTCGATGCCCTCCCCCTCACCCTGGTCCCCGATGCCGTCCTCGGTGCTGTCGATCTTCTCGAGATCGTCGGTCTCTGGAACAACAGCGTGGGAACATCCGATGTGTGGTACCGGCTGCTCAACGCCGGACTGCCCGTCATGCCGGTGGCCGGCACCGATGTGATGACCGATCTCTTTCGCACCATGGCCGTCGGGACTGCGCGGGTTTATGCGCATCCCCGCGGTCCCCTGTCGTGGACGTCCTGGTACGCGGCCCTCCGCGAGGGGCGCAGCTTTGTCACCTCGGGGCCCATGATCGAACTCTCGGCGGAGGGCGCACTGCCCGGCGGAATAACACGCGGAGGCCGCACCGTACGACTGGGGCTGGGTGTGCACAGCGCTTCGCGGGTGGATACCATCGCAGTAGTCGTGAATGGCCGCACCGTATCCACCATACCACCGCCAACTGCACCCTTCTCGCGCCGCTTCACGATGAATGTGACACTCCCCGATAGCGGGTGGCTTGCGGTGCGCGTCGTGGGGCCTGCTATTGATACCTGGCCGGGAATGGCCGACCGCACCTTTGCGCACACGGCGCCCGTCTGGATTGGCGCGCGTGGGAGCAGCGTACCTGCGCAGCGCCGGGCCGCGGCAGCCGACCTGCTGCGGGCCCTCGACCGCGCCGACCAACGCCTGTCGCGTGGCTATGGCGAGGCATCGATCCCCGCCCTGCGCGCCCAATTTGCAGCCGCCCGCGCTCGGCTCGCTGTCCTTTCTCGTTAGTCAGGGCGCAGCGGAGGTAGCTCGAAGGGTTCCGGATCTGCCATACGCCTCAATGCATTCAGCACGATCCGTCCGGCACCATCAGTTTCGGTAAGTGCACCGGGAAAGAGGAGCGAGCCTGCTGCAAAGACGGCACCACCTGCGGGGCCCTCGAAGAACGTCATGTCGGCGCGCAATGGGTCGTGTGCGTCGAGCACTTCATGGGTGAGGCGTTCCTCGTTCACCGGCGCCGTCAACGGACCGAACGGAAGGGATCTTGCCACCACCAGCGCATGCGGTGGTGTGCCCAGCGCGACATCAGCACGATCCAGCTCGTAACCCGCCGCCGCGCCTAACGGTCCGGCCGCGCCGATCTCTCCCTCGCATACCCCCTCAAAGAGAAACGCGACCCGCGCGTCGCCAGCAGCGGGAGTGCGCACATAGGCACGGGTCTCCATTTCGCTGCCCTGCGCCGAGAAGCCAACACCCACCAGCTGGTTTGGCGGACGGCCGAGCCTGCGCCAAAGCCCGCCTAACGCGCCGTCTGATTGATGGTGGTATTCACCCGCGGGCTCGGCCCACATGCGCACACCACCTTCGGCGCGTCGCACCTCCAGCACATGAGGCGTGTCAGGGAGCGTGCTGACCCGCGTGTAGAAGCCGTTGCCGCCAAGGTAGAGGAGCCGACCACCAGTGGCCGTGAATGACGCCAGCGCATCGAGCGACTCGCGGGAGTGATACTCCGGATGGCCACCGGTGACCACCACCCGCGCGCCCGCGAGCACTTGCGGTCCCATGGTGTGCAGATCGTGGTCGGTGATCACGCTGAAGGACATGCCGGTGCCATCGAGCCACTGGAGCACGCGCAGGTCGTCGTTCGCGGTCACCTGACCGCCATGTGCCTCGCCAAAGAGACCAGACACACCGGTCAGGACGGGGCGCCGAGTGGACACCAGCCCGATCCCGGATCCATCGCGATGTCGCGCATACATCGAACAGCCGTAACGCCGGCAGAGTGCTGCTTCGCGCGGGTAGGCTCGGGCCAGCGCCGCACCCGACGGCGACGCCCACAGTGAGTTGGCGTACGCAAGCCAGGTGAAGGTCGAGGCGAGAAAGACGACGGCCGGTGTCTCTCGCGCTCGCACTACAAAGGGGGCGTGGAAGGTTTGCCCGTCGGCGTCGATGCGCACTGCATACATCCCGCTGGGGCTGCTCGAAGGAATCCGCAGTGTCGCGGTGACCGGCCACTCACAATCGGAGAGGTCGTCGTCGTGGAAATGGATGGAGTCGTAGTGAGAAGGTTGAGTGCGCCAGTCGTGCGCGCTTCCATCCCACAACACGCCTGTCACACCGCGTCGAGGCGCGTTTACCAGCCGAAGCTCAGAACCCTGTTGCCCGCGACCCGGCACGGACTGCGTGGTGATCGCCTGCGAGAAGTCCCATGACGCGATGGACTGGTCGTCGGCCTCGAGACGTGGTCCGGCCAGCTTGCCGTTGAAACCGCGCGCCAACGTGAGCGCCCCTGCGATGGATCGCGGCGTCACTTTCGCAGCCTGGTGCCGCGCGTGCCGATACCATGCGCCGCCGCCTAACGGTTTCACGGACAACTCGAGTCGGCCCGTGCCCGTGTGAGCCAGGATCACCTCACTCCACGCACCTGCATCGACAGGGACGATCAGGGTGGTCTCGTTCCAGCGGGCGACCAGCACACCGTCACGCAGGTACAGGACCGGTCCGTCTGAACCCCACCGCATCACCTCGCCGCGGTCGGTGAGTGTTGGCATGAGATGCAGAGTCCATTGCCAGCGCGAGCTCGCGTCTACCGCGGGGCCGCGTTCGGTTATGGCATACGATCCCATCGGCACGTTGCGGGGTTCCAGCTCGACGGTTGCCGCCTTCGACGCGGGCTCTTCGATGTAGCCCGTCGGGACCACCGCACCCACGAGGCCGCGGAGTCGCACAAGCGAGAGCACCGCGCCGCCCTGCCCCGACGCGTGCACGCTCAGTGACTCGCCTGGAGCCACCGACCATCTGTCGAGGTAACAGACCGGGAGAAGCGCCACATCCGCGTCAGCGCCGACGGGCATACTCATGCCGCCTGCACCACGCGTGTGGCACGCGCCCTCCACCAGGCGTAACCACCAAACACTACGCAGCAAGCCGCCAGACCGACCAGCGCCTCGCGCTGAGCTGTGACGATAATGGCCGTGCTGGCGACGATGGCCACGACGGCCGCCACGGGTGTGATGCGCCACGACACGGCCCCCCGCTCACCAATGCCAGCCCGCCGCAGTTTGAGCACCGCGGCGCCGCCGAGCACATACACCACCATCGACGCCAGCGAGGCACCAACGGCGAGCGGCCCGAACTGTCCCACGACGGCCAGCGATGCGATCAGAACCGTCTGCACCACGATGGCCAGTGACGGTGTGCGTCGTTCTGGATGTAATGCACCCAGTGGCGACGGAAGAAGCCCGTCCTGTGCAAGCGCGTAGAGCAGACGCGGCATGGCGACAACAAGGCCGAGGGCGCACCCACTCATCGAGACTACGCCACCCAGTGCAAGGATGGGCGGCAACCAGCTGCCGATGGCGGCACTGCCATCCACCAGCGGTGCTCGCGCCCCCGCGAGTTGTCCACCAAGCAGATGCATGGCCGCCAGCTGGACAGCGATGGCCATTCCGGCATAAAGCGCTAACGCTCCGAAGTAACCGAGTGGAAGGGTGCGATGCGGATCGCGCACTTCGCCGTTCATGAGTGTGGCGCTCTCGACTCCGGCGAACAGATAGATGCCGATGATAAGCAGTGGCGCTGCATCACCGAGGGCCGGCGTGGGCGTGGGGACCGTCGCAGCGGCAGGGACCGTGGGCGCCAGAAGCACCACCAGAACCAGCGGCGTCAGCTTGAGCAACGTGCTCACCAGATTGGCCCTTGCACTACTCCGGGCACCGAGGTGAGACACGAGGCCAAAGGCAGCACATAACGAGACCAGCACCGCGGCTCGAGGCACACCTCCCGACACCACGCTGACAAAGGGCGTCACCTGATCGATGGCAGCAGCGAGAACGCCAGCCGCAGCGAGGGTGCCGGAGAGCCAGATCATTCCTCCTGCCACGGCGGCCGGGACAACTCCCAGACTCACTCGCACGACTCCATACATGCCGCCCGCAGCCGGGACCCGGCTCGACGCCTCGGCGAGGCTGAGGGTGACCGCCCCCATGACCAGGGCACAGACCACGATGACGGCAACCGACCATGTGCCCAGGGCACCCAGCACGCCAGGAATGACAAACAGCCCTGAGCCGATCACGATATTGAGAATCGTGGCGATGACGCCGACGACGCCGATCTCGCGTTTGAGTGTGGCTGCGGGTGCGCTGCTACTCACGGGTGCAGCTCCACCTCACCCTCGATCTCGACCGGAATACCGAACGGCAACTCGGCCATTCCCACCGCACTGCGCGCGTGCGCGCCGACCTCGTCCCCAAACACGGAGAGAATCAGCTCCGACGCGCCATTGATCACGGCCGGCTGGCGGGTGAAGCCCGGGGCAGAGTTGACCATTCCGAACAACTTCACCCAGCAGGCAATACGATCGAGGTCACCCAACTCCCGCTCCAGACTTCCGAGCATCGAGAGCGCCGTCAAACGCGCGGCATGGTAGCCCTGCTCCAGCGTGAGGTCGCTGCCCACCTTCCCTCTCGGCGAGGCATCCTCGCCGTCTGGTGCCTGAGGCCCGTGCCCCGCGATCACAGTGCGACGTCCGACAATCCGCACGGAGCGGAAGGGAAAGGTCACCGTCTGTGGCGGAGGTGGCGCTGGAGGCAACACCAGACCCAACTCAGCAAGTCGTGCAGCAATACGGCTCATCGATCACGCTCCAAGTTGCAGTTCACCCGTCATGACAGGCACGGTTTCGCCAGCGAGACGCACATCGGTCACCACTCCACGCTCCTTGAATGCCTTGACCTGCAGCAGACTCGGTCTCCCCATCTCTACACCTTGCGTGGCGGTAAAACGAAAGGTGCCGTCGGACGCGGGATCTAGCGAGGCAAGCCAGGCGCCAAGTGCCGCATTTGCACTCCCCGTCGCTGGGTCCTCGAGTAACGGGTCATCAGCGCAGAACTGCCGCACACGCAACGAGGATCCATCGGGATCGCGCGCATACAGATGGAGGTACGGGTGTCCTGCCTCTGCCAGCGTGACCAGGGCATCGCGATCCGGCACCGCTCGGGCGATGGTGGCGGCATCCCGCACTTCAGCCAGAAGAAAGGCAAGTCCTACAGACGCGCTCCGTGGTTTGTGCACGACGGTACGGATGTCGTCGGCCTCGAGCCTCGCCGCGCGCGCAACCAGAGTCGGATCAGCCTCACTGCCCACGCTGAGCGGCGCCGGCACCGCCAGCTCCGAATAAACCGTCCCGGTGGGGCGCAGCGCCACGGTGATTGTCACGTCACCCGCGGGCTGTTCAAACACCAGGGGACCGGGCTGCTCTTCGGCCCCTAACACACCATGAATGGTAAGCAGCGATGCTGTACCGAGGTTGGGGTGCCCGGCAAATGGCACCTCCCCCGCCGGCGTGAAGATGCGAAGCCGTCGTGTACCACCCCGGACCGGTGGATAGACAAAGACGGTTTCCGCATAGTTGAACTCACGAGCAATGCTGCGGAGCTCCTCTTCGCGAATGCTCGTCGCGTCGGGAAGCACGGCGAGCGGATTGCCGCTGAAGCGCCGGTCCGTAAAGACATCTCCCGTGAGGAAGCGGACGTGTCTCGCCACCTAATGCTCGGACACAGCCCGGTCCACCGCTCGCCCGACCATGTCGATGATCAGTGCGGCGTCTTCACGGTTGAGAATGAGGGGCGGAGCCAATCCGATGATGTCGCCAAAGGGAATGGGACGTGCCAGCACCCCTTCTTCGAGGCACAACGCCGACACCCGGCTGGAGAAGGCCCACTCCTTGGGCAGGTGCCGGCGCGGAGCCCCCTCGGCGACAAACTCCACGGCGGCGAGCAGCCCTTCCCCGCGTATTTCCCCAACGATGGAGTGCTTCGCGAGTCGCGCAGCAAGGCCCGCACGAAGAAATGCGCCGACCTCACGGGCGTTCGCGGCCAGCCCTTCGCGTTCGATGATGTCGAGGTTGGCCATCGCGACCGCAGCACACACCGGATGGGCCGACCAGGTGAAGCCATGACCGAGAATGCCATGCCGGTCGGAACCCTCCTTGAGGGCCTCCCACACCCGCTCACCTACCAGCACCGCAGACAGCGGCGCATAACCACTCGTCAGGCCCTTCGCGAGCGACACCAGATCGGGCTCGATGCCCCACACGTCGCTGCCGAACATCGCGCCGGTGCGCCCGAAGGCCGTGATCACCTCGTCAAGGATCAGCAACACATCATGCTGACGCAGCACCTCCTGCACGAGCGCCCAGTATCCCGGAGGCGGTGGCACAATGCCGCCGGTGCCAATCATGGGCTCCGCAATGAAGGCGCCCACCGTTTCAGGTCCTTCGGCACGAATGAGCGCATCGAGGTCGTCGGCGCATTGCTGCGCAAAACGAGCCGGGTCCATGTCGCCACCCCAGAAGGGATCAGGCGCCGTGGTGTGCCTGACGAGTCCAAAGGGAAGGTCGAAAGCGCCATGATACAGCGGGATGCCCGTGAGACTCCCCGACATGATGGTGGCGCCGTGATAGGCCCGATGCCGCGCGATGATCTTCTTCTTTTTGGGCAGGCCTCGCACGTTGTTGTAGTACCAGACCAGTTTCACCTGCGTCTCGTTGGCGTCAGAGCCCGAGAGGCCGAAGAAGACCCGTTTCATCCGCGGGCCGGCCATCTCCAGCAGCCGAGCCCCGAGCGCGATGGCCTGCGGGTGCGTTGCCCCCGCAAAGACGTGGTAGTAGGCCAGCGTTCGCGCCTGCTCGGCCATGGCCGTGACGATCTCTTCGCGTCCATACCCTACATTCACGCAGTAGAGCCCGGAGAAGCCGTCAATCACGGAGCGGCCATGGCTGTCGATGACCCGCACTCCCTCACCGCGCTCTACCACGCGTTGCGGGGAGTTGCCGGACGCATAACGAGATACATGCGTCAGCGGGTGGAGCAGCGTCTGCCGATCGAGTTCCTCGAGAGAGAGGTGTGCTGGGATTGTCTCGCTCATCGTCTGGACCCGGCTGTGATGGAGTGCGACGACTCGGTCGTCTTGTGTTGCTGCGCGATGTCGAGCGCGGCGAGATGTCCGAAGACCAGTGCCGGCCCAATGGACGTACCCGCTCCCGGATAGGTGCCTCCCATGAAACTCGCGGCGTCGTTGCCGGCGATGTACAGGCCGGGAATCGGCTGGCCGTCGGCGCGCAGCGCCCGAGCTGAGGCATCGGCACGCAGTCCCGTGAATGTGCCGATGTCGCCAGGCACCAGCTTCACCGCATAGAACGGCGCCTGAATGATGGGTTTGACGCAGGGATTCGGCCGATGCCCCATCGTTCCATTGAAGCGTTCATACACGTCGCGCCCCTTGTCAAACTCCGGATCTTCACCACGAGCTGCTGCGTCGTTGTAGCGTGCAACAGTGGCTTCGAGGGCCGCCGCATCGATACCGCAGGCCTTGGCGAGGGCGGCGAGGGTGTCGCCACGACTGATGTATCCCGAACGCACATGCGGCTCCACACGACCGGGAGCACTCGGCGCGCGGCCCAGTCCATGCCGCCGGATGGCCTCACTGTCGCAGATGTTCCAGCAGGCCACCTCGGCGTCGTCGCGACACGCCTCGATCATGCGGGGCACAAAGTCGTGATAGGAGATGGCCTCGCTGCAGAATCGGCGTCCGCGGCGATCGACACAGATGTAGCCCGCCTTGCCGCGATCATTGAAATGCGGAAAGGGAAGCCGGGATCCGTCGGGCTGTGGGACCAGGGAGACGGGTGTCCATGCCACGCTGCTGATCTGGTCCTCGATGACATCGACACCCACCGTCTGCGCGATGCGCCAGGCATCACCAGTGTTGTAGCTGCCCGTCAACGTGGTCTGATTTTTTCCGGCGGCGAGGTGCGGCAGCACCCGCTTTTTGAGTGTGTCATCACCGGGATAGCCACCACAGGCGAGCACCACACCAGCGCGGGCGCGAATGGTCGTCTTGCCCTCGGGTCCCTGCACCACCGCGCCGGCAATTCGGCCTTCTTCCTCAATGAGCGAGGCAATTGGTGTTTTGAGCTTGAGCTCGACGCCACGGTCAAAGGCCGATCGTGCCAGCATGGCAATGAGCGCGTTGCCATTGGAAAGTCGGGTGCCTCGTGGCCACCGCAGGCGGTCCTTCAAGAATCGAAGGAACAGTCGGCCCACATAAACCGCCGACCGCCAGTTGGTGGCAACCGAGTAGAACTTCGGCAAATCCTCGCGCCCGATCATCATTCCGCTAAACAACATGGTGGTGGCGATGGGTGGGCGGAGCTGGCGGAATCGCTCACCGAGCGTGCGCCCATCGAAGGGAGAAGGTCCCAGGCTTCTCCCGCCGGGCATGCTGCCGGGATAGGCGGGGTGATAGTCAGGCCAGGCGGGAGCGAGGGTGTAGCGCACGTGTGTGTTTGCTTCGAACCAGGCCAGGATGTCGGCCCCACGTTCTGCATACGCGACAGCGGCGTCACGTTGCAGGTGCTCTCCACCCTCGGCTTCGAGATAGCGTAGCACATCGGCCGTGTTGTCCTTTACACCTGCAGCGCGCGCCTGACGACTGCCGGGGATCCAGACAATGCCCGCCGATGAACACGTCGATCCGCCGAACACCGGCGCTTTCTCCACCATGACAACATCGAGCCCCTGAGCGGCGGCGGTGACGGCGGCGCTGAAGCCGGCCACACCCGAACCCGCCACGAGCACGTCGCACACCCGCTCCTGCGCACCGGGTGATGTCATGATGCGTCTGCGGACTGCATACGTCCCTCCCGCAAGTGTTTGAAGACAGTGGCCCGCCCCATGCCGAGCACACGAGCGACATAGGCGGCGGTGCCGGGATTGCCAAAGGCCCCCTCGGAGTCGAGGGCGAGCACGGCCTCGCGTTTCTGGTGACGACTGAGGGAGCCTAACGAGAGATGCCGTTCGGCGAGCCAGGCGTGCAGGTATGTCTGGACCTTTTCCTGCCAGTCGTCCTTGAAGAGCCCCTCAGGCGCGGGCGCGGTACGGACCCCTCGCATGAGCAGATCGAGCACCCCGCGTGCCTGCTCGAAGGCACCCAGGGCGAGGTTGACGCAAAGGAGTCCGATGGGTCGATCGCGCTCGTCGCGGAGCAGGAGCGTGATCGAACGCAGGGGAGAGCCGTCCCAGCCCCGCTTTGCATAGGGCCCGATGACACTCTCACCCGGCAGGAACTCGAAATCGTCGAGAGCCGTCGGATCGCCGATCGCGCGTCGCGAAATGTTGTTGGCGATGTGCACGATGCGCTGGGTGCTGAGGTCGTGCACCACGGCTTCGACAAGCGGGTGGAACAGTGCGGCAAGGCCGTCCGCGAGGGGGATCGCAGTGGCAATGAGACGCGGGTGAGTCTTGGGGCGACGGGTAGCCAGGTTCGAATCCGCGAGACTGGGGCGTGCAAACTAGACTCCAGTGTCCAGATCCGCCAGAAGTCCCGTGGCCCGGGGAGAGACGATTGCCGGCTGTCAGGCAGAGGCGAGGTGCGCTTGGTGCCTTGCGTCCGCGTTACCGACGCGGAACTGGAGTCAGCCGGTAGATCGGCGTCAGGCCACCATCGGTGCCACGAACGTCGGCGTCGATGCCGATGTAAATGGAGCCGTCCGGCCCCTGCGCCACCTCGCGCATTCGACCCATCCCGCGAATCAGCGTCTCCTCCTCCACCACCTTCTGCCCTGCGATCCGCAGCCGTACGAGGCGCTGCCCACTCATCCCGCCGACGAACATGTCGTTCTTCCATTGGGGGAAGGCCTTCCCGGTGTAGAAGATCATGCCCGACACACCAATCGAAGGCACCCACACATGCACAGGCGACTCCATCCCGCCTTTCATCGTACCCTCATGAATCGCGCGGCCAGAGGCGTAGTTCACACCATAACCTACCACAGGCCAGCCGTAGTTGAGCCCTGCACGAATGAGGTTGACCTCGTCGCCACCTTGTGGGCCATGTTCGTTCTGCCACACGTCACCGGTCACCGGATGCACCGCCATTCCCTGGGCATTGCGATGCCCCAAGGTGTACAACTCGGCCAATGCGTCGACCTTGCCGGCAAAAGGATTGTCCTTTGGCACGGTGCCGTCGTCATGCAAGCGAACGGTTTTCCCGTTGTGCATCATCAGGTTCTGCGCGGGGTGCTTCGAGAGGTCACCCGATGAGGACCACTGACGATCGCCGAGTGTGACCAGGAGGTACCCGTCACGATCGAAGACCATGCGACCGCCCCACATTGAGCTGCGGTTCGTCCCGTTGCCCGGCGCGTTGGCGTGAAAGAGCTCCTGCAGATCGGTCAGGCGATCGTTTTCAAAGCGCCCGCGCGCAACTGCGAGGTTGCCATAGCCATCGGCGCCCGGTTTGACAAAGCTGATGTACAGCAGGCGATTTTCGGAGAACTTCGGGTGCAGCACCACATCACGCAGCCCGGCCTGTTCGCGTCCATCCTGCGGAGTCGCGCCATTGCCGAGGTAGAGGATGTTCGGGAGCCCCGCAACGGGCTGCGCCAGCAGCTTGCCTCGGCGCACGATACGCAACCGACCCGGGCGCTCCGTGACCAGCATGTCGCCGTCGGGAGTAAAGGCGATGGAGTGCGGATGCACGAGCTCCACGAACTTCTCGATCTTGAAGTCGTGCAGCGCCGTGCGAATGATCCGCGCTGAAGCAGCAGCCGCGGGCTTCGCAGGTTGTTGCGCGGGCAGAAGCGATGCGGCAACGGCCGCACCAAGAAAGGCACTAACGATTGGACGCATAATTGGACATTGCCTCGAATCAGGTCCTTGTCAGTATCAGTACAGAGCCGTCCGGATCACGCGGCAGCGGGCGTTGGTCAGCGCGAGCCCGCACTCCCTCGCAAAGCACCCGGACGAAGACGGAACAGCATGGCTTCGATCCACTGCATAACGCGGATCGAGCGCGGAAAGGTCGATGCCGCGGGATTACGCAGCTTGATGCTGCGAATGCCTGCGAGGTTTGCTCCAGCGATGTCGGTAAAATGCTGATCGCCAACCATCACCACGCCAGAGGGGTCAACGCCAAGTTCAGCAATCGCCAGGCGCACCAGCTCTGCGCTTGGCTTCCTGAGTGGCACGGCGCCGGCCGCCAGCCTCGCGGCGAGTTCCTCAGCTGTCCACGAATCGTCGTCCCCGAGCAGCCGGCGGCTCAAAACCTCCCCGCCCTGATCGTAGCCGCGAATGACAGCAAGCTGCGGAAACATCCCCGCCAGTTCGCGCACACGCCACTCCGGTGCGTTCGACAAGATGACATGACCGAGACCAGCGATTCTCCTGAGCGCACCAAACGGCCCCACCGCTTCAGGGAGGAGTTCGCGATAGTGATATGCGGTCAGGGTGCCGTCGATATCCCAGATGAACCCGGTAATGCGATGGTGCGCCACGAAGGCAGCGTCCAGCTGCGCCAGGGAATGCAGAGACCACGTAGGGTCCATGCTGCGAAGCAGCGTGGGTAGCCGGCCCAGCGACTGGGTGAATGTGCCAAGTGGGGATTCGCGCGCCGCGAGCCGTGTCATACGGTGGAATCTACTCGTCCGGCGTACAATGGGACGGGGACCGGGTCCGGTTCGCTACTCGCCGTGCCCTCCGTCGCCCCACTCCAGATGACCCTCTGCAAAAAGGCGCAGCAGATTGATCTCCAGGGGCATGAGCGACGGCACGGACGGCCACCGGATCAGGTCCCGGTGCAACTCCGGCCTGGTATCGTTCGGCAACCACCGTTCGACGAGACGGGCATCGGGATCTACAATCCAGTATTCGGTCACCCCCTGCTCCTGATACACTTTGCGTTTGGTCCAGCGGTCGTGCCTTGCGGTGCTCGGGGACAGGATCTCGACCGCGAGCAGGACACTCCCTGACTCTCCGAAGTCGGGCGTATCAGTGGCACTCGCGCCGACGCGCACCACCAGCAGATCTGGCTGCAACTCGCGTTGTTGCGAGAAGGTCAACGCATATGGCGCATAAAACAGTTCGCAGAGCCGGGTCTGCCGCAGGTAGGGTGACAGCAAGTCGCCCAGGAGTCGCTGGATACGCTGATGCACCACTGTTGGGGCGGCACTCACCAGCAGCTCTCCGTCGACCAGTTCGTAGCGCTTGCCGTCGTCTGGCAGGGCGTGGACCATCTCCAGGGTCCATCCGGTGTTGGGCAGTGGCATGGCCATAGTATAGGCTCGGCGGCGGCAGGTGGGGAAGCGAACATACGCCGAGGCTAATGACGCCGAGCCGGCGGCGTGTCATCGTTCTGTCCCCTGTGGTGACATTGTTTTGGCCTTTCCCTCAGCGGACAACTCAGCGAGCATTGAGGGCCCGAATGAAGTCGGCGACATCGACCGCGCGCACGCCTGGTGCAATGGCCTCGGTCATCGCGCGCTGCCTGCCTTGACGATAAACGAGGAGTACACGCGGAGGTGAAGGGAAACGGCCGGCGAGGTGCGCCAGGTTTGCCGCGTCCCGTGGGAGAGGCGTACTCGTCGTCTTGGCCTCCACAACGCACATCTGCGAACCCTGGCGGAAGATAAAGTCGACTTCGAGCCCCTGGTGATCGCGAAAGTAGTACAACTCCCTGCGCTGTCCTTTGTTGAGCTGCGACTTGACGATCTCCGCCGCCACATACCCTTCAAAGAGTGCGCCCTTGAACGGCGAGCGCTCCACTTCGCTCGAACTTGTCAGGCCCAGCAGATGACAGGCAAGTCCGCTGTCCGCGAGAACGATCTTCGGCGTCTTCACGAGTCGTTTGCCGAAGTTCTCGAAGTAGGGCGGAACGACAAACAGATGGCCGGTGATCTCGAGGACGCCAATCCACTCGCCGATGGTGGGAATTGTGACACCAAGCGGCGCAGCAAGATCGGCTTTGTTGAGCATCTGCCCCGTGCGGCTGGCGAGCAAGGAGAGGAAACGGCGGAACGTGGAGAGGTCCCGCACGTTGAGCACCGCGCGCACATCACGCTCGAGATAGGTCTGGAGGTAGGACTCGAACCAGAGTGCCCGGTCCCGTGGTCGCTTGACGACTTCGGGGAAGCCTCCGTGCAGCAGGCTCACTTTCGGCGACTCGGCCGCCGACAGGGGAAGCATACCGACCACCGCGGCGCGACCGGCGAGCGACTCGGAAACTCGCTGCATGAGTGGCGCTTCCTGGGAGCCTGTCAGGAGCCACCGTCCCTTCAGTCGCGGCTCCGCGTCGACACGTTCCTTGAGATATGCGAAGAGCTCCGGGGCGTTCTGGATTTCATCGAGGATGGTGACGCCGCGGCGCTCATCGAGAAAGCGGCGTGGATCGGCCCGGACTGCCGCCAGGACATCCGGGGCGTCGAGCGGCACCACCGTGGCGCCCGGGAAGGTGTGGGCGAGCACTGTGGTCTTGCCAGCGCGTCGCGGGCCGGTGACAACAACGGTCGGGTACGACTTGGCCGCTCGCTTGAGCAGTGGAGTTACCAGTCGAGGGATGATGGCCATGTGAGTATTATAAATTGATACTTTAGATTACTCAACACTTTCTTCCCGGTCCGGCACAGGCATCCTGTCGTCTAGCTTGTGGGCAAGGAGGTTGCCTCTCGAGGGGCAGGTCGGCGACCCGCCAAGGCCGTACTCGTGGCGTGCATGCCCTGTCTCCTTGTGCTCCTGAACGCACTGCTGCAGACCAATCGGCCGTGTCGTGCGTCTCAGGCCCTTGCACCACACACAGATACTCGCTAGTTCCGAGCATCACGGCTCGACCTACTCTTTGCGCAGCTGGTCGACTAGTCGTTGTAGTCGGACGTGTACGATTCGAACCTCGGCTGGTTTTTGCCGCTTCGCTGCGGCCAGAAGCTCTTCAGCTAAAGGAAGCGCTGACCTATTCTTTGAAGACAGCTCCTCAAGAGCGAAATACAGCGCTGCCTGCTCGGCCAAGTCTTTCAGCCCCTCCTGTTGAGCAAGCTCGATCGCATCCTGGTATGCTCTTCGGCCAGCCTCCTGGCCACCGCTCCGCAGCTGTATCAACCCCCAGTTTGCCAGCAACACAACCTGCCCTGAAATGTCGCCTGACGGGGCGTGCAGTCCACGCAACAGTATCTTCGCTTCGTCTACACGCCCAATCTTCGCGAGATTGTAGACTAAATTCGTCTGAAGCAGGAACTGTCCGGGGCTCGCCCTCAATCCAGCTTCGAGGATGCGAATCGCAACATCGTATCTCTCGAAAGCGACAGCTTCGAGAACGGACACGTGGACAACTGCTCGACCAGAGAAGGGCTCGTCCTCGTACCAAAACCAAGCCTGCTTGAGCGCGTCAGCCCACTCTCCCTTATTGTAGCTTGCCATAGAGCGAGCTTCGAACGACCGCGGCGTTTCCAACCCCCCCACCACAGCGTTCGACACTCCGTGAAGGTCGCCCGCCCTCGCAATCCAAAGAGCCTGCGCCACGGCGTTCTCTGTCGGCCGGCGTAGTGATTCCTGTAGCAACCTCTTGGCGTCTCGCCTACGGCCGTCGATTAGGGAAGTCGTCGCGAGGGCCGAACGAAGCTCAGAGAGGTCGTGATCGTTGAACTCACCTGCCTGGAGAATCTCTCGTGCATAGCGTAATGTCCGCGGCTCGTTGCCCGAAACCTGCTGAGCAGCAATCTCAGCGGCCGACAACCAAGGATCTTGCCTGGAGCGAGGACTCCTACTGATGACATCGGCTGCTAAGTCGGGCCTCCCTGCGTGGAGGTAGAACCGCGACGCACTTCTGAGAACGTAGCGGCTCTGCGGCGCGAGTGTGTGAGCCACCCTTACTGCACGCATTGCTTGGTTGAAATTGCCTTGGGTCGCGTGCAGTCTCCCCATTTCAAGCCACGCCAGCGCGTCACGAGGATCTGCCCGAACGCGCGACTTCAATGGCGCGATCTGGCTCCTAGCCTCCGCATGTGATGAGATGACCAGGCCCGTCGCGGCTTGGCTCGACTCCCGTGGAAATTGACCTAGGTCGCGAATGCTATTCAGAAGGTGTTCGGCGCGCTCCAGAAGTAACGGTCCCGCCTGTTCCTTCCTGTCAACCACGAACTCACCAGCCTCTGCGGCTTCCCTTTCTCGCCCAGACATCGAGGCAGAGGCGATGACTTCGGCAGCCGTACCGAGCGATGGCCTGTCGCGCCACTGGTCCAACGACTCGGCTAGCTCCCTTTCCAAGCTTGGGGCGAGCGCCGACGTTGACGTTGCCTGGTCGATCGTCGCGAACTCACCTGCTTCTACAGTAGCCTGCGGACTTCGCCATCTGGGGACGATCCTGCGCTTGTCGTCGCCGCGGCTTGGGATCACCGTGACGTCCGCGCCCGGAGGACTGCCGCCTCGGCCTTCCGCCGCAGGAGATCTAGAAGTGTCGTGTAGCGACGAAGCTCAAATGGATTCCCCCGCTTGTGTCTCCGCTCCGCAGGGTGCCCCCTGAGGTTTGGATCTGGATCACAAAGCTCCCGAATCATCTGCACCACCTGTGAACGAATCTCCAACGGCAGGTGTGGCTCGACCTTAAGAACGATTTCGTTTGTGGCCGTGCGAAGAAAAGGGAGCAAGTCCGCACTCGATCCGCGGAAGTTCGTCCATCTCAATTCCTCAGGAAGCCGAGCCTGAATCTCTGCGGCGAGGCAGAGGCGAGTAAGTAGGAAGAGGCCTAGAGAGCCAAACATGTAGGCGTCGCATCCGAGACGCCTCTCTCCCCAATCATTGCTACCCCAACCATATAGCAGTTCAGGTGGTGTATACTTTGCATCGCCCGCCCATCGACTAAGGTCGTGATCAATCGGCGAACCCTCCGCCGATGCTCTCCCCAAGTCGCCAAGCTTCGCTCCAAAGCCTTCAAAGACCATTACATTGGAGGGCTTAATGTCTTGGTGCGCTATTGACTGCTCATGAAGCTGAACTAGCGCTACACTCACCTCGTGTAGCGTCTTCATCGAAAGCGCTGCATCGATTCCAGCAGAGAAGTCGAGATGTGCATGTACGTCTCCGCTCGCCATCTCGAAGACCAGGTATGGGACCAAGCTGAACGGGTTGCCGGGCTCCACCTCAATCTCCCCCGAATCCCATACCGTCACAACACGATCCATCTTCTTCGAAGCACAGCGCTGAACCAAGTCTCGTTCGTAGCGATACGCGCGTAGAATCCGCTCCATCTCTCTGAACACCTCGTTGGTGCTGTGGCGGGCAGCGGTTAGGTCAAACGCTTTGCAGAATGCCTCCCGACCGTGTCTATCAGTCACTGCGTAGGGCTTTGAGAATGCACCTCCAGTTGCATTCTCACCACGTACAACGCGTCGTACCACGTGCCAGCCGTTGTTCAGCGTTTGGCCCACAAGTTGGTCCGCGAAATTCTGGACTGGAGCGGTCATCCACTCACTCTCTACTCTGTGTGATTGGCGATATGCCCCTAGTGTGAGGCATGTGAAGAGCCCCCAGTCGACTGAAGGCTCAAGGATCTCCAAACGCTAAGCCTGCCTCAGGCAGCTCTGTCTCGCGCGTGCGTGCGGGTCCCAAGAACCCGCTGCCACGGCGACTCAACGCATCGCGCTCCCTTCTCGCCTGCGGAGCAGGAGCATGTGGTGGCGCTTGCCCGTCGACGTTGACCTGGGCGCAAACTTCTACCGCCTTCCCTACCAGCGACTGCCGCAAATCGACACCCACGAGTGCGCGTCCCGGTCTTCCGGCGCTGGCGCTCTCCGGCGTCCTACGAACGCACTCCCCATCGCTCGATTTTCACCCGCACTCACTGAACCCGCACACATGGCACTTCACACACCCCTCGGCAAACTCGAGCTGCGAGCCGCAGTCGGGGCAGGTGCCGATAAAGCTCTGCGCGGCGTCATCGGTGAAACCGAACGAGGTCTGCTCGCCCGCGGGGCCGGTGGCCGTGACCGGCACAACGGTCTCGATGGCAGGGGCAGCGCCCACGGAGGGCGATGCGATGAGCTCCTGCTGCACACCCTGCTTTTCCATGTGCCAGTCGTGCAACGCGGCACCAATCGCATCGGGCACCGACATCACCTTGTTCGGCCCGAGCCCAACCGCGCGATCGGAGGAGATGCCGCGGAGCTGCTTGTGCACGGAGGCCAGCGGGATACCGGAGCGCAACGCCAGGGAGATGAGGCGCCCGATGGCTTCGGCGTCGGCCATGGCCGAGCCGCCGGCTTTGCCGAGGTTGATGAAGACATCAAAGGGCTGGCCTTTTTCGTCCTCGGAGATGTGCACGTACATGGTGCCTAACGGTGTTTCCTTGCGGATGGACGTGGAGCGGAGCTTGTCCGGCCGCGAACGCTTGGCACGGCGCTGCAGGTTTTCGCTTTCGGCGTCGAAGAGCGACTTGCGGAGACGCTCGATTTCGGCCTCGAGCTCGGCGATGGTGCCCTGGAGTGCGCCAAGCTCACGCTTGTCCGTGCCCTTGCCATCGCGCTCGGCCTTTGCCTTTTCGGTGGTGCCGGTGGAGAGCACCTGACCATCACGCGAACCATCGCGGTAGACAGTGACACCCTTGCACTTGGCGTCGTAGGCCATCTCGTAGATAGCCTGCACATCCTCGCGGGTGGCGGCGTGCGAGAAGTTGGTGGTCTTGGAGATCGCCGAGTCGGTGTGCTTCTGGAAGGCGGCCTGCATGCGGATGTGCCATTCCGGCTTGATTTCGTTAGCCGTGACAAAGACCCGCTGCCAGCGCTGCGGCACTTCGGGGAAGTGGACGTGCCCGTCCCTGGCGATGCGCGCCATCAGTTCTTCGGTATACCAGCCCTCGGCCTTGGCAATGGCCACAAAGTCTTCGTTGACATCGGGCATCATGACGCCGGCCTGATTGCGCATGAAGGCCACGGCAAAGAGGGGCTCGAGCCCGGACGAGCAGCCGGCGATGATGGAGATGGTGCCGGTGGGTGCTACGGTGGTGACGTTGCAGTTGCGCAGGAGCTGCATGGGGCGGATGCGCTTGCCTTCGGTGTCGCGGGCGCAGGTTTCGTCGGGGCCGAAGATGGAGCGGGCCCATTCCGGGAAGGCGCCACGCTCCTCCGCGAGCCGCTGGGACTCGCGCTTCGACTCCACGTCCACGAACTCCATGATCTTGCGGCCGAACTCCACCCCTTCGTCGGTGTCGTAAGCAATGCCGAGCCTGACGAGTGCGTCGGCAAAACCCATGATGCCGAGCCCGATGCGGCGGATGCGCTTGCTGAGCTGGTCGATCTCGGGCAGCGGGTACTTGTTGACGTCGATGATGTTGTCGAGGAAGTGCGTCGACAGGTGCACATCACGGCGGAAGGCATCCCAGTTCATTACGCCATCGACGACATAGTAGCCGATGTTGATGGAGCCGAGGTTGCAGACGTCGTAGGCGAGGAGAGGCTGCTCGCCGCAGGGGTTGGTGGCCTCGTACGCGCCGAGATGCGGGACGGGGTTGTAGCGATTGGCCTCGTCGATGAAAAAGACGCCGGGCTCACCGGTACGCCACGCCCCTTCGATCATGCGGTCCCACACGACACGCGCTTCCATCTGGCCGGTGACCTGGCCGCTGGAGGGATCGACGAGGTCGTAGGAGCCATTGGCCTTGAGCGCCTGCATGAACTTGGTGGTGATCGCCACCGAGATGTTGAAGTTCGTCACCTGCGTGAGGTCTTCCTTGCAGGTGATGAAGTCCATGATGTCGGGGTGATCGACACGCAGGATGCCCATGTTGGCGCCACGACGTGTGCCACCCTGCTTGACGGCGTCGGTGGACGCGTCGTAGAGCTTCATGAAGGAAACAGGCCCCGACGCAACACCGGTGGTGGAACGCACCATGGCACCCCGGCCGCGCAAACGCGAGAAGGAGAAGCCGGTGCCGCCGCCGCTCTGATGGATAAGCGCCATCGAGCGCAGCGTATCATAGATGCCGTTGCTGCCGTTGGAGAGCGCGTCCTCGACGGGGAGCACAAAACAGGCCGAGAGCTGGCCCAACGGACGCCCGGCGTTCATCAGCGTCGGAGAGTTAGGCTCGAAGCGACGCTCCGTCATGAGACGGTAGAAGGCGTCGGCCACTTCGTTGACGGCCCCTTCGGAAGCGCCATAGCGGCGATCGGCTTCTGCCACCACCGTCGCCACGCGCCAGAACAGTGCCTCCGGCGTCTCCTGCGGCGTACCCTTGGCGTCCTTGATGAGGTATCGCTTGGACAGAACGGTGAGCGCGTTCTGGTTCAGCTGGACGGGGCCGGCAGGGGGTTTGGTGGGAAAGGGCATGTCGTGACGGGGCTCCGGACTGGCGGTTCTATGAGGATAAATCTGGCTATCGGCGGGCTGGCGCGCGGAAAAGAGCAGATCCAACGCGGGCGGGCATACTAAGGGGGCTCGTGAATGCGCGCCAGTGTTGTTGTATCCCATTGCACAGCAACACTTTGGGCAATCAACATCACGAACATGCGATCGCCTCCGAGTTGTCCAGAGATCGCAGCTGGGCCTTGCGCGGACCAGTCGGACCAGTACGGGTTTTCAGACGGCAGATGGTAATGGCAGATAGCAGGCGGCGATCGACGGTCTTAATCGCACAGCTCCGGCTCGCACAACCTTCACCCCTGCATACCCGGCGGATCAAAGCGCCCATCCACCGCGAGCCAGCCGCCGTCGACCACCAGGCACGACCCCGTGACATAACTCGCGGCATCAGACAGCAGGAAGACCGTGGGCCACGCCATTTCGTCAGCCGACGCCCAGCGCTTGAGGGGGTTCTTGTCAGCGTACGCTCCGTACCAGGTCGCATTCGACTTGATCGGCGCGGTGAGCGGCGTCTCGACAACCCCCGGCGCAACAGCATTGACCCGAACACCAAAGGGCGCAAACTCGGCCGCACCTGCTCGAGCCATCTGGACAATGGCCGCCTTGGTGGAGGCATACACACTCTGGCCCGGCTCCACCACCTGCGACCTGATCGACGAAAAAAGCACGATGCTCCCACGCTTTTCGACCTGCAGCAATCGCCCGGCGGCACGCAACACGTTGAAGGTGCCCTTCATGTTCACACGAATGACACGATCGAACTCGTCGTCAGCGTAGGCGGTGATCGGCTTTCGCACATTGATGCCCGGAGTACACACCACACCGTCGAGACGGCCATGCCAGTCGCGAGCTTTGGCGAGAGCGGCGTCGACCTGACCGCTTTCGGTAATATCGCAGCCGATGAACGCGGCCTCTCCCTCGGCCTTCTGCAATCGTTCAGCTGTGGCGGACGCCAGGTCGGTCTTGATGTCGATGCAGGCGACGCGGGCGCCCTGGGCGGCACAGGCTACGGCGACGGCTTCACCAATGCCGGAGCCGGCGCCAATGACGGCGATGGTGCGCTGGGAGAGGGAGAAGGGGGACATGATAGAGGGCAGATGGCAGACAGCAGAAGGCAGAGGGCAGAGGGCAGACGCGTCAGGATGTGGCTGGTGTGCGACGAATGGCAAGCGTGATCGCTGCTGCGCCTAACGACGCCATCAGGCCGGCCATGGCGGGAGTGACCATGCCGATCCCCTTCCCTCCCGTTCCGAGCCGCAGGGCCACCATCACCACAATGCCACCAACAATCGCGGCCAGCGCGCCGACACGATCGAATCTCCTGACAAAGAGGCCGCCGAGCAGTGGCACAAACAACGAGACACCGAGCACGCTATAGAAGAACTCGAGGGTCCCGATGATCGTGCTGGCGACCAGGGCCAGCAGCACGCCCAGCGTTCCGCCAGCAAGGGCCGACCACCGCGCAACCCTGAGCACCTCGGCGTCAGTTGCGGCGGGTTTGATCGATCGGCGATAGAGGTCCTGCGACAACGAGGTGGCGAGCATGAAAAGAATGGCGTCGGCGGTGCTCACCTCGGCCGAAAAGAGGGCGGCCAGGCCTAACGAGCCGAGGGCCACGGGGAGGTCTGACACCAGCAGACGCGGGAGCGCCTCCTGGGGGATCGCGAGGTCGGGATGTGATGCGCGTGCCATGATCCCGAGCAAGGGCGGGACAAAGGCAAAGCCCAGCAACACCAGGGCGTTGGCGGCCGTGCCGATACGCACAGTACGATCGTCCCGAGCACCAAATGTTTTCTGCAGCAACCCGGGTGACACAATGAAGGCTGGGCCGAGGAGGGCCAGGTACATCCACCCCGACGGCCCGTTGCGCCAGAGGCTCCAATAGCCAGGATCGGCGGGCACGCGCGCCACGACGGCGTCCCAGCCACCAGCTCCACTCAGCGCGACGGGAACGGCAAGCCCGAAACCGGCGAGCAACACCACCAGCTGCACCATGTTGACCCAGGCGCTGGAGAGGAGCCCACCAGCCATGAAGTAGAGCGTCATGACCGCACCGCCCAACAGGCACCCCACCCACTTGGGTGTCCCGGCAACCACGGTAAGCAGGGTGGACAAGGCGATGAGCTGACCGGCGAGAATGGCGATGGTGCCTAACCAGAGCAGGACCGTGACCAGCGTGCGCACCTGCGGGCCATACCGATACTCGAGGTAATCGCCCACTGTCCGGAGATTGCGCGACTCGGCCTCGCGTCGCATCCGCGGGCCGATGAGGAAGGCCAGGACAAACGATCCGATGGCGGCCGCTCCCACCCACCACCAGGCGGCAAGCCCGTTGGTGTAGCCGAGCCCGGCGGCGCCGACCGTGGAACCGGCGCCGATATTGGCCGCGAGCAGGGTGGAAAAGAGGAGACCGGGGCCGAGTTTTCGTCCCGCGACGAAAAAGGAGTCGGCGCTGGTGACACGTCTGCCAATGAACCACCCCAGCCCGACGAGGAGGGCCGAGTAGGCGAGAAGGACGGGAAGATGCGGGGACACGCCGGGAGTTTAACGTCGCCGGAGAGATGGGGTGAGGGCGTTGACTCGCGATGCGAAGTGGACATATGTAGCGGTGTGCCAGCCCAAGCCAACTCACGCAACCGTATACTGCGCGCCGTGGACGACGCCCGCGACGAACTGGTGGAACTCACCCGTCAGCTGATTCGATGGCCGACGGTGAACCCGCCAGGAGACGCGTACGAACCCTGTGCCCAGTGGCTTGGGGGTGAACTTGGCCGGCGCGGATATACCGTTGAGTATCACGTGGCCAACGGGCGTCCCGAACACACCACGCAGCATCCACGCGTGAATGTGATCGGGCGGCGCGACGGAGCGATGCCCCGCCCGACCCTGCACTTCAACGGTCACATCGATGTGGTGCCCGTGGGGCTGGGATGGACACTCGACCCTTTTGCCGGTGTGGTGCGCGACGGGCGTGTGTATGGTCGCGGGGCCGCCGACATGAAGGGCGGGCTTGCCGCGGCAATCATTGCGTGTGATGCGGTGCAACGCGCTGGCGTGCCGTTGCGCGGCTCACTGGAAATCAGCGGGACGGTGGACGAGGAGACGGGTGGATGGGCCGGGGTGGCGCACCTGGCGCAGATCGGGCGCCTGACGAGTGCGCGTGTGGACTCCGTGATCATTCCCGAGCCACTGAATGTCGACCGCATCTGTATCGGGCATCGCGGTGTGTACTGGTTTGACGTGATTACCCGCGGGCTGATTGCGCATGGCAGCATGCCCTACCTCGGTGTGAACGCCATTGAGCACATGGGCGAAGTGCTGCACGAGATTCGCGCGGTGCTGGCGCCAAGGCTGGCCACCCGTGTCACGGCGATGCCGGTGGTGCCTGACGAGTCGCGACGGGCGACGATCAATGTGAACACCATCGCCGGAGGCCAGGTGGGGCACGCAGTGCAATCCCCCTGTGTGGCCGATCACTGCTCCGCCATTTTCGACCGGCGCTTTCTGCGTGAGGAGGGGTTTGACGCCACCCGCGCCGAGCTGGTGGAGGTGCTGGAGGGCGTCCGCGGGCGCATTCCACGCTTTGCCTACGAGCTGATTGACCGGCTGGTGGTGCATCCCGTGGAGACACCGGCGTCGTCACCCCTGATTGCCACGCTGCGTCGCGGTATTGGCCACGTCATCGGCCACGAGGCCACGGTTGTCGCGAGTCCCGGCACCTACGACCACAAACACGTGACCGGCATCGGTGGCATCGTGGATTGCGTTGCGTACGGCCCGGGCGTGCTCGAGGTCTCCCATCAGCCTGACGAGTGGGTCTCGATCGACGACCTGGTGCATTCGGCACAGGTGATGGCCCTGGCGACGCTCGACATCGTGGGCGACCCCAGGACCCCGGTCACCTGGCCTTCACAATGAACCATCCCCCGTCGCTCGCTCCGTTGAGCGCGGGGTTGTACATCTCCTCGGCCCAGGCCTGTGGCCGGACAAAGCGTCCGGGGGTGGTGGCGCGCACCACGTACTCCAGCGCGTGGCTCCCACTGCCCAGGGTTCGGGCGTGGAACACCATGCGATCGTCGTAGGCCTCGCTGCTGTCCCACGGCCACCATCCCCAGGAGAGCCACCATGGAATGTCCTGCCCCATGGTGCGTCCCGCCTCGGCATCACCCCGCCGGTCACTCTGCAGCGCCTCGGGCGTGAGGAACGGTGACAGCGATGATGTCCTCAGTTTGGGGTCGACGATTTCGAGACCTGCAGGCAGGGGATCCTCGATCGCGACGAACTCCCGATCGGAGGGCGCAGTGATGCGGAGACGAACGCGGACCAGATCTCCCTCCTGGACTTCGGTGACGGTAGCGCCGTCGGTGTAGCGCTCGTACCAACGCTCCACGATGAGGCCGCGGGCGTCTGGTGCGACCGGTCGTTCCTGCAATTCCTCGCGCACGGTGAGCGTGACATAAAGTGGACCACCGACCGGGATAACGGAGATTGGCAGCTCAACGACGTTGCCACGGCCGATGGTGAGGCGCGCAAGGTCCATGGAGCGTTCGCTCGCCGTGTCGCCTGCCACACCACTGGCGATCACCGCGCCGTTGCTGCCCCGCATGCGATACGGGGTCGCAGCAGCGGCGTCGCCACGCATGAAGCCGGCAACTGCAGCCGCCGCGTAGGCATAGTCCTGCGTGTTCCACCAGGCGCCCATCTCGGCGCGTTCGCGCTGGATGATGCGCTGCGCGAGCGGGCCGATTCCGGGATGGTTGGGGTTGATGGCTTGCGTCGCCCTCAGCAGCAGGGCGGCGGGACGAATGCGAGACGGAAATCCGGTTGTGACCAGCGTGGAGTCCGGCATATCAACGCGGTTACCAACGATGGTCACGCTCTGCCAGAGGAGATCGAGCAGGGTGGAGGCCTGTGGGTCGCGGCCGGACGCCCGCTTGAGATGCAAGGCAAGCCGGGCGCGATCTTCAAACGTGAGCCCCCACTGCACCCCGACCATGTCGTCGATGGCAACCGGTTTCCCCACTCGGACAAGGAACTCCGCCTGCGCCAACCGTTCGCCGAGGTGTCCCTGAATGGTGCGTTGACGCTCCCGTCTGGTGCCATAGGTGGTGTCGGGCATGAGGGCCTGGCTGTTCCAGGCATTCGACAGGTAGCGCTCCAGTCGGTCGATGACCTCCTGGGGCACGGCGATGTCGAGGTCACGGGCGTCGAGCAGCACCTCGCCGACGTAGGTGCTCAACTGCGGAGTCGTCCACGAACCCGATGACCAGTAGCCGAAGCTCCCGTCCACCCGCTGCCGGGTGGCAAGTTGCCTGACGATCGCGTGCAGCCTGACGCGCAGCATCGGCACGTCCGGGAGGCGTGCTGCCCGAGCCTGGTGCAACTGCAGAAGGGCAATGACACCTCGGGCTGCGCTGGCCAATTGCTCCGTGCAGGCGTAGGCATACGTGTCGAGGTACGAGACCCAGGTGCGAATGACCGGGAGTGGCGTCGGGCCGACTCGAATGGTGAGTCGTGAGCGCACGGGGTCGATGCCGGTCGGCAACGTGAAGCGAAGTGTCGTGCTGTCCCGCACGAGGGCGACGATCGACTGGGCACGTGCGTGCTGATCGGGGCGCACGGGGAGTTCGAGGGCCACGGCGTCCTGGAGCCCTCCACCGCTCACCGCCAGGGTGGCCTTTCCAGAGGTTCCCGGTCGAGCGATCCAGTCAAAGCGGGTGAGGGTGCCGTTCTGGCCTACCTGTTCGTTGCGTGCGACAGCGCCGGTGAGCGACAGGGCTCCCTCACCGGTCGCGCTGACACGGGTGGGAAGCACTCCGCTGCGGCCCCGGGTGTTGACGACACCCCCAGCCTGAAAGGTGTCGGTGACGCGCACAAAGCGCGGCAGCGCGGCGCGCACCAGCAGCGGCTTGGTGACGACAAGTGGCGCCTCGCCGCTCCCGGCCCGGTCGCGTGCATCCACGGCGACCGCCATGAGGCGGTAGTTCGTGATGTTGTCGGGGAGTTTCACACGCACGCGGGCCAGGCCAGCGGCATTCGTGATGACGGCGCCCTTGAAGAAGGCGGTTGAACGGAAGTCGCTGCGCGTTGTGACACTGTCCGCTCGGCCGACCTTGGCCATGTCAGCGACGTCCATCGCGGCGACGCTGGTAACCACCACCTGGTCCAAGTGCAACGTCGCCACACCGCGAAGACTCCGAAACTCGCGATACCCCTCGCCGCGTAACCTCGCCAGTTCGAGCGCCAGAGACGTGAGGGTGGTCCCAAACGCCAGGCCCGGCGCACCCTCGGTGTACACCTGCTGCAGCAACGCCGGTGTGGTGAACCCTGTCAGGGACAACACACCCTCGTCGGCTGCCCACACCACCGCCTCACCCTGCACCGGGCGGCCCCGCGCGTCGCGCAGCGACACCTGGATCGTGGCTGTTTCCCCGGGTTTGTACTCGGGACGTGCGGGTTTGAGGGCCACCTGCAACGCCCGCGGCGCACGGTCCACCACGAGGCGTACTGCTCCCGCGCGGTACCGCTGCGCCAGCGAATCGGTGCGCGTGAGGTCGCCCATGCGCACCAGCACGACGTTCACCACGGCCTCCGGGATCCACGACTCCTGCACACGGAGGCGCAGCGTGTTTTCTCCACCGCGCACGAGGTGGCGCTCCTGAGTCAGCACTCCTTCGCGTTCCACGGTCACCCAGGCCTGCGCTTCCTCAAAGGGCGATGAGAAGCTCATCGACAACGCCTCTCCCACCTTCACGGAGTCCCTGGCTGCAAAGACCCGGAGCGTCGTGGGGTCACCCTGCCAGACAAACCCTCCCTTGCCGAATACGTACCGGCTGACAGACGTCACCGTCAACCGTCCCTGCGTGTCTTGCGCCCGGAACTCCACCTCGACGATTCCTTCGGTTTCCGGAGCAAACCGCCAGACGGTTGCCGTGTCCCTGACCACCAGCGAGTCCCGGCCCACCGTGTCCACCTTGATGTCCCAGCCGTTGAAGCCCCACGCGCCGCCGCGCGGGATCCACCTACGCGTCGTCACGGTGACTTGTGCACGCATCCCGCTTTGCCACACCCCCGCAGGGGTGATGGCCCCAACGCGGATTCCCTCTTCTCGCCCTGCGCGCCATGTCCAGCCGTCGCCCTCCGGCTTCGCGGCCAGGTAGAACGACGCCGGCGCGACAGTGGTGGAGACAGTGCTCGTGATCGGCTGGCCGCTCCGGTCGGTCACTGCCACACTGAACGCCAGTCTCGCACCACGCGTCAGGCTTCGCATGGTGTCGGTGGGAATCACCACAAGCGCTGTGCCGTCGCGACGGGTGGAGTCGTTGCCCGTCACATACACCGACCGTTGTTCGCTCGCCCCCTCCCACCAGGAGGTGGCCTGACCAACGGACCACCCAGGCGGAAGACCCGGGATCCGGATCTCCCACGGCTGCAGTTCGGTGAACCACGCATTCCAGATCACCGCGCCGCCGGACAATGGGGCATCAAAGAGCAACCGGGCCGCGACCGTGGCACGCGCCGTGTCCCCGCGCACGAGGGCGTCGCCGCCTAACGTTGAGTTGACCAGGAACTCCGGGGCCCGATACTCGGCGACCTCGAACGACGCCTCGCTGGCCGTGGTCCAGGTGCGTCCCTGCTTCCGCTCGAGGCGCACCATCCACGTGCCCAGGCGCGCCGGCGTCGGCAGTGTCAGCGAATCGGCGTGTACCCCAAAGCGCGAAAGCGTTGCGGTGCGAAGCAACAGACGGGTCTCACCCGTCCCGTCGTCGGGGCGATACACCCGCCACCGCACCGGCTCGCCAGCAGGTGCCCTCAGTGCATCGAGCCAGCCGTCGCGGACGACCCCGGTGAAGAACACTTTTTCTCCGGGTCGGTAGATGCCGCGATCGGTGCTCACCACCGCGCGCCGCCTGACGGGTAACCCACCCCACCAACCCGGCCAGCTCATCGGACCGCGACGCCCGAGGATTCGCATGGTGCTTCCCAGTGCGACGGCGGAGTGATCGCTCGCGGTGGTCACTTCCACGGCGCTCGTGGCGCGATAGGGCCACGCGGCGTTGCCCGGCTGAATCTCTCCTTCAGTCGCTTCTGCGCTGGCCGCCGTTGCTCGAGGTCTCGCAACCAGCCGCACGAGCCCCTCGGCGCTGGTCACGCCGGAGGCAACCACGGCGAGTTCGTCGTCGTACACGCGCACCCGGGCGTTCTGCACGGGAGCACCGGTGCGGACGTTGGTTACGAACACCCCGCCTCCCGCGGCACTCCCCCGTGCATGGACCATGAGGTCGGTCGACTGGATGAGTGCAACAGGGCGCCCCAGGTCCCCTGGTGTCACCCGCTGTGGCTCACCATCGAGTTGCAGCCCCTGCGGCACGCCGGCTGCGGTCGCCAGTACCAGCACGCGCTCGTTACGCCACTCGTCCGGCAGGCGGAGCGGGACCTCGGTGGCTTGTTCACTGTTACGGGGCGCGTCCAGGCGTAGGCCCATGGTGACGTGTCGCGTGGCGGCCGCGAAGACGGCTTCATCGGCAGCCGGCTGCGTTGCCGAGATCGCCACCGGGCGCGGATCGACCACCATCGTCAGTGTCAATGAGTCGACGTTGACATGCCGCACCCGGAGGATCGGCTGCGTCCCCCGCGCCACCGTCGTGAGTCCCGAGTTGATCGAGAACGCCGGGATCCGGTCTCCCGCGGTCATGACCAACTCGCGTGTGCCGCTCAGGGCCCGGTCCCATACATCACGCAGGCGTGCGTCCGCCGTCACCATGAGCCGTTGCCTGGGCTGGATCGAAAGCGGGAACGACCACACCATGCTGGGCGGCGACGAATCAGGCAGGGTCACCACACCGGCCGGGGAAAAGGTGAGATACCGCCGCACGTCATCAAACCGCACCGGCGCCGTGAACGACAGCTGCAACGTCGGCGAGGCCGCACAATCACGCGCATTTGCGCACCTGACCTGCGCCATGGCAAAGGACAAGGCGGTCCTGACCTGGTACCGGATACGCTCGAGTTGTGGCCCGTCGGGCAACGCCGCCTCGAAGTCGAGCGTGCAGCCTTCCGGCGGGCGACGCACTGGCGTGAGTTCCACTACCTGATCAAAGCGTCGTTCCACAGAGTCGCGCGGGACATCGTGGCCCTGCAGCTGCCACGGATCGTTGGTGCTCGGGGCCCGCGCCTTCACGTCGAAGCGAATATCGCCGTCCATGCCCGAACAAGCGGCCGACCCAACCAGCCGGGCCGACTGCCGCAGCGCGACGGTATCCACTGCTCCACTCAAGCGCAGCAGCAGTCGTCCATCCGGCTCCAGTTGCCCCGGCGCCTGCGGATGGAGGCCAGGCACGCTCCCCACGACGGCCGGCGGCCGCACGACAAAACGCTTCGACCACCCAGCCACCAACGTGTCGCCCGAAAGTGTCGCCACCGGGCCGCTCGCCCGCACCGTCAGCGCGGAACCGGGTGTCAGGGGCTCGCGCGGCACAATGCGAATGGTCGCGGGATCGCGCCATTCCATGCGCGCAACAATCGCGGGCTCCAGTCGCACAAATTCGGCCGGATTGCGCAGACGCTCGAGCGTACCCGCGAGCGGTCGATTGAAGCTGATGGTGATCGTGGACGAGGGGCGCAGGTCGCCCTCTGGAAGCACGCGGCGCACGTAGACCGTGTCCTGTCCATGGAGCCCGCGCCCTGTCACGAGAGCCGCCACCAACACAATCCTGACGAAAGACGGCATGCGATCCCCCCAAAACGTTGCGATTCCCGGTTGTACCACCGCCGACGGATTTGGAGCCTCCCCTGTGGGTCATGGAGCGTCGCGCCGACGCCGTACGGTAGCCCGAGCCCCTCTTGCCCCCGCTCGCTCACTGACGCACTCTGCCACGCTGCACAACGTACCCTCGTCCTCACACCTGGTAGCAACCGTGTCCCTTCGTCGCCTTGCCCTTGTAGCCGTAGCCGCACTGCTCCCCGCCGCAGCGCCGGCCCAGGCCCCTGATACGACCGCATGGAAGGCCATCAACTGGCGGCTGGTTGGTCCCTTCCGCGGCGGCCGCTCGGTGGCCGTCGCCGGTATTCCCTCACAGCCTCTCTCGTACCTGGCCGGGTACACCGGCGGTGGACTCTGGCGCACCGATGACGCCGGCATCTCGTGGCGCAACATCTCCGATGGCTTCTTCAAGTCCAGCACCATCGGCGCGATCGCGGTGGCCCCCTCGGACCACAACGTGATTTACGTGGGCACCGGCGAACATGCCATCCGCGGGCAGTCGTCGACCTATGGCGATGGAGTCTACAAGTCCACAGATCAGGGACGCACCTGGAAGAACATCGGTCTCGCCCCCACACGTCAGATCTCGGCCGTGCGTGTGCATCCGCAGAATCCCGACATCGTCTACGTCGCCGGGCAGGGTGATCGCTGGAAAGGCACCTTTGACCGTGGGGTGTATCGCAGCACCGATGGCGGCAAGTCGTGGACGCAGGTGCTCAAGGGCGACAACATGACGACCGGGCCGAGTGACCTGGCCATGGACCCGACCAATCCGCGCATCCTGTACGCGGCCATGTGGGATCATCAGCGTGTGCCGTGGAATGTGCGAAGTGGTGGCCCCGGTTCGGGCATCTACAAGTCCACAGATGGCGGCGACACCTGGACCCGTCTCAGCGAGGGACTGCCAAAACTGCTGGGCAAGATCGGCGTGGCGGTGTCGGCCACCCCGGACCGTGTGTATGCCATCGTCGAGGCCGAACAGGGGGGACTTTACCGCAGCGACGACGCCGGGCGCACGTGGCGCCTGATGACGGGTGACCGGCTGATCCAGACCCGCAGCTGGTACTACATGCACATCACCGCCGACCCGCAGAATGCGGATGTGGTGTGGATCTCCAACGCGCCCCTGCTCCGCTCCATCGATGGCGGGCGCACCTTCCAGAATGTGCCGGCCACGCATGGCGACAACCATGGGGTGTGGGTGAACCCCACCAACAGCAACTACGTTATCAACGCCAACGATGGTGGCGCCTCCATTTCGCTGGACGGAGGCAAGAGCTGGAGCTCGCAGGACAACCAGCCGACGGCGCAGTTCTATCACGTCACCGTCGACGACAGCTACCCCTACAAGCTCTATTCAGGACAGCAGGACAACTCCTCGGTGGTGATCCAGAGCCGGAGTGATGGCGGCGCGATCACCGAACGCGAATGGAACAACGGCCCCGGGTGCGAAAGCGCCAACATCGGGGTGAGTGGCCGCAGCCCGCGGTATGTGTATGGCGGATGTTATCAGGGCTTGATTGACGAACTGGACCAGGAGACCGGGCTGAGCCGCGACATCATGGCCTATCCCGAGATGAACCTGACGGAGCCGACCGACAAGACGAAGTACCGCTTCAACTGGACGGCGCCGATCCTGGTGTCGCAGCACAACGACCAGGTGGTGTACCACGGTGGCAACGTGCTCTTCCGCACGCGCGATCGCGGTCAGAGCTGGGCGCCCATTTCTCCAGATCTCACGAAAAACGACAGGTCCAGGCAGGGATGGGGCGGCGGACCGATCACCAACGAAGGGGCCGGTGGTGAGGTGTACGCCACGGTGTTTGTGATCGAGGAATCGCCACACGACGCCAACACCATCTACGTCGGCACCGACGACGGCAACGTGCAGCTCACCCGCAATGGTGGCACGAGCTGGACGAATATCACGCCCCCTGCCGCTGGCGACGGACTGGTGAACGAAATCGAGGTCTCTCCGCACGATGCCGGGACCGTGTATGTCGCCTTCCGCAAAGACCGCGTGGGAGACGCAGCGCAGTACATCTACAAGTCGGTGAACTACGGACAGAGCTGGACCCCCATTGTGGATGGGCTGCGCAACAACGAGCCGGTGCGTGTGGTGCGTGAGGATCCGGAGCGCAAGGGACTGTTGTTCGCCGGAACGGAGACCGGGGTCTACATCTCCTATGACGGCGGCGCACTCTGGCATGCCTGGTCGGGCAATCTGCCAGTGGTGCCAGTCACCGATCTTGAGGTGCGGCATGGCGACCTCATTGCGGCCACGGAGGGGCGCGCCTTCTGGATTCTCGACGACCTCTCGGTGGTGCGTCAGCACGCGGACTCGGTGATGCGGGCGTCGGCGCACTTGTACAAACCACGGCCAGCGGTTGGTACGGGTGGAGGCGGCGGCTTCTTCACCCCGCGGAATGCCGGCGCCAATCCGCGCGGCCCGGCCGTGATTTTCTACCGGCTGGCCGCAGCACCCGACAGCGCCACCACGGTGAAGCTCGAGTTCCTGGACAGTAAAGGCACCGTGATGCGATCTGTGACAAACCGAGAGGGGACGGGAAACAACCGCCTGACTCCGCGGGCAGGCGTCAACAGCTGGGTGTGGGACCTGCGACGCGCCGGGCCAACACAACTCCCGGGGGTGCTCCTGTTCGGAGCGCCTAACGGCGGCGCACGGGTGTCACCGGGCACCTATACGGTTCGGCTCACGGCGGGCGCTACCGTCCGGACGCAGACGCTCGAGGTGCGCCTCGATCCTCGGCTCACCGCCACGGTCGCCCAGGTCACCGAGCGCGACTCGGTCGCCAACCTCCTCATTCAGCGCATTGGCGAAATGCATGACGCCGTGAATCGTGTGCGTGATGTGAAGACCCAGGTGCAGGGCGTCATCACGCGCACCAGGGACGCCGACAGTGCCAAAACGATCGCAGCAACTGGTGGTGCACTGGTCAAGAAAACCGAGACCCTCGAGCCGCGGCTCACCACCAAGGCGCAGAATGGGCAGGACATCATCAACTACGCCAACGGCCTCAATGGACAGTTCGGCTTTTTGCTTGGTCAGGTGGAGGGAAACCCGGTGCTGACGCAGGGCACGCGCGAGCGGCTGGCGGAACTGGACCGGCTCTGGCGGCTGCTCCGTAGCGATGTGGACGCCATGGAAACCGACGTCGAGTCATTCAACAGGCTGCTGACCAACCTCAAGGTCGACGTGGTGATCGGCAAGAAGAAGCAGGGCGCGATCATGTAAGCGCCGCAGTTTGGCGAGAGGAAAACAAAGGGGCCCCGGCGTTTGCCGGGGCCCCCTTGTGCAACCGCGCTTCGCTTACACGCAGTGGCCCGGGCCGATCAGCCCGTTGTTGTAGCTGTCGAGCGTGCTCATCCAACCGTTCACCATGCCCTTCTGTGCGCCGGAGAGCGACGTCCAGGAAGCGACGTTGTTGGCTGCGAGGAAGGCGTCCGCAGCAGCGATCGTTGCCGCCACGGCCGAACCATTGGCGCCAGACGCGATGTTCAGCTTGGCGGCGAGGAGCTGTGCGTACAGCTTGACGATGCCGTTGGACGGGGAGCCCGTGCCCATGCTCAGGACATGGACGGCGCTGGCTGCATCGGTGACAACAAGACTCTTGGCGCCACCAGACGTTCCGAGCGAGATGGGCAGGTACTGCGAGACGACGTCGGCGTTATTGCCCGTGAAGCCAGCGTGGGTCTTCCAGTAACCGATCGTGTAGCTGCAACCAGCCGGCGGCGGGGGCGGCGGGGTGTAGGTGTTGATGAAGCGGATGAGCGTGCCCGAGGGAATCGGGGCGCCCGAGGCATTGCCGCTGGCGGTGTTACCAGGCGCTTCGGGCAAGGTATCGACAATACGGGTCGTGCCCGAACCGCCAGGACGAGTGGACGTTACCTTGACGTAGGACGCCGTAAAGTCGGTCGGCACAACTTCGGTGACGGTCACGGTCTCGCCTTCCTGACCGGTGGTCCAGATAACCTTGCACTCACCATCCGCCAGAGTGGTGGAGAAAGCGGTGCTGGTGCCGTTCGGGCCGTTGGCGACCGTCTGGACGTTAATCGTCACGGTGGGACCCGTACCGGTGAAGCCGCGATAGGACTTGCACACCTCGAAGCTTTCGCCGTTTGCTTCGCCGTCGCCCGGGAGGTTGGCGATCGCGCCAAGAAACACCTCTGGCGCACCGACAATTCGTGTCGCGGTACCGCTGTCCGAACACGCAGCGATGCCCACCGCCGCCGCCCCCATCAACCAACCCAGTGAACGTGTTTTCATCTTCGTCTAACCCTTTGGTTAAGGTGCCATACCGCATACAGTCCTTGTGCCCTGTATCACAGTCAAGAGCTGTACCAAACGCGAAAATGGCGAGAGTGTCGCGTTTCTAGGCAGTATTCCTGATTGAGACGCCTTCTGACGTAGCGTGAGCACCGCACCCTGCCGTGTTTTTCGTCGAGCGAGCGCAACGCGTCACACTCCGGGTTAACGTCGGCGCCCCCCAACACGTATCCGCCCTGTGCCATCACCGCTCATCCGCGCGTTCCTTACAGCAGCGTTACTCTCTTCTGCATTAGCGGCGCCTCACATGGCGGCTGCGCAGGACAGCACCGCCGTTGGTACACGGCCCCTTTTACGCGCCGGGACCCGAAGCACGCCCATACTCATCGATGGGCGTTTGGATGACGCGGCCTGGCGTGACGCGGAGGTCGCCAACCGGTTCATCAATAGAGAGCCGACTGAGGGTGACTCCCCATCAGAGCGCACCGAGGTCCGCGTGCTCTTTGACGATGTCTCGGTCTGGATCGGTGCCCGCATGTATGACCGCGACCCGTCGTCGATTGCGCGTCAGGTGGTGCGCCGGGATCAGGATGCCCAGGCTGATCACTTCGAGGTCGGATTCGACTCCAACAACGACAGGCGCACCGGTTTCCTGTTCCGGGTGAGTGCGGCCAACATCCAGCGAGACGAATACGTGTTCGACGACAACGAACGCGATCGGGCCTGGGATGCGGTCTGGTACTCGGCCGTCAGTATTGATTCGCTGGGTTGGGTGGCTGAACTGCGCATACCGCTCTCGCAACTGCGGTTCAGGGCGTCGGACCAGGAGCAGCGCTGGGGCGTGAACTTCATCCGCCGTCGCGTTCGAACCAACGAAGAGTCCCACTTTTCCCTCGTTTCGCGCCTGCAACGCGGAATTGTTTCCCAGTTTGCAGCACTCGAAGGAGTACGCGCCCAGAGCGCGCGCCGAGTGGAGCTGCGTCCCTACGCGCTCGGCTCGGTGTTTCGAGGTACGGCCCAGCCGGGGAACCCCTTCAAGACGGGGCGTGATCATGGTTCGCGTGGAGGGCTCGACGTTCGACTGGGGATCGGAGGCACCTTTACGCTCGATGCGACGATCAACCCTGACTTCGGGCAGGTTGAGGCCGACCCGGCGATCATCAACCTGACCGCCTTTGAGCAATTCTTCGAAGAGCGGCGCCCCTTCTTTGTGGAAGACGCGAAGATCTTCGACTTTTCGCTCTCGGGGGGACGTAACCGCCTCTATTACTCCAGGCGTCTGGGGCGCGCCCCACGCGGAGGCCCGCCGTCCGGAACGCTTTTCTCAGACGTGCCGCTCGCCACCAATATCCTGGGCGCGGCCAAGTTCACGGGGCGAAGCCAGCGCGGGATGTCGATCGGCGCACTCGCCGCTGTAACCGAAGAAACCGATGGTCGCGCCTTCCTGGCCGACTCCCTTCCCACCCAGCGCTTCAGGGCGGAGCCCCGTGCCGGATACGGAGTGTTCCGTCTCCGACAGGACTTCAATCGCGGGGCATCGACGATCGGCGCCATCGGTACGGCGCTGCGCCGTGAACTCCCGGGCGACCGCTCCTTCCACTACCTCCCCTCAACCGCGTTCAACGCCGGCGTCGATTGGGAGCATCAGTGGAAGAACCGAGAATGGGCGTTCTTCGGGTATGTCGCCGGTTCACATGTGCGTGGCGACTCGGTGGCGATGATTCGCATTCAGCGCGCGAGCAACCACTTTTTCCAGCGCCCCGATGCGCGAGGGCTGAGCGTTGATTCGGCACAACGCGAAATGTCGGGCGTGGATTGGCGCATGACCCTCGACAAACGGCGAGGAACACACTGGACGGGTTCGGTGTGGGCAGCGCAGGTCTCCCCCGGCTTCGAGGTCAACGATGTGGGCTTCAGCACCCGTCAGGAGGTGCTGGACGGCGGCGTACGTGTGTCGTATCGCGAGATCGTTCCGGGACGGATTTTTCGCACGTACAACGTGTCGATGTCGACATTCCATAATTGGAGTCACGATGCCATCGCGGGGCGCTTTTCTCCGGAGGCGTGGGGACGCGCGCATGTCAGCGGCTCGGTGAGCGCCAACGCGAACCTGGAGTTCAACAACTTCTGGCGCATCGAAACGAACCTCACTTATCGCCCCGAGCTGTCGGATCGCGTGGGCACGCGTGGTGGACCGCTGATGCTGAACCCACGCTCCGGCGAAGCACGGATTTCCCTCCAGACCGACCGGCGTCGCACGCTCTCCCTTCGACCCAGTGTGAGCTACGAGAACGGGATGCTCGGCGTGGGCCACGAAACACAGCTCGGGATGGGAATCGCCTGGCGTCCATCGGCGCGACTCGAGCTCGATGTGGAGCCGCGGTGGCAGACGTCCACAATCGGGGCACAGTATGTCGGCACCAGCAGCACCACCGACTTTGCTCCGACCTTTGGGCGGCGCTATCTCTTTGGGGAAGTCGACCGACGGGAACTCACCTTCCCCACACGCCTCAACGCCGCCTTCTCCCCGACGCTGAGTTTCCAGCTTTTTGCCCAGCCGCTCCTGTCGTCAGGCGATTTTTCGCGCTACAAGCAACTCGACGCCCCGCTGAGCTTTCGCTTTACCGAGTTTGGTGAGGGGCTGGCCCGATCCACCACCGCTGGCACCTCATGCGCGAATGGCAGGACCTGTGTCGATGCGGCCCAGCGCCGCCACTTTGATTTCAATGGCGACGGCACCAGCGACTACTCGGTGGGCGAACAGGACTTCAATCTCCGAAGCCTGATCGGCAACGCGGTGGTCCGGTGGGAGTACCGGCCGGGCTCCGCCGTGTTTGTCGTGTGGCAGCGCCGGCAACGCAGCGAGGTGATTTTGGGGGACTTTGCCGCACGGCGTGACCTCCTGGAGCTCTGGCGAGCACCAACGGACAATACATTTCTGGTGAAGTTCTCGTATTGGATTCCGCTTTAGCCCCGTTCTGTGCCAGCCTACGCCGTCACCTGTAAATGCGGAGAGCGTTTCCAGGTGGAAGAAGAACACCTGGGCCAGTTGATCACCTGCTGGCGCTGCAAGCGCGTGCTGAAGCTCAAGTCACCGCTGGCCGCGCCCTCGCAGTATATCCACGTCGAGAAACCCGGCAGGACCGCAGGCGAGCGCCTCGCCGGATGGATGCAAAGGCTTCGGCGCGGGATCGAGTCCAGCTGGTCCATTGCCGAGACACCACGCCGCCCCCTGTCGATGGCGGCCAAGGTGCTGACCCTTGCCGCCTGGATTGTGCTGGGTGGCTCACTCGCCGCCGCGCTCTTCATGCGCGGGCTGGGAGATCGGTTTCTCCCCGCCACCCTCCTGCTCTTTTCCGGGCGCTGGATTTTTGCGCTCCCCGTGGTTGGAGTGCTGGCACTCGCAGTGTTCGTGCGGCGAGCTGTGCTCTTCCCGGGGCTTCTGGCCGTGCCGGTGGTGCTCTTCGGCCTCATGGATTTTCACACGGGGTGGCGCACCCGTCTGCCTGCTGCCAAGGGTTTGCCCATCCGCGTCGTGACGGTCAATGTCGGAGAGCAGGCGCGAATTCCCGACGAGTTCCTGAGTTACCTCAACGGCTGGCGCGCCGACATTGTGGCCATCCAGGAGTGTGGTCCCGTCCTCCCCGAGAAACTCCGCCTCATGCCGGGATGGCACACGCATCGGAGTGAAGGACTCTGCCTGGTGAGCCGCTTTCCCATCCGAGCCGCCGAGGTGATGGATCGTGCGTCGCTCGATCGCGTGCGCTCGGACACGGACTCGCAGGTCGGTGGTGCGGGGTTCGTGGTGCGGTACATGCTCGACACACCGGCAGGCCCACTCGGCTTCACGAATCTGCATCTCGAAACGGCGCGGAAGGGGCTGGAGACCCTCCTCGACGGCTTTGACTTCGAGCGGTTTTCGGCGAACGCTGAGATCCGCGCTATCGAGGCGCGCCGGGCGAGAGAATGGGTGGATGGAGGGGTGATTCCGATGATTGTGGCGGGCGACTTCAATGCCCCCGCGGAGAGCCGCAACATTCGCGACAACTGGAGCGACCTCACCAACGCCTTCGGTGTGTCAGGGTCGGGGTTCGGCGCCACGAAGTACAACGGCTGGATTCGGCTGCGGATCGATCACGTGCTGTATACCAGCGGGGTTCGGGCGTCGCGATCGCGCGTTGGGGGAGACATGGGGTCGGACCACCGTCCACTGATCGTCGATCTCCGGATTCTCGAACGCGTGGACGATCGTTAGGCGCGGCGGTTGCTGCCCCGTCAGGGCTGGCTGACCGCGCGCTCCCGAAAGAATCGCTCGAGCCCATCGGCCACACCGGTGGCATAGGCATCCTGGAACTCTGGCGTCCGCAAGGCGGCCTCCTGCTCCGGAATCATGAGAAAAGCACCCTCACACAACACCGAAGGCATCCAGGTGCCGCGGACCACGGCAAGGTTGTCGTAGTTGATGCCGAGGTCTCGCAACCCCATGCGACGCACCATCCCCCACTGGACGGCGCGCGCCATGGCGACAGAGTGCCCGGTGAAGTAGTACGTGCCGGTGCCGTGCGCGGTGAAGGGATTCACCCCGTCGGGGAGTGCGTTGAGATGTATGGAGACCATCGCGTGTGCGCCGGCGCGGCGCGCGATCATCGGGCGATCTCCCAGGCCTAACGCGGTGGGACCGGTGCGTGTCATCACCACACGCGCGCCTCGGCTTTCGAGGATGCCACGCAGTCGTTCGGCGATCGGCAACGTGGCGACCGCTTCATAGAGGCCGGTTGGTCCGGTGGAGCCGGCGGGCGGATGTCCGGCATCAACGGCGATCACCAACCCGTTCAGTGGCCGCACGGGATCGACACGCGGCGCGTGCCGGATCCGGAGTGTGAACGCCCCTCGCTCGAAGCGCGCGAGGTATCCCCACGCATCGCGCCTGAGCGTCACGGTGAACCGCGCCCGATCGTTTGTCTCCTGCTGCCAGGTGACCCGCTCGACAAGAGTGTCGGCCGTGGCGTAGTTGATGATGTCGGTGTTGGCCGTGACGCCGTGCAACGTGAGTTCGAGCCGGCCCGGAAATATCTCCACCGACCAGGGTGGCGCCGACGCCATCGGTATGACGACGTCCGTGTAGCCATCGCCCGATCGCACTCGTGCATTTCCGGCTACCCGCGACGGTCGGATTTCTCCCACGACTGGCGTGCCGATTTCGGCGGCGTCGACCCAGACATCGAGCCGGTCGTCGAGCCGCACACGCCAGGCATCGCGCTGACGGGCCGTTATGGGCAGAACGGTTCCGGGCTGAAGGAACCACTTGTACGTACCGCCCACCACCGGGCGCGCGACCACCACCCGATCGCTATCGGGCAGTGTGGAGGGCGCGACCCCCACCGTGCCTAACGGCAAGCGTCCCTCGTCGAGGAGGGTGACTCGCGGAACAGGGACGCGTACTGTATCGCGTCCGCGGTACACCATAAGCTGCGCGCTGTCTGCGAGCCATTGGGCTCGTACATCAGCGGCGAAGCCGACGCCTCGCCGAACGAGGCCCACACGCCCGCGTGGCGACAACAGCTCAACGGTCGCATCCTGAGCGGCGCGCAGACTCACGCGCACCAGATCGTCGGGGAGGCGCCACAGTCCATCGGCCGGTGTCACACTCGCTGCGTCAACGATGAGATTGCCACCCGCAGGGAGAACAGTGGGTTGAGGCACACGACGCAGTCGATGCTCCGATGCGACAGTGTCGGATCCACGCACCGCAACAAGGCGATAGGTGGGGGCATCTCCCGCGGGAAGTGGGAGAAATCCAAGAAAACTCCCATTGGGTAGGACAGGTACGTCCACACCATTGATCTGGAGGCGCGCCGAGCCGGTGCCGATCGAGCCGAAGATGAAGTTGGAGTCGACAGAGGCTATGGAGGCGCCGGCTGGTGGATACACCACGCGGATCTCCAGCCTGCCATTGACAGCTGGCACTGGAGGAAGTGGCCGCGCCTCAACGGACGAGTTCGGCACAGGGGAGGCCCCTGGCGGTAACCCGGCCCGCTTGGTGCAAGCGGTCATTGTGGCGGCTATGCCCACCACGACAAGTCGCGCCAGCGCTGCAATTCCGGGGTGAACAAATGGCCGCATCTGCATAAGCTACCGGGGTTTCCGATTCCCGCGAATCCGGCATCGGAGTTGCTCCGTACGGCTCAGTGTGTCATCTTCGCCGCACTCGTGCGAGGAAGCCAGTTCTGACTCCGTCCAGATCCTCAGGCGTGCCCCAGTGCTCCAAGTGTAGTCAACCTCTTTCGCCGGGCGTTCGGTTCTGCACCTGGTGTGGCGAAGCCACCCCCGGTCTGATCCTGGGTACCTCCGGGCGATCGCAGTTCCCTCCACGTGTGGGGCGCTGTCCGCATTGCGATCACACCAACAGGGCTGGGATCCCGTTCTGTGCGCGCTGCGGCTTCAGGCTCGCCGCGGCGACAGACGAAACCATGACCTTCTGTCGATCGTGCGGCACCATCCGCACGGACGAAACGGCGAGGTTCTGCGCGGGGTGTGGTGTACGGCTCGCGGGTGGCGGCGGACCGCCTGGGCCTGGATCAACGTCACCGCGCGGTGTTGCGCTCGTCGGCAAAGCCTCACTGTCGGTGCTCGACTCCGTGGGCAGTGTGACACGCGTGGTGGCGCTCGAGAGCGAGACCGCGACGGTGCTCACCGATGGCGTGGAGCTGATGGTGGGTGACGGGATGGCGGGAGGGGACGGCGCGACGCTGACCATGGAAGACGGCGGAATGCGGGTTGAGCCGGTGGGAAATCCGCGAGCCCTCTATGTTTTCCTGACGCAGGAAACTCCGCTGACCGATGGCGATGTTCTCCTGTTAGGCTCGCAAGTCATCCGCTACCGCCGATGGACCGACGACGGCACCTACTTCGCCGACCAGAACCAGCTGGGCTCCATCATCCCCGGACGCGACGTCGCGGTGCTGGAACAGCTGCGTGGCGACGGCCGGGTGCGCGACACGCTCTACCTGTGGCCCAAACGTTCAGTGCTGGTGGGTCGCGAAGAGGGAGACTGGGTCTTTGCCTACGATCGCACCATGAGCGCGCGGCACGCGGCCATTGTCTGTCTCGAGGATGGGAGTGTGACCGTACGCGACGTGGGCAGCCGCAACGGTGTTGCGCTCGCCGTGCGTGGGGCGCGCCGGATTGCCAGCGGCCAGCGGTTGTCCCTGGCTGGCAAGGTCATGAAGGTGGACTTGGCGTGATGGTGTGGGTGTCCGTGGAATTTCTGGACGCCCCATGCGGGTGACGACGCCGTGAAGACCCCCACTGAAGTGCGCGCCGCACGGCTCGCCGGAGAGGCCCAGAGCGGCAGTGTGCTCGTTGAGGTGTACGCCCTCACCGATGTGGGCCGCACCCGCGACCATAACGAGGACGCCTTCGTCGTTTCGGACCTCGCCCGCGGGCTCCCCATCGAGTTCGACACACCGGTGCAGCAGAAGGTGGGCGCGCGTGGAGTGTTGTTCATGGTGGCAGACGGCATGGGCGGCGCCGCCGCTGGCGAACTGGCGAGCCAGACGGCCGTGGACGTGGTCCTGCGGACGCTGCGTGAGGAGTGGGCCGAACAGAAGAGCGTCGCCCCCGACGCTTTTGTGGGAGCACTCGAGCGCGCGACACAGACCGCCAACGGCGTCATCTATCGTTACGCCACCGAACACGCCGAAGTCCGTGGAATGGGCACCACCGCCACCATTGCCGGTCTGCTTGGCGATCAGCTGTATCTGGCGCAGGTGGGTGACTCACGGGCCTATCTCGTGCGCGACGGCGAGGCCCGGCAGCTGACAAAAGATCAATCGCTGGTGCAAAAGCTCATCGAAGCCGGCGAGATGACCGAAGAAGCGGCCGAAGTATCGGAGCGAAAGAACATCATCCTCCAGGCGCTCGGCCCCGAGGCCCATATCAAGGTCGACCTCACCCACCAGCGCGTGCGGCGCGGCGATGTGCTCATCCTCTGCTCCGACGGGCTGACGGGTCTGGTGCGTGGCGACGAAATCGCCCGGGCAGTCCGCGAGGAAGGTGATTTGCTTTCGGCGTGTAGGCGACTGATCAACCTCGCCAATGAGCTGGGGGGGCCGGACAACATCACGGTGGTGGCGGCGCGTTTTGATGGCGCGGGACTGGGCCGAGCCACACCGGAAGAACCCGTCGGACATCAGCTGTACGATCGCGCGTCGAGCACGCCACCAGGGAACGATCTCGAAACGCTGCTCCGTGAGCGCACCGACCAGATGCTGCGTGGCGCACCGATTGAACCCTTCCCCGTCTCGGTTCGAGAGAACCGGCGGCAGCAGGGCCTGATGATTCGCGCGGCCTTGCTGGCCGCCGGGCTGTTACTGGCGATTTATCTCGGGTGGCGCTGGTACGGTCGCGTCGCACCCTGACCTCGTCGGCATCGGCGAGCCCTGTGCGACAGGGCGCGCTGCTGCACTTTAGCCGGTCATCACTCCGGTGTCACTTTCCCCAGGATCCGCGGACCACGTGCCCCGGTGGCCGTGGGCACATTGCCGGGCGCTCCGGTGAGGTGCAGGTAGCCTAACAAGGCAAAGGCCACGGCTTCCTTTGCCTCTCCATCAAAGAAGATGTCGTCGAAGCTGACGAGACGTGTGGGCGCAATGCTCTGCGCGATGGCCTCTACCAGGGCCGGGTTCTTCGCGCCGCCTCCCGACACCACCACCTCGGCCACGGGCTCGGGCATGAAGCGGCGATAGCTGTCGGCAACCGATGTGGCCGTGAGCGACACCGCGGTCGCGACCATGTCACTCACCGTGGCGTCGGGACGCGCACCCCGGCACATGGCGATGAAGCGGTCGATGTAGGCCTGGTCGAAGAACTCGCGGCCCGTGGACTTGGGCGGCGGGGCGAGGAAGTAGGGGTCATCGAGCAGCGATGCCACCACCTCGTGTATCGTGCGCCCCTCGCGCGCCAGCCGTCCGTCCTCGTCGTAACGCAATTCGGGAAAGTGGCGGCGCACCACGCCATCGATGATCACCACACCAGGCCCGGTATCAAAGGCTCGCACACCGCGATCGTCTCCACCCGGCGGCACCACCGTCACGTTGCCGATGCCACCCAGGTTCTGGAGCGCGCGCCAGTGGTCCCGCGAGGAGAACAGCAACCGATCCGCAGCAGACACGAGCGGAGCACCCTGCCCTCCCGCCGCGACGTCGCGCACACGGAAGTCGCTGATCACCTTGATGCCGCAACGCTCGGCAATGACTGCGGACTCGCCCGTCTGCCAGGTGGAGTGACCCGGGACATGCCAGATGGTTTGCCCATGCGACGCAATGGCGGCCACCTCGTCGCGGGCCACCCCGCTCGACGCCAGCAACCGCAGTGCTGCAGCGGCGAGCCATTCGCCGAGGTCGAAGTTGAGCCGGCAGTACTCCTCGGGGGTGCCCTGCTGCAGCGCGCGGGTCATGCGCTCGCGCTGAGCCGTGGAGTAGGCCAGCACCTCGAAGCCGAGGAGGTCGGGGACAATGCGGGCGCCATCGCGCGTAAAACGCACCAGCGCCGCCGAGATGCCGTCCAGCGAGGTGCCGGACATGAGACCGATGAGCAGCATGGAAGAGATCGTGGTCGAAAACGTGGCTACGTGCCGAACGCGGCAATGCGACGGACGACACCACCGGCGGCGTTGAGTGCCTGTTCGGCCCCGGCGCGATCGGTGTTGAGCCGGTGCATAACGAGGGCGGTCTTCACACTGCCCCCCGACGCCTCGAGCAGGGTGCGGGCCTCGTCGCGCGAAGCACCGGTGAGGGCGCTCAGGATTCGCTCCGAGCGGTCCTTGAGCTTCACATTGGTCGCGCGCAGGTCGACCATGAGATTGCCGTACGTCTTGCCCACGCGGATCATCGCGCCGGTGGTGATCATGTTGAGGATCATCTTGGTGGCGGTGCCTGCCTTGAGCCTCGTGGAGCCGGTGACCACCTCGGGGCCGGCGACCGCGACGATGAGCGCGTCGAGCGTGTCGCCAAAAGCAGCGTCCACCGGAGTGCAAGCCACCAGCGCCGTGCGTGCACCGCGCTCGCGGGCCCGGGCCAGTGCTCCGCGCACAAACGGTGTAGTGCCAGATGCAGCGATCCCCACGAGGACATCGGCTGCCCCGAGTTGTTTCTCGTCGATGGCGGCGGCGCCGCCAGCGGGGCTGTCTTCGGCGCCTTCCTGTGAACGGAACACTGCGCGTTCGCCGCCGGCGATGATGCCCTGCACCAAATCGGGGTCGGAGCCGAAGGTGGGCGGGCACTCGCTCGCATCGAGAATCCCGAGCCGCCCTGAGGTACCGGCGCCGACATAAAAGAGTCGTCCATTGCCCCGAAAGGCCGTTTCGACAAAGCCGATCACCCGGGCTATCGGCTCGCGCTGCGTGGCCACGGCGTCGGCCACCAGCCGGTCTTCGGCGTTCATGATGTCGACGATTTCCAGCGGCGAGGCGAGGTCGATCTCGGCGCTTCGCAGGTTCCGCTGCTCGGTTACGCGACTATCGCCAATGGACACGCCAAGAGCTGGGGTTGGTGGCACGCGTCGGTGTCTCGGGGGTTGAAGCAGTTGGCCGGTCAAATCTCATCGGAAAGATGAGCCGTCACGGTAAGTTACCCCCTCCACTTCGTCCGATGCACCCACGCACTCGCCTGCTGCTCGCACTGCTGATCGCCATCCCGCTCCGCGGTGAGGCGCAGACCACACCCAAGTGGTTTGTCTCGGCTGGTGCCGGGGTGCAATGGGGACCCTATGTGGTCGATCAGCAGAGCAACGCGTCATGGGACTTTGACGGCGGCTTCGGTTTTCGCGGTGCGGTCGAACGACAGCTTACCCCGCAGTTCTCGGCCGGCCTGGCCTTCAATCGTGCGCGGCTCCCGCTGACGTACACCAACTTCGGCGGGGGCTCATGCGGTCGCTGCGCAGCCGACGCAACCGTGTCGTCGTACGGCATCATGGCGAGATATGGCGGGGGCGGCCGACAGGCCCTCCATCAGGTGATCGAAGGTTTTGCAGGAGCACTTCGGTATGGCAACTTCACGCAGACACAGGGCGGCGCCACACTCGCTCCCACATCGAACACCGACCTGGCCCTTGGCGTCGGCTATGGCTTTGGCATCACCATCGCGCCAGACTGGCATCTGGCGCTGGTTCAGGACGCCGTGACGGCGGTGCATGAGCGGAGCACGCTGCAGCAGGCGGGAGGACGCATGGTGCAGCACTACATGACGCGTCTCACACTGCGAGTGGGCTTCTAGCCAGCGGTGTCCAGCGACCCGTAATCCGCAACCGGCGGGAGCGGTTAGAATGTGCGGGGGGCCAGCCTGCCCCATTGATCACCTCAAAGCTCCCGTAGATGCATTTCCCGCCGGTGGTGCTGGCGATCGCCTTCGCCGCACTGGTCATCGCCCTTACCGCCCTGGCTCGTCGGCTCCCGATTCCGAGCCCGATCCTGCAGGTCGTCGCCGGCATCGCGCTCGGGCTCGTGCCCGGCATGAACGTTCCGGAGCTCGAGCCTGACATCGTCTTCTTTGTCTTCCTTCCGCCAATCCTCTGGGCGGCAGCGTTCTTTACGTCGCTGCGCGAGTTCAAGGCGAACCGGAGACCGATCGGGCTGCTCGCGGTTGGGCTGGTGCTTGCCACCACGGCGGTGGTTGCGATCACGGCGCGGGCGCTGCTACCCGGACTCCCCTGGGCCATCGCGGTGGCGCTGGGCGCCATCGTATCCCCGCCGGATGCCGTTGCCGCCGCCGCGATTGTCTCGAGGCTGCCGGTTCCCCGCCGAGTCATCGTCGTGCTCGAAGGGGAGAGCCTGGTCAACGATGCGTCGGCGCTGGTGCTCTACCGCACTGCCGTCGCAGCGGCAGTGACCGGGGTGTTCAGCTGGGGTGAGTCGATCGTGCGGTTTTTCATCGACGCCGGCGTCGGAACGGTCGTCGGGCTTGTCGTGGGGTGGCTGATCATTCGGGCGCTCAAGTTCACACGCGAGCCGCTGGCGGAAACACTCCTGACACTTGCCGGCCCATATGTCGCCTGGGTGGCTGCCGAAACCATTCACGTGTCGGCGGTGCTGGCCTGCGTGGCAGGCGGGTTGTACACACGCCAGCACTTCTCGACGGCGGTGTCACCGGTCTCGCGAGTGCAGGCACGGGCGGTGTGGGACCTGTTCGTGTTCCTGCTCAATGCGCTCATCTTCCTCATCCTGGGCCTGCAGTTTTCGGCGCTCATCGACTCGGTCCCGGCAGGCGCGCTGGCTTCGGTGGCAAGGTCAGCGGCAATCATCAGTTTGGTGGTTATTGCCATCCGGCTGGTCTGGGTGCCGATCGCCACCTTCCTGCCGCGGTGGCTGAGCGCGGAGACACGACGCCGTGACCCGGTCCCCGGATGGAAGCCCATCTTTCTGGTGTCGTGGACCGCCATGCGTGGCATCGTCACGCTGGCGTCGGCCCTGGCGCTGCCACGCACGTTAGGCGATGGCACACCCTTTCCGTACCGGACCGAGGTCATCCTGATCTCGATGGGAGTGATCCTGGCAACACTCCTGGTGCAGGGTTTCAGTCTGAGCCCGATCATCAAGGCCTTTCGCTTCCAGCCGGAACACGCTCACCACGATGAGGAACGGCTCGCCCGACGCGAAAGTCTGCGTCGCGGCGCCGAGGCGCTGGATGACATGTCACGCGAGGGATGGGCCGATCCAGCCGATGTCTCGTGGATGCGGAGTGAGCTGCAGGACAAGATGCGGTTGCAGCAGCATGGGGCAACGCCCGAGGGACGCCGCAAGCTGCGTGTCGGTGTGATCAACGCCGAACGCCGCATGCTCCTCCGCTTGCGCAACGAGGGAGCCATCTCCGACGAGGTCATGCGGGAACTCGAAACGGAGCTGGACTACGAAGCGATGCGCGTGGGCGCCGGGGAGCTGCGGAGTAGTCGTTAGGCCGGGAGCGCGGGCACGCCGGCTTCGGCTGCGGCTGGTACCGCGGTGGCGCCATCGTCCAGCCGGTCGGTGCGGTCCAGCCGGTCGACGTCAATCGCAATCACGCCGTCTTCTGCTTGCATGAAGATGTCGGCGAACTTCACATCCCAGCGGACCTCGTCCCAGAGGTACGACATGCGCGACGTCACGTGTGTGGAGAAGGTTTCCTCATGGGCGCGCACGTGGACCAGAAATTCGGCCTGGGCGGCATGCAGGCCCTCCGGGGTAATGCCGCGCAGCGGACTGGAGGCCGTGATGGGATGCACGACGGTCCAGTGCAGCGTGAAGAACTCGACCGTGCTGCGTTCAAGCTCCAGCTGATGGAAGCGACGTTCGCGGCTGCCATTCACATCCTCGAACCAGGCGAGGTTGAGGCGAACCTGTACGTCGCTCAACTCACCGGGTTTGATGTTGACCATGCGAAACATGAGGGCGCGTCCGCCGCGATAGGGCGCGACAATCGCCGACTCGCTGAAGCGGACACTCATGCGAGGCCGGGTGATGCGCGCCACGAGCAGTCCGCCGAGTCCGAGCATAACGAGAGGGCCAAGCAGGGACTCGAAGATCACCAGCCAGGTGGCCGTGGCTCCCACGGCGTGCATGGGACCCGTGCCGGCCGTGGTAAAGATCCCGACGCTGAAGGCAAAGGCCCGCAGAAAGGTGTCACTGATCCCCATCTGCTCCTGCCCCGCCAGCGCCGCCGATCCCAGCGCGGTATAGGCCGCAGTGAAGAGCCCGTTGAGCAGCAACATCGCAAAGATCGACCAGGCCAGGAACTGCGGCCAGCTGGCGTTGAGCGCCTCCTGATAAAATCGGTCAGAGCGCTGCGTCCCGAGGCCATATTTGCGGCTGTTGGGGGTACCGTCGCGAGAGAGAAAGCGGCCGCGAACCTGCTGGGCAACGACGCGTCCGAATCCGAGGTCTTCGGTGGGACGGTCGGCAGCGGGAATAGTGGGTTCTGTTGCGGGCTTTGTCGGAGCGCTCACGGTCTGTCAGAAGGTGCGGGATCCCGGAATTCTAACCCGCCGTGGACCAGCGCACCCCTCGGCCATTTATCCGGGGGGGACGGGGCGTCCAATATCGCCGACGTGCGAAACATCCCAACTTCCTGCGCGTCGTTGGTGAACGATATTGTACTTCCCCCTGAGCGGGAGCCTTGGTGACACCCACGGGATTGGCTGCAACAGCGCTGTCGCGACCTGAACGCAAACGCCTCGATGAGCTGCTGACGGCATCGAGCCGAACGTTCGCTCTCACCATTCCGCTCCTCCCCGAGCCGACGCGGACCGAGGTCACGCTTGCGTACCTGGTCTTTCGGGTCGCCGACACCCTCGAGGACGCCACCAACTGGACGGTGGGCGAGAAGCTGGCGGCGCTGGACCAATTTGCGCGGCTGCTCGAAATGCCCGACCCGGACCGCGTGGCAGAACTCAGCGCGGCGTGGAGTGCTCGCCCGCCGGTGGACCACAAGGGTTATCAGGAACTGCTCCTCGATATGCCGCTGGTCTTCCGCGCCGCGGCCTCGCTCCGCCCGGCCTCGTGGGCCATCATTGCCAAGCACTCGGTGCGGACCACGCGCGGCATGGAAGCTTTTGTCTCACGTGACCGGTCGGCGCCCGTCCGGCTGAACGATCTCGACGATCTCCGTGCCTACTGCTACACGGTGGCCGGGATCGTGGGCGAGATGGTGACCGAGCTGGTCCTCCTGGGGCGGCAGCAACTCCTGGTGGTGGCGCACGACCTGCGCGCCGATGCATCGGCCTTTGGTGAAGGGCTGCAACTGGTGAACATCCTCAAGGACGCCGACGCCGACGAACGCGAAGGACGTAACTTTCTGCCGCAGAATGCCGACCGGGCGGGCATCACCCGACTGGCCTTCGAGGGGCTGGACGCCGCCGCGCGCTATTGCGCGCGTCTGGAGTCCGCCGGCGCGGAACGTGGCGTCCTGGAGTCGGTGGCGCTGCCCATAGTGCTGGCCCGCGCCACGTTACAGCGGGTGCAGCGGCTTGGCCCCGGTGCCAAACTTGGGCGTGCGCAGGTGGTGGCACTGGTGGCGCGCTTGCAGGGGGCCATTGCCCGCGGTCGGCTTGGGGAGTTCGTGGCACGAGAGCAGCCGGCGCTGGGGTAGGCACGCAGGCCCCCGCTCCGCGGGCACGACGGGAGGGCCTGTCGCCGGGTATCTTGTAGGCTGACCCTACTCCCTGGTCGCCCAATGATGCCATCTCGAGTGCGCTTGCTGAGCGCCGCCCTGCTCCTCCTCGCCGCCTGTCAGCGCCCCTCTGCCTCACGCTCGGCGTTAGGCGGTGGTGTGCCGCCGCGTCAGGCGCCCGTCTTTCCCGGAGGCTGGCGCTTTGCCCCGGGCACGCCGGCCGCGTTCGGCGAAAAGTTCATGATCGCCAGCAACGAACGTCGCGCCTCTGACGCCGGGAACGAAATCATTCGCGCGGGCGGCAATGCCGTGGATGCGGCCGTCGCCGTCGGGTTTGCGCTCGCCGTGACCTACCCGGTCGCGGGGAATATCGGCGGCGGAGGCTTCATGGTCATTCGCATGGCCGACGGCCGCAACGCCGCCATCGACTATCGCGAGGTGGCTCCCCTGGCGGCCCATCGTGACATGTACCTCGATGCGCAGGGTAACCCAACCAACGAAAGCATCATCGGGTACCGGGCGTCGGGCGTCCCCGGTGCCGTGGCGGGCATGGCCGAGGCGTTGTCGAAGTACGGGACCATGACGTTGTCACAGGTGATGCAACCCGCCATCAAGCTGGCGCGCGATGGCTTCACGGTTGACTCGGCGCTGTATGGCTCGCTGGCGTCGAGCAAGGAGTATCTCGCCCGCTTTGACGCCCGTGATGTGTTCTACACGAATGGAGCGCCCCTCACTATCGGCAGCACCTTCAAGCAGCCTGCCCTGGCTCGCACACTCGAGTACATCGCACAGCAGGGACCCAAGGCCTTTTACGAGGGCATTGTGGGCGATTCGATGGTCGCCGCGATGACACGTGGTGGCGGGATTATCACCACGGCCGACCTGAAGGCGTACAAACCCGAGTGGCGCACACCGATCCGCGCGAGTTACCGGGGCTACACCTTGTTCAGCATGCCACCGGCGTCGTCAGGCGGCATCACGGTGACCGAAACACTCAACATGCTGGAAACGTGGCCCACTCTTCCCGCCTGGGGCACGCCGGAGTACGCGCACATCCTCGGGTCGGCGTATCAGCGGGCGTTCATCGACCGTAACAGCAAACTCGCCGATCCCGCCTTCGTGAAGGTTCCGATCGAGCAGCTCACCAGCAAGTCGTACGCGCAGGCACTCGCGAAAACGATCGATCCCGCCAAAAAGACGCCCACACCCAAGGATGGTTCGCAAATCGTGGACGGCATGCACACCACGCACTACTCCGTGGTAGATGACAAGGGGAATGCCGTGGCGACCACCACCACCCTCAACAACGGGTACGGGTCGGCCGTGTATCTGAAGAACGTGGGCTTCTTCATGAACGACGAGATGGACGACTTCGCCACCGCACCGGGGAAGCCGAACATGTTCGGGCTCGTGCAATACGAGGCCAATGCCATCGCGCCCGGCAAGCGGATGCTGAGTGCGATGTCCCCGACGATTGTCCTTGACCCGCGCGGTGAACTGCTGCTCGTGGTTGGGGCCGCTGGGGGGCCGCGCATCATCACGGCCACGTCGCAGGTGATCCTCAATGTGATCGATCATCGCATGAACCTCTCGGACGCCATGCGTGCACCGCGGCTGCATCATCAGGCGCTGCCCGACACCCTGATGGTGGAAACCGGAGGACTAACGAAGGAAGCCGAGGACGGTCTGCGCCGCATTGGCCATGGCATCCGGTACATGGGGGGCCTGGCCAACGTCAACGCCGTCATGCGGGTGAAGGGCGGGTGGGAGGGTGTGTCGGAGCCCCGGGTTGGTGGCACCGGGGGCACCAGCGCGCGCTGACGACACTCGCCGGGCAGCGCGCGCGGTCACCCCCTCACCCGCGCGCTCGCTTCGCGCCCTGGCCAACAAGCCACTCGATGAGATCGGTCGCGCCACTATCGTGCGCTGCGTCGAGAGGTGTCTTGTGGTCCCAGCCGATCCAGTTGAGAGCCGCGCCACGCTGGAGCAGGTACTCGGCGACCGCTCGCTGACCACCGCGGCAGGCATGCCACAAGGCGCCGGTGAGGACGTCGGAGGCCGGAGCTGGCACCTGCGAGCACAACGTCACTACACGGTCGTAGAGGCCTAGCGCCGCCGCCTGGGAGAGTGTGGTGGTTGCCCCGCGCTCCAGCAGCCGCCGAGCCGCATTCCACTGCGCGAAGATCACGGCGTCGGACATCGCGGTGCCACCGGTGAACACGGCCCCCGGTGCTTCGATGTCGGCGCCACCATCGAGCAGGGCGTCGATCACCTCGAGGTCGTTGCTGCTCGCGGCGGCGTGCAGCGCAGTCTCTGGCGCATCCTGGTTGGGATTGGTGAGCGCGGCGTTGACATGTGCCCCGGCGGCAATGAGCGCCGTGACAATCGCCCGCCCGTTGGGGAAATGCCCGGGCCAGTCGGCCGCCACATGCAGCAGGGTGCGCGACACACCACGCTCGTCGACAATGCGTACGGTGGCGAGATCGGGCACGGCGCGAAGCTGCCGCTGCAGCGCCTCGACATCGCCGGACTGGATGGCCCCCACTATGGCGATTGCCTGCGCGTCGGATGCCGGGATGGTTCGCATGGATGCCCTGGTTTACGGTTCAATGACAAATACAACCGCCGATCGCGGCGGCACGGTAAAGCGGCCCGAAGTGTGATCCGCTCGTGCGCTGCGCGCGGTCCTATCTGCGGCGTCGCGCGCGCGGTGGACTGGATGAAGTACCCAGGCCTTGGCCGCCTCGTCAGGCATCTCCAGTTCACGCGTATCGCCAGACACGTTAATCAGGAAAAGTATCTCGCGGAACCGCGCGCCGGGGTAGTTTGCGCCGTCGAGGTGACCGGCAATTACGAGGGGATCCTGCCCGGGACCGGTGTTGGGGAAACGCAGCCGTTGCCGCACGTCGTCGCTGGTACGCAAGCGGAACAACGTGCTGCTGGAGCGAATCCGCAGCAGATCGAGTGACGCGTCACGGGTCCAACGGATGAGGTCGGGTGTGGTGCCGATGCGTGTGTCAGCCACCGCCGGCTTCATCCAGGGCCAGTCCGTTGCGTTCCGGTGTGCGGGCGGCACACCACGCCCAAACCCGTTGCTGCGGTAACTCCAGTCGAGTGTGTTGAACCAGTCTCCCGAGTCGAAACTGTCGCGATCGAGAGACTTGGAGCGAAGGATTTCGACGCCCGCATGCAAATAGGCGATGCCCTGACTGAAGGCCGTGAAGGCGACGCCGAGTACCTGGGCCCGTGCGCGCTGCTCCATCGAGATGTCGCGAGGCAGGCGGAGTGCGTTGAGGTCGAAGAGGGTGAGGTTATCGTGATTCTCGACATAGTTGACCACCTCGCCGGGTTCGGCGGCATAGCCGGCCGGCTGACCGGCATAGTCGAAACGTGCCAGCGATCGCTTCACGCCATCGGCGCCGGTCATCTCGACGTCGCGCAGGGTACCTGCGAGACCAATGCGAGCGAGATCGGCCGCTCGCAGCAGGGCGTCGCGTCCCAACCGGTCACCGGCGGATGCATTGGGTGCGTAGTGCATTCCGTTGAGCAGCCCCTGGTTGCTCACGAGACCTTCGCCGCTGTCGCAGCATCCCCCGCCCCGCAATGCATCTCGCGCACGATCACTGAAGGTGCCGATCCCGCTCCCCTGCAGCGAAAGCTGCGATGCCTGCACAAAGCGGGCGCCATTCGCCACCTCGCCAAAATTCCATCCCTCACCAATGAGCGGGATGTGACGACCAGCGGCGCGGTTGACCGCTTGCTGGAGTTGCTCCATCGCCGCACGTGGCTGATGCCCCATGAGGTCGAAGCGGAAAGAATCCAGCCGATAGTGCCGGACCCACGTCACCGCCGACTCGATCATGAGTTTGGCCATCATGCGATGTTCGGTGGCGGTGTTCTCGCAGCACGTGGACTTCGCAATGCGGCCGTCGGGCTCGAGACGGTGATAGTAGCCGGGCACGATGCGGTCCAGCACCGAGCGGATATCCTGCCCTGCGGCAAAGGTGTGGTTGTAGACCACATCCATTCCCACGCGAAGTCCGGTCGCATGCAGGGCCATCACCATCGCGCGAAACTCGCGCACCCGCGCCGCGGCGTCGTTAGGCTCGGAGGTGTAGCTCCCCTCGGGAACGGTGTAGTGGAAAGGATCGTATCCCCAGTTGAAACAGTCACGGGTGCGCGCGGCGCTCACAGCCGCCTGTTGTACCTCTCCGTCGGGTGCCGACTGGGGCACGGCGGGTACGACGCAGTTTGTCTCAGGGATGCTGGCCAGATCGTACACCGGCAGGAGGTGCACATCAGTAATCCCGGCGTCCTTCAGTGCGCGCAGGTGTCGCATGCCATTCGAGGCCGCCTCACCGAAGGCGAGGAACTTCCCGCGCCAGACTGATCGCACCGTGGTATCGCTGGCGGAGAAGTCACGCACGTGCAACTCATAGAGCGTCAGATCGGTTGGCGACGCGAGAGCGCGGGGTCGAGGCGTGGTGTCCCAACCCGGGGGCTTTGTTGACGGGTGGTCAAGGTCGAGGACCACACTGCGTCGGGAATCGGCGGTGAGCCCGAGCGAGTACGGGTCGGTCACGCGATTGCGTACGACACCCACACCGGGGACAAACACCTCGACGACGTAAAGATAAGCGCGCCCATGTGGCGCCGCGCTCGTCCGGGTGCGCCAGACTCCGGTGGCCGTTTCACGTTCGAGTGACAACACACGTGTGGCGTCACTGTTCGCATCAGCATAGACACACACCGAGACGCGCCGCGCGGTGGGGGCCCAGAGCGCAAACGTTGTGTTGCCACCACGCACGACAGCGCCCAGGTCTGGCGTTCGCGCCGCGCCTGCATAACGAGCGTCGATGGCACCAGCGATCTGCAGGCCGGTCACTGCTTCAACGTTTCCTTCCGCGTCCTCACGGACGAGGAGCAGCTGCTGCGTGAGAAGTGTGGACAGCGCCGTACCCGGCGGGAGCGTCATTCGCGCACCGGCAGGTACAAACCGGAATCGCTCGGCGACGCGGGCGTCGAGAGGACGCGCGTCTGCGCGAAGGGCAATGCGCTGGTCGTGGCCACGCACGCGGCTCCCTTTGGCGACCCGCAGGTCTCCGCGCGCCGAGCGATACAAGGCATACCGAGCACCTTGCGGCGCCGCGGGCCACTGCAGCTGAGAGCCGGATAACCAATAGGCCTCCGCTCGGCTTGCCGTATCCGCAACGGCGGTCAGTGTGTCGGCTAGTGCAGAAACGTTGCACGCCTGCAGTGCACCCGCGGGCTGAGCGTGAGCCACACCAGGCGCGAGCGCGGCGAGATGAACAATGAGCAATCGCGAGGCACGGCGCACGGCGAACTCCCTGACCAACAATGAAATGAGGGACCTGCGAAGCGTGCCGATCCGTGTGTCGTTCGGGAAGGGCCTTGGAGGGCAAAAGAGGCGTGGACTTTACCGGATTCCGTCAGAAATTTATGTCAAATCGACCAATGTCGCCCGTATTGACTGAGGGAGGGGCCTGGTCGTCTTACACCTAATGGGTGCCCCCTCTACTCCACTTAGCGGCCTGACCACCGCTGTTCGCAACTATTGGTGGACGAGTGCGTTCGGCGGCCTCTACTTCTGCGGGGGATTCATCGCCTGGGGTGGCACCCGAGGCGCCATTGTCTCGAGTGGCCTCTTCTTCGTGGTGGCCATGGTGGGGCTGGCCATCCACTATCGCGTGTCGTGGAAGGGACGATGGCCGCGCGTCGCGCTGATCCTCGCGCATCTGCTCATCGGACAGCTCATTCTCAACTGGCAGCAGACCAACCTGCCGTTGAGCGACTACACCGTCACCGGTGGTCCGGCCGACCGCGAGTTCATGATCTACCTCGTGTCGGCACTGATTGTCGGCACCATGAGCATGTTTGGCGGAATCCTTGGCGCGCTCCTTGGCCTCGGGTTGCACTACGGGCTCATCTTCGACATCCGCGAGAGCTTCTCGTTCAAATGGGGGTTCCCCGTCCTGATCGCGGTGGCCGGTAACATCGTGAGCACTGCACTCTGGCGGCTTGATCAGGCCTATGCGCAGCTGCAGAAACTCGCCAATCACGATCATCTGACGGGGTTGTACAATCGCCATCGGCTGTCCATCGAGTTCGCGCGCTTGCAAGGTGAGGCGCGACGCGCCGGTGAGTCACTGCTGGTCGTTGCCTGGGATCTGGATGACCTCAAGCGAGTGAACGACGCGCAGGGACATGCCGCAGGCGACGAGTTGATCCGGCGCTTTGCGCGGGCGCTCCAGGCGCATGTGCGTCACGACGCTGACGTCCGGAATGTCGATGCTGCCTTCCGCGTCGGTGGCGACGAGTTCATCAGCATGCATCGTGATGTGGCCGACGGCGAGTTGCTGATGACGAGAGTCCATGAGGTGTTCCCCGCCGTCTCGGCGGGGTGGGTGCGGTGTGAGGCCCTCACCCTCGACGAGGCCCTCACTCGCGCTGACGCCGCGATGTACGCGTTCAAGAACCGGAAACGCCCCGGGCTGCCGGCCGGCACCCCTCGTTCGATTCGCGTCATTTAGCCATCCCACGGCAACGTGGGGCTCTTGCGGCTCCAGATGTTTGCGGGCTACTTCGGCGCATGCCGCATTCCATCACCGTCATTCGGACCTTGTTTGTGATGTCGTTCCTGTGCTGCCTGCGACCCATGGCGGCACAGAGTGACTCGACACCAACGCTCACCGCTGCACAACAACGGAACGTGCTGCGGAATCCGTTGCATCCCTTCTGGAAAAGCAGGGCGCCCGACACCGTGTCACTCGACGTCGAGACCTCGCGCGGCACACTGACCGTTGAGCTGGTGCGTGCCTGGGCCCCGTTTGGCGTCGATCGCTTTTACAACCTGGCGCGCGCCGGGTACTTCGACGACACGCGCTTCTATCGCGTGCTTCCGTGGTACATCGCGCAGTTCGGACTGGCGGCGAGTCCCGCCGTCGATCGTGTGTGGCGCGGTCGCAAACTCCGCCCGGATTCAGTTCGTGCGACCAACGCCCGTGGGACACTCACCTTCGCGCAGTATAACCCTCGCAGTCGCAGCACCACGTTGTTCTTCAACTTGCGAGACAACCCCAAGCTCGACACCCTCGGCTTCGCGCCCATAGGCCATGTGACGGCCGGCATGGAGGCGGCCGACAGCCTGCACTCCGGGTATGGTGAGCTTCCTGCCATGGCCGCCCCCCTCGGGAATCCCAAGCGGCTCTACGGCGAGTCCAACAAGTACCTGGACAAGGAATTCCCCAAACTCGACCGCATCGTCGCGATCAGGGTGCGGCCGCGTTAGGTGGTGTCTCTCACCGGCGCGGAGCTGCTCAGTGCGCGCCTTTGTGGTACTGGCGCACGGCGATCGAGAGCACCAGGACACTGGCCACCACCAGCACGCCGAGCTCACGGGCGACGTCCATGACTCCCGCCCCCTTGAGCATCACCGCACGCATGAGTGTGATGAAATGCATCATCGGGTTGACCCGCGCGATCCACTGCGCCCACTCCGGCATGGACCGCACCGGGGTGAAAAGCCCGCTCATGAGGAGATAGACCAGGAGCAGCGCGAAGTTCACGAACATTGCCTGCTGCTGCGTTTCGGTGATCGTCGCGACCCAGAGTCCGATACCCAGTGCTGCCATCAGGTACAGTCCCGCTCCTGCGTACACGAGCAAGAGGCTCCCTTCCATCGGTACGCTGAAGACAAGTTTTGCGACCAGAAGCCCGATCGAGAGCACCACGAGGGCGATGATCCACATCGGCAGGAGCTTGGCGGCGATGAACACCCCCTTGGAGACCGGCGTCACGTTGAGCTGTTCGAGGGTCCCCGCCTCCTTTTCGCGAACGGTGTTCATGGCAGTGAGCAACGTCCCGACGATGGTGAGGAGCTGAACCAGGATGCCGGGGACCATGTAGTGACGGTAGTCGAGCTCGGCGTTGTAGCGATTTCGGGAGCGCACCTCCACGCGGGGCTGGCCGCGCCCGGGTGGTGCCTCGTGCCGCGCGCCCGCCAGGGCCGTCATCGGTTGCAGCCGCGCGCCCAGTTCCCCTGCATAACGAGTGAGAATCACGCCGGCATATGACGACGTGACACCAGCGGCCGCGCCATCCTCGGCGTTGAAAAACATCTGCACATGCGCGCCCCGCGTACGCACGATGTCGCGTTCGAAGTGTGGGGGGATGACCATCACCATATCGACGGTGCGGCGCATGAGGCCGAGGTTCCCCTGCTCCACGCGATCCGAACGCTCCGCCACCTCAAATCGTCGCGACGCCGTCATGCGATCTACCAGACCACGCGACATCTCCGAGCGGTCGCGATCGATCAGATGCATACGCGAGCGCTTCACCTCGAAGGTGGCGGCGTTGGACAGCACGACCAGCTGCACGATGGGGATCATGAACAGAATCCGCACCATGGCCGGGTCACGCAGGATCTGCAGAAACTCCTTGCGGAGCAGAAACAGAAGAGGACGCATGATCACGCGAGCCGTTCGCGAAACGACCGAGTGGCAACCACGAGCAGGAACAACATCATCCCCGTAAGGACAAGCAGTTCTGTGGTCAGATGCGTGACGCCGGCACCCTTGAGCATGATGCCGCGCACCACCACGATGAACCAGCGAGCGGGGACGATGTTCGAGAGCAGCTGCAGGGGCGCCGGCAGACTTGCCACCGGGAAGATCATCCCCGAAAGCAACGTGCTCGGCAGCATCGTGCCTAACATGGTCCCGATCATCGCGGTGCGTTGCGAGCTGGTGCGCGCGGCAATGAGGACGCCAATCCCGAGGCCGACCAGCGTATACAGCGTGCTCGCTGCGAGCAGCAAGACCAGGCTCCCGCGGAAGGGAACGCGGAACACCACCCAGGCCGCCAGCAGTGCCGTGAGCACGTTGGCAAACGCAAGGAAGAGGTAGGGAAGCACCTTGCCGAGGATGATCTGCCATGGCCGCAGCGGAGAGACCAGCAGCACCTCGAGGGTCCCGCGTTCCATCTCCCGCGAGAGCGAGATCGCAGTCATGAGCGCCGACACCATCGTCAGCACCAGCGCGATGAGCCCCGGCACAAAGAGATTGACGCTCTCCAGCGTTGGGTTGAACTGCATGCGGATGTCGGGCTTGATCCGCACGCCCGCACGTGCCCCGCGCAGGTCCCCCTGCCAGGCCGCCACCACCGTCGAGGCGTAGGCCTGCATGGTCGTGCCGGTATTCGGGTTCGACGCATCGGTGATGATCTGTACCCGGGCCGGCACTCCAGCCGCGAGGTCACTGGCCAGTCCTGGCGCGATGACCACCGCAACGTCGGCTTCGCCGCGGCGGAACCGGGTCTCCAGCTGGTCCGGATTCCGCAGTGTGGCGACAGTGGTAAAGCGTCCACTGCCCGAAAAGCGCGCGCGCAGCGCGAGGCTCTCCTCGTCTGGCGCCGCATCCACAATCGCCAGCCTGATATCGTTGACGTCGGTCCGCAGGGCGAAACCGAACAACACCACCTGCGCCAGCGGCATGAGGAGCAGAATGATGAGCGTCTGCCGGTCACGCAGAATATGACGTGTCTCCTTCACGACAAAGGCCCGCAGCGCCGCTACGCGGTTCGCCAGCTTCATCGTCCGGCCTCTGCCGCAGCTGGTCGCGCGAGTTGCACGAAGACGTCATCAATGCTCGCGACACCAAACTCCGATTTCAGCTCGACCGGCGTGCCCTGCGCTGCAATTCGCCCGTCCACCATGATCGAGAGCCGGTCACAATACTCGGCTTCATCCATGTAGTGTGTGGTGACGAACACGGTGGTGCCGTCCGCTGCCGCCGCGTAGATCATTTCCCAGAACTGACGCCGCGTGATCGGGTCCACGCCCCCGGTGGGTTCATCGAGAAAGACCACACTCGGCCGATGTAACATCGCCACGGAGAAGGCGAGTTTCTGCTTCCAGCCCAGGGGGATGGTCCTGACGAGGCGTTTCGCCGAACTCGCGAGTCCGAGCTTGTCGATCATGGCGTCACTGCGTTCGCGGATCTCCCGGTCGGTGAGTCCGTATATGCCACCGTACAGCGTGATGTTCTCACGCACCGTCAGATCGTCGTACAGCGAGAAGCGCTGGCTCATGTAGCCGATGCGACGCCGCACTTCCTCGGTCTGTGTGAGCACGTCGAAGCCGGCCACACGCGCCGTGCCACCAGAAGGGCTCAGCAGACCAATGAGCATCTTGATCGCGGTGGTCTTGCCTGCGCCGTTGGCGCCGAGAAAGCCGAAGACCTCGCCCTGCTGCACATCGAGATCGATGGCATCGACCGCCGTGAAACTTCCGAACCGGCGCGTGAGCTGGTGAACGTCGATGGCGAGCGTCATTCCGCTACCCCGCCCATCAGCGCCATGAAGGTGTCTTCGATTCCCGGTTCGATTGGTTGCATATCGAAGTCGTGAATACCACGCGCACTGGTCCAGGTGGCGAGTTCGGCGGTGAGCTCCGCAACACCAAGCCCGGTGCGGGCGTCGCTGTAGTGCAGCGTGTCACCAAAGGGCTGCACCGACACCGCGTGCGGGAACTCGCGCAGCACGCCGATGAGTGCATGACGTGGGGTGCCCCGCACGGCGTAGAGATCGCCAGGGAAACGACCCCCGACCTCGCCGGGCGCGTCGATGGCCAGCAGCCGTCCCTTCTGCACCAGCGCGACACGTTGACAGCGAAGCGCTTCGTCCATGTAGGGCGTGGAGACCACAACCGTGAGTCCCGACGTCTGGAGTGCGCCGAGCAGGTCCCAGAACTCCCGGCGCGACACGGCGTCCACACCGGTGGTGGGTTCGTCGAGCAGCAGGATTTCGGGGCGATGCACAAGGGCGCACGACAGGGCGAGCTTCTGTTTCATGCCCCCGGAGAGCGCTCCCGCCTTGCGATCCTTGAAGGGCTCGATCTGCCGGTAGATCGGCGCGATCAGCTCGTAGCCCGCCTCACGAGTGGTGCCGAAGACTGAGGCAAAGAAGGTGAGGTTCTCCTCGACCGTGAGATCCGGATACAGCGAGAAGCGGCCCGGCATGTATCCCACACGAGCGCGAATCTCCCACAGCTCCTTCACCACGTCGCGGCCCAGAACGGTCGCGCTCCCCTCATCGGGCAGCATGAGCGTAGCGAGGATACGAAAGAGTGTCGTCTTCCCTCCCCCATCGGGTCCCACGAGCCCGAACAACTCCCCCGGACGCACCTCGAACGACACGTTGTCGAGGGCGCGCGTCTTTCCGAACGTCTTGGAGAGCGCTCGGACGACGACGGGTGAGCCGGGCTCGCTCATGGTCAGGACTCCGTCCGAGGACGCGCCGCACCCAGTGAGACGTCCGCTGGCATGCCGATCTTGAGCAATCCCTTGTCGTTAGGGACGCGGATCTTGAAGGCGTAGACCAGGTCAGTCCGCTCGTCGCGTGTCTGTACCGGTGTGGGGGTGAATTCCCCCTGGCTCGACACCCAGCTGATGGTGCCTTTGAGCGTGAGGAGCTGGTTCTTGCCCTGATCGATGGACACGTCAACCGGCTGGCCGATTTTCACCGCCGCGAGTTGGGCTCCCGAGACATAGGCCCGGAGTTCGAGTGTGTCGAGTGCTGCGATCTTGTAGAGCGGTTGTCCCGGCGCCACCACTTCTCCTTCGCGGGCATACGTAACGAGGACAGTCCCGGTAATCGGATTCACGACCACGGCGCGAGAGACGCGGTCCTGCGCCTGCGCGACCCGTGCTTCCACCGCCACCGATTCGAGCCCAACACTCCGCTGCGAGGCACGCACCGCGTCCATCTGTGCCTGAAGTGTGCGCAGGTCGCGCTCAGCCTGATCAAGCTGCTGCGCGGTCGCCGCCTTCTGGTCGTGGAGACGTTTGGTCCGTTCGAACACCCGCGTGGCAATCTCGCGCTGAACCTCGAGCACCCGCGTTTGCTCCTTGAACTCGGCCTGTCGTGCACCAACCGCTTCACGTTGCGCCGAGAGCTGGCGACGTTCGAGCACAAACGCCGTCGTGTCGATGGTGGCGGCAATGGTGCCACGGGTGAGGCGCTCGCCCTCGCTGGCGGCGAAGCGCGTTACCGGCCCCGCCATCTGCGCAGATACCACCACCTCGATTGCCTCGAAGTTGCCGTAGGCGTCGGGCGCCTCTTCCTTGCGGCAAGCGACAACAAGGAGAACAAGCACGATCCTGCTGCGACGAGAAGAAATCATGGCTGCACCTCGAGCCCAAGCGTGGTGAGAAATCGTGCGCGCGCCTGCTCCAGCTCCACCAGGTGAGTGGCGCGGGCAATACGCGCGGTGTTCAGATCAGTCTCGCGTGTGACGTACTCCCCCGCGGTGATCACGCCCTCCTGGTACCGCAGGCGTGTTTCGCCGAGGATGCGTTCGCGCAATGCGATGATCTCGTCGTCTGTACCGCGGATCTTCTCCAGGCGATCAATCGTGGCGAGGTCGGCGATGACCGCACGTCGCATGCGCTCGATAAAGGCGCGCTCCTCGCTGGCGATGATGTCGCGCTGAATCTGAATCGCTTCGCCTTCTCGCCGGGCGGTGCCCCAGTCGAAAGGGGACCATTCCAACTGGAGACCGGCCAGCCAGTACGGAGTGAACTCGCGCGCCAGAAAGTTGAGCCCTGGCCGACCGAAGCCGCTGCGTCCGTAGAAGGAGAGCCGTGGTTTCAACTGTGCGTCGAGTGCCACCGCGCGCGCGGCGATGGCGTCGCGACTGGTGGCAAAGGAGCGATACTCGGGTCGCGCCCGCACGGAATCGATCGCGCTTCTCACGCTCCGCACCTCGTTGGCGGCGGCGGGCGTCGCGAGTATCACGCGTGCGTCGATGGGACGCCCAGACAGATCGGCGAGCAGCGCAATGGCCGCCGCACGCGATGACACCACCTCATCCAGCGTCTGGCGTCGTCGCAACAACTCGGCCTCGAGCAGTGCCGCTTCGCCTGGGAGCGCAGCGTCGGCGGCGACACGTTCCCGCGCGAGCCGCAATTGCACGTCGAGGTCGGCGATGCTCGTTTCGATCACATGACGCTGTTGCTCCAGCAAGAGTGCGGCAAAGAAGGCATCGCTGACACTCTGACGCAGCGCGTATGTGGCGGTCGCGACACGCGCCTCGGACTCTGCCAGCTGCGCACGCTCCACCGACACCCGTGGTCGCTGTGACGGGTCGAGGAGTCGCACTCTCACGCCGGCATTGGCATCGTAGGTGGTCTTGAACGGCTGCTGCGCACCGGGAAAGGCAATCTGCGTGACTTCCGACTGATGCTGCGCCTGACTGCTGATACCAAAGCTCGGCAGCCGCTCGGTGCGCAGGTTGCGCAGCCGAAGCGCGGTCTGGTCGCGAAGCAGTTCGATCTGCGCGGCCCGCGGGTCTCGGGCGACGGCCTGACGCTGCAGATCGCCAAGGCGCAGTGTGTCGCCCTGCCCCGCGGCGCGTTGTGCCGCCACGAGCAGAAAGAGCGCGGACAAACTCGCGCGCTGATACGGGTTGAAACTCATGGTCGCATGGCGTTCAGGATGAAACGCGGCAATTCAGCACGGCGTGTTTTGAGGAAGCGCTCCCACGCGGGATCGTCCATACCAAGCAGGTGAGCAAACATCGGGCGGGCGGCGAAGGGAAAGACACCCAGCGAACCCATGTTGACGAGGAACTGATCCGCGCGCATGGGTCGGAAGTCCCCCGCGTCGGCCCGCGCGGCAAGTTCGCGGTCGAGTTTCTGCATGATCGCACGCGCCGCTGCGACACGTTCGGCCCCCATGACCTCTTGCATCACCACTGGAATGTTCTGCGGGTCGAAAGTGAGTTCGGAGAGCACATAGCCCGGGAGAAAGGGGTGCTCGCGCAGGACGTCGATGTAGTGGTGAACGATGCGCTCGATCCGTTCCTCGATCGGTGCGTCACTACCCAGGATCTGCAGCAATGGCGGAAAGACCCGCGCTGCGGCCTCGCGAAAAACGGCCCGCGCGAGGGTGTCCTTGGTGCGAAAGTAGTAGTGGAGGAGTGCCTGGTTGACGCCGGCCTCTGCGGCGATTTCCTGCATGCGTGCGCCGGCGGTGCCACGACTGACGAACACCCGCCGTGCCGCCTCCAGGATGCGGCGTTCGGTGTCGCCGTCCTTGCCAGTCTGCGCAAAGCGTCGCGACGACCGGGCGGGAGCTGCGGGCGCTTTTGCCTGGCTTCGGGCAGGCTTGGGTCGCTTGGAAGCGGGGCGTTTCACGGGATCATCACGGAAGAAAAGGCCGACGTGTTAACTGACTGATTAAACAGTCTAGATAACACTCTGGCGCCACACAAGTCCTCAAATGGACTATCCCTTGCCGGAGCCGAGCCGGGGGATGCCCCTCACCGGCGGGTTGTGTCTGCGCGACCTTGGCGGCGCACTACCGCGCCGCCGCTCACGAATCAGGGCATGCGCACCAGGCGCGAAACACCAAAGCGCTGCAGCGAACCGTCGGGCCTGCGCACAAAATCGGTCACGGTGAGTGTGTCGCCACGGACGGCGTAATGAGTTTCCCCCCGCTCCGTTTCGCCCGTCCACTCGTTGGTCAGCGTGCCGCTTCGGCAGTGCCCGCGAATACCCATTGTGAATCCGCGTGCATCCATCCACGTGCCACTCACGGAATCGTTCCCCGGCCGCGCCCGATAGAACCCCCGGCCCTCGAAGGCCACCTTGCCGTCGCTGCCGAAGTGCGCCATGCGCAGCTCACTGAAAGCCTGGGCAATCGCAGGAGCCCATTGCTGCTCCATGGTGATTTTGCGCCCCGCGACGTCACCCGGCCCCATCCAGCGTCCGCTGAGTTGACTGAGGCAGGGATTGGCGACCGGCGAATAGAACGAAACCCTGCCCTGCGGCCACCGCGAATGGGTGGGGAATGCGAGTGCAACAACAAGCGCGGTCCAGAACATCAGCACCTCCGGGATCCATCAAAGTCAGGGGACCACGGCAGCCACGCCAGCGACGCTTGACGAGGCGCTCATCGGGGTGACGAGCCGAGCCGCCAAGCGGCGTTAGGCGTGACCGAGTGCGTTATCCGCCCCGGCGCCCACCCTTTGGCATGGTGCTGGGCGGCTTCACAATCGGGCGTTGCGGCTTTGGTGCAGTCGACTCCGCCGCGGGGCGCGTGCCCTTGGCTCCGGGAAGAGGCTTCTTGGAAAAGTCCGGGATGTTTCGTGGTCCCTTTTTCACTGCGGCTCCTGAATGACCTGCGCTCACATTTGGTCCTCGCCCGGTCAAATGCAAGGGGGTGTGGTCCCACGCCGTGCCCTCCCGCTTCTGGCCCTGTGGCGTCGCCGGTGTCACTTTCTACCGCCTGCGTTGGCCGCTCCCCTCACCATACCCATGCGACTTTCCACTCTGCTCATCACACCTGCGCGCTGTGCCCCTTTGGCGTTAGGCGTGGCCATGCTCCTCGCGACACCGGCGCTGGCGCAGCAGCCGTCCACGACCTTTGCCAAGGCACCACCGCTCCCCGACCTGCGCGGGAAGGTGGTCCTGATTACGGGGTCCACTGACGGCCTGGGGCGCGACGCCGCACGCCGCTTTGCCGCGGCAGGTGCCCACGTGCTGATCACAGGACGCAGTGCGCCGCGGGGAGATTCCCTGGTCACCGAGATCACCAAGGCTCGGCAGGGCAGCGCAAAGTTCTACCAGGCCGACCTCGCCTCACTCGACGAAGTCCGGCGGCTGGCTGATGCCGTCCTCAAGGACAACCGGCGGCTCGACATTCTCGTCAACAATGCCGGCGTGGGTTTTGTCTTTGACACCGCGCGCAAATTCAGCGCCGAAGGCCACGAGATGCACTTTGCCGTGAACTATCTGGCGCACTACCTCCTCACCAAGCGTCTGCTGCCGCTCATCGTCGCCAGCGCGCCGTCCCGAATCATCAATGTGTCGTCGGGCTCGCAGACACCCATCGACTTCGAGGATGTGATGATGACGAAGGGGTACAACGGAGGTCGCGGGTATGCCCAGAGCAAACTGGCGCAGATCATGATGACCATCGACATGGCCCCCGCGCTCGAACGTCAGGGGGTGGTGACCTACTCCCTGCATCCGGCGACCACCATGGCGACGACGATGGCTCGGGCGCTCAACGTCGCCCCCCGATCGACCATCGCCGAGGGGGTCGAATCGGTCGTCAACGCTGTGGTGACCAGCGAGCCGACGGGGACGTATTTCAATCAGCTGCGACCGGTCAAGGCGCAAGCACAAGCCTACGATGCCGCGGCCCGTGAAAAGCTGCGTGCGATTAGCGAGAAGCTGATCGCCCCAAAATGATTCGCAGGGCGCTCCTCCCCGGGGGGCACGGCTCCTCGCCACCCGGGTCGTGGATCTGCGGACCATGCGACGTGCACCCCGCGCCGAAAATCGCAACTGCGGTCAAGCAAAACGGCTGACCAGGCGAGAGAATTGAAGGGTGAAAACAACCACCCGATCCTTCTATCAAAGCGCCATCGAGCGAGTCCTGGCGGCGCTTACCGCTAGTCTCGATGAGGCACCAGAGCTCGCCGCCCTCGCTCGGCTGGCCGGGCTCTCGCCATTCCACTTTCATCGCGTCTTCCGCGGACTGGTTCGGGAGACACCACTCGAGCTGCTGCGTCGCCTGCGTCTGGAACGCGCCGCCGCCGAGCTTCTGGCATCAGACGGGTCCATCACGGCAATCGCCTTCCGCGCCGGCTTTGAGTCACACGAAGGGTTTACACGGGCCTTTCATCAGGCCTTCGGTGAACCGCCAAGCGCGTTCAGAAACAACCGCCACGCCCGCCCGCTGCTGGCTTCGCCTAACGGGTTGCACTTCCGTGCCGGGCGCATCACGTCGTTTGAACTCCCACCTTTCGGAGACCCACCCGTGGACGTTCGTCTTGAGTACATGCAGGCCCGCCGCCTGGCAGTCGTTCGCCACACCGGGCCCTACAACCAGATCGGCCGCGCTTTTGAGCGCCTCGGCGCACTGGCAGGTCCCGCCGGCCTGCTCGCGCACCCTGGGGCAGCGATGATTGGCCGGTATCATGACGATCCCGAGGCGACGCCCCCCGAGGCTCTCCGCTCAGACGCCGGCATCACCGTACCCGAGGGGGTGCCGATCCCTGCCCCCCTAGAAGAAGCGATCCTCCCCGCCGGCAACTACGCTCGTTATGCGCACATCGGTCCCTTCGAAACGCTGGGAGATGCGTGGAGTCGCTTCATGGGAGGGTGGCTCCCGGCCAGTGGTCACCGGCTTGGCGAGGGACCGGCGTACGAGTTCTACGTGAGCGACATGCGAACCACGCCAAAGGAGCAGCTGCAGACAGATCTGGTGGTTCCGCTGGCACAGTGACACCGGTCCGCGGCGCCGCCCAGTCCGTGGCGGGCCGCGCCCGGTCCGGTTGACGGTGTGGTAGACCACGGACGCACCATTGTTCAATCCTGTTGTCCTCTGCGGTACGAGTTTGCCTGATGACTCGAAACCGTACAGAGCGATCAACCGATCGGCGCAAGTTTGTGGCGGCGCTCGGGGCGTCAGTGGTCGGCCTTGGGTGCAGGCTTGCTGGCACAACAACCCCCGGCCAGACAAACCCGCGATTGTCTGCGCGCCCCGCTGGTTCGTCGCGCACCCTGAGCGCGGGATTCGCTCGACTCCGTCGCGGTGACACAGAAATCGTGGCCTACGTCCCCCAGTCGTCAGTTGGCAGACCTCGGGTGCCCCTGTTCGTGTTCCTGCACGGGGCGTTGCGCACCGTCGAATTCTTTGTCGAGGGGTTTCGCCCGCTCGCCGACGACCATGGCGTGATGATCCTTGCACCGTACGCCGTCAGCGGCACCTGGGACGCCGTGCGCGACACATTCGGGCCCGACGTCCGCGGCATCGACACCGCGTTAGGCTGGGCGTTCGCAGGCTTGCCCGTGGATCCTGCGCACGTGGTACTGGCCGGTTTCTCGGATGGCGCCAGCTACACCCTTTCACTGGGCAGAGCCAACGGAGATCTCTTCACTCGGCTGGTGGCCTTCTCCCCCGGCTTCATGGTTGACGTAGCAGAAGTCGGGAAGCCCGGCATCGCCATCAGTCACGGCACACAGGATGACGTGCTGCCCTATACCAATACACGAGACGGTATCGTTCCGTCGCTGCGCACCCGTGGCTACCAGGTCGAGTTCCAGTCGTTTGCCGGTGGGCACGCCGTGCTGCGATCGCTGGCGGAAACCGAGTTTCGGAAGATGCGCCCATGAAGCCCGCGTTTGGACTCATCAGCGGACTGATGGCGGCCGGCCTGTCGATGGGGCCGACCGCAGTGGTGGCACTGCCCGATCCGTACCGTGTCGAACCACTTGCTCCCGGCGTTTTTGCCATCGTGCGCAAGGTGCCCACGCGGGGTGCCAGCGATTCCAATGTGTTGTTCATCATCAACGAGCGCGATGTCGTGGTGGTGGATACGGACATCTATACGGCGAGTGCGCGCCAGGCTATCGCCGAGATCCGCAAGCGGACTCGGCTCCCGGTACGATATGTGATCAACACACACTGGCACGACGACCATGTGTTAGGCAACGAGGAGTACCTCAAGGCGTATCCGGGGGTGGAGTTCATCGGTCATCCCGTGACCCGCGACTCGGTGATCCATCAGGTGGCTCCGGGACTCGATACCAACCGGGCGAGGGAGTACCCAGCCGTGCTTGCCCGGCTACGTGCCCGTCTGGCCTCCGGCAGGAAAACCAACGGGGAGCCCCTGACGGCCGCAGACAGCACCACGTTGCGTGACCAGGTGACATTGTACGCCTCGTTTCTCCGCGACGTACGAACTACACGAATCATCGCGCCAACCATCACGGTGGCCGATTCACTCGTTATGCACCGGGGAACACGCACCATCGTGGTCAAGTGGCTGGGTCGAGGTAATACCCCCGGTGATGTGGTGGTGTGGCTCCCACAGGAGGGCGTGCTGGCAACCGGTGATCTGGTCGTCGCGCCAATCCCGTTCGGCTTCGGCTCGTTTATCCACGAGTGGCCGTCAACACTGCGGGCGCTTCGGGCCCTGCCGGCCAAACGGGTGATGCCGGGGCATGGCGAGGTGATGCAGGACTGGACGTATGTGGACCAGCTGATCGCGATGCTGAGTGAATTGGGACCTGTCGTGGGGCGAGCGGTGGATGCTGGCGTGCCACTGGACAGTGCCCGCAAACTCGTGGATTTCTCTGGGTGGAGAGCGCGCTTTGGCGGTGAGAGCGCCTTCCTCCGGCGCGCATTCGACGACCTCTTTGCGGGGCCGATCGTGGAGGCGGCTTACGCCCGGCGCAAAGCGCCATAGAGCCAAACGAATCGGTCGCGCAACCCTTCCAGCGCGTTGGTTGTCAGAGGTGGGCCGATACACAGACCCACGTCAGCATGTACCTCCCGGCCTTCCTGAGTCACGTTCTCGCCCACGGCGCGATAGCCACGCAACCACCTTCCTGTGGTGTCGCACTCGACTCGCTCTCATCGCGGGTCAGGCAGAACTACGCCGGCTTCATACTTGAGGTCAACGGGGCGCGTGCGCGTGAACACGCGCGCATGCTTGGAGCGTTGCGCTCCCGCGCGAGCAAGGTCCCCTTCAACTCCTGTCTTCCGGTACTTGAGGCCTACACGGCCTGGTTTGCCGACCCTCACCTCTTCATCTTCCAGAATGTGAGTGGCGACTCTGCCGGAAACCGCGCTCGTCAGGCGGCAATCGAGCTACGGCCGACCACTGATTCTGCCGTGCGCACCTCACTCGCCAGACGCAGGCCCGACCCGATCGAAGGTGTCTGGTTTGACGAAGGCATGCGCATCGCGGTGGTCCGGGACACCGCGCGCCGAGGTCCATTTTTTGTTGGGGTGCTCCTCGCAAGTGACACCAGCGCCTGGCCCATTGGGGCAGTGCGCGCACGCTTCGAGCGGCTCCGCAACGGCCACTATCGCGCAGAGGTGCAGTCGCGGGAGTTCGGCTTGCGGGTCACGACAGCGCACCTGCACAAAGGGGTCATGCTTCGGCTCGACCCGGGTATCTGGGGCAAGGCCTGGCCCGTGCGCTCGACCGACGAAGGATTGATCGATACGGTCGATGTACACCGTCCCACGATCCTGGTGCGCAGCAAGTCGGTCGTAGTCTCGATCCCGTCACACGATTTCTCGCAGGGACGACGGCTGCAAGCCCTCCTTCGACAACATCAGGAAGACATCAAGCGCACCGGGCTCCTGATCGTCGATCTGCGTGGGAACGAGGGTGGCGCGTCACCGATGAGCAACGCCCTGCACCCCTGGATCACCACCGCAACGCGACGACCGACACCCTTCGACTCCGGTGAAGCGGTCATGCTGTCGTCACCGCCACAGATCCGGTATGCCAGCCGCTCGTTCGGCCCCGACACCAGTCAGTTTGTGCGTAGCCTCGTGGCGCGCCTGACGGCTCATCCCGGCGCGCTCGTCCCCCTGAGCGAGGGACCGGCCCGCACACCTCCTGACTCGGTACTCGACGGCGAATGGCAGGTGGTGATGATGGTCGACCGCGGTACTGTCAGCGCGTCGGAAGTACTTGTGCTCCGCGGGCTGCGAAGCACTCGTACCCGGGTGGTGGGTCAGCCCACGGCCGGCGCACTCGACTATCAGAGTGTCTCGATCATCGGATTGGGGCTCGACGATCGCCGCTGGGCACTCGGCTATCCCACCATTGCAGCGCATGCCGAGCTACCGCGTCGCGGGATGCGGGGGAAAGGCATCCAGCCCCACGTTAGCGTCGACTGGGATCGCTTGGCTGACCCGATAGGCGAAATCGAGCGACAGTTCTGGCGGCCGTAGCGCGCTGCACGCAGTAGTGCGCGCGGGGACCAGCTCTGACGGCAATATCGGGCAAGCGGCCGGACGCATTTCGTCGCATCATTCCAGACTTCTGCTACAACGCCAATGCACGCTCGTATTCGCCTCGTCTTCGTGGTCGCCCTCTGGTGCGTGGCAAGCCATGCCCTGCCCGCGCAGGACACCACACTCACGACCCTGCTGGTGGCGAACCGCCATGCGGTCGAGCTGCGCGAAGGACGCGTGAGTGGGCCAGGCGGGCAGCGTCTCCTCGATGGCGCCACTGGTGCCCGCTTCTTCCTGATTGGCGAGGAACATGGCGTCGCGCAGACTCCGCAGCTGATCCAGGCTCTGTTGCGCGACCTGCGTCCGCGCGGATTCAACACGTTCGCGATCGAAGTCTCACCCCTGCAGGGGCATCGGCTCGATGCCATGCGTGGAGCGCTCGACCTTTCCGCGCGGCTGGACACCATGCTGTCCAATTGGCGCACGACCATTCCTTTCTACGGCCTGGAAGAGGAGCGAGCGCTCCTGCGTTCGACACTTTCGCGTGAAGGCGCCGCTGCTCCGATGCGACTGTGGGGACTCGACTACGATGTAAATGGAGACCGGTTGTTCCTCGAAGAACTGGAGCGACTTGCACCTGTGGCCGGACGCCCGAGCGTTCAGCGTGCGCGAGCGCTGGCCGATCGTGGATTCTCGACCCTCAGGTCACAGGGCAATCCATCGCAGCTCTTCGCCTGGTCTGCTCCCGACTCGGTCTTCACTGCTCTCCGGGAGGCATTCGGTTCGCGACTACCGGCCAGGGCGAGTGCGATCATCGATCTCTTCGAGACGACCGCGCGTATCAACCGTCTCTTTCTAAGCGGACGCAGCTACGAATCCAACCTCATGCGGTCTGCGTTCCTGCGCCGGAACTTCATGCAGCTGTGGGAGGGTGCCCTCGTGTCAGGCGCGACGCCGCGTGTGCTGTTCAAGTTCGGCGGCAATCACATGATGCGGGGCCTCAACTACACCCACGCGGTCGACATTGGCTCGGCCGCAAGCGTGGTCGCTGAAGCACGTGGGGAACGGGTCTACTCTGTGCTGGTGCTTGGAGGAGCAGGAACGACGTCCGCCCGGCTCAACCCCATCAAGGGAGCGTACGAACCCACCGGCGCCGCGGAAATCGACGCCCGAAACCTCGCCTGGCTCAAACCCGCAGTGCCGCAGGACGGATGGGTGGTGTTCGACATGCATGCCGTCCGGCTCCAGTACCTGCGGGGAAGACAAACTCTCACCAGCGAGCAGGACCGCTTTCTCCATGCATACGACGCGATTGTCGTCTTGGGGGGAAGCACACCGGGCACCAATCGTCCCTTCTCCCTGCAGTAGGGCTTACACTCGACGAGGCTCCTGCACACGCAGGAGTCACCGGGTTCTCACCAAACGATCTCGCCAAACGAAAAACCGCGCGAGCGATGATGTCGCCCGCGCGGCTTCTACCTGCCAGATGTGATCAGGTCGCGGCGATCGTCACCGGCGCGTTCAGCTTGACCACGATGTCGTTGCCGGCGTTGACACACCCTTCATAGTTTGCCGTCGCCGCAGCCGCGGCTGCACCCGCGGCGGCACCAGCGGCCGCGCCAATCAGCGTGCCCTTTCGGTTCTTGCCCAGCACCTGACCCACGATGGCGCCTACCGCGGCACCACCAGCCACCTTCTTGGCGTCATTGCCCTTCGTGGAGCCCCGCACCCGATCAATCGCCGCAGTCTGCACGTCGGCATCGAGTGGGTAGGTCTTGCCGCCAAACGACACACTCACCACGCGAAAGCCCATCACGATCTGGTCGTTGGTGTTCTCGCTGCGCTTGAGTTCCGTGAGTTCCAGCGTGACGTCGGCACCAGATGGAATGGCCACACCATTCGAGCCATTCACCGCTTCCTTGACCGTTGCCGTGAATCGGTCACCGATCTTGTTGGTGTTGGTGCAAACGCTGTTCACGGCATCGAGGGCAAGCATGCTTCCGGCGGCCACGCTACCTGTCGCCTTCTCCGCGGCTCCGCTGCCCTTCTCGATGGTGTTCCCGGTTGCCGTGGTCGTGGGCTCCGGGGCTGGTGCTGCGGGCGCCGGCGTCGACTTGGGGGTGGTTTTTGGTGCCGGCTGGCGTGGGCGCGCCTTGGGAGTGGGAGCTGGCGCCGGAGGAGGAGTGACCGCGGGCGCAGGCGTGATCTGAGAATCTGTGGCTGGCACGTCCTGCAGTGCGGGCTGGGCCAGGGAGTCTTCGCCTGCACGCGCGAGATCGCGCGTCAGCGAGGTGTCCTGGGCGAGTCCATCCTGCTGCTTCTCTCCGCACGCCGCGGCGAGGGCAAGAGCAGTGATCGCAACTGTAGCGCGACCGAAGGCGCGAAATGTCATCATGGGGTCGGGGCCTGTTTGGGTATTCTTAACATACAGCGAGAGGGGCAGAAGGTGCCGCATCATCCCGAACGCCCGGTGTGATAAAGAGCACACCGGCGCGTGGTGGCGCTACAACCGCTCCAGCAGGAAATCGGGGGTGAACTGGTTCAGATACGTCGCCAGGATCGTGAAGCGGTTGGTGACCATCAACACCCCGATCGTGACCATCACCAGCCCGGTCCCGCGCGAAAACCAGATCATCTGCTTCCGCACGCGGCGGAAAAAGGCCATGAAGCGATCCACCGCCAGCGCCGAAAGAACAAACGGTACCGCCAGCCCTAACGAGTACGCGGTGAGCAGCACGATACCGCGATTGAGACCGTCCTGCGTCGACGCAAAAAGCAGAATGGAGCCGAGGATCGGCCCGATGCAGGGCGTCCAGCCGGCCCCGAAGGCAATGCCAACAAACACCGTTCCGAAATACCCCACGGGTTTGTCCGCGAGGTGCATGCGCTTCTCCTGCATCAGGAAACTCCAGCGCAGGACGCCCATGAGGTACAACCCGAACATGATGATCATGGCGCCACCCAGACGGCTGATCCAGGTCTTGTTGGCCGCCATCACCTGGCCAAAGCCACTGGCTATCGCGCCTAACGCAATGAAGATCAGCGAAAAACCGAAGACAAAGAGCAGCCCATGTGTCAGCGCCGTGCGGCGCGCCGAGGTGGTCTGCACATCGTCGAGTGACAACCCGGTGATGAAGGTGATGTAACTCGGCACCAGCGGGAGCACACACGGAGAGAGGAACGACAGCAGCCCGGCGCTGAAGGCAATGAAGAGACCAACCGACGGGGCATCCATGGAGCTACGAGGCCTCCGCCCAGACGGGGGCGTCGAGTGCGGCTCGCAGGGAACGCGCATCGTAGCGCGCCGGCTCGGCCTCTTCGCCTGAGCGGCGCATCACGCCCGAAATCACGCGGTCGAGTGTCTCCAGAGGGGCGTCGGCCTGGTGCATGATCTCGAGGTCGAACTTGCCGCGGTCGGGTCCCTTGAAGACGAGCTTGTATCGCGCACACAGGATGGCCAGACGCGACGGGCCGGTGTGCGGCGCCTCGGCCACCACGTCCGGCGACGGCAGCGCGAGAATATCGCCTAACGCGATGGTCTCTTCGGCTTCATCGGGCGCTGCGTCGGCAATGATGACGTCGGCCTCCGCGAGAATCACCTCCTCGGACGGACCGCTGAAATCGGCCGCCAGCGCCGCTTCCTCTTCTTCGACACCATCCCGCGCGACATCGCGGGCAGTTTCCCGCTCGAGTTCGTCGAGCACGATCTCACTCAGCGAGACATCAGCACGCACCTCGGCGTCGCTCGTCTCACGTGTGTCGACGAGTCCCTCGGCTGCCTCGGCCTCATCGGCCAGCTCGGGCGCCATGAGGACTTCGCGCTCCCCCATCACCTCGCCCGGTTCCTCCAGGACCTCGTCCAGCACCACATCGATCACCGGCGCGGGCGCTTCAGCCGGCGTGTCAAAACCCGACTCGACGGCCAGCACCGCCACTCCACTTTCGATTCCACCCTGCCTCATCGCGGGGAAAAGTCGCAGTTCAACAATGCGCGACTCCGGCACACGCAGGAGGACACTGTTCAGAAAGCGGCGGGTCGTATCGTTCATCGGGTGACTGCGGGGGTGAAGGCTCGGTGGCGCGAAGGAAAGATAGGGGTTCGGACAGTGAAAACCGAAAAACGGCGAGCGTGGTCAGAGCAAAGTTGCCGGATCACGATCGATAGTCAGGCGTAACCCAGCACGATCGGGAAGTTTGTACCGTTGGGCGAGGTAGAGAAGCACTTTTGTGAGCATGCGCGCGTCGCCGGTTTTCAGGAGGAGATGCCAGCGCCATCGCTGCTTGATCCGGTCAATCGCGCATGGGGCCGGGCCAGTCACCCGGAGCCCCTCGATACCCCGGGCTTGAACGAGACGTTTGATCCAGTCGGTCACCCCCTGGCTCGCACTCGCCACCTCGGCTTCATCGAGACCACTCACCACCACGTTGGCCAGCCGAATGGTCGGTGGATATGGGGGCGAGGTGCGGTCGGCGAGTTCGTGCTCTGCGAAGGCGATGAAGTCGTGTGTAAGTGCACACTGGATGGCGTGATGTTCGGCCATGCGGGTCTGCACGATGACCCGGCCTCCCTTCACTCCGCGCCCGGCTCGACCCGCCACCTGCGCGAGCAGCTGAAAGGTCCGTTCAGCCGCGCGAAAGTCGGGCAGGTTCATTCCCACATCGGCGTCGACCACACCGACAAGTGTGACATTGGCGAAGTCCAGTCCCTTGGCGATCATCTGCGTGCCCAGCAACACGTCCACCTCGCGCCGAGCCACGCGGTCCAGGATGTCGGCGTGTGCCCACTTTCCGGTGGTGGTGTCGAGATCCATGCGCGCAATGCGCAGTTTGGGCATGCGATCGCCCAGCAAGCGCTCCACCTGCTGCGTGCCCAGTCCCCGTTCGCGCACCTTCTCGGCGCCGCAGCGTCCGCACGTGGTGCGCGGCACCTCATGGTGCGCACAGTAGTGACAGGTGAGCCGCTCGGGGGTGCGGTGGTAGGTGAGCGAGATGGAGCAATTCGGGCAGGCCGCCACATCACCACAGGCCACACATTGCAGAAAGGAGGCGTACCCACGGCGATTCAGCAGGAGAATGGCCTGCTCTTCCCTGGCAACGCACTCTTCCAGCGCCCGTTCGAGCGGCTCCGAGATCACCCGGCGGAACGGGTCGAGCACTCGCGGTGTTTGAGGAGGAGCCGCCACACGCTCTCCAGGCGCCTCACCTCCCTGCACCCGTCTCGGTCCACGGACATCGACAAGCTGCACGACGGGCAGCACACCGCCCCCCACGCGATCGGGGAGGGATTGCAGCTGGTACCGTCCCTCGCGCGCATGCACCCACGACTCCAGTGATGGCGTGGCAGAGCCGAGGACCACCACGGCACCTTCGTGCCGGGCTCGTACGATGGCCACATCGCGGGCGTGATACCGCGGCGATTCATTCTGCTTGTAGGTCGCCTCGTGCTCCTCATCGACAATGATGGCGCGCACGTTGCGCAGGGGGGCAAACACGGCTGAGCGGGCACCGACGGCGATACGGCGTTCGCCACGATGCAACACGCGCCAGGCATCGAGCCGTTCTCCGTCGGAGAGGGCGGAGTGCAGCACAGCCACCTGATCCCCGAACACGGACCGGAAGCGACCGACCGTCTGGGGTGTGAGCGCAATCTCGGGCACCAGGACAATGGCACTCGCCGACGGATCGGCGAGCACGCGTCGAAGGATTTCGAGATACACCAGTGTCTTTCCGCTCCCGGTCACACCATGCAGCAGTGTCACACTCCCTGGCGTCGAGGAGACCGCATCGATCACCCCCTGCTGGGCAACGGTAGGATCGTGCACGGGCGAGGGTCCGCTTGGCCGGCCGGCAAAGGGGTCGCGCAAGACGGCGCGCTGACTGATGCGAATGAGGCCGCGGTCAGCGAGTCCGGCCACGACCCCTTCCGAGACCTTGAGCTGCTCGACCAGTGTGCGGACGGGGGCCTGACCGTTGAGCGCCTCGAGGAGCTGGTAGACATCGCGCTGACGCTTGGCGCGCTTGAAGAGGGCATCCCGCTCCATGAGCGAGTCGAGCGCGCGCGTGATGATCGCGATGCGCTCCCGCTTTTCCCCGGGGTTCGGAGCCGCGGCCGAGGTGAGGAGCACCGGGAGGGCGGCCCGCAGCGCAGACCCGAATGAGGCCGCGTAATGCGTCCCGATCCACTCGAGGGTGGCGAAGAGCGCAGGGGTGACCGCTGGGGACTCGTCGGGGAACGCCAGGACCGGCTTGTACTCCCGTTCAGGGGTCGCCTCTACTCGTTCGGCGACCACAATGCCCACCTCCCGGCGGCCCCGCAGGGGCACGACAACGCGCGTCCCCGGGAGGACCGTCGGCATCTCCGGCGGGATGGCGTAGGAAAACGTCCGAAAAAGCGGGACCGGGAGGGCGACGTCGACGAGCCGGAGCATGGGGGGAAGAGTATCAGGTCACCCCGGTGGTTGGAGGGGAACCTGCCACCGGGCCCCTGGCTATCTTGAGTACATGCCGGCCACCCAGCGACCACCACAGGCAGCGCCGCGCTCACCATTGCGAACGGCGGTCGAGGAGCATGGCTACGTGCTGCTCTACGACGGCGTGTGTGGTCTGTGCAATGGCTTTGTGCAGTGGGTGCTGAAACACGACCGTGCAGGCTCGCTACGCTTCGCGACCCTCCAGGGTGTGCTCGGCCAGGAGGCCGTGAGGACATTTCCGGCGCTCCAGGGCATAGACTCGGTGGTGCTCCTGTCCCGTGACGGTGCCCTCGTGAAGTCCACCGCAGTGATCGAGGTGGCGCGGTACCTGGGAGGGGTGTGGTATCTGCTGCTGGCGGGTTATCTGCTTCCGCGCGGGCTCCGCGACGCGCTGTACGACCAGGTGGCACGCCGCCGGTATGGCTGGTTCGGCAAACTCGACGCCTGCCCCCTCCCCTCTCCCGAGACACGCCAGCGTTTTCTCGATCGTTAGGCGCGCGCCGCTGACCACAGCGGACGCCCGACGAGCTGGCTGGTTTGCCTTCGCAGGCCCGAGCGAGCATCAGCGTCCGCGAGCCCGGCAAAGCAGGGCCCCACTGTGCGTCATTTCGACTGAAATGGGCGGCTCTTTTCCACCAAGTCGACACGGCCGGCAGACGCCGGAAATGCCGTGACCGGCGGTCCAACGAAGGCGTCATTCCTGAGGGAAACGCGCCTACGGTTTTCATGTGCTGTCAGGCCCGTTTTGCCTCCTCCAGTTTCGGGTGTCGGGGCCCGAGACTGAGGATGGGCGGGGCGCCATTCTCCCCGTTTCTCCGCGACACCCTCCTCTTGAGTCTCTCCCTCCCCAAACGTCGCGTTCGAGAGCGCGCGTTCACACTCATCGAATTGCTTGCGGTCGTCGCCATCATTGGCGTCCTCGCGAGCATCATGGTTCCGAAGTACTCGGAAGTTGTGGAGCGTGCCAAGGTGGCCAAGGCCATTGGGGATCTGAAAGCGATTTCCACCGATCTGCTGTCGCTCGACTCGCTGCCGCCATCGCTCGCTGGTGTGAACCGCCACATGATGGTGGACCCCTGGGGCAATGCGTACCAATATCTGCGATTCCCCCCGTCCAAGGGCAAAGCGCCACCAGCCGGCGCGAGAAAGGACCGGTTCCTCGTGCCGATCAATTCGGCGTTCGATCTGTACTCCATGGGCAAGGATGGTGCGACCGCCCTCCCCCTGACGGCTGCGCGTTCGCGCGATGACGTCGTGGTAGCCAACGACGGCGGCTTCATCGGGCTCGCCAGGAACTTCTGACCGATGGCACTCGGCTTCCTGCACACACGCGTTGGTCGCCGGTACCTGGCCGTGAACCTGCTGTCGGCCTTTGTGCCCCTGCTCGTGATTGGGGGGGTATCGTACACCCTGGTCAGTCGTGAGCTGCGATCGCAGGCCGAAGACCGGGTCACCCGGCTGAGCAAATCACTCACGCTCACGACCCTCGCGTCCCTCGCCTCGCTCACGCAGGATGTTCGCACGCCGGCCAACGGTGCGGACGACGGACTCTTCACGCCTACCCTGGCGACTACACGCCGTCGCGTCGTTGAGGAGGGTGTACCCCGGTCTCTCGCTGACCCGGCGCCTGCTCGCGCCCTGACCGCCGAAGAGCATGAACACCTGACGAATGGGCGTGCCCTGCTGGTCGTTTCACCGCCCGCGACTGAACAGGGAGACGCCGAGTTGCTCATCGCACGAGCGCCTAACGCCACCGGCAGACGTGACCTGATCCAGTGGCGCCGCGCCAACCCTGCTTTCTTGTGGGGCAGCGCGGACGAAGCCATGGCTGGCGACGATGCCGCGTTCTGCGCGTTCGAAGCACAGACCCTTGCTCGCGTTCACTGCTCAGCCGAGATGAGCAATGCCCAGGTCCTTGTCGCCCGCACGCAAGCGACCAGCGCAAGCGAAAGCCGCCGCGTTGCAGAGCTGGACGGCTTCTTTTTCGCGACCCGCGATGTGTATCTCACCCACGAGTTCGGATCGCGACCGTGGCGCGTGGTGGTACTCCAACCCACCGAAGTGTCCTTCGCCGCATTGGCGCCATTTCGGCGACTCATGATCCTCATCCTCCTGGCGGTGGCGATCCTGATGTTCGTGGTGTCACATGCGCAGATTCGGCGCACCACCGAACCACTGGCCGCCATTCAGCAAGGGACGCGACGGGTGCAGGCGGGGGACTTCTCCCGCCCGGTGCACGTCAGCAGCAACGACGAATACGCCGACGTCGCCGAGTCGTTCAATGGCATGGCACACACCCTTGGGCGGCAGCTGCAGATGTTCAGCAGCCTCGACGCCATTGACCGGTCTGCCTTGACTGCCCGCGACACCAACTCCGTCGTGCAGGAAGCGCTCGGACGCTTCACTGAGACACTCTCCAGTTCGCGCATTTCGATCGCACTGGCGGTGCCTGAGTCTCGCGGCACGTTTGAAGTCACTACCATCGACCCGCTGGCGCCCATCGCACGGACCGCCTCGGTGACCATGTCTGCGGACGACCGGATCGAACTCGAGCGGCATCCGCGACAACTCTTCGCACAGGGTCCACGCAGCTGGCTTCCACCGATGGTCACGCAGCAGGCGGAGCGCCGTGTGCTGATACTCCCCCTGGTACACGACCAGGAGCTGCTCGGCGCCATAGCGCTTGGGCGCCCCGAAGAGTGTGCCGATATCAGCAATGAAGTCGCCGAGGCGCGCCGCATTGCCGATCGCGTGGCCGTGGCGTTGAGCCATGTGCTGCTCGTCCGTCGTCTCGACGCCTTGTCAGCCGGCACGCTGGTGGCCTTCGCGCGCGCCATCGACGCAAACTCTCCGTGGACGGCGGGCCACTCGGAACGCGTCACGGGCTTCGCGGTCGTGCTCGGTCGGCGCCTGGGGCTCTCGTCCGGTGAGCTCGAGGTGCTCCAGCGCGGTGGGCTGCTGCATGATATCGGCAAGATCGCGATTCCACCTGTTATCCTCGACAAGGCGGCGCGGCTGTCCGACGACGAGTGGAAGGTGATGCAGCGACACCCCGTGATCGGCTGCGAAATCCTCGCCCCCATTCCCGGCTTCAGGGAGGCGCTGCCTATCGTGCGGTCACACCACGAGCGCATGGATGGCACCGGATACCCCGACCGGCTCAAGGGCGACGAAATTCCGTATCTCGCGCGCGTGCTGGCCATTGCTGACGTGTTTGACGCCCTCGTAAGCAATCGCCCCTATCGTGCCGGGCTCACTGCCGAGCAGGCCTGCGAGATGATTCGTTCTGAATCGGGCACACACCTCGATCCGCGCATGGTAGCGGTGTTCCTCGAGGCGGTGCGCGACGGGGAGATCCGCGCCGACATCTCGGCGCTCGACTCCGCCTCGCTGGCCGAGGCCGTGGCGCGCGCACGAAGTCATCTACTGGTACCCGCATGAACAGACCCACACCGACCCCGGTTCACTCGTTTGAGCAGCCCACACCGTCGCGGGGGCTGAGTCTCAACGACGGTGACCTGCAGACGCCTGTTGAGCTGCGCGAGTTCATGAGCGAGCTCGGCGTGATCATGCAACTGCCAAAGAAGACCACGGTCGCCATGCGGGCGGTGCCGGAGCCTGCAACCCTGCGCGCGGCCCGAAAAGGCGTAGTACTGCCAGCCATCGCGGTGGCGCTGATGGCGGTTGTGGGTGCCACGAAAGTGTTGACCCCGCCTCTGCCCTCGGACACGCCGCCAGCGCTCATCGGCGAGTGGCGCACCACCAGCCCGGAATACGCCGAGCGGCGCCTCGCCTTTGCCGCGACGGGGGTCGGGATCGCGCTCGACTCGGTGAAGCCGGCGACCTGGTACCCGATCGAGTCGGTCGTGATGCGAGCGACGGGTGATACGACGTCGTACGAGCTCACCTACACCGAGTTTGGCGAACCGGTGAAGTTCCTCGTCCACCACGTGCCAAGCCCAAAACGGCACCTGCTCTTGAGCAATCCGCCGGGAGTGGTGTGGGAGCCCTCCGCAGCCCCAGCTCCCCCGATACCGGCCCGGTGAGCGGACGTCCCAGCTATTGCGCTTTTGACCACTCTCGCTCAGGATGAAGGACCCGGCCGTGGAGCCGGGCCACACCGGGAGAGGGAGGCGACAATGGGAGCTCGCAAGAAAGGGAAAGCGGCGAATCAGTCATCCGTGCGGAAGGCGCCAAAGCGAAAACGGGTGCCGCAGCGCAAGCCGGCGAAGGTAGACCTTCCTTCGTTTGTGCGTGATCAGCTCTTTGGCGCGAGGTCAGGCGCCAGAGACGCGCAAGGGGCGAAACGCACACGAATACGCGCGTCAGGGTCCGGCGACCCGGTGAAGGAGGCGGCCCGGCGTATCAATTCGGCCAGTGCCGCGCCCATGAGCAGAGCGCCGGGCGAGATGCGCGAATCTGTTGGAGCGCTCAAGTCCGAAGAGAAGCGATTCCATGGCGCACGTATCTCTCTGGCGTGGTTTCCCTGGTCGCGCCTGAGCACACCCTGTGGTGATCGCTTCGGCTACATGACGCCGGACGCGGTGCGGGCGGCGTTCAAGATTCCGGTCACCAGCGAGAATCTCATTCTGATGGACAAACTGGGTGAGCTGATGGGCAACAGCGGCCGCGAGACAATGGCGGACTCGCCCATTCCCGCCGGCTTTACCTACGTTGGCCAGTTTGTCGATCATGATATCACGCTTGATGTGTCGTCCACCCTCGATACGGCAACGAGCGCCACGACGGTGCGCAACATGCGGAGCCCTGCCCTCGACCTCGACTCCGTGTACGGGGATGGGCCCGCGCTCAATCCCTTCCTCTATGTCTTCCCCTCGTCTGGTCCGCCGACGGCGATCAAGCTGCTCCTGGGGAGCAACCGCAATGTAGGTACCGGTGGTCCCGCGGGACCTGCCGCCAGTCCAGGCGCGATGGTGACCAAGACCGACTTCGACGTCCCGCGGGCCTCAACGCAAACCGCCATCATTGGCGATCCCCGCAACGACGAGAACCTCATCGTCTCGCAGTTCCACCACACGATGCTCCGCTTTCACAACCGTGTTGTGGATTCGCTCGTCGCCGCCGGCTTCACCGGAGACATCTTTGTCGAAGCGCGCCGCATTGTGACCCACCATTATCAGTGGGCGGTGGTGAACGACTTTCTCAAACGGGTTTGTGGCCAGGCTGCAGTGACGAACGCACTCGCCAGCGTGAACGCACCCGTTGGCAGCGAGTTCCGGATGCCCGTGGAGTTTTCGGTCGCGGCCTACCGCTTCGGTCACAGCATGATCCGTGACGTGTACTGGGTGAACTTCAACTTCCCCTTCGCCACACTCGGGCAGGTGTTTGCCTTTGCGCGCGTCCCCAACCTTCCCGTGTTGTCCAACTGGGTGGTTGATTTCAACGCGTTGTTCCAGACCGGAATTCCGGTTCCGATTTTCAACAATGCGCGCAAGATCGATAGCGTGCTGGCCAGCGGGCTCGAGTCACTGCCAGGCTTCTCGGGCATGATGGCGGTGCTCGCGCAGCGCAACCTGCGTCGTGGCGTAGCGCTGGGGTTACCCACAGGTCAGGGTATAGCGAGCTTTTTTGGTGTCGCCGCGCTCACTGCCGCCGAGCTACAACAGGGATTGCCGCCGGATGAAGTGGCGGTGCTCGGCCTGCGAAACGGTTTCCTCCTCAGGAAGACCCCACTCTGGTACTACGTGCTGCGCGAAGCGGCCGTGCGCAACAACGGCGACCAGCTCGGTCCGGTGGGCGCCCGTATCGTGGCCGATACGTTCGTCAGAATACTCAAACGCGACGCCACGTCGTTCCTCCGTCAAGCAGGGGGATTTGTGCCATCGCTCCCATCAGCAGCCCCCGGCGACTTCACCTTCGCCGACCTGGTGACCTTCGCGGGCGTGACGACGCCCTGACCGTCCGGAATACGAAGCGGGCGACATCGCGTCGCCCGCTTCGTTGCACCGGGAGGCGCCGAGCCTAACGGCGCGTGGTTCCACGGACACCGCGGGCTATAACGAGGCGACGGCGGCGTTTGCGGTGCGGCGCGACAAGGTCGCGGAGCGCAGCTCCGTTGGAGTGGCAGGATTGGCGCCCAGGTACCCGAGCAGGGCGTCCGCCAGCGCGAAGCCGGTCTGGTACCGTTCGTCCGCCTGCTTGGCCAGGCACTTCATGATGATCGCCGACAGGTCTTTCGAGATGCGTGAGTCAACCTGGTCAGGCGGCACGGCTTGCTCGTGCACCTGCTTGTACCCCACCGAGTACGAGTCGGCGCCGTCAAACGGCGGGAAGCCGAGGAGCATTTCGTAGAGCATCACACCGACGGCATACAGGTCACTGCGGCCGTCGACCATTTTGCCCATCGCCTGCTCTGGCGACATGTAGTGCGGCGTCCCCATGGCGCGCCCTGTCCTCGTCAGGCGCCCATGAAAGCGGGCGGTGGCGATGCCAAAGTCGGTAAGCTGCGCATGCCCGTCTTCGTCGAACAACACGTTGTCGGGTTTCACATCACGGTGGACAATGCCGCGGCGGTGCGCGTAGTCGAGTGCAACCGCCACCTGCGCGCAGATACTCGCCGAGAGCGTGGGGTTGACCGTCTTTTCCTTGACCAGCACATCGGCCAGCGATCCACCGGCCATGTACGGCATCACCAGGTAGACCAGCTCGCCCAGCTCGGCAAAATCGATGATGGGGCAGATGTTGGGATGATAGAGCTGTGCCGAGGCCTCCGCCTCACGACGGAAGCGCTCACGCATTTCGGCGTCACGGGCGAGGTGCTGATGCAGCACCTTGACCACGAGCGGGCGATCGAGCTGCGCGTGCAGCGCATAATAGACATGCGCCATGCCGCCGCTGCCCATACGCCGCATGACCTGATAGCGGCCGCCAGATGCTTTCCGAAGGTTGGACAGCTCGGCGTCCGGCTGCTCGATGGGGGCACTCGACACTTCGGGGAGACTGCCCGAGCATCGCGTGCACTGTACCGCGCGCGCCCTGTTCCACGTGCCACAATCAGGACAGAACATCAGCCTCCGAACTGCAAGCGCACGAAGTCGTACGCAGGCCAGGGTCCCGACTGTTCAATGTGCACGGCGGGTGTTCGTTCCTGCTCATCGCGCACGGCATCCGAAAAGGCACTCCAGCGCTCACGCTCAACCAGAAACGAGGCGTCCGCCGCACGAGGGCCACGATCGACGTCTTCGGGAAGGGTCACACACGCCACCGCGTGGCGTTTGAGGATCTTGAGTGAATCAAAGACCGCGGCCTCGAACTCCGGCGTGGCCGCATCGGCGGCCGCGACAAGACGCACGCGAGCACTCGCCCGGTTCTGCACAAACTCGAGACCATCGGCGAGCGCGACATAGTGCAGCTCCATCCACCGCACGAGTGCGTCGCGGGAGCGAAACACGGTGCCAAATGGCGCGGGCACAATGGGACGGTCGCTGAAGACGGCCTCGATCCGGGCGCGATAGTCGAGGATGGCGGCGCTGGTTGCATCCACACGCTGGTATGGCACGCGCGAGACCAGGGCCGCGAGATCACGCAGAGACACCACGTCGACGCCCTGACTCCTGGGAAGACCGGCGGCATCGCCATGCACGATTCCGTAGAGCAGCACACCCTCGCTGCCTACCGCGTTTTGCCGCCCGCTAAACGATCGCATCAGGGTTTGACTCCGGGTACATGCTGAAACAGGCAACTAACTGCATAGTGCATTTCCCCGCGACGCCCCCCGCATGAGTATCGGTTGGCCGGTGCGCCCGCTGGAACAGTGACACCGCTTCGCGTGTGATGACGAGCAACCGGGTGCTCTGCGTCACACGGCATTTTCTTCCCTTTCCCCTTGATTGACAAGGACTTACAGGTTCGCGGGCAACACAGTGACGGTTCGGTTTCCCCACGTGACCCCGATGCGTTGATCGCCGCGCTCAGAGCAGGGCTTTGAGGTGGGTGACCGAGGCTTCCCCAAGCCGTGCCGGGTCATACCCCCCTTCGAGTGAGCTCACCAGCCGGCCGCCGCACCACCCCTCTGCACGGCTCACCAACTGCCTGGTAAGCGCCTCCACCTCCCGCATGTCGAGGGTAAAGCCGCCCAAGGGGTCGCCACGCAGGGAGTCGAAGCCCGCCGAGATGATCACCAGCTCGGGCTCCCAGCCCAGGGTGGCCCGGTCGATCGCCCCCGTGAGGGCATCGACGTAGGTCTGGGCGGGGAGCCCGGCAGCAAGGGGCACATTGAAGACCGACCCATGCGGCCCTCGGTCGTCAGCGGGGCCCGTCCCGGGATACCAGGGCCATTGGTGCATCGAGACGAAGCGGATCTCAGGGGTGTCCTGGACCAGGGCCTGAGTCCCGTTGCCGTGGTGCACGTCCCAGTCGACCACCAGGACTCGCTCCACCCCGTGAAGAGCCCGGGCATAGTGCGCCCCGATGGCCACGTTGCCGAAGAGGCAAAAGCCCATGGAGTGAGCCCTGAGTGCGTGGTGCCCCGGTGGACGGACGGCGCAGAACGAGCGCGGGGCTCGCCCATCGAACGCCATGTCGATAGCGTCGAGGACCGCGCCAACACTCGCGGTAGCCGCGTCAAAGGAGCCCTCACTCATCACCGTGTCATTGTCGGGGCGTCCGCCGCCGGCAAGGGCAAGGTCGCGCATGGCGTCGATGTAGCGGCGATCATGTGCGAGCGCGATCTCGTCGGCGGAAGCATGACGCGCCTCATGATGCAGCAGGGCCTGATAGAGGTCGTACTCGTGGCGAAGTGCGCGAGGAATGGCGCGCAACCGACCCACATGCTCGGGATGACTCCACCCCGTATCGTGCCGACCGCAATCGGGATGTGAGATGAAACCGATACTCATGAAACACCTCGTAAGCGGCGCGACGCAACTTCCACCAGAAGTAACCCACAAATGGCAACCAGCAAGATGAGGTTCCTCGAAGTGGGGGCTGCTGGAAGTGAAGGGAGCGAAGTCATCGGCGCGCCAATAGCCTCAACGAGCGCGGAATAAGGGGCGGGGTCGTCGGCAGGGAGCGCGGGTCCAATGGCCGGCGGCATCGCAGCCGCTCCCACCATCTGCGACCACCAGGCGGCATGTGCTTCCAGCGCGCCATCCGCACCTTCCATGCGCCAGCGCCAGGTATCTCGCACGCCGAGTTGCACCACACGCCCCACTCCTTCACGCCTGGCGGCGGCGATCACCTCAGCGCCAAGCCGCTGGAGGACCACGGCGTCACGCCGGAGACTGACAAGGGGCTGCCGGTCGAGCCCCCGGAGTGGCGACGACGACTGCACGCCGCCTAACGCGCCGGTTTGCGCGGCGCCAGCAGCGGCTGGGGCGATACGGGCCATCGACGCGAGCGAGAGGGCGTCCGGCGCGATGACCACACCGCCGCCCTGCGCGAGAAAGGCCTGGATCGACGCGGCACGCGCCGCTGTGGTCTCATCGAGCAGCACTACCGCGGCGTAACGCGCCGTGTCGATACGGGTCTGTGCACCGGGGCTGCGCACCGTCGCCGCAGTCCCGGCCGTCGCGGAGTTGACGCGGAGCTCGCTCTCCACGTGCCAGCCCGCCTCCTGCAGCGCGAGCGCCACGAACTTCCCATCCCAGCCTGCGCGGCCCAGCACCAGCACCGCCTTCTGTTGTGAGGCGATGACCTCGGCGACCTTCGCCACACCGCGTGGCGTCGCTGCCTGCGACCCACCACTCAGGGCGGCGTCGAGTGTGCGGACGCCGCCTGACGAGACGGAGTCGTCGAGGGGTCCGACGTCATCGGACAAACTCAGCGTTGCGCCGGCAGCGAACGCGGTGACGCGCACCTCGCCTCCGGGCCGTGCGAGTGGCTCCACGCTCATGACCGGGGCCCCATTCGCCTGCGCCGAATACCGCACCGGAGTTCCAGCACGCTGGAGCGCACGTATCCACTCACGATCAGCCGCGTCCGGAATGGAATCGAGCTGAAGCTGAAGTGCTGCGGGCTCAGTACGCGTGGCGGCTGCCAGAGCCGAAGGTAGCGAGCGAGCCCCCGCCTCCAGCACCGGTGCCACCACCGGCGCATCCAAACGCCACGCGAGCACCCCGAGCAGGCCGAGCGCGGCGGCACGTAGCCCCCACTCGAGCCGAATGCGCGACTCAGTGGGTAAGGGCATATACCACCAGGTTGACAGCAAAGCGCGTGTTGTCTACCGAATAAAAGCGCTTGTTGTCGGGGTGGAAGTTCCACTCCGAGCTGTAGTCCTTGTTGCTGTACAGGACGGAGAGTCGCTCACCGCGGCTTGCGCCCATGAGATACGGGTGCAGGAGGTTGTCGCCCCACCCGTTGAGCTCGTGACTCGTATTGGGCGGGCCGTCCTCGAACACAAAGTGTGAACGGTAGAGGGCATGGTTCTTCGGCAACTTCACCAGAGGACCAGCCACACGCTGCAACTCCTCGACGGCGGTTTTGTGAAACATGCCGTCGACATCATGATTGTGGTCGTCCACAAAGAGCAGCCCTCCCCGCGCCAGATACGTCGAGAGGGTCTGGCGCTCGTCCGACGTGAAGCGCACCGGCAGATGTCCGGTGAGGAATACCAGGGGATAGCGAAACAACTCCGTCGATCCGAGTGGCACCACCCGCCCCACAGGTGCGACGGGAATCTCCGTGTAGCGCGCGATGGAGTCGATCACGTTAGCGGGCACCAGCGGCGCGCTCTCCCAATCACCCGACTCGTACTGCGCGGTGACAAACACAAACTCGCTCATGCGGTTCATGGAATCACCCATGCCGCCACGGAGTCGGCCACCGGACGCTGGCCGCCAAGCGCCCTCCGCACGCGCATCACCTGCAGGGTGGCATCGCGTCCCTCCCGAAGGAGTGCAGCCAGCGAATCCAGGCCTGCGGCGGGGGCGGGATACTCCGCCAGAATACCAATACGAAGCAAGAGCACCGAGTCGGCTGCCGCTGCGGCCGACTCGAGCTGCAGGATCTGTCCGAGACGCTGCCACAGGACAGCACGATCGGCGGACCGCGGCGTTCGCGCCGGCATCAACGCATCCCGCCCTCGGTCCTTGCCCTGCAGTCTCACCTTCGCGAGATCGATCACCACACGCGGAGATGCACCGCGCAAATAGAGCCGCTCGGCCGCACGAGCCTTCTGAATCGCCGCCAGCGCGACGTACATGGGTGGCAGCGCGGCACGCGGCTCACCGGCATCGAGTGAGCGACCCGCCTCCCACATCGCATTGTACGCCTCGAGCAGCGGACGATTGATTGCCACAACGGGCGTCTCGTCATGTGCAAAGTCGAGCGGTTCACTCCGGCTGTCGGTGGCACGCTCGGCGGCCTTGAGGAGTTCCTCGGGCGTCAGGGCACGAGCGAGTGGCTCACTCTCCTGGTGACTATGCCCGTCGCCGTGGAAGTGTTCACCACCAGGATTGTCACCGAGACGAGAGAAGACGACATCACTCACCACCTTTCGCAGGCGGGCCTGGTCACGCGAGAGCCGGCCACTTTCGGCGAGGAGCTGGGGCTTGGTGAGACGAGCCACGCGCTTCACCAGCGCTTCGGTGAGATTGATGATCATGCGCTGGCTGAGCAACGCACTGTCAGCCCTGGCCGGCGGCGCGGCGTCAACGGCAACGGAGTCGTATTCCCCCAAGCGGGCAATGCGCACACTGCGTGTATCCGACGCACCACGGCCGGGACCGTGGACGGTGCTCCCATCTTCCGCCAGAGCCCGCACATGCATCACGTCACCAGGGAGGAGCTGCAGGCTTGCGAGGCTGAGTGACGCCGACAAGGACGTGCTGGTCCGTCCACCTGTTGCGCCCCCCGGGAGGCGTGCGGTCCGGAAGGTGAACCGCTCCCCTTCGCCACTGGTGATGATGTACTCGAACCATGCCTCGCGTACCCCGAAGTCATCAAGCGCAGTGGCGCGCAGGGCCAGCGTTCCCTCCGCCACACGCAGAACTGTATCGCTCGCCGGAAGATCGATGGTCACGACAGGCGCTGAATCGCGCACGGGCTCCAGAATCAGCAGGCGCTGCTCCCTGCGGTGCCGCATGGCAATGACACGTGGCACCGTGTCCATGGTGAGCGCAACACGCCACCGCCCGTCGTCGAGCCGCACGGGGATGGACGCACCTTCAGTGGACACGACCAGGTCGCGCAGGGAATCGACCACCGGCCCATCGATGGACACCAGACTCCCTGCGAGCGCTCGCACCTGACGTGCGTCGCCGAGGTCGCGCACGGGGAGCTTTGCGTAGCCAGGGGCCGTGACTCGCACGCGGAGTGGCGTGAGCACCGCAGCTGGAGATGCGCTGAAGGGAAAGGAGGAGGCGCGCGTTCCGGATTGGGGGGCCGCGGGCAGGAGCAGACTCACCGCGCCTAACGCCAGCACGACTCCCGGCCATCGCAGCGCTCGCCGCACACCCTGCCAGGCGGCCGCATCCACCGGCACACGCGCCACCTGCTCGGCACACCACGCCGACGACGGTCCATCGTGCAGCGCAGAGACAAGAGCGTAACGCAACCCTGGCGCCCGTTCCTCGAGCCAGAGCGCGACCTGCTGCACAGAGAAGCCCTTGCCGAAGGCTCGCACCAGCACAACACCCATCACCACAACTGCGGTCAGCAGGCCGAGGACGGTGGCAAAGCCCAACCCTGCCGCACGAGACACCGCGAAGACCGTGAGGCCAGCCCCTGTGGCAAGGAGCACAGCGTTCACAACAGCGACACCGGCGAGCCGGCGCTGCCAGGTGGTCACAGCGGCGATGGTGCTCATGCGGCCTTCTCCAGCTGGCTCGCTCGCATCGGCACCGCAACGGTTCGTCGGCGTCGCCGAACCATCATCTCAGCCACCAGTGCCACGAGTGCGAGCAGAATGAGCGCGCGCGTGATCCACACGTTTGGCTGTGCTGCCGCCGGTAGTTTGCCGGTGACGCCATGGGTCCAGGACACCTGCTCGGTCGGCGTGAGGTCAGCGGCATGGCATGGTACGAGGAGGGCGCGCAGCACCGCCGACACACCAGGTCTCAGCACAAAATCACCGCGCGACGGCAACCCCACACCAACGCGACGCACGCACCCTGCGCCCAGACTCGTCTGCGTCGCGGCGACTTCGCCATCACTCCATTGCAACAGCGGCGTTCCGGCAGGCACGGAGGCACGACCAAGTCGCCCGACCATTGCCCGACCTCCTCCACTCAGCGCACCGAGTGTGGTGTCCTCTGCAATGGCCAGCCACTCAACGACTACACCGCCGGAGCGTGCGAAGGCGGTGTCGGCTGCAGTGAGCGTGTTGCGCGTAACTCGGACACCAGCGGTGGAGGCGGCTCCGGCAGCGCGCATGGCCGCGCCAACGACATCGTCTGTCGAGGGCAGAACCGTGTCCGGTCCAAGTGAGGCGCTGGTCGGGGTTGCGGCCGCAACTCTGCGCCAGCTGATGGACCCGGGCCACGCGCCGGCAATCGCGCCCAGGGCCACCGACTGCGATTCCCTCACGGCTGGTGTGACCACGATGATCTCGACTTCGCCGCGACGCTCCGCCAGCGCGCGGGCGTGTCGCACAGCAAGCACCAACCCCGCCGTCAGTTCGCCGCGAACAGGCGCGAGCCTAACCCCGTCGGCCGATATCAGTCGAGCTGTGGAGTCAAACCCGACAAGACGTGTTTCAGCGGCACCCTGTTGTGCGACGCGCACCGAATCGCGCAGTTCAGCCACGTCGCTCACGGCGCGCGAGAGGTCAGCGACAATGACACGCGCCACTCCCGACGATGGTGTCGAGACCACCGGCCCGGCTGCGGCGAGGCTGAGTGCCGCCAGTGCGAGCATACGCAGCGCCCAGACACCAGCATCTGATGGAGCCACCCGCCGCCAGCGTGCGTGTGGTGAACCGCCGGGAAGGAAGCGTGCCGTTGGCAGCACGCGGGGCTCCGGCACACGCCATGACAACACGTGCAGAGCAGTCACCACCGCCAAAGCGACCGCACCAATACCGAGAGCCAGCGGAAAGGCGAACGACATCAGCGGTCGCTGCGAACGACGCGCCGGACAACACTTGCCACATCGTCATCCGTCCGCATGAAGGTGTATGACGCCCCCGCCGAGCTCCAGCTGGCAGCACATGCCGAGAGCCAACTCGAGAGATTCTGTTGATAAGTGTCACGGGCCGCGTCATCGACAGGCCGCAATACCGTCGGTGCCTCGGGGTCGCGCACCAGTCCGTCGTCGCCGCGCAGTGTATGCTCCTCGGGAGACAGCAGATGTACCACCGTCACTTCCCCACCCGCCGCCAGGTGCGCGCGGCCCATCGCCAGGAGTGACTCGGCGTCACCCAGCAGATCGCTGACAATCACCACGCGCGACGTGTGGGGCACACCGGCAAGCAGCGGCGCCATCGGGCTCTCTCCGCGCGGATGCACCGCGGCGAGCAGTTCCTCCACGGCGTGCACCGCATCGCGACGTGTGGTGGGGGCAAGCTGCATGCTGGCTGCCTTTACCCCGACCGGATCGCCGGCTCGCTGCGCAATCGACGTCAGGGCGACCGCCATGGCGCAGGCACATTGCCATTTGTCATTCCCGGGCAGGGGAAAGGCCATCGACGCCGACGCATCGAGCAACACCCAGGTCTCGAGAACCGAGCGATCCTCCGACAGCCGGACAAAGGCTCGATCGCTGCGCGCCAGCAGCTTCCAGTCGAGGTCGCGCGGATCATCGCCTTGCCGGTAACGGCGATACTCCGTGAGTTCTGGTGCGCGACCACGTAACGCCGAGCGATGTGTACCGGTGCGTGTGCCCGCGGTGCGACGCTGGGCGGGCCAGGTCAGCGTGCGGACCGCATCGAGCAGTGTGCCGTACGCGGAGCGCTGCATACGACGGCTGGGTTGCGTTACAGCCGGATGCCGCTGGCCGGACGCGGCACATGCTGGAGGAGCGCCGCAATGATCTGCTCGGCTCCTGTGCCTTCCGCCTGCGCTGCAAAGTTTGTCAATATCCGATGACGCAGCACGGGGCGCGCTACGCGCTCGATATCGGCTGGCGTCACCGCCATCCGTGCGTCGAGCAGGGCATGGGCCTTGGCACCAAGGATGAGCGCCTGCCCTGCCCTGGGCCCCGCGCCCCAGCGAACACACCGCTCGACCAGCGCGACGTTGGTGCTCTCGGGACGCGACGCCCGGACCAGCGCCGCAGCGTAGGCCAGCACGGGCTCCGACGCCGCCACATCTCTCGTCAGGCGCTGCAGCGCCAGGGCCGCACGCGCATCGAGCACCGGGGCCAGCGTTACATCGCTTCCACCGGTCGTCGCCCGGAGAATCGCGACTTCGTCATCGGCATCGGGATAACCCACGCGAATGTCGAAGAGAAAGCGATCGAGCTGTGCTTCAGGCAGGGGATATGTGCCTTCCTGCTCGATCGGGTTCTGTGTGGCGAGCACAAAGAAGGGTTCCGGCAGCGACATCGTTTCGCCGGCTGCCGTTACGCGGTGCTCCTGCATGGCCTCGAGCAACGCAGCCTGCGTACGTGGCGGTGCGCGGTTGATCTCGTCCGCGAGCAGGATGTTGGTGAAGACTGGGCCGCGAACAAAGCGAAAATGCCTGCCTCCCGCTCCGTCTTCTTCGAGGATTTCGGTGCCGGTGATGTCGCTTGGCACCAGATCCGGGGTGAACTGCACCCGGCGAAACTCGAGCGCCAGCGCGTCGGCCAGCGAGCGGATCATCAGCGTCTTTGCGAGCCCGGGCACACCGACAAGGAGCGCATGCCCACCCGCGAGCAACGACATCAGCAGCTCATCGATCGCCTCACGTTGCCCGACAATTCGGCGGCTGACTTCCGTTCGGAGACGTGCTGCCCCTTCCAGCAGTGATTCGACGCTCGCGGGAGACGCGCCGGCGCGAAGAGGTGTCGCGGTGCTCAGCGGACAGGTCGGCGGCGACGGCCGGTGAGTACGAAGATCGACCCCGACTTGCCACCAGCTTCGGTCACCGAGGCGTTCTCATTCAGCACTTCCCATCCACCGATTTTCATCAGGAAGTCTTCAGCGTACGGAGCATCGGGCATCAGCACTTCGAGCGCGCGTTCCTTGAGTGTGTAGACCGGAGTGTCTGCAGGGAGATCCACGCGGAGTGTATCCCACACCTCGGGCACCTGCACGCGCACGGTGATCAGGGGCTCCGCACCGGTGCCAAGGCGCAGCACATCAGGACGCGAACGAAGTGCTGCAGTGAACGGCGTGCTCATGCGGCCTTGGCGGGCGGAAGGGTAGCAAAAAAGCGCGAGATCTGCGCGTCGAACATGTAGCTCGCTCCGCTGACCCGCGTGTTGGGGCCATCGGGCATCACGCCAATCACAATTTCCTCACCGCCCTGCCCGCGTAACGAGACGTGGACGTCGCTCTCCTGCTCGACAAAGGCGGAGTAGATCGAGTTCCTCCGCGAGAAGAATTCGCGGGCCGCGCCAAGTACATCGGCGGGGCCGAGGGAGGTGGTGGTATCGAGGAGTGTGCGTCGCTGCGTGGACATGCCGAAAAGTGGTGTCAGGGTTCGCTCGTGAGCGCCACCGGAAGGTAAACGAGCGGCAGGCGAACTGTCACAGTCGTCCCCTGACCCGGGGCCGAGGCCACCTCCAATTCCCCACCCAGCACCCTCGCCAGTTCGCGGGCCAGTCCCGCATGCGCGCCCGGAAGCGACGCCGTGTCGGCGTCGTCGGCCGAGATCCAGTCGAAGAAGACCGCGATTTCTTCACGAGTCAGGTCGGCCCCCAGCACGGACGCCACCAGCACCAGCTGTAGTCCGTCGACCGCCACCTCGACCTGCACCGCCTCGCCGGCGGCCCGTTGCGCTGCCAGTATGACTGCCGTCGACAGCACCCGCGTCGCCTTGCGCTTGTCGGTCTGGAGCCAAACGTCCCCCACTTCGCTCAGCCAAATGATGGGCGACTCGACCCCCGCACCCCGCAAAACCACCTCAGCACCCTCAAGGAGATCTGCGGCCGTGAACCCCTCGGGAGCGACCACAACTTGCCCGGCCCTGATCGCCCCGAGCTCGACGACGTCGTCGACCTGAGTCGCAGCTCGCTCGAGTATCCGGATGGCCTCGGCGACGGTTTGACGGACCCCCTCAGAAGCCTGGTCGGGCTTGATGGCCCCAAGGTCGCGAATCACCTGATGCAGAGGCTCATGCAGCTTTGCGGAGATCCCGGTGAGGAGGCGTGTCCGTTCACGCACCGAGCCGCTGCCACGCGCGACCTGCGTATCGAGATCCGCGCTGGCCTCAGCGAGGGCCGCGGTTGTGCGACGCAGGTCGTCGACCAGACGCACCTTTTCCGCGGTGGCCGCCATCTGCTCTGCCACCAGGCGCATGAGGTTCCGGCGTTCGGGAAGAGGAACACCTTCTTCGGCGAAATAGAAGGTTACTGCTCCGAGGGTGCCCCGGGCATGCTGCAGCGGCAGAGCCACCAGCGACCGGAATCCGAGTTCCCGGGCGACCTCCGCCCAGTCTTCGAGGCCCTTATCCGTGCGAATATCCGGCACCTCGATGATTCGGCGTTCGGCCGCCGCTTCACCGCTCGGCCCGAAACCAAGCCGCACCCGCATTTCACCCAGCCAGGGGCGGTACTTCGCGGGCCAGTTGTGGGCGGCCGCAAGTTTCATCAGTTCGGACACCCCGTCCACGACGTAGACGGACGCAAAACTCGCCCCGACGAGGGGCGAGATCCGGTCGAGTGCAAACTGGAATACCTCCTCGGGACGGTCGGCGTTGAGGAGGGCGTGCAACATCTCACGAATGGCGGTGAGCTCGAGCTGCGCCGAATCGGGTGGCGGGGTGCGAGCAAAACGTTCGTGCGTGAGCACGCGCGAGCGCGGCCTGGAAGTCATGCGGGGAAAGTAGGGGCAGAGCGACGTGTGGGGAACGCGTCTATTTTCGCGGACGTGAGGCGCGCACCTCCACGTTGTACATCAGCGCATGCTCCGGCATGGCGAGCATCGACGCCACACACTCGGCGACATCCTCGGGCTTGAGCGCCCATCCAACGTTTGACCCACCCGGTGTGAGTTCGGTGGCCACTGAGCCCGGCATGACCGTCGATACCTTCACGCCCTGGTCCCGCACCTCGAGCATGAGTGACTCGGAGAGACCGAGCATCGCATGTTTGGTGGCGGCGTAACAGCTCCCGCCGACAAAGGCGCTGCGCCCGGCGATCGAGGCAATGTTGATGACATGCCCGCGACCACGCGCCACCATGCCGGGGAGCACTGCGCGGGTCACGTGATAGACGGCGTTGAAGTTCACGTCGACCATCGCATGCCACTCGTCAGGCGTGAGCTCCAGGAACGGCTTCTTGAACATCACACCGGCATTGTTGACCAGCACGTCGCAAGCCACGCCGTCGAGGGCGAGGGCCATCGCCTGGCGATCGCGCAGATCCACCTCGAGTCCGGTGAATCCTCCGCCGTGCGCCGCGACCTCGGCGCCTAACGTTTGCAAGTCGTTACGCGAGCGGGCCAGGCCGATGACGTGATGGGTGGGCGCAAGACGCACAGCAATCGCCCGTCCGATGCCCCTGGACGCGCCGGTGATCAGGACGGTGGGCAATGTGCTCATGGCGGAAGTCTCAACTGGTTTGGGGAGTTATTCGGATGCCGACGGGAGGTGGGTGACGCGTTGCACGATACCCATCGTCAGCCACAACCCGAAGCCTAACGCATCGACACTCAGGCGTTCGTCATGCCCGTGCATGCGATCCTCGTCATCCTGCGTCAGGGGAAAGGGAAGCACACCATAACAGGCGATCCCGGCGGCACGGAGGGTAGCCGAGTCGGTCGCGCCGGTGCTGAGGTATGGCACCGTGATCGCATCGGGTGCCAGCGCGGTGACTGCCTCACGGATGGACTGGAACATCGGTGCCGACGGCGAGGAGGCTGGCGCATCGAGGCCACTCGACTTCACGCGGAACTCCACGTTTTCGTCATCCACCACGGCGCGTAGTCGACCGAGAATCCCTTCAACCGGCTCACCGGGCATCAGCCGGATGTTGAGCGTCGCTGCGGCTTCGGTGGGAATCACATTCGACCGGATTCCTCCGCTGATGAGGGTTGGAGAAATCCCATTGCGAAGCACCGCGCCGAACGATGGTACCATCTCCAACTGACTGGCTCCGCGCGCTTCCCGCGCCGGATCGCCACTGGCCACGTCGGCCATGGCCTCTCGCAGCGACGCATCGGGCCAAACCGCCGAGAGCTGCCCAAAAAAGCCACGGGTCACGTCGAACAAGGCCAGCGCTTCCCGATGGTCTGCGATGCGGACGAGCGCGCGTACGAGCCGGGTGACGGCATTCCCATCGTGCGGCACGGCGGCGTGCCCACCGGGTCCCCTCGCGGTGACTACCACGTTGTGGGGCACTTTCTCGGCGCACTGCACCGCGGCGTACACCGTCCGCCCATCGATCACCCGCACGCGACCACCTTCATTGAGCGCAAGCTCCGCATCGATGAGCTCGCCATGGTTGGCCATCACCCAGTCGATGCCCCAGTCCCCTCCAGCCTCCTCGTCGGACGTCGCGAGGAAGATGAGGTCTCGCTCGGGGAGCACACCGGCTTCAGTCAGCGCCTGCATTTGCAAGGTGGCGTGCAGGTTGGTCACCAGCATGCCTTTGTCGTCTATGGACCCGCGTCCGTAAATGAACCCATCGACGATTTCGCCGCCAAACGGCTGGTAGCGCCACTTGTCCTTCTCCACCCCGACGACGTCCATGTGGGCCATGAGGAGGAGCGGGCGTTTCGTCCCGCGGCCTCGCACGCGGGCGACAACTGCCCCGCGCCCCGGTGCCGGCTCGAAGAGCTGCGACTCTACCCTATGCCGCAACAGCTTGTCGTGCAGGTAGCGGGCGACGCCGAGTTCGTTGCCCGGCGGGTTCACCGACTCCAGACGAATGAGCGCCTGGAGATCCTGAACGGCATCCCAGAGAACGGACTCGCGGTCCGAATCAGACAAACGAGAGAGAAACATTGATGATATCCCCATTTCCAAAAGGACAAAGCATGCGCATATTAGCAGTTAGGTAGCGCTTCCTTTCATTAGTGTAAGCTTCACCGGTCATCACCGCTCCGCGACGCACTCCGCCGGATCTGCTCGGCAGTGTAAAAGTAACCGGCTCATCTCCCCACCCGCGGCCATGAAGCAACTCTCAGTCGAACGACTCGAAGGCATTTTCCTGGCTATCGCGGACGGCATCGTGATGCAGGATACCTCGGGTGCGATCGTAACCTGCAACCCGGCAGCGGAGCGTCTGCTGGGGCTCACGATGGACCAGATGATGGGCCGATCCTCACTCGACCCTCGGTGGCGTGCCGTTCGCGAGGGTGGGGCCGACCTGCCCGGAGACCAGCACCCCGCGATGGTCACCCTGGCCAGTGGCGAGCCGGTGAGAGACTTCATCATGGGAATCGCACTGCCGGAAGGAGGCTCGCGTTGGCTCAGCGTCAGCACCGAACTCGTCAAGGAAGGAGCGAAGCTTGCAGGCGTCTTGTCCACCTTCTCCGACGTCTCGCTGTACGTCGAGGCGAGAGCAAGCGCATTCCGCCATCAGCGTCTCGTTGATGACATCCGGCTCATCCAGGTTGGGGTCATCGCCGGAGAAGCCTCGGAACGCACATGGAACAGCTTCCTTGCGCTCCTGCTCCGAGCCTCGGCTGCCCGATCGGCGATCCTGCTGAAGGCCGACGGGACGGCCTTTTATCCCCTGGCGGCCCTCACCCGCGACCCCGGTACCGAGGCCACGGCGCGGTTGCCAATCCCTCATCACGCCGTACATCCAGCGGGCGCACTTCTCGATCTGGTCAGTTCCCAGCGGCCCCGTGCAGCCGATGACCTGCTGCGCCAGACGTTCGGCATTGCTCCCGAACCGACTCCAGTTGCTGCCCTGCCTCTCGTCACCGGCGGGGTCGTCCACGGCGTCCTGATCCTGACCGATTACCCGGGGGGATCGCCCGCCGATCTCGCCCGGACGCTCGACCTGCAACTAGTCACTGGCGGACAACTCCTGGCCTCGGTCAGAGCCGAGCAGCAACGGCTGCGGGTCCTCGAGTCGAAACGACTGGACGAGGAACGCCTCCGACTGGTGCTCGACGCGACGGGCATTGGCCACTGGGACTGGAACCCCGAGAGTGATCATGCCGTCTTTGATGAACAGTGGTGCCGCCAAATTGGCTATGCATCGCACGAACTCCAGCCAAGTGGCAAGACCTGGGACGCCCTGCTCCATCCGGAGGACCGTGGGGTGGTGTTGCAGGCGCTGATTCCGCACCTTGCTGGCACCGAGCCCCAGTACCGCACCGAGTTTCGGATGCGTCACAAGGATGGTCACTGGGTGTGGATCATGGCCCTCGGTCTTGTGCTGGAACGCAATGCGAGCGGAAAGGCCACGCGCATGGTGGGCGTCCACCTCGACGTCACCCGCGAGAAGACGGCGGCCGACGAGCTCTCGCGGGCACGCGACATCGCCGAACGGGCGAACCGCGCCAAGAGCGAGTTTCTCGCCGCCATGAGCCACGAGATCCGCACCCCGATGAATGGCGTGCTCGGAGTCGCACACCTGCTCCTCGGAACCGGACTCAACGTGGAGCAGCGTGGGTTCGCGGAGACGATCAAACAATCGGGCGAGATTCTGCTGACCCTCATCGACGACATTCTCGACTTCTCCAAAATCGAGGCCGAGCGACTCGAGATAGAGGGGGTCCCGTTCGACCCACAGGTGACCGTGGCCGAAGTCGCGGACATGCTTGTCCATCGAGCCGAAGAAAAAGGGATCGACTTCATCGTCGATTGGGACTGCGTGCCGCCGGCTCGCGCCATTGGCGATCCCAAGCGGATCAGACAAGTGCTGATCAACCTCGTCGGCAACGCGGTCAAGTTCACGGATGCGGGGACCGTCACCCTGCGGATCCGGACGCCGTCAGTCGACGTACTGCGATTCGAGGTCGCCGACACCGGTGCAGGGATCCCGGCGGAAATGCATGAAATGATCTTTGAGCGGTTCCGCCAGGCTGACGGGAGCACCACACGTCGTCACGGGGCACCGGATTGGGGCTGACCATCTCCCGACGTCTCGTCCGGGCGATGGGGGGTACCCTCATAGTGGAATCAGCCCTGGGCAAGGGAGCGCTCTTTCGGGTGGACCTGCCCACCTCCCTCGAGCCTAACGTGGAAGCCAGCGTCTCGCTGGACGAGCGTGAGGCGGTAATCCTCGTCCCGGAACGCAATCGCGCGTCGGTGCGGCACCTCCTGGAACATGCTGGCGCACACGTGACCACCTGTACCACCAGTGACGACGCGCTACGCGCCGTACAGCGTCTCGCGGGCTCATCCGGCACACCACACCTGCTGGTCATCGACGCCGAGTCGGCGGAGATCGCTTCGGCCCTGGTGAAAACGACCACCAATGGTGATGCGGGCCGCCTGACGAGACCGGTGGTGCTGTCGACGTTCAGGGAATACGGCGACCTCGCCAATGCGTTGCGCGGCACGTCGGCCACCCTGCTTCGAAAACCCCTCGCACGCGTTCCCGCCATCTTGCGGGTCCTGTCCGAGTCGCTGGGGAGCAACGCCCCGTCGGCGATGTCGCAGGAGCCAGTGCTCTACGTCCCACGGCAGGACCCTACACTGCTGCTGCCGCGCTTCGAGGGGACGCGTGTCCTCCTGGCCGAGGACAACGAAGTGAACCAGCTGGTCGCCCTCACCATTCTTCAGAAGCTGGGGTGCGAGGTCGTGACGGCCAACGACGGGCGGCAGGCCGTGGACCGGTCAGCGGAGCAAACCTTCACCTGCATCTTTATGGACTGCGACATGCCCGAGCTCGACGGGTACGAAGCGACGCAGGCCATCCGCGCGCGCGAGGCCTCGACCCCCGGCGGACCGCATGTGCCCATCATCGCGCTCACCGCCAATGCCCTGGTCGGCGATCGCGACAAATGCCTTGCGGCCGGTATGGATGACTACCTCGCCAAACCCATCATCCCCCGGGACATGGAGGGGGCCCTCGAACGCTGGACCCCCGGGATGTCCGTCCCCGGCAGCTAGAGGACGCGGGCCGACAGGTACTCCAGCACCCGGTCGGCCGCCACACGTTCCTGCGCCAGGGTATCGCGGTCACGCACGGTCAGGGTGCCATCACTCATCGTCTGCCCGTCAATCGTGAGGCAGAACGGCGTGCCCACCTCATCCTGCCGCCGATAGCGGCGCCCGATCGCGCCACCTTCGTCGTAGAACACGGGGAACTTCGCGCGTAACTCCTTCGCAAGTTTGTCGGCAAACTCCGGCATGCCGTCCTTCTTGACCAGCGGGAAAATGCCGGCCTTCACCGGCGCAATCCGCGGATCAAGCTTGAGGACCACCCGCCCCTCGCTCTCCCCGGGGACCTCCTCCTCGTGGTAGCCGTTGACCAGCACGGCCAGGGTGGTGCGGTCGGCTCCAACTGATGTCTCGACGACAAACGGGATGTACCGCCGGTTCGACACCTGGTCGACATACTCCAGGCGCTTTGACGAGTACTCCTGGTGACGCCCCAGATCGAAGTCGCCGCGGTGATGCACCCCCTCGATCTCCTGAAAACCAAGGGTCCCGCCGAAATCGAACTGGATGTCGAACGCTGCCCGCGCGTAGTGCGCCAGCTCCTTGTCCGTGTGCTGATGGAAGAGCAGCCGGTCCTCCGAGAGCCCCAGCGACCGATGCCACGCCATGCGCTGCGCCTTCCAGTACTCGAGCCACTGCATGTGGTCCGACTCCGGATCGATGAAGAACTGCATCTCCATCTGCTCGAACTCGCGCGTGCGGAAAATGAAATTCCCGGGCGTGATCTCGTTGCGGAACGCCTTCCCGATCTGGGCAATGCCAAAGGGCACCTTCTGGCGCGACGCCTGCTGCACGTTGAGAAAATTCACGTAGATGCCTTGCGCCGTCTCGGGACGCAGGTAGGCCACACTCGCCGTGTCTTCCATGGGCCCGATGTGCGTCTTGAACATCAGGTTGAAGAGACGCGGCTCGGTCAGCTGGCAGTCCCCATGTTCACCCGGGTGTTTGCTCGGCTTCCGCGGGCATTGCGCATCCTCGAGTTTGTCAGCACGGAAGCGTGCCTTGCACGCCTTGCAGTCCACCATCGGGTCGGTAAAGCCGGCCACGTGGCCCGACGCTTCCCACACCCGCGGATGCATCAGGATGGCGGCGTCGAGCCCCTCGATGTCGTCGCGGGCGCGGACCATGGCATGCCACCAGCGATCCTTCAGGTTCTTCTTGAGTTCAACACCCAGCGGACCATAGTCCCAGACCGAACCTGCGCCTCCGTAAATCTCGGAGGACTGGAAGATGAAGCCGCGTCGCTTGCACAGCGAAACGAGCTTTTCCATGACGTCGGGGTGTGGCATCTGGCGGCGGGGTAGACGGACGAAGTGGGCAACCAGTCCCAATGTAGCGAGGGTGCCCCTCCCGGTCAGCCGACCGCTCCCAGATACCGATAGACGTCGCTCGCCGTGGCGAGCGGAACACCATGGCCGAGCGCGCGCCCCAGAAGCCCCGTGGCATTGGCCACCGCGAAGGACACACCCGAGAGATTGCGCTCTGCCGGAACGCCGTCGATGGGCCGCGGCTGCGGAGATGCCACGACCAACAGGTGCCCTCCCCGCTCTGTTACACGCAGCCTCTCTCTCGGGCACTCCGGATCGGCGACCACCCCCACCACCCCCGCCAGGCCACCAGGAAGCCAGCTTGTCCCATCGGCCCCAGCCGCCGACACCACCAGGCTTCCCCTGGCAATCGCTTCGCCGACGGCATGCTCGAAAAGTGGCTGATGCGCGACGTTCGACGTGCCCACACTCAAATTGACGAGGTGGCAGTTGTTACTCACTGCCGCGTCGATTCCGGCCGCAAGGAGCCGCGCCGTGGTGGCCAGCCCCTTCTCGAAGACACGCACCGCCCACAACTCGGCCTCTGGGGCCATCTCCAGAATCGCCGCCGCCACGGCCGTGCCGTGGCCCACCCGATCGGCCACGTCGGAGGCATCATCGCCTACCAGGGAGACACCATGCACGTCGCCCCCGATGTGCGGGTGACCGAACGCGATTCCGGTATCCACCACTCCGATGCGGATCTTCACGATGGAGGCGGCTCCGCCACGCGCGCGTCGTGAATGGTGATGACCCGGTCAGCCCATGCGGCGACGTTGGGCCGATGTGTGATCAGAATAGTCGTCCGCGACCGCAGCCAGTCACGCATCGCCCCAAGCACCTGCGCCTCCGTTGCCGGATCGAGTGAACTCGTGGCCTCGTCGAGCACCAGAACGCGCGGGTTGGCCAGCACCGCCCGCGCGAGTGCCAGTCGTTGCCGTTCGCCGGACGACATCGCGCGCCCACGTTCGCCCAGCGTGGTGGCCAGTCCCTGCGGTGACCGGCGGACCCCGTCCGCGAGCCCTGCCACGCTGAGCGCGTGCCAGAGAGCGTCCGCCGTGGCTGCCGGTGCGGCAATTCGCAGGTTGTCCTCCAGCGAGGCGTGAAAGACGAAGGGATCGGTGTCGACCGTGTGAACCAGTTGACGCACCTGAGCCAGCGGCCAGTCCCGCAGGTCGTGACCGTCGAGCAACACGGACCCTTCCTGCGGATCGGTGGCTCGCACCAGCAGGTCGGCGAGTGTGGATTTGCCGACGCCGCTCGTGCCCATGATCGCCACACATTCACCCGCTGCGACGCGGAACGATACAGCGTCCAGCACGATTCCGCGATCAAACCGGTAACTGACGCCCCGCAGCTCAACATTTCCCTCCGGCGTCTCCACGGGTGCGGCCGAGACGCGATCCACCACTTCGATCGGCGAGTCGAGGATTTCATGCACGCGCCGCAGACTCACCCGTGCCGAGGCCACGCTGGCGTACAGCCCCATGAGGCCCTGCACCGGAGCAAGGAGACGCACTTGATAGGCCGCAAAGGCGACGAGCGTGCCCATGCTGATGTCGCCCTGGATCACCCGCCAGCCGCCGAAGAGGAAGACGCCCGCGCTGCCCGTCGCGAGCAAAACGCCGGGGAGTCCACCTGACAGATATGTCAGCCGCCGCATCGACATCAGGGCATCGACAAACCCGGTGTTGCGCTTGCGGAACTCCTCTTCGGAGCGCGCCTGGGCATTGTGGGCGACGAGGGTGCGTACACCCTGTAATGCTTCGATGAGATAACTCCCGACGCCGGCGCTGCGGTCGCGGACATCACTCACGGCGCCCTCGAGCCGCCGCCGGTACACCACCAGAGCCCACAACGCCGGCGGGAGTGCCAGGAGGCACACAACAAAAAGCCTCGCGTCGAGCAGTGTGAGCATCACCACGCTCCCCACCAGATACACAACCTGCCCGATCCACGAGAGTGCCACCTCGGCGACCACACGCTGGATCTCCGCAATGTCGCTATTGAGGCGCGACGCGATCTGCCCGATCGGAGTGGCAGCGAAGTATCGCGGCGGCAACTGCTGCAGGTGACGGAACACCTCGAGGCGCATGCCGAAGAGGATATCGGCCGAAACGCGTGTGTAGCGCAGCCCACTCACCACATTGAGCAGGAGTGAGAGCAGCGTCATGACGACAAAGCCGCTCACCGTCCAGACCAGCGCCCGCATGTCGCGGCCGAGGAGCGCGCGATCGACGAGGAATTTGGTGAGGAAGGGCTGGGCCAGGGAGAGCCCGGTGGCGATGAGCGATAAGACCACCACCGGTGCCAGCCGCCACACATGCGGCCGGACATGGCCTAACGCGCGGCGGAGATCGGGTGACACCATCCGGCGAACGCGAGAAAGAACGCGGACCGTCCCGCGTTACTGCGGAACGACGATCACATCCGTCATATCGGCGCGGAACTCCACAGTACGAATGAGCCGCAACGTTTCAGCATCGAAGATGTCGATGGTGGGGCCCGCTGTATGGATGTAGAGCTGCCGTCCATTGGTGCTCACCGTGAGCCCCATCCGAGGACGCCCCTCGAATTCCACACGCTGCGCCAGGCGGCGGCCCGCCAGATCGTAGGCCCAGATCTGGTAGTTCCCCACCTGCTGCCGAAGCCCGAATGCCCGCTGCCGGCCCGGGGCGAGCGCAAAGCCCACCGGCTCACTAGGCCCTAACGAGTAGAAATCGACCGAACGGGCGTCGAGGTTGACCCGCGCCACACCCATCAGGGTGCGCCGATTCACCGGGTCGGTCGAACGGAACATCCCGGTGAAGAACCCGGGCTCCTCGTACAAACTCTCCGGGAAACCGAAATTCCACTGGCCCAGTCCGTCGTCAACCACCCGCTGCAGGTCAAAGCGATCGACCTGTTTGAGTGTCTGGGTGTCGTAGACCAGAATGTCTTCGGCGGTGAAGAAGTACATCAGGTCGCCGTTCGGCGAAAAGATGATCTGCGCGAACTCCCGCTCCTGCCCCTCCGGCCACTTGATGGTGTCGGTCACCATCTTCTTCGCGAGGTCGTACTTGAGCAGCGTCGGCTTGCCGATCTCGAAGCGGTCGGACTTCTTCGTGGACGTCTTGACGAGGAGAATGGCGAAACGGTCTTTCGGGTCGACGTTGAAACCGGTCATGCGCACGCGCCGGACGTCATCGGAAAGCGTGAACTTCCCTGTCGCCTTGCGGGTGGTCAGGTCAAAGGTCTCGATCCATTCGAACGCCGGGTCGGTGGCATACACCTTCTTGCGATCGGCCGACAGAGTGAGCCCGATGGGAACGCCGATCGACACCGGCATCGAGTCCTTCACCGCCATGGATGCTTCGTCGATGATCAGGACTTTCTTGTCGTACGTGCCATAGTAGATGGTGCCGGAGCCGCCGTTAGGCGCCTGCGCGTGCAGTGGCGACATCAACGCCGCACAGACCAGCGCCAAGGCGGCACCCGTGGTACGCGAGGAGAGAGGGCTCATGGGAAGATCAGGTCGATCTTGCGCCAGTCCTGCTGCGCCGCCGCGCACTTGTTGGTCCAGTCCGGCGCATGGTTGAGCAGGTCGGGGACGTGGATGGGCCAGAAGCAGGTGACGTAACAGTCGTAGAGGTCGCGTTCCACCGGCTGGCAGAGACCCGCCGTGGAGCCGGAGCTGTCCACCTCCCAGCCCGGAGCGAACACAAACGAGCAGCCTAACGGTACGTGGGGACCGTCCGGAACACGCGGGCCGGAGTTCCCCTGCAGGGCCACCACGTCCGGCTGATCGTGCACATCCGGCGTGGCCGGCGTATTCAGCTGGTCGATGGTGCGTGCCTTGCGATTGATGGCTTTCAGATGTCGCATGGTGTCCTGGCGCTCAGGCGTCGAACTGACGGAGATATTCGGGACGCCGCGCAGCCAGCGTGGCGTAGACTTCCAGGCAGGTGGCACTCCACCGCCTGATCCAGTCGCAGTAGTGCAGGTTGGGTTGTTCGGTGGAGCCGTACCGCGTGTGGGCCTCGTGGTAACACCCGCCGGCGCATAACGAGCGCGCCCAGCAGGTGCGGCAATCGGTCTTGTTGTCGATGTGGTGGCGCCGCAGATAGTCGTCCTGCCGGCTGTGATCGATCCCGCCCTGCACCGTGCCCAGTTTGTGCTCATCCGAACCGGCAAAGCGATGACACAACCCCACGTCACCGTCGGTCGCCACACCCAGCAGTCCGAGTCCTGCACCGCATGGGTAGGCCTTGGAGAACCCCTTTTGGATATCCTCCAGCGTGTCGGGCACGTTGGAGAACCCATGATGTTTACCCTGCAACGACGTCTCGAGGTAATCCTGGGCCAGGCGCTGGAATTGCCCGAGCATGTACTCGAACCCTTCATCGGGAATGGCGTAATCACGCTGCCATTTGGTCGTCACGGGGGCGAACCCGACTTCAAAGAAACCGATTTCGTGTTTGAGGTGCTGGTAGATCTGCGTGACCTCGAGGTTGTCGCGCGTCAGGGTCACTCGCGCCCCGATGGGGCGACGGCGATGCCGACGCAGGAGCTCCTTCACGCGGGGGATCACGCTGTCGTAGCTCCCCATCCCGTTGCTGAACACGCGGTTCATGTCCTGCTGTTCGCGCGCCCCATCAATGGAGACCGTCACACCAATGTCGTTCTCGATCATCCAGTCGATGATCTCGTCGCGCAGCAGCGTGGCGTTGGTGGTCAGCGAGGCGTCGACGGTTTTTCCGGTTTCTGCGGCGCGCTGTTTGGCATAGGCCATGCTCGACTGCAGCACCTTGAAGTTCAGCAGCGTCTCGCCACCGAAGAAGGTGAGGTGCACATGCGGCGACGCCCCCGCCTCGGCAAACATGAAGTCCACCGACTGACGCGCGGTCTCCTCACTCATGTACCGCGGCTTGGTCTTCGCTTCGACGATCTTGTCTTCGCCGTATTCGTAGCAGTACTTGCAGCTCAGGTTGCACTTGCTCGTCACGTTCATCACGAGCGTGGTGAGCGGAATGCGGCGCCTGGGGGTATCGGTGGTGGGCCGCACCGGAGGTGGTGCCGCCAGCGACCGGATGGCTTGCGCTCCAATCAGCTCCTGTACCGTTTCCTGCACCTCCAGCTCGGAGAACCGGCCCACCAGACGATCGGTCAGGGCCTGGGGCGAGAGATCGTCCGTGCCTAACGCGTCGAGGACCGCAATCGACGGGTCGTCCAGACGAAAGACCGCCGCCGAGGGGACGAGATAGACATGCCTCGCCCCATCGGCCTCGAAGGTGTGGAATTCACCACGTCGCAGCAGCATCAGGGGGCCGTTCGTGAGGGTTCCCAGCGCATGTACAGAGGCACGGTCACGATCAGCAGCGATCGTCCCTTGAGCGCCCGGGCGTTCGCACCTTCCGGTGTGTAGGTAGCCACCACCCAGACATCACCGATGTTGTTCCGGCTTCCCTTGCGGGCCGGGTTGGGCCCGTCGACGTTCGGCGTGAAGAACCCGCGCTGATCCAGCGCACCGACGTATTGGGTGTCGTCGTCCTTGAAGGTCACGCCATACTCTTCGAGACCCCAGCGCACCGGCACCGTCCCGACATTCAGGTCGTCATCCGTATCGGGCTTGCCATCGGCGCCATTCACGTAGCCCCACGCCTCGAACTGGGCAAACATCTTCGGGACCCGTACCCCGCCAGCACGCGCCATGTTGGACTGCGGCGTCACTTTGATGCGGTCGATCCTGGAGTAGGCCACCACAGCATTCCGCAGCGACGCGCCACCGGCAAAGAGATCGCGCTGCCCCGTCCGCGCCGACGAGTCCACATTCACGCGCACCACCATTTCGTCAGGCGACGAGCGCACCACCCGCGTCACCGTGATGCCGGGTCCGAAGTCGACGCTGGCGGCGGTCGCGGCACGCGGCAGGTTGGCCCCGAACACTGTGACCTCGACATCACGCGAACCAGCGCGCAACCCCACGGGGCTGACGCCGGCAATCGCCGCACCGGGCGACACACGTGTCAGCTTCACGTCCATGCCGAATTCGTCGTAGCCGCCGCGGAACCAGCGCCCGCTCATTTCCTGCCAGCCCGGCTCCACCGACACTACCTCGCGCATGCTGCTGTCGGGTGGCATACCAGCTGGCGTTGAACGACCGCGCCACTGATGTCCGGTGTACACCACCGATCGCCCGTCCCGCGTCACCAGCGCCCCGCCCGATGCATAACGATAGGTCGCACGGCTGGTGAACTCGTCGTCCGTTCCGGGCACCTTCGAGATCACCATCCGGCCGAAAAATGCGCCGCGTCCTGGTTCGTGCCCCGCCAGGCTCCATGCCCCTTCGAGTGGCGCGGGACGCATGGTCGCCGACCAGGCCGTCCATTCCGGCGTGCGGAGCGGGAATGCCCTCGACAAGTGCCCGATTGCCTGATCCATCGGATGAGGCTGCGGTGCGCTGTCCGGCGCGGGAGGTGCCATCCGACGGAAGGCCTGAAAGTCAGACCCGGGATAGTACCCGCGGTGTGTCGCGATCAGCAGCTCCCACTCGCTTTTGGTACGCCGCTGCAGAATCACGCGACCTAACGAATGACAGGCTCGGCAGGTGCGTTCGGTCTGCCCGTCGGCTGCATAGCGATACTCCACCAGCCGCCGCTCGGTCTCAAACCGGCCGGGCGCCACCTCGGCCGGCGCGAGGCCTTGCCGGTTGGCGAAGTACTTCACGATCGACCGCGCTTCCGCCGGATCGATCTTCACCGAGTTGAGGCTCGCCATGCGGCGCACCGACGCTTCCCATCCCTCGGGCGTCTTGCGCAGGTACGACAACCGGGCCACCCGATTGGTCGAATCGGTTTTGTGGCATCCGCCGCACTTCCGAAGCACCAGGGGATCGGTGATTTCGAAGCCGGTGGTGTCCGGGCGCTGCGCGCGGGCCGGCGACGACATCAGGCCCGCGGACATGACGCCCGCCAGCATCGTCAGGACGCATGAAGAAGCCATCGATTTCGTGATGACAGTCATTCACCCTTTGTACGGGCCAAATCGTTGCCTGTCAAGCGATTCGGAGCACTCCTCGCGCCACGAGTACGGAGAGGGCGCCCAGAAAATCGGGGAGGTCGGCAGGACCAGCCACTCCTACGTAGGTCGTGTACATCGCCCCGGCATCGTCTGCCTGTGGCGCCACCTCCAGCAGCGTCAGCAGGTCGATGTTTCTGAGGTAGCGCACGGGTCCCTCTGCCCCAGGCAACTCGAGGTGTGGCTCACTGACCACGAGATTGCCACGGACCACCCCGCGCATGGTCACCCCGACTCCCGGCGCCCGGAGGAAGCGGCTGGACGGACGGGCGCGCAACTCGGTGAAGGCGGCAAGGACCTCGGGATCGTTCCTGAGGCGCGTCACCAGGTGATCCGGCGTCTCCTCGGTTTCGAGCGTTTGACGGGCTCCCCAGAACCCGGCCAGATGCCCCGCATCCGAGGACAAATCACGCAACGCTGCGGCAGCGGCATCGACGTACGCCCGTTCGCGTTCGCGAAAGAGCTGCAGGGCTGCGGACGCGTTGCCGGGCTTGGTCAGGCAGGTGTGCGCCACGACAGCGCCAAGCCAGGCCGAGGCCAAGGCTTTCTTGATGCCAAACGAAGAGAGCGGATCGATGAAACTTGCGGCGTCGCCCACCGCCAGCCAGGAGTCGCCCGCCGGATCGCCGGCAACGTACGGCGTCGCGTCGCACGCAAACACCTCACCGGCACGCTGCGCACCATCCGTCAGCGCACCTAACGCGGGAAGACCCATCAGCAGTTCGAGATACCGTGCCGTCATCCCCGCCTGCCCATCAACAGGTGTCGATGATGGGTTGAGCATCACCGTCATGTAGCGCCGTGTCATGGACGAGGGCACCGACCACCCCCACCCCCATTCCGCGCTTTCCACCAGCGTGTGCGTCTCGTCAGGCAATGGCCACCCGTCGGGTCGGTCCCAGGCTGCCGCGAGTGCCACCGTTCGCAGCTCAGACGCCACGCTCTGCCGCTGGCGTCGTGCGAGAATCCCGCTCCGCCCTGTGGCGTCCACCACCCAGCGCGACGCGACCTCGTGCTCGCCATCGGCGTCTGCAATGCGCGTGAGCTGCCCCTCGCCTGCGTGAACGGCGCCGAGCGCGGTCGCCGGCCTCCAGAGGCGCACCCCCGCCGACACCGCTTCGTCCCGCAACAACTCGTCGAACGCACTCCGCAGCACCTGATACCCCGTCCGATTACCAGGAAAGGGCTCCATCTGACGGGCACGTCCTCCCCACCACACCGTGTTGCCCGTGGCGCGCACAAAGTCCGCCGCCTCAATCGCCCCGGCGGCTCCAACTACCTGAAGCAGGGGCAGGACACTCGGCGGAATCGATTCAGCGAGCGACGGACGCGGTGGCTCGCGGTCCACCAGGATCACATCATGGCCCCAGGTCGCCAGTAATCGCGCCGCGGCAGCACCCGCGGGACCGCCTCCAAGCACAAGCACCTCACAGGCGCGCGGCGTCATGGCGCGCGGCAGCATGGTGTACTGCGCGCGTGAGACAAGCGACGGACTGCCGCTATCGCACCCACTTGAAACGCCGCGTTCATGCAACGGATAGTTTACCCAGGAAATGACATTCGCGTGGCAGCTGCGGCTAACCGCGCGGCTGCAGCTCCCGACGCCAGGCTTCAAAGGCGCGCTGGTAGAAGGCGGGGCTGAACAGGGTCCACTCACCCGCCGACGCCGGGAGCGTGAAGGTCTTGGCCGCCTCGGCTGGCATCACGCCGGCTGACATGGCACGACGCGCCGCAGATTCTACCTCACCCAGCATGGCGATGTAGCGGGTAAGGTCGCTGTCGGTGGCCAGGGGCCCATGCCCCGGCACATAACGAGTCGACGCGGTCCCGCGGAGTGCCTTCACGCTTGCCGCCAGCGCCAGCGGTGAGGCATCGACAAAGTTGGGGAACATGGCATTCCACACCAGGTCGCCCCCGAACACCACCGAGGGATCGGCGAGCTCCACCGTCACATCACTCGCCGTATGACCAAGTCGCGGCACCAGTGTCACCATGCGCCCGCCGAGGTCGAGTCGCGTGGGGGTGGTCGGCGACAGCTCGACGATGTCCGCCAGCGCGGCGGTGCGTTCGGCGTCGGCCGGCAGGTTCTTCTGAAGAATGAGAGCGCGGGTGGCCGTGGTGGCGTGGACCGCGAGTGCCCCCTGCCCTGCGTACCCCGCGATGCCATTCACATGGTCGCCATGATAGTGCGAGAGGACGACATGTGTTGGCCAACGTCCGGTCAGTTCGCGTGCACGGCTGGCCAGCCATCGTGCGCCGGCGGGCGTCTGCAGCCCTTCGATGACCAGCACTCCCTGGCGTCCGGCAATGATCCCGCCATTGCTCACCGTGGTGTAGTCACCGCCTAACGGCGTTGAGATGAGTGCCCACACTCCCTCCCCCACCTGCTCCAGGCGACCGAACTTCTCCTGTGCTACCACCGAACCGGACGCGGGCGTTGCCCACAATCGACGGCTCAGCAAGGGCATCACCGTCGAGGCCAGGGCGAGATGACCGGCACACGAGCTGCACTCTGCGAGAAATCGGCGCCGAGTTGTCACGAGGAGCGAATCCAGGGCAAGAGGGAGGCGGAAGGTTAAGCGGCATACCTGCTTCCGGAACACCCGTTGGGCGCCCCGACCTATCGCCAACCCACCTGACCACCCACCTTGAAGAAGAGCTCGCCAGAAGTTCTTCTTGTCGTGCCCGCCCCTCAAAATGAGCCGCCCCTTGCACTCGTCATCCTTCTCGACACGACCAGCGCTCTCTTCGCGTGGCCTTGGCCGCCTCGTTAGCTCGGTAGCCTTTATTGGCGCCCTCGCGGCCTGCGGGGGGAAAGACTCACCGGCACCGGTGTGTGCCGTGACCGCGGTGGCCGTCTCGCCAAGCACCGGATCGATCGCGGTCGGCGAGACCCTCAACCTCAATGCATCGGTCACCCAGACGAACTGTACCGGGCTCACCACCAACTGGACCTCTTCGAACCCTGCCGTCGCCACGGTGTCGTCGACGGGTGCGGTGACGGGGGTGACCGCCGGTGGCCCCGTGCTGATCACGGCCCAGGCGGGCAGCGGGTCGGGGAGTGCGGCGATCGTCGTGACCCCGGCCGCCATCGCCAGCATCGCGCTAACGCTGCCGAGCCCGATCGTCAACGAGGGGCAGAGCGCGCAGGTGACGGCAGCCGTTTCCGACGCGCGTGGCAACGCGCTGACGGGCCGAGCCTTGTCCTGGTCGTCGTCCAGCACAGGGATTGCCACTGTGGATGGCACCGGGCGGGTGACGGGCGTGAGCCCCGGTGGCGCGACGATCACGGCACGCGATGCAAGCAACCCTAACGTGAGCGGCACGCTGGCGATCACGGTGCGGGCGGTGGTGCAGCGGGTGCAGGTCACCGCAGCGTCGCCCAACCTGGTGGTGGGACAGACGGTCGCGTTGACAGCCACGATCACCAGTACGTCCAACCAGCCAATCACTGACCGCACGCCGACGTGGACATCGTCCAACGTGGCGGTGGCGACGGTCAACGCGACCGGTCAGGTGACCGGGGTAAGCGCCGGGACAACAACCATTCAGGCGACAAGTGACGGTGTGAGCGGAAGTGTGGCCCTGACCGTTGCCGTGCCAGTCGTCACGTCCATCACCTTGTCTGGTGTTCCTGCCACGGCTCCGATCGGGGCGCCGGTTGGCATCACGCCGCAGGTGCTCGATCAAAATGGAAATTCCGTCGGGGCGAGCCTGGTGCAGTGGAGCACCTCGAATGCACGCGTGGCTATCGTGCCGCCGACGACTGCCTACACTCGCTGTGCAGCGCAAGACGCCCAGTGCACCTTTACGGGGACAAAGCTGGTGCGTTTCGGACTTGGGAACACCATTACTCATAAGGAAGTGACCGGTGGCACGGCCTGTTCGATCGCCGCGTTCGGATTCGATCCGGTCGCCGGCGCCGGCGGCTTTTTCTGCGATGTCGCAGACCTGCCCCAGACAGCTGGTGTGACAAACTTGCGCCCGCTCAGCGCCGGGCAGGTCACGATCACCGTGCGTTCGGTGAGTACTCCGTCGGTGAGCGCTTCGGCCACATTCACGGTCACCACCACGGGTGGTGTGGTGAGGAGTTGGGGTGCCTTATGCTCGGGATCATGCTCCACCACCACGCCGAACCCCCTCGTCGTCGGCGGCGGGATCAACATCTGGGCGGTGGCATTCGACAACGCGTTTTCTCCGAACGCGCTGGAAGTGCCGGCAACGGTGACGTCGAGCGATCCGGCGGTGCTGGCCGTGGTCGGCCCGGCAGGGGGCCGACGCGCAGACATCACGGCAGTGGGCCCCGGCACGGCGACGATCAGTTTCACTGCCGGTGGCGGCGTCACCGCGCCAGCCTTCAACTTCCCCTTCACCGTGACCGGCACCGCGGCGGCGGTGGCGAGTGTCTCGGTCGCACTCAACAGCAGCAGCATCGCGGTAGGGCAGACCACGCAGGCGACCGCCACCACACGTGACGCCGCGAATAATGTCCTCACGGGCCGCGCAATTGCGTGGACGTCGAGCAACACGGCCGTGGCGACAGTAAATGCTACCAGTGGTTTGGTGACGGCGGTCGGAGTCGGGACGGCCACCATCACCGCTACCTCTGAAGGCAAAATTGGCGCGGCCACAGTAAACGTGACGGCCGGGGTGTCTTCCGTGCGTCTGGCCTATGCCATGGTGGATGGCAACACCAGCACGACCAATGCAGACTTCACCTTCAACGGCACCGGGGGCGCGGTCACGGTGGACCGCTTTGCTACTGGTGCCTGGACCGTCACTTTCGCCGGGATGGCACCTGCGGCAGGGCAGTCTGATATAACCCGCATCACCCCGAAGGACGGCGCGAACTGCACGGTGTCCTCCTCATTCAATTTGGGAAGCGAGAGGAGGGTCTCGGTGCGTTGTTTTGAGGCCCCTTTCTCAGTTGCCACGCCAACCAACAACGCGGGCTTCAGTGTAATGGTGGTGGGCAATGAGGTTTTTGGGGCGCGCTCCAGCTTCTTCTTTGCCCATCAGCCGAGCGTCGCCGGGCCCTATGCCCCACCGGCCGGCTTCTTCTACACCTCGGCTGGTTCTGCCATAGCACTCAGTCGCGTCGGGACGGGCGACTACCGGGCGCGAACCGGCGCCCTGCGAGCCACTCCCAGCTCCGCCGAGGTACCGTTGGTCGGCTACTTTGGGAGCGCGGCAAGTAGCTGCGAGAGCCAGGGCGTCGACGCCACCGGCAACACCAATGGGCTGGAAGAGATCCAGTGCATCGACCCTGTCACGGGCGCCCTGACGGACGCGACCTACAACTCCATGATCTTCTCGCGAGGTCGCCCTGGCACTGCGTGGGGCTTCGCGTACTTCTCTCGGAATCAGGTCTTTGACATTTCCCCGTTCCAGGCGCAATCGACCCCAGGCACTGTGCCGTTTGTCTCTACACCCGCACCGGGACGGCAAGCCACATTCTCTGCCCTTCCCACAACAGGCCCACGACTCCTGCAGATCATGCCGAACTTCAACGGGGCGTTTGGCACAACACCACCCCGCTTCACGGTGTGCGGGTACGGTGCGCTGAACATCGCGGCGAAAACCTACGAGGTGATCTGTCGCGACCGCTTTGGCGTGGTTGTGCCGTCGGACTTCGTGATCGTGGTCGCGCAGTAACTTCACGGTGGTGCGGGGACGTCCAAACGAAAGGGCCGGTGCTGCACACGCAGTATCGGCCTTTCGCGTTATCCCCCATCGAGGTCGCGGCTCACACCCGGCGTCACTGGAGCAGCCACTCCACGCAGCCGCGCCACGATCTTGTCCCCGTGATACCGCCCGTTTTCGATGAAGACCTGGTTGGCGTCAAAGCCCGCCGTCACCACCCCGACCATGAATACGCCCGGCACAACGGTCTCGAAGGTCTCGGGGTTGTGCGACGGTATGCCGGTGACCGGATCAATGGGCACTCCAAGCTCACGCAGCAGGTCAACACGCGGCGCGAATCCCGTGAGGAGGTACACGTGGTCGGCTGCGATCGATGCACTCGACTGACCCGACGCGGTCTGCTCGGTGATGTGTACCTGCTCCGCGTCGATCGCCGACACACGCGCGTTCCAGCGAACGGCGATACTCCCTTCGGCAATGCGGTTGGTGAGATCGGGGAGAATCCACGGCTTGATCTTCTTGTCGAACGTCGGACCGAAGTGAACAAGCGTCACCTGGGCTCCGCACCGCCAGAGGTCGAGCGCGGCCTCCGCCGCCGAATTGCCACCACCAACCACAACGACGCGCTGCTGGAAGGCATGATGTCCTTCCCCGTAGGCGTGATGGACATGCGCAAGCACTTCGCCAGGCACTCCGAGCAGGTTGGGCGAACCCCAGTACCCGGTCGCCACCACCACGGAGCCCGCCGAGGTTGTTCTCGGAGCACCACGCCGTTCGCTCTCCACCACAAAGGCTCCAGCACGCCCACTGACGCGCAGCACTTGTTCATACTGGCGCACGCGGATGCCGAAATGCGAAACCACGGCCCGGTAATAGGCCAGGGCATCCCGCCGGGACGGCTTCGCCTCTGCCGTGATGAACGGGATGCCACCTAACGACAACTTCTCCGCCGTGGAGAAGAAGGTGGCATACGTGGGGTACTGGGTGATGGCATTCACCACGCAGCCGGCGTCGATGACCAGCGTACGAAAGCCGGCCTGCTGCAGGGAGATCGCGGCGGCCAGCCCACAGGGCCCTGCCCCGATCACCACCACATGCTCGTCCGCACCAGCCATGGGTCAGCCCTGCGGGGCGACGTCGATGATCTGATCGCGCCGGGTGCCTACACTCACATACCGGATGGGCGTGTCCACGAGGGACTCCAACCGGTCGAGATATGCGCGCGCCGCCCGCGGGAGATCGGCGATGGTGCGGGCGCTCTCGGTGGATTGCTGCCAACCGTCCATCCACTCGTACACGGGCGACAGCTGCTCGAGGGCGGTGATGTCGGCCGGGAACTCCTGCAACACGTCATCGCCCACCCGATACCCTGTGCACAGCGCCACGCGGTCGAGTGTGTCCAGCACATCGAGTTTGGTCACTGCCAGCCCGGTGAGGCCGTTCACCCGTGAGGCATACCGCACCACCACCGAGTCAAACCACCCGCAGCGGCGTGGGCGTCCGGTGGTCGCGCCATACTCATTGCCGAGCTTGCGAATGCGCTCACCCAGTTCGGTGTCCAGCTCGGTGGGAAGGGGCCCATTGCCCACGCGTGTGGTGTAGGCCTTCACGATGCCTAACGCGGCGTGAATGGCGGTGGGCGCCAGCCCGGCGCCGGTGGCCGCACCACCAACAGTGGTACTGCTCGACGTCACAAAGGGATAGGTGCCGTGGTCGACATCGAGCAGCGAACCCTGGGCGCCCTCCATCAGCACCGACGCCCCGCTTTTCACGGCGCGATGCAGAAGCACCCCCAGATCGTCGGCCAGCGCCAGGAGACGCGGGGCCACGCGCTCGATCGCCGTCATCGTCTGTTCAACATCGGCCCGTTGCGCCGACCCGAACCGCTCGAGCCGCATGTTGGCCGTATCGCATCCGCGCTGCACCAGCTCGCGCAATCGTCCGGGATGCCGAAGGTCTACCACACGAATGCCGCGGCGTCCCGCCTTGTCTTCGTACGCCGGACCGATCCCGCGCCCCGTGGTGCCAATGGCCTTGCTCGCCTCACTCTCCTTGTCCACCAGCTTGTGATACGGCATCACCAGGTGCGCGCGGTCAGAGACGTACAGCCGTCCCTCCACGTCGATACCGTCCTTCACCAGCTCGTCGATTTCGGTGAACAGGGTCTCGGGATCGAGCACAACACCATTGCCGATCGCGCAGCGCACCCCGCCATGCAGAATGCCGCTCGGAATCTGGTGGAGCACAAAGGAGTCTTCGCCGATGTGTACGGTGTGACCCGCATTGGCTCCCCCCTGATAGCGCACCACCCAGTCGGCACGTTCGGCAAGCACGTCCACCAGTTTGCCCTTCCCCTCGTCGCCCCATTGTGCGCCGACAATCACCACGGTGCGGGTCTTCGTATCGAACATTGCGGCGGCTCGTTAAGGCGGGCGGAAGACAAAAAAAACCGCCCCGACCAGTCGGTCGGGGCGTTGGTGAAAGCTAGGGATCAGAGGCGCATTTGTCAGGCCTCCACCGGACTCGGCTCAGGTGCCCGTCGGTCGCACTTGCGACATGGCCTGCGCCAGGTCGGCCTCCAGACCCGATCCGACCACCGTACCGCCAGCCTCGCCGACGATCCGTTCGGCGTGCGCGGTATCCGCTTCGTCGACGAGTGCGACCATCAGCGAGGTACCGACCGGGATGCCACTTCCCATCTGCTTGAGGAGCGCGTCAGGGAAACCGGCGTCAATGAAGTGGGCCGCGACGGCGCCGCCAATGGCGCCCATGATCGGTCCGATGCCGGGCAGAAGCAGAGCCGCGACAGCACCCACCGCGGCGCTTTTGCCGAGTCCCCAGTCCTGCGTTTCCGTGAACTCCACACGCCCGTCCACGAGGCGCTGGATCAGGGCAACGTTTCCGAGGCGGGCTCCGCCCCCTTTCAGGCGCTCCAGCCCGCCCTTGGCGCCTTCTGTGAGCGGGAATGATGCTACCAGGACTTTCTTGATGGAGGCAGGAGGCGTCGACGGTGCGGTCATGAGTCGTATGGGTGAAGAGTGCGAAAAAGCTAACGCGATTTCTCAAGGTCTCGCGTCACGAGTCTGTTCCCGGCGAGGGGCGGCCTAGCTCTTCCAGGCGCTGAAGAGCAGGACGACGGCAACCGCGCAGCCCAGACCCGTCTTGGCGGCGGCGGCCATGACCCGACCAATCAGCGCGCCAGTGGCGACCCGGGTTGCGGTGTCACGTGTGGCGTCCTGCCGGGTGTACTCGAGCACCAGGGCGCCCACAAATGCCCCGGCGAAGGCCCCGATCACCGAGCCGATGATGGGCACGGGCACTCCGACAATGGCCCCGGCGATGCCACCCAGAATGGCGCCCCACCCCGCCCGGCGAGAGCCGCCGTATTTGGTGGTGTACTTGGCCGAGAGCGTGAACTCCAGCACTTCGGCCACCACCGCGAGTCCAAAGGCGATGCCGAGCGCCAGGCCACCGATCGCCATGCCGGGCACGAGCCAGTTCCAGGCGAAGGCCGCCACGATCATCACCCACAGCCCCGGCAAGCCGAGCGGCACGAGGAAGAGGGAGAGGAGAAGAACAGCCGCGAACGCGAGGAGTTGCAGCATCAGGTTAGTCGGTTCAGGAATCCGGTCAGTGCGCGAGCCAGCGCTTCCACACTGCCGCCGGTGAGATGCCGTACGGAATCTGCGGGTCTGTGGATTCGGGCCAGGGTGCCGAGGTGCCCGCGACTGAGCGTGATCGCCTCCCAGCCGGCGTCAGCGAGGGCGACGCCGTCCGTCAGAAGACCGGGGATGATGGGCGAGAGCCGGGGTGTGAGCCCTTCGAGGCCGGCGGACACCGTGCGCGCCCAGAGTCGCGACGGGGCGCCATGGACCATGCAGCGCCACCCCCCGGACTCATCGAGGGTGTCGATGTTGATGGCACGCCCCGGGGCACGCCCACGCACCCACACGCGCGCCCCGGCAAGCCCCAGCTCTTCTCCGCTCATGAGCACGATGCCTAACGAAGCGCCATGCGGCAGTGTCTCTGCCACCCGCAGACAGGCGGCCACACCGGTGGCGTTGTCAGCCGCCCCGGGCGATTCGTTGCCAACCGTGGAAAAGGAGGCCACGGCGCCGGCAATCATGCCCACGAGTGGCACCGCAGGATGAATCCCTGCACTCAGGCAGCCGACGATGGTGACGAGCCAGGCAGCACCGGCCGTCACGAGCGCGCCGGCACGCACCAGTGTGGGAATCGGCTGTGACTTGGAATCGATATGCGCCACCAGCCAGCACGCCGGGTTACCCCGCGTCGCGACGAGGTTGCAGCTCTCGACCCGGTGCGTGGGCCACCTGCGCACACCCTGGCGCGCCCCCGCATATCCGGCAACGGCCAGCAGCAGCCCCGTGATGAGTAATGACACTCCAACCATCCGAAGCTCCACCGTCCCGGCCAGCAGCAGCACAGCGGTGGTACCCAGCGCGACCGTCATCACCCCGGCAACCGCAGGCACCATCCAGCGTCCCACAGCAGCGGAAAAGACAAACGGCTCCTCGGTAACCGAGAAGCCGTGCGAACGCAGAATGGTAGCACAGTAGTCCAGCGCGTCGCGCTCCGCCGCGCTGCCCGCAGGGCGCCCGGCCCCGGCCAGTGCGCGCAGATGCGCACGCGCTGGCCCCAACTCGTCAGGCAACGCCCGCCAGGCTCGCTTCGCGAAGGAGCCGCTCCACATCGTGCACATCCTGCGCCGACGCCGCGAGCAGCGGGAGCCGCACCGGACCACCGCGCAGCCCCACCCGTTCCATCGCCACCTTCACGGCAGGAATCCCCATCCGACCCACAATCTCCATGGCCGACGGCGTGAGGCGCTTCTGTACTTCCTCGCTCCCGGCGGCATCACCGGCATCGTACCGGCGCAGCACATCAAGGGCGAGTTCGGCAGCAAAGAGCGCCACCGCCAGGATGCCCCCCGTTGCGCCTAACGCCAACGCCTGATGGAAGGTGCCGCCATGTCCGGTGATCACCGAGAACTCGGCATCCTGCGAGGCCAGATAGTTGGGAAGGTATGCCAGGTCGCCTGACGAGTCCTTCATCCCGATGACGTTGTCATGATCGGCCAGTCGTGCAACCAGCTCCCCATCGAGCCGGAAGTGCATGTACTTGGGAATGTTGTACAGCAACACCGGCACCGGCGATTCGTCAGCGACCCGCTCGTAGTGCGCCTGAAGCGCGGGCGACGACATGGCGTTGCTGTAATAGTGCGGTGCCACCACCAGCACGGCGTCAGCGCCGCGTTCCGCCGCTTCGCGACAGCGGCGCACACAGGCTTTGGTCGACTCGGCACCGGTCCCGACGATCAGCCAGTGATTCGTCGACGTCACACTCCGCGCCATCTCCACCAGGCGGAGCCGCTCGGACTCCTCGAGAAGCGCCGCCTCACCCGTTGATCCGGCGACGACCAGGCCGTCGAGGCCCGCCGCCAGATGAGCTCGCGCATTGAACCCGAACGCATCGAGGTCAAGCTCCCCACGGGCGTCGAAGGTGGTGATGACTGGTCCGAAAACTCCACGCAGCGACGGCTTCACGGGGGCGCCCTCCAGGCGTCAGGTCAGGTCATGCGATCCGCCGCCAAAGGGGTCTGCAGGTACCGTGGCTTCGCGGCGATCAGATCGCCGAAACATACTCATTTGCAGCTCGAAGTCCGCAGGTCGTGTCGACGCCGCAAGCGCCGTTTCGAAAGTCACCACTTCCTGCGCCACGAGATCGGCCAGGTGCTGATCGAACGTCTGCATCCCGTACTGGTCGCGCCCGTCGGCCATGTAGTCGCGGATTTCTGACACCCGCTGATTCAGGATCAGGTCCGCAATCAGCGGCGTGTTGACCATGATCTCGCACGCCACCGCGCGGCCATTCCCACCCTTGCGTGGAAGGAGCCGCTGGGAAACGACTGCCGCGAGTGACTCGGACAGTCGGATGCGGACGACGTCCTGCTCTTCAGGCGGAAACATGGCCACGATGCGCATGATCGTCGCCTGCGCGTCGGGCGTGTGAACCGTCGCCAGCAGAAGGTGGCCCGTCTCCGCCGCCTTCATCGCCGTATCAATTGTTTCGGTGTCCCGAAGCTCGCCCAGTACGATGACGTCAGGATCCTGCCGCAGCGCCGCCTTGAGCCCCACCCGGAAATTTTCGGTATCCACCCCAATCTCGCGCTGGGTGATGGAACTCTTCAGGTCACGATGCAGGAATTCGATCGGCTCCTCGAGCGTCACGATGTGGCGTTCCAGGTTCGCATTGATGTGGCCCAGCATCGCCGCCAGGGTCGACGACTTTCCCGAGCCAGTCACGCCTGTCACCAGCACCATTCCGCGCTCTGTCATGGCAATGCGCTCGATGGTCGACGGAAGGCTGAGCTGCTCAATCGTCGGCACCCGGAACGGAATCACCCGCATCACGATCATGAAGCTCGACCGCTGGCGGAGGATGTTCACGCGGAATCGGCCGATGCCAGGAGCGCCCCAGGAGCAGTCGTAGTCCAGCAGTGAGTCGATTCGCTCCTTTACCTTCTCATTCGAGATCAGCTTGAGCGCGATGGCACGCGTCTGCTCGGGCGTCAGCGCCTGCTTGGTCATGGCGACCAGCTTGCCGTCGATCCGGGCGCGAAACACGTCGCCCGCCTTGATGTGCAGGTCTGAAGCGCCGCGATCCACTGCGGCCTTGATGATCTTCTCCATTGCGCTTCCCCGCGCGTTCTGCGCGCTCTAGCTGTTTCTGCGCCCGCGACCGCGTACCATCGCGGCGCTGCTACCCCACCAGACGATCCAGCACCCCCGCGGAGCACGTTCCCGGAGCGGCCGGCGCCCAACCGGCCCACCCCGGGAAACGACCACTCAATCGAAGCCCATCTTCTGCCGAACCTCAGCGATTGTGCGCTGCGCCACAGTCCTGGCCCTAGACGCCCCGTCCCCGAGGATTTCTGCCACCCGCTTGGGGGTCGCTTGAAGTGCCTCCGCCCGGGTGCGAATGGGGGTCAGAACCTCCTCCATCCCCTGGTGCAGCACTTTTTTGCAGTCGATACACCCCCACCCTGCGGACCGGCATTGCGCGGCCACCTGCTCGACCGTATCGGGCGGGGTGAAGGCCTTGTGGAGCTGGAAGATGTTGCAGATGTCAGGATTGCCGGGGTCGGTCTTCTTCACCCGGGCGGGGTCGGTCATGGCTGGACGGAGTTTGTCCCATATCGCAGCACTCGGCTCGAGGAGCGCCACGGTATTGCCGAGCGACTTTGACATCTTGGCCTGACCGTCCAGGCCCAGGATTCGACGGGTTGGGGTGAGCCGCGCCTGCGGTTCCGGGAAATAGCCCTCACCAAACCGCGCATTCCATTTGCGCGCGATTTCTCGTGAGAGTTCAAGGTGCTGGATCTGATCCTCACCAACCGGTACGGTGTCGGCGTGATACAGCAGGATGTCGGCGGCCTGGAGCACGGGGTAGTTGAGGATCCCAGCCGCCACACTCTCCATTCGAGCGGACTTGTCCTTGTATTGCGTCTGACGCTCCAGCTCACCGACCGGTGTGAGCGTCATGAAGAACCACGCCAGCTCCGTATGTTCACGCACATGCGACTGGACAAACAGCGTCGCCTTTTCCGGATCGATGCCGGCCGCGAGCAGGGAGAGCGCCATCCCGTGCGTGCGTTGTCTCAGCTCCTCCGGTTCGAAGGCCTGGGTGATGGCGTGATAGTCGACCACGCAGATGAATGTTTCCATCTCGTGCTGGAGATCGACCCAGTTTTTCACGGCGCCGAGGTAATTTCCGATGTGCAACTCACCCGACGGCTGGATCCCGCTGAATATTCGTGGCATTCCGGCAACATAAGCCGACCCTCGCCAGCGCGGCAGCGCGGTGTCCATGAGTGATTTACTCCTCCACGCGTGTCGCGAGGCGGCCGCGGAGGCCGCGGCCTACATCAGGGCCCGGGCGACCACGGTGCACCAGATCGACTGGCAGGTGAAGTCGCGCGCCGACTTCGTGAGTGAGGTCGACACCGCCGCCGAAGAGCTGATCACCAGGGCCCTGCTTCGCGCCTTCCCCGACGCCCAGGTGATGGGAGAGGAACTCGCTCCCTCCCTGACTCTCGGCGATGGCGTCACCTTCATTGTCGATCCACTCGACGGGACGACAAACTTCCTGCACGGCTACCCGCAGTACGGGGTGTCCATTGCGGCGGTGGCCGGGGGAGTACTCGAAGTGGGGGTGGTGCACGACGTCCCCAGGGACATCGTGTACGCGGCCCGGCGGGGTGGTGGTGCCTGGTGCGACGGAACGCGGATGCGGGTCTCGACAACAACCGAGCCCCTGCGTGCACTGATCGGCACCGGATTTCCCTTCAAGGACCGGGAGCAGCTCGATCCGTATTTGCCCCAGTTTGTGCGTATGGCGTCCGCGACGTCGGGCCTCCGGCGCGCAGGAGCGGCGGCGCTTGACCTGGCCGACGTGGCCGCTGGGCGACTCGACGGATTCTGGGAACTGATGCTCGCACCGTGGGACATGGCCGCCGGGTTGCTGCTGGTTCGAGAAGCCGGGGGCCGCGCAACGGATTTCAGCGGGACGGAGGTCGGGCCCTCGCAGTCGGGGCTTGTGGCCTCCAACGGAGTGATGCATGACTGGATGCTGAGCCAGCTGACCACCCAATAGACACCTGTACACGCATGAAACTCATCGAATGTGTTCCTAATTTCTCCGAAGGTCGTGACGCCAGCGTGATCGACGCCATTCGCGGCGCCATCGCCAGTGTAGAAGGAGTGGCGGTGCTCGATGTCTCGAGTGATCCGTCGCACCATCGCACCGTCATCACGTTTGTCGCGGGGATCGACGTGGTAGTCGAAGCAGCCTTTCGCGGAATGCGTGAGGCGGCCGCGCGCATCGACCTCGGCAAACATAAGGGCGAACACCCCCGCATCGGGGCGACCGATGTGGTCCCCTTCATTCCGCTCGACGGGGCCACCATGGACGACTGCATCGCCCTTGCGCGCGCGTTAGGCGCCCGGGTGGCGAGTGAGTTGGCGATTCCGGTTTACCTGTATGAACGGGCGGCCACACGCCCCGATCGCGAGAACCTGGCCGATGTGCGCCGAGGGGAGTTCGAGGGGCTGCGCACCGACATTGTGACCAACGCCAGCCGGCGCCCCGACTTCGGCGAACCACGGGTCCATCCCACCGCAGGTGCCACCGCCATCGGCGCGCGCCCCTTCCTCGTGGCCTACAACGTCTACCTCGGCGACAAAAGCAACCTGCCGGTGGCCAAGGAGGTCGCCAAGGCACTGCGTCACTCGTCAGGCGGATTGCGATACGTCAAGGGACTGGGGCTCGAAGTTGATGGCCAGGCGCAGGTGTCGATGAATCTCACCGACACCGAAAAGACCCCGCTCTACCGGGCCTTCGACATGGTCAAGATGGAGGCACAGGCCCACGGGGTGTCGCCCACCTGGAGCGAGGTGGTGGGACTGGTACCGGAGCGTGCCCTGTTTGAAACCGCGGCGCGGCATCTGCAGCTGCGTGGATTCACTCCCGAGTTGGTCCTGGAACGCAAGGTGCGCGCGGCGGTGAGTGGGGGCGAATCGCTGAGTGGGTTTGTGGCATCGGTGGCCGCGCCCACACCGGCCCCGGGCGGGGGATCCGTCGCCGCCCATGTGGCGGCGTTAGGCGCAGCGCTCGCGCAGATGGTGGCCGGGCTCACGATCGGAAAGAAGAAATATGCCGGCGTCGAGGATGCCATGAAGGAGATGGCACTCCAGGCCGCCGCGCTCGGCAACCAGCTCACCGCCCTGGTGGAGCGTGACGCGCGCGCCTATGACAGCGTGATGGCGGCCTATCGTCTTCCCAAGGAGAACGAGGAACAGCTCACCGCTCGTCAGGCAGCGGTGGACGCGGCCCTCCTCGATGCCGCGCGTGTCCCGCTGGAAACCGCACACGCCTGCGCTGGTGTCGCTCGCCTCGCTGCGCTCGCAGCCACCCAGGGCAACAGCAACGCGGTGTCAGACGCCGGTGTGGCCGCCCTGCTTGCTGAAGCGGCGTGCAAAGGCGCCGCCTATAACGTGCGCATCAACGTGGCGTCGTTGTCGGACAAGGGCGCCGGCGCGTCGCTGCTCGACGACCTGGCACAGGTACTGGCGGACACCGTGCGGCTGGCCGGCGAAGCCACAGCGGCCGTGGAGAAGGCGATCGGCTAGGACGGGAGCAGAGAGACGCGACACGTCGCCCGCGGCGGGCGTGTCGCGTTCAGTCGATCCGGTACAGCAACATCCCCTGACCGATCGCAGCAACGGGCGTGTAGGCATCCAGCCAATCGAAGGCCTCCGGGTGCATCTCCCACTGCCCGTTGCGCAGAGTGGCATCGCCGCGCGCGCGCAGCGTGGTGCTCACCGCGAACCACCCTTGCACCGGTGTGCCGCGCCGCCAGCGGGCTCGCACCGGCAAGCCATACATCTCCGGCACCGCACTGCCAAAATACGCGGTGGTCACACTGTCGATACCGCGCGTACGGAGGGTGTCACGCAGACGAAGCAGGTCCTGACCCCAGTCGAGATCACTGTCCACGAGCACACGCTCCGGCTGACGCCCGGCCAGTTCACTGAAGTACGCCAACGGGTCCCGCACTGGCCAAACCGTCGACAGCAACCCAGCGATCGTACACAGGACGAGCATCCCGCGCCCCGCCGCAGAAGTGGCTCGCCGCCACGCCGCCGCGAAGGCCATGCCGCCGCACATCGCCAGCACCAGAAAAACGGGGAGCACATGACGTGTGCCGATGTTGATCCGCGCCGGTATCGACACCGCAAGCACCGCCACGCAGGCGATGAGCGGGACGGCCAGCCGCCAGTCTCGCTCGCGTCGCAACCGCAGAACGGCGATCACCACACCGGCGAGCCCGAGCCCCAGCAACGTCAGCGGGGATTTCACAGCAATGCCCACAGGGAAAAACAATGCTCGGCCGTCCGCGTACGCTTCGCCCAGCAGATACGACGCGTGCCCGTACTCGTTATGCGACACGAGATCACGCAACCCCTGCACCAGTGTGGTCAGCGGCACGGGGACACCATGCCAGCGTCCCATCTGGAAACGATAGAGTGTCCACGCGGCCAGCGCCGCCACGCCGAACACCACGGGGAGCCCCTGCACGTGCGTCCGCGTCAGCAGGGCGGGACCGCGATCTCCCGCACGTGACAACCACCAGCGCACCACCAGTACCAGCACGACCGTCACGCCAAAAAACGCCACCGACGACAACTTGGCCGTCAGGGCAGCCATCCCCGCCAGGCCGAGCCAGGCGCTGCTGCGTGTGGTTGGGGTCTCGAGCCAGCGCGTGGCAGCGTACAACAACGCCACAAAGGTGGCGGCCATCGCCATGTCCGTCGTCGCCACACCGGCATGCGCGAGCACAATCGGCGTGACGGAATACAAGGCGACCGCGATCAGCGCCTCAAACTCGCCGGCCAGCAGACGTGTCCAGCGCCACAACATGGCGGCAGCCAGCAGGAAAAACGGAATCACCCCGAGCCGGGCGAGGAAAAGCGTTTGCTCGGCGTTCTGTGCATGAATGATGGCCCGCCCTTCAGACCAGATGTCGGGCATCCCCTGGAAGCGGGCGCCGGCGAGCCAGGGGCCCAGCGCGACGGCGACGCGCGAGAGTGGCGGATGTTTGGGCTCCCACGTAAAGGTGCCCTTGTCCAGCAGCTCGATTCCCGCGGCGATATGCACCCCCTCATCGTAGGTCTCACTCAGCTGGACTGAGTTGGCGATGATCCGCGCCACGGACACCGCCACCAGGACAGCCGCCATCAGCCAGAGCCGCGGGGTTGCACCGGCGGACTTGAGGTGGGTCATGCGGTCAAGACGACTGAGACCGGTCCGGGGTCCCGGAGAGGCTGCACCGGAGCCGGGGCCCCGGTGGCCGGTGTTCAGGCTGCTCGAGTGAGGATGCGTGGCCCGGCGGGCGTCACCGCGATGGTGTGCTCGAAATGCGCCGAGCGCGACCCGTCCGCGGTGACAATGGTCCACTTGTCGGACAGGGTCCGGGTGGCGCTCCCCCCGATGTTCACCATCGGCTCAATCGCAATGGTGAGGCCGGGAAGCAGCTTGGGCCCCCGTTTGGGTTTCCCCTTGTTAGGCACCTGGGGGTCGCCATGCAACTTGCTGCCGACGTAGTGCCCAACGAGATCGTCCGCCACCGTGTAACCGGCAGGCCCCACCACGCCCCAGATCGCCGCGCCAATGTCACCGATGTGGTTGCCCACCAGTGCGGCAGCGATCCCGGCCTCCAGCGCGGCCTTCGTCGTGTCCATCAGACGCTGCATCTCGGCGCTGACCGTTCCCACGCCGACGGTAATCGACGCATCGGTGAAATACCCCTCGAGCTTCACACCCACATCGAGCTTCACCAGATCGCCGTCGTGCAGGATCCGCTTGGCCGACGGGATGCCGTGCACGATTTCCTCGTTCACGGAAATGCAGGCCGATCCGGGAAAGCCATACATCCCCTTGAACGCCGGCGTCGCGCCTTCGTGCGAGCGGATGAAGTGCTCCGTGGCGTCGTCCAGCTCCTTGGTGGAAATGCCGGGACGCACCAGCGTGCGGAGGTGCTCGTGAGTCAGCGCCAGGATATGCCCACCCCGCGCCATGATCTCGAGCTCGCGCTCCGACTTGAGGTGGGTCACGTGCCTAACGCCTTGTGCACACGGGCGAGGACGTCGTCCAGCGAACCTACCGCGTCGATGGGCAGCACGTTTGCGCCCTGGGCACGATACCACGAAATCACCGGTGCGGTCTGCGCCTGGTACACCCGAAGGCGGTTCAGCACCGCTTCGGGTTCGTCGTCCTTGCGCCGCACCAGGGTGCCCTGTGGCTCGTGCCCATTCACCGCGCACTTCTCGCCCGGCTCTCGGCCAGTGAACGGCGTCTGGCATACGTCACACACCGTGCGCCCCGAAAGCCGCTTCACCAGTTCCTCGTCAGGCACCTCGAACAGCAGCACTCCCTTGAGGTCCTTCCCGATCTCCTTGAGCACCTTCGTAAGCCCTTCCGCCTGGGGGACCGTGCGCACGACACCGTCCAGAATCGCGCCCTTGGCCGCGGACGGCGCCGCCAGCGCCTCTTTCATGATGCCGAGGATGACGGAATCGGGAACCAGATCACCCCGATCCATCGCGGCCTTTGCCTCAAGCCCGAGCGGTGTACCATCGCGCACGGCGGCGCGTAGCACGTCGCCCGTCGCGACCTTGGGGATGCCCAACTGCACGGCGAGTTTTTCGCCCTGGGTGCCTTTGCCCGCGCCTGGCGGGCCGAGGAGAACGAGGATCATCGCGTAAAACTAGAGGTGTCAGACGGGAACCGGCAAACCCGAGGACAATCCGGCCGGGTCCCGTCGCCAAAACAACGAGGCGCGAGCGACACGTTCGCGCTCACGCCTCCGTTCCAATCCTAGCAAAAGCCGCGCGGCTAGAACCCGCCGGTAGCGCCCTGACGTCCGCGGAAGCGCACACGACCCTTCTTCATGAAGCCGTCGTACTTGCGGAGCAGCAGGTGCTGCTGCATCTGCGCCATCGTATCGAGCGCCACACCCACGACAATCAGCAACGAGGTGCCACCAAAGCGGAACGGCACGTTGATCCACTTGGCGATGATCACCGGAAAGAGGGCGATGGCGGTGAGGAACAACGCACCCGGCAACGTGATGCGGGTGACCACTTGCTCGATGTAGTCCGCCGTCTTCGCCCCAGGCTTCACGCCCGGGATGAAGCCACCCTGCTTCTTCAGGTTTTCCGCCAGGTCGATCGGATTGAAGATGATCGACGTGTAGAAGTACGTGAAGAAGAGGATCAGGAGCGCCGAAATGATGAGGTACGGCCAGGTCCCTTCGGCGAAGATGTCGGCAATACGCTGCAGCTCGGGACGCCCTGAGAACTGCGCCAACGCGCCCGGCACCACAATCACCGACTGCGCAAACACGATCGGCATCACACCCGCCGAATTGATGCGGAGCGGAATGAAGTTCCGCGCCGCTTCACGCATGCGGCCGCGTGCCATGGTGCGTTGCGGGATCTGGATCAGCACGCGCCGTGCGGCCAGCGTGAGGGCCACAACACCGGCCACGACGCCAAGCATGACGACGGCGAGAACCACGACCGAGAATGCACCAACCGCGCCGGTCGTCACGAAGTTGAACGTCTGGAAGATCGCGCCCCAGAACCGTTCGACGATCGAGAAGAAGATGATCAGCGAGGCGCCATTCCCGAGCCCTCGTTCCGTGATCTGCTCACCCAGCCACATCACGAAGATGGCGCCGGCGGTGAGGATCAGCGACATCTGCAACCGGAAACCGAACCCGGGGTTGGCCACCGCGCCTTGCAGCGATTCGGTGAACAGGGCAAAGCCCCATGCCTGCACCAGCGCGAGGATCACGGTGAAGTACCGCGTCCACTGCGTGATTTTCTTCCGGCCCTCTTCGTCCTTGTTCATCTTGTCGAGGGACGGAATCAGCACCGTCCCGATTTGCGCAAAGATCGACGCCGAGATGTACGGCATGATACCAAGCGCAAAGACGGTGGCCCGGGAGAGGCCACCACCGACGAACAGGTCGTACAGACCCAGCAGGCCGTTGCCTTGCTGGTTCTGGAAGAAGTCCAGGAGTGCTACGGCATCGACGCCGGGCGCAGTGACATGCGACCCGACCCGGTACAGCAGCAGGCACCAGAACGTGAAGACGATCTTCTCCCACAGCTCCGGCGTATTGCGAATGTTCGCCAGCGCCTGGGCGGGATTGGACTGCGCCATTTACTCCTCGATGCGGCCGCCGGCAGCGACGATCTTCTCACGAGCGGCGCCGCTGACCTTGAGACCGCGAATGGTGTACGCGGACGAGACTTCGCCATTGGCCAGCAACTTCACCGGCCCTGTGCGCAGCTTCACGAGCCCTGCCTTGGCAAGTGCCTCGGGGGAAATTTCGTTCCCCTCCACACGCGTCAAGTCGTCGAGCCCAATAATCTGGTAGCTGGTACGAAAGCGTGCGTTGTTGAAACCGCGCTTCGGAATCCGGCGCGTGAGCGGCATCTGCCCGCCCTCGAAGCCCGGCTTGCCGCCGCCCGGTCCACCATGTCCCGCACGCGCCATGGAGCCCTTGTGCCCCTTGCCCGCCGTCTTGCCTGTGCCCGAGCCCGGACCGCGACCCAGACGCTTGCGATCGCGATGCGATCCCGGCGCTGCTTTGAGGTTGTGGAGCCCGATCTTTTCCTGGGTAGCCACGTTTCTTACTCCTTGATCGGCGACACCTGAACCAGGTGCCGCACCTTCTTGAGCGCCCCGCGCAACTGCGGGGTGTCCTTCTGAATCACCGTGTCCTGATGGTGCCGCAGACCCAGCGACTCCAGCACCAGGCGCATTTTCCAGCTGTGCCCGATTCCGCTACGGACCTGTGTCACCTTCACCAGGCCGCCCGTCGGGGCTTCTTCCTTCGGGGTATGCTGTGGACCGCGGCTGCGGTGCCACACAAATGTTCTAGGCATTGACGCCCTCCTTGGCCTTGTGCCTCGGCGTGTAGCGCAACGCGCTCACTTCGAGACCCCGCTCGCGGGCGATCTGCTCGACCGTCGTGAGCTGCTGCAGGCCATCAAAAGCCGCCCGCACCATGTTGTGCGGATTCGTGGAGCCTAACGACTTGGTGAGGATGTCGGAGATGCCGACGCACTCCATCACCGCGCGCACCGCACCACCAGCGATCACACCGGCACCTGGCGCAGCCGGCTTCATCAACACCTTGCCGGCGCCATGATGCCCAACGACTTCGTGCGGGATGGTGGCCCCGGTCAGCGGGATCTGCACCATGCGCTTGCGCGCTCCTTCCACCGCCTTGCGGACGGCTTCAGAAACTTCGTTGGCCTTCCCCGTCGAGAACCCGACCTTCCCCTGGCCATCGCCGACGGCGACGAGCGCGTTGAAGGAGAAACGACGGCCACCCTTCACCACTTTGGCGACACGGTTGATGGCTACCACATTCTCAATGAGATCGGAGCCGCCTTCGCCACGACCCTGAGGCTCGCCACCACGGCCACCACGGCCGCCGTCGCGTCCACCCCCGGGACCGCCGCCTTCACCGCGTCCACGGCCAGCACCGCCGCCGGGACCGCCGCGACCACCGCCGCCCTGACCGCCGCGGCCACGACCGCCGCCGGGGCCACCGCGGCCGCCACCACCGCCACTGCGGGCGCTCCGCTGCTGCGGGACGGCTTGCTGCTCACCTGTCTTGTTTTCGGCCATATCAGAACTCCAGTCCGCCCTCGCGGGCGCCATCGGCCAGCGCCTTCACGCGGCCGTGATATCGGAAACCCGCGCGATCGAAGGTGACCTTCGAGATCCCCGCGGCCTTTGCCTTCTCGGCCAGAGACTTCCCGACGAGGGACGCCTTCTCTGTCTTCTTGCCGGACATGCCGTTGTCGCCAACCGTCATGATGGTCTTGTGCGTCACATCGTCTACTAACTGCGCGTAGATGTGCTTGAGCGACCGGAACACGACCAGCCGCGGACGCTCGCCCGTGCCGCTGACCTTCTTGCGGACACGAAGGTGCCGACGGTAGCGCTGTTCTTCGGCGGTCTTCGGAATCGGAATACGGCGCATTACTTGCCTCCTGCCTTGCCCGCCTTCCGGCGAACCACTTCGTTGCTGTAGCGCACGCCTTTGCCCTTGTAGGGTTCCGGCTTGCGGAGTTTGCGAATCTCGGAGGCCACGCGGCCCACCGCTTCCTTGTCAGCGCCTTCGATAATCACCGTGGTCGGCTGCGGCGCGGTCAGCTTGACCCCGGCCGGCGCCTTCACCTCGATGGTGTGCGAGTAGCCTAACGACATCAGCAACCCGTAGGGCTTCACCTCGGCCTTGTAGCCGACGCCCGTGATCTCGAGCTGCTTGCTGTAGCCCTTCGTCACCCCTTCGACCATGTTGGCCATCAGGGTGCGCGACAACCCATGCAATGCCTTGTGCCGCGACTCATCCGAGGGCCGCGACACGGTGATCGTGTTGTCGGCCATCGCAATCAGCATGTCCGGGTGGAACACCCGGTTCAGTTCACCCTTCGGGCCCTTCACGCTCACGTGTGAGCCTTCGATCTTTACCGTCACGCCGCCGGGCACACTCACCGGCCGCTTGCCAATTCGAGACATTGATCGCCCCCCTTACCAGACCAGGGCGAGTAATTCGCCCCCGGTGTGTGCCTTGCGGGCGTCGCCATCCGACATCACACCACGCGAGGTGCTCAGAATGGCCATCCCGAGTCCGTTGCGGACACGCGGAATGTCCGACGCCGGCACGTACTTGCGCAGGCCGGGGGTCGACACGCGCCGCATCTCGCGAATCACCGACTGGCCGCCGGCGTATTTCAGGATGACGCGTAGAACCGGATGCCCCTCGGCGCTCTCCACCAGGCGATAGTCCTGGATGTAGCTGTTCTCCTTGAGGATCCGGGCGATCTCGGACTTCATCTTCGAAGCCGGCATATCCACGCGACGATGCTTCGATCCGCAAGCATTGCGGATCCGCGTGAGCATATCGGCGATCGGGTCAGTCATGCTCATTCGGTTTCTCTCTCTCCTCCCGTATCCTCTCGGACGCGAAGGAATTGGTGTACAGGGTGAATCGTGCTGCTCGTGCTGTTCGTGCTTCCCGTGCTTCTCGTGCTTCCCGTGCTTCCCGTGCCTCTGCCCTTACCAGCTTGCCTTCCGTACCCCGGGGATCAGCCCGTTGAGTGCCATCTCCCGGAACGCCATGCGCCCGAGACCAAAGAACCCTTCGAATCCGCGCGAACGCCCGGACATCGAGCAGCGGTTGCGATACCGCGTGGCCGACGAATTCCGCGGCAGCTTGCGCAGCTTCGAATACGCCGCCTCGCGTGCCTCGTCGGTGGTCTTCGGGTTCTTCACGATCGCCAGAAGGGCTTTGCGCTTCTCACGGTATTTCGTGATCAGCACTTTGCGTTCGGCGTTCTTTACCAGCTTGCTCGTCTTGGCCATGTGGCGTCTCCCTACATCTGGACCTGGATGGGACGGTCATCACCGCGGAACGGCATGCCCAACTCGCGCAGCAGCGCGAAGGCCTGATCGTCCTTGTTTGTCGTCGTGACAAACGTGATGTCCATCCCGTGGATCTGCTCGATCATGTCGTAGTTGATCTCCGGAAAGATCATCTGCTCCTTGATCCCCATCGAGTAGTTCCCGCGCCCGTCAAACGACCGGGTGCCCAGCCCGCGGAAATCGCGAACACGCGGCAGCGCGGCGTTGATGAAGCGATCGAGGAACTCCCACATGATCTGTCCGCGCAGCGTGATCGCGGCACCAATCTCCTGCCCTTCGCGCAACCCGTAGTTGGCGATCGACTTCTTCGCCTTCTTGCGGACCGGGCGCTGACCCGTGACCAGCGCCAGTTCCTCGACCACCGAATCCAGCACCTTGGGCGTCTTGATTGCCTCGCCCATCCCCACGTTCAGCACGATCTTCTCGAGCTGGGGCACCTGGTGCGGGTTGCTCAGCTTGAACTGCGCCATCAGCCGGGCACGCACGGTGTTCTTGTAGTACTCACGGAGACGCGGCACCGGCACTGGCAGCGCAGCACCCGCGTGCGGCCCCTTGGGCAGCATCGACTTGCGCTCGCCACTCTTGCCACCGCCGCTTTTGGCGGCGCCACCCTTGGGCGTGCCGCCCCCGGACTTCTTTTCCTTGGTTGCCATGATTTAGCTCCGTCCTCGCCTAACGCTTGCGGGGAATCGGTTCCCCACTCTTCGCGCTGATGCGCTCCTTGGTTCCGTCTGCGTCGATGCGGTGTTTCACCCGCGTCGGCTTCCCGCCCTTCGGGTCCAGCAACATCACGTTGGAATGATGGATGGGCGCGGGCATCTCCACGATCGCGCTCTGTTCCTCCGCGCGACGAGCCTTCCGATGCCGCTTCACCATCTTCACTCCTTCCACCGTGATCCGGCCCGTCTTGGTGAACACCCGGAGCACTTTCCCTTCCTTGCCTTCATCCTCGCCACGCATCACCCGGACCACATCGCCCTTGGTGATGGGCATCTTCACCCGCTCGGCCTTGAAGGCATGACGGCCTGCGCCGAGGCGCTTGCCCTCGTTCTTGCGATACCTGAGCACTCGCATGCTACAACACCTCCGGGGCCAGCGACACGATCTTCATGTACCGCTTGTCGCGCAGCTCACGCGCCACCGGACCGAAGATACGGGTGCCCACCGGCTCGCCCGCGTCATTGATGATCACGACCGCATTCTCGTCGAAGCGGATATACGTCCCGTCTCTGCGACGGGTCTCCTTCACTGTCCGCACCACCACCGCCTTGGCGACGGCGGACTTCTTCACCGTTCCGCTGGGGAGCGCATCCTTCACCGCAATGACCACCTTGTCACCAAGGCCGGCATAACGGCGGCGCGTGCCACCCAGCACGCGGATCACCAGGGCCTTCTTGGCTCCCGAGTTATCCGCGACGCGAACCATCGATTCCTGCTGGATCATCGCTGTGCTCTCCTATTGGGCGCGGACGACGATCTCGACCACACGCCAGCGTTTGTCCTTCGACAGCGGGCGGGTTTCCATGATCCGCACCGTGTCGCCTCGCTTGGCGGTGTTCTCCTCATCGTGCGCTTTCACCTTCAGGGACCGCGTCACCATCTTCCCGTACACGGGATGCGGGACGCGCCGGTCGAGGCGCACGACCACCGTCTTCTGCATCTTGTCGCTCACGACGAGCCCGACGCGCACCTTCCGCGTCCCTCGCGAAGCCTGCTGCCCTTTGTTGGTCATTTCGGCCATGGTCATGACTCCTTAGCGCTTGGCCGCTGTGGCCAGCTGGCGCTCGCGCAGCACCGTCTGCATGCGCGCAATGTCGCGGCGAATCGCACGCCGGCGGAGGGGGTCCTCCAGCGGCTCCGTTGCCCCGCGGAAGCCCAGGCGGAAGCTCTCTTCTTCCAGCTCGGCAATCCGGGCACGCACGTCCGCGTCACTCATCTCGCGAATTTCTTCAGCTCGCATCGGTGTGCGCCTCCTCGCGAACAACGAACTTGGTCTTCACGCCGAGCTTGGCCGCCGCCAGCGCCATCGCCTTCTTCGCGATTTCGGGCGTCACGCCTTCGAGCTCGAACATCACCCGGCCGGGTCGCACCACCGCGACCCACATTTCCGGTGAACCCTTGCCCTTACCCATGCGGGTTTCGGCAGGCTTCTTCGTGATCGGCTTATCCGGGAAGATGCGAATCCACACCTTCCCGCCACGCTTGATGTGACGGGTGAGCGCGACACGGGCCGCCTCGATCTGCCGACTGGTGACCCAGCCAGGCTCGAGCGCCTGCAGCCCGTAGTGCCCAAAGGACACCTCGGCGCCACGCGTGGCCAGACCCTTGGTCCGGCCTTTGAACATCTTGCGGAATTTGACTCGCTTGGGACTCAGCATTCTCTATCTCACATAAGTCGGTAGTGGCACCGGCACGTCACAAGCGTCACTCGTCGCTCGCACTGCCATCTGCCCTCTGCCATCTGCCGTCTGTCAGGAACCTGTGCTGTACGTCTTGCCGCGGCGGTCTTCCACGACCTCGCCCCGGAAGATCCACACTTTCACTCCGATCGTGCCGAACGTCGTCTTGGCCGTCGACGTCGCGTAATCGATGTCGGCGCGCAGCGTGTGGAGAGGCACCCGCCCTTCGTGGTAGCCCTCGACCCGTGCGATTTCGGCACCGCCCAGGCGGCCACCGGCCTTCACCTTGATGCCTAACGCCCCCATCCGCATCGCGCTCTGCACCGCGCGCTTCATCGCCCGGCGGAACGAAATCCGCTGCGAGAGCTGATTGGCGATGTTGTCCGCCACCAGCTGCGAGTCCAGTTCGGGACGCTTGATCTCCTCGACATTCACGCCGACTTCCTTGCCCGACAGCCGCGCAATTTCTTCGCGCAGTTTGTCCACCTCGGCGCCCTTCTTTCCGATCACGACACCGGGGCGACCCGTGTGGATCGTCACCACCACCTTCCCCGGCTTGCGCTCGATGTGCACGTCAGAGATCGCCGCGTGACCCAGACGGGTCTTGATGTACTTCCGCAGCATCGCGTCTTCCTTGAGCAGCTGCGGAAAATCGCGGTTGGCGAACCAGCGCGAACGCCACTGCTTCGTGATCCCGAGGCGGAACCCGATCGGATTGGTCTTCTGTCCCATTAACGGCCTGCCTTTTCCGCCACTTCGATCTCGACGTGGCTGGTTCGTTTGAAGACTGGCGTCGCCCGGCCCATGGCCGCCGGCATCCACCGCTTGAGCTTCGGCCCTTCGTTGATGATCGCCGTCTTCACGTACAACGTGTCGACGTCGATGGATTCGTTGTTCGCCCGCGCCGCCTGTTCGGCGTTCGCCAGGGCGGACTCCAGCACCTTGGTGATTTCCACCGCCGCCTTCTTCTTGGAGAACTTCAGCAGCGAGAGCGCCTGGTTCACCGACACACCACGGATCTGATCCGCGACCAGCCGCATCTTGTATGGCGACTGACGCGTGGCCCGCTGCGTCGCGCTTGGCGGGGCGGCTTTGCGCTCCGCTTCATGGCGCTCCTTTTTCGCCCGGCTCTTCCGGCTCATCGCTTACTTGCCTCCCTTGGCCGCCGGTGCCGATGGCGCCGGAGCCTTCTTGTCGGTCGGACGGTTGCCCGAGTGACCGCGGAACAACCGCGTCGGCGCAAACTCGCCCAGCTTGTGACCCACCATGTTCTCCGTCACATACACGGGGATGAACTTGTTCCCGTTATGCACAGCGAAGGTGTGCCCCACGAAGTCGGGGAGCACCGTGCTCGCCCGCGACCAGGTCTTCATGACCTTCTTTTCGTTCCTGGAGTTCATCAGGAGCACCTTCTTCATCAGCGCTTCCTGTACGAACGGTCCTTTCTTGATACTGCGAGCCATAGGTTCCTATCTCGGTGGTCTCGTGCTCTCGATACGTGCCGTGCTTCTTCGTGCTTCTCGTGCCTCTCGTGCCTCTCGTGCCTCGGTACTTACTGCGTTGCCTTGCCACGACGGCGGCCACGCACGATCAGCCTCTGCGACGGCTTCTTCTTGTTGCGAGTCTTCACGCCTTCCTTGTTGCCCCATTTGTCCACCACGTTGCGGCCGCCACGTGTGCGCCCACCATGCGGGTGATCCACCGGGTTCATCACTTCACCGCGGACCTTCGGACGGCGCCCCTTCCAGCGGGTCTTGCCGGCCTTGCCCCACGAAATCAGCTCGTGCTCCGAGTTCCCGACTTCGCCGATCGTCGCGAGGCAGCGCATGTGCACGCGCCGCATTTCCGTCGATCCCATGCGAAGGGTGACGTACTCCCCTTCCTTGGCCACCACCTCGGCCGACATCCCGGCCGACCGCGCGACCTGGCCGCCCTTGCCGGGCACCAGTTCCACGTTGTGGACACTCGTGCCTAACGGCACCTCGCCCAGCGGCAGCGCGTTGCCGGTACGAATATCGGAGCCAGGCCCCGACACCACCGAGTCACCCACCGACAACCCCTTGGGGTGCAGGATGTAGCGCTTCTCGCCATCGGCGTACTCTACAAGCGCAATGCGCGCCGACCGGTTCGGATCGTATTCGATCTCGCGCACCGTGGCCACCAGACCAAAACGGTTGCGCTTGAAGTCGATCACGCGATACATCCGCTTGTGACCGCCCCCGCGGCGCCGCATGGCGATGTGACCGTGGTTGTCGCGGCCACCGCTCTTCTTGAGCGGCTCCACCAGCGACTTCTCGGGCGTGGTACGCGTGATCTCCTTGAAATCGGAAACCGAGCGGAACCGCGTGCCCTTCGTGATCGGCTTGAACTGACGGATACCCATGTGCGGCTAGCCCTCGAAGATTCCGATCTTGTCGCCTTCCTTCAGCGTCACGATCGCCTTTTTCCAGCTCGGCCTGAGGCCGGCGGTCTTCCCCATGTTCTTCCGCGGCTTGCCACGGGTGTTCATGGTCCAGACCCCGGTCACCTTCACCCCGAACAGGCGCTCGATTGCCTGTCGAATGGCCGGCTTGCTCGCGTCGCTCGCCACCTCGAAGACATACTCGCCGCGATCCTGATAGGACGCAGACGTCTTTTCGGTGACCACCGGACGCACGATGGTGCGGTGTAACGTCGCCATCGGTTAGTCCCCCTTCTTCTTGGCCGCGCGTTTCGCGGCCGGCTTCTTCTCGGTCGTGGCGGTCGCTGCCTTCTTCGCCGCCGTCTTCTTTGCTGCGGGTTTGGCTTCGGCCTTTGGCGCCGCAGCCTTCGCCTTCTTCACCGGCGCCGACGCCTTCTCGGCGATGGGCGCGAGTGTCTGGCCGATGGCGCTTCCCTCGATCAGCACCGTGTCCGACCAGAGGATGTGGTAGGTGGACGCGTCCTTGAAGGGCATCACGTGCACCTTCGGAAGGTTGCGGCCGCTGAGGTGCACATTCGGCTTGTTGCCATCGGTAAGGACCAGCACCTTCTGGCTGTCCACACCCAGGCGCGCGAGCATGCCCAGCATCGTCTTGGTGCTCGGCGAGTCGTAGTTGAAGGCATCGATCACCGATACCGCCGCCTCACGCGCGCGTGCATTCAGCGCACTCTTGCGGGCCAGCTGCTTCACCTTCTTCGGCAGCGTCTGCTCGTAGTTGCGGTCGCCGTGCGGGCCGAACACCGTACCACCGCCGGGCCAATGCGGCGCGCGGGTGGAACCCTGACGCGCACGTCCAGTGCCCTTCTGCTTCCACGGCTTCTGGTTACCACCGATCACGAGACCGCGGGTCTTGGTCGAGGCCGTGCCCTGCCGCTGGTTGGCGAGATACGCCTTCACCGCGAGGTGCATGGCCGGCATGTTCACCGTGCCATCGAACGTCTCGCTGGGTAGCGCGACGCGCTCCCGGGCGGTGCCTAACGCGGTGTACGCCGCGGCGTCGAAAGATGTCTGCTCTGACATGGCTTACCCCTGCTTCCGCACAAGCACGACGCCATTGGCGGCTCCCGCCACCGCGCCGCGGATGTACAGCAAGTGACGCTCCGTATCGACCTTCTCGACGCGGAGATTGATTTGCGTGTGACGCGCCGAGCCGTAGTGCCCCGGCATGCGCTTGCCCTTGATGACGCGCGACGGATCCGTACCGGCGCCGATCGAACCGGGGCGACGATGTTTGGTGTTACCGTGGGTGTTGGGTCCGCCGCCGATGCCGAACCGCTTGACCACACCCTGGAACCCGCGGCCCTTGCTGGTGCCGGTGACCTTCACCAGTTCGCCCACCTGAAAGATCGACGCCTCGATCACGTCGCCAGCCTTGTACGTCGGCGCATTGGCCATGTCGTCAAGGCGGAACGCGCGCAGAATGCGTGGCGGTGCCTGCAGCCCGGCCTTGGCCGCGTGGCCGACCGATGACTTGCTGGCGCGCACACCCTTGGGCGTCTTGATCTCTCCCTTCTTCGCCTCGCGGCGCATGCGAGTGGTGCCGTATCCGAGCTGCACGGCGGTGTAGCCAGGCTTGTCAGACTCGTTTGTCAGCACCTGCACTACCGGGTTGGGCTTCAGCTCAACCACCGTGCAGGGAATCTGCTGCCCCTGTTCATTGAAGATCTGGGTCATGCCCAGCTTCTTCCCGATCATGCCTAACATTCTGGTTCCTCTATCGTGAATGAAGTCGCGGCACCCATCGCAGGGCGATCGGGACTGCTGCCGTTGGACTGTGAGTAGCGACGCGGAGCACCCGTACTGCCCGTGCTCCTCGTGCCTCTCGCGCTACTGAACCTTGATCTCCACGTCCACCCCGGCCGGCAGGTCGAGCTTTGTCAGCGCGTCCACCGTCTGGGCACGGGAATCAAGAATGTCGATCACCCGCTTGTGTGTCTTCAGCTCGAACTGCTCACGTGACTTCTTGTCCACGTGCGGCGAACGGAGCAGCGTCCAGCGGCGAGTCTTCGTGGGCAGCGGGATGGGACCGGAGACCTGCGCCCCTGTCTTTTCCGCCGTCCGGACGATGTCCGACGCCGCCTGGTCGATCACCGCGTGATCGAAGGCCTTCAACCGAATTCTGATTCTGCCAGCCATTTTACCTCAGAAGCACGAGAAGTACGTGAAGCATGAGAAGCACGGGAACCGAGATCGAGGGAAGGCCTGCCTCCCATGCATCCCGTACTTCCCGTGCTTCCGCCCTTACGCCAGAATCTTCGTGACCACGCCCGAGCCCACCGTACGCCCACCCTCGCGAATCGCGAAGCGGAGCTGCTCTTCGAGCGCCACCGGGGTGATGAGTTCGATGACCATCTGCGTGTTGTCGCCCGGCATCACCATCTCCGTGCCCGCCGGAAGCTCGATCGAGCCGGTCACGTCGGTCGTGCGGAGGTAGAACTGCGGACGATATCCCTTGAAGAACGGCGTGTGACGGCCGCCTTCGTCCTTGTTCAGCACGTACACTTCGGCCTCGAACTTGGTGTGCGGCGTGATGGAGCCAGACTTGGCCAGCACCATGCCACGTTCGATTTCCTTCTTGTCAACGCCGCGGAGGAGGAGACCGACGTTGTCACCGGCCTGACCGTCATCCAGCAGCTTGCGGAACATTTCCACGCCCGTGACGACCGTCTTCTTGTCGGAGCCGAAGCCGATCAGCGACAGTTCGTCGCCAGTCTTGACCTTGCCCTTCTCGATACGACCCGTGGCGACCGTGCCGCGACCGGTGATCGAGAACACGTCTTCGACCGGCATCTGGAACGGCTTGTCCACGTCACGCACCGGCTCGGCGATGAAGCTGTCGAGGGCGTCGTAGAGCTCCTGGATCTTGGCAACCCACGCCGGATCTCCCTCGATGGCCTTGATGGCGGCACCGCGGATGACCGGAGCGTCGTCGCCCGGGAACTTGTACTTGGTGAGCAGCTCACGGACCTCGAGCTCGACCAGGTCGAGGAGTTCCGGATCGTCCACCAGATCGCACTTGTTGAGGAAGACGACGATGTTAGGCACGTTCACCTGACGGGCGAGCAGGATGTGCTCACGCGTCTGGGGCATCGGGCCGTCAACCGCAGAGACCACCAGGATCGCGCCGTCCATCTGCGCGGCACCCGTGATCATGTTCTTGACGTAGTCGGCGTGACCCGGGCAGTCGACGTGCGCGTAGTGGCGCTTCTCCGTCTCGTATTCCACGTGCGACGTGGCGATCGTCAGGATCTTCGTCGAATCGCGGCGCCCCTGCGATTCCGAGGCCTTGGCCACTTCATCGTAGGCGACGTACTTCGTGCCATACCCCTTGTCCGACGAAATTTTCGTCAGGGCGGCGGTGAGCGTCGTTTTCCCGTGGTCGACATGGCCGATCGTTCCCACGTTTACGTGCGGCTTGTTCCGCTCGAACTTTGCCTTTGCCATTGCTGCGTTCCTGGTGAAGTGGCGTGTGGTCTGCTGACTCGACTGCGATCAGATGCTGCGTCGTGCGTGGTACAACATACGTGGTGCGTGCTGCGTGTCGCGTTATTTCGCCTTGCTGACAATCTCTTCGGCCTTGCTCTTCGGCACTTCCTCGTAGTGCGAGAATTCCATCGAGTACACCGCCCGGCCCTGGGTCATCGACCGCAGACGGGTGGAGTACCCGAACATCTCGCCTAACGGCACCGTGGAGGCAATCACCTGCGCCTCACCACGCTGCATCATCCCGCCGATCTTGCCGCGGCGCGACGACAGGTCGCCGAGGACGTCGCCCATGTACTGCTCGGGCGACACAACCTCGACCTTCATCATGGGCTCGAGCAGGATGGGGCTGGCCTTGGCCGCGCCCTCCTTCACCGCCATTGAACCCGCAATCTTGAATGCCATTTCCGACGAGTCGACGTCGTGGTACGAGCCGTACACCAGCTCGACCTTCACGTCCACCATCGGGTAGCCGGCCAGGACGCCGTTTTCCAGCGCTTCCTTGATCCCCTGCTCGACCGGCCCAATGTACTCACGCGGAATGACACCACCGACAATCTTGTCCTCGAACACGAAGCCATGGCCCTGTTCGCCCGGCATCACGTTGATGACCACGTGGCCGTACTGACCCTTACCGCCCGACTGGCGAATGAACTTCCCTTCGACCTTGTCGACGCGCTTCTTGATCGTTTCGCGATAGGCCACCTGCGGGCGACCCACGTTGGCGTCGACCTTGAACTCGCGCATCATGCGGTCGACGATGATCTCGAGGTGTAACTCCCCCATCCCCGCGATGATCGTCTGACCCGTTTCGGTGTCCGTGTGCACCCGGAACGTCGGGTCTTCTTCTGCCAGCTTGTTGAGCGCAATCCCGAGCTTGTCCTGATCGGCCTTCGTCTTCGGCTCGATCGCGACCTCGATGACCGGCATCGGGAACTTCATCGCCTCGAGGATGATCGGCTTCTCGTCGTCACACAGGGTGTCGCCGGTCCGCGTGTCCTTGAGCCCGATGGCGGCGGCGATGTCGCCCGCCCGCACTTCAGGAATCTCCTCGCGCTTGTTCGCATGCATCTGCAGCAGGCGGCCGATGCGCTCGCGCTTGTCCTTCGTCGAGTTGTACACGTGGCTGCCCGATGCGAGCACCCCGGAGTACACGCGGAAGAACGTCAGCTTTCCGACGAACGGATCGGTCGCGATCTTGAACGCCAGCGCCGCGAACGGCGCCTCGTCGCTCACCGCGCGCGTGTCAAACGTCTCGTCGTGGTGCGGCAGGTGGCCCTGGATGGCTTCGACGTCCACCGGTGCCGGCAGGAAGTCGATCACCGCGTCGAGCAACGCCTGCACACCCTTGTTCTTGAAGGACGCACCGCACAGGATCGGCGTGAAACGCATCGTACACGTCGCCTTGCGGATCAGTCCGCGAATTTCATCGACGGAGAGCTCCTCGCCGGCCAGATAGCGCTCCATCAGCGCATCGTCATGCTCCACCACCGCTTCGATGAGCTCGTGACGAGCCTGCTCCACACGATCGCGGAATTCGTCACTCACGTCGCGGACGTCAAACGTCTTGCCTAACGTCTCGTTGTGGAAGATGTACTCCTTCCGCTCAACGATGTCGATGTGTCCTGTGAACAGCTCGCCCGACCCGACCGGCAGCTGAACGGGGTATGCGCCCTTCGTCAGGCGATCCCGGATCATCTCGACGCATCGCTCAAAGTTCGCCCCAACGCGATCCATCTTGTTCGCGAAGATCATGCGCGGAACCTTGTACCGGTCCGCCTGGCGCCACACCGTCTCGGTCTGCGGCTCCACACCGGCCACGGAATCCAGCAGGGCAACCGCGCCGTCCAGCACGCGCAGGGAGCGCTCCACCTCGACGGTGAAGTCCACGTGCCCGGGGGTGTCGATGATGTTGATGCGGTACTCCGGCCCCTCACCCTTGTCCTGGCTCGAGCCGTGGCGCTTCCAGAAACAGGTCGTCGCGGCCGACGTGATCGTGATGCCACGCTCCTGCTCCTGCTCCATCCAGTCCATCGTGGCAGCGCCATCGTGCACTTCGCCAATCTTGTGGCTCTTGCCCGTGTAGTACAGGATGCGCTCGGTCGTGGTCGTTTTCCCGGCATCAATGTGGGCCATGATGCCGATGTTGCGATAATGGTCGAGCGGCGTCGAGCGAGGCATATCAGTCGTCTGTATCGTTAGGTCCCCACTTGCGCGGGGATTCCATCAGCAAAAACGCGGGTGGACCTGCACCCCATACCTTGGGGCCGGTATCCATCCGCCACCGCCGGGTACACGCGCCGCTGCTGCACACGTGGGGACCCATGGCGCGCCAGACCACCAGCGGCCTGACGTTGAGTTGTCCTGCGTCGCTTTTCGGGAGCCGGCTACCTCTGAGAGGACCGGGCGGTTAACCACACCCCCACGAAATCCGTGGGCCCATAGGTGCCGACGCGCAGTTTCGTCGGCAATTCAGTCATTCCCCGCGGTCGGTTACGGGAGCCGAGGAATATCGAAGTGGCGGATGTTGAAGTCAATCCCCCACTTGGGACACTTTCAAACGCCCGATCCAGCCCTCGTCACGCCACTCAGGTAACGCCCCCACTCTCCAAGATGGGCGAGCTGCCCGCGGAAGCGCGCCAGCTGGCTCAAAGGCTCCTGAGCTCCCGCGTGTACCAGGGGATCTTCGTCCCACGGGCGCCCCTCACCGACTTTTGCTGGCTCAAGGGCCAGGCTCCAGAGCAGCCGCCTCCACCTCTCCGATGGACAAGGCACAATTCGAGACACCACGTGCGCAGAAAGGTGGCGTTCGATCAGCCCTTCCAGCAGCGCCGTGCGCGGGCGCCGCAGGCCCCGCAGGAACGCCTCGGGAGCGTCGTGCCCCCCAGCAAGCAGATCCACCAGCCGGTAGCTCCAGAACACCGCCGACTGCGCCTGATACCGCCCTGCCACTGTAGCGACCGCGTCCCAGTCGACGCCGCCACGAGTCAGCGCGCGCAGATCGCGCGCAAGCCGCCAAAGCCCGAAGGACGCCAGGTGGGCCCACGCAAAGTGGACGGCGAGGTGCACAATCATGTGGGGAGCGTCCAGGACGTACACCTCTCCGTCCAGCCCACTCGCCCGCCGCCCGGCCTTGCGCGCTTCGTGGAACGAAAGCGCAAACGGATGCCCGCTCATGTTGAGGGCGGTGTGGATCTCGAGCTTGGCCCCGGTGCGTCGCTGATCGAAAAGGGGCGGCAGGTGGTGGTGGCTCAAATAGTGGTCTTTGGGAAAGGCCTGGGCATCCCAGGCCCAGCCATGCTCGATCGCGAGCTGCCACAGCCGCTCGGCATCATCGGGCGCCACCAGCAAGTCCAGATCGCCCATCGGGCGGTCCCCAAACGACGCATAGCTCGTCATGGCCAGACCAGCACCCTTGAGCATGACAACCGGCACGCCGTGCTCCTTGCAGAGCCGAAGCATTTCCAGAAGCCGCTCGCGCAGCATCAACCCTCGAAACTCGGAGACCGTGCTCACGCGATCAAGTGCCACGGCGATCTCTGGAGAGGGTGCCGCACCCAGCGCACGCAAGCGACGCCAGCTCCAAGGGAGGCTGCGCTCCCATTCGGCCAGAATCAGCAGCTGCTCCCAGTCAAGCGGCCGCTGGAGCCGCGCACGAATGCGCGCATCCACTGCGTCCGGCCCGGCCGTCAGGAAAACGAGCTTGGCCTCATCTGGAAGGAGAGCGCCCTGCGAGGAATCGTCGGTCACGAGAGGTGATGACCGGTCAGGAGTGAGCACATGTGGCTACGCGCGAGCAAGCGTACCAGTGACTCGGGCGCGCCGTAAGGCCGACCCAAACAACACCAATCCCAACCCACAAACCGTTACGGTCATGATCACCAGGATGCCCAGGTCCGATCCAGCTTCAGCAAAGCTCTTGCCGTCAAGAAGAATGCGGCGCAACGCGCGCAGACCATAGCTGGCCGGAACGAAATTGGAAAGCACCTGCAATCCACCGGGGATGACGGACGTGGGGTAAAACGCGCCGCCAAGGAGGGTTGTCCCCACCACAAATATCTGGCGCAGGGGACCCTCAGTACGGAAAGCAATAACCATGGCCGCGCCGCACAAACCGACGCCCCAGTGCAACACCATGATCAGCAGCAGGACAAACAACCCGGGGATAATCGCCGCGCCGGCGATGCGTGCCCCCAACGCCCAGCCGGCAATCATGACGAGGAGCGCGCGCAATAAGGCCCAGAGAATCTGATACGCCGAGAGCCCAATGAGCCATGTGAGCCAGGGCGTCCGTGTCAGGAGAAGTCCCTCGAGAAAGCCGCTCCCGATCCCGGCCTGTACCACACCCGGCAAAATGCTGATGCACGAACTCACCAGGGAAATGATCATGGTGCCGGTCAGCACGAAGGCAAAGTACTGCGTGCCTTCCTGCGCAATCCGCGGTGCCATCGTTCCCTGCAGTGCGTTGGCCACGAAGTACACCGGCACGACCGTAAACCCAAGCGCCAGCAGCGACAGCACCGTCTGCGTGCGATACGTCGAGAAGGTCAGCCATTCGGCACGCAGGAGGGCCCCTACCGCTCGCCAGTTCATGCGCGCACCTGCGTGACCCGCTCGAGCAGGTCCGCCAGGGAAGCCCGCTCGGCCGTGAACTCGGACACTTCCACGCCGGCACTAACCAATTTCTGCAGGACTTGTGCGCCGGACGTCGCACCACCGTCGAGAAAGACGTGAACGTCGCCCCACCCATCACCAGCGGGAGCGACCGGGCTTACGCGGCGCACAAAGGGCGAGTGCGTGAGCGAGGCAAACGCGGGATGCGACGGCTCACGCGTTCGCACGGTCACCCGTGGCTCGACATATCGTGCCGCGAGTTCGCGCGCCGGGCCCTCTGCCACGAGGACCCCGTGATGAAGGATGGCGACCCGGTCACACAGATCGAACGCCTCGTCCGCGTCGTGTGTCGCAAGGACAACTGCGGACTGCCGCTTCTTCGCCAGCTCTTCCCGCAGAAAGGTGCGAAAGGCGCGCGCCGAGATCGGGTCGAGACTGCGCGTGGGTTCGTCGAGAAGGAGCACCCGCGGCTGGGCCAGCAACGCTCGCGCAACAAACAGCCGCTGAATCATGCCTGACGAGTATTCCCCCACCATGCGATCGGCCGCGTCCGCGAGACCAACAACCTCGAGCACCGTCGCAATCTTGCCGTGCAGCTCTGACTCGGCAAGGCGGTTCAGTGTGCCAAAGAGCCGAAGATTCTCGCGGGCCGAGAGTCGCCAGAAGAGACCGCGTTCGGTGGCAAGGGAGATGGACACGAGATCACGCACCGCCGTCGCCTCTCGTACCACGTCGTGGCCACCCACCTGGGCGCTGCCGCTGTCAGGAATCAGCAGCGTCGACAGCATCTTCATGAGCGTGGTCTTGCCGGCACCGTTCACACCGAGTAACCCGTAAAACTCGCCAGGGGCCACGCGGAAACTCACGCCGCGCACCACCTCGAGAGTCCTTGCCGGCGTTCCACGGAGCAGGTCCCGGAAACCCCGGAGCGGATGGAAATGCTTTTTGAGGTCGTCGACGACGACCAGCGCCGCCGTATCCGTCACGGCACGCTACCAACGCCCGGCGGAGATGCATGCCAGCCTTTGAGCTGCTCGACTGCCGAGTCGAGCCTCCCCAGGTCTCGGCGAATACGCAGGCGGTACACCGGTACACGGGAAGCCACGTCGGCCATCTGATGAAAGTGCGCCGTCGCCTCGGGGCCTCGCAGTAGACTCCCCAGCTTGCTCTGCTCAATCAGCGCCATTGTCGCCAGGGGCGCGGGCAGCAACTCACGCTCTATTTCGGGGACGGAGGGGTCGGCCGGCGCCGGGGAGAGCAGATACGCAGCTGCAAAGCGCACCGAGGTCACTTCCTCTTCGAAGTGGGACGCGATCAGCTTGCGATCATCGGCCCCCTCATGCGCCCCTTCCAGCTCGATTGCCGTGGCTGAATCTCGCAGCAGCCGAATGCGCGTCACCCCAGGCCGCAGCCGTGGAGCCGCCCCACGAACAATCGGCAGAGTGTCGTCGGTCAGGACCCGAGCCCCCCCTCTGGCAAGCCCGGCAGCAATAGTCGATTTGCCGAACCCCTTGGGCCCCATGAACGACACCCCTTCGCCACCGATGGACACCGCGCTCGCATGAAGACTGGGGACCCCCTGGAGGTGAAAGAGCATGGCCATGACCCTTCCCAGCACATCAGCCCGCATACCCTCCCTCAGATGGTCATCTGCGCCGTCCGGGGCATACCAGACTATCTGACCACTGGCGGTGATATCGAAGCGCCCAGTGTCATCGTAGATGAGGGAGATCCCTTCTGCGGTCCGATATGACCGCACCTTCGTTTCGCCGAAGACGATGTCCTCGCCGACAAGCTCCAGCGGGCCAACTGGGGGCTCATGCCCCACCGCGAGGTTCCATTCATTTTCTTGATCGGACGCCTGCAGTTCCGTGAATGGGAAAGCGGACTCGAGGGTCCCGCCAAATACTCGGTAGCTGTGCACGGATTACCGGATAGCTGAGCCAGCGAAACATGTTTGATGCAGTCCCGCAACGGTCACTGTGACCTGTGGCGTACGCACGATGGTGACACGCCTCATACGAGTCTGCGCCCACTATAGTCACCCAAAGGGTTCTTGCAGTGAAGGGGTGGCCATGTCGCTTCCCGAAAAAGAAAAAGGGCGCACCTTGTGAGGCGCGCCCTCCAACTGTGACCCGGTTAAGGCGATAAACTGCCTTACGAGCGGACGATGCAGGCGCCCGGTCCCGTCGGACTCTTGGGATTCGGGTTGCACTGGATGTCGCCGATGCCCGGAAGTGAATCCATTCCAGGAACCGTCTTATCCGTAAGGGTCAGCTCTCGGAAACTGCCGAAACGCTGAAGTGTCGGTGCTTCGTACATCGGTATTTCCTCCCAGTAAAGTGTCCTTCCTCGCTTTAGAACCAAGCAACTCGCGTGCCAACCGCTCACGCCGCTTGCCCACTGTGTGAGCCGCAACGGAACTTAGATGTGCGAATCCTCATGCACAATCGGATTTTCTATATGGATCAGTAAGGGAATTGGCGTAGCCACTCCTCGCATGTCAGCGCGAGATAGAGCTGGACGTACTGGAGGTGATCCATCGTGGTCAGGTTGTCGAGGTATCGGAGCATGAGGGGTACGTCGACGAGGCCCATTTGGCTAAGCCGCCAGGCCGAAGCAGGCCCCAGGGCCGTGGCCAGGGCCGGGGCCTCGACTCGCATCGAGCGCTGGAACTCACCCCCTGGCGTTCCAGTCTTGGAGGGCCTGGGCGCGATGACCCAGTCGGGCAGTACGCCCCGCATGGCCTCCCTCAGGAGCGGTTTGGGCTGCCCCGCGATTCCGCGCTCTGAGACGGGTCTCGAGGCCGCGAACTCAACAATACGACGGTCAAGCAAGGGGGACCGGAGCTCGACGCCTTCATCCAGGGCCATACCGGTTGCCCAGCTGATGGCGCGAGGGAAATAGGGAGTCTCCACGTACCAACGGGACTCATACGCTGACGGGCTTTCGAGGAATCTTCTTGGTGGCTCGCGGCGAAGCCGTCTTCGGACCAACGGATCCTCCCGCCATCGGGACTGGATCCAGGGCGCCTGGGTCTGCCAAGTGGCGTCCTCGTCTGAACGACCCCTGGCTCTCGACTGCCAGTATCGAACGCGCTCCGGCAGCCAGGGCAGCAGCCCCAGCCTCACGATTGTGCGGAACCCTGAGTCGCCGTAACCCTGGAGCTCGCGCACGAGTTCGGTGATCCGACCTCTCACCAGGTAATCCGCCAGGTACGACTTGGAGATGCCAAACAACTGGTCGCCCCCGTAGCCATCCAGCGCCATTCCAGCGCCAAGGTGCCGAGCCTTCCTCGCCATAGTTCGGTTCTTGGCTTCGAAGGTGTGGGCATAGGGGTCGTCGCGGTGGGCCGCCCACCCCTTGATGTCGCCAAAGAGACCAAGGGTGGCACTCGGAATCCAATTGACGTCCAGGGAAAACCGGTCGGAGATGGCCTGCACAAAATGATCTTCCCGCCCCATATCCCCTTCGGGGTACGAGACGGTGATTGGGGCAATCTTCCTGGGTGTTGCCGCTCCCCTCTCCATGGCGAGACATGCGCCCGCCAGAACTGCGGGTGAATCCGCTCCACCGCTCAGCCAGATCGCTACCGGGTCCCCCGAGAGCCTTACGGCAGTTGCCTGTACGATCAGCTCCCTGAGTTCTTCGCCCCCCGCCTTGAGATTGGGGGCACCAGAGACTCGAAAGGCCGGGGGGTGCCAGACGCCTCGCGGCTGGAGGCCATGGCGCGGCTGCCAAACAAGCGTCGTCGCCGCCGGGACGGGAAAAACACCGACAAATCCGGTTGCCAGACTTCCGCCGAGGAGGCCGCTCAGGGCCGAGACCACGGCGGGCAGATTCAGCTGCGCGTTTACTCTGGGATGCGCCGCCACGCTGCGGGCCGCCGAGGCCACAACAATTGAGGCGCCGGCAACAGCATAGTGTAGAGGGCGCCTGCCGAGATGGTCGCGACCCAGGATCAGCCGCTCCTTGCCGGGATCCCAACACGCGAATGCGAAGTCGCCCTCGAGGTGCTGGATGCAGTCAGCGCCCCACACGGCGCATGCCTGAACCACAAGGCCACGGTCTGTGACCGCCGTCGAGGCCACGCCTGCTGCGGAGAGTTTGCGCCTCAGGTCCGCCTGGTAGTAGAGGCACCCATCGAGTGCCACGATCACCCCGTTACTGCGCTCCAGCGGCTGCGTCGCACCAAAAACGGCGGGTTCCCAATCGGTCATCGCCCCCGCCAGAGCGCACCCTGGTGCCGCCTCGGTACTGACGGTTCCCCCCCGCGAACGATATCCGCTCGAAAGAAGCGCGGACGCCTGCGCCCGAAGTTCGCCCTCTGGCTCCGGACCGGCGACGACCCCGATCGCCGTCATCGCAGGTCGGAGAGCTTGACTGGAATAGCCTGGTAGCCGGAGACGTGGGCTTCGTCGTCCCCAAGGATTTCTCCGCAGAGTTCCACCCAGGCGTGTGCGGCAAACTTTCCGTCCTGCCGCGCCACACCAACACGCACGGCCGCTCCCTTCACTCCTTCGGCTTCTAGACGTTGGGTGATTGCCATGGCGCGTACCAGGCACGTTGGGCGAAAGACACCCCTTCGCGATGCCCTCATGACACCCTGCGCAATCAGTCTTGCTCTGCGCCGGTCGTCGGGCTCGAGCGAAGTGACGGCGTCGGCGCTTCCGGGATCAACCAGCCCTCCAACCGGAACAGACCTCAGGCTCTTTTGCGCCCTCAAGAGCGCCAGCTGGCCAAGAGCGATGGCCTTGAGCTCCGTGAATGAGGCGCGCCGGAGACTACGGAGTGCGTCCAGCATCCGGTGCCGAGGCCGACCCGCCATCGGCCGCGACGACAAGTCCACTCGCGAGTAAATCGCGGAGGAAGTTGCGCACGTCCTTCGCCAGGACCTCAGGCGCCACATCCTTGAAGCGATCCGAAAGCTTGCGGCAGAGCCCCTCCACGGTATCCGCCGTGGGTAAGGCTTCCCAAATGATGGTCCCGACCGGATTCAGGCCGAAGTAGACCTCGGAGTCACTCGAAAACAACACGCCCCCGTCGGCCATCGCACGGAAGATGGCCGTTGGTGAAGGGCGCGGGAGGGGGGTCTCCGGAGTGGTCACTTGAGGGATGAGACTAACGCTTCAAAGGAGCGTTTGCGAGAGCGGGAGGAATTATTGAACGCAACATCCTCATGTCGCCTCGGACGCCGGGCTTTCTTTGGACGGCCCAGCGTTGCCTCCGTCACGACAACGGCCAGCTCCGGGTGACACGCGGAGCTGGCTGGAACAACGACCGCTACCAGCGATAGTGCGCGAAGGCCTTGTTGGCTTCAGCCATGCGGTGCGTGTCTTCCTTCTTCTTGATGGCATTGCCCTCACCCTTCGAGGCAGAGATCACCTCGGCGGCGAGTTTTTCGGCCATGGACTTCTCGTTCCGATCGCGGGAGTACGAGAGGAGCCAGCGCATGGCGAGTGCGGTCCGGCGTTCCGGGCGAACTTCGACGGGCACCTGGTAGGTTGCACCACCAACGCGCCGCGACTTGACCTCGATCACCGGCTTGAGGTTCGCCAGGGCCTGCTTGAAAATGTTCACGCCCGGCTGGGCGGTCCGTGACTCGACGAGATCCATGGCGCCGTAGAAGATGCGTTCGGCGGTGGACTTCTTTCCCTGGAACATCAGGGAGTTGATGAACTTGGAAACAGTCTGGCTGTCATAGCGCGCATCAGGCAGAACGGGGCGCTTTACCGATTTCTTTCGACGGCTCACTTCTTCTTACCTCCGGCTGCGCCCGCCTTGGGCTTTTTGGTGCCGTACTTCGAACGGCTGCGATTGCGGCCGTTCACGCCAGCGGCGTCGAGCGTTCCCCGCACAATGTGATAACGGACGCCCGGCAAGTCCTTCACACGGCCGCCTCGCACGAGCACGATCGAGTGCTCCTGCAGGTTGTGGCCTTCCCCGGGGATGTAGGCAATGACCTCGATGCCGTTTGTCAGGCGCACCTTGGCAACTTTGCGCAAAGCCGAGTTGGGCTTTTTGGGCGTGGTGGTGTACACACGCGTGCAGACGCCGCGGCGGAAGGGATTCGCCTTGAGTGCCGGCGACTTTTCCTTCTTGATGACATCCTTGCGGGCTCGGCGAACGAGCTGGTTGATCGTTGGCATTCTTGGGGATAACGAAAAAACACGCCCCTGGGCCGGGGCGGGGAGACCCGTAAAGTAGACGGACCCGGAGGATGGCGGAAGGGGGGCACAAGTGATTCCCTGGCCTTAATCGAGGTCCAGGAGGGTCATGGCCGGGAGGGAATCACGAGCCCGGATCCCCTCGGTGAACTGACCCAGAAGGTGCGCCACGGAATTGGCGTAGTAGCTGATGAGGGGTCTTCCCCGCGGGAGGATGACAAAGCCGGCCCCCTGACGGGCGAGGACGCGCCTCATCCTGAGCATTCGGTACGCCCGATCGAGGAGTTCCTCGGTGCTGCGCTCCTCCTGGAAGTGCGCCGCGCTGACTGCCGAGAGCCCCCGCCGGATCTCGTCCATTCTGTCGACCAGTTGTGTGCTGGTCACAAAGTCCTCATCAAAGGTCTGCAGGGCGGCGCAGGCCAGAGGCACGGGCGTAACCGGCACCAGGCTGCCGATCCTCTCCATCGCAGTGTCACAAAGCTGCTGGACGTACGGTAGCCGCTCCGCCCGCGGCAGCTCGAGCGGCTTCACCCCGCCTGCCTCGAGCCGGGAAACCCATTCGTCCACGCTTTGTGGCGTCCCGATCGTCACCGCTGCGCGTCCGTACCGCTTGAACCGTCCACTCAGCAACCGTCCCGTATTGAACGCGGCGTACCGGACGACGTCGCTGAGCTGGGCCAACCGCCGTGGCCGCGGCCGCCCTTCCCTTGTAGCCAGCTCCAGCAGCAGCGTCCGATCCTCCAGCACCCGATCGTAGTTGATGCCGACCGGCACGACGTACATGCGGGCACGGTATGCGGGATCACGCGCCACGCCTAACGCGTAGTCCAGCAGGCCGATCTTCGCCGGACGCAACGTGCCATCCCGCGTGAGTCCGCCTTCGGGGAAAATCCCCTGCGTCACCCCGTTGCGGGTGATGAGCTGCACATAACGAGCAAGCACCGTATGGTACAGGTTCTCGCGGTACTTTCTCCGGATGAAGTACGATCCGAAACTCTTGAAGAGATACTCGAGCGGAAATGCGCGCGCCCACTCGCCCACCGCGTAGGAGAGCGAGACATCGCCGGCCAGGGCATACGCCACGAGGACGTAGTCGGCGTTGGAGCGGTGGTTGATGAGATAGATGACGATCGAATTCCGGGGCAACCCGCGAAAAGGATCTGGGCGTTCCCAGCTGATCGACACCTTGTAGAAGATGCCCAGGAGTGCCTTGCTCAGGGCGTACCCGAACTTGTAGTAGGCCAGGACGCTGAAAAACGGCACGATCTCGTCGAGATAGGCGCGGACGCGTTTCCAGGTCGCCGCTTCGGTTGTGCCTTGCTCCTGAACATGGGCACGCACCGCGAGGGCAATCTCGGGATCGGCGAGCAATGTTGCGACGATGTGCTTCTTCTGGGTGAGCTTGTAGCGATCCACGCGTGCGCGAAACTTCAGGAGTGCGCGGCGACCCCAGCGCTTGCCAATCGCCCGCGAACCGGCCCACACCACGGTGAGGGTGGCGAGGACAATGGCAACGGTGACAACGGGGTTGTCGGGCACAGTCGCGGAAGCTCCGACCGTACGACCGGAGTGTCAAGGAAATGCAAAGCGCCCGGGCAAATGCCCGGGCGCTTTGCATTCGCATGCCGTCGACTACTCGTCGTCGTTGCCGCCGAACGAGAAGGTGTTCTCCGCAAACGATGCCGAGAAGATGCTCGGGAGCGGTGCTTCGGCCCCGGGCAGGACTTCGGGCTGCGGCATCTCCGTTCCCTCGATCTCCACGTTCGAGTACCGGAACTGCCCAGTGCCCGCGGGAATGAGGTGACCGATGATGATGTTCTCCTTGAGCCCCATCAAGTCGTCGCGGGCACCGCGGATCGCGGCATCCGTGAGGACACGTGTGGTCTCCTGGAAGGACGCTGCGGAGATGAACGACTGCGTGGTCAGACTCGCCTTGGTGATACCAAGGAGAAGCGGCTCGGCGGTTGCTGCCTTGTGCTTCTTCTTCTTCGCCTTGTCATTCACTTCGCGGAAATTCTGCTTGTCGGCATGTTCGCCCTCGAGGAACTCGGTCTCACCGGGCTCCACGATGCGGACCTTCTGCAGCATCTGCTTGACGATCACGCCGATGTGCTTGTCGTTGATTTTCACGCCCTGCAGGCGATACACCTCCTGCACTTCGTTGAGCAGGTACTCCTGCACCGCGCGTGGTCCCTTGATGCGCAGGATGTCGTGCGGATTCACCGGTCCTTCGGTGAGCCGGTCGCCTGCGCGCACACGGTCGCCTTCGTGCACTCGCAAGTGTTTACCTGCCGGTACTTCGTACAACTGCGCCTCGGTCGATTCATCGACCACCCACTGCCCGTTGTCGACCCGGGCGGCGGTGACGTACACCTCGCGCTTGCCGCGCTTGATGTCGCCAAAGCGCACCACGCCATCGATTTCCGAGATGGTCGCCGGATCCTTCGGGCGTCGTGCCTCGAAGAGTTCGGCCACGCGCGGCAGACCACCGGTGATGTCACGCGTCTTGTAGGCCTCGCGTGAAATCTTGGCGATGGTGACACCGGCGTGGATCTCATGGCCGTCCTCGGCCAGCAGCACCGCGCCGATCGGCATCACGAAGTCGCGGACCTTCTTTTCCTTCCCGCCCTTCGTCTGCCAGATCTCGATGTGCGGATGGAGCTTTTTCTCGCGGTCTTCGATGATCACGCGCTGACGCAAGCCGGTGAGTTCATCGAGTTCCTCGGAGACCGACTCGCCTTCCACGATCTCGACAAACTTGAGGGTACCCTCGATGTCGGCGATGATCGGGTTGGTGTACGGGTCCCAGGTGAAGATGACCTGATCCTTCTTGACCTCTTCGCCATGCTTCACGAAGAGGGTCGCACCGAGCGGCACCGCGAGGCGTGCGCCGATCGCGGCATTCGGATCGGCCGACGTACGGATGGTGAGTTCGCCTTCGTACGAGGTGACGATCCGTGCCCCGTCAGGATTGGTGACCTCGACGAGACGATCACCAAACTCGATGGTGCCTGCCACCTTGGACTTGCGGGCTGTCTGTTCCGCGATACGAGCCGCGGTACCACCGATGTGGAAGGTTCGCAGTGTCAGCTGCGTGCCAGGCTCACCGATGGACTGCGCCGCGATGATACCCACGGCTTCGCCCAGGTCGACCATGGCCATGGTGGCCAGGTTGCGGCCGTAACACATGCGGCACAGTCCGCGCTTGGCTTCGCAGGTGAGCACCGTGCGAATGCGCACGGTTTCGATTCCGGATTCCTCGATCACGACCGAGGTCTCCTCGTCGATCATCTGGCCTGCTTCGGCGAGGAGCATGGGACGGCCGGCTTCGTCACGTCCATGTGGATCAAAGACGTCCTCCGCCGCCACGTTGCCCACGATGCGCTCGGAGAGCGCCTCGATGACATCTTCGCCTTCCTTCAACGCGCCGATGTCCAGGCCGAGGATCGTGCCACAGTCCTCTTCCGAGATCGTGACATCCTGCGCGACGTCGACCAGACGACGTGTCAGATAACCGGCATCGGCCGTTTTGAGCGCCGTGTCGGCCAGACCCTTTCGGGCGCCGTGCGTCGAGATGAAGTACTCGAGCACCGAGAGTCCTTCACGGAAGTTCGACTTGATCGGGCTTTCGATGATTTCGCCGATACCACCGGTGAGCTTCTTCTGCGGCTTGGCCATCAGGCCGCGCATACCCGCCAGCTGACGGATCTGGTCGCGGCTACCACGTGATCCGGAGTCGAACATCATGAACACGGGATTGAAGCCCTTGTTCGACTCGCGCATCGCCTTCACCATCGCATCGGCCACATCGGAGTTGGCGTGTGTCCAGGTGTCGATGACTTTGTTGTAGCGCTCGCCGTTGGTGATGTTGCCGGTCGCGTAGGCCTTCTGGAAGCGCTCGACGCGTTCCTCGGCTTCCTCGAGCAGCGACTCCTTCTCGCCCGGGATGTGCAGGTCCTCGACGCCGATCGATACGCCACCACGGGTGGCGTTGGCGAAGCCGAAGTCCTTGAGGCGATCGAGGAACTCGACCGTGCGCGACAGCCCGCAAGCGCGGAACGTCTCGAACGCCAGTTCGCCTAACGCCTTCTTCTTCATGTCGCGATTCTGGAACCCGACTTCGGGCGGTACGATTGCGTTGAACAGCACGCGACCGGCCGTGGTGACCACCCACGACGTCTCCCCCTTCGACACGGCGAGATACCGGATCGGCGAGTGGAAGGTGAGCCGATAGGCCGCGAGGGCCATCTCGACATCCGCTGGCGACGCGAACGACTTGAGGGCCGCCACCGCCTTGGGGTCCTTGGAGATCTTGTCGAAGTCCGACTGTGCCTTGGTGGCGAAATAGCAACCGAGCACGATGTCCTGCGACGGTTCGGCAATTGGCCGGCCGTCGGAGGGCTTGAGGATGTTGTTCGAGGAGATCATCAGGAGGCGAGCCTCCAGCTGGGCCTCGAATGACAGCGGCACGTGCACGGCCATCTGGTCACCGTCGAAGTCGGCGTTGAACGCCGCGCACACGAGCGGGTGAATACGAATGGCCTTGCCCTCCACCAGCACCGGCTCGAAGGCCTGGATGCCCAAACGGTGAAGTGTCGGCGCACGGTTGAGCAGTACGGGATGGTCCTTGATGATCTCTTCAAGGATCTCGTACACCTCCGGGCTCTCGCGCTCCACGATCTTCTTGGCGCGCTTCACCGTCTCCGCGATGCCCTTCTCCACCAGCTTGTGGATGATGAACGGCTTGAAGAGTTCGAGCGCCATGGCCTTGGGGAGGCCGCACTGGTGCAGCTTGAGCTCGGGGCCCACGACGATCACCGAACGGCCCGAGTAGTCCACGCGCTTTCCGAGCAGGTTCTGACGGAACCGGCCCTGCTTGCCCTTGAGCATGTCGCTCAGCGACTTGAGCGGACGTTTGCCACGGCCACGGATGGCCTTGGAACGACGTCCGTTGTCGAAGAGCGCGTCCACCGCTTCCTGGAGCATACGCTTTTCGTTGCGCAGGATGACTTCCGGCGCGCGATGCGTTATGAGCTTCTGGAGGCGGTTGTTGCGGTTGATGACGCGACGATAGAGATCGTTGAGGTCGGACGTGGCGAAACGCCCGCCGTCGAGCGGCACGAGAGGCCGCAGGTCGGGCGGGATCACCGGCACGACGTCGAGAATCATCCATTCCGGCTTGTTGCGGATGCCACCGGCATCGCCCGAGGTCCGGAAGGCGTCGACGATCTTGAGTCGCTTGAGCTGCTGCTTCTTGCGGTGCTGCGAAGTCTCCACGGCGACGAGCTTGCGCAGCTGCTCCGCAACCTTGTCCACGTCGATGCGCTTGAGGAGCTCACGAACGGCGGGCGCGCCGATATCGGCAAGGAACAGCGTGTCGCCCTCAGCCTTGGCCTTGGCCTTCAGCTCGAGGTAGCGGTCTTCGTCCAGGAGTTCGTTGGTGCGCACTTCCTGGTTGCCGGGCTCCACCACCACGTAGTTGGAGTAGTAGACCACCTTCTCGAGATCACGCAGGGTGAGGTCGAGGAGGTTGCCCATCGGCGACGGCAGGGTCTTGAAGAACCAGATGTGCGCCACCGGCACCGAAAGCTCGATGTGGCCCATGCGCTCGCGCCGCACCTTGCTGAGCGTGACTTCCACGCCGCAACGATCGCAGATGACGCCGCGATAGCGGATGCGCTTGTACTTGCCGCAATGGCATTCCCAGTCCTTGACGGGACCGAAGATGCGTTCGCAGAAGAGGCCGTCCTTCTCTGGCTTGAACGAGCGGTAGTTGATGGTCTCGGGTTTGGTGACTTCACCCCACGACCACCAGCTACGCTGGCCCTGCATTTCCTGGCGCTCGCGCTCCTTGGGATCCTTGGGTCCCCGGATTTCCTCCGGCGACGCAATACGGACCTGGATGAAGTCAAACGCGGAAGCGCGGGTTTCCCGCGCGCTGCGGAAGTCGATCATCGGTTACTCCTCCCCGGCTGCGCCCGGGAGCGCGCCGCTGGTGGTGCTGTCCTGTTTGGCGCCCATCTTCACGTAGATGCCTAACGCCTGCAATTCCTTCACGAGCACGTTGAACGATTCCGGGGTCCCCGGTTCCGGCAGGTTCTGGCCCTTCACGATCGCCTCGTAGACCCGGCTGCGGCCGTTGACGTCGTCGGACTTGACGGTGAGGATCTCCTGCAGCGTGTGCGCCGCGCCGTACGCCTCGAGCGCCCACACTTCCATTTCCCCGAAGCGCTGGCCACCAAACTGCGCCTTGCCCGCCAGCGGCTGCTGGGTGACGAGGGAGTAGGGACCAATGGAGCGGGCGTGAATCTTGTCATCAACCAGGTGCGACAGCTTGAGCATGTAGATCTCGCCCACGGTGACCGGGAACGAGAAGCGCTCGCCACTGCGCCCATCGCGCAGATGCATCTTGCCCGCCGGGGTAATCCCGGCCAGGCGCATCAGTTCGATTCCGGCCTTGTCGACATCGGCTTCGGACTTCTTGCCAAGCATCATGGCCAGCGCGGGCAACTCCAGATCGGTCAGCACATCGGCCGGCTCTCGCCCGATGCGTTTCTCCACGGCCTTGATGGCCGCCTTGGCTTCGGTGCGGTCCTGCGCCGAGCGGGACTCGTCGTCGGAGACCGCCTGATGGAAGACCAGCTGATGCTTGAGTTCGAGCTCTTCGCGTTCGACCAGCTCACGCGCCGCGTGCGCCAGACAGTCACGCACCCGGTTGAACACATCCTTGGTTTCGGCCGACATGTTGCGGCCATGCAGATCGTTCACCGTAGCGTCGGCCAGCAGATGCACACGATCCTCTTCGGCCTTGCCGGGGCGCATGTCGGCCACAATCGCCTTGATGTCGCCGTCCGTGATGTTCAGTGGCGCGGTGTTGAGATTGAGCGTCGCGCGTGCCCACGTGAGCCCGGCAAGCTTGAGCAGCAGGCCGATCTCACTTTCGTTGGCGCCCTGGAACACCGGCGTCTTGGCGTAGAAACCCAGAATACGTGCCGCCCAGCCGAGGTGGGTTTCGAGGATCTGTCCCACGTTCATACGTGACGGAACACCTAACGGGTTGAGCACGATGTCCACGGGGCGACCATCGGGGAGGAACGGCATGTCCTCCTCGGGCACCACGCGGGCCACGATACCCTTGTTACCGTGACGACCGGCCATCTTGTCACCCACCGATACCTTGCGCTTCTCCGCCAGGTAGACCTTGACCAGCTGAATGACACCCGGCGGCAACTCGTCGGGCTGCAGGATGCGGTCGATACGCTCTTCGGCCCGCTCCTCGATGCGCGCCTTTTCGTCATTGGCGGCATCGATGATGGCCCGCACTTCGTCGTTGGCCTTCTTGCTCTCGACGCGGAAGGTCTTGAGGTCGAGCTGGGCAAAGCGCAGGTCACGCAGCACTTCCTTGGTGAGCAGCGTGCCGGTGTTGATCCCCTCTTCGACGGTGCCGGCCTTGAGGGCCAGCGCCACGGTTTCGCCTTCGAGCAGGTCGCGCAGCTCCTCGTCGCGCACGTCGTTGACGCGCACCTTGTCTTCGCCCTCGAGCCGGCGCACTTCGCCGATGCGCTCGCCGCGATCCTTTTCGACCACCTGGTCCTCGACGCGCGAGAAGATCTTCACGTCGATGACCACACCTTCCATACCCGGTGGCACCTTGAGGGACGAATCCTTCACGTCCTTCGCCTTTTCACCGAAGATGGCGGTCAGGAGCTTTTCTTCGGGCGAGAGTTCGGTCTCACCCTTTGGCGTGATCTTGCCGACCAGGATATCCCCGGGCTTCACATGGGCGCCGATGCGCACAATGCCGCGCTCGTCGAGATCCACCAGCGACTCTTCGGCCACGTTGGGAATTTCCCGCGTGATTTCCTCCTGACCGCGCTTGGTGTCACGGACATGGAGTTCGAGCTCCTGGATGTGGATCGACGAATACACGTCGTCCTTCACCAGGCGCTCGGAAAGCACGATGGCATCTTCGAAGTTGTGGCCATACCACGGCATGAACGACACCAGCACGTTCGAGCCTAACGCGAGCTGCCCCTTTTCGGTGGCCGCGCCGTCAGCCAGAATATCGCCCTGCTTCACCCGCTGCCCGAGCTTGACGATCGGGCGCTGGTTGATGGCGGTATCCTGGTTGGTGCGCCAGTACTTCTTGATCTTGTAGCGATCCTGCTGCGTCAGACGCACGAGTGGGGCGTTGGCGTCCTTCTTGTTGCGCTCCACGGCCCCGGCGTCGACAATCACCTCGTCGGCCGTAACCCGTGTGACCACACCACCGCGGCGAGCAATCACCACGGCCCCGGAGTCGCGCGCCACCTTGTCCTCGAGACCCGTGCCGACCAGCGGGGTCTGCGGATTGAGCAGAGGCACCGCCTGGCGCTGCATGTTCGAGCCCATGAGCGCGCGGTTGGCGTCGTCGTGCTCGAGGAACGGAATGAGCGCCGCGGCGATCGACACCAGCTGTTCCGGCGCAACGTCCATGTAGTCGATGCGATCCGGCGGCGTGAGCGGTACGTCGCCACGCTGACGGCACAGCACCAGCTCTTCGACAAAGGTGCCGTCGTCGTTGAGCTTGGCGTTGGCCTGCGCGATGATCGTGTCTTCCTCGCGGTTGGCATCGAGCCACGCGAGTTCACCCGTCACCTTGCCGTTCTTGACGACGCGATACGGCGTCTCGATGAAGCCGAGATCGTTCACCGCCGCAAAGCAGGCCAGCGACGTGATCAGGCCGATGTTCGGACCTTCCGGCGTTTCGATCGGGCACATGCGCCCGTACTGCGAGTAATGCACGTCGCGGACTTCGAAACCGGCACGCTCACGTGTGAGACCACCCGGGCCAAGCGCGGACAAGCGACGCTTGTGCGTCAGCTCGGCGAGCGGATTGGTCTGGTCCATGAACTGCGAAAGCTGCGACGACCCGAAGAAGGCTTGAATAACCGCCGAGACCGTACGGGCGTTCACCAGGTCATCGAGTGAGATCTTTTCCGGGTCGGTATTGATCGACATGCGCTCCTTGACCAGGCGCGCCATGCGGGAAAGACCAACCGAGAACTGGTTGGCGATGAGCTCACCAACCGACCGGATGCGGCGGTTGCCGAGGTGATCGATGTCGTCCACATGGCCGCGCCCCTCGTGCAGTTCGACGAGGTAGCGGAGGATGGCGACGAAATCGTCCTTGGTAAGAACCGTGGTGCCAGGATCGGTCGTGAGGTTGAGCCGCTGGTTGATCTTGTAGCGGCCCACCCGGCCGAGGTCATAACGCTTGGGCGAGAAGAAGAGGCGGTCGAGCGCCTGCTTGGCCGTCTCGTCGTTGGGCGCATCACCCGGACGGAGCAGCATGTAGATGGAACGCAGGGCTTTGCCGGCGCCGGAGTCGGCGTCGGTCTCCCATTTGTTCTTGTCGCGCTCCTTCTGGTCGATATGCTTGGGATCGGTAGGATCCTTGGTGATCGTGTTCTTGATCAGCGCCGACTCGGCACGTCCCGACGGGGCGAGCACCTTGACCTTGATGACATCGGCCTTGCGGAGCCGCTTGATGAGGGTCTCCTTGAGCGGCTGACCGGCGTCGGCGAGCACTTCGCCGGTGGACGGGTCGACGACATCGTGCGAGAGCACGCGCGGCGTGGGGCGTTCGCCCCGTTCGGCCGCATCGATTTCATCGCGCACGTCGACGGTCATATACGACGAGAAGACCTTGATCGTCTTGATGCCCTGGCGGGTGAGACGGTTGATCACCTCTTCGGTGACCTCGTCGCCTTCACGCACGAGCAGGTCAGCGGCCGCACGCTCGGCGGCCAGCTTGGCCTTCTTGGTCTTGAGCTTGGGCGCGTCCGGAGCGGCCTCTTCGCCAACGAGGGTGATGTCTTCGGCGATGATCGCGCCGAGCACCTCGCGCGTTTCGGCACGACCCTCACGCTTCTTGGTGAGGTCGAGGTCGCGGACGGCAAAGAAGAGCCGGAGAATGTCCGAGTTGGCGCCATATCCAAAGGCACGCAACAGGGCCGTCGCCGGGAACTTCTTCTTCTTGTCGATGTGGACGTAGATGACGTCGTGGATATCGACCGTGAACTCCACCCACGAGCCGCGGAACGGGATGATGCGCGACGAAATCAGGCGCTGCCCGTTGGGGTGCGTGGACTCCTCGAACACCACACCCGGTGAGCGGTGCAGCTGCGAGACGATGACACGTTCGGCGCCATTGATGACGAAGGTGCCGAGGTCGGTGAGGAGGGGGAGTTCACCGAGATAAACCTCTTTCTCGATGATGTTGCGCGGGCGTTTCACCCCGTTCACGTCCTCATTGATGATGAGGCGGAGCGTGGCCTTGAGTGGGGCCGAGTACGTCATGTCGCGCTCGATGCACTCTTCGACAGAGTACTTCGGCTCGCCCAGGGCGTATTTCACGAACTCCAGTGAGAAGTTCTCGTGAACGTCGGCGATCGGGAACAGGTCCTTGAAGACGCGTTCCAGCCCGATATCCTCGCGGTTATGCGTGGCGGCATCGAGCTGCAGGAGCGTCTCGAATGCTCGGGTCTGGATATCGAGGAGGTGGGGCATCTCCATCCCCTCGTCGTGCTGGCCAAAGACAATCTGCTTCAGGAGTTCAGGCATGGCTCACCCGCGCACAGGCGAAAATCCGATTGTCCCCGTGGCGGTACGCCGCGGGGACAGGACGGAAGGAATAACTACAGGAGTGTTGCGAGAATTTCGATTCACAGCGTGTGATGGAGGGAAGTAAGTCGCGACGTCAGTGGCAGGGGCGGTCAGCGACCGCCGTCTGCCGTCTGCCGTCTGGCGCCTTACTTCACTTCCACGACAGCGCCTTCTGCTTCGAGCTTGGCCTTGACCTGCGCCGCCTCTTCCTTCGAGACGCCGGCCTTCACTTCCTTGGGAGCGCCATCGACCATGTCCTTGGCTTCCTTGAGGCCCAGGCCGGTGAGCTCGCGCACCACCTTGATGACCTGGATCTTCTTGGCACCGGCTTCCTTGAGGATGACCGAGAACTCGGTCTGCTCTTCGACGACCGGTGCGGCCGCGGCACCACCACCTGCTCCACCGGCCGCGACGGCGGCGATGGTCACATTGAACTTCGTCTTGAACGCATCGATGAGGTCGACGAGTTCGGTGACCGACATTGCGCCGATCGCTTCGAGGATCTCGTCCTTGCCCAGAGTCGCGTTTGCCATTGTTGTTTAGTCTCCGTGTCGAACCCAGGCGGTCCTGGGATTGTTGTGATCACAATTCCATGGTGGCCGGTGGCAGGGCACTCGCCCGCACCGTCCGCCTGGCTGGTCAGGCACTCTCGAGTTGCGTCTTTCGTCCATCCAGGGCCAGCGCAAACATCATCATCACGCTGTTGAGGCAGCCGGCGAACTGGCTGAGCGCCTCATCGCGTGTCGGAAGGGTGGCAATTCGCTTGACCATCGCTTCATCAATCGCATTGCCTTCCCAGATGCCGCCCTTCGTGGCCGGCCGCTGGTCATTTTCCTTCGCGAAATCCACCAACACCTTGGCAGCGGCAATCGGATCCTTGGCCACCACCACCCCGGTCGGGCCGCGCAGGCGCGAACCGGTCAGGCCACTTTCGTTGACGGCCTTGAGTGCCAGCGTGTTCTTGATGACGACGTATTCCACACCGGCGCGGCGGAAGCGGCGACGGAGTTCCGTCATGCGCTTCACGTTGAGTCCGGTGAAGTCCGTGAAATACAGCGCTTTGGCTTCGCCAATCTTGCTTCGCAGCTCGGCGACCAGCTGCTCCTTGTCTGATCTCTTCATGGCGGCTAGACCCGGTAGAGGGTGGTGTCCACCTTCACACCCGGGCCCATGGTGCTGGACACCGAGACGTTGCGGACATAGACGCCCTTGGAGGCGGCCGGTTTGGCACGAACGATCTGGTCCATGAAGGCCGTAAAGTTCTGTTCCAGCGCTTCAAGACCAAACGAGACCTTGCCGATGGCGGCGTGGACATTGCCCGCCTTGTCGACGCGGAACTCGATCTTGCCAGCCTTCGACTCGCGAACCGCCTGACCAACGTTCATGGTGACCGTCCCGGCCTTCGGATTCGGCATGAGACCGCGCGGACCGAGGACGCGGCCGAGCTGACCGATCTGTCCCATCTGGTCCGGCGTGGCGATCATGACATCGAAGTCGAGCCAGCCTTCCTTGATTTTGGCGAGGTACTCATTGCCGACGAAATCAGCGCCCGCCTCGGAGGCCTCGCGGGCCTTTTCGCCAACGGCGATCACGAGGACACGCACCGTTTTGCCGGTACCGGCGGGAAGCACCACCGTGCCGCGGACGATCTGATCCGCATGACGCGGATCGACGCCGAGGCGGACAGCAACTTCCACCGTTTCATCGAACTTTGCGAAGGCGGCACCCTTCACCACTTCCAGCGCCGCACGGGGCTGGTAGCTGGCGGCGATGTCACGCTTCTTCGCGGCTGCTGTGAACTTCTTGCCGTGGGTTTTCATTACCCCTTGACCTCCACGCCCATCGACCGCGCCGCACCGGCCACCATGGCCATGGCGGATTCGATCGATTCGCAGTTGAGATCGGGCAACTTCACCTCGGCGATTTTCCTGACCTGCGCTTGTGTCAGCGAGCCCACCTTCACGCGGTTAGGCTGACCCGACCCCTTTTCCAGTCCGAGCTCCTTCTTGATCAGGATCGCCGCGGGCGGCGTCTTGAGGATGAAGGTGAACGACTTGTCCGAATAGATCGTGATCTCGGCGGGCAGGATCAGTCCATCTTGGGCTTGCGTGCGGGAGTTGAACTCCTTGCAGAAGGCCATGATGTTGATGCCCTGCGGGCCGAGCGCCGTACCTACCGGAGGAGCCGGATTCGCACGCCCCGCAGGAATCTGGAGCTTGACGAACCCAGTGACCTTCTTTGCCATTGGTCTCCTCGAACGATGATGCGAGACAGGACGCCGGGGACGCACCGATGCGAAGACTCCGGAGAGCTCCGCTTCAGGTCGTCGAGACGATATCCAGCGTTGTCACGCGTGATCTCCCACCGTGTGATTTACGTCGTCGTGGTCTGCCGACGGTGCGCTCCTCGCCGCTTAGCGGCTGCCCCGCGCAAAGGCCGGTGGCTGCTTGACGGGACGAAACAGCACGACTCCCGTCGGTCCTGCCGGACGGTGCGCTCGCAGCTCCCAACGCGCACCACCCTGACTGCTAGTTCGGTCTAGTATCCCTTCAACTGCAGATAATCGAGTTCCACCGATGTTGGCCGACCGAAGAGACTCACCGACACGCGAACCTTGCCCTTGTCCGTGAGCACCTCTTCCACCGTTCCGTTGAAGTCCGTGAAGGGTCCTTCGGTAATCGCCACGGCCTGCCCAACGAGGAACGGAATCTCTTCCATCGGACCTTCTTCTTCCTTTTCGTCTGCGATCCCCAGCAAACGCCGAACTTCATCCTGCCGCAGTGACATCGGCTCCTTGGCGGCGCCGCCGAGCCCATGCTGCACGAACTTGATGACGCCCTGGATGCTGTTGATGATGTGGGCCGATTCCTGGTTCCACAACATTTCTACCAGCACATAGCCGGGGTACAACTTGCGGTCGACCGTGACCTTCTTGCCGTTCTTGAGTTCCACCACTTCCTGCGTCGGAACCATGGCCTGACGGATCAGGCGATCCTCAGCCGGCCGCGGGTCCTGCTCGATTTTGCGCAGGATGAGCGACTTGACCTTGTTCTCGTGGCCCGCCGTGGTCTGAATGGCGTACCAGCGGTGGATTTCCATCCCCTAACCTCCGAACAGCGATGGTAACCAGCGCACCAGCACCGACTGGAGGAGCAGATCCATGAGACCGATCACGGCCCCGATGAGCAGGGACAGCACAATCACACCAATCGCCAGCTGCCGCACCTGCGGCACATCGGGCCAGGTGACTTTCTTCATTTCGGCCACCACGTCGTGATAGAACTGCACGACGCGCTGGGGCAGCGACGGAGAGGCGACGGCCGGCGTGGTCACGTTACTTCGTTTCCTTGTGGACGACGTGTTTGTTGCACCGCGGGCAGAACTTCTTCCACTCCACGCGCTCCGGATGGGTGCGCTTGTTCTTGGTCGTGAAGTAGTTGCGGTTTTTGCAATCGCTACACGCGAGGATGATTTTGTCGCGAGCCATGTTAGTCCGGAAGAACGAGAAGCACGAGAAGCATGAGAAGCACGAGAGGCACGGGGGCCTCTCCCTACAGAGCTGACGACCGGGATCGAACCGGTGACCTCATCCTTACCAAGGATGTGCTCTACCGACTGAGCTACGTCAGCAAATCCTCCCGACCACTACACCAGCACCTACAGAGCGGGAGACGGGGCTCGAACCCGCGACATCAAGCTTGGAAGGCTTGCACTCTACCAACTGAGTTACTCCCGCATGTGCGCCCCTGCCTAACGATCTCCGGGGATCCCGAAATGGTGGGGGAAGGATTCGAACCTTCGAAGGCTGTCGCCGGCAGATTTACAGTCTGCTCCCGTTGGCCACTTGGGTACCCCACCTGCGTCCCACGAAGTCCTTCCCCGCTCCGACATCCACCGGCAGAGCTGACGGTGAGAATCGAACTCACAACCTGCTGATTACAAATCAGCTGCTCTGCCAATTGAGCTACGTCAGCACAGAAGCCGTTCTTCGCGAGCTTGGAATCTTAGCCGAGCCGGAAAAACGTGTCAAGCGATTGGAATTGAAAGGCTTACGCGACTCCGATGGCGGTGGCAGATGGCAGACCGGGCCTCGCTCACCACCTCGCCGTCAAGAAATCCCCTACCTCCAACGCTCCAGCCCGGTTCCACCTGGACCATCCTTCACCACAAAGCCGCGCTCCTCCACCTCCCCGCGGATCGCATCCGCCTGCGCAAAATCCCTGGCCTTTCTGGCCTCCAGCCTGGCCATCAGGCGACCTACGGCCCACTCCATCGCCACCACCTCCTCGGCATCGAGCCCGGCTATGGCCCCAACCGCGGGTTCGGCGCCAGAAATACCCACCATGGTCCGGATGGCACGCGGGGCCACATCCAGAACCCCATCCATCAGCCGATAGACCCGCCGAGCCTCCTCCAGCGCGGCGACGTCCGTCCCCTTACGGTCGAGCTCTGCGTTGGCCCGCTGCAGGAACTTGAACAAGGCAGCCACCGCTTCGGGAGCATTCAGATCGTCGGCAAGCGCGGCTTGGAATTCGGCCTCAGACTCCCGTGCGGCAACACCGAGCTCGGCTGTACCGCCCCGCGCAGTCTCCAGTCGGTGCGCCAGCTCCCCGACTCGGCGCACGGCCTCGAGGGAGGCTTCGAGCCCCTCCCCTGAGAGGTTCATCTGCTTGCGGTAGTGCGTGCTGTACACAAAGTGCCGAAGGGCTGCCGCCGATATTCCCCGCTCGCGCAGGTCCTTGACGGTCGTGATGTTCCCAAGCCGCTTGGACATCTTGGTGCCGTCGATCTGCAGAAACTCCCCGTGGCACCAGAAGCGGGAAAAGGTCTTCCCGGTCGCCGCCTCGCTCTGCGCGATTTCGTCCTCGTGATGCGGGAAGACCAGGTCGACGCCACCTCCATGGATGTCGAGGGTCTCGCCCAGGTACTTCATGGCCATGGCCGAGCACTCGAGATGCCACCCAGGCCGCCCGCGACCAAAGGGAGCATCCCATGCCGCCCCGGCTGCTTCGTCTTCTGGCTTCGCGAGTTTCCAGAGGGCGAAGTCCTGCGCGTTCTCCTTTGAGTAGTCCTCCTGGGCGACCCGCGCCCCGCTCTTGATCTCACGGGTGTCGAGGCGGGACAACTTCCCGTACCCGGGAAAACGGTCGATCCCGAAGTACACGGAGCCATCCTCAGCCACATACGCCACGCCCTTGTCGAGCAGGGTCTGCACCAGAGCCACCATCTCAGGGATGTGCGTCGTCGCCTTGGGGTACTCCTCGGCGTCCTCGATGCGCAGGTACCGGCGGTCCTGATGGAAGATCTGCGTGATCGGTTCCGTCACCTCGACGATCGTCTTGCCGGTAGTGTGGGCCCGCTTGATGATCTTGTCGTCGACATCGGTGAGGTTCTGCACCTGGATGACCTTCCAGCCCTGCAGCCGGAGCGCTCTCCGCATGAGATCGTTGAACAGAAACGTGCGGAAGTTTCCCACATGCGCCGGGTCGTACACGGTCGGGCCGCAGGTGTACATCCTGACGGTATGCCCATCGGCCGGCACGAAGGGCTCGACGCTGCGGGTGAGTGTGTTGTAGAGTCGGAAGGTCATGCTTCAATAGATAGCAAGGGCCTCAAGGCCACGGCAGACGGCAGATGGAAGATGGCAGATGGCAGATGGCGATACGGGGTGTCTCGGCCCCTTCAGAGCGGTTAATACCATGCAAGGGGTGAGATATGCGGCGTTCGGCAATCGACAAACGCGACCACTCTCCTGGGCCTGCGGTTCAGGTGATCCGCACCTCGAAGAGCGCCAACTATCCCGTGGGCAAGATGCTCATCTCGAGCCCGCGCGAAATCGACGTGGTGGTGCGCGGGATCCGGAAGGGGCGGGTGCTGCGGATGGGGGCGCTACGGCAGCGACTCGCGGAGCTGCACGGGGCCGACTACACCTGCGCTCTCACGACCGGGATCTTCCTCCGTGTCGTGGCGGAGGCAGCAGAGGAGGAACGTGCGCTCGGCAAAGTGCGCACAACACCATGGTGGCGTGTGGTGCGCGACGACGGAACCGTCAACGACAAGATGCCCGGGGGGTCAGCGGGTCACGCCAAACGACTCAAGGCAGAGGGCGTGGCTCTGGAACCGGCTGGCAAGAAGGGCTGGCGTCTTGCGCAGTGACAAACTGTTTGAAGCTATCCGGAGCGCTGGGCTGAAAAGCGCAGGACATCGATAGGCGGAGCGGCACTGACGATCACCCCGTTGTCGGCGGCCGGTACGCGTAACACGAGCACGCGGTCTTCCCCCGGCCGCAGCAGACTTTGCCCTTCGTAAATCCGGTTCACGAGGATCCGCCTGACGAGTACGATGCCCACGGCCAGCAGCGGCACGGCCACAGGCAGTCCGGCCGGGCCGAGGAGGCGCCCCACCAGCAGCACCGACATCATGCTGAGCACGGGGGGAATCTGCACCTGCTGCTGCGTGATGAGGGGAATGACCAGATTGGCTTCGACGATGTGAATAACGAAGCCGAGTGCAGCCACGGCCACCGCATGCATGCCCGGGTTCATGCCAAACACCCCGTCGCCACCCAGGACAAAGAGCGCGGGAATGGTCGACGACACCAGGGTGCCGAAAAACGGGATGATGGCGACGGCTCCGGTGAACACACCGAATGTCAGCCAGTACGGCACCTTCAGCAGATACAGCCCGAACGCGGTGAGAATGGCGAGAATGGACATGGCCGCCAGCTGCCCGACAATCCACGAACGGAGGGTGTGCCCGAGGTCGTTCAGCACGTCGCGGACGAGGTCACGCCGCACCGGTGGGAAGAGCGCAATGAGCCACTCGCGATACGTGCCGGGATGCAGCGCGAGGAAGAGCGCCATCACCAGGATCGACACGATGTTCACCACGGCGTGTCCCAGTCCCACCACCCGCGGGAGGATTTCGCCTAACGCGGCCTCCACTTGCTGGACGAGGGTGCCCACCATCTTGCCCGATTCGTCGGCCCACACCTGACGCAATGCAGGATAGCGCGTGAGCAATCGCTCCACCCAGCCTTGCCATGCATCGCGGTATTTGGGGAGATTCGCGACGAGTTGCTGGGTCTGGTCCACCACGGGCGGCACCAGAATCCAGAAGAGCCCCACGATCGCAGCGAGGGTCCCGACAAAGCCGAAGGTGAAGGCAAGACCACGCGGCAGGCCGGTCTTGCGCACAATGAGGTCGGTGACAGCGCCGAGGTACAGCGAAAACAGTACGGCGACAAACAACAGAAGGAAGATGTCGGCGGCCTTTCCCAGCAGCCACAACAGCAGGACGGTCGCTGCCGTCGCCGCGAGTGCGGGGGCGTAGCGAAAACCGCCCCCGGGTACCGACAGATCGCGCGGGCTCACGCCCGGCTCACGCCTTCTCGTCGAGTGCGTCCTCGATTTCGGCGATCACTTCCTGCGCCGACTTGCCGGCGCCGAGCTGCTTCTTTTCCGCCGCCGGAGCGGCTGGCAACATGCCCATCTTCTGCTTGAGTGCGAGCAGCTGCGATTCGGCGCTTGCCCCACCAGCAACCTTCTCGAGCTGCTTGAAATCCTGCTGCAGCCGATCACCAGTGAACTCCTGGTCGATCTCGGTGCTCGCCTTCAGCATGCGCTCGTTCTGCTCGATCTTTTCTTCCATCCGGGCAAAGGCCTCGAACGCCGACTTCTCCGAGAGACCCGACATGGTCTCGTGGATGCGCTTCTGGGCCTGTGCGCGCCGCTGCCGCGCGAGAAGGAGGTTCTTCTTGCGTTTGGCCTCTTCGATCTTGTCGTTGAGGTCATGCAGCGCCGTCTTGAGCTTCTCGGTTTCGGCCTGGTGGGACTGCCAGGTCTGTTCGAGCTGCTGATAGTGCGTCAGATGTTCGCTCTGCCTGACGAGGGCCTGCTTGGCCAGGTCGTCGCGATTCTGGCCGATGGCCAGCATGGCCTTCTGTTCCCAGTCCTGTGCCTGCTTGAGCTCCCCGTCCGCCTGATCACGGAGGCGCTTTTCGTCGGCAATCGCGGCTGCGACCTGCTGCTTGGCCTTGATCAGCTGGTCGCGCATGTCGACAATGATCTGGTTCAGCATCTTCTCCGGATTTTCGGCGGAGGAGATCATGTCGTTGATGTTCGACTTCATCAACGATGCCAGTCGATCGAAGATGCCCATGGGTTATGCGTCCTCGCGGTACGTCGTCAGCTCACGCAGGTGGGTGGCAAGCGCGAGGGTCATGCTCTCGTAGCTGGCCAGGAATTCCTCGAAATCCAGATGCGACAGTTCCAGCGCCTCGGTGAGCACGATGGACCCATCGCTGATGCCGTACGATCCGTGTACCAGATCATTGGCGTTGAGCTCGAGCAGCCGCCGATTGAGCTCGGCACTCTTGCCGTTCTTGCTGGGGACGTTCATCACCTTCACGCGCAACACCATGACGGGCGGGTTGAAGTGGACAACCACGTCCACATCAAGTGACCCCCCAGGGTGCACGATGTAGGTGTTCTCGCCAGCTTCGAAATAGCTGGCTCCGTCTGCCGAGAGGCGGTCGAGGAACGATTCCAGATCGTCTTTGGTGACCATGTCCGTCCTGTAAGTCGAGTAGTCTGCTTTCGTTCTACGGCTGGCGGTGACGGGCGGTTTCCGACCGATGCGGTGGGAAGATACCCGCACGACCGGCGACGGGGCGAGGTGGTGGGGGCGCGGGTCGGTCAGTGGGGCGCCGGACCTGCCGCCGGCTTCGCCCCGGCCCTGACAGTATCGAGCACGGCTGAAACGGCTCCAATTACCAGGGCGGGCTGGTCCTTCTGTATGTAGTGCGCGCTGCTATCGGCCAGTATCCACCTTCCCCGGGAGGAAAGGCCCGTGATTTCCTTGTGCATGGCGACCCACTGCGCGTGGATCGACTCGCCAACTTCGGGGGCGACACCGGGCACGGCCATGCGCCCGGCCGTGAGCACCGCCAGGGGAATGTCGCCGAGGGGCTTGGGGTCCGGTCCGTGGGCGCCGAGAAATGCCTTGAGGTTTGTGGCAATGGCCAGGGTGTTGTCCATCGCCTTGTCGGAGGTGGTCAGGGCACCAGCCAATGCCGCCATGGTGTCCCCGGGCGCCGGGCGTTGAGCCACCCGGTCGAGTCCCAGGAAATGCACGGCGGGGAGGACCTTGTAGAGACCTTCAATCCAGGTGGGCATGCCGGTCATCCGCTCGAGCTGGTTTTCGTGCGATCCATCGACGAGCACCAGGCCCGCCACGTCGGCCGGGTACCGCGCGGCGTACCGCCTGACGAGGGGTCCACCTAACGAGTGCCCGATGAGCACGTAGGGCGAATCCACACCGGCCTTGTGCAGCAGGGTGTGCAGATCGCCGGTGATGCCGTCGAGTGTTGGCCGTTCCCGGGGGACGTCGCTCCACCCCGTGCCCGCGCGGTCGTATGAGCAGGTTCGGCTGAGGGCCGAGAGCTGCGGCTGCACCGTGTGCCATGACGAGAGCGAGAAGTCGCCCAGTCCCGCTTCGAGCACCAGGGTCGGAGATCCCGTCCCGGTGCAGTACAGATGCAGCCGGCGGCCATCGCCGACATCCACCAGGTCACCCGGCGCCTTCCACCGTGCGGCGTCGCGACGGTGGAGGACACGTCCATAGATGGTCGTACCAATCAAGCAGAGGACCACCAGCGCGGCGCCCCACTTTGTTAGGGTCCACACCATGCCGAACACACGCCGGACCAACGAACGTTGAGGGGCTGCTGTCATGGGCTGCTCCGTTTGATCTGGACGAGTCGTTCACGTGCGAGCCGGCGCCCGGTTGGCGTGGCCGCGAGTCCTCCACCAGCAGTCTCTCGATATCGGACATCCATCGAACGCCCGATTTCTCCCATCACGTCGATGACTTCGTCGGCGGGAATGGCAAAGGTGATCCCGGCAAGCGCCATCTCCACAGCCGCGAGTGCAATCGCGGAGCCGGTGGCGTTGCGAAATACACAGGGGAGTTCGACCAGGCCGCCTAACGGGTCGCATACGAGCCCGAGGGTGCCCTGCTGTGCGAGGGCCACGGCGTGCCCGGCCTGCGACGGCGTTCCCCCCAGCATTTCCGTGGCTGCGCCGGCCGCCATTCCCGCCGCGGCGCCTGTTTCCGCCTGACAGCCACCTTCGGCCCCGGAGAGCGAGGCCCGCTCTGCGACGATGGCGCCAATCAGCCCGGCGGTCGCCAGTGCGTCAACGATGGCATCATCAGACAAACCGCGGGCATCAGCCAGGCCGGTGAGCACTGCGGGGAGCACGCCGGCACCACCAGCGGTGGGGGCAGCCACAATCACGCCCATGGCCGCATTCACTTCCTGCACGGCAAGAGCTCGCGCCAGCACCTCACGAAATGGGGTACCGCTGAGCGGCCCGGCGGCACCGTGGCGCATTTTGGCGGCGTCACCGCCCACCAGCCCCGACGCGGAACGCAAATCTCCGGTGAGACCCTGCGCCACCGCCCCGCGCATGACGACCAGCGCCCGATGCAGCACACTCCGGATGTCGTCGACGGTGCGGCCCTGATCGCGCGACTCGGCCTCGAGTGCTACGCGGGCGAGGGTGGTACCCTGCGACTCGGCGTCGCGGATGGCGTCTGCGAGTGCTTTGTACATCAGCCCGCGACCTTGTCGAGACGGTACGCCCACTGTACCCAATCGAGGGCGAGGATGTCATCAAGCGCCTGCTCTTCGGGCCGGTCGTCAACTTCGATAACCATGAAGGCGTCGCCTCCACGCTGTTTTCTCGTCAGACGCAGGTTGGCGATGTTCACGCCGTCGTCGGCGAGGATTCCGGAGATCCGTGCAATGGACCCCTTGATGTCCTCCGCTACGAGCACAATGGTGTGATACGCCCCGCTCACCTCCACGGGGTATCCATCCACTTCGTTCACCAGCACACGCCCGGCGCCGAGTGAGGCCCCCATCATGACGGCTTTTCGGCTGCCATGTTCGAGGGTGATGCGCACCGTGTTGGGGTGCGTTTCTCCTTCTTCGCCGAGTTTGGTTTTCTCGAAGGTGTAGACCAGCCCCTCCCGTTCGGCAATATCGAGGGCGTCGCGAATGCGGTCGTCATCCGGGCGGAATCCCATCAGCCCGCCGGCGATTGCCTTGTCGGTGCCGTGTCCCTCCCCAGTCCGGGCGAACGAACCATGCAGTTCGATGAGCGCTCGTTCGGGCGTGCCGCCCACCAGCCCTCGGGCGAGAAGACCGAGACGGCACGCCCCAGCCGTATGCGAGGACGAGGGACCGACCATGACCGGCCCGATGATATCCAGGAGAGAGACCACGATTCTGCAGGGTAGAGACACCGCCAAGATACAACAGGGGCGGCGGGCCCCGGAGCTTTCGCTCGCGGCCCGCCGCCCCAGCCGTTCAGATTCGCGGCCTGCGATTACCCCTTGAAGTTGGGGTTATTCCGCGTCTCGACGTCTGGAAGTGGCACGCAGGTGAGGTCGCTGTAGGTCTGCCCCTTTCGGTTCACACCGGTTTGGAAGGGGATCTTCTTGCGGAGCATGTCGACGTACCGGTGCCCCTCGCTGAAGAGCTGGCGACGACGCTCCTCGATGACCAGATCCGTGATGTTCGTGCCCGCCGGCGGCACTGCCATTGGCGCAATGTTGGAAAGCGCGCGCACGCGGTTGATGGCGTCGATCGCCTCCTGCCCACCTCGGGCCTCGGCCAGAATGAGCTGCGCCTCTGCGTACGTGGCGATCGGGAAGCCTACTGCGCCGCTTCCGGTGAACTTCTGCTGCTGGAAGACCGCGGTGGCGTTGTCCGTTCCCACGCGACGCATATCGTTGACTCGCACACGGGGATCGGCGACACCATTCACGGTCAGGCCCCGATACGCGGGCGTCACCGAAAGGAAGTCGTTACGCACGGTCAGGTTGTAGAGATGGTTCTCGCGAGCCGGTGTCGTCTCGGAGAACTCGGCGTTCCTCACGAAACCTGCCGTCACCAGGAGTGCGTCCGACGCGGCCCCGGTGAGATTGCCCATGTCGAGCCGCACACGCGCGCGTCCCACCGTCGCCATGTTCCGGAGACTGGCATCATTGATGGTCGTCGCAATCTGGATCGCCGTGGTGAATCGGGTTTCGGCGATAGCCCAGACCTGTGCCGAGGTCATCTTCGGTCCATTGTCGATGGCCATCTCACACATGCCCTCGCCGAGGAGGGTGTACGTGTACCCGGCGTACGCGGCAGCCTCCGCGAGCATCCGCTGACGGTTAGGCACCTGGGCATCGGTGAAAGTCCCCAGGCGCTTGGCGAGATCATCCAGCTGGAAGCGTGCCTGCTGCAGCGGGATGTAAAAGCCCAGGGAGGTGGTGGCCCGCCCGTTGTTGCAGCCACCGGGATTGCCCTTGATCTCGACCACCCCGCGCCATTCCCATGGGTGGTTGTTCACAAAACCGTTGGCCGACCAGTACTCGCCGGACAACATGCCAGCGGTTGCAGCAAACTCGACGAAGCCGCACTGCGCGGTCTGCAGCGCCGCCGCCGACAGGATCGGCATGATGGCGGCATCGGCAAGGGCAGTCTCTTCGACGCGGCCGGGGTTCTCGACGGACAGCAGTGAATCACAGGCCATGAGGAGGGAAGACATGGCCATCAGCGCAAAGCCGTTGCGGCGGATGCGCGAGGTGGAAATACGGGAAGTCATGTTCGCGTCTCCGTGGTTAGTAGGTGAGGCGGAACGTGGTGACAAAACTCGCCGTCGGCGGCATGATGGTCTGGAAGCCGTTGGAGAGCTGACCCACGGCGCGGATTTCGGGGTCCCATGCGTGGCGCTCAGCAACATCGACGTTGATGCGGCCGTTACGCGGCGTGGACCAGCCATGTTGCGCCGTCCAGAGCATGGAGAGGTTGCGTCCGGCGATGCTGAGGGATCCGCCGGAGGCGCCGAGTCTGCGGGCCCATGCACGATTGATGTTGTATGCGGCTGATACTTCACGCAGTCGCAGGAACCCGGCCTTGTAGGTTCCGGGAGCATCCGCTTCGATGGCCCGATAGACCTGGAGGAAGGGATCGTTACGCAGGATGACCGCCCTGGTCGATCCCTGGTTGTGCAGCGCCCGGATTTCGGTGTTGGACTGGATGTGCCCGCCGTTGCCGTCTACACGCGCATAGAGCCGCAGGTTGTTGAACAGCGTCACCGTGGAGTTGAGTCCCGCCTGCCAGGTGGGCTGCGAGTGACCCCAGTACACGCGCGGCGCCACGTTACACGCCGCATCCGCGCCACCTTGCTCCAACCCTTGCTTGCCGGTGCCGCCGTCGCACGTCGACGTGAGCACCGCGCCGGTGGACGACAGGGTGGCGCCACGCACCTTGTACATGAAGAAGTCGGCAATCGACCACCCCACACGGTTCTGTGCCTGACCACCTCCACCAACCGTGAGGAACTGAGTGCCGCCCATGTCCTCGATGCGGTTGCCGTTGGAGGCGAGCTGCGTGCCAAGCTCCCAGCTGACACGACGCCCTTCGAAGACGCGCAGGTTGAGGGTGAGCTCGTCGCCCCACCCGGAGACTTTGCCGATGTTGATCACCTGCGAGCCGGGGAAGCCGACCGAGGGTGCAATCGGCGAGTTGACGATGGCGTCGGTGATGTTGCGACCATAGTGCGTGTATGATGCGTCCACACGCCCGTTGAGGAGCGTCGCCTCAAAGCCCATTTCCAGTTCGGTACTGCGCTCGGGCTTGAGCTGCGGATTGCCGAACGAACCCGGCACGAGTCCGGGCTGGTTCTGGTAGCCGACACTCGGATCGTAGAGTCGCGCGGCGTCGAACGTACCGGGCTGCGTGCCCGCGGCACCCATCGCAAAGCGGAGCCGGAAGGTCTGCAGCGATGGCACCTTGAACCAGGGCTCCTCACTCACGACCCATGATCCGCTCAGTTTGGGGTAGTACGCCGCCTTGAAGTCCTTGCCGAAGGCGCTGTTGTCATCGCCGCGGATCGCCGCCGTGACAAACACGCGGTTCTTCCAGGCCACCTCCTGCTGGCCAAAGACGCCGACGGTGGCATTTGCGACGTAGGTCTCGTCACCACTGCGTGTGGCACCACCCGACACGGTAGTGATCGGACCGGCCGGGAAGGTATTGCCTTGTGCCGTGATGTTGCTGAGTTCGTTGCGATAGTGCTGGAGGCCCACCGATGACGTGAAGCGAAGGTCATCGCGCCAGCCGTACCGCGCAGATCCGGCGTAGTCGAGGGTGAGGAAGGTGCGATTGGCGCGATTCACCGTCTTGCTGCCAAGCCCGTTCTGACCCAAAAAGTCGAGGCTGCCGAGTGGCTGACGGGGATAGAGGTTCCAGTTGTTCTCTGCGCTCACGTCGAGGCCGGTCACCAGGCGGTGGGTGAACCACTCTTTGGGCGCAAACTGCATGGTGATCGACGACGTGGTGCGGTCGTTGTCGGCATGGCTCTCGGCGGTCTCCCATTCCTCAGGCGGCGAGAAGCCGAATCCGCGACGCCCTGTGGTGAGTGTGAGCGGCGTGCCCCACACCAGATTGCTGAAGGGATCGATGTCGATGGCCTGCTGCGCGAGACGGATGCGGTCGCGAATGTGGCCGATCGATCCGCTGATGCGCAGCGACTTGGTCGCGAGCACTTCCACGTTGGCGCGACCCGTGAACTTCTTGTCCCAGTTGTGCTTCACGACGCCGACGTCGTCATCCCATGCTCCGGACAGGTAGTAGCGACTGGCGTCGGTGCCACCATTGAGAGAGCCGACATAACCCTGGTTCATCCCATTGGTGAAAATCGGCCCCTTGCCGTTCTCTGCTTCGTGTTCGTAGAGATTGACGCTCACCAACTCGCCGCTCGCCGGATCACGTCCCCAGAGCAGCCCTGCGCGCCCCTCGGGATCCATCATCCAGTTGGTCCCCTGCCGCGTGGTGAAGTCGAAGGTGGTCTTGCCGGCTTTTCCGCGCTTGGTAATGATCTGGATGACGCCGTTGGAGGCCTCGGTGCCGTACAGGGTTGACGCGGCGGGACCCTTGATGACCTCGATGCTTTCGATGTCCTGGGGATTGATGTCATTGAGGCGACTCGCGCCGCCGCCACCGCGCTGGACCGGCCCACGCGAGACGTTCCCGTCGATGCGAACACCATCGATATAGATGAGCGGCTCGTTGGAGAGCGAGAGGCTGCTCACCCCACGCACCCGCAGCTGCGCCCCGGTGCCCACCTGACCCGAAGCCGGCAGCACCACCAGCCCTGAGGTGCGCGATCCCATGAGCTGTTCAACACTTCGCGCCGGCGCCAGGGCGAGCACGTCGGTGGCATTGATCGTCTCGATGACATTGCCCACCGATCGGCGTTGCGCCACACCGGCCGTGCCGGTGACGACCACCTGATCGAGTTTCATCAGGCGCTGCGACAGCGCAAAATCGACCGTCGCCGTTTCTCCGGCATTCAGGGTGATCGGGCGCTGCTGTGGCGCATAGCCCACCAGGCGCACGCGCACCGCCATCGCACCCGCAGGCACGTTGGCAATGGTGTACTGCCCATTGTCACCGACGCGCGCCGAGAGTGACGCGAGCGTCCCATTTGGCCCGGCGAGGGTGATTTCCGCCCCGGCCAGGGGGCGCTGCGATGCGGAGTCCACGACCGAACCGCGGATCGTGGCACTCCCCTGGGCCAGCAGCGGCATGGGAAGGGCGAACACCAGCGAGAGCAACAGGCGTCGCTTAACTGAGAAACATCCCGACATGAGTCCTCCAGGCGCAGGGTTGAGGAAAGCCCGCGAAGAGACGCGGGGCTTAAGCTGCGCGGCGATTGTGCAGGCGGGACCGCATGGCGTCAACGTCCTCCGGTCCGTGCATCACTCCAACAGCCCGGAGAAGTGGCGGCGGCGACACCCGTAAGGCCGCCACCATGCTTTTGGTGCCTAGACCCTGAGCACGGGCTTGAGAAAGCGTCCCGTGTGTGATCCCTTCACCCGCACCACCTGCTCCGGCGTCCCGGCCGCCACGATGGCGCCGCCACCGGTCCCGCCCTCCGGTCCGAGATCAACAATCCAGTCGGCGGTCTTGATCACGTCGAGGTTGTGCTCGATGACGAGCACGGTATTGCCGCGGTCGACGAGCCGGTGCAGCACATCGAGCAACATTCGCACATCCTCGAAATGAAGACCCGTAGTCGGCTCATCGAGGATGTATAGCGTGCGCCCCGTGTCCCGCTTGGACAGCTCGGTGGCGAGCTTGACCCGCTGCGCCTCTCCCCCGGACAGTGTGGTCGCGCTTTGCCCGAGGTGGATGTAGCCGAGCCCGACGTCGTTGAGGGTCTGCAGCTTCTGTGCGATGCGGGGCTGGTTCTCGAAGAAGGCGAGCCCATCCTCGACGGTCAGGTCGAGCACCTCAGCGATGCTGAGGCCGCGAAAGCGCACTTCGAGGGTCTCGCGATTGTAGCGCTTTCCCTTGCACACGTCGCACGGGATGTAGACATCGGGCAGGAAGTGCATTTCGATCTTCACCAGGCCATCGCCCTGGCATGACTCGCAGCGCCCGCCCTTCACGTTGAAGGAAAAGCGGCCAGGCCCGTACCCGCGAATCTTGGCTTCGGGCATCTCGGCGAAGAGCTCGCGCACCGGTGTGAAGACACCGGTGTAGGTCGCGGGATTGGAGCGTGGCGTCCGGCCGATGGGCGACTGGTCGATATCGATGACCTTGTCGATGTGCTCGAGACCGGTGATGCGATCGTGTGCGCCGGGAATCACACGCGCCCTGAAGAAGTGCCGGGCGAGCGATTTGTGCAGGATGTCCTCGACGAGGGTGGATTTCCCCGACCCCGACACACCGGTCACCGCCACAAAGGTGCCTAACGGGATCTCGACGGTCAGGTCCTGCAGATTGTGCTCCCGCGCCCCAACCACCCGCAGCATCCGGGTGTTGTCCACCGGTCGCCGCCGGGCCGGCACCACGATCTGACGCTTCCCGGTGAGATATTGCCCGGTCAGCGATCGCTCGACCTTCTGGATGTCGTCGATGCTCCCTTCGGCGACGACCTCGCCGCCGTGTTTGCCGGCACCGGGCCCCAGATCAATGACATGATCGGCCGCACGAATGGTGTCCTCATCGTGTTCCACCACGATCACCGTGTTGCCGAGATCGCGCAGCTGCTTGAGGGTGTCGAGGAGCCGCTCGTTGTCGCGCTGGTGCAACCCGATCGACGGCTCGTCCAGGATGTAGAGCACACCCACCAGCCGCGACCCGATTTGCGTCGCAAGCCGAATGCGCTGCGCTTCGCCACCCGAGAGGGACTCAGCCGACCGGCCAAGGGTGAGGTAATCGAGACCCACATCATCAAGAAAACGCAGTCGTTCGCGGACCTCCTTGAGGATGGGGCCGGCGATGCCGGGGTCGAGCCCGGGCTTGCCGGGAGCCCGCACCGGCACGGCGTCAAAAAACTCGCGCGAGGCATGAATGGACAGCTCGCCCAGTTCGCCAAGATTTTTCCCAGCCACGGTGACCGCGAGACTCTCGGGCTTGAGGCGCTTGCCACCGCAGGCCTGACAGGGCCGAACGATCATGTAGCCATCCAGTTCCATGCGAATGGCGTCCGAATCTGTCTCCTGGTAGCGCCGCTGGACCGCCGCCACGATCCCCTCCCACTGCACCTCACTACCCTTCTCGGCTGCCTTGCCCTTCTTGGTCGCCGGTTTGCGCTCCGAGGGGCCGTGCAACAGCACCTGCTGAACCGCTTTCGGGAGTTTGGCCCATGGCGTGGCCAGATCAAACTTCATCTGCTTGGCGAGGCCAGGCAGGATCACGCGTCGCAGATAGCCATCGGGCTCGCCCCAGGGAAGCACGACACCTTCGAGGATGGTCAGACTGGGGTCCCCGAGGATGAGATCTTCGCTGACCTCGCGCCGGGTGCCCAATCCACTGCACGACGGGCACGCGCCGAAGGGGGAGTTGAAGGAGAAATGACGCGGCTCCATCTCGGGCAACGAGAGCCCGCAATTGGGGCAGCCGTAGCGCTCCGAAAAGAGGTGCGTGCTCTTGTCACCCGCGTGACGGGTGATCTCGACGAGGCCGTCGGCCAACTTGAGGGCCGTTTCGAGCGAATCCACGAGGCGACCACGGTCTTCGATGCGCACCACCGCCCGATCCACCACAATCGACACGTCGTGATTCTGGCGCTTGTTGAGCGCGGGTGGCTTGGCCAGTTCGATCAGGGTGCCATCGACCATGGCCCTGACAAAGCCCTGCTTCCGCGCGGCCTCGAAGAGATCTCGGAACTCCCCCTTTCTCCCCCGCACCATCGGGGCGAGGATCTCGATCCGGGTGCCACTCGGCCAGGTCAGAAGCACGTCGGCGATCTGGCTTGCTGTCTGCCGTTCCACGGCGCGTCCGCAGTTGGGACAATGCGGGGTGCCGGCGCGCGCATAAAGCAGACGGAGGTAGTCGTAGATCTCGGTAACCGTCCCCACTGTTGACCGCGGGTTATGCCCGGCGGTTTTCTGCTCAATGGAGATGGCCGGCGACAGCCCTTCGATGGAGTCGACATCGGGCTTCTCCATGAGCCCCAGAAACTGCCGAGCGTAGGCGGAAAGGGACTCCACGTACCGGCGCTGGCCCTCCGCGTAGATCGTGTCAAAGGCGAGGGACGACTTCCCGGATCCCGAGAGCCCGGTGATGACGGTGAGGCGGTCGCGAGGGATGGCAACGGAGACGTTGCGGAGGTTGTGCTCCCTGGCACCTCGGATGATGAGCGCGTCTTCGGACATAGACCCGAAACTTCGCCGAAGGTCCCCCCGCCTTCAAGGGTGGAGTTTCCCGTGACCTGCGGGGGGCGCCAGCGGTCTTGATTCGGATCGTTTCACGCCGGAACCCCTTGTGAATTCGTCACTTGCATCCTCGTTACGCGCGCCTAACGCTTCGGCGAGCGTCCTCGTCGACGATGCCGCCTTTGTGGCGGCTGACGCTGTCGCTCGCCCTACCAACGGATTCCTGCGTGCCACCACGTCGCTGACCAAACGGCTCGAAGATGCTGCCGGCACTGGCATGCTGGTGCACCTGACGGTGCAGGAACCACATGATGTCGGGGCCGCAGTCGTAAGCGTCGCCGGTGCCGTCACACCACCGCTGATGATCCACGCCGTCGTGATGACAGAAGACGAGCCGGTATCGCGTCATGGCGTGCACCGCGCGACCAGCAGTGCATTGCAGCGCGCCGCCGACTGGGGCATTCGCCGCCTGACGATGGTGCCCTTCGGACTCGGCGCTGGCAATCTCGACATCGACGGCTCGGCGCAGGTGATGGTCAGTGCCCTCCGCGAGCATGGACAACGGTGTGCCATGCCACACGAGGTTGTGTTTGTGGTGGAAAGTGATGCCGAGGCTGAAGCCTTTCAGCTGGCGCTCGCCTGGTCGCCCTCATGAGCAGTACCCGCGGATGGATTGCGGCGGCGATTCTCGCCGCTTGGGGTGCCGGCATTGCCGCACTCGCACAACGTGAACTGACACGCACACCAGCAGAGCGACTGGCGATGGCCTCGGTGCGGGTGTCACCGGTCGCCAGCTATTTCACGCTCCGGCGCGGTCCACGCCACGCCGGCTTTTCATCGTTTACTACCGACACGGTTCCTGACGGTCTCCTCTTCACCGACTACACGGTGAGTGAAGACGAGCAGGGTCGTCGCGGGGTGCGTCAGGTGGTGGTGCGGTCGTCGCGACTCCTGGCGCTGCGAGAAATTGTCATCGGGCAGGGTGTGCCAACGGCCACTGTGAGCGTGGGCGACTCGGCCGTCACCATCACCCGCGAGGTCGATGGCGGCCGACAGGAAACACGCGCGTCATTCCGGCCACCACTGCTCGTCCCTGCGCTCGTGCCGACCGCCGTGGCACTCAGCGGACCACCCGAAGTGGGCGACAAAGCGGAATTCGATGTCTTCGACCCGGCGCAGCTTGCCATTCGCCGACTCAACATTCTTGTCCGCGCCGAGTCCACCTGGGTTGTTGTTGACTCCGCCGCGTGGGACGGGAAGACCCGCCGATGGACGGGAGTCCACGCCGACACCGTGCGCGCATGGCACGTGGTGGATGGTGGCGGGACCGTGAACAGCTGGGTGGATGAACAGGGACGACTGGTGGCCGGAACGCGCCCGGATGGGATGACGCTGAACCGCACCGCCTACGAAGTGGCATTCGAGAACTGGCGAAGCGCCGGCCGCGACCGACGCGCGCTGGTGGCCAGCGAAACGGACAGCACCAACGCCCGCAACACCTCACTCACTGATGTTCGCGCGCTCGACACCTTGCGGGTGCGACTCACACGGCTGCCCCTCAGCCAGCTTGGCGTGGCCAGCGACTGGCAGCGGATCGTTGGGGATACGGTGCTGGTGACGCGGCCTGTGGTGCGCAGCGTCAACCATGGATACTGGATCCCGCCACAGCGCGACTTCCGGGCGCAACATGCGCACGACCTGCAGGTGACACCCGGGATCGAGGTCGAAGCGCCCCTGATTGCCGCCACCGCCAAGCGGGTGCGGGGCCGCGACCCGAACCCCATGTCGGTGGCGCGGACGCTCCTGCGCTGGGTCGCCGATTCGATCGTCCGCGATGAGGTCCCGACCCCACCCAGCGCTCTCGCGACCTTGCGGTCGGGGCGAGGTGGTGCGGCCCACCACACGCACCTCTTTGTCGCGCTCGCGCGGGCGTCGGGGATGCCGGCGCGCCCGGTGCGCGGGCTCGTGGCCGCCGGACCGTCCCTGCTCTCACACGTTTGGGCCGAGGTCTGGTTGTCGGGTGCCTGGGTTCCCGTCGACCCGACCCTCGGCACCCTCCCGGCATCCGCCAGCCATCTGCGTCTCCTGGTCGGCGGCGTCGAGGCCCAGGCCGAACTCGACCGGCTCATCCTGCGCAGCGAACGCACGGTGTTGTCCGCCACTCCTGCTGCTCACATCCCATGATCGAGATCGTTCAGCTGACCAAGCGCTACGGCACCTTCACCGCCGTGAATGGCATCGATCTGGTGGTGCCACGGGGAGAACTCTTCGGCTTTCTCGGACCGAACGGCGCAGGGAAAACCACGACCATGCGGATGGTCGCCGGCATTCTGCGGCCAACGGCCGGCAGCATCCGTATTGCCGGGATTGACATCGCCCTGGAACCGGTCGCCGCCAAGGCACGTCTGGGTTTCATCCCCGACCGGCCCTTCATCTACGAAAAGCTCACCGGCATCGAGTTTCTCCGTTTTGTCGCCGGGCTGTACGGGCAGGAAGGATCGGCCATCGAGCGGCGCGCCGACGAACTGATGGAGGCGTTCGACCTCACCGAGTGGCGCGACGAGCTGGTGGAATCGTACAGCCATGGCATGCGGCAGAAGATCATCATCTCCAGCGCCTTCGTGCATCGGCCGGAGGTCATCGTGGTCGACGAACCGATGGTCGGGCTGGACCCTAAAGCGGCCAAGACGCTCAAGGACCTCTTTCGCGAATACACACGGCGTGGTCACACCATCATGATGTCCACGCACACCCTCGAGGTGGCGCAGACGATGTGTGATCGGATCGGCATCATCCAGAAGGGGCAGATCCGTGCCTGCGGGACGATGGATGAACTGCGCGCCAACGCCGAACGTGGCGATGAAGGGCTCGAGGAAATCTTCCTGCGCCTCACGGGTGACAACGTCGGTCGCGAGCTCGCGGGTGTCCTCGATGGCTGAACATGCGCTGTGCCTGACGCGGAGGGCGCGGTAATGGCGTCGTCACTCCCGGTCGGCCCCGATCCCGGTCTCATTGCGCGCCATCGGATGCTGTCCGGTGCCCATGACTCGTTGACCATCGTGCCACCAGGGTACACACCCTCAGGTGGTCGTATCGTGCCCCCACCGCGCAGCGGTGACGCCTCGCTCTGGCATCTCCTGTCGCCCAAGTGGATGACGGCCCGCGCCCGCAGCGCACAGGGGGAAAAGGGCCGCGTGGCGCGCTGGCTGCTGTTGTCGTGCATCGGCCTCTTCTTCTGGGCTTTTGCCTTCGGCGCCGTGTATCGCGTGCTGTCCTACTTCAAGGGTGTCCCCGAAATCGGACCACTCCTGGCCGGCAAGCTGCTGGGTGTGCTGCTGATGGCCTTTTCGTCCATCCTGTTGTTGTCGAACATCATCACCTCGCTGTCCAGCTTCTTTCTGGCGCGAGACCTCGACATGCTGGTGTCGGCGCCGGTGGACTGGCTCAAGCTCTATGGCGCCAAACTGATGGAAACCACGCTGCACTCGAGCTGGATGGTGCTCCTGCTCTCCATCCCCATCTTTGCGGCCTACGGTCTCGTGTACGACGGGGGCATCGGGTACATCGGTGTGGTGCTGGGCGCCTACATCCCGTTTCTTGTCATTCCCAGCGTGTTAGGCAGCGCCATCACGTTGCTCCTCGTCAACATCTTTCCCGCGCGCCGCACCCGCGACATCCTGAGCGTGATCACGGTCATCGCCGCCGCTGGTGTGGTGGTGCTCTTCCGCCTGATGCGCCCCGAGCGCCTGGCCAAGCCTGAGGGCTTTCGGTCACTGGTGGAGTTCATCGCCATTCTGCGCGGGCCGACGGCCCCCGTACTGCCCAGTGAGTGGGTGCAGCAGAGTGTGATGGGGTGGCTCACCTACGACGTCGATCCGCTGCCGATGTACATGCTCTGGAGCACCGCGGCGGGACTCGTGGTGCTCGGTGCCATGCTGCACCGTGCGCTGTATCCGCAGGGTTTCAGCAAGGCACAGGAAGGCGCGCAGCGCACCATCCGGACCAAACTCCATCGCTCGGGATGGTTCGACCGGCTCTGGCCCTTTGGCGTCCTCCGTCGCGAGCTGGTCATGAAGGAAGTGCGCGTCTTCCTTCGCGACACCACGCAATGGTCGCAGCTCATCCTGCTGGCGGTGCTGCTGGTCGTGTATGTGGTCAACATCAAGTTCCTCCCGCTCAACGGCGAGGGGATGAGCTTCCTGATCGTGAACCTCATACCATTTCTCAACCTGGCACTGGCGGGTTTCGTGCTGGCGTCCATTGCCGCACGCTTCCTCTTTCCTGGCGTGAGTCTCGAAGGGCGCTCCTGGTGGCTGGTGCGTTCGAGCCCCCTGGAGATGGGTGACCTGCTGTGGGCCAAGTACTGGGTGGGTACGATCCCGCTGCTGCTCCTCGCGCTGCTGATTGTCGGTGTGACCAACACACTGCTGCAGGTGAGTGTGTTCATGTTTGCGGTGTCGGTGGGCACGATCACCCTGATGACCCTTGCGCTGGGCAGCCTGGCCGTCGGCTTCGGGACGTTGTATCCCCGCTTCGAGACCGAAAACGCGGCCCAGATTCCGACCTCCTTTGGCGGGTTGATGTTCATGATGACCTCGGTCTGCCTGATCGGGGGCATTCTGATGCTCGAGGCGCGACCCGTGTACAGCTACCTCTACAGCAAGTCGGTGGCTGGCACGGCAGACCCCACCGAGATGTTCACGGGTTTTGGCCTGGCCGCCCTGCTCTGCCTGACGATGACGTTCCTGCCCCTGCATCTGGCCAAGAAGCGTCTGGAGGCATTGGAGCGGTGAGTTCGCGGGCGGTCATCCCGTCGCTCGCGACGCTCCGCGCCGCATGGCGGCTGGCGTGGAACGGCGATCCGCTGGAGTCAGACCTGCCCATGCAGGGCGAGCATCGGGTCGCCCGCTCGCGGGTCATCGTGGTCGGCACCCTGACGCTGCTTTCCCTGATTGTGGTGTCGCAAGACCCCGGCAACACCGGATACCGGCGCGCCGTGCCCGTGAATCTGGTCTGTCTGGCGCTGGCGCTCGTGGTACTCGTTGCCACTCGGCGGGGCACACGGCCGACATGGATTTCGGTCCTGACCAGCATCGGCGACGTGTCGATGGTCTCACTGCTGCACGTGGCCGAGTTGCTGCAGACCACTCCGTCGGCCGCCGTGAATGGGCGCATCACATTTGCCGGCTACTTCTTTGCGCTGATCGGCACCTGCGTGCGCTGGGATCCTCGTCTGCCCCTGGTGGCCGGGGCGGTGGCGGGCGCGCAATACGCGCTGATCGCTGCGGCCGGCGCCGCCATGTGGCCCTCGACACCTACACCCGATGTGCTCGCGTACGGAGGCTTTGACTGGGGTGTGCAGATCGAACGCGTGGTCACCCTCGTGCTCTTTTCGGTATCGTGTGCGGGCATTGCGCGCTGGTCCGTCCAGCTGCGCGCGTCGTCCACCCACGACGCCCTCACCGGGTTGCTGAATCGCGGCACATTCGAGGGGCATCTGCATAACGAGTGGCTCCTGGCGATGCGACGCGGTGCGCCCTTGAGTCTCGCCATCATCGATCTGGATGAGTTCAAGCAGGTGAATGACCGCTGGGGACATGCGGCTGGCGACACCGTGCTTCGCGAAGTGGCGGCCATTCTCAGGCGTGACGTGCGACGATCCGATCTGGTCGCGCGCTGGGGCGGCGAAGAGTTCATGGTCGCACTCCCGGGTGCGTCGCTGCCCGATGCCGCAGACCTCGTGGAGGAGTTGCGCACACGGATTGCCGATACACCCGTCACGCTGAGTGGCGGTCGGGACGTGCGAGTCTCCCTCTCCGCCGGTGTCGCCGTGTGGCCCGTAGACGGCGCAACGGCTCAGGAAGTGATCGCCTGCGCCGACGAGCGACTCCTCATCGCCAAACGCGCCGGGCGCAACCGTGTTGTTACGGCAGTACCGACTGCGGCAGCGGTCTGACTCGCGATCGCCACGACCTAGCGACCGCCTCCAGCACGAGCAGAACGGCCGCGAGCCACCAGCACCACGCGCCCCACTCCACCGACGTCGTCACCCAGACACGGTCTCCCGTGGCCGCCGAATCGAGCCACACCCGCGTCGTGTTGCGCCATGTGGCAAAGGATGCGGGCGAGGTGAGCACGCCACCAACCACACTCCCACGTGCATCGTTGTACTCGCGTTGCTCCGCGCGGTCGAGCTGCAGTGCATTCCCGCGCGACCATTCGAGTGCGAGTGCCAGAACGGCGGCGTCCTGTTCGTCGTAGACTGAAATGCCCTGGTGGGCGATGGTCGCGCCCGCCGCGCTGAGCGCGGCACCCGGATCAAGCCGACCATGCTGCTGTCGTGGCGCCAGCGCGAGCGCGACAAGCACCGACGCGAGGGCTGCAGACACCACACTCCGTTGGCGAGGCCACTTCACTCCGGCTCCCACCAGGAACGCCGAGAGCGACACCACCGCCGCGCTCGCCAAAAGGACCCACGCCGCCGGTACCCAGGTGCGCCACGAGACGGTGGCCAGCACAAGACTCACCGAAGCCAGCACGAGCGCCAGCGCGGCGGTCACCCGCACACGCGCGACAAGGGAATCGGCCGTCAAACGCCCGCACAACAGAACCGCCATCAGTACCGCCCAGGCACCGTCCCTTCCCTGCAGCACTGAAAGCGGGCGCGCCGTCCCGGAGTCCACAATGACCTGATGCGACACCAGCACGGTGGTGAAGAGACACACCGTGGTCCACAGACTCCAGACCCACACCTGCTCCGGCTCGCTTGTCTCGCCGAGGGCATGAGCCAGGGTGGTGAGCGCCGCCCCCACCGTCAGGGGAAGCACCAACGCGAAGGCGAGCAGGAGAGGCACACGTGCGACCGACTCCGCCGGTTGCCCATCGGCAGGGGTCCAGGGAAGCAATGCATGTGGTGCTCCGGCGATGGGAGCGGCCAGGAGCACCAGGGTGGCGGCTGCCATGGCAGCAACCGGCCATGTCCCGGTCACCCGGCGCGTGAAGAGCAGCCCGATCGCCGGTCCGAGCCCTGCCACCAGCATCCCGGCCCCGGCGGGATCTCCAACAATCGAGAGCAGTCGTGTGGCGGTGGGCATCGACCGGAGCACATGACGCGCCACAAAGGTCACACGCAGCTCGGGGGTGCCCAGGTCTCGCAGCAGAAAGCCCGTCGCCACGAGCGCGAAGAGGGATGCCATGGCTAGCGCACGCCTGCCTTCGGTTTCGCGAATGCTCCCGGGGCCCGGCCGAAAGGCCGACGCCAGCGAGACCAGGGCAAAGGCCGCAGCGATCCAGAGGGAAAGTGTGCCGGCGCTCATCCGGGCGCCCACCTGCCGTGATCGACCGTCAGTCGTTGTTCTTGCGCAGCGCCTCGGCCCGCACCTGGCCCATGACACGTTCGAGCGTCTCTTCCGCCCGCTCGCGTTCGGTAGAGTCCCAGGGGCCGGCATGCCGCTGCAGGTCGCGCACCTGATCGAGCATCTCGTTGATGAGCATGCGCAGCAGAAGGTTTTTCCGCGGCTGACGGTCCGATTCGGGCTCGCTCATGATTGGGAGAGTTGGGGGCGCACCGGCGCGCGCCCGACCCAACAATGATGTGCTGCGAGCTGCCTGCGCGCCACCATGTGATCACGCCAGATCGCGATCCCGCGCCCACCCTAACGTGGCCCGCACGGCCCGCTGCCACCCCGAGCGGGCCAGCGCAGCGGCCGTCGGCGAGGGGCCTGGCGTGAAACGCGTGAACTCCCGGGCGGAGAGGAAGGCCTGTGGCGATGCCCAGACACCGGCGGCGACCCCGGCCAGGCCGGCCGCGCCTAACGCCGTGGTTTCGAGCATGGCCGGCCGCTCCACCGGAATCCCCAGCACATCGGCCTGGAACTGCATGAGCCAGTTGTTGGCAGTTGCACCGCCGTCCACACGCAGCCGGTCGACCACCACACCACCATGGGTCCGCACGGATTCGACTACGTCGGCCGTGCTGAACGCCATGGCCTCCAGTGCAGCCCGTGCCAGGTGTGCACGCGAGGTCCCACGAGTCAACCCGACGATCGTTCCCCGCGCCTCGGTCTCCCAGTGCGGGGCGGCCAGCCCAGCGAGCGCAGGCACAAAGTAGACGCCGTCGTTCGAGCTGAGGGAGCGCGCCATGGCTTCCGTTTCGTCGGCACTCGCAATGATCTGTAGACCGTCACGCAGCCACTGCACCGCCGCCCCTGCTATGAAAATCGCTGCTTCGAGTGCGTAGGCCGGCTGGCCCACGTCGTCACATGCTATGGTCGTCAGGAGTCCGCCACCCCCCGCTGGCCGCGTCTTGCCCGCGTTGAAGAGCAGAAAGGCACCTGTGCCATAGGTGTTCTTGCCCTCCCCCTTTTGCCAGCAACCCTGACCGTACAGCGCCGACTGCTGGTCACCGACCGCACCGCGAATCGGGATGGAGGCGCCGAGGTGTTCGGGTCGCGTCCATCCGAAGTTGCCGGACGACGGCCGCACCTCGGGGAGAAGTGTACGCGGCACACCAAAGAGCGAACACAGTTCGTCGCTCCACGCCAGGTGATTGATGTCGTACAACATGGTGCGCGACGCGTTGGTGGGGTCGGTCGCATGCACCTCCCCACCCGTCAGCTTCCAGATGAGCCAGGTGTCGATGGTGCCCACCGCGAGTTCGCCTGCGGCCGCACGCCGTGCCAGATCCGGCGATGACCGTAACAGCCACTCGATCTTGGTGGCCGAGAAATAGGCGTCGACCACCAGACCAGTGCGTGCGGCGATGGCGTCAGCCTGCCCAGCCAGCTCGGCACAACGACCCGAGGTGCGCCGGTCCTGCCACACCAGCGCCCGTCCAACGGGTGTGCCGGTGGCACGGTCCCACATCACGACCGTTTCGCGCTGGTTGGTGATGCCGATGACGTCGGGTACCACACCCGCCGCCGCAATCGCCTCGCGTGCCGCGTCACGTGTCCGCTCGAAGATCTCGGTGGCATCGTGCTCCACCCAGCCAGGCTGCGGAAAATGCTGCGTGATCTCGCGATACGCCCGGCCTCGTACGCTGCCGTCCTCACCAATGACTAGACATGTACTGCCGGTGGTGCCCTGGTCGATCGCGAGGACGGTGCGCATGACGGTGGCCGGTGAAGAGAATGAGAGTGGAGAGTCAGGAATGTGCCGGCGCCGCGCCGGCAAAATCATACGGGGCGCGGAACACCCCTCGATCCGTGATGATGGCGGTGACCAGTTCGGCGGGGGTAACATCGAACGCCGGATTCAGGACCGCCGCCTCCGCGGGCGCGGTGGTCACTCCAAAGGGACGCGTCACCTCATGGGCGGGCCGCTGCTCGATGACAATGTCAGCGCCCGTGGCCGTCGCGGGATCCACCGTCGATGTAGGGGCCGCCACGTAGAAGGGAATCCCGTGGTGTCGTGCCAGCACCGCCACACCGTAGGTCCCGATCTTGTTGGCCACATCTCCGTTGGCGGCGATGCGGTCAGCTCCAACGATGCACAGATCCACCCGGCCCTGGCGCATGAGGCTGGCCGCCATGTTGTCCGTGATCACGGTGACTGGAATGCCCGCACGGGCAAGTTCCCACGCCGTGAGACGGCTCCCCTGCAGCAGCGGGCGGGTTTCGCCGGCAATCACCGCCACGCGACGACCCGCCTCCACCGCCACGTACACCGGCGCCAGCGCCGTGCCTATACCACTGGTTGCAAGTGCTCCGGCGTTGCAATGCGTGAGCACGGTCGATCCGTCCGTCACCAGGCTCGCGCCAAATGCACCAATCGCACGGCACATACGGCGATCCTCGTGGAAAATCTCCGTCGCCTCCGCCCGCATGGCCGCGATCCCGGCCTCAGCGTCACCGGGGGTAGCGGCGGCCACACGCATCACCCGGTCGACGGCCCATGCCAGGTTGACCGCCGTGGGACGGGCTTCGCGAATGATGGCAGCAACATCCGCGAGCCGCTGCTGAAAGTCGGGTTGGCCGCCCAGCGTGCGCTGGGCGACCGTGACCAGCCCCATCGCGCCACATACCCCGATCGCCGGCGCCCCGCGGACCGCCAGCGTCTGAATGGCCGACACCACCTCGTCGAGGGTCGCCAGATCCCGCTCGATGAACTTCCCGGGCAGCTCCCGCTGATCAATGATGCGCACGGCCGAGCCGTCCGCACTCCAGCGCACTGCCTCGACACTTTGCATACCGCAAAGATGTCCCGGCCCCTGTGGTGGTTGGTAGGTGGCCAAAGACCTAGATTGCAGGTTGTCCCTTCTCCACACCCGCCGATGTACTCCTGCATCACCCTCGCCGTCTCCGATCGCGTCGCCACCATTACGGTCAATCGCCCGGAGAAACTGAATGCGCTCAACGCAGCGACCATTGGCGAGCTCGAGATGGCAATCGATGAGTGCCGGACGCGCGAGGACATCGGCGCGGTTATCCTGACCGGCGCCGGCAAGGGATTCATCGCGGGCGCCGACATCTCAGAGCTGGCGAATCAGTCGCCCATCGACGCCAAATCACGAGCACTGCGCGGCCAGCGAGTCTTTGCCAAGTTCGAGCGATCGCCCAAGCCCGTCATCGCGGCGGTGAACGGCTTTGCCCTCGGCGGTGGCTGCGAACTCGCAATGTCGTGTCATTTCCGGCTCGCGTCAGAGTTCGCGAAGTTCGGCCAGCCCGAAGTGAAGCTCGGCATCTGCCCCGGATACGGTGGCACGCAACGACTCCCCCGTCTCGTGGGTAAAGGGCGCGCCCTACAGCTGTTATTGACTGGCGAGATGATCGATGCCCAGGAGGCCTACCGCATCGGGCTGGTCAACAAGGTGTATCCCGCTGCCGAGTTGCTCCCAGCCGCCGATGCCATGCTGCGGCAGATCCTCGCGAATGGGCCGCTCGCCATCGCCATGTGCATCGAGGCGGTGCAGCACGGGCTCGACGCACAACTCGACGACGCCCTCACACTCGAAGCGAATCATTTTGCCATCCTCGCCGGAACCGCCGACATGCGGGAAGGCACAAGCGCCTTCCTGGCCAAGCGTCCCCCCGCGTTCACAGGTCGTTAGGCGCCCATGACAGCAGTGTCGCAGGAGACGTCCGGCACCACGCAGGCCCTGCCCGTTTGCGTGCAGCAGGTGACCATCCGCGACTTCCGGAACATCGAACGCGCCGAGGTGGAAGTGCCTGCGGCTGGCGTGGTGCTCTCGGGGCTCAACGGGCATGGCAAAACCAATGTGCTCGAGGCGCTCCACTACGGACATGCGCTGCGCTCTCTTCGTGGTGTACGGGACCAGGAGCTGGTGCGCTTCGGGCAGGAAGCCTTTCATCTCGCCTTTACGGCCACAGGTGGGGCGGTCGACTCGCTGGGCATCGGCGTAGCCCGCACCGGGCGCCGCAAGCGATTGGTGAGCGATGGCGTCGAGGTCACACGGCTTGGCGACGCCTTCGCGGCGATCCCGTCGGTGGTGGTCTCACCGCGCGATGTGGTGCTCGTGGCGGGCACTCCGCAGGATAGGCGCCGATATCTCGACCTTCTCCTCGCCGCCACGTCGCGCCGGTATCTCTCGGCGCTGCAGCGGTACCGGGCTGCCCTGGTGCGCCGCAACGCCGTGCTCCGTGATCAGTCTCGCGCCGCCGACGCCGCAGCGCAGGCCGCTGTCTGGGAGCCCGCGCTGGCCGAAACCGGCGCCACACTCTGGGCCGAGCGGGTGCGTTGGGTCGACTGGGCCGCACGCGTCACCGCCGATCGCTGCGCAGAAATGGGAGAGCCCCAGCGCTTTGCCATGCGCCTGCAGTCATCCATGAGGGATCTCACCGGCACCGAAGCGGAACTGCACATCGCGCTGGCCGGCGCCCTCGAGCGAGAGCGGCAGAGCGACCTGCGGCGGGGCATGACGCAGCATGGGCCGCATCGGGACGACCTCCTCCTGATGCTGGCAGGAAAGATGGCGCGCTCCTTCGGCTCGGGAGGGCAGCAGCGCACCATCGCGCTGGCCCTTCGGCTGGTCGAGGCGGCGACACTTCGCGAGCATCGTGGCCACGACCCGATTCTGCTTCTGGATGACCCCTTTGCCGAGCTCGATCGCGAACGGTCGGCGCGGATTCTGGCATTGGTGGCGCAACATGGTCGTGGGCAACGCTTTCTGGCGATTCCGCGCGATGATGAAGTGCCCAGCGGCTTTGGAGACCTCACCCGCTGGCGTATCGAGGGTGGCGTGATCCGTGGCGCGTAAGCGGGATGACCGGGGGGGCGAAGCCGAACGACTTGGCTCGGCGCTCTCTCGTGTGATGACCAGCCGTGGCTACGCTGAGCGCGTCAAACAAACTCAGGTCCTGACCGACTGGGGTGTGCTGGTCGGGCCCGAGATCTCGGCGGTTTCGCGCGCGGTGTCGATAGGGGCCGACGGCACTCTCTTCGCGGTCGCGCGGACCTCGGCCTGGGTCAACGAGCTCCAGTTGATGGAGGGTGAACTCCTCGCCTCGGTCAACCGCGTGACTGGAAGCAAGCCGATCCAGCGCATCCGATGGTCGCTCATGCGCTAACCCGTTATCGCGGTACGATTTAGCGAGTTGCGGGGCAGTTGTCTTTGCGGGGCAAATGTGGATAGATTTGGATGTTACGGTCCGGCGTCATTTCGGTGCGTATTCGGGCCAGTCCGGCGTCTCCCCTGCCCCATCTGATACATGGCCAAGTCCAGCGAGCCTAACGGGAAATCCGAGTCGTACGACGCGCAGAACATCCAGGTCCTCAAGGGACTGGAGGCCGTACGCAAACGTCCCGGTATGTACATCGGGTCGACGTCATCCCGCGGTCTCCATCACCTGGTCTACGAAGTCGTCGACAATGCGATCGACGAGGCATTGGCCGGTTACTGCGATACGGTGGGCGTGACCATTCATGGCGACGACTCCATCACCGTAGAAGACAACGGACGCGGAATTCCGGTCGACATCCACCCCACCGAGGGAATACCGGGGGTTGAGCTGGCCATGACCGTGCTGCATGCCGGCGGCAAGTTCGACAAGGACAGCTACAAGGTGTCGGGCGGCCTCCACGGCGTCGGTGTGTCCGTGGTGAACGCGCTCTCCGAAGTGCTCAAGGTGTGGATCAAGCGCGACAGCAAGGAATACTACATGGACTTTGCGCGCGGCATCACCACCACGAAGCTGCAGGTGCTGGGCAAGGCCGGGGCGAAGGAGCGTGGCACCAAGGTCTTCTTCAAGCCCGACGCGCAGATCTTCACTGAACTGCGGTACGACTACGCCACCCTGGCCAATCGCCTGCGAGAGCTGTCGTATCTCAACAAGGGAGTCACCATCACGCTCACCGATGAGCGCGAAGGGGAGAAGAAGACCGAGACCTTTCATGCCAAGGGCGGTCTCAAGGAGATGGTGCAGTACCTCAACGGCAGCAAGAAGGCGTTGCACACCGAAATTCTCCACGTCGACACCGAAAAGGACGACATCGGCATCGAAGTGGCGCTGGCTTATAACGACGGCTACAACGAGAACGTCTTCACCTTCGTCAACAACATCAACACACACGAAGGTGGAACACACCTCACCGGCTTCAAGGCCGCGCTGACGCGTCGGATCAACGATTACGCGAGCAAGGGTGGTTTTCTCAAGAAGGCCGACTTCACCCTCAGTGGCGAGGACGTGCGCGAAGGACTCACGGCCGTCATCTCCGTGAAGGTGCGCGAACCACAGTTTGAAGGGCAGACCAAGACCAAACTCGGCAATTCCGAAGCTGAGTCGGCGGTGAAGACGGTGGTAAACGACTGGCTCGGCGCCTATCTGGACGAGCACCCGAAGATTGCCAACATCATCGTTGAAAAGGCCGTGTCCGCCGCGCGTGCGCGCGAGGCCGCACGCAAGGCTCGCGATCTCACGCGCAAAAAGTCGGCGCTCGACATTGGCACGCTGCCTGGCAAGCTGGCTGACTGCTCACTGAGCGACCCCGCCATGTGCGAGGTCTTCCTGGTCGAGGGTGACTCGGCCGGTGGCAGCGCCAAGCAGGGCCGGAACCGTGAGTTTCAGGCGATTCTGCCGCTGCGTGGCAAGATTATCAATGTCGAAAAGGCCCGCATCGACAAGGTCCTCTCCAACGAAGAAATCCGCACGATCATCACGGCGATCGGCACCGGCATCAAGGACGAATTCGAGATCGAGAAGGCGCGGTACCACAAGATCATCATCATGACGGACGCCGACGTGGACGGCGCCCACATCCGCACCCTGCTCCTGACTTTCTTCTTCCGGCAGATGCCGCAGCTGATCGATGCCGGATTCATGTACATCGCGCAGCCCCCGCTTTTCCGGGTCGCCAAGGGGAAGCAGGAGTTCTACGCCTACGACGAGAAGGAGCGCGACACGTACATCGAGCGGCTTGGCAATGGCGACAACTCCAAGGCCAACGTGCAGCGGTACAAAGGTCTGGGTGAGATGAACAAGGATCAGTTGTGGGACACCACGATGGATCCAGAGCGGCGCACCCTGTTCCGGGTGGGCATGGACGACGCCGTTGAGGCCGATCGGATCTTCCAGACGCTGATGGGCGATGATGTCGAACCTCGCAAAGCGTTCATCGAGGCCAACGCGCGATTCGCGAGCAACCTGGACATCTAAAGGTAGGGCTGCGGCCGATACCAGTTTGTCAGTTCGAAGTCATGACCCGGTGCCGAGAGGTGCCGGGTTGTTTGTTTTCCGGGGGTTGTTGCGCCGTCGCGGCGCGTGGCGTGGCGGCTGCAGGTGCGCAACCGTCTCAGGGAGTGTGAGAGTCGGACGAGGCGCCGGTGCAACCAGCAGAGGCAAGTGGACAGTCAGCGGAGGCAGTTGCGCAACAGGCAGAGGCAGTGTGCAAGTCCGACGAGGCGACGGTGCAACCGGCTGAGGCAAGTGGACAGCCAGCCGAGGCAGTTGTGCAACCTGCAGAGGCAGTGTGCAAGTCAGACGAGGCACCGGTGCAACCAGCTGAGGCAAGTGGACGGTCAGCGGAGGCAGCTGTGCAACCGGCAGAGGCAGTGTGCAAGTCGGACGAGGCGACGGTGCAACCGGCTGAGGCAAGTGGACAGTCAGCCGAGGCAGTTGTGCAACCGGCAGAGGCGGTGGGAAAGTCAGCCGAGGCAGGTGTGCAACCGTCTGAGGCAGTGTGAAAGTCGGACGAGGCGCCGGTGCAACCGGCTGAGGCAATGGGAAAGTCAGCGGAGGCAGGTGTGCAACCGGCAGAGGCAGTGTGCAAGTTGGACGAGGCGCCGGTGCAACCAGCAGAGGCAAGTGGACAGTCAGCGGAGGCAGGTGTGCAACCGGCAGAGGCAGTGTGCAAGTCGGACGAGGCGACGGTGCAACCGGCTGAGGCAAGTGGAAAGTCAGACGAGGCGACGGTGCAACCGGCTGAGGCATGTGGAAAGTCAGACGAGGCAGGTGTGCAACCGTCTGAGGCAGTGTGAAAGTCGGACGAGGCGACGGTGCGGCCGCTTCAACCCCCTCCACCCCCTTCCGGCGCCCCGCACCGCTTGGGTAGGGGTGAGGCACTGTGAGTGGACATGCGAGTTTGCAGGCGATGTCGGCGGATATTGCTGCGTAGCGGTAACTGGCTTTGGGAGGGGATAGGCGGCAAGCGCAACGGCTCGCCTCGCCGCGTCAGCCCGCGGCTATGGCGGATATTGCGGCGAGGTGAGCTGGATATGCCGGGCGTAGGCTGGCCGGTGGGAAAAGGCCAACTTGTAGCGTGGCAATGGTTTGGCTTCACCGACCCGGAAGTGTGAGCGCCGGCAATAGGCGGCGGGGCGAGCGTGTTATGCACGCGGGTGCGGGGGCGATAGGCGGCGAGTGAAAGGGGCAAGCAGCCGCACTTTGGGGTGGCGCCTTGGGTGCCTACGCAGCACAATACAAAGTTGGGCGGACTCGTCTTCAGCCATCCTTCATGTTTGACAAAGAGTCGCTTGGGATCCTGCGAACGCAAACAGCTCAGGATCTCCTCAAGCTTTCTTCGCTCTACCAAGAGTGTACTTACAGATTGACGGTTTCGTCTGACTTTCGCGTTGCAACGCTGGACTATCTGGTACACAGCCGCGCCACCCTGGACTATCTCGCACACGAGATCGTCAGGTACTGCTCATCAACGCCGAAGAAGGTCTACTTCCCGCTCGCGCATCCGGGCCTGAAGCGGGAGGCCTTCCTTGATCATCTCGATAGCAGGTGGATGCCAGGCCTGAGAGTCGGGCATCCCGGGTTGTTCAATTATATAGATCGATTGCAGTGGTACGCGGCGGGGAATGAAACCTTGGTCGGTCTGGTAAAGCTCGTGAACTCAAACAAGCATATCCGACTGAGTCTGATGGAGGTCGCGGATTGTGAGGCGGTGGTGGTGGAGAGTCCCGGCCACAGTGCGATTCAAGTTGGTGACCGCGGACTGAAGTCAGTTGCAATTGCCGAGGGATGCACACTGAGATTCGAGGGTCCGCCGGGACGCTACCTTAGCGTCCGAGGACCACAGCTGATTGATCGCGACACGGTCTCACTCCTCGACGCGGATGTCGGCGTGCGACTGCGCCGGATGAACTGGCGTGAGTTCAAGTTCGATGAGGTTGCGCACACGACTGCCATGGCGTTCCTCGCTCATGTACGCACCGAGGTTGAGCGGATATGCGAGCAAGTGGTGGCACTCGTGTCCACGCCGGATGGTTCTTAGTTCGAAGGTTCGACCAGGCCGCCGCCCAACAATGGGTTGCTGCAGACGCCGCGTTGGGGCTGGCGGAGTGGGCCGGCGCCTTTCATCGTATAGCTGGGGCACGGCGCCGGCCCACTCCGCATTGTTTAGAGGCGGCGCAGCAGAACCCTAGTCGTTATGCCGCACACTGCCATCCATCTGTGCCGTTGAGTCATGAGAATCTCTGAGTTTGCCGTGCGCAACCAACGCGCCGTACGTCTCGCGGCGTGCGCGGAAGTACCGCGCGTAATGGTCATCACTGGTCCCAACGGCTGCGGCAAGTCGACTCTGCTAAACGCACTACGAGGGATGGGATCTGGGACCGGACGTACCCTATACGTCAGTCCCCATCGCAATAGCCGGCGCCAGCAGGTGCAGATGCGGTATTTGGCCCAGACCCGCATTGAGATGAGTTCTCTTCTTTCGACGAATAGTCTTCCCGGGTTTGATGGCGTGAACATTCCGTCCCGGGAACGGGACGCCTGGAACTTCGATGAAGCGCAGAGTTTCCTGAAGTACAGTCTGTGTCAGATCGAAATCGATCGCCAAACAGCAATTGCGGATCGCTTTGACTCGACCGGCGCAGTGTTGCGCTCGGACATGCCAGATGTGTGGGCGCCACTCCGCGAGCTTGCACACAATCTCCTGCCTCACCTGCAGTTTCATAGAATTGACCTTACGAATAGAGACCAGATCAAGTGTCTCTGGCATGTTCACAGCAAGGATGTCCTCGTAGACATCGATGATCTCAGCTCTGGCGAGAAAGCGATCATCCAGCTGTTCTTTCCCCTGATTGAGCACCAGGTGAACCGTCACCTTGCCTCGATGCGCGGTGCAGGTGAGGTAGTTGCGCGTGGGCATGTCGCCGTCCTGATGGATGAACCGGAACTCCACCTGCATCCGAATCTGCAAGCCAAGGTTCTCGACTACATTCGTGCACTCTCCTTGCGCGAGGATGTGCAATTCGTGCTGGCGACACACTCACCTTCGATGGTTGAGCAGGCCGTCAACGAGGAGCTGTATCTGCTGCGTCCCGCAGAGCTCACTCCAGACGACGGCAATCAACTCGTACGCATCGCCAGTGATGAGGAGCGGCTAGCAACCTTGCGAACCGTCTTCGGGTCGACGTCAAACGTGACCGCTCTTCGCACGGTTCTCGTCGTCGAGGGCCGGGGTGCCGACAGGACCAGTCGGCGGCCTACTGACGGACGGATCTACGGTTTCCTGAGCGACCAGTTTGGTCAGCTCACCGTATTGGCTGGCGGCGGCAAGGCGGAGTGTCAGCGGCTAGTACGGACTCTGAACGACCTCTTGGTCCCAATCGCTCCCCACCTCAAGGCGACGGCCCTATTGGATCGCGACACATTGGTAGATGAGCCGAGCAGCCCTGGGGTCATGTACCTGCCTGTATCAATGGTTGAGAACCTACTCGTTGATCCTCAGGTGATCTTCAAGGCAATGGAAACGGTGCGTCACAAAACGTCATTTCAGACACCGGACGACGTTGCCACCTCTATAGACTCGATCCTCGACGAACTAAGCGACCATGAGGTCAGTCGACGGGTGAAGGCTGCGGTGGCCAGCCGGACATTGCGCATACAGGACCCCGTCGCAGAGGCGCGTCGCCAGGTGGAGGAGTTCGCCGCGGCCGTCGTATCCGAGCTATCGCAAGAGTACTTCGAGAGGATCGCAGGGCAGGCATCTGAAGCTGTAGCTGGCCTGAAGGCCGCAGTTCGAAGGCGTGAGTTGTACGATGGGAAGAGGATCATCGATGAGTTCTTCAAGCGCCACCTTCACGACTCCGGGATGTCAAAGGAAGTGTTCGTCTACTTGTGCGCCAAGGAAGCGAGCTCGCGACACTCCGTAGCGCAGTTCATCCAAGCGCTGTTCACTACCCTCGGTATCCTGCCTCCTCAACCGGGTGCGGCATAACAACACGTTGCAGTTGACAAGCGATCTAATGTCTGCTCGCTACGCTCGCCCTTTTCTGGTTCGCTTGCAACTGAACGTGGGACGTTAGGCATCCGGAGCGATAGTCTGGTTACCATCTGGGATCCCGAATACGAAGCCACCGCAGCGGTCAAGCTCGGAGCGGCGTCTCCGCCGCCCATCCTCGCCGAGCTGGGGGCGTGGATCGCGCAAGAGTGGCGCGTACCCGTTCTCAATGTCATCTACGATCGCCTTGAGGACCTCGGTGCTCGGCCGCGGCTTCAAATCATCCTTGAGCATGAGCATGACCTGGAGTCGTTCCGGCAACGAGACGGCAACTTCCATGAAGGAAGGCAGAAAGCGATCACACTCCGCTTTCGGGAGCTGCTGCGGACAGCCCCCACCTCGACGTATGTGGCGGACAGGCTGCTTGTGGTGTTCTCAGCGTTCGCGCCGCTTGCGCTGGAAGAGGCGAACCTCCGGATCACGGACGCCGAGATTGATGCCTTGCACGCACGCCTGTCAAATCCTGCACTCTGGAAGATTCATCGCCGCTTCGGCCAAGTCGTCTTCATGCTTTACACGGAGCATGAGGCTGCGGAGCACGAGCGCGCGGGACTGCGCAAGACCTACGCGGACCTGTACTTTGTGCTCCTGCGGGGGTACGACCGGTTCGACTATTTGCGTCGTGAGGCCTTTGACATCACATTCGGATCAAAGGAAGACTTCGACAAGAACTACCAGGGGCACTGGCTCTACTACGATCGGTGACGCTCATCCGATGCCTAACAACACGTTGCTGCCGCCAAACGCGAGCACTTGTGGAAGCGGCGGCTACGCCGCCACATTCAGTTAATAGCGTTTGCAGCAGAACGTGGAACGTTAGGCGGAAACTCTCTACCAGCCCGATGCATCCCCCGTCAGGGAGGAGTGATATGGATGCTGCATTGCCAGGCGCAGTGATATCCAGCGTTGGAGAGTCGGCAAGCGCGTCCGCGTTGGCCGCCTTCCGACGTAGCAAGGCCTCCGTGCGTGGTCCGGGCACGCACGGGACTCGCCTTGCCAGTGCGACACGCGGAAGGACAGATTCGCATCGGCAGAGGCACCCACACCACCGGCCCCTTGTGCGTGACGAAGGGCAGAGCCACACGATGGTACGCCGTCCCTCCAGCGCGACGCCCTCGAGCGGGAATGGCCTAAACCTCCTACGAAGAGATGACCCTAGTTCCTGAGGTGTCCGCCGGCCGACAGGTCCTCGCCTATGTTTCCGCTATAGTTGCGGCATTTGCTACCTCAAGCCTGATGTACCACTTGTTCACCCTGTGGCGACGCGCGGACCCAATCCGACGGTACATCGCTCGCTTCTGTATCACGAGCTCTTTCGCGTGGGCTTTTGGCGTGACTGAGGTTTTGATTGCCGGTCCCTATTGGGCCGCAGGTCCGACGCGTTTCGGTGGCTACCGTTCGGCCCCGGAGACTGGCGCCGACATCCTCCGATTCGCGGTTATCGTTGGGGTTGGCTGCGCGACTTTCTGGCCATTCCTCCGCTGGCTGAGCCGCTCAGAGCTTGAGATGTAGGTTCAAGGGGTCTAGGTTGTCGCTGCCGGACGAGTATGGTGCTCGTGTTGACGTGGCATGAGATTGCCGTGCCCCGGAAAGCTCCGTCAGTTCCGCCTTACATAGCGTTGCACTTGTCGGGCTAATGAGGCTAGCCAACCCGCCCGGGCCGCGGTAGAATGGGAGGGAGGCGGCCCGGGCGGGTCGGCTTGTATTCAGATAGCCCGCAAGTGAACGCAAACGTTCTAGGTGTAGAAAAAGCCAGTTGTAGACCGTGCACGCGCGCGGGCGTTGCACCGAGCGCGTTCGGAGGAGCATCGCTTGTTTGGGGGCCTGGCGGAGGGCAGTGAGATCGCCTGGGGCGCGACGCGAGTGGCTGGGCTTGCCGTTAGGCGGCGTAACCGTGGTGGGCGAGCTTTTCGATGTTGTGCACCAAGCAGAAGAGCCGCCACTGCACCTCGACCTTGCGCCGGCTCCGCAGCGTGAAGCGGTCGAGCCGCTTGTTGTGCCGCAGATTCGCAAACACGGGCTCCACCGTGCCGAAGCGCTCGGCATAGCGCGCCCGTTCAGCCGGCTGATCAATCCGCCGCTTCATCCGCGCGGTGCGGGTCTCGGGCGCCGGGGTCGCTCGACCGCGGAAGAAGGCCACCTGCCGCGGCGTCGCCTGGGTCGGATCCCGCAGACACTGGGCGCGGAGCGGACACGGCAGACAGTCGCGCTTGGTGCCGTGGAACTGTTCGGAGACAAACCCGCGCGTGATGTTCGCCTGACCCTTCCGATAGAGCGACTTGCCCGCCGGGCAGACACACGTCCGCGCGACCGGATCATACTGAAAGTCGCTCGGCTGAAAGCGGCGCGGCCCCTCCGGTGGCGCCGCCTTGTCATGCAGCGGATCCTTGGTCGTGTGGTGCGCCGCCTGCGTGGCAAAGCGTTCGTCCCGCCGCCGCAACTCGCTGTCGGCAATCAGGGCGTCGACTCCGCGCTGCTCCAGCGCGGTGAGGTTCGCCTCGCTATGGTAGCCCGCATCCGCGGTGACCAGCGAGTGCGGCGCCAGCACCGGCGCCAAGGCGGTCACGATCGGCACGAGCAGCTCGTGCTCCGAGCCCGTGCCATGCGCTTCCGCCACACAAATGATTTGATGCTTAGCGTCGACCGCCGCGACACCGGTATAGCCCTGAATCACGCCCTTCCCAGTGGCCATCTTCGCACTCTCGTTGTCCGTGCGATTGCTTTTGCGCACCGCCCCGGTAGGCCCGCGGCGGTCCTCCGGATGCGCCGCCAGCCAGGCGCGCAGCTGCGTGGCATCCCGCTGCAACCGTCCGAGCCGCGTCGTCTCCTTCGCCGACAGGCTGGGCTCGACCGGCAATGCATCGGTCGCGCGATGCCGGGCCACCATCGCGGCGGCGGCCGCCTCCAGTTTGTCCGCCTGTCGTTCGAACTCGGCGCGCGTCCCGCTCCGCTGCTTGGCCGCGTTGCTCGGCAGCTTGACCCCATCGATGGCGAACATCTCCCGGCCGATCAGCCCCTGCTGGCCACAGATCGCGAGCACGGCGGCAAAGACGCGGGCAATGTCGTCCCCGAGGGTGCTGACAAAGTGCGCGATGGTGGTGAAGTGCGGCGCCCGGTCGCCACAGAGCGCGATGAAGGTGACATGCTCCTCACAGACCCGCGCGATGCCCCGGCTCGAGACGATCCCCCGCGCGTACGCGACCAGCACGACCTGCAGCAGCGTGGCCGGCGGATAGGCGGGTGCCCCCGTCGTGTCGTTCTTGAAGCGCGCGTCGAAGTGGGACAGGTCGATCGCCCCGGTCAGCAAATGATGCACGGCATGTTCGAAGGTGCCCGGCAGCAGCTGCTTGGCGAGATCGACGGGCAGGAAGCGGGGCTGCGTGTCGATGTGTTTGTAGCGGGCCATTCAGAGACCTCCTCGACGGGGGAGCTGCCACACCCTACGTTCAAGGACCACCCTGCAAAGTCTCGGCCGGACGCGAGGGCCCGCGGGGTTTTTCTACACCTTCGTTAGGCAACACGGAGAGAGATGCGAGGCTTCTGGTGTGTCCTTGCGTTGACGCGGAGCCTTGGGGCGCAGACGGTCGACGTGCTTGTGGGCGGCGAGGCTGAGCGCAACGGGGGACTGGGCGATGTGCGGCACGTCCTGGTGCTGCCGCGCCAGTTCGTGGTGCTTGAGCGGCAGGCGCCCGTGCTCCACGTGTTTGGGCCCGATGGTCGTCGCCTCCAGACGCTGGGGCGTGCCGGGCGGGGGCCCGGCGAATACACCGCGGCAGCGTCGCTCGCGTTCGATCCGGTGACAGGCTCGGTCCTCGTCTTCGATCCGGCCACCAGCCGTCTCACCCGCTATAGCGTGTCGGACACCCTGATCCTCCGCGGGATCGAGCGCATCGAGGCGACCGGGGTCAGCGTCGGATGCGTAGCGGGGGAGCGGATGCTGGCGCCGACGCTTGATTCCTTGCTCGTGCACGATTTCCGGCTCCGCGGAGGCGTGTGGACGCCGCAGCACGGCTACGGTCGCAAAGGGAGCCGACACCCACTGGCCGCGCATCCGCTGCTACGGCAGCGACTCGGCGGCGGTCCCTTGGTATGCTCGCGCTCGTTGGACACGGTGGTCGTCGCCTCTCGCGAGTTGGGCGAAGTCATATGGTGGTCGCGCGAGGACACGACGGGTCGGGTCCTGTCGCTCCCCGGCGCGGTCTTGGCGGAGTTCGCGCCGGAGGGTCGCGGCCTCCGGACCTCGGAGCCGCCGCGCGGGTGGTATGAGCAGGTGCAGGGGGTCGTGTTGGCCGGCGGCACGTTCCACGTCACGGTGGCGCGTCTGGGTCGGCGGGCGGAGGGGGCCGGCGCCGCCTACCGGGAGTTGGAGGGTATCGCGGAGAGAATCCCGGATCGGGTGCGCGCCCAAGCCTGGCAGATGGTGGGCTTCCACGACGGGCGAGCGGTGTGCTATCAGACGGCGCCGGTGCCCGCGCTCGGAAAGGCGAGCGGGCGGTCGTGCCCGTAGTGTTGCCTAACAACACGTTGCACTTGGCGGACCCTTGGTTAGGGTCTGGCTGTCCCGCCCGGGCCGTGGTAGACTATTCAAGGAGCGGCCCGGGCGGGACAGCCTTTTGTTTATCGGGTCCGCAAGTGAACGTGAAAACGTTGGGCCGCACCAGACACAAAAGGACTTGTGCCGAATCTCCAAACGAAGCACCTGGCCGCGTCACTCGATGCAGAGGAAGCCTTGCTTCCGTTCATTCCGCACCTGTTGCAGGACCTCTGGTCGCTCGGGTTCTCCCCAGAGGCTGCTCTGCGGCTTCTGGAAAGGAATGTCCATGAGGCTCCGTGGCGCATGGTGGATCTCGGATGCGGCAAAGGAGCGCTCCTGATCCACCTCGCGAAAAGCTTTGGCTGGCACGGACGAGGCGTCGATCTCGTACCGGAGTTCATTGCGGAGGCTCGCAGGTACGCCAGTGAATGGGGGGTCGCTGACGCGCTCGACTTTGAGGTCAAGGACATGGGGAAAGAGTTGGCCGATGGCGGAGAATGGAACCTCATCCTCTTCGGCTTCGACTCCGAGGCGCTTGGCGAACTTCCAGAGGCACTTGCACGCATCGCAGGGCGTGTCGCACTGTCAGGGCTTCTTCTGGTCGATCTTGCATGGGCGCGGTCAGGACGCTCTGTCGATTTACCTTCCGAAGCGCGAGTGCTCGAGAGCGCTCATGCGGCGGGACTCCGGTTGGTCGATCGGGAGACGCTGGATCCCGCCTGGGTGACCACCGAAGGGTCGCGGCATCTTGAGCTGATCCGTGGCCGAGCTACGGAACTTGCCATAAGGTACCCGGAACATTCGGCGGCATTCGAGGCGTATGTGGCGGAGCAGGAAGCGGAGAACCGGATACTCAGCCAGGAGGCACACTGCGGGTATCTGTTGTTTGCTCGAGCGGAGCGCTAGGCGAGGCGAGGTGGTTGGTCCAACAACAGCATGCAGCGGACGGCGCTTCGCACCGCCGCTCATGGTGAGGTTAGGTGGACGAGGCCAAGACTGAATCAAAGGTGAGTCGTTCGGCAGTTTGACCCCATAGATGGCGAACATCTCCTGGCCGATCAGCCCCTGCTGGTCACAGATGGCCAGCACCGCCGCGAAGACGGGGGCGAGGGCGTCGCCGATGCGATGCGAGCAGTGATGCGGGGCGCGGCTCCGATCGACGAGTCCGCGTCGGCACTCTTCCTCAAAGCGCGCCAGACGCTTGTAGCCGACGCGCCGGCAGATGCCGAAGCGTGCGCACAGCTCGGCCATTGTGAAGCGGTCGCTCCGCGTGCCCTGAATGAAACGCAAGGGTTCGTCCATGGGTGCAGTCTCCAATCAGGGCATCGACGGCCTCGCTGAGTCGAGTCACGTCGTGCAGTTTGGAAGGAGTGTTACCCATGTTCCCGGACTACTCTGTTACCTATGTCCCCGACTGTACAGAGGCCAAACTCTTTCAAGTACCAGATACAAGGCAGCGATCAGGGCCATGACAAACAGGAACACCAGCCACAGTGCGATAGCTGTTGACGCGGGCGAAGCCAAGAGCCCGTTCGATTGGGCCGTGGGGGCCACGCTCCTCGCCATCGTGGTCGTGGGCATCGGCCTGAGGACGGTTCAGTCCTTGGCTAACACATCCATGTGGCTGGACGAGATTGCCTTGGTGAAGGGCATTTGGGGCGCCGATTTGTGGAGCCTGTTGGCTCGCCCCCTTCCCTTTGATCAGGTGGCTCCCAAGGGGTTCTTGCTCGCGCAGAAGCTGGCCGTCATGGCATTCGGTCCGAGTGACACTGCCTTGCGCCTATTCCCGTTTCTCTGTTCAACCGCCGCGTTGATTGTTTTCGCCCGGCTGGCACGACGCGCCCTTGCACCCGCCGGGGCAATCAGCGCGACCCTCTTGTTCGCCACTGCCGCGCCCTTCGTCACGTTTGGCGGGTTGGTCAAACAATACTCGACGGACGTCTTGGTCACTGTCGTGTTGACGTCGCTGGCGCTTCAGCTCGTTTCGGGGCCTACCAGTGCGCGGAAGGCATGGCGGGTTGCTATTGCGGGCGCACTCCTTGTGTGGTTCTCCCAGCCTGGCGTGATCGTGGTGGCGGCTTTGGCGACTCCCGTCCTGGCGTGGCTCTCTCCGGATGGGCCAACCAAGCGCTGGCGTTTGCCTGTGCTCATCGTTTCCATGTGGGGGGCCTCGGCGCTTGCGGCCACGCTTGTGTCCATGGCCAGCATGAGCGACGCGACGAGGAACTACATGCAAGTGTACTGGGCCGATGGCTTTGCCCCGCCCTCACTCGATCGAGCCATCGCGTTGGCATGGCCGTGGCCAAATATCCGGCTCCTGTTCGCGGGAGGGCCTGGCGCCCAGGCGGGACTCGGGTACCCGTTGTCGCCCCTCTATCCGGTTCTGGCTGGTATTGGGTTCGTCGCACTCTGGTTTCAACGGAGGCGAGTCGCGGTCGTTTTGGTGGCGCCGGTCGCGCTCACTCTGGCAGCGGCCATAGTCAGGCAGTATCCGTTCAGGGACAGGCTCATCTTGTTTCTGGTGCCAGCGCTGATACTGGCTGTCGGTGCTGCCATTCAACTCGCGTACACGCTATTGCGAAGGGTGTCTGTGCCGATGGCGGGCCTTGCTGCTGGCGCTCTTGCCCTGGGTGCAGTCATACCCATCATGGCGTCGCCTCCTCCGTACCGAATCGAGGACGTCAAGTCCTTGCTTGCGCAGATCGAGGCCAAGCGCCAGCCGGGTGACGCCACGTACGTGTTTTACGGTGCGGCACCGGTGATGAGTGTGTATGCCCAGTCCTTTGGGTACCGGCGAGGCGATTACCTCGTCGGCGGATGCCATCGCGCCGACAGCCGTCGCTATCTGGAGGAACTTGATACCTTCCACGGCACGCCGCGCGTGTGGGTCATCCTTACCCATTCATTCGCCCTGTATCGAGAACGCGAGGACATTCTCGGGTACCTCGATGCAACGGGAAACCGGCTCGACGAAGTACGGGTTGTGTCTCACGCCATGGGTCGTACCCCCGCGCCTGCAGAGGCCTACCTCTACGACCTGAGCGGCAATCGGCCAGGCGGCGTCAGCTCCGCGACATTCACGCTGACGGGCACGCAGGTGCTCAATCCAAGAAGCGGGTGCGTGAACGGGCCCCAAGTCATGATTCCATCAGACTTTCACTGCGGGCTGCCTAACAAGCGTTGCACCAGACGGCCGAATCCGGGATCGCTGACGGCCGCTGGTGAACGCGGACGCTATGCGGTCCAGAGGCCGGACGAGCCGCGAGGCATTGGTCAGGAATGGCGGAGCCATCGGTTCGGGGGCTGACGTCGGTGCATGATCTCGAACGCCGTCACCCGACTGATTTCCTCAACAGCGGCCGGGCGACACCTAACAGGGCGGTGCATTTTTCAGGCTGGTAGGTCTGGCCTCCCCGCCCGGGCCGTCGTAGAATCCTCAGGGAGTCGCTTGGACAGGAATCGCCCCCCCCGTACCGTTGTCGAGCTCACTGCCCCGCCCTCGCCCCCCGCTTCGAGATCCTCCGCCCGAGACCAAGGCCGAGCGCTGACCGGTGCGCCAGACCCACCCGCGTGGTCCCATTGGCGTCCGCGACAAGCCAGACTCCGATCGATGACGCCCAGCCAGGCAACACACCTGGATAGACGTTCACGATGAGGCGATCCTCGAGTCGCCCGCTCACGTTCACGCTCGCCAGCAGCGAGTTGTTGCGATCCAGCGAGGCCCACAGGGAGTGGACGAGCGTGACACCTTCATCGAGCGTGACCGGGTCGATGCGGCGAGAGTCCGTTTGGGCCCCATAGGCCACACTGATGTCGAAGTCGCTCCCCACATCCCGCGACATCCCGACCTGTGTGCCATATCCAACGCGAGTGAAGAACCTTGTTCGGTCTGCGTGCGGCAATCGCAATTTGTACACCCAGTAGTCGCCCAGATTCGTCAACTCACTGCCTGGCGTGGCCACCGACACCATGGGCGCCCAGTTGGCCGCGTCGAGTCGCCGGACCATGAAATCCGGTAGGCCGCCGACATGCCCGAACACGGCCGCCGCCACATCAAACAGGTACAGGTCAGCCACCGAGGTCGCCGACCCTGTGGAGGCGTTCGGAAACTGCCCACTCTCGTGAAGCACCGATGCCGCCAGGAATGTCAGACTCCCCAACACCCTGGGCGCAGGCACGCCGTGCGCGTCATACCACTCGGAGAGCATGCGGGTCTGCAGGGCCCCGGAGACAAGATGCGTGGAATAGTTGGCGACCCACCCGGCGCTGAGGGAAAGTTCGAATGGCAGAATCTCGGAGCCAATCCAGGAGCGCCAGCCACCATAACGCTCCACAGCAGAAACCGGGTGACGCAGACCGTCCCACACACCACCTAACGCACCGCGGTATGGAAATGACCCGAGTCGGCGATCGCTGCCGGACGAGAGAAAGTCCTCGAAGCCGACATTCAGGAACATCGTGAGCGGACTGAACGTCGACTGACTGCCAAAAGGCAGCTTGCGGTACAGGATGCCGGCGGTGTCCGCTGCGGGAGCTGGTGTCTGCGCCCCGGTGCGACATGGTGTCGTGAGGACCACCGCGAGCAGGAGCGCGACGCAGGCGAGACGCCGCCGTCGGCCCACGACCAGGCCTCGATGAAATGCGGGCAACGACCTAGTGTCTTTTGAAGAGTCCCCTGATGCCAAAGTATGCGACCGCATCCTTGACACTGGAGATGAGTCTCGGAACGACCCCCATGCGACGATCGGTCACGTACTCCATCGAGAGGACAACGCGGTCTTCCTGTGGACCGCAGGGACTCACCATATGCCAGCATCGATCGCCGTTGAACACCACGAGTGTGCCAGGCTCGGTGCTGATTCTGACCTCGACATCGTCCCGCTGCGCCTCCTTGTGATGGAGCCGTGCCACGAGCTCACTGCGCGAGCGCTGAATCAGGCCGAGGAGAACGGTGAATCGCTTGCCGCGATAGAACGAGGTGTCATAGTGCCACCCGATGTGATCGCCTTCCTCGGTATAGTAGTAGAGCGCGCAGGCATGCGGGTCGGAGTCGGGACAGGTCTGCAACTGCTCACCGGTCACCGCGCCTAACCAGGCAATGAAATCGGGTGACTGGTACAAATCACGAATCGCCGGGGCGCTCTTCGCGACGTCGAACCACGACACCGCCCCACCCTTCTTGATGCCAGGGACGTAGTTGCGATTGATGCGCGAGCGAAGCGCATTCGCCTCGTCCACCATCGAGGCCACCGGCTCGGCCCCCAGAAAGTCCGGGAGCGCAATGAACTCGTCCTGTGCCTTGTATGTCTCGACAATCGCCGAAGACGGAGCAAAGGGCATAGCACTCATGCGATGCTCTGCATGAAACAGAGAAGCGCGGCCGTTGAGAACATCATGCTGTCCGAGGGGTTCACGGCCCGCAACGTACTCGGGCTGCTGCACGATTGAAAGCGGGCTCGGCGCTGAAGAACTCGTCTACCTCACGACCTCTTCTCCTGCAGCCCCTCGGCTCCCTCGCGCGTTGCCGATGGCAGGCGATAGAGCAACACAGAGAGCGCGGCAGATACGCCAGCAAGGCCAGCCAGACAAGCGAAGCCAAGCCTGTACCCACCGATGTCGACGATGCGCCCGAACTGGGCACCGGCGAGAATGCCGGCCAGATACCCCACACCATCCACAATGCCCGCGACGGTGGCGACCGATCGCTCGCCCCGCAACTCAACGGACATCACGCCAGCCAGGAGACTGTAGGGACCATAGACGAGCAGGCCGATGGCTCCGATCCAGACTGCCGCCAGTGCATAGCTGCGCGAGGTGATGTCCGGAAGAGAAGCGACGAGCGCCGAGAGCGTCAGCAGCATGCCGCAGAGCAACCATCCACGCCTCCGCTTGTCGATCCGCCCGAACATCCATCCCACCGCCAGGATGCCTACCGCTCCGCAGATGTCAAATGGTGCGGAGAGCAGAGCAGCCTTGCTGATCGACGTCTGGCCGAGGCCCGCCTCCAGAAAGAAGTCGACCGTCCAGACATTGAAGGCTTCGCGAAGCAGGGTGAGGGTAAAACTCAGCGCGCAGACCACCCGGAAGCGTGGATCGCCCACAATACTCCGCACGTCACGGAGCGTGATGGCGGTACCTGCAGTGGGCTTGTTGGCGCTGGGCGCCTGAGGCGTGCGAGGAAGGAAGGCTGCGCACACCGCGAGAATGGCAAACATCACGAGCGATGGGCCGCTCATGATCCATCGCCAGTTGTTGCCGCTGTGAGAGGAAATCGCACCGGCCAGCACGGTGGCCAACGCCCCGCCAAACACAAAGCTCAGGGACAACACCGCCAGCGCAATGGGAACCGACTGGCTCCGAAACCAGCCGGGTACCTGCTTGACCATGGCACCCCACGCCGCCGAGCCGGCAAACCGATTCAGACTGTAGGCGAGCGTGAACGCCGAAAGGGTGTTCGCCATGCCGCCCACCACACCGAAGACGCCAACGAAGAAGAGAGAGAGGAGGAATGCCCGTCGGCCCCCGACGCGATCGATCACCGGACCGAAGATGAACTTCCCGGCGAGGTACGCGCCGGTACTGATGCTGGCTATCGCACCAACGTCTTCACGTGAGAGCTCGAAAGCATCCCGTATGAGCGGAGCCGCTACCGCGAAGTTCTTGCGGCAGAGGTAGACACCCACATAGCCGAGTCCAAGGACAGCGATGGCCGACCATGAACGCGAGTCATGCTGCCGCGGGGTTGTTGCCAGCGGAAGCCCCGTTCCCGGAAGCCACGTCTCTCTCCCGGGCAGGTGCTCGCTCAATCAACCCTCTTCATATTCGTTGACTGCAGTATGCGCTCACCTGCGCATGAAGGGCAATCGCTCACACTGGACTCGGGCCGTTCGGAAGGAAGTCGGCCCCCAGAGAGCTGCTGAATTATCCCTTGGCTCCGCCTCCAGGTCCGAGCATCACAGCAACCCTTCACCGGGCCTACCGGGACAGAGGGATATGCTCATTCGCCTGAGATTCCTGCCGACGCTGGCCCTGAGTGCCTTGTGGCCGATCCCCGCCTCTGCACAGCTGGTCAAACTCGACCAGCCCACCGCGACTCTGGCCGAGCAATTCTCGTTTGTGCGCGGGGCGCGCGAGCTCTCCTCGGGGCAGGTGATCCTCGTCGACTGGAGCGAGAACCGCGTGGTGATCGCAGACTTCGCAACGAATAGCGTGCGCCGATTGATGCGCGAAGGACCAGGGCCGCAAGAGGTTCGCCTGCCGAGCGGGCTCGTGCGCCTGCGAGGCGACACCACACTGCTGTACGACGACGGCAACAATCGCTCGCATCTCCTCGCACCGGATGGTCGATCGCTGCGCACGATCGTGGCCGATGTCCCGGGTCGGGGCGGAATTCGTGGCCTCGACGCGACTGGTGCCTTCGTGTACGCCATCCCGTCGTGGTCGGAAGGACCAAAGGCCCTGCCTGATGATTCCGTGCGCATCGTGCGCTGGAATCCTCAGCAGTCCGGAGAGCCGCAGGTGGTCACCGTGGTTCAGGGGACGCGTTATCGGAAGGATCGCTCTCCGGCCATGCAACCGCGTTTGCCCATGGTTGGATTTGCCTCGCAGGACAGCTGGCTGATCGCGCCAAATGGCGCAGTCGCGGTGGTTCGCGCAACGCCGTATCACGTCGAGTTTCTTTCCCCGGGCCAGGCGCGTGTTGTCGGACCGTCTTATGCGGCGTCCACACGAGCGGTCACGGCAACCGACAAACTGCGATTCGTTCGCGAGTTTGCCGATGGAAGCGCCGTGAGTGGTCGAGGGCCTGGCGGTGGAATGGGGCACGCGCCTAAGATCTCCGATGCCGAAGTGAGGCGCATGGCAGGGACAGCCGAATGGGCCGAACGTTTCCCGCCATTCGATGCATCGGCTGTGTTGTCCGGGGCTGACGGACGGATCTGGGTCGGTGCGGTGGTGCTTCCGGACGTTGCGCCACGATACGACGTCTTAGACAGGTCAGGCACCCGGGTCATGCAGGTGGAGCTGCGCCCTGGTCGACGGCTCATCCATGTGGGCGCGCGAGGCGTGTACGCCGTCGCCGAAGATGACGATGGCATTCAGACGATCGAGCGATACCGCGTCCCATAACGCCTCCTGATGAAAACGCTCAGGAGGGGTGCTAGCGCTGGAATTTCCAGTTGTACCCCACGCGAATCACCTGCGTCTCGAGATAGTCCGTGCTTTCGAACTCGAAATCCGTTCCACGGATCGTTCGGCGGATTTGCATGGTGTTGAGCAGATCCGTGGCGTTCGCCACGATCTCCCCCCTGCCCTTGAGCACACTCTTCCGTAGTCCCACGTCGAGAGAGTAGCGACTGGCGATGCGGCCCTGCGGCAAGAGATCCGGAGCGAGATAGACACTCGACACCCGGGTATCCCAGTCACGTGGGAGGCGGAACGACGCGTTGAGCTTGAGGTTGCCGGACACCAGGCGCTGGCGCTCCGCGGTGTAGGTCACCGGCACGGGATATTGATTGACCACCGTGAACGCATCCACGGTGTTTCGATACACGTTGGCATTGGCGCTCAGCGACACCGACCTCGCCAGATTCTGCTGCCACACAAACTCCGACCCCGTGCTCCAGCTGCGACCCGCATTCTGAAAGACGTTGTACAAGAGGACGCTGCCGGGTGCCTGCGTGGCGATGCGCGTGATGGCATCGTCCACCCTCCGGTGATACGCGGCCACGTACGCACTGCCTTGTGGCCAGCTGGCCTTATAGCCCAGGTCGATCGAGGTGGTGAATTGCGGCCTGAGTGCGGGGTTGCCGACCTTGATCAGCTCCGGCTCGTCGTACTTTGGGAAAATCCGGATGTCCACTTCATTCGGACGGTCGACTCGCCGATTGAAGAACAATGAGACCTTGTGGTCGTCGTTGAACTTGAAGGCGGCCCGAAGACTGGGGAAGGGTTGGGCATACCGGTAGCCGTCACTCTTGTAGGTATTGTGGCCCGGGTTGACGTCATAGTCGACAATCACGGTCTCCACCCGCAGGCCCCCTTCCAGTTCGATACGCGGCCCCTCGAAGACGTAGTTGCCATAGGCTGCGGGGATGGTTTCGCGATAGGTGGCCCGCCCCCCCGCACCACTGTCGATCACCGACTGCGGCCCCGGGAAGAACTGCATGTTCACGGGAATGGAGCGATATCGGCCCTTGAAGCCTGCCTCCAGACGTCCCTGACGTAGTGGCTTGGTGTAGTCTGCGTTCAGATCGACGATGTGTTCATCCGACAACAGTTTGAACGCGTCGCGGCCGGTGAGTGTGGGCAGCGTGTTGGTGAAGTCGTAGCGCTCGTCTTCACGGTGAAACGAATAGTTGCTCGTGAACTGCAGCGAGTGGCCCGGCTGTGGGAACTTGTGTGTGACCACGGCGGTCGCGAACCCGGTGTACTTGACTTCGTCTTCCAGGAACTGCCAGAGCCGATACCGGTTGCTCACGTCGCCAAGAAAATAGGGATTATCCCCTTCGTCCAGGATCTTCTCCCGGTTGAACAGCGCCGAGACATTCACCGTGTTGCGTTCATCAACGGCATGGTCCACCCCCGCATTGATGGTCGCGTAGTCGGTGCGCCGATTGCGCTTGATTTGCTGGACGATGACTGATCCGTTGTCGTACGTGCGCGTTGAGAACTCGTTCTTGTTGAGCGTAGGCGAGTGCAGCCAGTCACCCTGAACGAACGTATTGGTCGCCTGCTTCCTGTAGTTGAAGGCAACCGAGGGGTTCAGCTTGGGCGTCGCCTGGTACTGTGGCCGGATCGTCGGGAGGTTCTCGCGCTTCACCCAGAGGGCGCCGGCGCCACCCATGAAACCGACCCTGCCGTTGAATCCGTCCTGATCCTCTTTCTTCAGGATGATGTTGATGATCCCGGCGCTGGCGTTCGCATCGTATCTGGCGGTGGGGTTGTTGATGATCTCGATGCGCTGCACGGCAGACGATGGCAGGTTGTCCAGCCCAGACTGTGAGCCGGCCCCGGTCAACGCTGTCTGCTTCCCGTCGATCAACACCGCCACCCGGTCACTCCCTCGCAACAACACTTTGCCATCTTGCCCCGCGGTCACACCCGGGAGTGATGACATCGCCTGGAGCACCGAGCCACCAGACTGGCCGGTGAGTTCCGCGAGGTCATAGCTCTTCCGGTCCATCGCTCCCGCCACGTCTGAGGCCGCTGCGGTTACGACGATGGCCCCGAGTTCGGCAGCAAGGGCCTCCATCTGCAGCTCACCGAGATCGAGAAACCGGCTGAGCTCCCCAACCAGCACCCTTTGCCGCAGCGGCGAGTAACCGATAATCCGCGCATCTACCAGATAGCTGCCCCGGGCAAGCCCGGTGAACGTGAACGCACCGCTCGCGTCTGTGAGCCGCCCCGTAACGAAGGTGCTGTCCTTCTCGACCAGTAGGCGAAGGGTGAGGAAGGGGAGCGGAGCCTTCGTACGCGCGTCAACCACCTTGCCCGACACGGCGACCCCACCGGCGGACCCTTGTCCAACAAGGGCGGACGGCAGAGTGGCTACGAGAGGGACCAGGAGCGTAAGACGCAGCACGATGCGCGCGAGGAGCGCGCCATGTTCGTTGTGCGATCCGTAAGCCATACCCGAATCTTAGTTGCGGGGGGGGGCGGACGTCCTCGGGCGCGGCTGGATAGGCGGGCGCGATCAGGAATAGAGGGCTGGCTCTTTGCATACAGTTGCGCGTCCACAAAATCGGCTGCATGGTTTGGCCCGACAAGCTGGCCCAAATTCGGACCACCCACCGGAGACAGGAACCATGATTCATCGAGCGTTCGGATGGAGGTGTGCGCGATACATCGCGCTCCTCGGCAGCATCCTCGCGGCAGGCTCAACAGCAGCCGCACAAACCGGGGTTGTCGCGGGGACGGTGTACGACGCGAAAAGCGGACTTCCCCTTCCGGACGTAACGGTTTCGGTTGAAGGGACCACCCTCGGCGCGCGATCGGGCACTCGCGGCGAGTTCCGGATTGCCAATGTGGCGGGAACGGCGATTCGTCTGCGCGCCACGCGCATCGGCTACATCTCGAGCACCGCGAACGCCAACGTGGGCTCCACGACGGTCCGGATCGACCTCGCCGAAATGGCGGTGAAACTCGACGCGGTCGTTGTCACGGGCACCGCCGGCGTGGCGCAGAGCAGATCGTTAGGCAATGCGATCGGCCGGGTGGACGTGGCGACGAGCATGCAGATCGCCGGCCCGCCGGCCAAGCTCCAGGACATGCTGTCGCCGAACGTGCCCGGTGTGCGCATCATGCGCGCCAGTGGCGGCATCGGCACGGGAGGCACCACCCGTATTCGCGGATCCGGGAGTCTCTCGCTGTCGAACGAGCCACTCATCTATATCGATGGCGTGCGCTCCAACAACCAGGCCGCGGTGTCGAGCTTCGGCTTCAACGGGCAGGAGAAGCCCAGCCGGCTCAATGACCTCAACCCTGAGGAGATCGAGTCGATCGAAGTGCTGAAGGGTCCGTCGGCTGCGACCATCTATGGCACCGAAGCCTCCAATGGCGTGATCAACATCATCACCAAACGCGGCCGAAGCGGGCGCCCCACGATCGAGACGCACTTTGATGCGGGCGCCAACTGGCTGAGTGATCCCGTTGGCCGCTACCCCTCCAACTACTATCTGCGCCGCGGCGGCGACTATCGCAACCCGGACGATATCAAGGAGTTCAACGTCCAGAAGTTCCGCAAGTCGCGTGGGTATCCGGACATCTTCAGCACCGGGCAGCCCTACGCCGCGGGTGGAAGCATCAGCGGTGGGAGCGATCAGCTGCGCTACTTCTTCTCGGGCGACTACAACCGCGATGAAGGCGCCGTGACCTACAACTGGCAGAACAAGCTGTCGAGCCGGGCCAACCTGCGGTATGCCACCGTGGACAACAAGTTCCGTGTTGATGTGAGCCTGGGTTCGGTGCGCGCCCTGACACGCGGCGCCTCGGGCACCCAGCCCATCACCACCTCAATTCTGTGGGCCTGCAACTTCCCCTGGTGCGAACCATCCGGCCCCGATACCAGCAAGACGGGTTGGAATGGTCCGGGACAGGGCTTCCAGTTCTATCGTCCCGACGATTACAACGGCGTCGAGGGCTTCGACAACATCGACCGGACCACACTCAGTGTGCAGCTGAACCATCAGCCCCTGTCGTGGCTACGCCACCGGCTGACGATCGGCCCGGACATCACCAACAACAAGTCGTCGCAGCTGGTGTTCCGTGATCCCACCGGGTACAACCCGTTCTTCGCCGCGTCGCTGGGCCAGAAGCAGTCGCAGGGGCTCCGCAGCACCTTCTTCACGGCGGATTACGGCGCCAACGCCGACTGGAACATCACCAAGAACCTTGTGTCGACGACGTCGACCGGCGTGCAGTACTATTACAAACAGTTTGACCAGCAGATTTCCCAGGGCTTCGAGTTCCCGGTGCCGGGCCCCGGTGACGCGGGCAGCGGTGCTCGCCGCGACGCCATCGAAAGCTTCCAGGAGAACAAGACGTTCGGCGTCTATGCGCAGCAGCAGGTCGCCTGGAACAACCGCGTGTTCGCCACGGCAGCGGTGCGTGCTGACGGCAACAGCGCGTTTGGTGCCAACTTCGACGCCGCGTACTACCCCAAAGTCTCGCTCTCGTGGGTGCTGTCCGAGGAGTCCTTCTTCCAGAAGATGAAGTGGCTCTCGCAGCTCAAGGCACGCGGCGCATGGGGACGCGCCGGGTTGCAGCCTGATGTCTTCTCCGCCATCCAGACCTACGGCGCAGTCGTCGGTTCTGGCGGCGCAGGTGCGGTCACGCCACGAAACTTCGGCAACGCCGACCTGAAGCCCGAAATCGGTGAAGAATTCGAGGCCGGGATCGACGCCGGCATGTTCAACCAGCGGATTGGCGTGGAGTTCACCTATTACCGCAAGGACATCAACGACGCCATCATCTCGGCGCCGCTGCGTCCGTCGCGCGGCTTCCCCGGTGTGCAGTTCCTCAACATCGGAAAGACGACGAATCGCGGGATCGAACTCGCACTCGACGGCGCCGTGATCCAGTCATCGCGCTGGGGACTCGATCTGCGCGGAACGATTGCGACCAACGACTCGCGCATCCTCGACCTGGGCGGCGTGCCCCCCACGTTCGTCGGTGGCGCCCTCAATCAGCAGTTCAATGTCGAGGGCTTTGCGCCGCAATCGTACTTCAACAAGAAGGTTGTCGGAGCGTCCATCCGCCCCGACACGACCTGCACACGTGTGGCCGGCGCTTGCGTCGGAGCACCTACCTACGTTCTGCCGACCGGTTTCAATCAGCAGTGCGAAGGGGGCAAGGATCTGGGGCGTGGTGATGGCACCACGGTGTCATGCGTGGGCGCGCCGCGGATTTATACGGGACGTCCCACCCCGTCCTGGAATGGCGCCTTCACGGCAACGCTCCGTATCGGTCAGCGGTTGCGCATTCTCGGCATGGCGGACTATGTCGGCGGCATCCACGCCGCCGTGGGTGACGTGGGCGCGCAGCATTCCTTCTTCCGTAACTCACGCGCCTCAATTGACGGGCTCGACCCGGTCGTGCAGGGCTATCGCGCCGAAGCACTCGGCAACGCCGCGATGGGCATGATGGATGCCGGCTTTGCCCGGCTCCGTACGGTTTCGCTGAACTACGACCTGCCGTTGAAGGTCGCCAAGATTGCGAACGCGTCACGAGGCTCCATCACCCTGGCCGCAGAAAACCTGGCCTTCCTGTGGCGTGCGCAGAAGGACTCGTATGGCGCTGCGTGGATCGACCCGGAACTGCTGCCCAACCGATCGACCGACGTGACCGGCAATGGTGGCTACACCCAGGAGTCGTGGCCGCAGCTCGCTCGTTTCCGCACCACTTTCCGCTTCACCTTCTAACCGGCCGAGGAGACGATCATGACTATCGGAATCAAGCGCTCGGCATGGGCCGGCTTCTGCGCAACGTTGCTGGTGACCGCAGCGTGTAATGACATTCTCGAAGTGAAGTTCCCCGGGCAGATCCCAACGGAACAGATCGCCGATGCGGCGCTCGCGCCCGTACTGGTTCGCTCGGCGATCAGCGACTTCGAGTGTGCCTACAGCAATTACACCGGGGGTTCCGCCGTCCACTCGGACGAATACGAGACCGCCAACTCGAACATCCCGCTGGCCAACTGGGGAGAGCGTTCGATCAGCGCCGATGAAAACGATTACGCCATCGGCACGTGCGAAGGCAACTTCGGGATGAACCTCACGCTACACACGGCGCGGCTGCAGGCCGAGGATGCGTTCAAGAAGCTCTCTGCGTGGACTGACGCGCAGGTGCCCAATCGCACGTTGCTCATGGCGCAGACCAAGATCTACGCAGGGTATGCGTATCTGGTCATGGGCGAAGGCTTCTGTCAGGTCGCCTTTGATGGTGGCGCAGCGCAAGCACCGGCAGCGGCCCTCGCGCTTGCCGAGACGCGCTTCAGTGAAGGCCTCGCGCTTGCCAACACGGCGAACAATGCCGACATGCTCAACATGGGTCGGGTGGGCATGGCCCGGGCCAAGCTCGATCTCAAGAAGTACGCCGACGCCGTGACGTTCGCGTCGCAAGTGGGCGCAAACTACACCAAGAATGCCGACCGGGGCGCAGAGAGCAATCGCCGGTGGAACAAACTCTGGCGCCTGGCAGAGCAAACGGGTGCCTACACCGTGGCAACCGCGTATCGCACGATGAACGATCCACGCGTGGTGGTAGCCGATGCCGGTCGTGGTTCCTTCAATGCTGAAGTACGACTCTGGATCGCGAAGAAGTACACCGCGCTCACGTCGCCCATTCGCATTGCCAGCACGATCGAGGCCAACCTGATCCGCGCTGAGGCCTTGATTCAGCAGGACCAGCTCGCCGCCGGCCTTGCGATCATCAACGCGCGCCGCGCAGACGTGAACCTGCCGGCCCTGGCCGCTACGACAAAGGACCAGGCCATTGCCCACGTGATCGACGAGCGCCGAAAGGAACTGTCGTTCGAGGGCGGTCATCGGTTGAATGATCTGCTGCGCTACAACCTGACGTGGAAAACGGGCTCGAATCCGTTCACCAACCGCGCGTATGGGGCCACGAAGTGCTGGCCGAATCCCACGCGTGAGGTGAACGGCGTGTAAGTGGTGTGGAGAGGCTCCCGCTTCTGCGGGAGCGACGAATACAGGGGCCGTCGTCCCCGCGTTCGCGGGGGCCTCTCCATGCCCCCTGTGCTTGGAAGGTCGGCGGTGCGAGGGGAGTGGAGCGCGGCGATGTATGGCTCTACTTTCCCCGCATGCCTGATCATGTAATGCATCGCTCTTCGCGCCAGCGCGCAGCCTCGTGGCTTGTCGCGCTGGCGCTTTTTCTGCCGTGCGCCGCGAACGGCCAGACTCCGCGCACCATTGCCTTCACGACCACCGAAGGCACCTGGATGTCGCTCGACGTTGCTCCAAATGGACAAACCATCGTCTTCGAGCTCGTCGGGGAGATCTACACCATTCCGGTTTCAGGCGGCCGTGCCCAGCGCATTGCCGGGGGACGCGCGTTCGAATCGCAGCCGCGCTACTCGCCCGATGGCGCGCGACTGGTGTGGGTGAGCGATGCCGATGGCACAGACAACCTGTGGACTGCACATATCGACGGTTCGGCGGCGCGGCAGGTGACCCGTATCCGCGACGCGCTCGTCATCTCACCTGAATGGTCGGCCGACGGACGCTGGCTGTTCGCCACGCTGGTGGCCAATCGGGCCGCTGAGCTGTGGCGCTTTGACGCCACAACGGGAGAGGGTGCACGCGTCGTCGCCAACGGCAACGGACCAGCATCGCTCCTGGTCTCGACGCCAGCGCCGGGGCCCTACGGGCCGAGTGCATCGCCAGATGGGCGATCACTGTACTACGCGAGCGTCACCCCAAGTGTCGCGCGGAGTTATGTCCGCGCACAGAGCCGGATCGTGCGCCACGACCTCGCCACCGCCCGCGACGCGCCCGTGGTGACCGACGTCGCGCCGGCGATGAAGCCGGAGCTCTCTCCGGATGGCCGGTGGCTGGTGTACGGCGCGCAATCGCGTGGTGAAACGGGACTGCGACTCCGGGAGCTCTCGACTGGCACCGAGCGCTGGCTCGTCTACCCCATGCAACGCAATGAGCTGGAAGCGCGCGCGAGTCGCGATGTGCTGCCTAACTACGCCTTCACCCCCGATGGCCGGTCTCTGGTTGCCGCATACGGAGGGAAGATTCATCGGATAGATGTGATGACGGGTAGCGCCGTTGTGGTCCCCTTCTCTGCCGACGTGCGGCTCGAGGCAGAGCCGATCATCACCGCACCGGCGCTCGCCGAGTCGGGTGCGCGGCTCGATGTAGCAACGCGTGCCCGGATGCCACAACATGTGGCGGTCGCTGCCGGTGGTCGTATTGCCTTCTCGGCGGCGGCCCGCATCTGGATCTCGACAGGACCTGGGCAGGTGCCCACGCGCCTCACGCGAACCGTGCGGCCGCGCGAGTTCATGCCCACCTGGTCTCCCGATGACCAATGGATCGCCTTCGCGACGTGGGGGGCCGACGGTGGTGCGTTATGGAAGACGCGCGCCGATGGTTCTGGCGAGCCCGTGCGACTCACGACGGACGCGGGTGTGTGGATGGACCCGGTCTGGACACCAGGTGGCGACAGCATCGTGGTGTTGCGCGGTAATGCCGGCGCGAGCCATGCGACGTACGGTCTTCCCCCCGATGCCGAGCTCGTGGTGGTCCCTGCATCCGGCGGCAGTCACCGGACGGTCGCGTCCGCACAGGGTGTGCGACGTCTGCATTTCGCTGGCGACCCGCAGCGCGTGCTTGGAGTGGCAGGCACCTCCCTGGTTTCGATTTCGCTCTCCGGGGACGAGCGCACGGTCTTCGCGACACTCCCGCGACCGGAGAATCCATTGCCCTTTGCGCCTGGTGGGTCCGACCTGCGAGCCAGCCCGGATGGAAAGGAGCTGGCGGTTCTGGTCAACGAGCGTGTGTATCGCATGTCGTTGCCGCCGAGTAGCGCTCCCGCACTCAACCTGGCAAGTGCGAGTGATGTCACGGCCGGGAGGCCCACCGCGATCGGGTGGTCACCGGCCGGCTCGTTAGGCATGCTTGACGACTACTCCTGGCGCAGTACGGCGCCAGGCCCCGGAGCAAAGACCGCGCTGGCGCCTCTTCTGCAGCCGCGGGTCCCGGAGGGTTCGGTTGTGCTGCGTGGAGGGACAGCAATCACCATGAGTGGCCGGTCGATCGTGCGTGGCGCGGACATCCTTGTCACGAGGAACCGGATAGCACGCATCGGCCCAGCCGGGAGTTTCGCGATCCCAACTGGCACACAGATCGTTGACGTCAGGGGGAAGTTCATTGTCCCGGGGTTCATTGATGTGCACGCGCATACGGGACAACGCCATGAGCTGCTCGAGCCCGAGAATGCTGCGGCATACGCCAATCTGGCGTTTGGCGTCACCACCATGCGCGACCCGCAAACCGGTGCTGATGTGTTTGCATACGCCGACATGGCGGCCTTCGGCGAGGTGGCAGCACCGCGGCTCCTCTCCACGGGGCCCGGGGTCTTTATGGATCGCAACTTCCAATCCTACGAGCAGACACTCGAGTGGCTCTCGCGGTACCGCGACAACTACCAGACCACGCAGCTCAAGTCGTACCTCGTCGGGACACGCCGTCAACGCCAGTGGGTGGTACAGGCGAGCCGCGCGCTGGGCTTGATGCCGACCACCGAAGGTGGCGCGGACACCAAGATGGACATCACCCACGCGATTGACGGCTTCAGCGGCAACGAACACTCGGTGCCGACGACACCGATATACCGGGACCTCGTGCAGCTCTTTGCCCAAAGCGGCATTGCCTACACACCGACCTTGCTGGTGACCTTTGGCGGGGCCCTGCCGATCTACAAAGTGCATCCGCGCGAAAAGGCGCACCTGAACACACGCCTCCAGCACTACTGGCCTCCGGACGAACTCTTTCGTCAGGCGGCGTCGCCCAGACTTGGCTTTCCGGACGAGGACTACAACGACGTCGAGGCAGCGCGTGGCGCCAATGCCATCCTGAAAGCCGGAGGACTCGTCGCGTTAGGCGGGCATGGCGAGATGCAGGGCCTGCAAGCGCACTGGGAGATGGAGCTTTTCGCCGCAGGGGGTATGGCGCCGCATGACATCCTGCGGGTGGCCACCATCAATGGGGCACGCGCTCTGGGACTGGCAAGCGAAACGGGGAGCCTCGAGGCGGGAAAGCTGGCGGATCTCGTGGTGCTCGACCGAAATCCGCTGCTGGACATCCGCAACACGAGGACAACCCGTTTTGTGATGAGGGGGGGAGTCCTGTACGACGCCCAGACGCTCAACGAGGTCTGGCCAACGCGTCGTGAGCTTCCCCGCCCCTGGTGGAGGTAGCCGGGGGACTACCGCGACTCGTGTTCTTTGGCGTAGGCGAATAGCTGACGCGCAAAGGTGACGTGAACGGCAATGAGCGCCGTCATGATCACCCCAATGGAGACCCGCGAAATAAGGCCGTGCTCAAAGTCGATCCCGCCCGCCGGCGGCGTGGCCGTGACCCAGATGAAGAAGGCAAAGATGGCGACGCATCCCGCCGAAACGCCCATCGCGCCGAGCGCAGCGAGCTTTCCGTGGGTCTTCATGGTAGGAGCGGGCATGGTTCGGATGGCGGCAGTTGGCAGATGGCAGACGGTAGACGGCAGATCTGCGGTTCAACGAATAGGGGCTGGACTTTGATCCCGCAACTGCGAGGTGGGCGGAAGGGGCGATAGTTTTTCGGTACCCTCCACGCCCACATCCATGATTCGGACTGCTTTCCGACTGCTCGCAGCGTCAAGCGCGCTCGCTTTGTCCCTTCCCGCCCAGCAGAACCGCCGCCCTGCGGCGCCCGCAGCCACGATGGCCCCTGCGGTGGCGGACTCCCTGTTTGCGAACCTCAGCTACCGGAACATCGGCCCGGCCAACATGTCGGGGCGGATGGCCGACGTCGAAGGGGTGCCAGGCGATCCGGCAATCATCTATGTGGGCTCGGCGTCGGGGGGTGTGTGGAAGTCGGTGAATGCCGGGACCACCTGGACGCCGATCTTCGACAAGCAGCCCGTCCAGTCCATCGGCGACCTGGCCCTCGACCCCACCAATCCCGAAGTGGTGTATGTCGGCACGGGCGAGGCCAACGTGCGCAACTCGGTGTCGTTCGGCAACGGGGTCTACAAGACCACAGACGGCGGCAAGACGTGGCGTCACCTGGGTCTGGCCGACACCCGCCACATCTCGCGCATCGTGGTCAACCCGCAGAACCCGAACAAGGTGTATGTCGCGGCCGTCGGGCACGCCTTCGGACCTAACGAGGAGCGCGGCGTCTTCATGAGCGAGGACGCCGGGGAGACATGGAAGAAGGTGCTCTACATCGACCCCGTCCACGGCGCCGCCGACCTCGACATCGATCCGGCAAATCCCAACCGGCTGTACGCCACGATGTGGTACTTCGACCGCAAGCAGTGGACGCATCGCTCGGGCGACGAAAACGGCGGTGTCTTCCGTTCCACGGATGGCGGCAAGACATGGACGAAGGCAACCAAGGGCCTTCCAAAGCTGATGGGGCGTATCGGCATCAAGGTGGCGCCGTCGTCGCCGAACGTGGTGTACATCGTGGCCGAGACGAAGGAGGGCTACGTCTTCAAGTCGACCGATCATGGGGAGACATGGACGAAGACCAGCGACAACGCACACACACTGGGCCGCGGCTTTTATTACGCTGACCTGCGGGTACACCCCACCAACGAGAACACCCTCTACACGTTAGGCATGGCGTACATGACCTCGGTGGATGGGGGCCACACCTTTACCGGGATGACGGGCAACTTCCATGGCGATCATCAGACGATGTGGATCGACCCGAAGAACCCGAAGCGCATGTTCATGGGTGATGACGGCGGCATGAATGTGTCGCGTGACGCGGGCAAACAGTGGGAGTGGTTCCCCAACCTCCCCGTGGGTCAGTTCTACCAGCTGAGCTACGACATGCGCGAGCCATTCTTTCATGTGGCCGGTGGACTGCAGGACAACGGCGTGTGGACGGGCCCGACCCGTGTGCGTGGCTCGCAGATCCTCAGTGACGACTGGCGTTTCATCCAGAATGGCGACGGCTATTACGCCGTCTCGCACCCGGACAACCCGGACCACTTCCTCTCCGACTACCAGGCAGGCGGCATTCAGGCGACCAATCTGCAGACATACGAGCAGCGCGAGGCCAGCCCGCAGGTGAAGCGCATGGACGGCTACAGCGCCGACTCCAACAAGGTGCGTTTCAACTGGAACGCGCCGATCGTGAAGTCGCCGCACGACGGCAAGGTGGTGTATTTCGCCGGCAACATCGTGTACCGCTCGACCGATTGGGGCAAATCGTGGACGGCCATCTCCCCCGAACTCTCGAAGAACGACAAGTCACGCCAGGGCGATGCGGGGGGGCCGATCCTCAAGGAGAACACGGTCGCCGAGTACTACGGGACTGTCTACTCGCTGGCGGAATCCCCGGCGCAGAAGGGCGTGATCTGGGTCGGGACCGACGATGGCAACGTTCAGGTGACGCAGGACGACGGCAAGACATGGACCAATGTCACGCCTAACGTGAGTGGTGTTGGTGCGGATGCGGTGGTGTCGGGTGTCGAACCCTCGCGCACCGCAGCAGGAACGGCCTACGTGACCTTCGAGCGGCGCATGATGGACGACTTCCGCCCCTACGTGTACAAAACCGCCGACTTCGGGCGGACGTGGTCCAACATCACCGGCAACCTGCCGGCCAACCACTACGTGCAGGTGGTTCGCGAGGACCCGAAGAACGCGTCGCTCCTGTACGTCGGTACCGAACTCGGGCTGTATGCCTCGTGGACCGGAGGCAACGACTGGACGCGCCTGCATCTCGGCAATCTGCCGGCCGTGGCCGTGCACGAAGTCCTCGTGCATCCGCGCGATAACGACCTCGTGCTCGCCACACATGGGCGCGCCATCTGGGTGCTCGACGATGCGTCGCCGATTCAGCAGATGACGCCAGCCATCGCCTCGAAGAGCGGCCACCTCTTCCCCATGCGCGTGACCACCCGATTCAACCAGGGCGACCAGAAGTGGAATTGGGGCAACCATCAGTATCGTGGCACCAACACCCCGTATGGCGCCCTGATCACCTACTGGTTAGGCAGGAAGCCAGTGGCCGACTCGCTGGTCAAGCTCGAGATCCTGCAGAACGGGACGGTGATCCGTACACTCAAACGCCCCTCGACGCAGAGTGGCTTCAACCGTGTCACCTGGGACCTGCGCACCGACGCCCCAAAGGTCCTGAGCGACATGCCGGCCGACTCCGCCGATCCCGGCGACTGGCGTTCGCGTCCCATGGGACCGCAGGTGCTTCCGGGCCAGTTTGCGGTGCGTCTCACCGTGGGTGGCGAAACCATGGAGCAGCCGCTGACGGTTCGTATCGACCCCACGTCCCCGGTGACCCTCGCCGAACTGCGCGATCAGTATGAGCAGGCCACACGGCTCAACAGCGTGATCGCCAACCTCATCGACACCGAGCGTCAGCTGGTGGCGTTCAAGGGGCAAGTTGATGAACGACGTGCCACCGGCACGGAACTGCGTGGTCCGTCGGCGGCTGACATGTCCAAGGCCGCGGGTGAGGAACTGGTGCGGCTCGACTCGGTCCGGCTGCAGCTGACACGCCCGCGCTCTGAGCTGGTGCCCTTCTACTCCGAGGGACCACGTCCGGTGGAACGCGCGATGAGTCTCATGGGCTCCATCGATAACGGCATCGTCGCGCCTATTGCGGCGCAACGCGAGTACCTCGGCGATGTGCGGCGCGATGCGCAGACCGTGATTGAGATGGTGGAGCGGCAGGTGGAGGCGACCGCGCGCCGGATGAACCCGTTGTTGCAGGCGCTGGGCCTTCCGGCGCTGGTGGCTCCGTCGAAGAAGCAGGCGGCGATGTAGGAGACGGCGGATGGCAGATGGCAGATGGCAGACGGCAGATGGCAGACGGCAGATCGATGGGTACGGCCAGCGCACACGACGTGCGTGATCCGAAGGGCGCCATCGATGCCGTCTGCGATCTCGTGACCGGCCGGTCGCTGCTGCCGAACGTTTGACGCCGAGCCACCGACGCGGCGTGCAAGGGGTTCGATGGCGAAGAGTTGTACGGCCTGCACCTACCCACCTGGCCGAGGCGTTGCCTCACTGAGCCCGAGGCTGCACCTTTGCGAGGCTGTTCCCCGCCTCACGTTCTGATGAGCCTTCAAACGACCGAACAACTGCAGGCAGCTCTCGCCGGCCGCTACCTCATCGAGCGCCACATCGGTGAAGGCGGGATGGCGACCGTCTACCTCGCCCGGGACCTCAAGCACGACCGACACGTCGCCCTCAAGGTGCTGAAGCCGGAACTCGGCGCCGTACTCGGCGTCGAGCGGTTCCTCTCCGAGATCAAGGTCACGGCCAACCTGCAGCACCCCAACCTGCTCCCCCTGTTTGACTCGGGCGAGGCGAACGGGCTGCTGTTTTATGTGATGCCGTTTGTGGAGGGGGAGTCGCTGCGGGCGCGCCTCGATCGCGAACAGCAGCTCTCCATCGAGGAGGCGGTGCGCATCGCCAGCGCCGTGGCGAGCGCCCTGGCGTACGCGCACGAACGTGGGGTGATCCACCGCGACCTCAAGCCCGAGAACATCCTGATGCAGTCGGGCCAGCCGGTGGTGGCCGACTTCGGGATCGCGCTGGCGGTGAGCAACGCCGGGGGTGCCCGGGTGACGCAGACAGGCCTCTCACTCGGCACTCCGCAGTACATGAGCCCCGAGCAGGCCACGGGTGACCGCACGATTGACGCCCGCAGCGACCTCTACTCGCTCGCGGCCATGACGTACGAGATGATCGCCGGCGAACCCCCGCACAGCGGGCCTAACGCGCAGGCGATCATGGCCAAGCTGCTCACGGCGGAGCCGGCGCCCCTCTCCACGCTGCGAACGTCGGCGCCGGTGCATGTCGAGCTGGCGATTGCCAAGGCACTGGCCAAGGTGCCGGCGGACCGCTTTGCGAATGCGACCGAGTTTGCGAATGCGCTGACCGGGCATTCCCCAATCGCCGGGTTGACCGGTGCGACACGCGCCAATACCGCAGCGCGTGCAGCAGGTGCGAAGGGCGTTGGCAAGCGCGAGTGGTTCGCCTGGGGCATGGCAACCGTCGCCGTGACGGCGGCAGTCGGCGCGACACTGTGGCCGCGCTCGGGCCCGGAGGTGGAGCCACCAGTGCGGCGACTGACGATCAGCATACCCGACACGGTGTTTGCGAATGGCACGCCTATGGCGGCCAGTACGTCGGTGGCGATTTCGCCAGGCGGCGACCTGATCGCCTGGATCGGAACAAACGAAGCGCAGCTCCGCGAACTTTATGTGCGCCGCTCTGACGAACTCACCGCTCGCGTCCTCCCGGGTGTCGGCGCTGGTGCTGAGCTTCGCTTCTCGCCCGATGGCCGCCTGATCTACTTCCGGGACCCGCAGGGGAAACTGGTTCGCATTGCCGTGGACGGGGGGACTCCGGTGCCGGTCGCGGACAGTGTTCGATTTTATTCGATTGCTGATGACGGCACCATCTACTTTGCCGGGCCCGAGCGAAGCTTGTGGGCACTCGATGCCGGGCGTGGGAGCCCGCGCCTTGTGGCAAGGGCGGATAGCGCCGCGGGATTCCGCAACATCTACCGCGTTGATGTGTGCCCCGGATCTGCGATCGCCATGGCCTCAGTGTCGTTGCAGTACGCTGTTGTTTCAGCGGTGCTGGCGAGAGTAGACCTGCGCTCGGGCCACGTTCTTCCGCTCTCTGAGGGCGCCTTCAACGTCCACTGTGTGGACCAGGAGCTGGTTGTCGTTGGGCGGCAGGGTGGCGTTCCGACGATCGAGGCGATCCGCCTCGACCCATCAGGCGCGGTGCTGGGACGGCTCGACGTTCCGCTTGCTCAGGACGTGGCATCGCTCAACTCCGCCGGAGTCGACTTCGCCGTTGCGAAAGACGGCACGAGCATCTATCGCCGGCGGCAGACGAACAGACTCCTTGCAACGGCCGTCGCAATCCAGCAAGGAACCCGGCGAAGCGTCCTGCGGTCGGATGGACAGCGCTACGACGAGCCTGCAGTCTCACCGGATGGGCGACGAGTGGTCCTCCGGGTCGGAGGGTCGGCCTTCAACACTGGTGAGCTCTGGCTGCTGGAAGTTGGCAGCGGCACTTTCACGCCGCTTACGCGAGGGGGCAACGCGTTTCGGCCGACGTGGTCTCGGGACGGTAGCCACGTTTACTACTTTACCGGGACAGCTACGGACCAGTACCAAGTGCGTGCGAAACCCTGGGACGGTAGCGGAGGCGACTCCCTTCACCTCAAGGCACCTAACATCGCTGAATTCGCCGAGGGGCCACGCGGGGGATGGTCGGTCCTTCGCACGTATGGCCTCCGGGACATCTTGATCGTACCTGCCGACTCACTGACCACGGCCACACCTCGCGCCATCGTCTCCGGCCCTGCCAATGAAACGAACCCTCGCATCTCTCCCTCCGGGCAGCTCCTCGCTTACCAGTCGGATGAGTCCGGGACGAGACAGGTCTTCGTCCGCCCATTGCCGGGCCCCGGCCCTCGCGTGCCCGTCTCGATCGATGGAGGGAGCGTCCCGCGGTGGTCGCGGGACGGCTCTCGCATCTTCTATCGTGCCAAAGGCACGCTCATGGCCGCGACGATCACCGAACAGCCGGAACTTGCCATCAGCCGGCGCGACGTCGTGTTGTCCGAATTCGGCAACGAGTCCGAGGACCTCGCCGAGTGGATTTATGACGAGATGCCGAACGGCGCGATCCTCACGACGTTGCCAGTCGGCAACGTCAAGCCGGAGCCATGGGAGCTTGTCGTGCTGACCAACTGGCAACAACTGTTCAAACGACGTCCTGCCGGTCCTGTTTCTCCCTGAGCCTGCGAACGGGCACCCATCGCCATGTGCGCTGTTGTGGCGTTGTTGCAGACCTCGTTCGTCAGCGAATGCGGAGACACATCATGTCACGAGACACGCGAGCCCGCTGATCAGCGGGCTCGTGCCTTGGGTTCTCGCTATCGCGTCGACCGTGAACTGCGCGCAGGTGGCATGGCCACCGTCCCGAAGCTCCGACTCAGGCGCAGCCGGAACCCCACCCTGTACGTCCCCGCAGCTGGGCGGTGGGATTCAGCACCTCGACACACTCCTGAAGGTTGTTGTAGGCGGGCGTGGTACGCCCAAGGTAGATCGTCGACTCGGAGCTTGTCCCTGCGCCACTGTAGACGCGGATTACGGGATTGGCCGCGGTGAGTGTCGCGGATGTGGGGAAGGTGAAGATGGTGCCCGCCTTTGTCCGGATGGTCGCACCACCAAGGGATACACTCGCCGGTGCAAAGCGCGCGTCGCGCGACACTTCGATGTACTCGTTGTTGGGGTTCTGATCGTCTTTCACCCCCATCGCCTGAACGAGGCTCAATCCGAAGAAGGTCGTCCCCCCGTTCGCGTTGAAATCCACCGCGATGCGCGTGAACAACGCCGGAGCCTCACTGGCTTTCCACAGGTAGATGCTTGTCGCGCCATCTGCCTCGTTGAGCCAGGGATCGACCCCCGGACCCTCCCAGCCGTAGGGATCGATAACCGAGATGCGGCCACTCTTCGTTTGGGTCATGCGGTAGATGGCCAGATGAAGATGGGGATTGAGCGAACATCCCACACCGCCAGAGAGTCCGATCTGTTGCCCGGCGGTCACGCGGTCGCCAGGACGCACATCGCGGCGACTCAGGTGGCCATAGTCCGAACGCACACGCACACCGCCCGGGAGGAGGTGCTCGAGGATGATCTGTCCGCTGCCATCGGGCGGGATCGTGGTGTTGAGGAGCGGGCAAAAGAACGATGTGTTGGCCGGCGCGATGACGATGCCGTCAGCAATAGCGTAGATGGGCGTGCCGGTATCCATGCGCCAGTCGTACCCTTCGTGGCCTTCGTATCCCGTGGCGTTGATCTGTTCACCCCAGAAGGTCACCTTGCGTCCATTGTCCTGAAACGCCCGAGGGACATCGTGGTCGTGGAAGTTGGTGGTGAAGTGGTCGACAGTGGCGGAGAATGGCCTGACGAAGGTTGGAATCCGCAACGAGTCGACGCTCGTTATGCTGGCCGACGCGGTGCGGTTCTCGACCGTTGCGGTGATCGTCGCGGTGCCCGGCGCCACAGTGGTCACCAGTCCTGAAGTGCTGACGGTGGCGACCGCAGTCGACGACGACGACCAGATCACAGTGCGACCGGTCAGCGCGGATCCAGCCGCGTCGCGTGGAGTGGCATCGAGCTGCACCGTCCCACCGGCGAGTACACTGGCCGTATCACGATTGAGTACGATGCTGACCACGGGTGGTGGCGTCACCGTGATTGTCGCCTGCCCCGAGCGCCCCTCGGCGGTCGCTGTGACTGTCGTGGACCCTGCCGCGACAGCGGTCACGAGCCCAGTGGCATTCACCGTGGCTATCGAGTTGTTGCCGCTGGCCCACGTGATGGTCCGACCAGTTAGTGTATTCCCCGAGGCGTCTCGCGTTGTGGCGGAGAGTTGTGCTGTTGCGCCGATTGCCAGCGAGGACGTGGAGGGTGAGACATCCACGGTGGCAACCGCGGCCGGAGTTGGAGGCGGTGCGGGCGGCGGTGTAACGGAGGGTCCGTCACTGCCGCCGCCACAGGCGGCCAACAATGTAAGAAGGAGGAGCCAGGCCCTGACGTGAGACGTAGACATAGCGACGGGAGAAGGAAGAGTCCAAGAGACGTCGCCATCGGTGCTTCGTGCTCAGATGGGGCGGAGCCGTGACGCGGCGGGCGTCAGGGTTGGCACGTGGACGGTGGAGCCCCGAGGTTGACCACGGTCTGCAATGGCGGGTTGGTGGTTGTCAGTACACGCCGCGCACAATCATCCCAGGCATTGCTCCACATCGGTGAGGTGCGGCCCATGAAGATCTGCGTGGCCGTGTTGGTCCCGGCGCCGCTGTGGATACGCAGCGCAGAGCTCGCCGTCGTTAGTGTGATGCCAGCTGGGATGTCGAACGCGAAGCCGGATCGATCGCCGCGAATCTGGAATCCGTCGAGCAAGGCGGACGAAGCAACGTTGGTGTTGAGTGTGAGCTCGAGGTATTCGTTGTTGGGATTGTTGCGGTCATCCACGCCCATCCATCGCACCGCGGTGATGGTGACCCGCGCCTGCGTGCCGGTCGGGTTAGGCGCAAACCGCTCTTCTCGAAAGCGCATTGGCGCCACACCAGCGGCCCAGAGGTTGATACTCGCCGTACCATTCTGATGGATCGACCATGGATCCGTGGTGCTAGCCAGCGTCCAGCCGTAGGGGTCGATCGGAATCGTGGAAGTGCCGACCACCTTCCGTGCCTCGAAGTGCAGGTGTGGTCCGTACACGCAGCCTTTGTCTCCCGACACGCCGATTGTTTCACCTGCTGCCACCTGCTGACCCACCGTCACAAATCTCTGGTCGAGGTGCACATAGTGGGTCTCCACGGCAGGCTGTAGCAGCCCGGCTGCATGTCGGACGATCACGCGCCGTTGGTCCTTCACGACCGCCCCCGTTATCGGGCAGAAGAACGGCGGGTCCACCCCGACAAACCTGACGGTCCCGGCCGCCACCGCACGAATCGGCGTCCCGATCGGCATGGACCAGTCGTACCCGGTGTGCCCGTCGACTCCGATGTTCGCGGTCGACACACGCTCACCCCACGTCGTCAGTTGATAGCCGTCGGTGTTGATCCCTTGCTGCGGAGTGTTGTGATCGAACCAGTTGCGCAGCTGAGCGGTTACGGCGAACGGTCGCGACGTGAAGAGGGGTTGGGAGGGTGCCACGGCGGCGTGGGCGGTGAGCTCGGGCGTAAGGGGTCGCACGCTGCTCGCTGCATCGCTGCAGCCGGTCAGGGCGCCAAGGAGAACGGCAAAGGCAGGAGCTTGGGTCTTCATGGGAGCCTCACAAAGGGGAGCGTCTCGGAGCGGGCGTACGTACCAGCCGAGAGAAAGACGTCCCTTTTGCCATGCGTGGCTCACCTCGCGGGTGGGAGAGCGGCGCGTTTTTCCGCAGCCCCGCCGGCGCTGGGATTGGACCCGGAACAAATCCAGCGTTATCGTCTCGCCCGCCGTAGGCCTCCGTAACAGACCATCGGACCCTCATACCCTCCATGTCAGCCTTCCTCCGCAGCGCGGCAACGACGTTCGGCCTTGCCCTCGTACTGTTCTCCATCAGCGCTGGCGCGCAGGCCGGCGCCCAGGTGGCAACGGAGTTCGACAAACTCCACTTCCGGTCGATTGGCCCGGCCACGATGTCGGGCCGGGTAGCCGACGTCGCGGTCTACGAACCCAACCCGGCGATCTACTACGTGGGCACGGCCCACGGTGGCCTGTGGAAGACCACGAGCAATGGGGCCACCTTCACTCCTCTCTTTCAGGATCAGGGGCTGATCTCGATCGGCGACGTGGCCGTGTCGCAGACCAACCCCGATCTGGTCTGGGTCGGGTCGGGCGAGTCGAACAACCGCCAGAGTACCTCGTGGGGCGGAGGACTCTACAAATCCACAGATGGCGGAAAGACCTTTGCGTTCATCGGACTGCCCAACTCACGCGCGATCAACCGGGTTGTCATTCACCCGAATAACAGTGACGTCGTGCTGGTGGCGGCAACCGGGCCATTGTTCGGGCCCGGCGGGGATCGCGGTGTGTTCAAGACCACCGATGGCGGCAAGACGTGGAAGCAGGTGCTGAAGGTGGACGATGAGACGGGCGCCAACGACCTGGTGTACTCGCTCAGCGACCCCAACATCATGTACGCCTCGACCTATCAGCGGCGCCGCACAACGTGCTGCATGAATGGTGGCGGACCCGGGAGTGGCCTCTGGCGCTCGACCAACGGCGGCGAGACCTGGACGCGGATCAGCGGCAACGGGTGGCCGGCGGGCCCGTTAGGCAGGATTGCGGTGGACGTGTTCCGCCAGAACTCGCAGGTGGTCTACGCCACGGTGGAGGGGCCTGGTGGCGGCTTTGGCGGCGGCGCTGGCGGAGCGGCGCCCGGGACACCCGTGCCGGCAGATCAGCCTCGTGTGCCGGCCATCACTGGCACCTACCGATCCGACGATGGTGGCGTGAACTGGCGCCGGGTGAGCGGCACGAATCCCCGCCCCATGTACTTCTCGCAGGTGCGCATCGACCCCCTGAATTCCGACAAGGTGTACATGGGTGGCGTGGGCATGCAGCTCTCCGTCAACGGTGGCCAGGCCTTCGAGACAGACGCCGCGCTCGTCACCCACGACGACGTCCACGCGATCTGGATCAATCCGAAAAACACCGACCATGTCCTGACGGGCAATGACGGCGGGCTCGCGGTGTCGTACGACGCCAGCCGCACCTGGACCTTCATCCCCAACCTCCCGGTCGGGCTCTTCTATCACGTCGGCTACGACATGGAGATGCCCTACAACGTCTGTGGCGGCATGCAGGACAACTACAACTGGTGCGGCCCCAGCGCCTCGCGCATGGGACGCGGCATCATGAACTACGACTGGTTCCAGATCCTGGGCGGCGACGGCTTCGTGGCCATCCCCGACCTGCGCGACTCGAAGATCGTGTACACCGAATCGCAGGATGGCAACATCATCCGGCGCAACAAGGTGACGGGCGAGTCGCGGTCGATCCGCCCCAATCTGCAGAACGTCACCAATGCCACGCCGGGCGAAGCGTATCGCTTCCACTGGGATACCCCCCTGATGCTGTCGCCTAACGATCCGGGCGTGCTGCTGGCCGCCGCCAATCGTGTGTTCCGCTCGACGGACCGCGGCGACTCGTGGGAAGCGATCTCCCCGGACCTGACGAAAAACGAGTCGCGCGACTCCGTGGTGCTGATGGGAGTGAAGCTGTCGCAGGTGAACATCGCCAAGAATGACGGCATCTCGCAGTGGCCCACGATTGTGGCGCTGGCCGAATCCCCCAAACAGCCTGGTCTCTACTACACCGGGACTGACGACGGCACGGTGAGCGTGTCGCGCGACGGGGGCAAGTCATGGCAGAATATCACGAAGAACCTCCCGGGTTTCCCATCGGGGTACGCCTTTGTCTCGCGCATCGCGCCTTCGCGATTTGACGCCGGCACCGTATATGTCACGGTCGATCACCACCGCGAGAATGACTACGAACCGTACGTGTGGGTGAGCACCGATTTCGGCGCCACCTTCCGCAGCATCACCAATGGCCTCAAGGGCGAAAACGCCCGCACCATCACCGAAGACACGCGCAATGCCGATGTCCTCTACCTCGGCACCGAAACGGGGATCTTCCTCTCGCTTGATCGTGGCGCGAGCTGGCGGCGACTCAAGGCCAATTTCCCGACCGTGCGCGTAGACGAGCTGACCATCCACCCGCGTGACAATGCCCTGCTCGTTGCCACACATGGCCGAGCTCTGTGGATCCTCGATCATCTGGAACCGATCCAGGAGTACCGTGCCGCCGCGATGGCCGACGCGAAGTTGTACACACCCGGGCTGTCGCTGCAATGGAAGTCAAAGGACGATCGCAACGATGAGTTCTGGGGTCACCAGTTCTTCACCGGCGAAAATCCCCCGACGGAAAGTGTCATCCAGTTCCACCTCAAGTCGGCGCTGACTAACCCGATGTTGCGTTTCACGGACGCGGGGGGCGCAGTGGTGCGTGAACTCACCGTGCCGGCGAATCGCAATCAGGCCGGCATCCAGACCATGTGCTGGGACCAGCGTGTCGCGCCCATCACGGCGATTGCCGGCCCGGCTGGCGGCGGACCTGGGGGCGGTGGTGGTGGCCAGGGAGGAGCGGGTGGTGTGCGGACGGTGCCGGGGATTCCCGAACCCTTGCCACCTGTCGGCTACCTCCCGGAGAACCCATGTGCTCCGCCCGCCGGACAGGGTGGCGGTGGCGGCGGCTTTGGCGGGTTTGGGGGAGGAAACCAGGGGCCCATGGTGGCTCCCGGTTCCTATACCGTTGCTTTGGTAGCGGACGGCAAGGTGCTCGATACCAAGCCGCTGCGGCTGGTCATGGATCCGCTGGTGCAGTTGACCGACCGCGCGCGATACAACGCCCTGCTCACCGATTTGCATGATGTCCAGCGCCGGGCGACCGACGCCGCACGCCCCCTGGCCGCGCTCAACACGGAAATCGGTCGTGTGGCCGTCAAGGTTGATTCGAGTGCCGCACCAGCCAATGTGAAGGCCGACTGGGCCGCATTCCGGAAGGACTTCGACGCGGTGCGCGCAAAGTTTGGTGTTGGCATCCCGGTCGGCGGATTTGGCGGCGGCGGTGGCGGCGGTGGCGCCGCTGCCCAGGCCGCGCAGGCGGCCAACGTTCTTGGACGACTGGGCAACATCAAGGGCGCGATCATGGGTATCTGGGAGACTCCAAGCGAGGCCAGCGTACGTCAGGCCAACGACGCCAAGGCCGCTGTCAACGCCGCCGTACCAGAGATCGCACCGATCATCGCGCGGGCACGCGCGCTGAGTCAGGCCCTCTCAACACATGGCGTCACGCTGACCGTGCCACAGTAGCAGGGCAGCGCGGCTCGCCGGAACGCCGTAGCTGAGGTGAGAAAGGGGAGTGACTGGGCACAGACCAGTCACTCCCCTTTTCCATGCCGCCCACCCCGAACGAACACCCAATGTCCCGGCAGCAACACCGGTCATATCGTTTGAGGCGCCACGAGTTGGTCCGTGCCCCAACACTCCCGCCGCTCCGGACATCATGTCCCTTGCTCGTTATGCAATCGACCCGGTTACCGGTTTCATTCCGGGGAACCCGCCGCTGGTGCGTCTGCCGGCCTACTTCGACGCCTGGGAGGCCATCGCCACCGACCTCTCTGCCCTGATCAGGTCGCGCCGGTTACGTCCCGCCTTGGAGCAGCTCCCCCATCTGGACGCAGCCAGGCTGGCGTCGGACGCCGAACACGAACGCGCCTTTCTGGTCTTGTGTCACTTCGCCAACGCGTGGGTCTGGGGTGGAGATGAACCACATCTGCGTATCCCTGCTACCGTCGCCGTACCGCTCTGCGCCCTGTCCGAAATTCTGGGGCGGCCGCCGATTGCGCACTACGCCTCGATGACGCTGCGCAACTGGCGACGTCTCGACCCGTCGGCGCCGTTGTCCGTGGACAACGCCCACACACAGATCGCATTTCTTGGTGGTGTGGACGAGGACTGGTTTTTCATTGCCTCCATGGGTGTGGAGCTCGCAGGGGCTCCCATGCTTCCGATCATTGAGAGCGGTCTTGAAGCCGCGGTGTCCGGCACCGACGACGAGCTGACGAGCCTGCTCGGTCGCTTCGCCGCAGGGCTCGAACCTGTCATCGTCGCCCTCGACCGTATTCGTGAGTGGTGTGACCCTGACATCTACTACAAACGGGCGCGTCCCTTCCTTGCCGGCTGGCCGGCACCCGGTGTGGTGTATGAGGGAGTCTGGGATGAGCCCCGTCGATACATCGGAGGGAGTGCGGCGCAGAGCTCGCTGCTGCAGTCCTTTGACGCTTTCCTGGGCGTGGCGCATCCCGAGGCACCGGCCGGCGCCTACCTCAAGGCCGTGCGCGCCTACATGCCAGTGCCGCATCGCGCCTTTCTCGACGAGGTGGAACGCACGTCGCGAGTGCGCCAACGGGCCGCGAGCGGCACTCCAGCGTTGCGAGAGGCGTACAACGCCTGCCTGGACCACCTCGACACGTTCCGGGAACGCCACATGAAGCTGGCTTATGACTACATCATCCGGCCATCGGGTGCGCCGAAGGACGCCACAGGCACCGGTGGCACATCGCTGACCGCATTTCTTCGCGGCGCGCAGCACTCCACCACGTCGTCGCGGCTATGACAACCCATCCGACACCGGCCGACCGTGACGCCACCGATGCGTTGCGTACCTTCCGCGACCGCTTTGTCCTGCCGGAGGGCGTGATTTATCTCGATGGCAACTCACTGGGCGCGCTGCCTGTGGCGACCGCAGGACGCGTGGCAGACCTGGTGAATGCGGAGTGGGGCCTGAGCCTGATCCGGAGCTGGAACGCGCATGACTGGATCGGCGCGCCACAACGTGTGGGTTCGAAGATCGCGCGCCTGATCGGTGCCCAGTCAGGCGAAGTGGTCGTGGCCGACTCGACATCGGTGAACTTGTACAAGCTGATCATGTCAGCGCTGCAGGCGCAGCCGGGGCGTCGCACCGTGTTGTCGGAGCCGGGCAACTTTCCGACCGACCTCTACATGGTGGAGTCGGCCATCGCGTCGTCAGGCGGCCAGCACCGGCTCTCCCTTGTACCGCGCGACCAGTTACTCAGCGCCATCGATGACGATACGGCCCTCGTCCTCCTCACACACGTGCACTACAAGACGGCAGATGTGTGGGACATGGGTGCGGTGACCGCCGCGGCGCAGGAGCGCGGCGCCATGGTCCTGTGGGACCTCAGTCACAGCGCGGGTGCCATTCCGGTGGACCTCAACGGGTGCCACGCCGACCTGGCGGTGGGATGCGGATACAAGTTCCTCAACGGCGGGCCGGGTGCACCGGCTTTCCTCTACGTGGCGTCGCGTCACCAGTCGCGTTTGCAGACCCCACTCGGCGGCTGGATGGGACATAAGCGCCCCTTCGACTTTGTCGACGGCTACGAGGCGGCACCGGGCATCGCGCGTTTCCTGTGCGGCACGCCACCGATGCTTTCGCTGATCGGGCTCGAGGTTGGGGTGGACCTGATGCTCGAAGCCGATCGCGAGGCGGTAGCGACCAAGTCGCGCGCACTCGCGGCGTTATTCATGGCCGAGGTGAGCGCGCGCTGCACGCGCTTTGGTGTTGAGCTGGTGGGGCCGCCGCCGGGTGCACCCCGAGGGAGCCACGTCTCCTTCCGCCACCCCGAGGGATACGCCATCATGCAGGCGCTGATTGCCCGCGGGGTGATTGGAGATTTTCGTGCGCCCGACATCATGCGCTTCGGATTGACGCCGCTCTATCTCCGCTATGCCGATGTCTACGAGGCCGCACGTGTGATGGAAGACGTGCTGGCCGCGGGAGCGTACCAGGCCGAGGAGTTCCGGGTACGCAAAGCGGTTACCTGAAGTTTGGCAGAAGCAGTTACATCACCGCCCTCGTCGGGAGTACGATCGCGCCAAGGCCAAGTCGACGCAGCAACTCATTGAAGGCTGCCACGTCGCGTTCGACAATCGTGCGAAGGCGCCCCGTCACCGGTGCGATCTCGCGGCCAAGGTCTGTGAAGCGCTGCGTGGCCGCGGGCGCAGGCCGCCCCTCGGGACCCCCGGCGATGTAGCCGTCAGTGCCAGTCACAAATCCGTAGAGCTCCACCAGCTGGTTGTCGAGTTTCCCGGCAAAGCGGATGGGGTCCTGCCCACTCTGGCTCTTCACCTGAGAGAAGTCCGTCTCTACTCCGCCGAGTTTGGCCGCAAGAGAATCAGCGGCCCCCCGCACCTCCCCGTCTCGGCCGATGCGCCCGGCCTGCTCCACTGCGCGTGTGGCCTGCTCGCGAATGGCGCGAATGGTCTCGAGACCGGCCTGGACCACATTGATCGAGTCGCGGATGGCGCTCGCCACCCGGTATTGCTCCTCGTATTCGGCCTGCGTGACACTCGTCAGGCGTGGATCGGCGATCACTCGGAAGGTCTGCGACGTCGTCGCGCCATTTGCGATCAAACGCGCGGTGTACTGGCCGGGCGGGGCCTTCACACCCCCGGTGTATCCCCAGAGCACCTGTCCCTTGACCTGACGCGGCCCGGGATAGGTGAGGTCCCACACCAGACGATGCATGCCGGCCACTGTCTTGAGCGCCGGCTGCTGCCGCTCGCGCGACTTCGCGGTGTCACTGGTGAAGGTGCGCACAACACGTCCACCGGCATCCGTCAGGTCGAGGACGACCTCACCGGTGGCGGGGCTCCCCAGGACGTAGTGCAACAGTGCCCCGTTAGGCAGCTCGTCCGGGGCATTTTCCACTCCACCGGCACCACCACCGCCCACCTGCAGGCGATAGGCGTCCCGCGGCTTGTACAGATGTGAGGCCGCCGCCCGTGTGACGCTTGCCGCCTGGTGCAACGGCGTGAGGTCGTCAAGAATCCAGAGTGACCGCCCCTGTGTGGCCACCACCAGATCGTTGCGATGTACACGCAGGTCGGCCACCGGAGTGATCGGAAGGTTGAGCTGGAGTGATTGCCAGCGCTGCCCGCCATCAAAGGTGACGAAGAGCCCATGCTCGGTGCCGGCATACGCCAGACCATCCTTGACGGGGTCTTCACGCACCGCACGCACGGGTGAGTTGGCGGGCAGGCCATCGATCACTTGCCGCCAGGTACGGCCATAGTCTTCGGTGCGGAAGATGTACGGCTTGAAGTCGTCCATCCGGTACTTCTGCACGGCGAGCCAGGCCCGCCCGGGTTGATGCGCCGACAGATCGATGTTCTCCACCGTGCCAAACGCTGGCATGCCGGGAGGGGTGATGTCCTGCCAGGTGCGCCCGCCGTCGCGGGTGATATGCACCTTGCCGTCGTCACTCCCCGTCCAGAGCACGTTGCGGTCCTTTGGATCTTCGGCAAGGGCGAAGATGGTGTTGAAGATCTCGACGCCGGTGACATCGTTGTTGATTGGGCCACCAGCAAAGTCCTGCGTCGCTTTGTTGTTGGTGGTGAGGTCCGGGGAGATCTCGGTCCACGTCATCCCGCCATCGCTGGTGCGCAGCACGTGCTGCGCCCCGTGATAGACCACGTTGGGGTCGTGTGCCGATACCAGGATCGGCGCCACCCACTGAAAGCGATACTTCAGATTCTTCGCCGCCTGACCGAGCTGCAGCTGCGGATAGGCAATCATGTTGCGTCGCTCGTCGGCCTTGAGATCCCAGCGATTGATGGCACCGCCGTAGCAACCACCCCACAATACGTCAGGCCGGTCGGGGTGGAGGGCCACGGGCCCGGTTTCGCAGCCGGAGGCATACCGCCACTCATTGAGTGGGTGCAAAACGTTAGGCCCGTTCCAGGCCGGAATGCTGATACTCGTGTTGTCCTGCTGTGCCGAGTAGACGCGATACGGGAAGGCGTTGTCCACGGCCACATCGTAGAACTCGGCGGTGGGCTGCGCGTTCATCGAGGACCACGTCCGGCCACTGGTGAGGGAGACCACCGCCCCGCCGTCGTCGCCGAGCACCATGTAGCGCGAGTTGGCGGGATTGATCCAGAGATCATGTGTGTCGCCATGCGGGACACTGATCGTCGTGAAGGTCTTGCCACCATCCACGGATCGGTAGAGCGAGGTATTCAAGGCGTAGACGGTGTTCTCGTTCTGCGGATCGGCCTCGATGCGTGTGTAGTACCAGGCGCGCTGCCGCAGGTTGTTCTCGCTGTTGGTCCGCGTCCAGGTTTTTCCGGCGTCGTCGGAGCGGTAGACGCCGCCCTCCGGCTCTGCTTCGATGATGGCCCAGACCCGATCGGGATTGGCGGGACTTACGGTCACTCCGATCTTCCCCGTCAGCCCAGCGGGAAGTCCACCGCCAAGTTTCGTCCAGGTGTCACCACCGTCGGTGCTCTTGAAGACGCCCCCTTCGCGACTCCCCGAAATCATGCTCCATGGCTTTCGCTCCGCCCGCCACATGCCAGCGTAGAGAATCCGTGGATTCCGCGGATTCACCACGATGTCCGAAGCACCCGTGGAGTCATTGAGAAAAAGCACGCGATCCCAAGACTTGCCGCCATCCTTTGTGCGATAGACGCCCCGCTCACTGTTGCGACCGAAGGGGTGGCCTAACGCGGCCAGCCAGACCACGTCCGGATTGGTGGGGTGGATTGCCAAACGACGGATGGCACCTGACTCCGGGAGCCCGACGAAGGTCCAGGTGACGCCGGCGTCGGTGGACCTCCACACACCACGCCCCTGCGAGGAATTGCCGCGAATATCCGCCGACCCCGTGCCCACATAGATGACGTTCGGGTCAGAGTCTGCGACGTCGATGGCGCCAATGGATCCCCCAAAGAAGCCATCGGAGATGTTGACCCACTTGGTGCCGGCATCATCGCTTTTCCAGACCCCGCCACCGGTGCTCCCCATGTAGTAGAGGTGTGGATCCGCAGCGACCCCCGTGACGGCCGTCGATCGGCCGCCGCGGAAGGGACCGATCATGCGATACTTGAGTCCGGCGTAGAGTGTGGTGTCGACGGCAGCCGCGGTGCGAGCGGGCGCGGGGGCCGGACGGGTGGACTGTGCCCCGGCATTGGCGACGAGGAGAAGTGCACCTGCCAGTGAGGCGGCGCCCGGTAGAGCGAGGGACGTCATATGTCAGTAGAGTGGGATCGTTGCGACAGCGTGCCTAACGTTGAACGGGGGGCGCGGGAAGGGTGTCGGGCCACGAGGCCGTGACCGCGATGCGCATGCCCTGCGGGGTTCTGACAAAGGTGCGCGTGGAGATGCCGGTGGCGGCGACACCACTGTTCACACCGATGTAGCGATACCAGCCATACACCACACCCGGTGCAACCGGGCGCACGGTCATCTCGCGCACAATGAGGGTGTCTGGCCACCCCCCAACCTGCGTGCGCGCTGACCACCCCTCCCATCCCGTCTCCAGGGTTCGCAAACCATGGCGCGTCAACCGATCGGTCTGGAGGTAGGTCGCGAGGTATCGGGGTCGATCCCGCTTGTGAATGGCGTCGATGTTCTCGCGAAACACTGCCATGGCGTCGGCCGAGTCAGCGGAGAGCACGGGGCGCGCAGACTGCGCGCCGGCCGATGAGGCGAAGGAGCCCGTGAGAGCGATGAGGAGAAGTGCGAGAAGGCGCATGACCAAAAGCCTACTGCTCGCCGAACCCCTTGTACACGGGATACTCTGCGGTGCGCACCCATGGCTCTGACTCGTAGACCGCGACGCCGTCCTTCGTGATACGGTGTGAAATGAGCGGGAGCGGTGGGTCGGCTTCCTCGGCGATCGTGATCGCCTCTGCCAGTGCCGCCATGCCGGCGGCGAGCCCGGCTTCGTCGCGCGTGAAGATGGTGGCAATCGGTTCTCCCACTTTCACCACATCGCCAGGACGCGCCCGAATGACAAAGCCAACGGTGGCGTCGATCCGATCGTCCATGGTGCGGCGGCCGCCACCTAACGCGGTGATCCCGCGACCGATGGCGCGTGGCTCGACCCGGGCAATCACACCGGCTCGTGGCGCCGAGTAGAACTCGACCATCCTGGCCTGCGGCAGGCGTGCGGGATCGTCCACCACCGACGCGTCGCCTCCCTGCGCCTCGATGATGCGCGCCAGCTGCTCGGCGGCCTTGCCTGACGAGAGACAGACCTCCATGCGACGCCGTGCTTCGTCCACGCCGCGCGCCACACCCGCCATCACCAGCATTTCGGCGCCTAACGTGTAGGTCACCTCCATCACATCGGGGGGCCCCTCGCCGTGCAGACAGGCGATGGCTTCCTCCACTTCCAATACGTTGCCACACGCACGCCCAAGGGGCCGGTCCATCGCTGTCATCAACGCCACAACGGGACAGCCATTGGCCTCGCCCAGCGCAATCATGAGTCGTGCGAGTTCCACACCGCGGTCAAAGTCGGGAAGAAAGGCGCCGGAGCCTCGCTTGATGTCGAGCACCAAACCAGACAGACCTTCCGCGAGTTTCTTGCTCATGATCGACGCCGCAATCAGGGGAATGGCGTCGACCGTCGATGTGGCATCGCGCAGCGCGTAGAGCCGTTTGTCGACCGGGGCGATCTCTCCCGTCTGACCGATGAGTGCGCACCCGATCCGCTCGACCTGCGCCTTGGCGGCGTCGAGGGTGAGGTCGGTCCGGAAGCCGGGGATGGACTCGAGCTTGTCGAGCGTTCCCCCGGTGTGGCCGAGCCCGCGCCCCGACATCATCGGTACGGCCACACCCAGCGCCGACACCAGCGGGGCGAGCACCAATGAGACCTTGTCGCCCACCCCACCTGTGGAGTGCTTGTCAAGGCGCGATTTCGCCAGGCCGCTGAAATCCAGGGAGGCACCGCTGTCGCGCATCGCCTCCATCAGCGCCGTTGTTTCGGCGTGGGCCATGCCCCGGAAAAAGACGGCCATGAGCAAAGCCGACATCTGGTAATCCGGAACCTCACCAGCGCCGTAGGCTGTGACGAGCTGGCCCCACTCCATCTGGGTCAGCTCACCACCATCCCTTTTTCGCTCGATCAATCGCGTGACGAGCATATCACCGTTCAGCGGGGTATACTGAGGGCACCCCCAAGAGACTCCTCGCGCCACCGCTGCTCCCGGTCGACGCCTTCACCCCATGGGGCCACCACATGATCATTCGCAAGAAAATCCTGACACTTTCCTTCGCCGCGATTCTCGCACCCTCCGCCCTGTTTGGCCAGACCGTCGCCGAACACATCTCGGCCGGTGATCGCGAGTACGCCGCTCTCAAGTCCGCCGCCTCACTCACACACTACGAAGCCGCGCTCGCCCTCGACAGCACCAATGCCGAGGCCCTCGGCAAGGCCTCGCGATCCACCGTTGATCTCGGTGAGGCGGAGAAGGACGGAGCCAAGGCGAAAGCGCTCTTTCGCACCGGCGAGCAGTACGCCCGTCGCGCAGTGGCTGCCAACCCGAGGGACGCCGAGAACCAGTTTCACCTCGCCCGCGCACTCGGACGGACCGCCCTGAGTGTTGGCGTGAAAGAGCGGGTGAAGTACGCCACCGAGATCCGGGCGATTGCCGTGGAAGCACTGCGCCTGGACCCCAATCACGCCGGGGCCTTGCACGTGCTGGGCATGTGGAATGCCGAGGTCATGCGTCTCAACGGCGTCGAGCGCTTTTTCGCCAAGAACGTGCTGGGTGGCAAGGTGTTCAGCCAGGCCAACTGGAATGATGCCGTGACGTACATGGAAAAGGCGGTCGCCGTCGACCCGGCACGCCTCACCCACAAGCTCGACCTGGCCAAGGTCTACATGGACACCGGCGCCAAGGACAAGGCGCGCGCCCAATTCCAGGCGGTGATCGATGGCCAGGCCACTGACGTGAATGATCCCAGCTACAAGTCCGAGGCAGCTGCCCTGCTCAAGAAGCTGAAATAACCCGGAGGGGGAACCCTCTATGGTTGCGCACGATTCGTCTGTTGTCGGGTTTACCTCGTTCGTCTACATCGCACAAACAACGCACAATGCTGATTTCGAAAGCCCTGAATAGCGCCATCAACGAACAGATCGGAAATGAGCTGGCCGCCTCCAACCAATACGTGGCGGTTGCCGTGTACTTCGATGGCGAGGGATTGCCGCTCCTGGCAAAGCACTTCTACAAGCAGGCGTCTGAGGAGCGCGCCCACGCGATGCGTTTTGTGAAGTACCTGGTCGACGCCTCGGGTGACGTGAAAATCCCGGCGATCCCCGCGCCTCGCCCCGCCTTCAAGTCGGCCACTGAAGCCGTGAAGCTTGCCCTGGACAGCGAAATGAAGGTCACCGCGCAGATCAACGGACTGATGGACCGTGCCATCAAGGAAGGGGACCACCTGGCCACAAACGAGCTGGAGTGGTTTGTCCGCGAACAGCGTGAGGAAGTCACCAGCATGGACACCCTCCTTCGCATGGTGAAGCGGGCGGGCGAGGCAGGGCTTTTTCACGTGGAGAACTACCTGCTCTCGGGCGGGCTGGGCGGCGAGCCGGAAGCCGAGGCCGACGCCGAGGCGTAACGCGGGACCATCGCCTGCCCCGGCGCTCCGGGGCAGGAGTGCCCCTCGCTGACGCCGGGGAATCCACGAGGAGCGTCGGGCTTTATCTTGGGGCGTGTCTTCTCATGCTCCCTCCCCGCCGGCGGCGCGAGCCGCCGAGTTGCGCGACCGCCTCGATCGCGCCTCCCACGAGTACTACATCCTCGACAAGCCGTCCCTTTCGGACGCCGAATACGATCGGCTTTTTCGCGAGCTCCAGGCAATCGAACGGGAGCACCCCGAGCTCCTGTCTCCGGACTCGCCCACGCAACGCGTCGGGACCGCCCCTGTTTCGGCACTCCCCAAGCACACCCATCGCAGCCCCATGCTGTCGCTGGGCAACGCCTTCAGTGATGATGAGCTGAAGGAGTGGGAAGAACGGCTGGTCCGCATCGCCGGTGAGGAGGTTCGCAGGGCCGGCTACTCTGCCGAACTCAAGATCGACGGCGCCGCGGTGTCGCTTCTCTACGAAGACGGGATACTCGTGACGGGCGCCACACGCGGCAATGGCACCGTCGGCGAGGATGTCACACCCAACATCCGCACCGTGCGCGATGTGCCGCTCAGGTTGCGAGGCACTGATGTGCCGGCCCGCATCGAGATTCGGGGAGAGATCTACTACCCCTTCGATCTCTTCGAGCGCATGAACGAAGAGCGCGTGCGCAGTGGTGAACCCGTATTTGCCAACCCGCGCAATGCCGCTGCCGGGGCACTGCGCCAGCTCGATCCGGCGATCACCGCACAACGCCCGCTGCGTTTCTTTGGCTACACTGTCATGCCGGCCCCGGGGGAACGTCTTGGCTTCACCACCCAGACGCAGGTACTCGAGGCGCTGCAGTCGTGGGGAGTTCCGGTCGCGCCGCACCGTCAGCGCTGCGACTCACTCACCGACGTGGCCGCCTGGGCGCACCGCGTGGAGCACACCGTGCGCGGTGAGCTCAACTTCGCCATCGATGGCGGGGTAGTGAAAATTGACGAACTGGCGCTTCAGGACGATCTGGGAGTGGTTGGGGGGCGCGAGCCACGCTGGGCAATCGCCCGCAAGTTCGCTCCCGACATCGCCGAGACACAGCTGCTGGAGATTCGCGTGAATGTGGGTCGTACGGGGGCGCTCAACCCCTACGCAGTCCTCGAACCGGTGGAAATCGGCGGGACTACCGTGACCTTTGCCACGCTGCATAACGAGGACCTCATCATCGCCAAGGATCTGCGCATCGGCGACACGGTGCAGGTCAAGCGCGCGGGAGAAGTGATTCCGCAGGTGATCGGACCCATCCCCGAGAAGCGCACGGGGAGCGAAGTGATCTGGCGAATGCCGCGCGAATGTCCGGCGTGCGGCACCCCGGTCGTTCGCGATGAGGAAGAAGTGGCCTGGTACTGCACCAACGTGCAGTGCGCGGGGCGGCGGCTTGAAGGATTGGTGCACTTTGCCAACCGCGACGCCATGGACATCCGTGGCCTTTCCTATGCTCGCATCGAGCAGCTGGTCGACGCCGGGCTGGTGAGCAACTTCGCGGACCTGTACACCCTCACCGTCGAGCAGGTACTCACACTCGATCGCTTCGCCGAAAAGAGTGCGCAGCAGCTGATTGATGCCATTGCCGCCAGCAAGGCACAGCCACTCTCGCGCCTGCTCTTCGGGCTTGGTATCCGGCACGTCGGAGCCGGAGCGGCCGAGCTCCTGGCGAGGCACTTTGGCGACCTCGACAAGCTGCGCGAGGCGTCCGAGGAGGAAATCGCCGCCGTGCATGGCATCGGCGAGACGATCGCGCACTCGGTAAAGAGCTGGTTCGAAAGCACCGGCGCGGCCAAGCTCATCGACGACCTTCGTGTGAGCCAGGTCACATTCACTGAACCCCAGCCGGAAGTGACCTCTGGTGCCCTCAAGGGGCTCACGGTCGTCATCACGGGGACGCTTCCCACGCTCAGCCGTTCAGACGCGGCAAGCCTGCTCGAAGGAGCCGGTGCCCGGGTGACGGACAGTGTGTCGAAGAAGACCAGTTTCCTGGTGGCGGGTGAAGCCGCCGGGAGCAAGCTCGAGAAAGCACGGTCCCTCGGCGTCGAGGTGATCGATGAAGCAGAATTGTTGCGCCGCACCGGACGACACGCCTGAGGACTCGTTATGCCAACACCACTCGACCTGACCGGACATGGAATGCTCGCGCTCACGCGGGCCTCGCTGAGCACGCTGCGCAGCGCACTCCTGCGTGATGGCGGCCCTGATGCCGCGATCTACCTGCAGGAAGCAGGATACGCCGGTGGCGACGCGATGTGGCAGGCGTTCAAGCTCTGGCTCGCCGACCGCACCATCGTGGCCGCCGAAGATCTGGATGTGCCCACCTTCGAAGCGCGCGTCTCGGAGTTCTTCAAGGACGCGGGCTGGGGCCACATCAGCATCAGTTCAATGGGTGATGCGGTCGCCGTGATCGACAGCGCCGACTGGGGCGAGGCCGATCCCGCTGCCGGGATGAGTCACCCATCCTGCCACCTGACCACCGGCATGTTCGCCGATCTCTTCGGTCGCGTCGCTGGTCAGCCGGTAGCCGTGCTGGAGGTCGAGTGTCGTTCGACGGGCGCTCCGCGCTGCCGCTTCCTGGTGGGAAGCCCGGCGATGATGGAGCAGATCTACGATGAGATGGGCCGAGGCGTTCACTACGAGGATGCCGTCGCCGTACTCGTGTAGTCTCTCGTTAGGAAGCACGGAGGCCTCGGCGAAACGCCGGGGCCTTTTTTTGTGTCATGTGTCACGCCTCGCCCACGGCAGAGCTCCCTGCTCGTGTTACTCCGAGTGTACGGCGCCTTCGCCGCTCCCTAACATGTCAGCTCAAACGGAGTCCCGGTGGGGACAGGGAGGGGGTATGGCACGACTCACTATTCCGCTCGATGCGTCGAGCGTGGAAGGGCTTGACCCGAAACAACCGGTCAAGGTGCTGGTGACAGCAGGAGGCAAGGTGGTGGCCTCCGAGCGAACGACGCTGGACAAGAAGGGGATGGGCCAGGTGGCAGTAGACATCAAGGGCGCGGCGCCAGGGCTTCGCGTGACGGTTGGCCCACCCGATGCCAGCGATGAAGAGCTGCAGGGGCTGCAGACCATCGCCGTGGATGTGCCCGGCAGACGATGGTTGGGAAAAGACGATCTGGTGCTGCCGCCGGTACGCATCACCCCGTACTACTGGTTCTGGTGGCTGCGCTGGTGCCGCACCTTCACCATTCATGGGCGTGTGCTCTGTGCTGACGGCAGCCCGGTCCCGGGCGCCGTCGTTTGCGCGTATGACGTGGACGCCTGGTGGTGGTGGTTCAGCAAGCAACAGGTCGGGTGCGCGACGACGGATGCGAATGGCTCGTTCACACTCAGCTTCCGATGGTGCTGCGGCTGGTGGCCCTGGTTCTGGTGGCGGTTGCGGCATTGGCAGGTGGAGCCGACGCTGGCCGGACACATTCTTGATGGCCTGCAGCGCGAACCCCGCTTTCCAAAGATTCCAATCCCCGATCCGGCACCTGATCTTCGAGTACTCGATGGCCTCGCCGGGTCGCGCATAGCGCTGTCGCGAGCCACGGGCCTGTCGTCTGCCACCGCCCTGTCGAAGACAAGCGGAGTGTTGCAGGGTCCGGTCACCGAGCCCTCGATCCTCGATTCGCTGCGCAACCGGCTCACCGCAACCCTGCCCCGCATTCCGGCGCTGGACTCGCTCAGGCTCTGGCCGTGGCATCCGTGGCATCCGTGGTGGGACTGCACCCCGGACATCGTCTTCCAGGTCACGCAGAACTGCGGGGGTCAGCAGCAGGTGATCGTCAACGAAGGCTGGTTCCAGGCTCGGCAGAACATCGACCAGGTGTCGTCCGTGACGCTGGTGGCCGGCGACAACGCCTGCTGTGTGCCACCCAACGATTGTCTCGACGGCGAGTGCCTCGTGCTGGCCAAGGTGTGCGACATCGATGTGGATGACGTGGGCGGCAATGTTGGCGCGCCCGTCGCCCCAGTCGGTTATGCCCACCCGGGCCTCGTCGCCACCAACGGCGACGCTCCGTTTGCGGAGCAGGTGAACATTCGCGGCACCGTGGCCTGCACCAGCGGTATCGACTACTACGAGATCGAGTTCACGAACAATGGTGGCGCAACCTGGCAGCTTGTCCCACCGGCCGCCCTTGGCGCCTTCAGCCGCGAGTACTGGGACTTTTCGTTAGGCACCGTCGTCAGCGCACCCTTCGGCACCACGCCACCGGTCGACGGGAAGAGTGTGTACGAGACCGTGGAGCACTATGAAGCCACCCACACTCCGGGCGATTGGGGCAGCAGCAAGGTGTGGCTCGCCAGCAACTTCGACCTGGTCTTCCCATGGCTCACCAACGGCACCTTTGGTGACGGCACGTATGGGCTGCGTGTGTTCGGATACGATGAGGTAGGCGGTGTGTTGTCCAACCGTCGCATCCTCAATGTGTGCAACACCCAGACGCCAACCCAGGTGGTCGTGCGGCTCGACAACCAGTCGACCTTCCTGCCACCGGGGCCGGCATCGAATCCGTGCGGGCCGAACACCACACACACCTGCACCAACGAACCCAACACCGATATCGTCGACGCACGCATTGTCCGCGGCGGTGGATCGGTAGCGATCGGGGCCTGCGGTGCCGTGGCGTTACAGCCTAACGATGTGCTCGAGGTGGACTTTGTGGCCCACGACGCCCAGGGACACCTGGCGTTCTACGACCTCATTGTCACCTTCGGCGAGAACCTCTCGCGCGATCTGATCGCCCTGGGCGGGACACTCACGCCGCTACCAGGCGGGGCGCCACCGGTGCCAGCGGCGGCCCAGGTGGGGCCGACGTATCAGGACGCGCGCAGTGCACCGCAGAACGCCGCGGCGCCGACCTGGACCGGCGGGGCCATTCGTCTCAGCATTCCGGCCTCGATCGCCTTCCCCATTTCCTGCTGCTACCAGTTGGAGCTGCGGGCGTACAAGCGTACGATCGTGAACTGCCAGGAGAACTACGCTCACCGCAATCTGAGTGAGCGCAGTTTCCAGGTGACGGTGTAACCGGAACGGCCAGATGCGTGGCGTGATGGTGGTGGTGGGGATTCTGGTGACGTGGCGCGTCACGCATCTCGTCGTCGCGGAGGACGGACCATGGAACATCGTGGCCCGCCTCCGCGGCGCGGCCGGAGCCGGCTTCTGGGGACAACTGATGGACTGTTTCTACTGTGCGAGCCTGTGGGTGGCCTTTCCCGTGGCGGGCTGGATCGGGGAGGAGTGGGGAGCACGGCTGCTGCTGTGGCCGGCGCTCTCGGGAGGGGCCATCCTGCTCGAACGCCTCGTGCCCGACCGGCAGGCCGGTGCACCAACAACCAACGGAGGGTAACATCATGTGTTGTGGCAGCAACCGGGCCGCGGCGCGCGCTGCGGCCGTGGCCGCCCAGCCGGTCCTGGGCTCGCCTGCACCGCGGCCGTCGGGCGTGAGCATGTTCGAGCTCGTCCGCGGGGGCGAGGCGACATTACGCGGCGCCGTCACCGGCCGCCTCTACCACTTTGCGCACGCCGGAGCACGCCTCCGGGTGGATCCGCGGGACGAGGGAGGCCTGCTGGGCGATCCTCGCCTGCACGCAGTTCGTTAGGCAAGGGCCGCCGACGCACCACAATCGCGCGACGTACACTGCCACGCGCCACGAGCCATCGGGAGTGACGCGGCGGCCGTGGCGCGCACGACCACTCAGCGCTTGAGCGCCTTGGTCAATGGTGGAGCCGCCTTTGCTGCCGCGGCGGCCTTCACGTCCTTCTTCTGGGTGATATCCTGCTGTTTCTTGCGTTCCTTGGATCGTGGAGACTTGTCGCCCATTGGAGTCCGCCGGTGTTCGAGGAAGGGGCCGGAAACACGGCCAGCGCCCTGATACGGCACCGGTGTGCGCGCGGGTGAACTCACCACGTGCCGTAGCCCACTGGAGGTTACCCGCACCGAAGTGAGCCCACCAGTGCCGCTGCACGCATTCCTGCAATTTTCTTTTGGGTAGCGCGGGGGGACCTAGGCACTCACCACAACCCGCGTGAGTCTGACGAAGCATGGTGAAGACGCGTTCGAGTGATGCAGGGAGACCGGACACACCTCCCTGCATCACCTGCCCCGCGCTTAGCGCGGCGCCAGCGCTCTGGACACGAAGCGGCCCACCGCTCGTCCCTGCTCCAGCCCTTCGTTCGCAGCCTCACGGAAATGGAAGCCGACGTACACCCGTGATACCGCATTCTCGCGCGCTGCGTCGGCAAGCGATGGGAACCCACGACTCACTCCCGGCAGCGTGGTGCTGGTGGCAGTGAATGGTCCCGATGCACGCCCCAGCGCTTCGCGCACAATGACCGACGCGGCCCCACCAGCGCTCGCGTGTGCACTCGGCCAGTCCGGCACGGGCGGTGTCGGGAACGCCAGCACCTGCCAACCGGCCTGTGGCGACGTGGAGGGATTCCCATCGGTGCCGGCAAGCTCGATCGCCGAGACCGGACGCCAGAAGTTGTAGTGGTACTTTGACTCGAGGGTGGTGGCGTACACGTCGAACTCTCCCATTTGCAGCAGCGCAAAGAGGCGCGCCGCATCCCAGGCATTCAGCGTGTTGGCCGATACCAGTGTTCGAGCAATCCGATTCCACGCGGTGGGGGAATTCTCGATCCAGAAGTTGGCGATGCGTGTTTGCTCTGCTGACCTGGCGGCGCAGCCGACGCAGCCAAGGGCTTTGACCTCGTTGAAGTCACGTGTGTAGCCGTTGGTGAGAACCGCATCGGAGTTGGTCGCCGCGCCGTACGGCGCACGGGAGCGGAAGTGTGAGGTCGAAGGGACGAGGAATGGCGTCACACTGATGCCCCAGACAGAGGCGTCCGCAAATCCCCCCGTGCCGAAGAAGTCGAAGCCCGGTGTGTTGAACGGGAAGGTGAACTGGTAGTCGCCCGGAGCGTGTCCCGGTGTGTAGGGTGCCACACCACCGCCGGCAGTGCCATCACTTGCCCGGCGCGCCAGGATGGCCGCGGCCGCACGCTGCCCGACCGCGATCCCCGCCGGAAGCCCGCTCTGCCCGGCCAGGTTGGCCATTTCTGCCGCATACCAGGCATCGGTACTCACCTGGGCACCGGGGGCAGCACCGACGATGGCATCATGGGCGGCGGTGAGAGCCGCCGCGACGGGATGCGCCCCCTGGTCCACGGGCCCAGTGTCAGCGTAACGGTCGTATCGGGGACGGACTCCATTGAGCGCGTCGTGGATCGCCGTGTTGGCAATGGCATACAGCCGTGCTTCGACAAAGGGCGGAAGAGGCGCGCCCACCGGAACGAGGGTTGGCGCCGCGTCGACGGCTTGCGCATTGCCCGACAGCACGGCTGCCAGGGTACCCGCAACGGGGGCGGCGGCAGAGACGTCGAGGGGGGCGTCCGCTGGTCGCCAAGCTGCAGTGGGGACGTCCGCTGAGCAGGCACTCAACAAGACGGTGAGAGCGAGCACGAGACGGGAGGTTGGAGTGTTCCGGGACATGACGTACCTCATGGTGTGATGGAGGAGCTTGACCTGCAGAGGCACCATGATCGATTCACGTGAGAGAGCCGTGATACGACTGCGTGATGGCCGTGAGCTGTACGCCTCACGGGGGCAGCGCCCTTCCTGCACCTCGGGGCTGCTCCTACCTTGTCGCCCATGCTGCAGCTTCGAATGCTTGGTGAAGTCAGGCTGGCCGACGAAAATGGCGGCGAGTTTGACGCACTCCTGCGACAGCCCAAGCATGTGGCGCTGCTGGCCTACCTGTCGCTTCCTCGCCCAGGCTCCTGGCACCGCCGCGACGCGCTCCTCGGCGTGTTCTGGCCCGATCATGACCAGGGCAAGGCACGTTCGGCCCTGCGGAGCGCCCTCTATACGCTGCGGCGTCATCTGCCCGACGGGACGATTCGCGCGCGAGGGGATGAGGAGCTGGGACTGGATCCCGAGCTGATCAATAGCGACATCGCTCAGGTCGAGGCGTCGCTGGAGGGGGGTCGATACGCCGAGGCGGTCGACGCGTACGCGGGCGACCTGCTCGCGGGTTATTACGTTCCGGAGGCCCCTGAGTTTGACCGCTGGCTGCAGAGCGAGCGCGAGCGAATCCGTGGTCTCGCAGCCAAGGCCGCGGCCCATCTCACGATCGAGCACAGTGACGCCGGCCGCCTCGGTCTGGCGGTGGCAGCCGCCCGTCGAGCGTCGGAGTTGGCACCGGCTGACGAAACGGCGGCACGGCGCTGGATTTCACTGCTGGACCGAAGTGGTGATCGTGCCGGAGCATTTGCGGTGTACGAGCGGCTACGCGAACAGCTGAACGAGTCCCTCGGAGTTCGACCGTCCTCGGAAACCGTCGCACTCATGGACGCCATTCGGACGAGGAGCGAGTCTCGCCCCCTTGACGATGACAGCCTCGCCGTCGACGTGCAGAGCACGGACAATGTCCCCGGCCGCCCCGTTCCTTCGTCACCTGAGAAAGTCGCTCCGATACAGCAAGGAGTTGGAGACAAGGTGTCCGCGTCTCCTGCGCCAGGCCCGCGAGCCCTTCGCACGCACTCGCGGTGGATGTGGCTCGCGCTGCCCGTCATTGGAGTGCTTGCCTGGCTTGTCGCACGCGGGCGGACATCGCCGGATCCTGCGCCGACCCTCGTCGTGTATCCGATGCGCAACGAAACCGGGAACGCGACGCTGGCCTATCTGGCGTCAGGGATCGCTGATGGTGTGGGCCGACGCCTGGACGGGGTGGGTGGCATCGTCATTCGTTCAAGTGCACGAGCAACGCTCGCGGACACAACCGGACCCGACCTCACTCGGCTGGGTTCAGACCTTCGTCGCACCTTTGTACTCGAGAGCTGGCTGCGCTCGAGAGGAGACACCCTCGAACTTCGGGCCGCCGTGCTCAACGCGGAGACGGGTCGGCGTGAAGAGGCAACCACGGTCTCATTCTCGCTGGCGGGGCTCAGCAATGCAGAAAGCCGAGTGGCGGCCGCGGTGGGAGCGACATTGCTTCGTCGGCGCGTGATACCCAAGGAAGAGTCTGACCGCATCGACGCAGAATCGTACCGGCTTACGCTGCTCGGGCTCTTCTTCCTGAACACCAGGCTGCGGCCTGATACGGCGCGAGCCCACTTTGAGGCAGCCATCGCGCGCGATCCGCGAAACGCGAGAGCGTGGGCAGGCATCTCGTCCTTCTGGATGTCAGCCGCGAACGGCGACCGCCTGCCCCCGGACGAGGCGGTGCGGGCAGGAACACACGCGGCCCAGCAGGCGCTGGCTCAGGATCCGCGGCAGGGCTCCGCGCTGGCCAATCTCGGAATGGCTATTGCCATCAGGGACCTGCGTTTGGAGCCAGCGCTTGCACTCGTCGATTCGGCCATCTCGGTCGAGCCATCGAACACGGAGGCATGGCTGCTCAAGTCGGTGCTGCTTCGCCACGCCCACCGATTCGATGAGGCGCGGGATGCCATCCGTTTTGCACAACACCTGGATCCGTTCTCCGAGCTTTACCGTGGACGGGAGGTGATACTGCACTTTTGCGCTGGTCGTCCGGCAGACGCGTTGTCCCTGCTGGAAACGCAACTCGAGGCGAGACCACGTGAAACGGAAGCGCTGGAAGGCGCGCGACGCGCGCTGGCCATGCTGGGGCGTTACGACGATGCACTCGATATGTGGCGCCGTCTGGCCGAAGCAGAGGGAGATACCGTCATGCAAAGGCGACTCGATGGCGTGCGTGGAAAGGCGGGCTACTACGACCTGACCCATACCGACGGGCGCACAGAAATGGCGAGGCTGCAACGTCTGCCCCGCGCGAGCACGTTGCGCATGGGTCTCGCGGCCCTGCTGGCGGGTGACAGCGCGACCGGCTTCCGCGCCCTGCGTCAGCTGGAGCAGGAACGTTCCATTGCACTACATCGCATGAGTTGCCCGCCAGCTGTTGATGAATTCCGGGATACTCCGACCTTCAAGGCGCTCCTGCAACGGGTCGGTCCACTCCGCTGAGTCGGGCTGCATTCATTGGTTTGCGTCGTTGCGCCCTATTGCACCCGCGCGCCAATCTGCAAACGCCATTTGGAGTCGTCGGGGACGGCGCGGCGACGCGACGGCAACGCAGCCACGCCGGCGCGCGCGGGGACGGCGTACACAGGCCGGTTCCGCACCACGTCCCACCCCGTCACGTTGAGCAGCGGCACATCCTCACGAGCCGATGTCTCGCGCACGATGCCCCACTGCGACCGCAGCGCGTTGAGCACATTGAACAGATCGGCATCCAGCTCCACCCGCCGGTTGCCAGGCAGACGGATCGCGCGTGTCAGGCGCAGATCCAGCATCTGCACTGCCGGGTTTCGGCAGCTGTTGCGTGTCATCAACCGCCCGCGCGCCCGCTGCAGGCAGGACTCCTCGCGAATGAAGCGGTCCAGATCGCGAAACAGCGCTGGCGTTGAAAGCGAAATGTCGCTCGAATCTCTCGGGATCCATGCCAGGTCGTTGCGGGTGCCACTGTCGGCATTCACGTCGGCATTCACCGTGTAGGCGTAGGGAAGCCCTGACCGCAGTCGATACAGCAGCGTCATGGTGGTGCGGGATCCCAGGGGGAGGACACCCACGGCAACGACGGTGTGGGGCACGTCGCGCCCGGAGCGACGCAAGGCGCGTTGCTCGAGGCTCCCGTCGACCGGATTGTTGCGAAACATGAGGAGTCCGTTGTTGCCGACGACGCTCATGACGTCCTGCGCGCGCGACCAGGTGTAACTCAGCTGCGTCAGACCACGGTCACCCCATGCACGACGGGCCGCCATCGTCACCAGGGAGGACCGCTCGCCAGAGACATTGCCAATACGATAGACGGGGCCATAGGCAATATCGCGTCGCGCGACTCGCGCCGCCCCGTTCGACGCAAGACTGCCATACATGGCACGCCCTTCCGCGGTGACACCCAGCGGCACGAGGTTGTCGTCTGTGATCACCAGGTTGTCGCGCGAGCGCGTGGTGACCAGGTCTACCGTGGCCCGCACGCCAAGCCCCACGTCGCGTTCAATCCCCGCTGCAAACCTGGTGACCTGCTGCATCCGGAACCCGGGGTCGAACCAGGTAACACTCGGGATGGTCCGGACGCCCTGCGTGAGACAGTTCGTCGGAAGGGCATCGATGTCGACGGTCGCGGGTGGCACGCTCCCCGCTGTCCGGCAGGTGAGTGTGGTGCTCTGCTGCCCGGTGCCCGAGAACGCGTTCCCCAGCCAGGCGAGCGGGAGTCGTCCGACAAACGTTCCGATGCCGGCACGGAGCACCGTGTGTTGCGCCACCCTCGGCGCCCAGGTCAGGCTCACGCGCGGTGCGGCCGCCCCATAGCTGGAGGGAAAGCGTCCGGTGTCGATGTTGCCGAGTGCCGCTCTCGCCGCGAGGTCTGCATTGGTGGGCGGCTGGTTCGACCGTGAGTGATCGTATCGAAGGCCCGCGGCAAGGGACAATCCGTCGGTGAGCTGCCATTCGTCCTGCGCATAGACTGACAACAGCGTGGAGTTGATCCGTGCGCGAGGGCCCCCGTTGAGCGGGAGGGCGACCTCGTACAATGAGGGGGCGGCGCGAGCGAACGCATCGACACTCGGGTACGTCCACACACCCCACGCCCCTCGCACAAAGTTGTCGTCGGTGCGCACGAGGAGATTCTGCGTGCCAAGTGTGATGAGGTGCGACCCCAGCGACAGCATGGTGTTGCTGGTGGCTTCCACACTGCGATACGCAGTCCTGGTTCCCTGGGCCGACACCACTGAGCCAGCTGCAATGTAGTTGTTGCCGACATCACCCCGGATGAGAAAGAGGGGCGTGCGCTGTCGTGAATCGCCGGCATCACGAACGGACGAGACACTGAGAATCCCCTCATGGGTCACCCGCGACCAGTTGCTCACGGCTTTCAGCAGTCCGGTATTGGTGCGCGTGCTCGACTCACTTCCGCTGCGCGATAGCTGGAAGCCGTCACTGACCTGCGAGTTGCGGACGCCCCGCGCGAGTCCCTCGGACCGGGCGGTGAGGGAGGCATGGCTCAGGGTAATCGCGTGCCGCGCGGAAGCCTGCCACGACAACTTGAGAAAGGTGTTCGCGTTGGGCTGGCCCAGCTGCACGTCATCCGCGGTGCCGGGGTCGAAGCCCAACTGCGAACGCACCAGGCTCCGCACACTGTCCGTCGTGGCCCGAGAAATACCGGTGGAAGGATCAGCAACCGGGTTGTCCTGATAGAGACGCGTACGCGTTTCCCGTTCGGCAAGCCCGAAGTAGTACAGCCGCCCTGGCACGATGGGCCCACCGCTACTGAAACCAAGCTGGAGTTGCTCGGCGGCGCTTCCCAGGGCACCAGCGGTGTCGCGCCCGGTGAGGCTCGAACGCGAATACAAGGAGTAGACGCGATGTTGTCGCCGGTTGGTGCCAGACTTCGTCGCCGCCGAAATCAGGCCACCGGTGAACCACCCGTATCGCACGTCGAAGGGGGCGACGCTCACGCGCAGTTCCTCGATCGCTTCAATGGATGTGGAACGCCCCCCGGTGTTGGCCCCAGGGGTGATGCCGGTTCCAAATAGGTCATTTGCGGCCGCACCGTCCACAAGAATGCTGTTGAACCGGAAGTGCTGACCGCCGATGGACGGGGTCCTGCCAAGGGCCTGTCCGGTGAGAGGGAGAAGGCCCGTGAAGTCGCGATTGAGCACGGGAACGTGGCGCACCTGATTCGCATCAATGACCGCGCTGGCGCCCCCATGACTCAGGTCACGCGCCGCGCCACCTCTTACGAGCACTCCCGGTAACGTGGAGGCGTCCGCGCCCTCGAGAGCGACCTCCACGAGCAGCCGATCCCCCAGTCGTGCCAGCACGTCCTCCACGCTCGCCGGCTTGAACCCAATTACACGAACCACCGCTCGATACCTGCCGACGTCGAGAGCCTGAAAGCGGGCGAACCCATCTCGCCCGGTCCGAATGGTGCGCGTAGCACCCGTCGCATACGAACCGAGGTCGACTGCCGCGTCAGCGACGGGTGTACCCCCTACGGATACGTGGATGTGCACGGAGGCGCCCGTGGGCCCCTGGGCGGCCAACGGGAAAGACCATGAGACCATCCAGAGCAAAGCTGTTCGTATCAACCGGGCTTGGGTCGCTGCTCGCGCGCATGCAGAACGCATGACGGCCACAGTCGCACGGAGATAAGAGGAACGCAACCCGCCTTTTGATCAGCTCACGGCGCCGTCACCGGCAACTCACGATTGCCTCACACCTCCGCGCTAGGCTGGTCGTGCGGGAGGCGTATTTCGGCTCGGTCCCTGAGAACACCACGAGGCTCAATAATGACAAGAAAGCAACCCGGTTCCTGGCTGGGGGCCGTTGACCGGTGGCGTTGCATCCGCGGAACCCTGCGATCGGCGATCCAAACGCTCTCCATCATCCTGGTCGCCTCGCTCGGTTGCACCACGGAACCGACGAGCGTGTTCCAGGGCCAGCTCCACATCTCCGGTCTACTCAAGTTCAGCCTCACCATCGGCGCCAATCACCAGCTGAGCCTGGTCAGCGTTGGGCCGAACGGGGTGCAGACTCCTGTGACGGGAACGTGGGCATCTTCGGACCCCAAGGTCGTCGTCGTCGACGAAAAAGGACTTGCGCGTGCCGTCGGCCACGGGAGGGCGACCATTACGGCGACCTCGGGATCAAGGACCGCTCGCACCATTGTCGAAACTCACCCTGCCACAGTCCGGCTCAGGTTGGCCAGCGGCGGTACCGGCGTGGAAGTCGGAAAGAGTCATGAGATCATCGCCGAGTTCCTCGATGCCGAGGGAGAGGTGGTCGAGGTCTCGTCCCACATGACCTGGTCAGCATCTGGGGTGCCTGCGATTGACGTATACGAAACTTCGGGGATTTCCCGAGCAACGATTCGCCCGATGTTCGCGGGTGAGATAGAGGTAGTGGTCAGATCCTTCGGGCTCGTTAATGAGTCCGACAGCCAACCCGGGCCTGCGGCCATGCTGCGCCTGACAGCGTGGTCGTTGTCTGACACACGGTACCCCGTGCTGGCGATCAACGAATACTCGATGCTCTACACAAGCGCGCCAGGTGCGCGGTATTTCGCGCCTGACATCGCGGTCACTTCGCTGGTCAACATGACCATTACGCAGGTCGTCTTTGCCGGGCACACCTCCGCCTGCGCCGCGGTGCCACTGGAGGGCGGACAAAAGACTTTCCTCTTCGACTTCCAGCCCTATGACTTCGGCTGGGCTGTCGAATCGGTCCCGGAGAGAATGGCACCGATCGCCCGCGTGTCCGCCGTCCTCGAGGATGGGCGTCGCGTGACAGCGGAGGCGTCCGGCCCTCTCGTTGACCTCATCGGCATCCAGGATCGGGGCACACCAACCTTCGGCTGGTATGAATGCTGATGATGACCCGCAAGGACGCCGACCGAAGGACGCTTCTGACAGCCACCCGCCTGTCCTCCCCATTTCATCACGGACCGCACATGCACACACAGATCACGCGACGTCACCTCGGCCCGAGAGCTGCGATGGTCGCCCTCATGGCCCTCGTCGCTTGTAGCGACGCAGCAGAACCACCACCGTTCCAGGAACGCGCCGTGGTCTGCGAGCCAGGCGCCACCACATCAACCGAACTGCCAGTCGCGCGGCTGGGCGACCTTGTCGCCCGTGGCGGATACGTGGCTCGGCTGCTGGTGGACCGCGACATCACGCCGACACCTGGTGTGGTCTTTCGCCGCATCACGGACGCGCTGAAACAAGCGAGAGAAAGCCGTAGTCTGACCGCGAGTCGCGGAAGTGCCTGTCGCATCGTCATTCAGGTGTCCCCCGGTACCTACGTGGGCACCACCGGCACCCCGGCGGGCCCGGACATCGAGCAACTCCCGCTCCTGATTGACATTCCGAACGTCACGTTGCGTGGTGCCTACGACATGCCGGTCGACGCCGCTGGACGCGCTTCAGGTCCCAGTGCCGGGCTCCGTGCCTCGGTGCTGCGCGCCGATCCGCCACTCCGGATCTTCGGGCCCACCAACAACACGCGATACGCCGAAGTCCTGGTGGCCGTCGACGCCGGTGGCGATCGCAATGGTCACAACGCGCGCATCGAAGGGTTTGTGTTTCAGTCGGGACATCAGACACCCGACACCGTGGCCGGCGTTGGTGTCCTCAGCTTGCGGGCCGAGGGGATCGAGGTGATCGGCAACAGCTTTGAAGGCAATTTCTCCGAGCGGGTGGATGTGCGCTCCGGTGGCGTCAGGGTGGAACGCAATTACTCGAGTGGGCCCGGTGGCACCTGCGACATCTGCATGAACGGTCCGGGGACAAACTTCATCGTGCGCTCCAATACCCTGGTGGATGGTGGAGTGCCCGGGGTGCTGATCATGCCGTTTACCCTGCTTCCCTTGCCCCCGGGATTCCAGCAGCTCGTGGTGCCCCGGACGTCGACCGCCACGGTGGTCGTCGATAACAACGATGTCAGCGGCCATCAGCGAGTGCCCGTGGGAACCGCCTACCGCGTCGCAGCCATTGGCAATGGCGCCCCTGACGTGCAGGGAACGGTGAACGTGTCCCTCACCCGCAACCTGTCGACGGACAACCGGTTCGGGTTGATCATCGAAGGTGGGTTTCCGGTGGCGGGCACCACCCTCCGAGGTGATGTGAATGTCTCGGCGTCGGGGAATACGTTCATCAACAGCTGTCAGGCGAACCTGCTGATCTCCCTGTCCCGCCATTCGACTGGCCTGGGCCTTGGCGTACTACCGTACCTTCGCAGCTCCACCTTCGCGCTCTCACTTGGTGCGGAACTCCCCTTTGCCGACGCCTGGTTCTCGCACCCCGCGGCCCTTGGTAACACGCTGCGCGTAGATGGGGCCGACATGCCAAATGGCACGCGCGCCCCCTACAATGCCGCGAAGGTGTGCCTGTAGCCGGTCTACAGGGCCGGCCTCTTGAGGTGGATGTCCGCGGCCTCCTGAAAACGGTGCGCCACGGAAAGAATCTTGTCGTCGGCAAACAGGGCACCGATGATCGTCGCACAAATCGGCTGCGCCTTGAGTTCGAGGCGGGGAGCGTTCTGCCCTCCCCCGCCTCCACCACCCGGCCCCTGCTGCTGCACCGGAACATCGAACTTGTAGGGCACCACGGCACACGGATGACCGGTCTGCGCATTTTGCCCCACGTCCGCCGACGGTGCGGCGATGAACATGTCCAGCTCCTTCATGTATTCGCCCCAGCGCTGCACCAGCGCATAACGCCGCCGCTGGTTCTGCATGAAGTCGAATCCGCGCACGGTTCGGGCGCTCACAAACCGCGGGTTCCAGTCGCTGCCCGCAGTTGGGTTGGGCGGCGGCCCTCCTGGCGTGGCCGGTGGCGGACCGCCAGCGCCCGGTCCTCCCCCACCACGCGGTGTTTCGGGCAGAGCCGACAAGTCCAGACCGATCTCCTTTGCCTTCCGCTGCACATACTCGTCGAAGGCCGCCGCCCCCTCGACGCCCAGCCCACTCCCCGACCCGGGCACCGTGGGCCGCGCGCCCACCGCTTTGGGGTTCATGCCCAGCTCACGGAGTTTGTCCACGAATTCCTTTGGCGCGGCCGGGTCCACCCCGATCCGCAGCGAACCTAACGCAATCTTGCGATCGAACTCGAATGGTGCCATCACCGTGGACGGATCCTTCTCGTCCACACCATGCAGCACGTTGAAGACCATGGCGCAGTCTTCCACGGTGCGGCACATGGGACCCACACGGTCCATCGACCAGGCCAGCACCATGCCGCCATACCGGCTGACGCGGCCAAAGGTGGGACGCAGCGCACTGATCCCGTTGCGGATACTTGGGCTCACGATCGAGCCCGACGTCTCTGTCCCGATGCTGAACGCGACACACCCCGCGGCCGTCGCCGAGCCCGGTCCCGCGGACGATCCGCTGGCGCCCTGCACGATGTTCCACGGATTGTTCGTGCGGCCCCGGAACCACTGATCGCCCTGGGCAAACATCCCCGTCGACAGCTTGGCGAGAAGCACGGCGCCTGCTTCGCGCAACCGGACGACCACCTCCGCGTCCTCGTCGATGATGCGGTTCTCGAAGTCTCGTGTGCCCCATGCGGTCGGGACGCCTTTTGTGCTGAAGAGATCCTTGAGCCCGTACGGAAGTCCATGCAGGGGTCCACGATACCGCCCGGCCGCAATCTCGGCGTCCGCACGCGCCGCCTCCGCCCGCGCCTGCTCGGGCATGATGGTCACGGCAAAGAGCAGCGTGGGGTTGTAGCGCTGCAACCGCTCGAGATAGATGTTGGTCAGCTGCAGCGACGTCACCTTGCGCGCCTTGATCAGCGCAGACAAACGATGCGCAGGCAGGAACGCCAGGTCCTCGGCGCTGGTGGGCACCGCCCCGTCCCATTTGGCCACCTTGAACTCGGCGCGATCGAAGGCCGCACGCCCGCGCTCGCGCGCCAGCTTTTCCATGAACGCCCCGGTGCCTCCCGGGTATGGCTGGAACTGCAGCGCCGGCGCCTCGCCGTTGCCTAACGGGAGTGGTGGCGTCTGCGGCTGCTGCTGCACCGGGGCTGCCGTCGGCGCCTGGGCCTGTCCTGCGCCAGACCAGCCGAGGGTGGTGGCTGCGGCCGAGGCCAGCGAGAACAGCATGAAGCGGCGTCGGTCGAGTCCTTCGAGACCAAGGGCGTCGGCCTGGGCTGACACATCGAGTTCAGCCTGAGCCAGCAGGTCTTCAGCGTTGTGCATGGGCGCGGGGTAAGGGGATCGCGCAGGAATCTGCCCCCCGTACGCGCCGAGGGAAGCCGCCGCCCCCCTCCCTACTGCACGGTGATGGTCGCGCTGGCGCGCTGCCCCTCGGATTCCGCAAAAATAAGAACCGACCCGCGCGCGAGGCCTGTCACCAGGCCCTGCGCCGTCACCCGCGCAATCGTGGCCGACCCAGAAAGCCACGTTACGACACGACCCGTCAGCGCGACGCCCGCGGCATCAAAAGTCGCCGCCGTCAGCTGGAATGTCTGGCCCCGGTTTATGGAGATGGTGGGCGGAGTGATAGTCACTCGAGCGACCGGAACGGTGGTCACCGTCACCGTTGCGTTGGCACTTTTTCCCTCGACCGTGGCGGTGATCCGCGCGGTCCCGGGCGCGACCCCCGTGACCACCCCAGCAGACGACACCGTGGCAATTGTCGCCGCCGAGGTCACCCACGTCGCGGCGCGTCCTCCGAGCAGCCCCCCCGCACTGTCTGCCGGAAGGGCGATCAGGGGAGCGGTTTTGGAGACACCGAGAGTGAGTGTGTTAGGCACGACACTCACGGACGCCACGGGCACCGGGATCACTGTCACGGTGGCCGTGGCCGTTCGGCCCTCGCTCGTCGCCGTGATCGTCGCCGTTCCTGGGGCGAGGCCAATCACCACGCCAGTTGAAGACACCGAAGCAACCGCTGGCGCCGACGACGTCCAGCTGACAAACCGTCCGGTGATTACGGCATTGTCTGCTGCCCTGAGTGTGGCAGTAAACGGCACCGACCTCCCGACGAGCATTGATGCCGTCGCTGGAGCAACTGTCACCCGGGCCACAGCCAGTGCCTGCACCGCAATCACGGCGGTCCCCGTCACCCCGGCCACGGTTGCGGTGATACTCACCGTGCCGGGGGTCATTCCCTGCACCGTCCCCAGCGCATTGACGGACGCCACTGCCGCGCTGCTCGAGCGCCAGGTGATGGGACGCCCCTGGATGGTGTCTCCCGACGCTTCGAGGGCGTCCGCCCGCAACGTCAGACTGGCGCCGACGCCAACACCCGACGTGGAGGGCGTCACACGCACCACGGAAATAGGCGGGGCCGCGACCGTCACTTGCACCAGCCCCGATTTACCACCGGCACTGGCCGCGATGCGCGCAGTTCCGGGAGCGATGGCCGAAACGATCCCGACCGCCGATACCGTGGCCACCGCGGTTGCTGATGACGCCCAATACACACGCCGATCCGGCAGCAGCGCGCCTTCGGTTGAACGCACCTCGGCGTTGACCACACTGTCCTCGCCCTGAGTGAGCGCGAGGTTCGCCGGCGTCACGTCAACGCGGGCAATGTCTTCGCCAAGCGTGGACTGATCGCTACACGACCCGATAGTCGCGAGCAGCACCAGCACGCCGACGCGACGCGTCAGCCACAGTGTGGGGCACTCGAGGCAGCAACTCATGTGAGCATGTGACTTGGCATCCAGTATGTGGACACCCGGCGCTTTCGACAACCCGACGCCGATATGGCTGACCCCTTGAGGATGCCACGGCGACTCCCTGTGACGCCGGTCACCCTGACCGACAGAACCCTCGAGACCGTCGATCCCGTCGCAGGCATTCGACCCCATCTGGGGTAAAGCTGGGCCGCATAGATTGTGCGAGAGGGTGAGAGCAAGGTCTCGTCCATCCGCGGGCCGGAAATGTCGCCAATGCCGCAATTGGAGCTGCTCGAACGGGCAAGCGAACTCGCTGCGCTGACCGCTGCGCTCGATGATGCTGCGCAAGGCAGAGGGGCGATCGCGCTCGTCAGCGGCGAAGCCGGGATTGGCAAGACCGCTCTGGTCACGCACTTCGCTCGGAGGGTCGCCGATCGAGTCCGCACCCTCTGGGGAGCGTGCGACCCGCTCTTGACTCCGCGTCCCCTCGGTCCGCTTCACGACATCGCGCGCGTATCCAGCCCGCGACTTCTCGCGGCACTTGGCGGCTCCGGAGGGCGCGAGGCGATTTTCACGGCCGCGCTTGACGAGCTTCAGCGCGGCAGGGGCGCGACGCTCTGTGTCATCGAAGACGCGCATTGGGCCGACGAAGCGACGCTCGACCTCCTCCGCTTTCTCGGCCGTCGCATCGCGAACGCCCCCGCGCTCATCGTCGTCACCTACCGCGACGACGAGATGGGGGCCACTCATCCGCTGCGCGCCGCATTGGGGCAATTGCCAGGAAGTGCCCTCAGGCGCGTTAGGCCTGCCGCGCTGTCGCCAGTCGCGGTGTCGCGGCTTGCTCGCGATGCGGGACAGCCAGCGACGGGTCTTCACGAAATCACCGGGGGAAATCCCTTCTTCGTTACCGAGGCACTGGCGGCCGGGGACGGCGACGTGCCCCCAACCGTGCGGGACGCCGTGCTGGCGCGCACCGCGCGTCTTTCACTAGACGCTCAATGCATCACGGAGCTCGCATCCGTCGTTCCGATGCGCACCGAGGGGTGGCTCATCGAGGCCTTGCTCGCGCCGCCGACGGCGGCACTCGACGAATGTGTGTCGGCCGGGATGGTGCGCGACGCCGAAGGCGCGCTGCGCTTCCGGCACGAGCTCGCCCGCCGGGCGGTCGAGGAATCGCTGGCACCGGAACGGCGACGGCAGCTCCATGCACGATGCCTTGATACCTTGCGCCGCGTGGGCGCGGCTGACCCGGCGCGCGCGGACGTTGCCCGCCTGGTCCACCACGCCGAGGGCGCTCGGGACACGGTCGCACTTCGCGAGCTGGCGCCCCTCGCCGCCGAGCAGGCAGCCGCTGCCGGTGCACATCGTGAGGCGGTGAAGCACTTTGCCCGCGCGCTTCGCCACACCCTCGCGCTTCTGCCGACCGAGCGCGCTCGGCTCCTCGAGCGTCACGCCTACGAGTGCTACCTCACGGATCAGATGCCGGAGGCGATCGCCGCTCGTCAGGAGGCGCTCCGGCTCTGGCAGACATCAGGCAACGAGGAGCGCGCTGGCGAGACCCTGCGCTGGCTTTCTCGTTTGCACTGGTTCATCGGCCAGCGCGCCGACGCCGAGCGCTATGGTCGCGAAGCCGTGGACGTGCTCGAGCGAGTACCACGTGGGAGCGCACTGGCGATGGCCTACAGCAATGTCGCCCAGCTGGCGATGCTCGCCGACGACGTCGAGGGCGCGCTCCTCTGGGGCAACCGGGCGATCGCCATCGCCGAACCGTTAGGCGACGCGGCCACTCTCTCGCATGCGCTCAACAATGTCGGCACTGCCGAATGCGTTTACGAACGACCGGGCGGGTATGAACGACTGGAACGTGCGCTCGTCATCGCCCAGGAACACCAGTTGCACGAGCACATTGCACGGGCCTACACAAATCTCGCGTCAACGACGATCCTGTCTCGCAAGCTCGAGGCGGCCCGTCGCTGGCTCGATGAAGGCATCGCGTTCAGTACCGAGCACGACCTCGACTCGTGGGTGCTCTACATGCGCGCCTGGCGCGCTCACCTGCGCTTTCAAACCGGGGAGTGGGACTCAGCCGTCGACGATGCATGCGCCGTCGCGGACAATCCGCGCGCCTCGGTCGTGAGCCGCATCCCCGCGCTCGCCGTGCTGGCACGGGTGCGGAGGCATCGCGAGCACCCGGGCTGGGAGGCGCTGCTCGACGAGACCCGTGCCCTCGCAATCGGTGCTGACGAATTGCAGCGCCGAGAAGCAGCCGCCTGTGCACGCGCCGAGGCGGCATGGCTCAGCGGCAATGGTGAGCGAACGGGCGACGAGAGCGCGTGGGCCTATCCTCCTGACATGGAGGAGGTCACTCCGTGGCGCCGGGCGGAGCTCACGCTCTGGCTGTGGCGCGCTGGGCGAGTCGCGGGCCCGCTCGATGGCGTGCCGCACGTCGTGGGACTCTCGCTCGCAGGCGACTGGCGCGCTGCGGCCGCCGAGTGGAAGAACATCGGGAGTGTGGTCGACCAGGCACATGCTCTCGCGGATGCCGACGAGGAAGACGGGCTGCGCCAGTCGCTCGCGCTCTTCGAACGAATCGGCTCGCTCGCCGGCGCGACCATGGTCAGGCGGAAGCTTGCGAGCATGGGCGCCCGCGGAGTGCCGCGCGGCTCGCGTCCCTCGACGCGCGCACACCCGCTTGGACTCACTACGCGACAGCAGCAGATCCTCGGCCTCATCTGCGACGGGCTGAGCAATGCCGAGATCGCTGCGCGGCTCAACGTCTCGGAAAAGACCGTCGACCACCACGTCTCGGCCGTGCTGGGCAAACTCGAGGTTCGGTCGCGGGCAAAAGCAGTGGCCAAGGCCGTCGCACTTGGGCTTCGTTAGGTAGCCGCCGGGTCCTGCCCTCGCAGCTGGACGCTCGAGATGGACGCTGGTGCACCGAGCTCGGCCTCCGATCTCGTCGGCGCTTGGCGACTCCGAGCGACGAGGCCCGCCCGGCTCGTTTTCGGCTCAGCCCTTCCAAGATAGGGATCGACCGAGGCCAAAATGGGGAACGCTCCCGATGTAGCGACACTCCGGCCGAAACATGCTACGCGTGGCCGGAATGGTCCGGCTTTCAAAACAGGACAAGAGACATGCCTCGCTACATGGTCGAGCGCACCTTCCCGACCGGCCTTTCCGTGCCGGGTACGAAGGATGGCGCCGAGAGTTGCCTCCGCGTCGTCGAGAAAAACGCTGCCGAGGGAGTTACCTGGATTCACTCGTACGTCACCGACGACCGGTCGAAAACATTTTGCATCTACGACGGCCCGAACCCGGAAGCCATTCGGCGAGTCGCGTCAGCAAATGGGCTGCCGGTGGACCGCATCGCATCAGTGCGCGTACTCGATCCGTACTTCCACGTCGCGGCGGAGGGCTGAGTGATGCGCTACTCACCGATGCGTTACTCAGTGATTGTCGGCGCCGTGCTCGTCGCCGCCTGCGGCCGCGCTTCGAGCGATCCCGCGGCAACGGAGCCGCTGACGATTGTAAGGGAACACGAACCCGCGTCCCACGTTGCGGTGCAACTGACGCCCCAGGCTCTTCGCGAGCTCGCGGAGCTCCGAGCGGCAACAAAGCGGTATCGACGTCACGAGGTCGCCCTCGCGGCGGGGTACAAGGACTCGCTCACCGAGTGCATGACCGATCCCGTCGCCGGAGGCATGGGGCTGCACTATGGGTGGCTGTCCAGGTTCGACGGGACCGTGCAGCACGACGTGCCAGAGATCCTGGTATACGAGCCACAGAAGGACGGGTCGCTCCGGTTCGTCGCCGTAGAGTTTGCGATTCCATTTGGGGCCTGGACGAGCGACACAGCGCCGTCGCTCTTTGGGCAGCCATTCCACAAGAACTTCCGCTTCGGGCTCTGGGTGCTGCACGTGTGGATCGGGCGCGAGAACCCGAACGGGCTGTTCATGGACTACAACCCGAAGGTGGGTTGCCCGAGGAAGTAACCGCCGTCAGGCCGACTCGTCATGCGTGGCGCTGCCTGACGAGTCGGAGGTTCCCCTCGAACGCGCCGAGTCGATGGTTGCCTGTCACGACCATCGCTCCGCGGCCCGCCACGAGCTCGCCGATGGGTCGTGGCAACGAGCCCTTACCCGACCAGTTCCCCGAGCAGGTCTTGCCGCTCTCCAGAACGCAGATCGGTCACGACCAGGCGGCGATTTGCGTTGTACGACCCCATGTCATGATCCCCATTGATGAGCACGGCGCCCATCACGATGAGATACCGCGCTTTGAAGGCGGTTCGGGCGGTGAGCAGGTCGATGCGGTCCGCGATGGCCTCCTGGATGACCTCGGTAGCTTCCTTGAGTGGTACGGCCGCCGTCAACACGCGCTCCCGCTGCCGGAGCAGGACTTGCTCGAGAACATTCTGCTGGTAGTCCAGCGCCGAGATGTCATCAGGAATCACGAGCCCGCCCTGGAGCTTGGCGAGGGCAGCACGGCAGGCCCCGCAACATCCGCTGCGGTTGTTCTGTCCCGGCCGCAGGATGGCGCCTAACGACCCATCCTTGCCCACCCCGATGTGCGGCGCATGATAGATGAACACGGCCCCATCGTCGGGCACATGCGCGGCAAACGCCCCCATGCCGGTGAGTCCGGCAAAGGGAAAGCCGTCCAGTCCCCCGAGTTTGAAGGGTCCGACCATCTCGAAGGCCCGGCGCGGATACTCCACGCTGTTCACGTCGTCGCTGCACACGCTATCACCCAGCACCACCTGGCTGGGGGTGAGCCCGAAGTGGCGATCGATGATGCCGAAGAACCGATCCACCGACTCGACGGTGGTCTGGGCGTCGGGGTAGTGACGGCGGACAACAGGAAGAAAGTCAGCGGCGGCCATGGGTTACATCAGGATATTGTTCACCGGCGCGAGGGGTGGCGGGATCTCCCGTTCACCCAGCAACTCGCGCAGGTCGATCTCGATGGTGCGACTCAGCGCGGTGATCGGCACATCGTTGGGGCTCCCCTCGAAAGGGTTTTCCGTGGCGTCTCCGATGCGCTCCATGGCGTTGAAGACCCAGCCCACCAGAAAGCTGAACGGAATGCTCAGCCAGACGAACCCTGGGCCAAGTTTGCCGAACTCCTGCAACAAACCGAAGGGCACCAGCCAGACAAACAGCCGAATGAAGAAGAGGTTGATCGTGGCGAACTGGCGCGGGTACGGAAAATTCTTGATGCGCTCACATCGGCCCTGCGCATCGAGCAGGTCGGTCAACCGCTGCGCCAGCGCCACGTGACGGTTGGGTTCCAGCACACCACGCGCGGCCAGCTCTGCCAGGGTCCGCGACTGCAGGGCAATCAGGTGGGTGGCGCGATTGCTCCCACGCATCACCTCCGCGTGGTCAGCGGGCGCGAGCAGGGGGAGCAGCGCCGCCCCAATGTCACCGCCGGCTTCGGGTACGTCGTACGACCGTTGCTGATACTCCCGGCTCATCGGGGACGACATGCGCTCCCAGGTTCGTGGCTGGCGGAGCTGGAATCGCAGCGCGGTCAGCCACGCAATGTGGCGGTGAATCAGGAGGGCATGCGCCGCGCGGGCCTGCGGCTCCGTCAGCGGATGCACTGGCTGCACGAAGTCGATCACCTGCATGGCCCACGAGCGGCTGGCATTCACAATGCTCCCCCAGATCTGCCGAGCCTCCCACGCTCGCGCGTAGGTCGCATTGTTCTTGAACCCCACGATAAAGGCCGACGCAGTTCCGATCAGCGCCACAGGCACCCACGGAACAACGATCCAGCGAATGTGGAGCACTTCGTACAGGATCACCGGAACGGTGGCCACCACGAAGAGCCACAACGTGTCCCGTCGTGTCCAGTAGAGGTAGTCCCGCAGACGATATCGAAGTCCGGTGTGCACGAGAATGGTTGCGAAACGGCCTAACGAGGCACCACAGGCAGCACGACAAATGACGGGCGCGCGGCGTTGTGATGGATGGTGTTGTCCACTGACACCAAACGCCGATGCAGGCCAAGTGGTTCACCAGTCCCCGGATTCACGTCGAACCGGGGGAAGTTGCTGCTGGAAATATCGAGCCGGATGCGATGCCCCTTCTTGAACACATTGGCTGTCGGAAACGGCCTCACCACGACCGGATACACCACGCCCGGCGTGGCCAGACTCCGCGTCGCACGGTCGTCGCGATAACTGAGCCGCTGAATGGCGTCGGTAATGTTGAGATCGAAACCCGAGGGGAAGTTGGCGCTGGGCGGGTACACGTCCACGAGCTTGGCCGTGAAATCGGTGTCGCGACCCGTCGTGCTCACGTGCAGCTGAACCTCGACCGGCCCGATCAGCACCACGTCCTCCTCGAGCGGCGCGGTTTCGAATACGAGAACATCGGAACGCGACTTGAGGGGAAGAAAGGGCGGGCGTGACCCGGCAAAGTCGGAGCGTTCGCGCTGATGATACGCCCCATCCTTGACCCGATTGGAAACATTGCCGCCGAGCGTCGGTACGGGGTGCGCCGGGTCGAAGGTGAAGGTGGTACCTCCCTCCTGTGCGCGAGGCTGCTCGGTGGACAGCAGGCCACCCGACCGAAGGTAGAACCTGGTGGGCCGGGTTCCGGTAAGCGGCCACGTCGTTCCTTCACGCCAGGTACCGCCATGTTGCAGACGTCCATTGGCGTCCTTTGTCCCCGGTCCTCCTCCCATCACAAACACCCGTACTGCCGGCTCGCTGGCCACGCCGTTAGGCATGCCACGCAGGAAGTGGTCGAACCAGCGGAGGTGGAAGGTGGTTTCGAAGCCCGCAATGGCGGCCTCCCGGCCGAAGTCCACCTCGCCCGCCCAGGTGCGCCCGTTGCCGCCATGCACCCAGGGGCCAATGGTCATTCGTACCGGCCCTCGACGACCTGCACTCAACCCCAGGAAGTTGTCGACGGTTCCGCGGAGAAAAATGTCGTACCACCCGCCCAGGTGCAGCATGGGCACGTCAGCTGTCCTTGCGTAGTGCTTCTTCCAGTTCAGCGAGATCTTGTCCCAGTACGCGCCGGCGTCGCCGTTGACCCACTCATCCAGCAGGTAGGCCTCGTACTCGGGCGCCGCGCTCAGCGGATTCTGGCCGCGGCGCAACGGGACGCGATCGTACCACTCCTCCACCTTCTCGCGTTCGAGGAGCGCACGCACCACCGAGTCGGGGGTTTCCCGCCGCGCCTCCTGCCAGGCCCACGTCATCTCGCGTCCCATCTCGAAGGCACCACCCTGACGCACCGCATGATCGCGGGCGTCGGCCATGCCGCCCTGGTTCACGATCATCGCCGCGAGGTGCGGTGGGCGCAGCTTGGCAGCATCGGCCTGCGAATGCGCGGCGTACGACCGCCCCCAGGTACCAACCTTCCCGCTGCAGAATGGTTGGGTCCCGAGCCACTCGATGGCATCGTAGCCGTCCGGGGCATCGAGCACCGAGTACTTGGTGAAGACCCCTTCGCTGCGATAGCGGCCGCGAATGTTCTGCAGTGCCACCACGTACCCCTGTGAAGCAAAGAAGCGCGCCTGCATCACGATTTCGTCGCCGCGAATTTCGTAGGGGGTTCGGAGCAGCAGCGCGGGAAAGGCCGAATCGATGGGCACGGTGCCACGGGCCGGACGGTAGAGCTCAGTGGAGAGCTTCACCCCATCGCGCATGGGCACCATCACACCATCCTGCCGGACCACGTCAAAGGGTGCCGGCTGCGCGTCGAGCAACGGCCCACGTACCAGGGACAGGAGTCCCAGCAGCAGCGCACTACGGCAGCGCACGTTCCACCGCCAGCGCCACCCGCTCCACAATCCGGTCAATCTCATCTTCTGTCACGTTGTAGGGTGGTGCGAGGATGGTGTGGTCACCCGCCACCCCATCCACGGTACCGCCAATGGGGTAGGTGCCCACCCCACACGCGAGGCCCGCCGCTTTCACTCGCTCGTGGAGTTTCACGGAGGGATCGAACGGGGTACGGCGGGCCTTGTCGCGCACAAACTCCAGCGCCTGGAACAACCCGCGACCACGGATGTCGCCCACATAGGGATGATCGCCAAACTGCCTGACGAGTGCGGCGCGCAGGTACGCGCCACGCTGGGCCGAACGTTCTACCAGCCCCTCCTCGGCGATGATGCGCTGTACCTCCAGGGCTCCCGCACACGCCACGGGATGCGCCTGATATGTGTGCCCATGGGCCAGGATGCCGCTGCCGCCCTGCAATGACTCGATCACGCGACGCGATGCCAGCACCGCGCCGATCGGGACGTAACCACCACCCATCCCTTTGGCGATGACCTGGATGTCGGGGGCAATGCCCTCCTGTTCCCAGGCATGTGTGGTCCCGGTGCGGCCCATGCCACACATCACTTCATCGAGCACCAGCAGCACGCCATGACGATCGCATACCTCGCGCACGGCGCGGAAATATCCGGGGACTGCCGCCACACAACCGGTCGTTGCACCCACCACTGTTTCGGCCACAAAGGCGATCACCCGCTGCGGGCCTACCCGCTCGAACTCCGCCTCGAGTTCAGCGGCCAGGCGTGCCACATAGGCGGCGTCGCTCTCGTCAGGCAGTTGCCCGTGATAGGCAAAGCAGGGGGACACCCGTGAGAAGTTGCGCGGGAGGACATCTTCGTACGGGCGACGGCGCGCCAGATTGCCGCTCGCTGCCAACGATCCAAAGCTGTTGCCGTGATATCCCTGGCGGCGCGACACGTAGTGGACGCGCTCCGACTCGCCGCGTTCGAGGTGGTACTGCCGCGCCAGCTTCAGCGCCGACTCCATGGCCTCGGACCCCGATGAAACAAAAAACGCGCGCGCAAGCCCGCCCGGCTCGTGACCGACCAGGAGATCGGCCAGCAACTCCGCGGCCTCGCAGGAAAAGAAGCCGGTGTGCACATACGCCAGTCGGCCGGCCTGCAGAGCGATCGCGCGCGCGACGCGTTCGTTGCCATGCCCGATGCAGGCCACGGCCGCCCCTCCCGAGGCGTCGAGGATCTCACGGCCGTCGGCAAGACGTATGGTCAGACCACGCCCCTCGGCAGCAACGGGGGGATGCGACGCGACGATGCGATGCAGGACGTGAGACACGTGCGGGCGGGTTCTGCTGCTGTCGTTGAAGTGAAGCGGCCCGCGGAACATACGCCCCGCGCACACACAAGAGAATGTCCCGGACTGACGTCTCACGCACTGGGCTGCACCGGCGTATTCTCCACCCCATGACCCTACGACCCGTTCTCTTCCTGCTGCTCTGCGCCGCCACATCGCTCCGCGCGCAAACATCCGCCGGCGAGCCACCCTTCCCGCGTCCCGCCGCCCGGTACGAGTTCGACGTGGAGAAGGATGTGATGGTCGCCATGCGCGACGGTGTCCGCCTCGCGACCGACATCTACCGGCCCCGCGGACTCAGCGGCGCGCTGCCGGTGATCCTGATGCGCATGCCCTACAACAAGAATGTTTACGGGGGCGCCGTGCCACCGGCCCGCTTTTTTGCAAGCCAGGGCTATGTCGTTGTCCTGCAGGACGTGCGTGGCAAGTTCTCATCCGAGGGCACGTACAAGGTCTACGAAGGCGACGTCACCGACTGGTCCGACACCTTTGACTGGATTGGCGCCCAGTCATGGTCGACGAAAAAGATCGGCACCTACGGCTGCTCCTATCTTGGCGAAGGACAGATCATCGCCATGCAGCATCGGCATCGATATCACACGGCCGCACTGCCACAGGCCGCCGGTGGCAACCTGGGGCGTGTGCCGGGACGACGCAGCTTCTGGGGCTCGGTGGAAGGAGGCGCCAACGCGTTGTCCATCAACTTCGGGTGGATGCCGATGTTTGCCTCCATCGACAAGGGCGCGCGCCCGCTGCCCCAGATCGATTTCGCTCAGCACTTCAAGACGCTGCCGACCATTGACATGACGGACCGCGCGGGAAGCCCGAGCTGGGACTGGCGCAACTTTCTCGAGCGCTCGCCTGACGATCCCTGGTGGGACGCGCAAGGCTACCTCACCACCACGGACAGCACCTCGACTCCGGCGCTGCATGTCACCTCGTGGTTCGACCTGGCGGCCGAAGCATTGCAGGAGGCGGAGATCCTGTCACGCAATGCCACGACGCCTGAAGCGCGAGACAATCAGTACGTCATTGTCGGTCCCAATGTGCACTGCGCGTACGAGCTCTCCACCAGCGCCACGAAGGTTGGCGATCTGAATGTTGGTGATGCTCGCTTGCGCTACCATGAGGTCTACCTCAAGTGGTTCGACTACTGGCTCAAGGGCGACCAGAACGGCGTGCGCAACATGCCGAAGTTTCAGTACTTCGTGATCGGGAAGAACGAATGGCGCGGTTCACCGGTCTGGCCGGTGAAGGGCATGAGCGAAACATCGATGTATCTCTCCAGCCGTGGTGTCGCCAATACCTCTGCTGGCAGTGGGCGTTTAGGTATGACGCTGCCCAAAGGCGCCGTCCGCGACACCTTCACCTACGATCCGATGAATCCCATTCCGTCGCGTGGGGGGTCCATCTGCTGTACGGGGAACCCGAAGGACCAGCCGGGCGCCTTCGACCACGCCGATCTCGAATCAAGCCGTGCCGATATGCTGGTCTACACCAGCGACAGTTTCGCCAGTGGTCTCGAGCTGACCGGTCCGTTGCGCGCCGAGGTGTACCTCTCGTCCGACGCCCGGGACACGGATCTCACAGTGAAGGTGCTCGACGTCTACCCCGACGGCCGCTCCATGAACATGATCGAGGGCATTACCCGGGTGCGGTACCGCGACGGTTTTGGGACGCCCCGCATGATGGAGCGGGGCAAGGTCTACAAGGTGCCGGTAGACCTGCATGCCACCAGCTGGTATCTGGCCCCTGGCCACCGGCTCCGCGTGCAGATCTCGAGCTCCAACTTTCCGCGCTTTGACCGCAATCTCAACACCGGGGGTCGCAACTACGACGAAACGTCCGGGGTGAAGGCGCACAACACCATCCACCACTCGGCGCGGTATCCGTCACGGCTCGTGCTGCCTGTCGTTCGTTAGGGGGCGTCACTCGTAACGCAGGGCCCGCATGGGGTGCACACGCGAGGCCCGAAGCGCCGGGAGATATCCGGCGCCCAGCGCCACGAGGGTGAGCAGCACCGCCGAAAGCGCAAACACCAGTGGATCGTTTCCCTTGAGACCGAACAGCAGGGAACTCGCGGCCTTGCCGAGCCCGTACGCCCCAAGCATCCCGAACACACCGCCGATCGCGGTGAGTACCCCGACCTGACGGAGTACCATGGTGCGCACGGCGCCGCCGGTCGCGCCAAGGGCCATCCTGACGCCAATCTCGCGTGTCCGCTGCGCGACCGTGTACGCCAGCACACCGTAGAGACCAACTGCGGCCAGCAGCGTCGCCAGCAGGGCAAAGGCCGACGAGAGTGTCCCGATCATCCGGTCCATGAAGACATTCTCCTTCACCTGCTGCGGCATCGTCTTCAGCTCCTGCACGGGGAGGTTGGGGTCGAGACGGCCGACCACACCCGGAATGGTGCGGAGCAATTCGGAGAGACTGCCCGACGTCCGCACGTAGAAATTCATCTCCCCGAGGGTGCTGTCCTGTCGCGCGGAAACAAAAAACACCGGGGGAATGTCGCCCTTTACCTCGCTGTACTTGGCGTCCTTCACCAGCCCGACAATTTCGAGATCGAGCTCGGCGGCTGACGACGAGTTCATGGACATCCGCTTCCCGACGGCGTCGCGGCCGAGGCCGAACTTCTTCGCGAACGCCTCATTCACCATCGCCACGCGGGATCCACCCGCCTGATCGGCGTCCGTGAACTCACGGCCACTCACCAGGGGCATGCCTAACGTTGAGAGGTACCTCGGGCCGACGGAATTCATGCGCGAATTACTGTCGATGTCAGGACCATTCTTGAAGCCCTCCACCGAGACGTCGGTCCCCCAGTTGCTCCCAGCGAGAAATGGGACAAGGGCACTGCTGACCACCGTGACGCCGGGCAGCGAGGACAGTTCTTCGCTGAGCCGTGCGAAAAACACCGCACTGCGCCCGCCAGTGTACCCGTTGAGCTCCGGGGCGACGGAGAAAGTCACCACCTGATCCACCTCGGCACCAACATCCACCTTGCTCACATTGCGCAGACTCTGGATGAACAGCCCCGCGCAGGTGAGCAAGGCCATGGCCAGCGAGATCTGGACGGCGACCAGCGTGTTGCGAAACCGGGACGCCGTGCGCGCTCCGGACGCCTGGCCGGTGGTGGAGCGGATTGCCGTGATGAGGTCGGGGCGTGTGCTGTGCAGCGCCGGAAAGAGCCCGAACAAGAGACCCGTCCCCAGGGACAGCCCTGCGGCAAACGCCACCACAGGCCATTCGATCTGAAGCTGCAGAATGTCTGACGCCTCACGTGGCAACGAACTGGCGACGGCCGACAGGGTCCAGCGCGCCACGATCAGGGAGGCTGCACCTGCCATCAGGGCCAGCAGACAGGCCTCCAGCAGGAGCTGACCAATCACCTGAGGCCGCTGGGCACCTAACGACATGCGCACGGCCATCTCGGTGGCACGTCCGGCGCCGCGCGCCATCAGGAGGTTGGCAATGTTGGCGCAGGCGATGAGGAGCACGATCCCGGTCACACCAAAGAGGATTCCCAGTGGAGTGCGCGCTTCGGCATGCAGCGACGACTGCCCCTGTGGCGCCATCGAGAGCAGGATCTCCTTCTTCTTGAAGCGCACCATCGTGGTGTCACTCATCCCCTCCTGCAGCGGCGCCTCGACGTCCGAGAGGATGGGACGGTAGAGGAGATTCAGTGAGGTCTGGGCCTGGTCAACGGTGACCCCCGGCTTGAGCCGCCCGAAGACATAGATCCAGTAGCTGCGGCGCTGCTCGAATCCATCGAATCGGCGCTCCAGCTGTCCCCGCATCGAAATGGGCACGAACACATCGGGGAGCGCTCCCAGCGTGGTGCCATTGAAGTCCTTCGGCGCGATCCCCACCACCGTCATGCTGGTGCCATTGATGACAATCGGCTCGTTGAGCACGGAGGGATCGGAGCCGAGTTTGGTCTCCCAGTAGCGATAACTCAGGACAGCGACAAATCCCGTTCCCACAGTTTCGTCGTCCGATGGGGCCAGCAGGCGACCCATGAAGGGTTGCATCCCCAGCACCGGAAAGTACGAGCCGGAGACATACATGCCGCTCCCACTCAGCGTCTCCTTGCGCACGGCAACGTTTGCCCCGAAGGCCCGGTGTGCGGCCAGACCGGCGAGCGCGGTCTGCCCCTTCTCGAGGTCGCGGTACATCGGGTAACTGAACACCGCGTCGCAATCACCCGCCTGGTTGCACGACTGCGAGCCCGGGTTGGGCCCCGGCGCGGCGAGGTTGACCAGTTCCCCAGGCTCCCGCACGGGAAGTTTTCGCAGCAAGAGCTGATTGAAGAGCGAAAAGATCGCGGCATTGGCACCGATCCCGAGCGCCAGGGAGATCACCGCGACGGTGGTGACAAAGGGCGTTCGGAGCAGGGTCCGAAAAGCGAGACGGAGATTGCGCATCGGGAACCGGGTGAGGGGCTGCCATCGCAGTACGTCGAGAGTGGCGCTGGGGTTTTGACACCGGATCCCCCCGGATCGATTGCATCCGATTTCAGTGCCACGGGTGTCGGCACAAACCGTCACTCACATTCCGTCAGACCGCCACACGGTCCGGCCCTGCGCCGGTACCTCCCGTCCCCGGCGTCGCAACCACGACATGCGCGGTTTCCGTCCCAGTCCGTGCGACACGGAATGACCGCGCCGCTTTCTCTCTGTGGAGGTTTCCATGCGCACGACAACCCTGCTCCTTCTGGCCTCGTTAGGTCTGCCCCTTCCCGCTGTTGCCCAGCGCGCGTTCGGCGCACCGGTTGCACGTCCCGGCGCCCTCGAGCCCGTCACCAAAACCGACCCGGCCCGCGTGGCGGCACTGCTCGCGCTCGCCGACTCGGCGTCCGCCGCCGGGCGTCCCGGGGAGGCCCGCTCGATTTACGAGAGTCTGGTCAGCGACCAGCGTGACGCCGGGCAGTTTGCCGGCAAGGCGCTCTGGCGCCTCGCCCTGAACTACCTCTACGCGGAAAAGCCCTACAAGGCAGCAACACTGCTCGACGACCTGGCGAGCGACGCCAACAAGTTCGGCGATCCCGCAGCGGAGCTGCGCGCCACGTTCGAGAGCGCCGTGCTCTGGGTGCAGCTCAAGCGGCCCGAGCTGGCGATGGCCCGCATCGAACGCACCAAAGCGCTGTTGCAATCCCCCGTCATCCCGGATGCCGACAAGGCCGCCATCAAGTCGCGGATGCAATAGCGCCTGCTCCCGGGTGGAGCCGACTGCCCCTGCGGCGTCAGGAATCCCCCGCCCAGGATGCGGGATTCACGACTGCACCCGGCTGCACCCATGTGACAGATTGGCTGGGTGCAGCCCCGGGCCAGCAACCATCGCAACCTCGCTCGCGCCGGGACCCTCCCGGCGCTGGCACTCCTTGTCATCGCCGCCGGCCTGATCCTGCATTCCCTCGGCCGGGGTGAAGCGGCCCAGACCACCTGGCTCGCCGGTCTCGTCTTGACCGGCGTCCCGGTCCTCTGGAAATCGGTACAGGACCTCAGGCGCGGGGCCTTTGCGAGCGACATCGTGGCCGGGCTCGCCGTGCTTACCGCGATCCTGCTGCAGCAGCCACTCGCCGGGCTCATCGTGGTCCTCATGCAGACCGGCGGCGAAGCCCTGGAGCGATACGCCGAAGGGCGCGCCTCCGCGGCGGTGCGGGCACTCGAAGATGCGGCGCCGAGGCGCGCACATCGTCAGCGTAACGGCACCACGGAGGACATCCCCGCCGATCTCATCGTCGTCGGGGACACGCTGCTGGTGCGGCCTGGTGAGCTCGTGCCGTGCGATGGTGTAGTGGTCTCTGGACGCTCGTGGCTCGACACCTCACGACTGACAGGCGAGCCGATCCCGCGCGAGGCGGCGCCGGGCACCAAACTCCTCAGCGGATTTGGCAACACCGACGGTGCGCTCGTGATGCGCGCCACCGCGCGAGCGCAGGAGAGCCAGTACGCGCGTATCGTGGAGCTCGTGCGGTCCGCCGAGGCGAGCAAATCGCCGTTGCAGCGCCTCGCCGACCGCGCAGCCGGATGGTTCACCCCCGTCACACTGCTGGTGTGCGCGGTCACCTGGCTCATCACCCGCGACCCGATGCGGGTGCTGGCCGTGCTGGTGGTGGCCACACCCTGCCCCCTCATCCTGGCCACGCCCATTGCGATGATCGGGGGGATCAACCGTGCCGCGCGCCGCCAGGTGGTGCTGCGGAGTGGCGATTCGCTGGAGCGACTGTCGGCGGTTCGCGTCGCCGTCTTCGACAAGACAGGCACCCTCACTCTCGGTACACCGCGTGTCCGCGCCGTCCATGTGCTTCCGGGCATGACGCGCAACGAACTCCTGCGACTCGCCGGTGCTCTGGAGCAGCAGGCAGGCCATCTGCTGGCGCGGTCGCTCGTGGAGACCGCCGTCGCCGCGACCGGACCACTCCCGGAGCCCTCCGAGGTGATCGAAACCCCTGGTCGCGGAGTGCAGGGGCTGGTGGACGGGCGTCGGGTGCTCGTCGGCTCTCGCTCGTTTGTTGGCGATGCGCTGGGCTCGAATGTCGTGGACATCGGCGGGGCCCCGGCCGACGCCCTCGTGGCGGTGGTGGCCATCGACGGTGTGGTCGCGGGCGCGGTGGAATACGCCGACGAAGTCCGTCCCACTGCCGCCGCCCTCATTGCCAGGCTCAAGTCGTTAGGTGTCCAGCGAACACTCCTCCTCTCTGGCGACCACGCCGGCACGGTCATGTCGGTGGCGACCACACTCGGTATCGACGAAGTGGCCGGTGACCTGCTCCCCGAAGGCAAGGTGGAGCGGGTCGCCCAGCTGGTGAGTGAGGGGGGTGGTGTGATGATGGTGGGTGATGGCACGAATGACGCCCCGGCACTGCGTCGCGCCGATGTGGGGGTCGCCATGGCGGGGCACGGGGGCGGCATCACCGCCGAAGCCGCCGATGTCGTGGTACTGGTCGATGATCTCGCACGCGTGGGGGAGGCGATGGCTATCGCCCAGCGCACCCTGCGCATCGCCCGTCAGAGCATCACGGTGGGGCTTGGCCTCAGCGGCATTGCCATGATCGTGGCGGCGGCCGGTTACCTCACGCCGGTGACTGGCGCAGTATTGCAGGAGGTGATTGATGTGGCGGTCATCCTCAACGCCCTGCGCGCCGCCACAGGCGCTGCCGAGGCTTAGGCGTCGCGGTACTTCGGGTTGGGGCGCAGTTCCCCGTCGGCGAGAATTTCACGATCCCACGGCAGGACGATTGTGCTTTCGGTCGCCAGCGCGTGGAAATCCGGCTCATAACTCCCGGTCTTGAACGACACCGCGGTCCGCACTTCGCTGGCCCCCGCGTTCACAATCGACGACACCGCGAGCCGCATGGTCTCACCGCTGTCGCACGTCTCATCGACAATGAGCACCCGCCGGTCCCGCACCTCGTGCGGCGCCGCGCCGAGCACCGCTGGCGTTTCGCGCACCCGGGTGGTGGTCTCGCGCCGTGTCACCAGAATCGAGCGGAAATCGCAGTCGAGAATGGCCGCCACCACCGCCCCGGGAATCACCCCCGCCGTCGCAATCCCGACCACAATCTCCGGCCGGTACTCCCGGGCAACCTTGAGGGCGAGCGCCCTCGAGAGCTCCCCAAACAGCGGCCACTCGACGTCGAATCGGCCTTTCGTGGGATCTACTTCGTAGCGGCGCGGCATGGGTCCGTTGCAGGAGGGCGAGGCGCCACACAGAGCGGTGGCTGGCCTCTGCACAATGGAGAGACGCGCTCCGGATATCCAGTCACCCGTCCCCAAATCACCGGACCTTCTCCGCTTCTGTGCGCTTGCCGACTGTACGTCTCCTTCCCAATCCAATACCTTTGCGCAAGTTCATCCTGTGGCCGCACTCCCCGCGACGGCCATGGCGCATTCCTCGCCCGCACTCGTGCCCCCAACCGATCGCAAGTCATGGTTCGATCGCCTCTTCGGCGGCCGATCGGACGACGAGCTCAAGCCTCAACGCCTCGACTATCTGGCCGAAGCGCTGAGTTTGGAGCGTAGTGGCGACTACGACGCGGCCCTGACATCGTACCGGCTGGCCCTCCGCGACCAGCCCGACGATCACCGCGTCCTGATGAACATGGCCATTGCCTACACCAGGCTCGGCCGGATCGGTGAGGCCGAGCGGTGTTACGGCCGCACACTGCAAATCCGGCCCGACCACCCTGGCGCCCACTACGGCCTTGGCTTCCTCCTCCTCAAGAAGGGTGACCGAGGGGGGGCTGAAGGACATCTGGAGGCGTTCCTGAACGCGCCGGGCAAAGGGGCCGAACAGGCCAACATCGAACACGCTCGCAGGGCCCTGACTGACCTCAGGACCCCCAGCGCCGAACCGGGCGAGGAGCCCGCCGAGTCCGAGAGCTGACGTGGGGCGTGTCCTCGCAGTCGTCAGTCAAAAAGGTGGCGTTGGCAAGACCACGACCTCGGTGAACCTGGCCGCGGCCTTTGCCCGCCGCGGACTCCGGACCCTTATCATCGACGTCGACCCGCAGGGGGCCGTTCGGTATGGAGTGGGCCTCCGTAAGGGGCACCCCACCTTCGGGTTCGCAGACTACCTCAATGGCGCCCGCTCGCTGCGGGAGATCATCCTCCCCACGGCCCTCCCCTGGCTGCGCTGTATCCTGGCCGGGTCGGTCTCTGATTCGGCCGATCACAGCTTCTATCAGCAGCTGATCGCCGACACCAATGTGCTGCACGATCTGCTGCGCATCGCACAGGAACGGTGTGACGTGGTGGTGGTGGACACCCCGCCAGGGCTCGGCGCCATCGTACATCGGGTGCTCGAGGCCAGCCATCATGTGATTGTGCCCCTGCAGTGCGAGCCTCTGGCATTGCAGACAACTCCGCAGATCCTGCGGGGTATCCAGGATGTGGTCGACACCAACAAGGACCTCACGCTGGACGGCATTCTCCTCACCATGTTCGAGCCCGGCAACGCCTCGTCCGAGCGGGTGGCGGCGTACGTGCGCTCGCACCTGCCGGGCAACATGGTGTTTGACGTGCGCATTCCCCGCACCGACGCCACCCTCGAAGCCTTTGCCGCGGGTCAGCCCGTGGTGCTGCGGACCCCGGCAGACCCGGCTGCGCAGGCCTATGTGAACCTCGCCACCCTGCTGGCACCACGCCTCACATGACCCACTGGCGCCGGCTGGCGGGGATGACCGGGCTCGTGATACTCGGCGCCTGCATCGACATCACCGTCGACGGTGACGCGATCGGCTCTCTGGAGTTTGTGCCGCCAGCGTATCCTTCGATCGATGCCGGTGACGAACTGCGCGATACCCTCGGCCAGCTTACCTCACTCAAGGCGCGGGTGTTTCGGGCCAATGGCGATCCCGATTCCACGGCCGAGGTGACATTCACCCTGCTGCGGAGCACCGGCGCCCGCGTGGATGGCAACCGGCTGATTGCCGACACCCTGCGCGGAGACACCGCGTCGCGCACCATCACCCTTTTTGCGGCAACTGGCGGGCTGCAGAGCCAGAGCAAGACGCTCACCATCGTGCGATCCCCGACACTGTTTGTCGTCGACGGCGATTCCAACGTCAGCATCAACTACCGGCTTTTTCCTACCGCAAACGACAACGGTTCCGACCTCAAGACGAGTCTGCGTTTCGCGCAGGCACTCAATGCGGCGGTGCCGGGGTACATCACGCGCTTTCGCATCCTCAGGGGCACGACTCGGTTGCCCACCACCGACACCACGCAGTCGTACTTCCTCCTGGACGGAAGTGGGCGCCCATCAGATCTGGACACAACGTCCACCGCAGGCGACGCTTCCCGGCGTCTGGTGTATCGTCGGCGCGCTGGTCAGCCTGACCGGGATAGTTCGGTGGTGGTGGTAGCGGAGATCCGGCCGGCTCGCCCAAATCAGCCTCCCCGCCAGGTGAGTTGGCGGGTCCGGGTGCAACCCGCATCCTGATTGGAGTGTTGCGCTGTTGGTCGCGCTGCGCGCGGCCTGCGTGTCTGAAGTTTTCTGACTTGTGTCCCGCAAGAAAACGCCTGGAGCTGCCATGTCTGCCACGCTGCCATCAGTTAGCGCTCCCTCCTCACATCAGGCCTTTGCCCGCGGCCCGCAACGTACCTCGGCGCCGGGAACTCTCCTTGACGTCTTCTTTGACGTCACCAGACGAGTCAATCGCCCCGACGCGATGCGGGTACGGACCGGGGTCAACCAGTGGAAGAACATCGGACACGCCGAGATGGCTCAGCGCGTGCGGCACATCGCATTTGCGTTGCAGGCGCTGGGGGTCCAGCGTGGCGACCGGGTGGCGATTCTGGCTGAAAACCGGCCCGAGTGGGCGATCTGTGACTGGGCCTGCCTGACGATTGGCGCGGCGGATGTACCGATCTACCCCACTCTTCCCGCGGAGCAGATACCGTATCTGCTGAGTGATTCTGGCGCGGTCGTGGTCCTGGTGTCGACCGCAGCCCAGGCCGAAAAAATCGCCGCGATCCGTTCGCAGGTGCCGTCACTGAAAGCCGTCGTCGGATTCGATGCCGCCACGCGCCCCTTTGTGGATCATCTGCTGGAAGATCTCGAAGCTCGCGAGCGAGCCCAGGATTCGCCAGAGCGCATCGCCAGTCATGAAGCCGCCGCGCGCAGCGTCACCCCGAGCGATCTGGCCACCATCATCTACACATCGGGAACAACTGGCGCCCCCAAGGGCGTCATGCTCACGCACGACAACTTCTTCTCCAATATCACGGCGACACGCGAGTGCATTCCGATGGGCGCCGATGAAGTGGCGCTGTCATTCTTGCCACTCAGTCACATTTTCGAACGCACCGGTGACTACTGGTTCTTCCTGAACGGCGCCAGCATCGCCTATGTCGAGTCCATCGACCTCGTGCCCATCGCCATGGCCGAAGTGCGGCCCACGATCGCCATGTCGGTGCCACGGCTGTATGAAAAGATGTATGCGCGGGTGCTCGAGAACGCCCTCTCTGGTGGCGCGCTCAAAAAGCAGGTCTTCTTCTGGGCACGCCGCGTGGCCGAGCGGTTCCAGGCCGTGAAGGTCAGCGGACGGACACCGTCCGGCCTCCTCGCCATGCAATACTCCCTCGCGCATCGGCTGGTGTTCTCCAAGCTGCAGGCGCGCACCGGGGGCCGGCTGCGCTTTTTTGTCTCGGGCGGTGCACCCCTGGCGGCGGAGATCAACCAGTTCTTCAACGCGGCCGGCCTGACGATTCTCGAAGGATACGGCCTCACCGAGACCTCGCCCGTGATCTCGGTCAACACACCAAAAGCGCAGCGGGTAGGCACGGTCGGGCGCCCGGTGCTTGGGGTGGAGGTGGCCATTGCCGCTGACGGAGAGATCCTCACACGCGGTCCCCACGTGATGAAAGGCTACTTCAACAAACCCGAGGCCACGCGAGAGGCGATCGATGCCGATGGCTGGTTCCATACCGGCGATATCGGCGTACTCGAGGACGACTACATCCGGATCACCGACCGCAAGAAGGACCTGATTGTCACTGCGGGGGGCAAGAACATCGCGCCCCAACCCATCGAGAACCTGGTCAAGACCAACAAGTACGTCAGCCAGGTCGTGATGATCGGAGACCGCCGGAAGTTCCCCGTCATGCTGGTCGTGCCAAACTTTGAACAGCTCGAGAAGTGGGCAAAGATCAAGGAGTTGATCTGGACCGACCGCGCCCAGTTGCTGCAAATGCCCACCGTGCTGGCGAAGATGGACAAGGAGGTCCGCTCGCAGCTGAAGGGACTCGCCTCGTTCGAAACGCCAAAGAAAATCGCGCTGCTCGAACATGACTTCAGCATCGAAAGTGGCGAGCTCACCCCGACACTCAAGGTGAAGCGACGTGTGATTGACGCCAACTATCGCTCGCTCATCGACTCGCTGTATGTGGGGGGCCCTGACAAGGAGTAAGACTCCCAGGGTGTGTCCGTCGCATTCGTCCAAGGCGTGTCCTGAGGCCCGTGCGTAGAATCTCCTGATGCGCACTTCCCTCCTCCTGTTACTGCTGGTCCCGTGTGCCACCAAGGCGCAGCGTCCCGACCTCACCGGTACGTGGGTTGCCGCCCCTGGTGAAACGCCGCGTGCCCTTCCCGCGGCACCGGGGCCTGTTCTCGGTGCTCGCTTTGCCCTGGCGATGGATGGCTCGACACTCGTCATGACACGTGCCGGGCGCGACCAATCGTTGGTGACGCGACTTCCCCTCGACGGATCGGTGGTGAGCAGCCGTATCCCGGGCCGTATGTGCGAGGGAGAGGCGCAGTTCCATGAAACCGCTACGTGGGAGGGCGATGCCCTCGCCTTCACTACAGTCGGGCAGACACCGGCTGGCACTACCCAGCAACGTCCGGCCACATCACGCCGCCTGCTCCGTCTCGAAGCCCCCGATCGACTGGTGGTGGAGGGCACCATGATGCAGGGTGGACAGGCTCGGCAGGTTGGGTCGGTGTACCGGCGAACAACCGATCAGATGCCTGCAGCACGGCCTGCGACGTCCGGTCCCGCTGCCACCATCACGCAACTCGCATGGTTAGGCGCCACCTGGATTTCCAGTGGTAATGTGACAACCGAAGAACGCTGGACGCCGCCCGCCTCCGGTGGAATGATCGCCGTCGCTCGCACCCTTCGCGGAGAGTCACTGGCGAGCTTCGAGTTCCTCTGCATCGCCGAGCGGAATGGGACCCTCGCCTATCTTGCGATGCCCGATGGACGGTCGCCGGCGACGGTGTTCACGCTCACGAGCATCACACCCACAAGTGCGACCTTCGAAAACCCGGCGCACGATTTCCCGAAGATGATTCGCTACTCACTCTCGTCTGATGGCACGACGCTCGAGACCATGATCGCGGGCGCCGGAGGTGCGCGGCCGCAAACCGTGACCCTCAAGAAGCAGTAGAGGTTCCACCGAGGGCGGTAAACTGTCGCGTGAAGGCGCTCATGCCGGCCACGAGTCCTACCGGTGCCGCCCCACCGAGTTCGGAAAAGTCACGGACGAGGTGGGCCTGATCGAAGTATCCACAGGCGTGGGCCACAGCTGCCCAGGAACCGGGATCGTCGCGACGTGCCGCAAATACGCGCTGGAACCGCCGGATACGCGACAACAACTTGGGCGAGATGCCCACGTCGGCGCCAAAGAGGCGCTGCAGGTTGCGGGGGGAAGTCCCCGCATCACGCGCCACGTCGGCGACATCGGCGGTGCCGTGGGACTCCTCGATCCGCGTGACGGCCGCCACCACGCGGGCATCGGCACCACGCGCTCTCCCGGCGAGTACGCGCAGCTGCGCGGTCAGCTCGGCCAGCACATCGGCGGGCTGTGAACCCCGGTGCCGTTCGGCCAAAATGTGAAGTGATGTGGAGTCGAGGTCGTGCCACGCATCCGTGATCTCATGCATCGGGCGGAAGAGTTGGCACCCGCCAAACGGCGTCAGGCGCGCGGCCAGGAGTGCAATGGCCCCGCTCGGCGCCACACTGAAGGGTCGTGTGATCTGACCAACGAGCATTGCCACCGGTTGCTCTTCAGGCTCGCGGCCCCGAGAAGCCATGAAGGGATCGCCCAGATTGATGATGAGCTCGGGACAGCCATCGGGCAGCGCTGGCTCAGGCGCGAAGTCCCCGGCAGGTGACCGCAGGGTCCAGAAGCACCGAACCAGGCTCTTCAGATCATCGGGTGGTGCGTACTCGTTGTATTCCATCCTCCCGGCCTCCGGGCGGCGTGTGCCGTCGCCCGCTCACTTGGCCTTCATTCGGTTTCCGCGAGCGTTGTGTTCTACCTCGGCAAGACCCAGCGCCTCGAGGAGGGGCGGCATGTACATCCCGAATCGGCCACGGAGCCCTTTCTTCTTTCCATACCAGCCACCGACAGGATTCCTGGGCGACCGGCCCCATGCTTCCACGGTGCCCTCCTTCGCAGGTTTCTGCTCGTCAGCGGAGCCGAGTTCCATCCAGTCTCCATGTTTCTTGAGCATGGCATGCAGGTCGTCGATGGCTCGCGCATCGTAATGCAGTACTGTTTTTCCGACGGTGCAGACCAGCAGATCCGCGCCGCCAATCACTTCGCGATGCATCGTGTAGTCCGATGTGAGCGGAGGCGTCTTGAGCTGCCAGGGATCAGCGGGGGTGCCTTTGGCCTTTGCCATGTGTCGAGAGACTCGTTGAGTTGAAGGAGCGATGAGCTACGGCGATTCAGAGTTTACCCTGGTGCCGCGGTCCAGACGGTGGAGTTCAAGAACGAAAAAGACGGCGCCGATCGCGGCGAGGACGCCAGCCAGGGCAGGAACCGCCACGCCCCGCGCCCGGAGCCACGGGCCGGCGTTGAAGATCCACAGCACCCCGCACAACACCGGAAAGAGCCAGGCACCCAGCACCGAACCATAGATGAGCGCCAGCGCGCGATCGTGCCAGATATCAATCACACCGCCAAACTGCCTGGTGCGCCCCGGTCGGCTCGTGAACTGTCCCCCCTCGAAGAGACCGAGCGCGGCCTCCAGCCGTTTGGCGCGACCGGCAAGGGCATTGTAGAGCTGGGTGTTCCGCTGGTCGTAGAAGGTGAGACCAAGCGTGATGGCAAACCCCAGAAGGCCCACCATGAGTCGCGGGCCCGGCTCGGCCTTGAAGGCCTCGATGTTGAACGTCGTCACTCCGATGGCAAACCCCGAGACTGCGGGCAACGCTGCCAGCAGATGGAAACGGATGTCCGCCAGATGCCGGAAACCGGCGAGTGTTGTTTCGTAGTCCTTCCAGTCGGTTTCGCGCTTGTCCATGCCCACTGCCCCCTGTGATTCTGCCCCGGATTGCGGTGGAGCATGCGGCGTGCTGCGGCCACCTGTCAACACCTCTGACTGCGGAGTCTTGCGGCGCACATCTTGCCCGCGCAGGAACGTGGGTGTCGAACCTTGCCGGGAGGGGACTGCGTGAGTGATCGGGACGGGCTGGTAACGCCACTGGTGGTTGAGAGCAGCGCGACATTGGGTTCGCTGGCGCACCTTGTGAGTCTGGCGAAGGCCGCAGTGTGGGTGCTGGTGAGGAGCACGGTTGGCTTCGACGTCGTGTGGAACCTCCTCCACATCGAGGACATCCGGATGGCTACGGACGAGCCCGCCGACCCGAAGGCCCGGTTGTCGGAGGCGCGGGTGCTCGAAGAACGAAACCGCGTGAGGACCATTCCACTCAGCGCCTGGTCCGAGTCCACATCGGGCCCTGTGGTGATTCTCGCAGGGACGCGGGTCTTTGGTCTCGTTCCTCCCAAACTAGCTACAGCTCCCAGCGCAACGCGCAGCATCGGGGCGAGAGACCTCCCTCCACCGCCGCCCGCCCGGGCCAGGAGTGCACCTCTCAGTCCGCAGCCGGTAGGCGCCGCCCCTGCCGGCCTCGCGGAGGCGCTTCGGATCGATGCGTCGGCCTTTGTGCACTCCCCACAGAAGGTTCTGCAGGGCGAGACCTTCACACTCGAGGTAGGGCTGGCCGCCACTCCCGTCGCGGGTGTGGAGGCGGGCGCGGTGCGCATCGACTTTCAGCCTGGTGAATCAGCGGTCAATCTCGACATCCGCGTGGAGTGCGAGGGGTTCAACTCCGCAAACGGCTTCAGCCAGACCCTGTCGATTCCGCGTGATGATCCCTTCACCCCTCGGGTGAAACTGAGCCTGACGACAGCGGCCCTCCCCGACGGCATCGACGAAGTGCTGCGGGTGATCCACATCTCATATGCCTGCCGCGGCCTCACCTGTGGCACAGCCGCCTGGCGCGTTCTCGTGCAGCGCACCGCGACCCAGGTGCCGGTACCTCGTGCGGCCCCGCCGCGTGTGGCCATCAACACCTCTGCGCCTCCAATCGACCTGACGCTGCAATGTGTGTGGCAGGACGACAACGAAGCCTCACACACCCTGCGCTGGAGTTACTCGACACCGCATACCATCGCAGCGCCAACTAAAAAGATGGTGCGCAGTTCTGCAGAGCTGGCCACCCTTCCCCTGGGAATCGTCGACGAGATGGCCCAGGCCGATGGGCGCGACGATGTCGAGCTCACGATGGGAGGTGTGGCGGCGCGCATCGCGGCCGAAGTGCCGAGTGGGGTGTGGGAAGTCCTGCGGGCTATCACCACGGCAGTCAAAGCGGCGCGCGGCGATGCCGCAGTGCCCACCCTGCTCCTGCTCACGCAGGAAACCCGGGTCCCGTGGGAACTCGCGCTGCTGCCTGACGAGCCTGGCTCAGACGGCACCGGACCCCTTCGGCTGATCGGCACGGAGTTCATCGTGTCGCGCTGGGTCCTCGACGACGACAACCTGCCGCCACTCCCACCCCACGAGATCCGCTCGCACGACATCGTGGCGGTGTTTGGCGACTACGCGGGCACCATGGTCGCCGAGCTTCCCTTTGCGAAACAGGAGGCGGAGTGGCTGCGGCAACGTCATGGGATCCCGATCCCGGCGTCGCGGGCGAACCTGGTGAAGTTGCTCAACGATCAGCAGCAAGACGACGCGGGGGAGCGTCTGACACCCGGCATTCTGCACTTTGCCGGACACGGCGAGGCCGCGCGCCCCAACACGCCATCATCGTTTATCGTGCTCAACGATGGCTCGAACATGTCGAGCACCGCGTTCTTGAACGCCCCATTGCTCAAGAAGAACGCCCCGCTGGTCTTTCTCAACGCCTGCCAGCTTGGGGCCGGCACCTCGTCGCTTGGGCAACCTGGCGGCTTTGCCGTCGTGTTCGTGCGCGCCCGGTGCTCGGCGGTGATCGCACCGCTCTGGTCGGTAAACGATCAGGTCGCGCACGACATCGCGACGCACTTCTACGAAAACACCCTGGGCCTCGACACCGGCCCGCGCAAGTCGGTCGCGGAAGCCATGCGTGAGGCCCGCCTTGCCCGATTCACCGATGTGCAGGTTCCCGATCGTGACGGCGCGACCACCACACGTCGCACCTCGACACCGCTGGCTTATCTCGTCTACGGTCACCCCGCGCTGCATCTGTGACCCATCTCCCTCTCTTCTGCGAGTAATCTCATGGCCGACCTTACCGGTTCCAGCCAGCCTGTCACTTTAGGCAGCAACTTCCGTCTCCGCGCCCCGGGTGTCGTGGGACAGGCCAACCTGGTGCTGGCCCGCGCCACCACCGGCACCACGCGGAGCACAACCTCCGCGCAGGAGCGCGCCGCCCTCGACCGGGCGCTCACCTCGCAGGAAATGCGGGACGTGGCCACCATCGATGTCTCCGTGACACGGGTCATGGCGCAGCCGGCGGGCGCTACGCTGCGCGCCCCGACCGGCGACGACGCCATGGAACTCGAAATCCCGGCGCCACCCGAGGGTCACGACGCCCTCGTGCTCGCCGTCGACGAGGCAGGCGCGATTACGTGGAACTACCCGCTGGCCAGTGATGGATCACCGGCCCCTGCCGTGACACGCGGCGCCGGAGACGTAGTCCGCTTCCGCATTCCCAACGGACCTGCACTTCCTCCGCGCACGACACAAACCACGCGGTCCATCTTTGGGAGCATTGGCAAGAAAATTCTCAAGGTGCTCATCTATCCCATCACCGATCGTCTGGTCGGCCCCCTGGTTGAGCGCTTCGCCGAAAAGTGGGAGGGAAAGAACCGGCCGTACCGGTTCCGCCTGATGACACCCGACAACTACAATGTGCCGGATGTGAAGGCGCTTTCCCCCGATGATCTCGAGTGGGAAGATCTCGCCAAGGGGCGCTCTCTCCTGTTTGTGCACGGCACCTTCAGCACGGCCCACAGCGCCTTTGCCGGGCTCACACGCGACGACGTGGCCGCCTTGTCACAGGCCTACGGCGGCCGGCTGTACGCCTTCGACCATCATACCCTCTCGCATTCTCCCACGCGGAACATCGAGGAGCTGGTGGGACGGCTCCCGGTGGGGCTCACCTTCGACTCGGACATCGTCTGCCACAGCCGCGGCGGACTCGTCTCCCGTGAAATCGTGGAGAAGCGGCGGGTCAATGGGCTCGATGGGCGACTCGCAGCAGGCAAGGTGGTGTTTGTCGGTGCCGCCAACGCCGGGACCATCCTCACCCATCCCGATCATATGACCTCGATGATCGACCGGTTCACCACGGCCATCGACGTCCTCCCCGATGGACCGGTCACCTGGATACTCGAAGCCATCATCACGGCCGTGAAGGTCATCGGACATGGCGGGCTCAACTCGCTCGAGGGCATCAAGTCCATGAACCCCAAGGGCAAGTACCTGTCCGACCTCGCAACGGCCTCAGCGGACAAGGCGCACTACCTCGGCGTCACTGCGAACTTCGATCCCACCGGAACTCCCTTCTCGCGGCTGGCACTCAAGCAAACCGCCAGTAACAAACTCGTGGACCGGATTTTCGAAGGCGCCGCCAACGACCTGGTGGTCCCCACCGATGGCGTTGGCATTGCCGCAGGGCCCTGCTTCCCGATTGCCGGCGCGGACCTGCTCTCCCTCGACGCGGCGGCGGGCGTGACACACACCACCTACTTCGGCAGCAAAACTGTCCAGCAGCAACTGCGCACCTGGCTGACGGGCTGAACCAGCCAGGACCTAACGAGTAGTGGTGCCGGCCGGCATCCCGGCCGGCGATCGTTCGATCGCGGCCCGAAGCTCGGCGAACCTGAAAGGCTTGGAGAGGAAGTCGTTCATCCCGGCCGACAGACAGGCTTCGCGATCGGCGTCTGCCACCGTTGCGGTCAGGGCAATAATCCAGGGTTGCGGTGCGTCGTGTGCCCAGTCGCGGCGAATACGTCGCGTGGCCTCGAGCCCATCCATCCCGGGCATGTGGACGTCCATGAGGATGATGCCGTAGGGGTGGCCAAGCGCGGCAGACAACGCCTCCGCCCCCGTCATCACCGTGTCGCCCTGCAGCCCCATGCTGCGCAGCGCACCGACCACCACCTTCTGGTTTACCCGGTTGTCGTCGGCAACAAGCACACGATGACCGCCCTCGAACGGCTCTGTTGCCGTGGACTGGGTGAGTGTCTCGTTCGCGAGATCACGACCCAGAGGGTTTTCCTGCCATCGTCGCCTCACCTCGACCGGAATGCGCAACGCTGACTGAGCGGGCGTCGCGGCGGCGGCCACCCGCAGACGCGCCACAAATGTCGCACCCTGTCCTGGCACGCTATGCACCGTGAGCGCGCCTCCCATGGCTTCCGCGAGTTTGCGGCTGATGACCAGCCCGAGGCCCGTGCCACCATGCACCCGCGTCGTGGAAGCGTCGCCCTGCGAGAACGCATTGAACAACCGCTGTTGCGCCTCGTCGCTGATGCCCGGGCCGGTGTCTCGCACCGCCAGCTCGAGGTCGTACAAACCATCCTCTCGCGTCACCGCGCTGATACTTACGGTCACCTCACCGCGCTCGGTGAACTTGACCCCGTTCCCCACCAGGTTCAGCAGGATCTGGCGCACGCGAGTATCATCCGCACAGAGGCGATGTGGCACAGCTGCTGCCAATGTGTAGCCAAGGTCGAGGCCCTTTTCGGCGGCTCGGGGTGCCAGCACATCAAACACCCCATCAATACACGCCGGGAGATCGAAGTCACGTGGCTCGAGCTCCAGACGATCGGCCTCGATCTTGGAGAAGTCGAGCACGTCGTTGATGAGCCCGAGTAACCCCGTCCCGCTGGTCTCGATGATCCGCACATACTCCCGCTGTTGCGCGGTCAGCGGTCCCTCGCCGAGCAGCGATGCCATGCCCAGCACACCATTCATCGGCGTGCGGATCTCATGACTCATGACGGCAAGAAAGCGGGATTTCGCCTGATTGGCAGCTTCGGCCGCCTCCGATTTCCGCTCCGCGAGTTCGCGTGCCTCGTCGGCGGCGGCCAGCGCGGCCCGCTCCCGATCCTGCGCGGCGGCGACCGCGGCAAGTGCCCGGTAGGCCACCATCGACACCAGCGTCGCGAGCACCACTACTACAATCCAGGCCAGGGCCACGGCATTCCTGATGGTCGCCAGCCGCCGCTCCAGATCGGCCGCCCACATATCCACGCCGAGAATGCCCACCTGCACACCAGCACGGGTGCGCACCGGTGCATAGGCCGACAAGTACGACCGGTGCGCCTCCTGCACGGGAGCCTCGTTGACCTGCAGTGTACCGGTTGTCAGCGCCCGCTCGACCAGCGGATCAGTCCCCCGATACGGGGTCATCACGGTGTCGACGGGTAGTGTATCACCCGGAATGCGGTACACCTGATCGCTGCCCAGAATGAAATGCGGCTTACCCTTCCGCTGCGCGATGGTGTAGACGTAGATGATATCTCTGGCGGCCTGGTGGAACGAGACCAGCGGCGCCACGGCCCGCTGGAACTCCGGCGTCGGTACCTGCGCGTTGCTGACGATCGTCTCGTGCAGGTCCCCGTCCACCTGGGCAGCAAGCGTGGACGCCAGCTGCCCCACTTCCTGCTGCACCGCCGCCAGCTGCGCCTGTCGCGCACGCCAGAACGTGAGTCCCAAACCAAGTGATGCAACCACCACAATGGCCACGCCAATCAGCGCCGCTTCGCGCGCAGGGCGCGTCAGGACCTGACGACTGGACTCGCCGGCCTGGCTGGAAGGGTTGGGCATGAGAGGGTCGTGGTCCGACTTGGCGAAGCCGGACGATGGCATTCGGGGCAGGCTCATTACAGACGCCTCATGGAGGGAATTCGTTACACCCCCACGGCACTGCAGCTGGTGCCCTGACCTCAGGGAGAGAGGGCCTTGGAAAGCGCGGACAGAACGGCCGCCGAGTCGTATCCGGGGTCGATGGCAGCGCGTGACGCATCGATGGAACCACGCCCATCACCTGGGGCGACTCCCACCAGTCGTGGCCCCTCCCATGCGCCATACCAGCGCGCCTGCACGGGTGCGCTCTCACGAAGCGCAAACGATCGCTGCGTCTCCGCTGAAAGCTCGCGGACCACAAAGGCGCCTGCCACGAACTCGGCGGCCACCGGCGCCTGTGTCACTTCGTCGTCCGCGGTCTGGGGGCGGTGAGCCCGATGACGACTCTCCCAGCGCGCGCCCAGCCAGCGGCCAAGCAGCATGCCGGCTCCGCCACCCGACAGTGCGGCCACAACAACAATGGCGCCAAAACGCAGGAGCGCCGGCTCGAGATTGCCCGTACGGAAACCGGCCGCCAGGATCTTGAGGCTCGTGAGGGACGCGCCTAACGCGGCGATCCCCATGCACGCGAGGGCACTCAGGTCGGCAATCTGCGTGCGGCGGGCGGCGTAGAATTCGGACATCGCAGGTGGAAGGTGACGCCCGGGCCGTGCGCAGTCTACCCGCTGGCCAGCCTGTCCAGCTGGTCACGCAGCAATCCCTGGAGCAGCGGGCCCTTGTAAGCCGTCATCGGGAGCGGGCGAGCACTTTCGAGGGCGGCCTGCGCGGCCCGGGCGATCGTTGCGGCATTGAGCGAGTGCCCCTGAAGGGCATCCTCTGCCGCTCGAAGACGGAGCGGTGTGTTGGCCACACCACCCGCCACCACCCGGGCGAGGGTGACGCGACCTTCACTCACGCCCAGCCGAACCACCAACTCCACGAGCGGCCACTCGGCAAAGTGGCGTCCGGTGGCTCGCCGATAGGTGGCACGTTCGCTGGCACCGGGTGGGGCGAGCAGAAGCGCGCTGATGAGTTCTCCTTCAGCAAGCTGATGATCACGTGATCCGTCACGCCCATCACCGAAGACCTCCTCCACGGTCAGGGTGCGGCCGAGGGTCGTCTCGATGGTGGCCTCGTACGCAAGCAAGGCGGCGCCTAACGTCGACGGATGCGGCGCCACACAGGGCCCTTGATCAAAGAGGACCCCCAGGAGATGATTGCCGTCGCGCGCCGGGCACACTTCGCCGCCCTTCTTGAGACACGACGTGTGGGGGTGCCGGTAATACCAGCAGCGGGTGCGCTGCGTGAGGTTGCCCGCCACCGTCGCCATCGCCCGAACTTGTGGAGTCGCCAAACCACCTGCAGCGCCTGCGAGGGCCGCGTATCCGGCCTTCACTCTGGGGTCATCTGCCAGCTGCTGGATAGGCACCATCGCTCCGACGCGCAGCCCGTCGCCCCATGGCACGATGTCGAGCATGCCGGGCGCCGGTGTCAGTTCGCCGGCGAAGGTGTCGGATACACCACTGCGCAGCCGCTCACTCAGGTCGGTTCCGCCGGCGCGCCACTCTGCGCCTCGTTTGTGCGCGCCGCTCATCGTGCGTCGACGTCCGCGAGGAGTGTCATGAGCCGGTCGGGACGCAACGGGAGTTCGCGGACTCGGCGCCCGGTGGCGTTGTACACGGCGTTGGCGACGGACGCGGCCACGGCCAGTGTCGACACCTCACCCATGCCAACCCCTCCCCCTCCGACGTGGTCAAAGCCCTCTTCGTCGAAGTGCACATCCAGCAGCGGCATCTCGGCCATCCCGGGAATGCGATAGTCCTCCAGTCCCGCAGTGAGCGTGAGCCCGCTGCTGCCATCGAGTTGCCGCTCCTCATGCAAGGCGTGACCGATCCCCTGGATCACGGCACCCGCCACTTGGGAATGCGCCAGCTCTCGAGCGCGAATCCGGCCCACGGCAATACCGGCGTGCGTGCGAGTCACTTGTACGTGACCGAGCCAGGTATCCACCTCGACCTCGGTGACAATCACCGCCCCGGGCGATCCACGTCCTGTGCGCAATCCGGTACTAAAGCGAAGGATGTAGTCGAAGGCGGTGCCCATGATGCCGGTCCCCTGGAGGGGGCTGACCGCCTCTCCGTCGTTGGAGTCAGGGACGCGCGTTGCAGTCACCCGAATGTCCGGCGCGGCGGCAATTCGTGCGGCCCAGGTGATGCCCGGTGCAAGCGCACCGAGTCGTTCCTTGAGTTCGGCGCAGGCCTGCAGCGTTGGCGGAACGATGGTGGGCGTGGTCCGGCTTCCGCCCGACAACGGACCTTCGGGAAGCGACGAATCGCCGATCCGCACCACAACCTCTGCCGGTGTGATTCCGAATGACTCGGCGACCGCTCGCGCCAGCACGGTGCGGCTCCCCGTCCCCATGTCCTGCGTACCGGTCGACACGACCAGGCGTCCCTTCTCAACGGCCAGGCTAACCGACATGCCCGGCTCGTACCAGTACAGCCAGTTGGCCGCCGCCACCCCAACACCCCGGAGCATGCGGCCGCTCCCCGAACCACTCGCCCTCCGGGAGTACCACGTTTCCAGACCGGCTGCCCATCGGTAGAGTCTCTGGCGTGCAGGCTCCGGGTCCCAGCGTTGCCGTAGCGCGATCGGATCTGAGGCGAGGCGATGGGCGGCCTCGTCCACCCCTTGTTCGAGCGCAAAACAGAGGGCCGGTCCGCCAGGTCCACGAAAGGGCGACGCGGGGGGCAGGTGGCTGACCACATCGTAGTCGACGAGATCCTTGGCCTTCGCCGGGTAGATGAGTCGCGCAAGGGCAGCGATGGTGGAGTTGATGGCGACGCCCCCGTCGGCCCAGGCGTGAACGGAGAGCGCGTCGAGAGTGCCGTCGTCACCGGCCAGAAGCCCCAGCTCGATCCGCGTGGCGGGGCGGTACCCCGTGACACTCAGCTCCTCTTCGCGGCTCAGCACCACACGGACCGGCCTCCCGCTTGTCCGGGCCAGTAACACGGCCGCCGTGGCCTCGTCGCCTAACGCCAGCTTCGACCCGAAGCCGCCACCGACATATTCCGCCACCACCCGCACCCGTTCTTCCGGGAGACCGGCGACGGCCGCCACCTTCCTGGCCATGTGTCCCACCGACTGCGTCGAGAGATGCAGGGTGAGCCCGTCCGCGTCAAAGCGAGCGACGGCAGCGTGTGGCTCAAACGAGGTATGGCTCTGTGCCCCGGTCTGGAAGGTACCCTCCACCAGCAGCGGGTCTTTGCGGGCGCGCGCGTCGGCGATCACCCGTCTGGCTTGGCGTGGTTTGTCTGCAAAACTCTGTGACGGCCCGCGGATGTTGCCCTTCCACGGCGAGGGGATCACCGGTCCTTCGGCGCCATTGAGGGCGTCACGCCGGAGGCCACGGTACACCAGCGGCGCTCCGGCGGCTGTGGCCTGGTCCACCCCAACCACGGCAGGCAGCTGCTCCCACACAATTCGAATCGCCGCGAGTGCCGCACGGAGCCGCCGAGCGTCTGCCGCCGCCACCGCAGCAACGGCGTGGCCGACATAGCGGACCGTGGCACCCGGCTCCACCATGGCGACGGCCGTCACGCCATCGAGTGCAAGCGCCCCCGTAACGTCGATCGAGATCACACGGGCGTGCGCGTGCGGTGATCGGAGGATGGTGCCCTCCCACTGTCCGTCGTATCGAATGTCCACCGTGTAGCGCGCCGCACCGGTCACCTTTTCGCGGGCGTCGTGACGCGGGGAGCGCTCCGATGCCGCGTCATCAAACGCACCGGCGCATGCGTCGGCGACCGCGCGATAAATCCCGTCGTAGGCGCCACAGCGACAGAGGTGGCCCGCGAGCGCCGCCGCAATCTCGGCACGCTCTGGCCGGCGCGGCCCATACGCGGCACGCCACTGGTCGTACCACGCCACCGCTTCCACAACAAACCCCGGCGTGCAGAATCCACACTGCAAGGCGTCGTGCGCCATGAAGGCGCGCTGGACGGGGTGTAGCCCATCCTCTGGCCCGACTCCTTCAACGGAAGTCACCTCTGTGCCCTCGAGCGCGGCGGCCGGCAAGAGGCAACTCACCTTTGGCACACCGTCCACCAGCACGGTGCACGCGCCACAAACGCCCGCGCCGCACACGAGTTTGGTCCCCGTCAGCCCGCATCGCTCCCGAAGCAGATCGATGGCGGATTCCCCGGGTGCCGTCGTTGCGTTCCTGACCTCGCCATTCAAGGTGAAGTGCAGGTCGCGAGCAGTCGTCATGTCGGCGCCCCATTAAGCGCAGGAGAAGGTCACAACCGGTCATGGTCCTGCCCCGTCCGCGTTGCCAGCCGACGGTGGGACGAAACGTCACTGGGAAAAACTACACTCGGCACGAGTGCATCGGGTCACTTTGAGCGGCCTGTCCCACATGGGGAACGCGATTCTCTGACGTGTGTAGCTCCTGAGATCCTCACCCAGGGAGGCATGCCAGGCTCGCTCACGTTGGGCCCTGTGCAAGTTTGCGCAGTGGCCACGTCTCCATCCCATCACAGGAGTGTTGCCATGATCCGAACCTTTGTCAGTTCACTGCTGGCCCTCGCGGTTGTCACCGTGCCACCGCCGAGGCCACACGTCCAGCCCGTTCTCACGGGGACCGTCAGCAACAGTAGTGGCCAGCCAGTGCAGGGCGCCGCTATTACGGTGCGTGACCTCGTCGCCCAGGTCATCACCGGAGCAGACGGGAAGTACCGGACGCCATTGCCCGACTCGCTGCGTGGCCGAAATCTTGTCATTTCGGCGCGAGCGCTCGGGTACCAGCCGCAGTCCACCACCATACGCGTCGCCGGTGACTCCGTGGTTGCCAACTTCACGCTCGCAACCTCACCGCTCACACTTGATCAAGTGGTGGTCACGGGAGCGGCGGCTGTTCAAGAGCGGCGTGTACTCGGCGCGACGGTAGCCACCGTGGGTGGCAATGAGGCGAAACGTCCACGCACGCCGGTGCAGTTACAGGGCGAGCCTGACTACGGCACCGAAGTTTATGGCCGCATCTCGGAGAACACCTTCCGGTCGGCGCGACAGGTGCCGCTCTCCACCTTCTCGATCGACGTGGATCGCGCCTCGTACGCCAACGTGCGGCGCTTCATCAACTCGGGACAGCTGCCTCCTGCTGACGCCATCAGGCTGGAAGAACTCGTCAACTACTTCCCGTACGATTACGCCGCGCCCACGAGCGACGACCCGGTGCACTTCAATGCCGACGTCGCCCGTGCACCCTGGGCGCCGAACAATCGCCTGGTGCGCATCGGGGTCCAGGCGCGGCGCGTCCCGCTGGAGAAGCTCCCGCCGAGCAACCTGGTCTTTTTGCTCGATGTCTCGGGCTCGATGTCGAGCGCGAACAAGTTGCCACTGGTCAATGAAGCCTTTCGAATGCTGGTGGACCAGCTGCGGGAGAATGACCGGGTGGCGATTGTGGTCTACGCAGGCGCAGCCGGATTGGTGCTGCCGTCTACACCGGGATCATCAAAGGCCGAGATCCGAGCGGCACTCGACCGGCTCGAGGCAGGTGGCTCGACCGCAGGTGGCGCCGGTATCCATCTCGCGTATCGAGTCGCCACTGAGCACTTCATCGAAGGCGGCAACAACCGCGTGATCCTTGCCACCGACGGCGACTTCAATGTGGGTGCGTCGAGCGATGCAGAAATGGAAGCCCTCATCGAAGCCAAAAGAGCCGGAGGGACCTTCCTCACGGTGCTCGGCTTCGGCATGGGCAACCTCAAGGACTCCAAGCTCGAAAAGCTGGCCGATCGCGGGAACGGCAACTACGCCTATGTCGATTCACCGCTCGAGGCACGCAAGGTGTTTGTGCATGAGTTCGGCGGGACGATGCTCACCGTGGCCAAGGATGTGAAGCTGCAGGTGGAATTCAACCCGGCGCGGGTCAAGTCGTATCGCCTGCTCGGATACGAAAACCGTCTCCTCAACGACCAGGACTTCACCGACGATCGCAAGGACGCGGGCGATATGGGGGCCGGGCACTCGGTCACGGCCTTGTACGAAATTGTGCCCACGGATCGCTACGCGGAGCCGAAAAACACATCGATCCCGCTGCGCTACCAGGATGAGCGTCCTCTGCCACGTGCGTCCGGGACCACAGGCGAACTGCTGCAGATCAAGATGCGGTTCAAGGAGCGCGACGGCTCGAAGAGTCGTGAGGTGCACACCATCGTTGAGGATCGCCTTTCGCCGTTGCGTGGTGAGTTTGCCTTCGCCACCGCGGTCGCCGAGTATGCCATGGTGCTGCGCGGTTCGAAACACGCGGGCAGTGCCTCACTGGCGTCGGCCCTGGCTCGCGCCGAGGGCTCGCTCGGGGAGGATGTGCATGGATACCGCCGCGACTTCCTCGGTCTGGTGCGACAGACCATAGAACTGAGGGAGCGCGTGGCGTCGATCGATCGTCGTTAGGTTGGGTGGGCTGGAAGGCGTCTCACACACGCCTTCCAGCCTGGGCCCGGCGCAGGGGCATCGGCGCCGACACGCGCTCGCGGCTTCGCTCAGCCACCCACTCGCGCGTATCGCGGGCCAGCTCGGCAACACCGTCGGGAAGTGGGACCTCCACCGGAGCCACGATTCGTCCACCAGCACGCACTGCGGTGGCAAGATTGGCCATGAACACCCCGGTGACCGGCCCTGCTCCCACCATCGCCGCTCGCAACACGCCGGGCGCCAGCGGCAAACGATCCTCAACCCAAATGGTGGAAACACCTGGTTCGAGACGCACCCCCTGCGGGTTCACAAGCAGGAACGTCGCCTGGGTTTCTTCCTCGAGTGCCAGCGCCAGGGAGGCAGCGTCGCCGTACAGCGCCACCAGGCCACCCGGTTCCGCCAGATCCAGCAGGGCGCGGGCCCGCAGCACCGTGTCCTCGTCAGGCGGGACTCCCGGCTCCGAGCTCCCTCCGGGACGGCCAAACGCGACCTCCCCGTTTTCCACCTGGTACTGCGTGCGGCACACGGGACAACCTAACGAGCCGCGTGCCAGGTGACGCCCGCGAAACTCCGCCACCGCCGCTACGAGCCACGTGTCCTCATGGTCGGCGATGCACCGTAGAGAGTCCACCAGCTCAATGAACATGTGGGGCCCTTACCGTGACGACCCGAACCCGTGCGCCAGGCGCAGAAACTCGTCACGGGTCATGGCGTCGTCCCGGAACGTGCCGAGCAGCGCCGACGTGATGGTCTTGGAGTTCTGCTTCTCCACCCCGCGCATCATCATGCACAGGTGATACGCCTCGATGACCACACCCACACCACAGGGATTGAGGATATCCTGGATGGCCTGGGCAATCTCACCCGTGAGCCGCTCCTGCACCTGGAGCCGCCGCGCAAACATGTCCACAATGCGCGGGAGTTTGGAGAGCCCCACGATGCGTCCATTCGGGATGTAGGCGATATGCGCCTTGCCAAAGAAGGGCAGCATATGGTGCTCGCACATCGAGTAGAGCTCGATATCGCGCACCATCACCATCTGCCGGTAGTCTTCGGCAAAGATGCCCTCACCCACCACGTCCTCCACCCGCAGGTGATAACCCTGCGTGAGGAACTGCATGGCCCCCACCACGCGGTGCGGCGTGCGTTGCAGCCCTTCGCGTTCGGGGTCCTCCCCGAGGAGCGCGAGTTGTCGGCGGACAAGCCCTTCGTACTCCAGCTCGCTCGCGTCCGTGTGCGAGCCGTCCTCGCTATCGACCGTCTGCGGAATGAAAGGCGGGAGGGAATGCACGTGGGTGTCAGGTGTTGCCGTCATAGTCAACAAAGTTGTGTTCGGTCTCCCACAGACGCAGCCGGGTGAGACGCGCGGGAGTGATCAGTGGCGCAATCACGCGCCAGATGGCGACCACGAGGTTCTCGGACGTTGGATTGATGCCGCGCAGGAAGTCGACATCGAGGTTCAGGTTGCGATGGTCCAGCTTGTCGATCACTTCGCGAGTGACGATGTCCCGTACGTCCCCCAGATCGATCACGTAGCCGGTGCGCGGATCAACCTCACCAGTGACCGAGACATCGAGGAGGTAGTTGTGCCCGTGCCAGTTGGGGTTGTTACACTTCCCGTACAGGCGTGCGTTCTCGTCGTCGCTCAGGGCCGGATTGTGGATCCGGTGAGCCGCGTTGAATCGCAACCGGCGGGTGATGGTGACGACGGGCAAGGTGTCGGCGGGAATTGGGTGGAGTCAGCAACACGAAAGATGGATGGTAACGCCCGCAATCGGCTCGCCCGCACCATCGTCCCAGATCAAGCCGCGGGCCGGGGTGGGGGTTCCACGAAAAACGAGCCCCACCTGGACGGGTGGGGCTCGCGTAAGTCGGAACGAAGAGGGTTTTTTGAAGCCCGGACGATAGGAGTAAGATCCGCAACCAGTCTTCCGCCTTCCCCGCGCTGGGGCATGACGTCAACCAATATGTTGGACCCCTTCGCTGAGCTTGTTGGCTCAAAAAATTGGTCTCTCCGTCCCTATCTTTCAGTCGCCCCGAATGTACGGGGCCGCGACAAACCGGTCAAATGGATCTAGGAATCGTTGCAGCCATCGCCATGCTCGGCGTCTGGGCCTTCGCCACATTTACGACTGAGGCCCCCGGTTGGATACATGGTCTCCTCACGGCCGGCGTCTTTCTGCTGATCTATCGCATCGTGGTCAGGGGCAGCCCTCCACTCCCCAAGGACTCCAGCAAGAAGTGATTTCTCGGCGCGAATCACAGGGCGCGACTTCCCGGCCGAAGGAAATTCCCGCTTCTGAAAGAATTTTCGTTTAGTTTCTCCCCGATGTCGGCACCGGTCAGTTACCGCGCAGAGTTCGCCAATCAGATCCTTGTGAGCCTCAAGAAGTTCGATGAGGCCGCCTGGCTGGTGTGCGAAGCCCGTATGACAGATCGAGCGCGGACCTTTGACCTCGCGTACCGACTCGCCGAAGACGCAATCAACCTCCTCGCCGAGGAGTTCGGTGCCGACATGCATGGAGTGATCCACGCCCGGCTCTCCGATGTCGACGCGATATTCGGTATGGTCCCGATCGAAGAGACCTTGGACCCGGGCCCCATTCGCTGGCGTGTAGCCCGAGGCGCAATCCTTTCAGTTTTCCTCAGGGACTCTCGCGGCTTCAACCATGGCGCCTTCGAGGAACTCTTCCGCCCCGTGGCCGCCATCGTGGAGCTCGGCGAGCTCGAGCGCACCGTACAGACGTCGCTGGGCACAAGTGCCGAGGACAGTTCGGCCCTGGTTCGCCCTGCAGAACAATCCGGGCCGACACAACGCGACACGCGCTCAGCCTGAGACCGGTCAGATCTCCCAGTTGCTGAAGACCACACCTCGACCTGGTGTCTCTTCGCCGTAGCCTCGCACGGTCATGCGCAGGTCAGTCCATCTCACCCGTGCGCCCGTCTCGATGAGCTGCCGGTACGTCTCGTCGTACTCCGTTTGCACACGAATGGCGGCCCGGCGTGTGCCGGCGCGCCGCGCCGCGTCGGAAATGAGGGATGCGATCTGCGGCACCAGCGCGTCATCGCGCAACACCAGCTTGAGCACGCGCATTTCTTCGCGCGAGCGTCCTTCGACAAGCGCCGTGGCATGAAAGAGGGCAAAACCCGAAAGTCCTGCGCCGTCATACAGCAGCACGATATCCCCCAGCCCGAGCTGGAGCGTGAGCTCGAGTTCGCGGGTGAAGTCGATGCCCGGCTTGACCAGCTGTGTCAGGTCGCGGCACGCTGCGATGACGTCGGTGCGACCCCGCGCCGGCAGATCGCCCGCCAGGGCAACCGGGCGGTCGCGCTCTGCGGCCTCCACGGTCACGGTGATGGTGAGGCGGCCAGGCAGAAAGCCTAACGAGGAGTAGAACCCGATGTTGTCCATCGTCCGCGGCATCGTCTCGAGGCCGACGGTGATCGCCCCGTGTGCACGCAGCCAGGCGATTCCCTCCTTCACAATCGTCTTACCGAGTCCGGTGCCCTGCCATTCCGGCCGCACGGCCAGCGGACCCATCCACCCTTCGGTGCCCGAGAGGTGCGCGACGTTGAAGGCAATCACCTCACCCCGGTCGTCGCGCCACAACATGGCCCCTTCGCGGGCATCTTCGATGGCGTATCGCCAGATGGCCGGGTTGAGCTGAGGTACCCGGACCCCCACCATTCCGTCACGCCGATACCGCTCGGTGAAGGCGTCGGAAAACACGCGGTTGACGGCGTCGATGTCCGACACACGCATCTGGTGCGGGCCGCTCAGGACGCGAGGTGGACGCCAGGTCTCGGACGCCGTCACAACCCGGCTCCTTCCAGCTCCGCGCCATCAAAGAGCCCGGGGTCAGGAAAGGCAGGGGTACGCCCCCGAACGACCGATGCCCCGGTGGCGGCGTCGTAATGCATCACGATCTCGCGGTCCATCAGCTGCCCCAGTGCCTCGATGTGCGTGATGAGGATGACCTGATCAAATCGGTCCTGCAGCCGCTGCAGGAGACCAACGACACGATGCCGGCGGACCTCGTCGAGTGACCCGAGGATTTCGTCGAGCACCAGGAGCGAGAACTTCTGCCCCGAACGCTCGGCAATCATCTGCGACACGGCGAGCCGCAAGGCGAGATTGGCCACATCTTCCTCACCCCCGGAAATCACGGGCTTGGGACGCCCATCCTCCATGACGACGATGTTGTATTCGTCATCCAGCTCCATCTCGGTGTAGCGATAGTCGGTGAGCTCGGTAAGGTACACACTCGCCAGCTCCGACAACTCCGGACGCAGGGCATGGTTGAGATCGGTACGAAGATCGGTGTAAGCGCGATCGAGTTCGTCATGCAGACGTTTGTCGCGCACCAGCACCCGCTCCGTTTCCTGCGCTTTCTGCAGGTCGCGCAAGGCGGCATTGGCGCCTTCAGCAGCGCGCTGCGCCGCCTTCAGTTCGGCCGTGGCACCCGCCCGCGCAATCTCGGCGTCCTGCGCAGCACGTGTGGCCGCTTCCTGCGCCTGCCGCAGCGCAACATAGTCGCCTTCGGAAAAGCGCACCGCCCCGCGCTGCGACTCCAGCTCGGCGATTCTCGCACGCAGCCGCTGCAGCTGTGCCTGCACCGTCGCCATCTCGCTCTGCAGCTGCTCCTCGCGCTCAAGTTGAGTTGAGAGGCGCGTGACTCGCTCGTTGAGTGGCGCAAGCCGTTCGATCTCGGCCTTCACCTCGGCATGACGCGCCGAGTCGTATCCACTCGGCAGGGATGCCAGATCCTGCGTCATTTGTGTGTATCGTTGTTCCTTGACCGCGAGTTCCCGTTGCAACTGCGCGAGCTCCTGCACCTCGCTGCGCACTCGCGCCAGACGCATCTCCTGCTCACCGGCCTCGCGTTGCTGCTCACGACGTTGTTCCTCCAGCCGGCCGATCTCGGCGGGGAGTGGTTCCACCTGCGTGAGTTTGTTGGCGAAGTACTTCCCGTCCACGGTCACCGTGTCGATCTGGTCGTCGATCTGCTCCAGCACGCTGCGCAGGTTTTCGCCAAGCACTCGAGTGCAGGTGGGACAGCGACCATCTTCGCCGAGCTGCACCACTTCCTCGCGTTGCTTCTTGAGCTCACGCAGCTGGGCGCGCAAGGCATCGCGTTTTGTCTCGGCCTCCTGGCGGTCACGCACCCATCCGGTCCGCAGCAGCTCGATGGCGCCTAACGTGGCCTCCACTTCGCGACGCCGGGCCTCGAGGGCAATCGTGACTTCCTCCTCGGCCTGTGGCGCCCCCGCAATGCGCGCGCGCCGCTCACGTTTCCCGATCAGCTCCTCCGCCAGCCCTCGGGCGCTGTCACTCAGTGCCTGACGACGCCCCTCGGCACGCGCCAGTTCCTCGAGCCGGGCGTACTCCGACGCATACTCGGAGAGCGGGACCAGTTCCTTTGAGAGCTCCGTCAGCTCGATACGCGCCGCACCCGTGGCATCGAGTTCACCGGCCAGCCGGTCGGCGTCGCGCGTGCGAGCCTGCAGCTCGCTTTCGGCCACCCGCAGCTCCCCCGAGAGCTCATTGTATCGGTCACGGGCCTGCTGCGCCTCGGCCCACCCCGGTGAGATCTCGGCCAGCCGGCTGGTGGCCTCGGCATGCGCCGACTCCGACGTGGACAGGGCGCGTTCCGCCTCGATGCGCCGTGTGGCGGATTCATTGAGCGCGCGCTGCACTGCGTCCACATCGGGCATGGCCGAGCGTACGCCGGAGAGCTCCGCTGTCAGTAGTTTGCGCTGCTCGCGAACGGCTTCCTGCGCCACGCGGAGCTTTTCGTAGCCCAGCACCCGGGACAGAAACTGCGCTCGTTCACTCGGCCCCATCGCCGACATGACATTGAGTTCTTTCTGCCCGGTGAAGTAGGTGTGAAAGAACTCGGCACGCGTCATGCCGAGACGCCGCTGCAGCAGGTCACTGACCGACGACAACGAGTTGGCAATGGGTTCCGAGCCGCCATCGAGATACAGCTCGGCGCTGTTGAGGCCCCGTGCCACACGATAGCGGTGTCCGCCGAGCTCGAAGTCCAGTTCCACACGCACACTCGCTCGCGGCGCGGCACGCACAAACCGTATCGAATCCTTGGTGCCACGCGCGGCGGGCTGGCCATACAGCGCCCAGGCAATGGCCTCGAGCACCGTGCTCTTGCCCGCGCCGTTCGGCCCCACGATACCCGTCAGCCCGGTATCGAACTCCAGAACCGAGTCGGCGTGCTGTCGGAAGTTTGTCAGCGAGAGGGAGTTGAGTCTCACTCGGCCTCCACCGGTGCCGCAGAAACTCCCGCCGCCACCTCACGTGCCTCCGCCTCCCGCAGATACCGCAGCCCCAGATCCACCAGGGCATCGCGCTCGATATCGGGTGTGAGCGGACGGCTCCAGAGTCGCTCCTGCACCAGGTCGATGAGCGAGGGGCGCCGCCCTCCCGTTCCCGTGAGTGGCAGCGCGCGCAGCAAGTCGGGACGGCGCGTGTCGAGATGAAACTGCAATGCCGTGTGCCGGTACTCGCGCAACACCTTGTGATCGAGTTCGCGGGCGATGTGCCGCGGAATGTCTCTCACCACCTGCCGAACGATCTTGTCGCGGATCCCACCCTTCACCGCTGCCACACTCGCGGCGATAGCGGCATCCACATCACTCGCCGTCATCCCCCGCGCATCAATCGGCCGGAGGTCGATCAGGGGCCGAGCGGCCGGGATCTTGTGCAGTGTCCGCTTGCGGGTGTCGAGGTTGTACTCCACGAAATACTTGCCGCCCTCGTCGCCACCCAATTTCGCGTCCTTTTCTTCGTGCTTCTCACCCCAGATGTTGACACTGGTGTACTCCATCGCCCCCGAGTAGCAGGCGTTAGGCGCGAGCTGATGGAACACATGATGATGGCCCAGCGCCACATACGACCATCGCGCGAAGCCGATCTCCTCGGGCGCCAGCTGCAACGCCGCCTGCTCCTCGTAGCCATACTTGTCCGGGAGGCTCCCGGGCATGTTGCCGTGGGCCACCAGCACGTTGTACCGCGCCGTCTCGTCCGTGTCATACGAGATGTTCAGCCCCGGCGCATCAGGAATGGCAAACACCGACAGCGACCGGTCGGCGAACGACAGCCGCTGCGGCTCGCTATCCACCACCTGGATGCCTAACGGGATAAAGAGGCGCAGGATACACCCCGTCTCCACGGCACGGGGGGTGTCGTGATTCCCTGCGACCATCACGACCAGCGTATCGGGCAGCGTTCGACGCAGCCGGGACAGCTGGTGAAAGGCATGCAAAATCGCCGGGTTGGGCGGCCGAACGCTGTGAAACACGTCCCCGGCGATCACCACCAGATCGGGGGCCAGCTCGATGATCTTGTCGATGACCTTGGTGAACACGCCAGCAACGTCAGCTTCCCGCTGGTTGATCCCGGCGGAGGTCTGGCGCTGGAATTGTCGGATCCCGAGGTGCAGGTCTGACAGGTGAATCAGCCGCATGCGGGAAAGGTATCAAACAGAGGCACGGGAAGCACGAGAGGCACGAGAAGCACGGCGCGCCATGGGGAGTCGTGCCTCCCGTGCTTCCCATGCTTCCCATGCTTCCCTAAATGACCCTCATCCACTGCGTGATCTTCACACGCACCCGTGTTGGACCCGATTCCTTGCCGCTCCCACCACTGATCAGCGACCGCAGGGTGACCACGGAGCGGGCATCGGCAATCCACCCGCGCCGCAAGTCGATCAGGATCTTCCCCGTGACGTCCCCCGCCGTTTGCACCACCGAGCGCCGGGAGCCCACCACCTGCCCGGCCCGCACCAGCCGACCACGAACCGAGAGGTAGGCATACTCGTCGGAATGCGAGAGCGAGTCGAAACGGAAGGTCGCGTTGAGGGTGGCAGTACCCCGCCCATCAGGTGTCGCGGCGAGAGGGATTTCGACGGCGCGCACCCATGAGTCACCCGGTGACAGCTTTTCGCGTGGCAAGGTTGCCGGTAGCTGCGAAAAGAGCCCGCTGATCCCCTGAATCATGGGGTCGGCACCTGTCAGCATCGTTCCGCCATCAGGTTGCACGCGAAAACGGAAGCGTTGCCCCTGCATGGCGCGGGCGGCCCGCAATGACGGCGAGGCATCCAGCCCTCCGGTGCCGGACACGCGCACCGAATCGGCCAGCGCCAGCACGGTCGCCCCCTCGGCGTCCGCCCCTTCGATAGCGATGCGCGCCAGCAGCACCAGCGACGCCACATCCCCTCCCTCCGAGTCGTCATCGTTAGGCTTCGACGAGCGGGACATCTCGATCGTCTGGTCCATTCGCACGTGCAGCGTGTCGCCGGCACGGGGACGCAATCGGAGATGCACCCCAGCCCCCTGCCCACTCAGCGAGGAGGCGCCAACAACCAGGGCCATCACCACCAGACGCGAGCGGGTGTGCAAGGTCAGCCGCCGTAGGGGTCGTCGGCCGGAGTGGATCGCAAGGGAGCACGCGGTGCCGCCACCGGCTCACGCGCCACGATCTTCCGCCCGAACTGATCGAGAAAGAACCCCTTCACCTGCTTGGGACGCGCACGCATGGTGGCATCCCGTGCCTTGAGTACCTCGGCTTCATCGTACAGCGCAAAGACCTGCTCGATCGCCGCCATGGTCAGCGACGGGTCAAGCTGACGGAGGGACCGCAGAATGGCGTCGGGGAATGGGATGTCCGGCACCGGCGGGAAACGGCGCGATCCCTCCCGCCCGGTCATGACGGCCGGTCGCGGGAACTTCACGAAGATGGGTTGAGCAAAGTGCGGGTGTCGCACCATCAACTGCCCTTTTTCCAGGGTCGCCAGCTTGATCTTGATCGCCGGACTGAGCACTGCGTACCCCGGAGTCGCCAGTTCGTCCCCGTCCATGCGGCCGTATACCGCGGTCGCCGAGTTGCCGACAACCCGCCGGTGCACCTGCGACCGGAATTGCTGGGCACTGAAGAGGACCAGCCCCAGATATCGGCCCCGTTCGGCGATATCGAGGAGCATTTTCCTGACATAGGTCTCGTGCCCGTCCCCCGGCGCGTACTTGTTGAGCTCATCGACAAATACCACCACGTGGTCAACACCAAGACTTCGCCGTTCGAGATGCTCGCGCAGTTTTGAAACGACACGGGCAAACACCAGGTCCTGGGCGTCGTCCTCGAGATTGGCCACGTCCACCACGTACACGGACCGGTCCTGGAAGCTGCCAAATGGCAGATCACTGGCGCCCCCGTCGTTGGTGACCAACCCCTGACAGCGGGTGGCGATATTCACCAGGCGGTTGCGCACCTTGCGCATGGTCGCGATGTGATGGGTGCGCCATGACTCGTGGTTGCGCGATTCCATGGCCGCGATCACGTCCTTGAACCAGCGATCGAGGTCCCCGAAACTCTTCACGTTGTACTGCTGCGTGCCGAGGGCATCGTCCTGGAACTGCATGCCCACCACCCGCATGGAGATGAAGTCGATCAGGGCATCGGCCTTGGCATCGACGTCATCCTTGTTGAGCAGCACTTCCGCGTACTGCAGTACTTCGTTGAGGCCCCAGGTCAGTGCCGAGACGTTGTGCTGCAGATCGGGATGCGAACGCAGGGTGTTGAGCGAAGCACCCGTCGCGGTGTAGGGCGCGAAGTAGTGCACCCGTTCGAATGGCGCAGCCGGCACGCCCATCCGGTCGTAGAGCCGCCGGTCCTCGTCGGACAGCGTGGCAGGCTGGTCGAGATAGCAGAGGTCGGGTCCCTTCACGTTGAAGCAGACCGCCGCCACCGTGCCACGCGACTCGGGAAAATGCGCAAAAATCGACGACAGGAGCCATTCCACCGCCGACGTCTTGGTAGCAAGCCCGGACACACCGGTGATGTTGAGATGCGCTGCCTCAGGGCCCAGAAGAAAGTCGGAGTCCAGGTAGACGGGTGACTCCATCCCGCCACCGCGGTACACCCCGACAGGAATTCCCGTGTTGGTACCCGCCGCGAGATACACATCCATCCGTAGCGCGATCTCCACGTCGGCGTCGTCGGCGAGATACACCGCACCCATGGGCACCGGCTGCAGCGGCTCGTCAGGCACCTGCCGCAGTACCGCCGCCGTATACAGCCGGATCTCGGCGCGTTGTGTCGGGGCCTGCGCCGCGCGCTCGGGATCGCTGTCGTGGCCGAGCACATCGTGCAACGGTGAGATGAGATCGGAGTAACTCTCGCCTTCGGTCACCACACCGTAGATGCGCGGAATCACACCCTGCTGCGGGTCACGCCCTTCCACCCGCACGATCGTCCCGATCCCCACCGGAGAGTCGAGCGAGGTCCAGAAGTGGAACTGATGCGGCGTGTTAGGGCGCTTTTCGGTGGCGACCACACGACCCAGGAGCGACGCGGGTGACGGATGCGGATTCAACTTCTCAAGACCTCCTCACAGTTGCGAATGCCATATGCCATGGTGTCCCAGCGGCCGTCGGGCAGAGCGAGAGGCGAACGCTCCGCCATCACCCATCCCGACCAGGTGTCGGCCAGATCGCCCCCACCCTGCTGCGCGATTAGGAGCGGGAGCTCCAGGCGCACCAGCCCCCAGAACGGCCCATGCCCGCGCGGATCGCGAAGCCGAAGGTACCAGCTCGCCACCGGATCGCGATGCCGGCTTTCGATGGCAAACATCGACGACCGTTCCCCTTCTTTCAGATCGAGGACGAGTGTGAGCGCGGCTCCCGTGGCATACACCGTCTGGTGGCTCTTGATCACACCCACCACACGCTCGGACTCATGCACACTCTTCGCACGCGGCAGGGGGCCATCGAGGTACAATGTACCAGCCTGCCGGGCGCAGAACTGCTCGGCGAGTGAATTCTCCAGGAGTTCCCGGTCCTGCTTCACGGCGTTTGTCGCGGCCTGCAGCTGGCGAAAAGGATGTTCTCCCGTGCCATCTGCGGTTTCCTCGTCCATCACCTCTCGGGTGCTCAGACCGAACTCCTGGAACAAGGCCTGATCGCGCTGTGTCATTCGCGACCAGGGCGCGTACACCGCTTCCCGGCGGAGCGGCGCCGCTCCCCAGGTGTAGAGACGCCGCTCGCGTCGTTCACGAATGACCGCGGCCACCCGACCCCACACCAGCGGCGTCACGCCCATCCAGGCGATTTCCCGGCTTTCCTGCACGCCGTCGAGGAAAGCCGTCACTGACGCGGGTGCGTCAGCAGGTACAGGCCACACGCGCATCGCGTCCCCTTCGAGTAAACGAGCCCTCGCACTTTCCGGACGTTCTATCCGGTTGAGCATGACCTCCAGCGAGGCACCTGCCGGATCGGCGCGACGCAACCCCGCCACGCGCGACTCCAGCTCGGAGAGCGCGCGCAGAACCGCCGTTGTCAACATGACTGCCTAACGAAGTCCATGGCGGTCTCTCGAGTCCCGTCGTGCTTCCCATGCTTCCTCGTGCTTCCCGTGCTTCTGCAGTTACGCCCCAATGTCCCACGCCTGTTCGAGATCCTTGCGCGAGTACGCACGAAAGGCGGTGAGGGTCTGCGTGCGCACAATGCCCGTGACGGCCGGGAACCGCTCGGTCACCACTTCGGCGATCTGCATGTACTCCTTCACCCGGACGATCGCGACCAGGTCCCACTCCCCCGACACCGAGTACACCTCCTGCACACCCTCGATCCCGGCAATTTCACGCGCTGTATCCGGGATCCGTTTGGGGTCAGCCTTGATCAGGACAATCGTCGTGATGCTTTCGGACATGGCCTATCCTCCCGCGACAGCCAGGGAGCCACTGGCGGCCCGCATCCGGGACCAGAGCGCCACCACCTGACGCACCCCTTCGACCACGTCGGCTTCGGGCGAGGCGTAGGAGAGCCGGATCCAGTCTGGCGTCTTGAATGCCACGCCCGGCACCACGGCCACGCCGAGTTCCTCGAGCAGGCGCTTTGCAAAGGTTGTCCCCGCGTCCGGATCACCGGGGCAGGCCGCCGACACATCGACGTAGAAGTAGAAGGCCCCGTCGGGGCGCACGATGGGCAGATCCGGCGCCGTCGCGAAGACGGCGAGCCCCGCGTCGCGGCGTGTCCGGTATTGGGCGACCATTTCTGAAATGGCCCGGTCAGCCTCGTCGCGATTCACCAGCGCCGCCACCGCGCCATGTTGGGCCATCGCCGCCGTGTGGAAGGTGGCGTGTGACTGAAAGGCGGTCATCGCCCGGGTCACCTCACGCGGCGCCACCGTCCACCCGACCCGCCATCCCGTCATCGCCCACGCCTTCGCCACGCCGTCGATCACAATCAGGTTCTCGCGCGATGGGGCCACCTGCAAGGCACTCACCGCTGCACCGTTGTAGGCAATCCGCCGGTAGATCTCGTCGGAGAGGACCCACCATCCGCGCCGGTGCGCCAGTTCGAGGAGCGCCCGCAACTCGTCAGGCGAATACACCGCGCCGGTGGGGTTGCACGGGGAGTTGAGCATGATGCCTCGCGTCCGCGGCGTGGCAGCACGCTCGCAGTCCTCCACCGTCACCTTGAGATCGCGCTCGCGGGAACCGTACACCTCAACAGGAGTGGCCCGGGCCAGCTGCACAATTTCGTAGTACGACGTCCAGGAGGGCGTTGGCACCAGTACTTCATCACCCGGACCAAACAACACAAAGCACGCGTTGAAGATCGACTGCTTTGAGCCGTTGGAAATCACGACATCCTGGGCCACCACGTCGGCGGCCAGGGGACCGTAGCTCCTGGTGTAGGCCGCCACGGCTTCTCGCAGGGGCAGAATGCCCTCCGTGGCCGTGTAGCGGGTGGCCCCGGCATGCATCGCCTTGGCCGCCGCCTCACGTATGAAGAGCGGCGTATCGAAGTCGGGCTCCCCGGCTCCCATATCGACGATCGTGCGGCCCTCCGCCTTGAGTGCCTTGGCCCGTTGCGAGACCGCGATCGTGGCCGACTCGCGCAGCAACGCGATGTTTTCGGATGGGGAGTAGCGGAAGCTCATGCCGGCAACGGTGGAGGGTGTGTGATTCGAAGCAAATTGGGCACTTCGCCCCCATCCCGCTATACTTCGTCCCTCGGATCGCACGGCCAATCGGGCCCTGCCATCCCCCTGATTGACAAGCGAGGAGACCGTGGAGCAGGACCTTAAGGAAACGGGCGCCGCCCGGAGCCAGCACGTCGTGCACGTGCTACCGGCCGATGACGCCAGAACAATTGATATCGTGCGCACCCAGGTGGAGCGCCTTGGAAGTACTTCCGAAGAAGCGGGTCCGGGACTCCGGCTCCTCGTTGTCGCGCCCAGCGCCGACGATGCCGCCAGCGTGGCCAGGAACGTCAACGACGGCCTCGACGCCGACGGCGCCCTTCTCGTGGCGGTCGACACCGGTGCGCGCAGCCTGCGACGTCTCCCGGCCAGTGCGGCGATTGCCGTCTCGGCCGAAGATCTCCTCGCCCTTGTGGCCAAGTCGGCGGTCAAGCTCGAGTCGGTCGAATCGGTAGTCATGGTGCATCTCGACCGCCTCGCGGCGGACGCCGTGCGGATCGACAACCTCTTCTCGGAGCTGCCCAAGACGGCCGCCCGGGTCGCGACAACATCTGAGCTCACCCCCGAGGTCGAAGCCGTCCTCGAGCGGCACGCCCGCAAGGCGCGGCGCATGACGCACGATCTCCCGGAAGCCTCGGACGCTCCGACCGAATACGTCCTCTGCGATCGCGTCAACCGGACCGCCGTCCTCGCGCGCATCCTCGACCTCATCGATCCCGCCCACGCCACCCTGGTGGCCAGCGAGGACGACGCCGAGGCCGCCTGCGCCACGCTCGCGCAGCTCGGATATGGGCCCGATGACGCCCTCATCTCCTACTCTGACGGCGAATGCCCCGAGGGCGAACCCCTCGTGATTGTTTACTCTGCCCCGGCCGATCCGGGCGATCTTGCCCCGGTGCTGGAGGCCGAACCCAAGCGCACCGTCGTCCTGGTTTCTCCCGACGAACGGGCCGCTTTTCTGCGTGCCTTCGGTCCGTCCGCCAAGGCACTTGCCCTTCCCGTGGGCGCCGGCGCTCGCAACACGGTCCACGCCATGCGCGAGCGTGTGCGGGTGGCCCTCACCGGTCCCCTGCACCATGAGCTGCTGGCCCTCGCCCCGCTTTTCGAGGACCATGACGCGGCCGAAGTGGCGGCCGCCCTGCTCAGCCTCAATGAGTCTGCCATCGCGCCGACGCCGGCTCCCGCTCCCGTGATGCGTTCGATGACCATTGAACCCTCGGCGCCGCGACTCGTGCGTGAGCGTCGACCTGCGGACAGCACCCCGGCGCCCGCGCCGAGCGGCAGCATGACCGCACTGTTCATCAACGTGGGCGAAAAGGACGGCGCGCGGAAAGGTGACCTGGTTGGCGCCATTACCAACGAGGCCGGCATCACCTCCGACTTGTTAGGCAAGATCACCATGCGTGATGTCTTCAGTGTGGTGGAAGTGGACGCGGCAGTGGCCGACCGGGTGATCGAGGCGATCAATGGCAAGAGTGTGCGGGGCCGCATTGTAAATGCGCGGATCGACCGCAAACCTGAAGATCGCGGTGATCGCGGTGATCGAGGCGATCGCGGTGATCGTGGTGACCGTGGTGATCGTGGCGACCGTCGAGGCCCGCCGCGCGCGCGTGGCGACTTTGATGGTCCGCCCAAGCGTCGTCCCCCCCGTGAAGGCGGCGCGAGCCGCGGCGGATTCGGGGATCGTCCGGCGCGCAGCACTGGGAGCCGCAGCGGCTTTGGGGAACGTCCGCGCCGCGACGACGATGCACGCGGTGGCAGCAGCAGCGGTCGCGCGGGAGGCAAACCCCGCTTTGTCCGTGATGGGGAGCGTCCCCGTCGTTCACGCGACGACGCCGGTGGCCCGCGCACCTTCCGTGGCGACGAGCAGACTCGCGGCCCACGTGCCATGGGGGAACACCGCGAATGGAAGGAACGTGGCGAAAGCCTGCGCAACACCCGCCGTCCCAGGAGGGGTGACGACTGATGACGTCGTTGCAACTCACCGGCGGCTGGATCGAAGTGGTCGCCGGTGTGATGTTCAGCGGGAAGTCTGAAGAGCTCATGCGCCGCGTGCGACGCGCCATCATCGCACGCAAGCGGGTCCAGGTGTTCAAGTCGCACCTGGACAACCGCTACGCCGGGTTGTTTGCGATCTCGAGCCATGACGGGCGCACGGTCGAGGCCATCCCCGTGGATTCGTCCGCGCAGATCGCGGCGCGTATCGATCCCACCGCCCACGTGATTGCCGTGGACGAAGCGCAGTTTCTGGATGAGGGGATCTGCGATCTGGCCACCACGCTGGCGTCACGCGGGCGCCGCGTCATCCTGGCTGGCACCGACACCGACTTTCGCGGGGAGCCCTTTGGCCCCATGCCGCGTCTCCTGGCAATTGCGGAGCTGGTCGACAAGCTGCACGCGATTTGTGTGTTATGCGGGGCGCCAGCGTGCCGCAATCAGCGGCTCATCGAAGGGGAGCCGGCCCCCTGGGATTCGCCCGTCATCATGGTGGGGGCGAAGGAGTCGTACGAGGCGCGATGTCGGGCCTGCCACATCGTACGGCGACGCGACGAAACGCAGGGAAAGCTTTTCTGAGAGGCACGGGAGGCACGGGAAGCACGAGAGGCACGGGCTATTCGCTCGTGCCTCTCGTACTTCTCGTGCTTCTCGTACTTCTCGTGCTTCTCGTACTTCTCGTGCTTCCCCGTTACGGGGCTGACTGCATACGGCGGTAGAACTGCGCCACGCCGATCGAGTTGAAGACGGCCGGGTCGATCTCGTAGAACTCGTTGTCGAGGTATCTCCCCGTCAGCGGGAAGTACGGTGGGGAGTCGACATCGAGGCAGGCGTCTTTCAATCGATTCTCAGCGAAGCCTGTGCCGGTTCCGGCGAAGGTCGCGGTCAGCCCTCGGGTGATCACCCCACCGGACTGGTTGATGCAGCCGCCTGATGTGGTAACCGTGTACCCTGACACCGGTGTGCACTGGCGGCCCGCATTCGGGCCCGAGGCGAATGCCTCGACGCCAGTGACCGCTGAGGTATTGACCACACCAGTAAGTGCGACCGCGTGCAGCACGAAGTCCTGATTGTCGTCAAAGAACCGGGTGTTGGCGGCTGCTGTTCCGTTCACCCGCCGCGGCCTGGTCATGACTCCATCGATAATATCCAGATTCTGTCCGGTAATGATACCCAGCAGATTCTGGCAGATGGGGAGCGACGCCGGATTGGTGACATACGTGAGATCGTCGTAGAACTTGCCTGTTCCCGAGATGTAGAGTGTGGCCCGGCCGCGGAAGTTACCACCGAGCCAGATGTCTCCATTCACGTAGATGACGCCCTTGGTGTTCAGGTTCTGCGTTCGGTGGATGGGCCAAAGGAACGGTTCCTCAACCGCCTGACGACGTGTGGCACCGGTAAAAAAGGTCCCGGCAAAGCCCGGCCATGCCCGCCACGATCCCGTCAGGGTCACGAAGCTGAACGTGGTATCAGACCCCCCTCGTTGGTCCTGCGGATCGAGGGCCCCCGTTGGAGGGTTCGGTGCGCTCGCGCGGCGCTCCACCGGCATCAGGCGAGGGTCGCCCGCCGGGTAGCAGCGAATGGGCTGTCCGGCGGGAGGATTCTGCATGAACGTGCCGATCGTCGCTGCAGGCGTGGCCGCGGCGGTGAGACCGGCACGTGCATTCCGGATGGCGACCGATGTGATCCCGTTGCGCGCTGTACCGAGCCATGCTTGCAACGAATCTCGGAACCACTGATATCGGACAACCGTGGAGTCGTGCACTGCCAGCGGAACGAAGACGGTGTCGTTCGGCACGCCGCCGGCGTCGATGTTCATCACGTAATTGAGACCACAGTGGTTCACCACGTTCACACGTTGCGCGGTCCCGAGAACGGTCACCACCTGCGTGGTATTCCCGGGCCAGCTCATGCGCGTGCGTGTGGTATCCACGGTCGAATCGAAGATGCGGAAGTAGCCCTCGGCAGCACCCGTGAAAGCGCTGTCGCCATTGAGGTCAACCGGTGTGAACTCGAGCCGTGATCCTCCAATGGCGCCGACGACCGGCGCCGGGGTGAAGCTCAGGCCGGCAGACGCGGCGTAGCCCGGCATGAAGGAAAGCTTTGACACCGAGGGGAAGTTGATCCTCGGGTGCAGATTGATCTTGGCGGACTGGTACTGGCCGGTGCCAGTCACGGTGCCCACCGCGCTGACGGTGTCGGTGTGAATTACGCCCGGCGCTGAGCCGCAGTTCTTCCAGTCCTGATTGGAGTGTGCGCGACCTCGGAGGATTTCTCCAGTGGCGTAACATGCGCCTCCCGGCCATTGGTCCACAAACATCGCGTAGCGAGCGAAGTTCTCGGCCTGGAGTTCAAGTCGGCGTACGTGCCGGGCGCCGCCGTTGTCGTAGGCAACCGCGACCATTTCCACAAAACGCCCGTACTGACCTGATGACTGGCCACCAACGCCAACGTAGAGGTCAACGAGCACCTTCGGCACCACCTGGCCTCCGGCATCCGTGACCGTCTGCCCGTTCATGAGCTGGACGTAGAGCGAGTCAGGCATCACGAACGTCGTGTCCTTGGTGAGCCTGGCCTTGCCGATGGCCAGCGCCCACTCGGCAGCGTACCGATAGTCGCGCTCTCGGTCGTACAGCTTGGCGAGCATCTTGGTACTCGCGCCCATATAGATGGCCGAGATCGCGAGCCCGCCTAACGCAAGCGTGAAGATCATGGTGAGCATGAGGGCCGAGCCCTTGCGGGGCCGCCGGGTCTGCTCGGGGAGCGTCGGAGTTGGGTTCATGGTTATCTCCACCTAGTGCAAAACGTTGGCGCTGCCGAGAATCGACGAGTTGGCCGGCGAACAATCCTGGGCCGCTACGCCATACTGATATGTGTTGCCGAACTGGATATCGAAATCTTCCCACATGTAGGGTCCGCCTGACTTGCCCACCACGGCCAGAGGCTCATCCCACGGGTCACCCACCAGCCGCCGGAAGATGGCGTAGCGCTCTACGTCGCGCTCGCCGCTCGCTTCATCACCCGAGGCCGCGAACGTGATGCGCACCTTGTCCGTTGCCAGCGCGGCGTTGAGGAAGATCGTAGCCGTGGGCACGCCGGGATTCAGCGGTACATCACCGCACGAATTGCGCTGCGACAATCCAATATTCGCCAGGTTGGTCTGCGTCTTCACATACCGCTCGTACGTCGTCGCCTTGTTGTTCAGGTTGTAGCCCCGAAACACACCGCGCACCTCGAGCTGCACACTCCGGATCGAATCGGCGATCTGCGACGCGTCATCCCAATGGATGGGCAGCGAGGCGTTTGGTACAGTGGCCACCGCCCCCGTCCCGATCACACGCCGATAGCTGAACAAGGGCTGACCAGCCGGCACGCGAATGCCGCGCGCCACCACCGCCACCGGTCCGTCGTTGACGCGGCGGAACATCACGTACTCATCCGGCTGACCGCTCGTGGAATCAAGTGACGCCCAGTAGGACACCGTCTCCGCCGTGCTCAGCGCGCCGACATTGTCACGGTAGACCAGGTCCGGATAGGGTCGCGCAGTCAGCGGCAGCTGGATCATGCTCGCCGCGGGGAGCGCCGTCGTCAGAGCAGCCGGCACGTTGGGGTCGTAGTACACGGCATTCATGTCGATCGTGTCGTTCGCCACGAGATTGCTGTTGAACGTCACGGCAAAGGCATGTGCCAGCACGATCTTCGGCTGGTTCCGGGGAATCCCGGCACCAGGATTCATCGGCGTCGTCGCAATCCCGATGTTGCGCAGCTCGCGGTCAACCATGTTCTGCGCAAACCGCGCCGTCTGCTGGGCATCCGAACGACCGAGGTCCTGCTGCAGCTGCCGCATCTGCAAACTGAAGAACGGCACCGCTGCCGAGAACACGGCGATGGTAAGCGTGATCGAGAGCAGCAACTCCGCCAGAGTGAAGCCGGCGCGCCTGCCCGAAGTGAATGTCCGTGACATGAATGGATTCCTAGAAGAAGGCAATGGCCGACGTCTTCTTCACCGGAGCTGCCATGGCAGCCCGGGTCACCGCCACAGTTACGGTCTTGTAGTCAACCTGGGCCGAGAGGGTGCGGACGATCGCTGTCGTGCGGGTATACGTCAGACCGTTATGGCTGATCGAATGCACCCCGGCCATCGTGTCAATCGCCGCGTAGTTCCGCTGCGACTTGACCTCTTCCACACGCGCGGTCGCAATATCCATGGCGCTGTTCTGCGTCATGGCCTGACCGTTGGTCTTGGCAAATTGCCGACCGTACTCGGCCATCCCGATCAGTGAGCCCCCGAGGATCGTCAGGGCCACCATCACTTCAAGCAGCGACAGTCCTGCCCGCACCTGCCGGTTAGTGGTCTGCATCAGTTGGTCCTCTTCCAGGTGGAGCCGTCAAAGCGGAAGGCTTCTGTGCGCCCCGAGGCCATCGTGACGCGGATCAAGCGGTAATCCTTGGCGGTCCCGCGACTCGACGTCAGATAGACATCCAGATCGGTGGCGGTGGCACCATCACGAAGAAACTGGATGGCGCGCAGCCCACGCACGGTGCACATGTTCGGGCCCGTCACCGGGCTTGCGACCGGTGATCCGTAGGGCGTCGGCGGCAACGAGAACTTCGAGCCCTCTTCAAGCGGGCGTGTCACCAGACGCTCGCCCGGGTCATACTGGCAATCGTTGTCGGTGTCCTCGATGATCTCCATCAGACCCGCCGCCTCATTGAAGCCCACCACCACATTGGTCTGACGCATGATCGCGTTGCGCTGCGAGGCCTGCAGTATCGAACGCACTGTCCGCATGGCTGCATCGGCTCTGTAGCGCTCGTAGTTCAGCCGCGGCACCGCGATGCCGGCAATGAGGCTGACCATGATCAGCACCACCGTCAGCTCGAGGATCGTGAATCCGCGACGGGGGCCCGCAGCTGAACGCGGCGTGGTTCGTGAGTTGTTGGATCGACTGGACATGGCACTTCTCCTTCTGACGCAGATCACGCGAAACTTGTGACGCACTCGACGCAAGTCATTGCCGCGATTGAACTTCGGAGCCTGCTCCAATTGAAGAGACGAACGGCACCGCGGCGAAGTTACCGCCACCGGACAGACGGTCCTGTCACACTCCGAGCATGGGCCGTCACGCGCTCGGTTACCCCGCGCCGTGACGCGGAGGACCCGAGAGCCGTCTCTCCGTGAGGTGGGGCAAATCCAGCGCCACTCACGCATCGGATCATGGGACTCATCGCCGCGCTGCTTCCTAACCCCTCACGCCTCTTTCGGTTACGCGCCGCCATCCGTGGACGCCACACCGTCGAAGCGTGTGCAAACTGGGGGGATGTCATCAGGCTTTGTGACACACAACCCGTGCATCTTGCGATAGTCGACCTGTTTTCAGACGGCTCCATGAGCCTGGAACCGGTTCGCCAGCTCAAACGGCGCTTTCCGCGGCTGGGCACGGTAGCCTACGTGGATGCTGCTGGCGACCGCTGCCGTGACCTCTTCGACGCCGGCCGCTCGGGGATCGACGCCCTGATCCTGGCCAACATCGACGACGACGCCCTGTCCATTGCCGCTACCCTCGAACACGCCGAGGCGCGGGGCGTGGCCGGACTCCTCCGCGGCACCCTCGATGCCTACCGTCCGACAGCGCGCGATGCCGTGCTGCTGGCCGTCACCAGGGCGCACGAAACGCTGAACCCCGACGACCTGGCACGGCGCCTCTCCCTCAGCCGCCGCGTCCTGGCCAAACATCTGGAGCAGGCGGAGCTGCCCTCACCCCAGCGCCTCATTACCTGGGCCCGGCTCCTCGTTGCCGCGCACCTCCTCGAAGATCCGGAGCGCAGTGCCGACAACATCGCCCTCGCCCTGCACTTCCCCTCCGGGAGTGCCTTCCGGAACACCTGCCAGCGATACCTGCACGCCACCCCCTCCGAAATCCGCGCCGGCGGCGCGCCCTGGGTGTTGCAGCAAATGCTGGCCGATTCCACGAGCGACGACGCCGCGGAAAGCGACGCCGCGTAACGGGCCGTCTCCCTCTGGTGCTGCCACGGAAGCTCGGCAGCACTACCTTACCGGCCACGTTGTACACCTGGTGAATCCCTCGTCTCCGATTCCACCCTGCTGATCCTCGCCCTGACCGGCAACATCGCCAGCGGAAAGTCGGTGGTGGCTGCCCGGCTCGTGGAGCTGGGTGCCACCCTCATCGATGCCGATATGCTGGCGCGCGAGGCGGTGGCTCCCGGAACACCCGGGCTGGACGCCATCGTCACACGCTGGGGCACACATCTGCGCCGCAACGATGGCACACTCGACCGGGCCGCACTCAGGCAGATAGTCTTTAGTGACCCTGCCGATCGCGGCGCGCTCGATGCGATCGTGCATCCGGAGGTGGAACGCCGCCGCCAGATGCTGGTCGATGCGGCACGCACACGCGGCGACGAAATCGTGGTGTGCGACATTCCCCTGCTCTTCGAGAAGAATCTCCAGGACCGCTTTGGCGCGGTGATTCTGGTCGACGCCCCCGTAGCCCTCAGGGCCGAGCGGCTGGTACGGAACCGCCGACTCACACCGGCCGAAGCCCAGGCCATGATAGACGCGCAACTTCCGTCCGGACCCAAACGCGAACGGGCGACGTGGGTAATCGACAACACCGGCTCCCTCGACGAGTTGCGTGCGCAGGTCGACGCACTCTGGCCAAGGATCCGCACACAGGCGTCGGCCCTTTCCCCTCTACCACCCTCGCGCGGCGACACCTAGAATTCGCGCCACACCGCGACCCCCATACCGGATCACCCCGTGGCAAACATCCCCGCCGACCTGCACTACACCGCCGATCACGAATACGTCAAAGGCACCAGCGATCCGAACGTGTTTGTCATCGGCATTACCGACTACGCGCAGGATCAGCTGGGCGACATCGTTTTCGTCGAGCTCCCCAAGGAGGGTGCGAGTTACGGTGCACACGACACCTTCGGAACGATCGAGGCAGTGAAGGCGGTGTCAGAGCTCTTCTCGCCGGTCGCGGGCGAAGTGGTCGAGGTCAACAGCGCCCTCGATGGCGACCCCTCATCGGTCAACCGCGATCCCTACGGCGCGGGCTGGATGATCAAGATGCGGCTCTCCTCGCCACCGTCTGATCTCATGGACGCAGCCGCGTACCAGAAGCACATCGGGGGCTAGGGAGAAGCACGGGAGGCACGGGAAGCATGAGAAGTACGGGAGTGGTTCGTGCCTCCCGTGCCTCCCGTGCTTCCCGTGCTTCCCGTGCCTCCCGTACCTCTCAGCTGGCGTACATCTCGATCGGCGGGCAGGAACACACGACATTCCGGTCGCCGTACGCATTGTCCACGCGCGAAACCGCGGGCCAGAATTTTCGCTCGCGGGTCCAGGGGGCGGGGAACGCCGCCTTCTCGCGTGAGTAGGCGCGGTTCCACGAGTCCGAGATGACCACCGCCTGCGTGTGCGGCGCGTGTTTCAGCGGGTTGTCGTCCTTGTCGAGCACCCCGGCCGCGATTTCGTCCATCTCACCACGAATCGCAATCAGCGCGTCGCAGAAACGATCGAGCTCGGCCTTTGACTCCGACTCGGTCGGCTCGATCATCAGCGTCCCGGCAACGGGGAACGACACAGTGGGTGCGTGGAAACCATAGTCCATGAGGCGCTTGGCGATGTCTTCCACCTCGACGCCTGTGGTGGCCTTGAGTGGTCGCGGATCGACGATGCATTCGTGCGCCACCCGGCCGTTGCGCCCCTTGTACAACACGGGGAACGAACTCTCCAGACGATGGGCGACGTAGTTGGCGCTGAGGATCGCGATTTTCGTCGCGTAGGCCAGCCCTTCGCCTCCCATCATCTTGATATAGACCCACGAGATCGGCAGGATCGACGCCGAACCCCACGGGGCGGCCGACACCGCACCTAACGAGCTGCGCCCCGGCTGCGCCACCACCGGATGACCCGGGAGGTGCGGCGCCAGATGGGCCGCCACACCGATCGGTCCCATCCCGGGACCACCACCACCGTGCGGAATACAAAACGTCTTGTGCAGGTTGAGGTGGCAGACATCAGCGCCGATGTCACCGGGACGCGCCACACCGACGAGGGCATTCATGTTGGCGCCATCCATGTACACCTGCCCCCCATGCGCATGCACAATCTCGCAGATGGTCTTGATTCCCTCCTCGAACACGCCATGCGTCGAGGGATAGGTCACCATGAGCGCCGCCAGGTTGGTCGCGTGTTCGGCCGCCTTGGCGCGCAGATCATCGATGTCGATGTCGCCGCTGGCCGTGCTTTTTACGACCACCACTTTCATGCTCGCCATCGCCGCGCTGGCGGGATTCGTCCCGTGCGCCGACTGCGGAATGAGACAGACATTGCGATGCGTGTCACCGCGCGACTCGTGATACTTGCGGATCACCAGAAGCCCGGCGTACTCCCCCTGTGAACCGGCATTCGGCTGCAGCGACACCGCCGAAAATCCGGTGATCTCCGCCAGATCGGCCTCGAGGGTCCTGAACAACTCGGCATACCCCTTCATCTGCGACGCAGGGGCAAAGGGATGCATCCGCCCGTGCGTCGGCCAGGTGACCGGGAACATCTCGGCGGTGGCGTTGAGCTTCATGGTGCACGAGCCCAGCGCGATCATCGAGTGACAGAGGGAGAGATCACGCGATTCGAGCTTCCGGATGTAGCGCAGCATCTCGTGTTCGGCATGATGCCGCGAGAACACCGGGTGCGTGAGGAAGGAGCTCGTCCGCGCGAATCGTTCGTCGTAGCGATCGTCGACCGGGATGGCGTCGACCGTGAAGGGCACGGCGCCACTGGCCAGCGAGGCCAGGACGTCCATCACATCGGCCGGCTGCGTGGTTTCGTCAAAGGCCACACTCACACTCGAGGCATCGAGCCTGCGCAGATTGATGCCACGGGCGAGTGCGCTGGCCACCACGGCGTCGGCGGTGGTGCCCTTGAGATCGATGCGCACCGTGTCGAAGAACTCGTGGGGCACGGCATGTCCCAGGCGCTCGGCGCCGGCCGCCAGGATGGCTGCCATGTGATGCACACGCCGCGCGATGCGGGTAAGGCCGGCCGGACCATGCCAGGCAGCGTACATCCCGGCGATCACGGCCAGCAGCACCTGCGCCGTGCAGATATTGCTGGTCGCCTTCTCGCGACGGATATGCTGCTCACGGGTGCCTAACGCCATCCGCAGCGCCATCTGTCCCTGCGCATCGCGCGACACGCCAATCAGACGCCCGGGCATGAGCCGCTTGAACTCGTCCTTGGTCGCGAAAAAGGCCGCATGCGGCCCGCCAAAACCCATCGGCACTCCAAACCGCTGCGAGTTGCCCACCGCCACGTCGGCGCCCCATTCCCCTGGCGGTGTCAGCAGCGTGAGCGCCAGCAGGTCGGTCGCGGCAATCACGAGCGCATCGGCAGCGTGCGCCCGGCTGCACACCTCACGGTAGTCGCGGATGGCGCCATCGGTCGTGGGGTACTGCAACACCACCGCAAACACCTCGGCCCCAAAGGTCGCCGACTCCACGTCAGTGACCCTCACCTCAATCCCGGACGCCCAGGCACGGGTCTGGATGATGTCGATGGTCTGCGGATGACAGCGCGCATCGACGACGATGGTCTCCTTCCCCTCCTTGCCCTTGACCCCGTAAGCCAGATGCATGGCTTCGGCGGCGGCGGTCCCTTCGTCGAGCATGGAGGCGTTGGCGATCTCCATCCCCGTCAGGTCAATGACCATGGTCTGGTAATTGAGGAGGGCCTCCAGCCGCCCCTGGGCAATCTCCGCCTGGTATGGCGTGTACGCGGTGTACCAGCCCGGGTTCTCGAGGATGTTGCGCTGAATCACGGGAGGGACGAGCGTATCGTGATACCCGAGGCCGAGATAGGACCGGTGCGGCACGTTGTGATCGGCCATGGCCCCCAGTTCGGCCAGCACGTCGTGCTCCGTTCGGGCCGGTCCGGTATTCAGCGTGCGCCGAAAACGGATCCCCTCGGGCACCACGGCATCGATAAAGGAGTCTAACGATTCATAGCCAAGCGTGGCGAGCATCGCCTGGACATCAGCCCAGGACGTGCTGATGTGGCGGCGAACGAACGTGTCCGAGTCGTTCAGGTAGTGTTCCAGGGAGGGCATGGGCGTCGGGACGATCGTGAAAAGGCGCGGGGTCCTTCAGAAGCGCGCGTGATGCGCGGGAAAGCTATCGGCCGTGCACGCTCGTCGCGACCAAGCCGAATAGGGGATTCTCGGACTAACTTCCGCACCATGCGGTGGCGGCTTCTTCTCACGCCCCCCTTGCCGGGCGCGCTCAACATGGCAATCGACGAGGCCCTTGTGGCACGCGCCCGCACGACGGGTGAGGGTGTGGCGCGTGTGTACACCTGGGACAAACCGACCATCTCTCTCGGGCGCAATCAGAGGGCCCGCGGCGCCTGGGACCCCAACCGCGGGTTACCGATCGTCCGGCGTCTCACGGGGGGACGCGCCGTGCTGCACGCACGGGAGATCACGTACTCCATCACCACGCCTACTGGGGACGAACCCGGTCTTGGCCCCCTGTACCGGGACATCAATGAAGTGCTCCTGCTGAGCCTGCGCGCCCTCGGCGTGGACGCGAGTCTGGCGCCATATCGCGGGCGGATGCCCCTCCCCGGCAGCGCCCCCTGCTTCGAACTCCCGGCCCCCGGCGAGATCATGGTGGACGAGCGGAAGCTTGTCGGCAGTGCCCAGGTGCGCGAAGAGGGAGCAGCCTTGCAGCATGGCTCCATCCTCGTGCACGACGATCAGAGCATGCTGCAGGTGGCCGCGCTGCACCCGGTTCCGCTTGGCCAGGCGGCTTCGCTTGCCACTATCCTGGGGCGTCCGGTCACCGCGGGGGAGTTTGCCACGCCGTTTTTTACCGCCGTGCGTGAGCGGTGGGACGCCGACGCCACGGCGCTCGAATTCACCTCCCTGCAGCCCGCGATTGAAGCCGCGCATCCGAGATATGTCGGCGAGGAGTGGACATGGCGCCGGTAAGAGGTCTCCCTCGTCAGGCATTTGACGCGTACACTTCGCGCCGATGATTGCCCTTCTGCTCCGGCGGCTCGCCCTGGGAATCGCCACCGTGTTCCTTGTGACTACGGGGACCTTTGCCTTGGTCCACGCCGCACCAGGAGAGCCATTCGCCGGGGTGCTGGAGGACTCGCGCTTCACCCCGGAGATCCGTGCCGCCTTTCGCGCGAAATACGGGCTCGATGACAGTGTCCCGGTCCAATATCGGCGATACATGGGGAATCTCCTGCGCGGCGACCTTGGAGACTCATTCACCCTCAAACGACCGGTGGCCACACTCATCGGTGAGCGGCTCCCACGCACGCTGCTCCTCATGGGCACAGCCATCATCCTCGGCTTTGCGTTAGGCATCGCCCTCGGGGCACGGCAGGCGGCACACGCCGGTTCACGCTTCGACCGGTGGGCGGAACGCATCACCGTGGCCCTGAGCGCCCTCCCCGATTTCTGGATCGCGCTCGCCCTCCTCCTTGTCCTGGCCTTCACCCTGCGCTGGTTTCCCGTGACCGGGATGACCACGACGAGTATGCACGAGTTCTACTCACCACTGGGCAAGATCCGCGACATTGCCTGGCATCTCGTTCTGCCGGCGCTGTCGCTCACCGTGCTCGTCACGGCCGGTGTCGCGCGCTTCCAGCGTGCCGCGGTCCTCGAGACACTACCTAACGACTATGTGAGAACCGCCCGGGCCAAGGGCCTCACGCATTCGCAGGTGGTGCGGCGTCACGCCCTGCGCAATGCGTGGCTTCCGACCATCACGCTCTTCGGGTTGTCCCTGCCCTCCATGGTTGGCGGGGCCGTCTTTGTCGAAACAATCTTCTCGTGGCCGGGGGTGGGTGACCTGGCCGTGGGAGCGATTGGCAGTCGCGACTATCCCGTGATACTCGGTGTCACCATCGTCGCCAGTGTGATGGTGGTGCTGGCCGGCGCGCTCACGGATATTGCCTATGCCTGGGCCGATCCCCGCACTCGACATGGCTGACACCCCGGTCGCCCTCTTTGTCGTCGACGCGACGGCGGCTGGCCCCACCGCGCCGCCGTCCTGGCAGCGGCTCACCGCCGATCGTCGTGGTCGTCTGGCGCTCTCAGCGCTCGGGTTGATGGTGATCGCCGCAGTGGCCGCACCCTGGATCGCGCCCTATTCCCCTATCGATGTGCTGGGCGACGCCGTGGCCCTCAAGGCCAACGCCCCGTCCCTGCAACACTGGTTTGGCACCGACCTCGCCGCCCGGGACGTCCTCAGTCGCATGCTCTTTGGCGCGCGGATCTCGCTGCTCATCGCCTTCCTCTCTGCGGCGCTGGCGGCCGTGGTTGGGCTGCTCTGGGGTGCGATTGCCGGCTTCAGCGGCGGCGTCACCGACACGATCATGATGCGTCTCGTCGATGCCATGCTGGCGGTCCCCCGGGTGCTCCTCGTGCTCACGGTCATTAGCCTGTGGCCACCCACGGTCACCTCACTGGTCCTGGTCCTCGGATTCACCGGATGGTTTGGGGTGAGCCGCCTGGCCCGCGCCGAAACACTGGCGCTCCGTCAGCGCGAGTTCCTCATGGCCTCGCGAGCCCTTGGCGTGTCGCCCCTGTCCATACTCGTCAGGCATATCCTGCCACACGCAGCCGGCCCAGTGCTTGTCGCCGCGACCATTGCGGTCGGGCATGCCATTGTGCTTGAAGCGGGCCTCTCTTTTCTTGGTGTCGGCGTCCAGCCTCCCACCGCGAGCTGGGGCACGATCATCAGTGACGGCTGGGACAGTTTCGCGCAAACCTGGTGGATGACGTTGTTCCCGGGGATCGCACTGATCGGCACGGCGCTCGCCGTGAACACGGTCGCCGGGCTATTGCGCTCGCGGATCAACCCGCGACAGCTTCCCGGCCGATGACCGCGAGCCCACACGCCACCGACAAGGCGCCACTCCTGCAGGTGCGCGACCTGCGCACCTGGTTCCATACCCGCGAGGGTGTTGCTCGCGCGGTCGATGGCGTGTCGTTCGACGTCACAGCGGGGGAGACGGTCTGCGTGGTCGGCGAGTCCGGAAGCGGCAAGTCGGTGACCGCCCTCTCGCTCATGCGCCTAATCGATCCCCCGGGCCGCATCGAGGCGGGAAGCCGCATTCTTTTCGAAGGTCGCGACCTCATGACCGCCTCCGAAGAAGAGGTGCGCCGGCTCCGTGGCAATCGCATGGCCATGGTCTTCCAGGAGCCGATGACGGCGCTCAACCCCGTCTTCACCATCGGCGACCAGGTGGCCGAAGTAGCGCGCATTCATGACCACGCCTCCAAAAAGGTTGCCTGGGATCGCGCCGTTGAGATGCTCTCCCTGGTTGGCATCCCCTCGCCACGCGAACGCGCGTCGCAATACCCGCACGAGTTGTCCGGTGGTATGCGGCAGCGTGTGCTGATTGCCATGGCGCTGGTGATGAATCCGGCGCTCCTCATCGCCGACGAACCCACCACCGCCCTCGACGTCACCATCCAGGCGCAGATTCTCGAGTTGCTTGCCTCGGTCCAGCAGCAGTTCGGGACGGCCATCATCCTCATCACCCATGACCTCGGTGTGGTGGCCGAAATCGCCTCACGCGTCCTGGTGATGTACGGTGGGCAGGTGGTGGAACGTGCCGGTGTGAAGGAGCTGTTTGCCTCGCCGTCGCATCCGTACACGCAGGGCCTGCTGCGCGCCATGCCGCGCGTGGGCCAGGGCCTCGCACGTCTCGAGACCATCGCCGGTACGGTGCCACCGCCCACGCAATGGCCATCGGGGTGCCGCTTTCACGATCGCTGCCCGCTGGTATTCGATCGCTGCTCGCGCGAAGCACCGGCACTGCCTGACGAGTCGCACGCCGCCCGCTGTCATCTCGCCACCGCGGCGCCCGTCGCATGACGGCCCCTCTCCTCTCAGTGCGCGACCTCAAGATGCATTTCCCCGTCCGGACGGGGCTCTTCGGTCGTGCGACGAATGTGGTCCGCGCCGTTGATGGCGTGTCGCTCGACGTACATCCCGGTGAAACGTTAGGCATCGTGGGCGAATCCGGGTGTGGCAAAACCACCCTTGGTCGCGCCATCCTCCGGCTCGTGGAGCCCACCAGCGGCTCCATCCAGTTTGATGGACAGGACTTCCGCGCACTCAAGGGGTCAGCGTTGCGTGCCATGCGACGTCACCTGCAGATCATTTTCCAGGATCCCTTCTCGTCGCTGAATCCGCGGCTCACGGTAGGCACCACAATCAAGGAAGGACTCCTCGTCCACCACATCGCCGAAGGGGCCGCCGCCGACAAGCGCGTGGCCCAGTTGCTCGATGAGGTCGGGATGCAGGCCGCCTACGCCTCGCGGTATCCCCACGAGTTCTCCGGCGGACAGCGTCAGCGCATCGGCATCGCCCGCGCACTGGCCGTCGAACCGCGGCTCATCGTCTGCGACGAGCCGGTCTCGGCCCTCGACGTATCGGTCCAGGCGCAGGTCATCAACCTCTTGCGTGACCTGCAAAAGTCCCGGGGGCTGGCCTACCTCTTCATTGCGCACGATCTCTCGGTGGTCGAGCACATGGCCAACCGCGTGGCGGTGATGTACCTCGGCCGCTTTGTCGAGTTAGGTGCTGCCAGGGACCTCTACCGCGAGCCACTCATGCCGTACACGCAGGCACTGCTCTCCGCGGTTCCGGTGCCCGACCCCGAACGGAAGCGCATGCGCATTGTGCTCGAGGGCGACCCACCATCACCCGCCAACCCGCCGAGTGGGTGCGTATTTCATCCCAGATGTCATCATCCGGCAAAGGACGCCGCCTGTAGTTCCCTCGTACCTCCGCTGGAGGAAAAGGGAGCCGATCACTGGTGTGCGTGTATCAAGCAGCCACCCTGCAGTGTATCGTTTGCCGATCAGCAACGTGCGGGAGGCACAAAGGAGCCGATACGCCACCTCCCGGTAGCCTCCTTCCGCGCGCTGTAACAGCTCGCTGCCTCCAGAGCGCCCCGCGTCGCCCCAGCCCCCCTCGCCCCCCATTCCATTGTCCTCCTCCCCCCGCACCTTCTTCGGTCACCCCGGCGGCCTCTCCACGCTCTTCATGACCGAGATGTGGGAGCGTTTTTCGTACTACGGCATCCGGCCGCTGCTGGTGCTGTACATGACGGCGGCGCTGCAGGCGGGAGGGTTCGGCTTTGACCGCGCGCAAGCCTCGGCCATCGTGGGGATCTATGCAGCTTCCGTGTACCTCGCGTCGCTGCCGGGCGGCTGGGTGGCTGATCGCTGGCTGGGGTTGCAACGCGCCGTGTTCACGGGCGGAGTCTTCATCGCGTTAGGTCATATCGCCATCGCACTCTCGGCGGCGTTCGAACAAAAGGCCTTTTTCCTCGGCCTCGTCCTCATCGTGATTGGCACCGGGCTGCTCAAGGGAAATGTCTCGGCACTGGTCGGGGGGCTCTATCCGGAGGGCGGTTCACGGCAAGACGCCGGCTTCTCCATCTTCTACATGGGCATCAACACCGGTGCCTTCATTGCGCCCCTCATCACCGGCATCCTGGGTGAGCGCATCGGCTGGCATTGGGGGTTTGGGGCGGCTGGAGCCGGCATGCTCATCGGGCTGCTCGTCTTTCGCTCGCAGGCGCGGCCACGTCTGGGCGAGAACGGACTCCTTCCCTCGGCGAACCCGGAGGAACAGCGGCGCGCACGCACCATCTCGCTTGTCGGCCTCGGCGCATGTTTTCTGGTGATTCTCCTCGCCATGGCGGGGGTCTACACACCAAATCCCGTCGCCATTGCCGGCAACATGAGCACCATCATGCTCACCATGTCGGCGCTGTACTTCGCGTACCTCTTCCTCTTTGCGGGGCTCACCCTCGATGAGAAAAAGCGCATCGCCGTCATTGTGGTGCTCTTCACCTTCTCGATGTTCTTCTGGGGCGCGTTCGAGCAGGCTCCTACCTCACTCAACCTCTTCGCCCGCGACTTCACCGACCGCACCATCTTCGGCTGGGAAATGCCGACCTCGTGGTTGCAGGCGCTCAACTCCCTGTTCGTCATCCTGTTTGCCCCGGTGCTGGCGGTCGTTTGGGAGCGCCTTGGCGCGAAGGGCAAGAACCCGTCGAGCCCCACCAAGTTTGCCATCGCCCTCGTCCTGGCAGGCCTCGGCTTCTGGCTCATGATCGCGGCGGCCGATCGCGTGGTCGCGAGCCAGGGCACCCTCAAGGTCTCGGCCTGGTGGCTGACGGTGAGCTACTTCCTGCAGTCGGTGGGTGAGTTGTGCCTCTCGCCGGTGGGCCTCAGCAGCATGATCATCCTCTCCCCCAAGCGGTTTGTCGGGCAGATGATGGGCGTCTGGTTCACTTCAATCGCGTTAGGCAATCTCTTTGCGGGCCTGGTGGGAGGGAGTGTCGACCCCAGCCAGCTGGGAGCCATGCCCGAGCTCTTCCGCCGGACCGCCTACGCGTTGTTCATCGCGGCCGCCGTCCTCGCGGTGCTCATCATACCGATCCGGCGCATGATGGCGACCAAACCCGCTACGGCCACCTGAAGATCGACTGCGGGAGCACCCGCTCCCGCGCCGACAGGATATCGTTGGGCACACGCCAGAACTGCGAGGTCCGGTCTTCACTCGACATCCGGATCTCGAACCCCGCCCGGTCGGCCCGACTGGTCGGCACGGCAAAGTCGATGCGCCACATCCGCTGGGAACGAGGTGGCGCGGCCACAATCAGCGACGCCCCCACCGACTGGCGCACCCCGCTCGACATGCCTAACGGTACGTCACCGGCGCGGACGGCGCCGACATCGGTAAAGACCGCGGCACCGATGGCAGCACTCCCGCGGATGTTCGCCACGCGCCACCGCTCCTCCGCGCGCGCCACCACCCGCGAGCCCCCGGCGAGCCAGGCCCGGTTGTAACCCCGCATCCCCCCACGCCGGTCACCTAACGAGAGCTGCACCGGGATCCGCGACTCCCGCACCGCCGCCCAACTCAGGTCCACCGACACCAGGTGCCGGGGATGTGGCTTGAGATACCAGGCCGCCCGCCCGTTCGACACCAGGTCCCCCCAGTCGCCGCCTCGCGACCGCCGCCCTTCAAGGTCGGCATCGATGGCCGCAAAGGTGGTAGCCGACCCCACCCCGGCGTACAGCTCACCGCCGACATACAGCTCGCCCTCAGCCGCGCCACGAGAGCTGGGAAGACTGCGACCCACCGTGGTGCTGAGCTGCACCCCCGTTCGCAAATCCTGCGGTCCACTCAGCGCATCAAAGCCGGTCACGCGCAAAAAGCGCACACGCCTGAACCCCAGCAGGGCGTTCATCCGCACACTGCGCCAGGGGGAGTACCGGTTGATGAGTGATGAGGTCGTATCAGCGACAATCCCACTCCCCGAGACAAACACCGGCCTGCTGTCAGGCTCCACGTCTTCCACCGTGAATTGCAACCCTGCCAGCCCCAGCCGACCGGGTGGACCAAATCGCCCCAGCGCTCCGGCCTCCACGTAGTCTCGTGTGAGCGGGACCGATACGGCCCGGAGCTCGGGACGGATGAACCGAGCGTACTCCGAGCTTCCGCCGGCAGACACCCGCCACGCCACGCGCTGCACATCGGTGAGAAAGGGGTAGCTCACCTGACTCAGCCAGTCACTCCCGATTTCGCGACGCCCGCCGCGAATGTCCAGCTGATAGGGCCGGGAAAAGAGCTGATAGTTGGTGTATCGCCCCGAGAGTCCATCGCGATAGAAACCGCCCTCCCGCCATCCGGCGGCCGCATAGACCCCGTTCCCCAGCAGGTTCCCGTTGCCTAACGTGACTCGCGAGAGAAAGGGGGCCCCGCTCCGGACCCCGATGTTCGCCACCACCGAAGGCTCATCCACCGTCACCACTTCGATACGCACGCCGGCACCGTCCTGGTAGGCTGTCACCGACGCGTCGGCAATAAACGGCATGGCGCGCAGGATACGCTCACTTTCCGAGCGTCGCAGCGGCGTACACCGGTCCCCGCGCTTGAGCAGGATCAGGGCGCGGATCACCTTCGGCGCGGTTGGCGTGTGCACCTTCGTGAGGACGCGTCCCAATCGCGGCGATCGCTCGAACGCACTCCCGAACGATGGGCCCTCCGAACGGATCACCACCTCGGTGACCACCTGCCCGGCACAACGCGCCTGGGTCCGCCCAGCCACAACCTGACTCCACCCGCTGGCCGGAAACACCAGACCGGTGGCCGCAACCAGCCACGTTGCGCGCAGTTAGAGCCCCATCCGACGCTTCAGCTCCGCCAGCCGGGCGTCAGCGTCTGCTTCATGCGCGGCACGTTTCTGTGCGCGGTTGAGACCCGACAGCTCCCGGTCGAGTGAGGCGTCGCGGTTCGTGAGATCCTCATCCTCCGTCGCCTGTCCGGGTCGCAGCCCCGAACCCACCCCAGCCTGCGCCGCCTTGTATTGCACTGTCATCTCCTCGACGTCGCGCTCCACCAGGGCGAGTTCCCCCTGCTCGGCGTCGAGTTTTTTCTCCAGCAGGGCCACCCGCTCCAGATGCTGGGTCTCGAACCGCTGCGCTACCGCCACCGTCTCGGCGTCATTGATCCCTTCGGCGAGGGCACGACGACGCTGCACCGTCTCGAGTTCGGCCCGCTCGCGAACCAGCCGCTTCTCCGTGGTGCTTACCCCTTCGCGCAGGTCGTCCACCGCCATCTTTGCCTGCACCAGCGTGGCCCGCATCTCCTGGAGGAGGTCGCGGCGATCGCCGGGCGCGACATTGCCGTTCAGCAAGTCGTGAAAAGCCTGTTTGACGTCATCGAACATGGAGAAATGATACGGGTTCGATGGCCGAGCGCGGTAGGTGGCGCCGCACACGCCTGCTGCCGCCTGCTCAGGATGCCTGTCGAACTTGCCGGATCAGCTTGTCGGCGCTGTGAAAGCGGGGGAAAAGCACCCGATCACTCAGCCCGTTGAGCGCCACACGCCACCGCGGGAACGACTCCGCCGCGTGTTCGTACAGCTGCTCCAGGCCATGTTCGGCCGCCAAGCGATGGTGGGCCGCCATCTCATACCCGCGACGCCCCATCTCATCGAAGTACTCGAGCCCGGGGCTGCCACGCCGGTGGCGCTGGGCCTCGATCCGGTCCGGAAACATTCCCGCCATCCACAGGGCGTAGTGACCCATATGCGCCCGCACCAGAAATGCACGGAGCGGATCACCACACTCGGCATCAGCGGCCAGCCCGGCCAGGGTCGTGTATGTCACGTCATCATGTTCACGAATCCGGTGCGCCCGGTCACGCAACCCGAAGTGCAGCACGATGCCCGACACAAAATCCGCCACCACCCGGTCGTCGTCGTGGGCCGCACGCAACGCCCGCCTGACGAGTACATACACCACAAGGGGCAACGAGGCGTGGGCCCCGGTCTCCTGAGTGAGAAGGGCGTCCGGCAGTCGCGGGTCGTCGAGCAACACATCGATCCCGCCCTCACGCAGGGCGTCTGCCAGCACCTCGTGTTCACCAGGCGCAAGACGAACCAGCAGCTGCAACGCCAGCTGCGCGTCACTCCTCGTCAGGCGCGAACGAATCGTCCCGGGGATCATCAGCCCTCCCGTGCGGTCGTCAGGATCGTACACCAATGACGTCTTCTTGTTGTATCGACGCATGAGCGTTGTATCGACGCATGAGCGCCTGAAGTGAAACCCGAGTTGCCTCACCACCGCTGGCGGCACACTTTCCGGGATGCCCCTGCGTGTCCTGCACATCGACAGTGGTCGTGAATGGCGAGGGGGCCAGCGTCAGGTGCTGCTGCTCGCTCGTGGGCAGCGCGACCGCGGCGTCGAACCCCTGGTCATTGCGCAACCTGACTCACCGCTCGTCAGGCGCGTGAGTGGGGCCGGTCTTGCCGCCAGCGTGGTGCGCATGCGCGCGGACTGGGACCTCGCCGCGGTACGACGCATTCGGTCATCACTCCGCACCTGGCGACCCGACGTTGTGCATGCCCACGATGCGCGCGCCCATGCGCTCGCACTCGCCGCGCTCACCGGACTGCGTCACATCCCCCTCGTCGTCACACGACGGGTGCAGTTTGTACCACGCGGCCGCATCAAGTATGGCTCACGCGTCGCTCGATTCATCGCCATCTCCGGCGCCGTCAAAAGCGCCATGCAGGAGGGCGGTGTCCCCGCTGACCAGATCGACATCGTCTACTCGGGTGTCCCGGCACCGCAGGTGGACACTCCGCGAAACTGGCGCGCCGAGATCGGGTGGCCTCACGACGCTGTCATCTGCGGTATCGTGGGCGCCATGACCCAGGAGAAAGGGATCGATGTCCTCCGCCGCGTGGCCGACTCGGTTTCGAGCGCAGCGCGGGAACGCTGCCGGCTGGTTTTCCTGGGCGGGCACGCCAAGGGCGCGGTACAGATTGGGCAGATCGAGGGGTACCGAGCGGGATTCGTCGACGAAATCCACGCCGCCATGGCCTCCCTCGACGTCCTCTGGCATCCGTCGAGCGCCGAAGGGCTCGGCACCAGCGTGATCGACGCCATGGCGCTCGGGGTCCCACCCATCGCCTTTGCCGTTGGTGGTCTCCCCGAACTGATCGAGTCGGGGGTCACCGGCCTCCTGGCCCCTCCCGGTGACGTGCAGGCCTTCGCCGACGCCGCGTCGAGGCTCGCCCTCGACACCGGACTTCGTGGCCGGCTCGGGGCCGCTGGACGCCCCCGCGCCGCCCATTTTGGCGTCGATCAGATGGTGGACGGCACCGCCGACGTCTACACCACAGTCCTGCGCGGTAGATAGTACCGCTTCGTTTTTCGCCCGCTGGTGTATGAACGACCGGGCGCCTCCCCTAGCTTTCCTCTGTCCCAGCCAGCGCAAGGCCGTGCTCTACATCTGCATACCCGTCCACAACGAAGCCCCGACCATCGGGGTGCTCCTCTGGAAGCTCCGGTCGGTTTTTCAGGAGTACTCCCGGGAGCACGAAGTCATCGTCTTCAACGACGGGAGCACTGACGCGACCGCGGAAATTCTCGCGGGATACGAAGCGGCCCTCCCGTTGACGGTCATCGGCTCCACCACGCAGGTCGGTTACGCCCGCGCCCTCACCGAGCTGTTTGCCACCGCCTCACAGCGCACACGATACGCGCGACGCGACGCGGTCATCACCATGCAGGGTGACTTCACCGATCTCCCGGAACGCATTCCCGAGTTCGTGAAGCGATTTGAAGGTGGCGCCGACATCGTCGTCGGTGAACGGCATGAGACACCGTCCCCTGAGGGGCAGGAACCCCCGGTGCCGGTCAAGCGGATGCAGCGGCTGGCCTCCTGGGCGCTCAAACCCTTTGTGCGCACACCGGGCATCGCCGATCCATTCGGCACCTTTCGTCTCTATCGCGTCTCCGTGATCCGCGATGCGCTCAAGGCGGCAGGGGAAAAGCCCCTCGTACAGACCAATGGCTGGGCGGCCAATGTCGACCTCCTGCTCTCCCTCGTGCCGCACGCGCGGCGAGTGGAGAGCGTAACACTCGAGCCCCGCTACGATCTGCGTCCGCGTCCTTCGCGCGTCCGCCCGTTCGCCGACGCGTGGGCCCTCTTTCACTATGGCCGGAGCGCGCGCAGCCGCTCGCTTACGGAGCTTCCGGCCAAGCCGTAACATGGCCCGCTCATGGCGCGCAGGGCTCGGCCTGCTCGCAATCGTTTGCTTCCCCGGCGTGATGGGAGCACAGACGGCCACCACCGCGCCTACCGCCACGCCCATGGCCGTTCCGTTCGCCCTCGGCGAGCGCCTCACCTACGACCTGCGCTTCGGCAAGCTCAAGGTAGGCGAAGGCACCATGGAACTCATCGACACCGAGCAGATCCGCGGGCGCGATGCCTGGCACACGCGGTTTCGCATTCGAGGTGGGGTGCCATTCTATCGGGTCGACGACGTACTCGAGAGCTGGATCGATCGCGAACACTTCCACTCCCTGCGTTTTGTCCAGGACCTCGAAGAGGGGGGAAAGGTCCGCGAACGCCGCTTCGAGATTTTCCCCGACCGCAAAGTGTTCCGCGAAGGAGATGGCGCCGAAGAAGCGAGCGTGGAAAGTCCCCTCGACGACGGTTCCTTTTTGTACTTCGTCCGCACCCTCCCCCTCGAGGTGGGGCAGACCTACCAGTTCGACCGCTACTTCCGGCCCGACCGCAACCCGGTGGTGGTCAAGGTGCTGGGGCGCGAAACCATCCGGGTGCCCGCCGGTACGTTCAGCACCATCGTCATCCAGCCGGTGATCAAGTCGAAGGGGATCTTCTCCGAGAAGGGTGAGGCACGCATCTGGCTCACCGACGACGAGCGGCGCATCATGGTGCAGATGAAAACGAAGACGAAAATCGGATCCCTCAACCTGTACCTCACATCCATCCGTCCGACGCCCCCCGCGACCCGTTAGGCGAAGCCGATCTCGCCCGGGTGCGCACGATTCCCGTGGTGCAGCGCCCCAGCAAGGTTCGCGCTGAAGAGTTTGCCGCCGCACCATACCCTGGCCGTTCGTTCGCGGACTTTCTGGGGGGTCTTCCCGACATCCTGGTCGCTCGCGACTTTCGCAAGGTGGTGGCCGCCATTGCCGACGCCCATCGCGACGGTCGCGCCGTCATTGCCATGCTCGGCGGGCACATCGTGAAAACGGGGCTCGCCCCCGTGCTGCTCGATCTCATGCGACGGGGGATCATCTCCCACCTCGGCATGAATGGGTCGGCCGCCATTCACGACTACGAGATGGCGCGATTCGGTGCTACATCGGAGGATGTTGCAGCCGGTTTGCGTGACGGCTCATTCGGGATGGCCGAGGAGACGGGGCGTGAGCTCAACGAGGCCTTCATTCGCGGGCAGGAGTCGGGCTGGGGAATGGGCGAAGCCGTCGGCCGCGCGCTCTCCACCCACCCGGCCCTCGCCCACCCCGAACTCTCGATCCTCCTCGGCGCACACCGTCTCGGCGTGCCCGCCACTGTCCACGCCGCGTTAGGCGCCGAGATCATCCATCAGCACCCCGCGGCCAGCGGAGCCGCCATCGGCGACACCAGTCATCGCGATTTCCGTCGCCTGGCGCATTCCATCATCCGTCTGCATGACGGTGGTGTGGTGCTCAACCTGGGCAGCGCCGTCATCATGCCCGAGGTCTTTCTCAAGGCACTCACGGTGGCACGCAACCTCGGCGAGGGGCGCCCCACCCATTTCACCACCTGCGATCTCGACATGTCGCGCCACTACCGCCCGCGCATGAACGTGGTCCAGCGGCCCGTGCTGGCCGGTGGTCAGGGCTTCGAGATCACCGGGCACCACGAAATCATGGTGCCCTTGCTGGCGTGGGCCGTGGTCGAGGAGCTCGCCGCACGGGGATAGCGGGGCCGGTCGGTGCCGGCCCCTGGTGGTGCTCTCTACTGCACGGCGCCGGGCTTGGGTCGAGAGGTGCGATTCCCCAGCACCACACCCATGCGATACATCAGGTCGCCGATACGCGCCATCTTGTCGTAGTCGATCAGCGCCGCCTCGTCCGTCACCTGGTGATACTGCGGATGCAGCCCCGTGGTGAAGAAGACAATCGGGATCCCCTTCTTCGCGTAGTTGAAGTGGTCGCTGCGATAGTAGATGCGCTCGGGGTGGGTGGTCGTGTCCCACTCGCGGTTGAACGCAAAGGGTTTGGCGCCGGTGGTGTTCACCGAATCGAGCACCGCACCCAGCACACTGCTTTGGCCATCCGGCGCCGCCCCCGGCCCAACGACGTACAGCGAGTCGGCCCCGTTACGTCCGATCATGTCGGCATTGAGCTGTGCCACGATCGAATCGAGCGGAACGGTGGGCGTGTTGGTGTAGGCTTCGGAGCCAAACAGGCCCTTTTCCTCCCCGATGTGCCAGACAAACAGCGCCGAACGTTTGGGACGTGGTCCCTGCATCCACGACCGCGCCAATGCGAGGAGTGTCACACTCCCCGAACCGTCGTCATCGGCGCCATTGTTGATCGAATCGCCGTTGACGGCGCTGCCGATTCCCACATGGTCATAGTGCGCGCCATAGGCCACGTAGGTGTTGCGCAGCTTGGGGTCGCTCCCACGCACGATACCCACCACGTTGTAGCCATTGAACACCGCTGGCTGCTCGCTGTAGCTGGCCACCAGGCGTGTCCCTGCCGCGAGTGTCGTGCCACCGCTGGGCCAGCCAGCCGGGAGCAACGCCGACCCGCGAAGCGGCGCAACTGCGACCATGGGGAACGGACGCGGACGGCTATCGGCAGCGATCGGCTTGCCATCGGAAAGCTCGATCTGCACCCCGGCAAACTGCCCGGCAGCCTGCGTGTAGACCGTATCCGGCAGCAGAAGCACCACCGCGGCCGGCTGACGCATGATCACAGCACCAAGCCGGTTGAAAATTGACTGCGGGTTCTCGAGCTCCTTGCGCTTGGCTTCGTCGAGCCCCGGAGGAGCCGTGCCGGCAATCACCACCACCTTCCCGGCCACGTTGAGCCCGGCGTAGTCGTCGCGCTTCAGGTCCTTGTCGACCAGACCATACGACGCAAAAACGACGTCGGCGTCCACGCTGTTCTTGGGGAGGGGCGCGCCCGGCCCAAGCGCCGTGAGAAACGCGATGTCGCGTTCAAAGGTCAGGGGCGTACTTCCTGCCGCCGTCGTGATCCGAAGCGCGCCCGGCGTCACCGCCGTCCGTTTCATCGGCACGCGGTGGAAGTACCCGCTATCACCCCCCGGCTCCACGCCGAGCTGGGCGAGACGGGTCGCCAGCCACCGCGCCGCCTTGTCGGCGTACGGGGTGCCTGTCTCGCGCCCGCCGAAGGAATCAGCGGCAAAGACGAAGAGGTCTCGGCGGAGCTCCGCAGCGGTCGGGGCCACCGGTGACGCCGCGGGAGCCGTCTGCACTGTGGTGCCTGGCGTGCTACAGGCCGCTGCCAGGGTGACAAGCGGAACCGCGATCCAGCGTGTGGAGAGATGCATCAGTGTTGGTGTTGGAGAGCTGGCACAAATATCCCGCCGCGAAACCTAGTGGAGCGCATGGAGGCGGCCCCGATGGAAAGCGAAACGGGTCGATCCCGGAGGACCGACCCGCTGCCGAGGCTTTCTGTTGTAGTCCTTTACATCGTTGCGGTGCCCGACCAGCGCTCCCGGAGCCTGCGCGCGGTGTCGGGACTGAAGATGCGAACCACCAGATAAATCAGCGCACCCACGATGGTCATAAAAATGGCCATCCGCAGGAAAACCAGCATCAGGGCGAAGAACGCACCGAAGATGCCGAAAAAGAGCTTGAGGAGAAACAGGCCCCCGACAGCGAAGAGCCCGATCATGAAGACAGTGCGAAGCATGGGAGACCTCTGGACGTGAACTGGATGAGCTTACGCGCCACCCCAGCGGAATGTTTCGCCCATTTCTGTCGCATCGACCGCTATCTGGAGCCACTATGACTTGGGACCGGACTTGCTTGTCGCAATCGAATACATAGACCTGAAGGCAGATTTCGTATCCTTCGAACTATATTTTTGACGGTTATCCACCCACTTGCCAGACGGCACGAGCGCTAGATTGCCGCCTCCGCGAGCCTCTCCACGGCTCTCACAGAGACCCATGGCCGAACCGCTTTACCAGATCATCGGACGCAAGAGATCCGAACCCCTCCCCGACCGAAAGCCCTCGTGGCTCAAGGTCAAGGCGCCGGGCGGATCCAACTATATCCGACTCAAGGGGCTCATGCGGGAGCTCAACCTCCACACCGTCTGTGAGGAGGCCCACTGCCCCAACGTCGGTGAGTGCTGGGAGCATGGCACCGCCACATTCATGATTCTGGGCGACGTCTGCACGAGGAACTGCGCGTACTGCGCGGTGAGTCACGGGCGTCCCCCGGAGTACGACATCGAGGAGCCGGCCCGCGTCGCGTCCGCCATCGCCCAGATGAACCTGCGCCACGCGGTGATCACCTCGGTGGACCGCGACGACCTGCCTGACTTCGGCGCATACATCTTTGCCGAAACCATCCGGCAGATCCACCAGCGCAACCCCGGCTGCTCGGTGGAGGTGCTGGTCCCGGACTTCCAGGGGAACGAAGACTCCATCCGCGCGGTGCTCGACGCCGCGCCGGAGATCTACAATCACAACACCGAGACCGTCCCGCGACTGTACAAGCGCGCCCGGCCCGGTGGGCGGTACGAGCGGGTAATGAAGATCTTCCGCTTTGCCAAGCAGGTTGCGCCGCAGATCCCTACCAAGACCGGGATTATCCTCGGGCTCGGTGAGGTGGCTGAAGAGGTACTGGCGGTGATGCGTGACCTCCGCGAAGTGGATGTCGACATCCTCACGCTCGGCCAATATCTCCGCCCATCCGACGATCACCTTCCGATCGACCGATACTATACCCCTGACGAGTTCCGCGCGCTGCGTGACGCGGGCCTGGCCATGGGATTCAAGCACGTCGAAGCGGGCCCGCTGGTCCGCTCCAGTTATCACGCCTGGGAACAGGTCCAGGCAGCAGGGATGGCCACCTGACGACGGCGTACCGCCTCGTCAGAGCCACTTCATAGGTACACGGACGGCGCACCCGCGCGGCAATAGGCCGCCAGGTTCGCCCGCAGGTCGACCCTCACTTCCCGCTGCGCGCCGTGCACAGCGGGCAAACGACGGATCGCTGCCACCACTATGGCCAGAAAGAAAACCGACGCCCCGGCCGACCCCGGCCTGGGGGCCACCGACGCCGCACAGCGGCGCGACCTCCTGCGCTCCATGCTCCTGCAACGCCGCTTTGAGGAGCGCTGCGCGGAAGCCTACGCGTTAGGTCGCATCGGGGGCTTCTGTCATCTCTACATCGGGCAGGAAGCCTGCGGCACCGGCATCATCTCGATGCTGCGCCCCGACGACTACGTCATCACCACCTACCGCGACCACGGGCAGGCCCTCGCCCGAGGCATCTCGGCTCGTGCGGTGATGGCCGAGCTCTTCGGCCGCAGCGATGGCTGTGCGCGCGGCAAGGGCGGGTCCATGCACCTCTTCGACCGCAACACCAACTTCCTGGGTGGCCACGGCATCGTGGGTGGCCATGTACCGATCGGCACTGGCGTTGGGTTTGCCATCAAGTACCGCGGTGGCGACCAGGTGATTGCCTGTTTCATGGGCGAATCGGTGGTGAACACCGGAGCCTTCCACGAAGCCCTCAACATGGCCGGGCTTTGGAAACTGCCCGTGGTCTACATCATCGAGAACAACCGGTACGGCATGGGCACCGCGCTCGAGCGCGCCTCGGCCATTCACGACATCTATCAGCGCGGCGCCGCCTACGACATGCCGCGGGGTGTCGTCGATGGGCAGGACGTGCTGGCGGTACGCAAGGCCATGGGTGAGGCCATCCACCGGGCCCGTACTGAATCGATGCCCACCCTGCTCGAAGTGCGGACGTACCGCTTCATGGGACACTCGATGTCCGACGCCGTCAGTGGGACGTACCGTACCAAGGCCGAACTCGAGGAGTACATGCAGCGCGATCCGATCAACGTGCTGCGCGCGCACATGGAGACACAGGGAGAAATCGACGACACCCGCATGGCCGCGCTCGATGACGAGGTCAAAGCCGAAGTGCAGGACGCCTGGGATTTTGCCGAGGCCAGCCCCGAGCCGGCACCGGAGAGTTTGTGGGAAGACGTACTGGTGGAGACCACAACATGATCGCTCGCAGCGTGCTTCCCGTGCTTCCCGTGCTTCCCGTGCTTCCCGTGCTTCCCTAAACCATGCCTATAGTCACCTATCGCGACGCCCTCAATCAGGCGCTCCGGGAAGAAATGCAGCGCGACGATCGTGTCTTCCTCATGGGAGAAGAAGTCGCCGTGTACCAGGGCGCCTACAAGGTGTCCAAAGGCCTTCTGCAGGAATTCGGCGAGATGCGTGTGGTCGACACCCCGATCACCGAACTCGGCTTCGCCGGGATTGGCGTCGGTGCGGCCATGGTCGGCCTGCGCCCCGTCATCGAGTTCATGACGTGGAACTTTGCCCTCCTCGCCATCGACCAGGTGGTCAACGCCGCCGCCAAGATGCTCTACATGTCCGGCGGGCAGTACAACATCCCGATGGTGTTCCGCGGGCCTAACGGTGCGGCACTCCAGCTCTCGGCGCAGCACTCGCAGGCCTTCGAGTCGTGGCTCGCGCACATCCCCGGACTCAAGGTGGTCTCCCCCGGCAATCCGTATGATGCCAAGGGACTCCTCAAGGCCGCCATTCGCGATGACAACCCCGTCATCATGTTCGAAGGCGAAATGATGTACAACATGAAGGGTGAGGTGCCCGACGAAGAGTACATCATCCCCATCGGCAAGGGTGACCTCAAGCGCGAAGGGGATCACTGCACCATTGTCACCTATGGCAAATCGATCAACCTGGCACTGCAGGTGGCCGACGCCATGGCCAAGGATGGCATTCGCCTCGACGTCATCGACCTGCGCTCCATCCGCCCCATCGACACCGAGATGATTGCGGCCTCGGTCCGCAAGACCAATCGCGCCGTGGTGCTCGAGGAAGGGTGGGAGTTCTGCGGCGTGGGTGCACAAATCGTGGACTACATCCAGCGGGATTGCTTTGACGAACTCGATGCGCCCGTGGTTCGCGTCCACCAGGCCGACGTGCCCATGCCCTATGCCCGCAACCTCGAGAAGCTGGCGAAGCCCGATATGAACAAGACCATCGCCGCCGTGAAAAAGGTCATGTACCTGCCGTAGAGATCGCGGAGGCACGATGGCCATGCGTGCATCGTGCCACCCGCGGTCTGCCGTCTACCGTCTACCGTCAGCTCAACTATGGCAACCAAAGTCTTCATGGAAGCGCTCTCTCCCACGATGGAAGAGGGGCGCCTCGTCAAATGGCTCAAGAACGAGGGTGACGCCATCAAGAACGGCGACATCCTTGCCGAGGTGGAAACCGACAAGGCCATCATGGAACTCGTCGCCCGCGGCGAGGGCGTCCTTCGCAAACGACTGATTGCCGAAGGCGCCACGTCGGCGGTGGGCACACTCATCGGGGTGATTGCCACGGCTGACGAAAACATCGATGCCCTCGTGGCGGGCGGTGGCTCGGCGGCTGCCAGCAGCCCTCCACCAGCGGCGCCGGTGACGCCTGCTGCCGCAGCACCCGCTCCGTCACCAGCCGCGCCCGTAGCTGCGGCGCCGGCTCCGAGCGAACCTGCGGGCCGGATGCGCTCCTCACCTCTGGCGCGACGCCTGGCCAGCGAACGGGGGCTCGATCTCGGCGGGGTACACGGGTCAGGTCCCGGGGGACGCATCGTCAAGCGTGACGTCGAAGCCGCGGCCACCGCTGCCCCGGCTGCACGTGCCGCGGCTCCACGCGCGGCAGCGACTGGCGCCGACTTCCGCGATGTCCCGCTGACCCAAATCCGGAAAACCATCGCGAGGCGTCTGGCCGAGTCCATCGGCCCCGTGCCAACGTTCTACCTCACGTCCGAGCTGGACATGGAGCGGGTCGCAGAAATGCGTGGCGCCATGGCGCAACTCGGCGACGAGTACAAGGTGTCGTTCAACGACATCGTGCTCAAGGCAGTCGCGGTGGCCCTGCACCAACATCCGGAATGCAACGCGCACTGGCTGGGTGATGCCATTCGCTACTGGGATCGTGTGCACCTCGGCATGGCCGTGGCCATCGATGATGGTCTGATCACGCCGGTGATCTTCGATGCCCATCTCAAGGGTCTGCGCGACATCGCCACCGAATCGCGCGACCTGGCCAAACGCGCCCGCGACCGAAAGCTCAAGCCCGACGAGTACACCGGCTCCACATTCTCGGTCTCCAACCTCGGGATGTTCGGGATCGATCAGTTCACGGCGATCATCAATCCCCCGGAAGCCGGGATCCTCGCTATTGGAGGGATCGAGCAGAAGCCGGTGGTCATCGACGGACAAATTGTCCCAAGACGGCGCATGCGTGTCACCATGAGCTGCGATCATCGGGTGATCGACGGCGCGTTGGGCGCAAAGTTCCTGCAGACCCTGCGTCGCCTGATCGAAAACCCGCTGATGCTGGTGTACTGAGCGAAGCCCTCGCGTATGCAAGTGTAACGACGGCTGTGACCACCATCACAGCCGTTTCTCTGCGGTTGCCGGGCTCACCCGTGGGGCGTCATTCGAGGACTGCTGACCCGTCCTCACGCAATGATGTCCAGACGTCTCTCCGTCCTTCTCGCCGCCGGCTGCGCCATGCTCCTCACGGCCTGTGGCGGCGAAGGCACTCCAACCGGCGGCAACCCACCCTCCGCACGTACCGGTTCCCTCACCGTCTCTTTCGCCGGACTGCCTAACGGCGCTTCGGGGTCAGTGACGGTTACCGGGCCGAGCGCGTACTCCCGCACCGTCACATCGGCCGAAACGATCACGGGGCTCCCCGAGGGGCAATACACCGTGGCGGCGCTCGAAGCCACGTCGGGTCAGGATCGCTTTGCGCCGGCGCCAGCATCACAGACCATCGCCGTTACTCGCGGTGCCACTGCCACCGCAGCCGTCACCTATAGCGTGGCCAGCGGCAGCATCGCCCTCACCATTGAAGGACTTCCCAGCGGCTCCACCGCTGCGGTCACGGTGACCGGGCCAAACAGCTTTACGCGGGCTGTGACCACCTCTTCCACCCTGGGTGGTCTCGCACCGGGAGACTACACGATTAGCGCTGCGGCCGTGCAGGCCAATGGTCATGGCTACGCACCGGCAACCGCCGAGCGCCGGGTTCGTATCGAGCCCAGCCTGACGGCCATTCCAGCGGCGATGACGTACGAAATCGCCACCGGGGCCATCACCGCGGTGATCGCCGGGCTTCCCGGTGGGATGTCCCCAACGGCCACACTCACCGGACCGGGGAGTTTCTCCCGGAGTGTGAGTTCCGGCGAGACACTCACCAACCTCGCCCCGGGCACCTACACGATTACAGCAACTCCGGTGAGCGTCGGTCCCGATCAGTATCGCGTCGACACGCCGGTTCAGATCCAGCTGACGCCCTCCGAAACGCCGAAGATGGCGACTGTGCAGTACGCCCTGGCCAGCGGCCGACTCTCCATCACCATCAGCGGCCTCCCCTCGGGCACCAGCGGCAATGTGCGGGTGACGGGTCCCGGCAACTACTCCCGTGCCGTCACCATCAACGAAACACTGCAGGGTCTGGCTCCGGGCCGCTATCGCATCACACCCAATGACGTCACCACAGGTGGCGTGACATACGGCGTGGCCAGCGGCGCCAGTGATGTCGATGTCACGGCCTCTCCCGCTCCGTTGAGCGTCGCACTCACCTACAGCATCACACGCGGCAGTCTCGCCCTCGTCATCAACGGTCTTCCCCAGTCCATTCCGGCCGCCGTGACGGTGACCGGGCCAGACAACTTCACCACCACCGTAGCCACCACCAGTACCCTCAACGCGCTCAAGCCCGGGAGCTACACCGTTGCAGCCGCCAATGTGACAGCTGGTGTGCACATCTACGCCACAACGTCTGGCTCACAGACCGTCACTATCGGTGCCTCGGCCACCCCTGCGCAGGCGCTGATCAGCTATGGGCTCGCGTCGGGACTCGTTTCCCTGACGGTCAACGGCCTCCCCGCGAATGTGTTCGCGAGCATCACCGTCACCGGGCCGGGAGGATACTCTCGCCCCGTGAGCGGGTCCACCCTGCTCACGGGGCTGACGCCTGGCGCCTACACCGTGGCGGCCCAGCTCGCGCAGAGCGGCAACGCCTTCTGGTCGCCGAACCCTGCCTCGCAGGTCATCAATGTCGCGCCATCTACCTCCGCCCTGCAGGCGACCATCACGTACCAGACCGCCAACGGTGGACTGAACGTGAACATCACCGGGCTCCCCTCGGGAGCCAATGCTGCCGTCACCATCACCGGGCCCAACAACTTCTCCACCACACTCACCGGATCGCAGACTCTCAGCGGGCTGCTCTCCGGTGGCTACACGGTGACCGCGGCAGCCGTCACCGCTGGTGGTAGCACATACACCGTCACACCAGCCACCCAAACCGCCGTCGTGGGCGGGGGTGTCACCTCGTCGATCAACGTTGCCTACGCGCAGTCGGCAGGGCCGCCACCTCCCCCAGTGCCTCTCAACCTCCTCATCGAGGGGATGCATGTGCAGCAGACCGTGCAGAATAGCGCCGGCACGGTACCATTGGTTGCCGGGCGTGATGGCTTGCTTCGTGTCTTTGTGAAGGCCACGGCGAGCAATGCCGCCTCTCCCACGGTCCGAGTACGCCTCTATGCCGGCACCACACTGCAGTCCACCCTCACGATCAACGCACCGGCTTCGTCGGTGCCGACTTCGCCCAACCAGGGCCTTCTGAGCGGAACGTGGAATGTCGTCATTCCGGGCTCGCTCATGCAGCCCGGTCTGAAGGTCCTCGCCGATGTCGATCCCGGCAATGCCGTCACGGAGTCGAGCGAAGGCGACAACAGCTTCCCGACCTCAGGCTCGGCGCTGGCCATGGATGTCCGCGCCATCCCCGCGTTCGACATCCGCTTTGTGCCGGTCACACAAACCGTCAACGGCACCACCGGCAATGTCACGTCGATTAACATGGCGCAGTACCTCACCATGGCGACGAAAGTCTTCCCGTTAGGCACTGTCAACGCCGATGTGCGAGCCCCCTTCTCCACCTCGGCGCCAGTGCTGCAGGACGAAGATGGCAACAACGCCTGGGGACAGATCCTCAGTGAGATCAACGCGTTGCGCACCGCCGATGGCTCGACCAAATACTACGCCGGTATCGTGAAGGTCGGATACTTCTCGGGCATTGCAGGTCTCGGTTACGTCCCGGGACGTGCGACCCTCAACTGGGATGACCTCCCCAGCGCCTCGGAAGTCCTCGCGCACGAACTCGGTCACAACTTCGGGCGATTCCACGCCCCCTGCGGTGGGGCCGGTGGGCCTGACCCCAACTTCCCGTATGCCGGCGGCACCATTGGCGTGTATGGTTACGACCAGGGCGCCAACTCCCTCAAGGCACCAAGCCTCACCGACCTGATGGGCTACTGCTCCGACAACTGGGTTTCTGACTACACCTACACAGCGGTGTTCAATCACCGGATTGCCAATCCGGTGGTCGCGGCCGCGCGGGTCCTCGCCTCGTCGACGCCGCGCCCGGGCCTTCTCATCTGGGGACGTGTGCAGAACGGGCAGGTGATTCTCGAGCCCGCGTTCGAGGTCACGGCGGCACCCTCGCTCCCCACACGCCCCGGCAAACACCGGCTCGAAGCCCTGGGCGCGCTCGGCGAGACCTTGCTCTCGCTCTCCTTCGACGGTGAATCGGTGGCCGACAGCAAGGATCCCACCGCGCAGCACTTTGCGTTCGTGGTGCCAATGGAGCGGATGAAAAACACCATGCCGACACGCCTCCGCGTTGTCGGCCCCCGGAGCACGGTCGAACGCCGGTCGCAGGGCGCACTCGAGGCAGCGGTTGCGGGCGAGGCGCAGCAGGAGGGGCCGAGGCGGCTCCGGGTGAAATGGGCCGATCGCGATGTCCAGGGCGCTCTCGTGCGCGACGCCCGCACGGGGGAAATCCTCACCTTTGTGCGCGGGGCCAGCGAGGTGGCTCTCACCACCGCCGCCACCGAGCTCGACGTCACCTGGTCGGACGGGGTGCGCAGCACACGTTCGCGTGTTCGGGTAGGGCGGCCAGAACTCAGGTAGACCGGGTCGGGGCTCCGGCCCCGCCCGACCCCAGCTTAGATTCCCCCGCGCCCGAACGCGCGGGGCGGGTCCCCGCGGCGGCCCACTTCTGCCACTACCAACGTCATGGCTTCGTACGACGTGATCTTCATCGGCGGCGGCCCCGCCGGTTATGTAGGTGCCATCCGCTGCGGCCAGCTCGGCCTATCCGCTGCCGTCGTTGAGCGTGAGGCACTCGGCGGCACCTGCGTACTCTGGGGTTGTATTCCAGCCAAGGCGCTCCTCGAGTCGGCCTCGATCGCCAACAAGGTCCTCCATTCCGCCGAGTTCGGCGTCTCGGTCGGTGAGGTCAAGCTGGACTTCAACGTCGCCATGAAGCGGTCGCGCGGCGTCAGCACCCAGAACTCCAAGGGTGTCGAGTACCTGTTCAAGAAGAACAAGGTCACCTGGATCAAGGGCGAGGCCCGCCTGGGCGCCGGCAAGACGGTGATCGTGAAGGACGCGGCCGGAAAGGAAGAAAAACATGACGCCAGGAAGGCCGTCGTCATTGCCACGGGTTCACGGGTTCGCGGTCTCCCGCAGGTGGGGCTCGAGCTGAACAAGACCACCGTCATCTCCTCGGACGAGGCGCTCATCCTCGACAAGGCCCCCAAACGCATCGCGGTGATTGGCGCCGGTGCGGTGGGCTGCGAGTTTGCCGATGTGTTCAACGCCTTTGGCTCGGAGGTGCACCTCCTCGAAGTGCTCCCCGGCATTCTGCCGCTGGAGGACGCCGATTGCTCGGCGGAACTCCTCAAGGCCTTCAAGAAGCGAAAGATCAATGTCGTGACCGGCGCCAAGATCTCCGACGTGAAGGTGGGGAAGAGCTCGGTGACGATGTCGGTCGAGGTCGCCGGGAAAAAGGACGCCCTCGAAGTGGACACCGTGCTGGTGGCCGCAGGACGCGCACCTAACGTGGAAAACATCGGGCTCAAGGAAGCCGGCGTGCAGCTCACCGACCGCGGCTTCATCAAGGCCGATCCCAAAACGTTCGAAACAAGCGTCAAGGGCATCTACGCCATCGGCGACGTGATCGGCGCACCCATGCTCGCCCACAAGGGCTCACGCGAAGGCCATGTGCTGGCCGACATGCTCGGTGGGCAGCATCCACACCCCGTGAACTACGGCAACATCCCCAACGCCACCTACTGTCATCCCGAAGTGGCGTCGATCGGCCTCACGGAGGCGCAGTGCAAGGAGAAGAAGCTCGACTACAAGGTGGGCAAGTTCCCATTCTCGGCCAACGGCCGTGCCCGCACCTCGGGTGAAACCGATGGCTTCGTCAAGATCATTCGCGACACCAAGTACGGGGAGATTCTGGGCGCCCACATTATCGGCCCTCATGCCACCGAGCTGATTCACGAGCTGGTCGTGGCCCGCGAGAACGAGTACACGGTGGAAGAAATCGATCTCGCGATCCATGCACACCCCACGTTGTCCGAGGCGGTGGCCGAGGCCGTGCTCGACTCAATGGGGAAGATGCTGCACGCGTGAGCCTGGAGACGGCAGACGGCTTCTGCCGTCTGCCGCGTTCCGGTGTTGCGCACGTGACCATGCCCCGCACCCTCTGGACGGTCCCACTCGGCACCCTCCCCTACTCCGCCGCACTCGAGCTGCAGCGCGATGTCGCGCGGCGGCGGATTTCCGGTGACGTTCCCGAGGATGTGCTCCTCCTCGTCGAACACCCGCATGTCATCACGTTAGGCAGATCGTCAAAGCAGGCGAGTCTGGTGCTCACCCCGGGGCTCCTCGAATCGCGCGGGGTCGAGTTGTTCGAGGTGGAACGCGGCGGCGATGTCACCTATCACGGGCCTGGCCAGCTGGTCGGCTACCCGATCATCGACCTCAAACAGCATCGAAAGGACCTTCATTGGCACCTTCGGCAAATCGAGGAGGCGATCATTCAGGGGGTGGGTGAGTTCGGCATCCCGGCTCACCGCGCGGCCGGATATACAGGTGTCTGGGTCCCGGCGCTCGAGGGCGCCCCGGCGCAGCGAGCCGAGGGTCGCAAGCTGGCCTCCATTGGCGTCCATGCCCGCGACTGGGTCACCTGGCATGGCTTTGCCCTCAATGTCACCACCGACCTCTCCTACTTCGAGCTGATGGTGCCCTGCGGTATCCCGGAGGTCGAGATGACATCGGTTTCTGCCGAGTGCGCCCGGCGAGGGCTCCCAGCCCCCGGCCTTGAAGCGGTCCAGGAGGCGGTTTCCCGGGCTTTCGGGCGGCTATACGACCTGGAGGTCACGCCGGTGCAGCAGGTGCCTTGAAGGGCCAACAATGGGAGCAGCGCATCCCCTCTGGGGTACACCACACCCGGCCTCCCTATATTTCCACGCTGCAATCTCTCGGCCTTTCCCACACTTCGCCCCACATGACCAGCAAGCACGCCCTGCGCGCCCTCGCGGCTGCGCTCGCACTGACCGCTATCTCCGCCTGCCAGGACTCCCGTCTCCGCGCCCTGGACGCGGGCATGGCCAAGGACTCAGTGATCGCCCTCCTCGCCGACGGCACTCCGGCCCGGGCCGATACCATCCAGAACGTTTACAAGCACACCCGATACCTCATGGATGCGAAAGAGATCGACATCTACATGTTCGATCCCAAGAACCGGAAGATGTGGGAAGACCCGAACGTGACCAACGAGGAGCTGACCCCGGTGGTCGTCATCGATGGGAAACTCGACGGCTTTGGCTGGAACCACATGGAAGACGTCACCTCCAAGTACCGCATCCAGATTCGTTAGGCTCGCACGCGGCAGGTTCACATGAGGCGCTCGGCGACGGGCGCCTCGTCTTTTTCCGCGTGCCTCGGCGGCCTCAGAGACCCACCAGTCCCCCGCTGCACACCAGGGTTTGACCGCTCACGTAGTCTGACTCCGGTATGGTGAGCAGGTACACCGCACCGGCGGCCTCTTCCACCGTACCAGGGCGGCCAAGCGGAATGCGCTGCGAGAGCGTGGCCAGCACCTCACTGTTCACGCCAAGCCTGATCTTTCGGCCTTCGATTTCTGCCTCGTTCCCGTCGGCGTAGTCCGACGCCATCCGTGTACCGATGAGCCCGAAGGCGACACAGTTCACCGTCACGTTGAGCCGCCCCCATTCGCGGGCGAGGGTCCGCGTGAGCCCGGTGATCCCCGCCTTGGCGGCGGAATAACTCGCCTGTCCGGCGCTCCCATACAAACCGGACACCGAGGAGATGTTCACCACCTTGCGCACCACACGTTTCCCGGCCGCCTGCTCCTCCTTGACCAAACCGCGAATAACGGGCTGCGCAGCGCGCAGAATCCGGAATGGCGCGGTCAGATGGGTGTCGATGACCGCTTGCCACTGCTCGTCGGTCATCTTCTGGATGACGCTGTCCCACACAAAGCCGGCGTTGTTCACGATGATGTCCAGCCCGCCCCATCTGTCGACGGCGGTTCTCACAATCTCCTCGCCAAAACCGGTCGCGGCCACGTTGCCAACGCAGGCCACACATTCGGCGCCGAGTGACCTGATGGCCGCCATGGTTTCTTCGGCAGGCCCGGCATCGAGGTCGTTCACCACCACGCGTGCCCCCTCACGCGCGAACTTGAGCGCAATCGCCTGACCGATGCCGCGCCCCGCGCCGGTGACGATGGCGACGCGGTCCTGCAGAGTGCCTGGCATCACTTCCTCCTTCGTCGAGTGTCGTGCAGCGAGCGCCACGCGTTGGCAGCGTGGCCGAGGTGACGCGGACAAGTCGATACGGCATGTCCCCCGAATGCACAACGGGCCCCACCTTTCGGTGGAGCCCGCCGTGATTGAAGCAGGTGTTACTGGATTACGGAACCAGCGGGGTCGACAGCGTGGAGAGACCGTCGCCAGCAGCCGTGACACCGACTGCGATGACCGCGGCGCCAGCGCCGGGCATCGAGGCAGGAGCCAGGTCGAACGGACCATTCGCAAGCGGAGTGGAGAGCAGATACGTCCAGAAGCGATTGGTCGTGTTGTTCGCCGGAATCGCCGTGGTCGACGATCCGAGGTACTGCCACTCACCGGCAAGGGCAGTGTAGAAGTCGACACGAGCGAACGGCGAGTTGGTGCTGTTCGTGTTCGTGACGATCTGGGCCTTCACACCAGCACCGGCGTTGAAGCCAGCAGCGAGCGGAATGATCGACCACGTACCGACCGTGCTGGTCACGTTCGTGGTGTTGTACGTCTCGAAGTTCACACCATTCTGCACGTTCAAGCCAGGGATCGCCTGGAACGGCGTGCTGGAGAACGGCGCCGAGGCGCTTCCGAGGACGTCGAACGCCGTGCCCTGGACTGCATCGGGCTTGGCGGTCGGGTCGGTGACTGCACCGAGCTGCACCGCATTGGCACCATCAACGATTTCGATACGGCGCACGAAGGCCGGGCCACCCGAGAACGGAGTCGCAAACGTGAGCGAGCCCGGGGTCGAGATGACGTCGTCAAACGTGGTGTTGATGGTCTTGCGGGAGTAGCGGAGAACACCAACGGCCGGATAGCTCAACCCGAAGCTGTAGCCAATGCCTTCCACGTCGTCCGCGTAGGGCATGGTGATCGTCGGGAAGGTGGCGCTGGTGTACGAGCCGGGGAGACCAAGGGTCGTGACAACCGGAAGGGCCGGGTCAACCGCAACGATGCGGGTGCCAAGAACCGTCTGGTTACCAGCCTGGTCGGTCCACGCCGAGTTGTACGTGGCGTAGCCAGCCGTGTTGATCGTGACGAGCGGGGCCTGGTTGTAACCACCAGCGATGACGACGTACGGGCCAACGTCCGTGACGCGGACGCAAGCAGGAGCCGTCACGAAGGCGGTGCCGATACCAGCGGTCGGCGTGGTGCCGACTGCGCAGACACCCGTCGGGGTGGCAGCGCTGGCGCGAGCCAGGAAGTGCGAGTGAGCAACGGCGGGCTGGAAGCCGGCACGTTCGTCAAGCGCTTCAGACTGGAAGAAGCGAGTGGCGACGTTGACCGAGAGGTCGGCCGACGAAGCAGCACCCCAACGAACCGTCGGGTTCGTCTTGTCGACACCGAAGCGACCCGAGATCGGGGACGTTCCGAGGTTGCCGAGACGATCCGTTTCCGTAGCGCGAGCAACGTAGGGGCCCGGGGTGGCGCCACCAGTGAAGTCAACTGCGCACTCAGGAATCGTGTTACCAGTGCCGTCGTAAGCAACCCACACAGTCGCGGCGACAGGCGTGGCGTACGGGCAGCCAGTGTACTGACCAGCGAGCGTACGGGTGGCGTTGAGGCCGACACCAGCGTCGGTCACGTTCGCCGTGTTGAAGGGACCGCCGGTCGCGGTGGAGCCGAGCGAGGTGGTCGCGTTGACCCAGCCAACGATCTGGCCAGAGACGAGACCGAAGTTCAGCGCCGGAGCGGCCGCGAGGACCGGGCCAGCGACGTCAACACGGACCGGTGCGATGTTCGGCGCAGCCGCGTTTGAAGCCGTCAGGATACCAGCGTTCGCGAAGAGGACCGTGTGACCAGCGCCAGCGACAGCACCAACCGCACCAGGGCCGGCGTTACCGTCAGCGCGGAGCGAGTTGAGCACGCCAGGCTGAACTGCCGTGAGGGTCGATCCAAGGCAGGAGAAGTCACCAGTAAACGGCGCAGATGCGTCGGTCACGGTGGTGGCACCAGTCGTGGTACCGTTCACCAAGCAAGCCGCATCGTTGCCGGCCACAAGGGAGTTGTCCATGTGTACGGTCGCCGACGTGACGACGTTACCCGAGTACATCACCGGAATCGCGTTGATGCGGGTGAAGGTGTTCGGGCCGCCGTACCAGATGAACCCGCCAGCGGATACGGCCGAGTTGGTCGGCAGCGCCCAGCGTGCATGGAAGGTGTCGAGGTTGTTCAGGTTGATCGTGATGGTGTTCGAGGCCGTCGGGCCCGAAGCGCCACGAACGAACAGGTCAGCCGTCACACCAGTCTGGCCGTTGAGGTAACGGACCGCGGCGTTGGACGAGTCTGGGGTCGTATATGCAGCGGTGTTGATCGAGAGGGTGACCGGAGCATTCGGGGCACCGTTGACCGTGAAGCCCTGCGTGGCCGCGCTCTGGTTGCCCAGGCGGACGCGCACGGAGTCGAGGGTCTGGTTACCAGCCGAGATGTTCATGCTGACTTCGATCTGGCCAGCGACGTTCGCGATGTTGACCGGGGTGTTCAGGGCGCCCGCAGTGATCGAGAGGATCGAGACGGAAGCCGAGGCCACATTGATCGTGGTCGCGACGGACAGCGAGTTGGTGCTGGTGGTCGCGGTGGTCGTGATGACCGCCGTGCCGTTACCAACCGCAGTGACGAGGCCGCTGGTGCTCACCGTGGCGACGCCGACGTTCGACGAAGCGTAGGTGTAAGCGACCGTCGGGTTGCCCGAGGTCGTGGCGCTCGGAACGAGCTGCACGGTGCTGCCGACGCCGAGGTTGGCGTTGGTCGGAGCGACCGAGAGCGAGATCAGGTTGGGCGGCACCGGGACCACGGTCACGGCCAGTGCGGCGGACTTCGTCGCGTCAACCGTGGAAGTAGCCGCGATGATCGCGGTACCCTGTGCAACTGCTGTGATCAGACCGGAGGTCGAATTGGCGGTCGCCACTGCAGCGTTGTTCGAGGACCAAGTGACCGTACCGGCAACACCGGCGTCACGGTCAACCGTGGCGACTGCGGTGGCCGTCTGACCGACCTGGAGGCTCAGGACCTGCGGCGAGACCGTGACGCTGCGAACGGCGTTCGCGAGCACGGTGACCTGCGCAGCGCCGGACTTCGAGGCATCAGCCGTCGAGGTGGCGCGAACCGTCGTGTTACCAGCAGCAACCGCGGTGACCGCACCGGCGTTGGACACGGTCGCAACGGCCGGCGTCGACGAGACCCACGTCACCGTGGTCGCGGCGCCACCAATCGCTTCAACACTGACACCCAGCGTGGCGCTTTCGCCGATACGAAGCGTCAGCGTGCCTGGGCTCACCGTTACCCCGACAACAGCCGGCGTAATCGGCTGCGGAGCTTCGATGGACACGTCGTCGCCGCAAGCGGCAAGGGCTGCGAGCCCGCCGATTGCAATCAACGACCTAGAGAGTTTCTGCATTCTTTTCCCCCTTCGTGCAGAGATGAGTTGGGACTACGTGAACCTGCTTGCGAACTACCGGATACTTCCCTACAAAACTTCGCCGCTGCGGACCAGCCGCCCCGACGGGCAAGCGCCGACGGGAGGCGTAGTGCGGCCTCCGTCTGGAGTAGAGACCCCACCTTCCTACCACCGGTCACTTTCCTGCGACCTACCCGCGGACCGGGGCTGACTCCGCTCCTGCCGCAGCCGGACAAAATACAACAGCGCCCAAAAGGGGGTCAAGGCAAGCTGGACCAAAAGGTCCAACATGTAAGCCTTCACCCCTGCGGGTCTAACTCCCGATCCCACAACAAGAACCGGGTTTACAGCGACCGCTCGTGACGGGAAGAATCCCTCACCCTTCGTACCGAAGAGACACGCCCAGTCACATCGGCGTAAATCGCGGCGCGAATGTAGGGCCACCGAACAGGCCGCGCCAGACCTTTTGCCCGACAGAAAGGGACGATCTGTCCTTTACCAGGGCAACGAGGCGGGACAGGAGGGGGCCCCTTGGGCCGACACGGGTCCCTCCATCCTGGCGCGACGGCGACCGTACGGAGACCTGACGGGCATCCTTATCTTCCCGCCCATGTCCGACGTCCCGCGCATCTACCCGTCCCGACCCGTCGAATCCACCGAACCGGCCCGGGACCTCCGCGCGGAGCTCAATGCCGAACAGGCCGCCGCGGCCACCTTCCCCTCTGGCCCCCTCCTTATCATTGCCGGCGCGGGCACCGGAAAAACGCGCACCCTCACCTACCGCGTCGCTGACCTGCTCCAGCGGGGGATCCCGGCCGAGCGAATCCTCCTACTCACGTTCACCCGGCGGGCATCGCAGGAAATGCTCTCGCGGGTTGAACGCCTGGTGGGTTCCGCATCGCGCCAGGTGCACGGGGGCACCTTTCACTCCACCGGTCATCGGCTGCTGCGCCGGTTTGGCGCCTCCGCGGGAGTGCCGTCCGACTTCACCATCATGGATCAGGGTGACGCGGAAGATCTGATGCAGCTCTCGCGTGCATCACTCGGCGTGGCCGACGCCAAAAAGAAGCGTTTCCCCAAAAAGGAAACGCTGCACTACATCTACTCGCGCCACATCAATACCGAGATCCCGATCGAGGAGATCATCGGCGCCGAGTATCCGCCATTCCTCGAGTACGTGGAGGCGATCACCCGCATCTACGCCGACTACACCGAGCGCAAGGCGACGCGCAACCTGGTGGACTACGACGACCTCCTTCTCTTCTGGCTGGCGATGCTGGAGGGGTCAGATTCGTTAGGCAGCCGCATTGCCGGGTTGTACGATCATGTCCTCGTGGACGAGTACCAGGACACCAACACGCTGCAGGCCCGCATTCTGTCGGCGATGTGCCGGGGGCATGGGAATCTCTCCGTCGTGGGGGACGACGCCCAGAGCATCTATGCGTTTCGGGGCGCGTCGTTCCGGAACATCCTCGACTTCCCGAGAAGTTTTCCCGACACCACGATCGTCACGCTCGAGGAGAACTACCGCTCGGTGCAGCCGATCCTCGATGTGAGCAACACACTCATCTCGCGGGCAGCGGAGCGCTACACCAAGAATCTCTGGACCAAACGCGAGGGAGGCGAGAAGCCCTGGCTGGTGTCGGTGCAGGACGAACCGCAACAAACCCGATTTGTGGTGGAGCGTATTCTCGAGCTGCACGAGCAGGGGATGCCGCTTCGCGAGATGTCCGTGCTCTTTCGCGCCGGGTACATGTCCGCCGACCTCGAGATCGAGCTGACCAATCGCAAGATTCCTTTTGACAAGTGGGGTGGACTCAAGTTCCTCGAGGCCGCCCATGTGAAGGACATCCTCGCCTTTCTGCGTGTGCTGGAGAATCCGCGCGACGAGGTGAGCTGGTACCGGATCCTGATGTTGCTGCCAGGGATTGGGGACTCGACAGCGCGTGGTCTCATGGAAGGGCTGCAGGAACAAGCCTGGCACCCCGACGCCTTCCAGCGCATCGTGCCGCCCGCCCGTGCCCGCGAGGCGCACACCGCGTTAGGCACCCTGCTCCACCGTCTCCGCACCACCGACGACACACCGGGCGCCGTGGCGCGCGAGATCAGCCGGATCCGTACGCTCTACGACGACATCCTCAAGGAAAAGTACGATCACCCCGACTCGCGGCTCTCCGACCTGGAGCAGCTGCAAGGGATCGCTGGAGGGTATCCGTCTCGTGGGGCCTTTCTATCGGCGATTGCGCTGGAGCCCCCGCAATCGACACAGGATCTTGGAAGTGGCGCCGAGGACGACGAAACAGACACCCTGGTTCTGAGCACGGTGCACAGTGCCAAGGGGAAGGAATGGGACGCGGTGTTCCTGATCTGGGCGGTGGACGGCTACTTCCCGATGTCGCGTTCGATTGGCAACGAGGAGGAGCTGGAGGAGGAGCGCCGGCTGATGTATGTGGCGATGACCCGTGCCCGGAACCACCTGGCGGTGACCTATCCGCTGCATTCCTACGGATCTCGGCGCGGGGCGGACTATTCTATAGATCAGCTATCGCGCTTCCTTGACCGGGAAGTGCGGGGCCAAATGGAGCGGGTGGTGCCGCAGTTCGACGCGTTGCCCGATACGCCGGCCGAGCCGAGCGCGGGGGTGGATCTACGGGCGGTGATGAGGGGGAGGTTTAGGGGCGGAGGCACGGGGGGCAGGTGAGGCACGGGAAGCACGAGAATCTCCTCGTGCTTCTCGTGCTTCTCGTGCGTACGGCGGGTGCGGCTACTTGCTGCTCGTTGTCCACTGCCTCATTGCCTCCCAGGGGTCCGGGGCTGTTTTCACCAATGTCGCGACTACTCCGACTGTGGCTTTGACGCGCCCCCCGGCGCGGCGATGCACTTCATCAAATAGATAGAGGTCGGTGGCGTACGTCCGCCGGGCGATAACGGACGCATTGTCGAGCTGGATGGCGGCGAGCCGGCTGGTGTCGACCGTGGTGAGCCGAGGTGCGATGTCGCGTGTCAGGACGCGCCGCATGCGGGCGTAGACGCTGTCGCGTTCGCGGATTCGGGTGACGGAGTCGCGGCCGGGAATGGCCAGCACGCTGTCGATGCTGTGTACCGTCGCGGCCCAGAATGTTGCGAGGAGTTTGTCATCCTCCCAGTCGCGATGGGCACGTTCGGCCAGCGCGGTATCACCTCGCGACTCGAAGAATTCGATGGCACCGCGCGCGCCTGCAAAGGTGGCGAAGGACTCGTTGAAGGCGACCTTCCCCTTCACGAAAAGGGTGTTGTGCAGCAGTTCGTGAATGACCGTGTTGGCGAGCCCCGCCGAATCCTGACGCAGGGTGGTCGACATGAGGGGATCGTCGAACCAGCCGAGGGTTGAAAAGGCACTGGCGGGCCGCACGTAGGTGTCGAACCCCGCTGCTCGCATGTCGGCTGCTGTTTGCAGTGCTTGCGCGGGGTCGAAGAAGCCCTTGTACGGGAAACGCCCCACCACCGGAAACCACCAGGTGTGCGCGGCAAGAGTGTCGCGACGGGAGGCCGAAACAACCAGCACCAGTGTGTCGCGGTCGAGCTGGGAGAAGGTGGTAAAGGATTCGCCGGTCTTGAAACCCAGTGAATCTCGAGCAAAGGCGCGTGCCGCCAGAACGAGCTCCAGCCGGCGCGCGACGGCGGGTGAGGTTGTCGAGTCTGTGATCAGCTGCTCGATGGGACGGCGCCGCGCCAGGATCTTCCCTTCCTCCCAGGCCGCGCGCACGACGTAGCGACCCATCTCCGTGGCAGCGGTGATGAGCGCGACGAGGGCGAGGAGAATGCCGAGGGCGGTGAGGAGGCGGCGCAAGCTTAAGACGGAGGCACGGGAGGCACGGGAGGCACGGGAAGCACGGGAAGTACGAGAGTGCTCGAGCGGCAGGAGGGCTAATCCGGCGGTGGGATGGACGCAAGATCTTGCAGGGGTATCCCCGAAAGAGCGTTCGTTCACCACCGCGTGCCCCAGGATGGACGCATGCGGCAATGCTGGCTCCCGTCTGCCGACCGAAATGTCCTTCGTCCACCTCCACTGTCACTCCGAATACTCCCTCCTCGACGGCGCGAATCGCATCGACGACCTGATTCGGCGCGCGCAGGAGTTCGAGCAGCCCGCCCTGGCCATCACCGACCATGGCAACATGCATGCGGCGTGGGAGTTCCAGGAGAAGGCAAAAAAGGCGGGGTTCAAACCGATTATCGGGATGGAGGCGTATGTCGCCCCCGGTGACCGGCGGATCAAGGGGCGCGGCACCCCGGGGAGCAAACCGTACTACCACCTGGTGCTGCTGGCGCGTGACCTGGTGGGGTACCAGAACCTCAGCAAGCTCTCCTCGTTAGGCTATACTGAAGGGTTCTACACCCGCCCGCGTGTGGACCGCGAGCTGCTGCAGCAATACAGCGAAGGGATCATCGTCTCGTCGGCGTGCCTGGCGGGGGAAGTGGCGGTCCACCTCGAAATGGGCGACATGGATGCCGCCATCGCGGTGACTGACTGGTACCGCGAGGTTTTTCCGGATCGCTACTACCTGGAAGTGCAGGCCCACGACTCACCGGGTCAGGCGCAGCTCAACAAACGCATCTTCGAGCTGGCCCAGCGTACCGGGATCCCGGTCATCGCCACCAACGACTCGCACTTTCTCGGCGCGAAAGACCATGATGCACACGATGTGTTGTTGTGCATCGGACTTGGCAAGGATCGGGAAGACCATGAGCGCATGCGATACGACGGTGGCCTCTACTTCAAGAGTGCCCCCGAAGTGGCGGCCCGTTTTCCCGATCATCCCGAAGTGCTCACCAACACGCTGGCGATCGCCGAGCAGTGTGACGTGCGCTTCGGCAAGAAGTACCACGTGCCGGCCTTTCCGCTCCCGGCGGGCGTAGCGACCGAAAACGACCTCCTGATTGCGCTGGCCACAGCCGGGGCCATTGATCGGTACGGCGACCCACTGCCACCCGAGGTGGCAGAACGCCTGGCCTACGAGCTGGGCGTGATTACCAAAACGGGGTATGCCGGCTACTTCCTGATCGTCGCGGATTTCATCAAGGCGGCACGAGACCGCGGGATCCCGGTGGGCCCGGGACGCGGGTCGGCGGCCGGGTCGCTGGTGGCCTACGGGCTCCGCATCACCGACGTCTGCCCTCTCAAGTACGACCTGCTGTTCGAGCGCTTTCTGAATCCCGAGCGCGTGTCGATGCCCGATATCGACGTCGACTTCTGCTTCGAACGCCGGGGCGAAGTGATCGAATACGTCCGGGACAAATACGGGAAAGAAGCCGTCGGGCAGATCGTGACGTTTGGTACGATGAAGTCACGCGCCGCCATCAAGGATGTGGGGCGTGTGCTGGGCTTCACCCCCGCCGAAACCGATGCGCTGGCCAAGCTGGTGCCTAACCAGCCGAACTTCTCGCTCACGGTGAAGGAGGCGATCGAGAAAATCCCCGAGGTGAAGAAGTTGTACGACGGCGAGGAGCGGTATCACACGCTGCTCGATTTTGCCGTCGCACTCGAAGGGTTGTCGCGTCACACGGGGGTCCATGCCGCGGGCGTGGTGATCGCCCCGGGGCCACTGGACGACTACGTCCCCATCTGCACGCAGGAGTCGAAGGGATCGGGGGCCACCGAAGGCGAACGTGTCATCGTCACGCAGTACGACATGAACGCGCTCGAGAAGGCGGGGATGCTGAAGATGGACTTCCTCGGCCTGACGACGCTGACGGTCATTTTCGACACGCTGCAATCGATCAAGGCAAGCCGCGGTGTGGATGTCGATCTCGACACCATTCCGTACGACGACCCCGAGACGTACCGGATGTTGCGCATGGGCCGAACGGTGGGGGTCTTCCAGTTTGAATCGCCGCTGGCCACGGACATGCTGCGCGCCATGCGCTGCGACCGGTTTGACGACCTCGTGGCCTCCAACGCGCTGATGCGCCCGGGGCCGCTGGACGCCGGCATGCACAAGGTCTACCAGCGGCGCAAACGGGGTGAGGAGCCGATTGCCTATCAGCTCCCCGAGCTCGAAGCAATTCTGGAACCGACGTATGGCGTCATCACCTATCAGGAACAGGTGATGCGTATTGCGCAGGTGCTGGCGGGGATCTCGCTGGCCGAAGCCGATGTGCTCCGCAAGGCGGTAGGCAAGAAGGACGCCGACCTGATCAAGATCGAGCTGGGGAAGTTCAGCACCAAGGCGGTCGAGCGCGGCCACGATCAGCGCATCATCGAAGACATTGCCGCGCAGATCGAAACCTTCGGCCGGTATGGCTTCAACAAGTCGCACTCCGTCGCCTACTCCGTCATCTCGTATCAGACGGCGTGGCTCAAGGCGCACTTCCCGGCCGAGTTCATGGCCGCGTTGCTGTCGTCGTCGATTGGCGACACCGACAGTGTGGTGAAGTTCATCAACGAGGCACGCGAACTGGGGCTCACGGTCCTGCCCCCGGACGTGAACGAGTCAGGCTACAAGTTCACCGTGGTTGGGGAGAAGCGGCTGCGCTTTGGCCTGGGCGCCATTCGCAATGTCGGCCGCTCCGCCATCGACTCGATTCTGGCCGCACACGCCGAGGCGCCGTTTACGACCCTGTTCGACCTTGCGGAACGGGTGGATCTGCGGCTGTGCAACAAACGCGTCTTCGAGGCCCTCATTCACTCCGGCGCCGTCGACACGTTAGGCGGGCACCGGGCCCAGTATCTCTCGGTACTCGATACGGCCCTGCAGGAGGCGTCCCTCAAACAGAATGAGAAAGAGACCGGGCAGTGGTCCCTGTTCGGGGGCGATGCGTCGGCGCCAGCTGGCGGCGGCACCGGCCCCGTGGCCCCGCCAACCCTCCCCAACATCGGTCCCCTCTCCGAATCGGAGCGCCTGACGAGAGAGAAGGAGATCCTCGGCTTTTACATCTCGGGGCACCCGCTCGAACCGTATCGCGCGGAGTGCGAACTCTTTGCGTCGCACACCGTCTCGCAGCTCGGGAAGTGGCAGGAAGGGGGGATGTCCCTGGGGGTCGTCGTGACGGCCATCCGTCGGCAGATCTCCAAGAAAAGCGGGGCGGAGTTCGCGCGGTTGACAGTGGAGGATTTTTCGGGATCTTCGGAGTTGCTGGTCTTCCCGGAGGCGTGGGCCGCCTTGTCGGACCGGATCCGGCCGGATCTGCCGTTGCTGGTGAAGGGGGCGTACGGAAGGCGCGACCAGGGGGCCGACAACCCCACCTTCATCGTGGAGTCGGTTCAGCGCTTTGAGGAGATGCGCCTGGCGGGCCATGTGGCGGTGGAACTGACGCTCGACGACGGGCGGCAAGCACCTGACGACGCTGCCGCGGAGCCCGAACTGGCAGTTGGCGTCTTTGCCGATATCAGGACTGTTATTGAAGGGCATCCCGGATCGGCCCCCGTTGAGGTACGTTGGAGGGATGCCCGGTTACGGTCTCGGTCGCTGAAGGTGGCGGCCAGTGGTCCGGCGCTAGGGGAATTGCGAGCGCTGCTTGGCGTGGAGCGGGTGCGACTGATACGCGTTGGAGGGTAACGCTGTGGCGAGTACACCGACGCTCGAGTTCGAGCGACCGATTTTCGAGCTGGAAAAACAGATTGATGAACTGAAGCGGATGGCGGGTGACCAGCATCTGAGCGTCGATGAAGAGATCGCGCCGCTGCAGGAGAAACTCGTCGCGCTCCGTGGCGAGGTGTACAAGAACCTCTCGCCGCTGCAACGCCTGCAGGTGGCGCGCAGCAACAAGCGCCCGTTCAGCCTGGACTACCTGCGGCTCTGCTTCACCGACTTTGTTGAGCTGCATGGTGACCGCCTGTACCGGGAAGATGCGGCCATTGTCGGGGGATGGGCCCGGCTCGATGGCGAGACGGTGATGGTGATCGGGCACCAGCGTGGCCGCGACACCAAGGAGAACCTGCGACGCAACTTCGGCATGCCCCATCCCGAGGGGTATCGCAAGGCGCTGCGCCTGATGAAGCTGGCCGAGAAGTTCCAGGTCCCGGTGTTCACCTTCATTGACACCCCAGGAGCCTGGGCTGGGCTGGGCGCCGAAGAGCGGGGGCAGGCCGAGGCGATCGCCCGCAACCTCTTCGAGATGAGCCATCTCGAGGTCCCGATTGTGGCCACCGTGATTGGCGAGGGCGGCTCGGGGGGTGCGCTGGCGTTAGGCGTGGCCGACCGGGTGATGATGCTGGAGAACTCGGTGTACTCGGTGATCACCGTGGAGGGGTGTGCGGCCATCCTCTGGAAGGACGGCAAGAGCCCCGAGATGCGCGAGCGCGCCGCGACGGCGCTCAAGATCACCGCCCAGGATCTCCTGGAACTTGGCGTGATCGATGAAATCATTCCCGAACCCGTCGGGGGCGCGCATACCAACCACGAAGTGGCGGCGGCCAGTTTGCAGGAAGCGCTGATCCGCCACTACGAGGAACTCCGGAAGATCAAGCCGGAAAAGCTGGTGCGACGCCGGCGCGAGAAATTCCTGAAAATGGGTCAGTTCACGGAGTGAGTTTGCTCGTCGAAATCGCATTCAAGGGCAATCGCAAGGAGTTCTTCCATTGGAAGGATGACTCGCCACTCCCCCTCCGCGCGCCGGTCATCGTGGAAGCGGATCGTGGGGAGGATCTGGGCTACGTGTACGCCACCGGTGAGCTGGCGGAAAAGCGCATTGCGGGTGTTTCGCACAAACCCGAGGAGCCGGTGACCTTTGTGGTGCGGCGTCGGGCGACGCCGGACGAGGTGAAGAAGGTCGAAGAGCTGCGCGAAGAAGACGAAACGGCACGTCGTCAGGCGGCGGAAAAGGTGCGTGTGGCTGGTCTTCAGATGAAGGTGTCTGACGCCGAATGGCGATGGGACCGCCGCAAGCTCACCTTCTACTTCACCGCCGAAAAGCGCGTCGATTTCCGCAACCTGGTCCGCGACCTGGCCGCGCTCTTTCGCACGCGCATCGAGCTCAAGCAGATCGGTGTGCGCGACGAAGCCAAACGACTGAGCGGTATCGGGCGGTGTGGTCGCGAGTATTGCTCCGCATCGTGGCTGCCCGATTTGCGCCCCGTGAATCTCGGCGTCGCGCGCGACCAGCGTCTGTCGCTCAACCCGACACAGATCTCCGGTGCCTGCGGTCGTCTGATGTGCTGCCTGCGCTACGAACACGATTTCTACGTCCAGCAGCGCAAACGTTTTCCAAAAGAAGGAAAGATCCTGGAAACGTCGAAGGGTGAAGAGAAGGTGCTCTTCAACGACATTTTCCGGGAACGGGTCACGCTGCGTTCGGCGGAAGGAGAGGTACGCATCGTGCCGCTGGCGGAGTTCAGGCGCGAATGGAAGCATGCCCCGGCCAGCGACCGGATGCAGGAAGAAGAAACGCCAGCGATGCCAGTGGAAGGGCTGAGCGACGAGGTGCTGCGGCTGCAGGACACGTCGGAGATGCCGGCCTGGTTACCGCGCTCGGCCCCGGAGGATCGTGGCGGACGGGTGCTGCCGGTGAGGCGGGAAGCACGGGAAGCACGGGAAGCACGGGAGGCACGGGAGGCACGGGAGGCACGGTCGATGCCAGAGGCGAAAGTGAATCCGCCGGCGGGATCCGAAGAGAGTGCGGAAGCCGGCGAACGACGCGGGCGGCGGCGGCGTGGCAGACGGGGCGGGCGGCGTAACGACAACCGGTCGCCGGGTTCGGGGCCTGCCACAGAAGGGAGCAGCGAATGACACGCCGGTTTTATCTCACGACCGCCATCGACTACGCCAACGGCGAGCCGCATCTCGGTCATGCGTTCGAGAAAATCGGCGCCGATGTGATCGCGCGGTACCAACGCCTGGCGGGCGCCGACGTGCATTTCCTCACGGGCCTCGACGAACATGGCCAGAAGGTGGCGCAGACCGCCGCCGAACGTGGCGTCTCCCCGCAGGAGTTTGTCGATTCGATTGCCGAGCGTTTCATCGCCATGTGGCAGCAGCTCGGGATTTCATACGACCAGTTCATCCGCACCACCGACGCGCCGCACAAAAGTGGCGTGCGGGCGCTCATCAAGCGCATTCACGAGGCCAGCCCCGACGACTTCTACGAGAAGACCTACGAAGGCTGGTATTGCGTTGGCTGCGAACTGTTCAAGCGTGACAACGAAATCGCAGACGGGAAGTGTGTGCTCCACCCTACACGCGACCTGCAGTGGACGCAGGAACGCAACTTCTTCTTCCGTCTCAAGAAATACGAGCCCTTCCTGCGCCGGCTGATCACCGAACGGCGTGAATTCCTGCGCCCCGATTCGCGCCGCAACGAGATGCTGGCCCTGCTCGATCAGGGACTCGAGGACATCTCGATCACGCGGTCAAAGCTGTCCTGGGCCATTCCCTTCCCCCTCGCGTCGTCCACCGGCGAACAACAAGGCACGTGGGTCTGGTTCGATGCACTCCCCAACTACCTCACCGCAACCGGCTACCCCGAGAAAGGATTTCGCGATCGCTGGCCGGCGCAGCTGCATATCGTCGGCAAGGACATCAACCGCCTGCATTCGGTGGTTTGGCCTGCCATGTTGCAGGCTGCGGAACTCCCGATTCCCGAACAGGTGTGGGTGCACGGCTTTGTCCAGCTCGGTGGCGAACGCTTCAGCAAATCGGCGGGCGTCAAACTCGAGCTGAGTGAGGCCATCGACCGCTTTGGAGTTGATGCCTTCCGCTACTTCCTGATGCGCGAAGTGCCATTTGACGCTGACGGCAACTTCTCGTGGGAACGTTTCGAGGAGCGATACAACGCCGACCTCGCCAATGCGTGGGGGAATCTGGCCAGCCGTTCGATCGCGATGGTGGAGAAGTATTGTGACGGCGTGGTGCCGGCAGCGGCTCATACCTCGCTCGACGAAGGCGATGCCGGCGACTACTCCGCCTATCACGCCGCCATGAGCGGCGAAAACGGCTACCTGCTGCACGACGGATTGCGCGCGGTGTGGGCCACGGTGTCGCGCGGCAACGAATACGTCGACCGGCAGGCGCCGTGGAAACTCGCCAAGGACCCTGCACAGCGTGCCGAGCTCGATGCCACGATGGCCGCGCTCATTCGCCATCTCGCACGTCAGTGTGTGGCGATCTACCCCTTCATGCCCGGCAAGGCGAGTGAGCTCTGGTCGGCACTCGGCGCACCGATGGCACTGGCGGAGCAGCGCTTCGAACAGCTGTCCGCACTGGACTGTGCCGGGTGGAAGGTGACCAAGGGGGCGGGGCTGTTTCCGAAGGGGTGAGGAGGCGACGGAAGGTGAGGAGGGCGTAGGTGTACGGCTGAGGCCGGCTCGTGAGCAGACTGATCTGTGATTTTCGGCCTTGTGACCAAAGCTCGCAGCGCGCCTCTTTCTGGGTGAGGCATGGTCGCCTCTCGACTCGCTCCTCGCCTCCACAGACCCGTGCGCCGCTGGACCGTCCTCGTCGTATCTCACGATAGTGAAGCGCCTCGCAGCTACTCGGTTACCGAGCGGGCACTGCGCGTTGCGGCCGGAGCGGTCATGGCGCTGGTGCTGGTCGCCCTGATCGGTCTTGGGACGATCATCGCGTCGGTGACACGGAAGGAGCCGGCTGCGCCGACAATGGCGTCCACGGGCTCGCTCATCTCCACGCCACCCGAACTGGACTCCCTTCGACGCCGCGTGGGTCAGCTACGGGTCATGCTGGACACGGTGCGGGGTCAGGATGCCCGTCTGAGGCGCGAACTCGGCGAACCCGGGCTGGACTCCACCACGGTGCTTCAGCGCTTCCTTGCCCGTCTTCCGCGCATTCTACGACCCTCGCAAAAGGGGGCGACCGTGCTGGCGCCTCTCGACCCTGCCGACACCGCTGCCGCCACCCGCGCGGCCGGTGCCGCCGGCCGGTCGGCCGATTCGCTGCTGGCCCATGCTGACGAGCTGGCGGAGCGCATGCGAAAGCTGGCGCCGAGGGACGACCTTCGGCTCGACACGCTCGAGATCCTCTCGCTCCGTCCGGAGTCGCTGAGTGTGGCGGTCTCGGGGGCTCGGCGTGTTGCACGCGAAGGACGCCAACTGCGCTGGTCCCCCAGTCGCCCTGGAGCCCTCCTGGCTGGCTTCGAGGGTGAGGTGGCGAAGGTGACAGTGAATGGGTCGGCGAACTGTGAAGTGGAGCTGCGAGCACGTGGTGGGCTCAGCGCGCACATCCGCGCCACGGGGCGTGCCCTTGTCCGCAAAGGCCAGCGAGTGCGGATTGACCAGCCGCTGGTGGTGGTCAGCGGGCTGACCCCCGACTCGACACTGGCAGCCCGCTACGAACTGCGGCGAAATGGGGTGGTGCTCGACCCGGCGCGCACGCGTTAGGTCGCGCGAACCCACGAACTAAAGCTTTACTGCAGGTTCGCCGAGCTGCTTCGCCACGCGTGCTTGCAGGCGTTTTTCGAGTACCCCGGTGGAGGAACAGGGTACGGCCATACCACCGTCGTCAGGACGAGCCGTCGCGCTCGCCTGCAGTGACAAGGTGGTCTGCGACGGCGTGCTGGCCCGCACAGCCGAGGCCACCCGAAGCCCGAGCGCATAGCGGTCGGCCGTGCGTCCCATCGCGCTCTGCCCGCAATCAAAGAAGGTGGACATGCGTGCGCCGTCAAACGAACCACGCACGTTGAGCCGCCGCGCGGAGAGCTGCCCCGCCTTGGGGTTCGACTCGGTGACATCCATTTTCAGCTCGGCAAACGCCACCGGGAGCGCCTGGAACACCTGCTCCGAGGTGGCACCGAGCTGGCTGGTGTAAACGTCTCGAGTACGATCAATCTCCCAGCCGGTCAGCGCCACTTCGCCATCGAAGAGGACTTGCTCGTGCCTCACCTGCGGCACCACACCCTGACTGGTCGCACAGGCACAGAGGGCGAACACGAGTACCACCGCATTGATCCGCATCGCAACCTCCCGGGGTTGATCCAGACACCTACTTCCTGTCGCCGCGACCACCACCGCTGATAAAGCCGTCGAGACCGGTGTTGATGCCAAACGCTTCGCCGGCGAGCACAACACCGACCACGGTAAGCCCGACCACCATCCAGCTGCGCTTTTTGTCGATGCGACGTTCGAACACCTGAGTCACCAGGTTCTTGGGGATGTTGGCCTGCTCCCCTTTCCACAGCGTCTCGATACCGCCCCGGGCGTTGGTCTGGGTGACCGACACTACATAGCGGGAGCCAGTGACATCGCCGAGGCGCCCGGTCACCGACACCAGCTGGGCCCCGAGTTGTGGGGCCAGCTCGAGGGAACCGTTAGGCGTGAGTTCGAGCACCACCTCGCGCCCTGCAGTGACAACGCCGGGTTCGATGGGCACGGAGCGATAGCAGGCCGTGGAGGCCATCAGGGCAAACAAGAACAGAAGAGAACAAGACCTTCGCATGAGTGCTGTGCGGGTTGCGTGACGACGGGCGGGTTGGCCCGAGGCTGGTACACCTGAGAAAACAAATGTGCCCGGCCCGCCAATGGCAGACCGGGCACACCTGTGAGCAAGAGCGCTTACTTCTGACCGCGGCAGGCCGTGCCGTCTGCCGAGGTGGCGTTGGCCGGATCATTCGCGTTCCGGCGCGGCTGCGAGCCGGGGAGCGGAATGTTCGGGTTCGCCGTACGCTCGGCAACCGGGTAGGTGAAACGAGCGGGAATACCAGCCGCCGATGCCGAGTTGGCCGGGGTGATGTTGGGGAAACAGGTGCGCTTGTAGTCTGCCATCACTTCGGGGCTCTGGAAGATGGCGATGTACTTCTCTTCGAGGGCCTGACGGAGCAATGCGGCACCAGTGAGCGCGGTGAGCGCGGGGAGACCGGCATCGGTCCGCAACGCATTCATCGCAGTACGAGCCAGGGCTTCGTTGCCGGTGCGATACGCCGCCTCGGCGATAATGCCCTGCGTCTCCTCCCAGGTGACGAGCGGCTGGGCGAAGTCCTGCACCAGGCGCGTGTCGCTGAGGTTGGAGTGTTTATCCGGATCGAGCCCTTCGCCCGGCGCAGCCCCACCATACACCCCCTGGTCGTTGAGGGCGAAGTAGCTAGAGATGCGCGGATCATTGCGTGACTTCATGAGGTCGACAAGGAACTTGCCGGGGCGAATGTAGCTGTCCCGGTCTCTGGCGATGAACTGCCACCAGATGTTTTCCTCGCCTGAGGCCGAGCTGTGGTACTCAGTGAGGTTCCCTGCCTTGCTCGCGATGCCCTGCTGGGCCTGGGCCAGTGCCAGCGCATAGGCCGCTGAGCTGGTTTCGGCTGTGTGCATGTAGAAGCGTGCCTTGAGGGTACGCGCCACACGCGTCCATGCCGCCGGATCACCACCGAACGAGAGGTCCAGATTACCAACACTCGACGCCGAGCCGGCGGCGAGGTCGGCGATGGCACCGTCGAGCAGTGTCTGCAGCGCCGCGTACACCGCCGCCTGGTCGTCGAGCTTTGGCGTCGGGAACTTGGCCGGGTCTGCCGCTTCGCTGTACGGGACCGCGCCGTAGTTGCTGGCGAGGAAGCCCATGTTCATGGCTTCCCACACCTTGGCGATGCCAAGCATGGTCCGGTTGCCAGCTGCCCGGGCACTGGCCTGGATGGAACGAATGTCGGGCAACCCACCACCGGTGTACGCCGCCGTGAATTCTCCGAACAGGTTTTCGGTCACGGAGTACTGGTCGTAGCCGATGTACTGACGATCGGTGCCCGCCATCTGCTGTGTCCACATGGACAACACACGAGCAGCGTGGCCGGAGAGCACGTAGTACGAGTTCACCTGCATGGCGGTGAAGAGCTGCGACGCCTGGGCGCTGGTGGCGCGGTTGGGGTCGCTGTCCAGCTTGTCACCGGCGAGAAAGTCGCTGCATGCAGCGCCCGCGAAAATCAGCGAGGCGCTGGCACCAGCTCTGAGGTATCGATTCATATGAGGTCTGATCTCCGTGATTAGCGCTTCAACCCGACCGTGACAATCACCGAACGAGCCTGCGGATTGTTGAAGTATTCGTTACCACGCGCGGCACTGGCTCCGCCGAGGTTGCTCTCGGGGTCGATGCCGGTGTAGTCCGTGCTCAGCCAGAGGTTGCGGCCGGAGAGACGGAGGTCGAGCGCCGAGAAACCGGAGCGACGCACGAAGTCGTTGGTCAGCGTGTACGAAACCGACACTTCACGCAGCCGCATGAAGCCCGAGTTCTCGACAAACTGCGATGCCGGTCCAACGAACCCCGAGCCGAGGTTCTGGAACCACGAGCCTTGATCGAGCACCACCGGCTTTGCGACGCCGTTGACTACACCCGGGCCAAAAACGGGGCCTGGCAACCAGTCTTTGCCGAAGCTTCGCGTCTGACCACGAATTTCGGTGTCCTTGTGCGCACCAAAGTTGTAGAGTGCGCCCTTGGTGCCGTTCCACATCTGGCCCCCGTTGCGGATGTCGAGCAGTGCAGAGACCTGCACCTTCTTCCACAGGGTGACGTTGGACGTGATGCCGGACGTCCAGTTGGGCTGCGGGTTACCGACAACACGCTGTGTAGGATCGAAGATCGGGAAGCCGTCTGCGCCGATGTACATGGTGCCTTCCTTGGCACCAGCCGTCTGGCAGAGCGCGTTGATGTCGATTCCCTCGACGACGTTTTCGGCCTCGCCGAAACGGCAACGAGCGAAGTCGTAGTCGAGAATGATGCCGTGCGAATAGCCCTGCTTGATGCCGGACACAAAGCCACCACCCAGGAAGAACTGGTCGGCGCCCTTGAGATCGGAAACAAGGTTGCGGTTGCGCGACCAGAGCACACCAACCGACCAGTCAAGGTTGGGCGTGCTGATCGGGCGCACGTTCATCGAGAACTCGAGGCCCTTGTTGGTGATCTCGGCTGCGTTCTGAACCTGGCTCAGGAAGCCGGTCGAAGGCGGCACCGGTCCCTGCAGAATCACGTCCGTCGACTTGGCGCTGTAGTACGTAATGCCGACGTCGACCTTCGAATCGAAGAAGGCGGCGTCGATGCCGTATTCCAGCTCGCCGTTCCGCTCGGGCTTGAGGAGGTCCTGACCCTTGGTGGCCGAGAGGAAAATGCCGGCGTTGCCAGACTGCGCGACGTTGAGGCCGTTGGTCCAGCCGTCGAAGATTGTGCCCACGGCATAACCCGAGAACACCTGGTACGGCTGCGGCTCACGACCCGTCTGCCCGTAGGCCACACGCGCCTTGGCGTACGACAGCAGTCCCTGTCCGGCTTCGATGCCGAGTGCGCGAGAGAACTCCCACGCCACCTGGCCTTTCGGGAAGTAGTTGCGACGGACGCTCTTGCCGAAGGTCGACGACGCATCGCTGCGCACGCCGGCCGTCAGGAAGACCTGATTCCAGAGGTCAACCTTGGCTTCGCCGAAGTACGACTCGAGACGAACCAGCGATTCGAAGTCGAGCGGGAGCAGGTTCGACGAGATGGTGTTGGAGAGCGTGAAGAGGTCGGGCGAGATGAACCCGCGTCCGCGCGCCTGGAGCTGCTCGTAGCTGCGCGAGTTGAGGTTCTGTCCAACCGTGACCGAGGTGTTCATCCACGGGCGCACCTGCTTTTCCGCCGTCGCGATCAGGTTGTGGTCAACCTGGAAGATCGTGTAGTTGCCACGATCGATCAGACCAGTGGGGTCCGACGAGTTGGAGGGCGGCAGACCTTCGATACGCGCATCGGAGCTGTAGTCGGCACCGAGGGTGTACTTGAGGGTGAGCCACGAGAACGGCGTGTAGTCCAGGTTGATGTTTCCGAACGCCCGTCCGACTTCGCTCGTGTTGGCCATCTCGTTCACGATGAAGAACGGATTGTCATACGTGCGCGAATCGTAGCCCGAGGTAGCGCCTGGACGCGGGAAGCGGTACGCCCGATGCAGGCCAGTCGTGGGATCGAGGTACGAGCGGTTGTCGTACTCGGGCGAAGTGCGAAGCGCCGCGAGCAGAAGACCGGAAAGGTTCGAGCCCTTCTGGATGAAGCGACCCGCCGAGCTGCTGTAGTTGACGGAGGCACCGACGCGGAACTTGGAGTTCACTTCGAGGTTGCCCTTCACCAGCGCCGTGGTCCGCTTGTAGCGGTCGCTGTCTTCGATGATGATGCCCTGGTTGTCCATGTAACCGCCGGACACATAAAACGTGGTGCGCTCGGTTCCGCCCGACACGGAGAGCGAGTTGTCGGTCACACGACCGGTCTCGAACATTTCCATGAAGTGGTTGAACGTCGGGGTGCCGGCCGCGAGACGCGGACCAAACGAGGCGCCCGTAAGACGGCAGTCGTCGGTGCGGCAGACAGCAGCCACGCCACCGTTGCCCTGCCCAAACAGCGTTTGGAGCGGATAGTCGCGGTTGACTTCGTCGGTGGAGTAGGTGGAACGCAGGTTCCACGTCACCGCACCCGAGCGACCACGCTTGGTGGTGATGAGCACCACGCCAGCGCCGGCGCGGGCGCCGTAGATGGCGGCTGCGGCAGCACCCTTGAGGATCTCGACCGACTCCACGTCGGCGGGATTGAGATCCATCATGCGGTTCGGCGCCGTGGTGCCGGCGGTGGAGAAGGTCGTGACGTTGGTCGAGTTGTCGACCGGAATGCCGTCGACCACGAAGAGCGGCTGCGACGTGCCTTCAATCGACTTCTGACCGCGAATCTGAATGAAGGACGACGAACCCGGCTCACCCGACGACGACGAAACAGTCACGCCCGCTGCCTTGGCCGCGAGGGACTGCACGACGTTGACCTCGTTGGCCTTGAGGATGTCTTCGGACTTGACCGAAGAGATCGTGACGCCGAGACGCTCCGTGGAGCTCTGCGTTCCTGCGCCGGTCACCACGACTTCGCCGAGGCGGAGCGGGTTGGCTTCGAGGGTGAAGTTCTGCGTCACCGACCCACGAAGGGAGATGGTGGCGAACTGCACCTTGTAGCCGATGGCTCGAACGCCAAGCCGGGCCTGCTGACCCTGGGCTCGGGCTGAGGGTACGGCGAGGGTGAACTGCCCATCCTCGCGAGTTTGAACGCCCAACCCCATTCCATCGAGGTAGACGCTAGCGAACGCGAGCGGCGCACCGGCTTCGTTGGTCACCCGGCCCGTCACCGTGGCTCCATCCTGAGCCGTGGCAACGAGGGGAACCAGCAGAGCCAGAGCCGCTCCAACCAAACGAGACCATCGTGTCATACTCGGAGCCTCCTGGGTGAAACGCTGGAAAAGAGGAGATCGACAACCGTCCGTCTTCCACCCATGGGCTTCGCACCACGCGTCCTGCAGCGGGCGGTCACGACGACGTGACGGAACACTTACGCAGGACAACTACATGGGTGAGTAGGACCCGCAAGACTACGCCGGTCTTTCTGCCTCGTCAACCAGAAAGTGACGAATGTCGTGCGCCTTTTTGTATGATTGAACGCTTCACTTACACTGACTCTCATAACGCCAAGAGCCGCGTGCATCTTCATGCACGCGGCTCCATATCCAGCACATGCCGCCTCGCGGGGCGGCCCCTCAGGATTTCCCCTACTTGCTGAAGTCCACCTTGGGTGCGTCGCCCGTGGCGGCAGCCGTCGCCTCAAAGTACTCGCGCGCCTTGGCACCGGTGACCTTGGCCGTCACCACCTGCGGGAAGACTCGGATGTACGTGTTGTAGGTCTTGACCGCTTCATTGTAGTCCGTCCGTGCCGTGGCCACCCGATTCTCCGTCCCGGTCAGCTCGTCCTGCAGCCGCAAGAAGGCGGCGTCAGACTTGATCTGCGGATAGGCCTCGACGGCGATGTTCAGCCCCCGAACCGCGGTGGAAAGCTGCTCATTGGCGTCGGCCATGCCGCGCGGGTCCCCCTTCTGGATCGCGCTGGTCAAACCGGCGCGCGCCTGTGCCACCTGGGTGAACACCTCCAACTCCTGCTTGGCCTGACCCTTCACCGTCTCCACCAGATTGCCGATGAGGTCCACCCGTCGCTGCAGCTGCACTTCGATCTGCTGCTTGCCCTGGTTCACCGCCTCGTCGTACGTCTGGATGGTGTTGTACCCGCACCCCACGAGGGCAAAGGGGAGGACGACACTCAAGAAGCTTCGCATGCGCATGGGACTGACTCCGTGATGAATGACAAACGACAAAAATCTCTTGTAGTACGAGGCTCGCGCGTCAGCGGGAGCCATCTGTGGCTGTGTAACGGACACCTACTCCACGTGGCGATCGACGTATGCGGCCAGCGCACCCGCGGCCTGCAGGTACTGCTCGACCACGCCCTCCACCTCCGCGGCCGCCAGTTTCTCCTTTGACCGTGTGTGACGTACTATGCGCGTTACCACCGCAAAGTCGATCCCGGCGCGTTCGGAAGCCCGCACACACACGGTTTCCGAATCGGCAGGTGGCTCTTCACCATGCAGCCGCAGCGTCGCACGCAATAATACGAGCATGGTGCTCACCGACTGCTCGAGCAACTCGCGCAGCGCGGTGGTGTCCTTGCCCGTGACCAGCACGGCATGACGCAGGCGCAGCAGCTTGCTCATGGCTTCATGTTCGAGCTGCAGACGCAACTCGGCGTTTGACACCTTCAGTCCGTCGAGCGGCAGTGTACCCGCCAGTACCTTGTGATGTGCCAGGATGTCGGCGTACTCCATCGGGAAGATGTCGGCACTCCCGAGCCACTCGGTCCGCGTGAGCGTGAGGGGAGGAGGGTTCCCCGCCTCTCGCCAGCTGCGGGCCACCGGCGATTCCTTTCGCAGGTAGTCCATGGTGATGCGTTCGACCACCACCAGCACGTTGAGGTCGCTGTGGTTGGCGAGGTGTTCGCCGCGTGCCGCCGATCCGTACAGCGCCACCGCCACCAGCTCGGCGCCGTAAATCGCCTTGAGCTGATCGATGAGCTGATTGAGTGTCATCTGGGCCATGTCACCAACTCCCGCTGGAACCGCCGCCGCTGAATCCGCCTCCACCCCCAAACCCACCAAAACCTCCGCCGCCACCACCCCAGCTTCCCCCGCCAAATCCGCCGCCGCCCCAGCCCCCGTGCCGCCGGCGCGGCGTGGTCATGCTGTCCACCACCATGGCCGTCAGACACCCACGCCCGCCCCCGCGTCGCGCCGCCTGCGCCATCGCCGAGAAGACAAACATCAGGATGATCAGCACGATCAGCAACGTCACCGGCGAGATCTCTCTCGTCGAACCGGAAAAACGCTGCTCGAACCTCGGATTCAGGACCGCGCTATCAAGCGAAAAGCCGAAGTTGGCCGCGTAACGCTGCGCCACCCGCTGCGTGATGAGCTCGATGCCTGACGAGTAGTCCTGCTGCTGGAAATACGGGGTGGCCTCTCGCCTGATGTCCCCCGCCGTCCCATCCGTGATAAACCCTTCGGTTCCCCGCCCTGTCATGATCGAGATCTGACCACGACCATCTGACGCCGATTCCTTGGGCACCAGCAAGATGACAAGCCCGGCGTTTCGCGACGCGCTCCCGATCGCGGTTCCCTCGCCGACCTTCCAGTCGCGCCCGATCTGCAGCGCGACATCGCCCGCTTCGCGCCCGGACACGTCGGGGAGGGTGACCACCACAATCTCTCCACCGGACTGCGACTTCACCGCAAAGATCAGGCGGTTCATCCGCTCGACGGCGTCCGACGAAAGCACCCGTGCCTCGTCGACAACCATATCCGCCTGGGTCGCGCTGAAGCCGCGAGGCGGTGGTGGGAGCGTGACGCCCTGCTGAAGCAGAAGGGCGACGCCAAGGATCGTCAGGAAAGCGTTCAATGCGGCAGGAAAAGGATGGCCCGCGGTCAGCCGAGTCACTCGACGCGGCACCTAAGCTACAGCCAATATGCCCCCGGACAGCAACCCCACAGCCACACTCTCTGTATCTTTCGCCCTCGGGCGACCGAGTCACTCCCGACCCTACGCAAAACCCCCACATTCAGGTTCAATGCGACTGCCGGTCATACTCCTTCTGGGTGCCGCACTCTCCGGTTGCGGTGAAGCCAGCGCGCGTAGCCTCCCCGAAACGGGTGATGCCGTCCAGCCCTCGGCCAATGACCCGCGTGTGGCCAAAGCCGACATGGCGCGCATCGATGGCAAACCGACCGCGGGCGTCTGGATCCTGATGATCAGCGATTTCCAGTGCCCGTACTGCAAAGAGTTCCACGACGTCACCGCCGCCAAGCTGCGCAAGGAGTTTGTGGACAAGGGTCAGGCGCGCCTGGCCTACCTCAACTTCCCGCTCCGCATTCACCCCAACGCCATCCCGGCGGCCGAAGCCGCAATGTGTGGCGGGGCCCAGGACAAGTTCTGGCCGATGCACGACCTGGTCTTCGCATCGCAGAAGGAGTGGGCCGCCACCACCAATCCGCTGCCAATCTTTGGACGTCTCGCGAAGGAAGCGGGACTCGACACGGCGGCGTGGAACAGCTGCATGAAGGATCATGTCATGCTCCCCATGATTCAGGCCGACTACCAGCGGGGTGCGAGCGCGGGAGTCAAGTCGACGCCCACCTTCCTGGTGGGTGACGTCAAACTCGAGGGGAACGCCCCAATCGAAGCGTTCCGGCAGGCCATGAAGCAGGCGACCACCAAAACGAAGTAAGCTTGCATCCCCTGCTGCGCGCCGGGTATCTCGCGGCGGGACATACCGCACGCGCACTCTCGGGCGTCGCACCCGCGAGTGCGCACAAGGTCCTGCGCGCCTTGTCCTCCCGACGCGGTGTCATGCAGCGGTGGGAACGATGGGCCGCTGCACACCGCGATGTCAGGCGCCCCCTCATCTGGATGCATGCGCCATCGGTTGGTGAGGGATTGCAGGCGCGTCCCGTGCTGGAGCTGCTGCGGGCCGAACACCCCCAATGGCAGCTGGCCTACTCTTTCTTCTCGCCAAGCGCCGAGCCCTTTGCGCGTCGAATGAGCGAGGCAAAGAATGGGGCATCCCTGGTCGACGTGGCCGACTACCTCCCCTTTGACACGCCGGGTGACACACGACGGTTGCTCGAACTGCTCCGTCCTTCGGTGCTGGTCTTTGCCAAGCTCGATCTCTGGCCGGTGTTGTGCGAAGAGGCAACACGCGCGCGGGTGCCGTATGCGCTCATCAGCGGCACCATGTCGCCGGCATCTTCGCGCGGAAGTGGGATGGCACGGGCACTCTTGCGCGATGCCTACGCGGGAGTCGCCGCCGCCGGAGCCATCTCGGCCGACGACGCACAACGGCTGCAAGCGTTAGGCGTCTCCGCGGCCCGGCTCGAGGTAATGGGCGACACCCGGTACGACCAGGTCTGGACACGGGCCATGGCTGTGGACCGCACGTCAGGCCTGGTGGCCGCCCTCAAGTCCACACGACCCACGCTGGTGGCCGGGAGCACCTGGCCGGCCGACGAGTCAGCCCTGCTGCCGGCGTGGGAGCGCGTGCGGCAGTCGGTGCCCACCGCCCGCCTGGTCATTGCACCACACGAGCCAACCGCGTCTCATTGCGAACCGATCGTCCGGTTCGCTGCTGCTGCGGGTTTGTCACTCGACCGCATTACCGGGAATCGCGTGAGCGATGCCGATGTGATCCTGGTGGATACCGTCGGAATGCTGGGCGATCTCTATGCCCTGGGTACGGCGGCGTATGTGGGCGGCGGCTTTCACGCGGCGGGGCTGCACTCGGTCCTCGAGCCCGCGGCCTTCGGGGCGCCCGTCTGTTTTGGACCCCGGCACTCCAATGCACGAGACGCCACGGTGCTGATAGAGGCCGGTGGCGCAGCTGAGGTGTCTGGCGAGGCACCGCTGGCGGAACTCCTCGCACGGTGGCTCACTGGTGGTGCGGCCGGCCCAGGGGCAAAGGCGCAGGCCGTGGTGCAAGGCGGACTTGGAGCCGCGAGGCGCGCCACCGCGCTGGTGACACGCCTGGTGAAACCCTAACGACGCAGGCCCGGCGGGCGGTACGCCACCGAAAGCCCGATCCCGTTCCGGCCAAAGAGTTCGCCGCCCCCGAAAAATGCGGCGGCGCGCACGGCAATCGCCTTGCTGAGATCGAGGTTGGCACCGACATCGAAGTTCACGCCCAGACCGACCTCGTTGTCATTGCAGTCCGTGCACACGTCGAGCGAGAGCCGGGGATGCACGTAGGGTGTGAGGTTCACCTCGCGATCGAGTTCGATTCGATAGCCGAGTGAGACACCAACCGGGATGCGAAGGGCGCTGACATCGCCGAGCGAGAGACCGGCGCCGGTTACAAGGAGAAAGTCGAGCGGAACGTCGGTCGAGGCGCGATGGAGTTCGTAGGCGTACTGCCCGCCCAGCGCGAGGAGGTTGCTCCCTCCTCCGTCGCCGGCGATAAGCCCCGCCTCGAGGGTGAACTGCGACCGCCGTCCGGCAAGCTCACGCCATTGCGCGAGGAGGGTGGTGCCCCCTTTTCCGGCATCGGCCACGCCGAAGTTGAACTCCCGCGATTCGAGGCGTGGGGGTTGGAAGGCGGGGTAGTTCCAGGCCTGTGCGCTCGCGGCCACGGGAAGGAGCATGGCGAAGAGGACGGGCAGAAGTCGCTTCATTCGGGGATGGGGGTGGGGGTGTGGCGTGCTACCCTCGGCCGCATCGAAGGTTCATGGGAGCCTAACGAAGATAACGGGGCCCCGTGCTGGCGTCATCCCCGGGCCGCCTAACGCAGCGGGCGCCGCTTCCGGAGAAGCAGCGCCCGCTCACCGACGTATGTCGGACGGTTACTTCGAGACCTGTCCGCGAATCTCGCCACCGCCGTTGCGGCGGGTGTGCACATTGAGATACGTCGTGCCGGCACGAATGCGGGTCAGCAGGGAGTCGTAGGTGAACGCGCCGCTGAAGGTAGATCCAGTCCGGCGAACCATGCCGGAATTCAGCAAACCGGTGACTCCCCGCCCAGTGGTGGGACCACTGAATACGAAGTACATCACCGGACCGGCGTTGTTCACGTCAGCAGCGTGGAAGTGGCCGGCGGTGATCGAGTCCATGCCAGCGACATTCACTTGCCATTCGATGCTGTCTGCTGACGGGAAGACTGTGACGACCGCGCTGCCTGTCGAGGTAGTGGTCACAGGGTTGGGACGTTCGGCGAGACCGGTGAGCGACACGATGTATCGCTCCGGGGCTGGTGGGGTGACCTCATCGTCCCCGCAGGCGGCCAGCGAAACCAGGGCCACAGCAGCGGCGAAGATCGTACGGCTGATACGCATTACTTGTTCTCCTGAACAGAATCGACGAGACCGCCAAGGCACGTGGGGGTGCAGCGGACCGTGTGCGGGTAATGTGGTGCAGGAAGTCGGGAAATGAAAGAGAAAGGGGAAGGAGTCCACATTCGGACTCCTTCCCCCTGATGCAATACAAGACGGCGACTCACCGCGGAGCGCGATCGACGAGGTAGATGATCCCCGGGGTGTTGAAGGCGCTGGGAGCAAGTGACCCCGCAACCGACCTCGGCACGACGATAGCTGTGACGGCACTGCCACCGATGGTGCTGCCACCAGCGGCGGAGAGACCCCCGCCGGCCGCAGTGCCCGCTGGGAGCGCGACCGGGGCAGCAAGAGCGGTAGTGCTGCCCGAAGCATTCGCACGAAGCGCGCGTGCACCGGTTGCTACCAGTTGGTAGGGCGTTGCGGCGCCATAGGCAACGTTGGCGGCAAAGCTCGAGAAGGGGCCGGCAGTGGCAGCCGCGCTCTCCACGTCTACAGCTCCGAGTCCTACACCAGCGTTGACCACACGGAGGGCAATCTGTGATCCGGAGATCGTGGCGGGAATCGGATCTTCGAGCACCCAGATTCGGTCTGCCGGAGCCTGACCAGGTCGAGCCAGGCCGACGTGGATGAGGGTGTAGTAGGCGTTCGCGGTGAACGTGATGGCCGTATCGATCACGACCTGCGACGTGATGGAGGCGACCTCACTTGTGGGGAAGATCCTCAGCCGACGCGCCCCCGCCCCCATGGCGCGATAGGGAGTATTGGCCCTGAACTGCATGTTGAGGGCCTCGGGCGAGTTGACGACGGCGTCGATGGGACGCCAGTCCATGTTTGAGGTGTCCGGCACAACATGGACATAGCGCACAAAGGCAATGGGCGGCGTCGGCGCCAGAATGGGCCCGGTATCGTCTTCACCGCAGGCGGTGATTCCGGCAGCCAGAATCGCAGTGGCAACGGCCGTGGCGATGGGTCTCATGAGAACATCTCCAAGGTGGAACGTGGTATCTGGATTCAGAAGCGGGGCACGCGGCTCTGCTCGGGCCCCGGTGGCAGCATCGGATCGGGATCGCGTTCGCGTCCCTCCCCTGTCAGTGCCCGCGTCACGATCAAAGCAATTACGCCTCCCCCCACCGCTGCGGCGGTCAATACCGATCGTCGGCGTGACAGGGTGCGTTGGTACACACGCCCGACATGTTCGCGCTCGATGGTGACCGTTTCCCCTGCCCACTGCGCATCACTGTCGCGCAGGTAGGATATTCTAAACACCTGAAGCTTGTACGATTCCTCTGACGTGGCGCTCACCCGGCCTTCGATCTGGGAGACACCGGGACCAAAGCGCTCGCTCAGCGCCACGCGGCCCCGGTCGGAGATGTCGAGCGCCACCGTTTCGCCGGTGACAACCGGTCGCACCGACACATCCACCGGTGTGCTGACGTAACACGCGCTCGCCACGAGCGCGCCGGGCAGCACACGCCACCATCCCCGCGTCATCAGAAGCCGTAAGTCCCGCGAGGAGCGGTGCCGGGGCCGCCTCCCCCCATGTCGTAGAACGGCCGGGACCTGGCATCCATTTCCTGGTTTGGCACCGGGAAGTGGAACGCCGTACCGGCCACGAGGTCACCCCAACCGCGGCTGTCGAAATACCAGGAGCCAAAGCGACCATGCGCCAGCTCGGAGCGCATCTCGTACTTCATGGCCTCGAGAATGTTGCCGCACGCCGTTGACGTGAACGCGGGGCCCACGGGTACACGCGGCACACACTGCGCGCCCCCTGGTACCGGATCCGTCAGCGAGTTCACGACACCGGAAAGAGGGGGAAGTCCTGCGCGTACGCGTGACGGGTCGATCTTGGCTGCCGCGAGTGCAAACTGGCCCTTGCGGATGTAACCCTCTGCTGCGAGCAGGTTGGCCTCCTCGGGGCGGAACTCGGGGAACACCCCGGTGCTAGCGGCATTCCGGATGTACTTGTAGCGCACGTAATCGTAGTTGGAGGTCCCCCACGGGTCCCCTGGAACGTCGAGCGAGGTGGAGCGGTTGCGCACGTACGGGAAGCTGGTCGCCGAGGTCGGTTCGGGTGAGGCCGCCTGCTGCGCGGCACGGGTCGCCCCCTGTGGCCAGCGTTTGTCGGGGGTGACCACCAGGAACGGCGCGCGGTTGGTGAGCGGTGTGGCAAGCCAGGCATCATACGCGCCCGACACGTCCGCCATTCCCCAGTACAGCGGCGAAATCTGGCTCCACCCCGCCGACACATGCATCTGGCTCGACTGGAACCCGATGTTCCACCCGGACGACCCGCCGATCGTGACCATCACGGGAGCGGTCACGCCGGCATTGGCATCGGCAATCACCGCATCCCAGTTCACCGCGCCGCGTTCCGCCGGAGTCCGCGCCACCTGCGCACGGAAGCGGGCGCGCATCTGGCGCACGAGCTGCACGAACTGGTCGCGGGTCAGGCTCGTGCCGGACATCCAGGACTGCGGCGCGGCGAATCCACCGCTGGCGTTGTCGGTTGCCGCCGCGGTTGACGCAATGGCCTGCGCACTGTCGAGGTAGGCAATGGCCGCCTGCATCACGGTGTTGTACCCGCTGAGCGGCGGGATGGAGTCTCCTGGCAAACTGGGCGAAACTACTGCGGCTGAATCAAAGACAAGAGCCAGATTCCCCAGCGAGCAGGCCACGCCAAAGAAGCCGAACGACTTCACGCGCGCGTACAGACCTGCTGCCACCTGCGTGGGTTGATCCGTCTTGATCTTGTCAAGCGCCCCGATACCATTGGATAGCTGACGCGACAACCGGGAGAGCAGCGAAAACGTGTCAAACGGTTCGGTTGTACCCGGGCCTCCTCGCGAATTCACGATCGGCGTGCGCGGAATGCCCACACGCGTCCCCATCGAGAAGTTGTTGAGCTGCGAATAACTCTCGAGACTGAGCACCAGCAGCTGCGGCTCGATGGTGTTCTGCTGATACGCATTCCGGCACTGCTGATATCCTGTCCCGATGGTCTGCTCGATAGTGGCGACGGCCGCGAAGACCCGCTCGACGTCGGGGTTGTTTTCGTTATCGACCACCAGTTCATCGCCGCATGCCATCGCCGCGCACGCCAGCACCGCGAGCGCGACAGTCGTCCGGTTCACACGAAGCATCGTGATCACTTTGGGATGAAGGAGAGGAGCGCGGCCCCTGAGGACGCGCTCCTTCTGCCGGTTAGAAGCGGGTACCGATGGTGAACGTGAAGGTGCGCATCTGGGGGTACTGATACGCGGCAACCGCCGTGATGGCCGAACTATTGAGGTTGGTGCCGGCGACGCCGACTTCGGGGTCCCATCCCGAGAACTTGGTGAGGGTCAGCAGGTTGCGTCCGACCAGGGAGAGATTCACGTCACCGACGCCCAGGAAGCGACCGAGAGAGTACCCGACGCTCAGCTCCCGCAACTTGGTGTACGAGCCATCTTCGGTCGTGATGTTGTTGGACCCGAGGATGTCGTACAACCCACCGACACCCGCCGTGTTATCCGGCGCGGTGGTGCGCCAGTAGTATCCCAGCGGCTTGGCATCCTCCACCGAACGCCCGGACTGGTCCTGTTCCTTGACCGTAAAGTCACCTAACGACCAGTGACGTTCCTCGTTGAAGATCGACGTTCCCAGCGACATGTCGATGAGCCCGTACACGTTGAACTTCTTGTACGAGATGTTGTGCGACATGGTGATGCGGTGCTTGGGCAGGGTGTTCCCGAGCCGCTGCAACACCGCGTTTCCGGTGGAGTCGCGGAGAATGATCGGCATACCCCAGCTGTAGCTGGGAATGCCCCACGGGGCGGTGACCTGTCCCCCCGCGATCTTGCAGTTCGGAACGCCCGTGGTGCCGGTGGCCGTTCCCGCCCGGACACAGCCGGGATTGGTGGCCTGCCACAGGTTCTTCGTGATCCCTTCCTTGGTGGTATTGCCCTGTCCCACCCAGACAATCAACCCCTGATCGTTCTTCTGATAGCTCTTGCCAGCGCCGCAGTCGGACGCGAACTCCGCCGGCAGCTGCGAGCACTTTGTCACGAAGTAGCGGCCCCACACCGTGCCGATTCGCTCGCCCTTGGCAAACCTGAAGCGCGAGCTCTCGGTGGTCTGGAAGAACTCGGGAATCTGCAGGTCGGTGATGAACGAATAGGTCTGATCCCAGCCCACGCGCGTCGACCAGTTGAGTGTGTTGGTCTGGATCACGGGGATGTTCAGCGAGACCTCCCACGTATGGTTGTCGAGCGTCCCGGCATTCTTCCATTGGCTCGCAAAGCCGGAGGACACCGAAGGCGGCACCTGCAGGATCTGGTCGTCGGTCGACGAATACGCATACGTCACGTTCAGGCCAAACCGGCTGAACAGCTCGGCATCGATACCGAACTCCTGCTCGGTGGTGTATTCAGGCCGGAGGTCCTTGTTGCCCAATGCCTGCGCGGTCACGGCACCGCCGGTCCCGATGGTGAACGTCTCGTATTGCGCCGAGAATCGCGGTCGCCCGCCGGCCGTGCCGTAAGACGCACGCAGCTTGAAATCGTTCACGGCCTTCTTCGCCGGCCACCAGGCTTCATCGGAGGCGCGCCACGCCATCGAACCCCGATAGTACGTGGCCCAGCGGTTGTTTTCACCAAACAGCGACGAGCCGTCGCGGCGCACCAGGCCATCGACGATATAACGGCCCTTGTAGTCGAGCGCACCGCCGAGCACTCCACCGACGGCACGCACCGTCTCGTTGGAGCTGGTCAGGAAGAAGTTGGACGTCACATTGGTCAGCGTCCCCAGACCGGGGATGGCCAGCTGCGTCCCTTCGGAACGAATCCCGGATGCCGCCTGCCGCTCATACGCATACCGCGCATTCAGTCGCGCATCGACGCCGTCAAAGAGGAAATTCGCGCGACGTGCCGTTCCCTGCACGGACAAGTTGATATTGTCATCCAGACCGCTGTCCTCTCGCCGATCACCGATGCCGGTGGTCCCGGTCGACGTGGTCACGCGGTACCCCCGGTCGCGCTGGAAAAAGAACGTCTGGCGGCGCCGGTCATACGAAGCATTGGCCTCGAAGTCCAGCCATGAAGCCGCGGCAAACCGTGTGGTATTCGAGGCCAGGAACCGGTCGGTGTCGGTGCGCCCTTCGTTCTGTTCGTTCCAGTACAGCGGATTGGCGTTCTGATCCCCCTGATTCAGCGGGTTCGATCGCACAAAGAGGCGCCCGAACGAGTCACGCCGCATCAGGTTCACACCGGCCGGCACCCGCGTGAGGCGAAAGAACTCACCGTCGGGAAACTGGGTGTTGTTCGAGTAGAACGTGTTGATCTGCGTGGTCCACTTGTTGTTGATCTGCTGATCCGCGTTGAGCCGGAAGGTGTTGCGGGTGTACCCCTCGAGGAAGGCCACTGCCCCTTCCTGCCTCAGCTGCGACGCACTGGCGAAGACACCCGTGTTGTTGAACTTGCCGGTCATCTCCAGCGTCGCATTGTTGAACAACCCGTTGGTCGTCGCGGCCGCAATGGGGTTGTAGGCCCGGGGGAAGAACCCGGACTGGAATAGCCCACGCAGTTCGCGCTTGGTGGGAGCGAGGGCGATGCCACCGTCACCCTGGAAGAGGTTCGGCCCGAGAGCAAAGCCACCGCCACCCTCATTGATGCGGAGGGCCTCCTCTTCAAAGTCCATGGTGCGCAAACACTGCGCCTGCCCATTCACCAGCCCCGACGCCAGGTTGGTAGCGCGCTGGCAGAATCGGCGGTTGGTTTCGTCCATCATCAGAAAGTGATTCTGCGCGAGCTGGAATTCCCCGGCGATGTCGTTGAATCCAGCCTCATTGCGGAAGCTGAAGCGCGTACCAGCGCGGGCGTTCTTCGCGCTCTTCGTCACCACCTGGATAACGCCGTTCCCGGCGCGCGACCCGTACACCGACGACGCGGCGGCTCCCTTCACCACCTCGATGTTCTCGATGTCCTGCGGATTGAGATCCTGCAGGCCGCCGTCGTAAATGACGCCGTCCACGATTACCAGCGGCGCCTGCGACCGCCCGGCTGCATTCAATGACTTGGGACCCCGAAGCACAATGGCGGGAGCCTGGCCGGGCCGGCCCGACGGCGACACGATCTGCGCGCCGGTCACCTTGCCCTGCAGCTGCGTCAGTGCGTTGGTCCCGGGAACCGGAAGGTCGGCCACACTCACCTGGTCCACCGTGAAGGCCAGCTTCCGCTTCTCGGTCGCGCCCGTCACGCCGGTCACGACCACTTCTGAGAGACGATTGACGTCAATCTCCAGTGAGAAGTTCTTCGTCAGCGCACCGGCGGCGAGGGTCAGCGATTCCTGCTGCGGTTTGTGCCCGATCATGCGCACCCGCACAATCACTGTTTGGCCGCGAACACGCTCCGCTGGCACATTGATTCGGTACGTGCCGTCCTCTGACGTTCCGACGGAGATTGAAAGCTCGGTGATCTGGACGTTCGCGCCGAATAACGGCGTACCCGACGTCGCTTTCACCGTGCCCGTGATGGTCGCGGACTGCGCGGACGCGACACTCGTCGCTGCCACCAATCCCAGGAACCCTGCGACAATCCGGCTGGTCCACGACAGACAAGGCAATCGGTTCATCATCCCTCCAACGGTGGGGAATGGACTTGCTCTGACGGGACGCCGGACTGCGGCCCATCAGGAAAAACACTACGTGACAGGCGTCGTTGACTATTGTGCGGCGATCTCGACCGATCCGCAATATGTAGTACTACGGCTGAAGCCCACCCCAAACGAAAAGGCGACCGCTCATGCGGTCGCCCTTTTCCCACCTGGCTCCTTCCGTTACAGCTTTTCGGCCCGCTCCGTGACGACCCGAACGTTGTTGTCCACCACCTGGAGGAATCCTCCCTCCACCTGGTAGCTCCCGGCCGAGCCGGCCAGCCGCAGCGTCCCCTTTCCGAGCAGCGTCATCATCGGCGCATGGGAAGTGAGAATGCCCACCTCCCCATCGAAGGCGGGGGCCACCAGCGACTCCACCTCGCCCTCGAACAGCACCTTCTCCGGAGAAATCACCGAGACCTTGAGCATCGTTACGCCCGGGCGAGTTTATCCGCGTTTTTCGCGATGTCGTCAGCGCCACCGCACATGAAGAAGGCCTGCTCGGGATACTGGTCAAACTCGCCGGCGCAAAGGCGCTCGAACGAGCTGATCGTCTCCTCGAGTTTCACGTACGCGCCCTTCATGCCGGTAAACTGCTCGGCCACCGCGAAGGGCTGCGACATGAAACGCTGAATACGGCGGGCACGGCTCACGATCTTCTTGTCGTCCTCGGAGAGTTCTTCCATACCGAGAATGGCAATGATGTCCTGCAGTTCCTTGTAGCGCTGCAGAATGCGCTGCACTTCGATAGCCGCCTTGTAGTGCCGTTCGCCGATGAACTGCGCATCGAGAATACGCGACGACGAGTCGAGCGGGTCCACCGCGGGATAGATCCCGAGCTCGGTGATCTTTCGCGAAAGAGTGACCGTCGCGTCGAGGTGAGCAAAGGCCGTGGCGGGCGCCGGATCGGTAAGGTCGTCGGCCGGCACGTAGATGGCCTGCACCGAGGTGATCGAGCCGTTGCGCGTGGAGGTGATGCGCTCCTGCAGGTCACCCATTTCAGTGGCAAGCGTGGGCTGGTAACCCACCGCGCTCGGCATACGACCGAGGAGCGCCGACACTTCAGAGCCGGCCTGCGTGAAGCGGAAGATGTTGTCGATGAAGACGAGCACGTCGGCGTTTTCGCGGTCGCGGAAGTACTCGGCGACGGTCAGACCCGACAGACCGACACGCAGTCGCGCACCGGGCGGCTCGTTCATCTGTCCATAGATGAGGGCGCAGGAGTTGATGACCCCGGACTCCTTCATTTCGAGGTAGAGGTCGTTCCCCTCACGCGTGCGCTCGCCGACGCCGCAGAACACCGACTTTCCGCCGTGTCCCTTGGCGACGTTGTTGATCAGCTCCATGATGACGACGGTCTTGCCCACGCCGGCGCCACCGAAGAGCCCGATCTTTCCACCCTTCACGAACGGGGCGATGAGATCGATAACCTTGATGCCCGTCTCGAGCACTTCAGTCTTCGGCTCGAGATTCACGAAGTCGGGGCGCTTGCGATGAATGGGCCAGCGTTCGGCAGTCGCCGGGATCGGCTCCCCGTTGTCCACCGGCTCGCCAAGCACGTTGAGGATGCGGCCTAACGCGGCGGCACCAACCGGCACCGAGATCGCTGCGCCGGTGTCGACAGCGTCCATTCCACGTGCGACACCGTCCGACGGCGACATGGCCACGGCGCGGACCTGGTTGCGGCCGATGTGCTGCTGCACCTCGACCACGACGTTGATTTCGTCGCCGGCATCGGAACGTCCCTTGATCGTGAGCGCGTTGTAGAGCTCAGGAAGGCTGACCGCGTCGAATTCCACATCGAGCACAGGGCCGATAACCTGGACGACTTTGCCGACGGATGCAGTGGCTGTGGCAGACATGTATGCGTGAGTGACTGGTGACTGCGAAGTTGTAGGTCGTGCTTCTCGTGCTTCCCGTGCCTCTCGTGCTTCTGCTACTCGAGTGCCGCCGCGCCGCCGACGATTTCCGCGATTTCCTGCGTGATCGCCGCCTGGCGGGTGCGGTTGTACGTCCGGCGCAGCACGTTGAGCATTTCGCCGGCATTGTCGGTAGCACTCTTCATCGCCGTTCTGCGCGCGCCCTGCTCACCCGCCGCGGTTTCCACCAACGCGCGATAGAGCTGGTTGCGCACATAAAGCGGCAGCAGATCCGACAGGATTTCATCGGCGGATGGGGCCAGGATGTAGTCTGGTGCCCCACCCTTTCGCTGCGGCGGTGCGACGGGAAGAATTTTCTGCGTTGCCGGCGGCGTGCTCAGCGCTGACTTGAACTGTGCTGACACCACATACACGGCGTCCAGTTCACCGCTCATGAAACGGGACATGATCCCGTCGATGATCTCGCGCGCGTTGTCGGCAGTTGGCTTTTCGGAGATCCCCGTGACCACGGTCGTGAGGGCTTCACCTACATAGCGGAAGTAGCCAACGCCGCGACGACCTTCGATGTGCAGCTCCACGTCCACCCCACTCGCGCGGAGGCGGGCCAGCTGGTTCCGTGCCTCTCGAATCAGATTGGAGTTGAACCCGCCACAGAGTCCGCGATCGGCGGTCAGCAGAATGAGTGCGGCACGGCGTTCCTGCTCCGGCTGACGAAGCAGCGGGAATCGCTCGGCCAGATCGGGCGAGTACAGACTCGACAACACCTCGCTCAGCGCATTCGCATAGGGGCGCGCCGAGGTCACGCGATCCAGCGCCCGCTTCATCTTGGCGGTCGCGACCATTTCCATGGTCCGCGTGATCTTCCGGGTGTTTTCGGTCGTTTTGATCCGACCTTTCAGCTCACGTCCTTTGGCCATGTCTCAAGGGGCAGATGGCTGATGGCGGTACCTGCGCTTCCGCCATCGTCTCCCGCGCCGCAGCCGGCGCGGGTAGCTGCAACCAGCGATTAGCGAACCGTCTTGGAGTACGCCGCGATGCCGTTCTTGAGAGCGGCCTCGGTGTCCTTCGACAGCTGCTTCTCCTTGCGGAGCGCATCGCCGACCTGCGGAAACTGCGCTGCCATGTACTCGTGGAACCCTGTTTCCCAGGCGCGAATACGATTGACCGGGACTTCATCGAGGAAGCCGTTGGTCACCGCGTAGATGATCATGACCTGCTGCTCCACCGGCATCGGCGAGTACTGCGGCTGCTTGAGCACTTCCACCGTGCGCGCGCCACGCTCGAGCTGCTTTTTGGTCGCGGCATCGAGGTCGGAGGCAAAGGCGGCAAAGGCTTCGAGCTCGCGATACTGCGCCAGGTCGAGCCGCAGGCGGCCGGCCACCGAACGCATCGCCTTGATCTGCGCCGAACCACCCACGCGCGACACCGAGATGCCGACGTTGATGGCGGGGCGGACACCGGAGAAGAAGAGATCGGATTCGAGGAAGATCTGACCGTCCGTGATCGAGATAACGTTGGTCGGGATGTAGGCCGACACGTCACCGGCCTGCGTTTCGATCACCGGGAGCGCGGTCAGCGAGCCGCCCGGCTTGAAGATCATCTTGTTGTCGACCACGTCAGCATCTTCGCGCAGCTTGGCCGCGCGCTCGAGAAGACGCGAGTGGAGATAGAAGACGTCGCCCGGGAAGGCTTCGCGACCCGGCGGCCGGCGAAGCACCAGCGAGAGCTGACGATAGGCGGCTGCCTGCTTGGACAAATCGTCGTACACACACAGCGTCGCCTTGCCCTCATGATACATGAAGTACTCGGCCATCGCTGCGCCTGTGTAGGGCGCGATGTACTGCATGGGCGCCGGATCGGACGCGGCAGCGACCACGACGATGGTGTACTCCATCGCGCCGGCCTGCTTGAGCCGCTCCACCACGCTCGCCACCGTCGAGGCCTTCTGCCCGATGGCCACGTAACAGCAGATGACGCCCGTGCCCTTCTGATTGATGATGGTGTCAACGGCAATCGCCGTTTTGCCAGTGCCGCGGTCGCCGATGATGAGCTCGCGCTGTCCGCGGCCGATGGGGATCATCGAGTCGATGGCCTTGATCCCGGTCTGCAGGGGCTCTTTGACCGGCTGCCGGACGATGATACCAGGGGCGGGCGACTCGACACGGCGCTGCATGGTGGCAATCACCGGACCCTGTCCGTCGATCGGCGCACCAAGGGCGTCGACCACACGTCCGACGAGCGCCGGACCCACCGGAACCTCGAGCACGCGAGAGGTACGACGGACCTCGTCGCCTTCCTTGAGCTGCAGGTAGTCGCCGAGGATAACTGCGCCGATGTTGTCCTCTTCGAGGTTCAGCGCGACAGCGACGACCTTGTTTCCAGTCTCCGACGACGTGATGTCGAGCATCTCGCCCGCCATCGCCTTCTTGAGGCCGTAGATGCGGGCAATACCGTCCTTCACCTCCAGCACCGAACCCACCTCTTCAACATCCAATGACTGCAGGTCAGCCGCTTCGATTTCGCGGAGGAGGATGTCCTTGATCTCGCCGGGGCGAAGAATGGTGTCGGAAGCCATATCGGGAGGAGGTGCGGAAGGGCGAAGAAAAACTTGGGGGTAGCTTGTGAAAATTATCACAAGCTCCCCCCGCATTCAATGGGACGGAGTTCGGCGTGGCGGCTTGCGAGAGCGAGCCCTGCCCTGCCCGAATCGGTCGATCAAATCGACCGCCCTGAGACGGGCCAGGGAGGTCGGCCGTGTGCCGACAATCCGAAGCGAAGTGGTGCTGAGGTGCGACGACGAGGCGAACTCGAGCACCCGGGCAACATCCCCAACGTCGTAGCCCGGGTTCTTCGCGAGCTCCGCTGCCGCGAGCAGGCGCACCAGATCGATGACTCTCTTGAGGTTTGGAGCATCTTTGTGAGCAAAGGCCCTGCTGAGGTGCTCACGGGTGATGCGGAGGGCGGACGCCAGGGTCGCGGTCTGCACCGGGCGCCCGCCATGAGCCACGAGGGTGCGCCAGGCATCCCGCTGGATGGAGGCGTTCAGCTGGAGGGGGGCCGGCGGCTCCTGCAACGCGTCGGAAAACCGCCGCGTGAAGCAGCTGCGCAAGACCAGGTCCCGGAGGAGTGCGTCGTCAATGCCGTCGATGACCACATCGGCAAAGTCGCTTGCGGCACAACGACCCACAATCGAGGCGTCCCCGGCACGCAGCGGGGTCTGGGCGATGAAGGGGGTCGATGGATACTCGCGTGCCAGTTCGATCAGCCCGGGGGTCTCATCGTTAGGCGCGCCGACATCCACCAGGGCCACATCCACAAGTTCACGATGCAAGGCGGCCACGAAGTCCTTGAGCGTTCGCACCAGCACCAGGCGCGTGCGGTGGCGGGGAAACGCCTGGCGCACCTGCGCGCGGGCCCGCTCACGGGTGGCCAGCGCAAGAAGCGTGGCCGGAGGCGCGGGCGCCTCAGCCGCAGCGGGAGGGCGCCTCACGAGGCACTGGTAAGGAAGGCGTGGGCACGCTGCAGCACCCCACGTGCGTTCTCGTACGCAATCAGCTCGACGGCACGTTCATACCGCTCCCACCGGCAGGCGGTAATCCCCTCCTCCACTTGCGGCAGTGTGTCACTAGTCTCGGTTTCGAGAAGAAAGAAGTGACACACCTTGTGGATTTGCCGGCCGCGGAACCGAAAGTGCCAGTCGATGGTCTCCACCGGCGCGACCACCCGCAACTCAGCGATCCCCGTTTCCTCCGCCACCTCGCGAACTGCCGCCTGCTCCGGAGTCTCCCCCTCTTCGAGATGGCCCTTGGGGAAGCCCCAGTTGCGGTAGGAATCGCGAATGACCAGGAACAGGGGCGCTTCGCCCGGCGGACGACGCATCACCACGCCACCCGCCGACACTTCTTCCCTGGTCCGGGAGCGTGACGAGCGGCCTCGCCGGCGTCGCGGCGTCATTACACGCCCGCGGTCGTATCGAGTTCTGCCCGCCCCTCGACAAACTGCCGAACGATTTCGTCGCCGGAGTTCCGGATCTCATCGACCGACCCGACCTGACGCACCTTGCCCTCGTACAGCATGGCAATCCGCGTCCCGACCCGAAAGGCCGACCGCATATCGTGCGTGATGACAATCGAGGTGACACCGAGCCTGTCACGCATCCGGACCATGAGCTGATCGATCACCGCCGAAGTCACGGGGTCGAGGCCGGTGGTGGGTTCGTCGTAGAGGATGTACGAGGGACGCAGCGCGATGGCCCGTGCCAGCCCGACCCGCTTGCGCATCCCGCCTGACAGTTCGGCGGGAAACTTGTCCTGCACGTTAGGCAGGTCGACCAGGTCGAGCACCTCGGCCACGCGGTCCCTGATCTGCGCCTCGGACATGTTCCCGCGCTTGCGCAGCCCCATCGCGACATTGTCGGCGATGTTCATCGAGTCGAACAGCGCAGCAAACTGGAAGACGTAGCCGATTTTCGCACGGAGTTCGTAGAGGTCGCGACGCGAGAGTTTGGGCACCTCCTGATCGTCGACGAAAACCGTGCCCTGGTCCGGCAGCAGGAGACCAACGATGTGCTTGATCGCCACGGACTTTCCCGTGCCGGAGTAGCCGATAATGACCATGGTTTCGCCCTCTTTGACCTCGAGGGAGAAGCCTTGCAGCACCTTCTTCGGACCGAAGGCTTTATGAACGTTGTCGAAGAGGATGGACACAGACGGCGAGAAGCACGGGAGGCACGAGAAGCACGAGAAGCACGCGAGGCACGGAACAATCAACATCAGGGATGTGATGTTGGTAAGGGACTTCTGGCGGAGGTTCGGACAAAAAAAGACACGGGTCATGAGCCCCCGTGCCTTTCGTGCTTCTCGTTCTTCTCGTTCTTCCCGTGCTTCCGCCCCTAAGCTGCGAAACTCGAGAGTGCTCGGCCGACGTCTCCCTCGCGCAGGCGCTTGAGGGCGCGATCGCGGAGCTGGCGGACCCGTTCGCGGGTAACGCCGAGCATGGAACCGATCTCTTCCAGCGTGTGTTCGCGCCCACCTTCGAGCCCGAAGTAGAGCCGGAGAACCTTCGCATCGCGTGGAGGAAGGGTGGAGAGGGCGAGTTCGATTTCGTCGGTGAGGAAGCGGTTCATTGCTTCCTCCTCGGTGTCGGGCATTTCGTCCGCCACAAAGCGCTCGATGAGCGCGCGGTCACCCTCGGGATCCATGGGCGCGTCGAGCCGGACGTCGCCAGTGTTGAGGGCGGCGAGCGACTGCACGACGTCGACCGAGAGACCGGTCAGCTGGGAGAGTTCTTCGGGCGACGGCTCCCGACGGAGCTTCTGCCTGAGGATTTCCGAGGCCTTGATGATGCGCGAGAGGTCGGCGGTGCGGTTGAGCGGAACCCGGACGGTGCGCCCCTGACGGGCAAGGGACGAGAGAATGGCCTGACGGATCCACCAGACGGCGTAGGAGATGAACTTCACCCCCTGATCCGGGTCGAATTTCCGAGCGGCGGTGAGCAAACCAACGTTCCCTTCGCCGATGAGATCGATGAGGGGGAGGCCGCGGTTCTGGTATTTCTTGGCGACGGAGATGACGAATCGCAGGTTGCGCTTGACGAGCTCCTGGAGCGCGTCCTGATCGCCCGCACGGATTTTCCGGGCGAGCTCGATTTCTTCCATCCCCTTGAGGAGGGGATAGGTGCTGACTTCGTAGAGGTATTGGTCGAGAATGTCGCGCTCTGGCTCACTCGGAGCGATTCCCTGGGGAGTCGTCCGGCGGCGACGGCGCTTGACTTCGGTCATGGATGCAAGGTCCTCGAGGACACTGTGATATAGAAGTAAAAACCACGCAGCGGCGGCAGAAGTTTCCTGGCCGCGAGCCGGGCGTTTCGCAGGCCACGACGCGCACTCGTCAGGCAGCTGTCCACAGGCCGCGAAAGCCGCTGCAAAATACCCTTGGTGCGGGTTTCCGCTAGAGTGATTTTCTTGACTTCGACTATACCCCGGGATACAATTCTCGGTTCCTGATCCCGGGCTTTGTTTTGGGCCTGAGTGCGGGGGCGTAGCTCAGTTGGGAGAGCGCTTGAATGGCATTCAAGAGGTCAGGGGTTCGATTCCCCTCGCCTCCATCGCTGGCCGAAAGCTGAGGGGGCCGGCGGGGGTACGATCTGAGAACCCTCATGCGTAGTCGTTGCGGGAATAGCTCAGTTGGTAGAGCACAACCTTGCCAAGGTTGGGGTCGCGGGTTCGAGTCCCGTTTCCCGCTCTGTTCGAAAGTGTTGGGCGCCCGCGCGGCCTTTGGCCGCGCGTCGTGTCTCAGGGCGGTTAGCTCAGTTGGTTAGAGCGCCACGTTGACATCGTGGAGGTCACAAGTTCGAGTCTTGTACCGCCCACTCGCAGTCGCTGTTGCATCACCGTTTGCGCTCGTAGCTCAATTGGATAGAGCATCTGACTACGGATCAGAAGGTTGGGAGTTCGAGTCTCTCCGAGCGCATGCTGCAACCCGCTGGACCAGCTTTTACCGATTTCGGGGCGTAGCTTAGCCCGGTAGAGCGCCTGCTTCGGGAGCAGGAGGTCGGAGGTTCAAATCCTCTCGCCCCGACTGGATATCACAGAAGCCCGGCTACCAACTACATGGCGCCGGGCTTCGCTGTTTCTGGGGGATGGCTCCCGACCGGAAGGACCGCGCAGTACAGGTAGCCGGCCAGAGCTTGCGGAAGGGAACGCCGAGTATGACGACCGATCATGGCGTCGATTGCTCGCGAGCTTGGCTACGGGACCACGCCGTCGCCCGCTTTATTAGGCCATGCGCTCAACGAAAGGGCGTCACATTACTGCGACGCGCCGGATCCGACGATCCGTGACGCCGCGGACCGGATCGGCAGCGACGATCGACGCGAAACTGGCTCGGTATTGGGGAGAGCTCGCCTCTGGATAACACGCACCCGATGGCATGTTCGTGATGTTCACTGCCTAAAACCATGCAGAGCAACACGTTAGAAGCGCACTGGCGCGCATTCACGCGTGCCTCTACAATGCGCCTAACACAAAAGCCCGCGGTAGCGGGCTCCTGTGGAGATCTCAGGTTGAAAGGCCGGTTGTCCCGAGTGGTCGAAGGGTACGGAGCTCGCAACTCCGCTGGTCCCAAAAATGGTCCTCATCGTGGGTTCGAATCCCACACCGGCCTCACAGCTTGGCTTGGCGCTGATTGCCCGCCTAGCGCTCAGATGATACGCGCTAGGAAGCGCTGCGGCAACAGTTTTTTGCGGGTCTACCCCTGTTTACCCCCGTTCTGCCTACCAACAACTCCTTATTCACTAGGTGACTTGCGCCGAGCCGACGGCCCCGTCAATTGAAATGCCCCGGCGCACAGGTACTCCCGGCCGGGCTGTCGCTATTCGCTGGAAAAACCACCGCAAAACCCTCGCACGTTCGCGCGGCTCTGCTCGGCGCCCGGAGTTGCTCCGGGGACTCCGAAGGGTTCCGCCAGCGCCGCCCGCACTTCCGCCTCGCTCCGGAGGTTGACCTCCACCGTTCGACGGCCGACGAGCTTGGAGTAGCGTCGCTCGAGCTTCCCGGGGTCAGTGACGCAGTGCCGGCCCTGGCGTGCGACGCGGTCCGCTGCGCGCACGGACTGCGAATCGAGCCCATGCCGGACGCGTCCCCGATTCGCCCCGCAGGTCGCGCATGACCCTGTGGGCGGCCGCGACCTCATGGAGGCGGAGCAGCTGGCGCACCGCGAACTGCAGAATCAGCGGCCATTTGGCACGAGATTCTCCAGCTACTAGGGAGCGACGCCGTGGCGTTATGGCCGGAGCCGCGCCCGCTCAACCATAAGTTCGACCACGAGTCCTGAGTACGCGGAAACTTGGAGCTCCCAGTATGGGCAACCATCTCGCCTCGGCGACAGGTGACGTCTCAAGCACCACCCTTCGCCGCCGACGAGCTCACGATCAACGAAAGCATGTTGTGAATGCGCTTCAAGACCATCAAGAGCGTCAGCGCGAAGTGTAGGACCAATGCCACCGAGGCGGTCGACCACATCACCGATGGCTGACACAGGTTGGCCTGCACCACGAGCGGCACAATCGCGGCGAAAGAGCAAAGGATCGCATACGAGACGTTGGAATAAACCTCCCGAACGAACTGCTGCGCGTGTGTGCGGCCGACCGGAGCGGGGAGCCGCGAGCCAACATCAGTGATCAGAACCAAGAGGTTGAAGAGGAGTCCAGCAAGGATGGACAGCGCAGTAATCAGCACATTCACCGCCGCCTCCTGCAGCTTGAAGCCGAACCACCATGAGATGCCGACGCCGACGAGTGGAAGGCCAACGAACAACGCCAGATCGGCCCGGCTCGTTTTTGCGCTCCCTTGCACTCGCAAGGTGCCATAGTGGTCAAACACGATTCGCCTGACGTCCACCTTGTCAAACATTCTTCTATCCTCCTCGCAGCTGCGCGCTCACTTCGGCAAGAAGCTCCTGTGCCCGCTTGTTGATGCTCTCGAAGACGGGGTGACCGTCTCCTCCTAATTTGATCTCGTCCGTCACATCAACGTATGGCAGTAGGTTCTCCAAGTTGCCAACTTGCACGGTCCGCACCTTGCCCTCGTGCTGAAGCTTGAGCCGGAGCGTGGAGGGCTTGCCGTCCGTCTCGTCTTCGAACTCAAGGGCGCTGGCTATGCCGCGCCGTAGTCGCTTCAACCATTCCTGCTCAATGAAGGGCACTCCGGAGCGGGCTCGAAACTCGATAGTCATTCTCCCCGTGCTGCGCCCCACGTCACCCAAGAAGTGATAGTGGTCCGCGATGTCCGGCGGAACGGAGTAGCTCGTCACCTCAATGGCGATCACGTCGCCTTGGAGGATGGCCCGAAGGAGGGAAGAGGGAACCACGCGCTTCACATCCAGAATTTGGTCCGGATTCGCATCCTCGAACGCCTGGCGCATCGCGGTTTTGAGCGATTGGTAGACACCATGGGGCCCGAAACGTTGCAGGGCCAACAGCGCAACGTTGCTGTCGTCAGGAGCGTCCACTCGGAAGTAAAAGGGAAGAAGTTCCGCGTCGTCCGTGGAGCGGCGGAATGACTTCTTCATCGTTGTGACGTTTACCCCGTCCGCCGCGTACCCGAACTCGCCAGCCTCGATGGTGCCCCACACGTCCGAGGAATTTGAGCGACACGTCGAGACGTGCTGCAGAGTCTGCTCATCTGCGGAGACCTGATTGCGACGGCTGGTGAAGAAAGTCTTCAGAAATCGGTGGAAAGACGCCCCGGAAGCGGCATTGCCAAGTGGCAGGAATTCTCGTGAGCGGCGCTCCCGCACGCGAAGAGCGTAAGTAGCGAGCGTTATGCTGGGCATCAGGTGCGGTTCCCAATGGTTGGAGGATACTGGAGTATGAGGGCGCGGCAGAGCGGAGGAAAGGGCAAGACTGGGCGATACATCCAAGCGTTGAGTGCCCGCTGGGAGTCTCAGATTTCAGTCATCCGCACTATGATGGTGATCGTGATGCGGCCCAACGCCTCGCGCCCCGTCGGATTTGGGATATCCCCCTAGCGCCTAGTCATGCCCGTCATCGTGTTCTTACTAGCTGTGCGATCACGTTATTAGGTAGCCCAGTTCTCAGGCCACGGTGAACTGCGCGTGCCCAAGACCGTGAAGGGGCGGCGACAGCCCGGCGGCCTCGCGCGCCCCGGCACATCGTGCGCCAATCGCTTGCATCGTGGTGTTCGTCTGGTCCGATGCTGTGAGGTCAGGACATCAGCAGGATGGCCCCAAGGGACAGCGCCAGCACAATGAGGGCGAGCGACACACGCCGACGGAATGCCCCGCCGCCAGCCACGGCGACAACACCCAGTTTGAACAGGGTGGTGCCAAGAACGCCGATGACGATGACATCGGGCAGGAGTCCCTGGGCAACACCGGCACCCAGTCCGTTCTGTCTCGCCACGGAGATGGTCAGGGCATCGACGTCGGCCATCCCCATCAGAAATCCCGAAGCCAGAAGCCCAGCGTCACCCAGGTAGCGCGTGACGGTGGCAATGGCGTAGATGGCCACCTGATACACCAGCGCCAGCCTGAGGGCCGCCATGACATTCATGGGATTGCGCCCCGGCTCGTCGGGGACCGCCGCACCAGTGCGCCGGTGTCGCGTGGCGCCTAACGCCAAGAGCACGACAAGGAACGGCACCAGAAGCCGCAAGGCCATCGTGCGGCCAAGTGGGGCGTTGAGCACCAGGGCCGTGAGGACAACCCGCGGAAAGAGGACGACATTCGCAGCAATGGCTCCACTGGCCAGGGCAATGGCGGAGGCCGGTTGTACTCGTGAGAGCCTGGCATACGAGAGCGTCACCGCCGTCGATGACACCAATCCGCCCAGAAGCCCCGCCACCGTGTATCCCTCCTGCGTACCAACCCGGCGGCGCGCGACGTACCCGGTGAACTCGAGGCCCGTGATGAGCAGCACGATGATCCAGAGTTCGCGGGGACGGACGCCAGGCGAGGGTCCGTACGGTCCCTCGGGGAGGAGAGGGAGAATGACCGCCGCCATCACCGCGAAGCGAACACCGGAACGGAACTCGGCGTCGTCGACGTGAGACACCCAGTCGTGAAGCCGGGTCTTCTCCATGAGCAGAAGGACGGTGGTCGCGATGAGGGCGCTTGCAAAGGCCGCTCGCCCCATCCCCGACACAAAGCCGGCTGCGAGAACCACCAGTGCCGCCACCTCGGTGGTGCCGTCCACATCACGTCGGCTCGCCCCGACATAGGCCGCTGACACGAGAATGCCCGCACTGCCAAGCAGGACCAGCCCCGGCGCGCCGTACCCGGAGCGCCAGAGCCACCCGGCGACGCCACTCAGCAGCCCTAACAATGTGAAGGTTCGGAGACCGGCGAAGTGCAGATCGGTTCCGTCGGGCGCGACGGCGTGACCCGAGCGCTGCCGCTCGAGCCCTACTGCTCCGCCGCACAGGGTGGCGACCATGACCCCTGTGATCGCCCCGAGGTTGCCGTCCATACCGGACCTCCTCCTGGCAGTATAGCCGAGAGGTCCTCGCGGTGTGTCAGGTGAGCGGGAGCGCTGTGTGCATCATTCCCCGACGCGCGGGCGTCAGCGCGGACTCAGGGACGGTAATCGCGCAGGTACTCGATGATGCGGAAGCGGGTGCGCTGATCGAGGCCGGACAACACCATCCGCGTCCCGGGAGCGAATTTGGCCGGGTCCTGCAGAAAGACGTCGAGTCGCTCAGCGGTCCATTCACCCTTCAGCGTATCCAGTGCCGGCGTGTACCCGAATGCCGTCGAGGCGATCTCGCGTCCCACCACGCCACGCAGCGACGGGCCGGTGGGCGTGCCTTCGAGCGCCGTGCCGTGACAACCCGCACATGTCGCGTAGAGTTTGGGCCCCTCGAGTTCCATCGGAGCCCGCGACAAGTCCATGAGCACTCCACCATCGAGCCAGAGCACAATGTGGCCATTGCGAGCCTGCTCGAGATCGCGGACGCGGTACCCGACGGGCACCCGCTCCGTGAAGATGATACGGTCGCCGTGGGTGCGCATGCGGTAGAGACTGCGGTCGCGCAGCGAGGAGACGAGGAGATCGCCCTGCCACTCGGGAAATCCGCCACCCTCCACTTCGATGAGGTTGGAGATCCCGATCGATGGCACGAACGCCATCGACGGTTCTGCAAAGCCCGTGTGGTCGCGACGATCTCCCATCAGCGGCCAGCGATCCTGCCCGTACTGCACACCATATGTAGCCAGTGGCCATCCGTAGTTGGCGCCTGCCACGACGGCATTGACCTCATCACCACCCTGCGGACCATGTTCAGTGCTCCAGAGTGCGCCCCCGCGTGTGACCGCGAGCCCCTGCGGATTGCGGTGGCCACGCGAGAGCATGGAGACTCGACCATCGGTGCCCAGACGAAGGATCTTGCCATACGGGCTGGCGGGGTCCTGCGGACCCTCATGTCCGTCCTGAATGCCCAACCCATGATCGCCGACCGACAGTGCGAGGGTTTTCGTATCGAGCCACGCGAGCCGCGCGCCGACACCGGCCCGCCGCAATTCGTAGGATGGTGCGACACAGGGAGAGGTTTCGTAGAGCAGCGTCCAGGCATCGCCACGCGGGGTGGCGGCACTGTCGGGAAGGTCGGCCACCGACACACGGACGGTCTGGCAGCGCTGCTCCGGATTCCAATAGTTATGCGCGAGGTACACACGCTGGGGCGACACGGTGGTGTCGATCGCGATGTCGGTAGTGCGCACCTCGAACTCCCCACCCACGGGGCCAAACACTTCCGCGCCTGCTTCGAAAAGTTTGTCGCGGTTGAACGTGGCGGTGAGCGGCAATCGCCTTGAGACCAGGACGCTGTCCGGGCCGCCCCAGCCGACACGATAGAACTCTCCCTCTCCTGTCACGAGCAGAAAGCCATCGCCAAAGGCAGCGAGGGCACCGCCATCCACTTGCACTGAGTCGACGAGGCCTCGGTACTCCCGTGAGGCGACCGCCTCGCGTTCGGTTGCCAGGACCCGCGCAGGACGGTTCGCGGTCGGCGCTCGTGACACCTCGTTCCCCCCGGCGAGCGACACCCCGGCCAGGCCGAAGAGGAGCGCAGTCAGGACAAGAAGTCCCCGCTTTCCAATGAATGCGGGCCCCATACTGAGAATGGTCGCCAGCCCCAAAGCCAACAGCAGGACGGCACGGGATACCGGCACGTCAGAAGAAAACCGCAGGGCGAGCCAAGCGACTCCGAAGCAAACTGCCACTCTGAAGGGCAAACTCCAGCGAGGCGCGGCGTCACGGCCGTTTACCACCACCAGAGAGAGGGCAAGGACGAGATACGCGGCCGCCCATGCCCAGAGCTGTAACTGCTCCGGAGGCGAGAGGAGAGGGAGGGCGCTGCCGAGGTACCATTGTGCCGGCGCGGCCAGAATGAGAAGCGTGGCACCCACATGCCAGAGCACAAGCCACCTCGAATTCTGAGAATCCGGGGTAATTGGTGCGCTAAGCCACAGTCTCACTCTGGTCATAGATCACATACCAGAGCAAATGCAGGGCCACGGCTCCGCTCGCCAGCCTCACACTCGGACGGAGTCCCCGGCCCCAACCAGAAGCTGACTATCCCGCGGTCGTCGTGATGCCCACCCGTCGTCGACGCAGCCAGGCCCACCAGCGGCGCCACGCCAAGGCTATCCCGGTCCAGACAAGCAGGGCACCGACCAGTGACGCCAGGGTCGCCACACCCTGTCCAAACACCCCAAAGGCCTCTCCGGTGTGGCCATACCGTACCCATGCACGGAGCCTTCGGCTGGTACTCAGGTCCCCGTAGGACACACTCCTGATGAGGGCAAGGGACTCCGGCTCGAAATAGAGGGTGCTGCGTTTGTCCGGCCGAAATGTGTTTCCAGAGGCGACGAGTACCTGGGTGGCGGTGTCAGCGGGACCGGCGAGGCTGACGGTGATGGCCCTCCAGTCGGGGCGCGCGGTCATCGCCTGCTGCACGGCACTGTTGACGAAAGGCGACACCGCCCTGTTTTTCGGTCTCCCGGTCTGAGGCGTTGTTGCGACGCCCGTTGCGACGGCGCGTTCACTGGGCGAGCCGGCGAGCCGATCAAGCCAGCGGCCCGGCCACCGGAATGACATGAAGACAGCGGTCCCTGCCACAAAGGCGATCGGGAGTGCCAGCCAGAAGCCGAAGGTGGTATGCCAGCTGAAGTCCCTCGGTTTGCCCCGTAGGCGCAGACCGGGAACAAATGACGACCGGAGGATGGCCGCCGTCCACCGCCGAGGAATCCAGAGGAGAAGCCCGGAGAGCGTCAGCAAAACGAAGCCGAGGTTGGCGATACCGGTAATCCGCCGGGTCACGACGCCGAGTGGTCCGTCATTGACGCCGAGCACCCGATGTATTGGCCGGAGTGCGGTGAGGATTGGCCGTATGCGCGGCACAGGCCCGGGAAGGGTTTTCCCAGTGTAGGGGTCGACATACCGGAGCCCGCCGGCGGGGCCACGGACACGCAACTGCACGGGCTGAGACGGTTCGGCGCGGAGCACCAGCTGGCTGACCGCTGACGACGGAACACCCTGCAGGCGCAGGAGCGAATCCACGGCGAGGCGCGGCGCTCCCGCGGCGTTGGCAACAATGGGCTGCCCATCAATCCAGTCCACGAGCTGATGCTCAAAGCCCAGCATGGCGCCGGTGACCGACATGATCATGATGACCGCACCGGCGGTGAGCCCCATGGCAAGGTGCGTCCAGAAGAGAACGCGACGCAGGAATGAACCGACAGTTCGAAGCATGTGTTGGTGTGCGGAATGACCTGGAGGTCAGGGCGGCCTGGCCGCGTGGCAGTGTACCGGGTGCGCGGGAACTCATCAACCGTACGCGCCTGGTTGCTGGATTCGTTGTGGTGGCAGGCGTAAGATCAACGATCCCGAGGAATCCACCGCCCTGATGTCAGGTCAGGCCAATCATACGTCTGCATGCGCAATTCCCTCATCTCACTGGTCATGCTCGCACTGGCCACGCCGCTCATGGCCCAGAGCCGCTTTGCCAACGCGACCACGATCGGCCGTGTGGACTCGATCTGGTCGGCGACCTTGAAGGAACAGCGTCCTTACCTGGTGTACACGCCACCATCGTATTCGGACACCACGGCAACTCCGCAGCGCTATCCGGTGCTGTATCTGCTGGATGGTGACGCCCACTTCCATTCGGTGACTGGGCTGGTGCAGATCCTCGGGACGGGTGTCAACGGCACGTATGTGGTACCCGAGATGATTGTTGTGGCGATTCCCAACACCGACCGGATGCGCGACATGTCGCCGACAAAGCCGAAGCTCGGCTTTGACGGCAAACCCGTGGGCCCGGAGATGACGACGGCGGGCGGCATGGGAAACTTCCTCTCCTTCATCAAGACGGAGCTGATTCCGCAGGTGGAGTCAAAGTACCGGACGATGCCGTATCGCGTGTTTGTCGGGCACTCGTTAGGTGGCATTACCGCCATCAACGCCCTGTACACGATGCCGGAGGTGTTCAATGCCTATGTGGCCATTGACCCCAGCCTCTGGTGGGACAACAGCACGCTGCTCAAGCAGGCCAAGGCGCAGGTGACGAACCAGACGTATTCCGGGCGCGCGCTGTACGTCGCACAGGCCAACACCCTGAGCGCCGATGACTCGGTGACCAACCCGCACTTCTCTGGCATTACGCAGTTTGACGCGGTCATGAAGACATACAACCGCTCCGGCCTGCGTTATGCGTTCAAGTACTACGAACAGGACGATCACGGGTCGGTGCCGCTGATTGCGGAGTACGACGCCCTGCGCTTCGTCTTTGCGGGCTACAAGACGGACCTGCTGCAAACGATCGCGTCGCCCCGGAGCCTGCTGGACCACTATCGCAAGGTATCGGAGCAGCTGGGTGCGCCCTTCGGTCCGTCGGAGGGCGCATTGCGGCTGCTGGGCATGGTCGCCTTGAGCCGCGACTCGGCGAACGCCCTGGAGTTCCGCCGCATGGCGACGGAACTCTTTCCGGGGAGCTACCGCGCGTGGGACCAGCTTGGCCAGCTCGCGCTGGCGCGCGGGGACAAAGCCGGCGCCAGAGCCGCGTTCGAACAATCGGTTGCACGGAACCCGTCAGGCAGCGTGGCCCGTGAGGAGCTCAAGAAACTCGCTCGTTAGGTGCGTTGTTACCAGGTGAGGCCGGCGGTCACAAAAAGTGACCGTGGCGGAAGGACGAAATACCGCACGGTCCCGTCGGCGGACACCGAGCCCGAACCGAAGGCCTGCCGGTCGGTGATATTGGCGGCACGGAGCGTGACCTCGTACCGGGCAACCGTCATACGGACGGTGGCGTCCGCCACGTAGAACGCCGGGAGCACTCGATCTGCACGGCTCGTGTTGTCGAGGAAGGCGCGGGACTGATACCGTCCCTCCACCCCGACGGCGAGACGCGGTGACACCGAGAAGTCGGCCCGCTGCGTCGACAGCAGGCGCGGTGTCAGGAGGGGGGCAACGTTGCGGCGGGTGGTCGGTGTGGCGCCTGACGAGTCGATGAACGACCGGATGCGATTGGTGCTCCAGGTGGCATTACCGGCGAGCATGAGCCGGGGCACCCCACGCCACGTGGCATCGACTTCGATTCCTCTCCGGTAGCTGCTTCCGACATTTCGCCGCAGGATGGCACCCGACGCCGTGGGTGCCCCGATCCGGGCGATGTCGTTGGTGAAGTCCATGCTGTAGAGATTGGCCGAGAGGTCGACCGAAGGGCGCGTGAGTGTCAGCCCCACCTCGAGATCGCGCACCCACTCAGGCCGGATCCTCGAGAAGTCGCCCAGCTGACTGGCGTTGGTGCTGTTGAGGTCATCTTCGCCGGCAAAGAGATCGTTTCGGGCCGGCTCGCGGCTGGTGCGGCCGAGCGACGCAAAGAGACCGAGTGACGGTGTGACCTGATGGGTCACGCCCGCCTTTGGATTGAAGAAGTGCCATGACTTGCTCCGCGCTTCAATACCGGCCGCAGCATCGGGCTCGTAGTCAAAACGGGCCCACCGACCCTGCAGATCGGCAAACCACCGTGTGCGCCCCGTCCCGTAGGACACCTTGGCAAAGGCACTGGCGTCGTCCTTGTGCCCGGTGTTGTCATAGAACTGCGTGGAAGGCTCGAGATACGCGCGATGCGAACGTTCGTAGGTATTGGCGTTAACGCCGGCATTGAGCTGCCAGGCCCCTCGATCGGCATTCACGGCGCTTGTCACACCGTACCACCAATGCTGGAGGTTGTAGCGATACCGGTCGGGCAAGGCGAAGAAGTCGTAGCTCCCTGCGGCCGAGTTCCGGTAGACGGTGGTGCTGAGTGAGGTCTCTCCGCTGAAGATGCGCGTATGTGAGAGCGCTACCAACTGCTGGGTGAAGCGGTCGTCTTCCCCGGGGTCGAGGGGATTGAAACGGCGATCGCTGGCCAGCTCATCGCGCGTGGCTCCCACGTAGGAGAGGGTATCTGCCAGGAGACCGGCCAGCAGGGTCAGCTTGATGATGTCATGGTCGCCGAACCAGCCGGCGCCAAGCACCGCGCTGCGTCCCTCGACCCCGCTATGGCGGCGGTACCCGATGGTGCGCAACGCACCCGCCCTCCCGTAGAGGGCAAAGCGCTGATCGGTGAGCCCCGAGTGGAAGGAGGCACTGACACGCTGGGAACCGAATGAACCAGCCTGCAACTGCAGATTGCCACCGGCCTGTGCCTGCGCCACGGGCATGGTCTCGAAGTTGATGGACCCGGCAAACGATGCCGTGCCTGCGGAACTGGTCCCGACACCCCGCTGCACCTGCACCGACCGCACATTCGACATGAGGTCGGCAAAGTTGGCGAAGTAGAGGACCTGGTCCTCGGGGTCGTTGAGCGGGACGCCGTCGATGGTGATGTTGATGCGGGTCTGATCCATGCCACGCAGCCGGAGGTACGAATACCCCCAGGGTGTTCCGGTTTCGGTGTGCGCGATGAGTGAGGGAGTCGCACCCTGGAGGAGGAGTGGGACATCCTGGCCAAAGTGGCGCTGCACAATCGCCGCGCGCTCGATGGTCTTTTGCGCGATAGGTACGAGCCCGCCGCCGCGGATGGCGCGCACCAGTACACCCTCAACTCGACGCGCAGAATCTGCTTGCGCGGTGGAGTCAGGTTTGACGGACTGCGCTGTTGCGGTGGAGAAGGCGAAGGCGAGCGGTGCCGCGCTACGCCAGAGGGCGCGCCAAGGGCGCGCGGCCGAGCATGTGAACATCGTTGGACTCCCTACGCCGGTACGAACCGGATCAGGTTCTACGGGACTCTCTCAGCCCGCGCACACCAGCGGCGCGGGCACCCCGGTCATTGTGAGTGGAAAGCTAGTGAGTTGAGGCTGAAGGTGGGAGACCTTTCAGATGGCAGAGGTCGGGACTTAGACGGAAGATGGCAGACTTCGGACTTCTGTGCGGCGGGGATGTGGGTTCGCTCGGAGGAAAGCGCACGAACCGGCTCAACGCTGAGGGGAGCTCCTTGGTGCCGGGGAGCAGCGGGGCCATTGTGTGGTCGCGCCGTTAGGCGACACCATGACACGCTGGTCGCGCGGGACGCGAACGGGGTCTTCGGACGCCTGGTACGCGAGCATGGCGGCGAGTGTCGCGTTGTTCTTGAGATCGTCGACAATGATCTTGTCGTACGTGTCCCGGTTGGTGTGCCAGGTGTACTGACGATAGTCCGGATAGTTGGACTGGAGCCGGAACGACGGAGCACCTGCGCAGAGGAATGACATGTGGTCGCTGCCGCCCGTCTCGGGGACACCGGGGATATCGAGGTCAATGAGGCTTTCGATCTCCGTTGGGATGGCGCTGAGCCAGCGTCCGAAATTCGAGGCGGCGCCGGTGAGACCCATCATGCGGATGTAGTCGATGCGCCAGGTGCCATTGTCCTGATTGAAGGCGGCCTGGAGTCCGTCGACCACTTCCTTGTGGTCTTCGGAGAAGGCCCGTGAGCCGATGAGTCCCTGCTCTTCTGCGCCCCAGTGCCCGACAAGAATGGTGCGCTTGGGATTGGGATACGCCGCCTTCAGGATTCGCATGGCCTCCATCATCATGACGGTGCCGGTGCCGTTGTCGGTGGAACCACTGGCGCCATCCCACGAGTCGAGGTGAGCGCCCAGCAAGACGTATTCGTTGGGCTTTTCACTGCCCTTGAGTTCCCCAACGACGTTGAACATCGGTTGTTCGCCAAGGTCTTCTGCCCGGGCGTCGAGCCGCATGCGCGGTCCCTGGTTGTTGGCGGCGAGACGATGCAGCAATCCATAGTCCTCGCAGCTGAGATCCATCACTGGTACTTTCTTCGTGCTGGCGCTGAAGATCTTGTTCACACCCCAGCCGGCCGACCAGTTGGTGGTAATGATGCCTGCGACGGCGCTTTCATCGAGCCGCGCGAACGCCGTGGCGTTCGAACCGAGCCGCGCGGCGCGCTGTCCCCAGGCACGTTTGATGGAGTCACGCGACGCCTTCATGGCGGCCACCGAGGCCGGGCGCGCCAGGCGCTCCCAGTTCTCATCGGGACGGCACGTGGGTTCGGGTGCCGACAGCAACACGAACTTGCCGCGCACGTTAGGCAGCCAGGCCTGCACGGCCGCAGAGTCGGGCAATTCGGGGATCACGACCACATCACCTTCCACGGGCCTGGTGGTGCCCGGGCTCCAGGCGAGAATGAGCCCTTCAAGTGTTCGCTCGCGCGGGGCGATGAGGTCGATGTGCGAGTAGCGTCGGCGCCACCCACGCCAGCTGCCATAGCGCTCCTTGCGGGCCGGAATCCCCCACTCCGCATAACGAGCGGACACCCAGTCGGTGGCGGCGGAGAAGGCCGGAGACCCCGACAATCGCGGGCCAATGGAGTCACTCAGCACCTGAGCGAGACGCGCCACCTGCGACTTGCCGGTCATACCCTCATCCCACATGCGTCGGATGACGGGATCGCTGGTCGGGTAGGTCTGCGCCTGGACGACGGATGTCGCCACGAGTGCCGCGAGAAGAGCTGAACGAATCACGGAAGAACCTCGGTTGAACGCCTGATGATACGCGGAGTGTGTGTGCGTGCGATGGCCCCCGCAAGTGCGAGGGCCCTGAAACGACCGGTCACTTGCCGAGCGACTTTTCGCGGATGGACCGGAACTCGTTGCCGACACGCCATTCCGGAAACTTCGGAGCAGCGGCAACGCGATAACCAATGGTGAAAAGGAGGTGCACGTCTTGCACGCCGCCGCTGAGATCCCAGTCAGCCTTGATCTCGTCCTGCGGTTTGTGGTAGTCGTCGGCGACGTACTGCTCGCGTTTTTTCATGCCGTACTCCGGCGCCTTGCCGATGTACTCCACGCCACCCTCGCCGTAGAAGGCCGGCACACCCTGTTTGGCAAAGTTGAAGTGATCGGAGCGGTAGTAGTACCCCTTCTCGGGCTCGGGGTCAGGGCGGAGGGTACGTCCCTGAGCGGCTGCGGCTGTCCGCGCGTAGTCATCGAGCTCGGAAGCGCCGAGACCGATCACGGTGAGGTCCGATGTGGGGCCCCATTGGTTGAGTCCGTCGATATTGATGTTGGCCGCCGTCTTCGCGAGCGGATACAGCGGCGCCACGCTGTAGTACTGCGACCCGAGGAGACCCTGCTCTTCGGCGGTGACTGCGAGAAAGAGGATGGAGCGTTTGGGGGGTTCCGGGAGCGCCTTGAAGGCCTGCGCGAGGGTGAGCAGCGCTGCGGTTCCGGTCGCGTTGTCGAGCGCGCCATTGTAGATGGAGTCGCCGCTGACGGGTTCGCCGACGCCAAAATGATCCCAGTGTGCGGTGTAGACGACCCATTGGTCCTTGAGGGCCGGATCACTGCCGTCGAGCCGCGCGACGACATTCCGTGACTCGACGTTCCGGAGACGATTGCGCAAGGTGACGCTGGCCTGCACGCCTAACGGGACCGGCGCGAAGTCACGGGTGACAGCTCTCGCCTTGAGGCTGTCGAGGTCCTGACCAGCCATGGCAAAGAGGGCGCGCGCCTGGTCGAGGCTCAGCCATCCCTCGATGTCACTACGCGACGCATTCTTGTCCGGTGTGACGAGGTCAAACTGCTCGGCGGTTTTTCCCTGTACCACCGCAAAGGGATAACCGGCCGGGCCGGTTTCATGGATGATGAGCACACCGGCTGCCTTGTGCTTCATGCCCTGCTCGTATTTGTAGGTCCACCGGCCATAGTAGGTCATGCGCGGACCGCCAAACTGCGACGTGTCCGCCAGGGGTGGGTCGTTCACGAGCATGACCAGTGTCTTGCCCGCGACATCAACGCCCTTGTAGTCATCCCAGTTGAATTCGGGGGCTTCCACACCGTACCCGACAAACACCAGCTCCGAGGCATCAAGGCTCGTAGCGTCGGCGACATGTTTGGTCCAGGCGACGTAGTCATCACGCCAGCGCAGGGTTCGGGTGCTGGCGCCCTTGCGAAGGGTGAGCGTTGGCGAGCCATCAACGGTGATGCCGACGAGCGGGACCTTCTGAACGTAGGAGCCGTCCGGATTTCCGGGCGCAAGACCGAGGGCCGTGAATTGGTCGGTGAGATAGGCGACCGTTCGATCCTCGCCGAGCGAGCCAGGGGCGCGTCCGAGCAGGGAGTCGTGCGACAGGACACGGACATGCCGCATGATGGCGGCGGTGTCGATGACATTCAGTGCGGCCGGCGGGATATCGGCGGCCGTGGAACCGGGCTTCTCGGCGGTGGCGCAGGCGAGCAGCGCGACGGCGGGGAGAATGAGGGAGGGGCGCATCCAGTGAATATGCGGCTGCGGCCGGGCAGCGTCACGCTCCACCTGCTGGCGAGAGAGAGCGAGACCGTCTATATAGATGCCTACCGAAGCGCCCTTAGCTCAATTGGATAGAGCGTCTGACTTCGGATCAGAAGGTTGGGGGTTCAAGTCCCTCAGGGCGCATTGGGGAGGGCAGCGGCGGCAACGACGGCCCTCCCCTTCCCTGCCCTCGTTGGTGCGTCAGAGGTTCAGTTGGGGGCTGGTCGGATAAACCCCACGCGAGCCCAGCCTCCCTGGACGGCGAGATGAACCACCTCGGCCACGACGTCTGTCGGCTTGAGGGCCGCCTCCCAGTTGGTAAAGACCGTCGGTGGGGCGAGCAGGTACTCTTCCCGGGTGCCAGCGATCTCGGGCAGGACGTGCCCGCAGACCACGTTCGCGAGTTCGCCTAACGCGTCGCGCTGCAGGACGAGGTCGGGGGTGTCGTCGGTCCCCAGCATGGCGCCGGCCACCACCGCCAGGAGTGGCGCCTCAACCTGGAGCAGGAGGGCGCCTGACGGGACCCCGATGAACTCGATGCGTGCTGTGGGCCCGATGCATCCCTCATCGGAGGCATGCGAGGACTGTTCGGCAAAGAGCCATGCCATGTTTTCAAGGGCGCCAATCCCGGCGTCAGCGAGAGCGCCTCTCAGCGTGTCAGGCATCACCTACACCGAGCACGCGCAACACGGCGGTGCGCACTTCCTCTGGTGTGAAGGGTTTCCGAATGAAGACGGCCCCCAGTTCGGTCAGCCGGTCGATGCGGGTCTGCGACCCTTCAGTGGAAACGACCACGACGCCGATCCGCGCGAGCGCCTGGTTCTCACGCATCTTCACGAGAAGGGCTTCGCCATCCATGATCGGCATGCCGAGGTCAATGAGGGCGAGGTCGATTCCGGTGCGGGCAAGGACCTCGAGGGCTTCCTGGCCATTTCCGGCCTGCTCGACGGTTGTTAGCGGGAGACCACTCAGGCGCAGGGTTCGAATGAGCATCGAACGCATGACCGCCGAGTCATCGACGACAAGCGTATGGAGGGACATGACTCAAGCTCGCGGGCCGGTGCCGGCCACGATGGCATCAGCGACTGCTTGACGGGTCTCGCGATCGAGGGTCGTGGCCGAGGGATCGAACGCGGCCGCCATCCCCATCTCCGGGACCCCACCCTCATCCGTCGCAGCGCCAAAGATCTGTACGAGGTCGCTCAGTCGCACTTCGAGCTCTGACAACACGGCCGAAGCGAATGCCAGCTGCTGACTGGTAATGTCCTGGAACTGCATGTGCCCGACGAGGCCAAACAGCTCGTCCCGCAGGCGCGACCGCACTCCGGCGGCAGGTGCAGGCGTGCTGTCCCCATCGAGTGCATCGAGCTCATCGACCATGGCGGTGGCGCGCTCGAGGCCATCGAGGATATCGGTGGCGGCGGTCTCGGTGGCGGAGCTTACTTCGCGCAGTTTGTCATGTGTCTGCGCGAGGCGGTCGAGCTCGGACTTCTGCAGCATCGACCGGCTTGCGCGCAGCTGCTGCAGCATGCGGACGAGGGCCTCGTGGCCCTGGGCAACAATGGCGTCGGCGTCCTGCGGTGTGCGCGACCGGACCGGGGGCGCAGCCGGTGTTTCCTCAGCGATCCCTGTCATGTCCAGGAGTGCGGAATCGACCAGGCGGAGGGCAGCCTGCGAGTCGTACAGCACTTCACGCACGTCCTTCATCATGATTCAGCCGGTGGTTGCGGGACTCGCGAGAATCGCGTCGATCTTCTCCTTCAGGACCTGGGGGGTGAAGGGTTTCACGACATAGTTGTTCACCCCGGCTTCCACTGCCGCCACGATATCTTCACGGACACTGCGCGTTGTCACCATGAGGATCGGGACGCCGGCCGCGTCGGGCCGCTCGCGCAGGGCGCGGGTGAGGTCGAGTCCCGACATGTTGGGCATGGCCCAATCGGTGATGACAAACTGAATCGTGCTATCGAACTTCTCGAGCGCTTCCTTGCCATCGCCGGCCTCGACACACTGGGAGTGCCCGATGCGCTGCAGCGAGTTGACCAGGATGCGCCGCATGGTGGGCGAGTCGTCCACAACGAGAAACTTCATGGGATCTCCTAGACGTCGCCGCGTTCAAGGATGCGGCGGGCCACTTCCCCCACCACACCGTCGGCATCATAGGCGCCCTGCATCACGCGCTGACGAATCTGCGCGAGCCGGTCCACCTGACCCTGCTCCACGGGTTCGACGCGGCCTGCACGGGCACGGCCCGCCGACGAGATCTCGACGCGATCCAGCCGCTCCACGCGTGAAGGCGTCGGCTTCTGCGAGTTCGCGACCGGAAGCGAAGACGCTCCCTTGGGGTCGCGCGCCCGATCCGGCCGAATGGGCCCTTGATTGCCGTTGTTGACTTTCATGTGAACCTCCTTGTCCTTCGTATCGGCAGTTGCGCGTCCGAACTTGAGGCGTCTGTTGGGGTTGGCCCGCCCATCCTACCGCTTGGCGTCCACCTTGCTCGGGACGTCAGGATCGCGCGGGGCCCCTTCGCGTCGCCGCCGCAGGATCTCCTGCAGCACGCCAGCCCCAAGGACGGGGGCAATGGACCCCACAGGCTGCTGGCTCTGAACGCGCTGCAGCTCCGCTACGGCATGGGACACGAGGTCGGCCACCTCGGCGTCCACGACCAGCAGGGTCTCGGGGTCGGCATCGTTGAGCTGTCCCTGGAGCGAGCGCAGGACATCCGCGAGCATGGCGGTGTCTCGCGTGGAGGGACGGTCGAGGGCCGATTCCCAGCGCCGTGTCACCGCCGGCTACCTGAGGGCCCGGTAGGCGCCAGACAAGGGGCGCCTGGGCTCCGCGTACGCCGCACTGGCGCCCATCTCCTGCCGGAGCTGATCGATCTGCCTGCCCAGATCCACGCGCAGGTCCTGTGCGCGCTCGAGCAGGAGGGTGTTGGCCGAGGCCGCCTGTGACGCGGCCCGCTGAATGGCGTCGAGGTGCCTGTCCGCCGAGGCCAAACTCTCGGCAGATGCTCCCGAGCGAAGCGCATCCATTTCCCGGGTCACCTGCTCCACTCGGTTTGCCACGAGGTCGCGCGCATGCAGCGTCGCCGCCAGCGAGTCGCTGTTGCCGTCAAGACAGTCGCGCACTCCAGCCTCGGAGAGCGAGATGAAGTGCTCAAGCAGATCGCGGAGCTCCAGGGCCCCACGCTCGAGCGCACTCATGACACCGCGCGTGCGGTTTCGGTCCCGGTTACCGACGCCGCTTCGGCAAAGGCACCGCGCAGATCGGTGACCATGCGCAGGATGGCGTCGATGCGATCGGGATCGGGCTTGATGCCGAGCACGGAGAGCTCGCCCAGCCAGAAGGTGTAGAGCGAGCCAAGCTGCCTGGCGAGCGCCCCGCCCTTCTCACGGTCGAGCGTCACCAGCAACTCGGTGACACCGGCACGTGCCCGGTCGAGGGCATCGCTGCGGTTGGAGCCATCCAGGTCACCGCAGCGCAGGCGCGCGCGGGTGAGATTGACGAGCACGTGGTCGTAAATCGCGACGACGAGCTGGCCGGGGGAAGCAGACATGAGCTCTGCCTCCTTGTACCGCGTGGCCTGCTTTGAAACGGCAGCGTACGACATGGCGCCTCACAACGTGAGAGTGTAGGACGCTATGACCGAGCGGCGGCTTGCATGGAGGTGATGAACGACCCGATGGACGTTCCCTGTGCCTGGATCTGGCTGATCGCCCGCTCCATCTCGACGAACTGCCGTACCAGCGCCTGCCGTCGCCGATCAAGCGACTGCTGTACAGTATCGGCACGGGTCTGCAGGGTCCGTACTGCTGTTTCGAGGTTTCCGGTCTGGGCGATGAGGGGGCCGTTAGGCTCGATCAGCAGGTCGGAGGCGTTGGTGAGCATGCCGCTGACACCCAGCGTGAAATTGACGCTGCCGATGGCGCCGAGGGCTGTGCCCGTGTAGGTGAGGGCGAGCCCCTCGGTGGCACCGAGCTGGTTGCCAGTGAGGATCTGTCCGCTGCCGGTGGCTGGGAGACCGCCAATGGTGCCAGCGACGTCGGTCCCTGCAAAGGTGCTGGCGGCGATGCCGAGCTGCGCGCTGCCGTCAGTTCCACCGGCGGTGTAGGCCACCGTGAATGACGCCGCACTCCCATAACGAGTGCCGGTGATGACCAGCTCGTTGCCACTCTTGGACGCCTGCAGGGTCATGCGGTTGGACCCAAAGGCGGTGTTCAGCTTGGTGACAATGGCGTCGATGGTATCGCCATTGGTCAGCGCAATGCTCCCGGTGGCGCCACTGGCGGCATCGGTGATCGTCAGCGTGTCGGCGGTTGCATCGTCGGCATAGGTGCCCGAGAAGCCGACGCCAGTGACGGAGGCGGTTGTCGCGGCCGCAGTGATGTCTACCGCGTAGTTGCCGGGAAGGGATTTGGCGGTCGAGACGAAATAACTCAGCGAGCCATTGGTGGACGATGCCCCGGTGTTGAAGAGCGTGGCCACATCCTGAAAGCTGGTGCTGAGGGCGGTCTTGAGGACAGCTTCATCGAGTTTGAGGGTGCCGTCGGCTTGCAGCGCCAGGCCGGCCATCCCGGCGCGGGTGAAGCCACCGGTCAGCCCGGAGACGCCCGACAGGAGCTGCCCGGTGAGGTTGGCCTGTGACGCGCGCAGCGTAGAGTTGTTGCGGAGCGGGGCGTTTTCCTTCTGCTGTTCGGCGCGGAAGGTGAGCAGCTCGTTGTACGCGGTGGCGACATCCTTGAGTTTGGTCGCGATCGCATCGCCATCCCGATCAAGGGTGAGGGTGGTCGTGACGCCCGCCTCCACCTGCTGCAGGTTGAGCGTGAGACCGGCAACGGCGTCGGTGATGGTGTTGGTGCTGCGCTGGACGACGACTCCGTCCACACGGGCCAGGGCGTCGGAGCCTGCCACAACCTCGCGCAAGCGACCAACGGTCGAGGTGAGCTGCCGCCCGAGGTTCACCGTACTGCCATCAGACGCACGGGTGGCGGTGAGGGAAAGGGCCAGCTGCGAATCACCCGCGGCGCTGTCGGTCAGCACGATTTTGCCGTTGCTGATGGATGCTGTGGCGGTACGCGTGCCGGCACCAAAGCCGGTGCTGTTGTTGTTGATGCGGTCGACGAGGGTCTGCAGCGTGTCGGCGGGGCCGATGGTCATGCTGACGGAGACGGTGGTGCCATCGCCGCGCTTGCCACCGATGGCGATGGTATCGCCGGTGACCAGCCCCAGCGGATTGCCCGACACTTCGAGCGCCGACAAGGCGGTGCTCCCCGCGGCGTTTCCTCCTCCTGCGACGGTGTAGGTGTTTTCGCTCGCCACCACCTGCGTCACGCCACTCCGCCCATTCTTCATGAAGCCGAGCACTTCGAGAGTGCGCTGTCCGTCGACCGTGGAGGCTGACACCGTGTCACTGGTGACCAGGCGATGTCCCGTTTTGCCACCCGCGGTTTCACTGGTGACGGTGGCGTTTCCACCGGCGGCCGCGATCTTGGCGGCGATGGACGCGAGGGAATCGATGGAGAGGTCGACGGCGATGACACGCCCACCGATTTCGATGGTGGCCGGTGGCGGCCAGGAGACCCCGAGCATGGTGGCAACCGCGGCGGTTGCCGACGACACCTGGTAGGTCTGGGCGCCGCCGTCGCTGGACAGGTTGAGGGTCTTTGACGAATCCACGACACCTAACGACTGGAGCACGCCTGTGGCGTCGTCCGTGAGCTCGATGCCACGCGCACCGGTGGAGTCGGCGCTGAGCACGAGCCGATGTTGTGTGCTCCCCGTGCTCAGGACACTGGCCGTCACACCCGTGGGGGTGCTGCCGGCGTTGAGAGCGTTGATCTTGTCCCGCACCTGGGCCAGGGTGTCTGCCGCGGTGAGCGTGACCTTCTTGCCATTGACGGAGAACTCGCCAGCGAGCCCGAGTGCGGTGCTGGGACTGGCGACGATGCTCCCGCTCATCTTGTTGGCGCGTGCGAGGTCAAGCACCTCGACCGCGTACGTACCCGGGTTGGCTCCCGCGCCCGCGGTGGCAGCGACCAGGGTCCGGCCCGTGTTGGCGCTTACCCCACCTGACACCTTGAATGCGGCAAACGCCGACGAGTCCCGCAGGGCGCGAGATGCATCGCGGAATTTGGCGACCAGCGTCTGGTACTTCCCCCACGCCTCGATGCGAGCCTTGGCGAGGGTCTGCTGGTCCTTGACGGGATTGAGCCGACGCTGCGTGTCGAGCGACATGATCTGATCCACCAGATCACGCCACTGCACGCCACTGGACAGCCCACTGAAACTGCCAACCGGGTCTGACATCTGAGCCTCCTTGCGCGAAGTCCCGGAGTCGGCAAAGTGCCGTCCCCGGGTCCTGATCCTTCGAGTGAGGCGACGCCGGCGACCGCCGGCGCGCCTTTCTCGAGACCTGCCGTCGCGTTTATCCGCGGAGCAGGGTGAGCACGCTCTGACCAGCCGAGTTGGCCTGGGCAAGCATGGCCGTACCGGCCTGCTGCAGGACCTGGTTCTTCGTAAAGCGGGTCATTTCAGCAGCCATGTCGAGGTCACGGATGGTGCTCTCCGCGGCGCTGAAGTTCTGGATGCTCGTGCGGACGTTCTCTGTGGCGGTTTCGATGCGGCTCTGCAAGGCACCGATGACACCGACGGCGACGTTCGCGTTGGTGATGGCCGTGTCGATCTGGCTCAGCGCAGTCTGCGCGTTGGCCAGGGTCGTCGGGTCCGTGGACACACCGAGCGAGGTGGAGCTGAGGTTGAGCGACGAACCCGAGATGGAGATCTGGTCGTTGCCCGAGTACTGACCCGAGGACGAGACGAGGAAGGTACCCGTACCGGCGCCAACCGAGATGTTGCCGGCGACGCTGGTGGCGGTTACCGCCTGGTTGGTGTCGATCGAGATGCCCAGCGAGGTGAAGTTCAGGGTCTGCTTGGCACCCGCGGTCACACCGAGGGTCTGCGAGGTGGAACCGTTGGTCAGGGTGACCACGGAGCTGCCCGAGGTCAGTGTGAACGCCCCCGTGCCTGCACCGGTCAATCGAACGTCGTACACACCGGTACCAGTGCCGAGCGCGGTCGACGAGGTGTTGATCGTGGCACCGAACGCACCGTTGAGCAGGGTGTTGCCCTGGAACTTCACGGTGGCGACGGTACGGTCGATTTCGTTCCGGAGCGCCTGGTACTCCGTGGTGATACGCGAACGACCAGCCGAGTCCACGCTGTCCGACGCGGCCTGTGCGGCCAGTTCCTTCATACGCTCGAGCATCTTCTGCACGGTACCCGTCGCACCTTCAGCGATGTTGAGCACCGAGTTCGCCTGCTCGGAGTTACGCGCAGCCTGTCCGAGAGCACGAATGTCCGCACGAAGGACGTTCGCGATACCGAGACCGGCGGCGTCGTCAGCTGCACGCGTGATCCGGAAGCCCGAGGACAACTTGGCCATCGACTTCGAGACGTCCTCGTTGATGCGGGTCAGGTTTCCGTGGGCGCGCAGGGCGCTGACATTGGTGTTGATTTTCATCTGGACTGCTCCTTGGGTTGTAAGTCGGGGAATCCGTTCCCCTCAGGGTGCCCGGCGGGATGCCGTTCACCCTCCAAGTGCGTGTATCGGACGGGGGGAGGAAAAGCTTTAGTACAGAAGCACGAGAAGCACGGGAGGCACGGGAAGCACGGTCATGGTTGTGCCTCTCGTGCCTCGCGTGCCTCTCGTTCCTCTCGTTCCTCCCGTGCCTCCGCCCCTACGCCGCCAGTGCGGGTGCCTCGGGGTGCCGGAAGAGCACATTGAAGACGTAGTTGGTCTCGGGCGACTGATTGGGCTCGAGCTTCTGGATCCACGTCTGTCCCGGCTGAAAGAGATAGGTCTCGTAACCCAGCTCCGACATCACGCTGCGCAGCATGTTCTCACTCGCTCCCATCGACTCCAGCCCGAAACGGTTCACCTCGGCGATGACAAAGGGGATCCGATATTGAGCGATGAGCTTGCGCGCCCCGACCAAAATTGCGAACTCCGCGCCCTCGGCGTCGATCTTGATGGCCTTGAGACGGCTCATGTCCCGGGTGCCGAAGAACTCGTCGAGTGATGTGATGTAGACTTTTCGTGTGTTGGGCGTCACACGGGAGCGTTCATTGAACGGATGCCGACCCACGTCCCACAAGGCATGGCCGCCATCGTTGTCGGCATTGACAAAGAACTCGCCGACGCTGGGCCGAGCACCCACCGCCATGTGGATGGGCCGAATCTGGGTGAAGCTGTTGGCGTCGATGTGCTCGACGAGATGCAGAAAGTTTGATGGCTCCGGCTCAAACGAGTACACGGTGCCGGTGGGCCCAACGAGGGCCGCGGCCAGCATCGAGAAGTAGCCGACGTGGGCCCCGATGTCGATGAAGGTGTCACCGGGCTGCAGCAGGGTTCCAATGAAGTTGCTGGTTTCGGACTCGTAGAGCCGGCCTGCCGCGAAGTCCTCGAGCATCGCCCGCTGGCTCATCTGCGCCGGGTCCAGGAGATAGCTGAGTTTGTGGACGCCGTTGGGCGCGGTAAGCGTGAAGGAAAATTCCTGGCGAGACATGGTCGGCGGGTGAGGCGTTGGACTACCAGAGGGGAGCGAGGATTTCAAGGAGCCGGGCCGTCTGTGCACGCCAGGTGAGCGGCGCCATGGCGACCGCTCCGGCAACACCAAGGGCTCGGCGCCCTGCACTGTCGGTGTAGAGTGTTTCGAGGGCGGCCACCATCTCGTCGACCGAGGACTCACCCCAGCCGTCGTGACCACGGAAGAAGTGCGTGGGTGGCACCACTCCGCGCTGCGTGGGCAGTGGAAGGCACCCCTGCATCGCCACGAGGTCGAGATGTCCGGTATTGGCCGAAACGATCGTGGGCACACCGCTGGCCATGCACTCCATGGCCACCAGGTTGGTGCCTCCCTCACAGCGGTTGGGGAAGAGGGCGACGTCGGCTTCGCGAATGACCTGCGCCATGAAGGCGTTGGGTTGCGGGCCCACATCGACATGCGACGCAGCCGGAATGCCGTTGGCGGCAAGCCAGGGCGTCAGCTGCAACTGCCCATTCACCACATCGGGACGCCCCTGCACGTGACCTGCCAGGTCGAGATCGACCAGGAGCTGGGGCCAGGCGTTGTGCCAGGCCGTCACCAGTACGGCGTCGGGGTGTGTGGTGACAAAACGACGAAAGGCGGCAATGACCAGATCCTGCCCCTTGCGATACTCGAGTTTGCCGCCGGAGAAGATGACAAAACGCCCGGGGAAGAGCCCGCGTCCGGGAGCGGGGTGGAAGATGGATGGATCGACCCCCTGCAGCAGCGTGGTGACGTTGTGAATACCGCCACTGCGCAACACTTCGGTGTTCCAGGTGGAGCCGGCCACGATCAGGTCGAAGGCCTGCGCACGTGCACGCATCTCGCCATCGCAGGCAGTGTCTTCCAAAAAGACCACACCCACGTTGCGCCGCGCGGGCGTGTGGCTTTCGCTCCCGTTGCCGGCGAGCCGGTTCCCCAGACCACGCAGCATCATTCCATTGGAGACCGCACGTCGCGCGCCGTCACCGGTGAGCAACACGTCCTCGGAGCCGCCAAAGCGGCCCGCCAGACGCGAGACCATCAACGGAGGGAGTGTCGTCAGGTTGGCCGTGACAACCGCCGGACATACCTGGCCGCCCAGCATGAGTTCGAGAGCGAGGTTGGCGCCGTAGACGCCCCAACCCGTATCGCCGCGCAACTCCCAGTCGATGCCTAACGTGTTGTGCTCCACCTTGGCATGCGACTCGCCCGCTTGGTCTGCCGGTTGGCCCGTCAGGTCGCGCAACACATGCGGCAACAGGAGCACGACGGACTGTGCAACGCTGGCGTCGTCCACGGGATCGAGCGTGACTTCCTGGCTCCAGCCGAGTGCGAGGAGGTGATACCCGACGCTCACTCCCCACTGCGCGAGTGGGGAGCTGGCGGGCACCACGTTGTCGATGACCACCACGTCGGGCCGACGCAGTCCATCGGGCCAGGCGCCGTGGTCGGGCGCGGCATGAACAATCAACCGGCTGCCGGCATCGAGCGAATAATTTGACAGCGTGTCCGTCACGTCCACGCGAACGGCGGGTGCACGGCGCTGCGTCATCCCCCGGATTCGGTCACCATCAGCAGGAGCGCCCACTATGGTCATGTGCATCGGGGCGCTGGGAGCGAGCGCGACTTCCATGCTCACGAGGCCAAGACCGGGCCGCATCTCGACAAAGTGGTCACCCGGCCGCACGATCTCGGCAAGAAATTCGCGGAGCGCGAGATGTGCCCCTCGCCCGATCAGCTCTGCCTCATACTCGGCAAACACATCAGCGCGGGCCAGCAGTGCCAGCGGAGCCCAGACATCAAAACGCGATCGTCCGTCGGGAGTGCGCGTGACTGAGGGCAGCGTGATTACATCCTCGACCACTTCGGAGTCGCCCGCCTGACCGGCACGTGCGGCCAGTGCGTCCGCCACCTGCGCAAACACCGTCGCCCAGTCGCCAGGTACCGGCTGCCGGAAGAGGCGCATGGTGGGATACCAGGGCGAGTCGGTGCGGTCGAGCATCCAGCGAAAGTCGGGGACATGCGGGAGCAGCAGCCAGGTTTCCCTGCCTAACGCCCCCGCCAGGTGTGCGACTGAGGTATCGACAGTGACGACGAGGTCGAGGGCATGGATCGCGGCGGCGGTATCCCGAAAGTCGGTCAGCTCGGGGGCAAGGTCGGTGATCCCCGAGTCGCCAAGCGATCGCAGCGCCTCTTCCGGGGCATCGCCCTTCTGGAGCGAGAACGCCACGACACCGGGGATGCGTGCCAGCGCCGCCATGGCATCGAGCGGTGCGGAACGCATGACGTCACGCGCATGGATGGGGTTCCCTGCCCACACCACGCCGACACGCAAACCACTCGCAGCAGCAACCGATGCCGCCACGGGCCGCGGTTCGACGGGCAGATACGGAACCCGGGACGGGATGGTGTGGAGCGTGGTCTGCGCGAGCCACGGCAACGACATCAGACTGCAATGGAGATCGTAATGCGGGAGTGGCGCGCCCCTGGCTATCGCCTCGTCCACGCCATCAGCGCCCGCGAGCAAGGGCACCACCGGCCACGGGGCCTCGACGATCACCCGCCCTGATCCGTGCTCCTTGAGCCATGCTGCGTACCGCACAAACTGGAAGACGTCGCCAACCCCCTGCTCGGCGTGGAGCAGAATCGTGCGGCCATCGAGCGCATCACCGGTCCACTCGCCGGGACCGTAGTCGTGATGATCAAGGACTGCCGACACCAGGCGTTTGCGCCACTCAAACTGCCGCCAGCCGCGCTCGAAGTCGCCGCGCAGCAACCAGAGCAGGGCCAGATTCCAGTTGGTGTTCCTGTTGTCGGGGTCGCGAGAGAGGGCCTCCTGGTAGAGGGCCTCGCATGCGTCGTAGTCGCCGCGTTCCATGGCCACATTGGCCAGGAGGTTGAACGCTTCGGCGTAGTCGGGGTCGGCGTCGAGGGCGCGGCGTGCCCAATGCTCGACCATCGCATGGTTCATTTCGCGCTCGTACACAGACGCACAATTGCCGAGGATGACCGGATCGTGCGGTGCCAGTTCCACGGCCCGTACGAACGCGCGATGGGCGTCGGCAAACCGGCGTTCTTCCTTGTAGAGTGTGCCGAGGTTGCTGAGAGCGTTGAGATGCGATGGCGCCAGTGTCAGCGCCCGTTCAAGTGAGGCAATGGCTGCGGCGGGCTCGCGCAAACCGCGGAGAGCGAGCCCCCGATTACTCCAGAAGTCGGCCGCCTCGGGGTCGAGGGCAATGGCCCGGTCATATGCTTCCACCGCCTCACGGCAGCGGAACATCTCCAGGAGCACGTTGGCGTGGTTGTTCTGCCAGCCAGCGCGCCCGGGTTCGAGTGCTGTCGCTCGCGCAAAGCAGAGCTCCGCGCGCGTGTTGTCGCCACGCTGAGCGGCGATGAGCCCCAGGTTGTTCCAGGCTTCGCCGTAGGCCGCATCTGCCTCAACCGCGCGTTGCAGCAACGGGAGTGCGTCATCGGTTCTGCCGGCGGCGTGAAGGAGGGCTCCGAGATTGTTGAGGGCCACGGCATGCGCCGGCTCCCGGGTGAGCACCTTGCGATACCACCGCTCCGCTTCGGCCGTCTGGCCGGCGAGATGTGCGCGGACCGCCAGGGCGATATCGCCGGAGGCGGTGTGCGCGCGCGAAGGAGCAACCGTGGGTGTCAGAGGGTGAACTCCTCGCGAATCCCGAAGGCGTCATCGGGGCGGATACTCTGGTAGCCCTGACCCGCGCGTGCATTGAACATGAGCGGGGCATGGAGATTGGCCGTGCAGGGCTGCGAGGGCTCAGGCGGCATCGTCACGATCGAGAGCACCAGGATGTCTTCGGCGTTCGCCGTGCCTAACCGTGCCTTGTCGGACTCCGTCAGCTCGATGTGGAACTTCGGGAAGACCATGAAGGGGTCGACGAGCAGAAAGACGAGGGCGGAGAACTCGATGGATTGCAGCCAGAACACGCCATCGCGTGGCGTGGGCAGGAGCGCAAAACGGGTGGCGCCCGGAAAGCCGTACAGTCCTTCGGCGAAGGCGACGATCTGGTCCGGGGCGACGGGAATGGGCCCCAGCACTTCCGACGCAACCGTGATGGGCGCGGCGGTTTCGGCAGTCACAGCGGTCATCGGAGATAGTCGGCGAGAGACATACCCATGATGCGAGAGGTCGAGAGCATGGCGGCCTGGTACACGGTCTGCCGCGAGACCAGCTCCGTCACCGCCTTTTCCAGATCAGCGTCCTGCAAGTTCGATTTGAACGCCCGCAGTGACGTATCGAGCGCGCCGAGGTTGGCATCGGCAATTTCGAGTTGTGCGGTTTGCGCGCCCACCTCGCCCAGCATCACCTGCATGCTGGAATGCGCACCGTCGATGGTGTCGATGGAGGTGAGAATTGCCGGCACGTCATCGGCGCCTAACGCGGCCGAGAGTTCGTCGAAGGCGGCAAGGACATTGGATGTCAGAAAGACATCGGTGGCGTTATGGCCCGCCCGCACCCGGAGCGCAGACGAGACTTCGGCCAAACGATTGCCCGTTGGTGGCGCCGCGGAAAATGGGGGCGTGGGACTGCTGAGTGGCGCGGTGTCGGACTGATCGCCACCAAAGAGAAACTCACCCTGATGCTGCTGGTTGCCGATCTGCACGGCGGCGAGCGCGAGCTGATCGATTTCAGCCTTGGCCGTGAGTCGTGTCTGGGCGCTGGCCGTGGCTGTGCCCTGACTGATGGCCAGCTCCTTCGCGCGCTCGAGCAGCTGCGTCACGGCAGTGAGGGCCTGCTCTTCCACCCCAAGTCGCGCGGTGGCGGAGTTGATGTTGCGCTGGTACTGCTCGATCGCGCGCAGTGAGGAGCCGGTCTTCACGATGGCCGACGCCGCCGACGGATCGTCCGAGGCAACTTCAACGCGCAAACCACTGGAGGCACGACGCTGAGCCTCGTCCACCCGGCGCAGCGACTCCTGCAGAGTGTTCAGGGCGTTGCGGGTGGTGATGTTATTGGTGATCCGCATCTCAATTCATGAGGGGGAGACCGACAGAAATGGCCGGGCGGAAGAAGTTGCCTATGCCCTGCCGGAGCGTCTTGGGGGAGTATCGGCCGGTTCTGCCGGTCCTGAACCCACTCTCTGCGGCACCGCATGGCCACGATTCTGTACGTCGACGACGAACCATCCGTCGGGCTGGTCCTTGAAGACACACTGACGCGCGCGGGACATCGCGCCCTCGGAGCCCACAATGTCGTCGAGGCGCTGCAGATCCTGTCGCGGGAGACGATCGACCTGATTCTGTCCGACTACCGGATGCCGGGGCTGACCGGGCTCGAATTCCTGGCCCTGCTGCAGCGAGAGGGATATGACATCCCGCTCATCATGGTCACGGGATACGCCTCTATTGAACACGCAGTGTCGGCCATCAAGGCCGGCGCGATTGACTACATCACCAAGCCCATCCGCACGCAGCAGCTCGAGCTGGCGGTTGAACAGGCGCTGGAGTACGTCAAACTCCGCCGCGAGAACGAATCACTGCGTCGCGAAGTGATGGAGTTCCGCAACGAACGGGTGATCGTGGGTGAAGCGCTGGCCATTCGTCGTATTCAGCAAACGGTCGCCACCGTCGCCCCGACCCGCGCCACCATTCTGCTGCAGGGTGAAAGCGGAACAGGCAAAGAGTTGTTTGCGCGTGCCATTCACGATCAGTCCGATCGCCGTGACCGGACATTTATCAAGCTGAATTGCGCCGCACTCCCCGAAGGTCTCATTGAAAGTGCGCTCTTCGGCCACGAACGCGGCGCCTTCACCGGCGCGGTGAAGCGCGTGGAAGGGGCCTTTGAACGCGCCAATGGCGGCACACTGCTGCTGGACGAAATCTCGGAAATGAAACTCGAGCTCCAGGCCAAACTGCTGCGGGTGCTGCAGGAGCAGGAGTTCGAGCGCGTGGGTGGTACGAGCCCCATCCGTGTCGATGTGCGCGTGATCGCCACGACCAATCGCAACCTCGCCGACTATGCGGCCGCTGGGGCCTTCCGGCAGGACCTCTACTATAGACTGAGCGTGGTACCGATCGATATCCCACCGCTGCGCGAGCGGCGGGAGGATATTCCGATGCTGGCCTACCGATTTGCGCAGCGCACCGCCACCGACGTGGGCAAGGAGATCGCGGGGATCGCCCCCGATGCACTGCAGATCCTGCAGTCGTATCCGTGGCCAGGCAATGTCCGGGAGCTGCAGCACGCCGTTGAACGAGCGGTCATTCTGACGCACGACCCGATGCTGCAGGCGCATCTGTTTGATCAGCAACGCGGGGGCAGTATCCAGTCGCTGGTGCAGCAGGTGCTGTCGCGCGCGACACCCTCCACGCTGGCGGCGCTGAACGTGGGTTCGTCCGCACCACCAAACGGCATCGTGCTTTCGTCGCTCAACGTGGACGAAGCTGAGCAGGCGCTCATCAAGCGCGCGCTCGAAATGACAGGCGGCAACCGTACACGTACCGCGGAGCTGCTGGGGATCTCGGTGCGCACGCTGCGCAACAAGCTCAATGGTCCGGCCCGCGCCGAGGTGAGCTGAGCCTGGAGGCACTTCCCGCCTATCAGGCGGCGGCAATCTCTTCCGGGATGGTAAAAGCTGCGCGTGGTCTGCCGACCAGATTGCCGGCGATACCGATCGTCGCAAGGCCTGGTCGATGACGCTGCAGCTCCAGATGCCACAACAACTTAGGTCGTTCCTGACGCGCTCCGGATTACCGGGGCGCGTCTCTGTTTGGTGCAGTTCGGCGAGTGGTCCACCCATTGCCATTACAGGGTGCAGAAGCTCCACGGGTCGTCTCACTCCCCTTGCCGGGTTGAACGCCAATGATGTTCGGATTTTTTGGACGTGTTTCCGCCGCTCCGCGCCTGATCGAGGCGCTGGACGCGAGTGCGCAGCGCCGCGACATGATCTCGCAGCGCATCGCGGCGGCGTCGGCACGTAATCAGTCGGGGTTTGCCCTGCCCCTCGAGGCAGCGGCGGCTCCCGAAGTCATCGATACCGAAGCCGAGATGACGCGGCTGGCGAACGAAGACCTCAACAACCAGGCACTGACGAAGATGCTGCAAAGCACCTACGCCAGCTTGCGTTCGGTCATCCGGGATCGCTGATGACTACGCCCATTCGCCTGCTCCCGTTCGCCGGTCAAGCGGACCCCGCCACTCGGCCGAATCTCTTTCGTCCGCTGGACATTGCGAAGGGTGGCATGTCGGTCCAGCGCATGCGCATCGAAACGGCGGTGACCAACATCGCCAATGCCGAAACGACGCGCACGGCTGGTGGCGGTCCCTATCAGCGCCGCGTGGTGCGGATCGAAGAAGTGCCACGCCAGGCCGCGCCCCTGCCCCCGCTTCCGGGGGCGGAGCAAGGCATCGCCCCATCGCCCTCCGACGCCTTGTCGGGTGTGGAGGTGGTGGCCATCGAAGAAGACCCCACGGAAGGTCCGCTGGTCTACGAGCCCGGGCATCCGGACGCGGACACCAACGGTTATGTGCGCATGCCCAACGTGCGTGTGACCGACGAACTCGTTGAGCTGCAGGAGGCCAAGCGCCTCTATGAAGCCAATGCCACGGTGTTCCAGGCGGCCCGGCAGATGCTGCGTCGCGCTCTCGAGATTTAGCCCACTCCATCAGGCCCATGAGCATCAACGGCATTCGTTCTCCCTACGGCACCGTACCGCCGCAGCCGGCCAGCACGCAGCGGCCCGGTCAGGCCCGTGGGGCACAGCCCGCACCCGCCACACGCACGCAGACGCCGGCGCAGGCACCCCAGGGTGCAACGCCAGCTGGGTCCATGCAGCCGCCGCCGGGCACCGATCCCGAACTGTGGAGTGTGCTCACGCAGGATGAGCGGGCCTTCTTTGCCAAACTTGGCGCGATGGGTCCCCTCACCTACGGCCGTGTGCTCTCGGGTCAGATGTCGCCGCCCTCGCCGGTATCGCGTGGTGGCCGTCTGGACGTGAAGGCGTAAGCATGAGCGATCCCATCGGCGCGTTGCGTGGCGGTCTCGGCTCTGCGAACTCCCTTGGCTCCGGCCTTGGCGGATCACTGCAGGCTGCCTTTGACACGTTGTCAAAGGAAGCCAACGCCGCCGGGCGTGCCCTCGGCAGCGATGGCGAGAAGACCTACTCGGTGGACATCGGCAAGGGCGATCCCTCCCTTGGCCCGTCCTTTGGTGACACCATCAACGGATTCGTCAATCAGGTGTCGGACGCCCAGGAGCAGGCCGGCAAGCTGCGCGACGCGTTTCTGAACGGCGAACCCGTGGAGTTGCACCGCGTCACCACCGCCGCCGCCGAAGCCGGGATTGCCCTCGACCTGATGGTGGAATTGCGCAACAAGGTGCTTGAGGCCTATCGCACCCTCATCACCATGCAGAGTTAGGAGCCGTAGCCGCTGATGCCCCCCGCACTGGACAACCTGTTCGCCCGCTTTGGTGGGACCCGCCGTGTCATGACGTTAGGCATCGGGGTCCTGGCCATTGCCCTGATCTTTGGTGTGTCCCGCTGGGCCACGCGCCCGATGATGGTCCCCATCGTCAGCGGCGCCCCTCTGGAAACCATCGATCCCCTCACGCAGCGACTCACCCAGGAGGGGATCATCTGGGAGCTCGGGCGTGGCGGGTCGGATGTGCTGGTACAGACCGTCGACCTGCCCCGTGCGCGCGTCGCACTGGCCAAGGAAGGGATGCCGTCGTCGGGCCGGCGCGGTCTCGAAATCTTCGATGATCCGTCGTACACCATGACGGACTTCACGCAGCGCATCAACTATCGTCGCGGTCTCGAGGGAGAACTCGAGCGCACCATCGGGCAGATGCGCGGCGTGGCATCGGCCAAGGTGCATCTCGCCATTCAGGAAACCGCCACCTTCCGCCGCAACGATTCTCCATCGACGGCGAGTGTCACGCTCTCGCTGCAGGGCAATGAAGAGCCGGGGGCCGATGTGGTCCGCGGCGTCTCGCATCTGGTGGCCTCGAGTGTTGGCATGGGACTCGACGCCGAGCATGTCTCGGTGCTCGACGCCTCGGGGCGTTTGCTCACCCGACCGGCCGACGAAACACCAACCGGACTCACCAGCCGTCAGCTCGAAGTCCAGCGCGACTACGAGACCCATCTGCAGAAGAAGGCCTCCGACCTGGTGAGCCAGGTGGTTGGTCCCGCCAACGCACGCGTGGAAGTGGCGGCTGCCATGAACTTTGATCGCCTCGAGCGCACGACACAAACTGTCGATCCCGAGCGGCAAGTCACGGCGCAGGAACAGAAGTCGGAGATCGTGCCGGGCGCACAGGGCGGCGCCGGCTCGACCCAGCAGGCCATTGCCTACGAAAACAGCAAGAGCACGGAATCGTTTGCACAAGCGGTTGGCAACCTGCGTCGGCTGACGGTCTCGGTGCTGGTGAACGAGCGCCAGATCGGCACCGGAGACAGCGCGCGGTTCGTCGCGCGGACCGGACAGGAGCTGGCACAGCTCGACTCCCTGGTGCGCACCGCCGTCGGTTTTGACTCAACCCGCGGCGACCGCGTGAACGTGATCTCGGTGGCCTTCCCGCGGCCCGAAGCACAAATCGAGGTCCCGGAACCCGCGCCAACGATCATCCAGCGCGTGCAGGGCAATCAGAACCTCATCTTCAATACGGCGGCCATGGTGTTCGCCTTCGTGATCGGGTTCCTCGCCCTGCGGTCCATCAAGTCGGCCGCGCCCGGCACCCCCGCACTGGCCGCTGCTGGTGCCGGAACGGCTCTGGTCCCGGCCGGATCGTTCCCCGGGCAGGGTTTCGACGCCCCGTCTCGCTTTGATGTCGCAGCGCTCCCCGCCGCGCCGGAGCCCGAGGCGCCACGTCAGCTCAGCATGACCCCCGAGCTGGCCGCGCTCCAGGCCAACCAGGAATCGAAGAATCGCGTGATGGCCACGGTCGATCAGCAACCCGAAATCGCGGCGAAGATGATTCGTGCGTGGATGAAGGAGTCCTGAGATGGGGACCGCACTCGCCACACGCTCCACCGGGATTGACATAGTCGACCCGACCGCGATGTCGGGACGCCAGAAGGCGGCCATTCTCTGCTTGGCGTTAGGCACGGATGGTGCCGCCAAGGTGACGCAGAAGCTGCAACCCGACGAGGTTGACGCCCTGTCATTCGAGATTGCCCGCGTCGAGCAGGTGTCGCCCGAGGTGGTCGATTCGGTCCTCGACGAGTGGCTGACCCGCATCCGCGTGGCCGACTCGCTGGCGCAGGGTGGTATCGACGCCGCACGCGAGATTCTCGAGAAGGCCTTTGGCTCGCGCAAAGCGACCCAGGTGCTCGAACGCATCCAGGGGCAGCTGCAGAACACGATTGGTCTGCATCGGCTGCGGAATGCCGACCCGCAGCAGCTCGGACAGATGCTGGGGGGAGAACACCCGCAGACCATCGCCGTGATCCTGTCGCACCTCGAACCGCAGCATACGGCGGCGATCCTCAAGGAACTCGAGTCGAGCACGGGCTCCGAAGTGGTCTATCGCATGGCCAAGATGGAGAAGGTCTCGCCCGAGCTGATCATGCTCATCGAGCGGACCCTCAGCGCGGATGCGGACCTCACATCGGCAGCCGGCATGAGTTCATCCGGTGGACCAGCGGCTGTGGCATCGGTCCTCAACTACGTCACGGCGTCGCTCGAGAAGGTGCTGCTCGATGGCGTCAGCACCATGGACCAGGGGCTCTGCGACCAGATCAAGAACCTGATGTTCGTGTTCGAGGATCTCTCCGGCCTCGATGCGCGCGCCCTGCAGCGGTTGCTGCGCGACGTGGACTCCAAGGAACTGGCTCTCGCCCTCAAGGCGGCGTCGGTCGATCTCAGGGGCAAGATCACGGGGGCGATGTCGCAGCGTGCGGTGCAGGCACTCAACGACGAGATGGAAATGATGGGCCCGGTGCGCATGAAGGACGTGGAAGGTGCCCAGGCCAACATCGTGGCGATGGTGCGCAAGCTCGAAGAAGCAGGCGAAATCGTGTTAGGCGGTGGAGATGATGACGTTGTCCTCTAAGCCGGGACGGATACCGCCCCGGCCTGACGCGCCGGTCCCCACGTTGTGGGCCCTCGAAGAACTCGCGGGCCCGCGAGCGGCATCGCTGCCCTTCGAATCGCGCGCTGACGCACCGCCGGCGATCGATCTCGACGCCATCCAGCGCGAAGCCTATTCGCGCGGATACCAGGACGGCCAGCTGGCTGGCGTGAGCAGTGAAGCGGCCCGGCTGCGTGCGGCGCTAAGTGCGATTGACGACGCGCTGGTGGCGCTGCAGAACGAAGCATCCGCCTGGCTCGGCAATGCCCGCGAGAATGTGTGCGCGATTGCCGTGGCCGTGGCGCGCCAGATCGTCGGGCGCGAATTGCTCTCTAATGAATCGACGGTGACCGAGCTGGTGCAGCGTGCCCTCGCCGAGGTGCCCGTGGATCAGGCGGTGGTGGTGCGGCTCAACCCGGCCGACCTCGCCGTGCTCACCTCGCTGCCTGACGAGGAGAATGGCGTACGCTCTCGCCCTGATGTGCAGTGGGTGTCTGACGCTCGCGTCGCCCCAGGCGGGTGTCTCCTCGAAGGACGCGATCGCATCATCGATGGGCGTATCGATACCGCGCTCGAGCGTTTGTACCGCCGACTGAGTGGCATCGATGCATGAGGCCCTGCTGCACAGCGTGGAAGGCGAGGCCCGCTTTGCACGGTATGGACGAGTCACGCGCGTCGTGGGACTGGTCATCGAAGCCATCGGCCTCGATGTCGGCGTAGGAGAGCTGTGCCGGATCAACTCCCTCACATCGGAGCACTCGGTGCTCGCCGAAGTGGTGGGATTCCATGAACGGGGCGTGCTGCTCATGCCGTTAGGCGATCTCTCCGGACTGCATCCCGGCAGCAGCGTGGTCGCGCTTGGCCGCTCCTTTGGAGTGGACGTCGGTCCCGACATGCTCGGCCGTGTGCTCAACGGGCTTGGCCATCCGATCGATGGACTGGGCAAACTGCACGCACGAGAGCGTGTTCCGCTGGCTGGCGAACCACCTCATCCGCTCGAGCGCCAAACCATCAGCTCGCCCATGGCCACCAGTGTGCGTGCCATCGACGGCCCGCTGACCATGGGACGCGGACAGCGCGTGGGCATCTTTGCCGGCTCGGGTGTGGGCAAGAGTACGCTGCTGGGCATGATTGCACGTCAGGCCACGGCCGATGTGAATGTGATTGCACTGCTTGGCGAACGTGGGCGCGAAGTGCGCGACTTCATCGACAACGCGTTAGGCCCCGAGGGGCTCGCGCGCTCGGTGCTCATCGTGGCCACCGGCGACCAGGCGGCTCTCGTACGGGCGCGTGGTGCCCTCGTGGCGACGTCGATCGCCGAGTACTTCCGCGATCAGGGCAAGCAGGTGCTGCTGATGGTGGACTCAGTGACTCGGGTGGCGATGGCGTGGCGCGAGATCGGGCTGGCCGTTGGGGAACCGCCGACCACCAAGGGATATCCGCCCTCCGTGTTTGCGCATCTCCCGCGTTTGCTGGAACGCGCGGGCAACGGTGCACGGGGTGGGATCACGGGCATCTACACGGTGCTTGTTGATGGCGACGACTTCAACGAACCCGTGGCCGACGCCGCCCGCTCCATTCTCGACGGGCACATCGTCCTCACACGCCGCCTTGCCAGCGCGGGACACTTCCCGGCTATCGACATTCTCGAAAGCAAGAGCCGTGTGCGCGATCAGATCATCGATGAGCCGCAGCGCGCCGCGGCCGGCATGCTCATGCGGCAGGAAGCAGCCTACCGAGAGAAAGAAGACCTGATCCTCGTCGGCGCATACCAGAAAGGCAGTGATCCGATGGTGGACGCTGCCATGCGCACACGCGAAAGAGCACTCGCCTTCCTGCAGCAGCGCCCGGACGAACCGACGCCGTACGCCGAAACTCGTCAGGCACTGCTTGGCATGTACCCACGACAGGGCGCCACCGCCGGAGCCGCATGAAATTCAAATTCCCGTTGCAGCGGCTGCTCGATCTCAAGGAAAAGCGCGAGCAGGAATTGGCCCGCCAGCTGGCAGCGGCACGCCGCGAAGCCAGTGCCGAAGCCGAACAACGCGACGCGCTCAGCGCGTTGCAGGCCGAAGGCGCAGCGCATGTGGCGGCGCAGTCTGCCGGTCAGGCGTCAGTTGGGGAGATCGCTTCGCTGTCTTACGCCGTGTCGCAAATGGCCGAGCAGGTCGAACTCGCGGGGCAACGTACCGAAGCCGCCGAACTGGTGGTGAATCAGCGCAGCGATGCGCTTTCGGGCGCGGTGCAGGATCGCCAGGTGCTCGATCGCCTGCGCGACCGCCGCCTGGAACAGCACCGCGCCACCGACCAGCAGGAAGAACGCGCCCGCATGGATGCCGTGGCGCTCTCCCGATTTGCCGCACGCCGCAGCGGCGCCAACGATTCACAACAGGATCCGTCATGATCAAGCTCGTCATCTTTGGGGTACTCGGCCTCGCCCTGGGTCTTGGTGGGGGGTCGGCCATGTCGGTGATGAAGGCCAAGAAGACCTTCGCCGCCTGGGAGGCCAAAAAGGCCAAGGCGGTCGCCGACTCGCTGGCCGAGGCGGAGTCACACCCGGTGGCCAAACCGGCTGCCGAAGCGCATGACTCGTCAGGCACGGACTCCACGGCAACCGATGGCCATGGCGAAACTCCCAAGGCCGACACACACGCACCGGCGGATTCACACGCCACACCGGCCCCCGCGCCGAAAAAGCCGGCGCCAAAACCGGCGCCACAGCAGGTGGCAACCGTGGAGTCGCATGGCAGCGCCAAGGCCAGCGGAAAGCCGGTGGTGCCAGTGCCCCCGCTTCCGGTTCCGGCTGCCAATCCGGTGACGCAAAAGATGGGAAAGATCTTCGGAGCCATGCCGGCGAAGGACGCGGCCAAGGTGATGGAGCAGCTCGACGATGCCGAAGTGCGCGCCATCCTGACGGGACTGACTGACAAGCAGGCGGCAGGAGTGCTGCAGAATCTTCCCGCCGCGCGTGCGGCGGCCATCAGCAAGCTGCTGCTCAAGGGAGCGCAGTGATGACCACACCCATCATGCCCGGGCTGGGCGCCGTCGACACCACCTCAGCGGTCGCACCGCAGAGCACCACACCGTCCGAGGCCGAGTCCGCGACCATCGCCGCCGAGTTCCGCACAGCGTTGTCCGCAGCGCTTGGCACCACCATCCGGTCACGCCGCGTGCGCGCGGAAGGGTCGCCGGAAGTTGTTGTCACGCCTGCCAAAGGCAGGGAGCCGCGAGGCGCCACCACCCGCACGTTCACCGCACCGGTGTTCGCCGCCCTGGCACCCGCGGGTCCTGACGTCATGGCCGCCCCGAAAGACGGCGATCTGCTGAGTGACGCCTTTGTGGACATGCCGTTAGGCGCCCCGGCGAGCGAGAGTACACTCCTCGCGGAAGGCGAGCCGGTCAACACAGAAGAACCAGCAGGTCGCTCCACAGATGAAGGGTCCCGCGAGCAACGCGAGCCCGGTGCGCCGGTCACGGTCACCGCACCCACGCCAGTGATTGCCGGTGCGGCGGCCCAGGGCGCGCCCGCTCCCATCGCCGCCCCCGCGTCGCGCGAGTCCGGCGACACCGGTGCCGTCACAACGCCGGCGCTTCGCCCAGACGCACGCGACGTCACCGCATCGACGGCATCGCTGCTCAACCGGCTCGACGCTCGTGCCGTTGTCCGCGATCGCTCCCTCCTGCAGCCCGAGTTTGACAACCGGCTGGGCCGGGTGCTCGAACGGATGCAGTCCGAGTTTGGCTACACCGTGGAAGTCGTCGAGACCCACCGCACACAGGAGCGCCAGGATACCCTCTTTGCACAGGGGCGCACCGCACCGGGCCCCGTGGTGACGTGGACGCGCAACTCGAATCACTCCGAAGGACTGGCCGCTGACGTCACGGTGAATGGCGGCTGGAGCGACCGCGCCGGGTTCGAGCGGCTGGCTCGTGTGGCGAAGGAAGAAGGACTTCGCACGTTGTGGCCGCGCGATCCGGGACACATCGAGCTCGCCGCCCAGCCAGTCGAGGCACGACGTGTTCCCGCGCCCATGCCTGTGGGGGTACCGCGTGAGGCGATGACACTTCCGATGACGCCGGGCGAGATCCGCACGCTCCCGATGCCTGACGAGTCCATGCGAACGCTGCCCGTCCGCGATGGAGTGGCGCGCACGCTGCCGGTGGCGCCGGGTGAAGTGACCACCATGCCGATGCCCCGCGCCGGGGAGGAGCGGCGTGCCAGCGAGGCGCGGTTACGCGCGCTGGCCGAGTCGCTGCTGCCGCAGGATGGCGCGCAGACGCTTGGCGAGCCGCGCCTCACCGACAACACCGACGTGGATCTGGTGCGTGATGTGACACCGCGTCCCCTGATGGCTGGTGACCGCACACGAGAGCCGGCTGCCGCCCGCGGGGTGGCGACGGTTGCCCGCGTCGCAGAGGTCGCGACCGTGGCATCGGTGGCGGCAGTGGCACAGGTCGCCCGTCCGGGGAGTGGTGTGACACGTCCTGCTGACACCGAATCCCCAAAGCGCCGAGAGCAGGTCGGGCGCCGGACACCCTTCGATGAACTCTCGAACGTGCTGACGGCGCTGGTTCGCGGAAGCGACGACCGGCCGGAACTCGCGAGCCGGGAGATCAGCACCACCACCACGTCCCGTCCCCTTGCGACACATGTCGCGGCGACGTCGCGGGCTCCGGGTGAGAGCAGCGAGCAGTCCCTCGCGGTATTCGAACGCGAGCTCGAAACAGCGGCGGCACCGGAGCTGGTGGCCGACACGATGATCGAACGTCCCACCACGCCCTTTACTCCCGAAGCAGGCGAACAACGCGGCGAGACGCGCGCGCAAGGGATGGACGCGGTCACCCGCACCGACGCGACCGAGCGGATTGCCCGTGCCCTCAAGCTGCAGGACGCACAGGCCGATCTCCCCGTGTCGTCGATGACCTTGCGCCTCGATCATCCCGAGGGTGGCGAGGATCGCATTCGCATCGACCTCCGTGGCAGCACGATCGGCACACGACTCGACATTTCCGACCCGGTGGCCGCCGAACATGTACGTCTGCACACCAGTGAGCTGCAGCAGGCCCTCGAGTCCCGCGGTCTGGACGGTGACGGCATCGCCGTGCGCAGCATGGCCAGGGTCGCCGAGCCTAACGTGACTGCCGCGGCCGTGGCGAGCGGGGAACGTGACGGTCTGCGGACCGCGAACGCCCAGAACACCAGCACCGGTTCGCAGGGTCAATCCCGCGACCAGCGTCAGCACTCGCGCAGCGATGACACCATGCGCGAACACCACCACCCATCGTCGCGTCAGCAGCGCGACCCCCGAGGAAACCGCCGATGATCGTCGACACTGCAGGCTCGCTCACGAACGCTGCCCTGGGCGGCACCCGAAACGGCTCAGCGGTCGGACCGGGCGGCAACCTGGGAAAAGACGAATTCCTCAAGCTGCTCACGACGCAGCTCAAGTATCAGGATCCCCTCGACCCCATGGACGGCAAGGACATGGCGGCCGACCTCGCGCAGTTCTCCGGGCTGGAGCAGCTGCTCAACATCAACGAACAACTGGAGGCCCAGCAGGGACAGTTCGAATCTCTCGCCATGGTGATGAACAATGGTGTCGCCATGGGTACGATCGGCAAGACCGTCATGGTCGCCGGTGACAAGGTTACGCTGACCAAGGACGCCGACGGCGTCATGGGCGGCGCCCTCACCGCGGACATTTCGGCGAACGGGGTGGCCAAGCTGACCCTGTTCGACAAATCCGGCAAGGAGGTCGGATCGCGGTCGTTAGGCTACGTGACAGCGGGACGGAAGGAGTTCGCACTCGGCTCGGCCGGGTCGGGCATCGCCACGGAGGGCGAATATTCCTATCGCATCACGGTAACCGACGCGAGCGGCAAGGATGTGCCGCAGCAGACTTACACCGTCGGCAAAGTCGACGGGATGACCTATGGCCAGAATGGCGAAGCCCTCCTCGTGATGGGCCCGTACACGATCGACTTCCGCGCGATCGTGAAGATCCTGGCCTGACGCTCACCTCCTTCTCAAGGATCCACTCCCATGATGCGATCACTGTTTGCCGGCGTGTCCGGTCTGCGTAACCACCAGGTGCGCATGGACGTCATCGGCAACAACATTTCGAACGTGAACACCGTCGCCTTCAAGGCCGGCCGCGTGACCTTCAAGGAAGGTTTTGCGCAGCTCCTGCAGGGCGCCTCTCGCCCGCCCGGTGACCTTGGCGGCACGAACCCGATTCAGATCGGGCTCGGCATGCAGGTGGGCTCCGTTGACATGGCCTATCAGCAAGGCAACCTCGAGACCACCGGTCTCGCCACCGACCTCGCCATCCAGGGCGACGCGATGTTCGTGGTCAAGAAGGGCACGCAGAACTATTACACTCGCTCCGGCAACTTCCAGTTGGATGCCAGCGGCAACCTGGTGTCACCGACCAACGGCTTTGTGGTGCAGGGTCGCATGGCCGACAACGGGGTGTTCCTCGATGGGATCCGCGATATCGTGCTGCCGGTGGGACAGAAGACGGCAGCCCGGGCCACGGACGGTGTGTCGCTGGCGGGCAACCTCAACGCCGCGGCGCCGGTTTTCACTGGCACCTTCGATGCGACCGGGCGCGCCGACCCGCTCAACAAGAATTCCTGGACCGAGACATCCATCACGGTCTATGATTCGTTAGGCAACCAGCACGACCTCAAGCTGCAGTTCTGGAAGACGGCGGCCGACACCTGGTCGTGGCAGGTCGATGGCACCAACCTGCCCACCGGCTTCACCCCGCCCAACTCCACGCCGCAGACACTGCAGTTCGACTCGCAGGGTATTCTGCTGACGGTTGCCCCAACGGACCCGCCGGTCATCGGCTTTACACCGCCGGGCGCCGACCCGGTGGCCGTGACACTCGATCTCGGCAACAATACCGTCAACGGCATCACTGCGTTTGCCGGCACCAGCACGGCGGTGCTCAAGGATCAGAACGGGTATGCGGCGGGTCAGCTGGAGAACTTCTCCATCGACCGCACCGGCCTGATCACTGGCGCATTTACCAACGGCACGAACGTGGTGCTGGGCCAGATCGTGCTGGCCGACTTCAACAACCCCGGTGGTCTGCTCCGCGTCGGCGACAACATGTATGCCATCTCGGGTAACTCCGGCGGCGCCGTGCTCGGCTACGCGCTCGAAGGAATTCAGTCGACGCTGACAAGCGGCGCGCTGGAAATGTCGAACGTCGACCTGGCGCAGGAGTTCACGAACATGATCGTGACGCAACGTGGCTTTCAGGCGAACAGCCGCGTGATCACGAGCTCCGATGAAATGCTGCAGGAGCTGGTGAACCTCAAGCGGTAGTCGCAGTAGCGGGACAAGGACGGCAACGAGGGCAACGTCGTGTAACCGGCACGGCGTTCGCCCCGTTGCTTTCGTTGCTCTCAGCGCCCCCGCCCCACCCCCGGCAATCCCGTCCCACCATGCGCCCGGCACTTCCTGCCGCTGCGCCCCGAATTGCCGCGAACGTCGAGCTTGTTGCACCGCCGGCGACAGAGACACAACCCGTTTACTGGCAACAGCTTACGCGTCCAATGTCGTCGCACACAGGAGCGCTGTGCGTATGGCCCGCCCCGTGCCTTAGGAGAGTGCAGATCCCCTTCCTCTCTCCTGCCTCATGTCTGAAAACGCCGAGCCCGCCGCAGAAGGCGAAGCCCCTGTCAAAAAAGCCGGACCCAAGGGTGTCGTGCTCATTGGGGCACTGGTTGGTGGCCTGGTCGCTGGAGCCGCGGGCGGACTCTTCGCCGTCGGACCGATGGTGGCCAAGAGCTCTGGTTATGTAGTCACCGCCTCAAAGGAGGGCGAGGACGGCGAAGAGGGCGGCGATGGCGAGCACGAAGCGGGCGACGAAGAAGGTGGTGAAGGCGAACACGCGCCCGCCGAGGGTGAACACAAGGAAGGGGAAGCTGCGGGTGCGTCGGCGTTGCACGTGGTGGACAACCTCGTGCTCAATCCGGCTGGCTCCGGTGGCACGCGATTCCTCATGCTCACCACGGCCATCGAGTTTGGCGATGCCAAGCTGGTGGATCAGTTCAAGGCTCGCGACGCCGAAGTCCGCGACGTGCTGTTGCGGGTGGTGGGCGCCAAGTCGGTGGAGCAGCTCACCGAGATGACCATGCGTGACGGTCTTCGCAAGGAGCTCACCGACTCCCTGACCCAGATGCTCCCCAAGAAGCAGCGCAAGAAAGCGATCAGCCGCGTGTTCTTCCCCCAGTTTGTCATCCAGTAAGCGGCATGGCGTCCGAGTCGCTTTCACAGAACGAAATTGACGCGCTCCTCGGGAGCGCGGGCGCACCGGCGGCCACCCGGGGTTCGTCCACGGCCACGGCGTTGCGGCATGCCAGTACCGAGACGCAGGTCTACGACTTCAAGCGCCCGCACCGCATCTCCAAGGAGAAGCTCCGGTCGCTCGAAGCCATCTACGAGCGGTTTGCCAAGTCGCTCGAGAGCTGGCTCCTGGGCCGCGTGCGCGGCGGCATTCAGCTGCAGCTGCAGAGTGTGGAGCACTTCTCGTTTGGCGAGTTCACGCTGTCGCTCCCCACGCCCTGCGCGTCGTACACCTTCGAGATCGAGAACTCCGGCGGGCAGCACGGGGTGATCGACTTCGGGCACGAGTTTGCCTACTTCCTCGTCGACCGCCTCTTTGGCGGCAGCGGCGAACCTGCGGTCCCCAGCCGCTCGCTCACCCCCATTGAGCGAATGGCCGTGCGGATGATCGCCGACCGTGTGCTCAACGTGCTGGTGGAAGTGTGGCAGGACTACATCGGCCTCGAGATGCAACTCGTCGGCTTCGAGTCCATCCCGGAAATCCTCCGGGTGGCCAGCCGCGAAGATCCGGTGCTGGTGGCCAACATCGAGGTCACCGCCGGTGAGACACGCAGCCTGCTGCTGGTCTGCCTGCCCTTCGGTGTACTCGAGAAATTCTTCGCTGGTGGTTCCGAAGAACGCGAGGAGGACGCCAACGATACGCGGTCGCACGAAAACCGCATGGTGGTCGAGCACTCCCTGCGCGGCACCAGAACGTTTGTGTCGGCACGGTTGCCGGTGTTCCAGATCCCGATGCGCGACCTGTTCGCGCTCGCACCGGGTGGGGTGCTCCCCACCGGCATTTCCCGCACCGCACCGCTCGACGTCTTTGTCGGCAGCCAGCGGCGGTTTCTCGCCTCGCCCGGCCGCCTCGGCTCCAACCTCGCCATCAAGATCACTGATGGTCTCCTGGATCCCCCGGAGACCGATGCCATTCCGCTCACCCGCATTTAGTCATGTCATCCAGCGCCGCGCAGGATCCCATGGAGGCCGCGTTCGAGGAACTCACCCAGGCGATGGCTGCCGGTGGTGAAGTGCCCCTCGGACTGCTGCTCGATCTCACGCTCCCCGTCTCCATCGAACTGGGTCGCACCTCGATGACGGTGCAGGACGTGCTGCGACTCGGGCGCGGCTCGGTGATTCAGCTCGACCGGCTCGCCGGGGAACCGATCGACATCTTCGTCGGCGATCGTCGCTTTGCCGAAGGGGAAGTGGTGGTGCTCGGTGAGCACTTCGGGGTGCGTCTCACGCGTATCCTCGCCAAGAAGGCGCCGAGCGAGGCAGTCGCGTGACCTTGAGCTCGCTGGTCGGGATCTGTCTCACGCTGGCGTTTGTCCTGGTGCTGGTGGCAGTGACCATGCGGCTGATTCGCCGTGTGGCGCTTGCCCCGCAGCGCCAGGGACGTACACCAGCCGTACAGCTCGATGTGGTGCAGCGCATCGCGTTAGGCCCTCGTCAGGGCATCGCGGTCATTCGCATCGCCGACCAGCTCGTGGCCGTGAGTGTCGGCGAAGGGGGCGTGCGCCCCATCGTGGAGATCGACCTCCCGCCCCTCCCCGAACCTGCCGCGGAAGTGGTGCAGCAGCCCGAGCCGGCCGGCTTCGGCCCCGCCCTGCTCTCCCGTCTGCGATCAGCGGGTGTTCCGCTGCTCTTCCTCCTGGCACTCGGCGCCACGGACCTCGCCGCGCAGGCGACGCCCCCGGCCACTGCGCCGGCCACACGTCCGGCCACTACGCCAGCAACGCGTCCCGCCACCGCGCCAGCGCGCACCCAGGTGGCGCAACCGGCCACGGTGGCCACCTCGCCGCAAACGTCACTCGACAAGGCGCTGGCGCAGGGACTTCCGAGCATCGACCTCAACCTCGGCAAAAACAACGGTGACGGACTCCGCCTGAGCGGATCGGTCGGCATCGTGGTGATGATGGGGCTGCTCACGCTGCTCCCGTCGCTCATCCTCATGATGACGAGCTTCACACGCATCCTGATCGTGCTGAACTTCGTCAAGCAGGCGTTAGGCACGCAGAATGCTCCGCCGGGCCAGCTGGTTGCCGCGTTGTCACTCATCCTCACGGGGTTTGTGATGGCGCCTACCGTGGAGAAGATCAACCAGACCGCCATCACCCCGTGGCTCGACAACCGCATCGAGCAGGGGGCGATGATGAAGGCCGCGATCGTACCCATGCGCGACTTCATGCTGCGCCAGACCCGTGAACGCGACCTGGCCACCTTCGTGGAGCTGAGCGGCGCGCAGGTCAGCACACCCGAAGAGGTGTCGACCGTGGTGCTGATGTCGGCCTTTGTCACGAGCGAACTGCGCACCGCTTTCCAGCTGGGATTTGTGCTGTTCCTGCCCTTCATCGTCATCGACATCGTCGTGTCGTCGGTGTTGATGAGCATGGGCATGTTCATGCTCCCGCCCGCGATGATTTCCCTCCCGTTCAAGCTGCTCCTCTTTGTCCTCGTCGATGGCTGGACGCTCCTGATCCAGTCCCTCGTGCAGGGCTTTCGCTGAGCCACGGTCATGACCTACACCCTCGTCACCGACCTGGCCCGCAACGCCATGCTTGTCACCGCCCTGGTCGCGGCCCCCCTGCTCCTTGTCGCCCTCCTCATCGGGTTGCTGGTGAGTGTGTTCCAGACCGTGACACAGATCCAGGAACAGACGCTGTCATTTGTGCCCAAACTCATCGGAGTAGGCCTCACTTTTCTGGTGGGCCTCCCGTGGATGCTGCAGCTGCTGGTGGAGTACACCACGCGGCTCTTCCGCTCGCTGCCGGGGCTGGTGGGATGACCGCCGGTCTCGATCTGTTCGCGCCGGGAGCCCTGCCACTGCTGCTCCTCTTTGGGGCACGGGTGAGTGGATTGGTGCTGATCGCCCCGCTCTTTTCGGCCCGTCCCATTCCCGGGATGATCCGCACCGGAGTGGTCATCCTCATGACCGTGCTGATGGTGCCGGTGCTGCAGCGTCGCGGCTCGCTGGCCGCCGAGGCCACGGTGCCGGCGGTGATCAGTGAAGCTCTGATCGGCTTCACCATCGGCCTGGGCGCCGCCCTCATCGTGGGTGCAGCGGAGACCGCTGGCGAACTGCTCTCCATCCAGGTCGGTCTTCAGGGCAGTGCCATCGTCGACCCCATGTCACAGCAGCAGACCACGGCGCTCGGCCAGTTCCTGCAGCTCATGGCCCTCACGCTGCTGCTCACAATGAATGCGCATGTGGTCATGCTCGAAGCCCTGCGTTCCAGCGTCGAGCTCATCCCTGTTGGCAATCTTGGCCATCTTCGGGACGGGATGTGGCGGATCGTCACGTTAGGCAGCACCCTCTTTACGCTGGGGCTTCGGTTTGCGGCACCAATCATTGCCGTCATCCTGCTGCTCAACGTGGCCCTGGCGGTGCTGAGCCGTGCGGCGCCACAGCTGAACATTCTCTCGCTCGCCTTCCCCATCCAGATCCTGGGCGGGCTGGCGGCCCTTATCGCGATCATCCCCATCCTTGGCAGCTGGTTCCTGGGCTGGGAAACGACGTACTCGGACCTTCTTGGCCGCGTGCTCCCGGCCATGGCGGGAGGACGCTAGATGCTGTCCGACCAGGAGAAAACCGAGGCCCCGACTCAGAAGCGTCGGGACGACGCCAAACTCGAAGGGCGCATCCCGCGGAGTGCCGAACTCACGACTTCGTTTGTGCTACTGGGCAGCGGGATGCTGCTCAACATGGCCGGGCCCATGGGTGACCAGCTGCTCAACATCTTTGGTGATGGGCTGCGGGCTGTGGGGTCGGCACCGCTCGGGGCCGATTCGGCCGTGGGCCTCATCCGCTCCCTTGGAGGCCGCACCCTGCTGATGGTGGGGGGCTGGGGCACGGCCCTCCTGCTCATCGGGCTGGCCATCGCCGCGCCACAAGCGCGTGGGGTGCTCACCACCAAGCCACTCGCGCCCGATTTCAGCCGCCTGAGCCCGATCAAGAACGCGTCGCGTCTGCTCGGGATCCAGGGACTCGCCGACCTCCTCAAGTCACTCCTCAAGCTCGGCCTGGTGTCGTTCGCGGTGTACAAGGCGTTAGGCGCAGCCTGGAACGACGTGATGGCGCTGGCGGGCGAACAGGCGTTCTCGTTCGTCAGTGTCACCCGCATCTATACGGTGAAGCTGCTCACCACGAGTGGCATGTGTTACCTCGCCCTGGCGGCGCTCGACTACGCCTGGCAGCTCTGGCAGCACGAGCAGTCGCTCAAGATGAGCCGCGACGATCTGCGCGAGGAAATGAAGCAGTCCGAAGGTGATCCGCTCGTCAAGCAGCGCATGCGCTCCTTTGCCCGTGCCCTGGCACGCAAGCAAATGATGAAGGCGGTGCCCAAGGCTGACGTCGTGATCACCAACCCGACACACATCGCCATTGCGCTGCAATACGACCCCAGCGCGGCGCCCGCGCCCATCGTGCTGGCCATGGGACAGCGCAAGGTGGCCGAGCGCATCAAGAAGATCGCGCGCGAGAATGGTGTGCCGTGCATCGAGAACAAGCCACTGGCGCGCGCCCTGCTCGCGTCGGCCAAACTGGGCCAGATGATTCCGGCCGAGCTCTACATCGCGGTTGCTGAAATTCTCGCCTTCGTCATCCGACGCCGCCTCGTGCGAGGCCGTCCGCTCGGGGAGCTCGTGGCATGAGTACCGCCGTAACTCCGCTCCCTGCCACCGATGGCATCCGGCGCAACGCCGAGGTGGGCCTTGGCATCGCTGTCGTTTTTGTCATCGCGCTCCTCATTGTCCCGCTGCCGGCCTTCCTGCTCGATCTCTTCCTCGCCACCAGCATCGGGCTCTCGCTCGTGGTGCTGCTCACGGCAATGCAGACGCAGGATGCCCTCGAGTTCTCCTCGTTCCCTGCCCTGCTGCTGCTGCTGACGCTCTTTCGTCTGGCCCTCAATGTGGCCAGCACGCGTCTCATTCTCGGCGAAGGACATGCCGGTGATGTCATCCAGGCCTTCGGCAGCTTTGTCATCGGGGGCAACTACGCCGTGGGGCTGGTGCTCTTCCTCATCCTCATTGGCATCAACTTCATCGTCATTACCAAGGGTGCCGGACGCGTGGCCGAGGTGGCCGCGCGTTTCACCCTCGATGCCATGCCCGGGCGTCAGATGGCCATCGACGCAGATCTCTCGGCCGGCATCATCGACGAGAGTGAGGCGCGCCGCCGTCGTGAGGAGATCGCTCGTCAGGCGGACTTCTACGGGGCCATGGATGGTGCATCGAAGTTCGTGAAGGGTGATGCCATCGCGGCACTGCTCATCACGGGCATCAACATCATCGGTGGCATCTTCATCGGCGTCATCCAGAAGAACCTCCCGATAACTCGCGCGGCGTCACAGTACACCATCCTCACCGTGGGTGAAGGCCTGGTGGCACAGATTCCGGCGCTGATCGTCTCGACCGCCGCTGGTATCATGGTCACCCGCGCCTCGGGGCAGACCCGCATGGGTGATCAGCTCGCAGGCCAGCTGGCGCAGCGGCCTAACGCGCTCTGGATCTCCACCGCGGTCATTGCATCGTTTGGCCTAGTGCCGGGCCTCCCCAAGACGCCGTTCCTCGTATTGGGTGTGGCGATGGCCTTCCTCGCGCGCGCGGCCTCCGCCGCCGAGAAGAAGCGCATCACTGACGCGCGAACGCTCGCCGATACACCGCCGGTCATGGAGCCGGTGGCCGCAGACCCGGTGCGCGATCTCCTCCAGCTCGATCCCATTGAACTCGAAGTGGGTTATGCCCTCATCCCGGTGGTCGATGAGCGGCAGGGTGGTGACTTGCTGGAGCGCATCCAGCTCCTGCGCAAACAGGCAGCTCTCGAGGTGGGCATCCTCATTCCGCCCATCCGGGTTCGCGACGACATTCGCCTGCCGGCCAACGAATACGTGATCAAACTGCGCGGTGCAGAAATCGCGCGTGCTGAAGTGATGCCCCGATTCCAGCTCGCGCTGGACACGGGCAATGTGGCGTATCCCATCGAGGGGATCGAAACCATCGATCCGGCCTTCGGGCTCACCGCGCGCTGGATTGCCGCGTCGCGTCGCGTCGAAGCCGAGTCCTCGGGTTATGTGGTGGTCGAGCCGACCACGGTGATCGCGACCCACCTGATGGAAGCCCTCAAGGCCAACGCCGCAGAACTCCTCGGCCGCCAGGAGGTGCAGCAGATGGTGGAGACACTCAAGCAGTCGCACCCCGCCCTGGTCGACGACCTCATCCCAGCCAAGATCTCGCTGGGCCTCCTGCACCGCGTGTTGCAGCGTTTGCTGCGCGAACGCCTCCCGATCCGCGACCTGGTCACGATTCTCGAAGCGATGGGCGACGGGATCGAACAGACGAAGGACGCCGAGGTGCTCACGGAACACGTGCGGCGCTCCATGTCCAACGTGATTGCGCGCATGTACGCGGACGAAACTGGCGCGGTGCGTGGCATCTCGTTAGGTGGGCGCCTGGAAGCCTCGCTGATGTCGCTCTTCTCACCGCGCACGGCCCCCAGTGGCGGGTTGCCTCTCACGCCCGACGCGCTGGCGTCGTTGCTGCGCGAACTCAACCTGCTCGCTACCACGCACGCGCTCGAAGGGCGGCTCCCGCCGCTGATCACACCTCCGTCACTGCGTGTGGGCATCCGGCGGCTCGTGGAGCCGGTGCTGTCATCACTTCCTGTCATTTCCCTGGCCGAGTTGCCACCCGCCGCTCGCCTGAACTCCGTCGCTACCTGGGAGTTGCCTTATGCAGCTTGAGACCTTCACGGGATCGGACCTTCGCCTGGTTTTTGACGACGCGCGACGCGCGCTGGGCGAAGACGTACTGGTGCTGCGCACCTCGATCAATCGCGACGGGCGACGCACACGAGTCGAACTCGTCGCGGCATCCGCCGAGGCGGTGCACGACCTCCGCAAACGTCTCGACCCACCGGCCCCGGTGTATCCGAAGGCCGAAGGTGGTCGCGGACGCAGCGGCCCACTCGTGATCGGGCTTGTTGGTCCCACGGGAGCGGGCAAGACGACCACCCTGGCAAAGCTCGCTTTGCATCCCCGGGCCTTCGGGCAGAAGCGGGTGGGCCTGATCACGCTCGACACCTTTCGCGTCGGTGCCATCGAGCAGATCGCGCAGTACGCCGAGGTGACCAATCTCCCGCTCGAGGTCGTGTACGATGCGCGTGAGATGCCGGCGGTACTCAAGCGGCTCGAGTCGTGTGAGGTGATTCTCGTCGACACGCCGGGGCGCAGCCCACGCGCGAAGGACGCCAACGCGCAGTGGCAGGCGATGTTCCGCGCCGCCGCGCCTGACGAGGTGCATCTCGTGGTGCCCGCCACCATGCGTCCCGACAGCATTCCCGCCTTCATGGCGGCGCTGCAGGCCTGCCGCATTACCCACGCCTGCATCACCAAGGTTGACGAACTGGCCGATGAGCGAGCCATCGCCGACGTGGCCACACAGCTGACCGTGCCGATTCGCTGGATCACCAGTGGACAGGGCGTCCCCAACGACCTGCACGGCGCCAAGGGTGTGGTGCTGGGCGCTCTCGGACTTCCGGCGGGCGGTACCCGTCGCGGAGTGGCCGCGTGACACGCACCCCGGACGGACTCTCATCCGTGCCACCCCTCCCGCCCGTCGTGGCGGTGGGCGCCGGCAAGGGTGGTGTAGGCACCTCCACCGTCGCCGCGCTGCTGGCCTGTACGGCGGCAGCCGACGGCACGCGGGTACTCCTGGTCGACGCAGCCCAGCACTTTGGCGGCCTGGGGTCGATCCTCGGGGTGGAGTCGCCACTCTCACTTGCCGACCTCAAGGGCGGTGCCCGGCATGTGCAGGAGCTGGTCATTCCGGTGTCCGCCCATCTCTCGCTCATCAATGCGGGACATAGCGGCACCACCACAACGGCCACGGAGCATCAGCTCCTGCTCCGTCGTCTGCAGGATCTCTTTCGCGCGTACGAACTGGTGATCGTGGACGCCGGGGCGAGTGCCGCCTCGTTGCGTAGTGCAATTCGCTGCGGTGCCACGCGTGTGCTGGCCATCACGGTCCACGACCGCATTTCGCTTACGGCTACCTACGCGGTCATCAAGCTGCTGCACGCGGAAACGCCGGAGATTCGTGTCGATGTCGTCGCCAACCGCATTGACGCCGAGGCAGCGGACCGTCTGCACGAATACCTGCATGCCGCCAGCGTGCGCTTTCTCTCTCGCACAGTGCCGTTTGCCGGCACGGTGCCGGACGATCCCGGGTTCAGCAAGGTCGTGGCCGCCGGTCTTGGCACCGACGAAGCCGCGTTAGGCTCACCGGCCGCTCAGGCGGTCCGCACCATGGGCGCGCAACTCCTCGCCGAGGCCGCGTCGCCGCCGTTTCTCCGTCTCCTCCGGAAGGGTTGATCGATGTCTACCGAACTCACCTGGCAGGCTTTCGCCCAGGGCGATCTCGCCGCACGGGACCTCCTGCTGCAGGAGAACCTCAACCTCGTCCATCACGTGGCGCGTCAGCTCTCGCGCGCGCTTGCGGCGCCGGCCGACTTTGACGAGCTGGTCTCGTGCGGCACGATGGGACTCATGAATGCGCTCTCCGCCTTTGAACCGGCGCGCGGGCTCGCCTTCAGTACCTTCGCCGTCCCGCGTATCCGCGGCGCCATCCTCGATGAGCTGCGCCGCCAGGATCACGTGCCGCGCTCCATCCGCCGCAAGACACGCGAGATTGCCCACGCACGCGAGACACTCACCCGCATCTTTGCCCGCCCGGCCACCGACAACGAGGTCGCCGAACACCTTGGCATCGACCTCGGCACGCTCTGGCGCTGGCAAACCGACGCCGAAAGCGCGGTGCACGTCTCCCTCAATCATGCGTCGTCCGACGACGACGGACCGGGAATCCCACCGGAGTTCCTCTCCACTGACAGCGAGTCGTCAGCCGAGGATGACGTCAATCGCGAGCAGGAGCGCGACATCCTCAAACAAGCCCTGCGCAATCTGAAGGATCAGGAACGGATCGTGCTCACGCTTTACTACTTCGAAGAGCTCAAGCTCCACGAAATCGCCGACGTCCTGCATCTCACCGAGTCGCGCGTGTCGCAAATCCGCACCAAGGCATTGTCCAGGCTCCGCGTGGAGCTGGCCCATTTTCGCACCCCTGCCTGACGAGTCCCATGACCGCCCTCATCCGCTTCTTCGATCTCATCACCAGCGACGCCGTCACGCTCACGGCGGCCGCCGTCTTCGCGCTCGCCGTCATCGGCCTGCTCCTGGTGATTTCCTGGCCTTCCAAAGACGCACAGCGCCCCGCGACTTCCACCCGCTCAGCCACGGCGCGCAGCCTGGCGGCGTCGGGCACATCGGCGCTCGAAATCGCCCGGAAGACCGGGCTCTCCCGCGACGCCGTCGCCCTGATGGCAACCAATGCCGCCCGCTTGACCCGGCAGAACCCTCCGGGTGCGGCACGTTCTTCCCTCCTGGCGCGCCTGACCGGTCGCTCACGAGCAACGGTGGTTGGGTCGCAAGTGGTTGCCTGACAAGCACTTACGAGACAGCGCGTTTTTCAGGGCAACCGGCACATCGGTTGCCCTTTGTGTTGCCAGACCCAACCCGTTCGAGTGCCCAATGCCCGATGGAATCACAAGCGCTGCCAGCGCCCTGCGTTACTGGGAACGACGCCAGGAAGTGGCCGCCAATAACCTCGCCAACGCCAACACCGGCGGCTTCAAGGCCGAACGGGTGTTTGCGCTGCTCGGGGGTGATGACTCGGTGCTACCCGCCGGTCGCACCGACTGGAGCGAAGGCACCCTGAGCCCATCAAACAACCCGCTGGATATCGCGCTCCGCGGCCGCGACTTCTTTGTCGTGGACACCCCGCAGGGCGAACGCTTCTCGCGCGGCGGCTCGTGGCAGGTGAACGCCGCGGGATTCCTTGCCGACGCCAACGGGCATGAAGTGTTAGGCGAGCGTGGCCCCATCAAGGTGCAGGGTCGCGACGTGACGATCGATCGCACCGGCCGTGTGGCCGTCGACGACGTCTGGGTCGACCGGCTCCGCGTAGAGACGGCAGACGCCGACGCCACCCTCACGCACGAAGCCGGTGTGCTCTTTGTGCCGCATGCCTCACGACGGGCCGTAGCACTCGACGCGCGGGATGTGCGTCAGCGGCACCTCGAAGGCAGCAACGTCCAGCCCATCAGCGAACTGGTGGACATGATCTCGATTCAGCGCAACTACGCGTTTGTCCAGAAGGGTCTCTCCACGCTGGACGATGTGCGCGCCACGATTGCCAACCAGCTAGCCAAGCCCACCGGCTAACCCCCCCCGTGCCCACCGTGCCCACCGTGCTTCCCGTGCCTCCCATGCTTCCCGTGCTTCCGCTCTCATGAACCCCGCCCTTCGCACCGCCGCTTCCGGCATGATGGCGCAGCAGACGCGCACCGAGGTCATTTCCAACAACCTCGCCAACGTCAACACCACCGGCTTCAAGCGCAGCCGCGCCCAGTTTGAGGACCTGCTCTACCAGAACGTGCAGAACCCGGCCATCCTCGGTACGCCCGATGCCAACAGCAATCCGGCCATCCAGGTGGGACGCGGCACACGCCTCAACGCGGTGCAGCGTGTACATACCGGCGGTTCTCTCGAGCAGACCAACCGCCCGCTGGATCTCGCGATGGAAGGCGAGGGCTACTTCCAGGTGCAGCTTGCCAATGGGCAGGTGGCCTACACACGTGATGGATCGTTCAGCATCTCCGACACCGGCACCCTGGTGACATCAGGAGGGCAGACCGTGGTCCCGGGGATCAAGTTCCCGACTGATGCGTCGAACATCGCCATCTCGACCAGTGGCACGGTGTCGATCCAGCAGGGCAACGACGCCACACGAATCGTCGAAATCGGCCGCATCGAGATCGCCCGCTTCATGAACCCCTCGGGGCTCACGGCACTCGGCGAGAACCTCTACAGCGAAACACCGGCGTCGGGCACACCCATCGTCGGCTTTCCGCAGGACGACGCCTTCGGCCGGATCGTCCAGGGGCATCTCGAAAGCTCCAACGTCGAAATCGTGCAGGAGATGGTGGACATGATCACCTCCATGCGCGCCTATGAAATCAACTCCAAGGCGATCAAGAACGCCGAGGAGATGATGCAGGTGGCCAACAACATGGTTCGTTAGGCATGCCAGCGCACGGTGTTGCCCCGCTGCGTGTCCAGGCCCGGGCTCTGCTCGCGGCCCTCGGGCTGCTCCTGCTCGGCGCCGATCAGGCGCAGGCGCAGGCCGTGGCGGCGCGCCGTATTCCGCGGGGTGCCGTGCTCACGCAGGCCGATATCGTCACCGGCCCCGATTCCACCAATGTCCAGCCCGGCTGGGTTGCGCGACGGGTGATCAACGCCGGACAGCCGCTGCGTGCTCCCGCCGTTGAGCCACCGCGTCTGGTCACCGCCGGCCAGATGGTAAACCTGCATGTCGTACAGGACGGTTTTCGCCTCACCGTCCAGGGACGCGCCACCAGCCATGGTGACCTGGGCGACCAGGTGACCGTGCGGCTCGGACCCAACCGTAGAATTGCCGGCGTCATCACCGGCCCCAATCAGGTCACCGCGCTCGAAGCGCAGAGGTCCTCATGATCCATCATTGCGATGTCGTTGTCACCCCACGCCGGGTCACGACCATCCGCGCCGTTCCCGAGCCCAAAGTGCGTCGCTGGCACCCTGCACTCACCGGAATCGCCATCCTGGTCCTGCTGAGTGTGCTTTCCGCCTGCCTGCAGGCTCAGCCCACGGCCGCTCGCCCGGACAGCACCAAGGCCGCGCCCGCCCGCTCGATCAGCTGGACCAGCGACAAACGCAATTTTGGCGTCGGCGACATTCTCCAGGTGTACGTCGACGAATACGCGCTGGCTGAGGCCAACAAGGTCAACAGCAACAGCGCTTCGCGCCGCCGTCGCATGGACATCGGGGCCAATCCCCCCGTCATGCCTGGTGCCGCTGCTGGTGCCGCCCCGGCGTTAGGCCCCATCGATGCGTCGATCGAAACCGGTGACGGCGGCGAATCCCGGCAGCGCGGTGTGGCCTCGCGTGACACCCGTTATGTGGGCGATGTGGCGGTGCGAGTCATCGCCGTCACACCTGAAGGACTCCTGCAGGTGCGTGGGACCAAGACCATCGACGTCGACAAGAACAAGACGGTGCTCACCCTGAGCGGCTTTGTCCGCCCCATCGACGTGGGTGCGCGCGACGTGATCCGCTCCGAGTCGATTGCCGACGCGCAGATCTCCTATTCGGCAAAGGGCTCGCTCGGCAAGCCGAAGAACGGCATCATCAGCAAGATCCTCGGCCTCTTCTGGCCATGACCATGTGGCGTCGTCTCACGCTGGCCTTCGTGCTGGCCCTCCCGCTGCCGGGCTGGGCACAGGGAGTCCCGATCCGCGACCTCGTGGTGGATGATCAGGCCGTGCCTACGCGCCTGGTGGGGTATGGGCTCGTGACCGGCTTGTCCGGCACGGGCGATCTGGCGTTTTCGGGCCGCAACGCGCAGCACACGGTGCAGTCGGTGGCCAACCTGCTGCGCCGCTTTGACATCATCGTGCCCGCCGAGCTGCTGCGCACGCGTAACGTGGCGGCGGTGCTCGTGACCGCCGAGGTGTCCCCGTATCTGCGTCCCGGCGGACGTTTCGACGTGCAAGTGGCCTCGGTCGGCGACGCGCGTTCGTTGCGCGGTGGCGTGTTGTGGATGACGCCGCTTGTGGCAGAAGCCGGTGGCAAAGCCCTCGGGACCGCTCAGGGCGAACTGCTCATCGAAGACGCCGACTATGTGCGGCGTCGTGTGGGCTACTCCGGTGCCAGCGGGCGCATTGCCGCGGGCGGCATTGTCGAAACCGACCTGCCCCGCCCGGCCTTTGCGCAGTCGTCGCGACTGCTGCTCAAGCAACCCGATATCGGTGTGGCTGCCCGGATTGCGGCCCTCGTCGATTCGGTCGTCGGGAAGGAAACGGCCAAGGTCGACGATCCGGGTTCGATCACCTTGACGTTAGGCGACAGTGGTGGCGGTCAGGCGGCACAGCTGGCCCGCATTCGCGATCTCAAGATCGAGGCGGGGCGCGTGGCGCGGATCATCATCGATCAGCGCACGGGCACGGTGGTCGCCGGTGGCGATCTTGCCCTCGGTCCCGGCATGGTAAGTGTCGCCGGGTTGTCGCTCTCCATCGGTGGTGCTGCACCGGCCGATTCGGCGCCGCCGGCGGCCGGTCAGGTGCGAGTGCCCAGTGGTGCGACGGTCCAGCAGCTCGCCGCCGCGCTCCACGCCGTCAAGACACCACCACAGCAGGTGGCGATGGTTTTCGAGGCGCTGCGGTCCGTGGGCGCCCTCAACGCTGACATTGTGGCACGCTGATGACCATTCCTCCGCTCTCCTCTCTCGGTACACCTGACGTCGGTCGCGATCCGCGCCTGACCCAGGCTGTGCGTCAACTGCAAGGTGTCTTTGTGGAGCAGCTCTTCAAGGCCATGCGTGAAACAGTGCCCGACGATGGTGTCATCGCCGGCGGCTCGGGCGAGGCCATGTTCACCGGTCTCATGGACCAGCATCTGGCCGACATCGTCCCCGAGCAATGGTCCACGTCGCTCGGGGAATCCCTGCTGCGCCAGTTTGTGCAGCCGGCGCCGGTTGCTGTCACCCTGGAGGCCACATGACCGCCGCACCACTGTATCCGCTCTCGGTTCCTACGCCGGCCACGGCCGCGCAATGGAGTTCTCTCGTCAGCGGGCTCACTGACGCACTCACCAGCGAACGCCGCCTCATCGAAGAGCTGGTCGTGGCGATGCACAACCAGCGCGAAGCGGTCGCGGCCGACGACCTGGCGGCCATCGACGACTCCGTCTTTGCGGTGCAGCGCATTCTGCTCACCCTCGGCGAAGCCCGCAAACGGCGTCGCACCCTGAATGCACGGCTCGGTCAGCCCGAAGATCTGCCCCTGCGGGAGATTCTCGAACGCCTCGGCCCACACGCCACCGACACGCTGCGCATTGCCCGCGACGAACTCCAGCGGTCCGCCCAGCGTCTGGCCCGTGACGTGGCCACCAACCGCCAGCTGCTACGTGAGGCCCTCGCCACCAGTGAGGAGATGGTGCGCACCCTGGCCGGTGTGCCGCCCGATCGGGTGGGGTATGGCGACAGCGTCAAGCGTCAGCCCTCGTCGGGACACAGTTCGTATCTCGTGAACCGGAGGGCCTGAGCCGTGTCCACGTTCGGCAGCATCCTGAGTATTGCCCGCACCGCCATCGCCGCGCATCAGACGGCCATGCAGACCGTCTCGCACAACCTGGCGAATGCTGAAACACCCGGGTACTCGCGGCAGCGTGCCGAACTCACGGCCAAGTGGCCGCAGTCGTTCGGCTTTGGCAACGTCGGCACTGGCGCCACCGTGTCCAACATCGTCCGCCTGCGCGACGAATTGCTCGACAACTCCTACCGACGTGAGGCCGGCAATCGCGAATCGTTCCTCATGCGGCGCGATGTGCTCTCGGAGGCCGAAGGCATTCTTGGCGAGCCCGGCGACTCCGGGCTTGCCCCGACCCTCGATGCCTTCTGGAATGCCTGGAGTGACCTCTCCAACAACCCGTCGAATGCCAGCGCGCGCAACGTCGTGCGTCAGCGCGGGATCCAGGTCACTTCGGCGCTCAACTCGTATTCCCTGCGTCTGGGTGATCTGGCCAATCGCACCCGCGAGCGGTTGTCGACCACGGTGGATGAAATCAACATCATGGCCGGGCAGGTAGCCGATCTCAATCGCCAGATCACGGCGTCCGAGGTGAGTGGCTTGCAGGCGCCCGATCTTCGCGACGCCCGCGACCGGATCGCCGACAAGCTCGCCGAACTGGCCGGCGCGCGTACCGAAATCCAGTCCAACGGTACGTTAGGCGTGTACATCCGGTCCATCATGCTGGTGGATGCCACCAACGCCCGTACCCTCGAGGTGCGGGGCGGCACCCAGATCTCGCTCGGAATGAAGGGCGACCCCGACCCGCTCATCGGCATTGCGGGCCCCATCGCCCAGATGGTGGATCTGGTGAACACCGATCTCCCGGCCATCACCGCGCGTCTCGACGAATTTGCCCGTGGCCTCGTGAATGGCGTCAACGAATATCACATGTCGGGCTGGACCGCGGCGGGCGACGCGTTAGGCGGCGCCAACTGGAATCCACTCCTCGGACCCACCGGTTCGCGCGTGGCCTTCTTTGATCCGGCCTGGACCACCGCCGGCGGTATTCGCATCTCCGCGGAAGTGACCGCCGACGTGAACGTCATTGCGGCCGGCGATGTGCAGAATGCGCCCGGCAACAACAATACCTCGCTGGCCCTTGCGGCTCTGCGCGACGACAACGGGATGGACGCGCTCCGCACGCGCATGGGGGCGAACTTCGCCACCCAGATCGGCTTTGCCACCGGCACCACCTACATGGAGCACCACGCCTCGACCATCACCGACGTCGGCGTGAGTGTGGCCGACGCCGGGCATGAATACGAGGTCTACAACACCCTGTCCCGGCAGGCCGATGGCCGTCGCGCCAGTGTGAACGGCGTTTCGATTGACGAAGAACTCACCCTGATGATGCGTCACCAACAAGCCTATGCCGCCGCCACCCGCATTGTGAATGCGGCTGATGAGATGGCGCAGGCCCTGCTTTCGATGGTCTGATCATGCTGATTCTCAGCCGGAAACCCGGCGACGCCATCATCATTGAAGGCGGTATTCGCATTGTCGTGCTGGCATCCGACCGGCGCGGTGTGCGGCTGGGCATCGACGCCCCGCCCAGTGTGAGCATTGTGCGCGAGGAAATTGTCAACCAGGTCGCGGATCAGAATCGCATGGCCGGCGCCAACGCCTCCACGCGTGAACTCATCGGCGGAGTGAAGACCACTCCCCGCGGCACATCGTGAGCACACTCCGTCACGTCCGCCGTCCGCACCTCATGCTTCACCGCCCACCCGTCGATACTTCAAAGAGCCACCCCCGTTTTCTGACCACCGACTGACGCCGAAGCCGTGTTCCAAATCATAGGTCTTGTTGTGGTGCTCGGCTCCGTCATCGCGGGCTATGTGCTCCACCATGGAAAGATGGGTGTGCTGTGGCAGCCCACCGAATTCATCATCATCGGTGGCGCAGGCATCGGCGCGTTCATCATGGCCAACCCTCCCACGGTGATCAAGGGTGCGCTTGCCGCATCGCTCGGCGTACTCAAGCCCAACCCCTTCACCAAGAAGGCGTACGGCGAATTGCTGCAGGTCTTGTTCGAAGTGTTTCAGACCGCGCGAAAGGACGGGCTCATCGCGCTCGAATCGCATATCGAGGATCCGAAGAAGAGCGCGATCTTCTCCAAGTATCACGGGTTCCTGCATCATCATCATGCGGTCGTCTTTCTCTGCGATACACTCAAGGTGCTGCTGACCGGTGCGGTGGAAGACCATCACCTCGCCGAAATTCTCGATCTCGACCTCGAGCGTCATCACGAGGAAGAACACCAGATTCCCGCCGCCATCACCAACACGGGCGACGCCATGCCGGGCTTTGGCATCGTGGCCGCCGTGTTAGGCGTCGTGATCACCATGGGTTCCATTGGTGGGGCGGCATCGGAAATCGGTAACAAGGTGGCAGCGGCCCTCGTCGGAACGTTCCTGGGCATTCTCCTCGCGTACGGCATGATCGGGCCCTTCGCCAAGTCGATCGAGGCACGGCAGCGCGCCGAGGGACAATACATGGCATGCATCCGGACCGCTCTGCTCTCCTTTGCCAGAGGCGACGCCCCCATGACCTGTGTGGAGTTCGCGCGACGCAATGTCGAGCCAGCGGATCGACCGACCTTTGCCGAACTCGAAGGCCTGACACGCAAGAAGGCAGCGTAACGTGGCCAAGGGCGGCGGCAAGGTTGTCATCATCAAGAAGATCAAGAAGGGAGGCCACGGACATCACGGTGGCTCCTGGAAGGTGGCCTACGCCGACTTCGTGACCGCCATGATGGCCTTCTTCATGGTGATGTGGATCCTCGGCATGGACGAGAACACGCGCAAAGCCATCGAGGGTTACTTCTCCAATCCCATCGGATTCAAGAAGGGGTATTCGTCCGGCTCGAGCCCACTCGCCAGCGGCGCCTCACCCGCTCAGGTGCAGCGTGACGCCATGCAGCTGGCGCTCCGGTCGCTGCAGCAGCGTCGCTTTGAGGAAGTGAAGAAACTGCTGACGGGCAAGATGGACTCGCTCCACACACAGGGACTGCTCAGCTCCAAGATCGAAGTGACGATCACCAACGCAGGTCTGCGCATCGAGCTGCTGGAAAGCGAGACTGGCAACACCTGGTTTGACTTCGGCTCGCACGACATGAAGGAGCAGGGGAAGGTGGCGCTCCGCATCATTGCCGACGAACTGAACAATCTCGACAACCCCGTGGCCATCGAAGGGCACACGGACGCCGTGCAATACTCGAGGCGCGACTACACCAACTGGGAACTCTCCGCCGACCGCGCCAACGCGGCGCGCCGGCTGCTGGAGGGCATGGGGATCCCCCCGGAACGCATTGTGTCTGTGAACGGCCTCGCCGACAAGCAGCTCAAGTTCCCCTTCGATCCCAAGAACCCGGCCAACCGGCGCATCACGATTTTGCTGCCCTTTCTCACTGCGCCTGAACCGGCGACGATCGATGCGCTCAAGGAGCGCCTCGCCGCCAGCACACCGCCGGCCGGCCCGTAGGACGCGTCTCGCGACCTCTGGCGGTCCGTCGCGAGAGGTCAGGTGTGCGAGTACCGAGTCAGCGGGTGGCCTGCATCGCCGCCATCCGCGCCTCGGCCTCCCGGCGAATCTCGTCGTCGTGCACGCCTGGACGCATGCAGTGCACCGAACGCAGTCCTGCGGCGATTCCACGCGCCTGAATGGAGGCGTGATCCTCATTGTTCATCACTTCCCATTGCACGCGCGCGCTGGGCCACCGGCGCACCGCGAACTGCTCCGCAATCCACGTCACTCCGCTTCCAAAGCGGCAGAGCGCGTTGGGTACGTTCTGGTCCACCTCTACCTTGCCGCAGCAGGCAAACAGATCAATGTCGAGGTCGCTGTGTGTGTCGGCGAAGGCTGCCTCGGCGGATACGATCTCGCCTGGCGCGGTGCCGAAGCTGGGGCTGATGGCGATGTAACGACGGAATGGACTCCCCGCATCGAAGAGCGCCCGCAGCACGAAATGCCCGCCTGACGAGTCGCCAAGAAGTGTGTGGCGTCCTGCAACATCCACCGGGAAACGTTCGGCCAGAGCCGGAAGTAGTTCGTCTCGCAGGAATGACATGAAGCGGTCGTACCCACCGGCCCGAATTTCGAGTTCCGGACGACCTTCAGCTGCCTTGAGCATGCCGTGGATGTTCAGCAGCAACTGGCCCAGGGGATCGGCCATCTCCCATGGACCGTGAAAGTCAAAGTTGCGGCGCCCGTACCAGCTCGCCGAGCCCTCATCGGAAGGATACCCCACGCCAACCACTATGGAGGGCGGGAGCGCTGGAGCCTGCATGGCAAAGCCGCCGTGGACCTGTGGCTGCACGAGGTCAAAGAGGATGTTGCCGTCGGTGACCAGGATGACAGGATACCTCGTTTCATCGGCACCGGCACCGTGCGGCAGCGACACATCTATCGTGTAGCGGCCAAGTCCCTCGGCGTGGACCTCAAAACGATGCAGGGGTTGGGACGGTAGCGGCTGTGGCTTGAGGAGGAGTGGCATGGACGTGTTGACGGCGGTGGCGTGCAATACCTGTGAAAGTGCCGACGTGACGCTGAGGCCGCCATGCCGGCAGCCACTCGGGTACCGCGCCAGAGGTACCCGTGCCATCTTGCCTGTATGTCGTCGTCCGATCGCCTGTTGACACCGCGTGCCGCATCTCAGCGACGCGATTTCCTGAAGCAGCTGGGCGCGGCGGCCCTCACCATGCGCCTCCCTGTGAATACGGAACAGCCCGCTTCCGCTCTCCACACCAGTGTGATCCCCGTCTCTGGGGAGCGGGTTCCGCGCGTTGGTCTGGGCACATGGCAGGGCTTCGATGCGGGGACCAACGCCTCGCGGCGCGCTGAGCTGCAGGAGTGCCTGCGCACCTTCCTCGCGGGGGGTGGGACTGTCATCGACACGTCGCCGATGTACGGTTCATCCGAACGGGTGCTGGGTGACCTGCTCGCCGCCGAACCGCTGCGTGACCGCGCCTGGCTGGCCACCAAAGTGTGGACAACAGGAGCCAAAGCAGGGGTCGATCAGATGGAGGAGTCGCTCCGTTTGCTGCGTCGCGAGCGCATACCCCTGATGCAGATTCACAACCTCGTCGACTGGCGCACCCATTGGCGCACGTTGCGGACCTGGAAGGACGACGGGCGCATCCGGTACGCGGGCATCACACACTACCAGAACACGTCGATCGCTGATGTAGAGCAGGTGTTGCGCGCCGAGCGTGTGGACACGGTGCAGCTCAACCTTTCGCTCGACGAGCCCGATGCCGTGCGACTCCTCCCCCTCTGTCAGGAGCGTGGCGTGGCCTTCATTGCCAATCGTCCCTTCGGCGGTGGTGGCGCGCTTGGACGCGTGCGAGGGAAACCACTCCCGCCATGGTGCGCGGAGCTGGGCATCACCAGCTGGGCGCAGTATATGCTCAAGTGGATTCTCTCATACGAGGCCGTGACAGTGGCGATCCCCGGCACCGGCAACGCGCGTCACGTGGCCGACAACCTGGCCGCTGCCCGAGGCCCCATCCCCGACGCGGCAATGCGCACACGGATGACGACACATTGGCGCTCGCTCTGACCGCGCGTCGCGACTCCCGCAGCGCCTAACGACCGAGCGCGCGCAACGCGCGGGCATAGGTGCGACTGACCGGCACCTGTGTTCCATTCGCCACCTCCGCCACCAACTGCCCCCCGCTCAGCGAACGGAAGGCCGTGACGTGCGCGAGGTTCACGATGTGCGCCCGGTGAATGCGCACAAAACGGGTCGGGTCCAGGCGCTCCTCCAGACGATGCAGGGCCACGTGCACCACATACCGCGACGACGCCGTATGGGCCGTGACATAGTCCCCCCAGGCACTCAGGTGCGTGATGGCTTCGACATCGACCGGGATGACGCTGGCCCCAGAGCGGACGAAGAGCCTGGTCATGGTCCCCTGGCTCATCACCTCCTGGAGACGGTCAGCCACCGCATCGCGTGGTTCACCCAGCCCTGAACGGATGCGATCCAGAGCGCGCTGTAACCGTTCGGCGCCAAATGGCTTGAGCAGGTAGTCAACAGCGCCAAGTTCGAAGGCACTCACGGCATGCTGACTGAAGGCCGTCGTGAAGACCACAAAGGGACGGTGCCGCAGCTGGCGAAAGACCTCGATGCCGTTACCCTCTGGCATCTCGATATCCAGAAAGAGCACATCGGGACGCAGCTGCTCCACCATCTCACGCGCCGCCGGCCCCGACGCCGCCTCCCCCACACACCGCATCCACGAGACCTCCGAGAGCATGTCGCGCAGTCCGTCGCGCGCCACGGGTTCGTCGTCCGCAATCACGGCGGTGACGGGAGTCACGTCGCGAGGCGCACTCACCCGTCGCGCTCCTGCGGCGTGCGCAAGATCGCCGTGACTCCGTCGTGTCCGGCGTTGAGTGTCAGCGTCGCCGCCCCCTGATACAACACTGTGAGCCGCTCCCGGAGCCTGCGCAGCCCGGTGCCGCTACTCGACTGCAATGCCGAGTTAGTTGTGCCAACACCGTTGTCCTGCACCGTGACCTCGAGGGTGTCCTGGCCGAGCGAGGCCCGTATGACAATCGTCGTGGCGTCCACGCGTGGAGCCGCGCCATGACGCACGGCGTTTTCCACCAGCGTCTGCAGGGCAAATGAGGGCAGGAGTGCATCCATCGCTGCGGGCGCGAGGTTGTGCTGCACAATCAGGCGGTCACCAAACCGGATCCGTTCCATCTCGAGATACCGTTCCACAAAGCGCCACTCGTCCACCAGCGGTACCAGATCTCGCGTCTCCTCCAGTGAGGTCCGAAGGAGACCGGCAATATCTTCGGCAGCACGGGCCGCGCGATCCGGGGCGCGATGCGTCAGCTGCACGACGGTGTGCAGTGCATTGAAGAGAAAGTGCGGATTGAGCTGCCCTCGTAGCGCCGCCAGCTGTGACTGCGCCGCGACCAACTCGGCGCGCGACGCCCGCGTGGTGGCATCGGCAGCGTAGAGTACACCGGCAGTCATCACGTAGAGCCACACACCAAGGATGACGAACGGCGCCAGGAGATAGCTGACGAACAAGGTCAGTTGCGCGCGTACGACGCTGTCAATGATGCTGTTCATCAACACCCAGGTGCCCCCGTACGCGGTGGCTGCCACGAGATGCCAGAGCGCGAACGACACACGCATCGGGTGTGGCCATGGCAGCCGCCTGACGACGCGCGCCACCAGCGGACCAAGTATCGCACCGGCCACCACCATGCGGGTGGCGACCAGGGCCGCCCCCCATACCGACAGCTCCTGATGGGCCGCCGAGAGGAGCGTGACAAAGAGCGCCCATACCGGAAGCCATCCAATCGCCAGCTGAATCCAGAGCCATCGTCGAGGCATGGCTGAAAGCTCCGATGCCTCACTCGCGCGCGGAAGGTGCCCCTGACTCACCGGGTCAGCGCGGTGCGGCGGTCGCTACACGTTTGGCCTCGATCACCAGCACACCTTCGTCCCAGCTCTTGCCCTCATCGCTGGACCGGTCCTGCCTGAATCGAAAGGTGGTGGGGGTGATTGCCTGGAATCGCGAGCGAGTCAGCACTGCCTTCCCCGACGGATCGGTCCCACGACCGGTGAGCTCCATTTCTCCGTTGGCGAAGACGGCTGTCGCGCTGGACACTCGGCCTCGATAGGCATCGGCGGTCGTCACGAGCCAGCGACGTTCGGCGCTGCTCCAGATCCGCAGGGCATGTGTGAGGGAGCTGGGATTCCCCGAGCCGTCGATGATGCGCAGCTCATCTTCAAGGCCGAGTGCGTCCATTGCCTTCCACGCTTTCCAGGTTCCGAGCAGGCGAGGTGCACCATGTATTTTGGCCGCCAGCGAATTGACCTTGGGGCGCACGACCAGGTCCCACTGCCCGATGAGAAAGTCGAACTGCCCGGCCTCAGCAGGGGCGGCCGCGGCGGGCGCCGGCGCGCGCGAGGAGTGCTGCGGCTGCGCGGACACGGCAACACTGGCGAGAGTTGTCACTGCAGCAATCAGTCGAAACATGTCGGTGCGATCCGGATGAAGTCGCATGCATGGTACCGCCCCCGCCCTGGCTCACACATGGGCATTCGCCAAACGGTCGAATGAAGCCGGTGAACGACGGGCCTCCACGTGGCGCGCGACCAGTCGGTGTCACCAACGTTCGCGCACAGGCTCCCCCAACCCATTCTGCCCTCGTGTCTCCTCCCGCTGCGTCGCTCCATGGCGTCTCCCGCACCTACCCCGTGGGTGGGACCACCTTTGCCGCCCTTACCGACATCTCGCTCGACATCGCGCCTGGCGAGTTCACCGTCATTGTCGGCGAATCGGGGAGCGGCAAGTCCACCCTCCTCGGCCTCCTCGCGGGAATCGACCGCCCGTCGTCAGGCCGTGTGACGGTTGGCGGTGTGGCGCTGGACACCTTGTCCGAAGGTGCACTCTCTCGCTGGCGTGGACGTGCCCTCGGTCTTGTCTTCCAGTTCTTTCAGCTCCTTCCCACGCTCACGTCTGCTGAGAACGTGATGCTGCCCATGGATTTTTGCGGCACCTGGCCGGCTCGAGAACGACGCACGAGGGCGCTGGCCCTTCTCGATCAGCTGGGCGTTGCTGATCAGGCGGACAAACTTCCCTCGCGCTTGTCGGGTGGTCAGCAACAACGCGTGGCCGTGGCGCGCGCACTCGCTAACGATCCGGCACTTCTGCTGGCCGACGAGCCCACGGGCAATCTCGATTCGCGCACCTCACACACCCTGCTCGACCTCCTCAGCACGCTCGCGCACTCAGGCCGCACCATTGTCATGGTCACCCACGACCGCCGGGCCATGACTGCTGCCTCGCGCTCCATTGCCCTGGAAGACGGTCGCATCATCTCGGACACACGACCAGCACATGCCTGACACTCGCTGGCAGAAGGTCCGCCGTGACGCCACGCAGCACCTCCCTCGCACGCTCCTTGTTGCGCTCGCCATTGCAGTGGCGTTAGGCGGCGCTGGTATCGTGCTCGTCTCGTGGGCCTTGGTGCGCCGCGCAACGAATGAAGGGTATCTCGCCTCCGATCCACCCATCGCGACGCTGCGCACCGAACGGATCGACGCCAACCTGATTGCCACTGTGCGTGCGCTCCCCGGTGTTCGCGAAGTGCAGGCGCGCCGCACCGTGACCATGCCAATGCAGATCGGCGGGGTGTGGCAAAGCGCGCTCGTGTTTGCCGCCGCCAACCCCGCCGAGGTGCGCCTGGGCACGCTCAGTGGTGTCGAGGGCGCCTGGCCACCCCCACCCGGCACCATCGCCATCGAACGATCCTCGGTCGACTTCTCGGGCACTGGTGTCGGCGATTCGGTCATCATCAACACGGGCGACAGTCTCACACGTCGTGTGCCTGTGGTCGGCATCGTGCGTGATGTCGGGTTGGCGCCCGGCTGGATGGAACACGTCGTCTACGTCTGGACCTCCCTCGAAACTCTCGAGGCACTCGGCTTCCCGGCCGCGCCCGATGAGCTGCAGCTCGGCGCCACCAATCGCAACCCGACTCGCAAGGAGATGCAGGCGCTCGCCGCAGAGGTACGGCGCGCGATCGAGCAGACGGGGCGGCGGGTGTATGCCGTTGATGTGCCCGAACCGGGTGAACACATCCATGCAGCCCAGATGGACTCGATGCTGGTGACGCAAGGCGCTTTTGGAGCGCTGGCCCTGCTGGTGGCCGTCTTTCTGGTGGTGAACCTCATGGCCGCCACACTCACAGGTCAGACCCGCCAGATCGCCATCATGAAAACCCTTGGCGCGACCGATCGCGACCTGGCGGTACTCTACCTTGTCTTTGCCGGTCTGATCGGCGTGCTTGCTTCGCTCCTGGCACTCCCCGTCGCCATCATCGGGGGTCGTCGTTATGCGGCGATGCGTGGCGACATGCTCAACTTCGACATTGCCGCGTACAACATCCCGTGGTGGTCGATCGCGCTGCTCGTGGCGGCCGGACTTCTCCTTCCCCTGGCGGCGGCATGGCTCCCGGTCCGCCGTGGCGTACGCACCACGGTGGCAGCCGCACTCCGCGACCTCGGCATCACCGACGACGCCATGGCGGGTGAACCCACCCTCGCACGACGTGGTGGATGGTCGCGTGTCCTGGTGTTGTCACTGCGCAATGCTTTCCGCCGCAAGCAGCGCATGCGCCTGACGATGCTGACACTGGCCAGTGGCGGCGCCGTCTTTGTCGCCGCCGGCAATGTGCGGCGCGCGGTCATCGGATCGATGGACCTCATTTACGGCAGTCAGCGGTATGCCTTCAGCGTGCGTCTCGCAGACGCTGGCGACGCCGCCCTCATCGAAAAGACTGTGCGTGGCGTGGCCGGTGTCTCCAACGCCGAGGCGTGGGCGGGTGTGCGCGCTGCGCGTATCGAGGATGGTCTCCCGGGTGATCCCTTCCCTCTTGTTGGTATAGCGCCGACCGCTGCGCTGCTCGACCTCACCCTGGTAGACGGTCCTTGCCCGGACCGTACCGCGGCACTCTGCGGGCTGGTGACCGACTCCGTGCCCTCATTACTCGTCAGCCGCTCGATGTTGCGTCTGTCGCCAGAGGTGGCCCGTGGCTCGCGACTCCTCCTCGAGATCGCAGGTCAGCGGCGGGAGTGGACGGTGGCAGGGATCTTCGAGGGTGGGCCCACACCATCGGCCTACACATCAACAGCTACTCTCGACGCGGCGCGGGGCGACACACGCCGGGCGTCGGTGATGGTGGCGACCGAGCTCACGGGGCTCGCCTCGCAGGTGGACCTCATTGCGCGTGTGCGCACGGCACTCTCTGCCGCCGGTATGCCCGTTGCCTCTAGTCAGCTGCTCGCCGAGTCGCGGCGAGTAACCGAAGACCACCTGCTGATGGTGGTGCAGTTCCTCACCCTCATGGGTTGGGTGATGATTCTCGTCGGCGGGATGGGGCTCGCCTCCACCATGGGGCTGGCCGTGATGGAGCGCACACGAGAGATCGGCGTCATGCGCGCGATTGGGGCGACGCACGGCACCCTGTTCTCTCTCGTTCAGCTGGAAGGATTGGTCATTGCGCTGCTGGGGTGGGCCTGCGCGATTCCGCTGTCGCTCCCCTTCAGCCTCGTACTCGGCGAGGCGTTCAGCCGTATCATGTTCCGGGTGCCCGTGCACTATACGCCACACATCCCCAGCATGCTGATCTGGTTCGGCATTGTCGTGGCCATCTCGCTCGTTGCCTGTGCGCTGCCCGCACTGCGCGCCATGCGCCAGCCCATTGCTCGCACGCTCGCCTACGAACAGTAGGGCCCGCTCCACACCACCACTAACTGCACCACCCCAGCCGCTCCCTGCATCGCATTGGTGCAGGGACGCTGGTGTGTCTATGCTCCCCGTGTCCTCTTCCATCTCCTCATGAAACTCATTGCGTCTGCCGCCCTTCTCCTTGGACTTTTTGCCAGCACCTCTCCCATGCCCAGTGAACCCGCACCTCCACACGACAACTGGCGCGAAGAACTCCTCGTCGCGCGCGAAGCCATCTGGCGCAACTACTTCAGCAACCCGGACAAACTCGCCGAGGGTGTCACCGATGACCTCATCGCGATGGGCCAGGGAGGCCCGCCGTGGCAGAGCAAGGCCGAGGTCGTGAGAGACTCGCGCAAGGCCGTGGCGGATGGACTCACCCTGGCGCACCTCGCCTTTCCGAAGAACGAGTTCCAGCGCTACGGCGACGTGGGCATCATCTACACCACCTACGAAATCCAGCGCGCCAAAAACGGGGTGAAGAGCCCGATGGAAAAGGGACAGGGCACCGAGGTCTTCCGCTGGGACGGCAAACGCTGGGTCCACACCGCCTGGCATCTGGGACGCCTCCAATAGTCGGCACGCCGTCCCGAGCGGTCGAGTGAGACGGCGTGTTAGGTTACCGCTGACGCCGTCTCCCTCGCGCCCGCATGCGCAGCCGTCACCTCGTACTCATCGTTGCTGTCGCCTGTCTCGTCCCCGCGTTGCTCGACGCGGCGGGCACGGCGGTGCAAGCACTCCTGGCGGGCCAGACCGCTCGGTGGAATGAAGTCATCTGGCAGGGCGCCGAGTGGCTCATCTTCGGCGCGCTCACGCCACTCGCATGGCTCGCCAGTCGGCGGTATCCACTCCGCTGGCCCATGCCGCGCGCCCACATGCTCTGGCACGTCGCGAGTGCGCTCATCCTCTGCATTCTCTGGGCATCGCTCGGCATGTTCCTGCGCTGGATCCTCGGTATCGCCGACCCGTCGCGTGATGGACACATTCAGCTGGTGAGCTGGATGATCACGAGTGTGCCATGGTCGGTGTTCATGTACTTCTCGGTGGCAGGCTCCATGCAGGCCTTCGACTACTGGGCCGACGCGCAATCGGCCAGGGCCACCTCCTCAAGACTCGAGGCGCAGCTCGCCAACGCCCGTCTCGATGGGTTGCGTCGTCAGCTGCATCCGCATTTTCTCTTCAACAGCCTCAACGCTATCACGGTGCTGGTTCGTGATCGCGACGCCACGGGCGCCGAAGGAATGCTCGATCGTCTTTCGCGAATGCTCCGCACGGTGCTGCGTGACGATCAGGGACAACTCGTCACACTCGCCGACGATGTGAGCTTTGCCCGCGACTATCTCGCCATCGAGCAGGTCCGTTTTCCCGACCGCCTGCGGGTGACGTGGGACATTCCCGAGTCTGCGTCGGGGGTGATGGTGCCAGCCATGCTCGTGCAGCCACTGGTGGAGAACACCATCCGCCACGCCGTCGCTCCGCATGAGCGAACGGGGACCCTGGAAATCGCCGCCCGTACCGAAGGCGGCGTCCTCGTGTTGACCGTCATCGACGACGGCCCCGACTGGCTCCCCGCTGACGCCTCGGTGCGCGGGGTGGGGCTGCGGAACACGCGTGAACGTCTGAGTACGCTCTACGGGTCGCGGGCAACGTTCAGCCTGGCGCGCGAAACGGGCCGCACCGTGGCCACGGTTCGCATCCCCACAAGTGCAGTAACTGTTTAGTGTCCATCTCGGCGCTCATCGTCGACGACGAACCTCTCGCCCGCCGCGGGGTGGCACAAATGCTGTCGCCACACGCCGACGTCTCGGTGGCCGGTGAGGCACGCAGCGCCGGCACCGCGGCGCGCGCCATCGAGGCCCTTCGCCCCGACCTGGTCTTCCTCGATGTGCAGATGCCTAACGCCAGTGGCTTCGAACTCCTCGAAACCCTGCGGGCGCCCCATCCCCTGATTGTGTTTGTGACGGCGTACGAACACTTCGCCGTGCGCGCCTTTGCCGCCGACGCCATCGACTATCTGCTCAAGCCACTCGAAGCCAACCGCTTTGCCGCCACCATGGAGCGCGTCCGGACTCGGCTCCGTGAGCGCGCGCGTCATGTCGGGGGCGACGCTAGCGACGCCGCTCTGCGAATCACCATCCCCGGCCCACACGGGATGACAGTCCTCGCCCTCGACCAGATCGACTGGATCGAGGCCGACGACTACTACGCCGCGATTCATGCACGCGGCAAACGGTATCTGCTGCGTGAGTCGTTGGCCTCGCTGGAGGGCCGCCTGGCGCCGTCGGGATTCCTGCGCGTCCATCGGTCGGCCCTGGTGCGGGTGGAGCGCATCGCCGAGTTGCAGCGCTCCGGCCCCGCGTCGGATGGAGTGCTCCGGTTGTTCAACGGCCAGCTCGTCCCCGTAAGCCGGCGACGGCTGGCCGATGTCGCGCGTCTTCTACGCGGCGCCTGAGTTGCCCGGCGCCTAACGCCAGTTGGCGGGGATCACCTGCGGCTTGGTGGCCACGATGGCGGCACCGGCTTCCAGTTCTCGGCTGATGCGCTCGCGGATTTCACGGAGTTCGCGGAACCCGACCAGGCGGCGCTCATCCTCGTCCCACAAGGTCAGACGGAAGGTCCGGATGCTCTGCCACAAGGTCAGCTTTGTCACGCGCTGTAGCGCCGGGTTCTCGGTCAGACAGGCCTGCAGCCGATAGTTGGGGATTCGGCTCGCCAGGTGGTGGATGTGGTGGAGCCCGATGTTGGCGGTGCACCACTGCAGAATCTTCGGCATCACCAGATGCGACGCCCCCTCGAGACCGGCGGCGTAGTAGTTCCACGCCTCCCGATAGCGCCAGTAGGTGTCTTCATACTGATGCTGCACGTAGAAGAGATAGACCCCGATCGCTCCGGCCGTCAGTGTCACCGGCAGCTGCACCATCAGGAACCGGTCGAGTCCTACCAGCCACCACATGAAACCGACGACGGCGGCGATACCAACGTTGGTCCAGTGCACACTGGCCCATTCGCGTTTCCAGCCTTTGGGCATGTCCAGCGGCAGCCGGTGCTTGAGGATGAACTGCCAGGTGGGCCCGATGATGAGCAGTACAATCGGATGACGGTAGAGCCGGTACATGAGCCGCTTGTACTTCGAGCGGCTGAGATATTCACGAACCGTCAGGGTGTCGATGTCGCCGAACTCGCGGCTGTCCAGGTCACCCGATGAGGCGTGATGGATGGCGTGCGTCTTCCGCCAGTAGGCGTATGGGATCAGCGTGAGGACACCGATGATCGAGCCAAGGGTCGCATTCGCCCCTCGCGACTTGAAGAAGCTCCCATGACCACAATCGTGCTGGATCATGAAGAGTCGAGTGACCATGAACGCGGTCGGTATCGCCAGGAGCAGGGTGAGCCAGTAGCCCACCTCGAGACTGCGGAACATGGCGTACCAGCAGACAATGAAGAGGACCGCGCTGTTGGTCAGCTGCCAGAGGCTCTTCCAGAGGACGGACCCGCGGTAGCGGGCGAAAATGTCTTGCCAGTCGGGGTGACCCATCGGGGTCGGAGAGGTCTCGTCAGCCATTCGGGAAAATGGGGGTAATGGCGTGAAAGGTAACGCCGTGCTGGCCGTTGGAACCGGGTCACGAGGCCCGGGCTCGTCCTCGAAGGGGGGTGTAGGGCATTGGCTGACGAAATGACCGACGAGCGGAACTGAATCAACCCGGGATTCCCGGAGGCTCCAGTTCGTGAGAAAATGGAGTCATGACCAAACGAATTCGGTATTCGCCGGAAGTCCGTGCGCGGGCGATTCGCCTGGAGCAGGAGCAGCGGGGCGCGCACGAGTCGCGGGCCTTTGAGCGCTGCGGCTCGTCTTTGGGCGGACCGGAAATTCCGCGCGGGAATTGACCTTGAACGTGAACCCTACCTCCTCGCAACAGATCATCGGCAGCATCAGCGCCGGTCTCGCCACCCTCCTCTTCCTGCTGCGGCTTCAACCGTTCCTTTGGGAATGGACGCGAAAGGAGACAAGTAGCGACCAATGGGTGACACCCGCGCTGTACATCCTGGCACCCGTGTGGGGGCTGATGATGGTCGCGCTGCTCTGCATGACCGCCAGCGGCGGCTTCGACTGGATGAAGCTGGGCCGCCCCAAGCTCTACCTACTCACCATCGCTGCGGCGTTCGCGCTGGCGACCGCTTCGTTCGTGTTCATCGGCCTGTACCTCCGGCCCGGATTCACGCCGCGCGGCCTCTACAGCCCGTTCATTTACCTCGTCATGTTCTCCACGGTGCTGCTGGTGTTGGTGAGCTTGAACCAGAAGCACGTGCCGGGGATATCCGTGCAATGGTTGGTTCGGCCCTGGGCGTGGTTCACCGCCTTGTGCCTCGCAGGGAGTCTGGCATTTGCTGGCCACTGGCTATCCACCAACGGCGGCCGCGGTCTGTCCAGCGTCGCCATGCGCATCATCGTCCTCTTACCCGCATCCAAAGAAGAACTCGCCCAGATCGAACGGTTCGATCCAAAGGCCGACTTCGAGCGGCTGCTCTGGCGGGCAAGCCGTGATGAGAAGCCCGCAGTGGGCGAGGCTGCCACCGCGCGCCTGCGTTCGGATCCTGAATTCCTGGATCGAATGTCTTCCATGCTGGAGACAGGCTTTGCAGATCCCGCGCTGGCGTTCGTGCGCGATGCTGAGCTGACCCCCGCCGAAAAGGCCCGCTTCGCCCGACCGGCGCTCAAGGCCCTCGAGCGTTGGGTGAACAGTGCACCCGCGCCCAACTTCACGACGTCGGACAATCTCAAGCGTACACGGCGTTTGGGAGATGAGATGTTCCGCGTCTTCCCCGAGAAGTTCGCCGGCACCGGCGTCAACTTCTCCGAACTGCAGGGTTGGTATGAGGAGAAGATGAAATAGGTACGTGGATCCGCGGACGGACCGATGACCATCCCCCATTCCTTCAGCCAGTCGAACCCCTCGGCACAGGGTATCCACGACCTGGAGCCCGCAATTCGACCACAGGGAATCGCGCTTCGCGGCTCGTCACACGCACCTCACGGCGTCGCGGTGGTGAGCAGGAAGGTCCAAGGCGAGGTTGACACATGTCTTCTTTCCCCTTCCTTCGCCTTCCGGCCGCGCTGGTGATCCTACGCGTTACCGTGGCGCTGCTGTTCATGGCGCACGCGGCGGTCCGGATCGCCAACGGCACCATCCCTCAGTTTGGCGCCTTCCTCTCGCAGAAGGGGATCCCGTTTGGCGTCCCGGCGGTATGGGCCATCACCGCTTTTGAACTGGGCGGGGGCTCACTGCTGATTGCCAATCGTCTGGTGCAGCCTGTGGCTGCGGGGTTCATGACGATCCTGATCATGGGGATCGTGCTCATCCACGCGCAGCTGGGCTGGTTTGTGGGGGAACATGGCACGGGTGGGAGCGAGTACAGTGTGGCACTGCTGGCCGCCCTCGTGGTCATCTCCTCGGCGGAGCGGTACGAGCTTGGTCTGGCGCGCCCGGTCCCGCACGACTTGTAGCTGCAGGACGCGAAGTCTCCCTGCTTCGACTAAGGCCGACGTTTGAAGCTCGGTGCACGTACAGCCGCGACGCACTCAGTCCGCGCATCATTCGTCACTCTCGTCAAGGATCGCGCCCATCGCGTCGAGCCTGCGCTCCCACCTCGTGCGCTGCGCATCGACCCACCGCGTGAGCACCGACAAGCCCGATGGCTCAACACGGCAGCTCCGCACTCGGCCGACTTTTTCCGTGCGAACCAGCCGGCAGTCCTCAAGCACGCGGAGGTGCTGCGTGATCGCGGTTACCGTCACCCCCATGGGCTCCGCGAGTGCGCTCGCCGAAAGTGGCCCGCGCACGCTGAGTCGCTCAACGATGGCGCGACGGGTGGGGTCGCCCAGCGCGTGGAAGATGCGATTGACGTTGGTCTGTGCGGCGATCATGCGGGTTGCTCGTCTGAAGTCGCGACGATCCGCTGCATCAACACCTCCCACCCCAGCCTGCGCATCTCGGCACCGCCGGAGCCGTCGAAGAAGACGCCCTGGTGCGTGAGCGTGAGCCGCGTGCCCAGTTCGACGGGGGTAAGGTCAAACGTGATCAGCGCGATCGAGACGCGGCGACCGCCGATCGACATCGTCTGTCCGAGCACAACGCGCTGGTCGGGAACGATATCGAGAAAGATGCTGTCGTTCACGAATGGCATGCCGTCGACCGGCGTTCCCTTCTGTATCGTATACTCGCCGACTTCATGCCCACCGACGCGAAACTCCATGTCGAAGCGGCCGATGGTCGTTCCCGAGTCCTCGAGCAACCAACGCCGCTTCTTTTCCGGCGTCGAGAACAGGGTGAACACTCGTGACGCCGAATGCGCGAAGGTGCGGTCAAGCGTGAAGGTGGCGTGCTCGGTGGTGGTGCCGTTGCTGGGCATCGCGGGATCCAATAGTGAAGTGGTGGCTTCAGTATTAAGCGCGGCGCCCTCACAGTCAAGTAGTCACTTCAGTTTCCCCGGGCGAGGGTCGAATCGCCAGCGCGTCACCACGCGCCGAAAGGAAACAACCCTGATGGTTGGGGCGTATCAGGCGGGCACTGCCTTGGCGCACCCCTCTTCTTCGTTCGCTCATGTCCTTCCACTTCGCGTCGTGCGCGCGGCCCCTCGCCAGACGCGCCTGCCTTACGAGTGTCGCTCTCGCGGTCGCGCAGTCGCCCCTGACGGCGCAGACCACGACACCGCCAGTGCGCGTCACGATACAAGGGACGGTTCGAAGCGCTGACGGCGCAGTCATCGCCAGCGCGCGGGTGCGCCTCGCGGGCACTCCATTTCTTGCACTGACCAACGAGACGGGATCGTATCGCCTCTCGCCTGTCCCGCCCGGCACCTACCTGCTGCAGGTCACTCGACTCGGCTACACGCCATCACCACCAGAAAGCCTGGCCGTGGTTGACCAGGATGTCACACGCGATGTGTCGCTCGTCCCCGCCTCCATTCCACTTTCGCGAGTGGTCATCACTCCGGGGTCGTACTCGGTGCTCGACGAACAGGCGACGTCATCACAAGTCCTCACCCGCCAGCAGCTGCTCACGGCACCCCAACTCGCCGAAGATCTCTTTCGATCGTTCAATCGGCTCCCGGGGTTCTCCGGCTCCGACTTCTCGGCCAAGCTGCGTATTCGCAACGGACTGCAGGACGAACAACTCGTGACGCTCGATGGCCTGGAGTTGCTCGAGCCATTCCACCTCAAGGATCTCGATGGGGCACTCTCCATCCTCGATGCCGAAGCGATGGGGCGTGTCGAACTGGTCACCGGAGGCTTTGGCGCCCAATGGGGCAATCGCACCACCGGGCTGATGCACCTCCACTCGGCGCAACCGTCGCCCGGTCGTGCCCGCAACTCCGTCGGCATCTCGTTCTCGAATGTTCGCATGCGCAGCGAAGGCACCTTTGCTGGCGGCAAGGGCAACTGGCTTGCCTCAGCTCGACGCGGCTACCTGGATGTGCTGCTCGGGTTGATTGGGGAGGAAGACGCCCCCGATCCAACCTATTCAGACGTTCTTACACGCGTGCAGTACCAGCTCGGCAGCCGGCACCTGGTGTCGCTCCACACGTTGTATGCCGGCGACCAGCTCTTCTTCAGTGAGGACAACGGCGAACCCCGCGTCCGGAGCACCTACCGGAACCTCTACCTGTGGGGCAGCTGGCGCGCGCAGCTCCGTGATGGCCTGTCGGTCACGACCTTGCTTTCCAACTCGGGACTCGACTGGGCCCGGAGTGGCCGCGACGCCCAGCGACTGCAGAACACCTACTACGAGCGCACGCTCATTCAGGACACTCGCAGCCTCGATGCGCGCGCCGTGAAGCAGGACTGGGTGTGGGATGCCACACCACGACTGAGCGTCTTTGCCGGCGGCGAGTATCGGGATGAAGATGCCGACTATCGTTATGCGCGCACCACACGTGACCGGGAGCTGCTGAACGGAGCCGTGCAGATCCTCGACCAGGACAGCGTCCGTGCATCGCTTGCGCCCACTGGCGCTCGCACCAGTGCCTACCTGACGGCGCGGGGAAAGCCCATCTCATGGCTCACCGTAGAGGGTGGGGTTCGTCGTGATCGGTTGTCGTGGACCGGTCAGACCACCGTCGTGCCACGTGTGAATCTGGCGTACACGGGTTTCTCACGGACCACCGTGCGTGCCGCGTGGGGCACCTACGCTCAGGGGCATGCTCTCCAGGATTTGTCCATCGTGGACGGCGACACGCTGTTCGTTCCGGCGGAGCGCGCGGAGCAACGTATCGTTGGAGTGGAGCGCGACCTGGGCAATGGCTGGACCGTGCGCACCGAGGCCTTTGAACGGGTACTCCGTTCGCCGCGTCCGCGCTGGTTCAACACCGACGGCGACATCAACCTGCTTCCTGAGGCCGCCGAGGATCGTGTGCGTATCGCTCCGTCATCGGGTTCAGTGCGTGGCATCGAGCTGCTGGCCACGCTGGACCGCGGCGGGCCTTTCCGCCTGACGAGTTACTACGTTTTGTCAAAAGGGCGCCAGGTGGTGGGAGGCGTCGAGTCCCCTCGCCCCTTTGATGAACGTCACAGCGCGGCGGTCGACCTGGCCTGGCGTTCCGTCGGCGGGTGGACGTGGGCCGCGGCGTGGACCTTTCACAGTGGATGGCCACACAGCCCGGGCGTCGCGGTGCTCGATACGCTCTCCAATGGCAACGTCATCGTGAGCCGGGCGCCGCAGAGCCCGGTGTTCACCGAGCGCCTGCCGCGGTACCAGCGGATCGATGTGCGGATGACCCGCGAGTTCGGACTGGCCGGTGGACGAGCAAGTGTGTTCGCCGAGGTGTTCAACCTGTTCAATACCACCAACGTGCGCGGATATGGGTACGTGCCCTCAGTGCGGAACCGTCAGCCATTCATGTTCCGCGAGCGTGAGGACTTCCTTCCCCGGCTTCCTTCGATTGGGGTGCGCTGGGCGTTTTAGCGTGTCCCGAAGGACCAACCAGGACTCTGCGCGCGCGCACAGCAACGTCGCGAATAACTCAGAGCTTGCCGAAGCGGATTGTGAACGATCCCGTGGCGCCACGTGCCTGCGACGGCAGATCGCTATAGGGTTCACCGCCTGCTGTAAATCGGTAGCCAAGTCCTGCGCCGAGTCGCACGTACCTCGCAAGGTTCACCTCAACGTTTGCGCTGCTCTCGGCGACGAAAAAGCGTTCGCGGCGTACCTGTCCCCACGGTAAAGGGCCCGGGCCCTCGGGCACCGTTGCCGTGGAATACGCGTACGAAGGCATGCTGCCGCCTCCAAGCAGTGTTGTGACGGTGGTGTGTACGAGTTTGGAGGGCTGCCAGATGTATTCCAGCTCAAGTCCTCCGTACCTGAGTGCCGTTTCGTCATGGTCGGAGCGGCCGTCGCCAGAGATTTCGGACGGGCGGAAGCTTCTGAAGGACCATAAGGGTTCGGCCAGTCGGCCACCGGCGTAGGCAGCGAGTCCCACACCAAACCGTCGGCTGAACAACAGGCCTCCCCGCAGGCCTCCCATCACCTCACCGCGATCACTGATCTCGGTGAGCTTGACCACCGGGGCCAGATACCAGCCCACAGACCCCACACCGCCGCGCAAGAGCGTCTCGTCCTGGCCCTGCGCAGAGAGGGTACCTGCCACAAGGAAGGTGGCAAGAAAGCACGTCGTGGCTGTGAAGTACTGAGTCATGGGATGGGCAGTGGGGTCAGCTGTGACCTTCGACACGGGGAAGCAGGCTGGACCCCGCACCATTCGTCCCACCCGCTCGTGCCATCCTGCGGTCGGTGGCCACGTATCGGGCGCAAAGCTGGCGCGTCATTCGGCAGCTGGCGTTCGGGTACCCTTCTCCCTGACCCTGAGTGGTCACCGGCAATGACCAAGCCTGATCGCTCTCATCACAACTACGGCAGGGAGCTCCGCCGGCTGGTGGGTGGGCGCGCACGTCGGCATCATGACGGCGTTCTTCGTCAGCATGACGGGATTCGCCGTTGGGCTGTGGGCCGCACGCCGAATCGCCCATCACTTGCTGGCGTAGCGGGTCAAACACCCACGGCTCGCCAATGCTGTCCCGGCTTTGGTCGCCTGGCGTAGGGCCATGTCGTCAGATGACCTTGCAGGTCGGAATGTCCTGCAGCACCACGTAACCCACGCACTCATACTGCTGTCGAGGAAGAAGAATGGCCCACTCGGAGCACCAGGATCAAATGCGGGTACGTGGTGGCATCGAAGATCGCCAGGTCACCTTCTCGCGACTGCTGGAAGCATTGCGCCACCGAAAGTCGATCTCCCCATGCGGCGAACCGCCGTATGGACGAGAGTTCCTTCAGTCGGCGTCGATCTCAGGTATCGAGTTCGGCACGATCGTGACCGAGCATCCTTCGGGAATGTCCGCTGATATCGCAAGCCTGAGCAATTCAGATATCACGGCCGATCTGAATCAGGTGTACAAACTCGGCGACATGGGGTTGTTCCTTCGAGTGAATATCGAGGACACGCTTCCACTGGAAGACAACTGTGTCGACTGGGTCTTTGCAGAACACATCATCGAGCATGTGTCACCGCTGGCGGCGATTCGATGGCTGGCGGAGGTTCGTCGCATTCTGCGACCCGGCGGCGTGGCGAGAATCGTCACCCCTGATCTGGCGAAGTATGTTGACGGCTACCGGGGCGGCACCTTCTTCGCGACACACCGAGACTATCTGGAACGGGCTGGCCTGCGCGGCATGCCCGACAGGCGAGCCTTCATGATGAATCAGATTTTCTACTTGTGGGGGCACAAGTGGATTTACGATGCGGCTGAACTGGCCTACGCTGCCACGCAAGCGGGCTTCGCTGCCGACGGCATAACGGAGTGCGAGTTTGGACAAGGCAAAAGAGCCGATGTCTGCGCGTTGGATCGCCCGCTTCGAAAGGATGAAAGTGTGTACGTCGAACTCACCCGATGACAGGTCGAGCCCACAACGAACGCCATGCCTGACACTAGCCGACGCGTCAGCGTCGTCATACCAGCCCGCGATCGTGCCACCATGCTGCCGGATGCAATCGGGAGCTTGCTGGATCAGACTCGCCCGCCAGATGAAATCATCGTGGTCGACGACGCGTCCCTGGACAACACGCGCAGTGTAGCGCTGTCCTACGGCGAACGGGTGATCGTGCTCGATTCCGATGGATCGGGGCCAGCCGCGGCACGCAATGTCGGGATCGCCGCGGCCACCGGCGACTTCATCGGCTTTCTCGATTCCGACGATCTCTGGCCGACATCCGCGCTCGCCACGCAGCTCGCACTGCTCGACGCACATCCCGAGGCAGCCATCGCCTGGAGCAAGGGCATGTGGCAAGTACTCGCTGGCGGGACCTCGCTCGGCGCGGCAGGTGATGGCGCGGTGGAACGCATGGTCGGCGTCAATTCGATGCTGTTCCGGCGATCGGCCCTTGTGACACTCCGCGGATTCGACGCCAGCCTGCGATTTGGCGAAGACCATGACATTGTGCGGCGGAGCCGTGCCGCGGGGCTGTTGATCGTCGAGGGCGAAGACGTCGTCGCGATCTACCGCCGACATCCAGGCAACCTGACGGCGGACCGCGTCGCTGCCCGCAAGGGCATGCTGGCGAGCGCCATCGCTGCTTTGCGTTCACGGGAACCCTCATGACCACGCCTGCAATCACCGTCATCACGCCGGTCTTCAACGGCGCGCGCTACGTCGATGAGGCGATTCGCTCGGTGATGGCACAGGAGGTGGCACTGCGCCATGTCGTGGTGGACGATGGCTCGACCGACACCACGCTGGCCGTGGTCGATCAGCACGCGGGGCGGGTGACGATCCTGCGCAGGGAACACAGGGGCCACGCCGCCACGCTCAACGCTGGGCTGGCCGTTGTCGACACCCCATGGGTGTCATTCCTCGACGCGGACGATCTCCTCGAACCCAACGCGCTGGCTCGGAAGCTGAGCGAGGGTGAACGCGACCCGCAGGTTGACGTGGTGGTTGGTCACTGCGTGGAGTTTGCCTCTGATGAAGCGCTCGAACCCGGCGCTCGCTGGGCGATTCGCCAGGGCACAACGCCCGGCTATGGCCCTGGCGGCTTTCTGATGAAGGCCGAGCTGCTGCGCCAGCTGGGTGGCTTTAACGAGACCATGCAGTATGGCGTCTTCGTCGACCTCTTCGCACGAGCCAAGGATTGCGGTGCGACCTTCTCCGTCATCGATGACGTGGTCTTTCGACGACGCATTCACGGGGGAAACATGTCGCACCAGATGCGTGACTCGCGTCGTGGCCACCTGGCGATTGCACGCGCGGCCCTAGCCCGACGGCGGAACGAGTGAGTTGGCGAGCGATCGGCGCTGATCGATCGCGTTCTTGAGCAGCCGAAGGGGCCTGAGGTCCCTCGTTTCAACGCCCTTCGTCATGTTCTGCTCGTGCCGGCGCACCTCGAGCGTCAGCAGGTCGATGCGATCAACCACCGTCCCCTTGTGCTGGGCACGGCTGAACCAGTCGATGTCTTCGCCGTAGCGCAGCATCGGATCGAAGAGCCCGGTCTTGTGGAACGCGCGTCGGCGGTAAACTCCGGCGCCGATGTAGTCGGGAAATGCTTCGGCAGGACTTCCGACCGGCAAGCGACTTCCATCCAATCCCTGCTGAAAGACCTGGGCCCGTCCAATCACGAGGTCGGTGTCGGGATGAGCGGCCAGCCAGGCCAGACAGGTCGAGAGCTTCCCTGGTGGCCAGAGGTCGTCGACGTCGAGAAACGCCAGGATGTCGCCGGACGCCGCGCGAATGCCAAGGTTGCGTGCGGCTGCAGGGCCCATGTTGTGCTGATGCACCAGCCGGACCTGCACGGGCAGCGCGTCGGCCGCCGCGACGACATCCTCGGTGGAGCCGTCATCGACCAGAATGATCTCGGTCGCCGGATGATTCTGTGCGGCGATGCTCGCGATCGCCTGGGGAAGAAAGCGTGTGCCGTTGAACAGCGGGACAATGACGCTGACCAGTTGCGATGCCGCCGGTTGCGCAGTGGCCTCGAGGGCTGGTGGTGACTGTGTCAACGCGCGTACGGACTCCGCCACCCGTCCACGGTCAGTCCCCAGGACGAGCCTGCGGCTGGGGATCGACTGAAAAGCGGATTCAATGAACGTCGACGTCGCCGGCCCTGCATGCGGCAGCTGGGCGATGGTGGTGTAGCAGGCAGCACCCGTGAGGTAGCCGTGATCGACGGGCTCAGCGAGGGTCTCCTCGGCGCCACCGAACCGCGGCGTCAGGACAAGCACAACCGGGACATCGCTGGCCAGCGCGAGGTCGGGATAGACGACCGCCTTGGGCTCGCCCTCGCGGACCACGGCGCTCGTCGCGAACGATCCGGCACCGGGCAGGTCTTTCACAAAGAGTTTGGCGGTGCGATACAGGCTGTGGACTCGCAACTCCGGCTGGCGAGACAGCAGCACGTAGTCATCGCCTACATAACCCATGCCGGACCGCATACATGCCAGCGCCGTGCTGGACTTCCCCGTACCGCCCTGGCCGGTGATGAGCACCGCCTGGCCGTTGTCGGCCAGCGCCGCAGCGTGAACGAGCTGCATGCCGTGGCGCGCACCCCACCAGTGGAACAGCGTGCGGAATGGTGCGGCCAGCGTGGAGAGCGGCAGGGCGGCGGCGGCATCGACCCAGAAAATCGCTCGCCCGGTCTCCATATCCATCAGGTTCAGCGAGTAGTCGCTGTAGTGGAAGGCGCTGCGGAAGCGTTGGCTCGTGAAGGTCCAGATGTCGCCGCGTTCACTCAGGCAATGCTTCTCCACCGGGCGTGGCGGCATCGTCACACCGCTGGCTGCCCGATCCCAGACCTCGATGGTCGCGCCGGCCGACGCCGCGCTGGCGTTCCGCAAACGGTGGGACAGCGCCGGCATCAGCAGCCGTGCGAGTTCATCGCCATGGAACCGCAGGCACACTGGCAACCCCGCGATATCGATTACATGCTCGACGATCTTCGAGCGCTCCGCAGAGAGGGCCGTCAAGCCCTGCACTTCAGAGAAGAACGCTTCCTGATCGGATACGCTGCGTGCCGGAAGGTCGGCCAGATGCGGGGGAATCATACGCTGGCTGGCTGTGTAGAGTTTGGGAGCATCCGGCCGAGGGTGACATCGTACACATGTGTGCCGACCGCAATGATCTCGGGATCATGTGTCGCCACGAGAATCGTTTGCCCCGCGGGCCGCTGCCGAATGACGCGGTCGATCAGCAAACGCCGAGTCGCTTCATCGACATGGTTCGTCGGCTCGTCGAGAATCAGCAAGTTGGGCTGGCTCGCCAGCGCCCTCCCCAGGGCCACTCGCTGACGCTCGCTGCCGGAGAGGCGATGTCCATGATCGGCCAGGTAGGTCTGCATCCCCTCGGGCGCGGCCTCGATCACGGGCTCCAGGACCGCTGCTCGCACGGCTTGCGCCATGGCGTCCTCGCTCACGTCGGCACGTCCGGCAAGGATGTTCTCGGCGATTGTGCCAAAGAACAGGAACGGACTCTGCGGCAGATAGCCAACCCGACGACGGAACTGCTCCATGTCGATCCGGTCACGGGCCACACCGCCGTAGGTCACCGCGCCCCGAATGGGTTCGATGAGGCCAAGGAGCAGCAGCAGGAGACTGGTCTTCCCCTTGCCATTGGGGCCCACGATCACCGTCACCGAGCCTGGCTCGACCACCAGGGTCTGATGCTGCAAGACAGTGGTTGTCCCATACCCCACGTCGGCCCGCTCGACGCAAATGCTCGATGCGAAATCATGCGCGATCGCGCCGCTCGCTGGTCGTGGGCTTCCCTCCCGACGCAGTGCGGCAAGACGCGTCAGGGCTTCGTCGCCGGCAAGCCCGGCCGGAAGCGCGCGCTGCAGCGCCGCCGAGGCGGCGTTGGCCTGGTTGGCCGCGAGCAGGAAGGCAGCAAAGGAGCCCAGCGACGACTCCTGTGTCGCCACCGCCAGTCCCCCGAGAATCAGGATGGTGGTGGCCACCGCCGCGTTGCCAACCGCGTTGGACTGGGCCAGCTGGCTGCCAACGATCGACAGCCGGACGCTGGTCCGAGCCAGGTCGGTGGTGGCGCCATCGAACTTCTGTAGTCCGGTAGTTTCACTCGCCTGCGCCACACTGGTTGGCAACAACGCGACAACCCGGCGGGTGACGAGGTGGTAACGCTCGAATGCGTCGCGAAACGCCAGAGTGGCCTTGCGCAGCGAAAGCGTAAACGGAAGGCCGAGCACCCGTGTGGCAAGCGCAAGCACGACCACGATGGCCGTGAGAGCCGGGGAGAGCCAGATCATCACCCCAAGAAAAACAAACAAGGGCAGCAGCGCCGGCAACGCATGCAAGAACACTGATTGGAGCAACTGCTCGACCTGCTCGGTTTCGTACACGACACGGGCCTCCGCCCGGCCACTATCAACAGCTGCCAGATCGGCCCATCTCCAGTGGCACAACTCGGCCAGCAGCGCCATCCGCACGTTGCGGGTGATGTCGCGCAACACCGGCGCCGACCAAAGCACGACCAGCACGGCCACCAGGGCATTGGCCACCCAAAGCCCGAACAGCGACACGCCAACAAGGATCACGGCGTCGCTGTCGCCTGCGGGAATCACCCGGTCGAACAATCGACGCATCAGCGTGAGGATCGCCAGGTTCGCGCACAGGGCCGGCAGCGACGAGAGCGCCATCAGCAGCAGTGCACCCCGACGCGGCCACAGCTGGCGCAGGAGCCATGTCCAGCGCTCCTTCAACTGTTTGTTCACGCAAACACCCGACGCAGTTGCCGACTGAAAAACGCGCGCGTCAGTCGCGGAATGTGCCGCCGATCGTCGTCGCTGAGCAGCTTCGCCAGCATGATGGCGCGAGTGACGAGCGGATAGTAGGCGGGAGGCGTGCCGCCCGGATTGTCCAGAATGACGCGCTTCTCCAGCCGTTCGAGCAAGTGCGGTTGATCGACCGTCATGTATTCCGGGATCGGCAGATCGCACAATGAACGGACGAGGGCCAGGCCGCGGGCCAAGCGCGAACCCGCCCAATTCTGACGGGCGAATTGTCGCAGCGCCGGCCAGTCGATGGTTTCGCCGTGGCGAGCCACAATGGTCGCGGCATCAACGATCCAGCGCAGGGGCGGCAGGATATTGCTGGACATGCCGTGTGCAACGACGTGCAGCAGCAAGTCGTCCGGTGCGGGGACGAGTGCGCGGCTGGTGCCAAATTGATGCGGGCTCGCACGCGCCCAGAACCGGTCGATGATGCGCGGCATGGTGAGTCCGGACATCAGGCTCCAATGCAGGTCGAGTTCGCGCCATTCGTCGTGCCACAAGACCATGGCAGGAAAGAGCACGACCATGTCCCGCGTGCCCGCCTGGGCCCGCGGATCAGTCACCCGCCAACCGGCCTTGCCGAGCACCGTGCACGCCGCCTCGATCTCGGCTCTGGGGATGTAGATGTCACAGTCACTCATCGGTCTGAGTGCCGGGCTGGCATAGTAGCGCCCGACCAGCGCGAGGCCCTTGCTCACCATGACCGGAATGCCTGCTTTGTTGAGCACCCCCAAGGCAACCTCCGCCCCGCGCAGGTGGAGCTGAGTCTCGCACCAGCTGTGCTGATAGATCCCCCGAAGCCGCGCCATTTCGCGATGACGGCTCCCGGACTCGCGCAGGCGATGATACACCAGCGGCAGGAGGCGATAGCTCGCGGGCTCGATATCGCCCTCGAGGTCCGTCCGCTGGCACCACATCTCAAAAGCAGCTGTGGGGTCGCGGCTCGAGCCGAGCGCGATACTCAGCAGCAGTTGTTGCTGTTCGTCAGGATAGAGGAACCGGGGTAAGCCCCGCCAGGCGTCACCATCACCTGGCTCACTTGCGTTCATCGTCCTTGGCGGGATTGGGGGATGGCCAACCCGCCTCGGCAACCTCGTGGATCGGGTCAAGGAGGAGGAGGTCGGCCAGGTCGGCATGCACCCCAAGCTCGGGGGGCGCATAGGCGACGCTCGCCGGGCCTGGCAGGCTCGGCGCGTTGGCCATTGCCGCTCCCCCGCTCACGATCAGCCCGTGGCGATCAAGCTCCGCGATGAAGGCCGTGACATCCGCGCGGACCGCGTCTGACTCGAGGTCGTAGTGGGCAGCGAGAACGGCGACTGTCTGGTCACGTGAAGCGCCCATGCTGATCGCTCGCCAGATCAATCCCCCAGACCCGGTGGAGTTGAAGTACATGCCGGTGTCGTGGTTCATGAGGATGGCTTCCCCGTCGATTTCCTCACTCGAAACCGACCGTTCATTGGGCCTCAGCGAATCCGAAGCCAGCCAATTTGTCATCGTCATTCAGGACTCCTATCCGTTTCTGGAATGCTGTGCTTTTCAGTTCCGCCGCTGATAGGCCGATCTCGCCTTGGCCAGGGTCCGAAGCATGCGCCAGCGCCTGAAATCAAGACGTCGGAGCTGATATAGGCGCAACGCCAGTCTCCGCGACAGTGGCAGGCGCTGGCCCGACAGGAGGGTCTCGAAGGCGGCCATCTGGCCTCGATAGCGCTTCCAGCCACCCAGGAGCCCGGACACGATTTGGCGCACCGCATGGGTATCCGCCAGGTACGTGAGGTCCTTCGCGATTGGCCCCTCGCGCACCTGGAGATCGAAGAGTTCCGCGAGTCGTTCAGCGCGAGCGTCCGTTGGCGCGATACGATCGCGGCCCGACCGCCGCACCAGAATTTCGGCGAGCGCCAACACTGGCACGTCCATTCGGCACGCGCTGGCCTGCTGCAATGCATCGGCAAGAGATCCGCGCTGCGTGAGCAAGGTCAGCCAGCCTGCTGTGTCGAACACATCGCGCAGCATCTGATCGGCCGCGAACGTTTCGCGAATGCTGTGATGTGCCGAAAGCATCAGGCCATCCGCGGGTGTGACCACGCGGATCGAGGCACCGAAGAGGGTGACACGTTCGGCTCGATCGATGATCGCATCGGCATGGAGCCCTGGATGGGTGGAGGGTCCGATACTCCAATGCAGGTCGAGGTCTGCCTGGTCCTTGCCGCGAAGCGTGATCGCCTCGTTCCCACCAAACCCGGGAGAGTTTCGAACAAACGCGAGGTAGTCGCCCAGGCTGCCACCGTCTTCACACTGCATCCCGACTGCCTGCAGCGCTTCGAGCACCTGGGTCAGGTCGCGTGGCCGGATCAGGACATCAACATCCTTGATCATCCGTTGCGCCGGCGAGCCGCCGTGGAGGTGGGCGATCGAGGCCAGTCCCTTGAACACCACTGCCGGAATGCCCTGCTCTTCGAGGTACTGACAGAGTTGCACGCCACGCCGCGCCTGCAAGGTGGCCGCAGCAGACGACCGCTGGGCGCGGATGAAGAGTTCTCGACGCACCGGCGGCGGCGCGTCCACCCCGAGCGAAGTGAGACGGGCACGGAGGTTCGGGGCGACGCTCCACACGTCGGCGACCTCCAGGGCTTGCGGCCAACCATTCGCGCTTGTCAGCCGCCTAACGGACGCAGACGCCGCTGCGTCGTCGCCAAGCAGGATCTCAATGAGGTCCTCGCGCACCGAGGGAGCGCCTTCTGGGAGAGTGCCTCCGCCCGTCATCGGCGCTCCTACCGAACGCACATGCCGAGCAGACCCCCGCGAGACCATGGCTGTACCACCGGCTCAATCAATCCTTTCGGGGGTGAGGGGCAGGAACTCAAGATCGAGCGACCCCATGATGCAATCTGACTGGCGCCGCGAATGAGACGCAAGGAGACGGCGTGAGTCGTTCAAGCGTTGTCCGTCAAAAAGGCCGTCCGCGCAATTGATGCCGGCGTCGAAGGCCCGGCAGGTACACCCTGCACGGTTGAGAATGTTTCTGCGTCAGCCCACTTTGGGATAGCGCAGGTGTCACCCAGCAAGTCCGCAGGAATCGGACGATGGAGCCGTCAACATGCGGATGAGGTACCTATTGCAGGTGGCGGCTTGTTGGTGAAGGGACCGCGTTGGACCACGCTCGCCGTGGTGGGAGTTGCACTCGCTTTGTCGGTGGTGACCTGGCCCGGGGCGATGAACGTGGACGCGTTGACCCAGATCGGCCAGGTACGGTCCGGGCGTTACAACGACTGGCACTCGGGCGTGCTCGTCCCGTTGTGGCGTCCGTTCTGGCGGCTCGGCCTCGGCCCAGGGTTGGTCTATGCGGCTTCGGTCGTGATCCTATCGTTAGGCCTCTTCGGCGTGCTGGCCACCGCGATGCGCAAGCGAACGGCCGTGGGGCTGACCGTCGTCCTTCTGGCCTATCCCCCGCTGCTGGGCTTCGTCATCTACTGGGGTCGCGATCAGTGGTTCGTCGGTGCGCTGCTGGCTGCGGTGAGCGCGCTGCTCTGGATGACGAGGACTGCCGGCGAGGGACGACGTATCCCAACCGCTCTGTTCCTCCTTGCTGCTTGGGCGATGTTGGCCACTCGCCAGAACGCCCCTCCTGCAGCCCTCGTGCTGATTGTCGCGGCAATGATGCTCGGCGCCTTGGGGACTCGCTGGCGATGGCTGCAACGACGCGGGCCTGGGCGATGGCAGGGCATGGTACAGATGGCTGCCATGGCCGTCACGGCGGGTGTCATGGTGGTGATGATGCTGGTCTCCCAGGAGGTCGTCCGGAAGGTGGCCCACGTGTCCCATATCCACCCGGAACAGCAGACGCTCTTCTACGACCTGGCGGCCATCTCGATCGATACCGACAGCAGCTGGTTCCCCGCCAACATCTACGACGGCGACGTCGAGAGGTTGCGAGAGGCGTTTGACGTGGTGGACGTGTTGCCGCTGGTGAAACATCCCGACCCCGTGATCTACGCGCTGGAAAGAGGGGAGTACCCGGATCTCTTCAAGGCCTGGGCTAACGCCGTGCTGCACAACCCGGGCAGCTATCTGCATGAGCGCTGGGACATGTTCATGCATCAACTCGCCATCAACGGGCCTGCCGAGTACGTCTTCCATGACCAGGTCGACCCTAACGAGTGGGGGTACCGCTTCGCCTTCCCAGGCGCGATCGATCGTGTGCTGTCCTACCTGACGGCCTCCACTTTCGGATCGGGACAGCGCGGGGGGCCACTGCACGCCGTCTGGGTGTACGTGCTGATCACTATCGCTGGGCTGGGTTGGTTCCGGTCCCCTCGGGTGGAGCGCCGCGTACTTGCCTGGGCGTGCGCAGCCACGCTCCTCAACCTCGGCACTTTCTTCTTCGGCGCTGGGGCAGCGAGCTACCGCTTCGCGTGGCCCTCGGTGGTGATGGGTTGCCTGGTCGCCGTGGTCTTCGCCGGTGAGCAGGTTCGGCGTCGAACGTCACGCCTTGCGCCTTGAGCTTCGGGGACGCGGTCTACGCCTACAACCAGGATGCAGGCCGATCGACATGGCGTTCGTTCGACGGCTTCATTGCCTCGGTCGTTTTCCCGCAACCAGCAGGGCGGCGACCACCAACAGCCAGAGAAGGCGCCCCTGCATACGCTGGATGGGGAAGGACAACGCTCCGGTGACTGCGGCGCTGGACACGAAGAAGAGGGCTAGCGCCACGGCCAGGGCCCTCCACCGCAAGGCAAAAATCAGGAGCGCCAGGATTGCGAGGAGATTGTAGACCTTGCTCAATCGGGCTACCACGGGCCAAAGACGGGCTTGCTGCAGACGGCTCTCCTGGAATGCGCCGAACTGCTCTGGCAGACGATCGTGGATTTGCTTGTAGACGTTTGCGCCCTTGCCATAGGGCATCTGTAGTCCATCCCCGGTGCCGCTCAGCGTGAGCTGAGTGAATGTGCCCTCCACTGCCATCACGAGGTTCTCGCGCGGATACGCCGTCAGCGCCTTTCGAACCAGGGGCGCCAGTCGGGGCCCTGCCTCCTGCCAGCCCCCCAGGTGGGAGTAGAGCGGGCTCGCGGATTCATCCCACAGGAAGTCGTAGGCGCCATGGTTCTGGAAATACTCGGCGTGACGACAGAGGGCGTATGCCTCCCCTGCCCCGCACTGCTCCTTCAGGAACCGCTGCAAGAGCCCGGACTGGATGAGGCGCCCCGTGTAGAACACGGACGCGCTCTCCGAGAAGAACACCCGTCCGGTCATGGTACCGTTGACGACGAGCACCAGTGCAAAGCCTGTGACGACGGCCAGTGCCGTACTCAACCAGCGCCGTCGCAGCGCTGCCCACTGCTGTGTAGCGGCAGCCCAACTTCCCACAGCGCACATAACCAGTACGCCGATGAGTCCATGGGAATAGTGCACTGCCACGGAAAAGACGAGGCAGAGCCAAACGAGAGAGCGGCTCCACCTCCCGTTCAGCGCACCAGAAAGCAGGAGTCCCAGGCACAGGGCTACGCCTCCGCTCCAGGCATCGGGCATGATCTGGCCCCAATACCAGGTGCCATTGCTGATCAACGCCAGAGGGAGAAGGAGCCAAAGGGGGCGGCCCGCCGCGCGCAGACAGGCTGCTGAGAGCCCCAGGGCTGCTGCGGCCTGTGCGACCACCGGAACCCACAGGCTCGATGCCCCTAACGTGCGGAGGGAGGCAAGCCAGAGACTGTAGAACACCGGGCGATCCGGCGGCACCGTCAGCTCGAAGGAGCTCCTCAGGTACGTGCCCGTGTCCCAGTAGACCAGGGGGAACCCATTGAAGAGCGGTGCCCAAAGCGCAATGGCCAACGCAGCCGCGAAAAGGGCTATCTCGGTGACCCTCTCCTTGCGATCCCGGCCTTGCATGGCTGCCTTGCCTTGCCTAACGCTCGCTTCGTGCACGCAGCAAACGCCAGGCGAGACCCGTGCGCTGCACCATCGTCAGTGACAGCAACACAATCCACACCACCAGCACCCACCGGCTCCACGACGGCCACATCGCAATCACCGAATACACAATCGTCGTCTCCCCCCCCTCGGCGAGCCCCGGCGTAAACTGCACCGATCGATTCCCGCCCAGCTGCCGATCAAGTTTCTCCAGCAGCGACGAGAGAGCCAAAGTAGTCGTGATCGCCATGACATACCCGGCCAGCACTACCAGCCACAGAATCGCGTCCGCCGGCATGGCGCGCGCAAAGGCAATCGCCATGAGCGAATACGCCAGCATGTCGAGACAGATATCGAGATACCCCCCAAACAACGACGTGCGCCCACCAAGCCGCGCGAGGAGGCCGTCGTAGCCATCGAGCAGCCGGCTCACCAGCCAGAGGGCGAGCCCTGCCCTGAAGTGCCCGGTGGCAATCGCCCCTGCCCCGCCAACGGCAATGCCAAAGGCGGCCAGCGTCACCTGGTCCGGCGATACCCCCAGACGCAGCAGCGCGCGGGCCGGCCCAGCCGCCCCGCGCGACAACCATTGACGAAAGGCTTCGTCGAGCACCGCGCTAGCGCGTGCCCCTCGCCGCCACAGCGTACCGCAGCGAGAACTGGAGCTGACGACCCGGTGCTGCTGCAAAGAGGTAGGTGGGGTCACCCGGCCGCCCGAACTGCAGGCGACTTCCGCCGCCACCAATGCCGTTGGCGTAGCCCCCCCACACCAGGGTGTTCAGCAGGTTGAACACGTCGGCGCGCAACTCCACATCACCACCGGGCAAACTGCCACGCCATGCGAGCCCGGTCGCCAGGGTCACCGAACCCGGGAGCCGTTCCGAGTTCCGCGCCACACCAAAAAAGCGGTCGGCGTTTCCGATAAAGGAGTTACCCCGAACAGGGCCCGTGCCTAACAAGTCGAATCGTGCGACACCGGCGGCGCCAGCAGTGCCCGCCAGACGGTTCACCGGCACGCCCGTCTGTGCGTCACCGATCAGACTCCACGTGAATCCATTGCGCGTGCCATACACACTCCGCAGCGTAAGCCGATGCCGCCGGTCGTTATTGGCGTCGGCCCACTCGTCGCTGGTGCAAGGCTGCCCAGTCACGGCGTCCACCCGATCGCGGCTGAAGCAGTTGCCCTGCGTGGCGGAGAAGTTGATGTCCTCGGTGTTGTTCTGGGCACGTGACCAGGTCCAGTTGCCGTCCAGCTGCCAGCGTTCACTCAGCGCTCGCCGAGCACTAACGTACAGTGCAACATACCGCGCTTCACCCTCTGACTGTGCGGTGGACAAGCGACGGTAGCCAGTGCGGGTCGGGTTTCCCGTGCGGCTGCCATCACCGGGACAGGAGGTGGCGCTGGCGCACACCAGGCCGATGGAGTCCGCGGCCGTGAGACGACGCGACACGGGATTGAGGTCGGCCATCCATGGCAGGTTGCGCGTCTCGCTCCACACCAGGTCGGCGCTCACTCCCCACTTCTCCCCGATCTGCCGCTGGTAGCCAAGTGTGGTCTGCCAGCTCATCGGCTGCTCCAGACCTAACGCGAATGTCCGGAAGACCTCACGCGGCACCGACTGGATCTCTGACGCGCTGATCTGGGCTGGCAACTTGCCCGCGCCAAACGCCGGCGCCGACGAACCACTGTAGGTGAGCACAGCATTCCCGCGGTCACCCAGCTGGATGGCATCAGAATAGATGGCATACGGAAATTGTCCCGCGTAGCGACCCACACCACCGCGAATCACATCCTGCGGTGACCGCGCCCAGTTGAACGAAACGCGGGGCTGGATGTTGTCGAGATCCGGATCACTTTCGCCGCGGCTCGTGAGATCATCGTAGTCCCATCGCAGGCCCCCAACGAGCGTGAGCGATGGCCCGGGACGCCACGTATCCTCGGCGAACAACCCATACACCCGCTGGCCGAGGTTGACCTGCTGGGGCCGCGCGTCGATGGTGTAACTCTGCACGCGCACATTCCGCGGAATGTCGCGGATGGAGAGGGTACGCCCGTTAGGCACGGCGATATTGCCATCGTTGAAGACAACATACGAGCCATTGGGATTGGTACTCGCCGCCCGCAGACGGAAGTTCGAAGCCACGATGTCGGCGCCCATGCGCAGGGTATGTTTGTCACCAACGGCCGCCTCGAACACATCGCGGAACTGCCACTGCCGCTCCGTTTCGTCAAACACGAAGTTGCTGGACCCCACCACGGCCTGTGTGGCCAGGGCCGGCGTAAGGACAGTGACCTGCGGCTGGGAGAAGTCGCTTTCAGTGGGCGGGAAGTACCACCGGAAGGTGCCAAACTGCAGCGACGCGGTGTTGAATGCCGTCAAGCCACGCAAGCTGCTGCGATGTGTCAGCGCCGAGAGACTGCCAACACGTCGCGTGGTGATATCGGCCTCCGGTGTCACCACCCCGCTGCCATTGCCCGCGCGATCCACGGCACTCGCCGCCAGACGCAACGTGGTCACCTGGGTTGGCGACCAGCCATGATCCAGGCGTCCAAATCCTTTCCAGGTTTGTCTCGTTTCGGTGCCGAGAAACTGGGCCAGCGCGGTCGAGCCGATGCGGTCTTCGTCTTCGCGGGTGTACTCCACCGCCGTCGAGAAAAAGCTTCGCTCACCCGCAAGACCACCACGCAACGAACCACCAGCCTGCAGTCGGCGGAATCCTTCCTGCCGTCGTTCGATCGCTTCACTCACGCCGCCAAACGGCACAGGAATCCGCGCATCGAATGGACGCCCCGGCCGGGAGTAGACGAAAAAGTCGCCGGTCCGTTCGCGCTGGCCGGCCGCCGAGTTGATGTTGACGACACCATCTGGGCTGCGCCCGAACTCGGTGGAGTAGGTGTTGACGAGAGCGTCCATTCGCGCAATGGCGCTCAGGGGCACTTCTACCCGCGGGCCGCCCAGGAATCCCTCGTTGTTGTCCAGCCCATCGAGGAGATAACGCGAGTACAACGCGTTGCCGCCATTGAACGAAAGCCGCGGTGCATCGCCAAAGAAACCGGTGGCCGGCGTGATGCCCGGAATGTTGTAGAGCAGTGCAATGGGGTCGCGGGCATCGGTTGGCAGCGTCGCCAGCTCGCGGGCATCAATCGATCCACCAGTCGCTGCATTTTCAGTGTTGATCAGCGGCAGCGCCGAGGAGGCAATCACCTTGCGTACGTCCAGCACGGAGAGCGAGGGCATTACCACCGTCACCGTGCGCTCTTCGCCCGCCGCCAGTGTCGCGACATCCACATCCAATGCGGCGAAGCCTGGCGCCCGCACCGTCACCTGAAGGGCCCGTCCGCTGGGGACACTGAGCGTAAAACGCCCCTCGCTGTCAGTGCGGGCGCCCGTGGTATCGGGTGCCACACTCACCGATGCGCCGGCAATCGGTCGACCACGCTGCTCACGAACCGTACCTTTGAGCTGCCCCGCCGACTGACCAGCGGCCGTTACGAGGGGGAGCGCCATCAGCAGGGAAAGAAATCCGCGCACAACCAATCGGACGTACATCGGTAGGGATGGGGGGGAGGGTGGTAACATGTCGGGAATCCCCGAGCAGGCTCACGAGTTCCTTCATGACACTGTCTCTCTGACCAGCCAACGCACTTGCCCGAACTTCAACTTCTCGATCTGCTCGGCTTTGGCGTGATGCTCCTGCTCTTCGTTGGGGTGGGCTTCAAGCGTGCCTCCACCACCGAAGACTTTACCGTCGCCTCACGACAGCTCGGCCTCTTTCCGCTGGTCGCAACGCTAGTGATGACGGAGTTCAACACAAGTACGCTCCTGGCGTTTGCCGCGGCAGGGTATGGCGCCGGACCGATGGCACTGGCCATGCCCGGCGTTTTTCTCATCGGGCTCCTGTTCTACGCCGCCAGCGTTGCAAAGGATTGGAAGCGCTTCAATCGCACCTCGGTGGGGGAGTTCTTCACGGCGCGTTACTCGCGCGCCCTTGGCCGCACCGCCTCCGGGCTTCTCCTGGTGGCGATGGTCGGCTTCACGGCCACCTACGTGAAGTCGATGACGCTGCTTTTTGCCCCCTTCGTTCCGAGCGCGGTGCCCCTCCCCGCGCTCTCCGCCCTCCTCACCGCGCTGGTCCTGGTGGCCGTGCTTCCCGGTGGGCTGCGGTCCATTGTCCGCGCCGACGTCGCCGGTTTTGTGGTTTCGTTGGTGGTCTTCCCACTCCTGCTCTTCATTGGATGGCGGCGCGTCGGCGGCTTTGATGGCCTCGCAACGGTCTTCCCCGCCGATCAGCTTCGCGTGAGTGTCGTTCAGCAATGGACGCACCCTGCGCTGTCCATGCGTTTTGTCAGCACCCTGGTGGTGCTGACATGCTTCACCTACATCGCGGCGCCCTGGTACGGTCAGAAGATTTTCGCCGCACGCGACGAGCGCACCGCCTGGAAGGCTGTGGGTTGGAGCGCGGTGCTCATCTTCCTCTTGTACGGCGCCATGGTACTCGGCGCGAGTTTCCTGAGGGTCGAGCAGCCGTCGCTGAGTGATGCCCAGCTCGCGGTGCCCACCATGATGGGTGCCTGGCTTCCTGCCGGTCTTCGTGGGATAGGCTTCGCGGTCCTCTTTGGTGCCGCCTTCACCACTCTGGCCGGCGTCTGGAGTGCCATGGCCGCGATGGTCACGGCTGACTTCACCACACCGGGGCGCGACCCGGTGCGCACACAGCGGCTCCTGGTGAGCACTGCAGCATTGCTCAGCTGGGCCGGCGCCACCTTCCTCGTCGACGACATTCTCAACCGCCTGATTCTCGCCAACATCCCCGTGGCCGCCCTCGCCTTTGCGCTCCTCGCCGGCTTCCACTGGCCCAGGGCCAACACAGTGGGTGCGTGGGCCAGCGTGGTGACCGGTGTGGTCTGGGGCGTGGGATGTTTTGTCGTGGTTGGCGAAGCCGGGGGCTACACATGGCCGTGGGCCATCTATGGGCTCCCGCTGATTTTTGCGAGCGGTGCAACCGTCTCGCTGCTCACAGGGCGACGCGCCCCGGCACCGGTGTCGGCATGAAAGTGCTTCTCCTCTCCCTCCTCATGCTGACAACCACGGCCAGCGCTCAGGACACACCGGCGCCTGATCATCGGCCATTCACCGCACTCCTCGCACGGTATGTCACCGACGGGCGGGTTGACTACAACGCCTTTGCCGGCGACCCCTCCTTCGCGCGGTATCTCGTTCACCTGGAAGGGATCGACCCCGCCCGGCTTGGTCGCAACGAGCAGCTGGCGTACTGGATCAATGTCTACAACGCCTGGACCATTCAGCTGATCAACCTGCGCAAGGAGCGCAAGTCGATTCGCAACATCAACAAGATCCTCGGCTTCTCCCGCAAGAGCCCGTGGGCGGAACGCATCGTGCGCACACGTGACTCCGTGCTGACGCTCGACGATGTCGAACACCGCATCATCCGTCCCGTGTTTGGCGATCCACGCATCCACGTGGCCCTGGTGTGCGCGGCCAAAGGGTGCCCGCCATTGCGTCCGGAAGCCTACGAGGCCGCCACACTCGACGCGCAGCTCGACGCGCAAGCAGCCGCCTTTCTCGGGCAAACGACCAAGAACCGCGTTGATGTTGCCACACGCACCGTGTACGGCTCGCCGATTTTCACCTGGTATCGGGGCGACTTCGGGGGCTCACTGGCTGGCGTGGGCGCGTTCTGGGCCCGCTACATCCCCGCGGGTGACGCGCGCGACCTGGTCCGGTCGGGCACCTTCACCTGGGTCGACACCCCGTACGACTGGAGCCTGAATAGTCGTTAGGCGCCGACGTGCAGTCGCTCGCGAGCCCAGGCCAGTGATTCGATGTAGAGGTCGCCCAGCAGCGACAAGTCGAGCCCCAGCGTTTTGCCCTCGGCGTAGACCACGTCCCAGCTGGCGCGTTCCCATCCTTCGACCAGGGAGAGCGCCGACGCATACGGGCCGGCGCGCACCAGCAGGGCGCGCTTGATCTCGTCCGCCAGGTCGATCTTCTCCAGCACCTCACCGATCGGCATCCGCAGCAAGGCGTCGAGCAGCGAGAAGAGACCAACCATGAACAGCGACTCGGCCGCACGACGGTCACCACTCTGCCGCCCGATCTGCTCGGCGAAGCGCGCGCGAACCAGGGCGCTGCGGACCACTTCGAGATCGGTGCCACCGCGTGTGGCCACCGACGAGACAAGGAGAAGCGAGAGCCATTTGTGCAGCTCCGATCGTCCCACCATGCGCACCGCATGCCGAATCGACTCGATACCACGGCCACCCATGGCCGCCGAGTTCACCGTGCGGAGCAACTTCATCGTGAGCGAGACGTCGCCCCGGAAGGCATCGTCGAGTGCGGCGTCTGACGAGTTGCCGTCGCGCAGCAGGTTCATGAGACGCAGAATCGTCAGCTGCCCCGCGGACAGTTCTGTCTTCGTCAGAATCTCGGGGCGCTGGAAGAAGTACCCCTGGAACATCGAGAAGCCCAGGCGGCGGCAGCGGTCAGCCACCTCCTGCGTTTCCACCCGCTCCGCGAGCAGTACCGCACCAAACGACTTGAGACGGGCCACCAGACCCTCGAGCGATGACAGATCCCGATCGAGTACGTCTACCTTCACGATGCCTACGTGGGGCAGAATGCGATCCCACTCCGGCGTGTATTCAAAGTCGTCGAGGGCGATGGTATACCCGTTGTTGACCATCGTCTCTACCGTCGCGAGCACCTCGTCGTCCGGGGTTACTGTCTCGAGCAATTCGATCACCACCCGCCTCTTGTCGAAGAGACCATAGACGCCGTTCACCAGCATCTCGCGCGTGAAGTTCAGGAAAGCCTTGGCGTCTCCGGTCACCTGATCGACGCCGATGTTCAGGAAAGTCTGGACCAGAACCTCGGCGGCCATGACCTCGGCAGTGGCCCCTTCGGCCCCACCACTCGCGCCCGACCGCCGGTAGAGCAGCTCGTAGGCGGCCAGACGACCGTCGGCCTCGAAGATGGGCTGCCGGGCCACGAAAACGTCGTAGCAGGCTGAGGACTCGGGTGCGGCGGGCTGCGCGGTCACGGTCGGTCGGCTGGAGATTCGTACCCGGGTCACGGCAACACGGGCCCATCTCCTCGCAGTATCGACCGGAGGAGACGCGGCTTGTACAGGCGCCTCATGGGGGGTTACTCTTTCCTTCCCCTGAGTTCCGCGGGGAAATCGCGCGAGTAGCTCAGCTGGATAGAGCGTCGGCCTCCGGAGCCGAAGGTCGTGGGTTCGAATCCCGCCTCGCGCACTCCCACCTTATCAGTCGCGGCCGCCGTACACCGGTTAAAGTTGTGAGCTGGCTCACACTGACCAGTCTGCTTGCCGGCCCCAGCCCGGTCGGCTACCTTCGCGAAGCACTCCGGGCGCTGTAGAACTCGCCACGGAACCCCAGCGTCCTCCTCAGTGGACATTGCCGAGCTGAAGCAAAAAACGGTCACTGAGCTTCAAACGCTCGCGGCCGAACTCGAAGTCGAGAACACATCGGGACTGCGAAAGCAGGACCTGATCTTCCGGATTGAGCAGCGTCTGCTTGATAAGGAAGTGGTTCTGCGTGGCGAAGGAGTCCTCGAGATCCTCGCCGAGGGCTACGGCTTCCTGCGAAGCCAGCATTGGTCATACCTGCATGGCCCGGACGACATTTACGTCTCGCCGTCGCAGATCAAGCGCTTTGACCTGCGCACGGGCGACACCATTCTGGGTGAGGTACGGCCGCCCAAGCAGTGGGAGCGTTATCTCGCGCTGCTCAAGGTCGACACGATCAATGGAGACGACCCGGATCCGTCCCGCCCCCGGCTCACCTTCGAGAACCTTCGCCCGCGCTACCCCGACCAGCGGCTCCGGCTGGAGAACGGGGATCTCTCGATGCGTGTGGTCGATCTGGTCGCGCCGATCGGTAAGGGACAACGCGGGCTGATTGTGGCGCCGCCGCGGGCCGGCAAGACGATTCTCCTGCAGAAGATGGCAAACGCCATCGTCGAGAATCATCCAGAAGTCACGCTCATCGTCCTGCTCATCGACGAGCGACCGGAAGAAGTGACCGATTTCAACGAGTCGGTGCCCGGAGCCGAGGTGATCAGCTCGACTTTTGATGAACCGGCCGAGCGTCACGTGCTGGTGGCCGACATGGTGATCGAAAAGGCCAAGCGCCTCGTGGAGCACGGGAAAGACGTGGTGATTCTCCTCGACTCGATCACCCGCCTGGCACGCGCGCACAACGCGGTCATCCCGCAGTCGGGCAAGATCATGTCCGGCGGTCTCGACGCCTCGGCCATGCAGAAGCCCAAGAAGTTCTTTGGTTCTGCGCGCAAGATTGACGACGGTGGCTCACTCACCATTGTGGCTACGGCACTCGTCGAGACCAACTCGCGCATGGACGAAGTGATCTTCGAGGAGTTCAAGGGCACCGGCAACATGGAGTTGGTGCTGAGCCGCGAGATCGCCAACAAGCGCCTTTTCCCTGCCATCGACATCAACAAGTCCGGCACGCGTCGCGAGGAGCTCCTTCTCGACCGCGAGGAGATGAACCGCGTATATCTGCTGCGGACCTTCCTGGGCGACATGCCCTCGGACGAGTCGATCACCTTCCTGACCAAACAGCTGCAGCGCTCAAAGACGAATCGTGAGTTCTTCGTGCAGATGGCGCAGGGTTAGGGGCAGAAGCATGAGAGGCACGGGAAGCACGAGAGGCACGAG
>CADEFN010000004.1:530818-584460 GCA_902826615.1 uncultured Gemmatimonadota bacterium
TTGACTACGGGGAGCGGCGCATTGGTCTGGCCATCAGCGACCCGTCGCGCACCATTGCCTCCCCCGCCGGGCACATCCTGCGACGCGCAGGCAAACGTCCCCCCGTCGCCGAACTCATCCGACGCATGGTCGCGCTCGAGGCAAACGAAGTAGTGCTGGGGCTCCCCCTCGACGGAAATGGCGACGAAACACCGCGTTGCGCCGAGGTGCGTCTGGTGGGCACTGCGATCGGTGAACGGACCGGTGCGGCGGTTCGGTATGTCGACGAACGCTTCACCACTGCCGCCGCGCTGCGTGCCATCCGCGAACTCGGTGGCTCTACCGAGGGGCGCAAGGGTGACGTCGATGCGCTGGCCGCGACGGTGTTGCTGCAACATGCGCTGGAGTCGAAGGGATGAGGGGCGAGCTCCCGTCGTCTCCGCGAAAGCGGGGAGCTCTCTTGGCCTGCACTGCCGCACTGGCGATCCTCACCGCATGCGGTGGCGACCCGACACCGCGCCGCGTGGTAATCCCGCCTGGCACACCCTTCCGAACGGCCGCTGACTCCCTGGCCTCTCGCAAGGTCATCCGCTTTCCTGCGTTGTTCGCCCGGTACGCATCACTGACGGGCCGCGACCGCGCCATCAAGGCCGGTACCTACCAGTTTGCAGCTTCTCAATCGTGGGGAGAGTTACTCGACGCCCTGGCAGGTGGTCGCGGGTTGATGGCCATGATCACCATTCCCGAAGGCTGGAATCTCGGGAAGATCATGCCGCAGCTCGCCCGCGTACTGGAGGTGCCACCGGAATCGGTGATGGCCGCCGTCTCGGATAGCGCCCTGCGCCGCAGACTGAACGTCCCCACACCCACGGTGGAGGGATACCTCTTTCCCGACACCTACGCCTTTGCGCCCGGCACCACGGCCCGTGACGCCGTTGCCGCCATGGTTGATCGATTCGAGCAAAAGTGGAAACCCGAATGGGATGAACGCGGCAAGGTCATGGCCATGACTCGTCACGACCTCATGTCGCTCGCCGCCATCATCGAGACCGAGGCGCGCGTGCCTGAGGAGCGCCCCATCATCTCGGCGGTGTATCACAACCGGCTCAAGATCGGGATGCGTCTCCAGGCCGACCCCACCGTTCAGTACGCGTTAGGCAAACATGTCGAACGGGTGCTCTTCAAGGACCTCGAGGTCGACTCGCGCTACAACACGTACAAATACGCCGGGCTCCCGCCGGGCCCCATCGCCTCTCCGGGTGCGCCGAGCATGGATGCCGCAGCCAACCCGGCGAATGTGCCGTGGCTCTACTTTGTCGCCCACCCCGATGGCCACCACGAGTTCCGGCGCACCTTCCGCGAACACGCCGAAGCAATCCGGGCCGTCAAACGCGCACGGACGACCGCAAAACGCGACAGCGCTGACAATTAAATGACACGAGCAGTAGTCAGCGCCAAGGGTGCGCTGCGGTGGCGCACTGGTCACCCCTGGATTTTCCGCAGTGATCTGATCGAGCGACCCGCTACGCCCCCCGGAGTGGTCGCGGTCCATGAGCGCAGCGGCCAGTTGCTGGGGCAGGCCCTCTGGAGCCCCGCGTCGGAGATTTCCCTGCGTCTCCTCGATCGCGATCCGGCGGCGACCATCGACCAGGCGTGGTGGCGCAACCGGCTGTCGCGCGCCATCACGCGGCGCGATGGGATCGACGCCTCCGCCTGCCGGCTGGTGCATGGCGAAGGTGATGGGCTCCCCTCCCTGGTGGTGGACCGCTACGACCGGTGGCTCGTGGTCCAGCTGCTGAGCGCCGGGATGGAGTCGTTCCGCGAGATGATTGTCGCCGAGTTGCTGTCGCTCACTGGGGTGGAAGGGATTCTCGCGCGCAACGACGCCGCGGTGCGCGATCGTGAGGGCCTCGCGCGGAACACCGAACTCCTGCATGGCGAAGTGCCACGCGAGATCGAGGTCCGCGAAGGCGGTATCACCTACCTTGCCGCGCCATGGACGGGGCAGAAGACCGGCGCCTTTCTCGACCAGCGTGAGAATCGCATCCGCGTGGGACAGGTGGCCCGCGGCCGCGCGCTCGACTGCTTCAGCTATCACGGCTCCTTTGCCCTCCATCTGGCCGCGCGCGCCGATCATGTGATTGCCGTTGACTCGTCAGGCGAGGCACTGGACCGTGCCGCGCAGAATGCCGCGCGAAACGGACGCAGCAATATCGAATTCGTCGAGGCCAACGCCTTCGACTACCTGCGTGACGCTGAGCGTGCGGGGACGAAGTTCGAGACCGTCGTCGTGGACCCGCCGGCCTTTGCCAAGAACAAGCAGTCGCTTGGAAACGCCATTCGCGGCTACCACGAGATCAACCTGCGCGCCATGCGTCTCCTCGCTCCGGGTGGCATGCTCTTCACGGCGAGCTGTTCGTACCACCTCACCAAATCCCGCTTTCTGGAGATGATTGAGGGGGCCGCCGCGGACAGTGGCCGGCGCCTCTCGCTGCGCGAACTCTCCGGCCAGCCACTCGACCATCCCGAGATCCTCTCGATTCCCGAGACCGGCTATCTCAAGGGTGCGCTCGTGGAGGCCATGGATTAGGCTCGAAACGCGGCTGGCAATGCTCGCGGCCCGCGGTCCCGGCCGTATCTTGAGGCTCCCACTGCCGACCGTGCCATGCGAAATCTCCCGATCCGCGTCGTCTTTGCTGCCCTTGCGGCGTCCCTCGCCGTTGCGACCACCGCGGTAGCCCAACGCACACAGAAGCCCCCGCTGCACGGCCGGCATTGGATGGCCGTGACGGGCAAGCCACTCGGCGCCACCGCCGGGGCCATGACCTTCCAGAAGGGCGGCAATGCCGTGGACGCCGCCTGCGCCATGCTCGGCGCCGTCGCCACCATGTGGGATGTGCTCAGCTGGGGCGGGGAAACCCAGGCACTCATCTACAATCCCAAACTCAAGAAGGTTGTCGGGATCAACGCGTTAGGCGTGGCACCGGCCGGCGCAACCCCGGCGTATTTCCGCACCCGCGGGATGAACAACCCGCCGGAGTTCGGCCCTCTTGCGGCGGTCACCCCCGGCACACCGGGTGGGCTGATGACGATGCTCGCTGAATACGGCACGTTGTCCCTGGCCGAGGTGCTGGCGCCGGCTATCCAGATGGCGGATGGGTATGCCATCGAGGCCCAGACCGCGAACTCCATCGAGACCAACAAGTCGCAGCTCAAGAAGTGGAAATACGCTCGCGACATCATGCTGCCCCACGGCGGGCAGTCGCGCGAAGCGCCCGAGGCGGGGGAGTTGTTTGTCCAGAAGGACCTGGCCACCACGCTGCGCAAACTCGTCGAAGCAGAAGCCGCTGCCCTCAAGCAGGGCAAGTCGCGCAAGGAAGCCATTTATGCCGCTTATGATCGCTTCTACAAGGGCGATATCGCCGAAGAGATCGTGCGTGGCACACGCGAAGAAGGGGGGCTCTTCACACGCGAAGACCTGGCCAACTGGAAGGTGAAGATCGAGGAGCCCACGGTCACCAACTACCGCGGTGTCGACGTCTACAAACTGCAGCAGTGGACCCAGGGCCCCGCCCTGCTCCAGGCGCTCAACATCCTCGAGAACGCCGACCTCAAGAGCATGGGCTTCAACAGCACCAAGTACATCCACACCGTGTACCAGGCGATGTCGATGGCCTTTGCCGATCGCGACTTCTACTACGGTGACCCGGCTTTTGCGCCCGCCGAGCCGATGCGTGGTCTCATGTCCAAGGAGTATGCCCGCACCCGCTTTGCCTCGATGCTCAAGGACCGCAACGACGCCACCATCAAACCCGGCGATCCCTATCCCTTCCAGGGAGAAACCAATCCCTTCGCCGATCTCCTCGCCAAGTGGAGTGTGACCGGTGCGCCGGCCGACATGCCAAAAAGCGGACAGCAGGACCGGGTGGTGCCAGAGAACGAGCACCTGAGTTTCGAGGAGGGCTTCTACGCCGGCACCACCTCCATCCAGACGGCTGACTCGTCAGGCTGGGTGGTGTCCATCACGCCCTCTGGCGGGTGGGTGCCGGCCGTGATTGCCGGGCGTACCGGGGTGGGGCTGAGCCAGCGCGGGCAGAGTTTTGTCACCCATCCCGGCGACGGCCCCTTCAACGTCATAGAGCCCGGCAAACGCCCGCGTGTGACGCTCACACCCTCGCTGGCGCTCAAGGACGGTGAACCGTATCTGGCCTTCAGCGTGCAGGGGGGCGACTCGCAGGACCAGAATCTCCTCCAGTTTTTCCTGAACGTTGTGGAGTTCGGCATGACACCGCAGGAAGCCGTAGAAGCGCCAAACATCAACAGCTTCCAGATGCGGTCCTCGTTCGGGGCGCATGAGTCGCGGCCGGGGCGGATTGTGCTCAACGAGTCGGTCCCGTCGTGGACACGGAACGAGTTGCGGCGCATGGGATACACACTCGAGTTCGAGGAGCGCACCTCCGGGCCGATCACCGCCATCTGGATGGATCGCAAGCACCGCACGTTGTGGGGCGCCGCCTCCAACCATGGCGAAGACATGGGGATTGCCTGGTAACATGGCGGTTCTGCCTAACCGGTGACTGATGATGCGTTCCGATCTCCTGGTTGTAACTGCCGGAGCACTGGCCCTCGCTGCCGTCGGCGCCCCGCGTGAAGGGGCGCGACACGCCTCGGCGTCCGCGCCAGTGGCATCGACGCAGGGGATGCGCTGGTGGAAAGGCAACACACACGCCCATACCCTCAACTCCGACGGCGACTCCTCCCCCGACGACGTCGCGCGCTGGTACAAGGAGCAGGGCTACAATTTCCTGGTCCTCACCGATCACAACCACCTCACCTCGGTGGATGGGCTCAACGCCCTCATGGGGGCGGACGACAAATTCCTGATTCTCCCGGGTGAAGAAGTCACCGACCGGTACGGGAGCCTCCCACTCCACATCAACGGTCTTCTGGTCACCCGCAAGGTGGACCCGCAGGGCGGGAATAGTGTGAGTGAGGTGATCCAGCGCGATGTCGATGCCATCCGCTCCGCCTCGGGGCTGCCGCACCTCAATCACCCCAACTTCGGGTGGGCCGTCACCGCCGCCGACCTCAAGCGCGTGCGCAATGACAAACTCTTCGAGGTGTACAACGGGCATCCCCTGGTCAACAACGAGGGTGGTGGCGACCGGCCCAGCCTGGAGGAGATGTGGGACGACATTCTCTCGTCAGGCAAGCTGCTCTACGGCCTGGCCACGGACGATGCCCATCATTTCAAGCGTCCCTGGGACCCGACGGCATCAAAACCCGGCAAAGGGTGGATCTACGTGCGCGCGCCACGTCTGGATGGTCGCGAGCTCATCGCCGCCATGGAACGCGGTGATTTCTACGCGTCGACGGGCGTGGAGCTCACCGACGTGTCCTTCACAAACAAGCGGCTGAGTATTGCGGTAAAGCAGGACGGGGTGAGCAAGTACCGGATTGTTTTTATCGGGAACGGAGGCCGCGTGCTCAAGGAAGAGCGCGGCGCGACCGCCAGCTATGAGCTGCGTGGCGACGAGGGGTATGTGCGCGCGGTGGCGTACGAGTCGAACGGCAAACGAGCCTGGGTGCAGCCGGTCAGGCCGTAGTCCCCCTGCTGCGACTGCCCGTCGCGCGTTTCGGGTGCGACGCGCACTCGGCGCACCAGTACGTACTCCGCGCGCCCTGCGTCACCCGCACAATCGGTGACCGGCAGCGCCGGCACCCCTTCCCCTCGCGATCATACACGTTGAAGCGCACGGCGTCACTCACCCCGTCGGCCCCGTAGTACCGCTCGGGATGTTCCAGCGCCTTGCCAAGCGCCCGCTTCACACCGGTGACCACCGCACGGAGTTCCGCCGGACCTAACGCATTGGCGGGACGTCGCGGATCCACGCGAGCATACCAGAGCGCTTCGCTCGCGTAGATATTGCCCACCCCGGCCACCACACCCTGATCGAGCAGAGCCACCTTGATCGGCACCCGACGTGTGCGCAGGGCGTCGGCCAACGTTGCATCGTTGAAGTCCGCCGAGTTGGCTTCGGGGCCCAGATCGGGCAATGGATCGATGTCGGGGGGATACAGTGTGATCCCACCCAGCGCCCGCGAGTCGACGAGGGCCAGTGCGGCGCCGTCTTCCAGGCGAAAGAGAATCCGCGTATGGGCCGGCAATTCACCCCCGGGCTGCACCGCTGCCCAGTCGCCGGTCATGCGAAAGTGCACGAGGAGTGACCGGCCACTCGTCAGGCGGAACACCTGGTACTTGCCCCGACGTTCGATGCGCGCGATGCCATCGCCGGCCAGCGAGCGTGAGGCACGTGGGGGCAGACCCCTGCGCTGCGCCGCATGCAGCACCTCGACCGAGCCGATCCGCTTGCCCTCCGCCACACGACGCGCCACGCTGGCCGCGTATTCGACCTCGGGCAGCTCAGGCACTTTCCGCTGGCGCCGGAGGCTTCGGCTTCTCCTTGCGGCGCCAATATCGCGCCAGCCCGGGCCATGAGCTCTGGATGGATTTGCGATCCACCCACTCGGCCTGCTCCTGAGGCATGCCACTCGTCAGGCGCTGCCACTCCGACTCGGCGAACGCTTCGGCATGATACTCGTCGCTGCGGCTGGTGTCGGCAATCATTTCCTTCACCTGGGCTGCCCAGTCCACGAGACGCGTCCACATCTCTTCGAGGTGTTCCTGCGGCCTGGCCACCTGGCCGAAGTGAGTGAGGAGCAGCTGCTCCGGTCTCCATGAGAGCATGAGGTCGATACTCGTCCGCCACGACTCGAGGTCGATATCGGGCGGCGGTGTGACCGGGAGCGCCGGCGTGTTGTGCTGCGTGGCCTCGCCCGCCACATCGCCAGTGAACACCACCCCTTCCTTCTCGTCGAGGTAGGCGATGTGGTGGATGGCATGCCCCGGTGTGTAGCCGGCGAGCAGCCGCTTGTGTCCCAGCTTGAGGTGTTCGCCACCCTCGAGCACCACCAGACGATCGCGTGGGACCGCGCCATAGTCGCCAAAGAGCCGAGCCATGTCGTCGCCGTAGATCCGGAGTGCGCTGGCGAGGAGACGCGACGGGTCTTCCATGTGCGGGGCTCCGCGTGCATGCACATACACGTGCGCGCGCGGCGACTCCTTCACGAGTTGTCCGGCGAAGGCGGCATGATCCAGATGGATATGCGTCAGGAGCACGTGCCGCACGTCACTGAAGGTGGCCCCCATGGCCCCGATTGCCTGCTCGAGTGCCTCACGAGTCACCGAGGGTCCCGGGTCGACCACGGCCAGCCCGTCACCCGTGTCGATGAGGTAGACCGCCAGCATCTCGGGGGTGAGCCAGTGGACGTCCGCCTGCATGATCCCTTCGCGAATCCGAACCAGCATAACGCTCCTGCCTGACGAGTAAACGCCTGACGCTAATGATTCCATGCAAGAGACCCTTGCGCGCCTGACGAGAGTGCCTAACTTTGCCTTCGACTCCCCTGCCGCGTGAGGCATGTCCCGGCCCTCCCGATCGCTCAAGACCGAATACGAGCTCTACGTCGACCAGGAGATCGAGAACTATAAGGACTCGATCCCGCGCTCGGCGATTCTTCGTATCGGTGATGAGGCGGTCACGAGCCTGCGGGCCAGCGAGCAGATGATGTTCGGCGAGATGATGCTCTGTACAGAAGTGGACCGCATCATCCGCAAACGCCTCCGGCTCCCCTCCTACGCCACCTGGCGCCGCCGGCGACTCAAGCTCATCGAGGCCTACAAGCGCCCCGAACACTGGGGGATGACCTTCGACGCCCCGCTCGTGCAGGCCCTCCCGTCCGAAGCCGAGGCGCATGTGCTCGTCCTGGGCCCGCAGGAGGAAGGGACAGCACTCTACCTCGTGGCAAATGGCTGTCAGGTCACCGCGGTCGAAGAAGACCCGGACGGCGTGGAGCGTGTGATGACAGCGGCTGGCCAGGTCGGCCTTTCCTCCCGGGTCAATGGAATGGTCTCTCCGGTCGACGCATGGTTCCCGGCATCGCCGCTTCACGCCGTCGTGTCTTCGCCCGCTGCCTTTGAGAAACTCTCCCCGGAAGAACGGGGACGCGTCATCGAGATCCTCAAGAGCGCCACGCTCGATGGCGGGGTGCATCTCGTACGCACCCTCGTCGCCGGACAATCGAACCTGAGTCAGGATGAATTGCGCCAGCGCTACTCCGGCTGGGACGTCAACATCCTCGACCAGCACACCTTCCTGGCGCGCAAAGCCTTCGCCTAGGTCGGTGTCAGACTGACACGGGTGTCACTTCCTCCCCGTGTCGTTTCCGCACTTCGAGCGACCCGCGCAACAGCCTTCTGTTGCCCTTTCCCCCTGTGTACAGCGTGTGGAAAGTCGCGCGTACGCGGGCACGCGTCCTGCCTTCCTTATATGGAGGAAGCCCAACGGCTTCGTGACCGGCCGTAGTCGACGAACCGTTCTCGTCGGCTACGGCCGGTGGTGCATTAACGGTGGCTCCAGCGAGCCCGTCAGTACGGGGGTGGGGGTCAAATCCATCACGCGTGTTTTCACGTAGGGGCCTACAATGCGTGATCAACGGGGGGAAACGAGATGAAACAGAACAGTCAGACCACAACAGACAACGAGCCGATCGGCATCGTGATTTCGAGAGGGAGCCAGGTCGAAGAGCCGCCCAGGTTCTGGGCCTACGTCTGGGGACAGTTTGAAGAGCCGGAGACTTCGGAGGTGTTGGTCGGGAGGACTGGTTAGACCTGACGACACAGCGTCCCGGGTCAAGTCCGGGAAACGGCAGGAGGATCGTTTCCGGGTAACGCGGGAGACACTGGGTCCCGGATCGAGTCCGGGACAACAAAAAAGCCGACGCTTTCGCGTCGGCCTTTTTGTTGGTTGGGACCACTACCGCAAACTACTTCTTCTTCTTTGCGGCTTTCTTCTTCGTGGCCTTCTTCGCAGCCTTCTTCTTGGCAGCCATGAGAAAATCTCCTGGTCTGTTGTGAATGCCGGTCCATTCCCCCGGTGGAGTGGTCGGCCCCAACCGGACAATCGCTTGCCCGGCTGTTCCTTCGCGCCAACCTGCAGCGCTGTTCTGCGAGACTACCCGAACCATACTGTCTACTGAGTGCGCTCAGACCTCTTGGCACCTAACCGCAGTGCCTGACGAATGCACGCTATTCAATAGACTACCACAATCTATATCGCGTCACTCAAACTAGTAAAGTTGAATTCGCGACTTTTTATCGCGGGGACCACAATTGCATTCCCCGGACCTCCAGACTCACTCGCACTCACACGTTCTGCACGACCCATCGCTTCGAGATTGTTGAGCATGAAGATGGGCGACTCGTTGAAGCGAAGGTTCTTCACTGCGCGCGTGATCTTGCCTTTCTCGATGAGGAATGTCCCGTCTCTCGTGAGGCCTGTGTAGAGGATGGTGCGCGGATCCACGCCTCGGATGTACCAGAAGCGGGTAACCAGCAGCCCACGCTCCGTCGAAGCAATGAGTTCTTCGAGAGAGGCCGTTCCCCCGCTCATGCGCAGCGTACCAACGGTCGGCACGGGCTCCACACCCTTCCGCTGCGCCCAATAGCGGTCGTAGGCGAGGTTCTTCACCACGCCATTTTCGATCCAGGTGGTGCGCCTGGCTGGCTGCCCGTCCCCTGTGAACGGGAGGGCGTATGCCTCGGGATCCTGCGGATCGCTTGTCAGCGTCACCCGCTCATCCACGACCTTCATGCCGACCTTGGTGCCCCCGCCCTGCTTTGAAAAGAAGGAGCGGCCCTCGTCGGCACTGCGGGCATTCAACGCCCCACTGATCAGCTGCACAAGGTTGCCGACCGCGGTCGGCTCAAGCACCACGGTGTAGCGCCCTGGCTCGATGGCCACCGGATTCGCGGAGCGCTTGGCCTTGTGGATCGCACGAGCACCAAGATCACGTGGACGCACACGACTCCAGTCATGCGACGCGGTGCCCGCCCACCCCGACCCCGTGCCGTCTTCGGTGCGCACCGTCGTTGTGAAGGCGAGCGACGTCTGCCGACCGTAGGCGAAGAGCCCTTTGGAATTGGCCACTGCCTGCGCACCCGCCTGCGTCTCCAGGTATCCGGTCGCGGTCAGACCTGCGGCGCGCGAAGCCTCGGTGATCTCACGGGTCGCACTCGCGCGGCTCCCCGGCTCGAGCGCCGCAGTGGCATCACTCCAGCCCAGCGACTCCGAGTACTGCTGCGGGTCGAGCTCCGGCATTGCCTCGGGGTCTTCGGGCGAGAGCCGCGCCAGACGTTCACTCATCTGGACCGCTTCCTTGAGGGAAGCATCGTCCAGTTTGTTCGTGGTCACCGAGCCGGCGCGCTTCCCCATCCAGCTCAGCACCGTCACCGAGGTGTTGAAGTTGTCGCCACCGGTGGAGACCTGGTTCACCGCGAATCGCGTGTTGCCGCGGCTACCGGAGTTGATCGAAACACGTGCCGCCTCGGCGGTGGAGAAGCCGAGCACCCGTTTGGCCAGGGCTTCGGCCTCGGCGCGCGACATGGTGCGCGCGGCAAGCATGGAGCGGGGTTCACTCATCCCTGCCGCCCCGTGTTGATGATGTTGATCTGGCGATGCCGAGTGGGCGGGCATCCATGCGAGATGGCGTTGGACTGTGCTGGCTGGCCCTTCCCGTCACCGAACGCGCCCCACAGCTGATAGCTGCTCTTGCCACCAATCATGTCGATCGCATTCCAGAACACCGGCGTCTGGATCTGGTAGGCCACGTCTTTCAGCATGCCCACCACCTTGCCGCCGCGGATCTCATAGAAGAGCTGCCCACCGAACTGCGCGTTGTAGCGCTGCTGGTCGATGGAGAACGATCCGTCACCGACAATGGCGATTCCGCGATCGGTTGCTGCAATCAGGTCTTCGAAGGAGAGGTCTTTCTCGCCCGGCAGGAGCGAGACGTTGGGCATGCGCTGGAACTGCACGTCGGCCCACGATTGCGCATACGAGCAGCCATGCGAACGCGTTGAACGTCCCTGCTGCTTGTACCACCAATCGAGCCACATCGCCTGCTCGCGTGTGGTTTGATAGTCGTTGACGAGTCCGTTCTTGATGATGTGGAACTCTTCGGGTTTCACACCCTCATCATCCCATCCAACCGCAGAGAGCGAGCCCGGTTGATGCCGGTCGCCGACCACGTTCATGAACTCGGGCCCATAGCGGAACTTGCCGAGCACCTTTTCGGGCGGCGACACAAAACTCGTCCCGGCATAGTTGGCTTCGAAGCCATAGGCGCGGTCGAGTTCCGTGGGATGGGCAATGGCCTCGTGCAGGGTGAGTCCCAGGTGCGAGGGATGCAGCACGAGATCATACCGCCCCACCTCGACAGGTTTGGCGGAAAGCTTTTGCACGGCCAGCTCAGCCCAGCGCGGCGCGTTTTCGGCGAGTTTGGCGTTGGTGACGTATTCGTAACCCAGCCCCATGGGCTGTGTCTCATACGACTGCAGCGACTGGAAATCGCTGTTGTCTGCCGAGACGGCGGTGATGTTGACCCCCGTGGAGACCCGATAGATGGTCTGCGCGGTGAAGGTGCCGTCGGAGTTGGCGAAGGTCTTCTCCTCGCGCAAGAAGAACATCGACGAGTTCACGAAGCGAGCGCCCTTTGTCTTGAGTGCCGCTTCGTTGGCGGCGAGGAGGAGGGCGATCTTGTCTTCGATGGCGACCGTGAACGGGTCGACCTGAATGGGGCTCTTCCATTCCCCATTTGGCGTGGGATCCGCGGGTGCGAGTTGCACGGGACGAATCTGCGCGACTCGGTTGGCGCGCCCCTGGGCGACGGCCTGCTTGGCCACGCGAGTCACCTCTTCGCGGGTGACCTCGCTCGATGCGGCAAAGCCCCACGTGCCATCGACGAGCACACGGACGCCGAAACCAAAAGTGTCGTTGTCAGAGATCCCCTGCACTCGCCGCTCGCGCGTGAAGACGTTCTGCGAGCGATTGCGGGAGAAGCGGACGTCGGCGTAGCTGGCCCCGGCGCGTTTGGCTTCGTCTACCGCGAGGAGCGCAAGCTCCTTGATCGCGGGATCAGCGGGGTTGATTGGTCCGTCGCCATACGGGGTGGCGATGAGTCCGCTCGATGCGGGCTGGGCCGGGATCTTCGCGGCAAGGCCCAGCGATGCGGCGGCAAGAGAGGTACGCTGGAGAAACTGTCGGCGTGACGAGGGCAAAAGCGCGACGGGTTGGATGGGCGAATATAGGAGTGTGCACAGGCTGGCGTCAACGAGAAGGGGAACCATGGTGTCGCTTGCTGCACCGGTTGGTCGCTGCACGACGCTGTTAGTCAGCCACCAGAACCGCCCCGATTCGGCTGTGCGGCCCCTGCCCTCGGCACACATCGGGCTCGCGATCTCCCCGTGCCCGGACGCACCCTGACAGCGCCGGCGAGGCGTCCGCATGCGGGGAATTAAAGACTGAAACGGGCGATGCCGAGACTGATCCGGAGCTGGCGGGGGGTGCCTTGGTGGCCCCGCCCCGAAGCCCCGCGACCATGCGGGGCCCGATCGTCGTGCCCGGACAACGTCGGATCGTCCACCGGCAAACGCTCAGGTCCATCATGCGCCGCCTCTGATCGCCGACCTTACAGAAGCAGCAGACGCCATGAAGACCCCAGGAACCTACAAAGCCGCATCGCTGCTCGCGTGCCTGCTGTTCGCACTCGCGACGCCGGTGGATGCCCAGACAATCGTCGCCTCCACGAGCACGCGCCCCGACTCCGCGGCCGCTCGTCGCGACAGTGTGCCCCGCGCAAGCGAGAAGACCGACGAGGCGGAACCACCACTCGGCATCACGCTCTCGGGTTATGTGGAATCGGCCTTCAATGTCTCGAGCCGTCCAAACGGAAGCGCGATTACGGGGCGTTTGTACGAGCGCACCAACAACCAGTTCTCACTCAACGCGCTGAAACTGACCCTGGACCGGGCGCATGATCCGAAAAAGATGGACGCCGGCCTGCACGCCGATGTGGTCTTTGGCCAGAATGCCCAGATGCTGCAGAGCTCGGGCTTCAACCTTGGACCTAATGGCGATGTGTATCAGCTGTACGGCACGCTGAACTTCCCGACGCCGAATGGCAACGGCGTCCAGGTCCGCTTAGGTCGCATGGCGACCTTCATGGGGGTCGAACTGATTGAGACACCCCTCAATCCCAATCTCTCGATTGGCAACGCCTTCATTTACGTCGAGAACTTCACCCAGACCGGCGTCAGCGTCGAACACCGCTTCAACAGTGTTGTCGATATGCAGGTCCGGGTGCTCAACGGCTGGGACCAGGTGCAGGACGTGAACGATCGTCTCTCGTACATGGCGCGGCTGGGACTGTCGCCCGACGCAGCGACCACGATTACCGTGGAGGGGTATGTGGGGCCAGAACAGGAGAGCAACAACACCGCACTTCGCACCGGCGCCGAAATCATGGCCAGCCGGAAAGTGGGCAAGGTTACCCTGTCACTGCAGGGTGATGTGGGACGCGAGCAGCAGAACGAGGCGCTCTTCGATCCCACCACGGACGCTGCCTGGTGGGCAACGAGCGGCTGGCTGGTGATCGACGCGACGCCGAAGGTTGGTGTGGCGCTGCGCGCGGACTACCTGAACGATCGCAACTCGGCACGCACAGGTGCCGCCTTCGGTCTGCTCGGCACCGAGGGGCATAAGCTCGGCAGCGCCACGGCGACGCTGAATGTGAAGAGCTTCCCCAGCATGCTGCTTCGTCCCGAGGTGCGATTCGACCGATCGAGCCAGCTGGTATTCAATGGGAAGACGAGCCAGTTCACGTTCGGGATGAGCGCCGCGTACCTCTTCTGATCGGAGGTTCACACCTCAGAACCACCGGGCGCCCCGCGACTCGTCCTGGATTAACCACCAAGGACGAGGGCGGGGCGCCGTGCGTTCGCTCGCAGGTCAGCTGGTAGCCAGGGCCGTCCGCAATCGCACCGCCGCGGCGGCTGCACTCGTAAGGTTGCGCGATTCGGCCGCCAAACGCAGGTCGCGGAGAATGCCCTCCACCTGGAGCCGCGACTCAGCCGACGCGGCGCTCGCCACTCGATCCCATGTGTAGCTGGCCGACGCCACATCGCCGCGCACAAACCCGATGTTGCTCGCTGCAGCGTCGGCAATCACCTGCGCGGCCCACAGATCCAGTCGGGTGCGATTGACCTCAGGGGAGGGTCGATACATCAGGCGAAGGTCGAGGGCCGCTCTCGCTGCTTCAATCGCCGCGACTCGTGTGGTCGCCACACTACGCGCGGTCACCCCTCGTTCGACGGCGGCCAGGGCATTGGTGAGGGCGGTCGCGAGGAGTGGTGGTGTCTCGCCGCGTATCGCAGACCATGCCGTGTTCATGGAGGTGAGGGCCGCACTCGCTGCCGTCCAGCCGCTGGAGGACGCAGCCTCACTCACTTGCAGTCCACCGTTGACCAGTGTGGCAATGCCCGCTGGCTCAGGCCGCTGTCGGGCATCGGTTGGCACGGCCAGAGCCAGGGCCTCGCTATCTCCGCCGGACCCGGTGAAGAACTCGCCGTAACCCGGGGCGAAGGTCTTGTCCTCACGGGAACCATCCATGTGGAGCTCGTTCACCACAATGGCTCCGGCAACGGGACCTGACGGCCCCTGAACCGAGTTGCCCACGGATTTCACGGTGACTTCCTCGAACACGAGGGGGCAACTGTTCTCCGGCCGGTACACGTCGCCTGCCCTTGGTGTCGCGGGCATGATCATCGCCGCCACGCCATCACGCCCCGCCAGCCAGGTTCCGTCGCGGTCGGCCACGACACCATTCTCGTAGTTGAACACGTCTTCTCCCAGGTACCACACAGCGCCGTCGTCAGACTGCGCATACCAGTCGAGGGCCACTTCGTGTAGCCGCCCGTCCAGCCATGCGACATACTGCGACTCATTAGTCTGCACCGTACGCCCGTTCACGATGATGGCTTTGGTGGCCGGCATCAGGGTGGTTTCGGTGCGAAAGGGCAGGCCATCGACCGTGCCGAGCAAGACGGTGGATTGCAGGCGGCTGATGGGAAAAAGCGGATTGGTGATGGCCAGCGGGTTGGAGAACACCGGCGGCGCGATGTCGACGCGAGCTGTTTCGGGGGCGAGGGGCAACTTGGCGCAGTCGACAGAGGGTTCCGTACCACTCGCGCAGGCGAGCAATGCGAGGACCGCGCCGCGTCGGCACACCGTGAAGAACGCTGACATGTATATACCTCCGTTGGACCGGCAGGATTGCCGTGGCAATAACCCGCACGTCGCCGTGCTTGTGACACCTTGGGGCGCGGTGCATGATCGGTGCATGAGACCGGGCGTCGTGTTCTTCCTGCTGGCCGGACTCGCCACTCCGTCAGCATCGCAGAGTGCGGGGCGGCTGCGCGTGAGGGTGATAGACGACGCCGCCGGCCGGCCGCTTGCCGTTGCGACTGTGCAATTGCCTGATGTCTCACGCAGCGGCACCACCGATGTGGATGGCGTGCACCTGTTCACCGACCTCCCTCCAGGACCACAACACCTCAGCGTCCGACGGCTGGGGTATGTGCCGAGCGTGCTGCATGTATTCGTCGGCAGCACCGGGACGCTCGAACTGACGGTGGTACTGCGTGCGCTGCCAGCACGCCTGGTCGCTGTGCGCGTGGAGTCACCCCGTCAGGTGCCACTGCGCGACGATGATGCCTTGCACGCAATAGTTGGGGAGCGGGCTCTCACACGGGCGGCGATTATCGCCTCCCCGTTGCTGGCCGAGCCGGATGCGTTGCTGGCCGTCGGCGGCGGGTACGTCACGGCGCGTCCGGAATCACCGGGAGGCCTTCACGTCATGGGAGGAGCCTCGGACCAACTGGCGTACCGCATCGATGGGCTCCCGATGCGAAGCCCGTACCACGCCGGAGGCGCCTTCGGCGGCGTCAACGTCGACATGCTGGATCGCGTCGAGTTGCAGGTGGCGCCGGCTGCATCTGCCACCGATGCTCTGAGTGGCGTTCTGTCCTTGCACACCCGCCCAGCCCCTGCGACGACGCAGTGGACTGGCGGGATGTCGGTCACGCAGGCGCGTTTGATGATGGAGCGACCACTCGCGCGAGTGGGTAGTGGCCTGCTTCTGAGTGGACGTCTCCTCTTTCCGGGATTGGTGGGGCAGAAGCGCGAGCCGGCGAATCTGGATGGAGATGGAAACGACTTGGTCGCGCGTGTCATGATTCCGTGGCAAGGGGGCACTCTGCGTGTCTTGGCGTACCAGACGGCATCCGATGTGGCGCTCGCGAGTCGCGTACCAGATGTCGTGGGCGGGGGACCAATTGTGGAGAACGACTTCTCATGGTCCTCCCGCACTATGGGCGCGCAATGGGAGGGAGCGGAGTCTCGCAAACCGCGTGCGCTGGCCTTATGGCGGACCAGCACCTCAGCGAGCAGCGCCTGGCACCCTGACACCCTGCCCCTGTCGTACCGCGGCAGCTTTTCAGAGCTGGGTGTCGAAGGGGTCATCGGGCAAAATGGCGATCACAGTGAGTGGTCGTTACGAGGTCAGGTGCTTCGGCGACACAGCACACACGTGGCATCTCGTAGTCACGTGACCAACGACCTCGGGGCCAACGCATGGCTCGTCACGCTGCAACCGCACGGTTCGCTGGTGTTTGGCCGCACCTCGCTCACGGCTGGCGCCAATACCTGGCTTCGTGCCGAGAGTGTGGAACCCGCCCCGTTCGTCCAGTGGGCCTGGCGTCCCTCGCCGGCGCTGGCCATGTCGGCCGAAGTAAGCCGGCGGGTCCAGTTCACGCAGTCGCTCCGCAACCCGGAGTCCATGGCCGCGCTCCTTTTTCCAGCCGACCTGAGCGTGGTCGCCAGCGACGTGGTGCCGCCGGCCCGCAGCAATCAGTTTGTCGCCGCGGCCACCTGGCGTCCCGGGGCTGCACGACGCGTGGCGCTGCGCACCTGGTGGCGGCAGCTCAGCGGACTGGCGCTCCCCGCCATCGGAACGGACGCACCTTTTGCGCTGGCGGACGTGGCGGAGGGGAGTGGATCGGCACGTGGTGCGTCCCTGGACCTCACAGCCAGCGGGTCACGATGGGGGGTGACCGCAAGTTATGGCGTGCAGCGCGTACGTTTGACAGCGCGTGACACGACATGGCAACCCGAACACGGCATCAGCCACTCGGCCGACGCGGGGATCATTGTGTTTCCGGCGCCGTCTGCGTCGGTTCGTCTTGGCGCCACGGCGGGTGCGGGGCGCCGGGTGACCGGTTTCGGCGGCCCCTTCGAGTGGGAGTCCTGCAACCTGCGCGACCGCGGTTGTGAGTTTGCCGGCACACCATCGCGCGGGTCCTCGCCACTCGGTGGACTCACCCTGCCACGTTGGGTACGCGTCGACCTTGGAGCGAGAAAGCACTGGCATTGGCGTGCCGGCCAGCGCGATGTGCTGGTGGCTGCGCACGCCACCTGGAGCAACATTCTCGATAGGCGCAACGTGCTGACTTACACACGTGATGGTGTCAGCGCCTCGCGACAGGCTGTGGTCATGCGGCCAAGTGCCCCGCTTGTCATTGGATTCGATTGGACCCTCCAGTGAGGAGGTGTCACAAACGGGGAGTCTGGTGGGTTCATCCACGTGACCTTCTCAACGCAGCTGGCAGACACTCGGCGCATGACGCGTAGGGCACCGCCCCGTCCCACCGAGCCGTTCGCGGATTTGTTCAGAACGCACTACCCGCGGCTGCTCAGTTATGTCACGCGGTTGTGTGGTGAGCCCGACCTGGCCGCCGACATCGTGCAGGAAGCCTTTGTGCGACTGCACGCGCAGCCTCGCCCGCTCGAGACGCCCGTCCCGTGGCTCATCACGGTCGCGACCAACCTGCTGCGAAACACCAGGACACGATCCACGCGGCGTGCGGAACTGGCGGCCATGGCCATGGACGACACACCCGAAGACCGCGACCTGGTTGTGTTGCGAGAAGAGCAAGCCCGGGTGCGCGCCGCCCTGGGCACGCTGATGCCACGGGATCAGCAACTCCTCACCCTGCTGGCCTGCGGGTACAGCTATCGCGAGATGTCGCAGGCGTTAGGCATCCACGAAACCAGCGTGGGCACGCTTCTGTCCCGGGCCAAAAGGGCCTTTCGTCTGGCCTATGGAGGACGCGATGACACACCTTGACGAGGGAACGGTGCAGGCGCTGCTGCACGGGGAGCTGGATGCTCCAGCGCGTGCTGAGGCCGAAGCGCACGCGACGTCATGTCCAGCGTGCCGGACGCTGCTCGAGCAGGCGCGAGACGACGAGGCATGGCTCCTCGGCCGACTGGCCGTGCTGGACAAGGATGAGGCGACACGTGTGGTGCCTGCGTGGACGCCGCCCGCTGCGCCAGCAAGAATGACTGCGGCATGGCGACGCGCGGCGGGAATTGCTGTGCTGATCGGTGGGGGCGGCCTCTTGTGGGCCATGCCTGCGGTACGCAGCTGGATTGTGCGCGCGGCCCAGATCACCGCCCTGCGCGACACTGCCGGGCGCGCAGGCGCGCCACGGCCTGACAGCACGACGAGACCGGTGGAGACGAGCGGCGTGGCAGCACTTCCCGGCGCGCAGTTCGTAGTTGATGTGCGCGGCGAGGGAACAACCATACGGCTGCGATTGGTGGATCGTGCCGAGGTGTCGGTGGTCGCGGGAAGTGGGAATGCGGAGTTCGAGAGCAGTGAAGGACGTGTGCGTGTGCGAACAGGTCGCAATGTTGCCATCTCCATTGATGTGCCGCGGGAGGCAAGACTGGTGGAGGTGTTGCTCAATGGACGCCGCGTGTGCTCGGTGGGGGTGGGTACGCTGACGCCGAGTTCGAGTCCCGACGCCGACGGCTGGCACCTGCTCGAAACGCTGCGGTAACGTCTCCGGGGGGGGCAAAAAGCGGGCTTGAAGGTGGCTGGTCCCATGGTGTGGAACCGACGCCTCGTTGCCACCGGAGTCCCCCTCAGTCATCTTGAGGTTCCGCCTCCCCAAGGGCCGCTACACAATGCCGCAGCTCATCATCGACGGCCTCCCCACCTCCGTCCCCCAGGGCGCCACCATCCTGGACGCCGCTCGGGCGCTGCAGATCGATGTCCCGACACTGTGCTGGTATCCCAAGCTCACCACCGTTGGGAACTGCCGAATCTGCCTGGTCTCGGTCGAGGGAAATCCCAAACTTGTTCCTGCCTGCGCCACCCCGGCCGCTGACGGGATGGTCGTCACCACCGAGTCACACGCCGCGGTGCGCAACCGGCAAGGCGTGCTCTCCATGCTGCTGGAGCGATACCCCGGCGAGCAGATCCCGGCTGGTGGTTATCGCAACGAGTTCGAGGAACTGGTCCGCCGCTATGACGTGCCCACCACGCGGAGCCACGACCTTCCGCTGCGCATGGGAGACGAACGCGACGGTGACCCGGTCATTCAGCACGACATGTCCACCTGCATCCTCTGCACCCGCTGTGTGCGCGCGTGCGAGGACATTCAGGTGGTCGGCGTGCTCGATGTCGCCCACAGGGGCGATCATGCGCAGATCATCGTCGGCGCCGACGGAAACCCGGAACACGCCGGCTGCACCTGGTGCGGCGAATGCGTGCGGGTGTGCCCCACGGGAGCCATCCACGACATCATCCCCATGGCGCTGCGTGCGGCGAGTGGTGAGATGGTCGACCGGTCACGATCGAAAGACATGCCCGCACCCGACCGCACAGTGCGCTCGGTCTGTCCGTATTGCGCCGTGGGGTGTCAGCTCGACCTGCAGGTGCAGGAGAACAAGGTCATCCATGTGCGCTCACCCTGGATCGAGGAGAACACTCCCAATCAGGGGTCGACCTGTGTGAAGGGGCGATTCGGCACCGACTTCGTCCAGCATCGTGACCGCCTGACCAAGCCCATGATTCGCCGAGGTTGGTCCAAACACGATGGGCAGTGGGTTTTTGATCCCGCCACACATGCGGAAGCGGGATGGGGCCGGCGTGGTGGTCCCTGGGATCTCGTCGAGCAGGAGTCGATGGGAACCAAACGCCGCCCCAAAACCAATCCCTTCGATCGGACGCAGAGCGGCATCGGGTCTTTGGGAGACCCGAGGGATCGCGTCGCCACACCCGCTTCATGGTATGAGCCATTCCGCGAAGCCACCTGGGAAGAGGCGATGGAGCTCACCGCGCAGCAACTCGTGAGGCTCCGGGACACCAATGGTCCCGCGTCACTCGCCGTTTTCCAGTCGGCAAAGTGCTCCAACGAGGAGAACTACCTCCTGCAGCGGATGTTCCGCGCCGGCATCGGAAGCAACAACGTGGACCACTGCACCCGGCTCTGCCATTCGTCGTCGGTGAGTGCCATGCAGCGCGCGATGAACACGAGCGCAGCCTCGGGCTCCATGCGCGAGGTGGAGCACGAAGCCGATGTCATTTTCATTCTTGGCGCCAATACCACGGAATCACACCCGGTCTTCGGCGCGGCGATCAAGCGGGCCGTCAAGCGCGGGGCCACGCTGATTGTCGCCGACCCTCGCAAGATCGAACTCGCGGCTCGGGCGCACATCCACCTCCAGGCGCAACCCGGCTCCGACGTCGCCCTCCTCAACGGGATGTTGCATCACATCCTCGCACTCGGCCTCGAGGATCGGGACTTCATCGCCAGGCGGACGCACAACTTCGACGCGGTGCGTGCGGCGGTACAGCCCTACACGCCCGAACGCGCCGAGCAGATCTCCGGCGTCCCGGCGGCACAGATCAGACGCGCCGCCGAGTTGTATGCACAGGGGCCGCGGTCGTGCACGCTGTGGGCGATGGGTCTGACCCAGCATCATACCGGCACCGACATCGTCACCTCGCTGCTCAACCTCATCCTTGCCACCGGGATGATTGGCCGCTGGGGTGCCGCGATGATCCCCATCCGCGGGCAGAACAATGTGCAGGGCGCCAGCGACATGGGCGCCATCCCGATGGTGTACACCGACTACCAGACGGTGACCGATCCGGCGATCCGGCACACCTTTGCCTCCGCCTGGGGAGTGCCTGACGAGCGCATTCCCCTCACACCGGGGCTCAAGGTCACGCAAATCGTCGCCGACGGCTCCCCTGTGCGTGGCATGTACATCATGGGGGAGAACCCGATTCTCTCGGACCCGGAAGTGTCACACGCCGAGGCCTGGTTTCGCGACCTGGAGTTCCTCGCGGTGCAGGACCTCTTTCTGACCGAGACCGCTCGTTATGCAGACGTGGTGCTCCCCGGGTCCTCGTTCGCCGAGAAGGACGGGACCTTTGTGAACACCGAACGGCGCATTCAGCTCTCCCGCAAGGCGATCGACCCGCCCGGCAATGCGCGGCCCGACCTCGACATCATCATCGACTTGTCGCGTCGCATCGGGCTCCCCACGCCATTTGTCACGGCGGCCGAGGTGATGGACGAAATCGCGCGGCTCACGCCGAGCTGGCGCGGGGTGTCGCACCAACGATTGGAAGCAGTGGCGGGTTTGCAGTACCCGGTCCCGAACCACGAGCACCCCGGCACCGATTTTCTCTTTGACCAGGCGTTCCCCACCAGGGATGGCATGGCCACCTTCCACCCGGTGGAGTTTCTTCCGGCGGCCGAACTGCCTGACGAGGAGTATCCGTATTTCCTCAACACCGGCCGGCAGATGTATCACTGGCACACCGGGACAATGAGCCGCCGGTCATACACCCTCGACGCCAGGGAGTCGACGCCGATTGTCGAACTGCATCCGGACGACGCTGTGGAGCTTGGCGTCGCCGATGGTGATCCCGTGCGGGTCGCCTCGCGTCGGGGTGAAGTGGTAATCAGTGTCCGGATTTCGGAGCGTGTGGCCCGCAAGCAGCTTTTTATCCCCATGCATTACCGGGAGGCAGCGGCCAACCTGCTGACCAACAAGGCGCTCGACCCATACGCGCACATTCCCGAGTTCAAGGTGTGTGCCGTGTCCATCAGCGCACTGGTGCCTGCTCGCCAGCCGTAGGTTGGGTCAGGCGCGCGCCTGAGGGTGGAGCCGGGAGGATAGTGGTCCCACCCGCAAAGCCGAGTGCAAGGAGAATTGGACGCACTGGTCGTGGGCGCGTCAGGGTCATGAAGCATCGAGCGGTTCGCTCACGCGCACCCTCGACCCGCTATGCGATTCCTCCAGACCCTGCCCCTCTTCTTGTTGTTCGGCTGTGAGTCACCGTCAGCTCCCGGACACGGACTCCACGTCTCAGCAAAGGTTGTTCGCTGGCGCACATCGGTGGGAACGCCAGTTGAAGTCACGGTTGTGGTGAAGAACTTCGGAAGTGACTCCGTGGAATTCTGGCGGAGTGGGTGTCATGGCCCCTTCGACGTTTTCGACGCCAGGGGGACGTGGGTCGGTCCCGTCGAAGGGGCTATCTGCAGAGCGGGTCCGACGTTCCATGTCGTGGCACCGGGTGGCTCGGTCACGATCCGCGAAGCCTGGTCGGCCAGGACGATCGCGGCGTACAGCGGAATGCCACTCGGCCCGCCTGATGTCAGCCCAGGCACGTACTACATCGCCGGGAACATATATGCGCCGGAGCGGGTGACGCCACAGAATGTTGGGGTAGTGGTGATTTCTCGTTAGACCGCGGCGGATCTTTGTGCAGTTTGGTAACACTCGCGACTTGACGGGGAAGACATCTGGCACGAGGTTGAAGTCACCCGCCAGCATCTCCCGCCCCGGCCCCCGCGTCCTGTGCCACAACCTCTCTCGAGCGTCTGCCGACGCCTGCTGACCGCCCCGTCCGTCGTGATGACGGCCACGCTCTTTGCGGCCTGTGCCGACCCCATTGCCGCGCCAGCAAAGCCGGGCGTGCATCCTCTGAGTGCCATGGAGGGCCCAACCGTCGCCGACACCGCCTCGGCGACCCGCGCCCGCTTGGTCGAGTTAGCGTCCCGTCCCAACCGCGGTGCGATGCAGGCATTGGTTGAGAGCCCTGAAAGCGTCGGCGTGGCCTCAACGCCGTTTGTCTTCTGGATGCCCATGCCGAATGTGTGGGCCGCCACCTCCAATGGACGTGGCCTTGGTGCAGTCTCGAATCTCTATGACCATTCGGTCACATTCATCAATATTGCCACCACCACCACCGCTGGCGCGGTGTACACCAACTGGTTTCCAACGGGGCTCGCCTTCAGCACCGATGGCTCTCGGCTTTTTGTGGGCACCCAGGGCGGAACCGTGGATGTGATCGACCCGGTGAGCCTCACCAGAATTGCGCGGTGGACAGTGTTCGGCGACGCCTTCACCGTCGCGCCACACCCGAATGGATCGATCCTGTATTCCGGTACGAACTTCGGCTACCTGCATCGCATGGATGCATCAAATGGCGCAATCTTCCAGACTGAGCGCAAGTCGTTCTGGCCGATCAACGGCCTGGCGGTGAATGTCGCGGGCACACGTGTGTATGCCACCAACTGGGCTGATGGGCAATTCCTCGAGCTGGACGCCACCACGCTCGTTACGCTCCGCACCTGGAATCTGGGTGGCGTTACGCAGGGCATCGCGCTCTCTCCAAATGGTAACCGTGCCATCGTGGCCAACGAGGCAGGATACGTCACAGACATCGATCTTCGCACCGGCGACTACGTCAACTACCAGGTGAATGGCTTGGGTTTTGGTGTCGTCCCCAATCTGACATTCGGGAACGTCGGAATAACGCTGGCCTATGCCGGACGCTATCAGACGTATGGCGTGCAAACCCGTGTCCTTCGTCCGGCGTTCTCGCTGGGAGCCGATATCCGGCGCGGTGTGCAGGACGCGGCCACCAGGCTGTTCATGGTGACCGACTTCGGGCTCGGCCGAGTGAACTTCTTCCGTCAATAGGCGCCCCCACCGACCTCCGCTGCGTGAGGGGATCATCAGGGAGAGTGGCGCTGTGTGTTGCTAGGCCTTGACACCTGCTCGGCTTGACGTCTGCCTCGGGGGGGGTAGCTTGCAGCGCGCGCTTTTGGCCTCCTTACACCCCCCGCCTGATGCTGTGTCTCCGACGCGTGACTCCCCCGCGCCTGCTGTGCGCACTCACGCTGGGGACGTCTCTCCAGGCGTGTTCGGCTGACCCCGTCGGCTCGAGTCCCGCGATCGCGGCACCGACCACAAATCAGCTCCCACCGACAATTGCCGACACGGCGGCGGCCATGGCACAGCGGCTTGCCGAACTCGCAGGTCGGCCGGATCGCGGCGCGTTACAGCCCATGGAAGCGCAGGCAGCGGTGGCGCCATTTCGCGCCACGCCGAACATGACCCTCAGCATGCTCTCTCCCTGGGCCGTGGCTGTGGATGGACGCGGACTCGGCGTCGTGTCGAATATCGGCTTCGGTTTCATCACGTTTTTCGACGTGAGCAGCGCCACGGAGCTTGCTCGGGTCCCGGTGAATTTTCTCCCGACCGGCCTTGCCTTCAGCCCGGGGGGAGACAAGGTGTACGTGGGAACGCAGGGAGGGTCACTCGATGTGGTCGACGTGGCTACAAAACGCGTGACTCGTTTCCCACTGCTGGGAGATCCCTTCGTTCCAGTGCCCGAACCCAACGGGAAGCGCATTTTTGTCGCCATGGGCTACGGAGCCGTACTCGCACTCGATCCTGCGACGGGCCAGGTTCTGAAGTCATCCGCGCAAGGTGTTGGTATCAACGGGCTGGCAGTGAATTCAGCAGGTACGAGGCTTTACAGCACCAACTTCGGAGGGGGACAGCTCTTTGAGCTGAGCGCGACGTCGCTGGAGACCCTTCGCGTATGGGATCTCGGTGGGACGACGCAAGCCGTGTCGGTCAACCCGGCAGGTACTCTGGCGGTCGTCGCCAATGAGGTTGGTTATGTCAGCGAGGTTGACCTGGTTACCGGCGCATACAAGAACTACGCGACCGCAGGGCCAGCCTTCGGGACCGCTCCCAACACGTCGTTCAGTGTCGTGCAGTTGACGCTCACGAATTCGGGCCGATTCCAGGGATTCCAGACTCAAACCCGGTCCTTGCGCGGTGCGCTGCGTTATGGCACCGACCTCCGCCGAGCTGCCTTTGACGCCCTCACGCGGACGTTCGTTGTGACGGATCCGGCCGGAAAAGTCTACTTCGTCAAATCGTGAAAGCAGCGCCCCTCGCACACTTCGCCGGGTGAGGTGGTTCCGGGTCTCACGCCTTCGCGTGATCGGCGCCGCGCTGATTTTGCTGCCGGCCGCGCTCCGACGTCCCGATATCGAAGGGCCCGTACTTGGCGTCTCAGCCGACCTCAATCTGCCACTGTCGTACCTGGCGCTCTCACCCTTTACGCGCCTGTACGACGAGGTCACCCTGCTCGACAGCGTGCAGCTCGCGTTCCTTATCGGGACCTTTCTGATCCTTGGTCTGATCTGGATGGCGCGGCGTTTCTTTTGCCGAGCCTGCCCATGGAGGAGAACCATCTTCGGAGTGGGCGACGCCTCGGTCGTCGCATTGGTGATCGCCGGCTGGCTCGTGATCGGAGCGATCGTCCCGCGGCCCATGGCCTCGCTGGCCATCACCGATCCTGCCCTCCTCACGGTCGACTTTCACAGTCACACCAGTGACTCGCACGATGGGCGCTGGGGCTGGGATGCCGAGGCCAATCGCGCGTGGCATGCGCAGGCAGGCTTTGACGCCGCCTATGTCAGCGATCATCAGACCATGCGGGCATGGCAGGAACTCGCCGACCGGAACGCCCTGGCTCCCACCACGCCACCGGTTCTGCGCGCCGGCTTTCTCGACCTGAACACCACGCGTCGGGTGACCCTCCTCCCTGCCATCGAGACGGTGATTCCCAATGCAGGGGCGCATGTCAATCTCCTCGGCGTTCGTGGCTCCCATTCGTCCTGGTTCGGTCATCGGCGTGACCTCGATGTCGCGGCGTATTCCGCCACACGCGCGACCGACACGCAGGCACCTCTGGTGCTCCTGACGCTGCCCTATGATCCCTCCGAAAAGGTGCTGCGACACTCACCAATCGATGCCATCGAGGGCGTGGATGCCTCGCCAAAGGGGCTCCGCTTTGCGCGCACCCATGCTGAGCGCATTCGCGTGCTCGCAGACTCGTTAGGTGTGCCCCGCGTGGCCTCGAGTAATCATCATGGCTGGGGATCGACGGCGGCCGCATGGACTGTGCTCCGCCTCCCCGGCTGGAGCGCCCTCGGTCCGCAGGCCCTCGATTCCGCGATCCGCGCCACCCTTCGCACTCGACCGAGCGACGTGTCCCTGGTGCAGCGACGGGCGGTGCCACCCGCGGGAGCCGTGATCACAGAGGCCGCGATCGTGCCCGGGCTGCTCTGGCACACACTCGTCCAGCTTCAGCCACTCGAGCGGCTCTCCTGGTGCGCCTGGATGCTGCTCCTCGGCTCGTTCTGGGCCCGCCGACGCGCGACGAAAGCAGCTCTGGCATCTCGCTGACGCGAGTGCTACCCATTGGGCGTCCCGTCACGCCCATCGCGAACACCCCATGGATCTCGGTCTTTCCAACAAAATCGCCCTGGTCTCCGGCGCATCGTCCGGACTCGGCCTCGCCATCGCACGCGAACTCAGTCAGGAAGGGGCGGCGGTCGCCATGGTCGCGCGGCGCGCCGACCTCCTCGAACGCGAAGCAGCCGCGATTGCCACAGCCACCGGTCGCAAGGTTGTCGCCGTCCCCGGTGACGTGACCAGCAAGGAAGAAGTGGAGCGCATTGTTCGCGCAGTCGAGACAGCGCTCGGCCCCGTGGACATCCTCCTCGCCAATGCCGGTGGGCCCCCCTCGACCACCTTCGACTCCACGAGCGACGAGCAGTATCTCGCGGCACTCAACCTCAACATGCTAAGCGCCATTCGGCTCGCACATGCCTGCGTGCCGGGAATGCGACAGCGCCACTGGGGACGTGTGCTCTTTTTGACATCGATGGCGGCCAAGCAGCCCGTCGCGGGCCTCCTGCTCTCGAACACCGCACGCGCCGGATTGCTCGGCTTCGCAAAGACGCTTGCGACCGAGGTGGCGAAGGATGGCGTCCTGGTCAACACGGTGATGCCCGGTCATTTCGACACCGATCGCGCCATGGAGCTGGCGAAGATGCGCAGCACCCGCGAAGGGAAACCCGTCGACGAAATTCTCAAGAGCCGGAGCGGTGGCATTCCACTCGGCCGCTCAGGCGACCCACGGGAGTTCGCCGCGGTGGTGGCTTTCCTCGCCAGTGAGCGCGCGAGCTTTGTGACCGGCACGGCTATTCAGGTGGACGGCGGACAGATCGGGGGAATCCTCTAGGGAAGCACGGGAAGCACGGGAAGCACGGGAAGCATGCGAGGCACGAGGCGTTGCAGAGCTGCCTGCCCACGCCTTATTTCCCCCTCCGTGCACTTCCGTGCTTCTCGTGCCTCCCGTGCTTCCCGTGCTTCCGCCCCATGAAAGCCCTTGTCAAAGAGTCCGCAGCACCCGGTTTTGTGCTTCGTGACGTTCCGATTCCTTCCATCCTGGACAACGAAGTCCTGATTCGTGTGCGCGCGGCGGGTGTCTGCGGCACTGACGTCCACATTTTCGACTGGGACGACTGGGCGGCGGGGCGATGCAAGCCTCCGTTCACCGTCGGGCATGAGTTCGCCGGCGAAGTGGCCGAGGTGGGCAAACTTGTCACCGACGTGAAGGTGGGGGATCGGGTGACCGCCGAGGGACATATTGTCTGCGGCCGCTGTCATCTCTGCCGCACGGGCAACGCGCACGTTTGTCCCAACACACGCATCATCGGTGTAGACCGCAACGGATGTTTTGCCGAGTATATCGCGATGCCGGCCACCAACGTCTGGCATCTCGACGACAACATCCCGTTCGAGATTGGCGGCATTCACGACCCGATGGGGAACGCCTTTCACACGGCGCTGCACGGGACGGAGATCCCCGGGGCCACCGTGCTGGTCACCGGGTGCGGTCCGATCGGCATTTTTGCGGTCGGCATTTGCGTTGCGGCCGGTGCCTCACGAGTCATCGCGAGCGATGTGAATCCCAGGCGTCTGGCCCTCGCCCGGCAGATGGGGGCGCACGACGCCGTTGCCCCGGCCGACCTGTCGGCAACGGTCGACCGCGCCACGGAGGGACTTGGCGTGGATGTGGTGCTGGAAATGAGCGGGGTGCCTGCCGCGATCCATCAGGCCTTTGCCGAAGTACGCGATGGTGGGCGCGTGCAGATGCTCGGGATCCCGTCCAAGCCCTTCGAGATCAATCTGGCCACCGAAATCATCTTCAACGGGATCACCATCTACGGCGTGGTGGGACGCCGGATGTACGACACCTGGATCCAGATGACGCAGTTCTTGCGCTCCGGCAAGTTCGATCCTGCCCCGGTGATCACCCATCGCTTTCCGCTGGAAGGGTTTGGCGAAGCGATGCACGTGATCAAAAGCGGGGATGCGGGGAAAGTGGTGTTCGTCCTGGATTGATTTTTCACCTCCGTCTGTCTCATGTCGCTCAACACGCGCTTCACCGCCGAGCTGCAAGGCCGCATCGACCAGCTCAAGGCTGACAAGGTCTACAAACGCCTCAATCATCTCGACTCGCCCCAGTCGGCACGGGTGCAGATGGAGGGGCGCGGCGAGGTGCTCATCCTGTCGTCCAACAATTACCTCGGTCTCTGCGACGAGCCGAGCGTGATTCAGGCGGGGCATGATGGCTTGACGAAATTCGGCGCGGGCACGGGAAGTGTTCGCTTCATCTGCGGCACCTTCACGATCCACCGGGAGCTCGAGGCCGCGCTGGCTCGTTTTGTCGGCACCGAGGCGTCGATGAGTTTTGTCTCGGCGTGGACCGCCAACGAGGCGCTGACCGCGACCGTCGCCGAGGCTGGCGACTTCATCATCTCCGACGAGCTCAATCACGCGTCGATCATCGACTCGATGCGGCTCGCGAAGGCCATCAGCAAATGCACCACGGGTGTCTACAAGCACTCCGACATGGACGACCTCGTCGCCAAACTCGAGGGCGCGAAAGACGCCAAGCGGCGCATCATCTGGACGGATGGCGTCTTTTCGATGGAAGGCAGCATCGCCCGGCTCCCCGACATTCTCGAGATCGCACGGAAGTACGACGCCGTCGTCTTCATGGACGACTCCCATTCGACCGGCGTGCTCGGCAAGACGGGGCGTGGCACCGCTGAACACTTCGATGTCGTGGGAGAAGTGGACGTCATCACCTCCACACTCGGCAAGGCGTTAGGCGGCGCGGCCGGGGGGTTTGTGGCGGGGTCGGCCGCCGTCTGTGACATGATGACCCAGCGCTCGCGTCCGCAGCTCTTCAGCAATGCGTTGCCACCGACGGTGGCCGCCAGTGCCCTGGAGGCCGTGCGATTCACCGAGGCGCACCCCGGGCGCGTCCGCAAGCTGCAGGACAATGCGAACTACTTCCGCGAGCAGATCACCGAAGCGGGCTTCAAACCGCTTGCCGGCGCAACCCCGATCGTCCCCATCATCATCGGCGAGACGGCCGCCGCCATGCAGATGAGCGACATGCTGCTGGATGAGGGCGTCTTTGTGACGGGGTTCGGCTTTCCGGTGGTCCCGCACGGCACCGCGCGTGTCCGTTGCCAACTATCGGCAGCGCACAGCCGCGATGACATCGACTTCGCGGTGCGTGCGTTCAAGAAGGTAGGGGGGAAGCTGGGGATCGTTTAGGTCGTAGACGGCAGACGGCAGGTGGCTGCGCGCCTTATCGCGCCTTGCCGACCGGTACACTTCGGCGAATTTCGACGGTGCGTTTTCCGCCGCCTGGTGTGGTGATCTCGACATCCACTCGTGCGACACCGGCGGGGATGCCGAAATGCGCCGGGCCCTGCGACTGCGCGTCGTAGCCCGAGCCGGCGTCCACCAGCCGGGTGCCTAACAACTCACGGGTCCCGGCGCGGTACACGCGCACTTCGGAGGCGGCGCGCACCACCCCTTTTGCGTCGCGCACATCCACCAGCACGTGCCGACGCGCGACGGTGGGCGGCAGCACATTGCGCCACACCATCTGCATGCCGCTGGCGGCCGAACCGGTGAGCAGGAGGTCCTGCGCACCGTCGCCGTCGAGGTCGGCCCATTGCACGCCGTGGTCCCCCTGCTGCGCCGCGATGCTGTCCGGGGTCACGTCCTCGAAGTGGTCACCCGCGTTGCGAAAGAGGAAGTCGCGATAACTCACGCCGCCGGTCACGGTGCCATTCAGGTAGAGATCAAGCCGCCCATCGTTGTCAAAGTCGGCGAGGGCGCAGGAGTCGTACCGGGCATCGTTGGCGAGTCCCCATGCGCGTGAGACATCCTCAAACCGACCGTTGCCGCGGTTCAGGAACAACCCGGGCGTTCCATAGTTTGCCGTGACGAGGTCGATCCGGCCATCGCCGTTCACATCGGCGGCACATGGCCGCACGGTTCCAGTCGTGGCATCGCTCTCCCGGCGACCACCCCATGCCACCCCAGCCTCGGTCGCCACGTCGGCAAAACGTCCACCGTCGTTGCGGAAAAGCCCGTTGGCATCTCCGTCCATGTTGCCGGTGTAGAGGTCGAGGTCGCCGTCCTCATCGTAGTCAAACCAGACCGCGCCGACCGTGCGTCGTCTGTCCGCCAGACCGGCCATCTGCGCCACATCGGTGAAGAGTCCCGCATCGTTTCGGTAGAGCGCGTTCGGCCGGTCGCGAAAGCCGATGAAGAGATCAAGATCGCCGTCCGCGTCGAAATCGACAAACACGGGCTGCCGCACGGCGGCAGAGTCGCGAGCAAGACCGGCCGCAGTGGTGACATCGGTGAACCGCGCGCCCTCGTTGCGATAGAGACGCACCACACTCCCGGCACCGGGAGCAAATCCCAGCAGCAGATCAGGGTCGCCGTCGGCGTCGTAGTCACCCCAGGCCACCGCGCGCGTGGGACGTGCATCGGCCACCCCAACGGCCGCGGCCACATCAACCAGCTGGCCCCGGGTGTTGCGGAACAACTTGTTAGGCGCGCCGTTCATCCCGACAAAGAGGTCAAGGTCACCATCTCCGTCGAAGTCGGCCGTGGCATTGGTAAAACTCACGCCGGTGGTCCGCGTGGTGGCCTCGCCTGCCGCAAAAACCGGCGCGGTGTTGCGTACCACGGTGCCGCTTTTCATGACGAGCCGCACGCGCTGCAGCGCCGAGATGTCGGTGAGGGGGTTGCCGTCGACCACAACCAGGTCGGCCAGCATCCCGGCCTTCACCATCCCGACGCCCTGCATGCCCAGGGCCGCCGCATTCCCTGATGTGAGCTGTGTGATCGCTTCCATGGCGCCCTGCCCGCCCATGCGCACCCGGTAGATCGTCTCCCGGATGTTCTGGCCATGTGCGCCAGCGGTGGCATCGGTGCCCATGATCACCTTGAGCCCGGGAGTTGCTATCGCCCGTTTGAACATCGACAACTTGCGGGGAATCCCCTCTTCCATGAAGCGAAACCCGGCCTCGTCGTAGTTGCCTATGCCGAGGTACCGCGACTTGTTCTCGATGTAGTTCTGCGAGACGAGTCCGATGTTCGGCTCAAAGAAGGTGCCGCGCTCTGCCATGAGCCGCAGCTCCGCGTCGGTCACCTGACTGCCATGCGTGACGGCCCAGCAGCCGGCGTTGGCGGCGGCACGCACCGCTGACGCCGCGTGGGCATGCACCCAGATCCGTTTGTCCAGTGCGCGTGCTTCCTCACACGCCGCGCGAATCTGCGCGTCGCTCAGCGTCTGGTCGCCTCCTTCGCGAATACTCTTCGACGCGAAAATCTTGAGCAGGTCCGCCCCGCGGGCGACGCTCGCACGCACCCAGGCGCGAATCTCGTCAGGCGTTTTGCTGGTGTCACTCAGCGAGCCAAGTGAGGAAAGCAGGCGAGGTCCGGGGATGTCACCCCTTGCGAGCATCTCGCGCAACTCGAGGTCGCTGCTGGCGCCAATACTCTGCACCGTGGTGAAACCCGCGCGCAGCATGGCATAGGCGTTCTCGCGCGCACCATACTGCCGCTGGGCCGGGTTCTCCCCCTCGTTCGAGGCTCGGCCGTCGGGGCCAAAGTGCGAATCGAGATGGATATGTGTATCGATGAAGCCCGGAAGCAGTGTCCCGTTGCGCAGGTCATATGTTGGCCGGTCGGCTGCTGTGGCGGTGCGGATGGCCTCGATCCGGTCCCTTCGTACCGTGACAAGCACGTTCTGCCGGACGGCGCCGGCGCCATCTATCAGGCGCGCCGCGCGAATGGTGACGGGCGACTGTGCGAACGCCGACGAGGCGGTGGTCGCAAGAACAATGAGGAGGGCGAGTCGGTTCACGGGCGCTGGTGAGGGGGCGCCACAAAGTGGATGACGGGCGATGGGATCGCGAGGGTGCGAAGGGCGCCGCTACAGCCCGTCCGCGATGGCCGCGATCTCCTCGGCCTCTTCCCACGCTTCGCGCAACGACGAGAGCTCCCCCTCGATCGCCTCGCGCTCCACCGTTTCGTGCAGCGCCATCTCCAGCGCCAGCCTGGTTGACGGTGCCCGATTCTTCAGGCCACCCGCGAGAGAGTCGTCCCACCAGTAGCGACGCCCACGCCGCCGCTCGGAGGCTCGACCCTGCCGATGGAAGAAGTCGTCAGGATGCGCCTGACGCCCCAGCAGGTCCACCGCGCGGTCGAGGTCGGTGGTGCTGCCGCCCGTGGTATTGATGGCCACCAGCAGACGCCCCAGCACGCGCTGCGCCGGAGCACCCGCCAGCTCGGTGCGTCCCGCCTCGTGCTCCACCTCCAGCGACCAACCCCACGGATTGTCGGCGCGCAGGAGCCTGGCATCGGGCAGATGGTACGCCTTGACCGCATGGGTCGAGTGCCCACCGGGTGTGGGCACGCGGGCATAGGTCTTTAGTCTGTAGGTGTAGACCTCACGCGCCGCGCCGGCCAGCGCAAACAGGCCCAGCGGAGGAAAAACAATGAACATCGACGCCGTCCAGAGGCTCGATGTCCAGGCAGGTTTCTGGGCGGGCGCGGCGGTGGTCGCCTGGGCAAGACGCTGCGCTCGCCTCTGGAAAATCGGGAGGTAACGCCAGCTCGCAAACTCGGGACGCAGGGGCTCGCCAATCCGCACGAGCTCGAGCCCCTCTCGGAGCCGCGTCATCCCGATGTTGTCGGTCGAGACGCGCAGTGGCGTCGACCGGTACAATCGCTCACACTGCTCGATTGCTTCCCACCGCTCCTCGATCGCCGTCAGGTTCCAGCGTCGGCACGAGCCACACACCACCCAGAGCCGGCCGCGACCCGAATCGAAGGCCAGGCGACGCCCCACCGGAAACTCCTCGATCACCTCATTGACGCCTAGCGGCGACGTGCAAAAGAGACAGGTGGAATACACAACGCGAGGGGTTGGTGGTGCAGTGCCACGTTCGCGCCTGGCCGAGAATCCATCAAGAGGACGCCACGTTCAGTGGCAGACACTTAATCTCTCTGTAATGTTCCTCGATGGGTTGCTCAGACGCCCGCCAGTCGTTTGCCTACGCCCAGCGCGCCACGCACGAGCCCCTGACTCATGATCTCCCGACGAGCCTTTCTCCAGCGATCCGCCCTCGCCACGGTGGCCTGTGGCGCGGCCAGCGGAGCGTACGCGCGTCTGGTGGAGCCATTCTGGGTGGAGTACGTCGACCACCCCCTCCCGGTCCGCGGGCTCCCCAGCGCGCTCGAGGGAAAGGTCCTGATGCAGATCAGCGACCTGCACGCTGGCCACGTCGATCAGCCCTTCCTCCTCGAGTCACTGGCCGAGGCCGCGACGTACAAGCCCGATATCGTGGCGTATACGGGCGATTTCATCACCTACAGCAACCTGCAGCGCTGGGAGATCCTGGACGAACTCCTCGCCGTCGCCCCACGCGGGACCCTTGGCACCGTCTCCATTTTCGGGAACCACGACTACGGTCATCGCTGGGAGTCCATGAACGTGGCCGCTCGACTGGAGGAACATGTGCGCGGGGCCGGCATACCGGTGCTGCGCAATGCGTCCGCCGAAATCGCGGGGCTGCAGTTCGTTGGCTATGAGGACCTCTGGTCTCCCAACTTCGGCGGGGCGTCCGTTTTGCGCGGCGCTCGTCGCGACCTCCCGACGATTGCCCTCTGCCACAACCCGGACGCCTGCGACCTTCCGATCTGGGGCGACCACGATGGCTGGATTCTGAGCGGGCACACCCATGGGGGACAAGTGCGGCTGCCACTCATCGGCGCCCCCGTGCTCCCCGTGAAGAACAAACGGTACGTTGCAGGGGTGTACGACGTGGGAGGCGGGCGCCAGCTCTACATCAATCGCGCCCTCGGCAATCTCTTTCAGGTGCGATTCCTGACGCGCCCCGAAATCACGCTCCACCGCCTAACGGCCGTCTGAGTTCGCCCGCCACGCGGCCCCCCACCCGCGCCCTGGCGCCCAACGGCTAATCGACCCGGGGACAGAATGATGCCGCATGCAGGAAAATGGTACGCCGCTTAGCAGGCAGCCCAGATAACCTGCCGTCTGCCGTCTGCCGTCTGCCGTCTGCCCTCTGGCAATGTGACCCCCCGCACACTCTTCCGCCCCGTTTCCCCTGCCCCGTGACCCGCGCCCAACCCCCCTCGTCTCTGAACTGACATTGAGGCTCCCGCCCGGCTTCGGCTCGCTGGGGTCTCAGCTCGACGTGTTGCTCCCGGGACACCCCCTGGAGCAGCGGTGAACATCACCCACGCGGTACTCCCGAGGTTCAGCGTATGCGCATTGCTCGCCTGTTCGGCTTTACTCTGCTGCTTTCCGCGCCCGTTGCTGCCCACGCGCAGCAATCCACCGGCTCCCGCACCCAGTTCGAGGATTCGTGGTACTGGGGCGCCAAGGCTGGCATGTCATCTTTTGACCCGGATGGCGCGGGCCGAGTGTCGGCCAGCAGCTTCGGGGCCGAGTGGCTGATCACACGCCGTCGCGCAGGGCTGTATCTCTCCGTCGACCAGTCGTTCTTCGATGCCACCGCCGGTGTCTTCGATCCTTCCGTGCAAGGTTCGGTGCGCTCGGTCGACGTCAGCGACTGGCGTCGCTACGCTGCCGGCCTGCTCGCCTTCCCTGTGACCATGGGATCGCTCCGTCCCTACCTCGGCGTGGGACTGACCATCAATGTGCTGCAGAAAGCCGATCCGCGTGGCACCTTCGCCAGCACGGCTTCGCAGACGTCGGTGTTCAACGCAGTCGAGGAGCAGACCTCAAAGATCTCTCCGACGTTCACCGGTGGTGCGCAGCTGCAGATAGGCCGCGCCGCGCTGTTCGGTCAGGTCTCGTCGATGTCGACACGTAATAACTTCCTCATCTCCGGCGCGTCTCACACGTTTGTCCTCGAAGGCGGGCTGCGCTTCAACATCGCCAGCGCCATCGAGCAGATGAAGTAGGGAATTCTCACGAATTGTCGCGGGTCGCGGGCCATGTGCTTGCGACCCGTTCTGTTTTTTCGTTCATGACTCGCCACGCCCTGAACGACGCTATAATTGAGGCGCCCCCTGCCCTCACTTCCGCGAGCTTGTCTCTGTGTTAGAGCTGTTTGCCCGCACCTCCACCCGCTACCTGGTTGGCGCGCTGCTCGGGCTCGTCGCCACATGGATCGTGGCCGTCACACCACCGTCGGGCAACAACACGGTGATGATCATTCCATCCACCACGGTGGTCATCGCCATCGTCGTGGTCGGCGGCCTCGGCCCCGCCATCGTTGCCGCCACGATCCCGCTGGTGGCCACAATGTGGTTCTTGCTTCCCCCAGTTGGGTCACTCGCGGTCCACGACCCCACCAGCATCGTGAAGCTGGTGCTCACCTTCGCGATGATCTGCGCCGGCAGCTGGCTCGAATACACCGCCCGTCGTGAGCGCCGCCGCCTCACGCAGCACGAGCGCGAACTCCTCGAGTCCGAAGGGCGGTATCGCATGCTGCTCGAGCACGCCTCCGACGCCATCCTCGTCTTCAACCGCGCGCACGAGGTGGTGCTGGCCAGTACCCGTGCCGGAGAAATGCTGGGGGTGCGCCCCGACGAACTCAAGGGACAGAGCTTCCACACCCTTCTTGGCGTCGCCCCCGAAGAACGGGCGGACACGCCGCTTTTCGAAACCATCATCACACCTGCCCGCGGCCTCACCTTCACTGGCGAGGTAGCCAGGCGCACACTCCCAGATGGCGGAATGCAGGTGATCATTCGCGATGTCACGTCGCGGCAGCGCGCCGTCGCCGTCGTGCAGGAAGAGCGCGATCTGCTGGATCGTATCCTCGATACATCCGAAGCCGGCATCATCGCGGTCGAGGTGCCCAGCCGACGTGTGGTCTTCGCCAACCGCAGGCTGACCGAGATGGCAGGCGTCACACGAGAAGGGCTGGCAGCCGGTGGCGCCGATGCCCTCCCCTGGGAATACGCCACCCCCGAGGGTGAGCCACTCCCCGCAGGCCTCCTCCCATCATCCCGCTCGCTCGGCGAAGGGCGGCTCGTCCTCGACGACCGGATTCTCGTCAGGCAGCCCGGCGCCGAATGGCGGCTGATGAGCGTGAATGCCGGCCCCCTGGTGCATGATGACGGCCGGGTCCGGGCGGTGGTGCTCTCCATGATCGACATCACCGAGCGCACCGCCACCGAGGCCGCACTCAAGGACAGCGAGGGGCGACTCCGCCGTCTCACCGACGCCATTCCGGGCGTCGTCTATCAATACGTGCTGGGCCCCGGTGGCGACCAGCGTTTCACCTTCGCCTCGCGTGGTGTCTTCGAACTGCTGGGCATCAGCCCCGGCGCGGTCCTGGCGGACTTCAACTCCATCTGGCAGCTCGTACTTCCGGAAGAGCGCGATGGCCTGAGTAAATCGATCGCCGCGTCAGCACAAGCGGGCACGCGCTGGACCGAGGAGTTTCAGCTCAAGCTGGCCAGTGGGGAACGCAAGTGGATTCGCGGGTCGTCAGTGCCGGAGCCGCCACTCCCCGATGGGAGCATCGTGTGGAACGGCCTCCTCCTCGACATCACGGAGCGCAAACGCCTCGAAACCGATCTCCTCCAGGTCCAAGAGATGGAGAGCATCGGTCGTCTGGCGGGTGGAATCGCACACGACTTCAACAACATCCTCACGGCCATTCGTGGCAACGTGGACCTCCTGCTCGAGGATGTCACCGAGGAGCACGCCACCTACCACGAATTGCGCGACATTCGCGACGCCGCCGAACGAGCCACCGCGCTCACCCGGCAGCTGCTGGCCTTCTCGCGCAAACAGGCCATGCAGGTGCGCGACCTGGAACTCGGGAGCCTGGTGCGCGACATGGAGAAGATGCTCCGGCGCGTGATAGGCGAGGATGTGGTGTTGCTCACGCAGCCCACCGAACCCATGGGGCTGGTGCGCGCCGATCCGGGCCAGATCGAGCAGGTGCTGCTCAACCTCGCCGTCAACGCCCGCGACGCCATGCCCGACGGCGGTCTCCTCACCATCGAAACGCGCAACGTACGTCTCGATCCCGCCATGGCGAGCGGCTTGAGTCTCACCCCCGGGGACTTTATCTCCCTGGTAGTGCGCGACACGGGCCACGGCATGACACCCGAGACCCAGGCCCGCATCTTCGATCCCTTCTTTACCACCAAACCGCCGGGCAAAGGCACCGGACTCGGGCTGGCCATGGTGTACGGGATCGTGCGCCAGAGTGGCGGCGCCATTTCGGTGGATAGCGAGGAGGGACGTGGGGCCACCTTCCGCATCTACTTTCCGCGTGTTGCCGAAGCCTCTGATCGTCTCCCGGCGGTTATCACGCCATCGAGTGTGCCGGTCACGCGTCAGCGGCGTGACGCCACCATCATGCTGGTGGAAGACGATCCCGCCGTACGTGTCCTCACCCGCCGCATGATGGAAGAGGCAGGCTTCACGGTGCGCGAAGCGAGTGATGCCTACGAAGCCCTCACCCTCGCCGGACCCCAGGGTGAAGGAATCGATCTGGTCGTGAGTGATGTGATCATGCCCGGCATGGGTGGTCGCGATCTGGCGCGCGAGCTGCGTTCGCGCCGGGACGATCTGCGGATCCTCTTTATCTCGGGCTACCTGGATATCGACGTCCCGCGCCTCGGGCTCAACCGCACCACCAGGCTCCTCTCCAAGCCCTTCACGCGCGACTCGCTGCTGCGCCAGGTGCACCACTTGCTCGACGAGCAACCCCCCGCCCTGGCCGGCGAGCCGAGCTAACGACCCCCGCCCTTGTTCAAGCGCTCCGGTAGGAGCGACCAGATCGCGTCTGTAGATTGTTTGGCGACACCGACTACGCGCCGACGCGATGAGGTACTTCGACGTGGCGGCTCGGCTGCCGAGCTGGCACATTGATCCGCTGGGGGCAGGCCGCTGCTGGACCATTCTCCCCACAGGACGTCAACTCGATCCCAAGCACCGGCGGGTCGACGGCTCCCGTACAATGTCGCCTCGAACGCCGTCCGACTGCCGCTCGTTCGACACCCCGCCATGTAGTCCAGATAGGTGCTCGGCCACCAGCAGATCGCTCATTCGGTCGGTCCAACTCGTACGCCCTCGCGGGCAGGCACGCACCAGGGCCTGTTCCCGCTCGCTAGCAGACGACCGGAGAAGATTTGCTATGGCTCGCAGGTCGAAGAAGAGGATTCCTCAGCGTGCGTCGAGACATATGCGGTTGTTGGGTTGAAAGGGCCGAATGGAGGAAAGTAGCGACTCTGGCTTCTACCTCCGCTTGCCTCCTCAAACGAAGAGCTCGATTCCACTCAGCTACGCTAGATTTGCGACAGAGTGTGTTCCGTGCCGAATCAATGAGCGTCTCACTTCGAACAGGATGAGCATCCGCAGAATTGAGGTACCAGAATTTGTGCGTAGGCTACATGCCGACGCGAACGATGGAAAGCACCACGCACTCTTTCTGGGTGCTGGCTGCTCTGTCTCCTCTGGCATTCCCTCTGCTGGGACCTTGGTCAGTGATCGCTGGCTTGGACGCCTTCGCGACCTGAGGGCTCCAGAGAGGACAAACCTTGAGGCATGGGCTCGAGAAGAAGTCCCCGGATACGATTCTCGCAACCCTGCGCGCTCGTACGGCGTTGTTCTTGACCAACTCTTCCTAACTTCACAGGACCGCCAACGGGAGATCGAGGGCTTATGCGCTGGCGCGGAGCCTTCGTTCGGCTATGCCGCGCTCGCCCAGCTAATCGCAGCGAATGCTGAGGTGTTCAATGTTGTATTGACGACGAACTTCGATGACTTGCTCTCGGATGCGCTGTACCTGTTCACGACGTCGCGGCCATTGGTGATTCCACACGAGTCGCTCGCCACATTCATTAGGTCCACGCAAACCCGACCGCTGGTTGTGAAGCTTCACGGAGACAGTCGCCTCGCACCGAAGAACCTTGCTTCCGAGACAGAGCTGCTAGAAAGGGAGCTGCACAGGCAAACGACAATGGTGTTGCGTGACCGAGGCCTGGTCTTCATGGGTTACGGTGGTGAGGACCAGGGCGTTCTTGAGCTGCTCGATGCACTCCCAGAAGAAGCGCTGCCGCAAGGAGTGTACTGGGTAAATCCCAAAGCCCCTGAGGGGCGAATGGCGAAGTGGCTCACCAAGCGAGGCGCAGCCTGGGTTAAAGAGGGATGGTTCGATGAAGTGATGCTCTTCATGTGGCTCAAGTTCAACCTGAAGCACCCGAGCCGAGGGCGCGTGGACCGCATCTTTCACAACTACATCAAGACTTTCACTAGGTTGTACGAGGGCATCGACGAGAAGGCTCTTCGGCGAGGTGGCTTAACCGAGCTGCAGGGTGCGGCTAGTGCCGTACGTGCTGCGCTTCCGGATTCTTGGAGGTACCTAGCCTTGGCAATGCGCCAAGAGAAACAGGCACCTGAGAAGGCGCAGGCCATATACATCGAGGGGCTTCGGCACTTTCCAAACAATGTGCCGCTACTAGGTTCGTACGCGATGTTTCTTAGTGGCGTTCTGAAGGACGACGAGTCGGCCGAACGCCACTTCCGCATGGGCCTTGACTCTGGCGAAGAGAACGAGTTCCACCTCGCGAACTACGCTGGGTTCCTTCTGGAAAGACGTGGCGACAAAGAGGGGGCAGAGCGGCTCTTTAGGCGCGCGGTCGAGAAAGCTCCCGACAATCCCGAGATCGTAGCGTCCTTAGCGGCCTTTCAGCACTGGATACGAGGCGACGCCAGTAGTGCGGAACTCGGACTCAAGCGTGCACTTGCCCTAAATCCGAACAGCCCACTTGCCCTCAGCGAATACGCTCACCTGCTCGCACAGCAAGGCAAGGATCCCGACCTTACCGAGATGATGTTCAAGCGCGCCCTCGAAGTCCCCGGGGGTCGCGACGACATCGTCCAAGGCTACGCCCAATTCCTCGCAACTCAGCGGAAGGACGGCGCAAGAGCGATAGCCGTCTATCGACAGGCTGTGAAACAGCGGCCAACGGACCTCCGACTTCGCCTAGACATGGCTGACTTCCTCGCGGACAAGCTCGGCGACTTCGCGACGGCTGATGATGAGTACCGTAGCATCGCAGGGGCAGGAGCTGACCCCACCCTCCTTGCGAAACTCGGGCATCGGCTTTCAACACGCGATGGCCGTGCAGCGGTGGAATGCTACTTAGGCGTGCTTCGAAAGGACCCGTGCAATTCGACTGCATGGAGCGAGCTGGTCCACCTGCTGCCCAGCCGTGGAGAAGCGAGACCCGAAATCGCGGCGCTTCTCAACAAAGCACTCTCGGCTTGCCGTAGCAATCCGGAAGTGCTCTTTGCAGCTGCGCTCGTGAATCAACACGTCCTTACCGACTTCCCCGTGGCGGAAAGCCTCTATCTCCAAGCCATTGAGGCCCAGCCGCATCGAGTTGACCTTCTGACCTGCTTCGCAGTCTTCTGCTACGAGGCCTTACGCCAGGTGGACAGGGCTGACGCGATCTTTCAGGAAGCCCGCGCGCTCCCCACCCTTCCCGCTCTTACTCTTGTGGCATACGCACGTTTTTGCTTGCGAGCCAAAGGAGACGTGACGAGAGCGGCGCAGCATTTTGGGGAGGCCGTCACGATGGAACCGAGGAACGGTAGGATGTTAGCCGACTATGCAACGTTCCTCGCCACCGACCTTAAGGACCGTGCTGGAGCGGAGGCGATGTATAACCGTGCAGTGGACCTCGCGCCTGGGCATCCAGGCGTATTGGTCGCCTACGCGTCCTTTCTTGCGACGGAAAGGGACAATATACCGTTAGCAGAGCAACTCCTCCTTCGTGCGTTGGCTTTGTCGCCTCAACTCGGGGCAGCCTTGAAGTGTTATGCCACTCTGCTTTGGCATGGGAAACGCGACATTGCGCGCGCGAAGCAGATGCTGATCAAGGCTCTGCGAGCCGCACCTGACGATGTCGACCTTCTCCTCGACGCCGCTAACTTCTACGCCGAAGAGGATGAGGATCTCGATTCTAGCGAGCGCTACCTGAAGTCAGCGGTACTGCACGACAAGCATTCCAGTAGAGCGCATGTGGCCTATGCGAGGTTTAGATACTACGTGCGGGGGGACGCGAGCAGCGCGAGCCACCTCATGGCAGAAGCGCGCACGCTTCATCCTGATGACGCAACGCTCGCTTCGCTCCACGCTTCACTACTTCTGCACGGACTAGACGACCGCGATGCCGCAGAGGCCATTTTCGCCGAGTCACTAAAGCGGGGAACCCAGGACGCGTCACTACTATGTGAATATGCAGAGTTCATGGCGAAGATCAGGGAGGATGATGCGACGGCGGAAGCGCTCTTCCGCAGCGCCCTAGAACGGGATCCCTCACATGCTGCTTCCCTGTATGAGTACGCACATCTTTTGGCAGGCCGCGGCGATCTAGCAACAGCCGAGCAGCTCCATCTACGTGCGATGCAGGCGCACCCGAAGGACTCTTACACACGCGCCAACTACGGACTCTTCCTCCTGCACAGCCGCAACGACGTTCAGGAAGCTGCGCTTCACCTAACCGCAGCAGCAACGCTTGAGGGGACGACAAGCAAGCTGCATCGATGCATTGGAGCATTCCTGGAAGAACACGCCAAAGACTCTGTCGGAGCGGAGGCTGCCTTCAGGCGCGCGCTCCAGGTCGATGCCAAGGACGCACGGTCACTACTCTCGTTGGGCATTTTCCTCCTCCGCCAAGGCAGTGATGAAGGATTCCGCCTACTCCGCGCGGCGCAGAGTACACCACACCCGCGCATACGTTCTGCTTCACTAGGGGCCGCCTTTGCCTTGCTCATCTACTCGCGCGCCGCCGACAGACCCGCATGGATGTCGGTCCTGAAGCAGAGACTGCTTGCAGGGGACAAGTGCCCCGATCTGGATTTCGGACCAGATCTCCGTAGGCTGACGGACGCGGGAGACCCCTATGCAGCCAGGCTCGCCCAGTTGTTCTCGGTCGTAGCTGGAAGGGAGGCGCTTACGTCTCTCGAGGATTGGCCTGACTGGTCGCAAACCAAGCCTGCTGCTCAGGCGCGGACGCATATTGCAAATGCCTTGGGACAAGCAAGCGAGTGAGTCGCCTGCGTCGTTCGACCGCGCCCGCAAAGGACCCGCTGGCGGACGGCACGTGAAGACATCTGATAACCACAGGTGAGTCCGAAGTACACCCCGACCGGTTTTTGTGCCAGTCGCAGCCATCGCACCCGGCACCGACGGAAGCTTCATTGAACGCCGAAACACGTCGGCGGTGATTGGCTTGAAGCCGTCAAACGCGCCGACCATCGGACCGCGTGTCGTGCGTTCGGAGCTGATACCAGAAAGCGCTCGTACCGCCTATGGAGCCTAACGACCCGACACAAAGCGGTTGCCACGTTCGGCGAATCGCAGCGGCCACTCGGCTGCTTTGGTGATGCCGATACGCGTTGTCACTACCACCGCGTCGTCCGCCACCGGTGGTCCGGCCAGCAAGCGCAGAGCGCCGCGGCGAAGTGATGTGCCGTTGAGCGACCGGTCAATGCCAAAGGCCTGACACAAACGACCCGGCCCTCTGGTGAGATCGCGGTCAGCCACCTTTCCGCGACGCGCGGCCATCAACGCCACGCCCTCCACAGGCTCCACCGCACGAATGAGCACCGCGGCCCCGAATCCATTCTCGCGCGTGACCGCATTCACGCACCAGTGCAGTCCGTAGATGCGGTAGACGTACACGCTTCCTGGTGGGCCATGCAGATCGCGGTTGGCCTCTGTCAGACCTCGAGCGCTATGGCAGGCGGGATCGTGCGGGCCGAGGTAGGCCTCCACTTCCACCACGCGCCCACTGGTCACGCCCTCACTGGTCCGGTGGACCAGCAGTGCGCCTAACAAGTCGCGCGCCACCAGCTCCGTGTCTCGGTCGTAGAACGCCGGAGCCAGGGCCGCCCCAAACGACGGACGCCGCGCAACTGGCGCGGCGTCTCGTCTCCGGATCACCTCTTTGCCGCTGGCTTCTTGGCCTTGGCGGCAGGTTTGGCGGGCTTCTTCTCAGCTGCCGGTGCTTTGGCCGCCGTCTTCGCCTTGGTGGCCTTTGGTGCCTTGGCCACCTTGGCCGCTGGCGCTTCAACCGTCTTGGCGGGAGCCGCGGCAGGAGCCGAGGCCACTGGCTGCACCACGCCAACCAGCAGCAGCTCTGGCGGCGGGGCCGCAGGTGCGCGTCCGGTACGACCGGCACCACCACGTGGACCCATCCCGCGGGGCACCAAACCAGTCGCAACCGGCTTGGGGCCCGGCGTGTTGGCCACTTCCGCGGCCTTCACCTGGTCGGCCACACTCGCAGCCTTGGCCGGGAGCGACACTTCATAGTCGTCACCACGACGGCGCAGATCGATCACCTCGGCGTCATGTGCATCGCGGAGAATGCGATGGAAGTTGCGCTCCGCCAGCGACTCGCTGTTGCGCCCGAGGAGTTCAAAGGCCTTGCGACGAACATCGCTGGAGAGGGCGGCATCGTCGCCAGACACCAGGGCAGCAGTGGCCGAACGCGCGAGATCAAAGGCTTCCTGCCGGGTGAGGCGTTCCCCTTCGCGGCCGATCGGGTCGGCTGAGACTTCGACCCGGGGCGCTGGCGGTGCAGCTGCTGGCGCCGGAGCGGGTGCTGGCGCGGACGAGGACGAGGATACGGCCGGCGCAGCGGGGGCAGACGATGCCGGAGCGGGACGTTCGCCACGATCGCGATCTCTCCCACGGCCACGACGTCCGCGGCGTCCACTGCGTTCCTCACGTGGTCCATCGCTGGTCCGCTCACGTGGTGCTTCGGCGGGTGCAGCAGCGGCCGCGGCTGCAGCGGCGGCCACCGCGCCATCGGCCGGCGTCACTTCGAGCTGACCGTTGTCGAGTTTGGTGACCTTCACCAGACCCTTGTCGGCGGCATCGGTGACAAAGCGGCTGAACTTGGAGTAGCCGTGCCCGACGTTCTTCTCGTCGAAGGTGGCGTCGATGTCCTGCATCACCTGCTTGAGGCGATCGGAGCGCATGACGTCGCCGTTCTTCTGCATGCGGATGATCGCTTCGGAGACCAGCTCCCAGGGATCCCACTTCACTACCTCTTCGTCGCCGGTTTTCACCAGCCCTGCAAGAGCGTTGTAGGAGTAGTACTCATCGCAGTTCATCACCAGCAGATCGCTGGACGACTCGCGAATGCCCACGCCGATGACGTACTTGCCGTATTCCTTGAGTTTGGTGACCATCGACGCGAAGTCGGAATCACCGGAAAGCAGGATGTAGGTGCCGATTTCGGGGCGTGTGAAGACCAGCTCGATGGCGTCGACGGCGAGGCGGATGTCGGTGGCGTTTTTCTTCGACGAGCCATACGCCGGGGCCATGATCATGTCGATCGACGACTCGGCCAGCGGGACGATGTACTGGGGATAGCGGCGCCAATCGGCGTAGGCGCGCTGCACCGCGACCTTTCCCTTGATGATCTCGGAGCCGAGGAGGCTCCGGAGCTCGCTCGCCAGGTCGGAGCGAATCCCCATCGTCACGTTGTCGAAGTCGATGAGGAGTGCGGCGTTGGGGGCGTGCTGGACCGGGCTGCCGTACTGATTTTGGGGAATGGCCTGTGGACCGCGATGGAGCGGCGTGATCGGCGCGCGCGTTGGCGACGGCCGAATGTTGCGGGATTGCATGAAGTTCAGGTTCGGTGTGCCGACGCCCTTCGGGGCGCCAATGAGTAGTTCGGCCGCCAACCGGTGCAGCACACGTAGACACACCGGGCAGGGTCGAAGGCCACGATGAGGACCGCTCGATGGCAGCCACTCCGGCCTTCTATCGCCCACTCGCCGCAGCGCGCTCACCGGCTCCCCGCGACGCTCGCGGAAACACCGATGTCGCACCGAATCGAGGCGCCATGTCCAGCCTGAGCCGGATGGAGCGCACGGGCAACGGGGGGGAAGCTAACGGCTTTGGGGGGACGAGGGCAACGTTGGGCGGGACTCGCCGGGGGCAACGAGCGCGGGAATCTCCTTGCCTTCAGGACCGCTTGCGTCCTCCTTTGTGTCGAAACCACACGCCTCACCTCCCGTAGGTCGCTCGTGAAGCCTCTTGGCTTTCGAAAGCGGTTATTCGTCATCCTGTCGCTATTCGCGCTCCTCCCGGCGTCGGCGCTCACCGTTGCATGGGGGGCAGCCGCCCTCCAGGTGGTCCCCTTTATCAGTGCCGGGGCAGCCTGGGAGCGGGTGGCGAGGACGGGGGAAGACGCAGTGACCGAACTCGAGAGAGCCCCCCTCGACTCCAATCAGCGGAATGCCCTGCGGACGCATCACGAGGAGCTGCAGTCATCGGTGGTCCACGCCAGACGCCTCGACTTCCTGGCGACGCGCATCGCGCCCGTTGTCCTCGTGGTCGCTATCGGCGCCCTGGTCTTCCTCTGGATCTCGGCCAATCGGGTGGCGGGTCACCTCAGCCGGCAGCTCAGTCGCCCAATCCAGGAGCTCGTGGGGTGGACCGAGATGATCCGGCATGGAGAGCAGCCGCCGAGCGCCTCGTCGTCCAAGGGGGCACCCGAGTTCGACACCCTGCGCCGGGGCATGCGTGACATGGCCACCCAGCTCGAGCGGGGGCGCCACCAGGCGCTCGAAGCCGAGCGGCTGCGGGCCTTCAAGGAAACGGCTCGGCGGGTGGCCCACGAGCTCAAGAATCCGCTCACACCCATGCAGTTCGCCGTCGCGCAGATCAAACGCGTCGCGCCGCCCGAAGCCGCCGAAAGTCTCAAGGTGCTCGAAGACGAAACGGCGCGCCTCGAACGCATGGCCAAAAGCTTTTCGCAGTTTGGCCGGCTCCCCGAGGGCACGGTGTCGGAGATCGACATCGAGGAACTGCTGCGCGCCACGGCCACGGCCTGTGTCCCAAGCCATCTGCAGCTCGACTTCGAGATTGCGCCCGCCCTGCCGACACTCACCGGGCACCACGATGCGTTGCAGCGTGCGGTGATGAATGTGCTGCTCAACGCCGTAGACGCCTGTGGCAACAGCGGGCGTATCTTGATTGCGGCGGCGCATGCCAACGGACAACTCGTCGTCACTGTGAGCGATTCGGGGGTGGGGATTCCCCCGGAGCAACTGGGCGAGATCTTCACACCGTACGTCACGCACAAACCGGGAGGCACAGGACTCGGCCTCGCCATTACCGAGCAGACCATCGGGGCACATGGCGGACGAGTCACCGCCGAAAGTGTACCCGGACGCGGCACAACCATTCGTTTTGAACTTCCAGTACCGGGGCCCAGGGTCCCAGGAGCAAGTGTGTGATGGGACCGGAAATCCTGATACCAATTTCGTTCTTCTTCTGCGCCGCGTTTATCGTGCGCAATGTTTTGCAATTCAAGGAACGCAAACTCGAGCTCGAAGCGCGGATGCGGGGCACGGGGGCGCTCGAAAGCCCGCGACTGGAGCGGATCGAGCAGGCCATCGACGCCATGGCCGTGGAGATCGAGCGCATTTCCGAGTCACAGCGATTCGTCACACGCGTACTCTCTGAGCGTCCCGCCGAGGCCCCTGCGCTTCCGCGTTCCAGCCAGTCGCACTAGGAGGAACCGACCATGCAGACACGCGATGAGATTCGCACGCAGGTTCAAAATCAGATCCGCGACGCCATGCGTGGGGCCGAGGATGCCGTGCGCGAGGCGAGTGCTCAGGCGCAAGCCGATCCCAACCTCGTCCTCACACTCCTTGGTTCTCAGCTGGAAGCCGCACAAAACAGGGTAAACCAGCTCACCCAGCAGATTGCCGACCCCGGCCTCTCCGGACCGGCACGTGATGCACTGGTCAGCGCGCTTCAGCAGGAACAGTCCAATCTCGCCAACCTGCAGGCGCAATTTACGTCGAGCACGCAAGGCCGTGGCGGGACAACCCAGCCCGCGTTCCCTCCAATGCCACGGGAGCGTGGCCTCACCGACAACGAGCTCGGCGCCATCTTTTTTGTCGCGGCGGCCATGACGATTGTGCTCTTTCCGATCGCCCGCGCCTTCGCGCGCTGGTTTGACCGGCGCGGCACAACAGCGCCGACGTCTGCCGACACTGGCAAACGGCTCGAACGCATCGAACAGGCCATCGAAGCCGTCGCAATCGAGGTGGAGCGCGTTTCGGAAGGTCAGCGCTACAACACCAAACTCATGGCAGATATGAAAGGACTCCCTGCCCCGAATCCGCTGAACGAGTGGCACGCGCCCGAAGCGCGTGTGCCCGTCGCTGCCGCCACCCCGCGCAAGGAGTAACCCGTGCAGGACGCACCCGCCGCCCCGTCGGGCCCCCTTGCCCAGATCAACCAGAAAGAAGCCATTGACCTGGTTCAGGCGCAGATTGCCGGGGTCCAAAAGGAAATTGCTGATCTGACGGGGCAGCTCGTCAACGGCACGACCGACGCACGCGAAAGTGCGATCGAAAACCAGATTGAGTCGGCAACCGAACGGCTGCAATCGCTGCGGTCGCAGCTCGACCGCATGGTGTCGGGTGAGCCCGCCATGCCGCAGATTTTCGAACCCGTCTCGGATAATGGCGACATCCCGCCCGGTGTCATGAATGTCATCAGCATGGGTCTCACCGGCTTTGTCGTCGTGGCACTCGGCCTCCCCATTGTGCGCATGATCGCGCGCCGGCTCGAACCACGCCCCAAAGCCGAACCCACGCAGGACAACCCCCGCCTCGAACGACTCGAGCAGGCCGTGGACGCCATCGCCATCGAGATCGAGCGGGTCTCCGAAGGCCAGCGCTACACCAACAAACTCCTCAGTGAAGTGAGGGCCCTGCCCGCACCAAACCCGCTGGAGCAGTGGCCACTCAAGGCGCGCGCCGAAGAGAAGGTGAAGTAAGAGATGCCGTCCGTGCTGCTGGTCGACGACGAACCCAACATCCGCCGCATGGTGGGAGCGTTGTTAGGCACGGAAGGCTACGAGGTGCGAGAGGCCGCCGATGGTCGCAGCGGACTGGCCGCGGCCGCAGACAACGAGCCCGACGTTGCCCTGGTCGACCTCATGATGCCGGGCGAAATCGATGGCGTGGGAGTGCTCACCGCGCTGCGTGAGAAGTACCCGGAACTCCCGGTCGTCATGATGAGTGGCAAAGCCGGGCTGCATGATGCCGTGCGCGCCACCAAACTCGGCGCCTTCACCTTCCTCGAAAAACCACTCACACCCGACGTCGTCACCCTCGCCCTCAGCAGCGCCCTCGACCTCCGCCAGGCGCGACGCGAAGCGGCGGCCCTCCGCGCCGAGGTGGGGCTCACAGGTGAAATGGTGGGGGAAAGTGCCGTCATGTCGGAGCTGCGCGAACTCATCGCGCGCGTCGCACCCTCCGATGCCCGCGTGCTCATCACCGGCGAATCAGGGACCGGCAAGGAACTGGTGGCTGCCGCCATTCATGAGGCCAGCGCCCGACGCGAACGGGCCTTCATCCGCGTGAATTGCGCCGCCATTCCTCGCGACCTGGTCGAAAGCGAGATGTTCGGTCACGAGCGGGGAGCATTCACCGGCGCCTCCGAACGTCGCATCGGCAAGTTCGAGCTCGCGCATCGCGGCACCCTCCTCCTCGATGAAGTCGGCGACCTGGGTCTCGAGGCGCAGGCCAAACTCCTTCGTGCCATCGAGTCAAAGGAAATCGAACGAGTGGGGGGCGCCAAACCCATCACCATCGACACCCGCCTCATCGCCGCGACCAACAAGGAGCTGCAACGCGCCGCGCGCGAAGGGGCCTTTCGCGAAGATCTCTTCTTCCGGCTCAACGTGATCCCCATCGCGCTGCCACCACTGCGCGAGCGTGCCTCCGACATTCCCCTCCTCGTCAGGCACTTCGCCGCCCTCACGCGTGCCCGCACGGGACGTGTGCTCCCCGAGTGGGGCGAGGACGCGATGCAGATGCTCCTCCGGTACCGGTGGCCCGGCAATGTGCGCGAACTCGCCAACATCGTCGAACGGCTCGTCATCATGCACCCCGGGCAACGCATTGCCGGCGCCGACATCCGCCGTGTCATCGCCGTCAGCGAAACACCGGAGTCGATGCGTGCCTCGACCTACGCCATGGAACAGGCCGACCTGCCACTGAGCGACATGCTCGACGACTACGAACGGCTGCTGATCACGCGCGCACTCACCGCCGCCGGCGGCAACGTGGCCGAGGCGGCACGCCGTCTCCAAACCGACCGTCCCAACCTCTATCGGCGCATGAAACGTCTCGAGATCGGCGCTGAGAACGTTTCGACACAGCCCGGCTGACCTCTTTGGCGGACACCGGTCGATCCGATCCAGCGCACGACAGACGTGGAAGTTATTGTCAGTTATCACTCTGGTTCTTTCCATGGTTGTTGGTACGCGCCCTGCTTTCGGGGTCGGCGCACCCTGTTCCAGGAGTCCCAATGAGGTTTCGATGCCTGCTCGCGCTCACCGTTGCGCTCACTGCCCCGCGGCTCTCGGCGCAGGCCCTCGACGAGCGTGCACTCCCTCCTGAAATCGCCAGCGAAGTCACCGGGCTCTTCGCGGCGCCCGGCACCTGGCGTATCGAGGGACGTCACGAGGTCGCGGCAGGCGAGGAGGTGCGGCGCGACCTGGTGGTCCTCGACGGCCCCCTGGTGGTGAGCGGTCGGATCATCGGGCGAGTGATTGCGGTGAATGCGACCGTTGAGCTGCGCACCGGCGGGAGTATCGACGGTGACCTCCTCATCGTGGGTGGGAGCCTGATCGGGCGCGACGTCGGCACCCTCACCGGGGCGGTACGCACCTACAGCACACGGGTGCGTTATGCACGCGAAGGGGATCGCCTCACCGTCCGCGAACGTGAGGCGGAGGACGAACGCTGGTGGCGTCGACGCCGAGAGAACTGGCGCAATCGCGGCTGGGGCGATCTGCGATTGGTCTCTGCCCGCACCTACAACCGCGTAGAAGGGTTGCCCATTCAGTTCGGTCCCGTCTTCGGTCGCGAGTTCGAGTGGGGCCGGTTGTCGGTCGATGCGTTAGGCATCCTTCGCAGCGCCGATTCGTTCGAGTGGACACCGCAAAATGTGGGGCACACCGCCAAGGCCGAAGTGCGGCTCGGGCAGCGACAGGGTGTTCGCTTTGGCGCCCGCCACTTTGACATTGTCGATCCTGTCGACTCGTGGCAGATGAGCGACACCGAAGTGGGGCTGGCCTCGTTTTTCCTGCATCGCGACTTCCGCGACTACTTCAGCCGCCACGGTGGGAGTGTGTTCGCGTCGGTGTTTCAGCGGAAAACCTTCGACCTCGGCGCGTCGTACTCCCACCAGCGCTGGGCCACGCGTGACACACGCGACCCCTGGACCCTTATTCGCGACACCGACTCCTGGCGTGCCAATCCCCAGACCGATGAGGGGAAGTTCCACATCGCCAACGCCACTCTGCGGATGGACACCCGCAATGACGAGCGCAACCCGTGGACCGGGTGGCTGGTCACCGCGGATTACGAATACGGGAATGGCACCATTGCTCGTTATGCGCCCACCAGTCCCGGCGCGCGTGACCAGTCGCCGGGCGGCGCCACCACATACGACCGGCTCTTTGTCGACGTGCGGCGCTACAATCGCATTGCGCCTGGGGCGCAGATCAACTTCCGGCTGGCCGCAGGTGGCTGGCTCAGTGGCGACGACCTCCCCCTGCAGCGCCGCTTTGGGCTCGGCGGACCCGGTACCATGCCCGGCTTCGACTTCCGGAGGCTCATGACCGGTCCCACGGACCATCTCATGTGTAGTGCCGGCGGGACGGTGGGCAGCGCCCTTCCGATGGGACGTCCGGGCGAGTGTGAGCGCATGGCGTTGGCGCAGGTCGAGTTCAGAGGCGACTTCGACATCGATCCCTTTGGCATTCTCGACGAAGACCGCAACTGGCGGCGGCGCGGCTGGGGTCGTGGCGCCCAATGGGTTGTCTTTGCTGATGCCGGACGGGGATGGCTCGTCGGAACACCGGACCGGGCGCGGACGTATGGCAAGAGCGAGCTCCCTGCCCTCTCGACCTTCCAGACCGATGTCGGATTCGGGCTCCTCCTCGATGATCTCGGACTCTACATGGCCAAAGCAGTGTCGCAGAGCAAGGCCCCGGTCAACTTCTTCGTGCGACTGCGGCCAAGGTTCTAGTGTTCGCGTCCGGGCGGAGGTGGATGTGGTGTCAGCTGCTGGTGTTCGCGCTGGTGGCCCCGGTGGTGCAGGCCCAGGTCCGGCCTGCGCTCACCGTGCAGCTGCCACCGGCTGATTCGTTAGGCGCCACCGGTCCCCTCGTGCGGGCCACCGGTGTGTTGCGCGACGGGTCCGTGCGCGAACTGCTCGACAACGGCTTTCCCGCGCGCCTCACGTATCTCGTGGAGTTGTGGACCACCGCTGGATGGTTTGACCGCCAGCTGCGCAGCACCACGTGGGATGTCGTGGTGCGTTTCGATCCCATTCGCCGGCTGTACGATGCCGTGAAGGTGGTTGATGACACGCCCACGCCACTCGGCAGTTTCGCCACGTTGGCGGATGCCATCGCCGCCGTCGAGCAGCCCCATCGTGCGAACATCCGCGCTCCGGTCGATCGCAGCCGCACCTACTATAACGTTGTGCTCACCCTCGAGATGCTCTCGGTGAGTGATCTCGACGAGCTGCAGCGCTGGGTGAAGGGCGATCTCTCCCCCGCCGTGCGCGGGCGTCGCAATCCTGGTACGGCGCTGAGCCGAGGTGCCCGGACCCTTCTCTCGCGATTGCTCGGGGGTGAGCGACGCACACTGGAGACGCGCACGGAGACGTTCACGGCGCGGTAGGTGGCCAGCCTGGCTTAGCGCCTACGCGAGGCGAGCTGTCTCGTGTGGTCGTTGGGTGCTGGGGCAGGCAACGGGTCGGGCAACGGGGCGCGCCCCAAACTCTTCCTGGTATGTGGGTCTCGAGGGGAAAGTCGAGCCAGATATCACAGCGTAGTTCGGAGACGGTTCGGCGCAGGATAGGCTGCAGCGCCGGTGGGCATCGGCGCGTCGTTTGGCGGTGTCATCCGCTGGATATCGCGCGCCGCTCGCAAGGATATCTGGGCCTGGCTGGATCTTGGCGCTAGGTCAACCTGTGGAATGCCAAGGGTTTGCCGCGCGAGGCCGCCGGCTCGTGTCGTGGGAAAGGAAGCGAGGCTGGCGCTCTATATCGGCGTGGTCCACCGTGTTATGCGGCGTGGGGTGGGGGGGGCTGGTGCGCTATATTCTGGTTGTGCAATCCTGCGCTACGCAGCACAATAGAGAGTTAGGCAACTCTCCGAGCTGCAGAGCCGAGCGAAAGTGACCAAGCGCTCGTGTGCGAGGGCGAGGGATGGTGACCGCGCATGGACCAGCGCCCGTCGCGTCGCTCGGCCTGGGCGCCGGAGTCCCTCGCCCGAGCGGCGAGGCTCCCTTGCGGCCCTATACTGCTTTCGATATAGTCCAGCGTGGACGAGAAACCGATCGCCTGGGTGGGGAGTGCCCACGCCGACTTGCGTGCCCTCCCACCCGAGGTGCGACGCGAGCTCGGTTACGACCTGCGCTTGGTGCAGCGGGGGCAGGAGGCGCGGGACGCCAAGCCGATGGTGACGGTGGGCGCTGGCGTGTTTGAGATTCGAGTGCGCGTCGGTGGAGCGTTCCGCCTGTTCTACGTGGCTAAGTTTGTGGAGGCGGTGTACGTACTGCACGTGTTTCAGAAGAAGTCCCAGAAGACCGCGCGGCTCGATGTCGAGTTGGGACGCGCGCGGTATCAGACTGTGGTGCGCAATCGCGCCCGAGGAGGCCCGTAATCATGACAACGCGTATTCGCCGGGGCTCGGGGAACGTGTTCCTGGACGCCGGGTTTCCGCCCGAGGAAGCCGCGCACCTGCTCATCCGCACCGACTTGATGATTGAGCTCAACCGGGTCCTCGAGGCGCGCGCCCTCACCCAGACGCGGGCGGCGAAGCTGCTGGGGGTGTCGCAGCCGCGGGTCAGCGCACTGCGCCGGGGGAAGGTGGGGCAGTTCAGCATTGATGCGCTGGTCGAGATGCTCGCCCGCCTCGGGGTGACGGTCACGCTACAGACGAAGAAGCGCAAACGAGTTGCCTAACACACTGTTGCAACAGACAGGCGCCTTGAGGAATGCTCGCTCCGCTCGCTCTATTGGAGCGCCTGCAGTTGAACAGTAGACGTTAGGCAGAGTTCCTCACAGAACGGACACGGGCATGGTCTCCGACTGCACCAACCTTTGGGGTGGTGAACGCGCGCGCCACGTCTGTCGGTGGATGACCGCGGTGGCCTCCTTGGCGCGGCGCGGTGGTCGGCAGACGGCCGTTGGGGCCACCGCGGCTCCGTTG
>CADEFN010000005.1 GCA_902826615.1 uncultured Gemmatimonadota bacterium
GGTCGCGAGGCGGCTTTCTTGTTTTCCCTCCTGGGCTCGCGCCTCGCTGGCGCTTCGGCTGGCGGAGCCCAGGAGATTCGAGGTGCAATCGGTCGCGAGGCGGCTTTCTTGTTTGTCCCTCCTGGGCTCGCGCCTCGCTGGCGCTTCGGCTGGCGGAGCCCAGAAGATTCGAGGTGCAATCGGTCGCGAGGCGGCTTTCTTGTTTTCCCTCCTGGGCTCGCGCCTCGCTGGCGCTTAGGCTGGCGGAGCCTAGGAGACACGAGGTGCACTCGGCGACAGGGCGGCTTGCCTCGTTTTCCCCCGCATACGCCGCACGAGCAGAGGATCGTTAGGGCGTACGACCTTTCGGACAGACAGTCGCGTGGTGCGACGGGGTATAAGTTGTTTTTTGAATCACATGCGGCGCGGGGCAATGGTGTGAACGACACGGAGCGAGTCGGCGCGCAATCGTTGGATGAGGAACGTGGCTACTCGTCTGCGCTCCGCTCCGCCCGGCAGTTGGCTCCAGCCGACGACCGCGGTCCGGGAGCTGTCCACCGACGCGGCCCCGATGCCCACAGATACCGCCGCCCCTGCTTGAAGGGAACGGAGCTGGGGATACAACGCCGCGAGCTCGCGCACCACATCTCCGAGCGGAAGCTCTACGCCGCGCACTCGAAGCAACTCGCCTTCCAGTAGTTTGATTCGTGAGTCTCGCGACTTGAGGGCCTCCTCGTTGCGCGTGTAGAGGTCTTCCAGAATTCCCGCGCGGACCACCTGGCCCAATTGCTCCGGCGCGATCGAACTTTCTTCCGGCTGATGAATGACCAGTCGCGCTCTTTCCAGGCCGTAGCTCGCGAGTCGCTGCCTCAGGTTGTCCACCGTCTCGTCGGAAAGCGGGCGCCCGAGGATCGTGGTTTCGATCGCAGAGGAATCGCCCCCGTGTACGATCTTTGTACTGACCACGGCGCGCTCGGGGAAGTCCAGGTTGTCCGCGACGAATCGCCGTGCCGCAGACTCGAAGCGGGTCTCCCGCACCACCTGCCATGCCACAAAAAGGCTCGGCAACACGGTCAGCGCCATGGCGCAGGCCAGCAAGATGCGCCGCCGCCCAAGGCTCGCTTGATCCAGTGCTTCGACCCGATGAAAGCCAAGCAGTCGAACCACGCTCAGGGTGGCAACACAGATGAAGACAGTGTTGATAACGAACAGGTATAGTGCGCCGAAGAAGTAGGCCCAATTTCCCGTCGCTAGCCCAAACCCGGCCGTGCAGAGCGGTGGCATGAGTGCAGTGGCGATGGCTACGCCCGGGATCACATTGCCAAGATTCCCTTTGCGCGTCACTGCAAGTATCCCGGCGCTACCGCCCGCGAGGGCGATCAGTACGTCGTAGATGGTAGGCCGAGTGCGGGCCAGCAGCTCAGACTGCGCCTCGGCCAGGGGAGATATCAGGAAGTAGAGTGCCGATGTTATGAGACCTCCTGCGGCCGCGATCAGCAGGTTGCGAACTGAGCGCCGCACCATATCGAGGTCGTTGATTCCCAGCCCGAGTCCGGCCCCCATGATGGGCCCCATCAGTGGGGAGATCAGCATCGCCCCGATGATGACGGCGGTGGAGTTGACGTTCAATCCGACGGACGCCACCACGATCGCCAGGACAAGCGCATAAAGGTTGCCACCCTTGAACTCGATTTGGCCCTCGATTTCGCGAATCGCTCCTTCCTCGTCAGTGTCAGTGAGGCGATAGAGGGGACGGAGTGCGTCGCGAATGCGGAGCAATGGGCTGACCGCGCCTGGTGTTGTGGTATCTCGCCCCTGTCTACTCATAGGCTTCGTGGGTCGCGAAGGGGATTGTCGCACGGACACGTCGCTGAGACGCGGATGAGTTCTGCGCGCGCTCACGCATCAGGCACCGCCTCATGATGGGTCGGCCTTCCCTGGGGCCCCGAGCAATTCCTTGAGCAGGTCAGGGTCGCCGGATTCGAGCTTCAGGCGGCGTTCGGCGATTTGACGCATCAATCCCTCATGCACTTCTCTCGAAATGTCCTCTGCGCGAAATTCCTCCATCACCAACTGCGCCTCGAGTGCCAGGAGGTGACGCAACGCCTGCTGTCGATCTCGTTCCACTGCCCCCTCCTGCCGACCCAGTGTCTCCAGAACCTCACGGGCAGCCGCCAGTCGGACCTGATAGGGCGAACGCAGTGCCACGGCGTCCGGACCGTCAATCGTATCGCGCGCCAGAAGCTGGTCGATCTCCAGCAGTGCACCTTTTGCCACCCGCACTTCGGTGCGCGCCTGTTCGAGGGCGAGGCGATCCACGTCGGGACGTACGAGTCCGAGTCGGCGAAGCAGGGACGCCATGGTCATCCCCTGCAAGAGGATCGACGAAAGCACCACGCCTAACGTCATGGTCACCAATTGCTCCCGATGGGGCAGGTCACGGGGAAGGCCGAGCGCGAGGACGATGGAGAGTCCTCCGCGTATTCCACCCCATGCGAGCACCGTGGTCCATCCATGTGGGACCGCTTCGTCCGTCCGCCGGAGCAGCGAGGTGACAGTCGCCACGACGATGAATCGGGCGATCAGCATTACCACAGTGGCGACCGCAATCTCGCGCCAGTAGGCGGCCAGTCCCCCGAGTGACACCTCGAACCCGATCAGCAGGAAAACAATGGAGTTGAGCGCAAACGCCAGGTATTCCCAGAATGAGTCGACCGCAAGCTGGGTGGTGGGCGACATGCCGTGTTCTCGGCCGACGTTGCCGAAAACCAGCCCCGAAGCCACGGTGGCAATCACACCGGACGTATGCACGTGTTCGGCGGCGACAAAGGCACCGTAGGCCGCGATTACGGTCAACGTGATTTCGATGGTTGGCTCGTCGACGCGCCTTGTGAGGTGTGAGGCGGCGAATCCCACCGCGATCCCGATGAGTGCTCCACCAGCGGTAGTGGCCAGAAACTGCGCCGCCAGCGAGCTGACGGTGGGCGTCCCTCCGGTCACCGTCGCCAGGATGAGCGCAAAGAAGACGATCGCGGTTCCATCGTTGAGCAGGCTCTCTCCCTCGACGAGGAGATTAAGTCGTGATGGCACCTGGAGCGTGCGAAACAGGGCAACCACCGCAATGGGGTCGGTCGCGGCGATCAGAGCTCCAAACACCAGACCCTGGCTCAGCATGAAGGTGGGATCAAGCTGGAGTCCACGGACAACCGACGCGGTCATCAATCCAGTCACCCCGATCGCCGCTACCACGCCAGGTACGGCCAGCGAGAGAATGACGCGCGAGTTTTCGCGCAAGCGAGGCCAGCTGATGTGATAGGCGGCCTCGAAAAGCAGCCCGGGCAGGAACACCGCGAAGAGCAACTCCTGGGTAAGATGCGGTGCATCGAGCCAGCCCAGTGCCCCCAGTCCGAGGCCCGCGAGCACCAGGGCAACCGTGTACGGAACGCGGAAGCGGCGCACCACGAGCGCGACCGCAGTCGCCACGCAGAAGAGCAGGATAAACGCGATCTCTTGGTTCATAGATGTCTGGCTGGGCTACACGCCGTCAACATACCGGGCGAACACCGGTCTGGGCACAGGTCTCACTCGTTCCGGGGGCGGCACCCTGCCGATTCGTCTTCTTCGCGTCCGCGCGGCATAACGCCCCAACGACGAATCCACTCACGAAACGGACCTGGGTCGCGTGCGGGGAGGATCAGACCCCCGGGGACTCGCGGTATGAGTCAATGCGGTCTCGCGCTGCGCCGAGCACCGCCTCTACGTCTGCGATCGACAGCCTGTGGAACGGCTTGAACGCGAATGGATGCTTCACCACCAGCTCCCGGAACGCCACGATCTGCGGATACGCCGCACTCATGCGGGGCGCCAGGCGCAGCGCCGTCCGCAACACATCGCGAATACGGACATCCTTCCCGAACGAGTAGGCCAGGTAGCGCGACTCCACGAGATCCCAGAATGCCAGCGTCTCGGGACCTTGTTCGATCGCATCGTACTCGAGAGCGGTACACATCAGACCCCACAAGACGTTTTCTTCTCGCCCCACCATGTCGCGTGTCGGTGACGACGGCGCTTTTTCCCAGTGGCGCAAGTGCGCGCCTTCCATGGCGTAGGCGGTCGGAAACCCGCTGCGCCACAACCGCAAGTTGAGTTCGGTCCACTCGCCCCAGTGTTCTCGTCGGGGGTTGAAGCCCCCCACGTCGAGGAACAGCCGTCGGTAACCCGCCACGGCCATCCCCTGAATGGGCATGAACCGCACGCCATGCAGATTCACACTGGGGGTCGAGTCGCGAGGTTTGAAGAGCTGCGACGTGTCTTCGACAAACGACGGAAGGCCTATCGCCGCCACTGGCAGGCGCGCCAGCGTGTGCTCCAGCACCGCGAATACGTCGCCGTGCAGGGAGATGTCGTCGTCGACAAACATGACCAACGGGGTTCGGCACACATTGAGCTGCTGGGCACGACCGCCCCCGATGGTGGGATGCACCGGATTGAAGTGCACATGTACGTCGAGTGTTGTCTCCAAGCCGCGAATGCGGGCCTCGACCGCCCCCAGTGACTCCCGGGTATCGCGATTGTACACGACATCTACCCGCACCTCGCCGCTGCGAGGCTGCTGGCGCAGCGATGCCAGCAGGTTGGCCAGATATGGCTCCCGCTCGGGGATCGTGAGGAGGCTGACGGTCCAGCGTGGCGTGGTGGTCTCGTTCATGTCTCTGCCTCCCGTGCAAGTTGCCGGATCACCGTCCGCCAGCCAATGACACCGCGTGGAGCCAGGAGGGTCACGCCGGCGATGGACGCGAGTTCCGGATGCCAGGTGCCATCTTGCCGCCGCACCACATAACCGCGACTAACCGTCCGAAGCATCGGGAGGTCATTGTCGCCGTCACCGACACCGGCGACCAGTGATTCCTCGGCAGGCCAGGCCATCTCGCGCAGCATCGTGCGCACTCCGGTCCCCTTGTCGGCGCCACCGGTGAGGGCAAACCACTCACCGCCCGAGGACACGACCAGACCCTGGCCTCTGAGCCGCGCGACAAGGGAGTGAAGCGTGGCGCTGCTGGCGCCTCCGGGAGCGCGAAAGAGCACTGATCCAACGCGATCTGTGGACGGCTGCAGCTCGATCGTTGCGCCCTCCAGACTTGCCTGCAACGTTCGTCGCAGGACATCGGCCGCTGCGCCAATGCGTTCGATTCGCCACGACCGGCGCCCTGTGATCACGACGTCACGTGCACCGTCGGTCGCTGGAAACGCGAGGACGGCGCCATTCTCGGCGACCACGGGTCCGTCCAGTTGAAGATCCCGCTGCACGGCGGCCAGTTCCGCGACCGATCGACTCGACGCGAGCACGATCCGCAGTCGAGTGCGATATCGGGCCAGCGCTCGAGGCCCGAGGGCGTAGCGTCCGCTCCGGTCGAGCATGGTGTCGTCGACATCCGAGAACAGCAGAACGCTCCTCACGAGGCCACACTCCTGACGTCCCGAAGGCGCGCGCGCGCACCGTGGCACAGGCGCTGGTACCAATACGCCGAATCTTTCCACGTTCGGCGTTGCGTGGCAAAGTCGATGTGCAGCAGACCGAACCGCGGCCGATATCCCGACGCCCACTCGAAATTGTCGTACAGGCTCCACGCGTGATATCCGCGCACGTCAGCCCCACTGTGAACGGCCCGAAGGACCGATTGGATGTGTTGCTCATGGTACGCAATGCGGGCAGCGTCGTGAATACGGCCGTCCTCGCCGGGAGTCTCATCAAACGCGCACCCGCTCTCGCATACGTAGAGTGGAATGCGACCGTACACCTGGGTGACTCCCGTCAGCACGTCGTACAACGCCCGCGGCCAGATTTCCCAGCCCATCGCTGTTCGTCCGCCTTCCTCGCGCCCAAACGAGCCCATGACCGGCTCTACACGCGGGCTGCTGAAGTCAGCGTGCCCACCGGCACCGCGAGCGTCCGAGCGGAGGTCGAAGAGGAAATAGGGTAGTGCGGGGCGGCTCCTTCCTCCGGCGGATACTACAAGCCGGTAGTAGGTATTGACGCCCACAAAGTCGAGAGGCGTGCGCGCCTCGTCGAGGTCACCGGCCTTCAGGTACAGGGCACCAACCGGAATGCTCTCAAGAAAGGCCCGGGGATAACTTCCGGCGAGCAGCGGCTGGAGGAACAAGTGATTGAACACCGCGTCTGCGTAACTGGCGGCCCAGCGATCATCCGGCGTATCGGTGGCGGGCTCACAGGGTGCCAGTGCAAAGGTCGAACCCACGCTCAGGCCGGGGCGGCCCGCTTTCATGGCACGATACCCGCGAGCATGCGCCATGGTGACGACATGCACCGATTTCAGAAAGGCCGGGAGACTGCGACGCCCCGGTGCGTAACGTCCGAACAGGTAGCCGCGCGACGTGAAAATGAACGGCTCGTTGAACAACGACCAGTGCGTGACGCGATCGCCAAGAGCTGCGCTAACCGCTGCGGCGTAGTCTGCAAAGCGGTCAGCGGTGTCACGTTCGGCCCAGCCGCCAGCGTCCTCGAGGGCCTGGGGCAGATCCCAATGGTATAAGGTGGGAAAGGGAGCAATGCCTGCTTCGAGCAGGGCATCAACCAATCGATCGTAGAATGCGAGTCCAGCGGCATTGATCTCGCCACGCCCCGTTGGCTGAATCCGAGGCCAAGCTACCGAAAACCGATAGCTGGACACGCCGAGCGTCTGCAGCAAGTCAACATCCTCTCGCCATCGGTGGTAGTGATCGCAGGCCATACGAGCATCGTCGCCTCGTTCGATCGCACCCGGCACGGTGCAAAACGTGTCCCAGATGGAGGGTCCACGTCCGTCGCGCTCGACTGCGCCCTCGATCTGATACGCCGATGTCGACACGCCCCACATAAAGGTCTGAGGAAAGCCCGCAACCAGATGATCTGCGGACCGATACATAGCGGCCGGAAGAGTGGGGCTACGAGATGGCATGGCGTCGGTTGGGCACCACAGCCGGGTCTTCCACCTCAGGTGTGTCGCCCGCGACCATGAGATCGGGCTCAGTGGCGGGGGCGCGTAGCAAAACGCCGGGGATGAGCGTGTTGAGTACGGTGTAGCAGATCAGGGCGCCAAACAGCCAGGTCGGGCTTTCAAATCGCTCGCGCAATATCTCGGCAAGTACCAGGGTGAACACGAGGGTGGGCAGGAGCGGCGTGGAGACCCGCAGGGCATCGCGCCACTGCTCGCGGAGCGCCATGCGCCGCAAAAGGGCCACGGTCAGGATGCGCAAGGGTACAGCGGCGATGAGGAGAATCAGGCCCCCCGCGAGCGCTTCCCACGTCAGGTCTCGCTGCTCGATGTGGAGCCCGGCCTTGAAGAAATAGAACGGCACAAAGAAGGACGCGAACACCTCAACGGCATGGAGCATCTTTTCTGAGGCCAGCGCCGGCAACTCCTTGCGAAATCGCTGGGCCGCGACGCCGACGAGAAAGGCGCCGACAAGGTAGTACACCCCAAGTCGCCGAGTGACAAAGGCGCAGACGAGCGCCACGATAACGAGAAACGCAAACTCCGATTTGGGCGCAAAGGGGAGGATGATGCGCGCGAAGAGGAGAAAGGCCACCGGTACCAGCACGATCAGGCCGGCCAGCACGAGTGACGACTGCCACAGCCGCTGCACGTCGTCAGACTGCAGGAGCACGAACAGCACGCCGAGCGCGACCAACTCGGTGGAGATGGCTTTGGATTTCACCCAGAAGCGTTCGCGACTGGACAGGCCGAAACTCGGCAGCGAATCCAGGATGAAACCGGTGGACGGCGTGACGAGGGCCAGGGCCACCAGCGTTGCGGCGCGTGTCGACAGAGGCAGTAGCAGCACGAGGGCCCACGCGACGGCGGCCAGCAACGCGAGCTGTATGACGATATGCCATGCCAGTACTGGCGTCTCGGCACGCAACTCCGCGAAGTCGACTTCAAGCCCGGCAAACAGGAACAGGGCCACGATCCCCAAGGTCGCAAACAGCTCGATTGTGGGATCGCCACCAAATAGATGCAGCGACAAGGACACGGCGGCCCCAATGGCCAGGCTTGTCACGGCACTCGGCAGCCTGAAGCGCTGCAGAAACTTGGGCACCACGAACAGCCCGAACACGAGCAGGACGTAGGCAATCTCTCCGGTGGCAGTGAACGGCATCTGGATTCCTCCGGGGGCGGCAACCACCTCATGTTACTTGGATATCCAAGAAAATGTCAATACCCTTGGATATCACAGTATCCTGGGTTATCGTGTTTCAAGTGCAATCCCATCGGACATGACTCCAGACATTGAAGTTGCGCTTGGTCCCACCCTGGACTTCCTCCGCGTCCTCTGGCGCGTGAACCACGGGATGGAGCGGCGTTCGCGGCACATGCTCACGACGCTTGGCATCACCGCCCCTCAGCGCATGGTGCTGCGCATGGCGGGACGGTTTCCTGGCGTCTCGGCCACTCAGCTTGCCGGGCTGCTCCACATCGATCCCGGCACATTGTCCGCTGCCCTCGGCCGGCTCGAGCGGGGCGGTCTGCTGGTCCGGGAGCCTGATCCCGAGGATGCCCGCCGTGTGCGAGTCAGTTTGACTAAACGTGGTCTGCTGCATGACAAGGAGGCACCGGGAACGGTGGAAAGTGCCGTTGCTGCCGTCGTGAACGGTACGACGAAGGGACAGATGGCGCAGGTCGCGCGTATCCTCACCGAACTGGCAGAGTTGCTGGAGACGGCGCCCGACACGCCCGATACGCCGGCGACAGGCAGGCTCAACGCGTCCATTGGACGGGCTCGCGCCCGTCGCGTGGGCTGAACCTCAACTGGAGCTCCTTCCATGGCTTCCCGGCCCCTCACACCGCGACCACCAAGTACTCAAGCGAACGCCGTCCCACGGGGTCAGCGTGGAAAGACGGACATCGGAGCCACGCCCGTCCACCTCGTCGACCACGGGCCGGCCGGTCCGCGGGCGTCACGTGAGGAGGTTGATGCCCTCCTCGCCCGGCACCTCGGGAAACACGCGGTGCGTATTGATCGGATCGACGTCCACATTCATGACGAAAGTGGCCCGGTAGGTGCTCCGGTGGCGCGCGTCGTGATCCGGCTTGCCGTTTCTGGCATTCCGTCGTTTGTAGTCAGTGCCAGCGCGCCTGATGCCAGAGCCGCGGTCGGGGCCGCCGTGCGCAATTCGGAGCGGGCACTCCGGCGACGCATTGAGCGACAGCGCAAGCGGCGAGCATGACCCATCCACCTTCAGACACAGGCTGGATGGGTCTGTTGCGTCCGGCATTGTGGGATACTTCTCGCTTCGGCTCGCACCCGGTCGGGCAGGACCACTAGCCCCCACCGTCAGGGCATCTTGTGGCGCTGCAGGTACTGGAGGTCGTCCTCGTCAGTGCGCGCGGTGTACACGACCCCGGTGCCGAACCCGATAACGCGCGTTTTGGCCGGCAGGGCAACGCGGTAGGCGACCTTTCCGCTCGCGTCGATGACGTCGTATTTCGGGATCTGGTCCTTGGCGTCCCGAGTGCGGCTGACCCAGAGGTTCCCGTCGGGCGCCACGGTGATCGGATTCTGGCCAGTCACAAAAGGCGGCATGTACTCCGGCCAGTCGGTGGGCTCGGGGATCTGAATTCCCCCGGTGCCCGGGCTGCCGGTTCGTGCGGTCGTATTGCCGTTGTTGTTTGTCACCATGATGGCGGTGGCGCCGCGACGAGCGTCACGCCACTGCTGCTTGTGCCCCTCCGACACCTTCATCTTGTCGTAGGCCAGCGCAGGACCGGGACGGCGTTCGGGTGAAATCCAGTCGAGCCGGTATTCGGGCGAGCGGAGAATGCCCACCCGACCATCGGGTGTGACAAACCAGTCGTCACGGGCGAGGAATGGATTCGCCATGCCCATTCGCACCTGCATGTTGCCCGAGGTGCCGCTGGTCTGGATGTTCGACTTGGGTTGTTCGAGAAACCCGACGGTGTCGGATTTGCCTGACGCGATGTCGACACGCAGGATAGCCACCGAGTCGCCTTGCACAGGGCCGTTTGGTCCCATGCGGAAGGCGGACCCCGTCACGTAAAATCGGCCCTTCGCGTCGACAGCTTTTGGCGGGGTCATGCTGACCATCATCGCCCCACCGGGGCTGCCGCTGCTCGACGGCGTGGGAAGTCGCAGGAATTCTCCGGGATCACCGGTCTCTGAGATCTTGAGCAGCCGGGAATTGAGCGGGTCGTAGACGGCGCTGGCGCCGCCGGGGAGCGACACCAGGGCCATGGGAAGGCCGTATTCCTTCGGCCCCGATCCCTCGCGCCCAATCTTCCTGGCTGTCCCCGCCTTCAGGTCCACCAGCTGGATGGTTTTGTCACGGGTGTCGATGGCGATCACTCTGCCGTCGGACAGCTCGCGAATGCCGTTCAGCGTCGTGAAGGGCTCTGCGAATTCCGCGTCGGCCTTGGGGAGGTTGCGCAGCGGCTGCGCGGGAAGCGCGGATGCGGTGGCCGCGAGGGCAAGACAGGTAAGGGACGAGCGCATCGTGGAAGAAAGTGTGGTGGTGATGACAACGCCGAGGGTTAGTCGCGTCCCGGCCGACGAGGGTTGCCGACGTTCGATCTGGCGGGCAGCGGGCGTGCCCACCAAGCTTCACACGACACCTTCAGCCTGGATCATGCTCACTATCCGAAAGCTTACTGCCCTCGCCGGACTTGTTCTCACGGCCTGCGCGAGTCCCGAAAAGAAGGACGCGGAGCCGGCGCCATCAGCCCCTGCCGGCATCGAAACCCGAGAGCTCAAGTACACGGAAAACGGAACGCAACTGAACGGTTTGGTGGCATGGAACGCTGCCGATACGACCCGGCGGCCCGGAGTACTGGTCGTCCACGAATGGTGGGGTCACAACCAGCATACACGTGCGCAGGCACGGCGGCTTGCCGACGCCGGGTATGTTGGCTTTGCGCTCGACATGTACGGCGATGGGCGGGTCACCACCCATCCTGATAGCGCCAATGCCTTCATGATGCAGGCGGTGAGCGATCAGGCGCGAATGGTGGGCCGCTTTCGCGCTGCACTCGAGGAGCTCAAGAAGGACCCGCACGTTGATCCCACGCGCATCGCGGCGATCGGATACTGTTTCGGCGGCATGGTGGTGCTGAGTATGGCGCGCGCCGGTGAACCGCTGTCGGCCGTTGGAAGCTTTCATGGCGCGATTCCGCAGCCGGCACCGGCCGAGTCGGGCAGCGTCAAGGCGCGGATGCTGATCATGACGGGTGGCGCAGATCCGATGGTGCCTGCCGCGCAGGTGGATGCGTTCGCCACCGCGATGCGTGCCGCAGGAGCCAACGTCGAGGTGATAACCTATCCCGCCGCCATGCACGGTTTCACAAACCCAAATGCTGACAGCATGGGTGTGGCCGGTCTCCACTATGACGCGGAAACAGACCGGCAGTCGTGGGACTCACTCCTCAAGATGCTGAAGGAGGTGTGGGGAGCTGGCGCCAGCTGAAACATCGTCGCGCAGAAGGGTCACGCCGGGGTGAGCGGACGCAGGAGGTTGGCCGTCGCGTCGGCATTGCCATACTCGGCCCAGCCTAACGGGGTCGCGTGATACAGGGTGTCCCTGATGCCTGGGGACGCCCCGTGTGCGAGGAGGAGCTCCGTCATCGCGACATTTCCCTGACTGGCCGCGTGGTGCAGCGGCGTGGCATGAGAGTGAAAACCGTCGGGGTGATACCTCGACGGATCCACGCCAGACTCGAGGAGCAGGCGAGCCGCCTCCACGTGCCCATTGAACGTTGCCACGGCAAGGGCTCTGAGTCGCTCCTCCTCGTTAGCCAAGGCCAACAGCTCGTGCATCCGCGTGATGTCGGCGAGTCCTGCGGCGGCAGCGAGTGTGTGGATCCGTGCCCCGCGCCTGACGAGTGCACGCGCGGCACCGATGTAGCCGAAGACAAGCGCGGTCATGAGTGGGGAGGTCCACGTTCCGCTCCCCGACGGCTCCACCGAGGCGCCGAAGTCCGCGAGGATGTCGACCAATGCCACTTGCAGACCGGCGACCGCCGGGTGGCTGCTCGACACAAGCAAGCTCATCGTCGTGCACTCGCCGCCATAGAGATGCGCGAGTGCGTTGGGGTCCGAACCGGCAGTCAGCAGGAGCCGGGCGACTTCCACGGCGCGCGGTGGTGTGCGCTGGCGATGCCCTTCGACGCCGTTTGCCGCCAGGTAGTGCAGGAGCATGGCGCCATGTACTGGCGGGTCAAAGCAGGTGACCCGCACCGAGCGTTCGTGCACCAGGGAGGGATGCTGCTGCAGCAGGTTGCCTAACGCTTCAACATCCCCGGACACGACGTGTTCAACGGCCTGTTCAAAGCGCCCCACGGATGACGCAGGATCGCCGATGAGCGCCAGGTGATCGCACAGCGTGCGCCAGTCGAGGTAGGCATACGTCCGCGCCACCACCAGCCGTGCGTCGTCCAGGTCAAAGGGTGCGGCCGCGATCTCGGCGGCCGTGACGTCGCGTGGCAGCCACCGCACCTTTTCGTCGAGAAAGCGCGGGTGGTGGTGATGGATGAGATCAATGGCCTGCGGATGCGCCGCCGCATGCGCCGCCAGCAGACGCGCGGCTTGCGCGTCGTAGCTGGCGAGTGGAGCGCCGAACGGGAGATGCTCCGGCGGCATGGCCCTGGTCTACCGCGGCCAGCCGGTCTGTGGGAGCCCACTCGTTATGCGGAGTGCGTTCGCGAAGTACACCTTCTTCAGGACCGCGTCCGGGAGGTCGATGCCGTACAGCTTCCACGACGCATGGTAGTCCCGGTAGTAGTCGAAGTAGTCGTCACGTGTCTCGAAGACACGCCAGTAGTAGGGATATTCCTCGGGCTGGAACGAATCCTTTCCGAACAGAACGCGGTCCTGGTACTTGACGAAGAAGTCATGCGCGGCGCGGGGTTGCCGGCCGATGTCGTATAACACCGCTCCAACTTCCGTGTGCAGGTTTGGCAGCGCGTCCATCATCTTGCCAAGCCGGCCGAGGTCGTTGGCGTGCCACCCCATGTGCGCAATGACAAAGGTGGTTTTCGGGTGGCGGCGCAGCATGTTGTCGCGCTCGGTCATCAGTGTCTCGAACGCGGGATACTCCTCTGAGGGGTACCGACGCCCGGGGAAAAGCGCGAGTTCGAGCCAGCGCTCGTTGGAGTAGTCGATCGGCTGCCAGAACTCCTGCGGGTCCGCGGTATGGATGAACACCGGGATCTTGAGACGCGCGGCGGCGTCCCAGATGGGCGCCAGCTCTGGATCGTCGATCTTGAGGCGTGTGCCGTCGGCTTTTTTTGTGTTGAGTCCGAATCCCTTCCCGATTTCCCCGACGCCCACCGCACCCGCGGCCACGTCGGCTTCGAGCTGCGCGACCGCTTTTTCAGCCCATCCCGGGCCCGCGCCGCGGAAGTCGATGCCGGTCAGCATACGCACCCGGTCCTTCATGGTGGGATGGGCACGAATGGCTGCAACGGCTCGCTGGAGTGGTTCACCCGAGGTGTTGTTCGCTACCACCATCACGCGCACGTTGATGCCGTCGAGTGCCGTGCCCAGCTGGTCGAGCCCCTCGGCAGAACTCAACTGTACGGAAGGATGCCCGTGATAGTCGATCGCCGGGAACTTCGCCTTCGGGACGGTATGCGCCGGAGCCACCAGGGTGGACCGGGGACGGTAGTCGAGGATGCTCGGCGCTGGCAGGGTTGGCGCCTGACAGTTGCGCGGACGCACTTCGGTCATGCCAGGTGGGCACTGCTCACCCGCCTTGATAGGTGTGCCCCGATTGCCACCGGGCTGCGCGGCAAGGTGTGACGTGAGCGAAACGAAGAGCAACGCGATCAGCAGTCGCATGAGTTGGCCATGATGAGGTGACGACCATGAATCTGGTGCGAGGAGCGGTGCGCTACCAGCGGTCATGGGACGGCTGTCGTGCGCCGGCGGAGAGATCGCACGGCAGCACGGTCGGCCAAGTCGTCCATCAGACAGGCGAAACGAGGCAGCACCAGGGGGCGTATAATGCTTGTATTCCTCGCGCACTGCATTCGTGGCTGACTTCAAGGGAAAACTGCAGGAGCATTTTGGAGACGCGTTCATTATCGAGCGCGAGCTCAGTGGTGGTGGCATGTCGCAGGTGGTGCTCGCGCAGGATGTGCGACATAACCGTCGCGTGGTCATCAAGCTCCTACCCGCGTCGCTCACGGCGGCCATCTCGGCCGAACGGTTCGAGCGCGAAATTCTGCTGGCCGCCGCGCTGCAGCATCCGAACATCGTACCCGTGCTGAGCTCCGGGAAAATGAATGGCCTGCCGTACTTCATCATGCCGTTCATCGAGGGGGAGTCGGTCCGTGCACGGGTGCGTCGCGGCCCACTATCGGTGCGTGAGACCGTCAACATCCTGAAGGACGTCACCCGCGCCCTGATTTTTGCGCATGGTCGCGGGGTGATCCATCGTGACATCAAGCCGGACAACGTGCTGTTGTCGACCGGTGCCGGCGCCGCGGTGGTCACGGATTTCGGTGTGGCAAAGGCCATCACGGCGTCGCGGCACGCGGGGCAGGGGGCAACAACCTCCGGGATGACGGGCGCCGGCATGACACTGGGGACGCCGGCCTACATGGCACCCGAGCAGGCAGCGGCCGACCCAAATGTCGATCATCGGGCGGACATCTACGCGTTAGGCATCCTGGGGTACGAGATGCTGGCCGGGGCGCCCCCGTTTCACGGGCGCACGCCGCAGCAGCTGCTGGCCGCTCAGATGACCGAGGCGCCGGCACCTCTCTACACACGTCGCTACGATGTGCCGCGGGCGCTCAATGACCTGTTGATGCGCTGCCTGGCCAAGGAGCCGGGGCGTCGGCCCGAATCGGCGGCGGCGCTGCTGCGCCTGTTCGAGGATCCGGAGGTGATCAGCGGCGCCTTCGCTGCCCCCGAACCGATGGCCGGACGTCGACGTCTTCTCCTGTATAGTGCTGTCGGGTTGGCACTGCTGGCCGGGACCGGGTGGGTTGTCCGATCACGTCTCACAGGAGCGGAGCCGGCCGCTGTCGCAGGACGGCCTGCGGCGGGGATGTCCATCGCTGTCTTGCCGCTGCGTGTCGTGGGGGCCGACTCGGGGACCCGCGAGCTTGGGGAGGCGCTGGCTGCGGGACTTGGCCCCTCGCTTTCACAGCTTCCAGGGGTCCGTGTGGCCTCGGAGACCGCCGTTCGTGCCGCCGCCGGCCGCGGGCAGGTGGGCCCGGGAGACCTCGCCCGCCAACTCCTCGTGACACACCTGCTGGAAGGCACAGTCCAGCGTGAGCGGCAGCGGGTGAGGGTGACCCTGAGACTCGTCCGGATCGAGGGAGATTCGACCCTCTGGAGCCGCACCTTCAATGGGCATACGGACAGCACTCTCGCCCTGCAGGATGCCCTCTCTCAGGGCGCTGCCCAGGGGATCCGGCCGGGCGGCTAGGAGCAGCCTGGCCGTTGGAAAGCCAGGGGCCGGTGACTGAGCGGAAGTCTGAGCCGTCTATAGAGGCCCAGTCACCTCTCCGGCTTGCCACTTTCCACCGACGCCCTTCTTCGCGACTTCGACGAGAGCACCTCCGCGGTGCTCCGTCAGCAGTACGCGCGCGCCGAGCGGGCAGTGAATGCCGTGCGGATCGGTGTTCTTGGTGTGCTGGCCATTGCGGCTGCGGCGTACGCGCCCTTCCTGCAGCCGCATCTCACCCAGGTCAACCTGTGGGTCCTCGCGCCCATGCTGGTCTGGGCCGTGGCGCAGCATTTCATCTGGCACGCGCGCTCTGCCGCGTTCCGGTCGCTGGCCATGGCGAATGCGCTGGTCGATGTGAGCGCGGTGTCGCTGCTCGCGTTAGGCTACGGGATGGTGGATGACCCGAATCTGGCGGTCAAGTCACCGATTCTCAGCGCGTACTTTCTGATTCTCGCTGCGCGGCCATTTACGGGATCACCACGGCTGGCCATCGGCTCCGCAGTGGTTGCCGCTGCGCAGTACGCCCTGCTTTCGTGGTTCCTGGTGAGTTCGGGCCGTCTCGAACTGTTGTCGGATCCGATCCAGTCGATTGTGGGGAGCGGGACGTCGTGGCTCGACGAGTGGTCGAAGGTTCTCCTGCTGTTGTCTGCCGGCTGCATTGCCGCCTATGCCACGCAATGGAACGAACGGACACTTCGGCGGGCGGTGGCCTCTCGGCGGAACTTCGAGGCTCGTTTCCATGCGGTGTTCCAGCATTCGGGGCTTGGGGTCGCCCTGCTGAACGAAAGCGGTGCGATTCTCGAGTCCAATGCGGCCCTGGGTCGGATGCTCGGGTTGTCGACCATGCAGCTGGTGGGGCGTGCCGTCGGCGACTTTGCGCCGCAGGAGCATCGCGATACGGGGACGCGGCTGCTGCAGGAGATCATGACCGGTACGGTGGAGCGGAGCGCCGGGGAATTGCGCTTTGCGCGCCGCGACGGCACCGAGATGTGGGCAGCGGTCACGATCACGCGCGCCATTGGTGCGCGCGATGTCCGGTATATCGCGATGGTCGAGGATGTCTCCGAGCGGAAAGTGCTGGAGGCAAAGCTGCTGCAGCAGGCCTTCTACGATGGCTTGACGGGGCTGGCCAATCGCTCGTTGTTCCGCGATCGCGTGGAGCATGCGCTCGCACGCACCCAGCGCGAACGCGCCGCGGTGGCCGTGCTCTTCCTCGACCTCGATCACTTCAAGCATGTGAACGACACCCTGGGCCATGCGGCGGGTGACACCCTGTTGCAGGTGGTGGCCGGGCGTTTGCTCAACGCCACACGTGGCGCCGACACGGTCGCGCGTCTCGGAGGCGATGAGTTTGCCGTGCTCCTGGAAAACGCGCGCACCGAGGCCGAGGCCAGTGTGGTGGCCGATCGCATTACGCAGGCGTTGCGAGCGCCGGTACAGCTGCCCAGTGGAAACACGGTGCGTGTGGCATCGAGTATCGGTATTGCGCGCGCCGAGCATGTCGAAACGGTGGACGACCTGCTGCGAAACGCCGACGTGGCGATGTATGCGGCCAAGGCGGCATCGCGAGGGTCGTGGGTCTTCTTCGATCCCGGAATGCACACCGCGCTGGTCGACCGCGTGATGCTCGAAAGCGACATGCGGCGGGCACTCGAAGACAACGAGTTCTGGGTCGCCTATCAGCCAATCGTCGATCTGACGACCCAGGCCGTGACCGGCATGGAAGCCTTAGTCAGATGGCGCCACCCGCTCAAGGGGAGTGTGTCGCCGTCGGCGTTTGTGCCGGTCGCCGAGGAGACGGGATTGATTCTGCCCATCGGGCAGCTGGTGTTGTCGGAAGCCTGCCGGCAGGTAGCACTCTGGAACGCCGAGGGACGTGAGCTCTCCGTCACGGTCAACCTGTCAGCAAGGCAGTTGCAGTGGCCCGAACTCGTGCACGAGGTGCAGCTGGCCCTGGCCGCTTCACGCCTGGCACCGCGGCACCTCATTCTCGAGATCACCGAAAGCGTGATCATGGACAACGGCGAAACCACACTCGAGCGCCTGCGCGAACTCAAGGCCCTCGGTGTACGTCTGGCCATCGATGACTTCGGCACCGGTTATTCCTCGCTCTCGTACCTGCAGCAGTTCCCGGTGGACATTCTCAAGATCGACCGCTCGTTCACGACGGGCCTCACGCGCGGACCCAACGAAGACGCGCTGGCACGCACTATCATTGCGTTAGGCGACCTGCTGACGCTGCGCACGATCGCCGAAGGTGTCGAAATGCAGGGTCAGCACGATCGCCTGAAGGACCTTGGCTGCGACTACGGGCAGGGTTATCTCTTCGGCCGACCCATTTCAGCTGCCGAGATGACCACCGCCCTGAGGGGCGGCTTCACAACTGGGGCCATGACGTCGGCTCCGGTGGAAGAGGGAGCGCTGTAGGGAGGCGAAGCGCCACGGGAATGGCGGAGTGCGCGCCCCGGTTCGCAGATAGAGAAGTCCCCGTGTGGTGGTAAGGGAAATCCAATCATCGTAAGTCCAAGCGCGGCACCGCGGATGCGTGTTACACGTGTTCGCTTTGCTGGCGACGACCATGTGATCCACGTCGCACGGGACTTGCTATGTCGGTCGCTAGTATTGTCGCCCCGGTAGGGGGTATTCCCCGGTCGAGACGTATCGCGTGACTCTTCCGATCAACAAGCTGCCTTCGCCAAGACCGGGACCCCCAGCCTCCACGGCGCTGGAGGTCCCGCTCTCGGGTGCCCGCGAGCGCGGGGAATCGGGGCAGCTGGAAGGGACCCTTGCGGCCTCGATGGAGCAGTTGGCTCGCATAGCGCAGGCGGTCACGCGATCTGATGGAGCGATGGTCACCCTCCTCGGCCAGGACCGTCGCAGTTTCCACACTGGTCGACTGACGCCGGGATGGGTGTCCCACGACCCAGGGATACTGCTCCGCACCAAGCTCGTGGCCGCCGCGATCGAGCGTGGTGGCGTGGTTTCGCTGCCAGGACCTTCGGGGGAGCTCTCGGAGGAGCGACGGGTGGTGTTGCGCGAGTTGGGCATTGCCGGGCTCCTTGTGGCAGTCATGCTGCGACAGGATGGAACGGTGCTTGGTGCCATCGCGACCATGACCTCGCAGCCCAGGGAGTGGTCTGTTGACGCGATCGCGGCCCTCCAGGATGTGGCCGATCTCGCCGCCACAAAACTCTCGCTTCGTCAGGCGCTGGCCGAGCGCGACGCCCGCGAGCAACGGTTGCGTCACGACTCGCAGCATGATCCGTTGACCGGGCTGGCCAATCGGGCGGTGTTCCTCAAGCGCCTTGGTGATGCCACGTTGCGGGTGCGTCGCGGACAGGACGCCGTGTTCGCGGTGGTCTTTCTCGACCTCGACGACTTCAAGCTCGTCAACGACAGCATGGGGCATCAGGTTGGCGACGAGGTGCTGGTCGAGGTCGCGAGACGGCTCGAGACCTGTATTCGCGGTGGCGATCTCGTAGCTCGGCTTGGCGGTGACGAGTTTGCGATCCTGCTCGAGCGAGTGGCCGATGTGCGCGAGACAGCCATGGTGGCGGAGCGCGTGCAGCAGGCGATCCAGACGCCGATGAGCATCAGTGGGTACGAATGGACGACCACGGCCAGCATTGGCGTCGCGCTCTCCAATGGCCCGAACGAGTTGCCCGAGATGCTGCTCCGCTCAGCGGATATGGCGATGTATCGCGCCAAACATCAGGGCCGCGGTCGCTTTGAATTGTTTGACCGCGGGTTGCACGCGCAGGCGCTGACACGGCTCCAGCTCGAGACCGACTTGCGGCTGGCCGTCGAGCGCGAGGAGTTCGAGCTCCACTATCAGCCGATTGTCTCGCTCGAGACGGGTGTCACCGTCGGCGTGGAGACCCTGGTGCGATGGCGGCATCCGGAACGCGGGCTGGTGTTGCCGGGGACGTTCATTCCCGTGGCAGAAGACACGGGGTTGATCGTGCAGCTGGGTCGCTGGGTGCTGCAGAACGCCATCAGGGAATTGGCGGCGTGGGAGCGCACCCCGGGGGCGACCCCAGGACTCACTCTCGCGGTAAATCTGTCGGCGCGTGAGTTCGCGCAGATCGATCTGGTTCGTGTCGTGTCCGATGCCCTGACGTCGTCCAGCCTGCATCCCTCGCGTCTGCATCTGGAGATCACTGAATCGACGATCTTCGGGCAGCAGAACATCGCGCTCGATACGGTCAGTGAACTCAAGGCGTTAGGCGTGCGCATCCACATCGACGACTTCGGCACCGGGTACTCGTCGCTGTCGTATCTGCAGCGCCTTCCGATCGACGCCATCAAGATCGACCGGTCGTTTGTGCGGGCGATCGAGGTGGAAGCGCGATCGCGTCATGTGGTGCAGAGCCTCGTCTCCCTGGCCTCCGGTATCGGGCTGGACATTGTCGCCGAGGGAGTGGGAAGCGCAGGACAGGTGGAGCTGCTCCGGCAGATGGCCTGTCCCCTGGGCCAGGGATTCCACTTTGGAAAGCCTGCCCAGGGGTTTGCTGCAGTGACGGACTTTACGCGGCGGCCCCTTACGCCGGCTGGAGTGTTGCTGACGCCCGAGGTTCCGTCGCAGTCGTGATGTTGGTGATGGCTGGCGGCAGCAACTTGTACATCACCGGAGTGACCAGACGGCTCAGGAGCGTCGAGGAGATGAGCCCGCCGATGATGACAATGGCCAGGGGTGAGTAGAGCGAGGAGCCCTGCAGCGCCAGCGGGAGGAGCCCGCCGATGGCGGTGAGCGTGGTCAGCACGATCGGCACAAACCGCACCTTGCCTGCCTGCTCGACGGCGTCATCGATTCCGGCGCCATGCTGCCGCAGCTGGTTGGTGAAGTCCACCAGCAGGATCGAGTTCTTGATCTCGATGCCGATGAGGGCCACGAACCCCACGAGAGCCGTGAACGAGAGGGTGTATCCGGTGACGAGGAGGCCGGCCACGCCGCCCACGATGCCTAACGGGATGACCGACGCCACGATCAGCATGCCGCGGAACGAGCCGAACTCGAGCACGAGGATGGCCAGGATCCCGAAGGTCGCCACAAGAATCGCGCTGCTCATGCCCCCAAAAGACTCCTGCCGGCTTTCGAGCTCTCCGGCGGCCACGACGCGGTAGCCGTCGGGCAGATCGAGGGCGCGGACGCGGGTGAGGACGGCCTGCGTCACGCGGTCGGTGATGTACCCCGTGCGCACCCCGGCCGTCACGGTGATGGCGCGTTCGCCGTCCTGATGCTGAATGACGGGGGCGGATGATTCGAAGCGCAGTGTGGCGACTTGACGCAGCGGCACCTGCGCGCCGGTTGTCGAGCCGACGTAGAGGCGATCGAGCGCATCGATGGTCTGACGCTCGCCTCGGGGGAGCCGCACCGTGACCGGGTGTTCGTCGCCGCTGGCGTCACGGAGCACGCCGGCATCGAGCCCCGCGATGCCCAGGCGCACGGTTCGGTCGATTTCGGCGGTGGCAATGCCCAGCAGACCGGCCTTGTCGCGGTCAATCGCCACGCGCAGATCGGTGCGCGGAAGGCGCAGCGGGTTCACCACATCGCGTGTGCCGGTCGTGGTGCCGAGCACGTTCTCCAGCCGGCTGGCGATCAGCCGAAGTGTGTCGAGACTGGAGCCCACGGCGCGCAGGGCAATGGGGGCTTCGATCGGTGGGCCATTCTCGAACTCCTTGACCTGGATACGGGCGTTAGGCACGGCATCAAACACCGCCCGGAGCGAATCGAGCAGCAGTGGGGTGGCATGTGCGTCGTACCGATCGAGACCGACAAAGAGCTCCGCAATCGTCGACCGTTCGCTGCCGGGTGTCACGTTGTAGTAGATGTCCGGATTGCCACGCCCCACGTTGGTGAAGACCGATGTCACCTGGGGATGGCGCCGCAGGGTGGACTCGACCGTGCGTGCGGCCGAATCGGTCTCGGCCATCGACCAGCCATCGGGCGCTTCCACTGTCACCAGGAACTGCGGTGTGCCGGCCTTGGGAAAGAGCGAGAAGCCAACAAGTGGAATGACGGCGATGGCGCCGGCAAAGAGCAGGGCGGCGCCGGCGAGGGTGGCGACGGGGCGCGCGAGCGCCACGTGCAGCCACCGCGCGTAGGTCATATCGATGAGGCGGTTGAGCCCGCGAAGAAAGATGTTGCCGTGTTCCTCGCGTTCTTCCTTGAGGAGAATGGCCGCAAGAAAGGGCATGATGGTGAGCGAGACCAGGAGCGACGCGAGAATCGTGAACACCACCGCGAGCGGCATGCCCCGGATGAACTTCCCCGGGTTGCCCGGCAGCATGAGCAGTGGCAAAAAGGCAAACACCAGCGTCGCGGTGGTGCCGAGCACTGCCACGGTGATCTGACGTGTACCGGCGATGGCTGCCGTCACGCGATCCATCCCCTGCCGCAGGTGCCGGGTGATGTTCTCCACCACGACGATGGAGTCGTCTACCAGCAGCCCGAGGGCAATCACAAATCCCACGATGCTGAGCTGATTGAGGGAGTGTCCCGCCGCCTTCAGGAGGGTGACGCCAATCGCCAGCGACAGGGGGATGGCCACCATCACCACGCCTGCGGCACGAAAGCCTAACGGCAGCAGGGTCACGAGCACGAGCAGAATGGCAATGAGGAAGTCCTGGCCCAGACGCAGCAGGCGCGCGGACACATTGCGCGACTGGTCAAAGCCACGCTCGAGCCGCATCCCGGCCGGAAGACGCTTTTCCGTGGCGTCGAGTTCTTCCCAGATGCGATCGCGCACCGCGAGAATGTTCTCCTGCTCCTTCATGTTGGCGGTGACAAAGACCGCGCGCTGACCATTGTACCGGCCGATATGCGTGGTTTCGTGATGCGCCCAGGTGACGGTGGCGACATCGCGGAGCCGGATGGTCCCACCGCGGGCACCTCCGACGACGGTTTGCGCGACTTCATCGAGGGTGGCATACGAGCCGCTGGTTTTCACGTTGTAGGAGCGGCGACCGGCATCCACGCGTCCGGCGGGAATGTTGGCGCTCTCGCTCTGGATGGCCTGAAGCACCTGGGAGAGCGGAAGGCCGAGTGCCTGCAAGCGACCCGGATCGATCGCCACGCGCACTTCGCGTTCGGGAAAGGCCCAGGTGCGGCTTTCCTGCACACCCGCGACACGGCCCAGCCGGTCCTCCAGCTGTTCGGCCTCGCGTTGCATCACCTCCCAGGCGGCGGTGGGTGAGACCAGCGCGATCTGCACGATATTCACTCGTGAGGCGCTGAAGCGCCGGGTGTCGAGCCGCAGCAGATCGGCCGGGAGCGATGGGCGCAGCGCATTCAGCTCGCGGAGCACTTCGTCGTACTTCTTGTCGGCATCGACGTCGGTCTCGAACTCTGCCACAAAGATCGCCAGACCATCCTCGATGGTGGTCTTGAGACTCTTGAGCTTGTCGAGTTCGCGCAGGCGGTCCTCAACCGGGTCGGCCACCAGCTGTTCGAGATCGGTTGGGCTGGCGCCCGGATACACCGCGACGACCGAATACGTGGGGATCGGGAACGTCGGATCTTCGGCGCGGGGCGTGGTGAGGAGCGACACCACACCGGTGGCGAGGAGTGCCAGAAACATCACCACCATGAACGAGCGGTTCTTCACCGCAAACTCGGCAATATTCATTTGTCCTCCTTCGACGAGACGGTCACACGCTGTCCGTCTGCCAGCCACGCCCCGCCGAGCACGACCACGTGTTCGCCGGGCTCCAGCCCACTGGCTACCGCTGCCTCACTCCCGAGAATGCGCGCCAGGCGCACATGACGACGCTGCGCCGTGTTGGCGCCAGGGGCCACCGTGAAGACCACCGCGGAGTCACCCGAGGCCTCGACGATGGCTTCGAGCGGGAGCCGTGGATACACGCCTTCGCTGGCCGTCGCAATCTCCGCATGCGCGATGAGCCCCGAGGCCAGTGGAGTACGGGATGTGGGCAGCGCGATCTCCACCTCAAACGTTCCGCTGCCGGGCGATGCGGCGGCGGCGATCTGGGTCACTCGCCCCTCGAGGACTTGGCCGGGCATGGCGTCGATGCGCACGCGGGCGCGGTCTCCGACACGGACGCGCATGGCATCACGGTCTGCGAGCCCGGTGCGGAGCACCATGCCCCGGCGCTCGGTACGCAGCACCAGGACAGGGACGCCAGGGTTCACCAATGCCCCTGCTTCTGCCATGCGCTGCAACACCACCCCGGCGCCGGGGGCGCGGATGGTGGACAGTGTGTTGTTGAACTGCGCGGCGCGCACATCCTGTTCGGCGACTTCGAGTGCGGTGGTGGCGTCCTGCAGCTGCATGAGTGTCACGACGCTATCCGCGTGCAGGGTCCGGATGCGCTCGAGGTCACGAGCGGCTTTGGCGCGCGCCTCAGTGGCCTTGGTGGTGGCCGCCGAGATCTCGGTGGGCGTGAGTTCGGCCAGGATTTGCCCGGCGGCCACGCGCTGGCCCGGATCGACACGCACTGTGGCGACCAGTCCGCCAATCTTGAATGCGAGCGGAATTTCTTCCTTGCCGGCGATGGCGCCCGTCACACGCACGACCGGCGCCAGGGGCGCACTGGTGATGGTGTGCAAGGTGACCGGGCGTGCGTCAGGAGCGGCGTCGATGGCGGCGTCGGCGCGAGTGCACGACGCAAGGACAAACAGCAGGGTGAAGGAGCGCATAACGAATGGCATGACGGTAGCCCTTGGATCAGCGAGAGGTGCCGGAGAGGGGGAGCACATAACGAGCGGAAACACGATCGAGCTCCACCCGCTTGAGCAGGTGGTCGTATCGGGTGATGGTGGCATTGAGCTGTGCGGTGGTATACGCCACCCGCGCGTCGAGAAACGCGAGTTGTGACGCGGCCCCTTGTTCATGACGCCGGCGGACGAGTTCAAAGGAGCGGCGGGCACTGGCCAGGCGGTCCTCCGCGGTGTTGATGGCCTGTGCCGACACCGTGGCGGCGTCCCAGCTTATCGCGGTTTGGAGTTCGATCTGGCGGCGGGTCTCTTCGCGTTGTGTGAGGACCTGCCGGCTCTCCAGGTTGGCCTGCTGCACCCGGGCGAGATCCTGCCCGCCGTTAAAGACGTTCCAGCTCGCGACCACCGTGAGCGCCGAAAAGTCGCGGGTGCGATCAAAGCGGTAGTCGCGCCCCTGGATGCCATAGTCGAGCGCCAGCGACACCGACGGGAGGAACGAACCGCGCGCGAGCGCATGTCGCGCCTCGGTGGCCCGGTGTGCGTGTTCGAGTGTGCGGAGCTCCTCACGTCCGGCAACGGCGCTGCGGATGGCTTCGTCGCGGGTGGGGAGTGCGTCGATGCCGAGGACCTGTTCTTCCCAGAGCGGAAGAGGGGTGTCGAGTGGCCGCTGCACGATGGTGTTGAGCGAGAGCAGACTTGCTGTGCGCAGCTGGACCGCTTCGTCGCGTCGCTGCAGGATGTCGCTCCGCTCGGCGCGCGCGCGAAGAATCACGTCAGGGGTGGCCGTCCCCGCCGCCACCAAACGTTCGGCCACGCGCACATGTTCATCGAGCAGGGCAAGGGTGCTGTCGAAAACTCCAACCACGTGCTGCAGCTTGGCGTATGTGAGATATCCGCTCCGTACGTCGGCGGCCACCTGCCGGCTGGCGGCGAGGCGCTGCGCGTCCTGCACGTCGGCCATCGCGGTTGCCACCCGGTTGGCCGCGCGGATGGCGGGCTGGAACACGGGCTGCGCGACGCGGACTGTGGTCTCCTGACGCAGCGGGAGCTGCACGTCCACATCGGTTGGAAATGCTGGTCGCTGGAGCAGGTCGTTGAGCGCGCCGAACGCCGGATTGATGAGCTGTCCGAGGTTGATGGTGTTTCCGGAAAGCTCGGTGTAACGCGCGTTGAAGGTGGCGTTAGGGAGGTAAAGCCCACGTGCCTCGCGGACCGCGGCGTCAGCGCGCGACGAGGCCAGCGCCTGTCGTCGGAGCCCGAGGTTGTCTCGTAGCGCGGTGGCGACGAGTTCATCGAGTGGGGATCGCGGGGCCTGGGCACCCGCCGCCGACGTCAGAAGGAGTACGAGTGTGAGTATCGTGCAGCGCATTGTAGAGTCATCGCTCTAGTTGTTGCCCGCATAATAGAGTGATCACTCTACTTGTCAATAGTAGAGCGGGCACTTTAGTTTGTTCGTTACCCTCCCAAGGCGTACAATCCCCGATTCACTCACTCGTCGGCCGTGACAGCGCGAACCCAGAGATCTCCCAAGGCAAAGAACGGCAAGGAGTTACCTCCGGGGGCGGAGCATGAGCCGGCTGCGGCATCTCCCGCGGCGGCCGAGGACGAGTCACCTCGGGAGCCCCGGCAGGACCGCGGGCAGCGCAGAGTTGAGGAGATTCTTGATGCCGCCGCCGCTGTTGTGCTCGAAGTCGGGTGGGAGGCGGCCACGACCCAGGCCATCGCCGAGAGGGCCGGGGCTTCGGTGGGATCACTCTTTCATTTCTTCCCGACCCGGGACGCGATACTGGTAGGCCTCGGCCGGCGGTGTGCACGCGCGATGTTCGAAGCCAACGAGCGCGCCATGCCCCCCGAAGTCGTTTTCATGGAGCCCCACCTTCTCTTTGATCGTGTGGTGAAGGCGCAGGCCGAACTCGCGCAGTCGAGCCCGGTGTTCAGTCGCATCCACGAGGCACTCAAGCGTCGTTTCGGGCCTAACGCGGGCCCCATCTGCGAGCTCGACGAGGCGCTGTACGAGAGGGTCCGTGGATTCTGCGGTGTTCGGCTGCCCCGCCTCACGCCAGAGCAGCGCGAGGCGAGTGCGCGACTCATGGTGGGTGTGGTGTCGCTCGCCATGGAGCAAGCCGCGCAGCTGCCACAACCTGTGGCGCGGGAGCTTTTCTCCTCGGTGACCGAGATGCTTGCGGGTCATCTGGCGGCGGCGGACGCGCGCTACGGGCCGGTGGATCCCGCCTGAGTTCAGTCGCAAAACGGCCGGAGTAGCTGCGGATTGGCGGTCGGGCTGACAATTTGGTCGCTCTCCTCAGCCCAAATAGATGAGCGATCGCGAGACACCAACTGGACGTCGCACTTTTCTCCGGCAGGGAGTCCTGGCCGGCACGGCAGTGGCCGCTGCTCCCCTTCTCGGTTGCGGCACGCCCGAAGCAACGCCACCCGCCGCGACTTCTGCCACGCCAGAGGTGCCGACCTTCGCACTCAGCGAAACCACCGCTGCGGAACTTCAGCAGGCCATGGCCTCCGGCCAGTACACCGCCGTCCAGGTGGCGGAGCTCTACCTTGGCCGCATCGCGGCCATCGACCAGGCCGGCCCAACACTGAAGAGTGTCATCGAGACCAATCCGGAGGCATTGGCGATCGCTGCCGCTCTGGATGGCGAGCGCAAGGCAGGCAAGGTGCGTGGCCCGCTGCACGGGATTCCGGTGCTGATCAAGGACAACATCGATACAGCTGACAAGATGCTGACGTCGGCCGGGTCGCTGGCCCTGACCGGTGCACCGGCGACGATGGATGCTGGTATCGTGGCTCGGATGCGTGAGGCCGGGATGGTCATTCTCGGCAAAGCCAACTTGTCGGAGTGGGCCAACATCCGCAGCTCACGCTCCACCAGCGGATGGAGCGGTCGTGGGGGACTCACACGGAACCCGTACGCGCTGGACCGCAATGCCTGCGGCTCGAGTGCCGGCACCGGGGCGTCCATTTCCGCCAGTCTTGCCACGTTAGGCATCGGCACCGAGACCGATGGGTCGATTGTATGCCCTGCGAACGCCAACGGGCTGGTGGGAATCAAACCGACCGTGGGGCTGGTGAGCCGCGCGGGAGTCATTCCCATCTCACATACCCAGGATACGGCAGGGCCCATGTGTCGCACGGTGCGCGATGCGGCGGCGCTGCTGTCGGTGGTGGCCGGTGCTGATCCACGCGACGCGGCGACGGCGGCCAGTGCCGGTCACATCGCCGCCGACTACACAACCTTCTGTGATCCGGCGTCGCTCAAGGGCAAACGGCTCGGCGTTGTACGGGAGTGGTTCAATGCCGGTCCCGCGGTAAACGCCGTGATGGTCGAGGCGCTCAAGGCACTGCAAAGCGCGGGGGCCGAGCTGGTAGACCCGGTGGATGTGCCATCGTTAGGTGACATGGGCAACTCCGAGTTCGAGATCATGCTCTACGAGCTCAAGGCAGACATGGCGGCCTATCTGGCCACGCGTGGAGCGGGGATCCCGCATCGCACCCTGGCCGACCTGATCAAGTTCAACGAAGACAACAAGGCCACGGAGATGCAGTACTTCGGTCAGGAGACCTTTCTGCTCGCCGAGCAGAAGGGGCCACTGTCGAGCCCAGAGTACCGCAAAGCCGTGGCGACCTGCGCGCGGCTCACTCGCGCCGAGGGGATGGATCGAGTGCTGCCCAAATACCGCGTTGATGCCCTCATCGCACCAACCGGAGGACCGGCCTGGGTGACCGATCTCGTCAACGGAGATCACTTTAGCGGGGGAAGCTCCACACTCTCCGCGGTGTCAGGGTATCCCGCCATCACCGTACCGGCAGGCAACATCATGGGGCTCCCGGTCGGTATCACCTTCATGGGCCCAGCCTGGAGCGAAGGAACCCTGATCGGGATGGCGTACGCCTTTGAGCAGACAGTGAAGGCTCGTCAGGCACCGCGGTTCAAGGCGACGATTCCCGGCTGATGCGGTCGCTTGCGCCGGGAGACAGGGCCGATAGCTTGCTCAGCCGTACTGGTTCCAGCCGCTGCGGTGTACCGCCAATGACGTTGCAATTATCACCGCTCTCCATTCACCGCCACCTCGCGTTCCATGCCCGCTGACCGATTCTCCTGGGGTAGTCTGGCGCTTCGCATTGTCGCGGCGCTGGTGCTTGTATTTGCGACGTATAACGCCGAGGGAATGTCGTATTACCACTGGGCGATTGCACCGCTGAAAGAGACGGCCGGGTCGTTCAACGCGGTCAAGTTTCTTGCCGGCATCCTGTTGATCGTTGGCTGGGTGATCTTCCTGCAGGCGACGCGGCGCTCGATTGGCGTGATGGGTGCCTTGCTGGTGACCGCAGTGTGCGGTGGGGTCATCTGGTTGCTGATCGACTATAACATCGTGCAGGCGTCGAGCGCAAAAGGCATCACGCGCATTGTCTTGTTTGCCATCTCGGTGGTGCTGGCAGTGGGCATGTCGTGGTCGCATCTCAGCCGCCGCATGACGGGCCAGGGCGACACCGACGTCGTAGGTTAGGCACGGTGCCACCGGTTCCAGCGCAACCGAACCGGGAAGTCGAATGACCGTGGCGGTGCCGGCCCCGCGTGTAGTGGCCATCATCGGCGCCAGTGGATTTGTGGGGCGTGTCCTCGCCCGAACGTTGCTCGAAGGGCCTCGGACCATCGAGCGCATCGTGAGTATGGATGTGCGACCGACCGATGTGCGCGACGAAAGTGGCCGCCTCGTGCACGAGGAACTCGACGTGCGATCCGCCCGTCTGGGCGAGTTGCTGCAGGCGCATCAGGTGGACACCGTGGTCCACCTCGCCGCGGTAGTGACGCCACCCCCCGGCATGAAGCGCAACGAGCACTACGCCATCGATGTCGATGGCACGCACAACGTGCTCGAGTCGTGTGTGGAGCATGGCGTCCGGCAGGTGGTCGTGACGAGCAGCGGCGCGGCCTACGGGTTCCATGTCGACAATCCGTCGTGGATCGAGGAGCACTGTCCGCTTCGCGGCAACGAGGAGCTGACCTACGCGCGTCACAAGCGTTTGGTGGAAGAACTCCTCGCCCGGTACCGCACCAATCACCCGGAACTTCTGCAACTCGTCTTTCGCCCCGGGACCATCCTCGGCCCCACGGCGAAGAATCAGGTGACCGAACTGTTTCAGAAACGAGTAATGCTGAAGGTGATGAATGGCGACTCGCGGTTTGTATTTGTGTGGGATCAGGACGCGGCAGATTGCATGGCCAAGGGAATCCACGAACGTCGTGCGGGGGTGTACAACCTGGCGGGTGACGGCGCGATGAGTGCCGAAGAAGTGGCAGCTGTCACGGGCGCGTACCTGCTGCCGATCTCGGCGGACACACTGGGTTCGATGCTCAAGTGGCTGCAGTTCTTTGGGTTCACTGACCATGGTCCCGAGCATGTCCCCTTTCTGCGCCATCGTCCGGTACTGTCCAATCGCGCCCTGAAAGAAGAGTACGGCTTTACGCCGAGCCGGACGTCGCGCCAGGCCTTTGAAGAGTGGTGGCGGCTGAGTACTACCTGAAGCACACGGCGGCACCATCCCCAGGTCCGAATCATGTATCGGCGTCACTTTCTCGAACGGCTCTCCACGTTAGGCGCCGGTGTCCTGGTGGCACCGTCGATCCACCGCGTGTCGCGTTGGCGATCCCAGTCCGATCCATTTACGCTGGGTGTGGCGTCGGGTGACCCGTGGCCCGACGGCTTTGTGTTGTGGACACGACTGGCGCCCGATCCGCTGCAGGGTGGCGGGATGCCTCCGGGTGATGTCCCGGTCGGGTGGGAGGTGGCTGCCGATGAACAGATGCGGCGTGTGGTGCAACGGGGACGCACGGTGGCGCGCGCTGCACTCGGGCATTCCGTCCACGTGGAACTGCGCGGGCTGCAGCCCGACCGCTGGTACTTCTACCGCTTCACGACCCCTGATGCCCAAACGATGGTGGGCAGGACACGCACCGCACCGTCGCCGCTGTCCCGTCCGCAGCGCCTGCGCTTTGCGTTCGCATCGTGTCAGCACTACGAGTGGGGGCACTACACCGCACATCAGCACCTGGCGGAAGAAGACATCGATCTCGTTGCCTTTCTTGGCGACTACATCTACGAAAGCCACGCGGCGCGCCCGATCCGGGCACATGAGGCGGACGAACCGGTCACGCTCGAGGCATACCGGAATCGTTACGCACTGTACAAAAGCGATCCGGCGCTCCAGGCGGCGCACGCCATCTGTCCCTGGGTGGTGACCTTCGACGACCACGAGGTCGACAACAACTGGGCAGGGGATACGTCAGAGAACAACGATCCGGTGGACGCATTCCGGGCGCGGCGTGCTGCGGCTTTCCAGGCGTACTATGAACACATGCCGCTGCGCCGAGCCTCGCTGCCTCGCGGTCCGGAGATGCTGCTGTACCGGAGTCTGGCCTTCGGTCGGCTGGCGCGTCTACATGTGCTCGACACCCGGCAGTACCGCAGTGATCAGGCCTGTGGCGACCGGCGGAAGCCGCCTTGCGACGGTTGGGACGCCGACAACCGCACGATGCTGGGTGATCGTCAGGAGCGCTGGCTCACGCAGGGGCTCACCGCGAATCGCCAGACGTGGAATGTGCTGGCCCAGCAGGTGGTGATGATGCCGATGGAGGTGGACCCCGGACCGGGGGAGTCCTACAACATGGACGCCTGGAGTGGATATCCGGCGGCGCAGGGTCGCCTAATCCGCACCCTGAGCGAGCGGCGCGTGCCTAACGTGGTGACGATTACAGGAGATGTGCACACCAACTTTGCGGGGGAGATACCGCTCGATGCCCGGCGAGAAAACTCTCCTCGTGTGGGGGTGGAGTATGTGGGGACCTCGATGACCTCGGACGGCGATGGCTCGGAGCAGAACCCGCAGATCACCTCGTTCCTCCCCGCGAATCCCTGGGTGAAGTACCACAGCAACCGGCGTGGCTACGTCCGCTGTGAGGTCACCCCTGACGGGTGGCGCTCCGACTATCGGCTGGTAGCTTCTGTCGGACAACCGGGGGCGCCCATCGCAACGGCCGCCTCGTTTGTGACACCGGCTGGCCAATCACTCATCGAACGAGCCTGAGGCATTTCCCATCCATGATTTCCCTGCGCGCGGCGTTGTTTGCTTCTCTGGTGGTCTTACCGGTTTGCGGGGGTGCACAGGCACCAGCTAAACGGCCCTTGCGGCTCGACGACCTGTTTCGGCTGAAGACGGTGCGCGATCCGAACATGTCTCCCGATGGCCAGTGGGTGGCGTATGTGGTCTCGCAGCTCGACTCTGCGAGAGACCGGGCCTCCACTGACCTCTGGATGGTATCATGGGACGGCACGCGCACGGTGCAGCTGACACACAGCCCCGAGGGAGAGAGCGCACCACGCTGGAGTCCTGACAACAGGTACCTCTCGTTCACGGCGACGCGTGGCAATACACGCAATGGCCCGCAGGTCTGGCTGCTCGACCGGTTGGGTGGCGAGGCCCGTCAGCTCACACGTCACAAGGGTGGCGTGGGTGGTTACGCCTGGTCGCCGGACGGTACGCGAATCGCCTTCGTTTCCCAGGACCCGGACTCGGCGGCGGCCGGTGCAGATAGCGCGGCCCAACGTCCGAAACCTGTCGTGGTCGACCGGTACGCTTTCAAACGTGATGGCGAGGGGTATCTCGGCAATCGCCGGCGGCACATCCACATCTACGACCTCGCGAAGGATACCGTGGTCCAGGTCACCTCGGGTCCGTACGATGACGGCGCACCGGTCTGGTCACCGAATGGTCGCTCCCTGGCATTCATCGCCGAACGCGAAGGCGATCCCGATCGGCAGAACAATTCCGACCTCTACATCGTTGATGCAGCCGCCGGCAGTACCCCACGCAGGCTGACCTCCTTTGACGGTCCTGATACCGGCCCCCCGGTGTTCAGTCCCGATGGGCGGTTTATCGCCTACTCGCAGGGGAGCGAGGCGAAGATGTACGCCTATTCGAAGGATCATCTGGCGATCGTGCCCGTCGAGGGTGGTCCGACGAGACTGGTAACGCCAACGCTCGACCGTTCAACCGCCGATTGGATCTGGAGTGCCGACAGCAAGACGATTACCGCGCTGCTCGAGGACGACCGCGCCGTACACGCCGTGCAAATCGACGTCGCCACGGGAGCCATGCAGCGAGTCCTGGATGGGCGCCGGGTCGTGCAGGAGCTCGAGTCCGGAACCAACGGGCGCATGGCGGTGCTGGCTGGAACCGCGGCCACACCTAACGAGATCTACGCCCTCGAGAATGGCGCACTGCGGCCACTCACACGCGTGAACGAGGCTTTTGTGCGCGAGGTGCAGCTGTCCACGGTCGAGGATTTCTCGGCGAAGGGAAAAGACGGCACCATCGTCAATGGACTGCTCACGCGTCCGGCCGGCGCAGCGGCTGGTCGTGCGCTGCCGATGCTGCTGCGGATTCACGGTGGCCCGGCGGCGCAGGATCAGCATGCCTTCAACTTCGAGCGCGAGTTCTTTGCGGCCCATGGCTACGCGGTGATCAATGTGAACTACCGTGGCAGCACCGGGCGCGGCAGCGCGTATCAGCAGGCCATCTACGCAGACTGGGGCAACAAGGAGGTCAAGGACCTGCAGGCGGCAGTTGATCACATGGTCACAACTGGTGTGGCGGATCCCAGCCGCCTGGGGATTGGCGGCTGGAGTTACGGTGGCATCCTCACCAACTACACCATCGCCCAGGACACCCGTTTCAAGGCCGCCATCAGTGGTGCCGGAAGCTCGATGCAGCTCACCATGTACGGGACCGATCAGTACATCTACCAGTACGAAACCGAGCTGGGTGCGCCGTGGAAGAACCCGAAGCTCTGGGAAAAGGTGTCGTACCCGTTTTATCAGGCTGATCGCATCAAGACCCCGACGTTGTTCATGGGCGGCAAGGACGACGACAATGTGCCCATCACGGGTGGGGAGCAGATGTACCAGGCGCTCAAATCGTTAGGTATCGACACCCAGCTGGTGGTGTATCCGGGGCAGAACCACGGGATTGTCCTGCCGAGTTTTCAGAAAGACCGGCTGCAGCGCTATCTGGCCTGGTATGACAAGTATCTTCGCCCCGGGGTGCAGTAGTCCTCAGGCGCGCGCCAGCCAGCCGGCAAAGAGCTGACAGAAGAGCGCACCGACGAGCACCATCGACAGCCCCCAGGTCATGAGCTGACGAAAGAGGATGGCGGCCGCCTTCTGGTCGGCAACGGCCGCCACGCACAAGGCGCCTAACGTGGAGAGGGGTGTCACATCGACGAGGGCCGATCCCACGTTGATGGACAACGCCACCGCGAGGGGGTCGCCGCCACCGATGCGGGCCACCAGCCCCGGCACGGTGGGCAGAAAGGCCGGGAGCACCACACCGGATGTGCTGCTCCACGTGGAGATGGCGCCGGTGATGAAGGCGATGACGCCATTGATCGAGCCAGGGCCAGCGAGCCGGGCGAGGAGGGCGGTGAAGAGGTCCATGCCACCCGTCTTCTCCAGCAGTCCGATGAGGACCGACACGCCGCTCACCATCATGATCACGCCCCACGGGACGTGCTTCACGGCCGCGGCCTCGTCGGCCACCCGCGCAGTCAGCAGTACCGTCACTGCAGCAAAGGCCGCCAGGCCTAACGACACCTTTCCCACGACCACGCCGGCGATCCACACGAGAATCACCGCGATGGTGATCCAGTGTGCGCGGGTGAAGGTGGTCGAAGCAACGTTCGCGGCTGGTGCGCTGTCAGCAGCACGCGCCTGCGGGCCGTGCTGACGGGAGAAGAGCAACCATGCAGCCAGCGCCACCATCGAGTGGGCCAGCAGGTTGGCAAGCCACACCACCCCTTCGTGTCCCCCCAGTCCCGCCTCCGCCATTCGGCTGTTGGCGATCACCCCCACCGACGCGATGGGGGAGAGGTTCCCGGCGTTGGCGCCATTGGCGATCATCAGTGACGCCAGGAAGGGCGACATGCCTGCCCGTGTGCCGATGGCGATAGCGAGCGGAATGAGGAGTGCTACGCTCGATATGGCGCCGGGCCCAACCGAGGAAAGCGCAAGGGCGAGCAGAAAGAAGAGCGCTGGCATGAGGCGGGTGTTGCCACGCAGCAGCCCGATGGCGCGATGGGCGAGGCGCTCGAGCGTTCCGTTCGACTCGGCGATGGAGAAGAGGAGCGTGACGCCAGCCAATGTGATGAAGAGGCTCACCGGGAAACCCGCCATCACCACATCGGGTTTGAGACCGGCCACGTAGACGCCGATGATCCAGGCAGCCGCCATTCCGATCCACCCGACATTGATGCGGGAGAACATCGAGAGCGCGATGGCCAGCCCGAGTGCAATGAGCGAGAGGACGGCGGGGTTCATGGGGCTGGTGTCCAGGGGGGCAGGAGGTGTTTCTGCACCTTGCCTAACGCTGTCCGGGGGAGCGACTCCACCCGCACATAGCCGCGGGGTCGCTTGAACGACGCCAGTTGCTGCTGGCAGGTGGCGTCGAGCTGCTGCACATCGAGGTGGTCGTCGCCTACCAGGTAGGCCACCGGGACCTCGCCACGATGGGCGTCGCGCACGCCGACCACGGCTGCTTCGCGCACCCCCGGTTGTTCGAGAAGCAGGTCTTCGATCTCGCGCGGATAGATGTTGAAGCCGCCCGAGATGATCAGGTCGGATCGTCGTCCACGCAGTGTGAGGTACCCATCGGCCGAGCGTTCGCCCAGGTCGCCGGTGCGAAACCAGCCGTCGGTGAATGCGGCGGTGGTGGCATCGGGCTGCCGCCAGTACCCACGACACACCGTGGGGCCCCGCACCCACACCTCGCCGATGGTCTCGTCAGGCACGTCGGCACCGTTGGCATCCACCACGCGGAGCGAGAGGCCAGGGAAGGGAAGCCCCACCGAACCCGCGCGGCGTTCGCCGCCGTACGGATTGCCTGCAATCATGAGGGTCTCGCTCATCCCGTAGCGTTCGAGAATGGTGTGGCCAAAACGCTCGCGGAAGGCGTCGAGGGTGGCGGCGGGGAGGGGAGCCGAGCCGCAGACAAACAGGCGCATGCCGGCTCCGGCCTCGCTTGCCTCGGTGACGCCGAGCTCGAGGAGCCGCACGTACACTGTGGGGACGCCGAAGACCAGCGTGGGCCGGAAGGTCCGAAACCACTGCAGGGCCTGGCTGCTGTCGAAGCGCTCGACCAGCCGCATGCGGCACCCCGAGGCCAGCCATGACACCAGCCCGTTGCCAAGACCGTGCACGTGAAAGAGCGGCAGCACCGCCAGGTAACGATCGTCCGCCGTAATTCGCCAGCACGCCACCAGGTTGGCGGCGTTGGCCATGAAGTTGTTGTGGGTGAGCACCGCCCCTTTGCTGCGGCCGGAGGTTCCCGATGTGTAGACCAGCGCGGCGGGGGTGTCGCCGTCGAGCGTACGCCGTTCGGGAGCGGGAAGGGCCGCGCCCTCGGTCACCAGGCCTGCTGCATCCCAGAGCACGGTGCCCGGCGGGAAGAACGCAAACATCTCCGGCGTTGTCACGACGGCAGCCGGCTCGGCGTCGGAGACGACGTGCGCGATCTCGCGCTCGCGATACAGCACGTTGATGGGGACCAGGATCACCCCAAGACGCGTGCATGCGACAAAGACGTCGATGAACTCGATGGAGTTGGCGAGGTAGACACAGAGGCGGTCACCCGGGGAGAGTCCGCGTGCCGCCAGCGCCGCCGCCGTGCTGGCGGCGCGCTGGTCAAGTTCGCCAAACGTCCACGACCGCAGAGATCCTTCGGGCCCCGTCTCCAGCCCAATGACGTGCCGCTGAGTGGTGAACGCGGCGGCGAAGAAATCAGCGAGTTGCATGTGCAAATCTGCCTCGCGGGCGGCCCGTGTCGCCAGCGCTCGCGCATCGTCAGGCAGCTCTCCATATTCGCGGCGGCATGCGCACCCTTTTCCTCTCCCTGCTGCTGGCACACACCCTCGACGCTCAGCCGCAGGGGCTCACGATCGTGGCGCCTGCGGCACCTGGCGGTGGGTGGGATCAGCTGGCGCGCACCATGGCTCGTGTACTCGAGGGCGAGCGAATTGCCTCGGCGGTTCAGGTGGAGAACATCCCCGGGGCCGCGGGCACCGTGGGGCTCGCTCGTTTTGTCTCGGGGCGCCGCGGCGACCCCGGCGCGCTGCTCGTTACCGGGCTCGTTATGGTGGGTGGCGTGGTGCAGAACAAGTCACCGGTCACTTTGCGCGAGACCACGCCGATTGCGCGGTTGGTCGGAGAGTATGAGGCGATCGCCGTGCCGGCGTCGTCGCCGTTCCGATCCCTGTCGGACCTGATCGCCGAACTGCGACGCAGTCCGGGGAGCATTGCCTGGGGCGGAGGTTCAGCGGGTGGGACCGACCAGATTCTGGTTGATCTTCTGGCCCAGGCGTCTGGTATCGACCCGGCGCGTACGAACTACGTGGCCTTTGCAGGAGGTGGAGAGGCGCGCACGGCCCTGCTGGGTGCGCAGGTGCAGGCCGGGGTGAGTGGCCTTGGCGAGTTTGCCGAGCTGGCACGTGCCGGGAGTGTGCGGATTCTCGCAGTGTCGTCGGCCGCACGCATCTCCGGGTGGGATGTGCCGACGCTGCGTGAGTCGGGCATTGATGTGGTGCTCGCCAACTGGCGCGGCGTCGTGGCCCCGCCGGGACTCACCGCGGTGCAGCGCGACCGGCTGGAGTCGGCCGTGCGAACGATGCAGGCCAGTCCTGCCTGGCGCGCCGAATTGGAGCGACGCGGGTGGGACCCGTTGCCGTTAGGCGGCGAGGCGTTCGGCCGCTTTGCGGAATCCGAGATGCGACGTGTGCAGCAGCTGGTGGCCCGCAAGCAAGGTGGAACAACGCCGGTGCGTACGACCCGCCCGTCACCCCTGCTGATTGCCGGTGTCCTGGCGGTCACACTGTTGCTGGGGCTCCGCGGGCGCACGACGAGGGTGGCTCGCGTTCGGCCAGCCGCATTGGCGTGGATCGCCACCGGAATCGGGCTCAACATCCTGCTCTCGGAGTGGCTGGGATTTGTCGCTGGCGCTGCACTGCTCTTTGGGTGCACGGCGTTTGCCTTTGGGGAACGCCGCCGCCTGCGTGTGCTTGCCGTCTCGCTGGTGTTCAGCGTCGTGGTGTTCGTGGTGTTCCGTGGTGCACTGTCGGTTGCGCTCCCGACGGGCAGGCTCTGGCAGGTCAGGGCCGGGTGAGCAGCGACTTCGTCACGGGGCTGCTCACGGCGCTCACGCCATTTCACTTGCTCTGTGCCTTTGGGGGTGCGGCGTTAGGCACGGCGGTTGGTGTGTTGCCCGGCATCGGGCCAGCGATGACCGTGGCCCTCCTCCTCCCGGCGTCGTACGCGCTGGAGCCTGCGGCGGGGCTGATCCTCCTGGCCGGCATCTACTACGGTGCGATGTACGGAGGCTCGACGACCTCGATCCTCTTCAATGTGCCTGGCGAAAGTGCGACTATCGTCACCGCCATCGAGGGGCACAAGATGGCTCGGCACGGACGCGCGGGAGCCGCACTGGCCACCGCCGCCATCGGATCGTTTGTTGCCGGGACCATCGGCACACTGCTGATTGCACTGGCCGGGCCCGCCATTGCTCGCGCCGCACTGGCGATGGGGCCTGCCGAACAATTCGCGCTGATCGTCCTCGCGTTTGCGATGGTCACCAGCGTCCTGGGTGAACGGCCCCTGCTGGGCGTCGCCAGTCTTTGTCTCGGGCTCCTCATCGGTCTGGTCGGCATCGACGCACAGACCGGCGAGGCCCGACTGACCTTCGGTGTGGCGCAACTGCTGGATGGCATCGATGTCATCGTGGTTGCCGTGGCATTCTTCGCGGTGGGTGAAAGCCTGTTTCTCGCGTGGACAGGGATCGAGCAGGCCACCCCCAGGGCGAGTGCCTCGTCTGTGAGGCTGACCGGCGATGACTGGCGTCGCTCCGTACCGGCGTGGTTGCGCGGGACGCTGATCGGTTTCCCGTTAGGCGCCGTGCCCGCCGGCGGTGCGGAGCTGCCGACCCTCATTTCCTACGGCCTCGAGCGTCGCCTGGCCCGGGGAGGGCGCGAGTGGGAGAACGATGGCGCAGGGGCCATCGAGGGGGTTGCCGGACCGGAGGCCGCCAACAACGCGTCTGCTGCAGGGACACTGGTGCCGTTGCTCTCCCTTGGCATTCCGACCACTGCTACGGCGGCCGTTCTTCTGGCTGCTCTCCAGCAATACGGGCTGCAGCCGGGGCCGCTCCTCTTTCAGTCCGAGGGCGTGCTGGTGTGGGCACTGCTCGGCAGCCTCCTGGTTGGCAATGCGATGTTGCTGGTGCTCAACCTCCCGCTTGCGGGCTTCTGGGCGCGTCTGGCGGCCGTGCCGGCCCCATGGCTGCATGCGGGCATCATGGTGCTCGCGACGGTGGGCACCTGGACGCTGCATCGCTCGTCGGTGGATCTCGTGGTGCTGGCGGCGTTAGGCGCGGTGGCGTTTGTCTGGCGGGTGCTGGAGTGCCCCGCCGTGCCGGTGGTCATTGGAGTCATGCTTGGGCCGCTCGCCGAACAGCACCTCCAGCGCGCCCTCACCGTCGCTGACGGTAACTGGAGCGCCATCGTTGGCCGCCCGGCCACCGCGCTCCTGCTGACCATGGCGGCCCTGGTGGTGACGGGATCCCTGGTCATGCGCTGGCGCGCACGCCGCGGCTGACTGGTCAGGCGGGTTCGGTAAGCCGGTCGCCGGCGAGGTTGACGGCCAGCGCGGTGACGAAGATGGCGAGCCCCGGAAAGAGCGCGAGCCATGGCTCGGACGTCATGCTCCCCTGGGCCTGGTAGAGCATGTTGCCCCAGCTCGCGGCGGGTGGCTGCACGCCGACCCCAAAGAAGGAGAGCGCACTTTCCATGAGCATGCTTCTGCCCACCGCGAGTGTGGCGGAGACCACCACCAGGTGCATGACGTTGGGCAGGAGGTGCCGCCGCAGGATGCCGGGGCGTGAGAGTCCGAGGGCGCTCGCCGCTTCCACAAAGCCGCGGGTGACGAGGGAGAGCGTTTCGGCCCGCACGACCCGCGCGGTTTCCATCCACCCCACCGCCGCAACCAGAACGATGAGCAGCGGAATGGAAGGTTGAAGAATGGCCGCGAGGATCATCAACAGCGGGAGGCGCGGTACCGCCAGCACGGTGTCAGTGAGCCGCATGAGGGCGGCGTCGATGCGTCCGCCGGCAAAGCCGGCCACGGCGCCTACAGCAGCACCTAACGCCGATGAGAGCAGGGCCGCCAGCAGACCGATGGCCAGCGAGACCCTCGCGCCATGCAGCACCCGAGTCAGCACATCACGCCCGAGGTCATCAGTGCCGAACCAGTGGGTGGCCGACGGTGCCTGACGACGAAGGGTGAGGTCGCTGGCATCCACGGCATAGGGTGACAGCAAGGGTGCGATCAGTGCGATGACAAGGCAGGCACCCACAACAACCGCCATCCGGCGGAACGCGGCCCGGTCCGCTGGTGCGCCACTCATGACCGCACCCGTGGATCGAGGAGACGATACGACAGGTCGGCCACGAGGTTGAGCACCACAACAGCGGTGCTCGACAACATGAGAAAAGCCATCAGCACCGTGTAGTCACGGCGGGCGAGGGCTTCGGTGAAGAGCCCGCCGAGGCCGGGCCAGGCAAAGACACTCTCCGTGACCACGGCACCGGAAACCATGATGGCGGCATCCAGCAGGACAACGGTGGCAAAGGGCAGGAGGGCATTGCGCAGCGCATGATATCGGACGCGTCGCTCCGGCAGGCCACGTCCGCGTGCGGCGAGCACAAAGCGCTGAGAGAGCACCTGACCCATGGCACTGCGCAGGTACCGTGTCCAGGCGGCCGCATGCAGCAGGGCCAGAACAGTGGCCGGCAGCACCAGGTGTTGCAGCCGGTCTCCGAATCCGGACGAGAGGAGCGATGTACGCCCTGACGACGGAAGCCAGCCAAGCCACACCGCAAAGACGAGCTGCAGTAGGAGGCCGAACCAGAACGCCGGCAGGGAAATACCCGCCACCGTGAGTGTCACAATGGCGCGGTCCACGGCGCTACGACGCCGCACTGCGGCGATCACGCCGGTGGGGAGTGTGATCAGCAGCGCCACCACCAGCGAGGCCGTCACCAGCTCGAGGGTGGCGGGGAGCCGCTCCAGAATCCGCGTCATGACCGGGCGCCCATCGCTGAACGAGAACCCCCAGTCACCCGTGACAAAACCCGCGAGCCACGAGAGGTATTGCACCGGGAGGGGCCGGTCGAGACCTAACGAGCGGCGCAGACGCTCGAGATCGGCCGGTGTGACGTTGGGGTTCTCGAGGTAGATGGCGAGAGGGCCGCCGGGCGCCAAATGAATCAGCGCAAACACCAGGATGGAGATCAGCAGGAGAAGCGGCACCGCCTGCAGAATCCTGCGGAGCGTCGCCGTCACGTAACCCGAAGGCGCGCCGGTCCGCCGTCAACGCCCCGCAGCCTGCCGCCCTCGGTCGCAATGCTGCTCACGGCAGCTCCCACTCCCACACGTTCCAGAACACCCCGGTATTGGTGGGATTCCCCTTGAACCCCTTGAGGGTGCTCGGCACGCCATCGAGCCGTGTGACGTTGTACAGGGGGATTTCCGGGGCCAGTTCGGCCAGGAGTTGCTGCGCCTCAACCAGAAGTTTTCGGCGCTTTGTCTGGTCGATCTCACGATCGGACGCGTACATCACACGGTCCAGCGCAGCATCGTTCACGTAGTTGATGTTGCGGCCGGCGGGCGGGGTGCGATCGGAGGCAAAAAACAGCGTGATCTCCGGATCGGCAGGCATGTGCCACCAGTGCAGCATGGCATCGAAGTTCCCCTCGAACCAGAGCGACGAAATGGAGGTGCCATCGACGAGCTGCACCTTCATGTCGACGCCCACGTCCTTGAGCATGCGCTGCACGGCCTGCGAAACACTCTCCCGAATCGCGAACCCGGCCTGTGTCAGCAGGGTGAACGAAAGCGGCTTGCCATCCCGGTCGCGAATACCGTCGCCATTGCTGTCCTTCCACCCTGCCTCGTCGAGGAGTGAGGCTGCGGCAGCCTTGTCAAACGGGTAGGTGCGAACGCTGTCCGTAAAGGCCCACGACAACGGCTGGATGGGCCCATGGATCACCGGAGCCAGGGAGTCGAGGATGGTCCGTGCGATGAGCTCGCGGTCAATGGCGTGTGTGAGGGCACGCCGCACCCGCACATCCTGAAACGCGACCACACGCCGCTGGTTGAGCGTGATGTGTTCGTACGAGTTCCCCATCATCTGATGAATCTTCAGACCCGGTGTGTCCTTGAGACGCCGGTACTGATCCCACGGCACCAGCGCCACGATGTGCGCTTCACCACTCGCGAGTTGGTTGACCCGCGTGGTGGTATTCGGGATGAACTTGAACTGGATCCGTTTGATCCTGGGATACTCGGCACCACGCCAGTAATCGGGGACGCGCTCGAGCAGGATGTATTCACCGGTTTTCCATTCGGCTACGCGATACGGTCCCGTGCCTAACGGCTTGCGGTTGTAGTCCTGCGCCTGGTCGATGTTGCGTCCGGCCAGCAGATGTTTCGGCAGGGCCCCGCGCACAAACTGCAGTTCGTAGGGAGCGTATGGTTCCTTGTAGTGCACCACCGCGGTGAGTGAGTCGGGTGTGTCAACGGACGTGATGCGGTCAAAGCCATCGGTACTCTCGGGGTTGTAGTCCGGCGAGTTGATGGCATCCACCGTGAACTTCACGTCCGCCGAGGTGAAGGGGACGCCGTCGTGCCACTTGATGCCGGGCCGGATTTTCCAGGTGACGTCCATGCCGCCATCGGGGCGCAGGACGACGTCTCCGTTCTCCAGTGTCGGCACCCGCTCCGCCAGCAGCGGCACCACGCGCATCTGTTCATCGTTGGTCACCAGCCCCTCGATGACACAGGTCTGCACATCTTCGAGGATGTGCGTGCTGAACCGGTTGAGGGTGTCCGGCTCGCGATCGTACCCCACCACGAGGAGTTCATTCGACGGTCCCGAGGTGCGTGCGCCCTCTTTCGCGCAACTCAGCAGCAGGGCGCCCATGACGAGCGCGCCGACGCGCGACACCTTGTGCATCCACATCATTCCGACTCCAGCATGAGACGACTGATCAGTGCGACGGGGAGCGAGCCATGTGCCAGAAAAGCGTCGTGAAAACGCTGCAGCGAAAAGGCGTTGCCCTCGCGCTGCGAGACGGCGTGCCGCAGCGTGTGGACGCCCTGCGTGCCTAACCAGTACATGACGGCGGTTCCGGGGAACATCGAGTTCTTCACCACCTCCGAGCGTGCGGCGTCCACCGTCATGCCGACCTCGTCGACGTAGACGCGCATCGCCTCGTCAAAGGTCAGACGGCCGCCATGGAAGCCCAGATCCACCCGCGCCCGCGCCAGAATCCTCACCCGGGTGTGCTGCTCGGCCACGCGTTCGTCGGTGGTGAGAAAGCCTGCTTCGTCCATGAGGTCGGTGGCATAACAGGCCCAGCCTTCCGCCATCGTTCCACCCTGCAGCATGGCAATGCGGCTGGCACAATCGGTGGCGGCAATGCGCCCGATGCGCGAGGGGCTCCGTGCCGCGTGCCAATTCTGTACGTGGTGGCCTAACGCGCCGTGGTGCACGACATGGTTGAGTTTGATCACCGAGTCGTTCCACGACGAGAGCAGACGGTTCTGCGCGGCGCTGTCGAGTCCGTCGATGGGTGTGACGACATACTCGTGAGGCAGCACCGTATCGAGCGGGGCGGGGGAGCGATAGTACAGGTAGTACAGCGACGGCGCTGCCATGCGTGTCCAGGCCGGAATGGGCACGTAGCGAATGGGGAAGTCGGGCCAGGTGACCAGCCGTTGTTCCTCTGCCACCTGGCGGCACTCGTCCCACACGCGGGCAAAGGCCCCCAGATACTCACCCGGTGTAGGGCGGCGCGCTGCGAGTCGCTCATTGATCTCCGCCATCGATGCCGCGCCGGCCTGGCGGATCATCGTCCCCAGGCGGCTGGACTCTTCGGCAAATCTCTCGTCCGCCTCACGACTCAGCTCGTCAGGCGCAGTATCTACCCAGTGGCCAAGCGCAATACAGGCTGCAAGCATCTCGGCGCCGGCGGACGGCGCTTCGTCGGTAGTGGAGTTCAGCGCGGAGATGGTCAGCCGGAAGCCCGACATGGCGCCGGCGGCGAGATGCGCCGCTTCAGTAACCGCGTTGCTGTGCTCGGGTGTGAGACCCATGGCACTGCACCAGAGCGGAATCCCCTCGAGGAGGAGCCGCTCGGTGGCCTCGGATTCTCGTACCGCGCGCGCCTGCCACGATGGTGGGAGTGGTGCTTCGGCGAGTGTGGACGATGCCCCGGCCAAAAAGGCCGGCACCTGCCGCAGTCGCTGCAGCAGCCATGAGGCGCGCTGCTCTGCGGGGAGAAAGTCCCGCGTGATCAGTCCAATGATGGCAAAGGCGGTCTCACCGGCGACAAGTGACGGATTGCCACGGGTGAAGTGACGCCCGGAGAGCTCGAGCAGCGAGATGTCGGCATGCGCAGCCGCGAGTGCGAGATCGATGTCTTCCCATGCACCGGCCGCTGGCGTGGCAGGCCCTGTCGCGCGAATAGCGTCCACTGCTGCGCGCCACGCACCCGTGGCTCGCTCGTGACCGGCCCGGGACCAGTCGGGGAGCCGGTGGTCGTGTGTGTGCATGCCGATGAACGTGGCGTCCACCGGCCGGATGGCGTACAGGGTATCAAAGAACTGGTCGAGCGCGGCGGTGCGGGTCACTCGTCAGGCGCCGAGTGGAAGGCTCACCCACCGCCGCTCGCGGAAGGAGTGTTCCACGGCGTTGATCACCTCCTGCACCCGGGCACCGTCCATGAAGTCACCTTCGTTGTCGGCCGCGGGAGACTGCACTTCACCCACAAACGAGGAGATGAGGTTTGCGTAGAACAGTGTGCGCCACGTTTCGCCCTTGTGACCGCCTGGCGGATAGAACTCGGGTGGCACCACCAGTTCCTTGAACTCCACGGCGTCGGGTTTGGCGGCCCGCAGCACCTCGCAGACCCCGAACTCCTCAACCAGCCGGCAAATGAGCGCTCCCTCACTGCCGTACACTCGGGCCTCGATGCCGGGGTAGTTGCCCACGGTCACAAACGAGGTCTGCACGCTGCCTAACGCCCCATTGGCAAACTCGCCGATGAAAATGTCGCCATCGTCGATGTTCATGCGCATCATGCGACCGGTCGCCCGCACCATGCGTTCCGGGATGAAGTTGCGCATGGTGCCAACCACTTCCTGGAACGCACTCCCCACGGCCCACATGCCGATGTCGATGATGGGCGCGCCGTACCCTTCCAGCGACGACACCTGAAGCACCGACTGATCGGCGTCGGGGTCCACCTGACGCAGCGGATTCATGGGGTCGAGCCACTGCGAGTTCTGCTCGTAGCCGTTGAAGATGAAGGGCGTGCCGATGAACCCCTGATCGATGAGCGACTTCATGTACCGCATCGCCGGAGCATACCGGAACGTGAAGCCGAGTTTCGTCTTGAGACCACGAGATCGGGCGAACTCGGCCGCGCGGATGGTCTCGCGGTAGTCAAAGGCGACCGGCTTTTCGCAGAGCACGTGCTTCCCGGCCTCGAGCGCCGCCCAGGACAGATCGAAGTGCGTGGCTGAGGGGGTGCAGACGTCAATCAGATCGATGTCGTCGCGGTCGAGCAACGCCCGGTGGTCGGTTGCCACGGTCTTGATGCCGAACTCGGTGGCCAGCGACTCGGCGAACCCGGGTTGCGGGTCACAAATGGCGACCACCTCGCAGCGTGGGTCGCGGAGGAAGCCTGGAACGTGAGCCAGCCGGGCCCATGCGCCAGCGCCGAGAACGCCTACACGAACCTTTCTTGCGGGGTCGACGTGGGGCACAAATCCGGGGTGAGGGGGTGAGACGAGTGGCCAGTGGCGGGCGCGCCAATGTATTCGTCTACCGTGAGCGCAGCCAGACAATTCCTGCCGTCGTGAGCGCTACCTTTCCTGTTGTACCACTGAGCCCAATCCCCGGAATGCATTTCACACGATTGTCCCGCGTCGCGCTCCTGCTCCCTCTCTGCCTCCCGCTGTTCGCCTGCGGCCGTGAGGACGCTGGGGCGAAGGTTGCGCGTCAGATGACGGCGCAGCAGCGCCGCCTGAACAATCGGGCGCGCGCCATCGGTGGAATAGGCGCCGGGTCGCGGGCGGTGTCAGAGCAGATGGATACCGCGGTGCACCTCCCCTTTGCGCGCATTGCGGGATATGTGGTACGTGGCACTGATGAGTTCTCGTTCAAGGCCTGTGGATCCAATCGCGTGCATTACGTGCGCCTCTCACCCATGGCCGCCGCCAAGGTGATTCAGCAGTACCGGTTCCGTTCGCCGCAGCCTCTGTCGCCGGTGTACTTCACCTTCAAGGCGCGCATCGTGGACGACACCGTGCGGATAGGCGAGCACGAATATCGCTCGGTCGTGGAGGTGCTCGAGATGACCAATGGTCGCGACGAAACACCTGATTGTGCCAAGCCGGGCTACGGAAGTTTTGTCGCAAGCACCGCCGCCGCCAGAACCACGCGTTCGTCAGGCGGCGACGTTCCCTGAGGGGAGGTTCGTCACGCGGGCCGCAGCGGGGCGACTGCGTGAGATCAGGAGCAGGATGTGACGCCGCTGCAGATGGTAGAGCCAGGCACCGTACAGCCCTGCCCCAAACACCAGTAGCATCCTTGCGGCACTCGCCCCCAGCTCAGGCTCGAATCCCCGCAGCAGTTCGATCATCAGCGCGCCGCCGCCTAACGCTACGCTGAGCCTCAGCAGGGCGGTGCGAAAGCGCGTCTCCACACGACCGCGGTGTTCGGCGACCGCATACCCGGCGAGGGTGAATGCCGCCACGAGTTCGAGCAGCCGGAGGATCTCCACCCTCGACCATTCGCTGGCCACGCCCGGAAAGCCGAGATCGCCGCGCCAGGGACCCATTCCGCTCGCCAACGGGCCGCCGGCCAGCATGAGGAGGTAGGCCACAAAGGCCGGGAGCGCGGTCACAAGAACGGCGATTTCGTAACGGCGATCGGGCCGAGGCTCGCTGCCACGACTGCCACGCCACCAGGCCAGGGCACTCGCGGTGACAACTCCCGCCGCGACAAAGAGGGGTTTGCTGGCGAGCAGTGGGAAGCTTCCGGCCAGGTACCAGATTCCGGCGCCGCCAACCGCGGTGCGCAGTGGCAGCTGCCGATCCGGACCAAAGTGGTTTCGCTGCAGGCCGCCGACCACAGAGCCACCGAACACGGCAATCAGGAGCGAGAGGAGCGCATGCTGATCGTCTCCCCCGTTGGCCAGGGCATTCAGCCACAGGAGGGGGATCATGAGGTAGACGAGCCCCATGAGGGGCAACTCGAGCGAAAGGCGACCGACCACTTCTTCGTCGCGGCCCAGGCGCCCACTCGCCCAATCGGCTGCGGCGGCGCCCAGCCATGCCCCGGCCGCGTTGGCAAGCACATCGTACAGGGAGGAGTACCGTTCCACCTCGAAGAGCTGGGTCACCTCGATAGTGGCCGAAATGACCGCTCCCACCCACAGGACCCGTAGTACCGAGTGGCGCCGGTGATGACGGGTGGCGAGCCGATACAGAAAGCCAAGGGGGAGGAAAAGCAGGACGTTGGCCACGACGTCGAGCGTCGTACCCTCCCACATGATGCGCCAGGCGTCGGGCCGGGCGAATCGAAAGGGCAGAAGGGTGATGATCAATGTGATCCCCACCATGTACCCGAGGATCGCTAACCCCAATCTTGACAGAGATTTAGCCGAGATATCCGGGTTGCCCCGTGGTCCGGGTGTTGCAGTGGGGACTGAGGGCGGGGTGGTGAACGGGGTGGCGGGCACGTCGAAGGGCTGAATTTCGCGTGAGTATCGGCAGGAGTGATCGTCTTTCTGTTGTCACCCCGAGCTTCAGCCCGGGACCGCATCTTTTTCACGGCAATGACCAGCATCGCTTCAACCACAAGACAGCTCCCGGCGGCCCCACTGCTGCTCGCTCTGACTGGTGCGGCATTCGTCGCACTGTTCGCGCAGCCGATGGTGAACACCGCCATCACCTGGTGGAACGATCCCGACGCCGGGCACGGCCTGCTGCTCGCGCCTCTCGCGGTCTGGCTGGCCTGGAAAGCGGGGCGCGCGCCCAACTCGGCGTCGCAGCCGCTCCTGGGGATCGCCATGATTTTTGTGGCCATCGTCTTCCGGTACGTGGCCGCACTGGCCGCTGAGGCATTTGTCGGGCGCGCTGCGATGCTGCTCGCACTCGGCGGTCTCGTGGTCTGGGGATGGGGCTGGCGGCAATTGCTCCATTGGTGGCTCCCCACGCTCCTCATCGGGCTCTCCATCCCGCTTCCCGAAATCATTCTGGGATCACTCGCGCTGCCGCTGCAGTTCCAGGCGTCGAAACTTGGCGCTGCCATGCTCAGCACTCGCGGCATCCCCGTGCATCTCGATGGCAATGTCATCCGGCTCCCCGGCCATGACCTGTTTGTGACTGAGGCTTGTTCGGGGCTGCGCTCCCTCACCGCACTTCTGAGTCTGGGTGTGCTGCTTGGTGGCCTCATGCTGCGACATCCCGTAACGCGAGTCGCGATTGTGGCGCTCTCGATTCCCGTGGCCGTCCTGGTGAATGGTGTTCGCGTATTCGGCACCGGTTTCCTGGTGGCCTTTGTGGACCCCAAACTCGCCGAGGGTTTTTCGCACATGACCGAAGGTTGGCTGCTCTTCGTGGTGGCCTTCGCGATTCTCGCCGTCATCACCTGGGGTGCCGTTCGTGTCGAGCAGCGCTGGCTCGGGGAGGCCTCCAATGCGTAAATGGCAGCAGGTCGCACCCCTCGCGGTGCTGGCGCTGGGAGGAGCTCTGGTGGCAAGTGCCGGTCGCCAGGAAGAGGCTGTACTGGATCGTCCCCTGCGTGACCTCCCGCGCAGCATTGCCGGAGTACCAGGAGAGGAGCGTCCCCTGACCGCTGAAGAGATTCAGGTCGCCGGGGTCAGTGACTACCTCTTTCGGATCTTCCGGCAGGACTCGGTGCGAGCCTTCTCGGTGTACGTGGGCTACTACGAGTCGCAGGCTACGGGCAAGGCCATCCATTCTCCGCGTAACTGCCTTCCGGGCGCCGGCTGGCAGGTGGTCGAGGCGGGCCAGAAAGCGTTAGGCATGGATGGTCAGCAGGTGACGGTGAACAGCTACATCATCGCCAATGGTCCGGCGCAGGCGGTGGTGTTCTACTGGTATCAGGGGCGCGGTCGTGTGGCGCACTCTGAATACTCGGTGAAGTGGGACCTCCTGCGTGACGCCGCCACGCGTGGGCGCACGGAAGAAGCGCTGGTGCGGATCATGGTGCCGATCCCACCCTCGCGTGGCTTCAACGCGACGGACTGGGCGTCGCGTCGTGGCGAGGCGGAAGGGTTGGCCAGTGAAGTGGCGATGGAGATGCTCCCCCTGCTCAAGCGGGCGCTCCCGGGGTGGACGTCGCAGACGTAGGGCTGAGATGGCGGCTGGCATGACGGAACAGGGAGTGAGCACCTCCGCTTAACTCCGCCGCGACGGCGCCGATACTCTCGGGCATGCCCTCTGTGCGTACCCTGCTCGCGCTCTCTGTTCTCCTTGCCGGCTGCGGCAAGGAGGCCGTAGTTGTCCAGACGCCCGGCTCCCTGGTCATGGTCCAGGGCAACCTGCAGTCCATTCAGGGTGGTCAGGAACTCCCGAACCCCGTAGTTGTGCGGCTGCTCGATACCGACGGCAAACCCATCGAGAAAGTTGCGGTCGGCTTCAGCGTGGTGATTGGTGGTGGGGCGGTGAACCCGGGCAGCGTCTTCACCGATGAAAACGGTGAGGCGCGCACCAAGTGGACACTTGGCGTCGCGGATGCAAACCAGGTGCTGCAGGCGCGGGCCCCCGGGCTCGACCCGCTCAGCATCAACGCCACCGCCCTGCTGCCCTCGGATATCGTGGTCGCCCAGGGGAACAATCAGACGGCCAAGCCCAGTGGCCCGCTGCCCAACCCGATCGTGATCCGCGTCGTGGGCCCCAACAACGCACCGATGAAGGGCATCGCGGTGGCCTTTCAGGTCGTGACAGGTGGCGGGCTCATTTCGCCGCAGTCGGGCCTCACCAATGCGTTAGGTGAGGTGACGGCACGGTGGACCCTGGGCTCCGGCACGGGGGCACAAACCATCGCCGTCTCGTCAGGCAGTCTTCAGCCGATTTCGCTGCTCGCGGTCGCGGTGCCCTGACCCAGTGTGGCCAGAGCCCGAGCGATCGGGCCTGGATCGTCGCTGAGCACACCGTGAACCCCGCGGCGCCACAGCCGCACGGCCGATGTTGCATGGTTCACAACCCAGACGTGCATGGTGGCTCCCGCGGGCGCCGCGGCGGCGGCGAGTGCGCCCACCGGCACGGGAATTCCCTTGAAGAAGCGCGGCAGACTCATCGCGGCAAAGGGGAGCGTGCCATACCGGCGCCCAAACAGCGAAGGCAGGTAGAGCGCCTGCATCTCCCTGATGCTCGCCAGGCGCGGCACACTGTGCGTTCGCAACACGGCATGTACGTCTTCCTGAAACGACCCAGCCACACACCGTGCGATGGCCCCGGTGCGTTCCAGCAGCTCGGCGGTTGGGCCCGCCGCTTCTCGCACCTTGATCTCCACCATCATCGGCACGCCGGGGAGCTGCTCGATGACCTCCTCCAGCCGAGACACGGTGATGCCTCGTCCACGCCACGGCCAGGTGAGGCCCGAATCGGGTGTGAAGTGAGCGCCGGCATCGAGGGTACGCAGCTGCGCCCACGATGCCGCGGCGACCGCGCCACTGCCGCTGGTGGTCCGCTCGAGTGTGGCGTCGTGAAAGACGACCACTTCCCCATCACTCGTCAGGCGCACATCGAGCTCCAAACCGTCGGCACCGGCGGCCAGCGCCTGGCGGAACGACTCCATTGTGTTCTCGGGTGCGTGCGCCGAATTGCCCCGATGCCCGATCACGAGACGTCGTGAGGTGTCGAGGAGTGGATTCGGCGCGCGCATGGGTCCAAAGAAAAAGCGGCCGGCCCCGAAAGGCCAGCCGCTGATCCCCGGGAATGTCCCGACCTAGAACGTGTACTGCAGACGGGTCATGACGAGGCGACCCATCGGCGCAACTCCAACGAACGACTGCCGTTCATTGTTGAGGACGTTGGTGGCATTGATGGACCAGCGCACCTGACTGGCCACCGGGAGCTTCCAGGAGAAGCCAAGGTCAAGGAACATGCTGACCGGCACGCCGGGGTAGCGTACGCCACTGCCAATGCCGAGGGAGTTGAAGACGCCGGAGTTGACCTGGAAGGCGTCCATGTACCGCCCGCGGATTTCTGTGCTCATGCCCCGCGCCTGGTTGGCATAACGCAACGCGGTGGTGCCCCGATGTTTCGGGGTGTTGGCCACGAGTGGATTGGCCGCGCTGGCGCCCGGGGCGTCGGGGAAGATGTTATCGCTGAGATATGAGTACGTCCCCTCCAGCGACCACTTGTCGTTGAGCAGGAAGTCGGCGGCGAGGTCGAGCCCGCTGACGTTCACGTAGCCTGCAGCATTCTGGTAGGAGAAGACGAGATACGAGCTATCGTACAACGGCGAATCGAAGGCGGCCGCGCCGACCGGCAATGCCGCCATGATCGGCGTGAGGGCGGCAGCTGCCTGCTGCCCGAGTGCCGGATTCCGTGTGGCCGTTCCGACCTGGGTGCCGATGTAGGTAGCCAGCTGGGTGGGGTTGAACAGCACCCCGGGATTGATGATTTGCGAGGTCGGGTCGGCGGGGCGGCGCTGGAACCAGAGGTCGGCCGCGAGGCGGACCTTCTCGTTGAAGAGCCCTTTGTACCCGACCTCCCACGTGTTGGAGAAGTTGGCGCCTAACGGGGCATAGTCCGTGGGGGCGCTTGTCATCGGCTGACGGGTGTTGAGGTCGAGCAGGACCGAGCCGATATCTGCAGGCGTGGGACGCAGGCCACCGAGAATCGGTCCGAGCTGCGCGAGAAGGCCGAGGAGCTGCTGGCGGGCGGTTTCGCCGCCGGCGCCAAAGGTGCTCACCGGGAGCCCTCGAATGATGTTGGGGAGTGCCGCGATCAGACCGGGAAATGCCGCCGTGGCCGTGGCGGGCTGCACGCCGGGGACATAGGGCGAACGCATGCACAGTCCACCGGCACAACTGCGGTTGAAGTTCCAGCCCTGCTTGGGCGGGTTCCCCATGATCTGCACCGGGAGACCCGGGGCCGGTGTGGTGCCGGAGAACTGGTCGAGGAAGAACGAGAACGATGCCGGTGAACCAAACGCGCGATTGAAGGTGACGCGGAAGTTCTGATTGGGCGTGGCCTTGAAGACCAGGGCGGCGCGCGGCGAGAACTGCGAACCGTCGATGCGCGAGTTCATGTCGCCACGGATGGCGGCCAGGAAGTCGAGTTTGCTGGTGAGGCTCGTGGTGGTCTGGATGTAGGCGCCCGCTTCGTTGATGTCGTCGTCGGCGTCGTTGCGCCCATTGATGGTGCCTTCGGTCTCGGGGCGAGTGGCGATGTACTCACCGCCAACCACCACACGCGTGCGGCCGATATCCAGCGCCTGCTGCAGCTGGCCGACCAGGACACTCGATCGGTCCACCACGGGAATGCCGGTACGGAGGTAGTAGGTGCCGGCGTCGTCGGTGGCGCTGCTATTGCCAGCGTCGGAGGCGTTGTAGAACACCTGGGCAAAGAACTTCTTGTGACGGAAGCGCTGCTGCAGGTTGAGATACGACCAGTTCTTCACCTGCGCGGCACCGAACGTGGTGGTGATTTCCATCGCGCTCCCGATCTGCGAGTAGCCGAGCGAGGAAATGATTTCGGTGTCGTCGTTGGGGCGGAAGTCGAGTCGGGCCTCGCCCGACATCTTCTCGAGGCCGAAGTCGCGGGCATTGGCCTGGCCGCGGCGCGAGGCCGGCACGCGCGTATCCGTGGCGGAGAACCTCGACGGTTCGTTCGGGTCGATGTACTCGAAATCGTTGGCGGTGAAATACTCGCCGGAAACCTTGTAGCCTACCTTGCCATTGCTGCTCGCTCCCGCCGTGCGGAGGCCGGCACGCAAGAGTGAGCGCTCGCCGCCATCGAGGGTGATGGACGTGCCCTGCGACTGGAACGGCGACTTGGTGATGACATGCAGCACGCCATTGCCCGAGTTGGGACCATAGAGCGCGGCGGCCGGTCCCTGCAGCACCTCGATACGGTCGATATCGTCGCCCGTTCCGGTGAAGAGGAACGGCACGTTGACCCGCAGCGATGGCACACCGGCAAAACGATAGTCCTGGAGCATCAGCATCTGCGTGGAGAACGCATTGTTGAATCCACGCGAGACGATATTGGATTGCACGATGCCGCCGTTGGAGATCGACAGACCAGGGGACGACTTGAGGTGGTCGGTCACCGTCACCGCCGAACGCTCGGCGATCCGCTCGGCCGTCACGACGGAGATGGAGTTGGGAGAGTCGAGGATCTTCTCGGGTTCGGCACCGCGGGTGGCGGTGGTCACCACGGGGTTGAGCGCCGTGGCAATCGAGAGGAGCCCGATATCGAGCGTCGTGGTGTTGCCGGCGGTCACGACGATGTTATCGAGTCGCTTGGCGCCAAAACCGATTCGTGCGACCGACACCGTGTACGACCCCGCGGCGAGGTTGGCCGCCCGGTACGTCCCGTCTTCTCTGCTGAGGACGGAGGCGGCGATCTGACCACCTCCCCCGAGCACCTGAACACGTGCCCCACCAATGGGAGCGGCACCATCCGCGTTGCTTACGGTACCAGCAATAGTGCCGGCTTGGGCAAAGACAGCTGGCGGAGCCACAAACGCGGCAAGTGCCAGTACATACCTGCTGACTCGTTTGACGAGCATCAGGATTCCTCTCATCAGTGGGTGTGGTCGTGCTTTGGGGTGCGCCAAAATATCCCCCTCGGACCGAAACCAGCTAGGCTTTCCTGTGCGGTGAATCACGTTCAGGAAAACTCCCCACAAACCCGGCTCAGTTCGAGGTGGGACGAACCGTCGCGGTATGGGCTACTTCATCCAGGTCGACGAAGTGACCGGCGCGGGCCTTCCATTGCTCGAAGGGGAGTTCAAATGCACTCTCACCGGGAAGAACGTGAACCACACTCCTCGCGGCCAGCCCATCAGGACCATCCACCCACCACCGGATAGACACGGCGCCGGTACGCTCCAGCTTTATGTAGGCGTGTCTCACAGATTGGGCGGCGCAACTGAGTGCGGGTGGTTGCCACGTTCAATCGCTGAATAGCCCCCTGTCTCGGATAGTTCCAGATGCTGTTTTTGCGGCCATCCTTCCAAAGAACACCCTGGGTCTTGGGGCTGGTCGTGCTGATTGGTGCCCGGCCGGTCGCCGCGCAGGAGGACGACGTAACGGTCTGGCGCGCCATGGTGGGAAATACCGCCGTGGAGCTTCATGTGGTGCCCTCCACCGTGCGGGCCGGCTTTGCCGGGGACTCCGCCAGCGTCACCCTCGCTCTTCGGGCAGGGGACCTCAAGCGGGCGGCTGACTCCATTGGCGTATTGCTGCGCTCCCGAAGAACCCCACTTCCGGGATGGTCCCTGCGGGTGGAAGAACCCGGCGTGCGGGAGGGAACACTGGTGCTCGGCTCTCCGGCGCCAAGAAAGGGGAAGGCGCGGGTGTACACCCTCTTCGCCTCCGACGACCCCCTCGGGGGCGTCCGTGACACGCTGACTCACGGGGAGCTCTACTTGCTCGTCCGGAAACTGCGCGAGGCGGCTCGTGTGGCTAGCCCCGCCCCTGCTGCGCGAAAGGCGCCTCCCTCCCGGGCTCCGAAGGGGCGCCCGAAGGCTGCTCCGAAGAAGAAGGGTGCCGCCTCCAAACCGTGAGGATTGCAGCGGCGGCCAAGGCGACCACCACGGCGAGCGCCGCCCATAGCCGTGGGACACTGATCGGGAAGGGCAGCTCGCGCGGTGGTGGGTGGCGCCCGGAGGGCATGGAAGGGGACGAGGGGGTCAGGTGACGGAGAATGGTGCCGAGACTCAAAGTGTCGTCTCCGTCCCCGTGAATGAGTAGCCTGGCCGCACAGCACCGATCGCGTCCCTCCGGGGATCGCGACAACCGCCCCCCCGACGAACCGTCCGCGCTCGACCTGCGGATGCGGCAAATCCTTGCCCAGGCGGATTTTCCCGCCATCTCCAAGGACGCCCTCGACGCGCTCAAGGCGATGCCGGATGACGATGCCTCGCTGCAGCGTCTCGCGAACATCGTGCTGCGGGAGTATGCGCTGACGCTCAAGGTCATCCGCACATCGAATAGTGCGTACTACAAACGCGGCGGGCAGCAGGTGCAAAGCGCCGCCCACGCCATGCTGTTGCTGGGGGCACGCACGGTGCGGCACCTGGCGGCGAGCTTGCTGGTCTTCGATCACTATCGCAAGCGCTCGCCCGGGCTCAAGGAACTGATGCTCATGAGCATGCTCACGGCCAATCATGCCCGTGAGCTGGCGATGCTGCGCAAACTGCCGGACCCCGAAGAGGCGCATCTGGCGGGGATGTTCCGCAACCTGGGTGAAGTGCTGGTGGCCGGGTACTTCGCGCGGGACTACGCGCGCATCATCAACCTGATCGAGGGGGGCCGCAAAACGGCGGCGCTCGCCGCCTTCGATGTCCTGGGCTTCACCTTCGAGGATCTCGGCGAAGCGATGGCGCGGCACTGGGGCATGCCCGAGCCGGTGGTGGCGTGTATGCGCGCCGATAGTCCCGCTGGCAACACTGAGTTGGGCTCCGTGATTGCGTGCGCGCATGAACTCACGACCGCGGTGTATCGTCGGGATCGTGACGCACGCACGGATGGCGTGAGTGAGGTGATGACCCGCTACTCCAAAGTTCTCAAGCTCACACGCGACGACGCCTCGGCGGTCGTGCGCGCCGCGTTGCGCGAGACCAAGGAAACCTTCGCCAGTGCCAAGGTCAGCGTGGACGACCTGCGGCTGCGCAAACAACACGATGCCGCCATCAACGAACTCGGTGGCTGGGTCGGCACAGCCACGCCGGCGGGGACTGCCGCGGTGGACGAGTTCAGCGCCACCCTCGCCCTGCGCCGCGAGCTCTCCGAAGAGGCACGGCGGGCGGCGGAACCCGGGTCGGGCGAAGACCTCAACCGCGTGATCCTCACGACGCTGGAAGCGATCTATCGCGGGGGACCGTTCGAGCGTGTGGTCTTCTGTGTCATGTCCCCGGAGGGCACGGCGATCAAGGCACGTTTCGGTCTGGGCACCGCGGTGGAGTCGTTGCTGGACAAGTTCAGCTATGAGCTCACCCCACGTGATGGACCGGTGGCTGTGGCCATGTTGCGCCGGCAGAGCGTCTATGTGCCTGTCGATCGCGACTTCACTGCCCAGGAGCTGCGCTTTGCCCAAGCATTGGGAGCAGGGAGCTTCGGGATTTTCCCGGTGGTCGTGTCGGGTCGTCTGATTGGCTGCGTGTATTGCGACCGCCCCTGGAACGCGCGGCTTCCTGACAAACCGACCGTCGCCTTTGTGCGAGAGATTTGCGACGATGCCATGAAGGGGATTGCCGCGCGTCAGTCGGGAACGCCGGTGGCCTTGACTCTGCAGGAACCCCGTCGCCCGACACCACTCGTCAATCGCACTACGCCCTTGTATGCCGCCACGGTCAAAAGCGACGCCGTGTTGCGCGTGCTGAAGGGGGAAGCGGTCGCTGAGGTGGCGGCGCAGCTTGCCGTTCCGCCGGAAAAACTCGAAGGGTGGCGCAAGGATTTTCTTGCGGCGGCCATGGAAGGGATCAAGGCGAAGGGTTAGGGGTACGCGCGCAAGCGCGAGCGGATCGCGCCCTCCGGCCAGTGGAGTTGCAGGTCGGTTGTCCCCGCGTCATGAGTGCTGCCCGATGCCCAACCGGTTCTTCGTCAAACACTGGCTGCTGGCAGCACTCGTCTGTCTTGGCGGCGAAGCCAGTGCCCAGCCTTCGGTGCGTCTTCGCGGTGTGGTGCTCGACAGTACCCGTATGCGGCCCCTCGACTCTGCACGCGTCTATGCCATTCCCGTGGCAACTGGGGGACGGCTGCAGGCCGTGACCGACACCGCCGGGCGCTACACATTTGCAGCGCTCCCAGTCGGTACCTACCTCATCGACATCCGCCACGCGCGCCGCGACTCCCTGGGGGTCGACGTCCCCCTGGTGACTCTGGAGGTGCGGGAGGCTGGCGAGCTGGACCTCACACTCGGCTTGCCGTCGCTCAAGACGGTGATCACCGATCGTTGTGGTCCCGAGGTGGAGCGCGAGGGCGGCGGGGTGATCTCTGGGAATGTCCGGAGTGTGCGCGCGGAGGGGCTCACGGCGTCGGCGACCGTGGTGGCTCGCTGGCGAACCATCGTGGTGGACAAGGGCAAGATGGCGCGTGATAGCGGGAGCGCCGTTGCCCGCGCCGATGACAGCGGGCGTTACCTCTTCTGCGGGCTCCCTCCGGGAGCCGGTGTGGCCATACAGGGCGTGTCGGAGCGCGATTCTAGTGGCGTGATCGACCTGGTCATGACCACCGATCGTTTTCTCATGCGCGACGTTGTGGTTGCTCCCAGGTTGTGGAGGAACGTGGTCTTGAAAAATGGCGCTGGCGATACCGCCGAGGTGAAGGCGCTGACGGGTCCGGCGCAATTGCGCGGCGAAGTGCGCGATGACGCAGGGCGGCCGATCTCCGGGGCGCAGGTGACGGTCTCGGAGGCCGAACAGCGAGCGATGACGTCCAGCACAGGAGCGTTTGCCGTTGACTCACTTCCGGCGGGCACGCAAGTGATCGATGTGCGCGCCATTGGCTTTCTCCCCATGCGAGAGCCGGTAGAGCTGACCGTGCAGGACACCCCGCATTCCGTGTTCACCATGACACGCGTCGCGACCTCGCTCGATGCCGTGAAGGTCACCGCCGAGCGCGTGTATTCGAGCTCCGCGCTTGCACGGTTCGAGAGACGCCGCAAGGGACTTCCGGGATATTTCCTTGGTGTGAAGGAGATCGAAGAGCAGCTGGCGATATTCCCCTCAGACCTCGTCTTCCGGGCACCCGGTGTGTACGTGCGCGGCTCGGGCCCTGACCAGTACATCGCCATGCGGAACCAGCGAGGGGAGATGTGTCTCGCGACCATCGTGGTGGATGGCGCGCGCATCGAGAGCACCGACGGGATGCTGCTGCAGATGCTGGCACCCCTCGATCGTCTTGTAGGTGTGGAGGTCTACAGTCGCCCCACCATGGTTCCGCCGGAACTGCCCAACGCACAGGGCGGGTGCGGACTGGTAGCCTTCTGGACAGGGAGCCGCACGCGAGGTGCGGCACGTTAGGCGCTCAGTCCCGCGTGAGCAGCGTGATCTTCTGCCAGATCTTGCGTGAGAGACCGTTGGTGAGATCCTCGATTTCATTCACCGACTGCAGCACCAGGCCATCGCTGAAGCCCTGCACAAAAAGGGCAGCCAGTTTGCCCGTGACGCTCAGCAACTCACTGCAGTAGTCGAGGTACCGTCCCAGCTCCGGCCGAGTGAGCATCCGCCGCGGCGACGAGGCGGTGTCGGCGTGCGCGACCAGGAGATGATCGGGATCCTTGGTGAGCTGATGCATGTCCACCACGTGTGCGATGGACCGCAGCTGGTGGAGGTATCGCAGGGCAGTCCGCCGTTTGAGTCGCGCCTCGATTGACCCGAGGAAAAAGACCGCGATCCCGAGAAAGACCACCTCGTTGATGAGCGACTCCAGCACCTGGAAAAACTCCCCCAGCCCGAAGCCGTCGTTCTGGACCCCGAGCAGGCGCGCCGCACGCACCAGCGCCACCACCACGCCGACAATCAGCAGCACGGTCAAGCCGATGACGGCGAGGCGCACGGGCCAGTTTGGGCGTGAAAGCACCTCGGCCTCGCGCGCACAGTCGCGGGCGAGGCCGAGGAGGTCGCGAGACACACGACCGAGTCCGGAGCCGGGGAAGCGTTCCTCGATGCGCTGACCAAGCCGCTCCAGCGTGACGAGAATCTCCCCGGCGTCCAGCGTGCGATACGTCACTGCGTCGGCGTCGCCGATTGCGGGTACCGCTCGAACCAGCTGCGCAGATACAGCTGCGTGCGCAGGAAGTTGGACGGCTTCGACGACGTGCCGTGCCATTCCTCGTTGAAGCGGATCATCGCGGTCGGAATCTTCCGGAACTTGAGGGCTTCATAGAACTCCTCGGTCTGCGGCATCGGGGTGCGCAGGTCCTGCACTCCGGTCATCAGCATGGTCGGCGTTTTCACATTACCGACATACATGATCGGAGAGCGCTTGAGGTGTTCGCTCGGATCTTCCCAGAAGGGTTTGGCGAAGTTGCGATACCAGCCCGGTCCATCGGTGGTGCCCACAAACGAGAGCCAGTTGATCACGGGGCAGTTGGACGACGCGGCGGCGAAGCGGTCGGTGTGACCCACGATCCAGGCGGTCAGCACACCACCACCGGAACAACCAAACACGTACATGCGCTTGGTATCGACATAGCCGCGATTGATGACCGTATCGACGCCCGCCATCAGGTCATCGTAGTCCTTGCTTGGATAGGCGTTGTTGATCTCGTTTCCGAACTTGGAGCCGTATCCTGTGGAGCCACGGGGGTTGGTATACAGCAGAACGTACCCCTCGGCCACATGATTCTGGCGGGCGAAGTTGAAGCCGTTGTTATACATCGAGTGCGGCCCGCCATGGATCTCGAGCATCAGCGGGTATTTGCGGCCCGGATTGAAATCAGGCGGCTTCACAATCCAGCCCTGAATTTTCAGGCCGTCCACCGATGTGTACCAGATCTCTTCCGTCTCGCCTAACGCCTTTCCGGTCAGGACGTCGTCGTTCACGGCGGTGAGCTGGGCGAATTTCGGTGCGGCCAGGGGAAAGGCGACGATGTCACCCGGCTTCATGGAGGTGGACAGGGTTCCGACCGCGATACCCGACTTGCTGACTTCGTCGACAGCCAGGACGTGTTTGCCTGTTGTCACCTGCCGCACCTGACCCGCGGTTGAGGCGAAGTAGAGGTTGCGGGACCCTTCGTTTTCGGCGTTGAAGTAGATGCCCGAACCGTCGGCGGCCCACATGAGTCCCTGGGGTGAGCGATCGAGGTTCCCGGAGATCTGCCGCGGGTTGGAGCCGTCGGCATTCATGACGTAGAGCTCGGAGTCCTTCCACGTGGCACGCGTCGAGTCGTAACCCGTGTAGGCAATCAGACGGCCATCGGGCGACGGCGTCGGCTGCTGGTCAGGCCCGTTGCGGCGGGTGAGCTGCGTGATCGAACCACCCATCACGTCGACCTTGTAGATGTCGCTCTGACGCCAGCGATACTCCGATTCCTGCACCCGGTCGGCGGTGAAGATCATCGACTTTCCGTCCGGCATCCACTGCGGAGCCCCGTGATCCCACGCCCCACTGGTGATCTGGCGAGGTGACCCACCGTCAGCGCTGACCGTGAAGATGTGCGTGTCACCCGTCGGGGTGAACCCAACACCGTCCTGCCGGTAGTCCAGCTCAGTCACGACACGAGGCGGCTCGGTCCACTTGGCGCCAGCGGGCGCCGCGGGCATCGGGATCGACCAGTTCTGGCGCGTCGGGACCAGCATGTTGAACGCGATGCTCTTTCCATCCGGTGACCACTGGATGTTACTCGGCGCTTGTGTGAGCCGAGTGATCTGCGACGTGGCGCCCTCGGCGTCCATCCATCGCACAAAAATCTGTGGGCCGGCGGGTTCGCCGCGGGCGATGTAGGCGATGCGTGTGCCATCCGGCGACCACTCCACGTCACTGCCGGTCAGCAGCGATCGTTGTTTAGTCCCGTCGACATTCATCATCCACAACGTCGTTTCCCACCGGTCGTTCATCTTGTCGACCCAGCGCCGTCCGTAGATGACCTGCTTGCCATCGGGGGAGAGACGAGGTCCCTGAACAGTTTCCCATTCCAGGTACTGATCGACGGTGAGCTTTGACCCTGACTGCGCGCTGGCCGTGGAAACACCAACGGCAAGAAGCGCGGCGGTGCACAAGAGGCGCATGAGCTGGCTCGCTTTCTGAGGAGGACGGGCACGAAGATAGGGCTGGGGGCCGGGCCACGCGAGACGTGCCACGGCTTTACCTTCCTCGCCATGTCTGGCCAGACCCACCCCTACGCCGCCCTCCGACTCCCCTCCTTCCGGTGGTTCATCGTCTCGCTTCTCTCGATGACCATGGTGGCGCAGGTGCAGAACGTGGTGATGGGCTGGCTGGTCTACCAGATCACCAGGGACCCTTTGGCCCTCGGTCTCATCGGGTTGGCCGAGGTGGTTCCGTATGTGAGTGTGGCCCTTGTGGCCGGTTACGTGGCCGATCGCGCTGACCGGCGGAGGGTTTCGCTCCGGGCGCTGGCGGTGCTTGTCGCAGCCTCTGTGGCGCTCCTCGCCTACCTCTGGTTCGTGCCGGAGCCGACCGCGGTGTGGCCCTTCTATCTGATCATTGCCGTGTGCGGTCTGGCGCGAGCCTTTCTGCAGGTCTCGCGCTCTGCGCTGGTCTCCGAGATTGTCCCGCGGGAGCTCTTTGCCAACGCCGCAACGTGGCGCAGCTCAACATGGCAACTCGGCATGGTCCTTGGTCCGGCCGCTGGCGGACTCCTCTTTGCTGCCATCGGCGCGCGCGCCACGTTCAGCATCAATGTCGTACTGTCGGTGGTGTCGCTCATTGGCATGCTGATGATCAGGCACACCCCCACGCCGATCAGCGCTGCCACGCCGTCGATCATCCAGAATGTGTCTGAGGGGCTCAGGTTCTTGCGGGTCAACCAGGTGATTCTTTCGGCGCTCACGCTGGACCTGATTGCCGTGCTCTTTGGTGGGGCGGTGGCCCTCATGCCGGTGTTTGCCTCGGACATTCTCAAGGTCGGTCCGCAGGGAATGGGGATCCTGCAGGGCGCACCGGGCGCTGGTGCGGTGCTCATGGCGCTCTACCTCGCCCATCGTGGTCCCCTCGAGCGGGCGGGACGGACCCTGCTCATTTCCGTCGCCGTGTTCGGCTGCTGCATCATCGGCTTTGGTCTATCGAAGAGCTTCGGCGTGTCGGTCGTCCTCCTGTTTATCAGCGGAGCGGCGGACAACATCAGCGCGGTGATACGGTCGACGATGATTCAGGTGCTGGTGCCGCCCGAGATGTTGGGGCGCATCTCGGCGGTGAACGCCATTTTCATTGGGTCATCCAACGAACTCGGTGCGTTTGAATCCGGCGTTGCGGCCCGGTTGGTTGGTGCGGTGCCGGCCGTGGTGCTTGGCGGTGTGGTCGCCCTGGCGACGGTGGGCGTTACTGCCTGGAAGGTGCCGAGGCTCCGCGACCTGCGGCAGATTGCGTCCGCCCGGTAACTACCTGCTGATCACTGAACGAAGCCCTCATGGAAGAATCCCCGTTACGCTCTCCCCTTCGCTGGACCGAACACATTGGCACGGTGCTGACGCTGGGTTACCTCGTCCTGATTGCCGTGGGGATGTTTCACAGCGTACTGGGATACGCGGAGTTCGGGATCAACATCCTTGATTATGCAGAGGCAGGTGATTTTCTCCTCGCCCCCTTTCGTGATCCGATGGTGTTGCTGGTGACGGGCGCGCCGCTGGGACTCGCCTGGGCGTACCTCACCTACGCGCAGCGCATTTCCGACCGTGCATTGGCCAAACGACGCGCTGAAGGGAAACCGCGCGCCTGGTGGGAGTCGAGCGAGAAGGCACAGCAGGCATTCAAGAAGTTCGAGCCATTGATGAAGCTTTCGCTTGGATTGTTCTGGCTTTGGGTGTCGGCAAGTCTGTATCAGCGTTTGCAGGCGCGCGCGATCATGCGCGGCGAGAGCCGCCAGATTACGGTGTACCTCACCGACGGGACGGTCGAGCAGGGCACCCCACGACGCCCGCTGAGCCTCATTGGTGCGACGAGCCGCTTTGTTTTTCTCTTTCGGACTGAAACGTGGCGCGTCGAGATTGTACCTACCGACAATGTGTTGCGGATGGTGCCCGTCGGGGCGCTTCCTGACGACATGGTAAAGGCGCGCGACCGTACGCTGCGTCGGCTCGACAGCCTCACGGCGCCCACAAGCGGGGGCAAGGACTCGTCAGGCAGGTAGCGGGGCGGGTCAGCGCGGCACCCGGAGACGAGCCACGGCGCCGCGGGCATCGCTACGGTTTTCGATGATCAGGGTGCCGCCGTGTCCCTCTGCGATCTGGCGTGACAGCACCAGGCCGATGCCCGATCCGTCGGGTTTGGTGGTGAAAAACGGAATGAAGAGATTGGTGGTCCCTCCGATACCGGGCCCTTCGTCGGTCACCAGCACCTCGGCCCAGCCCTCGTCTCCCTGCCAGGTGACATGGACGGCGCCCCGTTCGCTCAGGCACGCGTCGATCGCATTGCGCACGAGATTGATCAGCACCTGCTCCAATTGATCCGCGTCGGCGCGGACCTCCATCGACGGACCGGGGTCGACCGTGACCGGAAGGCGGGCATCGAGCGCGGCGATGCGCCGCACCAGCGCCCCGAGGTCAAAGGCCCGCTTGTTAGGCGCCGGGAGGCGGGCGAGCCGCGCGTACGACGACATGAAACGCGACAACGAGTCGGCGCGCGCGGCGATGATATCGAGCCCGCGCCGCAGATCGTCGTCGCTGTCGGCGGCGCCGCCCGCGCGCACCGCCACCTCCTGCAGACTCCCCGCGAGTGACTTGATCGGGGCAAGGGAGTTGTTGATCTCGTGGCTCAGCACACGCACCAGTCGCTGCCAGGCCTGGAGTTCTTCCTCACGCAGGCTCTTGGTCACGTCCGTGATCACCAGCAGGGTGTGGGGACGTCCCTCCTGACGAAAGGCGGTGCGCCGCACTTCCCATCGCCCGCTGCGCTCGGGAAATGTGCGGTCGTGGACCCGTGGGGAGTCACTCTGCAGGAGTTCCGCCAGACCTAACGATTCGGCACTGCGCCCGGCGATTCGCTCGAAGCGTTGCGCCAGCAGCCGCTCCCCGGCGCGATTGGAAAGCCGCAGTTGCCGGCTGTCGTCGAAGGCAAAAATCGCGACATCGATTTCCGACATCACCGCGCGCAGAAGGGAGGTGGCCTCGAGCGCGCCCAGCCGCTGCGACCGAAGCGTTTCGCCCAGCATGTTGATCTCCATGAGCGCCAGGCCCAGCGCATCATCGGAGTGGCTCATCCGCGCGCGCAGGGAAAAATCGCCCTCGCGGAGTGCCGCCAGCATGTTGGACAGGGTCTGCAATGGCCGGATGATCCGTTCACGCAGAATGGCGGTGCCCACGATCCATGCTCCCACCGCGAACCCCCCAACGGTCCACACGGTCCGGGCCGGGTAGTCGCCCACATTCAGCAACACCAGTGTTGCCGCCACACCAGGAAGACCGGCGGCCAGTGCGAGGAGAAAGACCCGCCGTTCATGTGGCGGCGGGGGCCGTGGCGGGGTCACGCGAGGCGCCGTCACGAGGCGTTACTCGGCGGCGGTCTCGATGTGGTAGTACTCCAGCCGCCGATAGAGCGCACTCCGGCTGAGCCCCAGCGCTTTGGCGGTCTTTGACACATTCCCGCCCGATTTGTCGAGCGCCTTGCGGATGAGTATGCGCTCCACGTCTTCGAGGGGGAGGTCTTCGAGTCGGGTCAGGCCTGCTGCCGCTGGTTTGAGCGCCAGATCGGCGGCGCGAATGGCGTCACCGGTGGCCAGCAGCACGGCACGTTCCACCACATGACTCAGCTCGCGAACGTTGCCGGGCCAGGGATGATCGAGGAGGGCCTGCATGGCCGCCGGCTCCAGGGTGCGCGCACTCTTCCGGTACCGGGACCCGTGCCGTTCGAGGTAGGCGTGCGCGAGTGGGGCGATGTCCTCGCGCCGGTCGCGCAGGGGCGGCAGGTGAATCTCGATGGTATTGATCCGGAAGAGCAGATCCTCGCGAAAACGTCCCTCGCGCACCTCGGTGGTCACCTCGGCGTTGGTGGCGGAGAGCACACGCACGTCGGCCTTGCGCACCCGCGAGGACCCCACGCGTTCGAACTCCCCCGTTTGCAGCACCCGCAGGAGACGGGCCTGCTGACCTAACGAGACGTTGGCGATTTCATCGAGAAAGAGCGTGCCCCCGTCGGCGATTTCAAAGCGACCGGCCCGATCGGTGCGGGCATCGGTGAAGGCCCCTTTCACATGGCCGAACATCTCACTTTCGAACACCCCTTCGGCGAGTCCGCCCAGGTTCACAGCGATAAAGGCACGAGCCGCCCGAGCCGACGCGCGGTGCAGGAGTGTCGCGACCAGCTCTTTTCCGGTGCCATGTTCGCCGGTGATGAGCACATTGGCGTCTGAGGGGCCCACCCGTTCGATCAGCTGCAGGACAGGACGCATGGCCGGGGACTGCGCGACAAAGAGACCGGTGGCGCGGCGCAGGACCTGATTCTCCCCTTCGAGCCGCTGATTGCGGCGCAGGGCGCGCGCCAGTTCCACGGCATTGCGCACGATCGACAGCAGCCGGCCGTTATCCCATGGTTTTTCGATGTAGTCGTGGGCCCCGCGCCGCATGGCGGCCACCGCGGTGTCGATGCTGGCCCAGGCTGTCATCACGATCACGGGCAGCGTGGCGTCGACCCCCACCATCTGCTGCACCAGGTCGAGCCCCTCACTCCCCGAGGTAGTGTCACGCGAGTAGTTGAGATCGACGAGTGCGCCATCGTACTCCCGCGCGCCGAGCTGGGCGAGCGCGTCAGCCGGCGACTGGGCCGCGTCGATCGCGTAGCCGTCGTGTTTGAGAAGGAGCCGCAGGGCCTCGATGATGTCGGCCTGGTCGTCGACGATCAGGAGGCGCGGGGAGGGGCTGGCCATCCCGACAATATGTCAGCCCCGCACCCCCGAGGGAGGGCTCCACACCTCCTGAGGCGCTTTCAGGCGTTGCACACAATCAGCGCGCTTCTCGCCAGCTCCACATAACACGACAGCTGACCAAGCAACTGCGGCACCGGCGCGCGCATATCCCACTCCACACTCCAGCGTCGCTGCGCCGTGACTACGACGAGCTTGTAGTGCTGCACGTCCGGCGGCCGAATGCCTCCTTCGAAGTCGTACGATGATCTCAGTGAACGCCCCTCCCCGGAGGTCGCCTTCCGGAAGACCTCTTCGAGCCACCGGCGGTCCACGCCGCCCGTGACGGGATTCCCCGGTGTGCATGGTCCCTCGGTCGCCCGAAACCGGCACTGACGTTGCTCCCAGGTTCCGGCCGACGAGTCGAAGGTGGTGACGACGATTTGTCCATTGCCGCCGGCCACCTGCGTTGAGGTCGCCGTGATCGAGGCCGACTGGCCCGGCGCGGCTTCGCCAAAGGGCGTATCGTTCTCCGAGAGGCGGCATGCGCCAAGGGGCAACAAGAGGAGGAGCTTGATCAGTCTCATGTGGAGGAAACACCCGGGAGACTCGCCGCCCCCGATCAGCTGGTCACAGACGCGGTCCTTTCGGCACTGGTCCCATCCCACCACCTCCAACGATACTTCGTTACGAATCGTCTGAGCCTGGGGAGTGCCATGCCAATTTACGAGTACGCCTGCACGTCGTGCGGGCATCAGTTCGAGCGGCTTGTTCTGCGCGGGCAGGAGCCCAAAGCCTGCGCCTCGTGCGGCGCCGAGGGCATCGAACGGAAGCTCTCGCTGCCGGCCATCAAATCCGATTCGACGCACGCCAAGGCGATGGCGGCTGCGAAACGTCGTGATACGGCGCAGGCCAAGGACAACGCGCACGAGCAACGCAAATACGAGCTGAGCCACGACGACTAGTGGTGCGTATTTCGCCCATCTGCCCCCTTTGACGCCTGCTTTCCCCGGCGTCATGTTCGGCGTTCTTGTCGGCACTGCACACACACACCCCGGCCCTCGTCCATGTTTCGCCGTCTTTCCTGTCTCGTCCTCGCCTCCCTGACGACCGCCGCGGGCGCCGTCGCGCAGCCCGCCCCCCACGCGCGCATGCAGGAGGTCATGAACCGCCCCGAGTTTGTGCACGCACATTGGGGGATGGAGTTCTACGACATCGCCAGCGGCAAGGTGCTCATGTCGCATAACGGCGAGCGTCTCTTTGTGCCGGGCTCCACCACCAAGGTCGTGACCATGGCGACCGCCATGCAAACGTTAGGCGCGGACCATCGCTTCCGTACACGTGTCTATCGCACCGGTCCGGTGAAGGATGGCATGGTGCAGGGTGACCTGGTCCTGGTGGCCTCGGGCGACCCCAACATCTCGGGGCGGGTGCGCGACGGTGACCGCTACGCCTTCATCGATCAGGACCATTCGTATGGCGGTCAGCCCCTCCCAAGTGACCCGCTGCAGACACTGCGGCAGATGGCACAGCAGGTCGCCGCGAAGGGCATTCGTGGAGTGACGGGTCAGGTGATTGTGGATGCCTCGCTCTTTCGTGAAGGGGCGCGTGAACTGGGCACACGCATTGTGCTCTCCCCCATGGTCGTAAACGACAATGTGATCGATCTGGTGGTGACCCCGGGTAAACGGGCGGGGGAGCCGGCGACGGTGACCATGACCCCGAAGACATCGTTGCTCACGGTGCAGGCCTCACTCACCACCACCGACTCCGGGACTGCCCCGGCGGTTCGCACCATCGAGGACAGCACCAACAAGGATCGCCGGTACCTCGTCATCACGGGGTCGGTGCCCGTGGGACCGCCAAGCAACCCGCGCTGGGCGGTGCCATCGCCGGCACGTTTCGGCGAGATCACCTTCACCGAGGTTCTCAACGACGCGGGCGTCTCGGCCATCCCGCGGCTCGCGTCGCGTCAGGTGGACATGTCGGCGCTTGCCGCTCGTTATGCAGATTCCCTGATGGTGGCCGAACATGTGTCGCTGCCGCTGGCCAAGGAGGCTGTGGTGCTGCTCAAGACATCGCAAAACCTGCACGCCAGCAACTTTCCCCTCGTGCTGGGCGCGCTCAAAGGTGGCAACAGCAAAAACGGCTTTGACATTGCACGCGAGTGGCTGGTAGGCGAAGGGCTCGATCTCAACGGCGCGGTGCAGGGCGATGGCGCCGGAGGTGATGCCTACTTTGCTCCGCGTTTCATGACGCGGTTGCTGGCCAAGGTATGGGGCAAGCCGTGGGCACAGGATTTCAAGATGGCCATGCCTACGCTGGGGAAGGATGGCACCCTTGCCGCGATCCAGGTGAATAGCCCGGGTGCGGGGAAGGTCTTTGCCAAGACCGGCACCTTCGGATCGTTTGATCCACTCAATCGCCGGCAGCTCATTCATGGCAAGGGGCTGGCAGGCTTCTTCACATCGAAAAGTGGCCGCGAGATTGCCTTTGCCATTTATGTCAACAACGTCTCCGTCGCGCAGGGTGACCCGGCGATCGTGGCGGGGCAGGCGTTAGGCGAAATTGCGTCACTGGCCTGGGAGGTCACCAGGTAGCGTCCTCTTGCTCGCCGGGGGCGCTGGCACGAGGTTGTGGTACGCCTATTCGGAGTTGATTGGTGCTGCCTGCCCTCGCCTTCGCCCTCAGCGTCACTGGACTTGCCGCGGATACCTACCCTCGGCAACCGCTCGACGTCGAGCATTATCACTTCGCGCTGACGCTCACGGATCAGGACGATCGCATCGCAGGTGATGCCCGTGTGCGTCTGCGCTTTACGGCGGCCGGACAAACGTCGCTCTTTCTCGACCTCGGTTCGGCAGTGCCATCGCGCGCTGGACGGGGGATGACGGTGAGCGGCGTTTCGCTGGGCGCACAAGTGCTGAACTTCACGCACGACAAAGACCGCCTGACGATTACCCTGCCATCGCCCTCGGCGGTGGGTCAGGTGCTGGAGCTTCGCGTCCGGTACGGCGGTCTCGCGGCTGATGGTCTGCAGATCAAGCCGACGCGCAACGGGGATCGTGCCTTCTTCTCCGACAACTGGCCCGACAAGGCGCGTCAGTGGCTCCCCACGATCGATCATGTCGGGGACAAGGCCACCATGGAGATGGCCGTGACGGCGCCGGCACACTATCAGGTGGTCTCGAATGGGCGCCTGGTGGAGACGAGTGATGTAACCGCCGGGGTAAGGCAAACCGTCTGGAGCCAGGGTATCCCCATTTCTCCCTGGCTGTTCACGCTTGGTGTCACCCGCTTCGCCGTGCAGCGACTGGGTGACTATCGCGGCGTCCCGCTGGAGAGCTGGGTCTTTGCGCCTGAGCGCGACAAGGGGTTCCACGACTTCGCGGTGCCGGTGCGCGATGCCATGGCATTCTATTCAGAGTTTGTCGGGCCTTTTGCGTACGAAAAACTTGCCAACATCCAGTCGGTGGCCACCGGGGGCGGCATGGAGGCCGCCACCGCCATCATGTACGATCAGCGCAGCGTGGACGGGACCCGCTCGCTGCGATGGCGCAACGTCATCATTCACGAAATCGCCCATCAATGGTTTGGGAATGCGGTCACCGAGCGTGATTGGGACGACGTCTGGCTCAGTGAAGGGTTTGCCACCTACTTCACGCTGCTCTTCATCGAGCACGCGTATGGCCGCGACGAGTTTGCAAAAGGGTTGCGCGAGTCGCGCAGTACTGTCGTGGACTTTTACGCCAAGCGTCCCGACTATCGCGTTGTGCACGAGGGATTGGCCGACATGTCGCAGGTGACAACGTCCATGACCTACCAGAAGGGATCATGGGTGCTTCACATGCTGCGTCAGCGCATTGGCGACGATCGCTTCTGGACCGGGATTCGCCGGTACTACGCACGGTACATGAACGGGACCACGTCCACCGCCGAGTTCCGCCAGGTGATGGAGGAGGTGTCGGGGCAGGATTTGCGTCCGTTCTTCGACCAGTGGCTGGTGCGTGGCGGTATCCCGCGTGTGGAAGGCACCTGGCAGTGGGACGCGAGCGCGAAAGCGGTGACGGTTGAGCTGCGGCAGAGCCAGCCGGGGCCGGCCTGTGCGCTTGACCTCGATGTGGGAGCGGACCTCGCCGATGGTTCAGTCTCGGTGCAGCGTGCCACGTTAGGCGCCGAGCCGGTGCGACTCCGGTTTGACGCTCCGGAACGGCCGCGTGCGGTTCGGCTCGACCCGCACACGCGTGCGCTCTTTTCCGGGGAGCTCGAGCTCCGCAGTCGTTAGGTAGCCGAACGGCATCGCAGGCGGTGCGCATTCGGGACGTTCGCGCACCGCTGCCAGTATCAGGTGGCGACCACGAGCCGTAGTCCGGCGTCGAATGTGTCGAGCGCTCGCAGATGTCCATGCCGCCTGTCCCACTCACCGCTGTCCAGGTCGCGACGCACTTCAAGAACAACCCGGTCCACGACACTGGCCGGCATCCGCGAGAATCCTGACGTCGCCGCTCGTGCGCTCGGATCGAGCACGCGCTCGGGGTGAGCCCAGAACGCACCAAGCATCCAGTCGGTTGTGTCACGCGGAATCGGCACCGTCTCGACTCGCACCTTACCGCCGAGCCACTCGGCGAGCTGTTCCATCGACGGGAAGATCCGGCGATCCAATGCGGCTACTTCGGGCAGGTAGTCTGCCAGCAGCCACATGGCGCTGATGACGGCGACGTCATAAGTCAGGATCACCACGGTGTCTCGTGCGACGCGACGGAGTTCGCGAACCCCTTGCTCCCGCTCTTCATCCCAGTGGTGGACGCTGAGGATTGCCATCGCCGCATCGACCGCGCCATCGCGAAGCGGAATGCTGCCCGCGGACGCCCGAATAGCCGGGGCGAGCTCACGCGGGCGTTGTCCAGCCATCACGTCGCTCGGTTCAACGGCAATCACGTGCCGGTCCAATGGTTCGTAGGCACCGCTGCCCGCGCCAACGTTGACGACAGTTCGCGCATTGCCCAACGCCGCGTGGATCAGCGCGCGAAAGCGCGGATCTTCGCGGCGAGTCTGGGCGTAGCCCTGTCCAATGGTGTCGTAGCGAGCCAAGGGGTTTGAGGCCGTGAGGAACCAGAGTGAAGCCGACTGCGAACGTCCTGTCTCTGCACAACGCTGTCAAGCAGCCAGGTACACGTGGGTGCGGTCACGACGGGAAGGGCCCGTCATCCAAAATGGTGGCGTCATTCCCATGCTGACGGTACAATCCCGCGCGCCTGATCGGGCTTCTTTGCTGGTTCCCCCACCCAAATTCAGAAATGACTCACGCAAGCGCGGCAATCAACGCTACGACACTCGGCTGCTCCATTACCTGCAAGGATCTCGACGCATCGATCCGCTTCTATCGTGATGCCGTTGGCTTTGCCGTTGAGGCGACCTACGAAACTGAAGGCAAAGTGACCACCGCCGTGGTGGCAGCTGGGAGCTGCCGCATTGTACTGAACCAGGACGATGGCAAACTTGGCTGGACCCGTATCAAGGGGCAGGGCTTCTATCTGCAGATCAATGTCGCGAGCCTCGCAGATGTCGACGCCGCGGCCGCTCGCATCAAGGCGGCGGGTGGGTCGCTCACCGACGAACCGGCCGATCGCCCGTGGGGCGTCCGGATGTTCCAGTTCCGCGACCTCGATGGTTTCAAACTCGGTGTGTCGGCGCCGCTCCAGGGCTAGCCGACCACTGCCGGATCTCCAGGCGAACCCGGTGACTCGTTGATCACCGGGTTCGACCCGTTTCCTGCAGCAAGGAGAGAATCCTCGGGTGGTTGAGTCGCCGTGCCGTTTCCATCGGCGTCACCCCCCGTGCCGGGATGGTGAGATCGGCCCCCGCCGCGAGGAGCACGCCTAACGCTTCAACCGCACCGCCCTCCACCGCATGATGCGCCGGGGTGAAGCCGGTGTTGTTTGTGAGGTTGATGTTCGCCCCGCGAGCCAGCAGCGCACGGACGGCGGCCGCGCGATTACCCGCGGCGGCGTAGTTGAGTGGTCGGCGGTTCCCGATGCCGTCGATGGAATCAATGCGCGCCCCGCGCGCGAGCGCTCGCGTGATGGCGGCGGTGTCTCCGGAGACCGACGCAATCCAGAGCGCGCTCTGGGCATCGACTTGCGTGGTCGATTCGACACTCGCCAGCATGGAGTCGAGCGCCGCCCGTCCGAATACCCGCCCACCACGGATGACCGTCCGGATCTTTCTGGTGTTGGCGATGTCGGCGAGCGGATTCGCATCCAGCAGTACGAGGTCTGCGACCCGTCCGGGCTGCACGCTCCCAAACTCCGAGGTGCGTCCGAGAAACTCGGCCCCACTCAGCGTGGCCGCACGCAGCGCCTCGGCCGGCGACAGCCCTGCCTTGACCAGTTCACCCAGTTCGTCGTGCACACTGGCCCCGGGAATGACAAATGAGTCACCCGCGTCGGTGCCGAGCATGACCGGGACGCCTGCCCGATAGGCTGCATTGGTGAGTTGGAGTCCCTTCGTGTAGAAGTCCATGAAGGACTTGCGCCCGGCTGGTGAGGGATCGCTGGCCACCATGCCATTGGCATCGGTGTACCATCCCATCTGCTGCCGCATGGGGATGTAGCGCACACGGGCGTCGGCGCGATACGCGTCGTCGTCTGCGAACGCATCCATCTTGCGCGTCACGTGTGTCGGCGTGATGTACGTCTTGTTGCGTGCGAACGTCCCAAAGACCTCGGCACATGAAGCGGGTGAGTATTCATCCACCATCCGCTGACGTTGCACCGTCGGGGGAATGGTGAGGAGGCGCTTGCGCATTGAATCGGCCCCCGGCCAGCAGTTGAAGAGGAAGATCCGCGAGTGCTCGATGCTGCGTTGTCCCGCATTTGAGAGTTCGAGGGCACTCATGGCTGCCGGTTCGTGACCGGCAAACGGCAGACCCAGGAGTCGCGCTTCGGATGTCAGGCCGAGGTACCCCGCGCGTGGGATGCCGTTGTAGATCTTGATGAAATCGTATCCCGCGGTCTTGATGTGCCGAGCAAGCTGGCGTCCCTCCTCTTCGGTAGCCGTCTTGTAGTACTGCGGCATGGTGTTGGGCACACCGGCGGCGCCATTCACGCTCCAGCTGCCGATCGAGAGGATGCGTGGCCCTGTCAGCGCCCCGGTATCGATCTGCGCCGCCACATCCCGGTAACGGGCAAGGGCGCCACTCAGCATGGGCGTATTCATGACCCGTATGCCTGTTACACCGAACGCCGTGAAGAGGGGGAGCTGCTGGCGAATCGGGTCGAACTGCATGAACAGGTGGGCATGCATGTCCCACAGCCCCGGGATTACGAATGCGCCACGGCCGTCGATGGTACGGGCACCAGCGGGAAGCCGCGTTCGTCCGGCCGTCGCCACGTCCACGATCCGGTCACCCTTGAGGAGCACGTCGCGATTTGCGAGGGTGCGGCCTGTGGTGACATCAACCACGGTGACATTCCGGATCGCGAGATCGGCGTCACTGGCGATGGTGGCCCTGGGATTCGTCGCACACGCTGCGAGCACGAGGCCGGCGATCAGAGTCGGGAAGGGCCGACACATTATGGGTTCGCTCCTGGGAGAAATCGATGCCGAGGTTGGCGCGGGCTCCAGGTACACTACGACAACGCCCCCCGCCGGTTTTAGACGGCGGGGGGCGTTGTTTGGTTGGAACCGATCAGGCGTCCCGATTCGTACAGGCCTTCCAGGTCGGGTTGTTTCGTTCGGCAATTGCGGGCGTGATGTTCATGTCCGTGCCGTACGTGCCGCCCTTGAAGTACGCACCCGTCGGCCAGATGGCGTTCGGCTGCCGGTTGTACTGACGGACGAGCCGATGCAAGTCGCCCAGTATGCACCCCGACCTCAGATCGTGGCTCAGCAACTTGAGATTCTGGTTTGAGAAGATCAAACGGGCCACGCGCCTTCGGTGTCACCTGCTCGGACAAGCCTGCCGTCCCGTTTCGCCGGACGCTCTACCCCACTCAATACGTCCTGAAGGAATCCAAACTCACTACCCAGTGTGCGCTAACCGAACGCAGCTTCGACAGGGGATGAGTCTTCCCTTTTGCACGCAGGGAGCTGACAGGTGCATATCGTTCGGCCTGCGACACGCGTGTTTCCAGCAGCCGAGCCCAGCAACTTGTCGGCAGTAGACACGCTACGCAGGAGGGCGACGACTCTCTCGGCGGGTGAGAGTGCAGGTCGAGATTCGTCGTCCTCCTATGGTCTCGCCAGACGGGATACCTAGGCTGGGCGGGGGGAGTGGCATGCACTAGCTCCGCGTGGCACAAAAGCAGAGTCTGCTACCTAACCAAGGAGAGCTTGACAAGCTGATGACAGAGTGGCATAGTTACCGCGACGCAGTCTTAACCTACCAACGCGGCACCTGAAGTGTGTCGTGGGAGGCGCAATGCGCTTTGGTCATGATCTCGCTCTCTGGCCCGTTGCCGCAGTGATCGCCGGGCATCTTCCCGCGCAGCCGGTCAAAAGCGTTCGTGACAACGTTGGTTGCGCACGATGTCGCGTAGACATTGTTGCACACGCACGACTGCCGATTACCGATCAGACCGGTCCCGTTGATGTCCGTGTCCGCGTTGCGGTGCGCAGGGACGGCGGCTTCATTGTGGCGCCGACGGGAGGCGGGAGTGCCCTCGCGGCGTTTGACGGTCGAGGTCGAATCGCGAAGATCGTAGGCAAGGTGGGTCAGGGTCCCGGAGAATTTCAAGGTATCACGAGGGCGATCGTCACGGTCGGAGACTCTGTCCGCGTCTTTGACGGAGGCAACCGTAGAGAGACAGTATTCTCGCCGACGCTTACATTTGTTAGATCGCGAACGCTTGGGCTCATGCCCACGGACGCTAGGTTTTTGGCTGGTGGTCGCCTGCTTGTCAATGCAGAGGTAATGACGCAAGACCGTGCCGGACTTCCTCTGCACATAATCGGCCTTAATGGCGACATCGAGCGCTCCTTCGGCTCGACGGAGGCAGACCTCCTGCCCGGCCGGACACCCTCCTCGATACGCCGCCTCGGCTCGATAGATGGAGGTACAGTATGGCTGTCCCACCTGGTGAGATACCGAGCGGAGCGATGGAGTTTGGACGGAAAGTTGCTTGAGGTGGTCCAGCGCGAAACGAAATGGTTTCCCTCAGATGCGGCTCGAGCAACGAATGATCCCCTTGCTATTCGCCCGGAGCCCGTGCTCCTCGGGACATGGATCGACTCTGCCCGCACGCTCTGGACCGCGTCTCTGGTTGCCGATGAGAGGTGGAGACCCCGGCGACCCAAGGGTGGCGGTCGCGAGGTAGGGCCGCCCGATATTGCGGAGCGTGACGAGATATACGATACGGTAGTGGAAGCCATCGATCCGGCTTCGGGAATCTTGCTCGCGTCCCTTAGAGTGCCTGAGGCCGCGCTGCTGCTGGATGCGCCAGGCTGGATTGCGACGTACAAGACTGAGAGCGGTGGTGAACGACTGGTGCTTTGGCGGGTGCGGCTCGTTCGTTAGGTCACTTCTTCGAAGGAGGAAAAAGGTCTACTCTGCACGCTTTCGCGCTTGCCACTCTGGTCGCAACGAGCCGAGTGGAGCAGCCGATCAACATGCTCGACTTGGCCCCGGCCGCCTCCGGCTGCAAATATTGCCAGTACTGGGATGCTCCCGATGGTTATGTCCATCAGTTCCTCGGTCAAAGCTGCTCCGAGATCGGGAACGGGTGCTTCGACTGCTTTAGTTTCAACGCGTGCCATAGCAATATCCAAGATGGGACGTGCTGGAGTGGTCACAATTACTGCAGCGGGGGCGATGACTTCGCCGCGATCCACGGGATTGAGGGCCTGCCGGGGCTTGAGAAGGGCGCTACCCTAGGTAAGCTGGTGAGCCTGCAGCAACGCTTCCCTGCAAGCCTTGTTCTCAATCGGAGTCGAGGCCTTATGCAGGTCATCGACTGCAGGGGTCAGGTGGCGGCGCAGGTTTCTGTGCGAGCCATACGGATGCGTGCCGCCTAGGATCCCCTCGCAAGGCTCAAGCTAGCGCCTGTCCACGATGCCGCACTCGCCATGCCTTCGGACCCGGCACGCTCGCTAGGATCAGCACGACCTGACCGTAGTAACAAGCTGTCAAGCGCCATCTGAAAGTCCCTAGGTGTCGGCCCGTTCAAGTCCCATCCGCGTTTTCCGCGGCGCGGCCAAGCCCCCTCCCTTCTTCCCATGAGGAGGCTCGGCTCACACCTGCATCAGGCGTCCCGATTCGTGCAGGCCTTCCAGGTCGGGTTGTTTCGTTCGGCAATTGCGGGCGTGATGTTCATGTCCGTGCCGTACGTGCCACCCTTGAAGTACGCACCCGTCGGCCAAACGGCGTTCGGCTGCCGGTTGTACTGACGGACGAGCCGACGCAGATCGCCCACACGATGGGCCTGCAGGTACATCCAGAACCCACGCTCGCGGAAATGGAGATCCTCGCGAGCCGCGGCGGTGCCCGGATCGGTGAGAGCAGGGAGCACGTCGGGCGTGGCGTTGGAAATATTCCGCGCCGTCCGGGCCCCTGCGTCCGCACGGGCCGCATTGAGCGACGCGAGCCAGCCGGCGGCATTGTTGGCGGCGAGATCTGCCTCCGCCTCGATCAGGCGTGCTTCCACTCCGGACGCGAGAATGGTTGGGGCTCCGCCCGCCGGGTAGCCGAGGATCGTGAAGACCTGCGTTGAACCGTCCTGGCCGAGTCGCGAGGTGCTGCTGATGGGCACACGAGCGTCACCGGCAGAACGCCAGTTCAGCCCGTTGACCCCTTCACGCTCTGACGGGCCGAAGTTCGCCGTGTTCACCATCCAGTCGAAGATGGTGTTCACGAGCGTCGTGGCTGAGTACTCCTGATTGTAGACAAACGATGTCGGAACTGCCGCCGAGCCCGCGCCATCGCCACCGGCGCGTGTGACGGTGGCTGCATCGGCGAAGCGGCGGAGGTTCACCAGAGCCCTCGCCTTGCCAATCCGCGCCGCGTTCCGCTGCGTGAGATCGGCGCCGGACGTGGCCAGAATGGCCAACCCGCTGTCCTGTGACGCAATGGCGCGATTCTGCAGATCGTTGTTTGTCACTGTCACAAACGCCGGGCTCGCGTCATTCACATCGGAGAGCGGCACGCCATTGCAGAAGAGTTCGCCCGCGATGGTGAGTGCGTACCCGCGCAGCACATACAACTGGCCGAGCTGGGAATTTCTGGTCGCCCCGGCCGGATAGAACTGATTGACCGCCTTGATGGCGCGGACAATGGCCGTGTACGACTGCGAGAAGTTGTTCCACGCCGCCGCCGGGAAGACGTTTTCGTTGAACGACCGGATGTCGATGTGGTCGGCACCCGGGCGAGCATTGATCAGCTCGTCGGAGAGCAGCCCGACGTAGAGGTTCACGCCGACGTTGGTGGTGCCCCCATAGAAATTGGAGAACAATCCGACGGCCGAGGCGCGCAAGGCCTGTGCGCCGGCAAAGGAGTTCACCGCGTCCGGAGTGATCTGGTCGGGTGTGGAGACGTTCAGGAGTTCATCGCGCGAGCACGAGGCGCTGGCCACGAGGGCCAGCACACCCGCCAGCCCGGCGCGCACTCTGTTGTAGTAGGCGTTAGGCATGTGTTTAGAAGCTGAGGTTGACGCGAGCCAGCCAGTAGCGCAACGGTGGCGCCGCAAAGAAGTCGTTGTTGGAACCAGCGGTGTTGTTGACCGCCGAGTTCATTTCCGGGTCGATCCCGGGGTACTTGGTCCAGAGGACGCCGATGTTGCGGCCCGCCAGCACCAGCGTGGCGTTCTGCGACTTGACGTATCGTGCCCACGAGGACGGCAGGTTGTACGACAGCGACAACTCTCGGAAGCGGATGAAGTCGTTGGGGACAAAGAAGCCCCACACCGTCCGCTTGGCCGCGCTGTTGGTCGTGACCGCCGCGGCCTGGTCTTCCAGCGGCGCCTTGGGATCGTTGGCGGCCTGACAGTTCCCGGAGATGCAGCGCTGGTTCTCGAAGCCCCACTGATTGTAGAAGCCACCACGGTAGTCCATCACGGTCGTGATGCGCAGCTTGTCCTTGAAGAACCCGAAGTTGTTGGAGAAGCCCGCCTCCCACACCGGGGCCGTCGGACCCGCGTACTCGTCCGTCGACGAGATGTTGATCTCGGCTTCGGTCAGGATACCGTCACCATTGGCGTCGGCAAACGAGGTGATGCGGCGATCCCAGAGACCGAAGAGGGGATAGCCCACCACGTTCCGGCCTCCCGGCGTGACTGTGAGCACCGCACTGCCGGCATCCACCAACTCATTCTGGATGTGAGAGCCGTTCAGCTGTGAGCTCCACGACACCTTGTCGTTCTGGAAGATCTGTGCAGCAATCGTCAGCTCCTGACCCCAGTTGCGCACCTCGGCCAGGTTCTGCCACACGCCACCCTGCTGCTGCCCGATCGAGGGAGCAATCGGGTTGAAGAAGAGCGCGTCCCGGCTCTGCTTGGTGAAGTAGGTGGCCTCGATATTCACCCGGCTGTCGAACAAGCCGATGTCGAACCCGAACTCCGTCTCGGTGGTGACTTCGGGCTTGAGATCGGCATTGCCGATGTTGGCCAGACGCAATGCCGGCTGCTCCGTCCCGCCAATGGGCGCGGTGAAGGCAGACTGGAATTGCAGCGCGGCGGTCGTGGTCGGCTGCACGCCGGCCTGTCCGTACGCTGTTCGCAGACGGAGGTTGGAGATGCCGAAGCGACCCTTGGGGAACCAGTCTTCGTCGGAGATGACGTACGAGAGCGAGGCGCCAGGGTACGTGGTGTTACCGGCGCCGCGACCGAACGCCGAGGCCTGGTCGGTCCGCAACTGGAGCTTGAGGAAGAGTTTGTCGCGATGCGCGATGGACTGCTCGACAAATGCGCCGTAGAAGGCGTTCTCTTCGGTGTTCTCCTGCGAAATCTGGATCGCGCCGGCATTCGGCGTGGTCACACCGGGCGGAATCGAATATCCGCGTCCGATGGTCTGGTACTGCGTGTCCTTGAACCACTGGACGCCGACGGAGGTACGCAGGTTGATCGTCGAGAAGGGGTCGAAGGTGGCATTGGCGCCCAGGTCGACCGAATACCGCGAGAAGTTGTTGCGGTTGAGGTCCTTGCCGCCCGTCTGACCCGGCGGGCCCCAGCCCGTGATGGTGCCTTCGCCAAACCGCGCAAAGCGAGTGGAGTATCCCTGGTTCTGGTCGAGCCCCACCACCGCGCGGGTCTGCAGCCAGCTGAGGGGCTGGTAGGAGAGCGTGGAGGTCATGATCGCGCGCTGATCGCGCATCGTCTGCTCCACCGACATGATGTCGCCGATGTGCTGCGCCGACGTCCCGTTGGTCACCGTGCGGAAGCCCGGGGCGAAGTAGCTCTGGAACGAGAGACCGGCAAAGAAGCCGCCGTCAAAAAGCGAGTTGAGCGACCGGTCGATGTATCCGCTGGTGACGCTCAGTTCCATGTCGGGCCGCAGCGCCATGTTGAAGTTGCCGCGGATCGACGTCTGGTTCAGCTGGTTCGGCCGGATCTGACCGGGGCGCGGACGGGTGCCACGCAGCGTGGTCAGTCGTGTGATTTCGGCGGCCGGCATTTCGTAGGGGCCGGTTTCTTCTTCGCGATCGCCGGAGATGAAGAAACGCAGCTTGTCGTTACCGCCCGACGCACTCACGCCGAGGTTGTAGCGCGGCTGCGTGGAGAATGGCGTGGTTTCCGGATTCTCCAGCGGGTTGAACGTGGTGAGCGAGTCGATGCGGCACCGGTTGAGCGCCGAGTCGGAGATACGGCACAACACCGCCGCCGTTCCGAGCTGACCGTTGGCGCCGACGTTACGCCCCCAGCTGCGATAGTTGTCGAAGAACTGCGCCGGCTGTTGCACCTGGCCCTGCTCGTAGTTGGTGCGCCATTCGGTGCGGCCTGCACGGCCACGTTTGGTCTTGATCACCACCACGCCATTGGCGGCGGCAGTGCCGTACAGCGCGGCGGCCGAGGGTCCCTTGATGATGTCGATCGACTCGACGTCCTCGGGATTGAACGCGGCGAAGCGATTGATGCGCTGCGTGGAGAAGTTGCCCGGCGCGGCCGAGTTGTCGGCACGTACGCCGTCAATGATGACCAGCGGCTCGTTGGACAGCGAGAGCGAGTTCACACCCCGGATGCGAACCGAGGGGGCGGATCCGGTCTGACCCGAACCGAGCTGCACCTGCACACCGGCAGTCCGAGCCGTCAAGGCGTCGTTGATGCTGGTCAGCGGCTGCTGGCCGACGAGTGAGTCGACCTTCACCGTGGCTACCACGTTTCCAACCGACTTGCGGCTCTGCTCTCCAGTGGCCGTCGTAACGACCGCCTCGAGCTGAATGGCCGTCTTGACCAGGGAGAAGTCGGCGACCGCTTCTCCTCCGTCGGTGACGGTGACCGCGCGTGTCAGCGGCTGATACCCAAGGCGAAGGGCGCGCACCTGCACCGCACCGGCCGGGACTCCCCGAATGATGTAGGTACCATCCTGGCCGGCCACGGCGCCGATCCGAGTGCCCACGACGGTCACTTGTGCGCCGGCGACAGGGGCGTTGGACCCCTCCTCGGTCACGCGTCCCCGAATGGCCCCTTCCATGGACGTCTCGGCAGCGGGGGTGCCTCCTGACCCGAGCTCCGCCGCCACCACCGGCGCAGGTGACCAGAGCAGGGCGGCGGCGATCATCAGCCCTGATCGTGGTATTCGGTTTCTGACAACGATCCGCATCGAACACCTCCGTGAAATTGGGGAACACAGACACGGCAAACGCGGGCGCGCAGCAGCCACAGGCGTCAACCATCCCGCAACGATTGACCGAGGACCCCCGGGGCGCAAGGTGCGAGAGGATGAAGGGCGTGATCGTTTTTTGGATCTGCGGTCGTCGTAGTGACGATGGATCGCGCGCCTCACTCCACCACACCCGCCGAACCGAACCCGGGTGAGCGCTAAAGCGGCCCTGGGCCGTGGCCGAAACTACCAGGGTATTCCTCACCTGCCACGAGGCCTCCGCCCATGGACGCAACGCGTACGAAGCGAGTACAACGGGTTCTCGACATACAGCTCCGCGATGTCGACAACGAACCGCTGCTTGATTTGCGGTCACAGACCCTGAATCTGGGGCTGAACGGAATTCTCATGTACGTCCCCCTTCCGTGTGAGGCGGTGGAGGGCGAGGAAGTTGTTGCCACACTCACCTGGAATGGTGGGGAGTTCACCTCAAAGGGCCGCATCGTTCGGTTCGAGAGTCCGTATCGGGGCGATCCATCGCAGAGTGTCATGGGTGTGCACCTCGACTCGGAGCTGCCGGGCGAACTCCTGGCACAGTCGTAAGCGAGCGGGCTCTGGATGGCGGCTGTAAGTTGGCGGTCCACCCGGTCGCCCCACCGCACATGAACAAAACTCAGCTTGCTTTCCCGGAAGAGTTTCGCACACGCGCCATCGCGTCGCTCAAGCGATACGTCGATGATGAACTTGAAGTGAAGATGAGCGACCTCAAGGCAGGCTTGCTGCTCGACTATCTCACCACCGAGCTCGGCCCGACGATTTACAACATGGCGATCGCGGATGCGCGAGGCTTCTTTGAGGAGCGCGCCGCCGATCTCGATGCGGCCTGCCATCGCGCGGAGTTCACCTACTGGCCGCGATCACGCTGACGGACACTCGGCCCGCGCAGCCTAACGAACGGCGTACACGTGCCCGTCCGTGCTGCCAAAGTACACGACCCCATCCACCACCACTGGCGACGAGAGGACCGAGCCGAGGGTCATCATCGTACGCATCCCGATCATCATGCCGTCGAGGGTGCCGTCGGGGTACATCAGGTCGGAGCGCATGCGGCCCTTGGCGTCGGTATAGCGCGCGCCGTTCCGCCTTGAACCGTCGGTGCGGAAGGTGGCCTTGAGGCGTCCCGTGCTGATGTCGACGGCGTTGAGGTAGCCGTCGGACGAACCGTAGAAGGCAACCGTGCCCGCAAGCGCCGGCGATGAAAAGGAGATCGCCTTGTTCTGGAGGTCAAACTTTACAGAACCTGTTGCCGCGTCGAGGGCCTTGAATCGGGTGCCGTCCGACGTGGGGAAGTAGACAATGCCGTCTTTCACGGCTGGAGAGGCGATGGTCCAGCCTCCCTTGTTGTTGTGGACCCAGCGGCGCTCTCCGGTGCGAGCATCGATCGCATGGAAATGGCCATCCCGCCCGCCAACAAACACCATCCCGCCCGCCACCGCCGCCGAACTGGCGATCCCGATCTGATTGTAAATGGTGGTGTCGTTCCCCGTGGTGTAGCGCCAGCGTTCACGGCCCGTGTCGGCATCGAGGGCGTACACGTTTCGATCCCAGCTTCCGATGTACACCACCCCGTCGGTGACGGTGGGGGAGGCATGGACCACATCACCCGTGGGGAAGGCCCATCGGAGTGTCCCGGAAGCGGCGTCGACTGCGTACACGTGCTGATCGCCACTGCCGAAGTAGACCACGCCGTTGCTCACGGCCGGCGATGACAGGAAGACATCGAAGGGATCCGGCATTCGCTCCGTTCGCGGGACCGCGCCATGGATGCCGGGTGCCGTAAAGCGACGCTCGCCTTTGGTCGCAAAGACCCATCGCTGCTTCCCGCTTTCGGCGTCAATCGCGTAGGCGTTGCCGTCGGCGCTGAGAATGTAGACCACACCGTCGACCACCGCCGGTGATGACGCGACGGCACCCCGCGTCGCGAATTTCCAGCGCAGGGAGCCAGTGGCCCGGTGCACGGCGTAGACGGCCCCATCCGTGCTTCCGACAAACACTGACGTGCCGCTGACAGCCGGTGAGGAAATCACTCGTCCCCCGGTCTTGAACTTCCACTGGACCACGGAGAGTGACGGTGCCGGCGACGCGTAGATGCCGTTGTTCGCGCCCCCGCCCCTGAACATCGAAGCCTGGGGAGCTGCCGTGCGTGTCGTCGCGAGTAGCGCGGCGGTGATCAGGGGAAAGCGGACAAGAGAACGCATCAGGATTCAGTGGGGTGAATGCGGTGCCCGAAGGTGCGGCTGAAGTCGCTGGAGGACCGGCTTTGCGGGGCGGAAGGCCACAGCGCCGGGCCGGACCGTCCATGACAGGTGCGTGCGAGGCGCACGCATGCCATGCTGCGCGCCCGGAGATCAACCACATCCGTAACCTGCAACTGGCCCCTGTACAGCAGCGTTTGGGCCACTCCCCTCGCCCTCTGGCGTCATCGACAGAAGGCAGAGTGCGCGTGGCAGGCCATGCTGATCGTGCGCCCCGGCCCCCGCCGAGGTGACACGCTCTCGCAGGAGGATGCAATGCACATCATGCGTAGGAACGCAGTGGCCGTGCTGACAATGTTGTTCAGCCCTGTTTGTCTCATCGCGCAGTCTGGCGCCCGAATCACCGGTGTCGTGACCGATCAGGAGACCCGGCAACCCGTGCCGGGGATTCAAGTGCTCGTGACCGGCACCAGTCGTGGGACTGTCACCAATGACCTGGGCCGCTACACCCTGGTGAATGTCGGGCCGGGACTGGTGCGTATCCGGTTCTTGCGACTCGGGTATGTCTCCCAGGCGGACAGCCTCGTGGTCGAAACGGGCGCGACCATGACACGCGACGTCGCCATGACCCGCACAGTGACACGGCTCGATGAAGTGGTGGTGAGCGCCACCGGAGAGTCGGAGCGACGACGGGAAACGGGAAACACCGTGGCCACCATTCAAGGTGATGCGGTGCCCAAGGCCGTGATCACCGATGTCAGCGATCTGCTCGCGGCGCGCGCGGCAGGGGTGGTCGTCACGCAGGCGAGTGGCACCACCGGTGGCGGCTCCCGCATTCGTATTCGTGGCTCCAACTCCGTGTCGCTGAGTAACGAGCCCCTCATCATCATCGACGGCATTCGCGCCAACGCTGACCCCGCTGGTTCATCGATTCCCGTGGGTGGGCAGAATCCCACTCGCCTCGATGACCTCAACCCGGCTGACATCGAGAACATCGAGGTCATCAAGGGGCCGGCAGCGGCCGCGTTGTACGGCACCGCCGCGGCCAACGGAGTCATCCAGATCACCACCAAGCGTGGCCGATCGGGACGCACGAATTGGCAGGCGTACGCCGACGGCGGCCGGGTCCGCGAAATCACGGCCTGGCCGGGCAACTACCAGCAGATCGGCACGCTGCCTAACGGTTCAGGGCGTGTCAGCCGTTGTAACCTCCTGCTGCAGGGCACTGGCGCCTGCCGCCCCAAGGCCGACTCCCTTCTCGTCTACAACCCCCTCGAGGACAACTCGCCCTTTGTGGAGGGATGGCGCGAGCAGTACGGCCTCTCGGGCGCCGGCGGCAACGACCAGGTGCAGTACTTCCTCGGTGGGGACTACAACCGCGAGCAGGGCGTCTACGCCAACAATTCGGCCCGTCGCGTGAATCTGCGGTCCAACCTGACGGCGCAGTTCACCCCCAAGCTCGACGTGGCGGTCCGGCTGAGTTACAACCAGCTGCGGCTGGGGCTCCCCAACAACGACAACAGCGATCAGGGGGCGTTAGGCAACGGTCTCCTCGGCCGGAACCCCATCACCTCCGCCAACGGCGGCTACCTCAGCTTCCCCCGCAACGTTTACGAGCAGATCACCACGCGGCAAACCAACGACCGGGTCACTGCCGCCCTCGATGCCCGCTGGCGTCCCACGAGCTGGTTCAACCTGAACGCTGTGAGCGGTGTGGACTACGCGGGAAGAACTGATGTGGCCATCACACCACCCGACCTGGTCCCGGCACCTGACCGGCGCAGCATCGGGAACGCCACGTCCAACCCCTACGGGTTGTATGCCTACACCACCACCGTCACCGGCACGGCGACGTGGCGACCACTGCGCGATGTGGAGGCCACCACCACGGTCGGCTCGCAGTTTGCCGACGAGCTGGTGCGTGGCACCCTCGCCTTTGGTGAAGGGCTGGCGAATGGGACGGCTTCTGTTGGCGGAACGACCAGTGGTTTTGCCGTGACGTCGCAGAACAACGAGATCGTCACCATCGGCGGCTTTGCGCAGCAGAAGTTCGGGTGGCGCGACAAGGTGTTTGTGACGGGCGCCCTGCGTGGCGATGACAACAGCGCCTTCGGTCAGGACTTCGCCCTCATCTACTATCCCGCGGCCTCGTTGTCGTGGGTGATTGGCGAGGAGTCCTTCTTCCCGAAGAACCGCTACCTCTCGTCGCTGCGTCTGCGCTCGTCGTGGGGGCAGTCGGGGCAGCGGCCCGGGTTCCGCAATGCCGTCACCTTCTACACCGCGGCAGCCGTGCGGCGTGCGGGCACCGACCTGGGCGCCGTCACCATCGGCAATCCCGTCGGCAACGCCGCACTCAAGCCCGAGCTCTCCAGCGAGTACGAAGTAGGCTTCGACGCCGGGCTGCTCGGCGAACGGGTGAATGTGGAGCTGACACGATACAGCAAAACCACCACCGATGCCCTGATTCAGCGCAACCTCCCGCCATCGAGCGGAGCGGCAACACGTTTCGAAAACCTCGGTGAGATGACCAACGAAGGCCTCGAGGCCAGCATCACCGCGCGGCTTGCCGACCGCAGGTGGGTGCAGTGGGAAGTGTCCGCCAACGGCTCGACCAACACCAACAAGCTGGTGAAACTCGGCCAGGATGTGGACACCATCTTCTTCGGTTTGGGTTCGAACAGCGGTGAGTTCACGCAACGTCACGCCGAAGGGTATCCCGCCGGTGGCTACTGGCAGCGCCCGCTCAAGGGCTTCAATGACGCCAACGGCGACGGCATCATCTCGTACAATGAGGTCGAGGTGGGCGATGATGCGGTGTACCTCGGCCAGCCCCTGCCCACGCGGCAGATGAACCTGAGCACCAGCCTCACGCTGTTCCGCAACATCCGGGTGACCGGGCTGCTGGATCATCGGGGCGGGTACAAGGTGTACAACGCCACCGAGCAGTTTCGCTGTGCCGTGTTTGTCAATTGCCGCAGCCTCAATGATCCCCGGGCGTCGCTCAAGGATCAGGCGCGTGCCGTGGCCAGCGCCCGAATCAACGTCGGGGAGGCCAGCACCGACGCCGGCTACATCGAAGACGCCTCGTTCTGGAAGCTGCGAGAAGTGGCGGTGACCTTCACCGCACCCTCCAGCTGGGCCAAACGCGCCCGGTCGCAGGCACTCAGCCTCACATTCGCCGGACGCAACCTCGGTGTCTGGACGAAATACACGGGCTTCGATCCGGAAGTGAACTTCAACGGCACCAGCAACTTCTCCACGGCCGAGTTTCTCACGCAACCACAGGTGCGCTACTTCACGGCGCGCATGAACATCTCCTTCTGATGCATACTCCCATGACACACATCCATCTCCGTACCAGCCGGCGATGGCTCGGGGCCGTGTTCTGCGCCGTGAGCCTCACGGGGTGCGATCCGTCTGATGCATTGACGGTAGAGGACGTCGACGTCCTCACACCCGACTTGCTCAACTCCAAGCAGGGACTCCCCGCCCTGGTCGCCGGTACCGCCGCTGCGTTCCAGATTGCCTACAGCGGGGGAGCGGACCTGACCAACGGGGGTCACGAGGGAATCGTGAACCTGTCGGGGCTCTTTGCCGACGAATTTCTGCACGCCGAGACCTTCCCCGACCGGCAGAGCATCGACCAGCGCAGCATCGATGCAGGGAATGGATCGATGAAGGGCGTATTCTTTGACATGTCGCAGGCGCGCGCCTTTGCCGATCTCGCCTCGGCGCGATTCAACACCTTCGACAAAGGTGGCACTGGGCATGCGGACGTGCTCAATCTTGGCGGCTACCTCTACCTCCTGTTTGCCGAAACCTTCTGTTCAGGCGTGCCGTTCAGCACCCTGACGGACGATGGCGTCATTTTCGGTGAGCCGCAGACACGCGACCAGATGCTGCAGTCGGCGCTGGCACGCTTCGACACGGCTGCCGGTTTTGCCGCGTCAAAGGGGAACACGGCCCAGCAGCGCCTTGCACTCCTCGGCCGGTCGCGCGCCCTCATCAACCTCGGCCGGTTCCCCGAAGCGGCGCAGGCGGTGGCCACCGTCCCCACGGGATATGTCTACGAGGTGGAGTCATCCACCAACTCCACGCGGCAGAACAATGGCGTCTGGAACTACACCCTCAACTTCTTCGGGTTTGGTGTGCCTGATCGCGAAGGGAGCAACGGCATGCCGTGGGTGAGTGAGCATGATGGACGCACGCCCAATGCTGACACCGAGGACGTGGGGTTTGACGGCGAAACGCCATACGTCGCCCAGCAGAAGTATCCCGACAAGGCATCCGCGGTACTCCTCGCATCGGGAACCGAGGCGCGTATTGCGGAGGCAGAGGCGGCGCTGCGTGCCGGAAACTCGTCAGGCATGCTGAGTGCGCTCAACGCTCTGCGTGAGTCGGCGGGGCTCGAGGCGCTCACCGACCCCGGCACTGCTCGTAGCCGAGAAGCACTGCTGTTTGGCGAGCGCGCCTACTGGACCTGGCTTACTGGTCAGCGTATGGGATCACTGCGCCGCATGGTGCGGCAATACGGCTACCGGCAGGACCAGGTATTCCCGAGTGGCTCGTACCGCAAGGGCGGCAACTACGGGAGCGACGTGAACTTTCCCGTCTCCGCCGACGAGAAGAACAACCCGAAGTTTGCCGCGTGTCTCGACCGGAATCCCTGACGTAACCGCCGACGAGTCGGGTGGAAGTGTCCACCCGGCTCGTCAGGCACGCAGGACCGCGAGCGCTTTCGCCACGGCAGCCACGGAACGTGTGACATCGTGTTCGGTGGTGCGCCAGCTGCTGACCGACACACGAACGGCACGGCACCCACGCCAGGTGGTACCGGTAAAGAAGGCTTCCCCGCTGCGCAGCACCTCGGCCATCACCTGATCGGTCAGCGCATCGTGATCGCGCTCGGATGCATCGGCGCGGGTCGAGCGGAAACGCACGAGCCCCTGATTGATGGTCGGCGTGCACAACACCTCGGCGCCGTCGAGGGCACCCAGCCCGGCTACGAGGGCGGTGGCCATCCCACAGCAGCGGTTCACCAGGTCCTCGACACCCTCGCGTCCCAGCTCGCGCAGCGCGGCCCACGTTGCAAAGCCGCGAGCACGACGTGACCACTCGGGGTTCCAGTCCATCTCGTCGCGCGCTTCGGTAGCGTGGGTCAGGTAGCTGGCCTGGTAGGTCATGGCCGCGCGATGATGTTCCGGATGTGCGATAAAGGCATACCCGCTGTCATAGGGGACGTTGAGCCACTTGTGTCCGTCGGTCGCCCAGGAGTCGGCCCATCCCGCACCTCGCATGAGATGTTCGTATTGCCGGCTGGCGGAAGCCCAAAGACCAAAAGCACCATCGATGTGGACCCAGGCCCCGTAGCGATGTGCGACGGGGATCAGTTCGTCAAAGTGATCGAAGGCACCGGTGTTGATGTCGCCCGCCTGGAGCAGCACAATCGCCGGTGCCTCCGGGTTCTGCGCCAATGCGGCCTCGAGTGCGTCGGCACGCAGCAGCCCTCTTGCCGTTCCCGTCAGCCGTTCCACCGCACCTGTGCCGATGCCGGCAAATCGAAGGGCACGGTCGGTGGAGCCGTGGCGCTCAGGGCCCGCGAGCACGCGAATACGCGGGCTGCCGGAAAGACCATCACGCTCGACGTCCCACCCGCGACGCGAAAGCAGCGCATGACGGGCGGCAAGGAAGCAGGTGAAGTGCGCCATTTCGCACCCGGTGACAAAGGCCACACTCGCGCTGGCGGGAATACCTAACAAGTCGGCCAGCCAGGCCCCGGCCACTTCTTCGGCCACGGCAGCGGCTGGTGCTGTGGCATGGAGGGCGGCATTCTGGTCCCACACCGATGTCAGCCAGTCGGCGGCAAGGGTGGAGGGCAGTGCACCCCCGATCACCCATCCGAAAAAACGCCCGCCGGTGCTGCCCACCAGGCCTCCGGTGCTGGCCGCGACGAGTGCGTCGACTACCTCGTGCGGGTCCATGCCGCGCTGGCGCAAACCGTCGCCGGCAAATCGCGCCCGCAGGTCGGCGAGTGAGGCCCGCGTGCCGACCGGCATTTCGTCGAGACCATCGAGGAATTTCTCAGCGTGTCGCGCCGCGTGCTGGAGGATGCTGCTTGCGGTCATGGTGGCGGACATGGTGGTGGAGGGGAGTGACGAGGAAGGTGGGACAGCGACGGGGAGGAGTCCACCCGTTCCTTGTCACGCGGATTTCACCGGGACGTCGCGACATCGGCCTCATAGCCCTGATGCACCTACCGGATGTTGCTCTCGCGCGGCTTGCGCCCCGGCAAGCCGCGCGCCGGGCCGTCTGCAGTGGTAGTCGCTCTCCTAGCGAAACACTGCAGGGCCCGCGGGAAGACCGAGATCGCGAAACGCTGACGCATGTACCCACGCCCAGCCGTTGGCTACCTCGGACAACGCCTGGAGCCGCAGGGTGCGCGCTGTGGCGGTGTCGCCGGCAATCGCTGCCAGCCGTGATTTGAACAGGGTGTACTCGCCAAGTGCGTGGGAAGGGGCGGGCCCGAGCTGTTCCGCTGCCCCTGCCGTATCACCCATACGCGCGCGCGATACCGCGGCCAGCCCGCGATGGACCACACGCTCCGGAAGGTCTCGACTCAGCGAGGTGAAGACGGTGTCGGCATCGGACCAGCGGGCGAGATCGTAGTACGCACTCCCCAGCCAGTAGCGGTGATCGCGCCGCCCAGGCTCGCTGCGCAACGCCTGCTGCAGCCAGGTCACCGCCTTCTCCAGATACCGCCGCCCCGTCACCGAGTCATGATGGACGAAGAGTTCCTCGCCCGCCGCGACCAGCGCGCCCCCATGCGACCAGTAGGTTCCTGCGGGAAGGGCCGCAGTTTGCGCCAGCAGGGAATCGAGCGCCGCCGTCTGGCCCAGCGCGCCTGACGCGCGAGCCTCCAGTACCCAGGCCACTCGTGAATCGGGAAAACGTTTCCGCATTTCGCGAGCGGCGTCACGCTCCGCGGCGTGTGCGCCGGTCAGGTGGCGTGCGTGGGTGAGCTGCGTCCAGTATGACGGCCATCCTTTCATGAGGCCGCGGTCGGGGTTGATCCCTTCGAGCACCTGCCGCCCCTCGGCGGCGCGGTCCATGGCGATAAGGTCGCGGCCCAGATGGTACGCTGCGCGGGACTCGGGCGCGATCTCCGCCGCACGTCGACCAGCCACTAGCGCTCGCGCGCCATCACCCTCCAGCAGCGCCGAGAGGTAGTCGAGCTGGCGCTGGTCGTATTCACTGAGGGTGTGGCGAAACCGCGAAGCGGTAGTGATCAGGGTATCCACCCACGTGACGTCTGACTGGTTCCAGTGCGCCATGGCCGCGTAAATCAGCGGGACAGCAAAACTGCTGTCGGCAATCCACGCCTGGCGGAATTCGGTGGCCGCCGCGGCGTACTCCTGCTCGTTGTACAACGCGAGCCCGCGGTCAAACGACTGATAGGCGGCAAAGGTCGGCGGGTGTGACGCCAAACCCGGGAGAGCAGACGCGCGTTCGTCGTACGACACCGCCACCCACCCCATGAGACGCTGCCGCACATCACGTAACGCCACCTCGAGTGACTCGCGGGGCGCCACCACTGGCGGTAACGAGATGATGAGGCCGCCTTTCCTCGCATCCATGACATCGAGCCGGAAGCCGATCCGTCCCTCGGTGAGGTAGTACGCCCCGCTGATGAGGGTTCCCGCTCCCACCTCGCGCGCGAGGGCGTCGGACGCCGGCGAACCCAGCTGCTCTGTGGCATACCGCACGCTGGGCCAGGGCACGACCCGCACCAGTCCTGTCTCGTGCAGGCCCTGGGTGAGCCAGTCACCTGCCATCCGCCCCCAGATGGCGAGTGTGGTGTCTCCCGTTTCGTTCCTGAGGGGAGCCACGGCAATCGGCATCGAGAGCTCGTCACCGCCGGCCGCGTCGCGTTTGGTCCACCAGACGCCAAGCGCCATCACGAGCGCGGCTGCCGCGACCCACACAACACGAGGTGTGCTGCGGCGCTCTGTGGTCGGGATGCCCTTCGCAGGAGTACCGAGCTGTGCGACGAGTTCCGTCCCGGACGCCGGTCGCAGCGCAGGGTCCTTCTCGAGCGAACGCGTGACGAGCGCTGCCAGCGCAGCGGGGACACCCCGGGACTGCAGGGAGGTGCTGGTCTCCAGCGGGCCTTGCCCGGTGAGCATCTCGCGGGCGAGCACGCCCCACGCATACACGTCGCTGGCCGGGCCCACCATGCCACCCCGGGCCTGCTCGGGACTCATGTATCCCAGCGTGCCGACCACAATCCCTTCCCCCGTCTGGCGCAGGTCGCGCCCTTCCTCGCCCAGCGCGATGCCGAAGTCAAGCAGCCAGGCATGATCGCCGGCACAGAGGATGTTGTCAGGCTTCAGGTCGCGATGCACGATGCCCGCCGCATGGGCGGCACCCAAGGCGTCCGCAACATCACGCAGCAGACCGATGGCCTCCCCGGCCGGGATCGCGCCCTGCCGTTCGAGCCGGGCGCGGAGTGTCTCTCCCTCCTGATGGGGCATCACGTAGTACAGCAGCCCATCCACCTCGCCTGAATCGATCAGCGGAAGGATGTGCGGGTGTGATAACTGCGCCGCGATGCGGACCTCGGAGAGGAAACGCTGTACACCCACCAGGGCTGCCACCTCGGGGTGCAGCACCTTGAGCACCACGGTGCGGTTGTGCTTGTGCTCGGTAGCGCGATAGACGGTGGCACTGCCCCCGCGCCCGAGGACTTCGGTGATGGTGTAACGCTCTGCGAGTGCGCGTTGCACTTGTTCGCGTGCACTGGCCGGAGGGGCGAGACGCGGGCGATCGAGAATGCCGTTCGCGCGATCGCTCGCCGCCAGCATCGCCTCCACTTCACTCCGAATCTCCTCGCTCGTGATACGCGACAAGACATGCGCGTCGCGATCCGTGCGGTCCACGGCCAGCGCGGCATCAAACAAGCGTTCTACTTCGTCCCAGTTGCTGTCACCAGCCATCGTCCACCCATGTGCTCAAGAACCCTGCTTCTCACTACCGCGGGTCACGCTAGGGATACATCTCCTTGTACAACCATGCCCGCGCCGTTGCCCAGTCGCGTTGCACTGTGCGCGACGTCACGCCAAGGATCTCGGCAATCTCCTCTTCATTCAGTCCAGCAAAAAAACGCAGTTCCACCACTTTCGGCAATCGCGGGTTGCGTTTGCCCAGCCGCTCGAGGGCGTCGTCGAGCGCCAGCAGCTCAACGAAATCCAGCTCCACCGCCACCTCGGCATTAGTGATCCGCACCGGAGCGCCGACACTTTTGCGCTTGACCGCGCCACGCCGCCGGGCATGATCCACGAGGACAAACCGCATGGCTCGTGCTGCGATGGCGATCAGATGTGGCCGATTTGTGGCATCGGTCACACCTCCGCCAGCGAGCCGAAGATACGCCTCGTTGACCAGGTCGCCCGGTTGCAATGTGTGGGCCGCCCGTTCGCGACGGAGGAGCGCACTCGCCGCGCGCTCGAGGTCCCCATACACCAGACCATAGAGCTCGGTTTCAGCGTCTTCATCACCACTGCGCAGCCTGTTCAGGAGCCCGGTTACGGCCCCACTGCCTGGTGCGCCTGAGTCGGAACGAGGAGCTGGCGTCACGTGGGTTTGTCGGGATCGGCGGTCAGAGGGCGAAATATAGCTCGGAAGCCCGGCACTCGGGCGCTAGCCGCGAGATCGGCTGTCATCTGTCTGTCCATGAAGGGAGTTCTCATGTCGATGTTTCGTGCTCTGTCCCGTCGTCCACATCACGCGACCCGGGGGTCGCTCATACGTCTACTCAGGGTCGCCTGCGCGCTGGCGCTGCCCCTGCCACTGCTTTCGGCTCAGCATCACTACAGTGCCATGGGTTCGAATGGCGCCGTGGAGCTCTACACCAATCTCGGATCGCATCACTACGCCATCACCACGCGCAAACCCATCGCGCAGCAGTACTTCAACCAGGGACTGCGTTTGACGTGGGCCTTCAACCACGCCGAGGCGGTCCGCGCATTTGAAGAAGCTGAACGACTCGATCCTACCTGTGCGATGTGTTCCTGGGGTGTGGCCTATGCCCTCGGCCCGAACATCAACGCTGCCATGGAACCGGGCGCAGCCGCCAAGGCCTTCAAGGCCATCGAGCGCGCAAAGGCCCGGCAGCGCAGGGCATCGGCACGCGAGCGAGCCCTCATCGAGGCGCTCGCCACTCGTTATGCAAAGTCACCTGGCGTCTCTCGTGCCTCACTCGACTCGGCGTGGGCGGGGGCGGCAGGGGAAGTCGCGCGGCGTTTCCCCGACGACCAGGAGGCTCAGGTGCTGCACGCCGATGCGCTCATGAATCTCTCGCCCTGGAACTACTGGAACGGTGACGGGACCGCGCGCTCTGGCACCAGTGTCATCCTGGCTCGTGTCGAGGGCGTGATGCGCACGAATCCCGATCATCCCGGCGCCTGCCATCTCTACATCCACGCCGTGGAAGCCATGCACCCGGCCCGCGCGCTTCCCTGTGCCGAACGTCTTGCGGCACTCATGCCCGGCGCCGGCCACCTCGTGCACATGCCCGGCCACATCTACGTACGTGTAGGGCGTTATCTCGACGCCATCAAGGCCAACGAACATGCCCTGCACGCCGATGGGATGATCATGGAAGGGGCCGGTGTTGCGCGGCGTGGTATCTACGCCAACGGCTACTACCCGCATAACGCGCATTTCCTCTCCTTTGCCGCGTCGATGCTCGGCATGAGCAAATCGGCGATCAACGCCGCCCGAGAGACGGTGCAGCGCCTTGGTAACGATGTGTCGGCCATGCCGGCCTTTGTGGAAGGGGTCACACCTGTGGTGCCGCTCACCCTGGTCACGTTCGGAAAGTGGGCGGAGATTCTCGCGCAGCCCGAGCCGGATGAGAAACCGTCCTTCAAATCCGGGATGACCTGGTACGCCCGTGGCGTGGCACACGCGGCGCAGGGCAACACGGGCCTGGCTTTGCAGGCGTACGACAAGCTTGTCCGCATTGCTGGGTCCTACACCACGGGAGATCTGGGGACCGCGCTGCAGATCGCCACTCATGCGCTCAGCGGCGAGATCGCACTCCGCTGTGGCGTGGCCGCCGACGCGGTCGAGCACTTCCGCGAGGCAGTGCGACTGGAAGACGGGCTCACCTACAACGAACCGCCCACCTGGTATTACCCGATGCGCCAGTCGTTAGGTATGGCGCTGCTCGCCAGCGATGACTTCCTCGGCGCCGAGAAAGCGTATCGCGAGGACCTGGCGCGATTCCCCCTGAATGGATGGTCCCTGTTCGGGCTGGCCCAGAGCCTCATGCGCCAGGGCCGGGAGGACGACGCCCGGGCGGCATGGGCCGAATTTGCCAAGGCGTGGAAACATGCCGACGTCACGCTCAAGGCATCGCGTTTCTGAGCTGGAGGGTGGTATGGCAGGGAAGTGATTGTGCGGTAGATTCGCCGCCATGGAACCTGGGGTCACCGCACAACTGGCCACCTTCTGCGCCACCACGCGCTACGAACACCTTCCGACCGCCGTCCGTGCAGACACAACACGCGCGGTGCTGGACTGGCTTGGCTCGGCGCTGGCCGGGTCTCTGGAGACGCCAGCACAAATGGCGCGAGAGGTGGTGGCCTCATTGGGGGCCGCAGATGACGCCACGGTCTTCTCGGGTCCGCGCGCGTCCGCGGCGGGAGCGGCCCTCGCCAACGGAGTGGCATCGCACATCCTGGAGCTCGACGACGTTCACAAAGGCTCCACACTGCATGCCGCGGCACCGGTCATCCCAGCCGCCCTGGCGGTGGCGGAACGGGGGCACGCGACTGGCGAGGCCTTTCTCCTGGCAGTCACGTTAGGCTACGAGGCGGCGCTTCGGGTGGGAGAGGCGGTGAACCCCGGCCACTATCGGTACTGGCATCCCACCGGTACGGCGGCAACCTTCGGCGCCGCCGCCGCGGCCGGTTCACTCCTCGGCCTCTCACCACGCCAGATGCTGCACGCCTTTGGGTCGGCCGGTACGCAGGCCGCAGGCCTCTGGGAGTTCAACGCCGACGGGGCGATGAGCAAACACCTGCATCCCGGGAAGGCCGCCATGAACGGGGTGCTGGCCGCCGACCTTGCCCGCGCCGGATTCACCGGCGCCTCCCGCATTCTCGAGGGCGACCGGGGGTTCTTTCGTGCGACGACGCCGGCGTCGGACCCCACGCGCATCACGGATGCGTTAGGCACGGCATGGAAGGTGTCGGAGAACTGCTACAAAATGCATTCCTGCTGTGGGCATACCCACACCGCCATCGATGTGGCACTGGACTACCGCGCGGCTCGTGGGTGGACCGGGGCCGAGGCTCTGCAGGAACTGGCTACGATCGATGTGGCCACGTATGGGCCGGGGTACGAGATTGTGCGCGAGATGAATCCCTCCACGCCCTATCAAGCCAAGTTCAGCCTGGCCTACTGCGTGGCGGCGGCGCTCCTCGAGGGCAACGTGGGGCTGGCGCAATTCGACCCCTCGCGGTTCGGGACCACTGGGGTGCAACACTCCGCCATCGCCCAGCTACTCAAGCGCATCCACGTGCGGGTTGCCCCCGATGTCACCGAGCGCTACCCCGCCGAATGGGGCACGCGGGTGCGGTTCACCGATCGACTGGCGCGCACCGAGGAGCGGAGTGCGGCCTTCCCGCGCGGTAACCCGGAGAATCCGGTGAGCACGTCCGGGCTGCGGGCCAAGTTCAGCGATCTCGTGGTCCCTCGTTTTGGCGAAGGCGCGGCCGCCAGGGCGCTCCAGTGGGTCGACACGCTCCCTGGAGCCGGCGACATGCGAGTGCATTCGGAATCGCTCGCCCTGCAGGCCTCGGCAACTCACTGACGTCCCGAGCATGGCCGCAGTACCGGCCCGGTCGTACCTTTGTGCCCGATGAGTGACATCAACCCACGAGCCAGGGACCACCGCGAGATCAGGGAAGGGGTGCGCGCGGTGTGCGCCGCTTTCGGTAGCGCCTACTGGCAAGGCATCGAGCGCAACAACGGATACCCGACCGAGTTTGTCCGCGCGCTCACCGAGGCAGGGTGGCTCGCCGCACTCATTCCCGAACGCTATGGCGGGGGCGGGCTCTCGCTCACCGAGGCCTCGGTCATTCTCGAAGAAGTGAATCGCTCCGGTGCCAACAGCGGTGCCTGTCATGCGCAGATGTACATCATGGGCACCGTCCTTCGCCACGGATCTGATGCGCAGAAGGAGCAGTACCTTCCTGCCATCGCCCGCGGCGAGCTACGGCTGCAGTCTTTTGGTGTGACGGAGCCGACGACAGGGACCGATACCACACGTCTGCGCACCACTGCGGTGCGGCACGGCGACCGGTATGTGGTCAACGGGCAGAAAGTGTGGATCTCGCGAGTCCTTCATAGCGATCTGCTGCTCCTCCTGGCTCGCACCACCCCACTCGAGCTGGTGACCAAACGCTCGCAGGGCCTCTCGGTGTTCATGGTGGATCTGCGTGGTGCAACAGAGCGTGGCCTCACCGTGCGCCCGATTGCCAACATGGTGAACCACGAAACCAGTGAGCTCTTCTTCGAGGATTTCGAGATTCCCGCTGAGAACCTCATTGGCGAGGAGGGGCAGGGTTTCCGGTACATCCTGGATGGCATGAACGCCGAACGCATTCTGATTGCCGCCGAGTGTATCGGCGACGGCTACTGGTTCACCGAACGGGCGCGAACCTACGCCTCCGAGCGCATCGTCTTCGAACGGCCGATCGGTCAGAACCAGGGTGTCCAGTTTCCCATCGCGCAAGCCTACGCCAATGTGCGGGCCGCTGACCTCATGCGTTATGAAGCGGCCCGCCTCTTTGACGAAGGGACACCCTGCGGCGCCGAGGCCAACATGGCCAAACTGCTTGCAGCAGACGCCTCCTGGCAGGCCGCCAACACCTGTTTGCAGACCCATGGCGGCTTCGGCTTTGCCGCCGAGTATGACATCGAACGCAAGTTCCGGGAAACACGACTCTATCAAGTAGCACCGGTGTCGACCAACCTCATTCTCTCCTACCTCGGCGAACATGTGCTGGGTATGCCCCGGTCGTTCTGATGACTACCGCTGACGTCCTGTGTCGCAGCATGCTCTTTGCGCCCGCGTCGCGCCCCGAGATGATGGCGAAGGCATCGCGGAGCGCCGCCGATGCGGTCTGTCTCGACCTCGAAGACTCCGTGGCACCGGAGATGAAGGACGCCTGCCGCGGGCACGTAGTTCAGGTACTGCGCGATCTCTCATTTGGGCACCGCCAGCGCATTGTGCGGGTGAATGGGCTGGAGACGTCGTGGACCTATCGGGACCTCATCGAGGTGGTTGAGGGAGCGGGCGGGCTGCTGGACGCCATCATGCTGCCCAAAACACGGAGTGTGGACGACGTGAAGTTCGTCGACACCATGCTGACCCAGATCGAAGGCCGTATGGGACTGCAGCGCCGTATTGGCATTCACGCCCAGATCGAAACGGCAAGCGGTTTCCTCAATCTGCGCGAGATCGCAAGCAGCTCGACGCGTCTCCAGGCGCTCATTTTCGGGGCGGGCGACTACGCCGCCTCCATGCGGATGCCCCTGGTCGACATCGGCGTCAATGACGAGTTCGACGCCGCGGTGCCGGGGCACCGGTGGCACGCAGTGATGCATGGCATCGTTGCGGCGGCGCGCGCGAATGGGCTCGGCTGTTTTGATGGCCCCTTTGCGAAGCATCAGGACGACGCCGCGTTGCGTCAGGCAGCCCTGCTCGCCAGGGCGATGGGTTTCGACGGAAAGCAGGCCATCCATCCCGCACAGCTGTCGACGATCAACGAGGTGTTCTCACCCAGTGCGGCCGAGGTCGCTCGCGCGCGTGGTGTGGTGGCCGCATGCGAAGCGGCGATGGCCGCTGGCCAGGGCGCTGCCAGTGTAAGTGGCACCATGGTGGACGCGGTCAACCTGCGAATGGCGCGAACGATCCTCTCGGTCCACGAAGCCATCACGCGCCGGGGCAGCTGAACGATGGGCGCTCTGCCGCTGTCGGGCCTTCGCGTGGTTGCCGTCGAGCAAGCGGTGAGCGCCCCCTTTTGCACGCGACAGCTGGCCGATCTGGGCGCCGAGGTGATCAAGATCGAACGCCCGGGCGAGGGTGACTTCGCGCGCGGATACGACAAGGCCATCAAGGGGGAGTCGGCCTACTTTGCCTGGCTCAACCGCGGCAAGAAAAGTGTGGTGCTCGACATTCGCGCCGAGCCGGGTCGAACGCAGCTTGCGCAGCTGGTGGACAGCTGTGACGTGTTTGTCCACAATCTCACTCCCGGTGCCATCGAGCGGATCGGGCTTGGCTACGACGAAGTGCATGGTCGGTCTCCCCGCACCATCTGGGTCGGGCTTTCAGGATACGGGCCCGATGGCCCGCACCGCGATCGGAAAGCATACGACATGCTCATCCAGGCCGAGTCGGGGATCGTCAGCCTCACAGGGAGTGCAGACGAACCGGCCAAGGTGGGCGTGAGCATCGCCGATATCGGCAGCGGCATGTACGCCTACTCGAGCATTCTCGCGGCACTGTACGCACGCGAGAAGAGTGGAGAGGGCATGCGGATCGATATCTCGATGCTGGAATGCATGACCGAGTGGATGATGCCGCCGCTGTACACCTTCCTTGGCGAGGGCCGTGTGTCTGCGCGAGCCGGACTGCGCCACAACATGATTGTGCCCTATGGCGCCTATGCCTGCGCCGACGGACGCGTGTTGTTTGCGATTCAGAGCGACGGGGAGTTTCGCCGGTTCTGTGATGGGGTGCTGCAACAACCAGGCGTTGCAGACGACACTGCGTATTCGACAAATGGCGCCAGGTTGCTGCACCGCGATGCACTCGAGGCACTCATCGATCAGGTGTTCAGCACCCTTCCACTGGCCACGGTGCAGGAGCGGCTCGAGCGCTCCGGTATTGCCAATGCTGCGGTGAACGATGTGCCGCAGGTGGCAAACCACCCGCAGCTGGCGGCACGCAAGCGGTGGCGTACGGTTCAGGTGCCGGGTGGCGAGATACCCGCGTTGTTGCCGCCGCACAATCTCGGGGGTGTTGAGCCCGTCATGGGCGCGGTGCCGGCACTCGGTGAACACACCGAAGAGATTCTGAACCGCTTGCCGCGAATCTGACGAGACCATGACACTGTCGCGTGGTGACGTGCCCGCAACCCACACCGCCTGCCATGCGCGGTAGCTCCTGGGCCCCGCGCGAGCGGTTCGACGTGGCATGTGAGACACTCGAGGACGCCCTGCAGCAGCCGTGGCGCGAGGAGATCGCCGAGGGTGCGCCGCGTGGATCGGCGGATCCCGCCGCCTGGCTGCGGAACGGGATGCGGGCGCATCGGTTTCGTGCTGGCGGACGGGTGATCGACCTGTCACGCGCGGTTGGTGAGATGGACGATGCCACGCGCCGCGATGGCTTCCACATTCTGCATGCATGGGACCCCGTGGCGCACCGCTTTCGGGAAGACAGCGCCCCGGTCTTACTCCTCACGCATGTGCGACCCGTGGTGGGGCAGAATGTGCGGCGGGAGCTGGCACTGCAGCTGGACACGTATTTCCTCTTTGTGTTGTCGCTGCTCGTTATGCGCGTCTGGGATGCCGACGATCCCGATGCCGCCATGGACCGCGTCTCGGCGCTGCTGGAGTTGTTGCAGGGGCCGCGCGGGAGTGGACGCTGGTTTGTTGTGGGGGTGCCCACCTTGCTCAGTCTGGCGATTGCGCAGTACCAACCGGACGAGCGTGGCTATGACGAACTCCTGGCTCGGGTGCGTACACTCAATGCACATCACCAGCTGGAGCTGGCGCGTGTCAACGCCGCCAACTTCGGTGCGCATCTGCGCTGGGGTGCGCGCTGGATGTATGAGCGCGATATGGCCCGCATGCAGGCCGACAACGTGGTCGACTACCCGTGGGTGATGCACTCGGCATCGGTGCTGGCGCGTGAGTACGACCGCCTTGTCCAGGCCGGGGCCGACGCGTCAGGCACCACAGCGATCGCCGAAGGGTTGCTGCAGATTCTTTCCCCCGACCCTGGTGCCCTGCTGGACGACGTCGCACCAGCGGTGCTCGCCGCGCTCGAGGAGGAGCATCGCGAATGCCGGGAGACATTGTTCAGGCACAAGGCAAGACTCATCGGGGAGTTTGTCTCACTGCGCCCGGTGGTGCAGAAGTATTCTCCGCTGGGATTTCATTTCAACTTCCTGCATAACGTGCTCACTGCGGTGTTGTCACTGACACTGAGTGAGCCCACGCCCAACCTGCCGCTGAATGCGCTGCTGATGGGCGGTGTCCGTGCTGCGCGCCTTGCCGACTCCCCTGAGGTACTGGTCCACCAGCTGACGGGGTGGGCGAGTCATCCTTCGCGACTCGACACTCGGCGGGCCCCGTTGATGCTGCACGATGTGGCTTGGGGTGCCGAGTGTTGTGATTCGGTGATCGAGCGGTTGCGGGACTGAGAGGCGCGTTCATCGCCGCCACCTCGAGCACCGCCACACCGACATATGACGGTGCGTACTCCGAGGTCCCTGTACCGTCGACAGAGCGGCGCAGTATTCGACCGGTGACGCTCCCGGTCCGGTAACGCGACTCGTCCGTCGCCATTGCGTCCGGTCCCATGGCCGCGCCCCGGGCGCGGGTGACGAGGGTCGAACGGGCGACCTCTTACAAGGAGCATAGATGCGTCGCGTTGTGTGCGCGTTGTTCGTCGGGATCGCGTCGGTCGCGCAAGCGCAGGACTCCCTGCCGCCCCCTAGTGCACTGAGCTGGGGCGCAGGGGGTGGTGGTTCGCGTACCGGAGGCCGAGGTGCAAGCGGGGGCGAGTGGTATTTTTCGCTCCAGCTGCAGTGGCTTCCCACCGGGAGCAGAAACGGATGGAGGGTGGAGCTGTCAAACGACGTTGAGGACGTGACCTACCGGCACGGGCCATCCTGCCCTTCGTGCGTAACCTCCTCCAGCCTGAGCGCGGGTTCCGCTGGCGGCATGGTCAGCTGGGTGCACGAGTGGCGCCCAAACAGCAGGGTGCGGCCATACACTGTCCTGGGGATGGGAGTGTTCCAGGGAGACCGCATCCTTCGTCCTGGAAGCTGTGCCGTCCGCCCCTGCCAGCGCTCTGAGTTTCAGCAGCCCGAGGATCTGCGCGGGATTGGCCTCGCTCGGGCCATGGGTGTCGGGATGAGCGTGTCGGCCAAGCGCATGGTGCTCTTTGGCGAACTCAGGGGATCGTACATCGGTGGGGATGGGTCACGCGGTACCGATGGGCTGGTGATCGGGGCGAGGTTCCGTCAGTAATTCTGAAACAAACCGTCTCACCTGCTCACCTGCGGCGGACACGACGCCAAGCAGGGCCGTACGACCACCCGTGCTCGCCAGATAAAGTGTTCACGGGCAGCGTGGATATCGCAGGATCCGGCCGATTACCAGGCCGTGCTCGCTTCCCGTAATCACCAGCTCGCTGGCGCGGGTTAGGTCGTCGCGGTAATGTCGTACTATCGCAGTTTCCCCTGTCCCAACGATGCATCGAAGAGCTGATGGCAGTCTGACTGGTCGGGGAGTCTTCGTGCGTGTGGTGGCGTTTGGCCTCGCCGTTGGACTGCTGGCTGCCGCCTGTCAGGTCGCCTGGCAGGTGGGGTGGGCGGTACTCGGGCACCGCGTGGTTTTTGTCTCGCGCGACGCCCCGTGGATGGCGCCAATCGGCTGGCTTGTCTTCACCCTCGGTGTGTCGGTGCCACTTGGCGCCGTCGCAGCGCTCGTCGCTGCCCGCTGGTCGATCGGCGTTGCGACGGGCGTGCTGGTGGGCCTCGGCGTCCTCGTCTTCATGCTGCGCACCGACGCCATCGCGCTCTGGGCCTGCTTCCTGGTAGCGGCAGGTGCCGGCGTGCGCTGCGGGACTCTCGTCATGCTGCATCCCGGCACGGCCGGGCGAGTGGTACGTTGGGCCGCGTTAGGTTCACTGGCGACCCTGGCGACGCTTGAGGGTGCCATGCGATGGCGCGCGAACTCGCCGCCGAGCCGCGAACTCGCCACCACGCAGGGCAGGCCGAGCATCGTGCTCATCGTCCTCGATGTCGTTCGGGCCGTCAGCCTCAGCACGTACGGTTTCGATCAGGAGACGTCGCCCTTCCTGAGCCAACTGGCGAGCGAGGGACTCCTCGTCGAGCGCGCGCTCTCGCCGTCACCGTGGACCCTTCCGTCGCACGCCACGATGTTCACTGGTCGTTACGCTCCCGCCTCCGGCGTGGGCTTTCGTCAGGCGCTGCCGGAGGAGCTGCCGACGCTGGCAGAGGTGCTGCGGGGACAGGGGTACGCGACTGGTGGTTTTACGGCCAATGCGACCTACACGGCGTGGGATTCCGGGCTGTCCCGCGGCTTTGACATCTATCACGATTACCGGCAGACGCTCCTGCAAGCGACTCTGAGCGCATGGGTGTGGCAGGTTGGCAAACTGCACGATGCGCTTCGGGCCACCGGGGGTCTGCGCAGGCGACTCGGAGGGCTTCGTTATGGCTCCTGGCGGATTCCCCCCAACCTGTCCTTTGACGTAAAGACAGGCGATCTGGTCGCCGACGACTTCCTCGACTGGCAGCGGCAACTCCCTGCGGGGCGCCCGTTCTTTGCGTTCCTGAACATGTTCGATGCCCATGTCCCAAGGCACGCCCCGCCCGAGTACCTGCAGCGGCTGCGGGACTCCGTGCCGGATCGGAAGCAGTATCACGGCGCGATCGCGTACATGGATGCGCAGGTTGAGCGCATCGCCGATTCGCTGCGTGTTCGTGGCGTGCTGGATTCGACGATCTTCGTGGTCGTCGCAGATCACGGCGAACTCTTTGGCGAGCGGCAGTATTGGGGACACACCTGGGTGGTTGATCGCGACCTGTTGTGGGTTCCGTTGGTGATCCGCTACCCCGGCCGCATCGGCGCGGGGACGCGGCTCACGGGGCCTGCCTCGCTCCGGGATCTCCCGGCGACCTTGCTCGACCTGGCCAGTACTCCGGGGGGCCTCCCGGGGTCGTCGCTCTTTCGGCCGGTGGAGCGAAGCCCGGCGTTTGCCTACCTGCATCAGGCCATCAATCCCCACGAGGGCCAACCAAATGCGCCGGGCGCGGTGTCGACGGTGATTCTGGACACGCTGCAGTACATCCGGTATCCCAGCGGCCAGGAAATGTTCGTCGGCCTCGGGGACATCAGGCACACCGGGAACCTCCTCGGAATGGCCACATTCGCCGACGTTCTCGCGCGAGCTCGGCACCTGACGGACTCCCTGGCAAGGAACCGGGCGCCGTAAGCGCCGCCAGGGAAGCATCCGGTTGTTGGTCCTGCTACGACTGCGTACCGAGTGTAGGTAGCCGGTCCTGGCTGCGCCGACGCTTGAGCTCCGAGTATGAGGGGCGCTGCCTACACTCCTGAAGCCGCCGTCGGGATCCCGGCGACGGTGGGGTCGCCGTACGGCCTGAGGCACGCATGCAGACAATCGGTTGGCCCGCCGTGACGCCGGCGGAACGGCGCGGATAGGCATTTCGCCGTTGGGCGGCACGGAGTAATTGATGCGAGGAACCAACAGGTTGGCTCGACGTGCGACAGTTGCAGTCCGGCGCTAGTGAGGTCCTCGGGGAATACGTTCCGGGCGAAGCACCGGCGGCTATGGCAGCTGCCGCTTTGTTCGGGACCCTTCGGGACCCCAAAGAGGCAGAACTGCCGCACAAGCGGGCTCGGCCGCAGAGGTCCGCTTCTTGCGTGACGTGCGTCACGTATGTGGCGCGTCAAGACCCCCCAAGTCCCGCTGAGTATCCCGGATGTGGCCGCGCTGGGCGCCATCGGGACTATTCTGGCTCTTCTCGGGACTGCCTTGGCCGGTTGGCCGCCGCCATTGGTTCACGACGAGTTTGCCTACTTGCTGGCTGGCGAGACGCTGGCGCTTGGCCGCCTCGCCAACCCTGCGCCGGCCTCGCCGGAGTTCTTCGAGACCTTCCACATCCTTGTCTCGCCGACCTACGCCGCGAAGTACCTCCCCGGATACGGGGTCATGCTTGGCCTCGGCTACCTGACCACCAACTCGTACCGTGCTGGGCACTTCCTGACGGTCGGCGTGTCCGTCGCCGCTCTCGCCTGGGGCCTGGCGCCATTCGTCCCTCGCTGGGCGGCACGCGTGGCGACCCTGCTCTTCGCGCTGGCCATCGCGGGCAGTCAGATCGCAACGGGCTTCTGGCCCACCGCTCTTTCCATGGCGGGAATCTTTCTCGTCGTGGGCGGATGGCTTCGCCTCAGGCGCGGCGCCGAGGTGACTGCAGCACTGGCGGCGGGCATCGGTGCGTCTTTCGTCGCCCTCACGCGGCCGTTCGAAGGATTTCTTATCTGCCTCCCGCTGGCCCTCGACATCCTCCGACGGATGTGGCTGTGGTATCGGGAGGGTAAGCCCGCCATGGTGTGGCGCGTGGCCGGGGCCGCAGGCGCCCCGCTCCTCCTAGCGAGCGCCCTGCTCCTGGCCCACAACCACGCGACGACCGGACGATGGACGTCGCTCGCGTACACGACGTACGAGCGCGCCGCCTTCGGCGCGCCGCCCTTCGTTTGGCAGCAGCCAAACCCAGGCCCTGCGCCAACCCGCGTCACGGAGGTCGTCCGAGCAAGGGAGGATCTCGCTCGGTACGCGGCCTTGCGGCAGGACCCGGCCCGCACCCTGCGCGATCGCGTGCTGCATGCCGCGACCTACTACGGCACAGCGATTACCATCGCCCTCGCTCTTTTTTCCGCGGCAGCTCTCGGCCTGCCGGGAAGCATTGCCGTATGGAGTGCCATCGCCCTGGGCTGCGCCGCGGCGATCCTCAGCAGCAACTTCAATCCGCACTACGTGGGTCCCCTCCTCGCGGTAGTGTGGATTGTGGCCGCCCGAGGCTACGCGCGTGTCGCGCAGCGATGGTCGAGGTTCGCGCACGCCTCCGTCGCTGCCTTCCTGATCGTCGCGGCCGCACGGCACGCCTTTGCCACCGCCACCCGGATCGACCCGGTCGCATGGTCGCGCCAACGTGCGGCGCTCGAGGAGCAGGTGCGCCGTCAGCCCGGGCAGCACGTGATCTTTGTGCGGTACCTCCCTTCCTATTCCTCAAAGATGGAATGGGTTCAGAATGGCGCGAACCTCGAGGGCACACGGGTCTTGTGGGTGCACGACCGGGGCGACTCGGCTAATGCCGCGCTGCTGGCCCGCATGCAGGGTCGTCAGGGCTGGATCCTACCGATGGGTCCGCGAACCGGGAGCGCACCGCAGCCAACGCCCTACTTCGTTGATGGCGGCGGGCCTCACGTGCCTGCGAACCTGAAGTCGCGAACGGGCGGCTAGGCGATCGCGGCCAGCGCGCGATGGCTGGCAGTCCTACGGAAGCCGTGCTGGTGAGGCAACGTCGCGACTGCCTCGATTCTCCGCAGCCGGCCGAGCGACCGATGGCATCCCACACGGCAGTGCCAATTGGCATCATCGGCGGGCCGGTCCGGCACGCGATCGTTCGCGACAATGGGCTGCAAAGTTGGTTTATGACAAACTGGTACTTGCGGCACTGCGTGCGCGCGCCAAGTTGCAAGGCATGGCAAGCACGGAGACCGTCGACTATCCGCCGTTTGGTGGCAGCGCCCCGCGACCGTTCTTCTCGTGGGACGTCCCCTCCCGGGTGCACGCAGAGTCGTTTGCGCGTGTTTGAAGGTCGCTTACCCGCCCTGTGACAGGCGGAACGGAAGCGGTGCGGTCGCGTAGATGACCGGCCTCCTCGCACTGGCAGTCTCAGCTGTCGCCGGTCCCACACTCATCATGGGATCGTGGCTTGTGCTGACCCTCGTGATGACCGGCCTCGGGCTGCTCGTCCGGCGGCGTCTTGGAGCGACGGATCGTCCCACCCTGCTCGACTGGTGGACCAACGCCTGGGTGGGAGTCGTTGTCAGCCTCGGCATCCTGCAGTTGTGGCATCTCGCCCGGCCGATCACGCCCCTGGCCACGGCCGTGCTGGGTGTGCTTTCCGTCGTTGGATGGATGCACGCTCCACGTGAAAGGATCCCTGACGGGCTTCGCACGTTCGTCGTGGGCCATCCGACCTCGACCCTTGCCATTGTCCTGGTGGCCTTTTGGGCGGCCAACCGTTGCACCGCGGCGGTTAGCCTGTACGACAGCGGCATGTACCACATCCCCGCCGTCGAATGGGCCAAGCAACTCGCCATCGTACCGGGCCTCGGGAACCTCCACGGTCGCCTCGCCTTCAATGGCTCATCTTTTCTGCTCGCGGCCGCTATCGATCACGGACCTCTGTCCAATGGGGCGAGCCACGTCCTGAACGGCTGGCTCCTCATGCTGGTGCTGACCGAGGCACTGGTACGGGGCGCCCGCTGCCTGCGCGGTGAAGTGTTCGCGGTCGGGGACGTGATGATGTGCGCGTGGATTCCAGCCCTCATTACCACGCTGGCCCGCGACGACGCCGCGAGCCTTTCGACCGACCTCACGGTAAGCCTCCTCCTGATGGCGACGGCGGTTCGATTCGTCGAGGCACTGGGAAGTCCGCCCGACGTTGTGCGTCGAGACGGTGTCGCTCGCGACATCCTGATCCTCCTCGCTGGGAGCATCGTCATAAAGCTGAGCGCAGTGGTCTTTGCGGTCGTGGCGGGCGCTATGGTGGTGTGGCGGCACGTACAGGGTCTCGAGGGGTCCGCCCGCCTTCGAGCGGTGACGAATCTGCTCGTGTGGCCGAGCATCTTAGTGCTCACATGGATGGGCCGCGGCGCCGTCATCAGCGGATATCTCCTGTACCCGTCTTCACTGCTGTCCCTGCCGGTAAGCTGGCGGGTTCCGGCCGAGCAGGTGGCCGCTGAGGCCGCCTGGGTGGTCCAAAGCGCTCGCCACCTGAACTCGCGAACCTATGGCGTCGGGCTCGACTGGGTTGGTCCCTGGATGCTGCGCATCTTTTCAAAGGACTTCCTGCTGCTCGATGTGGCGGCCCCCGTCGTACTGGTCGCGGTTGCGCTGGCGTGGGGATCCCTGCTGCGGCGTGCCACAGGCCCCCGACGCGCGCCATGGTGGTACGCCGTCCCGGTCGGAGCCTCGCTGGCGTTCTGGTTCGTGACCGCTCCACATCCTCGCTTCGGGCACGCCCTGTTCTGGATCGGCGCCGGGTTGGCCGTCGCATGGGCGTTCGAACGAGGGCGATCGTCCGATCGCCTTGCGGTACCCGCGCGTTGGGGTCTCGGGGTTGGCGTCGCAATCACGACGGTGGTCCTGTTCTCGGTGCAGGTCCGTGCCAAGGGCCCGTCTCATTTTGAGCCGTATACCTGGAGGTGGCTGGCGTCTCCCGTTTTCGTGATTCCGGCGCCAGGCGTTGTCCTTCACCCAATGCCAACGGCACGCGTCAGCCAATTCCGTTCTGACTACGGAGTGGAATTGCAGGTCCCCACGAACGACAACCTCTGCTGGAACGCCGCGCTGCTGTGCACGCCCCATCCTGCCCCGAACATCGCCTTCCGCCACGGCGCAGCGGTCTCCGGAGGATTTGTCGCACGCGGGCCCTGGCGCGCGCAGCGGTTCCCGAATCCCGTGACGCCAGGCTTCGTGGAGTTCCTGCGCTGTCGCCAGCGCGCGGGGTCGACAGGGGAGCCGCGGGCCTGCCTGCGCCTTGCGGCCCGGCCGCCCGCCCTGGGCTCACGTTAGTTCTGTTGCGGCGCAGTGCCCCGACCAGCCCGCGGGTGATGAGGAACTGCCGGCGCTTGACGCACTGCCGCTGGAGCGCTCACAGCGGCGGCTTCAACTAGAGCGAGCGAACCCGGTTCAGCAGCTCTTGCACTTGTTGCTGTTTTTCGAACCCAGCTTCTCCAGCTTCTTGACGGTCTCCACAAAAGGCGGAATGCGCTGCACCGGACCATTGGCCATGTCGGCAACCGTCTGGCCCTTGCGGCTCACCGCCGTCACCTCGACGCCCTTCGACATCAGATAGTCGATCAGCTCGTCGTCGCCGCGCGAGGCCGCGTTGTGCAGCGCGTTGTAGCCATTGAAGTCGCGCTGGTTGGGATCGTGGCCCAGTTCCTCGATGAGGTACTTCACCGACGCGAGCCAGGAGTCGGGCGCGTGTACGTGTGAGTTGGCCGCGAATCCTTCACCGTACCCGGCGCCCGAAGCGGCATGCAGGGGAAAGACGCCAGGACCACCAATTGCCGTTGGGGGGAGGCCCGACGGGTCCTTCCCTTCGCCGCCTTCCTCAGCCGGAGCGTCCTCGGTGCGAATGCGACCCGCCGGACGTGTGGTGGCCACCTTGTGGTCGGCGCCGTACTTCACGAGCAGCTTCATCGCCGGCACGTCGGTCGCGTACGCCGCACGCCAGAACGTGTTGGCGCCCTGGGTGTTCACCCCTAACAAGTCGAAGTTGTAGGACATGAACCAGAGATGTTTCGTGAGCCGTGCGTTGACGTCGGCGCCGGCCTTGAGCAGGTCTTCCATGTACTGCAGGTAGCCTGTCTGCTGCTGACGCTGCGCTGTGGGCTGCGGGTACATCGACTTGGCGGCCCACTGCACGTTGAGCGCAGTATACAGGGGCGTGGCACCAGCGTGATTGGCGAGCTTGGGATTGGCACCACGCTTGAGCAGTGCTTCGCCCAGATCGTAATGACCGTTGATGCTGGCCAGGAGGAGGGCCGTCGAGCTGTCACCACCGGTGACCGCATTGATGTCGGCGCCGGCGTCGAGGAGTTTGAGTGCTGCCTCGATGTTGCCGTCACGCGCCGCAAAGTGGAGCGCATTGAGCCCGCCCCGATTGCCGAGCAGGTCGGTGTAGCCTAACGCGCGGGCAGCGGGGTTGCTCCCGGAGTCGGCGGGTGTTCTCGGCCGTGCAGCCGAATCGGGCCGCGCACCCGCAGGGCGACCGGCGGAGTCGGGTCGAGCCGTTGTGGCGGGACGTGCCGCCATCTGGCGGGCCGCGGAGTCTGGACGCGATGTCGTGGGACGCGCAGCGGAATCAGCGCGGGGCTGTGCCGCCGCACGTGCCGCAACCTGGCGAGCTGCCGAGTCGCCTGCGGGACCTGCGGTTGCCGGTGCACCCGGCGGTCCACCCGCTGGCGGACCACCCGCGCCCGCCTGTGCTGCGGCCGCACCAGGGACGCGCTCAGCGGCCTTGAGGGCTGCCACACGGCGTGAGCGCGCGAACATGGAATTGCGCTCGGCTGTTTCGCGCGCTTTGGTGTTCTCCACCAGCGACATCGTCTTCACGCTCGCGCCACGCGCCAGCAGCAGTTCGATCGCTTTGGTCCGGTTGTACGAGGCCGCCCACATCAGCGGCGTCTGCTTCCAGGCCCCTTCGACGGCGTCCACCTTCGCGCCCTTGTCGAGCAGCAACGAAATGGTCGCCACATCACCTTGCTGGACGGCGAGGTGCAACGGTGTGGCACCACCGGCACGCGTCGGCAGGTTCACGTCAGCGCCCGCCTCGACCAGCACCTTCACCACCGAGGCCCGTCCCGATCGCGAGGCGAGGTGCAGCGGTGTGAAGCTTCCGTTTCGCGTCACGGCGTCGAGCCGCGCGCCCGCGAAAATGAGCATGCTGGCCTGATCGGCGTAGCCATGCATCGACGCCCAGTGCAGCGCGGTCATGCCGTCGCCCTGGGCCGCATTCACATCGGCACCCTGCCGCAGGAGTACGCGCACCTTGGACGTGTCGCGCCGCATCACCGCATCAGCGATCGCGGTTTCCGTAGGCGCCGGTGTGGCCGCGCCGAGGACCGCCACCGCCGCTACCAATCCAGCAAACCATCGCATGCGTGGCATGGGTCGTCTCCTCAGGAGTTGCCGGGTGCGGTGGTGCTTTCGGCATTCCGCAGCGAGAGCACACCGGTGCTGTCGCCGAAAGTCTTCATGTCGTCAAAGCCCATCGAGTGCATCGCGGCCAGCAGGGCGTTGGCCATTGGAGTGCCATCGGCGGCCTTGATATGGGTATTCCCTTCGATCTTGCCGTTGGCGTGGCCCAGCAGGATGAGCGGGCAGCGACGATGGTTGTGCAGGTTGCCGTCGGCCATCGGCGAGCCATACATGATGAGCGTCTTCTCCAGCATGTTCGATTCGCCATCCTGGATGTTCTTGAGTTTCTCCAGGAAATACGGGAGCAGACTGACGTGGTACTTGTTGATCAGCTGGAACTCCTTCACGCCGCGTTCGCTTCCGCCATGGTGCGAGGCCGGGTGGAAGGGGCGCTCCGAACCCGACTCCGGGTACACACGGCTCGAACCATCACGTCCCATCTTGAACGAGAAGACGCGGGTAATGTCGGCCGCAAAGGCGAGGGCCTGGATATCGAACATGAGCTGCACATGTTCGGTGTACGAATCGGGCACACCGGCCGGCGCGCCCGGCAGGGCACGCTCTTCACCGGAGGCGTTGCGCGCCTCGATGCGCTGGATGCGCCGCTCAACCTCGCGGATGTCCTCGAGATAGCGATCCATGCGGAGTTTGTCGTCGGCGCCGAGCATGGCCTTGAGCGACGACATCTCGCTCGAGACAAAGTCGAGAATGCTGCGGCGGGTGCGGCGCCGGGCCGCCCGCTCGTCCGATGAGCCACCCACACCGAAGAGTTTCTCGAACGCCACCCGCGGGTCGCGGATCACCGGCAGCGGATCGGTGGGCGAGGCCCAGCTGATCGAGTCGGTGTACACGCAGGCGTAGCCATAGGCGCACCCACCGGCCTGATCCACCGGTTCGATGCACAGCTGCATCGAGGGAATCGGCGTCTCCTGCCCAAAGCGCTGGGCGTACATCTGGTCCAGCGAAGTGCCGACACGCACATCCGAACCTTCAGTCTGTCGCGGATGGCACTGCGTGAGGTACACCGCGCTCGACCTGAAGTGGTCACCGCCGATTTCCTTGGCCGTGGTGGGCTCGGCTTCTCTCACATCGGTGTTGCTGATGATCGTGAGGTAGTCGCGCCACGGTTCCAGGCTGTTGAGCGCAGTCGGAGAGAGGTCGAACTTCCGCCCCGTGGCGGCGGGGGACCAGAAGTTGAGTTTGGCGCCAAGCTCGTTGGAGCCTGCCGCGCCGTGCACCATTTCGATGGCGACGAGGCGTGTCTTGTCGGATGGGCCGAAACGACTCGCGTTCCGCCCGACCGGGATCATGGCGTCGAGATAGGGCAGGGCGACGGTGGCACCCATGCTCTGCAAGAAGGTGCGACGCGGAAGTGGCTTGCCTGCGAGAAAACGCATGTGATCAGATCTCCGGTGCGTGAACTAGCGTTGACGGCTGCTGGCAGCCGCGTCAGTGGAAGCGTTGCTGGCGTCGGCGGCGACGGGCGCCCGCTTCATGCGGAACGCATCACTGCGCACGACACCCAGGACAAAGTCGCCGAACTTGTATCCGCCGGTTTCCGCGTCGCGGACAATGCGCCGCACGGCCGGCTGGTCAAACGATTCAATGCGACGGCCGATGGCGTACGCCATGAGATTGGCCGTGAAGTTCCGCACGATCGGCGTCGGGCGCTTGAGCAGCGCCTTCTGCAGTTCGGCGGGCGTGGAGATTTTCGTGCCGTCGTAGAAGTCACCCCGTGTGTCGAGGGCTTCACCAAACTCGCGAATACGCCAGCGTCCGGTGACGTCGAAGTTGTCGATGGCCAGTCCGATCGGGTCCATGAAGAGGTGACACGAACGGCACGACGGGTTGGCGCGGTGGATTTCCATACGCTCACGCGTGGTGAGCATACGCCCCTCTTTCGCCTCTCCCGTTTTCTCGAGGTCCGGCACATTCGGGGGTGGTGCGGGCGGTGGCGTACCCATCAGCACTTCCATCACCCATTTGCCGCGCAGCACCGGTGAGGTGCGATTGGCATGTGAGGTGAGAGTCAGCACGCTGGCGTGGCCGAGCAGGCCGCGACGCCGGTCGTCAGGATAGGTCACCTTGCGGAAGTCGTCGCCGGTCACGCCGGAGATGCCGTAGTGATTGGCGAGCGCTTCGTTGAGGAAGGTGTAGTCGGCTGAAAGCAGGTCGAGCACACTGCGGTTCTCGCGCACGATGTAGCCGAAGAAGCGCTGCGTCTCCTCCTTCATCGCCTCGGCCAGCTGCTCGTGGAAGTCCGGGAACTGCAGGGCATCGGGGTGGACCTTGTCGATGTCTTGCAGTCGCAGCCACTGCGCGGCGAAGCGGGTGGCGAGTGCTTCGCTGCGGGGATCGGCCAGCATACGCCGTGTAGTCGCGGCGAGACCGGCGGGCGTCGACAAGGTGCCGGCGCGCGCCGCGGCCATGAGTTTGTCGTCAGGCGGCGTGCCCCAGAGGAAGAACGAAAGCCGCGAGGCGAGATCGGTGTCGGCGATGGCGTAGCGCTGGCCCGCTTTGGCACCGGCGGGGAGCTCTTCGAAGCGGAAGACAAAGTGGGGAGAAGCGAGCAACGCTTCGAGTGCCGTGCGCACGCCGGTCTCGAAGCCTTCCTTGGCGCCCTGATCGTAGAAGGTCATCAGCGCCTTCACATCATTGGCGGTCGCGGGCCGGCGGTAGGCACTCGTCGCGAGGTGTGTCAGGATCTTTTCGGCGCAGGGGCGGGCTTCAGCGGTCGAGGTCGGCCGGCAGACAAAAATCCGGCGGCGGCTCTCGGTTTCCGACACACCCGTCGGGTTGTAGGGACCGCGCACCGCCATCGCGCTCAGGTGTGCGACGTTGGTGATCCCCGCTTCGGAACCGATCTGCGTGTCCGCGATGCTGTGCCCGATTTGTGCGATGTTGTCGTTGACCGGGCCTTCGAAGGTCTGCAGAAAGGCCGCCGTCACGCGATGGGCGCCGGCCCGCACGGGAATGGCTGGTGTCTTGATGTCCATGCCATCGGGGTCGGCCTGCGACATCCAGCGATCGATCTCGATGAGTGCGACACGCTCGCCATCCACCGAGACCTCGATCTTCTCGTCGAAGGGTGCATCTGAGCCGTAGAGCTGGCCCGTGGGAATGGCATGGAGCGTGACTTCAAAGACGTATTCGCCGTCGGCCGGGAAGGTGTGTGTGGCCGACATGCCACCACGCGTGCCCATCGGGGCGCCTTCAGTCCGCGTCCACTGCGAGGCCAGACGTGGGAGTTTGTACGTGGTGGTCGACACACTGGCCTTCGGGTCACCCACGGCCAGCCGGGAAATCTCGCTGGCTGCGTCGAGGTAGGCGTCGAGCGTGGTGGCCGAGGGCATCTGCACATCGGCGATGTTGTCGAAGTTGGCGCTTTTCGTATCGAGTGGCAGCCATTTGTCGGCCTTCACCTCGAGTGTCAGCAGGTCCTTGATGGAACGCTCGTACTCGGCAACGTTGAGCCGCTGGAAGGTCTTGGATCCCGGATCAGGCTGTGCGGCGTAGCGCAGGTCCATCGAGCGCTCGAGTGCGTCAGCCAGCTGGGTCAGCGTGTCGCCGGCGGGCCGGCGCGAACCCGGGGGAGGCATCATCCCGGCGCGCAGCTTGAGAATGATCTTCTCGGAGACTTCGGGGTCTTTGGTGGCCGCCCCAACATCGAACGCGGCCAGGGAGAGATCTCCTGCCTTGCGACGTTCACTGTGGCACGAGGCCGCGCAGCTGTTCTTGACCACACCCGTGAGTGCCTCGGGGGCAAGCACCACGCGTGCTGGGAGCGTGTGTGGCAGGCCCGCCAGGGGGCGCCGAACGGGGGGCGGCGGAGACGCGAGCGGTGTGAGCGCTGGTGCCTTCGCTGCCTGTAGTTGGGGGACCCTTACGCGGCCCGAGGAGGCCACCACCACAGCCGTAACGCCGGCGACGGCCACGGCAAGAATCGACTTCATGCGATCCCCTCCCTCAGGGAGGCAAGGTTGTTTGACAGACGTCTATAGTGAATGCGGGTCACGCAACCAGCAAGGGTAAATCCAAGCGCGGCAATTCTTTGCGCTGATCCGGCAAGAATTGGTGCGGAAAATGGCCCGGTACTGGCGACCTCCCCAATACGGTCAGGGGGGGCCAAGGGTTGGGTCAGGACGTCCGTCGCCCAAGGGTCCGGCGTTGCCACGGACGGGGACCGCCGGCGCTTACACGGCGGTCAGGTTGACCGGGGACCAGCGAAATCAGCCGGTTGGCTGATCCTCGACCACCCAGCCGTCGCGCACGTTGATGATCCGCGACCCGTACCGGGCATTGTCCTCGGAGTGGGTGACCTGGACGATCGTAGTGCCCTGCTTGTTGAGCTGGACGAAGAGATCCATGATCTCCCGGGCCTGCGAGGAGTGCAGGTTACCCGTCGGTTCGTCGGCCAGGAGCAGGGAGGGGCGGGCGATGACGGCCCGGGCCACGCCGACCAGCTGTTGCTGGCCGCCACTCAACTGCCTGGGGTAGAGATCCTTCTTGCCCACGATCTGGAAGCGGTCGAGGGCGTCACCCACGATGGCGGCCCGTTCGTCGCGCGGGACATCGCGATACGAGAGGGGCACGTCCAGGTTTTCGGCCACCGTCAGGTCGTCGAGCAGGTGATACTGCTGGAAGACGAAGCCGACATACCGGCGGTTGAGCGCCAGCCGCTCCTTGTTCGCCAGCGCGTGCACCGGATGGCCGCGAAAGTGGAACTCCCCCGTCCATTGTCCATCGAACATCCCGAGGATGGCGAGGAGGGTGGACTTTCCCGCCCCCGACGGCCCCATGATGGTGATGAACTCGCCCGGCTGGATGTCGAAGGTCACGCGCCGGAGCACATACGAGCGGCCGGCGGCCGTGTCATAGAACTTCTCGAGCCCGCGCAATGATACGAGGGGGCCGACGTGTGCCGGCTCCTCGACCGGTAATGCGGGCTTGCTGGACTTGAAGAAGGCCATGCGCACGAATCTACTCCGCGCGCATGGCGACAGTCAGCTCGACGCGGGTGGCCCGTCGCGCAGGGACGAATGTCGCAGTCAGCGCCACAACGGCCAGCACGACGGGGATGACCGCGAAGGTGAGCGGGTCGGTGGCCGTGATACCGTACAGGCTCCCGCGCAGCAGCTGGGCAAGCCCGAAAGCGGCCGGGACACCGATCAGCACACCCACGGCGAGCAAGCGGGCCCCCGATCCGAGGACCAGCCGCAGCACATGGCGAGGCCGGGCGCCTAACGCCATGCGCACCCCCATCTCCTGCCGACGCTGTGACACGGTGTACGACATCACACCGTAGAGGCCGATGCTCGCCAGCAGCAGCGCCGCGAGACCAAAGACCGTGAACATCGCACCAAACACCCGGTCCTGAAACCAGCGATCCCTGATGACCTGATCCATCGTGAAAATGCGGCTCAGGGGGAGGTCCTTGTCCGTCGCCGTCATGGCGTTGCGAACCGCGCTCACCAGCCCGGACGGGTCGCCGTGGGCGCGCACGACGACGGCCACTCGTGCCCAGCCAGCCTGCGCCAGCGGCACATAGAGTTGTGCGGCTCGGGTACGTTCGCGGTCGTTCAGCTGCAAGACCACCATATCAGAAACGACCCCCACTACCGACACAGGCATGGAGTCGCTGCGGATGGTCAGGGTCTGGCCGATCGGGTCGGCACTTCCCCATTCGCGGCGTGCAAGTGTTTCGGACACCACAGCCACGCGCGCGCTGCCTGCCCGGTCGGCCTCGGTAAACTCGCGCCCTCGCAGCAACCTGGCGTTGAGGGTGCCGAAGTACTCCTCCGACGCCACGTTGAAGATGGCCGAGGGTTCGCGCCCCGGTTCGTACGTGCGCCCAGGTATGCGATACACGTCGTCGGAGCAACAGCCGGCGATCGGGAGCCATCCGGCAAGGGCCGCCCCAGCCACGCCAGGTGTGCTTCGCAGTTCCCGCAGCAGAGCGGATTGCGCGTTCAGACGTGCGGAGTCGGAGGCGTATCGCTCCCCCGCAAACACCAGGCGTCCGGTCAGCAGGCCGCTGCGATCAAAGCCCAGGCGTGCGTTCTGTGTCCGGAGAAAACTCTGCACCATCAGGGCCGCGCCAACCAGAAGCACCAGCGACAGCGCCAGCTGCGATATCACGAGCGTCGCGCGTGTCCTTCCCAAACTGCCATGTGCGCTCCCCCCACGACTCCCTCCTCCTTCCTTTAGTGTTCGGGAGAGATCGGGTCGCGAAAGCTTGAGAGCCGGGGTGATGCCGAACACGAGCCCTGACACGACCGTGATGCCCAGCGTCATGAGGAGAACGGTGCGGTCGATGTCGAACGTGAGCCACCACGGCACCTCGCTGGGCATCCCCCACTGCGTGAAAGCGAGTGTGCCCCACGTGCCGAGCAACACACCGGACAGGCCGCCAAGCAACGCCAGAAGCAGGCTCTCGGTCAGCATCTGGCGCACGAGCCGGCCACGGGTTGCTCCCAACGATAGACGGACCGCAAGCTCACGTTGACGCGAACTTCCGCGCGCGAGAAGGAGATTGGCCACATTGGAGCAGGCGATCAGAAGGACGAATCCGACCGCTCCAACCATGGTCATGAAGACTCCGCCCACCTGAAACTTGATGTTGTCGTTGAACGGGAGGATCCAGGCGCTGACCGCGCGATTGGTTGACGGGAATCGTGTGGCCAGGTCGCGCATCAGCGCCTGAACGCGTGCCTCGGCGGACTCTTGACTCACCCCGGGAGCGAGGCGGGCCAGGAACTGCCAGGTGCGAGCGTCTCGCCGTTCGCGCTCGTCGACGGACGGATCGGCGGGAATCCAGAGTTCCTCGATCTCCGGAAAGCGCACCTTCTCCTGCATGACACCGATCACCGTGTAGGGCATGCCGTTGACGGTGACCGCGCGGCCGAGCACCGCGGGGTCACTACCGAACTTGCGTTGCCACAATCCATGCCCGATGACCGCCACTCGTCCGCCGACCTCCTCTTCGTCGCGGAAGAAACGGCCCAGCGAGGGCTGCAGTCCCATCATCGGAAAGAGCGAGGCCGTCACGCGAGCTCCCTCCACCCGCTCGGCCTCCATATTGCCCGCGAGATTCCAGCTCGTGTTGGTGTACGCACCCCACTCGCTGAAGACGTCACGACTGGCCCGCTGTACATCCTGGAGATCGGACCACGACCAGCTGAAGTAGGTCTCCTGTTCGCGGTCCGTCGGCCAGGTATTGAGGTGCATGATCCGGCCCGAGTCCCGGTACGGCAACGGCTTGATGAGGAGCGCATTCACCGGGCTGTACACGAACACATTGACCGCGATGCCTAACGCCATGCACGACACGGCGATGCCGGTGAAGCCGGGGGACTTGAGGAGAGACCGGACGGCGAACCGCAGGTCTTGCTTGAAGGTGTCCATTGAGGCCGAGGGATCGAGTGGCAAGGCGGGAAAATGGAGTGAGCGGCCCGGTTACTCCGCCCGCATGGCGATGGTGGGACTGACGCGTGTGGCGCGTCGGGCCGGCACATACGAGGCGGCGAGCGCCACCAGGGCGAGCATCACGGGAATCGCCACAAAGGTCACCGGGTCGGTGGTTGAGATGTCGTAGAGATTCCCGCGCAGCAGCTGGGCGAGGCCCAGGGCCGCGGGGACGCCGATCAGGACACCAAAACCAAGGAGCCGTGCGCCCGATCCGACGATCAGACGCAGCACGTCGCCCGGCTGTGCGCCTAATGCCATACGCACCCCCATCTCCTGCCGACGCTGCGAGACGGTGTATGACATGATGCCGTAGAGGCCGATGGTGGCCAGGACCAGCGCGGCAACACCAAACACGGCGAACATCATTCCGAACACACGACCCTGGAACCAGCGGTCCTGAATCACCTTGTCCATGGTGTAGAGACTGCTCACGGGAAGGTCCTTGTCGGTCGCGCTGACCGCGGCGCGTAGCGCCCCGACCAGCGAAGCCGGGTCACCAGCGGACCGCACCACCACTGCAGCTCGTGGCCAGGTGCCCTGCGTGATGGGGATATACACCTGAGCGGACTGCGACTTGTCCGAGGGCGATATCGACGACACCACCAGATCGGCCACCACGCCGACGACAGAGGTGGGTGTGGTATCCTGCCCCACGAGAATGGTGCGGCCGATGGGGTCTTCGTTTGCCCACTCCCGGCGTGCCAGAGTCTCGGACACAAGGGCCACCCGCGCCGTGGTTCTCCGATCGCCGTCGTTGAACTCACGCCCGCGCATGACCGGCGTGCCGAGCGTCGCGAAGTACCCCGACGAAACGGCGTTGAACGTGGCGCGCGGTTCGCGGTCGGGTTCGTAGGATCGGCCGGCCACGCGGAGGATGGTTCCGGTGCAGCACCCGCCAACGGGAAGCCACCCGGCAAGCGCCGCGCCTTGCACGGCCGCATTGCTCTCCAGGTTGCGCAGCAGGGTCGCGCGTGCTTCATCCCGGGCGGAGTCCGTCGCATAACGAGCCCCGTAAAAAGCCAGCTCTCCGGTGAGGAGTGACGGCGCGTCCATCCCGAGCTCGGCGCGCTGTGAGCGCATGAAACTCTGCACCATCAGCGCCGCACCGACCAGGAGTACCAGCGACAGGGCGAGCTGCGTGACCACCAGGGTGGAGCGCAGCCTGCCCAAACTCCCGTGAGCACTTCCGCCGCGCTCGCCGGACTCCTTGAGCGTTCTGGCGAGTTCGGGTTGCGACAGTTTGAGGGCCGGTGCCACGCCAAAGATGAGCCCGGAGAGGATCGTGACGCCAAAGGTCATCAGGAGCACGGTCCGGTCGATCTCGAAGGTCATCCACCAGGGCACGTTGGAGGGAAGCCCCCAGTTGGTGAAGACCACAGTGCCCCAGGTGCCAAGCAGGATGCCTAACGCCCCGCCCAGCACGGCCAGCAGGAGGCTTTCGGTGAGTAGTTGACGGATCAGGCGCGGGCGCGTCGCACCCATGGAGAGGCGCACCGCCACTTCACGCTGCCGGGAGGAACCCCGGGCGAGAAGGAGGTTGGCCACATTCGAGCAGGCGATGAGCAGTACAAAGCCCACGGCCCCGACCATGGTCATGAAGATGCCGCCAACGTAGTACTTCTGATCGTCGCTGATGGGGAGCACCCAGGCTCCCATGTCACGATTGGTGTCGGGGAATCTCGCAGCAAGGTCGCGCATGATGTCCACAACCCGGGACTCGGCCGCCTCCTGACGAACCTCCGGGGCGAGCCGCCCGATCAGCTGCCACTGGCGAAGGTCACGCTTCTCTCGTACGTCTGGCGTCGGCTCCGGCGGCAACCAGATGTCTTCCGTGTCGGGGAAGCGCACCTTTTCCTGCATGACACCGATGATGGTATAGGGTTCACCATCGACGGTGATCGGACGTCCGACGATCGATGTGTCACCGCCGAACTTGCGCTGCCACACACCATGTCCGATCACCACCACTCGGCCATCGAGGTCTTCGGACGGTTCAAAGAAACGTCCCAGCGCAGGGCGAAAGCCAAGCATGGGGAACAACGACGCCGTGACCCGTGCGCCGGCCAGGCGCTCGGGCTCGAAATCACCCGCGATGTTCCACGATCTCCAGGTAAAGGCGCCCCACTCGCTGAACATGGCCGCCGCACCAGACTGCACGTCGGCCATGTCGCGCCACGACCAGCTGCCGAAGACGTTCCGGGTTTCGTCCTTCCGCCATGTGCTCACGTGCATGATACGCGGCGCGTCCTTGTAGGGCCGCGGCTTGATCAGCAGCGCATTGACCGGGCTGTAGACAAAGACGTTGGCGGCGATGCCTAACGCCATGCAGATCACGGCAATCGCGGTAAACCCCGGCGACTTGAGGAGCGACCGGAAGGCGAAGCGGAGGTCTTGCGTCAGGGAGTCCATGACGAGCTCGGAAAAGGCGAAGAGATGATACCAGATGGGCGAGCGTCGACGGGCGCGCGCACCGGACACGAGAGCCGCAGGCGACCGCTGAGCCGGGGCTCGCTGTCGCGACCCGTCTCAACACATCAACGCGACCGTCTACCGGCCAACGGCGAACCCGCTGTCAGCTTAATTTCTTTAGTGCTGCCGAGGCATCCTTGTGCTTCGGGTCGAGACCCAGAGCGGTTTGATACGCGGCGCGTGCGTCATCCCTGCGGCCCTGCCGCTCGCGGACGATGCCGAGCCGGAACTGTGCGTTGGCCACCGTCGGTTCGGTCGCTTTGGGTGTCTGCGAGAGATACAACTGCAGGGCTTCAGCACCGCGCTCCAGCCGCAACCCGGACAGACCGGCAACACGACCGATGGCAAAGAGGGCCGCCCGTTCATCGGGGTGTGCCTTGGCCAGCGCTTCGTACGTGTCGAGGGACCGCTCGTACTGTCCGCTGGTGGCGTAGAGCAGGCCGAGGCGGAACTGCATGAAGGGACGCTCGGCGGGCAGTGCCGCAGCGGCAAGGTAGGCCTGCTCCGCTTCATTCCACCGTTTGTCGCGTTCATGGAGTTTGCCGATCTCTTCCCATCCACGAAGCGGGTTCAGTCGCTTGATCTCTTCGGCCGTGGCAAAGGCCTTCTCCTTGCTTCCGCCCATGAACCCCGGCGCCTGGACGTAGAACTGGATCAGGCTCGCACGGGCCTCGACGGTCTGCGGGTCGAGCTGGATGGCGGTCTCCCACGCCGCTTTCATGCGTTTGGCCAGAAAGGGCTGGCGCAACTTGCTGGCCGCCCGCGCTTCGTTGCCGAGCGCGTTGCCGAACCACTCGAAGTAGAGTGACGTTCTGGGGCCGGTCCTGGTCGCGTTCTCGAAATGGCCAGTCGCTTCGCCCCATCGGGATTCGGCGAAGGCCGCCCGGCCGAGCCAGTAGTGTGCCGCCGCATCGTCAGGGCTGGCCTTGAGCGCGGCCTCGGCAATCTGGCGGGCCGCGCGCGAGTTTCCGGCTCTGATGGCGGCTTCGGCGGCACTTAGGTCCCCCTGCGCCAGTGCGGGCATGGCCAGCACGGCCGCCGCGGTGGCGAGCACGGCGCCTAACGCAAACCAGGTCACCACCCCGCGCACCACAAAGCGCCAGCGGGGCACGGTCCTGATGTGTTCACGAGGCAGGAGCCGCAGGTGACGGCCTGCCGGCGCCGAGACCTGCGGCTGTCCACTCATGAAGCGGCGCCTGCCATTTCGTCGACCACACGACCGTCGAACAGATGGATCGACCGGTCGGCATGACGTGCATAACGCGGATCGTGCGTCACCATGCAGATGGTGGCGCCGCCACGATGCAACTCGCGCAGCAGTTCCATGACCGCTTCGCCGTTGGTGGAGTCGAGGTTACCCGTTGGCTCGTCGGCGAGCAGGATGGCCGGGTCGCCGGCCACGGCGCGCGCAACGGCCACACGCTGCTGCTGACCACCGGAGAGCTGCGAGGGGTAGTGCTTCATGCGGTGGGACATGCCCACGCGCTCCAGCGCTTCCTGCACCCGCTTTTTACGTTCGGCGCCTGCCATCCCGCGATAGGTCAGCGGGAGCTCGACATTTTCGTAGACCGTGAGGTCGCCGATGAGGTTGAACGCCTGGAAGATGAATCCGATCTGACGGTTGCGGATACGCGCGCGATCGGCCGCCGAGAGATTCGAGACACTTTCGCCGCTCAGGACGTAGCTGCCGTCGGTTGGGGTGTCGAGCAAGCCGAGGATGGAGAGCAGCGTTGTTTTACCGCACCCCGATGGTCCATTGATGGCGATGTATTCGCCCGGGTTGATCTGCAGGTGAATGTCGGCCAGCGCGTGTGTCTCGACTTCGTCGGTGTAGAAGATCTTCTTGATCCCTTCCATGCGGATGAGGGCGTCAGCGGCTGGGGCAGTCATGTCTGGATCAGTAGGGGTGAAAACGTGAACCTTCTCGAGTCTGGTCTGACGTGTCGCGTCTTATCGTTGAATCCGTACCTTCTGCACATTGTCAAACCGCGACATGTCGGACACGATGACACTGTCGCCAGGTTGCAGACCCTGCTGGATTTCGATGGTGCTCACCGAGGCGCGGCCCAGCCGCACACTCAGGCGTTCCGCCGTCTTGCCGTCAGCGCTCACCTTGAAGAGACCGACCGTGCTCTCCGGCTGTCCGTAGGCGGGACGCGCCACGTGCAGCACGTTGTCGAGTCGTTCGAGCTCGATGACCCCATCGACTGACAAATCGGCGCGTGCGCCCTTGGGCAGTGCGCCCTCGAGTGCGACTTCAACCGTGACCGTTCCATTCTGCGAGATCGGGTCGATACGCATGACACTGCCGGCGATGAGTCCGTTGCGGGTATCGATCGACGCCTTCTGGCCGATGACGACATCCTTGACCTGCGTTTCGGGCACCCGCAACACCGCCTTGAGTTTGCCGGGCTGGGCAACGCGCGCCAGCTCCTGGCCGGGATTCACCCACTGGCCAAGTTCCCAGTTGAGGGATTGCAGCACGCCATCCTCGCCCGCCAGCACCCGCATCGAGGCGACCCGCTCGAGCTGGAAACGGGCAATGGCACGCAGGCGCTCCACATTGGCGCGGGCCTTTTCCAGCTGCTCATCCAGCGCGCCGGCGAGCAGGTTGAGGCGCTGCTGTTCGAGGTCCACCCGCATCTCCAGTTCAGCGGCGCTTTCCTTTGCCCGCTGTACCTCGTTGCGCGATGACAGCCCCTTGGCGTCTAGGCCCTCGAAGACCGAGGCTTCGCGGAGAGCGTTTGCGCGCTGCGTCTTGAGCTGCGCAACCGTCGCGGCTTGATTGAGTTTGTTGCTCTCGAGCGAGGTCTTGAGTGTCACGAAGTCCTGCTCGGCCTGCGTGAGCTGACGCTGGGCGTCGAGGGACTGAAGCTGAACCTCGGGATTGCTCAGCTCGAGGATGACTGTGCCGCGGGTGACCGCGGAGCCGGGGCGTAAAGGACGGGCTTCAACACGACCCGCTGTCACCGCGGCGACAAATCGCATCTGTTCGGGCACCAGGGTGCCCGGCGCGCGGACCTGACGGATCATCGTGCCGCGCACCACGGAGTCGATCCACAGCTCGGCCCTGGCGACACCCTGCGGGCGCGCTTCCAGGTTGCTCAGCGCAACAGTCGTCGCCGCGATCGCCGCGACGCCGACCCCGATGAGAATGTTCCGCTTGGTTTTTTTGGGGGGATCTCGCTTGACGTCCACGCGTGATTGACTCGGGTGACTCGGAAGGTTCGACAACCGGAATCGTTCCGGGGTTCGAGCCTCACCAAGGGAAGAAGTGTGCCCGACTCGCTGACGCTGTAACTCATTCGTCAGGAACCCTTTGCGAGTTTCACAGCTCCGCGGCAGCTGTTCGATGTCGGGATGGAGTGTCCGAAAACGAACAGCGCGACCGTAAAGGGTCGCGCTGAAGGGCAAGGCGAAAGATCAGGCCATCATCCGGTGCTGTCGACCGTTTCGGTGGTCGCGAGCAACCGTCGCACGCCCTTCCAGTTCCGCCGGAACCAGGTGCCCGGCTGATCGATGGAGGCCTCGACCACGCGACGCTGAGTGGTGCTGGCATGAACGAACCGCCCGTCTCCCACATACACCCCGATGTGTGTGACGCTGTCCCGCTCGCCGAACGTGAGCAGGTCGCCGGGCCGGAGATGGTTCACCTCGCGAGCGACCTGGAGGCCCCGCTTGGCCTGCTCGTGTGCGGTGCGAGGGAGGTCGAGGCGGAGGGCCGCCATAACGAACCGAACGAGGCTGCTGCAGTCGAGCGCGCGACCCGGCTGTTCGGCACCGTAGACGTACCGGGTTCCCAGCTGGGAGCGCGCAGCGGCGAGAATGGTGTCGCGCGCGGCAACCGAGTCGATCGGGATTTTCACCGGCTCTCCGTAGGGAACCGCCAGCGAGTTACCAGAACGCAGCGCTTCCTTGAGGCGCTGTGCCGAGCGGCTGAATTCCTCGAACGGCTTCTTGCGCACCCGCTTGGCACGCGTCGACTGCCCTTCGGCGACAAACGCCGAGGTGCAGCAGAGGAGTGCGAGGAGCAGAGGGCGAACGCGAAGGGTCAAGGCGTGACGCGAGGCACAGGGTGAAACGCCGAAGCGAACCAGTCAGCTGAGGGACGCCGGAAAGGTCGGAATGTATCGGCAATCGGTCAAAACGGAACCACTTCCCCCCGGTAGATGCACCCCGTGGTGCAGGTTTCCCTGACCTCGATGGCGGCGAGCGAGGGAAGCGCTTCCTTGAGCCTTCGCCAGAGCCAGACCGCCACCACTTCGGAGGTCGGGTTCTCCAGTCCGGGGATTTCGTTGAGGTAGCGGTGATCGAGGGAGTCAATCACGGGCTTGGCCACGGCTTTGAGGTCCGCAAAATCGATCACCCAGCCCGAATGGGCGTCCACAGGGCCATCGACGCTGACCCGGACCTGGAAAGAGTGGCCGTGCAACCGGGCGCACTTGTGGTCGGGGGGCACATTGGGCAGCCGGTGGGCCGCTTCGAACGAAAAATCCTTGAAAAGGAGCAATGGGGCGTTTGCGAGGGGTTCAGCGGAGGCCGAGGAGCTTGTGGGTCTGGAGGCTGAGCCGCCAGCGTGGGTGCTCCAGGCAATACTCGAGGGCAGCCCGGGTATTGGCCTCGCGGTCGGGGCCGTCCATGGGTTGCAGGGAATGGACCTGGAAGGCGAGCCCCTCAAAGGCGTGCGGGGGTGCACCCGCCTGCGGAAAGACGAGCTTGAGTTCGTGGCCGCGTGTGACCACCAGCTCCGCCCGGGCCTTGGGGCTCACGCAGACCCAGTCCACGCCGTCGGGCACGGGCAAGGTGCCATTGGTCTCGATGGCTACCTCGAAGCCCGCCTCGTGGAAGGCCGCGATGGCCGCGTTGTCCAGCTGGAGGAGGGGTTCCCCGCCCGTGCAGACCACGAGGGGTTTCGCGTCAGACGGAGCGGAGCGGGGCCACCGCGCCGCCACGGCGCTGGCGAGGTCGGCGCCCGAGGAAAAACGCCCCCCGTCGAGACCCACGCCCACGAAATCGGTATCGCAGAACTGGCAAATGGCACTCGGTCGGTCGAGCTCACGTCCCGACCAGAGATTGCAGCCGCTGAAACGGCAAAAAACCGCCGGTCTGCCGGACTGGGCCCCTTCTCCCTGCAGCGTGTAGAAAATTTCCTTGATGGTGTACACGGGGTCGGCAGTGGGAGGATCAGGCGGCGGCGTAGCGCGTGGGGTCGGGCACCCCGGCCTGCAGAAACCCCGCGCGTCGAAGCTGGCAGGAGTCGCAATGTCCGCACGCTGCGCCGTTCGCGTCCGGATCGTAACAGCTGGTGGTCGCGGCGTAGTCCACACCTAACGAGGCGCCGGTGCGGATGATGTCGGCCTTGCTCATCGCCATCAGGGGCGTGCGCACGGTGATACGACCCGTGTCTTCCACACCAGCTCGCGTCGCGAGGTTGGCCATCTGCTCGTAGGCGGCGATGTACTCGGGCCGGCAGTCGGGGTACCCACTGTAGTCGAGTGCATTCACCCCGATAAAGATCTGCCGCGCCTGCAGCACCTCGGCCCAGGCAAGGGCAAACGAGAGAAAGATGGTGTTGCGGGCGGGAACATAGGTGACCGGGATCTCCTCCGAGCGCGTGTCGATGGGCCGGTCCTTGGGCACCTCCAGGGCGGAGGTGAGGGCCGACCCGCCAAACATGCGGAGGTCGATATCGGCCACGATGTGCCGGGCGACACCCCAGGCCTCGGCGGCACGACGCGCGGCGTCAATCTCGTGGCTGTGCCGCTGTCCGTACCGGAACGAGAGGGCATACACGTCATGTCCCTCGCCCTTGGCAATGGCGAGCAGCGTCGTCGAATCGAGTCCTCCACTCAGGAGGAGCACAACAGGTGAGGTTGGTGCGGTCATCGTGTGTCTGCGGGTCCTCCGAAGCGAGTCATCGCGCCCGGCCTTTCCAAAACTAATTGCGCCGGGCTCGGGCCGAGGACATCGTAACCCCATGTTGCCACGCCCAACTCACGCCCTCCTCGTCACGCTCGCCCTCGTCGGGTGCGCGCCACCGCCCTCCGTCTCCACACCGCCCACCCCAGCTCCACCCCGGGTGACGGACGCCCGAGGGGTCGTCACCGCGATGCACACGCGCTACGCGGGCAAGTTCTTTTCTACGCTGCGCTTCAAGCAGAACACCACGACCACCAGCAGCACTGGTCGTGAGACCAAGGGCATCTGGAACGAGTACATCGTTCTCCCTGGCAAACTGCGCATCGACTATCAGCCGCTCACTACGCGCAGCGGCGTGCTGTACACCGACGGACGCATTCACAGTTTTGTCGATGGCAAGGCTCAGCCGGTCCAGCGAGGGTGGAACGCGGCGCTCACGCTTATCGGGGATGTGTACGCGCAGCCGGTGGACACGACGTTGTTCCAGCTCGATTCCACAGGATTCGATCTGTCCGTGTTCCGCGAGGACGTCTGGGACGGTGCGAAGGTGTGGGTGATTGGCGCCCGAGCCGGCGACAGCACCAGTTCGCAGTTCTGGATTGATCGCGATTCGCTGCTGCTGCGGCGTATCGTCATGCGTGACACGCGGGGCACACGGCCCACCTCGACGGATATCCGGATGTACCGCTATCAGGACGTGGGTGGCTACCCGGTGGCCTTTGACGTGCACTTCCATCGCGATGGCCGTCGCTACTTCCGCGAGGAGTACTTCGACGTGCAGGTGAACACGCCGATTCCCGCCGGGACCTTTGATCCGGCACGGTGGGCGGCGTCGCAGATCAAGTGGTGACGGCGGGCTCCTGGCCCTGGCCGCCGAGCCCACCCACCAACTCACGAAGCTGAACGGAGCCCTGCAGCAGCTGCGTCGAGGCAGAGCTCATCTGCTCGCACGCTGCACTCTGCTCCTGGGTGGAAGCGCTCACCTGCTGCGCCGCGGCCGCATACCCTTCGGCGGTGCGCGAGACCGACTCCACACTCCGCGCCGCACTGGCCACAAACTGGGCATTGCCGCGCGCGGTGTCGGCGGCGCTGGCGGCGGCACGCCGGGTGCGGGCCGCCGCGAGGGTGATGGTGTTCAGCGCCGAGTCGAGCTCACGTGATACCCCTTCGATTTCACCCACCTGGCCCACGCTGGCCTCCATGGCGCGGGTGGTGGACTCCACCCGAGACGTCACCAGCCGCGTGAGTTGCGAGACGTCATCCGCGGCGGCCTGCGCCTGCTCGGCGAGTTTGCGCACTTCGTCCGCAACGACACCAAAGCCACGTCCGGCGGCTCCGGCGCGCGCAGCCTCGATGGCCGCATTGAGGGCGAGCAGGTCGGTTTGTTCGGCAATACGTCCGACGGCGGCCACCAGACGATGAATCCGTTCTGCCGTGCCCTGCAGGGCCATCACTTCGGCGGCGGCTTCGCCCACCGTGCTGCGCACCGTGCCGAGAATGCCTAACGATCGTTCGATTTCGGTGCGCTTTTCGCGCGCCGATGTTTCGATCTCACCGGCCAGGCTTCCGAGTTCGTCGGTCCCACGCAACACCTGGTCGGCGTTGGACTGGATCGAGCGCAGCGCGTCGTCGACCGCGCGCAGCTGGCGGACCTGACTGTCGGCGCCTGACGAGATGTCACTCATGGAGGCCGCCATCTGGCTGGCGGACGCCGAGATCTGCTCGGAGACATTGGCCAGCTCGCGGGCCGAGTTGGAGACGTCGTCGGCGGTCATGGAGCTGACGCTGACCACACGCGACAACGACGACGCGGCGCCATTGAGGGCATCGGCCAGATCCTGGAATTCCAGCGGCAGGTCGTCGTGAGTCTGGGCGGTAAAGTCTCCACCGCTCAGCGCACGGGCCTGCAGGGTGAGACGCCGCATCGGGCGTGCAATCCAGCGCGCGGTGGTGATGACAACCACCAGCCCGAGTGCGGCGGCCGCACTCATGATGATGAGGACCCAGAGTGTCCGTCGCTCGGCATCACGGCGCAGTTTGCGTGACGCACCCTCCACGCCCTTTGCCTTGAGCACGTCGAGGGCCTGCACGTCCTGGAGCAGAGCGGCGGCCGCTGTGCGCGCCGTGGAGGCATCGCTGGCGGCCTCCCCCATACGGCCCAGATCGGCGAGCCGGTGCGCGCGTGAATAGGTGACCTCGATGTCCGACAACCGCTGGTCGATGGCGGCGATAAGCGCCATTTCCTGTGTAGACTGGCCCGGATGCAGTGTCATTGCGCGCTGCGCCCGGTGCGCGGCAGAGCCGGCTCGGCGGAACTCTGCCCCCGACGCCGAGTCACGGGCGACCAGGTAGCGATCGGCGGCTGCGAGTTCCTGCGACACCGCGGCCCCGAGCCGCGCTGAGAGCTGCGCATCCTGCTGGACCGAGGCGAGGGTTTCGCCAATAACATTCGAGAGTTTGCCCACGGCCCCGCGGGCCGCAATACCGGCGATACCAAAGAGGAGCGCGAGTACGCCAAAGCCCGCCAGCAGGCGGTGACGCACACTGCGCAGCTTGAGGAGCCCGGTCGGCATCAGCTGCCCCGAGTTGGTGTCATGACCGTCAGGATACCGCCACGCACCCGTGTCATCACAAAGCCGCGTCCCTCAACATCGCCAGACTCGTTGAAGGCAATGGCACCGGTGACACCACTGAATGGTGTGGCCGAGATACGCGTGGCGAGCCAGTCACGCACCGCCTGTCGCGAGGGACGCCCCTGTGAGAGCGCTTCGGCCACCAGCCGGGTTGCATCGTAGGCCAGGGCGGCATTGCCATCGGGCACCACGCCGTAACGCGCACGAAAGGCGCTCACAAACCGGGAGACATCTTCACGCGGATCACTTGGGGCAAAGGGCACCGCGACCACGGCGCCTTCAGCCAGCGCGCCGCTTGCCACCACCCCGCTCCATCCGTCGCCACCAAGAAAGGTCGCCTCGAGCCCCTGCCGCCGTGCTTCACGCAACACCGCAATCCCCGACGACGCGGAGCCAGCGACAAAGACAGCATCGGGCTGGCGAGTGCGCAGCCAGGCGATGTGTGGTTCGACATTGGTGACCGAGTCAGCGGCAATCGGATCACGCGCCACGATCTCACCACGGAAGCTGCGCGCAAAGGCGTCGGCCAACCCGCGGCCATAAGCATTGTTTTCGTACAGGATTGCTGCGCGTCGAAGACCCGATGCGCTGGCATGGGTCGCGAGGTCGCGTCCGTTGACCGAATCGCTGGAGATCACGCGAAAGACCCACGGCGACACGCCCGACATCGAAGGTGTGGTGGCAGTGGTCGCGATCGCAGGGAGCCCCTGATCGTAGATCGGCGCGGCCGCCATCATCGGCCCCGATTCGATGTGCCCGATCACCGCCATCATCGCGGGGTCGGCCACAAACTCCGACGCGATCTCGACTGCCCGTGACCCTGACGACGAATCGTCGCGCAGTACCAGGTCGAGGCGGCGGCCATTCACGCCACCGGCGGCATTGATTTCGGACACCGCGAGCTCGATGCCGCGCCGGTTCATCTGCCCGTAGAATTCACGCCAGTTGCCGGCGGCGCCAATGCGCACCGACTCGCCGCCTTGGGTACAGGCGCCAGCCAGCGCGCAGGCCGCGAAGGCACGCCAACTGAGAGCCGCCAGACGAGGGAGTTTCACGCGATATAGACGTCGCGCAGGGAGGGGAGGCAACCGCCTGTGACGATCGTCACGCTCCTCTACCAGACTCGGCTATCGCGCGGGTGCGGGCTCCTGCTGCGAGAGGCAGTGCAGGGTACCAAGCCCCCACACGAGGTCCACGGCATGGATGCCCACGATCTCGCGTCCCGGAAAACACTCGGCGAGCAGATTGAGCGCGTCGCGGTCGCGTTTGTCGTTGAAGGTGGGCACGATCACGATGTCGTTGGCGACGTAGAAGTTGGCGTACGACGCCGGGAGGCGTTGTCCGTCCATCATCACGGGCCGCGGGTAGGGCAGCGTGAGCACACGGAGTTCGGCACCCGAGAGCGCGATTCGACGAAGGTTGTCCGCCGAACGCCTGTGATTTTCGTCGGCGGGGTCTTCCTCATGCGCCAGCACAACGGTCCATGGATCGATGAAGCGCGCGATGTCGTCGATATGCCCATGCGTGTCGTCGCCCACACACCCCTCGCCAAGCCAGATGGTGCGCTCGACGCCGAGGTAGTCGCGGAAGACCTGTTCGTAGCCTTCGCGGGTGAGGCCCGGGTTGCGCTCCTGCACGTTGGAGAGGAGACACTCTTCGGTGACCATGAAGAGTCCGGCACCGTTGGTTTCGATGGCGCCACCCTCGAGCACGACGCGGCCGCCTCCATCGGGCCGCATGGGTTCCATCAGCGGATGCCCCGTGATGCGGGCCATCGCCTTGCCGGCGTCGGCGTCGAGCGAATAGTTGTCGTACTTGGCCCAGGCGTTGAATCGCCAGCTGGCCAGTGTTGGTTTGCCGCTGGCGTCGTGCACGACGGTGGGGAGGGAATCGCGCAGCCAACCCCGGTCGTATGGCACCACATGGAGGTTGTAGCCTTCAGGGTTGCAGTGATGTGCTTCGAGTTTTGCCCGTGCGTCCTCAGCCACCGATTGGGTGTGACAGAGGATTTCCACGCGTTCGTGCACATGGAGTGCCCGCACGATCTCCGCGTACACCCAGGGGATCGGCTCGAGTTTACCCGGCCAGTCTGGCTCGTGATGCGGCCAGGCGATCCATGTGGCGGCGTGCGGCTCCCACTCCGCCGGCATTCGGTACTTTGTCACTTGTCAGCCCAGGTATCGCGAGGTGAGTCCGCCGTAGGCGTCGATCCGCCGGTCGCGCAGGAAGGGCCAGTTGCGGCGGGTATCTTCGATGAGGGCCGTGTTGCACGTGGCCACGAGCACAGCGGGTTCGGTGCCGGCCTCGGCCAGGATGCGCCCGAAGGGGTCGTAGATGGTGGAATTGCCGAAGAACTCCAGGCCATTGGTCCCCGGTTGCGCCTCGAACCCCACGCGATTCGGTGAGGCGACAAACACCCCATTGGCGATGGCGTGTGCGCGCTGAATCGTGCGCCACGCCGTAACCTGGGCCTCTCCGAACTCGGCCTTTTCGGCGGGGTGCCACCCGATGGCGGTAGGATAGAACAACACGTCGGCCCCCAGCATGGCGGTGATGCGGGCCCCTTCGGGATACCACTGATCCCAGCAGATCAGTACGCCGACATTGGCGTAGCGTGTTTTGAAAACGCGAAAGCCATTTGACTCTTTCACGGCGCCGGGCGCGGCGAGGGCGCGCCCATCGGTGTCGCCGGGGGCGAAGTAGTACTTCTCCTCGAAGAGTGGGTCGTGCGGGATGTGCATCTTGCGATAGACCCCGAGCAACGAGCCATCGGCGTCGATGACGGCGGCCGAGTTGCGGTAGAGCCCGGCCGCCTCGCGTTCGTAGAGGGGCACGATGAGCACCACGGCCAGCTCCCTCGCCAGCGCTTGCAGCTGTTGTGTTGTAGGTCCGGGGATCGGCTCGGCGAGATCAAACCAGGTGATGTCGAGCGTCTTGCAGAAGTAGGGCGCGTTGAACAGCTCCTGCAGGCAGATGATCTGCGCCCCTTTGGCGTGGGCGGCGCGCACGCCGGCGATCGCGCGCTCGACGTTGGAGGCGATGTCCCGCGAGCCCGCGGTTTCCTGCACCAGGCCGACGGAGAAGGTGTTGGGCATGGCGGAATTCTATCGTGTTTGCGGCAAGGATGAGGCGCTCGGACTGATCGCGACGAGAAGGTCGCAAACGTTGGTGCCCGTCGGGCCTGTGCGAAACAGCGCCTGTGCCGTATCGAGTGCGGCGTAGGCTCGGTGCGCCGCGAGGTCGGCGTCGGGGTCGCGTCCCAGCAATTCGATGGTACTCCACGTCGTGCCGTCGACGATCGCGCCGGCGGCGTCCGTGGGGCCATCGCGGCCATCAGTGCCCGCTATCAGCACTGTCCAATCGGTGCCCGCGATCTCACGGGCCAGCGCCAGCGCCAACTCCTGGCAGCGGCCACCAGGTGGTGCGTCGCGCGGGAGTGTTACCGTGGTCTCACCTGACGCGACGAAGCTCCCGGACACGATATCGTTCAGGGTTCGAGCCAGCTCGGCCGCCGCGAGCGTGGCTTCGCCCAGCATCGAGCGCGGCATGACTGGCGGGACGCCCAGATCGCGCAAGGCATTCACGGCGGCCCACATCGCGTCGTCACAGCCGGCGACAATTCGGTCCGTCGCCAGTGGCGCAATCAATGGAGCGCTGCGGTCGAGGTACGGCCGGACGGCGGCAGGAAGTCTGCTGGCCAGCTCACGCAGGATTGGCTGCGGATGTTCTTCTGGGTGACAGGGTCCCGAACCCACCGTCGAGGCAAGACTGCTGACGACGTCGGAGACGATCAAGCAGTGAACACGTGCGGGGGCGAGCGCCATCGCAAGGCGACCGTCGGCCCATCGCAGGAGACGACGCCGCACCCCGTTGATCGCGTCGATGTCCGCACCACTTGCAAGCAGGTGTGCAAAGGTCGAGCGCAGGTCGTCGTCGTCGAGGGGTTCGATTGGTGCGGCGATGAGGCTAGTGGTGCCGCCGGAAACCAGCACCAGCACGTCGGTGACACCGGCGTGTGTGGCGATGAGGTCGCCGATGGCCTCGGCGGCACGCCGGGAGTTGTCGCCCGGCACCGGGTGATCGCCCCTGAGGTGTGGCAAGCCGCCAACCGAAACAGGTTCTCCCGTGTGGGAGACGACGAGTCCGCCTGCCGCACCATTCGGCAGCGCCGAGAGCGCCCCCTCGGCCATGGCCACGGCGGCTTTTCCTACGGCGAGAACAAGGGGTGGGGCAAGCAGCGACAACTCGCCCGTTGCCGCTGCGGTGACATCGCGCGGATTGCAGGCACGGACAGCGGCGAAGTACGCCGCCTGCACCAACGCATGGGGTGACGACACGAGGCTCAGGTGAAATACAAAGCGACCCGGCTTTGCGCCGGGTCGCTGTTGTGGCTGCTACTTGTTGCCGGGCGGTGGCGAGATCTTGTCGATCACTGCCCCCAGCTCGGTGTAGGCGTCCTCCGCCATTTGCCGGAAGGGTTGTGCCTTGTACACGATCTTGCCGTCGGGACCGATCACATAGAGCGATCGGTTGTCCATCTGGGTCTGCGCATTGTAGGCGCCATACGCGGTGCCCACCTTGCCGCCGGGATCCGTAGCAAACACGACGGGGAAGTCCGCGTCGCGTGCCCACGAAGCCAGGGCCGTATCAGGATCAACGCTGATCCCGATCACCGTCACCTTGCGGCCGTTGTTGAAGAGCGTGGCGTACTGATCACGGTACGCCTCCATTTGGACTGTTCAACCCTTGGTCCGCGCCTTGAAAAAGAAGGCGAGCACCACCGTGTTGCCGCGATAGCTGGAAAGCTTCACCTGGTCGCGGAGGATGCCGTAGCGCGTGGCACCACCAAGTGAAAAGTCGGGCGCCGCGTCACCAATTTTCGGCCCGGCTTCGGCCGCTTGTGCGCGGAGCGCAGTCGGGGCCGTCAGTGCGAGTAATGCCGCACCCAACACCCCAACCGTCCTGGAACGACGCATTCGTGCTGCTCCCGAGGAAGTTGCGGTTGAAGATGGTCACGGTGCTGCCTGAAGGGGAGGGTGCGGTTGTCAAACGAAAGCGTCGCGACGTCCGCCGACATAGACACCGGCTTGACCCATCTCGGTGACACCCGCGCCCGTAACTCCATATGCTGCAACGCAGGACACTCGGGCACGTCGGGTGCACAGGGGAGGGCATCCCGCAAAGGAGCTCTCTGTGTCACTCGCTCGTGTGTTCGTGATCCTGCCCGCCCTGGCCGTCGTCGCCGCGTGCAGCGAGAAGCCGAATCCCATGGACGAGGCCCTCAGGCAGGACCTCTCGTTGGCCAGCCAGGCTTACATGCCACAGCAGTTCGTATCGCCGCTCGAAGCCGGGTATCAGCCAAATCCCTATGCACCGCAGGGTTACGCTCCTCAGGGCTACGCCCCCTACCCCTATCCACAGCCCGCCGCGCGCACCCCGGCTCGCACGGTTCGCCGCAGTTCAGCAGGTGCGTCGAGCGCCGGACGGAGTGGTGGTCAGCGTGTGGTGAAGAACACCAAACGTGATGCCGCCATCGGCGCGGTAGCGGGCGCCGCGATCGGCGCCGTCACTTCCGGCAGGAAGGACCGCATGAAGGGCGCGGTGCTGGGTGCAGCGGTTGGTGCCGTGCTGGGAGGGGTGGTGGGCAACAACGTCGACATCAAGCGACTGCCGCAGTAAACAGCTGGCTGTTTGGGTTATCGCAGGGCGAACCGGATGTGGTTGGCGGTGCAGGGTGCAGGTGACCGACCTACTTTCCACCCCAGTCGCATTCGAGTTCGCTCTGCACAACTCTGGTGGTCTCCCCCGGGCCCCCGCGTGAGCGGGGGCCTCTTTTCTTCAGGCGCTACTTTTGCCCCACGTTGTCCCGTTCGATGCGCTCAGCCGCCGGGATTCGCCAGGTACGGATGCCCAGCCACCATCCTTCGGCGCGAAGGTCATCGAACTTGATGCGTTTGTGCGCGAGCCCGATGGTGCGCGGTTCCCAGATAAAAACCGCCGGAGCGTCTTGCACGATCGTTTCGTAAATCTCGCGATAGATGGGTCTGGCGCGGTCGACGCTCGTCTCCACACTGGCCGCCCGGACGAGAGAGTCGACTTTCGGATTGGTGTACCAGCCGTAGTTGGTAGAGCGCTCCAGGTCGTCACCCGCCCACACCTGGCTGATTCCTGCCGGGCTCAAGTCGGTCACCTGCACGTGAATGTAGGCGTCGAATTTCCCCGCCGAGATTTTCGGGAGCAGCGCTGCCACCTCCAGCGACTCGATGGTCAACTCGGCGCCGACCTGCTTGAGCTGTTCCTGGATGACCACCGCCATCTGACGCCGCGTGGCGCTGGTAGTGGGGACCAGCAGCCCGAACCGCAGCGGGATGCCGCCCTTTTCCCGCACACCGTCGCCATTGGCATCCCGCCAGCCTAACGAATCGAGCCGTGCGTTGGCGGCCGACACACTGAAGGGGATCTGCGCAATGGTGGTGTCGGCCGACCAGTGCGCACGCTGGAAGGGTCCATACGACAGCCGATAGAGGGTGTCGAGTGCGTTCCGCGCCACCGCTTCGCGATCCACCGCCATGGCAAGGGCGCGGCGCAGCTCGCGGTCTCCAAAAATGGGATGCGGCTGCGTGCGATTGGCACTGGATCGCGTGTTGAACAGCATGTATCCGTGGTTCAGCGCGGCATACTCAGACGAACGCGCTGGTCCATCGGGCTTTATCATGGCAATGCCTTCGGGTCGCAGGGCCTCGAGGAAGTCACTCTCGCCCGTGACCACGGCGCGAGCCGCCGCATTGAGGTCGGGGCTGTACTGCCAAATCAGCCGATTGATGTACGGTTTCTCGCGCAGACGCGTACTGTCAGCTTCGAGGAAAATCGACGAGCCACGCTCCCAACGCAGGAAGCGGAAAGGGCCACTCCCGACGGGCGCAGAAGCAAATGGTGATTCCGCCAGCTTGGCGCGCTCGATCCCCTCCACCAGGTGCTTGGGGACAACCGTCAGATTGGTCGTCAGCTGGAAGAACCGCTCGGGATTGCGATCGGCGAAGTGAAACCGCGCCCGCGCCGAGTCGAGCACGACAACCGAGTCGATCTTCGGGAATGAGCTGATGTGGGGGGACGCGACCACCGGATCGGCGTACAACTCATAGCTGAACTTGAGGTCCGCGGCAGTGACCGGCCGGCCATCGTGGAAGCGTGCGTTCCCGCGAACCGTGAAGGTGATCGCGCTGCTGTCAGGGGACCACTCCCAGCGCTCCGCGACGATCGGTACGAAGTCCTTGTCTCCGAGCGTGTTACGGGAAGGTCCAAGCTCGGCCAGCTGCTCGAACACCATGTCAACGACTTGTTTGGCGGTGCTCGTTATGATCACGGGGGGCATGAAGTGCTCGGGCTCGCCCACCCCGGACACCACGACGGTTCCACCGCGTTCTCCATCGCTGCTGACTGTGCCCTCCTTGCCACCGCAGGCTGCGCCCAGTGTGAGCGCGGAGAGGGCAAGCAGGAATCGGGTCCGATAGGTGATCATGTGTACGCGCAAAGAGGGCGAGGTGGGCAGCAAGAACAGTATAAGAGGCAACCCGCATATGACGCCTTTGCCCCCCGTGAGGACACGCGTGTCCTTGGGCCCCCGGTACGCGTCAGAGGTATGGAAGATCCCGCGCCGCCTGCCTCTGCGTTCGGTGCGGACCTCTCGCATTCCTTCGACAGCTGTCCGTGCCCGCCGGAATACCGATTCTAACCTCCCAGGCTCCTGAACCAGGCGATCGCTACGCGACCGCTCTGGAATCGCGGGCGTTCCGGGAGTTGTGCGAGGAGGGGCAGCGTCTCGAACGGGACGGGCGCTACAGCGAGGCACGGGCTGAGTATGAGAGCGCGCTCAGGTGTCTTGACCCGGGTGAAGGGGGAGCAAGTCCGTCGACGATCCTGCGATGGATCGCTCGTTCCTGGCAGGCTGATGCCAGGTACGACGAAGCGCTGGCCGTACTGGAGGCGGCCTACGCGTCGGCCGAGGCCGATGGTGACGAGAAGGCCGTCGGGCACGCGCAAAACCTGCATGCGATCATTTGGTGGCGGCAGGGCGGACTGGACGAGGCCCGCGAGCTGTATCTGGCCGCCCGCGAACGGGCTCAGCGGCATAACGACGCCCTCCTGTCGGCGATGACGGCGCAGAACCTGGGCGTGATCGCCTCGATTCGGGGGGAGCCGGACGAGGCGCTCGCCTACTATGACAGCGCACTGCGCGAGTACCGGCAGCTGGCGATGTACCGGGACGAGTGCATCGCGCTCAACAATCGTGGATTGCTGCAGACCCGTCTTGGCCGATGGGTGGAGGCGCAGGCCTCATACGAAGCGGCCCTGGCACTGGCGCAGCGTCACGGCTACGAGGACATCCGGACGCAGCTCGAGGTGAACCTCGCGTCGTTGACGGTCGAGCGGGGAGATTACGACAAGGCACAACGTGAGGTGATGCAGGCGCTCGCGCGTGCACGCGCACGCGACGACCACTCCGCGATTTCCGAGGCCCTCAAGCTGGCAGGAATCATCGCGCGCGTCGCGCGGAATTTTGATGCGGCCGAGGTACACTTTCGCGATGCCGCCCGGATTGCGGAGTCGCGTCAGAATGTGCTGCTCCTGGCCGAGTTGCACAGAGAGACGGCGCTGCTGTATCGCGCGGCCGGGCGCAATCGCGAGTTGCTTCGCAGCCTCAACCAGGCGCACAAACTCTTCGGTCAGCTCAAGGCGCGTCACGACCTCGCCGATATCGAACGCCGCACACGCGAGCTCGAGGGGGACTTCATCGATGTAGCCCGGCGCTGGGGTGAGTCGACGGAGAGCAAGGACCGCTATACGCAGGGTCACTGCGAGCGAGTCGCCGATGTGGCCTGTGCGGTCGCGCGCCGGATGGGGTTTGACGAGACGTCGATGTTCTGGTTCCGCATCGGCACGTTGCTGCACGACGTCGGCAAACTCGTGATTCCTGAAGACGTCCTCAACAAACCCGGGCGCCTGACCGCCGACGAGTGGGAGACGGTCAAGCAGCACCCGGTCGCCGGAGTGCAGCTGCTGTCGGACATCGAATTTCCCTGGGACATCATCCCGATCGTGCGATCGCATCACGAGTACTGGGACGGGTCGGGGTATCCGGATGGTCTGCAGGGCGATGAAATCCCGATGGTGGCGCGCATCGTGTGTCTGGCCGATGTCTACGACGCGCTGACGTCGGAGCGCAGCTACAAGAAGGCTTTGCCGCACGCGCAGGCCATCGAGCTGATGCAGAAGGACATCGGTCGCCAGTTCGACCCCGATCTCTTCCGGGTTTTCGAGGAGGTCATGCGGACACAGGACGGCACCGAGCTGCCGGTGCCGGGCCCGGCAACTCCCGCACAGCCTAATGCCGGAGTGCGCGACGAGCTGACCGGCATGTTCCTGCGTCGCCCCTTTGTCGAGGCGGCGTCGGCCAGCCTGGGTGAGGTGACCGCGCGTGAAGTGCCGCTGACCCTCGCGGTCATCGATGTCGACTCCTTCAAGTCGGTCAACGACACCTTCGGACACTTGCAGGGCGACGATGTGCTCCGCGCGGTGGCTGAGGTGTTGCAGGCTGGCATTCGCGAGTTTGACCTTGGCGGTCGGTATGCCGGCGACGAGTTTGTCCTGCTCCTCCGGGCCGACATGCGCGAGGCGGTGCAGGTGGCCGAACGGTTGCGCGAAACGGTGGCCCGGACGCGAGTCCCGGTGCGTGGGTCGGAGGAGTCGGCGGTCACGGTGTCGTTGTCGATCGGCCTCAGCACCTCGCCCGACCATGGCACCACATTCGAATCACTCTTCGCGGCGGCCGACCGGGCGCTGTACGATGCCAAACGCCGGGGCCGGAACATGGTGGCCTGCGCGGGCGGCGAGAGTGGCGGCAAGCCGCGGCTCGACATGGAGCGTTTTGTCGGGCGTACCGATGAAGTCACTCGCCTGGTCAGCCACTTCGAGGCCGCGGTCATGGGTGACCCGCGCATCCTCGCGCTGGTTGGTGAAGCCGGGGTCGGCAAGACGACCCTCGTCAGGCGCATCGCGTCCGACGTGCGGCTTCGCACCGGCATCATGGTGTTTGGCCGGTCGCAGGAGCCCGATGTCCGTCCTCCCTATGGCCCCTGGGCCGACGTGGTCGCCGGCCTGCACGGGCTCGGCATCATGCCGCAGAAGCGCTGGCCGGAGCTGGAGCGGCTGGTGCCCCGTCTGCGGGTGGACGCAGACCCGGCGCCACACGTGCCGGCCAGCAAGTACGCACTGCTCGATGAACTGGTCGACTACCTGCGGACAGCCGCCTCGCAACGCCCGCTGGTGCTGGTCCTCGATGACATGCAGTGGGGCGACACCGCCTCGTGGGATGCGGTGGAGCACGTGGTGGGCCAGCTGGAGCGAGAGCGCATTCTCGTCTGCCTGACGATTCGTCGCGAAGATGCCGACCGCATCGAAGCGAGCCGCCAGCGGCTGAGCCGCAGTGAGCGATACCACGAACTGCACGTCGGACGCCTCCTGCCCAGCGAAGTCCGCACCTGGGTCACTGGCGCGCTGCAACAGTCGGCCGTGGACGACGATCTGCCGGATGCGCTCTATCGCTTCACCGAGGGCAATCCGCTGTTCGTCAAGCAGGTCATGCAGTCGCTCTTTGACGACGGCCTCCTCTGGCACAACGGAGCGCACTGGGAATGGAAGGACATCGACCGCCTGACGCTGCCGACAGCCGTCGACGATCTCATCGGGCGCCGTCTGGCGCGGCTCTCGCCCGCGTCCTCCCGGATTCTCGCCGTTGCCGCGGTGCTCGGCCGCAACTTTGACGCCGACGATGTGCTGGTGGCATCGCAGGTCGCGGAGGACGACCTCATCGACGCGCTGGATGAAGCGATCGCCGCTGGTGTCGTCGAAACGGTGAGTGTCGCCGACCCGAACCAGTATCTCTTCGTCCATGGATTGCTGGCCGACGCACTCAAGCGGTCGGTCAATCCGCGGCGACTGCAGCAGATGCAGCGCCGTGTGGCCGAGACACTGGTCCAGCGCCGACCGCACGCCCTGTCCGAAATCGCCACCCTCTTCGATCATGCTGGCGACGCCACCTCGGCCTATCGTTATGCACTGGAGGCGGGGGAGCGCGCGTCGGCCGTGTACGCACTCGACGATGCGGCGCGCGCCTTTCGCATTGCCGTCCGGCGCGGCAGTAGCGACTCGGAGCGGCTCGACGCCAAACGCCGCCTGCTCCGCGTCGCCCAGCTGGCAGGGCACTACGCCGAGGCCGAGTTGCTGGCAGATGAATTGTCTGCGGACGCCGGCCGCGCTGGGGATGAGGAACTGCGTATCGCTTCGCAGCGCGCACGACTCGAAGTGCGCGCGCTGCGCGGTGAACCGGCATCCGCCACGTTGGAAGGACTCGAAGAACTTCTTCCCCAGGCTGTTGCGGCAAAGTCGCCTCGTGAGCATGTCCTCCTGCTCACGCTGATCTCGGACCTGCATGCCCGCCAGGGTGCGTGGATCGACGCGCAACGCCTTGTGCGTGAGGCACGCGATGCCGCGCTGCAACTCGATGACGTCGAACTGCGCGCCGACACCACCATTCGTCTGGGGACTGCGCTGCTCGACACGGTGCCGCGTGATGCGCTCAGCCACTTCCGTGAGGCCATCGCGCTCTACGACTCCGTGGGCAATCGCTATGGCCAAACGCGCTGTCTGGTGAACAGCGGCATCGCGTATCAGCGACTCGGTCAGGCCGCCGACGCCGAGTTGTCGTACCGCGAAGCGCTGGCCATGGCCGATGCGGCGAATGTGCTGGACCTCACGGGCCTTGCCGCCCTCAACCTTGGTGTGTTGCTCACCCGGGCAGGGCGGTACGACGCCGCCGACGATCAGTATCAGCGCGCGATGAAGGTATTCAAGAAGGTGAAGAACGAACCTCGTCGCGTGGCCACGTTGTACAATCTGGCGCACCTGGCCTATGAGCAGGGTGATGCCGCCAAGGCGCACAACCTCGCTCAGGCAGCGGCAGACCTCGCCGAGGAACTGGGGATGCAGCATCTGCACTTTGGTGCATTGGCGCGTGTCGGGCTCGCCGCCCTCGCTCTGGGTTCGCGCGACCGTGTGGAGCAGGTGGCTGCAACGCTGCAGCGCGATGCCATGACCCACGCGTGGTATGTCGGGCGCGAGTGCGTCGAGGCCTTCATGTCCCGGTATGCGCTGCAACGCGGCGACCTTGCGGCCGCCCGACAATCATTCATCAGAGCGGCCGAGGCGCTGCATGGCGACCCGTATGACCTGGGCTGGCTGGTGGCCGAGTGTGCGGCGCTCTTCCGGTCGGTCAAGGACCATACGCTGCAGGAAATCGCGCAGCGCGCGTTACGCGAATCGGAGCGGCGGGGGTACTCGCAGCTGGCGCGTCGGCTCGCCCTTGTTGTGGTGCCCCCGGTTCGCATGACCAGCGTTCCGCCGACGCTCTAGGCTCGTACCGCGGGCGCGAACCTAACGCGCCGAAAGCTGCCGCAGGACGTACGGCAGGATCCCGCCGTTGCGGTAGTAGTTGAGTTCCTCGGGGGTGTCGATGCGCGAGAGTGTGGCAAAACGTTTCTCGCTCCCGTCCGCCGCACGCGCCATCACCATCAGCCGGGCACGCGGGGACATGCCTTCGGCGAGGCCTTCGACGGAATATGACTCGAACCCGGTCAGCCCTAACGACTGGCGGGTGGCGCCATCCGCGAACTCGAGGGGGAGCACGCCCATGCCGACCAGGTTGGAGCGATGGATCCGCTCGAACGATTCGGCGATCACCGCGCGCACACCCAGCAGCATGGTGCCTTTTGCCGCCCAGTCCCGCGACGACCCGGTGCCGTATTCCTTGCCGGCGATGATCACCAGTGGGGTCCCAGCCGACTTGTACGTCTCACTGGCGGCAAAAAATGAGGTCGGTTCCGCGCCGTCGGCGGTGCGGGTCCACCAGCCTTCCATGCCTGGCGTGAGTTCGTTCTTGAGGCGGATGTTGGCAAAGGTGCCACGCATCATCACCTCGTGATTCCCCCGCCGTGCGCCGTAGGAGTTGAAGTCCTTCTTCGGCACACCTAACGAGAGGAGCCACTGGCCCGCGGGCGACTTTTCGGCAATCGACCCGGCCGGCGAGATGTGGTCGGTGGTAATGGAATCGGCAAACATGCCCAGCACCCGGGCATTGGCGATCGGCTGGATGCCCGGCGGTGTCATGGTCATCCCCTCGAAGTACGGGGGATGTTTTACATAGGTGGACTTGGTGTCCCACGAATACCGGTCCCCGGTGGGGATGCTGATCCCTTGCCAGTCCTTGTCGCCGGCGAAGACGTCGCCGTATTCGCGCTGGAACTGCTCGCGCTTGACCGAACCCAGCACCACATCCTCCACTTCCTGCGAGGTGGGCCAGATCTCGCGCAGAAAGACGGGGCCAGCGGGGCCCACGCCAATCGGCTCACGATCGAAGTCGATGTCCATGCGGCCGGCCAGTGCGTACGCCACCACGAGGGGGGGCGAGGCCAGGTAGTTGAAGCGGGTCTGCGGGTTCACCCGTCCTTCGAAGTTGCGATTGCCGGACAAGACAGCGGCTACCGTCAGTTTGCCATCGTCAATGGCCTTGCTCACGGGCTCGGGAAGGGGGCCCGAGTTGCCGATGCAGGTGGTGCAGCCATACCCGACGATCTGGAAGCCTAACGCGTCGAGGGCGGGTTGCACGCCGGCCTTGTTGAAGTATTCGCGCACCACCTTGGAACCGGGGGCCAGCGAGGTTTTTACCCAGGGCTTGCTGGTCAGACCCTTGGCCACGGCCTTCTGCGCGAGCAGCCCCGCCGCCAGCATCACACTGGGGTTGGAGGTGTTCGTGCAGCTGGTGATGGCGGCGATGACCACGTGACCATCGGTGAGGTTGAACTTCTGCCCTCGCCACTCGCACGGCACACTCGCCGCCTGGAATCCGCCTTCACCCTCCAGGGTCGCGATCGCTGTCTGGTCCTTTTTGGCGCTGGCCGCCACCTGCTCCCGATGCGCCGCGAGCGACGCGCCGTAGTTGGCCTTCACGTCGGTGAGGGCAATGCGATCCTGTGGACGCTTGGGCCCGGCCAGTGAGGGCACCACCGTCGACAGATCGAGCTCGAGCGTGTCGGTGAACACCGGATCGGGCGTTCCATTTTCGCGAAAGAGACCCTGCGCCTTGCAGTAGGCCTCCACCAGGGCCACATGTTCTTCGCTGCGGCCACTCAGCAGCAGGTACTTGAGTGTTTCGGCGTCCACGGGGAAGAACCCCATCGTCGCGCCATATTCTGGAGCCATATTGGCAATCGTGGCGCGGTCCGCCAGCGACAACGTCGACAACCCGTCGCCGTAGTACTCGACGAACTTGCCCACCACCTTCTTCTTGCGCAGCATCTCGGTGCAGGTGAGCACCAGGTCAGTGGCCGTGGCGCCTAACGGGAGACGACCCTTCAGCTTGAAGCCGATCACCTCCGGCACCAGCATCGACACCGGCTGGCCCAGCATCGCCGCCTCGGCTTCAATGCCTCCCACGCCCCAGCCAAGCACACCCAGACCATTGATCATCGTGGTGTGTGAGTCCGTCCCGACGAGCGAGTCGCAGTAGGCGATGGTCTCGGCGCCCTCTTCACGGGTGAAGACCACACGGCCCAGGTACTCCAGGTTCACCTGGTGGCAAATGCCGGTGCCGGGTGGCACGACGCGGAAGTTGTCGAAGGCCGTCTGCCCCCAGCGGAGGAACTGATAACGCTCCAGGTTGCGCTCGTACTCCAGATTCACATTCAGGAGGAAGGCGGCGTCGGTGCCGTACTCATCCACCTGTACCGAATGGTCGATCACCAGGTCGACGGGCTGCAGCGGGTTGATCTGCGACGGCTTGCCGCCCAGTGACGCGATGGCGTCACGCATCGCCGCCAGATCGACGACGCATGGCACCCCGGTGAAGTCCTGCAGCAACACCCGGGCAGTCCGGAAGGCGATTTCCTTGTCCACCGGCTGCTTCACATCCCACTTGGCCAGCGTCTCCACGTCACCCTTCTTGACGAAGGCGCCGTCTTCTCCGCGCAGCAGGTTCTCCAGGAGCACCTTGAGGGAGAAGGGGAGCCGGTCGACGTTGCCGCCGGAGAGGCCGCGGAGGGCGTCGAGGCGGAAGATGGTGTACGCCTTGCCACCGACCGTGAGGGTGGAGCGGCTGCCGAAGGAGTTGGGGTGAGACATGTCGACGCGGTGGTGGTGAGATGGCAGACGGCAGACGCAAGCTGACGTCGCTGACAGCCTCCAAATGTAGTGCGGGCGGCTTTCGGCCTCACCTGGGAGTCTCGGCGCCGACCCGTGGGAGGGAGAGGCACCACTTGCGCCTCTCGTCCCGATCAGCCACCCTCGCCATACTCGCCCCATTGTCCTCACTCGCCTGACCCTTGCTCCCTTCCATCGCGCAGCGCCTCATGTCCCTCGATTCCACCACCGGCCGCGAGCCTGCCGTGGTGGACGAAGCCGACGCCATCCTCCGGGAGCGCGGCTGGCATACGACACGCATCCCCGTCACCCCCGACGGGCGGAGCTGTGTGCTGGCCACGGCCGGCGACGACTTCGATGTGACCCTCTCCACGCACCTGGATACGGTGCCCCCCTACATCCCGCCACGCCTCGAGGGCGACACCCTGTGGGGACGCGGTGCCTGCGATGCCAAGGGCATTGCCGCGTCGATGATGGTGGCGGGAGAGCGATTGCGCGACGCCGGCGTGCGGGTGGCGCTGCTTTTTGTGGTTGGCGAGGAGGCCACACACGATGGGGCTCACGCCGCCAACGCCTGGATTGCGCAACACATGCCCCGTCGCGCGCGGGTCATCGTCAACGGAGAGCCCACCGAGTCCACCCTCGCACTCGGCACCAAAGGGGCACAGCGCGTGGTCATCCGGACACGTGGTAAGGCCGCACATTCCGCCTATCCGGCCATGGGCCACTCCGCCACGCGCGACCTGGTGCACCTGATGGCAGAGCTCGATGGCGTGGAGTGGCCGAGCGATGAGTTGCTGGGGAAGACGACGCTCAACATCGGCTTTCTCTCGGGAGGAGTGGCAGACAATGTCTTTGCGCCAAGTGCGGAGGCGCGGCTGATGTTCCGGCTGGTGACGGCGCCTGAGGTAATCCGTGCACAGGTAGACGCCTGGGCGCGCGGTCGCGCGGAGGTGGAGTGGGGCATCGTGGTGCCTCCGGTGCGGCTTGGTGTGGTCGAGGGGTTTCCCACCAGTGTGGCGGCCTTTGCCACGGATATCCCGGCACTGACTAACTGGGGTACGCCGTACCTCTTCGGCCCGGGCTCCATCCACGTGGCGCATACGGATGAAGAGCATGTGAGTATTGCGGAGCTGGAGCGGGCGGCGTCTGCCTACGAGCGGCTTGGCCGCGCTCTTGCGCCATGAAGCCCTTTGAGCGGTTAGGCGAGGCGCATACGCCGCAAGGTACACGGATCAACTTGTATCGGCATGACGGGTCGTACGTGCTGCACGCCGATGGCATCGAGCTCATGTCGTCGCGCCGGCATCTCTCGGAGGACAAGCTGGCGGAGGTGGCCTGTGCGCCGCTGCGCGAGGTGAAGGGTGCGCGGGTGCTGATCGGCGGGCTCGGCCTCGGGTTCACACTGCGGGAGGCACTCCGTCATTTGGCTGACGACGCCGAGGTGGTGGTGGCGGAGTTGATGGCCGAGGTGATTGCGTGGAACGCCAATCCCGAGTGGGACTTGTCGGCGGCAGCGATGCAGGACCCGCGGGTGCGGGTGGTCCATGATGATGTGGTGAATGTGCTGCAGGCCAATCCGGGCGGGTTCAACGCGATCATGCTGGACACCGACAATGGTCCCGACGGGATGTTGATGTCGGAGAACGCGCGGTTGTACGCGGCGCGCGGGAGCGCGACGGTGGTGGCCGCGCTGCGTGAGGGGGGGATGATTGTGTATTGGTCGGTGGGTGACGATCCGAAGTTTGTTGGTGTGTTGCAGCGGGCGGGGCTGAAGGTGGAGACGATGCGGGTGCGTGCGCATGGGACGACGGGGCCTATGCACACGCTGTATGTGGCGACAAGGCGTGCTGTCTCACTCAGCGGCCGTTAGGGATTCGCTCAATCACGGACGCTCTTGCATCGCATTCGTTAGGGCGAGCGGTGAGGAAGGAACCGCGCTGCGCTACCCCCGCCACGTTCCCCGGCGATAGGGTCGAGTGCGCAGGCATGCGGGGCTAAAGCGGAATCTATGACCACGGCGGGTGCGGTCACCTTGCGCCACGTCACCTTGCAAGAGGGGATTGCGACAAGTGGTCGGCCAAAACCCGAGTATGCCTGTGTGACTGCGGCGACGATTTCACTGCCATCTTCGGAATAACCCGTCCACAGGACTCCCCGGCCAGTTTCGGTCCAAAGGGTCGTGACCTGCTTCGTGGCGAGGTCGAGGGAGTAGACTGTACCCGACGACAGCGCTGCGGCCGGAGGAACGGGAATTTGGACCTGTGGTCCCTTCGCGACAGAAACGAGCGCTCGGTTCCCCACGGTTGGATGGGCCACGAACGCCAGGACAGGCTCGTTAAGGCCCGAAAATCCCGAGGTTGCCGTGGTGCTCGAGAGGAGTGTCGAGCCCGCATAGTGGTCGACTGTGACAAAGTAGGCCCCGCCGCCGGACGGGGCCGGCGCTATAGAAGTGAATACCGTTGAATCGCCCTCATGCGAGGTGCCGATAGAGGAGCGCCAGGCGCCGGAGGGAACAAGTGCGCTTGGGAGAGTTTGTGCAAGTTGCCACGAGCCGTTGGGCTGCCACACGAAGGGCTTGACGTCATGGGCGACGACTCGACCGCCATGGTACGTGCCCATTGTGGTGGCGACGGGCGTCTGCGTTGCAATGACTTCTACTCCGGTTCCTCTTCGGACGGAGAGGTTCGCCCCGTCTGTCCATACTCTGTTGCCGCACAGCGGTGCTCCTGGGCGCTCGGCGGCTTTCTTCAAGGACTCGTAGGCGTTGAGAACTGGGAATTGGCCCGCAGTTCGCGTACCCAGCGCAGCTCCTTGAATCAAGAGATCCTTGACCTCGCGCGCCCTCAGGCGAGCGTCGAACGCCAACAGGAGTACCGCCGAACCTGATACCAACGGAGCAGCGAAGGAGGTGCCTGATAGGGTCGCGTAGCTGGTAGGCCCAGTCATCGTCCCCACGGCCTCGCCAGGAGCAGCAAGGTCAGGAACAACTGTCGACTGCGCGGGCGGTGAGTAAAGCACGGTACCGGGTACGCGAGCTGCCGCCGCCACAACGAGTGCGTGAGAAGGGACTGAGTCCTTCAAAACAGGGAAGTACGAGAATGCCGGATCCGCTCCGGAATTGTTTCCAGCTGAAATCACGAAGAGGGGCGTGTCGACGGGGGCCCTCATCGCAAGCAGGTTCTTCACAAAGTGCCCGAATTGCGCACCAAATTTGTAGTCCGCAGCGCCCGCCACACCTGTTCGCAAGGTATCGATACCAAGCGAGATGTTTATGACCCGTTCTCCGTCGACTATTGCCGAATCGATGTGACTGGCGACACTGAGGTTTGACGACGACAACTTCCCGTTGTTCACCACAGGAATCCCGTTGTTCAACAACGTGGCGTCTCGCAACGACAGCGCAGCTCTCCGGGCGACGCCGCTCATCTGCAGCGTGTCATTCCCGCGCGCAGCAAGCACCATCGCCACCGACGTCCCGTGACGATCGCTGACGTTGGGTAGGTTGATGCCGCTCGAATACCTGAGATTCTTCGTCAAGTCCGTCATCCCGGTCGTGTTCAGTCCGGCGTCGATGACGCTCACGCGGATTGTTGAATCGCCAACGGAACACCCCCATACAAACGGGGCCGCAATTGCCGTCAGGGCCGATGTCGAGCGGAGTGCGGCCGGCGAAAACCCGCTGTCAGGACTGAGCAGGTAGTCGCTTCTCGTCCAGCCCTGACTATCCTGCGAGCGGTCATGCGCGGTTATGCCATCGAACACGAACTCAATGAGGGCCCCTCCCACCAGCGGATTAGCGTTCAGGGCATCAACCGCAGAGAAAATAGTCTGGTGGCTGGTGTCGCGCGGCAACCGGACCACATAGGCCCCATCCGGACCAGATCTGTATCCGCCGACCACGATGCCGCCCAACCCGCCAACTACGGCTGCTCTTTGCGCATTTGATGTCGTCGGTTTGAACGCAATGATGACTACGTCCTTAACAAACCTATAAGGCGCAAGCGCCGGACGGCTCACAACATTTGTGTCATGGTAGAAGTTGGTCGGCAATGTGTCTGGCGGTACGGCCGGCACCGTCCCCACCTCCTGCCCCGCCACCACCAGCTTCAGCCGCACATGCGGCGACCAGGTCGTCCCCCGGAACTCGACCCATCGCCGCTGGCTCGTTGCGCCCGGCGGCAACACCTGCGGCTGACCGGCTGGCGCCATGTAGGTGTCATAAAACCAGAACGCAATCCGCCCGGCCAAACTCGTCGAATCCGGCTGATAGCCCAGTATGTCGCTCACCCCACCTAACGGCTGCCCGTTGGCGTTGAACCGCTGCGCGCTGTCCGCATGAAAGCGCAACCGCAACCGCGGAATCACCGTCGTGGTCCCTTCATTCTTCACGCGAATCGCAATGCGCAGCGCCCCAGTAGCTGCATCAAACGTCGCCGCGGTGTCACTGAACAGTTTCAGTTCCTGCGCCGGGCATCCGCTGGAGTTGTAGGTCTCTTCGATCACCGGCGTGTTCCCCTGCTGGAAGCGCACCTGAAAGCGCGCACACCCCTCGGCGCCCAGCTCGATCGTTGGCGCAGGCACGCCCAAACGCGGCCCGGTGGATTGGGCCGGTTCGTCACAACTCAGGCAGAGCGTAGCAAGGGCAAGGGGCAGCAACATACGCGGGGTCCCTCCAGTCGCGGGGAGCATGTAGTACACGCCTCATTCCGGAAAGGGTTACGCCCGGGCGGCGTCCCTCGCCGGCCCGGTCACTCTGTCCGATAGACTAGCACCCTAACTCCAAAAAAAAAAAGCGACTCGGGTCACAAACGAGGTACAGATGCACGGGAGGCACGAGAGGTACGGGAAGCACGCACCGGCGGACCCGGCACCACGCGCGAGGTCGACGTCTCGCTCACCGCGCTTCCATCCGTCACGCCCATATCGTCCCGCACCGAAGCCTCTCTCAGCGGCATCACTTCGCTCCCATCCTTCACCAGCTGGGCGCGCGGTCGCGGTGTCTCGCTCAGCGGCCGTTAGGCGCGCGCTCGAGGCGCTGCCATCCGTTCCCGGACCAGCGAGCAACGCGATCGCCGATCCGGGGTCCAGAGTGGTCTGGAGCACTATACGCGCGTCAATTGACTTCCGGGCCTCGGACCTGCGAGGAACGCGTGTGTCGCTCCACCGCGCCCCACGAAATCGTTAGCGCGTACCGATCGGCACCCATGATGCTGCTCTGGCGGACCCAACTGGCACCGTGAAGCAGGTGCTGCCAGAGAACGATGTGACGGAGATCATCGCCTGCAGCTTGAGCGAGTACCGCTTCAATGCGCAACCGGCAGAATAGTCACCCCAGGAAGCAGTGGGTACAAAGTACCAGAACTCGGTTCCATCCTCGCTGATGCCTGGAGAGAAGGCGGACTGCAAGGGACCAGTGGACGGGCAAATTCCCCGGCAAGTGTTGAGGGTCGGTGCGAACGTCGGGTCGCTGAAGAGTGTCGTTGTTGCCCCAGTGGCCGTCGATACCTTGTGAAAGGTCAGAGTGCCGAACGCCGAACCGACATACGTCTGAATGATCGCGAAATCACCACTGGGGGAGAGCGCGCCGAAGGCGCCGGCAGCGCCGCCCGGATGAGTTACACCTGTCAGCGGGTCGTTGTACCCGCCGGCGAGACCACTAAACGTCTTGAACACCGGGAGATGTGTGCCCGTTCGAAGCATCAGATTCAGCGATACGGTAACAGCTCCGGTAGTGAAGTTCTCGGTGGAGCCAAAGCTTAGTAGCGTGTCGGCATCATGCGACCACCCGTGCCACGAGTTGGAGGAGCCGGTGATGCTTGGGTTGGGTATGGTGGTCCACGGCGCGGGCAGGACCTGCCAGCTCGTACCATTGTGTTGCGCCACGGTTTCCCAGCGACGTGGAAAGTCACCTGTCTCCCGAATCAGCTGCTTGCCGCCGTGAACGACGTCGATGTGGATGACCGTGTCTGGGTGTGTCGGGATGGTGGCGATAGTTTCCATGGGCCCTGACCCGCGCGTGACTCGCACTGTGGTCGTACCACCCGTAGCGGAAGCGGGCGAGGCGACGACGACATTGCCGCATAGCGGTGCTCCGGGCCGCTCGGCCGCCAGCTTCAACGACTCGTAAGCATTGAGAATCGGGTACTGCCCGGCGACTCGGCTGCCCCTCACCGCACCCTGGACCAGAAGCTGGCGCACCTCTCGTGCCGTGAGTCGGGGGTCAAACGCGAAGAGGAGCAAAGCTGAACCGGAGACCAGCGGCGCCGAGAAAGAGGTGCCGCTCGCTAAGACCACGCTGTTTGGTCCGTCCATCGAGTACACTTGCTCACCTGGGGCAGCGATATCTGGAACGATCCGAGATGCGGTGGGAGGGTTGTAGAAGGCGACACCGGGCGTGCGCCCGGCTGCCGTCACCACCAGCGTGTGGTTAGGAAGTGAGTCTTTGATGTATGGGTAGTAGGAGTACGCAGGGTCTGCGCCCGCGTTGTTGCCAGCAGCTACTACAAACAATGGTGTGTCGGCAGGCGCGTAGGATACCGAGTGCTTGACGGCCGCTGCCCATTTCGCCCCCCTATTGCGGAGCGCGCTGTCAGCAAGAACACCTGTCACCGCCGTGTCTGTACCCAGGGAGAGGTTCACTATCCTGGCTGAATCGTAGAAGACGGCGGAGTCAATGTGCGCTTTTGCGTCCAAGTTGCTTGATTTGGATTTGCCGTTGGGGAGCAGCTGCGGGACCCCGCCTGCGAGCATGGTGACGTCGCGCAGGCTGAGCTTGGCGCGCCAAGCCACGCCGGTCATAGAGGTGCTATCGTTGCCTCGCGCGGCGAGCAGCATCGACACAGCCGTGCCGTGCCGATCGGGGTTGTTCGCCCGGTTGAGACCAGACCCGCGATAGAGATTCCTATTCAGGTCACTTAACCCGGTTGTGTGCAGACCCACATCGATGACGGCGACCGTGGCTGTGGTGTCGCCGACTGAGCAACCCCATGCCAGCGGCGCACTGATGGCGGCCAGGGCGCTGGTTTCGCGATTTGGTGCGGGGGCAAACCCGGAATCGGGCGACAACTTGAAGTCTGCCTTTGCCCATCCGTTTCCATCGTTCGCGCGCAAGAATGCCCCTACTCCGTCAAACACGCGTACAATATCAACGAGGGCAACCGCTGGGTTGTTGCGGAGCAGAACGTCGGCAGCAAAGATTGCCCGATGGGATGAATCACGAGGGAGACGGACGACATATGATCCACCGGAGCTCCCGATTCGGTAACCGCCAACCACGATACCTCCGACGCTGGCTATTGCCGCTGTACGTGCAGACGATGAGGCGTTCGCCTTAAAGACAACCCAAATAACATCGCGAACGAAGCGCCCAGGCGTGAGAGCGGGCGCGCTCACGATGTTTGAGTCGGCGTAGAAGTTTGCGGGCATGGTGTCCGGAGGTACCGCCGGCACCGCCCCCACTTCCTGCCCCGCCACCACCAGCTTCAGCCGCACATGCGGCGACCAGGTCGTCCCACGGAACTCGATCCACCGCCGCTCCGTCGTCGCGCCCGGCGGCAACACCTGCGGCTGACCGGCTGGCGCCATGTAGGTGTTATAAAACCAGAACGCAATCCGCCCGGCCAAACTCGTCGAGTCGGGCTGATACCCCAGAATGTCGCTCACCCCGCCTAACGGCTGCCCATTGGCATTGAACCGCTGGGCGCTGTCGGCGTGAAAACGCAACCGCAACCGCGGTATCACGGTCGTGGTCCCCTCGTTCTTCACACGAATCGCAATCCGTAGCGCCCCCGTCGCGGCATCAAACGTCGCCGTGGTGTCGCTGAACAACTTCAGCTCTTGGGCGGGGCATCCGCTGGAGTTGTAGGTTTCCTCGATCACCGCGGTGTTCCCCTGCTGGAAGCGCACCTGAAAGCGCGCGCACCCCTCGGCGCCCAGCTCGATATTTGGCGCGGGCACCCCCAAACGCGGCCCTGTCGGCTGGGCCGGTTCGTCACAACTCAGGCAGAGCGTGGCCAGGGCCAGGGGAATCAGGAGCATGCGCGGGGACCCTCCAGTCACGTTGAGCATGTACTACACGCCTCATCCCGGAAAGGGTTACGCCGGGAAGGCGCCTGTCACCGCCCCGGTCACTCTGTCCGGGAGTGTAGCACCCTAACTCCAAAAAAAAAAAGCGACTCTGGTCACAAACAACGGAGGCACGAGAAGTACGGGAGGCACGAGAACCACGCGGTGCTCAGCTCCCCAGCACCTCACCGGTTGTGAGCGCTCGCAGGAAGTCACGCACCGGATACACCTGGATGCCTCGGTCCTTGAGCCGCTCCTGCCCGGTGTACACTGCCACGGCTGAGCTGATGGCTCCCTCTTCCCGAAGTGTAGCCAGGGACGTCCCGTGTTCGCGCCGCCACACCCCGGATGCCTTGACTTCGATACCTACACGCCGCTTGCCCCGTTCCCACACGAAGTCCACTTCAGTCCCCGACGGCGTGCGCCAGTAGGACAGTGCTCCGCCAAGCCCTTGCTCGTTCATGGCGGCACGCAGCTCGTGAAAGATGAGTGTCTCGAGCAGGTGGCCGCGCTCCGCGCCTTCGAGAGGCTCACGGGTCCGACCGGCAAGCGCACGCGTGACCCCGGTATCAAAGAGGTAGAACTTGGGATGTTGCACCTCCTTGATACGCGCACGCGGCGTCCAGGCAGGCAGCCAGGTCCCGATCAGTGTGTCCACGAGCACCTCGAAAAACCGTGCGACCGTTGGGCGCGCCACACCCGCGTCTCGCGCCACGCCCGCAACGTTCACCACCTGACCGTTGCACAACGCGGCCACGGCCAGAAAGCGTGCAAAGACCCCCATGTCGCGTGCCAGCGCCTCCTGCTGAATTTCCTCGCGCAGGTAGGTACCGACGTAGGCATCGAGCAGGTCGTGCGCCGCCGCGGGCTCGCTCCGTATTTGAGGGAGACACCCATTGCCGAGCAGGTCGTCCAGGTCGAACGCATATCCCAGCTCTGCCCCGGTAAGCGGAAAGAAGTGGCGAGTCACCGCGCGTCCCGCGAGCAGGTTCGTGTCGAGCCGGCGCAGCTTGCGTGCGCTCGATCCGCTCAGCGCGAAGCGGTATCGCGATCCGTACTCGGCGATCATCGCGTGTACCTCGTCCAGGAGCGCGGGCATTCGCTGCACTTCGTCGACCACCACCCATGACCCTTTGGGTAGGGCCTCTACCCGCGCGCGAAAGAGCTCAGGGTTCCGGGAGAGATCGAGAACGGTCTGAAGCCGCAGCAGGTCGAACCAGGTGGCGCCGGGGAGCTGCTGGCGAAGCCAGGTGCTTTTTCCGGTGCCACGCGGGCCAAAGAGGAAGAATGTCCTTTCGGGGAGGGGGAGACGGCGTGTATACATAGTGAGCATAATAACGGTAAAAATGCTCACGGGGTATACACCTGCTTGGGGCGCCTACCCGTCCGCCTTCTGTGCGAAGACCACAAGATGCCCGCCCGGCTCCCTCACCCCAAACTCGTGCATCCCATAGAACGTCGTCCGGCGCGGCAGGGCCAATGGGTAGTCACCCAGCGCCCGCTCGACTTCACCCAGATCGCTCACGTCCATGAACAACGCGGTCGACGTCCCACTCACCGCGCTTCCATCCGTCACGCCCAGGTCCTCCCGCACCGAAGCCTCGCTCTGCAGCATCACCTCGGTCCCGTCCTTCACCAGCATCGCGAAGCCTAACGCGTCGCCATGGGGCACCTCGGCCACCTTGGTGAATCCGAGGGTCTGCTCCCAGAAGGCCAGGCTGGGTTCCACCGCCTTGACCACCAGCACCGCTGTGATCCTGTTTGCCTGAAACGTCATTGTTCGTGTGCGTTGAATGTGTCGATGAATAACCTCAGCTGAATCTGCCGGGTCTCACCCCTCGTGTCTTGCAGAAATGGAAACAGGCGCCGAGTCACCCGGCGTGCTGCCCGTGATTGCGCGGACGTCGTTGATGAGATGGCTCTGGTCGGCATAACCGAGCGCGAATGCAACCTGAGACCAGCGCGCTCCGCTCCGGCCAGCGCGAAGGGCCTCTTCCACCCTCGCGACGCGCGCGAAGGTCTTGGGGCTAACGCCGACCTCTGCCGAAAAGCGGCGTGCCAGCCACTGACGCGAGGCCCCGAGCTGTGCGCTCAATCGCTCAACCCTGAATGAACCGTGTGTCCGTTGCAATACATCCACGGCTTCACGCACCAGCGGCGACGGACCCTGCCATGTGCTCGCGATGCGCGCGAGGGAGTTGACACACTCGGCCGCAGAGCCCTTGCCTAACGATGTGGCCAGCGTCGTCGACATGGTGGCGAGGGCCACCCGCCGGTCGCGCAGTTCCCCACCATCAACGCGCAGGGCAGGGGCGAGACAGCCCGGTTTGAACCTGAGCCCAACGAGAGCGTGCGGGCCGCCTGCCGCAGCCAACGGACGTGTCATCGCGCCGACGACAGACACACTCGCCACCGAGCCATCCGGGTACACTTCCAGCAGGATGTCGGCGCAGTTGTCGGGCGGAACCAGGCGCCCCTCGTCGTCGCCGTCGTCGCCTCCGCCGTGGGTCCAGAGGCACTCCACGGCCGCGGCGAGCGCGGCAGGGGGCGCCCACTCGCGATAGGTCGCACCGGGGCTCAACGCGGAGGCAAACATGATGCGAAGCTACCGGGCCCGGCGAAAACCGGGAAGCATGACAGACACCCTGACGTATCTTTCCCTGTCCCTCATCACCTCTTCTGAATGACCGACCCACTCCTCGCCTATCGCAGCGAGTTCCCGATCCTCGAGACCACCACCTACCTGGCGTCCAACACACTCGGCGCCATGCCACGCGCGGTGCCCGACAGGCTCGCCGAGTACGTGGATATGTGGGCAGAACGTGGTGTGCGCGCCTGGCAGGAAGGGTGGGGCGATCTGGGCAGTCGCGTGGGTGACGAAATCGCACCGCTAATTGGGGCAGCGTCTGGCGAAATCGTGATGGTCCCTAATGACACACTGGCGCAGAACATTGTTCTCAGCGCGTTGCGATACACGGCGCCCCGCAATCGCATTGTGATGACGGAGCTGGATTTTCCTTCGGTGCGTTATGCACATGACCAGCTGGCCACGCGACTCGGCGCGGAGATCGTCGTGGTGCCGTCGCACGATGGAATCACTATTGACCAGAGCGAGCTCCTGTCGGCGATTGACGAGCGAACGGCTCTGGTGGCGATTTCCGAAGTGAGCTTCCGCTCGGCGTTTGTGCAGGATATCGCGGCCGTCGTGGCCCACGCGCATCGCGTGGGGGCGCTGGTCTGTGCCGATTCATTTCATGCGGTCGGCGTGATCCCGGTGGATGTGAAGGCGAGTGGCGTGGACTTTCTCACGGGTGGAGTGCTCAAGTGGCTGTGCGGCGGGCCTGGCGGGTGCTTTCTCTATGTGGCCTCAGGTGTGCGTGACACACTCGAGCCCGCGCTGACTGGTTGGCTGGCGCACTCGCGTCCCTTTGCGTTCGAGTCCGCGATGGAGTACGCGCCCGGCATCTCGCGGTGGTTAGGGGGAACTCCCGACATTCCCGCGTTGTATGCCGCCCTCGAGGGGCCGCGCATCGTTCGTCGTGCCGGCATCGGCGCCATCCGCGCCAAGAGTGAACGACAAACCGCCCGTCTGGTGGCGCTGGCAACCGAGCGTGGTTTCCCGCTTTTCACTCCGCTCGATCCCGCACGGCGTGGAGGAACGGTTGCATTTGCCGTTCCTCATGCCTTTGAAGTGGCCCAGTACCTGGTCGCCCGCAACTTCATTGTGGACTTCCGTCCGAAGGCTGGCATTCGCGTGGCGCCACACTTCTATACACACGACGACGAACTCACCGCGTGTGTGGATGCAATCGACCGCGCACTGGCCACCGGCGAATGGCAGCAATACTCCGCAAGCGCATAGCGCCGGAAACTCCGGACTCGTGCTCGGACGCTGCCGAGCCTAGCTTACGGTGACCCCAAACCGCCCGCCCAATGCCCCAGCCGCCAGAGAAGCTCCGCAAGCAGTACGAAAACACCGAATTCCCCACTGTGATCCTTCGCTTCGAAGACGGGCACGAGATCGAACTTCCCAAGGGGTCGCGCAAGGGATTCGATGTCTGGGCTGGGGAACGCGTGAAGATCCTCGCCGTGTGGGATGCCACCGCCGGGGAACGCGAGAAAGTTGACACCTGGCGCGCCGAGCAATTCCAGGACGAAGTGGTGTGAGTGGGGCGGGTCCCAGCCTGACCCTGCGCCTAACGCCTGAGGTGTGGCAGGCAATCGAGCAGGCACGGCCGGTAGTCGTTCTCGAAACATCCGTGCTGGCGCAGGGCCTTCCGGTCCCACACAACCGCAGCGCGGCCGAGGGGATGGCGGGCGAGGTCGAGGCGAATGGCGCGACGCCGGCCTTTGCTGCTGTTGTCGACGGTCAGCCGACCCTTGGGCTCACCAGCACGGAGCTGGAGCGCTTCCTCGCGCGTGAGGGTGTGGTCAAAATGTCCGCACGCGATCTGGCATGGGTGGTGGCCCAGAAGCGAACGGGGGCTACCACCGTCGCGGCCACACTCGCGCTGATGCACCGATCCGCACCAAGGGTATTTGCGACGGGCGGCATCGGGGGAGTCCATCGTAACGCCCCGTTCGACGAGTCCGCCGATCTGATCGAACTGGCGCGCACACCGGCAGTTGTGGTGTGCGCCGGGGCCAAGTCGATTCTGGATCTCCCAGCGACATTGGAGCGTCTCGAGACACTCGGCGTGCCGGTGATCGGGTACGGAACCGAGGAGTTTCCCGCCTTCTTTTGCCGATCGAGTGGGCTCCGCGTTCCCGCCTCGGTGACCACGGCGGAACAGGTGGCCGACATCGCCCGGGCGCATTGGGCCCTCGGGCGTCGTGAAGCGATTGTCGTGGCGCAGCCAGTGCCGGAGGCGGACGCATTGCCTCGCGCGCTGGTGGATGACGCGGTGCGCGCGGCGTTACACGGCGCGGCGGAGGCGGGGATCACGGGTGCGGCCACAACGCCATGGCTCCTGGCCGCGGTTGAGCGAGCGACAAACGGCCAAACCCTTGCCGCCAACCTGTCACTCCTTCGCGCCAACGCTGGGCTCGCTGCCCGGATCGCCTGCGCCCTCGCCTGACGAGTGATGGCGCGCACAGGATGTGGAAAATCCCGTCGCTCGCTAGGCATCGCGGAGACTGCTATTGAATGACGCGGCTCTGGTGTTACAATATCGAAGGCAGGACTAGCCGGAGGTCTGCTGCGCAATGGCCAACCCGTTTCTGAGCTCTGAGGAATACGACGAACGCGCCCATCAGCTCTACAACGAGGGGCGGTACGACGATGCGCTCCAGGTCCTTCACGAAGGCCTGACGATCTATCCGGCGGCCGTTGGCCTGCACGTGGGTGTTGGCTACGCACGCCTGGCCCGCGAGGAAATTGCGTGGGCACGCCGCAGCTTCGACCTCGCCCTGGCGCTCGACGCAGAACACGAAGATGCAATGGCAGGTTTGGGCGAAGTGCTCATCAAGCTGGGCCAGATGGACGCGGCCCGCGAGCTCTTCTTCCGCACCCTCGAGCTGGGATACGAGGACGACGTCGAACTCATGCTCCAGATTGGCCGGGCCCTCTTTCGTGAGGGGCTCGCCGAAGATGCGCGCCAGTTTTTCGAAGCGGCGGTGCGTCATGCCCCGGAGAGTGCCGAAGCCGTCTCACTGGTTGGATACACGCAGCACCGTCTGAACAAGGACGACCTGGCCATCGCCACCCTGCGTCGTGCCCTTCGTCTCGACCCCGAATACGCCGAGGCCCGCATCTATCTCGCCAACGTGTTGTATGACCGCGGCGAACACGAAGCCGCCTTGTACCACCTGGGGCGCACCACCCCCGAGGATCACTGGGACGAGCTGGGGATCTGGCGGATCGTGGAGCTCAAGCGCTCCATCCACAAACTTGCCGAGGACGACCCCGAGCTCGAGCCGTGGGAAATTCGTCTCGCCGAACTGGCGGGCCAGCCCGACGCGATCGACGATCTGCTTGCCGAGGTCGAAGCCACGGTGCTGGAGAAGGAAGAAGAAGCGGCGCGTACCCAGCTGGAACTCTTTGGCGCGATGCTGGTAGAGTTGCAGGAGAAGCGCGACCCGGTGCAGCATCGGGTCATGACGCGCGACGGGCGGGCGTTTTTCGGCACGTGGGACGAGATCGTGCAGCAGATGAAGGAAGTGAATCGCACCTTCACCGCCCGCACGCTGCAGGACTACATGGCCAACGAGGCTCGCCGCGGCTTCTCCCTCACCGGAGTCGTGATTCCAATTGCCGATGCTGAGAGCTTCATCAAGGGGAGTGCGGACGCCGGGCTGCTGCGCATCATTGGCTAGCAGGCAAGGGCGCTGATGGGCGCCGTGGACCACCAGGTACGGGCCGCGCTCGACGACGCACGCGCGGCCGCTGATCGCCTCGAGCAGACGGCCAACCCAACCGAGATGGCGCAGTCTGTCGCCGACGCCAGCCGGTTTGCTACCGCCGCGTTGCAGCGCCTCGCGGGCACCTCGGCGCTCTCCGGTCAGGACCTGCTTCGCGAGTTGCGGCAGCGCAACCTGCTCTCACTCGCCCAGGCGCACGCCATGGTCAACCTCGGCTCACTCGCTGAGCGTGTTGGTGCCGGTGACTATGTGGTCACTCCGCGTGACGTGGAGAGTGTGAGACAGGCAGTCGGCGAGTTGCAGCAGATTGCGGGAGATGGTCCTGTGTATACGCCGCGCAGCACACCAGCCGCCGAGCCTCCTCAGGCGACGATGAGCCCGGAGCCCGGTGCAGCGGCCACGCCAGCGCGAGCCAATCTCCTCGGGCGTGTGGTACTCGCGGTGGCTGTGCTGGCGGTGATCGGCGGTGGCGCTTGGGGTGTGTGGGCATGGCAGCGCGAGCCCGGCGAGTTGCGCCGGGGCAGGGCGGCGTACGCGGCGGGTGACCGCCTAACGGCACGCAATGCCTTCTCGGCCCTTTCCGGGCGTGAGCCCACGCTGGCCGAGCCGTTCATCTATCTTGGCCGCATGGCACGTGAGGATGGCGATCTGGCGTCGGCACGCGAGTATCTGCGCAAGGCGGTGTCACTCGAGCCCGGCAACTATCTCACCCATCGCGAGCTCGCGTCGGTGATGCTTGCGAGCGGACGTGCCGACCTCGCGCGCAGTTTTTATGAGCGCGCGATCCGGCTCAATCCCACGGACGTGACCTCACTCGGTTACATGGGTTGTACCATGGCCAGGCTCGGCAGACCCGATGTGGCGCAGCGATTCCTGGCGCGCGCAGGGTCGGGTCCCTGGGTGCGGTGCGCGCACGTGGTGCCGGTGGCCCCGGTGCCGCCGCCGCAATAAGCTTCGGCAGTCCCCCTCACATTCGGTTCATGTTTCCAGACCACGACGTGGTGCGCCATGTCCTGCCCAACGGCCTCACCGTCCTCGTGCGGCCCGATCGCTCTGCACCCGTTGCCGCGGTGGTCACCTGGGTGCGCGCCGGCTACTTCGACGAAACCGACGACGTGTCCGGAATCGCCCACGTGCTGGAGCACATGTACTTCAAGGGCACACCAACCCGTGGTGTGGGCGAGATAGCCAAACAGACAAAAGCGAGTGGGGGTTATCTGAATGCCTCCACGATCTACGATCACACGCGATACTATGCCGTGTTGCCGTCGAGTGGTTTTGCCGCGGGGCTGGCCATCCAGGCCGACGCCTACGCCAACTCGCTGATCGACGCGGACGAACTGCGGCGAGAGCTCGAAGTCATCATCGAAGAGGCGCGTCGCAAGTCCGACACTCCCGAGGCGGTTACAACGGAGACGCTCTTCGAACTGATGCACGACCGACATCGCATCCGCCGCTGGCGCATTGGTCGCGAGGCAGAGCTGCGGGCGCTGCGGCAGGAGCACCTGCATCGCTTCTACCGCAATTTCTATGTCCCGCAGAACACCATTCTGGGGGTGGTTGGTGACGTGGATGCCGATGTGACCCTTCGCCTCGTCGAGCAGCACTATGGCTCGTTAGGTGGTGCCGCGCCGACTCGTGTGCCGGGGGAAAACGAAGTGGGTGCTACGGGCCGTCGATACCGGGAACTCTCCGGCGGGATTGCACACGCGCACGCGGCCATCGGGTGGCGCACGCCGGGAGCCACACACCCCGACACGCCGCTGCTCGATCTGGCTTCGGCGGTGTTGTCTTCGGGGCGTGCCTCACGCCTCTATCGTGCGGTGCGCGAGGCGGGACTGGCCACCGGTGCGTCGTCGTGGAACTACACTCCGCGTGAGCTGGGCGTGTTCGTGACACAGTGGTCCGGTGCGCCCGACAAACTCGAAGGGGCGGCGCGCGCGGTCTGGCGCGAGATCGCCACATTGCCGGAGACCCTGAGTGCCACCGAGCTGGCCCGCGCCCAGCGGTTGTCGGCCGCGCGAACATTGCGCCGGCTCGAGTCCATGGATGGACAGGCCAACTACCTGGTGGACTGGGAGTCGTTAGGGAGCGTGGCGATGGGCAATGAGTACGCCGAGCGTCTGCAGTCGGCCACGGTGGACGAGGTCCGTGACGCCGTCAGACGACACCTCGATGCGGGGCAGGCGAGTGTGCTGGTCTATCAGCCAGACGGAGTGGCGCCCTTCGCGTCATCGACCGACGAGGCCTTTGCACGAATCACGGCGGGATCGGCGAGTGGGGTGGCCGCGATACCGCCCCTTGTAGAGGTGGCGGCGCCTCAGGCGGACGCCGTGCGCAAAGAAGGCGTGGTCGAGGGTGTTCACGTCTTCCGGACCAGTGCGGGCATTCCCATCCTCGTGAAACCGCGACTCGGCGCGCCTATCGTCCATCTCGCAGCCTTTGCCAACGGGGGGTCGTCACGCGAGCCCGATGGGCGCGAGGGGATCAGCACGCTCATGGTTCGTGCGACGGTAAAGGGCACCACCACGCGATCGGCTGAAGCAATTGCCCTGGAGAGCGAACTTCTTGGCGGTGGCATTTCCCCGTCGGCGTCGAGCGACGGCCTTGGCTGGGGCTTCTCGGTGCCAACGGAGTCCTTTGCGCAGGCCGCGGCCTTGCTGGGTGACGTGGTGTGCAATCCCGTGTTTGGCCAGGAGGCGCTGGAAACCGAGCGCACGGCCGCGCAGCTGCAGCTCGTGCAGCTGCAGGACGACATGTATCGCTATCCCTCACGCCTGGCGAGCGCGGCCGCATTTGCGGGGCACCCATATGCGCGCAGCACGCTCGGGACCGACGAGGGGCTCAAGGCAGCGACGGTCGATTCGGTACGCGAATGGCACGCGGAGCAGGTGCTGCGGGGTGATGTGGTGCTTGGCGTGGTGGGTGATGTCGACCCGGAACTGGCCGCAGCACAGATGGCCGGTGTGTTTTCCGTCCTCCGTCACCGTCCGGTTGCGCCACTCGAGGTTCCGGCCTGGACACACGGGGGAGCCCAGGTTGTCGAGGAGCGGCCCAAGGCACAAACGGCGATGGTGCTCGCCTGGCCGGGTCCCTCTCGCACCGACAGCGCGCGGCATGCGGCCCATCTCCTGTCGGTGATTGTGAGCGGCTTGGGCGGCCGATTCTTCGAGGAGCTGCGTGACAAACAATCGCTGGCGTATACCGTACACGCGTCCCTGACAGCGCGCGTGGCGGCGGGTCTGTACGCCGCCTACATCGCCACCTCGCCGGAGAAGGAGGCACAGGCGCGCGAGGGGTTGTTGCGTGAATTTGCCCGCCTGCGCGATGAACCGGTGACCGATGAAGAACTGGAGCGCGCCCGCACCTATGCGTTAGGCACGCAGGCCATTGCCCAACAGAGCGCCGGCCACGTCCTCAACGAAATCATCGACGCCTGGGTCCACGGCTCCGGGCTCGCCGAACTCGGAACGCTGGAGTCCGCGCTGCGCGCGGTCACAGCGGCCGACATCCAGCAGCTCGCCCAGCGTTATTTCAGCGAGGGGTCGCGAGTCGAGGGCATCGTACGCGGGGTCGCCGGGAAGGGGAGCGGGCGTTAACGCCGCCGCTCCCACTCGGCAAAGCCGAGGGCCTGGTTGATCCACCGGATGAGCGGGAGCATGGTGAGGAAGTCCTTCTCCACCTTGTCCGCCAGTTTGCGGCCCGTCACCTCGGCGTCGGTGAGTTCGGCCGAGGTGGTGAAGGAGGCGTACCGCAGCAACGCCCCCGCCGGGTGATCAGCTGTCCATGGTTTGGGCACACGGGTCAGCACCTTTTCCTGGCTCAGTCCCTTGAACCGTCTGCGGAACGCGGGAGCGGCGAGCACCTTCTCGAGTGTGGTGTGTCGTGCGGCAATGGCTTCGCGCACGGCGTTGAGCGAAGGGCGTGGTGGCATCCAGAGCCCACCGGCCGTGAGGCTCGCACCCGGTTCGATGTGGAAGTAGAAGCCTGCGCCGGCTCCATGGGTTTCCGACCCGACACCATGGGAGGCGTTGAGGTGCGAGAACCAGCAAGCGATATGGGTTTTGTATGGCGACTTGTCCTTCGAGAAGCGGACGTCGCGGTAGATCCGGAACACCGATCGTTTGGGCGATCCCCCGATCTCCGGGGCAATACGCGCGAGCCGCACATCCATCTCCTCGACAAACTCACGCATCGGCTCCAGCAGGACCTCTTCATACACGGCCTTCCGTTCGGTAAACCATTCCCGGCGATTGTTGCGCTTGAGCTGCTTGAGAAAGGTCAGGGCGGCTGGAGTGAACATGTCGGTGTTGTGATCAGCGCAGGGCCACGGCGGCTTCCTGCAGCGCAAGGTTGGAGGCGGCAAGCGCCGCCACGGCCGGTCGCAAACGCCCATCAGCGCGCTGCAGCCCGGTGAGCACATCGTAGTCGCCGGCGCCATCGATCACGACGGCACGAATGCGAGGTTGGCCACTCGCCCAGGCGAAGACCCCTGTCAGCGATTGTTCCTGCGCGCGCTCGCCAAAGACGTAGGGGAAACTGCGCACCGAGACCACCCAGTGGGGTTTGGACTCACGGGCGCTCCACCGGTCTGCCGCGCCCATGCGCGCGAGCAGTGAGCCACCACCGCCAAAGGTCGGCGCGAAGGAAAAGCCGAGGAGGTCGACATCACGCGACTGCGACGCCCACGCGTACAACACGGAGTCGCGTGCGTTCCAGGCCGATGCCGCCACCGCGACCTGGGTGCGTGGCCGCAGATTATGCGCCAGCCGAGCGGCACGTGTGATGTAGTCCGTCCACCAGCCTTGTGGGACCGGGCCGAGTGCGGCTGTTCCCGCCGCAATCGGATCGAGTGCGGGGAGGATCACATCAGGGCGGAGGCGCCGCACCGTGCGATCGATGATGGCGAGTCGGCGTTCGCGATACGCGGCGGGATCGCGCGCGAACTGCTCCCGATCTCGTGTGTCATAGCCAAGGGTGACGGCGATGAGCACCGAGTCGCGGCGCCAGCCAGCAAGCGACGCGGCGATGGAGTCCAGTGCCAGCGCGGTCGCTCCCGCGGGACGCAGTGTGATGGCGAGGACTCGTGCGCCGAGTGAGTCTGCGACGGCGAGGTCGCGCTCCAGTGCCAGCTCGCCCGGTGGTCCATCCAGCATCGGAAAAAGCCGCACACCTAACGCCAGATCGCCGCGGGGCCGCGCCCGCAGGGGTTCGGTGGTCAGTCCGCCGAAACTCGCCAGCGCCCGTGCCGACGTCGGGTAGTCGATCATGACCGCGAGCGCGGTCGCTGCCGCCCCAGCTGCCAGGGTGGCGCGAATGGCCTTGCTCAAACGCCACTGTGCTGGATACGCGGGCACCAGCAGCGGCAATTGCAGCGCGAGGGGCGACGACAGTGCGGCCGGACCCCACACCACACCCAGCGCGCCGGTGTGCGCCACGCTGAAGGCCATCCACGGGCCGGGAATGTCGGGCCACAGGGTCGAGGCATAACGGGCCGACGCCGCAAGGAGGAGCAGCACGTTGCACGCAAAAATCGGCACGCTGATCAGCGACGTCACGAGCCGACGCCACACCGCGATGCCGCTCTGAGCAACAAAGAGAAAAAGCGTGAGCGGCCACAGCCAGGTGACCCACGCCACGGTGCGGCCCGTGAGCACCGTCGTCGCTGCGAGCGCAATCATCACCGCAGGGGCGATCAGGAGACCACAGAGGGCGGTCACCGCCAGCACGTCACGGGATTGCCGCCGAGCCTGCGCGATCTGGCCCGCGAGTGCCACGTTCCACAGCAGCAGGAACGCCGCCGCGCCCAGATAGCTCAGTGTGGGAGTGTCGGTGGGCATGGCACAATCTCCCATGCGCCCGGTATTCGGCACAAGCGGTGCTACGGCCGGAATGACAGGGTCGATATGTTTGAAGGGTCATGCCGCTGAGTCTTGCTCAGATCCCCAACGCGCTCTCGTGGTCGCGAATTGCACTCGCGGCGGCCTTTGTGGTGTTTCCCGAGCCGACCTCGAGATTGGCGCTGCTGCTCGTCGCCGCGTTCAGTGACTGGCTCGACGGTTTCCTCGCGCGCCGCGCCAAGCTCACCTCGCGCTGGGGAGCACTGCTCGATCCGATCACCGACCGGATATTTGTCTTCACGGCGGTGTGTGTCTTTCTGGTCGAACGTCAGCTCACTCCCCTGCAGTACTTCGTCCTGATCTTCCGCGACCTGATGACGGCGATCGGGTTCCTGGTCGCTCGCAGCGTTTCGTGGTTGCGGCCCATCACCTTCCGGGCTCGCCTGGCGGGAAAGATCGTCACCGCGCTGCAGCTGCTCGTACTCGTCAGTGTGCTGGTAAGGCCCGAACTGGTTCCGCGCCTGATTCCCGTTGTTGGTGTGATTGCCGTGATCGCCGTCGTCGACTACACCCTGCTCCTGTGGCGCGAACGGGTGCGAACACCGGCGTGATGCGTCTCGTCGCCACCGTCGCGCTGCTCGTCGCCGTCACACAATCGGCAGATGCACAGTCGGGAGGTCGTCCTCGTCCCGAAGTCAGGATCGATTTCATCGCGGCACGCGACCCTACCGCGCAGGTGGGTGTCGGCTTCAATGCGATGGCGGGTACCTACGTTCGGTGGGGGGCGGTTGTGGGCGCCGGTTTGGCGAGCCGCAACGATGAGCGCGTCACCACCGCTCGTGTGGAGGGTGTTGTCCGCTTCCTGCTCGATCCGCTGCGTGAATCGCCGACCGGTCTCTACGGACTGGCGGGCGTGAGCCTGATGGACGACGGCTCCGGTGTGTGGGAGCCACGCGCGCTGCTCGGCGTTGGCGTTGAAGGGCGCGCCCGCGGCGGCGCCATCCCGTCGCTGGAAGTAGCTCTCGGTGGTGGAGCACGCCTCGCCGTCGTGATACGGCGAGCACGCCCCAACCGTCGATAGCAGAAACACAAAGCCCCCTCGTGGGAGGGGGCTGATGTCTTACGCCGCGGTGACGGCTTCTTCGCTTGCCTTGCTCTTGGGAGGCTGCACAAAGCGGTCGCCAAGAACGCGCAGTTGCTTCAGGTCCTGCGGCGAGAGTTCATGGTAGCGATCGGAGAGGTACCGCATCGTATCCTCGAACCACTCGGACTGATCTTCGGCGGCCGCGCCGATGACCCCGCACTGCATGATCTGCTGGAACAACTCATCGCGCGCCTGGTCGAACGGTGTGGCGACTGAGGGCGCAGGGGTGGGACGTCTGACTGGTTTTTTTGCCATGCTACGGGAAAAGGGTGGGTTCTACAGCACTGAAACCTAATGCCGTCGGTCCTTCTTCCCAAGCATACGTTCAGCCTGCCCCGGTCGCTGACGTCGGCCGCTTAGTGCCCCTCTTTTGTGCGTAGCAGGGCCGAAACCAGGCGCGCGAGTGATCCGGGGTCCTCTTCCGGGACAAGGTGACCGACCTCATCCACAGCCTGATAGATCCCCTTGGGTATCGCGCTCGAGTACGCCTCGGCGATGGCTTTGGCGCACCAACGGTCGCGCGTGCCGCGGATGACAAGCGTTCGCTGCTTGATCCGTGTCAGGTCGAGGTCCGCGAACTCCTCCTCCCGCAGGGCGCCGGCGAGGGCGAGCAGATGGTTGGCTCCATGGTCTCCCAGATATGGGGCCAAGTAGCGCCCCAGGAGCTTCCAGGGCATATGGGCGGGGTTGGAGACCCCATCGAGCAGGAAGGGGCGGAGCAGGCTGTCCGCGCCAAAGAGGCCCCGGGAAAACCGCAGCGCATAACGCGCGGTGTCTCGCTGCAACTCCCTGATCTCCGGACCCGCGATGTCGTTGAGCGGAGGCGGCCCCACCATAACCAGCCGGTCGACGCGTTCGGGTCGGTCGTACGCGAGGCGCAGGCCGACCAGGGCCCCCAGATTCTGACCGACAACGGTCGCTTTCGGGAGCTGCAGCGCCGTCATGGCAACATCGAGATACCCCGATTGGGCATCGAGCCCGTAATCGCCATCAAAGGGGCGGTCGGATTCCCCGTAGCCAAAGAGATCGACCGCGTACACCCGGAAGCCCTGCACGGCGAGCATGGGACCGACGTGCCGCCAGAGAAACGACGACGTACCGAAGCCGTGCAGTAGCACGATCGGTTCGTCCCCGTAGCCATATCTGGCGACGTGCAGGCTGGCGCCAATTCCGAGGGGGACACGAAAGAGATCGGCGTCGGCGGTCAAGGGCATGCCCCAATTTACGCTAGCCGAGGGGTCGGCACCTCCCTCGTTCAAATGGCGGCCGGGCGAGTGACACGCCTCTGGCGCGCCCTTACTTTCCCCCCATCGGCGCAGCGCGCCTCGTACCTCGTCCAGCTAAACCACCATGTCTCAGCAGAAACGCACGACCGGCAGCCAGAAGGCCTCACCGGCTCGCAGCCAGAAAGGCTTCTACACCGTCCTGGGGCTCGTCGCAGCGGCGTTTGTCTTCTTCGGAGTCTACCAGTACTCCAAGCCAAAGGGCGCCGAGTCCGTCAAGATCGATCCCTCAACGCCCCTTCCCACGGCCAGCGGCTATTCCATCGGCAAAGAAGACGCACCGGTGAAGGTCGTGGAGTTCGCCGACTTCGAGTGCCCGGCCTGCGCGCAGTTCTACACACTCACGGAGCCTGATGTGCGCACCCGGCTCGTCGAGACGGGTTTGGTTCGCTACACGTTCATGGACTTCCCGCTCCCGATTCACAAGAACACCTGGCCGGCATCCAACGCCGCCGCCTGCGCCAACGAGCAGGGGAAGTTCTGGGAGATGCACGATCAACTCTTCCAGACCCAGGATCAGTGGAACGGCTTTGCCACATCACGTCCAGGCGGAAAGTTCAAGGAGATCGCCCAGCAGATCGGGCTTGATGTGGGCAAGTGGGAGACCTGCTTCGATGAGAGCAAGTACGAACTGAACATCAAGGCGCACGAGCAGGAAGCGGTGCGTCAGGGCGCGGGGCAGACCCCGACCTTCATCATCGGATCGCGCCGGGTGCCCGGCAGTATTTCGTTTGACAAATTCAAGGCGTACGTGGACACGGCACTCGCCGAGGCCAAACTGGCGCCCCCCACCGTGGGCGCCGACAGCGCGGCCAAACAGCAAGTGCAGGTGGTGGATTCGGCGAAGAAAACGCCCTGACCGGTTCGGCAGGACTGGAAAACGAACGGCCGGCGATCAGCCGGCCGTTTTTTCCATGTGTACGGTGGGTCGTTCCACGTCGGACGGTGGCAGCTCTTCGTCGAACGTCTCGCGCTGTGTTTCGGGGCGAGGTCGCATCACACGTTGTGGAATGAGCTCATCGCCCAGCTCGACCAGCACGCGTGTGGCCACGACACTGGCGAGTGGCTCGGGAACCCCCAGCACACGCACGTAGGTGTCGATGGCGCGGTCGAAAGCCATGTCTTCGGCCAGCGTGTCGATGAACATGAGGGCATTACGCACATGGGCCTCGATGATCATCTCTTCAGCGCGGGCCTGCGCGAGACGCATGCGTCGCTCGGCCCCTTCCTCGAGCCCGCGGGGAAAGAGCGATTCCGGAAAAACGCGTCGCCAGATGGAAGGCACAGTCTAAGATACAGAAGCACGAGAGGCACGGGAAGCACGGGAGGCACGGGAGGCATCATTGGAAGGCCGTGCTTCCCGTGCCTCCCATGCCTCCCGTGCCTCTGCAGTTACTCCTGACTCTCGTACTGCTCCTTGAGGCCGGCGACCACGTTGGGGTCGGCCAGGGTGGTGGTGTCACCTAACGCCCGTCCCTCGGCGATGTCGCGGAGGAGGCGTCGCATGATTTTCCCCGATCGTGTTTTGGGGAGGTCGGCGGAGAACAGGATGTCATCGGGGCGTGCGATTGCTCCGATCTTGTCGGCCACAAAGGCCTTCAGCTCGTCGCGCAGTTCGGACGAATGGTGGAATCCCGTGCGCAATGTCACAAAGGCGGCCAGCGCCTGTCCCTTCAGTTCGTGCACCTTGCCAACCACGGCGGCCTCGGCAACGGCGGGGTGTTCGACGAGCGCACTTTCCACTTCCATGGTGCCGATGCGGTGCCCGGCGACATTGAGCACGTCATCGACCCGGCCGAGGATCCAGAAGAACCCGTCATCATCGCGTTTCGCGCCATCGCCCGGGAAATACAGGTCGGGGCGGCCTGGCCATTTGGAGAAGTAGGTTTCGACGTACCGGTTGTCGTCACCCCAAATAGTCCGCAGCATAGATGGCCAGGGTCGGGTGAGCGCGAGCAGTCCGCCTCCGGTCGGGATCACGGTCGCGTTGGCGTCGAGCAGCTCTGCGGTGTAACCCGGCAGGGCCTTGGTAGCAGACCCCGGTTTGGTGGTCGTGATACCGGGCAGGGGTGAGATCACGATGGCGCCAGTCTCGGTCTGCCACCAGGTATCGACAATGGGGCACCGGCCATGCCCGATGTGCTCGTGATACCAGACCCAGGCTTCGGGGTTGATGGGTTCACCCACGCTGCCTAACAAGCGGAGACGCGACAGGTCGTGACGGGTGGGCCAGTGGTCTCCCCACTTCATGAATGCGCGAATGGCGGTCGGTGCGGTGTAGAAGACTGTCACGCCATGCCGCGCGCAGATCTCCCAGAACCGGTCCTTGTCTGGCCAGTCGGGAGCCCCCTCGTACATCACGATTGTCGCCCCGTTGGCCAGGGGTCCGTACACGAGATAGGAGTGCCCCGTGATCCATCCGACATCCGCCGTGCACCAGAAGACGTCGTCATCCTTGAGGTCGAACACGTCGCGCGTGGTGGCCGCCACACCGGTGAGATAGCCCGCGGTGGTGTGGACGATCCCCTTGGGTTTGCCAGTGGTTCCCGAGGTGTAGAGGATGAAGAGCACATCCTCGCTGTCCATCGGCTCCGCCGGGCAATCGGTGGAGGCGTGCGCCATGAGGCGGTGCCACCAATGGTCTCGTCCTTCGCGCATATCGGCAAATGATTCGTCGCCGAGTCCACCAGGACGTCGCTGCACCACAATGACATGCTGCACCGATGGGGCGTCTTCGAGCGCTTTGTCCGTGTTGCGCTTGAGTGGCACCACCTGGCCACGGCGATATCCACCGTCGGCCGTGATCACCACTTTGGCCTGGGCGTCGTTCATCCGGTCGCGAAGTGATTCCGGTGAAAACCCGCCAAACACCACCGAGTGAATCGCGCCAATCCGCGCACAGGCGAGCATGGCGATGGCCGCTTCGGGAATCAGCGGGAGGTAGATGCCCACCCGGTCCCCTTTCTGCACGCCTAACGACTTGAGCATGCTGGCGCACTTGCGCACTTCCACGTAGAGGTCCCAGTACGTGAGTGTGCGCCGGTCGCCGGGTTCGCCCTCGAAGATGATGGCCGCCTTGTTGCGCCGTGCGGTGCTGATGTGCCGGTCGACGCAGTTGTACGCGACATTCAGGGTGCCGCCGGTGAACCACTTCGCGCGCGGCGGCGTCCACTCCAGCACGCTGGTAAAGGGGGTGAACCAGTCGAGTTCTCGCGCCCGGCTTGCCCAGTACCCCTCCATATCGGCCGCCGCCGACTGGTGGAGCGCCCACGAGTTCACATGTGCCTGCTCGCTGAAGTGCCCCGGCGGGGCGAAGCGGCGGTTTTCCTGCAACAGCACATCGATATCAGACATGTCAGGCGGGGAGGGTTTGATCGTCGCGCGGATAGTGCGTGGCGGGGCCCCTTGTCGCAACGCCAGCGGCTCCCGGGTGATGCGACGACTTGCCGCGATTCGCCCCGGCCGGTGGCCAAATAGCGCCCCGTCGATATCGCCAAACGCCTTGTGATTCAACGATTTACGTCACCGGGTCGTCCATGGCACGCCATTCGCTTTCCACCGTACCAAGAACCACCATCGGGCACGACGTCCGATGGAGGACTCCGATCCGCACATGGCCGACCTTCTTGAGCGAATAGCGATAGGCGCCCCACCGCATCTGGTCGCGGAAACGCGCGTGGAGTTCAGGGCAGCCGCCCTCGATTGCCTTGATCGGATGGCTGATCAGGGAAGTGAGATGCTGGAGATCGACATGTCGGGCACCGAAATCGTCGACGCGAGCGGGCTTGGCACACTCGTGGTGCTGCAAAAGCGCGCACGAGATCGCGGGCTCGCGACACGTCTGAGCGGAACTCGGCAGCCGGTGCGATCCCTCCTGGCCGCGACTCGACTCGAGGGACTGTTCCAGTTCTCCTGATCGCCCAGCCTAACAAAACGCAGGACGTGCCCCCGCACGGTGGATCCGGTACTGGGAGACCGACCCACTGTAGCGGGGGCGCTTGCGTTCCCCGCCGACTGCAGGCCAGCGTTCTCGGGGCGTGCGACACTTGCACAGCCCCACTCCCGTAGGAAAGGGACCCCCTGACGAGAACCCATGGACAGACTCGAAGCCATCATCGCGTTTACCGGGATCATCTTCGGCACCGGTTCCATGGTGGCGGTGGTCTACGTCATTGGGCAGACTATCCTGCGTCTGAAAAAGGTCCAGGCGGAGCCGCCCGAAGGCATGGCGAGGATTGAGCAGCGGCTGGAGCGAATGGAGCAGGCCATCGACGCCATGGCCGTCGAGATGGAACGAGTGTCCGAGGGACAGCGCTTTACTACAAAGCTGTTGTCAGAGCGTCCGGGCGAGCGACTGGAGAACCGGGGATGATCGGATTCGCTGCATTCCTTGCCGTTGTCGTCGCCACGATTGCTGTGCCGGTGGCGATCTACACCGCCGTGCGTGCCGTCAATCGCGTACTCACGGCGACTCCGAACACCCTCCCCCCTCAAAGTCCGGAACTCGAGATGCGGTTGTTGCGAATGGAGGAGGCGATCGACGCCATGTCGCAGCAGGTTGAACGACTCCGGGAGGCGTCAGAGCGTCGTTATGTTACCGAGGGGGACGAACAAACCCCGCGCCTGTCGCGCTCACTCGATTCACCACCAGCACCATGATTCATCCCTGGCGCGACCTTCCCCCTGGCCCGCACCCGCCCGACGAAGTCACCGCGGTCATCGAAATCCCGCGCGGCAGCCGCAACAAGTACGAACTCGACAAGGAATCCGGCCTCTTTGCGCTGGATCGCGTTCTGTATTCGGCCGTTCACTACCCCGGTGACTACGGCTTCATCCCGCGTACGTTGCACGAGGATGGCGATCCGCTGGATATCATCGTCCGCATCGACGAAGCCACGTTCACGGGCTGTCAGATCCGTGCGCGCCCCATCGGTGTGCTCAAGATGCTCGACCGTGGCGAACCCGACGACAAGGTGCTGGCGGTCCCGTCAGCGGACCCGCTCCACGAGGAGTTCTTCGACATCGCGGATCTCCCGCAGCACTACCTCAACGAAGTCGAGCACTTCTTCCAGATCTACAAGGATCTGGAAGGCAAGCGCATGCAGATTCTGGGCTGGGAAAAGAGCGACGTGGCGATGCAGGTGATCATGGAGTCGATCGATCGATACGCCGCAGAGTACCTGCGGGTGGGGCCGTGACACTCGATCGCGCGGGGTCAGTCGAGTAGCGCTACCTCGTCTCCCTCGCGAATGGTCGCGGCCACTTCGACCTCGGTGTTGAGGCAAAAGGTGCCGTCGAAGCGCTGACCGATGTCGCGGAGCACCCCGCGGTCCTGTGCCAGGGTCACCGGGTCCCACGTCGTCATCGGGCAGCGCCCACGCAGGTCCACGGCGTGGATGATGGCACTACCCACGCGCAGCCGGCGACCCTCCCACAACCGTTCGGCCAGCCCTTCGACCCCGCCGATCACCAGGTTGGGACGCAGGCGTCGCGGGTCATGCCCGAAGGCCTTCAACGCGCCGTCGCTGGTGATGAGGAGCGGCAGAATATCGAATCGTTCCGGCCCGTCGTACTGCATCAGCTCGGCGTCGGGCACCGATGCCTCGCGCAGGCGCTGACGGACGACGGGATCATCCCACGGCAGGCCATCGACGAGGACATCACCGCGGTCACTAGTGGTGGCGTGCATCCCGAGCATGCGTCCGTGACGTCGTGCGTTCACGGAGCGGCCGCGGGAGTCCACGGCGATGATGTTGCGATCGCCGACAATGCCTCCAGCGGCCAGATCTGCGACAGCAATACGCTCCCCCGCCATCGACTTCACGGGGAACCTCCAGATCTGGTCGAGCCACATACCCACCTCCCCTCATCCATGATGATGCCAGTGCGCACCAATCACTGGTGGGAGTGGATTAGTTCCCACTGCCCACGGGGAGGGGCCCGCTCAGCTCTGTTCCTTGAGCCCGAAGTCCCAGATCAAAGCCCCCGCCACGGCCCCGACCACCGGCCCGATCCAGTAGACCGCGTGTGCCTCCCAGATGCCGGAGACAAGCGCCGGGCCTAACGAGCGCGCCGGATTGAAGGACGCGCCGGTCAGGGGCCCGATGGCGATGATGAGCGCCCCGACCACAAACCCGATGATGATGCCGGCCGGGGCAGGCCTCGCGTCGGTGGCCCCCACGCCGAGACAGGTGATCGCGAGGAGAGCCGTGGTGACCGCCTCCAGCACAACGGCATGCATGAAGGTGACGTCGGAAGCGAGGATCGTCCCACCAATCCGTGTGTCACGGAGCAGGTCCGGCGGAAAGGTCTTGCTCAGCAACCAGGCCCCGACAATACCCCCGAAGATCTGAGCCACAATCTTGAGCGCACCGTCAACCAGCGGTGTTCGCCTAGTGAGCATCCAGGCGATCGAGATGGCGGGGTTGAAGTGGCCTGACACCTTTGAAAGCCCGCCGACAAGTGCGGCGATGGTGAACGCGTAGGTGATTGCGTTGGCGGCGAGTCCGGCCTGGCTACCCGTGCGCGCGTTCATCATGATGGCGCCACTGCCGACAAAGACAATGGTAAAGACGCCGAGGAATTCGGCGATCAGGGGGCGAATGGTGCGATGCATTGGGGGGGCGTGGGAGTTTTCGCGCCCGAAGCTATCGGTCAGCGGCGGGCTGGGGAAGCACGCCCGGGTGATGCCAGGACGATCCTACGCGCGACGCATGACCACCGCGGCGTTGATCCCGCCGAAACCGAACGAGTTGGAGATCAGGTGCTCCACCCGCTGCTGGCGCCCGGTCCCTGGGATGTAGTCGAGGTCACACGCCGGGTCGGCCGTTTGGAGATTGACGGTTGGCGGGAGCCACTCCCGGCTCAGGGCGAGGGCGCAAATGGCGAGTTCGATGGCTCCCGAGGCGCCTAACGCGTGGCCGTAGTATCCCTTGGTGCCCGACACCGGAATTTTCGTGGCACGTTCCCCGAGCACCTGCTTGATGGCAATGGTCTCGGTAGGGTCGTTGAGTGGCGTCGACGAGCCATGCGCATTCACGTACTCGAGCTCACCGGCGGCCAGATGCGCGTCGTCGAGGGCGAGCTGCATGGCGCGGGCGGCCTGACGGCCGTCGGGGCGCGGCGCGGTCATGTGATGTGCATCGTTGGTCATGCCGAAGCCAAGGATCTCGGCATACACGCGCGCGCCACGGGCAATGGCGCGCTCACGCTCCTCGAGAATGAGCACCGCCGCGCCCTCGCCCATCACAAAGCCATCACGATCCTTGTCGAACGGGCGCGAGGCGCGAGCGGGATCGTCGTTCCGGGTCGACATGGCCCGGATCAAGGCAAAGGAGCCAAAGCAGAGCGGCGCCAGTGGCGCTTCGGCCCCCCCACACACCATCACGTCGGCGTATCCGTCGCGCACCTGGCGGAATCCCTCGCCAATGGCAATGGTGCCCGAGGCGCAACTCATCGCGTTGGTGGAATTGGGCCCGTGTGCGCCGAGTTCAATGGCAATGTTGCAGCTGGCTGCGCCGCCAAACACCGCGAGCGCGAGGGTGGCATCCACGGCCCGCAACCCTTCCTGCAGGAACACCCCCAGCTGTTCCTCGGCGTACCCGATGCCGCCTAACGCGGTGCCCATCATGGTGCCGACCCGGTCACGGTCTTCCCCCGCCAGGTCGAGCCGCGCGTCTTCCAGCGCCATGCGAGAGGCAACCACGGAGAACTGGCCGAAGCGATCGAGTCGCTTGGCGCGTTTGGCTTCCAGAAAGTCGGTGGAGCGGTAGGCGTTGACCTCCGCGGCGTTGTGCGACCGGAAGATTGACGGATCGAACCGCGTGACCGGCCCCACCGCACTCCGTTCGGCACGCAGCCCGTCCCAGAGCCCGTCCACTGTCAGCCCGATCGGGGTGAGCGCCCCGATGCCGGTAACTACTACCCGTCGTTTGTTCATCCATTCCTCCGCGCGGCGGTTCGTTCGGCAGCGGCGCCGAGGCCGGCGAGGGTGCGGCTCGCGATCCCGTGAATGAACACCGGTCCGATCACCTGCCGGGCGGCAAACCCGCCGATCAGCGGCCACCGCGGACCATCCCAGTAGTGCAGCAAGCGGACGAAGGTTCCGCCATCCCGTGGATGGAATCCCCACTCCACGTCCATGCGGGTGGTTACCCCGGCGATGTGCCGAAAACGAACCGCGGGGCGTTCATGATCCACAGACATTTCGGAAAGCCACCAGGTGGGCCAATTGAGCGGGCCAAAGGGGCGGTTGGCGCTCATTTCCACCACACCACCGCCGTCGCGGGTGTGTTCACGCATGCGCACGAAGCGATAGTGCCCCAACCAGGTGGGCCACTGCTCAACGTCGCGCGCGATGTCGAACATCGTGCGCACGTCGGCGCGCACCCAGCGCTCGTCGACCGTCTCCATCCGGCGTCCTGCGGGCATTGGGCCTAACGCGTACGGATCTCGCACTACCACTCCACGACAGAACGTGAACGGGCACCTGATTCGAAGCTACACACTCGGTGCGGTCTCGTGCAGGGCGAGACATCGCGGGCGCCAGGACGCCAGGAGCCGAAAAGCCCAGTGACGCGCTACAGACACCTCGGCGCCAGTGACGCCGTGAATGAGGCTCTCGAGGTCACCGGGCGTGAACCCGCGGAGGATGGACAACATGCCGTCGTGGCGGCTGATGGGGTGGAAAGCGAGCGCAAACGAAGCGCTCCAGAGCCCGGCGACGGCGAGCCATGACCGGCGCAAATCGTGAATCACCACACGATGCCGAGCCACGCGGTCGAGTTCGCGGATGACAGCTGGAAGTTCGTCCGTATCGAAATGATGCAGCAGGAGCGAGCAGGTCACCACATCGACCGACTTGCTGCGCAGGGGAAGGGCGAGGACCGAGCCGCAGATGCCAAAGCCACCGGGGCCGGCGGCGCCTGCGAGCTGCGCGTTGATGTCGAGCGCTACCGTGAGAATGGGACGTGGGAGTTCGTCAGCAATCCGTCGCACGAGGGTAAGCGTCGCCCCTGCGCCCGCCCCGACGTCGAGGACAATGGGTGGTGAGCCCGGGGCCTCGGCCAGGGCATCGCGCACCCCGGTCTCGAGCGTTCGAAGGCCGCCTAACCATTGATTCGACAACTCGATGTCGCGGTGGGAGCGGCGGCGCAGCGACCAGTCGAGTGAGGGATCGTCGAGTATCTCCGCTCCGCGCCGGCGTGCGGGAGTGACAAGCCGGTCGAGCCTATGGCTCCAATCGGCCATAACTCCCGCGATGATAAAGCAACGGCTGGGTCTCGTCGCCGAGGGAGCCACCGGTCACTTCGCCGATGAGAATGTGATGATCGCCCGCGACGTGGAGGGCCACACGTCGGCACTCGACCACCGCGTGGGCCCCTTCGATGAGTGGGGCACCGCCTGCACCATGGCGTGTGGCGACCCCTTCGAAGCGGAGTTCCATCGCCGTGTCGGAAAAACGACGAGAGAGTTCTTCCTGCGACTGGGCCAGGATGCTGACGGCAAAGTGGGAGGTCTGCGCGAGCAGTGCACTCATGGTGGCCGCAGCGTCGATACAGACCAGCACCATCGGCGGCTCCATGGACAAGGAGGCGAAGGCGCTCACGGTCATGCCGTGCGGGCGTCCCTCCCCATCGCGGGTGCTGACGATGGTGACGCCGCTGGGGAAGCGCGACATGAGTGCGCGAAAATCTGCTGCCGCGATGTGCGGTTCCGCGGGGGATTGTGTCATGGCGAAGTTGAAACGAACGCTGGCGCCACCGGACGTGGCGCCAGGAGTCTCCAGAGGAGGCGCATGAAGAAACGGGGCCGAAGCACTTGTGCCGGCGGCACAAAATCTCCGGCCACTCCCACCAGCAGGTCAGCCATGTCTCGCTCGGCAGCCAGTGCGGCCGCCACCCGGTTGAACAACGCGGGAAAGGCCACCGCAGTGCCCACGAGTCGCTCGACCCGCCATTTGCCGGCAAAGGTGTCGCGTCGGGCGCGCTCCCAGGCCTGCAGGGCGACCGTGGCACGAGCGGTCCCGGGATGCCGAGCTGCTTCCCATGCGTAGGGAATCAGCAATTCCGCGCCGCGCAGTGCCGCATAGATCCCTTCGCCGGTGAAGGGATCGAAGAAATCGGCGGCATCACCGACGAGGGCGGCACCGGGGGCCCACGCGCGACGGGTGGAGACGTTGAATGGCCCCGTGGTCATGACGGACCCCAACCGCACGGCGTGCGCAAATCGGGCGGCCATGCCGGGATGCGCATCGAGCCACTCCGTCATGAAGCGCTCCGGATCACCCTGCATGGTCGTGCCGGCCTGCGCGGGAACGACAATCGCCACGTTGGTGATGCCGCCGCCGACGTCGGCAAGCCCCAGGTAGCCGCCATGCCCGACATGCATTTCGCCATGGGCCCCCACACCTGCTACATCGGTGTAGTGTGCCACGAGGGCAATCCGGCGCGGCCATCGTCCCGCGCGTGTGAGTCCCAGGCGGCGTCCCACCACACTGCGCAGACCGTCGGCACCAATGACGAGTCCGGCGTCAATGGAACGGGGGCCTTCCGGCAGGTCCGCCACCACTCCTGACACGCGTCCGTCCTGCTGCACGAGGTCGCGCACGCGGACACCTTCGAGTACGGTCACACCCGCCTCGCGAGCGCGCGCCAGCAGGAGGGGGTCCAGAATGGTCCGCTGCAGGGCAATGCCTCCATCGCGGAATCCGCGGAAGCCGTGCGAGGCGACAAACTCTCCGAGGAAGCTGGCGCCGTTCGGCGCGGTAATGCGCATGCCGCGCAGCATCGCCCCACCGGCACCTTCCACCGCACTCAGGACGCCAAGGTCGTTGAGGAGTCTCGAGGCCTGCGGGCTCAAATATTCGGCGCAGGCCTTGTGGCGCGGAAAGGTGGCGCGGTCGAGCAGCATGACGTCGAGCCCGGCGCGTGCCAGAAAGGTGGCACTCGCCGCACCAGCTGGTCCCCCGCCCACAATGAGTACCTGGGCGCTCTTCGCGATTAGTCCGCGTGAGGCGGTACCGGTCATGAGAACCACCGCCACACAACCACCGCCGCGAGGGCGCCACTGGCGGTGCACGCCAGGTTCACGAGGTCGTTGGTCATGCCGGGCCAGCCATCGCGCACGGTGGTCGAAGTGCCGCAGGCATGGGTTGCCTGCTCGGTCAGCAGCTGGCAGGTGGTGCACCAGCGCCGCTCCTGAATGGTGGCACCGAGGAGCGTGTCCACAAAGGCCCCGCACACTCCACCGATAGCGGCCGCGACCAGTGCCATGCGGTCCAGCCCTGTCCAGACGCCCGCCAGGGTGGTGACCGCCGCACCGACAAAGAAGCCCGCGGTCCCCATCGTGGTAATGGCGCCAGACGTGCCCGCTACGACCCGTTGCCTCGTTCGAAGGCTCCACGGGTCGCGGCCGAGCGCCGTGCCGATCTCGGTTGCCCAGGTGTCTGCCGTGGCAGCAGCCATGGCACCAAGGGCGGCGATACCCCAAGCCGGGCGCGGCCACGCGAGGTTCAGGGCGAGCATGGCGACAAACACGCCGCCGTTGGCTGCCACCTGCCAGGCGTCACGCGCACCCATCTTGGTCACGACATTCGCCGTGCGACGTGCCTTGAGCTGCCGGCGCCACCGCGAGAGCGCGGCCGAGGAGCAAAAGAAGGTGAGCAGCACGACGCACCACGCCCAGCCGGCAACGGCGGTCACAGCGCCCGTGGCCCAGGCGGCAACCGCTCCAGTCATGGAAAGCATCTGGAGGCGCCATGCCACCACGGCCACGATTGCCGCCAGCACGATGCCGGCAGCAATCCGGTCCCCGTCCAGCACAAAGCGCGCAGCGTCAGCAGCTATCACGCAGGGAAGGATGTGTGTGTGATGGGGGCAGAATCAACTTGAAGCTGGTATGCGGGAGAGTTACCTTCGCATGCTCTATGTCCGCCACGGTCGACGCCCTCCTCCCCCTGTCGTTTCTCGAAGCGGTCCGGAATGTGGACACTCCGGTTGAGGACTTCGAGGCCGAGCTGGTGGGCGAACTGCGCAACAAGCGCCTCGGGCTCAGCGACACGGTCTACATGCAAATCAAGCGCTTCACGGATGCCGTGAAGCGTGGCCAGCGCACGTCGTTTGACGAGGCGGTGGGTCTGGCGCGGCTTCTGGGCCGGCGCCCGGACGCCGAAGCAGTGTTTCGAGCCGCGGGTCGGCATCTGGCCGCCGAAGCGTATCGCACGCTGACAGGGCTCACCCGGCGCCTCATGCTCATCCTCCCCGGCCTGATGGCCCGGCCCATCGCCCTCCGCCGACTGCGCAAACTGAGTGTCCGGTACCTTGACGGTCGCATTTCCCGTGTAGGTGCCAACGTCTACCTCGAAACACGGCAGTCGGTCACGCTGGAGGCCGCGTCGCGTTCCGTGGGGTGCACCTATTACGAAGCCGCCTTCAAGGAACTGCTCCGCCTCACCATCAACAGCGGAGCGAGTGTGGAGCACGTCCGATGTGCCGGTCGTGGCGAAGGCGCGTGTCAGTGGCGCGCCGAGTGGTAACCCGAATCCCGAGGACGTAACGCAATGCCGGTGCTGACTCCCGACTCCCTCCCCGAGATCCAGGCGGCACTGGCAGAACAGGGGCTCGATGGGTGGTTGCTCTACGACTTTCGTGCGTGCAATCCCATCGCGCGGCAGGTCATCGGGATCGAGACCAGCTTGTCGCGCCGCATCTGTGTGTATGTCCCGCAGAGTGGGCTCCCCCAGGCGCTATCGCATAACATCGAGCAGGGAGCCTGGCGCGACTGGCCCGAAAACTGGCCGCGTGAACGCTACAGTGCCTGGCCAGCACTCGAGTCGTGGGTGCAGCGAACGGTTGGGGGACGTCGGATCGCCATGGAATATTCTCCAGGCGACGCGGTGCCCTATGTGGACCGGGTCCCGGCCGGGGTGCTGGACATGGTGCGGCAGACAGGTGCCACCGTCGAGACGTCCGGCGAACTGGTATCACGGTTTTACTCGGTCTGGACGCCCGCTCACCTGGCGGCTCACCATCGGGCCGCCGAAGCGATTGCCGCCGTCGGGCAGGATGCGCTGCGATGGGTCGGTGCCGAAGTACACCGCGGGAGCCGGGTCCACGAACACGATGTGCAAGCGCGCATCCTCGAGGCCTTTGCTCGCGCCGGGCTTGAAACCTATGCCCCGCCTAACGTCTCTGTGGGCGCCAACGCGGCCGACCCGCATTACGAGCCCTCGGCGGATCACCCGCAGCTTATCACTGCCGGCAATGTGCTCCTGATCGACCTCTGGGCCAAGGAGCCCGGCGCCGTGTACGCCGATCAGACCTGGATGGCGGTGCTCGGCGCTCCGTCGGCGCGCGCCCTTGATATCTGGACCGCCATTCGCGATGCGCGCGATGCCGCGATTACGCACATACGCGAGCGCGTTCGGGCCGGTGAGGTGGTGCGCGGGGCCGACGCCGACGATGTCACGCGCGCGGTCATTGTCGCACGTGGGTATGGCGACGCGTTCATTCATCGCACTGGGCATTCCATTGATGCCGGGGGCATCCATGGATCGGGGCCAAACCTCGACAACCTCGAAACCCGGGATGTGCGGACGCTGCAGCGTGGACTCGGCTTCTCCATCGAGCCCGGCATCTACCTCAGAGGCGACATCGGGATGCGCACCGAGGTGAATGGCTACATCGCCGATCGCGAGCTGGTGATCACGCCCGCGAAGTATCAGCACGAGCTGCTCGTGGTGTAGCGACCATGACTGCCGCGCGCGGCTGCGCCACCGCGAGAATCTGATATGACCTCACCCGGTCGTGAGAGCGAGGGACTGCGCCGGGAACTGGGAGTCTTTTCAGCGGCACTGCTGGTGGTGGGTGGCATTATCGGCAGCGGGATTTTCTTCACACCCGCCGAGGTGGCGCGGGCCCTGCCGAGTTCAGGGTGGATCTTCGGTGTGTGGGCGTTAGGCGGATTCCTGGCGCTGGCAGGCGCGCTGACGTACGCCGAACTCGGCGCCATGCTGCCGGATGCCGGTGGGCCCTACGTCTACATCCGGCAGGCGTTCGGTCCGCTGCCCGCCTTTCTGTATTGCTGGATGACGATCCTGAGTATTGCGTCGGGCGCGATCGCCGCGGTCTCCCTTGGGTTTGCCGGGTACCTCGCGCGCTGGGTGGATCTGGCCCCGTTGGGTGGGCGGCTTCCGGTGGCCGCGGTGACGATCGTGGTGCTGACATGCACCAACGTCGTGGGACTCAAACCCGGAATTGCGCTCCAGAACGTCCTGACGATGGCCAAGATTGTGGCCCTGACCGTTTTGATCATGGGCGGGCTGGTGGCGTGGGTGGCCTTTGCCGACCCACCAATGGTGCCGAGCGCGCCCGCCGCGCCGGCGTCGTTGCTCTCCGGTTTTGCGGCCGCCTTTGTGGCCGTGCTGTTCACGATCGGCGGATGGCAGCAGCTCAATATGGTAGCGGGGGAAATTGTGGAGCCGCAGAAAACCATTCCGCGTGCCCTGCTGCTGGGCATCGTTATGGTGGTGGTGATCTACCTCGGTGCCAACGCCGTGTATTTGCGCACGCTCGGGCGCGACGGTTTGGCGGCGAGTAGCGCGGTGGCGGCCGACGCCATGCAACGGATGGCGGGAACGCCGGGATCCACCTTCATCACCGTTTCGGCGATGTTGTCGATCCTCGGCTTCTTGAATGTGGCGCTGATTACAAACTCTCGTCTGCCGTATGCGTTGGCACGCGACGGTCTGTTCTGGCGTGCCGCGGCGCGTGTTCACCCCAGGTTCGGCACACCACACGTGGCGATTGCGCTCCTTGGGGGGTGGTCGCTGACGCTCCTGGTCCTGACCGGCGGCCGCATCGGCGACCTGCTCAGTGGGGTGGTCTTTGCCGACTGGATTTTCTTCGGCCTCGGCGCAGCGTCGGTGTTTGTGCTGCGCCGGACCATGCCCGATGCCGTGCGTCCCTATCGGGTGGTGGGGTACCCGTGGGTGCCGGCCGCTTTTGTAGTGGCGGCAGTGGCCGGCGTCGCCAGCGCATTCATCGCCGCTCCCGGCATGTCGGCGCTGGGCTGCGTCTCTCTCGTCGTCGGGACCTTGCTGTTCAAGGTCCTGTCGCGCGCCAAGGGGCGCGATACCGCCTGACGTCTCGTACCCGACTCGCGCGAAGCGGACCACATGATCGCGCGTGGTGACCTGGAGGTCAGCCGCCCCCGGTAAGCCAGGTGCGGACCCGGAACATCTCTTCGCTCACCGGACGGCGGGCGTCGTATGCGGTCTCGATCTCCTGCAACAGCGTACGCGGGTCGGCATCGTACTGCTCGCCCTCGGTGTTCCATGAGTTGGAGGTCCATTCACGAACAGGCGCCAGGCCGTTGCGTGGACGGCCGATGAGCAGCAGCCGCTCGGGGACCTTCGGGCTTCCGCCAATGCGAAGGGTGAGGAAGTCGTCGTCGGAGAAAGACATCGCCTAACGAATGGCCCGGTCGGCGACCATGGCCACAAAGAGGAGTGCGAGGTAGAGGAGGGAGTACTTGTACACCCACCAGGCCGGCTTGGCCCAAGGGGTCTCGCGGCGAATTCTGATGACGCCGTGCAGCAGCAGACCACCCAGCACTACGGCACTTGCCAGGTAGATCATCCCAAAGGCGCCGAACGTGACGGGAAGCAGCGTGAGGCCGAGCAGGATCAGCGTGTACCAGAGCATCTGGTCCATCGTTTTCCGCTCACCCCACACCAGTGGCGCCATGGGCACGCCGGCTCGGCTGTAGTCCACCTGCTTGAGCAACGCGAGGGCCCAGAAGTGCGGTGGCGTCCAGAAGAAGACGATCAGAAAGAGATAGACCGCGGCGAGATCGATGCGTCCGGTGACGGCTGCCCATCCCACCAGGGGAGGGAAGGCGCCGGCGGCTCCGCCGATCACGATGTTCTGCGGTGTGGTGCGCTTGAGCCAGCGGGTGTACACCAGCACATAGAAGTAGAAACCACCTAACGCGAGCGCCGCCGTCAGCGGGTTGATGAAGCGGCCGAGGAGCCAGGTGGCTGCTGCGGCGAGCGCGACGCCAAAGGCAAGCACCGCGCGCGCGCCCATGCGTCCGCTGGGGATGGGGCGCAAACGGGTTCGGGCCATGACATCGTCGATATCACGGTCGAGATACATGTTGACCGCATTCGCGCCGCCGGCCATCAGGTAGCCTCCCACCGTGACCAGCAGGACCTGAAGCCAGGTGGGGTCCCCGGCCACAAACATGGGTGCCACGGTGGTCACCAGCAGCAGGGAGATGATCCGCGGCTTGGTGAGGGTGACGAAATCCCTGAATGCCGATGGTTCGGGGCGTGTGGCGGCGGCTGGGTGCGCCATGGTCAGTCTCCCGCCGTCGCAGCCACGGGCGTCATTGAAGCAGTTCCGGCGGGCAGGGCGCGGTAGGTCGCGATGAGTAGCACGACGAGGGCGATAGCCGGAATCACGATCCAGAGCGTCTCGCGGGCACGGCTGGCCAGGCTGGTGTTGGCCGCCGGTGTTTGTCCGGCAAAGAGGTCTCGCAAGACCAGGAGCTGCCCGATGAGGGCCATCCCGCCGGCGAGGGCAAAGATCAGGAGGGCGAGCTGGCGCGACATGGGAGAAATGTCGCCGGTCAGGGAGGGCGTTGGAAGCGCTTGGCGAAGATGGGCGGGTTCACGAGCCGGGTGTAAACGACACTGAGACCACCTTCCGAAGGATGCTTTCCCGGGACCCCTCGCCCTTCCGCTCGCGTCCCGGTACCATTGCCAGCCCATGACGACACCTCCCCAAACATCCGGCGGACTCCCGCGACGACTTGGCCTCTGGAGCGCCATCGCCGTGGTGGTCGGGTCGGCCATCGGCTCCGGCATCTTCCGGTCGCCGGCCGGTATCGCCGACCGTATTCCCGGGCCGGCGCCCCTCCTCACCATGTGGGTGATCGGCGGCCTGATCTCACTGTGCGGTGCCCTGACGCTCGCCGAAGTGGCGAGTGAAGTACCGAAAACGGGTGGGATCTATGCCTTCCTCAAGGAAGCGTGGGGCCGCCTGCCGGCCTTCCTGTTCGGGTGGGCGCAGCTCACGGTGGTGCGCGCCGCGGCGTTAGGCGCCATTTCCATCACCTTTGCCGAATACTTCCTGCGGTTCCTGGGCTACGATCCGACCATCGAGCCCTACAAGGATTATGCGCATTACATCGCGGCGCTGGCCATCGCGATCACGGCGACGTTCAATGTCGTTGGGGTGCGGATGGGGTCGGCAGTGGTGAATGTCACCACCGTGCTCAAGACGGGTGGTCTGGCCGTGATCATTGCGCTGGCCCTCACCCTTGGCCTGGGCCGCACCGGCGGGAACTTCACGCCGATGATGCCGCAGGAGGTGGTGCCGGTGACGGCGTATGGGGCCGCGCTGGTGTCGCTGCTGTGGGCCTACGACGGGTGGATGGATCTGTCGTATGTGGCGGGTGAGGTGAAGGACCCCGAGCGCAACATGCCGAGGGCTCTCATCTATGGGACGCTGGCCATCATCGCCGTGTTCTGCCTGGCGAACGTGGCCTACCTCAGTGTGCTGTCGATCGGCGAGATGCGCGCCTCCAAACTTGTCGCAGCAGATGTGGCGCAGCGGCTCATGGGCGATGGCGGGGTGAAGTTTGTGGCGTTCACGGTGATGGCGTCCACATTCGGGACCCTCAATGCGGTCCTGCTGACGAGTCCGCGAATTCTCTTTGCTGCCTCGGACGACGGGATGCTCCCGAAGTTCATCTCAAAGGTGCATCCCAAATTCCAGACCCCGTACGCCGCCATCTCGCTCGTGGCAACGCTGGGCATGGTGTTCGTGCTGTTCCTGAACTTCGAGAAGCTGGCCGATGCCTTTGTCTACGCCATGCTGCCCTTCTACGCGGGGGGTGTCGGGGCGGTGTACGTACTGCGCCGCCGGCCGGGCTACAGGCCGAAGTTCTCCACCCCGGGTTATCCGGTTGTGCCCGCCATTTTCATTGCAGCGGTCCTGTATCTGCTGGTCAATGGTCTCCTCGACCCGGGGACCCGCCTGTGGACGGTCGGCATTTTCGGGGTCCTGCTGCTCGGCATCCCGGTCTACAAGGTCTTCGTGGAGAAGAAATAGGGGTTTTTTCTGGCGGGTGAGCGGGCATTCCGCCGCCTGCCAACCCTTCTTGTCACCGCTCCGTCACACAACTTGACCCGTCTGTCACGACGGGGCAGGTTTCACGCGGCTCTCAGACTGCTCCACCCCGATGTCGAGCGCGAGCTGCCAACCTCCCCATTCCCGTCAACAGATGACCAAACTTCGTCGATTCCTGACGCTTGCCGCCGCGCTGGTAGCGGTCGCTGGCGCCAAGGTTCCGGCCGCCATGGCACAGGGTGTCACCACCGGTGCGCTGCGCGGAACGGTAACCGACTCCGTGGGCAACCCCGTCGAGGGTGTCCAGATTCGCGCCACCAACAAGTCCACGGGCTACGGCGCTGGCGCGGTGACCCGCGCAAACGGCAGCTACTACATGCAGGGGCTCGAAGTGGGCACCTACACGGTGGTGGCTCGTCGCATCGGGTTTGAGCCGCGCACCCAGGACAATGTGGTGGTGGCCCTCAGCCAGACGGCCTACGCGGATTTCAAGCTGACGCAGACTGTGGCACAGCTGGCTGGGGTCCGGGTGACGGCCACGGCTACTGCGGCCGAAACCTTCGCCCCGTCGAACACGGGTACCAAGGCAGTGGTGTCTGATACCACCATCCAGCGCCTGCCGACTCTGACGCGCAATTTGGTGGACTTCATCAAGATCGCTCCTCAGGTCTCGGCGTCGGGCCCCGGATTCTCGGCGGGCGGTATGTCGAACCGCATGAACAACGTGCAGATCGACGGTGCCACCGAGCGCGACGTCTTCGGACTCGGTGCCACCGGTCAGCCCGGCGCGCAGGTGAGCGCCAAGAGTGTTGGTCTCGAAGCGGTGAAGGAGTTCCAGATCGTGCTCGCGCCGTTCGACGTGCGGCAGGGCAACTTCGGTGGTCTTCTGCTCAATGCCGTCACCAAGAGCGGAACCAACGATTTTCAGGGCTCTGCCTTCTGGTTCTACCGCGATGAGAAGTTCAGCGCTGACACCTCGGTGACGCGCGCCACGCCGTTTGACCGCACGCAGTACGGCTTCTCCCTCGGTGGACCGATCATCAAGGACAAGCTGCACTTCTTCATTACGCCGGAGTTCCAGACCGAGAATTCGCCGTTGTCGGGCCCCTTCTTCGGGCAGCCTGCCGACCAGACGCCGGTGTTCGGTATCAGCGACGCCAATCGTCAGCGTTTCGAGCAGATCATGGGGCAGCTGGGTGAGTCGCAGCTGGGCAATGCCGGTTTCGCGAATGTGCCGAACCCGCTCGCCAACTTCTTCGGCCGCCTCGACTGGCGCGTGAATGACACCCATCGCGCGGTGTTCCGGCTCAACTATTCCGACGCCGAGTCGCCGCGCACGCAGCAGAGTCGTGCGGCCAACCGCGTGGTGTATTCCGGTCAGTTCCACGACTTCACGTCGCAGAAGATTGCGCCGGTCTTCCAGCTGTACTCCAACTTCAGCAACGGCACGTTCAACGAGTTTTTTGCCGGCTACAACCGGGTGCGTGATCGCCGGACGCCTCGCTCCAACTTCCCGCAGATCCAGGTGACGGTGCCGCTGGTAACGGGTGGTAACGCGACGGTCTTTGCGGGCGCCGACCAGTTCTCGCAGGGGAACGAAGTCGACATGGACACCTACGAGATCACCAACAACTTCACGATCCCGAAGGGGAGCCACAACTTCACGTTCGGCACGCGCAATGAGTTCGTGAAGGTGCGCAACCAGTTCACGCAGTCGTCGTTTGGTGTGTGGCAGTTCCGCGATCTCGACTCGCTGGCGGCGGGCAATGCCAACGGTTTCCGCAAGGCGATCATCCTGAGCCAGGGCGGCAACACGTTGTTTGACCAGTTCCAGAGTGCCTGGTACGCGCAGGATCAGTGGACGGTGACCCCGCGCTTCACGCTGACCTACGGGTTGCGCGCCGACATCGTGAACTTCCCCAAGGACATCACGGAGAACCCGCAGATCCTTGCCGCGTACGGCCGCAGCACCTCGGACTTCCCCAAGACACGTGTGCAGTGGTCGCCACGTGCCGGCTTCAACTGGGATGTCACCGGCGACCAGAAGAATCAGGTTCGCGGTGGCGCCGGTCTCTTCGTGGGGCCGCCTGCCGGTGTGTGGCTCGCCAACTCGTACGCCAACAGCGGCAACATCATCACCTTCCTCAACTGCGGCGCCGGTTTCGGCAACGCTGGTGGTCAGGCCCCGGCCTTCAACAAGGATCCCGCGGCGATCAACGCCTGCCGTACCGGAGCGGCCACCCGCCCGATCGGCGACGTGAACCTGATCCAGAACGACCTCAACTTCCCGCAGCCCTTCCGCGGCACGCTGGCCTACGACCGCCAGCTCCCGTGGGATCTCGTCGCGACCGTGGAAGGACTCTACAGCCGCACGATGAATCAGTTGTTCTTCACGAACATCAACATCGACCAGGCCCGTGGCACCGACAAGTTCGGCCGGGTGATTTTTGCTGACACCATTCGGGCGGCAACCGGTGTGGCCGTGCCGTTCATTCCGGCTGGGGTGCGTGCCAATGGCGGAACAGGTGTGTTTGCCACGGCTATCGACATGGGCAACCAGAACATGGACTACGCCTGGAACGTCACCACCCAGCTGCGCAAGCGGTACAGCAACAACTGGGAGGGTCTGCTGGCCTACACGTATGGCCGCGCACAGGACGTGGCGTCGTTCACCTCGTCCACGCACATCTCCAACTGGCAGTTCGGGCGGACCCTGTCCACCGATCAGTTTGACCCGCTGCTGGGCACCTCGCTCTTCGATCAGCGCCACAAGTTCCTCGCCAATCTCACCTATACGCTCAACTGGCTGAAGAAGGCGTCGACGGACTTCACGCTCTTCTATCAGGGCTCCAGCGGTGCGCCGCACGACTACATCTACGCTGCGGGTCCGTCCGGTGGATCGGGTGACCTCAACGGCGACGGACGGCAGGGGAATGACCTGCTGTATGTGCCGACGCGCGCGACCGATGCCACGCAGCTCCAGTTCCGCGACATCACGCAGACAGTGAGCGGGGTTACGACTGTCCGTGTGTCAGCGGCGCAGCAGGCGGCCAACTTCGACAACTTCATCAGTCAGTCGCCCTGCCTGAACAACGCCCGCGGCAGCATCATCCAGCGCAACGTCTGCCGGTTGCCATTTCTCAACCGTGTCGACCTGAGCGTGCGTCAGAACCTCAGCTACTTCGGCACGCAGCGCGCGTCGATCCAGTTCGACGTCTTCAACTTCGGCAACATGCTGAACAGCGAGTGGGGCAAGGAGCGCATCTCGCCTCGCTCGGGTAACAGCAACATCCCGCTACTCACGCATGTCGGCCAGTCGAGCAACGACACGCGTACGGCGATCCCGATTGTACAGTTCGACAACATCAGCAATGGCGCCGAGTACATCGACGGCGTGTTTGCGGCCAACTTCTGGCGCACGCAGCTGTCGTTCCGTATCTCGTTCTAACTTGCGAGGTTCGACACAAGGGGCGGGCGCCAATCGGCGCTCGCCCTTTGTGTTTTCCTCCGGTTACGCTGGAGCATTGCATCATGGCTGAACTCTCGGAGCTTCCGCTCAAGACCCGCCTCTTCCTGGCGGCCTATCGATGGCGTCGCATCGATCCCGTGCCCTGGTCGCCGCTGCGCAAGCCGTTGCGGGAGTGCCGGGTGGCTGTTGTCAGCAGCGCAGGGCTCACACGTCCCGACCAGGCACCCTTCGACGATGACGTGCGGGGTGGCGATCCCACGTACCGAATTTTGCCGGCCGACACCGAACTCGGTGAGTTGCTCGAGAGTCATCGCAGCGAATCGTTTGACCACTCTGGGCTGCGTGAGGATCCAAACCTGGCGTTGCCGCTTGACCGGCTGAAGGAGCTGGCGGGTGCAGGCACCATCGGCGACGTGGCGCCGCGGCATCTCTCATTCATGGGTTCCATCACTGCCACGGGGCGTCTGGTCAAGGAGACCGCGCCCGGGGCGGTGAACACCCTCGTCGCTGATCAGGTGGATCTGGCGTTGTTTGTCCCGGTGTGACCCATGTGTACCCAGACCGTGAGTCTGGTGGCGGCCGAAGCAGAACGACAGGGCATCACAACGGTGTGCCTGCAATTGCTGCGGGTGATTGCCGAGTCGGTGCGACCTCCACGAGGCCTCCTGGTTCCGTTTCCGCATGGCTACCCGCTTGGTCGCCCGCATGACGCAACCCTGCAGCACCGCGTGTTGCGCGCGATGCTAGCCCTGACGAATGAGCCTGGCCCCGGGCCCATCCTTCGAGAGTTGGGGTCTGCATGACGGGATGCGAGGCAGAACGCCGACCTTGCGGGGAAGCGCTGTCCAGGAGCTGATGGAAGGGTCGACGGCGTGTGCTGTTTCGCCTCAGGCGGCAATCGGGCCTGCCGCCGGGGAGCGGTGTGAGCAGGAAAGCGCTTGCGGCGCCTGAGGTCGCTCGCCAACATCACGCAGCGCAATTCCCCGTGAGGCTCGGCCCATGCGATCTCTTCTGCTCCTCCTCGTACCCGTCGTGCTCTCTGCACAGCCAGCCAACGCCACGAAATTTGTGCGCTATGCGCACGTGGCCAACGATGGCCGTATCGCCTTCACGTACGCGGACGACATCTGGCTCGCCGACGCCAACGGCGCCAATCCCCGCCGGCTCACGGCGCATGTGGCCCGCGATATCTCGCCACGCTTTTCGCCCGATGGGCAATGGATTGCCTTCACGTCCAATCGAGCGGGCAACAACGATGTGTACGTCATGCCGGTTGCTGGCGGCGAGCCGAAGCAGCTCACCTACCACTCCGGTGATGACCAGGCGCTCTACTTCACCCCCGATGGCTCGGCTGTCATCGCCACGTCGTCACGCGGAACACTGGCGTGGGGCTCTCCGCTGTATCGCATTCCGCTGGATGACACGGTACCAACACCGTTAGGCATGGACATCGGGCGGGCGGGGATGATCAAGCAGGATGCGACCCTGGTGGCCTTCAATCGCGTGCTGCCCACGTACTGGCGCAAGGGATACCGCGGGAACAACAGCGGTGACATCGCCGTGCAGGACCTCCGCACCGGCGCCATCCGCGAGATCACCGACACCGACCTGCAGCAATACAAAGGGCATGTCAACGATGTCCATCCCATGTGGGGCGCTGACGGCAGAATCTATTTTGCCTCCGAACGAGATGGGACCTTCAACATCTGGCGCACAGACCCGGCAGGCGGCAACGCGCAGCAGATCACTCGGCACACCGATGACGGTGTGCAGTTCCCCGCCATGTCACCTGACGGCAAACGCCTCATCTACGAGAACAACTTCGAGTTGTGGACACTCGACGTCGCCAGCGGTCAGTCGCGCAAGGTGCCGATCACTCTCGCCTTCGATCCCAAGGAAAGCGACACGCAGGTGGTGACGACGCAGCATCGCGCCGACGGTTTCGCCGTCGCGCCGGAGGGAAATGCGATTGCCGTCGACTTTCATGGCGAGATCGTGATCGTGCCGGTCGAGTCTGGTGTGGGAGAACGACTCCAGGTGACCAGCTCACCGTGGCGCGAGCGTTTTCAGGCGTACAGCCCCGATGGACGACACCTCGCCTACATCTCCGATGAGTCTGGTGAGGAGGAAGTCTGGATCACCGAGAATGCGACCGGGACGAAGCGCAAACTCACCACGCACGAATCGGTGAAGGCGGAACTCACCTGGTCGCCCGCGTCAAACAAGGTTGCGTACACGGCGGCTAACCGGCTCTATGAGGTGGACGCGACGGGTGGCGCTGCGCGCGAGCTGGCGAACAATCCGGCCGGTGGGTTCAGCAATGTGGCCTACGCGGCCAACGGCAGCTGGATGATCTACGTCAAGCGCGACGACGATCAGAACGCCGAGGTCTTTGCACTCGATGTGGCCGCGAAGCGCGAGTACAACCTCACGCAGAGCCCCTTCAACGAGTCGAGTGCGCAGCTGACGCCCGACGGCCGCACGGTGGTGTTCACGTCGAACCGGTCCAACGGTGTGGTGCAGATTTTTGCCACCTCGCTTGCGCGGCTCACCGAGGATCCAAACGATCCGCTGGTGCGGGAGCGCGCGCGCCGAGCCAACGGGCGATCGGACAGCAGCGCTGTGACAGCGCCGAACGCACTGCGGGTGGACGCGGCAGGAATCGAGAAGCGGGCGGTGCAGCTGACCCGAGGCACCGTGCCCGTGAGCACCTTCTTCATCTCGCGCGACGGGCGGACGGTGTACTTCTCGCAGGGCGCTGGAGGCGGCTTTGGTGGCGGCGGCCAACAACCGGCAGCAGCCTCGGACAATCCTGACGCGGGGCTGTATGCCGTCACCCTCGAGGGGCGCGACCGGCGGCGGGTCGCGCAAGGCGTTTTCAGCAACATGGTGCCATCCAGCGACCGTCGCACCGTGTTCTTCCGGAACACACCACGCGCCGACGATGGTGAGGCCGCGCCCGGCTTTGAAGTACACCGACTCACTATCGCGAATCCGCAGCGTGCCGAGCGTGTCAACTTCTCCTTCCCCGTGCGTGTCGACCGCCGCGCGGAGTGGAACCAGGTGTTCGAGGAGTCCTGGCGTGTGATGAAGTACCGGTTCTATGACGAGAACATGCACGGCGTCGATTGGCGCGCGATCCGTGCGCGGTATCGTCCACTCCTGCAGTACGTGGGCACCAATGAGGATCTCTACGATCTCACCAACGAGATGATCGGCGAGCTCAACGCGTCGCACACCGGGGTGAGCGGCCCGCCCACACGTCCGCAGCCCGCCGTCTATAGAACGCGCTTTCTCGGGTTCGAGATTGAGCCGGCCGAGGGTCGGTACCGCGTGTCCCATATCTATCGGGACGGGCCGGCCGACAAGGAGTGGATCGACCTGGCCGTGGGCGACTACGTCCTGGCGATCGACGGCACGGAGCTCAAGGCGGGCGACAACTACTGGAAGCTGCTGAGCACCACACTCAACGAGTACATCCCTGTGCGGTACGCCAGGACCCCAACCGGGGAGAACGCCAAGACCGCGCGTATCAGCACCGTGACATCACTCACCGACATCAGGTACGAGGAGTGGGTGGCGCGCAATCGCGATGAAGTGAAGGCGACGACCAATGGTGACATCGCATATGTCCATATCAGGTCGATGGACCAGCCATCGCTGGCGCGATTCCGGAATGAGATCGATCAATACTCCAATGCCAAAGGCATCATTGTCGATATCCGGTACAACGGCGGCGGAAACATCGATCAGGAGCTCATCGACATTCTCGAGCGGCGTCCCTACCAGTTCTGGAACCAGCGGACCGGGGCGCGCACCTGGGGACGGCGGCCTCGGCAGGCGATCGCCGGGCCAAAGGTGATGCTGGTGAATCATCGGTCGGGGTCAGACAGTGAGGTCACACCGATGGCGTTCCGGCAACTCGGGCTTGGGCGGATTGTGGGGAACCCGACGGCGGCGGCGGTGATCGCTACCGGGAGTTATCCGCTCATCAACGGCGGGGCGATTCGCACGCCGGGATCGCTGGTGGTCACGTACGACCCAACGCGGCCCAACAACTACGGTGTGAATCTCGAGAACCTCGGGGTGCCCCCGGATGTGTGGGTGGAGAATTCGCCTGACGAGGCGGCGAAGCGTATCGACAAGGAGCTCAAGGTGGCGATCGACGAGGCGATGAAAATGCTCCGTGCCACGACGCCGCGGGTGTCGCAGTAGACCCGTTGCCTGCCTGGTCGTGGGATGGGCGCGCTGATTCCCGAAGGCAGCGCCCGTTGCGTCCAGCGCACGCCATGGTTCCAAAGCCGGTGATGGCGCTGCCGCATCGGCGGCCTGTAGGTGCTGCCCTAACGCGTAACGATGCCCTGCAGCGCGCTCCGCACCGCCGGATCGTCCGTCCTGCCCAGCGCGCTGATCGCTCGCCGGCGCGCGTTGAGCTGTGTGTCGTCCTTCGCAATCGCCACCAGCTTGGCCGTGGCCTCGCGTGTGCCCGCATTCGCGAGCGCATCGATGAGCTGATTACGAAGCTCCCCGTCACTCACCATATCGTAGCTCGCGATGAGGTCCTTCACCGGCACACCGGCACGATCCAGCAGCGACGCGGCACGTCGCCGCTGGCGTGAGGCTGCCGACTCGTCACGCACCAGCCGCAGCAGGAAGGCCCGTCCTTCGCTGCCCCCCGTCGAGGCAACGACACCCAGCGCAGCGTCGCGTAGTTTGTCCGTTGTCATGGTGGGCCAAGCACGGATCGCCGCCTGAGCGTCCTGGACCGTCCCGTACTCCGAGCCCATGCCGCCAAGGGCTGCAGCACGCACGTCCGCCGACACCTTCTCGGATGCTACCAGCTCCCGAACCGCGCGTCGCGCCCGTGGATCCCCCGATCGTGCCAGGGCTTCGGCCGCCTGACGAGCCAGGAGGAGATCGTTGTCGCTGCTGGCGAGCTCGATCAGCACCGGAACGCCACCTTCGAGCCGAGCCAGCTGCCCGACGACGGACTGCCGAAATGTTGCGTGTTCTTCCTGATCGCGCGCCATGCGTGCGAGCAGGGTCACCGTCGCGGCCTCGGCCCCAGTGCCCGCAGATCGGCGGACGAGCCACGACAGCGCACCCCTGCGCAGCTCGCGCGGACGTGTCGGCGAGGTGGCCACGTCGCGGAACACGGCACCGGCATCCATGGAGTCGGCCACACCTAACGAAAGCAACGCATCGCGCGCGGGTCGACCGTCAGACGTGCGGGCGAGCGTCCCGAGAAAGGCCAGCGCTTCACCGGATGTCACCCGTCCCAGCGACGTGACCCCGGCCTCTGGTGATCCTGGACCGACCAGTGTGGCGAGCCGCAGCACCTCAGTTCCCGACTTGTACACGACGACTCGTACCGGGCCGGCCTCACAACTCGCCGAACGGGTCATGTCGTTCATGGTGCCATACCAGGCGTCCCCATCGACGCGGATCCAGTGGCGGCCATCGCCACACACGCCCGGCCGCGCAGCGAGCTGGAACTCCACGGCCTCGCCACTCCCCGTCAGGATGCGGCGCTCGAGAGACTGGCCGCAGGCGTTGGTGGCAATCGCGCCCAGCAGGAGCGACACAGTGATCCAACGGCTGTAGTGTGTCATTTGTCAATAATCTCCATGAGCAGGCGCAGGGCGCGCGGGTCCTTCTTGCTCGTGAGGGCCGAGATGGCGCGGCTGCGGAGTTGTGGATCGGTACCGCTCTTCACAATCTCGAGGAGTTTGTCCGTCGCTTCGGCTTCGGTGCGCTGGCCAAGGGTCTCGATTACCGACTCACGAATCGGACGCTCGGCGGATGCATCATAGAGTTTGGCCAGTTCGGTGATGGCCAACGTGCGGCCGACGCGCCGCAGGGCGCCGCGGCGGGTGTCGGAATCGGTGTCCTGGTCGCGTGCCAGGGAGAGGAGCCACTGGTCCACCTCGGGGCCACCGACGTTGGAGAGGGTGCCCACCAGGCGCGAGCGAATACGCGGGTTCTCGGTGCGCGAGTACAGGGCACGCATCCAGGTGACATCGTCCGCGGTGGTGCGCTCCCGATCAAAGGCCGAGAGGGCCTCGAGCCTCAGGCGTTCGGGGGTTTCCGATCGCTCGACAATACCGCGGACGAGGGTGCGAGCGCGCGGGGCGGGATGGGCGACCAACGCGCGGACGGCGGTGCGCTGGATCCGTTCGCTGGTGTCGCGCGCGAGTTCTTCGAGAGTGCCAAGGGCATCGTCGCCGGGGGAACGTGCGAGCCACTCGATGGCCGACGCACGGACCTCGAACGAGGGATCGGTGCGTGCCACCTGGGTCATGGTGGTCACGGCGCTTCCGTCACGGCTGATGCTGCCTAACAAGAAGACGGCGGTGCGACGCAGCGGAATGGAACAGGCATCCTTGCGCGCCAGGGTCTTCTGCAGCAGGGGAACGGCGCCCTGCGCATCGGAACGAGCGAGGGCGCTGAGCGCCTCGACACGCACGGACTGTTCCTCGCGATCACAGCGGAGCATGGAGTCCGCAGCCGCCGTGCGAATGAGGGCGGCCGCCCCGGCGTCACCGCGCGAGGCCAGCGCTCCACGGATACGCACGGTGAGCGCCTCGGTTTCGGCCTGCATCCGAGCGCCGGGATATTTCGCGCGTTGTTCGTCCAGCAACGTTACCGCGCTCCGCAGCTCGGCGGTGCCGCCGATGCGATAGAGCGCAAACGCCTGCCAGTAGAGGGCATCGGCTGCATAGGCGCTGTTGGGTGTGCGGCTCAGCACCTCGCGAAATGCCGCGGCGGCTCGGCGATATTCTCCGGAGTTGAGGAGTTCGCGGGCGCGACGGTAGACGGTGTCGGCCTGGTCGCCAGGCATCCACGCAGCGCGTGGTGTGGACGGCAGTGGCGCGAGCGGGGCGATGGGTGCGAGCGCTCCACGAGCGGGCCAGTTGAACTCCATGGCGCGTTGTGCCTCATCCCAGGCACGCTCACGCATCTCCTCGATGTTCCAGCGTTCGTTGTCGATCTGCAGCTCCGCCTTCAGTCGGCCCTTTTCGGCCGCGCGGCGCCCCTGTTCCATCGCGTCGCCATGCAGGCGATCGAAGTCGATGCTTCGCATGGCCTCAGCGTGGAGCTCGTCGATGTCGGGGAAGTCCAGCGGGTCGGGGAAGTCGAAATCCCAGTCGCGAGCCAGCGGGGCGAGCGGGGGAAGCGGCGTGGGGGCCGGGCGTGGCGCAGGCGCTGGTTTGGCCACCGGGGCCGGCGCGGGGCGAGGACGAACAGGCGTCTGGGCCGACAGGGACGCGGCGGCAGCAAGAACAATCAGCGAAAGCAGGCGGGGCATGTGGGTTCTCCAGTCAGTCGCCGGCGGCGAGATGGGCAGCCACGCTGCGAATGCGTGGCACGAGGTCCTGTTGTTGCATGGCGTCACGAATGAGTTCGCGCTCGGCGCGGGACTCGCCGTGCTGTATTCGCGCCACCTGGGCGAGCACCAGTTCGAGATCTTCGAGCAGGGCCTTGAGCGCCGCATTCTGCTGTGCCGCTGGCGCGTCGAGCAGCACGCGTGTGGTGAGCAGCAAGTCGCCGGCTTCGCGGGCAAAACGCTGGTCCTGCGCTTCACTCATCTCCTGCGGGAGTGAGCTCAGCAGTACCACACTTTCGCCCAGCAACATGGCGGCAACCGTGGTGACGGGCTGTTCGGTGGACGTGCCCTGCGCCGTGACGGCAGGGGCCGGCGCCGAGCTGGAACTCCAGCGGCCTAACGAGAAGGCGAGGGCGAGCGAGGCGGCCAGTGCGAGGGGACGCCACCAGCGCCGTGCAGGTCTGGCTCGCTCCGTGGTGCGACGCCGCTGAATCTGCGTCCACGAGCGTTCGAGGTCGGGTACCGGCGGCGTGTGATACCCGCCGGCGCCGGTCGAGATGAGAGCGTCGAGCTGGCGATCATCCATGAGTCTGCTCCGGGGCAAAACGCGCCAGCAACTGGCGCAGGCGTGCGCGGGCGTGAAAGAGGCGTCCTTTGCTGGTGCCCTCGGAAATCCCGAGGATCTCGCCGATTTCCACGTGGGTGTATCCCTCCAGGGTATGCATCACGAATACCTCGCGTTGCCCCGGGGAGAGTGTGTCCACGGCTTCGTTGAAGGAACGCTGAAAGTCATGATCGAGTGCGGGTTCCGCTGGAGCGGCGATGTCGTCGGGCATCTCGCCGATCCATCGGTCGCGGCGCTGGGTACTGCGGCGCGCGTTGAGCGTGAGATTGATGGCAATGCGATGGAGCCAGGTGCCGAACGCGGCATCCCCACGAAAGAGGTCAAGTCGACTGAAGGCTCGAACAAAGGCATCCTGGAGCAGATCATCGGTGAGGGCGGCGTCGCCGCAGAGTCTGAAGACGAGACGGTGGATTCGTGGCGCGTGCAGGTGGTACAGGGCGTACTCGGCCTCCCGGTCGCCGCGTCGAACGCGATCAACCAGGGCCGACTCCGAAGGGCCGGGGGCCTGCAGTGGTACAGCGGCCGCGTGCATCATGGGGTTCGCGAGGTTGGACACCGGCGGCCGCGGAGGGGTTGGGGGGGGGCGCGCGACACGACTCGCTGAACAGGACGGATGCGGCGGTGGTTTGTGTCCCGTCCACGGCTCGTTGACAGAAATACTTAGCAAGGCTAACCTTTCTGCCGGTCGAGCCCACCCATCCTCCCCATTCCCATGTCCGACCTTTCATCCGCCACGGTAGGCCAGCTCCTTATTCCTGTCGAAAATCTGGAGCGCTCCACGGCATTCTTTCGCGATCAGCTCGGAATTCCATTCCTCTTCTCGGCGCCGCCGCAGATGTCATTCTTTCAGGCGGGCGCCGTTCGGCTGCTGGTGGGCGTGCGCGAGGACGGAGCCACTTCGCTCCGCGGCTCCATGGTGTACTTCAAGGTCAGTGACATCCACGCGACCTACGAGACTCTTGCATCGCGCGGTGTGACCATGGGTGACAAGCCACACCTCGTCCATCGTGCACCGACCTACGAGCTGTGGCTGTGCGAGTTCCGCGATCCCGATGGCAATCCTTTCTGCCTCATGAGTGAGGTGCCGGTGGCGGCATGAGTGCTCGCCGGGAGCTGCACGACGTGGCGGACAGGCTCCACTCGATTGCGATCCATCTGTTGCGCCGACTCCGGAAGGTCGATGAGTCGAGCGGATTGAGCGGCCCCCGCCTCTCAGCCATGTCGGTCGTGGTGTTTGGCGGGCCGCTGACCATCACGGCCCTGGCGGCCGCCGAACAGGTCAAGACGCCTACCATGACGCGGCTGGTGCAGGCGCTGGAGCGCGAGGGCTACCTCCGGCGCCACTCGGACCCGCTCGACGCGCGGGTGAGCCGTGTGGAGGCGACGCCAAAGGGGCACAAGGTGCTCATGGATGGGCGGGCGAGGCGCGTCAAGATGCTCGCCGGTCTCCTGGAGGAGCTCTCACCCTCTGAAGCGAAGGTTGTTCGCGAGTCGGTGACCCTGCTGGAGTCGATTGTGGCGGGACGGCGGACGGTCGCGCCATTGGAGTGATTTCCGGGGGGGTGGGGGAAGTCCGCGGTGTTTATTGACAGGGTTCCGCCTGAAGGCTTGTTTAGCCGCGCTCGCAGGTTGGGAATTGAAGGTGAGGCGAACCCTTGGTGAGGAGCTCGATGCAGCGTTCGTTACCTGTACTGCCCCAGCGCCGATTTGGTGAGACGCTGCGGCAAGACGCCTGGTGGGTGCCAAACGTTTTTATTGTCGCGATCCTGACGAGTTTTCTTGCGTACGCGACGTGGGCGGCCTTTCAGAATGCGCACTACACCAGCGGTCCTTATCTCTCGCCTTTTTACTCACCCGAGATCTGGGGTGATTCGCCCCACGCCTGGTTTGGTCCCAAGCCTGGCTGGTGGCCGGGATGGCTCCCCTTTTCGCCGGCACTCCTGATCCTCCCTGTCCCGGCGCTGTTTCGCTTTACCTGCTACTACTACCGGGGCTCATACTACAAGGCGTTCTGGGCCGATCCGCCGGGATGTGCGGTGGGTGAACCACGCAAGGGATATCTCGGCGAGCGGTACTTCCCGCTTGTGCTGCAGAATGTGCATCGCTACGGCCTGCTGCTCGCGTTCATTTTCCTCGTCTTCCTCTGGCAGGACGCCTTCAAGGCGTTCTGGTTCGACAACGGCACTGGCAGCAAGTCGTTTGGTGTTGGCGTCGGCAGTCTCGTGCTGCTGCTGAATGTCTGCCTGCTCTCCGGCTACACCATCGGCTGTCACTCCATGCGGCACATCGTGGGTGGGTTGCGCAACACACTCTCGCGGTCGCCGGTTCGCAAGGTGCTCTATGATTGCTCGAGTGTCTGCAATCGCGGGCATATGCGGTGGGCCTGGTGCTCCCTCTTCTCCGTGGCACTCACAGACGTGTATGTGCGACTCTGCTCCATGGGTATCATCACCGACATGAGGTTCTTCTAGCATGTCCATGGTCGAACGGGTTTCGCATGACGTGCTGGTGATTGGCGCCGGTGGTGCCGGCCTGCGCGCCGCAATTGCGGCAGCGGCGACTGGCGCACGGGTGGGACTGGTCTGCAAGTCCCTGCTTGGCAAGGCACACACGGTGATGGCCGAGGGCGGGATGGCCGCGGCGATGGGTCATGTGGACGACCGGGACAACTGGCGTGTGCATTTCGCCGACACGATGCGCGGCGGGCAGTACATGAACAACTGGCGCATGGCCGAGCTGCATGCGAAAGAGGCACCGGATCGCGTGCGGGAGCTCGAAGCCTGGGGTGCGGTGTTCGATCGCACCGCCGATGGCCGTATCCTGCAACGAAACTTTGGTGGCCACCGGTATCCGCGTCTCGCGCACGTGGGCGACCGCACCGGGCTGGAGATGATCCGGACCCTTCAGGATCACGCAATCCATCAGGGCATCGACGTCCACATGGAAGTGACGGTGGTGCGGCTGCTGATGGACGGCGGTCGTGTGGCAGGTGTGCTGGCCTACGACCGCGAACGTGGCCGTTTCAAGGTGTTCAGCTGTGGCGCTGTTGTGCTGGCCACGGGCGGTGTTGGCCGGGCCTTCAAGATTACCAGCAACAGCTGGGAGTACACGGCCGATGGGCAGGCGCTTGCGTACGAGGCCGGGGCCGAGCTGATGGACATGGAATTCGTGCAGTTCCATCCCACGGGAATGGTGTGGCCTCCGAGTGTGAAGGGCATTCTGGTCACCGAGGGGGTTCGCGGTGAAGGGGGGGTGCTCCGCAACAGTCAGGGCAAGCGCTTCATGTTCGACGACATTCCGGAGAATTACCGGAACCAGACGGCGGACAGCGAAGAGGAAGGATGGCGCTACACGCAGGGTGACAAGTCGGCGCGTCGCCCACCCGAGTTGCTCACGCGTGATCACGTGGCGCGCTGTATTCAGCGTGAGGTGCGCGAGGGGCGAGGGAGCCCGCACGGCGGGGTCTACCTTGACATTGCCTGGATCAAGGAGCGCATCCCCAAGGCGCAGGACCATATCAAGAAGAAGCTGCCGTCGATGTACCACCAGTTCATGCAGCTGGCCAACATCGACATCACGACCACACCCATGGAAGTCGGCCCAACGACGCACTACATCATGGGTGGTATCCGCGTGGATGGCGATTCGCAGATGTCCACCGTGCCCGGCCTCTTTGCGGCCGGTGAGTGTGCGGCAGGATTGCACGGGGCTAACCGGCTGGGCGGCAACTCCCTCAGCGACCTGCTGGTGTTCGGCAAACGCGCCGGCGAGTATGCCGCGCGTTTCGCCGCAGAGCATCCCGGCGCCACCGTGTCAAACAGTGAAGTGGACGGAGCAGTGGCGGCTGCCCTCAGCCCATTTGAACGCGCGGGTTCCGCCGAGCAACCGTACCGCATTCAGCACGAGTTACAGGATCTGATGCAGGACCTGGTGGGTATCGTGCGCAAGGAAGAGGAGATGCGCCGAGCCCTCGATGCGCTGCAGGGGCTCAAGGCGCGGGCTCGCGACGTTGGTGTGGCGGGCAACCGGGAATACAACCCCGGTTGGCATACGGCACTCGACCTCGCCAACCTGCTCACCATCTCGGAGGCTATTGCCCTCGCCGCCGTGGAGCGGAAGGAAAGTCGTGGCGGTCACTTCCGCGACGACTACCCGGACAAGGACTCCAACTACGCAAAGTTCAACATCGTGATGCGCAAGGGATCGGGGGGCGAGATGGAGCTGGAGCGCCGGCCGATTCCTCCGCTCCCGCAGGAGCTGGCGGGGATCATCGAGGAGCAGAAGAGCTGACGGCAGAAGGCAGATGGCAGGTTGGGAGACCAGGACGGTGCGCGAGGACGGGGCGCACCAATGTTGACTCACGCAAGCCAATTCAATGACCGCAACGACGTTCCGGATCTGGCGAGGTGAAAAGGGCAATGGCGCCTTTGCCGACTACACGGCTGACATCACCGAAGGGATGGTGGTGCTCGACGCCATGCATCAGATCCAGGCAGACAACGCCAACGATCTCGCCATCCGCTGGAACTGCAAGGCGGGGAAGTGTGGCTCGTGCTCGGCGGAGATCAACGGCATGCCAAAGCTCATGTGCATGACGCGGATGGACGAACTGCCGACCGACAAACCGATCACCGTCGAGCCGATGCGGGCCTTCCCGCACATTCGCGACCTGGTGACCGATGTGTCGTGGAACTTCGAGGTCAAGAAGCGGATCAAGAAGTTCACCCCTCGCCCTCCTGACGCCCCGGATGGCACCTGGCGGATGGTGCAGGAAGACGTGGATCGGGTGCAGGAGTTCCGGAAGTGCATCGAGTGTTTCCTCTGTCAGGATGTGTGCCACGTACTCCGTGATCACCACAAACACGATGAGTTCATCGGGCCGCGGTACTTTGTGTATTCGGCAGCCCTCGAAATGCATCCGCTCGATACCGCTGATCGCCTGAAGGATCTCAAGGAGGATCAGGCGATTGGGTACTGCAACATCACCAAGTGCTGCACCAAGGTGTGTCCCGAGCACATCACCATCACCGACAACGCCATCATTCCCCTCAAGGAACGGGTGGTGGACGAGTTCTACGATCCGCTGATGAAGCTGGTGCGGTTGGTGCGGGGCAAACCCAGGAGTTGATATCATGGAGATCAAGCCGATCACGAGTGCGGGACTGGCCGCTGCCCTGCAGAAGGCGCATCGCTACCGGGTGCTCAACGACTCGATTGCGGCAGAGAGCATCTGCCTCGACGTGCTCGCGATCGAGCCGGGGAATGTGGAGGCGATTGTCATGCACGTGCTGGCAATCACGGACCAGTTTCCCGCCGGGCGCACGGCCGACCTGCGACGGGCGGAGGAGGGGGTGCATGATCTCACCGATGCCTACCGCAACGCGTACTACCACGGGGTGATCTGCGAACGGTGGGCGAAGGGCCTCATTCAGCGTGGGGCGCCGCGTGCTGGCGAGGTTGCCCACACGTGGATCACCAAAGCGTTAGGCTGGTACGAAAAGGCCGAGGGCATGCGCCCCGCAGGGAACGACGAAGCCATCCTCCGATGGAACACCTGTGTGCGTATGCTGCAGAACGACCCGCACCTGCACGCCCCCGACGTCGAGCCGTACGAGCCGTCATTCGACTAGGCTCGCGTCGCCGAGCGCACGGCGCCGGTGAGCGCGGGTTGATCGTCACCGGGCCGAAGTGCGCACCCAGCCCGGACTACATCGTGGCACTGAGGTGATTCGCCAGGCGCAGCGCGAGCGCCACGATGCTCAGGGTGGGGTTCGCCGCCCCGCCGGCCGGAAAGACGCCGGCACCCGCCAGCCAAAGGTTGGCCATGCCATGTACTCGACAGTCAGCGTCAACCACACCCTTGCGAGGATCCGCGTGCATCCGCGTGCCCCCCATGTCGTGCCAGCCGCCACTGACACGCTCGGGCCACGCGGGTGCGTCGGCGGCAAGCCAATCCACCAGCTGCAGTCGAGCCACGCCCGCAGCGCCGAGCGCGCGACCCAGGGCACGCGTCCCCTCGCGCATGCTGTGCAGGTCCAGCGCAGTCAGCTGCCAGTCCAGCCGTGCACGCGGCACACCCCACGCGTCGCGGTCGTTGCTGAGCGTAACGCGTGATGCGGCGTTCGGCGCCTGCTCCTGCCTGGTCATCACCGTAAAGAACGGGCTGCGTCGCACCGTGTTCACGTCATGTGCCCGACGCTCCGCCAGCGCCGCGGCGCGGAGTTCCGACGTCATCCCACTGCGCGTATCCTGCCGGTACGCCTCCAGAACATCCGGAGGCTCCCGGTCGAAGGTGGAAACCAGGGCACTCCCCGCCGTTGCCGGGTCAAGCGAGAACGACGCGTTGAGCAGACCGTACCGTCGCTGCACCTCGACCGGGAGCTGCAGCTCCACCCGCTCGCGGGTGACTCCCCAATCGTAGGCGTATCGCTGCATATCCTGCGGGCGCATCAGCGCCAGTGTGCCGACAGGCATCTCCAGGTGCTCCATGAAGCCACGCCCCACCTGGTCGAATGCATTGCCTACACCGGCCGGCAGATGATCGTTGGAGCTGAGCAGGAGACGGACGTTCTGCAGGGTGGAGCAGGCCAGAACAAAGTGCTGCGCCCGGATGCGCACGGTGTGTCCCCCGGGTTGCCGAACCACGAGATGGTCGAGCGCAGTACCATCGGCGGTGGTGCGCAGGGACACAACGGGTGCGTGCGTCAGAAGCTGGATGTGGTGATGGCGCACCACGTCGTTGCGATACCGACTCCCAAAACGTGTTGGCGGCGAGAATCGCCAGAGTTTGTGCCCTAAGGCGTCGGACGAGACGGGGAGCAGCGGAGCGTTGGTCTCTTCGGCGTCCGATGGAGCCCACCCCCCCGGTTGCAGTTCGAGGAGGGTGGCGGCTTCGGTGTACCAGGGTTCGAGGGTCTCCGGCGCGAAGGGCCATCCACTCCCGGGCACCCACGAGCGCGAGGAGAAGTCCACGGGGTCGAGTGGGGCGCAAAAGCCTCCCCAGTGTCCCGTGGTTCCACCGAAGTAGTGCAGGCGGGTGGCTTCCAGGGAATAGTAGGGTCGCCCGACAACCTCGCCCCGATATCGATCCTGGAGTGCGGGGTCGAGGTCAAAGCCGCCTCCCTCGAGCAGCATGACATCACGCCCGCGAGAGGCACTTGCCAGGGCCAGTGGAATGCCCGCGGCGCCAGCACCAACGATGCACAGCGACGTTGACACGGTCGCCTGGTCATCCAGGCGGCGAGCGTCACGGTGCACCAGCAGCCCCGTGCAATGCGACCAGGGCGCATTGGAGGAGTTCGGTCTCTGACAACATCCACCCGTCGATCAGGTGCACGCGCCCCCGCCCGAAATCGGCGGCGACCTGCTGCGTCACATCGGGTCCGTTGCTCCGGAGTCGCGACACGAGGCGACGGCGTGACTGTGGGCTGCGGCTGAGCCAGGAGCGTCCGAAGGCAACGACCTGTTCTCGGCCAAAGGTACGAAGCAGGTCATGCGGCTGCCACTCCGCGGTGGACTCGGGGAGTGGTGCGCACGATCCCTGTACCACGAGGGTCGCGAGCTGAATGAGCAGGGCGCGGCGGGTGAGCGCCAATGTGGCACGATCACGCATCCTCTGCAGTATCGGCCCCATCCGTGGCGGCTGCACCGATTTATCCGTCCCGCGCAAGACGAGAAGCCTATAGATCCGCCGCCCAGTGGCCGATCATCACCGTGTGAGCGCAGACCCCGTATTCTTCGATCCTACTGGCAGGCGACGTCGCGCCCTCCGGGCCGTGGCCTTTGGCCTGACGGCGACCATCGCATTCGTTTTCGGCGCGTTTGCCATCGACGTCCTCAATCCGCCCGATCTGGAGCCCCTGCCTGTCGCAGGTCGCGAACGTCCGGTGGCGGCCATCCCCGACGCAACGACTGAGCGCTGCCGCGGCAGCGCGTGTGGTGAGATGCCGAGGCCGCGGCGGGCGGGCCCTCCGGTTCGAGACCCCATTGTTGCCGGCTTTCTCGTGCAATGGGATGAAGGGAGTCGCTCCGCCCTCAAGCGGCACGCCGGTCAACTGGACTGGGTCATCGTGGAAGGGGGATTCCTGGGGCGGGGGCCTGACGGTGCCATGGCCATCACCCTCGATCGGGATCTGCTGAGCGTCGCCAGGACCGCCGGATCGCAGGTGCACCTGATGCTCACCAACTACGGACCCACCGGCTTCACTGCCGAGCTGGTGACGGCGCTGGTGGGCGATGCGGCTCGACGCGCCGATGCGGTGGAGCGCGTGATGGATGCGGTGCGCAGCCATCAGCTCGACGGCATCACCGTGGACTTTGAGTTGGTGCCCGCTGAGGGGCACGCCGACGTTATCGCCTTCCTTGGCCTGTTGCGCGCGGCTCTTGCTCCTGCCGGCAAGACACTCTCGGTGGCGATACCGATTGGTGAGGGCGACGGGTATCCGATGGCCCGCTATGCAGCGAGTGTCGACTATGTCATCCCGATGTTGTACGACCAGCACGCGTCGGAAGATGAACCGGGCCCCATCGCGTCGGCGCAGTGGTTCGCGGAGCGACTCGACGTGGTGCTCGAGTCCGTCCCACCGTCGAAAGTGCTGGCCGGTCTGGGACAATACGGATACCACTGGCGCTCAGGACGTTTGGAGGGAGCCACGGTCAGCGTAGGTGAGGCCATGGCGCTGGCGCGAGCCGTGCGTGGCGGGCCGCAGTTTGAGGCAACACTGCGGCAACCACACGCGCGGTGGCGCGATGCCTCGGGAGTCACTCACGATGTGTGGTACCTCGACGCGGCGACGGGCTGGAACCACTGGAAGGCTGCTCATGAGGCGGGTGTGGCGGGCGCGGCAATCTGGCGGTTGGGGACCGAAGACCAGACGTGGTGGCGTGTGCTTGGCCGATCGGGCTCCAATGGTCGTTTGGAGGAGTTGCTCGCCCTTCCTGACAACGGGGTGTCGGTGTTGTCCGGGGAGGGGGAGGTGCTGGCGGTGGAGGGGTCGATAGGACATGGGGCCCGGACCATCGAGCTGGATACCGAGGGGTTTGTCCGTAGTGAGCAGGTCGTGCGTGCGGCCGGAGGGTATCTGGTGAGCCGCGGAGGGACGGCGCCGTCCAAGGTGGCGATCACCTTTGATGACGGCCCCGACCCCGAGTTCACCACCCCGATTCTCGACACGCTGCGGTCCCGGCAGGCAGTGGCCTCGTTTTTCGTCGTTGGCAAACAGGTTCAGCGACTCCCGCAGCTGACACGCCGCATCATTGAAGAAGGGCACGAGATCGGGAACCACTCGTGGAGCCACGCAGACTTTTCGGCGCTGAGCGACGCCGCCATCCGGCTCGAACTTGGCACCACGAGCCGAGTGATCGAGGCGGTGACGGGTCGGCATCCTCTGCTGGTGCGTCCCCCCTACATCGGTGATGCACGTCCGGCCACCGAAGACCGGTTGCGTCCGATGGCCGTGGCCACGTCCATGGGGTATCGCGTGGCGGGCCTGGAGGTTGATCCCAAAGACTGGAACACCGACGACCCGACCCTGATTGTTGCGCGGACCCTTCAGGCACTCCGACGAGGGTCGGGCCGCATCATCCTCCTGCACGACGCGGGTGGCGACCGCCGCTCCACCGTGGCGGCACTGGGCCCCCTGGTCGACTCCCTGCGCGCTGCCGGTTTTGTGCTCACGACCGTTGCCGGATTGCTCGAAATACCACCGACTGCCGGTCTGGTGCATGCCCCCGCTGCGGAGGCGTCACAACGCGCCCTCTTCTCGCTGGGTCTGCGGGCGGCAAACAATGCGGAGCAAGGGTTGGTGTGGCTTTTCTTCGTGGCGCTGGTTCTTGGTGCGGTGCGGCTGGTCGGCATTGGGTCGCTCGCCGCACTCCAGCGCTATCGCCCGCGCTATGCCCGGCGCGCGGTGGATCGCGAGTGGCGTCCCGCGATTTCGGTGCTTATTCCCGCCTTCAACGAGGGACGGGTCATCGCCCGCACGGCGAGTTCTGTGCTCGCCCAGGAGTATCCGAACTTTGAAGTCGTGGTGATCGACGATGGATCGACCGACGACACAGTGGCAGCGGCTCGCGCCATCGCCGACCCGCGTTTCCGCGTGGTGTCGCAGCCGAATGCAGGCAAAGCCGCTGCCCTCAATCGTGGCATGGCCGAGGCGCACGGTGAGGTGGTCGTGGTGATCGATGCCGATACCCTGCTGGCCCCCGATGCGCTGCGTCACCTCGTCCGTCCCCTGGCCGACCGGCGCGTCGGTGCGGTAGCAGGCAATGCCAAGGTAGGTAATAGGGTCAACCTCGTCACGCGCTGGCAAGCGGTGGAGTACGTCACCAGCCAGAATCTCGATCGACGTGCCTTCGTGACCCTCAATTGCATCACCGTGGTCCCCGGGGCAATCGGTGCATGGCGGCGGGATGCAGTGCTCGCCGCCGGGGGCTTCAGCTCCGACACCCTGGCCGAAGATCAGGACCTGACGTTGACCCTGCTGCGGGCCGGGCACCGGGTGGCGCTCGCCGACCAGGCCGTGGCCCTCACCGAGGCGCCGGAGAGTTTTTCGGCGCTGCTGCGGCAGCGATTCCGGTGGAGCTTTGGCACCATGCAATGCGCGTGGAAACATCGACGCGCATTGCTGCATCCCTCAACAGGTGCACTCGGCCTCGTCGGTCTTCCCAACATCCTGCTCTTTCAGCTGCTCTTTCCTCTTCTGTCGCCGATCGCCGATCTGGCGCTGGTCGCGGGCCTCGTGCGCTGGATCGTCGAAGCGCAATCGCTTGGTGCGCATCTCGCCTGGGCACACGTGGCGCCGGTGCTCGGACTCTACGGCATTTTCCTTTTGGTCGACACACTCACAGCCTTTCTCGGTGTCGCCTTTGAGCCGGGAGAGCGCCTGACGCAGGCCTTGCTGGTGCCGCTCAAGCGGCTGGCCTATCGTCAGGTGCTCTACCTGGCGCTATTTCGCGCCGTGCATGCGGCGCTGTCAGGATGGTCGCCGGGCTGGGGGAAACTCGAGCGGACGGGTCGAGTGTCGACGGCCGTAGGCTGAGGGACGGTCCGTCAAAAGCGCTCGGGCGCAGGACGCAGATTGCCAGTGTAGTGCCTGCGACCCCCGTGGCGGCCATCGATTGGCGTGCCTGGCGTGCGTAGATTCGAAGCGTCGAGGACGTGTACCGCAGCCACCGGTGATCCAACCCTCGGGGGCGAATGCCTCACCACTCTTACCGTCGGAGGTGCAACGGGATGGTGCTTCGGAGCGCCTGGCGGCGCGGTGGTTTGGGGAGTTTGGCATGTGCCATTCCCGCTTGGTGGCTCGGACTCTTTGTGAGCGAGCCGTTTCGGGACGCCTTTATTGCTGCAACGCGATGGTCGAGCTTCCGCTCCCTGCTTTGGGCGGATCTGGGCCTTGCTCTTGTGACCCTCCTCGCCGCACTCGAACAGGGATCAACAGTCCGCAACAGCCGATGGCGTACCGGAGCGTGCCTCGGCGGTTGGCTGTACGCGACTTTATGGACAGTCGGAGCCTGGTCAGTCGGGGAGGTCACGTGGCTCGGCGCCGTCGCCATGCTCCTGGCATTCGTTCTCGTCGGAGGTCTTTGCGATGTTCAGATTCCGCCGCGCCCGCCCCGCGAGTCGTAGCTGGAACGCGGGCAAGACGCTCCTCCAGATTGTCGCCTTCTGGGGACTGTTCCTGGTGATACTCCCGGGCTGGATCGTCAGCTACACGGGCGGGCCTAAGGGCACGGAGCGCGTCGTCTTGGTGAACATTGGTGCCATTGCGCTCCTGGTTTTCGGGAGTGTACTCGGTCTCTGGAGCGCCTGGAGCATGGTAAGCATCGGAGAAGGGACACCGCTCCCGCTCGATGCGCCCCGGAGACTCGTCACCACGGGTCCATATGCCCGCATCCGCAATCCGATGGCCACGGCGGGGTTGATCCAGGGGCTTGGCGTGGCACTCTGGTATCAGTCGCTGCTGCTTGCGTTGTTTTTTCTGTTTGGGGTAACGCTTTGGCATCTGATTGTCCGACCGGTGGAGGAACGAGACCTTGCCGACGCTTTTGGGCCGGCCTACACCGCCTACCGGAACGAGGTGCCTCTCTGGCTCCCGTGGAGAGGCCGAGTGTGACTGACTACGACGATCGCTGGCTGGTGCGCGATGCGATGGCCGATGCGTACAGGCGGCTGGGGCTCCCGCCGGACGGAGGACATGGAGCGGCGACCGTGTCGTATCCCGTGGGGCGGTTTCGCCTGACGGTGCCCAATCTCCCCGCACGTCGGCGCGCGCTGCCGCTGCACGACGCGCTTCACCTGGTGACTGGATACGGGACGACCTGGCGCGGCGAAGCGGAGATGGGTGCGTGGGAGTTGGGGTCCGGGTGCGGCAGTTATGTCGCACCATGGGTGCTGGCGACGATCGCGTGCGCGTTAGGCCTGGTGTTGTGCCCCGGCCGCGTTTGGCGCGCCTTCGGGCGCGGTCGCGCAAGCCACACGTTGTACCGCGTACCGTGGGCGGCGACGTGTTACGACATGACGCTTGGAGAAGTTCGGAGCCGACTCCACGTGCCCACGCATGCCGTCGCGCCGCGGGTGTCAGATATCCTGACGTTTGGCCTGTTCACCGCTTCGGTGATGCTGGTCATCGCTGCGCCCGTGTTGCTGGCATGCCGTTGGGCGATGGGCCAGTAATCTGACAGCCGGGCGACTGAGACGGCATTTTGACCTGCCAATCTCTCATCGCATGCCGTTGCCTGTGACTAGCTGGCCGCCACGAAGGTCTCGCCATCGCTGCCTGCCACTGGTGGCAGACCGAGTGCCGTGAGGGTGGAAGGAAAGAGATCCACCGTCCGCTGCGGAGGTCTTGTCACCGGGCGATTGCCAAGGAGTGGCACCCACATGTGATCCCGGTGGAGGCTGCCATGTGTGCTGCGGTGGGGGATCGGCTCAAACCGCGCGCGAAAGTCCCACCCTGGTGCGGCGGAGAGAATGATGTCACCCACGCGGGGCGCGTCGGCAAGATGCGCAATCTGGACGAGCGCATCGGGATAAGCGGTTTCGGCGCACCGCTCCCACGAGGCCTCGCGTGACAACCGCAGGGGTTGGGGGCCCAGCTGCAGCGGATCGCCGTCAGTCGGTGTGTAGGTAATCAACGTCCCTGCCGACGATACCTGCGCCGAGCCGCAGCGCGCGGAGCGCACCTCACAGGTTGTCTCATCCACGGGCAGAATGACCAGGTCGGCACTCGGCCGGCTGACGAGATCATGCACCAGGGGCTCCCAGCGGGGGGCATGTGCGGCCCAGCCGGCGGCTTGCCGCCGTTGGGGTTCGAGGTAGAGGTGCGCCATGGCGTTGCCACTGACCATCACGGCGACATCGCTCGTCATGCTCGCCCGCACGCGGGGGTGTGCGATGGTGCGATGTCCCGCGTTACGGATGATATCAGCCAGATCGTCATGGGTGTGCACCGGTGAGTGCCCATGATCGCTTACCACCCACAGATGCATGTCCGCCCATCGGCCGTCGCGTTCGGCGTCGGCGCGGATGCGAGCGACGGTGTCGTCCACCAGCGCGAGCGCCATGTCCACCCGCGGGTCGGTGCATCCGAACGCATGTGACAGTTTGTCTATCCCCAGCAGCGCGACCATGGCGTAGGACGGGTGGTCACGTGCGATCCGGCGAACCGAGAGGTCAGCCACCTGGCGATCGATCGCCAGCCAGCCGTCCACGGAGCCGCGAAAGTGTGCCCACGCGCCACGGAGCTGCCAGGCCAGTGAGCGGCCGATCCAGTCTCGCGTGGCGAGGCCGCGGCCAATCATGCTCAGGGCGGCAAAAGAGGGACGTGACAGCTCAAAGATCGTGGGCGCGGTGGCGTCCAGGTCGCCGCTGAGGTAGCGCATATCCCAGCCCAGATACGAGCGCGTGAAGTGCGGCGCCCGCGTGCGCTCCCGGGCGCGATCGAGCCAGCGCAGACCTGGCAATCCCACGGCCACGGGGTGCCGACCCATGGTCATGGGGACGTAGGCGAGACCCGTGACGGAGGGAAAGACCGTTGTCACCCGTCCGTGGAAACCCTCGGCGGCGAGACGGGCGAGGGCTGGGAGACGACCGGCGGCAATGCCCTCCGCGACCGCCTCCGGGCGTGCGCCATCTGCAACAATCACAATCACTGACATGCAACAGAGGCGATGTGGACAGCGGATGGCGCGGAGTGCGTTGACAAACGGACTGCGCGGCGACGACGCGAGGGCCAGGGCGCAGCGCGCTGCGGCCGTGCCCCTGCGTGCCGCACCTCAAGGCACCGGAGCACTACCACCACTCCTGAGGTAGTCGATGGCGAGGTTGGCGAGTGACCGCACACCGATCGGCAACGCCGCCTCATCCACGAAAAAGAGCGGCGAGTGGTTCACGGCCACCTTGCTGAGGTCCGTACCTGCGGGTGAAGCTCCCAGCGCGTAGAAGAGACCGGGGATTTCCCTGGTGAACACGGGGAAGTCCTCGGACCCGGTAATCGGGTTGACGATGTTGAAGCCGCCACTGCCCGCGGTGCGCTTGAGTGTTGGTGTCATCTTGTCGAACAGGGCGGGATCGTTTGTGGTAATGAGTCCGCCCGTCGACAGCCTAACGATCGCCGTGGCGCCGGCGGACTGCGCGATGTACTCCGCGGTACGCTTGACGCGCTCGTGGATCTGTGTGCGCATCGTTTGGTCGAACGTACGAATGGTGCCGATCATCACGACGCTGTCCGGGATGATGTTTCCGCGGTTGCCGCCATTGATCGCCCCCACCGTGATCACCGCCGGTGCGGCCGAGACATCAATCTGACGACTTGCTATGGTCTGCAGTCCGAGCACGATCTGCGATGAGACCACGATGGGGTCGACCCCCGCCCAGGGTTGCGAGCCGTGCGTCTGCCGGCCCTTGACGATGATTTCGAGTCCATCGGCGGCGGCCAGGAATCCCCCGGGCCGTGCGTTGAGAGAGCCTAACGCGCCAGGCATGACATGCAATCCGAAGATGGCCGAGGGTCGCGGGTTCTGCAGGGCCCCATCAGACACCATGGCGGCGGCGCCTCCAAGCCCCTCCTCGGCGGGCTGGAAGATGAACTTGACCGTGCCGGGAATACGCGCCTTCATGGCGGTGAGGACCTCGGCGACGCCCATGAGAATGGCGACATGGTTGTCGTGGCCGCAGGCGTGCATAACGCCGACCTCCTGGCCGTTGTACATCGCGCGCACCTTGCTCTTGAACGGAAGGTCTACGAGCTCCGTGACCGGGAGGCCGTCCATGTCAGCTCGGAGCGCAACCACGGGTCCCGGCTTGCCACCCCGGAGAATGGCCACCACTCCGGTTTTTCCCACCGGTGCCTTGACCTCGAGCCCAAGCGATCGGAGATGTTTTTCCACGAGTGCCGAGGTGCGTACCTCTTCGAATGAGAGCTCGGGGTGTTCGTGGATGTCGCGTCGCCAGGCAACGACCTTGGGCATGACCTGTTCCATGCGCTGATCGATTTCACGCGCGAGGGCGTCAGCGGAGGGTTGCTGTGCGGCCAGTGGAAGCGCGACGGCGAGGGCTGAGAGTGCGAGGGAAAGACGCATGGGGTGAGTGAGGGGCCGACGGCAACCTGTTACCCGAAGGCGGTGACGGCAAGGCACAGATCGTGGGACTGGGGCCAACGACGAGGTTGGCGCGATTTATACTACGTGCATGCACACGATGATTTCGTGCGCCTTCGGCGCAGAAAACAGGCGCGCCGGCTGGTTCGCGCGGGATGTGAACGCCCGCCTCGGATCGGGAGGAGTATGGTCGTGACCGAAAGGCTACGAGTCCTGCTTGTGGACGACGAGTCGCAGATTCGGCGAGCGGTCACCCATCTGCTCGAACCCCTTCACGCGACGGTGACCGCGGCGGTGAGTGGGCGCGACGCCCTCACCCTCGCGGCCGCGGAGCGACCTGACCTCATCATCCTGGACCTTGGGCTGCCGGACATGGATGGCACCGAGGTGTGTCGGGACCTGCGCAAGTGGAGCAATGCGCCGGTCCTGGTCCTCACCGCCCGCGATCAGGACCACGACACCATTGCAGCGCTCGATGCTGGCGCAGACGACTTTGTGAGCAAGCCATTCTCCCCGGCGGCGTTTCTGGCGCGAGTCCGGGCGCTACTGCGAAGGGCGGGGCGCTCCGGCGAGCGCCAGTCGCCAGTCATTGCGACCGGCGAATTGAGCATCGACCTCGCATCGCGTACGGTGTTGCGAGAAGGGCGGCCCGTGCACCTGACGCCGACAGAGTGGGAACTGCTGGTGGTGCTTGCGACGCATGGCGGCAAGGTCATGACACACCGGCAGCTGTTCACACGGGTGTGGCAGGGTCGCGAGCATGGCGATGCCCAGGCACACCTGCGCGTTCACATTGCGCATCTCCGGCAGAAGATCGAGCAGGATCCCGTACGACCGCGGCACCTGCAGACCGAAATTGGGGTTGGATATCGCTTTGTCTGCGACTGACATGAAGCGCCGGGGCCGACTGACGTGGCTGACGTGGGTGGTGGTGCTGGGGGTCACGGTGTTGTCGCTGTCGCCGTTCCGCACCCGGCTGGACACGTCTCACGTGGCCCTGGCCCTGCTGCTGGTGGTGCTGGGCGCAAGCGCCACGGGCGGACGCAGAGCGGGGTTGGTGACTGCGGTGCTCGCGTTTCTTTTCCTTCAACTGGTTCTTCCTGCCGCCGTATGGCACCTTGCGACTGGAAGAACGGCTGGACGCCATCGTGCTCGGCGCCTTTCTGGTCACGAGCGCGGTCGCATCGCAGCTGTTTCACCGGATTTCGGCGGAGGGTGAGCTCGCCCGGGAGCGGGCGGCAGAGCTGGAATCACTCGCATCGTTAGGCATGCGCGCCATGACGGCCGTGCATGCACGAGACGCCCTCCAGATTGTGAGTGTCAGTGTGCGTGAGCACCTGGGCGCAACCGGGTGCCGTGTGCATACCCTGACCGACGGTCGCGGAATGACCTCGGCAGGTGATCCGGATGGACCGGAGAACCGGGAACCGGTCACACTCGCCATGCAGCGCGGGATGCGGGTCGCGGTGCTGGCCGGCGGTCCGTTGCGTGTCATTCCCGACCAGATGGAACCGCTGTCGGTGGCCCTGGGTGGGCAGGTTGCCCGAAGGCTGCTGATCCCGCTGCGAGGTGGTACGGAGGTCATTGGTGTGCTTGATGTGGAAGGCGAGTCTGGCCTCGTTCTGGATTCGGCAAATGCCCGTGTTCTCGACGCCCTGGTCTACTACGCAGCGTCTGCGGCAGAGCGCGCACGGCTTGAGCGCGCCGGGGCCCGTCTCGAGGCCCTCCAGGGCGCAGAGGAAATGCGGGCCGCGGTGCTGGCATCGGTCTCACACGACTTGCGGACGCCACTCACCACGATCAAGGCGCTCGCGAGCCAGCTCCATGTCATGGGGGACGATCGGTCCGAGGTGATCGAGCAGGAGGCAGACCGTCTCAACCGCTTTGTCGGCGAGATGCTCGATATGTCACGTCTGACGAGCGGTGGTTTTGTGCCGCGACCCGAAGTGGCGCCAGTCGAGGAGTTGGTGGTGGGCGCACTGCAACAGGTCGAGGGGAGCTTCGGTGAGCGTCGCATCGACGTACGCATGCCGGCACATGATCCCCTACCGCTGGCGTGGATGGACATGACACACACCGTCCGGATTGTCGTCAACCTGCTCGAGAACGCGCGCAAATACTCACCGGGAGAGAGCCCGGTCGAGCTGGTGGTGGAGTCCGCTGGCGCACAGATGCACATTTCGGTTTGTGATCGCGGTCCCGGAATCGCACCGTCGGAAGTGAATCGCATTTTCGACGCCTTGTACCGTCCCGCAACTGCCCGGGCCGATGCGGGGAGCGCAGGGCTTGGTCTGGCCATTGCTCGGGGCCTGGCGCGCGCCCAGGGTGGCGATGTGGTGTGGACAGAACGGCCGGGAGGTGGGAGCATCTTTACTCTCACACTCCCGGCGGCGACCGTGGCCGACCTCGATCCGCCGCGCCCCGGAATCTTTACGCCATCTTAACGCCCTTCCGCACCGTCTTTGTGCGCCGGTAGCGGGTCACCCGGCATCCTCCACTCCGTGGCGGCCGCATTCCGCGAGCCGCCTTCCTCTCGGAAGGAGATGGTGATGCGCGACCTGTTGTACGTAGCTCTCACCCTGGGCTTTTTTGCGCTCATGTGGCGCTGGGTCCGGTTCTGTGCGTCCCTCGGTCGTGTGGCCGCCGCCGCCGGGGAGATGCGCCGATGACGCTGGACACTGGAGTCGCACTCGTCCTCGTCCTGGTGCTCGCTGCGTGGGTGTTGGCCGCACTCATTCATCCGGAACGGTTCTGACGATGACGACCAATGGATGGGTGCAGTTCGGCCTTCTGGGTATGACCGTCGCACTCCTGACGCGCCCGACGGGCGCCTGGCTGGTGGGCGTCTACAGTGGGTCGTTTGGGGCTCTGGGGTTCGCGGAGCGTGCGATCTACCGGGTCATGCGGATTGACCCCAATCAGGACCAGCCCTGGACGCGGTACGCGGAGGCCATGCTCACCTTCAGCGTGGTGTCCATGCTCATGACGTATCTGGTTCTGCGACTGCAGGGCATGTTACCGCTGAACCCGCAGCACCTGGGAGCGGTGGCGCCGTCACAGGCATTCGAAACCGCCGCCTCGTTCACGACGAACACCAACTGGCAGTCGTACGCCGGGGAGTCGACCATGTCGTACTTCTCGCAACTGACGCAGTTCACCTTCCACAATGTGGCGTCGGCCGCAACCGGAATGGCGGTCGCTGCCGCTCTCGTGCGCGGTGTCTCGCGAAAGGGAAGTGCGGGGATCGGCAACTTCTGGGTGGACCTGGTGCGTGGGACCTTGTACGTGTTGCTGCCCCTCTCGCTGGTGCTTGCGCTGGTGTTCGTGCAACAAGGCACCATCCAGACGCTCCAGACACCGGTCGTGGCCACGACGCTCGAGGGTGTCACGCAGACACTGGCCATGGGCCCGGTCGCCAGCCAGGAAGCCATCAAACTCGTCGGGACGAATGGGGGTGGTTTCTTCAACGCCAACTCGGCACACCCGTTCGAGAATCCGACTCCGCTGACAAACTTCCTGCAGATTGTGGCCATTCTGCTCATTCCGGCCGGGTTCACGCGGATGTACGGTCGGCTGGTGTCGAGCCCGCGTCACGGCTGGGTGTTATGGAGTGTGATGGGCCTTCTGCTGACCGCCGGGGGCGCGGCGTCGTACTACGCAGAGGCACACGGGAATCCGGTTCATGCTGCGCGTGGCGTCGACGTGGTGGGGACGGCCACCAACCCCGGGGGCAACATGGAGGGCAAGGAGGTGCGGTTCGGCATTCCATCATCGACCCTGTATGCGACGGTGACCACGGCGGCGTCGAGCGGCGCGGTCAACAGTATGCACGACTCGTTTACCCCGCTGGGTGGCCTGGTGACCATGCTCAACATCCAGCTGGGCGAGGTGATCTTCGGGGGCGTGGGCGCAGGTCTGTACAGCATGGTGATGATGGTCATTCTCACGGTCTTCATCGCCGGGCTCATGGTGGGGCGCACCCCGGAATACCTGGGCAAGAAGATTCGCGCCCGGGAAGTACAGGTCGCGTCGTTGTACGCACTGATCTTTCCTGCCGCGATCCTTGTCCCGACCGCCGCGTCTGCGGTGTTGCCGCAGGGATTGGCGGGGCTCGCGAATGCCGGCCCGCATGGATTGTCCGAAATCCTGTACGCGTTTACCAGCACGGCGGGCAACAATGGGAGTGCATTTGCCGGTCTCAGCGGCGGCTCCACCTGGTACAACACACTCTTCGGGCTGGTGATGCTCACCGGGAGGTTCGCCATGATGGTCCCGGTCCTGGCGCTGGCCGGGTTTCTCGGGGAGCAGGGGCGGGTCCCGGACTCGTCAGGCACCTTCCCGGTGACGACGGTCCTCTTCGGTGTTCTCCTGATCAGCGTGATCGCGATCCTCGGCGCGCTCACCTTCTTTCCGGCGCTGGCCCTGGGGCCGGTCGCCGAACACTACCTCGTAAATGCCGGCCGGTTGTTCTGACATGCCCACTCCAAGTGATCCTGCCCGCGGCGCCGTTGCGCGGCGCGCGTTGCGCGAAGCCGTTGTCAAGCTGCACCCTCGCTCCATGCGCCAGAATCCGGTCATGCTGGTGGTGTATGTGGGCGCCTTGCTGACGACTGTACTGCTCGCCCGTGATCTCGCGTTTCACCCCGGCGACTCGTCCCCGGCCTTCACGGCACAGCTGGCGATCTGGCTCTGGTTCACGGTGCTGTTTGCCAACTTTGCGGAGGCCGTAGCCGAAGGACGGGGCAAGGCGCAGGCCGACACCCTGCGTGCGTCCCGGACCAGGACACGGGCGCGGAAACTCGATGACCCCACGCAGCCTGACCACTACTACTACGTGAGTTCGAATGAACTCGAGCGTGGTGACTTCATCGTCTGTCTGCCGGGTGACGTGATTGCCGGTGATGGTGAGGTGGTCGCGGGCGTGGCATCCGTCGACGAATCGGCGATCACCGGTGAGTCGGCGCCGGTTGTCCGGGAGTCCGGTGGCGACCGATCGGCCGTCACGGGGGGGACCAAGGTGCTGTCCGATTTTCTCGTGGTCCGGATCACCGCCGGCCCCGGCGAGACCTTCCTCGACCGCATGATTGCCCTGGTGGAGGGCGCCGGCCGGCAGAAAACACCTAACGAGCTGGCCCTCACCATACTCCTCGCCGGACTCACACTCATTCTGATCCTGACGGTCGTGACCCTCGAGCCGCTCGCCAGGTACGCCGGTACCCGGCTGGCGGTCCCCGTGCTGGTGGCATTGCTGGTGTGCCTGATTCCCACCACCATCGGCGGCTTGCTGTCGGCCATTGGCATTGCCGGCATGGATCGGCTCATTCGGCAGAATGTCATTGCCATGAGCGGACGAGCGGTCGAGGCCGCGGGCGATGTGGATACGCTGCTGCTCGACAAGACCGGGACCATCACTCTTGGCAACCGGCACGCCGTCTCGCTGCACCCGGTCGGTGGGGTGGACGATCACTACCTGGCCGCGTGTGCGCTGTCGGCCTCGAACGCGGATGAAACGCCGGAGGGACGCTCGATTGTAGCGCTGGCGCGGAGCCGGTACGGACAGAAGACACCCTCCGAGGGCGACGTGCGCGTGCTGCCGTTCTCGGCGTCGACGCGTATGAGCGGCATCGACGACGAGGTGCACAGTGTGCGCAAGGGTGCAGGAGACGCGGTGACTCGATGGGTGCGCGAGCACGGAGGACTCATCGCCCCTGAACTGCAGGCCCTGGTGGAAAGCATCGCCCGTGGCGGTGGTACTCCTTTAGTCGTGGCAGAGCGCCTGCACGGCGTCAACGGATCGGTGCGCGTGCTGGGGGTGATTCACCTGAAGGACGTGGTGAAGGCCGGCATGCGGGAGCGATTCGAACGCTTGCGAGCCATGGGGATTCGTACCGTCATGATCACGGGCGACAACCCGCTCACCGCTGCCGCGATTGCCTCCGAAGCTGGCGTGGACGACTTTCTCGCTGAGGCACGCCCCGAGGACAAGATGGCCCTCGTCAAGCGTGAACAACTTGGTGGCCGGCTGGTGGCGATGACGGGTGACGGCACCAACGACGCACCAGCCCTGGCGCAGGCGGACGTTGGGGTCGCCATGAATAGTGGCACCCAGGCCGCCAAGGAGGCCGGCAATATGATCGATCTGGAGTCCAACCCGACCAAACTCATCGAAGTGGTCGAGGTCGGCAAACAGCTGCTGATGACGCGTGGAGCCCTGACGACCTTTTCCATCGCCAACGACGTGGCGAAGTACTTCGCCATCCTGCCGGCGATGTTTCTGACCACCTATCCCGCCCTGGCGTCGCTCAACATCATGCGGCTTCACTCCGGCAATTCGGCCATCCTGTCAAGCGTCATCTTCAATGCGTTGGTCATTATTGCCCTGATTCCGCTGGCGCTCCGCGGCGTTCGCTCGCGTCCCGCACCTGCGTCAGTGATCTTGCGGCGAAATCTTGTCCTGTATGGCGGTGGCGGTCTCATCGTTCCCTTTGCTGGCATCAAGCTCATCGACATGGCCCTCGTGGCCATGCATCTCGTCTGATCATCATGCGCACCGTTCCCCTGCGTCCTGCCATTACCCTGACCACCGTTCTGTGCCTGCTGACCGGTGTGGCTTATCCCGGTCTGGTGACCGTCGTGGCTCAACTGCTATTCCCATTCCAGGCGAACGGGTCTCTGCTCTCGGTGAATGGTGAGGTACGAGGGAGCGCCCTCATCGGCCAGCGGTTCACGGAAGACTGGTACTTTCACTCGCGCCCCGCGTCGGCTGGCGGGTACGACGGCATGACCTCCGGCGGAAGCAACAAGGGGCCAAGTGACCGGGCGCTGGCAGATACAGTCGCAAGTGCCGTCGCCGCCGTCGTCCGTGTTGAGGGTGGGACTGCAGGCGCGGTGCCATCTGATATGGTCACCCGTTCGGCATCGGGGCTCGATCCACACATCTCACCGGCCAACGCTGCGCTGCAGGTGGCGCGAGTGAGTCGAGCGCGAGGTATCTCCCGCGATGACCTCAGGCAGCTTGTCGCGCGACATACGGAACTTCGGCAACTGGGCGTCTTCGGGGAGCCGCGGGTCCACGTCCTGCGACTGAACCTCGCCCTCGACTCCGCCGCTGCCCGGAGGGTACGATGACGCTTCCTCGCGTCACGTTGATGGTGAGTGCAATCCTGCCGGGGCTCCTGCAGGCGCAGAGTGCGCCCGACAGCACCGTCCGCGTCCGCTTTGGCGCGTTTGTTGACCTGTACTATGCATGGGACGGAAGCCGACCCGCAGGTCTCGATCGGCCCTATACCACACAACCGGCACGCCACAACGAGTTCAACGTGAACCTCGCGCACATCGAGGCCATAGTGTCAGGGGAACGCGTCCGCGGCCGGTTGGCAATGCAGGTGGGCACGTCCGTTCAGTCGAACTACGCCGCCGAGCCTCGTGTGGGCACCGTGAGTGGCCCCGACCTGGCCAGGCATATCCAGGAGGCCGTCGTGGGAGTGCGTGTTGCGAGCACCCTCTGGGTGGATGGAGGCATCTTTTTCTCGCATGTCGGAGGCGAGTCGTGGATCTCGCGCGACAACCTCACCTACACGCGCTCCCTCATCGCTGACTACTCGCCGTACTATCAGTCCGGTGTCAAGCTTGTGTGGCAGCCCCGCCCCACCGTCACGGCACAGCTCAATGTCGTCAACGGCTGGCAGCTGATCTCGGAGAACAACTCGGACAAGTCTGCCGGCATCCGCCTCGACTGGCGGGCCACGAAGGCGCTCACCCTGTCCACCTACAACCTCTTTGGCAATGAGCAACCCACGGGGGAGGCGCGGCAGCACCGGTACTTTCAGGGCGCGAGTGTCCGCTGGACACCGCGTGAGGCGATGGCGGTGCAGGGCACGTGTGATGCAGGCACGCAGTCACTTGGGGATCGGCGTGGCAATTGGTATGGCTGCGCGATCGCCGGGCGCCGGTACATCAGCCGCACCACGGCACTGGTGGCGAGGCTGGAGCGATACGCCGATCCGCGTCAGGTCATCGTCTCCACCAGTGGCAGCGCCGGCCTGGTGGCTAATGGAGCATCGTTAGGTGCCGACGTGACGCTGGCCCCGGGAATGTTGTGGCGCACCGAGTGGCGTGCCCTGCGGTCCACGCAACCGGTCTTTCCGGGGAACAACCGGCCCGGCCGGGGAAACCAGGTGTTCGTGACATCCCTCGCCCTCGGAATGCCCTGACGTGCGTGAGAACGCCGACGGGACTCCCACGGGATTCTACGACATCGTCCGGCTTCGGGAACGGGGCAAGCTCAAGGTGTATGTTGGCTCGGCGGCAGGTACCGGAAAGACATATCGCATGTTGCAGGAAGCGCACGAGCTGCGGCGGCGTGGCGTCGATGTGGTGATCGGCTTTGTGGAAACACACCAACGCGCCGAAACCGAGGCCCAGGTTGGCGACCTCGAACACATCCCGCGCCAGCACATCGCATACCGGAGTGTGATGCTGGAAGAGATGGACATCGAGGCGCTGCTTCGGCGGCACCCACAAGTCGCACTGGTCGACGAGCTTGCCCACACCAACGTTCCTGGCGCACGCCATCGCAAGCGTTGGGAGGATGTCCTCGACCTGCTCGATGAGGGCATCAGCGTCATTTCCGCCGTGAATGTGCAACACCTCGAATCCCTCAACGAGGTGATCGCCTCAACGCTGGGAGTCACCGTGCGTGAAACGGTCCCTGACTGGGTGGTGGCGTCGGCGGCGCAGGTGGTGAACCTGGACATTTCCGCCGAGGACCTGAGGCAACGTCTGCGGGAAGGGCGGATCTACACCACAGACAAAGTGGATGCTGCCCTCACCAATTTCTTTACCGAGGAGAACCTGACCACACTCCGCGAGCTGGCCCTGCGCGAAGTGGCGAGCAGTGTGGACCGGGCACGTGAAGAAATCGTCCGGCGGGAGGACGCCCCACGTTATGCTGCTCGCACTGCCGAGCGTATCCTCGTGGCGATGTCGAGCAACCCACAGTACACCGCACGGTTGTTGCGCCGTGCAAGCCGCATCGCTGGTCGCCTGAATAGCGATTGGTATTGTGTGTGGGTGCAGACCCCAGGTGAAAGTGCGAACCGCATCGATAGCACGGTACAGCGCGCCCTGGTCGACAATATCCAGCTGGCCCAGTCGCTTGGCGCAGAAGTGGTCAAGCTGCAGGGCACACAGGTGGCCGCCGAAATTGTGCGCTTCGCGCGCGAACGCGGAGTGTCCCTCGCGCTCGTTGGCCAGAGCCAGCGATCCCGCTGGTATCGCTGGTGGCATGACTCGGTGGTGCGCTCACTCCTGCACAACACCTCTGGACTCGATGTGCTCGTTGTCTCTCTGGATGAACGAAGGCAGTCTGGTGGATCATCCGGCGCGGTGAGCTGATGCGCACCTGGCAACACCTAGCCCTTGTCCTGGCAACGGCGATCGCAGGTATGCTCATCGGCGCGGCGGTGGTGCAGCTCCGTGGAGATGTGCGGCAAGTCCCCGAATGGCTGCTGGTGGCGGCGGTGCTCGCCGCCACAATCCCCGCCTGGCTGGCCTCGCACTACGCGAGGAATGGAGCCGCACGATCGCGCAAGCCGCCGAGCGCTGAGGGGCGCAGTGTGGATTACACGCATGTGCCGGACAAAAGCGCGGACGATGGACTGGCGGCTGCCATCAGTCCGCCCGAGAGTCGGCACCCTGAGTACGCCGAACTGATCGCGTCGACAGTGCGAGTTGCCACACGTCAGCTCGACGATGTTCGGCTTCCGCTTCACATACTTCTCGACAATCACTTCGGTGAGCTCAACGAAAATCAGGAGGAGATGCTCGGTGCCGCGCGCGAGGCGTGTGAGCGAGTGGGAATTGCCCTTCGTGAGCTGCACGATGTGGTTGAGCTCGATCTCGGCACGCTGGAACTGCGTGTCGCACGTGTGAGCCTGGCCGATGTCGCCGAAACGACCGTGCGCATGTTCGCCACACAAGCGGAAGAACGTGGGATACAGCTGCTGGTCCACATGGATCCCGGTCGCGGCGCCGTGCTTGCGGACCGGACCAGGCTACAGGAGATCTTCTCCACACTCATGGGCAACGCCGTGGCCGCCGCCGCAGCCGGCAGCTGTGTTGTTGTAGAAGGCCGGGTCGAGGAAGGCCGGATCGTCCTGACGATCCGTGCCCCGGGTGTCGATTTCGATTCGTCGGCTCAGCAGTCCCTGGCTCGGCGCATTGTTGCGGCACATGGCGGCACTATCGAGGCCGGATTGGGGGCCGTGAGACTCGCGTTTCCCCCGGCGCCAACGGCGCTCGGTCACGAGAGGCGTTCCCTCCGCCGCTGAACATTGGTATGGTCCTGCATAGGCCATTCACCGGAGAAATCGATGAGCACGTGGCGCGACAAGATCAACGAGATGATGACCGAGCTGCAGCAGGAGCGCGACGAACTGCGCGTAAAAATGGCCCTGGGCAAGGCGGAGCTGAAAGACGAGCTGGCCGAGCTGGATGGCAAGCTGGACGAGCTCAAGGGGAAGGCCGCCGCATGGGCGGACAAGGCCGACGACCAGCTGGACGATGTGCTTGACGACGCCAAGGAGAAGGCGAGCGGGTGGCTGGGTGAACTCAAGGAGGGGTACCAGAAGCTCCGCGAGCGGATGACGGGTGACGACGCACCTCCGCCGCCGGCCTGATCAGGCCCGCCTCTGAACGTCGATGGAATAAAAACGGGCCGCCCCAAAGGGACGGCCCGTTTTACGTGCGGCGTAAGCGGTGGTCAGGACACCACGCTCGAGAGATCCTTCACCGCCTTCATGAGCAGCTGGACCCGGTTGGGGTCACACGAGCCGCGCGCGTCACCTTCGAGCGCGGTGGCCAGGGTCGACAAGGCCGAAGTCCGGGCCCCGCCGTTGGCGCGTTCGGCCGTCGAAAGGGACTGCCGCACCGTTGCAATGCGACCGGAAGAGAGACACTTGTTTCGCTCCAGCTGGTCGACGAACGCCCGGGCAAGCGCAAACGACGGCGGCCAATCGATTTTTGGCTGTCCCTGCGCATTGAGGTGTGTCCATCGCACCGTCTTGGCGGCGTCGATTTCGTTCTGCGAGATGAACTGGCTCGGTGTCAGCTCGGCCACGTCCATGCCGCGGGCAATTTCGGAGCTGATGATGGCTCCGTTGTACCAGTACACCGACCACGAGCCACCCATCTGCATGCGGGTGGAGTCGACCGGGCCGCGATCAAAGAACGCGACTTCGAACGGCTTGGCGGGGTTGGTCCAGTCAAACACCGAAATGCCACCCTGATACCAGGCCTGCACCATCACGTCGCGGCCGGGGATGGGGATGAGCGATCCGTTGTGGGCGACACAGTTCTCCTGCGCCGTCTGGATGGTCGGAATCTTGTAGTAGCTCTGGAACTTCATCTTGCGATTTTCGATCGTGAAGATCGCGTTCGCGCCCCACTCGGTCTTGTCGGTGGCGCGGCACTTCGGTCCACCGCCGCCGCCCCATTCGTCGGAGAAGAGGATCTTCGACCCGTCATTGCTGAAGGTGGCCGAGTGCCAGTAGGCGAAGTTCGAATCGGCGACCGCATCGAGACGCACCGGGTTGACCGGGTCGTTGATGTCGAGGAGGATGCCGTGACCTTCGCAGGCGCCACCCGCCAGACCTAACGACGGGTACACCGTGATGTCGTGGCACTGACGGCCAGCAGCGACGGGGTCGCCCTGTTTTGGCCCGGCGAAAAAGCGATTGACGTACGTCTGCACATTGGCGCGCAGCGTGGCGGTGTCAGCCGCCGTAGGAGCACCACTGCCACCACGTGCCTTCACGACGGAGTCGAGGAAGATGCGCATGATCTGTCCCCCGATCACCATTTCCTGACCCGACGAGGGGTTGCGTGCGGTGATCTGTCCGGCGGCACGGGCACGAGCGGCGGCGTCGGCGGCCTGCTTGAGGTCGTCGGGCGCGGCGCTGTGCGTGGGTGTGGTCGTGAGCCCGGTGAAGATGTTGGCCCGGCTGACCACCGAGGCGGCCGACGGATTGGCCAGCGGCACCCGGATGATCTCGATGCGGAACAGCGACGAGTTGGGGTCGTTGTTGGGATTGCTCGACACACACCCGGCCAGTTCGTTAGGCGAGCGCAGCGGTGCGGAACCCGAGACGTAGATGTAGATGTTGTTCGGGTCCTTCGGGCTTTCGACGACGGTGTGGGTGTGTGACCCTCGGCAGGTCTGCACATTGGTCAGCAACTTCGGCTTCTTGATGTCGCTGATGTCAAAGATGCGAACGCCACGCACACGCAACGCGCTCACCGTGTCGGGCACACCACCGGGGAGGCAGTCCACGCGGCCGTTGTTGGCCTCGGCGGACATGAACATGAGGTTCTTGTAGACCGACACGTCGTTCTGCGAGGCCGGGCAGGTAAATGCAACCACCAGCTGCGGCTGCGCCGGGTTGCTCACGTCCCAGATGACGGGGCCGTTGTAGTTGCCCTGGATGACGTAGTTGCCGGAGAAAGCGAGGTCGGAGTTGGTCACGCCCAGGAACCCCGGGGGCGACACCGCCTTCGACACCACCTTCATGTTGGAAATCGCCTCGCCGGCGTTCATGAGTCCGGCCTTGAGGCCGACACGCGCGTCATTGCGGGGATCAACCACCGGCGTCGGCGGCGGGGCGGGTGTCGAGCGGGCACAGGCGGCGCCTAACAACAACACGGCGGTCGTGCGCGTCATGCGATGCAACGATACGTTCATACAGGTCCTCGGCAGGTCAGGGTAGTTCGAGCAACATCTGCAACATGCGCTTGATCTCGGTGGACTGATCCACGTCGACGTCAGCCGCAAACTTGAAAATCGTCTCGTCCTGGCCGGAGCCACGGGTCGAGAAGAGGGTCCGCACCATGTCCACTGCCCCGCGATGGTGCTGGATCATGAAAGTGAGGAAAAGCCGGTCAAACTCTCCGTTGCGGCTCTCGTCGAGCTGCTTGAGCTGCTCATCGGTGAGCATGCCCGGCATCGGCATGACATGCGCCATGCCGTTATGCATCATGGGCATCCCGGCGGGATTCGGCTCCGGCACGGCCTGGTTCCGGTCACGGAGCCAGGTGGACATGAGCGAGATCTCGTCCTGCTGCGCATTGATGATCCGCTCGGTGAGCCTGATGACTGCCGGGCTCGCCCCATGGGTTGGTGCCCACTTGGCGATCTGGATGGCCTGTGCATGGTGGTGAATCATCCCCGACATGAAGTCGATATCGCCCTTCGTGTACGGGTATCGCAGCGAGTCGGCCTTGGCGCGTGCGACGGCTGCCTCCGCCCCCATGTGTGAGGGGGTGGGCCGGGCGGCAGCGCAGGCGGTGAGCGTGAAAGCGCCGACGGCGATGGAAAAAGAGCGGAAATGCATCATGGGAGTCTGCCGGGCATTGGACATCAATACCGAGTACGGCGTTGCTTCAGAATCTTCACTCCCGGTGCCCCACGCGGTAGCAGGGAAGGCACGATCCGAGCGTCCCACGCCGCGAACGGTCCTGGCCAGGGACGCGCGGCGCGACCCCCAGCCTACAACGACAGCGGTGGTATCTGGCAGCGCTATTGACTCGGCGGGCCCGCCGAGCGTAGGCTCGGCGGAGTTGACGCAATGAGAGTGATTTTGATTGGATCTGAGCTGGAATGATGACGCTCGATCCGGCGACGCTCACCATCCTTGGCCATGCCGATCCATCACTCGCATGCGCCAGGGAGCCGCCCCCAATGTACATGGCCACCGGAACGAAGTATTGGACCTTCGAAGAGGTCGACGAACTGCCTGAAGACGGCAGCAAACAGGAAGTCATCGACGGGGAGCTTTGCGTGACGCCCCCGCCCGACTACCGGCACGAACACGTCAGTGCCCGTCTGCGTGCAATTCTCACCCCCTTTGTCGAGTCGCAGGGGCTGGGCATGGTGTTCGGCTCGCACTCCGTATTCCAGGTAGGGCGGCTAATTCGCGCTCAGCCAGATCTCAGCATTCGCACACCGCACCCCGGCAACCAACCTGCGTGGGAAACCGCACCCGTTCCCAGACTGGTTATCGAGGTGATTTCGCCGAGCTCACGATTGAGGGACCTGGGCAGGAAACGAGAGGTGTACCTCGAAGCGGGCATCCCGGAGTACTGGACGGTGGACCACGAGGCGCGCGTGATCACGGTCTTCCGTCAGGGCGCGCTGCCGCTGGTGGTCAGAGAGCAGATGGAGTGGATGCCTGCAGGTGCAACGCTACCACTTCGCTTCGCGCTCGATCAACTGTTCATCTGAGTCCGACACTCGCCGCTGAGGCGTCTCGCTCTCGGGCACGTGCAGGAACTGGAACGCAAGGTTCGAAAGCAGACAGTACGCGGCGAAGAAGAAAAACCCGCGTCCTGCGATGGCGCTGAGGTTGTCCGTCGCATTGGCGGCGAGGAAGGCGATGAATACGCCCACCACGAAGACGTCAGCCATGGCCCATTTGCTGATGGCACGGGTGAACTGATACACCCGGCGCTTCATCGCGCCCTTCTTCGCCATCAGCACCACGGCCAGGAGCCCCGCCTTGATGACCGGCACGGTGATGCTGAAGAAGAGAATCAGTGCCGCCACGAAGGTATTCCCGGAGTCGTGGAGGTTGTTCACCGACTGCCAGATACTCTGAGTCTGCCGGAACACCTCACGCGATACGCCGAGCAACTTGATGGAGGCGGTGATGGTGAGCACCGGTTCGGTGAGCCCGGGCCAGAGCAGGCCGAGCGACACAACGGTGAGGCCGAGTGCAATCCAGTTTCGTGACGTCATGCGCGGGAAGATATCGCGGTCGCCGTGGGATGCCACGCACAGGCAGAAGGGTGTCCCTCTGGTGGACTCCCGAACCATCGGAGACATTCTCCGCGACCAGTTCGGTGCCCCGGGAGGGCTTGCCATGATACGTGTAGTCGTAGCGTCTGCGATGCTGATGACCGCCACGTCAGTAGTCGCACAAACCACGGGGCGTGCGCTGCGCATCGAGGACTTCTACCGCTTGCGGAGCGTGGGGAGTCCGGTGATGTCTCCAAACGGGCAATGGGTGGCATTCACGGTGACCTCGCGGGTTGAGGCGACCAATGCGGATCCCTCCGAGGTTTGGCTCGTTGCGACGACGGGTGCGCCGGCGGCGCGGCGTGTGTCGCCCGCTGGCGTTGATGCCGGCCAGCCCAGGTGGGAGGAAAGCAACCGTCTGATGTTCCGGTCGGGAGAGCAGGCATGGGCACTGGACCCGTCATCGCCGGCCAGCATCGTGGAGGCTCCAACGCCACGTCGCGCGACAGAAGAACTGCGCAGTGCCGACGGACGCATCACCGCCCGGCTGCGCGCCATGACGGTCGAGAAGCGAGCACCGGCGCAACTCTCGGAGTTTGAACGTCGTCACGAGGAGCGCTTCAAAGGAGTGCAGTTCGACTGGCTCGATTTCCAGCGTGACGGGCAGCCCTTCCCGGTGCCAAACCGGGCCGATCCTACGGTCTCACCGCCACAAGAGGTCTTTCTCACGGAAGGCGGAACGGAGCGGCAGCTGACACGTCTGGGGCTGCGTCCAAATGGTCTCCAGCTCAGCCGCGATGGGTCAACTCTGGTGTTCACGGCCGACACGGCCTACCGGAACGAACGGAAGTATGGGGCGAATGCCGTGTTCGTCGTGAACCGCGAGGGGCAGGTGCGCTCCCTCACCAGCGATCCGGCGGTCAACCACACCTCGGCCTCACTCTCTCCTGATGGCCGGTGGGTGCTGTACACTCGCCAGTTAGGCACCGACGCCGTGATTGCGCAGCGCCTCACCCACGGCGGAGCGACCGACCTCGCCGTCCGCCCGGTTGAGGGTGGACCGGAACGGGTGCTGACCGCCGAATGGGACTACCTGCCGTCGAACGCCACCTGGAGTCCCGACGGGCGATTCATCTACTTCATGGGTGGTGTCGGCGGCGCCAACCATCTCTTCCGCGTGGCGGTGGCTGGTGGTCCGGTGGAGCAGGTCACAAGGGGAGAACGCCGGATCAATGGCGTGTCGTTCGATCAGGGGTTCCGCACGATGACGTACACGGTCGGGCTCATCGAGGCGCCGAGCGACGTCTTTGTCGCCAATATCGACGGCAGCGGCGAACGGCAGCTGACCAGCCTGCATAACGAGTTCACTCGTGAGGTCGCGCTGAGTCGCGCCGAACGCCTGCAGTTCACAAGCAAGGATGGCACCCCGGTTGAAGGGTGGCTGATGTATCCACACGGGTATCGTGCCGATTCCCGCTATCCGCTCATTGTCAGCAATCACGGCGGGCCACACGCCGCTGACGGTTACAGCTTCGACTTCAAGAGCCAGTACTTCGCCGCCAGCGGCTACTTCGTGCTCAAGGTGAATTTCCGCAGCTCAACGGGGTATGGCGAGAAGTTTCTCTGGGGCACCTGGGGTGCGTGGGGCGATCGCGACGGCGAAGATGTCATGGCGGGGATCGATCACGCGATCGCGAAGTATCCCATCGATCGCAACCGCGTGGCGACGATCGGGCACTCGTATGGTGGTTTCATGACCAACTGGCTCATCACGCAGTACCCGGATCGTTTTGCGGCGGCAGTGCCAGGGGCCGGGATTGTGAACTGGGTCAGCGACTATGGGACCGCCGATATCGCGCGTACCAAGGAGACGGAGTTCTTCGGCACACCATGGGACGAGATGGCGCGTGAGGTCATGGTGCGGCAATCACCGCTGACGTATGCGCAACGCGTAAAGACACCTACACTCTTTGTGCATGGCGAGGTGGATCAGCGTGTGCCGTACTCTGAGGCCGAGCAGATGTACGTGGCGCTCAAGAAAAACGGAGTGCCGACCAAGATGATCCAGTACGCCGGCATGCCGCACAGCATCTCGGGTTCATGGAATCAGGTCCATCGCGCGATGAACGAGCTGAAGTGGCTCGATCGTTGGCTGAAGGGCGCGATGTGAACCATCTGCCATCTGCCGTCTAGAAAATCTCCAGATTGATGAACTTCCGCGGGTTCTTCTTGAACTCCATGGTCAGGGAGTCCACGCGGATCAGTACCCGGCGCAGGTCGTTGTAGAGCGCGGGATCGTTGAGCAGTTTGGCGGCGGTTCCGTCACCCGACTCGACGCGCGCCAGCAGGCTGTTCACGCGATCACCCGTGGTCTTGAGGTCGGCCGTGGCGACCGAGAGGTTGGTCGCGGTCGCGCGCAACGCACGAATGGTGGAGTCCACCTGCTGCGAGTCCACGGCGGCGGCCTTTGAGCGCACCGCCACAAGAGTGGCCTGCAGTTCCTTGCTCTGCAGTGCGGCGATCTGCCCCATCTGTGCCACCAGCCCATTGAGCGCCACGATCGTGCGGCGCATCTCACGCATCCCGCCCGAATCGACAAACTGTTCGGAGGCACCCTTGAGCAGTTTGTTCACGCCCTGCGTGATCGTGTCGGCGCTGGCCGTGAGCTTGGCAATGCCGGCCTGTGGTGCGCCGACCGGCACGGTATCGCCCGGCGCGAAGGACTCCGTATTCGGCTGGTCCGGAACGAGCCCCACGGCCACGTCGCCAAAAAAGCCGTTAGGCAGGATGGTTGCCGTCGTGCCCTTTGGCACCTTGTACTGGTCCTGCAGCCGGTAGGTCACCAGGAGGGTGCCGCCAGGCTCGAAGGTGATCTCGTCGACAAACCCGACGGTGGCACCACTGAGCCACACGGGCTGACCCTGCTTGAGCCCCTGACCCCAGGTAAACCGCGTGTAGAGGGGATAGCCCTTGGCCAGTCCGCCGCGCGCCAGCCAGATGGCGCCGAGGATGGCCACGGTGATGGCCGCCGTGGTGAAGAGGCCCACAAGCACTTCGTCGCGTCGTTTCATCCCTGAAGGAGTGGTGCGAGGAGGGAAGCCGTCAATGCATCGAGCACAAGAATCGCCACCGAGGTCACCACCACCGCCTTGGCGGTCGAGCGACCCACACCCTCAGCCCCGACGTCGGCGAAGTAGCCTTCGTAAGAGCACAAAAAGGCGATGGCTGCTCCGAACATGGTGGCCTTGAGCAGTGAGTAGAACACCTGGAATGGCGCATAGGCGAGTCGCAGCCCTTCGGAGAACTGCTGCCAGGTGACATCGGTCGCGTAGACCGACGTCAGGAACGCCGTGGAAATGCCGACGAAATTGGCAAAGACCACGAGCAGGGGCATCATGAGGATGCCGGCCAGCAGTCGTGGGACCACGAGGTAGGCGACGGGATCGTACGCCAGTGTTTCGAGGGCGTCGATCTGTTCGGTGACGCGCATGGTGCCGATCTCGGCTGTCATGCGTGCACCGACCCGCCCGGTAAGCACCAGCCCGGTCAGCAATGGACCGAGCTCGAGAATAATCATCTGTCGCGAGATGAGCCCAACCACTGACAGCACCACACCCGGGAAAAGCTGATACCGGGTTTGCAGCGCGATCACCGATCCGATGAAGGCCGCGACGATGGCGGTGAGGGGGAGCGAGCCGACACCGATGGCGTACATCTGCCGCGCGGTGAGCGGGAGCCAGGTGCGCCACTCCGTGAAGAGGGCGCGAATGGTCTCGAGGAGAAAGTAGACCCGCTCTCCAACGCCGCCGAACACTTTCGCCCCCACCTCGGCCATCTGCCGCAGGAAGAGAAAGGGGGCGCGAGCAACGACGGGAAACTCTTCCGTGGCGCGCCGAGAGCCGGACGTCATGTGCGCACGCGCGCGAGTGAGATCAGTCCCAGCACCCCAAACACGATGTTGGGGACCCAGGCCGCCATTTCGGGGCTCAGAAATCCGCGACCACCGATCGCCTTTGTCAGCTGAATCATGATGAGGAAGATGATGGTAGTCCCCAGCGAAATGCCAATGCCGTATGCTGCGCCACCCCGCTGGTTGGATGTAGCGAGCGGCATGCCGAAGAACGCAATGATGATGCAGGTGACCGGCACCGCAATCTTGAGCGCGCGCTCCACGCGCAGGGCATTCACGTCGCTCCCGGAACGCTCCAGCGCCTGGATGAATCGACCGAGGTCTTCGTAGCCCATGTCGGTGGGCGCCTTGGGGGATGCCATGAGGTCGCGTGGAGACTCGGTCATCGACTTGTCCTTGAGCGAGTCGAACCGGATGGCGATGTCACGTCCCTGTCCCGGCACGATGTGCATCGCACCCTGGCGCACCATCCACCCCTTGTCCTTGAAATGCAGCGCACTGTTGGCGGAGAGGATCCAGGTAGGGTACGTCGGATCACCTTCACGACCCTTGCGCTCGACTTCGATTCCCTCGAGGTAGCCGCGGTCGACATTGAGCATGGTGGCGCGATACACACGCCCCTTGTCGGCCGCAAAGGCAAAGTTGTAGCGCTCGTTGCCACTGGTGTACTGCGATTCCTTGAGCAACTCACTGCGCCGCTTGTTGGCGAGCGGCACGTAGTCGCTCAGCAGCAGCGCCCCTCCCGACGCGAGGAGTGCGCCAAGCAAAATGGGGAAAGTGAGCCGATGGAAGGAAATGCCCGAGGCCTTGGCGGCCGTGATTTCGGAGTGGCGGGTGAAGGCACCAATGCTGAACACCGTGGCGAACAGCACGGCCGCCGGCAGCACCAGCAGCACCGACTCCGGGAACCAGTACAGGTAGCTCAGCGCAATGTCTTTGCGCGGCAGGCTTCGGTTGAGGTACTTGTCGAGATTGTCGGTGAGGTCAAAGATCGTGAGGATCAGCGGAAAGCCGAGGCTTGTGCCGACAAAGATCTTGCTCCATTCAGAGAGCACATACCGATCGAGTGGACGCAGAAACCATCGAAACATCAGGTACGCCTGCGGCCGAAGGTGAGGGCGTCTCGCAGGCGAGCCCAGAGTTCACCCGTGTCGCTTCCACGCGCCGAGCCGCCATCCTTGTCCATGCGGGCCAGGAGGATGAGCCCCGCCAGGGTGAAGATGATGTTTGCGGCCCACATGGCGAGCGATGGACGCAGCAGGTTGCGGTCCGCCAGTGACTCGCCGGCAATCAGGCCCACGTAGTAGAGGGCAAAGACGACCAGACTGACGCCAATCACCAATCCCACACCGCCACGCGGGAAGCGAAGTGCGAGCGGGGCGCCTAACAAGACGAACACAATGCAGGCGAAGGAGATGGCAAACTTCTTGTGGATTTCCACCGCAAACTGGTTGATCGAGGCGCGGTGACGCAGCATCTCCGACCGGGCGCTTTCCATTTCCACGGCAACCGGCACAGTTGGGGACACGCCGGTGGAGGGTGCAATCCCCAGTGGCGTTCCTGTGCTGTCGATCGCCGGGGTGATGGGGCCGGAGGTGAGACCGGGGTAGATCGTGTCGCCCTGCGGGGTCACGGTCACGCCAGGCGGCAGTGGTGCCGGGGGCATGGGAACAGGAGTCTGTCCGGGGGGCGGTGGAGTGGTGCGACCCGCAGCGGCCGCGGCGGCCGAATCGGTCCTGGCGGTGGTGTCGCGCTTGACGGTGTCGGGTACGGGGGACTTGGCGCTGTCCTTCTTTGCTTTCAGCGTGTCCTGGCCCTGCGCCCAGGCGGGATCGGGGATGAACAGGGTCGCCACCTGCGACAGCCGCTTGCGCACCCAGGGCGCCGCCACCGAGTCCACCAGTCGCTGGCCATCACAATACGTCCGACCTAACGATGCCACCCGCGCGCGCGGCGTGCGCGACGTATCGGACAGGTTCGTCATCGCCATCACGTTCACGTCCACCACCCCGGTGGGGCTCTTCCTGGCGATCTCCGACGCCTTGTCGAATCGCTCACGCGCGCGGAAGAAGTCGCGCTCCGATTTGGCCACTTCCCCCTGCAGTTCACACACCGACATCTCGCGATCGCTTTTGTACGTGTCGGTGGTGTCGTGCTCCAGGAAGTTGAAGACATTCTTGACACGAATTTCGTCGGTCGTGTAGTACAGCCGCTGAAATTTCTCGGGCTCCTCCTTGGGCACTTCCTGGATGAAGCCGGCCCAGAGCGTGAGCTTGAGATCAGACTGATTGCCCGCCACGGCCATCAACCCACTGTCGGCGTAAATGGTTCGGCGGCGCAGCTGGTCGCTCAGGTCGTAAATGGTCACGTCCCGCATGCGGTTCGTGGCCGGATCGAGATGATTGGTACGAAGGAAGAAGACCCCCGGGAGCACTTCATTGATGACCTGCTCCCGGATGGCGAAGGTGGGCTTTTTGCGCGCGATGTCGCCCTGAAGCTTCCGGAGTCGATGGTTGGTGGCAGGCAGCAACTGGTCCTGAAACCAGATCATTCCGCCGGTGAACACGGCTCCCCAGGCCAGAACGGGGAGGAGAATGCGCCGCATCGAGACCCCGTTGGCCTTCATCGCGGTAATCTCGTTTTCCGAGGCCAGTCGGGAGAACGCATACAGCACCGCCACCAGCACCGACATGGGCAGGGTCATGGCCACGGTGAATGGGAGCGACAGCACGAAGAACTCCGCGATCACCTGCCAGGACAATCCTTTGCCCACGAGGTCCCCGAGCCGCTTGGCGATGTAGTTGAGCAGCATGAGTGAGGTGAGCGCCGAGACGGCGAACACCAGCGGGCCCAGATGCTCTCGGAGGACGTACTTGTGGATTATCTTCACGCGCGTTTTTTGACCTTGGTACCTGACCCCTTCCACATGGGACCACCCGTTCGGGGGAGGGTTGAGCTTCCGGGGTCAGAAAGCGGTAGTATCCGGAGATGCCGACCGCTCGCAGCCGCCGCAATATAGTTGACCCTGCCGGAGCCACCGACGACGGTCCGCCGCTACTACCCCTCCTGCGCGTCTTCGGTGCGCGCTAACCGGCTGACCCTCCTGCTGGTCGCCTTCCTGGGCCTCGGGGGGACGGCGGCTGCCCAGTCCCCCAGGCGGGACTCGGCGCGGGTGGCCTCTCCGGCCGATTCGGCGCGGGCGAGGCGGGGCACGGGGGTGGACTCGCTGGCCGCCTTGCTCCGGGACCGCATCAACTCGATGAGCGATCTCCGCATCGAGTTCAACACCCGGCTCGAGGCCAAGGCCCAGCAGACCCGAAACGAACGCTGTGCCACGAGTGTGCTCTTTCGTGCCGGCTTCAACTGCCGGGCACCCTTTACCCCCGCCCTCGACGCCCAGTTCAGCCTCAGGTCCAGTGGCGGCTTTACCGACCGCACCCGCGTGGACGTGGACTACGACTCGCAGCGCGAGTTTGACGGGTCCAACACCATTGCCCTTTCCTATCGCGGAAAGGCAAACTCCCTGCTGCAGCGCGTGGAGGTCGGGAATGTGTTCTTCACGCCTCCGCCGTCGCGGTTCATCAGTGCCGGTATCCCGAGCGGCAACTTTGGGGTGCAGGCGGTCGGGAAATTCGGGCCGGTGGGTGTCACGGCCATTGCTGCCCAGCAGAAGGGGAATGTCACCCGCGATCAGATTTTTCAGGTGGGGGGGCGCACCACACGCACCGAGCTGCGCGAGATCGAGGACTATCAGATCGAGCCGCGGCGATTTTTCCTGACCATCGACCCGCTGGCCTTTGGCAGTGCCTATCCCAACATCGACATTCTCAATGGGCAGGCCATGCAACAGCTGGCGAGGTCGCTTCCCGATACCGTGCGGCCGGCGCGGGTCTTTCTCTATCGCATCATTCTGGGTGGTCAGCCACCCAACCCGAACGGTCCACGTTTCCAGATTCTTGGTGATCCCCTCTCGCGTCCGGGACAGGTGTACGAGTTGCTGCGCGAGAACATCGACTATTACATCGATCCTTCACTGCTCTGGTTTTCGCTGGTGCGTCCCCTGGCGCTCAACAACGAACGCCTGGTGGTGGCGTACTCGTTTCGGACTGCCGGGCGCGACAGTGTGATCGCACGACTCGGCGGCACCCCGGACCTGGAGTTCGTGCCCGGCAAGCAGCAGTTTGCCCACCTGCTGTGGGACCCCCAGGTGGGACCATCACATCCTTCGTTCCGGCGCGAGATCCGGTCGGTCTACCGCATTGGCGGCGATGACATGCGTCGCGAAACCGTGCAGCTGCGCATTGTCGCCGGCACCAGCGCCGAGCAGGAAAAACCCGCGGGAGGATCGGCGTCCACCTACCTCCAGTTCTTCGGTCTCTCGCAAGTCGCCAACCCTTCCACCTTCGACGCCGAAAACCGGCTCTGGCCTCGGCCCGACGATCCCAACTTTCTCGTGAGCGCCATTCCGGGCACACGAATCATCCGGGATCAGTTTGTCGTCTTTCCATCGCTGGAGCCGTTCTCGCGGCGCGGGCTGGCCCGCCCGGCCGAAGTGGCGGCCAACGACACGATTTACCGCACCCCGAGTGAGTACATCTACTCACCGCAGCACCCGCAGTCGTACTACCGCCTCATCGCGAAGTACGACGTGTCGGGTGGTTCAGCGGGTACGATCGCGCTGAACGCGGTGCAGATCCGCCCGGAGTCCGAGCGGCTCACCATGGACGGCCGGATCCTCATGAAAGGGGTGGACTACGAGATCGACTATGAGCTGGGCCGTGTCACCCTGCTGCGGCCTGACACCTTGTCGCGTGTGGCCAGACAGGTGGTGGTGCGCTACGAGGAGAACCCTCTCTTTGCCACCATTCCCACTTCGATCCTGGGATTGTCATCGCAGTGGAACTTCGGGAATGGGCAGCTGGCCTTCACGGCCATCTCGCAGTCGCAGCGGACCACCTTCACACGACCACCGTTAGGCTTTGAGCCCCAGGCGAGCCTGATTGCCGGTGTCTCGGGCAACACGGGGTGGAACCTCCCCTGGCTTGCACGCTGGGTGAACCGGCGGAGTGACGGTGTGGCGCCCCCGGTGCGCCTTGACGTGTCCGCCGAAGTGGCGGTGTCGCAACCACGGCAGCGCAAGGGACAGCAGGCCTACATCGAGTCGTTTGACAACGAAGGGGGCGTGAACGTCAACCTGGTCGAGGCCAACTGGCAGCTGTCGTCGCAGCCGGCGCTGGGTCGCACGCTGGCCAACCGGCTGGGGGCGCGCACACTCGACACCACCCGCGCCACGTCCCTGGCCTTCCAGAACGCGGGCACCGGGCGCGAAAACCGGCTGGTCCAGTTCACCATCCAGGACATCGACCCCCAAACGAACCTTGCAGGCACCGGAGTTGCCCCGCCAGAGCAGTTGCTCTGGCTCTCCCTCTATCCGCTCAGTGTCGGTGGCAAGTACGATGCAACACGCAACCGATACCAGTGGCAGACCGGGGCGCGTGTGCCGGGGCGTCGCTGGCGCTCGATTCGCACGACGTTCGGCATTGCCGGAAGTGGTATCGACTTCTCCCGTGGTGAGCAGCTGGAGTTCTGGACGCTGGTGGATACCTCGGGACTGCGCCGCTCGCGCAATCCCACGCTGGTGCTCGACTTTGGCGACGTCTCCGAGAACTCGGTGGCCTTCGGTCCCGACTCGGTGGTGGTGCGCGGGGCCGACTCCACGTACTTCGGGCGTCATCTCGAAGGCTTTGACCGGCTGGACAGCGAACGCGATCCCTTTTCGCGGTCCTTCAACGCCGATGTCAACGACCTGGGGTTGGCCGGCGATGTGGTGGAGCGCCTGCAGGTGATCAATCCGCCAGAACCGGCGCGGGTGACCTCACTCACCATCTGCGCCCTCAACCGCGGCCGCAACCGGGTGTTAGGTGACAACCAGGCCAGTTGCACGGCCCGCAACGGCCGCCTCGACGAAGAAGACATCGACCAGGACAACGCCCTCAACTTCACTTCGGCGGAGCGGGAGCTGGAACGGGTGCGCCGCTACGTGGTGGATCTCTCCGACCGGCGTGTGTACTCGCGCATCGGGCGTTGCGGCGCCCAGGTGCGAGATGTGAATGATGGAGCACCCATCGACGGCCGTTTCTGCTGGGTGCAGGTGCGCCTCCCCTTTGCCCAGGCCGAGGATTCCACCGGCGGCGGCCCCGCCATCCGGCGCATTCGCGCACTCCGGATCACGATGGTCTCCGGCGCAGGGCTCGCTGATTCGGCTTTTTCCCTTATTCCCATCGGCCGGTTGCGTGTAGTTGGAGCCCCGTGGCTCAAACGGGCCGATCGTCCCCTCTCCGGTGTGGCGGGCGCCGAGAACGCGCTCACGGGTGACGTGATCGCCACCACCATCGGAACTCAGGATCGCGACTCGACTCGCGGCATCTTCTACGAATCGCCACCAGGAGTGACCGATGCGCCGGAGACGGCGGCCGGGGTTTTCGGGAGCCAGCAGGTGCAGGTGAACGAGCGCTCGCTCCGCCTGATGGCGACCCGGCTCGGTGCGGGCGACCGTGCGGAGGCGTTTTACAGGTTTCCTGAGGGCCAGCGCAGCCTCATGGGATATCGCGAACTGCGGATGTGGGCGCGGGGCCGGGGACGTGGGTGGGGACAGCAAAGCGACCTGCAGGTGTTTGTCAAACTCGGGCGTGATCCAGACAACTTCTATTTCTATCGCACCACGGCCAATGCGGGCACCACCCGAGCGGCGTGGGATCCGGAGGTGCGGGTGCGGTTCGAGAAATTCTACGAACTGCGCGCCCGGCTCACCGACGCCTTTCTGCGTGGTGACCGGACGTCGATCGGCTGTACCGGGATCGACTCGCTCCTCGTGGCACGCAGTGCGCTGCCGCCGGGGTTCCGAAGTACACGGTACGCGGCCTGTGAGGACGGGTACATGGTGTACACCGTGGATCCGGCGGTCACGCCCCCCAATCTTGCGGCCGTGCAGGAGGTGGCCGTGGGGATTGTGCGGGTCGACTCGCTGGGGCGCGGCGATGCCCTTCTGCCCTCGGATACCGCGGAGGTGTGGGTCGACGACATCCGGCTTTCCGACATCGTGAATGACATCGGGTATGCCGGAGAGTTTGCCGCAACACTGAGTGCTGGCGACATGGGCTCGTTGCGTGTCGCAATGCGGCGTCGTGACCCCAACTTTCGCCAGATTGCCGATGCGCCCACCTTCCTGACAAACGACGATCTGGAGGTGGCGGCCACCTGGCGACTTGACCGCTTTCTGCCGTCTACCCTGGGGCTCGCCATCCCGCTGACGGTGACCCATCGGGCGTCGCAGGTGGATCCCGAGTTCATCACACGCTCCGATGTGCGCGGCGCTGCGGTGGAAGGTCTCCGGCGTCCGCGAGCGGAGAACACGGCCTTCACCGTGAACGTGCGGCGCACCAACCGCGAGGGCCCGTGGTACCTCGCCGCACTCAACAATCTCGTGGTGGACGGCTCGGGGAGCCTGCTCGGAAATCGCACCGAGTTCCAGGACGCCGATGTACGCGACGTGCAGTTTGGCATGGACCTCTCGAGCAAGGGCTTCTTTGATGCCCCGCTTCCGGTGCGTTCACCCGATGAGGGCGGCGGTCCACTCACGCCACCGGGTGGCGTCTCATGGCAGCGCTTCAAGCCGACGTACATGCGAGTGACCAGTGCCGTGATCTCCACCGAAGACAGGCGGGCATCCTTCCTCAAACCGGCGGGAGCCGACGACGACCCGAGGACGGAGGCGCGTGGGGAACAGCGCGTCTGGCGGTCATCCACATCGCTGGAGTTCAAACCTTGGTCCGCCCTGACGGCCCGCTGGGATGCGCTGAGTGTCCAGGACCTGCGCGCCTATCGCGGGTCGGACCTCAACGAGATCGCGGCCCGTCGTGAGCGCGGGACACTCTTTGGCGTCGACATCGGGCTCGAGCGTGAGCGAACCATGTCGTCGAGCATTACCCTTGCGCCTCCCACGGAATCGTGGGTGCGGCCACGGTTGGCGTTAGGCTCCACCTTCGGCATGCTGCGCGACCCCAACAACCGCTCGCTCGTGGTTGCGATCGGGCCGGCAGACGAACCCGTACCAAGCCTGGTGCGCCGCACCGGAAACACCCAGTACGTCACGGCCGCCGCCAATATCGACGCCGCCAGTGGCGTGCAGCGTCTGGTCGGTGAGGGCTCGGCGTGGATGCGTCTCGCGCGTGTGGTGCGGCCGATCGACTTCTCCGTCTCACGCAACCAGCTCACCTCGTACGATGGTGTGCCGGTGGCCGCGGGCCTCGGGTATCAGTTCGGCCTCGGCAGTATCAATAGCTTCCGCGAAACCGATGGACTGCTGGCCAGTAACGCCGGCGCCAGCACGGACATGGTGCTCGCCAATGCGCTGGCGCTTCCGGGCGGGCTGGCCGTGACAAACCGCATACAGCGCACTGCCTCGCGGCACTGGAACCGACGCAGTGATCAACGCAATACGTTGTTTGAAGGCGACCTGCAGACGTTCCCCGACGTGGCGCTGCGCTGGAGCGGTAAACCCGCCAGGCTGAGTGGGGTCTTCTCGTCGCTGGGCCTTACGGCGCGCGCCCTCCGGGCCGTGCAGGAGTGGACCACGCCGAGTGATCTGGACCGTGTGCTGGACGAGATACGGCGCAGCGAGCAGGTGAGTGTACCGCTCTCGGCGAGTATGGTGACGGCGCGCGGCAATGTGGCCTGGACCGCCACCTATGCCTGGTCGCGCCGAGTCGATTCACTGCCGGGCAGTACCAGCCGCGGCCGCAGCACCGACCTCGCGACCGACCTCAGCAAGTCCTTCCCCCTGCCCAAGTCGTGGGGCATGCAGTCCCCCCTGCGCGCGCGAGTGGCCTGGCAGGAAACACTGGCGGAGAACTTTGTCACGAATGCTGCCGCTGCTGGGTTCCGCAGCCGACTGACGGACAATGGTCGCCGCGTGTTCAACCTGAATCTCGATACTGATGTCTCGGAGACCATGTCGCTCAGTCTGCAGGGCACGCGATTGGCGACGTTTGACCGGAACTTCAACCGGAGGATCGTCCAGACGCTGCTGACGGCGGTGTTCCAGATGCAGTTCTTCGCTGGGCCGGGGACGGAGAAGTAGCGCGGGCCGCCACCGGCGACTGGGGAGCACGCGACACGCCCGGGAATGCCACCGGAGCGCACTAAACCGTCAGTGCACCTGTGGCCGGGGCGAGCGTGAAGAAGAAGGTGGCGCCGTGGCCGGGTTTGCCTTCTGCCCAGACGCGGCCACCATGGGCGCTGATGATACGCTGGACCGTGGCGAGCCCGATCCCCGCGCCCTCGAACTCCTCGCGCTTGTGCAGGCGCTCAAAGGGTGCAAAAAGCCGACCTGCATAACGAGGATCGAAGCCGGCGCCATTGTCGCGCACAAAGATCGTGAGCGGCTCGGTCCCCTCACATCGCCCGACTTCGATCACGGCGTCGGTGGTGCGTGCGGTGTACTTCCAGGCGTTGTCGAGCAGGTTCTGCAGTGCGATGAACACCAGTTGTGTGTCGGCCACCGCCTCGAGTCCATCGCCGATACGCATGGTCACGATCCGGTGCGGGTCGCTCCGCTGCAGCTCGCCGAGGATTTCAGTGGCCATGCGCCCGATGTTGACCGGCGTCCGATCGAGCTCTGCCGTGTCGAGTTGACTCAGCCGGAGCAGGTCGTCGACCAGCCGTTTCATGCGCTGCGCAGCGGCGCTGATGCGCTCCGCGTGCGCCCGGAGTTCCTCCGTGTGGCCCAGCTCGAGATCCTCGAGCATGGCACGGCTGAAGCCCTCCACGCTGCGAAGGGGGGCACGCAGATCGTGTGAGAGCGTGTACCCGAAGGCCTGCAGCTCCCGGTTGACGTTGGCCAACTGTGCCGTCCGCTCGGCCACCCGCTGCTCGAGAGCTTCGTTGAACCGGCGGGCCGACTGTTCTGCATCTTTTCGCGGCGTGATGTCGAGCGAGCTGCGCAGGACGTGGGTCACCTCTCCCCGTTCGTTCATGATCGGCGTCATGGCGACTTCGGCCACCCGGCGTCCGAGCTCGGTGACCAGTTCGTCCTCGTAGCGCAGTGCCTGGCCCGTGGTGATGGCCTGCTCGGCAAACTGGAGGTTGCGCACGAACATCTCGTGGGTGAACCCGGGCAACATGGTGAGGATGTCCGACGCCGGCCGGCCGATGATGTCGCGGCGTGATGACCCTGGCCAGAAGTGTTCCCACACGCCGATGGCTGCGCGGTTGAGATGCACCAGGCGCATGGACCGGTCCGCTCCAACGGCAAACAACATGTGGACCTCTGCCGTTGCATCGGACACTGCGGCAAACCGCAGCTCACTCTCGCGCAGGCGCTGCTGGGACAGACGCGACTCGGTCAGGTCGCGCGACGTCGCCAGCACGTAGGCGGTGCGTTCCCCTTCCTTGAGCGGCACAAGCGCGGTTTCGATGGCCCGCGGACCCTGGGGCAGCATGATCTCGGCCTCGTACCGAAGCGGCTGGCCCGTGCGCGCGACCTCCTCGAGCTTGCTGCGGTTGCTGGAGTCGCGGTCGGTGTCGCCCCTGATCATGCGCTGTAACTCGTCGACGGTCTTGCCAATGATGGCGTCGTCCGTCACGTCGGCGCCAAGACTGGCCACGCCCTCGCGCCAGACGCGGTTGGCGGTGGCGAGGCGCAACTCCCCGCGGTCGCTCACGGAGTAGAGGGCGTGCGCGTCGGGGGTGCCGGAAAACACCAGTGCCAGCGTCCGCTCGGCGCCCGAAATGCGCGCCAGGGTGTCTTCGCGCTGGGAGGACGACGCCGATCCCACCAGCACGATCAGCACCATCAGCACGTGGAAGGTCTGCACATTGATCACACCACGCACACTGTCCGCCGACACCAGCGCGCCCGTCCCGAATCGCACGCCGAGTGTGCCAGCAATCGAAAGGACCACCACGACCGCCGTCGCCACGCGGAGGTCGGCGCGCAGGCTTGTCCACAACATGAGCGGGAACAGCGCCAGGAGCGTGGTCAGGGTCCGGTATCCGGCGAAGCCACTAAAGGACAGCAGTGGAAAGAGCCCAACGCCAATGGTGACAATGGCAAGGGCCGTCAGTTCCATACCCTGAGGACGCATCGCGCGGAACCGGCGGTCGATCCAGAGAAGAAATGCCGGCGCAAAGACCAGGATGCCCAATGCGTCTCCGAGGGTCCAGGACACCGTTGCCGTGAGGGCGGCGGAAATGGGCAGGTCGCCGCCGAGCACAAGGGCCGCGACCCCCGTGGCGGCCCCGGCAAGGGCGGCCACTCCCGCGATCCACAGTAGCTGAACAGGTGCCCCGGGCCGGCGGAAGCGAAGGTCGAACCGCGTGCGCAATACCAGGGTCATGGCCAGCGCAATCTCGACCCCGACGGGGAGCATGAGGGCCAAAGCGATGGGCACAGAACGGCCGTCCAGGATGGCGACGGTAAAGGAACCCAAGGCGATCGCCGGAAAGGTTCGCCAACCCCGCGTCGCAACGGCGGCAAAGGCCACCGCACTCGCCGGCCAGATGGTGGCGACCTCCCCGTGCACCCGCGCGACAAAGAGTCCATAACCTCCAGCCAGGACGATGGCCACGAACGTCCACAGGTTGGCAGCAAGCGACCAACGCGCGATGCGCTGCTCGGCTGAAACCGTGAGGGCGGGGGAGGGGAGGCGCATCTGGCGTGGAGAAGTGCGCGGTGCAGTGAAATCGGCCTGAACCGCAATGGAATGATGACACTGGGTTCGGGAAGGGCAAGCAGATTGGCACATGCCCAAGCTCGATCGGCTGCACACGGCGCTCGCCGTGCTCATCACCCTGGGGGTGGGATATCGTGCCTTCGACAACCACCAAAGGGTTGCGGGGAATGAGCAGCCTGCCCTCCGCGCCCAGATCGAACGGACCGGGAGAAGCGGAAAGGCGCCGGCTCGTGAGCGCCCTCCCCGCAAGGCGGCAGAAAAGCGCCCGTCCGCATCGACTGAATCAGGGGTTCGCGCCGAGCAGACGCCCGCCGGAGCCCTTGCACGTGTCACGGTACCGAAACAACAAACGGTGGTGGGTGCGACAGTCGAGCGGGTCGATATGGACCAGGCCTCGGAGCGTGTGTTGGAGGCGTTGCCCGGAATTGGCCCATCGCTCGCCCGTCGTCTGGCCCGGGACCGGGAGAGCAATGGCCCCTTCGGTTCGCTCGCGGGGCTGCAGCGCGTGAAAGGGGTCGGTCCGCGTTTGGCGGAGCGCCTTGCGCCCTACGTGACCTTTGGAGGTACGGGGCGTCCCAGCAATGTGATCTCCATCCCGGAGCCGGCGCACGCCGGAAGCCAGGATGGGGCACGACGTCGCGAGGGGCGGAACAGGCTGCGCTCGCGGTGATTCTCGCGCTCTCCTTTCCGTCCTCCTCGCCCCGCGATCCGTCTACAAGCATGGCAGCGTCTGCGGTAGCAGCACCAGAGAAAGTGGCGGACGCCCTGCTCCGGGACGGTGTCATCACCAAGGAGCAGTTCGAGCGCGCTCGTCAGGAAGGCAAGCAGAGCAGCACCACGGTGAGTTATGCCCTGGTGAAGCTCGGCATCCTCCCCGAAGTCGAGCTCACGAAGTTCCTCGCGCGTAACTCGCGCATGCCGGCCGTCGATCTCACCAAATTCGAAGTCGACCCGCGCATCGTCAAACTGATTCCTGCCGAGCTGGCCACCAAGCACCTCGTGCTGCCGCTCAAGCGGGATGGCCGCACGCTCACGGTGGCCGTGGCGGACCCCACGAACATGGGGATCCTCGAGGACCTCAAGTTCATCACGCGCTACGACATTTTCCCCGTCCTCGCCGGGGAATTCACGCTGCGCAACGTCATCGACAAGCAGTACGACCAGGGCGACGTGGGGATGCAGAACCTCCTCGACGAAGTCACCGGTCTGGATGACATCGAGGTGGTGGAGGACAAGGAAGAGGATGTGTCCGCGGCCGCTCTCGCGGCGCAGGTGGATGACGCACCAGTCGTCAAACTCATCAATGCCATCCTGACCGACGCCGTCAAACGCGGCGCATCGGACATTCACTTCGAGTGCTTCGAACACGAACTGCGCGTGCGCTACCGCATTGACGGCGCGTTGCAGGAAGTGATGAAGCCGCCCCTCAAGCTCAAGGCGGCCCTGATCTCGCGCTTCAAGATCATGGCCCAGCTGAACATTGCCGAACGCCGCGTGCCGCAGGACGGGCGTATCAAACTGAAGATCGGCAACAAGGTCATCGACTACCGTGTCTCGACGCTCCCGACACTGTTCGGCGAGAAGGTCGTACTTCGAATTCTCGACAAGGGCAACCTGACCCTCGACCTAGAGAAGTTCGGTATCGAACCGAGCGCCGAAAAGGCGCTCATGGAAGCGATCTCGAATCCGTACGGCATGGTGCTGGTCACGGGACCCACGGGTTCCGGAAAGACCACCACGCTGTATTCGGCGCTCTCGAAGATCAACAACATCGACGTCAACATCATGACGTCGGAAGATCCCGTGGAATACAACCTCTTCGGGATCAATCAGGTGCAGGTCCGTAACGAGATCGGTATGACGTTCGCCGCGGCGCTGAAAGCATTCCTGCGTCAGGATCCGAACATCATCATGGTCGGCGAAATTCGAGACCTGGAAACGGGCGGTATCGCCATCAAGGCCGCGCTCACGGGTCACCTGGTGCTCTCGACGCTGCACACCAACGCGGCGCCAGAAACAGTGACGCGTCTCCTGGATATGGGCCTCGAGCCGTTCAATGTCGCCTCGGCACTCAACCTGATTCTCGCACAGCGACTTGTGCGGCGCGTCTGTCCACGGTGCAAGAAGAAATACACGCCGGACGAAAATGAGCTGGCGGGCGCGAAAGTCTCTGCGGACACGCGGCTCGGCGATCTGCGCTTTACGGACTCCGCGCTGCAGGATGCCAAGGCGCGTGCCACACCCGAAGCGCTGCCGCATCTGGCCAACCTCTCGGTCGACACCCGCATTGGCGAGCTGCCGTTTTTCAAGGGCCGTGGCTGCGACGATTGTGCCGGGAGCGGACTCAAGGGTCGTCAAGGTTTGTACGAGGTGATGTCCATGACGGCTGAGCTGCGCAAGCTGATCCTCATGAACGTGGGCGCCGCCGAGCTCAAGGATGCCGCGATTGGTGAAGGCATGCTGACCCTGCGCATGGACGGCTGGCTCAAGGTGATGAAGGGTGTCACGACGCTGGAGCAGGTGATCCGGGAGACGTCAGCTTAGGGGCGGAAGCACGAGTAGCACGAGTAGCACGAGAAGCACGAAGAGCACGAAGAGCCCGAACACGAGTGTGCTGCTTGTCACAGTCGTGACGCCGTCGTCGATGCGCCCGTCAATAGTCGTCAAACTGAGGCAGTAGCCAGGAGGTTGGGAGTGATGCACCGGACATTGAGTGTTAACGCAGCTTGGAGCAGTCGAAGCTCGGATGCCCTTCGTGCTTCCCGTGCCTCCCGTGCTCCCCGTGCCTCCGCCGTATGACTAAACCCAACTCAGCCCCAAACGTCAATCTGCGTGCGCTGCTCGAAGAGATGATCGAGCGCGATGCGTCGGATTTGCATATCACGGCGGGTGAACGCGCCAAGTTGCGCGTGGACGGCGACATCGTGAATGCGACCAGCGAATACGTGCTGTCGCCCAAGGATACGCTGCAGCTCGCCTACTCCGTCCTCACGGAAAACCAGAAGAAGCGCTTCGAGATGGAGGACGAGCTCGACTTCTCGTTCGGCATCCAGAACCTCGCCCGCTTCCGTGGCAACTGCTTCAAGCAGCGTGGCTGCGTCTCGATGGTCATCCGGCAGATTCCGTTCAACATCCGCACGTTCAGCGATCTCGGGCTGCCTGGTGTGATGGCGCGCATGGCCGAAAAGCCGCGCGGTCTGGTGCTGGTCACCGGGCCGACGGGTTCGGGCAAGTCCACCACCCTTGCCGCGATGATCGACAAGATCAATCGCGAGCGCAAAGGGCATATCATCACGGTCGAAGACCCCATCGAGTTCATCCATCGCCATCAGGGTTGCATCGTCAACCAGCGCGAGGTCGGCACCGACACCAAGACCTTTGCCAACGCACTCAAGTACGCGTTGCGTGAAGACCCCGACGTCATTCTCGTGGGCGAAATGCGCGACCTGGAGACCATCCAGGCTGCCCTCACGATTGCAGAAACAGGCCACCTCGTCTTTGCCACGTTGCACACCAACTCGGCGGCCGAGGCGATCAACCGTATCATCGACGTCTTCCCGAGCCATCAGCAGTCGCAGGTGAGAGCGCAGCTGGCCTTTGTGCTCGAAGGCATCGTCACCCAGACGCTGCTGCCGCGTGCGCGCGGCCGCGGCCGGGTGATGGCGGCCGAGATCCTCGTGATCACCGCGGCCATGCGCTCGCTCATCCGTGACGACAAGATCCACCAGATCTACTCGCTCATGCAGAGCGGCAAGAAGTACGGCATGCAGACCATGAACGACGCGTTGTACCAGCTGTATGTGTCGCGCGAAGTGACCGAGGAGGAGTGCCTCCGCACCTCGGGTGACCCCAACGAGTTCTTGCGCATGATCGGCCGCAGTCCCTCGGACGAAGAGGCCGATGGCAAAAACGGCAAAGCAGCACCCCAGCGCGCCATGGCGGCCGCCGGGGGTCGACGCTAGACCACCGCACCAGCAGGAGCAGGCATGGCAACCTTTACGTACACCGCGCGCACGGCGAGCGGCGAACTCAAGACCGCAAGCATCGAGGCGGCCAATCGCGAGGACGTGGTGGCGCAGCTCCGCCGTCAGCGTCTCTCGGTCGTCAAAGTCGATGAAGAATCCAAGCCCAAGAAGGCGCGTGGCAGCATCGGCATGCGCGACATCGTCATTTTCACCCGGCAGTTCTCGACGATGATCAACGCCGGTCTGCCGCTCGTGCAGGCCCTCGACATCCTCGCCAAGCAGACCGAGAACAAGGTCCTCGCCGATGTCACGCGCGCCGTGGTGTTCGACGTCGAGTCGGGCCACACGGTGGCCGACGCGCTCGCCAAACACCCGAATGCCTTCAGCGAACTGTACGTGAACATGGTGGCGGCCGGTGAAGCCGGCGGTATTCTCGACACCATCCTCATGCGCCTCGCGACGTTCATGGAAAAGAACGACGCCCTGGTCCGCAAGGTGAAGGGTGCGATGATCTACCCCGGTGTCATCATGTCGGTGGCCTTCATCGCCATCGCCGTGCTGCTCATCTTCGTGATTCCGGTCTTCGAAAGCATGTTTGCGTCGGTGGGTCTGGCGCTGCCGCTCCCGACTCGCGTCGTGATCGGGCTCTCCAAGTTCCTCAAGGGATACTGGTGGGCGGTTGGCGCCGGCATGGGCGGTGCCTTCTACATGCTCAAGAAATACTACGCCACGCCCAACGGACGTCTGGCCATCGACAAGCTCATGCTCAAGATGCCGGTGCTCGGCGACGTGTTGCGCAAGTCGGCGGTGTCACGGTTCACCCGCACGTTAGGCACGCTGATCTCGTCGGGTGTGAGTATCCTCGATGGTCTCGAGATTACCGCCAAGACCGCGGGCAACCGCGTGATCCAGGACGCCATCATGGCCTCACGCGCCTCGATTGCCGGTGGTGACACGATCGCGGCACCGCTGGCAAAGTCAGCCGTGTTTCCGCCGATGGTGATCTCCATGATCGCGGTCGGTGAGCAAACCGGTGGTCTGGATGAAATGCTCTCCAAGATCGCAGACTTCTACGACGAAGAAGTGGACGCCGCCGTGAGTGGGCTCCTCTCCCTGCTCGAACCGATCATGATTGTGTTCCTCGGTGTGGTCGTGGGTGGTATGGTGGTCGCCATGTACCTCCCGATCTTCGACATGATCAACGCGGTGCAGTAAGCACTCCGTCGGCACCTGAACGGCCTCTCCACCTCTGGAGGGGCCGTTCTGTTTCCGGACCGCTCGTCAGCGGTAGGAGGGCTCCCCTCACGTTGGCGACCTCAAGCATCACATACACGGCCGTTACGCGTTGCAGAAAGAAACTGCTCGCGTCTTTTGGGCAGAGGCCACTATACTGTGGCAAGGACTGTGTCCCTTTCGCCCTCGTGCTGGGGATACCGCAACGCTTCCCGGGAGCAATCCCGGGGGCGTTTTGCTTTGTGCCCCAGTTAGAATCGGTGCCGTGAACACACCCACACACGCGCTGGTCTCTCTGTTCGTCCTCGGCAGGCGAGCCACGTCACGCGAAACAGGCGCGCTCGTCGCGGGCGCCATCGCACCTGACGTTCCGATGTTCGTCATGTTCGTCTGGGCGCGGTTCATTGCCGGCAGGCCGCAGGGCGAGATCTGGGGTGACATCTACTACCAGCGCGGTTGGCAGCATGCGATCGACGCCGCCCACTCGGTCCCCATCGCGCTCGCTCTGGTGGCGGTCTCACTCTGGCGGCAGCGCGCCGGGGGACGGGAGACACTCTGGAGCCCGGTGCGCCTCTTTGCCCTCTCGGGGCTCCTCCATACCGCCCTCGACTTTCCGGTTCATCACGACGATGGGCACCGCCATTTCTGGCCCCTCAGCCCGTGGCGCTTTGACTCCCCCATCTCGTACTGGGACGACTGCTGTTATGGCTCACTCGTGAGCCTGGGTGAGGTCACCGCCATGCTGGTCGTGATCGTACTGCTCTGGCGGCGGTACACCGGGCGCTGGGGGCGGGTCGCGTTAGGCGTGACCGGTTTCGTGTATACCGCCGGATTGGCCAGCCTCCTCGTGCGGGCGCGGGACTTCCCCTGGCTGGGCGCCCTCCTCGGTGGGGGGCGGGACTGAGCGGGAAGGGGTGTCGCTGGGGTGGCGACAAGGCGAGATTCACGCCCGTCAATCGTGTCACCCCAGCTGGCCGTCTCCCCCGCGAACGTGGGGGGCTCAGCAACCCAGCCTTCAGCCGACCGTCCCGTGTACTTCATCCTCTTCTACGAAGGTGTCGAGAATTACGCAGAAGTGCGTGCGCCCTTCCGCCCCGGGCACCTCGATCTGGCCCGGGCCGCATACGCCCGGGGCGAACTGGTGCAGGCTGGGGCCTTTGCCGATCCGGTGGACGGCTCGGCACTCGTTTTCCGCGGGGAGAGCCCGGCCGTCGCCGAGGATTTTGCCCGCCAGGACCCCTTTGTGATCAACGGCGTCGTGAAGCGCTGGTATGTTCGTCCCTGGACCACCGTCGTCGGCCCCGAGGCCACTAACCCTCTGATTGGAGTCTGACCCAAGCAATGTCCCAACTCACCCCGACGGACTGGATCTGGCGCGACGGCAGCTTTGTGGCGTGGAACGACTGCAACTTCCACCTGCTCAGTCATTCGATGCAGTACGGGTCGGCAATCTTCGAGGGGATCCGGTGTTACTCGACGCCAAAGGGCCCCGCCGTTTTCCGCCTCCCGGAACACATGGAGCGGTTGATGGGGAGCGCGAAGGTGTATCGCTTCGAGATGAAATACACCGCGGCCGACCTGGTGAAGGCCGCCTGTGAGGTCGTGAAGAAGAACGGGATGTCGGCCTGCTACATCCGGCCGATGGTGCTGCGCGGCTTTGGGGCGTCGAGTATGGTGCCGTTTGCGTCACCGGTCGAGGTGTGCATTCCCTGCTGGCCGTACGGGGCCTACCTCGGAGACGGCGCGCATGAAAACGGTGTGGATGTCTGCATCTCCAGCTGGCAGCGTGTGGCGCCCAACACCATCCCCACCATGGCCAAGATTGCCGGCAACTATCTCTCCGGCATGCTGATCAAGATGCAGGCCCTCGCCGACGGCTATGCGGAGGCGATCGCGCTAGGCCCGGATGGCAAACTCAGCGAAGCGTCTGGCGCCAACACCTTCCTGGTGAAGAACGGGGCGATCTACACCGCGCCCGTTGACGCCTCGATTCTGCCCGGCATCACGCGCGACTGTGTGATGAAGATGGCCGCCGACCTCAAGATCCCCGTGTACGAGCGTGACCTGCTGCGTGAGTCGGTGTACCTCGCGGACGAGGCGTTTTTCTGCGGCACGGCGGTGGAGCTGACGCCCATTCGCAGTGTCGATCGCATTCCGGTGGGGGCCGGCAAGCCGGGACCCATCACCCGCGCGCTGCAGGAACGATTCAACGCCACCACGACAGGAAAGATCGACGACACCCACGGGTGGCTCACGCACGTCGGGTGAGCACGACCCCTACCTGATCGCAGCGAGTATATACTGCGGGAGGAACTCCTCCCGCAGCTTGCGCCAGGCACGGTAGCGGTTGTAACTCCCGGCCGTGAAGCCCACCACCAGGTCGAGCTCGGGAATGGCCATCACGAGCTGCCCGCCATTCCCATTGGCTTCAATCATCTGCCAGCTCTTCCCGCCGGCACGCACGGTGTGACGATGCCAGGCGAGTCCATCGGAGCCACCGTCGGGCGTGGCGGCGACATGCGCGGTGGAACGCCTGATCCACTCGCTGCTCACCACTCGGCGACCATTCCACAAACCCTCGTCGACGACCAGCTGCCCGAATTTCAGGAGGTCCCGCGGCAGCAACCGGGTGCCGCCACCGCCATACCCCTGGCCATCGGGCGCGAGGTTCATGGCGTAGCGCGAGATGCCTAACGGTTGCGCAAGTGCGGCATCGAACAGTGCCGGCAACCACTCGCCGGTCTGGCGCGAGACCAGTGCTCCCGCGAGATGGATGCCCCCCGAGCAATAGGCGTAGTGCGTGCCGGGTGCGTGGCGAGTCGGCAGCTGGGCAACAAATCGGGCCCAGTCACGTTCGCCCCGCTGCGTCTGCATCTGTTCCTCTCCGCCGGGTGATTGCTCATCGTTGTCGTCGCAGGCCAGTCCAGTGGTGTGCGCCAGGAGATGTCGCAGCTGAATGCCGCGCCGAGTGCCGTTCCCGAGCAGGGAATCGACGTCGCTGTTCTCGCTCAGGCGGCCGCGGTCACTGGCCACACCAACCAGCAGCGACACCACACTCTTGAATGCCGAACGCGAGTCGTGCAGGACGGCGGGCCCATACCCACGGAAGTACTCGTCGAGGACCAGGCGACCATGCCGGGCAATCTGGACGGAATGCACGAGTGGTTCGGTGGCGTCCTCGGCGCTGGCGGCACGAATGCGCCGAAGCATCACCTCCAGCAGCGCGGGATCGATGCCGGTCGTGCGAGCATCTGCCGTGCGCCAGCCGTCCGTTGATCGCACCGGCGCACGGTACGTGTAGGTCGGTGTGGCCACGACCGCCGAGGTGGACTCGCGACTGATGTTACGTTCGGTGGGTCGCAGGAGGAGTGGCACGCCGAAGTCGAAGGCAATCGTGCGTTGCACCGAGTCATACCCCTGCGTAAGCCGCACCCTGCCCGAAGCGCTGTCGGCGAAAAAGATTTCGTCCTTGTTGCGCGTGATGCGGAACACCTGCCCCTGATTCCAGCTGCGCTCCGGGTTGGTGAACCGCCCGTAGAATGCGCCATCGGCACCACGCTGCACAGCCAACTGCAGGGTGAAGGTCTCCTCGAGTGGTGCGATGGTGCCCCGCCAGGTATTGCCTTGCCTGACGAGTCGTAGGGGGGTGGCCACGGCCTCGAGCATGCCCGGTGGCTGGATCCAGAACGCATTCCAGTGTGAGCCTGCGCCGGGGAGTCGAGCGCGAAACGTTCCACTGGAGTCTGGAAGGGTGATGAACAGTGTGTCGCCCTCGGCGCGATGGCGCGCCACACGGTTGTCGACGCGCAGCTCCCAGCTGTCGCCACGACGTGCGAGAGTGACGGCGCCTTTAGCACTGACCGGAGAGGTCAGCCTGCCGAACCATCGACCCTGGAGTGAGAGGCCCGACGAATCTGCGGGCTGCGCCTGCACTTCTACGGCAAATGCGAGGGCAATGAGGACGAAGATCAGCACGGCGATGGACGGAGGTGAAGTGGCAAGATGCCCGGCCATACGCGTGGCGTCTTGTACCCGCGCAACCGTCTACGAACGAGCGGCGGCGAAGAGGGCGCGATAAGCGGCCGGCGTGATGCCAAGTTCGCGGTGCATGGTGTGCGTGAGATGACTCTGGTCCGCATATCCTGTCTGCGCGGCTACCATCGCTGGTGAGCGGCCCCGGGCGAGGTGTTCGGTCGCACGCTGCAACCGATGCATCCGGGCAAATTCGGCTGGTGTGCAGCCCTCCCACCGTCTGAACGTGCGCGCCATCGCCACCGGATGTACGCCGCAGACCTCTGCCACCTGTCGGACCGTGACGGCCGCGTGTTCATCTCGCAGCATGTCACGGGCCCGCGAGAGCCACGCCGGTGCCTGACGTGAATGCCGCTCCACCGGATGACGCTGGGCAAGCAGCTCCGTGCATAACGAGTCGAGCACCACCTCGGCGTCCTGGCCGGGAGAGAACCATTCCTGCAGGAGTCTCACCACCAGCTGGTGGGCGGCGAGCGTCGTCAGGCAGGTGGCATCACCGCCCGTGGAGGGAGCGAGAGACGCCTGCCAGGTGTCCAGCGGAATTCCAACATTGAGAAACCGCCCCTCGAGGTGCCCGCCCGTTCGCTCGTACCGATCACGGTGTGTGGTCCCCGGCGGGTTGCACACGATGAGTGGGCCGCGGGCGCGACTCGGTGCATGGGCAGCTGTGGACAGGTAGGTGCCGTGCAGGTGCACGATGAGGTGCGCCGACTCGTGTGTGTGGAGCCCGACCTCGAGATCCGGGTCGGGGCTCATGAGATCGAGGGTAAAACCGGGTGTGACCACACGTCGTCCGACGCTGCCGAAACAGACGCCACAGGGGAGCCGGGTGGCCCCGGTGCTGCCGCGATGAATGCGTGCGAGCGAGGTGATGACGTTCATGGCGGCAAGTGGGTGAGCTGAACGATACGTGGCTCCACACGCTCCGGTTTCCCGGTTTCCTCGCCGGGGTAACCCTTGAATGAAGCCGTGTGACAGGTCACTATCGCACGTCCCCTTTGCCCAGCGCCGTGACAACATCCCCGCGCCACGTCTCCATCGCCATCACTCGCGCTGTCTCGCGACGGATCGCCGACTGTCAGCTGACGCACCTCGACCGGCTGCCCATCGATGTGGCGCGTGCCCGGTCGCAACATGCGGAGTATGAGCGGGCCCTCGAGCGCTGCGGCTGCACCGTCGAGCGTCTTCCCGAACTCGCAGACTATCCCGACTCGGTCTTTGTCGAAGATGCCGCGATTGTGCTGGACGACGTCGCCGTGCTCACCCGCCCCGGTGCCACATCACGACTGGGCGAAGTGGACGAGATTGCGCCTGCCCTTGCCAGGTATCGCACATTGGTGCGCCTCGATGCGCCCGCGACACTCGACGGAGGGGATGTGCTGCGTCTGGGGCACACGCTCTGGGTTGGCCGCTCGGGGCGCACCAACGCCGAAGGGGTGGCGCAACTCGAACGCTTGCTGCGGCCATTTGGCTTCGAGGTTCGTGCCGCCACGATGCGCGACGCGCTGCATCTCAAGACTGCGGTCACCCAGGTGGCCGGCGACACCCTGCTGGTCAACTCCCGGTGGGTGGACGCTGGGCAATTCGGCGGCTGGAACGTGCTGGAGGTCGACCCGTCAGAGCCATTCGCGGCCAACGCGGTGTGGGTGAATGGGCATGTGATCCACTCGTCCCAGTTCCCCCGCACCCAGGAGGTCATGCTGGCGGCCGGCGTGGATGTCGTGGCCGTCGACGCGTCGGAGCTGGCGCGGGCCGAAGGGGGAGTGACCTGCTGCAGTCTCCTCGTCACCAGCTGAAATAGCCCCGACCGGCTGTTGTTGCTTGCGCAAAGCGGGGGCTTCGCATCAACATGAGGCCATGCGATCCATCCTGGCCACTCTCATTCGCGCCTCGCTTGCCGCGAGTGCTCTCAGCGTCTGCGCCTGCTCCAGCGCCGGAACTCCCGGCGCTGCGAAAGCGCCCGGGACCGACCAGACACTCATCACCCGGGCAGATCTCGACAAGGTCAACGCCACCAACCTCTATGACGCTGTGCAGTCCCTGCGTGGAAACTGGTTGCGACCACGTGCGGCGGACAGCTTCGAAAAGCCTTCGGTCATCCAGGTGTACCAGGACAATGTGCGGATCGGTGGTGTAACCGAACTCCGCGCCATTCCCCCGCGGATCGTGGTCTCGGTGCGGTGGTACGATCCCATCCAGGCGACGGCCCGTTGGGGTGTCGACCACGGCGCGGGGGCAATTTTTGTGGTGACTGCCGGGCGGTAGTTTTACTTCACCGTCAGATGACCGATCATGCCTAACAAGGCATGCGGGTCACACTGGAAGTAGTAGCGCCCCGGCCCCCACGTGATCTTGACATCCTCGGTCTGTCCGGGCACCTGGAGCATTTGTGTCGCGGGAGGCAGGCCCTGCGCTCCAGGGTTGGAGTCCGGCAGGAAGTGCGCGTTATGCACTCCCACCCCCAGGGTGAAGCGGAGGACGTCGCCTTTTTTCGCCTCGAAATCGTTCGGGACAAACTTGTTGTTGCCTTGTTCGTCGGTGATCATCTCGACCTTGATGATCGTGCCACCCTCGTCAGGCACCTGAACGCCCGGCGCAGCCGGCGGCGCCGAGGCCGGAGGCTCCGGCGTGGGGGCGGGTTTCTCGCCACCGCCGCAGGCGGCAAGGGCAGCAAGGGTGACGGCGATCGAGATCAGTGAGAGACGCTGAGCGGGAGACATGAGGCGAAAGGCTGAGGGGGAGTGGAGTTACACGATCAGAAGTCACGCCGGTTGAAGGCGCGCAGGGCGAACAACACGGGTATAAGAACCCACACGCCGAGTGCGCCGAGTGCGGTGAGCACGCCTCGGCTGCCACCGAGGGTGGTGGAGAACACGGCGCCCGTGGCACCCATCAGGGCGGCAATGTCGAAGTGCAGCACCATCAACACGCGCGCCAGGTCAACAGGGTTGGCAAAGGTGAGTGTCAGGAGCGCCGGGCCGACGGTGCGGGCGGGGAAAGACATCGCCACCGAGAGCATGAGTGCGTCCCAGGCGATGGCGAGGATGAGCCAGACGCCCAGCGCGAGGGCCAGGCCCTTGAGTCGGTCCGTCACCTGTCCGGCAATCAGCACGGCCAGCGCACCAAACACGGCGGTCAGCATGACTCCAACCACCAGAAGCAGGCCCAGTGTTCCGCGTGACTCGGTGCCGATGACGCCGCGCGCAAGGAGTGGAACCGAGACGCCCAGCACAAAGGCGACCACAAGGGGCAACACCACCCCGCCGAACAACCCGACGAACAGTGTCGTTCGTGTAATGGGCTGGCAGAGCAGGATTTCGTTGAACTCACGCTGACCGTGCCAGTAGAGCGTGACAAAAACAATCGTGACCAGCGGAATGAGCAGCAGCACGAGGTTGAGCAGGCTGACCAGGGCGCGCGGTCCGGTTCCGCCAAAACGCAGCAACAGGTCGGTCGCCGCCATGAAGAACACGGCGTAGGCAATCACCCAGCGATTGCGCAGCACGTCCAGCACAACGTACCGCTCCACTTTTGCCGCACGCCGGAGTTCCATCATGGACCGCTCAGACTGTGTGGCGTTGTTGCCGGCCGCAAAGGAGTGCGCCAGGGTGGAGGAGGTCATGAGAGTCCCTGCAACAGAGTGTCGCGCGCATGGTCCCGCATGAGCCGCGCGGCGGCGCGTTCGAGGGTCGGCTCTCCGGCCTCGGCCATCAATGACGATGGCGATCCGGCAAACCGCACGCCCCCATCGAGAAGAAAGACGACGTGATCTGCCAGTTCCTCGAGTTCGCTGAGGACGTGGGAGGTGATGACGAACGTGGTGCCCTCCGCACGTGCCCTCCGGATCTTGTCTTTCAGGGTCAGCGATGACACGGGATCGAGTGCGGCCGTGGGTTCGTCGAGCACCAGCAGGGCGGGTGAAAAGAGGAATGCCAGCGCGGCATTGATCTTCTGTCGTGTCCCGCCCGACAACACGCGCACCGGGGTGGAGAGCACGGGACCCAGCCCGAGGGCATCGATGAGTTCGTCGTCGCGCTTCACGGCGGAGCCGCGCAGGTCGGCCATCATGTCGAAGAGGTCGGCTGCGCACAGGTTGTCCGGGAAACGCGGAGCTTGCTGCATGTAGCCGATCTGCTCACGGTAGATGGCCGAGCCATTCACGGCCCGGTTGTTCACCAGGATCACCCCGGTGTCCGGACGCACGAGCCCCAGTACCATGCGGTTGAAGGTGGTCTTGCCGGCCGCGTTAGGCCCGATGATGGCGGTCACACCGCCCGTGCGGATGTCGAGGTCAACATCGCGCAGTACCTGGAGCTTGCCGAAGGATTTCGAGATACCACGGGCGGTGATCACGGAGTGCCTCCTGCCAGCGGGCGCATGCGAGGTGTGTTGTCCCGCAGGGAAGCCGGTGTCAGCGCAGGAATCACACGCTCGGTCAGGTCGAGCACATCCACCAGCAGGCTGCGCAGTACCACCATGGCGGGGGGAGATTGCTCGACCACCAGACTGAAGAGTCGCACCGGCAAATGCGGCACATCGCCGATTCCATTGCGATCCAGGTCGTATCCCCGATATCGGTCCCAGTAGTTGTCGCTGAAGGTCGAGCTGCTCCCGCGGCTGTTGGTGGAGACGTCGAAGGAGTTGCCGGTGAATGTGTTTCCGCTGAAGGTGTTGTCCTGCGCACTCGCCAGGAGTCGCACAGCCCAGCCATTCTCGCGAAAGGTGTTGTTGTGTACCCGGTTGCGGCTGGCATCCTCCAGGTAGAGCGCCGTGGAGTTGCCGACGAATCGGTTGTCTGCTATCTCCGAGTTGGTGATGTCCTTGAGCAGGAGCCCGTAGGCGGCACCACCCCAGTTGTGGGCAAAGCTGTTGTCGCGCATGATGACGTCGTGCGAATACATCACCGCCACGCCGTTCCCGTTCCTGGCAAAGGTGTTCCGCGTGTAGGTGCAGTTGTGCGAGAACATGAAGTGCAGGCCGTACCGGGCGCTGGCCGTCACGTTATTGCGGTCGATGATGCCACCGGTCACAAATTCGAAGTAGATCCCGTCGCGGTGACCACGCACCGTGTTGCCGGTAATGCGAACGCTGTCGCTGTTCCAGGCATGGATGGCATTCCCCGCTGCGGTCTGTCGCGCGCCCGCCCCTTCGATGACATTCTCGCGCACTTCACAGTGCGGGGCCCGCTCCAGTTTCACCGCAAACTGCGCATCGCGAATGGTGTTGGCCACGATGTGGCAGCGGGCGTGTTCGCGCACCAGGATGGCCGCGCGTTCGTCGACCTGGCTGACTCCGGTGTGCTCGAATGTGAGGCCCGTGATGGTGACGTCGTGTGCCTCCACGAGCAGCAGCGTGCGGGCGCCCTCGCCATCGATGCGCGAGCCGGGGAGTCCCTGGAGTGTCAGGGGTCGCATGATGACGATCGTGGATTCCGCATACACGCCCGCGTGTACGCGAATGCGGGCGCCTGCGGGAGCGGCCGCCACGGCATCACGCAGACGAACGAACTGCTGTCCGGGCCCCGCCTCGATCACGTCCTGTGCGCGCGCGGGTGCGCCGAGAACCATCAGCAGGGTGAGTGCGACCGGTGCTCTGAGGGCGCGAACCCCCGGTATGGCGTCGGCCACCTGGGAAGAGCGACCGCGACCGCGCCAGAGACCGAGGAGGCCAGTGCCTAACGACAGAATGGCCAGTATCCCACCCGCCCCGGGGAGTGAGGTCGCCGTGAAGTTGAGCAACTGACGGCTCCCGATCAGCGGAGGCTGGTACGACATGCCGGGCACCTTGATGATGGCATTCTCGAGATCGAGGTTGTGGCCGTAGTCGTACTCCCAGCGGTAGAAGTCGATCAAACCGGCGCCGGCCAGAATGACAAACACCGCCACGAAGGCCACGCCCACCGCCCGTCGTCGGGTGAGGGCCGCAGCGCCGGCGAGCGCGATCAGTCCCAGGACCATCACCGGCATGAAGCGTAGCTCCGGGATCGACTCCGGGACGATCCGCTTCATGCCGATGTAGTGGTTGAGGTTGTTGATATTGTCGAGATCGTTAGGCTTGATCCCCGTGATGGTGCTGAGCCAGATCTGCATGCCCAGCCCCTCGGGGTACTGCGGTGCCTCCAGCGTGACTCTCCACAGCGGCAGCACGAAGAGTGAGCCGAGGAGCAGCGCCGACAGGGCGAAGAGAAGGCGTGATCGGAGGGTGAGCATGGGCTGCGTGGGCGGGAACGAGGGCAACAAGGGCGACGACGGCAACAGAGGGTGAGACTGGGGTGGAGGGCAGCTCACCCTCGTTGCCATCGGTTGTTCCTACTGCTCGCCAGCGTTGGTGTGTGGCTTGGTGCTGGCCTGCAGGGCCACGGCGCGTCCCGAAGGAGCAACCCGCACGTACCCCTGCATCTCCTGGTGCAGCGCACTGCAGAAATCGGTGCAGTAGAACGGATAGACGCCGGGATACTTCGGCACCCACTTCAGCGTCCGGGTCTGCCCCGGCATGATCAGCAACTCGGCGTCACTCCAGCTGCCCATGGCGGCGAAGCCGTGGGGTACGTCCCAGTCCTGCTCGAGGTTGGTGACGTGGAAGAGCACTGTGTCGCCCACCTGCACGCCGTCCACGTTGTCGGGGGCGAAGTGCGACCGGATGGCCGTCATCTTGATGTGCACCGTACGACCGCTGCGTGACACACCCGTTTCCTTCTCGCTCCTGGTGACGTAGGGGTGTGTATTGTCGGCGAGTTTGTAGAACTTGAGCTGCTTGTCCTTGATGATCTTCGCGTCGATCGCCTGCGCATAGTGCGGCTCGCCGATCGTGGTGAAGTCGAGCAGGAGCTTCATCTTGTCGCCCGAGATGTCGTAGAGCTGCGCCGACTGCGAGAGCTCCGGACCCGTCGCCAGAAAACGGTCTTTCGTGATCTTGTTCATGGCGACGACGTATTTGCCATACGGCTTCTTGGTGTCGCCGCCGGGCACCATGAGGTGACCAATGGAGTAGTACGTCGGCACGCGGTCTACCACCTTGAAGTCGCTGAAGCACCATTTCACGATTTCCGAGGTGATGAACACCGAGGTGTAGGCGCACCCCTTGTCGTCGAACTCGTTATGCAGGGGGCCAAGTCCCGGGTTCTGCACTTCACCCGCCATGACCTGGTCGTACTTGATGACCGGGATACCGTCGACGTCCTTCTCGAAGGCCTTCGCCTCGATCGCCTTCATCATCTTCGAGAACGAGTGCACCGGGATCACGGTGGCCAGCTTGCCACCACCCACGATGTATTCACCCGTCGGATCGATGTCGACCCCGTGCGGGGACTTGGGCGTCGGCAGGAAGTACACACTCCCCGGGCAATCCGTCGGCAGAATCACCGCGACCGACTTCTTCATTTCGGTGGTGGCCAGGTGCTTGTTGTCGTCGTAGACGTTGTGCGCGTAGTTGGCGGGCCACGTCTTCGACTTGCCACCGGCCTTGCACGCCTCGAGCGCTTTCCAGTTCACGGCGGCAATGAAGTCATAGTCATTCTTCGAGGCGTTCACTTCGAGTTTGGTGTACGCCTGCTCGGTGTTGTACGAGGTGAAGAACGCCCACCCGTGCGACGGGCCCTTGCCTGGCCGTCCCAGGTCGTAGTCGAACCCGGGCATCAGGAGCTGGAAGGCGATATCCATCTTCCCCGGCGCGTCGGCACGCACGAAGGAGATGGTGCCCTTGAACTCCTTTGCAAATTCCGAGATGGCTACATCCTTCTGGGGGATGGGCACCGAGAAGCGCGTGGCACCGATCACGTACTCGGTGTTTTCGGTGACGAAGGGGGCGCCGTGATTGCCGCCGGTGTTCGGCACCTCGATCGTCTCGGTGGTTTCGAAACGCGTGAGGTCTACACGGGCAAAGCGAGGCGTGTTGTTGGCATTGATGAAGATCCAGCGCCCGTCGTGCATGCCGGCGGTCTGCGAGAGCGAGGGATGGTGGGTGTCGTCCCACGGGATCTCGCCAAACGAGGTGTTGAGCAGTGGCCGTGTTTCGGCGTTGTACCCATAACCGTTCTCCGCATTCTGCGAAAACACGGGGATCACCTTCAGGAGGCGCCCCGACGGGAGACCGTAGACGCCGATCTGGCCGGAAAAGCCGCCCGACATGAAGGCGTAGAACTCATCCTGGGTGCCAGGGGCAACGTAGACGCGCGATGGGGCGTCGGTTGCGCCAATCATCGATGTGGCCTTGTTGGCCGGGCCACAGGCAAAGAGGTAGGCGGCCGTGGCGGCCAGGGCGATGCCCCCAGCCAGAAATCCGGAGCGACGTGGACGTGACATGGATTTGATCCTCAGTGGAGCGGGCGTGACAGGGTGTCTGCACCAGCTACACAAAGGATCATTCCGCGTACCACTTTCGTCCGTGGGACATTTCCCGTATTACAGATACTCCATTCCGGAGCCCGTCAGTAAGGGAAGATCGGACGGCGATGACGGTACGGTCGGCTACGTTGCGCCGAATCACTCACACGGCCCCCGATGCACCTCACCCGCTTTACCGACAACGCGCTGCGATGCCTCATCTACCTGGGCTCCACGGAGGCCGGCAGCGCGACGGTCAGTGAGATCGCGTCCCGGATGGCGATGTCGGAGGATCATCTCACCAAGGTCGTGCAGCGCCTTGCCCAGCGCGGCTACCTGCAGACCACCCGAGGTCGAAAAGGGGGCGTGCGCCTCGTCCGCCCGCCCGCAGAGGTCAATGTGGGAGCGGTCGTGCGCGACTGCGAAAGTGATATGGCCATTGTGCCCTGCTTCAGCGACGACGCGTCGTGTCCCATTTCGCCCGGGTGCGGACTCGCGAGCGCGCTAGACGACGCGTTAGGCGCGTTTCTCGCTGTACTCGACCGCCGGACCCTGGCAGACCTCCTCGTCAACCGCCACGAACTCTTCGCGCTCACCCGGGCACGCCAGCTGAGCGCGACATAGGCCGTGGGTCCGCGCGGCGGGTTCTCTCCGCACGCCGTAGATTCCGCGCATGACAACCCGACCCGGCTTGCCTTTCACCGGCCGTCTTCCGCGGCTGGCGCTGGCTCTCACGTTTGCCCTGCTACCCGGCATCGCCACAGCGCAGGCCACCGTGTTGCGGATCGACACCGGACGCGGTCGCCCTGTTGAGCTTGCCGATCGCGACCTCCGCGCACTCGTGCAGGACACCGTGAGCATGGCGCACGCCGGCAAGCCTCCGGTCCGCTACCGCGCTGTGCTGCTCACTGACGTGCTGGCGCGAGCCGGCCGCCCCGTCGACTCGCTCAGAGCGGGCAAGATCGGCTGGGGTGTTCTGGCAACCGCGAGGGATGGCTACGTCGCGTTCTTTTCTGCCGCGGAACTCGACCCGAAGCTCGGACCCACCCGTGTCTGGCTGGCCTTTGAGGCCGACGGCAAGGCGCTCCCCGCCGACGATGGGCCGTGGCGCCTTGTCGTACCTACCGACCAGAAGATGGCTCGCTCGGCCCGTCAGGTCGTGAGTATTCGCGTGGTCGCGATTCCCGGGAGCTGATCCGTCCAGGTTATTGATACTGGATGTAAACGGGCTTCGGTTCGAGGGCGAGCACATCGGCGGGCTGCATGAGACGCCAGCCGCTTTTCTTCGTGTCGTTCTTGTAGAAGATCTTGAACCCCGTGAACTGCACCGGCTCGCTATAGACGTAATTCACGTAACTCCCCTTCTTGAGCTCCGGGTTGCCCCAGCCATCCATCTGGATCACGATCTGCACGCGCGGGTCAAGCTTGATGTTCTTGTAGTTGGTCAGCATCGGCCGCGTAAACCGGTGCACGACCAGCACCTTCGGCGGAATCTTGTATTTGTCAACGATCTCCTGCAGCCACTCGCTGGCGTAGTTGATATCCTTTGCGTCCATCGTCCCGATGCGTTTGCCAGGGGCATGGCCCGTCTTCATGGAGAACTCGGGGTCGATGCCGAGGTGTACGTTCGGCCGGCTGAGGAAGGGCTCGAGGCGCGGGAGTTCAGCTCTGAGGTTGCTCTTGCCCACCTGCACGTCGAGAAAGAGCAGCGCATTCCGGCGCTGTGCCCAGCCCGCGACTCTCTCGACCAGTGAGTCTTTCATGCGGGCCCGCCACATGCCGTCCGGGCCGGCGGAACCCTGGGCCACCGTCACAATCAGGTGCAGCGCAGGAATGGCGGGAACGGCGCTGTCGGCCTTTGTCCACTTGTCCACCTCGCGATCGAGCCGCTTGAGCATCTCGTCAGGCGGAATTTCGCCGAGGATGCCCATGCGCTTGGACAGCGGATTGCCGTAGTACGCGATAATCCGCTTGTTGGGGAGAACCGATCCGGGCAGCAGCTCCGGTCCCTTTACCGGCCACACCGGTTTGGGCGCACGAGGTCTGGCACTGTCAGTGCCCTGCTGAGGTTTCTTCGCGGCAGGTTTGGCGGTGGAACGTCGCGCCTTGGTCGCAGTGCGGGACTTGCTCTTGCTCGCCGGCTGCGCGTCGGCGGTGGAGAGCAGAAGGGCAGCGCCGAGGAGGAGGAGGGTTGGTCGAAAACGCACGAGCACGCCTGGGTCTCTGTTGATTTGATGAGTAGAAGGGCAACCTAACGGGTCGGGGTCCGCTGAAAGAGACTCTTGCGCCGGCCCCGTCCCACACAGAACCTCCCGCGTCCCCAAAATCCCCCAATGCGCCTCAGCTTCGCCCTTCTCCTGCTCCCCGCTCTCGCCGGCGCCCAAGGGCGTCAGGGAGACTTCACGCTCCCGAGCTACACCTTTGCCGACGGCAAGGCGCTCCAGAACGTGCGGCTTCATTTCACCACCCTTGGCACGCCGAGGAAGGACGCCAGCGGGCGCACGAGCAACGCTGTTCTGGTATTGCACGGCACCGGGGGAACGGGCTCGGGGTTTCTCGGGGCCGGCTTCGCCGGAGAGCTGTTCGGCCCCGGCAAGCTGCTCGATACGGCTCGCTACCTCATCGTGCTGCCGGACAACATCGGTCATGGGAAGTCGAGCAAGCCCAGCGATGGACTGCGCCAACAGTTCCCCCGGTATGGCTACACCGACATGGTGAACCTGCAGCACGCCCTGCTCACGAAGGGTCTTGGTGTCGATCACCTGCGGCTGGTGATGGGCACCTCGATGGGGTGCATGCACGCCTGGGTGTGGGGCACAAACTACCCATCGTTTGCCGACGGTCTTGTCCCGCTGGCCTGTGCCCCGACGCAGATCGCCGGGCGCAACCGGATGCTGCGCACCATGATCCGCGATTTCGTCATCGAAGACCCCGAGTTCAGGAATGGCGAGTACACGGGACCCACCCGCGGGCTGCGAGCCGCACAGGGGATGCTCTTCATGATGACGTCAGCACCAATGGTGCAGCATCGTCAGGCGCCCACGCGTGATGCGGCCGATTCGGTGATCCGGGCATACATCGAGTCACGCACCCGCGCCACCGATGCCAACGACATGCTCTATCAGTTCGACTCCAGTCGGGACTACGACCCCTCGCCGCATCTCGAGCGGGTGACGGCACCCGTCCTTGCCATCAACTCGGCGGACGATCTGGTCAATCCTCCCGAGCTGGGGCTCATGGAGCGCCTCATGCCCCGGGTGAAAAACGGGAAGTACATACTGATTCCCACGAGTGAACGGACGCGTGGGCATGGGACGCATTCACTGCCGGTGGTCTGGGGGACGTACCTCGCCGAGTTCGTGAAATCTTTGCCGTAGGAAATTCCGTCCCGGATCACGTCCTGCCGTACATCATCCCTCGCCACCGGTGGGTGGGGGGATGGTCGGTCGCACTCGACCTCACTACGCTTGATGCAACCAATCCATGTGACTTCTGCGTTACATGGCTGACCCGTTTTTCGGAGCCACCTTCTGATGATCCCACGATTCGTCATCTCGCGGATCCTCGGCCTGGCGCTGGCACTCCCTGCGCTCTCCACTGACGCCGTTGCACAGGGCGCCGTGGGGACAATTCAAGGTCGAGTGACCGACGCCGGCTCAGGCCGCCCCCTTCCCGACGTCACCATCCTGGTCGCCGATACGCGCCTTGGCGCGATCACGAATGCACAGGGCGAGTACAGCATTCCACAGGTGCCGATTGGTTCTCGAACCGTCACGGCGCGCAGACTCGGCTTCCAGCCCGGGACGCGCACGGTGGTGGTCGCGCCCGCCGGTACGGTGCGCGCCGAGTTCGCGCTGGAAGTGAGTGCGCTCAACCTGAGTGAGGTGGTGGTCACCGGCTCGGCCGCACCGACCGAGAAGCGCAAAGTCGGGACGAGCGTTGCATCGCTCGACTCGACCATCATCGGACGTGCGCAGGCTGTAACGGTTGATCAGGCGTTGCAGGGCAAGGTGCCGGGCGCGCAGATCACGCAGAACTCCGGTGGTCCCGGTGGCGGTGGCATCTCGGTGCGTTTGCGCGGAACCAACTCCTTCATCTCCGGTTCCGACCCGCTCTACATCGTTGATGGTGTCATCATCGACAATGGTTCGGGGCAGCTCGCCGACCTGGGCGGGCGCTCCAATCCGCAGAATCGTCTGGCCGATCTCAACCCGGCCGATATCGACCGCGTCGAGATCATTCGTGGCGCTGCTGCGGCCGCCTTGTATGGCTCACGCGCCAACAATGGTGTGGTGCAGATCTTCACCAAGCGCGGCAACATCGGCAAGCCGCGTTTTTCGCTGAACGTCCGGGGTACGTCGAACGAGCTGCGTGAACAGCAGCCCTTCAATCTCTATCCCTTCGACGCCGCCGGACTTCCCATTCAGCGCTTCAACTACCAGGACGACATCTTCCAGCGCGCCTTTGGCAGCGACGTCAACCTGACGGTGGAGGGCGGCAACGATCAGACCCGCTACTACATCAGCGGGAACAGCGCCATGGAAGACGGCATTCTGCGCTCCACCTCGTCGCGCCGCGCCGGCGGACGGGTGAACCTGCAGCAGCAACTGAGCTCCAAGCTCATCGGCAACGTCACGGCCAACTTCGTCAACACGGCCAATGAGTTCCAGGCGTTTGGCGAACAGAACGACTACGGCATCATGGGGTCGCTCTTCTTCGCGCCGACGAATGTCGACTTCCGTCCCGTCAACGGCATCTATCCGTTGCCGCCTTCGTTAGGCACCAACCCGCTGCTGGCCATCGATCGGATCCGCAATCCGCAGAACATCGATCGCTTCATCGGCTCGACCAAGCTGACGTTCACTCCGTTCAGCAACCTCCTGCTCGACTACACGCTGGGAATCGACAACACCGGATTCGAGCAGCGGCAGTTTGTGCCACGCAACGCGGTGCTGGGCACGGCGCCACTGTCCACGGGGCGTGCACAGTCGGTGTATCAGGGCACACGGGTGATCAACCAGGACGGCATTGCGGCCTACACCTGGAAGCCGGTCGGGCCGTTCCAGATGCGCACGACGGGCGGCTTCAACTTCACCTCGCAGAAGGTGAAGATCACCAACGCCGTCGCCAACGGCCTCGCGCCTGTGGGTGAGCTGGTGAGTGCGGGCTCCGTGTTTGCTGCCGGCCAGACCGAGGTAGAGCTGCGGACCCTGGGCTTCTACGGCCAGCAGGAACTGGAGTGGAACGATCGCCTCTTCCTGAATGGCGCCGTGCGGTACGACGCCTCGTCGACGTTTGCGCCATCGGAACGGTGGCAGGCCTTCCCCAAACTTTCCGCCGCATTTGTGGTGATCCCCAATCAGTCCGGGACCCTCAACAATCTGCGGGTGCGCGCCGCGTTAGGCTGGGCGGGGTCGCAGCCCGGCGTGGTCAACGCCTATTCGCAATACGTCACCTTTGCCCAGCTGCCCTTTGCGGGACGACCGGGCTTTGTGAACGATGTCACCTTCGGTAACCCCGACCTGCGCAACGAGCGCGCGCGGGAGTGGGAGCTGGGCGCCGAAATGGGTCTCCTCAACGGCCGGGTGGGCGCCGAGGTGACCTACTACGATCGTTTGGTCTCCGACCTGCTGTTCTTCCGTCCACTGGCCACCAGCACCGGATTCTCGCGCCAGTTCTTCCCGATCGGCACGATGTCCAACAAGGGCTTCGAGGTGATGCTGCGGACCACCAACGTCGACCGCCCGAATCTGCAATGGGCGTCGACCTTCACCTATGCCCGCAACCGCAACCTGGTCGAGAGCCTGGCCATCCAGGACTTCCAGTCGGCGGGTGGGTACCCCAACCGTATCCGCACCGGGGAACCGGCCGGTGTGTTCTACGGCTCGTACGCGGCGCGCAACTGTGTCACGGGGGCATTGCTGGTCGATTCGTTAGGCCGGTATCGCCGCAGCAACCAGACGGTGGATCTGGGCACGGCCGCGCAGCGCCGCGCGATCTCCGGCGGTACCTGCAACGATTCGCTCAACGCGGTGATCGGCGACCCGAATCCGGATTTCCTGGCGTCGATGCTCAACGAACTCACGATCTTCAAGAAGCTGCGCGTGCGGGCGCTCTTTGACGGCGTGTTCGGCAACGACATCATGAACCTGTCGACCCGCGCGCAGAACGCCGGTATCGCCAGCAACTCCAAGGAGTTCGAGCGCGAGCTGCTGCCGTATGGCGACCCGCGCAAACTCCCGCCCGGCTTCAACGCACGTACGCAAGGCATTTTCCAGTACTGGATCGAGGACGGCACCTTCATCAAGCTGCGCGAGCTGTCGGCGAGCTACACCCTCGACTGGGCACCGGTGAAGCGGTTCTTCCGTGATGGCGTTGATCTCACGCTGTCGGGTCGCAACCTGGTGGTCTGGACCGACTACTCGGGCTTCGATCCGGAAATCAATCTCTTCGGCACCAACTCCGGTGGTGTCGGTTCGGCGCAGACCACGGCAGCTGACCGTGGCTTTGACTTCGGTGGTTACCCCATTCCGCGCGTGTGGTCGATCAGTGCGCGTATCTCGTATTGAGCGCGGAGACCAACTGACATGAACATCACTCGATATTCCCGGCCCCTCGCGCTCGTCGCGCTGGCGGCGTGCAGTCTCGACTTGCAGAACCCCAACAATCCCACCGTCGATCAGGTCACCACGAGTGTCGACGGGGTGATCGCCCTTGCCACCGGCCTGCAGGGCCGCTTTGCGACGTCGTACGGGAGCTTTGCCTACACGGCGGGGCTCGTCACCGATGAATTCGCGGCCACCAGCGCGGCACTCATCTCCATCAGCGACGCCGAGCAGGGGGCCGTCCCCTCCGGCACCGGCATTGCCGACGCCGTCTTCAACTCGGTGTATCGCACGGTCCGAACGGCCGACGATCTCCTCACCGGGGCGAATGCGCTGGCGTCGCAGTTTGATGCCGGTACCCGGAGCGGACTGCGGGCGCTGGCCTTCACCCTCAAGGCAGAGGCGTTAGGCGAAGCGCTCATGGCGTATCAGCGGGTCCCGGTGGAAACGTTCGGCGTGGTCGCGCCCACCTATGTCCCACGGGCGCAGGCACTCCCGGTTGTGCGGAGCCTCCTCGACTCCGCGGCGGCCGTGATTGCCGCGACGCCACCCAGCACCTTCTTCACTGCCAGCATCCTCACGCCCGGCGTCAACCTGCCTAACGTGATCCAGATGTACCGGGCGCGGTACGCGCGCATGGCTGGCGATGATGCGACGGCGCTCGCGGCGGCCAATCTCGTTGCCCGGTCGGGCACCGGGGCGCTGTCGGTCCTGACCTTTCCGGCCCCGACGGTGAATCCGTACGCCAACGTCACCGGCGGTCCCAACGGCATTGCGCCGCGTCGCCAATGGCGGCTCTCCATGCTGCCGCAGGATCAGCGCTTTGCCTACTTCGTCACACCGTCGACGACCCTGAGCGGGCGCGTGGGTGCACAGCTGGATTCCTGGAATCGTTATGCCAACGCGCAAGCGCCGCTTCCGCTCTACTTCCCTGACGAGGCGCTGCTCATCAAGGCCGAGGCACTGGCCAACCAGAACCAGCTCTCGGCCGCGCAGGCCGCGCTCGATTCGGTGCGGACGGATTGCACCGGCGGTCGTGGTCTCGATGACCCCAAGGCCTGTTTACCGGCCTTGAGTGGTGCGCTGACCCAGGCGCAGCTGCGCGACGAGATCTACGTCCAGCGGCGTTATGAGCTGTTTGGCACAGGGCTGCGGTGGGAGGACACTCGTCGCCGCAATGCGATTCGCGGCCCCGTTGCGGCGCCCGGTGTGCCCGCAGACGGGCAGCGTTGCTGGCTGCCGTACGCCGTGGGTGATCGCAACGCCAACCCCAACGCCACCTTCGCCGCGCTGCCCGACCCCGCCGAGCCGGGGAGCTTCCCGGCCAGCTGCCCGGCGCAGTGAGAACCTCTGACATGACCAACTACATGATGCATTCATATCGAACGCTCGTGCCGGTGGCGGCGTGCCTCATGGCGCTCGCCTGCGGCACCACGGACGCCGCCGATCCCCTGGTGCCAGGTGCACAGGGCCGTGTGCGATTTGTGAACGTGATTACCGACACCACGCGCGGCCGCGTGAATGTCACGCTCGAAAGCGTGCCGTTTGGTGTGAACCTCACCTACACACAGACAACACCCGCCTCGCTTGCGGCACCCAATACCGCGCCGTACGCGGCCGTGCTGGCCGGCGCGCGAATCATGCTGCTCAAGCGCACCGCCGACACCAACGCGACGGTCGCCAGTCTTGCGTTCACGCAGGGCGCCAACGAGGACCGAACGGTGTACGCCATCGGTGGGGCAGCCGCGACGGCCGTGACAGCGTTTCAGACGGTCGACACCAACGCCACCCCGGCTGCGGGGCAGGCGCGGGTGCGGGTGGTGCACCTCAGCCCAACCGCCGGCAACGTCGATGTCTTTGTCACCGCGCCCGGCGCCGATTTGGCGGCGGCAACACCCAGACTCACCGCGGTGCCGTATCGCGGAGTGTCGGGCTACCTCACCGTGCCCGCTGGCACGTATCAGATCCGTGTGGTCCCGGCCGGCACAGCTCCCGCCAGCCGCGCAGGGGCAGTGGCGATCAACGTGGCGTCCCTGGCCATTCCAGCGTTAGGCAACCGCACGATCGTGGCAGCAGACAACAACGTCGGTGGCGCGCCTCTCCGGGCGTTTGTACTCACAGACCGGTAAGGGCAGAAGCACGGGAGGCACGGGAAGTACGAGAGGCACGGGGAAGTACGAGAGGCACGGGGACCCTGTCATTGCGTGCTTCCCGTGCCTCCCATGCTTCCCGTGCTTCCGTTGTCCGTGCCTCTCGTACTTCTGTTTGTCGTCCGTGCCTCCCGGGCCCGCTCAATCGTCCTCTCGTGACGATGAAGCTGCTTGCTCTCAATTGCCACGAAGCATGGGTCCACCAGCTCGGCGTCCTTGGCGCCGAGCTTGACGTTGTGGTGGGTCTCCCCGGTCGCTACACACGCGACTGGGATGCTCGCATGCGCCCGCTCCCGGAGGGCGCGCGCACCTTGACGCTCGATGAAGCGCTGCGTGCGAGTGAGTCGTACGACTGTGTGATCAATCACAACATCACCGACCTCCTCGACACGCGAGGGATCGCCGGGCCCAAACTCCTCGTCCTCCATGAAACCCTCGAAGGGCGCATGGAGCAGCAGGAGGCCGAGTTCGATGCGCGCGAGATGCGGGCGATGCTCAACACCTACCTTGCATCGGTGGGTGGGCATGCGATTGCGATCTCCCGCATGAAGGCGAAGTCGTGGGGCGTCACACACACCGTCGTGCAGAACTCGGCGGACCCCGATGCGTATCTGGAGCCGGTCGGTGACCTGGCGTGCGGCATTCGCGTGGCAAACCATGTGACGTCCAAACGCGTCTTCCTGGCCTGGGATTTTCACGCCGAAGCGTTCGAGGGGCTGCCGCTGCGATTGGTGGGGCACAACCCCGACCGCGAGGGAGCTGCACCTGCTGAAGACTGGGGGCATCTCAAGCGCATGCTGGCCTCGCACCGCTTCATGGTGCACACGGCCGACAAACGTCTCGAGGACGGCTACAACATGGCGGTGCTCGAAGGGATGGCCGCCGGCCTCCCGATTCTGGTGAACGAACACCCGACGAACATCGTGCAGCACGGGGTGACGGGGTTTGTGGCCACCACTCCCGCGGACATGCGTCGGCACGCCGAGCAACTGCTGAAAGATCCCGAACTTGCCCGCCGGATGGGGGACGCGGCGCGCGCCTGGGTAGCCCGCCATTTCGGGCCCGATCGTTTTCGCGTGGAGTTCGGGCGGGCGATGCAGGAGGCGCGGAAGAAGTACGGCCGGGCGCAGGGGAGGCGGGTTGGGAGGTAGGGGGTCGGACCGCTACAAAGGCCTCGCGTGACGCGCGCGTGACGGCGTCCTGTATTGTCGACTTGCGTGACATCGGACACATCGCCCGATAACCCATGCTACAGCTCGGTCGTCTTATGCGGTGATGTCACGCCTGCTCCCCGCGATCCTTCTCCTCGCTGCCTGCGCTCGTCGGCAGCTGCCGCCCGCCCTCGTGGCGAGCGCGCCATACGATTCCGCGGCTGGTGTCGCCTCATTCGACACAGCATGGGCGCGAATCAACGCCACCTACTACGACACCACCTTCAAGGGCCACAACTGGCTCGAAACACGACGCGTGCTGCGCGCCGATGTCGAGCGGGCCAACTCAAACTCCCAAGTGCGCCAGGCCATTCACGAGATGGTTGGCAAGCTGGGCGATTCGCACTTCACCCTCATCCCGAGCGAGGTGTTTTCGGCCTTGCGCGATTCCTCGCCGAAATCGGGCGACGGGGTGGCGGGTACGCTCGGGCTGCACATCCGCTTCCTAGACGGACGTCTGGTTGTCACCGGCGTCGACGAGGGTTCTGCGGCGGCCGCGGCAGGCATTCACGGCGGCTGGGAAGTTGTGCGAATCGGTGACACAGAGAGCGCGCGGCTGCTCGCATCCACGCGCGGGCTCGCCGACGCCCGTGCCACACGCAGGGCTGAACTGCAGATGGCCGCGCGCATGGAAGCGTCCACCTTCGGGCCGGCAGGCAGCATCGAGACCCTCGAGCTGAAAGACGGCCGAGGTGATGTGGTTGTTTTGAAGGTCGCCCGTGCGCCGTTTTCGGGCGACGTGGTGAAGTACGGTCCGCTCCCTGCCCAGTACTTCGATCTCGCGCACCACAAGTACTCCGATTCCGACGGATGCGTGGGTGTCGTCAGCTTCACCGTCTGGATGACACCGCTCCTCCCCGCGCTCGAACGGGCGATGGAACAGCTCAAGGGCTGCCGAGGCGTCGTGCTCGACCTGCGCGGCAACACCGGCGGCGTGATCGGGCTGCTGATGGGGACCGCCGGATTTTTTGTTGACACGGCAGTGTCGTTAGGTACGCTGAAGGCACGCACCACTGAGCTGCGGTATCTCGTGAATCCGCGCCGCTCCAACCGGCACGGAGAAGTGGTCAGGCCGTACAGCGGCACCGTTGCGATCCTGGTCGACAAACACTCTGCGAGCGCCACCGAGCTCTTCACGCAGGGCATGCGAGACATCGGTCGCGTGCGCGTTTTTGGCGACACCACCGCCGGCGAGGCCCTGCCCGCCACCCTGGTCAAGCTCGCGAACGGGGATGTCTTCATGCATCCCATCGCCGACTTCCACGCGCCAAATGGACGCCGGGTCGAGGCGACGGGTGTCGTTCCGGACTACCTCGTCCCCGTCACGCGCCGCGATCTGCTTGCGGGCCGGGACGCCGCCCTGGACGCGGCACTGGCCTGGGTCGGGGGAACCGTCGTGCTGCCGGCCCCCGCTGTAACCCTGCGAGCGCCACTGCCGTAGGGCTCACCGCGGAACCTCCTCCGTCCCGCGGCGTTAGTTTGACAACGCCACGAGGACACCGTGACCGGTTCCTCTACTCTCTCGGAGAATTCTCAGCAATGAACGCTCGTAGATGGTCGCTTGTTGCCGCACTGGCTGCCGCCACCCCTGCCATGGCCAGCGCTCAGGGCCTGCCGTCGGCGAAAGACCTCATCCAGAAGTGGGCAACCGCGGTAAACGCCAGCGGCTGGAAGGGACACAAGTCGGCTCGGACAACTGCCGCCTTTGACCTCCCCGCCATGGGCATGAGCGCCAAAATGGAGGCGGTCCAGACGTTTGCGCCCGCGATGTCGGCGTCCAAGATCGACATTCCGGGAATGGGAGAGATGCGTCAGGGATTCGACGGCAATGTGTCCTGGTCGATGAACCCCATGCAGGGCGCCTCGCTGACTCCCAAAGAGGCCCTGGCCGCTCAGAAGGAAGATGCGGATCCGGACAACTACTCGCGTTTGTCGTCTGCCATTGTGAGCTCCGAGACGGTGGAGAAGGCCAACCTGAATGGCCAGGACTGTTACAAGGTGAAACACACCTGGAAGAGCGGCCGAACCACCTTCGACTGCTTCGCTATTGCCGATGGCATGGTCGTTTGGACGCAGGCCAAGGTCCCAACGCCGATGGGTGAGCTCGACGTCGTCACCACCTTCTCCGCGTACAAGGACTGGGGCGGAATGAAGCGTGCGACGACCACCACGGTCGATCAGGGTGGGCAGCAGTTCATCATCACCCTGCAGAGCTGGGAATGGGACACTGTGGACCCGAAGGAATTCGAGCTCCCGGCTGAAGTGAAGGCGCTCGTCAAGCCGTAACAGGCGACGATGCTATCCCGAACACGCTTCCCGACCTGCGTCGGGGAACCACACTGGGCGGTTCGGGTGTCTCACGGGGGCGATGAGCGAGCACGGCTCATTCGCCCCCTCGTCGTTCACCCTGACCCGCCGATCCCGTGACTGCGCCCAAGGCTCGCTGGTTCTATCCGCTCGCTGCGCTCCTCCTGCTCACCGACTGCGGGACCAAGCAGTTCGCTGTTCAGGAACTGGGGATCGAACATGTGCCACATTCCATCGTTGGCGACATGCTGCGTTTCACCCTGGTCTACAATCGCGGCGCGGCCTTCTCGTTCCACCTCGGCGACTATTCGCGCGTGATCTTCTCTGTGGTCGCCATGGTGATGATTGCCGTGTTGTGGCGGCTGTACCGTGAGGCCGACGCCCATGACCGGGTGATGGGAGCATCGCTGGGGCTGATTGTTGGTGGTGCCATGGGGAACCTGGCTGACCGCTTGCGCTCACCGCGTGGGGTGGTCGACTTTATCGACGTCGGGCTCGGCGATCATCGCTTCTGGGTGTTCAATGTGGCCGACGCCGGCGTGAGTATCGGGGCGGTCATCCTGCTTTTTCTGATGATGAAACGTCCCGAGCCGGAAGCCACCCCCGCCCCAACCCCCACCGAGACCACCTGATGTCGCTCCTCTCCGTAGTTGCCGGCGCCGCGCTGGTGTGCGAAGCACTTGCTCCATCACCGGCGGTGACGACGGACTCGAGTTACCGCACGCTGTTCGAGGGGGGGAAAACCTTCTCGGAGTTTGTCAGCAAGGCGGAACGTCGCAAGGAGCAGTGGGAGAAGAATTACTCGTGGGCCACACCACCCGATGCGCTCGTGGCCCGTGCCCGGGCAGCGGCTGGTCCGTGGAAGGTCCTCGTAGTGGCGGTCGACGGCTGCTCCGACTCGGTCAACACCATCCCCTACCTGGCCAAACTCATCGAGCAGGTGATGGGTGTTGAGCTGCGGATCATCGGGAGTGATGTGGGGCGCGCCATCATGGACGCGCACAAAACACCCGATGGTCGTGGCGCCACACCCACGGTGCTCCTGCTCGACGCCGCCTTTGCCGAACGGGGCGCGTGGGTGGAGCGGCCCTCCGAACTTCAGGGCTGGATCGCCGCCCAGAAGGGGAAGATGAGCGACAACGACATCTTCGAGAAGAAGATGAAGTGGTACGACGACGACAAGGGACTCAAGACCGTCGAAGAAGTGGTGGCCCTCATGGAGCGCGCGGCGAAGACTACATCGCCTTGACGCCCAGCAGGTACTCCACCGTCATCGTGCCTAACGCACGCATCCCCGGCACCAGCGCCTTTTCGTCGGCAAAAAACTTCGGAGAGTGATTCGGGGCGACCTTCGAGGGGTCGGTTCCCGGCGGCGTCACACCGAGGAACAGAAACACACCCGGCGCGGCTTTCTGGAAGTATGAGAAGTCCTCGGCCGTTGTGGTCGGGCGGCCCTCTATCACGTTGGCGGTGCCAACGGCGCGCTGCAATGATGGCAGTACACGACTCATCAGCGCCGGATCGTTGGAGGTCACCGGGTAGCCGCGCTGGATCCTTACCACCGCCTCAGCACCCGCTGCTGTCGCGAGGGCTTTTGCCAGCCGCGTGAACTTGGCGTGGATCGAGTCGCGCACCCCTTCGTCGAAGGTGCGGATGGTCCCGCCCATTTCCACCGAGTCGGGAATGATGTTCTCGCGCACGCCACCCCGAATGAAACCGGTGGTCAGGATCGCCGGCGTGAGGGTGAGGTCGGTCTGGCGACTGATGATCGACTGCATGTTGGTGATGAGCTGCCCGGCGACGGTGATGGGGTCAACACCATTCCAGGGCAACGCGCCATGCGTCTGACGTCCCTTGATCGTGATGCGCCAGCTGTCTGCGCTCGCCATCAGTCCGCCGGAGCGGTACACAATTTTCCCGGTCTCGAAGGGGAAGACGTGGAGACCGAAGACTGCGTCGACGTTCGGGTTCTTGAAGGCGCCCTCTTCGAGCATCACCTCGGCGCCACCGCGCTCGCCGAGTGGGAGCCCCTCCTCGGCAGGCTGGAAGATGAACTTCACGCTGCCGGGGAGCTGCGCTTTCATCCCGGCGAGCACTTCGGCGAGCCCCATCAGGATGGCGACATGATTGTCATGACCGCAGGCGTGCATCACACCGACTGATTGCCCGTCGAAGGTCGCGCGTACGGTCGACTTGAAGGGGAGGTCCACCTCCTCGGCCACCGGCAGGGCGTCCATGTCGGCTCGCAGGGCGACCACCGGTCCCGGTTTGCCACCTTTGAGGAGCCCAACTACCCCGGTCTTGGCGACTCCGGTGGTCACCTCGATGCCGAGTGCGCGAAGGTGGTCAGCCACCAGCTTGGCGGTCCGGACTTCCTGGTTGCCGAGCTCCGGGTGCTGGTGGATATCGCGCCGCCAGGCCACGACCTTCGGTTCGACCGCCGCAATCCGGCGGTTCAGGTCGGTGACCAGGGGGGCAGGGGCCTGGGCCATTGCGGTGACGGGGAGCGCGATGGCAAGCGAGGCGAGGGCAGCGTGGCGAAGCAGCACGGAGATTCGGGGGCAAGAGGACGGGCGTAGTCTGGGCACGGGGAGGGGGAAGGGCAATCGCCCCGTCAACGGTTGCCGCCGGATGCCGATACTCAGGGGGATACCATGCCCGAACTGGCCTCCCTCCCGACGTCGGTCCTTGCCGCGGTCGCCTTCCACACCGGCGACGCGGTGATTGTCACAGACGCCAATGGGCAGGTGGTCTGGTTCAACGAGGCCTTTACGGCGCTCTCTGGCTATCACGACGCCGATGTGGCCGGGGCACAACCCGAACGGTTGCTGCAAGGTGAGGAAACCGATCGCCTTCAGACCATGCGCGTGCGCGCCGCGCTGCTCTCTGGTGATGCCTGGCGCGGAGAGTTGCGGCACTATCGTCGCGACGGGACGTCGTTCTGGCACGAGGTGCAGGTCTCCTCGGTGCCGGGGATGCAGGAGAGCTGGCGTCTCTGGATGGGTCGCGACGTATCGGAACGTCGCACGGTGGCGCGGCGCTTTCTGGAGTTGTCTGCGGTGGTGGAGCTCTCACTCGACGGCGTGGTGGTGCTCGACGAGGCGCACCAGATCCGCATCGCCAACGCGGCCTTTGCGCGGATGCACGGCGCCAGCACGGGTGCGGCCCTGCAGGGGCGCAGCTGGCGTGAGTTCTACACCGCCGAGTCGCTGGAACAACTCGATGGCGAGATCCGACATCAGTTGATGCTCGAATCCACCTGGCATGGCGAGGTCACCGGCCTGCGTGCCGATGGTTCGACCTTTCCGCAGGAGCTGACCCTGTCGCTGCTCTCGGGAGGGATGGCGATGGTGGTGCGAGACATCACCGAACGGGTGGAGTACGAAGATGCGCTGCGGCGCATGTCATTGTCCGATCCACTCACGGGTTTGTACAACCGGCGCGGGTTCCTGTTGCTGGCGCAGCAACTGCTCAACGTTGCGTCGCGACAGAGCGGCCACACACTCCTTCTCTACTTTGATCTCAACCGCTTCAAGCAGATCAATGACACCCATGGCCACGCCGTTGGCGATCAGGCCCTGGTGGAAGTGGCCGACATCATGCGCGAGACGTTCCGCGAGAGCGATGTCATTGCGCGGTTAGGTGGCGACGAGTTCGTGGTGCTGGCGGTGAACTCCCTCGATCCCTCTGGGGATGTGCTCCTCGCGCGACTGGACTACCATCTCAATGGGCGCAACACCATTCCCGAACGGGCTTATCGGCTGTCGATCGGTCGTGGCGTGGCAGTCTATGATCCGCAGCGTCCGCAGAGCATAGAAGAACTGCTACAGAGCGCTGACGAGGTGCTGATGGCGTCGAAGGCGGAGCGCAGGTAGGCGTCGCTCCGCTTGCGCGGGAAAGACGTTTCGCATTGTGTGACCCGAAGGTAGACTGTGCTCATGCGGAACACACGCCTGCACGTCGCCATTGCGCTCTTGTGTCTGACACGTGACGTTGGAGCGCAGATCGTGCGTGGTGTGGTGATGCTGCAAGACTCGGTGACGCCAGCAAGTGGCGTGATCGTTGAGCTTCGGCTGGATGGCGCGGCCGCACCGCAGCGTGTACTGACCAGTCGCACGGGTCGCTTCAACGCTTCTGTGGCCGCCTCTGCGCGCGTCGACATGCAGGTGCTCCGTCTGGGATTCCGCCCGACCCAGCTCGCACCTTTTGTCATGACTGCTGCGGACACCTCGCTTCGAGTGATTCTGACAAGTGAGCCGGTGCTGCTCAGTCAGGTGCGAATCATGGCTGATGGGAGCTGCCGCCAACAAGGGGCGAATGCCGTGGGGATCGCCGAAGTGTGGGAGGAAGCCCGCAAGTCACTACTGGCAACGTCGCTGGCCCGCGATGAGCACCGCGAGGCGAGTGTGGTGTCGTGGAACCGGGATGTCACCGCCGACTCGACGGTGAGTTATCAGGACGAGTCACGGGCACGAACCAGGCAACCGCGAGTGTCGCGGGCGATCAGCGCCGACTCCCTCGAGCAGTTCGGCTACCTCATCCCGGAGGGTGAGACGCTGCACGTGTTTGGTCCCGATCCTGACGTGCTGCTCTCCGAGCGTTTTCTGGCGACCCATTGTTTCTCGCTGCGGGCCGGGCGCGCGCAAGACACCACGCGTGTGGGGCTCGCCTTTGCACCGGCGCGCCGTCCGCGCGTCACCGACATTGCCGGAACGCTCTGGCTCGACCGCCGATCCGGCGCGTTGCAGTCGGCGGAGTTCCGTTACATCGCCCTGCCTGACGGCCTGAGCGAACGCGACAGCGCGGGCGGGCGCCTCGAGTTCGTCCGGACGCCGGATCAGGACTGGTTCATCTCTCGCTGGATGATGTGGGTGCCGCTCGCCCGTGATCGGAATGCCACCGCCGCGTCGCCAGTGCAGCACTTCATGGTTGGGGACGTCCGTACGTTCGTCGTCGCAGGTGACACCGTCTATCGAGGCCCGATCTCCGGGGTCACGGGACGTGTGCGCTTTCAGGACGACGGCGCTCCGGTGCCCGGAGCACGGGTTTTTCTGGCCGGCACTGGGGTGGCACTCCGTACCAATGACAGCGGCGAGTTCGTGATGCCCGAGGTGATCCCCGGTCGGTACGTCATCGGGGCTGCCTCACGAGATCTCGACTCGCTCGGACTCGCACGCGCGACGCAAGTGGTTCAGGTCGAGGCCGGCCGCCGCGCCGAGGTCACGGTGACGATCGCGCGAACAGAACTGCTGATCAACGAGCTCTGTGACCGCGTTGGACAGGCCACCGGCATGTTACGCGGCTTTGTGCGCGATGCCACGACAGGCGCACCCGCGCCCGGTGTTCGGGTGACGGTGGAATGGCTTGATCCGAGTGACGGCAAACCCCGGCGGGTGCGTCAAACCACACATCGCACCGATGGCACCGGCGCATTCGGCGTCTGCGATGTGCCGCGCGGCTGGAAATTTCGAGTGGTAGCCCATCGAGGTGACACGGCGGGCGAACCAGCCGAGGTGACGCTTCCCCTGACCAATCTCTATGCCGTGATCAGGCTATCGGTTCCGGGAGCGGAGGAAGAGGCCCGGTAGTGGGCCGGTCAGGGGGACGGCGTTTGGTGCGACCCACCACCATCACCGGCACCACCCACATCGCCGCAATCGTGCCGAACAGTGTGCCCCCTGCTGTAGCGAGGGCAATCGCTCCGAACAATGACGTGGTCGGCACTCCAACTGCCAATGGCAGCAGCGACGCCAGCGAGGTGAGGGTCACGAGCACGACCATGCCCGAACGATCAAGCGCTGCTCGAAGCACCATCCCCTTGTCGAGACCCGACGTGTGGCCCGCCGCCACGCGGCGCCGGCGTCGCTCGAGGGCGGCGTCCACCACCAGGATCGACTGGTTCACCGCCAGCCCGATCACCAGGATCACCCCCACGGCCGCCTCGCGAGTGAACGCCGCATCAAAGACCCAGAAGGCCGCCATCACACCACCTAACGCGACCGGCAGCGAGAGAAAGACCATCGCTGCTCCCCACGCCGAATCGAAGACAATCGCGACGCTGAGAATGACCAGCGCGATACCGATGCCGAACACCAGCCAGAGTCCCTTCTCCGAGTCGTCAGGCAGGAACGAGCCGAAGCCGGCATCGGCAGCCGAGTACCCCGCCGGCAGGGAGATCGATTTCATGAAGGCGTCATGTGTGCGCTGCGCCAGTTTGGCCGGCCCGCGAAACTCGTAGGCGACAAAACGCACATACTGCTGATCTTCACGCGAGATGGCACTCAATCCCTCGCGCTCACTCACTTCGGCGAGCGCGTTCAGGCGCACGGGGGTGCCCGACGGGGTGGGCACAAGCGCGGCATTCAAGTCATCGAGAGTGCGGTCGAGCGCCCCTTCCACCTGCACCGACACGGGGTACTCCTCGTCGCCGATCTCGAGACGTTGTGAGCCACTGCGGCTGCGCATCTCGCGCGCTGCGGTCAGGCCGAAGTCGGTTGCCGTGACACCAAAGCGCGCCAGCGCATCTCGATTAGGCGAGATAGTCACCGCATTGCTCTTCTCTCGGCCGAAAAACGACGATGAGTTGATGTCCACGTCGCGCACACGGGGAATGCCTTCGAGACGTTCTTTCAGATCGACGGCGAGACGTTCCACACCAGCGAAGGAGTATCCGAGGAGCCGTATCCGGAAGGTTGCGATACTTGCGCCTCCCATGCCTGACGAGAAGCCAGGTCCCTGACCTCGCACAAAAACGGAGGCTCCCCCGATGTAGACCGCACGTTGGGTGAGCGCCTCTTCCATCTGCAGAGGCAGGGCGGTGAGTTCATCTTCCTTGCGAAAGAGGACCTGGAATGAGGCGCCGAACACGCCATTGCTCTGCGCGACCACACGCTCCACGCCGGGCTGGCCAACCGCCACGCGCTCCATCTCCCGCATGGCAGCGTCGAGTGAAGCCGGATCGGAGCCCTTGGGAAAGGAGATGCTCCCGGTGATGTAGGTGCGTTCGCGCCCGCCAAAACCGCCAAAGGCAAAACGCGGCACCTTCTTCACGAAAATCCAGGAGAGCGCGCCTAACGCCACCACCGTAAAGAAGAGCGTCGTCCAGCGAAAGCGCAGCAGGGGTCGCAATGAGCGCACATAGGCTCGCCGCGCGCGAGGCCACGAGGCTTCGTGGACCTTGTGGCCGCTGGCGAGGGCCGGAATCATCACCACGGCCGTCACCACCGACCAGGCCAGCCCCAGCACAAACGCCGAGGCAAATGGCATGAAGGCGGCCCGCGCGTTTCCCTGGAGATAGAGGAAGGGGAAGAGCACCACCGCTGTGGTGAGGGTCGCTCCTACCACGGCAGGGGCAATGCGGCGGGCGGCGTCCGCGCGCCCCTCTGGAGTATCGGCGGTTGTGCCCAAACGTTCGGCAACTACCAGACCGTTCTGCACCAGGATCCCGATCCCCATCGCCAGTCCCGCCAGTGTCAGCAGGTTGGCGGGGATCTTGAAGAGAAAGAGGCCCAGTGCGGTGCCGGCCACAGCCAGTGCCACCGAAAGCATCACAAGCCCCGTGGCCCTGATGTCCCGAAGGAAGAACAAGAGCACAAGGATGACAGCGACACAGGCGATTCCCCCGCGCAGAAAGAGGTCCTGCAACTGGTCGCGGAGCGACTCCGATTCGTCGGCGAGGGCGGTGGCCGTGATGCCGACGGGGAGGTTCGGGCGCATCTCGTCGAGTGCCGCGCGTACCGCTGCCGCGGTCTTGATGGCGTCGGCGGTGGGCAGGCGAGTCACCGACAGCGCGATGGCCGGCTGCCCATTGATGCGGAAGAAGCGTCCACGCTGGTCTTCCTGTGGACGCACCGACGCCAGTTCGCCGACGGAGAAAATGCGTCCTGCCGGCCCCCGCACCGGGAGCGCCGAGAGGTGTTCAATGATCGCGGGTTGATCGCGCAGCGAGACGGGCCGCTCGGTGGCGCCTCGTTCTTCGGCGCCTACGGCGCGCACCACCCGTGCCTGCGCGATGGCCTGGCCTAACGCCGCCGCATCCACACCGAGCTGGCGCAGTAGCGCCGGGTTGTAGGCCACCGACACGCCGAACTCCGAACCGCCCTGCACATTCAGCCCTGCCACCCCCGGCACCGCCGACAGGCGCGGCTCGATGACGTCATTGGCAAGCCTCTGAAGTGCTCCCGGAGTGTAGGGCCCGCCGAGTGTGATCATGATGAGGGGTTCTTCGGATAACTCCTCGGGGACGAAGTTGGAGACGCTCGGTGAACCAACACCCGGAGGAAACTCCCGGCGCAGGAGTTCGAGTCGTTCGAGGATGGAGAGGCGGGCGAGCTGGACGTCGGCGTCGGGTTGCAGCTCGACGGTGAGGTTCACCCCTTCGTCGTCGGAGTTGGAGCTGGTCTTGCGGATGCCGCGCACCCCCTGAATGGCCGACTCGATCGGCGACGCGACATACATCTCCGTCAGCTCGGCGCTGGAGCCGGGCCATGCCACGCGGATGTTGAGCCGGGGGATCTCCACTTCCGTGCGTGTGGCAAGGGCCAGCCGCGAGAACGCCATCCCACCGGAGAGGAGGAGGGCGGCGCTGGAGGCCCAGACAACAGCGGGACGGCGGACGAACCAGGAGATCATGGTGTGTTAGACGGCAAACGGCAGACGGCAGACGCGGAGCGAAGCGACGCGCCCTGACGACAGTCAGGGTCCAGTGTCTTTCTGGAAGGTAGAACTCCTCCTTTCCAGCACAGCGTACGCGGTTGGCAGGAGAAAGAAGGTGACTAGCAAGGCTGAAAACGAACCGCCGATCACGCCTGCTGCCAGCGGTTTGTACAACTCACCACCACTCCCCCACCCGAACAACATCGGCAGGACGCCCGTGATGGTCGTGAGATTGCTCATGGCGATCGCGCGCAGGCGTTGGTGTCCGCCAAGGACAATCGCCTCATCAATTCCGTGCCCCTGTTCGCGGAAGCGGCGGATCGCGTCGAGTTTGACCACGGCTTCGTTGTCGGCCATGCCGATCATCACCACAATGCCGATGAGCGAGACCGCATTGATGCTTTGACCCGTCATCCACAGGAAAAGGATGCCGCCCGCAGCCGCTAGGGGTACCGTGAGCATCACCACCAGCGGGATGCGGAACGATCCGAACTCGCCCGCCAGTACCAGAAAGACCAGCGCGACCGAGAGCAGTGCCACCAGGCTGAGTTCGCTCGTGGTGCGGCGCTGTTCGGCGTCGGCGCCGGTGACCACCCAGCTCACACCGCCCGGAAATCGCAACGTTTCCATGAGGTGTTGTGTGTCTTCGGTTGCGCCACTGGTTCCGCCACCGCCCTCGGCTACCAGCCCTTCGATCGCCACGACCGGGCGTTGCCCCACCCGAACCACCTCGACAGGCGCGCGTGTCTCTCGCGGATCGACAAACTCCCGCACCGGTGTGCCTTTCACAATCGTGCCTAACGCAACAGCAAGATCTTCGTTGGCGGTGCCGGAGTAGCGCACGGAGATCTTCGTGCGCCGGTCGGTTTCGCGCAGCTCACTGGCTTCCACGCCGCCAAGGCCGCCGGCCAGCGCGTTGGCCACCGCGTCCACACTCACACCTCGTTCCGCCATGCGCTCCCGATTCAGTCCGACTTCCACCACCGGTTGCGCTCCCTGTTGCGATGAACGCACGTCAGTGAGGGCGACTGAGGTGGACAACTTCTTGCGCACCGTGTCGGCCCAGCGGGCAGCTTCATCGAGTGTGCGCGCCGATACTTCCACACGCACCGTGCGCCCCTCACGACCGATGAGGGAGCCAAACTCTGACTGGCCGGCGAGGTCAATCGCCAAAGAGCCCTTTGCCAGGTCGGGCACTCCCGCTCGCAGCTGCTCGGCGAACCGCGCCGCGCTGGCGCCTTCAGGGACAGGAATCAGGAGCTGCGCCGTCGCAGAGGAGCCGGGTTCGGCGCCGGCGAGCACCTCCTCGTCGGTGGCAATACCTACACGGCCATAGATATCCGTGGAGCCGAGTGCGCGCGCCGTCTCTTCGAGCCGCGCCACCTGGCGGACCGTTTCCTCGATGGCGGTCCCCTCGGCGAGCTGCAGCTGAGCCACCGCCACCCGTTCGTTCACCGCCGGGAGAATTTCGCGCGGCAGTTGCAGCCCGATGAAGACGGTACCGACGGTGGCGACGATCGCGATGCCAAAGACGGTGATGGGATGCCGCAGCGACCACCGCATCCCACTCTCGTACCACGAGGTGAGCAGCGTACCCAGCCTGCCAAGAACGCCACCGTCTCCATCCCCTGCCGTCTGCCGTCTGCTGTCTGGGGCGTCTGCCGTCCGGCGTCTCCCCGCGATGAGCACCGGCATCAGCGTGAGCGCGAGAATCAGCGACGCACCCACCGACGTCACCACCGAAAGCGAAAGGTCGCGGAAGAGCGCCGCCGCGAGCCCCTGCACGAAGATGATCGGCCCGAACACCAGCAGGGTGGTGAGGGTGCCCGCAAAGAGTGGCCCCGACACCTCCTCGGCCGCTTCAATCGTGGCGCGGCCTAACGGGACTCCTTCCTCGCGTTTGCGCGCCGTGGCCTCGGTCACCACGATGGCGTTGTCGACCAGGAGGCCAACGCCTAACGCCAGCCCGCCGAGCGAGAGCACGTTGACCGACACGTCCAGCAACTGCAGGAGTACGAGTGCGACCAGGATCGAGAGCGGGACCATGATCCCGATCGCCGCCGACATCCGCCAGTCGCGAAGAAAGATCAGGATCAGCAGCAGGGAGATCAGGCCACCGATCACAATCTCCTGCCCCAGGTTGGAGAGCGCGTCGACCACAAAGTCGGCCTGGGCGGCGACAATCGTGAGTGTGATCCCGGGGAACTCCTTCGTCAGGTTGCTGACCGTGTTCTGCAGTTCCTTCGTTACCGCGACGGTGTTCGAGCCGGCGTCCTTGTACACCACCAGGCCTACCGCGCGTTTGCCATCGAGGCGTGTGAGCGTCTTGGGGTCGGCGGTGGTCACCTTCACCGTCGCCACATCGCGCACACGTAGCCCGCTCCCCGCAGTTCCAATCGGTACGTCCAGCACCTCGGACGGATCGCGGAACTCCGTGAGTGTGCGCACGGCAAACCGGAACTGGCCACGACGGACGGTGCCACTCGCCCCTGTGGGGTTGGCGTTCTTGATGGCGGTCGCGAGATCGTCGGGGGTGAGACCTAACGCGCGCAGTCGCGCGGGGTCCACCTCCACCTGTATTTCGTCTTCAGGGGCACCCACCACTGCCACACTGGCCACGCCGGTGATTTGCTCGAGGCGCCGAGCGTACACTTCTTCGGCGGTGCGGGCGAGAGAGCGGAGATCACTACCGGTGCTGAGCGCCAGCACCGCAATCGGTCGCTCGCCGGGGTCACTCGTCAGGAGCGTCGGTCGTTCGGCGCGTTCAGGCAAACGGCCGCGCGCATTGTCGAGCCGTTCACGCACATTGAGCACCGTGGTCTGCATATCGGTGCCCCAGGCAAAGCGGGCGATGGTGGTGGCTTCACCCGTGCGGCTGATCGATCGCAGCTCCACCAGCCCCGGTGTGGCAGCGATGGCTTCTTCGATCGGCTCGGCGATGAAACGCGAAACTTCGGTGGCCGCCGAACCCGGGTACAGCGTGCGGATGGTGAGTACCGGGAGGGTGACATCCGGAAGGAGCGACACCGGGAGCCGCGTGAGCGAGACCGAGCCCAGGAGCACCAGCGCGATGACCGCCGCGATGGTGGAGACTGGTCGTTTGACGGCAGCGGAGACGAGCGACACGCGTCGTTAGGTGGCGGTGACGGTCGTGCCTTACGAGCGGCCCGCGACGCGCGGGGTGCCGCTGGCCGTGTCGGCCAAGACTTCACGTACCGGGGCATCGTGGGTGAGCGTAAGGTGCCCGGCCACAATTACTCGATCACCCACCTCCACCGGGATAAGTCCACTCCCCGAGTCGGGGAGAATCTCGGTGTCGGTGCCATTCGAGCGACCGACGTTGACATACACCCACTGCGCCCGGCCGTCCTTCACGACAAACACCAGGGGGCGTCCATCGCGTTCGATGACGGCACGTGAGGGCACCAGCCGTCGTTTGGTGAGTCGCTGTGACTCCAGCCGCACATCGGCGTACATCCCCGGGCGAAGTGGTCCGGGATTGCCAATGCGCACGTACACACGACCGGCGCGCGTGGCGCTGTCGATCATTGGCAACACTGCCGAGACACGCCCGAGCACCGCGCGATCCGGTACGGAGGCGCTGGTGATGGAGACTGTGCCTCCTTCCTTGATGAGCGGAAGATCGTGTTCGAGGACCGATGCTTCGATCCGAAGCGCCGTGAGGTTCACTACGCGCGTGAGGGTTTCGCCCGCCTGCACCCGTTCACCGGCGCTCCGATCGACGCGATCGACCATGCCATCGAAGGGTGCCGTGATCGTGGCCCGCTCACGATCCAGCTTGGCCTTGTCCAGCCGTACGCGCGCTGCCTGCAGCCCGGAGCGTGTGAGGGCAATGCGCCGCTGTTCCGGTGTAGGGGGTTTGCCGAGCACAATGGAGTCGGGTGCCACGGCATCCTGGTATCGCACATCCGCCTCGGCTACCGAGGCCTCGGCTTCGGCCACTGCGAGGTCAAAGGAGCGAGGGTCGAGGCGGAGGAGGGGCTGTCCCTTGCGGACGCGGTCGCCGGGCCGGACGAGGACGGCATCTATAGTACCGGTCACTTCGGCTTTGAGGGTGGCCTCGCCATCGGAGCGCACCTGGCCGGTGGTGGTGACGCTGAGGACGAGGTCGCCGTTGCGGACTTCGGTGACAGAGACCGGGAGTGAGACGGCGCGGGCGGGGGCGGGGGCGTCGGTGGGGCTACCGGCAGAGTCGGTGGTCGATGCGGACGCTGCGGTCGAGTCGGAGTTGGCGGCTTCCCCGGTCTTCTTGCAGGCGGACCCGGCGAGAATCAACGCCAGCAGGGCGCCCTGAAGGGAGTAGGACCTCCGTACCCGTGACCTCGCTTCGAACATGCAGGCGCCCCAATCTGATGGTAGTGGAGAAGTTACGCCCCCTCCCGAAGGTCCGCAGCGGGCGCGGAGATTAAGACTCCGTGACTACCGTGGTGAGGCTGCTGGCTTAGTCCGCGAGGCCGCCAAAAGGGTTTCTCGCCTCTTGGACAGAAGTGCGGTACTCTCAAGGGGCTCGACCAATCCCTGAACGACCCAAATGCGCGAAGAACCAAAGCCGCTCGTCAAAGAGGTCCCCCAAAACCACCTCGAGTGTGGACGTCACGTGCCGATGCCGAAACAGCCGAACGGCACCACCGGGATTCTGACCAAATAGGCCGCAGCGTGACGCTTGTCGACATCACCGCGCGCGCGCTGGCGACGCTGACGATCCCCGGCTACGCCGATTTCCTCGCGGCCGATGGGCGTGATGTCTGGATGACCAACGAAGGGCGCGTCGAGAAGCTCTCCGTCGGTAGTGCGATGCCGGTGGCGACGGTCGCCGTCCCCGCGCCTTGTGGTGGGATGGTGGTGGCCTTCGGCGCACTCTGGGTCGCCAACCTCACCGATTGTTCCGTGTATCGCATCGATCTCGAGTCGCTGGCTGTTACGGCGCGGATCGCGTCGGGGCTCGCCGATCCGGAAGGAGAGTTGAGCCTGGCCGCAGGGGCAGGCTCGATCTGGGTGCTTTCCGACGCCAGAGGCATTCTCTCGCGCATTGACCCCGCGACCAACACGGTCGTCGCACGCATAGCAGTGCGGCCTCACTCGTATGCTGCCGACTTCGCCTTTGACGCCGTGTGGATCACCAACAGTGGATCGGGCGACACGGAAGGGTCGGTGCAGCGCATCGATCCTCAGACGAACCGTGTGACGGCGACCATACCTATTGGCCCCACGCCGCGTTTTCTCGCGGCCGGTGAGGGGGGCGTGTGGACCCTCAATCAGGGTGATGGATCCGTGACGCGGATTGATCCGGACACGAACAGGGTGGTATCGTCCATCCAGGTCGGGATGGCAGGCGGCGGAGGTGACATCGCGGTCGGAGGGGGGAGGGTGTGGGTGCGAGGGAAGAACGTGTTGCTCGCCGCCGTCAACGCTCGCACCAATCAGGTGGAAACGACCTACGGGCCGCCTGCAGGGAGCGGGGCGGTACGTGTTGCCAAAGATCTGGTGTGGGTGACGGCACATGATACGAAGACCGTCTGGGTCCTGCGCCCGGGTGACAGCGATCGCGATGGTGGATGGGAGCGACGGGTCGGATAGACACGCTTGACATAATAACGCCACGCGTTACTATATCGGATGATCATCTCGTTCCGCGATGACGACACCGAGGCGCTGGCACATGGTCGCAGCACGAGACGTTTCACCAACATCGCTGCGGTGGCTAGACGGAAGCTCCGCCAGTTGGAGATCGCCGGGCGCCTTGAAGACCTGCGCGTACCGCCAGGGAATCGTCTGGAGGCACTGAAGGGTGACCGCGCTGGTCAGCACAGCATCCGGATCAACGATCAGTATCGTATTTGCTTTCGGTGGACATCGGCCGGCCCCACCGACGTCGAGATCGTGGACTACCATTGACCCGAGGCTTCACATGCCCCCGCTCAAACCCGTCACACCCGGCGAGCTGCTGCTCGAAGAGTTTCTGGTCCCCATGCAGCTCTCCCAGTACCGCCTCGCCAAGGAGATCGATGTGCCGGCACAGCGAATCGGAGAGATCATCGCCGGCCGTCGGGCAATTACGGCCGATACAGACCTGCGGCTCTGCCGTTTCTTCGGGCTCTCGAATGGCTACTGGCTCCGTGCCCAGGCGGCGCATGACACCGAAGTCGCGGCCAAGGCGCTCGCGCCAGTGCTGCGCCGCATCAAGCCCTGGACCGGGCACGCGGCGTAGCTCGCATTCGTGCGACGGGTGCCCGGACTAACCGCCGAGTCCCGGGAGTCCCCGGAGCGCGCAGGGGACCTGTACTCCACGTCTCTACACAGAACGCCCATCATGAAAGCACAGGACAAGAAGAAGTTGCTGGAGACGCTCGAGGCACGCTTCAGCAAGAACATGCAGCGGCACAAGGGAGTGACCTGGGCGAAGGTGCAAGCGCGCCTCGATGCCAACGCCGATGCACTCGAGACACTGTGGGCCATGGAGGAGTCGGGTGGCGAACCCGACGTGATCGGTCCGGCGGCGAAGTCGGGCGCTATCACCTTTTGTGATTGCTCCGCCGAAAGCCCCGCTGGGAGGCGCAGTCTCTGTTTTGACCGCAAGGCACTGGACTCGCGCAAGGAGAACAAGCCAAAGGGGAGTGCCGCCGAGATGGCCGGCAAGATGGGGATCGAGCTGCTGACGGAGGATCAGTATCGGGAGCTGCAGACCCTTGGAGAGTTTGATCTCAAGACATCGAGCTGGATTGCGACGCCGTCCGAGGTGCGGTCCCTTGGCGGGGCGCTGTTCTGTGACCGGCGTTTCGGGAAGGTCTTTCTGTACCACAACGGGGCGGAGTCGTATTACGCGGCACGGGGTTTTCGCGGGTTGTTGGTCGTGTAAGTGAGGGTCGCGCCGGAACGTCCGAACCATCTCACCTCAATCCGTCGGCAGATGTCATCCCACGGCCCGTCACCAGATACTCGTCACCCCATCGCCGGGATCGAGCGCACCGGCTTTCTCAAGAACTTCATTACGCGCCCCAACATCATTGTTGGCGACTACACGTACTACGATGACCCGCGCGGCCCGGCGCACTTCGAGTCAAACGTGTTGTACCATTTCGAGTTCACGGGTGACCGGCTGATCATCGGCAAGTACTGCTCCATCGCCACCGACGTGAAGTTCATCATGAACGGGGGCAACCATCCCACCACCTGGCTCACCACCTTTCCGTTTCCCGTCTTTGGTCAGGGGTGGGAGGTTGCGATGCCTTCGTCGTGGCCTAACAAGGGCGACACGGTGGTCGGTCACGACGTGTGGATGGGGTACGCCGCGATGGTCATGCCGGGCGTAACCATAAACAACGGGGCCATTGTCGCCACGGGGTCGGTGGTGACGCGGGACGTGCCGAGTTACACCATTGTCGCCGGTAACCCCGCCCAGCCGGTGCGAAAGCGGTTCGACGATGCGACGATCGCTCGGCTCGAAGCGCTGCAGTGGTGGGATTGGGACATGGAGAAGGTGACGCGCAACGTAAAGGCGTTATGCAGCGGAGACGTCGCGGCGCTCGAGACCGCCTGAGGGTCGTGGAGCTGCGTCACCTTGTCTGCTGCGCTGACCATCGCCCCACCGGTATGCGCGGTCGGCCTGAAAGGCAGAATTCGGAGTTGTGCAAGGGCCGCACTTGATACGCCGGGTATGGCGCAGGTATGTATAGCCCAAGTCCATGATCGACGTGTCCTCGTAGCGTGTTATGTCGTTCAGGTGTGGGGTTCGCGGCCAGCGAAGGCGGTCGGCTCCCACGCACCTGGAGTTCCCAATGGAGGGAAAATGGTCATCGTTTCGGTCGAGGGAGATACCCTGGTGCTCGACGTGCAGGGGATGCACAAGCTGTGGGCGCTCAAGTCGAGCCTGCGGATCCCACTCGCAGACATCGTGAGTGTTCGCATCGATCCGGAGCGGGCGCGCGGTCCACATGGGCTGCGCTTTCCGGGAACTCACGTGCCGCTGGTCTACTTTGCCGGGACCGCATATCAGTCCGATCTCCGGCCCGATTTCTGGACAGTGCACGATCCCGACAAGGCGATTGTTCTGCAGTGCCGGGACACGGCGGCGTACGACGAGATCATTGTTGAGGTGGCAGATCCACAGCACGATGTCTCGCTCATCACCAGAGCACTCGCCGAAGTGGCGAGGTAGTCCCTCTCGTCGTCGGATGGGACGTGGGCTGGTCTCAGCTCAAACCGCGATGGCGTGTGAACCTCTGCACTTCGCGCGTCATCCGGCCTGGTCGCCCGATGGCCGCTGGATCGCGTTCGACGGCAATCGAGACGGGATCGGCACCGCAAACACCCGCCATCGCTCCTCGCGAGCGCCTAACGATCGCACTCCCCGGTCGGAAAAGGTGAGACCGGAGCCTGCGACAAGATCCTTCACCGTGCGTGACACCAGCACCTCCCCCGCCGTCGACGTCTCGGCCAGCGCGCGTGCCACGTCAAGCGCCGGGCCGGTGAGCTGAGCCCCGGTGGTGGCGCACTCACCAGTGTGCAGCCCCACCCGCACCTCGCACCCGAATTGCGACGCCACGGCGGCAAGCGCCGATGCACAACGGATCGCTCGCGCGGGGCCGTCGAATGCCGCGGTGAGGGCATGGACATCGCCGGACATCACACGCCCCCGGAACCGCTGGATATCGCGCCGCATGTGCGCCTCGAATGGCGCACTCTCCACTTCGCTGGAAGATCCAACGACCACATGCATCAGGGTGGCCAGTACGCGCCCATCATCCACATCACTGGTCGCCTGACCGAGAAACCGCTCCACCTCATCGAGGAGTGCATCCTGATCGCCGACAAAGGGGAGATGATCGGCGCCGGGAAGCTCGGCAAAGGTCGCACCGGGAATCTGGGATGCGATATAGCGACCCTCCTCCACGCTGAAGCAGCGATCCTCAGTGCGATGCAACACCAGGGTGGGCACCCGCACCGCTGGCAGCACGTGACGCACATCGATCTCGGCGTTCATCTGTGTGAGCGTGAGTGCGGCGCCGGGGCTGGCGCCCATCCTCAGGTAGGTCGCCCACCACTGGCGAAAGACCGGATCGGATGCGCGCGACGGCGCACGGACTTCGAGCCCCACGGCACCACCCCAGTGCTGCCGGATCTCCTCGAGGAAGGCGCTCTGCTCCGTCCGTCTTTGCGCCCACGGATAGTCCGGGGCCCAGAGTCGCCTGGCGTAGGTCCCGATCATCACCAGGGCCGACGTACGCGAGGGATAGGTGGTCGCAAAGAGTGTGCACAGCGGTCCGCCCTCCGACACGCCTAACAATGCAGCACGAGTCGAGCCGACGGCTTCGAGCACGGCACGCACATCATCCATGCGTTGCTCGAGGGTCGGCATATCAGACACCCGATCGGAAAGTCCTGTCCCGCGTTTGTCAAAGAGGATAAGCCGGGTGAACGACGCCAGCCGCCGGAGAAAACGCTCGAAGGACGGCTCACGCCAGAAGTAGTCGAGGTGCGACACCCACCCCATGACAAAGACGAGGTCGATGGGGCCGTTGCCAAGGACCTGATACGCAATACTGACGTCGCCACTCCTGGCGTATCGCGTCACCGGGGGCGACATGTCCTCCGTGTTGTCATCGATTGGCGCCGCGGTCGCCGATGGCCGCACCGCACTCGTCACCGTACCGATGAAGCGATATCCGCGGCGATGTACGGTCTGGATGTAGGCGGGGATCTGCGGAGTGTCGCCGAGTGTCTTGCGGATATCGCGAATGCAGACCTTGAGGGCGGCGTCACCGACGTAGGCACCCGGCCACACCGCGTCCAGGAAGGCTTCCCTGGTGACCAGCACACCCGCATGCCGGACCAGATGCAGCAACACGCTGAAAGCCTTTGGCGCGAGAGCCAGCGGTCGACCGTCTTGCTCGAGGGTCGCATTGCGAACGTCGAGCCGGAACGGGCCGAAGTCGAAGAGTTCGGAGGGCTGACTGGTCATCGATGACAACACACAGCTCGAGCGCTGACAGGGGTCGGGAGATGGCGCATGGCCACGGGCGGCACGTGGGCACCGGCCCTTACGGAAGCATCACCTGACACATACTCCGCGCTCAGGATTGGGAGCCCCGTCAAAGCTACACTCTCCCCGGCAAAGGGAAGGTCAACCGGGACGGGAGAATGGGGGGTGTAACGATGGAACGACACGTAACGCGCGGGCTGGGATCCTGGGGTCCTGGCTGCGCCAATGCACTGACAGCCGCGCCGACGCTGGTCGGGCGCTTGATACTGCTGTGCTCGTTGGGTTGTGGTCTGGCGTTTGCGGCCGAGCCGGCGAAGAAGGCGCCAGAGACGGTGCAGTCGAATGACAACCGACGCACTGCCGGCCAGGTCGAACGCGGTGTGGCGACCATCAGGCTGCGGGCCGCGAGCGGTCGGTGGCGGCCGGAGGGAGCGAAGGGGCCGACGCTGACCGTTGAGGCGTTTGGCGAAGTTGATGGGAGTCTGATGGTGCCGGCACCGCTGATTCGTGTGACGGAGGGCACAATCATCGCGCTGACCATTACCAATACCCTCGACGCACCGCTGAGTGTGCATGGCTTGTGCACGCGTGATGGGCGGCCCTGCCCCACCATCGACGTGGCGCCGCACCACACGCGGGAGTTGCGCTTCGAGAGTGGGCGTGCCGGCACGTACCACTACTGGGGATCGATCATCGGTGCGCCGGTGCCGTTTCGGGAGCTGGCCGGGGCTCTGGTCATTGACCCGCGCACAGGGCAGGAGGCCCCCGACCGCGTGTTCGTGATCACCGAATGGTCAGATCTCACAATGCAGCAACTCCTCGGCATTTTCGCCGCCGATGATGCGAATGAAGCGTTTGTCGCCGCAAAGCCGCATTTCACATTTGTCGTGAATGGTCTTTCCTGGCCCGCCACTGAGCGGCTGGAGGCAAAACGCGGAGAGAACGAGCGGTGGCGCGTGGTGAATCTCAGTTCACAGACCCATCCCATGCATTTGCATGGCTTCTACTTCCGGGTCAAGCGCACTGGTGATGGCGTGCGCAACCAGGTGGTCGATGGAGACATGGGACGCAGCGTGGTGACCGAGAGTGTGCCGGCCGGCGGCACGATCGACATCGAGTGGACTCCGGAACGCGAGGGCAACTGGCTCTTCCATTGTCACGTGATGAGTCACGTGGCACCGACACGACGCCTCCCCGTGGAGCCGACGAAGAAGGGTGCACATACCATGTCGCATGGGCACGGGCATGACGACCCATCACTCGGCATGGCCGGGATGGTGCTTGGGATCACTGTGCTGCCGAGCGGTGGCGTGAAGCCGACCAGCACGCCGATGCACTCTCCCGCACGCAAGATACGGTTTGCCATCGGAGCCAATCCTGGTAAGGGGGGAGCGATTGGTGTCTCGATCCGCGACGGCGCACAGCACGATGACACACCCACGCTCGTGTCGCCGGGTCCGCCCGTCGTGCTCCAGCGGGGCGAGTCGGTCGAGGTCACCGTCGAGAACCATCTCACCGTCGCCACCTCTATTCACTGGCATGGTCTGGAGATCGAGAGCTACTACGATGGCGTGCATGGATGGAGTGGAAAGGGAGGGCGGACGGCGCCAATGATTCCCCCCGGTGGATCGTTTGTCGTGCGGATGACGCCGCCGCGCTCGGGTACGTTCATCTACCACACACACCTGCACGACTTCACCCAACTCACGTCGGGTCTGTATGGTGCGTTCATCGTCACGGAACCGGGCGAGACGTATGACCCCAGGAGCGATCATGTCCTGGTCATCGGCAGGAACGACTCTTCCGAGGTAGCGGGTATTCTCGAGAGAAGCACTTCGGTGGTCGTGAATGGCAGCAATACACCGAAGCTTGTCCTGCAGGCAGGTCGCAAACATCGGCTTCGGCTGGTGAACATCACGCCTGACGATCTGCTGCGTATCTCACTCACACGACGCGACAAGGCCGTGACCTGGCGTCCCCTGGCAAAGGATGGAGCGACGCTCCCTGCGGAGGCAGCTTCATCTGCTCCGGCCACGGCCGTGCTGGCGGTCGGCGAAACGCTCGATGTCGAGTACGAAGCCACCGCTCCCATGTTGCTCTGGCTCGACATCAAAACGCTGAGTGGAAAGTGGCAGGCGCAGGGCCGCGTGAATGTGAAATGAGCGGCTCGATACACACGCGGCAGCCGTCGCCAGGCAGAGTGATGCTGCTCTGCCTGACGACGGCGCTGCTCGGCATCGGTATGGGGAGATGGTCGCCACGGTTAGTGTCGGCGGCCGGTGCCGCACCGGTGAGCAGTCACCCCGGTTGTGCACACTCCGCGCAGTTCCGGCTCTTCTTCGGCATGGTGACGCCACAGGGCAGGGTGTCTGAACAGGAGTGGACGGAGTTTCTCGCCCAGGTTGTCACGCCCAGATTTCCGGATGGTCTGACGGTGGTGCGGGCCGACGGCCAGTGGCGGGGTGCAGGTACTGACAGTGTCACCCGGGAGCCTTCGCAGGTGGTGGAGATCCTTGCCGATGACACAACCGGAGTTGAGCGCCGCATCCGGGAGATTGTCGCGAGTTATCGACTGCGCTTTCAGCAGGAGTCTGTATTGATCACCCGCGACAACGTCGAGGCCTGCTTCTAACGAGCGTGGGAAGGTGCCTCGGGGAGGCTTGTCGATCTGCTCGGCGGAAGCGATCTTCGCGTGGTCCCCCGTTTCGGCGGGCCTACCTCCAACTGTGGTGAGAGGTTCATGCAAATCTCACACTGCCTCGCGGTGCTGCAGCTGCCGGCGACGCTGCGTCGCATAGACACGACTGTGGACCAGAAGTCACTGGTGGCGCGCACCATCAGACGGTACCAGTTGATGTTCGCACAGCTGTGCAGAACCCTCTTTCTCCTTGTTCTTGGAGTGCCAGCACTGGCACAGGCTCCGCGAACGTGGCCCCTCAGCGCGCAGCCGACCCTGGTCCTCGGCGGGGAGAAGGAAACGTCGGGTTTCCTCTCGAACGTCACGGGTGCGACCCGTATGTCCGACGGGTCCGTCATGGTGGGCGACCTCGGGGATCACGCACTGCGGCTCTACAGCGCCAAAGGAGTACTGCAGCGTGCCTTTGGCCGAAAGGGTGCCGGTCCCGGGGAGATCGGGTACCTGGCGCGCATGTTCCGGTGTGGAGACTCCGTCTACACGTTTGACATAGAACACGGGAGCCGGGTGTCGGTGTTTACACTCGATGGGCGTTACGTGAGGGTGTTTCGATTCGCGGCGCCACTCGGTGAATCCGGACCGTATGCGTCGGCCTGCAATGGCGCGGGGGTTTTTGTACATCATGGCTGGGGCAACCGCACCGGCATGCGGCCCGGGCTCCACCGATTGGTGGTGCCGCTGTGGCTCACTGGGGCCGATTCCGTCCTGCGGCGCGTGGTGGACTCCATCCCCGGGTCGGAACGGTGGGGGCAGACTCGGGGGGGAAAACTCGTAGGTACACGGCCACTGCCCCTCGGCAGGCAGCCGGTAATTGGTATAGGGCGCAACCGCGTGTATGCCGGGACTGCGGACCAGTACGTCATTTCCGTGTTCGACTTGCAAGGCCGCTCCTTGCCGCCGTTGCAGAGGGCGGTGGCGCCACGGCCGGTGGTCAAGGCGGACGTGGATGCCGTCATCGACGAGCAGGTGGCCGGCCGCTCTGACGAGGTGCGCAAACGGGTGGCGGAGAGCATTGAGCAGATCACCCTCCCCCAGACGTTGCCCCCGTATTCACACCTGGTGATAGACCGGGACGACCATGTGTGGGTGCGGGCCTATGCGAGTGGGGGTGCCGTCCAGGTGATCTGGAGTGTGTTCTCGCCGACCGGTCAGCTGGTGGCCGAGGTGAAGGCGCCAGCACCGCTCGAGATCTATGAGATTGGGCGTGACTACGTGCTTGGACGGTTTGTCGATGCTGATGTGGGGACCCCCGAGGTGCGACTCTACACGTTGACACGCTCGCCAGGGGCTGCGAGATAAGTCAGCATGCCGGTGTCGTGAGCATGGTGTCTTGCCCGATCCCGGCGTGTTAGGCATGCCTATACGGGCGGAACAACCCGGCCGAGATCGGTCATGTATTGCTGCATGGTGCGTTCGTGCCCGAACACGTAGCGCGACACGAAGCGGAACAGTGGGCTGTACACCTCACCGTCCTCGCGAATGGTGAGTGCGGCTTCGCCGTTCGTCGATGGCACGATGTCGTAGGTCCACGTGCCTCCGAACGGCAGCGACTTATCGTCGATGCGCGTGACGTACCGGTGTGGCGCTTCGCTCACTTCGACGAGGTAGGTGATTGTGCCATCGGACGACACCTCCTGGAAACGCAGACGCCCATCAGTCGACGGCACGGATTGCACAGACGTCAGACCCGTCCGCCAGCTGGAGCGGCCCTCCAGGTTGGTGATGGTCGCGAAGAGGCTCTCCGCAGAAGTGCGAAAGCGTGCGGAGACCGTGGCTGTGTGTTTCACGGGAAGGCGATACCCTATGCCGATCACAACAAGAACGGCCAGCACGAGAACGCCAAGGGCATATAACGCGATCTTCATTCGTCGGTGTCGTCAGGGGACTGGGGCTGACAGAGGGCGGCGAGACGCGCGATGCCCTCGCCGATGATCTTGCGATCTTTGGCGCTGGCGGTCGCGAGCACTGCTTCGAGGCGGCTGGTCTCCAGCACGGAGGTATCTCGCACCGCGCGCACACCCCTCGGCGTAAGCTGCGCACCGGTCATGCGACCAGGACGTGATGTCCTAGCCACCACAAAGCCGAGTTGCTCCAGACGTTTGAGGCATTCCGAGACGGTCGATCGCGTGACGCGCAAATGCGCAGCGAGCGAGGAAGGCTGGGTCCATCGGCTATCGCTCAAGTGTGCCAGCACGGTGCTGTCGCGCTGCGAGAGGTGATGTTCGGTCGAACGTTTGCGCTGGTGGCGGGTGTGGCAGGTGAGGTAGATCTGCGGGTAACACACCTGCACGATCCGGACAACCTGGTCGAGTGTCATGCCACAGAAGCTAGGACGACCCCGCCCAGTTCGTCAAAACGAACAGCTGGCTGCGTGCCACCGTGCACCTTACCAACGGAGCGTCGCGCCCCATTTTTACGCATTCTGATGCCGGAGGGCACATGTTGCGCAGGGTTACTCTTGCTTCACTGACGGCGGGAGAACGACAAGTCGTGGAGTTCGTCCGCCGAGGCGTCGAGCTGGCTATGGAGAAGGCGTGGTTGCACTACGAACAGCCGGCAACCTACCCGATCGGCAACAACACATCGTTTGAAGCTGTCCTCTCGCGGCGTATCGGAGAAATGAAAGCGGCGTCGCGCGCGCTGCTCAAGCCGCGCGTCCTCAAGTGGCACGGTGAAGGTACTGCCGCGCGGCGGGCGCACTTTGGTGAACTCTCGGTGATCGATCAGCGGTCCGCACTAGCCATTGAAGACCAGGTGCGAGCGGAAGCTGCCAAGCAGGGCCACACGCTTCCAGCAGCGCCCTCGCCGCGTGTGCCCGCAATTGGCGCGCTCGCAGTGTCGAAACTTGCGCCTCGGCAGGCCGCAGGTCAGGTGACCGCGACGATGATCGCCGAGAGCGTCACCTGTATCAAGACCAGCGATTTGCGCACCGACGAATTGACACTCACCGGTAGCTTCTTTGCTCTGATCGGAGGCAACGCCACCGGGTCGGTGGAGCTGCTGGACGACAAAGTGCGGCGTGGCGACGTGGTTCCCCTCAACCGTGCCGTGGGGTCGGTGGTGCTTCCTGCCAGCCCGGCCGCGTACCCGGGGGTTCTGTTCGCTGAATTCGCGGCCGTGGAACGTGATCTGAGGAAGGACGACCGCGAGCTGTATCTTGATGTTCGTGAAGCCTTGCTGGCGTTCACCGCGGTCGTCGCAACGTGGATCCTGTTTCTCCTCCCGGGCCTTCCCGTCACGTTGCCCATCATCATTGTCAGCGCCGCCATCCTGCTCGGGATATGGCTGATCGGCGACTTGTACGCAGTCTTCTTCGCTGATGAGATTCTTGAAGGTGCGGCCGACCAGATCAATCTCGGGCAGCCCCCATCTGCAGGAGCAGCACCACTACGAGGTACAGTCGACATCAGTCAGCTGATTCTCAGGAACCGGGGACACTACCGCGTTGCGTATCGATGGGAGTTTTCGTGAGCTGCGCCGCAGCGAGCGAACGTGGGGACTCACTCAGGTGCGTGCGTCGACCACGCTGCGAACCCTGCGGATATCGGCGGGCGTCGTCCGGCAGCACCCGCCAAGCCACGACGCGCCAGCATCGATCCATTCGTCGAGGTAAGAGGTGAAGCGAGCCGCTATGCCTTCCCAGCAGCGCGCCTCGGCGTTCCACAGTTCGCCGGAGTTAGGGTAGACGACGATCGGCTTGTCCGTCGCTGAGGCGATTGTGCGCACGAGGGATGTGACGAGGGCAGGGTCGACGCAATTGACGCCGACAGCCACCACCTGTGGCTCCGCGTGAAGCACTCGCGCACACTCGGCGATGTCATCGCCGGCCGATGTGTGGCTCCCGTCGCGACAGGTGAAGGTGATCCAGGCGCGCGCCGAAGGGTGTTCATGCAACACCCGCACAATGGCCCTGGCCTCGAGCAGCGAGGGAATCGTCTCACAGGCGAGCAGGTCAGGGGCAGCGCCGAGGAGTGTGGCCAGGCGCGGACGGTGGAAGGCGACGAGGGCGTCCTCATCCAGCGTGTAGTCGCCCCGGTATTCGGAGCCGTCGTGGAGGATGGCTCCGTATGCTCCCACAGATGCCGCAACTTGCAGGGTGCGACCGGATGCCGGATGCCGAGTGTGGAAATGATCGCGCGCTGAGCGTGCGAGGGTTACGGAGCGCTGCAGGAAAAGGTTAGTCTGGTCGCGTGAGTACCCGCGGGCCGCGAACCCTTCATAACTCACCTGGTAGCTGGCGGTGATGGCGATATCAGCACCAGCCACGAAGTAGTCGAGATGGACCGCCTCGATGGCGTCCGGAGCATCGGCAAGGAGCCGCGCGGACCAGAGGGCATCCGAGAGGTCGAAACCGCGGGCGGCGAGCTCGGTCGCGAGCCCGCCGTCGAGAACTGTCAGGGGTTTGTGGGACATGAACGCCGCGATGCTCGACAAGTCGTAACTGGTATCTTGTTCGAAATCTCGCGACTCGACGCACGCACTAACACCCCGGATTCCAGGCTATCGCTTCGCCGCTGAACACGTTGCCGAGGAACCCGACCACGAGACCGCAGTTGTTGATCCCTCGGGCGCTTGCCTGGTTGTAGGTGGAGCCGGAAGGGAAGGGAAGGTAGGTAAACCCTCCAGCGCGGTCGCCGACCCACGGCAACATCTGGCCGGTGGACGTGTTCCAGTCCTCGCCGACCGCGTCTCCGAGGCCGTTCACAGCCCATGCCGTTCCCGTCCAGGTGGTGCCGAAGTAGCCCGCCAGGCTGGGCCTACCGAAGGTCGCGTGCCCGCTGCCATCGGAGCCGACGGTGCCATTGCCTGCGTCGATGTCATAGGGGAACATCCCCTGAAGCAGTGAGACCGTCCAGACACCATTGATCTGGCGCCACATCACAGGGTAGCCGGCCGACGTGCCCACGACGATGCGGTCGTTGTTGATGGCCCACGCGTAATCATCGTTGCCGGTCGAGTACCTCGGCAGATGCACGCGAGTGTTAGTCGCTGTCTCCCAGTAGAAGGCACGAACAATTCCCTTGACGTTGATCCATCCCACGACCTCGCTGCGATCATTCAGATCAAGGGAACTGCCATTCCCCTTCAGCTGCAGTGGGGCAGCACCTGGGTTGCGCCAGTAGGCCGGCACGTACAGACCATTGGTGATGACAGCGCCGGCAATGGCGCTCTTGCCATTGATCGCGCCCGCGTTGGCGCCGGTGGATCCTGGATGCGCGAGCAGCAGGTGCGAGCCACCGAACGGCATCCAGAACGCTTCTCCATTTGTGTACCCGACGATCTCATTCAGATCGTTCACGTCACTGGCCAGTGATTGCGGCCCCGGGAGCAGGACCACCGGCTTGTATTGCCAGGCGGGATAGACGTTGCCGTCCGGTTTGTCGGGCACGACCCTGAGCGGGGAGGACAGCGTATCGGCGCCACAACCGATAAGGGAAGCGAGGAAGAGAAACGCGACGGCCTTGTGCAATGAACTCATGAACCACTCCAGGGAACGGGCTGCTGGAGTAACGGAGCGAGGTCGTCGCGTTTCTCACGAGCAAGATCACCGCTCGGTCCAGCTCCTCGAGTCTGCCCGGCACTTCGCGTGATCTCGCGGTGTCGGCAGGCGATGCACGCGTCGGATGATCGAGTTGAAGATGGTAGCGCACGTGGAGAACTCCCCATAGTCTTTGCGGCATGCAACCCACCGATCGGCGCGCGGTTATCCGAACTCTGGTAGGCGGCGCCATTGGCCTGGCGCTGCCCGGATGCCGCTCGGTGCTTCGTCTGCCGCCCGATGCTGACGGCGAGTATCCCGTCTCGCTACCGCCGGTGTGGGTGCGACCGGAGCGCATCATACGAACGGTTGTTGGCCATCGCCCCTACAGGCCGAGTGGTTACGTAGTCAGAGTCGAACGCATGGGCGACAAGACCATCGTACACAACTACGGGCACGGCGGCGGTGGTGTCTCACTGTCGTGGGGGAGCGCCTGGCAGGCGGCGCAGCTCGCAAAGCCGACCGGGGCCAGACGCTTTGCTGTGCTTGGTGCCGGCGTGATGGGTCTGTCGACGGCGCGACTGCTGCAGGAGGATGGCCACGAGGTCACGATCTACACCAAGGATCTCCCCCTCGACACCACGTCTGCGGTGGCTGGGGCCCAGTGGTCTCCAACGACCGTTGCAGACCGGTCACGCGTCACACCGGCCTTCGCTGCACAGTTCAGTGAAGCCGCACACTATGCCTATCGCCGCTTTCAGCGGCTTGCCGGCGAGCGCTACGGCATTCGCTGGATGCCTAACTACTTCCTGAGTCAGCGTCCCCCCAGCACCGGTGGAGCAAGCGACACGAGTGTCCTGGCGACTCCCTTGCGCATGGGTCCCACGCGTGCCCCCGGGGAGAATCCCTTCCCCGGGATGTACGCGCAGCGGATGTTCACCATGATGATCGAGCCCTCGCGCTATCTCCCGGCGTTGCTCGAGGACTTTCATCGCGACGGCGGGCGTCTGGTTCTGCGGGAGTTTGCGGACGCCAGCGCTCTCCAGTCACTCGATGAGCCCGTCTTGATCAACTGCACTGGGCTCGGGGCACGGCGGCTGGTGAATGACCCTGAACTCATGCCGATCAAAGGGCAGCTGGTGTTTGTCGTCCCGCAGGCCGAGGTGCAGTACGCCACATTGGGGAACGATCTCTACATGTTTCCTCGCCGCGATGGCATTCTGCTCGGCGGCACATTCGAACGCGGAGTGGAGTCGAGTGACCCGGATCCGGCGCAGACTGAACGGATTCTCAGTGGGCACCGTCAGCTCTTTGATGCGATGGCACACGTGGCCAAGGGGTAGAGGCTGCGATTCTTCTATTCGAGGTACCCCAGCCGATGACGCTTTACACCTTCGTTCTCTCCGTCGCGCTCGCCCTCCCTGCGGCCTCCGCGATCGCACAGCGCACCGACTCCCTCCCGCTCGAAGCCGGCCGGCGGCTCCATTTCACCGCCACGGAAGGCACGTGGATGTCGCTCGACGTCTCGCCCGATGGGCGCACCGTGGTCTTCGAGTTACTCGGCGATCTCTACACCATGCCCATTGCCGGGGGAACGGCCACGCGCATCACGTCCGGAATGGCCTTCGATGCACAACCACGTTGGTCACCTGACGGGCGCTCTCTCACCTTTGTCTCCGATCGCACGGGGGGGGACAACGTCTGGATTGCCAATGCCGATGGCACGGGCGCCCGCGCCATCACACGCGACGAACGCACGATGTTCATCTCTCCCGAGTGGACCCCTGATGGGTCCTACGTCGTGGTGTCGAAGAGTACGGAAATCGTCAACAGACCCAGTGCATTCGCCCTCATGATGTACCATCGCTCGGGTGGCGGTGGTGGTATTCCACTCACGGGGAGCGCTGTGGCGACGAGCGCCGCGAGTGACAGCGCCGCACCGCGGCCGCGTTCAGTGATCGGTGCTGCCTTCGGCAATGATCCTCGTTATGCGTGGGTGGCGATGGGTGCCGGCGCTCGCGGGTATGGGGACGCCCAGATCGGCCTTCTCGAGCGTGCGAGTGGGCGACTCTATCGCCGTACCGACGCGATCGGCGGGGCATTTCGGCCGGTCCTCAGTCCCGACGGCAAGTGGCTGGTGTATGGCACCCGCCGCGATGGCGTGACGGCGCTCAAGCTTGTCGAGCTGTCCTCCGGTGACGAACGCATTCTCGTCAACGCGGTCGATCGGGACAACATGGAGGGCGCGCCAACGCGGGACTACCTGCCAGGTGCATCGTTCACACCCGATAGCCGAGCGCTGATTGCCGCCTATCACGGAAAGTTCTGGCGTATCGACGTGCCGGATGGTCGCGCGACGCCCATCCCGTTCTCGGCGGAGGTGGATCTGGGCCTCGGGGCGCTGGCACGATTCGACTACGCCGCCCCCGAGTCCCTCGTCACGGCGCGACGAATCGAGCACCCGCGCCGATCCCCGGATGGCCGCACCCTGGCTTTCTCTGCACTTGCTCGTTTGTGGGTGCAACCCATCACGGGGACGGGCGCGCCGCGCATGCTGGATGACACCCATGACGCGTTCTTCCCGGCCTGGTCGCCAGATGGACAGTGGATCGCGTATGTCACGTGGGACGACGCCGCCGGTGGCGAGGTGTATCGTGTGCGGGCCGACGGAAGCGGCCAACCCGAGCGTCTGTCGCGGCAGTCGGCCTTCTACGAGCGTCTGGCCTACACTCCCGATGGATCCCGTCTTGTCGTGGCGCGCGGACCGAAGCAGCAGCGTATGGAGTTCTTTGACGAACTGCGGACGGGGCGTCCCCAAGCCCGGGAGTTTGTCTGGATCCCGGCAACAGGTGGCGATGCGACGATGATCACGCCGATCAACACGGCGGCTCGTTATGCGTCGCAGCACTATGGCGTGCCGCACTTCACGAAAGACTCGACCCGCATCTGGTACACCGACGCACTCGATGGACTCGTCTCGGTGCGCTGGGACGGCAGCGATCGTCAGGCACATCTGCGGGTGAACGGGTGGGAATGGAGCCGCAATCCACCGGGGCTGGCCGACGAGATACTCATCTCCCCCGATGGTGCACATGCCCTGGCGTTGCTGAACGCACAGGTGTGGCTCATCGACATTCCCCCCACAGGCCAGCGGCTCCCCACCCTCTTTCTCCCCGCCTCCGGTCCGTCGCCAGCGCCGGCAAAACGCCTGACGACGGTGGGGGCTGACTTCATTGAATGGAGCGCCGACGGCAAGACCGTGCACTGGGCGATCGGGGGCAGCTACCATGGCTGGGATGTGGCCACCGGGACTGCCAGCGAAACCCGTCAGGTGGCGGTGCGTGTTCCGCGGGATGTGCCACAGGGGACCGTGGTACTTCGTGGCGCACGAGTGGTGACGATGAAGGGCAACGAGGTCATTGAAAATGCCGACCTGGTGGTGGTGAACGACCGGATTGCGGCGTTAGGCGCACGGGGGTCGGTGCGTGTCCCGGCGGGGGCGCGGGTGATCAACGTCGCCGGCAAGACCATCATCCCGGGATACGTCGACATCCATGCCCACATGTGGACCCCATGGGGCGTGCATCGCAAGCAGGTGTGGGAGTATCTGGCCAACCTGGCGTACGGTGTCACCACCACCCGCGACCCGCAGACCATGACGCCGGATGTCATCACCTACGCCGATGAGGTGTCGGCCGGGTCGATTATCGGACCGCGGATTTTCTCCACCGCCCGGGGCATCTTTGCCGGCGAGGATGTGCGGAGTCTGCAGGACGCCCGCGATATTGCCGCTCGTTACGCGGACTTCTACAAGACGCAGACCATCAAGAACTACCTCATCGGCGACCGGCTGCAGCGGCAATGGCTGGTGATGGCCGCGCGCGAGAAGCAGCTCACGCCGACGGCCGAAGGGACCTCGGATTTCAAGATGAACCTGACCCTGGCGATGGACGGTTTTGCCGGGGTGGAGCATGAACTGTCGCTGACGACGATCTATGGCGACGTGGCGCGGTTGTTTGCCGAAAGCGGGATCACCTACACACCAACACTGATCGTGACGGGCGCGGGGCTGGCGGGTGAGAACCTGTTCTATCGGGAGGTGGACGTACACGCCGACCCGAAACTCGGCCGGTTCCTGCCGCACGAGGAGCTGGACCGCCGGACGCTGCGCCGTAACGTGCTGGCTCACCCCAATCAGTTTGCGGTGAAGGACGTGGCAAGGGCCGCCAAGCAGATCATCGACCTGGGTGGCAAGGTTGGCTTAGGTGCTCATGGTCAGCTGCAGGGACTCGGCGCGCACTGGGAACTCCGGATGCTGCAGTCGGGGGGCCTCACCAATCACGAGGCCCTGCGGGTCGCCACGATGTACGGGGCCGAAGCGATCGGGCAGGGGAGGCACGTGGGGTCGCTCGAGGCTGGAAAGTTGGCCGACCTGCAGGTGCTCGACCGCAATCCGCTTGTCGATATTCGCCACTCCACGTCGATCCGCTATGTGATGATCAATGGACGGCTATATGAAGCGGACTCGATGAACGAGATCTGGCCGCGTCAGCGGGTGTTACCTGCCATGTGGTGGCGCGGGGGCTGATCGCAGCGCCTCGCGCCCGTCATCACGCTACCTGGCCACTGCTAGCCCTCGGGGCACCACGGGGTTCCGAGTTCGGAACTCCTGCTGCAGTCACAGCTTTGGCCGCGTGGACGTAGGTGCGCTGCCGAACGACGTTCGCTGCGTCGTTCAGGGTCCACAGGTGCAGCGCTTCATCCCGAAAGCGCCCGCCGCCGGGTACGCTGACATCCAGGGACACCTCAACCCCTTGCCAGCCAGGGAACGCAGCGGCCTGGAGATTGACCCGCCGGCGTGAGCCCTACCGCCGGCATACCGGCTCTATGCAGAGCGCGCATGGCTGGGTAGATATCGTTCATGTTGTCCTGGACTCGTTTGCTGAGCACCACCCCTGGGCTGCTCGCTTGTCTCGCCCTCGCGTGTAGTGGCGATCCCCTGGTCGAGCCTGTGGACACGCCGGTGCTCACGGTTTCGCCACGCAACATTCCGCCTGATAGCTCCTTTGGCAGCAGGATCGATGTCGTGGCGCGTGTCAGCGGGCTCAAGCGTTTGAGCGGGCATCTGGTCGAGTTCCGCGAAGACACGGGTCTGCGGGCCCCCGCCTTGTTGTTGAATAGCTTTAGCGCGCCGGTGGATGGCTACCGTCGCGACACAACCGACGCCTTCGGTGGCGTGACGGTGACGGCCTTCCGTAATGGTGTTGCGGGGAGCGGTGCGCTGTACATCCGGGTCAAGGCGCTGCAACTCGCGGACTCGATATTGTTCACCACCCTGCCGCGACGAGCGCGTTTCCTGTCGATCGATCCTCGCGACACCACCATCCTTGTTGGCCGGTCGGCCGTGGTCCGCGTCGGTGCCGCAGACCAGTACTCGCAACCGCTGGCACCGCCATCCCTCAGTGCCGACTCCGGCAATGTGCGTGTGACCGGAAATCGGGTCGATGGGCTCTCCATCGGCCGTGCACGTGTCACCGCGAGCAAAGATGGACTGCAGGAGGCCATGTGGGTGACCGTCGCTCCTGCGGTGCCGTTGACGCTTCATCTGAGCACCTTCAGTACGGCGCCCGTCAGTGGGATCTATCTTCAGTCGCCTGACGGGTCGGATCGACGCCTTCTGCTGCCGGATTCGGTGGCCCGGAGCGAGGCTCGCCCGATAGCCTGGTCGTCGGATGGAAAGGTCCTCTGGCACAATGCGTTTGGTGTGATTCGCAGCGTCCGGACCGACGGCAGCAGCCGCGCCTGGCCCTCGTCGATCTTCAATGACGCGAAGGGAGTGAGTCCCAGTCGGGACGGCCGATTTGTGTACTACTCCGGAGTCGCGCTCCATCCGTTTCAGGGACGTGTGATCTGGCGAGTGGATACGTCCACGGGAGACCACGAGCAGGTGGGTCCACCGTCGGCTTCGGTCTACATCAGCGACGAGGAGCCCTCGATATCACCTGACGGGCGCACGATCGCGTTCGTGACCAACCGAAGGAGTGTGAACGGTCAGACCTTCGAGCTGGCCACGTTCGACCTTCCGTCGGGGCGACTGACCTACCCTGGAACTGCAGGGCGAATGCCCCGGTGGTCGCCGGATGGGCAGTGGATCGCCTATACGGCCAGCGCACGATTGTGGATCACGCGTGCCGATGGATCCGGTGCGCGGATGGTCTCGGCGCCGGGGCTGTATGTGTTTGACGGGGCTGACTGGTCACCAGACTCCAGATGGCTTGTGGGAGCGACCGCCTACGGCACCTCGTCGTCAGCCGTCACGCTCTTTGAGCTGGCCACTGGAAAGGTGTTGCCGCTTTCAGGCACGTCAGGGGCGTCGGGATGGGCATGGCAGCCATGAGACCTCGCCGCGTTCCCGCCGTGCTCTGGCTGGCGCTTGCAACATCTTGTGCCACGGGACCAGAGGAGACGCCTCCGCCGGCTGGGCCGCTCCTGGTGGTTATCTCCGGCAGTGGCCAGTCGGACTCGATCCTTGGGCGCTTTGCCCGGCCTATCGAAGTCATGCTGCTTGGCACAAACGGCACCCGACCACGCGGAGTACCCATCATCTTCTCCGCGCCGGTCGTAGCATCCAGCAGTCCGTTCGGAGGTCGCTTCCCGATCGCGGGATTCAGCACTGACAGCAACGCCCAGCGGGGACCGAGCTTCGACTTGCCAGCTGACCTCACCACGAAGACAGACAGCACCGGGCGGGTCATGGTGTGGATCGTCGCAAGCTTCACGTCAGGCACCGGCCAGATCCGAATCGAAGCACCGACCGCCGATGTGCGAGTGGAGGTGCCGATTACGGTACGTCCAGGAAACGCCGCCGAGCTCTGGCTGGAGCCGCGTGATACTGCCATCACTGTTGGGACAAGTTATCCGCTGCGTGCCTTGGTGCTTGACGGCTTCCGCAACGCGTTGTCAACGGTTCCGGTGCTCACGATTGCCCCAACGGGTGTCAGCCTCCAGGGGACCACGGTATCGGGTAGTGCGCCCACCCGGGCCCAGATTCGCGCATCGGCCGGTGGTCTGTCGGCAACCGCGACCGTGTCTGTTGTGCCCTCCGGAACGTTGTTCGCCTCCCGATCCCCGCGGTTTTCCGGTGACAATTCGGTGCTCGTGTCGCTGCGCACGGACGGGAGCGGGGCTCGTGTAATTGCTGCGGGCCCCGGGTTCGACGTTGCGAATCCGCGTGCCAACGCCGCCCGTGATCGCATCATCTTCGGCTCCGGGTTTCGTGACAGCTACCTGCTGGTCGCCGACACGCTGGGACGCGTCCAGCGCTTTCTGCAGGGTGGGCCTGCGGGGAACGAGGAGACCTCCCCGCGTTATTCACCTGATGGACGGTTTGTGTTCTTCACAGCGGACGGCGCACTCTGGCGTGCCGACACGGACGGCACTAATGCACGACGTCTGGGCGCTCCTTCGGCCGGAAGTGACAACGATTCGCAGGTGTCGGCGTCGCCAGACGGGCGCACGCTGGCCTACACCGGCTCGGGGCCGGTAGGTCAGTTCATCCGTTTGATGGATCTGGCGAGTGGCGCCGTGACGGAAACACTCGTGCGCGGTTCTCACCCAGAGTATTCCCCAGACGGTACTCGTCTGGCCTTTCGTGTCGGCCAGTCCGTAGGCGAGATGAAGCCCGACGGGACGGGGGTGCGGATCCTGAGTGCGCCGTCGTCACTGATCGACTTCGGCACGGGGCTGACGTGGTCCCCTGATGGGCAGTGGCTCGCCACCGGTGGGATCACCGGTCTGGTGCTGGTGAACGCCACCGATGGACGTGTCATACCGATTCCCGGTACCGAGCGCCTGGTGGATCCTGTCTGGCGTTAGGTGCCCCGGACGGCGCAGTGTCGCCGTGCCTAACGGCGGTCGACGACCGGGGGCGCGGCCCGGCCCCGCGTGCCCCGTACGGCCGCAGGCCGTTTCAGCGCTCGGGAAGCCGGTTCGCCGGGCAGCAGCGTCATCACCGGGCTTTCGTGGATCACACGTCCTGACTGCCCGACGACGCGTCTGAACTCCAGCTGCACCACGCCACTCTCATATCGCTGCGCCACGGTGCGCGGGTCCTCGACCCGGATGAACACCGTGTCGCGGCCCGCGGCGGAGTCTCGGGCCACATAGCGCACGATCGCCTCCGTGAGCGTCTGCTGCCCGTTGAGATCCAGTGTGAGCGTGGACGGCTCTACCACGACGCGAGCGGTGTCCGACGACGACACCTGCACCGTGAGCGGTTCTCCCGCCCTCCTCGGATTGCCGAGGAAATCACGGACCGACACCGCGATGGCCCATCGCATCTCCGGGGCGCCGACGAATCGCACGACGGGTACGAGACGTGGTTTGCCTACACGGACCTCTACCGAGTCTGCCAACAACCCGGGACGCTCGGCCACAATCCAGGCACTGCCCACTTTGTCCCCGGCAAGAATGTCGAGTGGCGCCTGCTGCGTGGAAGGAGGGAGGGCGGCGATGTGCGCTCGTGCCACCGAGCTGTCCGTACTGCGGAGACGAATCGGCACGGTGGGCGAAGCCACCGTGACAAACACCGTTGTGGCATTCAGGATATTCTGCCGCTGGCCCAGGGTAATGCGACGCCGCTCGATGAACCGAATGGGGTTGGGCAGCACGACGATCGGGTCGCCGCCCGTGGTTGCGGCCCCGGGATCGAGCGCTGTGACCACCACACGCGCCGAGCCCGGTTTGAGTGGACGAACCGTGATGTCGGGCACCTGAACCGACTGACTGGTGATCACGATATCCGGGGTGAGCACTTCGAGTACCGACGGGTCGGACGAGCGGACGGTGGCAGGGATGCGACCAGTGAAGGGAGCGCCCGCCAAGGGTACCACGTAGACCCTTGTTTCGATCCCGACAAAGACATTGGGTCCCCCCGTCGTGGTCAGAAATCCGAGCGGCGTGACGGTGAAGATGAGCGTATCGCCGCGCAAACCCGGCCCGGTCGCGACGACGGTGTCGACGCCGGGTGCGTTCAACTGGTAGAAGAGTGGTCTTGGCACCTGCAAATCGCTCACCTGGAATACGACGGAGTCCGGGAGAGAAACGACTGCCGGATTGCTGTGCCTGAAGCGCACCACTCCGGCGGTCGCGGGAAAGCGGTCGGGGATCATCAGCACCTGATAGGCGCCACCCTGCGCGCCCGTGACATGCCGAACTTCATTCCGGAGGCTGAAATCGATGAATTGCACACTACCACTGGAAAGCGAGATCCGGGTGGTATCGGGCGGCAGTCCCTCAAGGCGGGTGACCAGGGTGGTACTGGCGCCCGGGTTTCCGGTGACCCCGCAAATGCCCCAGGAGTACGAACCCGGCACGATCGTCCCCACCTCAGTGCCGGCGTCGATGAGTACGACCCTGTTGTCGGCAACGACGGCCTCGTACCGGAGTGTGCGCAGGGTTCGCAGTAACGCTCCGTCGTCCGACGTCAGAAAGGCGCTTCGGCAGTAACGACGGTTGCTTACCGGGGTGTCAACGCGCTTTTCAAAGCCCGCCCATCGCTGCCCACCAACGATCAGCGGGATGGTTTTCGGCGTGTAGCCCGGGGAGAGCGCTCGAATGGTCGTCCGGCCAGCGCGAAGCCCCCGGACATTGGGCCGCTCGGGGCCGGGCACCAGCGTGGCGATCGACGTATCCGCAATAGACAGCGTGTAGGTCAGGAAGGGTGGGGGGCCGTCCAGCGACGTGATCACGGGAGGGTCGAGCAGCGTGGTCTCCACGCCTAACAACAGGGAGTCGAAGGGAAAGGCGAGGCTTGGTGGAGGAGGGGTTACGAGTGGTGCAGTGGCGCCTATGGCATCGAGCGCTACGGTGACGCTGTCGGTGCCTGGTGTCACACCCGTGAATGTTGCCTCGGATCCGCCTTGATAGTGCTGCACTCTGGTGGGCCGCAGCCCTGCGCGTGAGGACCAGGTGATCCTTGTGGTGTCCACCGACATCACCGCTTCCCCGGCGTCGCGGAAAATGGCTCTGTAGACCCAGGTGTTGGGATCTCCGGTTGGACTGCCCGCCGCGAGCTCGATGCGCGCGAGCACCTGCTCGATCCGTACCGTCATCGAATCCCGGGGGCCGGTCGACGAGAACGCGACGACCACAGTGGTGCCGCCCCCGGTCGCGCGCACGAGTCCCTGCTGACTGACCCGGGCGACCAGGGTGTCACGCACGATCCAGGTGAACAGCGGGGCGGGCGAGGGAGCAGGCTCAACTGTTGCCGTGAGCTGCACCGTGTCCCCAACTGCAGAAAGGCGTGCCGTGGACGGCGAGACGCGGGCCACCCTGACCGTCGGTACCGGTTCCGGTTCAGGTTCGGGCTCCGAGGTGTCGGCGCATCCCACGGTACAGGCGAACATCGCCAGGACACCGCGTCGGATCAGGCTCCATGTTGGCATCGCTCTCCACTACCCATCAAGTGTGATCCGAAGGATAAGCGATGGTGGCGCGCCACCGCAGGTGGCCATTGAGACGGCAGGCTTCCTGCTGTGCCCGTTAGGGGAGGGGCTCGTGCCACGGATCACACAAACCCTCGGCCCCCTGGCACTCAACAAAGCTGTGTGTGCAACGCATGATCCTGATGGGCTCGCGAGGGTGACGGCGTGGGGATGCGAGACAAGCGGAATGGCGAGTGTCCTCCTGGCACTTCGGCATGCGGCACCTCAGGGAATCACGGTGATGAGGGCTACGCCGTTGCCCACACCAGTCGTCGCCGAGCCGGCTACAAGGTACACCCCCACGGTTGACGGTACGAATGTGATGTGGGTATTCACGTGTGGCAGCACGGTGCCAGGGCCCGCGACGCTCCATACGGCGGCGGCCCCCTGACCCCCAGCGCGCGCGCTCACGGTGACCGGTTGCCCGACCCTCACGGTCAAACTCGCCGATGCACCACAGGCAGCACCCACGGTGACACAGAACCCGGATGGCGCGGTCGCGAGCACGCGAATGTTGAGCTGCGCTGCCTGACCCTCACCCATCGCTCCGACGGTGAGACCGCCCGGCGTTGCCGCAGCAATCTGGAGAGAAGTCGCGCTCGCGCTGAGAGTGGCAACCGGTGAGGGCGGCGGCAGTTGCCACGTGACATCGGCAGGCGAGCCCGCGACGACCGGGAAGACGCTCAGCACCTGGCCGGCGAGCAGGTCAACCTGCTGCGCAAAGGAACAAGTGAGGGACAGCTGCATTGCCCCGGCGCGTGATGTAGTCGTCGGCGCGATGCGCTGGTTCCCGGGGTCCGGAACGGAGAAGCAGAGGTCCGTAAAGGGCGGGGGCGGGGGAGCGGACACATTGATTGTTGCGCTGCCGCTTCGGCTGACATCGGCCACCGATGTTGCCGTGATGGTCACCGATCCAGCACCTGTGGCAATCACCTGCCCAGCTGCACTCACCGAGGCCACCGAAGGGTTGGCGCTTGACCAGGTCACGCCACTCGGCGCGCCGGGGTCGCCCGTGACCGTTGCGACCAAGGTGATGCTGCCATTCACCAGCAAGTTTGTCGTGGCAGGGCTGACACTCACCCCGGTCACGCGAGGCACAACACTCACCAACGCGCTGGCGGCACGTGTGGTGTCCGCCGCGGAGCGTGCGGTGATGGTGGCTGATCCCACCGCGATGCCCGTGACCACACCAGCTTCCGACACACTCACTTTGGAGACATCGGTGCTGCTCCATGTCACCCCCCTCGCGATTCCCGAGTCACCCGCGACCGTCGCGTTGAGCTGCACGGTGCCGCCGACCACCAGCGTCGCCGGCGATGGGGCAACAGCAATCCCCGTTACACGAGGGCGTACCGTGACGGTCGCCGTCGCACCCTTCGACGGGTCCGCTACGGAGCGCGCCGTGATGATGGTTGTGCCCATCGCAACACCAGTGACTGCCCCCGTTGCCGAAACCGTCGCACGACCTGGCGCCGACGAACTCCACACGACCGCAGTCGACGCCCCGAGGTCGCCAGTGACCGTCGCCACCAGCGGGATGGTGGCCGTCACATCAATGGTCGCCACGCCCGGCGCGACGGCCACGGACAGCACCCGTGGCAGCACCACAATGCGAGCCCCCGCTCGCTGCGTGGAATCGCCTAACGACTCGGCGATTACCTCGGTTGCGCCCATCCCCAGCGCCGTCACCAGTCCCTGCTCGGATACACTGGCCACGCCCGGGTTGACGCTACGCCATCGCACACGTGTCACGACACCGGAGTCGCCCTGAACCGTCGCGTTGAGCTGCGTTGTCGCCGTCACAAACAACGTTTCGGCGCGGGGCGAGATCGAGATGCCGAGGACACGCGGTCGCACGGTGACCTGTGATGCAGCACGCCGCGTGGTGTCCGCGGTGGAAACAGCCGTGATGTTCGCGACACCGGCCGCAATCGCGGTGACGAGACCCGTCGGGCTCACGGTCGCCCGCGTCGCATCCGAGGTTCGCCACGTGACCGCGGTGGGTGTACCTCGATCGGCCGTCACCAGTGCGTCGAGTTGTTGCGTGCCGTTTACCGGCAGCTCCGCGCTCGATGGCGAGACGGTCAGGCCAAGCACGCGCCCGGCCACCGTGACGCTCACGACAACCTGTTCGCTGCGTCCTTCAATGCGTGCGGTCACCTCGGCGTTGCCGACGCCGACGGCGGTGATCACTCCACCCCGCTCCGCCGTCACGACGGCGGGATCGTTGCTGCTCCAGGTGAGCTCGGGTAGTGCGGGACATCCTGACTGTTCAATGGTCGCCGAGACATTGACGACCTGAGTCACGACCATGGCATAACTCGTTTGGCCGGCCGTCACGCCGCGCACCACGCACTCGATCTTCGGGCCCGAGCTCTTCTCGCCAGAACACGCCGCGATTACACCCAACATCAACGCCACCAGACACGCACGCATTGCCCGACTCCTGTGAAGGGGCTCCAGTTTGATTGGCGTGCGAGGCGGTCAGGATGGGACACCGTGGCGCGTTGTCCCATTGTGCCGGGAATCTCGCCAAACCCTGTAGCGCTCGGAGTTGGGAGCGTTTCTGACAGGAGGAGGTGAGTTATGGTGAACGCGCAAAACTCATTGCAACCGCGCTACGGAGGCGGGGCACGTCTTGTGGGTCTGGCTCTCGCTGCGATCCTGACGTCGCTCGAGGCGCGCGCGCAGGTGCTGCATGCCTGCTATGTCCCGGTATCCGGGTCCATCTATCGCATTCAGGTACCAAACGGACCACAGCAGTGCCGGCAGGCGAGTCATGTGCCGTTCAGCTGGGACGCAGCCGGAGTGGCGGGACCGACAGGCGCGTTGGGACCGCAAGGTGCGGCAGGTCCACAGGGGCCGATGGGGCCGCCGGGTGATCCCGGGGGCCCTCCGGGGCCGGTGGGCCCCGCCGGGCCACAGGGGCCGCAAGGTCCGGTTGGCAAACCGGGAGTTGCCGGTGCACAGGGCACAGACGGACCGGTTGGCCCTCCGGGGCCGGTTGGTCCCAAGGGACCGGCTGGCTCCATGGGCCCGATTGGCCCGATGGGACCACAAGGGCTCCCGGGCGACGCGGGCGGTCTGCAAATCGGACAGGTGCGACGTGTCTACAAGGCCGTCACCATTCCGCCCATGACCTTTCAGCGAGTGAGCGTAGCCTGTGCCTTTGGCGAGCGAGTGCTGGGGGGCGGCTATGCCATGCCAACAACCATCACCTTCCTGGGAGTGGTGATCCCGATTGTCGGCGCTGTTGCGAGCCATTCATTCAGTGACGCGGTCGGGATCGCCCAGGGATGGACGGTGGACTTCAGCAATGGCGAACAGAGTCAATCGATGAGCGTGAGGGTGGGTGTTGTGTGCCTCGATCCCCGATGACCATGAGCAACTCGCGAAGGATCACAGTGGGCATCGCGTTGGCGCTGGGTTGTGCGCCCCTCGTCGCGCTGAAGGCCCAGCAGGTGCACGCCTGCTATCGACCGGAGACCGGCACGGTGTATCGCATCAAGGCTGCCGGATTTCCCGCCGTTTGCAAACAATCGAGTCACGTGGAGTTCAGCTGGTCTCTTACGGGGCCGACTGGCCCAGCGGGGCCCGCCGGCGCGCCGGGAATCGCCGGTCCGCCGGGACCCCCGGGCCCGCAGGGACAAAGTGCGCAAAGCGGGCCAGCTGGGCCCAATGGCCCACCGGGCGTTGCCGGGTCAGAGGGGCCGACGGGACCGGCTGGCGCGGCTGGAGCAGCGGGACCACAAGGCCCCGCTGGCACCATCGGACCACCGGGCGCACTTGGACGCCCCGGCCCGCAAGGTCTTACCGGGGCTCGCGGTCCGTCGGGGCCACCTGGCCCGTTAGGCACCAGCCGAGCGCGCCTCTCGACCGTCGCGGGCTTTGCCGCCACGCTCGCGGGGAGTGTGGTGACCGCGTGGTGTTTGCCGAACGAGATCGCGGTGAGCGGGGGGGTGAGCGGTGTGGGAACAAGTGGTGGCGGTCCGCTACCCACCTTCGGTTTTCATCAACTGCGGGTGTCCCTGCCTGCGGAGGAGCCAGGTCGCTCGGGGTGGACGGGAGGGGTGCTGAGTGGATGGTTGCCCGCAACCTCATTCACGGTGTACGCCGTGTGCGTCGGAGATGCCTGACCATGAACGCCAAACACATGAAAGCATACACGGTCCTTGCGTTGCTGCTGGGCGTTCCCGCTGCCAGTGTCGCCCAACCCGCGCCCATCCGCGGATGCACCGGGCCAACCGGGACGGAGCTCCACCGACTCGGCACCCCAACTACTCCCAGCATCTGCTTCAGCGGGTCCATGTTCGAGCTTGTCTGGAACCTGGCAGGCAGTCCCGGCGTGGTCGGTCCTCCGGGACCCGCTGGCCCGCCCGGAGTGCCCGGACCGAAAGGACCGCCCGGCATCGGGAACGGATTGCCGGGGCCCGTTGGACCCGCCGGCGCTCCCGGGGCCGCGGGTGTGCAGGGAGCCGATGGACCTCCCGGACCGGCAGGGGCACAGGGTCCCGCGGGACCGGCCGGACTCCCAGGCCCTCCAGGGCCTGCCGGCTCGGACGGAGTCGTTGGCCCGGTAGGCGACCGGGGCCCGAGAGGCACGGCGGGTGGATTGAGCAGTGGTTCAATCCGGCGGCTCTTCTACAACTACGCGATCGCGGGCAACGATATCAAATCGTTCCCAGCGCTCTGTTCGACCACCGAACTCGCCATTGGCGGAGGTCTTCAAGATGGAGCCGACGTGACGGTGCGCATCACGGGTTCGCACCCGGATCCAACCCTCTCGGCGGCCACCTGGTGGTTCCAGGTGCAGAACACCGGTGGCTTCAACGAAAACTTCACCGTGGAGGTCACATGTTTGACAAAGTGAAAACAGCGGCTCTGGTGCTAGGCATCGTGGCCTGCGTTGCCGAGACGCCGACCACGCCCATGGTGCAGGAGCCGCTGGCCGCTGAGCTGTCACTGGGGTCGTCCGGATCCGTTCAGGCGGCCGGCATCGAAGACGCAATCGATCGGCTGCTGCCAGCACTCGATCGCCGCACGCAGCGCCTCGCACGACCAGTATTGTCTGTCTTGGCGGATGCGGCTGCCCGGGGTGACAGCGCCACCATAGCTCGCTCCTTTCACCTTTGGGCAAGAGTTGAGCAGGACGTGTCTGCCGCGGTGGCGAGCGACCCGGACTTCGGAGCCATACGGCATGCGGTCCGCACGGTCAGCCGACGATAGGAGAGGGGCCGGCGATGCCTTGTGCGAAGTGTTGCCGGCCCTCAACATGAATCCCGCCCGATTTTCTTCGTAGGTGCCCCCAATGTGGTCGCCCTCGCCCGAACAATGGAAGCAGGTCGAGCCGCTCGTCGACGAGCTGCTGGACATGGAAGAGACAGGGCGGAGCGCGTTCATCGAACGCAGCTTTTCGCATGACCCTCACCTTCGCGAGTGGGTTGATCGCCTGCTCGCAGGCATCGGGAACGCTGCGTTTCTGGACCGCCCCGGTGCGGAATTCCTCTCGGAGGCGCTCCGCCCGGATCAGGCCGAGGAGACAGAGACAAACGACCCGCTGCTCGGCACCACCTTTGGACCCTTTCGCATCCTGCACGAGATCGGTCATGGGGGGATGGGGCGTGTCTATCTCGCTGAACGCGAAGGCGGAAGCTTCGAGCAGCGTGTCGCGCTGAAGGTCATCTCGTCACCGCTGCTCTCCACCTCGCTCCGGCAGCGCTTCATGGCCGAGCAGCGTGCGCTGGCCCGCCTCGAGCATCCGAACGTGGCACGACTGGTGGACGGGGGTGTGCGAGACGATGGTCTGCCCTGGTTTGCCATGGAGTACGTCGAGGGCGTGCGGCTCGACGCCTGGTGCGACGAACGCCGCCTCGACCTCCGTGCCCGCCTCCTGCTGTTCCTCTCTGTGTGCGACGCCGTTCAGGCCGCACACCAGCGTCTGGTGATACATCGCGATCTCAAACCATCGAACATCCTTGTCACGACCACGGGCGAGGTCCGCCTGCTCGACTTTGGTGTGGCCAAACTGCTGGGCGGGGACGACGGCGAGGCGGATGACACACGAGCCGGTGAACGTCTGTTCACACCGGAGTATGCCGCCCCTGAACAGTGGCGCCACGAGCCGGTGACATCGGCCACCGATTGTTACGCGCTGGGAGTGATCTTCTATCAGTTAGTCTGTGGAGCCAGGCCACACGACTTGCGCTCGCGTCCGCGCGAGAGCTGGATGCGGATTGTGGAAGAGGAGCCAGCGCGTCCGGCGTCCGCGCTGGCAACGCCGGAGGCGGCCACGGCGCGTGGGCTCACACTATCCGGACTCCTCCGCACGCTGCGAGGCGACCTCGATGCCATTGCGCTGGCCGCGGTACGTCCGGATCCGACGGTGCGGTACCAGACAGTACGGCAGTTCGCCGATGATGTACGGCGCTTCCTCGACGCGATGCCGGTCCGCGCCCGTGAGGGTCGCTGGACGTATCACGTCTCCCGGTTTGTGCGACGTCATCGGACTGCTGTGGGACTCGCAGCCACCGCGATGCTTGCAATAGTTGGTGGCGCCATGGCCACGGCCAGCGAAGCCCGCAAAGCACGCGCGGCCGCGGAGGAAGCCACCGCGGTCAGCAGCTTTCTGCGCAGCCTCTTCGTGGAAGCCGCGCCGGAACAGACCCGAGGCGATTCGATCACGGCTGGCGAGATGCTCCAGCGTGCGGCGGCGGGTGTTGACTCGATGTTCGCCGGGAAGCCGCAGCTGCAAGTGCAGGTGCTGCTCACGGTGTATGAAATCAACCGTGACCTGGGAGCGGTCGACCGGGCCGACACCCTTGTGCGCAAGGCCGTCGCGATCGCCGACAGCGCGATCCCGCGAAGTATGGCCGCCATCATGGCCCGCGCTACCCTGGGTGAAATTCAGCGAATACGCGGCGAGCTGCCTTTGGCGGACTCGGCATTCCGCCGCGCCATCGATGATGCACAGGATATCGGCGCGCCGGATACCACACTCGCACGCCTGTACGGGGCGTGGACCAACGTGCTCTATCGGATGCAGCGCTTTGACGACGCTGCGGCGGCCAGTCGTCAGGCATACCAGGTGGGCGCGCCGCTGGGGCCGGTGTTCCTCGGTCAGTCAGCGGGCAATGTCGCCGCCGCCCTCGATGCGGCGGGCAAGGACGACGAAGCCGGTCGAGAGTTCGAGCGGGCCGCGCGACACTTTGCCAGTCCCGAGCTCGCGACGAATCCCGAACACCTCATGTTGTTGGGCAATTGGTCGGCGTTGCTCGAGGAACGGTGGGAGCTCGATAGCGCGCGCATGCTGAAAGAACGGGTGCTCCCGCTGCTCTCCAGGGTCTACGCGAACGGACACGATCGAGTGGTGATTGCGCGCAGCAACGCAGCGTACACCGCCTTGCGTCTCGAGCAGGCGGCCGCGGCGGAATCGGGGTTCACTGCGGCGTACGAGATGGCGGTGCGCCTGCACGACGACAAACACTTTCTCGCCATTGTCACGTCAACCAACATCGGACGGGCTCGGCTGGCGGCCGGGCAATGGGCCTCTGCGGAGACCGTGTTTCGCGATGTCCTGACTCGCGTACGCGCCGGCGTGGGCGGACAACATGCATATGCTTCCGCGGCATGGTTTGGCATTGCGCGTGCCGCAGCCAAACTGGGACGAACCGCAGAAGGTCTTGTGGCGCTGGACAGCGCTGCGGCCATTGCCCGAAGTGCGCTGCCACCCACCCACGTGCGCCACGCCGAGATTACGCTGGCCCGCGGCGAATATCTGCTCGATGCCGGTCGCGTCGCGGAGGCCGAACCCCTGTTGCGCGAAGGACTCGAGCAATTTCGGCAGCGATTGTCACCACGCGATCCCCAGGTCGCCGAGGCGGCGTTTCTGCTCGCGCGCGCGCTCGCGTATGCATCGGGGCCTGGCAGCACCCAACGGCAGTCGGAGATTGTGGCGTTGTGCCGGGAGGCGGCGAGTCGTTATGCGCAGCTTCCATCGCGAGCACGAGCACGCGCGTCGGTCGACAGTGCTCTGGCGGTGTGGAGACGCGAGGGAAAGGCCTGAGCTAACCCATGGCTGCCGCCAGCCAGCCCTTGGCCTTGACCCAGTCCCGGCGAACGGTGCGTACGCTGGTCCCCATGACCTCGGCGGTCTCGGCCTCGGACAACCCGGCAAAAAAACGGCATTCCACGATTTGCACCAGCCGTGGCGCAGATGCCTGCAACCGCGCGAGCGCGTCGTCCAGCGCGAGGAGTTCCTCGCCCTGCTCCTTCGCCAGGTCAAGGGCCTCGTCGAGCGCGACGGCATGACGCATACCTTCGCGACGTTTGGTGTTGCGAGCGCGAGCGTAGTCGACGAGTACCCGCCGCATGGTGTTGGCGGCAGCGGCCAAAAAACGGGCGTGTGTGTCCCTGGGCAGATGTGTTGAACCGGCAAGCCGCAGCCAGGCTTCGTGTACGAGCGCGGTTGTCGTCAGCGTGTGGTCGGGACGCTCATGTTTGAGCTGGCCATGCGCGATGCGCCGGAGCTCATCATAGAGAAGTTCTACAAGCGCCTCGGGGAGAGGTTCACTGGCGGACATCTCGGCAAGGAGGCGACTGGTGTCAGCGTGGGCGGCTGCCATGCGAGGGCGGGCGGGTTCACGTGAAGAGTGGATCTAATCGACGCGCCGCCTCGCTGGTCCGTAAGGCCCCGTCAGGCCCGAAAAGGGCAGGGGTCTGGCCGGCGCGGTACGGTATGCCTTCCGCGCATTCCCGTCAGGAACTGAGCGTGTGAGAGGGCAGGCTCCTTGGTGGCACTTGCGTCTTGTCGTCAGCTCCCGAGGGCCCAGGCGGCAACTGCGAGGAACAGGGAGAAGCCAACGGCACCCCCAGTCGCCGCACCGACCAAAGCGGCTTTCCGTCTACGCGGCCCATGAGCGGCACGATACGAATCCGAAAACACACGGCCGTATTCCGTGCCGAAACGGGTTGTCCGCTCGGCCACCAGTCCGTTGTTGGCTCGTGTTGTCGCCGCAGCGCCGGTGACCGCGATCCCGGTGACGGTGCCCACTATGCCCACTGGAGCACCGAGGGCCGCAGGCAGCGCAAAAAACCCGACACCTAAACCCCCGAAGAATCCTCCGATGGCGGCGCCCCCACGTGGTGCGGCTCGACCAGCTGTCTGACCGTCATCGATCGCCAGAGCGCGTACGCTGTCACGCAACACCGGCCGATCTTGCGCCTGGACCACTCCAGCCGAAACCAGCAACAGAAGGACTGCCGTTGCGCTGGGGGCGCGCGCGCGAAGTAGCCTCATCGGCAATGGCATGGTGAGCACAGCGTTACGCCGGCAAGCGTACGAGGTCGCTCGTGCTGACCTTGTCACGGGTACAGTGGCAACCGATGTCGCTGCAGGTACTGCAGATCGTCTTCGTCAGACCGAAGGGTGTAGACGACGCCCCTTCCAAACCCAATGACACGTGTCCTCGGCGCCAACGCAACCCGGAGCGCGACCTTGCCGCTGGCATCGAAGACGTCGTACGACGGCGTGTTGTCCTTCGCCTCGCGAGTCCTCGCCACCCACACGCGCCCGTCGGGCGCCACAAATATGGATTGACCCGAGCGAAGGAAGGGCGGGAGATATTCGGGCCAGTCTGTGGGCTCCGGCATGCGCACCCCGACCGCTTCGCGCGGGCCCTGTCCTCCAGTGCCGCTGTTCATCACCACCAGTGTTGTGGCGCTGCGCGAGGCGCGCCACTGTTGCTTGTGCGCTTCGGAGAGTTTGAGACGGGGCGTGGGAATGGCAGGCCCGGATACCTTCGACGGCGCGATCCAATCCATGCGGTACGGTTGTGTCCTGAGGATGCCAACGCGACCGTCTGGCGTAACGAACCACTCCTCGCCAGCGGCAAAGGGATTGGCCACTCCCATGCTCACCTGCATGTCCCCCTGTCCCTCCGACGATGTAAGGGCCGTTTTGGGCTGGCGGACGTATCCAAGGGTATCTGTCGTGTATGTCAGCCGGTCCAGGCGGAGAATCGGTAGTGAATCCGGGATGGCTGGTGCACCATCGATCATCTGGATGTCGTCACCCAGTCTGTAGAACCGCCCTCGGGCATCGACATAACGAGGCTGGGAGATGGTAACCGTGACTGGCCCACCACGTTTCCCGGCGGCGGCTGATGCAGAGGTGCGCATGATGTCACCCACCTCCCCTTTCGGCGTGATCAGCAGAAAGCGCGAGTTCAGCGGGTCAAAGATCGCGCTGGTATCTCCCGGGAGTGCGTGTAGCGACGAAGGCAGACCGAATTCCCCGGGACCTCCACCCACGCGCCCCAGCTTGTGCAGCCTGCCTTTGGTAAAGTCGACAACCTGAACGCTCTTCTCGCGGGTATCGATGACCACCACACGTCCGTCGGGGAGTTCCTTCAAGCCGGTGGGGTGCGAAAAGGGTTCCGCGAACTCCATGTCGGGTTTGATCAGTGAGCGCACCGGTTGAGCGGACACGACCGATGAAAGGGTCAACGCGAGTAGAGAGACGGCGCGCATGATGAGGTGAGCGAGTGGCTGCAACAAGCGACCGATGCTGGCAACAGTTGGTACCAGCACGACGCGGGCTGCAGCAAGGTGCAGCACCCTGGCCACGTCGACAAAAGTAGGGATGGCCGACTTCTCAATGTCTTCCATGCCTCTTGTCACACCACGATGCCGCTCGTCCCAGCCGGCCCACGCCGCACCGTCCGTCGGCATGATCATGGTGTGAGTGTCAGGGCATTTGTGCGACGAATTGCCAACAGACTGAAGCGTGATCTCTGTCAACAGCTGGTCATCGTCGGAGCCTGGGTCACCGCGCGGGGCTGTCGGCTGCAATCGCTCGGCGTGGGTGCGCGTCGCACTGGTCGGCGGCCTGCTCGGCGGCGTCACGCCACAAACAACGCTCGCGCAGACGACCGCTAGTGTCGCGGGCCCGGCACCGACGCTGGCGACAATTGCAGGGGTCACCTTTGACAGTCTGGAGGGCCGCCCCGTAGCCGGTGCACGGGTGCGCGTTGTACGCGCCGACGAACCGGGGGAAGGATGGAGTGTCACCAGTGACGCCGAGGGAGGCTTTCGTGTGGGCGTCCCGGACCGTGGCAGTTACCTGGCGACGTTTTTCCACCCGCGACTGGATTCGCTGGGGGTAGCACCTTCTGTTGTAGCCGTAGGGGTCAGGGAGCCAGGGGAAATCCGCATTGTACTCGCCACTCCTTCTCCCAAGTCGTTTGCGAATAGCGTGTGTGGTGCCCGCGCCGCGCTGGACTCGACCGGTGTGATTGTCGGCTTTCTTCGTGCGCCGAGTGCTTCGACTCTCGCCGCCGTCCAAGTCGTTGCACGCTGGCCCGAAGCGACGTTAGGCAAAGGCGGACTGGAGTATCGCGAGCAGACGACGCACGGCACGGTGCGGGACGATGGACGATACGAGGTGTGTCATGTCCCGCTCGGTACGCGCGTGGCACTGCGGGCAACCGGGCCTGCCGGGAGCACGGGCTCCGTGCTGTCCGAGGTTCCGGCAGATGGGTTTGTGCGCGTCGATCTGGTACTGGGCGATCAGGCGTTGGTGGGACAGCTGCGCGCCCACGCAACGCTGCCTGATGGAAGCAACGCCGTTGGTGTACGGGTCAGAGTGGACGGCAGCGACTGGGAGGGTCGCACCGGAGAGGATGGATGGGTTGGTGGCAGTGGACTGCCGACAGGGTCGCGTATGGTGGAGTTCCTGAAGATCGGATTCGAGCCGGTGCTTTCCAGGGTGAATGTCGGCGTAGACCAGACGGTGAGCGTGCGCTTCGAGCAGTATGCAGTCAGTCTCGATACGGTGAAGGTGGTGTCGGAGCGGCTACGTACCAATCCGGAGTACCGAGCACACCTCCAGCGGGTGAAGGTGGGCAGCGGTCACTTTCTCAACGCAGAGGAGATGGACGCGCGGGCACTTGGACGGGTGACCTCCGCACTGGGGAGCGTACCTGACGTTGCCCTGCGTGAGAGTGGAGGTGATGTGCAAGTGCACGTCGCGACCGCCGGACGCAGTTGCAATACCCTGGTGCCCATTTTCGTCGACGGGATCCGCATAACGGGGGCGCTCGACTGGTTTGTCCGGCCCGGTGACGTGGCAGCGGCGGAGATCTATACCAGTCCGAACGAAGTGCCAGGACCGTTCCAGGTTACCAGGGCGTGCGGAGCGTTAGTGATCTGGACCAAACGATACTGGCTCGCGGTGAAGTAGGTCCCACACGGGCATGCATGCCTGCGCACGGTGTTGGCAGCGTCGCACTTACCTGGCACGTGCGAGGGCAGCGGCCTCGAGCGGCACGCTCCACCGGAAGTTTCCCCACTCCATCACCAGTTCGCCGTTCCCCGCAGAGCCGGGGACGATCGCGATGGTAAATGCCTCAACCGGCGCTGTGGGCGAACCTACGGCCATGGCGACACGCCCTAAATCGTGTGTGCGGGTGTACCCGGTGCCCCACTGACCCGTCTGCGAGTTCACGATGAGCTCAGCACCGTCCGGTCGAGGCATCGTCCACAGGGTATACGTCCCGGCAGGCAGTGTCAGCGTACCCACCCGCAAAGGCGACGTGATGGTCATGTGGGTGGCCTCGTTGGCACCCGTACGCCACACACGTTCGTACGGGATGACGTCGCCGAGCAGCGTGCGGCCGCGCGCCAGCGGGCGGCCGTAGTCGACCGAAAGAGTGACGCCGCCAATTTGCCCACGTGCCGTGTCTCGCACACTCAGCTGCGACGCACCCACCTCCCTCTCGCGGGCGGCAAAGGCGGCGGCAATGGCGCTGATGTCTGGTCGGGTCGTGATCCGCTGTACGGCAACCTTGTACGTGGAGCGGGCACCGGAGTAACTCAGCATCCGCCCGGCGCTATCGACCTTCACGTCTCCATAACCCGCCAGCCAGTCGTGCCGCAGCTCAACACTGTCGCCCGCTGGCACTTTCACATACCCCCGATGCAGGACAAACCGGGGACCGATGTCACGATCGGGATAGAACTGGCGAAAGACCACACTTTCGCCGGCTTTCATGCCTGTGGCGGCCGCGTGCCGGAGTGCAAAGGCAATCTCGAGCTCGATGACGCTGTACATCATGGACACATGCGGCACCGTCAGCAGGCTTCCGGTCGCGAAGGAGCGCTGTGTGATACCGGCACTGTCCGTGATCACCACATGCACGGAATCGTTGGTGAAGTCCGCCACTACCCGGCGCCCACGCTCCGCCGGTGTCGCGCCACTGGGCGTGCGAACGTCCATCACCATGTGCGTGAGTCGCCCGTCCGGACCAAGATCGATTTCGGTGTGACGTTGCCTGACCAGGGGGAAGCGATCGACGCCATCGGCGATCAGCTTGCCTGGAGAGCGAGTGATGTGCTCGACCGACAAGGTGTCGCGTCCCAGTTCCGCCACAAAGCCGTACTGCTCTGTGGAGGTGCAGGCGAGGAGCGCGCAACAGAGCGCGAGCGTCAACGACACCGGACCGCGCCTTAAACCCGGGGAACGGTGGTTCGCCCCCCGGCGGTTCAGGAGTAGACGCGGAGAGCAGGGCGAGTTCATGCGCACGAGAGTACCTCCTGCCGCAGGCCCTGGTCATATAGAAGTGGTCAGGGCGTTCCGAAGCGGGTCCGGACGTACGTGTCAGCTAAGCGCCAATGGCGCGAGGGTTTGACGGCCACCCATTGACTATCTAGGTGTCCGGCGTGCACCTTACGGCACACCTTGATAATCGAGGTATCGCCGATGCCTGCCGACACCGAGCTCCTGCACGGAACGCTCGACACCCTCGTCCTCAAAACCCTGGCCTGGGCGCCGCGACATGGGTACTCGATTGCCCGCTGGATCGAGTCGGTGAGTGGGCAGGCGCTTCAGGTCGAAGAAGGGTCGCTCTACCCCGCACTGTACCGCCTCGAGCGCAAAGGCTGGATTGTCGCCGAGTGGGGGCTCTCCGATACCAAGCGGCGGGTGAAGATCTATTCGCTCACCCCCGAGGGCCGGGATCGGCTGGCGGTAGAGGTGCAGCAGTGGCAGCACTTCGCCAATGGGGTTGCACGCGTGCTGCTGCACGCGGAGGGCTGACCCATGCCCGAACTCGGACGTTTCTCGCGCGAGCTGCGGGCGCGGCTCTGGAAGCCGTCGGTGACGGATGAAGTGTCGGACGAAATTCGCGCGCACCTGGAGCAGCTGGAGCAGGACCTCGTTGCGCGCGGGTATTCACCAGACGCCGCGCGCGCCGAAGCACGGCGCAAGTTTGGCAACCTCGCCAGCATCGAGGCGGAGTGCCGTGACATCGGTGAACGACGCGACGAGGAGTTCCGCCGGCAGCGCTGGTTCGATGAGATGCGCCAGGATGTACGTCAGGCATTACGACAGTTGAGACTCTCTCCGCGTTTTGCCTTTGCCGCCATTGCCACGCTGGCGACCGGGCTGGGCGCGTCCACCACCATTTTCTCGCTCGCCAACGCCGTCCTCTTCCGGCCGCTCCCCTACACACAGTCGGATCGCCTGCTCCTCGTGAACGAGGTCACGCCCGAGGGAAAAACCTTCTCGGTGTCTGAACCGAACTACCTCGATTGGGTCGGTCGCTCCCGTTCGTTTGTCTCGTGGGCCGCCTATGCCGGCCGCACCGTCACCCTCACCGGCGACGGAGAACCGGAGCAACTGCAAGGGGTGATGGCGACACACGCACTCTTTGCCACGCTCGGGGTGACGCCCCTGCGTGGCCGCGCCTTTCTGGCCGAGGAAGACGTGACCGGGGGCGACACGCGCGTTGCGCTGATCAGCCAGTCGCTGTGGGAGCGGCGATACGGCACGGACCCCGCGACGATCGGCCGAACCATTGACATTGATGGTTCCGCTCATCGAGTGGTCGGCGTCATTCCCCAGGGGCGCACCTTTCCCGAGGACGTCGACGTATGGACGCCCCTCTCGCCATCGCTGGAGTACCCGCGTGGCGACCGGCGACTCGATGTAATCGCACGTCTCCGTGACGGAGTCACGCGCGAACAAGCCGGCGCCGAGATGACGTCGATTGCGGAGGAGCTGCGGCAGCGGTATCCGGTGGAGAATGAGAAGTGGAGCGCGGCGGTCACTCCATTTCGTCAGGCGTTTGTGTCGCCACAATTCGAGATGCGGGTGCTGGCGCTGCTGGCGACCGTGGTGCTGCTGCTCGCCATGGCGTGTATCAACGTCGGGAACCTCCTGCTGGCTCGTGCCGCTGCGCGGTCGCGTGAGATTGCGGTCCGTGCCGCACTCGGCGCAGGCACGGGGCGTTTAGTGCGTCAGCTGCTGACGGAGGCCACGGTGCTGGCGCTCGCGGGGGCGCTGGTTGGCACGTTGATGGCGATGGCCGCTGTGCCCGTACTCAAGCGTATGGCCGGCGATTCGGTGCCGCGTCTTGATGACGTGTCGATGGACTGGCGCGTGCTGGCCTTCGCGCTGGCGGCGTCCCTGGTGAGCGCACTGTTCTTCGGTGTGGCCTCGGCGTGGCGGCTTGGGCGATCGGGGGACTCCATTGGAACGTTGAAGAGCGGCACCCGGCTCGCGCCCGCGGGGCGCACGCGGAATGGACTCATCGTCGCGTCAGTGGCGTTGGCCACCATTCTGCTGGTGAGTGCCACACTGGTGGGCACTTCGTTCCTTCGCCTCATGGGTTCTGACCTGGGGTACGACCCCAGCGGAGTGACCATCGCGAACGTGTCCACCGAAAACAGCCGCTACGACAGCGAGCGCAGCGTGGAGTTCATGCGAACACTCATCAATGGAGTGGCTACCGCTCCCGGTGTGGAGGCTGTGGGGGCCATCGTCACGCCGCCGTTTGGTGCGCTCAACTACGCGCAGGGCTTCATACGCGCGGAACTCGCTAACCCGACACGTGACGGGTATCGGATGGGGTCGTGGCGGGTGGTGACGCCGGGGTACTTCGAGGCGGTGCGTATCCCGGTGATCCGTGGTCATGTCTTCACCGATGCCGATCGTGAGAGCACCGACATCTCGGTGGTGATCAACGAAACGCTGGCGCAGCAGGCGTTTGGTGAAGAGAACCCCATCGGCCAGCGGCTGGCGTCATCGAATGGCCAGGTGAAGACCGTGATCGGTGTGGTGCGGGATACGCGGCACGTCTATCTCGATTCGCTCCCGAACCCCACGATGTACTGGGCACACGCGCAATTCCCCGCGCCATCGATGTGGCTGGCCGTGCGTGGTCGTGGCGATGTGGTGGCGACGCTCCGCGCGCAGGTGAAGGCCCTTGATCCGCTGCTCCCGGTCGCGAGTGTGCAGCCTCTGAGCGCCCTGGTGGCCGATCGGGCCGCAGAAGCGCGGCTCACGATGCTGGTGTTCATGATCTTCGCCGGGGCGGCGCTGGTGCTCGCGGCCGTGGGATTGTACGGCGTGATCGCCTACACGGTCTCGCAGCGCACGCGTGAGATCGGCGTCACGCTGGCGCTGGGGGAGCGGCCGTCGCGAGTGATCGCGCGCATCGTCGGCAATGGCGTAAAGCTTTCGACGGTTGGAGTGGCGCTGGGGCTGGTGGCTGCGGTGGCGGTTACCACGGTACTCAGGTCCATTCTGTATGAAACGCAATCGACAGACATGGTGACGTATGCCGGGGTGGCGCTGCTGCTGGTGCTGATCGGCGCGCTGGCGAGTGCAGGACCGGCGCGCCGGGCGTCAAGGCTGGACCCGGTGACGGCGCTGCGGTCGGAATAGCGCGTCCGCTGGCCTTGAGGTGTCGCCTGCGTGGCTGCGTCGGTCCCCGCCTACGGCACCCGCGCGGTGGCCTCCCAGACATGACGTACGGCAAACACCCCTAAAGCACGACGTGCGGGCGTGGTGCGGTTGATCACGTTGCCCCGGACGTTGAACGGCGCTCGCGCGAACGGCTCACCGCTGGCACCCCGTTGTCGCAACAGGATAGCGAGGTAGGCCCCCGCCCCGGGGGAGACCGTGGCCTGACGCACGCGGACCTGCGCCCCACGTTCGGTGCCGACGTAGGGGTACGGTACATACTCCGAGACCGACTCCCCGTTGAAAAGACTGTCGCTCCGCACAAAGGCATCGAAGAACAGCGAGTCCGGCATGGCGACAGGACTGCCGTTGGTGTACTGCTCCCACTGGTAGAAGTCCGCACCCGGTGCGAGATCGGTGAAATGCACCGCCACGGTGGAGCCGGGCACGTTGCCTGCGCCGTCGACCCTGACAAAAGAGAGCTGATCGATAGGCATGGCACGAGGCAAGCGCTCAACCGCCTCGTATTGGTCACCACGCCATGTGATCCGCAAGCGATACAACGCCGCCTTTGCCAGCGTCGCGGACGACGCGTACAAACCGGGGCGGCCTGGAAGCCCGGCGAAGGTATGCATTCGTCCGCTGTCGTCGGAGACCTGCACCAGTGCGTCGGAAACCGGGAGGTCCCCCGCATTGTTGTTAAGTGCCGAGGTGAGGGCCAGTCGCACGAAGGACGGCGCGGAACCCCGGTTCGCGGCTACGTCGACCCGGGCCTGCACCACCAGCAGGGGGTCAGAGGGCGCACTGTCGATCGGCACGATCCGCTCGCAGCCGACCGAGATGACACAGACCATGGCGAGTCGCCGCAGGTGCCGAAGGTTCAGAAGTGCCATGCGTAGCTCACGGAGGGAGCGGCGCGGAAGATTGAGTACTGCACCTGTTCAAGTCCGTTGGGGCCGAGCCGGACGCCGGCAAACTGCGCATTGAAGCGATGATAGGCGTTGACGATGCCGAACTGGAGAGCAGCGCGTTCCCGCATCCGGCGTGTGAAGCCGAGGTCGAGCCGGTGATACGCCGGCAACCGGCCGCCGAAACGACTCTGGTACTCGGTGAGGACAAGTCCTCCCACGACGTAACGTGTCAGTGGCAATGTCGTCGGCAGTCCACTGGTTGCAGTGAACGTCGCCCCCAGCTCCCAGCGCCCCTGTGTTTTCCACGTGCCGGTTGCGGAGAGTTGGTGTGTGCGATCGAGCTGCGCCGGAAACCAGCGGCCATCATTGAGCCCGCCCGATTGTCCGCTTGCGGCCAGATCACTGAGTAGCGACCGCGCACGAAAGCGTTCTTCGGCGCGGCTCAGGGTGTAACTCACCCACCAGGCGCCGCGGCTTCCCCGACGGCGCAGGAACATCTCGAGCCCGCGTGCTCGTCCTTCACCTTGCTCGATGACGGTTTCCACCTGGCGCGCTTCCGCCACTTCCACGCCGTCGATGTATTCGACGAGGTTGCGAGAGCGACGCAGCCACCCCTCCACGGACCACTCCAGGAGTCCCATTCGTCGCGCGTAGCCGAGTGACACCTGATCGCCGGTCATCGGGCGGATCCAGGGTCCGGTGGGTTCAAAGACGTCGGTGGGCAGGGGTACGGCGCCTGCCGAGCCGAGGTGCAAGTACTGCCGGTGGCGCGTGGCGCTGATCTTGAGACTCGAGGCAGAATCGAGCGTGTACCGCAGCCCAAGGCGCGGCTCCAACCCACCGGTACCGGCGAAGCCGCCCCGAACACTGGTGCTGTCCACCACTTGTCCCTGCACGTACTGTCCGATGGCAGGGTCGAAGCCAAGTGGTGGGCCCCGGTAGGTGTAGAGTGTGGCGGGGCCAACGCGCTCGAAACCGGCCCATCGCAGCCCCAGCTGGAGAGCCAGGCCATCGCCGAAGTCGATTTCATGACTGGCATACAGGGCGGCGCTCCGTCCCTGCCGTCGTTCCCGTTTGAGCTTATTGAGATCGAGGCCAAACACGTCGGCACCAGGTTCGACCTTGAGCAGCGCGAGTTCTCCGCCGAAGTCGAGGGTGCGACCTCCGCGCAGGGTCAGTTGTTGTTCGACGCGAAGATCTGTGGAGGTGATGGCTGCCTTCCATTTCACTGGGTCCTCCGGCCCGGCGTCAAGGAGAAAGCCGAAGTCGTATGCGCCACGTGAGAGGGTCACGGTGGAAAGAAGGCGGCGCGAGACGACCTGGCTCCAGCGCAGAGCGCCGGCGGTGTTGCCCCACGAGGCCCCATTACGCACATCAAAACCAAACTGATCCCTGCCCAGGTAACCGGACGCAGAGAGTGTACCGGTGCGTCCTGCCCGCCACGTGACCTTTCCGTTCAGATCGTAGAAGTACGCAATGGTTTCCTCATCCCTGTCCACGACATTGCGGAACAGCAGGTCGGCATACGAACGGCGCGCAGCCACCATGAACGACCCCCGAGAGCCCACGGGCCCCTCGATGAGGCCTCGGCTGGAGAGGAGCCCGATGGAGGTCGAGCCTTCCACGTCGCGGCCATTGCCGTCACGCTGCCGCACGTCAATGACTGACGACAGTCGCCCGCCAAACCGTGCCGGCGCTGTCCCCTTGTAGACGGTGATGACGTCGGTGGCCTCGCTGTGCAGGGTGGAGAGGAGGCCGAAGACGTGTGACGGGTTGTAGATCGGCGCACCGTCAAGAAGAAGGAGATTCCCATCGGTGCGTCCTCCTCGCACCGATACCGCAGTCGAGGCGTCGGTCGCTGTCCCGATCCCGGTCAGGGTGGTGAGATCGCGCATGGGATCGGGCTCGCCAAGCAGGGCGGGAGCGGCGCGTCGTTCGCGTGGGGCGAGGCGCGACACCCCCATCGCCACGGCGCCCGGATCAACGTCGGAGAGGACGTCTGGTGTATCGGTAACCTGCACTGGCGCCAGGCCAATGGGCCGTGGGTCGAGTTGCAGATCGAGGGTCAGATGACCGGCCACGGCGAGCGTGGTGTCATGTGGAGCGAAGCCCATCGCCCGCACTCGCATAGTGAGCGGGCCGGACGAGGCCGGAATGGAGAACAGGCCGGCCGCATTGGCGGTATAGGGTACGCCAGCTACAGACAGCCGTGCATCACCAACTGGTTCGAGTGTTCTGGCATTGCGAACGCGACCCGTGAGCCGCCAGTTGGTGCGCTCTAGCTCCACGGCGGGCGGCGCAGGAGGTGGGAGCGTGCGTGTCATGGGCCGAAGCACCACACTCCCTGAAGTGGCAACGAGGAGTTCGAGTCCGGCTTCGCGTGCCAGGCGAGCAAGCGCGATCCCCGCCGCTTCGTTGGTCGCCCGGAAGGAGATGCTGGTTGCCAGTGCAGGCAGCGTGGCATCCGCTGTGTAGGACAATCCCGCCCGCCGTGCGATGGAGTCGACGACGGCGGCGCGCGGCAGACCACGAAGGTCAAGGGAGATTCGTCTCTGGAGAGCGGCCGATGTGTCGCGTGCGACGTCAAAGGCGCGCAGCGAGGCTGATGCCGCACCTTGTGCCAGCGCGCTGACCGGCAGGACCAAGGCAAGGAGGCATGCGGCCCTCATCGCGCGCTCCGGGTGAGCGTCCAGCGCGTGCCGTCCCTGGAGACACGTGCCCCGAACGTGAGCGCGATCCCCTCGATGATCTCTGCGGCACCAGCCTGATGTGCGTACCGCGCCGTGAGACGGAGCGAGCGGAGGGAGTCGTCAACCTCCACCACCACCCCGAACCAGCGCTCGAGGTCTGCAGCCACTGCTGAAACCGCAACATCGCGCCAGACGAAGTCGCCTCGCACCCAGGCAAGACGTGCGTCGAAATCGGTGAGCGACGCGATGCGGCCGGTCTGGTCAATGCTCGCCCCCTGTCCGGCGACCAAACGATGGGGTGCCTGGGTGGAGTCCCGAGCGACGGTTGCCAGAGAGACCTCGCCCTCTTCGACCGTCACCGCCACATCGCCTTGGGTGTCACGCGCATCCACCGCAAAACGGGTGCCGATGTCCTCGATCACGGCATGCCGGGCGTACACGCGGAATGGCGTCTCGGCATGCGCGACTTCGAACCACGCTTCCCCACTCAGACGCACATAACGATCGCGGCCGGGGCGGGCCCGCCACACCATACTCGAGCCGGGGGCAAGCCGGACCCTGGACCCGTCAGCGAGTGCGACCGATGGCGAGGTGCCGGGGGCGGCGGCGAGCTGCTGCTCGCGATTCGACCATCCCTGCCAGCCGAACCAGAACACCAGGGATGCCGCGGCCGCCCCGAGGATCGGGCGGGCGGCGCTCCAGCGCCCGTGCGACAGTCGCGGCGCAAGCTGCTGCCAGCCTTGATGTGCATCAAACAACGCGTTCGCACGGTCGACCTGCGTTCGCAGCTGCGCCACACGAGCTGCGCGAGATGGGTCCTCGCGCAGCCATGCCTCGACCACGCGACGTTCGTCGGGCGACGCATCGCCGGCGAGGTACCGCTCAATGACAAGGTTGTCGGGTGAAGTCACGCGAGCGGGGATTGGGATGGTCGAAGTAACACCCCAAGAGAGAATTTCCCCCCATTGGCTCAGCCGATCGCCGCCCGGAGCGCCGCCATTCCCCTGCCGAGGAGTTTCTCGACCCCTTTTTCGGTGATCTCCATGACCTCGGCCACCTCGGCGTACGAGAGCCCTTCCTTCCACCGAAGATGCATGGCCATGCGGCAACGCTCAGGTAGGGCGTCGAGCACACGCTGCAACGCGTCTTCGGCCTCGAGCCGGATGACTTTCACGTCGGCCGGTTCGGGGGAAGCCGGAAGGGAGTGCGCCTGGTCGGGGTCGGCGTTGACACCATCCTGCCAGCTGTCCTCGACGCGGTGACGCCGTCTGGCGTTGAGGGCCCGATTGCGTGCGCATCGGAAGAGATACGCGCGGAGGCCGGGGGCCGTGACCTTCCATTTGGCGCGATCGATCCAGAGATCGAGAAAGAGCTGCTGGGTGAGGTCCGCGGCCTCGGCTGGATCGCGAACGTATCGCGTGATATAGGCGCAGAGGCGTGGCGCCATCTCGCGGTAAAGCGACTCGTACGCGGTGCTGTCGCCACGCGCGATGCGCTGCAAGAGGTCGGCAGCCAATGGCGTGGTCGAGCTCATCGGCCGAGTGTAGTGGCCGATTCCCGCGAGGAGCAAGAGAGCAGGGACGGGCGGTCGATCACGGACGACCAGCGACCGAGACCAAGCGCCCGTGACGCCAGAGAAGTTGTTCGCACGGCGCTCCGGACTTTCGGTGGCCCGCAGCGAGCTGATATCGCGGCCCTTCAGCCACCTCCGCCTGGAATAGTGTCAGCGGGGTAGACGCGAGGCGGGCCCCGTGGCAAGATCTTCCGGAACCCTCGACCTCCGACATGCGTCGCTACCTCTGCTCACTCCTCGCCGCCGTCGCGCCACTGGCCGCCGGTGCCCAGGAAACACTCTTCCTCCGCCAGCCGAGCGTTAGCGACCGGCATATCGCCTTCGCCTACGCCAGCAACATCTGGATCGTCGACCGGGCCGGCGGACAGGCGCGACGCCTTACTTCATTCCCTGGCGGGTCTTCTCAGCCCCGCCTCTCGCCCGATGGACGCATGGTCGCGTTCACGGGAACCTACGCCGGGAATGCCGATGTCTACACCGTGCCGGTCGACGGCGGGGAGCCAAAACGGCTCACCTGGCATCCCGGTGGTGACAATGCCGCGGGATGGACACCGGATGGGCAACGCGTGGTATTCACCAGCGGACGCGCGTCACATGCTCCGAACGCTGTCCCCCGGTTCTGGACGGTTTCGGTCGACGGCGGCGCCGAAGAGGCTATGGCGCTCCCGCGTGCCTTCCAGGGACAGATCAGCGCCGACAACGGTCGTGTGGTGTATCGCATGGCCTCGTCGTGGGATGACGAACGGCGCAACTACCGCGGTGGCCAGAACAAGCCGATCTGGATTGTCGACCTCAAGACCTGGGCGCTCGACACGATCGCCCGTCCCGGGAACACCAAGGAGATCGACCCGGCGTGGGTGGGAGACGATGTGTACTTCATTTCAGATCGCGATGGTGTGCAGAATGTGTGGAAGTACGCGTCCCGTTCACGCCAGCTCTCCCAGGTCACGCGCTTTCGCGACCTGGACGTCAAGACCCTCGGCGCATCACCGAACGCCGTCGTCTTCGAGCAGGCCGGGCGGATTCATCTGCTTGATCCCAAGACGGGGCGCTCCGCGCCTGTGCCCATCACGGTCAAGGGCGATTTCCCATGGATGATGCCGCAGTGGAAGGACGTCACGAGCCGGATGACCAATCTGACGGTGAGCCCCACGGGACGGCGGGCGCTGGTGGAGTCGCGTGGTGAGGTCTTCTCGATTCCTGCCGAAAAGGGCGATGTCCGCAACCTGACACAAACGAGCGGAAGTGCTGAGCGACTCCCGACGTGGTCGCCGGATGGGCAGTCGATAGCCTGGTTCAGCGATGCATCGGGGGAGTACCAGCTTGTGGTGAGTTCGCAGGATGGCCTTACGTCCCGCAAATCGATCCCGCTGCCGGGGATGAGTTTTCCGTACATGGCCACCTGGTCACCCGACAGCCGCAAGTTGTCGTTTGTCGACACGCATCTGAAGTTGTGGGTGGTGGACATTGCCAGTGGTGCCGCCCGAACGTTTGACGGCGACCCGCACATGGTGCCCGAGCGGTCGATGAATCCGGTGTGGAGCCCGGACTCACGCTGGATTGCCTTCGCCAAACGTCTTGCGACGTACTATCGCGTGATTGTGCTGCTGGATACGGAAACGGGTCAGCAGAAGCAGCTCACGGATGGGCTGGCAGACGCCACCTCCCCCGCCTGGGACGCGAGCGGGAAGTATCTCTGGTTTCTTGCCAGCACCAATCATGCGCTCCGGTCGCAGTGGCTGGACATGACAAACTACGAACGGCCGCGTACCAACGCCTTGTATGCGGCCATCCTGCGCAACGGAGAACCGACGCCCTTTACCCCGGAAAGCGACGACGAGCCACTTCCCGGTCAGCGCACCACTCCGGCGACGGAGCGCACACCAGCGCCTGCCCCGTCGCCAGTCACCATCGACTTTGACGGAATTGCGCGCCGCATCGTGCCGGTGCCGGGGATCGCCGAGCGGGACTACGCGAATGTGCGCGCAGGGGCAGCGGGGACGGTGTTCTTCACCGAAAACGTCCCGCCGTCGGGCACGCAGGAGCGAGGGGGTGGTGGCCCCGGGGGTGGTGGCGCAGGCTCCCCCCTGCATCGGTACACGCTACGCGACCGACGGGCCATCCCCTTCGCCACTGGCGTGGCGCAGTATACGGTTAGTCAGGACGGCCGCCGGTTGTTGTACCGGACCGGTGGGCAGAACGGGTCGCTCTTTCTGGTGGACGCGGCCGCCACCGCCGCGCCCGCGGCCGGCACGGGACGTCTCAACGCCACCCTCCGCATGTGGTGGGATGGCAAGGCGGAGTTTGCGCAGATCTTCGAGGAGGCGCGCCGCAAGGTACGGGACTATTTCTACGTGCCGAATCTCCACGGCACGGACTGGCCGAAAGTGGTGGCGCAGTACAAGCAGTTCCTCCCATTCGTTGCACATCGCGAGGACCTCAACTACCTGCTCGACGCCATGGAGGCTGAGACAGCGGTGGGGCATTCGTATGTGCGTGGCGGCGACCTGCCCGATGGCCCGGACGCAAACGGTGGGCTGCTGGGAGCTGACTTTGCGATCGAGAACGGGCGGTATCGCTTCAGCCGCGTGTACGACAGCGAGAGCTGGAACCCCGACCTGCGGGCGCCGTTGGTGACGCCCGGGTTTGAAGTGCGGGCAGGGGAGTACCTCCTGGCCGTCAATGGCACCGAGTTGCGGTCCACCGACAACGTGTATCGTCTGCTCGATGGCACGGCCAATCGGCAAACGGTGATCACGGTGAACACGCAGCCCACGCTGCAGGGCGCGCGGCAGCTGACCGTGGTCCCGATCGCCAACGATCAGGGCCTGCGCACGCGGGCCTGGGTGGAAGGGAACCGGCGGCTGGTGGATTCGTTGTCCCGAGGACGACTGGCGTATCTGCATCTGCCTAACACGGGACAGGGCGGGTATCAGGCCTTCAACCGCTACTACTTTGCGCAGCAGGACAAGCAAGGCGCCGTGGTGGACGAGCGATACAACGGCGGCGGATCTGCGGCCGACTATATCATTGAGCTGCTGAGCCGTGACTTTGACGGCTACTTCAACAACCCGGTGGGCGATCGCAAGCCCTTCACCTCGCCGTCGGCGGGGATCTGGGGGCCCAAGGTAATGATTGTGAACGAGATGGCGGGCTCCGGGGGCGATCTCATGCCGTACATGTTCGCGCGCCGCAAGATTGGTCCGCTCGTTGGCACACGCACATGGGGTGGGCTCGTCGCCACCTCCGACCAGGCGCCCTTTGTCGATGGTGGCTCACTCGTCGCGCCGCGACTCGGCTTCTTTGATCGCGAGGGGAACTGGGCGGTGGAGAACGTGGGGACGCCGCCGGACATCGAAGTAGAGAACTTCCCACGCGAGGTCATCGCGGGACGCGACCCCCAACTCGAGCGTGCGGTGCAAGAGGCGATGAAGCTGCTGGAGACTAAGGGCGTGCAGCTCAAGAAGGAGCCGCCGGGCCCGACGTGGGGGAAGCGGCCGTAGAGAGAGCGGTGCGCTGAACCGCAGGGCCGTGCGATAACGCGTAAAGGGGGCTCGCAAAAGCTGATTGCGTTCGCGAGACGAAAGCGCAGGAAGGGAATACAGGTGTCGTAGGAGGCGCTGTGCTACGAAAGTGGCCAGCGCCTCAAGCCTTTCGGACCATGGCGTTGTCCAAGTCCGCATCGACCCTGGCTCCCCAGATACCAACGATGCGCAACATTGGGCTGGCGTTCCGCAGGCTCCGCAAGACACCCCTGGTCACCGCTGTCGCCGTGCTCTCCCTGGCTCTCGGGATTGGCGCCAACGCTGCCGTCTATTCCCTCTTCGATCAGGTACTGCTCCGGCCGCTCCCGGTCTCGAACCCGCACGAACTGGTCAACCTGCGTCTGCCAGGGCCGATTCAGGGGAGCGACTCCTGCAATCAATCGGGGTGCGGCGATGGACGCATCTGGAGTTACCCGATGGTGCGCGACCTCGAACGGCAGCAGCAGGTGCTCGCGGGACTGGCGGGCTTCCGCATCTTTGGCGTGAGTGTCGCACTCGGCGATGAAGCCGAGACGGGCGATGCCATGTGGGTGACCGGCCAGTACTTCTCCACGTTAGGCACGCAGCCGGCGCTCGGACGACTGCTGGGTCCGGCCGACAACGAACCCGGGGCCGACAACACCGCAGCAGTAATCGGTTATCGCTACTGGGTCGACCGGCATGGTGGCACACCCGACGTTCTGGGCAGGACGATACGTGCCAATGGCCGGACGTACACCATTGTCGGCGTCGCGCCGCAGGGTTTCGAAGGCACCACGCTGGGCGTCCGCCCGCTCCTGTACATCCCGATGCAATCGCGCACCTGGGTGGGCACGCACAACGGGCTCCAGGACAGGCGTGACTACTGGGTCTACGCCTTTGGGCGCCTCAAGACCGGTAGCACACTCGAAAGCGCGCGGCAGGGGCTCGATCGGCTGATTCGTCCCATACTGAGCGACGTGGAAGCGCCGCTGCAGCAGTCCATGAGCGAGCAAACCATGGCCCGCTTCAAGGCGAAGGCTGTGGCCGTGGATCCCGGTGCGCGCGGGCAGAGCACCATTCATGGGCAGGCGCGCACTCCACTGGCGATTCTCCTGGTGATCTCCGGTGTGGTGCTCCTCATTGCCTGCGCGAACATCGCCAACCTGCTGATTGCCCGCGGCGCCACGCGTGCCGCCGAGATGGGGGTCCGCCTGGCGCTTGGCAGTACTCGGCAACAGTTGGTGACGCAGCTGCTCACGGAGTCGATGCTGCTTGCAGTGCTTGGTGGAGTTGTCAGTCTTCTGGTGGCGTACTGGACACTCAAGGGGATCGCGGCACTCCTGCCATCGGAGGCGTCGACGTCGCTGACCTTTGCCGTGCAGCCCCGCATGATGCTTTTTGCCGGGGCACTCACGTTGGTCACCGGAATACTGTTCGGGCTCTTTCCCGCGTTGCACTCCAGCCGCTCGGACTTGATCACCACAATCAGGCAAGGTGCCGGCCAGATTGCCGGCGGACGTGTCGCCGCGCGATTCCGCACCCTGCTGGTTACCGCACAGGTGGCGCTGTCCACCACACTCCTCGTCTCCGCGGGACTCTTTCTCAAGAGTTTGCTCAACATCAGCAAGGTCGATCTTGGCATCGAGACGAGTAACGTGGTGACGTTCTCTGTGTCGCCGCTGCGTGTAGGGTACGACACGTTGCGGGCCAAGGTACTCTTTGCGCGCATCGAGGACGAACTCCGCGCACAACCCGGCGTGGAGAGTGTCACGAGCTCACTGGTGCCACTCCTCTCTGGTGACAGCTGGGGGAATGATGTGCGGGTCCAGGGCTTCGAATGCCTCCCTGACACCGACTGCAACTCACGGTATACCGCGATCGGCGCCGGGTACTTCACCATGCTGGGTGTCTCGCTGCTGTCAGGCCGTGACGTCTTGCCAAGTGATCGCGACGGCGCCGCACGAGTGGCGATTGTGAACCGGAAGTTCGCCGAGAAGTTCGGGATGGGGAATGACGCCGTGGGGCGTTTCATGGGACGTGCCGGTGGCAACGACTCGCTTTCCATCCGGATCGTGGGACTGGCGCCCGATGTAGCGTACAATGATGTAAAGCAGGCGGCGCAGCCCGTGTTCTATCTGCCATGGATGCAGCAGGGAATCATCGGGCAGATGTTCTACTATGCCCGCACGCGTCTGCCGGCGGGTCAGCTCATGACGGCGGTACCAGGTATCCTCAAACGCATCGATCCCGTGGTTCCGGTGCAGGAGCTGAAGACCCTCGAACAGCAGCAGCGCGAGAACGTGTTCCTGGATCGCATGATCTCCATTCTCTCCACGGCGTTCGCCGTCCTGGCCACGCTCCTCGCGGCCGTTGGTCTCTATGGTGTGCTGGCGTATTCCGTCGCACAACGCACGCGGGAGATCGGGGTGCGGATGGCGTTAGGCGCGAGTGAACGTGGGGTGCAGGGGCTCGTGCTGCGTCAGGTGGGCGTGATTGCGGTGGCCGGCGCGGTGACGGGAGGGATTGCAGCGCTGGCACTCGGGCGCTCGGCGCGTTCGTTGCTCTACGGTATCGAGGGGCACGATCCCGTGGTGTTTGGCATGGCCGTGATCGTGCTCATGCTTGTTGCCTTTGGGGCAGGGTGGGTGCCGGCACGACGGGCGAGCCGCACAGAGCCTACGCGTGCACTGCGCTACGACTGACGGACGATGCCGCGGGCCTTTGGCTTGCGGATATGTCGCGCGTGGTGCCTCAACCGCATGGAAACGCTCCACCGCAACCACCGCCCCCCGGCGTCAGCGCAGTTCGGAGGACGCTGCAACCCTTTCCCTTCTTGTGTTGTCTACTTACAGTAGACACGTAGCCTCCTTACACAAGAACCCCATGGCCGACTCCCGCGAAGTCCTCCACGGCACCCTCGACCTCCTGATCCTTTCGTCCCTGCAAAGCGGGGCGCTGCACGGTTGGGGGATTGCCCATCTCATCCGCAACCGGTCGTCCGAAGCTGTGCTCGTAACGACTGGCGCACTCTATCCGGCCCTCCACCGGCTCGAAGCGCGCCGCCACATCAAGGCCAGGTGGCAAACAAGTGAGAGCAACCGCCGCGCGAAGTTTTACGAGCTCACTGCCGCAGGACGCAAGGTGCTGGGTGAGGAAGTCGCCTGGTGGAATCGCTTTGTCGCCGGGGTGGCTGGCGTCATGACAGCGGCCGGAGGGTAGCCGATGTTCAGCGCATCCTTCCAGCGCCTCCGCGCCTGGCTCAACCGGCGCGCCGTCGAACGGGATTTCGCCGATGAACTCCAGGATCATCTGGCACGCGACATTGAGTTCCGGGTCCGGCAGGGGACGGCTCGCGACGAGGCCCGCCGCGCGGCACTTGCCACACTCGGCGGCGTGGGCGGCACAACCGATGCTTTGCGCGACGCACATGGCCTCACTTCGATGGACGATCTGCGACGCGATCTGATCTACGCGTCGCGCCGGTTGCGCCGCAGCCCCGGCTATGCGCTCCTGGTGATTGGCACCATCGGCCTCGGAGTGGGAGCAGCCACGGCGGTGTTCAGTGCCGTGGATGGTGTGCTGCTCAAGCCCCTCCCGTTCCGCGATCCAGCGCGTCTGGTCACACTCTGGCAAACGAAACCGAGTGTCGGGCTGGAGCGCGACGACGTGGCACCGCGCGTGTTTCTGGACTGGGTGGAACGCACGCGCAGTTACACACATGTTGCCGCTGGCAATCCGTACTCGGTCAACTATCGGGCGCGCGACCGCACCGAGACGGTAGAGGCCTGGCAGGTATCGGAAGGGTTCTTCCCGTTCCTTGAGGCTCGGCCCAGGCTGGGGCGGACACTGAGGCGCGAGGACTTCCAGCCCGGGGGCGCACCCGTGGTGGTGGTGGACCATGACTTCTGGCAAGCCAAACTCGGTGGTGATCCGGCGATTGTGGGAGCGAGCCTGACCCTGGATGCGCGCCCGCACACAGTGGTTGGTGTCATGCCACCGGGTTTTACCCTGCCGGATCGCAGTGCCCTCTGGATGCCGTGGGTGCCGGACAGCAGCCAGCGCGATGACCGCTTTGGCACGTACCTCAAGGTCTACGGCCGGCTGAAAGAGGACGTGTCCCTGGAAGGGGCGCAGGCCGAGCTGACGCGGATTGCCGCCCAGCTGGAGAGAGAGTTTCCGCGATCCAATACCGGGGTAGGGGCACGGGTCATTCCCTTGCGGGATGTGCTGATCGGCGGACGTGCCGCTCTGTTGTGGACATTGCTGGGCGCGAGTGCGCTCCTGCTCCTGGTGACCGTGGCGAATGTGTCGGCATTACATCTCACACGGCTGGGGCGGCATCGGCGTGAAGCCGCCATTCGGGCGGCGTTAGGCGCACAGCGCGGCCGGCTGGCGCGACCGGTTTTGGCCGAGGGTCTCCTCCTCGCCATGTGTGGCGGCGCCTTCGGCATCGGGGCCGGGTGGCTCGGCGTTCGGATCATCCACGCACTGGGACCGGCCGATCTCCCTCGACTCCACGAAATAGCCCTCGACCGCAGGGCCGTCGCTCTCGCCCTGGTGCTTGCCCTCGCGTCAGGAGTTGTGCTCGGCCTCATGTCGCTGGGTCGGCTCAAGCGGGTGTCGGCGGAGTCCGCGCTGGGGTCGCGCACCACCACCGGGACTCGTGGGTCGATGCGCACGCGCCGAGTGGCGGTGGGGGCACAGCTCGCGCTGGCGATGGTGCTGCTGGTTGGTAGTGGTCTGCTTGTCCGGAGTTTTGTCGCGGTGCTCAACGCGGAGCGGGGATATCGCACGGATCATCTGCTCTCATTCACCACGTGGGTGTACGGCGAATACCCGCGCCGCGAGGCGCTGCAGCAATTTGTGCGTGGCACCATCGAACGGCTCGAAGAGCTTCCGGGTGTCGCAGCGGTCGCGATGAGTTCAGCGTTGCCCCTGGCTGACGGGATCACCGGAGAACGCGCCGACATCGTGATGGACGGTGCAGCGGTGGTTGAGGGCGAAGAGCCGCAGTCGCGTGGTGTGGTGGTATGGCCGTCGTACTTCACCACGTTAGGCATCGGGTTGCGCCGCGGGCGGGCACTGACGGCGGTGGACGACGAACGCGGTGAAGGAGTAGTGGTGGTGAACGAAGCCTTTGTCCGCCGTTTTTCGCCGGATCGCGAGGTGGTCGGCCGCATGGTGGGGGTCGGCCTCATGTCACGCCAGCGACCGCGCCGAGTCGTCGGGGTGGTGGCGGATACGCGGGATGGGCGCCTCGATGGCCCGCCTGAGCCCGTCGTGTACATCCCGTGGCTGCAGCAGCCGTTGGCGGCGCTGACGTTTGTGGTGCGCACCGCGAACGATCCGGCGGCGCTCATGCCGATGGTGCCGCGCACGATGTTCCAGATCGATCCACGCGTGGGGATCGCCCGGCTTGCCACACTCGAGCAGCTCGTAGAGGCACATGTACGAGAGCGTCGTTTTCTGCTTCTGCTGCTGGGTGCGTTTGCCGCGAGCGCGGTGCTGCTTGCCTGCGTTGGGGTAGCCGGGCTCATGGGACAGACGGTCGTGGAGCGCAGCCGAGAGATCGGTGTGCGGATGGCGCTGGGGGCGACCCCGGCGGCGATCCGGGGCGAACTACTTGGAGAAGCCTTGCGGATGGCGGGGATCGGCCTGGGCGCGGGTGGTCTTGCGGCGCTCGCCGCGGCGCAGCTGCTCTCGCGATTCCTCTATCTGGTCTCGCCACGTGATCTCACCGGCTTTGCGATGGCGGCTGGGCTTCTGGGGACGCTGACGGTGCTGGCCGCGTTAGGGCCGAGTCTGCGTGCCACACGGCTTGATCCATCGAGGGTGCTACAGGAGGGGTGAGACGATCTGGCTGCTCGTGCGGTGCATTGGCGCTGCGCCTCCCCTCCGCCAATGCCCCCGATCAGTCGTGACAACATCCCCGCGGGCGAAGCAAAGCTGACGGCAAAGCATGAAAGGAGTTGGCACCGCCGGCTACTCGTGCGTCGGCGGATCCCACGCAAGGCTGCGGTTCCGCCAGCCTGCCAGTCGCCGGCCAAACAGCTGAAGGTCGGCCATGATGACGCGATCCGCGTGGGCCGCGTCATCCCCGTCAGCTTTGATGAATGGCGCGTGATCGGTTGCCGTCCCGGGAGCGGTGGCGGGGATCAGCTCGACCGGCCGAAGATACAGGTCACCGAGCGCACGGTTGAAGTCCGTCCACTCATCGTCGGGAACCAGCGCGCTGACGAGCGTCACAACGACGTAGCCTGACGCCAGGTAGATGTGGCCGTTGTCAACGTGAAGCACGTGCTGCACGGCGTCAAACGGTGGGCCGAGATCATGATGCGTCAGGCGCGGCGGTGCTGTAGTCCGCAGGTGAACCGGGTACGCACGCCGGCGAATCTGCCATCGGCGGGGATGCCACACCGGCCGGATGGCAGAGGCGATGTGTGGAGAGAGGAAGCCCAGCGCGAGCAGAGGCACGGCGTGCAAGACAGGGAGATCGGTCTTGTAGGGGAGAACGATGGCAGCGCCGATGAGAAAGGCCATCATCGGGAGTGGCAGGTGGCCGAGCGGCCAGCCTCCAGGTGAAGGCTGGTGTTCGATGAGCCACGACATTACGAGGATGACGAGACCGTATGCGGCGAGTGCTGTTGTTAGATCCACACCGTACGCTTGTTGATGCCGCCACGACACGTCAAGAGGTGGTGTTCACCTGTCAGAGCGCGCTGCAAGAGTGACTCGACGTGGCGCCGGCCCCGCCAGCGCCAGCGGAAGGACGGCTCGTCACAGCGGCATGGCTATTCGGCGGAAAGACGTAGACGTTACCAGGTGTTTTCGGGAGCGATGTGATGCTCGCACGACACGTAACATCAGTCACCGTGCTCCTCTCGCTCTCTGGTGGTGGTACAGGCGCCGCTGCCGGGCACCAGTACGGGCGTCCTCAGGGGCAGGTTGCGCTGACCTATCTGGCAAACATGGGCGTACATCTCGCCAGCCAGGGCGCCACCGTGGTGATTGATGGTCTGCACCGCGGAGCGTTGCCCGATTATGCGTCACTCCTGCCTGACGCAAGCCGGGCTTTGGAGGCCGCCATGCGCCCGTACGAGCGCATCGACGTGATGCTGGCCACACATCGGCACCTCGATCACTTCGACGCCATGGCCGTCGGTGCACGCATGCGCGCGGACACCCATGTGGTTTTTGCCGCGCCAGCGGAGACTATCGATTCACTGCTGGCCAACGTCCCTGCGTTACGCGGCAACACGCGCGTGATCGCCATGCGCGGTGGCGATTCGCTGCAGGTCGGAGCGGTGAGGGTACACGCGGTGGACCTGCCACACAACGCGACGCCGACCCGTCGCGTCGAAAATCTCGGGTACGTGGTGACCCTTGGCGGTCTGCGCATTCTGCATGTTGGGGATGCCGATCCCAGCGTTACCACGTATGCGTCCAGGCGCCTTGCCGCCCTGCAGCTCGACGCCGCGATCGTGCCTTTCTGGTATGTCTGGCGTCGGCGCAGCCCGGTTCTCGACGCGATCGGGGCAAGCTGCTACATCGCGTCGCATGTTCCGCTGAGGGACACCATGGAGGTGCTCCCCGCTCAGCGTGGCTCTGACGCAGTGGTGAAAGTGCTCGCGAGTCGCGGGGCTCGCTTCTCGCTCACCAGAGTTGGCGCCGAGCCCGAGGATCGCCCGCCCGGCACGCGTTCGCTACCAACCTCCTGCCAGCTGTTTCGCCGATGACCGGTGCGCTTCCATTGGCGCTCAGTATCGCGCTTGTGTCCCTTCCGACTCCAGCGGCACCTGATACCGCCGACCGACTCCGTCCGCTGCACTTCCTCATCGGGACGTGGGCGACCGCCGACTCGTTCGTTGCTGGCCAGTCGTCGCGTGTCGAGAGAGGTGTGCGCCGATGCGCGCTGACGCTGCAGCGCACCTACATCGAGTGTGTGACGACCGCCCCGAAGCGTGACGGCGCATCTCGAGAGTACCGCTTCTACTTCACCTGGGATGAGTCGCGCAAAGAACACACATTGCTTCAGTTCTGGAGTGACTACCCGGGCTACTCGCAGAGCTCGCTTCGTCCTGCAGCCGACGGACGCTCGTGGGACGTCAGGAACATCACGCCTGTTGTCCGCGACGGGATCGAGCGACGCAGCTGGGCGACCATCACGCTCGACTCCCCGGATCGCTTCGTCTGGCGCGGACGAGCGAACACTTCTGATCAGCCCCCTGACCGATGGGATTTCGTATTCCAGGAGGTGTCGACCCGAATGCCGTGAACCGACTCCCCCCAGAGGTCCACAGGTGCGACCGCGGTTCGAGGGTGGTACGGCCAATCGATGCTCACCGCGTGATGGTCAGGTGCGCGCTCCGCCAGTAGCGTGTGGGCACATGAGTGAGACAAGGCCCGAGGTCGGGTCCGACATGCGGCGGTCCTGCAACCTCGCAAATGCCTGTAAAATAGGTATCTGGTCTCGCCGTGAGCCTGCCGACCTGCCAGCGGGCCCCAAGCCTCCACCGGCCGAGGCTCCATTCGAGGGATGGGGCAACCGCCACGAAGCGGTGCCGCAAGCTCCACTCAGTTGGAGGTGACCGGAACTGCGGGGTACGGCGCGTGAGGTTTCGCATCTGGCCGATTGACAGCCAGACGGTCCCACGCAACGCCGGCGAGAGCAGCTGGCCAACGGCTGGTCCCACTCCATATCCAACGCGCGCGCTGCGCGGCGCCGGAAAGTCGCAGGCGGGGGCACAAAGACCGGCGAGTGCGATGTGACGGCGCTGTGCCGTTACACCCAGTTGGAGATCCAGGTTGCTCGCCCCACCTCGCCAGAGCTGAACGGCCACATCGGTTGTCACGTTGACCTGCGCGCTGCCCCAGTCACGGCCGAGATCTCGCGCCGCTCCCACGCCTACGATCGTGCGCACCTGGGCCGCGGCCGGCAGCGAGAACAAGAGCAGGAGTGGGACGCCGTGACGAATGCGCATGAATGGGTCCGACATAGTGCGGTAACACCCCGGACTCCATAATCGACAACCGGGTCACGCTCCACAGCCCTTGTGCGCCCCAGCGATCCACATGCTATTGCCAGTTGTCTGCACATATCCGTACAGCCCGACAAGGAAACCAATCACACCCGAGGTCACCAGAAGGATCCCCGCACAAGCCCGGACCAACCCACGGGCATCGCCCACGCAGGCAGGAGCACAAACACCGCCGACACGCAGTGCGAGCCAACAAAGCGGCGGAAGCTGACCGACCGGACTGATCGCTCCATCGGTGCCGCATTTCTCGCGGATCGTCACACCTGAGGGGCGAACGATGCAGGAGTGGGCGATACTGGCCAGTGGAGCGTCCTGCTTCACGCAGTTCTGACACAATTGTGATAGCGCGTACGCCTGTCGTTGGGTGAGGGTTGGTAGGTCTCCATCCTTGATACCTGATGCCGAGTACGAAACACTTCGCGACCCTTCCACATTGCTTGTACTTGCTTGTCGCTGCCTGTGTTGCAGCGACGCCAGTCCCAGCCCAGCTCCCAATGGCGCTTACGCTTGACGAGGCCATCAGTCTGGCGGAGCGCAACAATCCTGCCTACCGGTTGTCTGCTGTTGCGGAACAGCGCGCAAATGCGGGAGTGCGTGCGTCGTTCGGCGCCCTTGTGCCCAGCATACGTGCCTCAGTTGGTGGCGGCTATCGCGAGGGAAGGTCGGAAATCGTGGCCGGTCAGGCTCAGGGCGCCGCCGCCAGCCTGTTGACTTCGAGCGGTGATGTCAGCGCCGGAGGATCGTGGAACCGGGGGACCTTTGCCACCATCCGGCAGCAACGCGCCTCTGCCGATGCTGCCGAGAAGGACATAACGGCAGCACGTGTGACGCTGCGGGCAAACGTGACGACGCAATACCTCGCGGTGCTGCAAGCCACGGCGCGCGCTGCGTTTCAGGATACACTCCTCACCAGTACGGAACAGCAGCTTGCCCTGGCGCAAGCACGCCAGGCGGTCGGGGCCACAAGCATGCTCGACGTCCGGCGAGCCGAGGTGCAAGTGAGTCAGCAACGTGTCGCGCGACTTCGCGAGCGCAACAACGTGGAGATCGAGCTGGCTCGGCTCTTTGAAATCGTCGCCATCGCCCAGCCTCCCGGCGTGCGTCTCACGACGGTGTTCGATGACGTCCGGTACGCCGGGCGACTGGACTCGCTGCTCACCATGGCGAGGCAGGTCAATCCGTCTCTGCAAGTGACCCGCGCGCGGCAACGTGCGGCCGATGCGGGAGTGAGTGCGGCCCGCGGTGCCTACCTGCCAACGTTCAGCGCCCAGGCGCAGCTTGCGGGCAACAGCCTGCACCCACTCGTCTCGGTGAACGAGCAGCTGCTGGGCGAACAAGCGCTCATGGCCGGACGCCAAGCCACGTGCCTGGAGCAGGATTCAATTCGCCGGGGAGCGGGGCTGTCAGGGAGAAATTGCTCGTCCCTTGTTGTGCCGGTCTCCAAAGCGACAGAGCTTCAAACGGCAGCCGATCGCTGGCCCTTCAGGCTGACGCGCAACCCGCTCACACTGTCCGTCGGGATCAGTGTACCGCTCTACGATGGTCTGCAACGTGAGCTGCGGGTGCAGGAGGCCTCGGCGGCGCGACGCGAGGCGGAGTTGCGTGCTCGCGAGACGGAGTTGCGGATGATCTCTGAGGTGACGGTGGCGTATCAGAATGTGGTCACAGCCGAAGAGACCGTTCAGCTACAGGCGGAGAGCGCGATCATTGCTCGTCAGGCCCTGGAGCTGGCTCAGGAACGCTTCCGGGTCGGTGCAAGCAGTTCGGTCGATGTGGTGCTGGCACGCTCCGATTACGAGCGAGCCGCCACGGACCGGATCAACGCACAGTATGAGCACCATCGGGCGATCGCGTCGCTGGAGCGCGCAGTAGGACGGCGGCTTCGGTAGACTTGTGCTCGCGCGAAAGAACACATGCCTCACGTGCGACAGTCGGTCCTGTGACGAGATGCTGGACGACGTGGTAGTGTAGTATCATCACCCGCAGCGAGCGAGCGCATGGTTGTCGACGTGACGACAGAGATCCTGATTGAGCGGCCGATTGCCCTGGTAGCGGCGTTTGCAATCGATCCCGATAACGCGCCTCGATGGTACGTGAACATCAAGGCCGCTGACTGGGTGACGGACAAGCCGCTGCGACACGGGTCACGGATCGCGTTTGTCGCCCATTTCCTGGGCCGGCGTATGTCCTATGTCTATGAAGTCGTTGATGTAATCCCGGAGCGACGCCTCGTCATGAAGACAAGCGAGGGTCCGTTTCCGATGGAGACGACCTACGAGTTTGAAGCGGTCACGCCGACGCGGACCCGCATGACATTGCGCAACCGTGGAGAACCCTCCGGCTTCATGCGCTGGGTGGCGCCGTTCATGCAACTCGCAATGCGTCGCGCCAATCGTGCTGACCTCGCTCTTCTCAGGCAACTGCTGAACGATGACGGATGATCTGTCCGATGGAAAATCCTGGCAGTGCCCAGCGACAATCCGCGGGCACTGCCAGCCACCCGAACCTAACGCAGCTGCACGTTCCCCTGAAGGATCGTGAGTGGGTTCGGATCGAAAAGGTTCGTGGGCTGCGTGTTGCAGAACACCCGATCCTGACCCGCCCGGTCGTTGGTGCGTGCGCGACTCAGCCGGTCAGCAGCTCCCGCGCCTTCTCCATTATCGGTCGCGAAGAAGTAGGAGACGGTGCCGACCTGGATGATGTTCGGCACGTTCGTGTCGGAGATAATCCCTCCGACCCACGCGGTGTTGCCAGAGACCGTCATGCAGGTCGCATCAACGGTGAACCAGGCATCGATGTCGTGGCGGTGCAGCCGGTACCCGCCGGAGACATTGCCGTCGCTGTCCTTGCGGACGTGAAAGGTGAAGTTGCGCATCTCCCCATTCACGGGAAGGTCTGTGTGTCCCGCCCCGGTGAACAGGATGCCACCTCCTGCCTGCCCGGAGAGCAGGGGAGCGATGACGCGACTCGGTCCGTTCTCTGTCGAGCAGGCGGTGAGGACGGCGATCGAAAGGGCCGCAGAGCGAAGGTTCATGTGCACATACTCCAGTGAATGGTGGATGAACTGTGCCAGGGAGTGTGTGCGAGGCGCGGAGTCACAACCAGCAAACGTGGTCGAACAGTGCTGAAACTCCGCTCAGTGGTAGCAAAACGCGGCGCGGTGGCGCGGGGCCGCGCCCAGCGGATGCGTCAGGCCGGACGGTCGAGGTACGGCTTCAGCTCGGCGCGATACCGGCGGCTGACGACGATGTGGGCGCCACTGTGCATCACTAGTGTGAGGTGACCACTTGCATCGGGAAATGCCAGGGAGATCTGTGACAGATTGACGATCGCTGACCGGTGTACCTGGACGAACGCGTCAGCAGAGAGCCGTCGCTTGAGGGATGCCAGCGTACCCCGCATTCGCAGGACATCGGTGGCGCGGTGAAGCACCAGAAACTCGCCATCCACCTCGAACCACTCGACCGTGCCGGCGCGGATGATCTGGATGCGGCCTTGATGGCGCACCGTAATCCGGTCCTCCGGGCGCGTCCGCTCAGCAGGCGCTGGCGCCGCTGGCGGCCAGCTGCGGAGCATGGCACGCAGTCGTTCCTCGAAGGCGATCATGGTGTTGCCTCGCACGAGCTCACTGGCGCGGTGCAAGGCGTCGGCAAAGCGCTCGTCGGAGAAGGGCTTGAGGAGATAGTCGATCGCGTGCGCCTCAAAGGCATCGAGCGCATAACGATCGAATGCTGTCACAAAGACGACGAGCGGGCGCCGGTTGTCCGGGAGCTGCCGGACAACCTCGAGGCCACTGAGCCCCGGCATCTGGACGTCGAGAAAGGCAATGTCGGGATGGTGCTCGGCGATCGCGGAGATGGTTTCGGGACCCGTGCTGCAACTGGCAACGAGGACCGTGGTGTGGTGCTGGGCGAGAATGTCCGCGAGCCGTTCTCGCGCGGGGGCTTCGTCGTCGGCGATGAGAACGCGAAGGGGGGCCGTCACGCGAGCGCCTCGCGCCGAAAGGGCACGACGACCTCGATGGCAAAGCCACCCAGTAGCGAGGGGATCACCTGGAGCGCGGCGCGTGACCCATACATCGTGTGCAGCCGACGCCGGGTATTCCCGATCCCGACCCGTTCCGTGGCCGGGTCCAGACGACCACCAGCACCATCGTCGTCAACGCTGACATGCAGCTCGCCGTCGTGCCGGCGCACGCGGACGACCACGTGACCAGATTCCGCTCGCGGTGCGATGCCGTGCTGGACCGCATTTTCCACCAACGGCTGCAGCACAAAGGTTGGGAGTATCGCATCCTTGAGATCCACGGGAATGTCGAGGTCGACGCGCAGCCGGGGGCCGAAGCGCGTACGCTCGATCTCCACGTACGCCTCGAGCAACGACAACTCGCGGTCGAGGCGGGCCTCCTCGGATGGGGGGGCTCGCAGCGACGAGCGAAGAAGCTCGCCCAGATTGCCTAACAAGCGCCGGGCCTGCCGCGGATCGCGTTCCAGCACCGCCGAGACGGTGTTGAGGGTGTTGAAGAGGAAGTGGGGATGGAGTTGCGAACGCAGGGCCTGGAGCGTGACGGCATTCAGATCCGCTTCTCGCCGGCGGAAGGCCTCATAGTTGGCGAAGGCGTGATAGACGCCGACCACCGCCCAGTAGAGCACAAACCCCAGAATGAACCACTCACGAAATCCACGCCAGAACCATCGCTCTACGGATGGATCGGTCATGGGGTAGGGGTTGAACGCCTGGTACCAGAGGAGCTTGAAGGCCACAAACAGGGTGGCGATGACCGCCGCGGCCACGAGATGCACCGTGAGCCCGGTTTTCGGGTATCGGCGCTCGAGCGGTGCCCGTCGGGCGAGCATGACAATGGCGATAGAGGCCGCCAGCCAGTAGGCCCACACCGGGTACTCGAGCCTGACGAGCGGCCACAGGGGCGGCGGCTCACCAAGCATGGCCCGCGCAACCCAGATTTGGGCCGTCGAGAAGGTGGCCACGACAAACCACACCCCGAGCAGGATGGCCCATCTCAGTCGGGGCGACGCCTCAGGTGCCGCGGGCAGTGACGAAGGAGTGCTGGACGAATCCACAGCCGATGACAAGGTGATTGGGGCCCCGCGCTGACCGGCGGGTCTCCGTGAAAGCTCCAGCCATGCTGCACTGTTGGCAAACTGGAGACGCGACGCCTGGGACGAGTCGAGTGGTTTCTCCGTCGAGCGGTCAGCTAAAACCGCCCCGGCGTCGCACCGTCGGTTCGCGCGCTGCAAATGAGTTGTCTACCGACGATCGGTGCGAGGCGTTCTCACGCAAGTGTGTCGTAGCGCCTGTCACCGAGGGGGCGCGCCGGGTTGGTCCGCCGGATCTCCGACGAAAGTCGAAGGAGTAGAACACGCCTGCAGTCGCGATGCATGTGACCTTCCAGTCCCCGTCGTTGTTCTTTCCTGCAGAAGGCGTACAGCTGACAGGAGGAGTCATGAACAGGAAGACACACAAGGCACTGGCGTACACACGCATGACCATGACCAGCGTATCGACGGTACTCGCACTGGCATGTGGCAACCCGGAGGAACCGGTGGGCAAGGATGTACTCGCCGGTTTGTCCGCCACCGCGGCGCGCGACAGTTCCGGGGGAGCGCTGCCGCCTGGGGCGGTATCCACAGCACCGGGCAGCATCTCGGGGACCGTACGAGGGCCTGGGGGAACCGGCTCGGACACGCTCGCGACGTCGACACGGCTCAGCGGAGTGAAGGTGGCGGCGTTCAAGGTGCTTGGAGGAACAGCAGTAGCGCCGGATCTGTCGGCGCAGGTGGTGGCGACCACAACAGACACCTTCGGCAAGTTCACACTGCCCGAGGTGCCCGCTGCAGACTACGTCGTCACATTCACACCACCGGAGGGCAGCGCCTACACCGGGGTCTGGGTGACGTCGCGTATCGATGCGGTGCGGGCGCTGCTTCCCTGGTGGGTGACCCTACCGAAGAAATGAGTGACGGGGACGTCTGCTGAGCCCGGTCAACACGCGTTGCGCGGTGATGGTGGCGCACAGACGCCCGAGGACGACGATGTCCTGGTGCGCCGGGTGCAGGCTGGTGAGGTGTCGGCCTTCCGATCGCTGGTCGAGCGACACCACCCGGCCTGCACCCGGTACGCCCGCGCGATGCTGGGAAACTCCGCCGACGCCGCAGATGTGGTGCAGGAAACGTTCTGGCGTGCCTGGAATGCGCTGGGAACCTACACCGAACGGGGATCACTGGCGCGATGGTTGTTCACCATTCTGGCCAATCAATGCCGCAACGCGCTCGCGGCGAGAACGCGGCGAGAGCGCCCTCTGGCGCCGCTGGAGAGCGCAGAACAGGTACCCGCGATGAACACCGCTCCGCTGGATGACTTCACCGAAATCGGTCACGTGGTGGCCGCGCTCTCGCCCCCGGAGCGTGAGGTCCTGCTGTTGCGCTTTGGCGAGGGTCTGGAATACTCGGAGATTGCCATCGTGACGGGAGCCAGTGTATCGGCCCTCAAGATGCGAGCCCGGCGTGCGATAGAGCGTCTGCGTCACGACCTGGGAAGACGCGCCGGAAGGGAGGGGCAATGATACCGCACGACGACCTCCCCGGAGCTGCGGAGCGCGAGCTGATGTCGCACCTGCACGCATGGTACATCAAACCGGTTGCGGCTGACGGTGCGGTGGATGCCATCATGGAGCGCGTCAGGGCAGCGCCAACCCGTCACCTGCCAGCGCCGCGAGTTGTGTCAGCGCGCCGCTGGTGGTGGATCACTGGCGCGGCCGCGGTCGCTGCGATCATGGTGCTGACGACACGAGCCACAAGAACGCCGCGCCCTTTCCAGGCACCGTCCGTGGCGGTGCGACTGTCGGTGAACATCGCGCGCGCGGGAGTGGACGAGGTGCGCGTCGCGGGAGATTTCTCCGACTGGAAGCCGGTCCGCGCGCTCGATCGGGCGCGCGGGACAAACCAATGGACCGGTCTGCTCAATTTGCGGCCAGGGATGCATCGATACGTACTGCTGGTGGATGGAGTGTGGCAGGCCAATCCCGGTGAACTGGTGGTGAGCGATGAATTCGGAGAAAAGAATGTCCTGGTGGTCGCGAGTCCTCCTTAGCGCTCTGGTCGCGACGATCACTCGGCCCGTGTCTGGTCAGGGGGTCCCCTCCTTTCGTCGCGAGCCACTCCAGGCTATCGTCGACAGCGCGGTGGTCGATGGGTTACCGGCGTCGCCGCTCCTCAATCGCATCAAGGAGGCGGAGGCTCGTGGTGTGAGCACCGAGCGGGCCGCTGAAGCGCTCCGCCGACACGTGGTGCTGATGCGGCGTGCGCGCAGCGTGCTTCCGGGAGCCAGTGCGGACGAAATGGACGCCGGGGCCAACGCATTGCGCGCCGGTGCCGAAGAAGCAGCGCTTGGGGAAATACGCCGCGTGCGCGCGCCGGGGACCGCGACCGTGGCCCTGCTGGTCCTTGCCGATCTGGTGCGGCGCGGTGTGGGAAGCGGGGCAGCCGGCGACGCAATCACCGCGTTAGGCGACCAGCGTGGTGACCAGGTGTTGCTCGAGCTGCAGCGGGCCATTGGCGGCGACGCCAGCGCTGGCGCCAACGCCAGCGCTGCGCTGCAACGAGCCATCGATCGCTTGAGGCGGCCACCCCGTGAAGAGGACGCGCTGCTCTGCTGCCTGGCGGGGTCCAACGCGCTCTCCCTGGGGGTGCACCGCGCTGCCAGCGCGCCGGAGTATGATGGCGCAGCGATACAGGTGCAGGGGAGAGCGGGGCGAAGATGGGGTGCAACGTCGGCGCGTATTGCTGGTGATGTGGCCATGGGAACGAACACGTCTCCTCGGTGGCGTGGTGAGTTGGCAGCGTTCCGTGAAGTGGAGGTACTAGGCGGCCGGTTCGACGCCAGGGCAGCACTCGGCGCGCAGCGTCGATCCATTGGCGACGCGGCCTCGGGCGACACCGCGCGCGCTGGCAAGGACAGGACAGCGCTCGAGGGGACCCTCGACTTTGGTGCCGGACGCCCACTCCCGGGTGGCGTTCGGGTCAGAGGGTCTGGCGGCGTCAGAATATGGCAGCGCTACCAATCGGGTGTGGTGCAGGTGGGTACGCAGGTCGTCCCGAACTCGGATACTCTTGGGCGTGGGCCCGTCGAATTTCCGATCTTCGGTGAGCGCAGCGTGCGTGGCCGAGCGGTCACCGTGCTGGCTGGTGCTGAAGCGGCATGGAAGGGTAGTGCCATCGGGGTGATGTCGACGATGCGCGGGAACACCAGAAGCCTGCAAACCACTTTCGATCAGCGGCTGACTCCGGGTGTGTCGCTCGTTGCCCGACACACCGTGGACCCGGCTGCCTACGCATGGGAAGCAGGCGAGCCCGGGGCGGCGAGATGGAGCGTCGGGGTGCGGATGTGGCGCACGAGCGCCGCCGCGCCAGCATCCTCGGCGCGCATCGCGTCTCGACTGACGGCCACAACCGTTGAAACCTCAGAGGGCCCGGCGATCGAGATTGTCGTGGAGGCTGAGGGCGCTCGCACGGTGGAGGTTGATGGCGACCTTACCGCATGGATTCCGCACGCACTCAATGATGCCGGGGGGAGCCGATTTGTCGGGAGCTTTCCGGCCCGTCGGGGCCTCGTCCGCGCTCGCTATCGTGTTGACGGAGGGCCATGGCGCGCGCCGAGCGGGTTTCCGGTGTTGCGTGACGAGTTCGGTGGCGAGAGCGCGGTGTTGCTGCCCACTAGCGGCATGCCCTCAAGCTGAATTCGGCGAGGACAGTCCGCTCATCACCGGGGGCAGTCGCCACACGGCGCATTTCGCAGTTCTCTGACGTTTACGCCGCAGTGAGGGAATTCGGGCCCCGTGGTACGCCATCCGGCCCAAAGGACACGCGCGAGGCCGATGGTTGCTCCGCTGGGTTTGTCAGAGAGTTGTGAATTTCCATGAATCGATCTGAGCCCTTCGCTGGCTCGGTTACGTTAGTGTCAAAGCGGGCAGGGCCCGCTACGCGCGAGAAGGTCGCGACTCTGGCAGGCCCCCACCATGGGGGCGGACGTCCATGCGAAGCGAGGAGTGACATGCATCGATGCGCACGGCGGATGATCATGATGTCGCTGCTCCCGCCCTGGTACGGCGTGGCCTTGAAGGCGCAAGACGCATCGCGTGCTGCGCTCAGCTACGCAGGCGCGGCGCACGTTGGGCAGACGGTGTGGGAGTTTGCGGTGACTGTTGGTCGCGACTCGGTGTGGATCACGGTTCCCAGTCTGTGGATACCTCGAACGGCCATCGCACGAATGCCGGGCGCGGAGTCGCTCGTGACGTTCAGGTTTCCGTGGAATCTTGGCACGTTGTCGTGGCGCGAGAGCGACTCGTCGCGGGTCATTGGGACCTTCGTGACGGACTCGGGTTTGCGCGGCAAGGTGATGCTCGAGCGACGCGCCTCGCGCGGTCTTGTGACGCAAGACGTTACCGTCGAGCACGGTGGTGTGCTGATCGCAGGCACAGCGAGCTCGCGCGCTGCGCAGGTCGGGCGGCGGCCAGCAGTGGTGATCCTGCACGGGGGCGGGAATTCAAGCAGAGCGGACTCACCGCCATATCGATATTGGGGAGAGTACTTCGCCCAGCGCGGGATGGTCGCCCTCACGTACGACAAACGTGGCAACGGGCAGTCGACGGGAGACTGGAGGGAAGTGGGCTTCGAAGAACGTGCTGCTGACGTCGATGCCCTGCTCGCCTGGCTCCGGTCTCACCCCGACGTGGATCCCGGTCGTGTGGGGCTGTTCGCCGTCAGTCAGGGGTCGTGGGTCGCGAATCTGGTTGCGGCCCGGGATACAACACTGGCATTTCTGATTCAGGTTTCCGGGCCTGCCGTCACCCCCTACGAGGCGGACACGCACGCGGCGACGGTGGCGTGGCGACGACTCGGCTTGAACCGCACCGAGCTTTCCGCGGCGCGGTCGCTGTGGGCGCTGGAGGTCGAGGCGATCCGACTGCTGCCGAAGAGCCCGGCCTGGGAGCGCTACCGCGACGCCGGTGCGGCCGCCGCCCGCCAACCATGGTTCGCTCGAGCACAGTATGGAATGACGGAGCCCACCGACTGGTTCGCGCGATGGTATCGCAAGGTTGCTGGATCCGATCCGGCGGCAAGTGTGCCGACCATCCGGGCACCGATGTTGTGGCTCTATGGGTCCCATGACACACAATCTGACGTTCGCGAAAACGTCAGGCGATTGAAGGTGATGCGACAGAAATGGGCGCTGGATCTGACCGTGGTCACGGTGCCTAACGCAGACCATGGGGTGCTGGCCCCGGTTGACCGGCTGGGCCGACCAGTCGGAAGCCTGGCGGTGCCGCTGTCATTCTTTGCGGCAATGGAGCGATGGCTCGATCGTAACGGGTACGTGGCAATTCCGTGACGCCGTCATGCGAGTAACTGACGCGCGGGACGATGAAGGACACGGAGAGCGTGCTGGACCCGCCGTAGTGCGTCCGCGTGCACCGATTGCACGCTGTAGCGATCGAAGGAGCGCGTCGGTACACGCGCATGAGAGTGGTGGATGGCTGCCCTGTGCGGTCCGGCGATCCACGGAACTCTGACACGTCTGCGGCCGCGGGACACTGCCATTCAGTGGGCAGAACCTGCAAACTCCCGAACACCAAGTGCCGACAACATCGTGACACCCTTTCGGAGAATGCCCTGATGCCGTGGCTGCAGACGAGGTTGTGTTGTTCTCTACTTGTGTTGCTCGGGGCGTGCGAGGCGCTCGAGGTGGCCACGCCCTCGGCCCGCGACCTGCACGCCACCGCGTCGCTGGGCAGCCAGGATGAAGAGGACGACGATGAGGCGAGTATCCTGCCTCTTTCCCGCTTCACCAGTCGCGAAAACCGTCGTGCCTGTGAAGGACGTGGGTACGGTGACTTCGATTTCTGGCGCGGTCGCTGGAATGTGACAAACTGGGGAGAGACAGATATCGCTGGAACGAATGTCGTAACCAGCGCACAAGATGGATGTGCGCTCGAGGAACACTGGAGCGATCTGCAAGGAGTGCGCGGTCGAAGTCTGAACGCCTTTGATGCGACGACAGATACCTGGCACCAATTGTGGATGGACCAGAGTGGCGGCGCGCTGGAGCTGGGAGGCTCGGGCGGCGGCGGACGGATGCAGATGGCTGGCACACATCCCACCAGCCGCGTGGATCCGACCCCGTTCACTGACCGGATCACCTGGACCAGGGCGGACGACCAGCGAGTCCGTCAGCTGGGCGAATCGTCAGTCGACGGCGGGCCCTTCACGACGATTTACGACCTGAGTTATCAATCGGTTCGCCGCGAGGCCCCCATTGCACCCTCACCGCTCGAGTTCTGCTCCTCACCTGCGCGACCACGGTATCACGCCTTCGACTTCATGCTCGGCGAGTGGAGCGTTCGACGTGACGGTATCCCCTCCAAGTTACGGAGCAATGTATCGACCGACCTCGGAGGCTGTCTCGTGGAAGAGCGCATTCGCGGCCCTCGTGGCTACGAAGCGGTGGCCTACTCCGGGTTCCGTTCCGTGACGTTTGTCTGGAATTGGATGTTCATGGACAATCGCGGTGTACAGCTGCTGCTGTCCGGCCCCGCCACGCTCACGGGCACCTCGATGACACTGTCAGGCAAGAAAAGGGATCAGCATGGCACTGTGGTGGATGTGCGCGTCGACTGGATCAGCACCGACCCGAGCACGGTTGAACAGCGCTGGTCCTTCTCCAGTGACGGCGGCGCGACGTGGACGGTGCCCGAAGTGGTGGTGATGGCCCGCTGAGTGCAACGCCATCGGTGGCTGACCGATGACTAGGTGTTCATGTCATCGGTCAGCAGGCGATAGCCCACCTTACGTGTCGTGACGATCTGCACGCCTACGACGCCGGCTTGCTGCAGCCGACGCCGGACCTCGACCACGTGGCTGTCGATCGTGCGACTTTCCACCTCATTGCTATACCCCCACACTTCGCGCAGCAGATCGCGTCTGGAGACGGCCTCGCCCCTGCGCCGAGCCAGGGCAAGCAAGAGGTCGAACTCTCGTGGACGCAGCTCGATGACAACGCCTTCGTAGCGCGCTTCCCGCGCGATCGGTGAGAGCTCCAGGCCAGCGAGCACCTCGACGCGATTGCGTTGCCGCCGCTCGGCCGGCGCCGACGCGCGGCGGACCAGCGCCTCGATGCGCGCGAGGAGTTCCGCGAGGCTGAATGGCTTGGTGACGTAGTCGTCGGCGCCGGTGCGGAATCCACGCACTTTGTCGAGGTCGTCACCGCGAGCGGAGAGAATCAGAACGGGCATGTCGAACCCCTCCTCTCGCATGAGCCTCAGCACCTGCAGACCGTCCAGCTTTGGAAGCATCAGGTCGAGGATCACGACATCGGGCTCCCACATGCGCACGCGATCGAGTCCCTCGAGGCCATCAGCCGCAATGCGTGATTCGATGTCCTCGGACTGCAGAGCGGTGCGGATGCCGTGTGCAATCGACTCATTGTCTTCGACAATCAGTACGCGCGTCATCGCTGCCCGACCGTTGAGGGGTCGCCCAGGTAGCGACCAGAAGGACCGATGTATGGCGTGAGGAATGCATCGATATCCGGCCAGATATCAGCGCCGAGTGCGTGACCATACTCTGGATACGCCCGGACGGTGACAGGTCGGCCGGACGATCGGAGTGACTGGAGATAGGGGACCGCCAAACGGTTTGGCACCAGCACGTCGGTCATGCCTAGCAGCCAGAGTGTGGGGACGGTCATGGTGGCCAGCGTACCCCGAGGGTCATACCCGGGGGAGCCCGTAAACTGACGAAGCGCGGCGTAGGCAGAGTCTAGCGAAACGGATGGCTGCATCGCAAAGCGCTCGTAATACATCTCAACACCGACGGGGTCGGCAACACCCGAGAACAAAATGGCAAATGCCGCAGAGGGTGTCAGACGGAGTGCTTCCGGAATGATCCACCCGGCTTGACTCGCGCCAAAGTAGCCGCAGCGGGCCGGATCGATGCGAGGGGCTGCACAGGCGGTTCCAAGGGCCGCGGCGGCGTCGCGCGCCAGCTCGGGAATGACAGTCATCGACGTGGCCACGTTGACACCGCGATATGTGCCGCCCGACTCGCCGACGCCACGTTTGTCATAGCGGAACACCGCGAAGCCACGCGCCGTGAATTGCGGGACCAGATTGCGCATCTCATCCCGTGTGGTGCGCCCCGAGCCATGGACCATCACGACCACGGGGAATGGACCGTCGCCAGGTGGGCGGTCGAGCACGTAGGCCAGAGATGTGGAATCACTCCAGAATTTGCCCTCCTCCCGGGCTTGGTCCTTTTGTGGTTCTCGCGGGCACCCGGACGTGGTACTCGCCGTCGCCACCATGGCAACCATGAGGAGTCGGGACAGGCCAGGTATCGGCATGATGGCAGCAGGAGGAGGATGGTGCAGGTGAAGGTGTCGCCGAGCGTCAGCCGAGTGGCAGCGTGACGCGCATGCACGTACCACCGCGAGTGGAGTCGAGAATGGTGAGGGTGCCGTGCATCTCGGTGAGCAGCGCGACAACCACCGCGAGTCCGAGGCCACTTCCGCCGGCACTCGACTCGGTGTCGCGCTCCAGCCGAACGTACGGCTCCAGCACGCGCGCTCGCTCGGCGTGCGGAATCCCCGGACCGGTGTCGTCCACGTCGATCACGAGGCTGGTATCCGTCGCGCGGGTCGCGCGGACAATCACGTCCTGGTCGTGCCGCCCATACCGGACGGCGTTATCGAGCAGGTTGAGAAGCACACCCGCCACCGCCGATGGATCACACAGCACGTTTGGCAGGTCATCGGCCTCCAGTATCACACGCGACCGCCGCTTGGCGGCAATAGGCGTGAACCCGGCAATAATCGTCTGCAGTAAGGGCACCGGCGCGTGCGAACCAATACGCACGCGCAACATGCGGCGGTCCGTGCGAGCCACGATGAGCACGTTCTCGACCAGGTTGTGCAGCCGCTTGGCTTCGGCCAGAATCACCTGTGCGGCCTCGGTCGTTGGCGTGGTGCCCGCCGTGCGCCCGGTCACGATGAGTTCCGCGTACAACATGATCTCGGTGAGTGGTGTCCGGAGTTCGTGTGACACCGTTGCCGTGAACTCACCGCGTAGTTTGGTCAGCGCGGCCACTCGATGAACAAGCAAGGCGGTGAGCGCGATAACGAGAGTGGCACCGAACGCCGTGAAGAGACCCCACCAGCGCCGCATGCCGTCGTCGATCACGCCAGTCAGCTCGCGCGCCGCCGCCACTGTCAGTGACGCCTGAACACGTGTGGCGGTGTCGGGCCCGAATGGCACCCACGCGATCGAGGTCCAGGTGGAGTGAGAGGGACTTTCGTACAGCACTGTCCCGCCGGAGAGCACCACGCGGATCGCAATGACGTCTTCGTTGGAGCGTCTGGCGCCGAACACGGACGGGAGGAGCGTGGGACGCGTGTTGTAGATGAACCCGAAGACCTTCTTGCGTACACTGTCCACATCATAGACGGTCAGCAGAAACCGCTCGGCGCCGAGTGGTCCCGTACCCGCACGGGTCATTGCCAGGAACATGGGTGCACCACTCTCGTCGGTTGCACGCACCGCAGGTGCGTCACTGGACGCCCTCGCCAGGAGCGAGGACAACACACCCGGTGCTACTGGCGATGTCATTGGTGGTGACGCGGCGACCGCTTGTCCGTCGCGGTTCAGCAGGTGCACAGAACCGACGTGCAACGCCGCCTCGCACCGACACGCAGCGATCGAATCGAGCGCCGCCCGAGCACGTGCGAGGCGTCTGTTATCCGGCAGTTCTCCTGCGCGCTCCAGACTTTCGCTGACCATTGCCGCATGGTTGGCCACGAGCGCACCCGCGCGGTACCCAAAGTTCGTCGCGCCGAACCTGGCAAACTCCACAAGGTTGCGTTCCACGAGCTGACGCTGCCGGTTGTAGGCGCGCCCGCTCTGCCAGGCAAGCAGCAGAACAAGAAGCTCGGCGACCGCCAGCAGGGCGTAGACAACGCCGAGTCGGTCACCAGTCAGTCGCCGCAAGGCCAGACGTCGAAAGTCGCTTCGGGTGGGCACCGTCGGATCATAGCGTTGAACCGTGGCAGCATCCAGCTCGCCCGCTCAATCGGCCCGGTTACAGCGACCGTTCATCAATCTCTGACATTCGGGGGCTCGCCGCGCGACTAATGTTGGACTGCACGTGCGAGCGGCTCCACGCCGTCGCCACATGCCGTGTGCTCCACCGGGTCGCGTTGTGTGCGGCCTGCCACCCCGGGACTGAGAGGCTCCGTGCGTGCCGTGACGTTGCTGCTGGCGCTGCTTAGCGTATCGTGTGGGTCAACGACATCCGCAGATCGGCCGACGAGCCAGCTGAGTGTTGGCGGATCGTATACGACGGCGGTGACCCTTTCCGAAAACTCATGTCCCGGGACCGTGGTCGAAACCCACCCAACGACCGTCAGTCACGTGCCGGGAGCACGCACACTCTCCTTGACGCACGCCGGCACGACGTATACGGGCACGATCGACTCGGGCGGTGTCTTCCGCACACCTGCCACACCCTACGTGTTTGGCGCGACGACCTACGTCATGTCCATCGCGGGGCGGTTCACCACCACCACGATCGATGCGTTGGTCACGGTGGTGCCGCAGGTGACACCCCCGTGTCAGTTCGTGGCGCGGTGGGTGGGCCCCAAATCAGGGTCGCCCAACACGATTCCCTGACGCGGCCAACACAAGGCGGGCGCGCTAGCGCGCCGGCTCGCCGTGGTACGCTGCTGCCGAACGTTGGAGCAGCGACTGGATCATGCTGTTCGCCAGCTCCTCGGCGCCCACGAATACGCGATCCACATGCTCCTGGCGCATCAGTGCGGCCTCCTGGTCATTGTGCGCCCGGGCCGTTGCACGGATGCGCGGATTTAATCGCCGCGCGATGTCCACCATCTGACGCGTGCGGGGCAGGGCACCGGTCACGATCACCAGATCGCGCGCTCTGGCGATGTGCGCTTGCACCAGCACCGCCGGTTCCGTGCCGTCGCCCCACACCGCCAGCGCTCCCTCGGCGCGGAGTCGTTCTACCACCTCCCGGTTTTCCTCCACCACCACACACGTGAGCCCGTTCGCGCGCAGGGCCTCACCAATGTGTCGCCCCACGCGACCGTAACCAACAAGCACGACGTGATCAGTCAGCCGCTCCGGTGGGACGTCGGCTGGTACCTGCGCGAGTGGGTCATCGATGGCGTCCGCTCGCCACGCACGACGAGACACACGCGCGGCGAGTCGTTCGATCGGATCAATGAGACGGAACAGCAACGGGTTGAGCGCGATCGAGAGAATGGCTGCCGCGAGCAGGAGATTGCGGCCCGAGGGCGGAAGGAGCCCAAGTGACGCGCCGAGTGGCGAGGATGAAGGAGAACTCGCCGATCTGGGAGAGTCCCACCGCAACGGCGAGGGCCGTCCGCAGCGGATACCGGTAGGTCATCACGATCCCGAACGTCAGCACGAATTTCACGAGCACCACGATGGCCAGCGTCGTGATGACGCGTCCCGGCTCCTGGATCAGGACCGCCGGATCGAACAACATCCCGACGGACACGAAGAACATCACCGAGAATGCGTCGCGCAGTGGCAGCGACTCCTCCGCCGCTCGGTGGCTGAGCTCCGATTCTCGCAGCACCATTCCGGCGAAGAACGCACCGAGTGCGAACGACACCCCGAAGAGCTGCGCCGCGCCAAACGCGATCCCGACTCCTGCTGCGATGACGGCCAGGGTGAATAGTTCGCGTGATGCCGTCCCCGCCACCTGCCACAGCATCCAGGGCAGCACCCGCCGCGCGATCACGAGCATGAGCACCACGAAGATTCCGACGCGCCCGAGTGTCAGCGCGATGGTCATCGGCAGCCCCTGCGCGGAGTCCTGTGCCGTGGGCGCGCCGAGCGCGCCGGCCAGCGGTGGCAGCAGCACGAGCACCAGCACCAGTGCCAGGTCTTCGACGATCAGCCAGCCTACCGCAATCCGTCCGGTCATCGACACGAGCTTGCCGCGATCTTCGAGGATGCGGAGCAACACCACAGTACTCGAGACCGACAATGCGAGGCCGAACACGATCCCCGCGCCCACGCTCCAGCCCCACCCGCGTGTTATGAGCACAACGATGGCGGTCGTGATGGCCATCCGCCCCAGCGCTCCCGGTACCGCGATGCGTCGCACCGACAGCAGGTCGTCGCGCGAAAAGTGGAGGCCGACGCCAAACATCAAAAGGATGACGCCGATCTCCGCCAGCTCTTGCGACAAGTGCACGTTCGCGACGAAGCCGGGCGTCGCCGGTCCCAGAAACACGCCCGCCACCAGGTACCCAACGAGCGGCGGCATCCGCAGCTTGGTCGCGAAGAACCCAAAGACCAGCGCCAGTGCGAAGGCGGCGGCCAGGGTGGAGATGAGCGTGACGTCCCCGGGCATAAGAGGAGTCTACCGCAGCGCACGTCGGCCGGGGGGGGAATACTTCGGCGGGCGTACATCCATGGCTGCAGGGATCCGCCCGCCCCATGGCACCGCGCTCAGCCTGACGACGGCTCGCCAGCGTCAGGCGGTGGCGGACAATGTGCGGCTACCCACCCGTCCGAAGCTGATCACCGATGGGCAGCGTACGGATGCGCTTGCCGGTGGCTGCGTGGATGGCATTGGTCAGCGCAGGGAGCGCACTCGGAATGCCCATCTCGCCAGCCCCCGCTGGCGCTCGTGTGCTTTGCACCACGTGGACTTCGACGTCAGGTGCCTCGCGCAGCCGCATGAGCGGATAGTCGGGAAAGTTGCGCTGCTGCACGCGCCCGTTGGCCCAGGTGACCTCGAGCCGCAGTGCGGTGGAGAGCCCGTCGATGGTGCCGCCGGAGAGCTGCGCTTCGAGCCCGGCCAGGTTCACCACTTGCCCCACATCTGCTACGCAGATGCAGCGGTGGATGCGGACGGACCCGTTGACGACGCTCACCTCGAGGGCATGCGCGGCGTATCCGCCAAAGGTGAAGTGGCAGGCGATGCCACGACCACGCCCCGCCGGTGTCGGGGAATTCCAGGCGATGAGACGCGCCGCTTCCTGCAGCACATGCGCCAGACGTCCCGAGTGGAAGACCGGCCCGCCATGGTCGCGATAGGGCTGCTCACGCGCAGCACCAATGAGGTCCAAACGCAGTGCGACGGGATCGCGCCGCGTCGCGGTCGCCACCTCGTCGATGAAGGACTCGGTGGCAAACGCTCCAAAGGTATGCAGCGGTGCACGCCACCACCCGGGCGCCATGCCGAACTCCACGGGACTGAAGCGGGATTCGTAGTTGGCGACCGCGCCCGCGGGGTAGGCATCGGGGTCGCACGTCCCGGTCCACGCGGGCGCCTCCCGCATGCCGGGATCGCGACGCGGGCGGGGCGTGGCGGCGACGTGGTGCCGCCATCCAGTGACCCGTCCCGAGGTATCGACCACGGCCGACAAGCCATGCATGCCAAACGGCCGGTAGAAGTCGTGTGCGAGGTCGTCCTCTCGAGTCCAGATGAGTTTGACGGGCCGACGGACCTGCTGCGCGATCTTCACGGCCTCAGCCACGTAGTCACTGCGCAGGCGGCGCCCGAATCCACCACCACTGCGCGGGAGCTCGATATCAATGGACAAACGAGGAAGGCCGGTGAGTTCGGCCACGATGCGGGAGACATCGCCTGGGCTCTGCACCGATGCGACGATACGCGCCCGCTGCGGCCCCAGCTCCACGAAGCATCCCGGGGGTTCCATGGGGGCATGCGCCAGCATCGGCACGGTGTATTGGGCTTCGATGGTGCGCGCACCGCTGGCAGCCGCTTCGGCAAAGTTCCCATCCTGCCGAACAACGGTCCCCGTGCCCTGCAGCTGCGCTGCCGCCCGCTGCTGCAGTGCACGCGTAGAGTCGGAGGCCCACGGGCCACGTGTCCACTCGACCCTGAGGGCACGCCTGCCGAGGATTGCGCTCCAGGTGTCCCGTGCCACCACGGCCACGCCGGCCGCGAGGTTGTGCCGGATGTCTTCACCCGGCGCATGACCGCTGATACGCACCACATCCACGACGCCTGCCACGCGACGGGTCGCACTGTCGTCCACAGACGAGATGCCTCCTTCGAACCAGGGACAGCGTTCGATGACGGCGATGAGTACCCCCTCCGTCGTGGCGTCGATGCCGTATCGCGCTCTCCCGGTCACGATATCCCGGGCGTCGACCGTGGGCACCCGCGTGCCCAGGAGGCGAAACTCGCTGGGTGTCTTGAGCTGTACCACATCCGGAGGTGCAATGTTGGCCGCATCGGCCGCCAATTCGCCATAACTGGCGCGCCGCCCATCGGGGTGCCTGACGGCACCATCACCTGTCTTCAGCACGCTGGCTTGCGAGCTCCAGCGCCTGGCCGCCGCTTCGCGCAACATCCATCGCGCCTTGGCTCCCGCCTGACGGAGGTCGTCCCACCCATCGGGAATGGAGGTGCTCCCGCCAGCGCCCTGGCTGCCATAACGCGGCCGTACGCCCGGGGGCTGGGGCGCAGCGTCCAGTGCGTACGGAAGCTGCTCAACGCGCACCATGCTCCAGGGCACATCAAGCTCTTCCACCACAAGCATCGGCAACGAGGTGCGCACGCCCTGACCGATCTCGCATCCGCGTGCACCTACCACGATACTGCCGGCCGGATCGATCCGCACAAACGCGGTCAGCTGGACTGGCGCCAAGGCAGCGGCCCCATCTGCAGGATACTGCCGCACGTAGTGACCAACCCAGAGTCCGCCGAGTGCAGTCGATGATGTGCGGATGAATCCGCGCCGATCCATGGACGTCATGGGGCCTTCTCCTCCCTCAGAAGCGCCGCCGCCCGATGTAGCGCCTTGCGAATCTTCGGATAGGTGCCGCACCGGCAGAGGTTGGTGAGACCGTTGATCTCCTCGTCCGACGGACTCGGTGTACGTGAAAGCAGGGCGGCTGCGGCCATGATCTGTCCTGCCTGGCAATAGCCGCATTGGGGTACATCTTCGTCGAGCCAGGCCTGCTGAACAGGGTGGAGTGTCTCTCCCTGGGCGAGCCCCTCAATCGTCCTCACCTCGCGACCGTCCAGTGTCGACATGGCTCGGCTGCACGAGCGGGTGGCACGTTCGTCGATGTGTACCGTGCATGCTCCGCATGCACCGACGCCGCAGCCGAAGCGTGTGCCGGCAAGCCCTGCGTAGTCGCGCAGATACCACAAAAGGGGCATGCTGGCGTCGCCGTCGAACGCGACGTCGCGACCATTCAGTGTGAACCGCACCGCCATTCTCGGGGTCTCCGCAGCCGTAGAGCCTGACGATGTCTCAGCGACTGCGGTTGCGCTTTCCTTCAGTGACCAGCCGAGATCTTGCGGGGTAAGGCGACGTGAGAGGGGAGTGAGCGGCCGAGCAGCCACCACGCACCGCGTTCGGACAGCGACACGTCACGACCTGTCACTCGTGACGTGACACTCATGGCCTGGTACTCCGAGTCTCAACAGGGTCCACGAAATGCTTCACGACGATGAGGACGTTGGCCATTGGCTTCCCGGAACTGACAACCATCGCTGCGGCAAGCGAGGGCCGACTCCCAAGCCCGAGGTCCTCGTTCGTGAGGTAGGGCGTGTAGAACATCAGGTGTGGTTGCCAGCGTCCGGCGGGGGCGCCGCTGTCACTCACGAGTTGCTGGGCAGAAGACATCATGTACGCCATGGCCGGGCGGCGCGGAATGCGCAAGCGCCCACTGCTGAGGTGTTGCGCAAGTTCGCGATCGATCTCGGCGGCAGGTCTCCCGCGCTGGATGTCCGCCATCTGAACGAGTGTCCGCTGCATGATCGTAGCGCTCGCTTCGGCATCGAAGCAGATCGGTTCTATGGAAGAAGGCCAGCTGCGGTCGACAAGGCAGCTGTTCCCGTTTGTGCCGGTTTCCGCCACGACATACCCCGTATCGGTGAGCACATAGATGGTGGCGGCACTGGACACTTCGGAGGGCGCTGCACTGCGCGCGAGCGCGATCTCTCGATCTCGTGGCAGAAGTGCGCGCTTGCCGGGACGGGTGGCTTCCGCCTCTTGAGCGTGGAGGCTGCACGTAAACAAGACGAAGGCCTGCAGTGCAGGGAGAGTGCGCAAGCGGGACATGTAGGATGGGGTGGGCACCCCACATAGTGCGTCGGTGTGGGCAAAGGGTTGCACCGGGTTTTCGACGCAATGCAACTCTGGGACGGATTCTTGACACTCACTGATTGTGCAGCACGACAAGACCAACACACCATCATCTCTGTCCGAAAGCTCCTTGATGGATCGCAGCGATCTTCTGGCTGTGGTTCACGACTGCAGTGAGGAGGCCTTTCGGCGTCTGTATGCCCGGCACACACCGGCCTTGTACGCCTTTGCACGCCGCATGCTGGCCGACCGGCCGGATGATGCCGAAGATGTGATACAAGAGGTATGGCTCCGTGCCTTCGGCCAGTTGGGTTCGTTCAGCTGGGGCTCTTCCCTGCGAACGTGGCTCAGCGGCATTGCCCTGAACCGGTGTCGCGAGGTCTGGCGCGACCGTGGAGTCAGTCTAATCGCCACCGACGAGGAAATGCCTGCTGTGAACGGAGATCCGCACGTGAGCATCGATGTCGAGCGCGGTCTTGCGCAGCTTCCGTCGGGGTATCGAGCGGTGCTGGTCCTTCACGATGTGGAAGGATACACACACGAAGAGATTGCGACTCAACTGGGCATTGAGCCCGGGACCTCGAAGAGTCAGTTATTCCGCGCCCGACGCGCACTGCGCAAGCGCCTGCACGACTCCGACCCGGAGGGAACAGATGGTTAGTCAGGATTCTTCGGAACAAGACGTTGTGGCGGCACTTCGCGCGCTGCCTCGCGAGGTGGCACCTCCAACGCTTGTGGAAGGACGCGTTCTTTCGGCCCTCCGAGCCAGAGGTCTGCTGCGTGCTGCTCCGGTGTTGTCCAGGCGTGCCGCCTTCATGGCAGTGGCTGCGTCGGCGACCATGGCCTTTCTCGGCGGTTACGCGCTGCGCCCAGCCGCCACCCATCTTGAACCAACACATATGCTGCTCCTCGTTGGAGCGCCGACGCGTGAGCTGGAGCATGCAGAGCGCGCCCGCGAGTACGGTGACTGGGCACGGAGGCCACACCCGGCAGGTGCCGTGGTGAGCGGCAACGCGTTCGAGCAGACGAGCGCCGCGGGGGAAGTTGTGGGGTACTTCCTGGTGCGTGCCGCGAGTACAGACGACGCCACCGCACTCGCGAAAACCTGTCCGCATTGGCGTCACGGTGGTCGCGTGGTTGTGAGGGCGATCCAGCCCGGTTGAACCGCGCCGTGCAAGGGGGTGCAAGATTCACCAAACGGTTTGGAACGGCACTGGTCGTCACGCGACGTGGAGGACTGTCCCATCCCGCTGCCGCTCATCCCCCCGACCGTCGACGCGCCCTCGTGGTCGCCGCTACGCTACGGTCGCACCAACCAGCCAGCGTTGCACGCGAGTGACCGAATCACATCGAAGGCCATTGCCCGCTCTTCGATGACCATGGTCGCTCCAGCCACCACAACTTCAACGATCATGCAACGTCCAACGCTGACCTGCTTCGTCGTCTGGTACAAGTCCTGCTCGTCTTCGCGACTGCTTCCGTGTCTCCCTGGTTCGGGCGCAGTGTCGGGGGGCGCGTCGGCAGCGGTGATCACCACTCAAAGAGTAGGTGCACGACCGATCACCGGCAAACAATCAATGAAACGTCCGCGCGAAACCTGCCTGCTACGGTCCGTCCCACCCTATTGCGACTGGGCCATCCCGTCCAGCGAAATCAGAAGGGCGTCAATTGACCCGCCCGCCCATGCGTGCGCAACAGAGGTCCCTTACCTGGCGATCATGAATGTCACGTCGTCGACACGCACCGATTCCCGGCCCTCTCCCTCCGGTATGCGAACACCTCCCCCGGCCTGCATGGTGCGCACGGACCTCAGCACGGTGGTGAGACGTGTGGGCTCTGCTGTGGCGGTGTTGTGCGCGGGAAGTAATCGTCGCAGCGTCGGCACCAGTGCCGCCAGTCGCGTCATCGAACGCTCGTACGCCGCGATGTCGGTGCCCGGCGTAAACAACCAGATGGTGGAGTCGTAGTACGAGTCGCCGGTCCACAAAAGGCCGTGTGCCGGATCGTGGAGCGCAATGGCGTCGGGTGTATGTCCCGGCGCGGCGAGCACGACGACGGTGCGATCGCCGAGTGCGATCGAATCGCCGTCGGAGACCCGACGAGTGACGGTAAATGGGCGCGCGCGAAATGCGGCGGTGTCGGCGCCCGAGGGTGGGCCCCCGCAGAAGCTTGTGGGGGCGACCTCGTCGGCGAGATTGGCATGCGCGCGACCACGTTCGTTGTCACGCGTGAACGGGGTGTCCATCGCGTACACGTCGGTGAACTCGGCGTTTGCACCCACGTGATCAAAATGCGTGTGTGAGTTGAGCACCGTCACCGGAAGGGTCGTCAGGCGCTCGACAATGGGGCGCATGGGCACAAGCCCGATGCCGGTATCGAACAGCAGCGCGCGTTTGGTGCCCACGATGAGATACGAGATGGCCTCCTGGAATTGCCGCGGCTCCATGAGGGCAAAGACGCCGGGCTCCACGCGGTACACGGTGTACCAATCGCTACCCACATCCACCACCTCGAGCGCCGCGTTCGCGGGGCGGGGCAACTGGTCACACCAGGATACGGGCGTAGTGGCGGACGTCGATCCCGTCGCGGCAGGGCTGGCCTGCTGCGCGGGTCGCTCGCCACACGCGGCGAGGGCGCACAGGTGTGCGGCCGGTATGATCGCGACAAGAGAACGGGCGAGCGAGCGGGGCATGATGGAAAGATCGCTGGTCGGCCGTACAATGTGGACGTCGGTTCTGCGCGAACAAGGGACGAGCGCTGGCGCTATCGGGCGCAGGCGGTAGAGTTACGTCACTTCCTTCACCCGCCCCCTCCCAAGGTGACCGACCCGAATACCCCGCACCGCCGCCGCTGGACCCGCTGGGCCTTTTACTCGCATCTGTGGCTTGGAGTGGTGGCCACTCTTGCATTGGCCTCGATTTCGGTCACGGGTGTGCTGCTCAACCACAAACGGGGTCTTGGACTGATGCCGGACGTGCCGCATGAGACCGATGCGCCACTGGCCAGCAGCTTGTCACTCGACGATCTGGCCCTCCGTGCCTTTCGCGCCGTTCCGGCTGAGGCGCGTCCGGGATGGAATGAAGCCGACGGCGTGAAGCCTGGCCTGATTGATCGCATGGACGTCCGGCCCCGCGACGGCTTTGTGAAAGTGCGCTTTCGCGACCGCGACAACACCGAAGCGACCGTCGACCTTGCCACGGGCAAAGTGTTGCACGTCGGACCTCGCAACGATGTCTTCCTCGAGAAGCTCCATTCTGGTGAGATCTTCGGGGATGGTTTCATCCTTTTGTCAGATGTGGCCGCCGTGGCGCTGGCCGTGACACTGATCACCGGGTACTGGCTCTGGCTGTCCCCTCGCCTGATCCGTGGACGAGAGACGGGGGTCAAATGACCACACTCCACCAGCTGCTGCTGCTCCTGGGCCTCTTTGTGGTGCCGCTGATCCTTTTGATGTCTGGACATCGCATCAAGCGATCGTCGTCAGCGCGACAGCGTCTCTTCTGGGGCGCGGTCACCGGTCACATCGTCGCCCTGCTGCTGGCGCTTGGCGCATCCCTCTGGCCGCCAACCGGCTGGCTCCCGACGGACACCTGGCGAGGTGCACTCGGCGTTTGGAGCCTGGTGGTGCTGCCAATCGTTGGTGCTCTTGTCGCTTTTCTCGGAACCCGGAGAACTACGTCATGATCTTACGTCGTCTGCTGCCTCTCGCGGGCCTTGCCGCATTGCTGGCCTGGACCACTCAGCCAGCGCGGCTCACCGCGCTCGTCGGCCTGTGGACCACAGAGGCTGGTGTGATCACCACCGATGGGGCGCGCTGGAGCGGTTCCACCTCGCGCGCCGAATTGGAGGCCCAGGGCCGCACGATATTCGGCAGCACGTCCGACGCGCTCGTGGCCAATGGCATGTCCCCGGGCGCCTTTCCCCTCGCGGTTGACCGGCAGACCACGTCGTTCACGCGTGGCACGGTGCGTGTGGAGTTCAAACTCGTGTCGGGCCCCACGGACCAGTCGGCCGGGATTGTGCTCGGATTGCAGCCCGATGGGAGCTACCATTTTGTCCGCTACAACACCAAAGACGGCAATCTCGCGTTGTGGGGCTACGCCAATGGTGAGCGCGTGGTGATGGCCAAGGGGGAAGGACTCAAGCAGCTGCCGTTAGGCGCGTGGCACGAGCTGGTGGTTCGCGTGGAGGGGCAACGGGTGGAGGCGTCGGTGACCGGGCACCCGGTGTTGTCCGCAACGTTCACCCTCCCTGCGACGGTGCAGGGGCGGGTTGGTCTGTGGGCAAAGCGTGATGTGGTGACGGGATTCCGTGGGTTTGAGGTCGTCAGCGGGCGGTGAGAGGCGGGCGTGTCGCGGACCTTCAGGGTGAGAGAACGAGTTTCGCCCAGCTCTCGGTAGTAAATCGAAGGGACGCCGGGGCATTGCCCATGGCGAGCGGAACGTTCTGACACCCGTCGGTTGCACCCGACGGCCAGACATCCATCGATCCCCCCATGCCAAAGCCAACGACCACCCGCGTCTCCGGCGTGAACCAGGTGGCCGCGACGCTGAATTCGTGGCGCAGCGGGGACTGCTGCATGGTGGAACCGGTCCATCCCTCTCGGGCAAAATACGCCTCGCGGTCGCCCGAAGAGGCCGCAACGCCGTCCTGGTCGCGAACAGACCACACAAATGGCGCAGCAAGTGTGTAGGTGTCGCCGCGGCGCACGTACGAGGCGGCGCCAAGTGAGGCTGAGGCGTGCAGCACCTTGACGGTGTCACCACGCGAAATGCAGAGATGCGCAATGCCCGCCGCGCGCCCCTCAACCAGCGCGAAGACCCGGGCGCCGTCATGAAGGAGCCTCACGGTGGCCGACGCCATTTCGGCCGTAACGGCGGTGCTCCACTCAGCGCCGGCCTGGCCGTCAATGAGCGGCGCCTGCAGGCGAGGGAGCGCCAATTGAAGCTGGGCAAGCAGGACGACACCGGAAAGGAGAGGCATGAGCGTCGCGAATGGAGGTGCACCAACCTTGTGTACGGCACCGCTTGACGCGGCGAGCAATGTGATCAGTCGCAGTTCGGAGTGACGAAAGGTTGCTGGGTGTCAGTGCATGGGTGTAAGCACGACCTTCATGGCATCGAAGTCGAACGTGACGGCGTGTTTCCGGAGGAACGCATGCGAGATGAGCCCCCGAATGGGAAACCCGAACTGGTGTTCGAGAGTTGGTGGGAACACCCCCATCATCGCTGGGACGTCACGCTCGGTAATGCCGGCAAAGGTCACGCGAGGGAGGGTGACCACGCGCGCAGTGACGCTTCCCGCGCCACCGACGCCGGTGACCTCCTCACCCGCAGTGGCGGGGATGCCGACAAGGCGGAAGACGGTATCGGGTGCCACAAAGGTCGATCCGACGAGCCCGGTGTCGAGCAACATCAGTGAGGAGTCGGCATCGGAGGTCCTGCCCCATGCCAGCATGAAGTGATCGGCGGCGAGCCACATCGGCACCTCGGTCGCACCAGTGGCGGCCTGACGCTGGGAGCCACGCGGCGCGAGGCGCAGTTCTCCTTTGGGATAGTCAATGGTGGCGTTGAGTTCGCGAAAGAGCCCGGTCCCGATGATGCCGTCGATCGGGAGCCCACCGCCGGCCAGCGAGAAGAGCCGCGTCGGCTGAATGCGTACCGGCAGGTTGTTCAGCTGAAGGGTGCCAAGTTGCAGGGATTCGATCGTACCATGTTCGATGGAGGTGCGGTTGCCACCAGCAAAGGCTGCCGAGTCAGCGCCAAACCGCCTGGCACCGACCGCCGTTGCGAAGGCGCTATCGAGAATGGTCTCACCGGCCCCCGTATCGATAAGGAAGTAGCGGGGGGCCTGACCGTTGACGCGGACCCCAACCACGGGCAGCGGATCCGTGCGCTCGAAAGGCACTCGCACGATGGGGTCGGTGAACGTGTGGGCATAGGGCACCTGCGCACCGAACGAAGCGTATTTGGCCGCGATGGCGACCCGTCCCATGGCGCGGTAGGCTTCAGCAGCCGCCTGGTAGTTGCGAAGTCGCGAATACGCTTCGGCGACGAGACCATTGCGCTCCCGCTCCCTCGTCGGGGGGACGTCGAGGAAGCGCAGATGGTCGAGCGCTGCACCGGGTTTGTTCTGCAGGAGCGCCAGCGACGCCAGGCGGAGTCGTGCGGAGGCGGGGTCGCGGGCAAGGTGCTGTGTGGCCTCTCGTTTGGCTGCGACAAAGTCGCCGCGGGCAAAGGCGTCGTCAGGCAGGGGGGCGGGCGTCGCCGGCGCAGGGGGGGGCACGGTGTCGGGGCGCACACGACGGTTTGGTCGCAGCGCCAGGGACGTCGCTCGCGCGGCAGTATCCATGGTAAAAGCGACATGCAGGTCGAAGGTGCGAAACCCGACCGGGACCACGACTTCGGCGCCCTCGTCGCGCACGGGGTTGACGCCCTGGACGGCGCCGAGGGCGTTGGTGAGAGAGGCCCATGTGTCGCGAAGTCGCGTGGCCGATATTTCCTCGCGCAACCGCGGTGCGAACATGACCACTGCGGAGTCGAACCGTCCGGCGATCATGTGCGCGACAATGCGGGTGGCGGTTGTGGTGCGTTGCGTGGTGCGGGTGTCCTGCGCGAGTACGGTGCTTGTCGCACAGAGCAGGGCGAGGGTGGTGAGGGGGTCCGGTCGGAGTCGAGTCGGCATGTGACGATGATTGAAAGTACGACAAGAACAGACGATTTGTCTGTATGTCACGACTTTCAGACGTACGGTTTACCCCGCCCGCCGCTACTCAGGGGGAGGTGGACAGCACCTGGGCCAGCGCCAGCAGGGCGACGACAGGGACGGCCCGCTCGGGAGGGAGCCGGAAGACACCCCGGCGGGGTTGTACCACCAGACCGGCGTGCTGCAGGGCGTTGAGGTGGTGGTAGAGCTGGCCGACCGAGGGCTGACCCAGCAGCGCGAGCAGCTCGGCGCGTGTTGCGTCCTGCCGAAGGAGGTGGCGCACAATGCCAAGACGTGGTGCGCTCGACAGCGCGTCGAGAAGTGTCGTTATGGGTGCGTCAGGAGCATCGAGGGCGTCGGCAACTTCAAGGAAGCGAACATCGGCGTACTGACGGCTGGCCGCGCGAACCAGCGCACCCACCAGGACCACACCGCTTCCCTGGGCCGTTTTGCGCGCCTTCTTGTCCCGCTGCTGAAGGACGGGGAGAATGGCGTGTTCCGTCTCTTCACTGCCGCCCGACCGATGCTGCCGAGTCGCATCGGCATCCGGTGCCGGCTGTAGAGCCGCCACCGCCTTCTCGAGAGCGGCGAGTCGCGCTTCGACGGTTGCGTCGAAAGGGTTGGCCGCAGGTTTTTGTGATGGGGGCACTGTGCGCAGGGCTCGGGGTCCGCTCCCAAGCTATGCATTCAGTCGCAGGGTTGCGATAACGGGTGGTGGAGGCGGAGTCCCGAAAGCATCTCGTGGCGCGCTCTTCGACCGCGCCGTATGCTCACGCCATGACGACACGTCCCGGTTTCTCAGCGCTCTGCGCCGTCCTGGTCCTGACACTCGCGTGCCGCGCTGCACCCGAGGTGTCTCGCGCTGCGCCCGCGATCGACACCGACCTGATGGATGTGACGGTGCCCGAGCTGCAGCAGCTGTACGCTGCCAGGAAGTACACCGCCACACAGGTGGTGCAGTGGCATCTTGATCGTATCGATCGCTACAACGGCGTGTACGGTGCCATCGAAACCGTGCTGCGTGAAGATGCGCTGGCCGATGCCAAACGCCTGGATGCAAGTAGTGGCGCTCATGGCCCGCTGTGGGGTGTGCCGATTGTCATCAAGGCCAACACCAGCGTGAAGGGGCAGGTGACAACGGCGGGATGGGAGGGTTTCGCCCGTGCGGGACACGAACTCATCGCCCCGCAGGACGCCACCATCGTCGCGCGGCTCAAGGCAGCAGGGGCCATCATTGTGGGCCTCGCCAACATGCCCGATCTCGCGAACTCCGACACCAATCGCAGCACGTCATACGGTCGAACCGGGAACGCCTACGATGTGCGTTTTTCGCCGGGAGGCTCGTCGGGTGGCGTGGTCACCGCCGTTGCCGCCAACATGGCGGTGCTCGGCAATGGCACGGACACCGGCAACTCCATCAGAATGCCGGCGGCAACAAGTGCGCTCTTCGGTGTCTTTCCCACGCGGGGCCTGGTCAGCATCGCCGGCATTGCGCCGCTGGACTGGCTGCTCGACAACACCGGTCCCATCGCCCGCACCGCGACCGATGCCGCCATCGCCCTTGCGGTGATGGCAGGGCCTGACTCGCTCGATCGTCCGACGCTCGCCGTGCCGCCAGCGGCACAACAGGCGCCTTACGAGTCGTATCTCACGCCAGGTGCGCTCAAGGGAAAACGCTTCGGCGTGCCCGCCTTTGTCATGGCGGGTGACGGCGTGCCCTTTCACGGCATTCCGTCAACGGTGCCAGCGAGCGCATTCGAGAAAGTCCGGACCGCGGCCAGCATGCCCCTGCGACCCGCGACGCGGGAAATGTTCATGAAGGCGGTCGACGCGTTACGTGCCGCCGGGGCCGAAGTGGTGATGGGTGACAGCGTGCTGTCGACCGACTTCGCACGACTCGCGGCGCGCGTGTCGACCTATGCCTTCATGCGCGATGGCACCGATCAGTTTCTCGCCAGGTTTGGTCCCGCCGAGTACCACTCGGCGGCCGACTATCTCAAGGTTGTCGGGACGCCGTTGTATACGTCGTCGATCGGCACGGAGGACCACTTCCGCAACCTTGGTGGCGTGCGTCTGGAGCAGCAGGTGCTCGACGACGGGGCGGTGTCAGAACGGTTGTATCACGCGCCCCGCCGCGCCATGCTGGCCGAGTATGTCGCAACGCTTGATCGCATGAAGCTCGACGGGCTGGTGTATCCTGCCATCCAGATGCCCCCGCCTGACGAGAGCATGCCGCAGGATGGTCGCTTGAGCGAGGGGCCCCATTCGGCCACAAGCTGGGTGAACATGATCGGTGTTCCTGCGGTGGTGGTGCCGGCGGGATTTTATGCCAGTGGGTTGCCGTTCGGGCTGGAGTTTTCGGCGCGCCCGTGGAAGGATGGTGACCTGCTGGGGATTGCCTACGCATGGGAAGCAGCCGGCACCTGGCGTACGCCGCCTGTGCTGGTGGAGCGGGGGCTGCTGGCGACCATGCCGGCGCGCGAGTCGCGGACGGGGCGCGGGCAACGCTGAAAAAGTGCGCGACGCCCGCCTTGTGGGCGAGCGCCGCTGGTCAATCCGGACGGAGCGCAGGCCGGCCCGTGGTGTGTCGGTGATGCGCCCCGTGACCTTCAGCACTACATATGCAGCCGCCGACACGCGGTCGGGACGAGGGGGCAAAGAAATCGAGTAAGAAAACGGTTGTAGCTCTGTCCTGTTTGACCAGCGCGCGTTATCGATGACTGCTGCGTGTCCCATTGAACGACCCGCGTCTGCAGTCATCGACAGCACTTCCCCCCTTCGACGTACCATGATGAGATCGCCTTTCGTCCTCCTCCTGACCGCCGGAACGCTGGCCTGCGCAACGACCAGTTCGACGCCTGTAGCAAGCGCCGCAGCAGTGTCTGCACCAGACGCGCGCCTTATTACACAGGGTGATTCCCTGTTCAATAACGGCGCCTGCATTCGATGCCACGGCCGCGCCGGATCTGGTGGAAGCAATGGGCCAAGTCTTGCGAGCGGGCCGTGGCTGCATGCCGATGGGAGTGTGCCTGCGCTCGCACGGGTGATCACCACGGGAGTTCCGCGCGACTCACTCCGGGACCCCGCGCGTCGCTTTGCGATGAACCCGCGTGGCGGCCCGATGAACCTCACCGATGCTCAAGTGAATGCGGTGGCGGCGTATGTGTGGAGCATTTCACGATCCAAGCAGGCGCTCGCGCGCTGACGGCGGCACATCCAACGGCAGAGAGCTGCGAAGTCGCGGCGAGGCTCCAGGTGTCATTCCCGAAGGCGAAAGAAGGCGAGCACGTACCCGTCAGCGTCAGCAACCTCGAAGCCCCACAAGCCCTGATCAATGAACGACAGCTCCTTCACAAACCTGGCGCCACGACCCTGAAACTCCACGAATAACGCGTCGGGATCTACCGTATAGACGTAGGCATCCCAGCGCGCCCAGACGTGGCGCGTGTGGTTAGGTTGAGGGAGCACGTCGGGTGTGATGGCCTTGAGCATTATGGACGCGTTCTCGCGACGCAGACCGGCGTAGTACACGTCTTCGGGTGGCCCCTGAAAGTCGATCCGGAATCCGAGTCGCTCGACGTAGTAGGCAATCGAGGCGTGGAGATCCTTCACGATGAAGAACGGGCTGATCGACGTGAGGTTGCCGTGCCCTTCGTCGCCCTGGTCCTGATTCGTCTCGGCGTTGTGTGAGTGCTCGATCATGACAGTTCAGGTGACGGGAGTCAGAGGGCGTACACAGCGTCCACGTGCGCTGGTTCCTCCAGCGCGAGTGTTGGCATTACAAGAAGCGCAGCACGGGATGGCTGGGGTGTGCGCGCTTCACCCTTTCATACCAGCGACAGGCCGCGTAAAGCACCATCACGTTCCCAACGGTCACGGCGTAGAGTAGCCAGAGACTCCAGCGATATCCATCTGGTGCCGGCCCATTCCCCATCGGATGATTCTGAAAGAGCCAGGCCATGTCGCCGGGGTTTCTCACAGCCGTCACCGCAATCGCCGAGAGGTGAATAAGGGGAATGTGCAGAAGGTAGTAGTACAGCGGGACGCGGCCGAATAACACGAGAGCGCGGATGATTCTGCCCTGCGCCCGCTCGAGCCAGGGGATGACTGCGACGCCGGGTCCAAGTGTCATGAGCAGGAAGAGCAGCGACGCCGGGTACTTGCTGGTGTTCAGAAAGGCCAGCAGTGCCGGCATGCGTTCCGTGGACGGACGCCACGGCGAGTCGCCATACAGCTCGAAGTACCGCAGTCCCACAAACAGGGCGATGGCGCCGAACCCCAGCCGCAGACACCAGGTGCGGCGTTCGCCAGTCGGCAGCTGCATAACGAGTCCGAAGGCGTATCCTGCGGCCATCACGCCCAGCCATGGGATAAGCGCGTACAGCACGACAAGTGGTGTACCGCCGATGGGTCCGCCGAAATAGAGGACCTGCCAGATCCACCCCGATGGCCCCTCAGTGAGAGGAGCGAGGAGGGGTCCCCAGGCATTGTGCGTGACGACCACACCAACGCCGAACACCGCGACTGCTTTGACCGGGAGCCAGATGAGCAGGCCAAGGCCGATCATGGACCACCCGATGACCCAGATCACCCCGGCCAGGAGGTAGCTCGCATAGTCGGCATTGAAGGTCCAGGCGAGCCGGATGACGGTCAGCTCGAGCAGAATCAGCCACGCACCACGCACCAGCAGGAAGCGCGAAAGCGCTGGTGTGCCGAGTCGGCGACCGTGAAACCACGCCGCAGTGCCGGCGAGGAAGACAAACAGTGGGGCGCAGAAGTGGGTGACCCAACGGGTAAAAAACACCGCGGGATCGGGGCCGCCGGGAGGCACGCCGGCATACACCCGCACATGGTCGATTGCCATGAGTACCATGACGGCACCACGCAAGGCGTCAAGCGATTGCAACCGCGTTGTGTCAGCCGTGTCGTTGGGGCGCATGCTGGTCGGGCTGTGGCAAGCAGAAGCTACGAGCAACACACGGGTTCAGCTGGGGCGAGTCAGTCAGCGGTGGGTGGAATGCAGCGAGTGGCTATCGAGCTGAAGACGCTCGACGCGGGTCAGGCAAGTGGGGCTGATGGCGGCAAGGGTACAACCAGCTCCTGAAGCGACACCGTCTTTTCAGCGCCGGGCAGTGCGAGGACGCCAACCTCGTGAAAGCCATGCCGGGCATGAAAGCGCGCCGAGGCCTCGTTGACCGGCTTGGAGTAGTACTCGCACACAATCACCGGGACACCAGCTCCGCAGGCGTGTGCCGTGAGCTCGCGGTACAGTCTGGAGCCCCAGCCCCGCGTCGGCGCGTTAGGAGAAACGACGATGCGATCGACGTAGAGAAATCGCTCGTAGCGAGCTGCCCACCAGGAATAGACTGCCCCATCGTACGCCGAGCCTTCGGCAAACACGAGCAGAAAGGCCACGACGCGATCTTCCTCTTCCACCACCCAGTGCAGCGCCGACTGCTGGTCGAGCCGTGCGAGCCGCTCCGGCGTCAGTGGCGAGAGGACGTCCACAAACTCCTCGTTGAGCTGCAGGATAGTGGGGAAGTCGGCGGGGGTCGCGTTGCGAATCATGCGCAAATCATGACTGCTCGACAAAACGGTACGAGCCGTGGCTGTCGTAGTCGATGCCGTGTTTCTCCTTGAGAGCCTGGATGTGACGCAACTGGGCTTTGGTGTGTGGCCCGACGCCATCGAGTGTGTGGAGCAATGTTTCCTCGAGGCAGCTGCTGACACTCATCCGCTTGAACGCCGCGAGATCGAGCAGGAGGGCGGCGAGGCGTTTTTCGAGCCGCACGTCGACGGGCACGCGTTCGATTACCAGTGGCTCGCCGGCACTGAAGAGATGATGCCCGAAGGAGAGTTCATACCCGTTGAGATCACGCACCCGATAGTCACGCATGCCATAGTCCCGATCGTCGATCGGCACCACGACCTCGACGCCCTGGGCCTGATGGTACGCATACAGCGCATCGGCGTCACCCACGACAAAGGAGACAGAGCAGCCGCGAGGGGAGGGCTCACCTTGCTGGAGAAAGATCTGCACGTTCCCAAGGTTGACGCCCGCCATCGTCGGTGGGGTGCCCCAGGTGAAGCCGGTGAAAAAGCCGAGCCGGGAGGTGTACCACTCGGCGGCAGCGAGGACGTCGGGTACCGCGAGCGAGGGGTGCTGCTGCTCGCACTCAACCTGGAGGGGTGACGTCATGACAGGGCGGAAATTGGTGCGCCAGTATCACGCGCGCGCCCGGTCGCGCACAAGTGGCCCGTTACACGCGCTCGCTACTGGTTGCGCCTCCAGGCTTCGTAGCGCTGGACTTCGGCATCCAGCTCCTTGAATGCCTCGGTGGCGCGGAAGCGCGTGTAGAGCTGCTCCTGCGCGCGCAGCTGGTCGAGCAGACGTTTGGACATCTCGCCGACCGGCAGCTCCATGAGAATGATGGCACGATACAGCGTGCCCTCGGTGCGGAGCACTTGCTGGCGTGGCCTGGTGCCGATGAGCGTCGTGCTCACCACGCCCTTGTACACCTGCGTGTACTGATCGAGGAGCTGGGCCCCTTCACGCCCCACTTCTTCCACGAAGCGTTTGTTGAGGGCGCCGTATTTCACCTCGAGGCCCTGGGCGATGGCGTTACGCGCGTCGGCCTGCGCCTTGTTGATGGCGATCTGCACGTCACGCGAGACGGCTGTCGCAGTGCCGAAGAGATAGTTGTTGTCGGTCGGCGGCTTGAGGTACCACCCGGGGAGATTGTTGATGGTCTCCTTGCTCGCCGGTGGGGTGAGATCGACGAGGGGTTTCGGGCCTCGGCTGCAAGCAGCAATCGAGAGCAGGACGGCGAACGAAAATACGATTGGGCGATTCATGGGGGGCTCCGCGCGGACCTTCGTGTGAAGTATCGACCGCGTCGTGCGACACCTGAACTCGTGTCAGCGCAGGCGCACCGAATAGGGGGCGAAGGCCATGGCGCGCTGCCCGACGGGGACGGTCACGAGCCAGCGCTGCAGGTCGAGCAGCGTGCCCTGCTGTGGGGGCGGCACGGTGGCACCAGTGACCGCGACGGCCACGAGGAGTTCGTCCCGTTCGGCGCGAGCCAGGTCGCGCGTGACGCGAAAGCGCAGTCCCCTGGCTCGCCAGGTGGGCTCGGGCACTTCGGCCGACTCCCCGGCCCGCAACTCCACCTGTGCCACGTAGGCGTTGGGGACGAGCGTGATGAGTGAGTCCCCGTCGAGGGAGAACAGGAATACGCGCGTGTCGCGTGTGCTCTGCACGACGGCCACCAGTTCGTCGTTGTCGCGAAGGTGCGCCGACGACGCTACGAGCCCGCTGCGAGGCAGCGAGAGCTGCAGCTGAAAGCCGGCATCGGGTTCACCTGTTTCGCGCTGGACCGTGACGGCAAACGAGGCGCGGTAGTAGAGTTGCTCGCCCGTTCCGGCAAGCGCCACCGGTTCCCAGGCCTCACGGACAAGCCTGACATCAACAGCGCGACCGGCGGCGTCGAGCTGGACAACACTGCGATAGTCTGACGCGAGGGCACGAGGGGACTCAGTGGTGGTGGCAATCGCCGTGGAGCGCACTCGCACACCGGCCACCTGTCGCACCGCTTCGGCCATGGCATCCTCGCGTGCTTGACGACGGGCCATGGCGGGAGTCCGCGCGTCGCTCATCAGCACGCGCTGCTCCACCACCACGGTTTGGGCGCCAAGGGCAGGACCGGCGAGCCCCACGAGGAGAAGGAGATGGCGCATGCCTAACGACGAGACTGCAGACGGGCGATGATCCGCGTCGAGTCGCGCGCGATCGTGAGCGGGTGCTGCTCCCGGTCGGCTGCTGCCGCTGCACGCTGGACGGCACGTTCGGTGAAGCTCCCGAGTTCGGTGATGCTGATGGCGCCATCGCGATCGGTGTCGGCGCGGCCCTGCAACCCCCGCGCGAGGTTCCAGGTGAAGACGCCATGTTGTTCGGCGGGGAGATCCCCGGCTACCTGTGTGCCGCGCGAGGCCAGCAAGACGGCCATGTTGCGCCTCACAAGGGCCGGGTGTTCGATGGAGACAGCGGCAGCGCGCGTGCCGGGGACAAGAGCACGCCCGGAGCGAGTGAGGCCCGAGAAACAGGCGTCGACGATAATGGTGATGGAGCGTGCCGGGAGTCTCGCCAGGTGATCAAACAGGGCGTGCAGGTCGAGGCCGGTCTCTTCAGCGTAGCTGGCGTCACCGTCGGTCGGGAGGAGGATCGGAGTGCGGGCGTCGGCCGCGAGTACGCCGTGTCCCGCGAAGTAGACCACGATGTCGGAGTTCACGGTGGCCCGGCGTGCCAGCCAGCCGCGCTCACCCAGCAGACGCCGGAGTTCACTCCCGGTGGCAGTGCTGTCGGTGCGGAGGGCGAGGTGTGCGGCGTCGTCGGGCACACCTAACGTGCGGGTCACATAGGTGTGCACGAGCCGGGCATCACGCGCCGCATACCGGGCCTCGGGCAGCCGCCGGTACCGCTCGACCCCAATCACCACGGCGAGTGCGTCGGGATTGAGCGAGGTCGCGGAGGGGGCGTCGTCCACGGTGCGCTCGGCGCTCGTCCCGGCGACTGCGACCGGTGCGGCGGGCTGGACCGGGATGGGAATGCGAATGCGCTGCGGAGTGTCTGCTGGCCACACGAGCACGACCAGTTCGGTAGCGACGGATGCTGTGGGTGTGTAGACGGTCAGCCGGACTTCCGTCGAGTCATCCGGCGCGAGGGGCGGAAGCCAGAGGGTGTCCGGCGTGCCTGCCACGGGGACGAGATGTTCGCTGCGCAGCAGATGCAGCGGCGCGAGCCCCGAACTCACTGGGCTGGCATTGCGTATCCAGAGGGAGAGATCGGCAAACTCACGCGGCGCCAGGCGGCCGTCGCCCGAGGCATCGCGCAGGGTAAAGCGCTGCAGCGTCAGCAGGGGAGCGGGAGCGCCACCACTGCTGCTGCGCTGGCTTGCCTGGCGAGCGACGGTCGCGCCGAGTGCGGCGTGGGCAAGGGAGTCGTCAGGTGGCGAGAGCCGCAAGCCGGCGTCGTGGCGTCGCCATCCCGTCACGCGTAACGACGTGGCGCTCACCCGTACAACACTCCGGCCATACGAGAGGTACAGGGTATGACCCTTGGCGTCGCGAGTGATGGCCCATGGGGTGCCAAGCAGACGAGCGACGTCTCCGAGGTCGGTGCCTAACGCGACCAGGGTATCGCGGGTGTGGTGTTCGGTGCGCAGGCTGAGCTTGAGGGCGCGCCGCGGGTCATGCCACGCCACCACGCGGCCCGTGGTCGGGTCAAAAGTGACCGAGGCACCTTCGTATCGCCAATGTTCGAGGCCCTGTGAAGCCAGCCGCTCAATGACCTGTGGTGGACCTTGCACCTGGCGCACCTTCTCGCGCAAATCACCGAGCGAGAAGCGGGCAGGCACCTGAGCGGCGAGTGCGGCGGCACAGACAAGCGGGAGCACGGCGGCACGCGCCACGATGCGCTCCGTGTGTGTAGCCGCGATGGCGAGTGTGGCGAGGGAGGGCCGTGGCATCTCTTCGAGTATCGGCCGCTGTTCTTGCCCGGACCTGATTTGGGGGCCAGAAGCGTGAAGAGACGACGGGCCCTGACGGTTGTCAGGGCCCGGGCTTGCCTGGTCGCCAGCTAACCGCCGCGCGCGATGCGGCCTATTTGACCGATCGCCGGATCGCCTTGCCCGGAAGCGCGGACCGGATCAACTCGGCGTCGCGAATGACCGGGACGCCGTTGACCACGACATGTTTCATTCCTACCGACGTGGCGTTAGGCGCGGTGAAGGTCGCCCGGTCGCGAAACGTCGCCAGGTCGAAGACCACAATGTCGGCATCCTTCCCTACCTGGAGCCGCCCCTTCTGGCGCATCTGCGGGACACTCTGTTCGAGAATCTGCGCGGGAATGAGTGACACTTTGCGGAGCCCCTCACGCAACTCCACTTTGCGGCGCTCTCGCACGTAGTCGCGGAGGAATCGCGAGAAGGTGCCAGCGCTGCGTGGGTGAGCAAAGGCGTCGGTGGGGAGTGGCCAGACGTCGTCAAGGATGGTCTTGCCCTGTAAGGTCCATGGCATGCCGTCAGACGCAATCGCGCCACCGGGGAAGAGCACCGACTGATCGAGGAAGGCCTGGTCGGCGGCACTCGTCTCGGGCCGCATGAAGTGAATCACCACCCACTCGCCGGGTGTCTTCGCCTGGGCCTGGGTCAGGGTGGAATCACTGAAAGGGACTCCGGCGAGTTCGAGATCGCTGGCCTTTGCCCCACCCATGCGTTCGCGCCAGTTGCCGCGGAAGATTTCGGCGCCCACCACGGTCGACCCTGCTGCATATGGGTAGGCCTCGGTGGTGATCTTCAGCCCGCGTTGCTGGGCGCCTCGAATGAGTTCGGCGATGGCCGGGATGTCACGGGTGCTGTTGCTGTTGAGGTGCGAGATGTGCATGTGCGCGCCCGTGGAGGCGGCGAGTGCAACGAGTTCCTGAAAGGCCTCGAACGACGATTGCGGCTCGATCACACTCAGGTGTCGCACATGCGTGAACGTCGGGACGTTCCAGGTTTTAGCGAGTTTGGCAATTTCGTAGTGCTCCTTGCGTCCCGAGCCCGGGGCGTAGCCGGCGAGAATACCGATCCCGAGCGCGCCTTCCTTGAGTCCTTGCTCCACCCGTGAGACAATCCGCCTGGTTTCATCCGCCGTGGCGATGGTGTGCTGCCACCCGGTGCGTCGCTGCGCCTCCTGGAAATAGGAGATGGCGCCATCGGGCTCCATCTGCTCCTTCTCCGCGATGCGTCCAAAGACCCACGCGGCAGAGAAGCCATAGTTGATCGGGCGTCCTTCGCGGGCGGCCGCGTCGTAAGCCTTGCCGACGGGAAGGGTGCCCGCCTCGAGTTCGAGCGCGGTGGTAACACCGTCAAACGCCTGCATGCGCGCGGCCGCGATCTGCTGGCCATGTGCGTGCAGATCAATAAAGCCCGGGGCAACGATCTGCCCCTTTGCGTCGAGCGTTTCCCGTCCGCGAAGGGGAGAGGCCGAGATGGCCGTGATGCGGCCGGCCGTCACACCGATCCAGCGGATGCCATCGAGCCCGCTTTCGGGATCGATGACGCGACCGCCGGCAATCACCAGGTCGAAGGGGCGTGGCTGCGCGGCGAGTGGAGCGGCAGCCAGGAGGGCGCACAGGAGCAGTCGATGCATTCGCGATTGAGGCATATGAGGGAGAGTCATCACTTCTGCAGCTTTGCTTTGAGGGCCAGCACTTCCTTGCTGGCGCGCGGATACCGCAGGTCCATCTTCTGCAGTGCTTCGTTGATCACGCGTGTGACGAGGTAGTTGCGCGTGGTCGTGTTGTCACTCGGCACCAGGTACCAGGGTGCCCACGGCGTGCTGCACTTGCGCAGCGCGTCTCGATAGGCGGCCGTGTAGTCCTTCCACAACGCCCGGTCTTCGAGATCGCCCGCGCGAAACTTCCAGTTCTTGGCCGGATCGGTAAGTCGCTCGAGAAACTCCTCACGCTGCTCGTCGTGACTGATGTGCAGACAGAACTTGAGGATCGTGACACCATTTTCGCTCAGGTGCCGCTCGAAGTCGTTGATCTGCCGATAGCGCTGTTTCCAGACCGCTGGTGGCACAAGGTTCTTCACCCGCGCGACGAGGACATCTTCGTAATGCGAACGATTGAAGATCCCGATCATCCCCCGGGCGGGGACCGCTTGATGGACCCGCCAGAGGAAGTCGTGCGAGAGCTCGAGCGCGGTGGGCGCCTTGAAACTCGTGACCGCACAGCCCTGGGGATTACAGGCGCCAAAAACCGTTCGGATGGTGCCGTCCTTGCCTGACGCGTCGCGGCCCTGCAACACGACGAGGAGGGCTCGGCGGGAATCGGCGTAGAAGGCATTTTGCAATGCCTCGAGTTTCTTCAGTTCTCCGGCGAGCGCTTCCTTGAGGGCGTCTCCGCGGGGCAAGCCGCGTGGTGGGTTGGCATCGCGATCAGAGAGTTGAAGTGGACGCGACGGGGAAATGGGGCGGAGGATCATGATGCAGGGTGACAGGAAGTGGGCGCGAACGTACGTTGCGCACCGGCGTGCAGCCAGATCGGAGAGGGCTGAACGCATTGGTTCGAGACCCCCATCCCGGCCCCATGTTCGCTCGTGTGACCCGTGCGGCGCTCTTCGCCACTGCCGCTTTCTGTATCACCGCGGTGCCGTTGCGATTGCGGGCGCAGCGGGAGACCCGGGAGAACCTCAACACGTGGTTCAGCTGGTTCGGCGACATCGAACTTGCCGACAAGTGGGCCATCGACTTCGACGTCTCGGCGCGACGCAGTGATGGCGTCAACGAAACCGCGCAATACCTCTGGCGGGCCTCGGTCCGGCGCAATCTCCTGCCCAACCTGCGTGTGGGCATCGGGTATGCCGGCACCGACACCCATCCGTATGGCAAACTCCCGATTGCCTTTCGTGCGCCCGAACACCGGCTCTTCCAGAATGTGCAGTTCACGCACCCCATCTCCCGGGTGCAGATGACACACCGCTATCGCTTCGAGCAGCGGTGGGCGGGGCGGGTGGCACTCGACGATGGCGAGGAGCGGGTGCAGAACTGGGTTCGCACCAACCGGGGGCGCTATCTGGTTCGGGCAACCATTCCACTGCAAGGCGCCACGCTCGATGCCGGGGAGTGGTACGTCAACGCCGGAGACGAGTTGTTCATGAACTGGGGCGCCAACATCCAGGGGAACGTCTTCGACCAGAACCGGATACAGGTCACCATCGGGAAGCGGCTCACCGGCAACGCCCGCTTCGAAGCGGGCTACATGGAGCAACTCACGCAGCGGCCCAATGGGCGTCAGCTGGAGCGGAACCACACGATCACGAGCTTCGTGACCACCTCGTTCCCCCGCCGCAAGCGATAGCTACAAAAAAATGGGCAAAAGGCGGCTGACATTGTATTTGTGTATGTGAGGGCGTTTGGCTAACCTCGTTTCACCCCAGCAAGACCACCGGGGTGGAGGAGCCGATGTCACACACCAACGGGCAAGAGCGCAAACTGGCGGTCGTCGGAGACGGGCACCTGGCCCGTCTGGTGACCATCCTCGCACGCGACCTGAAGTTGAGCGCACGCACCCTGTCGCCAGTTGATCTCGGCGACATCATCCGCGATCCCACCAACGCGGCGGCGCGTGCAAAGGCCATGCTGCACGATGCAAACACCGTCATTCTGGCAACTGAACACTGTCCCGCCGACGCCCTTCGGCAGCTGGCCAAGCATGCCACGGTGGTTCCGTCACCTGACCTGGTCGCCATTACCCAGGACCGCGGGGAGGAACGTGAGTGGCTGGAACGCCGGGGCCTGCACACCACCGCCTGGCGACGTGTGACCGGTGCGCAGCAACTGCTCGAAGTGCTTCGCGAGTTTGGGGGTGAAGCGTTCATCAAGCCCTGCCGGCGTAGCGAGGAGAGTGGGCGTCCCATCTATGTGCGACGTGCCGAGCATGCGGTGCAGGCATGGCGTCAGCTTGGGTCGGTGCCGGTCATCGTCGAGGAGGTGGCCACCGTTGAACTCGAACTCGCGGTGCTGGTCGCCCGTGGCAAGGCGGGTGAGTTGGCGGTCTATCCGCCCGTCATGAGTCAGCGACAATCGACGGAACTGCGCTGGTCCGTGACGCCTGCTCCCGTCCCGGCCGAAATCGCCGAACGGGCGCAGAGCATGGGACGTCGCGTGGCGGAAGGGCTCGAGTTGGTGGGTGTCGCCACTCTCGAGGTGTTCTGGCTGAGCGACGGGCGGCTGGCGGCAAACGAAATTGTGCTTGGACCACATCTGGCGCATGCGGCTGACGCGGCGGCATTCCGGACAGGGCAATGTGAGCAGCTGGTGCGGATCGCCACCGGTCAGCCGGTGGCCCCGGTCACGTCGCTGCGTCCGGCGGCGAGTGCGCCCATCACCGGCGCCATGTGGTCGGCCGGGCACGTCCCCGACTTCGAACGGCTGCGGTCCATGCCCGGGGTGCAAGTCTCCTTCTACGGGGGCCGCGCTCCACAGCGCGACCGCATCCTCGGTCACCTTTCGGCGCTTGGCAATACTCCGGAGGAGGCGGTGTCGTTACTCCTGTCAGCGCAACGTCTCGCGGCGGCCGATGCCGACCGCGGGCGTGTCAACCGAACAGCGTCTGCTGGGCCAGCGACGAAATTTGTCGCACCACGGGATGAGTGATCTTTCGCTCGACTGAAATCGCGTAGAAGCGCTCCTTCACCGCCTCAATACGCCCAACCGGTTTCACGTCATACCGGCTGACAATTTCATCCTGAATGGCGGTAGGCCCGGCAAACAATCCGATGCCGCCCTGTCCGAACATCTTCAGCAGGGCAGAGTCCTCGATTTCGGCGACCACCATGGGACGCAGATTGTTGCTGTCGAACCATGACATCAGGCTGCGGTGGAGCTGCGTTCCACTGGTAGGCAGAATGAGCGGGGCGCCATCGAGTGAGGCCGGGAAGCGCTTCTTGTAGAGCGCGGCAAGGGTTGGCGCCCCGAAGATGGTGACGTCGGTTTCGCCGAGGAGGTGGTTGTACGCCCGCACGCGGGTGGTGCCGCCGATGGGGGCATCGGAGATGACCAGGTCCACGCTGTGCATGGCCAGATCGCCGAGCAGACGATCGAGTCCATCTTCGCGTATGATCAGTCGCACCGGCTCGCTGGCCCGGAGCGCGGGCTCGAGCAGCCGGTAGATGATCGCCTTGGGCACCTGGTCAGCCACACCAACCACCAGACGCTGCGGTTGTCCGGTGACCTTGCCCGCCAGCGTCTCCTGCATCTCGCGTCCGAGGACGAAGATCTCATCCGCGTAGCGATACACCAAACGTCCGATGTCGGTGAGGGCGAGATTGCGCCCGCGTTTCACAAAGAGCTTCTCACCTAACGAGCGTTCGAGCATCCGGATCTGGGCACTCACCGCGGGCTGGGTAAGGTTCAGTTCCTGGCACGCCTTGGTCACGCTTCCGGTGCGCGCGACGGTCCAGAAGTAGAGCAGGTGGTGGTAGTTGAGCCAGGCCATGGAGGCAGGAATGGTGGTGCCGCGGGTGTGTGAGCTGTTCTGCACGCGTGAAATACGCGCGCCGCTGATTTCTCTCGCAATGTCTCAGCGAAGGTTGCCACCGGGCATGTTATCCATAGGCTTTCTGTATATCCAGTCAGGGAGTCGCATTTCCGGCCCGCACGAGCCGGTCGCGGACCGCCTCCCACGCGTCGCCCGAGGGCGGTGATTCGACAAACGCCACCGCGATACTCTCGTCATCCAGCAAGTGCAGCACGTTATAAAGCTCGCGTGCATATCCAACGGCGTCGGCGGGCATCACCCGCAGGAGGGGGTTGGCCGGAAGTTGCGGGCGCGCTCGAACGACGAGCGCCACACGGATCCCACGTGCCACCATCGCCTGCGCCTCGATCAGGGTCTCGCCCAGGCGATCGGCGTCGAAGGGTTTGAGTGTGGTACCGGGGGCGTAGTGCCGGGCAATCATCCCCGGCGATGGTCGCACTTCGCCGTCGTTGTACTCGGGGGCATCACCCAGCTCGGGCAGGATGACGCGCAGGGCGTCGCGACTGGTGCCTCCCGGACGCAACTGCCGCGGCGGGGAGGTTGTGAGGTCGACAACGGTGGACTCGATGCCGATGGTTGTCGGCCCGGCGTCGAGAATGAGGTCGACGGCGTCGCCAAGACCGGCGGCGACATGGTCAGCCGTTGTAGGGGATACCCGCATGAAGAGGTTGGCACTCGGCGCAGCCAGTGGAGTTCCCGCCGCGCGAATAAGGGCACGGGCCACGGCATGCGCCGGCACCCGTACACCAACCGTGTCGGAGCCTCCAGTGACGATGTCAGGCACAAGCGGCTGCCGATGCAGCACCATGGTCAGTGGCCCTGGCCAGAAGTGCGCGGCGAGCTCCATGGCGATCGGCGGAATATCGCGAGCGACGCGCGGGAGGTCGGCGGCATCGGCCAGATGCACGATGAGTGGATTGAATGACGGCCGCCCCTTGGCCGTAAAAACACGTTTGACGGCCGTCTCGTCGAGGGCATCGGCCGCCAGCCCGTAGACGGTTTCGGTGGGCATGGCCACCAGCCCTCCCCTCCGGATCACCTCAGCGGCGCGCGCGATGACGTCGGGTGAGGGCGCGAGGGGATCGACGGCGAGACGTTCCACAGCTCAGCGTGTACCGGCGATGGACCAGGCAAAGGCCCAGAGGTCGGCGTACTCTGCGATGAGTTTGTCTGTGGGGCGGTACCCATGGGAGCCCTGGGTTTCCACACGCAGCAGCACGGGTTTGTCGCATCCCTGTGCGCGCTGCAACTCCGCAGCAAACTTGTAGGAGTGGCTGGGCACCACACGGTCGTCGTGGTCGGCGGTGGTGATGAGGGTCGCCGGGTAGCAGGTGCCTTCTTTCAGCCGGTGCAGCGGGGAGTAGGCCTTGAGGTACTCGAAGGCGTCGGCGTCATCCGCCGAGCCGTACTCCGTTGCCCAGGCCGCTCCGCCGGTGAACTTGTGATACCGGAGCATGTCGAGCACCCCGACCTGCGGAATGGCGACGGCAAAGAGTTCGGGGCGCTGGGTCATGGCGGCGCCCACAAGCAGTCCTCCGTTGGAGCCGCCATTGATCACGAGGTGCGCCGGGGTGGTCCACCGCTGGTCGATGAGGTACTCCGCCGCCGCAATGAAGTCGTCAAAGACATTCTGCTTGCGTTGCAGCATGCCGGCGCGGTGCCAGGCCTCTCCGTACTCGCTGCCGCCCCGCAGGGCCGCGGTCACGTAGACCCCACCGCGATCGAGCCAGCCCAGGGCGGCCACCGAGAAGGACGGAGGGACCGGCACGGCGAAACCACCGTAGCCGTACAGGATGGTGGGATGCTGCCCATCGAGGGCAATGCCCTTGCGGGCGGTGATGAACAGGGGCACCCGGGTGCCGTCTTTTGACGGTGCGAAGACCCGCCGCGTTTCGAACTGCGAAAGATCTGTTGAGAGTTTGGGCGCCTCGAAGGGGACGCTCTTTTTCGAGCGCGCGTCGTAGCGGAACACCGTGCCGGGGTACAGCGGGGACGTGAAGACGTAGCTGAACGCCGCGTGGTGGGCGGAGGCACTGATCCCGCCCACGGTACCTAACGATGGGAGTGTCACCGGCCCGATTCGCGCGCCGGTGAGGGCGTGGAGGGAGAGCTCGCTGGTAACATCCACCAGGCGGTTGACCACGAGTGCGGACGAAGTGAGGGCGACGGCGTCGATGGCGTGGGGCCCCTCGGGGATGATGGTTTTCCACTGACTGCGAGCGGGGCGCGCGAGATCGATGGTGACCACTCGGCGTCGCGGGGCATCGAGATCGGTGCGCACGTAGAGCGTGGTCCCCACATTGCCGATGACGGTATACTCACCGTCGTCGGTTTCCACGATCGGTTGCAGGGGTGCGGTGACGACCGGTTTGGCTGGCGTGCCAAGATCGGCTACCAGCAAACGGTTCCGTGCGTCAGCCCCCTTGCTCAGGTAGACAAAGAGGTAGCGTCCGTCGTCGGATGTGGTGCCGTGGATGAACCAGGAGGGAAGGTCCTTCCGTTCGTGGATCAGCAGATCGGCACTCTGCGGTGTGCCAACGGTGTGGTAGTACAGCGCGTGGTGTTCCAGCGGGGCGCTGAGACGCGTGGCTTCTTCGCGGGCGGGGTATCGCGAATAGAAGAATCCCTTGCCATCGGCGGTCCACGCGAGACCCGAAAACCGCACCCAGCGCAGCACCTCCGGCAGGTCGGTGCCGTCGCGGACACGCCGGATACGCACGTCCTCCCAGTCGGCACCGCCCTGCGACAAACCGTATGCAACATGACGGGCATCGGGGGAGGGCTCGAACTGGGAGAGGGCCACCGATCCGTCGGGCGACAACGCGTTGGGATCGATGATCACCTTGGCCGGTGTCTCGGGGGCGGAGCGGGCGACGACCTCGAACTGCTTTTGCAGACCCGAATTGCGACGATAAAACATCACGCCGTTCTTCAAGCGTGTTGGGAGCGTGACCCGCGGGTAGTTCCAGAGCGCGGTGAGGCGGCGGTGAAAGGCCTCGCGATCGGGAAGCGCGGCAAGCCGGGATTCCGTGAAGGCGTTCTGGCGCGAAATCCACTCCACGGTTGCCGGGCTGCCCAAGTCCTCGAGCCAGCGATAGGGGTCGCCGATGTGCACACCGTGCAGGGTGTCCGCAACGTCACCGCGGCGTGTTTCGGGGTACGCCACGCGCTGCGCTTGGGTGGATGGAGCCATGAAGAAAACCAGAAGTGCGATGCCGCGTTTCAAGCGCCGGAAGTGCGCCGGCGCTTGGGAGGGTGCTGGGGGGGTCACAGTGCGAAGCTAGCCATGGATGTCGGCCGAGGCCAAGAAGACGAACCGGTCCGCCGAGCCACGGGACGCGGGGGCGGGAGCATCTGGAACAAGTGCGCGGGAACGGCAGAAGTCGTTGTGTGATTTCTCACATGTATGGCCATAATCGTAACTTGGCCCCACCTCTTTCCCGTCTTCCGCTGACTCTTTCAGTCGCACCCGATCGCTTTGTGGCGGCGCAAACCCTCGATGAATTCATCGACGTGGCCCTCACCAACCAGGATTTCTGGCGTGGTGCTCGCCGCCTTGCCAAGGTGTCACCGGACGTTCAGCCGAGGCTCGACGCGATCGGTACACCGTGGCGATTGCTCGCCCTGACCGAGGACTGGTGCCTGGACGCCGTGAACACCCTCCCGGTGGTCCAGCGTTTGGTGGAAATGTCACCGCGCCTGGAACTCCGGGTGCTGCCGCGCGACGCCAATCCCGACCTGATGGACACCCACATGACCGGCGCGAGCCGCTCGATCCCCGTGGTCATGCTCCTTGATGAGGCCGGGCTCGAATACGGGTGGTGGGGCCCCCGGCCGTCCCAGCTCCAGCAGTGGTACCTCGAGGTGGGCCGGGCCATGGAGAAAGGGGCAAAAAACCTGAGCGTCCGACAGTGGTACGCTCGCGATCGGGGTGCCTCTACGGTGGCCGAGATCCTCTCGCTCATCGAGCGGGGGGAAGACCTGAGATCCAGGGGCTCCACGGGCGTGCCGCCAACCGAGTAGCTTTCGCCCCGACGGTGCCCGTGGGGGTGCCGCCCTTCATCATGGAACGTATATGTCGAATTCGTCCGCCACACCGAATTTTTCGCAGGGCTGGGGCATCGCCGCTCTGATTACTGCCATGGCCGTGGGCTCCTTTCTCCTGGCTGGCTACATCAAGCAGCAGACGTTTCATTCGCCTAACGATCCGACCGCGCCGTCGGGCGGGGCGGCACCCGCTCCGGCAGCCGAGGCCCACTAGGGTTTCGGGACATGGCGGAGGGGGCCGCACCGGGTCTTGTGCAGTGTCCCGTGTGACGAATGGGGGATCGAACGACGAGTGTGTCCTTGGCATGAGTCCACTTGCCGCTGACCTTGTTGCCCCGATCCAGCATGCCACTACGCCAGTCTTTCCGAATCGCGCTTTTCATGCTCCCGTTTGCGGGAGTGGTTCAGGCGCAACGCGGCGGGAGTCCGCCCAACTTCGATGGGCCACGCGGCTTCCTGACGGCGTCTCTCTCCGACGGCGAACCGGTCTCTTTTTTCCTCGAGATTTCGCGCGAAATCGGTCTGCGGGACCGGCAACGGCGCGACCTCATCGAGCTGCGGCGTCGGCTGCGCGAGCAGAACAAGCCGTTTGTGGCGCGTCTTGATTCCCTGCGCCGCCTGGCTGGCTTCGAGCTCGGAGACCGGGCCAATGTGTCTCGGCGTGACGCCGAGGCGCTGGAGCGATTCACTGAGTGGGCGCGGCCCGTGACCGACTCGATCCGCATGAACAATGATGTGGCGCGGGCGGAGGCCCGGACCCTGCTGGATTCCGACCAGCGGCGACGCGCGGACTCCATCGCAATGTCGCTTCAGGATCCTCCCCGTCGCGGGCGCCGGCGTCCGCGGGGCTGACCGTGGCCTCGGCTGCAGCGGCCCGCTCGTGGTGGCCTTCGCGACGCACCTGGCTCACCTTCCTAGTGTGGATGACGGCTGCTGCCGTGTTGTTGTCTGTCGGCTACTACGGTGTGTTTGGTTTCCGCGGTGATCCCGATGGGGCGGCTCGGGTGGCCAACGCACAGGTGGCTGCGGAACTGGAAACGGACGAGCGGGTGCTGGCGCAGGTGCCGGTCTATCAGCGTGAGTGGTGGGATTACTACCGGCATACCTATGGTGTCCTGGTGGCGACAAACCGCCGTCTGCTCTTTGCGGGAATGCCGCCGGAGGCGGTCTTACATCGCGACGATGGCCCGCCGCAGGTGGTTGAGGCGAGTTTTCCCCTCGCCCGCGGTATCTCGGTCACACGAGGTCGCGGCTTTCTGGGTCGCGACCGCGTGGTCGAGCTGAACGCGGCAGGCGCACGCGCGCGGCTGGCGGTGGTGGCTCGGGACGAGGACCGGCTGCAGGCGGTTCTCGACGAAGTGACACGAGCCCAGGCGGCGTTGCGGGCGGTTTCCGACGCCGAACGACGAGCGGTCGAGGCGGCGGCTGCGGCGGCGCGGCGCCCGGTGCGTCATCTGGTGCAGCGTGGTGAGGCACTCGACTACATCGCCCGGCGTTATGGTGTCACCGCGGACTCATTGGCGCGCTGGAATGGCCTCACAACATCGCGCATTACGGTGGGTAGCCGTCTTCTTGTGCGCCCGGGGAGGGAATCATGACGTTGCGTGAGATCCAGGTAACACGACGCGCGCGGTATGCGGTCGCGGGTGATCCGTCGTCCGCGCGCGAACTCTGGATTGTGCTGCATGGCTACGGGCAGCTGGCGAGCGGGTTTGTGACAAACTTTTCGCATCTTGTCACGGCAGACCGGGCCATCGTCGCGCCTGAAGCTCTCAACCGGTACTACGTCGAACCCCAGGGGCATCAGGGTTCACACGCCGAAGTGCCGGTGGGTACCACCTGGATGACCCGCGAGCATCGGGTGGCCGAGATTGCCGACTACGTGGGGTACCTGGATGCGGTCGCGGCTGCCGAACGGGCGCCCGGCGCCCGTCTGGTGACGGTTGGTTTCTCGCAGGGCGTAGCGACGTTGTGCCGGTGGATTGCGTTAGGCACCGTGCAGGCGGACCGGGTGGTGGCGTGGGCCGGTGGATGGCCCACCGATCTCGACCCGGGGGCACATCGTGACCGCTTCCCGTCGGCGGGGGTGGAGGTGGTGCTGGGGAGTCGCGACCAGTTTGCGAGCTGGGTGGACGCGGAGGCCCAGGTGGAACGGCTGCGTGCCAGCGGATTGCCGGCCACCCTGACCTCGTTCACCGGTGGGCACCGGCTCGACCGGGACACCCTGACTGCCCTGGCGGCGCGTTAGGTGTCGCGTCCGCGCCAGCGGTCAATGGCGCGCCGGTCGCGTTTGCTGGGGCGCCCCTCACTCATGAGCCCCGGTCCGGTCGCCTTGAGCTGTGCCGCCAGTTTCTCGCGTGCGAGCACACTCTCCGGAGTTTCTTCATACAGCTTTTGCGCCACCGTGGCGGGGCCACGCTGCTCACTCAGCCCCCTTACCACGATCTCCTGCGCATAGGGCGGACGGCTGACGCGAATCCGATCATTGAGCTTCACCAGTCGCGCCCGTTTGGCAGGCTCATCGTTCACCTCGACGCGGCCGATATCGATGGCATCGGCGGCGAGTGCGCGCGTTTTGAAGAAACGTGCTGCCCACAACCACTTGTCGAGCCGAACAGGTTCCATGGGAGTGTGTGCCATGAGTCACAGCCTCGTACACACTACTACCCGAGACTGTCGAAGTGAACGTCACGCGAATTTCGGGGCGTGGCGATGGAGGGTTCAGGGGCAAGGGTGGGACAAGTTGTCGCGATCAAAACGAAGGTTTCCGTCTCACTGCTGCGCCATGCAATGCCGCCGTCCATGACCCTTTCACGCGCCGACCTGCCGGTGTCGCCCACGACCAACGAAGCGCTGGCCCGGGCGGCCGAGCGCGTTGAGGCCATTGTGCGGCTGGCCGGGGGGGTCGCCCACGACTTCAACAACTTGCTGACGGTGATTGGTGCCAACGCGCACCATCTGGAGCAGGTACTGGGCGGTAATTCACCGCATGCCGCCGAAGCCGCCGAAATTTCCGAAGCCGCACGCCGCGCCGCGACCCTGACCCACCAGCTCCTGGCGTTCAGCCGCCAGCTCGTGCTGCAGCCGCGACCGACGGACCTGACCGATGTGCTCGACGCACGCTGGCACTCCCTGGTGGAGATCGGGGGATCGCGGGTGCAGTTGCGACGCACCGTGGAGTCTTCGTTAGGCACGGTGATCGTCGACCCGCATCTGATCGGGCAGGCCCTGACCCATGTGGTCCGGAATGCGGTGGAAGCCATGCCCCATGGCGGTGTGGTCGACCTCGTCATCAGCAACGCCGATGTCGACAGCGACTTTGCGGCACAACATCACCCCATGCCGCGTGATGCCTATGTGCTCATCGAAGTGCGTGACACGGGGCGCGGCATGGACGCCACCACGCTCGCTCGCGCCCTCGAACCCTTCTTTTCCACCAAGGGAACGAAACATGGGCGCGGCATGGGACTGCCCGCCGTGTATGGCATTGTGAAGCAGAGCGGCGGATTCATCTGGCTCGACAGCGCCGAAAATCAGGGGACCAGCTGCCGCATCTATCTGCCCAGGGCCGCGACCCCGTCGCCCATGCAGGGGCTCCGTCAGCCGGCGCGCACCGTCAGCAGTGGTGGTCGCGAAACCGTGCTGGTGGTGGAGGATGAAGAACTCGTCCGTCTCCTGACACGGCGCACCCTCGAACGGAGCGGCTATCGCGTCTTCGATGCGCCTAACGCCGATGCCGCGCTGGCCCTGGTGCGCGACCACGGTGTGCAGCCCGATCTGCTGGTCACCGACATCGTCATGCCGGGGATGGATGGACGTGCCCTGGCGAGTGTGCTCAGTCAGCAGCTGCCGGGGCTCGCCGTGGTGCTCATGTCAGGGTACTTCGACCAACGCGACGGCGGGGCGTCGATTGCGGGCGAGCCATGGGCCTTCCTGCCGAAGCCGTTTACGCTGGCCGACCTGAGAACGGCGGTCCGCGACGCCCTCACCCTCGAACGGGCCCTCTGACAATCCGGTAGCGTGTGCCGGGCGTAGACACGGCGATGCCTCTCGCCGACCCCGCCCGCACATGTCCACCGAAGTCCTGCGCCTGACACTCACCGGATCGTTCTTCTCCCGCATGCGGGGAGACGACTCGGCGCGGCGCATGCCGGAGCGGCAAGTCCACGTTGCGCGGGTGCGGGAGGGGGATCAGGTTCAGGGGCGTTCCACCATGCCCTCACCCCGCCCCACCGCGATGCCCACCGCGCCCCAACCGCCCACGCCAGGTGACCTCGAGGTCATGTCGCGTGTGTCCGCCGGGGATGAACGGGCCCTCGCGCAGTTGTACGATCGCTACTCGACATTTGCCTATTCGCTCGCCGCCGCCATTGTGCGCGATGCGTCGGACGCCGAAGAAGTTGTGGCCGAGGCGTTTTCACAGGTCTGGCGGACCGCCGCCGGATTCGACGCCGGGCGGGGGAGTGTGGTGGCCTGGATTTCCACGATTGTGCGGACCCGCTCACTCGACTTGATCCGGTCGCAGAAACGCCGGGCGAAAATGCTCGATCAGGCCGCTGCGATGACCGAAGAGGGCGCGTCCCCCGGGTTGTCGAGTGGGGCTCCGGATGCCGATCGGGGCGTGGAAGTGTCGGAGGTGCAGGCTCTGGTGCGGCGTTCGCTGGCGGAATTGCCGGCGCCGCAGCGTCAGGTGCTGGAACTGGCCTACTTTGGCGGGCTCTCGCAAAGCGAAATTGCTGACAAGCTCAAGGAGCCGTTAGGCACGGTGAAAACACGCATGCGTGCCGGCATGGAGAAGATGCGCCAGAACCTCGGCCCCGTCCTGGGAGGTCTGCGATGATCGCCCTGGTGCAGCGTGGCGATGCAGCCTCCTATGTGCTCGGCGCGATCGGCGGCGAGGAAGCGCTCGCCTTCGAACGGCTGATGGCCGCGGACACGTCGCTGGCCCTCGAGGTGGACGCCTTGCGCGAGGTCGCGGCGTTGCTGGCGTATGCGGCACCGATGGCGCCGGTGCCGGGTGGATTGCGGGGGAGGGTGGTGAAAGCTGTCACGGGTTAGGTGGCGAGCACCTCGCGCAGCGTCGCGGCATCGATGTTGCCCCCACTCGCCACAATCCCTACACGCTGACCGGCCAGCATGGGGGCCAGTTTGCGGAGACCAGCCAGCCCACCGGCTCCCGAGCCTTCGACCAGCGTGTGGGTGGTACGAAGCAGCGCTCGCAACGCGTCGGCGATTTCGGCGTCGGTGACCGTGATGAATCCGGCGAGGCCCTCCAGGAGGGCCGGAAAGGTGAGGGCGTAGGCACTGCGGGTCGCGAGCCCGTCGGCAAAGGTGTCGGCGCGGTCGGTCGTGAGCATTCGCCCCGCGTGGTAGCTGTCATGAGAGGCCGGGGCGCCCGCGGCTTGCACCGCGTACACCTTGATGTCGGGCTTGAGTGCTCGCGCCGCCGTCATGGCCCCCACGGCCTGCGAGCCGCCACCGACCACCACCACGATGGCATCGAGGTCGGGCGCCTGCTCGATCAATTCGACGGACAAGGTCGCGGCGCCCTCGAGGATCCTCGGATCGTTTGTCGAGTGGGCGAGAGCCGCCCCTTCACTCGTCACGATGCGCTGCGCAATGTTGACCGCGGCGTCGTAGTCGTGCCCCTCCTCGATGACGGTGGCGCCGAACGCCCGCATCCCGGCATTTTTGTCGGGGTTGTTGCCGACTGGTACGCAGATGGTCGCGCGCACCCCGAACAGGTGGCCGGCCCAGGCCAGCCCCAGCCCATGGTTGCCCCGGGTCGCGGCCACCACTCCCCGCTGACGGGCCTCGTCAGGCAGCGCCGTCATGAAAGCCATGCCGTTGCGCGCCTTGAACGAGCCCGTCGGGTTGAAGTTTTCGTGTTTGACCGTCGCGCGGATGCCATGTCCCACCCACTCATCGAGCAGGGGGTAGGTGCGGACTGGTGAGACGGGCACGTATGGGGCGATCCGTGTATGCGCGGCGCGCACACCCTCGATGGTGATGGGCCAGGTCATGGGTTGGTCGGGGCGAAAGTCGTCGAGGTCATTGTGGCTGGCGCGCAGAATGTACGCGCATGAAACTCCGATCGGGGACGGGCGTAGAAAAGGTGCAGGCAGCAGCTCAGGAATTGGTCCTCGAACGAGCGTATTGATATGGCAACGGGTCGTGTGTGGTTGACGGCGGCAGGCGTCGCCCTGATGGTGCCCCAACTGGTACTGGCACAGGTGTTTCGTGTCGGTGGCAACGAAGATCGTGACACGGGGCCGAGGCGCTCGCCGGTGTTCGGTGGTGGCAGTGTCGTGTACGGGCGCCCCACGGGCGATTTCGCTGACTATGTCCGCCAGGGATTCGGCGTGGACGGGTTCGGTCGCTTCAAGGTGGATCGCCGGGGAATCTTTTCGTTAGGTCTGGAAGGGGGCTGGATGCAGTATGGTCGCGAGACCTTCCGGGCGCCGCTCTCCTCCACGGTAGGTCGCATCAATGTCGACGTCACCACCTCAAACAACATCGTCTTCCTTGGCTTCGGGCCGCAGCTCATGGTGCCGAGTGGCCCGGTTCGGCCTTACGTCTCCGGAAGCGTGGGTTTCTCGTACTTCTTCACCGAGTCGTCGGTGGAGGGATCGAACAACAACAATTTCAGCTTCGCGGAAACGACAAACTTCGACGACTTCGTTTTTGCGACCACCGGTGGTGCGGGTGTGTACATCCCGATCGGGCGAACGCGTGAGGCGGGGCTCGATATCGGGGTGCGGTATCACAACAGCGGTGAGGCGCAGTACCTGCGAGAAGACTCCATCGTGGACCGTCCCGGGACCACGCCGCTGATCAACCCAATCCAGAGTCAGACCAAGCTGCTGAGTTATCGGATCGGGATGGTGATCGGGTTGCGATAGACGATGGTGAGACGAGGGAGCCCAAGGGCTCCCTCGTTTGCTTGCTGCCGGCAGTGCCTCGCACCAGCTTTGCGGAGTGAATTCTCCCTCCACCGCGCGTCCGGGCAGGACCAGTGCTGAAGGCGTTCGCGCGGTAGCGGCCCTCGTGGTCGGCTTCGGCATTGGCGCCGCGCTGAATGTCTGGAGTCCCTCGATGGCACAGGGTGTCCTGCAGGTCACGGACCCCATCGGGACACTCTGGGTCAACGGGATTCGCATGACGGTGATTCCACTCGTCGTGTCTCTCCTGATCACTGGAGTCACGCAAACCCGTGCGACAGGCGACGTCGCTCGTATCGGTGGGCGGGCCGTGCTGGTGTTTCTCGCCATGCTCGCCGGGATCGCCGCCGTTACCGGAGTGCTGGCGCCGATCGTGTACCGCTACCTGACGGTCGATCCTTCTGCTGCGGCTGCGTTGCGGGCGTCGGTGGGGGGGGCGGCCACCACGGTTCCCGACCTCCCCTCGTTCACGAGCTGGCTGACCAACCTCGTGCCGGTCAATCCGGTGAAGGCGGCAACCGATGGGGCGATGCTGCCGTTGATCGTGTTCACGATCGCCTTCGCGCTGGCCATGCGATTTCTGGCTGAACGCGAACGCGTGGCCCTGACGAGTTTCTTCCGCAGTATGTCGGAGGCGATGCTCGTGCTCGTCCGCTGGGTCCTTGCGCTCGCCCCGTTAGGCATCGGGGCACTCGCCGTCTCACTCGGTGTGCGTCTGGGCGTCAGCGCCGCCGGAGCGGTGGGGTTCTACCTGGCGTCGCACCTGGCGCTGATCGTCGTGGCCATCGGCATCATCTATGTCGTGGCGCTTGTCTTTGGGGGCGCACCGTTCGGCACCTTTGTGCGGGCCATTCTCCCGGCACAAGCCATCGCCGCCAGCACGCGCTCCACCCTGGCGGCGATTCCCGTGATGCTCGAAGCCGCCGAAACAAAACTCGGCGTGCCCCGCGAGACGAGCGGGTTCGTGATCCCCTTTGCGGTCTCGATTTTCCGGCTCAACCTGGCCGTCTCATGGATTGTCGGCGGGTTGTTCATCGCCAAACTCTACGGCACCGACTTCCCGCTGTCGTCGGTGGTGACGATCGGAGTGGCGGCGGTGCTGATGAGTTTCAGTGTGCCGGGGATTCCCAGTGGCAGCCTCTTCATCATCGCCCCTGTTTTTCCGCAGGTAGGGTTACCGCCAGAGGGCGTGGGGATCCTGATCGCATTGGACGCACTCCCCGATGTGCTCAAGACCACGCTGAACGCGACGGGTCAGATGACGGCGGTGTCGATTGTGGGCGGGAGCGGACGCAAGACGCGAGAGCCGACAGGCACAGACGAGTTGGGGAGTTAACGATCGCGCGCCAGGTACTGGGCTTTGGCGACGAGCCCTGTGGCGCCCACCTCGCGGGCGACGCGTTCGAAGTCCATTGACGGGCCCTTCCAGCGCAGCTCATCAACCGACGTGAACACCGGGGCGTCTGTGCGAAGGGTCGCCAGCTGCTTGAAGAGCAGGGCGTCCGTGCGCTGCGCCCCCAGGACGTCGTCGGGGAACACCTCGATCGCCCCATGCTTCGTGATGAGTCGAGCCGCTGTCTTGGCGCCGATCCCTGCAATGCCAGGATAGCCGTCGGCGCTGTCTCCCACCAGGGCGAGATAGTCGGCGATGTACTGCGGGGCGACGCCGAACTTTTCCTGCACCCCGGCGGCATTCCGCACCTGTCCACTGCGGCGATCGACCTGGACCACGCGATCTCCAACGACGCACTGCGCCAGGTCCTTGTCGGGGGTCCATATGGAGACTTGCGCCACGCGGGGGTCGGCCGCCGCTCGCCAGGCCGCGCTGGCGAGGGCGTCGTCTGCCTCGAACTCCACCATGGGCCACACCGCGACACCCATCGCCGTCAGTGCGCGCTCCAGTGGGTGAAACTGTGCCCAGAGTGCGGGGTCGATCCCTTCACCCGTCTTGTAGCCGGCATAGAGCTGATTGCGGAACGACTCGATGACATGATCGGTGGCCACGCCAATGTGTGTCGCGCCTCCCTCCAGCATCTGCACCACCGTACCCAGCACACCAGCCACCGCCCCCATGGGCGCGTCTCCCTGCGAGCCACGTTTGTTCCCGTAGAAGTGGCGGAAGAGCTCATAGGTGCCATCAACAAGATGGATCTGCATTGGTGCGGGTCGGTGAGAATGGTGTGCCTGGTGGCTGAGGACGATACTGACTGGAGGCGCCGGTCGTCCATGACCGTGACCTCTGTGGACTCGCAACACTTCCGCGTGCAGGGGGCGGCATGCGGGGTTGGCCACGTCCCTTTCGACATTCCGTGAACACACGCACGTTCGACAAAGCCGAACTCTTCGCCAAGGGTTACTCCGTGGTGATCGGCGTTGTGTTCGGGCCGATCATCGCCGTCGCGGCCTCCCTCACGGGGGTCCGCGGAACGATGCTGGCGGTCGCAGGGGTGCTGGGTGCCGTTGTGGTCGGGTTCGTGGTCCACAGAGGGTCTCTCGGGTTCGCCCGAGGGGCGGGAGCCGGGTTTCTTGCCTTTCTTCAACCGTCCGGCAAATCATCGCCCTACACCACCGAGTACTCGCAGGGGCTGGCCCTCGAGGCACGAGACGACATCGTGGGGGCGATCGAGTGGTTTGATCGCGAACTCACCCGGCGGCCCGCTGATGCGCGGCTCCTGGCTGGGGCGGCCGACCTGCATGCGCGGCATGGCGGGCATCTCCGCGCCGAGGGGATGTATCTGGAGGCACGACGCGTGACAACACACTCGCAACAAGAGCTGTATTGCACGCAGCGTGTGATTGATCTGCGGCTTGGCCCGCTCAATGACTCGGCACGGGCCCTTCCCGAATTGCGCCGGCTGGTCGACCGCTTTCCCGACACCCGTGAAGCCAGGGGAGCGCTGATCGCACTGGCGCAGCTGAAAGCAGAGGGAGTGGTTCCACCTCGCAGCTGACGCACGGGTGAGCACGCTCGCGGAGCGCGCCACCCGCCAGCGGATCGCGTGTCAGGATATCCGCGACAGGTGCAGGCGCTGGCGGAGAGCGTCGCTGTCGCGTATCTCAGACAGGTCCCCAACACCTGTCTCCCATGTTTCGGTATTCCCGGATCCTCGCTGCCGCGCTGCTGTCGGGCGTGTTGCCTGCCGCCACGGCCGTTGCCCAGGGTAGCTCGCCCTTTCGCGAGATGCAGTGGCGCCATATCGGCCCATTTCGCGGCGGCCGCACCAAGGCCGCTGTAGGCGTACCGCAGCAACCCAACACCTTCTACATCGGGGTGGTCAACGGCGGCGTCTTCAAGACCACCGATTTCGGGCGCACATGGAATCCGATCTTCGACGGTGAGTCGTCAGGCAGTGTTGGTGCAATCGCCGTGGCACCCTCGGACCCGAATATCCTCTACGTCGGTTCTGGTGAAGGGCTGCAGCGTCCCGATCTCTCGACAGGCAACGGCCTCTACAAGTCGACCGACGCCGGACGCACCTGGCAGCATCTCGGTCTGCGCGACGGGCAGCAGATTACGCAGATCGTGGTTGACCCACGGAATCCCGACCGACTTTTTGTCGCGGTACTAGGCCACCCCTACGGGCCTAACGCGGAACGCGGTCTCTATCGCTCGGTGGATGGTGGGCGGTCGTTCCGGAAGATTCTTGGCCCCGATGACAACACGGGTGCGATTGATGTCGTGATGGCGCCGAACGACCCCAACACGTTGTATGCAGCGCTGTGGGAGTCGCGGCAGGCGCCGTGGGAGAATGGGGTCTGGCAGGGGCCGGGAACGGGGTTGTTCAAGTCCACCGATGGCGGGGACACCTGGTCCCGCATCATGACCGGACTCCCGACGGTGGCCGAGGGACTTGGCCGCATCGGCATCGCGATCGCGCCGTCGCGTCCCACGCGGCTCTTCGTGACCATCGACGCGGGAGAAAAAAGCGGCATCTACCGCTCCGATGATGCCGGGGTGACGTGGGCAAAAACATCAAACGACGAGCGCGTCCACAACCGCGGCTCCGACTTTGCCGAGGTGAAGGTGGATCCGAAAAACGCGGATGTGGTGTACAGCGGCAGCATCGTCACCTGGAAGTCGACCGATGCCGGTGTGACCTGGAAGATGATTCGCGGTGCACCAGGCGGTGACGACTATCATCGCATCTGGATCAACCCTGACAATCCGGAGATCATCCTGATTGCCGCGGACCAGGGGGCGATCATTACGGTGAATGGTGGGGAGAGCTGGAGCAGCTGGTACAATCAGCCCACCGCGCAGTTGTATCACGTGACCACCGACAACTCCTGGCCATACCGGGTGTGCGGCGGGCAGCAGGAGTCGGGGTCGGCCTGTGTGCAGAGCCGGGGCAACGATGGGCAGATCACCTTCCGTGAGTGGCGTCCGGTGGGCGTGGAGGAGTATGGCTACGTCGCCCCCGATCCGCTCGACCCCAACATCATGTACGGTGGCAAGGTCACGCGTTTCGACTATCGCACCGGACAGACGCAGCAAGTGGCGCCCAAGCCCTTCCGGGACCCCAACTATCGAATGCTGCGTACGGCGCCGATCCTGTTCTCACCCGTCAATCTCCGCAAACTCTATTTTGGCGCGAACACCATCTGGGAAACGGTCGATGGCGGCAACAACTGGCGGGAGATCTCACCAGATCTCACGCGTCGCGATTCGGTGGTGCCTCGCAACGTGGGGAAGTACGCCACCGAGCGGTCAGCAATGGCGCGGCATCCCGGTGTGGTGTACACCATCGCGCCCAGCTACCGGAAGGAGAACATCATCTGGGCCGGGAGTGATGACGGGCTGATTCATCTGACCATGAATGGCGGAAGGACGTGGAAGAATGTCACGCCGCCCGAGATCACCCCATGGGCCAAGGTCTCGTTGATGGATGCGGGGCACTTCGACACGCTCACGGCGTACGCAGCCATCAACACCCTGCGTCTCGACGACCTGCGTCCGCACATCTTCCGCACGCGCGATGGAGGGCGCTCGTGGACTCGCATCGTGAGCGGCATCGACAGTGGTGCCACGATCAATGTGGTGCGTGAGGATCCGAAGAAACGCGGGCTGCTTTTCGCGGGTAGTGAAACCCAGGTGTGGGTGTCGTTCAACGATGGCGAGAGCTGGCAGTCGCTGCGAGTGAACATGCCGGCGACGTCGATTCGCGACCTGGTCATCAAGGATGACGATCTCGTGATCGGAACCCACGGGCGCGGCTTCTGGATCCTCGACGACATCACGCCGCTGCGTGAGATGGCGGAGAATCCCACGGCAAAGCCGTCGCACCTCTTTGCACCGCAGCTGGCGACCCGGGTGCGTTACTCCATGTACACCGACACGCCACTCCCGCCAGACGAACCGCGGGCGCTGAATCCCCCGGACGGCGCCATCCTGCACTATCACCTGTCGCGTCCCGCGACCTCGATGACACTTGAGGTGCTCGACGCGACGGGAAGGGTTGTGCGCTCTTACAACAAGGGCGTCAATCCCGATCCCGATCCACGCCGCGAGGGGCACTGGCCCGACTGGTGGATTCGCCCATCGCCCGTGCTGAGTGCGGAACCAGGACTGCATCGCTTTGTTTGGGATCTGCGGTACCCGCGACCCAAGGCGCAAAACTTCTCCTTCCCGATCAGCGCCATTCCCGGGCAGACGGTGCCGGAACCGCTGGGGCCCTTTGTGGCGCCGGGCCGGTATACGGTGAGGCTCACGGTGGACGGTACGGTGATGACGCAGAGCCTTGTGGTTCGCATGGACCCGCGGGTGAAGACGCCGGCACTGGAGATCAAGGCGCAAAGCACACTCGCCTGGCGGTTGTGGGACGGGGTGAATCGCGCGGCCGATGCCATGGCGGCAGCGCCGGGGAATCGTGCGCTCGGCACGGTGCGTCAGCGGCTCACGCAGTTGCTGGGAACGGTGGACGAGGTCGACCGGCTGCCCACCGCGAGTGTGCGGGCGGAGGCGGAGCGGCTTCTCCGGGAGATCCCGCGGTAGAAGGTGGCGTTGGCCCGCGCCTGCGCCCCGTCCTCGATTCAGGGCGTGGCGCGGCGGAGCCGATACTGGAAGGGGATGAGCCGCATCACCGTCATTCCACCCAAGCCAAGCGCCGCTGAATCGCTGCGAGCGCGGGGCGCCGAGATGATCGGCGCCACGTCCCGCGTCTGTGCTGAGGCGCTGGAAACCACGCCCTGGTCACACCGACTCTCGTGGAAGGAAGAGCAGGGCATTGGCGAGTTCCTCCACTTCTATCGACTGCCAGCGGGCACCGTGCTGTTCCACGAAGGCGACCACGACGCCTTTGTTGGGATCGTTGTCGAAGGCGCACTCGAGATACGCAAATCCGATCGTGCCGAACACGAACATGTGGTCGCACGACTTGGTGCCGGAAAGATGGTCGGCGAAATGTCGCTGATTGATGGTGCGCCTCGTTCCGCGACCGCCATCGCCGCAACGGACGTGCGCATTCTTGTCCTCACGCGCGACGACTTCGATCGAATGAGCCAGCAGCGTCCCGAACTTGCCCTCAAGTACGCCCTGATGATCGCCGAGGCGGTGAGTCAGCTCTTGCGGCAAACGACGGGTGCCCTGGTGGATTATCTGCCCTGATTTAGTTCAGATACTGTATGGCGCGTGACGACACTGGGCCCCGGATCGGCGGTCGCTGACGCTCCCTTGTCCGGGGAACGTGACACCCTCGCTGCCTCGTCCGCGGAGTCGCCCGACACGGCGAGAGTCAGTCCCAGTCGCGCGAGCGGCGCTGTGCCTTCTTGTTCGACTCCTTCTTCTTGTCGTCCAGACGCGCCTGCTTGGCTCCCCGCGACGGTTTGGTCTTCCGGCGCACTTTGGGTACGATCAGCGCCTGCCTGACGAGTGCCGCCAGCCGACCTTCGGCCAACTCGCGGTTCTGACGCTGGCTTCGCGTGTCGCTGGCCACCACACGCAGCACGCCGGCGGTATCGAGCCGGCTGGCCAGCTTGGCGGCCACGCGTGCCCGCTCCCCGTCCGATAGCACCCGTGAGCTTCCCGGGACCCAGGCGACCTCCACCCGGGTGGAGGAGGTGTTCACGTGCTGGCCGCCGGCCCCCCCAGCTCGGGAGGCACGCACCTCCAGCTCATCCTCGGGAATGGCCCGGGTGGCGTCGATCATGAGGTGTGCGGCGAGATCATCCATTGAGCAGTCGGCGGTTCAAGACCCCGTAAAATGCACTGATCGGAGCCGAAAGGATTACCACCGAGGGCCGGGGTCGTCCTATGGTGTGGCACTTTGCATGAGGGGGGACCCCCCTCTCGATGGCAAAGTGCAAGACCAGGCCTTGCCCGATGGCATATCGATCTGACACACGGCTGGACTTCATCGACCCGCACCGCGTGGTGCGCGGGGTCTATATCGGCCGTCTGGTCATCAGTGTCGCCATCTATATGGCGGCGGTCTACTCGTGGAACCAGGCCGATCGCGCCGACACACTGCTCGCCAGCCTGCTCATCGTTGTCACGCTGGTGTGGACCGCGCTCTCCGCCGCGTGGAGCGAGATCTCGAAGCGGCCGATTTCACCGAACTTCCTGACGGCGCAAGTGACGTTCGACTTGTTGCTGGTCACCGCGGTGGTGCACGTCACCGCCGACGGGGCGTCGCAGTTCGCTGCCGCGTACATCCTCGTCTTCGCCTACGCATCGCTGGTGCTGAGCACAACGCGGTCACTCGCCATGGCGGCGCTGGGCTGTGTGTTGCTCTTCGTCGAGCGGTTGTTCCTCTCCCCGCTTATCAACAACGCGGCGCTCTTCCTGCAGCTCTCGATCTTTGCTGCAGTGGCGCTGACGTCCGGGTACATCGGCGCGCGGTTGCGCGAGGCCCGTGCCGGCGCCGAGGCCCTCGTCGCCCAGCTGACCAAAGCGCGACTGCAGGCCAGTGACATTCTCAAGAACATTCGCAGCGGAATTGTGACGGTGGACCGGCAGGGGCGGCTGCTCTACGCCAATCCGGCGGCGTCCACCCTGCTGGGTCTCGACCTCGAGGAGCGCCTGGGCGCCCCGGTGCTGGAGGAGATGGACGCGGTGGCACCAGTGCTCGCGCGAGCGCTGGAACGGGCGGCCAGCGATCGCACCCGCACCTCACGATCCGAAGGGACCATCTCGGTGAATGGCCGCACCTTCCCGATCGGCCTCAATACGACGTTGTCTGCGGACTACACAAACGAGCCCGAAAGTGAGGGGACGGCGACGGCGATCTTCCAGGACATTTCCGATCAGAAGAAACTCGACACCCTGCACATGCGCGCCGAGCGTCTGGAAGCGGTGGCCGAGTTGAGTGCATCGTTGGCGCACGAAATCAAGAATCCCCTCGCCGCCGTGCGGTCTGCGGTGGAGCAGCTGGCTCGCTCCAAGCGTGCGACGCCTGACGAGCAGACGCTGGGTGCATTGATCGTGCGTGAGTCGGACCGGTTGTCGCGGCTGCTGAGCGAATTTCTGGATTTTGCGAGAGTCCGCGTGACCCGCCTCGTCCCGGTGGACCTGGCCAGTGTGGCGCGTGATGCGGCCGGGCTGGCGGCGGCCCACCCCGACCGGCCGGTGGATGTCGATGTGTCGGCGATGGTGCCCGACGCGCCGGTGATTGTGGAAGGTGACGAGGACCTGCTGTACCGCGCGGTCTTCAACCTCACCCTCAATGCGGTGCAGGCGTCGCCAGGCACAGGCAAGGTGCAAGTGGCGCTGGCGCCGTTGACCACGTCAGATGCTCCTGCCGGTTTGTCGTTTGATCGCGGGGGTGTGGCCATCCGGGTGTCCGACGAGGGGCCCGGGATTCCCGAGGAAATTCGCGACCGGTTGTTCGACCCGTTTTTCACCACCAAACCCGGTGGCAGTGGACTCGGCCTTTCAGTGGTCCACCGCGCGATCGAGGCCCACAAGGGCTTTGTGTTTGTCGATTCCGATACCCGCGGCACCCGTGTGACGGTGCTGCTTCCCAGTTTCCAGAATGACCCAGGAGAAGCCCTGTGACTGACCCGAACTCCGGCGGACCCAGCGTCCTCGTAGTGGATGACGAAGCCGGCATCCTCGATTCGCTCCGCATCCTGCTCAAGAACGAAGGCTTCACGCCGCATGTCGCGTTAGGCGGACGGCAGGGCCTCGACCAGATTGCGAATCTGGCGCCCGATGTGGTGCTGAGCGATATCCGCATGCCGTCCGTGGGTGGCCTGGAGATCCTGAGCGCCGCACGTCAGAAGGATCCGGATACACCCGTGATCCTCATGACCGCGCAAGCCACACTGCAGTCGGCCATGCAGGCGGTGAACGAAGGGGCGTACTACTACATCCAGAAGCCGTTCCGCAACGACGAACTGCTGGCCATCCTGCGCCGCGCCACGGAGCATCGCACCCTGCGTGTGGAGAACAAGGTGCTCAAGCAGGAGATCAAGCGGCGCGAGCGTGGCGGACCCGGTCGCCCCGTGGGCAAAAGCCGCGCGTGGCTCGACGTACTGCGGCTTGCCGAAACGGTCGCACCCACCGAGTCGACGGTGCTCATTCAGGGCGAGTCAGGCACAGGAAAGGAAGTCATCTCTCGTTATGTGCACGACCTCTCGGCGCGTTCCGAAGGGCCGTTCCTCTCCATCAACTGTGGTGCACTTCCCGAGAGCCTCCTCGAAAGCGAGCTCTTTGGTCACGTGAAGGGTTCATTCACCGGTGCACACAAGGACAAGACGGGTCTCTTTGCCGCTGCCGCCAAGGGCACCTTCTTCCTCGACGAAATTGGCGAGACGACCCCGGCGACGCAGGTGAAACTCCTGCGTGTGTTGCAGCATCGTGAAGTGATTCCGGTGGGCGCAACCGACGCACAGCCGATCGACACCCGCCTGGTGGCCGCCACCAACCGCGACCTCGAGGACGAAATCCGCCGCGGCAACTTCCGGCGCGATGTGTACTACCGCCTCAACGTCATCTCGATCTATCTCCCGCCATTGCGTGAACGGCAGGAGGACGTGGCATTGCTCGCCGACACCTTCCTGCTCAAGCAGGCAGCGGTACGCGGGCAGGATCCCAAGACACTCTCCGACGCGGCACTCAATGCGTTGTCGTGTTACTCCTGGCCCGGTAACGTCCGCGAGCTGGAAAACGCACTCGAGCGCGCCGTGATTCTCACCAACGGCGACGTGGTGGATGTCGACCATCTCCCCGACAAGATTGTCACCCATACGCCGGAACGCGTGGTGGATCCACGGGAGACGCCCAACCCCACGCTCGACATGATCGAAAAGGCCTACATCATGTGGGTGCTCCAGTCCGAAGGCGGCAACAAGACCCGCGCCGCTGAAACGTTAGGCATCGATCCGTCCACGCTCCACCGGAAGCTGCAGCGCTTTGGAGGCGAGGCGTGAGTGATCGCCCCGCCACGCGGCTGGACACCCTGGCACCGCTGATCCTCGCGGTGCTGGCGGCGTCGTGTGTGGTGGCGGCCATCGAACCATGGCCGGTGGGAGTGTTCCAGGACGACGGCATTTACGCGGTGCTGGCCAAGTCGCTCGCCACGGGAGAAGGGTACCGTTTTCTCCAGATGCCGGGGGCGCCTAACGCCACACACTATCCTCCGGGGTACCCGCTCCTGCTGGCCGCCCTGTGGAAGGTCTACCCGCAATTCCCGGCCAATGTGACGCTCTTCAAGTTTGCCAACGCAGCGTTGCTTGGTGTGGCCGCGGCACTCAGCTGGCGGCTGGCACGTCGCGGTGGTCTGGGCCCCGCAGGATCGGCGGGCGGGGTGGCCTTGTTTACCGCCTGCAGCCCGGTGGTGTTGCTGAGTGTGATGGTGTTGTCGGAACCGATGTTCATGGCCTGTCTCGTGCCCGTGCTGCTGCTCGCCGAGCGAGTGGCGGCAGGTCGCGATGAAACGCGCTGGACACCGCTGGCCGCAGGAGTCGCCATCGGGGCGCTGGCCATGGTCCGCACGTTAGGCGCGCTGGTGCTTCCGGCCCTGATTCTCCCGCTGCTCTGGCGTCGGCAATGGCGTCAGGCACTCATGGTGTGCATCGGGGGCGTCGCAGTGCTGTTCCCCTGGCAGCTCTGGGTGGGTGCACATGCCGCCGAGGTACCAGCTGTCTTCCTCGGCAAGTATGGCTCCTACACCGGGTGGCTCACCGATGCCGTCCGCGCCGAAGGACTCCCGTGGGTGTTGTCCGTCGTGCGCCACAACTCGGCAAAGTTGCTCTACGAAAGCTGGACCCATACCGGCACCATCCTCGGTGCGCTTCCGCTGCGAGTGGCCGCCACGGTGGCCATTCTCGCGCTCTTCTTCCCGGGGCTCTGGGTCGCCTTCCTGCGGCTGCGAGTGACGGCGTTGTTTGTCATGGCGTATGTCAGCATCGTGCTCGCCTGGCCCTTTGCGCCGGCGCGATTCCTTTGGGGCGTTTGGCCGGTCATCGGAGTGGTCCTTGCACTCGGCGCGCAGTGGTGGTGGGTGCGCGCGTCGGCATTCCGCGCGCCGCGCCTCACGCAATCGCTGGTAGCGGCTTGCCTGGGTGCGTTGCTCTTTGGTTACGGCCGCTTCAACCTGCAGTCGACGCAGGAGAAGTGGTGGACGCAGGTCCAGGGAAGTGTCGCCATGCGGGCCAAACCGATGGCCGAGTGGGTGAACGCCAACACCCGCCCTGACGCCGTGCTGGCGACGGATGATGATCTGCTGGTCTATCTGTACACCGGGCGCCGGACGGTGCCTAACGGTCGCTTCACGGCGCAGGAACACCTGGTCCCGCAGACCCCGGCCTTTGCAGTCACGAGTCTGCGCGATGTGTTGCGTACGTACGAGGTGGACTACGTGCTGGCCAACACCGAATACGCGACCTATGCCGTGCGCGGGCTCATCCAATCGGCCCCGCCTGAACTGCGCATTGTAACGGCGCTCAAGCGTGGGGCGGTCTTCGCACCGCTCTCGGGATCGCCGTGACCGCCTTGCCGTCGTCGCCGGTGCCGGTGTGGCTCCCTCTCGCCCTGGTGGCGCTGGGGATCGTGGCGTATGCCAACGCGTTAGGCAACGGCTTTGTCCTCGACGACCGTGGCATCATTCTCCAGCACCCCCTCGTGCAGCACCCAGGCACCGTGTGGCGGGCCTTTGCGTCGCCGTACTGGCCGGAGAGTGTGGGAGGCGGGCAGTATCGTCCCCTCGGACTCCTCTCGTTTGCCCTCGACTGGCGTCTCGCCGCTAACTCACCGGCCTGGTTTCATGGTGTGAATGTGTTGTGGCATGGCGGTGTGGTCGCACTCGTCTTTGCCGTCGCACGCAAGCTGCTCCCACTCGCGGGCGCAATCGTCGCGGCTGGATTGTTTGCGGTGCACCCGGTGCATGTCGAAGCCGTCGCCAATGTGGTCGGTCGGCTCGAACTCATGGCTGCTGCCGGTGTGTTGGCCACCTTGCTGCTTCATGCACGTGGATCCTGGTGGGCGCCGGTCACTCTCGCCGCCGCGCTGCTCAGCAAGGAACACGCGGTGATGACACCATTCCTGCTGGCACTCTTCGACCTGACCCGTTCTCCACTGCAGGCGCCGGCCGCTCGCCGACGCAAGCTTTACGGGGCATATGCGGCAACTGTGGCCCTTTGGGCTGTTGTGATGCTTCTCGCCTTGAGGGGAACCAGTCTCTCCACCACATCGGCGGTGTACGCCGACAGCGGCCTCGTCACACGGTTGCTGACGGTGCTGAGTGTCGTGCCGCACTACGCTCGGCTCCTCGTTGCGCCCTGGCGTCTCTCGGCGGATTACGAACCCGATGTCTTGCAGCCCGTAGCGGGTGTCACCGCGAGTGTTCTGCTGGGCATTGTGATCGTGCTGGCGACCCTGATCATCACGGTGCGTACCTGGCGCAGGGAGCCGGTGCTCGCTGCCTGCATTGCCCTGGTACCGCTGACCCTGGCTCCAGTCTCGAATGTGGCGATGGTCACGGGAGTGGCACTCGCTGAACGCACCTTGTATCTTCCGAGTGTTGGAGTAGTGCTGATCGTCGGCTGGTTGATGAGCCGTCCCGTGGTGCCCCTTCGGACCGCCGCGATTGCCGCGACACTGCTGGGTGCTGTCTTCTCGGTCCGCACGTGGACGCGCACACCGGTCTGGCGCGATGCACGTGCCTTCGCGATCACCCTGGTCGAAGAACACCCCGAGTCGTACCGCGGGCATTGGGTTGCCGGGCGAGTGCTGGGCAGTAGTGGGGATACCCAGGCGGCGGCACGTGAACTCGGAATCGCCAGACGCATCTACGGCCGCGATGTGCAACTGCTGCGAGAGTCGGCGAACGTGATTGCAACACTTGGCGACACGTCGCACGCGATCGCGCTGCGTGACTCGGCGGCACAAATTGAACGCCAGCGCGACATGAGCGTCGGGCTCACACCATGACCGCCGTGTCGCATCCCGAACCCGCCACACTGCGTGTGCCGAAGACCGCCCTGATTTCCGAGCGGCTGGCCGTCGCGCTGCTTGCCGTCTTTGTCTGCACGGTGGCGCTGCTCACCGTGACGCCATGGCCAGTGGGCGCATTTCAGGACGATGCCACCTACACCGTGCTGGCCAAGTCACTCGCCGAGGGTCATGGCTTCCGGATGCTCAACCTCCCCGGCGAGCCTAACGCGACGCACTTCCCGCCGGGATATCCCCTGGTGCTGGCGGCGCTCTGGAAACTCTCGCCCCGTTTTCCGGACAACATCGTTCTTTTCAAGTTTGCCAACGCGTTCTTTTTGGCCGCTGCAGCCGTTGGGGCCTACTGGTTCACGAGGCGGCGATTTGGCGCGGGGCAGGGGACGGCGACCGCACTCGCCTTGGTCGGCACCCTGTCCATTGTGGTGATCCTGATTACCGGGGTCATCATGTCCGAGCCCCTTTTCATGGCGGTGCTTTTTCCGGCGCTGCTCTGGTCGGAGCGGGCGGTCGAAAGCGGCAAGTGGCGCGATGCGGCCCTGGCTGGCGCCCTGCTGGGGGTCCTCACCCTGGTGCGCACGATCGGCGTCTTTGCCATCCCCGCGGTTGGGCTCGTGCTACTCCTCAGGCGCCAGTGGCTCAGCATCGTGGCCCTGGGCGTGGGATCGGCGCTTTTTGTGGGTCCCTGGCAACTCTGGGTGGGGGCCCACCAGCACGAGATTGCCCCGGTTATGGTCGGGAAGTTCGGCTCCTATGGCCAGTGGCTGGTGGACGGCTACCGGGCTGGCGGCGTGGACTTTGCCTTGGGGGTCATTCAGAAGAACGCCGCCGAGCTCTACGGTATGCTGAGTTACGGCTTTATGCCCGTTGAGACGGCGTGGCCCCGCGTGATTGTGATGGCAGCGATGGTGGGCTTCGGCCTTCTGGGGACAAAACGATTCTATCGCAGTGCTCCTGCCTCATTGGTTTTTCTGGGACTTTATACATTGGTGGTCATGTTGTGGCCCTTTGAACCTTCCCGATTCCTCCTCGCAGTGTGGCCAATGTGGCCGCTCCTGCTGGGATGCGGCGTGTTGGCCGCCTGGGAGGCTACGGCGGGTCCGCAGTTTCGGCTGGTGGGCAGACCCGTTGTCGCCATGCTCGCGCTCGCAGTCGCGGGAGGGTGGGGCTACTACAACAGCGTCGGTTACACGCGCAAATGGTGGGTCACCGCTCAGCGCGATGCCGGCGAGCGGGCCAAGCCGATCGTGGAGTGGGCGGCACGTTACACCGCTCCAACCGATGTGCTTTCCACCGAAGATGACCTGATCGTTTATCTGTACGCAGGTCGCAAGGCAGTACCCACGTCGACATTCACCGCGTTGCAGCGGCTCACGCCGCTCACCGATGCGCAGGACGTGCAAGTGGTCCGCGAGATCTTCGCGGCGTACAACCCGAGCTGGTTCATCGTCGGGTCGCAACAGGGGGATCGCACGGCGCGCGCCCTGATGGCCGATTCCACCGAGGGAATGCGTTACGTCGGCCGCACCCCCCATGTCCAGATCTTTCAAAGAACACTTCCATGACTATCCCGACCGCTCCGACCTTTGGCAGCCCCGAGACCGCCACGCCGCGCATGCGAGGGCGTACGCCGCTCGCTCCCGAGGATTTGGTACTCTCGGTGCTGATTCCGGTCTATAACGAGCGCAACACCATCCGCTTGATTCTCGATCAGGTGCACTCGGTGCCGGTTCGCAAGCAGGTGATCTGTGTGAACGATTGCTCCACCGATGGCACCACCGACATCCTGAACCAGCTGAAGGACGAGGGGATGATCGATGTGCTGATTCATCAGCCGGTGAATCGCGGGAAGGGCTTTGCGATTCGAACGGCGCTGAATGCGAGCACCGGGAACGTGGTCATCGTCCAGGACGCCGACCTCGAGTACGATCCAGCCGACTGGCCGCAGCTGCTCGAGCCGATCATCGAAGGAAAGGCCGATGCCGTTTTCGGGTCGCGATTCCTGAGTGGGCCGCACCGCGTGCTGTACTACTGGCACTCAGTGGGCAACATGCTGCTCACCCTCACGAGCAACATGTTCACGAATCTGAACCTCACCGACATGGAGACCTGCTACAAGGCCATCCGCGGTGAGGTCGCACGTTCACTGGTGCTGACGTCGGACCGATTCGGGTTCGAGCCCGAAGTCACGGCCCGGCTCTCCGCAGCCCGCGTGCGCATCTATGAGGTGCCGATCAGCTATTCGGGTCGCACCTACGCTGAAGGGAAGAAGATCAATTGGAAGGATGGCGTGGCCGCCTTCTGGCACATCGTGCGCTTCAATCTCTTTCCGCCTAAGGGGAAGTAGCGGTCGGGCAGGCGCAGCATGTAGTTGAGCGCACGGCAGAGAAGTCCAACCGATGTGCAGTTCACCTGCCATCTGTACTCTGCCGTCTGGCGTTAGCCGTCTGCCGTCTGGCACCTGCCGTCGGCAGTTCCCCCCTTGTGAGCCTGCGCACATCGCGGCTCCCCCTCGTTAAAACCGCGTTACCTGCTCCGGCAAACAGGCGTCATATGGTCGCCTGATTGCGGGAACGACACGTTCGTGCAGCGGGTGAGTCAGTCGGTGGAAGGGAAGCGGCGATGGGTTGGGCGTGTGGCAGACTGCAAGACAGCGCGCAAAAGCAGAATGCAGCACGCGGTCTGTTCGCAGTCCAACGAAACGTCCAAGTTGTTGTCGCACAACGAGTTCGCTACATCGCTCGGCTTCTGGTCCACCACTTGCCTTACCTCATTCTCGAAGACGGACCGCAACTCAGCACCACAACCTCTCTCAACGGGCACCGGAGAAACACCATGCGTAACACCACTCGGAAGGGCTTCACCCTGATCGAACTCCTCATCGTTGTCGTTATCATCGGCATCCTGGCCGCGATCGCGATCCCGAAGTTCGCCAACACGAAGGAAAAGGCGTACCTCGCTTCGATGAAGTCTGACCTCCGCAACATGGCGACGACGCAGGAGTCGTACTTCGCCGACAACCAGGTCTACACCGCTGGTTCCGCTCAGAACCTCTCCGGTGGTACCACCTCGCTCAGCGGCTTCGTGCCCTCGGCTGGTGTGACGGTTGCTGCGGCTGCGACGGGCGGCACGGGCTGGAGCTCGACCGCGACGCACTCGGCCACCACCAAGACCTGCGCCATCTTCGTCGGCGTCGCTGCGGTTCCGCCTGCGACGGTCGAAGCCGAGCCGAAGTGCACGCCGTAATCGGCTGACGCTCAAGCTTGGTGCCCAGGGGGCGGTGGTCCACACGGACCGCCGCCCTCTGGCGCATTCCGGCACTTGTTTGCAACAGAATGGTAGGATCGGCAAGGAAACGATGATACACGCGCAGCCACGCGGACCTAACGTGGCTCCATGCGAAGTGACCATCCCCGCCGACGCCACGGCCTGACCCTCGTCGAAGTTCTCGTCGCCCTCCTCCTCTTTGCTTCGGCGGCGCTTACCACCGCCGCAGTGCATGGCGCCACAGCGCGCCTCTCCAGTGAAGCGGTCATACGACGCCGACTGGCCGACAACGCCGCCAGCACCCTCGACTCGCTCCGCAGCATCCCATGCTCGGCGGTCGCCTCGGCCACGGCCACCACACCACAGGGCACCCTGCGCTGGGTCGTGTCGGCCGCCGCGCGAACACTCGCGCTCGACCTCGTCGTCACACCAGCGCGTGGCGCGCCATGGTCTGCATCAACGGTCATCCCATGCTGAGACCACGCCCACCCCGAACGGGCGCGACCCTCATCGAACTGGTCGTGGCGCTTACGGTCTTTGGCTTCATCGCGACAACCTGCCTGGCGTCGCTCAGCACCGCCGCCCGATCCTACGAACGCGCCACCCTCACTACCGATCAGCGCACTCAGCTCGCCGCCGCCACCCAAGTGAGCAACGCGCTGCTCGCCGGAGTATCCCCGTCGGATGGCGACATCATCACCGCCACCGACACCGCTGTGCGCTATTGGGGCACGATCGCGAGTGGTGTCGCGTGCCGAACTGCCGGGGCAGACGTGTGGATCCCTCACGGCGCACTCGCGACCCAAACCACCCTTGGTGCGGCCGCCTCAACGCCGCAACCCGGCGACATGGCTGTGGTCTGGGACGAAGGACCCTCTCCACTCCCCTCCGACGACAACTGGACACGTCATCGGGTGCTCGCCGCGTCAACGTCAGCCGGAGGGTGCGTCGGGGGACCACTGGCACACCCCGTCCGCGACGCCAGCGCACCAGCATGGCGCCTCAACCTCGCGCCACCCATCGACACCCTGCGGACCGGCGCGCCCCTCCACCTCCTCCGCGCGCAACGGCTTGCCCTCTACAATTCCGCGGGGGAATGGTCGTTAGGCTACAGCGAAACAACACCCGCCGGCCCCTGGAGCGTCATCCAGCCAGCCGCGGGACCACTCGGCACTCCAACCGCGCCTGGCCAGGGATTGGCCATGGTCTGGGTGGATTCCACAGGGCTCCCGGGCACCACGCAACCGGCCGCACTTCAGGTGACACTCCGCGCGCCAACCCGCGTCGCCCTCCGCACACCCACAGGACCGCGCGCACCTACCGATTCGGCGCTGCGTTTCCTCGCACTGCACAATCGCCAATGACGCGCCTGCGACGCCGGCGTGGTCTCGCCCTGCTCTGGACCCTCGCCACACTCATCCTGCTCAGCATCCTTGCCACCGGCGCCTTTCACATGGCGCTCGGTGATGCCCGACGCGCCAACGACGCGCAGCGGGCCACGGCGGTTGAGCAGGCCGCCAATGCTGCCGTCTATCAGCTCGCCGCCCTGTGGCCCGGAACCGACCTCGATTCCGTCCCCATCGGTGACACCCTGCCCGTGGCCATTCGTACACGTGGCACAGTTACCACGGTTACACGTGCCCTCCGTTCGAGCACCACTACCTGGTGGGTCACCGGCACCGCCTTCAGCCCCGACTCCACGTCACACGAGAGCACCCTGCGTCGCGTGGCCCTGGCGGCGCGCGTAGTGCCCCCAACGCTGCCAACCGATGCCGTCCTCACTGCGCGCGATTCGGTGGAGGTCATCGGGAGCGGCGAGGTCGCAGGCCGAGACACAGTAGCTGGCGCACTTGGTGCTGGATGTACTCCTGGCGCCACGACCGCGGGTATTGCGACCCCTGACAGCACACACCTCGTGTTCGGCAGCGTCACCGGGGCACCTCCCGTCTGGCAGCATCCCTCCGTGGCGTCCCCTGCACTCTATTTGACCTTTGGTGCAGAATCGTGGGCCGATCTCACCATGCGCGCACAGATCGTTCTGCCCGGCGGGACGACGCTCACGCCAGCGCCGAGTGTGAGCGCGGGCGTGTGCAACCGTGGAACCCCGGGCAACTGGGGAGACCCGTTAGGCGGCGGCCCCTGCGCACGCTGGGCCCCCCTCATCTGGGTGCGAGGTGATGTGACGCTCAACGGCGGAGCGGCGCAGGGCCTTCTGCTCGTGGACGGCACCGTAACCATTGCCGGTGGCGCCGAGTTTCACGGCGTGATCGCGGCCAGGAATGATCTGCGGTCGGGTGCCGGAGGTGGGGTGGTCCTTGGTGCGGTGCTGGTCGCCGATTCGGCGGCCTACACAGGGAACCACTCACTCATCGGGCCGGGGCTGCGTCTGCAGCGCGCGTCGTGCCTGGTGTCGGCGGTCCTTCGTCGTCACGCCCCACTGCGCCCCGTACGGCTGCGTCCCTGGGCGGTCATGCCCTGAACGGGGCGGCGAGTCACCCTTGCTTGGTGATATGACGCACGACTTGGGAAAAACGCAACGTGTGACGCAGTCTGCTGTTACCCCATGCCCACGGCGGTCGTGTGATGGGCAGAAATCCCGGAGTTCCGGTCACCACGTCAGCCATCGGCGATACACCGACGTGGGTATGCACGCAGAGGCTTCGCCGCTCACCATCACTCGTTATGGCGCTCTTCGGTCGAAAGAAGACGACGGTTGGACTCGACATCGGCTCAGGGCTCATCAAGATCGCGGTCATCGACCATGGTCGTGGTGAACCCGAGCTCTCCAAGGTGGTAATCGCGCCGTTGCTCGCCGACGCCATTGTCGAAGGCGAAGTCATGGACCCGGGCATCGTCACCGACGCCATTCGCGGCGCCATGGAACAGGCGGGCCTCAAGTCACGCGAAGTCGTGACCGCCGTCGGCGGCCGAGACGTGATCATCAAGAAGATCCAGATCGAGCGGGTGAAGGAACAGCAGGCACGCGAGCTGATGCGCTGGGAGGCGGAGCAGCACGTGCCCTTCGACATGGAGTCGGTCGAGCTGGACTTCCAGATCCTCGATCCCGATGCCGATGGCATGGAGATGCAGGTGCTGCTCGTCGCCGCCAAGCGCGATCTGATCGAAAACAAGATGCGCCTCCTCACCGACGCCGGCCTGGCCCCGTCGATTGTGGACGTCGACGCCTTCGCCCTGCACAATGCCTTTGAGATCAATCACCCCGACGCAATGAGCGGCGTGGTCGGGCTGATCAACATCGGGCACGAAGTCACCAACATCAACATCCTCGACGAGGGTGTGCCGATCCTGACCCGCGACCTGACCGTGGGCACGCGCCGCTTCCGCGAAGATCTGCAGCGTGAGCGCGGCCTCGGCGCCGAAGAAGCGGCCTCACTCCTCCAGGGCTACGACCGCTCGGCGCATCTCGATGCGGTCATCGAAAGCCGCGGCGAGGAAATCGCCGTCGGTGTGGAACGCGCGGCGGCCTTTTTGGCCTCGTCGTCCCGCAATGGCAGCCAGCTGCGGGCCGTGTACCTCTGCGGCGGTGGTGCTCGCGTTCCGGGGCTCGCCCAGGCGTTAGGCACCCGTCTCCGTCTCCCGGTCGAGCAGGCCAATCCGCTGGCCAACCTGCGCGTGCGCGAAGGCGCACTCGACAACCTCATCACCGATGAGATCGCCCCGCTCCTGATGCTCCCGATCGGCCTCGCGCTGCGCAAGGCTGCCTGATTCCACGAGCCGACTCAAGATGATTCAGATCAATCTGCTGCCCGGCGCAGCCAAGAAAAGCAGGACCGGCGCGAACTTCTCCTTCAAGAACCTGGGGAGCGGTTTTGTCGCCAAGGTGCGCGATCCATACCTCCTCGGTGCGGTCGCCAGCATGCTCATCGCCATCACGGCGATTGCATCCATGCATGTGACCCAGAAAGCGAGGGCCGACGATCTCGGTATTCGCGAGACGGTGGCCATGCGCGACTCCACACGCTTTGCGATGATCCTCAAGGATCGCCGCCGCGCCACCGCCAAACGCGATTCCGTACTCAAGCAGCTGGCGATCATCCGTTCGATCGACAACGATCGCTACGTCTGGCCGCACATCATGGACGAAGTCTCGCGCTCGCTGCCGCCCTACACCTGGCTCAAGTCGATCGCCCAGACCTCGGCGGTCACCTCGCCGGTGGCGAACGAGGAGATCACCGATCCCAAAAAGCAGGGCACCCCGGCCAGTCGCAAGAAGGATCCGGAGCCGACCAACGAGCCCATGCGCTTCCGCATGATCGGCAACACGGTCGACATCCAGGCCCTGACGCGTTTCATGAAGCTGCTCGAGACATCGCCGTTCATCCAGAACGTGCAGCTCGCCAAGTCCGAACTGGTGATGCTCGATGGCAAGGAAGTCACCGAGTTCCAGCTCGATGCCGATTACGAACGGCCCGACAAGTCCGTGATCACAACCGCCCCCGTTTCGCTGTCGGTGAGGTAACCCATGGCTTTCCCTCCGAAATCCCAGCGCGACCAGCTCCTCATGCTGACGGTCCTCATCGCCGCAGCACTGGTCTCCGCCTATTGGAACTTTGTGTATCTGCCCAAGCGCACCGAGATCACCGATCTCGCCGTCCGGGTCGACACACTCGAACTGCATAACAAGTCTGCCCGCGCCGAAGCCGCCAAGGGTAACGGTGAGGCGCTCAAGGCCGAGGCCGAACAGTTCTCGCGCGACCTCGAGGTCATGCGTCAGCTGGTACCGACAGGCAACGAAGTGCCGGCGCTCCTGGAGCAGGTGTCCACCGCCGCACGTCGCGCCGGTCTCGATATCTCGGCCGTCACGCCGCAGCCGGTGCTCGAAGGTGAGCAGTTCGACACCTACCGGTACAAGATCGCGGTGACCGGTGGCTACCACTCGGTGGCCGAGTTCCTGTCCAACGTCGGTTCACTCACGCGGATTGTCGCGCCGGTGAACCTCACGCTGGCGCCTGCCGGCAATCCGAACCTCGAAGCGGTGCAGCGTCGTCCCGCGGGGTCGTCGGCCATCGACACGAAGTTCGAAATCCAGACCTACGTCGCGAGAACATCGAACGTGGTCAAGGGAGGCAAATTATGAATCCGATGATCAAGAAGGTGCTCCTCGGTGCCGGGGCGATTGCCGTCGCATTCGGCGTCAAGGTCGGCAAGCGCATCCTCCGTCGTGAGGCCGGCTATGCGGCGGCCGTTGGCGTCGTTGCCACGGTGGACGCCGCGGCGCAGGCCATGTCCAAGGACAGCACGGCCGCACCCAAACCCGACAGCGCAGCAGCTCCCAAGCCCGATAGCAGCAAGGCGACGGTCGTAAACGCCCCGGCGCCCGGCACGCAGATCGCGGCACAGGCCGGCAAGCTTCACGAGTCGGCGGAGCGCGCGGTCGCTGCGGCCAATGCCCGCACCGAGGCGTCGTCCACTCTTCCGGCAGAGGCGCAGCAGCCCGCCTCGGCGCCCGTCGCGGTGACCAAGACCGACTCCGCCGCTGGCAAAGCCGAGGTGAAGTCGGCCGGTGCACAGTTCGAGCGCGAGACCTTCCTGTATGACAAGGGCGGACGCCGCGACCCGTTCATCTCCCTGATGAGCACCAGCGAGCTGCGTCCTCTCATCTCCGACTTGCGTCTGGTGGCCATCGCGTACGATGCCGCGGGCAAGAACTCGGTGGCGGTGTTGCACGACATCTCCACCAAGGACAAACAGCAGTACCGTATTCGCACCGGCCAGTCGTTAGGCCGCATGCGGGTGTCCGGCATCACGCCCCGTGGCGTGGTCTTTACGATCGAAGAATTCGGTTACAGCCGCCAGGAAACGCTGGCGATGGGCGATTCCAACAAAGAGAGGAAGCAATGAGGCGTGTCTGTTCGCTGGTCGCACTGACGACCATCGCGCTGCTGGGCAGCGCTCGCGAGGCGCGAGCGGCGCGCAGCGAGGGCGTGGCAAACCCGGTGATCGACCCCGCGAGTGCGGTGACCGCGCTCTCCCTGGTCCCCGGCGCCGGCAAGGCTGAAGTGATCGTGTCCATCTCCGGACCGGTCCAGGTACAGGACTTCACGGTGCCGTCACCGCACCGCATCGTACTCGACCTCACCGGCGCGCGTCTCGCGCCGCTGTCGCGAGCCTACGATCGCGTGTCGCGTGGTGGGATCAGCAACATCCGGCTCTCGCAGTACCGCAGCGATGTGGTCCGCGTGGTGCTCGATCTCGACAAGGATCGCCCCTACGAAGTGACACAGGAGAACGGGACGATTCGCATCGCCCTCTCGACGGAGGTGCAGTTCGCCGCTTGGCACTCGACCGGGCAGATGCTGGCCGAACGTGTGGCCGAAGCCGCCGAGAAGCGTGAGACGGTCGAAGCCGCAGGCGTCGTGGAAAACACGAAGCCCGCTGCCGAGCCGGTGGTGCAGAAGCCAACCGAAACGCCCGCACCCACGGTTGAAGACGCCGTGGCGCTCAAGCCGGCCGCCAGCGAGCCGCGCATGACGGCCGTCCGTGCCGACCTGCCGCAGCAGCAGGCCCGCATCACGGTGACCTACGCCGGTGCCGATATCCGCGACGTGCTCGCGGCCTTCGCTACGTTCTCGCAGCGCACCATCGTGGTGGGCAAGGACGTGGCCGGGACCATCACTGCGGAAATCAAGGACCAGCCATGGGATGTCGCCCTCAAGGCGCTCCTCGAGGCGCAGGGTCTCGCCGCCGTCGAAGAGTCGTCAGGCATCATCACGGTGGACAGCTACAAGAACATCCTGGAGAAGCAGGCCAGCGAGCCGGTGCAGACCCAGATCGTGATGATCAACTACGTGAACGCGCTCTCGTTGCAGCCGACGGTGCAAGGTCTGCTCTACAAGGACTGTGCGCAGGGGGCAGGTGGTCAGGGCGGTGCGCAGGGTGGTGGTGGCCAGGGTGGTGGAACCGCAGGTGTTCCGCCGGGCTGCCTGGTGCGTGGCACCGTGGCCGCCGACAGCGCGACCAACTCGCTCATCGTGACCGAAGTGGCGTCGCGTATGCCGATGCTCATGACGTATGTGAAGGGGCTCGACATCCGCACACCGCAGGTGGCCCTCAAGGCCAAGATCATCTCGGTGCAGCGCACCAACATCGAGCAGCTCGGCCTGAGCTACGACATCGGGTCGCGCAACACCTTCCTCAACACCCTCCTCCCGCGTATTCCCGAAGGCGCCAACTCGCCGTCGCAGTTCGAGTCGCAGGTGGAACTTGGCGGTGACGCCATCGCCGGTGTGGCCAACGCCACGCGCAAGTACAAGCAGGGGAGCGCGATCAACCTGATCTTCTCCACCGCGCTCGGGAAATACTCGCTCACCTCGTTCCTCGCCGCCCTTCGCGAGACCCAGCTCTCCGATGTGCAGGCCGAGCCGAGCATGGTGACGCTGGACAATCGTGAAGCCAAGCTGACCGTCGGCCAGGAAACGCCGGTGCGTGTCATCGACGCCGGATCACTCGGCCAGGTCGGTGCCCCAGCTCGTGCCAACGTACAGTTCCGCGAGACCGGTATCATCCTCAAGGTCACCCCGCATATCACGAGCAACCGGCAGATCCGCATGAAGATGGAAGCGGAGCAGTCGGAACTGCGCATCGTCGGCGGCGACCTCGGCTTCATCATCGACAAACGCAACGCGCAGACGCAGTTGCTGGTGAACGACGGCGAGACGGCCGTGATCGGCGGGCTCACGCAGACGCAAGTCACCAGGACCAAGTCCGGTATCCCGTTCCTGTCCGACCTGCCGCTGATCGGACGCTTCTTCTCGCAGAGCGAGAGTCGCGAAGAGAAGCGCGACCTGCTGATCATGATCACACCGACCATCATTGACGAAGGTGAGGCTGTGCGCCCGCCGGAGAGCAAGTAACCCTACCCGGAGCCTAACGATGAAGATGACTATTCGTCGCGCTGCCCCGGGGCTGCTCGCGGCCGCCATGGCCGCGGGTTGCGCGTCGACCGAGATTGCCTCGTCCACATCCGATCGGATTGTGCCGAGCGTCGCGGTGGCGATCCAGGGAAAGATCGGCAGCGAGGGCGTGGACTCCGTGTCCGTGCGTCTCCCGCTGCAGGTCCTCGTGAGCGCGAAAGACAATGCGGCGCTGACCACCGTGGTCACCCGCGTCTTTGCTGATACCCAGACCGTGGGCCGCGACTCCGCGTCCTTTGCGGTCGCCAGCAGCCAGTACAGCAAGACCATCAATATCCCGCTGTCGGGTGTGCGCCCGGGCCAGATCATCACGGTGCGTACGATCGTGAGCGATGGCGCCGGTAACGCCGCATCTGACGAAGCCCAGGCGATTGCCTTCGACCCGAATGTGCCGCGCATTGCGCTGGTGCAGCCGCAGCCGAATGTGATCATCTCGGGGACCTACAGCTTCGAAGTCGGCGTCATCGACACCACCGGACTCACCAAGGTGGGCTACCGCGCCACCGCTCCGGGTTTCTCACGCGCCGACTCCACGCTGTTCCCGGTGCCGTACCCCAAGGGCGACACGGTGAGCTACACCTTCCAGGTGCCGGCGAGCCTTGCCGCGGGAACCAACATTCTCATCACGCCGTTCGCGGAGAATCGCGACGCACTCCGCGGACAGGGCCAGCCCTACACCGTACGTGTGGCGCCGCAGGGCCCGGATCTCCTCGCGCCCATCGTGTACCAGACCATTCCACCCCGCCTCGAGACCCCGGACTCCGTGGACCTTCAGGCACGGGATGCCGACGGACTGGTGCGTGTGATCGGGTTCATCGCTCGCAGTCAGTCGGGTACGGTGCTCTATCGGTCCGCTGACACGCTCACTGCACCGGCGCAGCAGGTGACACGTCGCAAGGCGTGGAAGGCGCCGATCTCGTTGCGCGGGCAAACCATGCTCATCACCGCCTACGCCATCGACGCCTCCGGCAAGATCGGCTATGCGGTTCCCACGGGCGCCAGTGTGCCGGTGTCGGCCGATTCCCTGGGCCGACGCGATCAAACGGTGTACGCCTTTGGTCTCACCTATGCGCTGCCTCCGGGTTCGCTGGGTGCAGACATCGTGGCTGACACCACCCGGTCCACCGTGTTTGTCTCGAACATCAACAGGAACGAGGTCGAGGCCTACACGTACGGTGAAGCGTTGCAGCGGCAGAATCCCGTCGCCGTGGGCGCGCAGCCGTGGGGGATGGTCATCGATAATTCCAACTCGTTGCTGCTGGTCGCCAACTCGGCCGGTACCAACGTGTCCAAGGTGTCGCTTGACACGCGGACGGAAACAGGCCGCGTGAAGACGTCCAACGAGTACGTGTACGACGTGACGTACAACAAGGACGAAACCAGTCAGGGCTTCAAGTACAAGGTGGCACCGCCCATCGACTACTCCGATCGTCCCCAGTACATCGCGCAGTCGGCCAGTGGTGCGCTCTACTACTCCACCAAGCCGACCAACACCGCCACACCAGGCACGCTGCGTCGCATCGACAACTTCCTCGATGCCCGCGCAGAACCGCGCCAGATCTGGCAGTACGGTTCGTTCCTCAAGAACCACTACGTGATCATCAACGCCGACCACGTGGACGTGATCGAAGGTGAGAACGGTGTGTCCGATCGCATCATCATTTGCGACCACACACCCGGGCAGAATCCCAGCACCGGGGTGTGCGTGAATGCTGTGACGGTCGAAGCAGCGGTCGCATCGCTCAAACAGGCACCGATCAACGCCAATGTGGTGGCGATCAAGGATATGGACCCCGCCTCGCTCGCCCTGCCCGACACGAACTTCGTAGCCGTCGGCGGCGACCGTCGTCGTGTGGCCTTTGGTGAAGGCAACACGCGGAATCGCGCCGGTCGTGTCCTGATGGTCTTCGATCCTACCGGTACGCCGGCGGAAGGCGCGCAGTATTCGGCGCCCATCGAAGTCACCGACCTCACAAGCAACGCGTCGGACAAGGTCTTCGGGCTCGACATCAATGCCAACTCGTCCAACCTGGGTGTGCATGGCGTCGAAACCTTCTTTGCCGATTCGTCGCTGCGGTTGCAGGGCAAATACGCCACCTTCAACTCGGGTGCGGGCATTGCCTTCCATCCAAAGAACATCAACGAGAAGACGGCGGATTCCCTGGCACGGGTGGCGTTTGTCGCCTCGGGTGACCAGTCGATTCAGATTGTCGACTCGTACAGCTACCGGTTGCGCGGCCGCATTCCGATCCGCACCAACCTCTACGGTCCGCTGCGGGCCATTCTGCCGACAGCGTCCGAGCTGGCGTCCGATCCCGACCTGGTGGTGAAGCTCTTTGGTCTCACCGAAGAAGGACTGGTGATGATCGACGTGCGGACACGTGATATCGACAACGCCACACGAAGACCTTGACCAGCTAGTGATTCTGTGATTCTTTCGCGGGCCCGGCATGTTTGCCGGGCTCGCGTCATTTCCCCCATCGCATGATTCGCTTCACGACGGCAGGTGAGTCGCACGGCCCCGCACTGGTCAGCATCCTCGAGGGTGTACCGGCGGGGCTGGCACTGCTTGCCGGTGACGTCAACGCCGAACTTGCGCGCCGCCAGCAGGGGTACGGACGCGGTCGCCGCATGCAGATCGAGCAGGACGCCATCGAGTTCATCTCGGGCGTGCGGGCAGGGGAAACGTTAGGCGCCCCGATTGCCATGCTCATCCGGAATCGTGACTGGAAGAACTGGCAGGAGATCATGGATCCGGCCCCGGCGGAGAGTGATCCCGACCTGCGCCGCCGCGCCGTCACACGCCCGCGACCGGGGCACGCCGACCTCACCGGGTTGCTCAAGTACGACCGTGATGATGCCCGGGACATTCTGGAACGGGCCTCGGCGCGCGAGACCACGGCCCGGGTGGCGGCGGGGGCCATCTGCCGCCACTTGCTGCGCGCCTTTGGCGTTGGCATCGGGAGTCACCTGGTGCACCTCGGGGGAATCGACGCCACGGCGCCGGTGCCGCTGCCAGAGCCGCTGAATGGGGCAGCCGACTCCTCGCCGCTGCGCACCCTCGATCCCGCGGCCGAGCAGCGTATGATCGCCGCGATCGACGCCGCCAAGGCGGCCGGCAACACGTTAGGCGGGATCTGCGAGATCGTGGTCACCGGTCTTCCGGTTGGTCTTGGCTCACACGTCTCGTGGGATCGCAAACTCGACGGACGCCTTGCGGCCGCGATCATGTCCATTCCCGCCGTGAAGGGCGTGGAAATCGGATTGGGATTCGAGGCGGCCCGCCGCACCGGCGCCGAAGTGCACGACGAAATCGAACGTGCTCCCGCTCTGACACGCTCGGCAGGAGTACGGCGGCTCACGAACCGCGCTGGCGGGCTCGAAGGAGGGATGACCACTGGAGAACCCCTCGTCGTGCGCGTTGCCATGAAGCCCATCTCCACCCTCATGCGACCACTCGCCACCGTCGATGTCGCATCGGGTGATGCCGCTGCCGCTGTGGCCGAGCGCTCTGATGTTACCGCCGTCCCGGCGATGGGGGTGATCGCCGAAGCCATGGTGGCTCTCGTCCTGGCCGACGCATGGATGGAAAAGTTTGGCGGCGACTCGATGACAGAAACTCGGCGCAACTTCGACGGATATCTCTCGCAGGTTTCCGAACGCATTGGGCGTGACAGACGCCAAACGTGAGGGCTTCCATATCGCGCTGGTGGGGATCCCCGGCGCCGGGAAAAGTGATATCGCGCGCCGCGTCGCCAGCGCGCTCGGGCGTCCCGTGCTCGACTTCGACTCCGAGATCGAACGACGACTCGGAAAGACCATCTCCGAGGTGTTCGCCACCGAGGGAGAGGAGTTCTTCCGGGAGCAGGAGGCGATGATCACGAGGGAACTCCTGACGGCCCCACCGACTATCCTGTCCCCGGGTGGCGGCTGGGTGACTCGGCCGGCCGTGGTAGAGTTGATCAGGGGGATTACCCGATTGGTCTGGCTCCAGGTCTCACCCAAGGCGGCGGTTCGACGGATGGGCACACGCGTCGCCTCGCGTCCGCTATTAATGAAGGGCGATCCGAGAGACGTTTTGACGGCTCTGAGCCAGGATCGGGAGCGGTTTTATGCCGAGTCAGACGCCGCTATTGATACGGAAGTGCTTACACCACAACAGGTTACGGATAAGGTGGTTCAGCTTGCCACACGCTGGGACGGGCAGGTAGGTTAGGAAATGGACGCCCGATACACGCAGATTCTCGCCCAGCTGAAGCGGCGATTCGATCGTGCCGAGCACGTTGCCGAGGTTCAGGAGTATCTGTCGTCAGAAGGATTCGATGCGGGACAGATTGGTACCATCGTTTCGGCATGGCTCTCGGATATTGTGCGCAGTCGGCTCGATAACGCGACGGCCGCGAACTGGTCGGTGCGGGTCCAGGGTCCTCAGGAACGCGGGCGATTTGCCCCGGAGGCATGGGGATACCTGATGGGATGCCGAGCCTCAGGAGTGTTGGGAGCGTTCGATCTGGAGCAGGTGATCGAACGCCTGCTGGCACAGATAGAAGGACAAGTCGGCCTGGAAGACGCCAGGGCCGTCGTCGACAACGGATTCTCTGATGGACTCGGACCCTTCGGTGGGCCGTCCATCGTGCATTGAAGGAACTCATGGCAGCCAAGAAGCGGTCCACAACCAAGAAGGCGTTAGGCGTGCGGCGCGTCGTCGGGCGAGGAGCCTCGGCGGCGGCGAAGAAAGGCACGAAACGCACGGCGGCAAAAGCACCGGCCCGGGCGCGTACCACCCGTTCCGCTCCGGTGGAGGAAACACCAGACGAACAGGCCGGTACGGGTGCCGCGCTTGTCATCGTGGAGTCGCCGGCCAAGGCCAAAACCATCGGCAAGTATCTTGGCCGTGGCTTTCGCGTAAAGGCCACCATCGGCCATGTGCGAGACCTCCCCGAGAAAAAGCTCGGCATCGATGTCGCGCAGGGGTTCGAACCCGAGTACGTGACCATCGAGGGCAAGGAAAAAACGCTCGCCGATCTCAAGGCGGCGGCACAGGATGCCAGCGAAATCTTCATCGCCACCGACCCTGATCGCGAAGGGGAGGCGATCGGATGGCACGTCGCCGAGCACTTCACCGGCGCGCGCAGCAAGGTGCGGGCTCCGATCCATCGCGTGCTCTTTCACGAGATCACCAAGGATGGCATCAAGGCGGCGATGGCCAAGCCACGCGCCATCGATACCAAACTCTTCGAAGCGCAACAGGCACGCCGCATTCTCGACCGCCTGGTGGGCTACAAGGCATCGCCCATTCTGTGGAAGGTGGTCAAGAAGGGATTGTCGGCCGGCCGCGTGCAGACCGTGGCGCTGCGGCTCATTGTGGAGCGCGAGCGCGAAATCCGCGCCTTCAAGCCGCAGGAATACTGGAGCATTGCCGCCGAACTCGAGAAAGGCGGGCAGAAGTTCGGCGCCAAACTGCACGCGATCGATGACAAGAAGGTGGATGTGCACACCGAGGCGCACGCCACCGGGATTGTCAGCGACGTGCAGGCCGCGGCCGAGCGACTGGCCAAAGACCTCGCCCGAGGTGCACGCGGCCCGTTAGGCATCTTCCCGCTCAGCGACGTCAAGCGTCGCGAACGGCGCAAGAATCCTGGCGCACCGTTCACCACGTCCACCCTGCAGCAGGAAGCGGCAAAGAAGTGCGGGTTCGGCTCCAAACGGACAATGCGTCTGGCGCAGGATCTCTACGAAGGCATCGAGCTGGGCAAGGATGAGGGCGCGGTAGGCCTTATCACCTACATGCGTACAGACTCCACCCGGGTGGCGGAAAGTGCCGCCCTCCAGGCGCGCGACGTGATCAAGTCGTTGCATGGCGCCGAGTACCTCGCCAGCGGGCCGCAGCTCTATGGCTCCGACAAGAAGCAGGCGGCCAATGCCCAGGACGCACACGAAGCCGTGCGCCCCACCGATCCGGCGCGTCATCCGGACCAGGTCCGCAAGTTTCTCAAGGAAGACCAGTTCAAGCTGTATCAGCTGGTCTGGCAGCGCTTCATGGCTTCGCAGATGGCCCCCGCCGTCTTTGATACCACCACCCTCGATTTCGACGTCCCCGGTGCGAAGGCGCGATACCTCTTCAGGGCCACCGGGAGTGTCATCAAGTTTCCTGGGTTCCTCGCGTTGTATCGCGAGGCGCGTGAGGAGGGCGATGGCAAGGCGCTCGAAGATGAGCAGGCCCTGCCGGTCGCTGTGGTCGGAGACAAGATCCCCCTCCACACCCTGAACCCCAACCAGCACTTCACCGAACCACCCCCGCGTTTTTCCGAGGCCAGTCTGGTCAAGGAACTCGAGCGGCTGGGGATCGGGCGCCCGTCCACCTACGCGTCCATCATTTCCACCCTCGTGGACCGGCGGTATTCGCTGCTCGAACAGCGGCGCTTTTTCCCGACATCGTTAGGCGAAAGTGTCGAGCGGGTCATGGTCAAGCAGTTCCCGGACATCTTCAACGTCACATTCACGTCGGAGATGGAAGGCGAACTGGACAAGATCGAGGACGGCGCGCTCCCCTGGCGTCGAGTGCTGAAGGATTTCTACGGACCATTCGAGACATCACTCGAAGACGTCGATGTCGCTGGCCTCATTGCCGAGGCACATGACGTCTCCGCCCTCGCCACTGAGAAGTGCCCCAAGTGTGGCGGCAAACTCATGGCCAAGGGAGGCTTCTTCGGGCCGTTTGTCGCCTGTGAGAACCATCCCAAGAACTGCGACTACACTCGGCCCATCTCCGGCGAGCGCAAGCCCGCCCAGATGACCGACTACAAATGCCATGAGTGCGAGGCGCCCATGGTGATCCGGCATGGCCGCAGCGGGGACTTCCTCGGCTGCTCCAAGTTTCCGAAGTGCCGAGGGACTCGTTCGCTGCCGACCGGCGTCATGTGCCCCAAGGACGGCGGAGAGCTCGCACAACGAAGGTCGAAGGCGCGGGGGAAGATTTTCTTCGGGTGCGAGAAGTATCCAGCGTGCGACTTTGTCTGCTGGGACAAGCCGGTCAAGGAGAAGTGCCCCGAATGCGGCTACGAGGGTGCGGAGGCCAAGTCCAACAAGACACGTGGGGAGTTCCGGAAATGCCTCAAGTGCCAGAATGAGTGGGACGTGGTCCAGGCGCCCGAACCCGTGGCAGTCGAGGCATAGCTGACCGTCGTGAGAAGAGAAGGGGCGTGGCGCTGACGAGGCGCCACGCCCTTTATACTTGTACGATGGCATCCGACCAGACCGTGGACGTGGTAGGTGGAGGGCTCGCCGGCAGCGAGGCAGCCTGGCAGCTTGCCGAGCGCGGGCACCAGGTCCGACTTCATGAAATGCGGCCGGTCAAAACCACGGAGGCGCACAAAACCGATCGCCTCGCCGAGCTGGTGTGCTCCAACACCTTCAAGAGCACGGAGCTCTCCAACGCGCACGGCCTGCTCAAGGCCGAAATGCGCCTGCTCGGATCGATGGTGCTGCAGGCCGCCGACGAGGCGCGAGTGGCAGCAGGAAGTGCGTTGGCCGTGGATCGGGATGTGTTCGCGGCCGCGGTCACCGCGCGCATCGCGTCACACCCACGGATCACCGTGGTGCGGGAGGAAGTCACCGCGATTCCGGATCAGGCCATCATTGCCACCGGTCCGCTCACGTCTCCGGATCTCGCCGCTGCCATGCGCGCTGAACTGGGCACCGAGGGGCTCGCCTTCTACGATGCGATTGCACCCATCGTCGATGTCGATAGTGTCGATCACAGCATCGCCTTTCGCGCTGCGCGCTACGACAAGGAGACGATGGAGGGTGCGAGCAGTGAAGGGGCGTATCTCAACTGCCCCTTCAATCGCGAAGAGTACGACGCCTTTGTCGAGGCCCTCGCGACGGCCGATCAATACCATGGGCATGAGTTCGACGCGGTGCCCTACTTCGAAGGCTGCATGCCGGTCGAAGAGATGGTGAAACGAGGTCGCGAGACCCTGCGCTTCGGACCCATGAAGCCCGTCGGTCTCAGCGATCCTCGCACGGGTCGACGTCCCTGGGCCGTGGCGCAGCTGCGCATGGAAGATCGTGGGGGACGGATGTGGAACCTCGTCGGATTCCAGACACGCCTTCGCATCCCCGAACAACAGCGTGTGTTGCGAATGATTCCCGGACTCGCCGGTGCCGAGTTTCTGCGCTACGGATCGATCCATCGCAACTCGTACCTCAACACACCGGCAGCGCTCACACCGCATCTCTCGCTCAAGCGCGACGCGCGGGTACTCTTCGCCGGACAGATCACTGGTGTGGAGGGCTACACCGAGAGCACCGCCACCGGACTCCTGGCGGGTCGCAATATGAGCCGCATGCTCAACGGTGCCGACCCGATGGTTCCACCAGAACACACCATGCTCGGCGCGTTGTATCGCTACCTGCGAGATGCAGACCCGAAGTACTTCCAGCCGATGAACGCCAACTTCGGGTTGCTGGATGAACTTGCCGAACCCGTGCGGGACAAACGTGTCAAGCGAGAGCGACTTGCTGAACGTGCACTCGGCGCCATGCGGGAGTGGTCGGCATCCTTCGATTCCGCGCTCCACACATGACCGACGTCGTGCGTCCGGCACTGGTGCTGGATTTCCTCGCCCATCTGGAGAAGGAGCGCCAGGTTTCGCCACATACCCTGGCGGCGTATGGCCGCGATCTCGATGGCTTTACGAGTTTTGTCGGGAGTCAGGGGGGAGGCGATGACGCGCTGCTGGCGGTCGACCGCCTGACGATGCGCGGGTTCATGGGGGCGCTGGCGCGTCGCGGGCTCTCCAAACGATCGATTGCAAGAGCGTTGTCGGCGATCCGTGCGTTTTACCGTTTTCTGCAGCGCGAGGACCTGATCGAGGGGAACCCCGGTCGCGCCGTGCATGCCCCGAAGTTCGAGAAGTACCTTCCCGCGTATCTCGATCGCACCCAGGCCGACTCGCTCTTTGCGGCAGCGCTTGCACGGGCGATGGAAGGCAACTTCGCGGACGTCCGCAACCTTGCGATTCTGGAATTGTTTTACGCCACGGGTATCCGTCTCAGTGAGCTGCATGGCGTCAACCGCGTCGATATCGATCTCCTGTCGCAGCAGCTCAAGGTGCGTGGCAAGGGACGCAAGGAACGCATCGTACCATTTGGCAGCCATGCGGCCCTCGCGTTGCGCAACTACGAGTCGAAACGCGACGAACTTCTGCGGACGGTGGCAGGGCGGGGTGATCGCGGGGCATTTTTCCTGAGCAAGACCGGCAAACGCCTCAGCCGCCGCGGCGTGCAGCTGGTGGTCACGAAGTACCTGGGCAAGGTGGATGAGAACGCAGGGCTCAGTACCCACTCCCTGCGTCACTCCTTTGCGACCCACCTGCTCGATGCCGGGGCCGATCTGCGGGCCGTGCAGGAACTGCTGGGCCACGCGTCGGTATCCACCACCCAGATTTACACACACACCTCGGTTGAACGCCTCAAGGAGGCGTACCGCAAAGCACATCCCAGGGCGTAACCCTCGTCTCGCTCCCAACACCTGCCAATGCTGAAGTTTCACGCCACCACCATCCTCTGCGTTCGCCGCGACAAACAGATAGCGTTAGGCGGCGATGGCCAGGTCACCATGGGTAACACCATCACCAAGGCCAATGCCCAGAAGGTGCGCGTGCTGGCCGGTGGCCGAGTGGTCGCGGGCTTCGCCGGCGCAGCGGCCGACGCCTTTACACTCTTCGAGCGGTTCGAGGAAAAGCTCGAGCGTCACCCTGGCAACCTCTCCAGAGCCGTTGTGGAACTGGCCAAGGAGTGGCGCAGCGACCGGGTGCTCCGCCGTCTCGAGGCCCTGCTCGCCGTCGCGGACCGCGATCACAGCTTTCTCATTTCTGGGAACGGCGACATCATCGAGCCCGATGATGGCATTCTCGCCATCGGCTCCGGCGGCTCGTTTGCGCTGGCCGCGGCGCGCGCGCTGGTGGCCAACACCACACTGTCGCCCGCCGAAGTGGTGCGACGTTCGCTGATGATCGCGGGCGACATCTGCATCTATACCAATCAGAACATCACCGTCGTCGAGCCCACTGCCTGACATGCCGTCGCGCCGCACCGAAGCCGCATTCGCCCGCCTCGCCGATCTCACGCCCAGGCAGATCGTCGCCGAACTCGATCGCTACATCGTCGGACAACACGCCGCCAAGAAGTCGGTCGCGATCGCCCTGCGCAATCGCTGGCGCCGGCAGCGCGCCCCGGAGGCCATCCGCGAAGAGATCTCGCCCAACAACATCATCCTCATCGGCCCCACCGGCGTCGGCAAAACCGAAATCGCTCGGCGCCTGGCCAAACTTGCCGGTGCGCCCTTCATCAAGGTGGAGGCGTCCAAGTTCACCGAGGTGGGATACGTGGGGCGTGATGTGGAGTCGATGGTGCGTGACCTGGTGGAGAGTGCCATCGATCTCGTCCGCACCGAACGGGAAGGGGATATCCAGGGCGTGGCCCTCGAAAAGGTCGAGGACCGATTGCTCGACCATCTCCTCCCGGTCCCGGCGTCGGCCAAGTCGGCGGACGGAGACAAACCCGCCGAAGCCGCCGGCGTTTTCGTCGTCTCACCAACGGGCGCGGTGCAGCAGGAGCATGACACCGAACGTGAGCGCTATCAGCGCACTCGCGAGAAGCTCAAGACCCTGCTCAAGGACAAGCAACTCGAGGATCGCGAGATCGAAGTGGAAGTCACCCAGAGTGCCTCTCCGGGCATCGATGTGATGACCCCCGGAGCGCCCGGTGGCATGGAGTCGATCTCGAGTATGCTCAAGGATATGCTCCCCAAACGCACCAAGAAGCGTCCGATGAAGGTGTCGGAGGCGCGGCGGGTGCTGCTGGAGCAGGAGCTGGAGAAACTCATCGACAAGGACGACCTCGTCACCGATGCACTGGCACGGGTCGAGAAGATGGGCATCGTCTTTCTCGACGAAATCGACAAGATCGCCAGCGGTCGGGGCCAGTCGAGCGGGCCCGACGTGTCGCGCGAAGGAGTGCAGCGTGACCTGCTCCCGATTGTCGAGGGCTCCAACGTGCAGACCAAACATGGCATGGTCAAAACCGACCATGTCTTGTTCATCGCTGCGGGTGCCTTTCACGTGGCCAAGCCCAGTGATCTCATTCCCGAGCTGCAAGGTCGTTTCCCGATCCGCGTGGAGCTCACCGCGCTCAGCGAAGAGGATTTCGTCCGGATCATGACGGAACCGGAGAACGCCCTGACCAAACAATACGCAGCGCTGGTCGAGTCCGAAGGGGCGTCGCTCACCTTTACCGACGACGGCATCCGCGAAATCGCCCGCCTGGCCACACTCGCCAATGTCCGCATGGAGAACATCGGCGCTCGGCGCCTCCACACGGTGATGACCACCTTGCTCGAGGATGTGCTGTTCGCCTTACCCGACAGTGGCCTCCAGCCGGTGATCGTCGACGCGGAACTCGTGCGGACCCGTCTCAAGGCCGTGCTCGAAGACGAAGACCTGCGAAAGTACATTCTCTAAGAGCGGAAGCACGAGAGGCACGGGAAGCACGGGAAGCACGAGAGCTCGCCGATCCCTCAGCCTGGCGGGGCCCCGTCGCGCACGGGCGGAGCGTGCGGGGTTTCCCTCATGCGCGTAAGCATGCCGCGCGCTGAGCCTGTCCAGCCGTCGTCAGCTGTGTAGGTGCGCAGGAACGCGTCCAGGTGCATCGCTGCACGCGTGTAATCACCGAGTTGGTATGCGCTCGCCCCGGCGTGATAGAGCGCCATGTAGTGAGTCGGCCAGAAGAAGGCGACCAGTTCCATGATCGGGCCCGCCGACTTGTCGTCGCCCATGTCGGCGACCGGATGCCCGATATCGAACACGATTCCCGCGGCCACGTGCCGTTCGTTCGGCGGCAACGTGAAGATCAGCGTGCGGGCGCTGTCGGTGCGTCCGGCCAGGGCCAGACATGCGGCGGTCAGACCAACGCCCTGTGTGCTGGAGAGGTCCGGCGGGTCCTGCTGCAGCACCGCGAGCACTTCGACGGTGTTGCAGTGTGGGCGCACGCGCTCGAACCAGGGCGGCCGGTTGGTTGCCGCTGGCTGCGTGGCAACCGGCAGCGGTGCCGGGGCCAACCAGGCTCGCGCCACCAGCCACCCAGCGAGGGCGGAGAGCAGTGAGAACACGATCGAGCGCAGCACCTTGAATGGCATAACGACTGGGGTGAGGTCATACTGGAGACGAGACGCCGCCTGACGAGTTACACACCCTCGGTCAACTTGCCCTTTCCCCGGCCGCCGTTCGTCACTGCATCAGTTGTCGGGCTGGATGCGAATGCCGAAGGTCAGCCCGCTCGTGTGTTCGGCGATGCCCGAGCCGTGTAGCAGCGGGCGGTACTCGCTGAAGGCGGCGAAGCGTTTGTAGTTGAGCGATAGGCCGGCTCCCGCTGTGAGTACACTACCGAACGAACGCGTGGAGAATTCTTGCGACGTGACGTCGGTGTCGTTGAGGCCAGTTACCAGCGTCACGCGACGGTGCCCACGAGATGGACAGCGGAAGCGTTGTGAGCGCTGCGAGCAGACATGTCAGACGCATCGTGGTATCCTCGGTTAGGGTCCAGAAGGTGGGTCACCGGGGTGCCGGGTCGGGTTTACCGCCGCCGCCCAGCGCCGCCCCCAATCGCAGTCGCGTCTCGCGTCGACCGTCGCGGCCCCCTCCCGCCGACCGTGCACTCCACTACCTTTCGCCCCTTCCGTTTGTCACAAGCCCATGTCCCACCGCGACTTCCTCGCCATTCCCGACTTCAGCACCGAAGAGCTGCACGCACTCTTCGCGCTGGCCGAGCGCATGCGGACCGGTGGCTACGACAAGAAGCCGCTCGCCGGGAAATCCCTGGCCATGATCTTCATGAAGGCGTCGACGCGGACGCGCGTATCGTTTGAGGTGGGGGCCTGGCAGCTCGGCGGGCATGCCCTCTTCCTCTCGCCGCGTGATGTGCAGCTCGGCCGTGGCGAGCCAATCGCCGACACCGCGCGCGTCCTCTCCCGGTATGTCGACGGGATCATGATCCGCACCTACAAGCACAATGAGGTGCAGGAACTGGCCGCGCACGCCACCGTACCCGTCATCAACGGGTTGACCGACCTGCTCCACCCCTGTCAGATCCTGGCGGACCTGCTCACCGTGCGACAACACTTGGGAAGCGTTCGTGGCCGGGTGGTGGCCTGGGTGGGTGACGGCAACAATATGGCCAACTCCTGGATCAATGCCGCGTGGCGTCTTGGCTTTGAGCTGCGCCTGGCCTGCCCGGAAGGATACGAGCCTAACGCCGACATCCTGGCGCGTGCCCGGGAAAAGGTGCCCGTGCAGGTCGTGCGCCATCCGGCCGACGCCGTGCGTGGAGCCCACGTGGTCAACACCGACGTCTGGGCGTCCATGGGGCAGGAAGAGGAGCAGGAGTCACGTGCCAACGCCTTTGCCGGCTACACCGTGGACGCGGCGCTCATGCAGCTCGCGCAGCCCGACGCCATCTTTCTGCATTGCCTCCCGGCCCATCGTGGTGAAGAGGTGACAGCCGATGTCATCGACGGACCGCAGAGCCGCGTGTGGGACGAGGCCGAAAATCGCTTGCACATCCAGAAGGCCATCATGGCCGTGCTCATGGGAGGAGAAACCGTATGACCCTCGCGACGGGTGATCTCGCACCGGACTTCACCGTGCCTGACGACAACGGCGTCGACGTATCACTTTCGCAGTTTGTCGGGCGCAATGTGGTGCTCTACTTCTATCCCCGCGCCGATACCCCTGGTTGAACCGTGGAGGCGTGCGAATTTCGCGACGCCTTCCCCCGGTTCGGGGGACTCGATGCAGTCATCCTCGGCGCCAGCCCCGACACCGTGGCCGCCCAGGCGAAGTTCAAGGCCAAGTTCCAGCTTCCGTTCACACTCCTCGCCGACGCCGACCATGTGCTCGCCGAGCGCTACGGGGTCTGGAAGGAGAAGACCATGTACGGAAAGGCGTCGATGGGCGTGGAGCGCACCACCTTCGTCATCGGTCGCGACGGCCGGATCACGCATGTATTCCCGAAGGTCAAGGCCGCTGGCCACGCCGCCGAGGTAGCACAAGCGCTGGAGGGGTAGCGCGGACCGACCGCTGCCCCTGCTACGCTCGTTGCTCCGTCCCTGCCAACACGGCAGATTACTGCCTCAACTTCCAATCGGCGGGGTTCCTGATGGGTTCGAGTGAGGCCGGAGCACTCAAGCGCACACCGTTTCACGACATACACGTCGCCCTGGGGGCCAAAATGGTCCCTTTTGCCGGCTACGAAATGCCCGTCCAGTACCCGACCGGGATAACCGTGGAGCACAAGGCGGTCCGTGAAGCCTGCGGCCTCTTCGACGTCGCCCACATGGGTGAGTTCCTGGTGCGCGGCCCCGGTGCCGTGGACTTCGTCAACTACGTCACCACCAATAACGTCGCCGCCCTGACCGTGGGCCAGGCCCATTACTCCGGGATCCTCAACGAGCGCGGCACCTTCGAGGATGACTGCCTGGTGTATCGCGAGGCGGATGGGCTGATGATGGTGGTGAATGCGTCGAACGCTGCCAAGGATTTTGCGCACATCAGCCGGCATCTCGCGCGCTTCGACTGCACCCTCACGGATGTGAGTGACGAGATCGCACTCCTGGCGTTGCAGGGCCCGAAGGCCGCCGCCATTCTGCAGCCGCTGACCGACGTCGCGTTAGGCAGCGTGGGGTACTATCACTTCGCGCGCGGCACGGTGGCCGGGGTGCGCGATGTGATCGTGTCGCGCACCGGCTACACCGGCGAAGATGGATTCGAGCTCTACTTCCCCAACGCCCACGCCGCCACCATCTGGAATGCGCTGATGGCCACCGGTGGTGTGACACCCACAGGGCTCGGCTGCCGCGATTCGTTGCGCCTCGAGATGGGGATGGCCCTCTACGGCAACGACATCGACGACACGGTCACGCCACTCGAGGCGGGGCTCGCCTGGATCGTCAAACTCGCCAAGGGAGACTTTGTCGGGCGCGATGCACTCGTCAGGCAGAAGGAAAGTGGGGTGCCGCGCAAGCTCGTGGGCTTCACCTTCGATGAGCGCGCCATTCCTCGGCATGGGTATCCCGTCTTTTGTCAGGGCGCGCCCAGCGGGATGGTCTGCAGCGGCACCATGAGTCCGTCGCTGGGCACCCCCGTCGGTACCTGTTACCTCCCCGCCGGGCAGACCGCCGAAGGCACACCCTTCGAAGTGGAGATCCGCGGCAAACGGGTGCCCGCTCGGGTGGTGAAGACTCCCTTCTACAAGCAGGGATCTCATCTCTAGGTCGGGTATGCGTGTCGCGGTCCTGACCATTTCCGATGCCTGTGCCGCCGGTCACCGCGCCGACGCGTCGGGCGATGCACTCGCCGCGTGGGTGAGCACGGGGGCGCACACCCTCGCCGCGCGCGCCGTTGTGCCTGACGAAAGTGTCGCGATCGTCAGGCAACTCCTCGCCTGGTGCGATAAGGATGTTGCCGATCTTGTTTTCACCACCGGGGGCACCGGTCTCTCACCGCGTGACATCACCCCCGAGGCGACCCGCGTTGTCCTCGAACGCGAGGCGCCCGGCCTGACCGAGCGCATGCGGGCCCTCGAAACCGAACGATTTCCGCGCGCCGCGCTCTCGCGTGCGGTGGCCGGCGTGCGCAACCGCACGCTGATCGTGAACCTTCCCGGTTCGCCCAAGGGGGTGGCCGACGGGCTTCAGTCCCTCGACCCCGTCATTGCACACGCGGTCAGCATCGTGCGTGGCGATCCCACCGATCACTCGGGGGTTGTCGCGTGAAAGTTCTCATCACACTCACCGATGTCGAACCGGCGGTTCGGCTCAACGCCTCGCTGGAGTCGTCGGGTGTCGAGACCGTCGTGGTCTCGCCGCTTGACGACGTGCGCTCTGCCCTTCGCCGGGACCGCCCGGCCGTCGTCGTGCTCACGGGAGGGTTGCTCGACGCGCACAACGTCGCGCTGGTGCGTGATCTCCTGTGGGAAGGTGTCGCCGTCGTGGGCTTCACTGATGTCACCGACCCGGTCATCGAGGGACGACTGCGTAGTCTCGGTTTCAGCGAAGTGTATCCCAAGCCGGTGGTCATCGACGAAGTGGCGGCGGGCGTGCGGCGGCTGCTCGAGCGTCAGCAGCTTTCACGTGAGACCGGGTTGATCGGAGAAAGTGATGCCATCCGCGCGGTGCTGGTGCAGGTGGAGCAGATTGCTCCCGTGTCGAGCACCGTGCTCATCGAGGGCGAGAGCGGCACCGGCAAGGAACTCGTCGCGCGGGCCATCCACCAGCTCAGCCCCCGCCGTAACAAACCGTTCATAGCAGTTAACGTGGGGGCACTTCCCGAATCGCTGCTCGAGAGTGAGCTCTTCGGCCACGAAAAGGGGGCCTTTACCGGCGCAGCGGAGCGCCGGCTCGGCCGCTTCGAGCTGGCCCACGGCGGCACCATCTTCCTCGACGAGATTGGCGAGGTGCAGCAGTCCACGCAGGTCAAGCTGCTGCGCGTGCTGGAGCAGCGTGAGCTCACGCGTGTGGGCGGCACGACCACCATTCCGGTGGATGTGCGCGTGGTCGCGGCGACTAATGCGCCGTTGCGGGAAGGAGTGGAACGCGGGGTCTTCCGCGCCGATCTGTTTTATCGCCTCAACGTGCTGCGGATCTACCTTCCCCCGTTGAGGGAGCGGAAGCCGGATATCCCGATGCTCGTCAGGCGTTTTGTCGGCGAGTTCTCGCAACGTCACGACCGGCCCTTCCATGGCATCTCCGCCGACGCCATGCAGGTGCTCACCGACTACAGCTGGCCCGGCAACATCCGGGAGCTCCGCAACCTCATCGAGAGCATGGTGGTGCTCGCGCCGGGGCGAGAGATCGGCGCGGAGGACATCCCGCATCCCATCCGTGATGCGGGCTCTCGGCTCTTGCCCGTACCGATCGGGTCGGTGGTGCGCGGCCAGAGTGGTTCTGATGGCCGCGAGCTCGAGTTCATTCTCCGGAGTCTGGTCGAGCTCAAGCTGAACGTGGAGGACCTGCGTCGTCGCATGGACGACGTGAGTGCGGCCTCGGCGCGCGTGACGGCTGAGGGGTGGATTGGCGATTCCACGATGGTGGTGCCGGGTGCTCAGGTCGCCCGTGGGGTGGTCACGCCGGGCGCCATTCTGCCGCACAGTGGTTGGATGGAGGAGGAGGTTCGCATGCGGCCAGGCATGCCGATGTCGCAGATCGAGCGACTGGCCATCGAAGCCACCCTGCGCTTCACCCGAGGCAACCGCAGGAAAGCAGCTGAGATCCTCCAGATCGGGGAGCGGACCATGTACCGGAAGATCCGGGAGTACGAGGCCGAGAGCGGGGTGCCGCTTATTGTCGACGAGGACGAGGTGAGCGAGCCCTAATGCGGCTGTTGTGTTTCGGGAGGGCATCGGACTGGCGACCCGGCAAAAAGCGTCCTTGAAAAACACGCCCTTCTCGTGATATTTCACACGCCGAGCAAATACGCAGGATGCGCGGGGAGACCCTGGTGGGGCGTTACGGCATCGACAGGTACAAGGACGTCCCCAGTCGACTCGGAGAGACCAACACGTGGCGCAGCCTCAGTCATCGCCCCTCATCGCCGGTAGCGTTCTGCCCATAAAGCGGGCGGAGGAACTGCTGTCGACCCTTCCGGGGGTCATCGCCGCCCGGATTATTGCGGGCGAAACGGGAGCTGTGGACGAGATCCACATGCTGACGACGGCTGAGTTGACGCCGAAGCAGACGGTCCGGAATGTCGAGAGTGCGCTGATTGCGCACCTTGGGATGCGGGTCGACCACCGGAAGATCTCGGTTGCGACGACCGTGGAGCCGCGGAAGGGGAAGGAAGAGGTGAAGGTGGTAGGTCCGGCGGGGGTATCGCTGGTGACCGAGCCCGTGGAAGTACCGGGCGCTGCCGCGACGCCCCAAGCTCCCAAGCCGTTGGAACAGAACACTTTAGCCGACGGCGGATTTCTGCGCCGGGCGTTCTATTTTGAGGATGTCGAGGTAAGCCGGTCGCGAGCCAAGGGTCTTACGTGTCGTGTCACCTTGGCGAAAAGTGGTAAGTCGTACACCGGCGAGGCCGAGGGCAGTGAAAACGAACGTTCCCGGGTGGAGTTATCGGCCCGGGCGGCGTTGCGGGCGTTGGCGGAGGCAGATAGCGCATTGCGGCCGTTGGATCTGGCCGGAGCGCGGGTTATTGAGGCGTTTGACCGAGAGTTCGTTTTTGTCGGGGTGACGGTTCAGCATGCACGGGCAAGTGTGTTGCTGACGGGGAGTTGCGAGCTGAAGGACAGCCCGGAGACGGCCAGCGTATTGGCGGTCCTGGATGCAACGAACCGGTGGCTGGGTCGTCGATAGGGGAGACCTGACGAAGTACTGAACCCGAACCCGTTGAGGCGCGACAGCCAGGACCGGCAGGAAGACAATTGAGGGCCCCCGTTCCCGAATCAGCAGTAAGTAGTGAGAGAGTGTTTTTGGTGAGCGAGTATTGAGCGGGAACTAGTAGTAGAGCGGAGCCGACCGAAAGACACCACAGCTGCACATCGCAGTTAGTGGCAATCCTAGGGAGGTTACGCAAATGGGTATCATTCAGTGGCTCGCAGCGCTGGCAACCGGCACGCTGCAGTGGATCTAATTGGGAGGCGGGGGCCCTCAACTGCTTGTTTGGCTTCACGCTCAGCTCAAAGCGTGCCCACCGAGACCCACTCAGCGCGACTCAGCGCAAGGCCCTGGAGTAAGATGACCGAGCGAGTCGCCGGAACTGTGGCGACAGCGAGCGAGGTCAAGCGCGCGCTACCTGCGATCGGAGCGCTGGTCGCGCTGGCCGGCGCGGCAGTGTGGTTCTTGGCGTCGACGACCGCGTTCGGGTCGGGGCCAGTTGAGATCGCTGGGGTGCTCGTAATCCTAGGTTTGGTCGCCGAGCTTCTGCCCTTCGAGGGCCTTCCACGCAATGCGGCAGGGTCGATCGGGTTCGTGCCCTATTTGGCGGCCGCGGTGGTTTCTCCAGACGTCAGCGTAGCCTTCTTTCTTGCTGCTGCGCAAATTGCAGTGCAGGTCTGGCACCGTAGACCCTGGGTCAAAGCGCTGTTCAACACGGCGCAGATGATATTGGCGGTTTCTATCGGCATTGTTGTCTTTCGGGTTACCGCGCCGCTTGGTAATCCGAGCTTGGCCGGGGGGTTCTGGGAGAGCCTCCGACACCTTGCCCTACCCGGGGTTGCCTCATTTGCGGCGATGACCGTCGCCAACACGGCTGCAGTCACCGGCGTTGTGAGCCTAACGGCCGGTCGCCCTTTCTGGGCGACCCTTATCGCGTCGCTGAAGTTGATGCCCTTCCTAGCCGTGCTTCAGACTCTTCTCGCCATTTACCTCGCTTGGATCTCCGTAAACTTGGGCTGGACGGGAACGGCGGGTATGGTGCTGCCTCTTGTTGTCGTGCGACAGTTGACAAAAACGACAATACAACTGACTCGAGTAACCGAAGAACTGCTCGATCTCATGGTTGCAGCCATCGAAGCGCGCGATCCATACACTTCTGGTCATTCGAAGCGTGTGGCGGCGGCGTCAGTAAAGATCGCCAAGGCCTTGAAGCTGAGGCAGGAACAGGTGGAGCGCGTGCAAGTCGCCGCGCTTCTTCACGATGTTGGCAAGATTCACGAAGAGTTCGCCCGCATTCTCGCGAAGGAGGGTCGGCTAACTCCAGAGGAGTGGGTGATCATGAAGCGTCACCCAGTGAGGAGCGCAGATCTCGTGGGGCTCGTGTCTTCTTTAAGGGATGTGGTGCCCTCGGTCCGGCATCATCACGAGAACTGGGACGGAACGGGCTATCCGGATGGAAGACGGGGCGACGAGATTCCACTTGCATCGCGGATAATCATGTTCGCGGACACCCTGGATGCGATCACAACTGATCGGCCATACAGAAAGGCGCTGGATCCTGATGAGGCGCGAAAGGAGTTTGTCAAGTTTAGAGGGAAGCAGTTTGACCCTTACATCTGCGACGTCGTGGTAGCGGACGAGGTTTGGGAGGACCTCTATCACAGCGCACTTACGTCCCGTCAAGCGCGGGTGATTCCGTCCGCGGTGGCCTGAGAGCCTAGTGCGCAGTCTCTACGCACTGCCCCACTTGAAGCTCCTCTTCGGCGCTCGCGTGCCGGACGTGCTGTAATTGCTGACACACTCACCGGCTCATACACAGAGAATCGGACAGGCCCTTCTTCACTCGGGCACCTCAGCACGGTTATGCACGAACTGCGTAATCTGCCTAAACCCGTGTCCACTATTTCAGGGCAAGACCATATCTCAGATGTCCCGGCTACGTGGACACAACTCAAGCCCCTCCTTTCGTGCTTCGAAGTGTCTCTATCCATGCAACGATCTCTGTCAGGCCCACTTTCCGATCCACGATACGTTCAGCAAGTACCTGCACAGTACCCTGGGTGGGGTCAATATCTCTCTCGATCAGCAAGATCTGAGGGACAGATGATGGCCCTGCCAAGTCCGAAAAAATGAAGCGGTAGGCACCCTGGTTTAGCCAGTTTCGGCCCGTCATGACTTCATCAAACCATCCGAGTTTTTGAAGGAAGCCCATGCCGTCGGAGACCCTCCAGTCGACGGCAATTCCAATCGTGCTAAACGACATTCCCTTCTCTCTCGCGCCCCGGGCTAGGTCAGCCCACAGAATCGGCAGTCCTTTCACGACCCGATCGTCCTCCGCCGCACCGCATGTCGAGGACCCGATGAAGATAGCCACCCTCTCCGTTCCTTTCCGCAGGCGCATACTCGGGAGATAGCCAGCGACCTGCGATATGGCATCGACCCGCTGATGCGCTCTTCCCGTACTAACGCCGAACGTGAAGGAAAGGACAATCGTCGACGCGAGAGCGATACCCGCTGCCAGAACGAACGCCCTCTTCATAAATCCCCCCCGGCAACCTTGTACGCGAGAAGGCTAACCCGCGGATATGGGTCTTCAGACGTTCCGATAAGAAAGTCATCATCCGCAAAGATCACCTGAGGCAGATCCACCTGTGTTTGCAGCAGGTTGCCCAAGGAATCAAACACAAAGGAATCGAGTCGAAGGTGTTCTCCGCGCCTTGAACTGGCTTGATCGACGAAAGCGGCTTGGAGTAGGATCGCTCCGCCACGAAGCCGATGGACTCCGATGGTCTGATGCCAGCCGCCCTGTCGTACTTCGAAGACGACCCCCCTACCACTAGGGGCCAGATAGATCTTCGACGGCAAATAGCCGGTAACTTGTCGCGCCCATTGCAGCGCGCCTCGGAAGCTGTATTGACGCAGCTCGCCGACGTTCTCAGCCACAACAACTATGTTGCCGCTGGACGCATCACAGTCGATCCTGCCCCTTCCCAAGAAGCGGTCCAACATCGGATGCAAAGGTAAGCCTTCGATACGGAACGCGCCCCCAAAGGAACGTATGAGCGTTTGATCGCGGAAGAGGTGCAAAAGTGAATCACTGGAGAATCCGAGAATCGCGTAGCTCTCGGAGACGAGACACATTGCGCTGCTCCACGGAGGAATCGGGGTGGAGCGGATGACGCGTTGTTCCCGTCGATTCGTGTCCGCGGGCGCAAACACCGATATGCGAGCGTTGCTAATGTCAAGCACGTGGAGATTCCCCCGAGGATCGAGCGCCAGAGATCGCGTTATCCCCAACTCACCAGGTCCTCTCCCAGCGCGCCCAACCACTGCGATCGGCTCGCCGGAGCGAGAGAATGATCTGATCTCGTTCCTGCGAGAGTCAAGTACGTAGCTTACGCCGGATAGGGGATCACGCACAGCTGCCTCCACCTTGGCAAATTCGACTGCCCCTTGTTCGTCTCCTACGGACCAAAGCTGCCGCGCACTCACGAAGCCTCTCTTCTGGGCAGTAGTTGGTTGCGAGAATGCCCCCGAAGCGGTCAGAACACACAGAAACCACGCAATGACCAGCGAGGACGGAGTAACGTAGAAACCGAGCCTCCAGCTGACGAGATGACGGGGCATGGTAGTGGCTCTAGCGGTCACGTGCTGCATTCTCTACGATAAGCGAGCGGACGAGAGAGTCGAGCGTCGGCAAGGGTAATGCACGGCGATAAATGTGGTTGTTTACCACAACGGTCGGCGTTGCATTGAGCTGTAGGCGCTGCGCTACTGCGCTGTCCGCCGCGAGACGCGCTTGTGCGCTCGATTTCCCGCTCCTGTCTGTGAGACACTGCCCAAAGCGAACAGTATCTTGGACTGCGCCACGAGCCGCCAAGACGTTCCACGGAAGTTGTCCAAGAGAGTCTTGCACGGAAAAGAGGAGATCGTGAAAGGCGTCGAATTGGCCCTGCAGCGCGGCACACTCAGAAGCCCGAGCAGCGACCCCGGCAGCCGGATGGATTGCTTCAAGAGGTAGGTGGCGATAGACCGTCCGCAGGTCTTGCGGATATCGCCGCCTAAGGGAGTCGAGCGTCAGGGCGAAACCACGGCAGGCGGGGCACTGAAAATCAGAGAACTCAACGATGAAAACCGCAGCGTTCGAGCTCCCCCTCCCATGTCCTTCTGCCGCCAATTGCCGCCAATCGCGTATCTCCTCTGCGTCCAACGTAGTGTCTGAGGGACGAGCGGCTGGTGAGAAGAACTCCCGTCTTACAACCAAACCGGTCACCAGCATCGCGCAAAGTGCGAGAATCGCGCTCGCGATACTCCCTATGCTATCACTTCTCGAGGTCATCGGCTGTTCGTCTCCCCAAGCTGCGAGCATTGAATGCGTGTCGCTTCGCCCTCCCTGCAGCGCCGAAAGGGAAGGCGCGTCTCGCGCCGTTGTCAAGCCGGGCTCGATTGATCAAAAGGTGTCTACCTTCGCAAGGGCGCGTGAAAGGCAATGTCGGCGTCTGGCGAGGCAATGGGGATTGCGGACAGTGCAACCCACCCGGAGGCGCCAATCGCATTCAAACGCGGATGGGAAGAGACGACGGCGCACGTGCCGAGGAACCTAGGAGGCGTGCGCGTGTTGAGTACCACAAGAACGAGAGGTCTTCGCATCTCTTCCTCATTTGCCGCTCGAGTTAGCGAGAACGTGAGAAATCGTCGCTAGCAGGAACTCCACGTGCACGATGACCCACCCTGCGTACAGTATGTACCCCACGAGAAGCCGCAGCTCGTTGGCGAGGTGCACCCCGTGTCCATGCAAAGCGGCGGGCCCTGCGCGAGTGCCTCCTTAGGAGTGCTTAGGTATGCTGCTCCGGCAAGAATAACTGTCGTAGCGAGCACCATGCGTGCAATGCTGTTCATCGTCCTTTCTCCTCGATGAATGTGAGTGGGGGCCAAGGCTAAGCCGCGACCGTCTGTCAACCCAGCCTAGCCATTGGGTGCAGCTACTCTCGCCCTCGCCGCCCTTGTATGCAAGACACACAATGCGACAGACTTGCGTCACCTCGAAGGGTAGCCGACAGTCCAGCAACCTCGCCGACCCAAATCCTGAGACGTGGAGGCTTTTCCGATCGCCGTATTGTTCACCCTTATGGCCCGATCGCAGCACATATGTGACGCCGGTTCAGCGTCGATTCTCTCCACCGTTTGACTCCCGTTCGTGGGGACCGGATGGCCGTCCAAAGGACTGCCGTGCCGACCGCCCGACCGCACCGCCCTTGCTTTTACGCGGAACAGAGGACGCAGTATTCAGGAGCGCGGCAGGCGGCGGTAGTCCTCGGGCACGCAGCGACCGCTCCAGCGAGCGCCGCGTGGTGCCTAGCTCCGCGGCAAGCCGTTTGACCGTCCAATCGTCTGGATTCTCGAGTGCTTGTTCAAGCACCTCGCGCATTCGCCGCGGTAATGAGTGCGCCTGAGGCCATTGCGCGGCTATCGACGCACTGGCATCACGTGATGTGTGCGTCAGGATCTCGGAGACTTCGAGCGGTGTCGCGGCGAAGCGTAGGCTGTCCACGCAGCGCGAGAGTCGGCGCACGACGTCGAAAGTCCTCGGGCTGAGCCTGCCCATCAGAATCAATGGGCCAGCACTGCGGACATTGAACGCTCGCGCATCTTCTTCTTGCAGGCTCTGCGCGAGAACACTCAAATCTACAACTAGTGGCACGAGGCGGCAGATGCGGAAGGTGACCGCCTCTGCGTAGCTGGTCGCCCTATACCACTCTAGCCCTGCAAGCGACGAGAGTAGCGTGCGCAGGAGATCAGGGCTTACCCAGCACGCGACGCGGATTTGGCTCCGTCTCCGATTCAGTTCCGCCCGCCCTCCACCTTCCCCGTCCTCCATAGGCCGACCTCCCCTGAGCCCGCCGTCAACAGTATGAATTGTCCCCGGTCCCGTGGACGGCGGGTTCAGCTACTGCCTGCAGCTGGTCGAAGTCGATGAGGCTCTGGTTGCCCAGCAACGAGTGCCTCCGCGTGGGACTGTGGAAGCGTTCGATGTAGGCGAAGATCTCGGCGCGCGCGTCGTTCCGCGAGTGGCACCGTTGACGACGGTACCACTCGATCTTCAAGGTCGAGAAGAAGCTCTCAATGACGGCGTCGTCCCGGACGTTGTCGTACCGGCTCATACTGCAGGTGATGCCCAGGGACGTTAGTAGCCGCTGGAACGCCTCACTCGGGTATTGGGTGGATTCAATCGGTCGGCGCAACACCTCACCGTGGAGGTGGTCGAT
>CADEFN010000006.1 GCA_902826615.1 uncultured Gemmatimonadota bacterium
GCGTGTGGTGCCAGGCCTGTGAGTCACGGCACGTCGCCCAGTGGCGATGGCGCCAAGCGAGCGACGCCGGCCACGCTCGCTAACAAGCGGCTGCATGCTGACGGGCCGTCAGGGGCCGGCGGCCCCGCCCGGGCAGCGGTAGACTATGAAAGAGGCAGCCCGGGCGGGTCGGCTTGTATTCAGATAGCCCGCAAGTGAACGCGGGCGTTGAGGATGTAGAAAAAGCCAGTTCGCGCGCGGGAGGACGCCGGGAACGGGCGGCGCGCGCGGAGGTGAAGGGAGTTGGCGCTCCAGTGGTGGTCCAGGCGACCTCGGGGCGATGCCGCGACAGGCGACGGGCTCCCGATGCTTAGGCCGCGTAGCCCGCGTTCGCCAGCTTTTCGATGTTGTGCACCAGTCAGAAGAGCCGCCACTGCCCCTCGACCTTGGCGCGGCCCCGCAGGTTGAAGCGATCCAGCCCCTTGTCGTAGCGCAGCTACGCGAAGACCGGCTCCACCGTCGCAAACCGCCGCCCATACCGCGCCCGCTCGTGGGGCTGATCAATCCGCCGCTTCATCCGGGCGGTGTGTGTCTGCGGCGCCGACGTGGCCCGCCCGCGAAAGAACGCCACCTGCCGCGGGGTCGCTTGCATGGGATCCCGTAGACACCGTCCCGCAACCCACACGCCCCGCAGTCCCGCTTCGTTCCGCGGAATTGTTCCGACACAAACCCGCGCGTGATATTGGCGGACCCCTTCCGAATTTAAGAACTTCCCCGCCGGACACACACACGTCCGCGCGACCGGATCATACTGGGGGCGGCTCAACCACGGCATGTAGGTCGAAATGGACATTCATCCGCGACGAGGAGCCATGGGAGCTGGGAAGCCCTTTCAGCGCCGGTGGCGCTAAACCGTCGCTCAACGATGCACAACGGCTTGCGAGCAGCAGAGGCTCGCGGTCAATTACTGCGCTGAGACGCAGGAACGATGGCGAACCCCTGCACCTGCCCCTTCTCCGTGCCCAAACTCAAATCGATCTCACTCGCGAACCTACGCGTGGATCAGCTGAATCCACGACTTGCAGATCCGCGGCCAACATCGCAAGCGGAAACACTGGAAGCGATCGCTCGTTGGGACGAAAGAAAGTTGCTTGCCATTGCGAAGCACATTCAAGCTAGCGGGCTCGACCCGTCCAGCTTGCCCATCGTCATGCAGGAAGGCGCGAGGAGCCAGTTCTACGTTGTTCTCGAAGGCAACCGCCGAATTACAGCGGCCAAGGCCTTGGGCAATCCTGACCTAGTTCGCAGTGGCATGAGTGACGGCACCCATCGAGCACTTAGGGCGCTTCCATCGCGCACAATCGACGACGTAATGTGCGTCGTCGTTAAGACGCGCGAGGAGGCGCGCCCGTGGATCGAGCTAAGGCATCAGGGCGAACAGGGTGGCGCGGGACTCATTCCTTGGCTCAGCATGGAGGCCGCGCGATTCGCGGAGCAGTCCGGCGGGAGGCCCAGCTACGGTCTCAGAGCCATGCGCTTCCTGGCGGAGGCAGGAGCGCTCGACGAGGCGACAGAGGGGCTAATCAAGAAAGGGTTCCCGTTGACGACGCTTGAGCGATTGCTGAACAGCCCAGACATTCGACGAGTGATCGGACTTTCCAAGGACAAGGGCGACTGGGTGGCACACTTTCCCGACGCCGAAGTTGCCAAGCCGCTGCGGCGTATCGTGTCTGACCTCGCACACAAACACATCAAGGTCTCTCACGTTGACGACGTCGAGCTGATGAAGAAGTACATCGGCAAGTTCAAGACGTCAGACCTGCCCGATCCATCGACGCGAAAGACCGCTCCACACGCGCTCGGCACGGATCCAAAGGCTGGGCCGCGGAAGGCAAAGAGAGCGAAGAAGGCGCGCCGCTCACATGAGCGAGTGGCGTGGGTGCCCGCAGGATTCAGCCTCAGTATTGCGGACAAGCGGTGTAGCAACATCTTCATCGAACTCCAAGAGCTTAGAATCGAGAAGTTTAGGAACTCCGGGGCCGTGCTGAGTCGTGTCTTCCTCGAACTCAGTCTCGATCACTACCTCGCCCGCGACGGCTTCTGGAATCAGCAGAAGATCGACAATTCGAAACTGCGCGATAAGATGACAGCCACGGCGATTAAGCTGAACGGCCTGGGTATGCTGACCACCAACGAGCTCAAGGCCATTCAACGTGCGGCAAAGGATGATGCGCGCCTCGCTCCGATGATTACAACCTTCAATGGGTACATCCACAGCTCGAAGATGGTCCCGATCGTCGGCGACCTGAACAGCGAGTGGGAAGTGCTCGCTCCACTCTTTTCTGCGATCTGGCCTTAGCCGTGGCTCCCACCGACCCGCATGTCAGCCCGCTTCGGTATCCCGGCGGGAAGAGCAAGCTCGCGAAGTTCGTTCAGCTACTCTTCCGCACGAACGACTTGCTTGATGGTCAGTACGCTGAACCCTATGCGGGCGGGGCGAGTGTCGCGCTGACGCTTGCGCTTAGCGAATACGCGTCCGTCGTGCACATCAACGACCTCGATCGATCAATTTGGGCCTTCTGGCACGCTGTGCTTTGGGATACAGAAGCACTTTGCGCACGCATCAGCGCAAGGCGTGTGTCGATGGCAGAGTGGCGCCGACAACGAGCGGTGCAATCCGACTCAGCCGCAGCCGACCCGCTGGATCTTGCCTTCTCAACCTTCTTCCTCAACCGCACCAACCGATCGGGCATCATCGCCAGTGGCGGTGTGATCGGCGGCTTGGCGCAGGAGAGCGAGTGGGGGATTGATGCGCGCTACAATAAGCGAGCACTGATCCAGCGCATCGAGCGGATTGCGCGCTATCGCGATCGAATTCGCATCACCAGGCTGGACGCGTCAACGTTCGTGGCGCGCATGAGAGAGAAGCTTCCCCTGCGATCGCTAACCTATCTTGATCCACCATATTTCGTGAAGGGACAGCGGCGGCTCTATGCCAACTACTATCGTCCGGAGGATCACGCTGCGATCGCGGATCAACTGAAAACCTTTGACCGGCCGTGGATCGTGTCATATGACAGCGCGCCAGAGATTCTTGACCTCTACCGGCGATACCGAACGACGAAGTACGCACTGCGCTACAGCGCTGCATCGCGCTACAGAGGGTCCGAAGTAATGGTGTTCGCACCCAAGCTCAAGGTGCCGAAGCTTCTGCCGCCTGAGGTCACCGACAGCGACATTGCAAGTGTCGCCTGAAGCGAACTTGCGGCTCAGGCCTGACCGGGCCCGGCTCACGTGCCTCCGCCTGTGCGAGGAATGCCGCGTTCCCAAGTCAAGGTAGGCCTCCGCTCATGCTACGCGGCCTAACAACCCGTTGCGATTGGCGGACCTCTTCGAGGTCTGGCCGACCCGCCCGGTCCGCGGTAGACTACTCAGGAACGCGGCCCGGGCGGGTCGACCCCGTGTTTACCCGGTCCGCAAGTGAACGGAAAACGTTGACCAAGGGAGGTCGTTGGGTGGGACGGAACCGGCGCAAGCGGTCGAAGCCAGCGACCCCTACGACACCTTGAGCAGTCCTGCCTCCAGTCGCGGATCCGGACGTACAGCCTTTTCATCGCAAGCACTATGTGACCGCTTTCTGGGCGATCATGTCTGGGCTTGTGCTCTTTCCGCTTGGCGTCGCTTGGGAGCGTGTTCGAGGTCCGGAGGGCGTTGTAATCCTGAATCCGGATACGACGGCCCGCATTGTCGTGGTTGCCGACAGCGCGCAGCGAGAGCTGATCTCGGGCGTTCTCGAAGAGATGCGATCACTGCGGCTCCAGTCACGCCAAGAGCTTCGCTCCAACCGCTCGTCCGAGCCCACTCCGCAGTCGACTACGTCATCGCTGTCCGCGATGCCAGCGGTCGCGCCCGCATCCGTGTCTGCCTATCCGTTCCCAAGCGGCGTGAAGGGATACCTCATGCGCGACTTTGGATCCTTCGGGAATGTCCGCTGCGGACCCTCAGCCCACAGACCTGGGGCAGAAGCGTTCTTCGAGGTATCCCTTCGCACTGCTTCGGATACATCTGTAGATGAACACCCAAATTCCCGCAGCGCTGAACAGGCAAATTCCCGCACCTGCCATTGACGGGAGCGCCCCTCGGCGGTCCCCCTTCGCACCTGGGCGAAACGCAGCCCATGGCCCCCAGCGCGGAGGACTCGATGGCACGGCTGCGGAGAGATCAGGTGATGATTGCGCAGGAGATGGTGGCCCGCGACGTCCCGGTGCGGCAGGTCGCCCGGCAGCTCGGGGTGGACGAATCGAGTCTGCGGTATCGGCTGGGGCGGACGCTGGATGCGCCGGACGGCCGGCAGGAGCGGCCCTCGGTCCTGGACGGCTGGGACGCGCGGGTGGACGCGGTCTTGGCGCGCTTCGATGATCCCCGGCTGCGGGGCGCGGGCGAGGCGGCGGTCGACACGACGGTGGTGCATGCGGTGCTGCAGCGCGACTTTGGCTTTCGGGGGAGCTACCAGTCGGTGCGGCGGTACTTGATGCGGCGCTTCCCAGCCCCGGTGCAGGCGATCCGCCGGGTGGAAACGCCCCCGGGCGTGCAGGCCCAGCATGACTGGTTTGAGTGGACCACGCGCGTGGCGGGGGTGGTGCAGCCGGTCTTTGGCCTGATCGGGACACTGTCGCACTCGCGGGCGAGCTTTGTCTGGGTGAGCCCGCGGATGCACCAGCTGGCGTGGCAGACGGGGCACCTGGCCCTGTTTGCGCGGTATGGCGGGGTGCCGCTCTGGGTGCGGATCGATAACCTCAAGACGGGCGTCGCGTCGGGGGCCGGGCCGACGGCGGTGCTGGCGCCGGCGTTTGCGACCTTTGCCCGCACCTGCGGGTTTGGGGTGGACCCGTGCCGGGCCGCCCGTGGGAGTGACAAGGGGAAGACGGAGCGGAGCGTCCGCTCGGTCCGGAGCGTCTACGCCGATCTGTTCGTGACGCCGTGGGCGGATCTTGCCACGCTGCAGGCGGCGCTGGATGCCCGGAGTGCGGCGGTGCAGGCCGTGCGCCGGTGTCCGGTCACCGGCACCCCGATCGCGGAGGCCTTGGCGGCGGAGCGGGCGCTGCTGCAGCCCCTGCCGGCCCTGCAGGAGCTCTTTGATTGTGTCGTCGTCCGGCGGGTCAGTCGGGATGGCCTGGTGAGTTTTGAGGGGCGGCGCTACTCGGTCCCCTTCGCCTGGGTCACGCGACAGGTCGAAGTGCGGGGCACGGCCCAGCATGTCGTGTGTTATGCAGAGGGCCAGGAAATCGCGCGGCATCTGCGCGGCACGCGGCACACCCTGGTGCTGGAGCCGACGCACTATGAGGGGGCGAGCACGGCGCATGTGTGGGCGCCGACCCCGCTCGGGCGGCGTGCCCGACTCCAGCTGGGGGCGGTGCCCCACACGGCGGCGCTGCCGGCGCCGGAGGCCGTGGAGCGGCCCCTGGCGCACTACCTCACGCTCTTGGGGAGGGCCGGCACATGACCAAACCCCAACGCGCGGCAGCGGCGCCCGATGCGCCGCCCCGGGCGCTCCCCCTCGGGCGCGGCACGAGCACCCTCGATCCGGTGATCGAGAAGCTGCGCGCCCTCAACCTGGAGTATCCCGCCACGGCGCTTCCCGAACTCGTGGAGCAGGCCGCCCGCGAGGAGCTGAGTCCGCTCGCATTTCTGGATCTGCTCCTCACCGGCCAGCTGGAGCGGAAGGATGAACGGCGCGTGAGCACCATGCTCAAGCTCTCGGGGCTCCCGCCGGGCAAGACCCTCGACGCCTTCGACTGGGGCTTCCAGCCCAAGGCCGACCGGCGGCAGATCGAGGCGCTCTCCACGTGCCAGTATCTGCGGGAGAAGACCAACGTCCTGTTTTTGGGTCCGCCGGGGGTGGGCAAGTCGCATCTGTCGACCGCGTTAGGCGTGCAAGCCATCAAGAACGGCTTTAGTGTCGCCCATTTCGTGCTCGACGATCTGATGCATGTCCTCAAGGCCGATGCCGCCACGCCGCCCGCGCGGCTCCGGGCCCGCCGGTACTTCAACTGCGGGCTGCTGATCATCGACGAACTCGGCTTCCGGCCACTCGACCGGATGGAGGCGAACCTCTTCTTCCGGCTCGTCTCCGCGCGGTACGAACGGGGCTCGATGCTCCTCACCTCCAACAAACACGTCCGCGACTGGCCGGAGATCTTTGCCGGGGACGAGATCCTGACCACGGCGATCCTGGACCGGCTGCTCCATCACGTCGCGGTCGTCCACATCGACGGGCAGAGCTACCGGCTCCGGCAACTCGGGGCGCTGCTCAGCACGCCGCCGCTGCGCTCGACCGACGGGCCCAGCAAAGGATCAACGGAAGGACCGACCAACTGACCCGGCAGGTGCGGGAATTTGCCTGTCAATCCACTGCGGGAATTTGGGTGTACTTGCACAACATCCCGGCTCTCGCCACTCTTTGTCAGAATTGCGCGTCGGCAGCCAGGACAGGGCGGAGTACAGCTGTTCGAGCAGAAGTACCAGCTCTCTGCGGCATCCCTTCTCGCTTTACCGATGCCCGCGACTGCTGGCAGCTACGAAATCGATATTGGGGTCTACGTGACCTCCGAGCTCGAGACCACGTACCCGCCATTCTACCATCGGACTTGCAGCGTGAGTGTCGTTGAGTAGCGCGGCAACATAACGACAGTTGGTGCAGATGGCCGCCAACCCGCATCCATTTGAACGGCCACAGCACAACTTGACGTCATGCAGCCTCGCTATGGAGGTGCCTGTGGACGAGAGGATCATAGAGACCATCCGAGCACGTGACCGGCTTGCCCGTGCTGGATTTGCCGCAACAGAAAGACGCCGGCGGCGCCCAAGCCTACAGAGGTGTAGCGATGCAGCGACCTGCGCCGAGCCCCCGAAGTCGCGGGGGCTCGGAATCCGCCTACGCCGACTTGTATTTCTCGAGCACTTCGGTGACGAGTTTGTCGGCACCAAAACCCTCGGCTTCAGCCTGGAAGTTCATGACCAGACGGTGCCGGATGACCGACATCGCAATCGCGCGCACATCTTCGATGTCGGGAACCGAGCGGCCGTCCATGGCGGCGCGAGCCTTGGCACCCAGCACCAGATACTGTGAGGCACGTGGGCCGGTGCCGTAGTTGATGTACTTGCGGATGTTCGGACCCGTCCCGGGTTCGCTGGGCCGAGTGGCGCGTGCCAGACCGACGCAGTACTTCACGATGGTCGGAGGCGCCGGCATGCGACGTACGAGCTGCTGCAGTTCCGAGACTTCATTGCCGCTCAGCACCGGTTCGATGCGGACATCCGCAGCGCCGGTGGTGGAGTTGACGATCTGTTCTTCCTCTTCAAACGACGGATAGCCTACCCGCAGCTCGAACATGAAGCGGTCGAGCTGGGCTTCCGGCAGCGGATATGTCGCTTCCTGTTCGATGGGGTTCTGCGTGGCGAGCACGAAGAACGGATTCGGGAGTCGATGGGTCTGCCCGGCCACGGTGACGGTTTTTTCCTGCATGGCCTGCAGCAGCGCCGACTGGGTTTTTGGCGGGGCGCGGTTGATTTCGTCGGCAAGGACGACGTTCGCGAACACGGGGCCCTTCACAAACTTGAAGACCCGTCGGCCGGTGGCGTGATCCTCTTCGAGGAGCTCGGTGCCGGTGATGTCACCAGGCATCAGGTCGGGCGTGAACTGCACACGCGAGAACTGGAGGTCGAGGGCTTCAGCCAGGGTCTGGATGAGCAGGGTCTTGGCGAGTCCTGGCACACCGACGATGACCACGTGGCCACCGGCGAGAATGGCGCAAACCAGGTTTTCGACGACATCGGTCTGGCCGATGATCTTTCGCCCGATTTGCTGCATGAGAGACTTGCGGGAGACCGCGAGCTTCTTGAGGAGCTCAAGATCTCGCGAATCGGTAGTCGTGCGTGCGTTGGCGGAAGTCCCCACGAGTCGCTTTGGTTAAGGTCGGCGGAAGGTAGCCGCGTGCATGGGAGTCCATAAGGGCGCCCGCTGCAGGCGAAAACGCGAAGGGCGAGTCACTCGTTGGACTCGCCCGGTATTCCTGCGGGTTCCTCGTCAGCTGTCAGGGAAGGTCGAACCGCATCCGCTGCTCAACGGGGTGCGTGGCGCTGTTGAGCGAGACGACGGCTACATAGGTGCCGTGGCGGTCACCGGGGTCCCACGAGGCGCGATAGGTCAGGCTCTCGTTCTGCTCGAGGACCTGGTTCTGCATGGCCTGGGTGAAAATGCGGCCCGTACTCCAGCGCCAGACTTCACGGTCGAGGGTGTCGAGGACGACAAAATCGTGTGTTTGCCCCGACGGGAAGGACAATTCGACCTTTCTGGTCTCCCCGTTGGTGAGGAGGAAGTTGAGGTCGACCTCTTTCCCCACCGCGACGTTGAGCGAGGAGGCGAGGGCTCTGGCGCCTGCACCGGGCTTCCTGGCCTGCGCTTCACCGACCGGGGGACGAGGTCCACAGGCGTAGGTGAAGGCTGCCGAGATCAGGAGGAGCGGGACAATTCGGGCTGGGACCACGACTTGGGGATCGGGGGGTCACTTTTCGTGCTTTGGCCAACTTATCAACAACCTAACGCGGAGTCAAGAGTTGGCGTCGGCGTAAGCTCAGCAATGGCATTGGGTTTCGTGGTGTCTGTTCACGTCGAATCTTGACGGGTTTTACGGCCTCAGGTTCGCTTGCGAAAAATTTCACAAAGTCCTAGATTCCGCCCCGGAAATGACCCCCGAGCCAGGCAGGTTTTCGGCTGGAAATCGAACGGAAACCGAGGATGCCAGGCAGGCTCGGTCGTTCGGTCGGTATGCGGGGGTGGGACTGCAGTTTGCGGTCTCGATGGTGGTCTTTCTGTATGCCGGTCAGTGGGTGGACCGGCGGCTCGGCTCGGCGCCGGTGGGCATGATCGTGGGGGTGTTTGTGGGCGCGGGGGCGGCGTTTTACAGCATGTATCGCCGGTTGATGGCGGACCTGCAGCGGGACGAGGCCGCGCGCCGCAAATGAAACAGACCGGGCTGTTTGCTGTTGTTAGCGTGTTGTTGGTCGGGCTGGCGGCGGCGCTCATGGTTCTGCTCTATGGAACCCCAGAAGCGCGGCGCGCGGTGATGATCAGTGCAGTGCTGGCGCTCCTGGTGCAGGCCGCGGCCTTTGCGATTGTGCGCGGGATGGCTCGCACCAATGTGATCGCCGGGTGGGGGTTGGGCGCGATGCTGCGTCTGGCCGTGCTGGTGGGATATGCGCTGGTGATCGTGCCGCGGTTCGGGCTGCCTTCGTCGCCGGCAACAATAAGTTTGGCTGTCTTCCTGTTCGTTACGACGCTGGTTGAACCACTCTTCCTGAAGTCATGAGAGCGATTCGCTCCCTGTTCCTTGCCGCGACCCTGCTCGCCCTTCCCGCTGCCGCGCAGGAGCATGCCGCGCCGGCTGAAGGCGCCGCGGCCGAAAATGTCGACATCATCACGCCGCACATCACGGACGGCTTCCACATGGAGCTGCCGTACTGGGCGCCGCCGTTCTACAAGGAGATCTGCCTCGGTCGCCACGTGGGCGAACATGGGTGCGAGGCCTTGTGGCCCGATGTGCATGTGGGGCCGCTGACCCTGAACTTCTCACCCACCAAACACGTCGTCTTCCTGTTCATCGGCGCCACGCTGCTGTCGCTCATCATGATCATGACGGCGCGGGCCCATGCGCGACATACCCATGCCATCGGGCGGCCAAAGGGATTTGCCGCTGGTATCGAGGCGATGGTCCTCTACATCCGGAATGAAGTCATCCTTCCCAATGTCGGGCATCACGGCAACGGCTTTGTGCCGTATCTGCTCACCTGCTTCTTCTTCATTCTGACCGCCAACCTGCTCGGGCTCATCCCCTATGGGTCGACCACCACGGGCAACATTTCGGTGACGGCCACCCTGGCGATCATCACCTTCGTTGTGATCGAAGTCGCCGGCATGCGTGCGCTCGGGTCCGGATACCTGAGCACGATTTTCTACTGGAACAAGGACCTCGCACTCCCGATCCGGATTCTCATGTTCATCGTCATGAGTCCGGTAGAGTTGGTCGGCAAGATTACCAAGCCCATCGCGCTGGCGATCCGTCTCTTCGCCAACATGACGGCCGGGCACATCGTGCTGCTCGCCTTCATCGGGCTGATCTTCACGTTCAAGTCCTTCGTTTCCGCCGCCCCGTTCTTCATGGCGGTGGCGATCTCCATGCTCGAACTGTTCGTCGCCTTCCTGCAGGCCTTCATCTTCACGCTGCTCTCGGCGGTGTTCATCGGGCAGATTCGGGAGTCACACCATTAGGGCGGAAGCACGGGAAGCATGGGAGGCACGAGAAGCACGAGAGGTACGCGGGGAGACGTTGGGCTCCATTCTCCTCGCTGGTAGCGGGTCGAACGGCCCGTGAAGGTCCACTGAGGCTTTGCCTCGCTGGTGGACAAACGGCGAAAGCCGGGGAGCAGCACTGCAGGACCATTTCTCACGTGGAGTAAAGTGCATGTCGATCTTTCCGTTGCTGCAGGCCGCCGCTGAAACGGCCGCCAACAACAACACGGGCCTCGCGCTGATCGGCGCTGGCCTCGGCGCTGGCCTTTCGGTCATCGGCGCCGGCATGGGCATCGGCCGCATTGGCGGTCAGGCGGTTGAAGGCATGGCGCGTCAGCCCGAAGCGGCTGGTCGTATCCAGACCGCGGCGCTGATCCTTGCGGCGCTCATCGAAGGTGCGGCGCTCTTCGGCGTCGTGATCGCGTTCCAGATCCAGGGCAAGTTCTAAATCGCTCGACCGGGTGAGGGGGTCCGTCACGGGCCCCCGACCCCTTTCACGACTTACCGCGGCCCTGTGCCGCTTTCCGATATCATGCGCACTGCGATCCTCGCGTCCCTTGGGCTGTCTGTGATGCCCAGCCTCGCCCTGGCGGCCGAAGCGGGTGGCAAGCCCAACCTCCTCTCGCCTAACGGCGGGTTGATGTTCTGGACGCTGCTCATCTTCCTCGTCCTCATGTTCGTGCTGTCCAAGTTCGCCTTCAAGCCGCTGGTGGCGGCTGTCGAGGCGCGTGAGGCAGCGCTCGAAGAGGCTATCCGAAAGGCACAGCAGGATCGCGATGCCGCCTCGGCGCTTCTCGCCGAGCAGCAGAAGCAGCTGGACGGCGCCCGAGCCGAAGCCCAGAAGTTCATCGCGGAAGGGCGGGCAACGTCCGAGAAGCTCAAGGCCAGCATGCTGGAAGAGACAAAGATCCAGCAGCAGGAGATGCTGGACCGGGCACGCCGCGAGCTCGAGAACGAGAAGGTGCGTGCGATCGACGAGTTGCGTCGTGAGGCGGTTGACCTGGCACTCGCGGGCGCCGGCAAGGTGATCGGCCGCAACCTCGACAGCGCCGCCGACCGCAAGCTCATCGACGACTTCATCGCCTCGATCCCGAAGGCGGGCAAGTAATGCGCGACTCAACCATCGCCCGGAACTACGCCGAGGCGCTGTTCGCGCTGGCCACCAAGGCCGGCAACCTGGATGGCTGGGGCGCTCTGTTCATGGGGCTCAGCGACGCCATTCAGGGCAACGTCAAGCTGCAGAACTTCATGGCGGCGCCGCAGGTGTCGTCGGTTCAGAAAAAGCAGGTGATCGAGAAGGCGTTCGGCGGAAAGCTGCCACAGCCGATGATGCGCTTTGTGCAGAAGCTCATCGATAACCGGCGCCAGACGCTGCTGCCGGAGATCAGCGTGGAATACGCCAATCTTGTGGACGAACGCGCCAACCGCGTCCATGCGCAGGTGACCGTGGCACGCGAGACTTCCGATGCCGACCGTGCTGCCATCGCTGCACAGCTCACCGCGCGGCTTGGCAAGACCGTGGTGCCTCACATGGTGGTGAATCCGGCGATCCTGGGTGGTGTGGTGGTAAAGGTTGGAGACACCGTGATGGACGGGTCGTTGCGCAAGCGCCTGACGACGCTCCGCACGCGTCTCATGGCGGCTCGTTAGGTGACCTCGTGAGCGGCCGATTTCCTCCGCGCCGGGTTGAGAAACCCTGGGGCCACGAACTCATCTGGGCCCACACCGACCGCTACGTCGGCAAGATCCTGCATGTGAAGGCGGGTCAGGCCCTTTCCGTACAGTACCACAACGTGAAGGACGAGACGGTGCATCTCCTCACCGGGGAGATGAAGTACTGGGTGCAGATGCCCGGGGACGCCGAGTTGCGCGACCAGCTGCTGCGGGCCGGTGACTCGTTCCGCATCACGCCGCACACCGTGCACTACATGGAAGCCATCACCGACTGCGATGTGCTCGAAGCGAGCACACCGGAGCTGGACGACGTGGTACGGGTCAAGGACCGCTACGGACGCGAGGGAACCAGCGCACCATGAAAGTCATCATCCCGTTGGCGGGAAAGGGGACGCGACTGCGTCCGCACACCCACATCACCCCCAAGCCGATGCTCAAGGTGGCCGGCAAGCCGGTGATGGACTACGTGATGGACGACGTGGCCAAACTGGGGAATGTCGATCAGGTGGTGTATATCACGGGGCATCTGAAGGATCGCGTCGAGGAGCACGCGCGCACGGCGTTCCCGTTCCCCGGGGTGTTCATCGAGCAGCAGGTGCAGGATGGGACGGCAGGGGCGGTGGCGCTGGCGCGCCCGTACGTGGACGCTCCCGTGCTCATCATCTTTGTCGATACGATCTTCGACGCCGATCTCTCGGTCATCAACCGCACAGACGCCGACGGGATCATCTGGACCAAGGAGGTCGAGGACTACCAGCGCTTTGGCGTGGTGGTGACCGACGCCGATGGCCACATGACGAAGATCATCGAGAAGCCGTCGGAGCCCATTTCGAAGCGCGCCAACATCGGGCTGTATTTCATCCGGAACTGGCAGCTGCTGTATGAAGGGATCGAGCATGTGCTCACCCGCCCCAAGAACAAGGGCGAGTACTACCTGACCGATGCCTTCCAGTACATGATCGACAAGGGCGCGAAGATCAAGGTGATCGACGTGGGCGGGTGGTACGACGCGGGGAAGCTGGACACCCTGCTCGAAACAAACCGTGTGATGCTGGAGCGGGGACGTGCCCGCAAGCCGGCCGGGCTCGCAGGGACGATCGTCGAACCCGTCTACATCGAGGATGGCGTGACGATTGCCGCCGACTCGGTGGTGGGCCCCAACGTGTCGATCGGTGCGGGGAGCATTATCGAGGGGAGCCGCATTCGCGATACGGTGATCGGATCGAAGTCACGGCTCGCGCGCTGCGAGATCAGCAACTCGCTCATCGGGGATGAGGTGGTGCTGGCCGGGATCCGCGGCGAAGTGACGATCGGCGATCACTCCGAGGTTCGCGCGGACGCCTGACGCGGCATTCCGGTCGCCGTGGGCGCTTTCCGGTGAACGGTCCCCCCTGAAATTGCTTTGGCGCCATTGACGCTTCCGGGTCGGCGACCGGCACAACATCTGTCGTAGTCTGCGGGCAGCTGAGAAGACGCGGCCTTCAGTCTCCGGGAAGGTCACGCCATGCTTGCGCGCGGGTGTGCGTCAGCCGAACGTATCCTATAGAAATATCCATATCGGAACAGGTCGGCTTTTCTTCCCCCACGCAGGTGTTTCAGGAGGAGCGCGCCATGGTCGCACACATCGTCGGTTCAGGACGTCGAGCCAGATTGGCTGCAATTGTCGTTGCACTGGCGATCTCTCCCATCGCGCTCTTTGCGCAGACGACGGGTTCGATACGCGGCCGCGTCACGGTTGAGGGAGCCAATCGTGCGTTGCCCCAGGCCCAGGTGGGGGTGGTCGGCACCTCGATCGGCGCCAGCACCAATGACAATGGCGAGTATCGCCTCAACAACGTGCCGGCCGGGCCACGCACCATTCGCGTGATCCGGCTGGGCTTCAACCCGGCGACGGCGCAAGTCACGGTGGCGCCCGGCGAAACCGCCACGCTCGATTTTGTCATTCGCGAGGCGCCGGTGGCGCTGGAGCAGGTGGTGGTGACGGCGACGGGGGATGTGCGGCGAAAGGAGATCACCAATTCGATGGCCACGATCTCCGCCGAACAAATCCAGAACGCCCCCGTGGCCAACGCACAGCAGCTGCTGTCGGCGCAGACCCCGGGAGTGACGGTGCTGGCCAACTCCGGACAGCCGGGCGCGGGCGGCCAGATCCGACTGCGAGGCAACAACTCGATTTCGCAGAACAACAACCCCGTCATCTATGTCGACGGGGTGCGCATCTTCAGCGGGAACAGCCCGACGGTGCCCAATGCGCGGCAGACCATCAACCCGTTCAACGACATTCGGTCGGAAGACATCGAGCGGGTGGAAGTGGTGAAGGGCGCCGCTGCGACGACGTTGTATGGCACCGAAGCGTCGGGCGGGGTGATCCAGATCTTCACCAAACGCGGTCGGAGCGGGCGGCCCCAGTGGACGCTGGACGTCTCGGGTGGCACCAACGACTTGAACAGCATCAGCATCGACGGTGACCCGACCGCGGTGTACCTCAAGAAGTGCCAGGGCCCCGAACTCTTCGGCCTCGACATCGTGCCGACGAGCGCCACGTTCGGGCAGGATCAGCCCTTCCAGGACGCCACCTGCCCATCGAGCGGGAAGTGGGTCAGAACGGGCGCCGTGCAGAAGGCGTCGGCGTCAGTATCGGGTGGGGGCGAGACCGCCCAATACCTGCTATCCGGCAACCTCTCGGACGAACAGGGTGCCCTGGAATCGAATGAGTACACGACGGGTGGTTTCCGCGGGAATTTCTCATTCCGCCCCTTCCAGCAGCTGGAGTTGCAGCTCAACTCTTCCTATCAGCGCGGGGACCAGGACTGGATTGCCGACGGGAACCTGGCAAACGGCTTCCTGCTCAACGTGGCGCGCGGAACAGCGGGCAACTATCGCGGCTCGGGCTGTGCCGCGGGGACAGCCATCTGCATGAACAACGAGGCCGCACTCACCATCGGCACCAAGACCCGCACGGATCACTACATCTCCGGCTTCACGCTCAACTACGCTCCCGTAACGGCGTGGACCAATCGCCTGTCGGTCGGCTTCGACTACAACAACGTCGAGAACCGTTCGGTGATTCCCTTCGGGCATCTGCGCAACCCGGTCGGGCAGTTATCGCAGGCCAACTGGGTGCGGCAGTTCCTGTCGGTGGATTACGCCTCAACCTACAAGAAGGACTTCGGCAGCACCTTCACCACGTCGACGTCGCTTGGCGGGCAGTTGTTCCAGGACAACCTCAACAGCACATCGGTCACGGGCGACGAGTTCTCCGGCCCCGGTGAACCGGTGCTGACGAGTGCCGCGCGCCGCACCGTGGGCGCCGATACACGCCGCCGAGTGGTGAATGCGGGGCTCTTCTTCCAGGAGCAGATCGGATGGAAGGATCGCGCTTTTCTCACGCTCGGGATGCGGGTGGACGGCAACAGTGCCTTTGGCAAGGACTTCGGCCTGCAGTATTACCCCAAAATCGGGTTTGCCTACGCCTTGTCCGATCATGCCTGGTGGCCCAAGGGCCAGATCGAGACCTTCAAGCTGCGCACTGCGATCGGTGAGTCCGGGAAGGCGCCGGGCGCCTTTGACGCCGTGCGCACGTGGGACCCGATCGCGGGCGACGAGGCCAAACCCGGCTTCTCGCCAAACCAGCTGGGGAACCCCAACCTCGGCCCGGAGCGCACACGAGAAACGGAGGCAGGGATCGAGGCCAGCGCGTTTGCCGGCCGCATCTCCCTCGACATGACCTACTTCAGCACCGTCACGTCGGACGCGCTGATCCAGGTGCGCTATCCGCCAAGCCAGGGGTTCCTCAACCGGCAGCTGGAAAACATTGGCGAGGTGAACAACACCGGTCTCGAGGTCAAGTTTGACGCCGGGCTGTTGCGTCGCACGAATGTCGACTGGCGCGGCCGGCTCAACCTTACCAAACTCAAGAGTGAAGCCACCGACCTTGGTGATGAGCCACTGATTGCGGTCGGCGGGAGCTTTACCGAAGTGCGCAAGGGCTATCCGGTGACCTCGCTTTTTGCGCGACGTGTGGTCAACGCTGGAGCGCTTCAGGCGCCGGTGCTGTCCGACACAAACGAGTTCGTTGGTCCGACGTGGCCCACCAACATCGTGGGAGTCGGCACCAGCCTGACCCTCTTTGATCGCCTCACCGTGGACGGGCTCGGCGAGTTTCAGCGTGGCGGCTACAACATCAATTACATCGGATACCAGAACGCAATCCGCGGCAACTGGCGGCCCTGTTACGCCGCACAACGCAAGATCATTGCGGTCGCACGCGGGCAGAGCGCTGCCGCTGCCGATGTCAGCGCGCTCGATCGGGTTCGGTGCGGCTACAACACCACGCAGAACCTGGCAGACGCCTGGATCGAGAAGATCGATTTCTTCCGGCTGCGGTACGTCACGCTGTCGTATCGCGTGCCCCAGCGATGGATCCCCGGATCACGGGGCGGCACACTTGCGTTTGCCGGCCGCAATCTCTTCCTGAGCACGGACTACACGGGGCTCGATCCGGAGTCGGCCGACCAGGCGGATAGTCAGGTTGGCCGACGCGAGTACTACACGCTGCCGCAACTGCGCTCGTTCTCGCTGTCCTTCCGAACCAACTGGTAACCCGAACCGAGGATCACTCACGATGCGATTGACACTGATCGTGCGACGCGCCTCGGCGACCGTCGCCTGCGCCCTGCTCGCCACCACGAGTGCATGCAACTTTTTCGATGTCTCCAACCCGGGACCGATCGACGACGCCAACCTCGACGCAGCGTCGGCGCTGCCCGGGCTGGTGACCGGCATGTCGTTTGACCTGTCCCGTGGGTACGACGCCGTCACACAGGGCGCGGCCATCATGGCCGACGATCTCTATCACTCGGGGAGTTATGGTCCCGGGGAGGGATTGTGGAACCGCGGGATCATCCGTCCCGAGGATGTGAACGGGAGCTGGGGCGCCATGCACCGATCGCGCTGGGTGGCGGAGCAGGGGATTGTCCGCATGAAGGCGGTGCTGGGCTCCACGTACGATACATCACCGTTAGGCGCACGGGCCAACATCTACGCCGGACTCTCCAATCGCCTGCTCGGTGAATTGACCTGCAATTCGGTCTTCGATGGCGGGCCGTCGGGCGATCACAAGATCCACTTTGCACGTGCCGAAGCGCAGTTCACCGAAGCTATCCGGATTGCGACCGGACTCACCGGTGCCATTCGGGACTCGCTGCTTCGTGTCGCTTACGGTGGGCGTGCCGCGGTCCGCGCCTGGCAGAACAACTGGGCCACGGCGGTGGTCGACGCAGCGCTTGTGCCGACGAACTATGTGTTTGTGGCGCCGTACTCCACCAATACCGCCCCCGAAAACAACGACCTGGTGTTTGAGACCACCACCCGGTCGGAATTCACGGTGTTCAATACGTTCTGGGCGACGGTACGTGATCCTCGCGTGCCGTGGGACACCGTGCGCACCACCAGCGGCGCGCTGGCCACGGGGCAGGATGGCCGGACGACCTTTTTCCGCCAGCGGAAGTACACGACACTCGCATCGGACATTCCGATGGTGAAGGGCACCGAGATGTTGCTGCTGCGTGCGGAGGCGGCACTGCGCAACAACGACGCCGCGGCGGCGATTGCACTGATCAACCAGGTGCGGGCATTTCACAACACCACCGCCACACCTCTTCCGCCGCTGACGGCAACGACGGTGGCGGCGGCATGGCCCGTCCTGCACCGTGAGCGTGCGGCCACCTTGTGGCTGGAAGCACGCCGGCTCTGGGACCTGCGTCGATGGAACGCCGAGCCGGCTCCGGCGAAGAACACGTTCCTCGATTCGCGTGACAAGTGTATCCCCATCAGCCTCAACGAAATACAGTCCAACCCGAATCTGCGGGGTGGCTGAGCCAGCACCGGAGCGGGTGATGCAGGAGACGGTTTGTACTCCCAGTGGGGGTGAGGCTCGACGAGGGCGTCGCGCCCGCTGGCGTGCCACGGCGGGGTTGCTTGGTGTCGCGCAGTTGTGTACGGCGTGTTTCACCTACGTGCCTCCACGCACGGCCCCGGTGGCCGGAGCACCCATACGTCTGGAGCTCACCGATGAGGGCCGAGTGGCGCACGCGGCGCGCATCGGTCCCGGCATTTTGCGCATGGCCGGGACCCTCAAGGGAATGGAAGGTGACCGTTATCTCATCGACGTGGCGAGTGTGACTCCCATTCGCGGCCAGGATCTGCCGGTGAGCGGAGTCAGTGTCTCACTGGGGCCGCGCGACGTGACCGATCTGCGGGTTCGCACGCTCTCACGCCGGCGCTCGGCGGTCGTCATCGGCAGCGCGCTCGCTGTCGTCGTGACGTTTGTCGTGACCAAAGGATTCAAAGCTGGACAGACTCCTCCCGAGGGCCCGCCATCACCGGGTGGACCTGACCAGTCGCGTGGAAGCGCGACCCGCACATGTTGCGACTGACACTCGTCGCGGCTCTTGCGTCGCTGCTGCTTGCGGCCTGCGGCGCGGGTGATGGTATGAGCGGCCCCGCCGGCGACGCGCTTCTTTCGGTCACTGGTCTCACTCCACTGGACCCGTTGACGCAGGGGCGCTACGAGGCGTGGTCCGTCGATGGGCAGGGTACGCCCACCTCGCTCGGCACGATGGAACCGTCGAGCGCGGGGGTGGCGACGCTGCGAACCGCACTCGCGCATCGATCCGGCACAATCGTTGTAACCGTGCAGTTATCCGGCGACCCCGCCGGGCCATCCGCACGTCAGGTGCTGAGCGGAGTGTTGCGCGACGGACGGGCGACACTGAGCGTGGAGGGGGCGGTGACCCTTGGAGGGCAGCCGCTCAAGGTGACGCCGGGACAGTTCACGATGTTCAGCCCGAGTGACAACTACAAAAACGGCTATCCTTCGTTTGAAGAGTGTGGCGTGTGGTTGTTCAACATGGCCCCGCGACAGACACCGCAGAACGATCAGTGGGTGCGCCTTTCTCCGCTGACCTCGGGTTGGACATACGAGGGATGGATGGTGCGCGACCACGGTGCGGCCGGCGCGATCTGGTTGTCGTATGGCAAGTTCATCCCTGATGCGTCGGGGGCGGTGTCCGGGCGGGACGACACGGGCTGGGGACCATATTCCGGCGTGCTCGACTTCCGGACCGCCGGGGAAGAGGAGTTTCCGGGTGACGACTGGTTCTCAAACCCGTTAGGCTTTCCGTGGCCCTCGATCCTGCCGCTCCCACTCGACCTGCGTGAGAAAAACGGCCAAGGCGTGGGGCGCTGGTCGCATGTCATCACCATCGAGCCGGCGTCGGACCGTGGCGAACGCATCGGGAGTGAGCGGCCCTTTGCCATTCGGCCGTATCGGGATGCGTTTGGTGAAGGTGCCCCCGGTATTCCACGCACCATCACCTTCCGTCCCGAGGGTGTGCCAAGGGGCGACGTACTCCGCCAATGACGAAGTGGCGGTGCGTGGACGCTGGTCGTCTGCTGGCGCCAATGGCCGCTGCGTTGTTGTCTTGCGCCGAACCGAGCACCGCGCCCTCTCCGCCTGCTGATGAGGTTGCGGCCACCTGGACCACGTGGCTCCTGGGGCGCACGGATGTGTTGCGGCCCGGAGCGCCCCCCGCGGACGGATCGCCTCAGGCAACGCAGGAACTTGACGAGATCGTGACCCTGCAGCGGAACCGCACGGCGACGACCGACTCACTCGTCAGGCGACACAGCGGCGATCCCGTGGAGTTGTGGAGCCGAACCGCAGTGGATCTGCTCGGCTTCTACTGGACGCTGCTCCCCGATGTGCGGCTGGCAACACCGGCACGGTCGGCACGACTGATGGCCTTGCTGCATGTGGCGACACAGGACGCCGTGCTTGCGACCTGGGAGGCCAAGTACGCCTATAAACGGCGTGCGCCCTGGCAGGTGGACTCGCGGGTGAGAACGCTCATGACATCGGGCGATGTGCCGAGTTATCCCGACGAACATGCCGCGGTGGCGGCGGCGGCGCGTGAGGTGCTGGCGGCGCACTTCCTGCCCGGCGATACCACTCGTTTGCGGACGCTGATGCGGGAGACTGGCGACGCGCGTATCGTGGCCGGCGCGGCCCATCGCAGTGACATCGATGCCGGGTACACGTTAGGTCTGGCCGTTGGGCGCCGGGTCTTGCAGCACGCGATGGCTGACGGGTCCGATCGTGTCTGGACCGGGAGCATTCCCGCGGCGTCGTGGGCATGGAAGCCCACACCCGTCCGGTTTGTGAGTGTCCCATTTGACGCCATGGCGGGGACGTGGAAGACATGGGTGATCCCGTCGGGTGATGCGTTCCGGCCGCCGCCGTTTCCTGTCGTCGGCAGCCCCCGGTTCGACGCGAGTCTTGATGAGCTGCGGCGTTTGTCGGCCGGCGGTCGCACGGTGACACAGATGGATCGTGCGCGGTACTGGGCGACTGAGGCTCCCACGGCGCGCTGGGAGTTGTTCATGGAGGAGGAGTTGACGCGCCGCCGCTGGAGTACGCCGCGTGCGGCCCGGGCGCGGGCCTGGCTGAGTGTGGCGATGTACGATGCCTTTGTGGCCTGCTGGGACGCCAAGTATCACTACTGGCTCGCGCGTCCCGTCACGATCAATCGCACCCTCACGACGGTGTTCTCGACCCCCCCCTTTCCCTCGTATCCCTCCGGGCACTCCACCGTGTCCACGGCGGCGGCGCAGGTGCTGAGCGAGTTTTTTGCCGACCGTGCGCGCGAGTGGGAAGAGAAAGCAACCGAAGCATCCAACTCGCGCGTGTGGGGCGGGGTCCACTATCGCTTCGACATCGAAGCGGGAGACACACTCGGCCGGCGAGTGGGGGAGCGGGTGGTGACGAGGATGCGGGCCGAAGGCGTGCGGTAGGGTGCGCGCCTAACGTGGCGGCTCCTGCCAGAGGATGTTGACGATCTTCCAGCCGTCCTCATACTTGCCCAGGGCGAGGTAGTCGATCCCCCACTCGGCGGTGACCCGCGTGACCGCGGTTCGATTCATGACCTCGAGCACCTTTACCTCACGCGGACTTTTGGGACCCGCCTCCCTGCCCTCCTTGTTCCACCGGCCACTCAGCGACAGCAGCTGGGCGTACGTCATGGGTGCATCCTGCCAGTTACCCTCACGGTTTTTGTAGTAGCCGCGTTTGGCCAGTGACGGATGCACATACTTCACCACCAGCGACGTGTCCACCTTGTAGAGTGCGTCGATGTAGGCAAACGACGCAGCCGTAACGGCGGCGACCTCGGCGGCGGGGGCCTTGTAGTTGTCGGCGTGTTGTGCGGAAGTAATGACCGGGCACAGCACGAAGGCGAGGGCGAGGAACGAACGGCGCATCGATGACTCCGTGGAAGACGCGGAAAGGTACCGGAAGCACCGTGGCGAGCCGTCCGGTCCGGGACAGGATGTGAGCAACCCGGGACGAAGCGTCGTGCCAGGGGAGTGGGCGGACCGCCGATGCTACAGAATGTGCGGGTCTCCCGCGACGACCACTTCTGGCGGTATGCCGCGTTCCCGGAGGGTCCTGAGTGACAGGGACTGATAACGCTTGGCGAGCCGCCGTCCGTCGGGATCGCGCACGAGTGGTTCGTGGCACCAGGCCGGGGGGGTGGCACCTAACGCGCGATACACCAGGAGCTGTCGCGCGGTGCTTTTGAGGAGGTCTTCACCCCGCACGACTTCGGTGATGTGCATGGTAATGTCATCGGCGACCACGGCGAGTTCGTACGCGGGAACACCGTCCTTGCGCCAGATGACGAAGTCGCCGAAATCCGCACCCGCGGTGTAGGTGCGCTCGCCACAGCGCGCGTCCCTGAACCGAATCACCTCACCATCGGGCACCCGGAAGCGCCACGCCACGCCCTCAGGAGAATCGTACTCGCGTTCGGCGCCGAGTGGTGGGCGCAGGTGTGGCGGGAAAAGAGGCTCGGCGTCCTCGTCTTCGTCGTGCGGGGCGTGGGCGGCATCCCGCACGTCCTTGCGGGTGACGTGGGACGGGTAGATAACGCCAGCGTCGCGGAGTTGGCGCCACGTATCTCGATACACATCACCACGCGTTGACTGCAAGACCGGTCCCTCGGTCCAGGTGATACCAAGCCACTGGAAGTCCTCGATCATGCGTGCGGTGTACTCAGCGCGGCAGCGGAGTGGGTCGAGGTCCTCGATACGCAGCACCAAGTCACCGCCGGCGTCGCCGGCGCGACGCCAGGCGGCGTGAAAGGTGCGGGCGTGGCCGACATGCATCTCACCGGTAGGGGTGGGGGCCAGTCGGCCGCGGTAACGCACGGCATGCATGCGGGGACTCGTTACTCCGGCGGCACCGGTCGGCCACGGGCGCAGTCCACCCTGGAGCAATCGGGCAGGGGCTTGGAACGGTCCTCGTACGGCCGCACCAGCCAGTCGAAGAAGGCCCACGTGCGATTCCACGAGTCGATCTGTGCCGGCGAGTCCACCCGCTCAAGCGTCACCGGGTCCACACGGCGGCTGAACGCGTGCCCTACACTCGATCCCCATGGGGCCGGGTCCACGTACACCTTCGTCTCTGCAAGATCGGGTTTGAGCGCGCGGAGCTTCCAGACGAACTGCTGATCTTCCACGTAGTTCACGTCTTCGTCATTCGTTGCCACATGCACCAGGATTGGCACCTTGAGTTTCTCCACCTGGTAGAGCGGGGAGCGCTTCTCGTACTCGGCCCGCTGCTCGTGTGGCATGCCGCGGATCCCTGCCTGCGTCGAAAAGCTGCGCGTGTACTGTGGCCCCTTGAACGCGAGCCGGAAGAAGAGGTTTGTCACCGGCACAATGGCCGCACCACCCTTGAAGGGATGCTCGTCACGGAAGAGGTTGTGCGCCGTGATGAATCCGCCATGACTCCAGCCCATGATGCCAAGGCGGTCCTGATCCACGTGCGTCAGCGTCTTGAGGAAGTCCACGGCGCTCAGCACGTCGTCCACTTCTTTCCCGCCGTAGTCAATCGCGTTGTGGTGCGCCGCACCGTATCCGGTGCTCCCTCGGTAGTCCGGGGCGATCACCACGTATCCGCGCGCGATGGCCTCTTTGACAAAGGGGAACAGCGTCACCCCCCAGTTGCTGTGCACGCCGCCATGCACCCAGATCAGGGCCGCGTGCCCCCTGGCACCGCGTTTGACGAGGGGCTGGTACAGGTGTGCCGGGATATCCATCCCGTCTACCCGGCTCTTGTAGGTGATCTTCTTGTAGTCCAGGACCCCGGACGACCGGGCCACGTTAATACTGTCGGTGCGCTTGCGACTCGTGATGTCGCGCTCGTAGTCCGCGGCCGGATGATCCTCCGGACGGTCGCTGACGTAGAGTTCTCGCGCGCGCGTGGTGTCCATGGATCCTCGGTGGCCCGGGGGGCGGCCGGTCGCCTGAGCTCGAGGCGAGACCATCGGGAGCGCGAGGGCCCACAGTGCTGCCACTCGGGCAGCCAGCGTGAAGGTCGAAGTTTTCATGGCGTTCGGGGTAGGGGGTCACCGTGACTTCAGGAAGCTGCGTGCCGGGACCAACGGCGGCCAGTCCGACGCCTGCAGTTTCCTTGTCGGTGCCGCCCCCCTCCGTGGGGCTCGCCTTCCTGCGGCACACATGCGCATGCATTGTGAAACCTTCGTGGACTGGTGCCGTCGTATTGACATTCTATACGAGTGACTCGACACTCACTCATCCTCATGTCGTGGAGTCTGTCGTGGCCCGTCCGCCAGCCGCCTTGCTGCAAGGCACCCTCGATCTCCTCATCCTCAAAGCGCTCAACCTCGGCGCGTTGCACGGGCTGGGGGTGTCGCGCCGGATCGAGGCGATCACCCGTGGCACCTTCCTCGTCAAACCGGGGTCGCTCTTTCCGGCGTTGCATCGCATGGAGGAAGCGGGGTGGCTCGCCGCCAGCTGGGGCAATAGCGAGAACAACAGGCGCGCCCGCTACTACAAACTCACCGCCGCTGGCCGTCGCCAGTTCGAGTCTGAAGTCTCGCAGTGGGAACGCATCGCAACCGCCATCGCATACGCCCTGCAGGCCACCTGATCATGAGCCTCCTCCGAAACCTCTTTGCCCGCTCGTCCGTTGAGCGCGACCTCGACCAGGAATTGCGCGCCTTCATCGATCTCCTCGTGGAGGAGAAAGTGAAACAAGGTCTGAGTCCGGCGGAGGCGCGTCGGGCGGCACTGGTCGAAGCAGGGGCTGTGGAACACCTCAAGGATGAAGTACGTGACGTGCGACGGGGTGCGGTACTGGAGTCCACCTGGCAGGATGTGCGTTACGGCCTGCGGTTGCTGGCACGCTCTCCGGGGTTTGCGACTCTCGCGGTGGTCACCATCGCGCTTGGCATTGGCGCCAACAGCGCGATCTTCAGTGTGATCAACGGTGTGGTGCGCAAGCCGCTCGCCTATCCCGCGCCCGAGAGGCTGATGTACATCACCAGCCAGTTTCCTACGCTCAACTTCAGCAAGTTCTGGGTGTCCCCACCGGAGTACTTCGAGTTCAAGGAGCGCACACGGACCTTCTCGTCCGTGGCGGCCTACAGCACGGGTGCCATGAACCTGAGCGAGGGAGAGCGACCCGAGCGAGTGAACGCCGCGCTGGTGACAGCAAGCATGTTTGACGTGCTTGGTGTGAAGCCGCTGCGTGGTCAGGTGATCTCGGCGCAGCAGGACCTGCCCAACGCCGATCCCGTGGTCGTGATCTCCAACGAACTGTGGCAGTCAAGCTTTGCAGGAGACCCCAACATCGTGGGCCGGCAGGTGCGCATCCAGGGGCGCCCCAACACCGTGATAGGGGTGATGCCGTCAGGGTTCGATCTGCACGACGCCAAGGTACAGGTCTGGATGCCGCTGGCGCTCGATCCCGCCCTTCGGACCAACCGCGGGTCACACTACCTGTATCTGGTGGGGCGCCTGGCTCCCGGGGCGTCGCAGGCTGGCGCGACGACGGAACTTGAAGGGATGTTGCGGCAGTGGCGTGAATGGGTCGGTACGGGCCATGTGCCGAATGACTCAACTCACCGCCTGCAGATGGCTTCATTGCAGGACGAAGTGGTGGGTAATGTGAAAGGGGCGCTGTGGGTGCTGCAGGGGGCCGTATTGCTTGTGCTCCTGATTGCCTGCGCCAACGTCGCCAACCTCCTCCTGGCGCGCGCCGAGTCTCGGCATCGCGAGTTTGCGGTGCGTACGGCGCTGGGGGCGGGGCGTACACGCATCCTGCGGCAGTTCATGGTAGAAGGCACGGTGTTGTCCGTGTTTGGGGCGGTACTCGGACTTGCCCTCGCGTGGTGGGGACTCAAGTACCTCCTGGCGATGAATCCGGACAGCATTCCCCGTGCTGCGGAGATTTCCCTCGACCCGGCCGTGCTGCTGTTCACGGTTGGGGTCGCGCTGACGACGGGGTTGGTCTTTGGACTCGCGCCCCTGCTGCACATGGGTGATCAGGCCGTGAGTCAGGCGATCCGCGATGGAAGTGCACGTACCACAGCGACCATGGGGCGGAACCGCGTGCGGCGTGCGCTGGTAACCGGCGAGATCGCCCTGGCCGTGATGCTCGTGATCGGTGCGGGGCTTCTGATTCGCACCTTCAAGAACCTGACGACGGTCGATTCCGGGTTCGACAGCGAAGGTCGCCTCACCTTCGCGCTCGAGCTGCCCCGGGCCACGTATCAGGAGGGCGCACAGCGGGAACAGTTCGTCTCGGGGCTCGTCTCCCGACTTCGAGAGATCCCGGGTGTTGATCGCGCGGCCGGGATGTGGGGTCTCCCTCCCGCTCGGCCGGTGAGTGCCAACGACACGGAGTTTGAGGGCTACACCCCCAAGGAGGGTGATCCGCCGGCCAACGTCGACTACTACCAGATTGCGACGGTCGACTACCTCAAGACCATGGGGATCGAGCTGCGCGACGGTCGTGGCTTTGAGCCGACCGATGCGACGGGGGCGCTGTCGGTCGTGATCAACGAGGCGCTGGCCAAGCGATTCTACAAGGACCAGAACCCGATCGGGAGGCGTGTGCGTCCTGACGGAGGGCCGAACGATCCCTGGTTCACCATTGTTGGTGTCACACGAGATGTGAAACAGGGCGGACTCGAGAACCCCGCTGGTACCGAGCTGTATTTTGTGTTCGAACAAGGCGTGCGTGCCGGGTACGTGCCCGATCAGATGAACCTGGTGGTGCAGACATCGCGGCCCGCCGCGAGCATCATGCCGGCCATCAGGAGCACCGTAGCGGCGATGGATCCCACGCTCCCGATCATTCAGATGCGAACTATGGATGCGGTGGTGGGGGACTCACTCGTCAGGCAGCGATTCCTCATGCAGCTGCTGGGCATCTTTGCCGCGGTGGCCCTGGCGCTGGCCGCCATCGGCACGTACGGCATCCTCGCCTACATGGTCAACGAGCGGCAGCGCGAGATCGGGATTCGCATGGCGCTGGGGGCAGGCACGGCGCAGGTTGTGCGGATGGTGTTGCGGCAAGGGGTGTTGATTGCCGCGGTGGGGATCGTGGCCGGGGTGGTGGGCGCGCTGGGGCTGGCGCGCTTCATCAGAAGCCTGCTGTATGGGGTGTCGCCCTCCGATCCGGTGACCTTTGCTGCCGTGTCGCTGGTGATCGCGGCCGTGGCGATATTCGCGTGCCTCGTGCCGATGCGGAGGGCGACGCGGGTCGACCCGCTGACTTCGATCCGAGGCGATTGACGTTATGCATACCGTGACTGGTCGAGCGGCGCGACGGGGACGCGTCAGTCCACGATGAAGAGCCTGGCGCCCGTCCTGGTCGAGGATCGGTGCGGCTCGGCGTCGTCCGCGACCTGGTACGACACACCCGGTGTGAGCCGAAATGTTCGACCGTCCTGAAGCTCGGTGTCGAGCTCGCCATCAAGGCAAAGCAGGACATGTCCCTTCTGGCACCAGTGATCTGCGAGATAGCCCGGTGAGTACTCGACCATCCGGACGCGGATCTGTCCGAAGTGTTGGGTCCGCCAGTAGGCTACACCAGTCTCACCTGGATGCTCAGTTGGCCTGATGTCCGCCCAGTTGATGATCTGGAACGGCACGTCTGTGATCTGCATGGTGGGAGTGCCAGGCGGGTTTGAGGGTGCGCGGGCCTGTTTGGTAACTGGTGGAGTGTGATGACATCGTGGGCCCCGCGCTAGCGCGAGGTGGCGACAGAAGTGCCGAAAGAGAGGACGCCATGAAAAACGCCACAAGCGGCTAGATTACGGCGCACGCGCGGAGTTCCATGGGGTAGCAGGGTCCTGAAGGCACCCCAGCACGGTCAAACCACTACGAGCATGTCACGCATCTCGAGCATCATTCTGCTGACGACGCTGGCCTTGGGCGGCTCGCTTGGCATGCGCCGCGCCGAGCCAGTCGAGGCCTATCACCTCAAGCTGGTGAAGTCGGAACCGCTGAAGGGCGACACCGTGACGTCGCCCAAGGTTATCCGGCTCTATTTTTCGATGAAGCCCGCGCTTCCGGTTACTGCGATCAAGGTGTTCGACGCCGCGCAGAGGGAAGTCGTGCTGGGGCAGGCGGCCGTGGTGGCGGGCAGCAAGGATGCCGTGGAGGTGACAGTGGCGCAGCCCTTACGCCCAGGCGCCTATCGCGTTCGCTGGAAGACGGCGTCGACCGACATGCACCCGATCAAGGGAGAATACGGGTTCGTCGTGAGGTAGGTGCGGTGTGACGACGCTGGGCCGCGAGTATCTCAGGACTGACGCGCCCAGCGCCACACTTCGCTCAGCGTAGGCTCCTTGCCGTACATCAGGACGCCGGTCGCGAAGATCTTTCCTGCGGCGCGCCTGAAAAACCAGGCCGCAGCAGCGAGCAGGAGGATGCTGGCCACTGGCTCCCACCAGGGCACCGAGGTGGTCAGGAGCCGCACCGGCATCATCCCCATCGACGTCAGGGGGAAGAGAGCCATGACCTGTGCCATGGTACTATCCGCCTTGGCGAGCATGCTGAAGGCGAGGCCCATCGGTATCATGGGCACAAAGAGGAGGATGCTGCGTGTGGAGGTATTGGGGTCGTCGATGGTAGCCGCCACGGCCGCCATGAAGGAGAACCACATCAGCACGCCTAACGCGGCGATCACGGTCACGAGGAGCAGCAGCCCCAGGTCCGATGCAACCGGGGGAATCGTGATGCCCGGTTTGCCCGTGAGAAGTGGGAGCAGCCTGATGACGACGAAGCCTCCGATCGCCAGCACGGCGGTTCCCGCCGTCGCCGCGCCGGAGAGGCCGAGGATCTTCCCGTCCATCCATGTCTGCGGCGACACCATGGAGATCATCTGCTCGGTGATGCGCTGCTGCTTTTCACCGGTAATGCCGGTGAACAGCGTGGCGAAGCCGGTGAAGAGAATCATCAGGGCCATGCCGAGAATGACACTGGCGAAGATCCGTGTGCCCCGGCTGACCGGCGCGCCTCCAGCACTGACGGTCGCGATGGAGAGGGAGAATGGTGTTGCGAGGTTGTCGCGGTCGGTCGCACTGAGCGGGAGCCGCGCAAAGGTGGCGTTACGCTGCGCGGCGCCGATGGCGGCCTCGAGGCCATCCGTCCAGGCGGCGCGCTTTCGGATGGCCAACTCGGCGCTGGCTCGTGAACGCACGATGAGGGCGGCGCCGATCGAGTCATCCGCGACGGCCAGCCGGGCGCTCGACTCGGTGACATGGGTTGTGGTATCCCAGCGGACGCCCGGCACTGCGGGGAGGGGCGCGCCTAACGCGGCGGCACCCACCGCCGCCACCGTGACCTCACGGGCCTTTGCCTTGTCGGAGAACGACCGGAACGCCCACACCGCCCCCGCGGTGGCGAGCATGATGCCCAGGCCCACAAACTGCTGCTTCCACTTCACAAAGCGGCGGAACTCCCAGGACGCCACGGTGCGCACCTGCTGCCAGCGTGTCATGCGGCCTCCTGTGGTGCCGGGGCACCGACGGTCGCGATATACATGTCGTGCAGCGAGGGTTGTTCGGTGCGCACCGACTCGATGACAAACGTTCGGGCGCAGACACCTAACAAGTCGCCGACATGGTGCCCGCGTCTGAGGGTGATGCGGACGGTTTCCGCGTTGACCTCGATGCGCGCGACGGCCGGATGCTGGTCGAGCGTCCCCGGGTTTGGGGTGCCGCTCACCTGCAGCACGAGGGTGTCGCCTGTGCCCCAGCGCTCGCGAATCTGCTCGATGGTGCCATACAGCACCTCGCGCCCTCCCTGCATCACGAAAATCCGGTCGGCCATACGTTCGACGAGTGCCATCTGGTGCGCGCTGAACAGCACAGTGGTGCCGTCGTCACGGAGACCACGAACCAGTCCCAGGAAAAGCTCCTGATTCAGCGGATCGAGACCGCTGAAGGGTTCATCGAGGATGGCAAAAGCGGGTTTGTGCAGGACGGCGGCGGCGAACTGCACCTTCTGCTGGTTTCCCTTGGACAGAGTGCCGAGCCGGTCCTTCGCCCGATCGGCGAGACTGAGCCGCTCGAGCCAGAGGCGGGAGGCGGCCATGGCATCCGCCCGTGTCATGCCCCGAAGAGTGCCGAAGTAGGCGAGCACCGACTCGAGGGTCACGTCCTGATAGAGCCCGCGGTCCTCGGGGAGATAACCCGCGAGTTCGGGGGAGAGTTGTCCCGTTGCCGTCGTACGCGCTGACCATGAAATCGACCCGCGGTCGGGGCGCGTGATTCCCACGAGCATGCGCAGGAGCGTCGACTTGCCGGCACCGTTTGGCCCAAGCAGAGCGAAGATCTCGCCTTGATCCACGTTGAGGGTGACGCCAGCAACGGCATGCACCCTGGCAAATTCCTTGTGGACGTCGCGAACCGAGAGAAACGAGTCGGACATAATTGGCTCCCATTCCAACGCAGGCATATCTGGCGTGGTTTCAGCGCGCCCGGAACCGTGACACGACCCGGTGGATACCTGAACAATCAAGCGGGATGGGGGCGACGGCGCAGCGCCGTCGTCCAACCGTCGGGGGGCCGGCGCGCGTAGAGGGGTCACCGAAAAGGAGCAATGCTGATGCGGATCGTGATTGTTGGCGCTGGTGGGCTGGGTGGGTATTTCGGGGTGCGCCTGGCCCTCGGGGGGGCCGACGTGCACTTCATCGCCCGTGGGCGGCATCTGGAAGCCATGAAGCGCGACGGGCTCCGTGTTGAGGGGCCGGAGCCGATGCATCTGCCAAGGGTGTCAGCGAGCGAAGATGCGCTCAACCTCCCACCCGCCGACGTGGTGCTGTTGTGCGTGAAGCTGTGGGACACTGATGCCGCCCTCGCGCAGGTGCGTGGCGCCGTGGGCCACCAGACCGCCGTGATTTCCTTTCAGAACGGGGTGCTCAAGGATCAGGCGTTGCGCGATGCGTTTGGTGCCTCGCGCGTGATGGGAGGGGTGGGATACATCGCGGCCACCATCGAGCAACCCGGTGTCATTCGGCAGACAGGTACGCTGCGGCGTTTGATCTTCGGGGAGTTTGACAGCTCGGAGTCATCGCGGGGCGTGGCGCTGCGCGAGGCATGCACACGCGCGGGTATCCAGGCCGAGCTGTCCCGCGACATCCAGCGCGAGACCTGGCAGAAGTTCGTCTTTCTGGCGGCGATTTCGGGCACCACGTCGACCATCCGAAAGTCGGTTGGCGTCATTCGCAGTGATGCGCAGACCCGCACCTTTCTGCGCGATGTGATGCGTGAAGTGGTGGCCGTCGGCCGAGCGCATGGGGCGGACCTGCCGCCCGACTACGCCGACGTACAGCTCTCCTTCATTGACAAACTCGCGCCAGATGTGACCTCGTCGATGCACCGTGATCTCGAGAAAGGCAATCGTCTCGAAGTGCCCTGGCTGGCGGGCGCGGTGGTGGCGCTGGGCGCGGAGAAGGGTGTGCCCACGCCACTCAATCGCGCCATTGCTGACATCCTCGCCCTGCATGCCGGAGGTCGCTCGGCGACCTCCGCAGCCTAACGCAGCACTTTCTGGTTGCTGATCACTGGGGCCACGGGGAGGGCGCCGAGGTCGACCGATTTGCCGTCCTTGATGACGGCGCTGATGCGGCGGTAGTTGCGGGCGCTTTCGAGTGGGTTGGCGTCGAGGATAACGAGGTCGGCACGTTTTCCCGCTTCGAGTGAGCCGATCTCGCGGTCGAGTTTGTAGGCGCGGGCGATGTTGAGGGTCGCGGTCTTGAGGACTTCGAGGGGCGCCATGCCGGCTTCTTCGAGGGCGACCAGGGCGTTGAAGTGGCCTTCGCCCAGCTTGACCCGCGCGTCAACGGTGTCGGCGCCGATGGTCGGTGACTCGGCCAGGAACACCGGGTGCTGCACGCCGGCGTCGGTGGAGAGCAGGAGGGTGACACCTCCCTTGATCATGTTCCGGATGTTGGTCGCGGCAATTTTCATGTAGGGTGTGAGCACACCGTTCGGTGCGCTGGCCGCCATGGCGCTGAGATGCCGCTGCGTCACGGCCAGCACCGACACGGAGATCTTGCGGTCGGCGAGTTTCCGGATGGTCTCCTGGGGAATGGGATACACCGGTCCCGAGATGTCGCCGTGTGTGATGATGTCCACGCCGGCGTCGATCGCCATGTCGAGGCTTTCCACTGACGTGGTGTGTGTCTGCACCGTCTGGTTGGCGCGGTGTCCCTCCTCGACGATCACCCGCTGCACGCGCGGGGAGAACGAGATGAAGTTCATGTCGACATGACCACTGGCGCCGTATTTCAGGAAGTCGACGCCAAGTCCCGTGTATTTTCTGATCGCGGCGCGCACCGAATCGGGGGGCATCCAGAGCAGTTCCCGACCCGTCCCCTGTTCCCAGGTGTCGTTGGTGCGTTTGGCGAACGCCTTGCTCACATGCGCGGCCGAGGCCCCGCGAAAGTCGGCACTGAGTGGTCCACTGAAGCCGATGATGTTGCCGGCGAGGTAGATGCGGCTTCCTGGTGCCTGGCCGCTGTTGATCATGTCGCGCGCCTTGATGAGCGCGGCCCGCGGGCCCCAGGTGTCGAACACCGTGGTCTGGCCGGAGCGGAGGGCAATCTGGGCGCCTTCGAGCACCACGTCGTGGTAGCGATCCTCGAACTTGATGAGTGACTCGAGATCGCCATTCAGGTAGAGGTGCAGGTTGGCATCCATCAACCCGGGAATCACAAACTTCCCCCGCGCGTCCATGCGCGTGGCGCCGGCGGGAATAGTGACCTGAGCGGCCGGGCCTACGGCGGCGATGCGGCCGTCGCGAATCACGACCACCCCATCCGTAATTGGCGCCCGTCCTGACCCATCGATGACGGTGGCGCCGGTGATGGCGACGACCTGCGATTGGAGGGCGCGTGTGCCCAGCGAAACGAGGCAGGTCAGAAAGAGAAGGGCCCGCATGCAGTGACTCCCGGACAAGGGTACGGGAGCAAGACTACGGCGCGGGCACTGCGCCGTCAAACCAACCGGAGACGCCTAACGACTACCTGGTGCTGTCGGGTACGACGGTGGTGACGACAGACACGGCGCCGAGTGTTGCGTTGGCAGCCGTGATCGCGACAACACCTGGTCGGCGGGCCACACCAACGCCGATAGAGTCGATCTTCACGATGGTGCTGTCGGACGAGCTCCAGGTGATTGTTGTGTCTCCGTTGGCGCGGGCGGTACAAACCACCGCCTTCCAGTGTGCCGTCTCCCCAACGCGCATTGAGCCGGGGCCGCTGGCGAAGATCAGGGGACGGCAGAGGGGGAGCACTGTGACGCTGGCGGTGGCGGTGAGGGCGCCACTGCGCGCCGTTATCGTCGAGACGCCTGGCAGGCCCGGGCGGAAAGCTCCGGTGACCGAGTCGATCGGCGCGATCGTGGGAGCGGAAGTGCTCCATCGGACACCGGTCGCGGTGTAGCGCTCCCCGCTGCGTCCAATCGCGCTGAGCCGGAATGATGCTTGTGGCACATAAAACGGCTCGATCACCATGGAGCCAGGCGTGAGCTCGAGCGCCACGATCGGATCTGCCGCCGGAAGGGCGGGTTGGCCGGGGGCGGGGCGCAAAGGCTCGATGACGTCGGCGACAGCGGAGCAGGCCAACAGGAGCAGAAGTGACGGGGTCCAACGCGATCGCATACCCTGAACACCCCTGTTGCTGCAAGAACGTCACGAGGCACTGCTTTACGGGCGCCGCACGCTGACGCATGCTTCTCTACGGGAACACTCGGCCCTTCGCCTCCGGACAACATGATTACCCTCACCGTGAACGGGACGCGCCGCAGTTTTGACGGCGATCCCACCATGCCCCTGCTCTGGTATTTGCGCGACGAACTCGCGCTGACCGGCACCAAGTACGGCTGCGGTATTGCCCAGTGTGGCGCTTGTACGGTGCATGTGGCCGGGCGCCCGGCGCGCGCCTGCCAGCTGAAGATGGAAACGCTGCAGGGAGCGGTGGTCACCACCATCGAGGGGCTGCACCCCACGGGGCAGCATCCCCTGCAGGAGGCGTGGCGCGAGATTGATGTGCCGCAGTGCGGCTTCTGCCAGCCTGGACAGATCATGCAGGCGGCCGGGCTGCTCAAGAACAAGCCCAAGCCCACCGATCAGGACATCGACACGGCGATGAACGGGCATATCTGCCGCTGTGGCACCTACCCCAGAATCCGCGCCGCGATCAAGGCTGCGGCGGAGAAGCAGTCATGAGCGCCCTCTTCGGGAAGCACGGGAAGCACGGGAAGCACGGGAAGCACGGGAAGCACGAGAGGCACGAGAGTCGGCTCCCTTGGGTCTCGTCGAACACTACACCTGAGTCTGACGAGTTGGTCGACAGCGGGAGGCGCAGTGCACTCAAGATCCTGGGGCTCGGCGGGCTGGTGCTGGCCGTTGGTCCTGGCGGTGTCCGCCGGCTCGACGCCGCCGCACTCACCGCGGCCGATCCCTGGAACCCGCATGTCTACGTAAAAATTGCCGACGACGGCATTGTTACCATCCTCTGCCATCGGTCGGAGATGGGGCAGGGCATTCGCACGACCATGCCGATGATCATCGCCGACGAGATGGAGGCCGACTGGTCTAACTGCCGAGTGGAGCAGGCCGATGGTGAGGAGAAATACGGGTCGCAGAACACCGACGGCTCGACCAGCATTCGCGCGTTTCTGCCGCAGTACCGCGAAGCCGGTGCGACGGTGCGTGCACTCATGGAAGACGCCGCGGCGAAGGAGTGGGGTGTGGCGGCGACGGAGGTGAAGGCCGAACAGCACGAGGTGGTCCACACGGCTACCGGGCGCAGGAAATCGTTTGGTTCGCTGGTGGCCAGCGCGCGGACCATGGCGATGCCGGCCAGGGAGCGGCTGCGCATCAAGTCGCCGGCGGAGCGGCGCTGGCAGGGGAAGGCGATGCGCTCGATCGACCTGGTGCCGGTGACCACGGGGAAGGCGGTGTACGGCGCCGACGTGATTCTGCCGGGCATGAAGGTGGCCATGGTCGTGCGTCCCCCGGTGTGGGGGAGCAAGGTGGTGAGTGTCGACGACAGCGCGGCACTCAAGGTGCCGGGGGTCGAGAAGGTGGTGAGAATCCCCGAGTCGCCGATTCCCGGGGCTTTTCTCCCGTTAGGCGGTGTCGCGGTGGTGGCCAAAAACACCTGGGCCGCCATTCGGGGTCGCGAGGCGCTCAAGGTCACGTGGGACGCCGGGCCACATGCCACTTACGAATCCAAGGCATACAAGGCCGAACTCGAGGCGAGCGTCGCAAAGCCTGGTGCACCCGGTTATCGCACGGGAGACGTGGCGGCCGCGCTGGCATCGGGGGCGCGGACGGTGAAGGCCAGTTACTACATGCCGCACCTCTCGCACGCGCAGATGGAGCCGGTGGCGGCCATCGCCAATGTCAGCAACGGCAAGGTGGAGGCCTGGGCGCCGACCCAGTCGCCATTCGACGCGAGAAACACCCTGGCCCAGTACCTCAAGGTCGAACCGGCAAACGTCACCGTGCACGTGACCTTGCTGGGTGGGGCGTTCGGGCGGAAGTCGAAACCCGACTTTGTATGTGAGGCTGCCTTTCTCTCTCGCGAGGTGGGGGCGCCAGTGCGGGTCCAGTGGACACGCGAGGACGACGTGCGCAACTCGTACTACCATTCCGTTGCCGCGCATCGTCTGGAGGCCTCACTCGATGCCTCGGGGAAGGTCACCGGGTGGCTGCACCGTTCGGCCTATCCCACGATCAGCTCCGTCTTTGCGCCCAACCTTCCCGGTCCGACGCCCGATGAGCTGATCAATGGCGCGAGCGATGTGCCATGGGACATCCCCAACATGAGTGTTGAGGTGTGCCCCGCCGTGGCGCATGTGCGCATCGGCTGGTTCCGCAGTGTGAACGCCATTCACCACGGATTCGCCATCGGATCGTTTGTCGATGAGCTGGCACAGGCGGCGGGGAAGGATTCCGCCGAGTTCCTGCTGCAGCTGATTGGGCGCGATCGGGTGGTGGATCAGTCGAAGAACGGGATGGTGGAACCGCCCAAGGACTACTACGGCGCCGCCTGGACCGACTACCCGCTGGACACTGTCCGCGCCAAGAATGTGGTGCGGACGGTGATGGAAAAGAGTGGGTGGGGCACCAAACTCCCTCGCGGGCGTGGGCGGGGCATCGCCGTGCACCGCAGCTTCCTTTCGTATGTGGCGATGGTGGTGGAGGTGGAGGTCCTTCCGGATGGTACGGTGCTCGTTCCAAAGGCGACGGTTGCGGTGGACGCCGGCTTTGTCGCCAATCCCGATCGGGCGAAGTCGCAAATGGAGGGCGCGCTCATCATGGCCATGAGCAACACGCTGCACAGCGAGATTTCGTTTGCGCAGGGGCGTGTGGTGCAGAGCAACTATCGTGACTATCAGGTCGCGAGAATGCGCGCGGCTCCCCGCACGGTGGACGTGCACATCCTGCAGAATGAGGGGATGCCCGGAGGGATCGGTGAGCCTGGTGTCCCGCCGGCCTGTGGCGCGATTGCCAACGCGATCTTTGCCGCCACCGGTGTTCGGGTGCGGGAACTCCCGGTGGGGCGTCAGCTCGCCGGGTGGTCCACACGGGCGACGGAGGACGGGTCGAGCTGACCCGTCCCACCGTTATCGCTTGAGGTACGGCATCAGTCGCGTGTTCAGCGGATGATCGCGAAAGGTGTCGAACTCCATGTAGTAGCCCTCAGGGTCATAGCCGACAAACGCCCGATAGCGCCCTGCGCTGTCGGCGGAGACGGCGGTATCACGCAGCGGGAAGAGGGTGTGGGTCTTGACGTGCTGGAACCATCCGTCGAGATCGTCGAGGATGTACGACACGTTCACGGCCTTCTTCTCGCTCCAGCGATGCATCCCGCGCCGCTCGTCCACCAGTCCAACGTATCCGGTATGTGACGCCTGGTAGACCTTGGCCCATCCCTGGTCCACCACCTGTTTGAGCCCCATCACTTCATCGTGAAAGCGCTCCATCGCGACGAGATCGCGGTAGTAGAGCCAGGTGACCGTTGCCTTGAAGCCGAGTCCGCTCGGCACAGGACTGTTAGGTGCTCGGACGACCTGGGCGTCGCGGAGCAGGGGCATGAGCTGCTCGTTTTCGGCGTGCTGATTGAAGCGCTCGAACTCGAGGAGATACCCTTCGGGGTCCTCGACGACAAAGCCGTCGTGGGCACTCCCTGCACGCGCCGCGTAGGGACGCCGTGGGGCGACCCCCTTTGACCCCAGCCAGGCGTGCCACTCGTCGAGCTGGTCCGTGAGGAGCGCCACGGCCACGGTCTTGGGCTCGTCGGCGGTGTGCATCCCCTTGGCGGCATCCACGAGAATGAGGTAGGAGTCCGCGGTCATCCGGAAGATGCGCGCCATCTGATAGTCAGCCACCAGCTCCATGCCTAACGTCTCACGATAGAAGCGCGTGGCGCGGTCGAGGTCGCGATAGTAGAGAAAGACGTTGGTGGCGCGAATCCCGAAGTCGCGCATGGTACGAAACTGCGTCTGGGCGGCGAGCAGTTCATTGATGCGCCACGAGGGATAGCTGAGCATGCGCCCGAAGCGCCGTGCGATCTCCTCGCGCGCCTTTCCTGTGTAGCGTCCCTCGCTCTGCAGCTGCCGGGCGTCAGCCTTGAGCTTGAGGTACTCGTCCTTCGTGGACCCCTGATAGATCAGCAGGACGTCTTTGCCCTTCGCGACATCAGCAGGGAAGAGGTCGGTGACCAGCAGGTCGCTCTCACGAAAAAGCTGCACCTTGTTCCGCTCGGCCACACGCTGCGCCTGCGGGAGAAGGCGATCCATCTCTCCCGGTGAGAGCACTTCGCTCAGCGCGAGGCGCTTGACGCCGGAGTTCACCAGCTCTGAAAAACCTCCAATGGTGCCGAGTGCATAGCTCGCATCGGTCGTGGGGACCGAGGCGGGCGGACGGCAGCTGACAAGGGCGAGCAGGAGCAGGAGCGGGCGCAGACGAGACGTCATGAGACTCGGAGTGGAATCACCTCGACGATACATGCGGAATGAGCCGCCGCCAGTGCCGCGCTTTGGGGTGGCGCCATGCGAGAGTTGGCGGCATCATCCCCGCTCCTTTTCAGCGTCCGGAATGCGACCTGCTTTGATTGCCGTGCTGGTCACCGTTATGGGGTGTGGTCAGGCTCAAGTCGCGGAGCGCGCGCCGCGCGACTACCTCTTTCTCTGGACGGCGTCGGCGGACTCCACGCAGCCGGACTTTCTCGCGGTGCTCGACGCGACCGAAGACAGCGCTGGTCGCGGGCGCCTGATCACGACGCTGCCGGTGCCGGGGCTCGCCAATGTGCCGCATCACACCGAACATGCGCTGGCCAGCGACGGACAACTCTTCGCCAACGGCTTTGCCACCGGGCAGTCGTTTGTCTTCGATGTCACCGACCCCGTAAAGCCGCGCATCGTGAAACAGTTCGGGGATGTGGAGGGGTACTCACATCCGCACTCCTATCTGCGTCTGCCTAACGGTCATGTGCTCGCGACGTTCCAGATGCGCCATGAGAGTGGTGGCATGCGTCCCGGGGGACTGGTGGAGCTCACGACTGGCGGCGATGTCGTGCGGTCGTCGTCCGCCGAAGGGCCGGGGGTGGACTCTGCATTGCGTGTGTACAGCGCGGCGGTCGTCTCGTCGCTTGATCGTGTGGTCACCACCACGACGGACATGGACAAGGATGCCGAGGCGTCGCGCATGCTCCAGGTGTGGCGTCTGAGCGACCTCAAACTGCTCAAAACATTTGTCCTGCCCGACGGACCAGCCGGTGGCGAGGGACTGCTGACCGCCGAGCCTCGGCTGCTGGCCGATGGAAAGACGGTGCTGGTGTCGACCTTTTCCTGCGGGCTCTATCTGCTGCAGGGGCTCGAGACCGATGCGCCCTCAGGCTCACTGGTGGCGTCATTTCCTCGGAAGGCCGGAACCAACTGCGCCATTCCCGTCATTGCCGGTCACTACTACCTGGTGACGGTCCCGGCGTGGAGTGCGGTGGTGGTGCTCGACATTGCCGACCCGGCCCATCCGCGTGAAGTGAGCCGTGTATCGTTAGGTGCGGGCGACGTCCCGCACTGGATATCGTTGTCTCCCGACACCCGCCGTGTGGTGATCACCGGCTACGCCGAGCTGGAGCACCGGGTGCTGCTGGCGCGCTTTGACACGACCAGTGGCAAAATCGAGCTCGACGAAACGTTCCGGGATGCTGGCGCAACGGAACCCGGCGTGCGGATGGACAACAAGCAATGGCCGCATGGTGGCACTGCTGCCGCCGTTCCGCATGGCGCAGTGTTCAGCCGCCGACCTGCGCCTTCTGCGCAATAAAGCCGGAGTAGCGGTCGGGGCCTGCGGGCACCGAAAAGTCGATATCGAAGACATCGACCACGTTGAAGCCGGAACGGGTGATAAGGCTGCCGAGCATTGATTTGCCGAGGACCGAGTAGTGGTTCCCGTTGGTCTGATGCTGGCAGGCGGTGTCGGGCGCCGGCACTTCGATGTAGAGCCAGCCACCGGGGCGCAGGACCCGGGCAAACTGACTGAGCGTGAAGTAGGGGTAAATGCTGTGTTCGAGGCAGTGGCGGCACCACACGGCGTCGAATGAGGCATCATCGAAGTCGAGGAAGCTCTGATCCATGTGCCGCACGTCGTATCCCTGCGACTGGCACTCCGTCACATCGATCATGTTGAGCGTGATCCCGGTGGCGTTCATGGAGCGCGCCGCAAAGCGCTTGAGCGCCACGCCCTGACCGCACCCGACGTCGAGAACCCGCGAAGCGGCGGGGAGGCGACAGGTTTGCCAGAATCGCTCCATGACCTGCTCGGTGATCTCGTCGTGCAGGCCCGAGGGGGTTTCCGGGTACGTGTCGTTTGCGATGCGCTCGAGAAAGGCTTCGAGCTGGGCGACATGGCCGGGTGCGAGTTGCATGGCGTGCTGGCGGCTGGGGAAAATGGACGGAACCTCACCAGAAGTTTCGGCAGCAGCCGGCAGTGGACGAGCGACCGGGCCGAACACCCTCCTGGAATGGCTCCCTCTCCCCCAAACGTTGCGCTCAGAGGTGCCCGGACTGCAGACTTGGCCCACCTCAGCCCATGAGCCATGCGCCGTCTGCAGTTGCTCGCCTTCCTTGCCGTTATTCCTCACTCGCTTGCTGCTCAGGGACCGTTGAACAGCTACGGGAATCCGTCGCGCATGCGCGCGGCGCCCACACGTCCCGAGATCTCGGTGCGGGACCTGCAGATTCGGCTCTATCAGTTTGCCGACGACTCCATGCAGGGGCGTCAGGTGGGGCGCGCGGGGAACATGAAAGGGACCGACTACATCGCCTCCGAACTCCGGAAACTCGGGGTGCGCCCGGCGGGTGACAACGGGAGCTACTTCCAGGTGCTCCCCTATCACCTGCGCTCGTATACCAACTCCTCTCGGCTCTCGGTCAACGGGAATCCACTGCAGTGGAATGCCGATTTTGTCGCGGTCCCGGGCACACGTGCCCCTCGGCCAATCAATGGTGCCGAAGTCGTGTTTGGTGGTGTGGCGGGCGACACGACGCAGCAGATCACGGCGGCCCAGGCGGCAGGGAAGTTTGTCGTCCTGCGGAGTCGTGGCGCGTCGGTGACGCTGACGGTGAACCGTCCCCAGTTCGCACCACCCCCGACGCGATTCGCGTCCGCCGTGGCGGTGGCCACGGTTGATCTCGATGGGGTGTCGATGTCGCAACGGGTCGCGATCAACACCCCGGCCGTAGCAACGCAACTGGCGGCGGGACGAGGACGCGGGGCGCCATCTGCACCCGTGAGCGATTCCCTCGGGCTCCTGCGGCAACAGGTGGACCAGCTGGCACCGGCGGCGACGATACGCCTGACGAGTGATGCGGCCTCACGGCTCTTTGGCGGTCAACCGGTCGATCGGCTTCCGCTCGGTACGGCAGGTGGTACGGTCAACGCCTCACTCGACTTCGTCAGTCTGCCGAGTTTGTACGCGCGAAACGTGATCGGGATTATTCCCGGATCCGATCCGCAGTTGCGCAACACGTATGTCGCCCTCGGCGCGCACAACGATCACGTGGGCTTCAACACCCCCGTCGACAAGGATTCGCTCAAGGCATTCAATCTCGAGCGGAATCGCCGGCTGATGGCGAATGGCATGATCGCCCTGAGCGCGGACCAGCTCGCGGCGATTCGTGTGAACATGGACAGCATCCGCAAGCGGCACCCGGTGGCGCGGCTCGACTCCATCAACAACGGCGCCGACGACGATGGATCGGGGTCGATGGCGTTGCTCGAGATCGCCGAGTATGTGCAGGCCATGCCGGTGAAACCCAAACGCAGCCTGCTGTTTGTCTGGCATACGGGCGAAGAGGCGGGGCTGATCGGATCGGCGTTTTTTACCCGCAACCCGACCGTCCCGATGGACTCGGTGGCGGCACAGCTCAACATCGACATGATCGGGCGTGGGCGTGGCGAGGACCTGCCCGGTGGCGGTGACGACTACCTGGGCGTCGTCGGCTCGTTCTTCGACTCGAAGGATCTGGGCGAAACGGTCGCGGGCGTCAACACAAAACAGTCGCGGCCTTTCGCGCTGGACTATAAGTACGACTCCACGCTCACGTGGACCGGGTACAACAACATCTATGGTCGCTCCGACCACTTCAACTATGCACTGCAGGGTGTGCCGATTGCGTTCTTCTTCACCGGGTTGCACGGCGACTACCATCAGCGCACGGACGAAGCCGAGTTCATCGACTACCCGCACTACGCTCGCATCACGAAGTACATCGGTGAGCTGGGGCTTACGGTGGCCAATGGTCCGCGGCCGCGCATGAACGGATCGCGCCCGGCCCGTCCGCCAAAGACGGTGGTCCCGTGATCAACTCGGCAATCGGCGGGTTCCTGTTATTGGAGAGACGTTGATCTCACGTGTCCTGGTGGTCGGCGCCGGTCCGGCGGGCCTCGCGACCGCGGCCGAACTCAAGCGGGTTGGCGTGCCGTATCGCCTGGTGGAGAAGGGAAAGGCCTCCGGGCATACGTGGGAGCATCTCTACGATTCTCTCACTCTGCACACGGGCAAACACATGTCGACGCTGCCGGGGATGAAGTACCCGGCGACGACCGGACTCTTCCCGACGCGACTGGAGTTCCTGGAGTATCTGCACCGGTATGAACGGGCCAACGGACTGCAGGTGGAGACCGGGAAGACGCTGAACACCCTGGCCCGGGTCCCTAACGGGTGGCGAGCGATCTTCGCCGATGGAGAATCGGCGGATTTCAGTGACGTGGTGATCACGTCGGGTATTGTGGCGAGTCCGCGTATGCCCAACCTGCCGGGGCGCGAGCAGTTCGGCGGTCGGGTGATGCATTCCAGTGAGTATCTCCGTCCGGCGCCGTTTGTGAACCAGCGTGTGCTGGTGGTGGGTGTGGGGAATTCCGGTGGCGAGATCGGCGCCGAACTCGCGCGCGCGGGGGCCCGGGTCACGGTGGCCGTGCGTTCGGGGGCCAACGTGGTGCCCAAGACCATCGGGCCCTTCCCGGCGCAATACGTCCGCTATCTCACAGGCAAACTGCCGAGAGCAGTTCAGGAGCTCATCTTCGCCCGGGTACAGCAGCGGATCGAACGACAATACGGTCCCCCAGTGTTGCCGCGACCCGCACACTCCGCGCTCGATGCCATTCCCCTCATCGGCTTCTCCCTGGTGGAGGCCATTCGTGATGGGCTCATCGAGGTGAAGGTGGCTGGCCTGGAGCGGTATACATCCACTGGTGTGCGGTTTACCGATGGCACCGAAGGAGAGTTCGACGTGGTGCTGCTGGCCACCGGGTTCCAGCCGGCACTCGAGCCGTTAGGCGCGCTGGTGCGGCGTGACGCCAAGGGGTTTGCCCTGCGCACCGATCGTGTGACGAGTGCCGACCAGCCCGGGCTCTATTTCGTGGGGCACAACTACGATCACACGGGCGGTCTCACCAACATCAGGCAGGACGCCCCGCTGGTGGCATCACACCTGAAAGCGGCGCGGGTCAAGGCAACCCCGCGGTAAGCAGGATGGTGGCGAGGGCGCGCGCGAGCCCGAGGGAGCCATCGCGATTCTCGAACCACTCGTGGGTGGTGTGTGTGTCGCCACCGCATCCGCCGGCGCCGAGTGTGACGGCCGGAATCCCGAGGCTGAGCGGGATGTTGGCGTCGGTCGATGCCATGGCAAACTCCGGCGTGCGCCCGATGGCAGCGGTCGCGCCGAGTGCGGAGCGGACGAGGAGGGAGTCGGGGTCGGCAACGCCGGCTGGCCGGTCACTGGTCAGCTCGATCCCCACGGCGAGAGGCGGGTATTGCGGGCCGCGACGCTCGTTTTCCTCGCGGGTGCAGTGGTGGGCGAGTGTTTCGAGCTCGCGTCGAATGCTGAGAAGCGCGTCGGCGGAGAGTGAGCGGGCATCCACCTCGACGACGGCGTCACCCGGAATCGCATTCACGGCCGTACCGCCATGCATGGTGGTCACGGCCAGCGTTGTACGGGCGCCCTGCGGCAAGCGGAGTCGTGAGATGCCCGAAGCAAAGTGCGAGGCCGCGTGCAGTGGGTTTGGCGCGTCGCTCGCTGCCCAGCTATGGCCGCCCGGCCCGCGATAGGTCACCCGAAAGCGCTGGACGCCGACGGCATGGGTCACGATGCGCTCGTCGCCCGCACCGTCGAGTGCAATCGCGGCCGCCGCGTCTGCGGCGCTGGTGGCAAAGAGATGGCGCGCGCCGGCAAGATTGCCCTGACCTTCCTCGCCGACCGTGGCCGCAAAGAGGATCGGGCGCCGAGTGGGTAAACGATGGGAGACGAGGAAACGAGCCATGGCCAGCATCCCCGCCAGGCCGCGGGCGTTGTCGCCAATGCCGGGACCTGTGTAACGGCCACGCTCAGAAGTGACCTGGTGGCATACCGTGTCGGCGAAGACCGTGTCGAGGTGTGCACACACGACTACCGGCGGTCCTGCTTTCTCGTCAGGCAGTGAGGCGAGCACGTTGCCGACGGCATCGCGACGACTCTGGCAACCTGCGCGTGCAAAGGCGTCGGCCACCCAGTCGCCCCGCCGGCCCTCGGCGCCCGTTGGGGCCGGGATCTGCGCGAGCTGCAGCTGCAGACCGATCGTCTCGTCGTCGGCAGCAGCAAACGACTCGGCCAGGGTCGCCGTGAGCGAGGCGGCAGGGGAGGTCATACGCATAGATGTGGCTCCCCCGGGAGGCGATGGCAAGAGTCTGGTGAGGACGATGCCCGTCGAGTCGCGTTAGGTTTGAGCATGTCGCGCCCCTGGCTGAGCCGCAATCTCGTCGCACTGTCAGTGGTGTCACTGCTGACCGATGCCTCGAGCGAGATGATCTACCCGCTCGTGCCGGTGTTTCTCTCGACGGTGCTGGGGGCCAGCGCGATGAGTGTGGGACTCATCGAGGGGAGTGCTCAGGCCCTGACCGCCGTGGTGGCGGCGCTGAGTGGTGGGTGGTCCGACCGGCTCGGCAAACGAAAGGCGCTGGTGGTGAGTGGCTACATGTTGGCTTCGGTGCTGCGGCCCCTGATTGGTCTGGCGACGAGTGTAGCGCAGGTGCTCGCCATTCGGCTCGGCGATCGGGTTGGCAAGGGAATTCGTGGCGCGCCGCGCGACGCCCTCATCGCCGATTCGGTCCCTCCCGAGGTTCGTGGCAAGGCTTTCGGCTTACATCGGGCCGCGGACCACGCCGGCGCGGTGGTTGGCCCGCTGCTGGCCTTTGGATTCCTGCAGTACGCCGGCCTCTCGTTGCGCACCGTGTTTTTGCTGGCGGCAGTGCCGGCCGCGCTGGCGATGGTCGTGCTTGTTGTGGGTGTTCGCGAGCCCGTTGCCGTGGTTCCGCAGAAGGGCGAGGCAATACCCGGACCTCTCGGAGCGCGGTTCGCCGCCTACCTGGCGGTGCTGGCCTGCTTCACGTTAGGCAACTCCACCGATGCGTTTCTGCTGCTGCGCGCCCAGCAGGCCGGGGTGCCAACGGCCCACCTGCCATTGTTGTGGGCCTTTCTGCATGTCGCCAAGACGCTGATCTCGACGCCCGGTGGCAGCCTCTCCGACCGGGTCGGGCGACGGCCGCTGATCGTTGTGGGGTGGCTGGTCCACGCCGCCGTCTATTTCGGGTTCGGCCGAGCCACGAGCGCGTGGCAGATCTGGGCGCTCATGGCCTGCTACGGGGCCTATTTCGGCCTCACCGAGGGGGTCGAGAAGGCCTTTGTAGCCGATCTGGTGCCTGCGCCCCTTCGCGGGCGCGCCTTTGGGCTCTACAACCTCGTGCTTGGTCTGGCGGCTCTCCCTGCATCGCTGGTATTCGGGGCGATCTGGGACGTTTGGGGCAGTGGCGTGGCCTTTTCCTTTGGCACCGGCATGGCGCTCTTCGCGTCCCTGCTGATGACCCTGCTCACCCCGACTGAGTAAGGAAATCGTGGCAGATTTGAGGCTTGCGTCTTTCGGACTCCGCACCTAGAATCTTCGGTCCTTGTTCGGGTTTGTACTCTATTCTTGCGAGGTCTTGGTCATGAGTATCGCACAGTCGTTTCTGGGGGAGTGGGACCACGAAGTCGAAAGCACCAAGAAAATGCTCGCCGCGGTGCCTGACGGTCATGCCGAGTTCAAGCCGGCCGAGAAGTCGATGACGATGGGGCGACTGGCGGTGCATGTGTGCGAACTGCCCGACTGGGCTGCGGTGACGCTGCTCCAGCCGGAACTCGACTTTGCGAAGTTCGAGTACAAGCCACCTGCCTACACGACCGCGGCCGACAACGTGGCGCAGTTCGAGAAAAAGGCGGCAGCAGCGCGTGCGATTATCGCGGCGGCGAGCGATGCCACGTACATGGAGAATTGGACCATGCGCCAGGGCGACCAGGTGTTCATGACGATGCCGAAGGTGGCGGTGCTTCGGTCGTTTGTCTTCAATCACATGATCCACCATCGCGCACAGCTCGGCGTCTATCTCCGCATGAAGGGCGTGAAAGTGCCAGGCATGTACGGTCCGTCGGCAGACGAGTCGATGTAGTGTCAGCCGCCGGGGCGGGCGTGAAGTGGTACTTGCCCCGGCGGCGCGCTCTCCAATCAGGGCGTCGGAACTGTGGCGCCCGGCTGGGGGAGGCCCCGGATCAGGTCGCGGATGGCGCCGAAGTAGGTGGCGCCGTCCTCGCGAAAGGCGAGCATGTGCCCACCCTTGACCGGCACAAGTCGTTTGGGCTCCGCAGCCGCTGCCACCACCTTCTCCGCGTGGCTGAAGGGGATGATGTCGTCGCTCGGTGAGTGCAGGTAGAGTTTCGGCATGGTGATGGCGGGCACCTTGGCGATCGACTCGAAGCGTTGCGTCGCGATGAGTTTCACCGGGACCCAGGGATAGATCTCCTGTCCGCGATCCGGCACTGAGGTGTATCCCCCCTCAATCACGAGCGCAGCCGCCTTCACTCGCGTGGCGAGCTCCGTCGCCACACCCGACCCTAACGAGTGCCCGAAGAGGATGATCCGGTCCGGCGACACACCGAGTGAATCGGTGAGGTAGCGGTAGGAGGCTTCGGCGTCGTTGTACAGCCCGAGTTCGCTTGGCGCTCCTTCACTCGCTCCGAAACCACGGTAGTCGTAGGCCAGGAGATTCAGGCCCAGATCGCGCATGGCGGCATAGAACTCGGGACGTTCGGCGTATCCGATGTTGCCCAGGTTGCCGTGCGAGATGAGCATCCAGTAGCCCGTGCTGTCCGGGCCACGTCCGGGGACGATCCAGGCGGTGAGTCCGGTGCCGTCGCCGGATGCGTAGCGAACGCTCCGATGTTGCAGTGCCCACGATGCGGCAGGCTCCCCCACGGCGCGCTCGGCGGGGTGGAAGACGAGGTTGGTCTCGTTGAGCCTCAGGTAGGCAAGGGCACCGCCATATCCAAGACTGACGAACCCCGCCAATGTGTAGATGACACGCTTGATCACGGGCGATCGGGATGGTGGGAAACATGAAAATACGCCGCGAGTGGGACGAACGGATTGGCTGAGCCGGATATGGGCGGGAGTGACGGGCCGAAGGCGCACGCTCCCGGGTTGGGAGTGACTTGTCGCGCCGGATCGCACCTCATACCATGCAAGGGTCGCGTTTCAGGAGTGCCGCATGTGCCTGTTCCGTCGGTTGATGCCGTTTTTCGTTAGTGCCTTTGTGGTGGGATGCCGCTCGGAGCCATTCGTTCCGGACGGCGCCGTGGTCGGAACCTGGGCTGGTGGGCCGCTCCGCCTGGTTGCCTCGGCGAATTCCGTGCGGCTCTTCACCGGTTGTGGTTTCTTCGTGGGCTCTGGCGCGATGGTGGCGGATCCACTGGGCGGCTTTGTGTACGGTATGCGGAGCGAGGCGAACATCCGTGGTCCGGTCGTCATCACCCTCAGGGGTGCGGTGACCGCAGAACGCATGAGCGGCGAGCTCATCGCGGTCAACCCGTACTCCACCAGTACCAGCCGATTCACGCTCACAAAAGGGGCGGAGCCGGACGCTGGCGTGATCTGCGCGGCTGGAGCGAGCTGAACTCCTACTGGACGCTCCTGATCCTCGCCCTGCCACTGCTCGTTGTTGGGGCAGGGGTAGCAGGGAGGTTCCGAGCTCACCGGGCCCGGCGAGAGCTCGCACGCACGTTCGGTCGCGCAGTAGAGCGCGAACGGGACATGGATCGCGCCTCCATGTTACGCCGGATGCGCGCAGAGCTGTCGCCGGCTTCGTATCACGACGAGCAGGTGTGGCGCGACCTGGATATGGACGACGTCTTCGCGCGGCTTGACCATACGCTGAGCTGGCCCGGAATGCAGGTCCTATGCGACCGGCTGGGGCGACACGACCACAGCGACGCAGACCTGGCTCGTCTCCACGCCGAATCGGAAGTCTTCCGTGAGAATGCGGAGACGCGAGAGTGGTATGCGGATCGGCTCCTCGCCTTGGGCGACTGGAGCGCCAGCGCGCTCCCCTTGTTGCTGTGGGGTGCGCCACCACCGGTTCCGCGATATGTGGCGGGGCTCAAAGCGCTGACCATGACCTCCATTCTCTCGTTGGTCGCCACGGTCGTCTGGCCGCCCGCGTTTGTGGTGTGTATCGCGGTCGCCCTCGTCAACGTGTTCGTCATCAGTCTGTTGCGCACGCGCACCCAACCGTGGTTGCCGTCGCTGCGGGCGCTACCCGTGTTTCTGCGCACGGTCGCTGTTTTCGCAAAGGGCTCCGGTGTCGGACTCGATTCTACGACGGCTCGGCTCGCGGAAACATGGCGCGCCCTGCTGCCGCTGCAGCGTTTCACACGCTTCGTGAAGTTTGACGACGGCTCGGTCATGGGAGGGCTCGGGGCCGAGCTGGCGGGTGCGGCACGGGAGCTTCTCAATCTTCTCTTCTTGCTGGACCTGCATGCGTTTTATGGAGTTGCCGGCGCACTCGCCAACAATCGGCATGCAGCTCAGGAGGCCTTCCTCGCCCTTGGTGAAATCGATGTGGCACGGGCCCTGGCGTCTCTGCGGAGTGCCACGCCGGTCTGGACGCGACCCGTTCCGGGCGAAGTCCGGCAACTGCGAGTCACCGGCCTGGTGCATCCGCTCATTAGTTCTCCGGTCCCGGTCGACCTGACGGGTGATGGACGCAGCTGGATCGTGACGGGGTCGAACATGTCGGGAAAGTCGACATTCCTGCGGAGTCTTGGGGTCGGGACGCTCATGGCCAGATCGTTAGGCACGGTGTTCGCTTCGCGCTGGGAGTGTCCAGCGTTTCGGGTCAGCACCTGTATTGGCCGCAGCGATGCGATTACCGAGGGCAAGAGTTACTACATGGCCGAAGTGCAGCGCGTGCGCGACCTCATCACCCTTGCGCATGCCGACGAGCCTTGCCTCTTCCTGGTCGACGAGCTTTTTCGGGGGACGAATACGACGGAGCGCGTCGCGGCCGGGCTGGCAGTCCTCGAGGCTCTCGACCGATCTCCGCATCTCGTGATGGTGGCCACGCACGATGTGGAGTTGCTCGCGTGGCTGAGAGACCGATACGACGCCTGGCACTTCCGTGAAGATGTCGCGGCCGACGGGCTGAGTTTTGACTACATCCTGCGCCCCGGCCCGGGCTCAACACGCAACGCGATCGCCCTGCTTGGAGTGATGGGATATCCCGCCGAGGTGGTGGCGCGTGCGCGCGAGGTCGCTGGTCAGGGGGCACCCACTGAAACCTGAGCGGCGCGCGTGCGGCAAAGCGGCTACCAAACCGCTAACAGCAGCGGTTGCCGGCCTGTGTGTATTTCCGCTCCTGGTACTCTTTCGCAAACTCCTCGTACGACATCACCCGGCACCCCGGTTGCGCCTCACGCATATGCGTGAGGTACCCCTGGTAGTCCGGTGCACCAATGATCCGGTGCACCGTATGAATCACGCGCGAGAGGCGCTGCGCGAGCGACGGCGAGGGTTTCACCACGACCTCAATCCCGCGCCATCGCGACGCGCGGCTCGAAGGGCACTTCCGACGACACCGCGGCTTTGCGCCCGCTGAGCACGGCAATCCATTCGCGCGCCGAGGCGGCGAGGATCACGATTACCGAGCAGAGGAAGAAGGTGGTTACGCCCGCATCGAGCCGGTCGTTGAAGATCAGCTTCCCGGCGTCCGCAGCACTCTTGATGTTGGCCGGAAGGTTGCCACTTGCGATGCCGTCCTGGAGAAAGCGCGCATGCGAGAGGAAGCCGAGCTTCGGATCGGAGGAGAAGATCTTCGTGAGGCCGGCGGTCATCGTCACGATCGTGAGCCACGTCATGGGCAGCATGGTGAGGAAGGCATACTTCGCTTTCCCCATCTTGATGATGACCGTGGTGCCCACACAGAGTGCGACGGTGGCGAGGAGCTGGTTGGCAATACCGAACAGCGGCCAGAGGGAATTGATCCCGCCTAACGGGTCGACCACCCCCTGATACAGGAAGTACCCCCACATCGACACGAAGAGCGCACTCGAAAGCACCACCGCGGGATACCACGACGTACGGCCCATCGGCGCCCACACATGTTTCAGCAGATCCTGCAGCATGAAGCGCCCAACCCGCGTACCGGCATCGAGGGTGGTGAGAATGAAGAGCGCCTCGAACATGATGGCGAAGTGGTACCAGAGTGCCAGCGTGCCACCACCAAAACCGTGGAAGAGCTGCGCCATGCCGACCGCGAGACTTGGTGCGCCACCGGTGCGTGACAGAAGTCGTGTCTCACCGATCTGCCGCGTGAGTTCATTAAAGGCGGCCACGTCCAGAGTGAATCCCCAGTTGCGGATGGCCTCGGCGGCACTTTCCACGGTTGTCCCGATGGCGGCCGGCGGTGCGTTGATGGCGAAGTAGGTGCCCGGTGTCAGCACACAGGCCGCAATGAGCGCCAGCGTGGCAACGAGCGACTCGGTGAGCATGGCACCGTAGCCGATGAAGCGCGCATCGGGCTCACGCTCGAGAATCTTGGGTGTGGTGCCTGACGAGATGAGGGAGTGGAAACCCGAGATCGCGCCGCAGGCAATCGTGATGAAGCAGAAGGGGAAGAGCTTGCCCGCGAAGACCGGTCCGCTGCCATCGACAAACTGCGTCACCGCAGGCATCTGCAGATCGGGGACGACAATCAGCACGGCAATGGCAAGCGCCGCGACCACCCCGATCTTCACAAACGCCGAGAGGTAGTCGCGGGGGGCAAGAAGGAGCCACACGGGGAGCACGCTGGCGGCGAAGCCGTAGATCATGATCGAGATGGCCAGCGCCGATCGGCTCAGCGTGAAGGTCGGCGCCAGGGCCGGGTTCTCGGCCACCCAGCGCCCCACGTAGAGCGCCACCACCAGCAGCACCAGCCCGATGGCAGTCGCCTCGAGCACACGATGCGGGCGCAGCCAGCGCATGTACGCACCCATCAGCAGGGCGATCGGAATCGTGAGACCGACCGTCACCACGCCCCACGGGCTTTCGCCTAACGCGTTGACGACGATGAGGGCCAGCACTGCGATCAGCACGACCATGATCCCCAGCACGGCCACCAGCGCCGTCATGCCTGCGAGGGTCCCGATCTCCTCCTTGGCCATCTGCCCCAGCGACTTGCCGTTCCGCCGCACCGAGGCGCAGAGGATCACACAATCCTGGACCGCGCCGCCTAACGCCACACCGATCACGATCCAGAGCGCGCCGGGAAGAAAGCCGAACTGGGCGGCGAGGGTGGGGCCCACCAGGGGTCCGGGACCAGCAATGGCCGCGAAATGATGCCCGAAGACCACCCATCGGTTGGTGGGCACATAGTCGCGCCCGTCATTGAGCCGCTCGGAAGGCGTGCGGCGTGTGGCGTCGAGGGCAAAGACGTTGGAGGCGATGAGCCGGCTGTAGAACCGGTACGCCACGAGGTAGAAACAGACCGCCGCCGTGACGAGCCAGGCAGCGCTGACGGTTTCTCCACGAGACAGGGCGAGGTACGCAAACGACGCCGTACCTAGGGCGACGATTGCCAGCCAGCCGAGCGATTTGACCAGTCGGGGCATCGAGGGGAGGGGACGAGTACGGTTGGGGGACCGGCGAGGGGCAGGGGCGACCCGGTCCCTCGGAACGCGGCAGAAGTTGGGCGCGGGGGCGAAGGCGGTCAACCAGACGAGTGTATTCGATGGTCGAGCACCGTTAGCTTTCCGGCTCCATGCGACTCGGACTTTTCGCCAATTGCTTGTTCCTGGCGGCGTGCGCCGGTAAGGCGGCCACGCCTGCGGGCAGTGCGCCAGCACCGCAGAGCGCCGTCGCCGCAGTTGCGCCCCCTGGCGCGCTGGCCCGCTTTGCCGGAGACGCCGCGCTCTTGTTGCCGCTGCAAGGCGTCGCCCCCTCCGATCCACTCGGATGGCGCGCAAAGGCAGGTCCGGACGCGGCCCTCAAGGTCCGGGTCGACTCATTGGTCGAGACCGCATTCAGGGATCGCGGCCTCCTGCAGTGGAGTTATCCATCGGCCCTGGTGCGTGCGGTACGTCGCAACCCGACATATCTCGCCGATCCTACCGCTCTGCGCGCGTCCATCGCGTTGCGGGCTGCGGCGCGCAACCAGGACAAAACAGTGGGTGAGCCGCTGGCCTCTCAGCTCCGCGCACTCGCGGCGATAAGTGGCGCTCGTTATGCGCTCGTCCCGATGGACGTGCGTTTTGATTCCGACTCGGCGGGGGCTCGGGGGGCGGTGCGCCTGGCCCTGTCGATGGTGGATGTCCGTACCGCTCGCCTGGTGTGGATGGGTGAGGTGGCGTCGGGCATGCAGTCCGATTTTTCGTTCACGCTGGTTGACGATGTCATTCAACGCGCCGCGGACCTCGTGGTCCCGCGCTGAGGTTTCACACATGGGAATTCCCTGCACACTGATCCCGGGCGATGGTATCGGGCCCGACATCACCGACGCGACGCTTCGCATTCTCGACGCCGCTGGGGCACAATTCGACTGGGACCGGCAGCTCGCTGGCATGGCCGCGGTGAATGCGGTCAAGGACCCGATGCCCGACGCCACACTCGATTCCATCCGCAGAACCCGCCTGGCCCTCAAGGGGCCCCTGGAGACACCGGTCGGCGACGGATACCGGTCGGTGAACGTGGCACTGCGGAAGACCTTTGACCTCTACGCCAATGTGCGGCCGGCGCGCGACATCATTCCCGGCGGGCGTTTTGACAACGTCGACATCGTCCTGATCCGCGAGAACACCGAGGGGTTGTATGCGGGGCTCGAGCACTATGTGAAGGTTGGTGAAGACGACAAGGCGGCGGCGCAGTCAATTGCGCTCATTACGCGCATCGGGTCGGAGCGCGTGATTCGTTACGCGTTCGAGTACGCGCTGGCGCATGGTCGCAAGAAGATCACGCTGGTCCACAAGGCGAACATCCTGAAGTACTCGCAGGGTCTTTTCCGGCAGGTCGGGCAGCAGATCGCCAAGGAGTACGACGGCCGCGTGGCGTACGACGAGCGGATTGTGGATGCCTGCGCCATGCAGCTGGTCATCAAGCCCGAGTCGTTCGACATGATCGTGACGACCAATCTCTTTGGCGACATCCTCTCCGATCTCGTCTCAGGGCTGGTGGGCGGACTCGGGCTGGCGCCGGGGGCAAACATCGGGCAGCATGCGGCCATCTTCGAAGCGGTGCATGGGACCGCTCCGGACATCGCCGGGCAGGGTGTCGCCAATCCCTCAGCACTGCTGTTTGCCGCTTGTCTCATGCTCGAACATGTCGGCGATGCCGGGCGGGCGGCCCGGATCCGCACGGCGGCGGAATCGGTGATCCGCGAAGGGAAAACCGTCACACGCGACCTCGGCGGCACGGCAAACACTCGGCAGTTTGCTGACGCCGTGATCGCTCGCATTGGCGCCTGAAGTGCCACCGTGCCTGACGAGTCGCGCGTGGTCGTCAGGCCGCGCTGGACCGTCCAGGCACAGGCTGATGTCGTACTGAGCGCGCCATGTTCCGCACCCTTCTCGCGCGCCTGACGTCATCCCCCGACCCGGGGCAGCTGGAGCTTGGCTTTGATCGCGGGACGCACGTGATGAGCCGGCTGCAGCGCCTGGGACTGCGCGGGTTCGAGCAGCTCTCGCTCACCCGAAACCGCTCCGTGTACGTGAGCTTTCGCGGTCGCGAGCTGCGTGTGCATGAGGCCTTTGCCGATGCGCCCGACGAGACACTGCGCGCGATTGTCGTGTTTGCCTGCGGGCGTGGCGTCGAACGCCGGGTCGCGAAGAAGCACATTCTCGAGTACCCGATTCCGCGCGGGGAGCGACGCCTGCGGGCTCCCGAACGTGTGCATCCCGACGACCGTCCGATGGCCGAGCGACTCGTGCGCGAACATGCACGGCTCAACGACGAACGCTTTGGCGGGGCCCTCAACAAGGTGCACATCACCGTGTCACGCCGCATGCGTTCGCGACTGGGGCACTACGCACCCGCTGCATCACACGGCACCGCGAGTATTGCCATCAGCCGGCGGCACATTCGCCGGCATGGATGGGACGAAACCCTCGATACCCTGCTGCACGAGATGGTCCATCAATGGCAGGAGGAGAGTGGTCTCCCGGTGGATCATGGCACCAGCTTTCGCCGCAAGGCTCGCGAAGTGGGCGCCGTGGCCCGCGCCAAAAAGCCGCTGCGCTGATCTGTCGCACCCCTAGACCATTCGCGCAGACTTCTTCACCTTCCCGGCATGCGTCCACTTGGAATACTTGGTGCCCTCGCACTGCTGGGTGCCACTCTCTTCGCGGGGTTCCGCGGAGCCGGTCCCCTGCCTCCACTTGGCGGACTCCTCGACCCCGCGCGGGGCGCCTGGAGTGCCGCCACAACGGGCGAACATCCGCGTGAGGCAACGGCTACCATCGCCGGTCTGCGGGGCCCTGTCGAAATCCGCTACGATCTGCGCGGTGTGCCGCACATCTTCGCGCAGTCCGAAGACGATCTCTTTCGTGGTCTTGGGTATGCCGTCGCACGTGACCGCCTCTTTCAGCTCGAGATCCAGGCGCGGGCCGGCGCCGGCACGCTGACCGAACTCGTCGGCGCGATCGCGGCGCCGGCCGACAGCGAGCCGCGGCACCTCGGGCTGCCGCGCGCAGCCGAGCGAATCTGGGCCAGCTGGCCCGATACCGGGGTGTCGCGCCGGTTTGCGGTGGCGTACGCCGACGGCGTGAATGCGTGGATCACCGGTCTGCGCGATGAAGACCTCCCGGTCGAGTACAAGTTGTTAGGCAAGCGCCCGGCCCGCTGGGAACCCATCAACGCGCTCCATCTTGCCGGGCGCATGTCTTGGACCCTGAGTTACTTCCACGACGAGCAGCAGCGTCTGGCGGCGGAGGGGTTGGTGGGGCGTGTGGCAGCGCATGCACTCTTTCCCACGGCCTCGCCGCTGCAGGAGCCAATCCAGCCTAACGGTCAGCTGGCGGCGCGGATCGACACCTCGGCGCTCCCGGCGCCAGGCACTCCCGACAGCGCGATTCTCGCGCTGCTCCCCTGGCTTCCCCGGGATACCGCTCCCGACGCCGACGCGGCCATGGCTCGGATCTTTGCGTCGAACAACTGGGCCGTCGCGCCGGCTCGCGCTGCCAAGGGCAAGGCGCTCCTGGCGGGAGATCCGCACCTCGAGCTCACACTCCCGAGTGTCTGGTTCGAAGTGCATCTGGTGATTCCGGGGAAGACAGACATCTACGGGGTGACCATTGTGGGCACACCAGGCGTGCAAATCGGCTTTAGCCGCAATGTGGCCTGGTCCATGACCAATACGGGCGCCGATGTGGTCGACTTCTACCGGGAGACGGTGGACGACCACCAGCGCCCGACACGGTATCTCCTCGACGAGGTCTGGAAGGACATCGAGATGCGCGAAGAGGTCTACCGAGACAAGGCAGGGCGGACGATTCGCACCGATACCGTGCGCTACACCCATCGCGGCCCCATGCGCCGCATGGGGTCTGACTGGATGTCGATGCGGTGGACGGCGCTCGAGCCCAGCAATCTCGTCGAAGCCATCTGGTCCGCCGAACACCAGACCACGGCCCCGGCCTTTCTTGACGCGCTGGCCACCGGGTTCTTCGTTCCCGCGCAGAACGCCATCGTCGCCGATCGGTCGGGCAACATCGGCATCCGATCGACCGGTCACTATCCCATCCGGCCGGACAATGGTGATGGTCAGGTGATCCGTGACGGATCGGTCTCTTCCAATGATTGGCAGGGCTTCTGGCCGGTGAGTGACTATCCGCAAGCGATGAACCCGGCACAGGGGTATGTGGCGTCGGCCAATCAGCAGCCCATCGACCCGGCCGTACAGCCTCGCTACCTCGGCTACGACCGCGCCTACGATCCCTGGCGTGCGGCGCAGATCAACCGATTGTTGCGCGCCGATTCATCGGTCACGGCCGATGAGATGCGCGCATTCCAGACTGACCCGGGTAGTGTGCGGGCAGATCTCTTTGCCGGTGCGTTCCAGCGGGCGTCGCGGCACGTCCTGGCGTCGGGCCAGGCCCCAAAATCATTGCGGGCCGCCGACTCGGTCCTGGCGGGGTGGGACCGGCGATACACCCGCGACAATACCGGAAGTGCGCTGTTTGAGCGTGCGATGCGCGAGCTTGTGCGGCGCACCTGGGACGAGTTTGTCCCTGCCAAGGAGAAAGATCGTGTGGCGACGCCGAGCAGTGCCGTGCTGCTGCGGCTGCTTGGGGATTCGGCGAGCGCCTGGTGGGATGACCGTGGCACCAGGGACCGGGTGGAGCAGCGCGACGATATTCTCGCGGCGTCGCTGGCCGCCGGATTTGACAGTCTCGTGGCCCGCGCGGGCCCGCCCAGCGCCACGACGTGGGCCTGGAGCAGCCAGGGGGCAGCGGCGGCCGCCCACCTGCTGCGGATGGGTGGGTTCTCCCGGCGCGGTATCGCGATACAAGGTGGTCCCGGGACGCTCAATCCCTCGTCAGGCGGGCAGTTCGGCTCCAGCTGGCGAATGGTCGTGGAACTCGGGGACGAGGTCAGCGCTTCAGGTACCTATCCTGGTGGCCAGAGCGGGAATCCGGCCAGCAAGCGGTATGACGACCGGCTGAAGTACTGGCAGAGCGGAGAACTCGAAACACTCTACGCCCCACCGTCACTGGAGTCGGTGGCGCCTTCGCAGGTGCGTGCCGCGGTGACCCTGCGACCGGGAGGTGCCCAATGACCATCCTTCGCCTCGTGATCCTCGCCGTCGCCGTCGCGTTAGGCACGGTCCTCGTGGCCTGGTGGGTTGTGCCCATCCTCGGCGCGGTCTACGGACTGCTGTCGCGAAAGAGCGCGAGTCCCGGGTTGGTGGCTGCCCTGGGGGGTGCACTCGGGTGGGGCGGGTACCTTGCCATCGTCTCATTTGGCGCGCCCGTTGGGGAGTTCGGTCGGCAGCTGGGCGAGGCGATGCAGCTCCCGTCATGGGCTCCGATGGCCGCCACGCTCCTCTTTCCTGCACTTCTGGCCGGTCCGGCGGCCTGGTTGACCGCTCGGGTGGGCTCGAAAACGGATACGAAACGGCGCTGAGCCGGGCTAGATTTGGCCGCATGACCAACGACTTCTTCAATATCGATGGCTCCCTCTCCGAGGAGGAGCGCGCGATTCGTGATTCCGTACGCGCGTGGGTGAACGATCGCGTGCTCCCGATCATTGGCCAGGCCTATGTCGACGGCCGCTTTCCCAAGGAGCTGATTCCCGAAATGGGAGCTCAGGGCTTCCTGGGGGCCAACCTCCCCGAGGAGTATGGTTGCGCCGGACTGAACAACGTGTCGTACGGCCTCATCATGCAGGAACTCGAGCGCGGCGACAGCGGGATTCGCTCGTTCGCGTCGGTGCAGGGGGCGCTGGTCATGTACCCCATTTATGCCTTCGGCAGCGAGGAACAGAAGCGTCGTCTCCTCCCGTCGATGGCCAAGGGGGAAACCATCGGCTGCTTCGGGCTGACCGAGCCTGACTTCGGTTCGAATCCGTCCGGGATGATCACCATGGCGCGTGAGCAGGCCGACGGTTCGTGGATCCTGAACGGCGGGAAGATGTGGATTACCAATGGGTCACAGGCGCACGTGAGTGTGGTGTGGGCCAAGACCAATGGTGATCCCGATGCCAGCTCCATTCGCGGGTTTGTCGTGCCCACGAACAGCAAGGGGTTCTCGGCACGCGACCAGAAGGGGAAGTTGTCGCTGCGTGCTTCGGACACCAGCGAGCTCGTGTTCCAGGATATCCACCTTCCGGCCGACGCCATTCTGCCAAAGTCCGGCGGGCTCAAGTCGCCGCTCATGTGCCTGACGCAGGCGCGGTACGGGATTTCGTGGGGTGCGATGGGGGCGGCGATGGCCTGTTATGAAGAGTGTCTCGCGTATGCCAAGAACCGCGTGATGTTCGACAAGCCAATCGCGGGGTTCCAGATTCAGCAGGAGCGGCTGGCCGACATGCTGACGGAGATTGTGAAGGCGCAGCTGGTGTCGCTGCATCTGGGCCGTTTGAAAGACGCGGGGACGTTTACACCGCAGCAGGTGTCGCTGGCCAAGCGCAACAATGTGAGCATGGCGACGGACGTGGCGCGCGAGGCGCGGCGACTGCTGGGTGCGGTGGGGATTCTCGCCGAGTACGGGGCGATGCGGCACATGGCGAACCTGGAGAGTGTGTACACGTACGAGGGAACCCACGACGTGCATTCGCTGATTCTGGGCCAGGCGGTGACCGGGCTGAACGCATTCAACTGATGCGGGTGACGGCCCGGGGGGCCCCCCCCCGCTTTCAAAATACGCCTCATTCCCCGGATCGCCCTCATCATTCCATTCCCGGTCCGAACGCTTTCACCGCAATGACCCAAGTCCGGCGCCTCCTCCTCGGCGCCGGTCTTCTTGCTGGCGCCATCCGTGCGCCTGCCGAAGCCCAGCCCCCGCCGGAACTCTCCCCCGACTCCACCCCGACCTTCCCGGCTCCCTGGGCAGGACAGCGCCCGCTCGGGACGGCATGGCTCCCACGGCTCCGGCTCGACAACGACGCCTACAACTTCTGGATCTTTCCGGGACGTCGTTCCGACGAGCAGTACACCAACGGCGTATTCGCCTCACTCGAGACGTGGCGCGCCGTCGGGTGGCGTCGCCTCGCACCCAATACGCCGGACTGTGCCACGGCGCGTAGTGGTTCAGGACGATGCCGGTTGACCGTCGTCGGCATCGGTCAGGACATGTATACGCCCAACCTCAAGCGCCCACCCTTTCGCTTTCCCGACTGGAGGGATGAGCGTCCATACGCCGGATGGCTCTACCTCGCCGGAACAGGGCGCTCGGTGTCGTCGCGCTCCGCTCGCACCGTCGATGTGGCACTCGGCGTCACGGGGCCACCCGCGTTAGGTCAGGTCTCGCAGAAGGTGGCGCACTGGATCAATAGTGCCTATACCACCCGGGCGACCGGCTGGGAAACACAGGTGGCCTTCCAGCCGGGACTTCAGCTCGGTTATCGCCATTCGCTGCTGGCGTGGCGTGGCATGGTGGGCAACAAGGCCATCATCGACCTCGCCCCAACCGCGGCCATGACCCTGGGCACCGTGCGCACGACTGCCGAAGGGGGAGGGCGCCTCCGCCTTGGGTACAACCTCTCGCACCCCTGGGATCCGCGGGTGCTACGAGGACGGAGTCAGCTCGAGTACTACGTCAGCGCAGCAGCTCGCGCCGAGTACGTGGCTCGAGACTTTTCACTCGATGGAAGTCTGATCGACAACAATCGGTCGGTGACACGGGTACCGGAGCAGCGCGAGTACAGCTTTGGCGCCGGACTGCGGCTGCACATGATCTCCCTGCAATGGGAGGCGTTCACCCGCAGCCGGCAGTACACTACCGGACCCAATCGCCACACCTGGTCGATGATGTCCGCGAGCTGGGACTTCTACCGGTAGCGGTCGCCGTGTTCAGCTCCCGACCTTGTCACGGCGCGGCTTGTCACGCAGCCCTGACCAGTTGGCTTCGCTCTTCGACAGGTAGCCGGGCATGTCCTTCAACCAGCGTTCCTGTACGCGCTTGTCGTAGTTGAGGTACAGCTTGCCGTCTCGCACGGTAAAGGCCTCAGGATCGACCTTCACCTTGTAGCCGCCGGCAACCCCAAACGCGCAATAGCCGCCGTACTGCGGTGCATACTTCGCGGCCTCTTTCATGAAGGTCTCGCGATTGGCTGCGGACGAAAAGCGATACGTGGCTCCTTCGTGCGTCGCGGTGTATCTGGCATCACCAGGCGTCGGCTGCTGGACGGTGAAGAACGCCACCGGGTCGTAGCCCTTGAGCGCGAGGCCGGCACTGTCGGTGTTGACGCCCTGGGCAGGGAGCAGCGTGGAGACGAAAAGCAGGAGGGCCGCGACGGCAACGCTACGGAGGCGCATGGAAGGCTGGTGGGAGTTGCCCGATGTAGACCTGAGGCACGCGTTCCGTTCCCGGAGCTGTTCTCCCTGGCCTGGCGGTCAGAGGGGTAGCGGAAGGTGTGCGTTTCGGCACATTCCCGGTCGCCCTCCCTTAACGTCTGTGCATAGGGTGCCGTCTGATCGGCGTGTAGTACAGGCACATCCCCCCGCCCACACGCCAGCTCACACTGGCCTACCCCACCGGGAGATATCCCAATGAGAAAGGCTCCACCCCTTATCGCCTGCGCCATCGCGGCGCTCGCAGCCTGCAGCGATCCCTTCACCTCAGATCGTGCGCAGTTCCTCTCCAACGCGGCAGTCAGCGAGGCATTCAACACCGTTCCGCTCGGCTTCTCCGATGTCACCAGCTCCTACGCGGGCGACAGCGAGGCGACGGGCTTCATGTTCCTCCCGGGGGGCAAGATGCCCGGTTTCCGCGAGGGTGGACTGATGGGCGGTGGCCTGGGTGATGCCTTTGCTGGCGCCATGGCACCAGGGCGCGGCTTCGGTCATGGTGGCCCCTTTGGTGGCCGCTTTGGCGGTGGCCGATTTACCTGCGAGGGCGCGTTCAATGCGGCGACGGGGCGTTTTGTCTGCACCCCGGTCACGAAAAACGGCGTCACGGTCACTCAGTCGATGGCCTACAGTAACACAGCAGGTGCCGTCCAGCAGGCATTTGACACGGTGACCACCAACACGGTCAATGTGCAGACGGCGGTGACAGGCACCGTGACGTTCGAGCGCGGCAGCAACAACGGACGGGGCAACGGTCCGCGACACGGCGGGCGATTTGCCGGGGACACCACCACGATCCTCACGGCGACCACACAAGTGAACAACAGCAGCAACCGGACTGTGGCCGGGCTCGCGGCAGGATCCACGCAGCGCACCGTCAACGGCACCTCGGCGGGCACCGAATCGGTGACGGGAACCTCCAGCCGCGGGACCTTCACCGCCACACGTGCTGCCGGTGACACCACACGCGCCCTGGTTGTGCCGGTCGAAAACGGCAAGCCGACCTATCCGAGGTCCGGTACGGTCATCCGTGAGATGAAAGCGACCGTGACCTTTGCCGGCTCCGCCGCCGTCTCGTCGACGCGCCGCGAAGTGATCACCTACGACGGCAGCACCACGGCCAAGGTTGTGATCACCAAGGACGGTGTCACAAAGAACTGCACGATGGCGCTGCCTCGCGGCCGCCCCGAGTGCCCGTAAGCCCAGCGGTTCCCAGCGGGCACGTGCCGCCGGTGGTCCTCACGGACTGCCGGCGGTTTTCTTTGATCAGGGTTGCGTCGGGCGAGGGAGTTTTCCGTCGAGTTCTTCGTACACTTTACGAACCGCAATCGGCGCCTGCTGCTCGGCCAGGAACCAGCCCGCGTACTGACCCCAGTTCACCTGCTTGATGGCGTCCTCCACCCCGACCCCAGCGCGATGCAGCCGTGTGACCTCGGCGATCACCGCCTCGAGTGCGCGCTGAAAGTTGACCAGCTCTTCGCGCGACACCGGACCACGTTCGATAAAACCGTGGCCGGGCACATAACGAGTCACGTCCATGGACAGCGCGCGAGCGACCGTGCGCACCCACTCCGTGGGATACGCCGAACGCATGGCAGGGAAGACCCGGTTGAGATAGGCCTCACTCATGAAGAGGATCTTCTCACGCGGGAGGTGCACCATGAGGTCACCACCCGTGTGCGCGCGACCGAGAAACAGAATGTCGACTCGCGTAGTGCCGAGGTCGACCGATTCTCCATCGGATGTCATGGCCTGGGGCGGAACAACCACCACACGTGGTGCCGGGACCGGCTGCCCCTTGGCTTGCGCCTCGCTTGCGGCACGCGCGTTGGCCGCGGCAGCGGCCGTCGAATCGCGCACCAGCTGATCTCTTGAGTTGCGATGGACGATGTAGCGAATGCCGGACGGAAGCACACTGTTGCCGGCGGTGTGATCGCCATGATCGGACCCGACCACGTACCACTTCACCGGCAGAGGGGTCACGCGGCGAATTTCATCGAGCATCCGCTGGGTCGCGGCCGGGCTCCCCTGTCCGTCGGCAATCAGCACGCCGTCCCGCCCTACCACAAAGAGGCTCACCGTCGTGAAGCCGGGCTGGCGGATTTCCTCGTAGCCATACACATGGTCAGCGAGTTTGACCACACGCGGAAACTCCGAGAGCTGCAGTCCACGCTTGATCGGGTCGGCCGTGCGCTCCTGCGCATGGAGCGGGACTGTCACCGCAAGTGCGGCGACGAGGAGGAGTCTGGTTGTCATGGCACGACGTTACCTCCGGAATCCCGGGGGAGCCAGCATGAGGGCTGGTGTCACGTCCCGGACACCACTACCCTGTCCGGTATGAGAGACTGGCGCACATGAGGATTGTTGGAGGCAAGCTGGCGGGACGCGACCTCACCTCACCCAACGATTTCAGGGTGCGGCCCACGGCAGAGCTGGTGCGCGACACCTGGCTGACGATGCTCAGGGCCGACCTGCCCGACGCGCGCGTCCTCGACCTCTTTGCCGGCACGGGCGCCCTGGGTCTCGAGGCGCTGTCACGTGGGGCCAAAAGCGCCGACTTCGTGGAGACGCGGCCCTCGTCCCTGCACGCCCTGCGTGCCAACGTCGCCGCCCTGCGCGTGCGCGAGAAAACACGGATCTTCAAGCGGGACGCACTCCCGTTTGCTGCCGCGTTAGGCGCTGATGCCTACGACCTCGTGTTTGCTGATCCGCCGTACGAGTCGCGCATGCTCGACCGGCTCATTGAAGGATGGCTGCTCAAGCCCTTCTCGAAGGTGCTCACCGTGGAGCATGCATTTCACCATCCGATTCCTCCGGGGGGCACCATGCGCCGCTTCGAGGATACCGCCGTGACCGTGTATCGCGCGGGTCCCTGAGGCGGGCCCCTCTCAGCGAACCGACAGCGCGGGAATGCCGCGCACAATGATGGTCTTTCGCGCGGCAATCAGGCCGTCGGCGGTTGAGCGGCGCGTGCGCGTCCGGTACGAATGCCACTCGCCAAGCGAGCGAATGCCAAAGACGCGAAGATAGTCCCACCCGTCGCTCACCAGCATGCGGCCGGTTTCACTCCACAGGTAGGGCCGGTTTGCGCGCTCCCCATCCCGCAGCGCCGACAGCTGCAGCTCGAAGCGCTGGTGCATCCCCGGAGTCACGCGGTAGTACTCGAACACGGTCAGTTGCGCCGTGTCTCCAGCTACCGAATCACTCAGCGATGCAATCATCTCCACGAACTGGTCATGATGGGACTGCGTCATGGCGGAGAGTGTGCCGTACAACTGGAACGCCGACGGCCCCGACGCCGGGGCGGTGCGCAGTGCTTCATTGCCGGCATCCATCCCGGCCATGCCATCGTAGCTGCTGACGATCACCAGATCGAGTGGCTCAGGACTTTCGGCTTCGCGGTAGGCCCGAAAGCGCTTGAGGGGAGCGTTCCCGATGTAGATCGGCTTGAGCTGCTCCTCGTAGATGCGCAGGGCATCGCCGCCGCGTCCGGGCTGGAAGAGGAAGGTGACGATCTGCCGCACCTGCTGCGCCCCAGCGGCGCAGGGACTCAGGACCAGGGAGGTGAGGAGCGGTACCACGGCAAGGCGAGACGGCAGCATGGTCATTCATCGCCGGTTGAGAGGTGTCCGGCAGGCCTAACGACGGACGGCAAACGCCTCCGACACCTCGGACACTGAAAAGTAGCCCAACGCCGGTTGTTGCGGGTTGGTCAGGTTCCCGATGTTGCCACGAAGGCTGGCCGGCGGCACCGAGAAGATGGATCCGTCGCCGGAGACCTGGTCGGTCAGCGCGAAGTAGTAGCGATAGAGCGCTTCGGAAATGCCGGTCTGCCTGACGAGCACCCGCGACCCCACCTTGATGTCCACACCCTCGAAGGGCTGGTAGCCCAGCACCGGCTTGCCGTCCACGGCGTCATCGGGTGCGATGATGCGAGCCTTGAAGACCGAGTCCGGACCCAGCAGACGCACACCATCCACAAACTGATCCCAGAGGTAGAAGTTCTTCTCGCCAGCAGGATCCCGCGTGTCAATCGTCGCGCGCACGCCGCCCTCACCGGAGAATCGCCCGGGCTTGGGTTTGTCGAAGTAGAGTGAGTCGATGGCGGTGACCGTCACCGTGGACTCGCGACCCTCGAAACGCTGACCTTCCCAGTCGATGCGCAGCGTGTAGGTGCGACCACGCTCCACGGCAAGCGACGACGTCACGTACACACCGGCGGTCGCCGACTCGGTGAAGGGATAACTCCGGCCGGTGTTGTCGGTGACCAGCACCGTGGCCCCGCGTGCCGCAGGCGGCAACACGTTGCTGAAATACGAACCCGTCGTACTCAGCTTGATGGATTGTGTCCCGCCAGTGCTGCCGTGTATGCGCTCCAGTTTCGCTTCCACCACAAGGCGACGCGGCCCCTCGGTGATATCCACGTCCACCACACGCTCGCAGGCCGCAAGCGGCATCAGCACGGCAAAAAACCATCGTCGCATTGCGCGGCTCAGAACTTGAAGGTGTACGAGATACTCGGCACGATGCCAAACACGGAAAGCTGCACGGCTTCGGTACGGAGGGGCTGACCCTCCGCCTGACGGAAACTCATGCTCTGGGCGTTGAACCGGTTGTAGGCGTTGAACACCCCGAACTGCAGCTCGTTGCGACGCCCGCTGCGTGTGAGGCTCAGGTCGAGCCGGTGGTACATGGGGAGTCGCTGACTGTTACGTGGCCCGTACTCCGGCACCACGAAGTCATCGATCACATACCGGGACACCGGATATGTTGTCGGCAATCCGCTCGCCGCCGTAAAGGTGCTGCCGAGTGTCCATCGCTTCCACAGGGGTCGCACCGCGACAATGGCGAGGTCGTGCGTCTTGTCGGTCGGTGAGTTGAACCACGCGCCATTGTTGATGCCGGCATTGGGACCGGCCACAAAACGCTGCTCGGCGCGACTGAGCGTGTAGCTGATCCAGCCCGTCAGGTCTCCCATCTGCTTGCGGAGAAAGAGCTCCAGGCCGTATGACCTACCCACACCTTGCAGCAGCGCCGTTTCAACCTGCGGATTGAGGATCACGTCGGAGCCGTCCACAAAGTCCAGCACGTTGTACGACCGTTTGAAGTACGTCTCGGCGGAGAACTCATAGGCGCCCCCGCGCAGTGTCGATTGGTATCCCACCGCGAATTGGTCAGCTCGCTGCGGCTTGACCCACGGCCCCACCGGTTCCCAGACGTCGAGTGGGGTCGGGGAGTTGGTCCGCGTGGCGAGGAGCAGGTACTGTCGTGTGCGCGCGTAGCTCGCTTTCAGCGACGCGGTGGGAGTCAGGCCGACCCGGAGCGACACCCGGGGCTCAATACCGCCGGCGTCGCTGATTGTGCCAGACGTCACGCGGGTGCTGTCGATCGGTAGTGAGGGTTCGTAGCGCCGCAGCACCTCGTTCCACGTCACCGGACGACCTTCGGCATACTGGTATGTGGTGCCGGGACCACGACGTGCGAAGTACGAGTAGCGCGCCCCGTAGTGCAGGGTGAAGCGGTCACTCAGATCAACCACGTGACCCACGTAGGCAGCGCCCGAAAGACCACTTCTCGAATTGACCCGCACCGGGTTCACCGCCGCGGTGTCGGCCGGTACCAGATCGCCGGGGCGAATGGACTGTCCCGCAATCTCGGCGCCGAACTCGAGCACATTGCGCTCGGAGAAGTGATACGACTCGTCGAGGCGAATCTCCTGACTCGTGATATGCGACGTCCAGTCGACATCGGAATCGAGGAAGGCAAAGCCCAGCAGGTAGTCGTAACTCCCCACGGTGTAGGAGAGTTTGGAGAAGAGGCGTGACTTGAAGATCTGGTTCCAGCGCACCGTCCCCGACACATTGCCCCACCCGGCCTCGAAGTCGCGCGAGGGGCTGAAGAGATCGCGTCCGGCGTAGGCCGAGGCCATGATCGTCCCCGTCTTGCCTAACGGGACGTTGGCCTTGGCATTGAAATCGTAGAAGTAGGCCCGGGAGTCTCGCACCGAGGTGTCCGGCGCCAGCTTGAGAAAGAGATCGGCGTACGAACGTCGCCCCGCCAGGAGAAAGGAACCCTTGGTGCCGCCGAGGGGCCCCTCGAGCAACACACGACTCGACAAGAGACCGATGGACGCCGTGCCCCCGAAATCCTGCGCATTCCCCTCGCGCTGCCGGGCATCGAGCACCGATGAGAGGCGACCGCCAAACCGCGGCGGGATGGCACCCTTGTAGAGCGTCATGTCAGCCACTGCATCGGCGTTGAACACCGAGAGGAACCCCAGCACGTGCGCCGGATTGTAGATCGTGGCCTCGTCGAGGAGAATCAGATTCTGGTCGTTGGTGCCGCCCCGCACGCTGAAGGCGGTCGAGAAGTCGCTGGACCGTGACACACCCGGCAGCAGCGTGATGCTGCGCAGGGGGTCCACCTCACCTAACGCGGCCGGAGCCTGCCGGATGATGTTGAGGTCGAGGCGGGCCACACTCATCTCGGCGGTGCTCGGGTCCACGTCCGATTTCTCCTGATCGGCCGACACCACCACGCGCTGCAGTTCGGGGGGGCGCGACGTCAGCAGGAGGTCGAAGGTCGTGGCGTCCGTCAATGTCACAGTTGTGTCAAGCGGAGCAAAGCCGATGGCACGCACCCGCAGACGGTGTGCACCCGGGCGGAGATTCAGGAAGTAGAACCCATCGGCGTTGCTCTGCGAGCGCGCCGAATCACCATCGGCCGAGAGCAGCGCGTAACGAATCACCTCACGTGAGGCCGCGTCCCGGATGTATCCACTGAGCTGCACTCGGGGCTGTGCTGCTGCGAGGGCGGGGACGCAGGCGAGCAGCAGCCCGGCAAAAAGACGAAGCATTACACGCGGGTTTTCTGGTAACGTCGCGCGCTCCCTCGCAGGAGAGCGCGCGGCAAATGGCGAAGCAGAAAGACAATGAGCTTCCAGCGAAGCGAAGGAACCACGACCACGGGACCCCTACGGTCGATGGCCCGCAAAGAGTCACGCACCACCGCTTCGGCAGTCATCCAGAGACTGATCGGGATGGCGCCCATGTTCATCCGGGCGCGCTCGTGAAACTCGGTGCGGGTGAAGCCGGGGCAAAGCACCTGCACCTGCACCCCGGTGCCCTCCAATTCAAGGGACAATGATTCCATGTAGATGCGCTGGTACCCTTTGGTCGCCGTGTAGTTCACATTCGCGGCGCTGATGGAGAACGATGCAACGGATGACACGGCGATGAGGGTTCCCGCATTTCGTTCAAGCATGGCAGGCAGGGCGGCCCGAACAAGGCGGTCGGTGGCCGTCACGTGCAGCATCACCATCTGCTCCTGCGCCGAAGCCTCTGTGCGGTGCAGCAGTCCCTTGGTGCCGAATCCCGCGTTATGCACCAGCAACTCGACCGGGTGTTCGGCAATCCACGACGACACTTTGCCGATCCCCTCACTCGACGCGAGGTCGGCCTGTATGACACCCACGGTGACGCCGTACGCGGCCGCGAGCTCGGTCGCTGTCGCATTCAGTCGCTGCTCATCGCGGGCCACGAGGGCGAGATCATGCTGGCGAGCGGCGAGCTGTCGTGCGTACTCCAGTCCTATTCCCGCTGTTGCTCCCGTAATCAGGGCAAGTGGGCGCGATGACATGAGGTGTGTGATCTCCTGAAGCCGACGTGCCGCGCACCCTCGCCGACTCAGCGGCTCGGCGCACTCCCGGGGTTGGCCAGGCGAATCAGCTGGAAACGATCGTTTTCGAACGTCACGCTGAAGTCCCCAGGTGAGAGGGTCGCCAGCGGCAGGAGTGCCCGCGCATCGTCAGCGCGCTCCTTGTCAGCCACAACATAGCCGGATCCGATCTTCAGCAGCCACTCCCGAACCCGAGCGGGATCAGCCTCGGAGGGCCAGCCACTCGCGGAGCGGCCCGTCGACAAACTCAGCACACGGGGATTCCAGAAGACCAGGTACGCGTCGGTGGGTGTCTCTTGTCGAATGCGGTCAGCCAGGGCCTCGAAGGCCTGGGACGTGACCAGCGTATCTCTGGCATTGGGACGTACCATGAGGGCGTTCGACGCCGGGGCGGCAAGAAGCGCCACAACGGCAGCCGCGGTCATGATCCGGAGCTGACCGCCGGACAGCCGGGTGCCTAACGCGGAAAGCCCTTCGAGGATGTAGATGATGAAAAAGGGCATGACGGGCAGCAGGTACCGGGCGTTCGGGACCCAATAGACGCAGAGCACGCCCATCAGCGTGGCCAGATAGGCTTCGGGGGCGGGAATGCCGTTGCGGAGTCGGCGAAAGAGGGCGAAGGCCGCGAGAGGTAGGGCCAGCGCCCACAGGCCATACCGCGCGAGGTGACTGATCGGGTTGGCAAACAGGTAGGAGAAGAATCCGAGATACGAAATGGCGTGACTGGCGATGGCGCGTGGCGACCAGGTGAACTGCGACGCGTAGCTCGAGTCGGTGTGGAGCAGCAGGTTGTTGAAGACGGCCAGTGGCACGAAGGTCAGACCGACCGCGATCAGAAACGGCGTGATCTTTCGGCGGCGCAAGACCTCGGCCCCACCGACCCCGAGAAGGAGCGCCAGACCAAAGGGACGGATCAGGTAGGCGATCGCGATGCCGAGTCCAACCAGCGCGCCCCATCGCCATGGCCTGGTGTCGTCCAGGTCGTTGCTGCGGACGTGCAGCAGCAGGAGAATCACCAGCAGCGAGACCAGCTGATACGGGGCATCTGATCCGATGCTGTTGTAGCTGAGCAGGTACAACGAGGAAAAGCCCAGGACGGCGATGCTCAGGAGCGCCATCCGCGGATGCAGCGTGCGCTTGGCAATCAAATACGCCGGCCAGAGCGAAAGGGCCAGGAAGACGGCGTTGAAGAGCTTGAACGCGGCGATGTTCAAGCCAACCGCCGCGTACAGCGGCAAGAGCAGCAGCGGAAGGCCCGACGGATAGGAGTTTGCCCCTACCTCGGTGGTGGATTCCGGCTGGTAGATGTAGCCGGTGCTCGCATACGGCTGCCCCTCGATGATGTTCCTCGTATGCATCAGGTACATCGCCCAGTCCGTATCGTCGGCGCGCACCCCGGCGGTCTGATGGTACGCAAAGAAGGCAAACAAGCCGATGATCAGCAGTACTGCCGCGACGGTGGCGGTGTTTGCGCGCCTCACGTCTTGAGCACCCAGGGCTGGTTACGCGGCAGCGGAGCATTGGGGTCCAGCGCAAGACGCATGCAGATGTTCTGTCCCTTGCAGGGCGGTTGCGCCGAGAGATGCACGCAGGGCGAGCACGGAATCTTGGTGTAGTGGATCTCGTCGATCCCCCGATCCGTGCCGCGCAGCAAGGTGCGTGGATCGGTCGGCCCCCAGAATGACACCGTGCGCTGCCCCAGCAGACGGTTGAAGTGGAGGAGGGCGGAGTCCACGCACACCGCTTCGTTCATGGCGGCCAGAACGCGAACTGAATCCTTCAGTTTGGTTTCGCCCGCGTGATTGTGAATGCTCACACGCTCACCGAATCGCTCGGTCAATAACGCCTTCATCGTCTCCAGCTCAGGCCGGTCGGCTGGGGCGCCGAGCATGTGAAGCGCCACTGGCTGTGTGGCCTCGAGACCCTCGATCCGCTTTGCGATGAGGCCCGGCCAGTCCTCGGGGCGCAACATGCGCTCCCGGCTCAGCCCGGAGCATGTCGGTGCCAGCGCAATACGGTACGCCGGTGTGTCGAACGCCTGTGCAGGGCCCAGCGAACGCCGGAACTCCTCCGCACACTCGCGCAGGTCAACCGGCGTGGCACCGAAGATCATGGCAATCTGATCGTAGAACGAATAGATGCCGTTGGTGATGTTGCAAAACAGCAAGTGTGTGTTGAGATACCGTCGCCAGAACGAGAAGGTCGTGAAGAAGCCGACGCGGTTGCGTGCCGCCGTGAGCAGCGAAAAGACGGTGCTCAGCCGGCTGTGAATCTCGAGGTCGACGATGGCATCGTGGCGAAACAAACGGCGAAATGCCGCGATAGAATCCAGCCCGAGCGTGACCAGCCCCTTCTCCACGCGTACCACCACAATCTCGTCAAAGATGCCAAGCGATTCGCCAAAGGGGGCGATGGCTTCGGAGGTGATGAGGGTGAGCCGCTGGATGTGCGGCAGTCGCCGGAGTGCGAGCAGGGCGGGATAGGCGATGACCAGGCTGCCTCCACCCAGGAGCTTGAGTACGGCAATCTCCTTGACCGGCCCGAGTTCGTGGTCCCGCTTGAGCAGCTTGCCGAGCGCAATCGTCGGCACGCGCAGCACCGCGTGCAGGAAGCCCCCGAAGTAATAGTCGATCAGCAGCCGTGTTCTGAGCTTCATGCCGGAATGGCAGAGAGGATTGGGAGAGAAACGGCTGCACGCATACTCGTAAGGCGACGCTAACGATCAGGCGTGCATTAATCAATCGGGGCAGTACGGGACAACGGCGCCCTCGCACACGTCCCGGCGCGACACCTGCTGAAGTGTATCGGATATCACACACGCGTGGCCACCAGGTGCAGCGGGACGGGGGTACCCGGTGGCGCTCACTCGTTATGCAGCGGGCGTTCTGTCTCATCGCCCGGACCCGGACTTCTGCGCCGTCACGGAGCTGTGGTCACCGAGAAATCCCCCACCGCGACTCCGCTGGCCTTGACAGGTGCGTGTAGAGATAAGAAAATATCTCATCATGCCTGCCCATTGGTTCACGGAGCTGCGGTACATCGGTCGGGGATTGCTACGGGCCCCCGCCTTTTCGGTGGGGGTGATCTGCACGCTGGCGATCGCCCTTGCGGCGGCCACGGCGGCGTTCACGGTGGTTGATCGCGTGATGCTGCGCCCCCTTCCGGTGCACGAGCCGGATCGCATTGTCACCATTCTCGAGGACGACGGCAGGGGCAACCAGCGGCTCGCCTCGTTCCCCACCTTTGCCGACTGGAGACAAAGCAACCGCAGCTTTTCCCATCTGGTCTTCCTGCGCGGCGAAACGGCGAGTCTTGGCCGGCCGGGGGAACGGCAGCCCATCGTGGTAGCGCTGGCCTCTGCCGGAGTGGTGCCGGCCCTCGGGATCACCCCTCTCCTCGGGCGCGCCTTCCAGGCAGACGAGGAAGAGGGCGGCGGAGCCCACGTGGCCATGCTCATGGAGTCCGCCTGGGTTTCCCGGTTTGGTCGCGACTCCTCGATCATCGGTCGTGTCATCGAGCTCGACGACCGGCCGACCACTGTCGTTGGTGTGATCGCCGGAGCGCAGCGATACCCTGAGTGGGCCGAGGTCATCGTCCCCCTGGAGCCGTTGCGCGCGCAGTTTCCCGTGCTTCAGAACCGGCTCTTGCATGTCGACAGCCGACTGGTCGGTCGGCTTGCGTCCGGTGTCTCAGCTGATCAGGCGGCGCAGGAGCTGTCCGGGGTACAGAGCAAACTCGCGGCGCAATTCGCCGACCCTGGGGGCGCCTATCCCGCGGTGCAGCTCACCGGCCTACGCGAGACTATCCTCGGGACCATCGGCGGTTCACTCCGTGCGCTGGCGCTGGCCATGCTCCTGATGCTGCTTCTCGTTGGCGCCAACCTGGCGGGCCTGGCCCTGCTCCGGGCCGCACGGCGTCGGCGTGAGCATGCGGTGCGCACCGCCCTGGGGGCCTCGGCAGCGAGCCTCGTCAGGCAGGTGGTGATGGAGTGGGCGCTGCTGTCAGCCGTGGCCGGTGCCATCGGGCTCGCGCTGTCGATGGTCCTGCTTGGGGTGATCAGGGCCGCGTCACTCGGGATTCCCCGCACCGAGGAACTGCATCTGGACGGACGTGTTGGCGCTGTAGGCATGGGCCTGGCCCTGCTGATGGGTCTTGGCATTGCGCTCATTCCGGCAGTGCGCATCCGTCGCGCGCCGCCCGGAGGCCTGCTCGTGGGGCGCGGCAGTGCCTCGGCGGGCACCGAAACGCGATGGCTGCGTTCTGCCGTCACCAGCGTGCAAATGGCGCTGGCGGTCATGCTGCTGGCTGGCGCCGCCCTGATGCTGCGTGCCTTTGGCCGCATGCAGGCAGTGGACATCGGCTACACACCAGACGGCGTGTTCGCCATTGATGTCAGCCCGCCGAAAGGGCGTTACGGCGATGAGGCAGGTGCGCGAGTCTTCTTTCGCCGGCTCATCGAGGTCACTGCAGCCATTCCAGGGGTCGAGCATGCGGCGTTCGTCAACCATGTCCCGTTAGGCGGCGCGATACAGACCGGCGTTCGCGTGCCGGGCGTTGACCCCGATCCTGACGGTGCCGACGCGGCCATGTACCGAACCGCATCCGAGGAGTACGCGACGGTCATGGGACTTCGCCTGGTGCGCGGACGGTGGTTCACCCGCGAAGAAGTGGAGGGCGCGGGCACCGGCGTGGTGATCTCGGAGTCGGTGGCCCGGCGTTACTGGCCCGATGCCGATCCCATCGGACGATCGTTGACCATCTTCCGCTCCGCGCAGACCCGGCCCGGATTTGGCGATCCGGAGCCTTCCACCGTCCTCGGGGTCATTCGAGATCTGCGCGCGTTCGGCCCGTCGAATCCGGCGGTGGCGGAGGTCTACCTGCCGTTCACACGCGAGGTGTGGGGTTGGGGTTCGGTCGTGGTACGAAGCGGGCTCGCGCCTGCGGATCTCCGGCGCAGCGTGGAGCGGGCCCTGCGCGAGGTGGAGCCTGAACTTTCGCTCAGCGTCTCGGGCCGCACAGCCTTTCGTCCCCTCAACGACGCGCTGGCATCGTTCTACACGCCGCGTCGCATTGCCGTCCTGCTCGCCACGGGGCTCGCTGCCCTCGCCATGCTGGTCGCATCGTTAGGTCTCTACGCCCTGCTTGCCTACGCGGTCACGCAGCGCACCGGCGAGTTCGGCGTAAGGATGGCGCTCGGCGCCACCCCTGGTGCGGTGCGGATGGGGGTACTTCGCGAAGGCTGGCGGCTGGTGTGTGTTTCATTGGTGCTTGGCACTGGCGGGGCGCTTGGCATCGGCCGGCTCCTCGCGTCGCAACTGTTCGAGACGCCGGGGCACGATCCGGTTGCGCTGGGTGTCACCCTCGGGATGCTTGCGCTGGTCTTCACCGGGGCGCTGTACCTCCCGGCGCACCGGGCGTCCACACTGAGCCCCACCGAGGCACTGCGCTCCGACTAGTCACGGGGTGACAGGGCGCGGCGCACGAGGCACATTCCCTCCGTCCTCTCGATGGGAATATCGATGTCATCACGCCGATCGTTTGTTCGCCAGATGGGGCTCGGGCTGGCGTCGTCCTCCCTCGCGGCCGAGTCGCTCGCCGCACAACCGCGCCGCCGGCGTGGCTCCGAGCGGCTCCTCGTGGAGAACCCGCAGCATCCGGTGCCAGCGCCGTTAGGCAGCGATCGTCTTCCCCTCGCCTGGTATCAGGCCCAATCCCGCCGCCTGCGCGAGCAGGCCCGGGCCCGCGGCGTCGATGCCATCCTGCTGCAGAGTGATGTGAACCTCGTCTACTTCACGGGGTGCTTCCGCGGCAGCGGCGAACGCACGACGTGGGTGCTGATGCCCACCAGCGAGAGTGATACGGCGTACTGGTTTTCACCGGCCATCGATCGCGATCTCATCACGTCATGGTGGTGCACCGAGAACACGTACTACTTCTGCTACCCGCACGCCGAGGGAGCTTTTCCCAACCGTGGAGAACTTCCGGGGCGCACGAATCGCGTCGACCTCTGGGAGTGGGTGCTCAAACATCTCGCCGATCGTGGTCTGGCGGGCAAAACCATCGGGCTCGATCGCGAGCTCGTCCCATCGGCACAACGCACGTTCGACCGTGTGCTTCCGGGGGCGAAGGCGTCAGACATCGGTGATCTCTGCCTGAAGATGCAGGTGATCAAGACGCCGGAAGAGATTGCCCTGACGCAGCGTGCGTACCGCTACTTCGATCTCGTGCACGCCTTCGCGCGCGACTACATCCTGGAGCACGGAACCAGTACGACGGATTACCAGGTGGGCCAGGCACTGTCGTCGTATGGCATCAACCTCATGATGCGGGATGTCAAACGAGACGGAAAGCCGCACAGTGCGGTGGGGATGGAAGTGACCGGCAACTACGTGCGGACCGGCGTGGCCACGGCGTATCCTCATCCCAACCAGTTTTTCCATGCCCGCATCAGGCGTGGGCAGCCCGTGTATGTCAACTGTGACATCCTGCTGGGCGGCTACGGTGGGGAAGGGTATCGCAACTACATCCTGCTCCCGTCAACTCCTGCCCACGACAAGATGTGGCAGGTGGTGGCCGATACCGTGCAGATGATGGTGGAGGAGGTGAAACCCGGTGCCATCTGTTCCGACGTGGCGCGCAAGATCCACGCGTATCAGATCAAGCAGGGGATGCAAGAGTTCATCTATCATCGCCCGGGGCATGGGCAGGGGCAGAACTTCGTGGGGCATCAGCCGCCCTTCATCGCGTTAGGCGATCACAGTGTGATCGAGGAAGGGATGACCTTTTCGGTGGAGCCGGGGCTCTACGACGAGAAAAGCGGGATCGGCATCAACCCCAGCGACCGCCTGGTTGTGCTGAAGGACCGTGCGGTGCTGATGAGCCGGATCCCGTTCTCGAAGGAGTGGAGTTACCTTAGGGTCTGAGGCACGGGAAGCACGGGAGGCACGGGAAGCACGGCGCGCACACTACTTGGGGCGACCCGCAAAGCCGCGGGCGATCATATCGACCCGATACGCCGAGCCGCGTCCCACGATGTACAAGGTCTTCTTGTCCGGACCCGCGAAGGCGAGGTTCTGTGGTTGCCGTGGCGTCGGGATAGTGCCGAGCAGCTCGCCCTTCGGAGAGAAGACCTGCACGCCGGTGTTGGCCGCCACATACAGGCGCCCCTCGCTATCGATAGCCAACCCGTCGGCGCCACTGTTCACGCCGGTGTCTGTGGTTCGCACGCCGTCGAGCTTCGCGAAGTTGCGCCGGTTGGTGAGGCTGCCATCGGCCTGCACATCGAAGGCCAGCACATGCTCGCCATTGGTGTTGGCCACATAGAGCACCTTCTCGTCGCCACTGAGCAACACGCCGTTGGGTCGTGCGATTCCTTCGGCGACACGATGGACCTGGCCGTTCCACGCCAGGTGATACACGGCCGCCGGCAGGGGGTTGGGCACCGCAGGTTGTCCCGCCGCCACGTTCGGACCGGGATCGGAGAAGTACACGCCAACGCGTCCCGCCGTCAGATCGTTAGGCCTGCCGTACGCCGCGCCCTGGAAGTCCGCCGTGAGCGTGGCTTCGCGCCCTGCTGGATACAACACACCAATGCGCGTCTGTCCGGGCGTCGTCTGCACGGAGAGCAGTCGTCCATCGCGATCGAACGCCAGGCCATTGGACCCATTGGTGTTCTCGAGGAACGTGGTCACGCTGTCGTTGCGATCAATCCGGATCAGCCGATTGGCCTGCGTCTCGGTAAACACCAGCGAGCCATCCGGCATCCCGATGGGACCTTCAGTGCCGCGGAATCCTCCCTTGATGAAACGCACTCGCGTGCCTTCGGCCACGACTCCGCGGATGGCCGGTGTCACCGTTTCCGGCGGCTCTGGTCCAGGCGGGTTCTGTGCCCACAACACTCCCGGGAAAAGGATCAGGGCAAGCTGAACGAAGGCGCGATGCGACATGGGTGGTGTGTGGGGAAGTGACGTGGGTTTCCGGGCGCGCGGGGTCGAGCAGAGTGCGTTCGCAGTGGAAGTGATCCAACCCGCAAGAAACTTGATGATACACAGGGCGCGGAGTCTGGCTACTCTGGTTCCCACGGACCAGTCCCAGGAGAGGAGGGCTTGATATGACAGCAATCTGCATGCATAATGCAGTCATAAGTGTTGCAGCGAGGACCACGATGGCTGTCTTGACCATTCGAAATGTGCCCGACGACGTCTACGACCGGCTGCGCGAACGCGCGACGGCCCAGCGGCGGAGCATCAACAGTGAAGCGATCGAGTGTCTGCGCTTCGCCCTCACTCGGCGCGAGCGCGACGTGGAAGGCTACCTCGACCGTGCACGCGCTATGCGCGAGCAGCTGGCGGCAAGGCGGGTGCGCATGAACAACAAGGAGCTCACCGCTGCCAAGCGCGAGGGGCGTCGGTGATCGTCGCCGACGCCAACCTTGTGGCGTCGCTCGTCGTCCCCGGAGAAGCGTCGGAGCTCGCCGACGCGTTGCAGCAGCTGCACGCTGAGTGGGTAGCCCCGCCGCTCGTGCACAGCGAATTGCGGAGCGTATTCGGCAAGCTCGTGCGCAACCGCGCCTGTACGCCGAGTCAGGCGAGCGAGCTCCTAACGGTGGCGCTTGATGCGCTCAGTGACTCCACTGTCGCGCCCTCCAGCGGTCGCGTCCTTGAACTGATCGCCTCGTCGGGGTGCTCATCGTACGATTGCGAGTACGTGGCGGTAGCGGAAGAACTGGGGTGTGCGCTCGTCACCTTTGATGCGGCGGTCCTCAAGGCATTCCCAAGCGTGGCGATTCATCCCGAACGCATGCTTGCTGGCGCCTGAGCTACGCGACTGCAAACGCCAGTGGCGAACTCAGGGCGAGAGGAAACGGTCCGCGATCCGTCGCGCAAGCATCTCCGGCCGCGAACCCTGCAGATTGGTCAGTACAACAACAGCGAAGTCGTCCCGCGGGTAAACAAAGAAGGCCACTCGACCGCCCCCCATGCCGGCAACACTGGGATGTTTCGCGTCATTGAACGTGGGCCACCCAATACCGTAGCCGCTGCTCTCACCCTCGCCGAGGATCTTTCCGCTTTTCATGCGAGGCGACGCCCAGAGTGTGTCTCGACTCTCGGGGCGTCCGAGCAGCTTGTTGCCCTGCAAAGCAACAATCCACTGGGCCACATCATGGGCCGAGGCATTGATGCCGGCCGCCATACGCAGTTGGCGAGGGAACTCGACGACAACGCGCGCGAGTGTGGTATCGCGCCATGAGGAGTCCCCGCGGAAGCGAATGAAGCTGTAGGTGTCGGCGGCCCTCCTATGGACATCATGAATGTCCCCGATTGACGCCGAGGTCATCCCGGCGGCCGTGAACTGCCGGGCCATGACCTGCGCAAAGGGGAGCCCGGTCACACGCTCCACAACACGCCCAAGCAGCCAGTAGTTTGTCTGGTTGTAACTCCAGCGGGTACCTGGCACGCTCTGCATGGGGAGCCGCTGCACTTTCGCCCATGCAGCGTCGGCGGTGGCCGCGATGAGCACGCCGGACTCCGGGTTCACGAGGTCCGGGAGTCCGGAGGTGTGCGTGGCGAGTTGCCGAATGGTGATGGCGCGCCAGCGTACGGGAAGATCAGGAACAAAGCGAGCGACCGTCGCATCGAGGGAGAGTGTTCCGCTCTCCACGAGCTGCATGAGGGTGACGCCGGCGAACGATTTGGTCGCCGAGGCGATCGAGAAGGCGGTTTCGTTGGTGACGGGGACGTCAAAGGCGAGATCGGCGACGCCGTACGCGCCCAAATGCGAAATGCGCCCGCGCTGCACGACCGCGACCTGGGCTCCCGGGACGCTGAACTCCCTGAGGTGAGCGCGGACGAGTGAGTCAACGACGGCGTCCTGAGCGGCAAGCGCTCGGGAACACATGATCGCAGCTGTCGCGAGGAGGAGTCTGGTCATGGCGTGCCGGGTAACGGGTGGCGAGGAGCCGTGCAGCAAGTACGGCCGCCTCGCCCCGGTGTTTCGTGGTCCTTACGGCGTGATCTTCGGTTTCGGGTCGAGCTTGGCCGCCCACAGTCCCGAGTTGAAGTCGGTGAACAGGATCTTCCCCTTCCACGGCATGGCGTTCATCACGAACGACGCATTGGCGGTGAAGCCCTTGGGATCGAAGGGCTTGAACACCGCGATCTCGCGGCGTTGCTCGGCGATGTTGCCTAACAACTCACCTGAGACGTCGACCACGCGTACGCCGCCGTCGTAGTAGGCCTGGTACAGCACGTCATCTTCCACGATGATGTCGTGCGAGCCGTAGTCTTCGAGGTGGTACCGGCCGACCTTCTGCATTTTCATCGGGTCGGTGGCGTCGACAATGTGGACATAGCCGCCCGAGGTCTGCGCGATGCCTCCCTTGTCGGTCATCTCGTTGAAGTAGTTGGTGCCTTCCCAGACTTTGCCCTGCCGGCTCATCTCTTCGTCGCCGATAAAGAGATAGGTCTTGCCGGTGCTCTTTTGCACGTACGGGAAAATCTCGTGGCCCGAGTTGATGGGAAAGACATTGATCAGTTTGGGTTTCTGCGGGGTGCCGCCCCACTTGCCGTTGCCCACGTCCACAATCACGGTGCCGGCGCCACCCTGTGCAGAATAGGCGATACCGTCGCGCACCCAGAGATCGTGGATGTAGGCGCCCGGGTGCTGATACTCTCCGGTGTAGCTCGGCTTGTAGATGTCCTTGACGTCGATGATGAGGTACTTCTGGCCGCCTGAAATCGCGTAGAGGTAGTCGTTGGTGGCGAAGGCGTTATGCACGCCACCCGTCAGCCCCTGATCGAAGGTCGACGCCACCTTGGGGTGCGCGGGATTGGCGAGATCGAGAATGACGACACCATTCACGCGATTGGACGCTCCTTCGCGGGTCAGCACGCCGTAACGCCCGTCGGGTGAGACGGTCACGTCGTTGATGGTGCGGGCGTCGATCTTGATGGAGTCGGTCTTCACGATGTTGTTCATGTCCGTGATGTCGAACACGAGCGCCCATCCGTCGCCGCCCCAGGTGCCGACCAGGCAGTAGTCGCGGCCGTCCTTGCCGGTCCACGGCCAGAGGTCGGAGGTATGCGTGGAGTTGATGCTGCCGCGGCCGGTGATGGAAATCTTCTGGCGGGCGTCTCGGGGCTTCACGTCGATGACCCGCTGCGCAAACACGTTCCCGGACTGCGCTACCAGGGTGAACTGCCCCGGGTGATTGGCAGTGAAGACCGGCTTGCCAATGACATAATCGATGATGCCGGGACCACCCGGGGCCACGGTGGTGTCGTCAGGCGTGTAGCGGTAACTCCACGCGATCTTGGCGTCAGCCACCGGCTGGCCATTCGCCCGCTTGGCCGTGGCGTCGAGATGCACAACATCGCCCGTATTGACCGTTGCCTCGCCGATGCCGAGTTCCACCACCGACACCGGGTTTGGTGCCACGGTGTAGGTCTGGCGCGCCGATACGCCCTCGGCCTCGGCGCTGATCGTCACGGTGCCCGGTTTGAGCGCCAGCACGTTGCCGAAGCGGTCCACGGTCGCGACGGACGGGTCCGCCGACCGCCAGGTGGCGGTGACACCGGGGCGCAGAGATCCGTCGGCATGGGTGCCCTTGGCGGCATGCGCCAGGGTTGTCCCGACATAGAGGCGCGAGGCCTCGCCTTCAATCGTGAGTTTGTTGAGATCGGGCCAGCTCACCAGGACTGGAATCTCGATCTGCACCGGGTTGGTGCCCCCGCTGATGGCAGCGGCAAAGGCAGTGTAGGACCCGGCCTTCTTGGCGGTCAGCTGCCCATTGGTCCACGCAATGGCGAGACGAGGGCCACCGACAAACACCTGCACATTCGGGAGAACATTCCCCTGGGCGTCGAAGGCCGTGATCTTGAGCGGTACGGTCTGGCCCGCCTTCATGGTGACGCGGGCCGGCTCCGCCACTACGCGCGCGACAGCCGCGGTCGATGCTTGTTGTGCGACGGCAACGGCCGGAGAGGCCGCGAGGAGAAGCGTGAGGGTTCGCATGTGGTCCCGCCGGGATCCGGCGCGCTGGGGAGAGAGAGCGAGCCGAAATGATGGCGGGACAGGCGAGCCGGGGCAAGCGAAGCCGGCTCGACGCGGTGCAACGTGTGAGATCAGCCTGGTGACGCGAGGGTGCGCGGTACTCCGGTCACCTGGGCCAATGCTTCGCACGACTGCTCGAACGTAGTCGACAGTGCTGCAACTTCATCGGGAGCGGGCAGCCCACTCTCGGTGCGGGCTCGCTTTTCGATAGTCGCGCAGGCAGTGGACAGCGCCTTCGCCCCCACAGCGCCGCTGCAGGACTTGAGTGTGTGAGTAGAAAAGATCAGGGCAGGAAGGTCCCGCTGGTCGAGTGCCTGCCGGATTTCGCCGATGAGTCGTGCCCCATCCACGTAGAAGATGCCAATCACTTCCGGGAGTAGCGTGCCATCGGCGTCAACCGAGCGCACTTCATTCAATGCTGCGGGGTCCAGGAGATCCATGGGTTCCTCTCGAACAACGAGTTCAGGTGCTGCAGGGGTCGGCGAGGTGTGCAGCCAGCGGGCCAGCGTATCCCGCAGTCCGGCAGTCGTGAAGGGTTTGGCCAGATAGTCATCCATGCCGGCGTCGAGGCAGCGCTCCCGATCTCCCTGAAGGGCATTGGCAGTGAGGGCGACAATCGGGACACGAAGGCCTTCAGGCTCACTCATGCGCAAACGCCGGGTAGCCTCGAAGCCGTCCATCTCGGGCATCTGGCAGTCCATCAGGATGACATCAAATGGAACTGCAGCGGCCATCGCTACTCCTTCGGCGCCACCGGTTACCAGTGTCACCTCGCAGCCGAGGCGTTCGAGCATGGCGCTCACCACCTGCCGGTTGACGGCATGATCCTCGATCACGAGGACGCGCGCGTGCGGCAGGGGTGTGAGTGCGCGTGGAGTGGTGGCTGCGGCGTGCCCGTCGAGCGTCTGGACGCGGCGGACGGCGTCGTGGAGGTCGACGGCGGGCAATACCAGCGTGAAGGAAAATGCCGAACCCTCGCCAGGAGTGCTGGTAAGCTGGATCCGGCTTCCCATGAGCTCGACTAACTGTCGAGAGATAGCGAGGCCGAGTCCGGTGCCGCCATACCTGCGCGAGGTGGACATGTCGGCCTGGGAGAACGGCTGGAACAGCCGTGCGATTTCTTCGGGCTGGAGCCCGATGCCTGTATCACGCACCTCGAAATGGAGTGTGGCCTGACCCGGTGCATCGCCGGACATGATCTGTCGCAGCTCGACAACGACCTCGCCACGTTCGGTGAATTTCACCGCGTTCGACACGAGATTGATGAGGATCTGCCGCAGCCGGTTGGGGTCGCCTACGACACCCGGCAGATGGCGATCGATCCGGCAGGTCAGGTTGACGCCCTTGCGTTCTGCGGCGTCGGAGAGGAGGGTGGCCACATCCTCCACGATACGCGACACGTCGAACGGAATGGCTTCGAGCTCAAGGCGGTTGGCTTCGATCTTCGACAGGTCGAGGATGTTGTTGATGACCGCGAGCAGCGCTTCGCAGGATCGACTGGCGGCAAGCGCCATGCGACGCTGCGCCGGCGTGAGGTCGGAATCCGAGATGAGCTCGAGCATGCCGACCACGCCATTCAGCGGTGTGCGGATCTCGTGCGACATGTTGGCCAGGAACTGAGACTTGGCGAGGCTCGCGGCCTCGGCGGTCTCCTTCGCGAGGTTCAGCTCGGCCTCCGCCCGCTTGCGGCGCGTCGTGTCCAGCGCGACGCCGAGGAGGCGTCGGGGGCCCTGCTCCGACTGCAGTGAGCGCCCCAGCAGGTTGATCCACCGCCACGTTCCCTGAAACGAAATTCTGACTTCTGTCCGCAGCATCTCCCCCGTGCCGCGCGCGGTGGCGACCGCTTCGCGCAGGGCCGGGACATCATCGGGATGAATGAAGGAGAAAATGTTCTCGATGCTTCCATCGGCGTCCACCGCGGCGCCGACGTCGCCCCCGGGTCCGCCAGTAATCGCAAAGCGTTCGGTGTCCGTGGCATACTCCCACGTCGACATGCCGGCACTCTCGAGCGCGACGCGCAACCGCGCATCGCTCGCGCTCGCCTGGGATTCCGCCCGTGCCCGATCCGCCATTTCCCGCTCGAGGGCATCGTTCTTTGCTCGGGCCTCACTGATGGCCAACTCGAGCCGGGCAGCCAGCTGCTCCAACTCGATCTGCGCACGCATCATTGCTGCCACGTTATGGGATCCGCGGCGAGAAATCAGCAGCAGCACCACCAGAAACAGCAACGCCGACGTCGCGACCGCCGAGCTATCTCCCCCAACCCAGTAGTTGTACGCGATGATGGGGACGAGCAGCGTGCAGAGAAAGGCTTGAAATGCGCTGGCGAGCACGCCGATCGTGGTCAGGCTGATGGCGCACAGCCCGGCGATAAAAAAGCCGAGAATGGTGCGACTGAGCACGTCTGCTGGAAAAAGCACCGTCCCCAATGCGCTCCAGGCGAGACCGGAAGCTGCTGCTCCCAGGGTAAAGCGTCGCTCCCAGAAGTCGTCTCGTACCATGCGTTGGAGGTCAGCATGGAACTGACGGACGCTCAGGTAGCGGAGGATGGTCACCGCCCAGAGCAGTCCCAGCCACGCCGCGATCCGTGAAGTGGGGAGCTCTCCTCGGATGGTCCAGGCGAGGATGGGTGGCACGGCGATCGACAACGCCAGCACTGGGGGAAGGAGCAGGTACGCGTGTTGCACCGACCGGGCGCGAACGCTCGCGACATGTCCACCAGGGGGCGAGGCGGTTTGGCTCAAGGCTCAGCCTCAGGGCTGACGGGCAAAGGACTCATGATTCCTGAAGTGTCGGCAGGGTTTGCGGGGGGCAGCGCAGCGAAGGACTGAGGCAGCTTTACCGAGGCGACCGCGGGCGCCGCACGCTGGCGGTCGAGGCACTTCAGGGTGAGGCAAAATGGCAACGCGTCGCCGGTTTGTCAGGCGGGGAGAGCGCGGATATCGGGCATTTCTTTCCGTCATTGGCCAGCGATGGTGAGGGACTGGTGGGAGGCACTATCTTCCTTGTGAACTTTTTCACAATGGGAGCGGCACCGGTGAAAATCGCCGTGTGTATCAAACGGGTCCCCGAAATGGACGGCGCCTTCAAGATCGCCGCGTCGGGGACCGCCGTAGACGAGACAGGTTTGAAGTGGGACATCTCCGACTTCGATGGCTACGCCGTTGAGGCCGCGTTGCAGATGACCGAGAAGCTCGGGGCAGGTGAGGTGCACGTGATCTCCCTGGGGCCCGATGTCGTGCAGGAAACCTTGCGCAAGGCATTGTCGATGGGATGTGCACGCGCCACGCACCTCAAGTGTGATGTGGTCCCGTTCGATCCCTTCGCCATCGCCTCAGCGCTGGCGGCCGAGTTGCAGGGTGGTGGCTATGACCTCGTCATGTTCGGCAAGATGTCGATCGATTCGGCCAATGGCGCCGTCGGGTTGATGGTGGCCGACTTGTTAGGCATGCCGATGGTGCATGGCTGCTCCAAACTCGACATTGCTGCCGGGGCGGGCACGGCCCGTCGTGAGATCGAGGGTGGTGGCGAGCTGGTGCGGTTTTCTCTGCCGGCCGTGGTGTCGATTGACGAGGGCATCGCGCGGCCCCGGTACCCGTCGCTCAAGGGGATCATGGCGGCGAAGAAGAAGCCGATGGACGTGAAGCCGGCGCAGCTTGGACCGGTGCGGCTCACCGTGCAGAAAATGGACTTACCGGCAGCCCGTGCGGCCGGTCGTATCCTCGGCGAGGGTGCTGCGGTGGTACCCGAACTCGTGCGCCTGCTCCAGCAGGAAGCCAAGGTGATCTGATGACACATATCCTGGTATTTGCCGAAACCCGCGGTGGTGCCCCGCGCAAAGTGGCGTTCGAGGCGGTGTCGGCGGCGCGTCAGCTGGCCGACCAGACCGGTGGTGAGGTGCACGCTGTCCTGGCCGGGAGCGCGGGTGTGGGCGCACATGCCGCAGCGTTAGGCGAACATGGCGCCGACGTGGTGCGGGTCTGCGAACATGACGGGCTCGCTCACTACAATGGTGATGCCGTGGCGGCGCTGATGGCGCAGCTCACGCAGGGCGGCTCGTACCGCGCCGTGTTCTTCAGTGCCAGTGCGCAGGGGAAAGACCTGGCGCCGCGCACTGCCGCAAAGCTGCGCACCACTCTGGCGGGTGACATCACATCGTTTGTACTCGAAGGCGACGCGCTGGTGGTCACACACCCCGGGTACACGGGCAAGGTGATCCAGACGCTGCGGCTGACGGGTTCGCCGGCGATTGTTTCGCTGCGTCCCGGGGCCGCCATGGTGGCGAAGTCGCCCAAGGCCGGGCGTGTGGAGGCCGTAGCGCCGCCAGCCGATCCGGCGTCGTCGCGTGTGGTCACCACCGAAACGGTGCTGGGCGACACCAAGAAGCTCGACCTGGGCGAAGCGCCGGTGATTGTGAGCGGTGGGCGCGGTCTCAAGGCCGCCGAACACTTTGCGCTGGTCGAGGCATTGGCGGCCGCGTTCGGCAATGCGGCGGTAGGGGCGACTCGTGCCGTCACTGACGAAGGGTGGCGTCCACACTCCGATCAGATCGGGCAAACGGGACGGTTGGTGAGCCCCGACCTGTACGTGGCGGTGGGAATCAGCGGGGCCATTCAGCACCTGGCCGGCATGCGCACATCCCGCTGTATCGTCGCGATCAACAAGGACAAGGAAGCGCCGATCTTCAAGGTCGCGGACTACGGAATTGTCGGCGACGTGTTCGAAGTGGTGCCGGCGCTGACGGCCGCGATTGCGGCGGCGAAGAAGAGTTAGGTCGCTCTGCTCGGCAGGTGTGAAGGGCCCCGCGATCGCGGGGCCCTTTGTTTACCGAATGCGCGCCTCCACCAGCCTGGCCACGGCGCCTAACGTTGTCTGCATGGCGTTGAAGCCGAGGCGGAAATCGGCGTCGGAGAAGGAGACGTAGAGGTCGGTGGCGCGATGCCAGTGCGGGTTCGCTCCGCGTCCGGTTTCGAACAGGCGTCGATTCTCGCGCAAGCTCACGGCAGCGACCAGGTCCTGAAAGGGGCCCGAGTCGGTGTTGCTCATGGCGTTGCTCATGGCCGCCGGATAGTCGGTCGCGAAAAAGCGGTTGGCGTTCAGCAGCTTGAGTGCCAGCTGCGCCGATTCGTCGGCCTTGGCCGAGTTGAGCTGGAACTCGATATCGACATCTGCGTCGAGGGTCTGGTTCCACTGCACGGGCACCCCATGATCCCAGAGCATCATGTCGTGCTGAATCATGCCTAACCATTTGGGTTCCGGGTATTTGCCGGAGCCTTTTGGCTGCTCAATGCCCTGGAGCTTGGCGCGCTGGTCGACGTACGCGCGGGCCCCATTGAGTCCCGTTTCCTCGTTGTTCCAGAGCGCAAAGCGCACCGAACGATTCGTCGTCACATCGGGCGCGGCGAGGATGCGTGCGATCTCCATGACCAGCGCGGTGCCCGAGGCGTCGTCATTGGCCGCTTCGCCGCCACCTCGGCCATCCATGTGCCCGCCGATGATGTACATCTCTCCCGGGGTAGTGCTGCCAATCTTTGTGGCGAACACCTGCTCACGCGGGGAGCCCTGGTAGTCGTACTTCACACGTTCGGTGGTGTATCCCCAGCTCTTGAGTTGTGCTTCGATCCAGTCGTTGGCCTGGGCGTTTCGTGGTGTGCCCTGCTCGCGGTCGCCGAACTCTGTGAGTCCCTTGATGAGGGCCTTGTAGCTGGTGAAGTCGAGGCGGTCGACGACGCGCTTCACCGCGCTGTCGGCTGCTGTCATGTTCACACTGCCGAGTACTCCTCTCCCCGGCTGGCCGGGTTGTGGCGCCTGACGCTGCTGGCCTTGTTGCTGCGCCGGGGGTGTGGCTTGCGCTGGTAAGGCGAGGGGGAGGGCGAGGAGAATGACGAGTCGGCGCATGGCGTGTGGGGGGAGTCGGGTGGTGGATCTACGCGTGGTAGCCCTGTGATGTTGTGGCGTCCCGACGTCACGGGCGGGGTTTTCGCCGCACCACAAATGATCGCGTGACAACTGTCCAGTCGCAGTCCACGGGCTCGTTGCGGCCAAGATCGCGCGTGGGGTTGCCGTTGAACACTGACGTCAGAAGGTCACCGAGCCGTGTGCCCCCGGTACGCAACGCGACCTGCTGCAAAACCGAGAAGTCGGTGGGCTTTTCAGTGACAAAAAGCCGGATGGTTTCTACCCCAACTGTTTCACGCGCGTTCTCCACCGACTCTGCGTAAGGGAAGTTCTCCGGCCAACGCACATCGAACACCATCCCCGGGCGCACATCATAGTCGAACGTGCCTTCGGCGCGCAGCGGCACCTGGGCACGCGCTTCCTTGTAGGGATGAATCGACGTCACGGCGCCGCTGATTCCGAAGTCGATGAGTGTGACAAACACCGGGGCGTTGTGTGTGCTGGTAACCCGGAACGCGATCTTGTCGCCCTCCTCGTACACCACCTGCCCACCCGCCTCTGCCGGAACCGCCACTTCGGGGACGCCTGACGCCGGCACCCTGAGCAGCTCGAGTGTGAACTTGCCCTGCAGGAGCGAGTTGGGGTCAGGGTTGTTGATGGCCAGCCCCTGCCGGTATCTCGCAATCTTCTCGAGGTTGCTCCGAATCGCGGTTTCCTCGCCGACCCGCTTGAGTGGTGCCACCAGATTGCCCAGGCTCGACGTCACCGCCCACGTGGGTGACCGCAACGCACCGGCCCCGGGTACGGGGTCACCGTCGCGCACCTCGTTGCGTGCGGGAAGCAGCGTGAGTCGCACTCCATCGCCCGCTTCGGTCACCAGCTCCACCAGCGTGGAGTCGAGCAGCTGGGCACGCAGCGCCTGAACGGCAGCCTCGCCACTGTCGGGCAGCGCAACCCGCAAGCGGAAGTCGCCGAAGGCGTGTGACACTTCGAACGCACGGGCGTTGGCGACAATGGCTCCCGGTGTGCCTTCGCTCGTTATGCGTCCCTCGGCGTTCAGTGCCGAGACGGCGGTGATTTCGATTTCTCCGAGAGTGGTGCCGGGCTCTGCCCGTTTGGCGCCAATGGGCTGGATGGAATACCTGGAACCCGTGGTCACCCCATGTGCCGCGCCCGCTGAAAAGGTGACCCGCTCGCCATTGCGTGTGGTAACCGGGAGGTAGCGCATCGGCTCAAACTCCGACGTGCCGAACAGGACACGGTCTCCCTTGCCCTCCATCTGCGGGTGCTGGCTCGATGAATAGGCCGTTACCTGCGCAGCCGCGGTCTCGAAGACGTCGCGGTACGTGGTGGTGGGCCCGGCCTTGAGCATTTCGCGCGTGAGATGCCAGGTGAGCGCGCCATGAGGGACGATCTTGCCGTCGATGGTCGCCCGGTACTCGGCGCTCTCCTCGGTGTCGCGGCAGCCGGCAATGAGCACGTGGGATTCACTCACCGCAAACCAGCCGCTGGGGCCTGACGCCTGCTGCTCGCGCGGGGCGAGCGGGGTGCGCTCCTTCAGCAGCTCTTCACGCGTGCGAGTGTCGGGCGGCACCGAACGCACAGGTACATCGCTGCCGCTGTCGCGGGTGATTGTGCCCGAGTGACAGCAATCAAAGATGAGGGTGATGAAGCGGGTGCGCGCGGCCAGGGCTTCGAGCTGCAGCGCGATTTCATCGTCCGTGATGTCGCGATTGTTGCCACGCCAGCCGCCACTGTCGTGCGGCATGATGGTGCTGTCGTACCCCGAGGGTTCGTCGTACTCGAGGTCAGTCATCTGACTGCCGTGACCGGCGAAGTACACCACCACGATGTCGTCTTTTGCCGTGGACTCCACCAGCGTCTTCAGCGCGCCGAGGATGTTGTCGCGCGTGGCCTCCGCATCGGTGAGCAGGGAGAGGTGCTCGGCGGCGAAACCAAATGGCTGCTGCAAGAGCGAGTGCATGAGATGTGCGTCATTCACGCACCCGGTCAGCTGCCGTTCCGGTGGAAGAAGCGGATACTGATTGATCCCGATGACGAGCCCACGTTGTGCTGGCATGTGCCTTGTTCCAATGTGATGAAGTGGGGCCGCGGCTAACCACGTGTTGCAAGGGCCCCCGGCGCACGCACGCCGGGGGCCTGGAGTTAGTGGGGGTATTTCTTTGGTGGTGGTTGCGGATCACCGTCGCCCCGCTTCGGGGGCGGTGCCGGCGGTGGGGTGTCCCCGTCCCCTCGTTTGGGCGGTGGAGCCGGAGGAGGGGTGTCTCCATCGCCTCGTTTGGGTGGTGGAGCCGGAGGGGGAGTGTCTCCATCTCCTCGTTTGGGAGGCGGAGCGAGTGGCGGCGCGTCGCCATCCCCGCGTTTGGGTGGTGGCGGGGAAGGAGGAGAGCCCCCCTCTTCGATTTCCGGCGATTCACCAGCGGTCATCTGCGAGACTCCAGGTGGGGGTGTTTACTGCGAGGTGGTGAGCGAGGTTTGTCGTGCGCGGAGGGAGGCAGCCATAACGCTGTTGCCCATCTTGCTGGCCGCTTGTTCCCGAAGTGCCAGGCTGGCGGGCACGAAGGGGGCAAACACAATCGAACGCGAGTCGAACACCTGCGAGATTTCCAGCGCCTCCCGGTATTCTCCGCGCGCCAACATAACGCGCGCAAGCAACATTCGCTCGGCGCCGAACGATCCGGCATTGTCCCACCAGTATGTGGGCCCGTTCCTCGGGAGCAAAAGGAGCCGTCGCAATTTGGCGGTCGCGCCCGCGGTGTCTCTTCGTGCCAGTGCGACACGCGCCTCGATGGAAAGAGCAAGTCCCGCGCTGCTCACTGACGCCGGATCGTTGGGGAGCTGCGCGATTTCACGGGCGAGTGTGAGAGCTTTATCATGCTGTCCAGCGTTGACGAGCAACCCACCAATCAGCCAGCAACGCGTCGCGAATTCGCATCCTGGCGCGGTTGGACCGAAGCGCGCAGTATCCTCCAGCACCACGGGGGCCGAACGGGACGCCATCAGACCAAGGTTGGAAGCGTTCCAGAGGTAGAGCGACTTGCCAACGGACCAGCGCTGAACGAACGACTCGATGGTCCGCACTGCTGCGCCGCTGTCGCCGCGGGCGAGGAGAATCCCCTGAAGCCCCGAAACGGCCGCCCATCGACGGGCATCGGCTTCGTTGGTCGCGGCGGTGTCAGAGCCGAGCAGTGCCTCGAAAGCCGCCGCGGCACATCCCCAGTACTTCCCACCCGGCATGAGTGAAGACGCGGCCCCGAGGAGTCCCTGTGGCTGTGCGCGCGCCGCCTCCGACCACTCAGCGACGTGGGGTCCGCGACGAACACAGGTGTCCATCAACCGTACTTCCGTCGCCAGCAAGGTGTCGGGCCGGGCAGCAAGAAAGGCCCGCACGAGTGGTGCGGCGCGGAGGGTGTCTCCCGCTCGCAGCCGCACCTCGATGAGGTGATAGAGTGCGTTGGCCGAGGTGGAGTCCAGCTTCATGGCGCGCTCGAGCGCGTCGGCTTCCAGCGAATCGGTGTTGCCGCCAAGTGGATGAAGGTGTGCGTACACCTCACCCAGCTGCATCCAGATGAATGCGCGGGTGGAGTCGAAGGCCAGCGCCTGGCGCAGCCAGGCCGCGCTGGAGTCCGCACTCCCTTGCAGGAAGTGGCGATAGCCGATCGCGAAGGCCTGGTGATGCGGCGAGAGGTTTCCTCGCAGGGCCACATCGATGAGCCGCGCGGCCGCACCCTGATCGTGATTCCACGACGCGGCCTGCGCGCCGCGGATGGCCGCCAGCCCGAAGCCTGAGTCGTTGGCCACGGCCAGCGCAAAGTGCCGTTGCGCTTCGGACAGTTGGGCTCGGCGAAAGGCCTGTTCGCCGAGCAGAAAGGGTGCGACGGCAGCGGGGCTGCGAGCGGACCACTCGCTTGCGGCGTCGGCGATGGCGGTCGGAATGAGCCGTGGCAGGAGTCGCGTGGTGGCCGCCAACCCACCTCGCCAGACTTCACTGGCAAGTGCCGTTGCCCGCTGTTGGGCCACCGCGCTGTCCCCCTGTGTGTCATGGAGGGTCAGGGTGACGTCGGCAGTATCGCCACGTGCAAAGATGCGGCCACTGAGTGAAAATCGTGCGCGCTGGCTCCTGGCAATCTCTCGCGCTTCGTCGTCCGTGAGCAGCCGGATGTTTTCCCGCTGTGATGGGCTCAGTTGCTGCCAGCCATCCACCCACCGCACTGGCCCGGCACCATCGAGAAGACTCCCGATCATGGTCGCGACGTCTTCACCTGTGGTCTTCGAACCCTCCCAGCCATCGGGAAGCACCAGGGGAAAAACGATGACACGATTGGCGTCGAGGGCGACGTCAGGCTGTCGTGTTGTCAGCCAGAGCGCACCGGCGCCGAGTACAGCCACAATGCCCGCCCCAGCGGCCACGGCACGGTACGAGAAGCTGCGCGCAGTTGGGGAGGTGAGCGAGGGGTTGGTCTGATCGGTGACCGCCGCCCGGATTTCATCACGAAACTCTTTCGCGCTCTGGAACCGGTCCGCAGGAGCCTTGGCCAGTGCGCGCAGCACCGCTGCTTCGAGCCGCGGGGAAACAGTCGGACGGACCGAACGAATGCCCGGTGGTGGATCCACCGCATGCCGAGCCATGATCGTTTGCGCCGTCGGGCCGGAGAAGGGCGGGGCGCCGGTCAGGGTCTCATACAAGACGCAGCCGAGGGCGTACACATCGGCGCGACCGTCCACCCGGTCGCCTGCCGCCTGCTCCGGGCTCATGTAGCTCACCGTGCCTAACGCGATCCCCGAGTCGGTCAGCCGTTCGGAGCCTGTGACGTCGAGGGCGCGGGCTATGCCGAAGTCCGACAAGATGGCGTGCCCATGCGACAGCAGGATGTTGTCGGGCTTGATGTCGCGGTGGACAAATCCCTGGGCGTGTGCGTGGGCAAGTCCGTCGGCCACTTCGGCTGCAAGCTGGACAGCCTCACCGATGTCGAGCTGGCGTTCCCGCTGGAGCCGAACCGCCACCGACTCACCCTCCACCAGCGGCATCACGTACCAGGGGAGTCCGTTGGCGGTGCCCGAGTCGAGGAGGGGGAGGATGTTGGGATGCTGCAGGCGAGCGGTGATCTGCACTTCCTGCGAAAAGCGCTGCGCGCCGAGTGCGGCCGCCAACTCCGGGCGGAGTGCCTTGATCGCCACCTTGGAGTTGTGGCGCAGGTCGCGTGCCTCGAAGACCGTGGCGAACCCCCCGCGACCAATCTCCGCGAGGATCTCGTAGCGGTCCGACAGCGCCGCTGACAGTTCCTCTCGAGGAGTCAGCAAGTGGGCATCAAGGGGTGGGAGGCATTCGAGGCATGTTCAGGTTACCGGGCTCGACAGGCGGCGTAAAGACCGCGGAGCGAGCCTGCGGTCGGAAGCACCCCATTCCAGACGTCAGTTGACCTCTTCTTCTCCGGTCTGCAGCAGGAACCGAGGAATAACCGCACTGAAGGGGGTCGAGTCGGCACGAATGAAGTGGTAGCTCCCTTCCATCCACCCGCTCACCCCTTCGAGCACGCAAAACGAGCGGTATTCGTGCACCGCGCCGGGCGGGATGACTGGCTGTTCACCCACAACTCCCGCCCCCTCCACGATCTCCTCGCCGGCCACATCGTCGTGGATGAGCCAGCGGCGTGTGAGCAGTTGGACCTGATGCTCGGCGAGGTTCTCGATACGCACGTGGTAGCCGAATACGTAGCGCTTCGACGCCAGGTCCGACTGCGACGGAAGAAATGCGGGCCGCACGGTGATCCGGATGCCTTCGGTAACGCGGTGGAACAGAGGGGTGCGACGCATGGAAGCCGGGTGAAGGCGATAACCACAGTCTACTTCACCGGCGCTTCGAGATGCCACCGCACGTTCGACAGCTGCCGGACCCGCCCCTACCTTTGTCGCCGTGCTTCCAACATGAACGGAGATTGCCCATGCGTTTCCCCTGGCTCGCGCCCGTCGCCGCGGCACTTCTACTCTCTTCCCCGCTGCAAGGGCAGGAGAAGGCCTCCGACACCCTGCTCACCGTCAATCACTATCTCGACTTCGAGACGGTGGCCGATGCGAAGATCTCGCCCGACGGGGCGCGCATCATCTACACGCGGCGGTTTGTCGACAAACAAAAGGATTCCTTCGAGGCCGCTCTCTGGATCATGAATGCCGACGGCTCGGAGAACCGCTTTCTGGTGCGCGGCGCTTCCCCGGTCTGGTCGCCAGACGGGACGCGCATTGCCTACCTGGCCGAAGGAGCGCCCACCGGCGCCCAGGTTTTTGTGCGATGGATGAACGCGGAGGGGGCGACGTCGCAGGTGACACGTGTGGAGTACCCGCTCAGTGACATCGCCTGGTCGCCGGATGGCAGGTGGATCGGCTTCTCGATGTATACGCCCAAGCCTAACGTGTGGGCCATCGACATGCCCGCGCCGCCCCCGGGTGCGCAATGGACCCCGGCGCCGCGATACGTGAAGGACATTCACTACCGGGCAGACCGGCGCGGATTCCTCGAGCCGGGCTTTGTGCATCTCTACGTGGCCCCTGCTGATGGTGGTACACCACGCCAGCTGACAAAAGGTGACTGGAACGCCGGGGCGCGCTTCGACGGGCAGCCAGGCGGTGTGTCATACAGCTGGACCCCCGATGGCAAGTCGATGGTCTTCGACGGGTTGATGGAGACCACCAGCGACAAGAACTATCGCGACTCCGACATCAATGTCGTGGACGTCGCCAGCGGCACCATGCGCAAGCTCACCACGCAGCGTGGGTCGTGGTCGGATCCCGAGGTGTCGCCGGACGGGCAGTGGATTGCCTATAGCGGGTATGCATCCACCCCACAGTCGTACAAGACCTCCGAGCTCTTTGTCATGCGGCTGGACGGGTCAGGCGCAAAGAAGATCTCGGCGAACCTGGATCGCGATGTCGGTCAGCTTACCTGGGCACGTGACAACAGCGGTGTGTACTTCACCGCTGGCGATCGCGGCGCCAACAACATGCACTTCGCATCGGTGAGTGGTGTGGTACGTCCCATCACCACCGGGCCGCAGATGTTCAGCCTCGGCTCCATTTCGTCGAACGGGGTGGTGGCCGGGGTGCGCAGCACTGCGCTGGAGCCGCCGGACGTGGTGCGTTTCGCGCTGACGTCGCCGGCCTCGGTTTCGCGCCTGACGAGTGTGAACGCCGAGATCCTCGGCAACAAGAAGCTGGCGACGCTGGAAGAGTTGTGGGTCACCTCCACCAACGGTGCTAAGGTGCACGGCTGGCTCGTGAAACCGCCCAACTTCGATCCGGCAAAGAAGTGGCCGATGATCATGGAGATACATGGTGGCCCGCACGCGATGTATAACGTTGGCTTCAGCTACATGTATCAGAACTTCGCGGCCAATGGCTACGTGGTGCTGTACACCAATCCGCGTGGGTCAACGGGCTACGGCACCGATTTCGGGAACGCCATCAACAAGCGATACCCCGGCGTGGACTACGAAGACCTGATGGCATCGGTCGACACCGTGATCGGGCGCGGGTACATCGATCAGACCCGCATGTATGTCGGCGGTTGTTCAGGTGGCGGTGTGTTGTCGAGCTGGGTGATCGGCCACACCAACCGCTTTGCCGGTGCGGCCGTGCGCTGCCCAGTGATGAACTGGATTTCTTTTGCCGGCAACGCCGATGTTCCGTACTTCGGTCATGCCTGGTTCGAGAAGCCGTATTGGGAAGATCCCAAGCCCTGGCTCGACCAGTCGCCCCTCATGTACGTGGGCAAGGTGACCACTCCCACCGTCATCATGACAGGAGAGCTCGACCTCCGCACACCGATGGCGCAGTCGGAGGAGTTTTTCCAGGCCCTGCAGATGCGCGGTGTGCCGTCAGCGCTGTTGCGCTTCCAGGGTGAGTATCACGGCACCGGGTCCAAGCCAAGCAACTTCATGCGCACCCAGCTCTACATGATGAGCTGGTACCAGCAACACAAACGTGACCGTGCAGCCATGTAAATGGCGAGCAGCCGGCCACACGGCCCGGCTGCTCCTTGCGATGGCCCTTGTGACGTTGTCAGCGTCCGCACAGGGGCCCGTGACCATCGTACGCGCGGCACAAGTGATTGATGGCCGTGGCGGTCCACCGCTGCGGCCTGGTGCCATCCGCGTGGAAGGTGACCGCATCACAGCGGTTGGGGCGACGCTACCGGTCCCCGCCGGTGCGCGTGTCATCGACCTCGGGAGTGCCACGCTCCTTCCTGGTCTGATCGATCTGCACACCCATCTGACCAACCGGATGGGTGTGCACTGGGAAGATGGTTTGGTGAAGACCACGCCTGGGCACGACGCGCTCTGGGGTGCGCACAATGCCCGAATCACCCTCGACGCCGGCTTCACCACGGCGCGGGACATGGGGCCCACCTGGCCCTTCGTCGATGTCGACCTGCGCAACGCCATCAATGAAGGCGCCATTCCCGGTCCGCGGATGCTTGTGGCGGGGAACTACGTCTCCTCCACCGGTGGGGCCGGCGACGCGCGACAGTTTTCCGTCTATGTGGATGTGCCGGTGGTGAAGAACCTGGCCGACGGTCCCGACGAGGTCACGAAGGCCGTGCGCACCAACCTCAAGAATGGTGCGGACTTCATCAAGATCCTTGCGACTGGCGCCATCCTCTCCAAGGGGATCGCGCCGGGGGCGCAACAATACTCCGACGCCGAAATCCAGGCAGCGGTGACCGAGACGACAAGGTGGGGAAAGCAGGTGGCTTCGCACGCTCATGGTGCAGGGGGCATCAAGGCGTCCATCCGCGCCGGGGTGCGCACCGTGGATCATGGCTCGGACCTCGACGACGAGGCGGTCGCACTCCTCAAGGCGTCGAACCGCCGCACCTTCTACGTACCAACACTCTACACCAGTGATGCCATTGCCGAGGAAGGGGAGAAGAACAACATCCCCGCGTCGGAACGGGAGCGCTCGCGACAGATGGCGGGAGTAAAGAGTGCCGGCTTCAAGCGAGCTCTAGCCGCTGGACTCCCCATCGGTTTTGCCACCGACGCCTCGGTGATCCCGCACGGTCTCAACGCTCGCGAGTTCGTCTCCCGGTCCAGACTCGGCGAGTCGCCGATGGCCAGCATTGTGTCAGCCACCGCCCTCAACGCCGAGATCATCGGGTGGCAGGATCGTGTGGGAACCATTGAAGCAGGCAAGTTTGCGGACATGATCGCGGTGGCTGCCGACCCACTCCAGGACATCTCGGTGTTGTCGCAGGTGAGGTTTGTGATGAAGGGCGGGGTAGTGCACCGCAACGATCTCCCACGCTGATCGCTTTACCCGGACGAAGTGGGGCCGGAGCTCGCGCAGCGGCGAACTCCGGCACCGTTTTTCATCACTATGCCAGCGTCTCGCTCAGACAGGGCAGGATACGGCCGGATTGAAGGGAGTAAAAACGCCGTTCGGATTGTCCTTGTGCACCCAGACGTGCAGGCTCCAGTGCGGCGCGGGCACCGGGGTGCCGCCGATGTCGAAGAGTTGCCCGTCGAGTGAGGGACGTGGCTGGCCGACGTCGATCACGATGTACTCCACAGCCACGAGCTTGAGTTTCCCTTCCTTGTTTGGCGCGTAGAGCATGACTTCCGGCTTGAGCGGATCGAACACCGGATCCACGAGGCCGAAGTTCGCCCAGTGGAATCCCATGCCACCCAGACCCGGTACCGCTACACACACCGGCGTTGACGCGTACCCTGCTTTCGTCGCCTGCTCGGTGGCACTGAAGCGAGCGGTCGCGGACTTGATGGCTTGCAGCGAGCTGCTGGAGAGCATTGCCGTCGAGGCGGCCGTACTCGTTCCGTGCATGCCGGCATGCGAAACGGCGCTGGGCGCCTCGCTACATGCGACGGCTACAGTTGCAGCAGCAAACAACGAGGGGATGAGCAACTTCCTGGTGCGGGTCATATGAGTTCTCCGAGGTCGAGTCGAGGGGTTCCTGGCGTGGCGCCGTTGTGTGTGTGAAGGTGTCAGCGTCGACTCGGTTCGTCTTGGGTGAATTGACCCAACTTTATTCGCGCGCAGATTGTCTGGTCTGGCGAAACGTCACCGATGTGCTCGACCGATCGTCTACTGCATACCCACTCATCTTCTGGTGATGACGCTTCTATACGCCGCAGTTTGTCTCGCGCTGCTCTGGTCGGGTATCGGCCCCTTCGACCGGACCACCTGGTGGCTCGAGATTGCGCCGATCCTGATCGGATTCCCCGTGATGTGGCTGACCCGGCATCGCTTTCGTCTTACGACGCTTGTCTACGTGCTCATCGCCATTCACGCCGTCATCCTGATGGTGGGCGGGCACTGGAGTTACGCGCGTGTGCCCGCAGGATTCTGGGTGCAGGACTGGTTTGCGCTCAGCCGCAACCCGTACGACAAGCTCGGCCATCTCGCGCAGGGTTTTGTCCCGGCGATGGTGGCGCGCGAGATCTTCCTGCGGCAGGGCGTGGTGAATGGGCGCCGGTGGGCGGCCTTTCTCATCACCTGTTTCGTGCTGGCACTGAGCGCCACCTACGAGCTGATCGAGTGGTGGGCAGCGCTCGCGTTAGGTCAGGGGGCCGACGAGTTCCTCGGCACACAGGGCGACATGTGGGACACGCAATCGGACATGTTCATGGCCTTCATTGGTGCGACCGTGGCACTGGCCCTGCTCTCGCGCTGGCATGACCGTCAGCTCAGTACGCTGCCGAGCCGGGAAGGGCGCACCCGGCCGTGACGGCGCCGGGTGGCCACAGCGCCTAACGAACGCAGGCCGCCGGCACGGGGCGGTTCGGGGCCGAGGCGGCCGGCGTGCTGGCCCGCTCGGGACGCGGCCAGACGTTGTCATCCGGGTCGCGATCGGGAAAGCGGCACTCGGGGTCGAGGTTCACCTTCACGATCTTCCGCGAACCGAACATCAGGTTTGCGCTGAACGTCCGGCTCCCGCCAAACCAGACATCCACCGGGTAGGTGACGCGTGCGGTCGTCGGGCTGGTCATTACCGCGTTCTTCATGGGGCGAATGGGTGCCCCGTCGGGCGCAAAGGTCACGTCCAGCACCACCGGCGACGGCATCTGACCATCCTGCTGCACCGAGACCGTGGTGCGGATCCCGGCCGGCTTCACCGAAACAATCGACCCGTCCACACTCTCGGTCGTGAAGAGCCAGTAGTACCAGAACCAACCCAGGTCCTGACCTAACGAGCGCTGCATCGAGAACATCCAGTCCCAGGGCGAGGGGTGCTTCCACATCCATGCTTCACCCCACTCGCGGTGCGCACGCTGCACCGCGGTGTCGCCCACGATGCCGCCAAGCATGGACAGCATGAGTGGGGTCTTGGAATATGTCGTGAACCCGTAGAACCCCGGCCCCGCGTAGTTGGCGTTCCACATCATCGGTGGCTCGGCTTCGTTGCCCGAGGTTCGCCCGTACGACTGACCGAGCCCGTTGAGGTCGGGCGCCTTTTTCGCGTTGTCGGCCGCCGAGAGGATATTCATGTACTGATTGAACCCTTCATCCATCCAGCCATACCAGGTCTCGTTGTTGCTGACCACCATCGGCCACCACTGGTGCGCGGTCTCGTGGTCGGCGGCGCCGATGTTGGAGTTGATCACCATCGGGTACTCCATGCCGGCACTCGGCCCATCCTGCAACGTGAGTTGCGGGAACTGGTATGGGAACCAGAGCTTCGAGTAGTACTCGAGGGCATGACGGCTCACCTGACCGGCGGTGGCGTAGAGGCCCGCGCGGCCGGGGAGAAAGACCATGTGGATTGGCACTACGCCCTTGCCAGGAATCGTGGCACGCGTTGCTGTCCACACAAACTGCTTCGCGGTTGCCCAGGCAAAGTCGTTCACGTTGTCCGCCACCTTGTGCCACACCAGCCGGTCGCCCGCGGCGGTGGCCACCCCCGGCCCCGACTCGTCAGGCGCGACGATGGTGGTGATGTCGTCAGTGGTGAGTGCCTTGGTCAGTCGTTCGCGAATGGTCGGGGTGAGCACCTGCTCGGGGTTCTGCAGCGTTCCGGTGCCACTCACGATCCAGCCCGCGGGCACGTCGATTTTCACATCATAGCGCCCGAACTCATTGTAGAACTCGGACGGGCCGAGGTAGAGCTCGGAGTCCCAGCCGCGCAGGTCGTCATACATGGCCACCCGCGGAAACCACTGCGTGGGCTGATACAGCGAATCGGCCCATCGCATGGTCATGCGGTGTCCCGAGCCGGGTCCACCGGGAAGCTTGAAGTTCCAGTCGATTTCCAGTGTCACCTTGCTTTTCGGCGGAATCGGGGACGCCAGGGCCACCCGTCCGAAGGTCGAGGCCGCATTCTGCAGCGTTGGTTCGGTCACCGGTGCGTTAGGCGGGCCCGGGCGTGGTGTCAGTCGGCCGGTCTTGCCGTCAACGGTGAGGCGGGTGATCACCATGCCTTCGGTGTTTTCGGCCGGCACCCACGGTGCGGCGCGCGGGTGTTCACCACGGAAGTGGTTACCTGGGAGCCGCAGACCGATGGCACGCAGGGTGTCGGGGCTCTCGTTATGCACCGTGATCGTCTCGCTGCCGGCCAGTCGCGAGGCCGGGACGTCGAGTTTGACGGAGATCGTGTAGTCGGTGCGAAGCTGCCAGTAGTGGCGGCCGGGGCGACCAGTGGAGTCACGCGTCCCCGCCGCAAAGGCTCGGCGGATCGCGTTGGTCATAGGGATGTCTCGCCGGATGGCACGATCGGGGCGTTGCGCCGACACGGCAAGAGGTGCGCAGAGAACGAGGATGGGGAGAAGCTGACGCACGAGGACCCCGCCGCGAGTGATGTTTGGGCGTGCTGAAGACATGGTCACGAATGATGGCAGTCTGGACGCGTCGAGGGGAGTGTCCCGCCGGTCGCCTCCCCGTGTCCCGTCGGCCGTTTGTGGTCTAGATACCTTTCGCGCATGACAGCTCCACGCCCGTCCCGACGGGGCCCCCCGCTTCCCAGCACTGCACCACGCCCGACGTTCAAGGAGCGGATCGCCGCCCTCAAGTACGTGCCGCGTCTCATGCGGATGGTCTGGGAGACACATCGTGGGCTTACCGCGACCATGGCAGCCCTCCGGCTGGTGCGTGGTGTCCTTCCCATCGCCGGGTTGTGGATCGCCAAGCTCATCATCGATGGCGTGGTGGAGGCGCAACGCACGGGCCAGAGCTGGCGTGTGGTGCTTCCGCTGATTGGCATCGAACTCGCCATTGTCGTGGTGGGCGAGCTGCTGTCGCGTGCCTCCATGCTGATCGACGGACAACTCTCCGATCTCTTCACGATCCGGACGAGTGTGCGTCTCATGGAACACGCCGCCACTCTCGATCTCGCGCAGTTCGAGGACCCCGCCTTTTACGACCACCTCGATCGCGCACGACGCCAGACCTCAGGACGGCTCGGACTGCTCTCACAAGTACTCGCCATCGGGGAGAGCCTGATTACGCTCTCCACGCTCGCGGCGGTGCTGCTGGCGTTCAATCCGTGGCTGATGCTCCTCCTCGTGGCGACCATTCTGCCACGCTTCTGGAGTGAATCACACTTTGCGGCACGACAGTACTCGCTCATGTACGGTTGGACCCCGCGGCGGCGTCAGCTCGACTACTTGCGATATGCCGGTGCGAGCGACGAAACCGCCAAAGAGGTGCAGCTCTTCGGGCTCGCCCCCTGGCTGATCGCGCGCTTCCGGCGCCTCTCCGAGCAGTACTATCGTGAGAACCGCTCCCTGGCGGTCAAGCGCTCCCTCGCCGGGTCGGCGCTCAGTCTGCTCGGCACCGCGGGATACTACGCCGCATATCTCGTCATCATCGCACAAACGGTGGCCGGTGCCATCACGTTAGGCTCGCTCACCTTCCTCGCCGCCTCCTTTGTGCGTGGTCGCGATCTGGTGCAGGGACTCCTGGGCATGGTGAGCTCGATTCACGAGGAGGCCCTGTACCTCAAGGATCTCTTCGTCTTCTTCGAGATGGAACCGACGATCGCGAGGAAGGACAGCACACGTCCCGTGCCGGCGGCGCTGCGCGAGGGGTTCCGCTTTGAAGATGTGGGCTTCCGCTACCCGGGGAGCGAACGCTGGGCCGTGCGGCATCTGAGTTTTGTGCTGCGCCCCGGCGAACGCGTAGCCCTGGTCGGCGAAAATGGCGCCGGGAAAACCACCCTCACCAAACTTCTCGCTCGCCTCTACGATCCCACCGAGGGGCGCATCCTCCTCGATGGCATTGACCTCAAGGAGTACGATGTGGCGTCGCTGCGGCGCGCCATCGGCGTGATCTTCCAGGATTTTGTGCGATACGACATGCGGCTCGCCGAGAACGTCGGTGTGGGTGATATCGCGCTGGCCGAGGAATACCTCGACAGCGACGACGGGATGTCGAAGACCGATACCGACGCCCCACGTCCCGAGGCGATGGATGCGGCGGCTGAGAAGTCGCTGGCCTCGTCCCTCATCGAACGCTTCCCTGATGGCTGGAAGCAGATGCTGGGCCGCCGGTTTCATGACGGGCTCGATCTCTCCGGTGGTGAGTGGCAGAAGGTGGCCCTCGCGCGCTCGTACATGCGCGACGCCCAGCTCATGATTCTGGACGAACCCACCGCGGCGCTCGATGCGCGGGCCGAGGCGGAGGTGTTCAATCGGTTTGCGGGGCTGATGGAAGGGCGCGGCGCGGTTATCATCTCGCATCGCTTTTCCACCGTGCGAATGGCCGATCGCATTCTCGTGCTCAAGAACGGAGAGCTGGTCGAGGACGGACCGCACGAGGCCCTGGTGGATGGCGGTGGGTTGTACGGAGAGTTGTTTGCACTGCAGGCCGCTGGCTACAAATGATCCGAACCGAAACCGGTGCAGCGACATGACGCCTGACGAGTATCGGGAGTGGGCCGAGCGAGCCGCGGCGTGGGGCGCGGCCTACCGTGCGACCTTGCGGGAACGTCCGGTGCGCCCGGATCTCGTCCCCGGGAGCATAACGAGACAGCTCCCCGCGTCGGCCCCCGAGACGCCCGAGTCGATGGAGCAGGTCTTCGCCGACTTCGAGCGCATCATTGTGCCGGGGATGACACACTGGCAGCATCCGCGCTTTTTCGCCTATTTCCCGGCCAATGCGGCGCCAGCCTCGATTGTGGCCGAGCACCTGGTGAGTGCGATGGCCGCACAGTGCATGTTGTGGCAGACCTCGCCCGCGGCCACCGAACTCGAAACCGTGGTGCTCGACTGGTTCCGCCAATCGTTAGGTCTCCCCGCGACGTTCACCGGGGTGATTCAGGATACGGCGTCGTCGGCGACACTCGCGGCGGTGCTGGTCATGCGAGAGCGGGCGCTGGCATGGGCCGGGAACCGCCAGGGACTGGCCGGTCAGCCCACACTCCGGGTGTATGCGTCGGATCAGGTGCATACGTCCATCGATCGCGCGATCTGGGTGTCGGGGATCGGTGAAGCGAATCTGGTCCGCGTTCGCACGCAGGGCGCAGGACGTGGCATGGACGTGGCCGAACTCGAAGCCCGCATAACGAGTGACCGGGCGGCGGGGCTGGTCCCGGCCGGGATCATTCCCTGTGTTGGCGGTACGAGTGTCGGCGCCACCGACGACATTGGGGCCGTCTGCGCGGTGGCCGCCAAACATGGCCTCTACACCCACGTGGACGCCGCCTGGGCCGGCTCGGCCATGATTTGCCCGGAGTACCGCCATTACTGGGATGGCGTCGACCAGGCCGACAGCGTGGTACTCAATCCCCACAAATGGTTAGGCGCGCAGTTCGACTGCTGCACCCACTACGTGCGCGATCCCGCGAGTCTGGTGCGGACCCTGGCCATCCAGCCCGAGTACCTCAAGACCCACGGTACCACCGGCATCGTGAACTACAGTGAGTGGCATGTGCCCCTGGGCCGTCGCTTTCGTGCCCTCAAGCTGTGGTTCCTGCTGCGGGTGCATGGGCTCGAGGGCCTCAGAACCATGATCCGGCAGCATGTGGCATGGTCGGGCGCGCTCTGTGGGGCCCTGCGCCAAGTCCCCGGATTCGAGATCGTCAGCGAGCCCATGTTGTCGCTCTTTGCTTTCCGCCATGTGCCCGGCAGGGTGTCAGACGTCGATGCGCACAACGTGGCCCTCGTCAACGCCATCAACACCGATGGTCGCATCTACCTGACGCAAACAAAGGTTGACGGACGTACCGCCATTCGCTTTCAGGTCGGGGCCTTTGACGCCGAAGAATCCGATGTCATGTCGGCCCTGACAGTGATCCGCGAAGTGGCTGAGCGTATGCAATAACGCTGGTCGCTTCGGCGGTGCCTTTGTACCTTCAGAGTCTGCCGTCTGCCGCCCTCTTCGCCCCAAGAATGACCGCATCCAGCGCTGTCTTCCTCATCGTGCTCCTGCTCGCCCTGTCGATGTTCTCGTACAGCGCTCAGCGACTCGTGCGATATCTCCGCCTGGGCACCAACGAGAACCGGCTCAACGGCATCCCGACCCGGATCTGGAACTTCCTCACCATCGGCATCGCTCAGACCAAGATTCTCCGGGATCCCCTGGCGGGGCCGCTGCACGCGCTGGTCTTCTGGGGGTTCCTGGTGCTGCAGCTCGGCGCCCTCGAAATCATCATCCAGGGACTCAAGCCGGGATTCAACTTCGGCGCGATCCTGCCCCAGCCACTGCATTATCTCTTTGTGCTCTCACAGGAAGGGACCGCCGCAGCTGTACTCGCCGCCGTGGCCTTCCTGCTCTACCGGCGTCTGGTGGTGAAACCCAGGCGGTTGCAGGGCGACAGCGTGCACAGTGGTGACGCGGTCTTCATCCTGAGCCTCATTGCCGGGCTCATGATTACCCTCATCCTCACGGCAGCGGGCGAGCGCATTCTGGCGCCGCACTACCCGATGGCCGTTCAGCCCGTCTCCACACCGGTGGCGTTGGCGTTAGGCTGGCTGCCCTCGGGAGCCGTCGAGTTCATGCGCGACAGTGCGTGGTGGGTTCACGTGCTGCTCCTCTTCTCCTTCCTCAACTACCTCCCGTACTCGAAACACCTGCACGTCATCGTATCGCTTCCCAACACCTTTCTCTCCAACACCAGCGGGCCTGGTACTGTTGGCGCCATGAAGCCGATGGACCTGGAGACGGAGAGCGAGGTGTTTGGTGCGTCGGATGTTACGCACCTCTCGTGGAAGAACCTCCTCGATGGCTACGCCTGCACCGAGTGCGGACGCTGCACCTCCGTCTGCCCGGCCAATCTCACGGGCAAGGCGCTTTCGCCGCGAAAGATCGTCATCAATACGCGTCAGCGACTCTGGGAGTTGGCGCCGGCACTTGTAGGCAGCAGTGATGTCTTTGGTCAGCCCATGATCGGCACCGGGCCTGACAACGCCACTGCGGTGCTCGACCACAAACTCCTCGACAACTTCATCACCGAAGAGGAACTCTGGGCCTGCACGTCGTGCCGCGCCTGTGTGTACGAATGCCCGGTCTCCATCGATCAGCTGGAGATCATCAACGAGATGCGACGCAATCTTGTGCTCACCGAGTCGCGCTTTCCCGAGGAAGTGCTCCCCGCCTTCGAAGCTCTTGAACGCAACGGATCGCCCTGGGCCTTCCAGCCCTCGGAACGTGCCAAGTGGAGCGAAGGCATGGATGTCCCCACCATGGCCGAGTTGTTCGAGCGTGGCGAACGCCCCGATATCCTGTTCTGGGTGGGATGTATGGGATCGTTTGACGATCGCGCGAAGAAAACAACCGTCGCCTTTGCGCGTATCATGCAGGCGGCCGGTATTCGCTTCGGCATTCTGGGCCAGGAAGAGAGCTGCAACGGCGATCCCGCGCGCCGGATGGGGAATGAGTACCTCTATCAGATGCTCGCGAAGCAGGCCATCGAAACGCTCGATCGATACGAGGTGACAACGATCGTGACCTCGTGCCCGCATTGCTTCCACCAGATCGGGAACGAGTTTCCGCAGCTGGGCGGCAACTACGAGGTCATCCACCACTCCACCTACATCGAACGGCTGCTGGTCGATGGCATGGTGCCGCTGCAGTCGGATGAAGGGCAGAAACTGGTGGTCGCCTACCACGATTCGTGTTACCTGGGCCGCTACAACGAGGTTTACGACGCGCCGCGTGAGGCGCTCAAGCGTGCGCTGCCCGTGGTACAGCTCGTCGAGGCGCCTCGCTCGCGCGACAAGGGTCTCTGCTGCGGCGCCGGCGGCGGACGGATGTGGATGGAAGAAAGCGTTGGCGAGCGCATCAACGTCGAGCGCAAGAAGGAGCTGCTGGCTACCGGCGCCGATGTCGTTGCGGTCGCCTGCCCATTCTGCATGACCATGCTTGGCGATGCCGGCAAGAAGCTCGAGTCAAACGTGCCGGTGTACGACATCGCCGAGGTCGTGGCGGACCGCCTGGCACACTAGCGATGCGATGGTGGTGGGTGGTGCTGCTCCTGGCCTGTGCGCCGCAGTCGGAACGTGCTCAGGCAACAGACTCCATGCCGGTCACCGAACCGGAGTTCGTGACGGACGAGGATACACTCGGCCCCGAACCCGTTGAGCCCGCGTTTCAGCTCGCAGGAACCGAGCCTTTCTGGGGGCTACGCGTGGACAGCACCGGTTTGTGGTACAGCACCCCTGACGACTCGGCGGGAAGACGCTTTGCCTTCACTCGTGCCGTGTTACATGGCGACTCACTGCGCTGGAACTCTCTCGCGCAGGACGGCACACCGATCGAGGCCGTAGTGGTCCGCCGGAAGTGCAACGACGGGATGTCGGACATCGCGTGGGAGTACAGTGGGCGCGTGACGTTAGGCGCCGTGCGTTATGACGGCTGCGCGCGCCCTCTCACGGCGTCGAGGTAGCGCGCGTCAGACGTCTTCCCAGCAAAAGCGGGACTTGTAAGGCTCGAGGCTACCGAATCCCCACCAGTCCCTTCACGCTCCGGATCAGCTTGGGGGAGTCATAGCCGACACCCTGCTTGAACACGGTCACCACGTTGCGGATGGAGGCCGGGTTGGCCGCGAGGTCACCGCGCAGCAGCACGAGGTCGGCGATCTTGCCTGACGAGACGGTCCCGAGATCCTTGTCGACGCCAAGGACCTTGGCGCCATTGGCCGACATGATCTGCACCACCTGGCCGGGAGAGAAGCCGGCTTCGATGAGCAGCTCGTAATTGCGCTGGTCGCCATAACCGGGGAGGGCACCACCGTTCCCCGTGGGGTCAACACCTGCGGCGAGGGTGCCACCGGCTTTCACGAAGGCCATTTCGTACGCCATCATCTTCTTGAGCATGCCCAGCTGCGAATTGTTTGTCGCTGCGGCGAGCCGCTCCCGGGTGGCCAGGTACTCTTTCTGCACGTCGGGGCTCATCGCCTCGGTCACGCGCGGGTCGAGTGGTGGCCGATTGGGCACGGAGATTTCGTATACTGCAAGGGTCGATGTCATGGGGACACCCTTGGCGATCATGGCCTTGAAGGTCGCCTGCACCGCTGCGCCGTTGACGTCGAGATTGAGATAGGTGTCACGATCCACACCGGGGCAGGTGTCGACCTTTTTGCCAGGGACGTACTCGAGGTTGGCCATCAGCCCATGTTCGAGGGCGTCGATGTTGGCCTCGACCGCTTCCTTGTAGCCAACCGAGCAGAGATGTCCGGTGACCTTCACACCGCGTTTGTGCGCGGCATCGGTAATTGCCCGGAGGTTGGCTCGGCTGATTTCCGTATAGACCTTGAACCAGGTGGCTCCCTCGTCGGCCCAGTAGTTCACCACACGCCGCGCTTGTTCCGGCGTTGTGATGTGCATGCGTTCGACGACATCGTCTGGCCCCGTGAGGTACGGACCACTGATATGCATGCGGGGGCCGGGGACTTTCCCCTTGTCCACCTGGTCCTTGAGCGTGATCTCGGAGTAGGGAGAAATGCTGCCTGTGGTACGAATGCTGGTGACGCCGCTCGCCAGGTAGAGTCGGGGCGCGCTGGTGTTGAGCTGCGAGCGTCGTCCCGCTGCCGTGGTGTAGAAGGTGTGGTCATGCATCCCGACGAGACCGGGGATCACTGTGTGTCCCGTCCCGTCGATGGTTTGTGCGCCTGCCGGGATGGTCACCGAAGCAAAGGCGCCTGTTGCGGAGATGCGCCCGTTGGTGATGACCACCGTTTGGTCAGCACGAGGCCCAGCTCCCGTGCCGTCAATGACGGTCACATGAGTGAGCGCCACCACCGGCGCCTGCACGCTCACATACGCTCGCGTGGTATCGGAGAGCGCAGCACGGTCTTGTGCGAACGCAGCCGAAGCAGCTGCAAGAAACGCGAAATACGCGACGCCAACCCGCATGACTCTGCTCCTTGACAAGTTATTCAGTGCGTGAAACGGCATGGTCTGCCATCTGCCATCCCTCAACCAACCTCGAACACTCCCATCATCCCGCTCTGCAAATGCTCGGCGATGTGGCAGTGCATCATCCACTTCCCCGGGTTCGTCATTTCCACCAGCAGCTCCACCGTGCCGCCCACGGGCAGCAGCACCGTGTCCTTCCACACAAGATTGGTGCTTGGGACGCCGTTATGCGAGAGCACCAGGAAACGCTGGCCATGCAGATGGATGGGGTGGCCCATGGGGTGGAGGGAGCTCCGGTCATTGCTCAGGCGAATCTTGACCACCTCGCCCAGCCGGAAACGCCAGTTGATGGCCATGTTCTCTCGCCCCGTGGCCAGGTCGCGCATCACCCATTCCGTCTCGCGTGACGTCGCCAACCAGTCCATCATCGGCATCGTGCCGCTCATCTCAACGGGGTGCGCGTACGCCGCGTCCTTGCGGAGCATCTGCATCACGCCATACGGGAGGTTACCCAGGCGTAAGGTGAGGAGGAGGTCCTTGTCTGGTGCGCGAGTGAACCAGGAGCGGTAGCGCTCGACGTCGGTCACCACATCACGGTTGGTGCGCAGGGTGCGAAACGACACCGCATGGTCGGGACTCGCAGGAGCCCCGCTCACCCGGATGACGCCGAGTGTGTCAACCTCGGGAAAGAAGTTGCCGACGTTGTGGTCGATGGCCTGCACCCGGTTCACCAGTGCAAATCGCCCCGGCCCCGGCATGCGCACATCCACGATGTACCGTTGTGCCGGAGCGATGGTGACATGGTCGACCCACGCCTCTCGGGTGTATCGCCCGATATCGGCGCCCACGAGCTTCATACGTGTACCCGGAATCCCCACGTTGAAGGTGCGTGTGTTCGACACATTCGTGAGGTAGAGTCGCATGACCTCACCGGGGCGCGCCGTTGCACTCCACGACGTCTCCCCATTCACCAGCAGAATGTTGCCGAAACGTCCCATCAGCGAGTGGGTTGTGGCCTCGCGACTGTATGGCACGAGCCCCGCTTCGCCGAGCAGGATGTCGTCGAGCATCAGCACTTCTTCGCGATTGGCTGGAGCGAAGGCATCGGGGCGCTCCGGTCGCACCAACATGTTGCCATAAAGCCCCAGATCCTGCTGAATGTCTTCGCGCACATGCGGGTGATACCAGTAGACGCCCTCATCGGGAAAGCGCACGCGATAGACGAAGTCATTCCCGGGCTTCACTTCCTCCTGTGTCACTCCCGGTGCCCCATCACTGGCATTCTCCAGACGCAAACCGTGCCAATGCACCGCACTCGGCATGTCGATCGCGTTCCTGAAGCGCACAACGATGGACGTTCCCTGTTTCACGCTGAGAAGTGGTCCCGGGACCTGACCATTGTACGCGTACATCACCAGGCGACGTCCATTGAGTGTGCGCCTGACGAGAGATGCCGTCAGTGTGAGGGTGTCGCCGTCTCGCGGAGTGATGACCTCGCGCGCCCGGGCTTCGGGCAGGCGCGAGGGATCCACCCCGGCACCGGGGAGCCACGGCGCAACAGCGGGCACGAGTTCATCCACCCCCGGCATCGCGACCATCCGATGCCGCGGCCGCGAGGGGGGCATGAACCAGCGCACACTGTCAGGCATCTTCATCGCCGTGTGATCGTGCGCCGCGTCGCTACGCCCGGTGGGCATGTCCATCGAATGCTGCTGCATGCGAATACTGGGCGAGAAGCCGCGCAGCACCACTCGACCCGTCTGCCTGGTTGCCGTTGCAGAGCGTTCGGCGCTCACAAAGACGACAAACTTGTCCCACGCAATCTCGCCAAGCTCGAACCGGCCATTCCCAACCTTGCCTAACGCTCGCATGGGTGTGAGGGAGGGCGGGGCCACCCACGCCACCCAGGCGCTGTAGGGGCCAAGCGACGACGGGGCAGGGAGCCCCGCCAGCACGAGGGTCGCCTGATATCGCGTCGAGCCTTCGGGAGTGAGCGCGACGTCATACGGCGACGACGCACGACCGAGTTCCACCACACCACTCCCTTCCATGCCGGGACGTGGCACGAGTTCCATGCAGTAGAGATCCCGGCTCGGCGACGTCACGGCAGGTGGGCCGGAGTCGCACGAGGGCGCCGCGCTCTGACGCGCCGGAGCCGCGACCACCAGCCAGCCACCGGCAGCGGCCACCAGCCAGCCTCTCATTTCACACTCACCGGGCGTGTCCGGTCGAACGCCCACTCGTACCACGATCCATCGTAGTTGCGCACATCGCGATAGCCTAACGATCGCAGCATCCAGAAGACTTCCGCCGATCGCACGCCCCCGGTGCAGTAGAGCAGAATCGGCCGGTCGAGACGCACACCGGACGTTACGAGGGAATCACGGAAGGCAGCGTCGGTGCGCAGCCGCCCGTCAGAGTTGAGGAAGGTGGTCCATGTGATGTGCCGTGCGCCCGGCATGTGTCCGGTGCGCGGCTCCCAGTACTTCCGTTGCCCCTCCCACTCCTCCCGCGTGCGTACATCGAGGACCAGCCCCCGGCTGGAGTCGGCGAGCACACTCGCCACGTCGTCAATCGAGGCTCGCGCATCACGCCGTGGTCGTGCAGCAAAGTGGCCGCGGGGGGAGCGGCGTGTCTCGCGCTCCACCTGCCCGCCAGCGTTCGTCCACGCTTCAAATCCGCCGTCGAGCACTGACACGGTGGGGTGACCAAGGTAGTGGAGCATCCAGGCAATGCGCCCTTCTTCGCCCCAGCCACGATGGGCGCCTCCGTACACCACAACCGGTCGCGTGCTGTCCACTCCAAGCTCGGCGAGACGGCGCGTGGTGGCAGCATTGTCGTCTGGCAGGCGCCCGGTCCTGAAACGGCCGTTGCGATACTCCTTCCAGTCTATTCTGATCGCGCCCGGCACGTGGCCTCGGCCAAACGCCGTCTTGTCGCGTGCGTCGAGCACCACCGGTGCAGCGGGAAGCGGTCGTGCCAGCGCTCGCTGCAGCGAGTCGGCTGGCACCAGCCACGTCCCCGCCAACACCTGCATAACGACGAGCACGCCAGCCACGTTACCCGCGTCCGCGTTTCCAGGCGTTGTAGCGCATACGCAGCGTCTTGACCGGATTGGCGTCCTCATCCTGATGGGTGTTCTGGTCGGTCACGTTGAGGTAGAGCGGGTACGTGCCGTCATTGAACGATGCGCCACTGACGCTCGTCGAGTCGGCAGCGAGGAGATAGGCCACGTGTGCTGTGCGCGTGGTGCAGGGTGCTGCCGTCGCAGGTTTGGGGGTCGAGGCGCAGGTGCAGCGTTTGTCGCCGCCAGCGGCATCGGCAGCGTCCATCGCCGCCATCACGCGATCCTCCAGTGATCCCGAGGTGTTCTCCAGTGCCTTCACCGCGTTCTGGATCACGGCGTGTGAGGCGAGAATGTTGCCCTGCACCGCATAAAACACCTCGGCGCCAGGCACCTGTCCCTGCACACTGTTGGAGGCGTACTGGTTGCGCGCGCCGGAGAATCCGGCAAAGCGCCCCTGCATGTCGACGATCCCGAACTGCCGCGTCTGGATCGATGTGTCGGCCATCAGCATCGCCAGAATCGCCGAGGGATGGGTCCCCTTCCGGAGTTCGTTGTACACGAGCATCTGATTCGAGCGCGTGCGATCGACACCCGCTTGTGCCGCCGCGATGCCGTACCCCGGCACAACGATCGCCTGAATGTCCATCAGTCCCTTGGCCGGGAAGCGATCGAAGGAGGCCTGCGCCACGCAGGTGGCAGCGCCAATCACCAGCCGACCCGTCGTGCGGTCGAGTGCCACAACCGACCAGGTGGCCGAGGCACGAGCAGGCAGGAGCATCAGGCAAACGATCGGGAGTATCCTGAGGAGAACCGGGCGCATGGGAGTTCGGGATGGGAAGGGGCCGTGGCGGAGCGGAGGGCTCGAGCGCACAAGGTCAACGCTGGGCCTCAACTCGGCAACCCGCAAGGCAACTCAGGTCCGGGTCCACCGCAGGACGCGCAGCCGGATGGTGTGACGTTGCCCCTCCAGCTGGTGCGGGACGTCCCAGCCTTCGTCGAGTTCGAGGCCGAGCCCCGACGCCGTCGCCATGAAGTCCTCGAGGGCAATCCGCCCCGGGTCGGCCAGCATCACAGCCCCACCGGGTGACAGGGTGCGGGCCATGGCGTTGGCGACCAGGGCCCCATACGGTCGCTCATACAACACATCCGCAGCCGCCACGAGGTCAAACGTGCCGAGGTCGTCAGGGAGGGCGCGCCAGTCGACCAGCCGGGTAGTGATCTCGTGGCCGGTGTTGCGGCGCACATTCGCCGCGGTGGTGGTGAGCGCCGCCTCGTAATAGTCCGTGGCGGTCGCGTCATAGCCTGCCGCGGCCAGGGCGCAGGCCACGAGTCCGCTTCCGCACCCGAGCTCGAGTGCTCGGCGTCCATTCCCCTGGTGCCTGACGAGAATCTCGGCGAGCACTCGCGCTGAGGGCCAGATGTCCGCCCAGTAGGGCAGCCGCTCGTCCTGCGCAAACTCCTCCTCCGAGATGAGCGCATCGGCATGACGCGGATGCGTCAGCGTCCAGCGGTGTTCTCCCACCGCCAGCTGTGTGTCGACGAGGTCCTGCGAGGGATCAGAGGGCAAAGGTGTCGGCGAGCTGGCCCTCTTCGCCAAGCAGCAGGGCGTGCAACCGCTCACCCGCGGCCGACTGTGGCCGGTCTTCGGGGACCACCAGCAGGGCGTTGGCACGGGACATCGACGTCAGGATGCCGGAGCCCTGTGGACCGGTGAGACGGGCGCCTAACGTGCCGTCATCGCGCACGTGAACCACTGCTCGCAGAAAGTGCGTGAGACGCGCGCCAATACTCACGGGCTCCTCGAGAACCACCGGCGTGGGCCGCCGGAAGAGGCGGGTATGCCCGAGCAACCGCCGGATCACCGGCCGCACAAAAAGCTCGAACGTCACCATGGCCGACACCGGGTTGCCCGGGAGGGCCACCCACGGCGTGCCACGCAGGGTGCCGAACCCGATCGGAGCCCCGGGACGCATGCGCACCTTCCAGAAGTCGAGTGTTGCACCTAACGATGCAAGCACTGCCTTGGTGTAGTCGAACTCCCCGACCGAGGCGCCCGCCGAGGTGACGATCAGATCGCACCCGGCCGTTCGTTCCAGCAGCTCTCGCAGGGCCTCGGGCGTGTCCGCGGCGTTCCCCAGCAGCCGCGGCACGCCGCCGGCCGCCGTGACAAGTGCCGATAACGTGTACGAATTGGACGACACGATCTTGCGGCCCGCCAGCACCTCGTGGAAGGCATCGAGATCCACCAGCTCGTCGCCCGAGCCGAGGATGGCCACCACCGGGCGCCGGTGGACGTCCACATTCCCCATACCTAACGAGGCGAGCACCCCCACCTGCGCCGCATGCACGGGGGTGCCGGCGGGAATCACATCCTGGCCGGCCACAAAGTCTTCACCACGTGGACGGATATTCTTGCGCGTATCCCGGTCATCGCGAATCACCACTTCATCGACGCCGCCATCAGTGTCTTCCACCCGCACGACCGTGTCGGCCCCATCGGGAAGTGGAGCACCGGTCATGATCCGCGTGGCCTGCCCGGCCTGCACGGAAACGGTAGGGAATGCCCCGGCCGCGACGGTCTCCAGCACCCGGAGTCGCACCGTCGACGCCGCACTCGCCCCCTGGATGTCCGCGGCACGCACCGCGTATCCGTCCATGGCCGAGTTGTCCCAGTGCGGCAATGTGTACGACGCCACCGCCGCCGTGGCCAGCACACGTCCCGGCGCGTCGAGCAGCGCGACGCGCTCCACCGGGAGTGGCTGTATGCCACCGGTCACCCGCGCCACGGCTTCAGCAACAGAAAGCATCAGCGGGTGCTCCGTGAGGCGGCCAGATGCACGACAATCGCTTCGTGCAACGCGTCGATGTCGCGGGTGGGCAGCGTGAAGTGATTGGCCATCAGCGAGAAGAGGAGCGGCCGCCCGTCGGCGGTTTGCACATACCCGGAGAGCGAGCGCACCATGTTCAGCGTGCCGGTCTTGGCGTGAACGTTGGACGCCGCGGCGGTGCCACGCATCCGGTTGCGAATGGTCCCGTCTACTCCAGCAGTCGGCAGCGACTCGTAGAACACGGTGGCGTGTGGTCCCTTGCGCATGACGTCGAGCACGCGAATGATGGTTTCGGGAGACACCACGTTGTAGCGCGACAGCCCACTGCCGTCGCGGACGCTGAATCCTGCCGGCGAGGCGCCCCATGCCAGCAGCTGGTCCCGAATCACCCTCGCTCCGCTGTCGGCCGATCCTTCGCCGCCACGCGCTCGGCCTAACGACTTGAGCAGAATCTCCCCGATCTGGTTCTGTGAGGGTTTCTCGAAGGCGCGCAGCACCTCGCGCAGTGGTGGCGACACGAGAGAAAAGAGCGGCGTACCACCAGGCTCCCTGTGCGCGGCGGGAGGGGTCATGCGCTGCCCGATTCCGCCCCCCACCGTGATGCCGCGCTCGCGGAGCGCTTGTCGCAGTGCCTCGAGGAAGGCACGCGATTGGTCCTTGTAAGACAGAGAGAGCGAGGCCGAGTCTCCGGCCCCGATCTCGCCGTCAATGATGATGACACCGGCATCGGTGGAGTCGTATCGCGCCCTGAGGCGCCGCGTGCGCGCTCCCGGGGTGGCGGGGTTCGGCGCCACCGTACGGGCCAGCACCCGCGTGCGCGGGAAGGCGACGTTAGGCGACGTGGCAACACTCGGAGCGCTGCCCGGTGCGGGTCCGCCGCGAATCACCAGATCGGTGAAGCCTTCGTTGAAGAAGAGTTCGTCGACGCCCGCCGAATAGGGAAAGTCCACATCATCCCAGGACCAACCAAAGCCGTACGATGCGTCGGGGAAGGTATCACCACCGGGGACAAGCTGGCCGCTGATGTGCCGTATCCCACGCGCTGCGAGTGAATCCGCCATGGCCAGCATCGGTTTCATGGCCTGGCCGGCCATCGCATCACTCAGGCTCGGGTCACCCATGCCCACGACGCGCAGATTGCCCTGCAGCGTACCGTTGGCCACCGAGCCGTCCGCATACACCGTGGTCGAAAAGCGGAAATCGGGGCCCAGCTGTGTGAGCGCCACCGCCCCGGTGAGCAACTTCTGGTTGGACGCGGGCATGAAGAGTTTGCCCGCGTTATGCGAGTAGAGCGTATCGCCGCGTTCGGGGTCGACGATGAGTACGCCCAGAAAGGCATGCTGATAGCGCGCGTCCCGCAGCAGCGAGTCTACGTGCTGGCGAAGGGAGGCACGGGCTGGCGAGTTCGCGGTCGTGGCGCGCGCACCGGCACAGGCCATGAGGAATGTCGCGGGCGCGTAGCGAAGGAGCGCACGAAGAAGTGTCATGGGCTGAAAGATTACGCGCGGTGCCGGGCGCGTCAGGTGGTGGGGCCAATCAAGTCGCGAATGGCGAGATCGGCCAGCTGGGATATCCAGTCGGCGTCGTCCATGCGAATGACCGGACAGGGGGCGCCAAAGAGCGGGTCGTCGGTGCAAATGGCCCGATACAGTCCGGCGTTGGGTGCCGCCGCATCAAAGAGTGGCGTCTCGTGCGCGGCGCGCCGGAACACCTCGACCCGCGGAAGCTGCGATTGCTTGAATCCTTCGCACAACACCAGGTCAGCGTCACTCATGTACGTGCGCACGATGGTGACCGGATCCATCTCGCGTTCCTGACGCATGACCAGCGCGAACTTGTCCGGCGAGACCATGGCCACACGTTCGGCGCCCCCTTCGTGGTAGTGGCGGTAGGTGTCGGTGGCTTCGGGATCGATGCTGAACGTGTGGGTGCCATGTTTGATGGTCATCACCCGAAGGCCACGTGCGCCGAGTTCCGCGGCCAGCCGCACCAGTGTGGTCGTCTTGCCGCTATGCTTGCGGCCGACGATCGAGAGCAGGGGAGGGGTGTCTGTGGAGGGCGGCATACGACTCCGCCAGCGCGAGTTCCGCCGGCGTGTTCACATTCATGAAGAGGTGTGCGGGATCGCCGAAAGGTGCCACGTCGGCGGCCGGCAAGCGAGCCACCGTGATGTCGTCAAAGAATGAAATCACGCGCCGGTCGCCCTGGGCCAGTCGGCGTTCGATCGGTCCAAGGCAGGTGGCGCGATAAAAGGCGCACATCGGTTCGAGGCCGCGCCGGGAGTCGCTCTCCGGTACCGCGGCGTCTGCCGTGGCGCCTAACGTGATGAGTCGCTGGAGCAGACCGGCCGACACAAAAGGCATGTCCCAGGCCACCACCAGCACATCGCTTTGTGCGTGGTGCAGCGCAGCATGCAGTCCACCGAGGCTCCCCTGCTGTTCGAGCACGTCCCGCTCTATCCGCACATCGGGCATCCACGCCGACGCGTCTGGCGCATTGGCAATGAGCAGCAGGGTGGGGCACACCGCACGCAGGGCATCGGCCACGCGGTCGATGATGCGTCGTCCTCCCACCACCTCGAGGCCCTTGGGACGTCCGTCATACCGCGACGCATTTCCACCGGCAAGGATCACCCCGGTGCAGCTGGTGGTCATCCCCATCGTTGTGGTGACCCGCTGACGGCGCGCCCGATAAGCGTCATGCCCGCAGCCTGGGCAATCTGGACGGCAATGGTCGAAGGCACCGAGGGAGTAGCCACGCAGGCGATTCCTGCTCTCGCCGCTTTGTATCCCAGCTCACCCGAGATACGCCCCGTCACCAGAAGCACCAGCCCGTCCGGGGAACGTGCATCCTGGATGGCAGCACCCACCACCTTGTCCACCGCATTGTGCCGGCCGATATCCTCGGCGTGATACAAGAGCGAGTGGCCATCGGTGAGTGCGGCGGCATGAATGCCTCCGGTCTCCTTGTAGCGCTCACCGCGTGCAAAGAGCTCCTTGAAGAGGGCACGCATGGTGGCGAGATCGATCTCCGGGCTCGGTGCCCCCGGCGCCCGGCGGGGTACGTCAGCCAGCGAGCCGAGGAAGGCCGTGACCGAACCGCACCCGGAGGCCAGGATGCGACGGCGCGGCTGAGCGTTCACCGCGTCCACGCGCGCCGGGGCCACATCGACCCAGAAGCCCAACTCTTTTGTGCAGGGGCGCATCCGCTGCAGGTCCGGCAACCCGTCGATGTAGCCCTCGCCAAAGAGCCAACCGATCACGAGGTCGTCGAGTTTGTCGGGCGTACACATCCACGTCACCGCTGGCACGCCATTCACTTCCAGCCAGACCGGGCTCTCTTCGACGGCATCCAGCGATGCCGGGGGCGTAGGATCAGCGGGAGTCACGCCCGAATGTTAGCGCCTCGCCCTCATCCACCGCGATAGATCGACGCCAGTGTGCGGTCTTCGGCCAGGCGCACTTCCACCACCTGTGCCGCCGTGCCCAGCGCCGCCTGCACCCGCCCGAAAATGAAGCGCGCCAGATTCTCTCCCGTCGGAATCAGCTTTCCGTCGGCAAATTCGGGGACATCGAGGTTGATGTTGCGATGATCGAAGCGCTGGTGCACCTCGCTCGCCAGGACCCGGTCGAGGAGGCCCAGGTCCACGATCATCCCGGTCGTGTCGTCGATCTCGCCCTCGACGGTTACGTCGCACACATACGTGTGACCGTGAAAATGCGGATGCGCGCAGGCCCCGAATACCTCGATGTTGCGCGCGTCACTCCACTCGGGGCGGCGGTAACGATGCGCCGCCGCAAAGTTCACCTGCCGAACGAGCTGCGCTCGCGCCACCTAACGACCCCAGGTCTTCGTCATGCCGATGGAAATCGCGAGATTGCGTTTCCAGTAGGCGCGCTCCGAGCCGGGCGGCAGCACGGGGTCGTCGGCGCCGGTTTTCACGAAGTAGAGCTCGGGGTACCGAATTCGGTAGAAGTAGTTGGTCGCCTCGATGCGGGTGTGCCAGCGACCACCTGTGCCGAGCTTGATGCCCGGCCGCACCGTGAAGAGGAAGGGAAAACCGAACCGGTATCCCCCCGTATCGGGTTTGGCGAAGCCGCTTCCGATGCCGCCACCGGCGCCAATGAAGGGCACGAGACCGCGATAACTCTTGAAGCCCGTGAGGTTGAGCGAAAAGCCGACGTCGGTGAGCAGAAAGGGCGCGAGTTTGTCCGCGTCGACGACGCGATCGACCACCTGGGCGCGGGGATCAAGAATGGTGCGGTTGGAGACGACACCGGCCATGCGCGCCGTGAAGTACGCGGGTCCACCGAGCCGCAGCTCATAGTGAGCGCCGAACATCGGTCCGTCGCGCGGGGCCACCTTTGCCGGATCGACGGCTGCGTTGAACTGGCCGCCAAAGAACGTGAGTTCCTGCCGGTGCTCGAGATCGCGATACGGCGAGCGCTGCGGATCGTGGCCCACCTGCGCCACGGCCACCGACGGGAAGAGCAGGAGAAACCAGACAGACAAGGGACGGGGCATGGACACGTTCACGTTAGGCGCGGAGGCGCAGGTCGGCGCCGGTCATCTCGGCAGGTTGTTCGATGCCGAGCATGGAGAGGACCGTTGGGCCCACGTCACACAAGGCCCCGCCGGAGCGCATCGGGCGATCACCGTCGGGATCAAGCAGCACAAAGGGCACGGGGTTGGTGGTGTGGGCCGTGTGAGGCCCGCCGGTCTCGGGGTCGATCATCACTTCGCAGTTGCCATGGTCGGCCGTGATCATCAACCGCGCACCGGCCGCCTCGGCCGCCTTCACCACGCGGGTCAGGCACTCGTCGACACACTCCAGCGCCTGCAGCACCGCCGGTATCGAACCCGTGTGGCCCACCATGTCGGCGTTGGCATAGTTACACAGCGTAAAGTCATATGATCCGGAGCGGATGCCCTCAACCAACACGTCGGTGACTCCCGCCGCCGACATCGTCGGTTGCAGGTCATACGTGGCCACCTTCGGGCTCGCCACCAGCTTTCGCTCTTCGCCGGCGAAGGGTGTCTCGATTCCGCCGTTGAAGAAGTAGGTCACATGCGGATACTTCTCGGTTTCCGCGGTGCGCAACATCGTCATCCCGTGCTCCGACACCACCTCCGCCACGATGCGCGCCATCGAGAAGGGCGCAAAGGCGACAGGGTACGAGAAGCGCTCGTCGTACGACGTCATCGTCGCCAGGGTCACCGCGGGCCGGTCGGCAATGCTGAACCCGTCAAACGACGGGTCCATCAGCGCCCGCACGATCTGCCGCATCCGATCGGAGCGATAGTTGAAGGTGATGACGGCGTCACCACTCCGCATGGGCGCCACCGGCACGCCAGCCTTGGTCACGACCATCGGCGGAATGAACTCGTCGGTCACTCCGGCGTCGTACGACGCCTTGATGGCGGCCAGTGGATCCTCGGTCGACGGGCCCTGGCCCATGATAGACGCGTCGTACCACTTCTTGACGCGCTCCCAGCGGTTGTCGCGGTCCATGCCGAAGTACCGGCCACCTAACGAGCCGATCACCACGCGCCCCGCCGCATGGCGCCGCACGGCCTGCATGTACCCCAGGCCCGAGGTCGGGAGGGTATCACGTCCGTCGATGAGAGCGTGGATGGCGATACGCGGCACCCCGCGGGCATGCGCCAGGTCGATCAGGGCAAAGAGGTGCCGGTCGAGGGCATGCACCCCACCGTCTCCCATGAGCCCCATGATGTGCAGCGTGCCGCCGTTCCCTTTGACCTGGTCACAGGCGTCGACGAACGCCGGCTTGCTGAAAAACGACCGGTCTTCGATCGACTCATCGATGCGGACCAGATCCTGCTTGACCACGCGGCCAGCACCAAGATTCAGGTGCCCCACCTCGCTGTTTCCCATCTGACCCGCCGGGAGCCCCACGGCGCGTCCCGACGCCTCGAGGAGGGTGCGGGGGGCCCGCGCCCAGAGCGACTTCCACGTCGGCATGGATGCCATCGACACCGCATTGCCTTCGGTCGCCTCGCGATGACCAAAACCGTCGACGACAACCAGTACAACGGGGCGGCGCTTCTCCGGCATCTATCAGGGGGGTGAGCGGAAGGGTGGCAATGTAACCACGCAGCGGCTCAGGTCGACGGAGCAGGGGTGACGTTCCTCCGCCGTGCCTGGAGGCGACCAGGAGCGCCAGGTGCCGGTCTTGCGGGAAACGGTGTGGCGCCAGGAGGATTCCCCAGCGTTCGCCGGGTCTCTGGGAGGAACGACTCGCAGCAGTTACATTGCCTCCCCTTGCGCCAAGCCGCCCCAATCCGTGTTTTCCCGGAAGGGCTCGCCAGTGACCAGCCCCACAGCCCGGGCGTCGTCGTTCGGTCATCTTTCCCGACACTGTTTTCGCCGCCACCCTGCGGATGCTCCCGAATCGCCTTCTCCTCCCCCGACTCCTCCTCCTCACGTCCGCGGCTCTGGCCTCGGACGTGTCGGCGCAGGCACGAGTCGAGATGGGTGGCGGAGCCTCGGCCGATTCGACGTCAGCAGTCGACTCCCTGCGCGGCAAAAGCGGGAAGCTTTTCGCCAGGCTGGTTGGTGCGCGCCGCGACGGACCACTGCGCATTCTCCAGGAGCTCTTTGGCGACACCGCCACCCGCCGGCCGGGGATCTATCGTGCCGACAGGGGGAGCCGGTCGTTCGCTCTCATCACGATGCTTCCCTTTCAGGCCAAGGTGGCAGGACGCATCGGGAGCTATCGGGTGGGCAATTGGCCTCGCGAACGATCGGGCAACAGCGATCTTCCCGAAGGCTTCATCGAGATTACGCCGAACAATCTGGACACACAGGTGTCCCAGCATTTCCGGTTGCGCGACTTCCTCACGCACGACCAGGCCGATGTCTGGCCCAAGTATCTCGTACTCAAGGAATCCCTTGTCGACAAACTGGAACTCGTGATCGCCGATCTGCAGGGGCGCGGCATTCGCGTGAAGCGAATGGCCGTTCTCTCGGGCTTCCGCACCCCGCAATACAATGCGCCGGGAGTTCGGGCTGGCGGTCGGGCGAGCGATAGCCGGCACCAGTACGGCGATGCGGCTGACATCTTTGTCGACAACGATGGCAACGGGATGATGGACGACCTCAATCACGACGGTCGTGTGAATCAGGGCGACGCCAGAGTCATCCTCGAGTCAGTCGAGCGGGTCGAAAAACAGTATCCGGCTCTGGTTGGTGGTGCCGGGTTGTATCGGGCGACGGGAAACCACGCCGGATTTGTACACGTGGACGTGCGTGGCTCACGAGCCCGCTGGGGTACGAGTTGAGCCGCTCCCGGCTTGGTCCGGCCATGGTGTTTGGGGCGCTGGCCATTGCCTCCGTCACCGTGCTGTCTCGAGCAGACGCGGCACTTGGCCCCGCCCGCAGCACCGCGCTGCTCCGTCGTCCCGTGCCCGTGGCGAAGCCAGCTTCATCGGCCCATGGCAGCAGCCGCGCGGTTCGCATGTTGACTGCGCTTCCGTCTCAAGAAGTGGAGCTTCCCCTCGAACTGGGCGGCTCACCGGAAGGAATGGCCTACGAGTGGGTCCCGGTCGGTTCCATGGCGCCCGCCTCGGCACCACGGCCGCTCGCGGGAGCGCTCTTTGCCCCTTCGCTGCCGGGTTTCTACCGCCTTGCCCTGAGTCGTGACGGCGACCGGCGGGTGCTCGACAGCCTCACACTCGGCGTGATGAAGCCGCTGACAGAAAAGCGGGGTTCGTCGATCAACGGGTATCGCATCGGGTTTTTCCGTGGTGAGCGCCGCGGTACTTCTGGCAACGCTCCTGAGGGACTGCTCGAGGTCCGCGAGGCCGAGGCAGAACTCCCCGTATCTGAACATCTGGTACTCGCCGACTTCCTGACGCACGACAACCAGACCACCTGGCCGCGGTATGTGGCGGTCGATCCGAGGTTGCTGGACAAACTCGAACTGGTCTTCGAAGAGATTGTGCGATGGCGGGGCAGCAAGGAGGGAAGCGAGGTCGACGTCGATGTGCACTCCGGATTCCGCACTCCGCTGCACAACCAGCGCGTGCCTCGTGCGGCCGGCGATAGCCGTCACCAGTATGGGGACGCTGCCGATATCGCGGTCGACGCCAATGGCGACGGCAAGGTGACCTGGGTTGACGTCGCGCTGATTGGCCGCGCGGTCGAGGCCGTCGAAAAGCGATATCCCGAACTCTCCGGTGGCCTGGGGCTGTACAACCGTGGCGCGCCATACGCGCACGTCGACGTGCGCGGCAAACGTGTTCGCTGGCGCGGCTGAAACACCTCCGGGTGAAAACCTGTAGTTGGTTTGTCGCCCGTCGTTCGCCCTCTGTCCCGACACTCCCGTGCCCCTCTCTCCGCATCTCCGCGATCGTATTCTCCGTCAGCTTGATTCGCTCGGAGACGAGAAGGGGTACCAGGTACTCGACTACATCGAGTTCATCTCCAGCAAGTACGCCCCGGCTCCGTCGGCGGAAACCAGCATCTTCACGCGGTTCACCGAAGGGGTCGAAGACACACTTCGCGCGGGCAAGGTTTCGGCGACCGCGATTTCCGAGACGATGGGGCTACTAAACCGCGCCGTTGGTGTATTGAATGGCGTCGCCGCTGCGGGAAAGTCTGTAGCGAGCGACATCGTGTCGGTGGCAACATCGCCCGCAAAGGCCCCCGCCGAGGGCGAGGCTCCCGCAGCGACGAACCCGCCGTCACAAAACCCGCCGAGCGCGTAACAGGCGTCGCGAGGCTCCGGACCGATCACGCAGCACGATCACGTTCTCAGCCCCTGGTGCCATGACCATCTCCACAGCAGCACTTCCCGTTTCGCGCGAAGAGGCCAGCGTCTTCCAGCTCATCGCGCGCATTCCCGCCTACCTCAAGCTTCTCTTTGGGATGCTGCGGGACCGACGCGTCTCGGGTGTTGACCGCGCCCTGGTCATCGCCTCGTTGATCTACGTCGTCTCGCCCCTGGATTTCCTCCCCGACGTGATTCCGGTACTCGGTCAGATCGACGACCTCTTCCTCATCACGTTTACCCTCGGGCGCCTCTTCGAACGGGCGAGCCGTGACGTGGTCCTCTCTCACTGGGGCGGCGCACCCGAAGAGCTCGACCCCTCGGTGCTACGCAAGCTCCTCTACTTCGCCTCGCTGTTTGCGCCGCCCGGCCGACGTGGGCGCCTCCGACGGCTCGCACGTGGTGCCGTCGGAACTTGAGGTCATCATGAGGCTCGCCTAGATTTCGCTATGGCAACCTCGACTCGTTCTTCCCAGCCGCCCGCGACTCCCAGCCAGGAGCGCGGGCTTTCGCATAGTGGCAATGGCGCCGCCCCCCATTCACGGGTGCGCGAGGCGCTTGCTCTCACATTCGACGATGTGTTGCTCTCTCCGCGACACTCGCTCACCCACCCCAAAGAAGTCATAACCACCACCTGGTTCACACGAGGCATTCAACTCAATGTGCCCCTCGTATCCGCGGCGATGGACACCGTCACCGAATCGGAGATGGCCATCGCGATGGCGCGGGCAGGTGGGATTGGCGTGATCCACAAGAACATGTCGATCGATCGGCAGGCGGCCGAGGTCGACCGCGTCAAGCGATCGGAGAGCGGGATGATCATGAACCCGATCACGCTTTCGCCAGACGCTCTGCTGCGCGAAGCGGCGGCACTCATGACGCGCTTCCGGATTTCCGGTGTGCCGATTGTCGATGGGAGTGGTCGTCTGGTCGGCATCATCACCAACCGCGACTTGCAGTTCGAACGCAATCTGCAGCAGCCGATTCGCGAGGCGATGACGTCGAAGGATCTCGTCACGGCGCCCGAAGGCACCACGCTCGATGACGCGGAACGGATCCTCGCCAAACACCGCATCGAGAAATTGCCCGTGGTCGATGGCGAGTATCGTCTCAAGGGGCTCATCACGGTCAAGGACATCCACAAACGCAAACAGTATCCGGGCGCCAACAAGGATGAACACGGTCGTCTGCGGTGTGCTGCCGCGTTAGGCGCCGGTGGGGACTACCTCGATCGGGCCAAAGCCCTCATCGACGCCGGGGTCGATGTGTTGATCATCGACACGGCCCACGGCCACTCCGATGGAGTCCTGCAGGCCACGGCTGTGGTCAGGCAGCAATTCCCCTCGGTGCAGCTGGTGGCCGGCAACGTGGCCACACGTGCTGGTGCCGCCGCGTTGGTGGAGCGTGGTGTTGATGCCGTGAAAGTTGGTGTCGGCCCCGGTTCCATCTGCACGACGCGTGTGGTGACGGGTGTTGGCGTGCCGCAACTCACTGCCATCATGGATGCGGTCGAAGGGGCGCAAGGCATTCCCGTCATTGCTGACGGCGGCATCAAGTACTCGGGTGACATCGTGAAGGCCATTGCCGCCGGTGCCTCGAGTGTCATGATGGGCTCCATGCTGGCCGGCACCGAGGAGTCACCGGGAGAATCGTTCCTCCTCGAAGGGCGCCGCTTCAAGATGATCCGTGGCATGGGGTCGATGTCGGCCATGCAGGACGGCTCGGCCGACCGGTACTTCCAGGACGGGGAGATGTCGCCCAAGAAACTGGTCCCCGAAGGCATTGAAGGGCGCGTGCCGTACAAGGGCCCGGTGGGTGATGTGCTGTTCCAGATGGTGGGCGGTCTGCGCAGCGGCATGGGGTATGTCGGGTGTGGAAGCATCGACACGCTGCGCACCGAAGCGGAGTTTGTCCGCATTACGACGGCGGGATTGCGAGAGTCGCACCCACACGACGTGACCATCACCCGCGAAGCGCCTAACTACTCCCTCTGACAGAACTGTAAGGCTGGCATGACGGGCCGCCCGTATCACGGGGCGGCCCTTCTTTCGGATTGTGCTTGACACCCCCGTCACCGACGGCCCTCTTTCCCGCGCCGCTGACGCATCGAGTTCGCGCGGTGTTCATCGCAGATCATTCTGACACTCATCGGAGACCCGCATGGGACTGTGGTCAAAAAAGAACATCGACGTGCTGATGAAGGAGGCCGACGGGAGTGGGGAAGGGGGTGTGACGCTGGTACGCTCGCTCGGCGCATTGAACCTCACCTTGCTGGGGATCGGTGCCATCATCGGGGCCGGCATCTTTGTGCTCACCGGCACGGCAGCGGCGCAGTATGCCGGACCGGGCATCGTGCTCTCCTTCGTCCTCGCGGGCCTCGGCTGTCTCTTCGCCGGTTTGTGCTACGCCGAGTTTGCCTCGATGATTCCGATCGCGGGGAGCGCCTATACGTATGGCTATGCCACGTTAGGCGAACTGGTGGCGTGGATCATCGGCTGGGATCTCATCCTCGAGTATCTCTTTGCGGCCTCCACGGTGTCGGTCGGCTGGGCGGCCAACGTGGTGGCCTTCTTCAAGGACACACTCGGCGTCGAGTTTCCGGCTGCACTCACCAACGCCCCGCTGCAGGCGGACAAGGTCACTGGTGCCATCAGCACCACCGGGGCAATCATCAATCTGCCCGCCATGCTCCTGGTGGGTGCGCTGACCACGATGCTCGTGCTCGGTATCCAGGAGTCGGCACGACTCAACAACGTGATCGTCTTCGTGAAGGTCGCGATCGTCTTCCTGGTGATCGGCTTCGGATTCATGTACGTCACGCCCTCCAACTGGGAACCCTTCATCCCGCCCAACACGGGCACCTTCGGCGAGTTTGGCTACTCGGGTATCGTGCGTGCGGCCGGCGTGATCTTCTTCGCCTACATCGGCTTTGACGCCGTCTCCACCGCGGCCCAGGAAGCGAAGAACCCGCAGCGCGACCTGCCCATCGGGATCCTCGCGTCGCTGGCGGTCTGCACGGTGCTCTACATCCTCATGGCACTCGTCATGACCGGGATGGTGAACTACAAGGACCTCAACGTGGCCAACCCGGTCTACGTCGCGCTGGCGGCGGCAGGGCCTGGTTTGGCATGGCTGAAGGTTCTGGTGGCGATCGGCACGATTGCCGGCCTCGCGTCCGTGGTGCTGGTAATGCTGCTCGCGCAGCCTCGCATCTTCCTGGCCATGTCGCGCGATGGACTCCTCCCTCCGCTCTTCGGCAAGGTCCATCCCCGCTTCAAGACGCCCTGGGTCGGCACGATCATCACGGGCACTGTCGCAGCGGTTGTCGCCGGGCTCTTCCCGATCGACATCCTTGGCGAACTCGTCTCCATCGGGACGTTGCTTGCCTTCGTGATCGTCAGCACCGGAGTGCTTGTGCTTCGGTACCGTTCGCCCAATCTGCACCGGCCCTTCCGTACGCCCCTGGTGCCCCTTGTCCCCATTCTGGCCGTGCTCATCTGCGGCTACATGATGTCGGGGCTGCCTCTCGGCACCTGGATCCGGCTGCTCATCTGGCTGGCCCTTGGTCTCGCGGTCTATTTCCTCTACGGGAAGGAACACTCCAAGATCGGTCGCGCCGAGGCCGCTCGACGCTGACGGCTCTGGATGGGTTATGTTTCCCGGCGGCGCCTCATGTGGGGGCGCCGCTTCGCTTTCCCCACTTGCCGACTCCCGACTTACTCGCCGTACCCGAAGACCGCCGTCGCGCGGCCCTGGCCATCGCCGATGTGCTGCGTGGCCGCCGGGTTATTGGCATCACCACGCACATCAACGCCGACGGCGATGCCTGCGGGTCGGTGGCGGCCATGAGTCAGCTCCTGAGCCAGATGGGGCACGCGCCGCGCGTGGTCAATCCCACTCCGTGGCCATCGATCTTCGATTTCCTTCTCGAAGCCAGCATTCAAGACCACACTCGGCACGGTGCTCGCGCGCTCAAGGAACTCGACGCCCTCGTCGTGCTCGATGTGTCGGACATCTCCAGGTTGGGGCAGCTCACCGAGGCGACCCGCAAACTCGCGGTGCCGCGTATTGTCATCGATCACCATGTGCCCACCGATGAACCGGCGGGCGAGCTGCTCATGGACGATCCCCGAGCCTGCGCAACCGGTGAGCTGGTGTGGGACTTTGCCATGACGCTGGGGCTGGAGATCACGACGCCGATTGCCGAGGCGTTGTATACCGCGATCCTTACGGACACCGGCGGCTTCCGGTACGCCAACACCACGCCGCGCTGTCATGCGATTGCCGCTCACCTGCTCTCGGCTGGTGTAGATCCCGAGACGATGTTTCGGCGTATTTATGCCTCGGTATCGCCCAATCGGCTTTTCCTGCTTCGCGACGCGCTGCACTCCATTGGGCATGATGCCGAACACGGGATTTCCTGGATATCCGTGACCGCCGATGCCCTCGACCGGTATGACGTGTCTCCCGAAGATCTCGATGGCATCGTCGAGCACCCGCGATCGATTATCGGCACCCGCCTCGCCCTCTTCTTTCGCGATTTGGGCTATGGCAAGGTGAAGGTCTCGTTTCGCAGCACCGGCACCGTCGATGTGAACCGCTTCGCGCGGGAGTTCGGTGGTGGCGGCCACGCCAAGGCGTCGGGGGCACTCATCACCGGGGGACTCGACGACGTGCGCGATCGGGTGATTGCCGCGGCGCGTGAGTACGTCGGTGTCCTCGCGCCCGCCGGTCAGGGCTGATTTCACCAACCGCGGTACGGCCGATCACTCCAGCGGTCCCGCTTGTTCCTCAAGCATTTTTCTCTCCGTGAGCTCTACACTCCAGCAACGAATTGAAGAGGCACTGACCATGGTGCGCAGTCCGCGCTCCGAAGGCAGTGTGCTCGATGACGACATGGTCCGCGACATTGGTGTCACGGTCGAAGGACGTGTGCGACTGACCGTGTTGCTGAAAGCTGGTGACAACGCCGAGGTGGTGCGGGATGTTCGTCAGGCGCTGGAACGCATCAGTGGGGTCACGGACGTCAAAGTAGACGTGAAGGACCCCGCGCAATTCGAGAAGCCGGCCGCGGTCAAGATGCCGGCGCGTTCGCTCCCCGTGATGGACGATCGTCCGGCGGCCACCCCCAAGGGCGCCGTGCCACCCCCGGTGGCGTATCCGCATCTCGGGCATGTCATCGCGGTCTCCTCCGGCAAGGGTGGTGTAGGCAAGTCCACCATGTCGGTGAACCTCGCGGTGGCCCTGGCGCAGCGCGGGTTGCGGGTGGGTCTGATGGACGCCGACATCTACGGGCCCAACATTCCCCTGATGATGGGGGTCAACGCCCCGCCTCCGGTGCGCAACGAGAAGATCATCCCGCTCGAGGCGCATGGCGTGAAGATCATATCGTTAGGCTTCCTGATCGAACGCGACCAGCCGGCCATCTGGCGTGGCCCCATCGTCATGAAAATCGTCACGCAGTTTCTGCGCGACGTGAATTGGGGCGAGCTCGATGTCTTCCTCGTCGACATGCCCCCGGGGACCGGCGATGCGCAGCTCTCCCTGGTGCAGGCCACGCACGTGCGCGGCGCCATCATTGTCACCACGCCGCAGCAGGTGTCTACCGGCGATGCGTTGCGCGGCGCCATGATGTTCCAGCGCACGAACGTCCCGGTGCTGGGCATCGTCGAAAACATGAGCTGGTTCGAGTGCCCGCATTGCGGCAAACCCACGGCACTCTTTGGCAGCGGTGGCGGCAAACGGCTCGCCGATGAGCTGCAGCTCGATCTCCTCGGTCAGGTGCCGCTGTATCCGCGCGTCATGGAAGGGGGAGACACCGGGCGCCCGATTGTGGTCTCCGATCCCACATCGCCGGCCGCGAAGGCCATTACCGCCATCGCTGATCGCATTCACGCTGTCCTCGGTCCGGCCCGTTAGACGTCGCGCATGCGGCCGCTCATCACCCTCCTGACCGATTTCGGTACCGCCGACGGATACGTCGCCGAGATGAAGGGGGTGCTTTACTCGCTGGTGCCCGACGCGACCGTCGTGGATCTCTCGCACGACATCCCCGCGCATGACGTTGAGCTCGCACGCCTGACCGTGGCGCGCTACTGGCGGCGCTTTCCTGCCCGCACCGTGCATCTCGTGGTCGTCGATCCCGGTGTGGGTACCACGCGCGCTGCACTCGCGGTGCACGCCGACGGGCGTTCATTCGTCGGACCTGACAATGGGGTGCTCTCACCGGCGCTCCTGCTCGGCGATGCACAGGCGGTGGTGCTCCCCGTGCCTGCGGCCGTGTCACGCACTTTTCATGGTCGCGACGTCTTTGCCCCGGCGGCGGCGGCCCTGGCCAGCGGGGCGCCGGTACAATCGTTAGGCGAAGCCGCCGTGTCACCAGTGGTCCGTCGGACACGTGAGCCGACCCGCCGCGAAGATGGCGCCATTCTCGGCGAGGTCATTGCCATCGACCGCTTTGGCAACGCCATCACCAACCTTGTGGGTGTGCGGGCTGGTGTGGTTGCCGCGGCCGGACGTCCGGTGCCGGTGCGTGCGACCTATGCCGACGTGGCCAGCGGCGCGCCGGTGGCGCTCACCGGCTCAAGTGGTCTGCTGGAGGTGGCCGTGCGAGACGGAAGCGCACACAGCACCCTCGCCCTCAAGCGAGGTGATGTGGTGGTGTGGTACCGACCGTCCTGATCAGGGCCTAACGACCGCTCCCGGCGTCGACCGTTGGTCGAGTGGGTCGCCGGGCGGCCACGACACCCGCAACGGGGGTAGGTGTCTGCCAGCCGGCATCGCTGGCCGGCGCGGGAGCCGTCACCACTGAAGCGTCGCGACGCGTTCCCCCGCGCGAGAGAATCGCTGCACCGAAGCCAGCGGTTGCCGCCACGAAGGTCGCGGCCAGCGCCAGAAGACGCACAACGGTCCCTGCGACGGCGACGTCATTGAGGGCGGCGGCCAGGAGCCAGAGCCCCATGTAGATCAACAGGCCCACAAACACACCACGCAGCGAACTGCCCCGCGCACCGAGTTGTGCCGTGCGGCGACCCGCCAGGCCACCGCCGGTCAGCCGTGCAACGGCCACAAAGCCGAGCGTCGCCAGCCCCGCAACGGCCAGTACCACCGCGACAATCGCGAAGGGAATGAGCAGCACCCCAATCACGGTGATCGCGAGTGCCACGATGACCAGCAGAATTGCGGGCAGCACACCGAGTTCACCCAGCAGGCCCACGGAGAACGAGCGCCAGAACGACTGCTCGAGTACGTCGACCACACCTTCGAGGTATGGGCTCGCGAACACCAGCACGCCCAGGCCAATCACCATCATGACGGTGAGCCACCCGAGAGCGAGGCTCATCGGGGAGCGCGGTTCGACGGGTTTGACGTCGCCACCGTTCAGCAGGGAGCGCACGGAGGCGCCAAACGTACCAGTCAGTGGCCGAACGGCACCACCGATCTTTCCCTTGTTCAGGACATCGCCAAAGGCTGCGATCGCGTCGCCCGTGACCCGTCCCGAGCTGTCCACGACGACATCACCGGCAATCGCGATCGCCGAACCCTCGATGGTACCACGCACCACCAGATTGCCCCCGGCAACCACCACGGGACCCTGGACAGTTTGACCGGCCGCGACTTCACGACCACCAAGTGTGAGGGAATCGGGGGTGACCTGCGCGGCCGCAAAGCGGACGAAAGACAGCACAACGGCCGCCGCGGCGGTCGCCCGTAACACCAGTCGACGCATGTCAAACCCTCCGGGGTCGACCAGCGGTGGCGACTGACTTGACCCCGAGCGCGACCACCCCAACACCAACCGCACCCGCGGCGAGTGTCCCCGAAATGGCCAGAATGCCTCCGTTCTGGATGGCGGTGGCCATCCCTTCGCCGAGCAGAGCTGTTGCGCCTGACGTGACCCCGCTCACGAGGGCGTCGCGCAGCCGCTGTGCCCCCAGACTTCCCAGGAACACCATGGCGTCGGCCCGCTGCCCAACCCAGACCGCGGCGGCTGAGAGCGTGACCGCGGCAACACCGCCCGTCGCGCCAACCAGGACCCGCCCGACGCTCGACTGCGGGATAAAGCTCCTGACCGAGTTTCGGAGGGCAACGTGCCAGGGCTCGAACACCTGCACCTGCGCCATGACCCGCTCACCAAAGAGGGGCCGGGGCGCCAGGAGCGGGAGACCCTCCAGTTGGTCGACCACGACGGCCAATCGGGCAAATTCGGACTGGCACTGGGCACACTCCTCGAGATGCGTCCGGAGCGGCGCAACGCCGAATCCCTCCTCGTCATCGAGGAGAAGATCGATCTCGTCAGGGAGTAGGTGTCGGTGTTTCACATGGCCTCCAAGTCGTCTACGACCAAGGGTGGTGACTGGTTTCACTCACGGGTTCCCTCCAGCGCTTCACGGAGCTGGTGACGAGCCCGATGGATGTAGGTTTTGACGGTGCCCAGGGGGAGATCGAGCATGGCGGCGATCTCCTCGTAGGAGCGGCCCTCGACGTGCCGGAGCATGATGCAGGAGCGATATTCGGGCCTCAGGCTGGCGATGGCCCGCTCGATAGCGGAACCGACCTCCTTGGCCTCCATTTCCTCGAGCGCAGTTTCCTGTTGTGAGGCAATCTCGATCTGGGTGGCCTCGATTTCCGCTGCGGTTCCCGCGTGCGGGGAGCCGTCCATGCTGACGGTGTCGAGGCGCCGCTTTCTCAAGTGATCGATCGCGACATTGTTCGCGATCTTGAAGAGCCAGCTCGAGAGTTTGAACTCTGGTCTGTAGCGGTCGATGTGGTTCAGGACCTTGATGAACGAGTCCTGGGCAAGGTCTTCCGCCACCTCGCGGTCGCGCACCATGCGGTAGATGAGCGAAAAGACGGGCCGCTCGTACCGACGAATCAGTTCCCGGTACGCGGCTTCGCGTCCCTCTTGAGCCAGGGAGACGAGATCCGCGTCCGGGAGGTTTTTCAGGTCGAGGAGTGGGGCCATGCCGTAGCGTGGCGCCGGCGCTGGGGATGGTGCTCCCGTGCCAACGAAGTTCGGGAAGGTAAGGACCCCGGTCCTGTAGTTCTAGTTACGCTTGATCGTTGTGACCCGGTCGGGCAACTTTCGCGCAATGACCCTGACCGACCTTGATGCGGTCGAGGTGCGTGAGGCCGCTGCCGGTGGAGCCGCCAAACGCGAGTACGTCCGCCGCATCTTCTCCGAGATCGCACCCCGGTACGATCTCCTCAATCACCTGCTGAGTTTCAACATCGACCGGCGCTGGCGCGCGCGCGCGCTGGAGGCGCTCGGCTGGTCGCGGTCGCCGCGTGGCAGCTATCTCGATCTCTGTGCGGGCACGCTGGATGTGTCGGCGCAACTCGCCGGCACGCGCGGGTTTGAGGGAGGGATCGTGGGCGCCGACTTCGCCGAGCCCATGTTGCGCGCCGGTCGCGGCAAATCGAGCACGGAGGTGGTGCGTCCCGTCGTCGCGGATGCCCTGTCACTCCCGCTGCCTGACGCGAGCATGGATGGAGCGATCGTGGCGTTCGGTATCCGGAATGTGGCGGACCTCAACCAGTGCCTCCGCGAAGTGCATCGCACGTTGCGTCCCGGGGCCCGTTTTGTGATCCTCGAGTTCTCCACGCCACGGTCGGCACTCGTGCGCGCCGGGTATCATGCGTACTTCCATCATGTGCTGCCAACAATTGGTGGTCTGATCAGTGGGCATCGAAGCGCCTATCGCTACCTGCCCGAAAGTGTGAAGCACTTTCCCATCGAAGAAGCGCTGGCAGCCCGGATGACCGCCACCGGTTATGCCAATGTCCGATGGGAGCGACTCACACTCGGCGTCGCCGCCATCCATGTAGGCGAAAAATCCTGACCTGACGTGCGCGCCGCCCTTCGACGCGCTCCCTTCATCGTCCCTCTCTGTGCCTTTCAACGACCTCCAATCATTCATAGCCGCCCTCGACGCCGCGGGTGAGCTGGTTCGCATCAAGGTGCCGGTGCGCGTCAAGCTCGAGGCGTGCGAGATCATCGACCGGGTGAGCAAGATGCCGGGCGGGGGAAAGGCGCTGCTGTTCGAGCACCCGATCCTCGACGACGGCACCAGGTCGCCGTATCCCGTGGCCGCCAATCTCTTCGGTTCCTGGCGGCGCATGTCGATGGCGTTAGGCGTGGAGCGACTCGATGACATCGGTGGGCGCATCACGCAGATGATGGACCTCAAGGTGCCCGACGGTTTCATTGCCAAACTCGGGCTGCTCCCACGTCTGCTTGAACTCTCCAAGTTTCCGCCCCGCAAGAAAGGGGGCTCGCCGCCGAGTCAGGAAGTGGTGTGGACGGGCCGCCAGATCGACCTCTCCAAGCTCCCGGTGCTCACCACCTGGCCCGAAGACGGCGGTCCCTATCTCACGCTCACGATGGTGATCTCCAAGGATCCCAAGCGGGGCATCCGCAATGTGGGGATGTACCGTGTGCAGGTGATCGGCAAGGACAGCGTGGCCATGCACTGGCAGCGGCACAAGGTGGGTGCGGCGCACTGGCGCGAAATGGCGGAGCGGGGCGAGAAGATGCCGGTGTGCATCGCGATCGGTGCCGACCCGGCGTCGGTCTATTCGGCGTCGGCGCCCCTGCCGCCTAACGTGGACGAGTTCATCTTTGCCGGCTTCCTGCGCAAGGAGCCGGTGGCGCTCACCAAGGCCATCACCTGTGATCTGGATGTGCCCTGGGACGCCGAGATCGTGATCGAGGGAGAGATCGACCCTGCGGAAGCCCTCATCACCGAAGGACCATTCGGCGATCACACCGGCTTCTACAGCGAAGCCGATCTGTACCCGCGCGTGCAGGTGAAGGCAGTGACGATGAAGAGCAATCCCGTCTATGCCTGCACCATCGTGGGGCGTCCTCCCATGGAGGATTTCTACCTGGGCGGAGCCACGGAGCGCATCTTCCTGCCGCTGCTCAAACTCACGACGCCGGAAGTGGTCGACTATCACATGCCGGCCGAAGGCATCTTCCACAATCTCGTCTTTGTCTCCATCGACAAGCAGTATCCCGGTCAGGCCTACAAGGTGATGAACGCCTTGTGGGGCGCGGGGCTCATGTCGCTGGCCAAGGTGATTGTGGTGCTCGACAAGGAAGTGAACGTGCGCGATCCGCAGGAGGCCTGGTGGGTGGCGCTCAACAACATGGATCCGGAACGCGACGTGCGTTTCACGATGGGCCCGGTGGATGTGCTGGACCACGGCAGCCGCGCCTTTACCTACGGCTCCAAGATGGGGATCGACGCCACGCGCAAATGGCCTGAGGAGGGCTTCACGCGCAACTGGCCCAAGGTGATCACCATGGACGCTGACACCAAAGCCCGCGTCGACGCCCTCTGGTCGTCGCTTGGCATTCCTCGTTAGGTCGCCCCTGTTACCCGCTGCGCTGTGACCACTCCCGTTCGCGAAGGGCAGACCTACGCCGGCACGTCGCGGTTGGTGCAGTATGCCAACTTCGTCAAGCTGCCCCACACCATCTTTGCGCTCCCCTTTGCATTGGTCGGGGCAACCCTGGCGAGTTATCACGCACCGGTGACGATGGCGATGGTGGGCTGGATAGTGCTCGCCTTCACGTCGGTGCGGTTTGCGGCCATGGGCTTCAACCGGGTGGTCGATCGTGACGTGGATGCCGCCAATCCGCGCACACGCATGCGGGAGATCCCGAGTGGTGCCCTGGGTGTGCGTGAGGCGGTGGCGGCCATCGTGGTGGCCTGCGGGCTTTTTCTCTGGGCGTCGTGGCAGCTCAATCCGCTGTGTGGCAAGCTGTCACCACTCGCACTCGCCTGGGTCTGTTTCTACAGCTACACCAAACGTTTCACCCGCTGGTCGCATCTCGTACTCGGCTTCGGCTTGTCGATTGCGCCCGTGGGTGGTTACCTCGCCGTGTCAGGGGTCTGGCCCGATCCCTTCTGGATGCCCCTCGTCCTCTCGCTCGCCGTGACCACCTGGGTGGCAGGTTTTGACGTGTTGTATGCGCTGCAGGACATCACGTTTGATCGGGAGCAGGGACTGCATTCCATCCCCGCCATGTTCGGCGAAACACGCGCCATCACCATTGCCCGGGTCCTGCACCTGGTCACCGTTGTCTCTCTGGCAACTGTGGGTGTGGCAACGGGCGGTGGGTGGCTGTACTTCGTTGGGGTTGGCATTGCGGCGTTGTTGCTTGGCTACGAGCACTCACTCGTGAAACCCGGCGACCTATCCAGGCTCGACGCGGCCTTCTTCACCATGAACGGCATCATCAGCATCGCATTCTTTGCCTGCGTGCTCGCCGAACGTCTTGCCTGAGGAGATGCAGTGACTCTGCCCATTGTTGTTGCGATTACGGGGGCCTCGGGAGCGCCGTACGCCGTGCGTCTGATCGAGTCGCTCGTGGCCGCTGGCCGTCCCACCTGGCTCATCGTCAGCGGGCACGGGCTCCGGCTGCTCAGCACGGAGATGGGCATGGCGTCAATCGAGGCGCTGCGTGCCAAGGTGGGCCAGGCGGGCTGGGATGCTCATGTGCGGGTGTACGACGATGCCGACCGCGGGGCCGCGCCAGCTTCGGGCTCCACTCGTCACGGGGGCATGGTCATCTGTCCCTGCTCCATGGGAACCGTCGCGGCGGTCGCGCATGGCACGTCGCGGTCGCTGGTGGAGCGCGCCGCCGACGTCACCCTCAAGGAGCGGCGCCGCCTCATCGTGGTGCCACGAGAGACCCCGTACTCCGAGATCCATCTCGACAACATGTTGCGGCTCACCAGGGCGGGGGGCATCGTGCTCCCGGCGTCGCCCGGGTTCTATCATCAGCCCGCGCAGATCGACGACCTCGTGAACTTTGTCGTCGCGCGCATTCTTGACCTGCTCGACGTCGAACACACACTCGTCAGGCGGTGGGGTGGCACACCCGACGCCCTCTCGCCCGATGCCTGACGCGATTGTCATCGGTCTCATCTCCGACACGCACGGGCAGGTGCGCCCCGAGGTCCACAAGGCCCTTGCCGGCGTCTCGCTCATCCTGCATGCGGGCGACGTGTGTGGTGACGATGTGCTCGATGAACTCGGTCTGATAGCGCCCGTGCTGGCGGTGGCTGGCAACTGTGATCCGCCAGGTGACCCGCGACTCGTCGGTCACATCGAGCGCACCTTTGACGGGGTGCGTGTGCACGTCAGTCATGGGCACGAGCTGGGCGCACCGACCCCGGAGAAGTTGCTGGCTGCCTACGATGCCGACGTGATTGTGTACGGACATACACACCGGCAGCTGGTGACACGGGCGGGAGGGCGCCTGGTGGTCAATCCGGGGGCCGCGGGTCCGCGGCGATTCGACCTTCAGCCGAGTGTGGCGCGCTTGACCATTCGTGACGACCGAGCCGACGTGGAGATCATTCCGATCGTCGTGTCAGGTTCCGCCTAACGCCTGCGGCGGAACCGTCGCGTCGAGTTCTTCCGGTCGAGTCGTGAACCACGAGGTGAGTAACAACAGCTCATCCACCTCGTGTGCCGGCACCGCGCCAGCAGCCAGCTCGTGGGCGCGGAACACGTCACGCACCCGCTGCTCCAGCGCCCGCCATTCTTCCGGTGTTTGGGGTGTCTGCTGTTCGTGCCGCACCACACCGCGGCGCACCACATAACACCGGTCCTCTCCCTCGTGCCCGGGCACGAGATAGACAAACGAGAGCGATTCCACCGCAAAACGCAGACGCGAAAAACGCGCGACCAGGGCTTCGAGGCGCTGCATCCGGTCCCGCAGGATACCGGCGCGTTCATACTCCATGCGCCCGCTGGCCTCGCGCATCGCCTGATCGAGACGCGACAGGGGTTTGTCAGAGGCACCTTCCAGAAACTCGCGCGCCTCGCGCACCCGTTGCCCGTACACCCGCGCGGTGGCGGCGCCCACACAGGGCCCAAGGCAGGTGCCGATTTCAAAACGCAAACATCCCGGCGTCCGGGCCGGGAGTTGGATCAGGTCCATCTGATCGGCAAAATGCATCTTGCCGTCGAGCGTGCAGTCGCGCAGGCCGAGCGCGATGGACAGCTCGCGGAGTGCCTCGCGCAGGTGAGCCGCACCGACAAAGGGCCCGTAGTAGACGCCGCCTCGCTCCGAGGCACCGGTGCCTCGCACCACCGTGAGCCTAGGCGCCCGCCCGCCCGTGAGACGCACAAAACATTGATTGCGAGCATCGCGTTTTTGGGCCACGTTGAGCCGCGGACGCAGCGACTTGATCAGCCGCAGTTCCTCGCGAAGCGCCGCAAACTCGCTCGGGGTGTAGTGCCAGCTGATCTCATGCGCCTCGCGCACAATGCGGGCCGATTTCTCGGCGGGGTACTCCGCCCGAAAGTAGGACAGCAGACGCGAGCGGAGGCGCTTGCTCTTGCCCACGTAGGCCACTTCACCGGTCTCCGTGACCATGCGATACACGCCGGGCCGGTCTTCGGCGCCCGCGCGCACCACGCCACGCAACGCCTGCAGCCGAGCCGTGTCGGCGCTCGAATCGCGGCGCGTCAGGACTGGCATCGGTGGCAAAAAACGGTGGAGCGCCCATCGATGGCATGTGTTTCGGTGAGCCGCGTGGCGCAGCGAGGGCAGGGCTGACCTCCCCGGCCGTAAGCCTGCAGCTGCTCAGCAAAACCGCCCCGGTTGTTGTAGGCGTCGCGGTAGTCACGAAAAGTCGTGCCCCGCGCCTCGATGCTCGCCTCGAGAACCGCTCGCAGCACCCGGACAAGGTCTTCACACTCGTCGCTGGAGAGCGACCCCGCCTCTCGCGAGGGATCGATCCCCGCGCCCCAGAGCGCCTCGTTTGCGTAGATGTTGCCGATCCCGGCGACGCGCCGCTGATCCATCAGAGCCTTCTTTATCGGGGTTTCTGAACCCCGAAGAATTCCCGATAGTGCTTCGGAAGTAAAGCCTTCGGTGAGTGGCTCGACGCCGAGCCGGCGGTCGAAGGCCTGGTAGCCAGCGGCGTCGAACAGGGTGACCGTGCCAAGTCGCCGGACGTCGCGGTACAGAAGGCGGCGCCCGTCTTTCAGGTGCCAGATGATGGTCGCATAGCCGTCGGGTTCGACGTCAACCTGAAGCGACCCGGTGAATCGGGGGGTGACGACAAGCGCCTTTCCATCATCAAGCCGAAGCACAACCGACTTCGCCCGTCGGAGCACACCGGTGATGCTCCTGGACACCTGGTGCTCCTGGAATGCTCCCGAGAGAGGTCCGCGGAGCACGTCGGCGCGGATGACCTCGACTCCGGCGACCAGTGAACCTGCGATCAGCCCATGCAGATCCCGGGCAATGGTCTCGGTTTCAGGAAGCTCCGGCACGCCGGGCCAGCTCCCGCCAACCGATATCACTCCGGAGCATTGCGCCGTCCAGCACCACCTCGGCGGCCACCTCACGGCTCCGCCTGCAGGCCGCTTGAAAGTCAGGAGCGACCCCTGTGACTGCGAGCACTCGGCCCCCGGATGCTACCAATGCTCCGTCCGGGTTGCGGCCGGTTCCGGCGTGAAAGACAAGGACGTCATCATGGTGCGGGAGGGTCAGCAGGCCCCCGGTTCTGGCCGCCTCGGGATATCCCGGAGCAGCAACAACCGTTGTCACCGCAGAGTCTCCGGAAGTCGGGAGCACGCGTGATGGCCCGAGTGGTGAGCGACCCGCTGACTGAAGGCACAGCTCTGCCAGGTTCGCATCGAGCAGTGGGAGCACGACCTGCGTCTCGGGGTCCCCGAACCGGCAGTTGAATTCGATGACTTTGGGTCCGTCGGCGGTAAGCATGAGCCCGCAGTACAGGAGGCCCTGGAAGGGCGTGCTCCGCTTGCGCATCGCGGCAAGTGTCGGCTCGATAACCTCGTCGCACACCCGACTGATCAGCGAGGCAGTCGCCAGCGAAACCGGCGAGTATGCTCCCATTCCTCCGGTGTTCGGTCCACGATCGCCGTCGAGGAGTCGCTTGTGGTCCTGGGCGGCCGGAAGGACGACAAATGTGCTCCCATCAGTAAGGGCGAAGACCGACAACTCCTCCCCCTCCAGATACTCCTCGACCAGAACCTCAGCGCCAGATGCTCCGTGAATGCTCCGGAGCATGATGTCGTCGAGTGCGTGCTCCGCCTCTTCCATCGTGGCGGCCACAACCACCCCTTTACCGGCGGCCAGACCTGAGGCCTTGATCACCACTGGAGCACCGTTAAGTCTTGTAGCTGCAAGAGCTTGCGCATGGTCGACGTGCCACGATGCTACGCCCGTTGGGATGCCGTGCTCCAGCATCACCTGCTTGGCGTACCGCTTGCTTGACTCGAGCTGCGCGGCTGCCTGAGAGGGGCCAAAAACCGCATGCCCCCTGGCTCGCAATGCGTCGGAAACTCCAGCGGCCAGCGGAGCCTCCGGACCCACGATGACCAGGTCGGGGCGCTCGGCGTCGGCCAGAGCGCAAACGGCCGCCGCGTCGGTAATGGACAACCGGACGCAGCGGCCGAGCTCTTCGATTCCGGGATTCCCGGGTGCGGCGATCAGGTCAACTGAGGGATCATCTCTGGTGAGCTTCCATGCGATGGCATGCTCACGACCGCCACTACCCAGGAGCAGAACTTTCACGTGCCAGATGGTCCCTTGAAGGCGCTGTTGAAGGCGTCACGGGCACGGTCGAAGACGTCGTTGATCGAGTCCATCGCACCGCGCGCCTGCTGGCCGTAGTAGCCGACGGCATCAACGTAATCGTCCGAAAGCGGAGGTGTGGCGGAGTCGGAGCGACGGCGATAGTCGCCGATGATGATCTTGTCGTACTCCCCGCTTTTCACCCAACGCTGCAACTCGGCGGCGCGCACGGTACCGAAGGGGTGAGTCCGGAAGGCCGTGTTGATGACCTGCCAGACTTTGTCAGCAAAGTCATTGGTGGTCTCGTACTGATCCGCCTGCTCAAGGAAGGCGTCGATCGAGAGCTCGTCGTCGCCAGCCCCACCCCCCGCCATCTTGAGGAAGGTGCTCGCGGAAACGCGCGGGTCCTGAGTGACGAGCAGTCCCGCGCGGTCGGCGGACAGCTCGGCCTTGCGGTACCACTCCATGAGCGCGAGCTGGAACGGCAGCAGCGCCATACCCGCCAGGAAGGGAAGATTCTGGATCCCGACCGTGAGGATGATGATCGCGATGGTGGTGTAGGTGGTGTGCCCGCTCATGATGTGCCCCAGCTCGTGGCCGAGGATGTCACGACGCTCTTCTTCGTTGAGGAGGGCGATCGTCCCGGAGTTGAGCACAATGAAGGGCTTGTCGAAGCCGACTGCGGCGGCGTTCACCAGCGGGGTCTGCGACACGTACAGCTCAGGCACATCCTTCCAGTCGAGCGTCCGGATCACGTCCTGATACTGCGCCCAGAGTTTGGGGCGCTGGTTGGGTCCAACGCGAACGGCATTGGCGAGGAAGAGCTGGCGCACTCCGCGTTCGCCAAAGAACCCGGCGACCTTCCGCACCACCTGGTCAAAACCTGGAATCGACCGGAGGGTGTTGAGCGCCGCCCGATCGGCTGGATGCTCCCAGGCTGTCGAGGCGATATCGGTGAGAATGACGCGGTCGGCCATGGTTGTCGATTCCGGGTTGGGGTCTGCGTGCCGCTACCTGACAGTTGTACGGTCCTGGAAGGCTTCTGGTTGCAGGCCTCAGCGTGCCAGGGCGTGCTCCACATCCGCCAGCAGGTCATTCACGTCCTCGACGCCGACCGAGAACCGGACCAGGCCGTCGGTGATCCCGAGTGCAGCCCGTCGCTCCGGGGGTACCGACGCATGTGTCATCGAGGCGGGGTGGTTCACCAGGCTTTCGACCCCACCAAGCGACTCGGCGATGGCGAAGAGCCTGAACCGCCCCATCACCCGTTCGGCTTCGGCTTTGGAGCCAAGTTCGAAGGAGATCATCGCCCCGAAGCCCGACATCTGGCGTTTGGCCAGCTCAAACTGCGGATGGGAGGGAAGGCCGGGGTAAAAGACGCGCTCGGAGCCAAGGCGCTGGTCGAGAAAATGGGCAATGCTGCGGCCATTGGCGTCGTGCGCCGCCATCCTGAGGGTGAGGGTTTTTGTCCCTCGGAGCACGAGCCAGGCATCGAAGGGACCCGGAACAGCCCCTGCCGCGTTGAGAATGAATTGGAGTCGTGCGGCGAGCTCGTCGTCGCGAACCACCGCGGCGCCACCGATCATGTCACTGTGGCCGTTGAGGTACTTGGTGGTCGAGTGAAAGACGATATCGGCGCCCAGCTCGAGAGGGCGCTGGAAGACCGGAGTCGCGAAGGTATTGTCGACAATCAGGAGCGCGCCATGCTGCTTCACCAACCCCGCGACCGCCGCGATGTCGGTCAGATGCATCAGCGGGTTCGTAGGGGTTTCGATGATGACCGCGCGCACATCCGGGGTGAGGGCGTCGGCCACCCGCTGCGGGTCACGGGTATCGACGTAGCTAAACTTCAGCCCGTAGTTGACGAGAATTCGGTCAAAGAGCCGCGGCGTGCCACCGTACATATTGTCGGCGCACACGATCCGGTCCCCTGCCTTGAACAGCTTCATGATCGAATCGAGGCAGCCCATCCCGCTGCCAAACGCAAAGCCATGAGTCCCACTCTCGAGGGAGGCGATGTTGCGCTCCAGCGCTTCGCGCGTGGGGTTTTTCCCGCGTGCGTACTCGTACCCCTTGTTGCGGCCCAGGCCCTCCTGCGCATAGGTGGAGGTCTGATAGATCGGCGTCATGATGGCGCCGGACGTGGGGTCGGGGCGTTGTCCGGCGTGGATGGCGCGCGTGGACATGGCGTACTGCAGGTCCGTATCGAAGATGCGGGACATTGGTCGCGGTCGGCGGTGGGGTGGCAAGATAACGGACGCTTGCACGCGAGGCAGCGCGCTCCTCTGCACTCCACCGAAGGAACGAGATGACCTCGGTCAATACGCTGCAGTTCACGACGGCCGAGCTGACGGGAGCGACGCGATGCCTGGTCGTGGACGATGAACCCCATCTGCGACGTGTGCTTGTCCGCGTGATGCAGGGTGACGGGTTCATCTGCGAGGAAGCCGGCTCCGGTGTGCAGGCACTCGAGGCTCTAGCTCGCCAGCCGGCCACCCTGGTGCTGACGGATCTGCACATGCCCGAGCTCGACGGGATCGGTCTCCTGCGTGAAGTGCGCCAGCGTTATCCCGGGACCGCTGTGGTCATGATCACGGCGGTGGCCGACGTGAGCACCGCCGTCAGCTGTCTGGGCGCCGGTGCGATGGATTACCTCACCAAGCCCTTCCACATCGAGGAAGTGCGCGCCCGAGTCCGGCAGGCGCTCGAAAAGCGGCGACTCGTGCTCGAGAATCGCGACTATCAGGAACGGCTCGAAGAGCGGGTGGCCATCCAGTCGCGACGGCTGGAGCAGCTTTTTCTTGCGAGCATTCAGAGCCTCGCCGATGCGCTCGAAGTCAAGGACACATACACCCACGGACACTCACTCCGTGTGTCGCATTATTCAGCGGTCATTGCGCGCACCCTGCAACTTGACAGCGAAGACGTGCGCCAGATCGAGCTGGGTGGTCACGTGCACGACATCGGCAAGATTGGTGTGCGTGAGTCGGTGCTCAACAAACCCGGGCCGCTCAGCGACGACGAATACGAGCACATCATGACACACCCGATGGTCGGGTGGCGCATCCTCTCGCCATTGCTCGGCGACACCCCCAAAGCCCTCAATGTCGTCCGGTCGCACCACGAGCGGTTTGACGGACGAGGTGTTCCCGATGGTTTGTCCGGCGACGCCATTCCGCTCGAGGCACGTATTGCCGCGGTGGCCGACACCTTCGACGCCATGACCAGCGCGCGTCCCTATCGTCCGGGGGTCCCCATTCCCGCCACGATCGCCGAATTGCAGCGTTGCTCTGGTGCGCAGTTCGACCCCGTGGTGGTGCGTGCCTTCCTCGAGGCCATTGAATCCGGGGCGATCGACACCGGCGCGCTGAACGACGTGTCCAGCAGCAGTGGCCCGCCACCCCGCGGTGTGCGTTAGGCGCTCTCGCCTGTCGTGTGGGTATCGATGGTCGTGCGCGTCAGCATGTTGCCGGGTCCGCTGCTGACGTAACAGGCCCGCAGGGCACTTCGCTTCCAGGCCGCACCACGGGAGATGATCAGGCGGCGCGTCGCGGTGAGCTGGTCCGGTGTGCCAACGAGCATCGTCACCTGGCCCTCGTCGATCCCTGTCAGGACTGCCACTGGGTCAAACGATTCCATGCAGGACACGCGGCATCCCGTCAGCAGGGGACCCACCAGTCCCTCCACCACGGCCGACGCGGTCGTGAAAGGCAGCAGCGTGAGGAGTTGGTCGGAGGCCGTAGCGTCCAGTGTGTGTGCGGCCGCTCGGCCGCGCAACAACACCTCCTCGTGTGTCAGCGTCTCGCCAAGGGTGTCTCTTTTGTGTCCGGGAAAGTGCAACACCTCTGCTCGTGACCCCGGTGTATCCGGGTCACCCTCGAGGTCGAGCCCCTGATGCGACGTCAGATCGATCGCTCGCTCGACTCCGGAAACGTGGAGTACACAACGCTCTGGCGCATCGTCGAGGTAGACCCGTGCCAGCCCGGGGGGCAGAAGCTGACCAAACGCGGAAAGTGTGAGTACCGCCCCAATGCTGCAGTGCTCGATTTGGGCCGACAGCAGGTCGGCCGCGGCGTCGGCGTCGAGGACAACAGCGGCACGCCCTTCGGAGGCTGCCAGCGCAGTCAGCCAGCGGTGGGAGGGTGGAAGCAGAACACCGGACCGGCGCCCCGCCAGGGCGCGTACCAATGGAGCCGCGCGCTGGAGCAGGCCAAGCCCGGCAGCAACGAGGCGTCTGCACTCAAACCCGTCCACGGCGCCGGCGTCGGCGGCCAGTGCAAAGGGGGTGAGCGAAAGCGGGTCGGTCACGTGAGGCTTGTGTCGAAAGGCGGAAAAGAATGGTGGGCTGAAGCGTCATTACTAGCCACTCACCGCTCCTTTTTGGAAGGTCGGACCTACTCGTCAGCCCCGACTTTCTGACATCGCGTGACGGGGGTCACAACTGCGTAAGTTGCTTCTTCACAACGAGTTCTCGTTTACATTTGACGCTCAAAAGGGAGGAATTCCGGATGGCGTTTGAGGGACTGATGGTGAGTGTTTCGGGGGTCAGAGGCCGCGTGGGAGAGGCGCTGACGCCAGAAATCGTGACTCAATTCGCGGCCGCCTTCGGCGCCTTTTCGCTGGCTCGCTCCAACTCCAACGCCATCGTCCTGGGTCGCGATAGCCGGGTTTCCGGTCCCATGTTCCACTCGGCTGTTGTCGCGGCCCTGCAGTCCGTCGGCGCCAACATCATCGACATCGGCATGGCGCCGACGCCGACCGTGCAGCTCGCGGTGGAGCATCACCACGCAGCCGGTGGGCTCGCCATCACGGCCAGCCACAATCCGGTCGAGTGGAACGCCCTCAAGTTCATCGGCCCCGCAGGACTTTTCCTCGACGCAGCTGAGGGGAAGGCCATGCGAGCGTATCTCGATATGGGGATACCGCGCGCCTCGTGGGACAAGCTGGGAGTTCTGACACACGATCGCGACGCAATCGACCGGCACATCGAGGCCGTGCTCGCACTACCTTTCGTAGACGTCGAGGGAATCAGGTCGCGCAAATTCGTGGTCGCGCTGGATACCTGCCACGGTGCAGGCGCTGACATCATGCAGCGCCTGATGGAGCGACTTGGCTGCGTGGTACATGGCATTAACCTGGAGCCACACGGCCGCTTTCATCGCCCCCCGGAGCCCGTAGCCGAGAACCTCGGCGAACTGTGCGCATTGGTGAAAAAGACCGGTGCCGTCATCGGTTTTGCGACAGATCCCGACGTGGACCGGCTGGCCCTGGTGTCGGAGCAGGGGACCGCGATTGGTGAGGACTGGACGCTGGCCCTGGCTGCGCGAGTGGTGCTTGGGCAGCGACCGGGTCCGGTGGTGACCAACCTGTCTACGTCCCGGATTCTGGATGACGTTGCGGGACGTCTGGGGGTCGCTGTCGAGAGGGCGCCAGTTGGCGAAGTGAACGTGGCTACCAGGATGCGCGACCTGAATGCCGTCATAGGCGGTGAGGGCAATGGCGGGGTCATCCTGCCGGCGCTTCACCTGGGCCGAGACGCACCGGTGGCGGTCGCGCTTTTGCTCCAATTGCTGCACGAGAGTGGCGGCACGGTAACTGCAATCGTCAGTAGTTACCCGCAGTACCGAATTGTGAAGGACAAGCTGGATCGTCCGGAGGCGAGTCTGGACGTGGTGTACGAAGCGCTGCGCCGGGGATTCCCCGACGCGGTGGTCGACACGCAGGACGGGTTGCGACTGTCGTGGGATGATCGCTGGGTGCACGTGCGGCCGTCAGGGACTGAGCCGATCGTGCGTGTGATTGCGGAGGGGCCGACAGAAGCTGATGCAAGGGAGCTGGTCCGGCGTTGCCGGGAGCCGTTAGACGCTCTCGTTGGTTCAATCTGACAGAGATCCATCACTTATGTGCGGAATCGTAGGGTACGTTGGTCCTCGCGTTGCCACTCCACTCCTCATCGAGGGGCTGAAGCGGCTCGAGTATCGCGGCTATGACTCGGCAGGCGTCGCCGTGATGAACGGTGCGGGCGTCGAGACCGTGAAAGAGTCCGGCAAGATTGCGCGTCTCGAGGCGCTGCTGGCCTCGGCGCCGATCCATGGGACCACCGGCATCGGGCACACACGCTGGGCTACCCACGGCCCGCCTAACCAGACCAACGCGCACCCGCATACGAGCCAGGACGGCACGATTGCCGTGGTGCATAACGGCATCATCGAGAACGCCAACGTCCTCAAGAAGATGCTCGAGGGACGCGGGTACAAGTTCACGACCGACACCGACACCGAGGTAATCGCGCACCTCATCCAGGAGTGCTTCGACGGGGTGCTGGAAGACGCCGTGATCGAGGCGCTCTGGCAGGTGGAAGGCACCTACGGCATCGCGGTCATCTCGTCGGTGGACTCGCACAAGATTGTGGCCGCCCGCAAGGGGAGCCCGCTGCTGGTGGGTCTCGGCGAAGACGAGCACTTCGTCGCGTCGGATGTGTCGGCCATTCTCGCCCACACCCGTCAGGTGGTGTACCTGGATGATGGTGAGATGGCGGTGGTGGACCGCAACGGCTACCGCATCATCGACCTGAACGCCACGGAAATCAGCAAGAAGGTCGCGCACATCGACTGGGATCTTGGCCAGATCGAACGTGGAGGATTTGCGCACTTCATGCTCAAGGAGATCTTCGAGCAGCCCCAAACGGTGGAAAACACCATGCGTGGCCGCCTGCTCCTTGATGAGGCCACGTCCAAGCTGGGCGGTCTCAACCTGACAGACGAAGAACTGCTCTCGTTCAACAACATCGTCATCACCGCGTGTGGCACCAGCTGGCACTCCGCCCTCATCGGCGAGAGCCTCATCGAGGAACTCGCGCGGGTGCCGGTGGAAGTCGAGTATGCGTCGGAGTTCCGGTACCGCAATCCGATTGTCGACGAGCGCACGTTGTGCATTGTCATCTCGCAGTCGGGAGAAACCGCCGACACCCTCGCCGCCATGCGCGAGGCCAAACGTCGCGGTGCGCGCACGTTAGGCATCGTGAACGTGGTGGGCTCCACCATCGCGCGTGAGTCGGATGGCGGCATCTACATTCACGCCGGGCCCGAAATCGGCGTGGCCTCCACCAAGGCGTTCACGAGCCAGGTGGTGGCGCTGCTCCTCTTCACCCTCAAGCTGGCCCGCTTGCGCGACCTGTCCTACCTGCGTGGGCGCGAAGTGGTTGACGGCATGCTGGCGCTCCCCGGGCAGATTCAGCAGATCCTCGATCGCGCGCAAGAGATCGAGAACATCGCCGAAGAGTTCAAGCGCGCGAGCAATTTCCTGTACCTGGGGCGCGGCTACAATTTCCCGGTGGCACTCGAGGGAGCGCTCAAGCTCAAGGAAATCAGCTACATCCACGCCGAGGGTTATCCCGCGGCCGAAATGAAACACGGCCCAATCGCGCTGATCGACGATCTGATGCCCGTGGTATTCGTAGCGCCCCACGATAGCGTGTTCGACAAGATCACCTCCAACGTGCACGAGGTGAAAGCACGGAAGGGGCGTGTCATTGCCATCACCAGCCGTGAAGAGCCCGCGCTGGAGGGGAAGATCGACTACGAGTTCCGTATCCCCGAAACCATGGATCTCCTGATGCCGATCCTGGCGTCGGTCCCATTGCAGCTCCTCGCGTACTACGTGGCGGTAATGCGGGGCGCCAATGTGGATCAGCCGCGCAACCTGGCCAAGTCGGTGACGGTCGAATAGGCGCCAGGAAGCACCGTACCAAGAGGGGTCGAGCCGGGTTGGCTCGACCCTTTTTTCATTCGCCAACAAACCCATTGACAATCTTCGATGCGTGCCGTACGATTCCTCCCATCGACGATCATCAATGAGTATGACACGAGCACTCGAAGTGGTTGAGCGGAAAACCGGAGATCGATGTTGCGATGTTGGTGCGCAGCCAAGCACCACCTACGCCGACGCCGAGCGTGATGCAGCGGTCTTTGACCTGCTCGCGCATCCGGTGCGTCTGCAACTGCTGGATGTGCTGGTGCGCAACGAGGGAAGGGTGTGTGTCTGCGACCTGGAGTCTGCCGTGCCGGTCAAGCAGCCGACGGTGTCGCATCACTTGCGCCTGCTTCGTGAGGCGGGGCTCGTCGACAGCGAGAAGGTCGGCATCTGGGCCTACTACCGGGTGGACCGGGGCCGGCTGGCGGAGCTGAAGGAACGAGTGGAAGTGCGGCTGAGTGGTTTGACCTGAAGCGGGGAGGATGTGGTGATGAGAGAGCACAAGGAGGAGACACAATTGATCGACGATCTTCGGCTTCGTGCCGCAGCGCCTCACGACCTGGAGGCAGTGCGATCGCTGCTCGAGGCCGCCCACCTTCCGACCGACGGGATCGAGGAGCAGTTCGGTCCGGCCTACGCGGTGGCTGAGGCGAATGGAGCGGTCGTGGGTGTGGAGGGTGTCGAGCACTACGGCGACGCAGGGCTGCTGCGCTCCGCTGCGGTCGCCGAGGCGTGGCAGGGACGTGGCGTGGGCGCTCGGCTGACGCAGGATCGCCTCGCCTACGCGCGCGCTGCAGGCCTGAAGGAGGTGTGGCTGCTGACCACAACAGCCGCCGATTACTTCCCGCGATATGGATTCGAAAAGGCAGAACGAGAAAAGGCGCCGGCACAAATGCAGGCGTCACGCGAATTTGCCGAGGCGTGCCCGGCGAGTGCCGTGGCCATGCGCCTCGTACTAAAGGAGAAGTGACCATGTCAACGGACAAAAGCTGCTGCGGCCCCGAGTGCTGCAGCGATGAACCCGTGGCAACGCTGACACGCGGCGCCACCAGCACCGAAAGCATCGCCACCAGCGGCGAGGAGGTGCGCGCCGTGGTGCGGGAGAAATACGGCGAGGCGGCCAAACGTGCGGCGGCCGGCGAGTCTGCTACTTGCGGCTGTGGCACAACGTGCTGCAGCGATACATCCGAAGTGTGGGATCCGATCACCACCAATCTCTACGCCGAAGGCGAGACAGCCGGGATTCCGGCCGAGGCGCTCCTTGCATCGTTAGGTTGCGGCAACCCCACGGCGCTGGCGCAGCTGCATGAGGGTGAGCGCGTCCTCGACCTGGGTTCAGGGGGCGGCATTGACGTGCTGCTCTCCGCCAAACGCGTGGGTCCCACGGGCAAGGCCTACGGGCTCGATATGACCGATGAAATGCTGGCGCTCGCGCAGGAGAACAAGCGGCGCAGCGGATTCACCAACGTGGAATTCCTGAAAGGAGAGATCGAGCACATCCCGCTCCCGGCAAACAGCGTCGACGTGATCATCTCCAACTGTGTCATCAACCTCTCGGCCGACAAACGCCAGGTGTTACGCGAAGCGTTCCGTGTGCTGGCGCCCGGTGGCCGGTTTGCGGTGTCCGACGTGGTGCTCAAGGGCGACTTGCCCCCGGAGGTGCGCCGCAGTGTGGGGCTCTTCACCGGCTGTGTGAGTGGTGCCCTGACTGAAGATGAATTCACCACGCAGCTGGCCGAGGCAGGCTTTGTTGACGCGGACATCGAGCCGACACGGGCTTATACTCGCGAAGACGTTCAGGCCCTCCTCGACGCCGTCGGCCTCAGCGACCCCAACCTGGTGGAGCAGGTGAATGGTCGTGTCATGAGCGCCTTCATTCGCGCTCGCAAACCAGCCTGACGACGGAGCCTGCATCGATGCGTATTGCCCTGCTCTCGGACATACACGCCAATCTCCCGGCACTCGATGCAGTGCTGGGAGCCATCGCCGCGCAGCAGCCCGACGCCACCTACCACCTCGGTGATCTGGTGGGATATGCCCCCTGGCCTAACGAGGTGGTGGCCCGGTTGCGTGAGGCGGGGGTTGCCGGCATCGCCGGGAACTACGATTCCACGGTGGGGTTCGGCTACAAACACTGTGGATGCCAGTACGAAGACCCCGTGCAGGAGGCACAGTCACACGAGAGTTTCGCGTGGACACTGGCCCACACCTCCAGCGAGGCCAAAGCCTGGCTCCGTACGCTCCCCTTCCGCCTCGATGTCCGGGTGCAAGGCGGGCACCAGAGTGGTCCGTCGATGGTGCTCGTGCATGGCGCTCCGACCCTCAACACGCTCTACTGGCGCGAAGACCGCAGCGACGACTTCTGCCGGCAGATGGCCGAGCGGGCAGGCCTCAAGGCGGGCGATCTCATTGCCTTCGGGCACACACACGTGCCATGGCATCGAGAGGTTGACGGGATCCACTTCGTAAACACGGGAAGTGTAGGCCGTCCGAAAGACGGTGATCCGCGGGCCGGCTGGATCCTCGCTTCATGGGCTGATGGCTGGTCGGTGGCGGTGCACCGCGTGACGTACGACGTGGAGCGTGTGGCTGCGGCGATTCGCCAGAGCACGTTGCCGCACGCCTTTGCCGCGTACCTGCAGTATGGTGGCAAGGTGCCGGCCGGAGCTGCCTGACGCGTGCGAGCGCTCCTCCAGCGGGTATCGCGTGCCGAAGTGCGTGTACATGAGGGCGGCAGCACGCGCGTCAGTGGCGCCATCGAACGTGGGTTCCTGGTGCTCGTTGGCTTCACCGCGGCCGATACCGAGTCGCAGGTGCTCTGGATGGCGGAAAAGATTGCGGGTCTCAGGCTCTTCGAAGATGCCGAGGGCAAGATGAACCTTGCCCTCGGCGACGTAGGCGGCGCGGTACTCGCGGTGTCACAGTTCACGCTCTACGGTGACGCCACGAAGGGACGACGTCCCTCGTTCATCGACGCCGCCCGCCCCGAGGTGGCCCGGCCACTCTATGAACGGTTTGTCGCGGCGCTGCGTGCGGCCGGCCTGCAGACCGAAACCGGTGAGTTTGGCGCGAGTATGGCGGTCGAGCTGGTGAACGACGGGCCCGTTACCCTCTGGCTGGAGCGTTAGGCACCATGCGCGTGATTCTGGCCTCTCAGTCGCCCCGTCGTCGCGAGCTCCTCACCCTCATCGGGATGGCGCACGAGGTGATGCCCGCCGATATCGACGAGTCCCAGTGGCCCGATGAGGCCCCGGTTCCCCATGCCGAGCGGTTGGCCCGCGAGAAAGCGCAGAAAATCGCACTCGCCCAGCCCGAAGCAGTGGTGATCGCGGCAGACACGATCGTCGTGCTCGATGGCGAAGTGCTCGGCAAGCCGGGATCACCGCGCGAAGCGGAGGAGACACTCGGCAAGCTCAGCGGCCGCACGCACACCGTCCACACGGCAGTTGCCGTGTCGCGCGCTGGCGATCTGCGATCGGGTGTGGAGTCCGTCGAAGTGACCTTCAGGCCTCTGGATGCCGAAACGATCCGTCGCTACGTGGCCACCGGGGAACCGATGGATAAGGCGGGCGCGTACGGCATCCAGGGTTTTGGCGCCACGATCGTCGAGCGCATCCACGGGGACTACTTCGCGGTCATGGGACTCGCGATCGGCCGGATGGTCGGGTTGCTGCGCGAGGTTGGGGTGGAGTATCGCTTCGGGCGGTAGCAACAAAAAAGCGGCAAGCGATGCGGTGAGCCGCGTCGCTTGCCGCTTGGCGCAAGCTGTTTACTCGCCCGGTCGTCGCCCCATCGGCATGTTGGCGATGTTCTTGTCGAAGATCACCTTCTGTTCATCGGTGAGCACCGCCCGGATGTCGGTCTGCTGCTTCTGACGCGCGGCCATCATCTTCTCGCGCATCTCCGGAGCCGGCGGCTCGCCGGGTGTCATCTGGGGCATCGACTTCTGCATTTCGGCATTGATGGAATCAACCTTCACTTTCTGCGCGTCGGTGAGGGTGATGTCCTTCAGCATCATTTCCATCATGCGGGCGCCACCCATGCCGCGACCACCACCGCCACCCTGCGCCGAGAGCTGGGTCGTACCGGCAACGCTGGCCAGAGCAAGCACTGTGAGTGCAATGAAAATCCGCTTCACGAGACCTCCGATATGAGTTTGGGGGGACACTACCAGTATGACGCGCGGCTCTTCGGGAACGTTAAGCAGGGCCCTGTGCCGCAGTTGATCGCCACTGCTCCACCTTTGCGAGCACGTCATCCACCGTGATACTCCCCATGCGGCCCGTTCGGTTCTCCATGCTGATGGGATAATCCTCGCCCGGGTCGCCGTATGCGTCGATGATGAGGTCGTGAGAGTGGCGGTACGGCCCAGTGCGCTTGGGGTTGGTGTACCCGATGAGCGAAATCACCGGCCGGTTGAGTGCGACCGCCATGTGAAGGGGCCCCGTGTCCGGAGCAATCACCAGCGCCGAACCGTCGAGAATGCTGACCAGGCGGCGCAGCCCGCTCCCGAGCGCCGAGACCGGTGTGTGGCGAGTCTGGTCCAGGATGATGCGTTCAGCCTCCACTTCACGTGGCGACCGTCCACCGACGAGCACCGGCTGCAGCCCGAAGTCGGCATAGAGGGCGTCGGCCACCTGCGCCCAGCGTGAGGGAGGCCAATCCTTTTCGGGTTTGCTGGTGGCAATCACCATGGCGACCGCGGGACGATCGATGCCGGCGAAGAATTCCTGCTGCCACGCCCGTTCGTCAGGCCACGGGCCGAGGTTCCACTCCACGGGTTCGCCGGCGATGCCTAACGCGGTGAGGAATTCGAAGTACTGATCCTGCACATGCTGGCCCACCGGGTGCGCCGGAATGCGATGGGTGGTGAAGAGCCAGTTGGCGTCCCGCGCACGTTCACGATCGAAGCCGAGTTTCACCGGCGCATGGACAAAGCTGGTGACCACACCGGCCTTGAAGTACACCTGCAGGTCAAGCACCAGGTCAAACTCCCGGGTGCGCATCTGGCGCCGGATGTCGGCAAAGGCGCGCAGCCCGCGTGACCGGTCGAACTCGATGATCTCGTCCACCAGTGGATGGCCGCGGACAAGGGTGGCCGGGCCGGGCTGCAGGATCCAGGTGATGCGCGCCTGTTGTGCGTGACGTTTGAGCGCGTGAATCACGGGGAGCACGTGCACAGCGTCGCCAACGGCGCTCATCATGACGATGCAGATGCGGTTGAGTGCGGCCTCGATGATCATGTGATGCCGGCCTCCGCGGCCGCGGCGCGCTGGGCCGCGCGACTGGCATCGGCTTCGCGGACCTGCTGATCCACCTCGGCCAGTTCGGCGTCGGTGAATACCGGCACTCCGGTCGCTCCGAGTTTCTGCAGCGATCGACGCAGACGTGCCAGGTTGGCGTCGCGAATATGCGGATCGCCGCCAGGCGAAAATTGCACCCGGTCGACATCGAGCACGGCGGCTACGAGCGCACCTGCAGGATCGCGGGTGATAAAGATGTTGCGCGCGTTGAGGTCCTGGTGCCAGGCCCCCGCATTGAGCAGTGAGGCGAGGAGCGTGGTCAGCGGGGGCAGGAGGGCCTTGCGCTCGGCATCGCCGCTGGCGGACGAGAGCGCGGTCACGAGGTCGCTCCCCTGGAGTTCGAGCGTGGCCACGTCCACACGGCGCAGAATGCGCGCAGCCCGGTAGGTGGCGAAGCCGGCCACGGGAGGTGTGGGCACTCCATAGGCCTGCAGAATGGCGGAGATGATCAGCTCCGAAGGCGCAGGTGTTGGCGGTATGTAGAGGTCCCGGAACAGGGGCGCGAAGAAACCGCCATGACGCGCATGACGGATGACCACGCGGGGGCCACCATCGGGGAGCGGAGCCGAGTACACCGGACCGCGGCCCGTGAACTCGCGGCGCTCCGGGTGGGCACCTGCCCACTCATACCAGGTGCCGTGCGCGAGCAAACCACGCAATGCAGCCGCATACCGCTGATGTGCGACCGCGAATGTGGGCACCCCTTCGAGTTCTTCGTAGCCGCGCGGCAGACGTACGATCACCGCACCGCCCGGAACACCGTGACGGGCTCCGCTTTGCCGCGAAGATTGAGCGGCGGTCGCGGGCTGATCTGGTGCGGGCGCGTGAGCGCCGCCTTTACCGGCTCGGACAGGAGGATCTCCCCCCCTTCGGCCCACGCACACAACCGGCTCGCGGTGTTCACGGTATCACCGATCACAGTATACTCGAGACGGCGCTCCGACCCGGTATAGCCGGCAAAGACGTCGCCGAAGTTGAGACCGATGCCGATCTGGATTTCCGGACGTCCGCGTGTGCGCCAGGCGACGTTCAGTTCGTCAACAGCGCGCAGCATGTCGCGGGCGGCGTCGAGGGCGCGGTCGGCATCATCTTCGCTGTGAAGTGGCGCACCCCACTGCGCCATGACCGCATCGCCGATGAACTTGTCCAGCGTGCCACCGTGCCGGAACACACACTCGACCATCTCGGTGAAGAAGTCTGAGAGCAGACTCGCGGTGGCATCGGGGGCCATACTCGACGCCAGCTCGGTGAAGCCGCGGATATCGGCAAACAACACCGCCACTTGCCGGCGCTCCCCGCCAAGACCAAGCGCCTCCGGCATGGCCGCAATACGCTCGGCCATGTGTGGCGTGAAAAAGCGCTCGAAGTTTTCGCGCACCCGCGCCTCGTGCCGAATGCGTTCACCAAAGCGGATGTTGTCGAGCGCCACCGCGCCGATGCCGGCGAATGCCACCAGAAAGTCCAGGTCTTCGTCGGACACCCGTACGCCCGGTCTCGGACTATCGACATACAGCAGGCCAACCACACGTCCTTCCGACGCGATGAGTGGCGCACAACCTGCGCTGCGGACCGTTGGAACTCCCCCACTTTCCAGCGAGGGGCCCTCGGCGTCGGAGACAATGGCCACCTTCTGCTCCACCACCGTCTGCACCAGCGCCGGGCTGATGGTGCGCGGGACGTCCGCCCCATCCCGCGTGCGCGAGATCCGCGGGACCAGTGTCCCGCCTTCGTCGAACAGGGAAATCGCCACCGACTCCACATCGAGGAGTCGAAAGGTGAAGTGCAGCATTCGTTCGAGCAGGGCATCCACCGACGCCGTGCGCGTGAGTGCCTTGGAGATCTCCACCAGCAGCATCAGCTTCTGCCGGTCGCGCTGATACTGGCTCAGGGCCGGGTCACGGGCATCGATGGCGGGCTGCACGCCGCTCGCCATCAGCGCGTTTTCCAGCGCCTGATCGGCATCGGGCACCGGGATCTGCCGGATGATCGTGGTGCCGGCGCGGGCGGCGCGACGACGTAACTCGGCCGTCCGGTCGTCGATCAGGAACTCGGTATGCTGCTTGAGCTCGAACGACACTTTTCCGAACACCACGCGATCCCCAGCCGTTAGGCGGGCATCGGTCGCCCGGATCCCCTGAAACCATGTGCCATTACTCGAGCCCAGATCGCGCACCGTCACCGAATCTGCCGAGACGGCGAGTTCGGCGTGTTTGCGAGAGATGGTCGGATCGAGTACCGGGAGGTCACAGCTCAGCGCGCGGCCGAGGACCAGGGTCAGGCCGGGGCGCAGCTCGAAGGTTAGGTTCCCGTCGGCGCTGACAAGGCGAAGCGTCATGATAGGGGGAATATGTTAGTTTTGCCCCTCATGTGGCACCGCGTGGCCCATGTGGCCTGCACGCTCGCTCTTCTGGCGTTTCCCCTGAGCGCTCAGACCTGGAACGACGCTCGGTCGACCGAACTCGTGGCGCGCGCCACCACCCGTCGCGCCCAGCAACTGGCCGATTCCAGCCTCGCGGACTACCAGTCGTCGGCGCACGGCTACCTCACCTTCCTCGCCCAACTCGGCGAAGGCTTTCTCCTCCCGCCAAAGGTCGTCAAGGCGGACGAAATTGCGCTCGAGGTCTACTGGCGAGCGCCCGATTTCAGCAAGCAGTGGATTGTGGGACGACGCGATACCCTCGTCCTGCCCACCGACATCCAGTATCACCGCGACCACCTCGGCATCATCCAGAACAACTTCCCGGACATCATTCGGCTGGGGGACGGCGACGAGGTGAGGGATGTGCCCCACCCCCTCTCGGCCAGCGGTGCCGCTACCTACGACTTTGCCATCGGCGATTCGCTCCGGTTGCAGCTTCCCGGCCGCTTGATCGACGTGATCGAGGTGAAAATCCGGCCCAAAGACGACCAGGCCGCTGCCGCGGTGGGTTCGCTGTACATCTCGCGTGAAGATGCCCAGGTGGTGCGGATGGCGTTCTCCTTCACCCGCACCGCGCTCAAGGACCCTCAGCTCGACGACGTCTCCATCATCCTCGAGAACTCCCTGATTGCCGAACGCTACTGGCTCCCACGTCGGCAGGAAATCGAGATCCGGCGGAGCGGCAGCTGGATGGATTTTCCGGTCAAGGGAATCATCCGTGGGCGGTGGGAGATCCGCGACTACCGGGTGAATGCCGGTGGGACCCAGGCGCTCACCCCGGGTCCGGAAATTGTCTACGCGCCGGCCCAGCGCCGCCTGACCCACAAGTGGCCCGCCACGTCCATCCTCGACTCGCTCCCGTCCGACGTCACCCTCGCCACCAACGACGACGTGCGCGCGGTGCAGGAAGAAGCGCGTCGCCTCGTGCGCGGTCAGGCGCTGGCCCGCTCGCGCAACACGCTCCCCTCGGTGCGAGGGTTCAGCGACGTGGTGCAGATGAACCGCGTGGAGGGGATGGCGGTGGGGGCCGGTCTGCGGCGGCGTCTGGGGCGTGGACTGGACATTCAGCTGCAGGGACGCTGGGGCACAGCAGACCGGGAGGCCAAGGGGGCCTTGTCGTTAGGTCTGGAGCGCGCGAGTGGGCTGACCCTTCGCCTCAAAGGGTATCGGGATTTCCGGGATGCCGGCGATGTGATGGAAACCTCGCGCGCACGGAACTCCATAGCCGCGCAGGAGTTCGGTTCGGACTACACCCAGCCGTTCGGAGTGCAGGGTATCGCATTCTCCCTTCAGCGTCCCCTTGGCACGTCCGCACGCTGGTCGGCCGAGCTGAACGCTGAGGAGCAGTCTCCGCTGCGGGTGCACGCAGCCCCGGCGAGGGCTCGGTTTCTCCCCACACTGGCGGCCACCCCTGGTCGAAGCGGCCGAGTTGCCCTGAGGGCCGAACGTCCGCTCCTGCCGGTCGGACGCGGGTTCGCGCTCCAATGGCGTCTGGAGGGGCGGCTGACCCGCTTTTCCCCCGACTCTGCGACGACCCCCTGGACGACAACTGGCCGCCTCTACGCGACCTCTGAAGTGGTACGCGGCGCGGGGCGTGGTTCGTTACGTGCCACTCTCTCCGGCGGGGTTCTGGGGGCGAGCAGGGGGGCCCCGGTGCAGGAACTACTGCTGGCAGGGGGGCCCATTTCGGCCCCCGGTTACGGCTTCCATCAGTTCAGCGGCACGAGACTGCTCTCGGGTCGTGCAGAGTGGAGGCATCCCATCCCCTTTGTCCCTGTGCCACTCGGCCGCTGGGGAAGGCTCCCCGCCACCGCCACCCTGGCTCCATTCGTCGGAGCGGTTGCCATCGGGGGACGACCGGGAGAAGGGCTCTACCCCTATGCCGGCGTGGGGGCGATCACCTTCCTCGACCTGGTCAGGTTTGACGTGGCGAAGGGGCTCAAGGACGGCCGATGGCGCTTTGCCGTGGACGTTTCACGTGATTTTTGGCCTATCCTCTGAAAAATTGATACTCCGCTCAGCGGAGATTTGGCCGATACTCAGGGGGTAAGCTGCGCCAGTCGGTGCGCGCACTTCACGCCGTCCTGTCGAGTGTCATGTCAGTCCGTTCACATCGAGATGAGTGGTTGTGGTCCACGCTGGAGCGCCTGCTCCAGGGTGAGGATCTCGACGCCCTGAGGGACGCGGAGGTCGGATTCTGGGAGGGGGCAGTGTCGCGCGGCCTCACCACCGACGACGCGATTGTTTCGGCGTTGTCTGCCCGCTTCCGTATGCCGATCGCCGACCTGAGCGAGGCAACGCTGGCGGCGAAAAATGCGGTGTCCGAAGCCCTCGCCCGGAAGTACCACGTGGCCCCACTCAGAGTCACCGACACGGTGCTCGAGATTGCCACGGCTAACCCCAACGATCTCGACTGCGAACGTGCGCTCGGATTTGCCACCGGGAAATCGGTGCGCATGTTGCTCGCGTCGCCTTCGGCCATCGCCGAACGTCTGGACGACTGTTATCGCCCGGAACAGGTCCTGGAGCGTCTGATGGACGCGACGGATGAGGCCGAAGTGCAGATGCTCACCGACAACGAGGGCAGCACTGCCGACTTCGATCTTGGCGCCGACAAGGCGTCGGCGCGACCGATCATCAAGCTGGTGGACCACATCATCTCCGAAGGCATCAGCCTGCGGGCGAGTGATATCCACCTTGAAGTGCAGGAAGGGGCGGTGCAGGTCACCTACCGCATCGATGGGGTGTTGCGCCCAAACACCACGCTGCCGCGCGCGGTGGGTACACCACTCGTGTCGCGCATCAAGATCATGTCGGGGCTCGACATTGCCGACCGGCTCCGCCCCCAGGACGGCCGCGCGCGTGTGTCGATCAATGGCCGGCGCATCGATCTGCGCGTGTCGACCCTTCCCGCGTCGACGGGCGAGAAGGTGGTCATTCGTATTCTCGATACCACCGCCAGTGTCCTGCAGCTCGACACGTTAGGCGTGCAGGCCGAAGACCTCGAGCGCCTGACACAGCTGATCAACCTGCGCGAGGGCATCATCCTCGTGACCGGGCCCACCGGCTCGGGAAAAACGACCACGCTGTACGCGGCGCTCAAGACCATTCAGCAGCGCGGCGTCAACATCGTGACGGTCGAAGATCCCGTGGAGTACAAGCTCAACGGGATCGTGCAGGTGCAGGTGAACGAAAAGGCCGGGCTCACCTTTGCCACCGCCCTGCGCTCCATCCTGCGTCAGGACCCGGACGTGGTCCTGGTCGGTGAGGTGCGCGATCGCGAAACCGCGGGCATCGCCATTCAGGCGTCGCTCACAGGCCACCTGGTGCTCTCCACGCTGCACACCATCGATGCCGCGAGTTCGGTGGCTCGACTCCTCGATATCGGCATCGAGAGTTACAAAATCGGTGCGGCCCTCAAGGGCATTGTGGCACAGCGTCTGGTGCGGCGGCTCTGTGCCTCCTGCAAGCAGGTAACCGATACGCCGATCTCGCCGCGGATGCATCGCTGGATTCCGCGCGACAGCCCGCTCTTCAAGCCGGTGGGTTGCGACGACTGCGCGGGCACGGGGTACCTCGGTCGCCTCGCCCTCATGGAAGTGCTGGTGACCACGCCCGAGGTGGAGCGCCGAATTTCCGCCGGTGAATCTGCCGAACGCATTGCCGAAGCCGCTCGACTGGGTGGCATGCGTTCGTTGTGGGCGGCTGGCATCGACCATGTGATCAGCGGGCTGACTGATCTCGACGAATTGTTGCGCGTCGTGGAAGTGCCCGTGCTGCGTGAGGAAACACCACAAGTATCCACGCGCCGGTCCGCGCTGACTCCGGCCCCCAACCCCGCGGTGCGGTCCGGGATGGGGTCGGGTCGTCATAATGTCATCGGTGAGAGCCGTCCATCGGCGCCCAGGTCCAACGCCAGCTTTGCGGGCGGCGCTTTTGAACTGGTCGAGGATCTCATTCCGGTTGGCGGCTCGGCGCTCCCGAAGATCCTGCTCGTCGAGGACGAGGCCCCGCTGCGCGCCGTGCTCCGGGAGCTGCTGGAACGCGAAGGTTTCGTGGTGACAGAAGCTGCCGATGGCATCTCGGCGATGGAGGAAGTTGATCATGCACAGCCTGACGCGGTGATTCTCGACCTCAACATCCCGCGGCTCGACGGGTTTGGTGTCCTCACCCGTCTGCGCGCACGCATGCAAACCTCGCGGCTGCCGGTCATCGTGCTCACGGCAGTTGGTGACGAGGATAACGAGGTGCGCGCGTTCGAATGTGGCGCCAACGACTTCCTGGCCAAGCCCTTCCGCGCCCGCGCCCTGGCCGCCCGACTGAAGGCCATTCTCAAGCGAGAACTGGAGCTGGTGAGAAGGTAGGCGGTATGCATCGGGACGACGCGCACAGGTCGCTAGACTTGAGCGTCGCCCCTGAACTGCCCTCCACGTGACCACACTCGAAGTAGGCGTCGTCGACGTCTTTGTCATTGATCCTTCGCGCGACTTTCGCGTGCTCCTCATGCGTCGCGCCCCCGGCGTCCGGTGCACGGGCGCCTGGGAGGCGGTCCATGGCCGCATCGAAGCCGGGGAACGCCCCGAGGATGCCGCACTGCGAGAGGTCTTCGAGGAGACGGGCCTGACGGTGACACGACTCTACAGCCTCACGTGCAACCCCTTTTATCTGCACCGCCTTGGTACAGTGCAGGTGGCCGTCGTCTTCGCAGCGTTTGTCGACTCCACCTTGCCAGTGCAACAGAGTGAGGAGCACGACCAGGTGGAGTGGCTCTCACTCGACGACGCGGTCGAGCGGGCCGCGTGGCCCCGGACACGTCAGGGACTGCGTGACGCGCACCACCTGCTGAAAAGCGGGGACGCCGGGCCCGTTGATGACGTGTTGCGGGTGCGGTGATTTGCGCGACACAGAAGTCGCCTGTCGCTCCCGCCCTCTGTCGCGTCTCTATCCCTTCGACCGCGACCGCACCAGCGCGCGCTCGCGTTCGATGCGCACCAGGATCGACGACCAGCTGCTCGAGCGGCCCGTCTCGTAGGCCAGTACCAGGGGCTGATTCACGTCGAGCTGTCCGTCAAAGACATACAGCGCATTCTGCACCTCACGTTGCCGCACACGCTGCAACCCGAAGCCCGGTGAGAGTGCAATCACGTCCACCGGCCGAAAGTCACGCCCGACGTTGGTCACGATCAGCTCCATGGGGCTGTAGCGTGCCTCGCCGAGTTCCACACCGAAGAACGACACATACCAGACGCTGAGCCGCGTGAAGGCACTGCGCCGCCGGATTTCGTCGAGCCGTGTACGCTGACTCGACAGGAGGTCTGAGAGGGCGCGGTACGAATCGGGAGACAACACACGGATCACCGACTCGTCCAGCGGAATGGCGCGGACCTGCAGCCCGAATTGCTGAATGCGGATCGCGATGTCGTCCTGCTTGAGGGTGCCGAAGCCGACGGGGACGACCGCCACCGTATCCGCCGTGTTCGTCCGGGCGGGTGCGGCGGCCTGGGTCGACGGGGCGGCCGGCGCGCATGCGGCCAGTACCAGCAGTGCGACGAGGCGCTTCACAACGGGGTCTCCGCTGCGCGCCATGCCGGTTCCTGAATCAGCTGCATCAATGCCTCGGCGATCTCGTCACGTCCCTCACCGGTATGGGCACTGCACGGCACGGCCTGCGACGGGTCAATTCCGGTGGTCAGCACGATCTGCTTGATCGATTCGGCGCGTTCTGTCTTTGAGAGTTTGTCGACCTTGGTGATGGCCACCAGGGTCGGGATCTCCAGCTCCGACAGGTAATCGAGCATGCCGAGGTCGTCGTCGGTGGGCTCGCGCCGCGCATCGAGGAGCACCACCACCCCCCGCAGTTGCTGGGTGTTGCGCAGGTACGCGTCGATGAGCCCCTGCCAGGCATGCCGTTTGGTCTTGGCGACCCTGGCGTAGCCGTACCCGGGCAAATCGACGATCACGAACTCCTTGTTGACCTCGAAGAAGTTCACTTCCTGCGTCCGCCCCGGCGTGCGGCTCACACGCGCGAACGCCTTCCGTCGCACAATGACATTGAGCAACGACGACTTTCCCACGTTGGAGCGCCCGATGAACGCCACCTCGGGAAAGGTCTGATCGGGACGCCAGCCACCACCAACCGCCATCCCGCCAAGGAAGGCGAGGTGGCGGATGACGAGAGGATCCTTGTCGGCGGTCATGATGCAGTCACCGCGGTGGCGACGGCCCCGTGCGCCGCACGTGGGGCAGGGGCGAGGGCGATCCGAAGCACGTCGTCCATGGACGCCACGGGATGAAAGTGGATGCCGCTCCGGACTTCCGCGGGCAGTTCTTCGAGTTCGCGTGCGTTCTGCTCCGGCACGATCACCGTGAGTTTGCCAAGCCGTAGCGCCGCCACACTTTTCTCCTTGAGGCCCCCGATGGCCAATACACGGCCACGGAGAGTGATTTCGCCGGTCATCGCCACCGAGGCCCGGATCGGACGTTTGGTCAGCGCGCTGATGAGGGCGGTGGCGATGGCGATCCCGGCGCTTGGACCATCCTTGGGGGTGGCCCCCGCCGGGATATGCACATGCAGATCGCAGCTGCGCACAAACGCCGGATCGATGCCTAACGACTCGGCGCGGCTGCGGGTGTAACTCAGCGCGGCCCCCGCCGATTCCTTCATCACATCGCCAAGCGCGCCGGTCAGGTGCAGGCGCCCGCGGCCGGGGAGGACCGCCACCTCGATATCGAGCACTTCTCCGCCGGTGCCCGTCCATGCCAGTCCCGTCGCCACGCCCACCAGGTCTTCATGCCGGGTGTCATCCGGATCATACGGCGCTACACCCAGCAGCTCACGCAGATCGCCAGGTGCAATGATCTCTTTCGGCGGATGGGACGGCCGTCCCGACACACTCGAAGCCTCCAGCCGCCGCCGCGCCACCTTGCGGGTCAGGCGGGCGAGCCGCCGTTCCAGCTCTCGGACGCCGGCTTCGCGTGTGTAGGATCGCACAATCGCCGGGATCACCTCGGGTGCGAGTTCCAGCGAGCCCGGCGCCACCCCATGCTGCTCACACTGCCGGGGCAGCAGATACCGGCGGGCAATGGCGTACTTCTCCTGATCGAGGTACCCCGGCAGCCGGACGATCTCCATCCGGTCGCGGAGTGGCTCTGGAATGGTCGCGATCGAGTTGGCGGTCGTCAGGAAGAAGACCTGCGACAGGTCGTAGTCCAGCTCGAGATAGTGATCGTTGAAGGCGCGGTTCTGCTCCGGGTCGAGCACTTCCAGCAGCGCGGCCGCCGGATCACCCCGGTAGTCCTGCCCGAGTTTGTCAATTTCGTCGAGCAGAATGAGCGGGTTCACCACCGCCGCGCGTCGCATGGCCTGGAGAATGCGCCCGGGAAGGGCGCCGATGTAGGTGCGGCGGTGCCCGCGGATTTCCGCCTCGTCACGCACACCACCTAACGACATCCGCACAAAGGTGCGTCCCATCGCCCGGGCAATCGAGCGGCCAAGCGAAGTCTTGCCCACACCCGGTGGCCCCACCAGGCAGAGAATCGGCCCCTGTGTGGCCCCGGCGCTGGCCAGCACCGCCACATGGTCGAGGATCCGGTCCTTCACTTCTTCGAGCCCGTAGTGGTCCTCATCGAGCACCGCACGGGCACGAGCCACGTCGGCCACATCATCCGTGCGGGCGCTCCATGGCAGGGCCATGATCCAGTCGAGGAAGTTCCGCGACACGGTGGCTTCGGGGGAAATGGCGGGCATCCGCCGCAGCTTGCGAATCTCCCGCTCCGCCCGTTTAGCCACTGCCTTGGGGAGGGTCAGCGTCTCCAGCTGCGCCTGCAACTCGTCGATGTCCTCGCCATCTTCCTGTCCCAGCTCGCGATGGATTGCCCGCAGCTGCTCCTGCAGGTAGTACTCACGCTGGCTCCGGTGAATGGCGCCGCGTACATCCTCGTCGATTTTGTGCTCGAGTCGCAGCACATCGATTTCGCCGTCGAGCAGGGAGAGGAGCCCCTCCTGCAGTTCCCGGAGCGAAAGGGATTCGAGCAGGCGCTGGCGCTGCGCCGTGCGCAGGTGGAGATGCCCGGCGATGATACACGCCTGACGCATCTCGTCGGTGCTGGCCTGGGCCAGCTGCACCACTTCGCTTGGCACACGTCGCTGGAGCGCGGCATAGTCCTCGAAGCGCTCGAGGAGCCGACGTACGCGCGCCGGACGCCCGTCGTCGTCCTCGCGGTCTTCGGTGCCGTCTCCGTGGAGCGCGATCGCCGCGCGCAACATCCCCTTCCAGGTCACCACCCGTGTGAGACGCACCACGGCGATCCCGTCCGCGACCACACGCACCGTTCCGTTGGGCAGCCGAACGGCGTGCTGCAGTTGTGCGACAACCCCGACGCGATGCACCGTGGGCCGAGCATCGTCTTCCTGCTCGCCCATCCGTTGCGTTGCCAGGACGATCAGCCGGTCGCTGTCCCATGCCTGCTGGACCGCCGCCACCGACCCCTGTCGCCCGACCACCAGGGGCATGACGAGGTGCGGAAAGGCCACCACATCCTGGAGCGGGAGCACCGGGAGGCGGTCAGGAACGTCGAAGGTTTCGTTAGCGCGGGTGAGGAGCAAGGTCTCTAGATGGCAGATGGCAGATGGTAGATGGCAGTTCCGGCAGGCATCGGGAAAGCTAAGCCGGTAACGAGAAAGGCGAGGTAGCCAGGGTCAGACCCTCGCTTCCTCGCCTACCAAGCAGTACCCCCCCCCGTGCTGCCAGCTGCCGTGCTGCCGTCTAAAGCCTAGGCTTCCTTCTTCTGCCTCTTCGGAGCGATCTCGAGCATCGGGGGGGCGCCATTTGTGATACACGCCTCGGTGACCTTCACCTCGATTACGTCCTCCCGGCTTGGCAGGTCGAACATCACCTCGAGCAGCGTTTCTTCGAGGATCGCCCGCAATCCGCGCGCTCCGGTGCCACGCTTGAGGGCCTTGAGCGCAATGGCGCGCAGGGCTGACTCCTCGAAGGTGATCTTCACGTCCTCGAGTTCGAAGAGCTTCACATACTGCTTGGTGAGCGCGTTCTTCGGCTCCTTGAGGATGCGCACGAGCGACGGCTCATCGAGCGACTCGAGCGGCACTACCACCGGCATACGTCCCACCAGTTCCGGGATCAACCCGTAACGCAGCAGATCGTCGGGTTCGACCTCGTTGAATGGCGTCGTCTTGGAGGCCTCGATCTTTGCGGCCGCGCCATCCTTGCCGGCAAAGCCGATTTGGCGCCGTCCGGTGCGCGCCTCGATGATTTTCTCCAGTCCATCAAAGGCACCACCGCAGATGAACAGGATGTCCTTGGTGTTGATCTGGATGTATTCCTGCTGCGGGTGTTTGCGGCCACCCTGCGGCGGTACCGATGCCACCGTGCCTTCGAGGATCTTGAGCAGCGCTTGCTGCACGCCTTCACCCGACACGTCGCGTGTGATGCTCGGGTTCTCGCTCTTGCGCGCGATCTTGTCGATTTCGTCGATGTAGACGATGCCGCGCTCGCACTCGGCGACGTTGAAGTCACCGGCCTGCAGCAGTCGGACGAGAATGTTCTCCACGTCTTCGCCAACGTAGCCCGCTTCCGTCAGCGTGGTGGCGTCGGCGATGGTGAAGGGCACGTCGAGGATTCGTGCGAGGGTCTGCGCCAGCAGCGTCTTGCCGACGCCGGTAGGTCCCATCAGCAGGATATTCGACTTGTCCAGCTCGACATCGTTGTCGCGGGCGGCGCTACTGTTGATGCGCTTGTAGTGGTTGTACACCGCCACCGAGAGCGCCTTCTTCGCGCGCTCCTGGCCGATCACATACTGATCCAGAACGTCCTTGATCTCGTGAGGGATCGGGACCTGGGTTATCGCCTCCGCAACCTCGCGCTCTTCATCTTCGGCGAGGATTTCGTTGCACAGCGCGATGCACTCGTTGCAGATGTAGACCGAGGGCCCGGAGATGAACTTCCTCACCGAGTCCTTCGATTTGCCGCAGAATGAGCACCGCAGGTGTTTGTCGTGGGACATGACGCTCCCGCTCAGGCGAATTCAGTGTGACGTCCGACTACGTAAAGGACGGGTGCAGCACCCGTCAAGCAAAGAGAAGGGCGCATGGTGAGAAACCTCACATGCGCCCGATCTCCTTTGAATCTTCAGACCCCTGCCACGACAGGCTTCGTTTCCGCGTTTTCGCCGCGGTTGGCGACGATGCCGTCAATCAGGCCGTATTCCTTGGCTTCGTCGGCCGACATCCAGCGGTCGCGGTCCATATCGCGTTCGAGCTGCTCGATCTGACGCCCCGTGTGCTTGGCGTAGACCTCGTTGATCTTGCCGCGGAGATACAGGATTTCCCGCGCCTGGATTTCGATGTCCGAGGCCGATCCACCGCCGCCGCTCTGGCTGGGCTGGTGAATCATCACCCGGGCATGGGGGAGGGCCATCCGCTTTCCGGTGGTTCCCGCCATCAGGAGGAACGAGCCCATGCTGGCCGCCATCCCCATACACATGGTGCTGACCGGGGACTTGAGGAACTGCATGGTGTCGTAAATCGCCAGACCAGCCGAAACCGAGCCGCCGGGCGAGTTGATGTACATGTTGATGTCCGCCCCGGGGCGGTCGGCGTCCAGAAAGAGGAGCTGGGCGATCACGATGTTCGCGACATCATCATTGATGGGGGTCCCCAGAAAGATGATGCGGTCCATGAGGAGGCGGGAAAAGACGTCGTAAGTCCTTTCCCCGCGCGAAGATCGCTCGATGACGTACGGTGCGTAGACGCTTGGCATGGTTACTCGATTGTGTTTCGGTCAAAGAGCCACTTGAAGACCTTGTCCTCGGTGATACCCCGCTCCAGCTCCGTGAGCCGCCCCGCCTTCTGGAGCGTCGCATAGACCTGACCCGGGTTCTGTCCCCTCTTCTCTGCAAGCTCCGTGACCTTGTCGTCAACGTCGCCCTCAGAGGCCTTCAGATTCTCAGTTTCGGCCAGAGTTTCCACAATAAGATCACGTCTCACCTGCCGCTCCGCAGTCGGGCGGAACTGACCGGCAAATCGTTCCTTCTCCGAATCTGGTATCTGGTACGCCTTGGCGTATCCGTCGATCAGCTGATTGACCCAGCTCGGCGGCACATCGAAGGCATTGGCCCCGATGAGCCCGTCGAGGAGCTTGGCCCGTACGTCGGCATCCGACTCACGCTTGGCGGTTTCGACCAGGTCGTTCCGCACGGTGGTCCGCAGGGCGTCGATCGTGTCGAAGTCGCCCATCTCACGCGCAAAGGCATCGTCGAGATCGGGGAGTGCTTTCCGCTTCACGTCTGTCAGGGCGACACGCACCATTTTGCTCTTGCCGCGCTGCGTCTCGTCGGGAAAGTCGTCGGGCCACTTGACCGCCCGCTCGAGCGAGCCGCCTGGGGAGAGCTCGGTGATCACCTCTTCAATCCCGGCGATGGCGTGCCCCGCGCCTAACACAATCTTGTATTCCTTGCCCTCGGGTATGGTCCCGTCATCATCGGCCGTCGCGAGCATGACCGACACCAGGTCGCCCTCGAGGGGCTTTTCTTCCACCGGGGCCCAGTTGGCGCGCTGCTCACGAAGCGCTTCCAGCTGCTCCGTTACCTGCTCGTCACTCACCACACGCTCGGTACGCGTGACCTTGAAGCCATTGGTCCTGGCCAGGGTGACGTCGGGTCTGATCTCCAGGTGCAGTTCGAACGACACGGGCTCGCCGTCCTCGAACTTCAGGTCGTGGATATGGGGCTGTGCGGCGACCTTGAGCTGCTCCTTGTCGAGGACCGCCTTGTAGGCCTCCTGCACCACCAGGTCGAGGGCTTCGGCCTTGATGCTGTCCCCAAAGCGCTTGAGAACCATGGCCGTGGGCGCCTTGCCCGGACGGAAGCCCGGGATGGACACTTTTCCGGCCAGCTTCTTCGCCGCCTCGTGTTTGGCCGCTTCCACGTCAGCCGCAGGAACGGTGACCCGGATCAGGCGCTCAGCGCCGTCGCTCTTTTTTGTCTCGAACGCAATGTTCATGGAGATTCAAGCACGCCAGCCACGCATGATCGGTATGGATCTGCCCGCTGAGCGGTGAGTACAATGATGGGAAGTTGGAAAGCTAACCCGGGGCCGAGAGGCATCCAAGTCGCTTGGTCTCTTTCACTTCTGATGTGGAGTCAGCATGGCATCTCGTGCCTCGTCCGTTTTCTCTGTCACATGCTGGTCTGCCTTCGTTGGGTCTGCGTTGCTTGGCGCTCCGATCGCCGTCCACGGCCAGGACTCGACCGCAGCCGCCCGAGGGCAGGGCGCGTCAGACCATCGAAACGTCTTCTCGATCAATCCTCTTGCCATCCCGTTCGAGTACATCTCGGCCGAATACGAAAGGGTGACCAGCAGGTTTGCGACCGTGGGACTCGCGGCGTCGTATCTGGGCGGCTTGGACGACTGGTCGTATTCGACCGTCGAGGGCAAGGTGCGCTTCTACTTCAACGAGGAGGCCCCCAAAGGCTTCTCACTTGGTCTGGCAGCCGGCGTGACCCGCGTTGCGGGGAATGACAGCCGAAGAGACGAGTCGTCGTTCACCCGCCCCACTGTGTCGGTCATTGCCGACTACAACTGGCTGCTGGGCAAGGGCGATCGGTTTCTGGTGGGTGGGGGAGTGGGGACAAAACGCATACTCGGCGACGACAACGTGGATTTCGGCGAGGTGTACCCGACGTTTCGCTTCCAGATTGGCGTGAGATACTAGCGGCGCTCCGAGCGCCTGCGGTGCGGAGATCACTCGAGAGGACACCGCGATGACGCTGGAAGCGTGGGGATGGGACAACGACTGGATCGAGCGACAGGCAGGCCTTGGACTCGACGACGCCGAACCCGGTCGCGTGATCGAGCAGGAACGCGATCGATGGACCGTGCAGACCAGCGCTGGTGCCCAGGCTGCGCGCCACTCGTCAGGCGCTGTGCTCGTCCCCTATCCCGTGGTAGGCGATTGGGTGGTCGTGAAACCTGGCCCCATGCCAAGCGATCCGCTGACGCTGCTGGCCGTGTTGCCTCGTCGTTCGGCCTTCTCGCGAGGTGCGGCACTCACTGGTGCGACCGAACAGGTGTTGGCCGCGAACGTGGACACCGTGTGGATTGTCCATGGTCTCGATGTGTCACCCAACCTGCGTCGTCTCGAGCGCTACCTGGCCGTTGCCTGGGAAAGTGGAGCGAATCCGGCGATCATCCTCACCAAGGCCGATCTCGCCGCGAACCTGGATGAGGCCATTGGCGAAGTGAGTGCGGTAGCGGTCGGTGTGCCGCTGTACACGGTGAGTGTGGAGGATGCGTCGAGTGTGCAGCGGCTCAAGGCAACGGTTCAGCCGGGGCTAACGGTAGCCCTGCTGGGCCCGTCTGGCGTGGGCAAGTCAACCTTGATCAACTTGCTGGCGGCGGAGACCCTAACTGCTACAGGCAGCGTGCGTTCCGGGGATCGCAAGGGGCGGCACACCACAACACGACGGGCGCTGTTCCAGATTCCCGGGGGCGCGCTGCTGCTGGATACTCCCGGGCTTCGGGAACTCCGTGTGTGGGAGCTGGGGCAGGGGCTCGCCAGCGCGTTCCCCGAGATCGAGGAGCTCTCCGCTCACTGTCGCTTCAGGGACTGTCTGCACGAGACGGAGCCGGGATGTGCAATCCTCCAGGCGGTTGAGGATGGTCAGCTGGATGCCGAGCGGCTGGCGAGCTTCCGGAAGTTGCGCGCCGAGTCGGCGTACGAGGCGAGCAAGTCAGATCCGCAAGCACGCGCGGCCAGAGTTGCAGAGCACAAGACGGCCATGAAAACCCTCAAGTATCACCCGAAGTACGGAGGACGGCGCTGAGGGTGCCACCGGTCGGGTGACCCCCTCTGTGGCCTGCCGCGGCGCCCTGGGACGTGTTAGTCGTTGCGCAACGTCGCCACGACGTCTGTGCTCGCGGCCCGACGCGCTGGCAAGAGACTCGCCATCCATGCCACGCCAAGCATGAGAGCTGCAACACCGGCGTAGGTCAGTGGATCGTCCGGGGCCACGCCGAACAACACCGCAGAGAGGAGTCGCCCGAGGGCAAGCGCACCCACGGCGCCAAGCACCACCCCGGTGGCCGTGAGCCGCATGCCCTGTCCGACGATCATCCGCAGCACGTGATGCCTCGGTGCGCCGAGCGCGAGGCGCACGCCTAACTCGCGCCGACGCTGCTGCACCAGGTAGGCCAGCACGCCGTAGAGTCCGATAGCGCCGAGTGCCAGGCCGGCCACTCCAAATGCCGCAAGCAACACGGCCAGCAGACGCGGCTGGGAGAGCGCCGAACGAACGGCCGAGTCCATAGTGTAGATGTCGCGGATGGGCAGGTTGGGGTCGATCTCCCTGAGGGCGACCTTGACGGCCGGAGCAATGGCGAGTGGAGGCCCCTCGGTGCGCACCATCAGGTTCATGCGGACGCGCCCGTTCTGATGCACGTGCAGGTACACGGTCTCCCTCGCCTCGGTGGCCACCTCCGTCTGGCGGATGTCGTTGACCACGCCGACGATCTCCGCGCTCACACGGCCGCCCAGCATGAGGCGCTTCCCAGTGGCACTTTCTCCTGGAAACCAGCGGCGCTCAAACGCTGTGTTGACGACCACCACTGCCGGTGCATCGCCACGATCGGTTGGCGCAAACTCTCGTCCAGAACGCAGCGTGGCCTTGATGGTGGCGAAGTAGCCGTCGGAAACCTGCAGCAGTGTGGACGTTGGCATCTCCTGGCCCTGCGCCACCACGTATCCGGGCGGAGTGAACGCCACCTGTTCGCCGGAACCGCCGAACGGCGCATCTGACGTCGCACCGGCCGAAACGACACCGGGCAGAGCACGCACGCGCTCGAGGATGCGCGAGTAGATCTCGAGATAACTGTTGTTCCCGCGATCGTCACTCAGCGTGTAGTTGAACACCAGCAGCTGCGCCGGCGAAAAGCCGACGTCCACCTGGGTGAGTGATCGAAAGCTCCGCAACATCAATCCCCCGCCAATCACCAGCATCATGGCCAGCGCCACCTCAGCCACCACCAGTCCATGACGAAGTCGGGTGCGCAGGGAATCGGAGGTGCCACGGGCCGCCCGGAGGGCGGGCTGCACCTGCGTGGATGCGCGCCAGGCAGGCGTCAGTCCGAACAACAGCCCCGCACCCAGCGACAGCAGGGCGCTGAACCCCAGCACGGCCAGGTCGACCGCGATCACACTTCCTTGAGGCAACTGGCCACTTGCCAGGGTCATCACCCCTTTCACCACTCCCAGGGCGACGATGCTCCCGAGGACGCCACCACACAAGGAGAGGACCACACTTTCTGTGAGCAACTGCTGCAACAGGCGGCCCCGGGTCGCGCCCAGGGCAACACGCACCGCCACTTCACCCCTGCGCGCCGTGGCCCGGGCCAGCTGCAACGACGCCACGTTGACACAGGCAATGAGCAGCAGCAGCCCCACGGCCCCGAACAGCACCCACAGCGCCGCTGACACATCACCGGTGATCGATCGTTTGAGCGGCATCACGGTGGCCTGGTCCCACGCCGCGTTCTCCGGGTATTGCGCGGCCACGCGGCTGGTGATGCGTTGCAGCTCGGCGGACACGGCCGACTCGGAGACGCCCGGTCTGGCGCGCGCCACGACTCCCAGCACTCGCACAAAACGCAGGCGCGGCACCTGATCGTCGGTGAAGATGGAAAAGGACGCAAACACATCGGCTGCTGCAGTTGGGTAGTCGAATGAACGGGGAAGTACCCCAAGCACCGTGAAGGCCTCGCCGCGCACCCGCAGTGTGCTTCCGACGGCGTCAGCACGACCCCCAAAGTGCCGCTGCCAGAAGGTGTGAGAGAGTACGAGGAAGCGATCGTTGCCACCGCGCACCAGTTCGTCCTCCCGAGGGAGGCGACCCAGCACGGGCTGTACGCCCATGGTGCTGAAGAACCCCGGTGTCACAAAGACCGACGCCAGATGTTGCGGCTCGCCACTCCCTGTCAGGTCAAGCCCGCTGCTGCCGGGCTGGTGCCAGAACCCTCCCAGGTCGGCGATCTGCGAACGCTGGGCGCGCCAGTCGTCGAGGTCCATGGCGGAGACCGACGCCTGCAGGTTGCCCCCGGTGGCGTTGACAGACCACACGCGGTAGAGCTGCGTCGCCTCCGGGTAGGGCAGGGGGCGCAGCAACACCCCATTGACCACGGAGAAGATCCCGGTGGTGGCGCCGATGCCTAACGCCAGCGTGGCCAGTGCCGCGGCCGTGAAGGCGGGTGCCTGCCAGAGGCGCCGGATCGCGTAGATGAGGTCCTGCCGAAGCGCATGCATATGATCGCGTCGCTTCCCGATGGCTACGGTTTGTTGATCGAGGTTCGTGGCATACCGCCGGGCGTCATCGACATCGCCGAAGTCCCGCTCGGCCTGCCGGCGCGCTTCGTCACGCCCCCACCCGCGGGCCACGAGGTCGTCTTCACGCGCGCGCAGATGAAAGTGCAGCTCATCATCCACGTCACGAGCGATGTCACGCTCGGAGTGACGCGTGAACTCGATCAGGCGCCGCCACCTCATGCCGGGTCCAGCACGGCAAACACAGCGGCGGCGTACCGACGCCAGGCCGATTCATGCCGCTTGAGGAGCGCGCGTCCGGAAGGGGTCAGGCGGTAGTATCGGGCGCGCCGGTTGTTTTCGCTCACGCCCCACGTGGCCGAGACGGCTCCGGCGTGCTCCAGTCGGTGGAGCGCCTTGTAGAGTGGCGCATCTTCGATGTCGATGGTGCCGGCTGTACGAGCGTGGATCCAGCGGGCCACCGCGTAGCTGTGCATGGGCTCCCAGGCCAGGGCACGCAGCACGAGCACATCAAGCGTCCCCTGCAGGAGGGTCATCGATTCGGTCACGGTACACTCCCCTTACCAAGTACAGGGAAGGTGCGTGGGTCATTCCAGCGCCGTCAAGGGTCTGTCGTGAGCTTGACGACTGTGGGATGCAACGGTGAGTTCGTCGCTGCGCCATGATCGGCGCACTCCCGGTTCAGTACTCCGGGTGCGTTCGAGAGTCTCGATCCACCACTGCGAACGGCACGTGGCCGCCGTCCAGCGGCCCAGTTTGTCGCAACGAGCCTACAAGCATTCAACCAACTCTTCGCCGCACTACAGACTCCGGCCTCCCGCCGTAACGCGAGCACCGGCCGCGAGCGCTCCGCTGGCGGCCGTCGGTACGCGGTACCGCCGTCGACTAACGGGTGCGGGCCCTGGCGAATTCGACCAGCAACTGGACGTACCCGGGGGCCAAACGGCTGAGCTGCGCCATCTCACGGTCCAGCGGCAGGCCAGTATTCGTCACGAAGATTCCGTGGTTGGCCTGGGGCATCACCACCACGCGACTGGCGGGATTCCCTGCGCGAGCGAGTAACGAGCGCATGCCGTCGGCGTTGCGCGTGACATCCTTGTAGCTGTCGCGCTCGCCAAGGACGGCGAGCACCGGTCCGCGGTATGCCGCAAGGGCGGGCGCCGGATCGTACAAGCCGTTAGGCACCCAGAAGGAGCGATTCGGGAGGTTGGCCCCTACGTAGCGAAACCAAGCGCGCTCTCGCACTTCCGCGGTGCGCAGGTCAAGCGTGGCCTGTCCCTGGCCCGTGATCGCCACCATGAACTTCATCCGTCGGTAGTCGGTGAGCTCGCGCACGTCACTCTCGGGCACCTGAAGCACTCGCCGCAGCGACTCGGCTCCGCGAAACATCTCTTGCTCCAGTGGTGTGGTCACATCTCCGGACTGGAGGATCAGAAAGTCCACATCGGATCGTCGTCTTGTGGTCTCCAGGGCAATCCACGACCCCTGACTGGGTCCGAAGATGCCAATGGGGAGGGTGCCAACTGTCGGGTGCGCGCGCAGGAAGGCAACGGCCCCAGCCGCATCGTCAGCCAACTCCGCGAAGGTTGCGCCATCGAGCGTACCGGTGCTTTGACCCGTCGAGCGTTTGTCGTAGATGAGCGTGGCAACGCCCTGGGCAGCCATGGCATACGCCAATGCACGGCTGCCCTCGCGTGTCTCCTTGTCAGAGCCATGCAAAAAGACGACCGTGCTACTCGGAGTTGTCGCGGGCATGATGACGCTGCCAGCGAGCCTGGCGCCACCTCCAACGCCGAACTGCACCGAGTCCTCAACAAGGGCCACGCGTGTCGCGAGCACCGCCGGTTGGTCGGCCTCCGTCCAGCGAACTGCCGTCGCGACACCGGCAGGATCGGTGACGAAGTCGATGGTCCCCTGCTGCGGCGTAAACACACCGAGCGACGGACCGTAGGCCCATCGGTTCCCCGAAATTTTGAGTCCGCGCACCTCACCGTCGCCGAACCCGATTCCCATCATGCTGTCGGAGACCGCATACACGATCAGCGTGCGTCCGGCAGGCGTGGTGTAGAGACCGACGTGCCCTGACAGGGCGGGGAGTTGTGCCAGGGTAAGCCGCGCGCAAAGGATCGCGGCGCCAGCAACGAAGAGGGTGCGCATAGGTAGAGGTAAACGTTAGGCAACGCGGAATATCCCATGCGGCACGACATCAGGCTCGTGGGTTTCCGGTGAGCATGTCAGAAAGCGGTCAAATGACGCTCGTCAGGTGTGCCGGTCCCACCATTCTCTGACACATGCGCTGACGTCATTGTCCCCGCGCGTGCGTAGGTGAGGGTTCACACCGAACCCTGCACCACATGCGCCGACTCGATCGCGTGCTGCAAACTGCCGGCGGGCTCCTCGTCGCCACCGGCGTCGTGCTCCGTGTACTTGATCCAGACTTCCTGATCGTGGTGGGTGCTCTCGCGGGCGGCAATGGTGCCAGCATCGCCGTCCTGACCGGGCTGGTCGGGCTGTTGCTCCTCGCGCTCAGCTGGTGGCGCACGCGATTCACGCGCAGCAGCTGGCGGGCGCCCGCTCTGATTGCGCTGCTGATCCTCGCCGCCTCAGGTTGGGCCTGGTCGCGACAGCATCAGGGACTTGAAACGACCACCCTGCGGTTTGTCAGCGACGGCGATGAACTGGTCGGGACCGTGATCAGGCCACGAAGCGAAAAGGACCTGCCCGGCATCGTCATCGCCCCCGGCTCGATGCCTGTCCCTCGCAAGGTCTACACGCCGTTTGCCGCCGCCATCGCCCGCCTGGGATTTGTGGTGCTCAACTTCGACAAACGCGGCGTGGGCCAGTCGGCCGGTGGAGACAAACTCGACGAACGAAACAACGGAGGCACGCCATACCTCACGCAGCTGGGGCGCGACCTGGCGGCCGGTGCCCGCGCCCTCCGTCACATCAGTGGAGTTGATCCCGAACGGGTTGGGTTTGTCGGGATCAGCCAGGGTGGCTGGGTGATTCCGCTCGCCGCCAGGGAAGATCGTCGTTCTGCATTTGCCCTCATCATCTCGGGCCCCACCACGTCCCCGCGAGAAGAGGAGGTGTTCTCCCGGCTCAGCGGGGAGGAGGCCGATCACTTTGGCCGCAGACCACCACGACAGCCGCTCGACGTCATCAACGCCATACTCGACACGGTTCCGTCACGAGGCCTGGACCCCCGGCCCATCCTTGGCGAACTCACGATTCCGATTCGATGGCTGTTTGGTGCGTGGGACAACAGCATTCCTGTGGCCAAGAGCGCGCGCATCGTGGACTCGCTCTCCCTGATGGGCAAGCCATATCGGTCGTGGACGATTCCGGAGGCCAATCACGGGCTGATGGTGGCGCGTGGGCCACACGCGCGCCTGCTGCCGTACTGGGATCGTGCAGTGTGGGACACCGCCGCCACGTGGCTTCGCGAACTGAGCGCCAGTCGTTAGGTGGTCCGGGCGCGAGTCGGGCTCAGGCCGACCGCCCGATCAGGTCTGCGACGATCTTGCCTGACGAGATGACCCCTGGCAGCCCCGCCCCCGGGTGTGTGCCCGCACCGGCAAAGTAGAGGTTGGCGATATCCTCGCTCCGGTTGTGCGGCCGGAACCATGCCGATTGCGTCAGGATGGGTTCCACCGCGAAGGCGCTTCCCAGGTGCGAGTTCAACTCATCGCGGAAATACGGCGGGGCAATGACGCGTTCCGTCACGATGTGCCTGGAGAGCCCGGGCATGTACCGCTCCTCGAGGTATCCGATCACCGCATCGCGGTAGGACTGGCCCACCTCGTCCCAGTTGGTCCCGCCACCCAGGTGTGGCACCGGGGAGAGTACGTACCAGCAATCGCAGCCCGGGGGCGCGAGCGAGGGATCGGTGGCGGTGGGGCGATGCAGGTAGAGCGAGAAATCGCCCGACAGATGTTTGCGCGTGAAGATGTCGTCCAGCAGACCGCGATATCGCGGCCCCATGAGGATTTCGTGATGGGCGATGTTGTCGTACTTGCGGTTGGTACCGAAGTAGATGACAAACAGCGACATGGAGTATCGCCGTCCCTTCATGCGTTTGTCGGTGTTCACCGGACGATGCCGCGCCTTGACCAGTCGCATGTAGGTGTTGGCCACATCGCCATTGCTCACGATCGCGTCAGCGGGGAGCAGCTCGCCGTCCATTAACCGGACACCGGTGGCGCGCCGGGACCCATCCTGCACGACAATCTCCTCCACCTCGGCATTGCACTTGAGCACACCGCCGAGTTCCTGGAAGAATTCGGCGAGCGCCCTGACTAGTGCTCCGGTGCCGCCCATCGCGAACCACACGCCCCATTCCTTCTCCAGATGGTGGATGAGGGCGTAGATCGACGTCGTCTGGAATGGATTGCCGCCCACGAGGAGCGGGTGGAACGAAAACACCTGCTGCAGCCGTGGATCCTTGATGTGACGATTCACGAAACCGGCCACCGAGCGGTACGACTGCAACCGAATCAGGTCCGGGGCCACGCGCAGCATGTCACTGAAGCGCAGGAAGGGGCGATCGATCAGCCCGAATCCCGTCTGGAAGATGTCGACCGTGGTGCGCGCAAACTTTTCGTAGCCGGCCACGTCCGCCGGGTTGAACTCCCGGATCTGCCGGATGATGTCGTCGTGACGCCCGTTGTAGTGGAAGACCGAGCCATCCTCGAAGCGCACATTGTAGTACGGGTCGAGCGGCACCAGCTTGACGTAGTCTTCCGCCTTGCGGTCGCCTAACGCGAAGAGATCCTGGATCAGCCAGGGGGCGGTGATGATCGTGGGGCCGGCGTCGAAGGTAAAGCCGTCCTGCTCGAACACCCGCGCCCGCCCGCCGGGCCGCTCGAGCTTTTCGACGATGGTGACATCATGACCCTGCGCTCGCAGCCGGATGGCGGCGGCCAGGCCACCGAACCCGGCACCAATCACGACGATCTTCATGCCGTGGTCGGAATGAATGCACTCTGCTCGGACGTGGCTCGCGACGGTGCGCGCAGCGACAACACCACAGGAACGGCCATGGCAAGTGCGCCCAGGATGGCGGCCCACCAGAGGCCGTCGCGGAAGCACAAGGTCACCGGCATGATGCCGTTGGTGGCATACAACACAATCGGCAACCGGCTCCCGGAGAGGGCGCGCACCACTTCAGTCGGCGGGACCAGCTGCAGCATGAGGCGCGCGATGAGTGTGCCCGTCAGGTACCAGCCTGCCCAGTTGGAGAGCGGCATCCCGTAAAAGGCATCCTTCGTGAAAAAGGAGACCAGCCAGGAGGGGAAGCCCAAATCACGGAATACCTGACCCGACCCCCAGATCCAGTGCGTCGTTTTCACCATGGCGGGGTCCATCGAGACATCCCATGCCAGGAGAATGAGGCCGGCGAGGGCAGCCCAGCGCCACTTGCCGGCGCTGGAGTCATCCGGCGTAGCGAAACGCCCGAGCATCGCCAGGCAGCAGAGAATCATGTAGAACCACGAGATGGGGATGGGGAAGGGCACCAGCCCCGCAATGCGATAGCCCAGCAGTGTGGTGTACTTGTAGTCGCCAAAAGGGAACCCGGTGCCGGTGCCGAGCAGCTCCGCACCTAACGAGACAAGCGACGCCACCGTGAAGAGACCCAGCGCGCGGCCCAGCCCGATCCGCCCCCACGCGTAGGCGACTGCCGCCAGCGCCCCAAGCACCACGTACGTGGGCCCGGAGAACTTCCAGGCCAGTCGCATGATGGTGGCGTTAGGCTCCTGGGTGAGAAACGGCCCCGGCGGCCCGTTGAGCACGGTGACCATCGCCAGGGACGAGAAAGCGATGAGTCCAAGGTGGCCAGCGAGAAACACGCTGGCCATGCGGTCCTTCGTCTCGCGGGTCACGCGGCGGAGACCGGCTGTTCGGTTCCCCTCCCCGACGCAGCAGGGACAAACGAGGCGTTGCCAACCAGACAGCGGCCGAGCACCAGGGCGCGTTCTCCCCAGCCGAGTGAGGCTCGGCGCGAGAACGAGTCGTAGTTGTTGCGCTCGATCACGTCGAGAATGCGGGAGTATCCCACGGCGCAGGCGTTGGCGCAGCGCTGCGCGTCCTTCTCCAGCATGGGGATGCCGGGGGCCGCCACTTCATAGTAGTGGCGGGCGCGGCTCACCTGGCGCCGCATCATGAGATGCCAGGCGTCGGTGTTCTTGATGGCGCTGCCGTCGATGACCTGCTCGGGCGTCAGGCCGACATCGGCCAGCTCAGAGATCGGGAGGTACACCCGGCCTCGTTTTGCGTCCTCGCCGATGTCGCGCAAGACATTGGTCAGCTGCATGGCCACACCTAACGCGCGGGCATGGGCAACGGCCACCGGGCGCATGGCCTGCCCGCCGCGCACTCCCATGACGGCCGCGCACATCTCGCCCACGCATCCGGCCACTCCCTCGCAATACGCGAGGAGGTCATTCCAGGTGGCCCAGCGCGACTCCGAGAGGTCCATGGTCACGCCATCGAGGAGCTCGTAGAGGGGAGCGCCGGGAATGTCGAAGCGACGAATGGCCCATGCCAGTTCCCGGAAGACGGCGTTGTGGCCATGGCCGGCGAGGGCCTCGTCGAGCGACTTGCGGTGAGCGCTCAGGGCCGACTCGAGGCCGGAGCGGTCGCTGCGTCCTCCGGCGAGGTCAACCAGGTCGTCGGCAACGCGACAAAAGGCGTAGAGGGCAAAAGTCGCCCGGCGTTTCTCGGTCGGTAAGAAGAGACTCGCGATCGAGAAGGTCCGCGCATGGCCTCGGGTGAGATGTTCGCAGTAGCGAGCATCTGCGGTCATGTCGAGAACGGCCCGTTTGTACATTATACCTGACACCCCATGCGTCTAACTTGTGTGACGGACGCCGGAACCGCCAGCGCCAGTTTGGTCCGATCAACGTGTTTCCGGCCGCAAAGCAGAGCCCGGGAAACGCTCCGGTGTGCAATAGCTCAAGGTGGGGGCGTTGTTCCCGATTCCACCAGTGGCAAGAAGATACGCCGCGGACAACACCTCAGATTCTACGACTGGGGGAGATGGCTGACCCGCAATCTTGCGGGCAAACCCTTGGGCCATCAACTCATCCCACACGTAGTTGTGTCATTGACAGCCGTGGAAGGCAGCGGCATCTTGGGCGCCTTCCGGGGCGGTTGGGTGGGGAGGGTATTACAGCGCCGTTGATGTGTTTCTGGCAGTTCCCCAATAGCCACACGGTTGTTCCCCTGCTGTCTTTTCCTGCGCGGAGCGGTCCGCGCCAGTGAAGTCCCACACCTCGGGTCGGACGCCCGGGGTTTTGCCGTTCCGGCAGTGGTTTTCTCACCCCCTCAACACGGAGGCACGCTATGGTGAGTCATGTCCGAAGGAGAATCGCCTCGCTGTTCGCCCTGGTGCTGTTTGCACCAATGGCGCTCGCAGCGCAGGCAACCGGCATCATCGATGGTCGCATCACGGACCAGACGACGGGTCGGCCCATTGAATCCGCGCAGGTGTTTGTGGAAGGCACCACCCTTGGTGCCATGACGAATGCCCAGGGTGCGTATCGCATCACTGGTGTTCCAGCGCGTGCCGTCAGCGTTCGTGTTCGTGCACTCGGCTATTCGCCGATGGCGCGCACTGTGACGGTCGCGGCTGGTGAGACTGCCAAGCTCGACTTCACCATCAACACCTCGGCCATTCAGCTCGATCAGGTGGTCGTTACTGGCTCGGGCCAGCGCACCGAAGTCAAGAAGATGGGCAACTCGGTGGCGGTGATTCAGGTGCCGCAGAATGCCCCCATCAATGACGTCTCGGCGCTGCTCACTGCTCGCGAGCCCGGCCTCAGCGCCGTGACCGCCGGTGGTCTCTCGGGCGAAGGCGCGCGCATTCGTATCCGCGGCAATGCCTCGCTGACGCAGTCGAACGAGCCGATCGTCTTTGTTGATGGCGTCCGCATCAACAATGGTGGTGGCTTCGGGATCGGCACGGGCGGTGGTGGTTCTCCGTCGCGTCTCGACGACATCGACCCCAATACCATCGATCGCGTTGAAGTGCTCAAGGGTGCAGCCGCGGCGACGCTCTATGGCACTGAGGCTTCGAACGGGGTCATCCAGATCTTCACAAAAAATGGTTCGAGTGGCGCTCCAAAATGGCAACTGAATTTGGAAGGCACTGCGTCCGATTTCGTGGATCGCGTGGCACCAAATTCCTTCTACGCCAAGACCCAGGCCGATGCTGATCGTTTGGCCGCGTTTTGGGACATGCCCGGTCTCCGTCCTTTCGAGGTCCGTGAGGTTCCGATTTTCAAAGACTATTTCACCGAAACCGGAACGGCAGGCACCGCATCGCTGTCGGTGAACGGTGGCACGCAGGCCGTGACCTATTTTGCCAGTGGGCGCTTGTACACCGAAGATGGTCCGTTCGGCGGAAACGACTACGGTCCGGCTCGCGACTATGTGCGTCGTATCCAGTCGATGGGAAAAATCCAGCTTGTGCCCTTCTCCAACCTGCGTCTTGGGTTCAACAACAACTACTACAACATCCAGAACGAGACTCCCGAAAACAACAACAACATCTACGGGGTGAACTCACTGGCCTACATGGCGCGCCCGGAGCAGGCTCAGTGCAACCTCTCCACGTATGTCTCGCCAGGAAAGTGCTCTGGTCCCGGAAACCCATTCGGCAACCAGGCCTTCATGACGGCCCGTGAAGCGATGGGACAGCTGAACAACAACGCGGTCTCTCGCTATCTCGGCGTGATGGACGCGGACTACAAGCTTGCAGAGGGTGCCAACTGGACCACTGCAGTGGGCTTCGACTACACGTCACAACGCGACTTCGGTTTTTCGCCGTTTGGCTACGGCATCGATCTATTCACGTCGCAGAACGTCGAGGGAGCACGCAACACGTTCAACGGTGAGCGTCGACTCTTGACGCTGGATTCCAAGCTGGCGTACAACAAGGAAATCTTCGGCTTGTCGACGCAGAACGTGGTTGGTCTCCAGGTGTTCAACGACCGCGTCGTGAACCGCAGTGGAAGCGCGATTGGCTTTCCCGGCCCCGGCATCGAACAAGTGGGCGCCGGTGGACAGCAGACCGCCGGAGAGTTCTTCCTGACAACGATCAACGGTGGGTACTTCGGTCAGACCCAGATCGGCTGGAAGGAACTTGTCTTTGCCACGATCGGTGGCCGCTACGACTTCAGCTCCGCGTTCGGCGCCGAGGCGCCCGGAGTGTTCTACCCGAAGGCGTCTATCTCGTTTGTGCCGTCGGACATGAAGAGCTGGGGCTCACCACTCGGTCTGAACACCTTCCGCGTGCGCGCGGCGTGGGGAACGTCAGGTCGCCAGCCGGGTGCATTCGATGCCTTCACGACCTTCGGCCCCCTTATCTCTGAGTTCGGTGCGGGTGTTGTCCCGAGTCAGCTCGGGAATCAGAACCTTGAGCCCGAAGTGGCGACGGAAATCGAGGGTGGGTTTGAGGCTGGCTTCCTGGACAACCGTCTCGCAGTCGAATTCTCCTACTGGGATCGCACGGTCAATGACGCGCTGGTGTCGCGGCAGTTCGCCACCTCGGGTGGTTTCCGCAACCCGCAGCTTGTCAACATTGGCTCCATCGACGCCAACGGCTACGAGATCAACGTTCGTGGAAACGTCTATCGGTCGGCGAAATCACAGGTTGACCTGTTCGCCAATGCGGCGTACCTGAAACAGACACTGACGTCGCTCGGTGGTGCTCCGGCGCTCAAGGTGGGGTACTTCCGCTACCGCGGCTTCATGCGTGAGGGCGACCCCCTCGGGTCGTTGTATGCCCCGCGACTCGCGGTGGCGTGCAACGGTGCTCCCAAGACCAATAAGGCGGGCAAACCGATCGCGTGTCTCGGACCGGATCAGTTCGCCATTGCCTTCAACGGCAGCAGCACGCCTGCGACTCGTGCCGAACTTCTGCAGTACTTCTCGGTGCCACGTGACCTGCAGAACTCTGGAGTGCAGAATGCGCTCAAGCCGTTCCTGGCGGACTACGACGGCAACGGCAATACTCTCGAGCAGTTCGTTGGCGACGTGATACCTGATTGGTCGGGGGCGTTCGGTGGCTCGATGAGCCTCGGTCGGTCGTGGCGTTTCCAGACGCTCTTTGAGTACCGCACGGGCTTCAAGGTCCAGAACTTGACGGATGGTTTCCGGGGCTCGCAGCACGCGTCGATTGGGTCCAACCGCAAGGCGTTTGACGAAATCGAGGCGACGCTGAACAACCCGGCTTCAACGCCGGAGCAGCGCCTTGAGGCTGCGGACAAGTACATCCAGAAGTACCGCCGCCTGCTCGAACCGGGTCTGCACCAGGCGGAGGACGGCGATTTTGTGCGTCTTCGCGAGTTGGCTCTCACGTACACCCTCCCGGCGAGTCTCCTCAGCCGCTTGGGGACAAAGGGCGGAAACGTGACACTGTCCGGGCGCAACCTGTGGTTGGCGACAAAGTACTCCGGGCTCGACCCGGAATCGAACGAGAACGGACGCGGGTCAACGGGCGCCCTCACGGACAACTTCCTCGTGAGCACGGACGGCTTTGGCCTCCCGCTGCAGCGCCGCGTGTCGCTCATCGTCAATCTCAACTTCTAAGCACGGAGTGAATCGCTAAATGCGCCTGACAACTATCAAGGCGAGCGCGACCCGGGTTTCCCGGGCGCGCTCGAAGGCTCGGGGGGTGGTGACGCTTATTGCGTCCCTGAGTCTGGGAGCGTGTGGACTGTTTGAAACCGAAGTGAGCAACCCGAACGCGGTTGTGGAGAGTGAGCTCACCGCGGTTACGTCGGCAAAGCCGCTCGCCTCCGGTACCGGAGCTGCTGTCAGCCGGTCCCTGAATCAGATAGCCGGTACGATCGGTGCGGTGACCGACGAACTGACGTGGGCTGGCTCCCGCGAGGCCTGGAACACGCTGGACAACGGGGATATCGCCGATCCGGTGAATGAGTACACCGACGGGCAGTACCCCTATCTCTCGGAAGCGCGGTGGCTTGGCGAGTACGCGATCGCCAAGATCGAGAAATTTGATGCCGACGGATTGCTCAAGGATCGTTTCGAACTCGCGCGCGCCTATACGTATACCGGCTTGGCTTACCTTCTCATCGCGGAGAACTACGAGGATTTCGTGATCTCGTCCGACCGTGATGTGAACGGTGACCCGGTCGGCGAGGCGAATATGAGCGCGATGTTCGATCAGGCGATTTCGCGGTTCGACAAGGCCGTCACGTTGTCCACGACCATCAGCAATGCCGAATGGCGTCGCAATGCCACCGGCCTCAGGGCACGTGCCAAGTTCTCCAAGGCGGTTCGTGCCAAGTTCGGGGCGGGTCGCACCCGCCCGGCGAACGGTCTCGTGAACGACGCTGGGGCTAGTGCTGACGCCCTGGCCGCGATCTCCATCATGCCAGCGGGATACCGGATGCGCTTTACCGCTTCCCCCACGAACAATGGTGGGTACTTCAGCACCGGGTTCGAGATCAGCAGCCGGCTCGAGCTGCGTGCTGGAGACCTGTATATCAATACGAACCCCGCTCGCACTCGCCCGCTCGACGGAATCGCCGGTATCAAGCTCGTCGACCCGGTCACCGGCAATCCAGATGCGCAGCTCCTTCGTGCAATCGACGAATGTTGCCGTCAGGCGTCCGGGCAGTTCATCCCCGTCACTGCTATCAGTGAGGCGGAGATGCAGCTCATCCTCGCCGAGGCGGCGTTGGCGACGAACAACACCGCGGAGTTCACCACGCGTATCAACAACGTGCGTACGGCAGCTGGTTTGCCGGTGTGGAACGGTACCCCCGCGGCGCAGGACGTCCTTATCCATGCCCGTCGCGTCAACCTGTTCTTGCAGGGGCGGCGGCTGATGGACCACTATCGGTTCAATACTCCGGACCCGCGCTGGCTGCCAGTTCAGACGACTTTCCGGAAGACCTGTTTCTTCCCGATCTCGTACAACGAGCGACTGCAGAATCCGAAGGCACCGCAGCCGGCCGTGACTCGGTCGGCTGCCTGCAGCTGAGCCGAAAATTGAAGGGACAGCAAAGGATCAACGGCGCAGGGCATCGGAACATCGGTGCCCTGCGTGTCGTTTGGGCGTTTACGCTCGGCACCTTCCTGAGTGCCTGCTACAAGAGTGTCCCCGTGTCGCAGCCGCTGCAGATGCAGCCGGGCACGGTTGTTCAGATTCGACTCAACCTCGAGGGAACGCGGCAGCTGGAGCGCGAGCTTGGTCCCGAAGTACGGAGCGTCTCGGGCCGCCTGGAGTCGGTACGTGGCGACACCTTGTTTCTCGCCTTGCAGGAGTCACGAACTCTCAACGGGCAAATCCTCACGTCGTCCGGGAACAGGGTCGCTATAGCCCGACCCCTGATTTCCGAAGCGAGTGAACGCGTCCGGAACAAACGAAACAGCCTGCTTCTCACCATAAGCGCTGTAGTGGGCGCGGTGCTATTGATCGGCTCGGCTACTGGCGCGATCGGTGGAGGTGGGGGGAGCGGCACCACGCCGCCGCCGCCGCCGCCCGCCTGAGCCTCCCCTGGCCGCTAGAGAGAAACGATTGCGGCCCAACGAGCTCAAGCGCGGCGCGGAATATGGCCGGATCCCATGGCCGGGGCTGAAGCCTGGCCCCGACTACGGCGCCGGTCAGCGCCAGTCGAGTTCCACGATACCCGCGAGCTGTGGCATTGGAATCATCCGCCCGTCGGCTACGCGAATGAGGAACACTCTGTACTTGTAGCTCACTACGACCCAAGTGCCGTCCGGAGACCACGTGAAGTGACTGTAGAGCCAGCTGTCAGGTGCCTCAGGTACGATGCGTCGCGCGCCAGTCCCGTCGGGCCTCACCACAGAGGGGATACCGAACTGCATGTACGCAATCAGATCGCCACGCGGTGACCACTGTGGGAAGGTGCCCGAATCGATCGCCCACGACGCCAGGGTTCCGGTTGCCACATCGAGCACCCGGATTCCGTAGCCCGAGTTGACAAAGGCCGCGTGCGCCACCTTGAGTCCATCAGGGGACGGCGACGGGCGGAACGTATCTGCGACAGGGGAACCAGTCCCTAACAGCTCTATGCTTGTGCCGTCAAGTCGCGCCCGTGCGAGGCAGTACGTGGGTGCACCGCAGCGGCTATCCTTCACGGTGAAGAAGAGCCAATTGGCCGCAGCGGCGGGCGCAGGCTCACTCTGGCGCGTCATGGTCGCCGGAACGTTGGCAAGGAATACGGAGGGCGGTCCGGCGCTGTCGACGACGCGCAGTTCATCGCCCTGCCCATTGGACTGCGCGAACACAATGCGGTTGGATCCCGCGATCCAGCGCGGCCTCGCGCCGAGTCCCGGGTTGGCGAGGTGCGTGCGAATGCGCCGTCTCGTGCCATCAAGCCGAATGGTGAGGATTTCCTGCCGGTCCTGATCCCAGCCGGCGATCTGCCCGTCAGGGACGGCGGTGACCCGTGTGCTGTCGATGAGGACACCGGCGCGGACGCGCAGGACATAGACTCCCGGCACCGACGCGGAAACACGACCAGTCGAAGACACGACCACCTCGGTTGAATTCAGAGACCATGTCACCGAATCCGTTCGAAGATTCCCGAACCGGTCGCGGACCAGACTACGCGCGCTCACGTCCTCACCGACTGTAAAGACCGTGTCCGTCGGCGTGACCTGGACACTCGCGGGCGAGGCGGCCAAAACCGTGTAGCGCAGGGTGTCCTCGATGGACAGACTCGCTGCTGTCACCAGGAGCCGCGCCACACCGGCGCGTACCCCCAAGCGAACATCCACGACGGCACGACCGCTGCCATCGGTTGTGGTCTCAACACTCTGGCCGAGACGAGGCGCTGTCGGCGAGGAGACCAGCACGTCTGTCGCCCCGGGCATGACAGCAAAGCGGACCATTGTCCCAAGGCGCGCGAGTTTCCTATTTCGGTCGCGAACCTCGATTACAAGCGCTCCGACGTCGGCGGCTGCCGTGTCGGTGATGTTCGCCCCACGAAGGACTCGTATCCCTGGCTGGGCCTGCTCAGGCGAGGCAGTGTCCTTCTCCGCACAGGCATTGGAGAGCGCAGTCGCGGCTAGCGAGCTCACGGCCAGTGCATGCGCCCGAATGCGCGGGGCTATCGCCATGCGAAGTCCCGAAGGCCGTTGAGGTGTGGAAGCGGAAGAATCTCCCCGTTCGCCACCCTGACCAGGTACTGTTCCCAGCCGTATCCCAGAACGATCCACTCGCCGTCCGGTGACCAGGAAAAGTGCCCGTTGCTGTAGAACGTGCTCGGCAAACGAGCGATTGCACGGCCTCCGGTGCCGTCCGCGTTGACCACGTGGGGAACCCGCGTGGAATCGAGGTATGCGATCCTGTCACCGAGCGGCGACCACTGCGGATACTCGCCCACGACATGCCAGGATGACAGGTTGCGGGTGGTCACATCCAGAACCCGGATCGCTCGTGCTCGATTCACCCAGGTCACGAACGCCACGCGGGAGCCATCTGGCGATGAAGAGGGCAAGCTGCTGTCGAGGGTTGGTGATGCAGCCGCACCGAGGGATTCGAGCCCTGTCCCATCCGCTCTCGCTCTATGCACGCAATAGCCGCGATTCGAAGGGGGACACTGGGACGTGTCGACCGCGGCGAAATACACCCACGGTCCACGCAAGGAAGGTGAGGCGTCTGCAAGGTGCCACATGCTCGCCGGCCGGGAGGGCAAAAAGAGCGTGGAGCCGCCACTCACTTCAGCTACCCGCAGCTCCTGCCCTTCATCACTGTAGTGACTGTAGACGATACGCTCCGAACCTGGCAGCCACTGGGGCCGGGGCGATTTTCCGGCGCTCCTGACGTTTGTGCGAATGCGACGATCAGAGCCGTCGAGGCCTATCTCGACAATCGCCTGCCCGGCATCACTCCACGCGGCGAGGCGCGCCAGGGGTAGCGCGCTGACCTTTGCCGTGTCGACAAAGCCCATCGAACGCGCGATCACCTCATACCGTCCGGTGGTCGTGGATGCCACGCGCCCCGCCGCAGTAACCGAGACTCCGGAGCGCGACGCGGTCCACGCGACGGAGTCCGTGCGCAGGTTTCCCAGCCGGTCGCTGACGCTTGCTCGCAGGGTGTAGTCTCTACCGACGAAAAGTGCCGTGTCGCGTGGCGAGAGCGTGAGGCTGGCTGGCTGGCCCGGGATTACCACAAACCGGGCCGTGTCGCGCACGTTGAGCGCCAGCGCCTCCACCAGCACCTTCACCGCACCGGGCCGCTGGCCCAGTTGCACGCGTATACTTGCGCGACCAGCAGAGTCGGTAGCGACCGCAAGGGCATCATATGCGAGAAGGGGTCCGGCTGCGGTAAAGGACACCCAGCTCCCCGCGACGGTGGAAAAGCGAACCAGGGTGGCCGTCGGTGCAACTCGACCGGAGCCATCGCGGACTTCTACGACGAGAGGGGACAGCACAGCCTCGACCGAGTCAGTGATGTTGGAGCCACTGACAATACGCACTCCAGGTGGTCCGGGGGGCGGTACGGTCGCCTCTTTCCCGCACGCACCAGGCAGGACCGCGCATACAATACAGCAGAGTGCCCTTCGATATCCGTTGACCATCTGACGCAGCCCGGAACTAGTACAGGAAACGTAGTGCCGAGGTCGAGTGCTTCAAGGGGAAGTCTGGGCATCGCGACCATCGGTACTGTCGCGGAGCCCGTCGCGGCAGCGCCGATCCGTGAGGGCGGCGGCCATGGTGTCGTCGCCAAGGAGCTCGCCCCAGTGTTCAAACGGTTTGTTGCTGTTCAGGACCAAGGCCGCGTGCTCCAAGCGGCGGGCTCATGAGCTGAAAGAAGAGCATGGCCCCGGTGCGATTTATGGGGAGGTAGCCGATCTCGTCGATGACCATGTCAAGTGAAGGACGCTCAAACGATTGGGTGCGCCTCGACTATGAGCGGATGCGCGTCGTTCGCCAGCTGCAGACCGTTCACCCACCGCCGCTTGGTCGCGCCTCAGTGCGGCGACGCGCGTCCACGCCGCCGCTGCGAGACAAGCGACCGTCGTCCTGCGGGACCGTTGCCGGCGCGAGACGAAGTTCGGCGCCGCTGTCACCGATCCACGCCGGCGAGCCGCGCCACCAAGCTGGTGAGACCGACCACTCCGTCCGTTCCGCACGACACCCTGTCGCTGAGCCACGCCACTCGGAGTCGGTGACACCCCTCGCGGTCATGGATCGCCTGGATCGTCTATGTTCACAGGGGTCCTCTCCATCGGTTGCGCCAACGCGGACGCCGCGATTCTCGCTTGGTACCGTGCGACCTGGATCTGCGCCGCCATGACGCGCCCTGCGACCACCGCGCCAGCGGCACAACCCCCGCTGCACGCGCAATCACCACTGTTTCATGGCGGGGACCACTTGTCTGTCCGGGACACGACCACCGATACAGCATCGCCCCACGACCGCACAGCGTTGACATCCTGATGAACGGCACGGAGCCACCAACGCCAGATACTCGTCCACCCGATCACGTGGCGCGATCGGGTTCGCACAGAGCTCGTCTGCACCGAACCGGACTTACTCAGGCACATCCCGCGACTCATCCCGGTCGTCCCGCGACTACGCATCGCTGACCGCAGCGCAGCCACCGTTGCACGCGTCTGATCCACGCATTGCCGACACGGGTCCGGACGTGCCCGCGCCTGGTCAACCGTGAACGCGCCGCCGCAGTCGATGCATGCGCCGCTGCAGTCGATGCACGCGCCAGCGCAGTCGATCCACGCGACACCGTGGTCAATGCACGCGGCGCAGCAGTCGTTGCATGCGACGTGTCGCCTCGTGTACGCGGCTCGTCAACCGCTGCACGCACCAGCGTGCGCCGTTCACGGGACAGCGTCAGACGATCTCGCGGCAATGCATCCGGGACACGCGACGCATCCGCGCTTTCACGTGGCAGGGCGCGCTATTCACGAAGCAGAGCTCACCCTTCACCAGGCAGAGCGCAACATTCACCCGCCAGTGTCAGACGCTCATGCGCCTGTGCGGAGTGATCCGGCGCCTGATCGTCTCGCGCACGCAGCTCGTCACGAAGGGCACGCGACGCATCCTTCTGCGCACACGCCGCATCCATTCGGTCAGGTGGCGGAGCGCCTCTTACACGGGGCGCGTTCACTGTCGCACGTGACACGACCGCCCCGTCAGACACCAGCACGCGCCGTTCACCAGGCAAAGCGCCGCGTTCACGTGGCAGAGCGCGGCATGCACGCAACGGCGCAGAGTGATCACATGACTGATCCGGTCGTCCACGGCCCTCGGCAGGACGATCACGCGCTGTGTCACGACGATCACGCGCCGTGTCGCCCCGTGCACCTGGAACAACCGTCGCGTCACGAGACAGCGCGTGACGAGCACGCGGCAGCGCAGCTCGTGCACTCGGCAGCGCGCGCCGTTCACGAGGGACTGCCAGACGATCTCGCCGCTGCGCACGACGTACACGACGGAGCGCGCGCCGTTCACAGAGCAGAGCGCTACATTCGCGGATCAGAGCGCACCGTTCACGAGGCAGCGCGCAATGATCACGCGTCCGTGCTGGTCGTTCACGAGGCAGCGCGCGCCGTTCACGTGACTCGTCGGCGCAGCACTTGAAACGGTCTAACGCACGCGGCCAGAAACACCTGCATCGACCACACACCCTTGCCATTGCTGCACGTCAAAGCTCTGACCCAAGGCCGTACGCACTCGGTGGGGAGGGCGTGGGCGTGGCAACCTCCCACCGTCGCCTCCGCCAGCCTGAGTCGTTCGTCGCCTGGCGGGGCGGTCTCTTCGTCATGACGGCGCGCCTCGCACGCGAACGGACGTCAATTGCGCTGGGGCTCTCGCCACTGGTCCGCGAGAAAATCCTGCCAGGTCATAGCTCGGATGCCGGCTCGCAGTCCGACCTCGCGCGATGCCTCACCACAGATCAATAGTGGCTGGAAAGAGGGATGACGGCGGACAAACTCGAGAAGCCCCCTCAGGTCGCCGAGACCCACGTGACCTGTCTTTACTTCGATCGCCCACGAGCCCCATGAGCCATCGAGTACCGCGTCGACTTCGAGCGGTTCTTCGCGCCAGTACCGCACCCGCTGCCCCGCATTCCACGCGTGCGCCAGGCAGGCGTTCTCCACCCGCGCGCCGAACAGCGCCGGGTCGGTCACGGTGTTACCCGCGCCTGATCCGCCCTGAGCCGCAAGGAGCGCGTTGCTCAAGATGACGAGTTTGGGAGGGGCGGCACGCTGGCGCAGCATGCGTGTGGAGTATTTCTCGAGGCCAGCCAGGAGAAAGGCGTCTTCGAGTAGCGTCAGGTAGTGTGCGATGGTCTCCAGTGCACCCGCATCATGGAGTTGTCCTTTCAATTTCTGAAGGGAGACCACCTGGGCTGGGGAGGCGACGGCGGCTGCGAAGACCTGGCGCAACAGGCCCGGTCGCCGAATGTCATGCGCCGAAAGAAGATCGCGACCGATAGCGGGCTCGATGATCGCATCTCTCAGGTACGTGGCCTTTCGGACCGCATCCATTCCTGACTTCACGAGGCCCGGATATCCTCCCCATTGCACGATCATCTCCACGGCGTCTGCAAGCGACATCTGAAACACATTGGCAAGTGATTGTGCGTTCCAGTGGGGAAATACCAGGCGCTCGAATCGCCCGGCCAATGTCTCCCGCGATCCTCTCCCCAGATGGAGCGCCGAGGAGCCCGTGGCAATCACCTGGATCGGAAGCTTCCGCCGTCGCACCCGGTCCCATTGGCTCTTGAGCCTGGACGACCACTCTGGGAGCAAGTGCACTTCGTCGAGGAGGAGTACCTGTGGAGCCGTGGCAGCCCGTTGCTCGACCGCACTCCAGAGTTGCTCCCACCACCCGGGAATCATCGCCTCCGGCCCGTCGCAAGCGGCGTAGGTCGCCCGCGGCCCCAGCGACTCGGCGAGGCGCAGCAACAGGTGGGTTTTTCCAACCTGCCGAGGACCGGCGATGAGTTGAATGCGCCCCGGGGCAGGCTCGTCCATGCGGTCCATGAGGAGGCCGAAGCCGCCGACCGGGTCCAGGCGGAGATTGTCAGGCATACTCGAATAATTATTCGGATACACCCGACAAACAAGGACGCCAGGAAGCGGGGTGAGTGGGTACCAACAGCAGTCGAGGTCCACTTCTCGCTAGATTGGGGGAGACGGCGCCCCACAAGGAGTCCAATCCGATGCAGAGCATTCTTCTCCCCCTCGTTCTTCTCTCCGGCCCCACGACATCCGAGATCTTCGGGGACGTGCGTGTGGGCGAGCAGTATGTCGCGCAGGCACCGGTTCAGCTGGTGTGCGGCGGCGAAACCGTAAAGGGCACCACCGATCAGTCTGGGTCTTTCCGGCTCGCGTCCGGCACCGGCGGCAAGTGTGTCTTCAGTGTGACGTATAAAGGCGCGACAGCCTCCGTGGACGTGGTGGTGTTTGACAAACCGGCCCGCTACCGGCTGATGTTGGAGCCGAAAGACGGCGGGTACACCCTGCGCCGAGTCTGACGCGTGGGGGAAAACGAGGGCGGCGACCGGCCCGTCAGGGACCACAAGGACTTCTGGGATATCCTCCAGATCGTCCTCTCGCCGGTCGGCGGCCTTCTGACCGCTATCGCTGTGGCCAGCCTCGGCTTTATCGGGTCGCGGACCATCGAACGTCAGCAGGCCAACGAAGCCAAACTGCGGCTCTACTCCGAGCTGATGACACGCCGGGAAGAGTCGGAGGCCACACTCCGCAAGGAGATGTTCCAGTCGATCATCGGCTCCTTCTTTGATACAGGGGCGGCGTCGCTGGACACCCGGCTCCTCAAGATGGAGCTCCTCGCCCAGAATTTTCACGAGGCGCTCAACCTGGTGCCGCTCTTTGAGCACATCCAGCGCGAGATCAACAGCTCCACCCTCAGTCGTGAAGCAAAACGCGGCTACGAGTCGCGCCTTGGCAATCTGGCGCGCGAAGTGACACGCAAGCAGATGATTGTGCTCGAAGCAGGTGGAAAGCGTTTCGACTGGACGGTGGTGTTCAGTGACAGCCTCACCGCCGGGAAAAAGTCTGAACAGCTGGAGGATGTTGAGCTCGAGCTCGACGGCATCAAACGCCGTTTCCGGGTAACCCTCACCTCGGCGGACCTCGAGCGGCGTGAGCTGGGAATTGCGCTGGAGATTGAGACGGCGCCTCAGCCCGGTGTGTCGGCGACTGCGGCCACGCGAAACTCCGTGGACTTTCCCCTGGGATTCTTCAGCACGCCAATGATCGACAACACGCGTCTCTCCAACGATCAGCGAGTGGCGGTCGTGCTCTCGGACATGAACGACTTCGGGGCGACGCTGAGCCTGGTCTATTTCCCCGGCTCACGTGCGTCGCTGCGTGAAAAGCCGTACTACGAGGAAATCCTGCGCAAGCTGGCCGACACCACCTCGATCCCCTGACGCCTAACGCGGGACGGCCCTGCTGGCCATCAGCTGGTCGATGTACGGGCCCAGACGGGACGGTGGCGGGTCGAGCGCAGCAGCTGCCTTGAGGTAGGGCACGAGATCACCGCTCAACGGGAGCGCGAGCTGCTGGCCCCGGTGCAGGGTGTACAAGACACCCTGCTCGGCGATGAGAGCGGCTGGCGGGCCACCGTAGGCCGCCGAGAGCCCGACATCGATCATGATGACCTTGCCGGCGTACCGTGGCAGGATGGTGCCGGGCGTCACGGTGTGACCGATGACCATGTGATCCGCGCCGAGGCGGGTAAGCACGGTATCCACGTGACTGGAAAGAAGGGCTTCGTCTCCACTGGCAAGACCGCGAAACCAGAGGGGTCCCTCTGCATCCTCGGCGATGTTGCCTTCTGCTGGTGGTTTGGTGGGATCGAGCACACGCCGAACGCCTTCGTTGATGTCCCGCAGTGGCATGGCGGCGTACTGCGGGCCAATTCCGCCGTGGAGGAAGACCATGTTGTTGATCTTCACCACGGCGTTGTTGCCGCGAATCCATGAGGCGTAGCGACCATTGCCTTCAAAGGCCAGCCGGTGTTCCACCCAGCCTAACGGGTGGTCGCTGAGCCACTGCTTCTTGTAGGCCGGATCGGCACGTCGCGCCGAGTCGGAGAGCACGGCAAAGGCCCGTTCCTGGAGGGTGGCCGAGTTGCCGCTCTTGAAGGCGGCGTATTCACCGGGAGCGACGTATCGCAGGTCGCCGAGCACGTTCATGACTTCGTGGTTCCCGATGAGGGCATGCACGCGCCCTCCGGCCTTTTTTGCCTGACCGGCGAGTTCCATGAGGAGTTCCATCACCCGGCGTGAATCAGGACCGCGATCAGGGACGTCACCCGTCTGAACGAGGTGAGTTTTCCCCCCGATCCAGCGGGCCTTGTCGTCGACCACCTTGGCCTGGCGGAGCACCAGCACAAACTGCTCGTAGTCGCCGTGCACATCACCAACCGCCACCACCCGCTCCACACCGGTAAATGTGTCCTGCGCCCGAACCAGGGCAGGAACGCAGACAAGCAGGGAGAGCAGTGTTCGAATTTGCATGGGGGCGAGGGGCAGGCCCGGGTGAGGGGCGGGTGTGTCTGGCCTGCGCGATGATACTACTCCTGCCGCCCCCGCGCGATCCTCTGTGCCCCTCTGGTCAGCCTCCCTGAAGTGCCCCCGCCGGGTTGACGCGGGCCGCCCGCAAGGCTGGAATCCATCCTGCGAGCAGGGCGGTCGCCGCCAGGATCAGGACGATGCCCACGAACGTGATCGGATCGGCCGGACTCACTTCGAACAACATGGAGCGGAGCACTCGCCCGAATGCCAGCGCTGCGACCACACCGATGGTCAGCCCACTACCGGCCAGCCATGCGGTGTCGCGCATGATCAGCAGGAGCACCGACCGACGGGCCGCGCCTAACGCCATGCGAACGCCGATCTCCTGCGTGCGCTGGGCCACGGCAAACGACATCACCCCGTAAATGCCCATCACGGCGAGGGTGAGGGCGACGGCGGCAAAGAGCCCGAGGACCACCGCACTGAACTGCGCCTGTCCGCGCGCGGCGGCCACCCGTGTGCTCATCGGGCGCACATCGTAGACGGGCATGGTGGGTGCCACGCGACGAATCGCCTCGCGCACGGTACCGGCGAGCGCCGAGGGATCGCCGGTGGTGCGCACAAAGATCATCATGCGAGGGATACGTGCCTGCGAGTACGAGATGTAGGCGTCGGGGCGCGCAGTGGAGTCGATGGTGCCGTATCGGACATCGCCCACAATGCCGATGATCTCCGCACCCTTGTCAAAGCCGCCCTGATACACAGCCACACGCTTGCCGATTGGGTCCTCGCCCGGGAAAAATTGGCGCGCCGCCGCCTCGTTGATGAGGACGACACGTGGACCACCCAGCCGATCGTCGTCGGTGAAGAGCCGTCCCCGTTTGAGCGGAACACGCATGGTGCGGAACCAGTCCGGCGAGGCCCAGTGAACGCCTACCATGGCATTGCCGGCGGCGGTCTGCGGGCGATCGGCGAAGGTGAGGATTGTCCCGTTGCATCCGTTGTTGAGGGGAGGGCAGTCGCTCAGCCCGACGTGCTCCACGCCGGGGATGGCCGCGATGGTCTCCTGCACCTGTTCGTAAAAGCCGGGCATGGAGTCAGGAGCGAAGTTCCCCTCCGGGACGGTGAGCCTGAGAGTGAGCACATTGCGCGAGTCGAAGCCCGGGTCGACACCGAGGAGTCGGGAAAGACTTCGAATCATCAGCCCGGAGGCAGTGAGCAGCACCACAGCCAGTGCAACCTCGGTGACTACGAGCGCACGACGGCTGGTATTGAGCCCTCGGCTCTGTCCCCCGCCGCGTGTGCCCGCCTTCAAGTCGGTGACGAGATCGCTGCGTGTGGCCCTCAGCGCAGGAAAGAGCCCGAACACCAGCCCCACGCCGAGTGTGACAACGAGGGTGAAGAACAGCGCACGGCTGTCGAGGAAGGTCTGCTCGAGCCCGACAGCGCCGATGCCTCCTTCGAGTCCCTGCACCCGCAGCACTTCACTCGGGTTGAGTCCGGCTATCAGCCTGACGCCTAACCAGGCAACACCCAGGCTGGCTATTCCACCGAGGACAGCAAGCGTGAGGCTTTCCGTGATGAGCAGGCGAACCAATCGGCCACGTCGCGCTCCGACGGCAAGTCGTACGGCAATCTCACGTCGTCGTGTGAGGGCCCGCGCCACGAGCAGGTTCGCAAGATTCACACAGGCGATAAGCAGTACGAGTCCCACGGCCCCAAAGAGCACCAGCAGGGATCGTCGGAGGGCAGGGGCGGCTCGAATGGTGTCGAGTGACCGTGCGGTGGCGCTCCACGCCTGTGGCCGCTCGCTGGTAGAGAGCAAGCCCTCCTTCATGGGAAAGGCGTCGTAAATCCGTGGACCAATCAGCTCTGCTTCGCGTGTTGCGGTTGTCGCCGCCACTCCCTCGTTCAGACGTCCAACAAGGGAAAACTCCAGGGACCACTCCTGATTGAGATCGTCCGCGTTTCGGGAGGTCAGATTCAACAGGACCTCGGCGCGGCCGGAGAGACCTTGAAAGCCGGGTGGAAGTACTCCCGCCACTTCCCATGGCGTGTTGTCGATGCTGATGGAACGTCCGACAATGCCGGGGTCCGCGGCAAATCGCCGTCGCCAGAGGGCGTCGCTGATGAGGGCGACACGCGCGGCGCCCGGCGCGTCGCCGAGTGAGGTGGGGAGGTCACGCCCGATTGCGACGTTGACGCCGAGTGTGGAGAGGTAGGGTGCGGTCACCTCTTCGACGGCCATCCGTTCGGGATCGTTGCCGGTCAGGATGGCCTGCGTGCTGGAGTACAACGCAAGCGAGCGAAAACTCCGCTGGTTCTCCTGGTAGAAGCGATACTTCGGGTATGACCAGGGCTGCGTTGCGTTGTTGTCGGTCGTTTGCACGACATCCATGAGACGCCCGGGCTCCGGAAAGGGGAGCGCACGGAGCAGGAGTGCGTCGATGGCGGAATACATGGCGGTGTTGGCCCCAATGCCGAATGCGATCGTGAGAATGGCCACGAGCGTGAAACCGGGCTGCCGCCGGAGTCCGCGCAGCGCATAGCGCACATCGTCTGCGGCGTCGCGCAGCCATTCGCGTGTGGCCAGCTTCGATGTCTTGCGCACGGCCGAGTCCACTAACATGCCCTCACTCTTCGCAACGCGACGCATGGCTTCGTCGCGGGCTGCCTCTGGTGTCCAACCCCGAGCCACCAGCCAGCGAACACGCTCGTCGACATGGAAGGCGAGTTCCTCGTTCATATCGGCGCGGGCGGCCTCTGGTGTGCCTTTGCCGAGATCGAAGTGACGTTTGCCGTGGCTCATGAGGGCTTCACCCCGAGTATGGTGGTGAGCGCACGGGCGTACCGCTCGAGGTTGGCGCCTTCGGTGCGCAGGTGCGTCCGGCCAGCAGGAAGGAGTTTGTAGTACCTGGCGCGCCGGTTGTTTTCGGTCAGGCGCCATTCCGACCCGATGAATCCGCGTTCCTCCAGCCGGTGCAGGGCGTGATATAACGCGCCTTCATCGACGTCGAGTGAACCCCGCGATTGAGCTTCCAGCCAGGTGGTGATCTCGAAACCGTGCATCGGTTCCCAGGTCAGCGCTTTCAGGACCAGGACGTCGAGTGTGCCTTTGAGGAGCGGCAGGGTGGGCGGCATGATCGTTGGGGCCAGTGTTTACCCTTAGACACTGGGGGGAAGGGAAAGGTTGCTACCCACCTCGCCTTCACCACGACAGACGTCAGGGCCAGAGGGCCCGGGTGGCCAGCTGACGGAACTCCGTGAGCAACTGTTGCGAGTGGAGGATGCCCGCGCGACCACCACTCTCCAACTCAACGACGCGGAGCTCCGGCCAGTGACCCGCGACGAGATTAGTGCCATGCACGAAGGGATCGCCGAGGGAGGTGAGCGCCAGGGCGGGGGTTTGGCTCCGCTGCATCCGGTGGCCAGGCACCATCAGGGCGGGGAGGGACTGCAGCGCCGCGGCGAGCGCGCCGCGATTGTTCTGCGCCAGCAGTTCACTCGCTTGCCGGAGTGAGGTCGAGTCGGGCAGGTCGCCGTACCGCCAGGTGGCCAGCGCCCCCGCGCCGTCGCCGCTGCGCAATGCGTTGAGGAACGGTTCAGTCATCTGGGCAGCGTCGAGGGAATCGTGCCAAATGGCGGGTGCCACGAGTGTGAGGCTTGCAACCCGTGCGGGGTGGTCGAGCGCAAGGTTGATCGCGACAGCGCCGCCCAGCGAGTGGCCGATAACGTGGGCGGTCGGCTTACCCAACTGGTCGAGCAGGCCGACGACGTCGTCGACCCAATGGTGGCCATAACCCGAGGCAGTGGCGGGCTTGCTGCTCTGGCCGAAGCCCCTGAGGTCAGGTACGATCACGCGAAAGTTGCGAGCGAGAGAATCAGCAAGAGGCGACCAGCTCTCAAGCCGCGCTCCGAAATCGTGCAGGAGCACGACCGGCTCGCCCTGGCCTATCTCGCGATAGTGGAGTGTGACGCCCCCTGAGGTGAAAAAGTGATCGTCAGCGGCGGCAAGGGCGGTTTGGGCCGAGTGCGCCGTTGGCGATAGGCCCCTGTATGCGGAGATCGCGGACGCTCCGAGCACAAAGGTCGAAGCGGCAATGAGTAGTCGGGAATTCATGGGAAGGCAGAGCAGCGGGATACACAACACCCTGCCTTGTTATGCGCGTTCGGGGACTAACGCCCGACATATCCGGCCAATCACCAGTCACTCATCGGCCTTCAGCGACCGTCCGGCGAAACGCCGAGTGTCGGAGCGGAATGGGGTCGACACCTTCAGCCAGGAACGACGCAGTGCTGTTCACGACTGGATCCATCCGCACACCGACCGAGGAGGACTCTCCATGTTGCCCATGATGGCTGCTCTTGGATTTGCGACCCACTTGATGACCGTCCTCCCCGACTCTGGTGAACTCCGGGGGGAGTCCCTGATGAATGCACTGCGCCATGGCGGCTACACCATCCTGCTGCGGCACGCCAGGACCGATCGCAGCCTGGTGACCGGGATCGATACGGGCGTGGTGGAGCGAAGTGGGCAGCGGAACCTGAGCAGCGATGGCGTGCGCGACGCGAAGCTGATAGGGAGCGTGATCAGGAAGTACGGGATACCGGTGGGTGAGATCCAATCAAGCCCCATGTATCGCACACGCGAGACAGCGGAGTTCGCCTTCGGCACACCAACCCTGACGCTTGACCTGCGGTCGCTCGAGCCAACCGAAGCACAGCGCGCCTTGATCATGGCGGCACCCAAACCCGGCACCAACCGCGCGCTCGTGACGCATCACTTTGTCATCGAGCGGCATGTACCGGGGATTACTCCGGGGGCCATTGGGGAAAGCGAGGCGGCGGTGGTGCGGCTCAACCAGTCCGGCACACTCGAGCTGGCAGGGCGGATCCTGCTCCGCGACTGGGAAACGTTAGGTGGAGTGACTCCCACCCCGGCGGTGAACGCGGGGCACGTCGTTCCGGCCGTCGCCGCGCCAGCGTCCGGGGCGTCGTCCGTTGCGCTGCCCTTTACCACTGCCGGCCGCATAACGATGGCCTACCTGCAAGCGTTCAACAGTGGCGACACGGCGCAGATGCGGACCTTCCTGGAAGCCGCGATGGTGCCGAATCCCGCTCGCGCCATGGGTGAACGCCTCGCGAGTTATCAAACGCTCTTCGCCGACCTCGGCCCGCTGACCATCACCCAGGCAGGGGCCGGCACAGACGAGCAACTCGAGGCCCGGGCCTCGTCTCGCAAGGGAGAGGTTGTCATCACCGTGAAGGCCTCGGCGAGCCAGGGCGGCCGCGGGACGTCGATCACCTTCGGCATGACGCAGGGCGGTCACCGCAAGTAGAGGCCGACATGACAAGCGCGTCCATTCATCAAGGCGCCGAGAGGCGCCCCATCGCGATCTGGAGTTCGGCACCCTATTGGGTCGTGCGATGGGGCGCGGCGCTCTGCTTCATTGGTCATGGGGCATTCGGCTTCATCACGAAAGCCGCCTGGCTTCCCTATTTCGCAGTGGCAGGTATTCCCGAGTCGTGGGCCTGGCGGCTCATGCCGCTGGTGGGCGCGGTGGACGTTCTCGCCGGGATGGCGGTGCTCTTTGCGCCCCGAAGGCTCCCGCTGGTGTACATGGCCTTCTGGGGGCTCTGGACGGCGTTGCTTCGTCCGCTGGCGGGGGAAAGCGTGTTCCAGACGCTGGAGCGGGCGGGCAACTACGGTGTGCCATTCGCGTTGCTGCTGCTCGCCGGCCTACCCCGAAGCTGGCGGGGACTGCTGGCTCCGGCCCCACCTGCGACGCCCGATGGCGCCGCCAGCTCGGCGTTCCGCCTAACGCTGCAGGCAAGCACCGTTCTCCTTCTTGCCGGGCATGGAGCCCTCGGGGTGCTGGCCAACTCCCTGCAGATCACGCTGTACGCTTCCATCGGGCTTTCGGCAGGCGCCGCGCAGCTGCTGGGCTGGTGCGAAATCGCGGTGGCGGCTCTGATCGCCGTTCGCCCAACCGTCTCGCTGCTGCTCTTCGTCGCCGTGTGGAAGGTGCTGACGGAGTCACTGTTTCTGGTCGCTGGACTGCCGCTTTGGGAGTTTGTTGAACGCGGAGGGAGTTACGCCGCCCCGGTGGCCTTGGCGTTCGCCATGATGACGACGCGCGATCGCGCCACCCTACGCCCTGGCTGAGCGGCAGCATCGTTCAAGACCACGTGCGCGGCGGACGACTAACGTGCGTGCTGGTACCGCAGCACGGAGGTGCTCGTTGTTATTCCATGCCGTAATCACCATACTCGTGTTCGGGGCAGCGTCCGCCACTGCCCCGCCACCGACGCAACCGGAGCGCGCCGAAGTTCTGGCCGTCGTGCAACGGATGTTTGACGGGATGCGACGCAGGGACAGCGCCTTGATGCAAAGCGCCTTTCTCCCAGGCGCTCGTCTCCTCGGCATGCGTCCGGCGCAGGGGGGTGGGGGTGGGACACGGGTGCAGGAGCTGACGGGGGAGGCTTTCGTTGCCTTCATGATGCGCGACTCGAGGCCGGAGTGGACTGAACGCCTGTGGGACCCCGAGGTGCGCATCACGGGCACGCTGGCGACTGTTTGGGGTGCGTATGACTTCCATTTCGGCAAGACGTTCAGTCATTGCGGGACAGACGCCTTCCAATTGCTGCGCACGGCCGATGGGTGGCGCATCGTCTCGATCGCTGACACCTACGAGTCCGCCGGGTGTCCCTCTCGTCCGGTCCCGTAGATGGCCACGTTCATGTTTGCGGGGTTCTGGGGCGCACTTCTCGGTGGAGCGCTTTCTCAGCTGACGTCGGCTCGCGTCATGCCGCCACCTGACACCTCTCGCCGTTTCGTACCGAAGCACATTCCCGTGCCCGCTGTCGCCTTGCCGCACACTCCGGCAGGTGGTCGCGCAGGGTCCGTGCGACAGACGCGAACGTGGGGACGCGACCCGCTTGCACTCCTTCCGGACGGTGCGGAAAAGCGAGGTTTCATCATCGACTGTACCGGATGCCATCAGATGGATATGACGCGGGCGTTTCCAGCTGGTGCTCCGCGTGATGCGGCAGGGTGGCGCTCGGCCGTTGAACGGATGCTTGGCTTTGCGGGCGCGACGACCGGCTTTCCCGTGATCGGGTCGCAGCGGGAGGCGTTGGGGACCGGCCTGTGGCTGCAGGAGCACTGGAGCGATCCTGCCCGCGTGCCACGCTATCAGCTCGCAGCAACGGCCGCACACGGGAAAGCCGACATACGCACCTGGCTCCTCGATGACGCAAACGATCTTCCGCACGATATTGCGGTGGACAGCGGTGGCCGCGTGGTGGTGACCGGCATGATGACTCACCAGATGCTGGTGCTCGATACCACAAATGGTGCCTGGCGTCGTGTGCCGATCCCGGTGCCTAACGCCAACCCGCGCGCGCTCGACATCGATGCCGCAGGCCGCTGGTGGGTGGCGCTGGGGCGGCCGCGAAAGGTGGCCCGGTACGATCCCCGAGTGCCAGAGGGAGAGTGGTTGGTGGCCGACGCCGGTGTGTACGCGCACAGCGTGGCGCTGGCACCGGATGGAAGTGCCTGGCTCAACGGTCACTTCTCTCGCGCACCGGAAGTGATTGCTCGCGTGGATACCGTGCGCCGAGTGGTGGAGAACGTGTCACTTCCCGCACATACCATGCTTTCAGACGATCCGGGTGGCCCGATTCCCTACGAACTGCGTGTCGCGCCTGATGGCACCGTGTGGACGTCCGAGTTGCAGGGGAATCGCCTTATCGGGTACCATCCCGGCAGCGGCGTCACGCGGGTGATCGAGATGCCGGAGCCACTCATGGGTCCGCGCCGTTTCGACGTGGCGTCGGATGGTTCACTGTGGGTGCCGGCCTACGCGGCAAACGAGTTGGTGCATCTCATGCCGGGTGCGAATGGCGCCGTGTCTGTTGAGCGATTTTCCCTGCCCGTGGCCAATCTCCTTCCGTACGTCGTGCGCATGGACCCGGTGCGGGGCGGACTCTGGCTAGGCACCGGAGCGGGCGATGTGGTGCTGCACTTCGCGCCGCAGACCCGGACCTTCACATCGTATGCACTCCCCGAACCGGGAGCCCTCATCCGTCACCTGACCATTGCCCCCGGGAGTGGTGACGTGTGGCTCGCGTACGGTGCCTCTCCCGGGATTGCGGCGAGGGTGGCGCGACTTCGTCCTTGACGTCGCGCGCTCCGACTGAAGGTTCTTCGCAGCCGATGCCCTCCTGAATCAGACCGGCCCTCGCTCCGTCAATCGACTCCACATGACCCACCGTATTCCATCGATCCTGCGTGTGACGCTCCTTGTCGCCTCCTTCGCTGCGACCAGTGCAGATGCCCAGACCCCGGCACGTCCGGCAGGTCGAGGGCTGCCACTCGAGGCCACGCGCAACCTTCGCTTCACGGCCACCAAGGGGTCGTGGATGTCGGTCGACGTGAGTCCGGATGGGCAGCGCATTGTGCTCGACCTCCTCGGCGACATCTACACCATTCCTGCAGCCGGGGGAGCGGCCACGCGCCTGACGAGTGGGCTCGCGCACGATGCGCAGCCGCGGTTCAGTCCTGATGGCAGACGGATTGCTTTCTTGAGCGATCGGAGTGGCGGCGACAACCTGTGGGTGATGAGCGCCGATGGGCGCGACACGGTACAGCTCTCGAAGACAACCGATGACATGTATGTCTCGCCCGAGTGGACACCGGACAGCAAGTACATCGCGGTCACACGCTCGGTGCAGGGTGCACCGAAGATCTTTCTGTATCACGTGGACGGTGGCGCGGGCATTCAGGTGATTCGTGAGCCGGCGCCGATGTCGGCGATTGGTGCCACCTTCTCTCCTGATGGGCGGTATCTCTGGTACGCCACGCGTCAGGCCACGTGGACCTACAACGCCATCTTTCCGCAGTATCAGGTGGTGCAGTACGATCGCGAACTCGGGACCACGCAGGCGATGACCGCACGATACGGCTCGGGGTTCCGTCCCGCGGTCTCACCCGATGGCAAGTGGCTGACCTATGGCAGCCGCTACGAGGAGAAAACCGGTCTTCGTATTCGCGACCTGGCGACCGGCGACGAACGGTGGCTCGCGTATCCCATTCAGCGCGACAACCAGGAGTCGATGCTCGAAATCGATGCCTTGCCGGGGTACGACTTCACCCCGGATTCGCGGGCGATCGTGATGAGTTACGGGGGTGAGATCTGGCGGGTGCCGGTGGACGGGAGCGCGCCAGCGAAGATTCCGTTTTCGATCGAGGTGGATGTGGCGATCGGGCCGGAGGTGAAGTTCCAGTACCCGGTGGAAGACACACCGACGATTGTGGCGACGCAGATTCGCGATGCGGTGCCGTCACCCGATGGACGCCGGGTGGCCTTGTCCGCGTTAGGCGATCTGTATGTCATGGACCTCCCGTCGGGGACCCCGCGGCGCATCGCGGGGACACCGGAGGGAGAGTATCACCCGGCCTGGTCGCCCGATGGGCAGTGGGTTGCCTATGTCACCTGGAGTGGCGATGGTGGGCACATCAACAAGGTGCGTGCCGACGGGAGTGGTCAGGCCGTACGCCTCACGCGCGAGGCGGCCACGTACTACGGCACCCAGTGGTCGCCCGACGGGGCCCGCATTGTGGCGATGCAGGCGGATGCGCGTGAAATGCGGGAAAGTGTGCAGCGGTTTGGTGGAGGGCAGGGGGCGCGCTTTGTCTGGGTGCCCGCCGATGGCGGTGCGGCGACACGTATTCGCGCAGCGAGTTCGTTAGGCGACCCGCACTTCACGAGTGACGCAGGGAGGATCTTTGCCTACGGCGGTGGTGAGGGGCTGGTGTCTTTCCGCTGGGATGGAACAGACCTGCGGCAGCATGTCCGGGTGACCGGACAAGCGCCTCCGGGCGGTGGAGGACAGGCGCCCGCAGCCAGTACCGTCCGGATGGCGCCGCGGGGTGACCTGGCGCTGGCACAGGTGGGCTCGGACTTCTACGTGGTTGTAGTGCCTCTGGTGGGTGGACCGGTGCCGGTGATCTCGGTAGCTACCCCCGAGAATGCCGCCACGCCGGTGCGGCGACTCTCCGATATCGGTGGTGAGTTCCCAGCCTGGCAGGCGAATGGGCGCATTGTGCACTGGTCCATCGGCAACGCGCTGGTCACCTATGATCTCGATCGCGCGAAGGCGTTTGACGACTCGGTGACGGCGGCGAGACGCGCCGCGGCGCCGGCACCGGGCGACACCACCCGTCGCCCTGCCGCGCGCGACTCGGCCGCCACCTACAAGCCGACAGAAGTCCGCGTACAGGTCACGGGGCAGCGCGACATTCCGCGCGGTGTGGTGGTGCTGCGTGGCGCAAAGATCATCACGATGAAGGGCGCCGAGATTATCAACGGAGGCGATGTGGTGATTCGGGACAACCGCATCGTTGGTGTTGGCCGCCGGGGAAGTGTACCCCTCCCATCCGGGGCACGCATCATCAACATGAGCGGCAAGACGATTGTGCCGGGCTTTGTCGACACCCACGCACACTTTCGCCACTCGCCCGACATTCACACGGCCCAACCCTGGGCCCTGCTCGCCAACCTGGCGTATGGGGTGACCACCACCCGCGATCCGCAGACAGGATCGACCGACGTGTTGTCGTACGCCGACCGGGTGACCATCGGCGAGCTGGTTGGTCCGCGCATCTACTCGACGGGTCCCGGCGTCTTTGCGGCGGAGCGCATTCGCTCGCTCGACCAGGCGCGCAATGTCCTCAAGCGCTACAGCGACTACTACAACACCAACACCATCAAGATGTACGGGGCCGGCAATCGGCAGGTGCGGCAGTGGATCATCATGGCGGCGCGTGAGCTCAAGCTGATGCCAACCACCGAGGCGGGTCTCGCCTTCCGTTCCAACATCACGATGGCACTGGATGGCTACGCCGGTGTGGAACACAACCTCCCCATCACTCCGCTCTTCGACGACGTACTCAAACTCTTCGCTACCTCCGGAACGGTTTCGACCCCCACACTCCTCGTGACCTACGGTGGTCCCTGGGCCGAGAACTACTACTACACGCGCGAGAACCCTAACGGCGATCAGAAGCTGCGGCGTTTTACGCCCGATGATGATCTCGACACCAAGACACGTCGTCGCGGGCAGGGGGCCGGGGGTTCACCCGGGCCTGCCGGCTGGTTCCTCGACTCCGAGTTCCATTTCAAGGAGCACGCAAAGGTCATTCGCGATCTGGTCGCCGCCGGTGGCAAGGCCGGGATCGGGAGCCATGGACAGCTCCAGGGCTTGGGATACCACTGGGAGTTGTGGACCGTGGCCTCGGGTGGGATGACCAATCACGAGGCACTGCGCGTCGCCACCATCATGGGCGCCACCGCGTTAGGTCTGGAAAAGGATCTGGGGTCGCTGGAGGCGGGAAAGCTGGCCGACCTCGTGGTGCTCGACGCCGACCCGCTGATCTCGATCCGCAACACCAACACGGTGCGTTTCGTGATGCGGAACGGGCGTCTGTACGACGGCAGCTCGCTCGATGAAACGTGGCCGCGCCAGCGTGCCCTGCCACCGCAGCCGTGGCGCCAGCCGGCGCCGCAGACAAACGCCGGACTGCGGCCTTGACTCAGGTGAACGCCCGCTGATACTCACCGGGCGTCACCCCGATGGTCCGCAGGAAGTGCCGCGTCAGGTGCGCCTGGTCGGCAAAGCCGACGTCGAGCGCTGTCATGGCGATCGGGTGACCCGCTGCCAGGCGGCGCTGCGCTTCCTGCAGCCGGCGGTTGAGGGAGTAGGCGTATGGCGAGACGCCATACGCACGGGAGAAGGCTCGCAGGAAGTGAAAGCGGCTGAGCCCCGCTAGCGACGCCATTTCGCGCAAGGTCACGCGCCGATCTCCGCTTTCATCCAGCGTCCGCCTGACGCGGGCCAAACCATCCTCGTGGTGCGGAGTCCCCGTTCGCGAGCTGGCCGGACTCTGGTGTATCGCGACGGCGTCGGCAAAGCGGCGGATGGTGAGCTGCAGTCCTCGTTCAGACACACCACCGGTGATGAGTCGCTTGTGCAGGCGCCGCATCTGTTCATGGAGACCGGCATCACGGAGGACACTGGCACCTCCCGGTTCTCGAACGCCAGCCGATGCGCAGCCCTCAAGCCACTGATCGGGTGTGAGGTAGAGGGCGCGGTATGTCCAGGCGTCATCGGCATGGCCCAGTGCTTCGTGCACCGTTCCCGGCGAGATGAAGAGGATGTCGCCTTCCCCGATGCTGGTATCCAGGCCACCACCCTGAAAGCGGATGTGGCCCCTCTCGACCATCCCCAGCACCACCTGATCCTGAGCGTGGCGGGGGAAGACATGATGACGATACTGCGCGGCGAGCAGATCGACGCCGCCTAACAACGTGGAGTGGACGTAGGCGCGGCGCTCTCGGGCAATCGGCACAGGTGCGGGGGCGGTCATGATGGATGATGGCAGGGGTGCGCAGCATCAGTCATCAGTTGACCGCAACCCGGTGCCGGGGCGGGGCGAATGGAGCGCGCGGTGTGACGAACCGTCGTGCTCTGGTTCTACAGGTGGCGCAGGCCGCCGCGTTCTTCTTCCGCTAGTCGGACCGCAGCGCGACCGCCGCGTCCACGCGCGAGGCCCGCCAGGCCGGAAGCAGCGTGGCCAGCAGCGCCACCAGGCCGAGTCCGGCTGAGACACCGGCGATGGTCAGCGGATCACGCGGTGAGATGCCGAAGACCAGCGGCTTGAGGGCGCCAGCCAGCAGAAATGATCCTGCCACCCCGATCGCGATCCCTGCCAGGGCGAGCGCTCCTCCCTGGCGGAGGAAGTGGCCCACAATCTGCCCGCGGGAGGCGCCTAACGCCGAGCGCACGCCGATCTCCCGCACCCGTTCCCCCACCATCCCGGAAAGCACGCCAAAGATGCCGATCGCAGCCAGGACCAGCGCCGTCAGCGCAAACGACTGAAAGAGCTGCTGCGCAAAGCGGCGCTGCGTGGTCGACTCGGCGATCATCGCCGGGAGGGTCATCACCTGGGCGAGCGGGATGGACGGATCGACACGACCGACCGCTTGCCGGATGGAGGGTGTCACGGAGGCCGCATCGAGAGTGGTGTGCACCACCAGGCGAACCATGCCGTCGGCGTAGGAGTTCTGGTCGAGCGGGATGTACACCTGCCCGGACATCTCGGAGTCGAGCCCGCGATGCCGGACGTTCTTCACGACGCCAACGACCGTGCGCCATGGGCCGTCCATGCCACCCATCTTGGCGCGAGCGCCGATCGGGTTCCGGCCGGCAAAGTCGCGACGAACGATTTGCTCATTGATGACCATGACCTTCTCACTCTGTGCATGGTCCGACGGATCGAGAAAGCGTCCCTGCACCAGGTGCAGCCCCATTGTGCGCATGTAGTCCGGTGTCACGGCAAACCGGAATGCATCGCCGTCTTCGGCTGCGTTCTGCCGTGGAGTCTGCTCCCAATGAATTCCCCATGCGTCGAAGTCGCTGGACATCGGGAGCTGCGAAGTGAGGCTGGCGTCGACAACACCGGGAATGGCTCGCACCGCCTCGTGCACGTTGCGCCACGCCAGGTGCACCTGCGCGTCGTCATCGTACCGCGGCCCACCAACACTCAGCGCCACGGTGAGACGATTGCTGGTGGCGAAGCCGGTGTCGACGGCGAGCAGGCGGTTGACACTCTGGACGAGAATGCCCGCGCCGCCAAGCAGGAGCAGCGTGAGCGCCATTTCCAGCACCACGATGCCACGACGCATGGCATCGTGTCCCCCGCGGGCAACTGTTCGTGACGAGGCCGCAAGACGTGCCCGCAATCCTTTCGTGTTCAGCAGCGACGCCGGGAGGAGGCCGCTCACCATGCCTAACGCCAGTGCCAGTACGCCGGCAAGCAGAGTTGTGGTGAGGCCGATCCGCACCTGATCAATGCGAGGGAGGGAAGGCGGCGCCAGGGCGACGAGGGTGCCGATGGCACTATGCGCGAGCGCGAGACCGAAGAGAGCCCCAAGGAGTGAAACGAGCAACGCCTCGATCAGCATGCTTCGCGAGAGACGCCAGCGGCTTGCCCCGAGAGCAGAGCGGATGGTCATCTCGCCTCCGCGCTGGATGGTGCGCGCGACAAAGAGATTCGTCGCGTTGGCCATGGCAATGAAAAGCAGAAGCGCCGCGGCGCCGAGCAGGGCGTAGAGGGGCCCGCGAACACCTTCAGTCATGTAGTCCCGCAGGCTCGCAACCGCCACACCGTTGAAGCCGTAGTCCGATGGGTATGCGGCGCGCATCCGTTCGAATGCCGCGGCCACGTCGCGTGCCGCAGTCGCCGGCGCGACGTCGGATTTGATCCGCGCCACGGCAAAGACGTGACGGCAACTCCTGCAGGCCTGGCCTAGCGTATCGAGGTAACGCAGCGGACGCAGCAGCTCGGCGCCGGGAGCAAGCACGTGTTCATGGCTGGCTGGCAGCACTCCCACGACCTCGTGCTCCACGTCGCCGAGGCGGATGGTGCGTCCGACAATGGCCGAGTCACCTCCAAAGCGACGCTGCCACAGGTGGTGATCGAGCATGACCACGCGCGCACTTTCGGGTCGGTCGTCTTCGGGCAGGAATCCGCGTCCCAGTGCCGGCCGGACACCCATGACATCGAGCCAGCTGGCCGAGACCGAAAGGCCCGTCAACCGCTCGGCTTCGCCATCACCGGTGAGTGTTGGTGACCAGTTGGCGGATGCCGCCAGCGCCTGGAAGGAGGAGGTCTCCCGTCTGAGGTCACTGATGGTCGTGAAACCCATTCGCCCGAGGCTTCCATCGCCAAATCGTTCGCGCACCGTGACAATGCGATCGGCGTCGCGGAAGGGGAGTGCGCCCCAGAGCGCGGGACCGGCGACAGCGGCGATGGCGCACGCAGCCCCAACACCTAACGCGAGCGTCAGGCTGGTGGTCAGCGTGAATCCGGGTGTGCGGACGAGGCGGCGCAGCGCCAGCGAGAGATCCAATCCGAAGTCTGTCATGAGGCCGCGCGAGAAGGGGATTGACTGATGGTCACGTTCGCGACGCAGGCTGGCCGCAATCGCCTCGCGCCAGAAACGCCGTCGCGCCGCACGCTGACCGGCCGGTGACGCGTTGGCCCTGTGGAACTCCTCGAGAAGGTCACCCACGAGGTACTCGCGCTCGTGCTGCGGAACACGCTGCTCCAGGAGCCAGAGGGCCAGCCGCGGCGGACGTCGCACGGTCATCCGTCGAGTTGTGCCAGGAGACCGCGCGACAACGCCCGCATGGCCTGCCATGCTTCGGCGATAGCCTGACGACCTTCGGGTAGTACTTCGTAGTGGCGGCGGCGCCGTCCGCCCCGTTGCGGCAGGGGATCACCCACGCGCGACGCGACGTAACCCTTTTCTTCAAGACGTGTGAGGGCGGTGTAGACGGCGCCGAGTGTAACGTCGCGCCCGGCACGCTCGGCGATCTCGCGCTGGACGGCGGCGCCAAAGCCTTCATCGCCCAGGCGCATGAGGGCGAGCATCACGAGTTGTTCGAGGTCACCGAGGGGCATGTTGTTTCTCCGTGAATCCAGAATATATACGTATGGAGGGTGGGGCAAGGGCCCTCGGGCGGGGAGCAGCGCACTGCCGGGCTGGCCTCTGTGCCGGCGCGTTGGCGCCGCGGCGTACGGCGGAGCCCGCCACTGAGGCTTGTCCTAGTGTTCAGCTGCAGAATCGCTTGGTACCATGAGTGGTCGGCCGTACGACGTCGCGCGGACACTACCCGATGTCAGGTTCTGTTCGGCGTTCTCGCTATAGAAGTGAGTTCATCACGACCGCGGCTCACTCTCCTCTGCGCGAATCCATATGCCGTTCTCAGCAACTTCGTCGGCGCCTCTCTCGCAGTCACACGCCACGTTACAGGGTGGTCCTCGTTGCTCTCCGGTTGTTGACGGGGGAGAGCCGCTGCTTTTGCTCGGCGACGATCCCAGGCTGCTTCGCCTCCTGGAATTGGTGCGACGCGTGGCCGATACCGATGCCACCGTGCTCATCAATGGGGAGACTGGAACGGGCAAGGAGGTCGTCGCCCGGTTGCTCCATGGCGAGAGCCGTCGGCGCCGTGAGCCATTTCTCGCGGTGAATTGCGGGGCGATCCCCGAATCCCTTCAGGAAGCCGAAATGTTTGGTGCCACGCGTGGCGCCTTCACGGGGGCGGCGGCGTCGCGCGCCGGAGTGTTTGAGGCGGCAACGCGAGGCACGGTCTTTCTGGATGAAGTGGCGTCCATGGGCCACGCACTTCAGGTCGCGCTCCTTCGCGTCCTTCAGTCTGGCGAATTCACTCCCATAGGATCGACGCAGTCGCGTGTGTCGGGGGCGCGTATCATCGCCGCCGCCAACGTTAACCTGCAGGCGCTCGTGGCATCGGGCCAGTTCCGATCCGACCTCTACTACCGGCTGAACGTCATCCAGCTCGATCTGCCGCCCCTGCGGGAGCGCCGCGGTGACATCGCCAAACTGGTTGCGCACTTTGCACAGACGTTCTGCGCGCGATACGGAAGGCCCCCGCTGACCTTCGCACCCGCGCTCCTGCATAGACTCTGCGCGCATGACTATCCCGGCAACGTGCGCGAGCTGCAGAACCTGGTGCATCGGCTTGTGCTGCTTGCCGGTTCGTCGTCACTCACGCTGAGCGATCTCCCTCACGATTTCCAGACCACCTCGCCGGCCCCGGTTCAGCCCGCGCGACTCTTCCGTCAGGCAAAGGCCTGTGTGGTTGAGGGATTCGAACGCGCATTTCTCTCGGCCGCCCTCGCGCGCAGTGGTGGCGTCATCGCTGACGCTGCACGCGACACCGGACTCAGCGAGCGCGTCTTTCATGTGAAGGTGCGCAAGTACGCGCTTGCCACGCGTGCGCAGGAGCGCGCCGCACGCGACACTGAACCGAAGGTCACCCAGGCCTGACCTGAAGGTCAGCCTTTTCGGGGGCACGACCAACGCCTCCGCAGTGCCACGCGAACCCTAAGCCGTTACAGCAGTTCAGGTTGCACGCGAGATCGGCCCGAGCGCTGCCCATGGTACCACACTTGCCATGGTATCAGTCAATGATCTCAACGTTCACACCTCCCGCGCTGCATATCGGCCTCATCGGTCCGGCTCTGGCCGCTGACCTGACGCTGCTTCATCGCCTTGGACAACGCCATGTGCTGACGCTTGCCGCCGCACCGCAGAACATCTGGGCGTGCGAGGTCATGCAATCGATCCAGGTGGTGGTGCTGGAGTCGGGATCGGTCCGCGGTGACGTGTCGCAAACGGTCGCGGCTATTCGCCAGCGGCATCCCCATCTGCAGGTGGTGCTGGTGAACGGTGGCATTGACCAACTGCATCTTGCCGACGCCTTTCGTGCGGGCGCGACGGATTACTTCGCGACCCCCTGGAATGTAGACCTGCTCGCCGAGCGCATTGAGGTACTGGCCGCGCGCGCGACGCATGACACTGACGCTGTCTCAGGAGAGACCCAATGACTGCTGGCGCATCATCCATGAATGGCGAGGCTCTCGCATGGCGTCCCGCCTCCCCGTTTCCGAGCGATCCGGAGTTCACGCCGGTCGCCGAAGCATCGCGCGACGCTGTGATGTCGCTCGAAACGCCGTTCCTCAACGAGTATTCCGCAGGCGCGTTCGCTTCTCCGCGCACACCGCAGGCGACAGCGTTCGCCGAGTTGTATGAGTCGCTGCGTGACGAGGAATTCGACACCGCGGTGGCACGCGTCGCCGACGAAGCCTCGGCCATCGCCGAATCGTTGAGCTACGAGGGTGAAAACAGTGGTGGCTCGCGTGAGCGTCAACGACAGGCCGCTCAGGGGTACCTCGACCGGATCGCAACAAGCGCCGAAGCCGCGCTGCGCCGGATGGACGAAGAAACGTCGGCCAGGGATCTCGCGGCGCTCAGCGAATCGGCGCTGAACGAGTACCTCGATACCATCGGGCAGCACGAAAGCGGCGCCCCCTCGCCCGTTGCGGAGGAGTTTGTCAAGAAGTGGATCAAGAAGGCGAAGCAAGCTGTCACCGGCGCCGTGAAGCTGGCGAAACGCGGCATCAAGGCGGTGACCGGCATGCTGCCACACACCTGGATCCTGCGTCGGCTGATTGGTCTCGTGCGACCCTTCCTGCACCGAGTGCTGCGCTTTGCGCTCGACAAGGTTCCTGTCGCGCTGCAACCCATTGCGCGTCAGTTGGCCGCCAAGGTCCTCGGATCGGATGTCGTGAAGGCCGCCACCACGTCGCAGGAAGCGGCCGCGGTCGATCCACGGGCCGTGGCCACCGAGATGGACACGATGGTCGCAGGCTATGTGGTGCAGGGCGAGTCTTTCACGCCTGGCGTGAATCTCGAGTCAATGTCCGAGGACCAGGCGTCATCATCGAGTCGCGACGCGCTCCGTGAGCTCGATCAGGCACGCGCGCAGTTCATCGATCGATTCGGCCGTTTGCGTCAGGGTGAGGACCCGACGCCCGCTGTTGAGCAGTTTGTCCCCGCCGTGCTTGGCGTACTGCGTCTGGCGCGCAACATCATCGGGCGTCCGCGCATTGTCTCGTTCTTGTCGGGGCACCTGGCTCGGCTGGTGCAACCTCATATTGGCGAGGCGAACGCCAAGAAGCTCGCGGGTGCGCTTGTCGACGCAGGTCTGCGGCTCGTTCAGCTTGAAGGCGGGCAGTCGGCCGTGGCCGCGACGGCCGAAACCGTCGCCAGCACACTCGAAGACACGGTCGCGCGTCTTGCCGAGTCATTGCCCACGGACGAATGGGAGAGCCCCGCGCTGCTCGAAGCCTACAGCCGCGAAGCGTTCGACCATGCGGTTGCCGCCAACTTCCCGGATGACACGGTTCGTGGTGAACTGCACGAAGCGCACGAGGTGAAAGGGGTCTGGCGGCGTGCGGCCGGTCGTCGCTTCAAGCGCTACACACGCACTCCTTCCGTCGTGCTGACCCCCCGCATGGCGCAGTCCATTCCTTCCTTCAAGGGAGTGCCGCTGTCGACCATCCTGCGTGATCGCTTTGGGATCACAGGTCCGGTACGCGTGAATGTGCACCTCTATGAGGCGATTCCAGGCACCACGGTCGGCGCGATCACCCGTGGCGATGCAGGGAACGGCGGCCCGGCTGGCATTCCTCCTGTTGCACCTGCGACCTCCGCTGGCTCCACTACCGGGACCGCTGATCAGGCGACGCCCTCGCAAGGAGCACCCGCGAGTGAATTCGACGTCCACCCCCTCACCGAGACCACTGCGGGTCTGCTGCTGCAGGAACCGGGACTCGGTCGCCGCGTCGATGAGGCGTACCTCGAAACACCGCACGCACTCGCCGTCGGGCAGCGCCTCTTTCGCCTGGAGTTCGAGGCCGGAGAAGCCGTCGCACGGGGTACGCAGGTGCGCCGCTTCCGCTCGCGTGTGAATGCAGCACAGGGCAGCGTGGATGTGCTGATAAACTTCAGTGAAGCCACCGCGCAGGAGATCGCCACCGCACTCCGTCGCAAGGCACCTGCGGGCGTCGTGCTCAACCTCATCCGTCGCGCCTTCGAGCCGCAGGCGCGCGCCGAGGCAGAAGGCCCCAGTGATGCGGTGCAGCTGGTCTCCGATGTCGCGGGTGAAGACTCCGAGAGTTTCACGCGTCGCTGGGTCCGGAGACTCGGCGGGTCGTTGCGACGAGCAGTCCGCGGCTCAGCCGTGCGTGCTCTCGCGTCACATATCGAACGCAACTACGCACAGGTTGCCACCGACTTCGATGCGGCGGCCAACGCGGACGCCGATGGGGTCACGATCCGGCTGACGATGCGGGGCCTCCCCTGGCTTGCGGCCATCGGCTCACGGTCTCTCGAAAGCGTCGACAGCGAAGCGTTGACGCCGGCCGCACCTGCCTCGCTCGACATCAAGATCGTCCCGGGTTACGCCAAATGAGTGTGATGTCGCATCCCGCGCCGGCAGCGCGAGCAGCTCTGATCGAGCTCTCGCGCCAGCTGGAGCACTGGCGACTGGCCGCCGAGCGTCTGGTGGTGCCGGAGAGCATCGCGTCTCCGCAGGCATGGCAATCGCTGGAGCATTACCTCGGCGTGTCTCTGCGCAGCACCATTGCCACGGCCGCGGACCAACTCCGTGGACGTATCGCCGCGCTCGCTGAACGGTTGCGTGATGCGCCGCCCGAGGCGTTGCCGCGGCTGCGACGCGACCTGCTTGCCGTGCGGCAGCTCTATCTGCGCACCGAGACCACCGTCGACTTCTTTGCCGATGCGCTGGCGACCCGGTCCACGGAACCGATGGGATCGTGGCTGCGCGCGTGCGATCACCTCGCTACGCGTGCGATGGCCGAGGTGTTGCGCCCGCTCGGTCATCCCGTGCCTGCCGCCCTCACCTTTGCCGACAAAGGCGCGGGTGCGGCGATCTGGAAGATGGGTTTGCGTCTGTGGGACGGGAGCACCCGCAACCCGGTTGCGGCCATCAAGATGACGCGGCACAACCTGCTGCGTCCAACTGCCGCATTGCACGAAGTGGGACACCAGATCGCACACGTCGTGGGCTGGAACACCGAGCTGCGCAATGCGTTGCAGCGAGCGTTAGGCGCGCATGGCGCTGATGTCGCCGATACCTGGGCCGCATGGGCGACAGAGATTGCCGGTGATGCGTTTGCGTTTGTGTTCACGGGCTACGGAGCCGTGTCCGCGTTGCACGACGTCGTGGATGGTGACGCCTCGAGTGCCTTTCAGATGATTCCAGGCGATCCGCATCCGGTGGCGCACCTCCGGGTGATGCTCGGCATTGCCATGTGCCGACGCGCCTTTGGCAGCGGACGCTGGGACCGTCTCGCGGAGGCGTGGAACGCCGTACATCCACTGTCGTTCGCGGATCGTGAGACCCGGCAGCTCATCGCACGGTCAACCCCGCTGCTGCCCGCGATCGTTGAGCTGGTGCTCTACCGGCCCTATCGCGCATTCGGGGGCAAGGCCCTCGTGCAGCTCGTGAATCCCGAGCGCGTCTCCCCGGCGTCGCTGGAGCAGTTGCGGCGAGACATGGGGAGTGCAGGCCATCACTCCCGCCACTGGATCTGGGACGAGGCCATTCGGGTGCTCGCGCTCACGTCATACCACACCACCTCGGACACCGCGCACCTCCGAGAAGGGGTGCAGCAGCAGGATGCCGTCATGCGGCGTGTAGGCTCACATCGCGCCGTCACACTTCAACACTGAGAGGACCATTCACATGAGTACATCGGCCAGCACCACATCGCTTACCGTACCAACCAAGAGCCCGATTCCGCAGGCCTACACCGGCCTGCCCGATGCCCCGACGTTTGCCCGTTTGGCGTCGCGGCCCGACCGCGTCTTCCCGGATGCGCAGGCGTTTTTCAACGCGTGGCTTGACGCGCTTGTCGGCGACACCAGCGATGCCCGCGGGGTGCGCGTCGCCTTTGCTCCCATCGGGGCCAAACGCAAGGCCACGCGCCCGCGCGCAGCGGCAGCCCCGGCGGTCAATCCCCCTGGGACAAAAGCCAAGTAACACCCGGTAATCACCGCCTCTCACTCGACCACTTCCTGCCGCTACTGGAGCCACCATGTTCGTTCAACTTGCGACCGCCATCACCCCGCTGTTTACCAAGCCGGAGGACGCCGCCGAGCTGGTACTCAGCGGCTTCAATGGCACTCAGCTGGCCGACTTCCTCGAGCAGTACTGGGGTGTAGCCGTATCCTCCATGCGGCCCGCGTATGAGGCCGATACCAACGTCGTTGCCACCGACCTGGCCGCCATGGCGCGCTTCAATCGCTTTGAGCCGGCCGTGCTCCTGCCACCGCTGCCGCTCCCGGGTCCGGGTGGCACCGTGGTCGGCCCCGAGTTGTTTCACCACCTCGCGTACGCGTATGTGGTGGAGAACACCAAGGCGGTCGAGATCTTTCGGCGGGTGCTGATCGAGATGGCGACCGGCGAACGACTGTCCCTCGGTAGTCCGGCCACACAACGCTGGGCGCAGCTCACCGAGGAACTGTTCTTCACGCATCCACGTGGCTATTGCATTCGCGGGGTGACCAGTGACCTGCGTCCCCGGCACGACGCCGTTCGACGAAACGCGTACCAGCGCCTCCTCGGCCTCGACCTGAATCACGGACAGGAGGATGGCTCGCCCGTGCCGTATCCGCGTGCCGAGATCGCCAACCGTGATTTTGTCCCCTTGTTCGAGGCGCTGCTGCGCGAGGTGTGGCTCGGTGTGAAGAATCGCGCCAATCTGGTGGGCGAGGACGCGACTGATGACAACGCGATCGACACCTTGTTGCGGCGCTTGCGTGAGCTGCTCCTGGCTCGCCGTCTGGGTGGGGCGCTCACCCGCGAAGAGTATGACGCCGTGGGCATGATGTCGTGGATTCACCTCACGCTGATGTTCAACACCGCCATCACTGCTGATTTGCGCGCCGACGCCGCAGGGCCAGCGGATCGGCTGCGCCTCATCGGTCAGAAGGTGGGGATCGCTCCACACTCGCGGAGCGATGCGTTCCTGCAGCTCGCACAGCCCATGTCGATTCTCCTCCGTGCCATCGAGTTCAACGCCATCCCCTCGGCGGCGTCGCTCTATAACGGTCCCTACACTGCGGACATGCTGACCCTGATCACGCAGTGGTCCATCGCGACGGGCCAGAATCTCAAGGACACCACGGTGCGGGTGTCGGCGACCGAAGTGGTCGCACGGAGTGCCGCAACCACGGGCAGCAACGGGAGCGGACCGTCGCGTGTGTCCGCCTTCATGACCAACTAACGTCACGCCCACGCCGGGAGGTATCAGACCATGTATGACCGGATGATCGAGGCGGACGGCGAGTACTCGCCCTTCGTACGGAACGAGGCGCCGCGATACGCGCCATTCTCGGAAGGGCTCACGCCACACCCTGACCAACTCGACGCAGAGGACGAGTCGTGGGGAGAAGCGGAGGGGGAAGGGGCTCATCCTGACTGCACGGCCAGCGGCATCGGCATCTTCGGTGCGGATGACCGCTTGCCGGTCGCCAACACGCAGGCCATTCCCTATCGCTGGGTCTGCCAGCTCTTTCTCAGGCAGGAAGACTCGAATGGCAACATCACGAACTCCGGCGCGACTGGTGTTCTGGTGTCACCGCGCCATGTCCTCACGGTCGCGCACGCGGTCAAGGGCGCCAAGGCACCGGACCGCAGGGGACAGGTCGCGACGTACAAGTCCACACAGATTCGCGTCTCCCCCGCGCGGGACGGAAGCGTGAGGCCGTTAGGCACGCACAACGTCATCAAGATGCAAGTCTCGCCCAAGTGGGATCAGAAGAAGATGCCGGCGAGTTATGACTTTGCCCTGCTGACGCTCGACAAGAAGATCGGCGACGACACCTTCAGCAATCTCGGTGGGGCCAAGTTGTGCTATTGGGGTGCCCTCTCCTGTAAACACAACACGGTGGCGTATCGCGTGCCGGCTGCGACGCTCAACGGTGCGACGGCCGAAACGGCTGGCTATCCCAAGGACAAGGGAAACGGCGAGCAGATGGTGCACGTATCCGGCAGGCTCGATGGCGCCTACGACAAGACGCGCACGATGTTCTACACAGGTGATGCCTGCCAGGGGCAGAGTGGATCGCCGGTGTGGGTCACGGTCAAGGGTGAGCGGCTGCTGGTGGGCCTCCTGGTCAAGGTCACGCCACATCGCGCCATCGTGCTGCGCCTCACGCGTGAGGTCTCCAGACAGCTGCGCGCCTGGATGGGTACGGAATCCGAAGCCTTTGTTGAGCCGAAGGTTGCTACCCCCAAAGCCAGTCAGCCAGAAAGTGAATGGGAGCAACTCGACCAGGAGTGGAACGACGTAGAGCAGGAGACTGAGTCAACGGAAGAAGAGTTCGTCAGCGCACCGTCAGTCACGAAATGCCGCTGCGGGGGCTGCCCCGCGCGCGAAGCCGCCGGGGCGATGGACGAATGGGAAGAGCCGGAGTGGGAAGAGCCGGCGTCAGAGGACGAACAACCGTTGATGGAGGGCGAGGAGGAGTACGAGTCCTTCGATGCCTTGTCCGAGGACGAAAGCGTCGCACTCGACCAGGGTGAGTTCGACCAGCAAGCAGAGCATGAGGAGGTTGTCACCCCATTCCACGGCAATGCCGCAATTCCGTCGAAGGACAACCCCTCTCTGGTACTCCGCGCGGCGTCAGGGGGCGAGGTCGGCGTCGAACGCCAGTCGCCACCAGCGGTGCCGACCATTCGCCGCTTTGCTGCGCTCACTGACGTGGCCGTGGCACCCGACCCGGGTATCTACCTGGCATCAGGGGCCTACAACGAAAACCCAACACTCACCACCTGTCTCACAACAGCCCTTCGGGGAATCCGGGGAGCGGGTGGTGTTCAGGTCGCCCTGGTTGACCTGACCAAGGGTCTGGGCAGTCCCGAGTTTGCGGGCGTGCGCCACACGCAATCAGTGGGGCTTGCCAGCATCGCCAAGCTCCTGCCGATGTATGCCGCGTTTCAGCTGCGCGCGCAGTTGCGGCGGCTCAAGGCGGCCACCGGAGCCGCAACAGCGGCGGATCTCATTCGTGAGGCGCACACACGCTGGCGTGCCACCCAATCACCGGCAGCTGGTACCGCTGTCGCGCCGATTACCGGACACCTCGGGCAGAAGGGCGAACTCTTCACATGGAAGGGACAAGCCATCGACCTCTTCTCTGCCTCACGCGTGCCTAACCTCGCGCAGGTGATGGATGACACCGCGGTCGTGGCTCTGCGAAGCCGACCTCGGAGTATGCTGGGCACGGCATCGACCTGTGACAGCGCCCACGCGCTGCGGTCATACGAGTACAAGGGCGAGCAGACGATCCGGGAGCTGTCCTTTGTGCAGCGGATGCAGATGATGGTCGCCATCTCGGACAATGTCGCGGCCATGACGTGCATTGATGACCTGGGCTTTGCCTACATCAACAGTGTCATGGTGCAGTCCGGCCTGTGGCACCCGGCGCGGGGAGGACTCTGGCTCCGTGGCAACTACCGGAAGGGCACCTGGTGGAGAGCAAGTCCACTCGGCGGTGGAGGACAAGGGACCGCGGGAGCATTGGTCGCCTTTCTCACGCTACTGGCACGCGATCGGCTAGTCGATGCCGCGTCGAGCGCTGCCATGCGGCAGATGTTGGTCAAGAACGACTATCCATCCGTCCTGACGCGGTCACCGGTCGGAGGCGCCCTCAGTAGGGCCGGACGAGCGTCCACGATCCACTCCAAGCTCGGACTGCTCAGCAATGCCGTGTACGACGCGGCATTGGTCCAGCGAACTGAGGCCGGAAAGTCCCTGCACTACGCCGTGGCAATCCTGAATGCGCCGACGGAGGCGATCATCGGTGCCGTCGCGGTGGCCGTCGACAACTGCATCAGGCAGAACAACGGGATTCCGTGACGCGGGTGAGAGTGTTGCGCGGTCGGCGTCAGCCGCGCAACGCTTCCACCGGGTCGGTCCCCGCGGCTCGCCGTGCGGGCAGGAGGGCGGCAAGGGTCGCGAAGGCGATCAGCACAACCGCCGCCAGCGCCAGCACCCACGGATCGGTCGGGCTCACCTCGAAGAGGAGCGCCACCAGTGTCCGGTTGACCACAAATGCCCCCAGCATGCCTAACGCGGCACCGGTCAGTCCGAGCCGCAGCGAGTCGGTCATCACCATCCGCGACACACTCTGTCGTGTGGCGCCAAGTGCCAGACGAATGCCAATCTCCGCGCGCCGTTGTGACACGATGTACGACACCACACCATAGGTGCCCACAATACTCAGCGACAACGCGACGGCCGCCGCAATACCAAGGAGCACCATCACAAACGAGGTGCGTGCCATCGAACGCGACTTGACCTGATCCATGGTCCGCGGTTCCACAAACGGGACACGTGGATTGAGCTCGGCCAGGATCCCCCGAATGGCAGGCGCCAGGCCTGACGCGGACGATCCCGAAGTGCGCACGGTCCACGTCAGGTCGTTGAGATTGCCGGTACGCTGGTTGATGCGAAAGCCGGTTGGCGCGTAGAAGACCGCCTCAGTTGGAGGCCGATCGAGCGCCTCGGCGCGCAGCTCGGGGACAACGCCAACGATCTGATACCACTCCTTCGAATCGGCGCCATTGCTGTTGATCCCGCGCCCGATGGGATCCTGGCCTGGCCAGAGACGTTCGGCGAGGGCGGCGGTGACCACCACGGCCTGCGTGCGATCATCGACATCGCGCCAGGTGGGAATGCGGCCGCGCACGCTGATCCGCAGCGACTCGAAGAACCCTGGCATCGCCGTTGGTGTCGATACACATGGGGTCGACTCGCCCGGCGCGTAGGGAGCGTCGGCACGCCAGACCGTAGTACACCCGGTGCCGAATCCCTCGAAGGGTGCGTACGACACACTCCCGACGTCCGCGACACCCGGCAAGGCACGAATGCGTTCTTCGAGCACCCGATGGAAGGCGAGGGCTTCTTCCCTCGTGTCGTACTCCGAAAAGGGGAGCGCGAGATTGAAGGCCAGCACATGGCTGGTGTCGAAGCCGGGGCGCACCTCGCGCAACCGACCAAAGCTGCGCAGCAAGAGCCCCGCGGCGGCCAGCAAGACCAGCGCCGTCGCGAGCTGTGAGACCACGAGAGTGCTGCGCACGCGGCGCCGGCCACGGCTCGCCGTGCTCGAGCGGCCTTCGTCACGCATGGTGAGTGTGGTCTCGTCCCGGCGAAAGAGGGGCATTACACCGAAGACCAGTGCCACCAGCGCCGCCACCCCGATCGCAAAGGCAATGGCCCACGGACCAAGCGCAACAGACGACAGTCTCGGGATATCCGCTGGTGCAAGCGCGATTACGCCTCGAAGGGCGGCCCATGAAAGCACCATCCCGAGCACACACGCCACCGTGCAGAGTGCCAGACTCTCGGCGATGTAGTGGACCGCCAGATGGCGGCGGTCAGCGCCGAGCGCGGTGCGTACCGCCACTTCACGTCGTCGTGCCTCGAAGCGCACCAGGAACAGGTTGGCCACATTGGCCGCGGCGATACTCATGACCAGGAGCACGGCGGCGAACAGCATCCACAAGGTGCGGGGCAGGGTGGGGCCAAGCACCTCCTCACGCAGGGGAGTGACACCCGCGCGGAAGTTGTATTGCTTCATGAAGCCGGCCGTGTACGCGTTAGGCACGACGTCGGGGAGTTGCGCCGTCAGTGTGGCCAGCTCGCGCTGGGCGTCGTCGGCCGTATGTCCGGGCCGGAGGCGCCCCACCCCGACGTATGGATGGTTGTTCCAGAACGGTCCAGCCGGGTCGAGCTTCATGGGAATCCAGAGATCCATGTCCACGCCATTCAGGCTGGCCGCCGCCGAAAAGGGGCCCGGAATCGGCAGTGTCAGTCCCGGCTCCGTGACGCCGATGACTTCGTACGCGCCGTCGCTGGTCTCGACGCGGCGGCCAAGAATCTCTGGATCGCCTCCAAATCGACGTTGCCAGTACGCGTACCCGAGCACGACCGCGCGTGCACTGTCCGGGCGATCGTCGTCAGCAGTGACGAGCCGCCCGAGTGCGGGGCGTGCACGCAGGACGTCGAAGATGGTGGAGGTGACCACGGCCAGGTCCACCACTTCGGCCTCCCGATCGCCCGTGACGACCGTTCCGCCGACCTGGTAGATGCCAAGATTTGCGAGCGTTTGGCTGTTCTTCCTGAAGTGGAAGTATCCGCCCGGTGAGACGCCCCATTTGCGCTCACCGCTGCCAGGGACGGTGGCAGGATGCAGCACGGCGACCAGTTCTTCGGGCTGCGAATACGGGAGCGGCCGCAACACCACACTGTCGAGCACCGTAAAGATCGCCGTCGATGCGCCGATGCCGAGTGCCAGGGTGAGAACCGCGATGACAGAAAACGACGGAGTGCGGGAGAGTGTGCGAACGGAGCGCACCGTTTCGCGTCGCAGGGCGCTGAGCCACTCCATGGTTCGCATCTGCCGAAGGCCGGCCTCATCGATCGTAAGCGCATCGCGTTTGTAGGCGGCGGCATCGCCAAAACGGCGCTGCACCTCGGCAAGTGCTTCGTCCCGCGTCATTCCGTGTGCCATGAACTGCTCGATGCGCCCCTCGAGGTGAAAGCGGAACTCGGCGTCCACATCGGACGCCATGCGCCCGGATGTCGCCGGGAGCCTGAGGAGGCGTCGGAGGCGATCCTGCTTCATGCGGCACCTCCCTGCGCAGAGAGCACCATCCCGACGGCTTCGGTGTACCGTTGCCACCGCGACACCTCGGCCGTGAGCTGCCGGCGCCCGAGTGGTGTGAGTCGATAGAACTTGGCTTTGCGGTTGTTCTCGGTCAGGCGCCAGGTCGCGTCGACCCATCCACGGTGTTCGAGACGATGCAATGCCGGATAGAGCGCTCCTTCCTCGATCTGCAGTCGGTTCTCGGTGACCTGCTCGATCCAGCGCAGCACACCAAGCCCGTGCTGCGGTCCCCAGCCCAGGGTCTTGAGGATGAGGAGATCGAAGGTGCCGCGCAGGAGTTCGAGTTCAGGATCAGGCATGGGAGTGGGCGACGTTGGACATGAGACACCGCTCGTTCACCTAAGGTTTATAGGTGAATGCAAATGGTGTCAAGTTTGCCCGGTGACAGGTATAGTTCCGCTTCGCCCGCCCCGACGCCGAGCACTTGAAGCCACACGAACGACTCGCAGAAGCCACCACGCCAGACGGCACACGCCTCACGCTGTTGCGTCACGACGGAGCCTACGTGATGCGCGCCAATGGTGCCGAACTCATGTCGACGCGGCGTTCGCACTCCGAAGCGGAGCTGGCGGCGCATGCCTGTGGTCCCCTGGCCTTCATGTCACAGGCTCAGGTGCTGATCGGCGGGCTCGGCTTCGGCTTCACCCTGCGCGCCGCGTTAGGCTTTCTGGCGCCTGATGCAAACGTGCTCGTGGCGGAGTTGCTTCCGGAGGTGATCGCGTGGAACCGGAATCCGGACTATGCGCTGGGCGGGGACGTGGTGGCCGATCCGCGCGTGACCGTGGTGCAAGCCGACGTGCACGATGTGCTGCGCTCCAATACGGCGAGTTTCGATGGCATCATGCTCGACGTCGACAACGGCGCCGACGCCTTCACGACCTCGGGGAATGCCTCGCTCTACGAAAGTGCCGGCATCGCGGCCACGGTTGATGCGCTCCGGCCTGGAGGACGCGTGGCCTGGTGGTCGGCGCATGAAGATCCCGGCTTTGTGCGTGCGTTACGACGTGCGGGGTTGCAGGTGGCAACACACCGTTCACGCACGCATACCACGTCCAAGACACGCCACTCGATCATTGTGGCACACCGGTAGCGTTCCCTAACCGCGGGGTGAATACCCCACGCCGTCAGAACCACCCCCGGTTGCGTAGGTCGCCGTGATGCGTGCCCGCGCGATGTCGACCAGCACCACCTGGTTGCTCCCCTTCAGCGTGACAATCGCGGTGCGCCCGTCTGGTGTGAGGGTCACTCCCTGCGGTGAGGCGGGCTGACCATTCACCGCCGCGACGTCGATGGTGGTGGTGATCCGTCGCGTCCCGACGTCGACCAGGTGAATGCGCTCGTCGCCGGGATCGGTGACCACCGCTGTCCTGGCGTCGGGGGTAATCGCGATGCGATAGGGCATTCCGAAACCGGCGATCGTGGCTGTCACCGCTCCCGAGACCGGATCGATGATGTGTACGGTTTTCGACGTGTTGCCACCGGCCCAGACCTCGCGCCCGTCCGGGGTGACGGCGATGCCTTCGACGAGGGTGCCCACCGAGTGCACACCCGTGCGTGTTCGCGTCGCCAGGTCAAACACGGAAATGCTCCCCGGGCTCACGTTGGTGACAAAAGCTTTCTTGCCGTCGGCCGAGAGGGCGATCATATGCGAGAGCTTCGCGCCCGTTTCGATGGTGCCGGCCACCGAGCCGCTGGCAAAGTCGATCAACGCAATCACACCGGTCGCCTCGGAGGTGAGGACGAGTTGCGTGTCGCCGGGCAGGAACGCGATGCCGTGGGGGCGTGTGAGTGTGCCGAGCTCGATGCGGCGTGCGATCGCGCGCGCGGGGACGTCGATCACCAGGAGTGACTTGCCGACCGCACCGCGATCTCCGTACTCGGCAATCACGGCCCATCGCCCATCGTGTGAGATGGCCACTTCGTGTGGCGCAACAGCGGTAGGGAAGGTGGCGAGCGATGTTCCGGTGGCCGCGTCGATGAGCGAGGCCGAACTCGCCGTCATGTTGGAGGAGACGATGGTGCCCTTGAGTCCCTGTCCGGTGAGCACGCCGGGGAGAAGGGTGAGCGCAAGCGACGCAATCGAGTACTTCATCTGTCGTCTCCGGGTTGCAGGTCAATCACCTGACACAACGCGGCAAAGTACATGATGGCGAAAGGCAATGTCAGCCTGCGCCGTAGCCAGTTATCCCAACACGACCGATGCAACCGGCGGGGGGGAGCGGCTGGGACTGTCGGGGTGGCATCACCCGGTGAGTCGGTGCGGCCGTGGAACGACTGGCGCCACATGGAGACGACTCATCCCGGCGGCCTTTCGGCCACGCCCCTGATGGGACAAACTGCGGGGGTGTCCCTCCACCCTCCGACCATGTCCCCAACCAACATTCTGATTGTCGACGACGAGGCCCTTGGCCGGGATTGTATCCGCTTTGCCCTCGACCCAATGCCGGGCTTTCAGGTGGTGGGCGAGGCGACCTGCGGGGAGGAGGCCATTCGCGACATTCGTCGGCTTGACCCGGACATCGTGGTGCTCGACATCCAGATGCCCGGCCTCTCCGGTTTCGATGTCATCCGTGAAATCGGCCCGGAGCGCATGCCGCCCACGGTCCTGGTTACGGCACACGATCGTTTTGCGCTGCAGGCCTTCGATGCCAGCGTGGTGGACTACGTCCTGAAGCCATTTGATGACGCGCGACTGGTCCGCGCGCTGGACCGTGCACGCAGCATCCACGAGGGCCAGCGGACGCATCCTCCGGGGCTTCTTTCAGCAGTTAGTCACGCATCGCCGGGTGTGATGCGATACACACGACGCATCCTCGTGCGAAAGAACGACCGACTCTACTTCGTGCCGGTGCAGGAAATCGACTGGATCGAAGCCGCCGGCAACACCTTGCGCCTCAATGGCGGTGGGCGCACGCATGAGATCCGCATGACGCTGCAAGCGATCATGGACACACTGGACCCCGCGCTTTTTCTCCGCATCCACCGATCGACGGCTGTGCGGCTGGCAGCGATCAAGGAGATACAGCCCTGGTTCAGCGGGGACTACATGGTCATCCTCACCGACGGCCATCAGCTACGGCTGAGTCGCAGTTTCCGGGAGCGTGTGCTGCGGGTCCTTCACTAGCCCCATGCCCGGCGCTCCAGTCAGTGCGACCCGAACGCTGCTCCTCAATCGGTGGACGATCAGCGGTGTCACCACCTTCATGGTCGTCGATGCCGTGCGAGAGGTGGCGGCGGGATCGGTCGTAGGTGCGTCGGCGTCATGGCTGATGCTCGTCTATCACAATGCGGCCTGGTGGCTGCCCTGGTATCTCATTGTGCCGGTGATCGGTGCGGCATCGGACCGTTGGAGTGTCCTTGGCCCTCGCCGCGCCGTCGCGGCCGCCGTGCATGTACTCCTGGCGCTTGGCGCGACACTCGGCCACGTGGTGGCGGTGAGTTTCCTGATGTCGCTGATGCCGGTTGCTCCGGATCGCTGGCCCGGTATGGTGCCCACGGCGGTGCGTCTGTTGCTCACATACGGGATGCTTGATCTGATGACCTATGTGGCGGCAGCTGCCATCTGGCATGCGGTGACCTGGTCGCGAGAGATGACACGGCGCGCTGAGGAGGCTCGCGTTCTTGTACAGCGCACAAGCGAGCTTGAACATGAGCTGACCGGAGCAACCCTCGACGCGTTGCGGGCACAGCTCAATCCACACTTCCTCTTCAACGCGCTCAATGCCGTGTCCGGACTCGTCCGCAGTGGTGACCGTGACCGGGCCGTGTCCGCTATTGCACAGTTAGGTGACCTGCTCCGCGAGACCCTTGCCGGAGAGGGAGCGCAGGAAGTCCCGCTGGCCGAGGAGGTCGCGCTGGTGCGCCGCTACCTCGCGATCGAAGAGATCCGGCTCGCCTCGCGCCTCCGCATTGTCGTGACGGTCCCGGACGAAGCGGAGCAGTGTCCCGTTCCGTCATTGCTGCTCCAGCCACTGGTGGAAAACGCCATCCGGCACGGGATTGCGCGCTGGTCCGAGGGGGGAGATCTCACCATCTCGGCGCGGCAGGATGCACGGCACCTGACCATCGCCGTGCAAGATGTGCCTCGGGTCCCCCGCGTCGGACCACCCCAGGGAGTCACACGCGAGGGAATCGGCCTGGGGAATACCAGGCGACGGCTGGAGCGCCTGTATGGATCGCGCGCGTCGCTGCGCATCACGTTTGCCGACGACGGGGGCTGCGTGGCGGAGGTTGCGCTCCCGCTCGGGGGTGCTGGCCGATAACCTCCGCCTGTTGCCGACATTTACGGTGCCCGCGTCCAGGTAATCGTGGCGATGGTGGCCCAGTCGCCATCCTGTGCTTCCCAGGTCTGGACCAAACGGTTGGGATCAGCAAACGACCAGCGTAGACGCACCGGGACGGGATACGCGGTCGAGGTCGCACGTCCGCTCACGGTGAGGGTGGTGCCATCAATCGTGCCACCCAGCCGGAACCCCGACCCCTCCGAGTCGATCTGCGCACGATACCAGCGGCCGACGAAACGATCGAGGTAGAGGAATGACCGGAGTTCGTAACCGCTGGTACTCTGGAATCGCTCCTCAAGCATGCAGCGCGCTGCGGAGTGCGACACGGTGGCGGTGCCCATGGGTCCAGCGGAGGTGGACAGGGTCCAGCGGCCGACGAGTGTGTCGAGTACGCGGTAGGCAGGGCGCGTGACACAGGAGTTCGGGACCGGTGCTGTTGGCTCCTGGTAACTGGTGGATTTGGCGTATCGTCCGTTGAAGTTGTTGGCAAAGGCGGCGCCCCCATTCTGGCTGAAGAGCCAGAGCTGCTGCACCGTGCCATCGGTATTCGCGGTCCACTGAAAGCGGCTGGCCAGGGACGGCCCATTCGGAATGACCCGGACCGTGTCCTGCATGGCCATGGTGCCCATGGTGGTGGGTTCTCCAAAGAGACGCAGCGTGAGGCCGCTCTGGTCGACGTAATCCTGCAGCCAGAGGCCGGTCAGCCGATCGAATCGGCTGAGGCTGCGGCCGGCGGTGCCGTTGAAGTTTTCGAGTATGGCGCACTCGCCGACTTCACGAGTGATGCGGCTGACCCCGGCAGAGTTGCCGGAGGCGCCGGTGATCGCCCAGTCGCCGATCCAGAAATCGAACAAACGAAAGCGCGCCGCGGCGCAGCTGCGTTGCAGCGGATCGTTGACATTGTAGACACCGGGCACCTGTGGGACATCGGCGTCGGAACCGCCGGGATTGGTACCGCCACTGGCATCGCGACATGCCAGAGCCACGATCGAGCACAGGGACAAACGCAGGGCCGAAAGCAAACGAACCTCCAGTCAGGGGTTCGGGAAATCCGTCCCTTTCAGGCAGGAAAGTCGCGCCGTTTGGTACGATGCCCACTAACAGCGGATCGAGCGCATCCGTCAATTGTGCGCGTTCTGTTCATCCCCTTCCCACGCGGGCTGTCACGCGAATAGCGTACGCTGCCACCTGACACGACTATGGTTCGAACGTCGCACTCAGCGAAGTGGTTGTTCCTGGGTTTCGCGGACTACGAGTGCGACGCCGCACGGTGCCATCCACCCGTTCCTTGACTGTACCGATGAGCATACGCCGCCTGAGGACCTATGCGTCTGCCCTGTGCGTTGCGTGCAGCGACGCTTCGCAGGGTGTGACCCCTGCACCGCCCATCCCGCCAGGTCCGGTGTTCTCGCAGGTCGAGGCGGTGATTGCGCGGGAGGAACAACGCTTCATCGAAGTCCGGCGAGATCTGCACCGTCACCCGGAGTTGTCGGGCGAGGAACGTCGCACAGCCCAGGTTGTGCGCGATGCGCTTGGCGCACTCGGGCTCGAGGTTCGATCCGGGATTGGTGGGCATGGTGTGACGGCACTCTTGCGAGGCGCACGCCCGGGTCCCCTCGTCGCGTACCGCGCGGACATGGATGCAGTGGCATCCGGCGCCACGGATCCGGTGGAGTTCCGGTCGGTCAACGCGGGTGTCCGCCACATCTGCGGTCACGACATTCATGTGACCGTCGGTCTCGCCGTCGCGACGGCGCTTGCGCAGGTCCGCGATTCGCTGGCAGGCAGTGTACTGTTTGTCTTTCAGCCGGCGGAAGAACGCGCCACGGGGGCGAAGGCCATGCTGGCAGCGGGTGTCTTCGAGACGGCGTTGCCAGCAGCCATCTACGGCCTCCACACGGCACCGTATGAGGCGGGGCGCGTGGCCTCGACGCCGGGCCCGATGATGGCCGGGCGGGATCGCTTTGAAGTGACCGTGACGTCGCCGGATGACATCGGGAACGCGGCGAGTGCAGTGCTCGCCCGCATCAACGCACTCTCCACCATCTCGGCGGCCTCACTCGGCATCTCTCAGCCGCCGGATTTCATTCTGGTGAATGCCTCAGCACCCCAAGTGAGCGGTACCACGGCGCGGATTGCCGGGAGCGTGGTGCTGGCCAGCGCGGCGTCGCGTGCCCGCGTGCGAGCCCTGATTGCCGATGAGCTCCAGCGGTCACCGCCCGCCGGGGCACAGATTACGTCGATGTACGAGTCGCGCGCCATTGCGGGTGTGACAAACGATACACTGCTTGCCCGGGCCGCCATGGCAACGGCGCGCGCCGTCCTGGGTGACGCGAACGTCAGCACGGTCACGACCATCCCGCCAGCGTTCAGTGAGGACTTCGGGTCATTTCAGGAACGAGTGCCCGGCGTCTTCTTCTACCTCGGCGTGGCCAACAGCGAGCGGCGCTGGAACGGTGTGCCGCACGACGCCAACTACGTTGCGGACGAACGCGCCATATCGGTCGGCGCACGCCTCATGAGCCGGCTGCTGCTCTCGCATCTCCTGCAGTAGTCGAGGCACGCTCTGGCGCGCGCCCGTGTGCTACGGGGCGCTATTGTTCTCAGTGGCGATGTCGCGTCGCCGGCCAGTGCTGCTGATTACGACCACAGGGGCATGTCGCATCTCGAGCTCCTGCACCCGTGACCATGGGGACGCTGTGCTGAAACGGTGGACAAGGCGAATACGCGGGGCGCTGGGCATGGGCTTGCTCTGGGCGATTGGCGGCTTCGCCATTGGTGGTGTCATCGAGCTGCTCGACAATGTCCTTCCCGGAGGGCTCCCCATGGCGTCCGCCGTTGATATGTGGCCACAGACGCTGGCCCTGATCGCCTTTTTCGGCGGCGGGATCTTTGCCATCGTGCTCGGCATTGCCGGGGCTCGGCGTCGCTTTGATCAGCTGTCGATGCCCTGGTTTGCGGCGTGGGGCGCACTGGCAGGACTCCTGCTCGGGCTCCGGGCCGTCTCGGGCGGGGCGCCGCTGCTCTTTGTTTGTGTGCCGGTGCTGGGTAGCGCCGCCCTGGCTGCGGGGTCACTGGCGCTGGCCAGGCGGGCGGAACACCGTGAGCTGCTGGCGGCAGGTGCGGTAGCCGACGAAGTGGGACTCAGCGCGAGTGAAGCGAAGCAACTGCTGGGGCGCACGGACTGACCGTGTCGGCCCCCGTGGGGCTCAGCTGCGGTTGATTGACGAGAGCCCCAGTAGCCCCATGGCGGCGACCGCGGTGCCCATTACCGACGCGAAAAGCGCGAGCCCGATGGACGTGGCGCCCTGCCCGACGGGGAAGGTTCTGCGCGTGCCGTTGGTGGCGTAGGCCACTTCGATGCGCGATCCTGAGTCGAGGCCCTGCCAGAACCCTTTGCTGACCACCGTCCGCTCAACGCGATCCTCGCCACCTGTGGTCTTGAACCGATAGCTGATCACGAAGTCGGTGCCTTCGGAGGTCTCGACGGTGGTGCGTGAGGTCACCACGGCGGTTGCGCGTCCCCCGCTACGCTCGATCTCTCGATCGCGCTGCAGGGCGCCCCAGCCACTGATGGCTCCGCCGACCCCGAAGAGCAACATGAGGGCCGGAACCACCCAGGAGGTCACGCGTCGAATCGCCATATGGAAGAAGACGAGGCTCGCGTATGGCCATCACGCCGGCGCCCCGGAGCGCTGGCGGTTCAGCCAGCTACCAGCTGAACCTGTCCACCTGGAATGGTGACAGTGCCTGGGGCGAGGACCCCCCGACCATGAGGTCCGCCATCACCTCTCCCGTCACCGGCGCCATGGTCACGCCGAGTGTGCCATGCCCTGTGGCCACAAAGGCGTTACTCAGTCCAGGCAGCGGTCCGAGGAGGGGCAGCCCGTCGGGGGTGAGGGGACGCATTCCCACCCACTCCACACCCGCGTCCGGCGATGGCGCGCTTCTCAGGTACTGACCGACCCCGCGCCGAATTCCCACGAGACGTCGCCGGTCGAGCACCGTGTTCACACCCGAGAGCTCCATGGTTCCAGCAAACCGCACGTGCCCGTCAAATGGTGAGCAGGCGATTTTCGCTTCGGCCATGTAGAGCGGGCGCGTCAGCGCCACGTCGCCGCTGGGCACCGTAATGCTGTACCCTTTGGCTGCCTGTACCGGGAGACGCACGCCAGCCAGGCCAGCCACCGACGCGCTCCAGGCCCCTGCCGCGATGAGTACCTCGTCGATCGCTTCACCACCATCTGCCGTGAGCACGGCCTCCACGCGCCCATGACCGCGCTTGAAGCCCGTGATCGCCCGGCCCGCGTGTATCGTCACGCCCTGTGAGGCAAGCGCGGCGGCATACCCCGCGGTCAGCGACTCCGGGCGCACATGGGTGTCTTCGCCGATGAGGAGTCCACAGGCAAGGTCGTCACGCAGTTGTGGCTCCAGCGCGACCAGCGCCGCACTGCCTAACGGTTCGGGGATGCGATATCCGTACGGCTGCATGGCTTCCAGTTCACCGCGAACGGCTTCCATGTAGGCGGGACTCCTGAATACACAGAGGAGTCCGCGCTTGTGGTACTCAAATGACACGCCTTCGGCGGCAAGCTGATCGTACAAGGGCAGGGTGCGGGCATTCAGCGCCGCCACAGCGGCCAGTCCGCGGTCGTAGTCGGCGGCGTTGCAGTGCTTCCAGAAATGCCAGAGCCAGCGGGACATCCCCGGTACGGCGCTCGGCCTGACGTAGAGTGGGGAGGCCGGCTGCAGCATCCACTTGATCGACTTCCAGATCAGGCCGGGGGAGGGCACGGGGCCGGAAAGCGAAGGAACGATCCACCCGGCATTTCCGGCGGATGAACCGCTCCCGATGCCCCCCTGGTCGAAGACCACCACGTCGCGCCCCCGTTTTCTGAGCGCCCAGGCCGCGGCAAGCCCGATAACACCGGCTCCAATGACTGCAGTCTTCTTTCTGGGGGGCATGGCCGGGGAACCTCCGGTGCCGCCCCCCGCCGCGCAAGCGACTCCCGGCTCATAGCCCCCTTCCGCGTCCAGGCCCGACCGAACCGACTCCCGCCCTGTCCGGCCCCCGAGTCCGCTCTTGACACCAACTGAGGCGGGGGCAACTTTGTCCACGAATCGAACAAAGCCTCGCCGCCCCATCCCCGGACGGCTCGGTACTCGCCCGTTCCAAGGACAGGCACGTATGGGCCCCAATCGTTGCTCCGCCTCCGGTCGTCAGGGACTCCGCTGGGTCGCTGCCGCTGTTGCCGCGCTCACCCTCCTCTCGGCGGACACGCTGCATGCGCAGCGCATACAGGTGGTTTCTGACGCTGGTGGCTCGCGCCTCCAGGTCGACGGACGCGACTTCATGATCCAGGGGGTCAACTGGGACTACTTCCCCATTGGCCAGAACTACGCCTACAACTTCTGGGGTCAGTCCGACGACTTCATCAAGACCGCGCTCGATCGGGAGATGTCGCTCCTCAAGAGCATGGGTGTGAACGCCATTCGTCAGTACAACGGGGTGCCACCCAAGTGGGTGCGCTACATCTATGAGAACTACGGGATTTTCACGGTCCTCAATCATCCCCTCGGGCGATACGGCTACACCCTCAACGGCACCTACGCACAGAACACCGATTACTCCAATCCCGCACTGCGCCAGGCACTCATCGCCGAGGTGACGGCACTGGTTGACGAGTTCAAGGGAACGCCCGGCGTGCTCATGTGGCTGCTGGGGAATGAGAACAACTACGGACTGGTCTGGAAGTCGGCCGAGACCGAGGGGCTCCCGGTGGGAGAACGCGATGGGGCCAAGGCGCGCTACCTCTATTCCCTTTTTGGTGAAACGATCCGCGCCATCAAGGCACGCGATACGGAACACCCGGTCGCCATGGCCAACGGCGACCTGCAGTACATCGACATCATCGCCGAGGAGACCAAGGGCCTCGACATCTTTGGTACCAACGTCTACCGCGGGCTCTCCTTCGGTGACGCGTTCCAGCGCGTGAAGGACAAGCTGGGCGTGCCCATCATGTTCACCGAGTTTGGGGCAGACGCCTGGAATGCCCGTGAGATGCGTGAGGACCAGCAATCGCAGGCCAAGTATCTCCTCGCCCAGTGGGAAGAGATCTATCAGCACTCGGCAGGAAAGGGTGGCGTGGGTAACGCCATCGGCGGGCTCACCTTCCAGTGGACCGATGGGTGGTGGAAGGTGAAGCAGGAAGAGCGGCTCGATGTCCATGACACCGACGCCGGCTGGGGCAATCAGGCCTACCTCGATGATTGGTCGCCCGGTGACAACAACATGAACGAGGAGTGGTGGGGGATCACGGCCAAGGGGCCCGCCGATTTCCGCGGTCACTTCCAGTTGTTTCCTCGCGCGGCGTATTACGCGCTGCAGCGGGTCTACACGATGAATGCCTATGGCCCCGGTGTGGACGTCCCCGCCATTCGCGCGCACTTCGCCGCCATTTCTCCCTCGGAGATGGAGCTCCGCGCCCGCGGCGACAAGGCGGCCCTCTCATCGAATGCTTCGGAGCGTGTGCGGCTGAGCTCCATGCGGTTGGAGCTTACCACCTTCAATACCGGCGGCCAGCGTATCTCCACGCCACCCAGTGGCGCCGCCAGCACCACGGCGCGTCCCGGGTTCGTCGGCTTCGACCGGATGGAATCGTACTTCGCCGAGCTGGTTGCCCACCCCGCACAGAACGTCTCGGCGAGCCTGGCGCTCAACATGCTTGGTCGCGTGCCTGACAACCCGATCGACGAAATCTTCTACGAAAATCGCGGGCGCAGCCGCAACGTGCAGCAAGCCGACGGGAGCACGCTCCGGCTTTCGGACATTGAACGGCTCAAGGTGTACCGGGCAAGTTTGTCGTGGGATGAGCGCAACTTCCGGCTCGACGGCTTCTACCGCACGGGTCACTACCACTGGGGCTACGAGGGCGACTTCTTCGGTATCTACCGCGAAGCCAACTACGGCCCCAACATCGACATCTACAACGGAGAAGCACCCCTTGGTGTCGAGTTTACCGGCAAGCGCGCCTTTGAAGGATTCAAGCTCGCCCTTGGTCCCGAACTCTGGTGGGGAGCCAACCCTGCCGTGGTGGCCAAATACCGCCGGAAGGTTGGTGACTTCGACGTGACGGGTGTCTACCAGGAAGACATCGCGCGGCAGGGCGCTGCTGCGTCGTCCTTTGCCGTTCCCATTCCGCCGGTGCGTATCGGCACGCTGCACCTTGCCACCAGCAATGGGCCGATGGGGTTTGAAATCGGCGGCATCTGGGGCGGCAATACCAAGGTCGGGCAGGTGTTCCAGGTGGCAGACGGCGGCCCGGGCAACTATCGCATGCTGCAGGACCGCATCAAGGACTCGGACGCGTTAGGCGCCAAGGCCAAGGTCACGCTGTCGCGTGGACGCTGGAACTGGTACGCGCAGAGTGCTGCCATGGGGCTGGTGGCCGATGCCGGTCCCACGTCGACCATGACGTTCACGGGCTGGGGTCTGCGTGACAGCGGAAGTGGCAATCAGTGGAACGCGCTCACCGGGGCGACCTACACCTGGGGGCGTTTCCAGATCGCGCCAAACTTCCTCTGGCAGAAGCCACTGGTTGGCCCGGTGCCCGTGGATGTGCCGGCGCCGGGGCGTCCGCGCAACATCCTCGCCGATCCCTTCTCGGTGCGTGCCAATCGCGAGCAGACGGCGGGCGAACTCCTCGTGAGTTTTGATCCGACGCCGGCCACCTTCATGTACGCGTGGGACGCCGACAATCGCGAGGATGCGCGGTTTGCGATGAACCTCGGATTCATCTTCCGCCATCTCCCCACCACACAGGACGCCGCCATCGGTATCCTGGCCGACGGACGGACACTTTTTGCCTTCCCTGGTGCGGCGCCGGCACAGGACCTCTGGGAAGTGCGGTCGCGCATCGTGTCGCGTGTGTCGTCGGATCTGCGTCTGATCGCCAATCTGTACGGTGGCACCGCCCAGCCTAACGGCAACGACGGCCGGTTGCTCAAGCGGTATGGCGGCGACCTGCGCATGGCCAAGGGTCAGGTAAAGCTGATGGGTGCCGCCAAGTTCAACGACTGGGGTCCCTTCGACTACCACCGTGACTTCAACCTGACATACCCCACACAACTCATGGGGGATCTGTCGTACTTCCTGGGCCTCCCCAGCTGGTTCAATGTGCCGGGGACACGCTTCGGGCTGCGTGGCACATGGCGGACACTTGATCGCTTCTCGCCGCGGTTCTGCCCCGAACGTTTGTCTGACGCCACGGGGAACGCCGTGTGCGACCCCACCGCACCCGCCAAGACCGGGCGTGAGTGGGAAATCCGCTCCTATCTCACGGTTGGCTGGTAGGGCCGATACGCCGGTCGCACCTCGCGACCGGCGCCCGATGCCGGTGCCGCGTGTGATGCACACAGCTTCTCCTCCTCCCGATGTGCCGCAGGCCGATGCGGCAGGGATCGAGGCACGTGTTGCCGATCTGTTGTCGAGGATGACGCTGGAAGAGAAGATCGGCCAGCTGGCGCAGGTCTCTGGCGGTCGTGATCACGTGCCGGACCACCTGCGGGATGCCATTCGTGAAGGCCGTGTGGGCGCCGTCCTCAATGAAGTGCACGTGGACGTGGTCAACGAGCTGCAGCGCATCGCGACCGAGGAGTCGCGCCTGGGCATCCCATTGCTCGTGGGGCGTGACGTGATTCACGGGTTCACAACCGTCTTCCCGATCCCACTCGGCCAGGCGGCGAGTTTCGATCCGGATGGCGTGCAGCGTGCCGCGCGTGTGGCCGCCCTCGAAGCCGCGGCGCGCGGAATCAACTGGACCTTCGCGCCCATGATCGACATCTCCCGCGATCCGCGATGGGGGCGTGTTGCGGAGTCGTTAGGCGAGGATCCGTATCTCACGGCGACATTGGGCGCGGCCATGGTGCGTGGATTCCAGGGAGACCAATCATTGGGCCCCGGTCACCTGGCCGCCTGCGCCAAACATTTCGCAGGGTATGGCGCCTGCGAGAGCGGCCGTGACTACGCCACGACCAGCATTCCCGAGCACGACCTCCGCAATGTGCATCTTCGTCCGTTTCACGCGGCGGTGCAGGCCGGAGTGGCGTCGATCATGACCTCGTTCAGCGACGTGAATGGTGTGCCCGCCACCGCCAACACCTTTCTGCTGACGCAGGTGTTGCGCGAGGAATGGGGCTTTGATGGCATGGTCGTGAGCGACTGGGACTCCATCCGACAGCTCTCCGTGCATGGTCTCACCGAAGACGATCGCGGCTCGGCGCGCTTGGCGGCGTGCGCGGGAACCGACATGGAGATGGCGAGTCACACCTACGCGCACCACCTCGCGTCGCTTGTACGAGATGGTGAGGTGCCGGAAGCGCGCATTGATGCCATGGCCGGGAATGTGTTGCGCACCAAGTTGCGACTGGGGCTCCTCGAGCGGCCCTACACCAATCCAGCCGACTATCCGGCCGCGGCGAGTGCCGAACATCTGCAGGCAGCCCGTGATGCCGCTGCGGCGTGTATGGTGCTCCTCAAGAACGAAGGGCACACACTCCCACTCGCTGCTGACCACCTCACCTCGCTGGCCATCATCGGCCCCCTGGCCGACGACGCCTACGAACAACTCGGCACCTGGATCTTTGACGGCGACGCACAACACAGCGTCACCCCGCTCCGCGCCCTGCACGAACTGGTTGGGGATCGGGTCACACTGCGTTATGCACGTGGATGCGCAACGACCCGCAGTCGCGACGATGCGGGATTCGCAGCGGCCGTGGAAACCGCCACACAATCGGATGCGGTGGTTCTCTTCCTTGGTGAAGAAGCCATTCTCTCGGGAGAAGCACACTGCCGCGCAGATATCGGTCTCCCCGGCAATCAGGAAGCTCTGGTGGAGGCCATCGCCGCCACCGGCAAACCCGTGATTCTTGTGCTCATGACAGGCCGTCCACTCGCCCTCGAGCGGGTCGCCGAGCGTTGTCATGCCATTCTCTGCGCCTGGCATCCCGGGACAATGGGTGGCCCCGCCATCGCCGACATTCTCTTCGGAAATGTCTCGCCATCGGCTCGTCTTCCGATCACCTTCCCGCGTGTCACGGGGCAAGTCCCCATCTACTACGCGCAGAAGGCCGGCGGCAAACCGCCCACACACGCTTCGTACATCCATATCGACAACATCGAGCCGCGTGCGCCACAACTCTCGGTGGGCAACACGTCCTTTCACCTCGATGTGCTCTGGACTCCGCTCTGGCCTTTTGGGCACGGGCTGTCCTATACGACGTTCGAGTATCACGACATCAGCGTCAGTGCGGCCGTGGTTCCCATGGAGGGCATGGTGACGGTCAGCGTTGAGGTGGTCAACACGGGACACCGCGACGGCGATGAGGTGGTACAGCTCTACATTCGCGACCTGGTAGCGTCGGTCACTCGGCCGGTGAAGGAGCTGCGAGCATACCGGCGCATCCATCTCACCTCGGGTGAGCGCCAGGTGATCGAATTCCACCTGACGGCTGCCGACCTCGCATTTTATGGAGGCGCGATGCAGCGTATCACGGAACCCGGACGCTTCCGCGTCTGGATTGGCGGAAGTTCCGACGCGCAGCTCTACACCGAGTTCGAACTCAGGGGCGACACTCTCACGCTTCCGGCTTCTACCACATCATGACACCAACAAACGACACACAGGCGTCCGCCGCATCGGTGGAATCACTCCTCGCCCGCATGACGCTGGACGAAAAGCTCGGACAGATGATGCAACCCGAGCGCATGGCCGTCACGCCTGACGATGTCCGAACGCACTTTTTGGGTTCGATCCTGAGCGGCGGGGGATCGTGTCCGGGTGACAATCGCCCGAGTGACTGGATCGCGATGAATGACGCCTACTGGGCGGCGTCGATGAGCACCGAAGGGGGACGAACCCCTGTTCCACTCCTGTATGGCGTGGACGCGATTCATGGTCACGCCAATGTTCTGGGCGCGACGGTTTTTCCGCACAACATCGGTCTTGGGGCCACCGGCGATTCCGAGCTTCTCGAGCGCATTGCGCGAATCACGGCGCGTGAAGTGCTGGCGACCGGCGTTGACTGGACCTTTGCGCCAACCCTCGCCGTGGCCAACGATCTCCGCTGGGGACGGACCTACGAGAGTTACTCCGAAGATGCCTCCCTGGTCGCTCGTTATGCATCACGCTTTGTGCGCGGGCTGCAGGGCGATATGGGACGTGATGGCGTGGTGGCATGCGCCAAACACTGGGTGGGTGATGGCGGGACCGATCTGGGATACGATCAGGGTGACACCATCCTCGACGAGGAAGCTCTCACCTCCACGCACATCGCACCCTATCTCCCGGCGCTCGCCGAGGGCGTGCTGACGGTGATGGCGTCGTTCAACAGCTGGAACGGCAACAAGTGCCATGGCCACCGATACCTGCTCACCGATGTGCTCAAGGGACGTCTGGGCTTTTCGGGATTTGTCATTTCCGACTGGGATGGGGTGGACTACCTCCACGAGGACTACGCGACGGCCATCGCCATGGCGGTGAATGCTGGCGTGGACATGCTGATGGTCTCCGTGGAGTGGCGGGCCTGCCTTGCGCACCTCAAACAGCGTGTCGTGGATGGCACCATCCCCATGGCGCGTATCGACGACGCGGTGCGTCGGATCCTCACGGTGAAAGAGCGCTTCGGACTCTTTGGCAAGGCGCGCCCTGCTGATCGGTACTGGTCACAGGTGGACTGCCTCGGCGCGGCGGACCATCGAGTGGTGGCGCGCGAAGCGGTGCGCAAATCACTGGTGTTGCTCAAGAACGACAACGCCATCCTGCCGCTCGCACCTGGCGCGAGAATTCTCGTGGCAGGAAGGAACGCCGACAACCTTGGTCACCAGTGTGGTGGTTTCACGGTCGCGTGGCAGGGGACCAGTGGCAACGAGTCTGTGCCAGGCGGCACCTCCATCTGGGGCGGCATTCGGGCGGCGGCCCCCGGTGCAACACTGAGCGTCGACGGCTCTGCTGCCAGCGCCGCGGCACACGATGTGGCCATCGTGGTGGTTGGTGAGCGACCCTACGCCGAAGGGATGGGTGACCTGCGAGGGCAGGAGACGATTGGAGCCGGTTCAGGTGCTGGTGGCAAAGCCAAACGACTGGCACCATACGGTGACTCTCTCTCTCTCAGTGTGTTGCACCCCGAAGACCTTGCCACCATTCGCGCCATTCGCGACAAGGGGATCCCGGTGGTGACGGTGCTGGTGTCGGGACGGCCGCTGGAAGTGAATGAGGAGCTGGCCCACTCTGCAGCGTTTGTCGCTGCATGGCTCCCGGGATCGGAGGGGGCAGGGGTGGCCGATGCGCTCTTTGGCACGCACCCCTTCCAGGGCACACTTCCCTTTGCGTGGCCGGCCACCGCCGAGGGCGCGACCTATCCGGCGCGCCGCGCGAGCTCGCTCTTTCCGTTGGGATTCGGCCTTCGCTGACCGGCCAAATCCCACACTAACACCCCGGGGCAGGTAGCCGTCAGGCGGTTGCCTGCCCCGGTTTGCCACGCCGGCGCTCCAGTTCGTCGCGCACCTCGTGTGCCTTGGCCTCGGTGATGTTGTACGTCGCCAGCACCCAGATGGCGATGGCCGAGCAGACCGCCGGCACGCCAGCATCAAAGAGGCGCAGCAGGGTGATGGTGCGTTCGCCCTGTTCACCGGCGCGCGCCACATCGAAGCCGGTCGCGTTGAGGAGGTAGCCGCCGCCAGCAAGCGCGGCCGCCATTCCCAGCTTTACCACCCACCAGTAGATCGCGCCAAAGATCCCCTCACGCCGCTGGTGTGACTCGAGTTCATCCACGTCCACCACGTCGGCAATCATGGACCCCATGAGCGTGAACAACCCGCCAAGCCCGAATGAGAGCAGCGGCACCGGAACAAGAATCAGCAGCGGGTGCTCTGGGCTGTAGCAGAACCACTTGAGCACATACCCGACGATGGAAATGCCGGTGGAGACAAAGAAGGCCCGGCGCTTGCCGATTTTCGTCGCGAGCCAGGTGATGAAGAAGATGACGGCAAAAGTGGAGACGGCGCCGAGTGTGCCGGCATATCCAGCATAGCGTGCGCCCGCTTCCTGGTCACCGGCAAAGACGTAGTAAATGATGACGTACAGCTGGAACGACGAGATCATGATGAAGCTGTTGAAGACCAGGAAAGTGGCCGAACAGAGCTTCAGGAAAGGCCGCGACTTGAGAGTCGACGCAAACGTCCCGAAGAACTCGGAGATGTTGTGCTTGACGGCGTCCCATTTGGACACGGCCTTGGCGGTGGCGGCGTCGGCGACCTGCTGGAATCGCTCGCGCAATGCCAGCGCCGGCACAATGCCCACCACAATCGCCAGCACGCCGATGGCGATCGCCAGACCACGGGCCCCCTGCACCTGATCGGGAAACCAGGCCTTGTTGTTCATGATCCAGAGAAACCACGGTGACACGACGTAGGCGAGCTGACCGATGAAGTTCTGCACTCCCATCAGCCGCGTGCGTTCGTGATAGTCCGGTGTCAGCTCGTAGCCGAGGGCCACCCACGGCGCGGCAAAGATGGTGTACCCGACGTAGAACACAATCGAGCCCACCAGAAACCAGGTGGCGTAGAAGGTCTCGGTCTTGCCGGCGGGCAGCTGCCAGAGCAGCGCGAAGGTGATGCCGGAGAGAATGGCGCCAACAAAGATGTAGGGACGCCGACGTCCCCACCGCGAGCGGGTGTTGTCGGAGATGTGGCCCATCAGCGGGTCGATGAGCGCGTCGGTGAGCCGCGGCAGCGCGCCGAGGAGCCCGACCAGCGCCGGATCCATCCCCAACCCGAGATTCAGGACGACGATCATGCCGCCGATCGCTGCGGCAAGCAGGTTGTTGACAAACGCTCCCATCCCGTAGGCCACCTTCTTCGGGAAGGAGATGCGGTCTTCAGGTTTGGTGTTGTAAACGATGAAGGGCTTGGCGGCGTCTTTCGATCCGAGCCGCGCATGCCATGCGGCGATCGCGGTGCGACCCCACGCGTTGAGGCGAGAGAAGGCGCTCATCAGCGGCGATAGATGCGAACCCAGTCCACACTCATCGTCTGCGGAAAGACGGTCGAACCATCAGGCGGGCCGACGTACCCACCACCCACCGCGAGATTCAGGATGATGTAGAAGGGGTGGTCAAAGACCCAGTCGCCCGGGACGTAGGTGCGTTTGATCTCGTGGTACAACGTGCCATCCACCCGCCACTCGATGGAGGACTCATCCCATTCCACCGAGAACACATGGTAGGTGTCGTCAAAGCGGCCATTGTCCAGGGCAAAACGCCGGGTCATTCCTTTGCTGGCGGAGTAGCCCGGTCCATGCAGCGTGCCGTGTACCAGGCTGGGTTCCTGCCCGCGGTACTCGACGACGTCGATCTCGCCGGACTGCGGCCATCCCACAACATCCTCGTTGGCGCCCAACAACCAGAAAGCAGGCCAGATCCCTCGCCCTGACGGCATCTTGATGCGGGCCTCGAAGCGCCCGTACTTGCGTTCGACCTTGCCCTGGGTGGTGATACGTGCCGAGGTATAGTTGCGCCCGCGGAAGCTCTCGAGACGGGCCGTGATGTTGAGGTGGCCGGCACCGTCGAGTGAGGCATTCGTCGCCCGGTCGGTGTCATACTCGAGCTGGGCATTACCCCAGTCTTCGCCGACGTCAAAACGCCAGTTGGTCTGGCTCGGCAGCGCACCGGCCGCGCCGTTGAATTCATCTTCCCAGTCCAGCACCCAGGGGCCCGGGTCATCCTTGCATCCGGCGACGCTGGCCAGGGCGAGTGCGAAAAGGACGACGCTTCTTTTCATGTCCGGGAGGTCTGGAGAGAGGCGCACAGGGCGCCGAAATGCAGCGGCTTGCCTAACGTGGCTTGACGCCAGGGAACAGGGACGGGTCTTTCAGGGCTGCGTCCAGCACCAGGGTGGCGGCGCCAAGCGCAATGGCGCGCGGCCCGAGCGCGCTGGTCATGATTTCACAGGTGGCGAGCGAACTCACGAAGGTCCGGCGCAGCACCGTTTCGCGCAGCGGCACGAGCAGCCGCTCCCCTAGACGGGCAATGCCGCCCCCGATGATCACGGCGCCGGGGTTCATCAGGTTCAGCACACCAGCTACCGCAATCCCCAGGTACTCGGCGATGTCACGGGTCACTTGCACGGCGAGCGGGTCGTCGGCCAGGACGGCGTCTTCCCAGGTGGTAATGGTCAGCTCGCTCCGGTGCAGCACACTGTCCGGGTACTCGGGAAGGAGACGGCGCACCCGGTTCACCACGGCGCGCGCGCCAACAAAGGTCTGCAGGCAGCCGCGATTGCCGCAGTCGCAGGTGTCGCCCGAGAGATCGATGGTGAGGTGGCCGATTTCTCCGGCTACGCCACTGGCCCCGGCCGCAATACGACCCGACACCATGTGACCCGCACCAACACCCGTGGCCACCTTGATGTAGGTGAAGTCGTTGAAACGGCGCCCTTCACCCCACCACTGGTCGGCGAGTGCGCCGAGATTGGCGTCGTTGTCCACCAGCACCGGCACATTCCAGCGTTGGCCAAGGGACTCGAAGCCATGCCGACCCTTCCAGGCTGGAAGCACGTGCGTGGAGAGGCGCTCCTGATGACGCGGGTCGACGGGGCAGGGCACGGCGAACCCCAGACCTAACAGCTGCGTGCTGCTCCCGCCCCAGCGCGCGAGGCAACGGGTGCACAGATCATCGATGAGCTGGCGCGTGCCTTCCGGGTCCTGACGCACGGGAAGGCTGGCACTTTCCCAGGCCAGAACCGCACCGCGGAGATCGGTCAGGACCACCGACACGTGGGTGGCGCCCATGTCCACGCCGAGGATTACACAGGCCTCGTCTCTGAACTCGAGGACGATCGGGGGACGGCCTCCACTCGACTCTCCCTCACCCGCTTCGTCCACCAACCCCGTGGCGAGGAGGTAGGTGACGATCTCGGAAACGGTCGAACGTGAGAGTCCGGTGACACGAGCAATGTCTGCCCGTGAAATAGCCTTCTCCTTCCAGATGAGCCGGAGCACGGAGTCGGTCAGCGAGGCAGGGCGCCCCTCCTCGGCTGACTGGCGTGCTGGCGGTTTGGCGGGCGAACGCCGCGTCGCATTCGCCGGCAACTCTCTGGACGGAGCCGCGAGCCCCGTCACACTACGCCTCTTGCGCTGGCCCACTCGGATCTCCGCGTCATGGTCGACCTACTTGTGCAGCAGGACGTTGTCGACGAAAACCGTAGGGGTATCGCCCGCGAAGATCAACTGCGCCAGGTGGCCCCGGGTAACCAGGCCGGTGAAGGCGGTGAGGGGAATGTCAAAACGGACCCAGTTGCCGGTGGTCAGCGACGGGGTCGACGCGCGTGTGAAGGTGAGCTCGTGCTCCACGTCATCGCCGCCACCAAAGGCGCCGCCCGCACCGAAGTCGACGAGCTTTACCTTGAAGACCGCGGGGGCCGCCGTGGGTGCCGGCGTCCAGATGTCGAACGAAAAGTGGGTCATCGCCGAGGCATTGATCTGCTTGGACGTGAACTCGATGCCCACGAACACCATGTTCGAGTACTTCTTCACATCGTCGCCCGCGACCTTCACGTCGGCGACGTCGGCGGCGTCCCAGTCGGCCGACCAGGTATCGACGGTGACGTTGGTGTACGCGTTGCTGAAGAGCGAGATCACGTCACCCGGGGCGAAGGTTGGCGCCGGTGCCGCGGTGGCGGGCGCGCTCAGCGTGCCGCCGGTATAGAAGTAGACGTTGTCGACAAAGAAGGTCTTGAGGTCGCCCACCAGAATCATCTGCGCCAGATGGGCTCGGCCTTTGAGGCCAGTGAAGGCCGTGAGGGGAACGTCGATACCAACCCAGCCGCCGGTGGTTAGTGGCGGAGTGGATGACGCCGTGATCGAGATCTCGTGTTCGGAGTCGTCGCCACCATCGAAGGTCCCGTTAGGCCCGAAGTCGACGAGTTTGATGCGGAAGGACGCGGGTGCCGTGGTGGCGTCGGGAGTCCAGATGTCCATGTGGAACGAGGTCATCGGGGTCGCGTCGATCGGCTTGGACGTGAACTCGATGCCGGCAAAGACCACATTGCTGTACTTCCTGGTGTCGTTCCCCTGCACCTTGATGTCTTCCACGTCCGCCTGGTCCCATGGGGCCGACCAGGTGTCGACCGTGGCATTGGGGTAGGCGTTGCTGAAGAGGGAGATCACGTTGCCGGCCGGAGCGGTTGGTGTCGGCGCAGCGGTGACCGGTGCGGTTGGGGCGGGGACTCGGTAGAAGTAGACGTTGTCGACGTAGATCGTCGGGCTCGACCCCGAAATGATCATCTGCGCGAGATTGCCTCGCGCCCTCAGCCCCGTGAATGCGGCGAGGGGAATGTCGAGGGAGTTCCACGATCCCGTACCTACCGCCGGTGTGGTGGTTCGCGAGAGTGCGACCTCGTGTTCAGAGTCGTCGCCACCGCCGAACACTCCGTTGGCGCCGAAGTCAACCAGCTTCACCCGGAATGCGCCCGCGTCCTGCGTCCAGACGTCGAGGTGGAGGAGGGTACTGGCTGACGCGTTGACGGTGCGGGAGAGGAACTCGATGCCTGCAAAGGAAAGCTTGGTGTACTTCTTGGCGGCGTCGCCACCCACCTGCACGTCGGCCACGTCGGCCTGGTCCCATGTGGCCGACCAGGTATCCACCGGCACGTTGGGGTAGGCACCGCTGAAGAGGGCGATGACGTCGGCGGCCGGGCGAGTGGGTGTGGGTGCGGCCGCGGTGGGCGGCGCGGCGGCCGTGAGGGAGACGGCGCCGGTGGCCTGGGTCGCGCCTAACGAAGCCGTGACTGACGCGGACCCGGCGCCAACGACCTGGATGGAGCCATCGGCGGCAACGCGCGCCACGGCCTCATTGGATGACCGGAAGGTGAAGTACGCCGGAGACGCCGTGACAACCTGATCGGTGCCGAAGACATCGAAGGTGACGGAGGTGCCGGAGACCTTGAAGGCCGACCCCACTTCGTCGCTGATGGTTGCCGCCGCGATCGCGGGGCGCGGGTTGCGAATGGTCGCGAGGTTCTCGAACTGGATCTCGTCAAACCAGATGGTGTTGCCGGCGCCGTTTTCGGCTCCTTCTGCAAAAAAGAAGGTGCCCTTCTCTCGCGCGAGCCGCGCGGCGAGGGGCACCGGAATGGCGTACTTCTTCCAGACGGTGGTGAGCTGCAGTTCGGTGCTTTGTGCCGAATACTGGGAGCTCCCGGAGTTGTCATTGCCAATGCCCGCTACGTCGAGTTTGGCGGGTGAGCTGGACCTGGCCCAGAAGGTGAGGGCGTTGTAGCTGGTGAGGTCGCGCGGGACGAAGGCCACAAACGCGCCGCCGGCATATCCACCCGACGCATCACCAGGCCCCGGAACGGTCACCCGGATCGCGCTCGTTCCGCGCGCCTTGGTGGTCGGATCGATGGAGACGGCGTCGAGCTTGGAGCCACCGAATGGCTCGAAGTTCACCCCGATGAAGGTGTCGTCGAAGATCGACGACTCGGTGGGGAAGGCCGCGGGCTCGAGCGTTCCGAGGTCTCGTCCGCAGCCGGCCGCGCCGGCCAGGAGGGCAAGGGCGGTCGCCACAAAGCGAATGCGAGGCGGGCGAGACTGGTGCATCTGGTCGCTCCGGTTGGTGCAGAAAGTCAGCTCAGCGGCCCGTCGTCAGCCTGAGCGCTGGCGGCTTTGTTTGATGAGCGAACAAAGAATGGGGGTCGGGGGAGGATGTGTCAAGAACGGGTCTCCATATAGAGGCGGACCAGTCTGGACGCCCGCGCCGGGGCCTGTCGTGACTGAGCCATGGGGGCTGGGGTCTGTCCTCGCAGTTGCCCGGGCGAGCCGACAAAACGCCGGCCAAACCCCCCGGGCGGTCGGGGGCAGAGGAGGTCGGGATGAGGCTCCCCTGACCGGGGGAGGTCTCGCATGGGGTTGTCGTACAGCGCACCTTCTGAGATGCTGAAGCTGCCCTTTGCGTCCGCCACTCGGTTGGCACTCTGCGCGTCGCTCTTCCTGAGCTCCGCTTGTTCCGGAGGGAGCGCCGAAGTCGCGTCGATGGTTCGGGATAGTGCGGGCGTCACGATTGTTGAGAGTACCGCCCCGGCGACTCCTGGCCCCGCAGGGCAGGGGACCATCAAAGTCGACTCCGCACCCCTCTGGGACATCAACGGCGCTGAAGACGGGCGCGAGGAACTCGCACCAAACACCAACATCACCCGGCTCCCCGGGGGCGCCATGGTGGTGGCGACGGGGCGGGAACTCCGCTGGTATGACGGGGAGGGCCGCTGGGTGCGCACGGTGGGGCGCGAAGGGAATGGCCCGGCTGAGTTTCGGCAGTTCGACTTGCTCAAGACCTTTGGCGACTCGGTCCTGGTCTACGACCTCGCACTCCGGCGTGTCACCGTCTTCGATTCGGCAGGAACACTCGGCAGGGTGACCACGATCGTGGGAACTGACTCCGCGGGTGCGTCATTTCCGCTCGACGTGCTGAATGATGGCCGACTTTTGCTGGGCACCTATCCGCGTCCTGTTCCGGGTTCCGGTGTGCAGCGCGACCCCATCATCCTGCGTATTGCCACACCGGAAGGGGTTCCCGTCGCCTCGTTAGGTCGCTTTCCGCTGGACGAACAGGCCGTCGTCGCACTTCCGGAAGGCGGCGTCTCGATGCGGCGCGTCGTTTTCATGCGCAGTTCGTACTTCGCGCGTCACGAGACGAAGGTGCTGGTGGCGACGAACGAACGCTTCGGCTTCGACTGGTATGGTGCCGATGGCCGTTTGATGCGCTCAGTGCGCCGCAGCGCCACGCCGGTGCCCGTGACCGACGCCGAGGCCGTTGCGCAGATCGATGAATGGCTCGAAGGCTTTCCGGCGGGCCGGGAGGAACTCAAGGCACAACGACGTCAGGAAATGCTCGACACCCCACGTCCTCAGACCAAACCACTGTATGCTAGGGTGGTTGTGGCGTCAAATGGTGAGGTGTGGGTTCAGGAGTACGGCGAGCCACGCCAGGCCAGCCGGCCCTCCACCTGGTCGGTGTTCGACCCCGATGGCCGATGGCAAACGCAGGTGACGGTGCCGGCTGGTGTGACCCCGCTTGTCATTGGACCTGCTGATCTCCTCGCGACCTGGAACGACGCCGAGGGTGTCATCCATGTGCGCAAGTACGGCGTGCAACGCTGAGCACGTGAGGCGCCGCCGCGTCAGGACGGATTGGCGCTGACAACAACACGAAAGCCGATATGCGATGCTCCGGTATCGGGCGCGCCGGTACCACGCGCGCTCACCCGATAGCCCCGGCAGTACACATCGCTGCACAGGAACGAGCCACCCCGGATCACCCGTGTTGCGCCTGACGGGTTGGCGGGATCGCTGCCGGTCGTTGGGCCTGCCGGGTTGCGACTCGCGCCGGCTGATGCCCGACGGGCATAGGTGTCGGGCTGATACCAGTCGGCCGTCCATTGCCAGACGTTCCCCGACATATCGCGCAGACCAAACCCATTGGCGCCATAACTCCCCACCGCCACCGGCTCCGCGGGATGCGCTGGAAACGTCCCCGTATAGATGTGTGCCTGTGGATGCTCCGGATCATGCGCAGTGTTTCCCCACGCATGCGCGGCGCGCTCGAGCCCTCCCCGCGCGGCATACTCCCACTCGGCCTCAGTGGGCAGGCGGCCACCAGCCCATGTGGCGAATGCGGTCGCATCTTCCCAGGCGATGTGCACCACCGGGAACTGCTCGCGACCGGCGATGTCGCTCCCCGGTCCCTTCGGATGCTGCCAGCTTGCGCCCGGCACCCAGCGCCACCAGCGTGCAACATCACGCAGGTCCACCTCACCACTGGCTGGCGTAAAAACCAGGGAGCCGGGCACCAGCACCTCGGGCGGCGGGGGAGGTGTTCCCGGCGGAAGTTGCGCCATCAGCGCCGCGCGGTCAGGCACACGCTCCGCCACGGTGAGATATCCGGTGGCACGCACAAACTCGTGAAAGCGGGCGTTGGTCACCGGCGTCGTGTCCATGAAAAATCCGTCCACGGTCACGCGATGCACCGGCTGCTCATGCGCCAGGGCAAAGGGGCCATCATCTCCCATGGCGAACGTTCCGCCGGGAATCCACACCATTCCTGCCGGTGCAGGGCCCGGCGCCGTGGTCGTTGGCATCGGCTCGCGGTCGGCCGCACATCCTGCGGCGGCGAGGACGCACAGCAGAAGTGCGCAGGATGCACGTGGAGACACTCTCATGCCGGTCGAATGTAGCGCCCGGTCGGGTTGTGGGGTAACGTTGCCCGATCAGCCCCTGGAGAGGCACACATGACGTCACGCTGGTGCATGATTCTGCTCGCGGTCAGCACTGCGTGCGCCAAGGCCCCGGAGTTCACCGACCCACAGCGCGCGGCAGTGGCTGACACCATTCGGCAGGAAGCCGACCGGGTCATCGCGGCGCTGGCGTCTCGCCAGGTGGACTCGCTGGCCGACCTCTTCACGAAGGACGCCGACTTCGTGTATGTCGACAATGGTCGCATCTATCCCGACAACGCTGCGCTCAAGAAGGCGGCGACGCCCTTCTTTGGTCGCATCGGACGGGCGGGTGGGCGCTGGGAGCCAGCGCATGTGCTGGTGCTGGCACCCGATGCAGGCGCCTTCACCGGTGTCTTTCGCGCCGAGATGGCGGATACCGCTGGAGCTCCGCTCTGGACCGATGGCAAGATCTGGACGTTTGTCTACCAGCGGCGTGCCGGACGCTGGCAGATTGTGCAAGCACATGAAGTCAACGCCAAGCCATGAAGTGGTTGGCCTGCGGTTTGACCGTTGCGCTCGCGAGCCTGGCGTGCCGAGGAGAAGTACCACAACGCCTCAACATTCTCTTCATCGCCGTTGATGATTTGCGGCCGGCACTCGGCGCGTATGGTGATTCCCTGGCGATCACGCCCAACATCGACCGGCTGGCGCGCAGTGGTGTGACCTTCCTGCAGGCACACGTGCAGCAAGCGGTCTGCAATCCGTCACGCGCCAGCATCATGACGGGGCTGCGACCCGATTCCCTCCGGGTGTGGGACCTCGACACGGACTTCCGGAAGACGGTGCCAGATGTCGTCACGCTGCCCCAGCACTTTCGGCAACATGGGTACTTCGCCACCGTGGTCGGCAAGATCTACCACAATATCCTCCCGGATTCGCTGTCCTGGAGCGAACCCGAGATGAAGATCAAGGGTTTTCCCTACGACCCCGATGCGGTCTATCATCATCGCGACAACCTCGCCATTCAGGAGACACGCAAGGCCGCAGCCATCGCCGCGGGGCGTGAGGCGCGACATATCGACCAGTTCCGGCTCTGGTACCTCAAGGCCAACGCCACCGAGGCGGTCGATCTTCCCGACAGCGTGTACTACGATGGCGCCCAGACCAACTATGCGGTGCGCAAGCTGGCGGAGCTGAGCGCGCGCGGTGAACCGTTTTTCTTTGGCGTGGGCTACTATCGCCCGCACCTGCCTTTCAACGCACCGCAGAAGTACTGGGACCTCTACGATCGTGCCAGCATTCCCCTCGCTCGCAGCGCGGAGGTGCCGCAGGGCGCGCCGGAGATGGCGATCAACAACATGCGTGAGTTGCGGGGGTATGCCGACTTCTCACAGGTGGCGCATCCCTTCAAGGGCTCGGTGACCGAGGACGAGGCGCGACGACTCAAACATGGGTACTACGCCTCCGTGAGTTACATCGACGCGCAAGTGGGGCGGCTGCTCGATGCGCTCGACAGTTTGGGCATCACGCAGAACACCATCGTTGTGCTCTGGGGCGACCACGGTTACAAGCTGGGAGAGCACAACAGCTGGGCGAAGATGACCAACCACCTCATCGACACCCGGGCCCCCCTGATCGTGCGCGCCCCGGGCAAGGCCGCCCCCGGCACACGGCTCAACCAGATGGTGGAGTTTGTGGACATCTACCCGACGTTGAGTGAGCTGGCAGGACTCCCAACTCCAACGCACCTGCAGGGGATGAGCGCTGTGCCGCTGCTTGCCGATTCGGCGCGCCCCTGGAAGACGGCGACATTCAGCCAGTTCCTGCGTCATGGCATCTGGGTCGGGCTCGACTCGCTGCCATATATGGGCTACAGCATTCGCACCGAGCGGTACCGGTATGCCACGTGGGAACAGTGGGAAACCAAACGCACGACAGCCAAAGAGCTCTACGATCATCTGAACGATCCGGATGAAACACGTAATCTGGCCGCCGATCCCGCAATGGCCGCAACGATCGATTCACTCGAGGCGCGCCGTCTGGCAGGTTGGCGTGCGGCACGTCCCCTCCAGTAACCTGTCCTGATGCGATTTCCTGTTCGAACACTCGGACTTCTGTTTGCCTCGGTGCTGCTGTCCTGCGAGTCGCGGGAGCCGCAGCGTCCCAACATTCTGTTTGTCCTCGTCGACGATCTTCGCTGGGACGACATCGCGGCGTCTGGCCACCCCTTTGTCGAGACGCCCAACATCGACCGGCTTGCGCGTGAGGGCACACGCTTCCTCAACGCCTTTGCGGCAACCCCGCTTTGTTCGCCGAGCCGAGCGACGATCCTCACCGGGCAATACGCGCATACCAACGGCATCATCGATAACACCGCGCGTGATTCGGCGAGCCACACCCTCCCCACCTTTGCCATACCGCTCTCGGCCGCTGGATACCAGACCGGGTTCTTCGGCAAGTGGCATATGGGCAACGACGACACCCCGCGTCGCGGGTGGACCCGGTGGGTGGCCATGCGCGGTCAGGGCGAGGCGGTGGACCCGCAGCTCAACATGGACGGTACTCGGCGTGTCGTGCCGGGGTACGTCACCGATGTGCTCACCGATCAGGTCGTGGATTTTGTGCGGACGTCGGGCACACAGCCCTTCATGGCCTTCCTTGCGCACAAGGCGCTGCACCCGAATATCATGCAGTCCAACGACGGGACCAGGGGCCAGATGGCTGCCGGCCAGCCGGAGGGATTTGTTCCGGCGCCGCGTCATGTGGGGCGTTACGCCACGCCGACCATTCCCCGACGCCCTAACGCGCTACAGCCACCAACAGGCAGCAAGGCCCTCGCGCGCAGCATTCCGGGATTGCCCCCGCTATCACCGGCCACGGGTACCAGTGAACGCGACATCCGGGCGCGTCTGGAGATGTTGCTCGGCGTCGACGAATCACTTGGTCGGCTGATGGCGACCCTCGACTCCATGGGCACACTCGACCGCACGATGATCATCCTGACGAGTGATCACGGGTACTTCTACGGCGAGCATGGGCTCGATCAGGAGCGACGCCTCGCCTACGAGGAGACGGCGCGTATCCCATTGCTGGTGCGGTATCCTCCAATGGCGCGCAGCGGAGCCACGCCGGCGCCGATGGTCCAGACGACCGACTTTGCCTCCACCATTCTCGAGGTGGCCGGCGTGGCCGACGCCGAGTCGCGCGATGGCCGCTCCCTGGTGCCGCTGCTCGTGGGAGAGGCGCCGGCAAACTGGCGAACGTCAATCCTGCTCGAGTACTGGACCGATATCGTCTTCCCGCGCACGCTCACCATGGGGTACCAGGCCGTGCGCACCGAACGCTACAAGTACATCCACTACACCGAACTTGACGGGATGGATGAACTCTACGACTTGAGCACCGACCCGTTCGAGATGACCAACATCATCGAGACAGAGCAGGGCCGTGCCGCCCTTCCCGAATTGCAGCAGGAGCTTGGGCGATTGCGTGGTTCCGGGCCCTCGCTGGCGGCGCGTGCGCCGTGACCTAACGCCACTCCGCCGCTTGTGCAGCGGTGGCGGGCCCCAGCTTTCCTTCTACTGACTTGAGGAGTGCGGCCGCCTGGTAGACCTGGCCGCCCTTGATCACCTGCTGCACGTTGCGTGTGTTGCGAATCTCGCGAAGGGGATTGCCACGCACGATCACCAGGTCGGCAAACTTCCCGGGCTCAACACTGCCCAGCCGATCGCCCAGGCCAAAGGCACGCGCGTTGTTGATCGTCGCAATCTTGAGGGCGGCATGATTGGGAATGCCGGCCCGCGCGAAGGCATGAATCTCCCGGTGGGTTGAGAAGCCGGGGAGAAACTCGCCAGTGCTTGGGTAGTCGGTGCCTGAGGTGATGAGGTGGCCACCCCCCATGTCATAGAACTGCTTGATCTCGCGTGGCTTGATGCGATAGATCCGGTCGAACTGGTCGTTGATTCGCGCCGCGGGCTTCTTGTCGAACTCTTCGCGTGCGTAGGGTGCGAGGAAGCGTCGCTCGTCGCTCCACTTCTCGAAGAGTTCGTCGCGATTGGAGGCGTAGCCGAAGGCCGTCATGGTGGCGTCGAAGTTCACGCGGCGATCGATGAAGAGCTGCATGACGTCCTTCACCGCTTTCGACGAGAGGTCGAGGTTGACGTACGACGCGTAGGCCGACTGGGTCGCGGGCATGGCATCGCCACCCATGAAGTGTTCGATGCGGTCGATTCCCATGAGGATGGCATCACGCGGATTCACACTGCCGCGAAATCCGGAGTCGAGATGTCCCGTGACCGTGGCGCCATGGAAGTGTGCCCGTTCGATGAGCGCCTTGAGGGGGCCCGGACCGATGCCCTTGGCCTTGAACCCACGCACCCCGCGCGCCACCCACTTGTCGACGTCGGCGTACACGTCGGCCGCTGTCATCTCGGGATTCCACCCTGGTCGTGTGCTGCCGAAGTAGGCCCCCGAGTTCATGAGACGTGGCCCAGGCGTTTCGCCGCGTTCGATGCGGAGCCGCAGCGCCTGCATGTCTTCCGGATCGTACTCCCCGGCGGGGAAGGTGGTGGTCACGCCATTGGCGAGAAAGACCACCGGCTGCACCGTGGTTTCATCGCGTCGTTTGCCTCCGAAGAGGTTGACGTTGTAGTGGGCGTGCAGGTCAATGAAACCCGGGAGCAGATAGGCTTCGTCGTCGAGCTCGAGGACCTGTCGCGCGTTAGGCACGGGACCAGCGGCGAGCGAGGCGTCGACGGCGAAGATCTTCCCGGCGACCACCACGATTCCCGTGTTGCGGCGCACGGCATCGCTCACCGCATCAAAGAGCCAGCCTCCGCGAATCACCAGGGCGCCATCGGGCACCGTGCTCTGGGAGCTGGCAGGCGATGTGAGCCCCAGCAGACCCAGGAGGGTCAGGGAAAGGGCCTTGGCTGTATGGGGGACGGCTCGGAGCAAACGCATCGGGCCTCGAAGGGGGGAGACAGAAGCCTACGCGCAAGGCGGACGCAGCGCTGCACAGTTGGCCGATCTTGAACCCCTGGGCGGGTTCGACTGACGGTGGGCGGGGGGACTCCTGTCCGAGCCCTCACCCTACGTCGCGCCAGCGCTGCATTCCCGTCCTGTGACGTCCCCTCGCGATCGCCTCGCCGCCGCCCTCGCCGACCGCTACCGCCTCGACCGCGAGCTTGGCGCGGGCGGCATGGTCACCGTCTATCTCGCGCACGATCTCAAGCACGACCGCGACGTCGCCATCAAGGTCCTGCACCCCGACCTCGGCGCCGCGTTAGGCGGCGACCGCTTTCTCACCGAGATTCGAACAACCGCACGACTGCAGCATCCCCACATCCTGCCACTGCTCGACAGCGGGGAGGCGGATGGCCTGCTGTACTACGTGATGCCGCTGGTAACGGGCGAGACGCTCCGCGCGCGGCTGGAACGCGAGAAGCAGCTCCCGATTGCTGACGCCGTCCGGATCGCGCGCGAAGTGGCGAGCGCGCTCGACTATGCCCACCGGCAGAATGTGATCGATCGCGACATCAAGCCGGAGAACATCCTGCTGCACGATGGCAGCGCCCTCGTCGCGGACTTCGCGATCGCACTGGCGGTGCAGAGCGCCGGCGGACAGCGGATGATCAGCGCAGCGCGGGTCGCCCCCTGACGAGGAATGTGCCGGGCCGAGCCCCGGTGATGGCACCGTTCTCCAGCACCATCGTCCCATTCACGACCACATGTCGCACCCCCTCCGGGTAGTGGTGTGGGTCGAGGTACGACGAACGATCGCTGATCGCTGCGGCATCGAAGACGACGAGATCTGCTACCTGTCCCTCGGCCACGACGCCGCGATCCGTCACGCCGAGCCAGCGTGCGGAGTGGGAGGTCATCCGCTGCACAGCGCCCTCGAGCGTGATGACACCACGATCGCGCACGTAGCGCTCGAGCACCCGGGGGAATGAGCCGTAGCTGCGAGGATGCGGGTGCCCCCGGCTGGGGACCACCAGGTCGCCATCGGTCTCGATCATCGTGGCGGGGTGTTCGAGGAACCGTACCACGTCGCCCTCGTCCATGCCGTGGAAGATCCCGATGAATCCTCCGGCCCGCTGCAGTTCGATCAGCCCTTCGACCGCCCCTTCGATGGTAAGGGGAAGCCCGCGGGCCACCAGGTAGTCGGCCAGGGTCTTCCCCGCGAGCGACGAGTCGTGCGTCACCTCCCGGAACTGGATGGAGGATGGCTCGGCGCCGGTCTGTCGCGGGAAGATCTCGCGCATCTCACGCGCCAGGCGCCGGCGGGTGGCGGCATCGGCGACTCGTTTTCGGAAGGCCTCGGCACCGTCGGCCAGTGCCCACGCCGGGAACATGACGTCGGAGTACGTGCTGTAAGCGGTGTATGGATAGATGTCGAAGGCCACCTCCTGTCCCGCGGCGCGCGCGGAGTCGAGCAGGGAGAGCATGGCGGTACTCCAACCCCATTGTGCAGCTCCCGTGACCTTGAGGTGGTTCACCTGCACGGGAATTCGGGCCCGGCGCCCGACCTCGAGTGTCTCTCGAAGGGCCGCCATGATCGACGCGCCCTCATCGCGCATGTGGGTGACGTAGATCCCACCATGCCGGGCGGCGATCGTGGCGAGGGCGGCGACTTCGTCGACCGTGGCGTAGGTGGCCGGCACATACTCGAGCCCCGTCGCAAGGCCGAGGGCACCCTGCTGCATGGACGAGTCCACGAGGGCCTCCATCCAGGCCAGCTCGGTGGTGGTCGGGGCGCGATTCGCCAGTCCCATCACGCGCTTGCGGATCCAGGTGTGGCCGGCAAACAGTCCCACGTTAGGCGCCATGCGCACGCTGTCGCGATAGGCATCCATGGGGAAGGGCTGGTCCTGCGAGTGCTGTGGCGCGAGGATCGTGGTGATGCCCTGCCGGATGAAGTTCTCGGCGAGGGGATGCTCGTGCAGGGTCACGAGGTGGGCATGGTTGTCCCAGAAGCCGGGGGCGACCACCAGGCCCGACACGTCGATCACCCGGCGCGCACCGCGCCTGGAGAGACCGGGGGCCACAGCAACTAACTTCCCGTTGCGCACGCCGACATCGGCGATTCGGCGCGGCCCCCCGGTGCCGTCGACCACGGTGCCGCCGGCCAGGACCAGATCATACGAGGGTGCGCCGACGCAGGCGGTCGTCAGCATCAGGGCGACAAGGCCTGTGCGAGCCCTCATCGCGTCACGGCCTCCTTGCGGCGATTGGCGGGCGGCGTGAGCCGCTGCGGCCCTGTGGCGCGGCGCCTGCCTGGTACCGGCCGCACCAGTCGGTCGACCTGCTCGCGTGCAAAGGCCAGCTGCCAGCTGGCGCTCATCGGAGGTTCCATCATCGCCATGTGCACGGCCATCCCTTCCACCATGAAGGCGATGGCCATGCCGATGCGCGACGTGTCGGTACCCGCAGGGAGGATGTCTGCGGCCACGAGCGATGCCACGAGGTCATCGAAGAGCGTGAACCAGCGTCGCATGCGGCCGTCGTGCGCGCGCCGCATGGCGGCCGACGCGACGGCACTGCCATGGAAGGCCACCAGGACTCGCCAGCCGGTGCGGCGCTCCTCATCCACCGGGAGCATGTCCCCAACGACGGCATGCAGGCGGTCGATCCCCGTGACCCCATCAGCGGCCTGCCGCGCCCGTTCGAACCGCAGGTCGAAGACCAGTTCCTTGGTGTAGCCCACCAGCGCGTCCTTGGACGGGAAGTAGTGCGTGAGCACACCGGTGGTGACGCCGAGCTCGGCTGCCACGTCACGCAGGGTGAGCTGGTCCAGCCCGCGGGTGGCAATGATCTCGGCGGCTGCGAGCCCGATCAGCTCCCGCCGTTCGTCGTGGTCTCCGCGGGGGCGGCTCATGGGTGCCGAGGGGTGTGGTTGCAGGTTTTCATAACGGCCGTTATGGTAACGCCGCGCCGTCCCTGGCGCCACGGCGCTCACCCTGTCCTCTTCCGCTGCTCCCATGCCCCGACACGACCGTACCTGGACCACCCAACCGGCGGCTGCCACTCTCGTGACCCAGATCCTCGCCGACGCCCTGACGCGTGTACCGGCAGCTGCGGCGCTGGCCACTCGCCTCCGCGAAGACATCGGGGTGCGCCTGGTGGACATCCTGGACCACCTGCGTGTGGGCGATCCCGCCCTGCTGCGCGCATTTGGAGAGGCCGGGTGGGATGCCGATCCGGTTCAGCCGGGCGTGTGGCGGAACCCGACGGGGCTCTTCCCCGCCGTGCTGGAGGGTGCGCACGGGCTGACGGTCGGGTTCAAGGTCGAGTACGCCGAGGAGTTTGCGACCGCGCAGCGCCTGTCAGCGCCGATCGATGGCGCCCGTCACGCGCCCTTCCGGCGCGTGCGCCTGGCTGAGGAAGGCGGCGTCGCGTTCGATGCCATCGAACGACGGGGTGCCGCGGGTTTCGACCCCGCTGATCCATCGCCGGCCACTCTGCGTGCCGCGCGCATCCACCTGCAGGCTTTCCGCGCCCGCCGCCGCGAGTTCTCCGACATCTCGGCTGCCTACGACCACACCGATGCCCTCGTCGCACAGGCCGTGGCCGACCTGGGGAAGGACTGGGCCTGCTGGCTCTGGTTGCGCTCCGAGCGGGAGTACTGGGAACGCCGTAACCACGCCGGCCGCGTGCAGAAGGCGCGACAAGACTACCACGGGATTGGATGGGCCAACCAGGACCATCACACGTATGACAGTTCGCGGGAGTGGTTCCACCGCTGTGTGGGGGTCCTCGAGGCGTTGGGCTTCGAGTGCCGCGAGTTGTTCTATGCCGGCCATGCCGCCGGCTGGGGGTCACAGATCCTGGAGCAGTCGGCGTTAGGCTCGGTGATCTTTGCCGACATCGACCTCGCACCCGATGAACTGGACATCGACTTTGCGCACCTGCAGCTCGAGCCGCTCCCCTTCCTCCGGCGTGCCGGGCTGTGGTGCGCCCTGCACGGCGAATCGATGCTCGAGGCCGGCATCAATCACCTGGAGTGCATGTACGACCACGTCCGCATGCAGTCCCGCCTTGAGGCCGCCGGCGTGTCGTTCATGCAACCGTTCTCAGACTTCCCCCACCTCTACCAGGCCCTCACCGAAGGCGAGTGGTGGGCAGTTGATCCGGCCCGCATCGACGCGCTGGAGCAGAAGGGCCTGATTACCGCCGAGCAGGCGGAGGACTTCCGGCTCAACGGCGCGATCGGTTCGCATCTGGAAAACCTCGAGCGGAACGACGGTTTCAAGGGTTTCAACCAGCCGGGGATCGACGGCGTGCTGAGGATCATTGATCCGCGCAAGAACCTGGTGGGGGCGTGATCACGGGATAGTGGGCGCGGCACACCGGCAGATCGCAATGGGAGTTGTGCTTCCGTTCTCAATGTGGAGTGCCGCGGCGGTGCTTCCACGGCCCGCTCACCCCCGCCGCGCGGCCATCACCCGGAGCGCCGCCACCAGCTTCGCCGCATCGGCGGGCGACGAGTAGAGCGCAGGCGTCACCCGCACGCAGTCACCCTTTGCCAGACCGGAGCGCGCCACAGTGAAGATCCCGAACTCGTCGAGCAGCGTCCGCGCGATGGCGATATTCCGTTCGCGCGAGCCGTCGCCGTGGAGCCGGAAGCCGGTGATCGCTCCCGCGAGGCCGGGCTCGTCCGGCGTGAGGATATCCACACCGGCAATGGAACGCGCCGGACCGACCCATGCATCACGCAGGTAGCGCAGCCGTGCCGCCTTGCGCGGAATGCCGATGCGGTCCTGAAAGTCCATGGCGTCGGGCACCGTCATGATCGCGGCAAAATCAGTCGTGCCGGTGTGAATGCGACTGTCGATGCGATCGAGCGGCCCGTCGTCACCATGGGCGCGGTCGATGCGGTCGAGGACATCCTTCCTGATGTAGAGTGCCGCGACGCTCAATGGCGCGCCCATCCACTTGTGCAGGTTCACGGCGGCAAACGGTGCGCCGAGGTCGGGGAGCGAAAGCGGGAACTGGCCGAACGCATGTGCGGTGTCGATGACTGTGTCGATGCCCCGTGCGCGCGCCATATCGGTCAGTTCGCGGAGCGGGAGCATCAGCCCCGTCTTGTTGTTGGGGTGCGTGAGGAGGAGGAGTCGCGTGCGTGGATTGGCTTCGAGGGCCTTGGCGTATACGTCGAGGATTCCCTGACGCGATGCGGGCTCGGGGATGTTCAGGGTTGCGACCTTCGCCCCACGTTTGGCGGCGAGTGCATTCATCGCCATCTGCATCGCGGGATAATCGAGGTCCGCGTACAACACGGTGTCACCTGCTTGCAGCCGGTTGTATTGTCCAATGATCGTCTGCAGCGCCTCGGTGGCGTTCCGCGCCCAGGCAATCTCCCCCGCGTCGACGCCGAGTGCGGTGGCCACGCGTTGACGCGCGGCCTGTGAGAGGGCAGGGAACTCGCGTCGCGCGAACCAGGAGTTTTCGCGGTTCACGCGGTCCACGTGGCGGTGGTACGCGGCAAGGACCGGGTTGGCCATCATCCCCCAGTAGCCGGCCTCGAGGTTGGTGGCCTTGTCGGTGATGGCGTACTGCGCCGCGACCTCGCGCCAGTACGCTTCGTCCTGCGCGACCGAGACGAGTGATCCGTTTGGCGGCGCAGGCAGCCCGCGATTGGTGCGGGCGATCTCGAGGATCTCGCGCGGCGGCACGAGCGCAGCGCGCGAAGCGATCAGGGAGGCGGCGGTGGCGGTGGAGCCCACGGCGGCGCGGCGGAGGAAATCGCGGCGGTTCGTCATGCCCGATTGTACACTGTCCCCCATGGCCGGGCGAGTCGCTGGCCGGCGGGCCCGGGGGTCATGGGATCCCCCTCAGCATCATCAAGCGCATGGACCAAATGAACGGCGCACACCCCGCGTGAGCGTGCCGCGCCTTGCCTGCGCCGCCAACCGATGATAGGTTCCACCTACGGAGGTGCATATGGAGCTTTCCAAGAAGACCACCATCCTTTTCTCGCCGGACACCCACGAGCGCCTCACCGCGCTCGCCGCCCGACGCGGCACGAGCCTCGGCGAACTGGTGCGCGAAGCGTGCGTGGCGCAGTATGGCTTGGTCGATACGGACACTCGTGTCGCGGCCGCACAGGCGCTTGCCGCGTTGACGTTGCCCGTGGGCTCCCCGCATGACATGAAGCAGGAATCGGTCCCCAGCGCACGGATGCTGATACCGCGCGCTCGATCGCGCACCACGCGGTGATCCCTCAGCGTCTCGTGAGCGCCCCATGATTCTCATCGACGCCAACATCTTCATGTACGCGGCCGGTGCGGCGCATCCTCACAAGGCGCCAAGCGCGCGTTTACTGGAGCGCGTCGCTCGCGGTGAAGTGGCGGCCACGATCGACGCAGAAACGCTGCAGGAAATCCTGCATCGCTATCGTGCCATCAAGCGGTGGCGCGATGGACGCCAGGTGTACGATCTCGCGAGGCAATTGTTTCCCAGCGTTGTGCCCATCTCGGCCGAGATGCTCGACCGTGCCCGCGCCTTGCTGGACCTCCATCCCGCCCTGATGGCACGCGACGCGTTGCACGCGGCGGTGGTGATGCACGAAGGACTCGATGCCATCTGCAGCTACGATCGCGACTTCGACGTGATCACGGCCCTGTCGCGCATCGAGCCGTGACCGATCTGCGCACGCACTCCGCGTGGTCCGGCTGCGAACGCGTGGACCGCGACTTGGGGCAGGCCGATCGCCGACTCGCAGCCGTATCCGCCCGACCGAATGCGGAGTCTCGTCGCGTCGCCCGATGGCGGGACCCGGTACTTCGGTGCGCAGCAGGTCGAGTCGAACATCTGGGTCGTACGGCGGGCCGAGACTAATGGTGGACAGGCCCAAGGCCGCCTGCGGCGACCGCGCCTAACGCAGCTTCTCCACCGGTGTCAGTTTTTCGAGCCGGCGCCCGGCTTCGGCCACCCGCGGTTGGAACTCGGGCTCCGCGTCTTTCCAGAGCGCGATGAATGTGCGGTAGTTGGAGACAGCCTTCGCGGTATCGCCCTTGGCTTCGTACAGTTGGCCGAGGCGCTCGTGCACCATCGCCCGCAGGAAGTGGGCGTCATTGACGTAGTTTTGCCGACGCGGTGGGATGGCGAGATACCGTTCCATGGTGGCAATCGTGGAGTCGGCCTGGTTCGCCGCGTCGAACGCCCGGGCGAGACTGATCTGCGCGCACTCTATGCAATCGGCCGGGACGCCGGAGGTATCGGTATCGCTGGCCCGAAACTCACGGATCGCGTCGGCGAATCGCCGTTCCGCGAGTGCGATGTTGCCGCGAGCTTCATGCCAGGATTGACTCGCTACTCGCTGCACCCCTCCCGGGGTCGTGGACTCGTACCGCGCCAACACCGCCTTCGCTTTCCCCACCTCACCGGCGCGCGCGTACAGATCGGCGACAGCAAGGCTTGGCTGCTTGTCGGCAACCGCATCGAGACGCCGCACCCCCTCCGGCATGCGGCCTCGAAAAACGATATCGAATCTTGCGAGCCCGACACTGTCTCCCGCGGGATCACCGGCGGTGTGAACCGGGACGATGTTCGCGTGCTGGAGCGCAGCGACGGTCTGGATTTCCCGTTCGAATCGCTCGACGCTGAGGCCCTGGGCGAGTTCGGGCGACAGCACCTTCACCACGACTTTACGCCTGAGTCGCGTCTCCTCGGCCACGAACACCTTCGACATCCCACCGCCGCCGAGTTCGCGCTCGATGGTGTAGCTGCCGGTCAGGGTGGCCTGAAGCTGGTCCCGCAGCTGCGTCACGGTGGGCGAGGTTGGAGTCGGTACGGCTGGCGGGGGCGCGACACGGGAGTGGCACAATCTAGCGTCGGGAAGCCGTGCCGGTGCGCGAGCCCGATTTACCCCTGCCACCGCAGTACACTAGCCGCTTGCCATCGGCGGAGCGGTGCGGCCAAGCGCCGGATCCCGGGATGATCGACGGCAGCACACTCCGACGCCGGCTTTCGCGCGTTGGTGAGGGCAGCGGCTAATAGCAGGCGTCTTCAACGTACGTCACGGGTGCCTCAGGTCAGCACCTCGACGGTCGCGTGGAGCCCTGGCGCCCGGCTGAGCCGTGCATCGCAGGTAACAAGGACCGCTCCAAGCGCCTCCGCGAGAGCTACATATGTGGCGTCGTAGGCGGTGAGGTTGTCGCGGAGGGCCCAGATGCGCGTCAGCAATGGTGCGTGAGGATGCCGACGCATCGGGAGGACCTCGAGGAGGCTGAGCGCCGCCGCCGCCCTGGCAGGCTGCAATTCCCCGCGGGATTCCAAACGGCGCAGCACCTGGAGCACTTCCACATCCATACAGGTGTGGTCCGTGGAGAGCCACTGGCTCGGTGAAGAGTCGGGCCTCGACGCGTTCACCGAGAGGAGAGCGCAGCAGCAGTTCGATGACTGCCGAGGCGTCGACGACGATCACCGGGCGTCGCGTTCCGCTCGCACGGCTGCGGCACCTGTCTCGGTGGTCGCTACGGCATCCAGGCGCGCGAGCGCCTCACGCAGCTCCTCAGGCGTCATCTGCTCCCCCACGCGCTCCAACTCTCGCCGCAGGTAGTCGGAGAGTGAAAGGCCGTGGGCTGCTGCCCGCGCCTTGAGCCGCCGGTGCAGACGGTCCGGCACATGGCGAATCTGGATCATCTTTGACATCTGCGTAACATGCATGCAGGTGCAGCACATGTCAGCGAAACCTGATGCGCGGAGTGACCCCGCTGACGTTGGCTCGAACGGGGTGCCGTCGCGTGCCACCTGCGACACAGGAAAATTCCATGACAAATCTCACGTCCCATGGAAGGACCGACCGTGATGTGGCGGACGCGGCGCATGCTGTTCCTGTTGGAGGGCAGCGGCGCGCTGTAGGTTGGCCCTCTTGAATCTGATCTCGGAACTCTCCGCCGCCCTCGCCGGCCGATACACCCTTGAACGCGAAGTCGGCGCCGGGGGCATGGCCACGGTCTACCTCGCGCGCGACCTCAAGCACGACCGCCACGTCGCCCTCAAGGTCCTCAAGCCCGAACTCGGCGCCGTCCTTGGCGTGGAGCGGTTCCTGGCCGAGATCAAGGTCACGGCCAACCTGCAGCATCCCAACCTGCTCCCGCTCTTTGACTCGGGCGAAGCGAACGGGCTCCTCTTCTATGTAATGCCGTTCGTGGAGGGGGAGTCGCTGCGTGCGCGGCTCGACCGGGAGAAGCAGCTGCCGGTGGACGAAGCGGTGCGCCTCGCGACGGCGATCGCCGGGGCGCTCGAATACGCGCACCAGCACGGGGTGATCCACCGCGACCTCAAGCCGGAGAACATCCTGCTCCAGGCGGGGCAGCCGGTGATCGCGGACTTCGGCATCGCGCTGGCCGTGAGCAACGCCGGCGGGGCTCGCGTGACGCAAACCGGATTGTCGTTAGGCACGCCGCAGTACATGAGCCCCGAACAGGCCACGGGCGACCGGGTCATCGACGCGCGCAGCGACATCTACTCGCTGTCGGCGATGACCTACGAGATGCTCGTGGGTGACCCGCCGCACCTGGGGAGCACGGCGCAGGCGATCGTGGCCAAGGTGCTGACCGAGCGGCCGGCGAGTGTACAGGTGGCCCGGCCGGCCGTGGGGGATGCGCTCGCCTTCGCCGTCGAACGTGGACTGGAGAAACTGCCGGCGGACCGGTGGACGAGTGCGGCCGAGTATGCCGACGCGCTACGCGGCAAGCTCGGAGGAATGACCCCCCTCGATCAGCTCGCCGCCGCTGGCATCCCTTCAGCAACACGTCGCAAGGCGCCACGCTGAGGCCCGAAGCGATGTGTGTCTTCTGCGAGATTGTTGCCCGGAGGGCACCGGCCGCCATCGTGCTGGACGACCAGCACACCCTCGCCTTCGCCGACCTCCGCCAGGCCAACCCCGGCCACTTCCTCGTCATCCCCAAGGCGCACATCCCCGACGTGCGTGACCTGGACGCCGAGCTGGGCGCGGCACTGATGCAGAGTGTCACTAGAGTCACCCGCGCCGTCAGCGCCACCTTTCCGAACGACGGGATCTCGCTCTGGCACTCGATCGGCCCGGCTGCCTTCCAGGAAGTGCCGCACCTGCACATTCACGTTCACCCGCGCCTGCCTGACGACGGATTGCTCCGCGTGTATCCCACACATCCGGAGATTACCAACGCCGCCACATTGCTTGATTACGCGGAACGATTGAAAGCGGCATTACGGGATCACGCCTAACGCCTCCATGCGCACGATCGGTTGGCTCCTGGTTGCCGCAAACCTCATCGGCGCAGCGGCACTTCTCCTTGGCCGTGATGGCGGCGATGCCGCCACCCGCGGGCTCGGCCGCGGTGTCGGCGGGCTGCTCGCAGTCGTCGCCATCGCGGCAGCCGTGCTGCTCTGGTGGGGCGGCCGTGCGAGTGGGCGAGGGATCGCCGTCTATCTCGCGGGCGCCATCGTTGTGATTCCGCCAATCCTGCTCGTGCTCTTCACGACAGAATCCGGATTGGCCCTGCTGTACCCCTCACGGCGCGGCATTCCCAGGCCAGGGCCGGTGGTACGCTACGAGTTTCCCAATGCGGCAACGCGGGAGGTGGCGCTGGCCATCATCATGGAGGACTACGCACGCGTCGATAGCCTCATCAAAACCGCACAGCCGGACCTCGCCGCCCGCGACGAACGCGGGCAGTCGCTGCTCGGGATCGCGACCCATCACGCGATGATTTATAGCGCCACCATGGAGAACCTCAGACCGCTCCGCGCCCTGCTGGCCGCGGGCGCTCTCCCTCGACCCGATGACGCGGGCCGCGACGACTTGATGATCACCAAGCTGGCGCAGGTCAAAGGTGAAGTGGGAACGGCGGCCCTGACGCTGTTGCTCGAGGCCGGGTTCTCGCCGGACGAGCGCGACAGCGATGGGCGCTCGGTGCTGTTCGACAACTACCTCACGCCCGAAGCTGCGCGAGTGCTCCTGGCCCACGGCGTGTCGCGCACACCACGAGACACCGGTAGTGCCCGGCAGGAGTGGTCACCCATCACGCATCAGGCGGAGCGCGAGAACTGGACGACGGCGCATGTCCTGCTCGACGCCGGCTTGCCGCTCGACTACGCCACGCCGCCCGGCTCGCGATTTGCCCAGGTGATGGCGAATGCTCAGGAGATCGCCACCGAGGCCGATAGCACAAACGCGGGCTTTCGCGCGTTGGTCGCCGCCGCTGCGCGAGTGAAGTGAGGATTGACGACGGCGGCATATTGAGCTCGCCCTTCATCCACCGCACACTGGAAAATCGCAGCTTCCCCCTCACCCGGCCCTCGATTGTGCAGGGGGCTCTGGACACCGATCCCCTCGCGCGCGAACGCGCACGAGACGCGATTGCTGCGACCTATTGGGCCCCCATCCACTCCTACCTCTGTCGCCGATGGCGGCTCGACGCGGCCGACGCCAGTGATGCAACGCAGGAGTTCTTTGCCCAGGCGCTCGAGCGCGATCTCTTCCACCGATACGAGCCGGAGCGTGCACGGCTCCGCACCTACCTTCGGCTGTGCGTGGACTCCTGGCTCCGCAATGCCTGGAAGGCCGAGGGCCGGCAGAAACGCGGTGGGCAGCATGACCATGTGGATGTGGACGACGTGGGTGACATACTCACCACCAACGATGAAGCACAGGAACGCTGGTTTGAGCAGGAATGGATGCGTGGCCTCTTCACGGCGGCGCTGATCGCCCTCGAGTCGGAATGCAAGTCGGCTGGGAAGGGGACACACTTCGCCATCTTCAAGCAATACAATGTCGACGAAATCGATGCACCACATCGCTCGAGTTACGCCCAGCTGGCCTCGGCGCACGACATTCCCGTCACGCAGGTGACCAACTATCTGGCCTGGAGTCGTCGCCGCTTCAGGGCGTTGGTGCTCGATCGCCTACGTGCCGAATGCCGGAGTGACGAGGAGTTCCGTCAGGAAGCGCGGCTGATCTTTGGAGTCACGTCGTGAAACCACTCTCCGATGCCGCCCTCGGCAACTTGCGGCAGCTCAGCGAGCGCCCTGTGGACGACGCCCGATACACCATTCACGAAGAGCTGGGCCGCGGGGGAATGGGGGTGGTGTACCGCGCGCACGATCGCGAACTCGGACGCGACGTGGCCCTCAAGGTGGTGGGCGAACTGCTGACAGAATCAGGTGTCGAGCGACTGCGCCGGGAAGCGCGGGTCCTCTCGCTCCTCGAACATCCCGGCATCGTGCCCATTCACGATGTAGGGGTGCTCCCCGATGGAAGGGCCTTTCATGTCATGAAGCGCGTGAAAGGGGAAACACTCAAACGCCGTATAGCCGCCGGTCTCACCCGTGGTGATGCGCTCCGCATCTTCACCCGTATCTGCGATGCGGTGGCCTTTGCCAATTCGCAAGGCGTGATTCATCGTGACCTCACGCCAAACAACGTCATGCTTGGCGCCTTTGGTGAGGTGCTGGTGCTCGATTGGGGTGTGGCCAGGGTCCGTCATGCTGCGATGGTGGAGAGCGTCTCTGCTGGTGCGGGCGAGGGCGGGACTACGCGCGACGGGGCCGTGGTTGGGACGCCCGGGTACATGGCGCCCGAACAGGCCGCAGGTGCCGGCGAGGCCGATGAGCGGTCTGATGTGTACGCGCTGGGGTGTATTCTGCGCGACCTGATCAATGGAAGTGGGGAGATGGTCCGCCCCCTCGCGTCGGTCGTGGCACGTGCAACGGCCGCTCAACCAGCTGCGCGCTACCCCGACGCCGGTGCCCTTTCGGCCGACATCACCGCATGGCTCGACGGACTCCCCGTGTCGGCTCATCGGGAAAATCTCATGGAACGTGTCGCGCGGCTGGCCAACCGGCACCGAGTGGCGCTCTCCCTGGTGGGGGTGTACCTCCTTGTGCGCTTTCTGATGCTGGTTTTCCTGAGACGTTAAAGGACGTACTCGCCGGCGTTGTATCAGGTAGTGAGTGGTTCAACCCCCCAACCTCACCGTGATATGAAGAAGCCAGTCTACGGCATGATCCTGGGCGCAGTCCTCGGCGCGCTGGATGGTCTCAGTTCACTGGTCTCGGCCCCCGAGACCGCACCCGGCATCATGGGCATTGTGATCGGCTCGACCTTCAAGGGCGTCGTGGCTGGTCTGCTGATCGGCTATTTCGCGGTCAAGGTCAAATCACTCGCGATGGGCATTCTCTTCGGGCTCGCCGTGGGCGCGGCGCTGGCCTACGCCATTGTGTATCTGCAGTCGCTGGAGCCTAACAGTCCGGGGTATTTCTGGGAGATCATGCTTCCAGGGTCACTGGTGGGTGTGATCGTCGGGTACGCGACACAGCGTCGTGTCACTGCGTCGCCCTGAACCGGAGGCGGCCGATGAGCACACCAGAGGATGCGATTGCCACACAGCTGGCCAACATTGAAAAACGCACGGGCAAGAAGCTCGCCGAGCTGGGGAAGTTGATTGCGGCGAGCGGGCTGGAGAAACATGGAGAAATCCGCGACATGCTCAAATCGAAACTGGGCATGGGTCATGGGGACGCCAACACACTGGTGCATCACTTCAGGCAGGAGGCGGCGGGGCCGGCCTCCGCAGCGCCTTCAGCGGACGCGGCGATTGATGAGATCTACGCGGGCCCAAAGACGGCGCTACGTCCCATTCATGACGCCTTGATGAAGGCGATCGGCACGTTCGGCGACTTCGATATTGCGCCGAAGAAGGGGTACATCAGCCTGAGGCGCAAGAAGCAGTTTGCCATGATCGGCCCGGCGACCAAAACGCGTGTGGACCTCGGGATCAACGCCAGGGGACTTCCCGCCGATGATCGTCTGCTGGTGATGCCTCCGGCAAGTATGTGTCAGTACCAGGTTCGGCTGACTGATCCCGCGGAGGTGACGAAGGACGTGATTGCCTGGGTGAAGCAGGCGTATGAAGCGGCGGGGTAGCGGGGCTCCATCATGTTGGCGGTCACGTGCCGGTGCGGGGTTCTAGGACTCCGCACTCTCCATCGCGAGGCGGTGTGCCTTGCGACCACCGCGATCCGTGCTCGCATGCGCCGTCTCATGTTCGAGCAGCAGCCGAGCATGGTCAACTGTGCGGGTGGCCAATGCGCGTGCACCGTCCCTGAGCTCCGCGCTGTGTTTCACGACGTCGATGTTGGTCTCCATGTCCTCGGCGCTCCACCCACGCGAGTGCGCGATGTAGGGAAATTGCGGAAAGTGACAGCCGATCTCGGCGAAAAATCCGAGCAGCTGTCCCGCCACGCCCTGCACGTTGTCCTGCCCGCCCGTGATGATGAACGACGCGACCTTGTTGCGCAGCAGCACCTTGTTGGCAATCGTCACCTGGTTCTGCACGCAGTTCAAACGCTCGGCCATTTTGAAGTAGAGCGAGCCGGCCTGTCCCCAGCGAATGGGTGTTGCCAGGATGACGGCGTCGGCCCAGTGCACGAAGGCCTCGTACACCTGCTCCAACTGATCGCCGGGGTCCATCTGGGTGATGGAGCAGGGCCACGTGCAGGCATGTGCCGCCTTGGAGTAGTATCCCTCACAGGCCCGGAACTTGAGCTGCGCCAGACGGATGGTGCGCGTCTCTGCGCCTGACGAGGCGGCGTGCTCCATGGCGATGTCAAGCAGGGCATCACTAGTGGAGTACCGCGGGTTGTTGATGTCCATGCTGGTCGTGGAAATACCCACCACGCGAATGGGCCCATCGGCGCGCACGACCTTGCGGGCGAGCGGATGGGGCGGGTGATCGCCATGGGTGCGCCTGGTCGCCGCATCGGCCGAAACAAAGAGGTGACCCCCTTCGACTTTCAGATCGTAGCGCGGGACCGCGTCTGCTTCGTAACCCGGTTCCCCCAACCCGGTCTTGCAGTGGTACTTCCAGTTGTGCCATGGACAGGTGACATACTCGCCATCGAGCCGACCCTCGGCCAGCGGCCCACCGGCGTGGTTGCAGACACCGGAAAGCGCGCCGAATTCACCGTTGACCCATGTGATCACGATTCGCGCGGTGCCCGCCTTTGCCGCGGTCAGGGGAGCGCGCATGAACTCTTCGACCGGGCCGAGTGCGATCCACTGCGTGGTCATAGGAAGGAGGGTAGAGGTGAAGCAGGGTCCTGCTGGTTCGAGTGAAAGCCACCGCGTCGTCGAAGCGCTCGGCGCAGGGGACGGCGCTTCAGGTTCGCATCAGGTGCCAGACCCCCTGGGTCGCTCTCGTACCGCCACGACGAAGTGCTGCACCTGCAGTATCGAATAGCCATCTGCCCTCAGGGTCACTTCGAGCGCCGCCGCATCGCGATGCCCCTCTGGGAACACGATCGTCCGCAGCGCACGCTCACGCATCAGACGCACCGCCTCTTCGAATGGAATGGCGCGCGGAACACTGGCCGAGTAGAGGAAGAGCGATCTGCGGTCGGCAAATGCCGCATCCGGAACGATGCCACGCAATTTGGACAGATACAGGTAGCGCACCCCGACCAGTCGCGGGGCATTGGGAAGACGTGACACGTACTCGGCCAGATCCTCGGGAACAAGGGCGAGGTCGTCCGGGCCGGACAGTGACGCGACGGTCTGCGCGGCAGAGTAGAGTTGGGGGTCCACCTTCAGGCGCCCGATGTTGGCGAAGGAGAACGGGAACTGTCCAACAACGGTGGTTCCGGCAAACGTGAAGGCTGCCACCCACACGGCCAGCGCCGTGAACGACCAGCGGGCCCACGCCCGGGGCAGCGATGCCACGAGCCCGGCTGAGAGGGCGAGCAGCAACGGCATGGGCACCGCCCAGAGCAGCCGCCAGCTGTACACGTGCCCGAGGAAGGCACTGGCGAGCCGACTGGCGAAGGGGCTGAGGATCAGAAGAATGACAACCGACACATAGCCGGCCATCCACTGGTCGCGCCGTGAGGCTCGGAGCCGGGCCAGGGCGGGAATCACCAGTAGCGCGAGCAGGACGAGTGGCGTCCTCTCGGTCCCGAGTGTGGTGGTGTATTGTGGCAACACGTCGTCCAGCGCAAAGGCGCCCTGGTACGGGGCGAGGCGTGGCATCAGCGCCGCCGCGGGAGCGAGGCAGAGGATGCTGGCAGAGAGGCCTGTCGCGATAGTTCGAACGGAGGCCCGGCTCCATGGTGGGGCGATGAGGGCGAGACCTGCGGCCACAGGCGCCACGATCACACCGTTCGTCGTCAGACCCACCGCTGCCACTTGCGCTATGGCGAGTATCAACCAGCGCGCGCCCGATGGACTCTCCCGGTAGCGTATTGCGCTCAGCAACAGAAAGGGAAGCACGACCGTCAGGTAAATGGCCTTTCCCTGAAAGAGGCGAACCAACCCGTTGTAGCCAAAGGAGCGCTGCCCATCACCCCACGTCACCATGAGAAAGACAAACACCGCAGTGCCGACGAGGGCTCCGTGTGATGGCAGAAGGAAGCGCAGCAGTCGCCAGGTCATGAGCACGCCGACCACCGCCCAGATGGTCGGGAGGACGACGTAGTAGGTGGTGGCGGTGGGAATGCGGAGCAGGGTGGAGAGTAATGCCACGGCAAACTCGTACGTCTGTGGCAGGTGGAACGCCTGCTCGACGGGCGGGAGCCCGTCACGCGTGAGTCCATCGAAGCTGTACATGGCCTCAGCAGGAAACCTGATCGCAGTGACCGCTACATTGAGGAAGAAGGCATCGTCAGGATTGGGTCGGTTGATGCCGAGGCTGAGCACCGCCGCTGTCACGGCGAGAGCCCAGACCGCCAGCATCTCCTGCCCGCTCCTCTCCGCCTGGGGCTCGTTGGTGAGGACTTCCGATGTCGGCGCGACGAAGTGGAGCGCGGCGACAAAGGCGGCTGCCAGCACCCAGAAGGCCGTGACCGAATCGGTGAGGGCAAACGTCAGGGAAACGACGACGCTGCCAACGATCGCCCACAGGGCGGTGCGGCCGGAGAGGATCCTGCTGTGCGCTGCCTCCGCCGGCAAAGAGCCACCGTCCCTGCCGCGCCTGCTGATCAGTAGCAGGAGCAGAACAGTGGCGAGGGCAGGGAGCCATGCGTAAGAACGCAAGGTAGCGAACGACGCCCGAGTGAGGATGAGGGCCTGGGCGTACAGCGCCCACATGCCCGACAACACGATCGCACCGCGAATGACCCGGTCGACCATCTGCTCGTGACGCGTCATGTCGGCTACCCGCCGCTGACCAATTGTCGCAGCGTAACTCGTGCGACATGCATGTCCCTGCTCACTTCGCGTAGAGGATGCGCAGTCCTCGCACCACCGACGTAAACATCACGTCGGAATGCCCCATCCCCGGGTGATACTCAATCGTCAGCTTGAGACCAGGGTACTTTCGAGTGGCGAGCACTCCAGCGAAGTGCGACATCCCGCTCACGATCTCGCCGATCCCTTCGAGCATCGGGTCTGATGCTTCGAGAGCACCTGACGCGAGGTAAATCCCCACGGGGAGATCCTTGTGGGTGCTCGCAAATGCTGCTTCCTGCCGGTAGATCTCGCCGCGACCGTACGACATCGCGGGGCTCGAGATGATGTACTTCTTGAACGGCGTGTCTGGCTGGAAAATGGCAAACGATGTGAAGAAGCCACCCGCCGAGAGACCAAAGAGCCCGAGCTGGGCGGTGTCGATGGGAAACCTGGCCGCGAGCTGAGGGATCATCTCTGCTGCGATCGCGGTGAGGAACTTCCCGGCTCCGCCGGTGCAGCGACCCTCAGGAGACTTGAGCTGCTGGCAGAAGCCCTCGACGAGCTTGCCGAAGGTGTCGTTGCGATCCCAGCCTGGCGGCGAGAACTCGTAGATCCGACGCCTCGTGTGTTCCAATTCGCCCTCGTCGAGAGCAGTGCCAACACTGATGATGAAGATCGGCGTGATGGCCTCGGCAAGAGACCCGGCTGCCTCGTGGACACCTCGAAAGGTGAAGTCGCCGTCGGTCACGAAGAGGGCCGGGTACTTCTTTCCATCTCCGGGCTTGTAACCCGTCGGCATCCCCACGTTGAGGGAAAAGCGCACGCCCATGGAGGGCGACTGGAAGGTGAACGACTGCACCTCACCGGTCGGAACGGGGCGAGGCTGGAGTTGCTGGCCCTGCAGCCACGACGCGCAAAGGGGCAGAACGAGGGCCGCAGTGATGATCCTGACGTTCATTAGATGGCTCGTGACGGGTTGAAGAGGCGGTATGATGAATGTACCACGCCGCTTCGCCGCCCGGTCTTCGAATTACCCGCTCCCCTTCATCGCCTCCGTGGCTTCGATGGCCAGTACACGACGGCCAGGAACGAGTGTTGCGCACAGCCCAACGAGAAGAACCACTCCGGCTGCCATCGCCACCGAGGAGAGTGCGGCGTCGAGCGTCGATGTTGCCCCGCCGGTATCCTCCGCCAACTCGCTGACGAACCGGAACGCCAGAGGGAGACCGATGAGCGCGCCGATCGCTACCTGGACCAGCGAACGGCGGAGGATGGTGTGCACCAATGTCCAGCGACCGGCCCCCAGCGCCGATCGAATGCCGATCTCGCGCGTTCGCTCGGAAACGGAGAGCGACAACATCGCGTAGAGCCCGCTGGTGGCGAGGGCGAGGAGGATCACCACGAGCAGCGCCAGGCCCCCGGCCACGGAGACCATGAGGAACCAGTCTCCCTGCCGAACATCGCTGAGTACGACCAAACGGCCCACGGTCACTTCGGGGTCGATCGTTGCGGCGATTTCACGAACACGTGAGAAGGGCAACTCGGAACCTTCCGCTGTGCGAATCCCGATCTGCATGGAACGCAGCTGACCCGGTGCGACCGGGATGTACACCGCCTCACCGCGGTCGGGATTCATCATGTTGACGCCGAGGTGCTTGACGACGCCAACGATTTCGTGCCAGACGGTATCGGAGGACCAGGGGGAGGTTGGGAATCGTATGCGTCGGCCGATGGGATCGCCGCCGTCGAGGTGACGGGCGGCAAAAGCCGAGTTGACGATCACGACAGGGCGTTCTGCCGGCGTATCGGCAGGCAGGAAGTCGCGCCCGCTCAGCACGTGTTGTCCGAGTCCGGTGAGGTAACCCGGATCGACGCGGACACTTCGCACCCAGCGCGGCGGAAGGTCAGGGGGCAACTCCACGCCCTCAACATCGAGCGGGAGCATGCGATGCTCCATTCGCGGCAGCACATCGGCAACGGCCACGCCGATGACCGCTGGCTCACTCGCCAGTGCCGCCACCAGCGAGCTCTGAATGGTGGCTGCGCGGCTCGACGTCGTGCCCGGGCCGCCGATCGTGTTGTCGTCAGGCATACGCACCTCGGCGGCGAGGACCTTCGTGGCCACGACACCGCTCGCCTGATCGCTGCGCATGAGCGTGTTGGCGTGTGTCGCCAGCGAGAGTGCCAAACCGATCACAGCAACTGCCACCGCAATGTCAGCGACCACGAGGGCGCTGATCCACCCACCGAAGCGTGTGTGGGATGGACCCCGGAGCGACTGCTGCACCCAACGGCTGGTGATGCGAATGGCAGGGGCGACCCCCGCCGCAGTCGCACTGAGCACCGCCAGCCCCACGGCCTGCGCGATCGTACGTCCCGTCACGCGAAGCGAGAGCCAGTATGGAAGCGTGGCTTCTCCTGCGATCGCCGCGAGGTTCACCCTCCCCAGGAGCCAGTCGATGGCCAGGACGCCACTCGCCGCGGCCACGGCGGCCAGCACGATCGTCTCCACGAAGATCTGGGTGACAATACGTGTGCGACTGGCGCCGAGTGCCGTGCGGAGCGCCATCTCGCGCGAACGGGTCGCGGTGCGGGCGTACACCAGCATCCCCACATTGCCACACGCCACCAGCAAGAGTGCCAGGGCCAGCAGCTGAACAAAGCGGAACTCCGGGAGTGCCGCGAGTCCGCCGCGGGGAAGTCCAAGGTATTGCAGTCCGAACGGGACCACTTCGGGACGCAAACGCGCGCGTGCCGCCGTGAGGTCCGACGGAAGTGGTGCGGCGTCGAGCTCGGCCTGCGCGCCTTCGGGGGTAGAGCGATCGTCAAGGCGACCGAAGATGCGGACCGCGCGTTCGTTACCGGTGTCGCCCCCGCGCGCACGCGACAGCGGGAGCCAGAGTTGCTCGTTGGCAGGGAAGCGGAAGTCCTGCGGCATCACCCCAACAACAGTGTGCAGCCGACTGCCCACACGAATGGTCGTTCCGACGATGCCGGGATCGGCACCAAACCGCGCCGTCCAGAGGTCATGGCCCAGCACAAGCACGAGCGGCGCGCCCGGCTCACCGTCTGCGTCGATGAGCGCACGGCCCAACTGCGGCGTGCCGCCCGCAACGGAGAGCGCCGACTCTGACACCTCCGCGCCGGCCACCGGGGCTGTCTGCCCGTCGCGCGCTGCGACGTTGTAGGACGTGGTGCGAAACGCTGCCAGTCGTGAGAAGCTGCGCAGGTCGTGCGACCACCGTTCGAAGTCCGCGTCGGTCGTGGTGGCCACTGCGGATGTCACAGGATCCCACAGCCTGATGGCTCGCACCCGATGCCCAGGGTCACCCGGAAGGGGCGATTGAAGGGCTCGCGCCGCGTGCCCGGGGGCGAGCCCGATCGGAATGCCAGCGGCGAGGGCAAACAGGGCGGCGAGGCTGAGCACCGGATGTTTGTACAGCATGCGCAGGCCCAGCTTCACATCGATCCAGGACGTATTCACCCTGTCGAACAGTCCCAGCCCGCGGGCCGACCGTGCATCCGCGCGGTGCGTCGCGATATGACCGAACTCTACGCGGGCAAGACGTTCAGACTCTTCCCGGGAAAGGCCACTGCGGCGCAAGTCCTCTGCGCGCAGCTCGAGATGCAGGCGAAATTCCTCATGCATTTCGCCTTCAGTGGAGTCACGATGAAAGAGGCCGCGGCCGAGTGATCGCGCCCGCGCGGTGAGACTCCTGATCGACAACCACTCATACGGGAACGCCATCGTCCTAAGCCTCACGCGGCGTCGCCGCGAGTGCGAGTGTCATGGCGTCGGCGAGCCTGCCCCAGCTTGCCTTTTCTTCGCCAAACCGCTTTTTGCCGAGGGTGGTGAGACGATAGTACTTGGCTCGGCGGTTGTTCTCCGACGTGCCCCACTCACTCTCGATCAAGCCCTGGTGTTCCAGGCGGTACAACGCCGGGTACAGCGCACCCTGCTGGACGAGGATGGCGCCTTTCGAGATACGCTCGATGCGGAGCAGGACCCCGTAGCCATGGACGTCCCCGAGGGAAATGGCCTTGAGGACAACCAGTTCGAGATTGCCTGGCAGCAGGTCACTCGGTTTCGGCATCGACTCTCCTATCGCGTATAGGAGAAGGATGGCGATGCTCTCCTATGCTGTCAAGGAGAGAGAGAGAGAGAGAGAGAGAGAGCGAGAGAGATTCAGGCGCCTCTCATTGCCCGTGTGTGGCGAGCTTCTTGAGGCGCATTTCCAAGGTTGGCATCCATTGGGTACCGTCGCGGCTGAACTCCCCTCGCTCATGCCAGTCGCCTTCTGGCGTGAGGCGCACGGTATAGCGCACTCGGCCACCGGGGACTTCGAATCCCCAGACAATTCCCTGAGCCTCTGGCAAAAGCGTGACCGGGAATGTCCCTTCGCGGCCCTCGTGTGTCATGGACCGGAGCTGATATCCGCGGTCGGGACGCCAATCGAGGACTCCCAACGCCTGAAACGCAGTATCGCCCGGTACGTCCCCGACGAGCATGCGGCCGACGCCGTTGATCACCAGGGCCTGTCCGCCGACGGCCAAACGGACGTGTTCGGTTTGCCGGAAGTTCTCCATGCCTCCCGGCCCCCGCGACATCCGCGCGTCCCCGCTCCAGTCGCCAACAAGGAAGCTGAGCTTCATGAGTGCCTCGCGGCGAGCCACGGGGTCTGACACGGCCAGCTGCGCGTGGAGTGGCGAGACGCGCACCAGCGTGCACAGCAGGATGAGTACTCGGTACCTTCGCATGGGATCGCTCCGGAGTGGAATCGAGTGGAGCTTACCCACGCTCCGGCAGTACGAGCTTGAAGAAAAGCGCCAATCCTGGCGCGAGGACCTGCGCGCTCTAGGGGCGATACGCCCCGTGACTGATGCGCCCGATGAGGCGCGCCACTTCTCGCGGGGGTGCACCCACAATATCCCGGAAGTCCCGGGTAAGGTGTGCGTGATCGGCGTAACCTACCTCGGCCGCTATGGTGCTCCACGTCGCGGCCGGGGCCTTCAGGTGTTGCGCGGCTGCCTCCCGGAAGCGCCGGACCTTTGCGTAGCGCTTGAGTGTGAGCCCGATCGCTGCACGAAATCGGCGCAACAACGTGCGCGCACTGGTCCCGGCGGTGGCGGGGACCTCCCGGATAGGGATAGTGCCACGCGACGCTGCAATCGCAACGACCGCCAGTCGCACGGCAGGATCCAGCGGCGCCGCTTGCGCCACGATGTCACAACACCAGTGTTGCAGGTGCTGGGGCACCTCGTCGGCTGAGACGACCTTCGCAAGGGCATCCGTCAGTGAGGACAGCCGATCGCCGAGTGCCTGCTGTGCTGGTCCGATGCGTCCGACCCAGGTGACGGCATCGAGATGCAGGCACGCCGCGCCGGCATCGGGCCAGAAGCGCACCCCCCAATATCGGTCACCCGGATTGACGCGAACGGTAAGAGGACTGTCGTGCGCACCCACGACCGCAACGTCCACCCGTCCGTCACCGCGCCATGCGACGGAGATGCCCATGCAACCGTCAGGGGGCACGTGGTGCATGACAGCACCCTCCGTTGCCGCGGGCCCGTGGAACGTCCACAAGGCGAGGACGTGATCTCGCAGCGCCGCCGACGGCGAGGTCTCTTCGTAATACATGAGCGTTTCCTGCCGGCGTTTCTGTTTCATGGCAATCGCCCAACCCGCCTCACCGCCTCACTTACCTCTGCACTCCGGCGTCGGCTCACCGGAATTTTCACGCCATCGACGCACTCCAGGAGCACCGTGCCGCGATCCACCTGCCGCAGTCGCACCACATGCTGCAGGTTCGCGATCCACCCGCGATGCACCCGCACAAAGTGTGATGGCAGCGAGCGCGCCAGCGTGCCCAGATGTTCGTCGTGCAGCACACGCCGGCCGTCTGCGAGATGCAGCAGCACATAGTCATCGGCACTGGCGATTCGCCGGACGTCCCGGAGCGGGATCAGCTCGACGCGGCCCTGCGCGCGCACCGCCAGGGTGTCGGCGACTGGTGCCACATCCGGCGCCCAGAGCCGGGCGATAGCGCGCGACAACCGCGCTTCGCTCACCGGCTTCGCCACGAAGTCGAGCACCCCGTGCTCAAACGCCTCGAGGGCACGATGCCCGCCGGCCGACACCACAATCGTGCGCATGCCTCCATGCCCGGCCCGCCGCAGCACCGTGAAGCCGTCACGACCCGAGAGATCGAGGTCGAGCAGCAGAAGATCCACCGGTGCCTCGCCTAACGTGGCCATCGCCCCCTCGACACTGTCGGCGGTGAGGATCATCGCATCGCCCAGCGACGGCTGCTCCGATACCAGACGTTCCAGTCGCCGCAGGGCAGGGGCCTCATCTTCCACGATCAGCACCCTCACGAACGCACCGGGGCAAAGGTGAGTATGGTGAGCCACCCGCCGTCATGCGGACCCTGCTGCACCTGCGCTTCGACTCCAAAGACGGCATGCATACGGCGTTGCACATACGCCAGCCCGTCACCACCGCCAATGGCCCGTGGCGTCTCAGGGCGCTCCTCCGGTGCCGGCGCCGAAAAGCGCAACAGGATACGTCCGCTCTCCATCTGTTGGGAAAGCCGGAAGATGGCGCCCCGGCGGTACCGTCCGTGGGTGAAGGCATTTTCCACCAGCGTATGGAGTACGCCGGGAGGCACCAGAAGATCGGGGGTGACGCCTTCGCACTCCAGCGCGAATGGGCGATCCACGCGCAGCGACATGACTTCGAGGTGACGCTGGCAGAGTGCCAGCTCCTCGGCGAGTGTCACGGACTCGCGCTCGCCCAGCTGACTCACCAGGCGAAACTCATCGGCAAGGGCCTCCACCATACGCACCGCCGTCTTCGGTTCGGTCTCGATCCAGCTGACAATGGCGTTGAGGGTGTTCATCAGCCAATGCGGTGCCATTCGTCGTTTGAGCAACTCGAGCTCCAGCAAGGCGGCGCGTGTGGTCGCGACACGCTCGGCTTCACGCACTCGCGAGAGGAGCGCGAGCTGGTCGAGCAGGAGCACCATCGACAGGAGCCCGACACCCACGAAAAAGCCGCGATCCATGAAGGCTTCACGTTCCACCAGCATCAGTCCCACATACAGCCCAAGCGCCATGGTGATCCACTTCGCATCGCGCCGGCCGCGCCATAAAGCGCGCGCGGAAATCACGAGCGCGACAAGGGCAGAGTACGCCAGAAGCAGAAAGGTCAAACCATCAAAACCTCTGAAGACTCCACCCAGACCGTGGTACCACCACGATGGCGGGGGCCGGGTGAGCAGGACTGTAGCAAGGGCTCCGACCGAGGTCATGACAAGAGCCTTTGCGGCTGCGGCCGAGGTGAACCGCCGTGTTACGTAGACGACCATGAAGAGCCCGAATCCCGATGCACAGACCACCACACCGATCAGCCGCCACACCTGTTGCGGATATGTGAGCGGCGTGACGACACGCCAGAGCTCGAAGCTGAGTTGTGTCAGCGCGAAGAGCCCCATACCCCCAATGAGGAGTGCATCCCGGTTTGAGCGATCGCGCAGGAAGGCCACCAGGAAGTAGCCAATGGTGAGAAGGAGGGCACCGGCCGTGATGAGGGCAGGGAGATAGGCGACAAAGCGAGCGAGGAGGAGATCGACATCCGCGCCGACGATGATGGCGTGCACGGGGGTGCTCACACGAACCGGGGTATGCCAGCTGCTCAGATGTAGCGCCAGCACATGCTCCGTGCCCGACAGCTGGTCGGGCCTGAGGTGGAACGACACCTCGAGGAGGCCGGGCTCTTCCGACGCCGCACTGCCGGCCGGCGTTCCGTTGGCGCCCACCCGTTCGCCGTCCCAGAACACCTCGGACGATGCCATCGCAATCACGATCACTGCCACGGGTGTCGTCAAACGCGCGGTCCCTGCGGGAAGGACGACCCGCGCGCGTGCCCACACCTCGGTTTGCTGGGGGTCGATATCGTTGATGGCGCGTGTGGTGCATACACCAGCGGCTGATTCTGGGGCGAGCGCCGCCTCTCGCGTCGGGCAAACGTCGAGCGTTGGCACCCAGACATGTTGGGGCCGCACGGGTGACTCTACGACGGCCGAAGCGAGCGAAAGAAGGATCCCGAGTCGCATGCCGTATCATACGGGGGTCAGGTGGTGTGGGAGTCACCGTTTGCCGGGTGGCAGATACCGCTCGCCGAATTCCCACCCCGCCTGGGACGGGGGCTTGCCAGCTTCAGCATGTCCCCGACCCCTTTCGCCCATGCGACGACTCCTCACCACCGGCTGGTTCCTCTGTGTGACCACCGCACTCGCTGCGCAGGGTGCGCCGCCGAGTGTGACCTTCGAGCCCTACACCTTCCGTGCAGCCAATGGCACCACGGTGGAGGCGGAACTGGGAGCATTCCAGGTTCCGGAGCACCGCGGAAAGCCCACTTCGCGGCGGATTACACTCCGATTCGTGCGCTTCAAGTCGACGGCCGCCTCACCGGGGGCTCCAATCGTGTATCTCGCGGGTGGACCTGGTGGTTCGGGGATCGGCACGGCCACCGGTCCGCGTTTCCCCATCTTCATGGCGTTGCGAGAGGTGGCCGACGTGATCGCCCTCGATCAGCGCGGCGTGGGACGCAGCAATGACCTGACGCTCTGTCCCAGCAAGGCAAGCTCGCTTGGCCGGCCCCTGACCCGAGAGGCCATGACCGCATGGTTTCGTACCGAGCTGGCACGCTGCTTTGACGAGTGGACGGCAAAGGGGATGGATATCGACGGCTACACCACGCGGGAGAACGCGGCCGACATCGACGATCTGCGACGCGCGTTAGGCGTGCCTCAGGTGAACCTCTGGGGGATCAGTTATGGCTCACACCTCGGGCTGGCGGTGCTCAAGTACTACCCAACCGCAGTGCAGCGCGTCGTGCTTGCGGGAATCGAGGGGCTGGACCAGACCGTCAAGCTGCCATCTGAAACCGATTCGCTCTTCGCACGTGTGCAGAAACTGATTGATGGAGACCCCGAGGCGCGCGCCGCGTATCCCGATCTCCCGGGTCTGATGCGGCGGGTTCATACCGCGCTCGATCGTTCACCGAAGATGGTGACCATCACACCAGCAGGTGGGGCGTCGCCGGTGACACTCACACTGTCAGCCTTTCCGATTCAGCTGCTCGTGGGCGGGATGATTGCCGATCCCGCCGGGATCGCCCAGGTGCCCGCGCTCTACCGCGCGCTCGATCGCGGTGAGTTCGACCGGGTGGCGCAGCTCACCTACCGGACAATTGCCGGCGGCCTTTCGGGATTCCGCGGCATGCCGGAAGCGATGGATCTGGCGTCGGGGATGTCGGCGGCACGCGCACGCCAGGTGACGGAAGAAGCTGCACGCGGTATTCTCGGTGATGCCCTGAACTTTCCCATGCCGCACGTGGCCGGGCTCAGACCTTCGCTTGATCTGGGGGATGCCTTCCGTGCTCCGTTCCGCTCCAACGTGCCGTCGCTTTTTATCTCGGGCACGTTGGATGGCCGCACAAATGTGCGCGAAGCGCGCGAGGAGATCCGCGGCTTTTCACGCGGCACACACCTCATCGTCGAAAATGGCGGCCACAACATCTACGAGGCCGACAAACGTGTGGCCGATGCGGTGGTGCGTTTCTTCAAGGGGGAGAGTGTGCCGACAACACTGCGGCTGGAACCGCCGGTCTTCGTGAAGTGAGCAGGCCACCCCTCGAACGTCGCAGGGCGCGCTGCCGAGGAGTCAGCGTGTGAGGCGATACAGCCGGTACCGCGCGCCATCCAACTTGTGATAGTAGAGCGAGCGACCGTCGGGCGTGATGGTCGCTCCCTCCACAAAGCCTGTGGCGGCCACAATACGCCGCACATTCCCCCACGCCGACGACGGAGTGGCGCGTGTGGCGTGAAAGAGCTCGGCGGTAAAGGGGAGCGTGAGGCCGGTAAAGAAGAGTTCCAGGCTGTTTGCTGTCATGGCCGGGGCGTAAACCAGTGGTGCGCTCGCGTTCACCTCGCGAAAAAGCTCCTCAGATCGCGGGTCCCGGTCGATCCGGTTCCCGGTGAGCACACCAGACGCCAGGCGCGACTCCGCAGGCACAGGGCCCCCGGCGAACCGTGAATCCGCATAGACAATACTCAGTCCATCGGACGCGACCTCCGCGTCCATGATGAGCCATCCGGGCTGTCCCCGGACCACGGAGCCCGCGACGAGCGCAGCTCCGGTTACCGTTCCACCGGAAAAGGCACCGCGATACAATGTGGCCAGTGACTGATCGTAGCTGCGCACTGACACCCAGTAGAAGCGACCGGCGGCGTCCATGGAGGCCACACCATCCAGAGACCCCGTAACATTCGCCCCCGCGAGTCGCCCGGCATAGTGAAATGAGTCCGGGGTCACTGCACGTGCAATGTGGAGGTCGGTCTGGTCGGGCGGGTCGTTGCGGTTGTTGAAAAAAAGCCACTGACCGTCGCGCGAGAGGAAGGGCTCCATCGCATGGTCGTCGTATCCACCGAGAGCAACGCGCCGTGGATTCTTGAAGGTCGTGTCATCCGGCGCGCTCGGCGTCAACTTCTGTGGTGCACTACACGCATTCCCGGCCTGCGTGAGACAGAATACCAGCCAGACGCGAATCGTGACGGAGCCCATGAAAATTGAACGGGTCACTTGCAACCCTCCACAATAATTGACACAGTTGGCTTTGCTGTGATGAACGATGCCTCGCGTGTGACCACCACGCCCACTCCCTGTGTGACACGAGGCACGTCTCGATATGACAGTCCCATCAAACACTCGCGTGACCCAGCCAGAGCCCACCCCTCGTACCTTCCGCACCGTCGCTGAACTCGAGCGGTGGATGGCGAGCAAACATTCCACGGAGCCAGTGCTCTGGGTCAAGTTCCACAAGAAGCACTCCGGGCTGGTCAGCATTTCCTACGCGGAAGCGCTGGATGTGGCACTCTGCTGGGGTTGGATTGATGGTATTCGCAAGGCATTCGACGAGCAGTCGTTTTTGCAGCGCTTCACCCCGCGTCGGCCTCGCAGCATCTGGAGCCAGGTGAATCGCGAACACGTGGCGCGCCTGATCGCCGAGGGCCGGATGCAGCCAGCGGGCCAGCGTCAGGTTGATGCGGCCCGCGCCGATGGTCGATGGGACGACGCGTATGCTCCCATTCGCACAGCATCGGCAGACACGATGCCCGACGACCTCAAAGCGGCCATCCAGGGCAGCGCCCGGGCGCGCAAGACCTTCGCGACACTGACCAAGCAGAACCTCTTCGCGCTGATCTTTCGCACCAACAACATGAAGACAGCAGCCGGTCGTGAACGAAAGATCGCCGCGCTGGTGGCGATGCTGGCGCGCGGGGAGACAATCATTCCGCAGAAGTCCGCGCCGGCGAAGAAACGGAAGGCGCGGTAGCGACGCTCGGTCGGAGCGGGCGTGACGTCAGCTTACCACCCGCCGCCGCCGCCACCTCCGGAGCTGCCTCCGCCACTGCTGCCGCCACTGCTGGAGCTCCCCGAGCTTGGCTTGGACACACCGGCCGCCATCACACCCACCGCCGAAGCGAAGCTTGCGCTCGAGCCGCCGCCCGAGAAGCCGCCACCACCTCCCATGCCACTCCACGAGGTGCTACTCGACGAACTCCCGCCACTCGACGATCCAAACGATGACGTGCTTGTTGAGCGCATGGCAGCGGTGGTGCCCGCCGCACCAAACGCCGCAAACCACTTGTCCATGTCAGGGCCCAGCTCGAAGGCGATGAGCCATGGGAGCCACTCATCCCGGAGGGCCGGTTTGTCCTGACGCAGCTGATACCGGAAGTACTCGCGTCCTGCAGCAAGTCGCTTGCGCAGCGCCACACGCTCGGCGCCCTGCCGGCTCTTCGCGATGTTGAAGACACTCCGCACGATCGCCAGCGCCAGCACCGCGAGGCCCGCCAGGGGCAGGAGACCGGTCCGCCACGGATTCCGCAGTAACAGGAGGCTGAGCCCGCCGAGCATGACGCCAAGTGGAAAAAGCACGCGGAGCGCGTGTGGTCCCAACGCCCACACCCGATGACGCCAGAAGACGGCTTGTGACGCACTGGCCGCCCAAAAGACAAATGCGGTCGGGAAGCTGAAGGCGACCACCGGTGCGTCCTGCGAATTGGTGACACCGCCGGCGATCAGCAGCGCAAACCCGGCCACGACCATCAGCAGCGTGGGGATCCACGAGGGCTTGGGCGCATCGGGGTCGTCGGGATTGGGTTTCCCCACGATGGCTTCAAGCGATGTCTTGATGGTGGACGCCGGATCGAATCCCGTTTTCCGATACCGCGCCCGGATGGAGTTGGTGTCAGTGACGGAGCTGCCCGGCTCGAACAGCGCGTTGATGAGGTCGTGCTCGTGGCCCTTGAACTGATTGCGTTTGACCAGAAGCTTCAGATGCAAGACGTCGCTGGTGAAGATCCACCACCCGACACGCTGGACTTCGTTCGAGAGCTTTTTCTCCACCACCAGTCGCGCCAGCACGGCGGCGACTTCGGGGCCTGCCGTGTGGTTGTCCCAGGCTGCGCCAACAGCCTCGGGCAGCATGTGCAGCACGTGCTGCTTGAGCCAGGCTTCGTCGATGCGTTCTCGCGGCACCAGCGGGGCAAATCGTCCCAGCCCGCGTTCGCGACGCCACAGAAGCGCCGCAGACAAGGCCACACCAAACCAGAGCAGCGCCAGAAGGGAAAGACGCATCAGTCTCGGTGCGCCGAAGGTGATGCCGGGAGGCGCGCCAGCGCGAGTGTAGGTCAGCGGGACCGTGACAACGTAGCCGTTGCCGGGAAAGATGGAGTCGGCGGAATAGGAACCCGTAAAGCTGCCCGGCGCGCGCCAGGCAGGGTCGATGGCGAGCGCGAGGGTAAAGCGATGGATCAACCCCTCGCGATCGGGAAAGGCGAAGTCGTGATCGAGCACATACGCCGAGTCACGCGGTACCAGAACGTTGCCAAGGGAATATTCGAGCTCGTAGGTCAGCCGTGTATCAGTAAAGGGCGGGTCCGTTGGGAGGCGGCTGCGCCATCGAAGAACGTTTTTCCCTGACCACGAGTACTGGTCGACCTGTGACAGGTCACCTTCTTGTAGTTGGGCAAGAGGTTGTCCGAGCGTGGAGTCGATGCGTGAGAGGCGGTGCAGTGTGAGCCGCTGGCCGGCGCGGATGTTGAACGACCGTTCGCCTCCGTTCCAATCACCGGTGAAGGCCATGGTCTGGCGTTCGCGTACGTGCAGCACACCGGCGCTGTCGAGTCGCGCGTCAACCTGCATGACGGGCCAATGCAGGTAGCGCTGCGCCTCCAGTTGTGCGAGGGGGAGCGCGAGGGCCAGGAGGACGGAGAGAAGGTGTCGGGACACTCTGGTCTGGGCGTGCGGGAAGTGGCCGTGATATCGCTGTTCAATGGTCGCTCCGCAACGGCGCGATGTCACTGGTCCGTACATTGCCTTGAAGGTAGGAACCACGGGCTGAGATGGAGTGGTTTTGCGGGCGGTACACTCACAAGTGAACGGGAGGTGGGCACATGGTGTCGCGTGAGAAGGACCACACTTCGGTGTCGTTGTATCCGGATGAAATCGTGGTGGGAGAGGTAAAGGTCACCATCACCAGCGCGGTGCCGCTGGATGCCGAAGTGGCCGCCAAGGCCATCGGTGTAGTCGGCGTTGATGGTCGGGTTCGCATGGGCGATAACGGGCGACGGGTGACCTGGACGCCCTTAAAGGCACTGGCTCCGGGGCAATACACCCTTGTGCTGGGAGAGCTGGCCGGTGCCAAGGGTGGGCGAGTGAGTGCGGAGCAGGTGCGGAAGTTCACGGTCGTGAAGTCGAAGGCACGGGTGCCGTCGTCGTTGGTGGTGGAAAGCATGGTGCGCCTTCGCGTGAAGGGAGCACACGTGGAGCGGCTGTCGCTCTCGGAGAGCGTCGAAGGCCCCTATGTGGAGCTGTTGAAGGCGAGCCGGCGAGCTACGGGGGCACCCGTGTCGCTGGCATTTGACGAAGGGGGACGTGCAGTTGACGGCGATCGCATGTTGGCGGAGGCCGAGGTAGCGCGTGTCCGCCGGTACGGCAAGCTGCACCCGGCGCTGGCGCGCGCACGAAAGCAACTCAAGGGGAATGCTGTGCTTCCGGTGGCCGTCTGGATGTCGTTTGACCCGTCGGTGCTGGAGCAGCCGCGATCCACCAAACCGGTGCGTGCGCGCCCCGCTTCTGCACGCAAAGTGCACTCGGCGATCGAACGCGCGACACGGGAGGGACATCTCGTTCTCAAATCAGTGGAAGCACGTGTGACGCGTATCAGCACAACGGCGCCGGTGTTGTTTGCCCACCTCACTCCCGCACAGATCGACATCGTGGCGAAACACAACGCCGTGTCCGGGCTGTTCCTGCATGAGTCGTCGGGGCGCGAGGACCTTGTGGATTCCATGGCCATCGCCAACTCCGACGATGTCCACGACCTGGGGATTCGCGGCCGCGGAATTCGCGTCGCGGTGTGGGAGAATGGACCAGACTCCACCAGCAACCTCGCGATCACCGCGCGGTTTCGCAGCAATCCCAGTACCTCGGATCATTCCCGTCATGTCCACGGGATCATCCGGAATACCCAGACCGGCCAGGCGCGTGGTCACGCGCGCTCGTGCGCTCTGCACTCTGCCAACGACAAGGATCTGGATGCGCTCGAGTGGGCGGTCGAAGAGCGCGTGTGCACGGTCGTCAATCAGAGCTTCCATCGTGGTGAGGAGCCCGAGGAAGGCACACAGTCCTTTGACGACATCTACAAGGACTGGCTCGCCCTCAAGTGGCCGTACCCGACCATTTGTCAGGCGGCGGGCAACTTCTGGGCCGACGACCCGGACGACATCGATCCGCCCAGCAGTGAATACGTCAACCACAAGGGCTACAACAGCATTGCAGTTGGCAATCATGACGACACAGCCACGGCCATGTCGGCGAGTTCGGTGTTTCGCAATCCGACCACGTCTCATGGGGATCGTGAGCTTCCCGAGATTTCGGCCAACGGTACCAGCGTTACCACGGTGGGGCTGACCAAGAGTGGCACCAGCATGGCCTCACCGGCGTGCGCCGGGGTGGCCGCCTTGCTGCAGCAAACCGATGCCACCCTCGAGCACTGGCCCGAGGGCTGCCGTGCCATTCTGCTGGCCGGCGCCACCAGAAACGTGACGGCTCAAACCTGGTGGGCCGATGTTTCCAGCGGGGTGGATGCCTCTGATGGCAGCGGGGCGGTGAATGCCCTGGAGAGCAACGAGATCGCAAAAAATCGACAGGGGCGCGACAACACCGCACGTCGTCGTGGCTGGAATATCGGGCAGCTTTCAAATGACGATTTCGATCGTTCCGGTCTGTCCACCTGGAGCTATCGCGTGGCGGTTCCACGTACCGTACTTGGGCCGCGCAAGGTGAAGGTCGCCCTGGCGTGGACCAGCAAGGTGTCCACCTTTTCCATCCTGGGGTTCACCCTCCCGCTCACGTCGCGGCTCACGGTGGACCTCGATCTCAAGATCTTCGACTCGTCAGGCAACCAGGTGGCGTACAGCGGCTCATGGGACAACAGCTACGAGATTGCCGAGTTCACGGGGAGGCCGGGAGAGACCTACTTCATCCGGGTGCGGCGGTGGTCGGGTACGGACAAGGTGTGGTATGGTCTGGCGTGGACGGTGACGGGTGGTCTTTCGCTGTTGCAGGCCGTTGAGCGAGGCGCACTGGTGTTTCAGCGCGCTCCGTAAAACGTCGACGGGACTGGCTCCGACCGGCGGTTGCTGGGAGGAGCCAGTTCGCAGTCGATTCCCAGCGCAACGTTTACTGAGCGGAGATCTTCAATCGCAAGTGTGCGTTCCTGAAGCGCACAACCTTACTCCCGGTAAGCGGCTGAACACGCGCTACTTTGACACCCTCGGCCGCAGCTCCAGATCGTTGAGCGGCGCAATCAGGGTGTCCGCATCGACATCGAAGATGCCAGCACCATCCCGTCGCGAGACTGCCACGCGCCTTCCATCGGGACTCACGGCGAAGTGCACCTCTACGGGATTGTGGAAGCGATTGCAGAAGTAGGGGCAGACATACCCGCGCTGCACACCCGACGCGCCGTCGATGATGACAAGAATGTCGCTGACGAAGCGATACGCCACCACCCGCGATCCACTCGCTGCCACACGCAGCACTCCTTCGAAATCGCTGAACGGCGGCGCCGTCCGTCCCACGAGCGCACCGGTCGCGACATCGAAGGTGGAGAGTTGCAGCTGATCGCCGAGCGCAATCACCCGCGTGTCGCCGGCGGTGAAGGCCATCCCGCCCAGATAGTTGTTGCGCTGATGTTGGCCAGGGATGAAGAGAGGAGCCACCGCCCCGGGCGTACCTTCAACAGGAACGATCAATAGTCCGCTGGAGAGTCCAACGGCCAATGTGCGTTCGTCTGCGGAGAAGGCGAAGGCCGCGAGGTGGTCGCCGAGATGCGCGGCCGGTATCTCGATCGGTCTGATCTCTCCGGACTCGACATCAACAAGGAAGTACTGCGAGTGCGCGCCAAGCGGTTCGGACGGGGTCGCGGCGACGGCGATCCATCGTCCGGAGGGGGAAAGCTCCCAACAGTGCTTGTCGTTGTAGGTAGCGGGCATACCGCCAATACAGGCGGGCCACGTCGCGCCAAGGGCGGGCGGCGCAGTGATGACTCGCTGTCTGCCGCTGCCATCGAGCGACCATGTTTCGAAGGCGTCCTTCGTCAGGACAACGGCCAATCCAGTGCGCGTTGTCCCAACGGGCACGGCCCTCGCCCCAAGCGATTCCGGGATCAAGCCCACCATCGAACCGTTGCGGAGGTCCCAGATGCCGAGTCCGGGGGCCTCTTCCGAGGTGGGCGCGACGTTACGCCTGGCGAGCAGGCGATGATGGACGCCGTCGACCACAAGCGGGTCATTGCGGTCGAGGGTGGCTGGAATGCGACGGAGCAGCACACCGGTACGGGGATCCCAGACACGGAAGCCGCTCCCTGCGGTGACGAGATACGTGCCATCGGCCGTGTACACGGCTCGGTCGAAGAGCGCATTGCCGCGTCGCTCGTCCGGGATGTCTCGCCGGAGGCCTTGATAGGGCACCTCGGGGAGCGGCTTCTTCTCAAAGAAGAACTTCGGGTCGCCTTTGCAGGCGAGGGCGAAGAGCAGCGTGCAGCCGATCAGCAGTGGCGGCTTCTTGCGCCCCGGCCACGTCGCGGAACCCGAACGCTGTCGCGCGTGATGCATGGTTTCAGGATAAGGGGTGCGAACCGCGCCAACGAGCAGTATGGCAAGACGGCAGGCTAACCAATGTCTGCGGCCAACGCGACTGTGGGCGCGTTGAGCCGGGCGAACCCCAACTCCCCGATACTGAAGGCCGCCCGCCCTCTGGCGCCGGATTCGCCACGGTGGCCCGTGTCGCGCCACGGCGGCGTGGAACCCGTCTGGACGCGCTCGGGCGAAGTGTTCTTCCGCCAACCCGTGGCACGCGCATGATGCGTGTCGAAATGGGAGGCGCCCGTTCGACTACTGCACGTTCACCCCCAACGAGGATATCCCCGATGGCCAGCCAAACGCAGAATCTCTCGAATCATGCGCAGTTCCGCCTCCTCTTTCACTACACCTCCTTACCGATTCTGCTCATCAACGCCATCGTCTTCATCGTGCAGGCGGGCCGTCATCCCGGGGCGATGGCCTACTGGCAAGCACTCGTATGGACGTTTGTCTTCCTCTTCGCCTTCGATAATCGCGGGTCAATTCTCACTGTGCAGGACCGAGTGATCAGAGACGAAATGTGGACGCGGCTCGAACGTGTGCTGGGTGTCGAGGCGCGGGATCAGATTGGCAAGCTGACCGCGAGTCAGTTGATCGGTCTCCGCTTCGCGTCTGATGCCGAGCTCCCCGGGCTTGTCGAGCGTGTCGTCAAAGGGGAGCTGCCGGATCGAAAGTCGATCAAGGCGGCCGTGCGGGATTGGCAACCGGACTTCATGAGGGCGTAAGCGTGTCGTCAGGCTTCACACGGGGCCGTGAGCGGGACGTTGAAGCCCCTGCTCGACCTTCCGTTCACGCCCCCTGGTGCTGGCTGCGAGGCGATGGGCAACGGAGGCTCCCCTCTCCCGGGAGGTTCCTAATGCAGTCCGCCACTTGGCATGTCCTGTCCTGCTGCATCACGTGCGCGAGACTGAACGACTGATGAAGCCGATGATGCCACCAAACGCCAGCCGTTCTGGCTGAGCTGGCGGCGGCCATGTCGAACGACGCATCCGATCGGGACAGTCCGATGCCCGTCGAGGTGGAGCACTTCATTCAGCGGTATGGACGGGCTGACGACTAACCGACGTCTGCGGCCGACGCAGCTGCGGGCAGGTGCGGGCGGGGCCGCGTCGATTAGACGGGCTGCGTTTCCAGCCCGGGCCATGTGGTGACTTTGCGTAGCGGCGTCCCACGACGTATATCCGGGCGAACCCCAACTCCCCGATATGCGCCGCCTTGTCCTCGCGCTCCTCGCCGCCGCTCCCCTCGCAGCACAACCTCCGGCGCCGACGCCGTGGGATGTCACCCAACCGAGGGGTCGCACACGCGAGATCTCCTTCACCACCGACGAAGGGACCTGGATGTCGGTCGACCTCTCGCCCGACGGGCAGTGGATCACCTTCGACCTCCTCGGCCACATCCATCGCATGCCGGCCACCGGCGGGGAAGCCACCGCGCTCACGCAGAGCAGTGGCATCGCCATCAACACACATCCCCGCATCTCCCCTGACGGGACGCTCATCGCCTTCATCAGCGATCGACGGGGCCAGAACAACCTGTGGGTGATGAACGCCGACGGATCGAATCAGCGGCCCATCTTTACCGAGAACTACGTCCGCGCGGTGACTCCCGCGTGGACCCCGGATGGGCAGTACATCATCGTCCAGCGGCAGCAGCTGCCTAACGCAGGTGCGCCGGGTGGCGGCGGGATATGGATGTACCACAAGGATGGGGGAAGCGGGGTGGAGTTGCTGCCCTCGTCAAAACAGCCGGCCTCCTGGCCCGGCATGTCCCGCGATGGGCGCTGGCTCTATTTCCAGGTCACCAACCAGGCGCCCGCACTCGCGGGTTACGGCGGACGCACCGACTTCCTGGCGGGTTCCGTACAGGTGCGTCGGATGGATATGCGCACCGGCGAGATCGCGGCAATCTCCTATGGTGAACAGCAGCAGCAGGTGCAGACGTCGAGCGGTGGAATGGGGGCTCCCGAGCTGTCTCCCGATGGCAAATGGCTCGCCTTCGTGCGACGCATCCCCGACGGCACCATCACCTTCAAGGGGCACACCTACGGCCCGCGCTCGGCACTCTGGCTTCGCAATCTCGAAACAGGCCACGAACGGCTCCTGATGGATCCCGTCGAGCAGGACATCTTCGAAGGGGGCAAGGTGCTGCGGGCGTTCCCGGGCTACGCATGGAGTGCCGATGGCCGCAGCATCGTGCTGTCACAGGGCGGGAAGATCCGCCGAGTCGACGTGGCAACCGGCGCCGTCACGACCATCCCCTTCTCGGCACGGGTGCAGCGGACCATTAGTGAGTTGGCCAACTACCAGGTGCGTGAGGCGGATGGACCGATGCCGGTGCGCTTCACGCGCTGGCAGTCGCGGTCACCTGATGGGCGGCGTCTGGCCTTTCAGGCCGTCGGACGCCTCTGGGTGATGGACCTGCCGTCCGGCACCCCGCGCCGGGTCACGCCTAACTCTTTTGTGCCGTTTGAGTATGCGCCGGCATGGTCACCCGACGGGCAGTGGCTCGCCTTCACCAGCTGGGAAGACAGCGTCAGCGGTCACCTCTGGAAGGTGAGCGCTGCCGGGGGGGCACCAGAGCGACTGACACGCGCGCCGGGCGAGTATATCCACCCGGCCTGGAGCGCCGATGGGCGACAGCTGGTCCTGGCACGAGGGGCCGGTGAGTCACGCCACGGGCGTGGCGTGGTGTGGAACGCCTTCTGGGATCTGGTGACGGTCAGCGCCAGCGGCGGCGACGCGCAGCTGGTCACACGGGTGACGTCCAGTCCCGATGGTGGCTCCGGCGCCGCGTTCAACGCGATCCGCAACCAGATCGTGCGTCCCTCATGGGGGCCGGAAGGACGCATCTACTACCCGCATATGACCATTGGCGCATCGGCGACGGAGACCATCCTCTACTCCGTGCGTGCCGATGGCTCCGATCGTCGCGCGCACCTCACCTTTCCCTTTGCCGACGAGGCCACCGTGTCATCCGATGGCAAATGGGTGGCCTTCGCCGAAGGCGACAATGTGTGGGTGATGCCATTCCCGCTTGGGGGCACAGGGGGCACGACGCTGCGCGTCGATCGCAATCGCGCCCGCCTTCCCGCCACACGCCTGACGAGTGAGGGAGGGCTCTTTCCCACCTGGACGTCGGCCTCGCAGCTGAGTTACGGGTCGGCTGACCGTGCCTACACATGGGATGCCTCCACCCGCCGCGCCGATACCACTCGCATCGATCTCAAGGTCGCTCGCGACATCCCCGAGGGCACCGTGGCCTTCACCAATGCACGCCTGGTCACCCTCAACAAGCGTCAGGTGGTCAACGGCACCCTCGTGGTGCGTGGGAACCGCATTACCTGTTTAGGCCGCTGCCAGGTGCCGGCCGGGGCCCGCGTATTCAACGCCGGGGGCAAGACCATCATCCCGGGGCTCATCGACGTCCACTCGCACAACTACCGGGAGCATCGCGGCATTATCCCCCAGCAGAACTTCGAAGGGGCCGCCTTCCTGAGCTTTGGCATCACCACCACCATGGATCCCTCCATGTGGTCGCAGAACCTCTTTCCCACGGCCGAGATGGTGGAGACGGGGGCGCTGGTGGGTCCGCGGGTCTTCTCCACCGGTGACCCGCTGTACGCCGGTGACGGCAATCGCCAGGAGGACTTCACATCGGCCGCAATGGCCGAGGCGGGGATCCTCAAGCTCAAGCACTGGGGGGCGGTGTCGCTCAAGCAGTACCAGCAGCCGCGACGTGATCAGCGCCAGTGGGTGATGGAGGCCGCGCGAAAGCACGCGATGCAGGTGACCAGCGAAAACGGCGATCTCGAGTACACGTTAGGCATGGTGATGGACGGGCACACCGGTTTCGAGCACCCGATGAGTTATACGCCACTCTACGGCGACTTCACACGCTTTCTCGGGATGGCGCAGGCCACCTACTCGCCAACGTTCATGGTCGGCGGCCCGGGCCCGTGGAACGAGGAGTACTGGTACCAGGAGTCGGAAACCTGGAAGGATGCCAAGGCCCGCCGTTTCATGCCGTGGGTGACGCACATCCCGCAGGCACGGCGCCGCATGCTGCGCCCCGCCACGGACTATTCCTATGCGTGGATCGCCCAGGGAATGGCTGACATCATTGCCGCTGGGGGCTTTGGTGCCATCGGTGCACATGGTCAGCACAATGGACTCGCCTCACACTGGGAGGTGTGGATGGCGGCGGCGGCGACTGGCGCGATGGGAGCCCTCGAAGTGGCATCGCTGCACGGCGCACGCTTCATCGGGCGCGAGCAGGACCTCGGCTCGCTCGAAGTGGGGAAACTCGCGGACTTCCTGGTGCTCAACGCCAACCCGCTCGACAACATCCGGAACACCACCAACATCCAGTGGGTGGTGAAGAATGGCACCGTGTACGACGATGACACACTCGACGAGGTGTGGCCGCGCCAGCGGCGTTATGGAACACCCTACTGGGTGAATGCCGACGCCCTCAAGATGGACAACAAGCCGATTCGTTAGGTACACCCCGATGCTGCGGCCGTCTCTGGCGACTCGAAGACGCCATTCGGGCTGGGGACGGCCGCGACCGCGCAACATCACATCATCTTTACGCCGGACGGGCCAGCGAGGCACGAGCCGCCAGCGGAAGCTCTACGACGAAGCGTGCGCCGGCCGTCTTGCCGTCCTCCACCCGGATGCGTCCCGAGTGGAGCCTGACGATATCGCGCACCACTGAGAGCCCGATGCCGCTCCCTGCAGTGGTCCCCGCAAACCGACCCAGCCGGACAAACGGTTCAAAGAGTCGCCGCCGGCTCTCGGGGGGAATGCCCTCGCCACCATCCTCGACTGCGAGCTCGGCCTCCTCGCCCGACCGTGTCACGTCGACGCGCACCAGTTGACCCGTGGGGCCGTACTTGAGCGCGTTGTCGAGCAGGTTCACCACAACCTGCCGCATGGCACGTGGGTCCACGGTCACCACAATCCCTGATGGAGCGTCCGCCAGCAGGCGCATCCCCTTCTGTTCGGCGACCGGGACGTAGCTCTCGACGATCTCTTCGACGAGTTCACCCAGGTCGGTGCGCTCCATTTCCAGTTGCGTGCGATCGGCATCCAGCTGAGCGAAGATCAGCACGTTCTCCAGCAGATCGCCCAGCCGACGTGTCTCTCGGCTGATGACGCCAAGCCAGCGATCGCGCTCCGCCAGCGAAGTCGCACGTCCAAGCAGGATGGTCTCGGTGAAGAGACGGATTTGCGCCAGCGGCGTTCGGAGTTCGTGTGACACCGAGGCCACGAAGTCACGGCGGGCGCGTGCCAGCGATCGCTGGCGTGCCAGATACCAGGCCACCGCGGTGGCGAGATTCAGCGTCAGGAGTGCGATCACCAGGTGCACCGGGATGCTGAAGGCACCCGCAGACATGAACATCCCGCCCCGCTGCGTCGCGTTGAAGCGTTCGCGGAGCCGCGCAACAAGATCCGGATGCAGCGAAGCGGTAGTGATCAGACCTCGGGTATCACGTTCGTCGAGGGTGCCCACGGGTGATCCGGGAAAGGCGGGCCGCGATACAAAGAGCGTTGCCCCGCGCGTGTCAGCCACCGAAACGGCGAAGAGGGAGTCCATCTCCACCGGATCGAGTTTCCAGCGCAACGTGGTGTCGCCGAGCCACGGCGGCAGGAGTGGCAGGCTTGGCAGGAGCCGTCGGCCAAGGACCTCCCAGGCGCTGTCGCGCCGAACGGCGAAGCCTGCGATGAGAGTGGTATCACGCCGCACGTAGCCTACCTCGTACGCCGGTCGTTCGGGCGGAGCGACCGCAACGACGCGGCCTTCGCTCCCCGGTGTCCCGCGAGCAGTGTCGCTCGCCAGCGCTGCTCGGAGCGCCGTTGTGGTGAGACTGTCACGCACTGCCCCCACTGCCTCGAGGTCACGGCCTTCGCCACGCAGCGTAAAGACACCGCCGCCCGGTGACTCTGCATTCAGTCCGAGGCGCGCGAGTTCCGGCAGGGCTTGTCCGGCAAGCGTCCGAGCGGTGAGGGTCTGTGGATCGAGGCCTGAGTCCGTGAGGCTCGCGAGTGAGAGAAGCCGGACCGATTCGAGTTCGGCGCCCACACCGGAGGTGACCAGCCGTGCTCCAAAGGCGGCCAGCTCCCCAATCGCACGGTCGCTGGCATCGATGTGTGCGCGCCATGCGCTGCGCAGGTTCCACGCCGTGGCGAACGAGAGCGCAATGATCCCGCCAAGCAGCGCCGGTACGGCAAGAGTCCGCAGCCGCTGCAGGAGCGGCATTCGGTGCGTTGTGCGCGACGCGGGCGCGAGGTCACCCGTCGGCGAAATGGGGAGCGTCACCACCATGGATGCTCCGCGCACTTCGGCATCACGGATCTCCACGCGACCACCGTGTTGCTGCACGAGCCCCTGGACTACCGCGAGTCCGATTCCGGTGCCCGCCGTCGTTGTTGTTGATGCTGCCCGGTCAAACGGCTGAAAGATCCGTGCACGTTGCTGGGCCGGAATGCCGGGCCCCTCGTCGGAGACCGTGACCGCGACATGGTCTCCTGCACGTGCGAGAGCGATGCGAACAACCTGCGCTGCGGGGCCAAAGGCGAGTGCATTGTCGATCAGGTTACAAACAATGCGGCGAACGGCGCGCGGGTCGATCGACACGAAGATCCCGTGAGGGACGTCGGCGATGAGGCGCATCGCGCGGGCTGATGCGAGCGGCACGTACCCGTCGACGACCGCCTCCACGAGTTGCCCGATGTCCGTGGGTTCACGCTCCAGTCTCGCCCGCAACGCGTCGAGATGAGAGAAGAAAAGAATGTTCTCAACGCTGCTCTCGAGGCGTCGCGCTTCGCGCATCACGATCTCGGTCCATTGACGCTCCTCGGTCGCGTCTCGGCCGCGGCCGAGCAGGAGCATCTCGGTGAACATGCGCATCTGCGCGAGGGGTGTGCGCAGTTCGTGCGACACGGTGCTCACAAAGCCGCGGCGGGCCGTGTTCTGACGGTACACGCGCGCGACGTGCGCACCAACGGCGAGCACCAGCAATGCAGCGAGTAAGGGAAAGACGGCGGATGGAGGCCCGCGACGATCCGCGGCAGAACCGAGTAGTTGCTGCCGAAAGTCCGCCACGAGTGCGGGGTTGAGCGTGGTCACGATACGAACGCCGGCGCTGTTTCGCGCGTCGAACTCTCCCGCCAGTCCCCCGGTGAACGATCGGGGCGAACGGTAGAGAGATGGTCCCCCATAGACATCGATCGTGAGGAGGGAATCGGTCCGCATGGGAAAGGGCCTGACGATGGCCGGATCCACGTACGACCCCGGCAACAGCGGGAGCTGCGCCAGTGACAAATTGCCGAGTGCGTCTCGCCACGCCACGCTGCTGAAGACCAGCGCGTAGAGGCGTCCCGCGGCATCACGACCAAAATCGGCAAAGGAGACTTCGAGCTCCGGATGTCCCACCTGGCGGAACTGGAAACGGGGATCCGTCACCTCGGGCGGTGGCGGTTGTCCCAGCGTCTTGAGAAAGGCAGCCGCCACGTCGGACGTGCGCGCATCCCCAGCGGTTCCCAGCACGCGCCCCGCCCGATCGACCACAAAGAAGCCAACCACCGCGGAGTCGAAGGCGGATGGCAGATGGGTGAGTTCTCTGCGCACCGCGCGCTCGAATTCGTCGAGGGTGAGCGGCGGCAAAGCCGGGATTGCCGCCCGCGCGCGCACGGGCCGCAGCAGTCGCACCTGGACCTCCCCACTCAGCTCGAAGGTGTGCTGTGCGAAGAGCCGTGCGGCGAAGTCGGCATACTCCCGAATCGCGCGGTTGGCCGCGAGCGAGCGTTCGGCGCTCGCTCGCCGAGTCTTGGTCCACGCAAAGAGGGTGACGACCGCCAAGCCAATAAGCGCCAGGACGACCAGGATCGAACCAGCGTCGATGCTCGGCGAGGAGGTACGGCGGATGGTGCGACGCGTTTGGGGGTGCGTCAGAGCGAGGAGGGGAAACGGGGTACGAAGAAAGCTCGTCGTGTGCGCAAAAATGGCATGGGTCAGGTGACCCAGCGACCGCGCGACGCGAGCGTCCTGCCCGCCTGACCCAGCCGACCCCGCGGCTGACGAGAGCGTGCTCCGACGTCTCGCTCGACGGGGAGTTGCGCTCGGATCGATATGTTACTATATAGACACATGTCGCCTCGTGCTCATCCTTCTGCGCCCCAGGATCCGCTCGAGCCCGTATGGCGCGCCTTGGGGGACGCCACTCGGCGCGCCCTGCTCGACCGGCTGCGCGAGCGCCCACATACCACGGGCGAGCTGGCGGCGGCCTTTCCCCAGACCCGCTTCGCGGTCATGAAGCACCTCGACATTCTGGTCGGGGCGGGTCTGGTACTGGTGAGGCGCGAGGGGCGCGAACGATGGAATCATCTCAACCCAGTGCCGCTCCAGCATCTCTATGAGCGCTGGGTCAGGCCATACGAAGGGTTGTGGGCCGCGTCGATGGTTCGATTTCGCGAACGCATCGAGGCATCACCGCATTCACCCCTCACTCCGGACACTACACAAATGCAGCAACACGCCACGCCTCCAGCTGCCGGATTGCTCACCATCACACTGGAGATTCCGATCTCCGCCGGGCGGCAACGTGTGTGGGAGGCATTGACCCGCGAGGTCGCACAGTGGTGGCCACGCGACTTTCTCGTGGCGGCGGACCGCATGCAATTCCAGGCAACCCTTGGCGGGAGGTTGTATGAGGAAGGGGAGGCGGGTGATGGGGTCACCTGGTACACGGTGTACGCCATCGTCCCCAATGTGTCGCTCGATCTCGTCGGGCACTTGTCGCCAGCGTTCGGCGGCCCAGCGCAGTCTCTGCTGCGGCTTGTTTTGCGCGACGAGGGTGACCGCACCGTGCTCGAGTTGACGGATGGTGTGGTCGGGAAGGTCGGGTCGCAGTCGTCTGACACAATTGCGGACGGCTGGCGCGCGATATTCGATGCTGGCTTGCGAGCCTTTGTCGAGGCGAATCTGCGCAACTGAGGCCGCTGACGGGCCCGCGAGCGGTAGTCGCCTAGCGCGCTCCCTGCCGGATCGCGCGCAACACGGCTGCTTGCCGTCGCCGACTGACGGGGATTACGGCACCAGTGCGCAGCACCAGTTCCCGCTGCTGGCTGCCCACCATTGGTCGCACCGACGCAATGCGCGAACGGGAGACGATCCACGACCGGTGCACGCGCAGAAATCCTGCCCCATCGAGTGTGGTCTCCAGGGTGTCGAGTGGCGTCCGGATGAGGTACCGGCGTGAGGCCACAATCAGCACGGCGTACACGCCGTCTGCCTCAATCGCGTCGATATCCTCGACCGGAATCACGACGTCGCGATCGCCAACACGCGCAATGAGCGCTGGTGGGCCTGCCGGCAGTTCGGTGTGCTGACGCGCGGCCACAAGCCGTTCATGCACACGATCCATCGCCTTCGCCAACCGGCTGGCAGAGACGGGTTTGGGCAGGTAGTCCACCGCATCCGTTTCGAAGGCGGTCACCGCGTACTCGTTGAAGGCGGTGACAAACACGATGAAGGGGCAAGCGCGCGTCTCCTGTGCGCGGACAAGATCGAGCCCCGACATGCCTGGCATCTCGATATCGACAAAGGCCACATCGACGAGTGAGAGCAGTGGGGCCGCCTCGGCGGCGCTTGCAACCTCGTGCTGCACGTCGACATCAGCGCGCGTGTCGAGGAGCTGTCGCAGCGCCCGCCGCGAGAGTGGTTCATCGTCGACGATCAGGGCCCGCACCTGCGTCATGCCGCCACGCGCTCCCGATGCAGCGGCAACCGCAGGGCAACACGTGTCCCCATGCCACCAGGGCGCGGCAGCAAACGCAGGCTTGCGCCGTCGCCGTACACCTGACGGAGTCTCGCCCGGGTGTTCGCGAGCCCAAGGCCGCCAGCGCTCCGCACCTCCCAGTCCGGAGCAAGGCCCGCGCCGTCGTCGTCGATCACAATCTCCACTTCGTCTCCGATGATGCGGGCACGGACAAGCACTGTGCCTTGCCCGGCGTGGGGTCGGATGCCATGTCGCACCGCGTTCTCGACCAAGGGTTGCAGCAAGAGCCCCGGGACGCGCACCGCGGCGAGCGCCGGCGGCACATCAATCGCGATCTGCAGCGTGTCACCCAGGCGCATGCGCTCCAGCTCGAGATACCTGGTCGCGAAGGCGACATCGTCGGCCAGTGTCACCTCCTGGACCGTGCTCGAGTGGAGGGCATCGCGGAGCAGCTCGCTCAGTGTGATCACGGCGTCCGCCGCGCGCTGGTTGTGTCCGTCGCGAATGAGCGCCACGACCGCATTGAGTGCGTTAAAGAGGAAGTGCGGCTGGATCTGCGCCCGCAGCGACATCAGCTTCGCATCGGCGAGGGCGGCCGAGAGCTCGAGCGATTCCCGCTCGCGAGCGGCCACCTGGGCTCGGCGGATCTGGAGCAGCCGAAGCGCAACCACCGCCGAATACACAATGATGCCCGCCGGCATCAGGAGGAAGAGCCACCAGGCAAAGAGGTCGCCAAAACGGTCCTGCGATTCAAACAGGGCAAGACTGGCGGCGGCGGTGCTCGCGGCCTGCACGATGCAGGTAGTCAGGTACGCCGCCAGGTGGACGAGGACATTGCGCGCCCGGAGCGGTCGTTCAACGGGGAAACGCTCCGCGAGCCAGGCGACCGGGAGCGTGAGCAGGGCCCAGATCTCCCAGGTGGCCGCTGCTGCCAGTACGGCGCGCCATAGGGCCGGAGGATTGTCCCCTCGCAGCGAGAGGACGCTGAGCGGGAGAGCAAGCACCACGGGCACACTCCAGGCGAGAAGGATCGTGCGGAGGCGCCAGCGTGGAGGCATTGGGGAGGCAACGGAGTTCACCCTTGCACCTACGGGACTCGAGGGTCAGACGATTCACGCAATCTCGCGGGTTCATGGGGCCTGAGGTATGCCGCTCACAACACCCGGACCACCGCCGGGAACATGGGTGAATCTGCGGGGCGGTGTGCTCGTATCGTGCGCACACCCCTCATTCCCGGGAGTTGTTCGATGTTGTTAGTCTGTTTGCGTCGCGCGCTGGCGGTCTGCGCCACTCTCCTGCCGATCGTCGCGCAGGCCGCCGAGTGCGATCCGAAGGTCAAATCGCCCCCAGGACACCAGGGGGCAGGGTGGACGGTGTGGGGCGGGGATCTGCAGAACAGCCGGTACCGCGCGTCGCGTGTTGCCGCGCGGCCGCCGGTTCCGCGTCTGCTGTGGGCGTTTTCGCTGGGTGAGAGTGTGAACGCCCGGTCACAGCCCGCTGTGGCCGGTGGCCGAGTGTTTGTGGGGAGTGAGCAGGGGCGGGTGTGGGCCATCGATGCGGCGACCGGGTGCAGCTGGTGGATGGCGCGCACCGATCTGCCGGTGCGATCCGCGATTGTCGTGGACACCGCAGCCAATGGCGACGCGGCGACGTTGTACTTTGGCGACCTGGCGGGCGCCGTGTACGCACTGGACGCCACCACCGGGGCGCGGAAGTGGAAGACAAAGGTTGATCCTCACTTTGCGGCGATCGTCACCGGCGCGCCGCAGGTGTATCGCGGCGTGCTGTACGTGCCCGTGTCGTCGTACGAGTCGGCGCTCCCGGCCCAGCCGACGTATTCGTGCTGCACATTTCGTGGCAGCGTGGTGGCGCTCGACGCCGCGACTGGGCGTGTGATCTGGCAGACGCACACGATTGCGGACAGTGCACGCCCAGCAGGCAATTCGATTGGTGGAACGGGGCACAAAGGTCCATCGGGAGCGGCGGTATGGTCAACGCCCACCATCGATGAGCGGCTGGGACGGCTCTACGTCGGCACCGGAAACAACTACTCCGACCCTCCGACGAGCACCAGCGACGCGATTCATGCGCTCGAGCTGGCCACGGGCCGGATTGTCTGGGCCCGACAATACGCACCGCGCGATGCCTACAACGTGAGCTGTGACATTCCGGGAAAGGCAAACTGTCCAAAGTCAGATGGTCCGGATGCGGACTTTGGTCAGCCTCCCATGCTGGTGACGCTGCGCACCGGTAGGCGCGCCCTCGTCGTGGGCCAGAAGTCGGGCGAGGTGCACGCCCTCGATCCGGATGCGGAAGGCGCGCCGCTCTGGACCACGAGGGTGGGACCCGGTGGACGGCTGGGTGGAGTCCATTGGGGTTCGGCGACCGATGGGCAGCTGGCCTATGTTGCGTTAGGTGGACAGGGGATCCGCGCCCTGCCCGACTCCACACTCAAGGAAGGCTTTCGCCTTGAGCCCGACCCGAAACAGGGCGGGGGACTCTTCGCGCTCGACGTTGCCACCGGGCGCATCGTGTGGCGCGCCAAGCCTTTCCCGTGCGGCGAGCGCCCGCGCTGCAGCCCGGCGCAGTCGGCGCCGGTGACCGCGATGCCCGGGCTCGTTCTGTCGGGCGCGCTGGACGGACACCTGCGAGCCTACGCGTCGAAAACAGGGGTCGTGCTCTGGGATGTCGACACCGCACGGGAGTACACGGCGGTAAACGGCCTGCCGGCCCGCGGCGGATCGATCGACGCCGCGGGCGCGGTGGTGAGTGGTGGGCTGTTGTTGGCGACCTCCGGCTACTCGCTGTACGGCGGGATGCCGGGGAATGTGCTGCTGGCCTTCGACCTGAACCCGTCTACGCGGCGAGCACTTCCCGCTCGAGCCGCGCGTAACTCGTCTCCATCCCGGTAGTCATGCCGGTGCCCAGGATCATGTCGCGCATCTCCTTGTTGGGGTAGGTGATGAGGGCACTGAGCAGTGTGCCACCCTGCAGCGGCACCAGGGTGAGTTCATTGTGCGTCGACGGCCCTGGCATCCCGATCATTGCCTCGGTCGTCACCGCGCGGTACGGGGCAGCAATCTCCAGCAGTTCACCCTCGAAGCCGAAGCGCTGTGTGCCGTCATCCTTCTCCCACTCGTATCGGTACCGCTCCCCGACCTGCGTTGCCACCACACACACGGGCATGGTCCAGCCATCGGGTCCCAACATCCAGCGCTTCATGAGCTCCGGGTCATTATGTGCACGCCAGACCTGTTCCACACTGCCGCGAATAACACGGCTGATGCGCACCTGCGTGTCGCTGAGCAGCTGTGTGTCGGTGCCTCGGCTGGCGGCAAACGATGCGAGGTCGGCGAGCACTGCGTCGATCTGACCCATGGCCGACTTCAGCCCTTCCATCATCCCCATCTTCACCAGCTCTTCCATGGCGTTCAGAGATGGGAAGGTGGTGACACTGGTGAAACGTGACCCCGTTGGCGTGGACTCGAAGCGGAAGACCATTCGCATGCTAGGCATCGCCGTGTCAGGTGCGCCTGAGGCGTCGAGAAAGCCATCCTCCACTTCGAAGCCCTTGAGGGGTTCGACCGCAAGGAAGCGCCACCAGCCGCCCGCCGTGGTCCCATCGGGGCCGGTCATGTGATAACGCGATTCGCCGCCCACTGCCATGTCGTGACGCGTGAAGGTGGCCGGCCATTGTTCGGGGCCCCAGAAACGCTCCAGCTGCCTGGGGTCGGAGTAGGCGTCCCACAGCCGTTCGACGGACACGGAATAGTCGGCAACAATGGTGAGAGTGAGGTCCTGCGCGTTGGAGATGATCTCGGTGATGGGCATGGGCTATTTCCGGGGAGGGCGTGGTTCGGCGAGTAGTGCGTCGAGCTGCCGGATGCGGGAGAACCAGAGTTGTTCGAGTTGCATGAGGAGGCCGCGGGCCTTGGCGAGTTGTGCGGGGTTGCCGTGCACGATGCGCTCGCGTCCCTGTGCGTGTTTAGTCACGAGCCCCGCCTCCTCCAGCATCGCCACGTGTTTCTGCACCGCGGCAAAGGACATGTCGTAGCGCTTGGCGAGGGCTGACACCGAGGCCGGCTCTCCAGCGAGAAGCCGCGCGATGATGTCGCGCCGCGTCGTATCGGCGAGCGCCCGGAAGAGGCGGTCGAGTTCGGTGTTGGAGAGCGAACCACGGGCGAAAACCATGGACAGGGCTGGGCGAAGCGGAGCAGGAGTCTGGGGCACAACGTACAACCATCTGGTTGTACGTTACTCCGGGGTCACCGCTCGCGCAAGGGGAGGGTACCACCTCGCGGTGCACAACAAAGGCGGCGCACGCTCCGGCGGGGTCCCCTGCAACGACAGGTGTCCGCGTCGGTTACGTCGCGCGCACTCTGGCGCGGCGACGCAACCCGGCATATCCTCTATATCGACGATCGATATAGGCAATGACCCATGTCCATTCGCACGACGACACCGAGTGACGCCTTTCTTCCGCTCCCGGTAGCGGAATTCCATATCCTCGTGACACTCGCGGCCGGAGCGCGGCACGGATACGCGCTCATGACCGAGGTGGAGCAGCGTACGAACGGCGCGGTGCGCCTGGGTCCGGGCACACTCTACACTGCACTGCGCCGCATGCTCGATCGAGGGCTGATCGCCGAAGATGCGGCGGAATCGCTTGAGCGCCGCCAGGCCTACCAGATCACGGCACTTGGCCGGGACGTGGTGGTCGCCGAGGTGGAGCGAATGACAGCCTGTGTGGCCATGGCGCGCTCGACACCGCTGGCCCCGCGGCTCGCCACGACATGATCGCGCCCCGTCGTCGCGGGTGGCCACGGCAGTTCGCGCGGCTCATGCTCTGGTGTTACCCGCGACAATTTCGCGAGCGTTTTGGCGTCGATTTCACTTGCGCCATGGATGCCGTGGCGGGTGAGCCGCGTCATGCCGGCACACGCGGCGCGCTGCGGATGCTTTGGCTCGTTCTGGGTGACGTGGCGCGTACCGCTCCCGGGGAATGGCTCTACGCGTGTCAGTCGCCGCCACCTCTGATCGACCGACCCCTTACCTCACGTGATCGCATGGACTCCCTCGTGCAGGACATCCGTTACGCGGTGCGAAGCTTCAGGCGTTCGCCGCTCTTTGTCGCCGTGGTCGCTGGATCACTGGCCCTTGGCATCGGCGCCAACGCGCTCGTGTTCAGTGTGCTCGATGGCATCATCCTCAGGCCCTTCGCCTTTCGGGACCCCGATCGTCTCGTGGCGGTCGGAGCCTCGTTCCCCAAGGTGTCGCCCGAGCGGCAGTACCTCGAGACACTGTCGTCACACGAGTTTACGGACATCAAAGCGGGCACTCCCTCGCTGGAGCACGTGGTGGCATTCGACCTCGGCAATCGCGCGATCTCTGGTGGCGATGTGCCCGAACGGGTATTCACCGCCTTTGTCTGGGGCGACCCGCTGCAAACACTTGGATTGACTCCCGCCCTCGGCCGCAGCTTTCGCGACGACGAAACCACGACACCGGGCGCCCGTGTGGCCGTGATCAGTCACCGGTTGTGGCAGTCGCGATTTGGTGGGGACTCGTCGGTGGTGGGGCGCGCGGTGCGCGTTAACGGCGAACCGCACACCGTCATTGGAGTATTGCCGGCGGCGGCCCTGCTGCTCGGCACCGATCTGTGGACACCGATGGGGGTTGACCCGCAGGTGATTCCACGCCGGGCGCGTCAATTCGCCGTGCTTGGCCGGATCCGGGAGGGCGGGTCGCTGTCGCAGGTGAACGCCGAGCTGCGTCGTGTGGCCGAACAGACGACAACCGCGTGGCTGCCCGAGCACGATGTCTACGAGCGATGGAGCCTGGAGGCCGCGCCATGGCATGTGGCCCTTACCAGCGAAGACGGTGTACGTTCGGCGGGCTTTCTGCTGCAGGGGGCGGTCTTTCTCATCCTGATTATCGCGTGGGTGAATGTCGCGGGACTTCTGGTGGCGCGTGCGAACGTGCGCCAGGGGGAACTCGTGACGCGACGCGCCCTTGGGGCGGGGTCGGGCCGAATCACCCGCCAGCTTGTGACCGAGGGCGTCCTGCTTTCGCTGATTGGCGCAGTCGTCGGACTGGCGGCCTGTCTGGCGCTGGCAACTCCGATCAACAGCGCCCTCCCTGATCAGATTCGCGGGCTCGGTATTGCTGTGCGCGTCAACGGGCGTGTGCTGCTGGTCACCCTCGGCGCATCTGTCCTCGTTGGGACAGCCTTCGCCGCGGTGCCCTCGGGTCAGTTCCTTCGCCGCGGCAAGGAGTCACTACTTGGTCAGCTCTCCGCTCGTACCACCACGAATCGCGGGAGCCAGAAATTGCGGGCCCTTTTCCAGGGAACGCAGGTCGCGCTTTCTGTGGTGCTGCTGGCCGCGGCAGGGCTCCTGGTGCAGTCGATGACGGCCCTCTCTCGCGTCGACGTCGGCTTCGAGCCGAGGCAAGTACTTACCATGCGTGTGACTGTGCCACGCGAGAAGTTCGCTGACTCATCCATCGTTCCCTTCATCGAGCGGCTTCAGGAGCGCGTGCTGACGATTCCCGGCGTGAGGGCGGTGGGGGCAACCACGCAGTACGGACTCCCCAACTTCCAGTCAGCCCCGATCTCACTACCGGGCGAGCCCGTGGGGCGCGACGCATCGCGCCGGGTCGATGTAACCAACGTGACGACCTCGCTGCTGCCCACACTCGGCTACCGTTTGCAAATGGGCCGGTTGTTCGGGGAGACGGACACCGAGCGTGCGCCGGCGGTAGCCGTGCTCAACGCCACGGCGGCGCGAAAGTGGCTTGGGGGGATCAACGTGCTTGGCCGCCGACTGGTCATTGGCGATTCCGCGCGTTCGGCCGAGGTGGAAGTGGTCGGTGTGGTGGCCGACGCGAGAAACCGCGGACTCGATGCGCCGGTCGAGCCCGAGGTATTCATTCCCGCGCGACAGTCGCGTGTCGGCTGGAACAATCAGTACTTTCTACTGGTGCGGGGCGAAGGCGATGTGATGGCGTTGTTGCCCTCAGTACGGGCGGCGATTCGCGACGTGGATGCCGACCAGCCCGTGTACGCCATCAACACGGTGGAACGCCAACTCGGAGCTGCCATGATCCAGCGCACGGCGACGATGGTGTTTCTCGTGGCCTTCTCCGGCATCGCCCTGCTTCTGGCATCGGCCGGGGTGTACGGGATGGTTTCCTATGCGGTGAGCCAGCGTACGCGCGAGATCGGGATTCGCATGGCCCTCGGCGCCGACGCGAGCCGCGTGCGGCGACTGATTCTCATGCAGACGCTGCAGGTGGTTGGAGGTGGCGCGGTAGTCGGAGTGATCGCCGCGGTGGCGGGCTCCGGTGCTCTTGGTGCAGTGGTGTATGGAGTAAGTCCGACCGACCCGCTCACTCTGGCCGCGGCCGTGGGTGTGCTGAGTATGGTCTGTCTTGGTGCGGCGCTGCCGGCCATTCGTCAGGCGACGCGCGTGCCTCCGGTGGCTGTATTGCGTGATTGACGGGGCGCGTCTCGAGTGAATCGTGGGACCGCGGGATGGTTCGTCCCGGAATTCGGCCGTCCCGCGACGTCTTTCACGCGCCGTGTCACGGCCACAGGCTCCTCCGTACTTGTTGGGTCGACCTTGGTCGGCGTGATCACCATCCTTTCAGGAGCGGCCTCATGTGTCTCACCGGTCGGTACCAGGTGACGCAGTACTGTTGCGCCGAGTCATCGCCACGTTAGCTCTGACGCTTCTCTGGACCACCATGGCGGGAGAGCTGCAGGGCCAGCCGTCAGTCCGCGCGTGGGGTGTTTCGGTTTTGCTGGGTGTCGGCTCTCCCGATGGCTTCGGCGGTCTTGTTGACGGCAAAACGCTCGCAGCATCCGGGCTGATCGTCGACCACCGCGGGGTGGGGAAGCGTCTGGGATACCGGGTGGAATGGCCTGGCGCTGCACCTCGGTCGCTTTGCACCGTTTGCCGAGTCACGTATTGGTAGCGGTGTTGATCTGTTCTCGGTCGGACTCAGACTGCGGCCCTGAGCTGTTGCGCGAGCGGCGCCGGGACTGCAGATAACAGGGTCCCGTCGAGATTGAGGTCTGTGCATGCGCCTGATTGCCTGGAACTGCTGCGCCGGCCCGCTCGCGGAAAAGCTGCGGGCCATCCGGCCTCTCCGGGCGGACCTCATCGTCCTGCCGGAGTCTCCGCGCGTCGACACCGGTCCGCACGCAGTCTGGATTGGGGAGAACCCGAGAAAGGGGCTCGCCGTGTTTGCCACTCCGCCCTGGCGAGTCGAGCGCATCGACCTCTCACCCGTGGTGCTGCCTCGTTACTTCCTCCCCGTTCGGGTCACGGGGCCGGAGACATTCGCGCTGTGGGGAGTGTGGGCGCACAACTTCGGTGCGGACCGCTACGTGCGTGCCACCCACCGCGCGCTGGACGAATGCCACGAACACTTACTCCGCGAACAACCCATCCTGCTCGGTGACTTCAACTCCCATACACAATGGGATCATCAGCACCCGCCACACCTGGGTCATTCGGCGCTGGTGGCTCGCCTGGCTGCCCTCGGCTACTCCAGCGCGTATCACCACTATCGCGACCGAGTGCATGGTGAGGAGGGGCACGCGACGTTCTACGAGTACCGTCATCGGCACAGACCCTATCACCTCGACTACGTCTTTGCTCCGGCGGCCCTAACATCACGAATCGTGCGCGTGAGTGTTGGCCAGCACCGCCGGTGGTCGCGGTGGAGCGACCACATGCCCCTGACCGTGGAGTTTTCACCCAGCGTACCCGCCTAACGCTGCGAACTGAAGCCCACGGTCGTGAGCAGCGCAGGCCAGCTCGGCGTCGCCACCAGCGAAGCAAAGAGTGGTGATCGGAGTGGCTCGCTCGAAAAGAACGGGTCGCGCAACTCGGCGGCACGTTGCAGAGCGGCGAGTGCGGCACCGGTCTCGCCGAGTCCGGCATACACCTTGGCCAGGGCCGGTTGCGCGCCGGGGAGGTCAGCAGCGCGTCGCAGCTGCGTGACAAGGGCCCGGGCACCTGCCGTGTCTCCACTTTTCGCCAGCGCGAAGCCAAGGGTTCCGGTGACCGTGTGGACGCCGGGTGCCAGGCGGCTCGCTTCGCGCAATTCGCTCAGGGCTTCCACGTACTGACCTGCATAACACAACACGGTGCCCAGCATGAATCGCGGCACGGCCTGCGACGGATCGGCGTCGATCACCCGACGCAGCAACACCACCGCGGCATCGTGTTCGCCACCTAACGACATGGCAACGCCTTGGAGGGCCTGGGGCAGGGGAGCGCCGGCGTCGAGCCGCGCCGCCGCCGCAAAAGCATCTCGAGCCCCCGCGGCATCGCCCGTGAGGAGGCGGTTCTCTCCCAGCCACTGCATGGCGGTGGCATCGGCGGAGTCGAGCTGGACCGCCCGCGCCAGCGCGACACGCGACGCCTCCCAACGCCAAACGCCCATATGCAGGTATCCCAGTGCCGCGTGCGCCGGTGCAAGCGTACTGTCGAGGGCGAGCGCGCGTTCGGCGGCTCGTTCGATGCGCCCCGACCGATCGATGGCCGCGCCGGTATACAGCGGCAGCACCGCGTGTGCCTGTGCGAGTTCAGCCCAGGCGCGCGCAAAGAGGGAGTCGCCCGCGATCGCCGACTCGAACCGGGTGATGGCTTCGCGAAGCGATGTTGCCCCACGGCGCTGGAGGAGATAGTGACCGCGGAGGTAGTGATCGTACGCCACCGGGTTGCGTGTGCTCTCGAGGTCGGGGCCCTGTCCCGCTGTCACTCCTGCGCGTACAACCGCAGCGACGCTGGCCGCTATGGCGCCCTGGAGCGCGTACAGTTCCGTCGCCGGCCGGTCATACGTTTCCGACCAAACCGCGACGCCATCTGACACATTGGAGAGTTGGGTGGAGATGCGCACACGGTCACCGCGTCGCTGCACGGATCCCTCGAGCGTCATGGTGACGCCGAGTTGCTGCGCGACGGTAGCTGGTGCGGTGGTGGCGGCCGCCATCGAACGCGCCGCCATGCGTGATGCGACACGAACACCCGGAACACGCGACAACGCGTTGATGATTTCGTCGGTCACGCCCTGGGCGAGGTAGGCGTCGGCCGTGTCGGATGAGGCCAGCTCGAGTGGGAGCACCGCGATGGTGGGAGGGCCGGCAGCCGCCTGCTCGCCGCGACCCTTCAGCGCCCATAGTCCCGCGACGGCCAGCAGGAGCACCGCGCCCGCGATGATCAGGGGACGCAAACGACGACCTGCCGCCGGGCGCGCCTGCGCCGGAATGGAGGCGAGTGAGGGCACGGCACCGCTCACCAGTGCCGGATCATCGAGCGACGCAAGCAGTGCCTCACCACTTGCCGGGCGTTCGGCGGGATCCTTTGCCAGGCAGCGAGAAACGAGGGCGGCCAGGGCAATCGGAGTGCCAGGCCGCGCAGTCGCCAGGGGTTCCGGCGTTTGGGTGAGATGCGCGGTCATCACCTCCGCAATCGACGCCCCCGAAAAGGGGGGCCGGCCCGCGAGCATTTCCCACGCCATGATGCCGACGGAGTAGATGTCGACACGCTGGTCGGCTGCCGGGTCGGCCACCACCTGCTCCGGCGCCATGTAGGCCGGCGTACCTAACGACATTCCCACTCGCGTGAGTGTGCGAGCGGTGTCCTGCGTCGCGCCGGGGCGAGAATCCACGAGAGCCTTGGCCACGCCAAAGTCGGCGACCACGGCCACACCGCCACTGAGCAGGATGTTGTCGGGCTTGATGTCACGATGTACGATGCCGCGACCATGCGCGTAGGCCAGCGCACGTGCCACGTCGCGCAGGATGGAGACGACATCGGGGATCAGGAGCGGCCGGCTGGCGATGCGAGCTCGCAGCGACTCGCCCTCGACCAGCGGCATGATGAAGTACGGGAGATGCCCGGACGTCCCCGCCGCAATCACCGGCACGATGTTGGGGTGTTGCAGCCCCGCCGAGAGCATGATCTCGCGATGAAAGCGGTCTGCCGAGAGTCCCTCGGCGACACTTTCGGGGAGGATCTTCACGACCACACGCCGGTCCAGCGAAACGTCCCGCGCGACAAAAACGCGTGACATCCCGCCGCCGCCGAGTTCCCGTTCAATCACGAAAGCAGCGCCGAGCGCCTCCTGGAGGCTGCCTTGCACGTGGTCGGTGGGAGGGGTGCCGCCGGTGGGGGAAGTCATGGGCTCGGGTTAGTCTACTGGGCTGTGACAACTATGACAGCCGAAAGGGACGACCCGTTTGCCAGAAGCCGTCCAGCGAAGCTGGGAGCGGCTGGTCACACCATCGCAGGCGTACGAACCTATGGACGGCGCGCGTCTCGAGCAGACCGCGGTGGAGGCGGTGTACGCCCCGCGCAGACCGGTACACCCACCGTCACACCTGTCATGTGACGGTTTTCGTCCCACGCGGAGCGGTGCGGATGGGGGTCCGTGGCGCGCCGGATGCCGTGTATCGGGTTGGGGAGGTGTTTTCATGAACGCCCCTCCGATGTACACCAGGGTCCGCGCCAATGCCAGCGCCACGGACTCGGCAGCATTCACTGCAACGTTTGTCTGTGACCGCGATGGCCCACTCACCTCGCAAGCTACGGACCGCTAGGCGAGGTGGGCAGTCACGCACCTGTGATCAGGGGGCCTTGAGCCGCGCCAGCGCCTCATCGAGCATCTTCACCAGTGCTTCGCGGTCGTAGCTGAAGGCGTGCCCCTGATTGAGTTGCACGAGTTCCTCGATCTGCTTGCGAATGGTGACCTCCGCCTGGCGAGCGGCGGGCACTACCATGTAACGCGCCTGCGGTTTGGGGTTGCGGATGGCGTCGAGTGCGGCGAGGGCCACGGCATCCGGCTCCGGATAATTGTCGTAGTTGCCCATGGCGGCCACCATGTTCTTCATCTGCGGTTCGAACGGTGTGCCCTTGGAGCGTTCGAGAGCGGCCTCGACCTGCGCCAGGGTGTTGCGTCCGATCTCGGAGCGGTAGTTGCCCGGCTCGATCGAGCTGACGCCAACCCCGAAACGTGTCATCTCGGCGCCTAGCGCGTCGCCATACGCCTCGACGGCGTGTTTGCTCATACTGTACGGGCCAAAGAGGGGGCCGGAGAGGATCCCCGAAATGGAGGAGATGTTCACCACGCGCCCTTTGGAGGCGATAATCAGTGGGGCAACGGCCCGTGTCACCCGCCACACCCCAAACACATTCACTTCAAACAGATCGCGGAGTTCGCGTTCGTCGACGTCGATGAGTGGAGCGGCCATGGCGATGCCGGCGTTGTTCACCACACCATACAGTCCACGTCCGCGCTGCTTGATCAAGTCCACCACGGCGGCAACGTCGGCCGGGCTGGTGACGTCGAGGCGAACCCCTTCCATGTTGGGAATCTTCGAGAGGGCCGCGATGTCCTCGGGCTTGCGCGCACCAGCGTAGACGTGAAAGCCCTGCGTCGCGAGTGTCTCGGCGATCTTCCTGCCGATGCCTGAGCTGGCGCCGGTCACGAGTACGGCGGCTCCAGGTGCAGGCTGCGCGGCGAGGGACGGGGAAAAGGTTGTCGCGACGACGCAGGAAAGGGTGCCCAGCAGGTGACGAAGACGCATGAGAGTCATGGGATGGAGTTCGTCGGGAAAGCTATTCGAACGAGGGGAGCTAGGGACCCGCGTTGGGGCAGGCCGTAACGGTGAAGGGACGTTCCCCGCCGATGCGTGCCGGTCATCCCGTGAGTGTTGTGCAATGCGGCGCCACTTTCCTACCTTCTCCAGTCATATGACCCAACTTCGACTGGCAGTAATCGTATTCGGTGCGGTCGCCCTCCCCTGGGGAGCGTCCGCCGTCATCCCCTCGGCCAATGCTCGTCAGACGGGACGAAGCCGCCTGGTGTTCGAGCAAAAGCTCGACGTCATGGATGGCACGAAACTCAAGCAGACAGTTGTTGAGGTGGTTTATGCGCCGGGGCAGTCCGGCGCGCCGCATCGACACAACTGCCATGTGACGGTGTTTGTGACTCGTGGCGCCGTACGCATGGGGGTGCGTGGTGCGCCGGATTCCGTCTACCAGGTGGGGCAGGTATTCCATGAGCGCCCGTCAGACGTACATCAGGTCGGCGCAAATGCCAGTGCGACGGACTCGGCGGCCTTCACCGCGACATTTGTCTGTGACCGTGATGGCCAGCTGACACTTCCAGCGAGCGCCACGCAATGACATGACGCCGTGTACTCGCGTCCCGCTCCCCGCCTCGACTGCTGAGGCGGGGGAGGGCGCCACCTTGTTCAGCGAACGTGGGCGCGGAAAAATGCGAGCGTCCGGTCCCACGCAAGTTTGGCCGCCGCGGCGTCGAACCGTGGCGTGGTGTTATTGTTGAAGCCGTGTTGTGTGCCAGGATACAGGTGACGTTCGTAACGCACGCTGGCTGCTTTTAGCGCGGTCTCGAAGTCCGGCCAGCTGGCATTGATCCGCGGATCGTTTTCGGCGGACTGAATCATCAATGGCGCACGGATCTTCGGCACCTCGGCAAGGTCGGGCGAGGAACCGTAGAACGCCACGCCCGCCGAGAGGTCACCGCCCAGCCGCGTGGCGAGATAGTTGACCATCCCTCCGCCGTAACAAAAGCCGACCGCGCCGATTTTCCCGCTGCATTCCGGTCGCGCCTTGAGAAAGCCGGCAGCGGCAACAAAGTCCTCACGCGTTTTCAGCTGCTCCAGCTTGCCAAAGGCCTCACGCGCCTTGTCTTCGTCTCCGGGATATCCGCCTAACGGGAAAAGCGCATCCGGCGCAAACGCCACAAAGCCATCGACGGCCAGACGTCGGGCGATGTCTTCGATGTGCGGATTCAGTCCACGGTTCTCGTGGATCACCAGGATGCCGGGTGCGCGCCCCGACGCGCCCGCGGGACGCGCCAAATAGCCGCGCATGGTCCCGGAACCATTCGGCGAGGGATACTCGATGTGCTCCTGCACCATCCGCGCATCGTCGTGCTTCACGACCTGCGCTTCGACAAACTTCGGGCTCAGCTGATCGAGCAGCATCGCGGCCGTCACGCCACCCACCGCAAACTTCGACGCGCGGTCAAGAAAGGTTCGGCGATCAATGCCGCCATGGACATAGGCGTCGAACAGAATGAGGAGCTCCTGATCGAAGTCGTGTGCGGTCTTTTGGGTCATCGGTGCACCTGCTGGCCGGTGGTGAGTTACACAGATGTAAGGTGTCGCTCGCATCACGTGGGCGCAAACGTGCCTTCCCTCGGCCCTCTCGCGGCTGCGGCAATCTGCCGGATGGCCCCGAAGTGGTAGGCGAGGTGTGCAATACTCGAGATAATTCCTCGCAGCTCAATGGGATTGGTCTCCCGAGGTGTGGCGAGGATCTCTTTCCATAGTACAACCTCGCGCGCGAGCCCCTCACGAATCGCCTGCCAGTCGTCGTCACCGACAGCACGCACCTTCCACGCTTCGTCCCATTTGGCGTTGGCAAAGGGGTTGCCACCTTCGCGAGCCCACTGATTCATGAGTGCAAGACCATATGTCACGTGTGTGACGTGGGCCGCAATCGATGCCCCCTCATGGACCGACGACGAGGCCTGCGCCGCTGTCAGCGCGTCAAGGGAGCGCATGAGTCCGGCGTCGCCCGAGTTGAGCATGTAGGCACCGCCGCCAGGGGGAGCTCCGTCAACGAGCTCGCGGAAAAGGTCGGCAAGGGCGCTCGGCAGGTGTGAATTGGTCATTCCGGCGGTTGTAGAAGGCCTTGGCGATCAAGATATCGCAAACTCCGCTGGTGTCATGCGCGGGGAAAGACAACACTCTCCTGACAAGTTGTCCGTCCACGGGTGTGGTGTCAGTCGAAGCGTCGCGGCATCTTGTGGAGTCCCATCGATGTCTCACCGGCCACTGCGAGAGCCGAATTGCCCAACGGTTGGTGCTGCAGGCTGCTGCAGGTATGCGTGATCCTGACTGCGCTCATCAGCCGTCCGGCCCTGATGGACGCGCAACAGCCACGATTCACGCAGCAGATCATTCTCGTCCCCGTTCCTGAAGGTCGCGACCGCAAGCTGGCGGATGCGATGGGAGATCGCCTGCGCGAACACCTGCAGCGCGCCTATCGCAAGGCAGAGACGAACGTAGTGAGTGAGCGATCCATGGAACTGCTGCTCGAGCGGGCCGGGATCGAACGGCTCGATTCGGACACGGTGCACATCCGGGTGATGGCCCGGCAACTCAGGGCCGACGAGATTGTGCATGCAAGCGTCGAGCGGGTTGGGCCGCAGCGCCTGCGGGTGTCGGGTCGACTCCTTCTGACAAGAGACATAAAACGACTCGTCCTCACGCTCACGTCGGCCGAAGGCCCGACGACCGACTCCGCCGGTGCGCTCTTTGCGAAAGGTGTGATTCAGGCGCGACGGCAGCTGGTCTCGCATCGGCTCTGTGAAAACGCCCTGCGTGAGTTCGAGGCCGATAGCGCCATTGGTGTGGCACGCAACGCGATCCGTCAGGGCACCGATGGCGCCCTGCTGCGCACCTGTCTCGTCAGCGCCATGCTGATGAAAGGCGACGACTCGCGACGCATCCTCGCCGAGGCCACCCAGCTCCTGGCGATCGACAGCACGTCGTTTTTCGGTCTCGATGCGGCTGCGCGTGCGCAGGATGTACTTGGGCAGCGCGATGCGGCGGCCTCGATGTGGCTTCGGCTTTACCGCGGATGGCCCAATGACACGTCGGTATCCCGCCGAGTGGTGCGCCAGCTCCTGGCCGGCGGCAACGCGTCGCACGCCCGGCCCGTGATCACGGCCCTGTCGGATTCCGCGCCTGACGACTTGGAGTTGCTCCGCATGCGCTGGCAGGTGCTCTACACCGTGAGAGCATGGGACGACGCCGGGCGCATTGGAGACCGGCTGGCCGCCGAAGACAAACGATCACAGGACGACAGCACCTTTGCGCTCGGCCTGGCGCTGACGCATCGCAATCGTGGTGATAGCGTCAAGGCGGTCGCGATTGCAGCCACGGGCGCGACCCGCTTCAAGGGCGACGCGCGTCTCTATGTGTTGTACACCGACCTGGTGCAGGCCGACGCGCGGGCGGCGGTCGTCCGTGGGCTCGCCCTCTTTCCACAGGCCGCGGAACTGCATTTGCTGCGCGCCCAGGAACTCAAACGCTCCGGCAAAACCAGTGAAGCCATCGCGCCATTCCAGCGCGCGATGGCACTCGACTCGACGCTGGGGCAGGGATATCTGGCCCTGGCCCAGGCGCACGCCGAACTCGGACAAACTGATAGCGCCCTGGTGGTGACACGACGCGCACTGCGGGCCGGCGAACCCACCACCGCCGTTGCGCAATTCGTGCTCTCGCGCGGCAATGCCATGCTCCGCGAGGCGGGGAATACCAAACAACGCGGTGATTATCAGCATGCCATGATGTGGCTGGGTCTCGCCGACTCATTGCAGACCACGCCGCAGTCGCGGTTCCTGCTCGGCACGGCTGCCCTCACCATTGCGCAGAGCGCGGCGACGGAAGCGCCGACCACCCGCGACTGCGAACTCTCGCGGCTTTCCGGTGGACTGGTACCGCTGGCGCGTGAAAAGATCACGGCAGGCGCGGCGGCGGCCCCCGATGCCGCCCGACAATACCTTGGCTACCTGGACCAGCTGGAAGAAACGGTCGCGCAGCAGATCACCGCGTTGTGCAATCCGAAGTGAACCAGCGTGGCGCGTGGACCGAGATCGGCGGTTCTACGTGTGTCATGCGGCAGTGGGCTACCGCGCTCCGGGAGGACGGCAACGTTTAAGCGGTGGTTCAGTGACTGATGGTGCAACACCAACTACCGAGATTTTTCGTGACTATTGCAAAGACCCTCACCGCGCTGGCCATCGGGGCGGCGGCACTCGCTCCCCAGGTTCAGGCGCAGTCGAACCATCCCGTCATTGGCCGCTGGACCATCGAGTATGAGCAGGGCCGTCGCATGGAGAATGGCGTGGTGACGCCTATCATCGGCAAGTCGACGCTGGTCGTCGAGGCCGATGGCGCTGCACTCAAGGGCACAGTCATGGTGGGGCCGGGGCCAGATGGCGCGGCACGGCCACCGCAGGTCATGACTGGCGAGGTGAAGCCCGAAGGTGCGGTCTTCACACGCTTGACCAAGGCCCGGATCAATGCCAATGGCGATGAGCGCGAGCTCGACGTGACGGTCGTGTGGACGCTGGTGGCCGCAGGCGACGAGCTGACCGGTACGATGAGCCGGGATATACCGGGTATTCCCGATGCCAGCGGCACATCACCAGTGAAGGGAACACGCATCAAGTCGTAGTGCTGCGGTGGGGGCCCTGAGCAGGTAGGTTCGGCGCGCGCTGTCGCGTCAGTTTCGGCGGAGGTGCCGAACCTGCCAACTCCACACGAGTGCCCCAAATGAACACGCACGTGGTGCTGGTGCACCCCGAAATCCACTGGAACACCGGCAATGCGGGACGGACCTGTCTCGCGGCCGGGGCGACACTGCACCTCATAGAACCCCTCGGCTTTTCGCTGGATGAGCGCGAGGTCAAGCGCGCGGGGCTCGACTACTGGGAACATGTCGACCTGCGGGTGTGGCCCGGCTGGGAGGAATTTGAGCGTGAACTCCCGCACCTTGGCGAGCCCTGGTTTTTCTCGACAAAGGCGACGCGGCGGTTGTGGGATGCCCCGTTAGGCACGGCGCAGGATCAGGTGCTGATTTTCGGGCGCGAAACCGGGGGACTTCCCGCCGAGCTGCACGAGCGCTACGCCGCCCGGTTCCTGACGATGCCCATTCACTCGCCCCATGTGCGCTCGCTGAACCTCTCGACGAGTGTGGCCATCGCGGTGTACGAGGTGCTGCGCCAGCGCGGTTGAGCCAACACGGAAGCCGGAATGCGGGGCATGGCCAACATTCCGTCGTTGTCGAGTGGCGTCAGGGGCTCGGCGGCCCCTGGTCCGCTGCGGGCTGGGACGCGTCGAGCAACCGAATGAGTTTGCCGTTCGGTGCGTCGAACGCGTCGCGTGTCAGTGAGAAGCCGAACACCTTGCCCAGGTCATCCGCAGGGTAGGGAAGGGGGGGATGCCGATCGTCAAACTGCCAGTACGACCAGCCCAGCGCGCCGACGAGCAACCCACCGCCATCGCGAACAAACTGCGCGATGATTGGCACGTCCCGTTCGGCAAATCCCTCGGGTGCAATCCAGTCACTCAGGTACCAGAGCACGTCAACGCACCGCAGTTCGTCGCGCAATCGTGTTTTGTCGAGCGCACTCATCGTCCAGCCGCGACGCCTGACAGACTCCTCCACGAGTGTCATGCGAGCGAGCGTCGCATACGTGCCACTCCACACCCCAACGTGCGGCGGACCGGCGGGGCACTCCCCTTGTCGTTGTGCAGCGAGACCACCTCCCGCGGCACCAAGCCAGCGCAGCGCATTCTCCGCGAACTGCAGATTGTCACCGTCGTATCGCAACTCGTCGTCCAGGGTGAGCCCATCGTGTGCATACACGAGCACATGTCCAGCGCCAAAATCGCGCGCCACGATGAAATCCACCGCTTCGGCACTATCGGCATTGATCAGCGGCAGTTCAGGCGGAATGCGACTGAGCGAGAGCCAGGCACCGCCGTCGCCGGCGGGTGCCGCTGCACACCAGGGCTGCACGCAGACGCTGCCGGGATTGCCCGCCTCCATCGACAGATTGAGCGCCGAAAAGAGTCCACGGAGTGTGCGCACCTTTTCGGCTTCGGCGCGCTCGGCCTCTTGTTGTGCGATGATGCTGGCCGCCTCTGCGCGTCTCCACTGGACCGCGCTGACAATCGCGGAGACAGCGATCAGCGCCGTTACGCCCGCGGCGATGGCCATCTGGATACGCCGTCCGCGGATGCTGCGCCGCGCGAACGCCCTCTCGCGACGATTCAGCCACGGTGCCTTGCTGCGCACGAGCGGCGACAACTGTGCACTGCGCGATGCATCGCTCCAGAGCAAACCCGATTTCGCAGCCGGTGCCGCACTATCCCACTCCGCCGCCGACCGACCGAGCCGTTGCTGTTGCGCGAGTGGGAAGGGTTTCTCGTTCTCTTCGCGCAGCCATTGCAGGAGCCGTCCCCATGTACGCACGAGCGCGTCGTGCGCGGGCTCGACGAAGGGCTCGCCGTCGGGCTCTTTCCCTTCGACAAGCAATCGTGATTCGGTGAATTGGTGCACGACGGCCTTTGCTCGCTGCTGTTCCGCCTCTTCGGGGAAGTCCAGCTCGGCGTTCGTGGCGCGACGACGTGCGACGCCACCTTCCCCTGACGTCACGAGCCGCAGCATGACCCGGCGCAACGTCTCCTGCGATGATGCGTCCAGTCGCTCGTACTCCGCGTCGGCGTGGGTGCGCAACGCACCAACAACGCCACCGACGGCGTCGTAGTCCGCCCGGCTGATCGCACGGTCGTTGCTCTGGCGCTTGACGTAGCGGATGTACATCTCGCTCAGCGCAAAGGAGAGCAGCGGGAGCGCGCCCGGTGTGGCCATGATCTCGTCGAGCAGCGTTTCGACCAGGCTGGACGGATCGAAGTAGAGCACACGCGCGGCCGCCGGCTTCTCGATGACGGCGCGCAGGTTCTCCCGCGTCATGACTGGCAGCACAAATCGCCCGTTGCGCCATGCATCACCAAACGCCGAGCGATCGAAGTTCGGCTCGAAGTCCGAACGGATGGTGACAATGAGGCGCAGCGAGTCCGGGTGCGCCGTCGCGAGCTTCGCGAGCATGCTGAGAGTTTGCTCGCGGTCTCGTGGCGTGCGCACCTGCGTGATCAGTTCCTCGAACTGGTCGATGACCAGGACAATCCGGGCGCCGGGCTTCGACGCGATCAGTTGCTGCACAGCCTTGGTGATCGCCTCGGTGGTCGCGGCAGGGGGACGCGCGCCGTCTGCGGCGACTGCCTGGGCGATGGCTTCCAGTGGCTTGGAGCCAAGGCGCACGACGGGGAGTACCTGCCAGCCGCTGTCCACCAGTTGCGGCAAGACGCCCGCCTTTACGAGCGACGATTTGCCCGCGCCAGATGCGCCGGCGACCACCGTGAGCGGGTGCGCTTCGACCAGTTGCCGCAGGGCGGCAGTTTCTGTTTCGCGACCAAAGAAGAGCGGCGCGTGCTTCGCGTCGTAGGAGGCGAGGCCGAGCCATGGTTTGTTGTCGAACGTGAGTGGTGGCGCGGGGGGCAGGTTCAGGTCGCGACCGGGCACAAAAAACACAAACTGGCCCTTGTCGTGTTTGCGCAGTGACCAGAGGCCGGGCGTCTGCGTGCGTCCCACCTCGCCCACCGCGGTCTGCAGCGTTTCATCGACATACAGATACAGTTCGGTCGCCGTCACGAGGCCGTCCCCGACATCGCGTGGCACCACGTCGCCGGCGCCCCCAAGCGCATCGAAGAGCGCAAGCGCAAAGGGTGAGTGCACATCTTCACCGTCGCGCGCGCCAAGCGCGCCGCTGGAGAGCTGGTCGAGCGCCTTCTGATCCTGCGAGGCGGAGGTGATCACCTGCCACGCGGCGTCGCGCACAAACCGGTCGAACTTCTCCTGGTGAATCACCTCGGCTGCGCGAACAACATCGCGCGTGCCGGACCAGCGGAAGGCGCCGGAAAAACACGAATCCAGCACCACCAGCATGTGCCGGCATGTGAGGGCCAGCAGGGCGTCGTGCACGAGCGGCATCTGCAGATACGTTGACTCGTCGCCACGTTTCGCATCGAACGGCAGCAGGTATCCGTTGGGGCCGTCATCGCCATCATGGGCGACGCCATGCCCGGCGAAATAGAAGAAGACCCGATCGTCTTCGGTGACCTGCGCTGGCAGCTCGTGCTGCAGGACGGCGGCAATTCTCTCGCCGGTCGCTGCGCCGTCGAGCAGTTCGATCACCTCATAGCCGTGATCGCGCCCGAGAATTTCAGCGACACGCCTGGCGTCATTCCGCGCGGTGCGCAGGGCCGGGATGCCCGACGAATACGCGTTGACACCGATGACCAGCGCGAACGACTTGCGGAAGGGACGGGGAGATTCCATGCGCGAATGTCGGGCTCAGCCGCACAAGCCGCAACAACATCGAATCCTCGACGGCCTCGATCGCCGCGTTACCGGGGACAACTGCGTCCTTGCCACCTTGCTCGTTCATTAGCGGGTCCCAAGAGGCCTCCGCCACTGTGCCGGACCGTCCATCGCCCTTTTCCGTCGTCCACCATCCTGGCCGTTGCAAACCATCCGTGGAGGGTGGGTGTCTCACCTCTCGGTAACAGAGAGGAGAACGCGTGGGAACCGATAACTCCCTGATCCGCGGCACGCTCGACATGCTCATCCTGAAGACCCTCGCCGCGGAACCAATGCACGGCTGGGGGATCGGTGAACTCATCCAGGAGCGCTCCGGGGTGCTGCGGGTGCAGCAGGGTTCGCTGTACGCCTCACTCCATCGCCTGACGCGTGAGGGTTGGATACGGTCCTACTGGGCCGAAACCGAGAATGGGCGACGCGCACGCTACTACGCGCTGACACGCGCTGGCACCAAACAGCTGACAGTGGAAGCGGAGCACTGGCAGAGCCTCGCTGCTGGTGTCGCACGCATCCTGGCCTTCAACCCGTGAGCAACCACCATGCGTCTGCTGACTGACCTCTGGTTCCGGGTGCGCGCCGCGCTCCGTCCCGCGTCCATGGAACGACAGCTCGATGAGGAGTTCGCGTTCCACCTGGAGATGGAAGCCCGCAAGCTCACCCAGGCAGGGATGCCCCCGAACGAGGCTGCCCGAGAGGCTGAGCGTCGTTTTGGTGGCCCGGTGCGCCCGCGACAGATGGCACGCGACAGCTGGGGTACGGGGCTCTTTCGCGATGCGGTGACCGACGTGCGCCACGCCTTTCGTCAGTTCAGGCGCCGGCCCATGCACTCGGCGTTAGGCCTGCTCACCCTGGGGCTTGGTCTCGCGGCCACCATCGGGCTCTTCGGCGTTATCCGGTCGCTGCTGTTACGGCCATTGCCCATACTGGACGAGGCCGCAGTACGGGTCTTCTGGAGCGAGTACGACTGGCGTGGTGTCGAGTTCGACTTCCTCAAGGAACGCCGCCGAGGCTTTGACGCACTCGCCGCTTACTCAAGCGAGGCTGCCACACTCCGCGACGATCGCGGCTCCTCCGTGCTGCTCAAGGCCGTCACGTCGGCAGAGTTCTTCGACGTCCTTGGCACGCCGGCCTTCATGGGACGGACCTTTCGCCCCGGTGAAGACCGGCCGGGCGCGGAGCCCGTTGTGGTCGTGAGTCATGGCATGTGGCAGACGGAACTCGGCGCCGACCCCGGCGTGATCGGGCGCCGGATTGCGCTCGACGGCCGCCCGGTGACCGTCGTCGGCGTGATGCCGCGCGGGTTCTTCTTCCCGACGCCGGAACACCGGATGTGGAGTCCCTTGTTACTAGACCCCAGTACGGACAACTACCAGGGGAATGGATGGCTGGTGTTGTTTGGCCGGGTGACCGCCGGCACAAGTGAAGAGCAGCTGGCGGGACACGTGGCCGCCATGGCCAGCTCTCTCGGAGAACGGTTTACCTATTCAGCAGCCTGGGACAAGACGCGGAGCCCCGCTGTACGCACCGCGCGCGACTACCTCGTGGGCAACGTGCGGCCAGTCCTGCTGCTGCTCTTTGGTGCTGGTGTGCTGCTCCTGACCATGGCCTGCGCCAACGTGGCCGCACTGGTCCTGTCGCGTACCGCCGACCGCGGCCAGGAGATGACCCTCCGAGTGTCACTCGGCGCCGGCCGTGCGCGGTTGGTACGCCACATCATCGCCGAATCACTCACGTTTTCGCTCATGGCCGGGCTGGTGGGGGTGGTGATCGCCAGAGCCGGCCTTGGAGTGCTGGTGGCCAGTCTGCCACTGCCTGACGGACTCGGGGCCACCGTGGCCATGGACTGGACCGCCTTTGCCGTCGCCCTCACACTGGCTGCTGTCCTGGGTTTGGTGGTTGCCATCGCGCCGTCACGGGCACTGCTGATGGGTAACGTGCGGGGTGTGTCAGGAGCGCGCGGGAGTGCGGCGTCGGGCGGAGCCACACGACGGGTGCACCAGAGTCTGGTAGGTCTCGAAGCTGCGTTGGCGGTGCTCCTGATGGCCGGAGCACTTCTGCTGGTGCGATCGGTAGCGGGATTGCTTGCGGTTGACCTGGGCTTTGACCCGAAGCATGTCGCCGCGGTCGACGTGTCCATGATCGGCGACGACTTCACACGCGTGCAGCGTCACCAGTTGTTTGAGGACGTCCACGCACGGGTGTCCAGTCTCCCCGGTGTCATCTCCGCGGGGTGGACCAACCGGCTCCCCATCCGCGACGGTGGATGGCAGGGGCCCGTGTCGGTCGACGGGGTTCCTGAACTGCAGGGCGCCCAGGCGCCTAACGCGCTCTTTCGTCAGGTGTCCACGGACTACCTCACGACCATGGGGATTCGGGTGATCCGCGGACGCGACCTGGAAGCGACCGATCGCGAGGGAGCACCCCGCGTGGCGCTGGTGAACCAGGCATTCGCCGACCGCGCGTGGCCCGGGCTTGACCCGCTTGGTCGCCGGCTCCGGCTCGGCGTCACCGGAGATACCGTGACCGTTGTGGGTGTCACACAGGAGGTACGCTCCAGTACGGTCACCGGTGCGCACCCCTTCGTCACCTGGGTGCCTGACGCACAATACGGCAACGATTACAAGACGCTGGTGGTGAAATCCTCTAGACCAAACACCGGACTGCAGCAGGCCATTCGCCGTATCACCAGGGAGGTGGACCCTCGCATAGCCGTCAACCGCCCGACCACGATGGACCAGGTGGTAAGCGGCGCACTGTCCCAGCCACTCCAGCTGCGTTTCTTCCTTTCCCTCTTTGGTGCGCTGGCCCTGACGCTCGGCATGGTGGGCATCTACTCCGTGGCGTCGTATTCTGTCTCGCGTCGCCGGGCCGAGATTGGCGTGCGAATGGCGCTGGGCGCATCGCCGGGTGAGGTGCTGCGTCAGGTTGTGCTGCAGGCGGTGGCACCGGTGGCGCTGGGCACCGGTGTTGGGTTGATGGGGGCCGTGGTCCTTGCTCGTGGTGCGTCACAGTTTCTGTACGGCGTTTCGGCTGGCGATCCGGTGAGCCTCGGACTGGCGGGAGGTGCCTTGCTGGTCGCGGGAGCGGTGGCCGCCATGGTCCCGGCGTTTCGTGCGTCTCGCGTGAGCCCGGTCGAATCGCTAGGCAGTCCGTAACTGAGTCTGACCTGGGTTCGACGAGGTCACGAGTCCGAATGTCCACGGCGGTGAACGAACACCTGGTGCCCTGTCGAGGGGCGCAAATCCCTCACAGATTCAGCTCGCGGTCCGGCAAGGGTTCAGATAACTCCGCGGGTGAAATCGATGACGACAGGCCGGTGAGTACGAGGGCGTCTATCGCGGCATGCCGTCTTTGGCCTGGCGAAGGGCAGTGCCACGATCGACGCGACCGGCGAGCGTGAATCGGCGCGGGGGCGACTGGGTACCTGACGCCGCCCGCTCGGGCGCGACGCCCTGTGGCGTGCACAAGACGGTCGTGGGAGGCTTCCCGCGTTGCGTGGAGGCGCGAGACCAGTAGCTTCCCGGCGTGAACACCCGGCTTTGTTCACGCGGGCGCACCGTCCACCACTTCCTTCGTACCCGTGACCTTCAGGCAACTCCTCGCGCAGGCGCAGCCAGTGCTGCTTCTTCTGGTTGGAGCATGTGCGACTCAGGGCTCCGCGCCCAGCGCTGACGCCACCCTCACACCGGCGCATACCACGGCGATGCGCGACAGCGTCCGGCAGTTCCTGGACGCGTATGCCGCTGATGTGAGTGCGCCGCCGATAGGCAAGAATGTGCGTGAGGCCCTCTCACCCTTCTATGCGCCCGAGATCGTGATGTCCACAGACCTTGCAGGGGACGAGCCCGTGTTGGTGCAGACCCTGGACTCGCTTGTTCCTCCCAACGAGGTCGTGTCGCAGCCACCCTGGATCAAGTCGACGCGGTATGAATGGGGGGCCATGACCATCACCCCACTCGCGCCCGGGCTGGCGAGTTACACCGCGAAGTACATCGAGCACGTGACCGACACGACGGGCACTACCACTGACTTGCCTGGCGTGCAGAACGGCGTCGTGAAGCGCGGGGCGAACGGCTGGCGCTTCGTAGCCCTGCAGTCGTCGCATCCGATGGTGACGCACCAGCGCCAGGCGGACCTGACCACACGAATGACGCCGGCCAAGTGAAGACGGTCGGGCAGGGCGTGGAGCGCGCCCGCCTAAATCGGGTGGGCGTCGTGAATGCGGAAGGCGGGACTCGAACCCGCACGAGGGTTAGCTCACAGGATCCTAAGTCCTGCGCGTCTGCCAATTTCGCCACATCCGCGTAACACCCGAAAAGTAAGCCAGCCACGCACCACAAAACAAAGCCCCGGGCATTGCCCGGGGCCCGATCCTTCAGCGGTGCGGATAGCGATTACTGCTGCCCGATGGTGACCGACACCACCCGCGTGGCCTGCTGCTGCAAGTTGAAGAGCAGGAGCGAGACGCTGTCTCCGTCCTTCAGTCGCGACACGACCTGGCGCAGGTCGTCGACGTTGCGGATCTCCTTGCGCGGCCGCGGGAAGAGCACGGCGGTGATCACTTCCACCCCACCCGGGTTGAACGCCGTCCACCGCTCGGCACCCGTCACCAGCACACCGCGCCGGTCATTGGGCACCTTGTTTTCCCGCGCAAACTGGTCGGTGATGTTCTCCACCGTGATGCCAAGACTCTGCGGGTTGTAGGAGCTGCCGCGCCCCGGCGCCGCGCTGGGTTCTTCTTCGGGCTCGTCTTGTGCACGGGCGACCTGCTGTGCCTCGGTAGGCGCCTCGGTCAGCTTGATGCGCATGTTCTTGCGGTCGCCGAAACGCACCACCTCGATCTCGACCGACTCACCCGGCTCATGCGACCGGATGATGCGCTGCAACGTGGACACACGGTCCACCGGCTTGCCATCGGCCTTCACGATCACGTCGCCGACTTCGACACCAGCGGCACGTGCCGGGCTCACGTCGCTCGAGTAGTCCCCAACGAGGACACCCGCGATTTCCTTGAGGCCGGCGGCCTTGGCGTCGGCTGGGGAGAGGTCGCGAATCTGCACGCCGATCACGGCGCGGCGGACACGGCCATTCTTGATGAGATCGTCCATCACGTCACGGGCGAGCGTGATCGGAATGGCGAACCCATACCCCTGGTAGTAGCCCGTCCGCGTGGCGATGGCCGAGTTGATGCCGATCACCTCGCCCCGGATGTTCATGAGCGGTCCACCCGAGTTACCGGGGTTGATGGCCGCATCGGTCTGGATGAAGTCCTGAATGGCGTACTGGTCCCGGTTCAAGCCACCGAGATCGTTGGTGCCACGCCCTTTGGCGCTGACGATTCCGGCGGTGACGGTGTGGTCGAGGCCGAGGGGGTTTCCGATGGCCACCACCCATTCGCCGACTTTGAGCGCCTGATCGTCGCCAAACACCGCGACGGGGAGATCGCCCGCCGTGATCTTGAGAACAGCCACGTCAGTCTGCGGGTCGCGGCCGATGAGCTTGGCCGGGTACTCGCGACGATCGGAGAGCTGGACTTTGATCTTGTCCATGTTCTCGATGACGTGGTTGTTGGTGAGCACGTAGCCATCCTTGCTCACGATGAAACCGGTCCCGCTGGAAAATTGCGGCTGCTGCTGTTGCTGGGGACCGAACTGCTGGAAGAAGTCCTCGATGCCAGGCGGCTGGTTGCGGCGCTGAATATTCGGCCGACCCTGACCGCGCGGCTGCTGCTGCTCCGGGGTGCGTTCCGCCTGAATGGAGACCACCGCGGGGGTGAGCCGCTCGGAAATGGAAACGAATGCATTGCTGAGGTCGGCCACGGCCCCGCCCGCTGGCGCAGGGGTCAGCGAGGCAGGACGAATGGTGGCTCCCTTGTTCTGCGCCCACCCGAACGGAGTGAGGTCGAAGCCCGATGCGAAGACGAGCCCGCATGCGAAGGCGATGGCAACGGCGCCGAGCAGTTTTGCGCGAGAGGAGAAGGCAGACATATGGAGTCAGCTTGGGGGCCCGAATCACGGAGGTCGTGACCCGGGACACGATTACTGGTTCGTCACTCTAAGTATACGCCGGGTTGCCCGTGAGGGTTCGATGTGAACGTATGACGAGACGGGCGAGCCGCGAGACGCTTGGGGACGAGGGCAAAGGGTCCGAGGGGAGAAACGACGGAGGGGAAGGGGGCGTTGGTCTGCCTGCCTTCCCCTCGTCGTCCTTACAGGGCTCTACTTCTTGGTTTCGTCCACGATTTCGTAGTCTGCCTCGACCACATCGTCGGCCTTGGCTTCCTTGGCCCCGGGCTCGGCGCCGGGCTGCTGCGCACCGTCGGCCGGCGGGGTTTCCTGCGACTGGGTGTACAGCGAGCGGCCAGCTTCCTGATACGCCGTGGTGAGCTCATCCAGCGCCGACTTGATCTCGCCCATGTCGTCGCCGCGGTGTGCCTTGCGGGCACGCTCCACTGAGGCCTCGAGCCGAGCCTTCATCTCCGGAGCCAGACGCTCCGACCACTCCTTGGAGTTCTTCTCCACCTCGTAGGCGAGCGAGTCCAGCCGGTTGCGGGTGTCGATCTCCTCGCGGCGCTTCTTGTCGTCGCCCGCGTTCTTCTCGGCGTCCTTCACCATGCGCTCGATTTCGTCCTTCGAGATGCCGCTCGACGCTTCGATGCGGATTTTCTGTTCCTTGCCGGTGGTCTTGTCCTTGGCGCCGACATTCAGAATGCCGTTGGCGTCGATGTCAAAGGTGACCTCAACCTGCGGCATGCCACGCGGGGCCGGCGGGATACCGGTGAGCGTGAACTTGCCGATGGTCTTGTTGTGCAGCGCGAGTTCGCGTTCACCCTGCAAGACGTGGATCTCCACCGTCGACTGATTGTCGTCGGCCGTCGAGAACGTTTCGGCCTTGCGCGTGGGGATCGTGGTATTGCGGGGGATGAGCACGGTCATCACACCACCTAACGTTTCGATGCCGAGTGAGAGCGGCGTCACGTCGAGGAGGAGCACATCCTTCTGCTCGCCCGTGAGCACGGCGCCCTGGACCGCGGCCCCGATCGCCACCACTTCGTCCGGGTTCACACCCTTGTTGGGTTCCTTGCCGAAGAAGCCCTTCACGACGTCCTGGATCTTCGGGATGCGGGTGGAGCCACCGACAAGCAGGACTTCATCGATCTCGCTCGGCTTGAGGCCGGCGTCGTCGAGGGCCTTCTTCATCGGCTCGAGGGTGCGCTGGATGAGGTCATCCACGAGCTGCTCGAACTTGGCCCGGGTGAGCTGGTAGTTCAGGTGTTTCGGGCCGGACTGGTCGGCGGTGATGAAGGGCAGATTGATGTCCGTCGACATCGTCGACGAGAGTTCGCACTTGGCCTTTTCGCCTGCTTCCTTGAGGCGCTGCAAGGCCATGGCATCCTTGGACAGGTCAATCGCCTGGTCGCGCTTGAACTCGGACACCAGCCAGTCGATGACCCGCTGGTCGAAGTCGTCGCCACCGAGGTGGGTGTCGCCGTTGGTCGACTTCACCTCAAACTGCCGAGTGCCGTCGACGTCGTAGAGTTCGAGGACGGAGATGTCGTAGGTGCCACCGCCGAGATCGAAGACGGCGACCTTTTCATCCTTCTTCTTGTCGAGGCCGTAGGCCAGCGCGGCGGCCGTGGGCTCGTTGATGATACGGAGCACTTCGAGACCGGCGATCTTGCCGGCGTCCTTGGTGGCCTGCCGCTGCGAATCGTTGAAGTAGGCCGGGACCGTGATGACGGCCTTGGAGACGCTATGGCCGAGGTAGTCTTCGGCCGTCTGCTTCATCTTCTGCAGGATCATCGCCGAGACCTCGGGCGGCGTGTAGCGCTTGCCCTGGACCTCGACCGAGGTGAGATCGTTAGGCCCGGAAACAATGGCGTAGGGTACCCGCTTGGATTCCTCGGTGACCTCGCTGGTTTTGCGACCCATGAAGCGCTTGATCGAGAAAACCGTGTTCCTGGGGTTGGTGACGGCCTGACGCTTGGCGATCTGACCGACCAGGCGCTCGCCATCCTTGGTGAAGCCCACCACGGAGGGGGTCGTTCGCCCGCCCTCGGAGTTGGGGATTACGACGGGATCGCCGCCTTCGAGGACTGCCACCACGGAGTTGGTGGTGCCGAGGTCGATACCAATGACTTTGTCAGGCATGGCTGGGTGTTATCGGGCGTGGGTACAGAGGTGCCGCGACGGACGGTCGCAATGATGCCCACCTGAAGAGCAAGCAAGGGGCCCGAAAATGCGGTCATCGTGGCAGATTCCGTGGGCCTGGCGGTGCACCTGTTCGCCCATTTGGCAGCCTGCCGAAGCCGGGTGTCCGCACTGGCATAAGTCGCGGCATACCTTATCGTTGGCCCGTCGCCCGTATCGCGCCGAACCTTGATCCCCATTTCTGACGAGAACCCGACCCTGCGCACCCCGGTGATGACCTTTGTCATCCTCGGGGCGATCGGCCTTGTGTGGGTCCTGGCTCAGGGTGCGGGGCTCGACCCCTTCCAGCTCTCCTCGTCCGTCTGCAACCTGGGCATGGTCCCGGGGGAGCTCACCAAACAGGCGGCCCTCGGCACCCAGATCCCGATGGGGCAGCATGAGGGGCAGGTGTGGGCCTGCGTGGTGGACAACGAGGCCGTGAACGTGTGGACGCCGTTCACCTCGATGTTTCTGCACGGGAGCTGGGCGCACCTCCTGGGGAACTGCCTCTTCCTCTGGGTCTTCGGCAACAATGTCGAGGACTCGATGGGCCGGGGCCGCTTTCTGGTTTTTTACCTCTTGTGCGGTCTGGTCGCGGCGGCCGCCCACGTGGTATCGTCGCCGGGCTCGCCGGTGCCAACGGTAGGCGCGAGCGGCGCGATTTCCGGCACGTTAGGCGCATACCTGGTCCTCTACCCGAAAGTGCGGGTGCGGGTACTGATCCCGATCATCATCATCCCGTGGATCGTGCACGTGCGTGCCTGGGTCGTGCTCATCATGTGGTTTGTGTGGCAGGTGCTTGGTGGGCTGGAGCAGTTGAGTCAGTTGCGCGGTGATGTGTCGGGGGGCGTGGCGGTGTGGGCACATGTCGGCGGGTTTGTCGCCGGGCTGCTGCTCATCCGCTTTTTTGTCGATCGCGACCTCGTGGGCCGGCGTACCCACCTGGGTGATGCGCGGGTGGCTTTTACCCAGGGAGCCTGACGATGCATCTGGCGCGGGTGGTGGGTCGGCTCGTTTCCACGGTCAAACAGGACACCCTGGCGGCCGTGCCGCTGCAGTGGCTGCAACCGCTCTCCGCCGACGGGACGGCCGTAGGCAAACCGATTGTTGCTGTTGATCGGATTGGGGCCGGGCCCGGCGAAGTGGTCGTGTATGTCACGTCGCGTGAAGCGGCCATCACCCTCGAGGATCCCTTCGCCGCGGTTGACGCGGGTGTGGTGGCAGTCGTCGACTGGTGTGATGTGGGCGGTCGCAAAACTCTCGAGGCCTGATGTTCATTGCCCGTGTGACAGGCGATGTGGTGGCGACCCATCGGCACGCCGAACTTGGCCGGCACAAATTGCTGCTGATTCGCCGGCTCTCGCTCGAGGGGCGTGAGGAGGGGGCCGAGCTGATTGCCGTGGATGTGATTGGCGTTGGTGTGGGGGAACGGGTGCTGGTGGTGCAGGAGGGGAATGCGGCGCGGAGTTTGTTCAAGTTGCCGAAGATTCCGGCACAGGCGGTGGTAGTGGGGGTGGTGGACCAGGTGGAGATCAACGGAGTGGAGCAGCCGGAGGTGATGTTGTGAGCACGGACCTGCGGGCGCTGGCCCGAGAGATTGCGAGCGAATTGGCGGCGCGCGATCGCGTGGCGACGCGGGGGGCCCCCCCCGAACAACAAGATCGCTCCACCCCCTCCCACGTGTATCACCATTCTGTCCCCGATCGTACCAATTCCCCGCAAAGCTCCATCGCGCCCCCCGGCGTACGCTTCGTGCGCAGTGATGCCCGCATGGCCGATTTCATCGACCACACCCTGCTCAAGGCCGAGGCGACCCGCGCCGATATCGACAAACTCTGCGAAGAAGCCCGCGAACACCGCTTCGCCGCCGTCTGTGTCAACGGCGTCTGGGTCGCGACGTGCGCCAGGGCCCTGACCGGAACCGACGTGCAAGTCGCCACCGTGGTCGGCTTCCCGTTAGGCGCCAGTGCACCGGACGCCAAGGCGCAGGAAACAGCCCAGGCGGTGCGTGATGGCGCCACCGAAATCGACATGGTGGCCGCCATCGGGCAGGTGAAGAGCGGAGACTGGAACGCCGTCGCCGACGACATCGCCGCCGTCGTGCGCGCGGCCAGCGGTCGGCTCGTCAAAGTCATCATCGAGTCGGCTGTGCTCACCCCGGTCGAGATCATCAAGGTGTGTGCGATCGCCCGGGAGATGGGCGCCCACTACGTGAAGACCTCGACCGGTTTCCATGCCGCCGGTGGCGCCACCGCCGAGGCCGTGGCCCTGATGCGAATGGTCGTCGGCGACGCGCTCGGCGTGAAAGCGTCGGGCGGTGTGCGCGACTGCGAAGCCGCACTCCGGATGATCGCCAATGGCGCCACACGAATTGGCACGTCCAGCGGGGTGTCGATGGCCAAGTGTCTGGGACCGGGGCCCCTGCCGCTCAACGACCTGCTCTCCCTGGCCACCGGGCACGTCGGCACCTGCCACACCTGCTCATCGGGCGGGTCGTCTGTGCCCGGGTCATACTAACCCTGACAGAGGTCGGGGCGGCCGAAGGAAGCCGCCCTCACGGTCCGTGACAAGGCGAGCTACTTTTGTAACGCGATTGTAGCCCCTACTTCGGTCCTACCTCCCCCCGCTGACCCGTGGCTTTCCGACTGATCCCCCGCGACGAGGGCTTTTTCGACCTGTTCAACGAGCTGGCCAAACGGCTCGTCACCTCGTCCGGTCTGCTCCGCGACCTCTTCGCCAATCCCGACCGCCTCGAGGAACTGGCGGCTGCCATCAAGGAAGTGGAGCACGAAGCGGATCACATCACGCACGACGTGAGTACCCGCCTCGATAGCTCCTTCATCACACCGCTGGATCGAGAGGACATTCACAAGCTCGCCCAGGAACTCGACAACGTCGTCGACCTGATCAACGGCACGGCACGGCGGGCGACCATGTTTCACATCACCGAAACGCGTGAGCCCGCCCGCAAGCTCTGCGAAATTGTCGTGCAGCAGGTGAAACATCTCGAGCGTGCGGTGACGCAGATCCGTGATCCGCGCGCCGTGGCCCTCGCGACCCGCGAGGTGAAGGCCCTCGAACAACAGGGCGACGCGATCTATCACGATGCCATGGGGGCGCTCTTTCTTGGCAAGCCCGACCCACTCGACGTGATGAAGTGGAAGGAGATCTACGACACGATCGAAAACACGCTCGATGTCTGCCAGACGGTGGCGATTGTGCTCGAGAGTATTTCGCTCAAGAACTCCTGACGGCGAGCGACGACCTTGGTTACGTACGTTATCGCGATTGTCCTCGTCGCGTTCGTCTTCGATTTCATCAACGGCTTCCACGATTCCGCCAACTCCATTGCGACGGTAGTCGGGACGCGTGTGCTCAGCCCGCTGACGGCGGTGGTGTGGGCGGCCTTCTTCAACTTCGTGGCGGCGTTCACGGTTGGGACGGCGGTCGCCAAGACGGTCGGGAAGGGAATGATCGAAGTCTCGGTCGTGACGCCTAACGTCATTCTGGCCGGTCTGCTGGGCGCGATTGTCTGGAACCTGATCACCTGGTGGTATGGGCTGCCCAGCAGTTCCTCGCACGCCCTGCTGGGCGGGTATGCCGGTGCGGCGGTGGCCAAAGCGGGTTTCGCCGCCATCATTCTCGCCGGCTGGACCAAGACCATCATCTTCATTTTCCTGTCCCCCATCATCGGCATGGCGGCGGGGTTCCTGTTGATGACCGCGATCTACTGGATCTTCCGGCGGGCGTCGCCGCGGCGGGTGGATACCCTGTTCCGCCGGCTGCAACTCTTCAGTGCCGCGCTGTTTTCTCTGTCACACGGGGCAAACGATGCGCAGAAAACGATGGGGATCATCGTTGGCCTGCTGGTCGCATCTCAGGGGGTGTTTGCCGGACAGACCGGCTGGATGAGCGCCTTCTATGTCCCAAACGGTGACACCATTCCGCTCTGGGTGGAGATGGGCGCCTACACGGCCATCGCGTTAGGCACCCTGTTTGGTGGGTGGCGGATTGTGCATACCATGGGGAGTCGGATCACCAAGTTGCGCCCCGTTGGTGGGTGTGCGGCGGAGACCGCCGGCGCCTTTGCCATTCTGCTCGCCACCCGGTTCGGCATTCCGGTGAGCACGACGCACACCATCACCGGCGCGATCATGGGGGTGGGGTCCACGACACGACTCTCGGCCGTGCGCTGGGGCGTTGCCGGCCGCATTGTCTGGGCCTGGATCATGACCATCCCTGCCGCCTCGGCCATTTCCGCGTTGTGCTTGTGGCTGCTTGAAGCAGCCGTCAAGCCCTGAACGCACATCGCTCTGTAACGGCGAGTGTAACGGTTGGCTCAGGGCTGTTCCGCCGCCCTCGAATGGGGGCCATCATGTCAGGGAACCTGCGTCTGTGAGTCCCCTTCGTGTCGTCCGTCATTCGGTTTCTGGATCGTAGTGGTTTTTCCTGGTCAGTGTTTGAACTTCGCGCCGGTAACTCGGCCGACCCGGAGAATTCCCTCTACTTCCTCTCGCGCGGGAGCACGCTGCGGCTTCACAGCTATCCGGACGACTGGCCGGAGCTCGACTGGGCCGGCCTGGACCGTTTGCGGCTGACAGCCGACGTGATCTCGGACGATGTCACGCGGCACGCGACGCCGCGGCGCCGGACACCCCAGCTCGATTCTGCTACAGCGCTGTAGCTCGCTCTTCGGCGCGTGCGCCGAGGAGACGCCGGTACCGGGCGTCGAGCCGGTCGAGTTCAGCACTCCAGGTGAGCCGATTTGCGGTCGCGCGGGCTCCGGCGCTGAGTGAGACCCTGAGCTGCGAGTCACGGGCCACCGTGACGAGATGCGCCGCCATCGCCGGGACGTCGTCGGCAGGGTAGGCCAGCCCGTTTTCCTGATGTCGCAGATGATCGGCGACACCGCCGGCAGGGGCGGCCACCACTGGGAGCCCGCTGGCCATTGCCTCGAGAACCACGAGGCCGAGGGTTTCGGTCGTCGAGGCAAAGACAAATGCGTCGCAGCTGGCGTAGAGCTGCGGGAGCACCGTGGCCCGATCGAGGTTGGCAAGGAAGGTGACATCGTCGCCGCCAAGGGCACGCAGCGATGGCTCACTGGGCCCGCTCCCCGCAATGACGAGGTGCATCGGGAGCTGCGGCGCGGTGTCTCTGGCCAGTCGGAAGGCGCGGAGCACCCGGTCGATCCCTTTTTCGGGGGCCATGCGTCCGACGTGGAGGAAGATGCAGGCGTCGCTTCCGCCATACAGGGTGCGCAGTGTGTCGTTGCGATGCCCGGGGTGAAAGAGCGTGGTGTCCACCCCGCAGCCCCACACCTCGGCGTGATGAATGCCCATGTCGATGAGGTCCTGCCGTGCCGGAATTGACGGGGTGAACGTCACGGCTGCCTGACGATGGAAACGCGTGATGTGACGCGTGACGGCCGGGCGGGCAAAGCGGAGCCCATAGGCGTCGGTGTACCGGGCGAAGTCCGTGTGGTACGAGGTGGTGATGGGCACTCCGATGCTGCGTGCGGCCCGCAAGCCCGCGGCGCCGAGGACAAACTCGGTGGCGCAGTGGATCACGTCGGGTTTGAAGGAGGCGCAGGTGCGGCGAATGGCCGAGGTGCCGGGCCAGGTCAGCCGCAGATCGGCGTACCCCGGGAGGGGCATGCTGGGCACCGCGGCGCCCGCGCGGAGTGCCGCATACGCCGGGTCGCGATGAAAGGGATCGTTGGTCAGCGCCGGGTAGCGGGGGGAGACCACGGCACACTCCCAGCCCCGGTCGGTGAGGCCGCTCACACTGAGGGCGGTGACCACCGACACCCCATTCACCTGGGGCGGGAAGGTATCGGTGCAGAACAGGATGCGGGGGCGCGTCTCGTCAGGCATAACGAGAGCCTAACGTGAGTGCGGTGCGTCACGGGATGATGAGCGGTGTGTCACGAGGTGATGACGGTGCCTGACGAGTGGTGTTACGCTCCCGCGACCGAAGTGTCGCCAGCTCTTCAAGTGTGGGGGCGATTCTTCGATCCGATACCAGACTCCGGAGACTCCGATGGACCAGATCCAGCGGGTAATGGTGGTGGTGATCGACGGGGTGCGCGCCGATGCGCTGCCGCTGTTTCGCCTGCCGCGGCTGCAGCAGCTGGCGGCACGCGGCGCCAGCACCTTGCACGCAACAACCGTGACCCCGAGTGTGACCGCCGCTGCCATGGGGTCGCTCTTTTCGGGACTCACCCCCGACGCGCACGGGCTCGATTCGGACCGCTTCCGTCTCCCGCGGCCGCGGGTGCCGCTGGAACCGTTGCCACGGGTGCTGCGCAACGCCGGGGTGCCGATGTTCTGTTTCCTTGCGGCACTGCCCCGCGCCTATCGACCACTCGCGCGGCGACTGGCCGGCATGATCGGTGTTGAAGACGCCACCTTTCACGGGCAGAACTCCACCGAGATCCTCGCGGCGGCGACTCCGGTGCTGCGGTCCCGGCGGCGTGGCGCCTTCGTCTTCCACTTCCCTGATGCCGACCGGGCCGGGCATGCCTCGGGCTGGATGTCGCGACCCTACCGTGCGGCAGCCGAACGGCTCGATGAAACCGTCGGGGTGCTCGACGACATCACGGGTGCCTCCCGGGACGACGAGACGCTCCTGATCATCCTCGCCGACCACGGTGGCGGCGGGACCAACCCGCGGAACCACGACAGCAGCCATCCGCACGACCGCCGGATTCCGCTGATCATCTGCGGTGGCCAGGTGGCGCCGGGTGCGTTAGGCCCCGGGGCCTCATTACTTGATGTTCCGGCGACGGTGCTGTCGGCATTTGGAGTGCACCAGCCGGCGCGATGGGCGGGCCGGTCATTGCTGGATGAGGTACGGCGGCTGCCGCAGCGCGTCGCGGTACCGGGAGGGGCCGCATGACCGGACCGATGATCTGGCTCTCCCACATCGACGCCGGCGATCGCGCCCTCTTCTCGCGCTGGTGTCTCGGGGAGTCATCCGCTCGATGGTCTCGGGCCGCGTGGCATCTCCTGACCAACCTTGGCGGCGCCTCCGTCACCATTGCTGCCTGCCTGCTTCCAATGATTGCGGGCACCGGCGCCTGGCGCATGGCCGGCAGTGGTGCCCTCACGGTGCTCGTGGCGTCGCACCTCGTTGTCCAACTGGTCAAGCGCACCGTGGGCCGTCCACGGCCGTCACGTGGCATGAGCGGGGCGGCCCTCATTGCCGAGCCCGATCGCTTCTCCTTTCCCTCCGGCCACTCGGCGGCGGCGCTGTCGATTGCCATCGGGTATGGCGTGGCGTTCCCTGCCACCGCCCCGGCGTTAGGCGTGCTGGCGGTTCTGGTGGGCTTTTCGCGCGTGGCCCTGGGCGTGCACTACCCGGGTGATGTGCTCGCGGGACAGCTGCTTGCCATGGCAGGCGCCACCCTGCTCCTGCCATGAACCCTTTGATGACCGCGAGCGATGTCGTGCGGCACCCGATGCGACTCGCCGAGTCGCACCGGCTCGACCTCTCGGTGGCACCACTGCCCCCGGTGACTCGCCCGCGCGCCGACGTCGCGGTCCTCGACATCACCAAATGGTTTGGCGAGACGAGTGGTGGGGTAAAGACGTACCTCACGGAAAAGATGCGCTTTGTCGAAGCGGATCAGAGCTTGCGACAGGTGCTCGTGATCCCCGGCGCGTACGATGCCGCCGGGTCGGGAGATGGGGTCACCACCTATCGGCTGAGAGGACCGCGGATTCCCACGCAGACCGCGTATCGCTTTCTCCTCGCCCCTCGCACCACCCGTCGTCTCATTCGTCATGAGCGGCCCGATGTGATCGAAGTGGGGAGCCCATTGCTGGTGCCCTGGGTCACGCGGATCGCCGCACGCGGGCTCGGGATTCCGCTGGTGTCGTTTTATCACACCAGTCTCCCTGGCGCAGTCGCAAGCCTGGGACTGCCGGGTCGCGGTCCCCTGTGGCGTTCACTGGTGGGTGCTTATGCGCGGCAGCTCGACGGGCTGTTCAGCCAGACGATCGTCGCATCGGAGTCGGCGGCGCGCGAACTTGCCTCGATGGGGGTCGATCGCACGACCCGCATCCCGTTAGGCGTGGATCTCGACCGGTTTTATCCGGCGCGGAAAGCCTTGCGTGAGGCAACCCTTCGCCGACTCGGCCTGCCCACGGATCGCCCGATCGGGGTGTACATCGGGCGGCTGGCACCAGAGAAGCGCATCGAGGTGTTGCTCGACGCGTGGGTGAATGTGGAACGGGCCTGTGGCGCGCATCTGGTCGTGGCGGGATCCGGAGCAAGCGAAGCGCTGCTCAAGGCGCGCTGCATTGCCCGTAATGTCACGTGGCTGCCGTACCAGCACGATCGCGAAATGGTCGCCCGTCTCCACGCTGCCGCCGACGTTTTCGTCGCGCCTGGTGATGTGGAGACGTTCGGGCTCGCCGCGCTGGAGGCGCTGGCGTCGGGGACCCCGGTGGTCTCGTCAGCGGCGGGCGCCGTGGCGGAGCTGGTGCAGGCGTCGGGCGCCGGAGAAGTCTTTGCGCCGGGGGATGCCGCCGATTGTGCGCGTGCCATCCGGCGCACCCTCGACGGCGACCAGCCTACGCTGCGGTTGCGGGCACGGGTTTACGCCGAGCGTGAGCACGACTGGCGGCATGTCTTTCAGCGGGTGTTCAACCTCTATCGGACGGTGATACATGCGGGTTCTGGTCTCCATCCATGACGTGGCGCCGCCCTTTGCGGCGGAAGTGGAGTCGCTCTGGCAGTTGTGCCAGGAGTACGACGTGCAGGCCGGGCTGCTGGTGGTGCCGGACTGGCATGGTGGCGCGCCACTGCGTGAAGCGCCCACCTTCACCGCGTGGGTGCGCGCCCGCGCCGCCGAGGGGGCAGACATCCTGCTGCATGGCGAGCGGCACGACGAGGTGAACCTGCCGCGCTCGCCCATGGATCACATGCGGGCGGTGGGGCGGACCGATGGGGAAGGGGAGTTTCTCACGTTAGGCACCCGGGAGGCGCTGCTGCGGATGCAGCGTGGGGTGCGCACACTCACCAACCACGGAATGCCGCCGATCGGGTTTGTCCCGCCGGCGTGGCTGGCTCGTCCCGGGCTGGCGCGTGTGGTACGGCTGGCGGGTCTCCTGGTCACGGAGGACGCGGCGCGGGTGTGGCTCCCTCGGCGCGGGCTGGCGATCACCTCACCAGTGGTGCGCTGGAGCGCGCGCACCACGTGGCGGGCCGGGCTGAGCCGGGTGGTGGCGCGCACCCGATCGGCCTGGGAGTCACGGAGTGGCCTGGTGCGGGTGGCACTGCATCCCGCCGACCTGCGACACCCCTGGACCATGGACTCCTTGCGCCGGACGCTGGACCGCGAGTGTACCCGGCGGCGTCCGGTAACCTACAGCGAGCTTGCCGTTCAGGACGATGTGGGGTACGCCGCATGAGTGCCCCGGTGATGCTCGACGGATTGCGGGTGGCGATCGCCACCGATACGTGGGATCCACAGCTCAATGGGGTGACACGAACCTTGCGCCGCCTGGCCGACGAGGCCCGTCAGCGGGGCGCTGACGTGCGGGTGTATGCGCCAGATGCCCCCGGCGCACTACAGTCGCACGGGGTGCGACGGTATCCGTCGGTGCCATTCTGGGGGTACCCCGAGCTGCGACTCTCCTGGCCAGGCGCGGCGGCTCTCCGCGACGAGTGGAAGGAGTGGCGACCCGGATTGGTGCACGCGGCGACCCCCTTTGGCATCGGGCTCGCTGCACGCAGCGCCGCTCGCTCCCTGGCGCTGCCCTTTGCCACCTCGTATCACACGTCGCTCAGTCAGTATGCGGCATTTTACGGTTTGGGATGGGCCAGCAAGCCGGGATGGTCGTTCCTGCGCCACTTTCACAACAGCGGGAGCAGGACATGGTGCCCCACCCGGGCGGTGGCTGCCGAACTGGAGTCGTACGCGTTTACCGGCACCGCGGTATGGGGGCGTGGGGTTGACGCCACCGCCTTCTCTCCTGCCTGGCGATCCATGGAGTACCGCCGCTCGTTTGGTATTCGTGATGACGAGTTCCTCCTTTTGTATGTAGGTCGGCTCGCGAAGGAAAAGGGACTTGATCGGCTCCTCGCTGCCGCGCGGCAGCTCGAACGCTCGGGACAGGGTGTGCGGCTGATGCTCGTTGGAGACGGCCCATACGAGGCCGCATGTCGCGAGGGTGCTCCGGCGGGCACCATTTTTACGGGCACACTCTCGGGGCACGAACTCTCGACCGCCTTTGCGTCGGGGGACCTGTTTGTCTTCCCGTCGACCACCGACACCTTCGGCAATGTGCTGCTGGAAGCCATGGCGAGCGGAGTGCCGGTGCTGGCCGCCGATTGTGCGGTGGCGCGCGAGCGTGTGAGCGAGGGGCGAGGCCGGGTCTTTGACGCCAAGTCAACGACCGCGCTGGCGGACAAGCTGCGTTCGGTCATGGCGGCGCCCGAGGCATTGCTGCTGATGCGGGAACGCGCCCTTGCCCACGCTGAGGAGTGCACCTGGCCACGTGTTTTTGACGCCCTCTTCACGGACTACCTTGCCGTGGTCGGCGCGAAAGCCGAACGGCAAAGGGGAGAGCGAGCATCAGCACCGTTGGCGGCGTAACCCGTTGGGGTACATTCACTTGGAGATGCCAGCCAACACCTGATGTAGCTATTTCGTGACATTGCGGGCATGTTACGGTCTGTAGAATTCGACGCTGCGGCCCTTTCCGTGTGCGTCCACCACAGGCAATGACAGACACCGTTTCCGCCCTCCTGCCAACCCAGCTGATCAACCGAGAGCTGAGCTGGCTGGCGTTCAACGCGCGAGTGCTCCACGAGGCAGTGGACGAGCGAACTCCTCTGCTCGAGCGGCTGAAGTTCCTCGCGATTTTCACCAGCAATCTGGACGAGTTCTTTCAGGTTCGTGTCGCGGGACTTCGCCGTCAGGTCGCCGCCGGAGTCGCGACGCCAACGGCAGACGGCATGTCGCCGATGGCGCAGCTCGATGCCATCGACGCCCGCGTGCGGGAACTGGTGCGGGAGCAGCTGCGGTGTCTGCATCACGACGTGCTCCCGGGCCTCGCGGCGCACGGGGTGAAGCTGGTGGCCATGAACGATCTCACTGCCGACGAACGACTCACGGTCGATGAGTTCTTCGAGCACGAGGTCTTCCCGGTCCTGACGCCACTGGCGGTGGATCCGGGGCATCCCTTTCCCTACATCTCCAACCTCTCGCTGTCACTGGCAGTGGAGGTGCGCGATCCCGGCCGCAGTGCGGAGCTCTTTGCCCGCGTGAAGGTGCCGCGGAGCCTGCCGCGCTGGGTGCCACTCGCGCGCCCAAACCATTTTGTGCCGCTCGAAGCAGTCATCGGGGCCCACCTGCGGTCGCTCTTTCCGGGGATGGAGGTTGTGGGGTGGCATGGGTTCAAGATCACGCGGTACTCCGATCTCGATGTCCCGGCCGCCGACGAACCCGAAGATCTGCTGGCCAGTATCGAAGAGCAGGTCTTCCAGCAGCGATTTGGCGAAGTCGTGCGACTCGAAGTGCAGCAGGGGATGCCGGCGCATATCCGGCACCTGCTGCTGGATGAACTCCGGGCCGCCGCTGAACCGGACGTACTGCCGCTGAGTGAACGTGACGTGCACGAAGTGGGCACACTCGTGGAGTTGTCGGACCTGATGTCGCTGGCCACCATCGATGTCCCGCAGCTGCGCGACACACCCTACGCTCCGCTGGTGCCACCCGAGTTGCGCGATCCCGAACGGACGATCTTTGACGTGATTCGGGAGCGCGATGTGCTGGTGCACCACCCCTTTGAATCGTTTGCTTATAGTGTGGAGCGCTTCTTCGAAGCGGCGGCGGTCGACGAACACGTGCTGGCGCTCAAAACCACGCTGTATCGCACATCGGGTGACACCGCCATCGTGCGGGCCCTCACCGAAGCGGCACAAAGCGGAAAGCAGGTGGCCGTGCTGGTCGAGCTCCAGGCGCGCGGGGATGAAGCCAACAACATTGCCTGGGCGCGGACACTGGAAAACTTCGGCGTGCACGTGGCGTACGGGCTCCCCGGGCTCAAGACACACGCCAAGATCGCCCTCATCGTGCGGCGCGACCCCGATGGCATCCGCCGCTACGTCCACATCGGCACGGGCAACTACAACTCGAAAACCGCCCGCGTGTACACGGATATCGGGTTGTTCACCATCAATCCCGAGATTGCCGCCGACATCAGCGATGTGTTCAACCTGCTGACCGGCTTCTCTCGGCAGCGTGACTACCGCAAGCTGCTGGTGGCGCCCGCGAGCATGAAGACGCGCTTTCTGGCGCTCATCGCCCGTGAGGCGGCCAATGCACGGGCGGGGCATCCAGCGCGGATCATCGCCAAGATGAACGCCATCGTTGATCCGGACATGATCGCCGCGCTCTACGAGGCCTCACGCGCCGGGGTGGAGATCGACCTGATTGTGCGCGGCATCTGCTGTCTGCGTCCCGGTCTGCCCGGGGTGAGCGACCGGATCCGGGTGCGCAGTATCATCGGCCGTTTTCTCGAGCACTCCCGCATCATCTATTTTGCCAACGGCGGCCACGAGAACTACTTCATCGGGTCGGCCGACTGGATGCCCCGCAATCTCGAACGACGCGTGGAAGTCCTGACACCAGTCGACGACCCATCGCAGCAGGTGCGCCTGCGCGCGCTGCTCGACACTTGTCTCGACGACAACCGGCAGGCCTGGGAACTGCAATCCGACGGAACCTACCGGCAGGTGAGCCCCGACGGCGCCACGGAACTGGCGACGCACAAGAAGTTGCTGCGTGATCCGTGGGGGCTCGACCGGTCGCAGTCTCGTTATGCGACGGCGGAAATGCGCGCCATGACGCTGGAAGAGTACGACACCGTCACCAGCAATGGCCATCTCCGCGAGGAGCAGCCGGCCAAACGCACCCGCCGAAAAAAGAAGGCCTGAACAGAACGCGCCGAGGCGCGTCAGCGATCGGCGCCCACCAGCCCGTCGGGTCCGGCGATTTCCACGGGAATGCCGACCAGCCGCTCGAGCAGTTGCGCCTTGCGGCTGGCGCCCCAGAGTTCGAGCCGTAGCACACCCGCGCGGGCATCGGGCAGAGCGGTGATCCGCAAGGCGCGTTCGCCCCAGCGCACCCGGAGCTGCGCGACGGCACTCACATGTCCGCGGTCGAAACCATCGGCCACCCGGAGAATGCCACTCAGAATTTCGACCCGCCGCCGCGACTCGGTGTCGAGTGCACCAAAGCTGGTGTGTTTGGCCTTGGGTTCACTGCCCCGATGATACCGCGCGACATTGGCCACCAGCACCTGCTCCTCCGGCGACACGCCTAACAAGTCGGCGTGGAGGATGAGGTGAAAGGAGTGTTTGTGGTGCTGGTCGTAGTTGATGTGGTAGCCCACATCGTGCAGCAGCGCGGCGTCGGCGAGAATCTCGCGATCGGTCGACGTGCACCCCATCCGCGTCCCGACCGCGTCAAAGAGCTGCAGCGCCAATCGTTGCACCTGCCGGGCATGCGGCGCTTCGTAGTGACAGCGTTCGGCGAGGGTGAGCACGGAACGTTCGCGCGCCGCGCCAGGGTCGGCGGGCGTGGCCTGGATGCGGGCACTCTCCAGCAGCAGCCCCTCGCGGATGCCATACCCCGACACTACCAGGTCGCGGGCCTCAATGCGCGCCATCACCTCAGCGGCCACGCAGAGACCCCCGAGAATGATGTCGGAGCGGCCGGCATTGAGCCCGCGAATGGCGGCGCGTTCGTCCGGCGACGAGGTTTGCAGCAGGTCGATCAGATGCTCCACCTCCTCACGCGGGACTCGGGCGCCATGCACACGACCCGCCGCACTCGAGTGGCCACGCCGATAAAGATACATCCCGGCCAGGTTGGTGAAGGTGCCACCGGAGCAGATGAGCTGCGACCGACGCCAGTCCTTGAGGGGCAGAGCCTTGCGAATGTCACCACGGACAAACTTTCGCAAGCTCCTCACGTCCTTGCGCGAAGGACGGCTGCCGAGAAACTGCTCGGTCATCCGGATGGCGCCAAAGGGGAAGGAGGCCAGCCGGTCGATGAGGCCGTCGGCGCTGGTCACGAGTTCGAGCGACCCACCGCCGATGTCCATCACCACCGCACGTGACTTGGCGAGGTCGAAGTGAGCGAGGGCACTGCGAAAGGCCAGACGCGCTTCGTCTTCGCCTTGCAGCACACGCACCCGCAGCCCGCACTCACGCCGGATGAGATCGAGAAAGCCCTTGCCGTTGGCGGCGTCACGCACCGCACTGGTGGCTACCGCCTCGACCCGTTCGGCGCCCGATTGCCGAGCAAGGGTGGTCATGCGGTGCAACGCATCGATGGCCTCCTGAATGGAGGACTCACTCATGATGCCCTGCATGTCCACGCCGGAGCCCAGACGTGGGGCAGCCTTCATTTCGTCGACGATACGGATGCGCCCGTCCGCCGAGACATCGGCCACGATCTGCCGGATCGAGTTTGACCCGATATCGATGGCGGCGAGGCGCACACCAGCGCGCGCCCCGCCCTTGGCCGGCGCCGCCCTACGCGGGCGCGTCGGCTCTCCGTTCCGCTCCACCTTGTTCATCGGGGGCGAACTCGAAACGGTGTTTGATCGACTTCCCTTCCGCGAGGAAGACGGCGTCTTCGCCGATGTTCGTGGCAAGGTCGGCTACGCGCTCAAGGTTGCGGCTCACCAGCAGGAGTTCCAGCGACGGGTTGATGGTCCGGGCATCCGCCATCATATGGGTCAAGAGAATGCGGAAGACGGAATCGTGCAAGGCGTCAACCTGATCGTCGGCTCGGCACACGGCGCGCCCAAGCTGACCATCGGCGCGGATGAAGGCGTCGAGCGAGTCGGAGAGCATGCGGCGCGCTCGGCGGGCCATGTCCTCGATTTCGGGATCGGGGATGACGGCGGCGCGAATGGCAATAAGACGCAAGGCACTCTGCGCGATGTTCACCGCATGATCGCCCACGCGCTCGAGATCGCTGGAGACCTTGATGGCCGCGACGAGAAACCGAAGGTCACGCGCCATCGGCTGCTGCAACGCCAGGAGCTCGATGGCAAGGGCCTCGACCTCGACCTCGAGGAGATCGACTTCCCGATCACCACGAATGACGGCGTCGGCCTTGTCCTTGTCTCGACTGATCAGGGCCTCGACGGAAAGTTCGACGAGTTCCTCTGACCGAGCGGACATGTCGAGCAGCTTCTGCTTGAGGGCCGAAAGCTGATCGTGAAAGTGACGAAACCCGCTATCGGATGGGCTCATCCAAATCTCCCCGTGATATAAGCCTCGGTGCGTTCTTCGCGAGGGCTGGTGAACATGCTTTGTGTGGCGTCGACTTCGATGAGACGTCCCATGTAGAAAAACGCCGTCCGGTCGGACACACGCGCAGCCTGCTGCAGGTTGTGGGTGACGATGACGATCGTGATCTCCGACTTCAACTCGTACAGTAACTCTTCGATCTTCTGCGTGGCGATGGGATCGAGCGCCGAGCATGGCTCGTCGAGGAGCAGCACTTCCGGCTGGTTGGCGAGTGCGCGGGCAATGCAGAGGCGCTGCTGCTGCCCGCCAGACAAACCGAGCGCTGAGTCCCGGAGCCGGTCCTTGACCTCGTCCCACAGGGCCGCGCGACGCAGCGAGGACTCCACGGCGGCATCAAGTTCCTGCCGCGACCCGGTCCCGTTGATGCGCGGACCATAGGCCACGTTGTCGTACACCGAACGAGGAAAGGGATTCCAGCGTTGAAAAACCATCCCGATCCGCTGACGCAACTGCACGACGTCCATCGAGGTGCCGTTCACATCCTCGCCGTCGAGCCGAATGGCGCCTTCGTGCCGCGTATCGGGGATGAGCGCATTCATCCGGTTGATCGAGCGCAAGAAAGTGGACTTGCCGCATCCCGACGGGCCGATGAATGCCGTGACCGACCGCGCCGGGATCTGCAGACTCACCTGATGCAGCGCCTGCTTGGCTCCATACCAGAACGAGTAGTCGGCCGCCTCGATCGAACCGAGGGCGCCCACCGTGTCCTGCGATGGCGTACGATCGGCGGTGCTCAGCCGTGGAGCAGGGACGGTCATCCGAAGCGACCGGTAATGTACGCTTCGGTCCGCGAGTCTTCGGGAGCGGTGAAGAGCTTCCGCGTGGGGGACACCTCAACCAGGTCGCCCATGAGCATGAAGGCGGTGCGATCGGAGACGCGGGCGGCCTGCTGCATGTTGTGCGTCACGATGACCACCGTCACGCTCCCGCGCAGCTCGTACAGCAGCTCCTCCACCTTCTGTGTGGAGATGGGGTCGAGCGAAGCGGTCGGTTCGTCGAGCAGCAGCACGCGGGGTGATGTGGCGAGCGCGCGTGCGATGCAGAGCCGCTGTTGTTGCCCGCCGGAGAGCCCGGTCGCCGACTCGCGCAGCCGGTCCTTCACTTCGTTCCACAGGGCCGCCTGCACCAGCGACTTCTCCACGATCTCATCGATGGTGCGGCGGTCGGGCGCGCGTCGTCCCAAACTCTGAAAGCCCGCCGCGACATTGTCGCGAATGGACATCGTGGGGAAGGGCGTGGGACGCTGGAACACCATCCCGATGCGGCGACGCACTTCGATGGGGTTCACGCCGCGTGCGTAGATGTCGTCACCGTCAAGCATCACCTCACCCTCGGTGCGCGCACCGATGATGGTTTCATGCATGCGGTTGAGACAGCGCAGCAGCGTGGATTTGCCACACCCCGATGGCCCGATGATGGCCGTGACCTGTGCATCGAGAAAGTCGAGACTGACGCCGCGCACGGTCCGGTTGGCGCCGTAATAGGCGTCGAGCTGGCGCACGGCGACACGAACCGCAGGTGCCACACTGGCGGATTCGGGCGCGTCGGCTGGTGGTGGAGCGACGGGTGGTGCGGGCGGCATGATCAGCGATGTCACGAGGGACTCCTGGCGACGTCCCGGTCAGTCGTGGCCGGCGGTAAAGCGCGACCGGGTGGCAAACCGGGCAACAAGCGAAATGATGAGCACGAGAGCGATGAGCACGAGGGCTCCCGCCCACGCCAGCCGATGCCAGTCGTCAAAGGGCGAGGTGGCATAGCTGTAAATCTGGAGCGGAAGGGCCGCCATGGGCTGGTCGAGCGCCGTCGACCAGAACTGGTTGCCAAAGGCCGTGAATATGAGGGGCGCCGTTTCGCCAGCGATGCGGGCAACGGCAACCAGCGCGCCGGTGACGATCCCCGGGAGCGCCGTACGCAGCACAATAGACAGCGACGTGCGCCACCGCGCGTACCCGAGGGCCAGGGCGGCCTCACGCAGCGAGGTGGGCACCAGCCGGATCATCTCTTCGGTCGTGCGGGTGACGAGCGGGATCATCATCACACCTAACGCGATGCCGCCGGCCAGCGCCGAGAAGTGCCCGATCGGGCGCACCAGCACCTGCCAGGCAAAGATGCCCATGACAATCGACGGCAACCCGTTGAGCACGTCGGAAAGAAAGCGCACAGCGTTCGCGAGCCTCGTGCCGCGTTGTTCGGCGAGATGCAGACCGGCCCCGATCCCGATCGGCAGCCCGATCGCCGCCGCGATGGCGATAAGAATGAGGGTGCCGGTGATGGCGTTGGCCATGCCTCCCCCGGTCTCACCAACGGGTTTGGGCATCCGCGTGAAGAAGGCGAGATCGAGTGACGATGCGCCTTCGCGCGCGAGGTGGACGAGAATGAAAACGAGGGGCAGGGTGGCGGCGAACGCCGCCACGTACATGATGCCGAGCATGACGGCGTTGGTCACACGTCGTCGGCCTAACGAGCGCCCCGTGCGTTCGGCGAACGCACGCTGCTGACCGGTTGGCCTGGAAGTGGTCGCCATCAGCGTCCCTCGCGGGCCACGCGACCCACCAGCCAGCGGGCAATCATATTCACCATCAGCGTGACCACGAGAAGAACAGCGCCGCAGGCCATCAGCGCAGCCGTATGGAACTCCGTCGACGCCTCGGCAAACTCATTCGCGATTACCGACGCGAGGGTGTACCCAGGGGCGAAGAGCGAGGCCGACAACTCGGCGCGATTTCCGATCAGCATGGTCACGGCCATTGTCTCGCCAAGAGCGCGCCCGAGGCCGAGGATGATCCCGCCGATGATACCCGAGCGAGCGTAGGGGACCACGGCGTCGCGGATCATTTCCCAGCGCGTGGCGCCCAGCGCCAGCGCCGCCTCGCGCTGCGCACGTGGCACCGCCATCAGCACCTCGCGCGCAACTGCCGAGATGTAGGGAAGGATCATGATGGCGAGAATCACGGACGCGGCGAGCATGCTGTTGCCATACGCCGGCCCGCTGAACAGCGGGGTGTTACCCAGTCCGAGGGTGGTGGCCAGGAAAGGCATCACGTCCTCGCGGAGCACCGGGAGGAGCACGAAAATGCCCCACAGGCCGTACACCACGGAGGGAATGGCCGCGAGGAGATCGACCAGAAAGGCCACCGGCTGCCGCAGCCAGGGCGGGGCAAACTCGGAGAGGAAGATCGCCACACCTAACGCGAGTGGCGTGGCCAGCACCAGCGCAAGCACCGACGACACCACCGTGCCATAAATCATGGGGGCTGCCCCAAACTCACCGGCGCCTACATCCCACGTCGAGCCGGTGAGAAAGGAGAGACCGAACTTCTCGAAGGCCGGCCAGGCCCCGACAAAGACCTGCAATGCAATGAAGCCGAGTAGCAGCGGAATGCTGAGGGCGCAGGCCGTCGTGATGATGCGATACCAGCGATCCGCCGACGAGGCGCCCTCAATGGAAGTGCTGCCCACCGCCGATCGATCAAGTGGTGCTGCGACCGGCGGTGTCGTCACTGCGCGATGCCCGTGATGCTGGAGAGACGCTCAGTCAGCTGTGTCGCGAGTGCGGCCGGGAGTGGAGCGTAGTCGAGCGAGGCCGCGCTCTGCTGTCCCGTGGTGTACATCCAGCGCATGAAGTCCACGAGCTTCTTTCCCTTGGCGCCGTCCGCCTGGTTGGTGTAAACGAGGAGCCAGGTAAACGACGAAATCGGGTAGGCCTGAGCGCCGGGGGCGTTCACGATCGAAACGCGATAATCCGAGTTGGGACCGAGCTGTGCAATCGCGCCCTCGGCGGCCGCTGTGATGGACGCGATGGTGGGCTCAACCACGTTGCCAGCCGCGTTCTTCACATGTGCAGCCGGGAGACCGTTCTGCTTGGCGTAGGCCAACTCGACGTAGCCGATGGTGCCGGGTGTTTGCTTCACGCTTCCCGACACGCCTTCGTTGCCGCGTCCACCGAGTCCGATGGGCCACGCCACAGACTTGCCCTTTCCGGGACCCGCTTTCCAAGCCGCGCTCACGGCAGTGAGATAGTCGGTGAAGATGAACGAGGTGCCTGAACCGTCAGAGCGATGCACCACCAGGATGTCCTGTGCCGGAAGTGTAGTGCCGGCGTTTTCAGCGACCAGTCGGGCGTCATTCCATTTGGTGATTTTGCCGAGGAAGATGTCGGCAATCAGCTCACCGGTGAGCTTGAGCGGGGTGGTGACGCCGGGGAGGTTGTAGGTGATGACGACGGCGCCCAGCACGGTTGGGAAGTGCAGCACTGGGCCGCCCTTTGCTGCGGCGAGTTCCTCGTCGTTCATCGGGCCGTCGGAGGCGCCGAAGTCGACGGTCTGCTCAGAGAGCTGCTTGATCCCCGCGCCCGAGCCGACGGATCCGTAGTTGATCTTCACGCCGGTTTGTTCGGCGTAGTTGGAGAACCATTTGGAGTAGATGGGGAGGGGAAAGGTCGCCCCCGCTCCGTTGAGGTCCACTCCGCTGGTGGTCGCGCCCGCTTCGGCGCCCGCTGACTGCTTCTCTGCTCCCGAACATGCCAGAAAGGTTACGGCCGAAACGACTGCGGCGAACCGATAGCGCACGTGTGATCTCCTGTGTAAGTGACGGTGCGCCTTGAAGATCGCTGTTTTCGGCGGTTACAAAGAACGGAGTTATGTAACGGGGCCGTCACAGTTGGCTCAGAGACGGCGGACGGCAGAGGTAAGACTCGACCTCTGCCGTCCGCCCGAACCGTCGCCCCCGGCTAAGGGGAATTTCCAGGCTAGCGCTGGGCGTAGGTGGTCCAGCCCTGCCACCACTTGGCGCCGCCAGGGGCAGCCGCGCCGCGGTACGCTGTTCCGCTCACCACGGTTCCGGCGGCCGTCGCCAGCTTGCCGGTGAAGGTGGCCAGTCCGCCGGTAGCGATGGCAGCGCTCGCGGCCGGCGTCCAATCGAATGAGGCGACCGGGGTGGTGTTGGTGATCGCTGACGGGTAGGCCGTGAACAGCGAAGCTGTAGTGCCCGCAGTGGCGACAAGTGCGTTTCCGGCCACGTCGAAGGAGAAGCGTCCGGTTCCGCTTTCGAAGGCGTTGGCAGACTCGAGCACGGCGATGTTGCGGAGTGCGAGGTCCGCGGTGGCCAAATCTGGGGTGGCCACCGCACCGCCCCGGTTGTAGGTCGCCTGGTCACGCACGGACATGGCGGCCCTGGGCCAGCGAGCAACCACCCCGTTCACGTAGTACCCACCTGAACCGCGGCGGAGCAACATGCCAATTCCTCCGGCGCTTCCTGCGCCCGCGTTGATATCGCCAGTCCCGATCAGGGTGAAATTGGCCACGACGGGAACGGTCAGCGGGTTGGAGTCAAAGCCGTTGTTGCAGCCTGCGCCGTCGCAGCCGTCGTTCTCAATACCTTGCGGATCGGTGGCGACGTTCTGACCGGGGAGCGGGTTGATGTTGACGGTCCCTGACTGCATGCCAATCAGGAACTGCAGCTTGCCACGATAGCCTTCGGACATGTCAAAGTGATCGTCGCCGGTTTCGTATGACACCAGGTTGGTCGCGTTGACCGAGCCACCGAACCACTCGAAGGCGTCGTCGAGTCCGTAGACGGCCTGCAAGTACGAGAGACGTGTGCCGCTACCCACACCGGCGAAAGTGAACGAGTTGAGTTCTTCGTTGGCCCGCGGCGCAAAGCCTGCAAACTCAACGCGGACGTAGCGAAGCTCGCCGCTGTCGTCTGCGTCATTGGTGCCTCCGCCGTAGAGGATCTCATAGTTCCTGCCGCTGACGACCGCGGTCCCATCGGTGCCGCTGCCATCGAGACGGGGGTTGGCGCCGGTCTTGTTGATGGTGGCGTTGCCGATGATGATCAGACCGCCCCAGTCGCCAGCACGACGCTGGCCGACGGCTTTGGACGAGGTCATTACGATCGGCGCGTCGGCGCGACCCACGGCATTGATCTTGGCGCCACGCAGCACGAAGAGCGCAGACTGCTCGTTGCCCTTGATGATCGTGCCGGGCTGGATGGTGAGCGTCGCTGGGGCGACCACGTGGATGAAGCCTGCGAGTGTGTAGGCGGTGTCAGCGTACAGTGTCGTATTGGCCGTGATGTCGCCGGTGATGCTCCTGGAAAAGGTGCCAAAGGCAAGTGTCGTCGCCGAGGTTTCGCCGGACGGTGCACTCGCAACCCCACCGCGCACAGCAAGCACCCGATAGCGGTACAGTGTCTGTACCTTGAGACCTGTGTCATCGTAGGTCACCGTGCCCGGTGTAGCCGGTGCTGCGGCAGTGCCGACCTGCGCGAATGTCCCAGCGGCCCCCTCAGCACGTTCGATGTTGTACGTGTTGATGCCAGTCGTGCTCGGGAAGGTGACACGCACGGTCGATGTCCCGGTTGGAGCAGCCTGGACGCCTAACGGGGCGACCGGAGCGACGGGGCCGGAGGGGTCATCGCTGCCGCAGGCGGCAAGGAATGGCAGGACGGCAAGCAGGCGGAGAAGTCGCATGGAGTGGGCCGTTGAGAGGCTACAGGGAGGGAAAAACACACGGCCGATCGTTGGAGTGATCGGCCGTGTGGAAGTAGCGTTGCAGAAAAAACGGAGATGTGTCGAACGGGTCACGAACCTGTCACGGCGACCGGCTTACGGTCTCCACTGCAACCCCATCTGGAAGATGCGACCCTGCCGGTAGTAGTCGCGTGTCACGGTACCCTGGGAAATCTCGTACGGCGCGTCCAGCACGTTGCGGGCATCCAGTCGCATGCTCAGGGAACGGATGAGCGGCAGACGCAGCGAAAGGTCGACCATGTCGCGTGGCAGGAGCACCATGTCCGGCAGGGGCTGATCGCCCGCAGCGTCGATCCGCTCGCCGGTGCGGTTGTACAGCAGGGTTGCGCTGGTGTTGCCTGACCTCGAACTGTAGGTGAGACCAGCATTCACGACATACGGAGCCTGGCCCACCATCCGTCGGTTGGCATTGGTGGCTGCGAGCTGCTGGGTGCCGAGGCGAATTTCGCTCTGCATGAACGTCACGTTCGAGAAGACGACAAAGGGCTGCAGCACGCTGGCGAAAGCACCGAGGTTCTTCCGCGCCTCGATTTCGAGCCCGTAGTTGGTGGCCTCGTCGGCGTTCACATACACGATGGTGCGATTCGCCGACCCGGTTGCGCGGTAGACACGCTCGATCGGGTTGTCGAAGGTCTTGCCAAACACACCGATGCTGAACACCTCGCTCTCACTGGGATACCACTCCCAGCGAAGATCCGCATTCACGATCTGCGTGCGCTGCAGATCGGGGTTGCCCTGCACATCGTCGGCGTTGAGCACGTCGCGTGACGCCACTGGCGAGAGCTCGCGGTACTCCGGGCGGGCCAGCGTCTTTGACAGCGAGAGCCGCAGCGTCTGGAATTCCGAAAGCTTCACGTTGAAGGCCGCCGACGGCAGCAGGTCGGTCCAGATGTTATTCACCCGTACCGGGCTTCCCAGCGTGGACTGGGCGTTGAGCGTAACCTCGTCTGTCTCGTAGCGCGCTCCGCCGATGAAGCGAATGCGATCAGAGAGTCCGAGTTCCATCATGGCGAAGCCGGCGCCCAGGCGGTCCGTGGCATCGTAGTTACCACCCTGGCTGAGGGCGACCACTTCCCAGAAGTTGGGCCGGTTGGCGAAGCGCCCGTCAAAAATCTGCTCGGGTGTCAGCGCTCGTTCGGCTTGGGTGGCACGAGGCGCACTGATGCTGTAGGAAAACGTCGACGCATCACGATCGGTCGCACGGAAAAGGCCGCCGACCTTGAGCGAGTGCTGGCGCCCTGCGGCACTGAAGGAGTACTGGTAGTTGGCGCGGGCCTCGGTGGAAGACTCCTGGAGTTTGCCAAACGTGCGTACCGCGCCGCCGTTGCCCGTGCTCAGCCAACGCAGGCTCTCGCCACCACTGGTGCCAGGCTCGATGATCGAGATGAACTCGGAGCGATCGGGTTCGTCACGGGTCACGGCCGACGACGTGACAAACCAGTCCGCGCGGTGCTTCTCGCCAAACTGGTGCTCGGCGCCGAACTGATTGGAGCGCACGGAACGCTCAACGTACTGGTTCTTGTCGATCGTGACGTCGACGCCTTCAGATTCGAAGTTGCCGCGCTCGGTGCGCGCTTCGTTGTCCGAGGTGCGGTTGAAAGTGTTGTTCACCAGCAGCCGTGTGTGACCGCCGATAAGGGTGCTGAAGTTGGCAATGCCGCCCCACAGTACACCCTGGTTGCCAGTGCTACCTTCGAACCGGTTGAACTCGATGGTTTCCCCGGGCTGCGAGCCGCGGTTGGCGAGGGCGCGCACCTGGTCGGTGCGCACGTCCTGCGTGGCGGAATAGGTGCCGGAGACCAAGTACCCGATGCGCCTCCCGAAGACCGGGTCATTGCCACCGATCGAAAGCGACGCTGAACCGTTAGGCATACCGGCTGCCAGCTGGCTGCTCCAGGCGTTGCGCATCGACGAGACCATCAGACGCTTGTCTCCGTCGTTCAGTGTGGGAAAGCCCTGATCGCTGAATGCCTTGAGCAGTGTTGGAATGCCTCGGTCACCGGAAACCAGCGCGAGGCCCTCTCCCCCGACGGAAAAGGCGCGACGCACATCACTTCCGACAGCGGCGGAGTTGGCGCCAAGTGTCAGCGAGTAGGTCATGGAACGACGGGCCGGGAACTCGCGCGTCTTGATGTCCACCTGGCCGCCACTGAAGTCGCCCTGCAAGTCGGGCGTGAAGGTCTTCTGGGTTGTGATGGTCTGCAGCAGACCCGACGGAAAGAGATCGAGCGGCACGACCTTCTTCTCTGGCTCGGGACTCGGAATCCGCGTGCCATTGAGCTGTGCGGTGGTGTAGCGCTCGCCCAGCCCGCGCACAAAGACATACCGACCACCCTGCACGGTCACACCACTCACCCGCTGCACCGCCTGCGCCGCGTCGCTGTCCGGACTGCGCGAGATCTGCTCCGCGGTAATGGCATTCACCACACCCGTCGCGATGCGCTGAGCGTCCAGCGCCTCGTTCACCGAGCCCCGCTCGGCGTTCGCGGTCACCACCTGGGCGGCAAGTGTGATGGTCGCCGATTCCATTGTGATGTTCTGCTCGAGCGTCTTGTCCGCCTCGAGCATGATGCCGGTGACGGTCTTGGGCTGAAAGCCCAGCCGCCGAACCTGGATGGTGACGGTTCCGGCAGGGATGTTGGTCAGGGCATACCGGCCATCGACGCCGGACATGCTGCCTAACGTGGTACCTACTACCTGCACACCGACGTCAGGAAGCCCCTGGCCGGTGTTGGCGTCGAGAATGCGACCGACAATTCGGCCGGGTTTGGCCTGCGCCCCAAGGGCGGAGCCAAAGGTCAGGAACGCAACGACGAAGACAAAAACGCCAGTACGTCTGCGGGGAAAGCGATTCATGTATGGAGACCTGGAGTGAAACAGCAGTCCGATGCTAGCGCGCCTGAGTCACCGCGCTGCCGTTACAATGCTTCGGTCTCGTCTCGGAACGCGCACGGAATTGCAACGACCGTGTCACGGCGTGTTCTGCCTTAGTGGCAGGTCGCTGAGAGGCCTCTTCCGGCTCCTCGCCGTTGCCACGCGCGAGCACAACGCGCGGGCTGGGGGCGGCTGTTCAGCCGCCCTGAACCCGAGGCAGCTCTACCCGGAAGGTGGTGCCGGCTCCGACAGTGCTCTCCGCACTCACCCGACCCCCGTGCGCCTCGGCAAGGTGCTTCACGATCGCGAGGCCGAGCCCTGTGCCCCCCTCGGCGCGCGAGCGCGAGGCGTCTACCCGGTAAAACCGCTCGAACACCCGAGGTAGATGCTCGGCAGGAATCCCGCTCCCGGTGTCGCGAACACCGATGATCAGGTTCTGAGGCCCCGGCTCGGAGAAGATCATCACACTTCCCGCCTGGGTGTGCCGGAGTGCGTTATGCACGAGATTCGTCAGAATCTGCCGAACGGCCATTCCATCAGCGGAAAGTGATGCCCCTTCGGCGGGAATCGCGCGCTTCAGCTCGATGCCTTTGGCGGCGGCGGCTGCTGAAAAGGTGTTGAGTGTTTCGGCGGCGATGGCATCGAGATCGAGTGTGGTGGGGTTCGGTACCCAGCCTCCTGACTCGATACGGGAGAGATCGAGCAGGTCATCCACCAGCCGGTGCATACGCTGTGTGTTGCTCAGGATGGTCTCCACAAACTGCGCCCGCTGTTCGCTGGTCAGCGTCGGGTCGCGCAGCGTTTCGGCAAACCCTCCAACAACGGTGAGCGGCGTCTTGAGCTCGTGCGACACATTCGCCACAAAGTCGCGGCGGACCGTCTCGAGTCGCCGGATGGGTGTGACGTCGTACAGCGCCAGCACGGCGCCCCCACCAGTCAGGGGGCGCGCCGTGAGGGTGACGGTTCGCTCCTGCAGGGTGGTCTCGACGTCATCTGTTTCGCGTCCCGCCAGCGCCTGGTTGATCGCGTCGCGCAGCACCCGGTCGCGCGGCAGCTGGTCGAGAGAGAAGGGGAGCGGCTCACGGACTCCAAGGAGGAGCCGTGCTCCATCATTGATTTGCTGCACCTGCTGCCGCGAATCGAAGGCGACGACCCCTTCATTCAGGGCGTCGGAGACGGCGCGTAACAGGGCGTCTTCGGCCTCCAGCGCCTGCACACGCGCCGTGAGTTGTTCGGCCAGTCGATGAAAGGCCGATGCCAGCTCTCCCACTTCACCCGGCGCCGCGAGCGAAGGGCGTCGCTGCAGGTCGCCGCCGGCAATTGCCCGGGCATCGTCGCGCAGCTCGAGGACCGGCCGCGTAACCGTTCGCGCAAACAGAGTGGCGAGAGCGAGTGCCACGAGTGAGGCAAGGGCCGCCGCCGAGAACACGTCGCGTCGCACCTGCCTGACGAGTACGCCATGCGCGTCGAACGCCATGGAAACCCGTACCACCCCAAACGGGTGTCTCACCGCGGAGTAGATCTCGACATCCCCGGCCGAAGCAGACTGCCGAACGGCGGTGCCGCTCCCGGAGCGGAGGGCCTCAGCCACCTCGGGGCGTGTACGATGATTCTCGAGTGCCCTGAGCTGCGCATCATCAAACTCCGAGTCGCCGAGCACGCTGCCCGCCGTGTCAATGAGCGTTACGCGATGGGCAATGAGCGCGCCCTGAGTGTCGGCTACGGAGTCTGCGACGTCGGGTGACGTCCACTCCGCACCAATCAGGCGGGCCTCACGCAGCAGGCCGGCGTTCGCCTGCTCCAGGATTCGTTCACGCAAGCGCCGGTCGACACTGGTGATGACCAGGACGACCAGCACGAGGATGACAGCGAGAAATCCGAGGAGGAGTCTTTGGGAAAGCCTCAAGCACTACGTGGTTGCGCCGCCTTCAATCTATAGCCGAAGCCGCGCACCGTTTCGATCATCTCGCCTGCCACCCCCAGCTTGTTCCGCAACCGCTGCACATGCATGTCCACCGTGCGGGTCTGGATGTCTGGCGCCGCCTCCCAGACCGTTTCGAGCAGGAGCCCGCGGGCCTGCACACGTCCCCGGCGTTCGGCCAGGGTGAGGAGGAGCCGGTATTCGGTTGGCGTGAGCTCCACTTCACCCATCGTGTCGAGGGTGACGCGATGGGCCGCGCGATCGATCGTGACCGGCCCGACGCGCAACATATCGTTTGGCACCGGCAAGGCCTGCTGCACACGACGCAGGATGGCCCCCACGCGCAGCACGAGTTCCTGCGGGGAGAAGGGCTTGGTCAGGTAGTCGTCGGCGCCAAGGGAGAGCCCGCGAATGCGATCGGGTTCCTCGCGTCGCGCGGTGAGCATGAGGACGGCAACGTCGCGGGTGGCGTCACCGGCGCGCAACGCTTCGAGCACCTCGAATCCCGACATGCCGGGGAGCATGAGGTCGAGGATAATGAGTGAAGGAAGGTCCTGTTTGGCGAGGTTGATCGCGTCGGGTCCGCTCGAGGCGGTCGAGACACGATACCCGGCCTTCACCAGGTGAAAAGCGACGAGGGCAACGATATCCGGTTCGTCATCGACGACCAGAATGCGTTCTCCGGTAACGGCTGGATTGCTCACGGTGCGCGGGCCCTCAGCCGTCGTTCGATCTGTGCGACAATCATCTCGATGGCCACCGGGTTGTGTCCTCCCTCAGGCACAATGATGTCGGCGTAGCGTTTGCTCGGTTCGACGAACTGCAGATGCATGGGGCGGACAGTGGTGAGATACTGCTCAAGGATTTCGCCAAGCGGCCGGCCCCGCTTGGCCATGTCGCGCCTGATACGGCGGACAAGACGAATATCGGGATCGGCGTCCACAAACACCTTCACGTCGCATAACGAACGGATGGCCTCATCGACAAACAGCAGAATGCCGTCTGCCACGATCACATCCGTCGCCGCCACGCGTACGGTGGTCGGTGACCGGGTGTGCGAGACGAAGTCATAGACCGGTTTGTCCACACTTTCTCCCCGCCTCAGGGCGTGGAGTTGTTCCGTGAACAAGCCGAGATCCAGGCGCTCCGGATGATCCCAGTTCAGGTGTCGTCGCTCGTCCGGCGGGAGGTGCGCGTAGTTTTTGTAGTACGCGTCCATCTCGATGAAGGCCACGGAATGTCCCCGCAGCGCTTCGGCCACCTTCCGTGACACGGTCGACTTGCCCGAGCCGGTCCCACCTGCAACCCCGATGATCAGCGGTCGCATCAGGCCCACCCTCGCGTTGCACATTCTGCGGTCTGTGTAACAAAAAGAAGCGTCATAGCTGTCACGGTTTGGTATCAGGCGACACAGGGGTGGCCCCAGGTTGGGACGACCGAATCGGCTAAGTCCAAGCTCTCGCGGTACTTGACCGCGGTCAATCGAGGCTCCCCCTGCACCAGCGGCCTCGGTAGCTTTCGCCCATGAAACGGCTGCTCGCCATCATCTGCTCCCTCCTCGTCGTCCTCAAGGTAGAGGCTCAGGACCGTGTCGAGCTCCGCGTAGCGTCCACCACCGACGTCCATGGCAGGCTCCGGGCCTGGGACTACTACGCCGACCGCGCCGAGGCAGACCGCGGTCTGAGCCGCGCCGCAACGATCGTCGATTCACTGCGGAAAGCCCACCCCGACGGGGTGGTGCTGGTGGACGCTGGCGACCTCCTCCAGGGAAATCCCCTGACATACGTCGCGGCCCGCCTGGACACGGCCGGGCCTCATCCGGTGATCGCCGCCATGAACGCCATGCAGTACGACGCGGCGGCGCTGGGGAATCATGAGTTCAACTATGGGCTCCCAACCCTCCGGTCGGCCCTGAAGGGTGCCCGATTCCCCTTTCTCGCGGCCAACCTCACCACCCGGGGCGCCGAAAAGCGCTTTCATGCCGACTACGCTCTGGTCAAGCGCGGCCCTCTCCGGGTGGCCATTGTCGGTGCCACCACACCTGGCTCCATGGTGTGGGATCGCGAAAACCTGCGGGGACGGGTGCAGGTCGGCGCCATGCTGCCCGCACTTCGCCGCACCGTCCGCGCGCTTCGTGCACGCGCCGACGTTGTGGTGGTCGTTATGCATAGCGGCCTCGATGGCGCTAGCAGCTACAACGAAAAGGCAACCGGGGTCGCCCCGGAAAACGAAGCGGCGCGTGTCGCGCACGAGGTACCAGGGGTCGACCTCATCGTCTACGGCCACTCCCATCGCGAGATGGCCGACACCACGGTGAATGGCGTGCTCCTCATGCAGCCGCGCAATTGGGCCGCATCGGTGGGGGTTGCCACCCTCACGGTCGAACGACGCGGCCCGCGATGGCGCGTGGTGGCCAAACGGGGACAACTCGTTCGCAGCGCCGGACACGCCGAACACCCCGATGTAGTCGCGGCCACGGAACGCACGCACACAGCCACTGTGTCGTGGGTTCGGCAAACGTTAGGTAGTACTCCCGTTGCCTGGCGCGCCGACTCGGCGCGGGTACGGGATACGCCGCTCATCGATTTCATTCTCGAGGTGCAGCGCAAGGCCACGGGTGCCGACCTCGCTGCCACCGCCGCCTTCGATCTCAATGCGTCACTCGATACTGGCGCGGTCACCGTGGCCGAGGTGGCGCGGCTCTATCCGTACGACAACACCCTGCGTGCGGTTCGTGTCACGGGCAAACAGCTGCGCGAATTTCTCGAATACAGCACACGCTACTATCGCACCATCGGGTCAAACGAGGCAAAGGCTGGACTGGTCGACCCGGAAGTGCCCGGCTTCAACTTCGACATCATTGCCGGCGCCGACTACACCCTCGACATCTCCAGGCCGCTCGGCGCACGTGTGATCCGGTTGCGGGTGAAGGATCGTGATGTGCGTGACACCGATACCTTCACGCTGGCCCTCAACAACTATCGGCAGACGGGCGGGGGCGGCTTTGCCATGCTCGCGGGCGCTCCGGTGGTGTACGACAAACAGGAAGAGATCCGCGACCTGCTCATCGCCGAGGTGCAGCGTCGTGGGACCATCCATCCGTCGGACTACCACACGGTCAACTGGCAGCTCGAGCCGGCGTCGATGGTCGACTCGGTGTACCGTACCATCAGGTCGTTGCCATTCGACCGCACGACGGCACCGGTGACACGCCCAGCTGGTGCAAGCCCGCATTTGACTCAGGGGCGCTGGTTGCGGGTGCTTGGCACCTCGGACTTTCACGGTGGACTCGAGGCGCGCGACATCTCGGCAGACGGGGTGGTTCGAGGCGGCGCTGCCGGGTTTGCCACGGTGTTGCAGCAGGCCCGCGCCGAGTGTGTGGCGCCCAGCTGCGAAAGTGTGTGGGTCGACGGGGGCGACCAGTGGCAGGGCACCGCCGCGTCGGCCGTAGATGTCGGTCGCCCGGTGACGGCCCTGCTCAATCGGCTGGGTCTCAACGCCGCGGCGTTAGGCAACCACGAGTTCGACTGGGGAGTCGATTCCATGCGCGCCCGCCTGCGCGAGAATCGCTTTCCCGTGCTGGCCGCCAACTTCCTCGACACCCTCGGGGCCGACATTCCGTGGATGCCCGACGACACCCTGCTCACGATCGGCGGCGTGAGGGTCGGCGTGATCGGCATCATGACACGCGAAACGATTGCTGCCACGCGCCGCTCCATTATCCGTCCATTCACCGTCGCACCGGCCGCTTCGATCATCGATGCCCGCGCTCGCGCGCTGCGTGCTCGTGGTGCCGACGCCGTGGTGGTCGTGGGTCACGTCGGCGCCGGGTGCGCTCGCAATGACCTCAACTCGTGTACCGGCGAACTGATCGACCTGGTTAATGCGGTCACCGAGCGCATCGATGCCTGGGTGGGCGGTCATTCACATCGCGGCGCGGCGGCGATGGTCAACGGCATGCCGGTCGTTCAGGCGTACCAGAAGGGGAGTGCACTCGGCATCATCGACGTGCCGCTCAGCGCAGGAGTGGAACGGCGCCGCCCCGAGCTGCGCAACGTGCGAGCAGACTCCACGCGCTCCGACCCCGTGATCGCGGCCTGGGTGGATTCGATGACACGCGACGTGAACAAGGCCCTCGCCCAGGTGGTCGCCCAGGTCGGCGAACCCATTCGCCGCGCCCCACCCAACGGCTTGTTAGGCAACCTGATCGCCGACGCCCAGCGTGTGGTGGGAGAGGGCGACGTGTCCATCATGAACACCGGCGGGGTCCGCGTCGACTTGCGACTCGGCCCCGTGACACGCGGCGACATTTTCGAAGTGCAGCCCTTCGGGAACATGCTCGTGCGCTGGCATGTCACGGGACAGTGGCTGCTGCAGCAGCTGGAGCGCGCCGTGTCCAATGGTCGGGTGCATCTGAGCGGCGTGGTCGTGGAGATGGACACCACGCGCGCGCCTGGCTCGCGCCTGCTTTCGGCCCGCCTGACGAGTGGCAAGGCCATCGACCCGACAGGCCGCTATCGCCTGATTCTCACCGACTTTCTCGCCGAGGGGAACGACCGGCTGGTGAGTGCCCGCCCCGACCGTGAAGAGCTCCTGCCGATTCCCGACCGCGAGGCCCTCGAGCGTTATCTCCGATCACTGCCGCAGCCGGTGCGCGCCCCAACCGATCAACGCATCATTCACCGACAATGACCACGGTTCGTGTCTACTTCAATGGCCGGGGGATCGACGCTCCGGCTGGTGCCACCACACTCGATGCCCTGCGCGTGTGGGACGCCGCCGTTGCCGATGAGGTCGCGGGAGGCACCCGCGCGCTCGCCGATAGCCGCGGGATTGCTGCCGACCCCTCTGCGCCAGTGTATGGCGGAGCGATTTTCCGCCTGGTGAGCGCGCGCACCCGCGAGGCGACCGCCGAGTGAGCACTCCAGCCATCACGCGCTCGCTGCTGGAGCGACTCCCCAAAGCGGAACTGCATTGCCATCTCGATGGATCGCTCCGCCCCGAGACCATGCTCGAGCTGGCACGCGAGTACAAGGTGCCCATGCCCGCCGACGATCCGGAGGCGTTAGGCGACTACATGCTGGTCAGCGACGCCAAAACGCTCGAGGACTACCTTACCCGTTTTGACATCACCCTCTCCGTGATGCAGACGGCGGAGGCCCTGGAGCGGGTGGCGTACGAGCTGGCGGAGGACGCCTCGAGTGAGGGCGTGCGCTACATCGAAACGCGGTATTCTCCGTGGCTCAACGACAGGCAGGGATTGTCGTGGGGTGACATTGTGGAGGCGCCGCTGCGCGGTTTGGCCCGTGCCGAGCGGGATCATGGCATCATGGGACGGCTTATCATCTGCGGGCTGCGTCACCTCTCACCCGACGTCTCGCTCGAGCTGGCCCGGCTGGCCGTGGCCTACAAGGGAAAGGGAGTTGTCGGGTTCGATCTGGCAGGAGGCGAAGCGGGTAATCCGGCGTCGGCGCATGCGGCCGCCTTCCAGCATGCCCGCGACCATGGTCTGGCCTGCACCTGTCATGCAGGCGAAGGGGCCGGGCCGGCGTCAGTCGCCGAGGCGATGCACACCTGTCACGCCACGCGTATCGGTCACGCCACTCGGCTCATCGAGGACGAGGATCTGACCCGGCAGGCGCAGGCCGATGGCGTTGCCCTCGAAATCTGCCTGACGAGTAATGTGCAGACGCATGCCACGGAGTCGTACGGTCACCACCCGCTGCGGCAGTACTTTGACCGCGGGCTGAAAGTGGTGCTGAACACGGACAACCGCTTGATGAGTGGGGTCAACCTCGTCGACGAGTACGCCATCGCGGCGCAGACGTTCGGCTTTTCATTTCACGAGCTGGCTCGGCTTGCCCTCAACGGCTTTGACTGCGCCTTCCTGCCTGACGAGGACAAAGCCGTGCTGCGCGCGCGCGCCGAGGCCGATATCGCGGCGCTGGTCGCATGAGTGCCGAGGCCGCACTCGCCGTCCTGCGCGCCCGTCTGCCGGTGCAACGCCCGGTCGCGGCCATCGTCCTGGGGTCGGGACTTGGAGGTCTGGTCAAGCGACTGCAGCAGGTTACGCGGGTGCCGTACGGTGAGATCCCCGGATTTGCGCCATCGCATGTGCCGGGGCATGAAGGCGCGCTCCTGCATGGAACGTTAGGCGGGCATGAGGTGCTGGCGCTGGCCGGGCGCTTTCATGTGTACGAAGGGCATGAGGCCTCGCAATCGGCGCTGCCGGTACGCGTGGTGCACGCCCTCGGTGCTCCGGTCCTGATTCTTTCGAACGCGGCGGGGGGTGTGCGCCGCACCTTCAGGCCGGGGCAGCTCATGCTCATTCGTGATCAGCTCAACCTCTCGTTCAGGAACCCGCTGATCGGTGCAGTGGTGAAAGGCGATGAGCGCTTTCCCGACATGTCCGCCCCCTTTGATGAGGGGTTGTGCGCGATGGTGCGTGAGGTCGCGGCGTCCCTGCACATTCCGCTTGAAGATGGTGTGTATTGCGGTCTGACCGGCCCGACCTATGAAACCCTCGCCGAGGTGCGCATGCTGGCGAGTTTTGGGGTGGATGCCGTGGGGATGTCGACCGTGGCCGAGGTGATCGTGGCGCGGGCGATGGGGATGCGTGTGGTGGGCATCAGCTGCATCACCAATCCGGCCGCCGGTCTGTCGCTCGCGCCCATCAATCACGCCGAGGTCATGGAGGTCACGGCGCAGGCGGCAACAGACTTCGAGCGGTTGGTGGAAGGAGTCGTGGTGGCGCTGGCGCGCTGAGATTGAGCCTGGGGTGGCGCCGTTCGTATGGTGCCAGGTGATCTCCGATCACACTACACCGCGAAATCTGCGCGCACGGTCAAGCAGATACTTATCGGCTCTTCCTTTGCACCGACCGCAACGTCACGAGACCAATCCCGATCCAGATCACATTGAGTACGGCGGACGGCATCGCGCCATTGTACCCCGAGTTCACGACAAACCCCGCAGCGCCAATCACATTCATCCATTGGAACGCGTGCGAACGCCCATCGAGCCTGCCAGTCGAAACAAGCAGGTAGGCGCCGAGAATGAGGAGTGCTCCACCCCACCCACAGACCTCGATCAGTAGCAATTTCGGAGTCATCTGCATCGTAGGCAAAGGGATTTGCTGGATACGGGGACAACGCGGCAGCAAGCCCGTGAAGTTATCCCGTGTGGGCGGGTAGATGCGGAATCCAGTCAGTCCCTCCCGTGCAAGAGAGGAACTCGAGCGACCACAGAGCCTCAGATCCACACGTCGTTTTGCGCAGTGCGGTCGCCGCCCTCGTCTCCGGTGTTCAGCACACCCTTCGGCTCGACGAGCATGAGCTGCACCTCCTTTTCAGCATACGGCTTGTGTTCGATGCCGCGGCGCACGACGTACATTTCCCCCGGTCCGATGGACACCGCCCCGTCGCGAAAATCGATGCGGAGCATCCCGTTGAGCACGATAAAGGTCTCGTCCGTGTTGTCGTGCCTGTGCCAAACGAAATCGCCCTCAAGCCGTACGACTTTGAACTGGTAGTCGTTCATCTCAGCGATCACCTTTGGCTGCCATTGCTCGCTGAACAGAGAGAACTTCTCCTGAAGATTTATTGATCGATGGTTCATCGGTGTCTCCGAGCGGTGCGTTTAGTGCCCACGGTGCACGATCGTGTGAAGTGACGCCCGATGCGGCTCAGCGTCTCCGCCGCGCGAGATCCACTTCTGCTCCGATCGCCCCGAAACCATTCCAGTGGGGCCCGCGGGCGATCTCGTCCATCAATGCCCACCCGCGAGTCGAGTCGCCCTGCAGGAGCAGCCAGGCGGCCACCGCGTACCCCGACGTCGAGAACCGCACCGAGTCGCTCCGTGCCCATGTCAGCACCTGGTCGGCAGTGCGGCGTCCCTTGTACAACATCAGGTTCTCGAAGTACGACCGGTTCGTCGTCACCGTCATCGACTCCTGCACCATCCCCAGCAACCGCGCGGCCTCCTGCTGGCGCCCGGCGCGCACGTTTGCACGCCAGGCCCAGTCGGCCATCGACACGAGGGCTTCGGGGTCCGTGCCGGTACGCATGCAGCTCCGGTACCCCTGACGATAGTCGCCCCGGGCTTCCCTGGCACGCAGTGCGTCGTTAGTTGCGAACCCCAGGCACTTGCCATAGGCATCTGCTGCCCGTCCGTAGTGCCCCAGGAGGAAGTGCGCGAGCCCTTGGTGGTAAGCGATGTCGAAGTTGGTGGAATCCATCACCGCCGCGCGATTCAGGTCGCGCATCCCGTCTTCGAATTGGCGCACCGTCAGGTACCGGTGTCCACGAAAGCGGAGAAAGCGTGCGTCCGCCGGATGCAGTGCCGCTCCGCGAGTGTATAGCGCGATCGCCTCACGAAATCGCCAGGCCGTCGCACGGGCACCCGCCGCCGCGAGCAGCAACTCCGGATCACCAGGTGTTTTCGCGAGGGCAGAGTCGGCGGCCCGCACCGGGGCGTCCGGGAACGACGGCGTGCGGAGCGTGGTGCCCAGCAGCGACACGGCCTCGACTCCGGAGGGGACCGTGCGTGCGGTGCTGGCCCGCTGACAGGCCACCAGGACAACAAGGGCGAGCGCGGAGCGGCTGTACATGAAGTCCACAGGAGTCAGGAGTAACTCGAGCGTGTCGCACGCGTGACGGAGCCTGCCGAATCTGCTGGCCACGACATCAGGGCGGCAAGTTCTCGGCGAGCGCCCTCATCCCGGCATTGGCGCGATGAATGAGGCCCACTTCTGGGGAACTCGCTCACAGCACCGCGGTCGCGTGTGACGAGCAATCTCGCGGACGAAGATGGGGCGACGAACCTGATGGAGGAGGAGTCAGCAAAGCTCGACGGGCCAAAGGCTGACTTCACGTTCGAATTCGGCCGGCCCAAAAAACCACATGGCTGGCAACCGTTTACCAACGCGGAGTTGGTGCGGATGATGGAGGCGTTTCGTCTACCTCTAGAAGCGGATGCCGAAGGTGACCGGTATCATCTGATAGGTCGACTTCTCCCCACCCTCCGGCGTGATGCTGAACGAGTGGAACCTCGCCTCCAGGTACGCCCCGGTATTCCTGCCAAGTCGCACACCGGCGCCGCCGCTGAACCCGAAGCCGTTGGCCGACTCGCTCTGCACCGCTGTACCCTGCGCGACGCTCACGGTGAGCCGGTAGTACCCCAGCCCTCCGAGCAGGTAAGGAGTCAGGCCCTTGTCTCGCTTGTTGCCGAGCAGGAGCGCCGTGGCCCCTGCATGCAGAATGCTGTTGGAGAGATCGTCATCGGGCTCCGCCCCAACCGCGCCGAGAAATTCGTCGGTGTAGCCAGAGCGGTGATAGCCCACTTCGCCTCGCACCCCCCACACATTGCGCTCAGGTTCGTACTGCAAGAACCCTGTGCCATGCCAGCCGGTCTTCGTGTCGCTCGCAAAGTCCGAAATGGGCAGCGTGGCGCCGAGTCCCAGGCCCACCGAAACCGGGCGCCGAGGGGCCTGTGCTTCTGTGACGGCCGGCACATTGGCCAGCGCAGTGACAATGACAAGGCTCGACAACAGGCGCCGGGATACTTGCATGGACAACCTCGGGTAGGGGAGAGGAGTGAGCGCGACCCGGAGCATCAGGTGAGGGAATGGGCCCCCATCCACGATGCCCCGGACCGGCTCACCAATTCGACGGACACCCGGCTCCAGGCGTCACCATGACGAGCGCGGGCGGGACAACTCAACGAACAACCCTGCGCGTTCGTCGGCGGTGACGCGGCGCACCAAACCTAGCGACCAGCTACAGCCGGGAGCTTGGTCAACCGCTGCTTGAACTGCTGAAATCGATCGGAGTCCTTCCGGAGCCCCTTGAGTCGAGACGCCGGGATCTTCGCGATTTCGGCCTCCGACGCCTTCACGCGATCTTCCTCGAGTGGGTGGGTGCTGAACCAGCTCGAGAGACCACCCGGCCGGTCTTCGCGCTCCTTGAGGAGGATGCGGAACATCTCCGGAATACCACGCGGATCGATTCCGGCCTTCACCATGTACTCGATCCCCACACGATCGGCTTCGCTTTCGTCGTCGCGGGAAAACTTCGCAAAGAGGGCACCACCACCAAGCTGCACCGCCGTCTCGGTCACTCCATAGTTGCAGACCGACGTGAGAATACAGGCGAGGGTCAGCCCGGCGTTGGCACGCTGCTGACTCTGCATCTGCTTCACCGAATGTCGCATGGTGACATGGGCAATCTCATGCCCAAGCACTCCGGCCAGCTGATCGAGTGTTCTGGTCCGTTCGATGAGACCACGATTGACGTACACAAATCCGCCCGGCACGGCAAAGGCGTTCACTTCCTTGCTGTCGACAATAAAGAAACGCCAGTCGAGGGAGCGATCATCGGCGATGCGTGCAATGGAGTCGCCGAGCAGGGAGATGTAGCGCGTCGCTTCGGGGTCCTGCACGAGTTTGAGCTGCCGGTTGATCTGCTGAGAGAAGTCCTCCCCCATCTGGACTTCACGCTGCGTCGAGACAGCGCACCCACCCTGCAGAACCAGGGCAGCGAAGACCAGACCGCCACACCATCGGGACTTGGGAATGAGACCAGCAACAGACATCCTGTACTCTCCGGGAATCGAAACGGCGCTCTGTCGTTCGACGTACTTTTCTACCAGGTGTTACACCGCCACCCGCTGAAACGATGCGCCTTCTGACTACTGCCCGCGACCTGAGCCGCCGAAAAGCCCGCGAACGCGACGGTCTCTTTGTGGCCGAGGGTGTTCGGGCGGTGGAGGAGCTGCTGGCGTCGCCCCTGGTAGTGCAGGGGGTGTTGTGTGGGCCTCAGCTCCTCGACAACGAACGCGGCGCGCATCTCCGGGCCGAAATCGAGCGTCGTGAGGGGTTGCATGTGAGCGATGTCTCCGAGGGGGAGTTCGCCAGCGCCGCATCAACCGAATCGCCGCAGGGGGTGCTGGCGGTCGGGGAGGTTCCTGCCCGATCCCTCTCCGACCTCGCCGGGCGCGCCACCTGTCGCCTTCTCGTGCTCGACTCGGTGCAGGACCCGGGGAATGTGGGGACCATGCTCCGGACGGCCCACGCCCTGGGCCTCGACGGTACCGTGGCCCTGCCGGGAACGGTTGACCTGTGGAACGCCAAGGTCGTCCGTAGTGCAATGGGTTCCCTCTTCAAACACCACGCCTTGCACACCTCCCTGGACGTTTTGGACGGCTTTCTGGCCGGGCAGGAGATCGCCCTGTGGGGCGCCGATGCCGCCGGCTCGTCCGTGAAGACCCTGTCCCCCCCCGCACGGCTCGCTCTGGCGGTCGGTGGCGAAGGGGCAGGGCTGACCACGGCCGTCCGGGAGCGCGCCACGCAGCTGGTCTCGGTCGACATGCGCGGCGACGCCGAGTCGCTCAACGTGGCCGTGGCCACCGGTATCCTGCTCTACGAGCTTCAGCCGTGAGCGAGACCCTGCTGCGGGCCTACGCCTTCGTGATCGGCGCCTGTGTGGGCTCCTTTCTCAATGTGTGTATCGGCCGCTGGCCACACGATCAGTCGGTGGTCAGCCCACGCTCCCGTTGCCCCAACTGCGAACTGCAGATCGCCTGGTACGACAACATCCCCATCCTCAGTTGGATCCTGCTGCGGGCGAAGTGCCGAGGCTGCGGCCTGCGGATTTCGTTCCAGTATCCACTCGTCGAACTTCTCGTCGCGGTCATCTGGCTCTTCGCGGCCATCGAGTTCGGCTTCGGGCTGACGGCGTTGCGGGTGGCGGTGTTTGCCACCGTGTTGCTGGGGATCGCGGTGACCGACGCCAAGCACTATCTGATTCCCGATGGCTTTACGGTGTTCGGGCTGCTTTTTGTGCTGGGCTCTGCGATCGGTGGCGCCCTCACCGGGGAATTCACGCCATTTGCTGGTCCCTGGGACGCCATCATCGGGGCCTGCGCGGGGGCCGGGGTTGTCTCCATCGTGGGCTGGTTGGGTGAAGTGGTGCTCAAGAAGGAAGCGATGGGTTTTGGCGACGTGACTCTGATGGCTGTGGTCGGTGGCGCTGTAGGCCCCGGTCGCGCACTCCTGGTGCTCTTCCTTGGCGCCGCGTTAGGTGCGGCGACCTTTGCCCTGGTGGTGTATCCCCTCACACGGCTGAAACGTGCGCCGGTCACGGCCACAGTGCCCGAGGGCGTCGCACCTCCGGAGGAAGGGGAGCTGCCGCATGTTCCGTTCGGTGTCTTTCTGGCGCCAGCGGCGATGGTCGCGCTCCTGTGGGGTGAGGGTTTGATTTCGTGGTATCTCAACCGAATGGCTGGGGGCGGATGACCGACGACGAGGGCGAACTTTCTCGCCCGCAGACAGGGGTGCTGGCGCGGTTCACGAGAGACCTTACCCGCGAGGCGCGGGCGGGTCGGCTCGAGCCGGTGCGCTGTCGCGACGCTGAAGTGGCGCGTCTCATCGATATCCTGCTGCGTCAGGGGAAAAACAACGCCGCCCTGGTGGGCCCCGCCGGTGTCGGCAAAACGGCGATAGCCGAAGCACTCGCGCAGCGTGTGGCTGCCGGTCAGATGCCGCTGATGTTGCGCTCGGCCCGTGTGCTGGCGCTCGATCACGTCTCGCTCCTCGCCGGTACGTCGTACCGCGGGCAGTATGAAGAACGCATCCGCGCCCTCGTGGCCGAAGCATCGGCCGACCCGGACGCCATCCTCTTCATCGACGAGCTGCACAATCTCATTGGTCAGGGGAGTTCACTCGGCTCGGCCATGGACGCGGCGAACATGCTCAAGCCGGCGCTGGTGCGTGGCGACTTCCGGGTCATTGGCGCGACGACGTCGGAGGAATACGAACGCTGGATTTGCGGCGACCCCGCACTCGAACGCCGTTTCCAGAAGATCACGGTGCGCGAGCTGAGTTCCGAAGAAAGCCTCGAAGTGCTCAAGGCCCGTGCGCCACGTCTCGAGATCCATCATCATGTGGTGATCTCGGATGAAGCGCTCAATGCCGCGATTTCGCTCACGGACGAATATGTGAAAGACCGGCGTCGTCCCGATCGTGCTATCGATGCGCTCGACGAGGCCTGTGCCCATCTTCAGGCCACGACGACCTACTCGTCCGATGCCGAACGCCTCATCATGACCGGGCGTCGCAAGAGCGCACCACGTCAGGAGGCCAGAGAAGTCGACGAGACCCCTGGTGCGACGTCGCAGGGGACCGAAGACGATTCACTGGGGCAATTTGCGCGCGACGGCTTTGCCGCGCTCGAGGCCTTTGGTGCGGGACTCGAGGCGATCATTGCGGGAGGTCCGGCGACGCCCGAGGCGCCACGACGCTCCGTGTCGGTGACGGAACCACCGCGTCCCGCGCCTCCCCCCGCGGAACAGGTGGCAACGTTGCGGGATGTGCTGGAACGCGATGCAGTGATTGTGCGGGCGGCGGATGTCGCACGCGTGGTGGCCGTGGCCACCGGACAAACTGTTCGATGGATCGACTCATGAGAGTGGTGTGTGTGGTGTTGCTGGCCGTGGCCGCTGCGTGCAGCCGCGAACGCAAGGGTCCGGCGTACGCCGAGCAGGTGGCCGACGCCATCCCTCGGCTTGAACGGACGATGGGGCTCAAGTTCAAGACGCCGCCAAAGTTCGAGATGCGGTCGCGTGACGAGGTGCGCCAGTTTCTGGAGGAAGCGTTTGCAACGGACCTTCCCGAAGCAAGCCTACGCGGGCAGGATCGTCTGTATAAGCGCATGGGACTGCTGCCCGACTCCCTCGATCTCAAGAAGTTCATGATCGACCTTCTGACGGAGCAGATCGCGGGATACTACAATCCCAAAACGAAGGTGCTGTATATCGTTCAGGGTGCGAGTGATCAGATGGTGGCCGTGACGGTAATGCATGAGCTGGTGCATGCGCTTCAGGATCAGTACGCCCCACTCGATTCGCTGACCCGGGAAATTGATCGCGCCGACAAGGTGGCGGCAATCAAGTCAGTGATTGAGGGACAGGCCTTCATCGAGCAACTGAATGCGATGTCGTCGGGCGCGATGGACCTGGACGAGAATTGGAACACGGCGCGTGACGCCGTACGTGAGGGTTACACGGGCAGCCCGGTCTTTGGAAACGCTCCTTTTCTTCTGCAAGAGACTATGCTCTTCCCCTACCTTACCGGGGGTGAGTTCTACCGACGTGCCAGGGGTACGAATGCCCGCAAGTTCCTTCTCTCCGACCCCCCGGTGTCGTCCGAGCAAGTGCTGCATCCAGCAAAGTTCCTGATTGATCGCGACGATCCAACGGTCGTGAAGCTCCCTCCGGTAACTGGCGCCGATGCATTCTCTGGCGAACTCGGCGAATTCGAAACCCGCCTCTTCCTCTTTCAGCACCTCAAGGACCGCGATGCGGCCTACCGTGGGGCAGCCGGATGGGACGGTGACAAGTTCACCACCTTTACCACCGGGCGCGGCGATGGCATGGCCTGGCTCTCCGTGTGGGACACCTCGGTCGATGCTGCAGAGTTCCTCGATCTCGTCGACACCGCCCTGCTCAAGCGCTTTGACGATCTCAAGCCCGGTCAGTCTTCGGCCAGCCGACGCACCTTTACGGCGCGTGGACGCACCATTGCCGTGTCGGCCGTGGAAATTCAGGGACGACCCTGTGTGATGTACGTCGATGTGCCTGCGGGCTCGAGCATCGACGTGATCGACATCAAGAAGGTCGTGCTGGAGGAGTAGCCCCATCCGGCCGCAGCCCGACCTCAAGGCACTCTCCGAACCGCAAGCGCTCCGTCCCGAAGACGAAGCGCTGCGCCAGGCACGCCTGACGAGTATGAAGCGCTGGGCGACCGGGCTCCTGATTCTCGCCACGGTGGTCTTTCTTGTCACACGCTGGCTGGAGCCGCAGTACCCCTGGCTGGCCATTGTGCGCGCCACGGCCGAAGCGGCCATGATCGGCGGGCTGGCCGACTGGTTTGCGGTCACGGCGCTGTTCCGGCACCCGATGGGAATCCCCATCCCTCACACGGCCATCATTCCCCGACGCAAGGACCGGGTGGGGGTGACGTTAGGCGCCTTTGTCCAGAAGAACTTCCTCAATCGTGATGTGATCGTCGCCAAGCTCCACACACTGAATGCCGCGGAGCGAGCGGCCAAGTGGATGGTGGAGCCCGAGAACGCCCGCACCATTGCCCGGCAGATCGCCCGAGCGCTCTCTGCCACGGCTAACGTGGTGCGCGATGAAGATGTCGAGGAGGCCATCACCAAAACGGCGGTGGCGCGGATTCGCGCCACGCAGGCCGCCCCCCTCATCGGCCGGTTTCTCGCGGTGCTCACCGCGGACAATCGGCATCAAGGGCTGCTCGATGACGCCATTCGGCTCACCGCAAAGTTCCTCTCCGAAAACCAGGATCTCATTCGTGAGCGCGTCGAGAACGAAAGCCCCTGGTGGATTCCCGGTGCGGTCGATGATCGCATCGCCCGCAAGATCGTCACAGGGCTCGAGCGCACGATGCAGGCGGTCCACGAGGACCCCAACCATCCACTGCGTGCGCGATTCGACGACGCCCTCGACACCTTCATCGTCAAGCTGCAAGCCTCACCCGAGGTGATCATCAAGGCCGAGCAGATCAAGGAGGATGTGCTCAACGCTGAGGCGGTGCGGGGGTTCAGTGCCGCCATGTGGGCCGACGCCAAGGCGTCGATTGCGCGCTACGCCGAAGACCCCGACGGCTTCAAGCCCGAATCCATTCAGCGCGGGCTCACCGCCTTTGGTGAAGCCATCCAGCGCGACAAGGAACTGATGGAGAAGGTCGACGCCTGGCTCATTGAAGGCGTAGTCGCGGTGGTCGAGCGCTATCAGGGTGAAGTGGGTGAGCTGATTGCGAGCACAGTCAAACGCTGGGATCCCGACGCCACCTCCCGCCGCATCGAGCTGGCCATTGGCCGCGACCTGCAGTTCATCCGGATCAACGGGACGCTGGTGGGTGGCTTGGCCGGGATGATGTTGTATCTGCTGCAGCGGGTGTTTTAAACGACTTGCTCCGGTTGCTCGCCCGGCCGCCGTGCGCCTCCGATTACCGGGATGACGTGATGGCGTAGGAGCCGGAGGCCTGGCCCACACTTCTGTCCAGGGGATTGAAGAGCTGTGTCGCGAAACCCAGCGGCATGAGGAAGTTCTTCTCCGGGTTGAGTGCACCCCAGGCGATGGCCGCGGGGCTTATCGCTGGCTCCAACTCCGCAATGCCAAAGTCCGACCAGTTGGACGGGACTTGCCCCGAAAATTGGACCTGCGACACCTGCTCGATGGCGTCGCGCGAGCTGCCGAATTCGGTGGTGCGCACGTTGATGGTCGCGCCTGCCACGATGAGGAACTTGCAGGTGTTGAGGAACACCGTCAGTGACATCCTCGGCCGTCCGAGACCCTGGGGCAGATCGAGAATGGCACCGCCACCCGTCTTCGTTCCGGTGACTTGTCCGTCAGAGCTCGCGCGTTGCGCGATGGCGGCGCTCCCGTCCACCGGACCGGACCACTGCACCGCGAGCAGGCCGGGAACGACTGGCGAAGTCCGCGTCATGGTTGCGGTCAGGTCGGCTTTGTCATCGGCATCGATCTCAAAGCCGCCATCGGTCCGTTGCTTCACCGCCTTGTAGCCGTACGAAATGATGCCCTTGAACTTCTCTTGATTAGCCACGCCGAAGCATGCACTCGACTGGTTGGTTTGCGTGACGTTCAGCGCGGCAGCGTTGCTGCTGACCGTCCCCGAGCGAGCGGTGATGCTTGTGACGCCAACCGCGAGCCCGGTTGCAGCGCCTGTGCTTGATATCGTCGCCACCGCCGGCGTCGCTGAAGTCCATGTCACCGGAGGGGTCACGGCGAGAGGAGCCCCATTGGGGTCGAGTGCCCTCACCGCATACTGCACTGACTGACCGATCGAGGTCGTGGCGATGGCGGGCGTCACCTCCAGTGTGAATGGCGCCTGCACGACAACAACTGCCGTATCGGCCTTGCCCCCGGTTGCTGCCACGATCTGCGTCTGTCCAACAGCTATCCCGGTCACCAGCCCACCCGAGGTCACACTGGCAATCGCGCCATTGACACTTGACCAGGTCGGCGCCGTTGTCAGCACGGCGCCACTGGCAGCGGTCACGATTGCGGTGAGTGTACCGCTCCCGCCGACGAGCAGGTTCAAAGAGCGCGGCGTGATGGTCACGGCGGCGACCGCGGGAGGATTGGGCGGGGGCTGGGGTGGCGGCGCGCTGGTGCCCCCACCGCCACACGCAAGTGCGACGGTCGCGCAGATCAATACTCGCCTGAACATGACGACCTCTACTTTCGCCGAACCGGGCGCGGGTGATGGTGGTTGTGCACCCTAGGAACGGTCGGCGGTGCCTCCCTTTCTCACCCAGGCATATCGAGGTCGGCTCCTCGCCAGCGCACCCGGCGCAGCGCCCCTCTCTGTTGTCCTCCGAGAGGGGGCGCTGTCGCTGTTACGGGCGGGCGGCGGGTGATTCTCCTCGCACGTCTGCGCGAACTTCGCGCTCCACCACCTCGGGCGAGGCGTCGGCCATCCCACTATCCGGCTTTGGCATCAGCGCCAGGCGCAGCACCTCGTCCATCGTCTTCACGAAGGTGAAGGCCATGTTCTTCCGAACCTCGTCAGGCACATCACGCAGGTCCTTCTGATTGCCGGCCGGGAGGATCACCTCTCGCAACCCGGCACGGTACGCGGCGAGCGTCTTTTCCTTCACGCCGCCAATCTCCAGCACCTTGCCGCGGAGTGTGACCTCGCCGGTCATGGCCAAATCGCGCCGCACCGACCGGCGGCTCAGCACACTGGCGAGGGCAAGCGTGACCGCCACACCGGCACTGGGACCATCCTTGGGCACGGAGCCGGCGGGGAAGTGAATGTGGAAGTCCGACTCCTTGAATTCCTTCTCGGTGACGTCGAGCGCGTCGGCGCGCGAGCGCACGAACGAGAGCGCAGCATCCACCGACTCCCGCATCACGTCGCCCAGCTGGCCGGTGACGGTGAGTTTGCCACTCCCCGCCATACGGAGGGCCTCGATGGTCATGATATCGCCACCTAACGAGGTCCAGGCCAGGCCGGTCACGGCACCAATCTCCGGCTCCTGCTCTGCCTCCTCGGCGGCGTGACGCGGCACGCCAAGAATTTCTTCAACGAGCAGGTTGTCCACCACCCATGCCCCTTCTTCGCCGTCTGCCTTCTTGCGAGCCCGCTTGCGCATGATGGCCGACAGGTTGCGCTCGAAGTTGCGGAGCCCGGCTTCACGCGAATACCGCGACGACACGTAGCCCAGCACCTCATCAGTGAACTGGAGATCCTTGTCCGAGATGCCGTGATCCTCGAGCAACCGCGGAATCAGGTATCGCCAGGCAATTTCGACTTTCTCTTCGACGGTGTACCCGGCAATGCGGATCACTTCCATGCGGTCGCGTAGCGGCGCCGGAATATCAAAGAGGTTGTTGGCCGTGCAGATGAAGAGCACGCTCGACAGGTCGAACTGCAGGTTGAGGTAGTGGTCGACAAAGTCGTGGTTCTGCGACGGGTCGAGCACTTCAAGCATGGCCGCGGTGGGATCACCCGACGCGCCGCCACCCGACATCTTGTCGATTTCGTCGATCATCAGCACGGGGTCGCGCACCCCAACACGCCGCAGCGCCTGGAGCAGGAGCCCGGGCATGGCGCCCACATAGGTGCGCCGGTGACCGCGGATTTCGGCTTCATCACGCACGCCGCCCACGGCGATGCGGTAGAAGGCCCGCCCTATCGAGGTGGCGATGGCCTCGCCTAACGATGTTTTCCCGGTGCCCGGGGGACCTACAAAACAGAGGATGGGGCCGTGTGGATCGCCGCCACGCAGCTTGCGCACCGCCAGAAACTCGATGATGCGTTCCTTCGCTTCCATCAGGCCGTAGTGCCGACCCTCCAGGGCCTCCTCGACCTTCGCGAGCTCGATCATTTCGTCGCCACTGCGCTTGTGCCAGGGCAAGCCGAGGATCCAGTCGAGATAGTTGCGGATGACCTGGTACTCACTCGACGCCGGGGAGAGCATGCGCAGCCGTTCAGTCTCGCGGCGTGCCTCCTGGCCGACGCGCTCCGGGAGTTTGGCGTCGTCGATCTTCTTGAGGAGTTCGACGGCCTCCTTTTCTCCGGGGTCCGTCTCGCCAAGCTCCGACTGGATCGCGCGCAGCTGCTGGCGCAGGTAGAACTCGCGCTGATGCTGCTCGATTTTCACTTCGGTCTGCTTCTTCACGTCTTCCATCACGCGGGCGCGCGCCACTTCGCGCTCCAGCCGCGACAGGATGAAGCGCATCCGCTGCCCGATGTCGAGCCGCTGCAGCACCTCGTCCTTGTCGGAAATACGGAAGTTCATGTTCGTGGCCGCGAGGTCGGCAAAACGCCCCGGGTCGGACACGTTCATCTTGAGAATCTGCGGGACTTCGTCGGGAATACGGTCGACGAGATCGGCGAGTGTCTCGGCGGCCGATACGATGCGTGTGACCAGATCATCCAGATCGTTAGGGTCGGCTGGGAGTTCACGGGCCGGCCGCACCCCCACCACCACAAAGGGCTCCTCCTGGTCTACCGACTCGATCGTGATGCGTCGCAGACCCTGCAGCGTGATCTGGACCGTGTCGCCCGGCAGGTTGATGCGCTCGTGGACACGTGCGGCCACACCCACGCGGCCGATGAACTTCTGGTTGTCCACCGCATCTTCGGCGTCGCCCCCGGTGACGACCAGGGCGACGATGAGACCCGGGTCCTCATTGGCGCGGAGGAGTGCAAGGTTCTCGGGTGATCCCATCTGCACCGCGATGGTGCCGAGTGGGTACACGATGGTGGAGCGCAGCGCCATGAGCGGCAGCCGGGGCGGCAGCTCCTGGCCAAGGATTTCGTCGCGACGTTGAGGACGGGACATGTCCGAAGGAAGGAGTGTCAGGTGCGCCCAAAGCTAAGCGGCTGCGACCCGCGTCGCCCGGTTCATGTGTGTGACTGCACTTTTTTCCGGACCTGCTCCGGCTTCCAGCACCGCTCCGGCCCTGTGGAGTGCTCCGGGCCTGCTACCTCTTCCCCGTGGTCCCAAGTGAGTCCGTCAGATGCCGAGCGCGCGAGAGATCTGTGGCGTACGCCGCGTCGCTCACGAGGTTGGTCGCCTCCTTTTTGTCCGCAAAGTGGAAGAGCATCTCCTTCCCATCGGGGTGGCGGATATACTGCACCGAGTCCAGCGCGACGCTGACCACTGGCCCCTTCGCGTTAGGTAGCCCCGTCTCGACGTTGATCCCCTTGTTGGCGTATGAAAATGCGGGGCTGCGTGGACCGCTACCGAGCAGCGAATTCCCCGGCAGTGGCCCGGGTCGACCCGTGAGGTCCAGCAGTGTCGCCGGCAGGTCGCGCAGCGAGAGTGTGCCCGCGAGCCGCGTCCCCGCCGTGATGCGGGATGGGTATCTCATCACCAGCGGCACCCACAGCAACTCGCGGTAGGCCGCAGTCGCGTGGCCCCAGACTTCATGCTCACCGAAGAGCTCACCGTGATCACCGACGACGGCAAGAATGGTATTGTCCAGATCTCCGCGGACACGCAGCGAGTCGACAATGCGACCGAGCTGGAAGTCCATGTAGGCGATGCCGGCGTCGTACTTGTCCTGCCCGGAAGGGTTGTCCGAAAAGCGCTTCATGAACTCAGGCGGAGCCCACCTCGGAGTGTGCGCGTCAAACATGTTCAGGAACGCAAAGAAGGGCCGGTCGCTTTCCAGTGTCTTGTGCCACCCCAGAAACTGGTCGGCGGTGACTTCGGCGATCTTGTGGTCGAAGTACAAGGAGACCGGCATGCGCCAGGAGGCGTACCGGAAGCCTCCAAGGCGCTTTCGCAGACCACCTTGTGCCGTAATCGCCGCGTACATCTTGTCGACTTGCCACGGCCATCCACTCAGGAGGACCTGGAACGGGGTGCGCATGTAGTCCATCGTGGTGTCGAAGCCACGCATGACACGAGAGTCCCACCCCGTGTATACCTCATTGGCCGTAAACCCGCCCGTGGCGTATCCGCGCTCGGCGAGGACCTCAGCGAGGGTTGGCCTTTCCCTGGAAAGTCCCCGGAAGAAGTCGACCCCGATCTCTGGCGAATAGACGCCGGTAAACATCGTGGCGTGCGAGGGGAGGGTCCACGGGGCCGTCGCATAGGCCTTTTCGGCGAGAAGCCCCTCGGCAGCGAGCCGCTCGATGGCTGGCGCTGTTGGCTTGGGGTAGCCGTATCCGCTCACGCTGGCAGCCCTGGTCACGTCGAGGACCACGAGCAGAACATTGGGCTGATTGGTGTCGGCTAGTGTGGCGCGCTTCCCATGCTCGGGAAAGGCCATACGAACGGCAACCGTCAGGATGGCCAGTGCAGCCAGGCTGAACCCGGCGATCCGCATACGCCATTTCGCGAAGCCGGCTCCTGCGGCGAGACCGCCGAATCGCACGCCAATCCCCGCGCCGACCGCCACTCCCGCCCAGGTTGCGATGGCGTCGTAACGGAGCATGAAGACGAAGGCAGCAACTCCCCCGAGAAAGCCGGACGCAGCCATCACCACCCAGCGCTTTGGCACCAGGGCACCCAATGCGAGGAAGGGGAGTGAGCAACCGGCCATGAAGACGAGCCAGGATGCCGGCGCCATCCACGGGAGGTCGCGCGACGCGAAGATGATGCGGTTGGCGAAGGTGGTCCAACCCAGTTGCCAGAGTACCTGTAAGGCGGCCGCCGTGAAGGCGACGGCCACGGCGGTCAGGGCGATCTCCGTCAGCGCGTGGCCGCGGGTCAGTCCGGTCTTTTCTGGAGTGCTCAGCATGGGCTCATAAGAACGCAATGTGAGGGCCAATCTCACGGTTGAGCGCTTCTTCCCACAAGACGACGAAATGTCGTAAATCGTTCACTTGCTTGGCCTTGCGGGTACAGCTAACTTAGCGGGCTCCATGTTCACAGAGCTTTCCGACAAGATCGCTGGCGTATTTGCCAAGCTCCGCGGCCGCGGTGTCCTGAACGAGTCGGACATCAAGGATGGCCTGCGGGAGATCCGTCGTGTCCTGCTCGAGGCCGACGTGTCGTTCCAGCTCACACGCGAGTTCCTGGAACGGGTCGAGAAGAAAGCGATCGGCGTCCTGCAGATTCGCACGGTTTCGCCGGCCCAGCAACTGGTCAAGATCGTTCATGACGAACTGACCGTGATGCTGGGCGAGACCCGCGAGGGTCTCAAGCTCAGCTCCGTGCCCCCGACGGTCGTGATGATGGTGGGGCTTCAGGGTTCCGGAAAAACCACCACGGCGGGCAAACTCGCTCGCCGACTCAAAGGGGAAGGGCGCGCGACACGCCTGGTGGCAGCCGACGTCTATCGTCCTGCCGCCATCGACCAGCTCGAAACGTTAGGCGCCCAGCTCGAGGTCCCCGTCTACGCCGACCGGACCACCCGCGACGTGGTGCGTATCGCCAAGGCCGGCATCGAAGAAGCCAAACGCGCCCGCGATCGGGTGGTGATCCTCGATACCGCCGGCCGCCTGCAGATCGACGAAGACATGATGCAGGAGCTGGTGCGGGTGAAGGAGGCCGTCCATCCCGACGAAATCCTCCTCGTCGCCGACGGCATGACGGGGCAGGATGCGGTGCGCATCGCCGAGGGGTTCAACAAGGCGTTAGGCGTGACCGGCATCATCCTCACCAAGATGGATGGCGACGCGCGTGGTGGCGCCGCCCTGTCCATCTACGGCGTCACGAAGAAGCCGATCAAATACATCGGTGTCGGTGAAAAGGCCGATGCGCTCGAGGAGTTCCATCCTGAGCGAATGGCGGGCCGTATCCTGCAGATGGGCGACGTACTGTCGCTGGTCGAAAAGGCGCAGGAAACCATCGATGTCGCCGAAGCGAAGAAACTCGAGAAGAAGGTCCGCAAGGAAGGCCTCGATCTCGAGGACTTCCTGACGGCCATGCGGCAGATGCAGAAGCTGGGGCCGCTCGAGGGCGTGCTGAAGATGCTCCCGGGTGTGAACAGCAAAATGCTCAAGCAGGCGAACCTCGACCCCAAGCGGATGAAACATGTCGAGGCCATAGTCCTGAGCATGACCAAGGAAGAGCGCAAGGATCCCACGTTGATCAATGGATCCCGGCGCTCGCGCATTGCCCGCGGGAGTGGCCGCACTACCAATGAGGTAAACCGGCTGCTGGAGCAGTTCCGCGACATGCAGAAGATGATGAAGAAGGCGGCGTCGGGTGGCCGGATGGGCCTCCCGTTCGGGCGCATGTAAGTTTGCAGTTCCCGGCGGCGCTCCGGCGCTGCCACGTTCGGCCGGGTGCGACTCGGAAATGCCGAGTCTCGCGATGAGCCCGGAGCAGGACCTGTTCTCTGATTGAGGAGTTGGTGCAATGGCTGTTCGTATTCGTCTCCGTCGTGAAGGCCGCAAAAAGGCTCCCACGTACCGTATCGTCGTGACCGAGTCCACGATGCCGCGTGATGGGCGGTTCATCGAGATCATCGGGACCTACCAGCCGCGCCTCAAGGACAACAGCGTCACGCTGAAAACCGAACGCGCGAATCACTGGCTCGATGTCGGTGCACAGCCCAGCGACACCGTGCGCTCCATTCTGCGTCGCGCCGGCGTGCTCAAGGCCCGCCACGAAGCGCGCCTGGCCAGCAAGCTGCAGTCGGCTGCGGTGCCGCTGACCGAAGACAAGAAGGACGAAGCGTAAACCCGTGACCAGTCTGGTGATCGTGGGCCGCATTCGGCGCGCCCACGGGATCCGTGGTGAGGTGGTCGTCGAACTGATGACCGAGACGCCGGACGCGATCTTCGCGCCCGGCGCTCGTCTTTTCGCCGGCACCGCTGCGGGTGACCCCGCACCTGATGGCGCCGAGCTGCACGTGGAGTCGGCTCGTCCATTCAATGACACCCTGCTCGTTTCATTCGACGAAGTCGCCGACCGTACCGTCGCCGAGCGGTGGCGTGATCGGTTTCTGCTGGTGCCTGAGTCGGAAATCGACCCCCCGGGTGAAGACGAAGTGTTTGTGCACCAGCTTGTGGGGCTCGATGTGGTGCATGCGGGCGACGCGCCCATCGGGCGTGTGATCGGTACGTTCGAAGTGGCCGGGCGGCTCCTGCTGGAGGTGCAGCGCGAAGGGGGCACCGTGCTGCTCCCCTACGAAGACGAATTCGTGGAGAAGGTAGACCTCGCCGCCAATCGGCTGGTGATGATCCTCCCCGATGGACTGCTCGAGTAGTCATGCTGCGAATCACCATCATCACGATTTTCCCCGAGTACTTCACCACACCGCTCTCGCTCTCGATTCCGGCGCAGGCGGCGGGGGCAGGCAGTGTGGAGTACCGCCCCGTCAACCTGCGGGACTACACTCACGACCGGCATCGCACGGTGGACGACTATCCGTACGGTGGTGGCGCCGGGATGGTGATGAAACCCGGGCCCTTTTTCGAGGCGGTTGAATCGTTAGGCTGCCAGGCGCCGATTGTGCTGCTCTCGGCGCGTGGTCGGCGCTTTACCCAGGCTGATGCCAAACGATTTGCAGCTGGTTCCGAGCTCACCCTGCTCTGCGGTCACTACAAGGACATCGATCAGCGGGTGGCCGATCATCTCGCGACCGAGGAACTCTCGGTCGGAGACTTTGTGCTCAGTGGCGGGGAGCCGGCGGCGCTCGCCATCGTGGATGCGACGGTGCGACTCCTCCCCGGGGCGATGTCGGACCCCGAAAGTGCGCGGACCGATTCGTTTTTCGAGGACGCGGCCGGCGTCAGTGCCCCCAGCTACACCAGGCCGCCCGACTACCGGGGACACCTGGTGCCGGACGTCTTGCTCTCCGGGCACCACGCGGAAATTGCCAAGTGGAGGGCCGAGCAGGGGCGTCGGCAGACAGCCGGGCGTGACGGGGCGGGGTCGAGGGACCACGCTGGCCAGTAAGGCACCGGTCGTGCACTTTCTCCGGGTGAAGTGGCATCCCAACCCCCCGCATTTGCGCGGCACTGTCGCCGCCCTGCTGACCATCGGAGTCGCCGGATGCCGACCCGTGGCCCAGATGCCGCGCGCAGGAGAACTGAACGTGGTGGCGACGGCTATCCGCAGGGCGTCGCTGCCGACGAACCTGATGGCCCGGGTACGCCCGGACACCGCAGGGACTGGGGACGTTGGGGCCGACGTGAGCCTGAAGCTGAATGGCGATGCGGTCGACTACGCCATGGTGATTCGCAACCCGGCCGGGCTGGCCATCGAGGAGGCTCTGGTGGTGATGTCCGCCGACGGCCCGTCGCTGGAGCGGGTCGTGGCGGCCCTTTTCGTCGACGGTCGCTTCAGGGACCGCCACCTGGAGCTGCGTGGGACGGTTCAGATCCTCCCATCCCTGACCGCCGCCACCCTGGCCGAAGAGCTCCAGATCCGCCCTGGAGCCTTTCGGGTGTTGATACGGGGGCGTGGGGCCGACGGGGTGCGCTGGGAAGGGGGCCTCAGGAGCGCGCACTGAGGCCATGAGGACCTGTTGGGGGACCTAGCGTCCGAATTACCAACGGGTTACGTTCATGGTCTTCCCAAAAATCTGTCCAGTATCGGGGCCTCGGCCCCTCTCGCTTTGGTATCGCCATGCACGTCTTTATCGAAACTCAGAAAGAATGGATGCGGGCCAGCGTCCCGCCGTTCCGCCCAGGCGACACGGTCCGCGTCAACGTCCGCGTGAAAGAAGGTGACAAGGAGCGTCTCCAGGCATTCGAAGGCGTGTGCATCGCGCGCCGCGGCGCCGGAGTGAGCGAGACCTTCACGGTCCGGAAGATCTCGAACGGTGTTGGTGTCGAGCGCATCTTCCCCGTGCACTCCCCCATGCTGGCGGACATTCTGGTTGTCCGTCGTGGGCGTGTGCGTCGTGCCAAGCTGTACTACCTGCGCAACCTGGTGGGCAAGGCTACCCGCATCCGCGAGCGAAAGGCGCGTGTGGCGGTGCCCGGTACGGGGGCTTCCTCGGAAGGGTAGATCAGGTGGGCTCTCGCTGGTCGCCGGTCGAGAAGCGACTGCGCCAGACGCACGGCCCATGGCTCGCCGGTATCGATGAAGTCGGACGGGGCCCCCTCGCGGGCCCCGTTGTCGCATGCGCCATCGTCATGCCCCCCGACGTGCGTGCCATTCCCGGGGTGGACGACTCCAAGAAACTGTCGCCAGGTGAGCGCGAGCGGCTGGCGATCAAGATCCGTGAACGCGCGCTGGCGATCGGCCTTGGCGCGGCGTCGTCGCGGGAGATCGATCGCATCAACATCCTCAATGCCACGACACGCGCGATGCAGCGCGCAATTGGTGCGTTAGGCCGCCACCCCGATCATGTGGTGGTGGACGGCAAACCCGTGCGGGGGCTGGGGGTCGTTCACACCGCGGTCGTAGGCGGCGACGGGAAATGTTATGCGGTGGCCTGCGCCTCGATCATCGCCAAGGTGACACGGGACCGCCTGATGCAGGCGCTGTCGCGGCGTTATCCAGCATATGGCTGGGAGCAGAATTCGGGGTACGCGACGGCATTCCACCTTCAGGCCATCGACGTGAACGGCACCACGCCTCATCACCGGAAGTCATTCTGTGGGAAACAGCTCACTTTTGACTTCGGCGGGTAAAAGGGACAAAAATTCCGTCAACATTGCGTGCTTTGTCTGGTTTCGCGTGTGCGTTCCGGCACAGTGACGATTTTCGACCATGAGATGATGGTTATCGTGTGATTGTGGTCACACGCGGAAATTGTTACCGCTGGTATACTATCCCCGCCAACGCTGCCAGCACTGCCGTTCCCTCCGTGCCGGCGCGACGGTCAAGCCAACCTGCCAAGCCTACCTGAGGGGTAGCCATGAAGATGACTCAGAAGTTTTCGCTCGCTGCACTCGCACTGGTCTCGCTCTCCGCCTGCGCCACCAAGGGCTTTGTCCGGCGCGAGCTCGACACCGGTCTGACCACCGAGCGCTCGCAGCGTACCGCTGCAGACAGCGCGCTCTCGACCGACATGAACACGCAGATCGGTGGCGTGAAGTCGGAACTCGCGACGCTGAAGACGGATGTGGCCGCGCTTCGTCGTGACCTGACGGCGCTCCGCACCGAGTTTGGTGCCAAGATCACCGCGATGGAAAACGGAATGAAGTTCGCGTTCCCCGTAACGTTCGGGTACGACGATGCGACGGTGCGTGATGAAGACCGTCCTTCGCTCGACCGCTTTGTACAGGTGGTCAACAAGTACTACGGTGGTGCTCTGGTAACGGTGGAGGGCTTCGCCGATCCGGCTGGCTCGCCGCGTTACAACATGCAGCTCTCGCAGCGTCGCGCGGAGAATGTCTCCGCCTACCTGGCGCAGAGCGGCATCTCCGGTGTGTCGCTGCGTTCCGTCGGCCTTGGCGAAGTGCGCCAGGTGGTGGAAGGCGCCGAGCGTGACATGCCCGGTGCGCAGGCCAACCGTCGTGTGGTTTTTGTCGTGGAAACGAAGGGTGCCGGGGCGGGTGTCGCCTCGATGCAGTAATCGGCTTCCCGTCCGACCTCTGGCGCGGCCCCCGCAATTCTGCGGGGGCCGTCGTCATTTCGGGGCTTCAGGGCTCGGCAACGTCCGGCTACCTTTCCCGGGTCTGCACGCGCCTCGTGTGCGTGCCGATTAAGACCTGGTAGCTCAGCTGGTAGAGCAACGGACTTTTAATCCGTAGGTCCCGGGTTCGAGCCCCGGCCGGGTCATATACTTACGCTTTGCCACGCTGGCCTCCCTGTGCGACAACCTGTGCGGGTTGGCTCGCTGAGGAGTCACCTAGAAGGGCGCGGCCGACAGCGTTCGCAGCTTCGCCCTTCTCTCGCGTTGTCGTGTATCTGCGAGTCATGGACGGCGTCTTGTGGCGAAGGGCGCTCTGGACTTTCGCTTCGGCTACGCCCTCGTTGACGGCCCACTGCCCAAAACAATGCCGGAGGTCATGGAGCCTCACACTGACGCCTTCGAGAGCGCACGCGGCCGCCCAGTGCCGGCGAAGGGCCTTGTAGCCGACGGGTGCGGGAACCGCTTCCAGGACATGCGGCCACAGGTCTACGTGGACCGCCACGTCTGCGGCACTGAGGGCTGTCTTCGTCCCCGCTCCTGAGATCGTTCGGGTTGCGGGCTTGAGGTTGAATTTTGTCAGCCGCAGAAACTCCCCGACGCGTAGGCCGGTGCTGACGAGGGTGATGTAGCAGAAGCGGTAGCGCGCGGGCACGTGCCCCAAGGTTCGCCAGAACAGCGCGGGCGTAAGGTCGGGCACTCTCGCCACCTCGTTCGCCAACGGAATCGCATGGACGACGCGCCGCCGGAACGGGCTGAACTTGTCGTTGGTGATTGCCGTCAGGAATGCAGACGCGGCGCGCCGCATGTGGTTCCAGTCGGCGGCTGACTTCCCCCAAACAGTCCGCAGCTCCCTCCAACGCACGAATTCCAAGTCTGACACATGCGCGTTCTCCGACAGGTATCGTGCGGCGTTCTCCCGCAGTGACTTGAGGAGTGAGAGACGGTAGCGTTTGCGCGTTGGCTCCGAGCGACCCATGAGCGGAAGGGTCTCCTCGATGGCTTCCCAGAGAGGTCGCCTCAGCACCAGATACACCATGAGTTCCGCACCCCTCAGGCGCCCCTCTCGGTCGGCATCCACGATGCTCTCAATGGTCAGTGAGCCCGACTTGAAGGCACGCAATACCTCGAACTGGCCGGAGTCGTGAAGCTTGGTCAGCAGGTCATCGCGTCTGCGGAACTCGTTAGGGTCCGTCGTGCGACTTGAGTTCGTGATCCGTCCGATTCCGTTGCGCGAGAAGTCGCGATTGAACCGAAGCGGGCTGCCGGGAGTTGCACGCCAACCGCCACCGCGCTTTGCTTCCTTGTGCCTCATCGCGCGTCCCTCTGTTCCGTGATCCAACGCAAGGCATCAGCACGCGACCACGCCAGTGTGCGGCCAATCTTCAGTCTGGCCTCAGGGGCAAAGTGGTGCCGAATCCACCAGCGAGACTTCCGGCCGCCGAGCATCGCCAACACATCTTCGATGTACGCAAGCTCTATTGCTCCGCCCGAAGGACGGGCAGCGTCGCTGACGATGTCTTGCGCGGGCGCGTCCGCCTTGTGATACTCTCTGAGCAGCTTCATTCTGGCCCGTCCTGGTAGACGTCAGAGTGGGAACAACTGATGAGCCTTCGAAGAAAGAGTCCGCCGAGTTCGCCACTCGATTCGCGGGCTCTTTCGCTTTCACTGTTCGTCCTCTTCCTCGCCTTCGCCCTCTTCCTCTTCTTCGTCCTCGTCGGCAAGGACACCGCTCACACGGTCATAGACCGCCTCGAGGGCATCCCGCAGTTCCTCGTTCTCCAGCTCAAGTTCCGCTTTCGTGCGACCGGACATGCTTCCTCCTTGTAGTACTGGTGAAGGGCATCACCCCCCTCGTGATGCCCGAAGGGAGACGCTCGACCAGTGGAGCGCCTCACACTGCTGGGTCAGCCCAACCGTACCCATGCTTCGCAGCGAACCGGCGAAGGTCTGAGAGCGTGATCAACCATTCTCCGCCGGACATGATCGCTTCCAGCTTCCCCTTGTTGATCCACTTTTGAACGGCCACCCGCGAGCGAACCGGTCTCAGGATGTGAGCAGCCTCGACAATGGAAACGCAGCCATCGGGTGGGACCCTTTGAGAGCGCATGTGTTGATCCTGGGTGATCAAGAATTCGATGCTCCCGTCTCGGTGGGCGATTGCTCTGATGCCGTCGGGCTGCCAGTATGCCATCTGATCTGTGAGGTTAGCAATGATGCCAACCGAACCTATACGTTGTGCGGGCGGGCGCAAGGGCTGTCGTTGCTTGGCACCGGTAATAGGGATTTGACGCACGGGGCTGAAATGCGTCTGGTTCTGCTTGAATGGGGGGATTCCCATACTGACGGGGGATCGCAGCGGTAAGACGGGGAGCTGCTAGACCGCGCGGCGGTCTGTCGGTCCGTCGGCTGGCTGGTCCTCGACGGGGAGGCGGTCAAGATCGTCTCTCCCACCTGAATGAGTCCCTTAGGGCTCGGGCGTGATGCACATAACGTCTCGCGCTGTGCTGCGGGTCATCGACCTAACGCAGCACAGCGCGACCAACGACGAGCCTACTTCTTCTTGTCCGGAGCCTGCGTGAGTACCGAGGCTGCGAGCGTCTTCGCGTCGGACGTGGTCGGCTTTTTCTCGCCGCTCAGGATCTTCCCTGCGAGCGAGGCCACCTTGCCGGACGACTTCTCGTTCTTCGCCACACTATCACCTCCCCTATGCGCTGCAACGCAGCGCGCCCAAGGTTACTTCTCGCCCTTAGCGGGCGGCTTGCCGCGCTTCATCGCGGACTTCACGGCTTCGCGCCAGTCACCTTCGATCTTCAATGGGTTTGAGACCTTCGGCATGGATCATAGTACAAGACGCGAGCGGCCCGGTCAAGAGCACAGTGCTCTGCTATTGGCCGAAACGAACTGGTGATTGACTCGTCTAAGAGCACGGTGCTATTATTGCACCTCATGAGCGGAGCCCATTCCGAGCCGTCGTTTTCAGACGAATACGTCATTGAGCGCCTGCAACAAGCGGCGCTGAAGGGACTTACGGCCACTCGGAAGGCTCAAAAGGAGATTTTCGGGCGCTTCGACTTGAAGGACATAAACGATCTGTGTGCCAACTGCTTACTAGAGGAGCTGGACAAACACGAACCATCAGAGAATCCAGGGTTTTTCGAGTACATCGTCGTTTTGAAGATGGAACTAGAGGACGAACCTCGACCCTTCTACGTGAAGGTCGCCCTCAAGCTTCCTGACTTGAACGGCGGAGAATTGATCTCATTCCACGAATGGGGACTGCAGCGATGAGCGATACACTGTCTAACAACACCTGCGAACGGTGCCGTATTGGCACGACCTCTCCCGTCACCTTGGACGCCGTGCATTCCGACGATGGAGCGAGCGTTACGTATAGCGACACGTTCATGCGGTGCGATCATTGCGAGCGCGAGTTCTACACGACTGAGCAGTCGCAAGCGCAGCACCGGGCTATCACTGCCGCATTGCGCAAGCGAGATGGCTTTCTTTCGGCTGGCGAGATCAAACTCGCTCGCGAGCAATATGGACTCTCGCTTCCGGAGTTCGAGAAAGCGCTTGGGGTGGGCAAGAACACCGTTGGACGATGGGAGCGTGGAACGGTGCCTCCGGCATCGGCCGCGAACTTCGGCCTATGGATGGCCCGATATGAGCCGGTCGTTTTTGAGCGATACGCTTCGACGCGCGGCGTCGTAATCCGCAAACGACCACAACACGCAACGAGCGCGATGGCGGAAACCGAGCAACACCCGACTGCCCGCGCTAATGCGCACCTCAAACTAGTAAAGGCCACTCGCCAAGAATCAAGGTCCATCGTATCTGGGTATTCGATGCTATCGCAGGAAGCATCCTCCGTCGCGCTAAAAGCATGAAGCTGCTTATCTCGCAAATCATTCTGGAGCGTGTGGTATTCGGACACCGGGAGAACTATCTCTCTGTCCCGACCGACACGCCGCTGGCAACTTCACGGGTCACTATGAAATCCCAAGTACAACGCGCCGAGGGCGACCCCAATAGCGCGGCGCTTGTTCGTCTCACGGCCGAGAGCGACGAGGGTTCTACCTATCAATTCGCGGTGACGTTCACGGTCCTGTTCACGATGGACTGGACCGACGCCCCCCCGACTCCCGAGGACCTGGACAACCTGGACAAGAGGCTCATGGTCACTGGGTCGACCATGCTGTTTCCCTATGCCCGTGAACTGGTGTCGAGCCTCTCCGGGCGCGGGAAGTTCGGGCCTTCGTGGCTGGCGCCGACGAGCTTTAACAACCTTGAACCAACCCCTGTCCCGCCGGAACCTGCTGGCGTCAGCGGTCTGTAACAGACCAGTGCAAGCGGTCGTGGCGAAACGGTAGACGCGATAGACCTGGAATCTGTTTTTCGCATTGGCGATTGCGGGTTCAAGTCCCGCGCGGTCGCCCGCGCCGCATCGCCCGCAAGGCGACGGACCGCAAGGGACCGGGTTGGGATTTCAGCAAGCGAACTGAATCACGCTGCCCGTATGGTGCGCTCGGGAGTGTAGAAACGCGCGAGTCAGCTCGGTCGTCCGTGAGTGGAGCCACAATGACCGGGGTGCCTCATGTATCGCAGAAATATTCTCCTCTTCGTAGGTCTGGCCGCGAGCCTTGCCCTTCCCGCAACGGGCGCCGCGCAGTTCGCTGGAGCACAGGACTCGACTCTCGCGGGCCTTCAGAAGGTCTTCGTTCAGTTCACCGACATGGGTGGGGCGTTGGGGGGCGCGACGGCTGAAGCGCTGCGGAACTCCGCCATACTCGAACTGCGGAAGGCTGGGCTTCGCGTCGCCAAGGATCGGTCTGAGTTGGGCCGTGAGGATGCCGTACTCAACATTTCGTTCATCACCACGCCAAGGGCGATCAGCGTTGACCTCTCTTTCCGAATGGATCTCGAGCAGCTCGCCCAACTGGAGCGCACGAAGCAATCCACACTCATGGTGACGTGGTACTACGAGAAGAGCGCTCTTAACACCATCGTGAAGGATGTGGCTCAGCCTATGCTCACGAAGGGTGTGAACGAGTTCCTGAACAAATGGCTCGACTTCAACGGGCGTTAGGCCGAGGTCGCGACTCATTCGTCGTCCTCGTCGGGCCACAGCTCATCAAGAAGCGATTCCACAAGACGCTCGGCGCGGCGCGGGGTCCACTCTGGTGTCACTCGTGCGCCCAACTCTTGTTCGACGGTTTGCCTTAGCCGCTGCTTCTGTGAATACGTGAGGCCAGAGGCGGATAGCTCGCGCTCAGCAGACTTCATCGCCTCTTCCTGCAATCCACGCACGCGACGGTATGGAGCAGCAGCCGTGTCGATCTCGTCCTGAATCATCTGCGAGACATGATGCGCAGACGTGCCAACGGGGATGCGACCGACGGTTAGGAGGGCGTGCAAGTCCTTACGAATCGCTCCGTGTGCCTCCGCGGGCTCGGCAAGAAGCCGAATCTCTGCTAACGAAAGCTCAAACTGCAAGCGCGTCCGAAGCTCTGCCTCCGCGCGCTGATGGTCGCGCACTTGCTGCGCCCGCTCTTCCTGGTCACGCGCGCTTCAAGCTTCGTTCTCAGCGCGGGCCTTTCGTTCCCGTTCGGCACGCTCCGCGTCGTCCCGCTGGCTTCTCAACAAGTCATCGCGCAGCGCCCTGACTTTGAGCGCCTCAAGTGACGCTCTCTCTTCCTCGACCTCGTCCCACACCGACGGCTCACGTGTCGCTGCCGTGGCGTTTGTGGCGGTCGCCAGCGGTGGCTGTGGGGGAGTCGGCTCCTCTGTGTCTTCTGCGCTTGAAAGCATCGCCTTAAGCGTCGCCAGGTAGTAGCGGCGCTGTCCGCCCATCGTCCGAATCGGCTTTAGAACTCCCCGTTCCTCGTACCGGCGAAGGGTCTTTGCGGAAATCCCCAGTTCGCGCGCGGCCTCACTAGTAGTGACAAGTCTGGACATTCCTACCCACCTCCTGAAGAGTTCGGGAGCACATACATGGGGAAGGGGCGAGTCGGCGCTCGGCCGAGGAGTGTCGTGAGCGTTGCGAAAACGGCGTCCGCACCGCCGCACTCCGCCGAGGATAACAGGTGCACCTTCGCGTTAGGTCGGTCGCGAACGGCATCCCAGTCGCTGCCCGCGATGACCGCCACGACCGTCTCGTCTCCGTTCTCGCCCTCGACGATCTCCTCGTCAGCCTTCTCTTCTGCCGTCAGGCCAGCCGCCGCGCGAACTCCCTGTGACCACGTGAGCATGCGTGCGCCCCGCATGCCATCGGCGTAGGCCCGCCACAGAAGAAGGTCAGCATCGTCGCCGGTCGCGAGAAAGTCACTCGCGATCTCAAGCGGCGAGCGGTTGCCCTTTCGCGCGATCTTTCCGGCAGGCGCAGTGAGTTCGAGGCCGAGCTTCGCCAAGTAGTCGGCACGCCGACAGGGACGAAGGTCGCATCCGTGCTCAATGCTCGGCGCTGAGTCAGGGCCGAGCACCTTCCGCACTTTGTCTATCCATCGGCGAGCGATCCACTCGCGCAATTCGGCGGCCTGCTGGGCCGAAGAGCAACGCAGGAGGAGAATGGCGTGAATGTGAGGATGCCACCCGTTCCGACCGTAAGTGACTTCCATCGCGCGAACCGCGCCCACGAACCCGAAGCGCGTCATCATGCGCTTCCACGGGGCGCCCTGGATCATCAGGCGGTATGCGAATGACACGGCTTCGCGGCTCACGCGGAGGTCATCCGCTATGCCGTGTGCGATCGTTAGGGTGAGCAAGTGGGCACCCTCGCTCCCATGCCACTCTATGAGCCGTCGCACCTCGTCCGCGCGCTCTGCCTTTATCGCCATCTGGCAAACGGGACACTCCCAGACCGAACCGCAGCGCATGACGCCATGATAGTGCGCTCGGCGTTCGCGAATGGCGATCTCAACGTCTTCAGCTATCCTGACGCGGCCACACTTCGCAACACGACTCCTTGCGAAATCGCGCAGCCCATCGCGAAGCGCAAAGGCGACATCACGCGGCTTGCGCCGCGAAGGACTGGAGTCGTTGGCGGGGGAAACTCTGCTGGTGTTGTTTCCAAGGGTGCTGCCGCCTAACGGGGGCAGCGCGGGAGGAGCAGCCTCCCGCAGCCCCCCGGAGAGCCTCTTATCGGGGCGCACCCGGCTGGGCGCGGAGTCCCAACCGGATGCTGACCCCGCGTCAGCCCGTTGCCGGTCTGCGCCCACGCGACTCGGGAGGCTCTCAGGAACCCGGACGCGCGCCTTTGGGCCCCATGGTGCTCGCCTCGAATTACCTGTGCGGCAACCTGTGCGATCCGAGCCCTCACCAGCCCCTTCGAGGCCTCGCTCTGCCCTCGCATCGCCCTTGCCATTCCTTCGATTCCCCTGCGAAACTTCACGAACGTCACTGTTCTTGAACTGATCTTTTAATCCGTAGGTCCCGGGTTCGAGCCCCGGCCGGGTCATTGAGTTGCGGTTCGTGGCGCAGCGGCCCATCACCCACGATGGTGTACCGCGGCCCCGAACTTCAGAGTGGTATTCGGGCAGAGCACGGAAGGCTCCCCTACGGGATGTCCTTCCCGAAATGAATCCGCGTTTCACGGTCTGTCGCCATCGTCCGCGGTGCTCCCTCAACCCCCCGAGGTCGTGCCCGCACCGCTCCACGCTCCACGCGGACCACTATCTCTGCGGGATGTGTGGCATCGATCGTCAGCATGGCGCCGGCCGCTGCCTGCACCACGGCGCTTGGGGTGGTCACGACCACCTCCGCGCCCGATGGCGCTGAAGTGAGGTCCAGTACGGCGCGTCCGTCGAGGTCCACCGTCTGCATGCCACGCTGCGTTGGAGGTGCGATATGGACGCGCGCACCCTTGCTCAACACCATCCAGCCATTCGCCCCCAACGACGCAGTTGTAGGTGCTTCGGTGGTCGCGACCACCTGCCTGACCCTCGACGGGACAAGATCCTGCGGAATCAGCAAAGCCGCCGCGATGCCCGCAACCACCAGCGCTGCCACTGTCATCGCCCCTACAAGAAGCTTGCGTCGGAGCAGGACTCCGGGATGAAGGTCGGCGGCAACCGATGGAAAACCGCGCTGTGGTGCTGTTTCGCGCTCGATGGACGTCGCGAGGTCGTCCTGCCGTGCCTCCTGACGTGCGAGGTGCCATTGGTTGATCCGGATCGCGATCACCGAGTACGCCACCAGGCCATACCCCAGGAGCTGCAGGACCGTATCCGTCTCGGGGACGTCGGTGCCCAGCAATGTGGGCGCCGCTGCCGCGAGGATGAAGCCGAAGCAGAGCAGGATGCTGTGCAGGTCCTGGAACGACGGGGTCTTGTCGCGCACAGAGCGGGCCAGGTAGTACAGCATTCCGACGAGTCCCATGACGAGCATGAGCCAGTCACCCACCCGCGACACCCCAGCGGGTGACGGATCACCACAGACACGCGCCGCGTCGAGTACGGCGCAGATCGGGCCTGTAATAAGGGTGTAGAGCGACGACGCCAGAAGCGCCACCGCGATTCCCGCGAGCCAGAAGTCTGACCCGATGCCTGTCCGCCGAGGGCGCGGTTCCTGCCCTGCGGCCGGGGGCGTTGCCTCCTGCGGCATCTGAGCCGATGCGATCACGCGTTCCCAGAGGGCCTCGACCTCGGCGGGGTCCACCCGCTCGTGTGCGCGCTCCATCTCAACGGCGTTGAGCAGGGGCGCTGCCCATTCGCGGTATGCGGAGTCGCTGGCGAGTCGCGCTTCCAGCGCCTGGGCATCACCTGGTGACAGGGCACCGGCCAGGTAGTCGGCGAGGCGTTCATCCTCGGGGTCGAGGGGCTCCGCGGCCGCGGCGGCCTCCTGCAACTCTTCTTCTGCGGTCAGGGGCTCGCCGAAGCGAGTGACGTCTGCGTGCAGCGTCATGGCGTGGGCTGCGGGTGAAGGAAGTGCGGTGTCGCGACGACGGGCCATCAGCTGGCGGTACGGTGGAGCGGAAGGAGAGTCTCGTCGACGCCTAACGGCACCAGCTCGCGTCGCAGGCGGGCACAGGCGCGTGCGTGGTTGGCGCGGGCGGTGCTGGGTGTGATGTCGAGGATGCGGGCGACGACGTCGAAGCCGAGTTCCCCGTCGTGCGCGAGCACGAAGGTCTCCGCCCAGCGCCGCGGCATGCCATGGAGCACATGATTCACCCGTGTGGTGAGTTCGGCGGTCTGCACAGGAAGTGCGGCATCGGCGTGGCGGTGCATGGCCACGGTGGCGCCCGAAATGAAGTCGACGAGGCGCAGCCGCCGTTTGGATTTGCGCTGGTGATCGACACTCACGCTCTTGAGGCACCCGAAGATGGCGGCTTCCCGCTCCACGGGGTTGTGGTCGAGGGCGTTTTCGCGAACCCGGGTCATATAGCGGAGGAGGGCATCATGCACGAGGTCATTGGCGTCCTCGCGTGGCGCGAACCGCCGCGCGAAGGTGAGTAGCCGTGGGAGGATCTCCCGGTAGATGGCGGAGACCCCATGCAGCAGAGGGTCGGTCCAGCGCTCCGGGATTCCGGCGGTGGGGACGAGGGGCATGGGCGTGGGGTGCGATTCGAGGTCCGGAGACACGCGAAAGGAACGGTCCTACAGTTATATCCGTCACGAGGGACGAAAACGCTGCTCGATTTCGCGAAATTGGCTGAAAAACGTTCACCGGGCTACCCGATCGAGGCTCGGGAAGGGATGGCCCAAACGGCCGAGAGCCCGTGACGTCGGGCCCCCGGCCGCTGGATGGGACAGGATCAGTGCTTCGTGTCGCGGTGGCGAGGGGAGTCCCCGCCGTAGCTGTCCTTGTCCCGGATGCGGCCGTCGGGGCGGTGGATCACCACCTCGCAGCGCCGGCGCCGGGCTTCGCGGATGGCGAAACGGATGGCGATGCCCTGGGTGGCCGGGACCCGCATGAGGGAACGCCCGCGGGCGAGGCGGGCGACAAAGGCTCGGCCCCCTTCGATGGGGACGACATGGATGTTCCGTTTTGTACGCATCGGCGTGCTCCTGTTTGTGGGAGTTGGTTTGATTCGAACGACGCTGGGCCCCGCGTACGCGCGGGCCCAGGGTGCTGCCGCCCGGTCTCAGACCAGGGCCACCTCCTTGCCGGCTTCGGCGACGGGCGGCACGCCCTCGTCAGGCGTTTCGGGCAGGTCCGCGTCCTCAGTGGCGCGGGGCGACAGCCGCGCGAACCGGACGAACGTGCGCCACTCGGCCAGTCGCTGCGGCGTGGCGGTGAGTCGCGGCTCGATCATGGCGTCGAGCATGCGCACCAGTTCGCGGCCCCGGGCGTACTCGCGACGCAGCCCCGCGGTGGATGCCGATCGTTTGCCGACGTCCACCTCACGAGCATCGATGCGGCCGCGAAGGTCTTCGGCTGCCTTACGCACCCGCGCCACGACGTCGGGCTTGAGTCCGATCGACACAAAGGCGTCGAGGTGGGGTTCGGCCGCTTGCGCCATTCCGCCGGCCGCGGCGATGGCGCCCGTGTAGTCCTTTGCGCGCGGCATGGCGAAGGCGGCCAGGAGTTCAGGTTTGTCGGGGAACAGCAACCGCGCCGCCCGGGCGATGGGGTAGAGAAACTCCTTGCGCAACGCACGGACGCCGGCGCGTTTGACACGTGTGCCGAGCAACGCCTGCCTGGCGCGCGCGTCCTGCTCATCGGCGTTGGCCTCGAGCCGAGTAATGACATCACTCAGCTGAGCGACCACGGGGGTCACGTCTCCGAGGGCCACCTCGGGCGGCGACTCCTTGAGGAAGTCCCGCACGCGGCGGAAGACGTGAAGGGCCTGCTTGTGACGACGCAACATGGTACTACCTCCGTATGGATGTGGGACGCGGGAAGTGGCCCCCGTTGCGGCGTCCCGGCACAACGGGGGAAAGCAGAACGCCTCCGTGGTGATGGAGGCGTGATCGGTCAGGTGGTCGGGGTGCGCTGCCGTGTGAGCGACGTGCACTGTCGCGTGAACGTCGGGCGCTGTCGCGTGACTCGGCGGTTGTGTCGCGTACAACAGGGGACGCGTCGCGTGATCAGATGGACGCGTGGGGTGATCATCGCGCCGAGGCCCGTGCGCAACCGGATCAGTCGCGTGATCACTCGGTGCTGGTCCGTTTCTTTTTGGCACTCCTCCGTGATTCGTGCGCTCTGACGCGTGAACGTTCAGCGCAGCCGTGTTTACATCGCGCGCTGCCAGGTGCAGCTGCGGACGAGTCGCGAGTCAGCGTGGATATGTCGTGTGATCATCGCGCCGCGCTCCGTGCGCGAGCGGCTCGGTCGCCGGATTGCTCCGCGGTGTCGCGTGATGGTTTGGCGATGCGGCGTGAGGGTGTCGCTCTGTTCCGTGAACGACGCGCGCTGTCATGTGAAAGAGTGGACGGGTCGCGTGTCACCGTGGATCGGTCAGTGATCGTCGTGACGAGCTCCGTGCATGAGCGGATCAGTCGCCGGAGCACTCCGCTCAGCCCCGTGGCCGTTCGACACTGCCACGTGAAGAGCGGGCGTTGCGTGATGATCGTCCCGCTGTGCCGAGTGAAGTTCGTGCGGTGTCTCGTGCTCATCGCGCGCTGCGGCGTGACGCGGCGGTTGTGTCACGTGCGTCGGTGGACGCGTCGCGTGCAATGACCGCCGTGTCGCGCATCGATGCGGACCAGGTCCGTGAAGTCTCAGTCGAGGTCCGTGATCGAATGGACGCGCGCCGAGCAGTCGTCGCTCGGTGTCGTGCATCAGTGGATCGATGGCGTGCGTTTGTTGATTGATACCGTGCAACGGTCACGCAGTCGCGTGCGAGGGAGGAAGCGCCGTCGAAATGGTGGCGTCGTGGTGTGTGAGGGCAAGGGCGGTCCAGGCGGAGCTGCACCAGTGTCAGGTCGCGCCTTGCCAGTCCGACCTTCGATGGAGCGATCCAGTGTCGCACGTGACCGATCTCGCGGATGTGTGACCACGTTCGTCGCGCCGGACGCTGTGAGGTCTACCTCGGCGAGACGTTATCGTGTCGCGTCGACGGCGCAGCGGGTGTCGTCGGACCGGCAGCAGCGCTCGCCGTCATTGAGCGGTGTAGCGGTCGCCCAGCAGGTCGCGGATCGCTCGGCGCCCCATGGCGAGCAGGCAGGAGGCCTCGCACCGCGGGTGTCAGGGTGTGCAGCGCTATCGCTTCAGTGAGCGGCTGCGTCGCGATGAGGTGAGCGATTGACACGTCCCGTTCAGCGGCGACGCAGCGGTCGACATTGCGCTACGAGTCGCGAACTTTGCGGCGCAGGGGCGTGCAACGGAGACGCGCCTTCATATAGATGGCTTCGAGCCGGGTTGCAGCGTCGCAGCGTCGCGGAGTTTGGCTTTCGGTGCTTCTACTTGTTCTGTGTCGGTGAAACACATTTCGCGCAAGTGGAGCGTGCTCAGACGCGGGGCGCCGAAAGAACCTCTCGATTTTCGAGCAGCGTTTCGGTCACTCGCGACGGATATAAGGATAGGCGGCCCTCATTCCTTTTCCGGCGAGTGAATCCATGCCCCTCTGCACCGGCGCTCGTGTACAGCCCTGGTCGCACACCGATCGGCAGATCCTTGCGAGGCTCGCCGACTCTGGCGTGGCGGCGCGCAGCATCGGCCGACAACTCGGGCGATCGGCAGTGGCGGTGCGGATTCAGGCCTCCCGTGCCGGCATTCGGCTCAGCGGCCGACCGGGACGTCCTCGCCGGTGGAGTCTTCCCCTAACTGTCAAAGGAGACGTTCATGCCGATCGTGTTGTCACCACCACTGCTCCTTGCGGGGCTCCACAGTCTTCGGGCGATGAGCGGTCAATCGCAGGCCGCTGCGCTCCGGCTCCGGTATGCGGGCCCGGGGGCGGCCGATGTGGAGTTTGTACACCGGCTACTGCGAGCCGCGCACCAGGAACCGGTGGTGCAGGCCTCACGCTGGCCTTTTGTGCGGGGTCTGTCAGCGGAGCGTTATCGCGCGCTGGCGATGAGGTACGGAGTGGAGCGTCAGGTCCCCGAAGTGGGGGATGTGATGGTGGCGTCGGTGACGGACGCCCGCTGGCCATCGTTGGTGACGGTAGTGAGTCGTGTGCTGGAGCGCGGGTCCCCACCGAATGTCGGACCGACCTTCTGCGAGCTCGTGTCGACGGAGCCCGAGCCCGGCGTACGGGGATGGATGCGGTTGATGACGATACGGAGGTGGTGTGGCCCTTCGCGGGGGGATGTGGTGGTGGCGTGGGCGGATCTGCCGACGAATTGTGAGCTGGAGGAGGCCGCATGAGCCGCCGAACGAAACGTCACGCGTGGTATCGCCGATTGAGCGGGCGCATCCAGCCGTTTGTGCGGGCCGTGGCCCGCAAACAGGCCAAGGGGGATGCGGACCTGATGGATGATCTGATGCAGGAGGCACGGATCGCGGTGTACCTGGTGGATCCCGAGCGGTACGTGCGGGCCAGAAGTCCGGAGGGGCTGGCGTGCAAGACGGCGTGGCGGGCGATGCGCAGATTCCGGCGCTGGTCGTCGGCGTATCAGCGTGGGGATGGTGAGTTTGTCGATGGCACCGGGTATGGGGTGTTGCAGGTGCGGCGGCGGAGGGGGCCATGAGTCCAGCGTCGCGGCGTCGCACGCGGCGGCATGGCCGGGGGCCGTCGCTAGCGCCTGCGGCGGTGCCAACGCCCAGGTCGTGGGCGTCTGACCTGCAGCGGTGGTGGTGGGTGCTGGGGCTGGTTGGTGGGTCGGTGGGGGCGCTGGGGTTTCAGACGCTGCCGCCTGCCCGTCGCCTGGAACGGGTGGAAGTGATGAACGCGCGGCAGGATTCTGGCATGGCGCGGTTGGAGGCCAGAAATGCGCAGCAGGACTCGGTGCTGGCGGTGCATCTGCGGGAGGAACGTGCGGCGCTGGAGTCTATTGACCGGATGCTGGCGCGGTTGCTGGCGGGGCGTTGTGCGGAGGTGGGGGGGCGGTTGGCGCGGGTGTACTATGAGTGCGAGCGGGAAGGCCGATGAGTCGGCTGCACGGGCCGAGGGGATCGGCAATCCGCATGACCTGTTCGCTGACGCCAGGAGCCCGGGCAGGCGCGCGGCGCCCGTTGAGGGGCAGCGCCACAGGTGGTACCCGCACCGACCGTGGTCGCGCGGCAAGGCTCGAATCACGCCAAAGCACGTTCGTGGTTCCGTCGGCAGTCGCGCACTCGAAGACTCAACGGCGAATCAGGCGAGGTCCTCAATGCGAGGCATCGCTTGGCCCGTCTGTTCGACTTCGGCGAAGACGCGTCGAAACATCTCTTGGAGCGCTCCGTGGTCTTGTTGCCGAAATGCACGTGCGAGTAGCTCGAGTTGCGTGTTGGCCCCCGTTTTGATCCGTTGAAGCCGCTCGCTATCGAGAACGACGCAAAGCTCCAGTCCAACTTCGCGATCAAAACGTTGAAGGGACGCGTTGACACGGCGTCCTTCAGCGCGAAGAGCGAGCCCGGCGATCTCCACGATCGGCGGACGCGCTAGCAGCATTGCGAGCTGAAGTGGGGACTCCGCGTAGGGCGCGCGGGTGTACTGCCAGTACCAGTTCAAGTAGCGGCGCATCCTGCGGACTTCCAACCAGTCAAGCGGCGGTCGCGCCTCAAACGCCCAGAAGGACCGAAGCACAAGATCGATCAGACCGGCAACGCGTCGCTTCAGCCGTTCGAAGTCCTTAGCCAGCTGCGGGTCTTCATCAACCTCCCAGTCGAGTTCGTGGAGAATACCGTAGAGATCACATATGTAGTCCGCACGCTCAAGGGCGTTAGGGAACTTTCCGACCTCGCGGTAGGACTCCTTGGTAATGCCGTGTACCTCGTGAAGGTACTCGTGAAACAGGAAGATCCTGACCAGCGCGCGAGCTGCGACCGGATCTGGAAAGCGCTCACCAAGCTGGACAGAGAATCCATCGTTGATCCGCCACTTCCTCTCCGCCCGCTGGAAGCCAAATCCCTCACGGTCGAAGGATTCGGGATCGACGATGGCTGGGCGCTTCACGACTTCAAAGACGGCTGGCAGCACGCTGAACGGTCGGAACTGCTGAAGTTCGATGCCGAGGGGTAGACCGTCGTACCACCTTGGCCTGATCCCCGCTCGCCGCGTTTGCGCTGCGGACCGTTCCCTTCTGTCCGCGTATCGTTCGACATCGCGAATCGCGGGCTCCCAGAGGTCCTGCCGTAAAGCCGCAGCTCGCTGCACCTGTTCTTCTGAGAGAGGGGCTTCGAGCACAGTCGGTCCGCTTGCTGTCAGTAGAAGCGCCTCCGTGATCCGTGAAGTGCCGTCGGCGCCTCGTCGGTGCCGATATGTCTGCACCGGAGGATGGTTCCGCAGGCGCAACTCCTGTCCCGCAACGATGCACGCCGAGACCGGAGCCGCGATGAACAAGTGAAGGACGGTCAGCCTCGGGCGCCGCTCGAACAGAGCAAATACGGCCGCTCGCACCGCCCGGCGAACTTCTTCGACGTCAGCGGCAGAGAGCACGAGTCCTGGCCGAGGCTCGCTTGATCGAGGGGAGATGCGCACGTCGGCCACCCGTTCTTCTTCGGGCACAAACTCCCGCACGTGCTCATCCGCTATCTGGTAGCTGATCTCGATCCGCAAGATGCCCGGACCCGCTGTAGGCATGCGATCCTGCGGTAGGTCCGACGGCTCATCAAGTGTGAGCGTTTGCTCCTCCGACGGCCAACTAAGGAGTCCGTCACAGAAGTCGTATGCTTCCACGGGCCAGTGCTCCTCGAGGTACGCGCCAAGGGCAACTGCCTGTGCCACTTCAGGCATCCCGCCCGCGTAGATCAAACGCGGATTCGGTTGTCCTTGCAGCAACTGGCGAATCTCCTGCGCTCGGCGCCACACCTCCCCATGCGATGCTCTCCAGTTGCCCCCATCGACGTCATCACCGTACTGCTGAGTGTCGACAATCTGGTCGAGCACCGCTCCACTGAGCTTCGCAGCGCCTACTACATCGTTCAGGCTAACCGACCTCATCCCGAGGTGCCGGACGACAACCGGACTTCGCGTGTCAGGTAGCGGAGCCCCAGCACGACCTCGAATGCCCGGAGCCCTTGGTCCTTGCCCATCCGTCTCTGGCTCCGTCATGCTGCCCCCTTTCGCGAACTGGGTGCGCAGTCGCCGTCAGAACTTCCGTGAGGCGCACCGCCGCCAAGCCACTCGCCTGTGGCCAACCAAATCTCGTAGTCCACCAGCCACGTCAAGAACCACGGCATAATCGTGATCGCGATCGCGTGTGAGGGAGTCCATTCACCACTTTCAGGGAGGTACAAGCAGGGACGCTCTTCCCCCACTTTCGAAGACCCATACGTGTGAGGGATCGGCAGTTCGGGTTGGCTGGGGCGCCTCTCCAATCGTGGCGAGATGACGAACACCTTGGGCGCGTGGCGCTCCTCATAGGCCAGCTTCACTCGATACTTCCGGGTGATCGGCGTCGGTTGAATGACGCCGCGGGCGACGAGCATTCCGCTCTCGATCCGAGATTGCAACGACGGCCACGTCCCCATCATCCGGGCGCGCTGCTGCGAGAGGCTCAAGCCGTGAGCCGGGAAGTACTTCGAGCTAGGCCGCACCGAAGTATGTGTTTGGGGGCACCGGTCGCGTTCCGCCGCTCCCGGGAAGGACTGACACGCCGCCTAGACCGGCGCCTGTGAACTTCAAGGTGCCGGCGTCGCGTTTTGCTTTCTGCAGCGCACCGTAGGACTTCACGGCCTTTCGCACCGGCTCCCCACCGAACAGAACTCCAAGTCGCTCCTCGAGCTGTGGAATGCCCTCAAGCGAAAGCAGTCCCTGTACCTCGCGGCCGAACTGCTCCACGAACTGCTTGAACGCTTCGTACCGGCCTGGCCCATCGAAAGACTCGCAGAATCGTTCGTCACCGTTCGTTGGATTGCAGACGACGATCCGGTTCGGGGCCTCTCGCATCACTCGCCGTTGGATGCCAGCCAGAATTTGCGCCAGCGTCGCCACGACCGACTCGGTTCCCTGAAATAACTCTCCCGCCAGGGTAGTCAGTACAACGGACCGCGGGGCAAGCGTGGCATCCGAGAAGAACAGATCCCGTCGGCGTTTCATAAGCTGCACAGCAATCGTCAACGCCGGCTTCTGAGCCGCCGGCGTCGGAGAGGGAACCGCTTCTGCCTTGGCCGCGCGCTTCAAAATCGCACAACGACCCCTGAACCACCCAACGAATCCCTTCGGGTTGCTCGGGGTCCAGCTGACAAGTGATCGATCAGGGACGAGAATCGCCGTACCGCCTCTCGTAGCGTCCGGTTCTGCCGGGATGATGTCGAGGTGAAAGTCGTGCGCATAGTTGATCCGAATGCACCTGTTCTTCTTCTCGACCATCGTCGCATACGTGTTGTGGGACATTAGCCGCGCATAGACCATGTTGTACACCGACATCGCGTCCAACCCGGTCCTTAGCAGCTGGCACACCAGATCCAAGTCGTACTCCTCTTGACGGAGCGGACGTACTGTCGTCTCCAGCGCCATCGATCCTTGGGGGTATATGAGTGGGTCAAACCGAGCCACTGGGCTGCCCTGCGCAGACAGGTATTCTGCAACGGCACCGTAGTGTTGCACGGCGAGCTGGTGCTGCTCGCCTGTGAGCTGGAGGATCGCAGCGACTTCCGCTAGCAGGAAGTCGATGTGCTCGGTGACCTGGGGGTATGATGGAGCTGCCATTGTTCGACTCAGAGTGGTACATGTGAACGACTGGATTGGTCTCGGAATGTCTCGTTGCATCCCGGCGACGCCAGAACTGGGGTGCATCAACTCAGAAAGACGCCAAAGCGGTGCTGGTTCTTTGCGGTATCGCGTTCATCCAACTAACTACATCGCGCAGGGCGTCGGAGCGATTCGTGCGCTCGGGGTAGGCCTACTCTTGACGGCTACCTAGATGATCAGGGGAAGGCTTCTTGGGGTCGCCCCGTCCATGACGAGGTGGGAGGCGTACCCTGCGAGCAATCCCAAGAGTGCGGCCGCCGCCAGCCTCCATAGCCGCGCGCCGCGTACCTCGGCACCCCACTGCGGCGAGTCCCTCTGCAGTGCGGCCGCCCGTCGGTCGCACTCGAGCGCCAGTTCAAGACACCGGGCATGGTGGCGCGCGCGCATCAAGACCCCCACGCCCACGCCCGCGGCAACACTATGCGCGACACCTCGGTGGTTCGGGCTCAGCGCCGGCTCCATCACATCCGGCAGCCGCGCGCCGACGCCTGCACTCAGAGTGCATGTCACCACATGGAGCCAACGATCTCGCTTCTCGACGAGGACCGCTGTAGCCAGACCGACGCCGAGTCCGGCAATGATGCCGACAGCAAGATGCTCTTTTCTCTTAGGCATGGCTTTGATATCCTATACAAGGTATGGAGAGCCCACTCGGAACCCTGGCTCACCTTAGGTGGTCAACCAGGGTTGGTCGTGCCGTATGCTCTGGGATCTAGCACCGAAGTAGCGGAGCCCGCATCGATCACTCCGCTGTTCGCCTCACGGTCGCGATGGCGACTGCCCACGGGAGAGTAGTACCTCCGCCACGCCCTGTCGTGGACCGAAGTTGGACGGAAATCAGGGGGTATCTCTGTCCAACCCCTTCGACGGGGTCGATAGAGCTATGGCAAGCTTTGCGACTTCTGCGTGTCCTCGGCTGGCCAGCAGAGCCGCGTCGACGCTACCGAGGGCGATGTCATCCGACAGCGAGTATGCCCCGCCGTGACTCACGATTGTGGAGGTTCCCTTCTCCCCATGAGAGGAGAACTCTTTCCGCAGGCGGTCTACCCGCTTGCGCGCCACCTCTGTGGTGTTCCCCAAGACCTGTATCTGTGCGGCGTGTCCGTTGACCCGCGCAACGAGCAAGTGCATGAGCGTGCACAGATCCGAGTCTGTCAGCGGCAGGTCTCTTCCACCGAGCTGCACTAGCGTGCGACGCTTCACTGGCCGACCCGGGATGTCCAGAACCAGCCTTGGTGCCGGCTTGATAGCGTCTTCGCATGCTGAATGCAGGTGCCGCCCGCTTCTTTTCAGGGCATCGTTCACTTTCCGGACGACGTCTTCCTCCCGGTAGGGCTTCTGAATGACATCATCCGCCTCGATTTTCATCAGGTCCGCGACTTGGTCCGGCTCGGTGGCGTGCCCGCTCACCACCACGACCGGCAGCCAAACTCTTTGCATCCTGAAGCTGCCGAATCGCTGCCGTATGTCGTGCAGTAGCGAGATGCCCACGTCAGGCCGCCCCTTGATGTGTTTCGGGCTCGCGGGAATGCTCAGGTCCAGCAGGACCAGGCAAGGAGGTTGCGATTCCATCGAGGCCAGGGCTGCCTCGCGCGACGGAGCGATCGTCGGGTTGCACTCCATCGACCGCAGGATCTCCGCAAGGTCCTCGGCAGTTTGTGGGTGGTCTTCGACGACTAGGGCTCTATGCGCACCGCTCATCGGCCGACGCTCCGATACCGCGGTACTGTGACAGTGACTTCAGTCCCATAGTCGACCGTACTCTGTAGTTCGACGCGTCCATCGTGTTCGGACTCGATGATCTTGATCGAGAGAGGGAGGCCGATGCCGGTGCCGTTAGGCTTGCTCGTGGAGAACAACGATGCTGCGTCGGAAAGGGCCGCCGCGATCATTCCGCACCCACGATCAGAGACGCGGATGACGATCGCCGAGTCAGCCGCCTTGCCGTGCACTTCTACGGGCCCGCGGTTCGATAGACCCTCATATGCTTCTACGGCGTTGTACAGGATGTTCGACAGCGCTTGGACGAACCGGGTTCGCGACACCTCTGCCACGAGTCCCTCGTCAACATCGTTGACGATCCCCACGCCGCGTGCCTTCGCCACAGTATCGACCGTCCGTATCGCCTCACCGACGATCGCGCGCACGTTCTCATTCGAATACGCCAGATCGGGCAGCGCCGCGTAGTCGCGCATTGCGTCGAGCACCGCCTGCAGCTGTTCCACGTCGCGCTCGATGCGCTGCGCCCGCAGGCCGATGTCTAATGCTGCTGGTGACTCGAGCTGCGATAACCGCTCTGCTTCACGTCGGATCGGTGTAATGCACTTGATCACCTCGTGGTAGAGCTCACGCGCGAACGTGTTCGTCATTTCATCTGCGACGCGGTAAACAGCAGCCCGTCCCTGCGCGCCAAACCGAATCCTGATGCCTTCCAGAAGTCCCTCTATCCGTCGCTCATGCTCTCGTCCAAGTAGACCGGCTGTCCGCCAAGCCCTTCGGCGAAGCCCTGATGCCTCCGCTGCCTGCTGAACTCGTGCGTTTCCGTCGCTCGCCAGACGTACCAGGCACGCGTCGAGACCCGGGTGCCGACTCTCGCCGGCAGCCAAGGCAATCGCGCGTCGCACTTCCCACTTCTCGTGAGCCGCAAGCTGCAAGAGCTGGTCGACGACCGCCCCGGCATCAGCTGATCCCACGGGGGCGGTTAGCAACCACGCCGCGGCCGTGCCGATGCCACGTTCCAACTCGACCCAAGACCTGACGCGAAGTGATGCGAGCGCCTCTTGGGCCCCCTCGGCAGCATCAGTGGCCATACCGTTTCATTCGCTCCACAAAAGCCGTTGCCCCCCCCTCGAGGATACGCTCCACTGCCGCCTTGCATTCGTCCACCGTTCCGACCTGTGCTACAGTTGCTCGCTGTCCGTCGGACTCGAAAACGAAAATGCGCTCCGCGTCGCCAAGAACGGGGATGTTCGGATTGTGTGTCACGAATATCACTTGTCGCGCCAGCTTCACAGTCCGGAGCGCACCAACAACCGTTGCGAACACGAACGCATTGTCGAGGTTGTCCTCTGGCTGGTCGATAAGCAGAGGGCGATCACTCTGCCGCAACAGCATCGGTAGAACCACCGTGCACCGTTGTCCAGTTGAGAGCTGCGACGCTTGCTTATAGGTCTCTCCGTCTCGTAGTTCGATGCAGGGGACGTCGCCAAGCTCGATTGTCTGGAGCTCGTAGCCGATGCCGTCCTCTCGGAGGATCTCCACGATCCTGCGAGCGCGCTCCGACTCGATACCAGCTCGTTCGGCCATCTTCTCTGCGTCCGCCTCCAAGACCAACGTCGCGAGTTCCGTCGGCGTGAAGGAGGCGACGAGGCGATCTGCCGCCATTCCCTGCTTCATCCCCTGACCCTTCAACTGATGAGCGACGTACGCCCGGTATGCTTCTGGGTTAGCGCCCTGTCGAACGGACACGCGAAGGGCTGGGACCTCAGCCGACAACTTTGCGGCCACCGTCCTGCGGCGGTTGAAGCGTTCATCACGTGCCTCCGACAACCGCGCGAGCAGTTCCCCACGAGCGGCGACTGCCGCATCTCGCGTAGATGCTCGTGCCTGAAGCTCGCGCATTGCACTTTGGGCCCCGGCAAGGGCTGTCTGAAGCTGATCTCGCTCTCGAGTGCGCTCGGCATGCTCCTGCGATGCGGCCACAGCGCTTGCATAAGCTGCATCCTGAGTGGCGTGCGCAAGCATCAACTGTTTCGCATGTTCGTCGATGCCCGCTACTACGCGACGCGCTTCAGCAACAATGCTCTTGTTGGCCAGCCGAAGCGCATCTGCGAATGCCTCAAGAGACGCCCTCAGCTCCGCCATCACGCTGGCGTTTTCACCTTGGGTCAGATCCTTCTCGAAGGTCGTGTCCAAGGTGGAGCGGAACGCTGCTGACGCCGCGGCGACCTCTCGCTCTGCGCGGTGCACCGCCGCGATCGCCACATCGGGTATCTGCCCTTCGCGGAGCCGTTTCGCCTTCGCGGAATGGGCGTCTGTCAGCCCATCCCCACCAGGGCCGACCGGCGTGGTCAGTCCCCGCAGCCGCTCCTCCATTCCTGCTGTCTCAGCAGCCCGAGCCCGCAACCCGTCGACTTCTTCATCCAGACGTCGCAGGTCTGCCGCTGATGCCACCAGGGCGCGGCTCAATTCCTCCAGTTCCCGTTCGAAGCGTCGACTAGCCGCTTCGTCAAACCGATCCAGCAGCTGCAGTTGCGCATCTGCGTTCGATGCGATCTCCTCGATTTCGTTCTGGCTGAAGACATCCGCGCTAAAGATCTCATCACGATCAAGGGAGATCGGCACCACTTCTCCGAGTACATTCCGGACGGTGATCGTGCTGCCTCGCCCGCGCTCGGCTGAATAGGTGATCCCGGCCTTGGTTTGGATCTGAACGGACAGACTGCCCGAACCGAGGTTGGCGTCGACCAGTGACTCGAGCGCGCGCCGTCGCTGCGGGTGGATCTTCAGGTCGGGCAGCAGGCCGAGCGCAAACCGGAGAAACTCAAGAGTCGTCGTCTTGCCGGTACCTCTCCCGCCGATCAAACAGTTAAGGCCATCGGAGAGCTCAAGGTCAGCATCCGATAGGAAGCCGCCAGTGACGCGAAGCCGCGTGATTCTGTGGTGCGCTGCCGTTGGCGACATTGATCCTCCCGTAAGCACGATCGCGCCGACCTGCTTGCCCGAGCGTGGGTGCTAGTGGATTGTAACTGAAGTTCGTGTGGCACGGATGCGCCGCTTGATGTCGG
>CADEFN010000007.1:0-195156 GCA_902826615.1 uncultured Gemmatimonadota bacterium
GGATAAAAGGTACGCTGGGGATAACAGGCTTATCGCGTCCGAGAGTTCACATCGACGACGCGGTTTGGCACCTCGATGTCGGCTTGTCACATCCTGGGGCTGGAGAAGGTCCCAAGGGTCCGGCTGTTCGCCGGTTAAAGTGGCACATGAGCTGGGTTCAGAACGTCGTGAGACAGTTCGGTCTGTATCCGTCGTGGGCGTTGGAATGTTGAGGAGTGCGGACTTTAGTACGAGAGGACCGAGTCGGACGATCCGCTCGTGTCCCGGTTGTCCCGCCAGGGGCAACGCCGGGTAGCGATGATCGGTGGCAATAACCGCTGAAAGCATCTAAGTGGGAAATGCCCTCCAAGATGAACATTCCCTGGGACCTTGAGTCCCCTTAAGGGCCGGGAGAGACGATCCCGTCGATAGGCCGCACGTGGACATGTGGTAACACATTCCGAGCGCAGCGGTCCTAATCGCCCGTGAGGCTTGACTCACCCTTTGCAATACCAGCAGAGCATGCAAGATCTAGCTGAGATTCAGTAACTCGATCTACTCCCTTTTCGCTGTCGTTCTTCTTGAACGAATCGCTGGCGACTAGAGCGTAGGGGCCACACCCGTTCCCATTCCGAACACGGAAGTTAAGCCCTACAGCGCCGATGGTACTCCGATCGAGAGATCGCGGGAGAGTAGGCCGTCGCCGGCACCCCTTCGCGGGCTATCCTTTCCAAAGGGTAGCCCGCGTTTTTTTTTCCTATGACCAATTCCTCTCGTTGCGCTGTCGTCGCCGTCGTCGGTCCGCCTAACGCCGGCAAGTCCACACTCCTGAACCGGCTCGCCGGCCAACATCTGGCCATCGTTAGTGCGCGCCCGCAGTCCACGCGATCACGCGTAACGGCGATCATTACCGAAGGCGACACGCAACTCGTCATCGTTGACACACCAGGCCTTATGGATCCGCGATATCACTTGCATCGCGCCATGCAAAGTGAAGCATGGGAAGCAGTTGACGGCGCTGATGTCGTGCTGTTTCTCGTGGATGGAACCAGGCCGGACGCCCCTGGACCAGACATCCTGCGCAGTCTTGGCCCGCTTCCGTCACACCCGATGGTGGTGGGAATCAGTAAAGCGGACGTCAACGATGATGAGACGAAGGCCGCCCTCTCGCTGCGCTTTCCACAGGGCGTGCACTTCTCGGCGCGCAGTGAGATGGGAATGCCGCAGCTCTTTGAGGCTATCCGTTCAGTCGCCCCCATCGGGCCCTTTCACTATCCGGATGACGACCTCAGCACCCAGCCGATGCGATTTTTCGTAGCAGAGGCTCTCCGCGAGGTGGCATTTGAGCTGCTCGAGGAGGAACTCCCGTATGCGGTGCACGTCGAAATCGATGAGTTCCGGGAGGGGAGTCGTCCGCTGTACATTCGAGCGACGCTGCATGTAGAGCGCGACAGCCAGAAGCGAATCCTCATTGGTGCCAAGGGGGCGCAGATTCGCGCCATCGGCCAGGCGGCTCGGGCGCGTATCGAAACCTTGGTGGGTGAGGCGGTGTACTTGGATCTCTGGGTCAAAGTGCTCCACAACTGGCGACGAGACATGGCCGCCCTCCAGCGACTTGGTTTCACGTTCAAACAGGAGTAGTTGTGCCGCTCTCACCAGTACTGCAACGACTCCTTGTGTGCCCAGGGTGCAAAGGCGCGCTTGTCCATCAGGATGCCGAGGATCGGCTGGTCTGCGAGGTATGCCAGTTGGCCTACCCGGTTCGGGACGGCATCCCGATCATGCTCCGCGATGAAGCGATTCCGCTCAAGGGCTGACGTCGCGGTTCTGTTCCTGGGGCTGCTCGCGGGGAACGCCAACGCTCAACGGCGACCCGCTGCGGCCGAGGCGACGCTCTTCCTCTTGCTGCCGGTCGGAGCGCGGGCTCCGGGAATGGGGAACGCGACCGCGGCGGCAAGCGGGACCACCGAGGGGATCTTCTGGAACCCCGCGGGATTGGCCACCATCGGGAAGCGCGAGGTAGCCCTCAACCATTCCCAGAGTGTCATTGGAACCGGAGACGCCGTGGCGCTAGCGTTCAGGAGCCGGCTAGGAGTGACCGGCGTCGCTGGCAACGTTCTCGACTATGGTGGGGGCGATGTTACCGGCCCCGACTCTGTGCCATCCGGACAGCTTTTTCCAAGAAATGTCGCCGTGGTAGTTTCGCACGGTGCCCGAGTCGGAAAGGGTCTGAGAATCGGCGCGAGCTACAAGTATCTGCAGTTTCGGTTTGACTGCAGCGGAGAGTGTCCTGCGGTGCCATCCACACTTTCCTCCACCTCCGCTTTCGACCTGGGTCTCCAGTATGACCTCCAGCTGGGGCTTCCCATTCAGCTCGGCGTGGCGTTCCGGAATATGGGGCTGCGTCTGGCGACGAGTTCCGAGGGGGACGACCAACCGGTGCCGTCTCAGATTCAGGTGGGCGCGCTCGTCCGCTATGCCGTCCCCAAGACGGTGGCAAATGACGCGGTGGTCTCCCTGGCGGTGGACGTCATCGACCGGCTCGAAGTGCGTCGGCCGCTCCCCCGTGTGGGGGGGGAATTTGTCTGGGAAGGGACGGTTTCTGTTCGCGGTGGATACGTGTTTGAGGAACGGGGAACGGAGTCGGGTGGGGCATCGCTGGGGATCGGCTTTTCGGTCCGGAGATTGACCATCGACTTCGCCAGGAACTTCTCGGGCCTGTCGGCGGATGCCGGCCAGCCCCCCGCCTTCCTGTCCCTTCGGGTGGGGTTTTAGGCCTCGGGGGAGGCGGCACTTCGTGCCTGTCACGACAGCCGGGCTTGCTCGTCGTTCAAGGCGTGCCGCCCGCCCGAAATTGGGGAGGGGACACGCGATCTCATTTCGCTAACCCGACGGGCGGGACCCGCCATACCCACTCCAGTGCGCTCGCCTTCTCCTGCCGTGCTCTTCGCGCGCGCTCATGCGGATGCGTCCAGCCTCATTCTGGAATGGCTGGAGAGCAACCGCATTCCTGTCGCGGCCGCAGGAAGTGCTGATGACCTCATGGGACTTTCACTTCGGGCGCGACCACGGTTGGTGCTTGTTGACGACCGTGACGGCGAGCGATCGTTGGCGGCCCTGCGCAGACTGAAGGGCGACTCTTACACCGGCATCGTTCCCGCCGTCGCGTTGACCGACGGATCGGAGGCGTCGTTCCAGTCCGCCTTTGAGGCTGGAGCCGACGAAATCATTCCCCGCGATCTTTCAGCCGCGGAGTTTCGGCAGCGCCTCGATCTTCTTCTACGGCGCTCGGACCGGGATGTCCATGTACATCCGTCGACCCGATTGCCTGGCACCTTTGCCATCGAGGCAGAGATGCAGAGGCGGATCGACCTCGGGTTATCGTTTGCCGTGTGTTACGCTGACCTCGATCACTTCAAGGAATTCAACGATCGCTACAGCTACTACGACGGCGACCGCGTGATCCGGGTGCTATCGAAGCTTCTTCACGACGTCGTGAAGGGGATGTGCAGCGAGGATGGCTTCGTGGGGCATATCGGTGGTGACGACTTCATCTTTATCATCCCGTCCGACAAGGTGGCGGAAACGTGCGGTGAGATCGTGATGGTGTTCGACACTCTCATCGGCTATCAGTACTCGGAGCAGGACAGACAGGCGGGATACTTCTTCGGGAAAGATCGTCGAGGGCAGCTGCATCGGGTGCCCCTGATGACCCTCTCGATCGGGGTGGTCACCAACACGCGTCGCAAATTCACCCATGCGGCTCAGGTGAGTCAGCTCGCAACGGAGATGAAGGGGTATGCCAAGACCCTCAACGGTTCGGTATACTCTGTGGACCGTCGAGCGGACGGGGTGGAGGAAGGTGAACGCACCCCAGCCCGCGCACCCAAGGCCATCAGCATTGTCGATGCATGAACGTCACGTGTCCTGAGTGTCGCACCGTGTACCGCGTAGACCCCGCCCGCGTTGTCGGTGCGAGGGTCCGAGCCCGTTGCAGCGTGTGCGGGGGCGTCATCGTCGTCACCGACCAGGTGCAGTGGGGTGACGACTTTCCTGATGACCGCCTGACGAGTCGGGAACCGGTGCGTGTGGCGACTCCGGTGTCGGTGGCAACGGCAGCGCAGCAGCCCGGTGGCGCTCCGGCGACTGAGACGGTCACACCTCCAGCGGTGCGGGTTCCTCCGTTCGCGCCACCGCGACGGCCAACTCCGGGGCCGTCCTTCGTGGCTCCGTCATTTCCGGCTTCGACCATTCGCCCGCCGACGCCGAGCTTTACTCCGGCTGTCGCTCCTCCGCGCGGGACGTTTGGCGCGCCGCTGACCCCGGCCTCTGCGCCGGTTCAGGCACCTCCAGCTGTACCACGTCCGTCGCCGGTTGGAACGCCGATTACACCGGTTGCAGCAGCGACACCTTCGCCAACTCCCGCGCCTCCTCCACTCGTTGTCCGCAAGCCGATCAACCCGTTTCTCTCCAACGACCCGAATCAGAAGGCGCGGCGCCTGGCGAGGGCACTGGTCTCTGATATGACTGCGTATCACCCTCAGAAGCGAGCTGAAGGTGAGCGCATGGGCACACTCAAGCAGCTCTTCCGGGAGGAGATCAAGAAGAGCTACGAGGAATACGTGGAGCAGGTGGGTCGTGAGTTTGCCGAGGCGACCTCCCATTTCCAGGACGCACTCAACGAGATCCTGGCATCGGGGAAGCGGCTCTTCTGAGCCAGAGGGTTCACCCGCCTGCTGACGGGTGCTAGTTTTGCCACGACGCTATCTGCGTCTGTCCGGGCCGCTTTCCCTGACCGGGAAGCGGCCCACTTGTTAGGTCCTCCCCAACCACCCCTCCGTTCCATGGCCGAGACCGAACGCGCCCGCGCGCTGGCAACCTACCACCAGCGTCTCGAGGATTTGCGGAGGTATCTTTGACGTCGCCACGCGGCGCGAACGACTGACGGCCCTCGAACAGCGCATGACCCAGGCGGGATTCTGGGATGACCAGGAGAACGCACGAGCGGTGGTGCAGGACGTGAAAACGCTCAAGGGCTGGGTGGACCCGTTTGATTCGCTGGTGTCGCGCGTGGCAAGTGCGCGCGAACTCGAAGAGCTCCTGAGTGCGGAGCCCGACGAGGCGATGCTCAAGGATCTCGACCGCGAGGTGGCGGCGACCGAGGGGGAGCTGCGCGCGTTCGAACTCAAATCGCTGCTGCAGGGAACGGACGACTGGCGCGATGCACAGATCGAAATTGCGGCTGGCGCTGGCGGCACCGAGGCGATGGACTGGGCCGAAATGCTCGAGCGGATGTACATCCGCTGGGCCGAGCGCCACGGCTATACCATCGAGGTGCTCGACCGGTCCGAGGGCGAAGAGGCCGGCATCAAGGGCTCCGTCCTCGAGGTGCGCGGTCCCTCCGCCTATGGCTTCCTGCGCCCCGAGACGGGTGTGCATCGCCTCGTGCGCATTTCGCCGTTTGACTCCAATGCGCGCCGCCACACCAGTTTCGCGTCGGTGTTCATCTATCCGGTCGTGAACGAGGAGATCAACATCGAGATTCGCGATGAGGACATCAAGATGGATGTCTTTCGCGCGAGCGGGGCGGGCGGACAGCACGTCAACAAGACCAGCTCGGCGGTCCGGCTGACGCATATTCCGTCCGGCATTGTGGTGGCCTGTCAGCAGGAGCGGTCGCAGGGCAAGAACAAGGCGACGGCCATGAAGCAGCTCAAGAACAAGCTGTATCAGCTCGAAGTGGACAAACAAGCAGCAGCCAAGGCCAAACTCGACGCCACCAAGTCGGATGTGTCGTTTGGCAGCCAGATTCGCAGTTACGTCTTCCAGCCCTACACCATGGTGAACGACCACCGCACCGAACTGAAGATCCCCGATGTGCAGCGTATCATGGACGGGGATCTGGACGAGTTCATCGAAGCCTACCTCAAGCAGTTCGGTGCAGGGGCGGGAGGAGCGGCCGCATGAGTGACGACCTGAATTTTGTCCTCAAGGCCCGGCGGGACAAGCTGGCCCAGCTCGAGGCCGCAGGTGTCGAGCCCTTTGCCTACTCGTTTGATGCATCGCACGATGCGGCGTCGGCCCTGCGGTCTCTTGCGGCAGATGCCGCCGAGGGGCCACGGGTGACCATTGCGGGGCGGATCGTGGCGTGGCGTCCGCACGGCAAGACCGTGTTTGGTCACGTCGCCGACGCCACGTCGCGTATCCAGGTGTACTTTCGCCGCGACGAGCTGGGGGATGCGGTCTGGGCGCAGCTGGAGTTGCTCGACATTGGCGATATCGTCGGTGTCGGGGGTGTTGTGTTTCGCACCCGCACGGGAGAAACCACGGTGAAGGCCGACGCGTTCACGCTGCTGGCGAAATCGCTTCGCCCCCTGCCGTACGGCAAGGAGGAAATTGTCGACGGTGCGGTGGTTCGGCACTCGGGTTTTGCCGATCCGGAGCAGCGCTACCGTCAGCGGTACGCCGATCTCGCGGTGCACGCGGAGGTGCGCCGGCGGTTCATCGCCCGCACACGCATGATCACCGAAATTCGTCGCTATATGGACGGCCTCGGGTATCTCGAGGTCGAGACCCCGGTGCTGCAGCCGTTGTACGGCGGCGCGGCCGCCCGCCCCTTCACGACGCATCACAACGCGCTCGACATGCCGCTCTACCTGCGGATTGCCGACGAGTTGTATCTCAAGCGGCTGGTGGTCGGGGGGCTTGATCGCGTCTACGAGATCGGGCACGACTTCCGGAACGAGGGCATCGATCGGACGCACAATCCCGAGTTCACGATGCTGGAGTTCTACGAGGCCTATGCCGACTACACCGTCATGATGGGCCGTGTGGAGCAGCTTTTGGTGCGGGCAGGCGAGGCCGTGCGCCAGGTGCTGGACCCGGCTGCCGCCACACCCGAGGAGCGACTGCTCCTGCCTGACGAGGGACTGGTGCAGGTGCCCGCCTTTCATCCGCCATTCCCGCGAATCGAATGGGTGCCGTCGCTCAACCAGGCGTTAGGCCTTGACGTGATGACGGCCGACGATGCGACGCTGCGGAACCGGGCCGAACGAATCGGGGTACACAAGGTCGAGACACTGAGCCGGCCCAAGGTGCTGGACGAGATGTTCCAGGCGCTCGTGGAATCCAAGATCGACACTCCGACGTTCGTGGTCGACTATCCGGTGGAGCTTTCGCCGCTGGCAAAACCCAAACGGGGAGTGCCGGGCCTGACCGAACGCTTCGAGCTGTTCGCGAAGGGCAAGGAACTCGCCAATGCGTTCAGCGAGCTCAACGATCCCATTGACCAGCGGCAGCGATTCGAGGCACAGGCGCGCCTCAAGGAAGCGGGTGATGAGGAGGCGACCGGCGTTGACGAGGACTACCTTCGCGCCATGGAATATGGGATGCCGCCCATGGGCGGTGTGGGAATCGGAATGGATCGGCTGTTCATGTACCTGTCGTCGTCGCAGAATATTCGAGACGTGATTCTTTTTCCTACCATGCGCCCTGAATGAGCACGCTCGAACTCGGCATTGCGTGGCGCTATTTGCGCAGTCGACGCGGTTCGCGCCTGCTGTCCTTCATCAGCCTTATCGCGATCGGTGGCGTGATCGTCGGGGTGAGCGCCCTCATTGTGGTAATGGGGGTCATGAACGGACTGCAGCGGGATCTGCGCGAGAAAATCCTCATTGGCTCGCCGGACGTTCGTGTCCTGCCCTACGGCGAGGACTTGCGTATTGATGACTGGAAAGGGCTCCTCCGGCGAGTGCGATCGGAAGATGGTGTAGTTGGCGCCGCGCCCTTTGTTCTGACCCAGGGCGTTATCAGCGCTGGTCATGCCTACCGAGAAGGGGCGTACGTCGCGGGGATCGAGGCGGTCGGCCCCGGAAAAGAGGGGGTGACCGCCATCCGGGAGCACGCGACGCAGGGGGACTTCAAATTCGAGTCGTCGGATGGGTTGCAGCGTGGCGCTGTGGTCGGCCGCCTGTTGGCGGCCAAGCTCAACGCCTTTGTGGGCGACACCATCACGGTCGTGACGCTTGGGGGAACCAAGGTGAATCGGGCGACCGGCACGGTGATTCCGCTACAGGTGCAGTTCGAGGTGACCGGGATCTTTGACACCGGGATGTACGAGTACGACAACGCCTACATCTACCTCTCGCTCCCCGTGGCTCAGGAGGTGGCGGCGATGGACAGTGCGGTCACCGGCATCGAGGTCAGAACGACCGATCGTTGGTCTGCCAGCGCCGTGGCACAGCGCCTCGCCCAGAACCTCGGCTACCCGTACCGCACGGTCGACTGGCAGGAGCAGAATTCGACGCTCTTCCAGGCACTCAAGCTGGAGAAGCTGGGGATGGGTGTCATCCTCCTGCTGATTGTCTTGGTGGCCGCGTTCAATATCGTGAGCAACTTGACCATGGTTGTGACGGACAAGACGCGGGAGATCGGGATACTCAAGGCCATGGGAATGACGTCCAAATCGGTGCGACGCGTCTTTCTGGCCCAGGGATTGACGATTGGCATGGTCGGTACCGGTCTCGGGCTGGCGCTTGGCCTCGTGGTTTCAGTCGTGCTCGGCAAGTACAAGCTCATCCGTTTGGATCCCTCGGTGTACTTCATCGACCACCTGCCTGTCGCCACCGAGGCCCTTGACGTCATAGTGACCGTTCTGGCGAGCGTCGCGATTGCGGGGTTGGCCACACTGTACCCAGCTCAGCAGGCGGCCAAGCTCTATCCAATCGAAGCGATCAGGCACGAGTAGGGTCAGGGTAGGGAATTCGGGGGAGTTGTGCGCGGCGTGTGATTCGGTGAGCGTTCGGTCTCACGAGGAGCAACTGTGGCTGTTCTGAAAGCAGAGGGCATCGTCAAGACGTTTCGCGGGGGCGACGGGGCAACGCTGAACATCCTCAACGGCGTCAACCTCGAAGTTTTTCGAAGCGAGATGATTGCCGTGGTGGGGGCGTCCGGCGCCGGGAAGAGCACGCTCCTGCATGTTCTCGGGGCCCTCGACCGCCCCAACCGGGGTGATATCTGGATTGACGGTGAGTCAATCGAGGGACGCACGGACGAGGAGCTGGCCCTGCTTCGGAACCGCAAGGTGGGCTTCGTCTTTCAGTTCCATCACCTGCTTCGTGAGTTCTCGGCTTTGGAGAACGTCATGATGCCGTTGCGCATTGCCGGGGTTCCCGATGCTGAGGCGCGCCGAAAGGCCGAGGAACTTCTGGGGATGGTGGGACTTGGCTCTCGTAAGGGGCATCATCCTTCGCAGCTATCGGGAGGAGAGCAGCAGCGGACGGCGGTGGCCCGAGCGCTCGCCACCGATCCAGCGGTTCTGCTGGCCGATGAGCCGTCCGGGAACCTGGACCACGGAAATGCAGAGCGTTTGCACGACCTTCTTTCGCGACTGGCGCGGGACTTCGAGATTGCACTGGTGGTTGTGACGCACAATGCCTCACTTGCGGCGCGAGCCGGACGGATGCTGGTACTGGCAGACGGTGTGCTGGCCGAAACTGATGGAAAGGGAGTAGTGGCCTGATGCTCTGCGACGAATGCCGGGAACATGATGCGAGTGTACACCTCACCAAGTTGGTCCGCGGTGAGGTGGCACAGGAGCATTTGTGTGCGCAGTGCGCTGCGGCGCGCGGAATCACCACCACGGTGACGACGCCGAAGAGCGTGCTGGGCGAGTTTCTGCATGCCGTGCAGCAGCAGGAGGTGACTGATGCGTCGGAGTCGACGCGCTGCTCGTTCTGCAACATGACGCTGAAGGACTTCCGGACCAGTGGACGGCTGGGTTGCGCGCAGTGCTATACGGCGTTTGAAGGCCGACTGCGCGAGCTCCTGCTGCGGGTGCACAGGCATTCGCAACATCAGGGGCGGCGTTATATGCCCCCGGCGTCTCACATTCTCGAGCAGGCCACAACGGTGGGTGAGCTGCGCGACCGGTTGCAGCGCGCCATCTTCAACGAAGAGTTCGAGCTGGCCGCGTCGTTGCGCGACAAACTGAAGGATGTGGAGTGATGTTCGACCTTTCTCTGCTTCCGGAAGGAGGGCTCAAGTGGCTCCATGGGACGGGTGACCACCGCGACGTGGTCCTGTCCACACGGATCCGCCTGGCGCGCAACATCGAGGGCATTGCCTTTCCCAGCCGGTCGCGGGAAGGGGAGCGGCTTCGGGTGCTGCAGCTCATGAAGGACGCCCAGCCGCATGTGGCGGGGCTGAAGGGCGCGGTGCTGTTACGAATGGATCAGCTGGAGCCTAACGATCGGCAGTTGTTGCATGAGCGGCATCTGGTGAGCAAGGAACTGGCGGGGCTCGAGGCGTCAGGCGTGCGTGGCGCGTCGGCCGTGCTGGTGGGCGAGTCGTCCGGGGTGATGATCAATGAAGAAGATCATCTGCGGCTGCAGGCGGTCCATGCGGGTCTTGCACCGCGCGAGGCCATCGACCAGCTGCTGGCGCTTGACCGGGAGATCGGTTCGCGCGTGCCCTATGCCTACCACGACGAGTTCGGCTTCCTGACATCCTGCCCGACCAACACGGGCACCGGACTCCGGGTCTCGATGCTGATCCATTTGCCAGGACTGGTCCTTACAAAGGAAATCGGGAAGGTTTTGTCCGGTCTTCAGGCCATGGGGCTGACGTACCGGGGGTGGTATGGGGAGGGGAGCGAAGTGGTCGGCAATTTCTTCCAGTTCTCGAACCAGATGACACTGGGCCGGTCAGAAGAAGCCCTGGTCGACGAGTTGCAACGCGTCGTCCGCCACGTCATAGAGAGGGAGCATGAGGCCAGGCGCGTGTTGTGGCGCGACGCCGGGTATATTATCGAGGACAAGCTGTGGCGCGCGTACGGTACCCTGCGTTTTGCCCGCAGTCTCACGTTCGACGAGGCGATGAATTACCTCAGTGGGGTGCGGCTGGCGGTGGGTCTGCAACTGATCACCGGGCTCAGTGTATCGACGCTCAACAAGCTCCTGATTTTCTGCCAGGGTGCGCACCTCTCGTACGCCGAGGGTCGCGTGCTGAAGGATCACGAGGCGAATATCGCGCGGGCGCGATATGTGCGTGAGGCGTTAGGTGCGGAGTCGCCGGAATTTACCGGGCATTCAGACGGGCCCCAGTCGAGGGATACATGAACGGCTACAACTTCACGGAACGGGTGAGAAAGGTCCTGCAGATGGCCCGTGAGGAGGCGCAACGTCTCCATCACGAGTATGTCGGGACCGAGCACATTCTGCTTGGCCTCATTCGCGAGGGCGAGGGGGTTGCCGCGGCGGTTCTTCAGAACCTGAGCGTCGACCTCGAGGACATCCAGGCGAAGATCGAAGAAACGGTCAAGAAGGGGAAAGCCGGACAGACGACGGCCCCCGATTTACCGTATACCTCGCGCGCCAAGAAGGTCCTCGAGCTGGCGATGAGTGAGGCACGCGAGCTTTCGCACTCGTACGTGGGCACCGAACACCTGCTCCTGGGTCTGTTGCGCGAAGAGAAGGGAATCGCGGCACAGGTGCTGACGGATGCAGGGGTCAACCTCGATGCAGCGAGAGCCGAAACCCTCCGTCTCCTGGGCACCGAAATGCCATCGGGAGGGTCGTCGGGTCAGTCGCAGCCGCCCCAGCCTCCCAAGGAACAGGCCACGCCGGCCAAGGGTGAAAAGAAGAGCAAGACGCCCGCGCTCGATCACTTCTGTCGCGACCTCACCACGCTGGCTGCCGAAGGGCAGCTCGATCCGACCATCGGGCGCGCCAAGGAAATCGAGCGGGTGATGGAGATCCTGACCCGCCGGAAGAAGAACAACCCGGTGCTCATTGGTGAGCCAGGCGTCGGCAAGACGGCGATCGTTGAAGGACTGGCCCAGCTCATCGCCACCGGGGAGTGCCCGGATGCGCTGCGCGAGCATCGCGTCCTGTCGCTCGACATGGCAGCGGTCATCGCCGGCACGAAGTACCGTGGCCAGTTCGAAGAGCGTTTGAAGGCCGTGATGAACGAGATCGCGCAGAACAAGAACGTGATTCTCTTCATCGACGAGTTGCACACCCTCGTTGGGGCAGGTGCCGCTGAGGGCGCCATTGATGCGAGCAACATGCTCAAGCCGGCGCTGGCCCGCGGTGAGTTGCAGTGCGTCGGGGCCTCGACGCTCAACGAGTATCGCAAGTATATCGAAAAGGACGGCGCGCTCGAGCGACGCTTCCAGACGGTGATCGTCGAACCGCCTTCGATCGATGAGACGGTCCAGATCCTCAAGGGCCTTCGCAAGAAATACGAAGATCATCATCGCGTGATCGTGCCTGACGAGACGCTGGCGTCGGCCGCCAAACTGTCGGAGCGCTACATCACGGACCGCTTCCTGCCGGACAAGGCGATCGACGTCATCGACGAAGCCGGGGCTCGCGCGCGGCTGGCGGCGCAGGTGCCGCCGCCGGAAGTGGCGCAGCTCAAGGACGATCTCGAGAAGGTCAACACGGAGAAGGAAGCTGCCGTGCGCGACCAGAACTTCGAGCGCGCCGCCTCACTGCGTGACCGCGAACGCGAACTGCAGGCCGACATCCGCCGCAAGCAGGAGGAGTGGGAGAAGCGGCGGCAGTCTCATCGTCCCACGTTAGGCGAGGAGGAAATCGCCTTCATCGTGAGCCGCTGGACCGGCATTCCCGTGACGCGTTTGCAGGAAGCCGAGAGCTCGCGATTGCTGCGCATGGAAGAGGAGCTGCATGAGTCGGTGGTGGCCCAGGAAGAAGCCATCAAGGCCATTGCGCGCTCCATCCGGCGCAGCCGGGCCGGGCTCAAGGATCCCAAGCGTCCGATCGGCTCGTTCATCTTCTGCGGACCGACCGGTGTTGGAAAAACCGAATTGGCACGATCGCTGGCCAAGTTCCTCTTTGCCGACGCGTCTGCCCTGATTCGCGTGGACATGAGCGAGTACATGGAGAAGTTCTCCGTGTCCCGCCTGATTGGCGCGCCCCCGGGGTACGTTGGCTATGAGGACTCAGGTACGCTGACCAAGGCCGTCCGGCGGAAGCCGTACAGCGTGGTCCTGCTCGACGAAATCGAGAAGGCGCACCCGGACGTCTTCAATATCCTGCTCCAGGTCCTGGACGAAGGGCACCTGACGGACAACTACGGGCGGGTGATCGACTTCAAGAACACCGTGGTCATCATGACCTCGAATGTCGGGGCCAAGGACATCAGCAAGAACAAGTCGGTCGGGTTCAGCGCTCCTGACTTCAAGGCGTCGTTCGAGCGGATGGCGGAGAAGGTCCGCGAGGAGCTTCAGCACACGTTCAACCCGGAATTCCTCAATCGGCTGGACGACACGATCGTTTTCCATCCCCTCCAGAAGGAGCATATCGCCAAGATCGTCGGCATCATGCTCAAAGACGTCCACAAGCGCCTGTCAGAGGGGGAACTGACCCTGAAGCTCACAGATGCCGCCGAGGAGTTCCTGGTCAAGCACGGGTACGACGAGCAGTACGGCGCCAGGCCGCTCAAGCGGGCCATTCAGCGCTTTATCGAGGACCCCCTTTCTGAGAAGATCCTGACCGGGGAGTTCTCCAAGGGCGACGAAATCGACGTGGAACTGGCGCCTGACGGCACCAGGCTTGACTTCAAGGTCCCGAATTCGGTCCCGAAGGGGTAACCCAAGCGGGGTTCAAGGTGACCAAAGGACCGGCTGGGTTCCCTGAACCCAGCCGGTCCTTTTGTGTATATTCGGTGGCTATGTTACGACGGCTCTTCGCATTTCTCGCTTTCCTCCCCGCGATCCATCCGGCGGCGGCACAGGACGTTTCCGCCCAAGGGCGGTGCGCCACGCCTGATTCCGTGGCTGTCCGCGGCAATAAGCGTGTCACCGAGCTCACGGTGCTCGCGGACGCCGGGGTCGTGGCCGGTACCCTTCTGAACTTCAAGGCGATCCAGCGCTCCCTTCGGGCTCTGTACGAGACCGGACAGTTCGAAAGTGTGCGGGTCGGCTGCGACCTCGACGATACGAACAACAAGGCGACGCTGGTGCTCGAGGTGAAGGAGCGCCCCATGCTCATGGAGGCGGACGTCACCGGGGTCAACCGCCTTTCGGCCGGAAGTGTGAAGGACCGAGTCGACCTCGTGTATTCGCGTCCGCTGGATCCGTCGGCAGTTGCCGGTGTGGTCACGCGCATTGACTCGCTCTACGAGCGCAACGGCTACTACCTGGCGCGTGTCTACGTCGACACGACCAAACTGGCCGACGACGCAGTGAAGCTGACCTTTCGCGTCGACGAGGGCCGTCGGTTGGCGGTGTCAGGCGTTCGTGTCATCGGCAACAAGAGTCTGAAGTCGGCCGAGGTTGCCGCTGCGATGAAGACGCGGCCAGAAGGATTCTGGTGGTTCCGCAAAGGCGAGTTTGACGACGACAACTACGCCGGTGACCTGTCCGAGCGGCTCCCGGCGCTGTACGCCAAGCAGGGCTTTATCGACTTCCGCGTCGCTGGCGACACGATGATCATCGACCGCGAGCGCGGGAAAGCGCTGCTCGAGGTCCGCGTTGAGGAAGGGCCGCGGTACAAGGTTGGCGACTTCGAGATCAACGGGAACCGGCACTTCTCCAGCGAAGACATTGCCCGCTTCTACCCATTCACCGACTACAGCCGACCCATGATGGCCCGGGTGACGGACTTCATCCGTCGCCGAAAGCCCACACCGACCGGTGTGTTCGATGCCGCCCGGTGGGAAGACGCCAAGAGCAAGATTTCTGGTGCGTACGCCACCGACGGCTACATCTACGCCAACGTGCGGCCCGTGGTGGACCGGCGGGTGGCTGATGACTCGTCTCGTTATGTCGATTTGCGCTGGGAGGTTGAAGAGCGCTCGCCCGCGATCATCAACCGGGTTGAGATATTCGGCAATGACTACACACAGGAACCCTGCATCCGGGATCAGCTCGTCATTCTCCCCGGGCAGGTGTTCAATCAGGACGCGCTGATCCGCAGTTGGCAGAGCCTGGGGAACCTGGGTTTCTTCGAGACTCCCATTCCGCCCCCTGACACGCGTACGGCTAACGACGCCGGCGATGTGGATGTGATTTTCCGTCTCAAGGAGAAGCGCACCGGCAACATCAACTTCGGGGCGTCGATGGGGCAGGGTACCGGTGTCGGCGGGTTCATCGGTCTCGATCAGCCCAATCTCTTCGGCTCGTGCAAGCGCGGCTCACTGCAATGGCAGTTCGGCCGGTTCATCAATGACTTCCAGCTGAGCTATTCGGACCCGCGCATCAAGCAGTCGTTCATCTCCGGGACCGTCTCGCTCTATCGGTCGCAGGCGCGGTACTTCATCGCCGATCTCGGCCGGTCGCTGCGGACCGGTGGCAATCTCCAGATCGGCGTGCCGATGCCGCGTGATCGTTGGTCACGTGTGTTCTTCTCCTATGGTGCGGAGAACGTGCAGTTTGGTACGGGAGGTTTGCTCGGCGATGTGCGCGGTGAGTTCGGCAATTCATCGTTCCGCTCCACGTTAGGCGCGCAGCTCACACGCGACACCCGGATTGACATGCCATTCCCGACTGCGGGGTCGCAATACTCGGTGTCGGCCAACTTCAATGGCGGCTTGCTGGGCGGAACATCGACCTTCTCCCGGTTTACCGCCGACGCGTCAGCGTACGCACCGCTGGCACAGTTTGGTGGCGGTGGACCGGGCTCTCAGCCGATGAAACTGCTCGTGGGGTTGAGTATGAAGTCGGGGATGGTGTCTGGTGATACCGGACCTTTCTTCTTCTCCCAGGAGTTTGCACTGGGTGGCGTGCAGTTCGGGGAACGCCTCCGCGGTTACGATGAGTTCTCCATTTCGCCGAACGGCTTTATTACGGGGACCACGACGTTCAACGCGCAGCGTGGTTCTTTCGGAAAGGCGTTCTTGACGACAACGGCTGAAGTGGGTTTGCGCCTCAACCAGGCGTTGTACCTTGCGGCATTCTACGATGCAGGCAATGTGTGGCGGGCCCCCCGGGACTTCGATCCGACGCGGTTGTTCCGGGGGTCGGGCATCAGTGTGTCAACGGTGACACCACTGGGTCCGTTAGGGCTGGACTACGCGTACGGGTTTGACCGGCTGGATGCGCAAGGGCGCCAACGGCCGAAATGGCAGCTGCACTTCCGACTTGGACAGTTGTTCTAGCCCCCCAGGAGATATTGCAATGAACGTGACTCGTTGGATCCTCGCCGGCGCGGTTGCAGGTGTATCGCTGACCGCGCAGCGCGCTGAGGCCCAGGCGCAAAAGTTTGCTTACGTTGACTCGCGCGCGATTGTCGAGCGTGCACCGGGCGCAATTGCGGCACAGGCCGCGTTGCAGAAGGAGCAGGAGGTGCTGCAGGCACGTGTCAAAGTCTGGCAGGACTCCCTGCAGGCGATGATCACGGCCTATCAGAACGCAGAGAAGACGCTCACCGAGGCGCAGAAGCAGACCCGTCAACGCGCCATCCAGGATCGCCAGGCCGACTACGCCAAGCGGGCCGAGGAGCTCGATCAGCAGATGCAGGTGCGCCAGCAGGAGCTGTCGCAGCCGGTCATGGCCCAGATCAAGGAAACGCTCGAGGATGTCCGGAAAGAAGACGGCTACACCTTCATCTTTGACATTGCCAGCAATGGCGTGATTGTCGCCGTGGACAAGAACCTCGATCTCACGGACAAGGTGGTTGGTCGCCTCAAGCCGATTCCGGTGGCCACCAAGGCTGATTCGGCCAAGTCGCCGTTAGGCGCCAAGCCCGCGCCCGCTGGCGTGACCAAGAAGCCGCCGACGCAGTGATCGACGCCCGGTCCGCCGGGACATCTGCGAGCGGTGAGGGTATGGCGTTGAGCCACGCTCTCACCGCTCGACGCATTGCCGAGCTGGTTGGTGGCGAGTTGCACGGCGATGGCGACGTGCAGGTGCGGCGTGTTGCCCCGATCGAACGCGCCACCACCGATGCGGTGACCTTTCTGGGCAGTGCGCGATATGCGGCTTTCCTGGGGGAGTGTGAAGCCGGCGTCGTGCTGGTTTCACCGGAGCTGGCAGAGACTCCTGGCCGGCCGGCGGCGCGCGTGGTGATTCGCAATCCCCAGGAGGGGATTCTGGCGCTGCTTCCTCACTTTCATGCTCCCGCGCCTCGACGACCGGGGGTCGATGCCACTGCTCGCATCGGACGCGGGGCGGAGCTCGGCGAAGGAGTGGAGATTGGCCCGTACGTCGTGATCGGTGCGGGGGCTCGGATCGGCGATGGCAGCAGGCTTGGCGCCCATGTGGTCGTTGGTGATGGGGTGGAGATCGGGGATCACTGCACGATCATGCCCCATGTCACCTTGTATGGCGGAACCTCGTTAGGCGCGCGGGTCATCGTGCACGCCGGTGCGCGCATCGGGAGTGACGGCTTCGGCTATGTCTTTTCGGCGGGCGCCCACCAGAAAATTCCGCATGTCGGTCGCTGCATTATCGAAGCGGACGTGGAGATCGGCGCCAACAGCACCATCGATCGTGGGTCGATCGATGACACCGTTGTCGGGGCAGGCACCAAGATCGACAACCTTGTCCAGATCGCGCACAACGTGCGTATCGGCAAGCTGTGTCTGATCATGGCGCAGGTCGGCATTGCGGGGTCGGTTCGGATCGGAGATGGGTGTGTGCTGGCGGGACAAGTGGGCGTCTCGGGCCATCACACCATCGGTGACGGAGCCAGGTTGGCTGCGCAGGCCGGTGTGTTCGGCGATGTGCCTGCGGGTGAGACCTGGTCCGGATATCCAGCGCGACCCCATCGCGAGGCGTTGCGATCTCAGGCGACCCTCTTCAAGCTTTCCGGAATGATCAGGCGTATCGAGAAACTGCTGGGAGACCGAGAGTGACGGGCCGGCGCACCATAACGCGCGAAGCCGTCCTGGAGGGTACGGGGTTACACCTGGGGATTCCTTGTCGGCTGACCTTTCGACCCGGCCCCTGTCGGTCTGGCGTTCGTTTCGTCCGTGATGACCGCCCGGGTTCTGAGCCGATTCCCGCCAGTGTCACGGTGGCGGTGGAGAGCGAGCGTCGCACCCAGCTGGGTGACGGCGACAACGCGCTGCACACGGTGGAACATGTGCTGGCCGCGGTCGTTGCCGCACAGATGGACGACCTGGAGATCGGGCTTGATGGGCCGGAGCCGCCGATCATGGATGGCAGCGCCGGCCCCTTTCTTCGCGCGCTCCTCGGCGCCGGGGTGCGCACCAACGGAGGAATGCCGGATACACTGGTGATCCGGGAGCCCTTCCGTATGGACGACGGGGAGTCCTGGTACGAGGCGTATCCCGCGAGTGGTCTGACGGTGGGGGTCACGATATCGTTCGATCATCCCCTGGTGGGTCGTCAGAGCGGTACGTGGCGTGTGACGACGGAGGAATTCACACGGGAACTGGCCGACGCCAGAACGTTCGGCTTCGCCGCCGAGGTGGACCTGTTGCGGAGCCGCGGGCTCATCCGGGGCGGGAACACCGGGAACGCCGTCGTGCTGGACGAGGTTGGGGTGGTGGAAAACGAACTCCGCTGGCCTGACGAGTTTGTGCGGCACAAGGCCCTGGATTGTATTGGCGACCTCGCCCTGGCAGGTCGCCGGGTGCAGGGTCGGATCATGACATACCGCCCGAGTCATGCGGGCACCGTTCGCTTCGTTCGGGAGTTGACCAAACGCGCGCAGAAGGAGACGCACGTGATCGGCATCGAGGAAATCATGAAGGTGCTACCGCACCGGTACCCCTTTCTGCTCGTGGACAAGGCCATCGAGTACGAAGAAGGGAAGCGGGTGGTCGGCATCAAGAACGTCACCATCAATGAGCCCTTCTTTCAGGGCCATTTCCCGGGGCATCCAATCATGCCCGGGGTCCTCATCATCGAGGCCATGGCGCAGGTCGGCGGCATTCTGCTGATGGGCACCGTGCCTGATCCATCGAGCAAGGTGGTGTATTTCACTTCGCTCGATAACGTGCGCTGGCGCAAACCCGTGAAACCGGGTGATCAGCTGCGATTCGAACTCGAGGTGGTGCAGATCCGCGGGCCGGTGTGCCGCATGAAGGGGGTCGCCAAGGTCGATGGCAGTCTGGTGGCCGAAGCCGAAATGTCCGCCATGCTGCGCGATAAATGACCGGTACCGTCATTCATCCCACTGCGGTCGTTTCGCCGAGCGCCGAGATCGGTGCCGGCGTTCAGATCGGCCCTTTTGCGATTGTCGGAGACAACGTCACCATTGGTGACGGGGGCGTGATCGAGGCGCGGGCCACGCTGGAGCGCAACGTGCGTTTGGCCGCGAACGTGACCATCGGAAGCGGAACCATCATCGGTGGCGATCCTCAGGATCTCAAGTTCAAGGGTGAGGAGACCTGGGTCGAAATCGGGGAGGGGACGCGTATCCGCGAGTACAGCACCATCAATCGCGGCACGGCCCAATCGTGGAAAACATCCGTGGGGAAAGGGTGTTTCCTGATGTCCTACGTACATCTCGCGCACGATTGCCATATCGGCGATGGCGTGATCATCTCCAATGGTACGCAGCTGGCCGGGCACGTGACCATCGAGGACCGCGCCATTCTGTCGGGGCTGGTCGCCGTGCACCAGTTTGCGAAGATCGGGCGGCATGCCTTTGTCGGCGGGTGCTCGCGTGTTGCCAAGGACGTGCCGCCCTTCATCAAGGCGGTAGGCAATCCGGTCAAGCTTTACGGACTCAACAGCGTCGGTCTGCAGCGAAGCGGATTTCCGGATGACACCATTCGTGAACTCAAGCGTGCGTATCGGCTCTTCTTCCGGTCCGAGCTCAATGTGTCGCAGGCCATGACGCGTGCGCGCGCGGAGCTGCAGCAACTCGATGAAATCGAACATTTCCTGAGTTTTCTGGAGGCCTCCGAACGGGGGACCGCGATTTGAGCAGCGCGCCCCTTCGGCTTGGGGTGATTGGCGCGGGGGCACTCGGCTTTCACCACGTGCGGATCCTGCGTGAGCTTCCCGACGCGACACTGGTCGGGTTCTCCGATACTCGACCTGACCGGGCCGCACAGGTGGCAGGTGAGCTGGGCGTGCAGGCCTGGACCGATCCCGATGCGCTCATGGCGGCGTGTGATGCGCTGTCGATAGTTGTGCCGACGCCGGCGCACTACGAGGTTGCTTGTCGCGCGCTGGCCATGGGCAAACATGTCCTCATCGAAAAGCCGCTGACGACAACGATCGCACAAGCCGATGAATTGCTCGCGCTTGCCGAGCGGCATGGAGCGCTGATCCAGACCGGGCATGTCGAACGCTTCAACCGGGCGATTCGTGCGGCGCTCCCGTATGTGGAGGAGCCCCGATTCATCGAAAGCGATCGGCTGGCGCCGTTCAATCCGCGTGGGTCCGATGTGGCCGTTGTGCTGGACCTGATGATCCACGACATCGACCTCCTTCTGACGTTGGTACGGAGCAGCGTCCAGGACGTCGCGGCGGCCGGTATCGCGGTACTCACGCCATTCGTGGATATCGCCAATGCGCGACTGACGTTTGGCAGTGGCGCGGTGGCGAACATCACGGCCAGTCGTGTGTCGCGCGACCGCACGCGCAAGTTGCGGATCTTTCAGCGGTCCGGCTATCTGTCACTGGACCTCGCAACCGGAGAGGGGGAGTTCTATCGGCTGAGGCAAGGCGTGGATCTCGCCGCGTTGGCGTCGGCACCGCAGAGCCTCGAGGCGTTCGTGGAGCGGGTTCCGCTTGTGGCGCCGGAGGGAGAGCCGCTGCGGCTCGAGCTGCAGAGTTTCCTTGACGCGCTGCGGGGCCGCTCTCCCGTCACTGTGACGGGGCGGGATGGCCGCGATGCTCTTGCTGTTGCCCTGCGCATTCTCACCGAGATCGAACGCTCGGCGCCATCGCTGGCTGCCGGGGTGGGCGTGCCTCGTGCCTGAGGTGCTGGTTATCGCCGGCGAGGCGTCCGGCGATCTGCATGGGGCGGGGCTGGTCAACGCGTTAGGCGCGCTGCGCCCGGAGTGGCGCTTTGCCGGCCTTGGTGGGGTGTGCATGCGGGATGCCCGCGTGACCCTGCTGGAGGACGCGGAGCACCTCGCCGTAATGGGATTTGTTGAAGTGTTGCGTCAGGTGCCGCAGCACTACCTGCTGCTGCGTCAGCTGGAGCGACGCATGGCGGGTGGCGAGGTGAAACTGGTGGTGGTGATCGACTATCCCGGCTTCAACATGCGCGTGGCTGCAGCGGCGCAGCGTCATGGTGTGCCGGTGCTGTACTACATCACACCGCAGGTATGGGCCTGGGGTGCGGGTCGGCTTCCGCGACTCAAGCGGCTCATCACGCGCGCGGCGTGTATTCTGCCGTTCGAAGCTCCGCTGCTGCGCGAGCATGGTATCGATGCCACTTTTGTAGGGCATCCTCTGCTCGACCGGGCGCTCAATCTGCCGGCCCGTGATGAGGCCCGTGCGTCGTTAGGTGTGGCCGCCGATACGCCATTGCTCGTGCTCTTTCCCGGGAGCCGGACACAGGAGATTCGACGTCACCTGGAGGTGTTCGCCGAAACGGGGCGCCGACTGCAGGCCCGTGTCCCTTCACTGGAAGTGCGCGTGGCCGTGGCGCCGACCATCCGCCTTGACGCGTCGTCGGTGCCATTCCCGCTGGTCCATGGGGCGTCGTTCGCGCTGCTGCGCGCAGCCGATGCGGCGTTGTGTAAAAGTGGCACGACGACCCTCGAAGCGGCCGTCGCGGGGTGCCCGCATATCGTCGCTTACCGGACGAGTGGGTGGACATACGCCATCGCGCGCCGTCTGGTGACCATTCCACGGATCGGACTGGTGAATGTGGTGGCGGGGGCCGAAGTCGCGCCGGAGTTCGTCCAGGAGCGTGCCGTCCCCGATCTCATGGTCCCGGCGTTGGAGCCGCTGCTTGATCGTTCATCGCCCCAGCGCGCCAGGATGGTGACGGCGTTAGGCGAGGTTCGCGAGCAGCTCGGGAGCCCCGGAGCCGCGCAGCGCACCGCCGAGATTGCGTCGGCAATGGTGGTGTGAGTGTCTGACGCCCGGCCCGAGGGTTTGGCCCGTCGATTCAAAACGGCGCTGGCTGCGTGGCTCGGCGCCTGGCTGGTGCGTCTGCTGGCGGTCACCTGGCGGGTACGGGTGCAAGGTCCTGAAGTCCGGCTGCAAACACGCGCCACGGGAGAACCCGTTGTCCTGGCGATGTGGCACGGGGAGCTGCTGCCGCTGGTGTGGTACTATCGCGGGAAAGGCATCGCGCCCCTGATCTCCACCCACGCAGACGGGGAGATCATCGCGAGGATCTGCGAATCACTAGGCTACGAACCGATTCGCGGCTCGTCGAGCCGGGGCGGGGCACGTGCCCTGCTCGAAGCGGTGCGGGTGCTGGGTGAGCGGCGCGACGTGGCCTTCACCACCGACGGGCCGCGAGGGCCCAGGCGGCAGTCGGCGCCTGGAGTGGGCATGGCTGCCGCCAAGGCAGGTGCCGCCGTGGTGCCGGTGGGTGTGGAAGTTGACCGCAAATGGCAACTGCAGTCGTGGGATCGGTTCGTGATCCCCAAACCCTTTGCCCGCGTGACCGTGCGGTACGCGGCCGCCCTGCGGGCCGGTGGATCACGTTCCGAGCAAGGTGCGGCGCTCGTCCCCGCGATCGACGCGGCCTTGCTGCAGGTGTGTGGTGCCGATGTGGCGTGATAGGGCCGGTATCGCGGAAGCGCTGTGGTATGGCGCGGGCCCGGGCGCACAATTGTGCCGGACGGCGCTGATGCCGCTGGAAGGCGTATACCGCGGGGTCGTTGCACTCCGGGGCGCCTTGCTGTCGGGCGGCACTGGCGTGGTCAGCGCCGGGGTTCCCGTTCTTTCGGTGGGCAATCTGTCGGTAGGGGGAACGGGAAAGACCCCGGTCGCTTCCTGGTTGGCGGGACGTCTGCTCGCGCGAGGGGCGCGTCCCGGACTGGTGCTGCGCGGATACGGCGATGACGAACCTGCGGTGCACCGCATGCTGCAGCCGGAGGCGATCGTGGAGGTCAATCCGGACCGGGTGAGTGGAGCGGAGGCCGCACGTCGCGCGGGGGCGACCGTGGTCGTGCTCGACGACGCCATGCAGCACCGCCGGATTGCGCGGGATCTCGATGTCGTCCTCCTCAGCGCCGACCGGCCCTGGACGACGCGCTGCCTCCCGTCCGGTCCGCTGCGTGAGCCCGTCAGCGCGTTGCGACGCGCCGGCCTGGTGCTCGTCACTCGTAAGGCAGCCAGTCGCGAGGCTGCGGCCATGCTCGAGCAGCGTGTGCGTGAGGTGGTTGGCGGCGCGCCGATCGCCCACTGCGCCTTGGTCCTCGATGGCCTCGTCCGCGTCGGCGACGGGCCGGACCCCGGCTGGCGTCCCATGTCGGACCTGTCGGGGCGGCGCATCGTGGCGCTGTCGGGGATCGGTAACCCCTCCGCATGGCATGCCCAGCTGCTCGCCCAAGGTGCGACGATCCAGCCCATGGTGTACCCGGACCACCACCGGTATGACGCCGCTGATACCGGCCGGATCGTTGCTGGTGTCCCCCACGACCACTGGGTCGTCTGTACGCTGAAGGATGCGGTAAAGCTTCGGACGCTGTGGCCTCGCTCTGGTCCGGCGTTGTGGTATGTTTCGCAGCGCGTTGACCCGGGGGAGGACCTCGCCGGAATCGAACGCGCGCTGGACCGAGTGTGGCCCGACCCCTTCAGAGAACGTCGCCAATAACCGCCGGCGTTGCCGGCACTCATCGTTTCTCAATGCCGACCGATCTGCGACTCCCGACGAACGCTATCGTCAAGCCGGACAAGGATCGTTTTCTTAACGAAGAAAACCCGTTTGAAGCCATGATGTCGCGCTTTGACAAGGCGGCAGAATTGCTGGACCTGGAGCCGGGGCTCTACAAGGTGCTGCGCAAGCCCGAGAAGCAGATCATCGTGGCGTGCCCCACCATGCTGGATAACGGCGAGATCGAGGTGTACACCGGGATTCGTGTGTTGTACAACACGTCCCGTGGCCCCGCCAAAGGGGGCATTCGCTTCGACATGCAGGTCAACCTCGACGAAGTCACCGCGCTGGCGGCCTGGATGACCTGGAAGTGTGCGGTCGTCAACGTGCCATTCGGCGGCGCCAAGGGCGGGGTGATTTGCGACCCGCTCAAGATGAGTGTCGGCGAACTGGAACGGCTGACCCGCCGCTACACCGCCGGGATCATTTCCACGTTAGGTCCGGACTCCGATGTGCCGGCCCCGGACGTCAACACCAATGAACGGGTGATGGCGTGGCTGATGGACACCTACTCGATGCACGTCGGGCACACGGTGACGGCCGTGACCACTGGAAAGCCGGTGGAAATGGGTGGATCGTTAGGTCGACGTGAGGCAACGGGGCGCGGGTGCATGCTCGTCACCAAGGAAGCCCTGGCGCATCTTGGCATGAATGTGAAGGGCACCACGGTTGCGGTGCAGGGCTTTGGCAACGTCGGGAGCGTGTCGGCGCAACTCCTGGCGCGTGAGGGCTGCAAGATCATCGCGATCTCCGACCGCACGGGTGGCTGGCACAATGCGGCGGGCATCGATGTGGAAGACGCGGTGAACTACGTGAAGCAGCACCGGACGCTGGAGGGGTATGGCAAGGGCGATCCCATCTCGAACGAAGACCTCCTCACGCTGGATGTCGATGTCCTGCTTCCGGCCGCACTCGAGAACGTGATCACCACCAAGAATGCGTCGAAGATTCGTGCGAAGGTGATCTGCGAAGGGGCCAACGGTCCGACCAGCGCTGCCGCCGACGCGATCCTGGATGAAAAGGGGGTGTTCGTGATTCCCGACATCCTGGCGAATGCGGGTGGAGTGACCGTGTCGTACTTCGAGTGGGTGCAGGACCGCGGTGGGTACTTCTGGGACGAAGACACCGTCAACGACCGGCTGCGCAACATCATGGTGAAGGGATTCCGCGATGTGCTGGGACTGTCCAAGCAGCACAAGGTGAACATGCGGACCGCGGCCTACATGCTCTCGATCAGCCGGGTCGCTACGGTGCACCGGTTGCGGGGCATCTACGCCTAACCGGCGACACCGAAGTGGCGAGCAGGCGGGCGGCGTTGGCGAAGGCCATCGTCGCCCGTTGTGCGTCGCGTGAAGTTTCGGGTGGTTTGCGTCGGGCGTCCCAGGGACCGCGAGCTGGGCGCCGTCATCGCGGCCTATGAGACCCGGGCAGCGCGGTACTGGCCCCTCGACTTCACCGAAGTGCGCGAGGAAAGTGGGCGCGACGACGCGGGTGTGGTGCGCCAGCGCGAAGGGCAGCGTCTTCTCGAGGCGAGTGCGGGAGCGGTCCTGGTGGCCGTGGACGAACGCGGCATGACGATGACGTCAACGGCCTTTGCGTCGTGGATGCAGCGCCTGCGGGAGGAGGCGCGCGATGTGGCGATGGCCGTGGGGGGCGCCAACGGGCTGGATGAGCCGGTTCGCCAGCGGGCGAGTTATCTGCTGGCGCTGGCGCCGTGGACCTTGCCACACGAACTTGCTCGCCTGGTGCTGGCAGAGCAATTGTACCGTGCCGGCACGATTGTTAGGCGCGAACCGTATCACAAGCAGGGAGACAGGAGCGCATGACGTGTGGGAGCTGTCGCAGAACCGCGGAACGCTGTCGATGACGGTGCCGCCATTGCAGGTGGTGACGGAGGCGCTGGGCGGGAGCCCGCTCGCGCGCGCCGCGCTGGCGGGTGAGGCTGGCGAGTGGTACGGACATCGTCCCTCCGGTGTAGCCGAATGGCGGGAACACATCATGTCGGTTCGCGGGGTGGGCGGCTCGTGGCTCGATCAGCTTGCGCCGGCGTTTGCGGCCAGTGGCGCAGCGGCCGCTCGTCTGTTGCACGCCGCGACCAGTGGTGTGGTGGTCACTACCGGTCAGCAACCGGGGCTCTTTGGAGGGCCGATGTACACGTTGAGCAAGGCCCTCTCCGCCCTGGCCCTTGCCGACGTGCTCCAAACCGAAACGGGGATTCCGGTCGCCCCTGTCTTCTGGGCCGCCACCGACGATGCCGACTTTGCCGAGGCATCGTCCGTGTGGTTGCGGCTGGCGGGTGGCGCTCGGCGGGTGTCGCACGACCAGCTGCCCACTGAAGGGATTCCCCTCGCTGACGTGCCGCTGGAAGGGTGCGAAGCGGCGCTGGCGATGCTGGAAGAGTCGTGTGGTTCAGCGGCCGACCCCACAGTCCTTGCCGCCGTGCGGGCAGCCTACACACCCGGTGCAACCATCGGGGGCGCATACCTGCAGCTGATGCGGACCCTGCTCGAGCCTCTGGGCATCGCGGTGCTCGATGCCAGTCATCCGGCCGTGCTCGCGGCCGGCCGGCCGGTGATGGAGACCGCGCTGCGACGCGCATCGGAAATCAATCAGGAGCTCACCGCTCGTGAGGCGGCTCTGACCGTGCGCGGCTTCAGTGCGCAGGTCACGGCCATGACCGAGCTCTCGCTGGTCTTTGGCCGCGTGCAGGGACGCAAGGTGAGGATTCCCGTGTCGGAGGCACTGGCGGTCGCCGCGCAGGGAGGGGTGTGGTCGCCTAACGTTTTGCTGCGCCCGCTGGTGGAACGCGCGATTCTCCCAACGGCCGGGTATCTCGCCGGTCCGGGTGAGGTGGCGTACTTCGCGCAAGTCAGCGCGGTGGCCGACGCAATCGGCGCACCAAGGCCACGTGTGCTTCCCCGATGGTCGGGAACGGTGCTCGAACCTGCCGTGCTTGACCTCTTGGCCCGTCGCGGCATTGCCTGGCGCGACCTCGAAGCCCCGCACGGGGCCGAGGCGCAGATCGCGGCAGCCGCCACCGATCCGCGGATTCTGGCCCAACTCGACGCATGGCGTGGTGGTATCGCGAAGCACGGCGCGGAGCTCCAGGCGCTGCTTGGCCTGCAGCCCGACGTGCTCGATGCCCGCGTGGTGGATGGCAGTGTGCGGGCCATGCAATGGCGGGCCGATCGGTTGCAGCGACGCATCCTGGCGGGAGCCAAACGCCGGGAAGCGGGCGCGATGCATGATGTGGAAACGCTCCGCGGTGCGCTTTTCCCCGGAGGCAAGCGGCAGGAACGTGCGCTCAGTTTTGTGCCGATGATGGCGCAACACGGGCCGGTGGTGGTGGCGGCGATGCGGGAGGCGGCCACTCGTCATGCCATGGCGCTGGTGCAGGGCGAGGCGATCCCCCGCGACCCATGAGTACCGCGCCGGTCGCGCGGAAGGCAGCCGGCGGCGGATCGGTCGCGGTCGCTGCGGGGATCCTGGCGAGCCGGCTCATGGGACTGGTTCGTCAGAAGGTTTTCGCGTTCTACCTGGGCGCGGGACCGGACGCGGACGCGTTCAATCTCGCATTCCGCATCCCCAACCTGCTGCAGAATCTCTTCGGTGAAGGGGCGCTGAGTGCGTCCTTTATTCCGGTCTACTCACGTCTGCTGGCGGCGGGAGACGATGACGCCCGCCAGCGCCTGGCGGGGGCGATCTTTGCCCTGCTTGCGCTGGGCATGACCACCATGGCACTGGTCGGCGTCCTGGCGGCGCCCTGGCTGGTGGACGTGATTGCGTCTGGTGTCGAGGGTTCCACACGGGCGCTGACGATTTCCCTGGTTCGCATTCTCTTCCCTGGCGCCGCTGTGCTGGTGTTGTCCGCATGGTGCCTTGGCGTGCTCAACTCGCACCGGCGATTTCTGCTGTCGTATGCGTCGCCGGTGATCTGGAATGCGATGATGATCGGCGCACTGGTGTGGTACGGCGGTCGCACATCACTGCCGCGCCTGGCCGAGTTGCTGGCGTGGGCGAGCGTGGCCGGGAGCGTGGGGCAGGTGCTCGTGCAGTGGCCGGCCGTGTACGGCGTCCTGGGTGCGTGGCGGTTGTCGTTAGGGCGGCGCATGGTCGCTGTGCGCACGGTGCTCGGCAACTTCGGCCCCGCGTTGCTCGGGCGCGGCGTCACGCAGATCTCTGCCTATGTCGACACGGGCATTGCGTCGCACCTGGTCACCGGTTCGGCGACCATGCTCGCCAACGCGCAGGTGTTGTACATGTTGCCCGTGAGTCTTTTTGGCATCAGCATCTCGGCGTCGCAGCTGCCCGCCATGTCTGGAGAGGGCGATGACGAGGCGGCGCTCGTGCGGGTGAGAACACGCCTCAACGAGAGCCTGCTGCGCGTCGCCTTTTTTGTCGTGCCCTGTGTGGCGGCGTTTGTTGCCATTGGAGATGCCATTGGCTCCCTCGTGTTTCAGGGAGGCCGGTTTGGCGCCGAGGAAAGTCGATGGTTGTGGGGCACGTTGGCAGCGTCATCCCTCGGACTGCTCGCGGCGACGCTGGCGCGACTCTACTCCACCACCCTGTACGCGCTGCAGGATACACGGACACCGCAGCGGCGCGCCGTTGTGCGAGTGGTTGTGGGTGCTGCGCTCGCTATTGCGGGTGCCCGGTGGGGACCCACGATGGCGGGTCTGGATGCGCGATGGAGCGTTGCATTTCTCGCTTTGGGATCGGGGCTTGCCGCGTGGATCGAGTGGGCATTGTTGCGTGGGGATGTGGCGAAGCGCGTGGGACCAGCACACATCGAAACCGGCGCGGTGCTGCGCATCTGGGGAGCGGCAGTCGTGGCCGCCGGCGCGGCGTCTGCGCTGCGACTGGCCGGGCTTGCCGGGTTGACCTTTGCCCTGGCGGCTCTCGGACTGTTTGCCATGGTATACGGGGTGTCTGCTCTGGCGATGGGCGTGCAGCCCGCCCGCGTCATGTTCCAGCGGCTGAGGGCGCGTCGCTGAACCGGGAGCGTTGCGCCCTGGAGTAACTTTCCCCGCATGATCGCGCCTCCGGAGGCCGTTGCCTCCAAGCTCCCGCATTTGCCGGATTCGCCCGGCGTGTACCTCTGGAAGGACGCTCAGGGGACGGTGCTCTATGTGGGCAAGGCCAAGGGGCTTCGTTCACGCGTCCGCAGCTACTTCGGGTCGGATCACTTCGGAAGTGTGAAGACGCAGGCATTGGTGCGCCTCATCGCGGAGCTGGACACCATCGTCGTGCCGAGTGAGGCGCATGCACTGATTCTCGAAGCCAACCTCATCAAGGAGTACCGGCCGCGCTTCAACATCTCGCTGCGTGACGACAAGTCGTATCCCTACATCAAGGTGACGCTGCAGGAACCCTTTCCCCGAGTGCTGGTGACGCGGCGGCTTGTCTCCGATGGGGCGCGGTATTTCGGGCCGTATACCGACGTGGGTGCCATGCGGCGGGCGCTGAACGTGGTGAAGCGCATCTTCACCGTGCGCTCGTGTCACTACGGGTTGCCTGACGATGCTCCGGATCGCGCCTGCCTCGACTATCACATCGGCCGGTGCAAGGCACCATGTGTGGGCCTGCAAACCGTCGCCGACTATCGCGGCATGATCGACGAGGTCGTGCTCTTTCTCGACGGGAGAACGGACGAGGTGATTCGGCGGGTGCGGCAGCGGATGATCGAGGCGTCATCCACTCTCAGTTTTGAGCATGCGGCCGAGCTGCGTGATGCGCTGCGTCATCTCGAGCAGATGGAGGAGCCGACCGTTGTGGTGCAGGTGGAAGGGGGCGATCGCGATGTCGTGGGTTTTGCGCGGGACGGGGAGGACGCCTGTGTGGTGGTCCTCCGCATTCGCGGGGGCAAGCTGCTCGCCCGCGACCAGCGCTTTCTGGAGAACATCGAAGGGGAAGAGGATCCGGCGATTCTGGCGGCCTACCTCAATGGAGCATATCGGCAATCCGAGGCCCGGGCCGCCGAGGTGCTGGTGCCCTTCGAGTTCGAGGATCGTGTGGTGCTGGAGGAGTCGTTAGGCACCGGCCGCATTCTGGTCCCGCAGCGCGGGCCGCGTCGCGAGCTCGTACAGCTGGCGGAGCAGAATGCCCGCCATCTGCTGGAGGAGTTCCGGCTCGCCTCTCTCGAAGTCGAGGAGCGGGCTGCGAGCCCGGTGTACGAGCTGCAGCGGGAGCTTGGACTGCAGCGACTCCCTCGCGCGCTGGTGTGCTTCGACATCTCGACCGCACAGGGCACCGACACCGTGGGATCGTGCGTGTGGTTCGAGAATGCCCGGCCACGCCGCGGCGAGTACCGGAAGTTCAAGGTGAAGACCGTTGAGGGGACCGATGACTTTGCGTCGATGCGTGAAGTGGTCGGTCGTTATTTCCGCCGCCGGCTCGACGAGCAGAAACCCCTACCCGATCTCGTGGTGGTTGATGGGGGAAAGGGGCAGCTTGGTGTGGCGGTCGAGGTTCTCGCCGAGCTGGGACTCGCCGACCTGCCCGTGATCAGTCTCGCCAAACGCGACGAGGAGGTGTTCCTCCCGGGACGCAGCGAGTCTGTGCGGCTGTCGCGCCGCTCCCCCGCGCTGCGCACTCTGCAGCAGGCACGCGACGAAGCACATCGCTTTGCCATCACCTTCAACCGGCAGCGGCGCAGTATGCGCACGCTCACGAGCGAACTGCTGCAGATTCCGGGTGTGGGGCCCACGAAGCGCCGTTCGCTCCTGCACCGGTTCGGCTCACTCCAGGGCGTAAAGGACGCCACGGCTGAAGATATCGCGGCCTTGCCGGGGTTTTCCCTCGCCTCCGCGCGGAAGATTCTGGACACGCTGACCGGCCCCGCGGTGACAGATCAGCCGCCTAACGAAAGCCCCCTTGTCACGGACACGCCCGAGGGATAGCCTCGGGCAAGGCGCGGACGCCTCCGTTGACGACCCCGCGCCCCGTGCCCGTTCCGCGATCCTGCCCGCCACCTCAACACTGTCACGTGACTACCTGGACCCTTGTCTGTTCCGGATGCGCCTCGCGCGCTGAGCAGCATGCTCCCGTTGGGCTCTGCCCGTCGTGCAATCAGCCGTATCTGGCGGAGTATTCCGGACCCGCGCCGCGCAGGGAGGATTTGCTCCCGCGCTGGGACATGTGGCGATACGCGCCCGCGCTCCCGCTCCTCGAGGGCGAGGCGCCGGTCACGTTAGGCGAGGGATGCACTCCGCTCACCGATCTCCCCATCCTCGCACGCGAAGTGGGAGTGCGGCGTCTCTGGGTGAAGGACGAGGCCGTGAATCCGACTGCGTCGTTCAAGGCTCGCGGTCTCTCGGCGGCGGTCACACGCGCCAAGGCGCGGGGGGTACCGGGAATGGTGGTGCCCACGGCCGGCAATGCCGGAGCCGCGCTCGCCGCATACGGTGCCGCCGCGGGTGTCCCCGTGCGTGTTTATGCCCCGGAGACAACCCCGCGGCCCATCCTGGACACCATCCGGGCGATGGGAGTGGAGTTGATCACCTTCGACGGGCATATCGGCGACGCAGGTCGCATGAGCGTCGCCTTTGCCGCCGAGTCCGGATACTTCAACGTGGCCACGCTCCGCGAGCCGTACCGTGCCGAGGGGAACAAGACACTCGGCCTCGAGCTGGCAGAGCAACTCGGGTGGAGGCTCCCCGATGTCGTGGTCTATCCCACTGGTGGTGGCGAGGGTGTAATCGGCATGTGGAAGGTTTTCGGCGAGATGATCAAGTGGGGTTGGCTCCCGCGCGACACCAAGCTTCCGCGGGTAATCGTGACGCAGTCGACGGGGTGTGCGCCTCTGGTTCGCGCCTTTGACGCCGGAGCGGACAGGGCGACACCCTGGGAAAACCCGATCACCCACGCCTCGGGGCTTCGGGTGCCTGGGCCACTGGGAGACCGTCTGGTACTGAAGGCGATCAAGGAGAGCGACGGCATCGCCGCCGCGTGCAGCGAAGACGACATTCGCGCCTGGACCCGGATCATGGCGAACCAGACGGGAATCGACGCGGCACCGGAGGGAGGATGTGCCCTCGGTGTCACCGCCCAGCTCGTGGCCGCCGGTCGCATCTCGAGGGACGCCGAGGTGGTGGTGTACAACACAGGGAGCGGGGCGTCGTATCGCGCCTGACGAAAGGCTGGCCTAACTTCCGGCCTTCTCATCGTTTGCTGCTCCCTCTGTGATTGCGATTCTCGATCCCTTCAGCGGGATCTCAGGCGACATGACCCTTGGGGCCCTGGTTGATCTGGGGCTCCCCGTGGCGTGGCTTGAAGCCCTTCCGTCCCGGCTTGGGCTTGAAGGGGTAGGCGTGGACGTTTTCCCGGTAGTGCGGGGGGCGCTCGCCGCCCGGAAGGTCGATTTCCGCATTCCCGAGCAGCCACACGGGCGGCACGTGGAAGAGATCCGCGAGATCGTCGCGGGTGCCGGGCTCCCGGCCTCCGTCGCGACCCAGTGCGACGCCGTGTTCACGGCCATTGCTGAGATTGAAGGGGAAGCGCATGGGGTCTCCCCGACCGAGGTCCACCTCCATGAGGTAGGTGCCGTTGACGCGATTCTCGACGTCGTCGGTGCCGTGTGGGGCCTTCAGCAGCTGGGAGTCACGCGGGTCTATTGCGGCCCTGTTTCGCTTGGCGACGGCTTCGTGCGGGCTTCGCATGGGGTGTTGCCCGTGCCTGCGCCAGCGACACTTCGACTGCTCGAGGGTCACCGCGTGCGTCCGGGGCCCGAGGGGACGGGTGAGCTGGTCACTCCGACAGGTGCGGCGCTTGTAAAGGTCCTCTCCGTGGGGCCCCCGCCGCGGTCGTACGTGCCCATTCGGACGGGTTTCGGCGCCGGGACACGTGACCTCGTGGGACGGCCCAATGTGCTTCGCATTGTGCTCGCGGAGGCGGAGTCTGGGACGGAGCGCGAGAGTCTCGTTATGCTCGCTTGTGATCTGGACGACATGACTCCTGAGGCGCTCTCGGCGGCTGCCGGGGTGTTGCTGGCGGCCGGGGCCCTCGACGTGGTGACCATTCCCATCCAGATGAAGAAGGGAAGGGCGGCTGCCCGGCTGGAAGTCCTGGCGTCCATGGGCGATGTTTCCCGTCTCGAAGAACTGCTTTTTCTGCACACCAGTACCCTTGGGGTGCGGCAGTGGGATGTTGGGCGGCGTGCGTTGCCCCGGCGAGAGCAGAAGGTGCAGGTGCTCGGGCACACGGTGCGAGTGAAGATCGCGACACTGCCTAACGGGAGTTCGCGAGCGAAGGCGGAGTTTGACGACGTGGTTGCGGTTGCGCAGGCGAGTGGGCGAAGCGTGACGGACATCTCGGCGTTGGCCATCGCAGAACTGGAACGGACGTAGGCGACGCGTGTAGCATTTCCTTCTGGCGCGGACTTCCGCGCGATACCCTGTACGGAGACTCGAACGCATGAACTGGAAGCGACTTTCGCTCACGCTCGCTGTGACGGCCGCTGCCCTACCCGCACGCCTTCTCGGACAAGCGGCGTGTAACGTCGACCTGGGCAAACCGGGTCAGGTCAAGGACGCCAATAGCGCGCTCGCCAAAGCGGCGCTGTTTGCCGGCAAGCCCGAGCAGATCACCGCGGCAGTCAAGGAAGCCTTTACCAAGATGTCGAAGGAAGAGGCCAAGGTGATTGCGGCCAATCCCGCAGGCCGTGCCCTGGTTCTCGGGAACGCGTTCGTGGAACTCGCCTCGTTGCCAAACGGTACGGCGCCTGTCTCGCGAACGAGCCTGGGTCTCACGGGTGATGGCAACATCGATCCCGTCGCAGCGGCGGATTCGATGTACGACATCGTGGACGCGGCCGGCCCGAACTGCAAAGACCAAACCGAAGAAGGCCGCCGCAAGATTTACGCGGCGTTCATCAATGACGCGGTCAACCAGTACAACGCCCAGCAGGTTGATTCGGCGCTCGCGCTGGCCCGGCGCGGCATCGCCATTTATGACGGCTACAAGCTCGCGTATATCGCCTACAACATTCAGGGGAACGCACTGCAGTCGAAGGACGACCTGAATGGAGCCGTGGCGTCGTTCATGAGAATGACCGACCTCATGAAGGGCGACACCGCGCTGGTCGAAGATCGCAAGAACACCATTTCAAACATCACGCAGGTGATGCTGGCGCACGCCGAGAACCTCGAGGGTGACGCCAAGAAGGCGAAAATCGCTGAGGCGATGGCGCACCTCCAAAAGGTGCTGGAGGAGTTCCCGGGTGATGCCAAGGCCGAAGGCGCCATGGCCCGTGCTCAGATCATGAGCGGCGATGAGGGGGCGGCAGCTCGCGTCTTTGGCGCCATGGCTGCCAGTCCGGAGAAGTACAGCGAAGGCCAGCTGATGGACGCTGCCGTCAACGCGGCTCGCGCCGAAAAGACCAAGGAAGCGGCCGCGCTGTTCGAAGCCGGGCTCAAGAAAAACCCCTACTCGAGAGACGGTCTCTTCAACGCTGCGCTTACCATCCAGAAGATGGAGCAATGGAACGCGTCCGAAGGGCACATCCGGAAGCTGATCGAGGTCGATCCTGAGAACCCTGAGGCGTACCAGGTGATGGCGCTCAATTACCAGGGCGCCGCCAAGGTGAGCAAGCATCTCGTCGATTCACTGCGCAAAGTGGCCCTCGACGCGGCGAATGACAAAAAGACAACCACCGCCCAGAAGAACACCATTGCTGCCAGGGTCAAGGCCGAACTCGACCCGGCTGAGGCAACGTTCAAGCAGCTGAACGACTCACTGCTCAAGTACTTCAACCGCTACCAGAACTCCAAGGCGAAGGTCGCCTTCAATCTCTGGAGCCACGATGGAACGAAGCATGTCCTCGGCGGCACCGTCGAGAACATTTCGGATGCGGCTGCCGACTGGACAATGAAGTTCGACTTCCTCGACGCCACCGGCAAAGTGGTGGCTTCCAAGGAGACCAGTGTTGCGGGCCTCGCTTCGAAGAGCTCCAAGGCTTTCCGGGTCGAGGTAGAAGGTGAAGGTGTCGTCGCCTTCAAGTACGCGCCCTTCTCAGGAACTCCCTGGTAGGTCCTCGCGCCTTGCATCATCGAAACGGGCCGGCCTCGCGCTGGCCCGTTTTGCTTTTCCCGCCAGGTGCGGGCTTCTGAACTCGCGTTCGGTGAGGAGCCTGAAGTCCATGCGCTGCATTGATATCGGCCACTGGAGTTGCTACGTTCCTTGAGCCTTGCCGAGCCCGGAGTCGGGCTCAAGAGCGATCTCAGGAATTCCAGATATGGTTCGCGTTACCCGGGTTCTTCCGGGAAGCATTGCTCATGAACTCGACTGGCTGCCGGGAACCGAGATTCTTCGGGTCAACGGACGCGAGATCGATGATTTCCTTGACTGGGAGTTCCAGACGGCTGTCGACGACCTCGAGATCGAGGTCAAGACGCCCTCTGGGGAGTCTGTGGTGTTCGAGATTGAGCGGCCCGAGGGTGAGCCACTTGGGGTTGAACTCGAGCCGCCGACAGTAAGGCGATGTGCCAATCGGTGCGAGTTCTGTTTCATCGAAGGACTCCCCAAAGGCATGCGGAAGCCCCTCTACGTGCGCGACGACGATTATCGCCTGTCATTCGCTTACGGCAACTTCGCGACCCTTTCGAATCTCAAGGATCGCGACTTCGCGCGGATCCTGGAGTACCGCCTCTCGCCGCTCTACGTCTCGGTGCACGCGACCCCCTGGGAGGCGCGAAAAAAGCTCCTGAACAATCCGCGGGTCCCGAACATCATGGAACAGCTGGGCCGCCTTACCGAAGGTGGCATCGAGTTTCATGGGCAGATGGTGATTGTGCCGGGGCTCAACGATGGCGATGTGCTCGAGGCCTCGCTGGCCGATCTCTGGTCGTTTGAGGAACGCTGCTTGTCTGTGGCGATCGTTCCGGTGGGCCTCACGCAGTTCTCGCATCTCTACACGGGCAAGTCCATGGACCGGGAGAATGCTTCGGGACTGCTTTCGGTCGTGGAGCGATGGGCAGAGCGCGGGTTGGGAGAGCGTGGGCACCGCTGGGTGTACGGTTCCGATGAGCTGTATCTCCTGGCGGGTCGCGACCTCCCGGGGCCTGAGTTCTACGGGGACTTCCCCCAGATCGAAAACGGCGTCGGTGCCGTGACGTCGCTGCGGCAGCGGATACGCGACGGAGTGGGGGAACTGCCTCGCCTCGATGGAAAGCGGATTGGTGTGGTCACGGGGCTGGCCATGGAGGCACTCATGCCGGAACTCCTCGAGGAGCTCACCCGATCGACGGGCGCTCGGTTCGAGCTTCTTCCGGTTGAAAACTCGTTGTTCGGAGCCACCACGACCACGGCTGGTCTCCTTGTAGGTGAAGACATCCGGCGCGCACTCGGTGGCCGGCGGGATCTCGATCTGGCGCTGATCCCGGCCGAATCCATCAACGAGGATGGCGTCTTCCTCGACGACCTCCGTTTTGCGGAGCTCAGGGAAGAGTTCAGTATGCCCGTGTATCCCTCGTACGATTTCATCGATGTGTTGCAGCACGAAGGTTCGCTGGCATGGAGCGCCGCATGAGCCTCCCCGTCGTCGCCCTCGTGGGCAGGCCTAACGTTGGCAAGAGTGCCTTGTTCAACCGCATCGTTGGGCATCACGCGGCCATCGTGAGCGATGAAGCCGGCACAACACGCGATCGACACTTTGCACGCGCCGAGTGGAACGGCTCGGCGTTCTGGCTGGTCGACACCGGTGGGCTCACGGACGACAGCCGCGGCCTGATGGACGTTGAAATCCGCCGCCAGGTGGACGAAGCAATCGGCGAGGCGGATCTTCTGCTCTTCGTGGTCGACGCCAAAACCGGGCTGCATCCCGTTGATCACCGTATTGCCACAATGCTCCGCGAAGCAGGGAAGCCCTTCGTGGTGGTTGCCAACAAGGCCGACAATCCCAAGTCGACCGATTACTTCGAGTTCTTCGAGCTGGGGGCAGGGGATCCCGTTCCCGTGTCGGCCATCAGCGGCAAGCAATCGGGCGATCTGCTGGATGTGCTGGTGGAGCGGATTCCCGCCATGCCACCCGAAGACGAGGCCGCCCTTCGGATCGCAGTGATCGGGCGTCCCAACGTGGGCAAGTCGTCGTTTGTCAATCGGCTGCTTGGGGAGGATCGCCTGGTGGTCAGCGAGGTGGCCGGGACCACACGCGATGCCATCGACACGCCGATGAAGTACCATGGCCGCGACCTGATTTTTGTCGACACCGCCGGATTGCGCCGTCAGTCGAAGGTGGACGATGGCGTGGAGTTCTACTCCGGGCTGCGTTCGCGAAGGGCCATTGAACGCGCGGACATTTGCTGTCTTGTGATCGACGGGACCGAACAGTTGCAGGGGCAGGACCTCAAGATTGCCCATCTCGCGTGGGACGCCGGACGCGCGCTCGTCATCATCGTGAACAAGTGGGATCTGGTCGCCAAGGATGACAAGACGTCGGCGAAGTTCCAGAAGGAGGCCCGGGAGAAGGCGCCCTTCCTCAACTTCGTGCCGTTCCTGTACACATCGGCTAAAACGGGGCAGCGGGTGACCAAGGTCCTCGATGTGCTGCTCGAGGTGGAAGCCGAGCGCCAGAAACGCATCTCGACATCCAAGGTGAATGCGCGGCTCGAGGAACTGCTGCAGCGTCGGCAACCGCCTCAGGCGGCCGGGCGCGAGATTCGCCTGATGTACGCCACCCAGGTGGAAACAGCCCCGCCAACGATTGCCGTCTTCAGCAATCATCCCGATCTCGTCGAGGAGCACTATATCCGTTTTCTGCACAACGGATTCCGGGAGTCATGGGACTTCACCGGCAACCCGCTCCGTGTTGTCATGCGACGGAAGGCGGGCTGACGGATGGGCGAGTCCGGACGCTGGCTGGGGCTCGTGGTGGCCTACCTGGTGGGCTCGACGCCGTTTGCGTTCATGGCGGGGAAGCTGCTCAAGGGGATTGACCTGCGGCAGCACGGATCGGGGAACCTCGGCGCGACCAATGTGCTCCGCACGTTAGGCGTGCCTGCCGCGGTGGTCGTGCTGTTGCTCGACGCGGCCAAGGGGGCGCTCCCGGTGTTGTTCTTCCGCGACTGGTTCGGGGGCGGGCCGGGACTCTGGTGGCCCGCGGCCTTCGGGCTCGCCGCGATTGCGGGGCATGTGCGGCCGTACTTCGGGCTCTTCAAGGGTGGGGGCAAAGGTGTTGCGACGGCATCAGGTGTGTTTGCTGCGCTGTCGCCCGCTGCCTATGCCGTCGCGGCGGGAGTATTTGCGCTTACCGTCTGGCGCTCGCGGTACGTGTCACTGGGCTCCATGCTGGCGGCCGGTGCACTGACGGTGGCGTCGGCGCTGCTGTATGGACCTGCCTCGCAGCGGACGCTGCTGTCCGCCGCCATTGCCGCGTTTGTTGTCTACACGCATCGTGCCAACATCGGCCGGTTGCGTCGTGGCGAGGAATCGCGGGTGGGACAGCCGGCGGGGAATCGCTGATGCGGGTCACGGTCGTGGGTGGCGGAGCCTGGGGTACGGCGCTGGCCCATGCCCTCGCGTCTCGGCATCACACGGTGTGCCTCTGGGCGCGCGAACCCGATGTCGTCGAACACATCAGCACCACACACGCCAATCCGCGCTTTCTGCCGGGTGCCACGCTGCACCCCGATCTGCGCGCCACCGGGGACCTCACAGCGGCGGTCCAGGACGCGGCGTGTATCGTGTATGCCTCTCCCTCGTTTGTCCTGCGGCATGTCGTGCGTGAGTCCGCCACAGCCGTGCCACGCCACGCCATCATGGTGGTCGCGACCAAGGGAATCGAGCAGTCCAGTCTCGCCCTGATGACCGATGTGGTCCACGAAGAGGTGCCCGGCCGCGACGTGGTGGCGCTTTCGGGGCCAAGCTTTGCGTCCGAAGTGGCTCACGGTCAGCCGACGGCACTGGTGGCGGCGTCCGAGTCGGACGCGGCACGCCGCGCGGTGCAGCAGGCCTTCAGTGGCGGCCCTGTGCGTGTCTATACAAACGACGATGTGCCGGGCGTGGAGTTGGGTGGGGCGCTCAAGAACGTGATGGCGGTGGCAACCGGCATCGCGGAAGGCGTAGGCCTCGGGCTCAATTCCCGCGCGGCGCTCATCACCCGCGGACTCGCGGAAATGACACGCTTGGGAGTGGCGGTTGGCGCCCGTCCGGAGACCTTTGCCGGTCTCGCCGGCATGGGGGACCTGGTGCTCACCTGCACGGGATCATTGAGCCGAAATCGCGCGGTGGGAATTGCCGTTGGCGAGGGGCAGGAGTTGCAGGACGTGCTCGCCGGAAAGGAAAGCGTGGCGGAGGGCGTGGTAACCACACGAAGTGCACTGGCCCTGGCTGAGCGGCACGGCGTCGACATGCCGATCGCGCGCGCGGTCGCGCAGGTGCTGTTCGAGCGCGCCCCCGCACGCGAAGTGCTGGCCGCGTTGATGGGCCGGGAATTGCGACCGGAGCGTGACACGTGAAAGGGGAACCTGTCCAGGAGTTTTTCTCGATCGGCGAGGTCTGCGAACTCACCGACCTGCGGCCTCACGTCCTGCGGTACTGGGAAAGCCAGTTTCGCTTTCTCAGTCCGGCCAAGAACCGGTCGGGGAACCGGGTCTACCAGCGGCGTGAGGTCGAACTGATCCAGCTCGTGAAGCAGCTGCTGTACGGGGAGAAGTACACCATCGATGGTGCCCGGCAGAAGATCGACGAGTACCGCCGCAATGGCTCACTCAAGGTCGTGGCGCGCGAGGCACTCGGGGTCGAGGTGTTTGCCGAACTGGAACGGGAGCTCGACCATGTGTCGCGGGTGCTTGACGGGTCGGCGCCGGTGCCGGCACCCGAAAGCGAGTCCCCGGGCGCATAGCGGACGTGCCAGCCGCCCGTTATCGTTAGGTCCATGCGATTGCTTTGTTCCAACGACGACGGGATCCTGGCACACGGCCTCGACTGCCTGGTGCGCGCTGCCAGCCAGATTGGCGACGTCACCGTGGTGGCTCCCGACCGCGAGCAGAGTGCCACCAGTCACTCCCTCACCCTGCATCATCCATTGCGCCCGGTACGTCGTGGCGACCGGCGCTTTCAGGTGGATGGCACCCCGACCGACTGCGTGATGCTCGCCATCGAGGTGCTCATGCCGGAGCGCCCGGACTTCGTCCTCAGCGGGGTGAATCACGGGCAGAACATGGGTGAAGACGTGCTCTATTCGGGCACGGTGGCGGCGGCCATGGAAGGGCTCGCGTTAGGTGTTCCGTCGATTGCCATTTCGTTCGCGGGTGGCGATCTGCGCGCCGACATTGCCCGTCTCGACGAACAGGTCGAAGTGCTGGTGCCGCTCCTCCGGCATCTGACTTCCCTGACAAACTTCCCTGAGCATACGTTGCTCAACGTGAACCTTCCGCCGTTGCGGGCAGACCAGGTGCGTGGGGTCCGGTTGACACGGCTGGGACGCCGGGTGTATTCCAATTCCATCTCGCCCATGCGCGATCCGTACGGGCGCCAGATCTACTGGATTGGCGGAGGGGAGTTTTCCTGGTCCGGAGCCGAAGACTCGGATTTTCAGGCGATTCATGATGGCTACATCTCGGTGACCCCGTTGCATCTCGACCTTACTCATCGCGACATGCTCGATACCGCGGATCGCTGGTGGCGAGCTCCGTAGGCCCCGACCACCGCGCGCGACGGCGGCGGCTCATTGAGTACCTCCAGGCGAACGGCATCTCCGATCTCGCCGTACTTCGCGCCATCGAACTGACCCCTCGGCATCTGTTCATGCCGTCGGGATTCAGCGAACGTGCCTACGAAGACACGTCCGTGCCCATCGGCAACAGGCAGACCATCTCACAGCCTTCGCAGCATGCGCGCTATCTCCAGCTGCTCGAACTCAAGGGCGAAGAGCGGGTGCTGGAGATCGGGACGGGTTCCGGGTATCAGACGGTCCTGCTGAGCCACCTCGTCGCGCAGGTGTTCAGCGTCGAGCGCGTCGCACCCCTGCTTGAACGCGCGCGCGTGATGATCAAGGAGTGTGGCGCACGCAACGTCACGACGCAGCTTGGAGATGGCACCATCGGCTGGCGCGAGTACGGGCCCTACGATGCGGTGCTCGTCAGCGCCGGCGGACCGACAATCCCTGAACCCCTGCTGGAGCAGCTGAAGGAAGGGGGCCGAATGCTCATCCCGCTCGGCGATACAGGGGAGCAGACTTTGGTGATGTTGACCCGCCGTGGCAGCCGGTTCGAGCGGCGTGACATCGCTCCCGTGAAGTTCGTCCAGCTGAAGGGGACTCACGGCTGGTAGGCCTGCAGTAGGCGGCCGGTGCGGCCCCTCTCAGACCCCAGGAGAGGCACCATGCCATTATTTCGACCCGGATCTTCCTCAGCCAGCCGTCCCCTGCGACCGTTTTCCGGTGCGGCCGGTCCTTTTCACCCGGGTCGCCTCGCAGGGCAGGGGACACGCCTGATCGGTGTCGCAACACCCGAGCCTGCCGAGCCAGCGTTGGAAGAGCCGACAACTTCGGTGGCAGTGGACGTATCGGCACCTGAACTCTCGCACGCCGAAACTCCGGCTTGGGCCAGTGAGTTCGCAGCCGAAGCACCTGCGGTCGTGGGAGAGGAACCTCTCGCAGACCTGATCGAGCCGCCCTCTTCGTCTGACATCACGAGTGATTCGGCGCTCGACACGCAGTCGTTGCTTGAACAGGCGGTAGCGCCTGAACTCGCATGGGATGTTGAGCCCGAGGATCAGGGACTGCCAACGGAGCCGGTGCCAGAGCTCCTCGCTTCCGAGGAAGTTGTCGACGTGACGATGGCCGAGGTCCCTGGCGAGGTGATCGAGGCCAGCGTGGCTGAAGAGCAGGGTACCGCCGCCCCGGTAGAGCTGGTCGAATCGACACTTCCCAGTACTGACGACGTGGAGCTCGAGTCCGCCCCAGGTCCTGTGGCTGCGTGGGCAGAGCCGCTCTATAGCGCCGTGGACATCGCTCCAAGCGCTGAGGTGGTGTCTGTTCAGGCTCCCGTCGAGGTGGAGAGCGTGACGGAGATCGCACTCCCCAACGAGACACTGACGGCGGACTTTCAGTCGTTGGTCGCCGAGACCGATGGTCGGGAGCGTGCATTGTTGGTGCTGGAGACGGTGGCGCGACGCGTGCGGGCGGGCGAGATTTCCGTGTCCGCCGATGCGGGACCGTCAGACGAGTCCGTTCTGGCATCCATTCTCGCCTCATTGTTAAGCAATAGACCGTAGGTACGCGACCAGGCATGGCGTGCGCATAGTCCACCTCGAAATTGCCGGGCAGGTGCAGGGGATCGGCTTTCGAAATTTCATGCGTGAGCACGCCATGCGGCTTGGAATCGCCGGATGGGTGCGCAACCTGTCGAGCGGCAATGTCGAGTGTACCGCGGCCGGTCCTCATGAGGCAGTGGAGCTTTTTCTCGCGGAGCTGCGACAGGGCCCGCCCGGTGCCGTGGTCAAGCAGATCATCAACCTCGCGGCGCCGGCCAATCCCGAGCTTCCGCAGCCGTTCACGATTCTCAAGTAGATGACCGAGCCGGAACTTCGCGCGCTGGTTCGCACCGTTCCTGATTTTCCAACGCCCGGTATTCTCTTCAAGGACATCACGCCGCTGATTGGCCATGCGTCGGCCTTTCAGGCGGCGTGCAGGCTCATGGCCGACCGATATCGCGACGGGGGTGCCACCCATGTCGTGGCTGTGGAGAGTCGCGGGTTCTTCTTCGGAGCGCCAATTGCCGTCGACCTGGGAGCCGGGTTTGTGCCGGTCCGAAAGCCGGGAAAGCTGCCGTCAGAGCGAATTCGGGAAGAGTACGCGTTGGAGTACGGAACCGACTCGCTGGAGATGCATGTGGATGCCGTCGGTCCCGGCTCGCGAGTGATCATCGTCGACGATGTACTCGCGACGGGAGGCACCGCCGCCGCGACACAGCGGCTGGTGGAACGACAGGGCGCAACGGTGCTGGGGTTCCTCTTTCTGATTGAGCTGTCGTTTCTGTCCGGTCGCGAGAAATTGCGCGGGCGGGTTGAGGGACTGCTGACCTACTGAGATTGAAGAGGGGAGCCGGGTCTTCGTAGATTGCGGAAACGCCCCCGTAGCTCAGATGGATAGAGCAGCGGTTTCCTAAACCGTTGGTCGGAGGTTCGAATCCTCTCGGGGGCACTGGTGAAAAGCAGCGAGGGCGATCCCCACCGGGGATCGCCCTCTTCGCATCTGATGCCGAGTCGCCTACTTGGTGGCGCGCTTGGCGTAGATGTCCTTCTCGAGCTTGAGACGCAGCTTCTTTGCCTCTTCCAGCGCCTCGGCCCGCTTGCGGCCCTTGGCAGGGACGTAGTAGCGCTTCTGCTTGCCGGGTTCGGGATTGATCGACACGATGAACGCCATGTGACGCTTGTCCCACTGCACACCGGTGACACCGAACTTGTTACGGCGCGAGCGAACCACCACGCGACCGGTCGCCGGCTTGCCCAGCGCCTTCTCGGTCTTGTCGCGCCACACCACTGCATCTGCGAAGGCCTTCTTGCGGCCGCCGTGCTTGTTGTCCGAGAACCACTTTCGATGAGTTTTTCCTTCGAAAGTCACCTGGACTAACCAGCCGTGATTGTGCTTCTCCGGTTGGTCGATGCGGGAGATACCTTTTCGCCTGATCATGGGAATGGGTTGAAGGGTGAGGGGCGACTAAAGCATAGCGGCTGTGACTCGTCAGGCCAAGACCGGACTTCCAACATTGGTCCGAATTCGACAATTTTCATGGGTGGCCAGCCGCGCTGGCCAGCTCCCGGGTCGCCGATGACCCGAAATACACGTTTGACGCGGCTCACCCTAGCTTACAACAACATGACAAACCCTACCCAGACAACACGTCTGGATCTCGATGACTCTGCAGACAGCCTCGTAGACTGGCTCAAGGGTCACGGGCGGCAACTAGGCCTTGGAGTGATCGGGGCGGTCGCCGTTGCCGGGATCCTCTGGGTGGTCCGGGCACAAAACGGGCGCAACGAGATCACGGCATCGCAGCAGCTGGTGGCGGCGCAGCGGAATGTCGGGTCCGGCAACCTCCCACTCGCGGCCGCCGACCTCAAGAAAGTGGCCGATCGTTATGGCTCCACCCGGGCGGGGACCGACGCGAAGGTTCTCCTTGGGCAGGTCCTGCTGCAGCAGGGCAAGCCGGATGAAGCGCTGAAGCTCCTCGCGGAGATCGGCACGTCGGGACCCACGGCGGCCTCCGTCTACGCCCTCAAAGCGTCGGCACTGGAGCAAACCGGCAAGGCCGCTGAGGCCGCGGCAGCTTATTTGGAGGCGTCCCGTACCACGCAGCTCAAGGCCGAAGCCGAGAGCTTCAAGGCCGACGCCGCACGGGCATTCCTGGGATCAGGAAAGAAAGCCGAGGCCCTCAAGATCTGGCAGGAGATCGCAGCCAACCCGGCCTCGGTCCTGTACAATGAGGCGCTGCTGAGGGTGGGCGAACTGACGGCAGAGATCGCGAAGTAAGTCGGGCTGGCTGCAGCCCAATGGCTCGAGGGCGACCCATTCTCCATGAATGGGTCGCCTTTGCATTTCGGGTGTGGGCGCGCGCTGAGTTGGGCCTGGTGGTCCTCCACGGAGCCTGGTAAGAGACACGTGTTTCAGAGCCTCACCGTGTGCAGAAGTGCCGACCTCGTCCGGAGCGATGGCGGTTTGGGCAGGTGCAACTGTCGCGATGGATACTTCGCATAATATGTGTTATGTCAACTTGGCCTGTGGGAAAGTGTGGAGAACCCAAAGCGCCTTTTCCCCACTCTTCCAGCAGACCTCAGAGTGATTCAGTGAGGGCTTCTTCGATGACTTCGAGGAGAATGGCGGTGTGTTCCGCCTGGAAGGTCATCGGTGGACGGACCTTGATGACGTTGTCGTATGGGCCGTCGGTGCCCAGGAGGACGCCCAGCCTTTTGCAGTGATTGGCGACCCGACCCGCCAGGTCGGTCGCTGGCGTTCGGCTTTCCCGGCTCGTGACGAGCTCGACCCCCAGAAAGAGTCCCCTGCCGCGGACGTCTCCGACTTCGGCAAATCGCGTGGCGAGTGATGCCAGTCCACGGTGGATGCCTTCGCCTGCCTTCCGGGCGTTCTCCAGAAGGTTCTGGTCCCTCAGCGCGTCGAGCACAGCGAGTCCGGCGGCGCATGAGACTGGGTTGCCACCGAAGGTGTTGAAGTACTCCATGCCGTTGGCAAAGGAATCCGCGACCTCACGAGTTGTGACCACCGCGCCCAGGGGATGCCCATTTCCGATGGGCTTGCCGAGCGTGAGGATGTCGGGCACCACGCCGTGCTCAGTAAAAGCCCACATGTCGCCCGTCCGGCCCATTCCGGCCTGCACTTCATCGAGAATGCAGAGCCCACCACCGCTGCGAACATGGGCGAAGGTCGGCGCCAGAAAACCCTGTGGAATCACCACTTGTCCGGCGCAGCTCGGAATCGTCTCTGCGAGAAACGCTCCGACTGGCCGGTCGAGCATGGTCTTGGCCAGGTCCGCGTACCGCGGCCCACAATCGTCAGCCGACCAACTCGCGGGTGCACGGTATGGGTCGGGCACCGGGAGCTCGACAACAAAGGGGGGGCGCCCTGCTCCGCCACTTCGTTTGTATTTGTACGGAGAAACTTCGATCAGCGAGGGCGTCCAGCCGTGGTAGGCCCAGTCGAGCACGGCGGTCTCGCGACGGCCGGTGTGTGTGCGCGCGAGACGGAGAGCGAGTTCATTCGCTTCACTTCCCGAATTTGTGAAGAAGCAGACCTCGAGGGGCTTTGGCAGTGTCCGAAGGAGGCGCTCGGCGTACTCGCCGAGCAGCTGGTGGAGATACCGGGTGTTGGTGTTGAGTCTCGCTGCCTGGTCGGCGATGGCCCGAACAACACCGGGATGGCAGTGGCCGACGTGAGCTACGTTGTTGTAGCAGTCGAGGTACTCGCGCCCATGGGCGTCAACGAGCCAGACGTCGTGACCGCGGACGATGTGCAGTGGTTCGCGGTATGAGAGCTTGAGGTTCTTTGCGAAGTGGTCACGCCTAACTGCAAGCAAGGAAACGCTTTCGGGCTGATGGGCCGCAGTAACCTCTGGAGGACATCCGGCCAATGCGGTTGCATCCGGGTAGAGCGATTCCCAGAGCGGCAGCAGCTCGGATTCGCCCACCCCGATGATGTCGGCCGGGTCGTCTTCGCCCGTCAGGACCAGCTGAAGATGGAGGTGCGGGACCCATCCGCCATTTACCTCTGCGCTCCCCAGCCGTGCGAAAGGTTGACCCGCGGCGATCTGGTCGCCGGCGCGCAACGTCGCGATAGAAGCCGGATCGAGATGTCCCCACAGTGTTCTGAACGGCCTGCCACCAGGTCCTTCGTGCTCGAGGAGCACAACGCCGCCGTAGTCTTGGGGTAGCTGGACGTTGCTGGCGGCGACCACCTTGGCGGGCAACATGGTTTGGAGTGCCGATCCCGCGGGCACGAACACATCCAGTCCGAGATGGGTATCGCGCCGGGATTCCGAGAGAACTCGAGATTCGAAGGCCTGAGCGGCATAGATCGCCCGCCGCTCGCCCCACCTGCCAATTCCGACTTCGAAGGCCTGATCACGTTGCTGCGCGGCGTATGCGGCGGCGGCGGCATCGTGATCCGAGGCGATGGTCGCCGAGACAACGGGATCATCGACGTCCGACCAGCTGAGGGCGCGGCAGGTGTATCTGGCGAGCGGGCGCTCCAGAATGGGCCTTAGCGCCTCGCCAAGGCCTCCGAGCCAGTGCTGAAGCTCCCTAGTGCCCTCTGCAGGCTCGAGGCCGCAGGAAAGGCGCAGGAAGCCAATGACATGTGGTCTACGCAGCCCTGACAAAGCCTTGAGAAGCGCCCAGCCCTTGGCTTCTGAGACAAACCAGTACTCGTTGACTTCAGATGCGCCGGCCCGGCGAGCGGCCGAGATCGTCAGCGAGGTGCAGAGCCTCGCGCGAATGAGGTCCGTCAGGATCTCCAGCTCCGCCACTTCGAGAGGACGGATTCGGTGGTATCCACGGACCAGGTGGCCGAGCGCTACAAGTGGATTCGCGGCGTCCATGAGCGCATATGTCGCGGCCACCGCCAGGTCAGCCACAACCGGACCGAAGTGAGCATCGCCGAAATCGATGATACCGGCGACCTGATCCGGGCGACCTTGCTGGACAAGGAGATTCCAGTCGTTCAGGTCACCGTGAACGACTCCATGAGGGAGCGCGCGGAGGTCGATTCGGCTGAAGTCATCGAGCGCCGCCGCGATCAAGGCACGTTGCGTGTCGTTCGCGAGATGATGGAGGCGTTCGCGGGCCTGCAGTGTTTCTTGCATGGCCCATTCGAAGCGCCGATGTGCCCCCGGGTGACCGAAGCTGACGAGTGCGCGCGTCAGCTGACCGACGGCGACGCCGATGGCTTCGAGCTGAGGACGCGACCGTGGGGTTTCGTGGAGGGGCTGTCCAGCCACCCACCTGACGAGACGGATATGATGCGAACGGCCCTCGAGATCGACCTGCGGGAGGTCTCGCCCATGCTTGTCCTGCTCGAGCTGGGGGATGGCGAACGGCAGCGCGGCGCGAGCCAGGCGCCGCATGAGGGCGCACTGTAACTCCAGCACCGCCAGTGGTTCGTCGGCCCAGGCCACTTTGAGCGTGTGAGTCTGCTGGCCATTGCGGGCGACAGCAAAGTTGCGGTCGCGCTCTCCGGCAAGTGGGCTCAGCTCACCGCCTGAGTCGTAGTGCTGTGCCAGAAGCCGCGCGGCGTCGTGCGCCGACAGCGGCGGAAGGTCCGGCGATATGAGCGACACGCTCAGGACAGGGGAAGGTCGTGCAGCTCTCCCGACGCCACGAGGCGCCCTTCCCCGCGAAGGGTCGGCGCGGAGCCATCGTGGGCCACACTCGCGCTGACGGTCCGTCCACTTTTTGTTGAGAGGGCCGCGGTGCCAGGCACGGTGCCCCATGCATCGAGCAGCGCCACCGTGGCGACGGTGCCGGTGCCACACGCCATGGTTTCGTCTTCGACGCCGCGTTCAAACGTCCGCATGTGCCATGCGCCGTCCTTGTCGCGCGAGACAAAGTTCACGTTGGCGCCGTCGCGGAGTTGTTTGAGGTGCCGGAGGTGGCTCCCGCGACGCACGACATCGACGGTGGCGGCATCGTCGACCCGCACCACGAGATGAGGCACTCCGACGCGCGCGAAGCCGATCTTGCGTTCTCCGGTCTCCAGCGGCGTGTCGAAGACCGTGGCGAGTTCGGATACCGGTGTCATGTCGAGCGTGGGAGCGTCGTCGACAAACCGGGCGCGCACAGGTCCCGATGGAGTGCTGAAGGAAAAGGCGGCGCCATCGCGGACGATGCCGAGGAACTGCGCCAACCTGGCACTGCAGAGCGCGGCGTTGCCACACATTTCCGCGAGGGACCCGTCGCGGTTGTAGTACCGCATATCGAATGCGTGCACGGCACTGCTGCTCAGCAGCACGATGCCATCGGCACCAATTCCTGCGCGACGATCGCACAGCGCCGCAATGACGGCCGGGTGTGCGAGGTCTTCGTGCGCAGCAGTTCGGTTGTCGAAGAAGACGAAGTCGTTACCGGAGCCGGTCATCTTGAAGAAGCGGCGTCCGCGGAGAGGAGCGTGCAGCGGGGACGCACTGGGGGCCCCCCCCGGTTGAAAAATAGCGTCGATCGCGCGTTCCTCCGTCATCGTTCTGTCCCCGATAGTGTCATTTTGCGGCGACTGGCCGAGACTCCCCCGGCCGACTCACCGCCTTCGACAGCCGCCCTGTCATCCCCCACCACCGCAGTCGCCACACCATCCAGATCGCCTCACGCACAATGCGTTTGGACATCTTGCTCTCGCCTTCGGTGCGATCCACAAACACAATCGGAATCTCCACAATCCTGAAGCCAAGCTGCCAGGCCCGGAAGCTCATCTCGATCTGGAAGGCGTAGCCGTTGGACCGCACATCGTCGAGGTCGATGGCCTCGAGCACCTTGCGCCGGAAACATTTGAAGCCCCCTGTGGCATCGAATAGCGACAGCCCGGTGACAAACCGTGCGTAGATGTTCGCGGAGTAGCTCAGGATCAGGCGCCCCATCGGCCAGTTCACCACCGTCACCTTGCCATCGCGATAGCGCGAGCCGAGCACGAGGTCCGAGTCGGCGATCGATGCCAGGAACTGCGGCAGGTGCGACGGGTCATGCGAGAAGTCGGCGTCCATCTCGAAGACAAACTCATAGTCGCGGGCCAGTGCCCACTTGAACCCCGCGACGTACGCGGTGCCGAGTCCCAGCTTTTTCTCCCGGCTCAGCAGATGAACGCGTGAATCACCTGCCTCGCGTTCACGAACCAGTTGACCCGTGCCGTCTGGCGACCCGTCGTCGACCACCAACACTTCGATCCGCGTGTCCTGGGACAACACGGCATCAATGAGGCGGATAATGTTTTCCCGCTCATTGTACGTGGGGACGATGACGAGGGCTTTTTCAGGCACTCGCCACCTGCCGCCGGGTGTTCATCGCCCCCAGGCCAAGCCAGAGGAGCGACGCGCCTAACGCCAGCCAGGTGACCATACGTCCAGTGGCATACGGCTCATTCACGAAGGAGAGCTCGATCTTGCGTGCACCTTCGGGAAGTGGCACGCCGATCAGGGCCACATTGGCACGTCCGACGGCGACCGGCTTGCCGTCCACCGTGGCGCGCCAGCCCGGGTAGTAGTTCTCCGACACCACCAGCGCCGAGCCGGCCGGTGCCGGGGTCTCGAGCTCGATGGTGGCCGATCCCGGTTGGTAGGAGAGAACCCGGGCAATCGTCATCGCCGGGGCCGGTACCGTCGTGACGTTGGCGGCCGTGACGGTGGCCGATGAATCAAAGATGGCCACCGTGCGCACATCAAAACGCGGATCGAGGACGGTGGCGGCCGACGCCTCATCCCCAGCCTTCACGATGGCACTGGCAAGCCAGGCGTAGTGACTGGCTGCCGGTAGTTGATGCACGTACATGTTGTTGCCATGCACGTTCTTCACGGGGCCGAAGACCATCCGGGCACTGTCGATCGGTGGGCTTTCCGTGTCAGTGAGGACATACCGCGTGTTTGACAGCAGCCAGAAATTCGGGTTGGCCAACTGACGGTAGCCATCCTCCAGCGACCCGCTCAGCAGGTCAAACTTGCCAATGTGGTTGCCGTGATAGCCGAGTGTGACCGGGATTCGGTGCGTCATCAACCCGTCGTAACTCAGCATGTTGAGATACTGATCGCGTGGATTGCCTTCCCTGGGAGGGAACGCCATGACGCGGAACGGGCCGGGCTGTTTCTGGAGGAAGGTGATGGCCTCGTCGGCGGCAAAAATCTGGCCGGCGGGCGGAGTGAACTGGAAGTACTGCTTGAGAACGGTCCAGAGATCGGTCGCGACGAGTGCGATGAGCAGCGCACCCGCGAGGTCACGAGAGAGCCGCCTGGTGCCAATCAGGAAAATACCGGCGCCGGCGAGCGCCCCCATGAGCAACATGCGAATAGCGCCGGTCTTGAGCGCGGTCTCATTCTGGATGACGGCCTGCGCCATCTGCTCGCCCGCGATGGAAAGCGCGCTGTTGGTGAGCCCGCCCGAGAGTCCAAAGAGCGCGAGCAGCAGGAGGGCCACACCGCCGCCAATCAGCGGGCCACGACGCAACTCGCCCCGGAACAGCCGATCGGCGCCGAATGCGGCGAGACAGGCCAGCGAGAAGTTCACGATAAAGAGCATCGTACTCGGCGCGCGGAAGAACTTGGTGCCGGGCACAATGGCGTAGACCAGCGAGTAGAACGGCGTGAAGCCGCCCATCGCCCAGAACAAGGAGATCACGAACGTCGCCAGCAGAAAGCGCACGACACGACGATGTGCGCCGGCCGGCCACGCTCCGATGGCACAGACCGCCAGCAGGATCACTACCACACCGACATACTCGGAGTGCAGGTGAAGCCCGTTGCGTCCCCAGTAGTTGCCGAGGATTCCCGAGAACTGCGGCAAGGCGAAGTTGATGACCTCTTCCGGCGGGAGCGAGTAGGAGATGGCGTGCTCCCAGCCCATGCCTCCGCTGCGTGGTGACCAGGGGGTGTAGGTCTTTACCGGCCAGAACTGGATGGCGCCCATGAGCATGCCGAGGGCCACCGCGCCTAACGCCGCACCGAGTCGCTTGAGACCTGGTGCTCCTGTCACGGAGGCGTCGCCTGCTTCACTCCCCCAGCCCCGCCACAGAAAGAGTGCGAAGGCGCCCGTCAGGAGGAGCATGTACTGCAGGAGCTGCGGATGCGGCGAGAGTACCGCGAGGCCAACCACGATCGCAAGTGCGCCCCACGCCCACGATTTGGCATCACGGACACCGCGTACGACGAAGTAAAGCGCGAGGGGAAGGAGGGCGGCGACGAAGATCTTGCCGTCGTGACCGGGGGAGACGAGCCCGGCGATGTTGCCCGACATCTGGTACGCGACACCACCCAGCATGGCGGCAAAAAACGAGAGCCGCAGGGAGCGCAGGAATACGTACGTGAAAATGCCGGCAAGGAAGAGATGGATGACCAGCCCCCATGTCATCCCGGGTCCGGTGCCGATGAGCAGCCGAAGGAGAGCCGTGGGATAAAACGTGTCGCCGTGCATGGCGTCCACAAACGGCATCCCGCCATACAGGTACGGGTTCCACTGCGGAATGCTGCCGTGATCAAGGAAGTACTGCCGCGCGAAGTCGCGAAAGGCGTACCCTGCCTTGTACTGGTCAGACGACGGATTGAGCAGCAGCTGGCCGCTCAGCGCGGGATAACACAGCACCATCGTCGCCAGCAGGTGCACCCCAACCGCCATGAGCCCCGCAAAGCGAGGCGCTGCCGGTGCGGCCGGTGTCGAGGAGTCGCCGGAGCTGGACTTGGTCATGAAGTAGGGCTGAGGCAGGATCGCCTGGGGCGAACGCGCAGTTGCATGCAGCCGCGCAATTTAGCCCTCGCGGGCCGCCACGCGAAGCACCAGCTCTTTGGTACCACCCGTCACCGAAAGGGTGCCCTGCCCCCTTCCTGTAACACTTGCCGATACAGATCGGCGTATCGGCGGGCGGCGGACTCCGGTGAAAACAAGGCCAGGGCGTTGGTTCTCCCTGCCGCACCGTAGCGGTTTCGCAATTCGGTGTTGCCCATGAGCTGGTCCAGGGCTGCAGCGAGTGTCGCAACATCGCCCGGAGGGACGAGAATCCCCGTTTCGCCATCGAGAACGGTGTCGGTCGTGCCGCCGGAGGCATAGGCGACCACCGGGGTTTCGCAGAGCTGTGCCTCGACGGCGACGAGTCCCAGCCCTTCTCCGATCGACGGAACCACCAGCACACCAGCGCGCTGATAAAATGGGAGCAAGGCGGGTTGGGGCAGCTGACCATGCCAGGTTACTCGGGTATCGACTCGCAGTTCGCGCGCCCTGGCTTGAAGGCGCTCGCGGTCGGGACCGTCACCGACGACATCCAGGCTGATTCCAGACCGCATCTGGCCGAGGGCCTCGACGAGGTCGGCGATCCCCTTTTGCGCGTTGAGCCGTCCCACGAAGAGGAGTCGATCACGCACGCTTCCGGCTTGCGGGGCAAACGTAGAAGTGGAAACCGGCATCGGTGCCACAGTGACCCGCGTCGCGGGTGCAATGTCCGCGACCTCGTCAGCGAGCCAACGGGAAACCGTGGTGACCGCCCGTGACTGCTTCATGACATGACGAAAGAGCGGTCGCGCGAAGTGTTTTGCCCTTGCCAGCCTTACGTCACTGCCGTGCATCGTAGTGACGAGTGGAAGTCCGGCTAGCCGTGCCGCCCACGCGCCCGCCAGTCCGCCAGGAAACCACCAGTGCGCATGAATCAGGTGTGGCGCGAATTCACGCCGCAACCGAGACGTTGCTGCAACCTGGGCACCCAGAAAACCTACCAGTGCAAAGCGAGCGCTCCAGGAGTCGCGTACCTCCTGCACCATGTTGCCGGTATAGGCCAGGTTCTCGTGGCGGCCGGGTGCATAACGAAAGCGATCGACCGGAATGCCATCAAAGACGTCGTGCGCTGGGAGGCCTGGCGCAGACGGCGCGATCACGCGCACCTGCACCTCTTCGTGTTTGAGCGCGACGGCGAGATGCCAGAGAAAGGAGCCTGCGGCGTCGCCGGGAACGCGCGGGTACGAATGGGTGAGAAAGAGGACCCGCAGCGGCCCGGCGCTCACTCGCCCGAAGGTTCGTGCAGTTCGTCGGTGACCCGCCGGAGTTCGCGGACCTGCGCGCGAAGACCTGCGACCTGCTCGCCGAGTATGCCGGCGACAAAAAAGATGGAGCCGAGGATCAGGGTCGTCTGGATGACGGTCCACACCGACCGCGTGCCCACGCCAAGAAGGGCCAGCCGTCCGAGCGCAACAAGCCCCGCCAGCACGCCCACGCCGAAGAGTGCCGCGCCCATCATGCCGAAGAGAAGCAATGGCTTCTGGCCGAAGCGCAGCTCGAACCACACGGAGAGCATGTCCATCACACCCACCGGAATGCGCCCAATGCCGAACTTCGACTTGCCGGCATGCCGTGGGTAGAGTGGCACGGGGATCTCGCTCACCGTGTAGCCCTGCGCCGCAGCGAGGACAATCATGTAGCGATGCCAGTCAGGACGCACCGGGAGCTGCTCCATGATCTCCCGGCGATAGGCTTTCACGTTGTTGAGGTCCTTTACGCGGACATCAAACAAGACTCGGCTAAGCAGATTGTAGATGCGAGAGACAAACGCCTTTTCGTATTTCCCCTGCTTGTACCCGGTGACCATATCGGCCTCGTTGGCCATGATGGGGGCCACGAGTCTGGGAATGTCTTCGGGCTTGAACTGCATGTCGGCCGGATAGAACACCAGCACCTGGCCACGGGCGTTGAGGAATCCGGTACGCAGTGCGTCGGCAATGCCGCGACGGCTGCGATGTCTGACCGCGCGGAGAAAGGGATACTGCTCGCGCAGTTGCTCGAGCACGGCCCAGGTCCGGTCGGTGGAGCCATCGTCGATGACGAGGACCTCGTAGCTGAACCCGTCCTTGCCTAACGCCGCTTGCGCCTCGGCCATGAACAGCGGCAGGTTCTCGGCTTCGTCCTTGGCCGGGACAAGCACGGAGATCTGCACGGGAGGAGCGGTTCGAAGGGGTGCCGGCTCGCGTGTCTGCGAGAGGCTCGCCGGCGCATCCGCTCCCTCATGCCCAGAGGCTGCCTGGCGAACGGCTACCTCGGTCCCCACTGTCAACGGTGTGCCGCGTTCCATCAGACGCGCTTCCGCATCCGCGCCGACAGCACCCCCAGCTGGTCGCGGTATTTCGCGACGGTGCGCCTGGCGATGTGCACTCCGGTGTCCTGCAGGATCTGCACGATGGCCTGGTCGGTCAGGGGGTTCTTGGGGTCTTCGCTGGTGACCAGCTTCTCGATTTGATCACGGATGCCGCGCGCCGATACGTCCTCGCCCCCGGTGGTGGAGAGGCCGGACGAGAAGAAGAACTTGAGCGGGAGCACTCCGCGTGGTGTCTGCACGAACTTTTCGTTGGTCACGCGGCTGACGGTGCTCTCATGCATCCCGATCACATCGGCGACTTCGCGCAGCGTCAGCGGCTTGAGGGAGCGCACGCCCTTCTCGAAGAAATCCCGCTGCCGTTCGACGATGTAGTTCATGACCTTGAGCATCGTCTGACGTCGCTGCTCGATGGCCTGAATCATCCAGTTGGCCGAGTTGAGCTTGCTCGAGATGAACTCCTTGTTCTCGCCGTCGAACTTCTTCTTGTCGCGGGCGATTTCCTGATACGCTTTGCTGAGTTTGAGCCGCGGTACGTTGGCGTCGTTCACAAACACGTGGTAGGCGCCATCGATCTTTTCCACCACCATGTCGGGCACGATGTACCCATCACTGGCACTGGAGTAACGCAGTCCCGGCTTGGGGTCGAGCTTGGCCACTTCGTCGGCCGCGTGCTGCACTTCGGCCGGGCTGATCCCGAAACGCTTGGAGATCTCACTCCAGCGGTGGGCGATCAACTCCTCGAAGGCGTCGCGGACGAGTTTGTAGTGGGGCGTGTCCTCCTGCTTCAGATCGCGAAGCTGCAGGAGCAGACATTCACGGAGGTCGCGAGCCCCAACTCCGGCCGGGTCGAGTGCCTGCACCACCTGCAGCACCGCATCCACCTCGGAGGCCGTGTAGAAGGGAAGCTCACCCTCGTACCCCTCTTTCTCGGCTGCGCGGGCCACCACCTCGTTGATGGAGGTCAGGATCTCTTCGAGCGAGCAGGCGAGGTAGCCGTCCTCGTTGATGTTTCCGATGAACTCATCGGCCAGGAGCAGCTGCCGCGGGTTGAGCTCCAGGAGGGAGATCTGATCCTTCAGGTGGTCGTTGAGATCACGCGTTTCGACGGAGACGGGCTCGTAGTACTCGCGTTCCTCCTGCTCTTCGCGAGGACCATCGGACGCAAAGCCGTCCTGCAGTATTTCTTCCCAGTCGACGGTGTCGTTTTTCTGGGCCTCGAGTTCCGGCGTGCTGTGCTCGGCCTCGGGCTCCGACATGTCGACGGGCCCTTCCTCTCCTTCTTCCGCCTCGGCTGTCTCCTCGCTTTCGTCGTCCTCGGGTTCGACCATCTCGAGGAAGGGATTGACGAGCAACTCCTGTTTCAGGTGCTGCTGGAGATCGAGGAGCGGCATGTACAGCAAGTCCATCGCCTGGTAGAGGCGTGGATTGATCTTGAGCTCCTGCCGGAGTGAGGCACTCTGGCTGAGCCCGGTCCTCATGCGACGCCGATCGGTTCGGGATCCGGCATACCGTGAGCTCCCGGCGGTGGTTCGTGCTCATTCGAGAAACGATCGCGAAGGCGCGCGGTGAGGGTGGGGCCCAGATAAATGCGAGAGACCTCGTCATCAAAAACGAGTTCTTTCACCGTCCCCGAGACCTTGACCTGTCCGTCAAACATGATGTAAGCGCGATCCACGATGTCCAGCGTTTGTTCCACGTTATGGTCACTGATGAGCACTCCAATCCCGCGCTGCCGCAACCCTGCCACGATCTTCTGGATGTCATGAACCGCGATGGGGTCGACCCCGGCAAACGGTTCATCGAGCATCATGAATTTCGGTTGTGACACCAGCGCTCGGGTGATCTCGAGTCGGCGCCGCTCGCCCCCGGAGAGGGCGTATGCCTTGCTTCGTCGCAGGTGCTTGATCTGCAGCTCGTCCAGCAATCCTTCCAACCTAGCTCGACGCTCTTCCTTGCTCAGAGGCAACGTCTCGAGGATGGCCAGGAGGTTCTCCTCAACGGTGAGTTTCCGGAAGATCGAGGGTTCTTGTGAAAGGTAGCCAATGCCCCGCCGCGCGCGGCGATACATCGGCATACGGGTGATGTCTTCGCCGTCGAGGCGGATCTCGCCTTGCACGGGTGGAATCAGCCCGACGATCATGTAGAAGGTAGTCGTCTTTCCGGCGCCATTGGGGCCGAGCAAGCCCACGATCTCGCCCTGCTGGAGCCGGAATGCGACGTCGTTCACCACCTTTCGGCGGCGGTAGATCTTTACCAGGCCTTTGGCCTCGATGACGGAGCCAGCGGGTGCCGAACGGGGAGTCGGTGTGGCGGCCTTGGCCGCGGCGACGCCGACGTGCTCGCCGGTCTTGCGGAGGGCTTCGGCGAGGTCGGAACGCTGCGGGACGATGGCCGACCATAACGACGGAGCAAGCCGGATTGGGTCTGCCACATCCTTCGGCGGGTTGGGCACCGGATAGATGATGGCGCCCTTGCTTGCCAGCCGCGGGAGTACGGACTTGGTCAGGAAGGCTCGCACCTCATCCAGACTGAGGCGTGCGGCCTCCTGATCGGCGTCGCCGCCGCGGGCGCGGAAGCTCTCGATATAGTCCTCACGGAAGCCGATCGCCGCGTTATGCAGCGAGGCCAGACCGGTGGCGTCAGCGGCTACGATGAGGGCATGGAGCCCGAACGTGAGGGAGCGGTCCCCCTCGGCGAGTTCCTCGATACGACGGTGGACGTCGTCGGGAAGATTGGGGGAACTCATTGACGCGGGCGTCTGGGAATTGGAGTTGGAGCGGCGGCGCCACGGCGTGCCGGACGTTTGGAGCCCTTCTTTGGTGGTGCTTCGACAGTATCCGGCGGAGTCGCCTCGAGAAAGACCCCAGCCACCGAATCGACGACAGTAACGGTCTGGACCTCACGTTCCTTGAAGTCCACCGTAATCCGCCGTCCCCGGACATAACTCAACCCGGGCCTTTCCCTCTCGCCCTTGTTTGACGGCAGCTGATAAAAGCTGCGGGCATCACCTTCTGCCACGAGATCGCGCAGCGTGGGCTGCGACGTCGTGTCCTTCGTGGCGCTGCTGTCGAAGCGGGCCACGATGGTATCGCCGCGCAACCAGTCGCGCTCAGTCGAGATGATCTTGAGCGTGTCAACCTCACTTTCGGCGTACGCATTCCGTACGGCGTGCAGTTCGCGCAGTCGCTGCCCGGGCATGAGCACGTCCAGGGAATCGGCGATGATCAGCCGTTCCTTCGTGATGGCGTTCGCGCGTGAGGCACCCCAGGCAAATGCACGATTCAGCTTGTTGTCCGCCACTCGCAGATCGACCGTGTCGGCGGTGAGGGTGAGCTCCTTGCTGACCGCTTTGGCCGAGTCCACCGAGAGCACACGGTCCACACGTTTGGTGCGGCCGAAGACGTCGATGACACGTCCCACAAGTGTGAAGGGTTGGCTGCCTTTGCTTTCGACGACGGGTCCCTTCATCAGCCGCGAGAACTGGCGCAAGTTGTCCAGAATAGCCGAGTCACTTCGCGCCTTGAGGTCGGTGCGATCCATCTGCACGTTGCCGTTGGCTATGAAGAGGGTGTCCCCTTCCCCGATGATGTTGTCGGCGATGAGCACCACCGGGTCGGGCTGGCGTTTCCCGACGGAGTCGGTCTCGTACATCCGCAGGGTGGGTCGCGCATTCATGACGACCTTGCTGGCTGGCCGGAGTCCGCGCACCGCCCGGAAGTACTCGGCCCGTGGCCCGGTCATCGAGGACGAGTCCTTCATGGTCACCAGGACATTGCCCTCGGCAAGGAGGCGCTCTTCGGCCTGGAAGTAGGTGACTCTGTCCGCGTCGAGGGAGACACGATCCTCGCGGTACTTCACGTTCCCGATGAGGAAGTGCAGCCGGTTCTGCTCGTAGCTCTCGGCGGAGTCGGCAAGAATCCTGATGGACTGGGAACGGCAGATTCCGACGACTCCACCGCCCACGTAGGTGGTGTACTTCTCCGAGATCGGATCACGAATGGCCTGACTGCGCGTCTCGGGAGTATTCTCGAAATCGAACAAACAGCGCTGTGCAGGCTTGTCGTCGCGTCGCGGTGTCTTGACGGAGTCACCCGGTGCGAACGTTGGCGCGGGGGGAAGCACCGACGTCGACTCCGGGGGAATTTTCGGGATGGGGGTGGTATCGGGTACCACCACGGGTCCGGGCGGTGGAGTGACGGGCCTGACGGCAGAACGGCCGAGCAAACGGCCGCACCCGCTCGAGAGGAGCACGATGGCCGCGATGCCGGCCGTCACCCCGCGAAAGGTCATCGCCGCGGGAGCGTCACGGGGTTCCCAGACGATTGCGCGGCCCGCAGGATCCGGATCGAATTCAGGTCCGGGTCGCTTACGAAGCCGATTCCCTTCATGATGCGTCCGCTTTTCTGCGTCAGGGTGAAGGCGCTGTCAGAGGAGATCTCATTGCGCGTCGGGTCGAAGCGAAGGTGTGGTGTGACCAGGTTGTTCCCGACCGTGGAGTTCACCACGACGTCACCGCGGGCTTCCATGCTTCCAATGCGCGAATTGTACGTACCCTGCTTTGACGTCAGGACGGCATCCTTCTCGCCCGAGACCTTGAAGAAGGTCGCGTTCACTTTGCGGAGCTCGGTGCGCGTGTTCTCTTCGAACATGTAGGCCGTATCCGACTTCACCTCGGCGCGGCGCAGGCCTGCGTCGGTGACGAAGAAGTGGACCCCGAACATGGTCTGGTCGGCGGAGTCGGCGACGGTGGCCGGCGGCGCCACCTGCGGCGTGGACGAGTCGCGGCACGCGCCGAGAACGAGGAGCGCAAAGCCGAGCGACCAGAGTGGTCCGCGGCTCATGCCACCCCCGCGCGCATGAGGTCGTGCAGATGAATCACGCCCACCAGTTTCTGCTCCTCGTCGATGACCGGCATCGCCATGATGCCGATCTGTTCCATGCGGTACACCACGGCCGAGGCCAGCTCCCCGTCCTGCGCCAGTTTGGGATTCCCCGTCATGACATGCTCGAGCCGGGCGGCCAGCGGATCGGGGACTCGCTCAAGGGCCCGCGGCAGGTCGCCGGCAGTAAAGACCCCGGTCACGCCTCGATGTTCATCGGTCACCACGACGATCCCGCGGCGAGCGGCCAGCAGCACCACGGCCTCCCGGAGGGTGGCCGCCGGACCCAGGACCGGGAGTTGGTCGACCTCCATGATTTCGTGCGTCCGCATGACGAGCTTGCGTCCGAGGGCGCCGCCGGGATGAATCCGCGCAAAGTCCTCGCGGCGAAAGCCCTTGCGTTCGAGCACCGCCACCGCGAGGGCGTCGCCTAACGCCAGCGCCACGGTGGTGCTGGTGGTGGGCGCCAGATCGTGAGGGCAGGCTTCTTCGCGCACCCAGCCATCGAGGACCGCGTCACTCCCGCGCGCCAGGGACGACGAAACCACTCCTGTCAGGGCCACCGTCCGCGTGCCGAATCGCTTGAGATGCGCAAGGAGAGTGAGCAGCTCATCACTCTCCCCGCTCTTGGAGAGGAGGATGGCGACGTCGTCCTCACCCACGATGCCGAGGTCTCCATGCACACTTTCGGTGGGATGCAGGAAGGTCGCCGGGGTGCCTGTGGATGTCAGCGTCGCGGCAATCTTTCGCGCGATCAGGCCCGACTTCCCGACACCGCTCACAATCACCCGTCCGGTCGCGGTGACGATGAGATCGACGGCACGCGCGAAACCATCGCCAAGACGGCGACGCGCTTCGCCTAACGCTTCGGCCTCGAGGTCGAGCACGCGCTGACCTGCCGCAATGGCCTCGGCGCTCATGCCACCACCTCCGAGCGGCTGCGCACGTACCACTCCGTGAGTGGCTCCCACTCGCCACGCGCCCTGAGCAGCACTTCGGCAAACTCGCGAATGGCGCCGTCACCACCCTTGCGCTCCAGGCGATAGTGTGCCGACTCGATGGCGTCTCGTGAGGCATTGTCCACCACCACGGCAAGCCCGACTTCGCGCAACACACCCACATCCGGCAGATCATCGCCAATGAAGGCGATCTCGTGCATGCCGATCCCGCGGCGCTCCGCGATCGACCGGAGTGCTGGAAGCTTGCGGGCATGTTCGTCCTGCACCAGGTCGTCGACGCCCAGTTCGCGGCCCCGGAGCGCAACACTTTCCGAGACACGACCAGTGATAATGGCCACAAGGATACCCGCCTTCTGCAGCATCTTGATCCCGAGCCCATCCTGAATCTCGTAGCGCTTGAGCTCCACGCGGCTGCCGCCGGCATCACCGAGGTAGATGCCGCCGTCCGTGAGCACGCCGTCGACGTCCAGACCGACCAAACGAATGGAAGCGGCCAGCGCCGGTCCTTCGCTGGTGTCGAGAATGCTGCGCCAGAGGGGCAGGTCGCTCATGCGCGCGCAGCGCTCCAGACGGCGATGGTGCGCGTGAGGAGTGGGGCCAGTTCGTGCAGGGGGAGCATATTCGCACCATCACTCGGCGCGTTCGCCGGGTCGGGATGCGTTTCGAGAAAGAGGCCGTCGACGCCAGCTGCGGCGGCCGCCAGGACCAGTGTGGGGATGTGCTCACGCACACCTCCGGACGCACCACCCTCCCCCTTCCCCGGTTGTTGTACCGAGTGGGTTCCGTCGAAGATCACGGGTGCACCAGTCGCCGATCGCATCCGGGCAAAGGCTCGTACATCGACCACCAGGTCACCATACCCGAAGAAGGTGCCTCGTTCGGTCACCGCCACCGACTCGTCAGGCAGGGCGACGGGAGCGGGTCGCGCGCTCCGTACCTTGGCCACCGCTCCCACCATCCCTTCCGGATGCATCCACTGCCCCTTCTTGATATTCACAGCCTTCCCGGTCGCGCCTGCCGCCTCGAGCAGATCGGTCTGCCGCGACAGAAAGGCCGGGATCTGCAGATAGTCGACGACCTCGGCGGCCATCGCACATTGCTCGGGGAGGTGCACGTCGGTCAGCACCGGCAGACCCGTGGCCACGCGCACGCGGCGGAGAATTTCGAGTCCCTCGTGCAGACCCGGGCCTCGCACCGCACCTGCATTCGACCGGTTGGCCTTATCGAATGAGGACTTGTAGATGACACCACCCGGAATGGACGGCGCCAAACGTGCCAGTGCCTCACCCACCCGCACGTTGAGCTCGTAGCTCTCAACCACGCAGGGCCCGGCAATGAGGAAGAGCGTTCCCGTACTGAACCCGGCGCCCATCGTCAGTCGGCTGCGTCCACGAGGGTCGCGCCCGATGCCGGTGTCTGCGCCTTGCGGCGCATGGCAGCCGCGACAAAGCCCTGAAAGAGCGGATGCGGATGTGTCGGCCGAGACTGCAGTTCCGGGTGGAACTGACAGCCGATAAACCACGGATGGGAGGCGTGCTCCACGATCTCGACGAGCGATTCATCCGGCGAAAGGCCGGTGAGTTTGAGACCGTACTCCACAAACCGGTCGCGGTACGAGTTGGACACCTCGTAGCGATGCCGGTGCCGCTCGCTCACTTCTTCGGCTGCGTAGATCTCCGCCACCTTGCTGCCCTTGGCCAGGCGGCATGGGTACGCGCCCAGCCGCATGGTGCCGCCAAGATCCGTCACGTGTTTCTGCTCTTCGAGGAGCGAAATGACCGGGTGTGCGCAGTCCGCCTTGAACTCACTGGAATGCGAGTCGTCGAGACCCAGGACGTTGCGCGAGAACTCGATGATGGCCACCTGCATGCCCAGGCAAATGCCAAAGAAGGGCAGCTTCATTTCTCGTGCGGCGCGAATGGCCTCGACCATGCCTTCGACACCCCGGACGCCGAATCCTCCCGGCACGAGCAACCCGTGGAAGCCGGACAGAATCTCTTTGGCGCGCTCGGGTGAGGTGAAGTCGTCGCTCGACGTCCAGGCGATCTCGACTCCCACGTCGTTGCCGATGCCGCCGTGGATGAGAGCTTCCTGCACACTCTTGTACGAGTCGATGAACTGGGTGTACTTGCCGACCACTGCAATGCGCACCTTGTCCCGCGGGTGTACGACACGATTGACCAGTGTCTCCCAGCGGCCCAGGTCGGGCTGCCGCCCTGTCAGGTTGAGCCGGTTCATCACCCGCTCGTCCAGTCCCTGTTCGTGGAAGGTGAGGGGGATCTGGTAGATGGTGGGGACGTCCACACTTTCGATGACGTTGCCGAACTCCACGTTGCAGAACAGGGCAATCTTGCGTTTGACATCCTCGCTCAGCGCCCGCTCGGTGCGGCAAATGAGCACATCGGGCTGGATACCGATTTCCATCAGTTCGCGCACCGAGTGCTGCGTGGGCTTTGTTTTCACCTCGCCAGCTGCTGCGATGTAGGGCACGAGGGTGAGGTGGACAAACATTGCGTTCTGCTTGCCGACTTCCTGCCGGAACTGCCGGATGGCTTCGAGGAACGGCAGCGATTCGATGTCACCGACCGTGCCGCCGATCTCCACGATCACGACATCGTTGCCGGGCGCCATCCGCTTCATGTGCGCCTTGATCTCGTCGGTAATGTGCGGGATCACCTGCACCGTGTGCCCGAGATACTCGCCGCGTCGTTCCTTGGTGATGACGTTGAGGTAGATCCGTCCTGTCGTGACGTTGTTGAGCTGGGAGAGCGGCCGGTCGATGAAGCGCTCATAGTGCCCGAGATCGAGATCCGTTTCGGCGCCATCGTCGGTGACGAAGACTTCGCCGTGCTGGAACGGCGACATGGTCCCGGGATCCACATTGAGGTACGGATCGAACTTCATGATGGACACGCGCAACCCGCGCTCCACCAGCAGCCGACCGAGTGATGCGGCAGCGATCCCCTTGCCCAGCGACGAGACCACGCCGCCGGTCACAAAGATGAAGCGTGTGGTTTGGGGTGCAGCGGTGGTTGGTTGCATCAGTTCCGTCCGGCGTAAAGGTCATGCCAACGCACATTGGCGCTGACGAGATCAGCTTCAGTATCCACCCCGCGCGGTGGCGCGTGGTCCAGCACCGCCACTCCCATCGTCATTCCTGCAGCCAGCGGGCGCAGCTGTTCCAGACGTTCGCACAGTTCCAGCGGATGCGGTGGCAGTATCACCCATTGCTGCAATGCTTCGCGTGTGTAGGCGTACACGCCGATGTGCTGCAAGACCAGCCCGGACTGCGCCCCGGCATCGGCAGCGTCCCGGAGCCATGGAATGGGCGCTCGCGAAAAGTACATGGCGCGGCCGTCATCGGCGCGGACGGCTTTGACGACGTCGGGATCGCGCAGCACGTCGGCCTCCGCGCGGGCCGCCACGGTGCCGAGGGCGAAGCCCGACTGCACCATCGAGAGGGCGCCGCTCAGCGCCTCAGCCGATACAAAGGGCTCATCGCCCTGCACGTTGAGCACGATGTCGTATTGGCGATGTTCGGCCATCCGGCCCACTTCGGCCACGCGGTCAGTCCCTGAGGGATGATCCGGCCGGGTCATTACGGCCTGGCCGCCATGGGCGCTCACGACCTCGGCGATTTCCGGCGAATCGGTCGCGACGACCACGTGGGACGCGACCGAGAGACGACGTACCTGGTCAAGCACCCGGGTCACCAAGGGTGCCCCGGCGATGAGTCGCAAAGGCTTTCTGCTGAGGCGGGTGGACCCGAGCCTGGCGGGAATTACTGCCAGGACAGACATGGGGTCGGGGCGCGCGGGGTCACTTCAGGCACGCCCGTCAAGTTATCCCTCCACACCCATGAATCAAAGCGCCGTTTTGGGCCTTTTTTTTGAAGGCTTCACCCTCGCGGGTGGAACTGCTTGTGCACGCTGCGGAGGTAGTCCCGGTTCACGTGCGTATAGATCTGGGTTGTGGAGATGTCGGCGTGGCCGAGCATCTCTTGCACCGCGCGGAGATCTGCCCCGCCTTCGAGCAGATGGGTCGCAAATGAGTGGCGGAGTGTGTGCGGCGAGACGTGTTTCTTGATTCCGGCTCGCTTGACGAGTGACTGCAGCACCTTCCAGGCCCCCATCCGGCTCAGGGGTCGGCCGCGGGCGTTCAGGAAGAGGATCCCCTCCCCCTCACCCTTTTCCAGCCGTGGACGGGTCTCTCGCAGGTAGATGGACGCGGAGCTCACGGCGCCTCGACCGATGGGCACGAGCCGCTCCTTCGATCCCTTTCCGATCACCCGCACCAGCGAATCCTCGAAGAGCAGGTCCTTCACCTGCACCGTGATCCATTCGGAGACGCGAAGCCCGGCGCCGTACGCGAGCTCGATCATTGCTCGGTCGCGGAAGTAGAGTGGGTGCTCTTGATCGGCTGCTGCGATGAGCCTTTCGATCTCCTGGGGGGTGAGCACGTCCGGGAGCTCTCGCGACGGCCGCGGCGTTTCCAGGCGATCGCTGGGGTCGCTGACAATCGCGCCCTCGGCGAGGAGAAAGCGAAACCAGGTGCGCACGGCCGACACGTTCCGGCGAATCGATGTGGGGCTGAGCCCCTGATCCTTGAGGTGCCAGACGTATTCCCGCAACAGGCGGTGCTGCAGGTCTTTGGGCGCCCGAATGCCTTTGCTCACACTGAAGGCGACCAGTTTCTCGACGTCACGCCGGTAGGCTTCCCGTGTTCGTGGCGAAGCGCCCTGCTCGAGGGCGAGAAAGTCGTCGAAGGGCTCGAGCGCAAAGGCCCGAGCCAGATCGTCAGGGAGTGGGAGGCGCGCCACGGGCTCTCCGCCTGACCAGATAAATGGCGAGAGCGGCAAGGGCGATAATCGCCGAGGCCACTCCCGCGCTCCAGGTGCCGAGTTGCGCGATGGTCGTGCGCAACACCTCCCAATTGCTCCCGGCGCGAAAGGCAAACCAGGTGATGGTGCCATACCAAACCCCGGAAGCGGCCGCCATGGCGATCAGCGCGCCCGTCATCGGGATCCGCAGCGCCCCTGCGACCGGGGGAACAACCGCGCGCACCCCCGGCACAAACCGCGACAGGAAAAAGGCCCAGGTGCCATACCGCTGGTACCACTCGAGCACTCGCACGTCACCGTGACCCGTAACGTTAAGGTGGAAGAGTTGCTCGACTCGCGCCGTGCCGAAGCGGCGTCCCAGCCTGAACATCACGGCCGCGCCCACCATGTTGCCTAACCAGACCACCAGAAACGGCAACCAGGGACTGCTTCCGGCGCGGGCCGCGATGAAGGCGCCGAAGGCAACCATCACGTCGGCCGGAATCGGGGGAAAGACATTTTCGATTGCGGCCAGCACGGCCATGACCCCGAAGAGTGGACCGCGAGGCAGTGCCTGGAGCCACGCGAGGGCGGCGTCCAGCGTTTCCATGTCAGGGGGTGCGTGGCGCGAGTGTGGCGACGGCGATGCAGGCCAACCCCTCTTCACGGCCGATCCACCCCATGCCCTCGTTGGTCTTTCCTTTCACGCTGATATCAGCCGCCGCCACACCTAACGATTCGGCAAGTCTTTGCCGGATGGCCTCACGATGTGGCCCGATCTTCGGTCGCTGGGCGATGACGGTGATGTCGGCCTGCACGAGCGACAACCCGCGTTCGGCTTGCACACGATTCATGGCGCGCACCAGCATGTCGATGGAGTCGCGCCCCTTGTTGGCGGCATCGGTGTCCGGGAACATGGACCCAATGTCGCCGAGCCCGGCGGCGCCAAGGATGGCGTCGGTCAGCGCGTGACAGATGGCATCGGCATCGGAGTGCCCGGTGAGCCGGACGTCCGACGGAATGTCAACGCCGCCGAGGCGTATGGGGCCGCCTGGCACGAAGCGATGGGAATCGTAGCCGATGCCGGTGCGGGAGGTCACGACGGAATGGATTCGCGGGAAAATGAGTGGTACGGGGACAGAATGATGACACGTACCGGAGCGAACCTTCGAATATTGAAGCCGGGGGGTGCCCCCCGGGCGACGAAAGCAGCGCTCATGCCCGGCGTCAGGCAGCCACGGAGTGACCGATCGGGATGATCGAGTAGTCCTGCCGACGTCGCGCCGGCGTGAACCCCGCGTCGCGAATCAGACGCTCCAACTCATCCGTGGTCGTGCGATACGTCGTGTTGGCCGCCGACACCACGTTCTCCTCGATCATCAGGGACCCGAAATCGTTGCAACCGAAACGCAGCGCCAGCTGCCCGATCTTCATTCCCATCGTCACCCAGCTCGACTGGAGGTTGGGCACGTTGTCGAGCACGATCCGCGAGATGGCCACCGTGCGGAGATAGTCCACCGCACTGGTGCGCTCCATGTGGGAGAACTCCGGTGTGTTCTCGGGCTGCAAAGGCCAGGTGATGAACGCGGTGAACCCACCCGTTCGGCTCTGCACGTCACGCACACGCTGCAGGTGCTCGATGCGCTCGGCCAGCGTCTCACCGAGACCGTACATCATCGTCACCGACGTCTTCATGCCGACACCATGGGCGAGCTCCATGATTTCCAGCCAGCGATCTGCTCCCGCCTTTTTGGGAGCGGCGATGTCGCGCACGCGCTGCACCAGGATCTCCCCGCCACCACCAGGAATCGAATCAAGTCCGGCGCCCTTCAGCTCACGGATGACATCGAGCGCATCCATGCGGAACACCTGCGAGAAGAAGTCCACCTCGCTGGGGCTGAAACCGTGGATGTGAATGGGATGATTGCGCTTGATGTAGCGCAGCAGGTCCAGGTACCACTCGAACGGGATGTAGGGATTGTGTCCCCCCTGGATCAGGATCTGCACACCACCCAGCGCCTTGGTCTCTTCGATCTTCTCACCGATCTGCTCGAACGAGAGGGTGTACCCCTCGTTATGCTTCGGACGACGATAAAAGGCGCAAAAACCGCAGTCCGCCACGCAGACGTTGGTGTAGTTGATGTTGCGATCGACGATGTACGTGACCACACCCTGCGGATGTTTCTCCTGACGCACACGATCCGCCTCGAGGCCGAGTTCGAGCAACGGTGCGTTGGTGTAGAAGTCGAGCAGGTCGCGTTCCATCGAAGTCCCGTGATTCAGGGTCTGCCGAAAGCTAGTCGCCACACTTCGGTCACGCCGCAAGAAAACTCAGCGTAGGGTTGGCCACACGGCCGCTGGCACTCAGTCGCTTGAAGAACTCGGTCAGGCCGGCCAGGTACTCCATGCCCAGACCGTAGTCCAAGCCGGCGAAGTAGTCACGACAGGCCTCTACACTGACCCCTGCCTGCTCGGCGCCCTGCTGCGAGAGAATATCGAGATGCTGCAGTCCCCAGTCGCGGGAGGCGATCAGGCTGGCATGTGCGGCCAGTGACTCACGAACGGGTGTGGTGCGTTGCGCCACCCAAACGGCAAAGACGAAAGGGAGTCCGGTCCACCGCAACCACTCCTCGCCCAGATCGTACACATGCGGGTAGACACCGCCCGGGCCGGTCACCCCGGGGCGCGAGCCAAGCAGGAGCGCGGCGTCACCAATCACGAGTCGCGCCTCGTGTTCTTCCGCTGCAAATCCTTCGACATCGGACATCTCTGCGTCACCGGGCACGAAGTCCGGACGCGCGCTCCACACCTGCTCGAAGAGCAGCTCGAGCAACGCCACGCTGGTCATGGACGACCGCGACACCACCACGCGACGGCGCGTGAGTTCACTGGCAGGCCGGCGTGAGAAGAGCATCACCGACCGGACCGGACCATGACAGGAGATGGCCAGGTCGGGGAGCAGGAGATACCGCCTCGAGTCGCGAGCGTACTCCATGGCCGAGACAACCGAGATGTCGAGTTCGCCACGCGACATCAACCCGTTGAGATGGCTCGGCACGCCGGTCACGAGCTCACCGGGGAGCCGCACGATGTCGCGGTCGACGGCACCATACACCGGAAAGCAATTGATGTACGGAATGCGCCCGATCCGCATCGTCAGGCAGCCTCGGGCCGCGCCGCCACCTCATCAAACCGGCGGATGATCTGGTAGAACGAGTCCCGCTCGGCCGGGATACGCTGCGCACCGCGGATGAGCTTGAGGATGGCGTCGAGTGACAGCCCCTGGGGCGTCTGCGCGCCAACCGCGTGATAGATCTTCTCACGCACCACTGTGCCTTCGAGATCATTCACACCAAAGGCGAGTGCCGTCTGCGACAGAAACGGCGTCACCATGATCCAGTGCGTCTTGACGTGCTGAAAGTTGTCGAGAAACAAACGTCCGACAGCAAGATTGCGCAGGTCGTCGAACCCGGTGGTCGTGCGTCCCTGGAGACCAAGTTTCTTGCCGAGCTCGTTGTCGTCGGGATGATAGGCCAGTGGGATGAAGGCGAGGAAGCCCCCCGTTTCATCCTGCAGGTCCCGCAGCATCGTCAGATGCGCCACCCGGTCCTCGATGGTCTCCACGTGCCCGTACAGCATTGTGCAGTTGGAGCGGATTCCCAGCTCGTGGGCGGCACGATGGACCCCGATGTAGTCGGCTCCACCGAGCTTCTTGTCCGCGATCTGCTCGCGCACGGCCGCCGAGAACGTTTCGGCTCCACCGCCCGGCATCGTGTCGAGCCCGGCTTCGCGCAGCGCGATGAGCACATCGCGCCACGTCATCTTCTCGATGCGAGCAAGGTGGGCAATCTCCACCGCGGTCAGCGCCTTGATATGCACATGGGGCAGCTCGCGCTTGAGCATGCGGAACATCGTCGTGTAGTACTCGAGGCCCGCTTGCATATCGAGTCCACCCACGATGTGAAATTCGCGGGTCATGCCGTCGCGCGCGCGTTCGGCCTCTGCCATCACCTGTTCCATGGTGTAGCGGTAGGCACCCTCTTCCTTGGGCAACCGCGCATAGCCGCAGAACACACACGTCTTGCGCAGCACGCAGACGTTGGTGGGGTTGATATGCTGATTGGACGCGAAGGTGACGACCCGGCCGTTTTTCGCGATGTTCACGGCATCGGCCAGGTAGCCCACGCCCAGCAGATCGGGTGACCGGTAGAGGGTGGCTGCGTCACTCCCGGACAAACGCTCCCCAGCTTCAATCTTGCGAGCGATGGGGAGCAGTGCCGGGTCGCGCAAACGATCACCGGCGATGACAGCACACATGCGTTACTCCGCGAAGGCGCGGATGGCGAGCGACACGTTATGCCCGCCAAACCCGGCGCTGTTACTCACCGCTGCCCGGATGATGCGGCGCTTTGGCACATTCGGCGTGAAGTCCAGCGTGCCGCAGTCGGGATCGGGCGTGTGGTAGTTGATGGTCGGCGGGATGATCTGGTCGCGGATGGCCAGGATACAGGCAATGGCCTCCACGGCTCCGGCCGCACCCAGCATGTGACCCGTGGCCGACTTGGTGGACGAGACGCTCAACGCCGCTGCCGCATCGCCAAAAACCTTCAGGATGGCCCTGGCCTCGTTAGGGTCATTCATCGGGGTGGACGTCCCGTGCGCATTCACGTAGTCCACGTCGGCGGGCACCATGCTGGCGTCCTTCATGGCCCGGCGCATGGAGCGCTGCAGCCCCTCGTGTTCTTCCGGCTGACCGGTGAGGTGATACGCATCTCCCGTGGCGCCGTACCCGGCAATTTCCCCGTAGATGCGAGCCCCGCGCCGGCGAGCATGCTCGAGTTCCTCGAGAATCAGGACCCCTGCCCCCTCACCCATCACAAACCCGTCGCGGTCCTTGTCGAACGGGCGTGAGGCCGAGAGTGGGTCGTCGTTGCGTTCGGAGAGGGCCTTCATGTTGGCGAAACCGCCGATGGCCATTGGCGTTACCGCGGCCTCGGCTCCACCAGAGACCATGACGTCGGCGTCTCCGTACTGAATCGCACGGAAGGCGTCGCCGATGGCATGCGCACTCGTCGAGCAGGCGGAGACCGTCGCGTAGTTGGGCCCCTTTGCTCCAAGCCGCATGGACACCACACCTGCCGCGATGTCCGCGATGAAGGTGGGGATGAAAAACGGCGAAATCTTGCTGGGACCGAGTTCGCGGTAGACGTCGTGTTGCTCCTCAAAACTCTTGAGTCCCCCGACGCCGGATCCCACGATCACCCCGGTCATTTCCGGGTCGAAGCCACCTTCTCCGAAGCCGGCGTCGGCGAAGGCCTGCACCGCTGCAGCCACCGCGTACTGGGTGTAGGCATCGGCGCGCTTGGCCTCTTTCCGCTCCATGTATTGGAGCGGATCGAATCCCTTTACCTCACAGGCAAATCGCACCGGAAACCGGGCCGCGTCGAACTTGGTGATGGGAGCGCCACCAGACTGCCCAGCCAGCAGGGCAGACCACGTCGACGCCACGTCCAATCCGACGGCCGTGACCGCTCCCAATCCCGTGACGACGACTCGACGCCGCATCACGCAGCCGGTCCCTTCTCCTGGAGGTACTTCAGCGCATCACCGACCGTGCGCAGCTTCTCAGCGTCTTCGTCCGGAATATCGATATTGAACTCCTTCTCGAACTCCATCACGAGCTCGACAATGTCGAGGCTGTCAGCGCCAAGGTCTTCGATGAAGCTGGCTTCGTTCGTGAGCTTCTCGCGCTCTACGCCGAGCTCCTTCTCGATGATGTCTTTGACCTTCTCGCTCATGTCTGCCATGACGTTGTCTCCCTGAGGGCTTTGAGTGTCCGTAAAAGATAACTGTTCGTGCTGTCTTACATCACCATTCCGCCGTCCACCACGATCACCTGACCCGTGATGTAGGACGCGTATTCCGACGCCAGAAAAACCACCACACCGGCTATATCCGACGGAGTACCAAGGCGCTCCAGCGGGATCTGGGCTGACAACGTCGCCCGGGCTTCTGGGGTCATGGCCGCCGTCATGTCGGTTTCGACAAATCCGGGCGCTACCACATTTGCCAGAATGGCCCGTGAACCGAGTTCCTTGGCCACGGACTTCGTGAGGCCGATGAGACCGGCCTTGGAGGCGGCGTAGTTCGTCTGGCCCTTGTTGCCCGTGATGCCGACGATGCTCGCGATATTGATGATCCGGCCCGAACGACGCTTCATCATCCCGCGCGTGGCGGCCCGCATCGAGGCGAAGGCTCCACGCAGGTTGGCGTCGATCACCGCGTTCCAGTCGTCGTCCTTGATCCTCAGCATGAGGTTGTCGCGGGTGAGACCGGCATTGTTCACGAGGATGTCGATGCCGCCGAATGCTTTTTCGACCTCTTCGACAAGTGCCGTCACCTGCGCCACGTCACTGACGTCGCACGCAAACCCGGCGGCGCCGCCCCCCAGCTGGGTGGCTGTCTCCTCCGCTCGCGCCTTGTCACGCCCGACCACCGCTACCCGCGCCCCAGCCTCCGTCAGGGCGGCCGCGATCGCGCGGCCAATCCCGCGAGTGCTGCCAGTCACCAGTGCCGTTTTGCCGGTGAGATCGATGCGCATCAGGACACCACGTTCATGAGTTGTTCAACCTCGGCGGGTGTTCCGCACGACATGATCTTCACCTCAGGCGCGATCTTCTTCACCAGTCCGGAGAGCACCGACCCGGTGCCGAATTCTACAAAGATTGCTCCGGGATAGGTCGAGACCAGCGTTTGCACCACCTGGGTCCACCGCACGGGGGCGGTGAGTTGTTCCACCAGGAGCTGGACCGCCTCACGAGGATCCGAGACCAGCGTGGCGTTGACGTTTGCGCAGACGGCCAAACGCGGCGCGGAGAAGGTGACCGCACCAAGTGCAGCGGCCAGCGCGTCTTTCGCCGGCGCCATGAGTGGTGAGTGGAATGCCCCGCTGACCGGCAGCAGGATCGCCCGCTTGGCGCCCGCCGCCTTCGCCAGTTCCATCGCCTTCTCCACCCCACGTGCCTCACCCGAGATCACAAGCTGACCCGGTGAGTTGTAGTTCGCGGCCACGACCAGTCCGCCATCATCTGCCGCGCTGGCGCGTTCGCAGATGCTCTCGATGGACTCCGATGGATCGCCGAGAATGGCGGCCATGGCCCCCGGACGCTGCACCCCTGTCTCGTACATGGCCTTCCCACGCTGCCGCACCAGACGCACGGCATCTGGCAGGGAAAGCGAGCCAACGACGTGCCACGCGGAGAACTCGCCGAGCGAGTGGCCGGCGGCCGCCCGCAGATGGGGAGCACAGCGCTCACTCACCACACGCCAGACGGCCGCGCTGTGTGTGAGGAGCGCGGGTTGCGCGTTGTAGGTGAGGGTGAGCGTGTCCGCAGGACCGCCGAAACACAACGTCGAAAGCGATTCGCCTAACGCCACATCGGCTGCGTCAAAAACATCACGGGCTACAGGAAAGGCCTCTGCGAGGTCTTTCCCCATGCCCGGCTTCTGCGAGCCCTGGCCCGGAAACAGCGCGACCAGATCCATGACTAGAAGCGGATAACCAGCGACGCCCAGGTGAACCCGGCGCCGAATGCCACGAGCAGCACCGTGGATCCCTCCGTCACGCGGCCTGAGGTGATGGCTTCATCGAGGGCCAGACCGACCGAGGCAGAGGAGGTGTTGCCAAAGCGATCGACATTCACAAAGACCTTCTCCATCGGGATGCCGGCGTGTTTCGCTGTGGCTTCGATGATCCGCACGTTGGCCTGATGCGGGATCATGAGGTCCACATTGGCTCCGGTCAGTTTGGCGCCGTCGAGGGCGCGATCGGCGGCCTCGGACATCGACCGGACGGCGTGTTTGAACACCTCGCGCCCTTCCATCCGGAGAAAGATGGACCGGTCATCGAGTGATGCCTGATCAAATGGGCGCGCCGCGCCGCCGCTCGGCCGGTACAAGAGCTCGGCGAGTGTGCCGTCGCTGCGCATGTATGTGGAGAGGATGCCCTTCCCCTGCCGCGAGCGCTTGAGGACTGCCGCCCCCGCGCCATCGCCAAAAAGCACGCATGTCGAACGATCTTTCCAGTCCACGATGGTGCTGAGCTTCTCCGTGCCGACCACCAGGGCCGTTTCGGCGTTCCCGCTGGCCATCAGCCCTTCGGCGACAATCAGGCCATAGAGCCAGCTCGAACAGGCGGCCATGACGTCGAACGCCGCGGCACGTGAGGCGCCAAGTTCGGCTTGCAGATCGACGGCCGTGGCGGGCAGCAGCCGGTCGGGAGTGGCCGTTCCCAGTACGATGAGGTCGATTTCACCGGGCGACACGCCAGCGCGTTCCATGGCGCGGCGGGAGGCAATTGCCGACATCGTCCGGTTGTTCTCATCGGGGCCCGCAATGTGGCGCTCGCGAATGCCGGTGCGCTGCACGATCCATTCGTCGCTGGTCTCCAGCCCCAGCGCGGCAAACTCTTCGTTGCGCATGACGCGCGCGGGTGCGTACGCGCCGATGCCCGCAAAGTACGCGACCGGGCGTTTCATGTGCCCGATCCCGCCGCGGCGTCTTCGAGCCGTCGGCCGATGTGGTCACTCATGCGGCTCTCGACGGCACGCCCCGCGATGCGGATGGCATTCTTCAGCGCTCGTGGATCGGACTTGCCATGACAGATGATGCTGACCCCCTTCACGCCTAACAAGGGTGCACCACCATGTTCGGAGTAGTCGAGTTCCTTGAAGGCGCCCGCGAGCTGGTCTCGGGATAACCCCGCGTGCCTGGCGACCAGCCCGAACAGGAACGGGGCCACCGACTCGTAGAACTTGAGGAGCACATTCCCGACAAAGCCGTCGCAGACGACCACGTCGAAGGGACCGCGATCACTCGCACCATTCGGGAGGTCGCGCCCCTCGACGTTGCCCTGGAAGTTGAGCCCGGAGCGCAGCAGCAGCTGATGGGTCTCCTTCACCACCGCGTTTCCCTTTTCCGGTTCCTCGCCAATCGACAGCAGCGCCACCACCGGGTTCTCTCGGCCCAGAAGGTCTTCGGCGTAGACGGCACCCAGACGTGCGAACTGGACCAGCTCTTCGGGGGAGCAGTCCACGTTGGCGCCGGAGTCCATCACCACGACCGGCTTTTTGGCGGTAGGAAAGAACGTGCTGATCGCCGGCCGGGATAACCCGGCATGCAGCCGCAGCACCAGCGACGACACGGCCATCTGCGCGCCGGTGTTGCCGGCGGAGACAAACGCATCCGACTCGCCGGTTGTTTGCAGTTTGAGGCCGACATGCATGGAGCTGTTCGGCTTGCCACGCAGGATGGCGGACGGCTTGTCGGCCATGTCGATGGCCTGGGTCGCCGGCACGATGGAGATGCGCTCTCGCACACCGGCGTGCGCAGCATACTCCCCAGCGAGGAGCCCACCGAGGGTGTGCTCGATGGTCCCGGGTTCTCCTACGAGCTGAACCTGGTGCTCAGGATGTTCGGAGAGTGCCAACAGCGCACCGGCGACTGGTGCCACCGGCGCATGATCTCCGCCCATGGCATCCAGGGCGATCCGCGCCAACGCTTATGCCTCGGCGGGCTCGATACGCTGCTTGCCGGCGTAGTAGCCACACTCGCCGCATACCCGATGCGGACGCTTGGGGCTGCCACAACGCGGGCATGCCTGGATCACAATCGCGGGCGCCGTTTTGTGTGTGTTGCGGGCGCGCTTCTTACGCTTGGAAGTACGTCTTTTCGGGACAGCCATGGTGGTGCTCGGAAAATGGTGAAGCGCTTAACGCGGGTCGCCGGTCAGCGAGGATAACGCGCTCCAGCGCGGATCGACGGACGGAGTACAGGTGCAGTTGCCCAAGTTACGGTTGGCGCCGCAGGTTGGGCACAAACCCTTGCAGTCCTCGGCGCAGAGCATGAAGGTCGGCGCCGCGAGGAGCCACTCTTCACGAATCGCCGGTCGGAGGTCGAGCTCCCGGCTGTGTGTGTCGATCACGTAGACATCCGGCTCGTCTGCTTCATCTGCCGCCCCGTCGACGAGGAGCAGATGTACTTCTTCCTTCACCGGACCCGTCACGTCCTCCAGACAGCGCGTACACGTCCCAGCCACCTCACCCTCGAGGTGTCCGCTGAAGTAGTACCTGCCGGTCCCTGCGACCGACAAACGCCCCTCAACACGCACCGAGGTTACCGGGCGCGTGTCGCCCTCCTGCCACGCCGCGTCGGCGGCGAGGAGCTCCCCTTCAACGCGTGAGGCGTTGGATTCGAGAGAACGGAGGTCAAAGGACAGCATAGCCCGGCAATCTAGGCCGCCGGGCTATCACTTTCAAGTTGCGGTGCCAGAGCGACTTAGCAGCGGTCCAGGGGAGCCCGGACCGCTGCGGCGCCTGCGCGGCTAGAGGTGGTCGGCTTCTGCGAAGAAGAACCGGGCCTCACGGGAGGCGTTTTCGTCCGAATCAGAGGCGTGAATGGCGTTGCGCTCCTTCGATTCGGCAAAAAGCTTCCGAACGGTCCCCTCTGCCGCTTCGGCCGGGTCAGTAGAGCCGATTGCCTGCCGGAGTGAGGCGACGGCGTCGGCCTTTTCCAGGACCATGGGCATGCACTTCCCGGACGTCATGAAGGAGACCAGGGAGCCGTAAAAGGGGCGTTCCCGGTGCACGGCATAGAACTCCTGCGCCTGGGCCGTGCTGAGATGCATCACCCGAGCGGCGACCACCTTGAAGCCGCCCGACTCGAGATGGGCGATGATTTTACCCGCCTTTCCGGCACCAAAAGCATCCGGTTTGACGATCGTGAGGGTGCGATTTCCGGCCATGTTCTTTCCGCTATTTCAAGAAGGATGAAGAATCCGGCGTGGCAGACGGAGGCAGCTTGGCCGCCCCCAATCTCCCGTTACCGAGTTCAGTTGAGGCGTGCCTTTACGAGTTCCACAAAGTCGAGCGGCCGCTTGGCCACTCCCATGCCCGCCGCTTCGAAAGCAGCAATCTTTTCGGCGGCGGTTCCAGCGGCACCCGAAATGATGGCGCCGGCGTGGCCCATGCGCCGCCCCGGTGGGGCGGTCTGTCCGGCGATAAAGCCGACCACGGGCTTCTTCATGTGGTGCTTGACGAAGTCGGCCGCGTTCTGCTCATCGGCCCCGCCGATTTCGCCCATCATGCAGACCACTTTCGTGGCGGGATCCTTCTCGAAGGCCTCGAGGCAATCGATGAAGTTGGTGCCGTTGATCGGATCACCCCCGATCCCAACGCACGTCGTCTGCCCGATCCCTGCGCGGGTCAGCTGGTACACCACCTCATACGTCAGGGTACCCGAGCGCGAGACCACTCCAACCGGCCCCGGGGCGCAGATACGACCCGGAATGATCCCGACCTTTGACTCGCCCGGGGTGATGAGGCCAGGGCAGTTGGGACCAAGGAGACGAGCCCCGCTTTCCTTCACGTAGGGGTACACCCGTGTCATGTCGAGCACGGGCACGCCCTCGGTGATGGCCACGATGAACTTGAGTCCGGCGTCGGCGGCCTCCATGATCGCGTCGGCGGCAAACATCGGCGGGACATAAATGACCGTGGTGTCGGCACCCGTCGCTTCGACGGCTGCAGCGACCGTGTTGAACACCGGAACGGTCCCCTCGAACTTCTGGCCGCCCTTCCCCGGCGTCACGCCGCCCACGACCTGCGTCCCGTACTCCATCATCTGCTTGGCGTGGAACGAGCCATCGCGGCCCGTGATGCCCTGCACGATCAGCTTTGTCTGTTTGTTGATGAAGATGCTCATGCGGCCTGTCCTCCGGTGGCGAGGGCAACGGCTTTCTTCACCGCTTCGTCCATATCACTCGACGCCGAGAAGCCGTTTTCCGACAGGATCTTCATGGCGATTTCCTCGTTGGTTCCGGTCAGGCGGATCACGATCGGCACCTTGAGCGGGTTCATTTTGGTGGCGGTCACAATACCGTTCGCCACGTCATCGGTGCGCGTAATGCCGCCAAAGATGTTGAACAGGATGGCTTTGACACTCGGATCAGAGGTGATGATGCGAAGCGCATTCACCACCTTTTCCGGGTTTGACGAACCGCCGATGTCGAGAAAGTTGGCCGGCTCTCCGCCGTAGTACTTCACGAGGTCCATGGTGGCCATGGCGAGCCCTGCCCCGTTTACGCAGCACCCGACGTTGCCCTCGAGCTTGATGAATGTGAGGTTGGCGTTGCGGGCGTCGACCTCACTTGGCTCCTCCGCCGTTTCGTCGCGAAGTGCCGCGATTTCGGGGCGCCGATCGAGTTCGTTGTCGTCGATTCCCATCTTCGCGTCCAGCGCGATGACCTGCCCGGCCTTGTCGACGATCAGCGGATTGATCTCCGCCAGCGAGCAGCCGCTTTGCATGAACGCGGTGTAGAGCTGCTGCATGATTTTCGACGCGGCACGTGCCTTGGCCAGATCGTCGTACAGAAAGAAGCCGAGACGCATGGCCTGGAACGGCATCAGACCGAAGCGTGTGTCGATGGGAAGCTTGAGGATCTTCTCGGGCGTGGTGGCGGCGACTTCTTCGATGTCGATACCACCCGCCGGGCTCACCATGAAGACGGGCTTCTTGGTCGCACGGTCGAGGATGATCCCGGCGTAGGCTTCGCTGGCGATTTCGGAGGCGGCGGTCACCAGCACCTTCATCACCGTCAGCCCCTTGATCTGCATGCCGAGGATGGCGGCCGCCTTCTCTCGAGCTTCCTGCGGTGTCTTGGCGAGCTTCACGCCGCCCGCTTTCCCGCGGCCACCCGCGTGGACCTGCGCTTTCACTACAACCTCAGAACCAATGCGCCGGGCAATGGCCTCGGCTTCGTCAGGGGTCGTCGCGATTTCTCCAGCGGGAATCGGCACGCCCAGCTTGCGAAGGATGTCCTTCGCCTGATACTCGTGGATGTTCACACCGTCTCCATGTGAGGTGGTCCTGCCATTCGCCGGGACTCCCGAAATGACCGGAATCCGGGCTGCCAAACGCGCGTTGCGTCCGGGTAGCTGCCGGGTTGGGCAGGCGGGGGCAAGCTATCCATCGCCCTATGCCCGTTCAAGGCGCGGGCCCCGAGGAACGGAGCAATCGCCCCAATGCCTCGTACGCGGCGCCGAAGGTGACGAAATCACCACGCGTCAGAGCGTCCGACATTTGCCGATACAGCTGCGAAACACGCTGCCGGAAGGCCTCGGGCGTGGCTGGTGCCAATTGTAGCGCAGGTTCGGGGAGTCCGAACGCGGCGAGCATCGATCGCTCGACTCTCAGCGAGTCGCCCTGCAAGACAGCCGACCAGCGCACGGAAGGGGCTGCATCCGCCCGCCAGTCGTATGCCGTTTGGACGAGCGCCACCCGGCGCCCGTTGGCTACGACTCGCACAGGCCCCCGCACCAGTGGTCGTTCCTCAGGTCGTGCCCGGCCCGCCGCAGAGTCGAGTCCCTGGCGCAAGGCGTCCAGGGCGTCTGACCACTGCATGCGCACCGAATCGATGGGGAGCCACTCGACGTCGGTTTCGGCGCCACCAGCACCAACAACAAGCCCCCGAAGCTGTCCTGCGGCATCCAGAACCGGGTAGCCAACGGTCAGGCGCCTTCGCTCACGATCAAACCAGGGCGCGAGTCCCGGAAACCGGAACAGTGTGTCGCTGCCGGTCTCCCGCGCGATGTGCGAGGCCGGGGCGACCTCCCCGCGGCGACCGTATCGGGCGAAGACCCGTGTCTGCGCAAGAACGCCGTCACCAGGTGGCGGAAGCTGACGCAGCAGGTCCTCCCGAAGTGCAGAGGCCCGGATGAACAATTCGGGGAATCGGCGGAACCAGCTGCGCGCAATGGGATCGGCATCACGGGTGGTGACGGCAATGGCACGCCCGGTGTGGGCGTTCACCAACGCGAGGGCGGCGTGTTTGAAGTACCGAACGTCACCAGACACTGTGACGATCGGTTCACTGAGTGGGTAGTACTCGCTGCTCGAGAAGAGATGCAACGCCCAGAAGAGCGAGTCGCCAGCGACCACAGGGGTCACCCGGTTGCTCTGCGCGAAGAAGGGATACAGCCGTTCGACGCGCTCTCGCACATCCCGAAAGCGGACCAACCGCGCTTCGCGACTGAACGGAGGACCTCGGAGCAGTCTGGGATTCTGAAGGCCCCACGCGTGTGCGATCCGGTCCGCCCACGTTACGAGACGCGGAGCCGCAATGGCGTCCACGGAATCGAAGACGATGCCCGCCCCTTCCACCGAGTCCCCGACAATCACAGATGGGACGCGTTGCAAGAGCTCGTTGGCAATCGCGGGCCGAAGCAGCGACCCGTTTTCGCCGGTCAGTGCGGCGTCGGCCAGCGTCAGGCGCCAGCGTGACAAAGGTTCGGCTGCAGCTGGCCCAGACGGCGGCTGAGCCACGAGCGCATGGGGCCGACCATCACGCTCCACCCAGCCGAGTGCTCCCGACGATCGCCCGGAAGGTCCGAGCACGCCAATAGCCTGCTGAATGGCTTCGGCATCCCACAATGCGGCGGCCGGAGCGGCCGCCGCGCTGCGCGCTGTGTCGGGGGTAACGTCGCGTATGCGATCCACATCGAATGCGCGTCTGGAGAAGGCGGCACGAGTCGCCAGGTACGGTCGCTCGCGCTGCACACCGCTGACGGGGCCGAGCACCCGACCCGAGAGCGCGGGCAATACCACGCGCAGTCCAACCGCGAGCAACAAGACCCCGACCAGCGTTCCTGCGGCCACGCGCCACTGACCTACCCACCCCGACCACACCAGCAACATCGAGGCGACGACGGAGGCGAGGGCGAGCACGAGGTTCGCCGGAATGCCGATGCGATGGTCCACGTGTGCAAACACGCCACCGTCACCGGAGCCCTCGAGGAGAAGGCGGAAGGCGTCAAGCCGATAGCTCCAGGCGAGCAACATCAGAAAGAGACCGCCGAGCACCGCGAGGTGTCGACGCACGTGCCCGGAGAGTTTGAGGCGCCCACGCTCGAATCGCAGACTCGGCGTGAGGGCATACAGAAAGACGACCAGCAGGGTGATCCCGAACAGCGACGCCAGCGCCCAGAGGTGGGCACTCGTCTCGAGCGGGAGCCAATAAACCCAGAACGCGAGATCCACCTGGAAGTAGGGATCACCCTCGCGAAAGACCTCACCACTCCGCACGAGATCAAGCGACATCCAGTCGCTATTGGGGAGTGCGAACAATGCCCCGAGACCAAGGGAAATGAGCACAATGGTCCACAGCAGGTACTTGCTCGGCAGCTCTTCGCCGATCTCGATATTGCCGACGCGTCTGGGGAGTACCACTGACGCCACCGAATAGCGAACAGCATACAGATTGGCGAACACCAGAAGCGTCGAGAGGACAAACGACGCACCGCGCAACGCAGACAGGTCGGTGAGCCTGGCGCGGAACACGCTGGCCGCACCCAGTGCTTCGTACCAGCGGTAGTCCACCACAAGGCCCGCGACAAAGCGGCCCGCCAGCAGCAGGATGGCGACTGCGAGGCTCAGCAGGAGGCCCCAGCGCCGGCGGGTCACGTTACGGATTCACCCCTTGGGTGCGCAGCCAGGTCTCCATCTGACCACGAATCTCCTGCAAGCGCTCCGCTGTTCGTGCCTCGTATCGGGTCACGAGGATGGGCTGGGTGTTGGAGGCACGGATGAGCCCCCAGCCATCCCCGAACAGGACGCGTACGCCGTCCACATCGATGATGTCATGCCCGGCGCGGAAGTGCGCGGCGGCGTTCTCGACAATGCCGAACTTCCGGTCGTCCGGGCAGTCCACGCGCAGTTCGGGCGTTGTGACAAACTTGGGAACGTCGGCCAGCAGCTCCTCGACTCCGCGACCGGAGTCAGCGACGATACGCAAAAGCCGAGCACCGCCGTACAGGGCATCGTCGTGACCGTAGAAGCCCTCACCAAAGAACATGTGACCGGACATCTCGCCCGCGATCGGTGCGTGCGCTTCCTTCATCTTGTCCTTGATGAGGGAATGGCCCGTCTTCCACATCACTGGCACACCGCCCGCCTCGCTGATCGCGTGCGGCAGGGCCTGCGAACACTTCACGTCAAAGATGATCGACTGTCCCTTCCCTGTCCGCGCCAGCACATCCCGGGCGTAGAGGATCAGGATATGGTCTCCCCACACGATGCCGCCATGTGCGTCGACCAGGCCAATACGGTCGGCATCGCCGTCAAAGGCGATCCCCATGTCGGCACCCTGCTTCGCCACTTCGGCGATGAGGTCGTGCAGGTTCTCGACGACGGTTGGATCGGGGTGATGATTGGGAAAGGTGCCGTCACTCTCACAGAAGATGTAGGTGCCCTGCACGCCCAGGCGTGAGAAGAGCTTTTCCGCCACCAGCGCGCCTGCGCCGTTGCCGGCGTCGAACACCACCTTGAGGGGCCGGGAGATCGGGCCGATACGTGCGACGACGTCATCGACATACCGGTCAATGACTGCTTCGTGCCGCACCGTGCCCTGCCCGCTGAGAAACGTTCCGGTGCGAATGATTCCGAGGAGTTCCTGAATGCCGCTGCCATGCAGCGACTCCTTCCCAACGGAGATCTTGAAGCCGTTGTACTCCGGAGGATTGTGCGACCCCGTGATCTGGATCCCGCCAATCACGTTCACGTGATGGAGACTCCAGTAGAGCAACGGCGTGGGCACGACGCCGACGTCGACGACATTCACGCCGCTTTCGGTGAGACCCTTGACCAGAGCATTTCGCAGTTTGTCGCCACTGGGTCGGTTGTCACGCCCCACCGCGACGTCGCCCTGCAGCCCACGGCCACGCACGAGACTGGCATAGCCGCGTCCTATCGCAAGCGCCGCCTCTTCGGTGAGATCATCATCCACGATCCCGCGGATGTCGTACTGACGGAATATTCCTGCAGCAATGGCCATGGAGTCCTTGAAGAACAATCGGGGCCGCCGATGGCAGCCCCTGGGTGATTCATGGAAGCGCGGCCGTCTCTGGCGCGGGTCGCGGCATCGCCGTTTGAGCCGGAGTCCCAAGTGAAGAATGCTTGTTCACCAGGTTCACGACCGGATCGGGCCACGCACCAAAAACGAGAATGATGATCACGGAAACGGCGATCACGGCTCGAGACCACGCCCCGGACGGCGGCAGAGGTGCCGCACCAGCTGGACGTGGCTTCATGAACATCGCAATCACCAGCGAGAGGTAGTATCCCGCCGACACCGCCGTGGTGATCACGAGGATGACCGCCAGTCGCGTCTGCGGCGCCGGCGCCTGCATCGCGGCTTGCAGCACATACCACTTGGCAAAGAAGCCCATCCCACCGAAAATCGGGAAGCCAAGGAGTGCGAGCATGAAGACCGTCATGGCGACCGCCATCCCGGGTCGCTCCTGCCACAGGCCATGGTAGTCCTCGATCGACTCACGCGGCGAGGTGCTGGTGCCCAGCGACACCATCACCGCAAAGGCGCCCATCGTTGCCAATGTGTAGGCCAGCAGATAGAACACGAAGGCCGTGGCGGCCTGCGATGTCCCGGAGGCCAGCGCTACGAGGATGAACCCCGTGTGTCCGATGCTGGAGTACGCAAGCATGCGCTTGAGGTTGCGCTGCTGCAATGCAACGAGATTGCCCACGATCATCGTGATGGCCGCAAGCCACCACACCGCCTTGTGCCACTCCGAGTAGACCCCGGGGAATGCTTCGAGCCATACGCGGAGCAATGCCGCGAAGGCACCAGCCTTGACCCCGGCGGCCATGAAGCCCGTGATGGGCGTGGGCGCACCCTCGTACACGTCGGGCGCCCACATGTGAAATGGCGCCGCGGCAATCTTGAACGCAAAGCCCACGAGCAGAAGCGCGATTCCCACCAGCAGCATCGGTGTCTGCTGGAGGTTGAAGGTGTTGATGCGCTCCCCGATCGTCGCGAGGTTGGTGGTTCCGGTCGCGCCGTAGACAAGCGCGATGCCGTACAGCAGGAACCCCGTCGAGAATGCGCCCAGCAGGAAGTACTTGAGAGCCGACTCGGCACTCCGGCCGGACCGCCGATTCATGCCGGCCAGCACGTACACCGCCACCGACATCAGTTCGATTCCGAGGAAGAGCACCATAAGGTCGCGGGACGCGACCATCAGCATCATCCCCGCGACGGCGAACAGCACCAGCACGTGTGATTCGGCAGTATCGATCCGCTCTCGGCTGTTGTACTCGATCGACAGGGCGAGCGCGATGATACCAGCGATGAGAAAGACGGCGTCCGAGGCCCAGCGGAAGGAGTCAACGGCGATGACCCCGGGACCGGCGGTTGCACCGCGTGCGCCCTGCACCAGCACCATGACCAGCACACCAGCGGCCAGCAGAATGCTGCCAATTCCGACGGCCCGCTGATGTTCGGCACTTTCGTCACGCCACGCCGCCACCAGCATCAGCACCATGGCCCCACCGATCAGCAGCAAGTCGGGGAGGAGCGCCGCCGACAGCTGCATGGGAATCGAGAGATCGTAGTTCATCTCAGTTCCCTCCCGGTGCGTTGAGTGTCACCGACTGCGCTGCTGCCTTGGCTTCGACTTCCTGCACGAACTTGCCCACAGAGGCTTCCATGCGTGAGAGCACCGGCTTGGGGTACACGCCCATCCAGATGATCAGGAACAGGAGCGGCGCCAGAAGCCCGATTTCCCGCCAGTTGAGATCGGTGAGGTGGGCGTTGGCCGGCTTGTCGAGGGTGTTGTACAAGATGCGCTGCAAGGCCCACAGCAGGTAGGCTGCGGCGAGGATCACGCCTAACGCCGATACGGTGGTCATCACCGGCACCGTCTTGAAGGCGCCAACCATCACCAGAAACTCGCCGATGAAGCCGTTGGTGCCAGGGAGTCCGATCGAGCTCAGCGCCACAATGGTGAGCAGCGTGGCGTAGATGGGGACCACCTTTGCGATTCCACCGTAATCAGCAATGATGCGCGAGTGTTTGCGCTCGTACATCATCCCGATCAGGAAGAAGAGCGCGCCGGTCGACACACCATGACCGATCATGACCATCAAGGCGCCCTGCACACTCTCACGAGTCATGGCAAAGATGCCAAGCATCACCATGCCGAGGTGCGCAACCGATGAGTAGGCCACGAGCTTCTTGAAGTCCGGCTGTACCAGGGCGACCAGGGAGCCGTAAATCACGCCAATCACCGACAGCGCAATGATGACCGCGCGCACGGTTGGATGCAGAGCGATGCCCGGAAAGAGCGGCACGGCGAGGCGCAGGAACCCATAGGTGCCCAGCTTCAGCAGAATCCCGGCCAGAATCACGGACCCCGCCGTTGGCGCCTCGACGTGTGCGTCAGGAAGCCACGTGTGGAAGGGGAACATCGGCACCTTCACGGCGAAGGCCACAAAAAACGCCGCGAAGAGCCAGAAGGCCACCATGGGCCTGAACTCCGGCAGTGCCATCACCGCTTCATAGGCAAAGTTCGGCTTCCCTTCCAGGAGCCCCGCCTGCCATCCGAGATACACGATGGCGATGAGCATCAGCAGCGAGCCCACCATCGTGTAAATGAAGAACTTGATGCTCGCGTAAATCCGACGCTCCCCGCCCCAGATGCCGACGATGAAATACATCGGGATGAGCATCACTTCCCACATCACATAAAACAGGAAGAGATCGCGAGCCACAAAGACACCGAGCATCCCCATGGTGAGGAGCAGCATCAGCACATGATAGGCGTGCACCTTGTGCCGCACGCTCGTCCAGCCACCAAGCACCGCCAGCGGCATGAGGAAGGTGGTGAGCAGCACCATCATGAGCGAGAGCCCGTCGATGCCTAACGCAAACCGGGCACCCCAGGCCGAGATCCAGGGCCAGTCGATGGTGGCCTGGTATGCGGCAGAGGAGGCATCAAACGACCACCAGAGTCCCGCCGAGAGAATGAACTCGAGGAGCAGGATCGCGAAGGTGAGCCGGCGCGCCATCATGGCCCCGGCTTCCTGCGCAGCCTCATCCGCCCCCTTGAGTGTGGCGCCGTGCAGCCAGACGAGCAGCGCGCCCACCGTGGGAATGATGAGTAGCGCCGGGAGGATCAAGCTGTTGTAACCGATGGATTGGAGGAAGGCAGCCATGGGTTACCTGAGGGTGAAAGCGCCGAGCACGCCGAGGACGCCGATGATCAGCACCCACGCATACGTGCCCACCTGACCCGATTGCAGCCGCGCCCCGACCCAGCCGATCCCGCGCGCAAGGTACGAACTGCCGTTGACCATGAGACCGTCGATCAGTCCGACGTCCATGCCCTTCCAGAGCACCGTGCGCGACACCCCAACAAGCGGCTGCACCACCGCGGCGTCGTACGCCTCGTCCACGAAGTACTTGTGCTCGAGCACTCGTTCGATGCCTTCGGACGCGGGTGACTGCGACTTGGAGACAAGCGCCGCCGGCTTGAGTCGCGTGACTGCGATCGTGATGCCGATGACGGCGATCGCAATGGCGAGACCGACCAGGATGTACTCGGTGGAATGCTCCAAATGCGCTTCGGCGCCATTGGTGATGCGCAGCGCCGCCGCACCGGTCACTGGTTCGAGCCAGTGGTGCAATGCCTGCACCGGCCCGGCCGGGAAGAAGGTCGGCAGGTTGAGCCAACCGCCAGCGAGGCTCAGCACGCCGAGGACTGCCAGTGGACCCGTCATCACCCACGGGGCCTCGCGCAAGTGTGAACGCTCCTTGTCACCCGTGCGGTTGGGACCATGGAACGTGTACAGCATCATGCGTGTCATGTAGATGGCCGTCAGTAGCGCCGACACGAGCCCGATGGCGTAGATCGCATAGAGGAGTGCACTCCCCGGTATACCGAGCCACGTCGCATCAGCCAGAGTGGAGCCATGGGTCCTGGCAAACACGGCGCCGAGGATCTCGTCCTTCGAGAAGAACCCGGCAAACGGTGGGATGCCGGCGATGGCCAGCGTGGCAATCCACATCAGGGCGAACGTCACCGGCATGAACTGCCGCAACCCGCCCATGTTGCGCATATCCTGCGCGTCGTCGTGGTTCCCGGTGTGATGGTACGCCTGGTGCATGGCGTAGATCACCGACCCGGACCCCAGGAAGAGCAACGCCTTGAAGAACGCGTGCGTGACCAGGTGGAACACCCCGGCCGCATACGCGCCCACCCCAACGCCGATGAACATGTAGCCGAGCTGTGACACCGTGGAGTAGGCCAGCACCTTCTTGATATCCCACTGCTTGAGCCCGATGGTCGCTGCAAACAACGCGGTGATGGCGCCGACAAAGGCCACCGTGAGGCTGGCCACGGGTGACATCGAGAACAGCACGGAACTGCGCGCCACGAGGTAGACGCCCGCGGTCACCATGGTCGCGGCATGGATCAGCGCCGACACGGGCGTAGGTCCGGCCATGGCGTCAGGCAGCCAGACGTACAGCGGAATCTGGGCGCTTTTGCCCGCGCACCCCAGGAACATGAAGAGGCAGATAGCGGTCACCACCAGCGGCGACAGCTGCGAGGCCGTCGCATTCACGCCGGCGAAATCGAGCGCACCCAGGTTGCTGAAGAGCAGGAACATCGCCACCAGGAACCCGAAGTCGCCGATACGATTGACGATGAAGGCCTTCTTGCCAGCGTCGGCGTTGGCCTTCTCGCTGAACCAGAACCCGATCAGCAGATACGAACAGAGACCGACGCCTTCCCAGCCGACGAACAGCATCGGGTAGTTGGCGCCAAGCACCAGCACGAGCATGAAGAAGACGAACAGATTGAGATATGCGAAGTACCTCGGGTACCCCGGGTCTTCCTTCATGTAGCCCACGCTGAACACGTGGATGAGCGATCCCACGCCCGTGATGACCATCGTCATCACCATCGACAGCTGGTCCACCTGGAATGCGGCATTGATCGCCAGGTTCCCGGCGGGCATCCAGCTGAACAGTGTCTTGATGAAGGGCGTCTCGGCGTGTGCGCCCGAGAGTGCCAGGAAGATGGCCGCGGTCAGCGCAAACGATGCAAAGAGCACCGCGGGACCCACCAGGCTGGCGATGCCGGCATACGGGTGCACCGCCGGATGATCGTGACCGTGCCCATCCGCGTGGCCATGGGCGTCATCATGGGCATGATCATGATGCGCATGATGAGCGGTGGGGTCCTTGGGACCGATATGGGCCGCCGTGCGCAGCGACAGTAACCCGTTGATCAGAAACCCGATCAGCGGGAATACCGGCACGAGCCAGATCCATTCGGCGATCGACCCGCTGAGTGGATGCGCACCAGCGGCTGCAGCTTCCTGGAGGAGGAGCATCAGCCCTTGAGGAGATTGATGTTCTTGAGGTCCACCGTCTGACGATGGCGGAAGATCGAAATGATGATGGCCAACCCGACCGCGGCCTCTGCGGCAGCGACGGTCATGACAAACACCACGAACACCTGACCGGTCGCGCCGTACATCCGTGAGAAAGCGACAAAGGACAGGTTCACGGCATTGAGCATCAGCTCAACACACATGAAGATGATGATCGCGTTGCGGCGGGTGAGCACACCCACCACGCCGATCGTGAATAACACTGCTGAAAGGGCCAGCGCCTCGGCGACCATCATGTGGACCTCCGCTTTCCGAGAACGACTGCCCCAACAATGGCGACCAGGAGCAGGATCGACGTGAGCTCGAACGCGAGGAGGTGCTCGCTGAAGAGTGGCTTGGCGATCACACCCACCGCATTGAGATCACGCAGCGACTTCGCAGCTTCGCCCACGGGCTGGATGAGCTCCTTTGGTGCCTGCGACCGCGCCATGGCCATGACCTGCGCCAGGATGGCGAGGCCGAGGAGCCCTGCCCCGAGTTTGCCCCACGTCCCCTTGATGTCGGAGAGTTCGTCTGGATGGCCGAGGTTGAGGAGCATGACGACAAAGAGGAACACCACCATGATGGCACCCGCGTACACGAGCACCTGAATCGCACCGATGAAGTGCGCGTCCATCATCACGTAGATCGCCGCCAGCGAGAACATCGTGTTCACCAGCCAAAGGGCCGCAGCGACGGGGCTCTTCCGCGTGACGAACGCCAACGCCGAGGCAATGGCGATCAGACCGAAGAGATAGAAGTGGACGCGATAGAAGAAGTCGGACATCACTCACCCTTGGGGTCAGCGGGATCCCACAACTCGGTTACCGGGTGGGTCTGCGCCATCAGCCGTTCGAGGTCATACACAAAGCCCTCGCGGTTGAACTCGGCATTCTCGTAATGCCGCCCGAGGTGAATGGCCTCCTCGGGGCAGACCTCCTGACAGTAGCCGCAGAAGATGCAGCGGAACTCATCGATATCGAACACCAGCGGATACCGGTTGCCCTGCTCATCTTCGCCCGGCACCAGCTTGATGCAGTTGGCCGGGCACACCGTTGGGCACAGGCCGCACGCCACACACTTGGCCTTGCCGTCTTCGGTGGTGAGCATGCGGTGAGTCCCCCGCCAGCGGCGCGAAATCGTCTCACGCTCTTCCGGATACTGGGTGGTGACACGGTGCGGGTCCACCAGATGCTTCAGCGTGTTTGCCATTCCCGAGAGGGTGGCGCGCACGTAGCTGGTCTCTTCGATCGGCCGGTCGACGACCTTGACGTTGATGGCCATCAGTCTCCTGCAGTTGGCGAGAGGCGGCGCGGCCGCGAGGTGACGATGCCGCGCATCCGGCGCAATTCTTCGGTGGAGGCACGCCCATAGGCCGGGCTGAGCAGACGGCCGCGGTCGAGGACGAGGAACAACAACCCGAGGATCACCACGTTCACGCCCAGGAACACCAGCCCGTACACGAGCCCGCGTTCCACCCCTGCAGCGTCGAGGGCCAGCATGACCGATGCGATGATGACGATGTAGGTCAGGGCGAGTGGCAGGAGCAGCTTCCAGCCTAACGACATCAGCTGATCGTACCGGAACCGGGGCAGCGTCCAGCGAACCCAGATATAGAAGAAGACAAAGAACACGGTCTTGGCGGCCATGATCCCCATCGACAGCAGCACCATCGGGAATGACACGCCACCGACGTTGTCGGCCTGGGTGAAGGGAATGTCCCATCCCCCGAAGAACAGCGTGGCAATCATCGCCGACTGGGTGATCATGTTCGCGTACTCGGCGATGAAGAAAAGCGAGAACTTCATCGCGCTGTACTCGGTGTGGTAGCCGGTGATCAGTTCCGACTCCGCCTCGGGAAGATCGAACGGCAGCCGGTTGGTTTCGGCGAAGGCAGAGATCAGATAGATGAGGAAGGCGACCGACAATGTGAGCACATTCCAGAGGTGCACACTCGCCTGCTGATTGACCACCGAGGACAGGGTCACATTGCCCGCGAACAACAGCACCGGTATCAGCGACATCCCCATCGAAATTTCATACGACACCATCTGGGCGCTGGACCGGAGGCCACCAAGGAGCGCGTACTTGTTGTTGGAGGCCCACCCGGCGAGCACGATGCCGTACACACCCAGCGACGAAATGGCGATGATGAAGAGGAAACCGATGGGCAGGTCGGCCAGCATCATATCCACGCGGCCCCAGGGCGACGCCCACGACGCACCCCACGGGATCACACACCACACCGTGAGCGCCGGGATGAACGCCATCATTGGTGCGAGGATGAACATGGCCTTGTTCACATATGGCGGAAGTGTCTCCTCCTTCATGAAGTTCTTCACGCCATCGGCCAGCGGCTGAAAGAAGCCGTTGGGGCCGACACGGTTCGGGCCATGCCGGTGCTGGATCCACGCCGAGATTTTTCGCTCAGCAAGTGTGGTGTAGGCCACACCCACCATGTAAATGGTGAAGAAGAGAATGAGCTTTGCACCGCTGGCGGCCAGCCAGGGCCAGAAGTGCATGTCTCCCTGCGGTGTCGCAGCCTGCAACAGCGCAAAGGTGCTCAGCGTCAGAATACTCATCGACCCGCTCCTGCCGGTTCGCCGGCAATCGGGAGGCCGCGCAAGCCGACGGTGTCGTAGGACAGGCCGGCAAACCCCGCGTTGGACGCCGCGAGCGACGCGAACACTTCGCTTGCCATGAAATACTGCGCGGACTCGCCTAACGCGCCGAGCAGATCACTGACGGCGAACCAGGTGGGCCGCGCCATGCCCGGCGCTGCCTTGGCCTGCAGAAAGCGCTGCACCCGGCCACGGAGGTTGGTGAAGGTTCCTTCTTCCTCCGCGTGCGTGCTCACGGGGAGCACCACAGCGGCGCGGGTGACCCCTGCCGGCATGCTGGTCGAAAGCACGATCACCGCCGACGCCTGCCCGATGGCCGCCAGGTCCTCCGGTTTGACCTCGGCGTCGGCGATAATGAGTGCGTCGCCGGCCGCGATTCCAGCAAAGGGCGTGTTGCTTCGGGTGAACCCCATCAGCTCGGCGCCGGTGCCATTGGCAGCACGGTCGGCCCGCAATGACAGGTCTTTCACACCGGGTAGGGGCGCTTCGTGCCCCGTCTCGATGCGGAAGGTGCCAACGCCGCCGGTCTTCTTGATGAGGCGACTCAGCAGATGCAGCGATTCGTTGGAGAGGTTGGGCGACGCCACCACATAGGCTCGCTTGCCCTTGAGCACCCGCGCGGCGCCATCGAGGGCGACGTCCCAATCCACGGCGTCGTACCCCTTCCCGCCGAGGATGGAAGGCACATCAATCCGGTCACGGCGATTGAGTCCGCGATAACTCATGCGGCCATGGTCGCACATGAAGAAGTCATTCACCTGCTCATTGGAGCGCGGACGATACCGCATCACCACGTTGTCGCGGGTCTCGACAATGATGTTGCACCCCTGTGAACACCCGGTGCACACCGAGGCGGTGCGATCGAGTTCCCAGGCCCGCGCCTTGTTGAGGAAATCCTTGGAGAGCAGCGCCCCAACCGGGCAGAGGTCGACGACATTCGCTGCCCACTCGTGGGTGAGGTCCTTGCCCTCGAACTTGCCGATGAAGGCGCGATCGCCGCGTTCACTGACATTGAGCACGTTGTCATGGGCGACATCATCCATGAAACGCACGCAGCGTGTGCAGAGGATGCAGCGATTGGGGACGTACAACACGTCTCCGCCGAAATCCTCCACGGGATTGAATCGCTTGGGCTCACGATACCGTGAATCGGCGCGCCCTTCCTGGTAGGTGTAGTCCTGCAGCTCGCACTCACCGGACTGATCACAGATGGGACAGTCGAGCGGGTGGTTGATGAGCAGCATCTCGAGCACACCCTTGCGGGCCTCGCGAGCCTTCTCGGAGTGCACATGGACCACCTGCCCTTCGGCCACCGCTGTGGCGCAGGCAGGAGCCAGTTTGGGAAACTTCTCGACCTCCACCAGGCACATACGGCACACACCGGCGACCGGAAGCCCGGGGTGATAGCAGTAGTGCGGGATCAGCACCCCGGCCTGCTTGGCGGCCTCGATGAGGTTGGTACCGGGCGCGACCGAGACCGGCCGCCCCTCGATGGTCAGGTTCACACGAGGTGCAGTCATCAGGCCACCACCGCAGGCACGGCGTGAACGGTCTTGCGCGTGATCAGCGCCTCGAACTCGTGGCGCCAGCGCTGCAGGCCACTCACCACCGGCGTTGCGCACGAATCAGACAGTACGCAGATCGTCTTGCCGGTCATGTTGTCAGCAATCGACAGCAGGGTGTCGAGGTCTTCAGCGGTGCCGTCACCTGCACAGATGCGCTCGAGGATTTTGGTGGTCCAGGCCGTCCCTTCGCGGCACTGTGTGCACTGCGCACAGGATTCGTGCGCGTAGAAGCGCGCCAGGCGCGCGATCTGGCGTGGCATCGACTGCGCTTCGTCGATCACGATGCAGCCGGCTGAGCCGAGCATCGTGCCTGCCGCTACCATCCCTTCGTAATCCATGACCGCCGATTCGGCCTCCTCCCACGTGATGATCGGGACGGACGATCCACCGGGAATGACGGCCTTGATTTTCCGGCCATTCGGGGCGCCACCGCACAGATCCTGGAGGAACTCGCCAAACGGGAAGCCCATCTCGACTTCGTAGTTGCCGGGGCGTGTGATGTTACCGCACACACTCCACAGCTTGGTGCCGGTGCTCTTGGGATTGTCCGGGCGCGACATCTTCTTGTACCAGTCGGCGCCATTGTTCAGAATGTGCGGTACCGCGGTGAGCGTTTCGACGTTGTTGATGGTCGTCGGCATGCCGAAGAGTCCGGCGACCGCGGGGAATGGAGGCTTGATCCGCGGGTTGCCGCGTTTGCCCTCGAGCGAATTCATGAGGGCCGTTTCTTCACCGCAGATGTAGGCCCCTGCGCCCTTGTGCACCCAGACGTCGACCGTCTTTCCGCTCCCCATGGCGTTCTTGCCAATGATGCCGGCGGCACGGGCCTCGGCCACGGCGCGCTCCATCACGTCCAGCGGTTCGGTGAACTCACCGCGGATGTAGATGTAGGCGGTTTCGGCACCGATCGCGTACGCACCGATCGCGCACCCCTCGATGAGGGCGTGCGGCGTCCAGCGCATGATCTCGCGATCCTTGAAGGTGCCGGGCTCGGATTCGTCGGCGTTGCAGCACAGGTAGTGCGGCTTGCCGTCGCCCTGCTTCATGAACGACCACTTGAGACCGGTCGGAAAACCTGCACCGCCGCGTCCGCGAAGCCCGGAGTCCTTGACCACCTGCTGGATGGCCAGGGGATCCATGCCTAACGCGTTCTGCAGTGCCTTGTACCCGCCGCGTTGTTTCCAGCCCTCGGCCGTGCGCGCATCGGCGGTGCCGAAGTGCGTGGAGAGGACCTGAGTTTCTCGCGGATGGGGCTTGTGGGGGTAGCCCATGACGTCAGTGTGTCGGGGTCCGGGTGTGTGTCAGCCGTAACGCTTGAGCACGTCGGCCACGGTGGCAGGCGTGATCGATTCCAGAAAGTCGCTGTTCACCATTACCGGGGTCGCAAACCCGCATGCGCCCAGGCACTCCACCTCGATCACCGTGTACTTGCCGTCGGCCGACGTGACACCCAACTCGCCGCAGCCAGTCTGTTCGAGGAACGCCTTGACCACATCTTCGGCGCCGCACACATGGCAGGGTGACGTGGTGCACACCTGGATGAAGTGTTTGCCAACGGGGTGCTGATGATACATGGTGTAAAACGTCACCACGCCCTTCACATACGCCGGGGTGAGGCCCAGCACCGTGGCGACTTCCGCCATGCCTTCCTCGCTCACCCAGCCTCGGGCCTCCTGCAACATCCAGAGTGCCGGCAGCAGCGCTGCCTGTTTCGTGGGATACCTGGTGAGCAGCTCCTGCAGCCGCTTCTCGGTTTCGCCGACGAACACCGGCACGTGTTTTTCATGGTGGCCATGGCCGCCGGTCTTGAGCGCGGCACCGCCAGTGGCGGAGGGTCCGTGACTCACGCGTCACCTCGCTTGAAACTGCCGTGTGCCGTCTGCCATCTCTTGTTCATCGGTCGATCTCTCCCATCACGATGTCGATGCTGGCGTTGATGGCGATGACGTCCGAGAGCAGGTGACCCTCGACCATCTTGGGGATGGCGGACAGGTTCACATAGGACGGCGGACGAATGCGCCAACGCACCGGCTTGGAGGTGCCATCGGACACCATGTAATAGCCCTTCTCGCCCTTCGGACTTTCGACGGCGACGTAGCTCTCGCCCACCGGAGGACGCGGACCCTCCATCACCTGCTTGAAGTGATGGATCATCGACTCCATCTCCGACGTGGCCTTTGACTTGGGCGGAAGAATCACGCGAGGATCGTCGACGTTCACCGGTCCGTCAGGCAAACGACGCGCAGCCTGCTCGAGGATCCGCACCGACTGCCGCAGCTCTTCCATCCGGACGAGGAAGCGATCGTACACGTCCCCTGCACTGCCCACCGGCACATCAAAGTCGTACGTCTCGTAGTCGAGATAGGGGAAGTCCTTGCGCACATCGAAGGCCACACCCGCCGCGCGCACCATCGGTCCCGAAAGGCCGTAGTTCACGGCTTCCTCCGCCGTCAGCGCGCCGATCCCGACCGTCCGGCCCACCCAGATGCCATTGCGGGTGACCATCTTGTCCACTTCGGCGATCGTCTTCGGGAAGGTCTTGATGAAGTCGTTGAGGCCTTCCATCCAGCCGTCGGGAATATCCGCGGCCATGCCACCCACGCGCGTCAGCGACGTGGTCAGGCGAGCCCCGATCCACCCTTCGAGCAGATTGTAAACGCGCTCACGCTCCTGGAATGCCCACAGGAAGGGCGTGAACGCCCCGATGTCGATGCAGGTGGTGCCCAGCCATACCAGATGCGAAATGATACGCGACAGCTCCATCGCGATCACACGCAGCACCGTACAACGCGGGGTGATCTCGATGCCGAACAGCCGCTCGGCGCCTAACGCAAAGGCGACGTTGTTGCCCGGCGAGTTGAGATAGTCCTCGCGGTCGGTCCACGGGATGATCTGGTTGTACTGTCGGTACTCCCCGATCTTCTCGAAGCCACAGTGCAGATAGCCAACATGCGGAATGCACCGGACCACGGTTTCGCCGTCGAGCTCGAGCACCAGACGCAACACGCCATGCGTCGCCGGGTGCTGCGGCCCGATGTTGATGAGCATGTGCTCGCCTTCGAGCTCCGGCTCCAGGGAGGCGGGTGGCTCGAGTGTGGTGACCGCGCCGCCGCCATCGACGACGAGTGGCACCCGCTGCGGCCTCCCTGCGCTGTCGAGCCCCGACGTGGAGAGGGCGACTTCGATGGTGCGTTTGGTGGCCATCCCCTACTCTCCCGTTTTCTCGCCGCCGGTGAGGCGCTTGCGCATTTCCTGCGGCAAGTCCTCGAAGGCGTCGGCAATCGTCAATTCTTCCATCGAATAACGCGCTTCCGGATTGGCGCCGAGTGCTTGACGCAGTTGTTCGGCACGCGAGAACCGGCCACGCAGCGGGAAGTCTTTTCGCAGAGGAAACCCTTCCTTGTACTGCTCCCACAACAGGATTCGCCGCAGGTCCGGGTGTCCCTCGAACACAATCCCGAACATGTCGTAACACTCGCGCTCCAACCAGTCCGCGCCCTTGTAGATGGGCCACACACTAGCGATCCGAAGCGGCTGTCCCTTTGGCAGCAACGCCTTGAGACGCAGGAAGCGACGATGTGGAATGGATCGGAGGTGCCACACGACCTCAAGCGGCATCTCGAGGTCGCGATACTCGACCGCAGTGACATCGGAGAGGTAGTCGTAGCGCTCGGCGGCATCACCATGGAGCCAGGTGATGATGTCGAACACCGAGGCCGGCGTCACGTAGACCGTGGTGTCACCCCAGACTACCTCACTCCGGACAAATCCCTCGGGGAAACGCTGCTGAATCCGCGCGGCCGATGGGTTGGCATCCCCACCACGATTGGGGAGGTTCTTTCTGGTGGCAGGCGCGGGAGCACCGGGAGACGCATGCCCCGCCATCACCGGCTGAAAGGCGCGGCTCACAGGCCGGACCGCGTCTGGTGCACTGAATTGCCGAACGGCTCGGACAATTCGTCGATCATGGCAGGCGAGATGTAGAGGTTGCTGGCCGGATCGGGCTCGAGTTCGTTCCGCAGCGACGTGTCATCCATGCGCTCGCGCTTGATCTTCTCCTGCAACATCATGATGCCGTACATCAACCCTTCGGGCCGAGGCGGGCATCCCGGGACGTAGACGTCGACCGGGATGATGGTGTCGATTCCCTGCGTGACCGCATAGGTGTCGAACATGCCACCGGTCGACGCGCAGGCACCCATCGAAATGACCCACTTGGGTTGGGGCATCTGCTGGTAAATGCGCCGGATCACGGGTGCCAGCTTGAAGGGCACGCGTCCGGCACAGATCAGCACATCCGCCTGACGAGGGGAGAACGCCATGCGCTCCATCCCGAAGCGCGCGAGGTCGAAGCGACTCGCCGCGGATGCCATGAACTCGATGGCGCAGCAGGCAGTCCCGAATGGCATCGGCCACAACGAGTTGGCCCTGCCCCAGTTCACAAGAAAATCGAGCTTGGTCGTGACCCAGCCTTCCTGTGACTGCGGATCAACGGTGACGGTCGACGAGTCTGTGCGAGGTGTCAGTCCCATTGCAGGGCTCCCTTCTTCCAGACGTAAACAAAACCGAAGAGGAGGATGACCATGAACACGAGCATCTCTCCCAGACCAAAAAACGAAGTCATCCCCGCCGGGCACATCCCATTCACGAGCCCCGTCGTGCAGGAGAGCTGCTTGAAGTAGACGCCCCACGGGATCATGAAAACGGTTTCGATGTCGAAGATGATGAACAACATCGCGACCATGTAGAACTTCACGGAAAAGCGCTCGCGGGCATCGCCGAGCGGCGGGATTCCCGACTCGTACGGCTGGTCCTTTACGGGTGCCGGACGCCGTCGCAGCACCATCGTCGAGAGCGCAACCATCGCGACCGCGTTGAGGGCGACAAATCCGAGAAGGAGCAGAACGGGGAGATAGGTTCGATCCATCGAGCGCCCGAGTTCGTGAAAAAATTCACTAGAACAGCCAGACGAAATTACCCGCCCCTGCAAGGTGGTGTCAACGGACGTAAGCCCTGAAAAACATTGCGCTTATGGCTCACGGAGGCCCCAACGATTCATGAATGCACTGGCCGCCACTTTGCTCGCATACCCGACTACCTTTCGCGCCTTTCTTTTTCGCCACCGGCTGTCCCCTTCCTCAAACGCGAACCTCCCCTTCTGTCGCGTAGAGACAGGAGGGGAGGCATCAGGGACAGACGGGGGTGACGTCCGGCGGCTCAAGAGATCGAACCGCTCAGGCCATTTCGAATTCCCGGCTGAAGGCGACGGCAAACTGGAAAGTCTTGGCCTTTGTCCGGGATTCCATGGCGTCCGCCACACGTTCGAGTCGCTTGGGGATCCCAAGGATGGTCTCCTGGGCCTTCTTCCCCGCGTCTGACACAGCCTGGACGGTATCAATCGCCCAATAGCGGATCTGCTCCTCGACGATCTTCAGGTAGTCTCGGGGCCCATAGATGCCTGCCCGCCGGATAACGTCGGCCATCTCACGGAAATGCGGCATGGTGATGCCCGGCATGTCGATCGCCGGCATGAGGGCCACGGCCGACAGGAGTCCGTTGTCAGGGTCGCGCGCCAGCACTTCCTTGAAGATCTGGCGATAAAACGTGTAGTGTCTCGCTTCTTCCTTGGCGACGTTCGACAACACCTCGCCGATCAGCGGCTCATGTTCGCTTGCCACCTTGCCGGTGTTGGCGTGACTGATCTGCGTCGCACGCTCCTGCAGAGAGGTGTAGACAAACACCTTGTAGGGGTCGCTGTCCCACGCCGGCTCGAACCCTGACCGCATGTACTCGAACTGCATCCGGTCGAGCACCGGGTTGTCGAGAATCCGGCTTTCGCGCATGTAGTCGTGCAGAATGACGCCATGCCGGTCTTCTTCCGCGGTCCACAAGTTGGTCCACTTGAACCAGAAGGAATCCGACCCCAGGTACTGACCGAGGATGCGGTGAAAGTGCGGGAGGCCCTCTTCGGTGAGCAGATTCACGCAGAGGGCAACTCGGGCTGGCAGGCTGATGCCCGCAGCGCGCTCCCGGAGCGCGCCGAAATGCCGGTCCGGATCGGTGTCTGGTGCGGGGGCCAGGACTTCGCTGGGAAACCAGAGAATACGCTTGGACTCGTGGGCTTCCATGAGCTGGTCGACGATGGGCTCGAGGTCAGCGAGCACTTCGACCTTTGCCAGCAGAGATTGATCGGGGATCTTCATGCGCTCCAAGATACCCGCCGACACGGCCTTGGCGAGTCCGGGGAGACCCGATTCGTTAGGGCAATACGTTTAGCCAGCCCCGCCCGACTTTCGGTTCTCCCCCGGCTCGAACGCCGACGCCTGCATGTAGTCCCGGTTCATGCGCGCAATGGTGTCAATCGAGATGTCCTTCGGGCACGCCTCCTGGCACTCCCCAAACAAGGTGCAGCCTCCAAACGTCTCCAGATCCATCTGCGCCACCATCTTGAGCGCCCGGCGGTAGCGCTCGGGTTGTCCCTGCGGCAGGTGTCCGAGATGCGATACCTTCGCTGCGGTGAACAGCGATGCCGATCCATTGGGACAGGCGGCAACGCAGGCACCACACCCGATGCAAGCCGCAGCATCCATGGCAGCGTCCGCATCAGGCTTTGGCACGGGCAGCGCGTTGCCATCCACGGCGTTCCCGGTTTGCACGGACACGTAGCCACCGGCCTGGATAATCCTGTCGAACGATGAGCGATCGACGCAGAGGTCACGCAGCACCGGAAACGCCGAAGCGCGCCAGGGCTCGATGGTGATGGTTTCCCCGCTCCGGAACGACCGCATGTGGAGCTGGCAGGTTGTAGTCGCCTTCATCGGGCCGTGTGCCGAGCCATTGATCATGAGCCCGCACATGCCGCAGATCCCCTCACGGCAATCGTGATCGAAGGCAATCGGCATTTCCCCTTTTGCCGTGAGATCCTCGTTGACCACGTCGAGCATCTCGAGAAACGACATGTCGGGACTGATGTCGCGGGCCTGATATTCGGCAAAGGCACCGGGGGCACCGGGACCCGCCTGGCGCCACACCTTGAGCGTCAGGTTCATCACTTGTAGGACCTCGTGGCGAGGTGGACGTTTTCGAACGCGAGGGGTTCCTTGTGCAGCACTGCAGCCCCTCCCTCCTTGCCGTACTCCCACGCCGCGACGTACGCGAACTGGTCGTCGTTGCGCATGGCTTCCCCATCGTCGGTCTGGTGTTCGGTGCGGAAGTGACCGCCACACGACTCTTCGCGATGGAGCGCGTCGCGGCACATGAGCTCACCCAGTTCGAGGAAGTCGGCCACACGTCCTGCCTGTTCCAGCGACTGATTGAGCTCTGCACCACTGCCCGGGACGTTCACGTTCTCCCAGAACTCCTGCCGCAGCGCGGGAATGCTTTGCAGGGCCTGCGACAGCCCCGCCGCATCGCGCGCCATTCCGCACTTCTCCCACATGATGCGCCCGAGCTCGCGGTGGAACGACTGCACGGTGCGCTTGCCCCGGATGCCTAACAAGCGCTTCGTGCGCTCGTCGACCGCGCGTTCTGCAGCGACGACCGCCGGGTGGTCCTTGCCCACCGCTTCGAGCTTGGTGCTGGCCAGGTAGTGGCCAATCGTGTACGGAATGATGAAGTAGCCATCGGCGAGACCCTGCATGAGGGCGCTGGCGCCGAGGCGGTTGGCGCCATGATCCGAGAAGTTCGCCTCCCCGAGGACGTGCAGTCCGGGGATGCTGCTCATCAGGTTGTAGTCCACCCAGAGCCCGCCCATCGTGTAGTGGACGGCCGGGTAGATGCGCATCGGGACCTGGTACGGGTCTTCGTCCGTGATGCGCTGATACATCTCGAAGAGATTGCCATACCGCTCGGCGATCTTGTCGGCGCCAAGCCGCTTGATGGCATCGCGGAAGTCGAGATACACGCCGAGGCCACCGGGGCCCACGCCGCGCCCGTCATCACAGGCTTCCTTGGCTGCCCGTGACGCGATGTCGCGAGGAGACAAGTTGCCGAAAGATGGATACTTCCGCTCGAGGTAGTAATCGCGTTCGGCGTCGGGGATCTGCGCCGGGCTGCGTGTGTCGCCCTGCTTCTTTGGCACCCAGACACGCCCGTCGTTGCGGAGTGACTCCGACATGAGCGTGAGCTTTGACTGGTAGTCGCCGCTCTGGGGAATGCAGGTGGGGTGAATCTGCGTGTAACACGGATTGCCGAAGAGCGCGCCCTGTTTGTGGGCGCGCCAGATGGCGGTGGTGTTGGAGCCCTTGGCGTTGGTGGAGAGGTAGAAGACGTTCCCGTACCCACCGGTGGCGAGCACCACGGCATCGCCGACGTGCGATTCGATTTTCCCCGTCACCAGATCGCGCGTGACAATGCCACGGGCCACGCCGTTCACGAGGATGAGGTCAAGCATTTCGGAGCGCGCATGCATGCGCACGGTGCCCTTGGCGATTTCCTTCTCCAGCGCCTGGTAGGCGCCGAGGAGGAGCTGCTGCCCGGTTTGTCCCCGCGCGTAGAAGGTGCGCGAGACCTGCGCCCCGCCAAACGACCGGTTGGCCAGGAGCCCGCCGTACTCACGCGCAAACGGTACGCCCTGCGCCACACACTGGTCGATGATGTTCACCGAGATTTGTGCGAGGCGATAGACATTGGCTTCGCGGGCGCGGAAGTCGCCCCCTTTGACCGTGTCGTAAAAGAGGCGGTAAATCGAGTCGCCGTCGTTCTGGTAGTTCTTGGCCGCGTTGATGCCACCCTGCGCCGCAATGGAATGCGCGCGACGTGGCGAATCCTGGAAGCAGTAGCAGGAGACCTGGTATCCCAGCTCCGCCATGGTGGCGGCTGCCGAGGCGCCGGCGAGACCTGACCCCACCACGAGCACGTGATATTTCCGCTTGTTGGCGGGATTCACGAGCTTCATCTCGAACTTGTGCCGGTCCCACTTCTGGGCGATAGGGCCCTCGGGGATGCGCGCGTTTGGCGTCACTGAGCAGCCTCCGGAGTGTGGGCGGCGTCCATCACCACCGTTTGCGGCTCGAAGATGCCTAACGCTGCAGCCACCGGTACCGCCAGAAAGCCCAGCGTGACGAAGAGCGCCAGCGCGATGGCGATGTTGCGATGCAATGGGCGATCACTCGCCCGGCGCAACCCGAGGGTTCGCCATGAGGCCCAGGCGCCGTGAAAGAGGTGCAGCCCCAGGAAGATGACGGCGACCACATAGAACAGCACCGCCCACCACCGCTGGAACCCGAGACGAAGGTTGTTGTACGGATCGAGGTGGACAAACTGTGGATGGCCCACACCGAGTGTCATGTCGAGGATGTGAAAGACCACGAAAAGCGCGAGGAGGATTCCACCCGCGCGCATGGTTTTCGCGCCGAGCGTGCTGACCTGCCCAACCCGCCGGCTGTATGGCACCGGGCGCGCCGCCCGGTTGCGGGCAATCAGCTGCAGGGCCGCAGTGGCATGCAGCACCACCATGACGACAAGACCGGCGCGCGCCACCCAGAGCAACGGTCCGAGTTTTCGGAGACCAAGCGCATACTCGTGCATGGCTTGCGCCGGCGTACCCGGGACGAACATCTGCAGGTTGCCCGCCATGTGGGCGACGACAAATCCGATGCCGCCGAGTCCCGTCACGGCCATGACAACTTTCTTGCCGACCGACGAGTCCCAGAACCGCCGCAGACGCCCGACCGGCGCCCGGGAAGCCCCGGCCGCCGGCAGTGAGGATGCAGTCATGTAAGGGGCCGGAGACTAGATGGAGAGCTTGCCCATGGGTTCGCGCACCGCCTCGGCACTCTTGCCTAACGCCACACGTTCCGCGCTGGTCAGCTCCACCTCGAGAATGCGTTCCAGTCCGTTGCGGCCCAGTTTGCACGGCACGCCAAGGAAGAGTCCCGACATGCCATATTCGCCTTCGAGCCAGGCGGCGCAGGGCAGAATGCGCTTCTGGTCCTGCACGATGGCTTCGGCCATCTGGACGGCACCGGCAGAAGGTGCGTAGTACGCCGAACCGGTCTTGAGGTACTGGACGATTTCGGCACCACCATTGCGCGTGCGATCGACGATCTTGTCGAGGACCGCGCGATCGAGGAGCTGCGTGACTGGAATGCCGCTGACCGTGGTGTACGAGATGAGGGGCACCATGGTATCGCCATGCCCACCCAGCACCATGGCCTGGATGTCACGGACCGAAATGTCCATGGCTTCGGCGAGGAAAGCGCGATATCGCGCCGTGTCGAGGACACCCGCCATGCCCAGCACGCGCTCGCGCGGGAAGCCGGTGACCTTCTTGGCCACGTAACACATCACGTCCAGCGGGTTCGACACCACGATCAGAATGGCGTTAGGCGACGTACGCGCCACCTGTTCGGAAACCGCCTTCACGATCCCGGCGTTGGTATTCATCAGGTCATCCCGCGACATACCCGGCTTGCGGGCAATACCGGCGGTGATGATGACGATATCGGAGTTCTCGGTCTCTTCGTATCCGTTGGTGCCGATCACACGGGAGTCGTACAGCTCGATGGGAGCCGACTGCCACTGATCGAGGCCCTTGCCCTGCGGAACTCCCTCAACGATGTCGACGAGGATGACATGCTTCGCGAGTTCTTTCTCGGCGACGCGCTGAGCGGCGGTAGCACCCACATTGCCCGCGCCGACGACCGTGATTTTGTTGACCATGTGTGAGGAAGAGTGTGTTCGGGTAGTATCGGGCAAGTTAATCGGCCGCCTTAGCGTGCGCGCCCTGCCTTTTCCCGGCCAAACAGGGGCCTGCCCTCCCTGCCCCCCCTCAGCCACCCACCTGCGAGAGCGCCCGCAATCCACCCACCTGCATCTGAAGCAGGTTGTGCTCCTTGGGTTTGTCCGCGAGCGCCTGACGAAAGAGGGGCTCCAGCCGCTCCCCGGCACGCAGAGGCTCTCGCAGGTTCACCTCGTGGTCCCCATAGAGACAGGTACGCAGGCGACCGTCGGCCGTTAGGCGCACCCGATTGCATGACCCGCAATACGTGTGGGTCATCGGGGTGATCACCCCGACGGTGCCCGCGGCGCCGCGCAACTGGTAGTAACTGGCGGGACCATTCCCCTTCGGTCCGGACGCAGGTTCAAGTGCACCCAGCGCTGAAACCCGGCGCAGGACCTCGTCACTTGGTACCACGTGCTCCCACGTGAGGTCGCGCATGTCGCCGACCGGCATGAGCTCGATAAAACGCACGTGCCAGGGGTTATCGATGGTCAGACGGGCAAAATCGGCCACCTCGTCGTCGTTGGTACCGCGCATGACAACAACGTTGATCTTGAGGGGCCCGAGTCCCGCCGCCTGTGCGGCCTGAAGGGACGCTACAGGGTCGAAGCTGAGGTTACGGCGTGCGATCGCGACAACGCGATCGTGACGCAGCGAGTCGGCGCTCATGTTCACGCGATCGAGACCCGCTTCACGGAGAGCGATCGCCTGCTCGGGGAGTTTTACCCCGTTCGTCGAAAGCGCGATGTCCTCGATGCCTGGAACGGCCTTGAGCATCTTGATCAGGGCCGGAAGTTCGGGCCGAATGGTAGGCTCGCCGCCGGTGATCCGGAGACGACGCAGGCCCAGCGGCGCGAGCTGGCTGACAACCTCCGCGATTTCCTCGTAGGACAGAATGTCCCGCTTGGGGAGCCAGGCGAGGCCCTCCAGCGGCATGCAGTACTGGCACCGAAAATTGCACCGATCGGTGACGGAAATACGCAGATACTCGATGCTCCTGCCGAACTGATCCTTGAGGGGAGGCGGATGGGTCATCATCTCACCTCGCCGGCCGACATCGACGTGTACTTCCGGGTCGGGTCAACCCACTCCCGCGTCCCGTCCGCGTAATGCTCACGCTTCCAGATTGGGACCCGCTTCTTGATCTCCTCGATGACAAACCGGGACGCGTCCATGGCCGGGGCACGTCGGGCGTGCGATACCGCGATGGCCACGCTGGCCTCTCCGAGTGCGAGATAGCCCAGACGGTGCTCGACGACGACGTGGTCGGTACCGAACTGCTGGGACGCTTCCCCGACGATCTTCTTGAGCTCCGAGCTGGCCATGGCCGCGTACGCCGTGTACTCGATTCCGGTCACAGGCCGACCGTCATTGCTGTTCCGGACCGTTCCGACGAACAGGGTGACGGCGCCGCTTTCGTGCACGCCGACCTCGCGGAGTAGGGCTGCTGAGTCGATTGGCAATTCCACGAGGGATGCACGCATAAGCCCTCAGCCCCCCGCCACGGGAGGAATGATCGCCACCTCGTCCCCTTCGTGGATGAGCTCGTCGAGTTCCGCGTACTCGGCGTTTCGTGCCATCATCGGCGAGGGAGGGACATCCCGGCTGATGCGTCGCCGCACCTCGGTTAGCACGTCACCCACGCGAGCCGTGCTCGGCAGTTCGAGCTGCAGAGAATCCGACCCCACGGCCTCGGCATACGAGGCGAACAGAAGCACCCGAACGTTCATATCACAGCAACTCTAGCAGATTGTGTCGGTTCCCTGCCAGACCAAAAGAAAAGCCCCCGGCAGATGCCGAGGGCGCCAATTGGTCGAGCAACAAGGGCTAATCGTCGTCGTCGTCGCTGTAGTCGTGCCCGGGAAGCGGCTCGAGATCCGCAACCATGGCGCGCAGTTCCTTGCTGGGCTTGAACACCGGGACTGGCCTGGCAGACACCTCGACCGGGCTCCCGGTCCTGGGGTTTCGGGCCATGCGCGTCTTCCGGTGCCGGATCTTGAACGTGCCGAAGCCCCGAACCTCGATGTTTTTCTGGAGCTGGAGCGCTTCCTTGATAGCGTCAAGGAACGCATCGACGACCCGAGCGCAGTCTTTCTTGGATATAAGCGGGCCTGCGGTCCGCGAAATCTGCTGAGTAACGTGCTCGACGAGGTCGGCTTTAGTCATTGCTAGCCTCTAAAGGGGCGTAGGCTTAACGCCCGTCAGTTCGGTCGAACATAGACCGTTACTTATTGTGTGTCAAGCGGTTGCGGCACTTCGGGTTACATCATCCCGGACCGCATTCAGAAACTGCTTGAAGAGGGGTCGCGCGTCGTGCGGACCAGGGGCCGCTTCGGGGTGATACTGCACGGCGAAAAGCGGAAGTGACCGGTGCCGGAGCCCTTCAACGGTTCCGTCGTTGAGGTTCACGTGCGTGACCTCGAGATCAGGTGCGCCCGGAATTCCATCCTCGCCACCCTTCACCGCGAAGCCATGGTTTTGCGAAGTGATCAGAACTCGACCAGTCGCCAATTCCTTTACAGGGTGATTACCGCCGCGGTGCCCGTAAGGGAGCTTCATCGTCGACCCGCCAAAAGTGAGCCCGATGAGCTGATGTCCCAGGCAAATGCCGAAGATCGGCACCTTGCGGTCAGCAATCGTGCGGATGGTCTGCCGCGCATAGTCAACCGCCGCAGGATCGCCCGGCCCATTTGAGAAGAAAACGCCGTTTGGCTTCCTGGCCAGAACATCTTCGGCCGAGGTGGTCGACGGGACCACCGTGATGCGGCACCCGTGGTCTTCGAACAGCCTCAAGATGTTGCGCTTGATGCCGTAATCGAAGGCAACGATGTGATACGGGGCATCGGCCGCTCCCCAGCTGTACTCCTTGCGCGTGGAGACTACGGAAGCGAGGTCGAGCCCTTCCATGCTCGGACAGGCTTCGAGGGCTGCTCTGGCTTCGGCGGTGGCCTCCGCGCCAACGCCAATCACTCCGCGCATGACACCGACGGACCGGAGGTGCCGTGTCAGCCGCCGTGTGTCGACGCCGTGGAGAATGGGAACGCCGAGCGGACCGAGCCACCCGGCGAGATCGCCATCCGCTCGCCAGTTGGAGTAGGACCGTGAGATCTCGCGAACCACAATCCCTGCCACCTGCGCGCCAGCACTCTCCGGGTCTTCGTGGTTGACGCCGTAGTTTCCGATCATGGGCGCGGTCATTACCACGATCTGTCCCTTATACGACGGATCGGTAAAGACCTCCTGATAGCCACTCATGTTGGTCGTGAAGACCACTTCGGCGACGGTCGGCGGTACTTGACCAGTCAGCTGGCCGAGAAAAAGGGTTCCGTCCTCGAGGAGGAGGAACCCCTTGATGGAGTCGCGGAGCGGCACGAGAGGTTACGGGTTCTTCGGAGTCGTGGGAGCTGGTACCGCGGGAGCGGCCTTGCCCTGCTCGATTGGCGTGACAGGAGCCGGCGCTGCGCCACCCTTGGGGGCCGACGGAGCGGCCGGGGTCTGCGAGAAGGGCTGGTCGAGCACGGACTTGGGCACGCGAGTGCGCACCGACATCAGTCCGAGCACAAAGGCGAGAAAGAGGAAGACACCGCCTCCCCACCAGGAGATCTTCGTGAGCGCGTTGCCAGCCTGCCGGGTGCCGATCAGCGAGTCGGACGACGACGAGGCTCCGCCAAACGATGACGCCAGTCCTCCGCCCTTGCCCGCCTGGAGGAGCACGGCGGTCATGAGCACGAGACTGGTGATGATCAGGATTACGAGAAGAAACGTATACATGGTCCGAGCCTGCGATTTGTGGCTGGTACAGAGCCGCTAAGTATCGCAGGATCAGAGGGATACGCGCAAGTCACTTGTCACGTCCTGACGATGCTCGTCCACCCTTCGGCGTCGAGCGAGGCGCCCCCGACGAGAAGCCCCCCAACCTCGGCGGCCTCGAGAAGCGACTGGGCATTACCGCGATTCACGCTTCCGCCGTACAAGATGGGCAGCGCATTGGCTTTTTCCCCGAGAATCGCCATCAGCTCTCGCCGAATGACGGTGTGAATTGCGGTCGCGTCCTGGGGGGTGGCCGTCTTGCCCGTTCCAATGGCCCACACGGGCTCGTACGCGATCAGCATACTGGCAATGGCATGCGGCTCGATCCGCGAGATTCCCGCGCGCAGTTGCCGCAGCACCACCAGTTCGGTGTCCCCGCGTTCCCGCTCCTCGAGCTTTTCGCCGACGCACAACATGGGGGTGAGGCCAGCGCGCACTGCAGCTGCCACCTTGAGCGAGGTCTGCTCATCGGTCTCGCCAAAGACATGTCGCCGCTCGGAATGGCCGACGAGCGCGAGCTCGGCACCGGCGTCACGGACCATGGCGGCCGAAAGCTCACCCGTGAAGGCGCCCTTGTCTTCCCAGTGAATGTTTTGCGCGCCGACCAGGATGTCCTGCCGCTCCTTGAGCCCATCGATGACCGTGGTCAGGCTGACGGCAGGTGGGAAAAAGACCACCTGGCGATCGGGGCGGCGTGCGTAGTGCGCGAGGAATGACCGAAGAAAGGCACGGGCATCAGAAGGCCCGTGGTGCATTTTCCAGTTTGCTGCAAGGACGGGGCGTTGCATGTCAGCGATCGTCAAGGGCTGCTACACCCGGGAGCACCTTGCCCTCCAGGAACTCCAGCGAAGCGCCACCGCCAGTGGAGACGTGAGACATGGCCGTCTCGAGCCCTGCCTCTGCCACGGCCGCCGCCGAGTCGCCACCGCCCACGATGGTGGTTGCCCCGCGTTTGGTGGCTTCGGCCATGGCCCGCGCCACGGCGAGTGTACCAGCATCGAATGGTTTGGTTTCGAACACACCCATCGGTCCGTTCCAGAGCACGGTCTTGGCTGACGCGATGGCCCGTGCGTAAGAGGCCATCGTCTCGGGCCCGATATCGAACATGGCCTGGTCGGCCGGGATAGCGTCACGTTTGACAACGGCCGTAGGTGCGGTGCCGTCGATACGTGTGGAGACCGTGGCGTCGTGTGGCAACGTGAGCCGGTAACCGGCACGCTCCACCAGGTCGCTGGCAAGTTCAACGCGATCCGCCTCGACCAGTGAGGTGCCCGTCTCAAACCCCATCGCCTTGAAGAAGGTGCAGGCCATCGCGCCTCCGATGAGCAATCCGTCAACCTTGGGGAGCAGCGCCTCGATCACATCGATTTTCCCGGAGACCTTGGAGCCACCGAGAATAGCGACAAAGGGGCGTTGCGGCTCGGCGATCGCCTTGCCGAGGTAGTCCAGTTCCTTCTCCATGAGGAATCCGGCTACCGACGGTCGAAGGAACTGCGTGATGCCTGCGGTGGACGAGTGCGCACGGTGCGCCGAGCCAAACGCATCGTTCACGTACAGATCGCCTAACGCGGCAAACTCCCGGGAGAGAGCCTCGTCGTTCTTCTCCTCACCCGGATAGAACCGGGTGTTTTCCATCAGCAGAATCTCGCCGTCAGCGAGCGCCTTCGTGCGCGCCACGGCGTCCGGACCAGTCGCAACCGGACAAAAGGCTACGGGCCGCTTCTGCAGCTCGGCGAGGGTCTTCGCGACGGGGGCGAGTGTGTACTTCGGGTCGGGCCCACCCTTGGGACGCCCGAGGTGCGATAGTAGCACGACGCGCGCCCCTCTCGAGGCGAGATACTCGATCGTCGGAAGTGCCGCGCGGACACGGGTGTCATCGGTCACTCGATCGCCATCGAGCGGCACGTTGAAATCGACCCGCACCACGACGCGCTTGTGTGCGAGTTCTGTATCGGCGAGGTCCCGAATGTTTTTCTTGTTCACGGATGGTTTGGCCGGGAGTACGACAAGCTCAGGCGTCAGGTCGAAATGGATTGGCCCGGACCTCTGCGGTCCGGGCCCGTCCCGTCAGATCAGAGTGACTTGCCGATCATGCGGAGCAAGTCGACGCAGCGGCTGGCGTAACCCCACTCGTTGTCATACCAGCCCGACACCTTGACCATCGTTCCATCGATGACGTTGGTGTTGAGCGAGTCGAGAATGCAGGAATGCGGATTGCCGACGTAGTCGACCGAGACAAGCTCCTCGGTGGTGTAGGCGAGGATGCCCTTGAGGGCCCCGTCGGCGGCTGCACGGAACGCGGCGTTGACCTCTTCGATGTTCGTGCTCTTCTCCACTTCAACCGTGAGCTCGGTGAGCGAGACGTCTGGCGTTGGCACGCGGATGGCAATGCCGTCGATTTTCCCCTTCACTTCGGGAATGACAAGCGAGGTCGCCTTGGCGGCTCCGGTCGTCGTGGGAATGATCGACAACGCAGCCGCCCGCGCGCGCCGCAGGTCCTTGTGCGGCAAATCGAGGATCTGCTGGTCGTTGGTGTAGCTGTGGATGGTGACCATGGCGCCGTGCTTGAAGCCGAAGGCATCGCGAATCACCTTGACCATCGGCACCAGACAGTTGGTGGTGCACGACGCATTGGAGATGATGTGGTGTGACGCCGCATCGTACTTCTGGTGGTTGACGCCCATCACGATGGTGATGTCTTCACCCTTTGCGGGCGCCGAGATGATCACCTTCTTTGCGCCACCGTCGATGTGCTTCTTCGCGTCGGGCGCGTTGGTGAACCGTCCCGTGGACTCCAGGACGAGATCGACGCCGAGGTCCTTCCACGGCAAGGCCGCAGGATCCTTCTGCGCGAGCACCTTGACGGTGTCGCCGTTGACGGTGATGGAGTCGCCGGAGTGGCTGACCGTCCCATCGAAGGTGCCGTGGACCGAGTCGTACTTGAACAGGTGTGCCAGTGTCTTGGTATCGGTGAGGTCATTGACCGCAACGAAGTCGAGGTCAGTGACCCCGGTCTCCTTGGCGGCACGAAGCACCTGACGACCGATGCGGCCGAAGCCGTTAATGCCTACGCGAATGCCCATGTGGCGTCTCTGGTGTGGTAGGGGCCGAGTCTCGCGGATCGCGCGCCCGGCCGAATGTGAGATAGCAGATTGTGCCGACACCCGCGTCGGCCAGCGCCGCGGCGCACGCATTCATCGTGGCGCCGGTGGTGATCACGTCGTCGATCAGGATGCAGACCGCGTCCTGCAGCTTGGCGGCGCGCCCGGCGTCGACATGAAAGGCACTGGCAACGTTGTGCAAACGCTGTTCTGGTGTCAACCGAGTTTGCGTGGGTGTTTCCCGTATTCTCTGCAAGACTCCAGTCACGATGGTCCCGCCCAGGTTGCGCGCCAGGCCTTTCGCGATCGCCTCGCACTGGTTGTAGCCCCGCTCGCGCAGTCGCTGTGCGGCGAGCGGTACGGGCACCAGCGCCAATGGCCGATCACCCGCTAATTCCCTGCAAGGACGAACAAGACGCGCCCCCATTTCAACCCCCAGCTTGTGCCAGCCCTCGTACTTGAGCGCATGCACCAGGCGTTGCCCGATCCGGTCACTCGCCCAGCAGAGCGATCGAACGCGGTGCACGCAGGTCGGGATCAAGCTACACCAATAGCACGCGTCGCTTCCGCCACGACGGGGATGTCCACATCGGGTGCACTGCGGCCAAGGGAGCTCCACCAGTCGTTGCCAGCAGAGGCCGCACACCATCGCGTCGGCCCTGATGTTCGCGTGCGGGGTCTGACAACAGACGCAGACTCGCGGAAAGACGAGTCGTGCGAGGTCGCGTGCAAACGACTCGAGGAATGTTGCCGAAGAAGTGAGGAGCACGGGAAACCACCGGAGTGAGAACCCGGGTGGCGCAGCGACCCTGGTTCTACGGGTTGCGCTCGACGGCGCGACGCATGACGTCGAGGTCCGGTGGCAGACCCAACCAGTACGCGAAGGCCAGTGCGCCCTGCTGCAGAAGCATCTCGAGTCCGTCGATTGCCACCAATCCGGCCGCCGTGCAGCGCGTGACCCAGGGTGTTGTACTCCGACGGTACACCAGGTCCATCACGCGCGCGTCACGCGGGATTGCCGAAAGAGCCACAGGATCGACGCTCTCGTCACCCGAGAGGCCTATCGGCGTGGCGTTGACCACGAGGGTCGACGTAGCGGCCCCTTTGTTGTCGGCGGCGAGTCGCACATGCGCGAACTCCTGGCACAACGCCTGAGCGGCCTCGGGTCGGCGTGACGCAATGAGGACCGTGGCACCCGGCCACTGCTCCGTCGCCGTGCACACGGCGCGGGCCGCACCACCAGCCCCGGCACAGAGCACCACGGCCCCGCCCCGGGCCACACCTAACGATGTGCAGGCCGCGTCAAACCCACCGACATCGGTGTTGTGCCCTTCCAGATGCCCGTTGCGCCACCGGAACGTGTTCACAGCACCGGCCCGTCGCGCCACCGGCGTCAGCACGTCACAGCGACGTGCAACCGCCAGTTTGTGCGGGATGGTGACGTTGCCGGCGCCCTGCAGGGTGCTGAGCGAGGTCAGCGCATCGTCGAGCGACGCCGAGGATACGTCCACGGCCTCATATCGAACGGCGATTCCCGCCGCCTCGAGTGCGGCGTTCTGAAACAGGGGTGAGAGCGAGTGTGCAACCGGGTGGCCCAGCAGAACGAGACGCCCCGGCCGCGGCGCGACGGTCACAGCGCCGGGCGTGACCGCGACACGGCCAGCCGGTCGAAAATCGTCCGGATGTAGCCGTTGAGCTGCGCAAAGGTTTTGCGATAGTCGTCGAGATCACCACCGATCGGGTCGGCTATCGGACGGCTCGGCTCACCGGGATGTGCATACTCGGAAACCAGCCACACCTTGTCCTCTCCGCCCAGCGCCTCGACCCGCTCGAGGTGTGCGTGTGACATGGTGAGTACGAGATCAGCGTCTGCCACCACCTCGTTGGTCAGGAGCCGTGCGGCGTGCGAGCCGAGATTGAGCCCGTGCTCGAGGCCTACGAGAAGCGAGCCGTCAGAGGCCGGCGATCCTTCCCACGCGCTGGTGCCCGCACTCTCGACTTCGACGTCGAGCCACCCGCGCTCTATGACCTCGCGGCGTGCGATGACTTCGGCGAGGGGGGATCGGCAGGTGTTGCCGGTGCAGACAAAGAGGATCTTCACTGGTGTCGGAGAAACTGCTGCAAACTATACACGCGGGTGGAAGGCTGACGACTCCCGCAAACGGTGGAGTCAGCGATCGCCAAGAAGCCGAGGAAGGGATTCCCGCAGGACGGAGGCCGGAATGGCACCGGGGCGAATCACCCGAGGACGAGCCCCCATGCAGTCGACGACGGTCGAGGGCTCACTCGGCTGCAGGCGACCCCCGTCGAGCACACGCATCGTGCCCGACGCGACGGGACCGGGCCATTGTTCGAGAATGTCAAAGGCCGACATCGCGGGGGGCTGTCGTGGGCGATTGGCGCTGGTGCTGGTGATCGGATCGCCATACGCGCGCAGAAGACGCTGGAGCCCTGGATGTGATGTCCACCGAACAGCAATGCCGCCTTCGGGCCCGCGAAGCCGCTCGGGCACACGCCGTTCTCCGCCCGGGAGTACGAGCGTGACCGGGCCGGGCCAGTGGCGCGCCGCGAGAATCGAGGCATCCGCGGTGAGCTTGAGCCCAAGCCGATCGAGCATGTCACTACCAGCGATGAGCAGCAGGAAGGGCTTCTGCGCCGGGCGCTGCTTGAGCTGCACCAGCACCTCAACCGCCTCGCGATTTACCGCGGTTCCAAATCCGTACAGCGTCTCGGTGGGATAGGCGAGCACTCCGCCGTCCCGCAGATGCCGGATGGTACGCGAGAGCGAGGCTTCGACTTCGTCCGGCGACCAGAAGGGGACGGCCTGCGATGGCGTACTCACCCGTCGGTGTCCGCGAGTCGTTCCGCCCGGCCGAAGTCACCTTCGTCGGTCACCTTCATGGCGCGCTCGCTTCCGCGGACCACCACCACTTCAAAGCCTAACCGTTCGCAGAGCGCGGCATCGTCTGTGGCTGAAATCCCCGCTCGGCGTGCCTCGAGATGGGCCTGTTCGAGCATTTCACGGGGAAAGGCCTGCGGTGTCTGGGCCCGCCAAAGCCGGGTGCGGTCAACCGTGCGCACGATGCGTCCGTGTTCGTCCACTTCCTTGAGCGTGTCCACAACCGGGAGTGCAGCAATGGCGGCGCGCCCTGCTCTCGCCTCGGCAATCACCGCATCGATGGTGGCTGGAGTGACCAGGGGGCGAGCGGCGTCATGCACCACGACAATCGACGCTTCATCTGGCATGTCCTCGACGCCGCTCCACACCGAATCGATGCGTTCCTTTCCGCCGGTGGACACCAGCAGACGGTCGACATCACACTGAAAAAGCCAGGGTGGAGGATCGGCGGCGTGAGAGCGCGGCAGCACCGTCACCACGAGGGCCACGTCGGAGCGACGGTGAAAGGCCTGCACACTGTGCAGCAGCATCGGCTTTCCCGCGACCCAGCGGAACTGTTTCAGTTCGGTGCTGCCAGTGCGTGTGCCCTGCCCGGCCGCCACAATGACCACGCCCACGTCCTGCCGGATGGACGGATCGGGCCGGAACTCCGGCGCGGTGCTGTTGCGGGACAATGCGCCTGGGGCGCGCTCGGCGTCGTGGTCGTCGTGGTGGCTCATGCGCCTAACGAAAGAGCTGTCCGAACAAGGCGCCCAGTGTTTCGGCGCCAGCCACCCGCAATCCGTCGGGCGCCCGTCGTGGCTGTCCCCGGGTGGAGACCCAGGCGGTGCGGAAGCCAAGCTGGGCGGCCTCGGCGAGTCGGCGATCGATCTGCGAGACCGGACGGATTTCTCCTCCCAGCCCGACCTCACCGATGAACACGGTGTCGGCGCCTAACGACCGGTCATAGACACTCGAGGCCAGCGCGGCGGCCACAGCCAGATCACCCGCCGGCTCCACCATGCGCAGTCCGCCCACCACGTTGAGAAAGACATCGAGACTGGCGTACGAAAGCCCGGCGCGTTTGTCCAGAACAGCGAGCAGGAGCGCGAGTCGGCGTCCGTCGAAGCCGGTGGCGACGCGCTGCGGTGTGCCAAACCCCGCTTTCGCGGCCAGCGCCTGCACCTCGACCAGGACGGGACGGGTGCCCTCCATGAGCGAGGTGATGGCACTGCCGGATGCGGAGGCTTCACGGTCGGCGAGAAAGAGTGCCGACGGGTTGGCGACCCCCTGCAACCCCGACTCCGACATCCGGAAGACGCCAATTTCGTCTACCGATCCGAAGCGGTTCTTGGTGGCGCGGAGGACGCGATGATCCATGGACCCTTCGCCCTCGAAGTAGAGGACGGTGTCCACGATGTGCTCGAGCGTTTTGGGACCGGCGATCCCGCCACCCTTGGTTACGTGGCCGACCACCACCACCGCGGCGCCGGACGACTTGGCAAAACGCATGAGCCGCGCGGCGCACTCGCGCACCTGCCCCACATTACCTGGTGCGCCCTCGAGGTCGTCGGTGGCCACGGTCTGGATGGAGTCGACGATCATCACCCGTGGCCGAGTCTGCTCCGCCACGCCGAGCATCTCTTCGAGTGAGGTCGCGCAGAGGAGGGTCACCTCCTCACCCTGCCCCAGACGTTCGGCACGCAGCTTGACCTGGAGTGCGGACTCCTCGCCAGAGACGTACAGCACTTCGACACCACGTGCGCTCAACGACCCGGCCACCTGCAACAGCAAGGTGGACTTGCCGATGCCCGGTTCGCCGCCCACGAGGATCATCGACCCGGGGACGACGCCACCGCCAAGGACAAAGTCGAGTTCCTCGATGCCTGACGAGTAGCGCGACGTCTTGGCGCTCTGCACATCGCGGAGCCTGGCCGGTGCGACAGCAGGAGGTCGAGGTGCCGCACTCGCGGCTGACCCGCGCACCGGCTTTGCCTGCAGTTCCTCGACGAGTGTATTCCACTCACCGCACGTATCGCAGCGCCCCTGCCATTTGGCATGGTCCGCTCCGCATTCGGTGCAGCGAAAACTGGTTTTCGTACGCAGGGTCACTCCGGGAACGCTGCTGGCTACTCGACGCGCGGCGCGTAGTTGTCGAACCGCGTGTAGCGTTTGTGAAAGAAGAGGCGCACCGTGTCGGTGGGACCGTTTCGCTGCTTGCCGACAATGACTTCGGCCAGTCCTTCGAGTGGTGTGCCGTCCTGCAGCCGCCGGGGTTCTCCGCGTTCGTCGTGGGCCCCATCGTAGTACTCGGGCCTGAACAGGAACATGACCACGTCCGCGTCCTGCTCGATGGCGCCCGATTCGCGAAGGTCGGAGAGCTGCGGGCGCCGGTTTTCGCCGGTGCGTTGCTCCGGAGCACGCGACAACTGGGAGAGACAGACGACGGGTACCAGCAGCTCACGCGCCAGAATCTTGAGTGAGCGCGAGATGTACGAAATTTCCTGCTGCCGATTTTCCGAATCCGCCGGACCCTGGATGAGCTGCAGGTAGTCGATGATGATCAGGCCGATGTCGTTCTCGGCCTTGAGGCGCCGTGACCGCGACCGGATTTCGAGCGCCGTGAGACCGGGTGTGTCGTCGATCCAGATGGGAAGCGATCCCAGGATACCGGATGCTTTGCCGAGGTTCCGGAAGTCGTCGTCGGTGAGTTTGCCGCTTCGGAGCTTTTGCGCATCGACCCAGCCTTCGGCCGCCAGCATACGCGTGACCAGCTGCTCCTTGGCCATTTCGAGCGAGAAGATGGCGACGGGCGTGTTGGCGAAGGCGGCATTCTGGGCCACGTTGAGCACGAAGGCCGTTTTGCCCATCGAGGGGCGCGCGGCGACGATGATCAACTCCGAAGGCTGGAAGCCTAACGTGAGTTTGTCGAGGTCGGTGAAGCCCGATGGCGCACCCGTGACGTCTTCACCATGTTTGCTCAGCTCTTCGATGCGCTCCATGGCATTCCACAGCAATTCCTTCATGCGGTGAAAGCCTTCGGACTTGCGCGTCTGGTTGATCTGGAAGATGCGCTGCTCGGCCTTGTCGAGCAGGTCAGCCGACGTCGTCTGCCCGGCAAAGGCGTCGGTGACGATGTCGGTGGACGTCTCGATGAGGCGCCGAACGAGTGCCTTCTCGCGAATGATCCTGGCGTGGTACTCGACGTTGGCCGCCGTGGGGACGGCGTCAACGATCTGCGAGAGGTAGTCCTTCCCCCCCGCCGCGTCGAGTTCGCCACGGAGTGCGAGTTCATCGGCCAGGGTGAGAACGTCGACGATTGAGCCCTTTTCGCTCAGCCCCTGGATGGCGCGAAAAATCCGCCGGTGGCCCTCGCGATAGAACATGGTGTCATCGACAAACTCCCCGGCGCGCACAATGGCGTTCCGGTCCATCATCATGGCCGATAACACGGCCTGTTCTGCGTCTTCGGAGTACGGGGGGCGCCGATCGCGAAAGGCGTCAGGCACCGGCCGCGCGATCGAAGAGCTTTCGAGCAAGCTGGACATCTTCCCAGGTCGGACGTTTCCAGGCGGGGTTACGGAGGAGCGCCGCCGGGTGGTAGGTCACAATAAGCGGCACGCCGTGATAACGGTGAATCTTGCCGCGGAGTTTGCCGATCGGCTCCTTGGTCTGCAATAGTGTTTGCGCCGCAAATGTGCCGAGGGCGAGGAGCACTTTCGGTTTCAGGAGCTGGATTTGCCGAACTAAATAGGGCGAACATGCCGCCACTTCGTCCGGCGTGGGGTTGCGATTGCCGGGGGGACGGTGCTTCAGGACGTTGCAGATGAAGACATCGTCGCGGGAGAGGTTGATGGCGGCGAGAATCTTCGTGAGCAGCTGTCCCGCTGCCCCCACAAATGGCACACCCTGCTCGTCTTCATTCGCGCCCGGCGCTTCACCGACACAGACAAAATCGGCATTCGGATTGCCGGCCCCGGGGACTGGGTTGGTGGCGGTCGCGGCGAGTGAGCAGAGGGAGCACGAGGCGACAGCGCGGGCGATGTCGTCGAGGGAGTGACAAGGCGAGGGTTCGCCAAACATCTCCTGTCCGGCTGTGCCGACAACGAGCCCGGTGGGCACCGTGGCGAGGTCGATCGGGGTGTCGGGTGAGGAGCCGGAGGTTGGGTCGACCACGGGAGGACGTGTGGGAACGGATGGGGACGGAATGGTACGATCGGGGACAGAATGATGACGGAGGTCGGGAGGAACGGGCGTATCTTGAGATCGGGGGGGGGGCCCCGCCCCTGCCGGCGTGCCTTCGCCGCGGCTCGGCCGCGCAACGCCCGTGTTCGGGCCAGCGCCCGGCCCTGCACCCGATGCACTCAGTGCGGCGCGCCAATCGGTCGTTCCTTCGGACGCGCTTCCCGGCACGGAACGCGTCGGACCGGTCGGGACCCGTCCACCTGGCTGCGCAGGTTGCTGGCGCGGCGGCGTGGCTCCCAGGAGGCGCATGGCCTCGTCCACCGTCATGGTGTCAAGCACGAACTCCGACTCACCCAGGTCGCGACGCTGCTCCAGAAACGCGCGCAGTTGCTCCTTAGGATCCACGGAGCTTCACCACTCGGTCGAGGATGGCGTCGGCAACATCCCGCTTGTCCATCAGTGGGAGCGCTTCCGGCGCGCCGGTTCGCCCGATCACGGTGACTCGGTTCGTGTCCACCCCGAAGCCCGCACCCGCTTCGGTTGCATCATTGGCGACGATGAGGTCGAGGCCCTTCGACTCGAGTTTTCCCTGCGCGTGCGCCAGGACGTCGTCGGTCTCGAGCGCGAAGCCCACCACGATGGTCCCCGGTGCCCGCGCGGCCACGGTGGATCGGAGGATGTCGGCGGTCGGAGCGAGGGCGAGCGCATCAGGAGCCTGGGATTTCTTGATCTTCTGGCCCGCCACGACATCGGGCCGGAAGTCCGCCGGGGCCGCTGCCATCACCAGCACACGGGACTCCGGGAGGTGCCGCTCCACCGCCAGGCGCATCTCTTCGGTAGTCTCGACAGACACCACCGTAGCACCCACGGGTGCATCGACGCCCAATGGCCCGCACACCAGGGTTACATCGGCCCCGCGCCGCCACGCGGCCTCCGCCAGCGCGACTCCCATCTTGCCACTGGATCGGTTGGAGAGAAAGCGCACGGGATCCACGGCCTCGCGTGTGGGTCCTGCCGTGACAAGAACGCGAACCCCTGACAGATCGCCGGGACGTTCGAGCAAGCGCCCAACGTGCGCGAGAATATTCGGTGGTTCCGGCATTCGCCCCGGGCCCGACCCTTCGCCCACTGCAAGCTCACCCGTGTCGGGGTCCAGGACCGTGTACCCGATTTCCCGAAGGTGACTGACGTTGCGGCCCGTTTGGGGGTGCGCCCACATCCGATCGTTCATTGCCGGCACCAGCAGCACCGGCGCCGTGGTAGCGAGGAGCACGGCGGACAGCAGGTCATCAGCCTGACCGGCCGCAGCGCGCGCCATGAAGTCTGCGGTGGCCGGGGCCACTACGACCGCGTGCGCTGCACGTGCAAGTTTGATGTGATCGAGGGCGTGGCCGGCCGCGATAAGCGCGGTGTGCACCGGCCGCCCGGTCAGCGCCTCGAAGGTGACGGCGCCGACGAACTCCTGACCGGAGCGGGTAAGCACCACATCCACCTCGGCGCCTGCCTGCGTAAGCAGACGCGCGAGATGAGCGGACTTGTAACTCGCGATTCCTCCCGTGACCCCAAGGAGGATCCGACGCTGCGCAAAGGGACGAACGGGATTACTCCCCGCGAGGGCGCGCTGTGATCTTGTAGTCCACATCGCCACGGGCCAGCTCTTCCATGGCGCGCGTGGTGAGCTTCTTCTCGCGAGTGGCCGAGCGGTCGCGCGGGAACTCATTCAGTAAGCGGGCATACTTCGCCGCTACCAGGACGCCCAGATACTTGTTGGCCGAGCTGCTGGCGATTTCGTCGGGCGTGAAAACTCGCATGATTGACTGTTCAGGTCGTGGGTGGATGCGGCAGGATCAGACGATTCAATTCATCAACCAGTCCACGGACCCGTTGTGAGACCATGGGTAGACGTTGATGACGCACCGCCTCGGCCTCGAGAATCGAAGCCACCTGCCCGTACGCGCGCTCCAGATCGTCGTTGACCACGACGTACTGGTACTGTCCAACTGCTGCAAGTTCGTCCCGAGCCGCCGTGAGACGCCGCTGCGTCGCAGCAGCCGACTCGGTTTTTCGCCCCAGGAGTCGACTGACCAGAACTTCGGCCGACGGCGGGAGCAGGAAGATTAACACCGATTCGGGGTAGGACGAAACGAATTGCCTGGCGCCCTGCACATCGATGTCCATGACGACGTGCCGTCCGGTCCCGAAAACCCCCTCCACTTCGCTCTTGAGGGTGCCGTAGAGGTTGCCATGGACTTCGGCATGCTCGGCAAAGGCGCCGGCGTCACGTCGCTCCTCAAAGGCCGTCCTGGAGAGGAAGTGATAGTCCCGGCCGTCTTCTTCCTGACCCCTCGGCTGCCGGGTCGTACACGAGACCGAGTAGCCGACGTCACTACGTCGGGCCAGAAGCAGCTTTGCCAGCGTGGTTTTGCCCCCTCCCGACGGCGCCGAGAGAATGATGGGGAACGGGCTCATTCGAGGTTTTCCACCTGTTCGCGGAGACGCTCCAGCTCTTCCTTGATGACGACCACATCCCCGAGGATGGGCACATCGTTGGCTTTGCTCCCCGTCGTGTTGGTCTCGCGGAGCATCTCCTGAAGGAGGAACCCGAGCCGTTTCCCCACCGGCTCCTTGCCATCGCCAAGGGTGGCCCGGAAGGCAACGATGTGAGACTGGAAGCGCGAAATCTCCTCCTGCACGTCCAATCGCTCGGCGAGGAGGGCGATTTCGAGCGCCAGACGCTGCTCGTCGACGCCCGCCCCTCCCAGCAATTCAGCCGTGGCCGCCCGAAGCTTGTCCCGTTGAGCCACAATCCGTTCCGGCGCCCGACCGTTGATGCGATTGAGGGCATCCTCGACCACGTCCAGTCGCTCGCGCAGGTAGGCCACCAGCCGGTCACCCTCCTGCCCCTTCGCTTCGTTCAAGGCGTCGGCTGCCGACTCGACGACCGCCACCAGCTGCCCTCCGCACGAGTCCTCCAATTCCGTGGAGCCCTGCAGAACCTCGGGTAGCCTGAGTACGTCCGAGATCTGGACGCCGCCGTCGAGACCATACCGCTGCTGAAGGTCACGCAGCTGCGTGACATAGGCTGCGAAGCGTGTCTCGTCGATGGCCGAGGCCGAGGACTCGCCTCCCTCCAGCCGGGCAGAAAGTGAGACGTGGCCGCGCGCGACCTTCTTGCGCAGGGCCTCTCGAACCTCCGGCTCCCAGCGGGACAACTCCCCGGGGAGGCGAATGGACGGATTGAAGAACCGGTGGTTGACCGACCGGATTTCCACCGACACGCGGCTGGCTCCGACGGCGCCATTGGCGGTGCCGAAGCCGGTCATGCTTCGTATCATATGAGGGGGCGCAAGCTACTGTCTGACAACAAGATCTGTCAATTGAAGAAGTTCCATCTCACCCCGTAGTACTGCACCGGGCGGGGGGCCACAAAGCCGGGCACCTGACTGTAGATCTCGTTGAGGGTGTTCCGGAATTGATAGCTCAGCGTGGCTTGCAGAAGCTTGATCTCGAGGATGAAACCGACCATGCGATACTGCGACGAGCGCAGCGCCTCGCCCTCGGCGTACGGGAAGGTCGCCTGGGTTCGGTACTCGTGGTTGAGTGCGAACATGATGTTCAGGTTCCCGGACGGAAAACGCGAAGGCCAGCTGGTATCCACGTAGAGCCGACTTCGGGTCTGGTAGGCCGGCCGGAAAGAGCCTTCGTTTTGCCAGCGGGTCGCGACGACGTCGAGGCCGACATCCTTCCAGAACTTGCCGCGAGCTGTCAGGAAGGTGGCCGTGGCGGCCGGATCGATCCCACCCCGAAACCCGGTGTCAAAGACGACCGGTGCGATCAGTCTCACGCCATTTCGGCGCAGGAGACCACCGCCCACCCAGAGTCGGGAAACTTTGATTGCCCCTTCGCCCCTGAAGGCGATTGGCGACCCCGAGCCGCTATCTCCGCCAAATGTCGAGCGGCCAACCGCTCCACTCAGCGCAAGCCATGACAGTGGTTGCAGTCTCGCCGACGCTTCGAGCCGCGTAAGGTCGAGCTCTTCCCGACGTTCCGCGGTACCGCTGACCACAAGTCTCCCGGTTTCCCACGAACCCCGCAGCATCGGAGACAAGCCGTATTCACCTTCAATCTCACGGACCCGCAGAGTGGCCGAGAGGCTGAGGGCGTTCCGCGACCAACCGAGTGCTGCCACGTACTGGCGACGGTCGGCCTCAAAGGCGGTGGAGTCGGTGACGCTCGTGTCGACCGCGGTTCCTCCGCCGAGCCCGTTGTCATCGGAGACAATGGCCGACTGCTTGTGGCTCATGGCCAGGGCGGTGAGCTGCGCCCAGATGCCCGACGCGGTGTCCGTGAACGCCACGCGCGCCATCACATCACTGTTGGTGGCGTCGATGGGTGTGAGATCGCCATTCCCTACCCCTTCTTCGCGCAGCTGAGCCGTTCGTTCGCGTCGTGTGCGGAGAAACGCGAGGTCACCGCTCCAGCGTCCCCGCGCCCAGCCGGCACGGCCAAAGAGAGAAAGCTGATCTGCGTCTCCCAGGGTGCGCCGGTCACGGGTGGAAAACTGGAATCCTCCGATCTGCAGGGCCTGCCCTCCATCGAAACGGCGTCCGAAGAAGCCGCGATATCCGTTCGTCTGCAGGTCACCGGTTCCTATGTCCACCCGAGTCGACGGCGTCACACTGCGCACCCGCCAGCTGCGCAGATAGACCTTCGTCTCGAAGGCGCCACGTTCGATGCGCACATCTTCGAGCTGCCAGATCTGGATGAAGGAGAGATCGAGGATGCCACCGTTGCGGCGATCGAGCACATCGAGTTCCACGCCGTCCTGGAACACACGCACCGCCGAGAAGTCTCCCAGAAATGCAGCCTGCTCTGGAGACCCGATCCAGCCAGTGCGATAGACGGTGAGCCCGGGCACCTGCTCGAGCAGGTCGCCTAACGTGAGCGCGCCACTGGCGCCGAGCTGATCGCGGTTCCACTGCAGCGCCCCGGCATGTTCCGTGAGCACGGGCATCTCGGCCGCCGGTGTGGGTGCCTTGATCGAATCTGCTCTCTTTTTCTGTGCTGCAATGATGGCGAGGTCTTCTCGCATCAACGAATCGGAGCGCACGCTATCCTCGCGTGCCTTCGTGATTGAGTCGGCGCGCGCCAGCGCGGCCGCTGCGGCCTTGAGCGAATCGGCGCGCAGGGAGTCGGCGCGCACCTTGAGCGTGTCTACCGGAGGTGCTACCGCCGGTTTGGCGCTGTCTGCGGGAGCGCGAACGGAATCGCTCCTGGTACGCGCAGAGTCGGTGCGCGGCCGTACGGGTGCGGGCGCTCTCCGCGCCGGCGCCGGTCGCACGGGGGCAGGTCGCGTGCGCACCGAATCGCGCCGCGTGCGAACGGTATCACGAGCCTGGGCCCCCAGATCGGCGGCAACGAGGATCAGCGCACAGAGGACGGCGCCGATCGCGCGACCCAGCACCGCCATTCCTGTCAGCTGACTCGCCCCCGCACAAACTCGACAAAGGTGCCCACGGGGACGCCGGTCCCCCCGACGGGGATCGTGCCAAGGTCGGCTTCGGTATACGCCGTGCCAGCGACGTCCAGGTGCACCCATGGATAATCCACAAACTCGTTCAGAAAGGCGGCCGCCGTGATTGCGCCTGCGGCACGACCACCGGTGTTCTTGATGTCGGCGACCACCGACCGGATCAGTTCCTTGTACTCGTCGAAGAGGGGAAGTTGCCATGCCGGCTCCGATGCGCGCCGGGACGCTGCGACCACTTCGGCCACCAACGTGTCGTCATTCCCGAATGCCCCGGTAGTCGTGTGCCCCAGCGCAACCACGCAAGCGCCCGTCAGCGTCGCGGCGTCGATCACGGCCGCCGGCGAGAAGCGCTTGACCCAATGCAGCACATCGGCGAGCACGAGGCGTCCTTCCGCATCGGTGTTGATGATCTCGATGGTCTTGCCTGACGAGGCCCGCACGATGTCACCGGGCTTCACCGCCGTACCACTCGGCATGTTGGTGGTGGCACCGAAGACTCCGACAACGTTGATCGGGAGGCCCATGCGGGCAATGGCTTCCATGGCGCCAACGACCCCCGCCGCACCGCACATGTCGAACTTCATGAACTCCATGCGCTCGGCGGGTTTGATGGAGATGCCGCCGGTGTCGAAGCAAAGCCCCTTCCCCACCAGCACGATCGGCGCCTGGTTCTTCGGCCCTTTGCGGTACTCCATGGCCACCAGCTTCGGGTCTTCGGGGGTGCCCTGTGCCACACAGAGGAACGACCCCATCCGCTCCTTTTCCATCTCTTTGCGGCCCAGCACCGTGACCTTCATCTGGTGACGGCGGCCCAGGTCGCGCGCGGTATCCGCGAGCAGGTCAGGCGTGCAGATATTGCCCGGCATGTTGGCCAGCGTACGGGCGAGCGCGTAGCCCTCGCCTAACGCGACGGCCGCTCGCACAGGCCCCTCGGCCGATTTGGTGTCATCAACCAGCAGGGTGAGCTCGGTGAGCGGAGCGCGCATATCCGACTCGGACGGCGGCGTCTTCATCGCGGTGTATTCCCAGGCGCCGTGTTGCGCGCCAATCGCGGCCTGCTCGATCTCGCTGCTGTTCCAGCCGGCGGCAAGCACCGTCATGCTTCCCACACCCGATCGATGTGCATAACGAGCTGCAATGGCGGCGCCGCGCCGCAATGCCGTTACGCGATTGGCGGCGGCACCCATTCCCACCAGAATGATGCGCCGCGGTCCGCGTTTCCCACCGGTGACATGAAAGACCTCGTCCCGACCACCGCGAAACTCCCGCCGATCCAGGGTGCGCTTGATCACACCGCCTAACGACTTGTCGAGTTCCTTGAGTGCGGCCGGAAGCGGCTGGCCGGCGGACATCAGGCACGCGAGGAGTGGGGTATTGGCGGTAGCCGCGCGCCCAGAGCGCGCCGAAAGGGTCAGAGTCATCGTGCGTTTAGAGAGAGGGCCCACTGCGGCGGGCGGATCGGAAGCGCGTAAGTTATTGACCGGCCGTCGCTTGCCACAAGCGATGTGGTGTCAATCGACGCGGTCGGGAAGAGGTGCGCCCGTCACAAATGCGCCGATGTTCCGAAGAACACGTTCCCCCATGGCCACCCGGCTTTCGATGGTCGCACTTCCGAGGTGCGGCAACGTGGTCACGTTCGCCAGCGAGAGGAGCCTCGGGTTCACCGCCGGCTCCCCCTCAAAGACATCGAGGGCGGCTCCCGCCAGCCGACCACTTCGCAACGCCTCGAGCAGCGCCGCTTCGTCGACGACATCGCCGCGCGACGTGTTCACCAGAAAGGCGCCCGATCTCATGGACGCCAGGGTGTCGGCGTTGATGAGGTGCCGCGTGTCGGCGGTGGCCGGACAATGCAGTGTCACGAAATCGCTTTGGCCGAGCAGCTCGCGCAACGTGGGGCACCACGTCACCGACAGCTCGCTCTCAACTTCCGGTCGGCGTGTGCGAGACCAGTAGGCCACAGACATGCCGAAGCCCAGTCGGGCCCGACGCGCCACCGCTTCTCCGATTCGGCCGAGACCGGCAATGCCTAACGTTTTCCCACTCAGGCGAGTCCCGAGTAGGTGCGTCGGCCGCCATCCTGTCCAGAGTCCTGCGCGAAGCTCACGATCACCCTCCCACGCCCGTCGAGCGGCCGCCAGGAGCAAGAGCATGGTGAGGTCTGCGGTGTCTTCGGTGAGGACCCCGGGGGTGTTGGAGACCATCAGTCCGGCCTCGCGCGCGGCGGCGAGGTCGATGTGGTTGAGCCCAACGCCGAAATTGGCCAGGAAGCGCGCACGACGACCGGCAACCATCAGCACATCGCGCGTGAGGCGGTCGGTGAGCGTACACAGCACGATGTCGAAGCGCTGGAGCGCGTCCCGAAGTTCATCGGCATTGAATTGGTGGTCGTCGGGGTTGAGCACGGCGCCATAGTCGCGGACGAGCGCTTCCTCAATCGGTGCCGGTAGGCGACGGGTGACGATGATGGAGGGCGATGGCATGCCGGGCGCGAGATGGGGGAACGACAACGGCGCACCGAAGTGCGCCGTTGTGAATGCCCAGGACGAGGGTCGAACTCGTAAGGGCCGAAGCCCGGCGGATTTTGAGTCCGCTGCGTCTGCCAGTTCCGCCACCCGGGCGTGCGGTGGAGGGTAGAGGCAGAGCCCCTCAACCTCAAGGGGGTGATTTATCCGCCTGGGGGTCTCCGGGGGCGGCGCATTCCCCGTCCCGGCCCTGGCGGGGCGTCGCCTTCGCCCTCACGCCGGGCCCGCATTTCCTCCATCTGGCGACGCAATTGCTCCTGCATGCCGAAGTACTTGGCGTGCTGCACTGGCGAGAGAAACTGCTCCAGCTCCCGGTGCTCAGCCTCGAGCAGCTCGACCCGCCGACGCTGAAGCCGCACCGCACGATTGAGGAGTGGGGCGACCACGCTATCACTCGGGCTCTCACTCTGCATGGCCTGGCGCATGCCTCGGCGCACCTCGATCTCCTCGACAAAGAGCGCCCGGCGCTGTTCCTCAAAGCGCCCGTTGAGCTGCGTCAATCGCGCCATCTGGTCATCGTTCAGGCTGAGGCGCTCACGGATGACGGCGGCCAGGCGATCGCGAAAACGTTTCTCGAGTGCTTGCCGGTCACCCGGCGGCCGCTGGCCGGGAGGTTGTGCCCGGCCAGTCGCAGTCGTCAGGGAAAGCAGGCAGAGAAGTGTTAGGAATTTGCGCACGGTCAGGAATCTCCGGTGCCGGTCGTGATGATCCGGGCCATGGGGTTCGCCTCGGGCTCTGCGCCCGGGGTGGCCTCCAGCCGATCGAGCGCGCCGATGAGCGCTTCGAGATCCTCGTCGGCAAGATCGGTCACGCCGCCACCAGCGGTCAGAGACGCCAGACGAACAGCTGTCCCCGCAGGAGTCGGTGTCACCGCGCCAGTCGTCTCGGGAATCACGGCCACTTGCGGTGTCACGGACGTATCGACAACCAGCGAGTCAGCAGGTGTGCCCGCCCCGAAGATCCGGCGCACCCCCGGAAGCGACAAGCTGCCGAGTGCGAGCAGGGTCACGGTAGCGGCCATACGCCAGACCATCGATGGCACCATCGAGCGACGTGACGGAGCCGAAGCAATTGGCCTCGCCGAAGGACGTGGCAGTGCGCCAACGATGGCTGCCGTGTCGATCCGGGGTGCGGGCCTCGCGTCGAGCATCTGGCGTACCTCACGCAGCAGCTCGAGTTCGGCGGCGCAATCGGCGCACGACGCGACATGGGCTTCGGTGTCGCGCCGCAGCGCGTCCGGCAAAGTCCCATGCAGCAGCTCGGGCAGCCGCTCTCGCATCTCAACGTTTGCGCAATCAGACATTCAAGGTCTCCTTCATCTGACGCAGCGCGTTGTGGTAGTGCACACGCGCCGCGCCCTCTGTTGTTCCCACCACGTCAGCAATTTCCTTGTAGGACATTCCATCGTTCACCCGCAGCACGAACACTTCCCGTTGCGTCGGAGTGAGCCGCGTCAGCGCCTGTTGCATCCGGCGTTGCGACTCCCCCGCGATCACGTCGTCCAGGGCATCGAACTCGGTAGCGGCATCACCTTCCTGCACCTCCGTGTCTTCCCGACCCCGCTTTCTGGACCGCCGCAGGTCCGCGACCAGTCTTCGTGCAATCGTGAAAAGCCAGGTGCGAAAAGCACTCTCCCCGCGGAACGATTCCAGCGAACCGAACGCCCGTACGAACGCATCCTGCACGACATCCTCGACCCCCGCCCGCAGTCCGAGACTGCTGACATACCGCCCGACAGCGGTGGCATGTCGCTCCACCAACGATGTCGCCGCCCGCTCATCTCCCCGTTGCCACCGGGCGATGAGCTCCGTATCGGTCGCGTCTTGAAGAGTTGGGTCACCGGGCGGCATGACGATGCTGATTCGACGAAGATCCAGGCTCAACGTTAACGCCTCCCCGGCGCCATGCCTCTGGCACCTCAATTCCGGCTCGCCGATGTGAGGGGCGCGCCATAGCTTGGCGCTGGATATCCAACCGAGAGGTCCCCCCACCGTGTCCCTCCGAATCCGACTACCGCTGGCAGCGCTGGCCGCCATGGCCTGCACCGCCCCGCCGCGGCTCGCGCCCGCCGTAACAACGGCAACCTTCACCCCTGCTCCGGTTCCGATTCAGGACACGACGTCTCGGGTCCCCCTGGGAGCCGGGGCGCTCTCGGAGCCGAACGCCAACCCCTTTCCGAGCACCTACCGTGCGCCGGCGACCCGGCCAACCCTGATCCGGAACGCCACCATCATGACGGCGGCCGGCACCACGATCCGGGGTGGCTCCCTGCTGCTGCGCGAGGGAAAGGTTGCCGCAGTCGGAGCCAGTATCGACGCTCCCTCGGACGCGATCGTCGTGGACGGGACCGGGAAGTACGTCACCCCGGGGATCATCGATACCCACTCCCATCTGGGGGTGTACCCGGCGCCTGGTGTTGAAGCCGTCTCGGACGGAAATGAGATGACCAACCCGTCCACGCCCAATGTGTGGGCGGAGCACTCCGTGTGGCCGCAGGACCCGCAGTTTCCGCGCGCTCTCGCGGCGGGCGTGACCACCATCCAGATCCTCCCGGGTTCGGCCAACCTCATCGGGGGGCGTTCGGTGGTGCTCAAGGTGGTCCCGTCCACCACGGTCCGTGGAATGAAGTTTCCCGGGGCCCGGTATGGCCTCAAGCAGGCCTGTGGCGAAAACCCCAAGCGGGTTTACGCCCAACGCGGCCCGGCCACTCGCATGGGCAACGTGGCGGGATGGCGTGCCCAGTACATCCTGGCCGAGGCATATCGGCGGCGCTGGGACAAGTGGCTCGCCGACCGAAAGGGTGATCCGCCGGCTCGCGACCTCGGGCTCGAATCCCTCGCGGAGGTGCTGCGCGGCAACATCTTCGTCCAGTGGCACTGCTACGCGGCCCATGACATGGAGGGCGCCATGGAAGTGGCCGACGAGTTCGGCTTCCAGATCCGCTCCTTCCACCACGGGGTCGAAGCCTACAAGCTCGCAGATGTGCTGGCGCAGAAAAACATCTCGGCGTCGCTCTGGTCGGATTGGGGCGGCTTCAAGATGGAAGCCATGGACGGAGTGCGTGGTAACCTGGCCATGGTCCACGCCGCCGGCGGACGTGCCATCGTGCACTCCGACGACGCCAGCGGCATGCAGCGGCTCAATCAGGATGCCGCCAAGAGTGTGTCGGAAGCGCGCACGTTAGGCATCAATGTCTCCGACGACGAGGCGATCAAGTGGATCACCCTCAACGCCGCCTGGGCGCTCGGCCTCGACGACAAGATCGGATCGCTCGAGGTGGGCAAGAATGCCGACGTCGTACTCTGGGACAAGTATCCCTTCAGCGTGTACGCGCGCGCCGAGAAAGTGTGGATCGACGGCGCCATGCAGTTTGACCGTCTCGACGCGTCGCAACGCTGGCGCACCGACTTCGAACTCGGGTTTGTTCCGGAACCCGCGGGAGGGCGTAACCGATGAAGCGTCTCATGGCATTCGCCATTTGTCTCGCCACGCCAGCGATGGCGCACGCGCAGACCATCGCCATCACCGGCGGCAAGGTGTATCCGGTGAGTGGAGCCCCGATTGACAACGCCACCGTCCTCATCAGAAACGGCCGCATCGTCGCGGTAGGCGCCACGGTGACCATCCCCGCCGACGCCAAACGCATTGATGCCGCCGGCAAATGGGTCACGCCGGGGATCTTCAACGCCACCACCACACTGGGGGTCTCGGAGATCGGTCAGCTCCCGGGCTCCTACGACGCCTCCGCGCAGGGGAATGGCGATGGTGTGACTCCATCGTTCCGGCCCTGGGAAGGGTTCAATCCGTCGTCGCCACTGCTGCAGGTCACTCGCAACGATGGCATCACCACGGTGGGGATTGTCCCACGAGGGCAGCTGCTGGCGGGACAGGCCGCTGTCGTCTCGTTAGGTCTGGGGAGTCTCTCGGATGTGCTGGTGAAAGGCCCCGTGGCCGTGTTCGGCGACCTGAACGCCCGTGGCGATCGCGTTGGGGCGGCGCGCAACGAGGTGTTCGACCGGTTGCGTGCTGTACTCGACGACGCGAGGAGCTGGCCCGGGAGGCGGGTGGCCGTGGAACGCAACGCCTCGCGCGCACTCGCTGCTCGAGCGCGTGATCTCGATGCGCTGCAACCGGTGCTTGGAGGTACCCTGCCATTGGTGCTGGAGGCGGATCGCGCCACCGACATCGAGCAGGCCCTCGCCTTTGCCCGCGACTATCGCGTGCGGGTCGCCATCAGCGGCGCCACCGAAGGGTGGAAAGTGGCCGACCAACTGGGCAAAGCCGGTGCCTACGTTTTGGTTGGAGCGCTCAACAACATTCCACGCGATTTCTCGTCACTGGGCGCGCGGCAGGACAACGCAGCCGTGCTCCATCAGGCGGGGGCGAAAGTGGTGATCTCGGGAGGCGCTGACGCCTTCAACGCGCGCAACGTGCGCTACGAAGCAGGGGTGGCGGTCGCCTTCGGCATGCCCTGGGATGCGGCCCTCCGCGCGATAACGCTTACCCCGGCCGAGATGTACGGTGTGAGCACTCGCGTGGGATCGCTCGACGCCGGGAAAGATGCCACCCTCGTGATCTGGAGCGGCGACCCGTTCGAACCCTCAACGCGGGCCGAGCACGTGATGGTCAACGGCACCGAGGTGCAGGGCCCGTCGCGTCAGGATGAGCTGATGCGCCGATACCGGTCCTTCCCCGCCGCGTACAAGCGGCCCTGACCGACCCGCTCTCTGCACAACAAAAAAGGGCGCCCACGTTGGGCGCCCTTTCTGCTTGCGGAAATTGGCTTACGCCGCCGGCTCCACCGAGACGCGCATGCGCTTCTTGTCCTTGTGCTCGAACTTCACCGTCCCTTCGATGAGGGCGTAAATGGTGTAGTCCGTGCCGAGGCCGACGTTGCGTCCCGGGTGCCAGACGGTCCCGCACTGCCGGAGAATGATGTTGCCAGCAATGACGCGCTCGCCACCGTATTTCTTGATGCCGCGGTATTTGGGGTTCGAGTCGCGACCGTTGCGCGACGAACCAACGCCTTTTTTATGTGCCATGAGATTCGAGCCTTAGCCGAGAGTGATGTCCTTGATGCGGACCTCGGTGAACCCCTGCCGATGGCCCTGCTTGCGCGCGTAGTTCTTACGGCGCTTGAACTTGAAGACGATGATCTTGTCTCCGCGCCCCTGCTTGACGATCTCGCCGGTCACCTTGGCACCGGAGAGGGTAGGCACGCCGACCCGCGACGCTTTACCGTCGGAGCCGAGAAGGATCTCGTTGAATTCGATTGCAGCACCGGCTTCACCGGGTAACGAGGGGATCCGAAGAGTGGATCCGGGCTCGACCCGAAACTGCTTTCCGCCGGTGCGGATGATGGCGTAGGTCATAAGGACAGCGAAAGATTGCGAGCCCACAAAGCTAGTTGCCCCTTGGGGATAGGGCAATGGGCCCTTAAGCGACCGTGTACTGCTGCGTCACATCCCTCCCCGCCCCCTTCTGGACCAGCTTGAACTCGTCCGGACGCAGCATGGGGTCGTCCCGGAGCTCGAGGGGGAATCCCGCGATGCGTTCAAGCTTCCGCAGGTAGTCCTTTTCCTGTTCGAGGAGGTAGAACGCCACGTCCGGGTGCAGGCGCAGCAGGACGTGCTCCTTGCGGCCCTCCACCCCCATCCGCTTGACCGAGCGCTCGACCCGCCGGACGATGGTTTCGGGCGTAAACACCCGACCGGTGCCATGGCACGTGGGGCAGGCGCTGGTCATCTGCTGCAAATGGCTCTGCCGGACCCGCTGGCGGGTCATCTCGATCAACCCAAGGTCCGACACAGGGAAGGCCCGGGTACGGGCTCTATCGCGGCTCAGCTGCTGACGCAGCTCCTGGAGGACCCGGTCCCGGTTGGACTTGGTCTCCATGTCGATGAAGTCGCAGACGATGATGCCCCCCATGTCCCGAAGCCGGATCTGACGGGCAACCTCTCGGGCGGCCTCGAGATTCGTCTTGAGAATGGTCTTTTCGGGGTCCTTTTTGCCGGTAAATCGCCCGGAGTTCACATCGACCGATACCAGGGCCTCCGTGGGCTCGATGATCAGGTAGCCGCCCGATGGCAGTTCGCAACGACGCTTGAAGAGGTCACGGATCTCCGTCTCGATCTCTGCGCGATCGAACAGGGGCACGTTCCCTTCGTAGAGGTGGATGCGCTCCACCAGCTCCGGGGCCACACCCTTGAGGTACTCCACGATCTCGTTGAAGATCTGCTTCGAGTCGACCTCGACCTTTTCGATCTTGGTCGAGAAGACATCGCGAATGATGCCGCGCGTCAGACTTGTCTCGCGATGCAGCAGCGCTGGTGCGCGAACGAAGGTGTTTTTCCGTTTCACCTTCTTCCATGTCCCCAGCAGGTTGTTCAGCTCACGCTCGAAGGCCTCCGGGGTGGCATCTTCACCGACGGTGCGAACAATCACGCCACCCGACTTGGGGGGCAGCATGCCCTGAACCTGCTCGCGAAGGCGCTGACGCTCGGCCCGCTCGCCAATCTTGCGGCTGACACCTACGCGTGAGGCGTGGGGCATGAAGACGAGAAAGCGACCGGCGAGCGACACCTGCGCCGTCACGCGTGGCCCCTTGGTGGAGATGGGCTCCTTGGACACCTGAACGATCAGGGTGTCACCCTTCTTGATGACGTCCTGAATGGGCGGCGCCTTCTCCCGACGAGCCCTCCCGGGACCCTCGTCGTCTTCGTCCTCTTCCTCATCCTCGTCATCCTCGGGGTCGACGGGCACCACGTCGGAGGCGTGAAGGAAGGCGCTTTTTTCGGTCCCGATGTCGACAAAGGCGGCCTGGATTCCAGGCTGTACTGCTTCGACCCGCCCCAGATAGATGTCACCGACCATGCGTCGTGCTTCTGGCCGGTCGACGAGCAATTCAACCAGCTCGTCGTCTTCGAGAATGGCGACTCGCGTCTCGCGCGAGGTGGAATTGATGAGAATCTCTCGCTTCATCTATTGCCCGGACGGGTGCGTGCGCTCGCGACTCGAGGCGACGAACCGGTCGGGTCCCATGGAGGTGGACTCCGCTGGCCCGGCGTCGCCGGGCGAGAGTGACGGAGAATCGGAAAGTGGGATCGGTGGCACGCGTGATCGTCCAGCCATCCACCACCCCGCAATGCTGCTGATGCGGGACGTGTGGTACGCTGCGATCCGGGGCAATGCCCCCGTCGCGTTGCGCGACCCCGGTCGCACCACTTCGCACCGTCACGCGGCGCGCTGATGCCGACCAAACATCGCGGACAAGGGCGAGTCGCACCCAAGCCCGGAGGAAACCGAAGACGAGACGGAACGGGACCATCGCGGCAGCCATCATGTCAGACTACGCCGCGGCTCTTGAGGAGGAGAATGCCCATGGCCACGACATAACCTAACGCGGCCTTCCACTCGCCATGCTTCATGTACAGCGCGCCGCTGAACCCACCAGCGTCAGCGGGGTCCCGGCGCCAGGGCGTCAGCCGCGGCACAAACGCCGGCACATGCGCGGACCACTCCGCGTATGCGTCGGGGAACCGCTGCGAAATGTTGGCGCGCTCCCGTTCCATGGTGGGAACATAGATGAGCGCAAAGAACAAAGCCACAACGACCAGGAGCGCCCAGTGGGCCGCAACGGCAAACCCGGCCGAGATCAGAAACGACCCGAAGTACAGCGGGTTGCGGGTATGCGCGTACGGCCCGCTGGTCGCCAGGCGGTCGTTTTTCATGATGTGGCCGGAGGCCCAGGCACGGACCAGCACGCCCACGGCAGCAATGGCCGCCCCGGCACCTAACGCCGCCGCCGAGGGCCGGGCCAGAACCAGGTACCCGATCCCGAGCGCAAAGCCGAGCGGGAGCCGCAGGCGCTTGGCGAGCAGGGAGTAACTCACGCCACCAGGTTCCTCAGGAGTTCGCGGGAAATGACGAGGCGCTGGATTTCGCTTGTCCCTTCCCCAATTTCGCAAATCTTGGCGTCGCGCATCATGCGTTCTACCGGGTACTCCTTGGTGTACCCGTAGCCCCCGTGAATCTGGATGGCCTTGATCGTGGCTCGCATGGCGAGCTCGGAGCAGAAGAGTTTGGCCATCGCCGCGCTCTTGGTGACCGACTTGCCTTCCTGCAGCATGCGTGCGGCATGATAGACGAGATGTTTTCCTGCTTCAATCTCGGTGGCCATATCGGCAAGCTGGAACCCGATGCCCTGAAACGTCGCGATGGCCTGCCCGAACTGCTTGCGCACGCTGGCGTACTTGAGCGCTTCCTCAAAGGCCCCCTCGGCGATGCCGAGCGACAACGCGGCGATTCCCACACGACCCGCATCGAGCGTACGCATGAAGTTGATGAAGCCCTGCCCTTCGGCCCCGAGCAGGTTTTCTGCCGGGACTTCGACATCCTGGAAAATCAGCTCGCGCGTGTCGGAGGCTCTCCAGCCAAGCTTGTCCTCCTTCTTGCCTGACGAGAAGCCGGGCATGGGACGCAACGAGGCATCGTGACCGATTCCGTGTTCTTGTGCGGCCGCGAGGTCGTCGTTCTGCTTGGTGAGGATGAACGACGAAATGCCGCGCGTGCCCTGCGAGGGATCAGTCACCGCCGTCACGACGAAGATTTCGCCAACGCCGCCATGAGTGATGAAGCGTTTGGAGCCATTCAGGACGTAGTGATCGCCCCGTCGTACCGCGGTGGTGCGCGTGCCGCCGGCGTCGGAGCCTGCACCCTCTTCGGTCAATCCAAAGCCACCCATCACGCGGCCTGACGCGAGCAGCGGCACGTAGCGACGACGCTGGGCCTCGGTACCGAAGTGCACGATCGGCGACGTTCCAAGTGTGGTGTGCGCCGAGACCGTCAGCCCGTGCGACGCATCGACCTTGGCAAGCTCGTGGATGACGATCATGTAGCTCACGAGATCGAGCCCGGCGCCTCCCAGTTCTTCGGACCACGGCACACCAAGCAGTCCCAGCTCACCCATCTTGCGGATGTTGGCCCAGGGAAACTCGGCGATGGCATCGAAGTGGGCCGCGACCGGCGCGACTTCTTCGCGGGCGAAGTTTCGTACCATCTCGCGCACCTGGAGGTGCTGCTCTTCGAAGTACAGTGAGTCTTCCATCGGGTCTCGTTTCGTGGGGGGAGCGGTGCCCGTCGCCGGGTCAGCCGATGCTGGAAAGCATTGGCCTCCAGCGTTCGAGCGGAATCGGCTCGAACAACTTAACCGATGCGCACGGTGTTGCCGGATGGCCGGATACTTGCCTTGTGACGCCTCGGGTCTCAGCCCGCAGAGCCCAACCACTGGGGAGGGAACCATGCAGGCTGACGGCACGGCGTCCCGATTCCGGAAGAGTGTCCGGGTCTGGTACGATCAAGTGCACAGCTGAGCACAGGGCCCGCAACCCGGATCTCACCATCCTGGCTACATGAACGATCAAGCGTTTGCTGCCATCGTGTTCGCTGCAAAGGCCGCTCTGGGTCTCGTGGTCGGTGTGGTGCTCTACACCATTTCACGATCCGAGCGGCTGGTGGCCGGTCGATATCTGTCGCTGGGCTTTGTTGCCTTTGGCGCCGTCGCCGCTGCGTCCCTGATGCGCTCCCCCATGCGGGAGGCATTCCGGTTTGGCGTGAGCGGCCTTTTGTTCATGGCGCTGGGGGCGGTGATCTTCCTGCGCCATCGCCAGAGGCATTCGGTGCTTAGCGCCCTCCTGGCAGGTTCTGCGCTGCTTCTGAGTGCGACCCAGATCACCATGGGTGCCCGGTGGGCGATTGCCCCTCGCGGTGGTGCAGGCATGTTTGCCACGATCGCGCCGGCCGCAGAGCTCTTGTTTGCGATCGTGTGCTGCGTCGCCCTTGCAGGGTGGTACCTCGAAGCGAGCCAGGTCCGGGCAGCGGCGGCCGAACCGGGATCGGTGCGGCACGGGGATGACGTGAACCACACACAGGGTCTTCTGGCGAGGGCCATGGCCTCGGTCGCCGACTCAGTGGTTGTTGTCAATCGTGAGCTGCGCATTGAGGCGTGCAACGAAGCCTTTGCCGTGGGATTCACGCGGAATACCGCGTCCGCTGCAGTCGGTCGCTCCCTTCTCGAGGTCGTCCCACCCGACCGGCTGTCGGCCTGGCGTGAGCACCTCGAAGCCACCCTGCAGGGTACGCCGAGGCAGTTCGAGGTCACCATCGCGGGGCCCCGACGTCGCGCCGTGCTGGACGTCTCGATGACGCCGATTCGCGAGGGCGAGCAGGTGTCGGGCGCCGTGGTCGCGGGGCGGGACATCACTGACCGTGTGGCCGCACTTGCCCGGGAGAAGCAGAGTCGTGAGCACTTCCTGCGTCTCTTCGAGGGTGGGAGTGACATCATTGCCGTGGTTGACGCCACGGGCCGCTTTACGTTCGTGAGCTCGGCGGTACGCGAGGTCCTTGGCTGGTCCGAGAGCGACCTCGTGGGCGAGCATCCGGTGGGGTTCGTTCACCCCGAGGATGCGGTGGACACCGAAAAGATGGTGCGCGCTGCCTTCGAGAACTCCCCCGGCCGCTTCATGGTTTCCTTTCGTTTTCGCACCAAAGCTGGAGAGTGGCGGACCCTCGAAGGCGCCGGACGGCTGGAGCGCGATCTCGATGGCCACGGTGTGGTGGCGATCACGGCGCGCGACGTGACGGAGCGAGAAACCCTGCGCACGCAGCTGATGCAACGCAGCAAACTCGAGAGCATCGGGCGGCTGGCCGGGGGCGTGGCCCACGATTTCAACAACCTGCTCACCAGCATTCTGGCGAGCACCGAAATGGCGCGCGAAGCACTGCCGGAGGGGCACATCGCCGAAGCGGATCTGCTCGAGGTGCGCGCAGCAGGTTTGCGCGCGGCCGAGTTGACCAAACAACTGCTTGCCTTTGCCCGCCGGGATGTCAGCCGACCGCGTGTGCTCGACCTGAACGTGACCGTCCGGGGGCTCGCCTCCATGCTGCAGCGTCTGCTTGGTGAGCGCGTGACCCTCTCGCTGGAACTCGCGGCCGCCCCCGTCCAGGTCAACGCAGACCGCTCGCAGCTCGAGCAGGTCATCGTGAATCTCGCGGTGAACGCCCGTGACGCCATGCCCAATGGCGGTCGTGTCACCATCCGGACCGGACGTCACCACGGCATGCGACTGGACGAACCACGTGAATGGGCGATGATTGCGGTGGAAGACTCGGGGGTCGGCATGACCGAGGATGTGCGGAAGCGCATCTTTGAACCCTTCTTCACCACCAAGGAGGCCGGCCGTGGCACCGGACTCGGCCTTGCCATGTGTTATGGCATCGTGACCCGTCACGGCGGCAAGATCGAGGTTGTCAGTGCCCCGGGCGATGGCACATGCATGCAGGTGCTCCTCCCCGAGCTCGAGCGTGCCATAGCCGACACGGAGCCCCTCGACCCGGGCAACGACCGGCGGGCCTTCGCGGGCAGCGAGACGCTCCTGCTGGTAGAGGATGACGACCGGGTTCGCGACGTGACCGCTCGTCTGCTTCGCCGCTCCGGATATGTGGTGCATGAAGCGTCTGGAGGACGCGCTGCGCTCGAACAGCTGGACGTCCTCGCGGATTGCATCTCGCTGGTGGTCAGCGACGTGGTAATGCCCGATATGGACGGCACCGCCCTGGCTGACACCCTCCATCAGCGATTTCCCGACCTGCCAGTGATCCTGACCACGGGCTACCCCGGGGATGCCCTGCGGCGGGCCAAGCTGGAACGCACGGAGACCCCGGTCCTGCGCAAGCCGTACGAGTCGGCGGAGCTCCTCGGTGAGGTGCGCCGTTTGCTGGACGGAATCCCGCGTGAGGGACCCGTGCTCAGACCGGACGGAGGAAGTGTCCCCTTGTAAAGGCCGACCCCACGAGTGCCCGTGGATCCTCCCCGCCCTGTCGCAGACCTAACGATGACGCGTACGCGGCGGTGCGGGTAGCGACGTCCTCGCCGGGAACGTTGAAGAGCAGATGGAACCCGCGGAGCCCGGCGCGCCGCATTCCCGGGATGAACTCTGACGCCTCGATGGGCCGGGAATGCAGCAGCCGATTGCGACAGGCGGAGTCGGTGGCGACCGGGAAGGTGTAGCCCGAGGGGTCGGTGATTTCGGTGACCGGGTGCTTCTGTACACAGAGATCGCGGCAGGTGGTCGCCACACGATCAAAGGCGGCACTCAGCACACAATGCTCGATGGTCATCCCTTCGGGGCGCCCGTAGACCACGACATCGAAGCCCTGTCCACCCCACGGTGCCACGAGTGCGGCGAGCTCAGTGGCACTCAGCTCGACTGACACCACGAGACGCCGAATGCCGCGTCTGAAGAGCTCGGCCGCTGTGTGGCCGTTGAAGCAGTTGAGGGCGTAGTCGCCCACCACGTCGCGCCCGGCGGCCGCAAGCTCCGCGGCCAATCCCGCGTGCCCGGTCAGAATGGGCAGACCGGCATTCAGCCATTTGTCCATGCTGCGCCGCTCTTCGGGGCGCACGATGGTCGGCGTCCGCAACCGGAGTGTCACCCCGGTGGGCGCCAGCTCCGCTGCCAGCGCCGAGATCCGTGCGAGCGGAGGAACGGGATGACGGAGGAAAGGATCAATCACCACCTCCGTGGCACCTGCGGATGCCGCGGCCCGTGCCTCGTCAACACTGGACACCTGGGCGATGAGCCGAAGGCCATCTTCACCTTGTTCGGCGCGGGTGACTGCAACCTCCGCGGCAGCAGACGAAATCGCGGCACTGCGCTCAGCCTGCAACGCACTGCGCGCCCAGTCCCGCCTGACGAGGAGTTCATCCACCGCCGCGGTGCGTAACCGATTCAGTTCACTGACAGGAAGAAAAAGCCCGTCGGCGAGACCGGCCATATCGAGGCCTGCCAGGACAAAAGGCGTGTCGCCGAGACGCCCGAGCTGTTCGCGCAGCCGTTCGAGCTGCAGAGGCTGCTTTGTCGCCGGCGTGAGCGGAACCTCACTGCGCGTGGTCAGCTCTTCTTCGCCGGCCTGCCAGATGGCCTTGAGCGGCCCACCGGCGTGCCCGAACAAGCGCACACTCACCTGCGTCTTGCGTTCCCTGGCGGTGGCACCGAGCGCCGCATAGCTGGCGCGCGCGCGCTCGAGCAGCTGATGCTGCGCATTGCGTACCACTCGCCAACCCAGCGGAACACGTTCGCGGGCAAATACGGCTTGCCGTGTGCGGCCCTGCACAGTGTCCAGTGTCCGCACCCGTTGCGCGGTGAATCCGGTTCCCTGCCCCTTGCTACCTGGCGGCGGCTCGAAGCCGAGTCCATCCCGCTCCTCGATGGCGTGGGTGACCTCGAGCAGGAGATCCGTCCCCTGGTATCCGGTCACGACACCGATTTCGTGCCCCCGATTGTCAGGCTGTTCGCGTGTGATGTAGCCGCGCCCGGCACGTCCCAGCAGCATGCCTGCCGTAAACCCGCGCGAGTAGATCTGCACCAGGGGACGCACCTCTTCGAACGCGGGTGGCGAGTTGTCCCCATCGCGGACGCGGTCCAGCCAGTCACGGTAGCCACGCGTGACCGTGGCCACGTATTCGGGCTTCTTCTTGCGCCCCTCCACTTTCAGGCACCCCACACCTGCTTCAGCGAGTTGGCCAAGCTGATCGTGAGCAGCCAGGTCACGCGCCGATATCAGGTAGCCCCGGTCGAGTTCCTCGCCAGTGTCCGTGTTGCGCAATACGTAGTCCTTGCGGCACGACTGGGCGCAGGATCCCCGGTTGGCGCTGCGCTCGGAGATCATGCCCGACATGAGACATTGGCCCGAATACGAAATGCAGAGCGCCCCGTGCACGAAGGTCTCGAGACCGAGCCCCGGGACCTCGGCACGGATTGTTCGGATGTCGTCGAGTGTGTTCTCGCGTGCGAGTACGACACGTTCGATGCCCATGTCCTGCATCAAACGCGCGCTACTCACATCGTGAACGGTCATCTGGGTCGAGCCATGGATCTCGAACCCCGGATAGACACGCTGGATGAGACGGACCAGCCCGATGTCCTGCACGATCGCCGCGTCGATGCCCAGGTCGATCGCGTCGCCGAGGTGACGCAGCGCATCCTCAAGCTCAGCGTCCTTGATGAGGATGTTGAGCGTCAGGTAGACGCGGACGCCGTGGGCATGCGCGATGTCGCACGCCAGCCCGACTTCGTCGAGCGTGAGCTGTGCGCCTTCATCGCGCGCATTAAAACGCTCGGCGCCGAGGTATACTGCGTTGGCCCCGTTGGCCACTGCCGCGCGCACGGCATCCAGGGAGCCGGCGGGCGCCAGGAGTTCGGGAATCTGAAGCGTTGTCACCCGTGAAAGCTAACCCAGGGTGCCACCCCACCCGAACAGCGTCAGGTTGGGCGCTGGACTTCCTGCGGTTGGGTATCAAAGCTTACAGTCAACGTTTGAAACAGGGGTTCATGCACGAGTTGAATCTGGTCCAGGGTATTGTGGAAGCCGCCGCCGACGCCGCAGAGCGCATGGGTAATCCGCGCGTGACCGCGGTCAATGTGCGCGTCGGTCGACTGGCGGGCGTCGACGCCGGAGCGCTCCTCTTCTCATACGACGTCGTCGTCGCCGGGACTACGCTCGAAGGGTCCAGGCTCCAGATCGTCGACGTGCCACTGGTGGTCTGGTGTTCACACTGTCTGGAGGAAAAGGAACTGCCAGAGATCAACAGGTTTCGGTGCCCACAGTGCGGCACTGACGCGGGAGAAATTCGCAGTGGTCGAGAGCTCGAGGTCGAGTCACTCGAAATCGAGAGTGCAGAGGTGGAAGCATGAGCACGAGAATCGTTGAGGTACGCGCCGGCGTGCTCAAGAAGAACGACGAACTCGCGAGAGAACTACGCAGCCGCTTCGAGCAGGCGGGGACCTTTGTCGTGAATCTTGTGTCGAGCCCTGGTACCGGCAAAACGGCATTGCTCGAACGCACCCTCACTGACCTGCGGGCCCGTGGTGCTCGTGTTGCAGCCCTCGTCGGTGATCTGGAGACGGACAACGATGCAAAGCGCCTGGCACGGAGTGGGGCGCAGGCCAGGCAGATCAATACGCACGGCCGTTGTCACCTGGAGGCGGAAATGATCGGCGAACATCTCGCCGGCTTTGCCCTGCCGGAGCTCGACTACCTCTTCATCGAAAACGTAGGCAATCTTGTCTGCCCCGCCAGCTACGACCTTGGCGAAGCGTGGAGAGTTGCGCTGTTGTCGGTCACTGAGGGCGAGGACAAACCGCTCAAGTACCCGAGCATGTTCAACTCGGCCGATGTGGCGATCATCACCAAGATCGACCTCGCCGAGCCGTGTGATTTTGATCGTGTAGCCGCGCATGACGCGATCCGTTCGGTGCGACCGGCGATGCCGATCTTCGAAGTATCGGTCAAACGCAATGTGGGCATCGACGCATGGCTCGACGCGCTCGCGGCCCGACGCACGCTCTGGCAAGGCTCACGGCCGTTGGCCACGACGTGAGCTGAGGTTGTGCAGAGCCTTCCGCCAGGGACCTGCTAACTCTCCGATGGTGGCGCCGGCTTCACGAATCGCAGCAGGAAGGCGATGGCGACCACCACGATGGCGGCCCAACGAAGCCGCTCGTTCTCCAGCCGAACTCCGACGGCAAACAGCGCCAGCCCAACGATTGCCAGTGCGAGCTTCAGTCGCGTGGCCATCGGCATGGGCTAACTCTCCGCGGAAGGAAGTCCGAGCTTCTGCGCCTCCGCATCCGGGACATCGAGGACCATGCGCAGCAGCGCCGTGGAATACACTTTCCCCTGTGCGTCGGTCTTGAGCGAAAGCGTGCCGCCCCCGTCGAGGGCGCCATGCAGCAGGAAGTTGAGTGCGCTGAGATTGGGGAGCTCATAACGCTGCACTCCACCGGTGATCATGCCCTTGAAGTGCGAGGCCACGCGGTCGAGGCTCAGCTGATCACGTATCAGCGGATACCATTCGGGCCGCAGTGCAATCACGCCAACGTTGGCGGTGTCGCCCTTGTCACCGGAGCGGGCGTGCGCGATGTCCACCAGCCGCACCTTCATGAGCGCATCTCCACGACAGGGGTCACAACGGTCTTGTCGATCAGGGCCGGCCAGTACGCAACGATCTCTTCCACCTTCGGGCGCCCACCCGCGAAGCCCGTCACACTCGGCGGTCCATTCAGCACCAGCGGGGCGAGCTCACGGGTAAAGCGTTCCACCATGGTGCGATCGGGCGAGCGCACACCGATCCGCAGCTGCACTTCGTTGATGTCGTGCGACTCCGAAGCGAGCGGGCCATGGGTGCTGTTCGCACCAACATATTCGGTGACAATCGCGTCGAACTTCATGCCGAGCATTTCGAAGCGTTGCCGCAGCACCTCGTCGGCGCGCTTGGCCTTTGCCATGGCGTCGGGCCACGAGTACACGAGGGTCCCAACGGCCTTGAAGCCCGCCTTGTAGGCGATGGACACCTTGAGTTTGTCCGTGGGCGGGCCACCAGTAATTCCATGCACACGCACCCGATTCTCACCGCTCTGCTGCAGCTTGATACTGGTGAAGTCGGCGACGACGTCGGGGGTGATGTACGCGTGCGGATCGCCCATTTCGTAGACGAGTTGCTCGCTCACCGACGGGACCGAGATGCGTCCGCCGGTTCCCGGATGTTTCACGATTTCGAAGACACCGTCGGGCGTGGCTTCGACAATCGGATAGCCCACATTCGCCAGGTCGGGGACACTTTCCCAGTCGTAGAGGCAGTTGCCACCCGAACACTGCGCGCCGCACTCGATGATGTGCCCGGCAATGATCCCTGCGGCGAGTTTGTTCCAGTCGGTGGCGCCCCATCCGAATTCGTACCGCAGAGGCGCCATGGTCAGCGCGGTGTCGGTCGAACGTCCGGTGATGACGATATTCGCACCCTTGCCTAACGCTTCGATGATCGGTTCCGATCCGATGTAGGCGTTGGCGGAGAGGACACGGTCGCGGACCGTGGAGAGTGGTTCACCGGTGTCCATGTTCGCCAGCGCGTGGCCCTGGGCCATGAGCTCATCGAGCCGTGGCAGGAGGTCGTCACCCGTAACGACACCAAGTGTCAGCTTGCCGCTCACCCCGCGCTGGGCGGCCAGCGCCAGGATGGCGTCGGCACAGCCATGGGGATTCACGCCGCCGGCGTTGGCGATCACACGCACACCGCGGTTGACCACTGCATCGAGCACGGAATCGATGGCTCCGACGAAGTCGCGTGCGTAGCCCATGGACGGGTCACGCTCCTTCTGCTTCTGGAGGATCGACATCGTGACTTCGGCCAGGTAGTCGAGCATGAGGTAGTCGACGGGACCTCCCTCAACCTGACGACGTGGGGCGGCAAGCCAGTCGCCCCAGAACCCCTGCCCGGCGGCAACACGAACGACCGGTTTCATCGGGCGGCCTCGAGTTGTGGTGGAAGGACAAAGGCGCCGATATGCGGCCCCTCGTTATGCAGCGTGGTGCGCAGTGCCATGGCGAGGACGTCGCGGGTTTCGTCCGGGTAGATGATGGCGTCGACGTAGCCGCGTGCCGCGGCGTAGGTGGCGTCGAGCTGGTGTTCGTAATCGGCACGCATTTCGTCGACGGCACGGGTGACGTCGTCTGATGGCGCCTTGCCTGCCTTCTTCGCGGCGTCGATGGCGGGGCCATGCACTGCCTGAATGGCGGCCTCGCCCTCCATGACGCCCATGCGCCCACTCGGCCAGCTGAAAATGAAATCGGGATCAAAGCCCTGACCCGCCATGGCGTAGTAGCCGGCGCCGGACGCGTGGTTCACCGTGAGCACCAACTTGGGAACACGAGCGCAGGCCATGGCCTCGACGAAGTGCGCGCCGGCGCGGATGATGCCTTCGTGCTCGGCTTCGGCACCCACCATGAAGCCCGAGACATCCTGAACAAAGAGCAGCGGGATTCCCTGCCGATCGCAGCGCTCGATGAAGTAGGCGGTCTTTTCGGCACTCTCGGCGTAGATGATGCCGCCAAAGCGCGGCTTTTCGCCCGCCCGACCCTTGATGAGCCCCCGCTGATTGGCAATCACACCAACGGCGATGCCATGGATGCGGATATCGCCGCAGATGATTTCGCGCGCGAGGTGTCCCTGGAACTCGTCGATGACACCGTGGTCGGCGATGGCCCGGAGGATGTTGTGCATGTCGTAGGACATGCGATGATCCTGGGGGAGGAGGTCGTAGAGTGCGTCGTGGTCCCCATGCGTGGAATTGTGACCATCGGGGACAGAATGGTTGTGCGAATCGGAGGCGCTGCCCGTATTTTGAGATCGGGGGGGGGCCCCCAGCCCGCCAGCCGGCAGTCGCGACACCAGCTCGCGGATCTTCGCCAGACAGGCCGCATCATCGTCGACGGCGTAGTGCGCCACCCCACTCACTTCCGTGTGCGTCACCGCCCCGCCTAACGTCTCTCCATCGATCGTCTGACCCGTCGCTCCCTTCACCAGGTTGGGGCCGCCCAGGCCCATGAACGACGTCCCCTTGACCATCAGGATCACATCTGACAACGCGGGCAGGTACGCCCCACCGGCAATGCAGGGCCCCATCACCGCGGCAATCTGCGGGACCCGAAGATACCGGCGCATGATCGAGTTGTAGTAGAACAGCCGCGCCGCTCCATACTGCCCTGGGAACACCCCTCCCTGGTAGGGAAGGTTCACCCCCGCCGAGTCTACGAGGTAGATGATCGGGACCCGGCACCGCATCGCGATCTCCTGAGCACGCAGCATCTTGGTGATGGTCTCTGGCCACCACGAGCCGGCCTTCACGGTCGCATCATTCGCGACGATCACCACTTCGCGGCCCTGAACCATGCCGATGCCGGTGACCACGCCGACACCCGGCGCCTGTCCGTCGTAGCGGTCATGTGCGACCAGCAGCCCAACCTCCAAAAAGCGGCTGCCTTCGTCGCAGAGCGCGGTGACGCGTTCCCTGGCGGTCAGCTTTCCCTGCTTGTGCTGTCGCGCGATCTTGTCCGCCCCGCCCCCTTCACGCAGTGTCGCTTCGAGCGCGCGTACCTCAGCGCTCAGCGTGCGAAGTCGTGTGGTCACGCCGAGGGCTGATGTGTTGCGGTGAACCACTCGCGGATGTAGTCCACAAGATCGGTCGTGCGTGTGCCGGGGCCAAACAGTTTGCCCACGCCGCCCGCAGCCAGCGACTCCATGTCTTCTTTCGGGATGATTCCGCCGCCGGTGATCAGGACGTCTTCGCGCCCCGCGTCCACCAGGAGCTGACGAACCCGCGGAAAGAGGGTCATGTGTGCGCCACTCAGAATGGAGAGGCCGACCACATCGACATCCTCCTGAATGGCTGCCGTCGCGATCATCTCGGGGGTCTGATGCAGCCCGGTATAGATCACTTCCATTCCGGCATCACGAAGGGCGGCCGCGACCACCTTCGCGCCACGGTCGTGTCCGTCGAGCCCTGGTTTGGCGACAAGAACGCGTATTGGACGAGACATGAAGTTGAGCGTGAGAGTACAGCAACCCACTGCGCGGAAAGCTAGTCAGCCGTCGGAGCCGTCGGCAGCGTTCCCCAGCTGACGGGGCTACCCCTTTCGCGCAACCAGAAGCATCTCGGATGAGGTGCGTCGGAGTGACCGATCCTCCCACGCATCCAGGGCAAGTTCCACCGTGAGCCCCTCTGCGCGCATGAGATCGGAGAGGGCCGTCGCTGTGTACAACCGAATCCGATGTTCCCGGGCCGGCATGGCGCGAGGGCCACCCGAGAAGGAGGAGTAGATGGTGAGCACTCCTGACAACGGATCAAACCGGCGCTCTTGCGTCACTACCGTACCGTTCCGCGTCTTCCACCAGTCTTTCGCCAGAAAACGCGCCATGACCCCGTCGCGACTGCCGCCGTGCCACACGAGCAGCCCACCAGGTCTGAGCACCCGCGCAAACTCGCGAATCACCCGCCGGTCATCACCCGGGTCGACGAAGAAGCCGAATGAGGTGAAGAGATTGAGCACCGCGTCGTATCGTGCCCCCCAGCGGGCAGGGAGCTGACGCATGTCGCCGCGCGTGTAGGTGAGCCTGCCGCGCGCGGTGCCTCGCCGCCTGGCCGCCGCGAGCAACTCTGGCGAGTAGTCGAGTCCATCAACCGCAAAACCCGCCTCGGCGAGGAGATGGGCATGACGTCCCTGGCCGCAGGGAACGTCGAGCAGGCGCGCGCCGGACGGGAGCGCTAGCAGTTCCAGCAAACGGGAGACCTGGCGGCGGTCTTCGACGGGATCGAAGATCGGCTCGAATTCGAGGAGATAGTCCTCGGTGAAATACGTGGACCACCACTCCTGGGAAGCACGGGAGGCACGAGAAGCACGGGAGGCACGGGAGGCAACGCCTCCGGACTCAGTCGTGCTACCCGTGCTTCTCGTGCCTCCCGTGCTTCTGCTCAGAAGAACACCGGCTCGCGATATGCGCCGAACTTCTGCTCCATGGCGTGACGAATTTCGTACAGCGTGCAGTATGCCCGCGCGCAGTCGAGGATGAAGGGAATCAGGTTGGCCTTCGTCCCCGCGGCGTTGGTGAGCGCTTCGAGTCTCGCGGCGACCAGGGCGTCGTCGCGCTTCGCACGCAGCTGCGCCAGTCGCTCCCTCTGCTCCCGGTCAGCTTCCTGCCCGATCCGGAGTACGGGAATGTCGAGCCCCTCGTCGTCAGTGACAAACTCGTTGACGCCGACAATCACCCGGCGGTGCTGCTCGATCTCCCACTGCTGACGTGCAGCGCTCTCGGCGATCTTGCGCTGGAACCAGCCCTGTTCGATGCCCTTCACCACACCGCCCTGCTCCTCGATCTGCGCGAAGAGCGCCTCGGCGTCACGTTCCAGTTTGTCGGTGAGCGCTTCGACGTACCACGACCCGCCTAACGGGTCCGAGACATTGGGGACACCCGTTTCGTAGGCCAGCACCTGCTGGGTGCGCAACGCCACCTGCACCGACTGCTCGGTGGGCAGGGCCAGCGTTTCGTCCATGGAATTGGTGTGGAGCGACTGCGTGCCACCCAGCGCCGCGGCCAGCGCCTGATAGGCCACACGCACCACGTTGTTCATCGGCTGCTGTGCGGTGAGGGTCACGCCCGCCGTCTGCGAGTGGAACCGTAACATCCACGACTTGGGGTCCTTCGCGCCATAGTGCTCCTTCATGCGCCGCGCCCAGATCCGCCGAGCTGCGCGCAGTTTGGCAATTTCCTCGAAGAAGTCGTTGTGGATATCGAAGAAGAACGAAAGGCGCGGGGCAAAGCTGTCGATATCGAGTCCGCGGTCGCGACCCCGCTCCACGTAGGTGAAGCCGTTGGCCAGGGTAAAGGCCAGTTCCTGGGCCGCCGTCGCGCCCGCTTCGCGGATATGGTAGCCCGAGATGGACACCGTATTCCACTGCGGCGTGTGCTGCGCGCCCCAGTCAAAGAGGTCAACAATCAGTCGCAGCGCCGGCTCGATGGGGTAACACCACGCATGCTGCGCCATGTACTCCTTGAGGATGTCGTTCTGCACGGTACCGCGCAGTTTGTCAGATGACACCCCCTGCCGTTCAGCAGCGGCCACATAGAAACAGAACAGGATGACCGCTGGCCCATTGATCGTCATCGACGTCGAGACCTGATCGAGGGGAATCCCTTCGAACAACGTCTCCATGTCGGCCAGACTCGAAATGGCGACACCGGTCTTGCCCACCTCGCCTTCGGATCGTGGATGATCCGAGTCGTACCCCATGAGGGTCGGGAAGTCGAAGGCGGTGGAAAGCCCCGTTTGCCCATTCTGCAGGAGGAACTTGAAGCGGGCGTTGGTCTCGCGGGCCGTGCCGAACCCCGCGAACTGCCGCATGGTCCACAGGCGACCGCGGTAACCCGTGGGATGGATGCCGCGTGTGAAGGGGAAACTCCCCGGCATCGGCGTATCCACCATGTCGGGCGAGGTGTCAAGCGCACTGTAGGCGGGCTCGACCTCAAACGCCGAATTGGTGTAGGCGATGTCTCGCACCTCGCTCCGGCCGTACCGGGCGCGCCAGGCGGCGACCTCTGCCCGGAGTGCCTCCAGCTCCGGTTGCTCGCTGCTGATCTGTTCGGTGACGTCGCGGATACTCGTCATGGCTCCCTCAACAGGTCGGCGCCGCGACGCAGTAACTCGTCCGCGATGCCAAATGGTGACGTGGCTCCCGACTCGATGGCAGACAACTGCCCCTCGATATAGCCACGGATTCCAGCGTTTCCCCATACCCGACGACGCAGGCGCTGCTCCGCCACCTCAATCACCTGCTCCCGCCAACGCTCGCGCCGCCGCCGAAACAGCTCTCCACTGACCTCAAGATAGCGGGCGTGCCGATCCAGCGCGTCCAGCAGCTCGGTCACGCCCTCTCCTTTGGCCGCGACAGTGCGGAGTACCGGGGGAACCCAGGCCTCCGTCTGCTCTTCCGCCGCCGCCTGTCGAGCCGACTTGCCCGGGTTGTTGATGGCCTTGAGGTCCACCCCATGGTGCGCCGGGACGTCGCGCAGGGCGAGCCCTTGCCGCATCCCCAGCATCAGTTCGATGTCGTTGCGCACCCGATCGGCGCCCGGTCGGTCTGCCTTGTTGACCGCGAAAAGATCGGCGATCTCCATCAGTCCGGCCTTGAGGGTCTGGATCGAGTCGCCGGATTCCGGGACCAGCACCACCAGCGTGCTGTCGGCCACGCGGGCAATATCCAGCTCACTTTGCCCAACCCCAACGGTCTCCAGCAGGATACGATCGAAGCCAAAGGCATCGAGGACGTCGGCAACCACCCGCGTGGCCGACGACAACCCACCTAACGAGCCACGCGTCGCGAGGGACCGGATGTACACCCCGGGGTCCAAAGCCACACTTTCCATCCGGATGCGATCGCCGAGGAGGGCGCCGCCCGTGAAGGGCGACGTGGGGTCCACCGCGACCACTCCCACTTTCAGGCCCGCGGCGCGATACGCCGTCACCAGCTGTGTGGTCAGTGTGCTCTTGCCCGCGCCGGGTGGACCCGTCACGCCGATACGGCGCGCTCGGCCAATACGCGAATGCAGGCGGGAGAGCAGCACGTCATACCCCTCGCGCTGGTTCTCCACGATGCTCACCGCACGCGCGAGCGCCGCCGGCTGTCCGGCGTCAAAGCGCTCCAGCAACTGGGTCAGGGCGTCCATGGGCGGTTACGCAGCCCCCTCGGGGCGCCGTGACTCGGGTTCATCATGTTCATCGCGAATTTCACCCACCAGTTCCTCGAGCAGATCTTCCATCGTGACCAGGCCGAGCGTTTCACCTGCAGTCCCCCTCACCACCGCGAGGTGTTTGCGTTCACGCAGCATGCGGAAGAGGAGATCGTTGCAGGGGGTCTGCGGGGTGGTCGCCCCAACCGGACGCAGCCTGAGCGCCTCCTGATCGGTGGCTTGCAGCACATCGAAGGCGTGCACAAATCCCACGATCTGGTCCAGGGTGTCGCGGTACACGGGCACGCGGCTGTAGCCGGCCTGCGCCAGCCCTCGGGCGACCTCCACCGGTGGCAGCCCCGCCTGCACGGCGAAGATCTGCGCGCGTGGTGTCATGACCTCACCAACAGTTTTGCCCGCGAAGTTCACCACGCCTTCGATGATCGCGATTTCGGTATGCTCACCCACACCCTCCAGTTCGCCCTCGCGCAGCAGGACGCCTAACGCGTCGTCGTCACTCACCGGGCGCTGCCGTTCCTCCCGGGCACTTTCACCCGTGAAGCGGCGCACCACAATCAGCAGCGGCATCAGCACAAACTCGATGAGCCGCAACACCGGGAGCAGCGGCGGAATGATGGCGCTCGGCCACCGGCGGGCGACGGCCCGCGGGATCAGCTGGCCGAAGATGAGAAGGGCCAGTGCGTAGGCCAGCGCTGCCTGCGACCGTCCCCACACGCCACCAGGCACTGTGGTCCCGATGAACGTGCCCGCCACAAACACGGTCATCGCGACCGCCGTCGTGGCGGCGAGAATCAGACGCTGCGGTCGTGTGAGGTACAACTCGGCGGTCGGGGCGCCACTGAGGCGTTGCTCGACCCAATGCCGCAACCAGATGCGGCTGACTGATCGCACGGCGGTGGCGGTGGCAGTGAGACCGGCGACCACCGCAATGGAGATGAGCAGGAGAGTGGTGGCCGTCATGCCAACTCCTCCGGCTCCGCCCCGTCGCGCCGCTCGAGATAGACACGCGAAATGCGGCGACGAACCACGCGCTCCACCACCACGCGGAAGCCCTCGAGCTCGAGTTCTTCGCCGTTGCGCGGTACGCGGCCAAGAATTTCGTACACCAGCCCGCCAATCGTCGAGACGTCATCGCGCCGCAGGTCGTGCCTGACGAGTTCGGAGAGTTCATCCAGGGTCATGCGAGCCGACACCCAGAAACGCCAGTCTGCCTCGCTCTCGACTCTGACCTCCTCCTCGTCGTACTCATCGCGAATGTCGCCGACGATCTCCTCGAGGACATCTTCGATGGTGATGAGCCCGGCGGTGCCGCCAAACTCATCTGCCACAATGGCGATGTGCATGCCACTCGACTGAAAGTCGCGGAGCTGTGCGTCAGCAGTCTTACCCGCCGGAATGAACACCGGTGGTCGCAGCAAGGTGGTCCAGTCGTCAGGCACGTCGTCCGCCGCAATGCTCGGCAGCAGGTCTTTCGCGAACAGGATGCCGATGATGTTGTCGATCGACGCTTCGAAGACCGGGAGCCGCGCGTGTTCCGAGCTGCGCGCACGGTCGACGGCCTCTGACCACGGCGCATCGCGATCGATCGCCACGATGTCGACCCGTGGGACCATCAGCTCGTGCACCGCTGTCTGCCCCAGCCGAAACACCCCGTTCAGCAGTACTTCCTGATCCTTGGAGACCTCGGCCTCCGACGCCACCACCTTCCGGAACTGTTCGGCCGTTTCCTCGATATCGTCGTCGTCACGCGCGGGGGGCGGAAGAATCCGGTGCAGCCAGGAGTCGAACCATCCACCGAGCGAGGCCACCGGTGCCAGCAACGCCTCGATCACCCCAATGAACGACAGCAACCCGGGACTCGACACCAGCCCGCGCACCGTGCCGCGGCTGCGCGCGAAGGACTCACTCAGCCCCACCACAATCAGGGCGGCGATACTGCCTTTGACGAGATCACCCTGCACCGTGTCGTTGGCCAGATCGAGCGCAACAGCGACACCAATGCCCGAGAGCAACTGCGCCATGACCCGGGCAAACGCCAGCGCACGATGCGTACGCTCGCGCCGGTCATGCAGGGCCCGTAGTGAGGGAGAAAGTGTGGATTCGCCACCAAGAGCCAGCAGCGCCCCGTCAGCGGCAGCGCAGCCGTAGGCCACCAGCGCCCCGATCAGTGTCAGCGCAATGCCGATGATCATCAGGTCACTCCCTGCCTGACGGCGGCACGCAGGATGGTTTCCTGCCGACGCCACATGGCGGACCGCTCGCGCCCCGCACCCTCCGGGTGCTGGTGCCCCAGCACATGCAACACTCCGTGCACCACAAGCCTGGCCAGTTCCATACGGAGCGTGACGCCATACGCTCGCGCATTGGTGCGCGCGACGGCTGGCGCAATCCACACCTCGCCCACCACCGGCGCTCCGGGCGCGTCGCGGTTATGCTCGAGGGTCACGATGTCGGTGGGGCCCGCGACACCGGTGATGTCACGATGACGCTGCGCCACACGCCGATTGCCGCAGAACTCCAGCGTGACCCAGCTGCGCGGCGCCCGCTCGAGGCGCAGCGTCAGGCGCGCCAGCGACTCCGCCGCCGTCAGCGGCAACGCCAGTCGCCCGACATGCGAGCGCACCTCAACGATATGCTCGGGGCGCGCCGCGGGACGGCGTGCAGACGAGCGTCGCTGTGGAGGGTCGCCGTCAGGCACGCCCGTTCCCTTCCGCCGCATCCTCTTCGTAGGCCCTGATGATCTCGCGCACGAGCCGGTGCCGCACCACGTCCACATCGGTGAGGTAGTGGATTGCAATACCCTCGATGCCGCTGAGGATGCGCTCGATCTGCAGCAGCCCCGATTCCTCACGTCGCGGCAAATCGACCTGCGTCTTGTCGCCAGTGATCACCGTTTGTGAATTGGCGCCCAGTCGCGTCAGGAACATCTTCATCTGCGCATTGGTCGCGTTCTGCGCTTCATCGAGGATCACGAAGGCATCGCCCAGGGTGCGCCCACGCATGTAGGCGAGCGGCGCGATTTCGATGACCCGCGTTTCGAGCGCGCGTTGCATGCGCTCGGCGGGCATCATGTCCTCGAGCGCGTCGTAGAGCGGGCGCAAGTAGGGATCGACCTTGGCCTGCATGTCGCCGGGCAGAAAGCCCAGGCTTTCTCCAGCTTCCACCGCCGGACGGGCCAGGATGATGCGCCGCACGCGTTTGCGTGAGAGTGCATCCACGGCAGCGGCTACCGCGAGGTAGGTCTTGCCGGTGCCGGCGGGACCGATGCCGATCACGATGTCGTTGTCGGCAATGGCGCGCAGATACTCGGCCTGGCCCGGTGATTTGGGCTGAATGATCTTCCGCACTCCGGGGAGTACGATCCGCACATCCCCGGACGCCGAGCCGTTGTCACGCGCCTGCTCCAGGCTGGCGCGCAGGATATCATCGGCGTCAAAGATCAGCCGCTGGCGGGCCGCATCAATCATGCGCTGGGCAATGGGGGCGGCCCGCTCCACGGCGTCTGCCGCTCCCACGAGGGTGAGGACATCCCCGCGCAACCCGACGCGCACCGCCGTGAGTTTGGCGAGTTCGTTGAGATTGGCATCGTTCACACCCGCCAGCAGCAGCGGATCTGCTCCCTCGATGCTCAGTCGATGTGTCTGGGTATCGTCAGCCACAAATCAGTCAGTAGTGGTCAGGTGCAAGGCCGCAAGATCGGCGGGCTTCACCGTGGTGGGCGCTCCCTCGAACAGGGCGCGCGCGGCCGTGGTTTTGGGGAAGGCCAGCACATCGCGCAGGGAGGTCGCGCCCGCCAGCAACATCGCAATGCGGTCGAAGCCTAACGCGAAACCGCCATGCGGTGGGGCCCCCGCCGCGAGTCCATCGAGGAGAAAACCGAAGCGACGCGCCTGCTCCTCCTCGGGGATGCCGAGGAGGCGGAAAATCGTGGCCTGCAGCACAGGATTGGTGATGCGGATGGATCCACTGCCCAGCTCATTGCCATTGTAGACCGCATCGTAGTGCTGCGCACGCACCCGCCCAGGTTCGGACTCCAGGAAGCCGAAGTCGTCGTGATGTGGTGAGGTGAATGGGTGGTGGGCCGGCACATGCGTACCGGATTCCGGGTCGAGTTCGAAGAGCGGGAAGTCCACCACCCAGCAGAAGGCATGTTCGCGCGTTGGGGTCATGCCGGGACGTCGCGTCACCGCGGAGCGCACGGCATGCAGCGCCGGTGACGTCACCGTGTCGCGGCCAACGACCGCCAGCAGGAGTTCGCCCGGCGCGCCGCCAACCGCCGCAAGCAACTCGGCGCCGAGGGCCTTGGTGCCCTGGCCTTCCCAGCCGGCATCCGTGCGTTTGGCCCACATGAGCCCACCGGCACCGGCGTCCTTGGCCAGTGCCGCATAGCCGTCAATTTCCTTGCGCGATGCCTCGGCCGCGTTGGGCACACGCAGGGCGCGCACGCGACCACCGGCCACGATCGCATCGCGCACAAAAGGCGCCGCATCGTCGGCCACTTGTGGCGTGAGATCGCTGATCTCGATGTCAAAGCGCAGGTCGGGTTTGTCTATGCCGAACCGCTCCATCGCCTCACGCCACTTGAGATGCGGAAATGGGCGGGCAATCGTGTGGCCAGCCTCCTGCCAGAGTGCCACCAGCACCGACTCCACCACCTGCTGCACGTCGTCCTGCGAGACAAAGCTCGCCTCGAGATCGATTTGCGTGAACTCCGGCTGCCGGTCCGCGCGCAGGTCCTCGTCACGGAAGCATCGCGCGATCTGGAAGTAGCGATCGTAGCCAGCCACCATCAGGAGCTGTTTGTAGATCTGTGGTGATTGCGGCAGGGCGTAGAACTCCCCCGGATGTACGCGGCTGGGCACCAGGTAGTCGCGCGCGCCTTCCGGGGTGGGCTTGGTGAGGATGGGTGTCTCGATCTCGAGAAAGCCCATGGCACTCATGACCTGTCGCGCGCACTGGAGCAGCCGGTGACGCAGCAGGAGGTTGGCCTGCAGCTCCGGCCGGCGCAGGTCCAGGACACGGTGTTTGAGGCGCAGCTCTTCTGCCGCCAGTTTGTCACCCCGGTTGCGAGCCACGGGAATCGCGGGAATGGTCGCGGGTCCGACGACACGAACGGTCGTGGCACGCACCTCCACGTCTCCGGTGGCCAGTTCGGGATTCCGACCCTCGGGGGGACGCACCACCACTTCCCCCTCGACCAGGATCACCGTCTCGGGTGTGAGCCCCTGCACCACCGCCATGGTGTCGCCAGCAGCGCGCGCCGGGTCGCAAGACACCTGCACAAGGCCATCGCGGTCGCGGAGATCGATGAACGCCAGACCACCCAGGTCTCGCGTGCGATGCACCCAGCCGCCTAACCGCACGGTCTTGCCGGCGTCGCTGATGCGCAGACTCCCGCAGCGGTGACTGCGCATCGCCGTTTCGGCCGTTCGTTCCTGACTCACCTTGCCAACTCCTGGCGCCTGCGCGCCCGATACAGACTCAACCCGATAATCCCGCCAGCAACGTCCGCGGCCCAGTCCGAGACATCGGCACCACGGCCAGGTATCCACCGCTGGTGCCATTCATCGCCTGCCGCGAACAACACAATCAAACCAACGACCAACAGCACCCACGACCACTCGCGCCCCTGCAGCGCACGCGCACAGAGGACGCCCAGCACAGCATACATCGAGAAGTGTACGAGTTTGTCGAGCCCCGGAACCGATGGACCTTTCGGCACGAGTGGTCCCGGCAGCGAAGTGATAAGGAGAATCACGGCCAGCCAAAGGACCGGCGACAGCCAAGCCCCACGGGGCGCTACTCCCTCGCCAGTCGGCAAGTGCTCATGGGGCGGCGTGCTCAGTCTTGAAGTGTCCAGCTGTCGGCATCACCGGCAAATGTAAGCCCGGGGGCTGGTCTTGGGGAGCCATTGCGATTGTGATTGCCGCTTTCGCTCATTACGTTAACTCTTTGTCACGCCTGACGTTGTGCGCCCAATGGGAGCGCCCCGGGGGCCCCGCACCGGCCATGTCACAACCCGCCAAGACCAACCTGCTGGCCCTTTCCATTCCCGAAGCCCGGGAATCCCTTCGCGCCTTCTTCGCTGCGCGGGGCGAACCGGCGTATCGGGTCGGCCAGACTCTGACCCGACTCTGGGCCCGGCCGGTTTCCGCCTTCGCCGACATCACTGAGCTGCCAGAAGCGCTCCGCGACGCGCTGGCCAGCGCCTTCGAGCTTCCACGTCTGGAACTCGCAGCCCGTCAGCGCTCCACCGACGGCACGGAGAAATTCCTCTTTCGGCTGGCGGACGGTCAGGCCATCGAAACGGTGGCCATCCCCGATGGCTCGCGGATGACCTTCTGCATCTCATCGCAGGCCGGTTGCGCCCTGCAGTGCGCTTTTTGTGCCACCGGTGCCATGGGCTTCGCGCGCAATCTCGGACTCCATGAAATTGCCGGGCAGGTCCGGGAGCTGGCACTCCTCGATCCACCTATCAAAGCCACGAACATCGTGTTCATGGGCATGGGCGAGCCCCTCATGAACTGGCCCGCCGTCGACGCCACCCTGACCGTCCTGAACAGCCCGGAAGGCTTCGGGATCGGCGCTCGCCACATCACGGTCTCCACCGTCGGGGTGCTTCCGGGCATTGTGGCACTCTCCCAGCGCCCCGAGCAGTTCCGGCTCGCGATCTCGATTCACGCCCCCAATGACGGCCTGCGCCATACCCTCATGCCGATCAACACGAAGTACCCGCTGGCGGAGGTGATTGCCGCAGCCAGGGACTTCGACCGGCGCGTGACCTTCGAGTACGTGATGCTCGGCGATGTGAACGACACTCCGATGCATGCCCGCGAGCTGGCGGAGCTGGCACGGGCGTGCGGCGCCTTTGTGAATCTCATTCCGCTGCACCCGGGAGGCGCTGGCGCGTTCACCCCCACACCGGCGCGGCGCATTCGGGAGTTTGCCGGTCAGCTCGAACGGCATCGAGTGGAAGTGGCCGTGCGCAAGAGCCGCGGCACCGACATCAGCGCCGCCTGCGGACAGCTACGGGTTGAACGGCTCCGGCGGCGGGCGCCATCGACGGTCTAACCAGACGGTGATATCGACGTAACGCGACGAGTCGGGGCGCGACACCACCGGCGCGTTGCCAAGCACACGGCTCAGCAACTGCGACCACTGCGGATGGCCGGTGCGATCGATCACCAGGGTTGTGTCCGGTACATCGGTCGCGGACGAAAAACTCACCACATCGAATCCCGCCGCCCGAAGCGCAAGCATGCCACGCCGCGCCAGCCCACGCTCGGCGGAGACATTGATTACCTCGACGCGAACCCGCGTCCCCTCGGGTACCACCCGTTCGATTCGCCGCGACGTGATGATGCCGGCGTCCGCCGCGGGGCGGCGCGACCACCACCACCAGCCGCCCGCCGCCACCGCCAACACGACGACGCCAGCCACGGCGCGCCTCAGCGTACGGCGTTCCACAGGGCGACCGTCTCGGGATAAATCTGCTTCCCTTCGCGCAACGTCCACTCCATCCGCATACGTACTACCTGCCTGAAGACGCCGTCAAAGTCGGCATGCAGCATGGAGGCAAGAAAGGCGCGATCGGTGGTCGCAAAGTTCCGGCCCGGCTCCAGAAAGTCGGCCATGAAAAGCGCTCGCCCCGTGCGGCCCCACTCGGGATTGCCGAGTGTGTGCCACTCGATGGCGTTCAGAACCTCGGCCCGCGTTTCGCCCTCGCTGGCCAGACGTTGGGCGGCGGCGGGGCCATGCAATACACCATCAGGGAGTGTATCAGCTCCGCCAAGAGCGGAGCGCAACGCCGCCGGGGTTTCGTCGCGCAACGCATCATGCCAGCGGCCGGCATCATGCCACGCACGCGCCTCGTCATCATCGACATTGAGGTCACGCGCCCAGCGATCGAGCAGATCGGTGACACGCTGGATGTGGGCCCGTCGTTTGTCTGACACCACCGCCCAGGCGGGGAGCACCACGGGCGACGAAGCGTTAGGCGGGAGAGGAGATCCACGAGTCACGGCAGCAAGGTAACGCGGCAGCGGCACCGCGTGCTACCGGTCAGGCCAGGCGCGTCAGCTGGCGAGTGAGGACGCTGAGCGACGAGGCCAGTTCCTTGAGATCCCGTGTCGCACCTTCGAGTTCGAGGAGGGCGCGCGCCTGCGACTCGGTGGCGTGGGCCACCTGCCCCGCGCTCGAACGGTTCCCCTGTGAAATCGTGGCGATGCGATCCACTCGTTCCCGGACGTGCCCCACATCACGTTCTTGCCGGCGCGACACATCGGCGATCTGCCGTATGCCCGCGGCCACGGCGGCATTTGCTTCGAGGATCGAGGCAAGCGCCGTGTGCGCCGAACCTGAAAGCGATTCCACGTCGCTCACGAGCCGGCGACCGCGATCCATCTGCGCGCTCGCTCTCTCCATTTGCTGCGACAGCTGGGCAATGAGGTCGTTGGCATCGCCAGAGGCGCGCGCACTCTGTTCCGCCAGCCGCCGAATCTCCTCGGCCACCACAGCAAAGCCCCGTCCCTGCTCTCCGGCACGCGCGGCTTCGATGGCCGCATTGAGGGCAAGCAGGTTGGTCTGCTCGGCGAGGTCCTTGATGACGGCGATGAACGACATCGCCCGCTCGGATTGTGCCCCCAGATCGGCGAGCACAGATGTACTCTCGCCCACAAATCCCTTGGCGGCGTCGAGACGTTCGATGGCCACGCCGATGGTGCCCCGGTGTTCGGTGGCGAGTTCTGCGGCCCGGTCGCTAGCCTGTGCAGCACCACGAGAATCGTCGGCAATGGAGGTCATGCCGCGATACAGGGCATCGGTGGCTTCGCGGCTCTGCGAGACCTGGTCGCTTTCCTCGGTTATGGTGCGGCTCATGTCTCCCACCAGCCGCGCAACTGCCTCGCCATCGGTTCGCAGCTGACGCGCCGACACATTCAGCGTGGCCACCTGTCGTTCCAGACGCGAGACCGAATCCACCAGCGGGCGCCGCAGGTCCTGGATCTGCAGAGCCGTCGCAAGGTGACCAGCAAGCCGGGCCACCAGCGCGACGTCCTTCTCGCCGTACACCGCGCGTTTGTGGTGACGCAGCTCCACCGCACCTAACGTGCGACCGCCGAAGCGCATGGGACTGACCAGGATACTCTGTGTGCCATCGCGCGTCTCCGCGGCGGCGCGGGGATCCTTCAGAGCGTCACGCACCACCACGGCCTCGCCCAGCCGCACCGCAGTATCCCGCAGCATCGACACATCGGATGGAGCCGGTGCGTCGCCACGATAGCCGGTCGCTGTGGAGTACAGGAGCACAAGCCCTTCGTCATCGCCCCGCCTGAACACGCGAAACTCCCGCCAGTCGACGAGCCGATGTGCCAGTGCCGTGATGTGGTCCAGCGCGTCGGCCATCGAGACGTCACTGTTCACCACTCGTTCGATCTCGTGGACCTTGTTGAGTTCTTCGGCCTCGATGGCTTCCTGGACGATACGACGGAAGAGGAGTGTTCCGAAGGCAAGAGCAACCCCGACGACGGCCCAGCCCAGCGGGCCCACGTTCTCCAGGGTAAAGAGCACAATCACCGCGCCGATGATCGAGGCCGCAAAGGCAATCACTTCGTAGCGCAGAATGAGTGATTGCTCGTCGGACGCCAGCTTGCCGCGAGACAGGAGCGAGTAGTACTGCAGGCTCTTGGCGGCTACAAACCAGGTGCCGAAGCCGGCGGTGAGCGCTGGCACGACATCAGCAGACAGGACAGAACCACCAGCTGCGACTTCCCCTGCAAACAACCCGTACCATCCAAAGCCGACCGCCATCGCGAGGACTTCGCGCCCCGCGTTGACGCCGGCCCAGGACCATTGCTTGCGATGGACACCGATGTCGGCTGCCGCAACGCCGAGCGCCACGGCAAGTCCGGCGGCGGAGAGGCCGCACGCCAGCAACCCGGCAAGCGCTACAAAGGATGTGCCGGTGAGATTGGCATACTTCGTCATGGGGATGGGCCGCATGCGCAACGCTGCAGTGGCAACGGCCATGAACCCCACGGCGGGGAGCAGCTCCAGCCAGCGTTGGTCCGTGGCGAGTGCCGCAACAAGAACGGCGATCCCCGCAATCCCCGCCAGCCGTGGAATGAGGGCACCCCACATCTGTGTCAGGCCCCGTCCAGCGCCGCGCGTAGTGCGCGTGTGAGGGACGCCGCCGCCTGAGTGCTTTCGCTTGCGGCGCGAATCATCGCGCTACCTACGATCACCCCGTCAGCCACGCGACCGACCGTGGCGGCGTGCGCTGGCGTACTGATCCCGAATCCCACACAGATGGGCAATGTCGTGGCGGCTCGCAGCCGCGCCACCGTGCTCTCGAGTTCCGGCGCCAGCGTGTCTTGCGTACCCGTCACACCAAGCCGACTGATGAGATACACAAATCCACCGCCATGCCGGCCGATTTCGCGCATGCGCTCGTCGGGCGTGGTGGGGGCGACCAAACGCACGAAAGCAAGTCCGCTCTCACCGAACCAGGCCTCGCGTTCCGGATCGACACCGACGGGAAGGTCGGTGACCAGCACGCCGGAACACCCGGCGTCGCGCGCCTGCGTCATCGCCCCCGCGCCCCCGGCGAGCAGCGGGTTCAGATAGCTGAACAACACCACCGGCACCGGCACCTGCGCCTCGCGCACAATGGCAAGCGTCTCCGTGAGACCAACCCCATGTTGCAGCGCAACACGGGTGGATTCCTGGATGATCGGGCCATCCGCCATCGGATCGGAGAATGGCACGCCGACTTCAATGACGTCGGCCCCTGCCTCGGCGACCGCACGGATCAGCTCCACCGATCGGGTCGGATCAGGGAACCCCGCGGTGAGATACACCACGAGTGCCCGGCGACCCTCTCCGCGCAGCTGTGCAAAGCGTGCGGAGAGGGTGTCAGACGAAGTAGTCACCGACATTGATGCCGTAACGTTCCGGAGAATCGGTTTTGATGATCGTGCGCTTGAAGGTGCCGTCGGGTGTGGTTTCGGCGAGATCGACGAGGGTGCCCGGATAGAGCACGTTGCCGCGTGCATCGCTGACCACGCGGACAATGGGGCGCGCCATGGCCTCGGGGCGCGGACTCGAGGCGTGGACCAGGGCGAGCTCGAAGGTGTCGAGGACGACCATCGTGCCGACCGGAAAGACGCCTAACAAGTTGATGAACCCCTTCACGACGACCGGATCCATGCCCCGGCGCGGGTTGTCACGCATTCCCGCCAGCACCGCGGCTGGCGACATGGGGACCGTCTGGTATGCCCGTCGTGAGGTGGCAGCGTCGAAGCCGTCGGCCACAGCCACGATGCGGCTGAAGATGCTCTGTTCACGTGGACGCACCGGACGTGGATACCCGGTGAGATCCATTTTCATGTGGTGTTCGTAGGCCACCACCATCGCACGGTACGGCAGCTCCTGCTGACCACGCATGTGGAACAGAGCGAGCACCCCAAGCCAGGGATGCGCCGCCAGCCAGCGCCAGTCATCGTCGGTGAGCCCGTCGGATTTGTTGAGCACCGCCAGCGGCACACGCGACTTGCCGATATCGTGAAAGAGGGCCGCCAGGCCGAGATCGTAGAGCTGCAGCTTGGAGAGCCCCAAACGCCGGCCAAGCGCAACCGAAAAGATGCACACGTTCACCGAGTGTGTGAACGTGTACTCGTCGTAGTCGCGAATGGTCGTAAGCCCGAGGAGCGATGTCTCTTCGTTGAGGATCTGATCAACGATGGACTGCACCACCCGTTTGATTTTCTTGATACTCGGCGCCTGCCCCATCCGCACCGAGTTGATGACATCCTTGGTGACGGCGACACTTTGCGCGTAGGTCCGCTTGGCGGCTTCCTTGGCTCGCTCCTGAAAGTCGCGGTCCTCTTCGGCCTGCACGGGGGGCCCAAGGTCGAACACCGTCACGCCAGCGCCCTGCAACCGCTCGAGCCAGTCGCCGATGGTGGGTTCGTCGCCACTTTTCGCGCCGGCCATCAGCTGGGACAGCAGCACGAGCCAATCGCGGGTGACCGCACCCTCGCTCACACGGAACGAACCGATTGCGCACGAACGTAACGTGGAAAGGATCTGACTGAACGCCGCGTAGTTGTCGAGATCGAGACGGAGTCGCGTGGCGTTGACGAAGATGAATTCGTTCGACGCACGGAACTCGAGCTCCCGCTCCCGTTCCATGATGGTCGCGGCGGCCGCGGCGAGGTCAGCGAGCGCATTCTTCACCGCCTCATTTTCAGGCGGATACAGCCGGATGACCCGCATGGCGCCGTACAAGGACACCACCAGCTGCCGTCCCGCGCGACGGAGAAACGAGTCGCCGGTAAAGTCGTTGAGTGAGGTGCTCGCGCCCCCCGCCGGTGTGAGTCGCGGGGTACTCATGGGGCGGACGACCGCAGGCCACGGTTCACGGCGTTCCGGACCAGGATTTCCTTGTCGTTCGACGACTTCTGCAGCGACGCCAGGGCCGCGCTGGAACCCACCTTGCCTAACGCCATGGCCGCGCAGGCACGCACCTCGGCATCCTCGCGCTTGCCAAACAGGCCGCGTCCGTTGAGCAGACCGTCGAGCATGGGCACTCCGGCCTCGCCACACATCGCACCATAGGCCTCGAACACCGCCATCTTCTCCGTGAGGTCTGCCCCGTCGATCTTCCGCTCCTTGATCATGCTTTCGAGCCGGTTGAGGGCCGGACGATGGGTGCGCGCCGCAAAGGCTCGCGCGGCCGCCACGCGCACGTCGCGCGAGCCGTCGTCGAGCATACGCTCCAGATGCTGCAGCGATCCGGGGCTCCCGATTTCCGCCAGCGCCTGCACCGCCACCAGACGCACCGCCGGTTCGTTCTGCTGGAGCGACCGGCCAAGGACCGGCACCGCCGCGGCCGTCCGCATGGCTCCCGCGCGGCGCATGGCCTCGAGACTCACCTCACGCTCCGGCGAACCGATGAGCTGTACCAGTTCATTGGTATTGGCCGATGCCAGCCGGGAGGCCGCCTGCTCCAGCTGACTGCGCACGCGCAGATGCTGCACGCGGCCAAGCCACTGGAAAATCGTGCCTAACGCCTGTACGCGCAGCTGCTCGAAGAGATCGTTCAGATCCTGCTGTCCCACCTCTTCCACGCGTTCGTCGATGGACTGCAGCAGCTGCGTGAGCGCATCGGGTTCGCTCAGCCGGTCAGCCAGCTGCAGCAACCGGTCCCGCTGGGCCGGCGCCAGGTCACGGGCGCGCCCTGCCGTCGTCGCCGTCTCCCGCAGCAAAAGCGCCACAGCGCCGAGTTGCCCGCTCGTGAGGAGGTTCACCAGCAGAATATCGAGCACGCCGCAGATCTCTTCGCGGATGGTCGCGTCCACCTGCTGCTCATACGTGTCGAGGAGCATGGACACCACGTTGCTCCGCAGCTCGCTCGCATACTCACGCTGAATGGCGGACCGGAGGTACTCGATCTCCCGCTCCTCCAGGAAGTAGAGCGTGGTGTTGAAGTCATCCAGACTCACCACGCCACTCGGCAGGATTTCCTCCTTGGGGGGCTCCTGCACCTGCGTGGGGTCCACCAGCCGGTCCCTTGCCGCGTCGTCTGATGCGATCAGGGGTTCCATCCCGTCCACCAGCAAGTCGATGTACCGGTAACGGATGTAGTTGAACTCCTTCTCCCACAGCAGGGTCAGCAGATCGTCGTCCTCGTTGGAGGCTTTGCGGACCCGGGTGATGATGTCGATGAGCCCAACAAACTCCAGCTGCTCCACATTCTTGAGCAGGCGCAGCTCACGAATGCCGTCCTTGTAGAGCACCCACGGGAGTGCATCCGTGGTCTTGTCGGGCTCGTTGAGCACGGCCCGTCCCTCCCACCGCAGCTGCGTATCGGTGACCTCGAGCAGCACCTCGTCAGCGTGTTGCCAGATGGGGGCAAACGCGGCACGCGCCATGTCGAGGGCGCGCAGGTAGGTGGGATTGTTGTGGAGGTAGAGCTGATGGGCACGCACCGCACGGCCGAACATCCGCAACATCTCCTCGACGAGCGCGGGAGGAAATGGCGGTTCATGCGCCTCACTCGAGGCGGCTCCCGCAGGATGCGCGACGTGGCCGGTCACAGCGGCAAGATACTCAGTTCACGCACTTGTGCCACGTCCTTGTCGCCGCGGCCACTGACACACAACACCACCGGCTCGTCAGGCATCCACCGACCCTTCGTCCCGGCCAGCCACGCCACCGCGTGCGCGGTCTCGAGGGCCGGCACCACGCCTTCGAGCCGGCTCAGCAGCGTAAATCCCTCCAGCGCTTCCCGGTCTGTTACGGCCACGTAGGTCGCCCTGCCACTATCCTTTAGGTGTGAGTGCTCGGGACCAACACCGGGATAGTCCAGCCCGGCCGAGATGGAGTGCGCCGGATGCACTTGCCCCTGCGCGTCCTGCAGGAGATAGCTGAGCGACCCGTGGAGCACCCCGGGTGTTCCCAGTGAGAGTGAAGCCGAGTGATGCCCCGAGGCCAACCCCTCCCCTGCTGCTTCGACCCCGATCAGCTCAACCGCCGCATCGTCGACAAAGCCCGCAAAGATTCCCATGGCGTTGGAACCGCCGCCGACGCAGGCGACCACCGCCCTGGGCAGGCGGCCCGTCCGTTGCAGCACCTGGGCTCGTGCCTCCCGGCCAATGATCGACTGGAAGTCGCGCACCATCCGGGGGTAGGGCGCGGGGCCAACCACAGAGCCGATGATGTAGTGGCTGTCGTTCACGTTCGTGACCCAGTCGCGAATGGCTTCGGTCGTGGCGTCTTTGAGAGTGCGGGTTCCGCTCGTCACCGGGACAACGGTCGCCCCGAGCAGGCGCATGCGGTAGACGTTGAGGGCCTGACGCTGCATGTCCTCTTCGCCCATGTAGACGACGCATGTGAGGCCGAAGCGGGCACAGATAGTCGCGGTCGCCACACCATGCTGACCGGCCCCGGTCTCGGCAATGATGCGGCCCTTCCCCATTCGCCGGGCGAGCAGGGCCTGTCCCACCGTGTTGTTGATCTTGTGCGCCCCGGTGTGATTCAGGTCCTCGCGCTTGAGCCACACCTGCGCCCCGATCAGCTCGCCGAGCCGCGGAGCCGGGGTGAACGCCGAGGGGCGCCCCACAAAGTGCTCCAGCAGGTCGGACAGATCATGCTGGAATGTGGGATCGACGCGAGCCGCTTCATACGCGGACTCGAGAGCATCGAGCGCCGGAATGAGGGTTTCGGGCACATAGCGACCACCATACGCGCCAAAGCGGTCCCGGTTCACCGGGATGGAGGCCGTCATTCGGTCACCGTGCGTCGCACCGCATTCACAAACTCTTCCATGCGCTTGTGGTCCTTGAGTCCCGGTGCCGACTCCACACCGGATGATACATCGAGAATATCAGGCGACAGCACCTCGGCGGCCCGCACGACGTTCGCCGAAGAGAGTCCCCCTGCGACGCCCACCTGGTATCTGATCCGAAGAGTGTCTACCACCGGGCGGCTGCGCTCCCAGTCGAATGTCACTCCGGTCCCGCCGGCCCGGCCCTCCGCGAACGCGTCCAACAATACTACGTCCCAGCCACTCTCTTCTACGAGGTCATCTCCAACCAGTTCGTTGGCGCGCATTCGGAGCCCGCGCCACTTCCGTACCCCAGTGAGATCGGCAAAGCCCTGCGGTACCCGGCCGTGCACCTGCACTCCGGCCAGACCAATGTCCCGAGCCCGCTCGAGATCCGCCAGCACCGGGTCCACAAATACCCCAATGGCGCGGGGCGCGGCGCCTAACGCACTCAGGAGCTGCCGGGCGGTCGTGAGCGACACCTGGCGCGGGCTCGGTGCAAAGACGAGCCCGATGAACTCGACGCCGAGCCGTGTTGCCGCTTCGACATCGACCTGCCGCGTCAAGCCACAGATCTTGATCTCAGTCACGGCGTGGATGGCGCGGGACGCCGGCCAAAGCCGCCACAGCGGCCGTGCCAGAAGCGGCAACCGAGAGGGCCGACCCCACGAGCACGGCGTCGGCACCATACCGAGCCACACGCTCCACGTCCTCCACACCCGATAAGCCACTTTCGGCGATCGCCACGCAATGGCTGGGAACTCGCGACAACACACGCTCAACAACGTCGGGCTCGATGACCAGAGTCTCAAGATTGCGGGCGTTGACCCCGATCACCTGCGCGCCACTCGATAGCGCCTGCTCCAGTTCCTCAAGGGATCGCACCTCAACGAGCGGTTCGATGCCGACGTTTCGCGCGGTTTGCACCAGGTCATGCAAACGACCGGGGGCCAACGCGCGGGCAATCAACAGCACGGCCGAAGCGCCAAGTGCCGCCGCTTCGATGACCTGGAGCTCGCTCACGTGAAAATCCTTCTTGAGCAGCGGCACGGCGGTAGAGGCCGCCAGCGTCTCCAGATCACTGTTGGAGCCTCCGAATTCCGTGGGCTCCGTCAAGACGGAAATGGCTGCCGCTCCGCCGGCGACGTATTCCCCCACGCGGTCGGAGGCGACGAGCTGCGTATTGATGGCCCCCTTTGAAGGCGAGCTTCGCTTGAGCTCGGCAATCACCCGCACCGGCCCCGGAGCTTGAAGGGCCGCCAGAAAGGAGCGGGGGCTCGCCTGTTCGGCCAGGCGCACAAGAGCGTCGCGCTGGCTTTCGAGGCGGGCCGCCCTCTCAAGGGCCGCCGCCGTCAAACGTCCGAGTGCCCCGGTCAGAGGGCGCCACACAGAAATCTCTTGCACTTCGGGTATTCTTCGGTTATCGTCGTTTCGGAGCTTGTTCGGGCATCGCGACACTCCGTTTTCTGCGAACCCATTCACCAGAGCTGAGAGCGTGACATGCCACTCACACGGCGCCAGCGCGAGATCCTGACCTTTCTGCAGACCTACTCCGAAGAGCGCGGCTACGCGCCGAGCTTCGAGGAGATCGCAGAGCAGTTCAACTATAACTCGCTCGCCACGGTGCATGAGCACCTCTCCAACCTCGAGCGCAAAGGCTACATCAAGCGTTCGTATAACGAGAGTCGCTCCATCGAGATTCTCCCCTCGGAGATGTTCGCCAAGGCCGTCGAACTCCCCCTGCTTGGTCTCGTTGCCGCAGGTCTCCCCATCGAAGCCATCGAGGCACGAGAGAGCATCGCGGTCCCGCAGGAACTCATTCGACGCAACGGCGATCACTACGTGCTGCGTGTTCGCGGCAGCTCCATGATTGAGGAACAGATCCGCGATGGAGATTTCGTCGTGGTGAACGAGCGGAAGTCGGCGGACAACGGCGAAATGGTGATTGCACTCGTCGGGGGCAACTCGGCGACGGTCAAGCGCATGTATCGCGAGCGTGATGGGCGAATCAGACTGCAGCCCGCAAATGAAGCCATGTCGCCGATCTACGTCCACGAAAACGACATTGCCATCCAGGGCATCGTCGTGGGAGTGATCCGCAAGTACTAGGCGCTGCCCTGGCTCTGATAGGCGTCCCGCATGCGTCGCAGCGCATCCATGCCGACACCAGCCATCAGACCATCGCGCGCGACCTGAACGCCGCGCGCGAACGTATCGGCCTTCCCGCCTACATACAGCGCGGCCGCGGTGTTCAACACAATCGCTGATCGCGCGCCCTCCGGTCCCCTGCCCTCCAGCAACTCAACGATCAACTCGGCGTTGAAGGCGGGAGATCCGCCGGCGAGGTCTCCTGCAGCCGTATGGCCCACACCGTGATCGGCCGGGTCGAGCACCCAGCTTGTCACGCGGCCCTCGCGTATCTCCGTGACGCGGCTCAACCCGAACGGCGAGACCTCGTCGAGCCCCGCTTCACCGTACACAACCAGCGAGTGCACCGTGCCTAACGCCGAGAGCGCTCCGGCAAGCAGGGGCTGGCGCGAGGGATCGGCCACACCGAGCACCTGACGTCCCGCCTTCGCTGGATTGGCCAGTGGACCGACGATGTTCATCACCGTGGGCACGGCGAGTTCGCGACGCACCGGGCCGACGTGGCGCATGGCGGGATGCATGGTTGGCGCGAACATGAAAACGATCCCGGCCGAACGCAGTACGTCGGCCATGCGAGCCGGAGTGACATCGAGCGGCACGCCGAGTTGTTCGAGCACATCGGCGCTTCCACACTGCGACGTGAAGCTCCGGTTGCCGTGTTTCGCTACTCGTAGCCCAAGTCCGGCTGCCAGAAGTGCCGCCGCCGTCGAAATGTTGAACGTGGTGACAGTTCCGCCGCCGGTACCGCAGGTGTCAACGAGATGGTCGGGGTCGTCTCCGTTGAGGACGATCATCGCTCGACGCAGAGCCCGAGCGGCCCCCGCCACTTCACCCGCGCTTTCTCCCTTTACGCGCAGCCCCATGAGCAAAGCTGCTACCTGGGCAGGGGTGGCCTCGCCCGACATGATCACGTCAAAGGCGGCACTCGCTTGATCTTCGTGCAGCGTGCCGCCCATCGCGAGTGCCTTGATTGCGCCCTGCAACGCGTTGCTGCTCACCCCATGCTCCCCAGCAGGCGGAGGGGAAGTTCGTTTTTCGTGGCGATAACCGCGATCACAAGCGCCAGGAGCGAGACACGCTCAACGTCTTCTTCAATAAACACGCCTCGTTTGGCGCGGTTGGTGAGATTCACCACCCCCACCAGTTCTTCCCTGTAAATGAGTGGGAAGGAGATGAAGGAACCGGTCGTGAGGTACTGGTCGCGCAGGAGGGGATGTTCGTTCACCTCTGCAGCATCCTGCACCAGGAGAGGCTCGCGTGACACGGCAACAATACCCGCGACGCCCTTGCCGAAGGGAATGCGCGACCCCGCCACAATGTTTGGCGCCAAACCGCGGGCAGCGGCGAGGTAGAGCATCTCGGGCTCGGGGGCCTTGAGCATGAGCGAGCAGCGCTGCGCCTGCATATCGTCGCCGACCAGGGCGAGCAGTCCGTCCACCAGCGAACGCGGGTCCTTCGCGGTGTTGTCCATCCGAAGGGAACGCTCGATGAGGTAGAGCGTGCGCACCTTCTGACGCAACGTTTCGTGTCGCCGGTGCAGTTCCACATGGGCCTGCTCCAGCTGGGAGACCGCGGCAGTGAGCTGTTGCTCAACGGAGGCGGCCTTTCGACCCGACCGACGCGCTTCTTCCTGGGCCGTGGCGATGCTCTTCTCGAGGTGCACGAGACGCTCGGCATCGGCCGCGTTTGTCTGCGACGCCACGCCACGCGCCTTGCCCAGTTCGCCTTCCAGGACGCCGAGTTTCCGGATGTATTCGGCGTGCACGCGCCCGGTAACGTCTTCGAGGGTGCGCACCGCTTCTTCACGCGCCTCTCGCTCCTGGAACCGCACATATGCCAGGTCAAACAGGGCGGCGGCTGGCGCGAGGCGCTCGGACGTGCGGGTGCCGAACATGCGGCGCTGCTCATACAACGCGAGCACGGCGGAGAGCTGTCCGTCGGCAAGGAGCCCCCGGAGCGAGAGCACGCCGCCATCGGCGAAGGCACTCAACCCCAGCAGTCTTGCGTACTCGGCGGAACGATCGCCCAGATCCACGAACTGCCCGCCATTGGCGAGCATCGTCCGCACCGCTGGTGGCAGATGATCCACGGTAGTGTCGACGACCGCGCGAATCACCGTGCCACCGCTGGGCGTTAGGCGGTCTCGGAGGAGGCTGCGTCGTTCGTCATAGCGCAGGAGGCCGAGGACAGCAGTCCGATCGGACTCCATGAGCGCTTCCCCCAAGGCGACGAGGGCCGCCTCCACGTCGGGTGCGACGCTGAGCGCGTGCGACAATGCGGGAAGACTTCGGGTCGACATGGACAGAGATCGGGGTGTTGGCGCGGCACCGCCGCGGACCCCTGCGGCCGTTGCAATGTGAGCGCGTAGGTCGAGTGAAGTCAATCGCTTGGCGCATCACGCGTTTGCTTGACTTGAAGTGTCTGCGGACTAGCTTTCGCCCCGTGTCGGTACGCACCGTGCAGCTCGTGCTGCACTACGACGGTTTCGCATTTTCCGGCTGGCAAATCCAGCCTGGGCGGCGCACCGTGCAGGGGGAGCTGGAGCGCGTGCTCGCCGACTTGTGCGGACAACGGATCGTAGCCCAGGGAGCCGGACGTACCGATGCGGGGGTGCATGCCCGCGGACAGGCGGTCGGCGTACATGTACCGGAGAAATGGCAGCCTGCCGCCTTGCGGCGCGCGATCAATGCTCTCCTTCCCGACGACGTATGGGTCGAGGCGGCGCATGAGATGCGTCCCGACTTCCATGCTCGCTTCAGTGCAACATCCCGACGGTACGCATATCAGGTGGGAACGGACGACGCTTCGCGTTCGCCCTTTCGCCGACAGTGGGAATGGTGTGTCTCACGCTCCCTCGACGGCGCTTTGCTCGACGCCTCCGCGCGCGAGCTTCTTGGCGAGCACCAGTTCCTCGCCTTTGCCGTCCGCGGCACCGCTCCCGCCGCCGACAACCACAGGTGCCGCGTGCTCCGGGCGGAGTGGGAGCGTCGCCCGTCGGGCCTCACTTTCCATGTCGAAGCCAACCGTTTTCTCCACCATATGGTGCGCTTTCTCGTGGGCACCATGATCGACATCGCCAGCGGCAAACGTCCGCCCAGCGACTTTGCGGCGCTTCTCGCCGCCACCGCGAACGACGACGTCTCCACCCCTGCACCGCCTCACGCCCTCTTCCTCGAACGGGTGGTCTACCCGTCCGAGCTTTACCTGATTCCAGTATGAAGGACCTCTTCGCTTCAATTCTGGTGGCGTTAGGGGCGTGCAACACCGCCGCCACCGCCGACCAGGTTCGGGCCTCGGCGCCCGACACCACAACACGCCAGGCAAAGACCGAACAGATTGCCGCGTCCAGGCGCACCGCCATCACCGAGGCGGTCTCTCGGATTGCACCCGCTGTAGTCACCGTGCAGACCGAAACGGTTGAGCGTGTCCCGGTCGATGTGTTCGAGCAGTTCTTTGGTGGCCGCTCCGGGCAGCAGACCAACTCCGGTATCGGCTCGGGTTTCATCATCCGGAGCAATGGGCTCATCGTCACCAACGAACATGTGGTGGGCGGTGCCTCGAAGATCTCCGTGATGCTGCGTGACGGTACCACCTACCCGGCCAAACTCCTTGGTGCAGACGAAACCAATGATTTGGCCATCCTCAAGGTCGACGCCAGCAACCTGCCTGTCGCCTCGATGGGCAATAGCGAAGAACTGCTGGTGGGCGAGTGGGCCATTGCCATCGGGAATCCCTTCGGCTTCGTGCTTGGCAACACCGAGCCCAGCGTGACCACCGGCGTGATCAGCGCCACCGGTCGTAACCTGCTCGGGCGCACCGAGGGTAACGGCATCTACCTCGGCATGATCCAGACCGACGCGTCGATCAATCTGGGCAACTCCGGCGGTCCGCTGGTCAACGCCAATGGAGATGTCATCGGCGTCAATTCGTCGATCTACACACCAAGCGGTGGCTCGATCGGCCTGGGCTTCGCCATCCCCATCAATCGCGCGCGCCGCATCGTCGACGATCTGCTCGAGCATGGCAAAGTGCGGCGTCCATGGATCGGGGAGAAACTGCTCACGCCCAAGGGCAACAATCCCCGGGATGTCGTGACGGCGGGCGTCGTGCTGCAGAGTGTGGTACCGGGATCCCCGGCCGCCAAATCAGGCCTGGAGCCCGGTGACGAAATCCTCACGGTCCGCGGCAAACGCGTGCGCAACGTTTTCGACTGGGAAACCGAGCGACTCGACATGCGTGTGGGCGAGTCGGTGCCCCTCACCATCAAGCGGGGCTCGCGTGAACGATCGGTCAGTGTGACAGTGGCTGACCTGCCCGAGGTGAGTGCACCTCGAGTCACCGTGCTGCGTGAACTGCAGCTTACCACGCTGACACCACAAATTCGTGCTGAACGCGGCTATCGTTCCAACCGCGGGGCGGTGGTCGTGGAAGTCTCGGACCGCGTGCGCGATGAAATCGGCCTGCAGCAGGGCGACCTGATCGTGCAGATCAACGGAACGCCAATCGCGGGGGCCACTGACGTCTCTCGCGCATTCGAGACCTACGGCGGCCGCTCCATCATTCGACTTGCCTTCGAGCGCAACGGATTCATGTACACACGCGACTTCGAGATCACCCGGTGACCGCACGCGACGTCTACACCTCTCCCCTTGGTGAACGGTATGCGTCACCGGCAATGCTCGCGCTCTGGTCAGGCTCCCGCCGGTACGGTCTCTGGCGCCGCCTCTGGCTGGCGCTGGCCGAGCACGAGCAGGCGTTAGGCGTCCCCATTCCGTCCGAAGCCATCGACCAGATGCGTCAACACCTGGACGATATCGACTTCGACGTTGTCGCGAACTACGAGAAGCGGTTCCGGCACGACGTGATGGCGCATATCCACGCCTTTGGTGATGTGGCACCTGCGGCACGTGGCCATATCCACTATGGCGCCACCTCGTGTTACGTGACCGACAACGCCGAGCTGGTCTTGATGCGCGATGGGCTCAGCATCCTTCGCGACAAGATTGTCCAGGCGCTGCGTCAGCTCAGTGACTTCGCCACCACCTGGCGTGAGCAACCCGCGCTCGGCTACACCCACCTGCAGCCGGCGCAGCTCACCACCGTTGGCAAACGCGCCTGCTTGTGGATGCAGGACCTGGTGCTCGATCTCGCCGAACTCGACCACCGGCTGGCGACGTTGCCGTTCCGCGGTGTGAAGGGGACCACGGGAACGCAGGCGTCGTTCCTGCACATCTTTGATGGGGATCACGCCAAAGTGCGAGAGCTCGACCGCCGCGTCACACAGGCGATGGGCTTTGCGCACTCCATCCCCGTGTCGGGGCAAACGTACTCGCGCAAGATCGACGCGCAGGTGCTGGGGGTCGTGGCGGGGATTGCGGCAAGTGCCGCCAAGTTTGCCAGTGACCTCCGCATGCTGCAGGCCTTTGGCGAAATCGAGGAGCCCTTCGGCAAGGAGCAGATCGGTTCCTCGGCCATGGCCTACAAGCGGAACCCAATGCGTAGCGAGCGCATCAACTCCCTCGCGCGTTTTGTGGCGTCGCTCGAACAGAATGCCAACCAGACCCATGCCGTTCAGTACTTCGAGCGCACACTCGACGACTCGGCCAACCGCCGGTTGGTGATCCCCGAGATGTTCCTCGCCACCGACGCGATCCTGGTGCTGCTGGTCGACATCACCAGCGGGCTCGAAGTGCATCAGGCGCGCACCGAGGCGCGGATTGCCGAAGAACTCCCCTTCATGGCCACAGAAGACCTCATTGTGCGCGCGGTACGAGCGGGCCTGAGCCGCCAGGATGCGCACGAGGTCATTCGGCAGCACTCCATTGCCGCCGCGCGTGCCATGAAGGACGAAGGGGTGCGCAATAACATGCTGGAGCGCTTGGCCGGCGACCCCGCCTTTCCCGTGGACATGGCAGACCTTCATCAAGCGCTCGATCCGTCGCGTTTTGTGGGCCGCGCCCCGCAGCAGGTGACCGAGTTTCTGCAGGAAGTTGTTGCCCCGATCCTCAAGGATGCGCCGGTGGGCACCACACGCGACGAGGTACGTGTATGACGGTCGCCACGACTGCCCTTCCCCTCCCGCTCGTCAGGCGCGGCAAGGTGCGCGACGTCTATGAAATCGATGCGGAGCGTTTGCTCCTCGTCGCCACCGATCGGGTCTCGGCATTTGACGTGGTGATGCACGAAGCGGTGCCCTTCAAGGGTGCGGTGCTCACCCAGCTCACCGCCTGGTGGTTGCGTCAGCTCGAAGGGACGGTTGCACACCACATGTTGTCCGCCGACGCGGACGAGATCGTGCGGCTCGTGCCCGCGGTCGCCGATCATGTGGCGCTGCTTCGCGGGCGCGCGATGCTGTGCCGACGCACCGAAGTCTTTCCCGTCGAGTGTGTGGTACGCGGCTACATCAGCGGCTCGGCGTGGAAGGAGTATCGCGCCACCGGAACTCTTGCGGGCGATGCCATGCCGCAGGGACTCCGAGAGAGTGACCGGCTGACACCGATCCTCTTCTCGCCGGCCACCAAGGCCGAGACCGGGCACGACGAGAACATCACCCCGTCACGTGTCGCCGAGATTCTCGGAGCACAGACGGCTGAAGAGCTCGAGAAACTGGCCCGTACCATTTATGCGTTTGGTTGTGGCGTCGCCGAACCCCGGGGCATCATCATCGCCGACACCAAGTTCGAGTTCGGCAGCGCCGGTGGAGAGATTCTCCTCATCGACGAAGTCATGACACCGGACAGTTCGCGATTCTGGCCGATGGATCAGTACACCCCGGGCCGCGGACAGCCGAGCTTCGACAAGCAACCCCTGCGCGACTACCTCGACGCCGAACGTGTGGCGGGACGCTGGAACGGAGACGCACCACCTCCGCCCCTTCCCGACGCGGTCGTCCACGCCACCAGTGCCCGCTACCTGGATGCCTACCAGCGCATCACGGGCACCTCCCTCGATACCACGAGTCTTCTGTGAGCTTCGCACGCGAAGGTCTCATCTTCATCTGGATCGCTGCCGGCATCACGGCAGCAACCTACGCCGCGGCAGCAGGTCGCAAGTCGTGGGCGCTCTGGCTTCTCGCCTTTGTGTTCACGCTGCTCACCCTGTGGGTGGCCTACTTCTTCCGTGATCCCGAGCGCACTGGTGAGCGCGGCCCCAATCTGGTCATCGCCCCGGCTGACGGACGCATCGTATCGGTCGCCGAAGTCGACGAGCCGGCCTTCCTGCATGGGCGCGCTGTGCGGGTGTCCATCTTCATGAACGTCTTCAACGTGCACGTCAATCGGTACCCCGTATCGGGCACGGTCCGATACGTCCACTACAATCCCGGCAAGTTCCTCAACGCCGCGGTGGAGAAGGCGTCGCTCGAGAACGAGCAGATGTCGGTGGGTATTGAGCGGGATGGTGTGCGTGTACTCGTTCGGCAGATCGCCGGTCTCATTGCCCGCCGCATTGTGACCTACTCGCGCGAGGGTGAACAGGTGGAGCAGGCCGAGAAGATGGGGCTCATCCGGTTCGGCTCGCGCGTGGATGTGTTTCTGCCGCCGGGGACTCCGGTACTCGTCAAGGAAGGGGAACACACTGTCGCCGGTACCACCGTGATCGCCCGCTTCGGGGCTCGTTAGGGGATGGCCCGCCCCCCGCGCGCCGTCGTTCTGCTCCCCAACGGGTTCACGCTCGCGAACCTCTTCTTTGGTGTGTTTGCCATCGTCGAGGCGTCGCGTGGCGACTACTCGCGCGCGGGCACGTATGTAGTGTTTGGCGGGATTGCCGACGCCCTCGATGGACGCGTCGCGCGCGCCACACAAACCGGCAGCCGCTTCGGCGAAGAACTCGACTCACTCGTCGATGCCATTTCGTTCGGGCTCGCGCCGGCGCTCATCATGTACTTCGCGGTCCTGAACCAGGAGGGATGGGATTGGATCTTCTGCTTCATGTACACGATGTGCGCGGTCATCAGACTGGCCCGCTTCAACGTGGAGCAGGCCGGCCGCAAGAAGACGCACTTTCGCGGACTTCCGAGCCCTGCGGCCGGGCTGACGCTGGCCACGTACTACTGGTTCTCGCAGACACCGCTCTACACGCAGACGATGATTGCGGATCTGCCGTGGCATGTCATGCTCCGGTACATCATGCTCGGGCTGGCGTTTCTCATGATCAGCAACGTGTCGTACGCAGCTGTGCCGGTTGTAGGCTACCGCTCCATCAAGGAGATCCTCGGCAGCCTCGTGGTGCTCGGCACCTTTGTCGGGGTCATCTTCCTGCCAAAGCAGTTCTTCTTCCCGGCGCTCATGACCTATGTGCTCTACGGCATCGGTCGCACCGTGTTGTTTGGTCTGCTGGGCCGGCTGCCGCAAGAGGAATTGCGGGACGATGCCACCGACGAGAACGATGAGGACCGACGGCGACGACGCCGACGGCGCCGCAAATTCCGGCAGGACAACGAGGGAGGTGGCCCCGTGTCGCCCCCTACTCCCCCAACTACCTGAGAGGCCCCGGGCATGTCCCGTTTTCGTGTCGCGATTCACATTGTGCCCCGCAAGGGGATTCTCGATCCGCAGGGTAAGGCGGTCGCTGATGCCTTGCACGCGTTAGGCTTCTCGGCGGTGGCCGAGGCCCGAGTGGGCCGGCATCTGGTGCTCGATGTCGACGCCGCGAGTGCCGATGCCGCCACGGCGTCCGCGCGGACCATGTGTGACAAGTTGCTCGCCAACCCCGTGACCGAAGATTACGAAATCGCGGGCGTGGTCGCGGCATGAAGTTCGGCGTCATCACCTTCCCGGGCAGCAACTGCGACGAAGACGCCGTCCTCGCCGTTACCGAGGGACTCGGCGCCGACGCAGTGCGATTGTGGCACAAGGATCATGACCTGCAGGGCGCTGATGTCGTGATCCTCCCCGGCGGATTCAGCTATGGCGACTACCTGCGCGCCGGCGCCATCGCACGATTCAGCCCGATCATGCAGGAAGTCATTGCCCATGCCAATCGTGGCGGACCAGTCATCGGCATCTGCAACGGCTTCCAGATTGCCTGCGAGGCGCATCTGCTTCCTGGAGCGCTCCTTCGTAACGACAGCCTGCAGTTCCGCAGCCAGGAAGTCATCCTGCGAGTCGAGAACGCGAGCACACGTTTCACCAACCGGTACACAGCAGGTCAGCTGCTCCGGATTCCGATCGCGCACGGCGACGGGCGTTTCACGATCGAGGCCGACGGGTTGCGGCGACTCGAAGATGCCGGGCAGGTGGTCTTTCGTTATGTCGACTCCAAAGGCAACGCCACCGCTGGCGCCAACCCGAACGGCTCGCTCGACAACATTGCCGGGATTGTCAGCGCCGGCGGCAACGTGCTCGGCATGATGCCACATCCCGAACGGGCGATCTACCAATGGTTAGGCTCACGCGATGGCCTGGCCCTGTTTGAATCCATGCTCGCGCACGTCGCGGCCTGACCCCTTCCCTTCACGCATCCTTCCCATGTCCGACAACAAACCGACGCGCAACGAGGACGAGTACTTCGTCAAGCAGGACGCCGACCTGATCAAGGAGCAACGGGCACGCCTCGACACCGAGCGGGCGCGCGCCGAGCGCCGTTCGCACTTCATGAAGTGTCCCAAGTGCGGCGCCGACCTCACCGAGACGGAGTTCCATCACATGAAGATCGATCGCTGCGCTGAATGCGGCGGTGTGTGGCTCGACAAGGGTGAGATGGAGATGCTCGATCACGTCGACAACAGCGCCATTCGCGGTTTTGTGCGCTCGATGTTCGGTCTCAAGTACTGATGGGCGCTACGCCACGCCCCGGCGATCCGGTCATCACCCCGGCACTCGTCGCCGAGCACGGTCTCACCCCCGACGAATACACCCGGCTCGAACGGATGCTCGGTCGCACACCGACGTTCACCGAGCTGGGCATCATTTCGGCGCTCTGGAGCGAGCACTGCTCGTACAAGCATTCGCGTCCGGTGCTGAGAACCCTGCCCACCAAGGCGCCCTGGGTGTTGCAGGGACCCGGCGAGAATGCGGGAGTCATTTCCGTTGGTGACGGCCTCGCAGTCGCCTTCAAGATCGAATCGCACAATCATCCTTCGGCGGTGGAGCCCTACCAGGGCGCAGCAACCGGGGTGGGTGGCATTCTGCGTGACGTCTTTACCATGGGCGCACGACCGGTGGCCATGCTCAACTCCCTCCGCTTTGGTGCGCTCGACAGCGCCCGTGTGCGATGGCTGGTGAGCGGCGTGGTCAAGGGCATCGGAGACTATGGCAATTGCGTAGGCATTCCCACGGTGGCTGGCGAGGTGGTGTTTGATCCCGCCTACGAAGGAAACCCACTGGTCAACGCCATGTGTGTTGGCGTGCTGCAGGAGAAGGACCTCATTCGCGCCAAGGCACAGGGTGTCGGCAATCCTGTCATCGCCGTGGGCGCGCGCACGGGCCGCGATGGTATTCATGGTGCCTCGTTCGCGTCCGAGGACCTCACCGAAGCCAGCGAAGCCAAACGGCCGAGAGTGCAGGTCGGTGATCCCTTCACCGAGAAGCTCCTCCTCGAGGCAAGTCTCGAGCTGATCACCAGCGGACATATCGTTGCCATTCAGGATATGGGTGCCGCCGGCCTCACGTCGTCGTCCGCTGAAATGGCGGAACGCGGCGATGTGGGCGTCACGATCGACACCACACTTGTGCCGGTGCGAGAGACGGGGATGACGCCGTATGAAATCCTCCTCTCCGAATCGCAGGAACGCATGCTCGTGGTGGCCAAGAAGGGGCATGAAGACCATGTCCGAGCCATCCTCGAGAAGTGGGACCTGGTGGCAGCGGTGATCGGTGAGGTGATTGCCGAGCCCGTGTATCGCGTGACCGAAGGTGACCACGTGGTGGCCGAGTTCCCCGGGTCGCGTCTGGTCACCGACTGCCCTGTCTACACTCCCGATGCAGCTGAAGGCGCCGACGTACAACGTCTGCGCGCCGAAGATGTGCACGCCATACCCGAAAAGGCCGAGGAAAGTGATCCGCTCTGGACACTGCGGCAACTGCTCTCGAGCCCAACGATTGCCAGCAAGCGATGGATCACACGGCAGTATGACTCGACCGTACGCGCCAGCACCATGCTTGGCCCCGGCGACGCCGATGCTGCGGTGATTCGACTCAAGGGGACAAACAAGGGCCTCGCCGTCAAGACGGACTGCAACGGCCGGTATGTGTATCTCGAGCCGCGTGTGGGCGGACGGATCGCGGTGGCTGAGTGTGCCCGCAATATTGCCTGCACCGGCGCACGCCCCATGGCCATCACCAACTGCCTCAACTTCGGGAATCCCAAACGCCCCGAGGTCTTCTTCCAGTTCCGCGAGGCGGTGGCAGGGATGGGAGAAGCGTGTACCGCCCTCGACACACCGGTCACCGGCGGGAATGTCTCGTTTTATAACGAGAGCCCACTCGGCGCCGTTTTCCCGACACCGACCATCGGTATGGTGGGGCTCCTCGAATGTGCGGACGACGTGGTGCAAGGTGCCTTTCGTACCCCGGGTGACGCGATCCTGTTGTTAGGCACCCCCACGGCAGAGTTGGGCGCAAGTGAGTACCTCTCACGGATCCATGGTCGTACCACGGGGGCACCGCCCGCCTGCAACCTCGCGCACGAACGTGCACTCGTGGATTGCCTGGTTGAAGCCGCTGCGGCCCGCGTACTCTCGTCGGCGCACGATTGCAGTGACGGCGGGCTCGCCGTCGCCCTCGCCGAAAGTGCCATGATGCGGCGCGAAGCGGCCGTCGGGGCTGACATCGACCTCAGTGCATTTGCCTCGCTGCCCGTCCGCGCCCTGCTGTTTGGCGAGGCGCAGGGGCGAGCGGTGGTGTCGTCGCCCAACCCTGATGCGGTGGCGGCGCTCGCCGCGCGGCACGGTGTCCCGGTCCACCGGATTGGTACCGTCGGTGCGTCTGGGGGATCTTTCTCCATCACTGTCGGGTCGCACCGATGGAGCACGGGCGTGGAGACCATTGCCGACGCATGGCACGACGCCATTCCTTCTCTCATGGCGAGGGTTGCCATCTCTTCTGACGATGCTGCCCCTGCGGCAGCGGGGAGTGCATAACGATGTGTGGCATCTTTGGCGTCTACGGGCTCGAGCACGCTGCCGCCATTACGCACCTCGGCCTCTACTCCCTGCAACATCGGGGGCAGGAGTCCGCAGGTATTGTAGCGGTGGACGGCAACGCCATCGCCCGCGGTTCGCGCAAGATGGGGCTGGTGTCGGAGGGAATGACCGCCAGCGAGATGGAGGCCTTACCCGGGCACGTGGCCATCGGTCACACCCGTTACAGCACCGCGGGCACCTCGTCGCTCGAGAACGCGCAGCCGGTGTTGGCGCGATTCAAGGGTGGACACATTGCCCTCGCGCACAACGGCAACCTCACGAACGCGACGGAGTTGCGAGGCACACTCGAAAACTCGGGCTCGATTTTCGCCTCGACGATGGACTCTGAGGTCATCGTGCACCGCCTGGCGCGCGCGCGGAGTAGCGAGCCCGAGCACATGCTTGCCGAAGCGCTCGCCGGTATCGAAGGGGCCTACTGTCTGGCCGTCCTGATCGGAGAAACACTGGTGGCCGCGCGCGACCCTCGGGGCTTTCGGCCGTTGGTCATTGGGCGGCTCGGGACCGGGTATGTGGTGGCCTCCGAGACCTGTGCCCTCGACATCGTGGGTGCCACCCTGCACTGCGAGGTGGGGCCGGGGGAGATCATCGCCATGGACAGCCGTGGGGTGCGCTCCATCCAGGTGCCCACGACACGCCCGCTGTCGCGTTGTGTCTTTGAGCATGTCTACTTTGCGCGACCCGACAGCTACGTCTTCAATGGCTCGGTCGACCGCGCCCGCCGGGCCCTGGGTCGCCGGCTGGCCCGAGAGGCACCAGCCCCAAAAGCCGACCTCGTGTTCGCGGTGCCGGACTCCTCCAACGCGGCCGCGTTAGGCTACGCCGAAGAGACCGGACTCCCCCTCGAGCTTGCCCTCATTCGTAATCACTACGTGGGGCGAACGTTCATCCAGCCGACTCAATCCGGACGTGACGCCAAGGTCCGCATCAAATACAACGCCGTGCGCGAGGTGCTGAGCGGCAAGAGTGTCGTGATGGTGGACGACTCCATCGTGCGAGGCACCACCACCCGGGGGCTCGTTGCCCTGGTCCGGAGTGCGGGCGCGCGCGAGGTGCACATGCGTGTCTCGTCGCCCCCCATCACGGGACCGTGTTACTACGGCATCGACACCCCGAACAAGGAGGAGTTGATCGCCGCCAACCACACGATCGATCAGATCGCGGTCCGGATTGGCGTTGATTCCCTCGCCTACCTGTCCCTCGAAGGCATGCTCGGCGCCGTCCCCGGTGGGCCGGGCGGCTTCTGTCACGCCTGCTTCTCCGGTCAGTATCCGACTGAGGCGCCACTCGTCGATCTCATGCGCGCCGGCAAGGACGCGTGACGCAGCCCCTCAAACCCGTTTCGGCATGAACCGCCTCGTCTATTTCTTCGGCAACGGAAAGGCCGATGGCACCCGGGAGATGAAAACCGTCCTCGGGGGCAAGGGAGCCAATCTGGCGGAGATGACAAACATCGGCGTGCCGGTGCCGCCAGGCTTCACCATCGCCTGCAGCGTCTGCATGGACTTCCTGCGCGATGGTCTGCGCAGCGAGGCACTCGCCAGCGAGGTCGAGGCGCAGATGGCCGCCCTCGAAGCGGCGACCGGACGCGGCTTTGGCGATCCGGTGAATCCCCTGCTCGTGTCGGTGCGATCGGGTGGTGCCGTGTCGATGCCCGGCATGATGGAGACCATCCTCAACCTCGGGCTCAACGACCGCACGGTGGTGGGGCTGGCGGCGCAGAGCGGCAGTGCACGATTTGCCTACGACTCGTACCGCCGCTTTCTGCAGATGTACGGCGATGTCGTGCTGGGGGTGCCGATCCACGACTTCGAACATCTCCTCAAGACCAAGCGCATCATGGCCGGTGTCGCGACTGACGCCGAGCTCTCCGAAGATGCCTTGCGCAACCTCGTGGAGGAATACAAGGCCCTCATCCGGCACAAAACGGGAAGTGATTTCCCGATGGAACCGCGGGTGCAGATGTGGGGCGCGATCGAGGCAGTGTGGAAGTCATGGACCCTCAAGAAGGCCGTCGACTACCGCCGGGTGAACAATATCTCCGATGCATCCGGCACTGCCGTGAACATCGTGGCGATGGTCTTCGGCAACATGGGCGACGACTCGGGCACCGGGGTGGCATTCACGCGCGACCCCTCCACCGGTGAACGAAAGTTCTACGGCGAGTTCCTGGTCAACGCCCAGGGTGAAGACGTCGTCGCCGGCATCCGCACCCCGCTGCATATCGATGAAATGGCGGAGCGACTGCCCGGTGCCTACACCGAGCTGCTGCGCATCCAGAATGTGCTGGAGACCCATTTCCGCGAGATGCAGGACCTGGAGTTCACGGTTGAGCGCGGCACGCTCTTTCTCCTCCAGACTCGCACCGGCAAGCGGACGGCCGCCGCGGCGCTGCGTATCGCGCAGGAGATGGTGGATGAAGGGCTGATCACGAGCACCGAGGCTATCAAACGCGTCGATGCTGCCCAGCTCGATCAACTCCTGCATCCGGTGATTGATCCGTCGGCCCGCGCGACACCCATTACCATTGGGCTCCCGGCCAGTCCGGGAGCGGCTGCGGGGTTGGCGGTGTTTGATCCCGACGTTGCCGAGACACGCGCAGCAGGTGGCGAGTCGGTGATCCTGGTTCGCGAAGAGACGACGCCCGAGGATTTTCACGGCATCGTGGCCGCGCGCGCCGTCCTCACCTCGCGCGGTGGCATGACCAGCCACGCCGCCGTCGTGGCCCGCGGCATGGGCAAGTGCGCTATCGTCGGTTGCAAGGACCTCGAAGTGTCGGCGGAGAAGCGTGAATTCCGGATCAACGACACGGTGGTGAATGAGGGCGACTGGATCACTCTCGACGGCGCCACGGGACGGGTCTTCCTGGGCGACCTGCCGACGGTGCCTAGTGAAGTCGTGCGAGTCATCAATGGGCAGCTGCCAGCGGCCAGTGCCCCCCTGCACCGCGCCTATTCCCGCGTGCTCAGCTGGGCCGACGAAGTCCGTCGGCTCCGGGTACGCGCCAATGCCGACACGCCAAAGGACGCCCGCACCGCGCGGAGTTTCGGGGCCGAAGGTATCGGGCTCTGCCGCACCGAGCACATGTTCTTTGAAGGTGACCGGATTCACGCCATGCGCGAGATGATCGTCGCACGTGATGAACCCGGCCGGCGGCGCGCGCTCGCCAAGCTGCAGCCCATGCAACGCGCCGACTTCGAATCGATTTTCGACGCCATGAGCGGATTTCCGGTCAACATCCGGCTGCTCGATCCGCCGCTGCACGAGTTTCTCCCGCATGGGGGCGAAGAGTCCAAGCTGCTCGCACGCCAGCTGCAGTTGTCACGCGAAGAACTCAACCGCATCGTCGACAACCTTCGCGAGTCGAACCCGATGCTCGGCCACCGTGGCTGCCGCCTTGGCATCACGTACCCCGAGATCACGGAGATGCAGGGTCGCGCCATCTTCGAGGCCGCCGTCCGCGCCAGCCGTCGCGGGATCGACGTCCAGGTGGAGATCATGGTGCCACTCGTCTCCACGTTCCGCGAGTTCCAGCATCAGCGCGCCATCCTCGAGGAGTGTCACTCACAGGTCGTGCGAGCCATGGGGTACGACATCTCCTACCAGATCGGTACGATGATCGAACTGCCTCGCGCTGCCCTGACCGCTGGAGACATTGCCGAACACGCGGAATTTTTCTCCTTTGGGACCAACGACCTCACGCAAACCACGTTAGGTCTCAGCCGTGACGACGCCAGCCGCTTCCTCCCATCGTACATCGAGCGCAATATCTTTCCCGAGGACCCCTTCCAGGTGCTCGATACGCGGGGCGTGGGCAAGCTGATCCGGATGGCCGTCGAGGATGGGCGAAAGGCGCGTCCCGGGCTCAAGACGGGCATTTGCGGCGAACACGGTGGAGAGCCCCGTTCGATTGCCTTCTGCCACCAGACGGGGCTCGACTATGTTTCCTGCTCTCCGTTCCGTGTCCCGATTGCCCGCCTTGCGGCCGCCCAGGCCACACTTGCGGGCTGAGGACCTCTCGCTCGGTTGACGTTGACCGCCTCGGGGGATAGCGTCGCGGACGACCCCATCGACCCGAGATCGCGTTGAGTACCTCAAGGAAGCGCCCCTACCCGCTTGCGGGCCGAACCGAGGCGACCCCGCCAACGGTCATCACGTTTGCGGACACCGAGCTCACCATCGGCGGTGAGGGCGTGACCATCATCGCCGGGCCCTGCTCGGTCGAGAGTTACGAGATGCTTTCGGAGACGGCGCAGGGGGTCAGAGCTTCTGGGGCGAGCCTGTTGCGCGGGGGTGCCTTCAAGCCCAGGACCTCCCCGTACACGTTCTCCGGGCTGGGCGTCGATGCGCTCGAAATGCTGGCCACGGTCCGCGCCGAAACCGGGCTTCCGGTTGTGACGGAGGTGATCGACACCCGCCTCGTCGACACCGTTGCCATGTATGCCGACGTGCTGCAGATCGGTGCCCGCAACATGCACAACTACGCCCTCCTCTCCGAGGTCGGGCGCTTGCGCAAGCCGGTGCTGCTCAAGCGGGGGTTTGCCGCAACCATCGCCGAAACCATCATGGCCGCCGAGCATATCATGACGCAAGGCAACATGCAGGTGATCATCTGCGAGCGCGGCATACGGTCGTTTGACACCGCCACCCGCAACCTCTTTGATGTCGCGGCCATCCCTGTGCTCAAGCAGGAGACGCACCTGCCGGTATTCGTCGACCCCAGTCACGCGGCCGGGCGCACCGATATCGTCGCGGCGCTCTCCAACGCGGCCATCGCGGCCGGCGCCGACGGACTGATCATCGAGGTCCATCCCCGGCCGCCCGAGGCACTGTCGGACGCCGATCAGTCCCTCTCGCTGGCGGAGTTCGATGCCTTGATGCGCGGCCTGCGTCCCTTTGTCCAGGCGGCGGGGCGTCACCTCGTGATGCCGGCGCCCGCGCCTCGGCCGACCCAGGCGGATCCCGTCTCGTGAGCCAATACACGCCCCGGACCGCGCAGGAAGCTGTGCAAACACTCGCCCGTCTCCGTGAGGATATCGAGCAGATCGACCGGCAGATCGTTGAGCTGGTCGTCCAGCGGGCCAAACTTGCCGAAGAAGCTGGCGCCGCCAAACGCGTCGCCGGGCTCCCACTACTCGACCCGGTACGCGAAGCACGCGTGATGGAGACCGCGGCGGAGTACGCTCGTCAGGCAGGGATCCCCGATTCCGAGGTCCGGCAGATCTTCCGGCTCCTCATCACCATTGCCCGCAAGTCACAGGAAGCGATGCCGTGACCAGCCCAACAGCACAGCCCGGTGCCTCGGCGCCTGATGGCACCAACGGACGCCCCGTCGATCAGATCTTTGCCGTGCCGCAACAGACCACGGATTTCAAGTTCGACTCGCGCACGGCGGGTGTCTTTGATGATATGGTCGGGCGCTCTGTCCCGTTCTACCACGAGATCCAGCGCATGACCACCGAGCTGTGCGCTGACTTTGCGGTGCCGGGAACCAATCTCTACGACCTCGGCTGCGCCACGGCCACCTCGCTCGTGGCCTGCGAACCCGTGGTCCATCCTGACGTGCGGTTTGTCGGCATCGACAACTCCCAGGAAATGCTCGACAAGGCACGTCTCAAGCTCGATGCGCTGCCGTCGACCCGCCAGCGCGACCTGGTGCTGGGAGATCTGCACGACGATCTTCACATCACCAATGCCTCTGTCACACTGCTCACCCTCACACTGCAGTTTGTCAGGCCGCTGCACCGCGAGCGCGTGATTCAGCAAATCGCCGACGGCACCAACCCTCAGGGGTGCCTGATCCTGGTCGAGAAGCTCACCGAGCAGGATACGATGTTCAACCGGCTCTTCATCAAGTACTACTACGACATGAAACGCCGGCACGGGTATTCCGACCTCGAGATCGCCCAGAAGCGCGAGGCGCTCGAAAACGTGCTGATTCCGTATCACCTCGAGGAAAACGAAGCGCTCGTGAAGCGCTGCGGCTTCACGAAATTCCTCACGTGGTTCCGCTGGTACAACTTCTGTGGGATGATCGCGGTCAAGTGACGGCCGGCTCAGCGCGCGTTTCCCCCGCCCTCCCGTACAATCCGGACTGGCTCGTCAGGCTCGGCAACCTGGTCTTCAAGACCCGTGACCTGCTGTTTCCGGTTGTTCTCATCGGTCTCGTCGCCGCGACCACGCCGGCCCTCATGCATGGAGACCTCATACAGGCGCGCCGGGTCGACCTGCTCGGTGTGCTGGTGGCCGTCGCCGGTCAGGTGCTCCGCGTCGCGGTGATCGGGTATCGCTACATCGTGCGCGGTGGCCGCAACCGGCAAGTGTATGCCGAAGGGCTGGTGACCACCGGCTTCTTCAGCCTGAGTCGCAACCCGCTCTATGTTGGCAACCTCCTGATCCTGCTCGGCCTGCACCTCATCTGGCACAGCATCGGCATGCTGGCGATCGGCATTCCATTCTTCCTCCTCGGCTATCGCGCGATCGTGGCGGCGGAGGAGACCTATCTCGGAAAGCAGTATGGCGACGAGTACGCCGCGTACTGTGCGCGTGTCCCGCGATGGTGGCCGCGACTTGGCGGCATCAAGGCCGCGACCGCCGGAATGACTTTCAATTGGCCGCGCGTGGTTATCAAGGAGTATGGGAGCGCCGCGTACTGGATTGCCGGTGCTCTGGTGCTCCTGATGATGAAGGCGCGCTTTTACGCGGCTCGCGAGGGAGCTGCCCTTCCCTCGAGGACGCCCTACCTCGCGGGTATTGGGGTGGTGGTCGTGCTGTGGGCCACTGCCCGTTACCTCAAGAAGAGCAAGACCCTGCGGGAGTAAGTCCGGCTTGCGGTCGAAAGGCCTTCCGGTGACCGTCAGACCTCCAGTGCGGTGAGCAGCGCTTGGGCGAGCGAGTCGACGGGCTCCAGGCCCACATGAAGCCTGATGAGGTTGTCGAGGGCACTGGTCCCGACGGTGCGTGTGATGTTGGGCCCGCCCGGCCGTACAGCGGGCATGACCAGGCTCTCGTACCCGCCCCACGAGTAGCCAAGTGAGAAGGGTCCGTCCGTGATGAGGCGGTCGACAAAACGCGCAACGGCCTGCACATCCGCCGCACCACCCGCGCGGTCAAGAAGCCGAAAGGCAAACAACCCATTGCTTCCGGAGTAGTCGCGTTTCCAGATGGCGTGACCCGGGCACTCCGGGAACGCCGGGTGGAGCACTGCCCCCACCCTGGGGTGCGCCTTGAGCAAGGTGGCAACCTTGAGCGCGGCGGCCTCGTGGTGCCGCAAGCGAATATCCACACTGCGTGCACCGCGCAGGGCAAGGAAGGCCTCGTCGGCATTGGTATTCATGCCTAACGCGATGGCTGTCTCCCTTGTCAACTTCCATGAACGCGACCCTGCAACTACTGCTCCTGCAAGCAGATCAGCATGTCCGCCCCAGTACTTCGTCAGGGGAACTACCGAGATATCAACATCGTGTGCAAGGGGAGAAAACAGCCCCGGCGAGCCCCAGGCATTGTCCATCACCACATGTACATCATCACGCTTGGCCCGGATTGCAGCGACCATTGCGGGGACATCCTCAAACTCGAAGGTGAAGCTCCCCGGACTTTCGATGAACACGGCGCAAGTGGACTCCAGCATGAGCGTCGCAATGCCCGCACCGATACCCGGCTCGTAGTACTGCGTTTGGACGCCGAGGCGCTTGAGGACGGTGTCGCAGAATTCACGCGTCGGTCCGTAGGTGGAGTCGGGCACCAGCAGGTGCGACCCTGCTTTCACCACGGTCAGCAGCGCCAGGGTCACCGCGCCGAGCCCGCTGGGGGCGAAGACCACGCCAGCCCCGCCCTCCCTCTTCAGGATTTCGTCCGCGAGTGCCTTGGTGGTCGGCGTGCCAATAGTGCCGTACATCGTCGCGTCCCGATCGCCGGACATCATGGCGGAGGTGACGGTATCCAGCTGCGCCAGCGAGTCGAAGAGGACCGTCGACGTGCGATGCAGCGGCGGATTGGGCGTTCGAAATCGGCTGTTGTTCATGGGATGGCTGATACCGCCGGAAGCGCTCCTGCGGAAGTCCGTACGCGCACGAAGCCCCAGCCGGTTGTGCCGACTGGGGCTTCGTGCTTCAGGTGGAGGCGCGGGGATTCGAACCCCGGTCCGAGATTAGATCGACCACAGCATCTACGTGCGTAGCTCACCGATTAAGGTCTGCAGCAACTGGCCAGTGAGCGGCCCACTACTGCACAAGCCTCCTTGAATTTTCGCCCGGCGCCAAGAGGCGCGACACCAGACTATCCCGATATTGCGATACTCCGGACGCCGCCTCGGGCGGGCTTCATCAGGAGCAAGGCTTACAGCAACTCCGAAGAGTTACGCAGCCAGGGCCATTTCAGTGTTGGCAGTTGTAGGTTTGCCGAGGGTTTTACCAGGACCCAGCACCTGGGCACGCAGCCACAGCTTCACCGACCCCGTCGAGTCCAAGTCGCCCCCGATGATACCGATGTACAACACTGCGAATCTTACGCGGTTCCGGGGCCAAGTCAACGGCCCTTAGTGAAGGAAGTACAGGAGGTGAGGCACCACAAAGCTCCGTCTGCCAACAACTTCCCATCACTCGCCTAATCAGGATGCTACCCCGTGGCTCACAAGGCCGAGAGTATCCGCGACGCGGCTACGGCGGCGCCAAAGCCGTTGTCGATATTCACGACGGTGACGCCGGCAGCACACGAATTGAGCGCAGTGAGCAACGGCGCTATGCCGCCAAACGCCGCGCCATAGCCCACGCTGGTGGGCACGGCAATCACGGGACAGGCAACAAGCCCCCCGACCACGGACGGCAAGGCGCCGTCCATCCCGGCCACCACAATGATCACACGTGCGTCCCGCAACTCAGCGGAGCGCGACAACAGTCGGTGGATCCCGGCAACGCCGACATCGGTAACCCGCCGGACTTCACCACCTAACGCCATAACGGTTTCCGAGGCCTCCTCGGCCACCGGCAGGTCGCTGGTGCCCGCCGTAATGACCAGCACCTCACCGCGGCCACTTTGTGCTCGCTGGGTCCCGGCCAGGAAGGCGGTACGTGCGACGGGGTTGACTCGCACGCCGGGAAAGGTGTCCAGCAATGCGACCTGCGCGACCACCTCTACCCTGGTGACCAGAAAGCCGTCGCCACGCGAAGCAATACGCTCGGCGATTCCCACCACCTGCTCCGCCGTTTTGCCGGCGCCGAAAATCACTTCCGGGTATCCCTGCCTGAGCGCGCGATGATGGTCAACGGTCGCGTACTCCAGCGACTCGAACGGCTCAATGGCCAGCTGGGCGAGCGCTGCCGCGGGGCTCAGCTGGCCTGACGCGACCTGATCGAGGATCGCGCGGGCGCGTTCGGGAATCACGCCTCGACCGACTCCAGATCGGCGTCCGGGATCACCTCTTCACCGACCGGACCACGCCGCAGGTAGCGCTCGAAAATTCCCTCGACTTCGCCAAAGCTGTTGACCGCGTGTAGCTGCTTGCGCAACTCGGAGGAACCCGGGAGTCCTTTGACGTACCAGCCCAGGTGTTTACGGAACTCAATCGCGGCCCCTTCGGGATCGGCCTCGTATTCCTGCACCATCCGGGCGTGGCTGAGCGCGATTGCAAAGCGCTCCTCAACGCTTGGCGTCGCGGGCATAGGCAAGCCTTCGATAAGTGCACGCGCCTGCGTGAAGATCCACGGCTGACCAAACGAGCCGCGCGCAATCATCAACGCATCGGCCTTTGTCTCGTGATACATGCGCAACACATCATGCGGTGTCTTGATATCCCCATTGCCGATGACCGGTATGGAGAGCGCCGCTTTCACGGCCGCGATCTCCTCCCATCGGGCGGCACCCGTATACATCTGGGTGCGGGTGCGAGGGTGCAACGTCAGCACGGCGGCGCCGGCGTCCTGACATCGAAGCCCGATCTTCACCGGGTCGCGCATCTCCTCACTCCATCCGCTGCGAATCTTCACCGTGACCGGCAAATGCGTGCCGGCACGTACCGCGCGAATGACTTCCTGTACAAGATCGAGGTCCTTCAAGCACCCGGATCCACCATTGCGACGGACCACCTTCTTCACCGGGCATCCGAAGTTGATGTCGATGAATTCGGGCTGAAAGACATCAGTGACGAGTGCCGCGGCCTCGCGCATGGCGACTGGATCGGCGCCAAATATCTGGACGCCAATCGTGCGCTCGTCGGCGCCAAACCGGAGCTTGGCGACCGTGGCTGGATTCTCTCGCCGGATGCCTTCGGCAGACAAAAACTCCGTCACTACCACGTCCGCGCCAAAGCGGCGACAAAGACGCCGAAAGGGCGATTCCGACACCCCGGCCATGGGTGCCAGGAAGAGGGGTACGCGATAGGGCACGGGGTACGGAAAGGCCATATTTTGGAACCTAATGGCGCCCGAAAACGGTTGCAACGTGAAGATTTGACAGCACTTGCAGGCTCCGGTAGGTTGCGATTCGTCGACGGGCGGACGTACGGGCGTACGGACGTACCAGGTTTTTTGGGGCCGCATCAAGCCCCCGTCCCATCGCCACATCAGGGATCATGGAATTGCGAGAGTTCTTCTCTGAAGACGCCATCAAGCTCGACCTCGAAGGCAACTCCAAGGACGAAGTACTCAAGGAGCTGATCGGGCTGCTCAAGCTCGACGAAAAGTCCGAAGGTATGCTCTTCAAGATGCTCAAACGCCGTGAGAACCTCGGCTCGACTGGCATCGGACGCAGCATCGCCATTCCGCATTGCCGGTCGCTGGTCGTCAACAAGCTTCGTGTGGCGTTTGGCCGGAAGGCGGAAGGCCTCGACTTCCGGGCGATCGATGAAAAGCCCGTCAAGTTCTGCTTCCTGATCGTCGCCCCGCCACTCGAAGTGTCCAACCAGTATCTGCCGGTACTCGGCAAGATTGCGCAGTTCAGCAAGGAAGCCGATGTGCCCGACCGGCTGCTTCAGATCACCAGCCCGGCCGAGTTCATGGCGCTTCTCGAAGAAAAGGGCGTCTAGCGCTCGACGCGCTCGAGGGCCCCGCCGAGGCGTGTGTGTACCCGCCACGCAAGCAGACCCGCCACAACCATCAGGCACACCACGAGCCCCCACCAGACTCCGGCGGGGCCCATGCCTAACGAAAAGGCGAGCACTGCAGACACCGGCAGGCCGACGACACCAAAACCCAGCAGGTTGAGCCACATGGGGACGCGCGTGTCACCCGCGCCCCTGAGGATTCCACTGGCCACACCCTGAACGCCGTCAAACACCTGGAAGGCCGCGGCGATCGGCAGGAGGCTGGTGGCCATGGCGACCACCTCGACCTCGGTGCTGAAAATTGCGGCGAGGGAGCCTGGGACCAGAGAAATGATCGACGCCGAGAGGGCCATGAAGCCCACTCCGCACGCCAGGGCAGCGCTGGCCTCGCGTCGCGCGCCCTCGGGGTCACCTCGACCGATGGCGTGTCCGACCAGCACTGCCGCCGCGGCCGAGGTGCCTAACGGCACCATGTAGGTGAGGGCAACAATCGTGATGGTGATGTTGTGCGCAGCCAGGGGGACCGTCCCGAACAGTCCCATGAGCACCAGGGCGCCGCCGAAAGCAATGATCTCCAGCCACTGATGCACTCCGATCGGGAGCCCAAGCTTGAGCATCTGCAAGAGTGCAGACACCTGAAGAGAGGAACGCCACGATCCACGAACGTGCGGCCGCAGATACTGCCACCCGAGCACTGCCAGGATCAGGCACATCGCCCAGCGCCCGATGCTGGTGGCCAACGCGGCCCCGCGCACTCCCATCGCTGGCACGCCAAGGTGTCCAAAGATCAGCACCCAGTCGAGCAAAACGTTCAGCAGGTTGGCGAGGACGATCGTGGCAATGAGCACGCCTGTCCTGCCAAAGGCCTGCACACTTTGCCGCAAGGCGACGAACCAGAACAAGCCGAGCGTCCCGGGAATGGTGGCTCGCGCGTACTCACCGGCAAGCACTGCGACATCTGGCGGTTGCCCCATCCACAGGAGCACGCGCGTGCCGGGCCAGAGCAGCACGGAGGCAGGTAGCGTCAGCAATACTGCGATCACCAGTCCGCGCTGCACAGCATGACGAACGGCGCGATCATCGCGTGCCCCCACAGCCTGGGCCACCAAGGGATCGAGGGCTTGTATTGTCCCCTGCCCCACCATGGTCACGAGGAGCCAATAGAAATTGCCTAACGCTCCTGCCGCCATCGCCACTGGCGACACACGACCCAGCATGGCGGCATCGACCGCACCCATGGCCATGATTCCCACCTGCACCACCACAATCGGCGCGGCCAGGCGCGCCACATCGCCAATCTCCCGCCGACTAGGGACCCGAAGCGCACCCGGCCCACTCATGCGAGGGCCGCGAAGCCGATCACCACCACCGTCGCAAGGGCGACCACGTTGAGATATCCGAGGGCAACCAGCAGGAAACGGAATGAGGCCACTCCAAGCGGCACATCGTAGATCCGCTGAAGCGCGGCTGGTGCAAACAGGAGCGTCACGATCAACCCGGGATTCAGCTCCCATCGCAAGCCGGGCACTGAGGTGATGAGATGCCCAGCGGCGAAAAACAAGAAGCCCGCCGCGTGCAGATGCATGGCCACCAGGAGCTGACGTCCGAAGCGACCGGCGCCCTGCGTGCGAAAGGCGATGCCGAGCAGCCACGCAAAGGCCGGTACGAGGACAAAGAAGGCCCGGGGAGCATTCGCGCGCACCCGCTCCCTGAACGCCACAGGATCAGCGAAGGCGCCGCGTACCAGCCGGGCCAGGATGCCACCCCGCTTGGTCGTATCAGTGCCCGCCGAGTCCAGCAGCATGCGGACCGCCGAGTCACCGCGGATCACAGCGGTCGTCCCGTCGTCCCGCTCGATGGTGGTGCTGACGTTCAGCAGTGCCCCGCGTGGTTCACCCACCGTCCAGTCGCGTACCTCGCGCGTAAGAACAAATGCCAGCGAGCAGAGAAGGTACAGGCGAAGCGGGGGCAGATAGCGCGCCCGTCGCCCGGCAAGGTAGTCTCGCGTGAATCGCCCAGGCGGCCAAAGCAGGCCAACAAAAGAGCGCAGCCCCGCACCGTCAACGTTGGTGAACGTCTCCGCTGCCTCATGCAGAAGCTCGCGCAGGGAAATATCAGCGTCCCGCACCTGCTGCCCACACTGCGAACAATACGCCCCGTTGAGCGGGGCGTCGCAGTTGAGGCAATGCGGAACAGAAGATGTCACGTAGCGCACTCCGGAGAATCGTGGAGGAAGATAAGCACCCCTCTCCCCTCCGCGAACTCCGCCCGTTGACCCTCCAGTTCGTCAGCTCAATCCGACCATAACGCGTCACGTGGTGTCACCCGAAGCACCTTGCGCGTCGGCAGCCAGGTGGAGCCAAGGACCAGCGCAATGATCGACACCGACACACCCACGCCTACGACCAGCGTGAGCCAGCCCCCAACGGGAAAGAAGTGCATGAAGCCAAGCCCCCCAACAATCAGGAACGGTGCCGCGATGAGTGTGCCCACACCCAGCTGGCGCCCTCCTTGTGCGAGGAGCAAACGCGTGACGATGGCGTCCGACGCTCCAAGTGCGCGTCGCACACCGATCTCTCGCCTCCGAAGGCCGATGGAGCGTGACATGAGACCGTATGTGCCAGCCAGTGCGAGCACCAATGCAAAGGCGAGGCAGGCGCCAAACAACCGGGTGACGGAGACCGCAATGAGACCGACGCTCCGCATCACCTCCGCGAATGGCTGCACGGTGTCTGGCACGAGGAGCGGATCAACAGCGCTGTAGGCCTGACTCAGGCCCTCTCTCCCGGCAACCTCACTCACGCGATATCTCGCAAGGACGACCGCGCGTGAGGCCTCGCTTTGAAGGAGCGGCACATAAATGCCGTCGGGACTGCGGTCGCGCGACAACGGGTTGCCCAGCATCACGTCGCTTGTGACACCAACAATCGTACGCCACTGGAGCGTATCACCGATCCCTGCCAGCCGCAGCTGATCGCCCACCGGTGAGCGTCCGCGCCAGTACCGTGCGGCCAGCGACTGGCTGACCAGCGCCACCGGGGCGCGGCTGGTGTCGTCAGAGGCATCGAAGGCTCGCCCTTCCACCACGCGAGCGCCCAGTGCGCTGAGATCACCGAGCGTCGCCCGGACATATGCCGTCGGCACTGTTCCTGCCGAACCGGCGTCACGTGTGGCAAAGCGGCCTGTTGGTGACGTTTTTTCTCCGACATCGAGGCGCATGACAACTCGCTCGAACGCCTCATGCTCCGCGAGCCGTGCATGGACATTGCGCAGTGCGTCTTGTCGTTTTTCCCGCGTGCCGTACCGTGCGTCGGGCGGGGAGATACCGGCCTGGAGGAGATTGGTCACGTCATACCCCGGGTCGAAGTTCACGGCACGTTGCGCCATGATCCCCGCCATCACTCCTGCGAACATCAACACGGTGACCGTGGTGACTTGCGTTTGCACCAGGGCACGTGAGAGCCGGCCCTCATGTCGCGACCCTGCACGTGCGTTGCCATCCTGCATGACCTGCCGGACATTCGTGTGCATGACACGGTGCGAGACGACCACCCCCAGGGTGGCGATCGCGACCGTGACAAACACTCCGGCGCAGAGAAGCGTCACACCATCCATCTGCCATACCCACCAGAAGGCAAGGTTGGCCGGAATATTCGCCTGAGTCCACCGTGTGATCGCGTCGAGCCCCCACGACGCGCCCGCCGTTCCGACCACCCCACCGGCCAGGCACACCAGGACCGTTTCCCACAACCCCTGCATAACGAGGCGCCCTGCCGAGGCGCCGAGCGCGAGACGCACTGCGGTCTCGCGAATACGCTCATTGGCCCGTGCGAGTAGAAGGTTGGTGACATTCACCAGTGCCAGCAGCAGGATGAGGGCCGCCGCCAGGTTGAGTGCGGTGAACACCAACGTGCGCTCTTCACCGAACTGCGCCTTGGGGAACGACTCCACAAGGGCGCCGACGCCTCTGGCCTTCACCGAAGTATCCCGCGACGCAAACGCCCGCTGCAGCACGGGTGTCGCCTCGGCGACCACCTGCGAAGGTGTCACACCCTTCCCCATTCGGCCAACGAGACGCAGCGACAGCAGACCCGCCTCGGTGGTTGTCATGGTGCGTGCCGGCAGCGGGAGCCACGCCTCCGACGCCACGGGAAAGCCAAATCCCTGCGGCATCACCCCGATGACCCGGGTACTCACGCCGCTCAGCTCCACTCGCTTGTTCACGATGTCGCGATCCGCACCGAACGCCACCTCCCACGTTCGAAACGACAGGACCACGACCGGCTCGGCCCCGTCCTCAGCGTCCGAGGGGATCAGGCTCCGGCCGAGCAGTGCAGGCGTGCGGGCTATGCCGAAGAGGAGTGGATCGGCCACCGTGGCATCGACAACGCGACGCTCGCCTTCCAGCCCCACCACCACCTCCCGCTCGCTGTATCCGCCCATCTCACCCACACTGGCAACTGCAGCGCGCAGCGCACCAACGTCGATCGCATCCACCGGGTACCGGCGTCCCTCCAGGACGGGATCGATTCGCACAATGCGATCCCCCTCGCCTAACGGGAGTGGCCGCATCATCGCCGTGTACAGAAAGGAGAACGTGAACGTGCTGAGCCCAAGTCCTCCGGCGAGCACGAGGACCGTCAGCAATGTGAAACCCGGACTGCGTGTGAGGAGGCGAACAGCGTACCGAATGTCCTGGATGTGCAGCATGCGCAGTGGCCCGGTGTTGGTGTGGATGCGTTCGCGAATTCCGTCGGTCAGAAGGTTCACCACCTCCCGTGCGACCAGGATCACTTCTCGAAGGCGTGAGTGCTGCGCGCCCTCGAGCCGGTCGCGGAAAGCCAGCTCCATGTCCGGTCCCCAACGCGCGCGGAAGTCCCGTGGAAAGGCCGCCAGGGCGCGGCGATAGATCGCCGCCCATACCGTATGCAGGCGGTTCATGCGCCGCCGAGCAAGCGCGCGGCACGCGCCTGTTCAACGAGCGCGGACATCCGTCGCGCCTCTTCAGTGGCGGCTCGCCGCCCCGCGGTGGTTATCGCGTAGACACGGCGCCGGTCGTCGTCGACTGGCGAGGTACGCCTCCCCTCCTGCGGCCGAACCAGGTCTTCCTCGGCCAGACGTTGCAGCGCCCGATAGAGCGTGCCCGTCTCGACGGTCAGTGCCCCATTACTCCGGGCCTGGATGTCCTGGATGATGGCGTACCCATGGCAGTCGCCATGGGCGAGGGTGAGCAGGATCTGAAACTCGACAGGGCGCATGGAGGCCAACTACGTGTGCGACACACATAGGTTTCAGGGCCGTCTTCCGGGCGCGCCCGGCCGCCCCTATCCGTCGGTCAGCCGGTAGCTGAATTCGTAGCTGTGCTTGCCGTTGGCCGCGTCGATCCTGAACTCTCCTTCGAGCCCGACCAGCTCGTCGGTGCCTGAATCGTGCACCACGATGATGGACTGAGCTGGAACGCCGCGACGCATGGTCGACGAGTGCTGCAGCACAAAGGTGCCCCGCTTCCCATGGAGGGTGCCGGACACGCGCTCAATGGCCACGTAACCTGCGGACCCCTTTGTGGCCGTCATGGCCGAGAGCATTTGTCCCTTGGTCGTCGCCTCGAGGTCTCCGGAGATCTGCTTGTCGATCGACATCCGTCCCAGAAGCCAGGCCGGATCGGCGCCATCGAAGCCGAGTGGTTGGAGGGCTACAACAAAGCTGCCTTTTGCGGTGTGCATGATTGCGTGACCTGAATCCACAAGAGTGACAAGATCGTTAGGCGCCGAGCCATTTGCCGTACTGGGCGAGGTCCACGTTGCCACCGCTCACGATGATGCCTACGCGCTGCCCCCGCAGGTCGACGATGCCTTCGAGCGCTGCCGCAGCCGCCAGGCATCCAGTGGGCTCCACCACCTGCTTGAGCCGCTCGGCCATGAAGCGCATGGTGGCAATGAGCTGCGCATCGGTCACGGTGTGGATGGCGCTGACCAGTTGCTGGATGACAGCAAAGGTGAGGACACCAACCTGCTGTGTTTGGGCTCCGTCGGCGATCGTCGCCGGGACCTCGATGCGTACCCGTTCGCCTCGGGCCAGACTTTGCCGAACGTCGTCACCGGCTGCAGGCTCCACACCATGGATCTTGATGCCTGGTGACATGGCGGCCGCGGCCACTGCGCAGCCCGACAAGAGTCCTCCACCGCCGACACACACCAGGAGTGCATCGAGGGGGCCGGTTTCCTCGATCAACTCCAGTGCCGCGGTACCCTGCCCCGCCATGACGTGCGCATGATCGTACGGCGGTATGACCGTGAGGCCGCGCTCGCGTGCGATGGCGGCACCGATGGTTTCGCGACTTTCGGTATTGCGATCATACAACACCACCTCACTCCCCGCGATGCCTTCCTGATAGCCCCGTGTTGCCGATAGTTTGGCCCGTGGCGAGTCGTTGGGCATCACGATGACCGACGTCATGCCGAGAAGCTGAGCGGCCAGGGCAATGGCCTGGGCGTGGTTGCCCGACGAGTAGGCGAGCACGCCGGCCTTCCGCTGCTCCGGGGTGAACTGGGCCAGCGCGTTGCACGCCCCGCGGAACTTGAAGGCACCAACCCGCTGCAGGTTTTCGGCCTTGAAGAAGAGCCGTGCGCCCGTGCGTGCGTCGGCCGTGCGCGACGTGAGAACGGGTGTGCGATGGGCGATACCGGCGAGCCGCTGCGAAGCGGCCCGGACGTCGTCTATGGCGATGGGAAGGGATTCCATGTGGTCGCGGAAAGTTCAGGTGGGGCTGATCAACGCGTGACCCGCAGCGAGGCCACCGCCGACCTTGTGCTGTCGGCCCGCAGTGAAACAAGCACGAGTGCCTCCCCCGCGCCACGTGCAGTCAGCACACCATTGCTCGTGATCGTTCCAATAGTGGAGTCTGTCGTGCGCCAGGAGAACTCCTGTACATCTGTGCGCGGGCACGTTGCGGCGACGAAAGTGAGCGTGTCGCCGACGCGCAGCAGTGAGCTCGCCGGCGAGATCGAGATGCTGGGGTTCCGGCACCCGGGCGACACCGCAACCCGCACGTCCGCAGAGACTCCGTCGACGGTGGCACGAACAGTGGTCCCGCCCGCGCTGACACCGGTTATCACCCCGCCGGCATCGACCGTGGCCACAGCGGGCGCGTCACTGGACCAGACGAGCGGAGCGTCAGACCAGCTGGCGCCGTTGCGGCTCACACGGGCTGCGACGGGGACTCGTTCACCCTCGAACATGGTGATCGCAGCGGGCTCTAGCAGGACGGAGATGCGCGGCGCGCTCGAGCTCGCGGGTTCGTGACAACAGACCAGAACAGCCAGGAGGAGGAGGGGCATGGGTCGCATCACCGGGGAGACTCATGCACTGGCTCATTGCGTCACTTGATAGCCTCAGTGTAACGAGCCGCCGCGGCGATGCACTCATCGCATGACGGACAGGTACTCGCTCCACGGCCCTACCGCATCGCGGTATTGGCGGGCCATGACCCGGGAGACCTGCACCATGT
>CADEFN010000007.1:195166-355829 GCA_902826615.1 uncultured Gemmatimonadota bacterium
GGGTCGTGCGCCACCCACGTGGCGAGAAGCTGCCTGAGAGTTACACATCCAAACGCCGGATGCTCGCCTTCGAGACCCAGTTCGGCCTCGGTAAGGTTCCAGCCTGCGAGGGTCGCGAGGTTCTCCCGCCTCACGACCGCGAACTCCTCGAGGAGCGTCGCGAGTGCTTTCCCTCGGCTTTCCTCAAACTGCGCGAAGCGGTCGAATGGATCGAAGCGGCGATTGGCTCCCTGCGTCAGGATCAGCCGGGCGCGTGGTATCCAGTCGGTGCGCTCGCCATGTAGCAGGTGGCCCACCACGTCGAAGGGGCTCCATGTGTCAGGGCCTTCAGTGGCCCGGACCCAGGCCTGAGGAAGACCCGCAAGCATCCCTTGAAGCACAGCAGGCGTGCGTTCCAGGACCAGCACGGCTTCGGAGAGCACAAACTCCATGGATTACCTCGTGACGGGACCTACTCCCACTCGATGGTGGCAGGGGGCTTGGAGCTCACGTCGTACACCACGCGATTCACCCCGCGCACTTCATTGATGATGCGATTGGACATACGCCCCAGCACGTCAGGCGGATAGGGGAACCAATCCGCCGTCATCCCGTCGGTGCTGGTGACAGCACGAAGCCCCACGACGTTCTCGTACGTGCGGCCGTCACCCATCACACCCACCGAGCGCACGGGGAGCAGGACGGCAAAGGCCTGCCAGATGTCGTTGTACAACCCGGCGGCGCGAATCTCCTCGAGATAGATGGCGTCGGCGCGGCGCAGCACGTCAAGCTTCTCCTCGGTCACGTCACTCAACACACGAATAGCCAGACCGGGTCCCGGGAAGGGATGCCGCCCCACCATCTCCTCTGACAGCCCCAGCTCCCGCCCGACATTCCGCACTTCGTCCTTGAACAACTCGCGGAGCGGTTCGATGAGCTTGAACTTCATCCCGGGCTTGAGGCCACCAACGTTGTGATGCGTCTTGATCGTTGCGCTCGGGCCACCCTTGGCGCTCACGCTTTCGATGACGTCGGGATACAACGTACCCTGCACGAGAAACTCCGCACCCTGCCCCGCCTCGGCGGCCGCGTCCTCGAATACATCGATGAAGGTGTGCCCGATGATCTTCCGCTTCTGCTCCGGATCGTCCACACCGGCCAGCGCTGACAGGAATCGCGCTTCGGCGCGCACGGTCACGAGTTTCATCCCCATGCTCGACCGGAACATCCGCTCCACCTGCTCACGTTCGTGCAGCCGCAGCAGCCCTGTATCGACAAAGATGCAGGTGAGCTGATCTCCAATTGCGCGATGCACCAGGGCGGCTGCCACCGAGGAGTCGACACCGCCAGACAAACCGCAGATCACCTGCTTGTCGCCAACCAGCGCACGAATCTTCGCCACCTCATCCTCGATGAAGTGACCCGGTGTCCAGCTCGGGCTGCAGCCGCAGATACCAAATACAAAATTGCTGATGATTTCCGGACCACGCGTGGTGTGGGCCACCTCCGCATGGAACTGGATGCAATGGATCGGCTTGCTCTCGTGCCGCATCCCGACTAGCGGGTTGTCGCCACTCGACGCCGTCGCGACAAATCCGGGAGGAAGCTTCTCGACGTGGTCGCCGTGGCTCATCCACACCTGCGTCGACTCGTCAGGCGCGAATCCCGCGAAGACGCCTGAGGGCTCACGCACGGTGACTTCCTGGCGGCCATACTCACGCCGTCCCCCGCCTTTCACTTCGCCACCGACGGTGTGTGCAATCCACTGCATGCCGTAACAGACTCCCAGCACAGGGGCAACGTCGAGGATACCCGGATCAAAGGTCGGCGCACCCTCTTCGTACACACTCGATGGACCACCCGAAAGGATGATGCCGCTTGGCTTCCACTGGCGAATCCACTCCAGCGACCGCGGGGGATGAATCTCGGAGTAGACACGCGCTTCCCGCACGCGTCGCGCAATGAGCTGAGTGAACTGCGATCCGCAGTCGAGAATCAGAATGCGGTCTGCGCCATGTGCCTGGGTCACGCGCCGTCCGTGGTGGTCAGGGTGTCGGTGTGTTTCAGCTTGAAGAATTGCACATCCCGTGTTTCGAGATCGAGGATGGCGCCGCCGGGTTCACCATGCAGCCATCCGCAGCCCTCACCGGGATTCACGATCAGTGTCTCTCCGCGCTCCTTCATCTCTTCGCGGTGCGTGAAGCCGTGGACCACGATCCCGTGTCCCTCGATGGAGCGCTGATTCACCTCGGCCAGCTCGTGCACCATGAGGATGCGCTGTCCGCCGAGTTCGAGGGAATGCGGCGACTCGAAGAGTTCGATGCCCACACCTCGCTGCGCGAAGGCACGTAAGCCCTCACGATCTCCATCGTTGCGCCCGAAGATGCCAATGACCGGCATCGACGCCTCCACAAATGGCATGAGCGCAAATGGCGCGACAAAGTCACCCGCGTGCAACACCAGCTGCACACCTTTCGACTGCATGTACTTGACCAGCGAGTCGATCGCAGGGAGACGATCGTGTGTATCCGACAGCAGGCCCACCTTCATGCGCTCGCCCTCCAGTCAGGAGTGGAAACCTCGCGCTGCACCAGCTCGGCGTACGATTCACGCCGGGTGACCACCGCCCACCGGCTGCCGTCCACGAGCACTTCGGCCGGGCGCTGTCTTGCATTGTAGTTGGACGCCATCGCGTTGCCGTAGGCACCCGCCGTGAACACGGCAATGAGGTCACCCGGGCTGGCGTCGTCCATCTCACGATCGAGCGCCAGAAAGTCGCCACTCTCGCAGATCGGTCCGACCACATCAAATCGTCCCTGGGGACGTCCATCACGCACCGATGCAATCCGATGATAGGCATCATAGTGCGAGGGGCGAAGCAGCTCCGTCATACCGGTGTCCGTCACCAGGATGTCGCGTCCACCGGCATGTTTGCGGTAGAGCACACGGCCCAGCAGGAGCCCGGCCTCGGCCACCAGAAAACGACCCGGTTCTACGATCAGCTCCAGGCCCAGCCGCTTGGCCACGGGGAGCACCGTGTCGGCGTATGCTGACAGGTCGGCCGGCGCTTCCCCGTTGTAGGGCACGTATAACCCGCCACCGATATCAACGTGGGTGAGCGTATCCACTCCCCCTGCGCGCAGCGAGGCAATCAGCGCCTCGAGGCGTTCGAGTCCGTGCCCGTAGGGTGCCAGCTGCGAGAGCTGCGACCCGATATGCATGCCGATGGCGCAGAGCCGCACATGCGGGAGCGCATGCGCGCGAAGCCCCACCTTCTCGGCCTGATCGTACGGGACGCCAAACTTGTCTCCCTTCTCACCGGTCTTGATGTATTCGTGGAATGACTCCACCGAGACTTCGGGATTCACCCGAATGCCGATGCGCGCCACGACGTTGCGAGCGGCCGCGAGCCTGCTGATCAGTTCAACTTCTTCGAGGGACTCCACGGAGATGAGCGAGACACCAGCGTCGAGTGCGTCGCCAAGTTCCTCGGCCGACTTGCCAACACCCCCAAAGATGATCTCGTCAGGCGTAAATCCGGCCTGTCGGGCGCGATACAGCTCCCCTCCCGACACCACATCGACACGGACTCCAACTGATCGCAGCAGCGAAAGCACGGCAAGGCTGCCATTGGCCTTGCACGCATAGTGAATACGATGCGGTACACTGGCCAGGGTCTCGCGCAGCCGCGCGGCCTGACGACGGATCATCTCCGTACTGTAGACGTAGACCGGAGTGCCCACATCCTCCGCCAGCTGTTCCAGCGAGACTCCCTCCGCGTGCAACACACCGCCGACCCAGGTGAATGGAGCCCAGGTCATCAGTAGGCCTTGGCCCACACCACCTGATGTTTTGCCGGCTCGCCAGTCACCATGCACGTCGTCGGGCCGCCAGGGGTACGGAACTCCTCGTCCGGTATGCAGCGAATGGTCGCCTTGGTCTCTTCCTTCACTTTGGCTTCGACCGCGGGGTCCCCATTCCAGCCGGCATAGACAAAGGCCCCCTCACCCTCCATGAGCTCCTTGAAGCGATCGTAGGAGATGGGTTCGCGCACGCTGTTGGCCTCACGACGATCGCGCGCCGCCTTGAGCATGTCGTCCTGAATGGTACCGAGGACGCCGGCCACCGACTCGGCGATTCCATCGAGGCTGAAGATCTTCTTCTCTCGTGTGTCGCGACGCGCTGTCATGCAGGAGTTGCCGGCCAGGTCACGAGGGCCAAGCTCGATGCGCAGCGGTACACCCCGCAGCTCCCACTCGTAGTACTTCGCACCTGGCTTGATGCCTTCGCGGGCATCGATGTGCACACGAATGCGGTCGTCGCCGCGGCCATTCCAGGACGAGAGCGTCGTCTTGAGCTGCTGTGCCGCCTCGAGCAGCCGGCTCCGCTCCTCGTCGGACTTCCAGATCGGCACCACCACCACTTCGGTTGGCGCGAGTTTGGGCGGAACACGCAACCCGTTGTCGTCGCCATGCGTCATGACGAGCCCACCAATCATGCGGGTAGATGCACCCCATGACGTATTCCAGGCGAATTGCATCTCACCGGCTTCGTCCTGGAACTGCAGCTCGAACGCCTTGGCGAAGTTCTGGCCGAGGTTGTGGGACGTGCCGGCTTGCAACGCCTTGTTGTCCTGCATCATGGCTTCGCACGAGTAGGTGCGCAGCGCGCCGGCGAACTTCTCCGATTGCGTTTTGAGACCCGTCACGACCGGCATGGCGATCCAGCCTTCCATGAAGGTGCGATAGACGCCCAGCATCTGCCGGGTTTCGGCCTCGGCCTCATCGTGTGTCGCGTGGGCGGTGTGCCCTTCCTGCCAGAGGAACTCGAGGGTGCGAAGGAACAAGCGCGTCCGCATCTCCCAGCGGACTACGTTGGCCCACTGGTTGATGAGAATCGGCAGGTCGCGATAGCTCTGCACCCACTTGGCAAACATCGAGTAGATGATCGTTTCCGATGTCGGCCGGATGACGAGGGGTTCATCGAGTTTCTTTCCGCCGCCGTGCGTGACCACCGCCGCCTCGGGCGCAAAGCCCTCGACGTGTTCGGCTTCCTTGCGCAGGTAGCTCTCGGGGATCAGGAGCGGGAAGTAGGCGTTGCGATGCCCGGTGGCCTTGAACATGTCGTCCAGCGCGCGTTGCATCCGTTCCCAGATGCCGTAGCCATCGGGGCGAATGACCATGCAGCCGCGCACCGGTGAATAGTCGGCGAGCTGCGCGCGAAGCACCACTTCGTTGTACCAGGCGCTGAAGTCGGTGGCGCGAGGGGTCAGCTTCTTGTCGTCACTCATTGGGACCTGGGAAAGGCGGACAGGCGAACAGGCGAAGGGAGCTCGAACAGTGGAGGGATCGCGTGCAACGTCACGGCGTCGCGGCCAGTGCGGCTTTCACGGCGTCCGTCAGGCGAGCGAGCGGTATGACCGTCTGCGTTCCCTCCGTACCGCGAAGGTCTTTCCACTCGACTTCGCCACGGTCCCGCAGACCCTCACCTACAAACACGATGCTGCGCGCCCCGGCAGCGTTGGCGGCTTTCATCTGTTTGCCAAGGGACTGATCGCGAAGCGGTGTTTCCACGCGGGCACCGACACGACGCAGCGCGGTGGCCACCTCGACCGCCGACCGGCGAAACTCGGCAGTTACGGGCGCGACCCACACATCGACATCAGCCGAACCCAGCGGCATCTTGCCACGCGCCTTGAGCAGCTCACCCAGCACCACGTCGCCCATGCCAAAACCGAGCGCCGGCATATCCACGCCGCCTAACGCCTGGAGCAGGTTGTCGTAGCGCCCACCACCGCAGATGGCGCGGAACTCCCCCTTGGCGTCAAACAACTCGAAGACGATGCCCGTGTAATACGCCAGGCCCCGCACAATCGAGAGATCGAGCTGTAGGTAGTCGATCACGCCGTGCGCCGTGAGCAATGCCCGATACTCATCAAAGCGCGTCAGCGCCTCTTCCACCTCGGCGTGCCCCGCAAAGTCCCGGCGCAAGGCGTCGAAGTCAGAGGCCCGAACCATGGCGAGCGCCTTCACGGCCACCTCTTCGCTCACCCCCGCCGTGGTGAATCGCTTGACGAGTGCCACCTGATCTTCGCGCTCGATTTTGTCGACGGCGCCAAAGGCTGCACTCAACGCCTCGTCAGGCACACCGAGCCCACGCAGGATGGCACTGAGCAGCCGACGATCGCTGACGCGTGCCTTCACATCGTCGGGCCCGAGTCCGCAGTCCCGCATGACCGTGCAGGCCACCGCGAGCAGTTCGGCGTCGGCCGACACGTCTGCTTCGCCGAAGATGTCGACGTTGAGCTGGAAGTGTTCGCGCAGACGTCCCTTCTGCTGTCGCTCGTAGCGGAAGAGCTGAGGCATGGAGAACCAGCGGACCGGCTTGCGGAGGGCGTTGGCTTTGGACGCCACCATACGCGCCACCGTGGGCGTCATCTCCGGTCGCAGCGCCACGGCGCGACCACCCTTGTCCTCGAAATTGTAGAGCTGCCCGACGATTTCGTCGCCGCTCTTCTTGGTGTACAAATCGAGGGGTTCCAGCGGGGGGCCGTCGTATTCCTGAAAGCCGAAGCCCCGAGCAGCGTGACGCCACCGGTCAAACAACCATGACCGTTGCGAAAAGCTCTCGGGGTAGAAGTCTCTGAATCCGGGTAACGCCCCTGCCGACATCCGCTAAACGTAGTCGCCAAGAGGACTTACGTGCAAGCGAGCCATCGCGTCGCCGACGGTGTGAAACGACCCCGTCACAAGCGAAGTCCCCGGCCCGCGCTGCACCTCCGCCAGGGCGATTTCGAAGTCCGGTTGCGCCTTTGCATCGAGCCCCAGCGCCCGTGCGTGGGCCAGGGCCGCCGAGAGATCCCAGGCACGGCTCGCGGGGGCGGTCGGCGCATTGGTGAGAATCAGGCGATCCACGCCCTGCGCGAGTGTGGCGATGATTTCGTGCCAATCCTTGTCGGCCAGCACACAGAGGAGGGCCGTGACCGGGCGCGCGGGCTGCACATGCTGAAGAGTCCGCACGAGGACACCGGCGCCATCGGCGTTGTGGGCCACATCAAAGATCCAGCGCCCCACCTGATGGAAGCGTCCTGGCAACCGGACGTTTGCCAACGACGCCAGCGCCTGCGGCCACCCGGGCCACAGGTCACCAGCTTCACGCAGTGTCAGCAGCGCCACGGCTGCATTTGATGCCTGGTGTTGACCAGCGAGTGGTGTGGTCACCCGCCAGGTACTCCCGTCGGCGTCGAGCGTGAACGAGGTGCCTTCGGCCGTCACCACGACATCACGAGGCAACGACGCGCGCCAGGTGTCGACAATGCGTTGGGCACCATTCTGTCTGGCATGTTCGGCGAGCAGGGCGGCAATCCCCTCATCGGGCTCACCAATGACTGCGGTCGTACCGCGCTTGAAGATGCCTGCCTTCTCTGCCGCAATCTTTTCGCGCGTGTCTCCAAGCTGCTCGACATGATCGATGCCGATGGCGGTCACCGCCGCCACCAGTGGCCGAACGACGTTGGTGCTGTCGAGACGCCCTCCGAGCCCCGTTTCGATCACCGCGACATCGACCCTCTGCTCCGCAAAATGCGCGAAGGCCATGGCCGTCGTGGCCTCGAAGAAGGTGACACCGAGCGCCTCCACAGTCGGAGTCCATCGCTCGAGGAACTCCACCACCCAGGCGGGATCGATTGCCGTTCCGTTGATGAGGAACCGCTCGCGAAAGTCGACCAGGTGCGGCGAGGTGTACTTCCCGACCCGCAGCCCCTGTGCGCGCAACATGGCATCAAGGGTGGCACAGACACTTCCCTTGCCGTTGGTCCCCGCCACATGCAACACGCGCAAGCGGTCATGCGGTCGCCCCAGCACGTCGAGAAAGGCCTCGGTGCGCTCGAGCCCGAACTTGCTGATGCCGGTTGTGCGCGCAAAGAGGGCGTCAAGCGCCCGCCGATAGGCGGTCAGCTCGTCGCCCATCCTGCTGCCGCGGGTTTGCCACTCATGTGGCGCAGCAGTCTGCCTAACGTCTGCTTGAGATCCTTGCGATGCGACACCAGGTCGAGCATGCCGTGATCCAGCAGAAACTCGGCGGTCTGGAATCCCTCGGGCAAGTCCTGTCCGAGCGTCTGCTTGATGACCCGAGGGCCGGCAAAGCCGATCACCGCGCCCGGCTCGGCGATGATGGCGTCGCCCAGCATGGCGTAACTCGCGCTCACCCCGCCTGTGGTGGGGTTGGTCAGCACCGAGACATAGGGAATACGGCGGTCGGCGAGCTGCGACAACACGGCCGATACCTTGCCCATCTGCATCAGCGAGAGCACCCCCTCCTGCATGCGGGCGCCACCAGAGGCCGAGACGACGATGAGCGGGTGTTTTCGCTCCAGCGACTTCTGGGCAAGACGAGCGATCTTTTCGCCCACCACCGAGCCCATGGAGCCACCCATGAAGGCAAAATCCATCACACCCAGGTTCACCGGCATCTCGCCGAGTTTGCCCGAGACAGTGAGGATGGCGTCCATCTCTCCGGCATTCGTGCGGGCCTTTTTCAGGCGCCCGGCGTAGTCAGGAAAGCCGAGTGGGTCGGTCGACCTCAGGTCCGCTTCGGTTTCTTCCCACGAGTTGTCGTCCATGATGATCTGGACGTACTCCACGGCCCGGATGCGGCGGTGATAGTCGCAGTTGGGACACACGCTGAAATTCCGCACAAACTTCTCGCGGATGTCGGTGTGCCCGCAGGCCTCGCATTTCTCCCAGACATCAGGGGGAATCTCGAGACGATCGCGCCTGGGCTGGCGAGCCTTTTTCTCTTTCTTGAACCAAGCCATGGTCGGAAGATGCGGAAATTCCCGGGGCTCCGGTAGGCGCTTGTGCGCCCGGATTGCCCCCGGGTAGTGGCTAGCGCCGCAAGCCGATGGGGAGCGCGTCTGCCTCGCCCCGGCCCTCGCTGGAGATCCTGATAAGGATGCCCACGGCCAGCCAGCAGGCGAGCATGAACGATCCCCCATAGGAGAAAAATGGCAGGGGAATCCCCGTGATCGGCATGAGGTTGAGGGTCATCCCGATGTTCACGATCACGTGCACAAACCAGCTCCCGAGGAGCCCAAAGGCCACCAGGGACGAGAAGCCATCATTGGCCCGCGCCGCCACGCGGATGACCCGCAGGAAGAGGAAGAGGAAGAGCATCAGGGCCAGGCTCACCCCAAGGAAGCCCAGTTCCTCGCCCACCACGGCGAAAATGAAGTCCGTGGTCTGCTCTGGGAGAAATGCGCCCCGTTTCTGGGTCCCGTCGAGGTAGCCCTTCCCCGTCAGCCCTCCCGAACCGATGGCGATCTGCGACTGGATGACGTGATATCCCGTGCGCTTTGGGTCCTGTGAGGGATCGAGGAAGACCAGCAACCGGCTCTGCTGATAGGGACTCAACTTCTCCCAGAGAATTGGGGCCGCGACTCCCATGACGACATTGGCCACGATGAGCACCACCCCTTCGACGACATAGGGCTTGTACCAGAGCACGACGGCGATCAGCACCAGCAGCCACGCGCCCCAGATTCCGGTGGAGAAGGCCAGCACCAGGGAGATGGCAGGGCTCGCGACCAGCAGGAGGAGGGGCCAGCTCACTCCGGCCCAGAACAACATCCCGAAAAAGATGCCGATGAACACCATCCCGGTGCCCAGATCAGGTTGCGCCATGACCAGAACCCAGGGCAACAACACAGCCGCAGCGGGTTGCCAGAGTTCGAGGAGTGACTTGGGCGGTTCACGACGGGCCGCGAGCATCCGCGCCAGCATGAGGACCACCGCAACCTTCGCCAGCTCGGCGGGCTGCCCCAGACGCACTCCACCGATGGTGAGCCAACCCTTCACACTTGCCGCTGTGCCCGCACCCGAACCGAACACCAGTGTGACCAGAAGCAGCACCACGGCCAGCGCGTACGCGGGTGTGGTCACCCACTCGAGAAAACGCACCGACAAGCGTGAGAGCACAAAGGCTGAAGCAACGGCCACGGCAAACCAGATCAGCTGCCTCTGGTAGGCGCCCATGTCGGCCGCGATCCGGGCATCGGTCTGCCCCGCAGAATACACCACGGCAATGCCGTAGGCCGACAAGAGCAGCGCGATGATAGCCAGCGGATAATCCGCCACAACGCGCTTGATCAATTCCCCACCACGTTGGCCGGCTCGATGGCGGGCCGCTTGAAATAGTGCGCAATCACCTTGGACGCGATGCGCGCCGCTGCATAGCCATGTTCTCCCTGCCACAACATCACGGCCACCACAATCTCCGGCTTCTCCTGCGGAGCGAAGCCGACGAACCAGGCGTGATCCTTTTTGGTTTCGTTCTGCGCGGTGCCGGTTTTCCCTGCGAGCTGTACCCCCTCGATCGCTGCGCTGCCGGCTGTACCACGACCCGACACCACATCACCCATGGCCGAACGCAACCCGGCGAGTTGGGCAGGCGTGAGGTTCATGATCTTGGTGCGGATTGGATCGCGGGCCACCACCTCAGGCCGTGCGGCGTGTCCGTCGGTGGCCAGTGCCGAGTAGAATCGCGTCATGTTCAGCACGGTTTGGCTGTTGTAGCCCTGCCCGATGCTGAGATTGAGCGTCTGCCCGTTTGACCAGTTGCCCTTGCCAAAGACCTTGTCGAAGTACGCTGCCCCGGTGGCCCACACGGGTGTGGCTTCACCTGGAAGGTCAATCCCGGACTTCTCGCCCATCTTGAGTGACACACCACCGGCGAGGAGGCGCGACAGCGTAATACGCAGCCCAAGCTGATAGAAGTAGGTGTCACACGACTTGGCGATGGCCTGCGTCAGGTCCACGTTGCCATGCCCTGCCGCGCTCCAGCAGCGCCAGTACCGCGAACCGTACTGATACCCACCATTGCACGGCCTCGGCATGGTGGTGGTGAAGTCCACCAGCGAGTCCTGCAAGGCAATAGCGGCGGTCGCCAGCTTGAAGGTGGACGCCGGTGGATACTTCCCCTGCATCGCCTTGTTGTACATCGGGCGCCGGACCGTATCGGCGTTCAGCTCCCGCCAGTACTCGGGTGGTATGCCCCCAATAAAGCGGTTGGGGTCAAACGACGGGGAGCTGTGCAACGCGAGCACGGCCCCGGAACGCGGATCCATCGCCACGACACCTGCGACCACACTGTCGCCGAGGTAATCGGCAATGAACTTCTGCAGATCGAGGTCGATGTTGGTCTTGAGCGACTTGCCAGGCACGGGAGGGTCGTCGGCCCGATCGGCCCCATCGCGCACCACCCGACCTCGTGCATCCACTTCGACGAAGCGGCTCCCTTCCTTGCCACGCAGTTCCTTTTCGTACTGCCGCTCGAGACCCTGCAGGCCGATCTCCTGCCCCATCTTGTATCCCTTGAACTCCTCGGAGTTGAGATCGTTTTCTCTGATTTGTCCCGTCCAGCCAGTGAAGGCGGCGACCGCCGGGCCATCGGGATAAAAGCGCTTGGGCGCCGACTGGATAATGAGACTGGGGAACTCGACCCGATGCTCCTCGAGGACCGACACCTGGTCGAATGATGCGTCCGCGAGGATAACGGCGGGGCGATTGGGCTCGCGGCGGAAGCGCTGCACGACCCGCGCTATGTCGTCCTCACTCAGCTGAATGATGCTGGAGAGACGCTGCAACGAGGCCCGCAATGAGTCGGACGAGGGACTGAGGAGTGAGACGGAGTATCCGGGGACGTTTTCGGCGATGATGGCGCCATGCCGGTCGTAGATCACTCCGCGGGCAGCGGGGAGCGGCACCTCGCGCAACCGGTTTCGCTCCGACGACAGCCGATACTGCTCGGTATTGAGCACCTGCGCCCGGAAAAACGCCGTCGCCAGCAGCCCCAGGGCAACGGCCACCGCACCGCCGGCCACACGCCCGCGCCGCTGGATGTCGTTAGGATGGAAACTCATGCCGGGGCCCCCTCAAGCATGTTCCGGAACAACATGATGACGATCAATCCCGTCAGTGCCGTGAGCGCCGCGGCCAGCGGCGACCAGACAAGCAGCTGCGTGACCATGGCTCCCGCCCCCATTTGCCGTTCCAGAATGAGGAAGAGGATGTCGTAGACCCACTTCCCGGCAAAAAAGAAAAAGGCGTGCAGGAGCACGTTGTCAGAGAAAAACACGGCCTTGAGCCACGAGGCGGCAAAACCGATAACGGCGAGCGTAAAGGCTCCGGCACCAAACGAAACAGGCACGAGCGCGTCGCACAGAATGCCGACCACAAATCCGAGTGCGGCGGCAGCCCCCGGCCGCAGACGAACGGCCGCAAGAAGGACCGCGAGCACCAGGAAGTCCGCTTCTGCGCGCCACGCCAGCACCGGCCGCAACGTGAAGTGGAGCACGATGAGCACCAGAAAAAGCAGGATCAGCCGAAGCGCGCGCTGGACACTCATGGCCGACGTGGCGTGGAGTCGCGCCGAGGAGGCCTGATCACTGGTGGCTGAGCTGAAGGCGCGACCGTCATCGCGCTGCCGCCAGCGGCGATCGAGTCCGCCGCGAGGCTCGCGGCAACCGAATCCTTCGCGGCCTGGGTTGCGGCGTCACGAGCGGCGGTAACCGAATCGGCCCGGCGACGTGCATCGACAAGCGCCGCCGCTGCCTGGCGCGTGATGGAGTCACCCGCCGCGATCACGGTACTCATGACCACCTCCGCCGCGTTCGGGTTGTTCCACAGTGCCGGGAGTTCTTCGCGCACGAGTCCGGGTGCGAGCACCAGCACGTTGGAGAGATCCTGCGGCCGTGTAGCCGGGCGTACGAGGTACGTACGCGTCCACTGCTCGGTCGTCTTGAGCTCACCGATCACCGTGCCAATCGCCATGCCTTTCGGGAACACGCCACCCAAACCCGAGGAAACAACCAGGGTGCCTTGCTTGAGGACATCGCGGAACGCGACACCGCGCATTTCGAGCAGCAGCCGTTCAGGTCCCGCACACGAGGACTCATCCATGCCCTCGCAGCTCGCCCCATCCTTGAGGTGCGGGGTCACGATGCCGAACGTTCCCCCGTCGGCTGACATCGCCGACACACGGAAATCGGGATGAGACCAGAGAATCACCTGACTGCTGGTCGGCGAAACCGAAGTCACACGTCCCACCACGCCATCGGGCGCAACCACGGGACTGTTGGGAACAACCCCGGCGCGCGAACCCACCGTGACCAGCACCGTGTGACTCTCGCCCGTGACCTGCCCATGGAGCGCCTCGGCAGGAACGAAACCACGGCCCACACGGGGCGACATGGCGAGCAAGCGACGCAGGCGAGCGTTCTCCGCGTCAAGCCCCTGAAGCTCCGTCACCTGGAGAGAGAGAGAATCGATCCGCGCGGTCAGCCCCTCCCGCTCCACGAACGCCGCACGCGCGCGCTCGGAGCGCTGCTGGAGGGCCAGCAATGGACGCGAGAGTGTGCGCTGAAATCCGGCAGCGATGGCGTCGCGCGCAGGCGCAGGCAGCACGATGGCCAGCAGGGCCAGCAACGTGCAGATCACCAGTAACGCGGCGTCGATTCTGGTACTCGCCCGAGCAGCCCGCGCCATGATCCCTCGCTAGGCGGAGAGTACCGAGAAGTACTTCTGTTCGTCGTCGAGGATCCGACCGACACCACGCACGACACACGTCAACGGATCTTCGTCCACGTGGATCGGGAGCCCGGTCTCCTGACTCAACACGACGTCGAGGCCACGGATGAGTGCGCCACCCCCGGTCATCACGATCCCTCGATCGACGATGTCGCTGGAGAGTTCGGGGGGAGTGATCTCAAGGGCCCGCCGCACCGCGTCAACAATCTGCTGGATGGGCTCCTGGATGGCTTCGCGAATTTCCGTGGACTGCACTCGCACGATCTTCGGAATGCCGGAGACGAGGTCGCGCCCCTTCACTTCCATCTCACGCTCCTCACCAACCGGAGCGGCGGACCCTACGTGAATCTTGATCTGCTCGGCGGTGGGTTCACCGATGAGGAGATTGTAGTTCTTGCGCATGAACTGCACGATCGCGGTGTCCAGCTCATCGCCCGCCGTGCGAATCGAGGTGTCGGAGACAATCCCCGACAGCGCGATGACGGCGATTTCGGTGGTACCACCACCGATGTCGATGACCATGTTGCCGGTGGGCGTCTCGATCGGGAGTCCCACGCCGATAGCCGCAGCCATGGGTTCGGCCACCATGAACACTTCTTTCGCGCCAGCGCCGAGCGCAGAATCGCGCACCGCGCGCTTTTCGACCTCGGTGATACCAGACGGCACACAGACAATCACCCGGGGCTTCATCTTGAACATGCGGTTCTTGATGATGAGCTCCAGGAAATAGCGGAGCATCTTCTCGGTGACGTCGAAGTCGGCGATCACGCCGTCCTTCATGGGACGCACCGCAATGATGCCGTCTGGTGTGCGCCCGAGCATGCGCTTGGCTTCGAGCCCGACCCCTTTCACTTTTTTCGTCTCGCGGTCCATCGCGACGACGGAGGGCTCGTTCAGGACGATTCCCTCACCCTTGACGTAGATCAGGGTGTTCGCGGTACCAAGGTCAACCGCAATGGCATTAGCGGGGAAGAGTTTCCCCGCCTTGGGGAACGGCCAGCGCATGTATTAGAACACCCCTGGCGCCGGGGCAGGCGCCGGTGGATTTGTAGGCAACTCGGGTGGTGCAACGTCTAAGCTAGCGCTGCACGTGACATGCTGCAAGGTGTTGCCAGATCACAACCTAGCTCGCTTGCACAGGTGCGGCCTGAGGCACCTTTCTCGAGTCGAATTATCCACACGGCGTGCATCCGGACACAGCCTCGACACCCACCGATCTCGCGGCCGCCACGACCCAACCGCGGCGCAGCGGCCAGCCCCTCAGGAGACCGACAGGCTAACCCGTGCTGCCGAATCCACCGCTGCCACGGGCGGTATCGTTGAGTGACTCACTCGGCTCCAGCGTGGGGGCTTCGAACCGGGCAAACACCAGCTGCGCAATACGGTCGCCGCGGCGGATGGACACCGGCTCCGCGCCGAGGTTGATGAGAATGACCTTCAGTTCGCCCCGATAGTCCGGATCGATGGTGCCCGGTGCGTTAGGCACACTGAGTCCGTGCTTGAGCGCGAGCCCCGATCGCGGCCGCACCTGCATTTCCATACCACTCGGCAGCGCAAAGGCAAACCCTGTTCCCACCGCTCGACGCTCGTTAGGCGCGAGCACCAGATCGGGTTCGGCCGAACACACGTCGTACCCCGCTGCCTCCGCCGACTGTCGAGCCGGCAGGGGCAGATCGGGGTTGTGCGGAAGACGGAGGATGCGGACAGACATCCGGGAGTGGCCGGCGGGAATATCGTTAGGCAAGGAATCCGCTGGCCTCGTGATTCGGCAAGCCAAACGCCTCGGCCACACCGGGATACGTCACCTTGCCGTCAATCATGTTCAGCCCCTTGAGCAGCGCGGGGTTCTCCCTGAGCGCGCGCTGCCAGCCCTTGTTGGCCAGCTGCAAGGCATACGGCAGCGTGGCATTAGTCAGGGCCAGCGTGGAAGTGCGTGGCACCCCACCGGGCATGTTGGCCACGCCGTAGTGAATCACGCCGTCCACGACGTAGGTGGGGTTTTCGTGGGTGGTGGCGTGAATGGTCTCCACGCATCCGCCCTGATCGATCGCCACGTCCACAATCACCGAGCCCGGGCGCATCTTCTTGAGGTCTTCACGGCGCACGAGCTTGGGCGCCTTGGCTCCCGGAATGAGCACGCCGCCCACCACGAGATCGGCGGTCGCAATCTGCTCCAGCACATTGTGCCGGTTGGAGAAGATCAGCTGCACGTTGGCCGGCATCACGTCCGACAGGTAGCGCAGGCGCTCCAGGGAGATGTCGAGGATCACGACCTTGGCACCCATGCCAGCGGCCATCTTGGCGGCGTTGATACCCACAATGCCACCACCGAGGATGACCACCTTGGCCGGCGGCACGCCCGGAACACCACCCAGCAGCACACCGCGCCCGCCATACAACTTCTCGAGGTACTTGGCCCCTTCCTGCACGGCCATGCGACCCGCCACCTCGGACATCGGGGTCAGCAGGGGCAGCTCACCGTTAGGCAGCTCGACCGTTTCGTAGGCAATGCAGGTGGCCCCGGCATCCATGTGCGCACGGGTGAGCTTTTCGTCAGCGGCAAAATGGAAGTAGGTGAAGATCACCTGCCCACGCTTCATGCGTTTCCATTCAGGCTCGATCGGCTCCTTCACCTTGATGATCATGTCGGCCTTGGCCCACACCGCATCGACGCTCGCCTCGACCGCGGCGCCAACATCGAGGTAGTCCTGGTCACTGAAGCCGCTACCCTCTCCACCTCCCTTCTCCACCACTACCTGGTGGCCCGCCGCAATCAGCGCCTCGGCGCCAGCCGGAACGACGGCAATGCGGTTCTCATTCGTCTTGATCTCTTTCGGTACGCCGATCAGCATGGTCGTGGGTGTCAGAGTGAAAGGTCAGCGAGCGGGGCCAGGCCCCAGCGTGAGTGTCGTCAGCGACGCCGGAGCCAGAAATTCAGCGGCCACCGCCGCGGCGTCTTCCGCGGTGATCGCATCAATAAGCGGCAGCACGTCGTCCAGACTTCGGAAGGGATCGCCGTACAACTCGGTTGCGGCGGCCCGGTACAGCCGGGAGCCCGCCCCCTCCAGCGAGAGCGTCAGCTGACCTTTCAGCTGACTGCGCCCGATGGTCAGTTCTTCGTCGGGGAGTCCATGGGTTGCCATGTCCTCCAGTTCCGCATGCACGGCGCCGAGTGCTTCCTGCACCTGCTCAGGCGATGTAGCCAGATACACACCGTGCATCCCCGTGGCGGCATAGTGCTGATGGAACGAGTAAATGGAGTACGCCAGCCCGCGCTCCTCCCGTACCCGCTGAAAGAGACGCGAACTCATCCCACCTCCGAGCATCGAGGCCACGAGGGAGAACGCGTATCGGCGTGGATCGGTGTACGGAATGCACAACCCACCGAGCACGACATGGCTCTGTGCCACGTCGCGTTCCACGTGCTGCACAAGCCCGCGCCGTGTGGAGGCTGGTGCCACGGACGGACGCACAACCTCCCCACCGGGAAGAGCCGCCCACCCCGCCGCCTCGAGCACATCGATGAGTGCATCGTGCTCCACGTGCCCGGCGGCCGACAGGACGACATTGCCCGGACGGTACGCTCGGGCGTGCAGGGCGCGCACAGCGTCCAGGGGTAACGCCCCCACACTCTCTCGCGTGCCGAGGATGGAGTACCCCAGCGGGTGAGCGCCCCAGAGCAACTCGTTATGCAACTCGAAGACAATGTCGTCGGGGGCATCCTCGACCATCGAGATTTCCTCGAGCACCACTTTCCGCTCGAGATCGAGGTCGGCCGCGCGCAGCAGCGGCGAAAACATGAGGTCGAGGAGCACATCCGCCGCCTGCGGCAGATGCTCGTCGAGCACCCGAGCCTGGAAAGCGGTGTGTTCCCGCGAGGTCCAGGCGTCGAGTGAACCGCCGAGACTTTCCAGCGCCAGGGCCAGGTCACGCGGGCCGCGTTTCTGGGTGCCTTTGAAAACGAGGTGCTCGAGCATATGGGAGACTCCCATGTGTTCGCGCACCTCGTGAACCGACGCCGCACGCACCCAGGCGCCTAACGCGACCGAGCGTACGTGCGGCATGTATTCCGACACGACCGTGAGGCCGTTGGCGAATGTGGTTCGCCGAAGCCCCTCGACGTCCGCGCCGGTGGTCTTGACCACGTTTACCGCCTTCCGCCTCCGCGACCACCGCGCCCGCCACGACCACCGCGGTCTCCACCGCTGCGCTCGCGACGGCCTTCGCCGCCTTCACCACCTTCGCTGCTGCGCTCACCACCTTCGGGGGCCGGCGTTTCTTCCATGCCTTCGGGCTTGGGCGTCAGCACCTTCATCGAGAGACGCAGACGGCCGCGTTCGTCGCGGTCGATCAGCTTGACCGTCACGCGGTCGCCCTTCTTGACCACGTCTTCGGTTTTCTCAACGCGGGTCCAGCGCATTTCGGAGATGTGCAGCAAGCCTTCGGTGCCCGGCATGATTTCGATGAAGGCGCCGAAGGTCGTCGTGCTCTTCACGAGACCGTCGTACGTCTCACCCACCACCGGTTCGGCCGTGATGGCCTGCACCATCTGACGCGCGCGCTCCATCGACTCGCCGCCGACGGCGGCAATCGTGACCAGACCGGAGTCGTCGACCGTGAGCTCGGCACCCGTCTCTTCCTGGATGCCACGGATTGTCTTCCCCTTCGGACCGATGAGGTCGCCGATCTTCTCGGGGCTGATGGTCATCGTCACGATACGAGGCGCGTAGGCCGACATCTCGGCGCGAGGAGCCTCCAGTGCCTTCTTCATCTCGCCGAGGATGTGCAACCGGCCAAGCTGGGCCTGCGCGAGCGCCTCCTTCATGATCTTGAGGTCGAGCCCCTGGATCTTGATGTCCATCTGGATGGAGGTGATGCCCTGCTCGGTGCCCGCCACCTTGAAGTCCATGTCGCCGAGGTGGTCTTCGGTGCCGAGGATGTCGGTAAGGATGGCGTACTTCTTCCCTTCCTTGATGAGGCCCATGGCCACGCCGGCAACCGCCGCGCGCACGGGCACGCCGGCGTCAAACAGCGCCAGCGATCCGCCGCACACCGACGCCATCGACGACGAGCCGTTGGACTCGAGGATGTCGGAAACGATCCGGATGGTGTACGGGAACTCCTCGTAGCTCGGGAGTGTGGCCTGCAGGGCGCGTTCGGCCAGATTCCCGTGGCCGATTTCGCGTCGCGACGTTCCGCGGACCGGACGCACTTCGCCGGTGGAGAACGGCGGGAAGTTGTAGTGCAGCATGAACGACTGCGTGGATTCCCCCGCTTCGTGGATGGAGTCCAGTCGCTGCACATCCTCGGCCGTGCCTAACGTGCAGGCCACCAGCGCCTGCGTTTGCCCACGGGTAAAGAGAGCCGACCCGTGTGCACGCGGGAGCACGGTGGTGTCGATGCTGATCGGGCGGACTTCGGTGGACTTGCGGCCATCGACGCGCAAGGACGTGTCGAGCACTTGCGAGCGCAACGCGTTGTACTCGAGGTCGGACAAGACTGTGTAGATGTGCGGGGCCCAGTCGGCGTTGCTCGCGACGAGCTTCTCGTTCACATCGGCCTTGACCGCTTCTACCGCCTGGATGCGGGTGTGTTTGTCCTTCTGGTTGAGGGCGGCGACAATCTTCGATTCCGCCTCCTTCGTCACGGCCGCGACAACGTCCGCGGGAATCTCATTCTTGGTCCAGGCCATCTTCTTCTCGCGTCCCTTGGCGAGGAGTTCTTCCTGGATCTCGACGAGTTCCTTGATTCCGCCGTGGGCGATGGTCAGCGCTTCGAGCGCATCGGCTTCGGTGACCTCGTTGGCGCCCCCTTCGACCATGACGATGGAATCACTCGACCCGGCGACGACAAACTCCAGATCGCTGTATTCCAGCTGCTGGAATGTTGGGTTGAGGATCCAGTTGCCCTGCACCCGTCCAACGCGCACACCGGCGAGCGGCGCCGAGAAGGGAATCTTGGAGGCGTTCAGCGCGTAGGAGGTGGCCACGAGCCCCAGTACGTCGGTGTCGTTCTCCTGGTCAGCAGAGATGACGTAGACGAAAACCTGCACCTCGTTCTGGAAGCCTTCGGGGAACATCGGACGAATGGAACGATCGATGATACGTGCCGAGATGATCTCGTGGTCGTGCGGGCGTCCCTCGCGCTTGATGAACCCACCCGGGATCTTGCCGGCAGCGTAGGTCTTTTCGCGGTATTCGACCGTGAGCGGGAAAAACGGGAGGTTGCTCTTCTTGTCCGTGACGGTCACGGCGGCGAGCACCATGGTGTCGCCGAAGCGAACGACCGCAGAGCCTGCGGCCTGTTTGGCCATGCGGCCGGTTTCGATGGAAAGTGTGCGTCCCGCGAAGGTCTTCTCGATTCGTTGCATTGTGGCCGCTGTGCCATGGGGCGCGCCGCGAGCGGAGCCTCTGCCAGGCCCGGGGAGCGCGTGAGTAAAAAAAGGAACTACAACACAAAACGCGCGGGGCTCGAAAGCGCCCGCGCGGGAAGTGAACTACAAATGAGAACTAGTGACGGAGGCCAAGATCGCCGATGACCTGGCGGTACCCCTCGACGTCGGAGCGCTTGAGATAATTCAGCAGCCGCTTGCGCTTTCCGATCATCTTCAGAAGGCCGCGACGGCCGTGATGGTCCTTGGGATGCGCCTTGAAGTGGCCATCGAGAAATCGGATGCGATCCGTCAGGACCGCGATCTGCACCCTGGGAGAGCCGGTGTCGGTCTCGTGGGTCTTGTACTTGCCAACCGTTGCTGCCTTTTCAAAAGCCATGTGGTATATTCCCCGCGCGACCAGAGTCGCTACTTGCGCTAAGTTCGTTGAAGCATAACAACTTACTGGCCGCCATCTAACCTGTAAAGGCGTCTATCAAAGGTGCCGGACCGATACCTCGGAAAGACGCTCGGCAAGTACCGAGTCGAGGAGCTCATAGGGACCGGTGGGTTCGCCTGGGTATACCGGGGTTATGACCCGAGTCTGGATATTCCGGTCGCCCTCAAGGTCCTCAAGCCGCAATTCGCCGGGGACCCGCAGTTCGAGGAGCGCTTCCGTCGTGAGGCCTCCACCGCGGCACGCCTCCGGCACCCCAACATCGTCAAGATCTACGAAGTCTGGAAAGACGGCGATGCCGTCTACTTCGCGATGGACTACCTCCCCAGCGGCCTGGCCAACAAGCTGGAGAATACGTCGTACCTCGCCGAAGAGTTCGTCATAAAGCTCGGCATCGACGTGGCCCGCGCCCTGGGGTTCGCGCATCGCGAAGGGGTAATCCACCGGGACATCAAGGTGGACAACATCCTCTTCGACGTGCACGGCAATGCCGTCGTGGCCGATTTTGGGATTGCTCGCGCCGTGTCCGGTTACACCCAGCAGACCGGCACCAACATGGTGGTCGGCACACCGCAGTACTTCGCCCCGGAACAGGCGCGGGCCAAGGCGCTGGATGGCCGGGCGGACATCTACTCGCTGGGCGTATCGCTATACCGCGCCACGACGGGCCGCCTCCCCTTTGAGGGTGAGGACTGGTACGAAATTGCCCGGGCCCACGTGGAAGACGTCCCGACGCCTCCCCGCTCCATCAATCCGGCCATTTCGCCCGCCTTCGAGCAGTTGATCCTCCGCTGCCTGGCCAAGCATGTGGATGACCGGCCCGCAACCGGGGAGCAGCTGGCCGACGAACTGGCCTCGGTACAGGCCAACCCGAATCGGGTCGACGCCCCCAGAGCAGCGGCGGGTCTCTCTGGCATCTTCCTGTCGCCCACCGAGACCCCCACGATCACCAGCGAGGCTCTGCCCAGCGGTAGGCGGCGACGACGGCGTCCCTCCCGACTGGTGCGGCGCTTCGGAGCAGGCGTCCTGGCGCTGGGGCTCGTCACTGCCATCGCGCTTCCCCTGCTGACCCGCGATACGACGGTCGCAGCGCCGGTGGACCCACCACGGCTTCCGCCGTCCACCATGTCCCTCGACCCGAGAATCGTAGACTCCCTGCGTCAGGACTCGGTGGCGGACCCCATCGGCGCAATCATCCAGGGCATCGAACGCGACTCCACCCGACGCAAACCGGCCGTCGCCAAGGCGTCGCTGCGTGTCACGGCGCCTGATGGCGCCCGACTTTCCGTGAATGGGTTCGACGTCGGTGCCTCCTCCTGGGCCGCCGACACGATGGCCGCCGGGACGTACACCGTCCGGGCGTCACTGAGTGCCATGGAAGGCTGCCCATCGGCCTTCGATTCGCGCACCGTGCGACTACGCGCCGGCAGCAGTGATCGCGTGGAAATGGCGGTGCGCACCTGCGGGCTGCTGAACATCACAATTCGCAACCGTCCCCTTCCGACGGGGCTGCGATTTGCGGTATCCGGGGGCGGCGTGCGGCAGGAAGGCGACCTTCCGATTGCCAACCCGCTGTTGCTCCCGGTTGGTGACTATACCCTGCAGGTCACCGCCGATGGAGCCTGCACCATGTACACGAGTACTGTGCAGGTTGCCGCAGATGTGGTGCGTGGCACGACCATCACGATGGATTGCGCAGTGCCGACGAAAACTCGTTAGGCTACCTGGACGCGCCGACGGCGAGGGCACCGATGGCCCCGCCAACAAAGAGCCCGCTCCAGAAGGACTTGCTCTTCACCCACGAGCGGCCGGGTTCGGGAACCGTGGCGACGTGATCGGTGGAGACAGCAGTAGTCTGGCCGGTGACCAGCGCGACGACGTCGCCGTTCCGCACCGAGAGAATCCGGAAACGCGCAACGAGCGCATCACGACGGCGCGGGTCCACGGCCGTACCACTCTGACCGGGCTTGACCCATCGGACATTTCCCGTGCGGAACGAAAGCGTGCTATCGCCAACCGCGCTGATCTCGAAACGCGCCGACCGCGCGGGGGCCTGTCCCGCCAGCGCGGCGGGGGCCGCCAGCAGGACAAACAGAGTCAGCAGCGCCGAAACGCCACGGCTCACGACAGGAAACTCACGATGTCGTTGAAGTTCACCAGGACAAACAATGCCAGGATCACCAGCACCCCAAAGCGCATGAGGTATTCCTGTGTGCGCTCAGATAACGCACTGCCCTTAGCCGCCTCGATGAGCCGTACCAGGATCTGCCCGCCATCGAGCACGGGAATCGGCAGGAGATTGAGCACGGCGAGGTTCATGCTCAGAAAGGCGATGAGGACAAGGAGTGGTTCGAGTCCGGTCTTCGCCACTTCGTAAGAGACCTGGGCAATACGCAGCGGCCCACCAAGCTGCTTGACCGAAACGGCACCGGTAAAGAGGCCCTTCACCACACGCACGACTTCCGTGCCCATACGACCGGTGATGACCAGGCCGTCAGAGATTGCCTGCCCGAACGTCGCCGGCTCATGTCGCAGATGCTGCGCCGAGAAAACACCCATGCGGCCGATCATGCGGTTCGACTGGCTGTCGGCGCGAACCGCCTCGGGTGTGATTACCAAACGATCCGAAGTTCCATCACGATGCACCACCGACACCTCGACCGGCACTCCGGGGGACCCAGCGACCTCCGAGACAACCGCCGCCCAGCTGGTCACGGGCTTTCCGGCCACCGTCACGATCGAGTCACCGGCGCGCATGCCGGCAATCGCCGCGGGCATCCCGGGCACCACCGAATCGATGACGGCCGTCATGTTGGGTTCCACGGTTGCGAACTGACCGCCGAAGGTGCGTCCGTAGGCCATGACCCCGCCGATCCCGACACCAACGGCGAGGAGCGCGTTCATGATGACGCCCGCCGACAAGATGAGCAGCTTGCCCCACAGCGGCTTCGACTCTACCCAACGCTCTGGCGGCACCGGCTTCGGACCGAAGGGCTTGAGCGCCTCCGGATCGAATGGGATGGGATTGAAGCCGCGCTGATGTCCCTGGATTTCCTTTTCGTCAGGTGCCGCGTTGACGTCCACACCACCTTCGATAGCGCTCACCGAGTCGCTGTCCTTGGTGGCCATGGCGACGAATCCGCCAACCGGGAACCAGGAAATGCGATAGTCCGTCTCACCGCGACGGAAGCCCCACAGGCGGCGACCCCAGCCGAAGGCAAAGACCGGCGCGTAGACGCGCATGAACTTGGCCGCCAAAAAGTGGCCGAGCTCGTGCACAAACACTACCAGTCCGAAAACAATCAGCGGCGCAAGCCACTTCAGCATGCGAACAATCCGGTGACATGGTCCCTGGCTGCCCGGTCGGCGGCCAGCAGTACATCCCGACTCCCGTCAGCACCCCCGCCTAACGCATCGAGCGCCGACGCGATCGCCGGGGCGATCCCCGAGAAAGCAATACGGCCATCGAGGAAGAGCGCAACTGCCTGTTCGTTGGCCGCGTTGAAGACCGCCGGTGCTACGCCTCCCTTACGCCCAGCGCCGACGCCCAGTTCCAGGGCCGGAAAATCAGCATGCCTGACCGGCTCGAAGGTAAGGGGCGACGCCGCGACGGGGTCGAAGCGTGGTACCCCGTTGTCTTCCAGACGATCGGGGTGGGTGAGGGCATACAGGATAGGCAGTTCCATAGACGGCACCCCCAGCTGGGCCACCACGCTCCCATCCGTAAACTCGACCATCGAGTGCACGATACTCTGCGGATGGACTACGACATCGATACGGTCGTAAGGGATTCCGAACAGCAGGTGTGCTTCGATGACTTCGAGGGCCTTGTTGGCGAGGGTGGCGGAATCCACCGTGATCTTGCGACCCATGGACCAGGTGGGGTGCTTGAGAGCGTCCGCCAGGGTTGCCGTCTGCAGCCGCTCACTCGACCAGGTGCGGAAGGGACCCCCTGACGCGGTGATCACCAGACGCCGCACTTCGGAACGGGGGCGACCTGCCAGACACTGCAGAATTGCCGAGTGCTCGGAGTCCACGGGGACAACGGCCCCGCCGCCGTGCGCCATCGCCTCGAGCACCAGGCTCCCGCCGACCACCAACGACTCCTTATTCGCCAGCGCGACTCGCTTGCCGGCATGCAGCGCGGCGAGCGTCGCATCGAGCCCTGCGGCTCCCACGACCGCGTTGATGACCACTTCGACGCCCGGGTGGGTGGCGGCACGGACCAGCGCCTCCGCGCCCCTACCCCAGCCTGCTGGAACGGCATCCGCGCTGTCGGTGATACCGGCGTAGGCCGGAGCATGCTCATCGACCAAGGCTTGCAGCTCAGCCACACTTCGATGCGCCGTGAGCGCACAGATGAAGAAGCGCTCCGAATGACGCCCTATCACGCGGATGGCGGATCTGCCGATCGAGCCCGTCGCCCCGAGGATTGCCACACCGGACGCGGTCATGCCCCGGCCGGCTTGAGCAATGCCGAAAGCATCAGATAGGCTACCGGCAGCACGAAGTACACCGAGTCGAGCCGGTCGAGGATCCCGCCATGCCCGGGGAGCAGGTGCGAACTGTCCTTCACACCGGCCTCGCGCTTGAACATCGACTCCACAAGATCGCCCACCTGCGCGGCGCCACTGACCACCACACCGAACACGATGGCGAGCGGAAGAGTCAACGAAAGCTGCGCATAGTTTGGCAACACCCAGGTGTTGTACGCCAGGCTCGCGGCGACGGTGGTCACCACAGCACCCCATGCTCCTGCCTGTGTTTTGCCGGGGCTCACCGAGGGCATGAGCTTGGCCTTGCCCAGCCACCGGCCCACGAAATACGCGCCGACGTCAGACGCCCAGGTGAGCAGCACCGGGTAGAACACGAGGGCCGTGCCTCCAGCGGGCGACACCACAAAACGATGATGCCGCAGCAGGTAGGCAAAGGTGAGCATGCCACCAGCGTACGCGGCACCGGTCACGGTGATCGAGACGGAATCGAGGGGACGTCCCTGTACCCCACGCATGAACAAGGTGAGGCCGAGCAAGGAGACGAACACCACCGCGGCCACCGCGGCCGGATCTCGCAGCAACCCCAGGCGATGCATGGCCACATAGAGCGGCAGGGCCGCCGCAATGGTGACACCAGGTACCTCGAGCGGCTCGACACCCAGCTGCCGAGCCATGCGGTACAACTCCCAGGCGCCCAGTCCTCCGAGCACCGCAAGAAATCCCGCCAGTGGAAGCTCGCCGAGATAGACCGCGCCGGCTACAATCGGAATGCCGACAATCGCAACGGCGACGCGGCGGGCGAGTTCGCCGATGGGTCAGACCTCCATGATTTCGGCTTCCTTCCCCTTCACCGCGGCATCGATCTTGGCGATCGAATCGTCATGCAGCTTCTGGAGGTCCTTCTCGGCGTGTTTCACGTCGTCCTCGGACACCCCATCGAGCTTCTTGAACTTGTCACGGGCCTCGGTGCGCCAGTGGCGCACCGAGATCTTGCCTTCTTCCGCGAGTTTGTGGATGATCTTGACGAGGTCCTTTCGCCGCTGCTCGTTCATCGAAGGGAGCGGCACACGAATCACGGCACCCTGCGTCACCGGATCGAGCCCGAGCTCTGCCTCACGAATCGCCTTTTCGACCACCTTGATCTGGCCCTTGTCGAACGGCGTGACGATGAGCAACCGGGGTTCGGGCGCCGAGACGGTCGCGACCTGGTTCATGGTCATGGCGCTGCCGTACATCTCGACACGCACCGTATCGAGCATGCTGGGCGACGCCTTCCCGGAGCGAATGGAGGAGAACTCGTGCCTGGTCCCCTCGACCGCTTTCTCCATGTGAGTCCGGGTGTCCTTCAGGATGTTGGCAATGCTCATCGCACCATCGTCCCCACGCGTTCGCCGCGCACCGCGCGCGCGACAGCTCCGCGCTCGTGAATGTTGAGTACGATCAAAGGCAACTTGTTCTCCTTGCAGAGCGTGACCGCGGTCTGGTCCATCACGCCCAGCTCTTCCAGCATGACGTCCCGATACGAGATCTGCTCGTACCGCTTGGCCGTCGGGTCCTTCTTGGGGTCCGCCGAGTACACGCCATCGACGCTGGTGGCCTTGATGATCACCTCGGCCTTGATCTGAATAGCGCGGAGCGCGGCAGCCGTGTCAGTGGAGAAGTACGGATTCCCCGTCCCCGCTGCGAAGATGACAATCCGCCCCTTATCGAAGTGGCGAAGCGCACGTCTTCGAATGTAGGGCTCAGCCAGCTCTTCCATCCTGATTGCTGTCATCACCCGGGTGTCGAGCCCCTTCTTTTCCAGCACGTCCTGCAGGGCCAGCGCATTAATCACGGTCCCGAGCATTCCCATGTAGTCGGCGGCAACCCGGTCCATGCCAAGGGCGGCGAGCTGCGTCCCTCGCACCATGTTCCCGCCCCCGATGACCAGTCCAACGCCAACACCCATGTCGACGATCCCCTTGATCTCGTCGGCAAACTGGGAAACCCGTTCGAAGTCGTACCCCGATCCCTTGTCACCCGCGAGGGCTTCGCCGGAGAGCTTGAGGAGGATTCGCTGGAAGGCAGGTGCGGTCATGAATCAGGGACAGGGGGACGGCAGAAGGCTGACGGCGACGGTAACCAACTCGACCCACTGGGCGCAAGCAGAAATCACCGACAAGGTGCGTGGCAGGCAGGTGGTGCGAGAAGCCCCCACCTGCCCACGCCGATCCGAGCCTACTCCTCGCCCATCTGATAGCGCACGAAGCGCTTGATCGAGAGCGGGGCACCGGCTTCCTTCGACTTCTGCTCGACGAGCTGCTTGATGCTCATGTTCGGGTCGCGCACCCAGGGCTGCTCGAGGAGGGCCGCCTCAGAGTAGAGCTTGCCGACCTGCCCTTCCACCATCTTGGCGATGATGTTGTCGGGCTTGCCAGACTGCTTGGCCTGCTCGGTGAAGATGGCCCGCTCCCGCTCGACGAAGTCAGCCGGCACTTCTTCGCGGGTGACGCCATAGGGAACACGGGGCACGCCGGCGGCCACATGTTCGGCGACCGACTTGGCCAGTTCACGAGCGGCATCACTGGCCCCTCCACGGACGTCCACGACCACGGCGACCTTGCCGTTGAAGTGCACATAGTGGCCGAGTACGCCGTCGGTGGCAAAACGCGCATAACGACGGAACACCACGTTCTCTCCCGTCTTGGCAGACGCGGCCTTGACCACGTCCTCAACGGTCATGCTCTTGTCATGGTGATACGCCTGCCCCAGGGCCGTGCCCTCGGCGGCGTTGTGCACGGCCGAGTCGAGTGCTGAGTCGGCAAAAACGTGCTCGGCAATGGCATGGGCCAGGACCCCAAACTCATCGTTGCGCGCCACGAAGTCGGTTTCGGAGTTGACTTCGATGATGGAGGCCACCTGTCCATGATCGGAGATCTTGACCACGATACGCCCTTCGGACGCGGCGCGACCGGCCCGCTTCTCGGCCTTGGCGATGCCCTTCATGCGGAGCAGCTCGATGGCCTTGGTGATGTCGCCATTGGCTTCTTCGAGCGCTTTTTTGCAATCCATCATGCCCGCACCGGTGCGCGCGCGCAGGTCTGCTACGTCCTTGGCCGTGATTGCCATTGTCTCTGTCCTTGCACTTGGTGTGAAAACGCCGCCGGCACTGGGCCGGCGGCGCAACTCGTGAGATCAGGGAAACCCGTCGAGGGATTCCGCTTGTGGAGGGTGCCGCCCAGGCCCCTCCGCTCAACCTTACTCGGCGTCGACTCCAGCGTCGCCGGCGTCCACTGCATCCACTTCCCCTTCCCCACCTTCAGGGCTGCCTGGCTTGAGGCGCGCTGCAATTGCCTCAGGCTTGGCCCGACGGCGACGCGGACGGCGGCGGCGACGGCGCTCGTCGTCGCCAGTCGGCTCGAGACCGCGGTCGGACGAGTAGGTGCTCTCTTCCGCCTCTTCCTCGACCGCACGCACTGGCGCCTCGCGACGTGCTTCGCTGATCACGTCGGCGATGAACCGGGTGATGAGGTCAACAGAACGGATGGCGTCGTCGTTGCCGGCAATCGGTACCGTGATCTTGTCGGGATCCGAGTTGGTATCGCAGATCGCGACGATCGGGATGCCGAGCTTGTTGGCTTCGGAGACCGCGATGCGTTCCTTCTTGGAATCGATGACAAACATGAGGCCCGGCAGGCGTGTCATGTTCTTGATGCCCGAGAGGTTCTTGAGGAGCTTGTCGCGCTGACGCGTGAGCAGGAGCTGCTCTTTCTTGGTGTAGTTCTCGAACTCGCCGCCGGCTTCACTGCCCGCTTCGAGTTCCTTCAAGCGCTTGGTCTGCTTCTTGATCGTGCCGAAGTTGGTGAGGAGACCGCCGAGCCAGCGCTCCGTGACGTAGAGGCCGCCACAGCGATCGGCCTGCTCGCGCACGATGGCACCCACCTGGCGCTTGGTGCAGACGAAGAGGACGTTCTCGCCGCGCATGACGACTTCGCGCACGAACTTTTCGGCTTCGGCGATCTGCTTGATGGTCTTCTGCAGATCGATGATGTGGATCCCGTTGCGCTCCGCGAAGATGAAGCGGCGCATCTTGGGATTCCAGCGACGGGTCTGGTGCCCGAAGTGGACGCCAGCTTCGAGAAGCTGCTCGAGTGTAGGCTGCATGCGGTGGTGCTCTCCTGTCGGGTTGTTCGTCCGCGTCCGTCATCGTCGCCTTTGACCGGTGATTCACCGGCACCCGGGGCAACTCGGGAACGCGTGCGGGATTGTGTGTGCCGGAGATGGTGCCGTCCCCGGTTCCGGCGCCCGGGGACTCAAACAAGGAACTGCAACCAGCCAATCCGGCGTCACCCGACGCCAGACCAGGACTAACGCTTGGAGAACTGGAAGCGCTTGCGGGCGCCGGGACGGCCGGGCTTTTTGCGCTCCACGGCCCGGGCGTCGCGCGTGAGGAGACCGAGGTCACGCAGCTTGCGGCGGTGTCCCTCGTCGATCGAGACGAGTGCGCGAGCGACGGCGAGACGCAGCGCCCCGGCCTGCCCGTTGAGCCCACCACCGGCCAGCTTCGCGCGGACATCAAAGCGTCCGAGCGAGTCCGTCGCGGTAAAGGCCTGCTGGATCGCGCTCACCAGCGAAGGACGCGGGAAGTAATCGCCGAGCGTACGGCCATTCACATCCCACTTGCCCGAACCGGGCTTGAGGTACACACGGCAGACGGCCTCCTTGCGGCGGCCAACGGCGCGAATCTGCGACTCGGACATGCGTTAGGAACCCTGGACGTTGAAGGAAAGCGGGGTCGGCTTCTGCGCGGCGTGCGGATGTTCGCCATTGGCGTACACACGCAGCTTGAGGCGCAGGACCTGACGGGAAAGGGCCGACTTGGGCAGCATGCCGAAGACCGCCTTCTCGATCACCCGCTCCGGATGCTTGGACTGCACGGCGCTGTACGGCGTGTGACGCTCGTGACCCATGTACCCGGTGTGCGAGAAATACTGCTTCTGCTCGCTCTTCTTGCCGCTCACCTTCACCTTGGAGGCATTGATGACAATGACGTTGTCACCCGTGTCCATGTGCGGGGTGTAGATCGGCTTGTGCTTGCCCCGAAGGATCCTGGCGATCTCGGAGGCGAGGCGGCCCAAAATCATGCCATCGGCATCGACGATGAACCATCGCCGATCGATGTCCTTGGGGGTCGCGCTGAAAGTCTTCATTGGTGGAACCCGGGAAAGGCGCGCGCTTCCGGCGACGTGGCCGAAAGCGCGCAAAGTGCTCAGAAATCGTGGTTTACGGCAGCCGCGTAAGCTAGACGGTACCGGGGGGAGAGGGCAAGAGGGGTCGGGCTCGGAGAGCGGAATTGTGCGGTCGCGAAGCCAAAAAACTGCCCCAGCCCTTAAAACGCGAGAGGGGCAGGAGAGCCGCGGCTCCCTGCCCCCTTCGGTCTTCGGTTCACGTCGGCCCCAATGACTACCTGAGCCCTACGGGTTCCGGTCGAGACACTGGGTGAACTTCGGGTTGTTCAGCTCGTCGAACGGAACCGGGAAGTTCACGTCCTGCCCGTACGTGCCACCGCCCTTCGAGGCGGGGTACGAGCCAGTCGGGAAGACGGCTTCACGGTTGCGCTGATACTGACGAACCAGCCGACGCATGTCGCCCAGACGGTGCGCGGTCAGGAAGAGCCAGTACGCGCGCTCCTTGAAGTGCGCATCAACCCGCCCAGCCTGCGTGCCCGGGTCGGTGATAGGCGCAAGAGACTGCGTCGTACGGAGGGCATTGTGGATCGCCAGCAGCTGAGTTGGGTTCGCAGCCTGCAGCGCCGCTTCGGCTTCGATGAGCCTGGCTTCCGCGCCGGTCGCCACAGGGATGCTGGCGGAGCGGTTGGGGTATTTGGCCGGCAGGAAGAGCGGCGTGGTCCCGTCGAAGCCCGTGAAGGCTGCGCCGGTGCCGCGTGGCGACAGCGTCCGCGGGTCGTTGTCGGAACGATACGCCAACCCGTTGGCACCTTCGCGATCAGCCACGGAGAAGCGGCGGTTGACCGCCATCACGACGAAGACGCCGTTGTTCTGGCGGCTGCTGTTCTCCGAGTGCTCCGTGTTGTAGACGAAGCTCGTCGGCACCGCCGCCACGGCCGCTGCCGCGTCGGCAAAGCGCCCGAGATTGAGCAGCACACGACCACGTCCCACACGCGCAAAGTTCGCCTGCGCGACTGCGGCCGCCGACGTCTGCGTGCCCACAACAGTGAGTGCCTTGTCGAAGGAGGCCAGCGCAGCGGTGTACATCTGCGTGCTGGTCTGCGGATCGCCAAAGACGGTTTCGCCAGCGTCGGTCAACTCCGAGAACGGTACCCCGGAGCAGAACGACTCGGCGATCAGCGTGATGGCCAGCCCTTCGAGGTTGCGCATTTCTGCCGCAGCCGGGCTGGTGGGCTGGAACTCCTCATACTTCTTGGCCGCGCGGAGCGCCGAAGCACGCGCGCGCTGACTGTTCCGCATGAGCGTGTTGATGTTGCCATTCACGGTCTGCATGTTGCGCGAATCGAACTCGCGGCGGGTCGGGAAGGTCTCGGCCCACTCCAGCTCGTCGCCCAGCAGGCCGCCGTTCTGGATAAAGCCGTCCTCGGCGTCACCACCGCCAGCGTACGCGCGGGCGAAGTCACCAACTGCGCCCTGCCGCAGCACGGGAAGCACGCTGGGATCAGAGAGCGATCCTGGCGTGGCAACATCGGGATCCGGAACATCAAGTGCATCATCGAGGCTGCATGCGCCGAGCGCGAGCGTCGCGAGCAGCACGGCCGCTGTTGCGGCGCGCTGTGCGACGCTGCGAGCGCCAGGCACAAATCGGTTGTTGGATTGCATGGTATGAGTCACCTGGTTCGTCAGAAGTTGGCGTTCAGGCGGAGCACGAAGTAGCGCACTGGCGGCTGTGCCAGGAAGTCCGCGGTCGTGAAGTTGGTCGTGGCGTTGGAGTTCACTTCCGGATCGAAGCCGGAGTAGTTCGTCCACACGGCCAGGTTCCGTCCCGCGAACGTCAGCCCGAGGGTGGAGAAGCCCAGCTTGGTGGCAATGCGCTGCGGCGCGTTATACGTGACCGCGACTTCGCGCAGGCGAGTGAACGAGGCGTCTTCCACGTACCCCGACACGGTGCCCATGATCGAGGCAATCACCTTGGCCTGATCTTCGAGCGACGCCTTGGGGTCCATGATGTCCTGACAGTTGCGGAACTGCGAGCAGCGGAACTCACGCGTGGAGTTGAAGAGCTTGTGCCCACCACGATGATTGAGCAGTGCCGTGACCTGCACGTTGCGGAACAGCGTGAGGGTCTGATTCAGGTTGACCTCGCGCGGCGCCAGGGGCTGACCGATGTAGACTGCGGTGTCCGTGAGTGCGACTTCGCACGCCGGGCCACCGGCCACCTGCGGATTGGCAATGCCACCGATGGTGGGGCAGTTCACGCGCGTGATCGTCCCGTTTCCGTCCGCGTCCTTGAACGTGTAGTCGCGGAGGTAGTAGCCGCCTAACGGGGACCCCTTGGTGTGACGCTGCGAGGAGTTGAAGCCGAAGATGATCGGCGAGATCCCCGTGCCGAGTTCACGCAGCTGGTTCTGGACCTGCGTGTACGTGCCCTGGATTTCATACCGGACATTCTTCAGGTCGAGCGCGACCGTGTTGAGTTCGAACTCGATACCGCGGTTGCGCACTTCGGCGAAGTTGACGAATCGCGAACCCGCATTACCCAGCGAGGGCGCCAGGACGCGGCTGACCAGGGCGTCGTTGGTGACCTTGTTGAAGTACGTGCTGCTCAGACCAACGCGACCGTTGAAGGCCGTCATCTCGAAGCCACCCTCGACTTCCTCGGAGATCTCCGGATTGAGATCGGCGTTGCCGGCGCCACCCACGGTGACTGCGGGGACATCGGCACCACCCAAACGCACAGAAACCGGGGAGAAGAAGGTTTCGGCCTGACGGAAGCCCGGGCGGTTGCCCGACTTGCCGTAAGCAGAGCGGAGACGGAACTGACCGAGCCAATTCGGCTTGGGGAACCAGGCTTCTTCGGAGAGCACGTACGATGCACTCACCGCCGGGTAGTAGATAAGCCCAAGCTGCGATCCGAAGTTGGAGTTGTCGTCCGCGCGAACGGCGCCGGTGAGGAAGAGGCGATCCTTCCACGCCAGCTTCTGCTCGATGTAGCCACCAACCGTGATCACCTGCTGGTTGGACTCGCCGACGGCGAAGCGGGCCGAGGTGCCGTTGAGCGAACCGGTACCGGGAATGAGCACCGCACCGGTGGCCTGCGACCACCGCTGGATTTCGTTGATGTACTGACCGCCAACCGACGTCTGAGAATTGAGGCGGCCACCCAGCAGGTCGAACGTCGACGTCAGCGTACCGTTCGCGGTAAACGTCGGCGATTCGTCGCGCCGATTGAATCGCGAGCCCTCGAGCGTCGCCGCGCTGAAGTTCACCTTGTTGGGCGGAATCAACTGCTGGTCGTACTGAGACACGACGTCGGCACCGACGCGGCCCACAGCACGCAGCCACGAGAGCGGCTGGTAGTTGGTCGTGGCACCCACCACCAGGCGGGAGATATCCTGCTGGCTGTTGACGTTGAAGTAGTCCGTCGACGGAACGTTCGCCGTGAAATAGCCACGGGAGAGTGAGTCCGATCCGCAACGGGAGTTGGCGCGGAAGGTGCTCGGCGAGCAGTCAAAGGCCTTACCCAGCAACCCGGCGGACAAGGCACCGAAGGTGGTGTTGTCGTTGAAGGCCAGGTTGGCCTTGGAGCGCGTGTACCCGATGGTCACGTTCGCATCGAGATTGGGCTTGAGCTGCGCGCGAACGTTGGAGCGGAAGTTGATACGACGGAGCCGGTTGGGCTCGAAGATCCCCTGCTCACGCTCGTACTCGCCACCCATGTAGTAGGTCACGTCGTTGACGCCACCAGCCGCATTGAGGCCGTACTGCTCGCGATAGCCCTGGCGCTGCGGGCTCACGTTCTCCAGCGGGTTCCACGATAGCAGGGAGTCGCTGATGACGTTGCAAAGATTGCGGCCGCGGCTGTCGAGGTTACAAGTGGTCAGTGCACCAGCTGGCGTGCGGCCGACCTGCAGGTAGTTGGCGGGATACGTGGTCTGATCTTCGATGGTGCCGTATTCCGCATAGCTGTTCCAGCGCGTCTTGCCGGCACGACCACGCTTGGTCGTGATCTGGATGACGCCGTTGGCGGCAGCAGAGCCATAGAGCGCCGTGCCCGACGGACCCTTGATGACCTCGACGTTTTCGATGTCTTCGGGGTTGATGTCGTCCCAGCGCGAAGTGCTCTGACCACCGAGACCAATGCTGAACGCATTGTTCGCGTTGTTCGACACCTGTACGCCGTCGATGATGATGAGCGGCTCGTTGTTCAGGTTGATCGAGTTGGCACCGCGAATACGGATGCGGGAGTTGGTGCCCGTGGTTCCGCCGGCGTTGGTCACCGTGAGACCAGCGGCGCGCGACGACAACACGTTCGAGAAGTTGTTGACCGCGGGAAGCGGCAGTTGCTCGGTGCTGATGGTGGTCGACGTCGCACCGCTCTCGCGGCGGCGCTGCGTTTCACCGGTAGCGGTCACGTTGACTGCGTCGAGCGTCAGCGCGGCACCAGCCAGTGAGAAGTTCACCGTCAGCGTCTGACCTGCCACAACGGTGACGGACTGCGTGGCGCCGGAGTAGCCAATACGGATCGCTCTGAGGGTGTAGGTGCCAGCAGGCACCGAGACGATCCGGTAGTCCCCTTCGTCCGTCGTGCGTGCGCCGCGGACCGAGCCCGCCAGCTGCATCTGTACTTCGCCGAGCGGTTGGTTGGTGGCACGGTCAGTGACCTTGCCGATGATGGTGCCCCCGGGTCCCTGTGCAAGAGCCGACGACGCAGAGAGCGCCGAGCCAAGCAGGAGACTGAGGGCCAGACTGCGCAAACGAGGTGTTCGTTGCATCAGTGGCTCCATTGGGTTGGGGTAGAAAAGCTCCAGTACGCCAGTCGCAGTACCACGGGCGTCACCGAAGAGTACTCAAACTGACCGGAAACCCGAAAGTTCCCGTCGGGATATTTGTGACGAAACGTCAGGGGTGCCCGGACCTCGGGCGTAGGGGCTATTCGAGCTCGACCAGCACTGCCCCTTTCTCGACGGCGGCGCCCAGGGCTACGGGGATACTCTTCACCCGACCGGCCGAGGGGGCACGCAGTTCGTTCTCCATCTTCATGGCCTCCATCGCCACAAGGCCCTGACCAGCGTCCACCTGGTCGCCGACCTTTACGTAGACCTTCACAATCAGGCCGGGCATCGGTGCCAGGAGGGGCTTGGGTCCCTGCACTCCAGCCGTTGCAGCGGTGAGATCGCGAATGGTGCGCGTGCGCTCGTCGAGCGCGTCAACCGTCAGACGATGGCCATCAATCCACAAGGTGTAGGCGCCCCGGTGCTCCCCGCGCTTATAGGCCACGCGATGCACCTCGCCGCCCAGCCGCAGCACCTGCACCGGCGTGCCCTGGACCTGCTCGAGGTGCGCAGGGAGAAGGGTGTCGCCGAAACGCACTCCCCCCTCCTCGAGCGAAAGTTCATGGCGGGTGCCATCCACATCGACCACGTACTTCATGCGATGATCCTCGTGAGGAGGCAAACGGTTTCCACGTGGGCCGTCTGCGGAAACATGTCAAAGGGGGTGACGCGTTCGAGCCGCCAGGAAGGAAGCCGCGCGAGGTCGCGCGCAAGCGTGGCGGGATCGCAACTGACATAAATGAGACGGGATACTTCCGCCGACTCGAGTGAATCGCACACGCGCGCGTCGACGCCGGTGCGCGGCGGATTGACCAGCACAAGGTCGGCGGGAAGCGCGTCGTCGAGTGCATCCTCGACCCGTGCCGTCACCACACGAGCGCTCTGTCCGAGTCGTTCCTTTGCGCTGCGTGTCGCTTCGTAGTCCAGCTCGATCAGCGTGACTTTGGCACCGGCCTTCACGAAGTCCGCCGAGACGTCGCCACGACCGCCGTAGGCATCCACCACGCGCAAGCCCGGCGTCACCGCAGCAAGCGACAGGATGTGAGACTGCATCACCTGCGCCATGGCGGGATTGACCTGCACAAACGCCCCGCTGGATGCGGCGTCGCCTCGGAGCACCGCGACACCGTGCGCACCCTCCGAACGGACAGACACCAGCGAGGGACACCGCGCGAGGAACTCATCACAGCGCGGCCAGGTGGCCGGCAATCCGATGAGATTGAGCGAGACGCCGCCATCGCCTTGCAGCAACTCGGCGCGGACTTCGTCGACATCGGCCAAACACTCCGCAGCACCTCGCACTTCGTGCCAGGCGGCGACGAGTGACTCCGCCGCTATCAGGCAATCATCGAGGGCGAAGATGCGGTCGGGGTCGTCAAAAGGGCGCAGTCCACCGCGCCAGCCCGCGGGTGAGGGGCGCAGCGTGAGGGTGAGCTTCCGGCGGTATCGCCACTCGAGTGGCGAGGGCACCACTTCGTCGACGGCTGCGTCGCGTTTGGCGATTCGCCGCAGGGCCTGCTGCACCATGTCCCGTTTGGCCGCGCGCTGATCGGCGATGCCAAGATGCTGCAGCTGGCACCCCCCACAGCGATCAGTGACGTAGTGCTGACATGGCGGCTCCACCCGTGCGGGCGACGCCTCGAGAATCTGACGCAACCGACCTTCTGCGTGCCGTTTGCGCCGCGACAGGGCGACGGTCACCCGGTCGCCCGGGGCCGTGCGTGGCACAAAGACAGCCATGCCGTCGAGGCGTCCCACCCCTGCTCCACCACTGGCGATGGAGTCAATGGTCACGGTGGCCGTTTCCCTCACGTCGAACGGAGCCCTTCGCGACGCGCCGCTTGCTGCCAGGCATTAGTTACTGGCGTCGTCGCGACCGCGCCTGTCGAGGCACCCCGGGTTCCCCGGTCACGGCTCGCCAGCAGGGCACCGGCAGCCGCCGCCACGCGCATGATGTCTTCGGGGGCCCGCTGCCCGACCAGCTGTGGCAGCTTGCGCTCGAGCCACTGAATTTCGATGTCACCGCGGCGAAAGTCCTCGTCCTCCATCATGCGCAAATGGAACTCACGCGACGACTCGATCCCGACGATGGTGAGTTCCTCCAGCGCCCGGTGCATGCGTGCAATCGCCTGGTCACGTGTATTCGCCCAGACAATGAGTTTTGCGAGCATGGGATCGTAGTGCAGACCCACGACACTCCCCGACTCCACGCCGCCATCCCATCGCACCCCCGGGCCGGTCGGCACATGCAGATACTCGATGCGACCCGTCGAGGGCAGGAACCCATTGGCGGGATCCTCACTCGTTATGCGACACTCGATGGACCATCCGCGCGGTGTGAGATCGGCCGGAAACGGCAGTCGTTCGCCTGAGGCTACACGAATCTGCCACTGGACGATGTCGATCCCGGTGACCAATTCCGTCACCGGGTGCTCCACCTGCAACCGGGTGTTCATCTCCAGGAAGTAGTAGTTCCCTTCCCGGTCGAGGAGAAACTCGCAGGTGCCGGCGTTGACATATCCTGCGGCGCGCGCGGCAGCCACGGCGGTGGCACCCATGCGTTTGCGCAACTCAGGCGATACCGCCACCGAGGGCGCCTCTTCGATCATCTTCTGGTGCCGACGCTGCACCGAACACTCCCGTTCCCCGAGCGACAGCACGGTTCCGTGCTGATCGGCCAGCACCTGGATCTCGACGTGACGCGGACCCACGATGTACTTCTCGACATACACGGTGTCATCGCCAAAGGCGTTCTTCGCCTCGCGACGCGCGGCATCCAATGCCCCCGCCATCTCACCGGGCTCACGCACGACGCGCATGCCCTTCCCGCCCCCGCCGGCCGCCGCCTTGAGCAACACCGGATACCCGAACCGCTGGGCGATCTCGAGTGCTTCGGCGGCGTCTTGCAATCCCTCGGTTGTTCCTGGGACTACGGGCACACCAGCCGCGATCGCCAGCTGACGCGCGGCGGTTTTGCTGCCGAGTGCGGCGATGGCTTCCGGTGGTGGACCGACGAAGATGAGACCGGCGTCACGTACGGCGCGCGAAAACCACTCGCGCTCACTCAGAAAGCCATACCCGGGATGGATCGCCTCGGCGCCGACACGTTTGGCCACTTCGATGATGTGATCGCCCTTGAGATAACTCTCACTGGAAGGCGCCGGCCCGATGTTCACGGCCTCGTCGGCGGCACGCACATGCGGCGCCTGCGCGTCGGCGTCTGAGTAGACCGCCACGGTACGCACCCCCAGCTCACGGCACGCGCGAATGATGCGGAGGGCGATTTCGCCGCGATTGGCGATGAGGAGTTTGGAGATCATCACAGCGGAGGGACGGGAAGCACGAGTAGCACGGGAAGCACGAGTAGCACGGGAAGCACGAGTAGCACGGGGCCAGCCGAGAACTCACAGGTTTGCCAAATCGCGGCGGTCGTGCCTCTCGTGCTTCTCGTGCTTCTCGTGCCTCCCGTGCTTCCCTCAGAGTGGCAGATTGCCATGTTTCTTGGGCGGATTGCGATCGCGTTTGCCTTGCAGCGTGTCCAGTGCATCGATGAGCCGGGGGCGGGTGTCACGCGGATCGATGATGTCGTCGACGTAACCGCGTGAGGCGGCGACATACGGATTGGCAAACTTCTCGGTGTATTCCGCCACCCGTTCATCCATCGCCTTGGCCGGGTCCGGTGACTCAGCGATTTCCTTGCGGAAGAGGATTTCGACAGCGCCCTTGGGTCCCATGACCGCAATTTCCGCGGAGGGCCATGCCACGTTGAAGTCGCCCCGGATATGCTTGGAGCTCATGACGTCGTACGCACCCCCGTATGCCTTGCGGGTGATGACGGTGAGCTTGGGGACGGTGGCCTCGCAATAGGCATAGAGCAGTTTGGCCCCGTGCCGGATGATGCCTCCATGCTCCTGCCCCACACCGGGGAGGAAACCCGGCACGTCCTCGAAGGTCACCAGCGGAATGTTGAAGGCGTCGCAAAAGCGGACGAACCGCGCGGCCTTGACCGATGCGTTGATATCCAGAACACCAGCGAGAACGGCAGGCTGGTTGGCCACGATGCCCACGCTGTAGCCGCCGAGGTGCGCAAATCCGCAGAGGATGTTGCCGGCATAATCCTTGTGGACCTCGTAGAACTCACCGTCGTCGACGACCCGCGCGATGACCTCGTGCATGTCGTACGGCTTGCTGGCATGCTCGGGCACCACGTCCAGGAGCGACTCATCCCGGCGATCGCGGGGGTCGGTGCCCGGCCCCCGTGGCGGCTCGCCAAGATTGTTCTGGGGGATATAGCGGAACAACTCGCGAATGGCCTGCAGACTCTGCAACTCGGAGTCATGCGCGAAGTGCGCCACCCCTGAGGTCGCGGCGTGGGTGTCGGCACCGCCGAGACGCTCCATCGTAACGTCTTCGTGCGTGACCGTCTTCACCACGTTAGGTCCGGTGACAAACATGTACGACGAGCCACGGACCATGTAAACCAGGTCGGTGATGGCCGGCGAGTATACCGCGCCGCCAGCACATGGGCCGAGGATAGCCGAAATCTGGGGGATCACACCGGAAGCGAGTGTGTTGCGCAGGAAGATCTCGGCATACCCTCCAAGCGAGACCACTCCTTCCTGGATTCTCGCCCCGCCTGAGTCATTGAGACCGATGACCGGAGCCCCGTTACGCACCGCCAGGTCCATGACCTTGCAGATCTTCTCCGCAAAGGCCTCGGAGAGCGACCCACCAAAAACGGTGAAGTCCTGCGAGAAGACATAGACCAGCCGGCCATCGATCCGGCCGTGCCCGGTGACCACGCCGTCGCCATACACCTTCTGGCCTTCCAGCCCGAAGTCGGTTGAGCGGTGGGTCACGAAGCGGTCGTATTCCACGAACGACCCCTCGTCCAGGAGGACGTCGAGTCGTTCCCGGGCCGAGAGCTTGCCCTTGTCATGCTGGGCCTTGATGCGAGCGGCGCCGCCCCCCTCTTCCGACTGGGCGCGGCGCGCTTCGAGCAGATCGAGTTTTTCGCGAAGCGTCATGGGCGGGAAAGGTAGTCCCGGGATCCTCCCACCGGAGCCCCAGGTCCAGTTCCGACCCGTTTCGGCCGATCCTTGCATGGATAGGAGAAACATTCAGTCCATGGCTGACGAAGCATACGACCTGGTCGTGATCGGATCCGGCCCTGCGGGCCAGCGTGGCGCTATTGCAGCCGCCAAGCTGGGCAAACGTGTGGCAATCGTCGACCAGCGCGCACTCGTAGGTGGGGTGTGCCTTCATACGGGCACCATTCCCAGCAAGACGCTGCGTGAAGCCATTCTCTATCTGAGCGGTTTCCGTCAGCGCGCATTCTACGGGCGCGACTACTCCCTCAAGGACGACCTGTCGATTTCGGACCTGACGTCGCGGGTGCAGATCGTCCTGGCGCGCGAACTGGAGGTGATCCGGGCGCAGCTCAAGCGCAACAACGTCACGCTGCTCTGCGGGAAGGCCACGTTAGGCGACAGTCATCATGTCGTGGTGACCTCGGACGAGGGAGGCAGCACCCGGGTCTGCGCCCGTCATATCCTGATTGCCTGCGGCACCCGCCCGGCACGCACGCCGTCCATTCCGTTCGACGGAGAGCGCTACCTCGATTCCGACCAGATTCTCCAGCTGCGTGAACTCCCGCGCGAGATGATCGTCGTGGGGGCCGGCGTGATCGGGCTCGAATACGCCTCGATGTTCTCGGCCCTCGGGGTCCGCGTCACCGTAGTGGACGCGCGGGAGCAGCTGCTCGATTTCGCCGACCGTGAGCTGGTCGAAATGTTGTGCCACGTGATGCGGCAGCAGAACGCACTCTTCCGGCTTGGCGACGGGATCCAGGAGGTGTCGCTCGACGCACGTGGGCGCATCGTCGCCCGGCTGACGAGCCAGCGCGTGGTGCGCGGCGATGTGCTGCTGTACAGCGCAGGAAGGCAGACCAACGCCGACCTGCTCGACCTTGGTGCAGCCGGACTGAGCGCCGACAATCGTGGCCGCATCGCGGTGAATGCGAACTTTCAGACCGACGTTCCCAGCATTTACGCGGCGGGTGATGTCATCGGCTTTCCGGCACTCGCTGCGACATCGTCAGAGCAAGGCCGGCTGGCCGCCTGTCACATGTTTGGAGTACCGGCAGCTGCGGCGCCAAACGACCTCCTGCCCTACGGGATCTATACCATTCCCGAGATGTCGATGGTGGGTGCGACCGAGCAAACGCTGCAGGCAGAACAGGTGCCGTACGACATAGGCATGGCCCGCTTTGGCGAACTCGCCCGCGCCCAGATGATGGGAGTGGATTCGGGTTTGCTGAAGGTCCTCTTTCACCGGGAAACACACCGGATTCTGGGCGTGCACACCATTGGCGATTCGGCCACGGAGCTCATTCACATCGGCCAGACAGCAATGGCGTTAGGCGGCACCATCCAGTATTTTCGGGATGCCGTGTTCAACTACCCCACCTTGGCCGAGGCGTACAAGGTGGCTGGGCTCGACGGGACGAATCGTTTGTAGTCCCCAATCCGGCCGGGGGGGCCCCCAAGTCAGGTTGGCCGATGAGCTCACGGGGGGAGACGAAGGGGTGGGGTAAAGCGTCCTTTCATCGATACTCGTACCATTTACCGCACGGCAAAACATGCGCACCGCCCAGCAACGCTGGACCCAGGAGTCCGGCTGGATCCAGTCACCCGAATCGACACTACCCAACGCCCAGCTGGTGCTGGTTTTTGGCAGCCGCGCCGCACTGGGATGCCCCGACTGGCGCGCCGCAGTGCACGAGCAGTATCCGGCCGCGCGGATCATCGGATGCAGCACCGCTGGCGAGATTCTGGGCGAGCAGGTCTTCGATGACTCGATCACCTGCACCGCGCTCGAGTTCAGCAAGACGACGTTGCGCATCGAAACCGCCAGCGTCGCCGATAGCACGGAATCCCATTCCGCCGGCGCCGTACTGGCTGGGCGCCTTCGAGATCCGGGCCTTCGACACGTGGTGGTGTTGAGCGACGGGCTCAATGTGAACGGCAGCGCGCTGGTGTCGGGGCTGGCCGAAAATCTCCCACCTGATGTGGGAGTCACGGGGGGGCTGTCAGGCGACGGAGACCGGTTTGAGGAAACACTCCTGCTCGTCGACGACCACCTCTCGTCACGCGCCGTCGTGGCCGTGGGCTTCTATGGCGATGCCCTGGTGGTGGGTTGCGCATCCCTTGGGGGGTGGGATCCCTTCGGTCCCGAACGCGTCATTACCCGCTCGCACGACAACGTTTTGCATGAGCTGGACGGCAAGTCGGCGCTGGCCCTCTATTCGAGCTATCTCGGCGAACATGCGGCAGGTCTCCCGGCCACCGCCCTGCTCTTTCCTCTCAGCGTTCGGACAAACACCACGGCTCGGCCCGTCGTGCGTACCGTGCTGGCCGTGGACGCAGACGCAGGCACGATGACTTTTGCCGGCGACGTCCCGCAGGGCGCCTATGCACAGCTCATGCGCGCCAACTTTGACCGCCTCATCGACGGAGCCGCTGGAGCCGCGCGCAGTAGCTATGGACCCCTGGGTACGCTGAAGCCAGAGTTTGCGCTGCTCATCAGTTGTGTGGGGCGAAAACTCGTGCTCGGGCAGCGGATCGAAGAAGAGGTGGAGAGTGTGCGTGAGGTGCTCGGCCCCGGCGCGGCGCTGGCTGGCTTCTACTCCTACGGCGAGATCTCCCCGTTCACACCCACGGCCCGGTGCGAGTTGCACAACCAGACCATGACGATCACCACGTTCGCCGAGCGCTGATGCACTCCCTGCTCGCGCGTCAGCTCAAGAAGGCAGGCGTCACCGACCTGGAGAACCTCCCGGCCTACGCACGGCAGATGGTCCAGGCCGTAAACGCGGCATACGCGCAGTACGACGACGATCGCGTCATGATGGAGCGCTCGCTGGAACTCTCGTCGCGCGAGCTGATCCAGGCCAACGCAGATCTTCGTGCGCTGCTGCAATCGCTGCCCGACCTCTTTCTCCGGCTCGACGTGGACGGAGTCATCACCGATTGCCGGGGACCGGACGCGGCGGAGTTTCTGGCCGTCTCCGATGTAGTGATCGGCAAGGCGCTGGCTGCCCTGCTATCGCCCGACGCTGCCGAGGTGTTGCGGACGGCGATCGCGCAGGTGCGCGAGTCGCGTCAGCGGGTTTCGGTGGAATACGAGGAGCAACTGAATGGCGCACGGCAACACTTCGAGGCGCGACTGACTCCGGTGTTCGAGGATCAGGTCATCCTCATCATTCGAAACATCTCGGCAGTCAAACGGTTCGAAGATGCGATTCTCGCCGAGAGAGCGTTTCTGCGGCTGGTCATCGATCTCAACCCGAACTTTGTCTTTGCGAAGGACCGCGATGGCCGCTTCACGCTGGCCAACCGCGCCGTCGCCGAAGCATATGGCACCACGGTCGAAGGATTGCTCGGCAAGCGAGACGCTGACTTCAATCCCGACGCGGCCGAGGTAGCACACTTCCTTGCCGATGACCGTCGCGTGATGGACACGCTGGCGGACAAGTTCGTCCCCGAGGAAGTCATCACTGATGCGTCTGGCCGCACACGCTGGCTGCAGACCGTCAAGCGACCCATCGTTGACGCCGACGGGCTGTCGCGCCAGGTGCTCGGTGTGGCGTCGGACATCACGCTGCGCAAAGCAGCGCAGGAGGCACTCGAGCGACGCAACGCGCAGACCATCCGGCAACAAGCCGCGCTGCAGGAACTCGCCAATCTGGGAGGGACGGACCCGACCACCGGCATGGGCCGCGCCTGTCGCATCGCGGCCGAGACACTCGGCGTCGCGCGTGCGAGCATCTGGTACCTCGACGAGAGCGGCTTGGAGATCCGGTGCGCCATGCTGCATGAGCGCGGCACACTGCAACGGGATCCCGGGATCGTACTTCGGCGCGCGGACTATCCTCGCTACTTCGCCGCGCTCGACGAACCAAACACCATCGCCGCAGACGATGCGTGCATGGACCCGCGCACCTCGGAGTTTGCCGACGGCTACCTCCGGCCACTTGGCATCACCGCCATGCTCGATTGCGCCATTCGCGTCGAAGGGTCGTCCGTTGGTGTGTTGTGCCTCGAACACATCGGCTCCCCGCGCACATGGGCGCTCGAGGAGCAGGAATTCGCGCAAGCCCTGGCCAGCTTCGTCGCGCTGTCGCGCTCCACGGAGCAACGCAAGGCGCTGGAAGAACAGCTGCGGCACTCGCAGAAGATGGAAGCCGTGGGCGTGCTCGCAGGGGGCATCGCCCACGATTTCAACAACCTGCTGACCGCCATTCTCGGGTTCTCCGAGCTGATCCTCCTGCAGCCCGAGGTCGACGAGAACACCCGCGGTCAGGTGACCGAGATTGTGCGTGCCGGACAGCGCGCCAGCGAACTCACCAGTCAGCTGCTTGCCTTCGGGCGCAAGCAGGTGCGCAATGCTCGCGTAGTGGGGCTGAACGCCCTGGTGACCAATGTGAGCCGCATGTTCACGCGGTTGCTGGGCGAACACCTGGAATTTCGCGCGGTGCCGGCGGAGACCGAGGTGTTTGTGCATGCCGATCCGCACCAGCTGGAGCAGGTGCTGCTCAACCTCGTCGTGAATGCCCGCGACGCGATGAAGGCCAGCCCCGGGGTGATCACGGTGCGTGTCAGCACCCATGAGGTCACATCATCGTTAGGTGACGGCGCCATGGCCGCGGGGTCGTATGGGCTGGTCTCCGTAGAGGACACCGGCGCCGGTATTCCATCGCACCTCCTTCCCCGCGTGTTCGAACCCTTCTTCACCACCAAACCCGTGGGAGAGGGTACCGGTCTCGGGCTCGCGATGGTGTACGGCATCGTGCAGCAGAATCAGGGGCACGTGGAGTTGCAGAGTGTGGTGGGCCAGGGTACGGTGGCGCGTGTACTCCTGCCCCGCGTCGCGCCCCAGGAGTCGGCACCGACACTGGCCACGCCCGATGGACTGGTCTCTGGTGGCTCCGAGACGGTGCTGCTCGTCGAAGATGAGGCGATTGTGCGTCTGCTGGCGGTGCAACTGCTGCAGCGGCTTGGGTACAGCACCGTGGTGGCTGCCCGCCCCAGCGAAGCACTGGAGATTGCGCGCAATCCGGCCCAGCAGATTGACCTCCTGGTGACCGACCTCGTGATGCCGGAGATGAACGGGCGTGAGCTTTATCGTGCGATTGCGACCCAGCGGCCCGGGCTCCGGGTGCTGTACATGTCGGGCTACGCGCCAACCGGTGTGTTAACAACCGAGGAGTTGCAGCCAGGCGCGCGGTTCCTCCCCAAGCCGTTCACCATGAAGCAGCTGGCCGACTCGGTCCGGGCGGTCATCGGAGACAGCGTCGAGATGGCGCAAGGCTGACCCGTCACACCCAGGCAAACAGAAAGCGCGAGACCGTGAGGCCTCGCGCTTCTGTTTTCCACCACGTCTCCGGATCAGTCTTCGTCCGGGATCGTGAGATCGTCCGGAATGGCGGGCACGTCATCTTCCGAGTGGATCTTGACCGGCCCTTCGGGGCGCGGCGGCTGATCAGCCGGAATATTGGTGACCGACAGAACGATGCGGCGATGGATCGGATCAACTTCGACCACACGCAGCTCGAGGTTCATGCCGTCGTAGCAGACCTCGGCCGGCGACTCGATCGCCTTGTCCGACGGCAGGTGCGACAGCGGGACAAACCCTTCGATGTCGTTGCCGATGTCGACCACAACACCCTTCTCCATCAGGCGAGCCACCTTGCCGCTCAGCTCGGTGCCGACCGTGTAGGTCTCACCAATACGCAGCCACGGATCCTCGGTCGCCTGCTTGAGTCCGAGCGAGATGCGCTTGTTGTCGGCATCGATGGAGAGGATGACAACATCGACCGCATCGCCCTTCTTGACCACTTCCGACGGGTGCTGCACGCGCTTGGTCCAGCTCATGTCGGAGATGTGGATCAGGCCGTCGATCCCCGGCTCGATTTCGACAAACGCGCCGAAGGAGGTCAGGTTGCGGACCTTGCCGTTGAGACGGGCGCCCACCGGGTACTTGAGCGGCAACACCATCCACGGATCCTGCTCGGTCTGCTTCATACCGAGCGAGATCTTCTCCTCGTTCGGATCCACCTTGAGCACCACAGCCTCGATGCTCTCGCCGATCGACACGATCTTGGAGGGATGGCGGACGTTGCGCGTCCAGCTCATTTCGCTGATGTGCACCAGCCCTTCGATGCCGGGCTCGAGCTCGATGAAGGCGCCGTAGTTGGTGATCGAGACCACCTTGCCGGCCACACGCGTGCCAACCGGGTACTTCTCGATGACGTCCTTCCACGGATACGGCTGCAGCTGCTTGAGGCCCAGCGAGATACGCTCGCGGTCCCAATCGATGTCGAGAACCTTGACCTCCATCTCCATGCCGATCTGCACCATCTCGGTGGGGTGCTGGATGCGGCCCCAGGACATGTCGGTGATGTGGAGCAGGCCATCGACGCCACCGAGGTCGATGAACGCCCCGAAGTCGGTGATGTTCTTGACGACGCCTTTCCGCACCTGGTCCTTCTGCAACTCCTTCATCAACTTCTCGCGCTTGCCGGCGCGCTCGGCTTCGAGCAGCACACGACGCGAGACCACGATGTTGCGGCGACGCTTGTTGAGCTTGATGATCTTGAACTCGTACTTCTGGCCAAGGAGTTCGTCGATGTTCGGCACGCGACGCAGGGCGATCTGCGAGCCGGGGAGGAAAGCGTCGACACCCATGAGGTCGACCACCACACCACCCTTGATCTTCTTGACGAGTGTGCCGGTGACCGGCTGATCGGTTTCGTATGCGATGCGGATCTTCTCCCACACGCGCATGAAATCGGCCTTCTTCTTGGACAGGACGACGGAGCCTTCCTGGTCCTCGAGGTGCTCGAGAAGCACATCGATCTTGTCGCCGACCTTGAGCTCGGGCAGGTCCTTGAACTCTTCCAGCGGAATGGTGCCTTCGGACTTGAAGCCGATATCGAGCACCACGAGGTTCTCGCGGATTTCGAGCACAGTGGACGAGACGATTTCACCTTCGTCGATCGAGGCGAGGGTCCCGTTGTACATCTCGAGCATGCGGTCGTACTCAACCGACGAGTATTCGTCTTCGTCGTAGAGTTCGGGGCGACGGTTGGCGAGCGGGCGAAGTTCGCCCTTCTGCGCCTTGCGCTTCTCCGCCGTGGTCATGCCGGCAGGGGTGGATACGTCAGTCATCAATCTCCGTTTCCGCGTGCAGTTCAGCCCGCGCGGCCGGGGTTCGGGTGAAAGGTCGTTTTGAAGCTAGCCGGGAAATGTACTTGGGCGGGGGCGAGGAGGGCAACGAGGGATCGGTCGGGACGCGACAGGCTATTCCCCTGCACCTGGTCCCTGTCGTTCCTGCTCCCGCCCGTGCAGGAGTGCCCCCTCCTGCCCCCGGTCGCCGGTGACCCTACTCCCCCGCGGCGGAGGCCCGGGCCAGGGCCACAATCCGGCCCACCTGCTCCTCCTGCGTCAGGGCCGAGGTGTCGATGAGAATCGCGTCCCTGGCCTGAACGGTCTGCGTGGCGTCGGCGGCGTCCCGCCGGACCAGGAGCTCCGTTTCGGCTGCGATTTCGGCGTCGGTAGGCCGCCGTTGCACCCGCTGAAGCAGCCTCCGGCGCGCCCGCTCCCATGGGTCGGCGATCAGGAAAATCTTGAGCTCGGCGTCCGGAAAGACCGCGGTCCCCATGTCTCTGCCGTCAACAACGACGTCAAAGCGGGTGGCCACCTCGCGGACCCGGGAGTTCACCCACGACCGTACCACCTGCATCTGGGCCACCACTGCCACGTGCGACGTCACCTCGGGGGAGCGCAACTCCTCGCTGGCCTCATGACCATCGATCCACACATCGAACGATGTGCCCTCGTTGGGCGCCAGCGTCACGCGTTGCGCACAGTCGAGCACCGTCGAGGGGTCCCAATTGGCGGGGGGCCCCGCCCACCGCAATGCGGCCGCGGTCACCGCCCGATACAGCGCCCCGGAGTCGACATGACGATACCCCAGATCCTGGGCCACCCACTGGGCCGTGCTCGACTTTCCCGACGCTGCGGGGCCATCGATTGCCACCACCCGGTGACCGTTGCGCCAGGTCCTATCGAGTGACGCGAGCGAGGTCATGCCAGAACGAGGGATAGGAAACGTCAACCGCCTCCGGTTGATCCACTTCGAAGCGTAATCCGGTAATGGCCCCAAGCACACCAAAGGCCATGGCAATGCGATGGTCTCCATGGGTAGCAACCGGAGCATCGCGCAAATCGGCCGGCCCCGAGATGACCATCCCGTCTTCGAGCTCCTCTGCACGCACCCCGGCAAGCCGGAGATTCGACACCATGACCGATATGCGGTCGCTCTCCTTGCTACGGAGCTCCATGGCGCCGCGGATCACGGTGTCGCCCTCGGCGATGGCCCCAAGTGCGGCAAGCATTGGCAGTTCGTCGATGAGGCTCGGAATCTCCTGTTCGTCCACGGTGGTCGCGCGGAGCGCCCCGGCATGCACCACGACGTCGCCAACCGGCTCTCCTCCGGCCTGCGACTCGTTATGCACATCGAACACCACGCCCATTCGCTCCAGGGCGCGGAGAAAGCCGACGCGATGCGGATTGAGGAGCACCTGGGTGAGCGTCAGCGATCCCGAGGCCGCCCCGGCAGCGAGGGCCGCAAAAAAAGCCGCCGATGAGGGATCGCCGGGCACATCCCACTCAGCAGGAGGGAGTGCGGCCGAGGGCTCGAGGACAATCCAGTCACCGGCATGGGAGAGCGGCGCACCTAACGACTGGAGCATTCGTTCGGTGTGATCGCGTGAGGGCTGCGGTTCGCGCACCCGCACCGTCACCCCTCCGCACAACCCCGCCAGCAAAATGGCGCTCTTGACCTGCGCACTGGCTACCGGTGACTCCCACGAGACCTCATGCAGCGCTCCGCCCGTGACCTGCATGGGGAGTGTGCCCTCGTTCTCCATCCACGCAATGCCGGCGCCCATCCGTGCGAGCGGATCGGAGATCCGTCGCATGGGCCGACGCCGAAGTGAGGCGTCCCCATCGAGGGTTGCAATGGTGCGCTGTGCGGCCGCCACGCCGGACATGAGCCGTGCGGTAGTGCCGGAGTTCTCGCACGCCATGGGTGTCTCGGGATGGGCGTGCGCGTGAAGGCCTCCGCCGGCAATCGCCATGTCGGCCCCCAGCGCGGGAACCGACCAGCCGAGGGCGCGCAGCGCTCCGGCAGTTGCCCGCACGTCGGCCGACTCCAGGATTCCCCGGACGCGCGACGTCCCGGTGCCTAACGCCGCGAAGATCAGGGCACGGTGCGAGAGGGACTTGTCTCCCGGCACCTGCAGCGATCCGCTGACCCGTGCCACGCGCCGGTGCACCGCTACCGCAGCCAGCTTTCGAGGGCGGTGGCCGTATCGGTCTTGTCGTCTCGGTATTTCACGATGACGGGCGTCTGAATCGCGATGCCTTGCGAGTGGCCCCACCCTTCCCTGACCTGCCGTGATCCGGGGACCACCACCGCGCCCGCCGGAATTTCCAGGGGTGCAGTGGCCGATCCGCGATAGACCGTTTCGCGCACGAGGTCAAACACCGGCGTGCCGCGCGTCAGTACGACTCCGGCTCCAAGCACCGCCTTTTGCCTGACGACCGTGCCTTCGTACACGCCGCAGTTGCCCCCCACCACGACATCGTCTTCGATGACCACCGGCGCGGCGTTGATCGGCTCCAGCACGCCACCAATTTGCGCGGCGGCGCTGAGATGCACACGCGCCCCGATCTGTGCGCACGAGCCCACCAGCGCATGTGAATCGATCATGGTACCGGCGCCGACCCAGGCCCCAACGTTCACGAACATGGGCGGCATGCACACCACGCCAGGCGCCAGGTATGCGCCCTTGCGCACCGAGGAGCCACCGGGAACGATGCGCACGGCATCCCCCGTCGTGAAGCGACGCACGGGGATGGTGTGTTTGTCAAAGAAGGGGAACAACTCCTCTTCACCCATGCGCACGATGCGACCGACGCGGAAACCCAGCAGGATGCCCTGCTTCACCCACGGCACGGCACGCCAGGCCCCGGTGTGGTCCTGCTCCGCGGCTCGCACCTCGCCGTACTCGAGCGCGTCGAGGAGCTGGGCGACGACAATCTCGGCGTCAGGCGGGAGTGGCACCCCGGGCGGGTAGGCTGCCAGCTCCGCGATGTGGCCTGCGAGCGCAGCGGTGCTGTCGCCACTCATGCCAGCGCCCCGGCCGTCTGCAGCGCAGACCGCACGAGTGGCTCGTAAGGCGCCGCCAGTGGCACGAGGGGTGAACGCACCACATTCTCCATCCGTCCAAGCATGGAAAGCGCCGCCTTCACCGGAATGGGGTTCGACTCGGCGAAGGCCGCGTTCATCCAGGGCTGCAGGCGCCGGTGAATGGCCCGCGCGGCCCCGTAGTCACCCGCCGCACAGGCATCGGCGAGTTCGGCCATGGCCCGGGGCGTGGCATTACTCGTCACCGAAATCACCCCGTCCGCGCCTAACGCCATCATCGGGAGTGTCAGGGCATCGTCGCCCGAGAGCACCGCGAAGTTGGGCGGGCGTTCACGCAGGATTTCACCGACCTGCACCAGGTTTCCCGATGCTTCCTTGATGGCCACGATGCCGGGCACGGCGGCCAGCGCCAGCGTCGTCCGCGCCTCCATGTTGGAGCCCGTGCGTCCTGGCACATTGTACAGCACGATCGGGAAATCGACCGCCGCCGCCACCGCGCGAAAGTGCGCCTCGATGCCCCGCTGCGGCGGTTTGTTGTACATCGGGGAGACGTGCAGGGCGTGCGTCGCGCCACGCGCCTTGGCGATCCTGGTGAGGGCGATGGCTCGCGCGGTGTCGTTGGACCCGGCACCGGCGACCACCGGAACCCGCCCCGCCACTTGCTCCACCGTGATCGCCACCACGCGCTCGTGTTCGTCTGGTGTGAGCGTGGCGGCCTCACCGGTGGAACCGCAGGGCACCACGAAGTGCACCCCTTCGCGCAGTTGCCATTCGACAAAGGTCCGCAGCCGGACCTCGTCCACGGCTCCGTCGGCGGTAAAGGGCGTCGCCAGCGCCGTTCCGCATCCCCGCAACGCCAGCATGGTCACCGTTCCCGGCCCTCCTGCAAGAGATCCCGCATGGTGAACACTCCCCTTAGGTTTGCCAGCCACACCGCGGCACGCAACGCACCGTCCGCAAAGACCCGGCGGTCGCGCGCTTCGTGCGACAACACAATCTGCTCGAAGGGACCGTCGAACAGGAGGGCATGTGTCCCGGGAACAGACCCCACCCGCACACTCGACACCGGTACCTCGCGGCCGAGCCCCTTTTTGGTGACGTCGCGTAGTGCCGCGGCCGTGCCGGAAGGCGCGTCAAGCTTCGCGCTGTGGTGCGTCTCGACGATGGCTCCCTCGTACTGCGGATGCGAGGCAAAGACGATTCCCGCGCGCTCGGCCAGATCGAGAAAGAGGGCGACCCCCAGCGAGAAGTTCGGTGCCACCAGCAATGCGCCGCCGCTCTCGCGAACACGTGCCTCGACCGCGCCTCGCTGTTCGTACCAGCCGGTGGTGCCGCACACCACCGGAATGCCGGCGTCAACACAGGCGTTCAGGTTGCCGACCGCCGCATGCGGCTGCGTAAACTCGATGGCCACGTCCGCACGGCCGGCCCACTTTGCGATGCCCTCGCCCCGCGCATTGTCATGTTCACCGAGCATCCCCACCACGTCGATGGAGCGCTCGCCAGCCAGGTCTCTAATGGCCCGACCCATCCGTCCATCGCCAATCAGGAGGAGTCGGGTCACGAGATGCCGTTGGGAAAGAACTCGTCATGCAGCCGGGACATGGCGGGGTTCACCTGATCGGCATCGACAATCAGCGTGAGGTTGATCCCGCTCGCGGAGAGCGAGAGCATGTGCACGCGGATGTCGCGGACTGCGCCAAGGGCACGGCTCATGGCGGCACTGGACTCCCCCATCCCGGCGCCGACAATGGCCACGATGCCGCGATTCCGTTCCACCGAGACATCACCTAACTGCGACAAGTCCACCACCAGCGAGTCGAGATGGGTGGCGTCATCGATGGTGACACTCACCGAGATCTCCGACGTGGCCACGACGTCGACACTGGTGCGGTGACGGCCGAAGACCTCGAAGATGGTGGAGAGAAAGCCGTGCTGCAGGAGCATCCGCGGACTCTTCACCTTGATGATGGTGACGCCACCCTTGCCGGCAAACGCACTGACCGGGCGACGCGGAGCATCGAAGGTGATGAGCGTACCCCGCCCTTCGGGGCGACGGGAGTTGAAGATGTATACCGGGATTCCCAGTCGCACCGCAGGTGCGATCGTACTCGGATGCAGCACCTTGGCGCCGAACGACGCCAGTTCACTGGCTTCGTCAAACCGGATGCGCTCGATGAGCCGCGCCCCCGTCACCACACGCGGATCGGCCGTGAGCATGCCATCGACATCGGTCCAGATCTCGATCGCCTCGGCGCCTAACGCGGCGCCAAACAGCGAGGCGCTGTAGTCCGAACCGCCACGACCCAGTGTTGTCACGATGCCATGGTCCGTCGCACCAACGTACCCGCCCACCACCGGAACCCGTCCCTGCGCAATGAGCGGCCGCACGATACGCTGCGACGCCTCGGCAATCCGGTCGGGCCGTGGCTCGGCGCGCTCGAACTGGTCGGAGGTAATCATCACCGACGTGGCATCGACGTGTTCGGCAGGCACCCCGCGCTCGCGGAAGGCCGCCACCACCAGCACCGACGAAAGCATTTCCCCTTTTGAGGCAATGGCGTCGCGGGCGCGCGGTGTGGCGTGACCAAGCGTGGAGAGCGCCTCCGACAGGTGCGCCAGCTCGTCGAAGGTGACGCTCAGTTCGGCCTGCACCTCATCGAGCACGACGCCCGGCTTGAGGAGTGCGGCCGCCGTCTCGAGATGCCGGTCGCGCAGGGCTTCCACCCCGCGGATGGCGCTGATGAGCTGCCCTTCGGACGCTTGCTGCGCGATGGCGATGAGCGCGTTGGTCGCTCCGGCGAGCGCCGAAACCACCACCATCGGCTGCCGGTCCATGCGGTCGCGCACAATCGACGCGGCTCGGTCGATGGCCTCCGCGTCTCCAACCGACGTGCCGCCGAACTTGATGACAATCATGCTTGGCCGATCACCCCACGGGAGACCAGGACTTCCGCGTTGAGAATCGAGCCACCCGCGGCCCCGCGAATAGTGTTGTGCCCGAGGGCCACAAGTTTGACATCGAGAATGGGGTCGGGGCGTACCCGCCCGACCGTCACCGTCATGCCGTTCCCCGCACGCACGTCGCGCCGTGTTTGCGGGCGATCGACCGCATCGGTGACCACCAGCGCACGGTCGGGGGAACTGGGCAGACCTAACGACGATGGGTCCCCGCGCCACGAACGCAGCACCTCCAGGGCCTCGTCGGCCGTGACGCGGCGGTCGCAGGCCACCGACAGACAGGTGAGATGACCGTTCTCCGTCGCGACGCGATTGGCGTGGGCACTGACCGCAAAGGGCGCCGGCGTGATGGCGTCATTCGTCAGGCGGCCCAGCATCTTGTTCATCTCGCGTTCGATCTTCGGCTCTTCGTCGCCGATGTACGGGATCACGTTACCGAGGATGTCGAGCGATGGCACCCCGGGATACCCCGCTCCGGAAATTGCCTGGAAGGTGGTGACAAAGACACTCTTGAGACCAAAGGCTTCCTGCAGGGGAGCGAGCGCCATGGCCGCCACCGTCGCCGCACAGTTGGCGTTGGTGACGATGCCACCTTTCCATCCGCGCCGCTGACGCTGGACCTGGAGCAGATCGAGGTGCCCAGCGTTGACCTCCGGGATCACGAGAGGCACGTCGGCGTCCATGCGGTAGTTCTTCGCATTGCTCAGCACCATGCGTCCGGCTGCCGCAAAGGCCCCTTCGATGGTGCCGGCCACACCCGAATCGAGCGCAGAGAACACGATCTCCGCATCAACCTGCTCAGGCACACACTCCACCACCGTCATGGCGGCGATGTCGTCGGGCATCACTCCTTCGATCCATCGGGTGACCGCACCGTACTTCTGCCCCGCCGAGCGCTCGGAGGCAGCGACGGCCGACACCGTGAACCAGGGGTGACCCTGGAGCTGGCGAATGAAGGTCTGGCCCACGGCGCCGGTGGCACCGAGCACTGCGACCTTGATACGACGGCCGCCGGGGAGTGTGCTGGAAGTGGTCATGCGCTGAGGAGGGTGCGAACGAGGCGCTGATAGGAGTCCACGGCGGCGCGCAGTTCGGCGACCGAGACATGTTCCTCGGAGGTGTGCGCGACATGGATCGAGCCGGGACCTAAGAGCAGTGGCGTCCCCCAGCGCGACAGAAGCGGGATATCGGAAGTGTACGACACCGGTGCCGTCTCGAAACCATCGATGGTGTGAAAGAACTGCACCGGAATGAAGGAGCCATAGCTGATCTCGGCGCGGCCGGCGACCCAGCGCTCGAGTGCCTCCTTCACGACATCGACTTCCCCAACCAGCCGAAACATCAGCTCCGTCTCGCAGTGGCCGGGAATGATGTTGGCCTCGGTGCCCCCGCGGATGGTCCCGATGTTGACCGTCGTGGGACCGAGGCGGGGATCGGACGGCCAGCCGACACTGCCTAACGTGGGGAGAAGCGCGAGCATGGGCTCGATGGCCGACAGCCCGAGGTGCGGATACGCGGAGTGTGCCTCCCGCCCACGGGTGGTGAGCGTCACACGCAGAGACCCCTTGCACCCGATCGCGAGTCGCGACTCCGTGGGCTCGCCATTCACCAGAAACTTGCTGGTGGCCGGCAGGCGGTTGGCCATGCGGGCGCCATCGGACCCCTTCTCTTCTCCAACAACAAGCAGCAGATCAACCCGGTCCTCTCCCTGCTCGGCCAACGCCTGCGCCGCACACATCATGGCGGCCGCAATACCCTTGGCGTCGCAGCTGCCGCGCCCGTAGAGCAGATCTCCGGTAAGACGCGGCGCGACGTACGGGGGGACGGTATCGAGGTGGGTCGACAGGGTCACGCCACCACCGGCCCGCGACGCCCACACGTTCCCGCGCCCCGGGGTGACTTCCTGGACGGTGACGTTCCAGCCGCGCGAGACAAGCCAGCGCGAGACAAAATCGACTGCCTTCCCTTCGCCGCCGGTGGGAGACTCGATGGCGAGCAGTTCAGCAGCAAGTGCTACGACGTCGGACATTGATAACCCGGGTAAGTCGGATGAATCCCTCGATGCGAAGGGCGGGACTCGAACCCGCACCCGGTTGCCCGGAGGGGATTTTAAGTCCCCCGCGTCTACCATTTCGCCACCCCCGCATCTGCCGCGCTCGTGACGTGGCAGTGCGTCGCAACTTACTGCGCGCTACCGTGCGGCGGGAGCGAGATCACGCAGTGGGCACCCAATCAATTCTGGCGCCAGACGCCGCCGTCGACATCCAGGTGGAGGGCGCGCGCCGCCACTCGCTGGCGAATTCAGGGACAATCGATTGCGAGAGCTCACGCAGCGCAGACTCTCTCCCCACCACAATGGCGCACCCACCCCAGCCTGCCCCGGTCATTCGCGCGCCTTCGATCCCGTCCAGTTGCATGGCATGCTCCACCACCCAGTCGAGTTCAGGGGAGGAACACTCGTAGTCATCCCGCAACGAGCGATGGGATGCCAGCATCACCGCCCCCACGCTTTCACCGCGCATCGCGAGGTCAACGAACTCGCCGACTCGACGTGTTTCTCCCACCACGTGTGCAGCACGGCGCCGTACTTCGTCAGACAAGGTGGCCTGCTGAACGGCCTGTGGGGTCGCGTGTGCGAGATGCCGCAACGTGGCATCGGAGCGCTGCAATTCGTGCAACGCCACGTCGCACTCCGCACGCCGCTCGTTGTATCGGGAATGGCGCAACGCTCGCGGTGTTGCCGTATCGACGATGAGGACGGCCCGATGGAACGGCACATGCTCCCGTTTGCCCGAATCGCACCAGAGGCGCAACGCATGCCCTTCACGCGCAAAGGCACTCACCGTTTGATCCATCACCCCGCAGGCGACCCCGACGAACTCCGTTTCTGCCCGATGCGCGATGGTCGCCAGCTGCTCACGCGCCGACTCTGCTTCGCCATTCCATACCACGAGCCCCGCAAGCGCCGTGGCCACTTCCAGCGCCGCCGAGGAACTCAGGCCCGCTCCCTGTGGAACCTCGCTCGTGACGGCCACCTGTACGGATGTGGGGCGCCCGACGCCACGCAGCTCGCGCAATGTGCCATGGAGATAGTCCCACCACTGCCCGGACCGTTGCGGAGACCCGGCGTCAAACTCGACCATGCCACTCGCCGACGCCGACACGGCCTGGCTCGTCGATCGCCCTGATGATCCCATGGCCACCCAGGTACGCTGCGCAATCGCCATCGGCAGCACCTGGCCGCCGTTGTAGTCGATGTGTTCGCCGATGAGGTTCACCCGCCCCGGCGCCGACGCCACCACCTGCGGCCTGACACCAAACGATTCTGTGAAGAGATCGATGGCGCCGTCGACGCTCACGGGGTTACGCCGAGCACATGGACGGAGAGCCAGAGCATGTACGCAAGCAGTCCGGCGAGCGACGCATCGCCCCCATTTTCGGTGGCACGTCCCTCGGCATCCACAAACTCGGCCGCCAGCCCGTTATGCAATGGAGCCCGGCGCAACCACTTGAGGGTGTCACTGGCATCGGGGCCAAGCAGATGCGCGATCTGCCTGACGAGTACATGCGGTTCGAGTTCGATCGATCGCACGGTGCGGCGGTAGGTGGAGTCGGAGCGATCTGCGGCATCGTACATCGGGAGCCAGACCACCGACGCCGAGGGTTCGTCGTCCGCCACCGCCTCGCCGGTCAGGTTCACCGCCGACATCAGGATCTCCTTGCCGTCGCGCTCACGCGCAAAGTGCCGCTGCACCGCCGCGCGCACCGCATCGGGATCATCCACGGATTTCGCCGTTTCTTCATCAAGCGTGCGTCGAAACACATCGAGGGCGGCCGCCACCACGGCATTGCCGTGGAGGGTGTAGGCAAACGGGGTCGGGTTGCCCGACGGCGAGATCTCGGTGGAATAGAGCGGGATCTCCTCGTGCCGCCGCACACGCACGTCCTCAAATGCACCATACAACGTGTCGGCAATCACCGGCTCGTCCACGACCTGTTCGTCGCTGGTTTCGCGAATGTAGCGCTCGATGGCGATGGCGTACGCCGATGCGCCTTCGAGGGAGAACCCCGGTTCGAACAATGTGCCGTCGAGATACCGGACGCCCTGCCCGGGCGAGTACCCGTGCAGTTCGCACGAACGCAGCAACAGTTCACGCGCCAGTGGTGCGTCGGCCAGCTGAATGGCCGGCAAGGTCCACATGAGTGCTTCCCATTCGCGTACCGTGACCCCGCGTGAGTGCCAGGGCGCACGGGTGCGCATGACGTAGAAATGCGCGTCATCGAGGGCACGCCCCACGCCATAGAAATAGGCAAACAGCAGATTGCGGTTGATCAGGGCGTCGAGTGTGTCGTTGCCCGTGGACTGTTCCAGCGATCGCAAAGCGTCACGGGTGGCACTCAGCAGGTAGCGCCAGCCACGACGCCGCATCACGGCAACGGTGGCTTCGGCACCATCGCCTTCGGGGCCCACCGCCAGAAAAAACGCAGTATCCGCATTCCCCTTGGGAGGGAGGCGAATTTCGCGGCGGATGGCGTATGAGGTATCGGACGGCGTCTCGATGGAGGCGGCCCCGTCGGAGCCAATAGCCAGGGCCGCGAGGCCCGGAACGGCCTCACCCGAAAGCACGACGGCGTCGGTGGTCCCACGACGCACGGAGTGCTTGTCGATGAAGGGACGCGCCGCGCGCACCCGAAGCTGCCGGTGACCTAACGAGCCGTCGAGCCCGACCGTGAGCCGTACGGCAGTACCGGAGCGGTTTTCGAAGGCCAGGGCGTACACCGCACCGGCGGTGTCAGCGTCGCGACCATACGGTGCAAAAATCGTCGCTCGCACCACAACCGAACCCACCGTCGCAGTAAAGGTCGGGAGCCAGCCGAACGCGCGTTCCCACGCCAACTCCTGCTCAGCCCACTGAACCGGGACGCCATCGACCGCGAGGTAAGGCCGGGCCAGAGGCTCCTCACGACCACTCGTGAAGTCGGGCCCTCCGGCAAACTCCACCGCCGCGCGGGCCGCACGGTGCACCACCCCGACCGCATGGATGGAGCCATCGATCGGATGGACACAAGGGAGGGCAATCCAATGGTTGCCGGTGATCTGCCACGGCGTGGCGGGGACTGGAATTGGCTGCAACGGGAGGCGACTGACAGGGGAAGCGGCAGGGCTGCTACGGCTCAACTTACTTCGGACGTCGGGGGACTGCAGTGGGAACGCCGTCCCCAGCACAGGGTTGAACCACGGACAGACCGGGGTCCGAGCCCGGCGTGGGGCGCGGAGGCGGCTTATCTTCCCCTCCCGTTCGGCCCTCCTGACCCTCACACGCTTTTCCTTGCGACTGATCCGGCCGCTCCTTCGGTGTGTGCTGCCCCTGTTCCTGGCTGCCGTTCCTCTTGAGGCCCAGCGCGTCCTCGGTCCCGGTGACGATGCGACGCTCATCCCCAAGGGGATGCTTCGCGTGACCATCAGCCCGACCTGGGGGAGATACCATGAGCGCTTTGCCGACGGCCTGGGTGTCGCCCCTCGCGGCACTCGGGAGTCCCTCGCTGCGGACCTGGCCGGCGACTCCCTTGGTCCGGGCCGGCTCCCGATGCTCCTGCCACTCCAGGCAAGTCTGCAGAGTCTTCTCGGCGTCACCGGTGGACTGCCGCTCAGTCTCGGGCGCTTCGATGCCCGCTACGACGCCATGGTCACCCGCACCCCCCTGACCGCCGAATACGGCGTGACGCGCCGAGTGGCGTTAGGCGTGGTCCTCCCCATCGTGACCACACGCACCGAAGTGTCGCTCGTCCCCAACCCCGGAGGCCTCACCGGCACCGTGGGCCTCAACCCATCGCTGACCAACAGCGCCGCGCGCTCCACCAACCTCGGGGTGCTCAATCAGCTCACGGCGGCTACACAAGCACTGCAAACCGCCCTGCAGCAATGTGCTGGGAGCACAGCGCCCGAGTGCGCGGCGATCAATGCCGATCGCAACCGGGCCCAGGCCCTCGTCTCGGGCGCCAATACGGCGGCCGCGGCGCTCGTCGCGGTGTACGGCGTTGACGCCACCCGCATCGGCTCGCGGTTTGCCCCGGTCGGTGGATCTGCTCTCCACACGCAGGTCGGCAATCGCCTTGCAACCCTCGCCACCGACTTCGCCGCATTTCTCGGAAGCCCGACCAGTGGCACCAGCTGGATCTCAGCGCGCCCCGTTGGCGCCCCGCCCATTGCGTATCAGGACTTCCAGCGCCTGCTCGCCGACCCCGGATTCGGGATTGCCGGGGACTCGCTGATCAGCGTACAGACACGAAGGCTGGGAGACATCGAGGTCGGTGCCAAGGTGTTGCTGTACGATGCGTTTGGTGGGCGCGCACCGCAGACGGTTGTCCCGGGCGGATTCAAGGCCCGCGTGGCCGTGGGTGGTGCCTACCGATTGGGAACAGGCACCCGTGACTCCGTGGATCACTTTGCCGACCTCGGTTCGGGCGATGGGCAGGCCGACATCGAAGGGAGAGTCTTCGTCGATCTGCTCATGGGGCGGCGTTTCTGGACCTCGGTGGTGGCCCGATATGCCGTCCAGCAGGCCGACGAGCTCACACTCCGTGTGCCTTCCGTGCCACATGAGCCCTTCCCCCTCGCGGCGTCGCGGACGCTGCTGCGTCGAGACCTGGGCGATGCCTTGACGGCTGAAGTAACCCCGCGCTGGGTGCTCAACGACTACCTCGCCTTCAGCGGCTCGTGGCAGCTCTACAGAAAGGGCGCCGATTCCTACACGGCCACAACGGCCGGCACCGACCCCGCCATTCTGAGCTTTGGCACGGAGCAACTCTGGCAGCGCGCCACCGTCTCCGTGACCTACTCAACGATGGCGCAGTACTTCCAGAAGAAAGCGCGCACACCTCTCGAAGTCAGTCTCACGAGCGGCCGAACGCTGTCGGGCCGAGACGGCGCACCGGCGCAATCGATCACGGCGCTGACGCTGCGCGTCTACAACCATCTCTTCCAGTAGCAACCGCGGTCAGGACTCCTTTCGCTTGGCCGTGTGGGCGAGAAGCTCGCGCGCATGTTTGCGGCCGGCGACACTCCCGGCGTCTCCTCCCAGCATCCGCGCCGTTTCTTCCACGCGTGCATCCCCATCCACGAGGCGCAAGTCCGCGGTAGTCACACCGCCACGCGCGCCCTTGGACACCACCACGTGCCGGTGCGCTCTCGACGCAATCTGCGCCAGGTGAGTAATGGCCAGCACCTGATGGTGTGACGCCACCTCGCGCATGGTGTCGGCGACCTGCAGGGCAACACCACCCCCGATCCCGGCATCGACCTCATCGAAGATCAGCGTGGGGACCTGATCAATTCGCGCGAGAATGGTGGTGATCGCAAGCATGACACGCGCCAGTTCGCCACCACTCGCCACACGCGCGAGCGGACGGGCGTCGTGACCCACATTGAGTGCGACATGAAACTCGACCGCCTCGGCGCCTGAGCGCGTGATCTCACCGAGTGGCAGGAGCACCACGCGCAGGTGCCCGTCAGCCAGCCCAAGGCGTGGCAACAGCTTGTCAACTTCTTTCTGCAGTTTGCCGGCCGCCTTGGTGCGTGCCTCGGTGAGGCGACGCGCCGCATCGACCAGTGCTGCCCGAGCCGCCGTCTCACGCTGAGCCAGCATCCCGAGGTCCATGGCGGCGGTGTCGAGCAGATCCAGCTCCTGTTGCGCCTCCTGCAGCGCCTGCAACGCCGACTCAACCGACCCTCCGTACTTCTTGCCGAGACGAAAGAGCACGTCCCGGCGTCGTTCCACTTCCACCAGGCGAGCCGGGTCGACGTCGAGCCCGTCTTCGTAGTGCGCCGCATCGCGCGAGAGTTCCTGGAGTTGCGCAAAGGCCGCATCGAGCATGGAGCGCATGCGCTCGAGCGAGGGATCCACCCGCGCCGCGGCGCCTAACGCACGCTGGGCAACCCCGAGCGCGCGGAGTGCCCCCTCCTCATCATCCTCCACCGCCGACCGGAGGTGCTCCACGTGCTGCCGCAGCTCGCCGACATGGTTCAGCCGTCGTGACTCTTCGTCGAGACGGGCCTCTTCTCCGGGGACGAGGTGTGCGGCGCCGATCTCACTGACCACGTGCCGCAGGTAGTCCGCCCGGCGCTCCGCTTGCTCGCGACGAGTCACCAGTGCCTTCATTTCCGCCGACACCGACGCCAGCTGTTCATGGGCAGCCGCGGTCGCTGCCACGGCATCTGCTGCGCCAGCGTAGGCATCGAGAATCACACGCTGACGTTCGGGCTCGAGCAGACCACGCGATTCATGCTGCCCATGCACACTCACCAGGAGCTGACCAACCTCCGCCAGCACCGCACTGGTGACGCTGATGTCGTTGATCCAGGCACGGCTGCGCCCCGCAGCCGACACCTCACGCCGGATTACCACGCGCTGCTCGTCGGGCTCGATCCCCCGATCGTCGAGCGCCTGCAGGACGGCCCCCGGCTCTCCGATCTCGAATATGCCCTCCACGACGGCCTTGTCGGCCCCGGCCCGCACCTGATCGGCGCTGGCCCGATCACCGCAAATAAGACCTAACGCTTCAATAATTATGGACTTGCCTGCGCCAGTTTCCCCCGTCAGCACATTGAGACCGGGAGCGAGTGGCAGGGTGACCGACTCGATGATGGCGACGTTGCGGATGCGGAGTTCGGTCAGCATGGGCTGCCAGACGATGACCGGGGCATAAACACGGGCGCGGCGCCGGTCAGCTACCGCCCCAGCCGAGTTTGTGCCGCATCCGTGCAAAGAACGTCGTTTCCGGAAAACGCACCAGACGCACGCGCCGGTTTGCCCGGCGCACGGTCAGCACGTCGCCATGCACAAACTCGGCGCTCTCCTGCCCATCCACCGTGATGAGCTGTTCGCTGGCGTCATCGGCCACGCGCAAGCTGACCAGGGTGCCGGGCGCCAGCAGCAGTGGCCGCACCGTGAGGGTGTGCGCGGAAATCGGCGTGAGGATGATCGAGTCGAGTTCGGGATGCACAATGGGACCGCCCGACGACAGCGAGTACGCCGAAGACCCGGTTGGTGTGGCGAGAATCAGTCCATCGGCCGCATACGACGCGATGCGTTCGCCGTTGGCGTCCACGACCAGACGAATCACGCGTGCCTTTCCGCCCTGGTGCAGCACGACGTCGTTGAGTGCGAACCAGCTCTCGAGTGCGACACCACTTCGCGAGAGTTGCGCCTCGAGCATCATCCGGGGCTCGGCGATGTAGTCACCCCCTGCAAAACGCTGCAGGGCTTCTTCGGCCTCGTCGCCACCACACGCGGTGAGAAACCCGAGATGCCCCAGGTTGACCCCCAGGATCGGGAGTTCCCGCCCGCCAAGGGCACGCGCTCCGCGGAGAAAGGTGCCGTCACCCCCGAGGGTCAGCATGGCGTCGATGTCGGCACCAGCGTGCAGATGCTCGGCAGTGGGTACAAGGTCATGCAACGCGTCCTCGAACAGCAGCGACACACCGGCGCGTGGTGCCACCGTGCGCAACCGTTCGAGGAAGGAGCCTAACTCCGGATACCCCCTGTTTCCGACAACGCCCAGCCGCATCAGCCGGCGATCGCCTCAGCGTCGTGCAAGGCGCGTACACGATCCGCGATGCCCGCCGCCGTGAGTCCGCACTCGGTAAGCTGTGTGGTGCGCGAGGCGGCGTACACAATGCGGTCGGGCACACCATGCGCCACCACACGAACGCCCGGATCGCTGCGCTGGACCACCGAAGCCATGAACGCTCCGAAGCCGTTCACCACACAGCCCTCTTCCACCACCAGCAGCGAGCGATGTTCCGCGAGGATGGCCTGAAGCGTGGCTTCATCATACGGCTTGAGGAAGCGGGCGTTCACTACCGTCACATGCAGCCCTTCGCTGGCCAGTGTTTCAGCGGCGGCAAGGGATGGGTTGACCATGGTGCCCACCGCGAGAATGGCGACCTCACTCCCCTTTCGCAGCACTTCCCACGAGTACATGGGCACCGCCGGAATCTCCGACATGGAGGGGACCGTGTCGGGCGCCGCGTCGCGTGGGTACCGGAGACAGAACGGACCGTCGTGTTGTGTGCCGGTGCGAAGGAGCGCCAGCATCTCGCGTCCATCCTTCGGTGCCGTCACGACCATGTTGGGCACGGCCAGCATGTAGGGAATGTCGTACAACCCCATATGCGTCTCGCCGTCTTCTCCCACCACACCCGCGCGATCCATGCAGAAGGTGACCGGGAGGTTCTGGAGCGCCACATCATGGATGATGTTGTCGTACCCGCGCTGCAGGAATGTAGAGTAGATGGCCACCACCGGACGAAGACCACGGGTGGCCATACCGGCCGAGAAGGTCACCGCATGCCCCTCCGCAATCCCTACGTCGAAAAAGCGGGCGGGATGTGACTTGGCGACGATCCCGGTGCCGGTCCCGCTTGGCATCGCGGCCGTGACGGCCACCACGCGCGGATCCTCCTGCATCAGCTCCGAGAGCCCGCGCCCGAACACGGCGGTGTACGCGGGGTTGGCGGTCGATGTCTTGAGCTGCTTGCCGGTTGCCGGGTCGTGCCCCGGCGGCAAGGCATGCCACTTCTCGCCATGTTCGCCGGCCGGGAATCCACGTCCCTTTTGCGTCACGACGTGCACCAGCCGCGGCCCGGTCATGGCGCGTACGGCACCCAGCATGTCGACCAGCTGCTCGGTGTCGTGCCCGTTCACGGGTCCGAAGTACCGGAAGCCGAGTTCCTCGAAGAGGACGCCCGGGGTGAGGAAGGACTTCACACTTTCTTCCCACTTGCGCACCAGCAGATCGATGGCCGGTGTCTTCTCGATGAGCTCCCCGATCTTGCTGCGGACCCGGTTGTAGATCGGGTTCCGCTGCACCTGGTTGAGGTACTTCGACATCGCACCCACGTTAGGCGCGATCGACATCTCGTTGTCGTTGAGAATGACGATGAGATCGCGATCGGAGTGCCCGGCGTTGTTGAGCCCTTCGTAGGCGAGCCCGCTGGTGAGCGATCCGTCGCCGATGATCGCGACCACCTTGTAGTCGTCACCCAGCACGTCGCGACCGGCGGCGATGCCTAACGCCGCTGAAATCGAGGTGGCCGCGTGTCCCGCGCCGAAGGCATCGTAGACACTCTCGGTGCGCTTGAGGAAACCGGAGAGCCCCGCCTCCTGACGCAAACTCTCCAACTGGCTGTTGCGCCCCGTCAATGCCTTGTGGGGATATCCCTGGTGACCCACATCCCACACGAGCTGGTCGCGTGGCGTGTCAAAGACATAGTGGAGGGCCACCGTCAGCTCCACGACACCGAGGCCCGCTCCGATGTGGCCCCCCGTGCGCGAGCAGACATCGATGAGTCGGGCGCGGACATCGTCGGCCACCTGCTGCAACTCCTCCGGCTTGAGCTGGCGGAGGTCAGCGGGTGACGTGATTCGATCGAGTATCGACATATGGCTTGAACATGTCCGGGAACTGCCCCGAGGGGAAGTTGTCAGGAGCGGCGCTCCACGGTGAACCTCGCCAGCGCTTCGAGGTCGGGTGCGGCGATTCCTGCCTGGTGCAGCCCGTCCACGGCCTCCCGCGCGAGCATCTCCGCTCGGGCGCGCGCGCCCTCGATGCCCAGCAGCGCCGGGTAGGTGCTTTTGTGCAGATCGAGATCGCGACCGGCCGTTTTGCCCAATTGCTCCGTTGTCGCGGTCACGTCGAGCACATCATCGGCAATCTGGAATGCCAGTCCTATACGGTCGCCATATGCTTCGAGCGCAGCGATCTGACGTGAGGAGGCCTTCGCCCCCATGCCACCGATCGCCACGGAGCAGGAAATCAACGATCCGGTTTTGCCGCGATGGATCTCCTGCAGCTCATCGAGGGTGACCTGCCGCCCCTCGGCATCGAGGTCGAGGAGTTGGCCCCCCACCATCCCTGCCGCGCCAGAAGCCTGCATGAGCCGGCGTACCACGGCAGCACGATGTGTGTCGTCGAGACCTAACGATGCCGCGGCCCGGGAGGCCGTGAGGGCCGCAAACGGAATCATTGCGAGGCCTACGGCCGTGGCCACCGGAACGTCATAGGCCCGGTGAACGGTCGCGCGTCCTCGCCGCATGTCATCGTCGTCCATGCAGGGCAAGTCGTCATGCACGAGCGAATAGGCGTGAACGGTCTCCACGGCCGCTGCCAGACCAGTGGCGTCCCCGCTTCCCCCGCACGCCCGGTATGCCGCGAGCACCAGGAGTCCGCGCACGCGCTTCCCTTCACCAGCCAGCGCGTACGCCATGGCCTCGCCAACCACACCTGGCACGAGCGTGCGCGCGTGTGCGGCGAGTGCGGCGAGTGCGGCCTCGATTCCGGCCTTGCCCTCTGCCTCAGCCATTGAACTCCTGCACTGACAACACGCCCCCTGCCTTGGCCACCAGGACCTTCACCGCCTCTTCGGCCTTGACCAGTTCCCCATTGGCCTGTCGCAGGTGTTCGATGCCTTGCTCAAACAGCAGGAGCGCACGGTCGAGGGCGACGCCGGGGCGTTCGAGTTCCTCGACGATCGCCTCCAGCTGCTGCAGTGACGCTTCAAACGTTGCCATCAGCTCCCTCATCCGTGATGCGCTGTGTGTGAATGACGGTAGCGCGTGCCTCGCCATCTGCAAACCGCAATCCGATCTGCTGTCCCGGCGCGAGCTGCTCCACACTGGCGACCACGTGCCCGGCATCGTCGGTGGCCATGACGTAGCCGCGCTCCAGGGTGGCGAGCGGGCTCAGCACCTGCAGCTTGCCGGCCAACCCCTGCAGCTTGAGCCGCCGCCGCTCAGTCAGCGCCGTCGCCGCAAGGGTGGAGCGGCGCACAATCTGACCTAACGCGCGCTGCGCGTCACGCACACGGGCGCCCGGGGCCTCCAGCAGCCGACGCCCCAGCACCCGCACCTCGCGTTGCAGGTCGGCCAGCATGGGGATCGCACGTTCGGCGGCCGCCGACGGGGTCGGAGCACGAAAGTCTGCCACGAGGTCGCAGATGGTGACGTCCACTTCGTGCCCGACGGCGGAGATCACCGGCACGGGCGACGCCGCCACCTTGCGGGCCAGCTTTTCATCGTTGAATCCCCACAGGTCCTCGCGCGACCCGCCCCCGCGACCCACGATGATGACATCGGCCTCACCCCACCGATAGACCCGATCCAGTGCCGTCCGCAGCGAGCGGGGAGCGTCCTCTCCCTGCACCTGCGCGGGAACGAGAATGATGCGCACCAGCGGATTCCGGCGACGCGCCACCGAGACGATGTCGTGAAACGCGGCGCCGTCTGCACTCGTGACCACCGCTACACACCGGGGGAGAAATGGCAGGGGCCGGCGACGGGCCTCGTCAAGCAAACCATCGGCAGCAAGCCGACCCTTGACCTCCTCGAACGCCTTGCGCCACAGACCATCGCCCTGGGCCTCCATCCCGCGCACGATGAACTGCAAATCGGTGCGCGCCATGAACACGTCGAGCTGACCGCTCACCACGACATGCATGCCCTCGTCAGGCGGGGCCGGCACACGCCAGGTAGTAGACGCCCACATCACACACCGCATCGAGGCCTGCGCGCCCTTGAGGGTGAAGTACCAGTGCCCGTTCCGGTGCCGTGTGAACTGGGTGACCTCCCCCGCCACCCACATGGGCGGAAAACTCCCCGCCACGATGTCCTTCAGGAGCTGCGCGACATCGTCAACCGAGAATGGGGCCTCTGCACTTTCACCTGGCAACACATGCGCAGCAGGTGTACGCCGAGCGCCTGGCCCGTCGGCAAAAAGATCCTCCGACTGCCCCATCCCCGCGTCGCCGCGGGACCGCCGTGTCATTTCCCGGCCTGCCGCGCGGCACGCACCGTGTTCTTGAGCAGCATCGCAATCGTCATGGGGCCCACGCCGCCCGGGACCGGGGTGATGTGACTCGCCACCGCGCTCGCGCTCTCGAAGTGAACATCACCCACCAGACGATATCCCTTGGGGGCCGACGCGTCGTTGACGCGATTGATTCCCACGTCGATTACCACGGCGCCCGGCCGAAGCATGTCGCCGGTGATGACTTCCGGCTTGCCGATGGCCGCAATCACAATGTCGGCGCGACGCGTGTGCGCAGCCAGGTCTTTCGTTCGGCTGTGACAGATGGTCACCGTGCAGTTGGCTCCGGCACCCTGCTGCACCAGCAATGCGGCCATGGGTTTGCCCACAATGTTGCTGCGCCCGATGATCACGGCATCCTTGCCCGACGTGTCCACCCCGTATCGCACGAGCAGTTCCTGCACACCCGCCGGCGTACACGGCGCAAAGCCGTCCTTCTCGCCGATCAGCAGCTTTCCGACGTTGACCGGATGAAAGCCATCGACGTCCTTGGCCGGATCGATGCGACGAACGATGGTGTTTTCATCCATGTGCTTGGGCAGCGGGCTCTGCACCAGTATCCCATGCACCGTCGGGTCTGCATTGAGCCGGTCAATCAGCGCTTCCAGCTCGGCCTGCGGCGTGTCGGCCGGGAGACGCACCGTCTCTCCCTTCATGCCGAGTTCCTTGCTGGTTTTCTCCTTTGAGCGCACGTACACCGCACTCGCCGGATCATCGCCCACCAGCACAACCGTGAGCCCGGGAACGATGCCGCGTTCCGCGAGTTCGGCGACTTCGCGTTGCAGGTCGTCGCGCACCGCCTTGGCGACCGCAACTCCATCAATCAGCGTGGCGCTACCGTGCGACATCGGTTGCCCTCGTTTCTCGGATGAGTACCACCTTGATCTGCCCCGGGTACTGCAACTCGGCTTCGATGCGCCGGGCGATTTCGTCGGCCATCGCGGTCATTCGGTTGTCGTCCACGGCATCGGGCGTCACGAGCACACGCACCTCACGCCCCGCCTGGATGGCAAACACCTTTTCAACACCGCGATAGCTGCTGGCAATCTTTTCGAGCCCCTCGAGACGTTTGACATAGGTCTCGAACGCCTCACGTCGTGCGCCCGGGCGTGAACCCGAGATGGCATCGGCGGCCTGTACGAGCACCGACACCTCTGACTCATGCGGCACGTCGTCGTGGTGCGCCGCGATGCAGTTCACCACCAGCGGGTTCTCGCCGTATTTCGTCGCGACCTCCACGCCCAGCTGCACGTGGGTGCCTTCATGTTCGTGCGTCAACACCTTGCCGATGTCGTGCAGCAGTGCCCCGCGTTTGGCCATCGTCACGTCGAGGCCGAGTTCGGCCGCCATGATGCCGGCGAGATGCGCCACTTCCTTGGAGTGATCAAGGATGTTCTGGCCATAGCTGGTGCGCCACTTCATGCGCCCGATGAGCTTGATGACTTCGGGGTGCAATCCGTGAATGCCCGTTTCGTACGCGGCCTGCTCACCCAGCTCGACAATCTGCGCATCGACCTCTCGGCGCGACTTCGCGACCACTTCCTCGATCCGCCCCGGGTGAATACGCCCGTCCGTGACGAGCTTCTCGAGGGCCAGACGCGCCACTTCGCGCCGCACCGGGTCGAAGCACGAAACGACCACGGTGTCCGGAGTGTCGTCGATAACCACGTCGGCACCAGTCGCCAGCTCGAACGCGCGAATGTTGCGTCCCTCGCGACCGATAATGCGGCCCTTCATTTCGTCATTCGGCAGCGAAACGGACGAGACCGAGATCTCCGACGTGTGCTCCGACGCAATCCGCTGCACCGCCAACGCGACAATTTTCTTTGCTTCCCGTTCGGCGTTGCGCTTGGCGCTCTCCCGGATTTCGCGAAGGCGGTTGGCGGCGTCAGCCTCAGCCTCCTTTTCAAGCCGATTGATGAGCTCGGCCTTGGCCTCGCCGGCTGACATCCCGGCAAGAGACTCCAGACGACGGCGCTCGTCGGCGATCAGCCGCTCGAGCTCGGCCTCCCGGTCGCTGACTGACTTCTCCTTGCGCCCGAGGTCGCTGGCACGTCGGCTCGCTTCCTTCTCGCGCTGGTCGAGCAGGTCGAATTTCCTGTCGAGCTGAGTTTCGCGGTCCTGAACCCGTCGCTCTTCGCGTTCAACTTCCTCACGGCGATGGCGGGCTTCCGTCTCCCAGGTCTCGCGCGCCTTGATCAGTTCCTCTTTCCCTGACAGCACCGCGTTCTTGCGCAACGACTCGGCGTCGCGCTCGGCTTCGGTGAGAATTCGCTTGGATGTCTCTTCGGCAGTGGCCTTTGCGACCTTCTGCGCCTCGATCACGGCACTCTTGCCGAGGCCGCGCCCCAAAATGAAAAACGCTGCCGAGGCGAGAACAACAAGCACGCCAAGGACAGCGACGAGAGTCGTCTGATTCATGATCTATAAGCTCCAGGCGCGACAGCGTCGCGAAGTCAGAGGGACCCATTGCGCGCCGGAGATTTTGGGGACTCAGGGGACTCGGGGCTGCCGACTGGCGCCGACGAAGGGCACGAGGTGGGCAGTGCTAAGTCACGGAGCAACCAAGACCTACGACCCGTTGGGTCTGTGACGAAGCTAGGGGCGGGTCCGGACCGAGGCAAGGCAGGCCGCAGGGCGCAAAGCGAGCCTTCGCTCTCAGGGAATGGCGGGAAACTCCCCGGTTTCGCCCCGCTTGGCAGGTGGCAGCCAGCGACGCACTTCGGCGCTCAACGTGTCGAGCTCAGCATCTAGCGAACTGTGTGACTGCTTGATCTTGAAGAGCTGGTCCGTGATCTGAAGGGCAGCCAGAATGGCAGCCTTGTGGGTCTCGATTACCGCACTGGAGTTGAGCACCTGCTTGATGGCCCGGTCTACGTACTCGGCCACCGCGCGGGTGTGCTCCGGCGTTTCATCGCTCCGGATGGTGAACTCCTCGCCAAGGATCGAGACTTTGACGGCGTGCCGCTTCTCACTCATCCGGCTGACACCACGCCCGCGGCGCGATCTCCCTGCTGTCTGACGAACTTGGCTCGGGCGACGAGCTGACGGGTGCGGACCACGGCAAAATCGAGTCGGGCCTTGAGCTCGACATTTTCCTTCTCGAGTGTTCTGAGCCGCTCGAGACCAGCGCCGTCAACCCCCTGCTCGACCGAAGCCTCGAGCGTCTTGACCCTGGCCTCTGCCGCATGAGCTCGTTTGCGGAAGGCGGCGAGTTCGTCCCCGAGGTTGCGGACCAGTTGCTCGAGCTGCCGGAACGACGCGGACTCAGGTGCTGCGCGGTCGGATTCCAAGTTCCTTCTCCAGCGTTTGCAGGATCTTTGCGCGACGACCTTCAACTTCCTTGTCGCGAAGTGTGCGGGTTGCATCCCGGAACGTCAATCGGAAAGCAACGCTACGATGCCGTTCGGGAAGCCCCTTGCCGCGATACTCGTCGAAAACCCGCAGGTCTTCGAGCAGCGAACCCGCGGTGGCGCGAATACACCGATCGACATCGGCGGCCGGCATTCCATCAGGCAAGAGTAGCGCCAGATCGAACTCCGCCGCCGGGAAGACCGGCAACGCCATGTATTGGCGATGTGCGCGGGCTGGAGCGTCGGACGCCGAAGATTGCGGCGCATGTATCCCCGGTGGGGCAACATCGGCGTTCTCCATGGCACCGAGCCAAAGCTCGATCCCGAACGCGTCTGCGGCCCATACCGGCTTGTCGAGTTGCACACGAAAAACGCGGCCTACCTCGGCGCCATTGAGCTGCAAGAGCCAGAGCCACACTCCTTCCCCGGCGACGGCCTCAACGCCGGCACCATGCACCTCGCGCGCCATGCGCTCACCAAGTGCCCGTACGTCCCACACGTCATACGCCGGTGGATTGGGTTCGGTGAAGTGCGGTGGCCGGCTCTGCCCCATGAGCAGCACACCGGCATGCAACGACTCCCGAGGCAACGTGTCGCCAGTGGGCGCAAAGACAGCGCCCACCTCGAAGAGGCGAACGTTCCCTTCCATGCGGGAGAGATTGTGTTCCGCGCGTCTGGCCAATGTCTCGCTGATGGTGCGACGCAGATGTGGTTCGTCTTCGGCGAGCGGATTGGTCACCCGCACATGCGACTCGTCGGTGCCGCGCACAAATGGCATCGGTCGCACCTCGAGAAGACCTTCTCCAATCAAGAGCTGCCGCAACCGCCTGGTGATCACATGAAGCGGATGATCGGGCACCGCGCCCGGCCTGAAGGCGCCAAGTGTGTCGGGCAACTGGTCGAAGCCGCGGAGACGTGCCAGTTCTTCCACGAGATCGGCATCGCGCAACAGGTCGCGTCGCCACACGGGCGGCGTCACCATCAACGTCTCGGCGCCAGCCGCAGACACCTCACACCCAATGCTCCCAAGCAGGCGCTGCATCTCGGCGCTCGGCACGATGTCGCCTAACAAGCGCTGGGCCCGGGCCACATCGAGCGCCACCGCAGCGGTGCGGACCGGCGGCGCGCCCACGTCGATGGGGGCGCCATCCACTTGTCCTCCGGCGACCGCCACAATCAGCTGAGCCGCTGCCTCGAGCGCTTCCGCCGTTCCCCAGGCATCCACACCGCGCTCAAAGCGGTGCGACGCGTCGGTGTTGAGTCCAAGCGCCTTGCGTGTGCGGCGTGTTCTTCGCGGATCGAAGTACGCCACTTCGAGCACGATGTCGGTGGTCGCCTCGGTGACCTCCGAATCGCGTCCACCCATGACACCCGCCACGGCCACCGGCCGTTCGGCGTCGGCGATGACCGTCATCCCCTCGGCGAGCGTGCGTTCGACGCCGTCGAGCGTCACCAGTTTCTCGCCTGCGACGGCGGCGCGTACCACGATGGTCTGCTGCGCCAGTCTGGCGAGATCAAAAGCATGCATCGGCTGGCCCGCCGAGTGCAGCATGTAGTTAGTTGCGTCGACCACGTTGGAGATGGAGCGCGATCCCACCGCGTCGAGACGCTGCACCAGCCACGACGGCGAAGGACCCACGCGCACCCCGCGAATGACCACGGCCATGTACCGAGGGCACCCATCGTGGTCCTTCACCTGCACCGTCAGCCCGCCGCTCGGTCCGGACACCGGTGCCGGGAGTGCGAGGGCCACGTGTCCGGTCTCGGCAGCGATCACCTCATGCAGCGACCGCCTGGCGTGCCCGGAAATGGCAGAAAGCTCGCGCGCCATGCCGAGGTGACAAAAGAGATCGGGGCGATTGGGGAGGACGTCCACCTCGAGCTGGACGTCGCCAATCGGGAGCGCCTGCAGCAGTGGCGTTCCCGTTGGCACATCGAGGTCCAGGGGCATGATGCCATCATGGTCCTCACCAAGGCCAAGCTCTTTTGCCGAGCAGAGCATGCCTGTGGACCACTCGCCGCGAATCTTCCGCTTCTCGATGAGAATGCCACCCTTGTTGCCCGTCGGCATCACCGTGCCGACCCTGGCGAAAGGGTACAACGTTCCCGCCACCACGTTAGGCGCTCCGCAGACGACGTCGAGCAGTGTCCCGCTTCCGTCATCGACCTTCGTGACCCAGAGGTGATCGGAGTTGGGATGCCTCCCTGCCTCCACCACGCGTGCAATCACAATGGGCGCGAGGTCGGCACGCAGGGGCTGCAAATGGTCGATGGTGGCAACATGCCGCCCGATGAGCGCCGCCACCTCACTGGCCGGGAGGTCGTGGGGAACAAAGGTGCGCAGCCAATCGTGGGAATAGAGCATCTACCGTGTGGTGCGGGAGTCGAAGTGAGCCGGGAGTGATGACGCTTCAGACAAACTGTTCGAGGAAGCGCACATCGGAGTCGTAGAGCAGCCGGATGTCCGGAATGCCATACCGGGACATGGCAATGCGCCCGGGCCCCATCCCGAAGGCCCAGCCCGAATACTTCTGGCTGTCGAGACCGGCCGACTCGATGACAGCCGGATGGACGAGCCCCGTGCCCATGATCTCCACCCACCGCTTTCCCTTGCCGTCGCCCAGGTCGATCTCCACGTCCATCTGGGCCGACGGTTCGGTGAACGGGAAGTACGACGGCCCGAACCGCGTGCGCGTCGACTGCCCGTAGAACTGTTTGGCGAAGTGGGTGAGCGTGGCCTTGAGGTCGGCGAAGGAAATGCCTTCGTCGATGGCCAGTCCTTCCAGCTGCGCAAATGCAGGCGCATGGGTGGCGTCGAAAAAGTCGCGACGGTACACATTGCCGGGGGCCAGCACGCGAATGGGCGGGTTCCATCGCTGCATCGTGCGCACCTGCACCGGTGAGGTGTGTGTACGCAGCACCGCGCCGCTGCCGAGGTACAACGTGTCGTGCATGTCCATGGCCGGGTGATCGGCGGGGAAATTGAGTGCCCCGAAGTTGTACCACTCGGTTTCGGCCTCCGGACCTAACGCGACAGAGAAACCGAGTTCGCGAAAGATCTCGCAGATTTCGTCGATGACACGGGTGACAGGATGCGCGGCGCCAACCCAGCGCCGGCGACCGGGCATGGTGAGGTCAAGGGTGGGCCCCGAGGATGCGGCCGCCTTGAGCGACGCACCTTTTGTCTCCAGCGCGGCCTCCACTTCCAGCTTTAGTGAGTTGATAGCCGCACCAGCTGCCCGGCGGTCCTCCGTCGGCATCTGCCCCAGCTGTTGCATGAGCCCCGACAGCTTGCCGCCCTTTCGCCCGACGAGTGCGTTGCGCACCTCGGTCCACTCCGCGTCGGAGGTCGCGGCCTCGATGGCCTGATCCGCTTCCGCTTTCAGCTGTTTGATTGCCGCTTCGAAGTCCGCGAGAGACACGAGCTGTCCTGGTTGAGTGAACAACGGAAACGGCGACCACGCGATCTGACCGCGCTGCCGCCGTTGTTGTGGTTGCCGCCGGAGCTGTCTGCTCCGCCGCCTACCGTCTACCGCCTGCCGTCTGGTGGTGCTTAGGCAGCGAGCGCCGCGCGAGCCTTCTCGGCGAGCGCGTTGAAGGCGGCCATGTCGTGCACGGCGAGATCCGCGAGCACCTTGCGGTCAACTTCGATGCCGGCCTTGTGGAGGCCGTTCATGAACACCGAGTAGCTCATGTCGTTGAGCCGCGCGGCGGCGTTGATGCGCACGATCCAGAGGCGACGGAAGTCGCGCTTCTTGTTGCGGCGATCCCGGTACGCGTAACGCCATGCGCGTTCCACCGACTCCTTGGCCGGACCCCACAACTTGCTGCGGGCGCCAAAGTAGCCGCGCGCAGCCTTCATGTAGCGATTCTTGCGCCCGAGGCGCTTGGGATTTCCCTTGACGCGAGCCATCCGAGTCTCTCCTTAGGCTTGAATGAGTCGCTTGATCACCTTCACCTCGCCATTGGAGCTCAGCATGGCTGGGCGGCGCAGACGCCGCTTTCTCTTGGCGTCCTTCTTGGTGAGGATGTGACTCTTGTTGGCTTTGAGTCGGCGCACTTTGCCAGTTCCCGTCACCGAGAACCGCTTCTTTGCGCCTTTGTGGGTCTTCATTTTCGGCATTGCAATCGTCCCTGCGCGCCTTACTTGGGCGCGAGAATCATGGTCAATGATTTCCCTTCCATCTTCGCGGCACTTTCCACTTTCCCAATATCCGCGAGATCGACGGCCACCCGCTCCACCACTGCGACACCCAGTTCAGGATGGGCGATCTGCCGCCCACGGAACATCAGCGTCACCTTCACCTTGTTCCCCTCCCCGAGGAACCGGCGCGCATGCCGAGTTTTGGTTTCGAAGTCGTGATCGTCGATACCAGGCCGGAACTTCACCTCTTTCAGCTCGATCACGTGCTGCTTCTTCTTGGCCTGCCGCGCTTGCTTGGCCTGTTCGAACTTGAACTTCCCGAAGTCCATGACACGGACAACCGGGGGCCGAGCCGTCGCGGCGACCTCCACCAGGTCCAGCCCAGCCTCGTCGGCAAGGGCCATGGCCCGGTCAACCTCCATGATCCCGAGCTGACTGCCATCGGCCCCAATAACCCGAACGGGGCTGATGCGGATCTGACGGTTGACTCGAATGCGCTTGGTTGTGTCCTGAATAGGTGTAAATCCTCCAGCTGAATGACGGGGCTTGCCTAACGCGCACCCCTGAAAAACAAATCGCGGACCCGATAGGAGTCCGCGACGCACAAACGCCCGCCACATCTCACCTGTGGCAGAGCCGTTCATCAACCGAGGACTCAGTCAGCACACGTAAAGGGGCCGACAGGTGAGGGCCCTTTCGAGCCCTGCTTGAGCGAATTGTGCTAAGAAGCTAAGGGGCAACAGGTTAGGAGGGCAAGGGGGCCAGCCGATACGCCTTCCCGTCGTGTTCGACCCGACCCCATGCCACCGATGCGTCGTGCTCGAAAACCATCCACCACCCCTCGTCCACAGCCCGGGACATGATCCGGCGCTTGGACTCGAGGGTCACCAGAGGCTCCACGTCGTACCCCATGATCCACGGCAACGGGAGGTGCGCCGACGTGGGGCAGACGTCCCCGAGAAAGAGCGCCTTGGCCCCATTGCCCCCATCCACCAGGATGCTCTGGTGCCAGGGGGTGTGCCCCGGGCTCAGCACGCTGGAAATCCCGGGCACGATCTCCCGCTCACCTTCGATGAGCTCAAAGCGACCAGCCTCCATGATGGGGTCCCAGTTTCGGGTGAAATAGGAGGCCGCCGTGCGTTCATTGGTGTGAGTCGCCCAGTGATGTTCCCCGTGCTGCACGACAAACCGGGCCCCGGGAAAAGACGCCTGGACTGCCCCGCCCTCGTCCACTCGTGTATTCCCTCCGGCATGGTCGAAATGCAGGTGGGTGTTGATCACGAGCTTTACATCGGCGGGGGCAAAGCCGAGCCTCGTCAAACCATCCTCGAGCCAGGTGCCGTCCCCCTCCCCGGCGTTCTCGATGCCGTAGATGTCGCGGAACTTGTCGTTCTCCTTGTTGCCGACCCCGGTGTCGATGAGCACCAGCCCGTCATCATGCTCTACCAGGAGGCAGCGCATGCCCAGACCAATGCGATTGCGCTCGTCGGCAGGAATCCGCTTTTCCCATAACGGCTTGGGCACGACGCCAAACATCGCGCCCCCGTCGAGTTTCTGGCCGGCGGCCTGAATGGCATGGATCCGGAACCGGCCTAACGACATCGTGTCAACCGAAGGACGTGCAGGAATCATGAGGTAGTGTCGAAGTCGACGGGTCTGGGAAGAGAGGTACGTTTGCGCCGGGCCCGGCCTGTGCGGCGATCGAGGCGGGCCGAGAGCGCAGGCCACGTATCGTAGCCCTGATCCGCCGCCAGCTCCAGCAACCGGCAAAGGACGCGCGCGGTACCGGCGGCATCGCCGGCGGCACGATGGCGTTCGTGAATCCTCACGCCGAAGTACTCGCATAACGAGTCGAGTGAACGCCGCCGGAGCTGTGGCAGCAGCACCCGCGCCAGCCGCACAGTGCACAACCGGTCTCCCGCCAGGGCCCGGTCGTCAGAGCGGAGCAACTCCGCGCTCACAAAACCCCAGTCGAAGGTCGCGTTGTGCGCCACAAAGAGCCGACCGCGTAACTGGTCGAGCACTGCCGGTGCAACCTCGTGGAACCGAGGTGCTCGTCGCACCATATCGGTGGTGATCCGCGTGAGTGCAACGATCTGTGGCGGGATGCTCCGATCCGGGTTGACCAGGGTGACCCAGGGCTCGCCGACCTGCATCCCGTCCACCGGCACCACCGCAATCTCGGTCACTCGGTCGCCGCGCTTCGATCCGCCGCCGGTCGTCTCGACGTCCACCACCGCGTACTTGAGGTCGGTGATTAAGGGGGCATCGGCCACCGCCGCGACAGAGCTTGGCTTGGAGGAGAGGCGCCACTCGCCCATCTCCCCCTTCTCAAAGTCCTCGTGGCGGGAAAAGAGGGCGTCCGCAATCCGCCCAGCCACCGCCGATGGCGCCCCGGGCAGCGCCAGCACCCGACTGAGCAGCTCGGAGGCATAGAGCGGCCCCTTCGAGAGCGCCTCGCGCGCGCGGAGGATGATGGTGGTGTCGGCCATCGGGGTTCGCACCGACGGCCTCCCAGTTACGCCTGACATGCCGGGAAGATAGACGAATACACCCGAAAATTCCCCGTTAGTGGCGGCTGTCTGAACAGCCGCTGGCCCACCCCAACGGGCATCCGCTTTACCACTCGGACTTCAGTGCCTAGCTTGTGAATCAATTCACAAAGTCCTTCCCACCAGTGAAACGCATAGCAGACAGCACGGTTCGCCGCCTCTCTGTCTACCTCAGATTCCTCGAGGGCTCATCTCAGCGCGGACTTCCCACGATCTCGTCGGAAGAGCTCGCCGCACATGGTGGGACCACCTCTGCACAGGTGCGAAAGGACCTCTCGTTCTTCGGGTCCTTCGGCAAGCGCGGTCTTGGCTACTCCGTCCCCGAACTGACCAGCTCGCTTCGTGACATCCTCGGCCTGGGTCGGGCCTGGAAGGTGGCCATCGTTGGGGCGGGAAAAATCGGGATCGCCCTCGCGCAGTACGATGGTTTTCGCAGTCGTGGCTTTCACGTGGTGGCGGTCTACGACTCCGACGAACGCAAGGTCGGCACGCGCTGGGATGGCATGACGGTTCGCCATTTGAGCTCGATGGCGGCAGACATGGCGGAGTACGAACCCGAGATCGCGGTGCTGGCGGTGCCGGCCGAAGCGGCCCAGGAAGTTGCGATGGGTGTCGTGGACGCGGGCTTCAAGGCGATCCTCAACTTTGCCCCGACGCAGCTGCATGTGCCGCCTGAAGTCTCGGTGCGCTCGGTGAACCTCGCCCTGGAACTGGAAGGCTTGAGCTACGAACTCTCCAACCGGTCTCGTTAGGCCGGCCTGCCCCGGAGTTCGCGGTACAGCTGAACGAACTGCCCCGGCGCCAGGGTTTCGGCGCGCACATCAGGAGCCAGCCCGGTTCGTTCGAGCACCTGCTGCGCCACCGTCGCCTCACACCCCGACACCGTGCGCAACGCACGCGCCAGTTGGCGCCGGCGCTGACCAAAGAGCCCCACGACAAAGGCGCGAACCTCCTCGTCGTCAGGCGCCGCCGCGGCGTGATACCGCAGCCGCACGATGGCGGAATCCACCTGGGGACGCGGGAAGAAGGATCCCGCACCGACATGTCCCGCCAGCTCCACATCAGCGGCCAGACGCATGTTCACGGTCAGCGCGCCGTACTCCGGTGTTCCCGGCATGGCGACCAAACGCTCCGCCACTTCTTTCTGCACCAGGAAGACAGCGTGGGTGGGACGCGGCGGACGCAGCGCGTGAAAGAGGATGGGTGTGGTGACGTAGTACGGCACATTCCCGCATAACACGTAGGGCCCACCGGCGACCGCGCCGAGTGACGTGTCGAGAACATCGGCCGCGACGATTGTGATATGTGACTGGCCCTCATATCGCGCCTGCAGCAGGGTCACCAGATCTCGATCGATCTCGATCCCGATCAACCGCGCGCAGCGCGTCGCAAGCAGGTCGGTAAGCGCGCCCCGCCCCGGCCCGATTTCCACCACCGTCTCGGCGCCCGTGAGCTGAAGCGCGTCGGCGATGCGCGTGAGGGCACCACGATCCGTGAGGAAGTTCTGGCCGAAGCGTTTCCGGATTGGCGGCACGTTGGAGGGGCGCCTCAGCTCCGGGCCACCACCAGGGTGAGATCGTCGCGGCGCAGTGCGTCTCCCACATGCGTCGCGACCGCCCCGAACACTTTCTCCACCAGCACTTCCGGCGCCTCATTGCGCAGCGTCTTCGCCAGATCGAGCACCTTCTGCTCTCCGAGGCGCACGTCCTGGCGGTTGCGCGAGTCAGACACGCCATCGGTGAAGACCAGGAGCAGGTCCCGGTTAGGCGACCAGGGACGCTCGCGCGCCCCGAGCGGTTTGGGGGACATGCCTAACGGTGTGTCGAGGGCACCGAGTCGCTCCGTGGCGCCGTCGGCGCCGATGACAAAGGCGTGCGGGTGCCCCGCATTGGCATACCGCAACACCCCGCGCGCCGGATCGAGCACCGCATAGAAGATCGAGATGAACATCTCGGTGCTCTCGAGCTCGTCCGCCAGGGTGCCGAGCAACTTCGTCAGCATCTCGGCCGGGTCCGCGGTGGACTGCGCATGGATGGACGACGCACTCATGACAAGCGCCATGACGAGGGCGGCGCGAATGCCATGACTCGACACGTCACCCACCATGACACCGGTACGACCCCCGCCGAGGCGAAAAAGCTGATAGAAGTCCCCACCGACACTGTCCGCGCTCACCACACGGGCGGCAATATGGGCTTCGGGGGCAAACAAGGCGGCGTCGGGGAGGAGCTTGAGCTGCAGGTCACTGGCCAGCCGCATCTCCTGCTGCAACCGCTGCTGCGCCAGCGACGAGCGTACCAGACGTGCATTCTGGATCGCCGTACCGATCTGCGTGGCAATGGCCGAGACGAGCTTTTCGTCGCCCGCGCTGAAGTGCTCGCCGGTGCGGCGCTCCGAGAGGGTGACCACACCTAACGGGATGGAGCCATGCGGGCCGGGATTGGTCCAGAGGATCGGCACAGCCAGCAACCCGCCGCGCCGAAACTCCGCTTCGGCCTCGCAGGGCATCACCCCGTCGTCGAAGATGAAGCCGCGCTGCTCGCGAAAGACAAAGGCCGTCACGGCCTCGGCATTGCCGGTGGCAATGGGCGCCGCATCGCGCGGGTCGAAGCCCAGGGCACTGACAACCTGCAGTGTGTCGGTTGTGCGATCGTGCACCAGGATGGCGGCACGGCGCGCGCCTACCGTTTCGCTGATCTCCGACAGGATCCGGGCCGCCGCTTCTTCGAGCGACACAGTGCGACCGAGAATTTCGCTGGTCGTGTAGAGCAGGTTGATTTCTTCGTACCGCTCCGCCAGCTCGTAGGCCGAGTGCTCCACTTCCATGGCCGACTGGAAGTAGTGACTAACAACAGGCTGCAAAAACGTCAGGTGGGCAAGGGCAGAATCCCTGAACACTTCCTCGACGGGTCCCACACCGATCCAGGCCTTGGGGGTGTTGGGCACGCCCGACACGAGGAGCACGCCGTCCTCGCGGTCCACCTCCGCTGGTGGTCCCCCGGCGGTCAGGAGGCGTATCACGCCCGGCGGCGAGACCTCGTGGGCACCCGCAATGGCCGTCAGTGTGCCGTCGACGCCAGCCGTCCACACCACGGCTCGAATACCGGTCGCGGTGGTGAAGGCGTGCAGAGCGAGGTTGAGATCCTTCACTGACGGTTCAGCGTGAGCCTGACGACGTTGCCGCCGTTGGTGAAGCGTTCGACGCGATCCATCAGCGAGCGCATGAGGAAGAGCCCACGCCCGTCTTCGCGGTCGAGGTTTTCCTCGGTGGTCGGGTCGATCTCGCAGGCATCCAGGTCAAACCCGGGACCTTCGTCGGTGACCTCGAGAACCAGCGCTTGATCGTCGAGCCGGGCACTCAGCCGCACCTGTTTGAGGCGATCCTCCCCGTTGCCGTACACAATGGCGTTGGAGAGTGCCTCGGTGAGGGCCACCGGGACGGTCAGATTGCAGACGCGCGCCGAGAGCTGACGCTGGGCGCACTCCTCCCGCACCATCCCGACCACGTGTTCGATGAGCGACACGTCACTCGGGAAGGAGAGTTCTATGGGGAAGCCTGCGCGCGGAAGGCCGTCGGGCCCGTTCGCGGGACTGAGCGAGTGCATGGCAGAGGGATAACGCGTAATGAGCGCTCCGCGTCACGCTCCCGACGCGGAGGCGGCGGCGTAGCCGGGGCGGCTAGAAACTGGCCAGCCCCGTCTCGCGCGAGTTGGTGATCTGGAAGAGCGTGTCGAGCTTGGTGAGCTCAAACAGGGTCTTGAGGTCGTCGTTGAGGCTGGCCAGCCGGAGCTCGCCACCCGCCTCCCGGATTTTCTTGGACAGTGACACCAGCACCCCCAGGCCTGACGAGTCGATGTACCCGGTCTGGGAGAAGTCCACGAGAAAACGGCGTTCACCTCGCTCGATCTCATCGAGCACCTTCTGCTTCAGCTCCTGGCGGTTACCGACGATCAGCTGCCCGTCGACGTCCACGACACACACATCACCCTGTTTGCGAATGGCGAAACTCATGCAGGAATCTCCGTAAGTTGCGGTCGCGGCACGGCACGATCAGGCTTGCAATGCCGTGATCGCCGCGACGCACATAATGTCGTCAGGCGAGGCGCCGCGCGACAAGTCGCTGCACGGCTTGGCGAGCCCCTGGATGATCGGCCCGATCGCCCGCGCCCCTGCCAGACGCTCCACGAGCTTGTAGGCAATGTTACCCGCGTCGAGCGAGGGGAAAACCAGGATATTGGCGTGCCCGGCCACTGGGCTCCCGGGTGCCTTACGAGCCCCGATTGCCGTCAGAAGCGCGGCATCGGCCTGGAGCTCACCGTCCACGCGAAGTGCCGGGGCCCGCTCCTGGAGTAGTGCGGCGGCCTGCCGCACCCGGGTCACCGACGCCGACTCGGCACTCCCTTTGGTGGAAAACGAGAGAAAGGCGACCACCGGCTCGTCGCCCACCAGCCGGACGCGATCACGCGTGGCCGCCAGCGCGATGTCCGCGAGCTGCTCTGCGCTGGGCTCCGGCACAACCGCGCAATCGGTGAACGTAAGCACCTCGGCGTGATCCGAGCGAAAGGCCGGCACCACCATGTAAAACGCACTCGAAACCGTCGAGACGCCAGCCGCCGTTCCAACCATCCACAACGCCGCGCGCAGGACCTCGGCGGTGGTATAGACGGCACCTGCCACACACCCGTCCACCTCACCGTGATGCACCAGATCGTCAGCGAGGAAGAGGGGGTGACGCGCCATGGTCAGCGCCTCGTCTTCCGTCATGCCACGTGCAGCCCGCCGCTTGTACAGCCGCAGGGCCGCGCGTTCTACTCGGGGGTCGCGGGCCGGATCGATCACGTCGATGCCACGCAGATCGGACTCCGAGGCATCCATCGCCACATCGCGAACGAGGACGGGACGCACCACCCCACGCGCCGCCAGGGCGCGCACCGCCTGCAGCACGCGCGGGTCACCGCTCTCGGGAAAGACGAGCCGGCGCGGCGCTTCCGACGCGCGCTCGAGAAGCGCGTCCACATACGCCTTGCCTGTAGACGTGCTCACGCCGGTTTGGCGAATCGGGTCTGCAGCGCGGCCGCCACCGCAGGCGACACGAGCCCGTCCAGATTCCCTCCAAAACGCGCCACTTCGCGTACCAGCGACGCCGAGATGTAGGTGGTGTCGAGCGACGGCACCATGAACACCGTTTCGAGCTCGGGCAGCAGATGCCGGTTCATGAGGGCCATCTGGTATTCGTATTCGAAGTCGGACACGGCACGCAGTCCGCGGATGAGCAGAGATGCGCCCGCCTGACGAGCGAAATCGACGAGGAGGCCATCGAAGTGCATCACACTGATGCGGGGCTCGTCACCCAGCGAGGCCTTGATGAAGGCGGTGCGTTCGTCCTTTGAAAAGAGCGGCTGCTTTGCCGCATTTGTCGCCACTGCCACAATCAGGCGATCCACAAAACCCAGCGATCGCTTGATGAGATCCTCATGACCGTGTGTGATGGGATCGAAGGAACCCGCATAAATGGCGGTGCGCATGTGAGGAGAGAAGGTGGGGACGAGGGAGCAGATCAGCCAGCAGGTGCGGGAACGCGATAGATGGAAATCCTGGTACCGCCATACTGCCGGGAATCGCCCCCCGGCGGCAGCACTTCATGCGCTTCGTGCTCCACACTGAGGATGCGCGCGTAGGGGCGTTCGAGCCATGCCTCCACCAGTTGCGGAGCGAGACCGATGTTGTATGGCGGGTCGGCAAAGGCAATGTCCCAGTGGCCGTCCGGGACCTTGCGCACCACCCGAAGCGCGTCGCCACGCTGCACCGCAATCCGGTCCTGCGCGTCGAAGGTCGCCGCGTTCTCCCGGATACAGCGCAGGGATGGCTCCGCGAGGTCGACAAAGTCGCAGAAGACCGCGCCGCGGGAGAGAGCCTCGAGCCCCAGTGCCCCAGACCCGGCACAGAGATCGGCAACCCGAGCACCGGGAATGTCGTGCTGCAAAATGCTCATCCACGCTTCGCGCGCGCGGTCGGCGGTGGGGCGGACCCGTGGGTCCTTTGGCACTCGCAGCGTGCGGCCACGCCATTCTCCAGCCACGATGCGCATGGGTCAGCCGCGGATGTCGGAGAGACGTGCGACGATCCTTGTTTCGCCCTTGTAGGTCTCGCGCTCGATCTTGAAGGCGATATCGACCTCATCCCCTTCGGCGAACTCGCTGGCCCGATCGGACATGCCCCAGCCCAGCGCCTCGAGTGCGCCACTGCCTGACGCGAGGCGAAGCTTGAGCCCTCCCTGCCCCACCACACGTGGCGCACTGGCAAGCCGAGCGCCCCGCACCGCCAGTGTAGGCGCCGGATTTCCGATGCCGTAGGGCTCGAAGTGACGCAAGAGCGCTTCAAGGTCTTCGGTCACGTCGCCGATGGCCAGTTCGAGATCCACGCGAAGCTGAGGGACCAGATCGGCGGGTGTGAGTCGCTCACGCGCGACGGCGTTGAAGCGCTCGGAGAATGCGTCGACCTGGTCAGCCGCCACGGTGATACCGGCTGCGGCCTTGTGTCCGCCGTAGCGCACGAGGAGATCAGCACAGGCGGTGAGCCCGGAATGCAGGTCAAAGCGTGACGTGCTCCGCCCGGATCCTTTGCCCATCCCCTTCTCGAGGGCAACCATCATGACCGGGCGCGCCAGGTCCTCCACCAGCCTCGATGCCACAATCCCGATGACGCCGGGGTGCCACCCATCCGCCGCCAGCACCACACCATAGACCTGATCGAGATCCAGTTTGTCCGCCATCGATCTCGCCTGCGCGAGTGTGGCCCGGTCGATTTCCTGGCGCGCCTTGTTGAGCTCTTCCAACTCGCGGGCGATCTGGTTGCACTCCGATGGATTGCTGCTCATCAGCAGGTCCACGCCACGCATTGCATGCCCTACCCGCCCGGCCGCGTTGAGCCGCGGTGCCAGCACAAAGCCGATCCGCCCCGCGGTAAGGGGCGTCGTGGCCAGACCCGCCGCGTCGATGAGGGCCCGCAATCCGGGATGCGCGGTCTCGTTCATCATGCGCAGCCCGTACCGCACCAGGGTGCGATTCTCGCCACGCAGTGGCGCCACATCGGCGACGGTGGCCAACGCCACCAGATCGAGATGCCGCAGCACCACGTTCTCGTTGCCCCCCATATCGCGCATAAGCGCCAGCGACAACTTGTACGCCACCCCTGCCGCGCAGAGATCCTTGTCCGGATACTCGCATCCCGGCTGCCGCGGATTGAGCACGGCCACACAGGCCGGCACCGGGCGACTTGGCAGGTGATGATCCGAGACGATGGTGTCGATGCCGAGCGATGACAACCGCTCGATAGCAGCGTGCGCGCTGGTCCCGCAGTCGCAGGTGAGCACAAGCTTCGCCCCCAGCCGCACCGCCGCGTCGACGCCGGCGTCGGACAGGTCGTAGCCGTCGGTCATGCGGTGTGGCAGGAACGCGACCGCCTTGCCGCCGAGATGGGTGATGATCTTCACCATGATCGTCGACGAACAGATGCCGTCGACGTCGTAGTCCCCATGCACCAGGATCGTCTCGCCCTGGCCGATGGCAAGCCGGATGCGCGCGACCGCTGCATCCATCCCCAGAAAAAGGCGCGGGTCATGGAGCTGTTCGAGGCGCGGGCGGAGGTAGGCCCGTGCGTCCTCCACCTCACCATACCCACGGCTCACCAGCAGGCGACTCACCAGCGGGGGGAGTCGCAGCGTCTCGACCAGACGCGCCACACGCTCCGGGTCAGGAGACTCCGTGGCACTCCAGAGTGGCGCAATGCGGGGACGGGCAACGGGAGCGGTCATGCGACCATCATACAGCCGACTCCCGCGAGGAGTATCATCATTCCCTTGCGAAGATGAGCACTCCACACGCTTCGCAGACTTCGACCGACCCACTGGCCGTCATGGCCTGACGCCGGTGAACCGGAATCGCGGTGTCGCAGGAGCCACACGCCCCTGCCTCGAGTGCAAACACCGACTGCGAACGGCGGCGCTGCCGGATGCGATCGTACTTGGCCCGGAGTGACGCCGTGACCGAAGCTGCCTTTGCTTCACGATTGCGACGCGCCCCGGCGAGGGTGCCGCCCAGGGTTTCCTTCTCGCCCTGGATGGCGGCGCGCGCCGCGGCCTGATCTTCGTCGAGTTTGGCGAGCTGTGCCTCTTTCTCCACCACAACCCGCCGCCCCTCGTTGACGCGATTCACCACGTCCCGGTGAGAGCCTTCAAGTTCGAGCAGCAGTTTGCGACCCATTTCCACCTGCGCCACCGCGGCCGTGGCCTCGCGCATGCGTTTGACCACATCGAGCTGGGCGACATTCTTGTCGTGCCGCTCCTTGTGCTCGGTGAGCCGCATCGAGAGTTCCACGCGCTTCCGTTCATCGCTCTCGATTGCACCCTTGAGCTGCGTGAGTGCCTTGAGCGCGCCGGCCCGCACCTGGTCGAGCGCCTCGAGGCGCGGCGCGATGGCGTCCAGCTGTGCCATGATCTCCTCGACTACATCGTCCTCGGCTTGCAGCGCCATCAACGCATCGACGTCCGGATTCACAGGTCCTCTCACGTGTGGGGAACTACGGGTGGTCCAGCGAGTCGTGTAACCGGCGGATTTCCCCGGTGTTCTCGCTTTTCTCCTTCAGTAACCGATCCTGCTCAACCCCGGTCGCTGTCACGATCAGGCGATCGATCCGGCGATTCTCCTCCTTCAGGCGATGCAGTTCCAGACGAGACAAACTGTCCTCAACCGTGCGCTGGAGATTCTGGATGGCCTCGCCTGAATCGATGAGTCCCTGCATCTCCTCGAGTACTGCCGGTTCCATTCCCGCGGCGAGTTCCTCGATGGTGCCATCGGAACCAAGGTTGAGCAACCGCTGGAAGATCTCCTGATACGCAGGCACCTGAAAGGTATCAGGTCCGAAGCGTTCGGTCACACGCTCGACCACGTCGCGTTCCCGCAGCATGGCGCGGACCAGCTCACGCTCCGCCGCGGCACCCGGGCCAACGACCCGCCGGGGCCGTGGTCGCGGCTCGGCCGAGTCCGGTGGGGGCGGCGCTGCGCGCTCGACTGAAGGGGGGGCGGGCTCGGCGCGACCCCGGCGCACTGATGACCCCGCCGCCTCGTCAAGGAGAACACGTCGGTCAACACCTGACATCTCCGCCGCACGCGCCACGTAGATGTCGCGCATCACCGGATCGGAACAGGCGCGGATGGTCGGGAGCAGGTGATCGATGGCCTTGCGCCGTTTGTGCAGATCGGCAAACCAGCCACCGCGCTGCAGGATTTGCACCTTCCGGTCGAAGACATCAATGCTGGCCGTGACCGCCTTCTCGAATGCGTCGCGACCATTGGCGAGCATGAAGGTGTCAGGATCTTCGCCTGTCGGCAGCGATACCACGCGAACCGATACCCCCTGCGCGAGCAGCACATCTCCGGCGCGAAAGGTCGCCTTGAGTCCCGCCTTGTCCGAATCGTACAGGAGGAACACTTGCGACGTGTATCGCTTGATGAGCTGCGCCTGCGCCTCGGTAAGCGCCGTGCCGAGTGGTGCCACCACAGCGGACACCCCCGCACCGACCAGCCGCAGGACATCGAAATACCCTTCGACGACAAAGAGACGCTCTTCCCTGCGTGCGGCGAGCCGTGCTTCGTTGAGATGGTACAGCAGCTGACCTTTTGAGTAGACCGGGGACTCGGGGGAGTTGAGATACTTCGGTTCGCCCGGTCCGATGAGCCGACCTCCAAACCCCACGTGCCGGCCACCCAGGTCGAGGATCGGGAAGATGAGCCGTTGCCGAAAGCGTGGTCGCAGCTCCTCTTCTTCGGACCGGCGCGACAACAGGCCAGCCTCGAACTGCCGGGCGTCGTCGATACCGAGGGTGGCCAGATGCGCCCGCATGAGGCCGATTTCCCGCGGGGCGTAGCCAAGCCCGAACTTCTCGGCCAGTGCGCGGTCCACGGAGCGCTGCGCGAGATACTCGCGCGCGGGACGGCCGAGGTCGTCCTCCCACAACACGCGCTGGAAGTACTGCGCCGCGGCCGCGTTGGCCTCCCAGATCGGTGACCGCGGATCGGGACCCTCTTCGTTGCGCGACCGGGTTTCGTGCAGCTCGATCCCCAACTTGCCCGCAATCAGACGCACCGCATCTGGCCAGTCGAGACCAAGACGTTTCTGCACGAAGGTGAAGACATCTCCGCTCTCGTGACACACAAAGCAGTAGTACATCCGCTTGCGTGTCGACACCGAGAAGTTGCGATGAGTGCCCTGGTGAAAGGGACAGGGTCCGCGAAAGTCGACACCGGCACGCTTGAGGTCGACATACTCGCCAATCACGCTGACGATGTCAGCGCTTTCGCGAACCCGTTCGACTTCGGCGTCAGGAATCACAGATCGGCAATGGTGACACCAGCGCCCCCTTCGTTCCAGAGGCCGAGCCGAAATGTCCGGACACGTGTGTCCTTCTGCAGCATTTCGGCCACACGTTCTCTCAGCGCTCCCGTGCCCTTGCCATGGATGATGCGCAGGGAGCGCAGGTCAGCGCGAATGGCGGCGTCGAGCGCCTGCAGGACGGTGTCGTCCACCTCACCAACCCGCATCCCACGAACGTCGATTTCCGTCGGCGCGGTGACCTCGGGCAGGTCGCCAATCCAGGTCGGCACCGGCGCCGGCAGTTGCTGATCACTGGTGCGCTCGAGGGCGCGGCGCGGATACGACAGTTTCACGCTGCCTAACGCCACCACCACCTCGTCGTCACGCAATTCGAGGACTCGACCGGTCCGCCGTTCCAGCGGGAGCACGGCCACAATGTCCCCCACGGCCAGCGGCGCACGGTCGGGCGCGGGCGCCACACGACGCTGCACATTGGTTTCTTCGCGCTCCAACTGCTCGAGACGCCCGCCCTGTTTCTGGGCGAGTTGTTCCACCCGGCGTCGCGCCTCATGTGCGGCGGCGTCTACCGCCTCCGTGCCCGACTTCTTCAAGTCACGGACAATCCGGTCCACCTCCTGCCGCGCGTCGAGCAGGTGTTTGCGGGCATCCTTGCGCGACTCACGCTCTACTGTGCGCTCACGTTCACGCAGCTTCTGCTCGCGCTCGGTAATCCGTTGGGCACGCCCCTGCACCTCTTCGAGCGATGCCGCGAGTTCGCGGGACCGCACATCCATTTCGCGATCGCGTGCTTCGAGCGCCTGCAACAGCGCGTTGAGGTCGCGTTCCACCGTCGGGACCCGTTGCTCCGCTCGGACGATGACCTCTTCGGGCAGCTGGAGACGGCGCGCGATGCTTATGCCGTACGAACGTCCCGGTACGCCCTTGATGAGGCGATACGTCGGGCCTAACGCGACGGCGTCAAACTCCAGCGACGCATTCACCACCCCGGCCACCTCGGTGGCCAGCTCCTTGAGCGCGCCGAGATGGGTGGTGGCGATGGTGAGGGCGCCGCGCGTGGTCAGGGACTCGAGAATGGCGCCGCCCAGCGCTGCCCCTTCGAGGGGATCGGTTCCCGACCCCAGTTCGTCAATCACCACCAGCGATTGCGCGGTCGCCGATCGGAGAATTTCGCCCTGGTTCTTGAGGTGTGCGCTGAACGTGGACAGCGACGCCTCGATGGACTGCTCGTCGCCGATGTCGGCAAAGACATCGTCGTACAGCGCAACTTCGCTCGTCACCGCGGCGGGAGCGGGTATCCCGCTTTGGAGCATCAGCGACAAGAGGGCGAGGGCCTTGAGCAGCACGGTCTTTCCGCCGGTGTTGGGCCCTGACACCAGCATCGTGCGCTCTCCGGGCTCGAGCTGCAGGTCGAACGGCACCACCCGAATGCCCTGCGCAAGTAACAGCGGGTGACGTCCCGTCTCGATGCGAAACCCATGACCGGGGAGCCGCAGGCGCGTGGCATCACACTGGAAGGCCACCGCATAACGAGCCCTCGCGTACAGCGCGTCGAGCGCCACCAGGGCGTCCAGCGCATCGCGAAGTTCCTCGGTGAGCGGGCGTAGCTGATCGGCGAGATCGAGGAGGATGCGATCGACCTCCCGCAGCTCCTCGGCCTCCAGCTCGCGAATGCGGTTGCAGGCCTCGATCGCCGCTGGCGGCTCGACAAACAGGGTGCCGCCAGACCCCGAGACATCGTGCACCAACCCACCGACGGCACCACGCGCCTCACGCCGGACCGGAATGACAAACCGCCCATTGCGCAATGTGACCGAAGCATCGAGCACGCGCTGGTGCGGTTCCAGACGTCCCATGATCCGTTCGAGGAGCGACACCAGTTCGCCCTGTGCATTGCGCAGTTCACGACGCACCCGCCGGAGCACCGGCGTGGCGTCGTCACGGACGCTGCCATCGTCATCGATGGTGCGGCCGATGAACTCCTCCTGCTTGGGATACGACGGGAGCCGCTGGGTAAAGCCGTCCAGAACCGTGCGGGCAATCAGCGGTTGCCGCGGATCACGCAGCGACTCCCTGGTGAGTCGGGAGGAGCGCAGGACCTGCGCGATGTCCCGGATTTCCGTTCCGGGCAGCAGGGTGCCCTCCACCCGCAGCTTGGAGAGGGCGCGCCGCACATCACTCACGGGATGGGGCGACCATCCCTGCTCGGAGCCCAGGAGCGCACGCATGGCCGCGACCCGGGCCAGCTCTTCCTCGATGGAGCCGAGGTCGGCGCCAGGCTGCAGCGCCCGCACGGCCTCCGCGCCTAACGAGCTGCTCGCATAGCCGGCCACCACGTCCAGCACGGACGCGAACTGCAGGACGGAAAGGGCGTGCGAGTTCACGGGAGTCTCATCGGGAAAGCGTGCGACACCAGCGCACCGGCGCGCTAGGTGCCCAGCCGAGCCAGCTCTTCGCGCACAACCGCGCTCACCTGGGACCCGTCGGCCCGTCCCTTGAACAAGGGAGTCACCTTGCCCATCAACGGCCCGAGCGTCGTGACACCGGCCGCAATAGCCGCCTGCACCGCCGCCCTGATTTCTTCGGGATCCACTGCCGGCGGCAGATAGCGCTCGAGGATCACGGCCTCGGCAGATTCGCGCTCCGCCAGTTCGGGTCGCTCGGCCTTGGTATAGGCCTCGACCGCTTCCTTGCGACGCTTGATCGCTTTGCGCACCACCTCCACCACGTCGGCATCCGTCAGCGCACGGCGCACCTCGATCTCGCGGTTGCGTGCCTCGGACACCAGCGTGGTGAGCACCATCGTCGCCAGTTTGTCCTGGGACTTCCGCGCCGCGGTAGCGTCCTGCTGCACCTTCGATAGCAAATCACTCATGGGTCAACCCGGAGGCCAGGCGAGCGCACGCCCACCAAGGACGTGCAGATGGAGATGAAACACGGTCTGGCCGCCGTCACCGTTGGTATTGATCACGGTCCGGTAGCCTGTCGTCGCCACACCTTCTTGCTCCGCCACCTCGGCCGCCATTCGCAGCAGATGCCCTAACTCGCCGGTGTCTGTTGCCTCGCCGAGTGTGGCCACATGACGACGCGGAATGACCAGCACGTGGGTTGGCGCCTGCGGGCTGATATCCCGGAAGGCGATGGCGCGGTCGTCCTGCCGCACGATCTTCGCCGGGATTTCGCCGCTCACGATGCGGCAGAACAAGCAGGCGTCAGCCATGAGTGGGAGAATCCTGCAGGAGGGATCGCACGATGGAGAGTGCGGCCAGGGCGGCGGTTTCGAATCGCAAGGTAGCGTGTCCGACCGACGCCCGCTGGAAGCCAGCCCCCTCGAGTTCTTCCAGTTCCCCACCCTCCAGCCCGCCTTCCGGGCCAACCGCGATCGAGACGGGTCCCTGCACCGTCAGCCGAGCCAGGGGAGGACCGTCCCGATCGAGGACCAGCCGTGTCCCGCCCTCGGGCAGCGCTGCCGCTGTACGTGCCGCGGTGCTCTCCGGGAAGAGTACCGGGAGCCACACGCCACCCGACTGCTCGAGCGCACTCCCCATGCGCGCCTTCACCTTTCCGTTGAAGGTCGGCCCTTCTCCGCGCGGCTTCACGCTGCGCGAGCGCCGGAACATGATGGGGCGCCAGCTCGAGGCGCCAAGCTCCGCCGCCTTCTCCGCCAGCCAGAGCATGCGGTCCTTGTCGGCAATCGGGAGGAGCAGGTGCACAGGTGGAAAGGGGGCGCTCACCGCCAGGCTTTCGATCTCGACCGCCGGCGTCGGTGCGAGTCGCACCAGGGTTCCCACGGCGCGATGTCCTTGTCCGTCGAGGAGGGCCAAACGGGCACCCACCCCCAGCCGTCGCACGCGCACGTGATGCGCAACCTCGTCGCCGAGTGAAACGGTGGAGCCGGGCGCCAGGGCTTCTTCGAGATGCAGGAACGAGGCTACGACCTCGCGATCGTCACGCTCCACCAGACATCCTCCGAGTCTTCGTCGGTGACTAGCCAGCCATCGGCTTGCAGGGCCTCGAGCATCGAGCTCTTCTCGTCCAGCAGAATGCCGGACAACACCGCCACCCCACCGGGCGCCAGGGCACCATGGATGGCGGGAAGCAACTCGACGAGGACCGAGGAAATGATGTTGGCAACAACCAGATCCACGGGCCCGATGAGGGGCAGGAACACACCCGCATCCCCTTCGAACACATGCACGATCTCGTTGACGCCGTTGGCGAGCACATTCGCCTCGGCGTTGGAGATGGCTTCGCCGTCGTACTCCACGGCAAACACTTTGGTTGCGCCAAGTTTGGCCGCAGCAATCGCCAGGACGGCGCTGCCCGCGCCCAGATCGGCAACAGCAAGTCCGGGATGCATCACGCGCTGCAGGAGACGCACCGCCCCGCGCGTCGTCGGATGATCTCCGGTGCCAAACGCCATGCCGGGATCAATCACAACGGTGCGGGCCGGATCGAGTGACTCGCTGAGCCAGGGGGGCGCAATGGTGATGGCACCCAGATCGTGGGAGGTGAGACGATCGCGCCAAGCCGTACTCCAATCCGTCGGATCGGTGGTGCCCACCTCGCAGGATGCCTCGGGCGCCGCGCTTCGCACCGCCTCCAGCACCGGCGCCAGATCCGTCCCGGGCGGAAAGTGCGTCACGAAGGCCGTGCCATCCTCGTGCAGCCCCTGCGCACCGGCGGCAAAGAGTGCAGCGGCCACGGCCTCGCGCTGGTCACCCGGCTGCACACGCAGCGATGACCAGGTCACGCGCCTAACGCTTCCTTCATCTTGGACCAGAAGCCCTTGGACCGGGCGCTGTCGGGTGGGGTCTGCTGGTGCGCCATGAGCTCCTTGAGCAGGGCTTCTTCGTCCTTCGAGACCCGCTCGGGTGTCCACAGCTGCACGCGCACATGCATGTCGCCCGTGCCTGACGAGTTCACGCGCGGAAGTCCGCGCCCGCGCAGATGAATCACCTGCCCACTCTGCGTGGCTGGCGGAATACGCACAGAGAGACGGCCGTTCAGCGTGGGCACATCGATATCCGCGCCCAGTACCAGCTGCGGGTAGGACACAAGCACCTCGGTGTAGAGGTCTTCGCCATCACGCTCGAAGCGGGCGTCGTCCACGACATCAAAGACGATGAGCACATCGCCGCGCGGCCCCCCACGCGGCCCCGCGTTGCCGAGCCCGCGAAGAGTCATATACTGGCCCGACGACACCCCGGCCGGAATCTGCACCGGAATGCTCTGCTCACCTCGGGTGCGGCCTTCACCGCGGCACTTCTTGCACGGTGCCGTGATCACGACCCCTTCTCCGGAGCACATCGGGCACGGTACCACCGAGACAAACTGCCCAAAGAAAGAGCGTTGTGCGCGCCGAACCTCTCCGCTGCCGCCACAGGTATGGCACGTGGCCGGCTTCGACCCCGCCTCGGCGCCCGATGCGGAACACTTGTCGCACGGATCCAGGAGCTTCACCGTGAACGTCTTGGTGGCACCCGTCGACACCTCGGCCAGCGACAGCTCGACGGTGATTTTCACGTCCTGACCCGCACGTGGCCCCGTCCGCTTGCCCTGTTGCTGATTGAACAGATCGCCAAAGCCGCCGAACGCGCCGAAGTCGCGCATGAAAATGTTCAGCGCTTCGGAGAGGTCGACATGCTGGAACCCGCCGGGACCACCGCCGCCACCGCGCAGCCCCGCCTCGCCGTACCGGTCGAATGCCGCGCGTTTGTCCGCATCGCGCAGCACATCGTACGCCTCGGTGATCTCCTTGAACTTCTCTTCGGCTTCCTTGGATCCCTGATTGCGATCGGGATGCCATTTGGTCGCCAGTCGGCGATACGCCTGCTTTATGTCGTCATCGCTGGCGCCGCGTGCCACGCCAAGCACCTGATAGAAATCCGCCATGTATGTCCTACTGCAGAATGTCAGACACCAGTACCGACGTGTGACGCACCAGTGCGATCACCTTGTCATACGGCATCCGTGTTGGTCCGATTACGCCGATCACACCAGAGAGCGCGCCTACTCGATATTCGGCCGTCACAATCGTGAAGGGTTCCAGCCGTGGGTCGCTGTGTTCGTTGCCAATGGTGATGGAAATGCCCGGCGCCGTGGTGCGGCGACGTAGCAGTTCCGCGAGATGTGTTTTCCCTTCCGTCAGTTCCAGGAGCCGCCGCATGCCATCCCCGGTGGTGAACTCCGGCTGGTCGGCCAGAACAGAAGTCTGTCCCAGAACCACTCCAGCGTCCTCTGACCCGACGGGCAGATCGAACAGCGTTTCTCCCTCCTGCACAAACACATTCAGCAATTCATGCGAACCCAACGCCGAAGCACCGCTGTCCCGAAGGCGCTCCCCCATGGTGTGCCGGATCTCCCGGAGTGAGAGCCCCGACAACCGCTCGTTGAGAACCATCGTGACTTCGGCCAGCGCCGACTCCGCCACCTGCCCAGCCACCTCCACAAAGATCGTCCTGACGGCGCCACCCTCAAGCGTCATCACGAGAAGCAGCCGCTCGTTGGACACGCGAATGAGTTCCAGCCGATGCAGACGTGCCGCATCAAGGCGAGGCCCCAGGGCGACGCCCAGCTCCTGCGAAACAATCGAGAGACTCTGTGCCGCACGCCGCAGGATGATTTCGATTGCCGAAACACCTGAGGTCGCGAGTTCCTCATTCAGCCGGTCCACGTCGACAAGCGGCGGCTGCTGAGCCCGCATCAGCGAGTCAACGTAGAGCCGATAGGCGATGTCCGTCGGAACACGTCCCGCGGAGGTGTGGGGATGAAAGAGATATCCCTTCTCCTCGAGGTCGCTCATGGTGTTCCGGATTGTGGCCGGAGAGACCCCTAATCCGAAACGCCGAGAGATGGTTCGGGAGCCGGCCGGCTCAGCCGTTTCGACATAGCGCTGAATGACCGCCTCAAGGACTCGCCGTTCACGTTCCGTGAGTTCGGGAAGCGGCATAAGTTCAAAGCTAGTAACGACTTCGGTGGTCAGTCAAGGCAGCCACAAGGGCATCGAGGCGGAGCCAACCCATGGGGGTGAGACGCAATGTCTCGTGCGCGACTGTCGCCCAGCCTTCGCGCACCCAGCTCGCAACCAGACTCACATCAGCCCATTGAAGTTTCAACCCGGTCTGCGCACGGAGTCCGAGGTATGCCGCCTCGATTGCGAGTTGCTCCTGCGTGAGTGACTCGGAGCCGCCGATCGGATCAGCGCCATCGTCAAGCTGCCGAGCCCACGCCGCAAACTCGCGCACATTCCAGCGACGCACGCGACCATCGAATCCGTGCGCCGACGGCCCGATGCCCAGGTACGGCACGCCACGCCAGTAGCTGCTGTTGTGGCGCGATTCACGACCGGGGAGGGCGTAGTTCGAGACCTCGTAGTGTGAAAATCCAGCCGAGGTCAGCCGTTCATGAGTCTCGAGGAAGTCGGATTCATAATGCTCTTCGCCGGGTGGGGCCGTTTCGCCTCGCTCAACCCAGCGACCGAGGGGTGTAGCTGGCTCCACGGTCAGGCCGTAACACGACAGGTGATCGGGATTCAGCGCGAGGGCGCGTGTGATGTCGTCACTCCAGTTGCGGCCCAGCCCCTCAGGGAGCGCATAGATCAAGTCGACGGAGATGTTGGCGATGCCCGCGTCCCGCAAGGCGGTGACCGCCGCCCGCGGCGCATCGGCGCCATGCCCACGATGCATCCAGTCGAGCACCCGTTCATCGAAACTCTGCACACCTAACGAGACACGATTCACCCCGGCCTCGGCCCAGCACGTCGCCACCTCGGGCGTCACATCTTCGGGGTTGGCCTCCACCGTGACTTCGGCATTCCCCGTCAGCGGCAACCGGGCCGCCACTGCTTGCACCAGCCGCGCGAGTCCCTCACCACCCAGTCGTGATGGCGTTCCACCACCGAAGTAGAGCGTCTCGAGTGGAAGTGGGGTGCTCAGTGCTCGCACAGTCAGCTCCCGCTCGATCGCCGCGATGAAGTCATCGACCGGGACATCCCGTCGGACCGCGATGGCGAAGTCGCAGTAGCTGCAGCGGCGCGCGCAGAAGGGCACGTGCACGTAAGCATGACGCACCGCTGACCGCTCGATCACTCGCCTGCCCCTGCCAGCACGCGTATCCAACCGCTGGCATCCTGCCCCGCGAGCCCCTGCTCGCCGAGTGCTCCCACCGCTGCCGCCAGACGAGACGGGCTCAAACCCGTGGCTGCGATCAACTCGTCAGGCAGCCGTGGTCCATCGCGCACCACGGCCAGCACCACCCCCTCGTCTCCTTCAGGCAGGGCCAGAGCGTCGGGGGAGCGGCGAAGGGAAACGGCGCGACCGCGTGGCGTGAGGTTGATGAGCGCAATGACATCTTCGGCTGCGGCGACCACATGTTTCCCGTCCCGCAGCAGCTGGTTGGAGCCTCGCGACGCTGCCGAATCTATCGGCCCGGGCACAGCGCCAACGAGATGCCCTAACGAGTCGGCGATCGTCGCCGTGATGAGCGCACCCGAACGGACGCCGGCTTCGACGACGAGGGTGACATCAGCGAGCGCAGCCACCAACCGGTTACGCCGCGGGAACGATCCTGCATGTGGAGGTGCCCCGGGGAGCATTTCGGAGAGCACCAGCCCGCGCGCCGCTACACGCGCATGCAGCGCCGCATTTTCCCTGGGGTATGGCACGTCGACCCCTGTTCCAAGCACGGCAATGGTCCCGCCCGCCGTGCCCAGCGCCACTTCGTGCGCCATGGCATCGACACCACGCGCCATGCCGGACACCACCGTCACCCCGGCTTCGCCCGCGGCACGGGCGAGGGTGGCGGTGGCACGCAGCCCGTAACTGGTGGCATTGCGCGTACCGACAATGGCGACGGCCGGCCGATCGAGCAGCGAGAGGTCACCCAGGGAAAAGAGCACGGGTGGTGGGTCCTCGAGCGTACGGAGCATTGCCGGGTAGACGGCCTCGTCCCACGTCGTGAGGCGGGCCCCCGCAGACTCACTGGCCTCGACGACACTGCCGGCGCGCGCCTCCGCTGCTTCACGGGCGGCACGGGTGAGCCTGCCTAACGCGGCATCCGCATCGCCAGCCTCCTCGATCGCGCGACGCAGCCCGGTGACGCCAAGTCCCCGGACACATCGCAGGACCAGGAGCGCATGGGTGTCGCGCGTTATGGCTCTGCTCCCGGGGTGACCTGAGCGGCACCCTCCTGGCGCAGGACCAGCAGCTGCGACCACCAGGCCGACAGCAGTGTGTCCAGGCCGCTGCGTCCTGCCGCACTCACGGCAAAGGCGCCGAAAGCTCCCGGCGATTCGATGGGGGGCACGTAGTCCTCACCAAGCAAGTCCATCTTGGTGAACACGACGCAATGCGGCTTGGCCGCCAGTTCTTCCGAATAGGAGTGGATTTCCTTTCGCAGGCCATCGTACTCCGTCTGCCAATCTTCGGCGTCGATCGGAATGAGGAACGCGAGAATCCGCGTGCGCTCGATGTGACGAAGGAACTGGAGCCCGAGGCCTTTTCCGGCGTGCGCTCCCTCGATGATCCCGGGAATATCCGCGACCACAAAGGTGCGATGATCACTGAGCGGCACCACACCCAGGTTGGGCGACAGCGTGGTGAAGGGGTAGTCGGCAATTTTCGGCCGCGCCGCCGAGATGACGGAAAGCAGCGTGGACTTGCCCGCGTTAGGCTGGCCGACCAGTCCCACGTCGGCAATCAGCTTGAGCTCCATCTCCAGCGACCGCTGCTCCCCTTCCTCACCCGGCTGCCACTCGCGTGGTGACTGGTGCGTGGAGGTCGCAAAGAAGGCGTTCCCCTTTCCGCCCCGCCCTCCTTTGGCCACGATCAGTTCGTGATCGTGATTCAGCACTTCGCCGATCAGCTCACCGGTGTCGAGGTTCCGGATGACGGTACCGGGGGGCACCGGCATGACCACGTCGTTGCCCGACTTGCCGGTGCGATTCGATCCTTCGCCATGACCTCCTCGCTCGGCGGTCCATGCATCGCGATAGGTGTAGTCGAGCAGCGTGGCCAGATTGCGATCGCCACGCACGATCACATCACCACCACGCCCGCCGTCACCGCCGTCGGGGCCACCCATGGGAACAAACTTCTCTCTGCGGAAGGAGGTCTGGCCCGAACCACCGGTGCCGGCCTGCACACGCACAACTACTCGGTCAACGAACATCGGCGCCGGCCACCCGGCCCAGAAGATGGTGATAACGACTCAGGTCTTCGGCGTCGACACAGTCTGCAAGGAAATTCAGTACATCCCTGAGTTCTGCGACGCTTGCCCCACAGTGTAGCGCTCCATGCAGGTGCGAGTGCAGCTGGCGATCCTGGCGAGCGGCAGCACAAGCAGCCACTACGCATAACTCGCGCAGGTGCAGCGACAACGCTGGCCGCGACAACACTTTGCCATACCCCTCGATGATCATCCAGGCGTCGAGCGCTGGATGCAGCTCACGAATGTTGCGACGCAGCGGTTCGTAAAAACGCCCGTACACAGTGGCACAGGTCTCATGCCCACGCGCCGCCCACTCGTCGTGCCAGGTGAAGTCTGCACCCTCGTCGTCCGTCGGCGCTGCTCTCCCCGACACCTTGCGCCATTCGCGCATGGCGTTGAGTGCACGCGGAAAACCGGCAAACAGGTACGACTGCAGAATCACCTCTTCCACCCACTCCGGTTTGACACCAGTGAACGCCTCGGCCATCGCGGCGCGAAGTCCCTCTTCGCCCGAGCCGGCAATGCGAGCCGCGAGGCGCACAAGAGTGCGCACCTCGGCTGACAACAGCGTAACTCCAGATGACTCCGGCACCATCATCATTTCCTTGCGTATGGGAGCATTTCTTCAGTTTGCGGCATCGACCGACCGCACTTCTCCCACCACTTCGCCGCGGGTGTTCTTCACCCGAGTGCGGGCAAAGTCCTGAAGTCGCGCTGGCAGCACCTCTGGGAGCGCGCCGACCAGCTGAAGCGCACGCAACACCGCCGGGTACTGCGCCCGGCTCGCGCCATCCTCCACCTTCACCACTACGCCGAGACCGCGATCCAGCACCGCCACGGAGTGCACCCCTTCCGCGCCGACCTTGGGGATCACGTTGCCTGCCGTTTCCTCGACCACGATGGAGTCGAACCGGTCTGTGCCGCCAAAGAGGAGCGGCCGCGTGCGAATCGCGCGCGCAATTCGCGAGGGAATTTCATCGCCGCGCCGGGCGTTGGCGCCTAACGTTGCCCAGGCACGGGCCATGTTGGCGAGCGGAAGACCGAACACCACGACACCGCACCCATCAACGCCCTTCTCGATTTTGTCGGCCGGAACGCCAGTCCATCGCGAGACCGAATCAAGGGCCGACTGCTGGACCGGATGCCCGTCGCGTTCGTACCCGTGGGTGGGCCAGCCAGAGAGATGCGCCCGGCCGAGCATGGCGGCGTGTTTCCCGGAGCAGTTGTTGTGGAGACGGCCCGCGGGCAGCCCGGATTCCCGGACCAGGCGTGCGCCCCGTCGCGACAGCGGCTCATGAGGACCGCAAGCCAGGTCACCCTCCTCGAGACCGATGGCCCGAAGCATCCGCTCGGCGACCAAGACGTGCTCCGGCTCTCCGCCGTGGGAGGCACAGGCAAGAGCCAGCTCGTCATCGCCCCAAACCAGTTCGTCAAAGCCCCCGTTTTCGAGAAAGGGCATGACCTGGAACGGTTTGGCACACGAGCGCCAAGGCGAATGCAGAAAGGGGTCACGCGCCACCCCAACCAGCCCCGTACTCACCTCCCAAATGGCGGCATGCACTCTGTGCCGGGATTCGATCAGGGAGCCACGACTGACGACCACGTCGAGCTGATAGGTCTGCATGCTGGGCAATGAGGGACGGAACGACTCGCGGAAGATAACCGGGGCTGGCGAAGCCAAGGGCATCCTTGCGTTGACCACCTGACAAGGCGGCGTCTACCTTGCACGACCATGACCTCCTCCCGTTCCCTCAGCCGCGACCGCCTTCTTGCCCTTTGCGAGGGCATGCGCGGACGACGCGTGGCCATCGTTGGCGACGCCATGCTCGACGTCTACCTGAGGGGAGACGTCGAACGCATTTCCCCAGAGGCCCCTGTTCCGGTTGTCCGGGTGCGGGAGCGCAAATACGCCCTCGGTGGCGCGGCAAACGTCGCCCAGAATGTGACGGCGTCCGGAGCCCAGGCCACGCTGATCGCGGTCGTGGGACGCGATGCCTCGGGTCAGCGTCTGCGCGAGATGCTGCGGGCCATGAACTCCCCGGACCACTCCATCCTGGATATCGACCGGCCGACCACCACAAAGACCCGGCTGGTGGCGCGATCACAGCAGGTCGTGCGCTTCGACGAAGAAGACGACGCCGACCTCGCCGCGGCCGACATTGAACGGCTGAGTGCGGCCATCGAACGCGCCGTGAACGTGAGTGACGCCCTGGTGCTCGAAGACTACAACAAGGGTGTGTTGCTGGTGCCGGTCATCGAACGCGCCATTGCCGCCGCGCGGCGCCGCAACCTGCCCGTGGTGGTGGATCCCAAGTTCCGCAACTTCTTTGCGTATCGCGGTGCCACCATCTTCAAGCCGAACCGACGCGAACTCGAATCGGCGTTAGGCGCAGCGGTCCATCTCGAAGAACCCGGCACCCTGCCGGCCACGCTGCAACGTCTGGGCGCCGACCATCTGCTTCTGACGCTCGGTGAGCGGGGCATGGCGCTGGTGTCCTCCGACGGAGACGTCCACCAGATCTCGAGCACCGCGCGCGAGGTCTACGACGTGGTCGGGGCCGGCGACACCGTCACCGCCTACCTCGCGACGGCCCTGGCGGCTGGCGCGACCGCTCGCGAAGCCAGTGAGCTGGCCAACTATGCGGCGGGCGTGGAGGTGGGCAAGCTGGGGGCTGCGACGGTCACGCCCGAGGAGGTCCTGGACGCCTTCGACGGTTCCTGATAACCACGCGTATGGCTAATTTGTGGTCGCGGGCCCTTAGCTCAGCCGGTTAGAGCAGCGGACTCATAATCCGTCGGTCCTGGGTTCGAGTCCCAGAGGGCCCATTCGAAGGACTCAGCGAAACAAGGCCAGCGAGTTGCGCACCACCCGCAACACCCCCCAGGCGGCCGGGACCCCAACGACGAGCCAGCTGAGGATGAGCGCCACTCGTTGCGTCCAGTGCGATCTGCTCATCGGTTCCCTGCCACTTCATGCGGGGTGCGGCCAACGAGCCAGTTGCACCAAACTCCAACCACCAACAGCGACGCCATCAGGTACATGGTGAACGAGTACGCGTCGGCGCGTGGCACACCCCGTCCGATCTGGTACTCCCGCAGGTAGTTCACCAGCACCGGGCCAGCCACGCCGGCGAGTGACCATGCCGTGAGCAATCGGCCGTGAATGGCCCCGACCTCCTTGACCCCGAAACGGTCGCGCAGGTAGGCCGGGATGGTTGAAAACCCTCCTCCGTACATGCTCATGATCAGGGCATAAAAGGCCACAAACAACACCACATTGCCAGCGCGCCCGGTGGATGGTACGGCCGCGTACAGGACCGCACCACACGCCAGGTAGACCATGTACGTCCGATAGCGACCGATCACGTCCGACAGCGACGACCAGACAAAACGTCCCGCCATGTTCGTGAGGCTCAGCAAGCCGACAAATCCAGCGGCGGCCGCAGCATCGATGCGCCCGGGAAACATTTCCTGGATCATGGGGGACGCCTGCCCTAACACACCGATGCCTGCCGTCACATTCAGGCACAGGATGATCCAGAGGAGCCAGAAACTGCGGGTCGTCACGGCCTCGCGGGCGGTGAGGTCGAGTGTCGTCCGCGCCCCGGGACGACTGGCCGGCACCCCGTGAGGTGGTTGCCACCCCGGCGCCGGCAGACGCACGGTGAGTACGCCGAACATCATGAAGACGAAGTACATGGCGCCCATGGCCAGCATGGCCTCGGCCACACCATGCGTGGGGGAGGTCTTGAAGGCGCCCATGAGGGAGACGGCCAGCGGCGACCCGATCATGGCCCCTCCTCCAAAGCCCATGATGGCGAGCCCCGTCGCCATTCCCGGCCGGTCGGGGAACCACTTGATGAGCGTCGAAACGGGGGAGATGTAGCCGAGTCCCAGCCCGATCCCTCCCACCACGCCATATCCCAGGTACAGGAGCCAGATCTGGTGGGTGCGAACGCCGACAGCCGAGATGACAAAACCCGAGGCAAAGCAGCAGGCCGAGGCGAGCATCGCCTTGCGCGGGCCGGCCCGTTCCAGCCAGCGACCGAAGGTGAACGCCGACAAACCGAGAAAAACTATCGCCACCGAAAAAATCCAGCCGATCGTCGACAACTTCCAGTCGCCGGGGCCCGGGGCTGCCCCACCAATCAGCGACGCCAGCGGGAGGTTGAACACGCTGAACGCGTATGCCTGCCCGATCGCCAGGTGGATGGCCAGAGCGGCTGGTGGCACCCGCCAGCGGCTGTATTCGGGGGGAGCAAAGCTGCGTTCGCGGTCGAGGAATCCCGGCATGAGGGGGTGGAGTGATTTCGGGGCCAGTGAGCGGCAGGACGTTCGGTGCCGGCAAGGGCTCGCGGAAGGGCCCACGAGCGGGCTTCCACCCTCTCAGGGGACCCGTTAACCTTCCCTTCCCTCGCGCCGGTCCGGGCGGGCAAGCGGTCGCGTAGCTCAGCTGGTTAGAGCGCTGGTTTCACATACCAGAGGTCCGGGGTTCGAGTCCCTGCGCGACCACTCCAGTACAAAAAAGGGAGCCCCTCGGGGCTCCCTTTTGCGTCGGTGTCAGCCTCGCCTGGCGATTTCGAGGTCGGCCTCCACCATCATCTGCACCAGCTGGGGGAACGACACCTTTGGCGCCCAGCCGAGCTTGGTCCTGACCTTGGTGGGGTCACCGAGGAGGTGGTCCACCTCCGAAGGGCGTGTGTAGCGTTCGTCGAAGGTGACGTGTTTCCGCCAGTCGAGTTTGACGTGATCGAAGGCCAGTTCCACAAACTCGCGCACCGAGTGCGACTCCCCCGTGGCGACGACATAGTCATCGGGCTGGTCAGCCTGGAGCATGCGCCACATGGCGTCGACATAGTCGCCCGCGAAGCCCCAGTCACGCCGGGCATCGAGGTTGCCTAACGCGAGCTGCTGCTGCTTGCCGGCGGCAATGCGGCCAACGGCCAGGGTGATCTTCCGCGTGACAAACGACTCGCCGCGACGCGGAGACTCGTGATTGAACAGGAGACCATTCGCCACGAACATCCCATAGGCCTCCCGGTGATTCACCGCGTGCCAGTGGGCCGCCAGCTTGCTCACCGCGTACGGACTGCGCGGATGAAAGAGGGTGGCTTCACTCTGCGGCGGGTTCGCCGCGCCAAACATTTCGGACGACCCGGCCTGATAAAACCGTACCTGCCGACCCCCTCGCTGAATGTGCTCGCGCACGGCCTCGAGGAGCCGCAAGGTGCCGGTGGCCACGATGTCGGCGGTGTACTCGGGCTGGTCGAATGACACGCGGACATGCGACTGCGCGGCCAGGTTGTAGACCTCGTCAGGCGCCACAGTCTCCATCACCCGCCGGAGCGAACTGCCATCGGCCATGTCGCCATAGTGGAGCACAAAGCGGTCATGGAGCGCAGGATCGAGGGCCAGATGATCGATGCGGTCGCGGTTGAACGTCGATGCCCGGCGCACAATGCCGTGCACCTCATACCCTTTGGACAACAGCAGCTCCGACAGGTACGAGCCATCCTGGCCCGTCACGCCGGTAATGAGTGCGCGTTTCATGAGCTACAAAGTAATGGCTCGACTCACGACAGCGGCGATGGGTCCGGCGCCACAATGGTCGCGCCCATACGCGTGGCCCGCGCCAGGGTTGCGGCATCCATCCGCGCGGTCACATAGGTCGCATCCTCTCCATGCCGCGTGGCGGCTACCTCCGCGGAGCGATGCAGTTCCGCGAGCAACTTGCCATTGGCGTGGTCGAGGCGCAGTTCCACCAGCGGCGTGTGCCGTCGGCTGCGGTCGAGCAACATGCTCCGGAGCTCCAGCACCCCGCCGTCTCCCTGCGCCGCCGACACCATGACGTGGTTGGGCAGCAGGTTGCGAAGCCGCGTGCGTAACCCCTCGGCCTCTTCGGGCGAGAGCAGGTCAATCTTGTTGAAGACGTACACCATCTCCTTCTCATGGGCGCCGAGCTCGGCCAGCACCTCATCCACCACTTCGCGCTGCTCCTCCCAGTAGGGGTGAGACGCATCGATGACGTGCAGCAGGACGTCGGCCTCCAGCACCTCCTCGAGGGTCGCGCGGAACGAGGCCACCAGATGGTGAGGCAGCTTCCGGATGAAACCAACCGTGTCGGTCACCACCATGCGCTGCTGATCGTTGAGCGAAACTTCCCGAGTGAGCGGATCGAGTGTCGCAAAGAGGCGGTCCTCGACAAAGATGTCAGGGGCATGCGACAGCGATCGTAACAACGACGACTTGCCGGCGTTGGTGTAGCCAACCAGCGCCGCACGAAAGACCTGCTTTCGCGACTGACGTTGCACGGCGCGCGCCCGCTGCACATCAGTCAGCCGTTCCTTGAGGACACGGATCCGGTGGCCGATCAGCCGGCGATCGGTTTCCAGCTGCGTTTCACCAGGGCCTCGCATACCGATTCCACCCCGTGTCTTCTCGAGGTGTGTCCACATCCGCGTGAGGCGCGGCAGGAGGTATTCGAGCTGGGCAAGTTCCACCTGCATCTTCGCTTCACTGCTCCGCGCGCGCGTGGCGAAGATATCGAGAATCACCTCGGCGCGATCCATGACACGCTTGCCGATGGCCTCTTCGATGTTCTTCCCCTGCGAGGGAGATAACTCGTCGTCGAAAATGACCAGCGTTGCATCCAGCTCACGCGCCTTCTCCGAGAGCTCTTCCAGCTTGCCGGAGCCGAGGTACGTGGAGGGGTTCGGTCGGTCGAGTTGCTGGGTCACGACGCCGACAACCTGCGCACCCGCGGTGTCGGCCAGACGTTCGAGTTCTTCGAGGTGTTCCTCGACATGCAGGCGTGCTGTGGTCCGCTTGAGCGGGACCCCCACCAGGATGGCGCGCTCAACTGGCGGCGCCAGGGATATCAGATCGCGAGGAATGGCTGTAACCGAAGAAAGTCAGGGCACCACGCTCCACCCGGAACGTCGTGCCCTGAAAAGTAGCTGACGCCGGGGAGTACCGCGCTAGCGGACACCCGACAGCGACGAGAACCGGCCACGCTGGTCGTAGGGCCGCGTGAAGTCACCCAGCGGCGTGCCCACGGTGAGGTCACCACGCACCCGGTACTCCACCGACCCTGTCTGCATCAGCTGGCGCCCTGCAGCCCCGATGCCGAGATAGGTGAAGTTGAGGGGGAGCCTGATTTCACTCGTTTGGCCCTTGTCCACCTGAAACCGCGTGTTGTAGAGCCCATCGCCCACCTTGACGCTGTCCACGCTGATCGCGTAGCTGAGACGAGTGCCGTCCAGGCGGAAGCCGTTCGGATTGTAGACGTCCAGCACCACCTCGAGGGAGCCGCCGGTCACGCCGAGGCCCGTAATGCGCCCTTCCTTGAATGTGACCACGGGCTCCTTGAAGTCGCGCTTGAGCAGCGCACCACATCCCGTGAGCACGATCGCCAGCATACCCAATGACCACAGACGAATGTGTCGCATATCACTCTGGCTCCTTGTGTGCCGACGCGTCGCCATCCGACCCACCTTCTGCGCGTCGTTTGAGTTCATTCCACCACTGCAACCGCTTGCCGATATCCTTCTCGAACCCGAACGGCCCGGGTTCGTACAACACGTGATCCTTCAGCGCCTCGGGCAGATACTGCTGCGGAATGTAGGCCTCCGGCACGGCATGCGCGTACTGGTACCCCGATCCATATCCGAGTTCCTTCATCAACGAGGTCGGAGCGTTGCGAATATGCAGTGGCACCTGCTCCGCCGGATACCGCTTGGCCAGATCGAGGGCGGCCTTCCAGGCCTCGTACACTCGATTGGACTTGGGCGCCGTCGCCAGATACACCGCCGCCTCGGCAATCGCGAGTTCCCCCTCGGGTGAGCCGAGGACTTCGTACGTGCTCCTCGCCGCCAGCGCAACGGTCAGGGCATTCGGATCGGCCAGGCCCACGTCCTCTGCCGCAAAACGCACCGTGCGTCGCGCGACGTACATGGGATCCTCGCCCCCCGTCAGCATCCGGGCAAGCCAGTAGAGCGCACCCTGCGGATCACTTCCCCGCAGTGCCTTGTGGTACGCACTGATGAGATTGTAGTGCTCCTCGCCGCTTTTGTCGTAGCGAGCGGTGCGCAGCTGCATCGCCTCGCGCATCACGTCGACGGTGAGGTGCCCCCCTTTTCCGACGTGGAGCACGGCTGCCTCGAGCACGTTGAGCGACCGGCGCGCGTCACCGTCCGCTTCGGTGGCCAGCCAGGTGATCGCGGCATCGTCGGCCACGATCTCGTCGCTGCCGAGCCCACGGTCGCGGTCCGTCAGGGCGCGACGCAGCAACGCTTCGAGGTCAATGGCGTCCAGTGGCTGGAGGACAAACACTCGCGTGCGCGACAGGAGCGCTCCATTCAGCTCGAAGGACGGGTTCTCGGTCGTCGCCCCCACGAGGGTGACAACGCCCCCTTCCACCGCCGGCAGAAAGGCGTCCTGCTGTCCGCGATTGAAGCGATGGATCTCGTCGACAAAGAGAATGGTGCGTCGGCCCATGTCGAGCCGCTGGCGTGCTTCCGCGAGAATCTCACGGACCCGCGAGACCCCTTCGGTCACAGCGCTGAAAGGCACGAACTCGCGATCGGCATAACGCGCGAGCAGGAATCCCAGCGTGGTCTTGCCGGTGCCGGGAGGACCCCAGAAAATCATGGAGGTCGGCTTTCCCTTCTCGATGGCCTCCCGCAGAGGTTTCCCGGGGGCGAGCAGGTGCCGCTGGCCCACAAACTCGTCAATGCTGGCAGGACGCATGCGCGCGGCGAGTGGCTCCGCGCGCGCCGCGGCGGCGAAGAGTGTTCCCACAGCCCCCGTCCCGCGCGTACTCATGCGCCCCGCGCCACGAGCCGAAGGCGCTCGACGATCAATTGCACGGCGGCCTCCGCCGCCGGCACGGGGCGGAACTCTTCCCGCGACAAGCGCCAGCTGCGCCGTCGCAACTCCGACACCCGGCGGATCCCCTTCCCTTGCAGGAGATAGAGCCATCGGTCAGTTGCTGCGTACACATAGAGTTCGAGGTTCGCCGTCAGGGTCACCTGCTCGTCGTCCGCGACCACCGCGATTTCGGTCCCGGCGTGGGCGGCGAGCGGATGTTTGGCCCTCGCTATGGCGTCGCGCACATCGAGGGTCGAGAGGTCCGCTCCGTCCCATTGCTGCCCAGTGCGCCAGTCGTCCACGGAAAGACGAACGGCAGGTGGCAGATGTTCGAGCGTCGCCAGGAACAACTCCACGGTACGGTCGGCGTTAGGCAGCAGCTGCGCTTCGAACCACCCGTCGCGGTGCCCGAAGACAAAGCCATCGCCGGCACCACGGAAGTGGTGCCAGATGACCGATTCGGGCTGGTTACCGCGGATGAACACCACTCACCTCAACCGGAAAACGAAGCCAGCAGCGTGCGCGCCCGCTCCATCAGGAGCTCGCGGGTGTTGCGCGACGGATCGTCCACCACCCACACCAGCAACCCACGCAGCACCTCACCGAGTTCACGCCCTGCGGGAATGCCAGCGCTTCGCATCAGGTCCTCGCCGTCCACCACCAGGTCTGAAATCTCGATCGGATCGCGCCAGGCGCAACGGACCGCACGCCGATAGAACCCCGGCCACCGGACTCGCACAGGCTCAGGGACATTCCCTTCGGCAACGAGGCTCGCCATGGCGACACGGAGTGCGTCGGCAAAGTCGACACGCCGAGCCTCGGACGCCCATCCCCGAACGACGGGCAAATCGGGGAGGTCCCCCTGGCCAAGCACAGGCCGAATGCGCCCGGCCACCGTGGCCAGGTGCGCCACTCGGCTGACGTCCCGGTTGGAGAGACGGATATCCGTGAGCAGCCTTGTGCTCTCGCGTGCCGTCAGACCGCACAGCACGGCCGCCAACCGCACCTGCACTCGCCGCTTCGCAATCCCTTCGACGGCGGAGGCATCGGGCCACCCCACGGCATCGGCGGCACGCAGCTGCCAGTCAGGCCGGGCATCGAGCACCGGGAGGAGCTCTCGCAACGCGCCGCTGCGCTTCCACAGCAGCAACGACTGGCTCGCAACGCGCACCTGCTCGAGTGTTTTGACCAGCTCCTGCTGCACCCGTTCTTTTGAGAGGCGGTGCAAGGCGCTGGCGCTGGAGACGGTGGCGCGCCACGTCGCGTCGTCGATTTGCAGCCCGAAGCGACCCGCAAACCGCAATCCACGCAACGCCCGCAGCCGGTCTTCCTGCATCCGCTGCGCCGCATCGCCCACCGCCCGCAGACGACGGGACCCAAGGTCGCGCTGCCCGCCAAAAGGGTCGTGCAGGCGTTGCTGCGAAGGCGACCAGGCAATGGCATTCACCGTGAAGTCGCGGCGGGCCAGGTCTTCGTCGAGCGAGGCACCAAACTCCACCTCGGCATGGCGACCATCCGTCTTCACATCATGCCGAAAGGTGGTCACTTCGTGCAGAACGCCCTTGTCGTCGAGCACCCCGATCGTGCCGAACTTCTCCCCGACCGGCACGGTTCGCCTGAAGAGCCGACGTACCTGCTCGGGTCGCGCGGCCGTGGCCAAATCCCAGTCAAGGCTGGGGAGCCCCAGAAGTGCGTCACGCACCGCACCACCGACGCACCAGGTCTCATGGCCTGCCTCTTCGAGTTTGCGCGCGATCTGCACCACGGCCTCGGGGGGTTCCAGCCTGGCGGTCCCCGTCATCCGTCAAACACGGCGCGCAGTGCATCGCCTGACAGGCCGCTGCCTAACGCCAGCATGAGGTCGATCCGCGCCTGCTGCGGACGGCGTGATCCAGTAAAGATGGCGCCAAGCCGCGCGAGATGGCGTCCGCCCCCTTCGTACCCGTACGTCTGTCCCACCCGGCCACGCGGCGCGCGTGATGCAACGACCACCGGCACTCCCGCTTCCACACACCGTCCAAGCGCTTCAGCCATGTAGGGTGGCACATTGCCGCGGCCGAGTGCGGCCACCACGACGCCTTTCGCCGTTTCGCGCGACCGATCGACCAAACGACCATCGGCGCCAGAAAAGGCGAGGACAATGTCCACGGGTTCAGCGAGTTCGGCCGGCGATAGCACGGGAAGTGGTGGCGGCAGCATGCGGCGGAACACCACTTCGCCGTCGTCGACCACACCCACCGGCCCCAACCCGGGGCTCTCGAAGGCGTCGAGCATGTGGGTGTGCGCCTTGGTCACGTCCATGGCCGAGAACACTCGCCCATTGAGGACCACGAGCGTTCCGTAACCGCGGGCGTCATTGCTCGCCGCCACACGGACTGAGTCGGCAAGGTTCGCCGGCCCGTCCCAGCTCAATTCGCTGGCGTTGCGCATGGCGCCGGTGAAAACAATCGGCTTGTCCGTCGCGATCGAACGTGTGGCGAGATACGCCGACTCCTCGATGGTGTCTGTGCCATGTGTCACGACAACACCGTCAATGCCGGGGTCGGCTACCAGCGCCGCCAGCCGGTTGCGCAGTGCCCACTCCCGCGCGACCGACATGTGCGGGCCGGGAAAACGGCCGAACTCCTCGGGACGCAGGTCGGCGATCGTCTCGATGCCCCGCGCCGACGCGAGAATCTCGCCGAAGCCTAACGCCGGCACCGCGCCACCCGCCGTCGCATCGAACTTCATGGAGATGGTACCGCCGGTGAACACCAGCGCGATCACCCGCACAGCACACTCCCGCCATTCACGTTCAGAATCTCGCCGGTAATGTGCCGCGCCATCGGGGCGCACAAGAACACGATCGGGGCGGCAATGTCTTCGCATGAGGCAATGCGGCCCACCGGGATGGTCCGTGCAATGCGCTCGCGTCCCCCGTCAGCAAACACGTTGGTGCACATCTCGGTGTCGACCCAGCCCGGTGCCACGCTGTTCACGGTGATTCCGCGACCGGCCACCTCCACCGCCACGGACTTCACGAACGAGATCATCGCTCCCTTGCTGGCCCCGTAGTCGGCATGAAACGATTCCCCGCGCTGGCCGGCGGTGCTGCTCACCAGCACAATGCGGCCTCCGGTGCCCATGTGTCGCAGGGCCGCGCGCGTGCTGTAGAACATGCCGTCGACATTCTCGCGCATGGTGCGAACCCAGCGCTCGTCAGGCATCACGTCGACCGCGAGATCCTCTTCCGGCCAGATACCGGCGTTCCCGACAAAGAGGTCGATGCCACCCCACGCCTGCGCGACGGTTTCGAAACAGGCGTCCACCGCGGCGCGATCCGACAGCTCAGCCGCCAGCGCGACCGACCGAACTCCCAGGGCTTCGATCTCCTTGACCATGACCGACGCCTCCGCCGCACGCGATCGGTAGTGCACCGCGACATCGGCGCCGCACTGCGCCAGCAGCCGCGACGTCGCTCCGCCGATGCCCCGCGAACCACCGGTGACCAGGGCGCGCTTGCCACGCAGGTCGATCATACCAAGGCCTCCTCGATGACTTCGCAGATCACATGTTCCAGATGCAGATGCAGCTCCTGAGCGCGATCGGTCCGGTCGGTGGGGATCACCACGGACAGCGTGGCCAGCGAACGCAACGCACCACCGTCCCGTGACGAGAAAGCAATCACTGGAATGCCAAGGCGCGTTGCCGACTCCGCCGCGCGGAGCACGTTAGGCGAATTGCCGCTGGTGGAGTGGATGATGAGGAGATCGCCAGCGCGGCCGAGTGCTTCGATCTGTCGCGCAAAAACCTCGTCGAAGCCGAGGTCGTTGCCACCGGCTGTCAGAATGGAGGTGTCTGTGGTGAGGGCAATGGCAGCCAGCGCACGCCGATTAAGCATGTAACGCACGACATACTCGGTCGCGATATGCTGGGCGTCGGCGGCCGAACCCCCGTTTCCGCAGAAGAGGAGTTTGCCTCCTCCCTGCAGGGTCTGCCTGACGAGGAGGGCGGCCGCAGCCACCTGATCCGGCAGCACTTCGCTGCTCCGTGCCACGACCGCGGCCAGCTCCGCGAGGCGCTCCCGCACCCGCGCCGCGACCAGCCCCTTGAAGTCCGGGTTGATATCAGCCACCGCGACCAACCGTGAACAATTCCCGCAGCCGGTCCCAGATGGAGCGATGTTCGTGCAGGGGCGGTACCCCCTCGAGCATCTCGTCGTCCAGCAAATGGCGCGGGTTGTTTTCCATGAGGATCTTTGCGTGATGGTCGCCGCCAACCTCGTGCAGCCAGAGCTTCACCGTGGCGAGTGAGCGCGCATCTCCGTGGTTGTCACTGGCCAGAATGTCGAGCAGTCCGCTGGCAAGCGCCTTCCGCGCAAACTCGCCCCGGCTGTTGGAGGCCAGCAGGAGCATGGCGTCGCCCTGGATGATCACACCAATGTCACGCCAGATGTGCAGCCGATCGATGCTGATGCCGGCGTATCGTTCCGGGTGGGCAAGGACGGGGATGATCCCGCTCGCCCGCAAACGCATCAGCTCATCCGTCGCCGCCGACGTGAGCGGGACACGCTGGAATTCCACCAGCACCGCCTTCGAGCCACCTAACGAGAGACGACGATCGGTCAGGTCGGCCGTCGGGTCATCGAGCATGATCTCGAAGCCCTGGTGCAAGCGCAGACCGGCGGGTGCGTACGACTGCAGTTCCTCTCGCATGACCGCATAGGCCTCAGCCGGAGCATGCGCCGCGCGCGAGGCATCGAGGTGAGGCGTGCACGCGATATCCGTCACACCCTCGGCGTGCAGGCGCTGCATGACGCGAACCGAGTTCTCCATCGTGCGCGAGCCATCGTCCACACCCGGCAGCAAGTGTGTGTGCAGGTCGATCATTTGGCCTCCACGATGGAGGCCAGCACGATCATGGCCGCCGCACAACGGTCATCCAGCTGCGTAGGATCGTCTGCCATTTGCTCGATAGCGTGCGTGACCACCGCATCGGCCGCCAGCAAGTCGAGTGCAGCCTCATGCGAACTGTCCTCGCCTCGCGCCAGCGCCATCGTGACGTCGGCAGCGGTGCGAATCAGCACTTCGGGAGAGTGCAACGTCTCGCCGAAATGCTCACGGACACGCGCGCTCAGCCGCGCCGGCACCTGGATGTCTCCCGTGACATTCATGGGCTCAGGTCACCAGGCGCTGCACGACATCTCCCAGCAAGGCCAGCGCGTCACCGAGACGCGCGGGATCGGGAATGCCGGCCTGCGCCATGTGTGGCTTGCCACCTCCGCGCCCGCCCGCGGCCGCCGCAAGCTCCTTGATGATGACATCAGCGCGCGCCCCCCGGTCACGAGCGTCATCCGTCGCGACCACGAGCAAGGCCCCCTTGCCATCACCCATCGTGGCGCCTAACGCCGCCACCCCCGAGCCGAGCTGTTCACGTAGTGCGTCGCCCAGGGCCTGTAACGTCCGCGCGTCGTCGACGGTGACAGATTGGGCGACGAGTTTGAGGCCGGACACCGTCGTCGCAGCGCCGATCCATCCACGCACCTGATCTCCGCCCCCTCGCAGCGCTTCATCCAGCTTTTTCTCGAGCATCCGGCGTTCGTCCACCAGCGCTTGCACCTTCTTCACCACGGTCTCCGGGTTCGCCTTCAGCACTTCTGCCACCCGATCGAGAGTGCGCTCCCGCTCCCGCAGCACCTCAAACGCGCCCTTGCCCGTGGTTGCCTCGATGCGCCGGACGCCCGCCGCCACGCCTGTCTCACTCAACACCTTGAACACCGCAATCTGGCCGGTGTTTTTCACATGGGTGCCGCCGCAGAGTTCCACCGACAGTCCGGGAATGCTCACCACACGGACCACGTCGCCGTACTTCTCCCCGAACAGTGCCATCGCCCCCGACGCCACCGCTTCGGCGTAGGGTTTCTGTTCGGTTGTCACATCCACCGAAGCCCAGATCCCGCGATTGACCTGCTCCTCGATTGCCGCAAGCACCTCGGGACGAATCGGCCCGTGATGGGTAAAGTCAAAGCGCAGCCGGTCAGGCGCCACCAGCGAGCCCGCCTGATGCACGTGATCGCCAAGGGACTGCCGCAGCGCCGCGTGGAGCAGATGGGTCGCAGTGTGATTGCGTTCGGTATCACGCCGTTCGTCAGTCGGTACACGGGCCACACAGGTGCCAAACTGTAGAGTGCCAGTCAACTTGCCGATGGCCGCGGTGCGTCCCTCGAACTTGCGAACGTCGGTGACGTCCACCCGCCATCCTGTCCCGACAATTTCGCCCAGGTCCGACACCTGACCGCCAGACTCGGCGTAAAACGGCGTCTCGCGCAAGAGCACCGCCACCCGGCCGTCCTCGAGATGCCGCAGGGCCGTCACCTGGGTCTCGATCTCCACCAGGTCGTAGCCTACAAACCCCGGAATGGGATGATCTGCTGTCTGCCGTTTGCCATTCGCCGAGTCCCATTCCCAGGTGCGCGCGGCATCCGCGTCCACACCCAGCTTGCGGGACTTGCGCTCTTCCTGGGACTGCGTCCGCTGCGCGCCTAACGCACGTTCGAACCCGGCGATGTCCACCACGTACCCGCGCTCACGTGCCATGAGCTCCGTGAGGTCGATCGGAAAACCGAAGGTGTCGTAGAGACGGAAGGCGTCGTCACCATCGATGGTGCCATGGATTGACGGCGACCCATGCGTGGAATGAGCAGGCGCCAGCTCGTCGAAACGGCGCATGCCACCCTCGATCGTCGCGAGGAAGCGTTCCTCCTCTGCGCGCGTGGTCTCGAGGATGTGCGCCTGCCGCTGTCGCAGCTCCGGATACTCATCGGCCATGGTGGCGATCAGCGTCTCCGCCACGTGCACAAGAGTCGGCTCACGCCGGCCCAGCAGCCAGGCGTGCCGCACCGCACGCCGCAGGATGCGACGCAACACGTACCCGCGTCCCTCGTTCGACGGAAACACCCCGTCGGCCAGCAGGAAGGAGACGGCCCGCGCATGATCCGCCAGCACACGGTACGATGCCGAATGCTCGTCGGTCTGCCAGCTCCCATCCGGATTCTTCACACCATACGGACGGCCTACGACCGCCTCGATCCGCTCGATGAGCGGCGCGAAGAGGTCGGTATGGAAGTTGTTGGTGAACCCCTGCAGTGCCGCGGCAATGCGTTCCAGTCCGGCCCCAGTATCTACGGACGGTTTGGGAAGCGGGACCATCGTGCCATCCGCCTGCCGGTCGAACTGCATGAACACCAGGTTCCAGATCTCGAGGAAGCGCCCCGCCTCACCTCCTTCCACGAAGGCCTCGGTGGAGAATTCCTCTCGATCCAGCTCAGTCCACTCTCCTGTAGCCCCCTCGGGAAAACGCCAGTCGCGCGCCAGATGCGCGAGGTCCACGTAAATCTCGGAGCAGGGACCGCAGGGGCCCGTGTCTGCCATCTGCCAGAAGTTGTCCTTCTCATCCAGACCGTAGATGCGGCTGTCGGGAAGCCCTGTCACTTCGCGCCAGAGCGCACGCGCCTCGTCGTCTTCACGGAACACCGACACGCGAAGGTGTCGCGAATCCATCCCCAGATTCCCCTCCTCGCGTGGGCCCGTCACCCACTCCCAGGCAAAGCGGATCGCGTCCCGTTTGAAGTAGTCCCCAAACGAGAAGTTGCCGAGCATTTCGAAGAAGGTATGATGGCGGGCCGTGTGCCCCACCTGCTCGAGGTCGTTGTGCTTGCCGCCGGCGCGCACACACTTCTGCGAGGTCGTGGCCCGGCGCCCGTAGGCCGGATTTTCCTGGCCCAGGAATACCTTCTTGAACTGCACCATCCCGGCGTTGGTAAACAGCAGGGTCGGGTCATCCCCCGGCACGAGGGATGAGCTGGGCACCACCGCGTGACTGTTGCGACGGAAGTACTCGAGGAATCGGGTCCGAATCTCAGATGCGCGCATTGGCCAAATATAGACGGCGCTGAGGTCTGTCCGCAGGCGTTCGGAGAAGCTCCAAAGGGGGCGCCACACCATTACGATTCCTCAGTCACACCGCGCACCCGTGAGCCAGGCTCAATCCTCTCCCCATAGCAACCGCGCTACCCTGCGCTGGATGGTTGCCACCGCGCTGGCGGTGGTGGTTGCGCTCGTCGTTGGCGGCATCACCCGCCTGACCGAGAGCGGACTCTCCATCACCGAGTGGAAGCCGGTCTCAGGAGCGCTCCCGCCCCTCAGTCTCGCGGACTGGAATACGGCGTTTCAGCAGTATCTCCAGATTCCCGAGGCCCAGACCGTTCATAAGGGCATCACCCTCAGCGAGTTCAAAGCGCTGTTCTGGTGGGAGTGGATCCACCGGAACCTCGCCCGTGTGGTAGGCCTGGTCATCGCGGTCCCCTTTTTCTGGCTCTCGTTCAAGGGGAGGCTGCGTGGCGCCTTACGCACGCGCCTGGCCTCACTCCCGATCCTTGTTGCGGCACAGGGCGCCCTCGGCTGGTACATGGTGAGCAGTGGGCTCAGCGGACGCACCGATGTGAGCCAGTACCGACTGGTCGCACACCTCGGCCTGGCCCTCGTCATTTTCGTTGTTGCCGTGTGGACCGCCGCTGAGATCGTGGCCCGACAGCGCGTTGCCACAGGGACGCCCGTCGCCGGCGACCGGGCCGCGCTGTTCCTGGCCTCACTCACCTTCGCGACCATCCTCTCTGGCGGATTTGTGGCGGGACTCGACGCGGGGCACGTCTTCAACACCTTCCCGCTCATGGGAGGACAGCTCGTCCCGCCGTCGTACGGCCAGCTCGTTCCCTTCTGGCGCAACTGGTTCGAAAACGCCGGCGCGGCGCAGTTCAATCATCGTGTGCTGGCAACGCTGACACTGCTCCTCACACTGACGCTGACCTTTCGTCGAGCCACCACGCCCTCTCGTGGAGCCTGGCGGCTGATAGCCGCCGCCGCCTGCGTCCAGTTTGTCCTGGGTCTGACGACGCTGCTTCTCGGGGTACCAATCGCCGCGGCCGCCTTCCACCAGCTTGGCGCGGTGGTGCTCCTCACCGCCGCGTTATGGACCGCCGTCGTTCCGGTTCGAGGTCATTCGTCGGTGTTGTCCCCGGCCATTCCTCCCAGCACTTCGGCCACCACAGCCGACACCACGGTCGACGCGTATCCACGACGGGCCAGAAAGGCATAGAGCCGTCGCTTGGCCGTGGCCCTGTCATAGCTGGAAAGCTGGCTGGCGCGCTTGAGCGCGACCTTGAGCGCCGCCCCTCGCTCATCGAGGCCGATCTCCTCCACAACGTCGCCCACCGCTTCCCTGGCCTCCTCAGGCTTCACCCCGCGCCGCACGAGCACGGTTTCGAGGCGGCGGCGCGACACCCCACCGCTGATGGCCTTCGAACGCGCCACGTCGCGCGCATAGGCCGCATCGTTGATCAATCCGAGCTCGGTAAGCCGAATGATCGCTCCCTCGGCTTCTTCCTTCGTGGCGCCGCGCCGCGTGAGCCCGAGGCGCAGGTCCCGGGACGACCGCGCTCGCATCGACAACAGCGATACCGCCATGTCGAAGACCTGGAGCTGGTGCGCCGCTTTGGTCAGATCGCGCGCCTCGGCGGGGGTGAGCTCTCGCCCCACCGCGAGCCGGTAGAGTCCGATGAGCTCCGCCGAGACAACGCCGTCTACCTCCCCGACGGTGAGGAGGTGTCTCGCTCCGCGTGGATCGAGACCGCGAAGGGCGCTCACCTTTCCTGGGGGAAACTCCCGCCTCTCGCGCGTCTTTCCGCGTCGGGGCTTTCTTGCCGATTCTCTCGCACCGTCTGTCATGGAGTTCCTGTCACCCGCGTTAGCCCTCTAGCCCCGTGCTTCTCGTACTTCTCGTGCTTCTCGTGCTTCTCGTGCTTCTCGTGCTTCTCGTGCTTCTCGTTCTTCCCGTGCATCCCAAACGCGAGAGGCCGGAGAGAAGTCCTTTGAGCAACGTGGGGTACCGGGCCCCAACATCCTCAGAGAACAACCCTCCGGCCCCAATCCCGCTGGACGCCGAACCTGCCGCCTACTCTTCTGTTACCTCGACGTCGGCCACCGTTTCTACCCGCTTGAGACCGAGAAGCACCTTCACCTTCTCGTCGATCTCACCCATCATCGCGGGGTTGTCCTTCAGGAAGAGCTTGGCATTCTCACGACCCTGGCCAATGCGCTGCCCGTTGTAGCTATACCAAGCGCCAGACTTCTCGATAATTCCCGCCTCCGATCCGATGTCGACCAGGAGCGAGGTATGCGAGATACCCTCGGCATACATGATGTCGAACTCCGCCTGTTTGAAGGGGGGAGCGACCTTGTTCTTTACGACTTTGACACGCACCTGCGACCCGACCACCTCTTCCTTGTCCTTGACCGGACCGATGCGTCGAATATCGAGGCGAAGTGATGCGTAGAACTTGAGTGCCTTGCCGCCCGTGGTGGTCTCGGGGTTGCCGAACATGACGCCGATCTTCTCGCGGAGCTGGTTGATGAAGACAACCGAGGTCCGAGAGCGTGCGATGGCGCCGGTCAGCTTTCGCAGGGCCTGACTCATAAGACGAGCCTGCAACCCGACGTGCGAGTCACCCATGTCACCCTCGATTTCCGCCTTCGGTACCAGGGCAGCAACCGAGTCAATCACGATGACGTCTACCGCACCCGACCGAACCAGAATTTCGCAAATCTCGAGCGCCTGCTCTCCGGTGTCCGGCTGCGACACGAGGAGGTTCTCCACGTCGACGCCAAGCTTCTTCGCGTAGTCGATGTCGAGGGCATGCTCGGCGTCGATGAAGGCGGCCACACCGCCGGCCCGCTGCGCATTGGCCACGACGTGCAAACACAGCGTGGTCTTGCCGCTCGACTCCGGACCGTAGATCTCCGTGATACGACCCCGAGGCACACCACCGATGCCAATGGCGGCATCGAGGTTGATCGCGCCAGTGGGGATTGATTCGATACGAACACGCGCGGACTCATTGCCCATGCGCATGATCGCACCCTTGCCGCAGTTCTTCTCGATCTGCGAGATGGCCAGACCCAATGCCTTTCTGCGGTCGTCCTGCAGTGCTGAAACCGCCATGCGTCACCCAGTGGTGTGGTGTGGTCTTGAGGCCACCGAGTACAGAATGTACGCGGTGGAGTGGAGGAAAACGAACCCCGAACAAAGTACGAAGGTAATGCCTTGCTCTCAAGCACGACTTTTTACATCAAACGCGTTTTCCACATGCCGTACACGAACCCTGTCGCCCTCCACCAGCACCCCGACAACGTCAAAGCGGTAACTCTCACCGGGGCGACCGTGACGATCGATCCAGGTCTCGGCGGATCGGCTTAACTCCATCTGTTTCTTCCAGTTAACCGCGTGAACGGGTCCGCCAAAATCGGCACCGGAGCGTGTCTTTACTTCCACGAAGGCGATAAGACTGTCGCGTTGAGCCACCAGATCGATGTCTCGGCGACCTGAGCGGTAGCGGCGCTGGAGCACGCGCCAACCCCGCCGCACAAGCCATCGTTCGGCGATTCGCTCTCCGGTTATTCCGAGTTTCTGTGTCCGGGTCGTCACGGACCGACGATAGCGCCACTCTCCGCGGGCTCTATCATCGTTTTGTCCCCACTGGTGTCAAAAACGCGGTTTAGAGCTCGTCGCGTCCCGCAATGCGGTCCAGGTCATCCAACCCAACGAGGATCTCGCGCGGTTTGGAGCCATTGGAGGGACCCAGTATTCCCGCCGAGTGCAGCTGATCAATGATGCGCGCGGCGCGGCCATAGCCGATGCCCAACCGCCGCTGCAGCAGCGATGTAGACCCGAGCTGATGCTGGATGCAGGTCTCCCCGGCCTTGCGAAAGAGGGGGTCACGTCGCTCATCGCTCCCTTCCCCGTTCTCCTCCCCGTCATCCTCGCGATCCAGCTCCTCCTGCTGCTTCATCTCGGCGATGATGTCGCGACTTTCGGCAGTCAGGTCCTGACCACGCGCCTCGAGCAGCGCCTTGCGCGCTTCCTTGCGCGCGTCGAACCACTGCGTGAGTCGCTCGGTGTCGTCACCCGGTATGTAGGCACCCTGCAGCCGCTGCGGCTCCGACTTGCCGGGCGGAATGAAGAGCATGTCGCCATTGCCGAGCAGGGACTCTGCTCCCATGCCGTCAATGATGGTGCGGCTGTCGATCTGCGACGCCACGCGAAAGGCAATGCGGCTCGGGAAGTTCGCCTTGATGAGCCCCGTGATGACATTCACACTCGGCCGCTGCGTGGCGAGGATGATGTGGATGCCGATCGCCCGGGCCTTCTGAGCGAGCATGGCCAGTGGCGTTTCCACTTCGGCCTGCACCGTCATCATGAGGTCCGCCAGTTCGTCGATGACCAGGACGACGTATGGCAGCAGGCCCTCGGTGTACTCACGACGTTCAAAGGCCACGTCCACGCGACGTGGATGCACCAGGGGTGCGCCGTCAACCACGCGTTTGTTGAACTCCTGCAGGTTGCGGGCACCGTTGGCGGCGAGCAGCTCATAGCGCCGCTGCATTTCCTGCACCGCCCACTTGAGCACGTAGGCTGCGTCCCGGTTGTCGGTGATCACCTTGTGCAGCAGGTGCGGCAACGAGTTGTACACCGACAACTCGACCATCTTGGGGTCGACCATCAGGAACTTGAGCGTCGCCGGCGTATGCCGGTACACGAGGCTGGTGATGATGGTGTTCACACAGACCGACTTTCCCGAACCCGTGGCACCGGCAATGAGGAGGTGCGGCATCTTGGCGAGGTCGGCGACGACCACCCCTCCCTCCAGATCCTTGCCTAACGCGATAGGCAGCGCCATGCGCGCCGAGTGAAAGTCGGCCGACTCGACCAGTTCACGGAAGCCGACCACCTGCGGTGTGGGATTGGGCACTTCCACCCCCACAGCGCCACGTCCCGGGATGGGCGCCACCACCCGTATGCTCGCGGCTCGCATGGCAAGCGCCAGATCGTTTGACAGGTTGGCAAACTGCCGCACCTTCACCCCGGGCGCCGGTTCGATCTCGAACTGCGTGACGACGGGCCCCACGGTCTGGCCGACCAGCTCGCCATCGACCTTGAAGGTGCGGAGCGCGTCCATGAGCTTTTGCCCCATGGCGTCGAGCTCACGCCGACCCACATCGCGGGCCTCCACCGGCGCCGGCGTCAGCAGATCGGGAGATGGCAGCACATCCTGCAGCACGTCCTCGCCCGGCATCACGAGCGGCACCCTCGGCGCCTCCTCGGGCGGCTGCGGCGCGGGGGCCTTGGCCTTCTTTTCACGCTTTTTCCGCTGCAGGGCCAGATCATCCTGCGCCTCAGCGAGTTCAGCGGGCATCTGGCGCGCCACGTCGGGCCCGGAGAATCCCGGTACGGCCGGCATCTCCTCTGGTGGGGGCTCCAGCTGCGTGGCGAGGGGAACGGCGGGCTTGGCGGTTCCCGCCCGGTGACCGATGATGGCACGAACCGGGTTCCAGCGCAGTGTCCAGGCCATGAGCGCACTGGTGGTGAGCGCCAGCACGAGCCACCCGCCCGCCGAGCCTAACGCACGCTGGATGTAAAACGCGAGAAATCCGCCCCACAACCCCGCCGGCGACCCCGGTGCGTTAGGCACCTCCGACGCCAGGCCGATTCCGAGCGGAAGCAGGAACATGGCGCCACCCACAAAGAGCAGCCAGCGCCGGTCGCTTTCCTCGGGAATCCGCCGCAGTAACCGCAACCCGTGGAGCAAGGGAAGCAGCGGCAGCAGCCACGATGCCGGCGCGCCGAAGAACCCCTGCATTCCCTGCTTGAGGCAGGCACCAACGGGACCGAAGATGCCCCCGGCGTTGAGGCACCCTTCCAGCAGGTCCGTCTGCTGGAACGCCAGCGCCCCGGCCAGAAAAACGGCAAGGAGGATGAGCGCGATGCCCGCAATTTCGCGGCGGACCGCCTCACTCATCTCAACGCCCCCGGTCGGTCCCCAGCCGCGTGACTTGCCGGTCGGCGTAAACGGGAACCACAGGGTGGGCATCGAGCGCTGCACAGGCGGCCAGGTCATCCCCAAAACCGGCTTCGGCGAGGCGGAGCCCGTGCGACGCGTCCTGGAACAGCGATGGGAGATCACGTGCATACCGACGCTCGAGCACCATCGCGGCACGTGCCGCATCGCTGAGCGTGGCACTCGTCAGGCGGCGCGACAGGGCCCGGAGCATGCGTCCGGCGCACACGGCGTCCTCCAGCGAAAACTGGCGTTCGCTGCCAGCACAGACGAGCGCAATATCCACGTCGCCCCGCGCTGCCGTACGCAGAACCGTCACCACCGCCGAGAAGTTCACAAAGGACCCGACGATCACCTCACGCGCGCCCTGAATCGACGCCAGGGCGGCCGTGCCATTGGTGGTGGTGAGCAGGATCGTCTTCCCCTCCACCGCTTCGCGCGTGAATTCGAGGGGAGAATTGCCGAGGTCGAAGCCCGGAATCGCGCGCATCCGGCGTTCACCGGCCAGGATCACGTCGCCACGCTCAAACGATTTCGAGCGCGTCACGACATCGTCGGCGCTGTCGAAGGGAATGATGGCGCGGGCACCATGAGACAGCGCCGTCGCCATGGTGGTCGACGCACGCAGCACGTCGATGACAACCACGACGCGGCCATGCCACTCGGCCGGCGGGAGAACCGTCGGCCCAAAAAACACATCGACCTTCAAAGTCAGTTTGGCTCCTTCAGAATCCCCTGCAGCTCACGCTCCAGAAACTTGGTGTCGAAGTTGCCTTCGCGGAACTGGGGATGCTCAATCACCTTCGCCAGAAATCCCGTGGTGGTGGTGATTCCCTCGATGATGAAGCTCTCGAGTGCCATGTGCATTCGGCGCAGGGCCTCCTCACGGTTATTGCCCTGCACAATCAGTTTGGCGATCAGCGAGTCGTAGTACGGCGGCACCGTGTATCCGGCGTAGGCATGGGTGTCGAGCCTAACGCCTGGGCCGCCGGGGGGATGGAACACCTCGATGCGCCCGGGCGAGGGCTGAAAGCCGCGACGCGGATCCTCGGCGTTGATGCGGCACTCGATGACGTGGCCACGCAGCGCTGGTGTGGACGTCACGGAGAGCGGTTCACCAGCCGCCACCCGGATCTGCTCCTTCACGAGGTCGACACCGGTCAGCATTTCGGTGACCGGGTGTTCCACCTGAATGCGGGTGTTCATCTCCATGAAGTAGAACGAGCCGTCTTCGTCGAGGAGCATTTCGATGGTGCCGGCTCCGACGTAGTCGATGGCCTTGGCCCCCTTCACGGCGGCGTCACCCATGGCCGCTCGCAACTCCGGCGTCATCGCCGGGCTCGGCGCTTCCTCGATCAGCTTCTGATGCCGACGCTGAATCGAGCAGTCGCGCTCCCCGAGATGGATGACGTTGCCGTGCTGGTCACCGAGAATCTGAAACTCGATGTGCCGCGGCTTCGCCAGATACTTCTCGACATAGACCTCGCCATTTCCGAACGCCGAGAGGGCTTCGGAACGGGCCAAGCCGAAGGAGCGAATGAAGTCTTCGGCATCCTTCGCCACCCGCATGCCCTTGCCACCGCCGCCGGCCGCGGCCTTGATAATGACCGGAAAGCCGATCCCTTTGGCAAACTCCAGGGCCACCTCGGGATCGTCCACGGGACCGGGCGTGCCAGGCACAATAGGCACGCCGACGTTAGTCATCGTGCGCCGAGCCTCGGCCTTGTCGCCCATGGTCCGGATCTGGTGCGCCGTCGGACCGATGAAGGTGATGTTCGACGCCACACACGTTTCGGCAAACTCGGCGTTCTCGGCGAGAAAACCGTAGCCGGGGTGGATGGCGTCCGCGCCCGTGATTTCCGCGGCGGCAATCAGCCGCGGAATCCGCAGGTACGACTCCCGCGCGGGGGCGGGCCCGATACACACGTCATCGTCGGCAAAACGGACATGCAGTGATTCGCGATCGGCTTCCGAGTACACCGCCACGGTCTGGATGCCCAGCTCGCGGCAGGCGCGTATCACACGAAGAGCAATTTCACCACGGTTTGCGACGAGGACTTTCTTGAACATGAGGAGAGTGAAACGAGCCGGCTATGCGGTTTCGTCGGTCTCGAAATCGTTCCACGAGTTGTCGCTGGAGCCGGCCACACCCTGAACTCGCAGCGCGAATTCGTTGGGATTGCTGGCATAGAACAGCGCGTTCTCGTACGAGATGACGCCCTTGGAATACCACGACATGAGCGACTGGTCGAAGCTCTGCATGCCGTATTGAATGGTGCCTTCCTTGATGAGATCGGGGATGTTCAGCGTCTTGCTGACATCGCGAATCTGTTCCCGAACCGCGGCGGTGTTGATGAGCACCTCGCTGGCCGGCACACGACCCGGACGGTCGGAACGCGGCACGAGGCGCAGCGAGATAACCGCCGCCAGCGCGCTCGAGAGTGCAAACCGGACCTCGTTCTGCTGGTGAGGCGGGTAGAACGAGAGAATACGGTTGATCGTCTGGGTGGCGTCTGTCGTGTGCAGCGTGCTGAAGACCAGGTGCCCGGTGTCGGCCGCCTTGAGCGCGGTATCCAGCGTGTCGAGATCGCGAATTTCGCCGATCAGAATCACGTCGGGGTCCTGACGCAGCACGCGCCGAAGTGCCTGCACAAAGCTGCCGGTGTCGATACCGACTTCGCGCTGATTGATGTGGCACTTCACGTCCCGATGCAGAAACTCGATCGGGTCCTCGATGGTGATGATGTTGGCATATCGCTGCTCGTTCATCACCTGGATCATGGACGCCAGCGCCGTCGACTTGCCCGAGCCCGTCACACCGGTGACCAGCACCAGCCCGCGGGGCAGAAGCGCGATCTCTTCCACGATCGGCGGCAGGTTGAGCTCCAGAATCGACTTGGCCTGGTGGGGAACCGTCCGGATGGCGAAGGCAATCGTGCCGCGCTGCTGGTAGGCGTTGACGCGGAAGCGCCCGATCCCGGGCACACCGGTCGCGAAATCGGCCTCGCGAAACTCGGCGAACTCCTTCACCTGTTTCGGGCTCATGAGCTCCTTGGCGAGCGTGCTCATGTCCTCGGGTCGCAGCGCCGGCAGCGGCAGCGGCGACAGATCGCCGTTGACACGCAGTGTCGGTGGCCGACCAACTTTCAAATGCAGGTCAGAGGCCGATACCTGCACCATCTGCTGCAGGATGGCCTTGAGGTTGAAGGCGGCACGCGGGACCGGCCCGAGGGCCGACGGTGTGCCTTCCGTTGCGAGCGGTGTGCTACCCATTGGGATCGACGCGGAAAAGGACTTGGCCGTATTCCACCGGGTGCGCATCCTGCGCGCTGACCTCCTTCACTACCCCGGTGACCTCTGCCTCGATCTCGTTCATGATCTTCATGGCTTCGATGATGCAGAGAACCTGTCCTTTAGAGACGCGCGATCCCACCGATACGTAAGGCTTGGCACCCGGTTCGGGTGCACCGTAATACGTCCCCACCATGGGGGACTTGACCTCGAGAAGGTTGCTTTTGGGGGGTTCCGGCCTGGGGGCCTCTCCATCCGAAATGGCAGGAACGCCTTCCGCCGGTGTCGCTCGAGCGACCGGCGCTATCGCCGGGACCATCGCCGCCACGGGCACCGGAGCCGGGATCTGCACTGCCCCCCGCTGCTGCGGGGTCTTGGAAATGCGGATCTTCATCCCCTTGTCCGACGAAATCTCGACCGAGTCAACCGATGAACCGTCGAGCATTTCGATGAGCTTCTTGACGTAGCGAAGGTCGATCATGGCCTTTTGGTAGAAGCCAACGCCGGTTCAGGGGGTGAGTTCGACGAGCGCTCGCGGATACTCCGTGAGCAACTCCACCCCTCCCGACGTGACGTAGACATCATCCTCAATGCGGACCCCACCCCAACCCGGAACATAAACGCCCGGCTCGATAGTAACGACAGATCCGATCGGCAACGAGTCCTCCGAGAGCCTCGAAAGTCTCGGACTCTCATGGACTTCTAATCCGAGGCCGTGGCCAAGGCCGTGCCCGAACCCTGCGCCATGGCCCCCTGCTTCGATCAGGTCGCGGGCCGTCGCGTCGGCGGCCTTCCCGGTAATGCCGGCCCGAATACCGGCCAGAGCGGCCTCCTGGGCCCGTCTGACGAGGTCGTGGACCACGCGCTGTCGCTCGGAGGCGGCGCCGACGACAAATGTCCGCGTCACGTCGGAGCAATACCCCTGCACCGTCGCCCCGAAATCGAGCAGGAGAAAGTCGCCCGGCCCGATCACACGATTGGAGGCCCGCGCATGGGGCAGCGCCGCACGCTCGCCCGAGGCCACGATGGGAGGGAACGGGTGAGCCTCACTCCCCCGGCTACGGAGTTCGGACTCCAGGATACCGCACACCTCGAGCTCGGTGAGCCCCGCACGCACCTGTGGGAGGGTGGCGGCGAGGGCGTCCATGGCCACCACGCCGGCAAGGCGAATCAAATCCCGCTCCCCGGGATCCTTCACCATTCGGGACGACTCGACCAGATCCAAGGTCGGCCGCCAATGCCACCGATCCCCCTGCTCCAGACAACGCTGAAAGTCCCGATGCATCAGGTGCGCCGATTCGAACCCGATCGCCTTGACCTGAATGTCTCTCGAAAGCACCTCCCACAGTCCCTTCCAGAGCGAGGCGGCTTCGATTCGAACCGTGGTGCCGGTAAAGCACTCGTCAGCGGTCTGCGTTTCGTACCGGAAGTCCGTGATGAGCGTGACGTCGCGTTGCGACACGACCACCAGCGCGGTGGAGCCGGAAAAGCCGGTCAGGTACCGCGCATTCGGAAGGCTGACGATCAGGAGGGCATCGAGGTGGTCGTGCACGAGCCGAGCCCGCAGGCCCTCGATTCGACCCACCGGTCGACTGATCACGCCTCGCGCAGGTTCGCGACCAGCCCCCGCAGCGCCAGCTCATAGCCCGCTGCACCAAACCCACAGATCACCGCACGTGCCCCTGCGGCGAGGGTGGAGTGGCGACGCTCTGGCTCACGCGCGTAAATATTGGTGAGATGCACCTCGACGTACGGCACCGCGACAGACGCAAAGGCGTCCCGGATGGCGAGGCTTGTATGTGAGTAGGCCCCCGCGTTGATCAGCGCACCATCGGCGCGACCGCGGAGGCCCTGAACGGCTGTGACCAGCTCCCCTTCCCCGTTCCACTGCCCGCACTCCACTTCAACTCCCAGTTCCGCGCCGACTCGTTGTAACCCGGCGTCGATGTCAGCGAGTGACGTCGTGCCGTAGAGTGCGGGTTCTCGAATGCCTAACAGGTTGAGATTGGGACCGTGGAGTACGGCAATTCTCACTTCTTTTTGAGCCCTTCGAGCCAGGCCGTGAACTGCTCGATGTCCGCCTGCGGTGCCTCTTCTTCGTTGTCGAGGGCTGGGCCCTCGAGCGAAGCAGACGCCTCAGCAAACTCCGCCTGTGTCACGGCACCAGCAGAGCGCGCCGGAACATCGCGAAAAAGATGCTGGAGCGAAAGCTCGGATGCGACAACCGCGTCGGACGTCGAGGCGCCGAACGCCGATGCCAGCGTGGTGGCCGCCTCGGCGTCGCCTGCGGCAACACCATGCGAGGAGAACACCTCGGTCAGCGACCGAGGGGCGTCGTCTGCACGGGTCAGCCCTTCTTCGGCACTCGCGGCACCGGCGATCGACTGACCGGCGTACGCTTCCGACTCCCCTTCGTGCACCGCGGAGCGGTCACCGGGATTGCGGCGAGCAAAGGTGGCAAAGAAGTGACGGACCGAGGGACCGCGCGACACGATGGCCGGCGGCGCCAGGGGCGTCACGACGGCCGACGACCCACCATCTTCGAGCGCGGCCACCCGCTGCTGCAACGAAGGGTCACCGGGGTTCTGCACCAGGAGCTGCTTGTAGATGGCGAGCGCTTCTTCGTTGAAGCCCTGCTGCAGGTACAGCTCTGCCATCGTCTCGGTGACAAAAGGCGCCGGCGGCTCCTCCTGCACCAGGCTCCCAAACGCCGGTGTGCGCCCGACCATGGGATCGGGCTCCGGCTCTGGCGTTTGCTGCTCGGGCTCACCGGCGACAAATGAGGCAAAACTCTCTTGCGCCTCGTCCACGGCACGCGGTGCGCTTTCCCACGGGAACGGCTCGTCGGCTTCGGCAACAGCGCCTGCGAAAGCGTCATCGTCGGCCGGCACCTGTTCAACCAGTGGCTCGGGCGACTCCACGAGCTGGTTCCAGACCGGGGTCGTGGAAGCCGTGGCGACAGGTTCAATGGCGGGCACCTCCACGTCGACCTGGGCCGACCAGTCTGCCACGCTCTCGACCGTCTCCTGCACGGGCTCGGGCTCCGGTTCGGCGACCGATTCCATGACCGGCTCTTCGGCAGGTGCCACGGACGATTCGATCAGCGCTTCGGGTTCAACCGCGGGTGCAGCGTCCGGTGCCGACTCGGCGGCCCAGTCCATCGAGAAGGATTCGAACAACTCTTCTGCAGGGGCAGCTGGCGTGGTCGGGATCGACTGCGCGCTCGCCAGGTCGGGGAAGAAGGACGCTGACACTTCGACGTCCGCTGCCTCCGCCTGCGGGGCCTCGATGGCGACATCGGCAAACCAGTCGTCCTGAGGCTCCGCCACCGCCTCTGGCTCACTCAGATCGATCGGATCTTCAATCGTCGCAAATGCAATCGGCTCGGACTCAATGGCCTCGTCAGTGTTCTCGTCAGCGCCCGCCCAAGGCTCCAGAGAGCCCGCAGACTGAGGCGGCTCTACCACCGTCGTCATCGGTTCTGCCGGCACTTCGGCAATGGCCATGGACGAAACCGGGGTCGGGCGCGTTGCGAGTTCGGCCACGGCGCGAGCCGCCTCCGCTTCGACATCCTTGAGCAGCTGGGCGATTTCGTCATTGCGCGGGTCGGCATCCAGCACACGCTGGTACCAGACCTGGGCATTGGCCGGCGCCCCTTGCTCCCGAGCGATGTCGCCGAGGTACCTGAGGGCAATCAGGTTCTCCGGGTCCAGATCGAGCGCCAATTCGAAGGACTGCCGGGATTCCGGTAGTTCCCGCGTCTCGTAGAGCGCCTGAGCGAGGACGATGTGCCCGCTGATATGGCCGGGCTGATTGGGGAGGTGGGTTCGGCAGAGCGCGATCGCCTGCGCGAGGTCCCCCTGCTTGCGGTACTCGTTCGCCAATGGGGCGAAGTACCGGCGGGGGTTCTCATCAAACTTTTTCTTGAGTTCGTCGAGTCGGGCGGAGTTGGCCATGCCAAGCCCTCGTGTCAAGCGCGCAAAACGCGTCGTGGTACCGAAACCAATCTACTATCTACGTGACGACTCACGACCAAAGAGGTGACACTCGCTTGCCTTCATGTACAGATCACAAATAGGTTTCTTGGCTCTCGACCCCCCGGGGTCCCCCCTACCTCACGGTCTTCAGGAGTCCCGCACGTGCTTCAGCAGTTGCGGAGCAAGTCGCTTGTCATTTGGGCAGTAGTCTTCGTGTTTTTCGTGCTCGGCTTTCTCTTGGCCGACACTTCCGGACTGCTTGGCCTCGGACCAGCCCCCATCACCACCTCGACGGTCGTTGCAAAGGTCAATGGCCGCGAAATCTCCTACCTGGCCTGGCAAAATCTTGCCAACCAGCTCCAGCAGAATGAGGAGCGCAGCGGCGGCCGCAGCCTGAACCTCGACGAGCGCCAGCGCGTGGAGTCGCAGGCCTTCGAGCAGCTGGTCGGCGTCGTGCTCCTGGAGCAGGAGTACGAGCGGCGCGGCATTCGCGTGAGCGATGCCGAGATCAGGCAGGCCGCGGAGCAGAGCCCGCCTCCAGATCTGATGCAGAACCCCGAGTTGCAGTCCGATGGGGTCTTTGACGTCGCCAAGTACCGCCGGCTGTTAGGCAGTGCGGCCGCGCGGCAGAACGGCCTTCTCGTCTCGCTCGAGAACTACTACCGGACCGAGATCCCCAAGGCGAAGCTGTTCGATCAGCTGGCCGGCGACGTCTTCGTCTCTGACGCCAAGCTCTGGGCCAACTATCGTGACCAATACGACTCGGTTCAGGTGAGCTACGTCGCATTCGACGCTGCGAACGTGGTGGACTCGACCATCAAGATTGCCGACGCAGACCTCCGGGCATACTACGATCGCACCAAGGAAAGCCTGGAGCGCCCGGGTCGCGCGGTACTGAGCATCCTCACGGTGCCACGAGCGATCGGCCCGGCTGACTCCGCTGCCACACGTAATCGGGCACTGGCTCTTCGGGCGGAAATCCTTGGCGGTGTGAGCTTTGACGACGTGGCGAAGCGCGAAAGCTCCGACACGGTTTCGGGGAGCGCCGGTGGCGACCTAGGGGTCGCACCCGCCACTCGTTATGTGACGCCCTTCGGCGACGCCGCCAAGGCGTTGCGTGTCGGTGAAATCTCGCAGCCGGTGCTGACGCAGTTCGGCTATCACCTCATCCGCAAGGATTCGCAGAAGGGTGATTCGCTCGGCCTCCATCACATTCTCCTCCGGGTGCAGCAGAGTGAGTCCACGGCCGTTCGCACGGATCGCCGCGCCGACTCCCTCTCGAGCATCGCCGCGAATGCCACCGCCGACGAGTCGAAGCGTCTCGACAGTGCGGCCAAGGTGCTTGGCCTGACTCCGGAGCGCATCACGGTGTTTGAGGGTGAACCCGCGATGTCCAGCGCGGGCCGACCCCTCCCCAGTGTTTCGGGGTGGGCCTTCAGCGGTCCCGTGGCCGGTGAGACGTCGGACCTGTATGACTCCGAAGACGTCTTTGTCATCGCACGTCTCGACTCCCTTACCTCGGGTGGCGTGCCGTCGTTTGAAGAAGCCAAGGGCGACATTCGCCGAATCCTGCTCGGCAAGAAGAAGGCGGAAACCCTTCTGCCTAACGCAACGGCCTTTGTGGCCACCGCCAAGGCGTCCGGGCTCGAAGCTGCGGCCAAGGCGCGAGACATTCCGGTAGCCAAGTCGGAGCTCTTCACACGTCCGCAGTTTGTCCCGGGGCTTGGCCGCTTCAACGAGGCGATCGGTGCGTCGTTTGCGTTGCCAGTCGGTGCGGTGTCGCAGCCGATCATCACCGATCAGGGCGTCTTCGTGCTGCGCGTTGACCGCAAGGTTGCCGCGGACAGCGCCAAGTGGCACTCAGAGCGGGCCAACCAGCGGCGGGACGCCATTTCTGCCATTCAGCAGCTGCGTGTGCGCACCTTCCTGAGCGAGATCCGCAAGTCGGCCAAGGTCGATGATCGCCGCAAGCAAATCAACGCGTCGGCGCGCGCGCAGTCGGCGGCCACGCCGTAGCACAACGTCCCCGGACCTGATCCGGAGAACGACAAAGGGGCGTCCTTCGCAGGACGCCCCTTCTGTTTACCGGACTGTTGTGTGGCCTAGCTGATGAGCCGCTTCGGCTCCGGCCGCGCTTCTTCTTCCTGGCGGATTGTCTCCGCAGGCTGGTTGGGCAGCGACCCGCGGTACTCTTCCTTGATCGAGTTGTTGGCGTCAGAGAGACCGCGCTTGAACTCCTTGATGCTCTTGCCGAAAGAGGCTCCGATCTCCGGGAGGCGACGCGCGCCAAAGAGCAGCAGCACGACCACCAGGATCAGGAGGATTTCCATGAAGCCGAGGTTTCCGAATGACATAGACGACTCCTAAAAGAGCGATCGCGCGATGAGGTAGGCGATCAGTACCCCGACCAAGCTGAGAAGTGACACGTCGAACGCGACGGGCCCTACCGTGAAGTTCAAGATAATGAGGTCGATGTTCAAGGCCCCAAAGCCGGGAGTTACTCCGGTGGTCAAGAATTCCTTGACGGCCCCGACCGGAAGGAACCGTCGGGCAAAGTGCGTCATGAACCCCCCGACGATAAAACCTGCCGAGAGGACCAGGACATGGAACCAGGGGCGTTTGCCGCCAGGACCCTTTGTCATTATGACCTCCTGTCCATGACGTACCACATGGCGTCCTGCAACGCCTGACGAGCGGCGGATTCGGGTAGCGATGTGAGTGCCTCTTCTGCCTGGCTCAGGTACTCCTCGCCGCGGCTGCGGGCATAGTCGAGCCCACCTTCCCCCTCAACGACTTCGACGACACGCGCCACCTGCTCGCCCGTGGGCTCCGGCGCCGCGAACAGCTCATCGACCACCGCCCGTTCTGCCGGCGACATGGTGCGCAGGGCGGCGATGAGAGGCAACGTGACCTTGTGCTCGCGAAGGTCGAGTCCTGTTGGCTTTCCGGTCGTCGCTGCCGCGGCCGTGTAGTCCAGGAGATCGTCGGCCACCTGAAAGGCCATGCCGAGACGCTCACCAAAGGTGGCAAGCTCACTGCGAAAACGGGTCGCGCCGCATAACGCCCCTACTTCGCACGACGCCTTGAAGAGCGCCGCCGTCTTGCACTTGATCAGGAACTCGTAGTCATGCTCGGAAAAGGCCAGCGCATCGAGGGCACCCAGCTGGCGCATTTCCCCGACCGTCAGCTCGTTCGATGCATTCGCGAAGACACGCAGCACCTCGAGATCACCGAGCCTGACGAGTTCCTGCACCGCGCGTGAGTAGAGAAAATCGCCGGCGATCACCGCCACTTCGTGGGTGAAGAGCGCATTCACCGTTGGCATGCCGCGCCGCAGCACGGAGTGGTCCACCGCATCATCGTGGACCAGTGTCGCCAGGTGGATCAGCTCCATCACCGCCGCATACGATGCTGCGCGCTCCTCGGCGGCCCCCAGGGTTTCGCTTGCCAGGAGGAGCAGCGTGGGCCGCACCATCTTGCCCTTCATCAGCATGAGGTGCTCGCTGACACCCCGGAGCATGTCGCTGTCCACGGCGACGATGCGCCACATCTCCTCATGAACGCGTGCCAGAGGCCCCGTGACCGGGGCCTGAATGTCGGCGAGGGTTGCGGCTGTTGGGGTTCGGCTTTTCAGGGTCACGAGGGACGGTTTTCCAGGGCGGCCAGGCGGGCTGCGACATCACGGAAAGAGATGTCGACCGCAAAGACGCGTTGATAATAACCAACTGCGTCGCCTTGGCGCCCTGCTGCGCGCTCGCACGCAAAACCGAGGAGGTACAACACCCCGACCAGCGTCATGTCGTCGGCCTTGGGGATCTCCAAGGCACGCGCCATCAATGCACGAGCCACCTCGAACTGCCCCTTGTCCACGAAACACTGGCCAAGGGCCTCGTAGGCCCGGATCCGGTGCTCCGGCCCACGGAGCGCCTTCTGGAACTGCCCAATGGCTTCGTCCAGCAGGCCCATTTCCTTGAAGGCGACACCGAGATCGTAGTGCGAGGCGAAATCCTCGTCGTCGACACTCTCCGCGACCCCCTCCTTGAAGCGCCGGAGCATTTCGGCGAAGTCGGCCCCTTCGTCGCCGGTTGGCGCAACGTCGGTGGTGACCATCCGCGTCGAGCGGGGGGCGTCGTCGGCGCGGAGCCACGAGCCGAGGTCGACAAACCCCTCGTCTGCCTGTGCCGACGCCGGCGCCGGAGCCTCAGTGGGAGCGGGCTGACCGGCCGCCCACTCGCTGATGGCCTCGAGCTCGGACGTCCGGCGCCGGACCTCGCGCTCTGTCGCCGCCTCATCGGCAAAGGCCGCATCCACCTCGTCATCGACCACGTCCGCTGGCGGCGGAGCATCGTCCGCGGCCGTGAATTCCGGCGTCGTGAGATAGGGCAGGTCGCCCTGTGTCGATTCGGCATCCGGAACGGCGGCCGAATGGTCCGGCGTGAGCGTGACCATCGTGACCGACGGTGTGCCGGAGAGGAAGCCGGTGTCGATCGACGGGATCTCGTCGCTACTGCGTGGCAGACCGACATGCTGTGACAACATGCCGAGAGCAAACCGCGCTGCCTCGTTCGACGGCGACAACTCGAGCACGCGCGAGTAGACCACACGCGCCTTGTCGGCCTGCCCGCAACGGAACAGGGCTTCTCCGAGTTCGGTGTAGGCCTCCACGAGGGCCGGCCGATCACTGGTCCGCGCAGCGTATTCGACACGTTTCTGGTGGTGCCGCACCGACAGCGGCACAACACGCAGCACGACGTTTGTCACCTCGCGGGCATGTTTGAGGTCACCGCGGAGTTCGTACTCCATGATGGCCGTCTCCAGCTCCGCAAGACCGGCTTCGCGTTCACCCAGATCCAGCAGGGCTTCGCCCAGCTGATGCCGAAGCCCGGCGTCACTCGGATCGAGCTCAAGCCGGCGACGCAGCTGGGCTTCGAGCCCGCCAAAGCTCAGGCGCTGCGGCGGCGCGTAGCGCCGGACATCAAAGGCATCCGGAGACGCTGGCGTCGGCACCCGGCGTCCATCCTGTTCCTCAGGGTCGCCGCCGTCATACAACATCGCGGCAGCCAGATCATCAAACGGCACCCCGGGTCCCACCGGTTTGTCCACGCGCCGCTGGGCGTCCACCACAAAGATCTCGCCAGACACCAGTCCGCCGACATGTTCGTCGCGCCACTCACCGTCGATCAGCACTTCGGGAGCGTTCCACTCGTCGGTGGTCGCGGCCGTCTGTTCGTCCGCGAGGTCGAGGGGTTCAGGCTCGAACGCGGTCGGGGTGTCGTGGCCAAAGGACGGCGACGAGCTGAGGAGTTCGTCCAGGTCCGACGACGTCGCTTCGAACGAGGGCGGGGTGTTCTGTGCCGAGCCTTCGAGATCGAGCAGTGGCAGCTCGACGCGGTCTTCCTCGAACGCCGCGCGGACCGCCGACTCTTCGCGCGGCACGTCGTCTGCTGTCTCCGACTCGACCGTACCGGGTTCAGCCGCACCTGGCTCGTACGTGGAGAAGGCGTGATCGAGCACTTCGGCGACATCACTGGGTGTGTCTGCCCCCGACATGTCGAGCGCGGAGCGCACGCCAGTCAGGTCGAGTGCACCGGGGGTGGGCGACGCAGCGGCGACGTAGGCATCGACGTGGAACTCCGGAGGCATGGTCTCGGTGCCCGCCTCGGCGACGATCGCCTGCGGAGGCTCGGAATCCCCCTCGTCCGGCGTCGAGCTCTCCAGGAGCGGCACGGACTCCACCGCATTCCCGGCAAGTTCCGCCGGAACCTCATTAGCGACGGCAGACTCGTTCCAGCTGGTGAGCGGCACCGCCTCGGGCAGCGCCTCGGGCGACTCCACGGCACGCCCATCCACCTCCTCGTCACCCAAAAGCTCGGCAGCGCCCGGGATCAGGTCGAGCGCACTGCTCTCCCACGGAGCCGGCGCCGCTTCCTCGGCCTCGTCGGCCACGGCATCAAACGCCTCAGGTGTCTCGCTCTCCTCGACGGCGTCGAGCGTGAACTCGGGCAGCACGGGCGCAGGAAGCTGGAGCAACTCGTCCACACTGAACGATCCCGTCGCAGGTGGCTCAGCGTCGGCCTCCTGCGGCGGCGCCGCGTCAGCGGCGGCGATGACCGGGTTCTCCAGCGGAGTGAGCAGACGATCGAACGTGAAATCATCACGCGGCGCGCCTAACGCAGCGTTGACCCACTCGTCAGGCGTTTCCTCGAGCAGGCCCGCCTGTGAGCCGATCGCGTCGTAGCCGCCGGAGATCGGCCCATCAATCGGCGGTTCAACGGACGTGAGTTCGTCAGGACCCAGGAGCCCTTCCACCACGGCCGCTGTGTCTTCCGCCGCAATTGCAGACTGCTCGCCGGTGAGGGAGAGTGCCAGCGAGGTGAGGCCCGCCATGGGATCGACGACGTGATCAGGACCGGCCCACTCGGTCGCCTCGGCGATCGAGACGGGGACTTCGTCAGGTGCGAGGGTGAGCGCGTCGCCCTCGAGCCCCGGCACCGCCACCACTTCGGCGTCGTCAGTCCCGGTGTTGCTCGTCTCGAGACCATCGACGGCGGGAATCGCGTCGCGATTCGTGCCAGACAGCGTATCGGGCGTCGTCTCGTCAGGCAGAAAGGTGATCGTGAGCCCTTGCAGGGCACCCACACCGGTGACGTCGATCTTCTCGACCACTTCGGGTGGCGGCAGGGGGGTCACGCTCAGCGGGGTCCCGGCCCGCGCCGGACGCACATCCGACTCGCCCAGATCGAGGAACACCAGCTCGTTGCTCTTCTGGGCCTGGAACACCCCTGAGGCCCGGGGGGTGATGTCGGGATCGATGGCCTTGATGCGCTCCATCGTGGCCCGCGCTTCTGCCTCGCGGCCTTCTGCTTCGAGTTTGGAGTAGAGTTGTTCGAGCTGTTCGATCGCCTCGCCGTTGCGGCTGTCCTTGCTGAGCATTTCTGCCAGCATGAGCCGGATATCGTCCTGATCCGGGCAGAGATCAGCAAACTCCTTGAGGGCACGCAGGGCCTCGTCGCGCTGACCACCCTTCTGCATCCGGTCGGCGTATTCGAGAAAATTCTTGCGCGCATCACTCTTGAAGCCCTTGTTGGCGCTGATTTTTCCGAGTTTGTAGTACACCGCGGTGCGCGCCGGCGACTGACGCAGGATCTTGTTGCAGAGCGCGATGGCGTTGTTCAAAAAGCCGCGCTCGGCATACATGTCAACTGCTTTCTCGTAGTAGGCCAGCGACTCCGATACACTCCCCTGCCGCGTCAGCAGGTCGCCGACACGGTTATACAACTGCAGATCCGCATCATCGAGGTCGCGACCGGACTCATCGATGAACTGGATGTACAGCTGCAGGGCCTTTTCGAACTGCTTCTTCTGTTCGAACTCGGCGGCCTTCTTTTTGAGCTTCGTAAGATTTGGCGTCGGCATTCGTGGCTCGGAACCCGACTATTTGACGCATTCCGGTACGGATTCGGCACGAATTGCCCGGAGGGTGGGAACTCTCTGACGCTTTTGCGCCCCTCCAGGCGCGTGCCGAGCCCGGCCGATTGGGGGGCTCGCTCAGTGGTGGACTTCGTTCCCCCGGACCCACGAGCGATGGCAGCGGCGGTCCCCGTACCAGTACGGAATCTCCCGGACATCCTCGATGTCGAAGAGGGCCAGATCGGCGCTGAATCCCGGGGCAAGTTGCCCCACCTCGCCGGCAAGTCCCAGTGCGGCAGCACCGTTAACTGTCGCCGCCACAACAACTTCGGCGACGGAGAGGTGCAGCTGACTGACACCCAGCGTGAGGACCAGCGGAAAGTTGGGCGTCGGCGAGGTGCCGGGATTGAAGTCGGACGCGAGGGCGATCGCCGCCCCCGCCTCGACCAGTTCACGCGCCGGCGCCTGCCTCGTTTTCCCGAGAAAGAGCATGGTTCCGGGCAGCAGCGTGGCAACGGTAGAGGCACCTGCCAGCGCCCTGATCCCCGACTCGGAGATGGCCGCCAAATGGTCAGCTGACACGGCCCCAAGCTCTGCCGCCAGCTCGGCGCCCCCGCCCGGTCGGAGCTCATCGGCGTGCAGCTTGAGCCCCAATCCGGCCTGACGCGCCGCCGTGAGAATCTCGCGTGTTTCGTCCACTGTGAAGACACCGGGTTCGCAGAAGACATCCGCAAACGAGGCCAACCCTTCGCTCGCCACCGCGGGAATCATCTGCCTGACGATGACATCCACGTACTCACGGCGGCCTTCGGTGCGGGCACGCGCCTCCTGCGGAATCTCGTGTGCGCCGAGGAAGGTGGGCACCAGGCGCATCGGGAGAAGCGCCGACAGTCGCCTGATGGTGCGCAACATCTTGAGCTCGTCGTCGAGCGAAAGTCCGTAGCCGGATTTCACCTCGAGGGTTGTGGTGCCATGTGACGCCAAACGGCGAAGCCGCGGCAAGGCGAGTGCTACCAGTTCATCCTCGCTGCGTTGCCGCACATCACGCACCGACGAGTGGATACCGCCTCCCGCGGCAGCTATCGCCATGTAGTCATGGCCGGCGGCGCGCATCTCCTGCTCTTCGTACCGCGGCTTGCCGAAGATCGCGTGGGTGTGTGAGTCCACCAGGCCCGGCATGAGCACTCGGCCACCACAATCGACGATTTCAGCATCGGGAGCCCCGCGGAGGATGACCTCCTGCGGTCCCACCGCCGCAATGCGATCTCCACGGACCAGGACCGCCGCCCCACGCTCGACGCCTGCCTCCCGCAGCTCTGCGCCCCGCCTGGCCCGCGGAGCCCCAGCGCAGGTGATCACCTGCGCCGCGTGGAGAAAGAGACGCTCGCTCACACCGAGGACGCCACGGGCAGCGGCGCGCGTCGGCCGAGTGCGAGCATGTCGAGTGCGCGCGAGGGTCGCAGCGGCGCCTGCGCCTCGCCGCGGCACGCATAGTAACACCGGTCGCAGTCGATGGGCGCATACCCCTTGTAGTCCTGCCACGGCCCATCGAGGGGAAAGTCGGGACAGCGCTTCACCCGTCCATCCGGGGCAATGTGAATCGTCTTGTTCCCCGACTTGCACGGGCCGGGAAGTTCACCACGCAGATACTGCGGGATGGTTGAGAGGTAGTGGTCCGAGTTACTGATGACGCCGCGAAAACGGCGCTTGAATGCCATCAGCCCCTCTACCGCGCGGACGGTAGCATCGACCGGGCCGTCCTGTATGAGGTAGTCGGTGTTGCCGTTCTTGAAGTCGGTGTACAACGAGAAGTTGGCCCCGATCCCCATCTCTGCCGCCTTCTCCACAATCGGCTGGAGCTGATCGAGGTTGTCGTTCTTGATCACCGTATTGAACCGCACACCATCGATACCAGCGGCGCGCATTTCCTTCACCGTGCGCATGATCTTGTCGGTGAGGCCCGGAATGCCGCGCGCCGTGTCATGGCGCCCATCGAGATAGTCGAGGGAGATGTTGAACTGGTCGATCCCGGCGTCCCACAGCGACTGCGCCCGCTCCAGCGTGAGCATGCCGCCGTGCGTGATGAGTGTGATGTAGGTGAGTCGTGATGCCTCCCGCACGGCGCGCACCAGGTCCTCGAGATCGCGCCGAAGCAGCGGTTCACCTCCTGTGAAGGTGATCATCATCGGGGAGAACTTGCGAGCCGCGTCGGCAAAACTCTTGAGCTCGTTTTCCTTTTCCGAGGCCGGCGTTTTCCAGTAGTCGCAGAAGCCACATCGCGCATTGCAGCGCATGGTCACTTCGAAGTGCACCAGCATCGGCATGCCGCGCGCCTTGAGCCACGCGTACTTCGCCAGGAAGAGCGGAATGTGATACGGCTTGAAATGCGACGAGATCATTCGGCGAACATCGGCAAGTTGAGACCCTCGCGCTGCGCCGTTGCGACCGCGCTTTCGTACCCGGCGTCAGCGTGACGTGCCACGCCCATCCCCGGATCATTTGTCAGTACACGTTCGAGGCGCACGCGCATCTCCGGCGTCCCGTCCGCCACGATCACCTGTCCGGCGTGCAGCGAGTTCCCAATCCCCACCCCGCCACCATGGTGAAAAGAGACCCAGCTGGCACCACTGGCGACGTTCACCAGGGCATTCAGGATTGCCCAGTCGGCGATGGCATCGCTGCCGTCCTTCATGGCCTCGGTCTCACGGAAGGGAGAGGCGACACTTCCGGTATCGAGATGGTCGCGACCGATGGCAATGGGCGCCGAGAGTTCGCCACTGGCCACAAGATCGTTGAGCGCGACACCGAAGCGGGCCCGCTGCCCCTGCCCCAGCCAGCAGATCCGCGCCGGGAGTCCCTGAAAGGCAATACGCTCCCGCGCCAGCGTGATCCAGCGCTTGAGGTGCTCATCCTCGGGGAACATCTCGAGCACCAGGTCATCGGTGCGCGCGATGTCGCGCGGATCACCACTCAGTGCAACCCAGCGGAAAGGCCCCTTCCCTTCACAGAACAAGGGTCGGACGTACGCCGGGACAAACCCGGGGAAGCCAAAGGCATCGGCAAGACCGGCATCATGTGCCACGGTCCGGATGTTGTTGCCGTAGTCGAAGGTGATGGCGCCGCGACGCTGCAGCTCGAGCATGGCGCGCACATGTTCCACGATTGACGCCACGCTGCGCCGGACGTAGTCCGCGGGATCACCGATACGCAATGACGCGGCCTGTTCGATGGACAGGTGCGCGGGCACATAGCCGTTGAGAGTGTCGTGTGCACTGGTCTGGTCGGTCACCACATCGGGCACGACACCTCGCCTGACGAGTTCCGGAAAGACTTCGGCGGCGTTCCCTACGAGCCCAACTGACAACGCGGAGCCTGTGGCCACAGCCTCGCGGATCCAGAGCAGCGCCTCGTCGAGCGAATAGGTCTTGCGATCGCAGTATCGCGTGGCGATGCGTTTGTCGATGCGGGAGGCGTCGACATCGACACCGAGGATGGCTGCACCGCACATGGTGGCAGCCAGTGGCTGGGCGCCTCCCATACCACCGAGCCCCGCTGTCAGCACAAATCGACCCGCCAGCGAACCGCCAAAGTGCTGCCGGGCGACGGCACCGAAGGTCTCGTACGTGCCCTGCACGATGCCCTGCGACCCGATGTAGATCCACGAGCCTGCGGTCATCTGCCCGTACATCGTGAGCCCCTGCCGCTCCAGCTCACGAAAGACATCCCAGGTGGCAAAGCGACCCACCAGGTTGCTGTTGGCAATCAGCACTCGTGGCGCCGATTGATGGGTGCGGAACACCGCGACCGGCTTGCCGCTCTGCACAATCAGGGTCTCATCGTCGCCCAGCTCACGCAGGGTGCGTACGATGGCGTCAAACGATTCCCAGTTGCGTGCTGCCTTTCCCGTCCCACCGTACACCACGAGATCATCCGGACGCTCGGCAACATCGGGGTCGAGATTGTTCATCAGCATGCGAAGGGCCGCTTCCTGCTGCCACCCTTTGCACTGGATGGTGGTTCCGCGGGGGGCCCGCACCTCGCGGGCACCGGACACTGTGGTGCTCATACGATGCTCCCGATGCGGAGGTCCGCCACAATGCGATCATAGGCGCCCCGCTCGATCTGTGTCGCGATCGCGGACATGTCACCCGCCAGCACCCGGTCGCGACTCATGAAGGGCACCGCACCACGCAGAGTGGCGTAGGCACGTTCCAGTGGGGCACTGGTGGTCAACGGGCGCCGGAAGTCGAGCCCTTGCACAGCACACATCAGTTCGATCGCCAGGATGTGACGCACGTTCTGGATAACTTTCCGCAGTTTGACCGCGGCCGACATCGCCATGGGGACAAAGTCTTCCTTGCCGCCATCAGTGGGAATGGAGTCCACCGTGGCGGGGTGCGAGAGCACCTTGCACTCCGAGGCCAGCGCCGCCGCCGTCACCTGCGCCATCATGTACCCTGAGTTCACGCCGGCGTCCCTGGCGAGGAATGGCGGCAGTCCCTGGTTGAGATCAGGGTTCACCAGCCGATCGATGCGGCGCTCTGACATGGCCCCGAGGTTCGTCATGGCAATCGCGACGAAGTCACACGCCATGCCCACGGACTGACCGTGGAAGTTGCCGCCACTCACCATGCTGCCGTCGTCAAAGACCAGCGGGTTGTCGGTCGCCGCGTTCAGCTCACGCGACACCACGGCCTCGGCAAACTCCAGGGCTTCGAGCACCGGCCCATGGACCTGAGGCATGCAGCGCAACGCGTAGGCGTCCTGCACTCGTGGGTCACCGCTCCGATGCGATTCGCGGATCGCACTTTCCAGCGTCAGGGCGCGAAAGACCGCCGCCGAGAGCAACTGCCCGGGCTGACCCCGCACGCGATGGATCCGTTCGTCAAAGGCCACCGGTGTACCCAGTAGCGCTTCGAGGGTCGCCGCCCCCGCCACGTGAGCGGTGCTCCACAGGTTGCGCGCGTCGTGCAACGCGAGGGCGGCAATGCCTGTATGTGCCTGCGTGCCATTGATGAGCGAGAGCCCTTCCTTCGGGCCTAACGAGGCGGGCGTCAGACCGGCGTCGCGGAGCATCACGGCAGCGTCGCCACGGGACTCACCCCGCCCCAGCTGGCCTTCCCCAATCACGCCAAGGGCGAGGTGTGCCAGCGGTGCAAGATCGCCACTCGCGCCCACACTCCCCTGCTCCGGAATCAGCGCAAAGAGATCGGCGTTGAGCATTCCGAGCACGAGCTCAACCACCTCGGCTCGAATGCCGGAATGACCCTTGGCGAGTACGTTGGCGCGAAGGAGCATGACCGCGCGCGCTTCGTCCTCACGCAGGTATGCGCCAACGCCGGCACAATGCGAGCGAATGAGGTTGGCCTGCAGCTCGGATAGCCGTTCGGCCGGGATGGAGACATCAGAGAGCTTGCCGAAGCCTGTGTTGACCCCGTACACCGGAGCGCCTGAGGCGACCATCGCGTCCACCAGACCGCGCACCGTCGTGAGATGTGCGCGCGCTTCTGCGTGGAGCCGCACCGGCGCCCGTCCGCGCGCTACGGCTACTACCCCGGGAATGTCCAGCCCCGAGCCATCGAGTACGATTGCTGACGTCATACCGGAATGTGGCCGGGCTGGAGGGCTTGCGACAGGTACCGGCCCCGAGATCAGAAGGGCTGCCGGCCACCCAGTCCACGTGGGGAGTCGCGCCGGTCGAAATCGAGTTTGATGTCGGGCTGCGCTCGCAGTGCCACGTTGAACATGAAGGAAAAGTTGCCGTTGGGAGCACGCAAAAAGCTGAAAATCGCGTCCCAGTCATGCATGGCACGCTGCATGGTGACGGAGTGCTGGGCAAACTCGCTCCGCACGACGTCGTAGGACGTTTGCCACTGCGCCGACCAGAGGTTGGTCACGTGAAAGGACATCGAGCCATTGATGTTCCCCTGGGGCGGCATGCGATACAGCGTTGCTCCGCGCGTGGTCTCGTTGAAGGGCAACCCCGTGGAGGTGGGTGTGCCCGTGGCAAACTGGTTGAGACACTGCGTCTGCAGCACGAAGTCGGTGAGGAGGGCACACTGCTCCTTCGGGTCGTAGTCCCGAACGTTGCTGCCGACCGGTGGACGCATGCGGTTGCCCGTGTACGACAGGTTCACCCGCCAGCCCTGACCTGAAGGGATCTGCATGCTGGAGGAGAAACGATTGCCGCCGATGGGCTGACCGGCAATGAAGTTGGAATTGTCTCCGCCGCCGCGCTGCCGTTCGGCACCTTCGGCACCCTGACGCGCGCCGCCCTGCCGGCCAGCCTCCTGACGGGCACGTGTGGCGCTGTCGGCCATCTTGATGCCCACGAGGCGTGCCAGCCCTCTGATGATCGGCGAGTTGGCGTCGAGGGCCATCGATGCTCGCACGCCCTCCCGATACGGGCTGAATACCGCGGTATCGGAGACGGGATCGCCCTGGAAGAGCGAGTAGTTCATGCCGAGGTCGAAGCCCGGCAAGAGTTCGGAGCGGGCGCTCCAATCGAAGGTTCGATTGGTGAGTCCCGTGCCACCCGACGACTCGCGTGCACGCACAAAGTCGTACGACAGGGTCGTGAAGGTCATCGAGAGGAGTTTCACCTTGCGGCCCTGCTCCTCCTGCTGCTGCGCCCTGCGACGGCTGGCGGCACCGGCTTCGGTCTCGGTGCTGTCGGCTGACGAGTCTTCTTCCACCGGCGCAAGGAAGGCTCTTTCGCGTGGCCGCATCTTTGCCTCGAAGGAGGTCGTCAGGCCAAGGGAGAGCTGGTTCTGTGGGAGGTTGCCCAGGAAGCCGACAGCGACGTCACCGTTGGCGGCAAGAAACTCGTCTGACACATTGGCCCGCGGCGCCCACGACCATTGCAGCGTGGGCTCGATCGCATGACGAATCCGTTCAACCTGACCAAACCCGGGAAAGAATCCGTAAAGTTTGGGTGACATGCTCACCCCGACACTCGGCCGGAGCCCTTGTGTGACAAATCGCCCACCGGTGCGTTCGGTGCGCACGATCAGCGGAGAGCGGCCATCCTGCTTCTGGATGCTGACCTGCGGCGCGATGTTGAGCTTGCCCTGCGAAAAACTGGGCAGACTGAACGAGGTTTCCCAGTCCACGCCGGTGCGATACGTGCGCGCAAACACACGATCCTGCCGGACCGAGGTGTCGCGCGGATTGGGGTAGATGGTGCGCCGTTCGGGAAACTCATTGGCGACATCGCTGATGCGGAACGAATTGCGCCAGTTCCAGCCGAAGAGGTCGAGCGGCGTGTCAAACGTGATGTTGCTGTTGCGGGTATCGCGCTTGAGCCGCACCGAGTCCACGCCCCCGCCGGCTCGCTGGATGTAGCGAAACGCAAAGTCGCCCACCTGGTCGAGATCGTAACTGGCGGTGTTGGTCATCGAAAAACTCGGCGTCCATGTGAGCCATGCGCCAACTTCGATGGGTTTGGCCGACACTCGCACGGTGGGAAATTCGCGGTCGAGCTGCTTGCGTCCCGGATACTGGGTCTGGCTCCCGCCCATGTCGAGCGAGAACGGGCCCCGCCCCGACCGGAAGTTCATCTGCGACTTGATCGTCTGGATGGCGGCAATCGGATTGAAGGTCGTTTGCCGCTGAACCGTCGTATTCGATGAGTAGTTGAAGGTGCCGTTCAGTGAGGTGCGTTCGGAGAACTTCTGCTGATGCGAGACCGAGTACTGCCGATTGGTCTGCCCATTGCGCAAATAGTTCTGTGACACACCAATCTTTCCATCGATGAACCGGTCTTTCCACCGGTAGTCGAAGATGGTGTTGAGCTTGACGTAACCGGGATTGATTTCGGTCGCGCGTGCATTGCTTCGCCAGTCGAGCGTGAACTGCGTGCTGACGTAGTCGCTGATGGCGAAGTAGTAGCCGACGTTATCGACAAATCGCTGCGCGAACGGCGATTGCCTGAAGATCTGATTGAAGCCGATCTGCGGCGCGAGCAGCCCGCTCCTGCGCCCGGGGCGCATGTCATTGAACACAAATGGGAGCCAGAGGACCGGAACGTCGGCGATGTAGAGCACCGCTGGCCGCACCACCATGACGTTCTTGGAGATCATCTTCATTTCGCGCGCTGCGAAATGGTAGTGCGGCTCCTTTTCCTCGCAACTGGTCAGCCACCCATTCTGCGCGTAGAAGGCCGGAGCCCCCGCATCAGTGGAGTCGCCCTTGAACGCTGCGACGTTGCCATGCACGATCCACCGCTGCCCGCTTTCCACGGCGGTGGTGACCTCGCGCACCACGCCGCGACGGCTGGGGATGTCGTATCGCATGTACCCGATCGACACCACGTCATCTGGGCCCTGCGCCGGATCACGCAGCACGATGGTGTCACCCCTCGCTCCCATGATCTGCGTGGAGTCGTTGAAGGTGATGGTGTCACCGACGATGATCGACGAGTCGCGCGCCACCTGCGCACGAGTGCCCACCAGAAACATGGTGTGCTCGGTCGCCTTGAAGATGACGTTGTTCCCCTGGTACTTCGTGACGGAGTACCCTTCTCTCCCGAGCAAGGCAGCCATCGCCGAGTCAGGTTCGCTGAAGGAGATCTCGCGTGGTTTGTTGATCCCTTCGAGTCCCTCGAGCTGCGTCTTGCGAATGGAGTCGGCACGCAGCCGCAGTGTATCAGCGGCCGTGATGGGCTTTTTTGTGGTGTCGGCGGCCGCCACGGGCTTTTTTGTGGTGTCGGCTACCGCACGCGCCACCGAATCACGGCGGACGGGTCGCGGGGGTTGCGACTGCAGGTCGCTCGCGCCCATGCCAAGGGCAGCAGCGAGTACGAGCCAACAACGCGCGATCTGGCCCCGCAACATCACGCCGGCGCCCCAGCCGCCTCTTCGGCCTCTCGCTTCTGCTCTCGCTTCATGCGTCGTCTATACACAACGATGGAGCAAAGGATGCTGACCTCGTACAGGCCGATGAGAGGAAGCGCCACCGCGGCCAGCGAAAATGGGTCGGCGCCTGGTGTGATGAATGCCGCAGTGACGAGGCAGAGCACCAGCGCGTGACGGCGAAACTTGTTGAGGAACTGCGGGGTGACGAGCCCAAGCGCGGTGAGCGCCAGCACTGCAATCGGGAGTTCGAATACCGCGCCCATGATGAGGCAGAAAGCGATCGCAAAATCGAAGTACCCTTCGACCGAGATCATCGGCTGCAGCACACTCGACTGCACACTCGTCAGCATCCTGAGCGTGAGGGGAATGAGGCCGAAGAACGCCAGCGCTACCCCACCCATGAACAACATCGCGCCAAAGATCAGCACCGGGATGACCACCTTCTTCTCGTGCCGGTACAGGGCCGGTGAGAGAAAGGCCCAGAACTGGTACGCCACCACCGGCGAGGCAAGAATGAACCCCACCGCAAACGAGAGGCTCATCGTGATCTTGAACGCCGCCGCCGGGTGGGTATACACCAGCTTCTGGCCCTGCAGGAACGGCAGGATGGGCTGCGCCAGAAACTGAATGGCGTCGAACTTGAGCATGGCGGAGAAGGCGATGATGACCCCGACAATCAGGGCCAGCAGGCTCCACAGAATGCGCCAGCGCAGCTCCTCGAGGTGCTCGAGGAACGGCATTTCGGCCTGGGTGCCCACCGTCGCCATGGTGCGTTCTGCCTAACGGTTACGCATGAGCCAGTCGCGCGCCAGGTCGGCGCCGTCACTCACGGGATAGTCCTTGGTGACTCGCTCCATCATGGCGCGGGCGTCGTTGCGGCGACCACGTTTGGCCAGCGACAGACCCATCTTGTACAGCGCCGTCGGCGCGCGCGGGGAGCGCGGGTACTTCTGCACCACCAGCGTGTAGGCACTGTCGGCCTTGGGGTACTTGCCATCCGCGTCGTAGGCATCGGCCAGGAAGTACTGCGCCTCGGGTGCGAGGTCCGACTGCGGGTGATTGGTGATCAGCTCCTCGAAGGCATCGGCCGCCGCGCCATAACTCCCGCGTCGCGCCTGATCGAGCCCGAGCTGCAGCAGCTGGTTTGGACCGGTCACTTCTGGAGCGGGCGCAGGCGTGGGGGCCGGAACGACCCCCTTGGCCGTATCGGGAACCACCGGTGCCACAGGCTGTTGCTGCGCCTGCTGCTGCCGCTGCAGTTCGCGCGCTTCGTTTTCCGCGCGCAAGCGCGCCATCACGGCCGAGTTCTGGCCCACCAACTCCTGCAACTGCAGCAGGAGGTCGCGAATCTGACGGAACTCGCCCCGGTTTTCACCCTGCACCCGGCCGACACGGTCAGCGGCCGCGCGCAACGAGTCATGCACCGTGCCTAACGCCACCGCCACCTGCGCAATCTGACGCCCTCTCGCACTATCGGCCCGCGCCGACTCCTGGCGCAGGGTCAGCACGTCGCCCTGCAGAATGCGCACATCGTTCCGGGTAGCAAAACACCCCGCCGTGGCAATCACGGCGAGGGGCAGGAGGGCGCGCAGGGAACGGAGGCTCATTTGGCAGGCATGAGAGTGTCACCACCGGCGATGATCTCGAATTCGGCTCGGCGGTTGAGACGGAAGCTGTCTTCGGTACCATCGGTCACCTCGGGACGTTCCTCGCCAAGGCTCAGAATCTCGATGCGTGCGCCGTCAATCCCGCGATCGCCCAGGTACCGCTTGACGGCCACGGCGCGCCGCTGACCCAGGGCCAGGTTGTATTCGTCGGAACCACGCTCGTCGGCATGCCCGGTGACCCGCAAGCGAAGCCCTGGGTTGGCGAGGAGAATTCCCAGCTTGGAATCGAGCAGTGCGCGAGCGTCAGCCGAAAGCTCGGCGGCGTCGTACTCGAAATAGACCTTCTGCCCGAGGGTCGCTCTGATGCTGGCAGTGGCGCGAAGCCTGGCCTCTGCCTCTGCGCGAGCCCTGGCGGCAGCGGCGGAGTCCGCCGCCGCCTTTTCAGCGGCCGCATTGCGCGCCCGGCAGGCTGCATCACAGGTCTCCCCGGGGGCAGGCGTTCCGCCGCCCGACGTGGGGGTCACTCCAGTCTCTGGCTGCTTCTTTTTGCAGGCGGCCAGGAGGGAGAGGGAGAGCAGGCCCAGCGCGACGATTCGGTTCATACCGGTATATGAAGGAATGGGGTCAGGAAACGAGCTACAGAAGCTTATCGGGTACTGAGGGACGGAGACCACGCCCCGAAGCGAGCCCCACCAGCTGCCTTGGTGAGCTGGCGCACGTCGTTCGACTCGATATCCAGCACCCAGAGCTGCCGAACACCACTGCGAGCCGACGCAAAGACAATGTGGCGACTATCCGGCGCAAATGACGCCATTTCGTTCACACCGGTGCTTGTATGACGACTCACGTTCCGGTCGCGGACATTCACCGTCATGATCTGAAAGCTCCCTCCAATCTGCGACTGGAAGGCGACGAGCCTCCCGTCCGGAGACCAATCGGGGTCCGAGCGATATCTCTGATCCCCGAAATCAAAGGGCATCAAGGGCTCGGCGTTGGTGCCATCGGCATCTGAAACGTAGATGTCGATTCGACCCGCCCGGTTGGTGGTAAAAGCAATCCGCCGTCCATCGGGGCTGAAGGTCGGGGACAGGTTGTCGCTCCCACGCCCAATCGTTACCCGACGAGGTGTGTCAGTGCCAAAGGCGTTGACGGCAACCAGATCGATGCCGTTTTCCTCGCCGTAGCTGTACACCATCGTGTTGCCATCAGGAGAGAAGACCGGGTTCGCGCTCATGCCGCGCCCCGTGGCAAGTGTGCGAGTGGCTCCCCCGCTCTCCCGAATGACGAGCTTCGCTCCGCTATTCGTTAGCGAAGTGAAGGCGATGTGGGTCCCCTTGGGGTTCCACGACGGCGACATCGCACCAACGACCCCCGAAAGTGGAGTCGGGTTGGCCCCGTCGGAATCGATCTGAAATACGCGCCCCTGGCTCGTGTACAGGATGCGGGTGGCCGAGATCCCGCGCACACCGGTCAGCTGCTGCTCCACATCGTCGGCAATGGTGTGCAGCGCCAGTCGCCAGGACGGAGACTGCGATGGCGAAGGGAGCGGAAAACTCTTGGAGCGTGCCACCTGCCGTGCCGCGACATCGTGGATCACGACCGTTATGCCGAACGATGTCGGTGATACCTGCAGCAATGCATTGGCACCGAGCTGCGCGTACAGCGGATAGTTCAGGGTGCCGTTGGCATTGGGAGGGGGCACGGACGCCGCGGGCATATCGATCACCGTGAGACGGTGACCGTAGTCAAAGTCGCGAGTGAAAATGGCTCGCACCGAGTCTGCATCAGTGCCCACAATAGGGAGCACGAGGATGCCGGGCTTGGCTCCCCGCCCGGGGAGGATGACGTTGATGCGGACGCCTTCGCGCCAGGTGGTGTCCTGGGCGGGTGCACGGTGAGGCAGGAGCGCGAGGACGCCAGGCAGCACAAGGGCCAGCGTACCTCGGCGGATACAGGTCATCAGCGGAGCATTTGGGGAGTGAAAGTGAAAATAACCGGTAACACGTCATCCCTGAATCCTTCCGGGAGCGGCCCAAAGCTCCGAGAACGTCCGGCGGCTTCCACCGCGCCCCGGGCGGCAATGTCGAATGCCGAGCTCCCGGAGCGCTTCCTGAACTCGAACTCGGTCACCCGCCCATCGCGCTGAATGAGAAAAAACACTTCCGCCGAGAGGGGCCGCGGGTCAGTGGTCTCGAAGTTCAGAACGATCTGGTTGGCGATGTTGTTGAGGTACCCCGGGAAGGGGAACGCAATGCCCTCCGACCTGATGTTAGTGACGTCACTCCCGGTACTCCCCACCGGACCCCCACCCGCCTTGGGCGCCGGTGTGTTCGGCTTGGCCGATGCCGCGTTAGGTACACGTGTTGCCGGTGGCGGGGGGGTGCGTTTTGGCGGTGGTGCGGCTTTGCGTACCGGGTTGTCGAGTTTGGTGTCCGGGCTCTTCGGAACGGGGGCGTCAACCTTGGGCGCAGGCGCTGCTGCAGGCTGGACCTGCCCGACACTGCGCGGACCCGCTGGCGCCGCCACCAGATCAATCTTGTACACCGGCGGCAGCGCCACCCGGTCATTCGCCGCCAGGTATGCCACGACCGCAATGAGCGCCCCGTGCACCAGCACGGAGACGGCCACTGCGGGCGCAAGGCCCGGTCGCCCTGCTCGTGTCACACTCTGCGCCATGGGCACTCGAAACGGTGAGACAACCTTCTACGCCAACGGGACTCGCCTAACGGGACTGCGAAGGTTCAACGGCAATGCCGACCCCGGTCGCCCCCGCCTTCATCATCACGCCGAGTACCTTCACCACCTCGCCGTAGTCCACTGACGCGTCCCCTCGCAGGATAACCCCGCGTTTGCCACGCTGTTCCGCCATGGCGGGAAAGGCCGCCTCAAACTGCCGGTAGGTCATGCGGGTATTGTCCACCGCAATCGTTCCCCCGCGTGAGACAGTCACGATGATGTCTCCCTTGCTCTCCAGCGGGCGCGCCTCGCCCTTGGGGAGTTTGACCTCGATCCCGCCCTGCATGAGGGGCGCGGTGATCATGAAGATCACGAGGAGCAGCATCATCACGTCGATCAGCGAGACGACGTTGATCTCGGCGTTGAGCGGTGTGCGCTCGCGTCGGCGGCGCATGGCGGGCTAGAAGCGCCCCTCACGCACAAGGAGGGCAATCAGCTCCGATCCAAAGCCTTCGAGCTGACCCTCCAGCCGGTTCACCTGATTGGCAAACACGTTGTAGCCGAACACCGCCGGAATGGCGACCGCCAGCGCCATGGCCGTCGCTGTCAGGGCCGCCGCCACACCAGGGGCCACGGCCGCCACACTCCCACTCCCCGTGGTGGACAAACCGATGAAAGACTGAATGATGCCGAGCACGGTGCCGAGGAGACCGATCAGCGGGCTGGCTGAGGCGATCATCGCCAGCGACGGAATGAACCGCGACAAGAGCTCACGCTCGCTGTCAGTCTGGGCGTCGAGGACCAGGCGCAGCGCCTCGATCTGCGAGGCACTGAACTTGGCGCTTCGCTCCGGCGTGGCGGCCATCGCCGGCTTGGTTTCGCTCAGGAACGACTCCGCCCGCTCGAAGACACGCACAAAGGGGCTGCCGGCGGCGCCGCGGCTGGACGCAGCGACATCGGCCAGCGAATGGGCCCGTTCAAAACTCCGCAGGAACGCCGCGCTGGTGCTGCGCACTTTCCTGAAGTCCCGCCACTTGCTCACCATGATGGTCCAGCTCATGAGCGAAAGACCGAGGAGCAGGACCAGCACCACCTGCGTGACAGGATCCGCGGTGGTGACCAGCTCCCACGCGTTGGTGGGAAGCGCTGCGGCCTCGGTCTGAGCGAAAACGGGAATCATGCCAAACTATGAGGTGCTGCCGCGGAAGTACTCGTACGTTGCCCGCAATCCGTCGAGCAGCGGCATGGTGGGTGTCCAGCCGAGGTCGCGCTTGGCCTTGTCGATCGCCACCGACGAGCGCGCCAGTTCTCCGGCCCGCGCGGGTGAATGCCCGATATTCGCCGGCTTGCCAGCGGCCTCGTAGAGCAAACGGGCCAGGTCGAGGACTGACGTCTCCACGGTGGTTCCGATGTTGTAGGCCCGGACGTCAAGCTGCGCCATCTTTGGCAGGGTGACGGTGGCTGCGGCAAAGTTCGCGCGCGCCACATCACCGGCATACACATAGTCGCGGGTCTGCAGGCCATCCCCGAAGACATTCAGCGACTCTCCCTTGATGATACGCTTGCAGAAGATGGCGACCACACCTGCTTCACCATGGGGATCCTGCCGCGGACCGTAGACGTTGGAGTACCGAAGTGCGACGGTGTCGAGGCCATGGACGCGGGCGAAGTATCCCATGTAGTACTCGACCGAGAGCTTGGCGATCCCGTACGGCGACTCCGGATCCTTGGGCATGTGCTCGATGCTCGGGATCGGGACAAAGTCCCCGTAGATGGCGCCGCCGGTCGACGAAAAAACGAAGCGGGTGTTGTGTCCGGACTGGCGGACCGCTTCGAGCAGGTTGAGCGAGCCACCGATGTTCACCGCCGCATCGAAGGCCGGGTCGGTGACACTGCGGCGGACATCGATCTGCGCGGCCAGATGACAGATGACGTCGTACTTCCCTTCGCGCACCAGGCGGGCGGCATCGGGGGTTGTGATGTCGAGCACATGCAGCGTGGCTCCCGCCGCAACGTTCTCGCGCTTGCCTGACGAGAGGTTGTCGAGCAGGTCAACGGTGTAACCCGCTTCAAGGAAACGTTCGGCGACATGCGAGCCGATGAAGCCCGCTCCGCCGGAAATGAGGGCACGGCGCGTCATGCGGCCTCCACACGCTGGGGGGCAGGAACGGACCGGAGAATACGGTGTGAACGCGGATGCATAACGGGGCCGGGGTCATGGATCGAGCACCTCCTCACCCCGCAACTCACACCACCCAAACGAGGCGACGATCCGCGGCGCAATCTAACGGACGCGGTGCCTGACGGGAGCGTTATGCGGACAATGACGAAGGGGCGAAGCCATGATGGCCTCGCCCCTCAATGACGATCAGAATGGCAAATCGTCGTCGGTTTCTTCGAGGGCGCGCGGGAAGTCCTCGAAGTCGTCTGCCGCCGCGGCGGGCGCCGGTGCCCTCCCCCGGTCGGAACCACCCTGCCGGCTGCGTGGGGCGCCCTCGTAATCGCCACCACCACTACCTCCGCCCTCACCCCGTCCGCCGAGGAGGATGAGCTCGCGCACCCGGATTTCCGTGGTGTAGCGCGTCTGCCCCTCCTTGTCCTGCCACTGGCGGTACTCGATGCTCCCCTCGACGAAGAGCTTGTCGCCCTTCTTCACGTATTTCTCGATGATGTCCGCCAGGCCCATCCCGGCGCCATTCCGCCCATTCCAGGCGATACAGCGATGCCACTCGGTCTTTTCCTGCTTGCCGCCCTGTGCCCCCGTGTCACTCCACGAGCGAGAGGTGGCGAGTGAGAAGTCGGCGACCCGACCTCCGCTGCTGGTCGAGCGCACTTCGGGGTCTTTCCCGACGTTTCCGATGAGCTGCACCTTGTTCAAACTTTTGGCCACGGTTCCTCCATGCGAGTGAGTTGACTCGCTGAGCAGAGTATGCTGAGGGCGCCGGATGTGCGCCACCAATTCATTGCAGATATCATCATTTCATTGCCTCCCGATGGACCGCCGCATGATGACGGCATCTTCCCGGGGTGCATCGTAGTACGCCTTCCTGATTCCCGCCTCCTCGAACTGCTGCCGCTGGTAGAGCTGCCGGGCCGCCACATTCGACTCCCGCACCTCGAGCCAGAGGTCCACCGCCCCACGGGCCCTCCCCCGGTCCATCACCGCCTCGAGCAGCTGGGCGCCCACCCCACCCCGCCGGTCGGCCGAATCGACCGCGAGATTCGACAATTCTCCCTGGTCGGCGGCATACCAGGCCACCGCGAATCCGACCACCCGGTCGTCTCGAGTGGCGACAAGAAACACCACTTCCTCGCGTCCGACAAGCGCCGCAAAGGCGCGCCGGCTCCACGGATCAGGAAAAGAAACCGCCTCGATTGCCGCGACGGCGTCGATATCGTTAGGCGTGACGTCCCGGACCTCCGCCGACGTACTCATGCCGAGGATGTCAGTGGGCGACCATGGTCCGCCTCCCACTTCACTTGCGCCTCCGCCAGACGGCCGTAGTCAGGCTCCCAGCTGGCCAGATCCACCAGCGGAGCGAGTCCGCTGCGCCGGAGTACAGCGGCCCCCGTGGCGTGCGGCACGCGGTTGTTCCCCTCAGACGCGCCAAAGCCGAAGTGCACCGCCCCTGCAGGGAGCCGCTCGGCGATGGTGCCAGCGGGCCAGCGCTCTGCGATGCCCTCCGCGGCAAGGATCCCTTCGGCATTCATGCTGAAGCGTGCGGCGTACACCTCACCGCGCATGGCGTCGAGTGTGGCGACACAGGTGCCCACCCCAATGGCCGCAGTGGCCGCGAGGAGCGCGAGCGACGAGACCGCCCGCAGCTCCAGCCCATGGGCCGTGGCCACACCCTTGGCGATCGCGCCCGCAATCCGCAGCGACGTGAAGCCCCCGGGCCCGCCCCCCACCACGATGCACTCCAGCGCACCCCAATCGGTGCTCTCCTCGGTCATCAAGTCGGCCACCTGCGGCATGAGCAGTTCTCGAGACGGGTCACGCATGGCCACCTCGCGCGCGGCGACGAGGCGATGGCCCTCGAACAACGCGACCGTGCCAAGGGAGGTGCTGGCATCGATCGCCAGCCAGCGACGATCAGCGGGCAACGAGACGGCGCCGGTTCGGGTCGTCAGGAACCAGCAGGAGGTCGAGATCGAGGCGGTCGGCGGGCAGTGCGTCGCCAGCGCGGTCGGGCCACTCCACGAGGGTGACGGCGTCCTCGGAGAGGATCTCGTCCCAGCCCAGGTGCAGCAGGTCGCGCGCGTCTTTCAGCCGATACAAATCCAGGTGATGCACCCGCGAGCCCGGCGCCTGATAGACGTGATGCAGCGCAAATGTAGGTGACGTGACGGCCTCGGTCACGCCATAACCGCGGCAGATCGCCTGCGCCAAGGTGGTTTTGCCTGCACCCAGGTCTCCGCGCAGGGTGATCACACAGGGCGTCGCGAGCTGACGCCCGAAGGCCTCGCCCCAGTCACGCAGTTCTTCTTCGGTGAGGATGCCCTCGATGGCAGCCAGACTCACGGCGTCACTTCCTCCCGGCTGGCGCGAATATCCGCAAAGGCATCCCGCTTCCGCGCGTTGGCATTTCGGTCACGCAGGGCCCGCAACTCGAACATCTCGTCACGCAACCGGGCCGCGTTCTCGAAGTCGAGTCCTTCAGCCGCCGTGCGCATTTCCCCCTCCATCTCTACCAGTCGTTTGTCGATGTCGGCTGCGGCATAACCAGGCGACCGCTCTGCCACCTTTTTGGCGCGGGCTTCCTTCACCTCGCGTGCATCCGCGACCCGCGTGATGAACTTCACATCATCGACGCTTTTGGTCACGCCGTGCGGTGTGATCCCTTCCGCCGTGTTGTGGGCCACCTGTGTCGCGCGACGCCTCGAGGTTTCGTCGAGACAGCGCTGCATCGAATCGGTGATCTTGTCGGCGTAGAAAATGGCCCGCCCATTCACGTGCCGCGCCGCGCGACCCACCGTCTGGATGAGGCTGCGGTCGGACCGCAGAAATCCTTCCTGATCGGCATCGAGAATCGCGACCAGGGAGACCTCGGGCATATCGAGCCCTTCGCGTAGCAGGTTGATGCCGACGAGCACATCAAACTCCCCAAGCCGCAAGCCGCGCACAATCTCCATGCGCTCGATCGCATCAATGTCGGAATGCATGTACCGAACACGCACCCCGGTCTGCGACAGGTAGTCCGTGAGATCCTCTGACATGCGTTTGGTCAGCGTGGTCACCAGGACCCGCTCGCCTCGGCGTTCGCGCAGACGGATTTCATTCAGCAGATCGTCAACCTGGCCTCGTACCGGGCGAATTTCGATCTCCGGGTCGACCAGACCCGTCGGCCGGATGATCTGCTCGACGACGACCCCCTGCGAGAGCTGCAGCTCCAGATCAGCCGGAGTCGCGCTCACAAAGACCGCGCGCGGCGTCATCCCGAGAAATTCGTCGAAGATGAGCGGACGATTGTCGAGGGCACTCGGCAGGCGAAATCCGTATTCGACCAGCGTTTCCTTGCGCGCACGATCGCCATTGTACATGCCCCGCACCTGCGGCAGCGTCACGTGGGACTCGTCTACCACCACCAGAAAATCCTCGGGGAAGTAGTCGAACAACACGGCCGGCCGTTCACCCTCCGCACGCGCCGAGAGGTGGCGCGAATAGTTCTCGATGCCCGCGCAGGTCCCGATCTCCATCATCATCTCGAGATCGAAGTTGGTGCGCGACTCCAACCGCTGCGCTTCGAGCAGTTTGCCGGAATTGCGGAGCACGGTCAGCCGTTCCGCCAACTCGGCGCGAATGGCGTTCGACGCCCGCTCCAGCGTTGGGCGAGAGGTGATGAAGTGCTTGGCAGGATAGATGGCCGCGCGCTCCAGCTCCGCAATCGTCTCTCCCGTTACGCTCGAGATCTTGGAGATGCGCTCGATTTCGTCACCCCACATCTCGATGCGCACGCCCTGTTCTTCGTACGCCGGAAGAATTTCCACGGTGTCGCCACGTACGCGGAACGTGCCGCGGTCGAAGGCGACGTCGTTGCGTGAATAGAGAATCCCGACCAGCAAGCGCAGGATCTGATCGCGCGCGATCTGCTGCCCACGCTGCAACGTCACCATCCGCTTGCGATACTCGATCGGGTCGCCAAGGCCGTAGATGGCCGAGACCGTCGCCACGATGATCACGTCGTCGCGCTCCATCAGCGACGAGGTGGCCCGCAGCCTCAGCCGATCGATGTCCTCGTTGATCGAGGCGTCTTTCTCGATGTAGGTGTCGCTCGACGGTACGTAGGCTTCGGGCTGGTAGTAGTCGTAGTACGAGATGAAGTACTCGACCGCGTTGCTCGGGAAGAAACTTTTGAGTTCCCCGTAGAGCTGGGCCGCGAGTGTCTTGTTGTGGGAGAGCACCAGCGTGGGTCGCCCGTACGCGGCGATGACGTTGGCCATGGTCATCGTTTTCCCTGACCCGGTGACACCGAGCAGGGTCTGAAACCGGTCACCGCGAGCGAGCCCCGCGCTCAACTCGGCGATAGCCCGGGGCTGGTCCCCGGCGGGCGAAAACGGAGACTCGAGTCGGAATGGGGCGGCGCCAACCATGGGACCAATCTACGGGAAATGTTCGGTTTGCGAAAGCGGGGCCCCTCCTCCGCCCCGCCCGTCCAGCCCAGGCGCCGAGCCTCGGCCGATCAGTCCTCGCCCGCGGCGCTGATCCGCTCCCTGCGCTGGACGTCGGCGATGCCCTTCACCCGCCGGATCGCCTTCATGATTTTCTGGAGGTGGGCGAGGTTCTCCACCTCTACCACGGCCGCTCCAAGTACCCGGGCGTCGGTCGACTTGAGCTCCATGCTCTTGATGTCGGTCCCGGTTGAGCTCACCGCACTCGCGACGTCAGCATACAACCCGCGGCGGTCATACCCCTCAACGGCCAGACGCACTTCAAAGCGTTCGCCGGGCTGCTCCTGCCAATCGATATCCAGGCGTCGCTCGGGTTCATGGACGAGCATGAGCAGGTTGGGGCAGTCACCCCGGTGGATCGACACGCCGCGCCCTCGCGTGACGTATCCGACAACCGGATCTCCGGGAACGGGCTGGCAGCACTGGGCATAGCGCACCATCAGCCCATCGGCGCCCTGGATCCGAATGCCTTTCGAGGTGCCGCGGATCCGATCCACGAGACGTTCGATGGCCGTGGGCTTGGGCGCGTGCTCCGGGCTTTCGAGCTCCGGGAAAATGGCCTTGAGCACCTGCGTCACATTCAGGTCGCCCTGACCTAACGAGGCAATCAGATGGTGCCCATCGTTGAGGCCGAGTCCTTCCGCGGCAGCTGCGAGGCGATCGTCATCAAGTTTCCCCAGACGGCGGCGACGGATCTCGCGCTCCAGGATTTCGCGTCCGATCTTGGCCGAGCTCTGTTCCTCTTCCTGACGCAGCCACTGCCGGATCTTGTGTCGCGCCCTTCCCGTTCGCACATGCGCCAGCCAATCCCGGCTCGGCTTCGCGTTAGGTGACGTGAGGATCTCGACCGTTTCGGAGTTCTTCAGCTCGCGCGACAGCGTCGCGATCTTGCCGTTGACCTTGGCCCCATTGCAGTGCAGCCCGATTTCGGTGTGCACGGCAAAGGCGAAATCGAGTGGCGTGGCACCCTTGGGGAGCTGGATGACATCGCCGGTCGGCGTGAAGAGGAAGATCTCGTCCTGATACAGGTCGAGCTTGAGGAACTCGAGGAACTCCTGCGGATCCTTGGCGTCGAGCTGCAGCTCCAGCACCTTGCGGAACCAGGACAAATGGCGGTCGAGTTCGTCGGCCGACTTGCTGTTCTCCTTGAATCGCCAGTGGGCCGCGATACCAAAGTCCGCAGTGCGATGCATGTCACGCGTGCGAATCTGGATCTCGTAGAGCTGCCGGCCCGGCCCGAAGATGGTCGTGTGCAGCGACTGATAGCCGTTGGACTTGGGCTGGGCGATGTAATCCTTGATCCGCTCCTGCACCGGGGTCCAGCCATCGTGGATCACCCCTAACGCGTGGTAGCAATCGGGGACGGTGTTCACGAGGACCCGGATGGCCAGCAGATCGAAGATCTCCTCGTACGGCTTTTGCCGCTTGAGCATCTTCTTGTGGATGGACCAGAGATGTTTCGGGCGACCGGTCACTTCCACATCCGCGATGCCGGACCCGGTCAGCTGCCGCTGCAACGGCTCCAGCAGCGCCTTGATCAACGCTTCCCGCTCCCCGCGTTTGGCCTGCACCAGCTTGGCCAGCGTGCGATAGGGCTCCGGCTCGAGGTACTTGAACGCCAGGTCTTCCAGCTCCCACTTCATCTTCGCCATGCCGAAGCGATGGGCGAGCGGGGCGTAGAGGTCCATCGTCTCCTGCGCGATCTTCTCCCGCTTTTCCTCGGCCAGCCACTCCAGCGTCCGCATGTTGTGCAGTCGGTCCGCCAGCTTGATGATGATCACCCGCGCGTCCTTGGCGATGGAGACCAGGAGCTTGCGGTAGTTCTCCACCTGCCGGTTCTCTTTCGAGTTCATCGGCAGGTGCCCGATCTTGGTCAGGCCATCGACAATGTCGGCGACTTCTGCGCCAAACTGCGCCTTGATGTCCTCGTACGTGACATCGGTATCCTCGATGACATCGTGGATCAGCCCACTGGCCACCGTGGCGGAGTCGAGCTGGAGATCCGCGAGGATCTTGGCCACCTCGACGCAGTGCGTGACGTAGGGATCCCCATTCTTGCGAACCTGACCTTCGTGCGCGCGCGAACTCAGCTCATACGCGCGCGCGAGCAGCTCGAGGTCGAGCCGTTCGGGGATAGGCTCCCCAGCCGGCCACCAGGGGAGGGTCGGTTTCGAAGGAATCGTTGACGTCACGTATCTGTTCTGACCTCACGAGAACCCCCGTCGGTCACCGGCAGGCATGATCCCCGATTCAACGAAGCTAACGTACCGTCCACGACCCACCACGACGTGATCGCGAACCAGAATACCGAGCAGGTCACCCGCCAGGACGAGCTCATGAGTGATGTGCTGATCGTCCCTGGATGGGTTGGGGTCACCGCTTGGATGGTTGTGGATCAACACCACTGACGCGGCCCGTTCCAGGATGGCCTCCCGAAAGACCTCCCGGGCGTGGACCAGCGAGGAGTTCAGGATTCCCCGCGACACCAGGATATCGCGCTGAAAGCGCTGCTGGGCGTCGAGCACGGCCACGTGGAACTCCTCAACCGGCAAGTCCTCGAGCAACGGCCCATAGAGCCGATAGACGTCAAAGGGGCGCTGCACGAGCATGCCTTCCTGCCGAGTCTCGTGCATCATACGGCGCCCCAGCTCGAGGGCCGCGTGAATTACCGAGGCGCGCGCCCGGCCTATACCAGGCACCTTGGTGAGAACCGAGACGGGCTCGGCCACTATCCGCCGCAACGAGCCGCCGTGCGAGGCGAGGATCCCGTGGGCGACCGCCAGTGTTGAGTAGCGCCGGGATCCGGCGCCAACAACGATGGACATGAGCTCAACCGTACTGAGCCTCGATGCCCCATGAGAGGTGAGACGCTCCCGCGGTCGCTCGGACGGCGGAAGCTCGTGCACCCGCAAGATCGGGCGAGAGGTGGAGATGTCTAACTTGTTGTTCTTCTTCATCTTGTGCGAATGACCTCACTAATCACTCGCACACTCTACCATCACCCAACCGAAGGGTGGTAACCGAAAATCCAGTGGTTGTACCATTTCATCGCACCCAACGAAAAACCCCGCTTCGCTGAGCGAAACGGGGTCTCGGAACTCAGGTGCGACGTGCCGTGCTACGCACCGTGGCACTTCTTGAACTTCTTCCCCGATCCACACGGGCAGGGATCGTTGCGCCCCACGCTCGAGTAGTCGACTGGACCACGAGGCCCTTGGGCCCCCGCGACACCGCCCGCCATTTCATTGATGGGCCGCGCTCGACCAGCGCCCACCACCGTTGGGTTCGAGGCTTTCACGGTCGCCGGCTTGGACTCCTCTGGAGATTCCTCTGCATCGACGGTCGCGGGTTCTGCCTCTGCGGGTTCTTCCACGATGTCTTCAAGGATGCCGAGGGCATTGTAGCGCCGGGTCGGTTTCCGATGCGCCTCGGGCTCAGGCGCCGATGTGGCACCATTGCCGCCGCCGTCAAACTCGTTTTGGTTGAACACCAGCTGAGCCCGGAGGAAACGCTCCGTGAAGGTGTGGTGGATGTCGCTCATGAGGTCCACGAACATCGTGTAGGCCTCCTGCTTGTATTCGATGAGCGGGTCCTTCTGGCCCCACGACCGATAGTGGATTGCCCCACGCAGCTGGTCGAGGTCGTAGAGATGGTCTTTCCACTTCTCGTCCAGGACGTTGAGCATGACCAGCGAGAGCAGCCGGGGCGCGAACCCCTGCCCTGACTCGTCGGTCACTGCATTCAGGCTCTCTTCCTTGGCCCCAAACGAGGTGCGTGCCGCCTCGAGGGTGGCCGAGAGAATCGCTTCCTGGGTGGTCGGCTTGTCCTCGCTCTCGAGTTCGGACACGCGCAGGAGGTAGTGCATCATGAGATCCTGACGCAGCAGGTCGAGATCCCACTGCGAGGCATCCTCGAACTCCGCCAACGCAGTCGTCACCCGCTTCTCGATGGCCTTTTCGACCATCTTGAGCGCTTCGCCACGCAGCTCTTCGCCCCCCTCGAGCGCAAATGAACGCAGCGAGTAAATGACCTCGCGCTGCTGATTCATGACATCATCGTATTCCAGGAGGCGTTTGCGCGCCTGGAAGTTCTGGAGCTCCACCCGCTTCTGCGCCTGCTCGATGGAACGGGTGATGAGTGCGTGGGTGAGGACCTCACCTTCTTGCGCCCCCATGCGGTCCATCATCTTGGCGATGCGTTCCATGCCGCCGAAGAGGCGCATCAGATCGTCCTCGAGCGACAGGAAGAACTGGGAAGCGCCCGGGTCGCCCTGACGACCAGCACGTCCACGCAGCTGCCGGTCGATGCGACGTGATTCGTGGCGTTCGGATCCGATGATGTGGAGCCCGCCGCATTCGGTGACATCGACCTTCTTCGTCGTGTCGTCGACATCGACGATTTGCGAGGGCTTCGACTCCTTCACGCCAGCGCCAAGCTTGATGTCGGTGCCACGGCCGGCCATGTTCGTGGCGATGGTGATGGCGCCCGGCTGTCCGGCGTTAGCCACGATTTCGGCCTCACGCTGGTGGTACTTGGCGTTCAGCACATTGTGATTGAGCCCAGCGCGCTTGAACATGCGCGACAGCGTTTCGGACACATCCACCGTGACGGTGCCGACGAGGACCGGGTACCCGAGTTCGTGCAGGCGACGGGTCTCTTCGACAATCGCGTTGTACTTCTCGCGACGGGTTTTGTAGACATAATCGTGGCGGTCGTCGCGCACGATGTCCTTGTTGGTGGGAATCACCGAGACTTCCAGGCCGTAGATCTGATGGAACTCGGTTTCTTCCGTTTCGGCGGTACCGGTCATTCCACCCAGCTTCTCGTACATGCGGAAGTAGTTCTGGATGGTGATGGTGGCCATGGTCTGGGTTTCTCCCTTCACCTGCACCCCTTCCTTGGCCTCCACCGCCTGGTGCAATCCTTCCGACCAGCGGCGTCCCGGCATGGTGCGGCCCGTGAACTCATCGACGATGAGCACCTGGCCGTCCTGCACCACGTAGTTGACGTCCTTTTCGTAGAGCGCGTGGGCCCGCAGCAACTGATGAATGATGTGGAGCTTTTCGCTCTTCAGTGCGTAGTCAGCTTCCACAGCACGGCGAGCCTCGAGCTTTTCCTGCGCACTGAGCGCCGGATCATGTTCGATGCGATGCACCGCCGTCGAGATATCCGGCAACTCGAAGCGATCGACGTCACTCGGGCTCAGCTCGGCCAGGCCCTGCTCGGTGAGGTGCACCGAGTGCCCCTTTTCATCGAGCACAAAGAACAGGTCGTCTTCGAGCGTCCGGAACGCCTGCTTGGCCGGCGGCAGCTTGCGATCGGCGAGATAGGCCAGCTCCTGCTTGTAGATCATCTGCTTGACGCCCGGCTCGTTCACCACCTTCATGAGCCGCTTGTTCTTGGGATTGCCAAGCTGCGCCTTGAAGAAGTCGAGGGCGGCGGCGTCGGTATCGCCACGTTCCATCGCGGCTTCACCGCGGGCCATGATTTCGTTGGCCACTTCGGTCTGACGCCGGAAGAGGCGCAACACGGCGTTGTTGTGCAGGGCGAAGTCGGCGTCGTTTTCGTTGCCCACGGGTCCCGAGATGATCAGCGGGGTCCGCGCTTCGTCGATGAGCACCGAGTCCACTTCGTCGACGATGGCGTACCAGTGCTTGCGCTGCACGCGCTGTTCGGGCGAGATCACCATGTTGTCGCGCAGGTAATCGAAGCCGAACTCGTTGTTGGTGCCGTAGGTGATGTCGG
>CADEFN010000008.1:0-146901 GCA_902826615.1 uncultured Gemmatimonadota bacterium
TGGGCGAGAGACCTGCCTAACACGAGGGTGCGCTTGACCGGCGCGCCCAACGAGCGGCGGTCGGCACCGCGCCCGACGGTCGGCGGCTGGCGCCCCCCAGTGGACGGTGCAATCTTGAGGGGCGGCGGTTTTGGGGCGCCAGCCGCTTCTATATGATTGGGCGCTCAGGGGCGGTGCTGGCGCGCCGGCAAGCGACCCTTACACGTTAGCCGGACCCACAACCGATTGCCTCAGTGCGCTTTCCCATCCTGTTCGCTGCGGCCGTGTTGCTCACTCTGACCTGCGCGCCACGTGAGGAGCGGTCAGACGGCGCACCCGACCCAACACCCCGCATCGTGATCGATGGCCCCACCGTGGTTGGCTACTTCCCGCCCGCTCTCGATTCGGCAGCAGCGGAAGAAAGCGGGTACGCTGAGGGACTCGCCCATGTGGGGTTCGCCTTGCAGGATGCGAAGGCCTGCACGGGCCTTGAATCTGCCGCGTTCCAGATGGTCGTGGACACACAGATCTACGTAGTGCTAGCGGGGCGCACCGACATGGTACCGTTTCCGCGCACCGACGCGACCACCTTCGGCATCTACCTGTTTCGGTCCGATCGGCCTCCACATTTGGTCACAGCGCTCGCGCCGAGTGCGCTCAATGCGGCCGTGCTCGAAACGCTGCCAGCGTACTTCGAGGGCGTCTCATGTGCCCCGCGCGAGCCATGAGCGGTTCACCGCAACGAGGCGTTGGAGGCGTGCAGGTGCTCCGCCGTCGCTCCCTGGCCGCAGCGATCGCTCTTGCGGCGTTCGGCGCGGTGATCACAACGTGGCTAGGAACAGCACTCTTCGGGGCTCTCGTCGCGCCAGGCACCTTCGGCGGAGTGCTGAACATGTTCCCGTTCTATTTCCTCTTCGGCCTGCCGATCGCGCTGTTCGTGCTTTACCTCTGCGCGCCGTTGTATGCGCACCTACGGGCGGCGGGCCGCGCCCCGCGCAGCGCGGTGGTCGGCTTCGGCGCCGCAGTGGGGTGCGCGACGGCGGTGATCGCCGGCTGGGTGTTCGGCGGCTTCGCCCCGGCGTGGCTCGCTGGCGTCGCGAGCGTCGGCGCAGCCGCCGGCGCCGTGGCCGGACTCACGCTCTACAGTGTCCACATTCCCGCGGTGCGGCCGACCGAGTGATGGCGCCTGCGCACCCGGGGCCGGCTAACAGAGCGTTGCACTTGTCGGGCTGCTGGGGCTGGCCAACCCGCCCGGGCCGCGGTAGACTGTGGAAGAGGCGGCCCGGGCGGGTTGGCTTGTATTTAGATAGCCCGCAACTGAACGCAAAACGTTATGCCGTCCACGCGTCAGCCAATGCGTTGCTCCAGGTAGCCGCTCATGTGCCGTGGCCGATGGGGGCTCACGCAGTCGAGCATTAGGGACACGACGCCGCGACGTTCGCCGACCCGAGATCCCGCCGTCGACGGGCTGGCGCGGGGTGCGCCAATGGCTTATAGTCCCGGATGCGGTTCATTGAATCACCCGTGTTCACGGCCAGCCTGCGCCGTCAGCTGGACGACGACGCGTACCGCGCGCTCCAGATTTCGCTCGCGTTGCGGCCGGAGCAGGGCGCGCTGATCCCCGGCGGCGGCGGGCTGCGCAAACTGCGATGGGGCGCCAAGGGGCGGGGCAAACGGGGCGGCGTGCGGGTGATTTACTACTGGGCGGTGGACGAGAACGTGTGCTACTTGGCCTACCTGTACGCCAAGAATGCCCAAGGCGACCTGACACCCACACAGCTCCGCGTGCTCGCGCGCGTGGTGCGGGAGGAGTTCAAATGAAGGCAGCGGCATTCGAGGAGTTGCTCACCAGCGTGCGGCAACTCGGGGCGATTCGGCGGGGCGAACGCAAACCGTCGCGCACCACCACCTTCAAGCCGGCGGACGTGAAAACCGTGCGCGCGGAACTCGGCCAGTCGCAGGCGGAGTTCGCCCTGATGATCGGGGTAAGCGTCGCCACGCTGCGGAACTGGGAGCAGGGGCGCCGGACGCCGGACGGGCCCGCGCTCGCGTTATTGCAGGTCGCCGCGCACAATCCCGAGGCCGTCGTCGCCGCGCTGCACCGGCCGCGGCGCCGCGGGGCGGCATAACAAAGCGTTGCTGCCGTCGAGCGCCCCGTGTTCGGAAGCGTCCGCTGCGCGGACGCATTTCATTCGAGCGCTCGCGGCAGAACGCGAGTCGTTAGGCAGCACAGTTACGACCGAAGCAAGCTTCGACTCTCAGCACCACAACTGTTCACCCCGGCCACCGCGCAAGCACAGAAGAGGAGACCTGTAGCGATGACCTACGACGAGAAGATTGCGATCGTCCTGAGGGAGGACCTTCCAACTTGGCAGAAGCTCAACGTTGCCGCATTCTTGGCCAGTTCGGTCGCCATCAGGTTCCCCGAGACACATGGCGCCGAGTTCGTCAATGCTTCAGGCTCCGCCTACCTTCCCTTCGTCAAGCACCCAATGCTTGTCTATGCAGCGAACACACAGGAAGAAATCCAGCGAGCGTTCAAACGTGCCAAGGAGCGTGGCCTGAGCATCGGCATCTACACCGAACCGCTGTTCTCGACGAAGAACGAAGAAGAAAACCACATCGAGATCGCCAAGTGCACTGACGAAACCCACGTCTTGGTCGGCATCATCGTCTACGGCGAGAACAGGAAGGTCAACAAGGCACTTGATGGCTTGAAGTTTCATCAATAGCGCGCTCTGCTTAGCCCGTGCTCGAGAGCCCATTCACCAGTCCACAGGCTCAGATGCAAGTGCTGCCTAACTGGTCGTTCAACCGGAGCGCCAACGGCAGGCCACCAAGCCCGGGCCGCAGGTACGCGGTACATTGTCTGCGGCCCGGGCTTGGCGTCCTGCCGCTGTCGCCCGGTTAACTCTGCGTTAGGCAGTCTAGGAGACCATGGACGGTGCGCGATAGTTGAGCTTGGCGTGCCGGGCGGGGACGACCTCAGCAGTCCCAGAGTGACGCCGGTGGCTTATGTGAGGGTCTACCCGGCATGACTGTCCTCCGCGGACAACTCCTGTTGGTGGTTGGGCTCGCCCTTTCGACGGCCGGGGCCCAAGACACGGTGGCAGTCCGCGAAGGCGATGTGCTCCGGATCCTCCGGGCTCCAGCGATGCTCCCCGCCGGGGAGGCCCGAGTCCGACGGCTGACCGCTGACTCGGTCTGGTTGGGAGTGCGCCCCTACGGCGAGACGTTCGGCTTCGCGGCGCGCGAGGTGACGCCGGTGGAGGTCCGGCGCCCTCGCAGCGGTGTCTGGCGCCGTCGCTTGCTGTGGACCGGCGTGAGCGTGGGCCTGGGGGCTGGTCTCGGCGCGCTGGTTGTCCACCAAACGCGGTGTCGCTCGGGTCCGGTCGAGCCCGGAGTGATAGACTTGTCCTGTGACACCCCGGAGCCCTCGATCCGCCTTGGAGTGGCCGTGGGGGCGGGCGTCGGCGCGGTACTCGGCGCCATCTCGCACCTCGCGTGGGAGCGCCCGAAGTGGCTGCCGGGGGCTCTCCCCGCGGGCGCGCTGCAAGGGCGACCGAACCGCACGGTGCCCTCGGCGTCGCGAGACGATAGGACAAGCGGCCCGAAAGCCGCGGCAGGTACGCGGGAGTAGTCAGCCCCGCCGCGAGGCGCTGCCTAACAGCGTGTAGCTCGCGTCGGGCCGTCGGGCTGGCCGCCGCACCCGGCGGCTGATAGTGTAAGGCAAGGTCCGCCGCCGGGTGCGGCGGCTCTATTGGATGGCCCGCGCGAGAACACGGGTCGTTATGCGGCCAACCAAGTCTCGACGTGCTTATGACCAAGTCACGAGCCAAGACTGTGCAGCCACCCCTCGGAGAGTTAGTAGAGCTCTTCCTGCGAGAGGCGTCCGCCGCCCTTCACCCGTGGGCGTTGGCGCACGGGGGCACGTGCGCAACAAAGCTCACGCATGCCAACGCTCAAGGACGCTTTGAGGCGACGACACCTGATGCACTGCACGGCTTCTTCTTGGCGGAGGTGGAGTTTCGCACAACCTCCCTGATCGGAGAGCTTAGCTACGGTGACCGCGAGCTGTTCATCAACACTGTGGTCAGTCCGTTCGGGCGACCCCTTCGTCACGGGCTCTGGGAGTGGGCCGACGCAGTGGGGGAACACACGATCCCGCCTCGCGAAACGCAGTGGGTGACTCAAGCGGACCGGGTGAGCGACATCGTACGCGGGATGGCCGGTGCTCTAACCAAGCTTGCTGACGTCATTGCTACTGCAGAGGACACCGTCGTCGCCCGGATGACTGCGGCTCGTGCGAAAGTGCGCGCGGAACAGGATGCGCTTTGGCGAGAGGCCGAGCACAGCGGAACGGTGCGCCTGGCTGATGCTGCGTTCAGAGCACGCGATTGGCCTCGCGTAGTCGAGCTGTTGACATCGGTGCACGACCTGCTGTCCCCCGCCGAAATGGCCAAGCTCCGATACGCGGAAGCGCAGCTCAGGTGACGCTGCGCGTCCGTGCAACGCCAGCAAGCACCACGGACGCACGCAGATGTTTTGCTGTCGAGTTGGTGCGCCAGCGTTGGGCGCCAAGGCCGCATAACCCGTGGCTGCACTGGACCGGGCCGAGGGGGTGGCCGACCCGCCCGGCGCTCCGTAGGATATCAGAGGCCCGCGCCGGGCGGGTCGGCTTTGTTCAGCTGGCCCGGCAAGTGAGCCACAAGTCGTTATGCCGACGTCGTGCAGGAGCTCGCGATGGAATGGACTCGCGGTTCTCAGCGGGCTGCCCTACAGAGTGACGGGAATGACGCATGGCCATTATCGGCGGGCTTAACGAGTTCACACGACGTGCCGGGGATTTTCGTGATCTGCACGTCGATGCCGTGCGGCTGACGCGGGCGCACGATGGAGTGAGCGCCGACCTTGAGCTGGTGATGCCGCCCGGGGTCGGCAAGCCGTGGCCGGAACGCAGTGCAGACACCGAGACTGTCTTCGTGTTCCGATTCTCGCGAGTGAGCTACTTCCAGTGGGGCGGACTCCAAGGCACAGATATCGTTGAGTCAGTCATTGACGAGCTTGTGACTGCAATAGAGCGCCTTCCTGGGGACCGAGGCGAATGCCTCAGCGTGCGCATCGACTTACGGAACGTGGAGATGGATATGCGAGTCTGGTGCTCCTCGATGGATCTGATCGCATGCGTGGAACGTCCGGCGGCCGAGGAGCGCCGGACGCTTGGCCGTTCGCAGGCGGACGAGCCACCCCCTGAGGGTCCCCCCGCGAATCCCTCCAGTTGAAGGTTGACAGTCGGGCCTCCACCGGTCGTTTATGACGACCACCAAGGAGTTCCCGATGCGCAAGTCCCGATTCACCACCGAGCAGATCATCGGTATTCTGCAGGAGCATGCCGCCGGCGCCGTCGTGGCCGATCTGCTCCGTCGCCACAACATCTCGCGGCCGACGCTCTATGCCTGGAAGAAGCAGTACGGGAATCTTCAGGTCAGTGACGCCAAGCGCCTGAAGCTGCTCGAAGACGAGAATCGGCGGCTCAAGCGACTGGTGGCCGACCAGGCGCTCAATCTGCAGGTGCTCAAGGACGTGCTGGGAAACGGGCGATGACCACGGCGATGCGCCGCGCCGTGGTCGCGGAGGTTCAGGGGCGCTGTGCCGTCAGCGAGCGCACCACCTGCCGGTGGTTAGGGTTCGATCGCAGCGTCATGCGGTACACGCCCCAGCGTCCGGTCGCGGATGCGCCCCTGCGAGCGCGCTTGCGCACGCTGGCCGCGGCATACCCGCGCTGGGGAGTGCCGCGGCTCCATTGGAAGCTGACGCGCGACGCCACCGTAGTGAATTACAAGCGTGTCGAGCGCCTCTATCGCCTCGAAGGACTCGCCGTGCGTCGCCGGACGCGCAAACGGTTGGCCGTCCCTCGAGTGCCGCGGCCCGCGGCCGAGCGACCGAATGACACGTGGGGCATCGACTTCGTGAGCGATCAGCTGGCGTCCGGCCGTCGCATTCGCTGCTGCACCGTCGTAGATGCGTGCACGCGGGAGAGCGTGTGCATCACGGTCGATCACAGCCTGGCGAGCGACGCCGTCATCACCGCGTTAGAGCAGGTCATCACGGCGCGCGGCCAACCGGTGCGCCTGTCCTTGGACAATGGGCCGGAGTTCCGGAGTATCGCCTTCGACGCCTGGGCGGCCGCTCGCGGCATCACCCTGGCCTTCATCCAACCCGGCAAGCCGAGTCAGAACGCGCACATCGAATCCTTCAACGGTCGCTTCCGGGACGAGTGCCTGAACCAGCATTCCTTTCTGTCGCTGCTCGACGCCCGGTACCGCATTGAGCGGTGGCGCCAGTCCTACAACGAGGAGCGCCCCCACGAGGCCTGCGCCCCCCTCACCCCCAGCGAGTACGCTTGTACCTTTCTTCCCTCACCTCCGGTCTGACTGTATGCCTAACACTGGATGAAGAACGGGGGGACCCTCACACCCACGTCGGCAGCTGCGAGCCACCGTTGCCTTACACAACCCCCGACGGGAGTCGCCAAGACCCAAGTCACGGGCATGGAGGAGTTCGATGAACGCGCTGACGACTTCCGGGACTTGTACGTCGATGCAGTCCGTCTGACTCAGGCCCGGAATGGCCTGTACGCCGAGATCGACATCGTGATGCTTCCTTGGGTCCGTCCCAAGCACCCCGACCAGCACGCAGACAGCGAGACAGTCTTCGTCTTCCGATTCTCTCAGGTCAACTACTTCGATTGGGGGGGGGATGAAGGCGTCCCTTTGGTCGATACCCCGATCGATGAGGTGCGGATCGAGAGTGCGGAACTCCCTCTGGAGCGCGGAGAGTGTCTGGACGTGGAAATCCTTTCGCGGAGTATGGAGGCCGATGTGAGCGTGCGGTGTTTGTCCATGGCGATGATCGCGGTGGTAGAGCGACCGGTGGCCAAGGATCGGCGCAGGCCCTCGCCATTGTGAGGCGATGACCCACCGCCGACATAAGTTAGGTCCTTCCGCGGCCTAACCCCCGGCTGCACTTGACCGGGCTTGGGGCGGGTCGGCTTTGTTTACGTGCCCGGCAAGTAAGCCGAAACGCTATGCAGTCTTCTTCTTGAGAGCCGTTGGATGTCGCGTCGTATCAGCTGGCGGAGCGTGCTAGCCACGCTCGCACTAGTCCCAACGACCGCTCAGACGTACTTCGCACAACTCCGAGGGACGCGCCGGATCGTCGGCGTCGATCACCACCCAGAGTCGGCTTGCATCGTCGCTCGATAGCGCGAGTCCCTCCACCTTGTCGCGCACTACACGGCCACGCGCATCGGCAAGCCGAACGTATCGTGGCTCTGTGGCATCGGTCATGACCCCGATGACAGAGCCCGCCACCTCGCCATCGGTTGACGCGTCCTCCGACGCTTCAGCGCTCGCGGTGAAGTAGATACGTCCCCCGCGCTCGGCGGCGTCGGTGAAGCCGAGGGCAATGCCATCGATTTCGCCAAGGGTGTATTGGACGATGTCGGTGGGTCTGGGCATCCTCGCCTCGTCGGGGTCGTCGAGCCAGCGCAGGAGGTCGTGAAGTGAGAGATCGCAGGTCGCATCGAGTGGCCGCGCTCCGTCACGTGCCTTTCCGTTGCCTCGACCAAAGATGCGCAGCCGATCTCCGATCGACACGACGCCTTCGATGTTCATGTCACTACCGGCAAACTCACGAACCGTCTCGAGATCTTCATAAAGCGCCGTGGCGTCCGTGAGATTCACGCGTGGACTTCGGCTGGACCAGCGGTCAACGCGCAGCACCTGGCGGCGCCGCCGCGTCGATCCCGAGCCAAAGGCCAGCAGCACCGGTCCGTGTGGCCCAGCCACCGAACAGCATGCCTCGAGGTCGAGCTTGAACTTCTTGTTGCCACGCCCGTCGTCGAATTGCCGGGCGTCATCCTTGCCTGCCGGGAGCGTGACCGATTCCACTGCTCCCGATTCCGGATCCACAAGTGCAACGAAGTTGGCGTCGTCCTGGACGAGCGCCAGCCGTTCTCCTATCCACGCCATGCTCGACCCTGCCCGGACGTGGGTTGGGCGGTCGAGCGATGCGTCACCTCCCCCGGCATAAAACAGCGCTCGCCGCGAGATGATTCGCGCGTCGAGCGCTGAGTCTGCTGTTGCCCTTCTGACTTCTGTGCTCACGCTCCCTCGTTGCTCCCGTGTACCAACGCTACTGCGCGACGGGTTTCACCGTCGGGTACTTGATCCCCAGCTGCTCCAGGTACGTCTTGTACTTCGTGGGATCGTAGTAGAACTTCGCCATGGCCGGCCGGTACTTTGCCATGATGTCCTCGTTGAGCCAGATGGGGGGACCATCGTTAGGTCCGAGGAAGCTCTTGTACTTGGTGATTTTCGTCTGCTCGTTGCTGAAGTAGTCCCAGGCGTCGGCCACGAGCTTTGGTGTCAGCAGGATGTCGAGCAGGGTGAGGGCCTGCACCTTGGCCCCGGCCACGCCACCCTTGTGGGCAATCGGCGTGGCCATCGAGATCCCATTGGCCCAGTTGTGCCCTGGCAGCCCCGGAATGTTTGACGGATACCGCAGCGTGACCGTCGGCACGTTCCATGACACGTCTCCGATGTCATCGGAGCCACCACCTAACGATCGGCTCTGATCGACCGGTCCTTCGAGGTTGCCGGGCAGGTCCACGAGTCCCGTTTCGGGGAAGTTCAATTCACGCTGGATGCCCTTGGCGAGGGCCTGATCGTTGGCGTCCCACTTGGGATTCCCCACTCTCTTGATGTTGTCATACGTTGCCGTCGCGATGGCCTTGTTGAAGTGACCACTCCACGCCGAGCCGAGGATCATGACAGTATCGAGCTGCGTGTCGGTCATCATCGCGGCGCCGCGCGCAATGCGTTTGGCCGCCTCGAAGTTGGACATCACGCGGTCATAGTCTCGCTCGCGAATGTAGAACCAGATGCTGGCCGTTTGGGGCACCACGTTCGGCTGGTCGCCGCCATCCTTGATCACGTAGTGCGAACGCTGCGCCGGCTCGAGGTGCTCGCGTTTGTACTCCCAGCCCTGACCCATCAGCATCACGGCGTCGAGTGCTGACTTGCCGCGCCATGGCGCGCCTGCCGCGTGGGCCGTCTGCCCCTTGAACTTGAAGAGCGCTGTCACGATGGCATTGGAACCCGACTGTCCCCACGACACACCGAGGTTGTTGCCCACGTGGGTGAACATTGCGACATCCACGTCCTTGAAGACACCCGCTCGCACCAGGTGGGCCTTGCCGGCCACCTGCTCTTCGGCGACGCCGGGCCAGATCTTGAGCGTGCCCTGAATCTTGTCGCGCTCCATGATCTCCTTCACCACGAGCGCGGCGGCGATGTTCACGGCCTGACCCGAGTTGTGTCCTTCGCCGTGTCCCGGTGCACCAGGCACCATCGCCTCGAAGTACCCGAATGCCGGCTTCTGGCTCGACTGCGGGATACCGTCGATGTCCGAGCCTAACGCGATGACCGGTTTGCCCGAGCCCCAGGTTGCGACAAACGCGGTGGGCATTCCGGCCACACCACGCTCGACACGGAACCCGTTCTTTTCCAGCAATCCCGTGAGGTATTTGGACGTCTCGAACTCCTGCATGCCGAGTTCGCCGAACGAGTAGACCTGGTCGATGATTTCCTGAATCATCTTGGCGCGCTCATCAATCTTGATGAGTGCCTCGGCCTTGAGTTTCTCGAGCCGGGGATCGGGTTTTGGGGCCGCAGCCGACTTGGCTTGAGCCAGGGTGCCTGTGGGGAGGGCAAGAACGGCCATGGTGAGGGCCAGAACAGCGCGAAACGGTCGGGGCATGGGCATGGTGTGCGAAGATTCGGCGATGGGTACACCCGCTACGGAGCGGGCGGCCGCAACGTTGGCGCGCGCAACGTCTCGGGGCAAGGCGACACGACCCGCCCACCCGGCGGGTTAGGACTCGATTAAGCCGGGCGCGCACACATTGCGCCCCCCGGATCCGGTCCCGAGAGTGTAGCGCGTCCAAACCCGGGAGAGCAGGCATGCGCCTTCAGGTCGTTGCCGCGCTGACCCTCGCGGCCCTCACCTCGCCGGCGATGTCGGCCCAGGAGGTCCGTGACAGCGCCGGTGGAAAACTCGTTAGGTACGGGTCGGCGGCTCGGCCATCCGGTCGCTGGGTGATGGACACCGTTCCGCAGTTTGCCGTGGGAGGGACCCAGGGGACCGGTCCGGCCGAACTCGCTCGCGTGATTGCCGTGGTCAGACTTTCGAATGGCCGCGTTGCCGTGGCAACCAGGGCCTCCAACGAGCTGCGGTACTTTGCGCCAGACGGTCGGCACGTCGCAACGGTGGGGCGGCGAGGGCAGGGCCCGGGAGAGTTCGACCAAATGGTGGAGGTCCATCGGTCCGCAGACACTCTCGCGGTGACGGATCGATCAGGGCGGCTTCAGTTTTTCTCCCCGGCGGGCGTACTGCTGCGGGGATACACTCGGGCGAGCTACCCTGGCGCATCCGTTTTCGGTTGGGCCGGCACCCTGCCTGGTGGCGTATCATTGCTGCGGGCGCTCGACCCCCCGACCGACACCACGGGAGAGGAGGTAACGGCCACCATGTCGTTTGTTGCGCGTCCGGCCGCGTCTGACTCCCTCCGTTGGGTTGCCCGTTTCCCGTATGTGCGCACAAGGCGCATGTCGGGCGCTGTCAGCGCCGGGCAGCGTGGTTTTTCGCCGCTCTGGCTAGGCGGGATGCTCAAGGCCGTCGTGACCGGCACCAGGTTGTGCGCGGGAGACCTGGACGTGTGGGCAGTCACGTGCCTGAGCGCCGATGGTCAGTTGATCTGGCGCACAAGCCGGGCGGTGCCCAGGCGACCCGTCGGTGACAGGGAGCGGCGACGATTCGAACAGGTGTTTCGGGAGAACGTCGGCAAGGGAATGCCCCCGGCCCAGCTGGAGGCTACGCTGCGAACTTTTGCCTTCGCCGAATATCAAGCCCCGATCGGACGCGTGGTGCCGGGTGCTGCGGGCGAAGTGTGGGTCGCAGAGTTCCGCATCGAAGACGAGGTGCCTCGCGGTGATGGGGAGTTCCCCTCGCCAGGGACCGCATCGCGCTGGAGTGTGCTTGGCTCAGACGGCCGGTGGCTGGCCGATGTCTCATTGCCCGCCCGGTTTGCGCTGATGGACGCCGGGCGAGACTACGTCGCTGGCGTGCGTCGAGACGAGGACGACGTGGAGCAGGTGGTCGTGTATCGACTGCGTCGTTAGGCTGCCGCAGTCGCGCTTCTCGGCTGACTGAGATGGTGGCGCTCCAGCATGGCGACCAGGTTGCTGGCCGTGACAAGCCCGGCAACACGCTCTCCGTCCACGACCGGAAGGCAGGTAATCCCGTGCTCGCTCATGAGCTGCGCCGCATGCCACACACGGCTTTCCGTGGTGACCGACGGGGTGTCCGGCACAATGGCGTTTGACACCGGAGTGGACGCGAACCGGCGGTCGCGCTCGGCACGCGGGAGCGTCTCGTCTGGAGGAACCGCTGTCTGGATCGACTCGCGCGTGAGCACCCCGACGTAGTTGCCGGCAGAGTCAACCACTGGCAGGTGATTGAGGTGCGCCCAGTCCATGATCGAACGGGCGGCGGCAAGTTTCTTGTCCACACGAATGGTGGGGACATTCTTGAGCATGGCTTCACGGACCAGCATGGCGTGACCTGGGAACGGGGTTGCTTTGTGGGATGCATCACAAAGCTTCGGCCGCCACGGCATTCTCTGAAGGGGGAGTTTCCCGACACTCCCCCCGGGCCATTTCCGGCCCCCGCCTCGCCAGCGTGTCGTCGCCCTACTGGGCGACCGGTTTCAGCGTCGGGTACTTGATGCCGAGCTGTTCCAGGTAGGTCCGGTACTTGGAGGGATCGTAGTAGAACTTCCGCATTTCGGGGCGGTACCGTGCCATGATGTCAGCGTTGAGCCAGACGGGCGGACCATCGTTAGGCCCGAGGAACGACTTGTACTTGGTCACCCGGGTCTGGTCGTCGGTGAAGTACTTCCATGCCGATGCCACGTGGGTCGGGGTCACCATGAGATCCAGCAGGGTGAGCGCCTGCACCTTGGCGCCGGCCAGGGCTCCCTTGTGGGCGATCGGGGTGGCCATGGCAATCGTGTTGGCCCAGTTGTGGCCGGGGAGTCCGGGGATGTTGGAGGGGTAGTTGAGTGTCACCGTCGGCACATTCCAGGAGACGTCGCCGATGTCGTCCGATCCCCCGAAGACCACGCCGTCCGGCGCGGGACCCTGCAGGTCCTTGCTGGTCTGGGTCAGCAGTCCGGTTTCGGGGAATGACAGCTCTCGCTGCAGTGCTTTGGCCAATCCCTGATCGTCGGCGTCCCACACCGGGAGCCCGACACGCTGGATGTTGGCATGTGTTACTTCGGCGATCGGCTTGTTGAAGTGGATGTCCCACGCCGAGCCGAGCATAAGCACGGTGTCGAGCTGCGTGTCGGTCATCATGGCAGCGCCGCGTGCGACACGCTTGGCGGTCTCGAAGTTGCGCATCACATTTTCGTAATTGCGCTCGCGGAAGTAGTACCAGATGCTGGCCGTTTGTGGCACCACGTTCGGCTGATCGCCGCCGTCCTTGATGACGTAGTGTGATCGCTGGACCGGCTCGAGGTGTTCGCGCCGGTACTCCCAGCCCTGCGCCATGAGCATGACGGCGTCGAGTGCCGACTTGCCACGCCATGGAGCACCGGCCGCGTGGGCCGTCTGGCCTTTGAAGCGGAACTCGGCCGACACCATGGCCAGGGCTCCCGAGCCACCCCACGACACCTGGAGGTTGTTCCCCACGTGAGTGAAGAGCGCGGCGTCGACGTCCTTGAACACGCCGGCGCGCACGAGATGTGCCTTGCCTGCCAGCTGTTCTTCAGCCACACCGGGCCAGAGCATCAGGGTGCCCGGGATCTTCTCCCGCTCCATGATTTCCTTGACGCTGATGGCGGCGACGATGTTCACCGCCTGCCCCGAGTTGTGCCCTTCGCCATGCCCCGGCGCTCCGGTGACCATCGCTTCGCGGAAGCCGTAGGCGGGTTTCTGGTTGGCCTGGGGAATGCCGTCGATATCGGAGCCTAACGAGATGACGGGCTTGCCGCTGCCCCATTTCGCAATCCAGGCGGTGGGCATGCCGGCGGTGCCGCGCTCGACGGTGAAGCCGTGTTGCTCGAGGATGCCCGTGAGGTATTTCGAGGTCTCGACCTCCTGGAACCCCAGCTCGCCAAATGAGAAGAGCATGTCGACGATTTCCTGCACCATCTTCGCACGCCCTTCGACCTTGGCGAGCACCTCGGTCTTGAACTTCTCGAGGCGTGGATCGGCGGCCACCCGGGGCTGAGCAATCGCCGGGGTGGCGAGGAGAGAGAGACAGAGGGCGAAACGCAGCGAACGGCGCATGTGGGGCGGGGCAGAGGGGTCGGCGTGCGGCGACATAAGTAGCCCCACGGCAAGAGAGTCGGTAGCCCCATTTTCACCGCACTTCGTCGCGTCTGCCCTCTACCATCTACCCTCTACCCTACCGCTCCCGCACCACCTTCGCACCCCACGGGCAGAACTGCTTCACCGAGCCGAACCAGTAGCTCTTGTCCGCCTCCACCATGCTCGGTCGCCCGTCACAGAGTTCGATCGCGAGGTCGGGGGCCTCCACGGTCTGCGGATCCAGATGCCATCCCCAGGCGCTGTTAAAGCCCCCATCGCCCGCGAGAAGCCGACCGGTAACAACTCCTCGATTCCCACTCCGGAGGCGGGCACGCAACCCCTCGGCCTGCGCCACCGTGGCCACCCGCACGGTGAATATCTCCGTAGAGACCTCGATGTCGAATTGCGCGACAAAGGCGGTGTCAGGTTCAGTCGGTGTGCTGCACGCTGCCGCCAGGATCATTCCAGTCATCAGGTAACGAAACCGCATTATCCCCTCCTCACTTCTGTATGTGACCAAACGTGTCGCTGCAGCCGGGTTTGGCCGGCGCTGCGCTGTGTACGGGAAAGACACACTGGTGCTGGAACGCCCCTGATCAAGGCCAGTCCCGGAGGGCCTCGATCCCGTTCCGTCGATCAATGTGTCATCGGAACATCGGATGTGGACGTAAACGTTTACACCGCAACTATCTGCCGTTGCCCGCGTCAGGCTGACAGGGGCAGATTTACCCAACTACATATCTCCCAAAAAACCCCGTGAAAACTCTCGCTGGAATCCTGGCCTTTTCTGCTGCCGCCGCGCTGCCCGTGGCCGCGCAGACCAACCTCAAGTCGGCTGCTTCCACTCGCGCGACTATCGAAGTCACGCTGGCCCCGCCTCGGGTGCAGGGACAGCCCGCTCCGACTCCGGCGAAGATCAAGATCGACTACGGCCAGCCGCATGCCCGTGGGCGCGTTGTTGCGGGTGCCCTCGCCGACGATCTCGGCAAGGTCTGGCGTCTTGGGGCGAATACCTCCACGACCATGACGACCGATGTGGACCTCGTCATCGGCGGTGTCGCCGTCCCCAAGGGTTCCTACTCCCTGTATGCCGAGACCACGCCGGCAGGCGCCTGGAAGCTGATCATCAACAAGAACACCGGGCAGTGGGGCACTGAGTATCTCGCCGACAAGGACCTCGCTCGGGTCGCCCTCACCGCAAAAACCCTTTCCGCGCCGGTCGAGTCGTTTTCGATGTGGCTGGTTCCTGGCGCCGACGGTGCCGCCAAGGGCGATCTGCGCTTTGCGTGGGGCACTCGTGAGTTCACCACCACCTGGGCCGTGAAGTAACCACATGAATCCTCGCTTCCGTGACCTGCTGGCGGCCGGCCAATCGGTGTGGCTGGACTACATCGACCGGCGCATGTTCGCCGATGGTTCGCTCGATCGCCTGATTGCCGAGGGACTTCGGGGCATGACCTCGAACCCCACGATCTTCGAGAAGGCGCTGGCGGAGAGCTCGGCCTACGACGCGCAGGTCGCGGGAGCACCGGAGGAATTGGCACCGGGCGCATTGTTCGAATTGCTCGAAACTGAGGACGTTCGCCGGGCCTGCGATGCCTTTGCCGGTGTCTACACGGCCTCACGCGGCGACGATGGATATGTCTCCATCGAGGTGTCTCCCGACGTGGCCAACGATGCGCAGGGTACCATCGACGAGGCGCGCCGCCTCTGGGCTGCGGTGGATCGACCTAACGTGATGGTGAAAGTGCCGGGAACAACCGAGGGCGCGCGCGCTGTGCGCACGCTCATTCGTGAAGGGATCAACGTCAACGTCACGCTGCTCTTTGCGATCGCCGCACATGATCGGGTGATCGAGGCGTACCTCGGTGGACTCGAGGATCGGCTCGCCGCCGGACATCCGATTGATGGTGTGGCATCGGTGGCGTCATTTTTTGTGAGCCGCGTGGATTCCGAGATTGACAAGCGGCTCGACGCCATCGGGGGCTCTGCAACAGAGCTCAAGGGCCAGGCCGCCATCGCCAACGCCCAGCTGGCCTATCGCTTGTTTGCCACCCGTTTTGCCGGGCCACGCTGGGATGCACTCGCCGCGCGTGGAGCCCGTGTGCAGCGGCCGCTTTGGGCCAGCACCAGCACCAAGAACCCGGCCTATCGCGACGTGTTGTATGTCGAGACGCTCATCGGCCCGCACACGGTCAACACCATGCCGCCCGCCACGCTTGATGCCTTCCGCGATCATGGGGAGTCGGCACGGACAGTCGATGCGGGGTACGCCAGGGCCGAGGCCACCATCGCGGCGCTCGCGGCGCAGGGCATTCACCTCGACGAGGTGACAGACAAACTTTTGCGTGAAGGGCTGGCCTCATTCCAGAAGTCCTTTGATACGCTGATCGCCGGCCTCGAGCGGAAGCGCGCGCAGGTCGTGTAGGAAACATCGGCCGGTGAATGTCCGGGCGCGCGTCACACGGCGCGTCCGGGATTGCAGGCCGCCCGTTCGTCTTGCTGCACGTCCGACTCACCCGACAGCCACACTCAATGTCATCGCACATCCCCCGCACCAAAGTGGTCTGCACGCTCGGCCCCGCCACCACAAGCGCCGAGGCGATCGGCGCGCTCATGGACGCGGGGCTCAACGTCGCACGCATCAACTTCTCGCATGGTACGCACGAGCAACACGCGGAAAGGATCCGGATCGTGCGTGAGCAGGCGGCCGCCCGCGGGCGCCCGGTGGCCATCCTCGGCGACCTGCAGGGACCACGCATCCGCATCGGCGATCTTTCGACGCCGATCATGGTCGAGACGGGGCAGGACCTCGTGTTGTGTTATGAAGCCTCCGCCAGGGGCGACGACGTACCGGTCACCTATGACGCGCTGCACACCGACGTTCATGTCGGCGACCGCATCCTCGTCGACGACGGGCTGATCGAGCTTGTTGTCATGGACATCACGGGACTGCGGGTGAAGGCTCGTGTGGTATACGGCGGCCCGATCAAGAGCCACAAGGGGCTGAATCTGCCAGGGGTCGCGGTGTCCGCGCCCTCCATCACGGAGAAAGACATCGCCGATGTGCAGTTTGCCATCGAGCAGAACGTGGACTACCTCGCGCTGAGCTTCGTGCGGCGCGCCGAAGACATCCATGCGCTGCGGGCGATGCTCCCCAAGGGGATGCTCATCGTGGCAAAGATCGAGAAGGACACGGCGCTCACCCAGATCGAGGGCATCCTGCGCGCGACCGATGCCGTGATGGTCGCACGAGGCGACCTCGGAGTCGAACTTCCTTTCGAGGAAGTGCCCCTCGTGCAGAAGCGCATCATTCGGCTGGCCAACGCCATGGGTCGCCCCGTGATCACGGCGACCCAGATGCTCGAGTCGATGATTCAGAACCCGCGTCCAACACGCGCCGAAGCCAGCGACGTGGCCAACGCAATTCTCGATGGTACCGACGCCGTCATGCTCTCGGCGGAAACGGCGTCAGGGTCGTATCCGAAGCTGGCGGTGCAGGCCATGCAACGCATCATCACGGAGATCGAGCAGCACCCGGCGCCCAAGCGCGACGATCGACGGATCTCTCCCGGGTCGGCGAGCACGGAGGAAACCATCGCCGCCGCCACGGCTGCGGCGGTCCGACTCCTTGGATCGCCCATGGCCATTGTGTTCACCAAGAGCGGGTTCAGCGCCCGTATTGTCGCCGCACAGCGTCCGGGCGTTCCACTCCTGGTGCTCACAGATGTGGAGCGCACCTACCAGCAACTCGCCCTCGTCTGGGGTGTTATTCCGGTACAAGTGTCGCGAAGTGAGACATACGTGGAAATGTTCGCCAAGGCGCGTACGGCGCTCCTGGAACGTGGCCTGGCACGTGAGGGCGATCGGGTCGTGGTTACAGCGGGGGTTCCGTTCGACGTGCCGGGCAGTACGAACCTCATGAAGGTCGAGGTGATCTGACAATTTTGTTGTGGCAGGAAAGTTGCCAAATGTGACCGTCGATCACCTGTCCCCGGTGCCTCGGTCACAATTCCGGCAACTGCCCTTGTCCACGTCGCTACTTCGCACGCTCATCCTTGTCGACCTCGCCGTCGGGGTCCCGCACCTGGTGAACGCATTCCTGGGGCGGCGATTCGGGCGATTCGACCGTCTGGTGGATATGGACCAGGAAGCAAACCTCCCCACCTGGATTGCCTCGACCCAGTGGTTCGTGGCTGCTGCGCTCCTGGCATTCGTGGCGATGCGCCTCAGGTCACGTCGGTCGGCCGCCGCGATGCCCATGACGTTCCTGGCCGCCTTGTTTGCCGCGCTCTCGCTCGACGAGACGTCGCGCATTCATGAGAAAGTGGAGAGCTTCCTGGGTGATGTCACGGGGATCTTTGCGGGAGCGGAAATGAGTCTCTGGCTCCCGGTACTGGGCGTCATTGTGCTTGGTTCAGGCGCCTCACTGATTCGGCGGGCGACGGAGGCCTTTGCGGAAGTGCCCGGAAGCACACGCCTGATGCTTCTCGGCCTTGGAGTGTTCGCGGTCGCGGCTACGGTCATCGAACCCGTGCTGTTGGTTACGTACGGTAAGCCGGGGGCACTCCTGGTGTATCTCGAGGAGACACTCGAGCTCTTCGGGGTCTCGGTCATGGTGGCTGCGTCCAACGAGCTCGCTCTGGCGCATGGGCTCTCCGTCCTGTCGACCGCCCCGGCCCCGGTCGCGGCAACCTCCGCATCTCGCGCCCCTTCACGGCCTCGATTGGCGCCTTTGGGATGATTGGCTAGGTTGCGCACCATGCGCACGCCTCCCGGACCCCGCTCGTGAGACTGGTTTTCCTCGGGACGGGCACGAGCTTTGGTGTGCCGCAGATCACCTGCATGTGCGCGGTCTGCCGGTCGACCGATCAGCGAGACAAGCGAACCCGGTGCGGGGCGGTGGTGGAGTCCTCCAGCGGGACACGTGTGCTCTTCGACACCCCGCCCGAGCTCCGGCTCCAGTGCGTCGCGTGCGGGATCGACCGGGTCGACGCCGTCTTCTTCACACACGATCACGCCGACCACATCCACGGGATCGACGACGTCCGGGCCTTCACCGTCAGGCGTCGTGATCCACTCCCGATGTACGGCCCGGCCGACACGCTGGAGCGCCTCCGGCAGCGCTTTCGCTACGTCTTCGACGACGGGATGCGTCCGCTCCCGGGCACATCGAAGCCGGAAGGACGGGCCATCGCGTTGCAGGACGGAGAGCACGCCACGGTAGGAGACCTCGCCGTCGAGGCCATCGCCGTGCCCCACGGCCTGGTCACCGTGTTCGGCTATCGCATGGGACCGATTGCCTACATCACCGATGCCAAATCGGTCCCCCCTGAAACGGTTGAGCGACTTCGCGGTGTGCAGGTCCTGGTGCTCAACGCCCTCTTCCGGCGTGAACATCCCACCCACCTGAGCCTGTCCGAGGCGATCGAGGTCGCCAGGCAGGTTGGGGCGCCACGAACGTATCTCACTCACCTCACCCACGAGAACTTCCACGCCGCCCTCGAAGCCGAGCTCCCCGACGGGATCAAGCCGGCCTTTGATGGTTTGGTCGTGACCGTGGACACCTGATCACTTCCCCCCTTCACATGCTCACGCTCGACTACACCTTCATGCTCGACGACGCCGTGCCCGGAGGGGTCGGCACGGCCGATTGGATCGCAGCGCAATCGGCGTTTGCTGCCGCTCAGGCCAGCGCAGAGGCGCGCCGCCGCTCCGGCGAGCTGGGGTTCTTTGACCTGCCGTCAAATACGGCGTTGCTCGAGCAGGTGGAAGGCTTTGTCACCCGTACCCGTGGCCGGTTCCGTGACGTGGTGCTGCTGGGCATCGGCGGGTCGGCGCTCGGGCCCATTGCCCTGCGGAATGCGCTGCGCCCGCCGCAGTGGAATCTGCTCGACGAGACCTCACGGGGTGGCTGGCCCCGTCTCCACGTGCTCGACAACGTCGATCCCTCCACGATCGCCGCCATTCTCATGCGCGTCGATCTGCGCGAGACGCTGTTCCTCGTCATCTCCAAGTCCGGCGGCACCGCGGAGACGATGGCGCAGTACCTCATTGTGCGGGCCCGGCTGCTCGAGGCGGGGCTCCCGCTCACAGGTCACCTCGTCTTTGTCACCGATCCGTCAAAAGGGGCGTTGCGCCCGATTGCAAACGCCGAGGGCATTCCGGCGCTCGACATTCCGCCTAACGTGGGAGGACGTTTCAGTGTCCTGTCGCCGGTAGGGCTGTTGCCCGCCGCTCTCACGGGGATCAACGTCGCCGCGGTGTTGCGCGGTGCCGGTGCACTCGAACGCCGCTGTGCCACCACCGACCTGGCCCGCAATCCCGCCGGCGCATTTGCCGTGCTGCAATGGCTGGCGGACACCAAACGTGGCAAGCCGATTCATGTCCTCATGCCCTATAGCGATCCCCTGCGTGATATCGCGCTCTGGTTTGTGCAGCTCTGGGCAGAGAGCCTCGGCAAGGTCCTCCCCGGCGGTGGCCATGTGGGCCCCACTCCGGTGCCGGCCCTCGGCGCCACCGACCAGCACAGCCAGGTGCAGCTGTTCATGGAAGGGCCCCTCGACAAAACCGTCACCTTCCTGGCGGTCGACGAATCCCCCAACGATCTCACGATCCCGCACCTGCACCAAGACGTGCCCGACCTGGCCTATCTGGGCGGGCACACCCTGGCCGAGTTGCTCAACACCGAGCGGCGGGCCACGGCGGGTGCGCTGGCCTCGCGCGGCCGGCCTTCGTGCACCATCTCCCTCCCACGCGTCGACGCCGAAAACCTGGGCGAGTTGCTGATGCTCTTTGAAATCGCCACGGCCTACGCCGGGGCCCTCTACGGCATCAACGCCTTTGATCAGCCGGGGGTCGAACTCGGGAAGCTGTACACATATGGCATCATGGGTCGTCCCGGTTTCGGCGAAAGCCGCAAGGAGTTCGAGGCCCTCCCTCAGCCCTCTCCGGACCGCCGAGCCTGACCGGTTAGTTTCCACAGGTCATACGTCATCACCGAACTCGTTCTCACACCAGCTCGCTCCATGTCCAACTCGATTCCCGCGCATCCACTGTTTGGCGACGCCATCACCCGGACCGACGCCAAGGTGACGGTGCACAATGAGTCCGTCATCGCCTCTTCGGCCATGGACGCCCTCGTCCGCGAGGCTGTCTTTGGAGAGGGGGCGGCGCGAGACTATGCGCGCTGGCTTATCTGGGAAATCGGGCAGGCAGTGGGAGTGCGGCCGTCGTCGATCCACGATCTCTACATGGCGCGCGGACGCGGCGAAACGGGTGGCTTTACCGTACCGGCCATCAATGTGCGCGGCGCGTCGTACGACACGGCCCGTTCGATCTTCCGGGTCGCCAAACGCATGGAAGCAGGCGCCTTCCTGCTCGAAATCGCCCGCTCCGAAATCGCCTACACCGAGCAGCGTCCCACCGAGTATGTGGCCGTCATGCTGGGGGCCGCCTTGCGTGAGGGTTTCCGTGGCCCGGTGTTCATCCAGGGCGATCACTTTCAGGTCAACCACAAGAAGTACGCGGTCGATCCGGTCACGGAAGTGGATGGGGTGAAGAAGCTGGCCAATGAGGCCATCGACGCCGGCTTCTACAACATCGACGTCGACACCTCGACGCTGGTGGATCTCTCAAAAGACACACTGCCTGAGCAGCAGCGGCTCAATGTCGACCACTGCGCCGAGATCACCCAGTACATCCGCTCGCGCGAGCCAAAGGGTGTGACCATCTCCATTGGAGGAGAAATCGGCGAGGTGGGCACCGAGAATTCCACCGTGCCCGAACTGCGCGCCTTCATGGACGGCTACAACGCCGCCATCGCAAAGCTCGACCCCGCCATGCCCGGCCTGAGCAAGATTTCCGTGCAGTCGGGTACCTCGCATGGTGGGGTGGTGCTGGCCGACGGCAGCATGGCCGACGTCAAACTCGATCTCAACACGTTGCAGGAACTGTCCCTGATCGCACGCAAGGAGTACGGGTTGTCGGGGGCGGTGCAGCATGGAGCCTCCACGCTGCCTGACGACGCGTTCCACAACTTCCCGCGCACCGAAACCGCCGAGATCCACCTCGCGACCAACTTCCAGAACATGTTGTACGATCACATCCCGGCCGCTCTGCGGGACGAGATCTACGCCTGGTTGCGCGAGAACGCCAAAGATGAGCGCAAGGCCACCGACACCGACGAGCAGTTCTTCTACAAGACCCGCAAGAAGGCCCTTGGTCCCTTCAAGAAGCAGCTCTGGTCGATGTCGCCCGAGGTCATGGACAAACTTGCGGCAGCTTACGACGCCAAATTCACCTTCCTCTTCACGCAGCTGGCGATTGGCGGCACACGCGCCGCGGTCAAGGCGCACATCAAGCCCCTGGCCGTCCATCGGCCGCTGCCCGGCACACCGGGGGCGGTCGTGGTCGAGGCAGCGCCGGATGATGCCACGCTGAGCGACTGACCAGGTCACGGATGGGCGGCGCCACCCCTCGCTCCACCCCGGTGGCGCCGGTGCCTCCCACCACGGGACGCGCCGTCCGGCTGCTGCGCGCCATTGGTGACTACGCGCGGCGTGTATGGACGAACAGTGGTGAGGACCGGATCTTTTTTCTCGCCGGGGCCATTGCCTTCAACATCCTGCTCGCCGCCGTCCCGTTTGTGCTGCTCATCATCTCGGGGCTCACGTATGTCCTGGGACTCTCGCCCGATGCCTCGCTCGCCGAGGTGGTGGCCCTGGTTGACCGCTTTCTCCCGCCGCACGGCGAGGGCCCCGAGGCGCCCGTGCATCGCCTCATCTCCGATGTTGTCGCGGCCCGAAGCTCGTTAGGTGTGTGGGGTGCGCTGATCTACGTCTGGTTTTCCACCCGCCTGTTCGGGTCGTTGCGCACCGTGCTCGCCGACATCTTCGACATCGAGGTCGATCGCAGTGTGCTCTCGGGCAAGTGGTTCGACATCCGGATCACCATCTACTCGAGTGTCCTCCTCGTCGCCTGGATTGCCCTGAGCCTCTACCTGGCCGTCGCGCGTTCGCGCGGCATCGGCTACCTGGTGGACGTGGGTTTGCGGCAGGATGTCATGGGCTGGCTCGAGTACGCCGTCGGGCGTCTCATCGCATTTCTGTTTGTGGTGGTGATCTTTTTTTCGCTCTACAAGTACCTCCCCAATCGGAGAATCCGGTGGCGGCAGGCGCTGGTCGGCGCGGCCACCTCGGCCGTACTGCTCGAGCTCGCCCGGAACCTTTGGACCAGTTACACCAAGTCGTTCGACCCGGGGTCGGTCTATTCAGGGACACTGTATGCCCTCGTGTCGGTGGTCTTCTGGGTTTACTACGCGGCGCTGATCTTCATCCTGGGCGGCGAAGTGGCGCAGGCGCACGAACTCCGGCGCGTTAGGCAGCTCCAGCGGGCAAGATTTGATGCGTGACGGTGCGGGGATCCGCACGTAGATTGGGTCTGCGTTCCAAAGACCCTGGGCTCTGACTTCCGTCAGGGTGCGTCGCTTCGCTCGCATCTGCCGTGTGCTCCACCTCCAGCGCGAAACCCTCCGTGATCGATCTCCGTTCCGACACCGTTACCAAACCGTCCGCCGGCATGCGCCGGGCCATTGCCGAGGCGGAAGTCGGAGATGACTACCTCGACGGCGATCCGACGACCGTAAAGCTGCAGGTGAAAGTCGCCGGACTTCTGGGCAAGGAACGGGCGCTCTTCTTCCCGAGCGGCACCATGGCCAACCAGGCCGCCATCTGGGCGCTGAGCGAGCCAGGCACCGAGATGTATGCGGACTACAACTCGCATATCGTCGATCGCGAGATGGCGGCGGCCGCCGCCTTTGCGGGCGTTCAGCTGCGCCCGGTGCTGGGCGATGGACCCATGATGGACAGCGTCGCCCTGGAAAAGGCCATGCGGCATCCCTCGCCCTATCTCCCCCGAGCCACCCTGGTCTGTCTGGAGAACACCCACAATTCGGCGGGAGGACTCGTCACCCCGCTGGCCGGTGTGAAGGCGATGGCCCAGGTGGCATGGAGCCGCGACTGCCGTGTGCATCTGGATGGGGCACGGCTCTGGAATGCCTGCTCGGTGACCGGCACGGCGCCCGGCGAGTTTGGCGCGTTCGCTGACACCGTCATGGTCTCATTCTCCAAGGGGCTTGGCGCGCCCGCCGGCGCGGTTCTGGCCGGCGATGAGGACGTCATGGAGAAGGCCAATGAGCAGCGGAAGCGGCTCGGGGGCGTCATGCGGCAGAGCGGCATACTCGCGGCCGGGGCGCTCTATGGCCTGGAGCACAACATGGGGCGTCTGGCGGAGGATCACGCTCATGCGGCTCAGTTCGCAGCGCTGGTCGACCGAGCCATCGCGGCGACGGTGATGCCGCCTGAGAGCAATATTGTGATGATCGATCTCGCACCCGGCATGTCGGCGCACGATGTGGCTGCGAGGGCAAAGGAGGCGGGAGTGCTGGTCGGGGTGTGGACCCCAAGCCGGATCCGCGCGATCATGCATCTGGATGCATCAACAAGCGACGTCGATCATGCCGGACGCGTTGTGCTGGCCGCGCTGGACGAGTCGTGGCGTGCGCTGGGTGACACGTCGGAGTGGCCAACGGTGCCGGGGATCCGGTAAGTCGTTGCCCTCGTAGCCCTCGATGCCCTATCTTACCTTCGCTCCAGGTCCCGGAGGGCGTTAGCGCGCCAACCCCGTCAGGACCCCGAAGGTAGCAGCGGTACGCGATGTCGAGCGTTGCTTCGTCAGACCTGGAGTATTGCGCGGGGAGTTGATCGCCAGCCAAGGCGCATCACCCCCGCGCATTTTTTTGTTCGTCGACTGGAATCGCTTGCGCATTCGCGAGGCAGTTCCAAGTTGACATCTGCCATCTGCCCTCCAAGCCTTGCTCGCTCTCGCTCGCAAATACCGCCCGAAGAACTTCAAGACCGTCGCCGTGCAGTCGCACGTGTCCTCGACGCTCAAGGGCGCCATTGCGCGTGGACGTGTGGCCCATGGTTATCTCCTGTGCGGTCCCCGTGGGGTCGGAAAGACCACGCTCGCGCGAGTGCTCGCCATGGCCCTCAACTGCGAGAACAAGCAGGACGACGGCGAGCCCTGCGGGAAATGCCAGTCGTGCGAGCGCATCTGGTCGGGGGGAGCGAGTCTCGACGTGGTGGAGATCGATGCCGCCTCCAACCGCGGTGTCGACGATGCCCGCGAGCTGCGCGAGCGCGCGATGTACGCGCCGTCCGGCGACACCCGGTACAAGGTGTACATCGTGGACGAAGCACACATGCTCACGCGTGAGGCGTGGAATGCGCTGCTGAAGATTCTCGAGGAGCCGCCGCCGCGCGTGGTCTTTGTCTTTGCCACCACGGAGCCGCAGAAGATCGCACAAGCTGCTGCGCCGGTGTTGTCGCGGCTGCAGCGCTTCGACTTCCGGCGCATGAGCCCGGCCGATATCCGCGCACGGCTCGGGGCGGTCCTCGAGGAAGAGGGTGTGGCAGCCGATGAGGACGCCCTCGGGATGATTGCCCGCGCCGCCGACGGGTCCATGCGGGACGGGCTCTCCCTCACCGACCAGGTGCTGGCGTTAGGCGACGGGCGCGTGACCGCGCAGGGCGTGCGCGATGCCCTCGGTCTCGTGGCCGAGGACGAATACCTCGCCCTGCTCGACATCATCGCCGAGCGGCGGGCCGGTGACATTTTCCCGGCGGTGACGCGGCTGGTAGAGCAGGGGATCGACCTCGGGCAGTTCCTCACCGGGCTCAGTGACATGGTGCGCGCCCAGCTGGCCATTTCGTTAGGCTCGGCGACGGTGGAAGTGTCCGATGCGGCGCAGGCCGCGCTGCGTGAGCGTGCCGGGCGTCTGACCGCGGGTGACCTGCTGCGGATGTTGAGTGCGGTCTCGGAGCTGGAGGCGAAGTTCCGCAAGAGCACGCAGCAGCAGGTGCTGCTCGAGGCGATGCTGGTGCGGTTTGCCCTGCTGGATCGCACGGTCGACCTCGAGTCGGTGTTGCGCGAAATGGGGAGTGGCGGGTCGGGCGGCGCCCCAACTCGTCAGGCGGCACCCCAACGGCTCTCTGCACCCGATCGTCCCAGCGGGTATCGCGCCGATGGGGCGGCCGTCGTCCGCGAGACGACGTCGTCGGTGCCGCGGGCCTCGGAGCCGGCTCGCCCCGTCGCCAAAGACCGGGAGCCCTCGTCTCGAGCGACGGCACCCGGCGGCATGACGGCGGTTGCCACCGAAGCACCCGTGGCCGATCGTCGCACCCCGACGTCCAGCACGCCGGTGCCGCGTCCCGTCTCGACCATGGACATCAACTCCATCGTTGAGCAGTGGGATGACATCGGTGCCGCCACCCGGCGCGAGCGACCATTGGTGGCCGGCGTGCTCGAACATGCCATTCCGTCGGCGGTGACATCGAGTGGCGTCCTGACCCTCCAGCTCGATGGCGAGCTGCGTGGCCAGGCCCCCGTTCCCCCCAAGGATCTCCTGGCGGCGCTCACACCGTATATCACCGGCCTCACAAAGGTGATCGTCAACGCCCCTGCCGGCACCGACCGGCCGGCGGCCGCGCGGATGACTGCGGAGTCGGTGAAGTCCGACACGCTGGCCTCGCTTCGCAAGAAGAGCCCTGTGATAGCGGCCGCCATCGACGCACTGGACCTGGAACTGCTCTAGCTCCCTCAGCCCTCAATCGACCCATGGCCGACATTTTCAAGATCCTGCAGCAGGCCCAGCAGGTGCAGAGCAAGATGGAACAGCTGCAGGAGGAGCTGGCCAAGCTCACCGTGACCGGCTCGTCCGGTGGCGGGATGGTCTCGGTGGAAACCGACGGCAAGGGGAATGTGAAGAAGGTCAAGATCGACCCGGCGGCGGTGAATCCGGCCGACGTCGAAATGCTCGAGGACCTCATTGTCGTCGCCATGACCGAGGCGCAGAAAAAGGCGTCGGAAAAGGCGAAGGACGCTGCGCAGGCGGAGATGGGCAAACTCACGGGCGGTCTCAACCTCCCGTTCAAGCTGCCATTTTAGGGGCGGAAGCATGGGAGGCACGGGAGGCACGGGAAGCACGGTATTCTCGTCTGTCCCGCCAGCCTTTCGTGCCTCCCGTGCCTCCCGTGCTTCTCGTGCCTCCCGTTCCTCCCCCATGTCTGCCATCGACGACCTCGCAGGTGAACTGGCCAAACTCCCCGGCATTGGGCGCAAGACGGCCCTGCGGCTGACCTACCACCTCCTCAAGCAGCCACCGGAACGGAGTCGTAAGCTGGCTCACGCGCTGGAGGTACTCCGGGACCGCGTTCACCCCTGCGGCGTCTGCGGAAACCTTACGGAGGACCCCGAATGCGCAATTTGCCGCGACCCAAGACGTGACCGAACGGTCATTTGTACAGTCGAAGAGGCGGCAGATATCGGTGCCATCGAGCGGGCTGGGGAATTCCGGGGGCTGTATCACGTCCTGGGGGGGCGAATCTCTCCACTGGACGGGGTAGGGCCGGAGCATTTGACGGTGCGGGAGCTCGAAGCACGGGTGTCGGCTGGCGGGGTGTCGGAGGTCATCGTGGCGACCAATCCGAGTGTTGAGGGGGAGGCGACGGCGTTGTATCTGCAGCAGTCGCTGGTCCGGCTCGGCGTTCGGGTGAGTCGCATCGCTCGTGGATTGCCCGTGGGGGGTGATCTCGAGTACGCGGATGGGGGGACGATCGCGCAAGCGCTCTCCGCCCGTCGCGAGATGATCTGAGTCGCCTCGCGCGTTCCCTACCGCGCCTAACGACTATGCATTTCGGAGCCACGAGCTGGTCACTGTCCGAGGCGGATCACGCCGCCATCGGGCATGTACTGCAGCGATTCCTGCACGACAGCGGTGCTCGCTGCGCTGTAGTGGTCGACAAAAGCGGGCAGCTGGTCACCACCAGTGGCGAGCGGCCCACGTTTGATGTGACCGCCTTTGCCACCCTGGCCGCGGCCGACTTTGCCGCCAACGACCAGCTCGCCCGCCTCATCGGGGAGCGCGACTTCTCCACCCTCTTTCACCAGGGCGAACGTGAGTCGATGCTGCTGGCCGATGTGTCACATCGGGTGATCGTGGTCGCCCTCTTCGATCACCGCACCACGTTAGGCATGGTCCGGCTCAAGATGAAGGGTGTGGTGGAGGAACTCGGGCGTGTCTTCGAGCGCATGTTCACGACCGCTGCATCGAAACCCGCCGGGCAGGCTCCGGCTCTCCTTGGCGATGTCGATGATGAAATCGACCGCCTCTTTCAGTAGTCGCGAGACGGGACGCCACCGATGTCGATGATCAACTACGCCTCGCGCGAGATCAACTGTAAAATCGTGTATTACGGGCCGGGACTTGGCGGGAAAACCACCAATCTCGAGCATGTGTACCAGAAGGTGTCGCCCAACACGCGCGGCAAGCTCATTTCCCTGGCGACCGAGTCGGAGCGCACCCTCTTCTTCGACTTTCTTCCGGTAGACCTCGGCACCATCCGCGGCTTCAAGACCCGCTTTCACCTGTATACGGTGCCCGGCCAGGTGTACTACAACGCCAGCCGAAAGCTCATCCTCAAGGGGGTCGACGGCATCGTGTTTGTGGCCGATTCGCAGATGGATCGCATGGAAGCGAATCAGGAGTCGATGCAGAACCTTTACGACAACATGCAGGAGTACGGGCTCGATCTCACGAAGATTCCCTTCGTGGTCCAGTACAACAAACGCGACCTGCCCAACGCCGCGCCGCTCACCGATCTGCAGGCCGCCCTCAACCCGGGCTGGGAGATCACGGAGCCGGCACGGCAGCGTGTCACCCCGGACCAGTTCAACGCCGGGGCCTACCTTGTCGAGCAGATCGCGACGGGGGAGTGGGTAGAGAAAGCACCATACTTCGAGGCCGTGGCAGTGACGGGCGAGGGCGTCTTCGATACTTTGAAGGCAGTGAGTAAACTCGTACTCAAATCGCTATCCTGACGTCAGCGCGATGAACCTCCCGAACGCGATCACAATGGCCCGCATCGCCGCCACCCCCGTGATCGTGGCCCTGATACTGAATTCGGGATGGATGCCACGGCTGACCGCCTGGCTGCTCTTTCTTGCCGCCGCGATCACCGACTACTTCGACGGCAAGCTCGCCCGGGAGCGCAACCTCGTCACCACGCTCGGGACGCTTCTCGATCCGATCGCCGACAAACTCCTCCTGGTCGCCACCCTGGTCCCGATGTACTGGCTGACCCGTGATGTCGAGCTCCTCGCCGCAGCGCCTGCCGCCGCCCAGTGGGCCGCCGCGGACACCGTCGGGCCGGTCCTTATGGGGCGGACGATCAGCTGGCCCTTTGTCACGCCGCTCGGTCTCGTGGGCGCCCCACTCTGGATTGTCGCTATCGTCTTGGGCCGAGAGGCCTTCATGACGATCTTCCGCGAGTACGCCAAACGGCGTGGTGTGGTTATCGCCGCCATCGGACCCGCCAAGTGGAAAACCACTTTCCAGTCCATCTGGGCGGGTGCGGCGCTGTTCTGGTTCTTCGCGGCCTCCGCCGCGGCCGAACACAAATGGCGAAACGGGGCGTGGCACGCCTTCGCGCATTTCAATGGCATCGTCGGCACGCTGTCGATGATTGGAGCCGTGACCCTCACGCTGTACTCGCTCTGGCTCTACCTGCAGCGATACGGTGGCCTGCTGATCCGCCGGTAGCATCGCTCTCCACTCGCGCCCATTGCCTGCCCTCGAGATCGTTACCATCGGCGACGAGCTGCTCCTCGGCCTGACGATCGACACCAATGGAGCCTGGCTCGCCCGTGAACTCGGGTCATTCGGTGTAACGGTCGCACGGCGCGCCTCCGTGGCTGACACGGCCGAAGAGATTGTCGATGCCTTGCAGTCCGCCCTCGACCGCACCGGCGCGGTCATCACCACCGGCGGGCTCGGGCCCACAGCGGACGATCTGACCAAACCCGCTATTGCAGGCCTCTTCGGGCGCCCGCTGTACTTCGATGAAAAGCAGTGGGAGCACATCCGTCAGCTCTGGCGCTCACGGCGCGGGACCGAACCCCCGGAGATCAACAAGCAGCAGGTCATGCTCCCGGAGGGGTGCACCGTTCTCACCAACCGGCATGGCACCGCCCCCGGCATCCTTCTCGAAGATGAGCGGGGGCGATGGGTGGCGATGCTTCCTGGAGTGCCTCGCGAGATGCGCGGGATCTTTCGCGAGGAGCTGGCTCCCATCGTCCAGTCGCGCCTGGGCGGAAACGCGCCGCCCATTCGCACGCTCACCATCCGCACGACGGGGATTGCAGAGTCAGCACTCCCAGAGCGGCTGGGAGACGCGGTTCGAGGTTTCCCGGGTCTGTCGCTCGCCTACCTCCCCGGCCAGGAGGGTGTGGACCTCCGCCTCACGTCACGGCACTTCACTCCCGACGAAGCGGATCGCGCTCTTCGTGCTGGCGCCGATACCATCACCTCGCGGGTGGGCACTCCGGTGTACGCCGAAGGCGATACCGATATGGCGGAGGTGGTGCTGGCCGCGCTCCGCGCGCGGGGCAAACGCCTGGCCGTGGCGGAGAGCTGTACTGGAGGCCTCCTCGGAGCACGCCTGACCGCCATCCCGGGCTCGAGCGATGTCTTCCTGGGGGGGATCATCTCCTACGCCAACGAGGTGAAGGTGGGCCTGCTCGGCGTGACCCCCGAGAGTCTCGCACAGCTGGGCGCGGTCAGCGAAGAGGTTGCACGCGCGATGGCGGCTGGTGCACGGCGTCAAACTGGGGCGGAGGCGGGAATAGGCATCACCGGAATCGCCGGGCCCGGTGGCGCGACGCCCACGAAGCCTGTCGGAACCGTTTGCATCGCCGTGGATATCGAGGGAGAGGTCGTGGCGATCACCAGCATGATGATTGGAGATCGCGCCGAGATTCGCTTTAGGGCGGCTCAGGCCGCGATGGACATGCTGCGTCGCCGTCTGGCCCAGACCTAGTCGTTGGGCCGCAGGCGTTGCCCCTGCGCAAGTAGCTGTCGAGATTTGAGTTAGCATCGGCCGCACAACAGGTCGGCCGAAACCGTGCGCACCAGATACCAGTAGTCGTTGCCATATGTCAGACACAGAAAACACGCCCCCGTCCGGGGACCCGATGATTGATACCGCGAGCATCTCCGAGGCTGGAGCTGCGGAAGCGGCCAACGTGGGTGGTGATGAGTGGCAGTCCGCGTTCGAAGACCAGCGTGACAAGTACCTTCGCCTTGCGGCCGAGTACGACAACTTCCGGAAGCGTGCCAACAAGGAACGTGAAGAAGCGGGCTGGCGCGGCATGGGGCAGCTCATTTCCGGGCTCGTGGAAATGCTCGATGACCTGTCGCGGTTTGCCCACGTCGATCCTTCCACGACCGATGCCCGGACCCTGGTCGATGGCGTCGCGATGGTCGAGAAGAAGCTGCTCAAGTCCCTGGCTGGTCACGGCCTCGAGGTCGTGAATCCCGTGGATCATCCGTTCGATCCCAACCTGCACGAAGCGGTGAGCACCGATCCCGCGGAGTCGGCGGAGATGGATCACGTCGTGTCACGTGTGTTCCAGTCGGGGTATGTGTTTCGCGGTCAGCTGCTGCGTCCGGCCCGGGTGGTCGTACGGCAGTGGAACGGCTGACGCCGCGTTAGGCACGCATGGCCCAAAGCAAGGATTTCTACGCGGTACTCGGGGTGTCGTCCACGGCTGAGGCCGACGACATCAAAAAGCAGTATCGTCGTCTGGCCAAGAAGTATCATCCCGACGCAAACGCCAACGATCCAAAGGCGGCTGATCGCTTCAAGGAGATTTCCGAGGCGTATCAGGTGCTCGGCGATGCCGAGAAGCGCAAGCAGTATGATGACATGCGCCGGCTTGGAGCGTTTGGTGGATTCGGTGCCGGTGCGCAGCAGCGCCCTCGCGGCGCGAGCACACCGCCCGGGGCCGGGACGGCCGGCGCTTCGGGCGCGGGGGCACGCTACCAGGACTTTGATGTTGGTGGTCTCGGCGGACTCGGCGATCTTTTCAGTTCGATGTTCGGAGGGGGCGCGCGGAATCCGCGCCAAAAGCAGCCCGAGGCCGGTCAGACCATCGAGTCGACGCTCGAGGTGCCGTTCCGCATTGCCGCGACGGGTGGCAAGGTGCCCATCGAGCTCGACGTGAACGACGATTGCGAGACCTGTGCTGGAAGTGGCGCGGCACCCGGTGCCACGATCAAGATTTGCCCTGAGTGTACCGGTCGCGGTGTTGTGTCGTTTGGCCAGGGCGGGTTTGCGGTCAACCGCCCCTGCCCGATGTGCGCGGGACGTGGTCAGGTTCCGAGTGAGCGCTGCGCGACGTGTGGCGGCTCGGGCGAAGTGCGTGCGCGGCGCAAGGTGGTGATCACCGTGCCGCCAGGTTCGGACACCGGAACCAAGATCCGCCTCAAGGGGCAGGGCACCAAGGGCGAGAACGGCGGGCCACCCGGTGACTTGCTGATCACTCTGCAAGTGCAGGACGATCGCTTCTACAAACGCGACGGGACCGATCTGGTTGCTGAGGTGCCACTCAACCTGGCGCAGGCCACGTTAGGCACGCGTGTGACCGTCCGTACCCTCGACGGCAAGAAGGTCACGCTCAAGGTGCCGGCCGGCACGGCCAGCGGAAAGCGTTTTCGGGTGCGCGGACAGGGGATCGAGAAAGAAGGAGCCCGCGGCGACCTGATCGTCGAGGCGACGATTGTTCCGCCGGAGTCCCTCACGGAAGAGCAGGAGGCGCAGTTCAAGGCCTTCGCCGATGCTGTTGGTATGAAGTACTGAGGGGTATGCGCTCCCTCCTTGCCACCGTTCTTCTCTTCGCCTGCGCCCCGGCTCGCGCGCCGCTCCCAGTCATGAAACCGGCGACCCCCATCATCATTGCCCATCGTGGCGCCAGTGGTCACCTGCCCGAGCACACACTCGAGTCGTATGACCTGGCCATCACCATGGGCGCCGACTTTGTCGAACCTGATGTGGTGAGCACAAAGGACGGAGTGCTGGTCACGCGCCACGAAAACGAAATCGGCAGCACCACCGATGTGGCCACGCGCTTTCCCGAGCGCAAGCGCACGGTGGTGGTTGATGGTGAGACAATCACCGGCTGGTTTGTCGAAGACTTCACCCTGGCCGAGTTGCAGACCGTGCGCGCGCGGGAGCGTTTGCCCATGCGCTCACACACGAGTGACGGAAAGTTCGGTGTCCCCACCCTCGACGAGGTGCTGGCCCTGGTGCGGCGGCGCGAACGGGAAACGGGGCGGGTGATCGGTGTCTACCCCGAGACAAAACATCCCACATACTTCCGGTCCATCGGGCTTCCGCTCGAAGACCGGCTGCTGACCGTACTTGGTGCCCATGGGTATCGTGGGCGCAGCGACGCGGTGTTCATCCAATCGTTTGAGGTGGGCAATCTGCGTGCGCTCAAGTCACGCACCGCCATTCGTCTCATTCAGCTGATCAACGAAGGTGGAGCGGTCCCGGGGGACACGCGGCTTTACTCTGATCTGGTCACCCCCGCCGGACTGCGCGACATCGCGACCTATGCTTTCGGCATTGGACCGGCCAAAGCGCTGGTGCAACCCGTGGAGCGGGACGGGTCGTTAGGCGCGCCGACCACCCTGGTGCACGACGCGCATGCGGCCGGGCTCGCGGTGCATGTGTGGACCCTGCGATCCGACGCCGCGTTTCTGCCGAAGGCATACAAGAGTGATGCCGGGGCGGAATGGCGTCACTTCGCCGCCCTTGGCGTCGACGGTATCTTTGGCGACTTTGCCGATGCGGGGGTGCGGGCCCTGCGCGGGGCGGTCGGCCGATAGGGGACAGCGCAGACGTTCGTCGGGCTGTGGCTGATGGCGGGCCTACCGTTCCTTGGGATGGATGACTCTGCGATCCTCGACACGGCGCAACGAGTCGAGTCGGGCGAGCACACTCGGCCTCGTCGCTGCCAGATCGCGCTGCTCACCGGGATCCTCGCGCACGTCAAAGAGACGGGCCGTATCGCTCATCCACACCGCTTTGAATCGGCCCTCCAGTACGGCGGCCTGATTGCGATCTGGCGAGTACCACACCTGATACGGTCGGAGCCCAAACGATCCGGACCCTGTAAGCAACGGAAGGAAGGACCGTCCATCGATTCCTGCGGTCGGCGGAAGCCCCGCCACCTGCAGGAGGGTCGCATGCAAGTCCGTAAAGTCCACCGGTGCAGCCGAGTAGGCGCCGCCTCGTGTGCGACCAGGCCAATGCATGATTCCCGGGACGCGGAGGCCACCGTCGAACAGATCGCCCTTGAATCCCCGGTACATCTGGGTGCCATTAAACCACCGCCCGACGATATCACTGTTCCCGTCGTTGTCGCGACGGAGAAAGGTCGCGCCATTATCCGACAGGAACACGATCAGTGTGCGATCGGCGATGCGCAGCGAGTCCAGCAGGGATCGCAGCTCGCCCAGGTGTGAGTCCAGCAGCCCGACCTGTGCTGCATAACTCCGTTTGGACTCCGGCCAGGGTCGGTTCGCGTATTGTCCCATCGAGGGCACCTCATAGCCACCGTCGGCCGATCCGCGGCTACCCTCGTTGTTGATATGCGGGAGATTGGTGGCCCAGAACAGAAAGAAGGGACGCTCCCGATTGGCCCGCACGAAATGGAAGGCCCGATCCCGCATGAGGGTCGGGGCATAGTCGAGGCGAGTGGTTGCGCGCCCCGCACCTCTGGGATGACCCCCCGGGACAACATTGCGAGTGCGTACGGAGTCCACGCCGTTGAGCAGCCACTCCGGGTAGAAGTTGTGTGCGTGCACCTGGTCCCGATATCCGAAGAAGGCATCGAACCCTTGTGCATTCGGCCAGCTCTCGGGTTTGCTGTCCCAGCTCAGCCCCCACTTACCAAAGAGCCCCGTGGCATATCCCCGCCTCTTGAGCTGTTCTGGCAGTGTCACGTCGTCGGGGCGCAGGTAGTCCACGTCGTTGTCGTCGAGGCGGCACCGGCCGTTGTGGAAGCCGGTCATCAGAGAGCACCGGGCCGGGCCACACACGGCGGCGCTCGACCGAAACTCGGTAAACCGCATTCCGTCGCGTGCGAGCTGGTCGATGTTCGGTGTCGCGATGTCGCGCTGCCCCCAGGCTCCTATCTCGCCGATGCCCAGGTCGTCAGCAAGGAGGACCACGATATTCGGTTGTGAAGCTGAATTCGCGCGCGGACGATTGGGGGAAGCAACGCAGCTCACCAACGCCAGCAGCAGAACGACGCCAGGTATTCGCATGTCGCTAAGGTGCGCACTGTCGTGCTGCTTCGCCAGCGAGTAGCGCGGCGGCGGTGCGCCGCCATCGCCCATAATCGCCCTGAGCACGCTCGGAGTTGCTATCGTCGCTGATTGATCCCGCCAACGATGATGATGCCAACCTTGGCAACGCCGTCGACAACGGCGTCTGCCACCGAGGTGCTGACGTCGAGGATGTCCCGGAGTATCTCCTCGATGACACGCGGGCCAAAGCGATCGTCCGGCACCGGTACTCCCAGCTTTCGCCGAGGAATGCGCTTCATGTTCACCGCCCACAAGGCATCCCGACACTCCTTCTGCCGTCTTTTGTAGTTGTCGTCCCACACGAGCGACACACCCCGGATATTCAGGCTCGTTTCCAGCGTACGATCCTCGTACACATTCTTGAGCACTCCGGGTGAGGTCTCCGCTACTCGCACGCCCACCAGCAGGGAGAAGTTGCCTGCCACCGGGTCGCAGGAGAATTCCAGCCGGTCGGCACCAACGGTGTAGGCGACGTCAACCATCGCGGCAGCAACCGCAACGCCGGTCGGTCCGGGCAGTGAAGCCGTACAGGGAACCTTCGCCGAACGCAGCGAGGGATCCAGCACGACACCATTCAGCGACCACGTGTAGGTCGGACGTTCGTACCCAAAGGAATTGGCCACCAATGTGTACGTCTTGAACACGTACCGGTGGTGATAGTAGTACGTCCCGACGTCGTACATGAAGCAGGGACTCACTTCGGCGGATTGCGGGGCCGTTTGTGAGGTGTCGGTGATGGTCTCGCGCGGAGCCTCGAGGTCGAGCCCAAACTGGCGCCAGAAGTTGCGGCCGCCCACCGTGAGGTTGACGGTGCGCATGGCAGCCCCGATGCTGGTGACACGCACCGTAAAGCCGCCACCGCCAAACATGTGATAGTCGCGATCGCCGCGGTTGTCGACGAGTGGGAGTGTGTCGAGGTACACCACACGCTTGCGAGTGGCGTCGTATTTGTGAATCACGACCCCCACCGGAGGACGGGAGCTGTCCCCGGTCACGACACGCAGGCCGGCGTCGTAGCCAGCGGCGCGTCGCAACTCCAGGTAGTGCGTGTCGCCACCCGGCATGTCGGGCGGAATCACGGCAACCACGGGAAGGGCCTGGGTTGGATATCGCTCGATGGCATCGTCGAGGGCATGCAGCCGGAACGAGGCAGCGCCGGTGGCGTAACTCGGGGGGACGTTCACCACCAGTCCGGCCGCACCCAATCGCGGAAGGTCGTCTGCCGCGAGATGAGCTGCACTGATGTAGGGTCCCATGACAGCCTGCTGGTCAATGCCGTCAACAACGGTGCCCATCGGGAGGCGCGGATCAGCGGCACGGGTAAAGCCGGAGTTGAAAACGCCCCCGTACCAGGCCGACGCCATCGAATCGTAGGGATCGCCGTAGTCCTCGTAGTTCCGGTCGAGGGGATGCTCAAATCCATACGCATGACCCAGCTCCTGACAAACAGTAGAAAACGGGCTGGCGATGTCGCTCACGGCGACAGGAATGTCTTTGTACGCCTGCGCAAGGAGCCCGACGATCTGGCCGAACGGGTCCGGGAGGGAGGAGGGAAGGGGCACCGGAAAGGCACCCCCGCCAAAGAGATCCGTGGGTTGTGCGAACCAGATCAGCATCCCGTCGATCTTGCTCCAATCCGGTTTGAAACTGGCCGTCACCCTGGCAGACACACCGTTCACGAGTGCCTGGCGCGACTTGCCGTTGTTCATTCGGTCCGCAGGACTCAGCTGAAGCCGGGGATCATCCATCACAATCGACGGAAAGATCTGGAAGTTCAGGTCGGCAAATCCGAACGACGACTTGCGCCAGTAGTGGCCGAGGCTGAAGGGAATGGTGGGATTCAGCCAATTGGCAAAGCTGGCGTCGCTCCACATCTGGGTCGCCGGCGTCGGCGTGAACCGTACGCGAATAGCCGCAATCATTTTCGGATACCGGGTCCACAGGAGATCTGCGGGTGGTGGACGCACCCGGGAGTATCGTACCTCACTCTGCGCTCGGGAACCACTGGGGCAACCACGGGTGATCGCTACGCCACTGGTGGCGCACCCACCGGTGCCGTCTGGTCGCGACGATCCGCTGCCGACCTCCCTCTGGCCTAAAAATGACTGCCCCGAGTGATTGGAACTCCGTGACGCCACCGATACGGGGCATCAGGATGCCGTGCTCCCCGAATCGCTCCGGCGGCCCAAACTGAAGTGTGATGGGACCTTGTCGCGCCTGACGAGTCCTCGACACCACATCGGGAAGGCCAATTCCCGACAACTCGTCCTCTCGGCACAGTGTGACATGCGCGGGAATGAGGCGACTCTGCACGGGATCCACGATGTGCCGAATCGCTTCGATCTCGGACCCGATTCTCGACGGCACGAAGAGGCCGAGCTGCGTCCGGATTGACACGTGGCAGAGGGCGAAAGTGGTCGGGAAGGGTTTGTCCTTTGCCGAACGGGGGGCGCGGGCGGCTCGTCAGCTTGCAATTCTACAGTGAGAAATCCAGATCCACGTCTCCGTTACTTGTGTGCGGGAGCGCCGCGGCGATGCCCTCATGGCAAACAATCGCTGGACTTCCATCACATTGTGCACAGAGGAGATCAGGAATGCGGATCCGTACACTTGGCTTGTGGCAGATGGTCATCCTCGCCGCGGCTTGCACCCCAGAAGCAACCGTCGGGTCTCGTTCGAAAGCCGCCAGCGCGGCCGATGGAGGTGCCCTCGCCGCGGTCTTCCCCGCGTCGAAATACGCCGTGACTTATCTCAAGAATGAAGGTCGCTTCAACGACGTCAACGGCCGCAATCTCATTGTCGGGACCTTGGGGGGAAGAGCGGCGGCTATGCAACTTGGCACGAACGCACCCACGACTCTCTTCATCGGCCGCAACGTGGCATCGACGGCGGAAGCCGTGAACAATCAGGGCTCAATCGTCGGGGGCGTTACCCTCGCGGGAACGTCGCCTGTGGAAGTGCCGGCGTATTGGTCCGGGACGGGTGCGGCGCCGGTCCTTTTCAGCAAGAAGCCCGGCAGGGCCAACGACATCAGTGATCAAGGGCTGGCGGTTGGCACATTCACCACCGCGTTGGGCTACGGCGAGGCGTTCGCCTGGAACCCGAGGACCGGGGCCCTCGATCTCCTGCCCGGACTTCCCAACATGGTGCTTGGTACCGAAGCGTACGCCATCAACAACGACCACATCATCCTCGGTCGATCCGACGCCGAGACCGTGGTGTGGCAATTCAATGGGAGTGTCTGGGGTGTAGGCAAGGCGCGTTTCATCAATGGTCACGACATCGATGCAGGCTACGGTGTTGTAGGTGAAACGGGACTGAGTGCGTCGTATGGCACGCCTGATTTCGCCGGTCACTTTGCGACCGTTGGGAGGTCCGTCGCAAATGCCGTGACACCCCGTGGCATTGTTGCAGGCGTCGACGACGGCGTCTTTCCGGCGGGTGTTGGCTACTTCTTCGGCGGTGGCACCGCCTTCGCTGCCGATCGTGCTGGTGTGACCACCTACCTGCCGTATCCATCAGGCACCTGGATCAGCAGCTTCGGCTTGGGCATCAACGAGTGTGGCGTGGTGGTCGGTGAGATCTGGAAGGGTGGATCGGTGCTTCTCGCGTACCCGGTGGTCTGGAATCCCGGCTGCTGACCGTTCGTCGCGCGCCCTTTGGCCATATGCAGAGGGCGCGTGAACGCGCGCCGACCGGGAACACAGGCGAAGTGAAGCGGGTGCCGCACGCCCTGAACGCCCGCGTGTAGCTGCACGGCTCAGACAATAGCGGCCTGGACTACTGCAACGCCCAGCTATGCCACGTGCCTTGCCGGTTGTGGGCATCCGATGGTCGGTCAAGAGTGGACGAACCCCGCCGACGGTGGTGTCGACGTCGTCATGGCCGGTGCCCAGGACGAAAGACGGGGCAGGTCTCGAAGACCTTGTTGCGTTTGGTGCAGGCGTTGAGCGTGGTGACGACGCCCCTGGCCCATGCCCCGCTGTTGACTCCTATCCCGTGGACGACGTTCAGAACGCGTGCCAGGCGATCGCTCCGAGGCTTGAAGAGCAGCTCGAAACTGTGGGTGCCTACCTAAAGATTCGTGTCGAGATTGTCGTACAGCATCCACCCGGTTATCAACAGCCATGGCACTTCTATAGCCAGGCCGGCGTTCGATGGCAGCCGTTCCAGGATTACGAGGGACGAGCCGTCCGCTAAGAGGAGAGAGAGGAGGGCGAGCAGGCCGTAATAGCCGACCCCCAAAAATGTCGTGAGGGAGATCGTCGTCCACGACGCCGATGCTGAGGTAGGTGCCAAGGTAGCCTTGATGGTAACCGTGAACGCCAGAGCGCAGGCACAAACGATGACGAACAATGGAGCAGCAAGCCCTAGCAACCCGGCGAGCGCCGGAATAGCCGCCACAGACGCGCGTGCAAGGAGGACAGCCAAGCAACTTGTGAGGTACCAGGAGAAGCCGACGTGCCTCGTAGCAGCGTCCAGTTTGGTGGGCGACGCAGGTGCCGCCTTCGATGCCCTGCGTGACCGGAGCTCCCCTTTTCCGTGGACTGCACGAGAGGTATCAGTCGATCCGAGCCTAGCCTCACCTTGACGTTGCTTTGATTCACCGTGGCCTTGCTTGGCTCCAGCTCGACCTTCGGCGCCGACTCCGGCAACTGAGGCACGCTCGCAGCGACCTCACTTGCCGACGGAGTCTGCCCTACCTCGACCTGCGGCCTTGCTTCGACGGCGGCCGATGAGGCGAACGCCGTACCAGCTACCGCCTCTCGAAAATGCGAAAGGTCGCACGCTCCGTCGAGGAGGTCGTGCAGGAAGGTCTGAATGAAACGCTCCTCTGGAGAGAGACGGGCCATCGGCGCATCAACGAGGGTACGTGCCACCTGATATTCGCCTGCCGTCAGTTGCTGCTCTCCGCGGAGGTAGCGCAATCGATGCTGGCGCGCGACGAGGCGCGCGCGTTCTGCCTCCGCAGCGAGCGCCCGGCGCTCCGCCTCTTCCCTTGCCCGACACTCCTCGAGTCCTTGCAAAGCGGCGGGGTGATCAGGCGCCTCGCGGAGGAGCGCCCCCCAGGCCGAAGCCGCTTCCGGGGTTGGTCCCCGCGACGCTTCCTGCGCTGCTGTCAGGAGTTGGCGAACACGGCGCTGCGTTGCCGTCTCGTACTGGGTCAGGTAGACACGGCCCCGGACCTCTCCCGAGCGCATCGGGCTCATCCGCCCCGCGCGACGCTGTGCCTCTTCTTCTACGTGTCGGGACACGTACTCGTAGAGTTCGTCCATGCTGACGATGCCATCGCCATCCCGGTCGGCTGCCCCGCCTAGCCCCTTGAGGAGGTAGTGGGTGAAGAGTCCGTGCCCGAGTTCCGGGAGTTCCATGGCACGCTCGTTAGGTGCGCAGGCCGTCACGACCAGCCGACCTTCGGCACCGAGCGACGTTAGGAACTCCTCCGAGAGCATTCCGGGAGCGCGAAGCAAAGGACCGGGCGGCTCGATCCCGCGGCCGCTCGCCCCACCGCTATAGCAGCAGTCGAGGAACACCAAGACCTGCCGCGCCCTGATGTCATCAAAGACTTCCTGGAAGAGATCCATCCGGATGGCCGACGCACGGATTCGGCTGGCCTCGGCGTCATGGGGAAGGAGGAATTTGTCCATGCCATCTCGCGAGCCGCCTCGATTGCTGACCACCGGCGCGCCATGGCCCGCGAAATAGATGACCACGGTGTCTGCCTGTCCCGCGCGGCGAACGAGGTCGTCGCGAAGGGCGGCCCGGATCTCGCGCTCCGTGGCCTGGTCATTCAAGAGCAATACCGCGTTCCTGGGTGGGATGCGTCCGAGTTTTGGATCGACCAGTGCAGCGTGCATCGCCCTGGCATCCGAGACCGCACATTGCAGGTCACGGATGCCAGGGTCCTCGTAAGCGTCGATGCCGATCACGAGCGCATGGGCATCCGTTCGGTACCCATCAGGCCCAACGCGGGGATTTTCAGCGCGTCCGGCCTCGTGCGGATCATCGCGTCCTAGGTCCCGGCTCATTCGGAGAGCATACGGGTTGCCGAGGAACTCGGCAACCTTCTCTCGCAACGGGGTCCCGCTGACCTAATCGTGACCAACCGTTTGCCGAGTACGCGGGGGCGGTGGCCCCGACCACTCACGGCGCCAACAACTAGGGGCGTTCGTCCGGCGGCGCCCCACAAACGGTGGTCTGTCACGGTGTGGACGAACCGCTGCCCCGGTGCTGCGGACGGCTCATGACGCGGTTCGGGGTCACGCCTTGCCAATCAGGGAAGCGTACGCGCCATCCAATGTCGGTTCGTCCGCCGGTGCATGGGCGGAGATGAGGCCGGGCACTGTTCCCTCCGCCAACACGCGCCCCCGATCGATCAGCACGACACGGTCACACAGCTCGGCCACCGTCGCGAGCAGGTGCGAGCTCAGCAGGACGCCCACACCTTCATCGCGCCGCGCGCCGAGTGCCCGGGTGAGGCGACGAACCACGAGCGGATCCAGCGACTCGAAGGGCTCATCCAGTACCACGAGCGATGGCGCCGGGAGCAGCGCGCAAGCGAGTGCCAGTCGCTTGGCCATCCCGGTGGAGTAGCCTCCCACACGGCGGTCGCGTACCTCCTCCAGTTCGACAAGCGCCAGCAGCTCCGCCACCCGACGCGCTGCGCTCTCACCGCCGAGCCCATGCTGATCCGCCACGACATCGAGCGTTTCGGCAGCACTCAGGTAGGCAAACAGCGCGGGGTCAGACAGCAGGAAGCCGGCGTGTCGCATGATCTCCGCGGTCTCGCGAGCCGGGTCGCGCCCTACGACGCGTACCGTGCCCGCACTGGGCGCGAGCAGTCCCGCGGCGGTGCGGATGAGCGTGCTCTTCCCGGCGCCGTTGCGACCGACGAGGCCCACGATCTCACCTGGGTGTACAACGAGGCTGACGTCCGCGAGTGCGGCCTGGTTCGCCTCGATCGTGTCAGGTGCGGAGGCATAGCGTACGGTGAGCGCCTCGCATGCGAGCAGGGGGGCAGGCGCCAAGCCTGAGTCGCGCGGGTGAGCGTGCGTCATGACGGCGCCTCCACGCGCATGGTGATTCGCGTCCTGGCCGCACGCAGCCACACGCCGCTGAATGCGACGTGCGCACCACCAGCCACTCCAGCCGCCAGCAGCGTGGCGACGAGCCATGAGGTCTGGCTCACGGTAGCGCCCACCAGCGCGGTTTGCACTCCCGCTTGACAAACCGCCCAGAACATGCCGGCGATCAGCACCACTCCGGCCCACGCCGCGAGCAGACCGAGGGCCAGGTGTGCTGGGCCCGTGGGGCCCATTCTCGCCGGACTTCCCAAGTCGCTCAGGCCCTGAACAAACCGCTGCGGATAGCGACGCGCCCACCACCAGGTCGCCCGGCCGAACCAGGGGACGAGGGACGCCGCGTAGAGCAGCATGGCAGGTGCGCCGAAGATGCCGCCGGTGGGCTGGCCAGCGGTCGAAGGGGTGGGAAGCGCGATGCCCACTGCCGCACCCAGCAGGGCGGCCAGCGCCGTGGCGGCTCCCCACACCGTGAGTCGTCGGTCGCGCAGATGCACGAGGGACTCGGGCTGGAGCCGATGGCGCACCAGCCCCGAAAGCGGCACGTCAGCACCCAAAGCGTTCGCAGCGAGGATGATCATCGGCGACGCGGCGACGAGCGCGAGTCCGGGGACACGTCCGTAGGTCGCTGCGCAGGCCGACGCCGCGACGATTGCGAGTGAGACGCGCGGACCGACATGACGCGCGAGCAGCGCGACCTCGTGCGCAATGAGCGGCCGGACCATCCGCGGGAAGGATGCCCTGCTGAGCGACTGGAAGAGTCGCCACTGGCCTGCACTGCGCGCCGACCCGGTGAGTGGCTCTCCGGCAGCAGTGTGCGTGCGCACCCGTCGTGCGCTGAGGACCACGACGCCGAGTGTCAGGCTCAAAGCGACCACCGCGACCGCGACGAGCCACTCAGCCACACCACCACCACGCGGCAGCAGCGTCGGCAGCCAGGATGACGAGACACTCCCGGCCGTCGGCTGCGCTGCTCGAAGAGACCAGAGACACCACGCGCCGAGCGTGGCCAGCGCCGTCGCCAGCACGCGTGGGAGGATGGCGCGGGGCCGATGCCAGCGCTCCTCGAGGGCCGCACCTGCGAAAAATGCGGCGATGCCCCAGCCAAGCAGCGCGAGCACGGCCGCGAGCGACGCCACCCGATACGCCGGCACGCCGCCGAGAATAGGCAGGAGCGCCGCGAGCGGCAGTCGAAGGGGGGCGCTGGCGATGACACGCGCTCGGCCAAGCACGCGCGGTGACACTGGTAGTAGTGCCAGACGCGTGCTGCGGAGCGGGTCGTCGCCGGCAATTGCCACCGGCAGCACAATGGCGCAGGTGAGCGCGGCGACGAGCCAGCTGTTCAACGCGTGCGGTGTGACCACCCGTCGCGCGCCATCCGCCAGCAGGACTACGACGGCACTCACCCCGAGCAGTTGCGCTGAGTTCTCGAACGCCGTCCTGCTCATCGCCAGGCCCGCGAGCCTAACGAGAGCTCGAAGCCGGTTTACGTCTGCCTGAGGTGGAGGCGTCATGCCCGAAGTGTGCATGTGGCGCGCGCCCGGCCGCCAGCCCTTGTTCATGCGTCACTTGGGCAACGCGCCCAGACCCAGGAAGGCAAACACCACCGTGAGGAACGCTCGCGGTTGTGTGCGCGGTGCCCCGTGGCCGGCGTTCGGGATGACAGCCGTCTGTGCACGGGGGAGTACCCGCGCCAACTCGTCGGCGACGTAGATGTCCAGGGCATGCGTCTGCGCGCCCCGCACCACGAGCGCCGGCACCTCGACGCGGGCGACCGCGCTCTTCGATAGATCGGGGTATGGGTTGGATGCGGCCGTGATGGCCTTGAAGTACCCCACGTTCTGCATGATGGAGGACCGACGCTCCGGCGGCAGCGCCGCGAAAGTGCCGGGGCCGTCGAACGCATCGATGAAGGCTCGAACTGCACCCTCCTCGTCGCCAGCTGCGAAGGCGGGCGCCGCGCGCTCATGCGTCTGAGCCAGGAACTCGCGATACAGCCCCGCGGCCGTAGAGTCGTGCAGGGCCCACCCGAGAATCGGGGCCTCCGCGAGGACGAGTGACCGCACCATGGTGGGGTGAGCCAGCGACAGGGCAAGGGCAGTCAAAGCGCCATACGAGGTCCCGACCAGGTGCACCGAGCCGAGGTGGAGTTCCGTGACGAGGGCGGCGAGGTCCTCCGCGTCCACGAACACGGAGTGATCCGACGCCAGGGCATTGCGGTTTGGATGGTGATAGCGGCGACTGTACGAGATCACGCGAAAGTGCGGCGCGAGCGCCTCGAGATGCGGGGCCCACGCGCGATAGTCACCTTGGCCGCCATGCAGCAGGATCAAGGGCACACCCTGCCCACGTTCGATGTAGTGCAGCTCAACGCCCCGGACCACCACGCGCTGCGGCTCCACCGGTTGCGCGTGCACCGCCACGGTGCCGGAGATTGCCAATCCCAATGCGCACATCAGCAGTTTCATGTGCCATCCCCCGGGTAGTCGATATGGGTTGATCAATGCGGACGCTACGCCTCTGTGGGGCGACCGAGACTACACCCTAGCCGCGTCCGCAGCAAGCAGCGGTTAGGCTATGCTCCTCGACTGCGCGAGGTCCAGCGTTAGCCCCCCTGTGCCGCGGCCGCGCCGAGACGCCACACCGCCCGTTCCGTGAAGCGAAAGGTGGCATCCGGTACCGCATACGCCACCTCGGTGCACGCGAACTCGCCCTCCAAGTCCGTGCCGTGCAGCTCTGCGAGGATCTCGCCCGTGCGAGGCCCCGTGATGAACTCGGCCACGGTCATATGGGGGGAGAAGGGATGAGGGCGCGGGGCCGCGTGGGCGAAGCAGGCACAGCCTTCCAGAGCACGGACGAGCGCGTGGAACGGTTCGACGGGTTGAATGCGCAGGACGACGCCGGGAATCCCGGGATATTGGTATGGCGGTCCCCACCGCACCATGAAGGGCGGGATAGCGCCGACGACGTCGTGCAGCTCTGCCGCGGCGTTGTGCGAGAGCGGGGCTGGCAGCGGGACGGTGAGGCTGATGTGCGCATCACAGATGGCCTGTGAGCGCGGGTCATAGCGGTGCCGCAACGCGTTCACACGCGCGCGAAGGTCGGGCGGCGGGAAGACATACAGCGCGCCGTAGCGATAGGTCTCGTACCATGATTCCCAGCCTGGCTGCGGGGCGGGGTACGTGGTGATCCAACCGGCATCTCCCATTCTCCTGCCTCCGCACATTGCCAAACGTTAGTGGAGCAGCTGCGGGTCACTTGTCCGCTACCCTCTGCGGTTCGCGTCACGCGCCGCCGCCCTGACTTCCCCTTGCGCGGGGATTCGTTACCGACGCCTTGCCGAAAAAGCCAACAACACGTTTCCTGGCATTTGGCCAAAGGTACCGTAGCCGCTATTCACGTACACAAAGCCGTTGGCAATCACCGGTCCCGGCCCATCAATCGCGCCGCCGCGACCCGCCACGCCATTCACCGTCTCGTACTCTCGCACGGTGTCAAAATCCCACAAGACTCGCCCATCGCTGGTGGCGTGCGCACGAATGTGCCCGTCCAGCCCACCCGCAAACACGGCACCCGGTATCACCGTCGGTGCTGCCGAGTTCGCGGCAAAACACCCTTGACGTCCGGTGCAGGTGTCCGCCGCGGCCGGCACCTTCCACACGGATTGTCCGGTCACGAGGTCGAGGGCATAAAGACCAGGTGACGACGGCATGGAGACGGTGTCGGGAGCCACGATCGCCGCGCGATCGGAATTGGCGGCGTACACCAGCCGATTGTCGGCCGCCATTCCCCAGTGGATGCCGCCCAGAGCGCTGCCCTTGCCGACACGTGTTGACCAGAGCCTGGCGCCGCCGGCATCGGGATCGAGCGCAAACACCACACCCGACTTCTGCCCCACCACGAGTATCTCCTTGCCGTCGGCACGCGTGACAATCAGGGGCGACATCCCGAAGTCGTGGTCGGGGCCGCTCGGGCTGGGACAGTTCTCGCGGTTGCGTTGTGCGGTGCACGCCATGGTGAAGGCGTCATCACGCGTCCCCTGAAAGGACCAGGCCAGCGACCCATCGGCAAGACGCAACGCCAGAATGGCATCGCTTGTCCCGGATGCAGGGCGCGTGTAGTTCTCCCCGGTGCCCACGTACACCAACCCGCGCTTTGCATCAATGGTGGGGCTGGCCCACACCGGCGCACCCGACGGCGCAAACAGCGCGGTGCCCGCCGCGTTGGTGCCGGCCGGCCGCGCCGAGTCGGGGATGACACGATGGTACCACCGTATGGCGCCGGTCGCGGCGTCTACCGACGCCACACCACCGGACGACGTACAACACTCATACCTGGGGTTCCCGGCGGTGACTACCTCCATGCTGGAGATGGGCACGATGAGTTGGCCGGCATGGAGTGCGGGGCTGCCCGTGATGTTCGCCTCGGGATGCCGACCGACACGGGTTTTCCAAACGATCTCACCCGACGCCACGTCGAGGGCGTAGGCATTGGTGCGGAAGTCGGCAAAGTACACCAGCGTGCGACCGCCACTGCCCGGCCCTACCAGAATGGTGCCGCGGACTCCTGCGTCGGCCTCATACATCCAGCGCATGCATCCTGTCGCCGCGTCGAGTGCCACCACTTCACCAAACGATCCACCGACAAGAATCACATCACCCACCACCGTGGGATGCGTGCGCACCTGCACCGCCTCGGGAAAGGCAAAGGCCCATGCCAGCGTCAGTTTGGGCACATCCGTCGCCTCCAGCTTTGCCCGAACTGCGCTCTGGAAGCCAGTACCAGTCAGGGCACCACCGAACCCCATCCACGAAATGGACGAGAGAATGAGTGGCGCCGGCCCGCGCTGCGCACACCAGGCCCGCTCGGGAAAAGCCGTGCGCTCATACGCACGACCTGACAACAACTCGGCCACACCGATCCGCTGATCTCGAGTGAGCGCGGCACCCTCCGTTTTCATGACCCCATTTTCGAGCGCCTGAACGATCGCGCGCGGGGAGAGCTGGCCGAGCGAGTAACGGCTCGGTGTGCGCCCGCTCTGCGACTCACCATGGCACTCGGCGCAGACCGTGGTGAATGTCCTCGTGGCCTCGGCGCGCCGTGTGTCCTGACTGGCAGCAACGGTGGCGATCGCAAGGGACGCCAGTCCGATGCAGGGCGCGGCGACGGCAGAGCGGATGTACATACCGTTTGTCAGTTCAGTGGGGCGTTCGGGAAGCTGCGGGAGTTCCTGATTCCGTGAACATACCTCGCAAACGGCTTGACCGTGACGGGGGCAGCCGCGGATGAGCCGTTTGCCATTCGGCCCATGACTTCAGCAGCACACAGGACTCGCCTTGCGTCGCAGCCATTCGCACACTCCATCCCATCGATGTCCATCGCGAGGACATTGAAGCCACCACCTGGGTAGACGACGACCGCAGCGCTGCTGTTGCCGACTGTCGGGGAGTACACCGGATCGTCGGCTTCGTCACAATCTCGATGTACACATAGAGCTTGCCGCCGACCAGCTTCCTCCTTGGGCTGGAAGTGGCGCTCCTCGTGTCGCGGTTCCTGCAACCCCTCCTGTTCCGCATCTCGGCGCCAGATCCCGTCACCTACCTCGGCGTTGGACTGGCGATGCTGGGGGCTGCGGCTGTGGCGTATGCAATCCCTGCGCGGCGCGCTGGGCGTGCAGATCCGAATTCGGTGCTGCGAGCCGAGTAGCGCCGGGGCAACCCTAGATAGGCGCAGGTCAGGGTCGGAGGTTGTCGGGGGCGACACCTTCGAAGGTGATCTTCACCGGACGGATGCGACCCGCAGCATCGAACGCCATCCGGTCAATGCTCACAACCCGGTGATTGCGGTCCGTCTCCCCCAGTGGGCGGCGATGATAGACGATGTACCACTGCTCCGAAGCAGGCGACTGCAGCACCGAATGATGGCCGGCCCCTGTGGCAACACGCGGGTCCTGCGAAAGGATCTGTCCCGCACGTTCAAAGGGCCCAAACGGTGAACTGCCTACGGCATACGCCACCGCGTAATCGGGACCGGTCCACCCGCCCTCCGACCACATGAAGTAGTAGCGGCCGTCCTTCCGCAGCATGTAGGCACCTTCCACATAGCCCTTTGGCGTGATTTCCCGGAAGATCGAACCGTCAGGGAAAGGGACAAACCCCGTGAAGTCGGCGTTGAGTTTGGCAATGTTGCAGTGCCGCCAGCCGCCATACACGATGTAGAAACTGCCGTCGTCATCGCGAAAGACCATTTGATCGATGGGTTGTGCGCCATTCTGAAAGCGATCGATCAGGGGTTTGCCGAGGTAGTCGACGAAGGGACCGGCAGGCGTGCGGGCGCGCGCCACGCCAATGCCACCATGTTCGCTATCCGACTGGATATCGTTGGCGCCGAAGAAGAGGTAATACCAGTCATCCTTCTTCACGATTGACGGGGCCCACATCGCGCGGCGCGCCCATTTGACCTGGGCCGTATCAAGAACGCGCGTATGTTTGGTCCAGGTCACCAGATCGGTGGACGAAAAGGCGTCGAGGTACGTTTGCTGATCGTACGGCGCGGAGTAGGTCGGAAAGATCCAGTATTTTCCGTCAAAGACATGTGCTTCGGGATCGGCATACCAACCCGGGAAAATCGGATTCCCGGACGTTCGCTGCGCTTGTAGCGGGCCGACGGGGACACCGATGAGCGCACAAAGCGCAAGAATAGGAGCGAGTCGCATGCGTCAAACTTCACCCTGAAGCTCCACGAGGAGAAGACGCAGCCCGGCGGCGATGCCTATCCTCTTTCATTCTCCCAGTCCATACGCACCAATGCGATTACCTGAGTTGGGCTCGGCCGGATCGAAAGTGTTCAGATTCACGAGCACTTCCTGGCTACTCGTCCTGCTTCTGGCGTGTCACCCACAGCTTCCAGATGCGGTTCGCACCGGGTCGGCCCTGGTAGACCGGGACCTGGTGAAGCTGCGTCAGGTGATACGGAGCTACGAGTCACTCGACTCGGCGGTGAGTGCCGGCTATCCGCGCGAGGTGAGCGAGTGTCTTGTTCATGAACACCATGGGGCGATGGGATACCATCACTTCAATCGCGCCAACGCCATCGCGGTCCCGCAGGTCGAACGACCGGCCATCCTGCTGTATGAGCGCACGAAAGACGGCCGGTATCGGCTGAACGGCGTAGAGTACATCGTCCCATTCAGGCTTGTCTCACGTGACGCGACGCCACCGACGATTTTCGGGCAGCAGATGCACCGAGAGGACAATCTGAACTTCTGGTACCTGCACGTGTGGGCCCAGCGCGGCAACCGCGAGGGGGTGTTCGCCAACTTCAATCCCGATGTCGCCTGTCCAGGCGGTGGAACGATCTACCGACCCTTCGAGCGTCTACCGGGGTCGTAGGACGTCGGCAGAAGGGCGGGGCGAACCGGCGACAATCAGGCGCGTCGCGGGTGCCAGGGACATGGCCGAGGCGGTCACTTTTGAAGCAGTACTTGGGGGGGCGTCGAAAGGCATAGGGAGTTTCCAGGAGGAGGACGACCCTAAGAAGAACTCGAACCGTCGCCCCGCTCGCTCCTGTGACCCTGCTCCCCGTCCCTGCACGCCGTTCCGGCATAGATGAACCACCAGCTCCCGATGCGGAGCTGGTGGCGCGTATCCGGGCGGGGGATCACGACGCGTTCAACGCCACCTTCCGGGCGCACTATCCCCTTCTGCGTTCCGTGGCTGGCCGACTGGCCACGCCTGACCAGGCGGATGAGATCGTTCAGGATGTCTTTCTCTCACTCTGGGAGCGGCGCTCACTCCTCCACGTGCAGGGGGCGCTGCGGCCGTACCTCCTCTCGGCCATCCGCTTCGCGTCGGCGAGCCGAGTCCGCAGGGATCAGGTAGCGCGCCGTCATCAGCCCACGGTGCTGGAGCTGCACCAGCGGCCGCAACCGGCTGACGAAGCCATGCTCTCCGAAGAACGCACGCAGATGGTTCGCGCGGCGGTCGATCGGCTGCCACCGCGCTGCCGGGAGGTGTTCGAACTGGTCCGGCTCGAAGGGTTGTCTTACGCCGACACCGCGGCCGCGCTTGGCATCTCCCCGAAAACCGTCGACGCCCAGCTGGGCAAGGCGCTCCGGCGCCTGCGCGACGACCTTGCTCCCTTTCACCGGTAGCAGCGATGCCTTCACGTGAACAGCAGTTCGATGATGAAGACTGGAGCCGACTCGCGAGACACCTTGCCGGCGAACAGGACGAAACCGCAGCCGCCGCGGTTCGGACTTGGCTCGCCCGTGAGCGCACGCCGGTTGCCGACGCCAATGAGGGTCTCTCGACCTGGCATGCGGTGGCCCCCCTGGTGCATGCAGCTGCACGCGACCGGCAGTCGTTTCAGGAGGAGACCGACCAGGCGCTCGCCAGGCTGAACTCGCGGCTGGCGATTGCACCCGCGCGTCCGGTGCGTCGCGTTGGGCGACTCGGCGCCGGGATTGCGGCGGCGTTGGTGATTGCGGTGCCACTTGCTTACCAGATGGGGAAACCCCGGATGGAGTGGCGCACCTACACAACGGGAGCAGCGCAGCGCTCTTCGGTGGTGCTGCCCGATGGCTCTCAGGTCGAGTTGCGCGCGTCGAGCCGGCTTGACGTGCGGTCGGGGCGTCGCTCGCTGATGGCGTGGGCCACAAGGCAAGCAGCTCCGGAAGCGCGCATGGTGCGTCTGCAGGGAGAAGCCCGGTTTATCGTCACCCATGATCGGCAGCGCCCCTTCCGTGTCCTCGCGGGCAAGGCGGTGGCGGAGGATCTGGGCACCGACTTCTCTGTCCGGGCCTATCCCGATGACGCCTCCGTACGGGTGGCGGTCCGCGAAGGAGCGGTCGCCGTTCGGCCTCAGGCGGCGCGCGGTGATTCGGCTGACTACACACGACCAGCAGCCATGCTGGCACCGGGTGATGTGGCCATGCTGGATGGGGCGGGGGTGATGGTGGTGACACGCAACGTCGACGTGGCGACACTCGACGGATGGGTCGGCGATCGGCTGGTGTTCCGCTCGCAGCCCCTGCACACCGTGCTGGCGCAACTCAACTGGACCTTCGATGGACGCGCCACCGTGCACGACGACGCGACCGCCGAACGCCGAGTGACAATCGACATTCCGGCACGCACGCTGGAGGCGGCACTGCGAACACTGGCCGCTCTCCTTGACCTTGACCTCGTGACCCAGGGCGACTCGATCGTGTTGCGCCCGGCCTCGCGTCGTCCGACTCCTGCTCCCTGACTGTATGGCACGACTGAAGGTTTTTCATTCGCTGGTTACGGCGCTGCTGACCGGGATGAGTCTCCTCACGCCGGCAAAGGCGGCTGCCCAGCCCGAGGGCTACCGCACGCTGGAGTCGCTGGTAGCCGACGATCGCGCGGGTCGCGCGACACTCCCACGCATCCTGCGATCCCAGCTGGTATTTGCGGTGACGGCCCTCCCGCTTCCAAACGCCATCGACAGCCTGGCTCGGCAGTCCGGAGTTGGTGTTGCCTACACGGAAGAGGTAGGCCGCGCTTCCGGGATCACCATTGACGCACGGCCAAGGCGCGTCGCTGATCTCTTTCTCATGCTGTTCAAGGACAGCGGCTGGCAACCCTGGGTGGATGCAGAGGGGCAGCTGCTGGTGCGGCGCGTACCGGCACGGCCCGTGACCTCACGTCCGGGCGGGGAACGTGTGCGGCTCAGCGGGTACGTTCGCGAAGCCAGCAGCGGAGAGCTGGTGCGGTACGCCACCGTGCTGGCGCTCTCGGACTCGACACGTGCTCGCACCAACGCTGACGGCTTTTTTGTGCTGGCGGTGCCACGGGGCGAGCAGCGGATCCGGTTGCAGGCCATCGGGTTCATTCCGCTCGACACAACCCTTCAGGTGCTGGAGTCGCGAACCGCGGAGTTCACGCTCTCCACGCAGGCAGTGGAGCTCCAGAAGGTGACCGTGGATGGCGCCGCCGAGCCGTCGGACACCGATCATCGTACGGCCGAAATGAGTGTTTCCCGTCTTGACCTGGCCACGATCAAGCAGACCCCGTCCGCGTTAGGCGAAGTGGACCCGGTGCGGAGCCTCACGCTCCTCCCCGGTGTTACGCGTACCAGCGATGCGTCGACCGCATTCAATGTGCGTGGCGGCAGCCACGATCAGAACCTGATTCTGCTGGATGAAGCGACGATCTACAACGCGGCGCATATCCTCGGGTTTCTCTCGGTCTTTAATGCCGACGCCGTGGCCGACGCAACCTTGTACAAGGGCGCCATTCCCCCTCGGCTGGGCGGGCGCCTTTCGTCGGTGCTCGATGTTCGCCAGCGCGAGGGTAACGCCAAGGAGTTCAAGGGGTCGGCCTCTATTGGCATTCTCGCCGCGCGCGCAAGCGTGGAAGGGCCGCTGGGGTTTGGCAACGGCTCCTATCTCGTTACGGGGCGCCGGTCCTATGCAGATGCCTTTCTGAAGTTGTCGTCGGACACGTCACTGAATGACGTGAAGGCCTGGTTTTACGACCTCAACGCCAAGGCCAACATTCGCCTCGGGGGCTCGGGCGCCCTGATGGCAAGCGGGTATGTGGGGCGAGACAACTTTTCGCCGGGCACTGACCTCGGTGCCAACTGGGGCAACCTCTCAGGCACACTGCGCTGGAATCAGATCTTCAAGCAGCGCCTCTTCTCCAAGGTCTCGATGACCTCGGGGGACTACGACTACGCCATACGCTTTCCGCTGCTCAACTCGAGCACCACCTGGTCCTCGCGCATTCGCAGCCAGGAGTTGCGCGTGGAAGAGCGCTTCTTCCTCACGCCTTCACAGTCACTCGAATTCGGGGCAGAACTGGCGAATCAGGAGATTCGGCCAGGCAGCGTGGCTGCATCAGATACCACGCTGATCAAGAGCTCCACCATTACGCCACGTCATGGGCGCGCCAGCGCACTGTATGTGGGCCATGTGGTGGATCTTGGCACGCGAGTCTCCCTCAACTACGGACTGCGCTATTCGCGCTACACGCGGCAGGGCGCTGGACTCATCTATCAGTATGAAGGGGGACGGCCGGTAGTCTGGAACGGGGCCCTCGGCACCTATCAGCCTGGGGTGCTGCTCGACAGCACGACCTACAAGTCGGGAGAGCAGATCTCCGACTACGGTGGATTCGAGCCGAGGGTGTCGCTGCGCTTCGGGCTGAACTCGCAGTCCAGCCTCAAGGCGAGTTATGCGCGGACACGCCAGCACCTGCTGCTTGCGTCGAAGACCAACTCGCCAACCCCGCTCGATGTCTGGGAGCCGGTGGGACCGTACTTCAAGCCACAATACGCCGATCAGGTGGCTCTGGGTTACGTCAGCAACAGTCCGGGCGGCGCCTATGAATTTTCGATCGAGGGATGGGCGAAACGACTGTACAACGTCGTGGATTTTGTGGAAGGGGCGGACGTGGTGCTCAATCCACGGCTCGAAACGGCCCTTGTGTCGGGCGTCGGCCGGGCCCGAGGTCTGGAGCTCTTTCTGCGCAAACAAACCGGAGCAACCACGGGCTGGATCAGTTACACGCTGTCCCGTTCAGAGCAGCGCTTTCGCGCGCCTGACGGCCTCCCCGGGGGACTGGCAGGAGGGAAGTGGTACCCCAGCGTGTCGGACAAGACACACGATCTGTCGGTGGTGGCGCTGCGACCGATTAGTCGGCGCTGGACTCTTGGCGGCACCTTTTCGCTCGCCAGCGGACTCCCCGTCAGCTATCCGGTGTCGCGCTACTCCGTCGACGGTCTTGTCGTACCGGAATACGGCCTGCGCAATTCGTCGCGGCTCCCGCTCTATCACAAGGTGGATCTGAGCCTCACGCGGGCCACGGTGGTCGGCGAACTCCAGTTTGGTGTGTTCAACCTGTACAACCGCTTCAACGCGCAGTCGATGTCGTTTCGCCAGGTAAAGGGGAATCCGCTGCGCACGGAGGCGGTGCAGACATCGGTCTTTGGCATCGTGCCCAGCATCAGCTACACCTTTCGCTTCTGAGAGCAATGTCTCGCTTGTCTTCCATAGTGGCAAAAGCCCTGATCCTCGCCCCGACGCTTGCCTGTGAGCGCGTCGTGGACCTGGATCTCCCCGAAGGGCCGCGCCGGCTGGTGATTGAAGCGCGGCTCGAGCGGGTGCAGGGTCGCGTCAGCGGAGAACAGCAGATTGCGCTCTCCACGAGTTCTGCCTACCTCGCTCCTGCGCATCCCGTCGGCGTGCGGGGCGCACGGGTGCAGGTGACTGACGACGCGGGGCAAGTGACGGTGTTCACCGAGTCGGGTACGGCTGGGTTCTATGTCACGTCGTCGCTCCCGATCGTGATTGGCCGCAGGTACACGTTGCGGATCGACTATGATGGCAATCGCTTCGAATCTACGGAACGGGCGATGTCGGTTACCCCCATTGATTCGCTGTACTTTGCGGAACGCTCCTCGGAAGGCCCGGGATCAACGGTGGGCCTGCGCGCGACGCTGGACTTTCGAGATCCCGCAGGCGTCGACAACTATTACATGTGGGACCAGATCGTTGACGGCGTGCGGTTGGTGTCGCCGGACAGCACCGAAAAAACACGCGCTGTTCTCGAAGATGATCCGATTGACGGCCGCAATGTGCGGACCTTTCAGCCCTACGACGGTATTGCAGTGAATTCCGGCAACGTGGTCCGGATGCGTCAGTACGGACTCTCCGATGTGGTCTATCGGTATTTTCGTGCGCTCGGGGAACAGACCGCCAATGACGGGTCCATCTTTGCTGTCCCCCTGGCGAGTGTCCGGAGCAACGTGGTAAACCTCACGCGGCCTGACCTTCCGCCGCTAGGCTACTTCCAGGTGTCCGAAGTGTCGGAGGCCGCCGGGCGCGTGCCGTGATGTATAGGCCTCCCCGAAGCGCTCAATCGGGGGCTCACCCACGGGTAACTCGGGGCTGCCCGAGGCTGTCGTCGCGTCATAGAATAGTCACAATCGTGGCTCCAACCCTCCATCACATTGCTTGCGGCGGCGGCGGTGCCCGCCTGGCGAGCGGCGCGCACGCATCCGGCTTTAGGGCTGCGCGGCAATTAGCGACCGCGTCGGCGGACACCAGCCACAGTACGCCTCACGAAGCCAGCCGGTGAGGTTGTCGCTGATGTTGACACACGCGCGACTCGGGAAGCCGGCGGGTTCCGACGATGCGAGTTACACTCACCCAAGCCTCCTTGACCGATGAGGCGCTCCAAGTGTTACGTGCGGCCTCTTTCGGAACTGTAGACGGTCGGCGTTGCTGTCATTGTTGCACTGCTGATGGGTCGTCAACCAGATCGCAAGACACTGGGCCCCGGGTCGCCGCCCGCTGACGCTGCGCTTGCTCGGGGAACATCAGCCAGCGGCTGCCTCAGCTCCCCTGTCCGGGGCGCTCACTTTGTTTGCGTCTGCGCTCGCTGGCGCTGCGCTTGTCCGGGGGAACGCGTAGAGCGCATGGAGACACGCGTGGCGCACAGGCACGGCGAAGGAACCGAGTGTCGCGACGTCAGGCAGCCAGCACCGGCAGCCCCGACCGCACTCCCGCCGCGCGCGCAATGAATCCACCCCCCAGCACCTTCTCTCCATCGTACATTACCAGGCTCTGCCCCGGCGTGATCGCCGCTACCGGCTCGTCCAGCGCAAACTCCACTTCGCCGTCGCCGCATCGCACCACCTCGGCGGCCGCCAGGGGAGACCGGTGACGCACACGCACACTCACCCGCGCGCCCACCGTTAGTGGCTCCGAAAGCCAGTTGACCTCCTGCACAATCACCCCGCTGCCTAACAACGCCTCTCGCGGGCCAATCACCACCGCCCGCGTCTCGGGCTGAATAGCCACCACGTACATGGGGTCACGAAAGCCGCCGGGCAATCCGCGACGCTGCCCGATGGTGTAACGCGCATACCCCTCATGCTCACCGACCACCGACCCATCGGCCAGCAGAATGGGCCCGCGGGCCAGGGCAGGGGTGTCGGCGCCTAGCCGCTGACGAATGATCTTCGTATGATCGCCATCCGGGACAAAACAGATGTCCTGGCTCTCCACCTTGTCGGCCACCACCTGCAGACCTAACGAGCGTGCGATCTCGCGGGTCTCGGCCTTGGTGCTTGATCCCACGGGGAGGATCATCCGCGACAGCACGGCGCGGTCGATGCCCCAGAGGAAATAGGTCTGGTCCTTGTTGGGGTCGAGCCCGCGATGCAGCGACCCATCCACCATCCGCGCGTAGTGACCGGTGGCGATGTACTGCGCATCGATGGCGTCCGCCTTGCGCAGGAGGTCGCGGAACTTGGTGAAGGTGTTGCAGCGGACACAGGGAATGGGAGTGCGTCCCGCCGCGTACTCATTCACGAAATTGTCGACGACGTCCTCGCCGAATCGTGTCTCGAGATTGAGCACGTAGTGCGGCACGCCGAGTCCCTCGCAGACACGCCGCGCATCGTTGATGGAGTCGAGCGAGCAGCAGGGCTTGTCAGGCACCTCATCGCCATAACAGAACAACTTCATCGTCGCGCCCACCACGTCATACCCCTGCTGCACCAGGAGCGCCGCCGCCACGGACGAATCCACGCCGCCCGACATGGCGACCAGCACGCGCTCGCGCATCACATCGCTCCGCTGAGCCGCCGGGCCTTGGCGATGAGGGCAGGGAACAGCTCGGAGACGCGACGGACATCGTCCTCCGTGTTCAGCGAGCCTAACGACATGCGGATCGCCGAGGTGGCGATGTCGGGGCGAACCCCCATGGCCACCAGCACATGCGATGGCGTGATACTTCCGCTCTGGCAGGCAGAACCCGCGGAACAGGCCACCCCCTGCAGATCGAGCGCCATCAGCATCGATTCGCTGTCCGTACCGGGCACCGAGATGTTCACGATGTGTGGAGCACGCGGGACGCCGCGCGCATGCACCACGGCATCGGGAATGCGCTCCAGCAGCGCGGTTTCGAGTGTGTCGCGCATCGCCGAGAGGCGGGCGCATTCGGTTGCGTGCTCCGCGAGACAGAGTTCAGCGGCCCGTGCAAATCCCACGGTCATGGCCACGTTCTCGGTGCCAGGGCGTCGTCCACGATCCTGCGAGCCACCATGCATGAGTGGCTCGAGCGGTGTGCCGCGCCGGATGAACATGGCGCCGATGCCTTTGGGCGCGCCGATCTTGTGTCCTGAAATCGTGAGGTAGTCGACCGGGAGAGACTTGAGGTCGATGTGCACCTTGCCGAAGGCCTGCACGGCATCGGTGTGAAAGAGCGCGCCACGTGACTTGGCCAGCTCGGCCAACGCCGGCACGTCCTGCATGACCCCCACTTCATTGTTGATCCACATCACGCTCACGCAGGCGACCTGATCGCTGACGGTGGCGTCGTAGTGCTCGGGCACCACTCGACCATGGGCATCAACGTTGACGAGTCGCTCGACGGCTCCCTCTTTGGCGGCCTGATGGACGGCTGCGAGCACTGCCTTGTGCTCGATGGGAGTGGTGACGACGACGTTGCGTGCGTCGCGCACGGCCCGCCAGCTCCCGAGAACGGCCAGATTGTCGCCCTCGGTGCCGCCGGACGTAAAGCAGATCTCATCGGCCGACGCGCCGAGGCAACGCGCCACCCGCTCCCGCGCCTCGTCGAGGGCCGCGCGGGCCTCACGCCCCCAGCGATGGACGCTGGAAGGGTTCCCGAAACGCGGCCCGAAAAAGGGCAGCATGGCGTCGAGCACTTCCGCCCGCACCGGGGTGGTGGCGGCGTGGTCGAGGTAAATGGGGGCTGGCATGTCCCGAAAAATGCCGGGTCTGCTGGGCAGACGGTAGGGAGCAGTCGGACTGTCCGTCCGCTTTCAGTCCTCCAGTGCCCGAGTGCCCCGCTGAAAGCGCCAGAGGGCCACGCCGATGAGCAGGGCGGCCAGGGCACTGGCAATCGCGCAGGCCCACAGGCCGATCCCTTCCACGCCTTGCTGCGCGATCCAGATGCTGAACGCCGCCTGACGTTCGGCGCCGGCAATGGCGATGGCGAGCAGGGGGAGCATGGTGGCCACCAGAAAGAAAACCCCAAACATCTGCTGCGCCTGACGGACGGTGGCGGTGCGAAGCGAGACCAGGAGCCCCAGCCCTGCCACGAGCAGTGACGACGACCCAATAAGCCCGAGCAGCAGAAAGAAGCGCGACCAGGTCATGCGGGTGGCGTCATCGCCAAAACGCACCAGCACCGTCACCATGCCGATGCCGACGTTGGTGAGGGCAAAGGCATATCCGTAGAGCACGGCGGCAATCACTTTGCCAAGGAGGATCGCGCGGTCAGGAAGCCGCGTGGCAAGGAGTGTTTCGAGCGTGTGTCGTTCGCGTTCGCCAGCCACGGCGTCGGAGACAATGGTCGACGTCATGCTGGCCGTCAAAAAGGGCCAGTAGAAAAACATCACGGTCGTCGTGGCCCACTCGGCGCCGATCTGGAGCGGGACAAACACGCCAAGGAAGAAGATGACGAGGAGCACGGTCCAGCCGCCTCGCTTGAAGCGCATGAACTGATCGAGGATTTCGAGCCACTCCTTGCGCACGACGGTCCAGAGGTCGGTGATCATTTCCGTTCCTCCTGCCGGTCGATGAGGTCGAGGAAGGCGTCCTCGAAGGTGGCGCGCTCTCGGCGCACTTCGTGGATGCGCACCCCCTGTCCAACAAGCCACTCGACCAGTTCGGGCACACGCGCCGGATCGGCGAGGTCGATGCGCACATCGTTGTCGCCATTCCGGGCCGCTCGCGACACACCCGGCGCCGAGCCTAACGCCGACCAGACTTGATCGGCGAGACCATCGGCGCGGAGGTGGAGTGCGGCCGTGGTACGGCGTTCGCGCAACTCGGCAGGGCTGCCGAGTCCGGCCAGACGTCCTGCACGGATGACGCCAACCTGCGCACACAACCGCTCCGCTTCGGCGAGGTTGTGCGTGGTGAGGAACACCGTCACCCCTTCGTCCGTAGCCAAACGGGCGAGGTCGTCGCGGAGCGCGGCGCTGGCCACCGGGTCGAGACCGGCGGTGGGTTCGTCGAGGAAGACCAGGGGCGGGCGATGCAGCACAGAGCGCGCGATGGCGAGCTTCTGCTTCATGCCGCGGCTCCAGGTGCCCACCTTGTCATGCCGTCGATCCCAGAGCCCAAAGCGTGTGAGCAGCTCCTGCACCCGCGCGGAGCGTGTGGCAGGTGGGAGACGCCACGCCCGGGCAAAGAAGTCGAGGTTCTGCAGGGCGGTGAGCCGTTCGTAGAGCCCGTGGTGTTCGAGGAGCGCGCCACACTGGCGTCGCGCGGCATCTCCATCGCGAGCGGGATCGACACCAAACACTTCCGTGCGCCCCGTCGTTGGCATGGTCAAGCCGAGCAGGACGCGAATGAGGGTGCTCTTGCCGGCGCCGTTCGGCCCCAGGAAGCCGAAGACGATGCCTGACGGGACGTCGAAGCTGATGTGGTCGAGGGCGCGCACCGACTTGAAGTCGCGCACCACATCGACACAACGAATGGCGTACGGACTCACGACACCGGACGGAGGAGGGCTCGAACCGGGGCGGCGTCGAGGCCGAAGAGACGCATCGGGAGCGCCTGCAGTTCGTGCGGTCCCTGTTTGATGGCTCTCAGGTCGAGGTTCTCGAGGATCTGCGCGCCACCACTGAAGAGGGCGTGGTGCACGGCGAGTGTCTTGCTCTCCCGGTCGTCCACCGAAGGGGCGTCGACACCCAGGAGGAGCAATCCACGTTTGGTAAGTGTCGTAGCAGTCTCGGCGGAGAGGGCAGGCCACGCCGCCGGGAACGCACCCGAGGCGATACTCTGCCCGGTGCGAAGGAGAAGCCGGGTGATCGGTTCGTCGGGCAGGTTCAGCTGCGCGAGTGAGAGCGGTCCGGCGAAATGGCTGACGTCGACCACCCAGGCGCGCCCGCTGAATGCTTCGAGGGGGAGGTCGTGAGACGCCGGTGCGCCGTCGCGGACATGGAGCGGCGCGTCGGCGTGTGTGCCCACATGAGGGCTCCCCGAGATGCACGAGACATTCACACTCGCGCCCTCGGCCATCGACCAGGCCCAGCGGCAGTCGAAGGGCGTGTCCCCGGGCCATTCGGGCGTTCCCGTTTTCACGAGAATACTGATGTCGATCCAGTTCACGGAGTCATCGTGCGAAGGATCAAAAGGTTGAAACGTCCAGCCGGGTGATGTCGTGCACCTGCATGGTTTCGGTGGTGAAAAAGGGCTCGCCGTATTTCACGCGAATGAGAGATCCGTAGTGCGCGGACTGGTGCCGAATGATATCAGCCAGCGGCTCTCCGTTGGGATACACCTCGCCGGCCTGGGTCGCCCCGCCGAACTGTGAGGCATAGGCCTCGATTGCGGCGAGTTTGCTGTCAAAGGTGTCGGTGATGTCCACGACGAAAGTTGGGCGAACGAAGTCTTCGCGGTAGGTGATGGCATGGACCACCTTGAACGGACGAAAGGCTGGTGTCGACGTGTCGGTGCGGGCAAGACCGGCCATGAAGACGGCATCCCGAATGAGTTCCGCCGCCACCCGATGGTCCGGGTGCCGCCCGAAGGGCGCCGGGGCAGGGGCAATCACCACACGCGGTCGCAGGCGCCGAAAGACCAGGGCCAGTTGCCGTCGTGTGTCCGGGGTATTCACAATGCCGGCATCGGGGAGCCCTAACGATTCGCGCGTCGTGACGCCGAGGATCGCCGCCGCCCGCGCCGCTTCTTCCGCGCGCAGCTCCGGGGTGCCGCGACTCGCCATTTCACCGCGAGTGAGGTCCAGGATGCCCACACTCCGTCCGTCGCGCGCGGCCTTGGCGAGTGTCCCGCCGCAAATCAGTTCCGCGTCGTCAGGATGTGGTGCAATGGCGAGGAGGTCGACGGGTTGGGTCATGTCACCTTTGTGTCTCCAGTTTGCCGCTACTCATATCGCAACGCCTCCACCGGATCCATTCGCGCCGCGCGCCGAGCCGGGATCATGCCGAAGGTCACACCAATGCCAATGGAGACGCCAACGGCCACCAGGGTGTAACTCAGGGGCACCGGCGCATCGACCTTGACGAACAGTGTAACCAACCGGCCCACCACCAGACCGGTCAGCACGCCGAGTAGTCCGCCGATCCCGGTGAGGGTCGCCGCCTCGATCAGGAATTGCAGCAGGATGTCGCGACGGGAGGCGCCTAACGCCTTTCGCACCCCGATCTCCCTGGTGCGGCTCGTGACCGAGACCATCATGATGGCCATCACGCCAATGCCACCGACCAGCAGCCCCACCGATGACAGCGCCACCATGACGAGGAAAAACGCACCGGTGAGTCTGTTGAAGACGTCCAGGATCTGCGCCTGTGTGATGAGCTCGAAGTTGTTCTTGTCGGCGGGGCGCAGTCTTCGCATCTCGCGCATGGCAATCGTCACGGCTTCCTGGGCTGCTTCGACCGTCACACCGGCTCTCGGCTTGATAGCGATGAAGAGTTCCTGTGTCCGGTTGATGTCGTACTGCGTGTCCATCATCCGGAACGGAATGATCGCGGCCGTCTCGGCGCTGGGCGGGTCGAAGATGTTGGCGGCGGGCGCATAGAGGCCGATGATGGTGGCAGGGCGACCACCCAGCCGCACCACCTTGTCGATCGGATTTTCACGGCCAAAGAGGCGCCGTGCGTATGACTCATTGAGCACGACCACATTGGCGCCGCCCAGCAACTCCTGACGGGTGAACCAGCGGCCGATCACCAACTCGCCCCCGATGACCTCCGTGAATCGATCGTCGGCGCCGTAAATGCGATTGGGTTGCAGGCGTACGCCATTGTATTCCACGCGCCCCACCTTGATCGCCCACGGGGAGGCGTACGAAATCTCCGGGAGCCGGGCGAGGCGTTCAGCCTCGCGGGGCTGCACATCGGGCCGGATGCGCACCCAGGCCGGGAGTGCGTCGGGATTGAGCGGTGTTTGAGAAAACACCTTGAACATGTAGATCGTCGTTGGGCCCGCACTCTCGATGGTGCGCACGATCTGCTGCTGCACACCATTGATCAGGGTAGCCATCGCCATGACCGTCGCGATGCCAATGACGACCCCGAGCACCGTGAGGGCGGACCGCAGTTTCGATGCCCGGAGTGTTTCCAGCGCAATGCCGACGTTTTCGCGGAGTTGGTCGCCAAGCCGCATTTGCTACTCGGCTCGCATGGCCGTGATCGGATCGAGGCGCGCGGCGCGTCGCGCCGGATACACGCCGAAGATCACCCCGACACCAGCGCCTAACGCCAAGGCCAGCACGACCGACCAGGTGGTGACCCGCGCCGGGAGGGGCGACGCAGTGGCCACACCCGCGGCCATCAGCCAGCCCGTGAAGGCGCCAATCACACCGCCGCAGCAGGCCAGCGCGATCGACTCGACCAGGAACTGCCGCTCGATGTCGCGCGCCGTGGCTCCCATGGCTTTGCGAATCCCGATTTCGTGCGTGCGCTCGGTCACGGCCATGAGCATGATGTTCATGATCACGATGCCGCCCACGACAATCCCGATCGAAACGATGGCAGGAACGATTGCAAAGAGCACGCGAGTGAGCGTGCGCCAGAAGTCGACCAGCGCATCCGATGTTTCGAGCGAGAAGTTGTTCTCTTCGGAGGGCCGGAGATGCCGGGCGACGCGTAATGCTTCTTCCACGCGGGCCATCCCCGGCGCCACATCCTCGGCCCGCGCCATCTTGATGGAGACGGTGGTCGTGCTGCGCTTTCCGTACACCAGCTCGAAACGTGTGATCGGCATGAGCACAAAGCCGTCGAAGGACTGCCCGAGCACCTTACCCTTGCTGGCGTTCACCCCGATGACGGTGAATTGCTCGCCGAGAATGCGCACCACCTTGTCGATCGGGTCAGCGCCTTCGAAGAGTTTGTCCGCCAGCTCTGACCCGAGCACCACGACCGACCGGCGCTGTTCAACGTCGAGTTCGGACAGACCGCGTCCCTGGCCGATCCGGTAGTCCTGCACCACCTGGTAAGACGCGGTGACGCCAAAGATCTGGGCGTCACCAATGGTGCGATCGCGCCAGATGATGTCGGCCATGGGTGTGGGCCATCCCGATTGCATGGACACCGCTTCAGCGTCGGGAATCGCGGCCTGCACGGCAGCAGCGTCGTCGCGAGAGATGATGGGGCGCCGGGCCATGCGGTCCATGTCACTGTCCGCGAAGCGTGCCACGTTGATCGGGCTGCGACGCACCTGAAAGGTGTTGCTCCCGATCATGGCGTCGGCCACACTCTCCTGCACGTACGCATTCATGCCCTCGATGATCGCCAGCACCGCCACCAGGAAGGTGACGGATACGATGATCCCGAGCAGCGTAAAGAAGGAACGCAGCTTGTTGGCGGCGATCTGTCCGAAAGCGGTGACGAGGACGTCAGCGAAGCTCACGACAACAGAAGCACGGGAGGCACGGGAAGCATGAGAAGCACGAAGGAAAGTTAGCGGCAGGACACTAAAAGGCGCGGAGAGCTCTACATCCGCTCTTCCGCGCCTGTCGTGCTTCCCGTGCCTCCCGTGCTTCCCGTGCCTCTGCCCCTAAGCTAACCCCATCTGCGCCTTGAAGGCCGCTCGGCGGTCGTCGGTGGCCACGAGGCCGTCGCGGAGCACCACCACACGGCGGGCATGCGCGGCGATGTCGGGTTCGTGTGTCACCATGATCACGGTTTGTCCCCCGCTGGCCAGCTGCTCGAACACCTTCATGATCTCGGTAGACGTGGCCGAGTCGAGGTTGCCCGTCGGTTCGTCCGCGAGAAGGATGGAAGGTTCGTTGACGAGCGCACGGGCGATCGCTACACGCTGCCGCTGGCCGCCCGAGAGTTCGTTAGGCCTGTGGTGCATGCGGTTGTCGAGCTGGACCGACGCGAGGGCGGCCTTTGCGCGCCGCTTGCGTTCGTCGCTCGAGATGCCGGCATAGACCAGCGGCAGTTCGACGTTGTGCAGTGCCGTGGCGCGGGGCAGCAGGTTGAAGGTCTGGAAAACAAACCCGATTTCCTTGTTGCGCACCCGGGCGAGGGCGTCGTCCGACATGGTCGATACCAGCATGCCGTTCAGCCAATACTCGCCACCGTTTGGTGTGTCGAGGCAGCCGATCAGGTTCATCAGCGTGGACTTTCCGGAGCCCGACGGCCCCATGATGGCCACGTACTCATTGCGCCGGATGGCCAGGTCGACCCCGCGAAGGGCGCGTACCACCTCGCCCCCCATGTCGTACTCGCGCTTGAGTCCGCGCGTGACGATGACCCATTCCTTGCCGGGCGTCGCGCCCGGTTCCTGCACCACCGCTTTCCGCTCGGCGGTGGTGCTCATTGGATGTTCGCCCGTGGTGGTCAGGTCACTGCCGACGCCCAGAATTTCACTCACGATTTGGCTCCAGTTTTGGCCTTCTTGTCTTCGGCTTCCTTGACCACGTCGCCGTCCTTCAGCTCACGAATGGCCTGGTACGATCCGCCGACGATGCGGTCACCCTGTTTGAGACCGCTGATGACTTCGAAGAACCGGTCACCGGCGATCCCTACCTTTACGGGCCGGAAGGTCACCTTGTTGTCGGCTCCGACGACAAACGCTCCCTCGACGTCCCTTTTGCCCACTTCCTTCTGCGGCGTGCGCCCCACCGGGACTGCGGTGTCACCCGGAGTGATGTCTTCGTTTTCACGCACCGTCAGGGCGATGATCGGGATCGAGAGCACCTTGCTGCGAATGTCCGTCACCACCTTGGCGGTGGTGGAGAAGTCGGGGCGGGTATCAACCGGCGGGTTGAGGAGCTGAATCGTCACTTCGTAGTCAATCGCCTGGTCGGTTGACGCGGCGGCACCGGCGGCCTTCACCGAGCTGTTGGAGATTTCGACGACCTTGCCGAGGAAGGTGGTGTCGGGAAAGGCGTCAATCTGAATGACCGCCGAGTCGCCAAGGGCGATACGAGAGACGTCGGTTTCGTCGACCTTCACCTTGGTCTCCAGCACCGTCATGTCGGCGATGGTGAGGAGGGTGGCGGCGTCCTTGTTGAAGGTTCCGGGGACCGCGGTTTCACCCTGCTCAACGACGAGTCGTGTCACGCGACCTGACATCGGGGCCGTGATCACCGTGCGCGACAGTTTGCTGCGCGCATCGCGCACGCTGGCGATCGACTGATCAACGTTGTGCTGCGACGACTCGAAGAGCGCCTGATTCACTTCCACCTGCGTCTTCAGCTGTTCGAGCTGCTCTTCGGCGATCAACTGCGGGCTGGACTTCTTGATCTCCATGGAGCGGTCGTAGTTGCGCTGCGCCTGGATCAAGTTGGCCTTGGCCTGAGCGGCCTGCGCCTTGGACGCCGAGAGCGCCGCATCTGAGCGCTGGACCGCCGCCACGTATTCCTGCGGATCGATCTCGAGGAGGAACTGCCCCTTCTTGACCATGTCCCCTTCTTTCACCGCCAGCCGCACGATGCGACCGGAGATGTCAGCGGCGACGTCGACCTTGGTGCGAGGCTGCACCTGCCCCGAGGCAGTGACAGACGCGACGAGATCACGCGACTCCACCGACTCGATGCGCACTTCGGTGGCCTTCTTGCCCCTTCGGGCGGCCGTTGTGGCAACAAATCCTGCGATGCCGACCACGGCCACTCCAATCAGGGACCAACGTAAACCCTTACTCATGTCTATCGTCCTCGCCTAGCGAAGGGGACGTCCGACCGCACCCTCGAGCGCGGCGTACGCTTTGTGAAAGTCGTAAATGGCATTGATCCGGTCTGTCTCCGCGCGCTCGTAGTCGCTGCGGGCCTGCGTCACATCAACAAACGTATTGGCACCCACGCGGAACCGCTCCTGTGCGAGGGCCAATGCCTCACGCGCGGTCGCCGCATTCTGCTCCTGGAGCCGCACGGTCTGGTAGGCAGTGGTGAGGTTGCGATACGCCGAGGTCACGTCGGCGGTGAGCTGCAGTTCCTGCTGCCGGAGGCGGTAGCGCGCATCGTTGCGAGCGGCGGTGGCTTCCTGGACACGCTGTTCGCGCTGGAAACCATCAAAGATTGGCAGCGAGACCCGCATGGCGAAGGTGATCGGGCTGCGGGTAAAGCTGAAGGGGAACTGGGCGTTGTTGTCCCGAAGGGCCTGTTCCTGCGCGGGCGTGAAGGCGATGGTGTTGCAGCGAGCGGCAATGCTGGAGAGCCCCGCGCCGCGCCGCAGCGAGTCCGTGGAGAAGCAGCTGGCTCGGCTCCCAAGCGCCGAATTCTGCGCGTCCAGGACCTGCCCGTTGATGTCGGTGAGCTGCTGGGAGAAGCCGTCGATGCCCGTGCTCAGGCTCAAGCTCGGGAGATAACTCGCGCGGGCCGACGACACGCCGACATCGGCGGAACGCTGACGTGACTGCAGGGCGCTGAGGGCCGGGTTGCTGCGGCGTGCCATGTCCATGACGTCGCGCAACTGCACTTTGGGTTCTTCGATCCCGAATGCCGTGGTCAGACGCACGTCGGCAGGCTGCTCAACACCCATCTGCTGGAAGAGACGGAGCTTCTCGAGTTCGGCGGTGTTCTGCTCGCGGAGCCGCGCCACCTGCTGTTGTCCAACGGCGACTTCGGCGCGGCGCACGTCGAGTGTGCTGGCCGCGCCAACCTGCTGTCTTGCGCGGGCCAGGTCGAGCTGAGCCTGGGTGCTGACGAGCAGCGTGTCCTGGAAGGTGGCCCGAGCCTGCGCCTGCAACACACTGAGGTACTGGGTGATGACGTTGGCGCGGAGTGTCGCGCCCGCGCTGGTCATGTCAGCTTCGGCGGCGTCGAGATTGGCCTTCTGCTGCTTGACCGCCAGGAAGCCCTGCCGGCTGTACTGGGCCTGCAACGAGATGTCGGTCGAGGAAGAGAGCACGTCCGAGGTTGATCCGAACGCCTGACCGGCGAAGAACTGCTGGCGCCCTTCACGATACGACGACCCGAATGAGGTGCTGGCGTTCGGGAGAAGGTTGCCGTAAGCGCTTCGCACCGCGGCGCCTGCTCGGGTACGTCCCGTGGACGTGAGCAGGTAGCCTGGATTGTTCTTCATCGCCAGCTGGACAGCTTCTTCGAGCGTGAGCACAGGGCCCGGGGTCTGGGCGCCCAACACGGGAGCCGCGAGCAGGACAGACAGCGCAAGAACTGAACGTCGCATTAGCGAGAGGGGTCGGGATGAAATGTGTGTCCAGCGGGTCGTACGGTCGGTCCGAAAGGGCAGTTTCAGCTTACAGCATGCAAAAGCGCGCCCCGCCTACACGGGGTAACGCACAGCTATGCCATCTGGTTCAGCGCGCCGGAGGGTCGTCGCGGAGTGCAACCAACCCACGTGAGGGTATGGTCACCTTGAGTACGCGGCCGGTTGCATCGGCCCACACATCGCGCGTGCTCCCACTCGGCTCCGTAAACACCAGGTGCCGGGCGCTGATTTCGGTCTGGCCAATGAGCACGTTCTCGGTGCCGGCGACCGACGGCTTGAGGACCATCTGCGTGTTCCGGCGCGGGATCACAATCGTGATTGACGGTTTATCGGCCCGTGCCACCAGGAAGTGGTACTGGTGGAAGACGTCGTCATCCACGAGTACCGCCCCTTCCGATACCACATACTCGCGCTCCTGGGTGCCTCGGGCATTGTCGATGCGGGCACTCATGCGGCCGCGGGTGATGCCCCCCATCCAGCGTTCGGAGGTACCAGACGTTCCCTTGACCTCGATCTGGTAGCGGGTGGGACGCCCCAGCGAGTCTGACATGAGGGACGGGTTGAGCCGCTGATCCCCCATCGACACCGTCGCCCGTGAAAGGTACTCCACGCCATTGGGTACCGGCGTGCTGCTGATGGTGAAGTCCTCTCGTCCAGCCCGCTGGCCATTCACCGTGATGGTGAAGCTCCCGCGGTCCAGGGTACGCACCCCCTGAGCTTCCACCGAAACGGCGCGGAGTGCGACAAGTGACAGGAGCAGCAGATCGCGTGATTTCATGTTGATGGTTAAGTACCCCTCAAGGTAGGTGCCGTTCAGCTGGTTCGATGTGACCCTGCACGAAAAATGCCCCCTCTATGGCTCGCTCTCGGCGGGAGCCAGGAGCACACGATCGCGAACTAACTGCTTGATTCTTTTGTAGATAGCTTCACCCTTGGTCGAGGAGGCTGCCGATGGGCGCCCGACCGAGCCAGGGGAGCTTTCCGGAATGCGCAGCGAGGCGCGTTTTGGTCTGGCACCACTTGGGACAAAATCCTCGGCCTGCGACATATGCACCAGTTCAGGAAAGAGGTACAGCACCAGTGATGTGTCCACCTCGTCCCCGTGCAGCACCCCCTTTGACCCCGTGAGGTCGCCCAGAGGTATGCTGAGGATGTCCACCACCTGCACCCGGGCTCCCTTGGTGATTACCGTCGAAAGTGCTTCGACATGTCCCTCCTGACCATGCGCGGTTACCAGAACGAACTCGCGGACACCACCATCTTCCCACGCCTCGATGAGGTCGTTGAGGGCGCGGAGCAGGGTCTTGCGTCGCAATCCCGCGCCGCCGAACCCCACTGGGTTGCGATGGTGCGGCGTGTTGACCCCGTACTCCATGGTGGGAGCGCGGAGGATCTGCAGCTCGGCGGAGAGTTCATCCACCAGGTGCTCGACCACGAGGGTGTCACACCCGAGTGGGAGGTGGGGGCCATGGGGTTCGCACGTGCCCACTGGGATGAGGAGTCGCGGGTCTCGTGAAAGAACGTCCCTCACTTCCTGAGGCAGGAGCTCCTTGAGTCGTAGCGGCGTCGGCGAGGCCGGCATGTCAGGGGGAAGGGGAGGCAGTCTGGCGCTCGTGGCGGGCGGCATTGCCTGTCTGAGCGCGGCGCTGCTGGTCCGAACGTGGGGCGTACCTTACCTCGTGCTCATGGGGGCCGCCACGGCTGTCACCCTGTTGCTCGGTGCCTCGCGGGCGCCGCGGCTGCAGTGGCGTGTGTGGCTGGCGCTCTTGCTCGGGCTTGCCAGCGCCTCATTCCAGGGCTGGTTGCAGCGTCGAGCCGTCGCGGCGCCGCAGGCAGGAACCGTCAGCGAGTCGACGACCGATCGCCTGAGTCGTGAAGCTGACGCCATTTTCCCCGAACTCCGCACCAGCGCTCAGCGACTGCTCGACATCACGCTTTCCACGCCCCGTGCGGGTCGTGTGGCGCAAATCGAAGCGGTGCTTCCGTCACCCGCTCGCGGGGAGGCGGCTGCGGTAGTGCTCGACCAGGGGCGCCCGGTGGCGTGGGCGGGTCTGGTTCGGCTCCCTCTTGATAGTATGACGCAGCCCGCCGGGGTCGCTCGCAGCGAGTTCTATGTCGTGGCCTACGCGAGGGAGCAACGTGGTGAGCGCACCAGCATCGCGATGCGCACCTTGCAGGCGCTGCCCCCTGCCGATCGGTTGTCTCGCTCGTTTGCCCATGTGGCTGCGGTCGAGTCAGGACTCGAGCGCGTGGAGCTCTACGGCGAGCCGCCGGGAATTGGTGTGCTTCCGCTGGACGGCGTGCCTGCACTCTGGTTGCGCGCCGTGCCCCGTGACCCTGCGCGGGTGGGCTTTGCTCTCGAAGAACGCGCCAGGCTGGTGGTGGTTGCACTGCTCGCTGCCGCCGTGCTTGCGGGGCTTTGGGTGGTATGGGTCTCACTCCCACTCGCGCGAGCGAGGTTGGCGGCCCTCGCGGTGTCGCTGGCCGTGATTGCGGCGGCGCCCTTGAGCACGCTGTCAAACCCGCTCCCCGTATTCAACGCGGCATACTACTTCTCGCCGCTGGCCGGGCCCTTCACCGCCAGTGTGGGTGCCCTGGGGCTCGCCGGCGCCGTGGCCTGCCTTGCCGTGTTTGTCGGATTGCGGCGGCGTGGAACGCCGCTGCCGGATGTGGTCGTCCTGTTGCCGGCGGTGGCGGCCGTGCTGGGCGGACCATTCCTGCTCCGGTACCTCGCGCGTGGGCTGACCTTGCCGCCACGTGGTGTGCCAACACAGCTCTGGATCGCGTGGGACATCGCCCTCTTTCTCGTGGCGGCGGCGGTCCTCTTCTCCGGACTCTGGGCCACGGGCCGTCTGCGCGGACCACGCGTGCCTAACGGGTCGTACGCCGGGGCCATTGCGGCCGCGCTGGCGGCGCTCCTGGCGCCGCTGGTGTGGCAGGCCGATTCCCGATTCCCCGTCTGGTATCAGGGACTCTGGATGCTGGCCATTGCCCTGGTGGTGTTCTCGCGGACAAGTCGCGCCCTGACCGTGCACGCCGCATGGGTGGCGGCCTGTGGTGCCACCATTCTTGTGTGGAGTTCCGTCACGCGGAAGCGTGTGGAGCTGGCCGAGCGCGACGTGGCGCAGCTCACCCTCCCTGATATGGAAGTGCAGCCCCTGCTGGAGCGGCTCTTGATGTCCGTGCGGGCGGGCGAGTTGCCGCGCACACGTGCCGATTTGCTCAAGGCTTGGGTCGGCACCGAACTCGCTGCCTCCGGGGTGCCGGTCGAACTCGCTGTGTGGACGGCTCCAACCGCCGACCAGGGGCCCGACGCCGAACTGGTCATCGCGCAACTCGAGCGGCGTGTGGAAGGAGAGCGCACACTCGTCCGTCTGGCCGACTCGGCGCGCACCGAAGTGTTGCGAGATGTTGGTTCCATCCAGGGCGTACAGCTCGTGGTGGCAGCACCCCTCGATTCGGGGCGGGTCCTCTCCATAGTGGTGTCGCCCCGCACTCAACTCATCGCCGACGACCCCTTTGCGGCGCTTCTCGGCCTGGAAGTGCCCACCATTGTGGAGCCGCCGTATCGGCTCACGGTAACGGCCGGCGAAGGGGCGAACCGTGGTGCGGAGCCGCGCTGGACACGTCGCGATGACGAACTCCATGGCGACTGGGAGGTCGATGCCGCCCCCGGACGCCTGCATGCCCATGTCGAGGTGGAACTGCGGTCCCTCGATGTGCTCTTTGCGCGCGCCGGACTGCTGATCCTGCTGAATCTTGGTGCGTTAGGCGTGCTGTGGCTGGTGGTCGCGGTCAGTGACCCGCCGCAACGACGCTGGCTCCGGTCGCGATTATGGCGATGGAGGGCCAGCTACCGGGCGCGTCTCACCGCCACCGTCTTTGCCGCGTTTGTCCTGCCGTCGCTGGCCTTTGGGTTCTGGACCCTCAATCGTCTGCGTGCAGAGGACCTGACGTCGCGCTCACTGCTGGTGCGCGAAACGCTGCGTGCGGTACGGGTGCGCGAACCGCGCGAGCTGGTCGATGAGGCGGCCCGGCTCGAAACGCCACTCTTCTGGTACCGCGATGGAGTGCTCCAGGCGGCCGCCGAACCGTTGCACCTTGCGCTCGCACCCTTCGGTTACCTCCTCGATCCGGTGGCTGCCGAAGACGTGGTGTTCGGCCTCGAAGACGCCGCCAACCGGCGCGTCTCGGTCGGTGCAGTCCCCACGCTGGTGGGATATCGCACTGCCGGTCCGCGTCTGGTCCTTGCGGCACCGGCTCGGCGCACCGAACTCACGCTCGAACGGCAGCAGCGCGACGTGCTGGCCCTGCTCCTTGTCTCCATGGCAGTGGGCGGACTGATTGCCTGGGTGTTGAGTGGGCTCGCCGCGCGGGCCTTTGCGCAGCCCATCAGCGCCCTCCGTCGCGCCGCAGAGGAAGTGGCACGTGGCGCACGCGAGCTCACTTCGTTAGGCAAGGCTCCGCCGAGTGAGTTCCGGCCCGTCTTTCAGCGATTCCGGCAAATGGCCGTGGAACTCAGCGATTCCCGCCAGGATCTCGAGCGGGCGCAGCGAGTGTTTGCCTGGGGTGAGATGGCGCGCCAGGTGGCACACGAAATCAAGAACCCGCTCACGCCCATCCGCCTTGGCGTGCAACATCTGCGACGGGCACATGCCGACGCCCGCCCCGACTTTCCACAAATCCTCGACCGCAACGTCGAGCGTATTCTCGGCGAGATTGACCGCCTCGATCACATCGCTCGGTCGTTCTCCAAGTTCGGCATGCGCCCCGAGGATGCGCCACCAACCGAATCGGTCACCCTGGCTCCGCTGCTTCGTGATGTGGTCGCCCTCGAGGAAATGGGCGAGGGGGAGGTGGAATGGCGGCTCGACATGCCCGGTGACCTGATTGCGCGCGCTCGTGTGGAGGAATTGCGTGAGGTCCTTCTCAACATTCTCGAGAACGCGCGGCTGGCCAATGCACGCCTTGTCACGCTGCGTGCAAGCCAATCCTCCGAGCGAGTCGAGCTCTCGATTGAGGACGACGGCGACGGCGTGAGTGAAGAACACCTCGCACATGTGTTCGAGCCCCGTTTTTCCACCCGGACCAGCGGTAGCGGGCTCGGCCTCGCCATTTCGCGGCGTCTGGTGGAGTCGTGGGGCGGAAACATCCGCCTCGAACCACGCAATCCGCGAGGCACGCGAGTGATTGTCACGCTGGTCGCTGAGGCTGCGCCATAGCACTTTTCACGCATGTCGAGTTCCCCTGCCAAGCCACCGCGCGCGCCACGAGCCACACCGTGGTCGGACCTGCCGAACCGGGTGTCGTATCGTTTGCCCGCGCATCTCGAGCATTGGCAGCTTCCGCCGGACTGGGCGTGGGGAAGCGAAGGGGTGACGATGGAGCATCGGCACTATCAGGAGATACGTGACGCACTGGGCAGGTCGCTGTCATTGGTCTCGGTACTCGACCCCGCGCATGTGACATGGCTGGCGGCCGAGGCCCGTGCGCTGGCTCACCGCAATCATCCGTCGATTCCCACGACGTATCACTATTGGCCGCCCCATCCGCAGAGTATGCGCGGACCGGGGTATCTCCGCCGATGGATCTCCGCCGAATCGATTGGCGCGCGGGTGCGACGTGCAGGACCGGAAGAGATTCCGACCGCCATGCGTATTCTGCGCAACGTGGGGGCCATGCTTGCCTACGTACACGACGGGGGCGCACCCCATGGTGGCGTTTCTCCTGAAGTCGTGTGGTCGGCGCCTTCGGGCCGCATCTGGACGTTAGGGTGGCAATGGGCGCTGGCGCGACATGAAGTGCCACAGGGGCTCACCCCCGATCCGCGCTGGACACCCATTGCCCCGGAGTGGCAGGACGGGGAGTGGATTCCCACGGTGGCGTCGGATCAGTGGCAGCTGGCGGCGTCTGTCTACTTCGCGATTGCAGGCGAGCTGCCTCCGGCCATTGATGCCCCGCCGCTCACCCTGCTGCGCCCCGAGTGTCCGCAGGCGCTGTCGGCCATTCTCGAACAGGCCTTACGTCCCGAGCCGGCGGAGCGGCACCGCACACTGTCCTCGATGCTTCGCGCGGTCGAGCGCATCTCGGGAAGTCGCTCCATGTTTACGTCGCTGCCGTCGTTGCCGTCGGCCCTCTCCGAAGAGGGACGATTGCGTTGGGCCGTTGGGGATGACTACGACGTTCTCGGCTTTCTGGGCAAGGGAACGTTTGGTAGTGTGTGGCGGGTGCGTGACCTCTCGCTGGAGCGCGAAGTGGCGCTCAAGATGCTCCATCCCAATGTGGCGCAGGACGAGCGGGCGGTGGCGCGCTTTCGTCGCGAGGCACGCTTGGCCGCGCAGCTGGCGCACCCGGGGATCATCCCGATTTTCGACTGGGACGCCCGCGGCGAAGTGTCGTGGTACACCATGGAACTCGCGGAAAGCGGCTCGGTCGCCGATCTCATTGCACGTGCCGGGCAGCGACCCTTCGAAAGTGTGGAGTCGCAGATTGATGGCGCGCTCGATGCGCTCGCGGCCGCGCACTCGGTGGGCATCGTCCATCGCGACCTGAAGCCTGAAAACATCCTGATCGACCGCTATCGTCGCTGGCGCATTACCGATTTTGGTATCGCCAGGGCAGAAGGCGAAGCCGCCGGCGCTACCGGCACACCGGCCTTTGCCGCACCTGAGCAACTGCTCGGAGAAGCGCAGGGTCCGTCGGTCGATTGTTTTGCGGCGGCGGCGATCATCTACTTCGTCCTCACCGGTCACCCACCGTTCTCGGGGACAGACACGCAGGAAATCCTCGCCCAGCAGCTGGGTCAGCACTACGACATGAGCGCGCTCACCGGGCCACTGGCTGATTTTCTCACGCGCGGCTTGTCACCTGAACCATCGCTGCGTTTTTCCGACGGCGCCGAGATGCGCTCAGCGTGGCGCGAACTCGTCGCTGAGCGCGCCCGGGAGGCGCGCCGCAGCGACAGTTGGTGGGGCAGGGTCCTCGGCCGGACCGACTAGCGGTCGCCGTCCAGCAGACCGCCGATCACGCCGAGGACACTTCCTTCTTCGCGACGCCCGCCGCCCGCGCGAGGCGCCGCAGCGATGATGCGGTCGGCCAGCCGGGAGAAGGGGAGTGTTTGCAGAATGACCCGACCCGGGCCCGTGAGCTGCGCGTAAAAGAGGCCCTCACCGCCGAATAGCGCGGTCTTCACGCCCTTCACCATCTGGATGTCGTAGTCCACGGTGGGTTGCATGGCCACGATGCAGCCAGTGTCCACTCGGAGCTGTTCCCCCGCAGCCAGGGTGAGTTCGTGCAGGGTGCCTGACGCGTGGACGAAGACCAGGCCATCGCCAAGCAGACGCTGGAGAATGAACCCTTCGCCGCCAAAGAAGCCGGCGCCGAATTTCCGGGAGAAGGCCAGGGTGACATCGACCCCACGCGCTCCGCACAGGAAGGAATCCTTCTGGCAGATCAGCTCTCCGCCAAAACTCTTCAGATCGATCGGTTTGATCTTGCCAGGGTAGGGCGACGCAAAGGCGACGTCCTGGCGCACGTTGGATTCGTTGGCAAAAAATGTTACAAAGAAGGAATCACCCGAGAGCACACGTTTCCCGGCAGACTTGAGCTTGTCCCACATGCCGCCACCCCCGCGACCGCTCGCGTCGAGGGTGGTGGCCATTGTGATACCCTGTTGCATGTACATCATCGCGCCGGCCTCGGCGACCACCGCTTCGCCCGGGTCGAGGGTGATGATGACCCCCTGGAGGTCATCGCCGATCAGCTGGTAGTCGATCTCGTCTGCGCGCATGGATGGAAAGGCCGAAGGGAGAGAAGGAAGAATGTACAAAGGACGATCGGGGTGGCAGCCCGGGAACTCATTCGCATCGGTTCAGATACCTGAGGCAACCTGACGGGAGAGTGTGGTGACGACGGCAGCGCAGGACGAAGCAAAACCCAGCCACTCGGAGGCTCGCCACCACTGGATCGTGCGAGTCACGCACTGGGTGAACGCCCTGGCGCTCCTCGTGATGATTGGCAGTGGGTTGCGGATCTTCAATGCCTATCCGCGGTTTGCGGTGAAGGGGGAGACCTTCTGTTGCTATCCCTGGGAGGGCACGCCGATTCCTGCCTGGCTGACCTTTGGCGGGTGGCTCGGCGGGGCGCGCAACTGGCACTTCGCCATGATGTGGGTGCTCTTTCTGAACGGGCTTGTGTACCTGGGGTTCGTGTACCTGCATGGTGAGTGGCGCGACCTCGTGCCGCGCCGAGGTGATCTGCGCGACACCTGGGAGATGATCAAGTTCTATCTCTTTGCACGGCCTGATCATCCGCGGCAGGGCAAACACAACGCGCTGCAGAAAGGGACGTACTTCGTCCTCCCGTACCTCGGCGCCGCGGCGGTCATCAGCGGTGTGGCTATCTGGAAACCAGTGCAGCTCGCGTGGCTCACGGCCCTCTTCGGAGGTTATGCCTGGGCGCGGTACTGGCACTTCATGATCATGATGGCGCTGGTTGTGCTGTCCGTGGTCCACGTGGTGATGGTGTTTGCGGTCGATCCGTATTCTCTGCGCAGCATGACCACCGGTGGCTACAACCCCGAAACATCACCAGAGGCCCGCAACGCCCGTCCATTCTGGTGGCGGCGGCCCTCTCTTCCCTCCGTACCGGAGCAGACCCCATGAAACGACGCGACTTTTTTGGCGGGCTTGCGGCCGCCGCCGGCACGGGGCTCATCACGGCCTGCAATTCCGATGGTCCGCGCGGCGCGATGGGGCTCGTCAAGGCCGTCGGGCGGGGCAACGAAAGGCTGGAGCGTGCGCTGTTCTCCTTTGGACACCGCGACAAGGTCGCTCGCGGTGCCAAAATCACCGGCGATGCCTTTCCCCGATACTGGATTTCGCCTGAGGTCCCCGTTTGGGACGAATCGCTGCGCGGCGTATGGCATCTCGATGTGGTCGGGGCTGTCCGCAAGCCTGTGCGGCTCACCCTCGATGACCTGTCCAAGTTGCCGCGCTTCTCCCAGACCGTGAATCACTATTGCGTCGAGGGATGGACGGCGCGCGCGCAGTTCAGTGGCGTGCGGATGTCAGATCTGGCCAAGCTGGTGGAGCCGACCAACGATGCGGGCTACGTCGACTTCCAGTCGTTTGATAAATCGTACCACGAGTCGTGGGACATTGACTCGGCGATTCATCCGCAGACTCTGATTGCCTACGCCACCGACGGCCGGTATCTCAACACGGTGCAGGGTGCGCCGGCACGGGTGCACTCGCCGGTCAAACTCGGCTACAAGAACACCAAGTACCTCACGCGGATTGTCTTCATGCCGACACGGAACGGCGGCTATTGGAGCGACCTGGGTTACGAGTGGTACGGCGGTGTGTAAACCGGGTGGTGGTCCGCCGCCCCGGGTCGTAGGTTGGGGGATGCGGAACTTCACGGCCGTCGTTAGGTGGTCTCTGGTCGGCACGGTGCTGACCGGATGCGGTGGGAAGGCTGCCGAGCAGGTCGACAGCGCCCAGATGGCGTCGTCGGCGGCGTCGGCGCAGGTCGTCGCAACGGACAGTGCCCTTGCCACCACCGACGGTTGCCGCAAGGAAGGTCTCTGGCAATGGTGCTCGGTAGAGGATCGAATGGAGCATGCCGGCGTCATCCTCACGCGTCAGGACGCAGCGCCCTCCGGGGATCTCCTGCGCGGGGAGGGCCGGGGCTACAAGGTGGGAGCAGGGGACGATGAACTGCACATCTTTGTCTACCCGACCGTGGAGGCGAGACAGGCTGATACCGGCGCACTCGACAGCGTAACGGTCTCGCCCAAGGGCGCTCCCCGGCGCTCGTACAAGGTGGTGCCACTCCTTGTGACGTCGAACAACCTGGCCGCGCTCGTGTTCACGCTGAATGAACGGACGAGTGAGCGCTTGGCCAACGCACTCTCCGCGGGGCTCCCTCAGCCGGGGCGGTGACGCCGCACACCCGGAGCGGGGCGTTCGGCCACACGACCGGGGACAACCGCTTCAGTGCCGTAACGCTTGCGTACGGCGTCCACGGCTCGCGCAAGTCGCCGGTCCTTCTCCGACTCCAATGTCGCCTCACCCGGGTCATCGAAGAGGGAGAGTTGTGCTTCGGCATCGGCCTCCTCCAGCCCCGTGAGCGCGACGCCCAGTAACCGGACAGGCCCGCGACGAGCACGTCGGAGTTTGTCGAGCAGGGTGTGGGCGGTGGCGAGGATCACCCGGTCGGCGATCACACCGGAGGGAAGTGTGCGGGAGGCACCACGCGTCCGGAAGTCGTGATCTCGCAGCTTCACCGAGACCGTGCGCGCCATCAGCCCGTCGCCGCGCAGATGATGCGCGACACGCCGCACCAGGTCCACCAGTTCTCGCCCCAGGTCATCGTCACTCGTCAGATCGCGCCCGAAGGTTTCCTCGTGACTGATGCTGCGGGCACTCTCGCGCTCGCGAACCTCGGACTCGTCGATACCCTTGCAGCGTCGCACGAGCCATTCCGCGGCGTTGTCGCCCAACGCACGACGCAAGCGATCTTCGGGTGTGGCGAGGACGTCCGGTACACGGGTGAGGCCAGCGGCCGCCAGCCGTTCGCGGAAACGCGGCCCGACACCGGAGAGATCGCCTAACGCGACCGTGGCCATGAACGCCGCTTCGTCGCCGGGGGGAACCACGCGCACTCCGTCGGCACCACTCCCCGGTTTGGGTTTGGCGCGCTCCACGGCCAGTTTTGCGAGCAGGCGTGTGGTCGCTCCGCCTATGGAGACCGTCAGTCCCGTGGCCTCGTGGACCGCACTGCGGATCCGGTGTGCGGTCTCGCGCAGCGGCTCGTGCCGGTAGAGAGCCTCGGTGCCGGTCAGGTCGAGATACCACTCGTCGATGCTGGCACCTTGCACCACCGGAGTGAAGCGCGTGAGCACGGCGTGAATCTCGCGGCTTTTCACGCCGCAGACCTGGCGGGGCACCGGAACGACCATCGCGCCCGGGCAGAGCCGCAGGGCGCGCGCGGTCGGCATGGCAGACCGCACCCCAAACTGGCGCGTTTCGTAGGAGGCCGAGCAGACCACGCCGCGCAGGCCGCCACCTCCAACAATCAGCAGCGGTTCCCGGCCGGCACCCTCGGGGTCGACCAGGCGGGCGACGGCGACAAAGAAGGCATCGGCGTCGACATGCAGAATACGTCGCGTGTGCAGCTAACCTCCCCGCGTGGCGTTGTCCGCGCTGCCGTAATGCGCCTTGAACTGTTCGCGCAGCGCCGACTTGAGAAACTTGCCGGCGCTGGTTCGGGGGATCGTTTCAACCTGCACGATGGCATCGGGGACCCACCACTTGGCAAAGCGCTCGCCCAGCCAGGTCTTGAGTGCCGCTTCGTCAAACGGCTGGCCACTTCTCGGGACGACCACCGCGAGTGGACGTTCATCCCACTTGGCGTGAGGGACAGCCACGACTGCGGCTTCTGCCACATCAGGGTGCCCCATCAAGGCGCCCTCGAGTGCGACCGAACTGATCCACTCCCCGCCCGACTTCACCAGGTCCTTCGATCGATCCTGAATGGTGACGTACCCATCGCGGTCGATCGTGACAATGTCGCCGGTGCGGAACCATCCGTCGCTGGTGAAGCGGTCGTCGGCACCCTCGGTGAGGTAGTAACTGCTCACAACCCATGGCCCGCGCACTTCCAGCTCACCCATGCTGGTGCCGTCCCAGTCGACAATCCCCTGCTCGTTGCGGGCGCGCACTTCGACCATCGGTACCGGACGCCCCTGCTTGGCACGATACGCGTATTGGGTGTTCGCGTCCTTCTGGAGCAACTCGGGCGACAGATAGGCGGTGGTGCCTAACGGTGATGTCTCGGTCATGCCCCATGCTTGTAGCACATGCAGTCCATGCCGCTCCTCGAACGCGCGAATCATCGCTTCGGGGGCGGCCGATCCCCCAACCACCATCGTACGGAGTCGGGAGAGTTCGTAATGGCCGGGGGCCGCATCGAGTGCCTGGAGAATGCCCAGCCAGATGGTGGGCACTCCGGCCGTGATGGTCACGCGCTCGTCCTGCAGTAGCCCGAGCAGCGATGCCGGATCGAGGTGCGGCCCGGGATGCACTTGTGCAGCCCCGAACATGGCGCACGCGTATGGCAGTCCCCAGGCATTCACGTGAAACATGGGAACGACGGGCAGCACGGTGTCGCGTTCGCTCAAGCCCAGAGCGCAGAGCATCCCTTCGCCCATGGCGTGCAGCACGATGGAGCGGTGTGAGTAAAGAGCGCCCTTTGGTTGTCCCGTCGTTCCCGAGGTGTAACACATCGCTGCGGCAGTTGTCTCGGGAAGGTCGTCCCACGCGAAGTCCGCTGCTTCGGCCGCGATGAGCGCTTCGTATTCCAGCGTACCGGGAGGGACGACACCATCATCAGTCATGACGATGACGTGCTGCGCATTCACGCGCGATGCGCACTTTTCCCACAATGGCCACAGCACCTTGTCGACGAGGACCACCTTGTCTTCAGCGTGATTCGCGATCCAGGTGATGTCGTCCGGATGGAGCCGGAGGTTGAGGGTGTGCAGCACCGCTCCCATGCAGGGGATGGCGTAGTACGCTTCGAGATGTCGCGCGTGGTTCCAGGCGAGTGTGGCCACGCGATCACCCGGCCGCACGCCAAGTCGCTGCAGGGCACGCGCCAGTTGTCCGGCTCGTCCGAGCATTTCCCGGTACGTCGTGCGATGCAGTGATTTGTCCGCGCGACGGCTGACAATCGATCGGCCGCCGTACAGCGAAAGGGCGCGGCGCGCGATCATGGGGAGTGAAAGCGGAACGTCCATCATCAGGCCGTGCATCACGCCGAACCTCGGGCTTGGTGGGACGCCAAATTCGCCCACTCACTCACCGAACACAACCCGATGCAGGACCCGCGGGTTACGTTAGGCCAGCCGCTTCCGGAAACAGGGCTTGGCCTTGATTTGCACACCCCGCGCGCTCAGCGACTCGTACCGGGCGAGTTTTTCGGGATAGTCGGTGAGCGCTGCCGCCTGGTAGCCGAGTGATTCAAAGAAGGCGCTGGCAAGGGAAAGCGCGAAGACTTCACCCACGCCTCGATCCCGGGCCATGGCTTCGGCGCCACGCACGGCAAGGGTGCCCAGTCCGAGCCCCTGGGCATCGGGGGCGACGGCCACCGACGTCACCTCGGCCAGGCTTGGCGAGTACTCGCTGAGGGCCGCACAGGCGCGGACCCGGTCATGACTGTCGACCACAACGACGTAGTCGGTCACGTTCGCCTCGATCTCCTCGACGGTGCGCGGGAGAAGGAGCCCCTCGGCGACGAAGAGCTGGGTCAGGTAGTGAATGTCGGCGCTGTCAGCCACGCTCGCGGACCGCACCGCGTGAGTAACGGTGAGGTGACGACGTGACTTTCGAGGCCGAAGGGCCGGTTGGCGGCGAGGTGCGAGTTTATGCACACTGAATGCATAAATACTCTCGCCTCGTCGCACAAGTATCGTGGGGTCCTGAAGACAGGTCCGCTCGCGGGCACTTGGGGCCGTCGCCGCTGAGCCACGATCAGGTCATGTCGAGCACCACCTTCCCGAAGCTCTCGTACCCTTCCATCCGGCGATGAGCGTCGGCGATTTCGGCGAGCGGAAAGACCCGGTCAATCACCGGATTCACCTTGCCCTGGGAAAGCAGCGGGAGGACGTCGCGCGCGAAAGCGGCGGTCGCCGCGACCTTTTCATCATGCGGCCGGCTTCGGAGCACCGTGCCCTGCAGACGCAGACGTTTGCCGAGTATCTGTCTCACATCGATGGTGGCTTGAGAACCGGCGATGGCGCCCACGAGCATGATGCGGCCACGAAGCGCGGCCGCCGCGATGCTTGCCGGGAGGTAGGCTCCGCCGAGGAGGTCGAGGGTCACCTCCACTCCTTTGCCGCGGGTGAAGGCCTGCAGCGCCGGGCCTAACGAAGAGAGGTCGTCGCCGGTCACCGCTCCGTCGTGCACCCCGAGGGTGAGCGCACGCTCCAGTTTGTCGCGGGATCGCGTGGTGCCAAAGACCCGCGCGCCGAGCGCCGCGCCAAGCTGTGAGGCCGCGAGTCCGACGCCGCTGGCCACCGCGTGGATGAGGAGTACTTCGCCGCTGGTGAGCCCGGCCTGCGTGACCATCGCGTCGTGGGCGGTGATAAAGGCCTCCGGTACCGCACCCGCCTCGAGCCACGACAAACGTTCGGGAACAGCGGCCACCGTGTCCTCGCCGACGGCCACGTACTCCGCATGCGCGCCACCTCCCGTGATCCCGAACACGCGGTCCCCTGGTTGCCATTTCGACGTCGCAGGCCCGCAGGAGCGCACTTCGCCGGCGAACTCGATGCCGCCAATATCCGGCGGGTATCCGGGCGGGGCGGGGTACCGCCCCATGCGCTGGAGGATGTCTGCGCGGTTGAGTGCGCTGGACATCACCCGGACCAGGATTTGACCGGGGCCCGGGTCGGGTTGTGGCACCTCGCGGATGACGAGTGTTTCCGGTCCACCGGGGGCGGTAAGGATTGCTGCACGCATAAGAGGTGACATCGGAGCGGGTCAGAATGCCGCCGGGACTTCCGAAACTGTGCGGCATGCGGGAACGTAGAACAGACATACGCAGCACGCACCGGGGAACCTCAATGATCGGCCTCATCGCATTCGCCATTTCGTCCGCCGCCATTCTTATCGGGTACACACAGGCGCGCGCTTTTGTGAGTGAACGGTTGCGATACGTCGACGCCGCCCAGTCAGGTATGGCGCCACTCATCGCCGGGGCGGGTGCGGCGGTGGTCGCGGGTGTGGTGGCGGGGCTGCTTCCGGTGATTGGCGGCGGGACCGCCATCGCGTTCGGGTTGAGTGTCGGGCTCGGCGTGGCCAATGGGCAGAAAGCCATTCGGCGGGCGCTGCCCCCGGGAGCCTAACGATCCAGCGATCCGCACGGTGGTGCCGCGGCAAGTGGGTTTCCCGACGCAAGAGGCGTTATCTTGCCGGGGCACCTGATACCAGGATCCCGCTGACGTGAAGGACGTGCACGCCATCCAGCAGGCGCTGGCCGATCAATACAAGTTGGAGCGCGTGCTGGGGCAGGGCGGGATGGGCGTAGTCTACCTCGCCCGTGACCTGATGCTCGAGCGCTCGGTGGCCGTAAAGGTCCTCGGTGGCTCCGACGCCCAGGATGAGGCTCAGCGTGAACGCTTCCTCCGTGAGGCACGCACCGCCGCCCAGCTCGCCCATCCGAACATCGTCCCCATTTACATGGCGGACGAAGCAGCGGGCCATGTCTTCTTCGTTATGGGGTTTGTCGAGGGCGAAAGCCTGGGAGAGCGCATCGCCTCGCGCGGCCGTCTCGACGTGGGTGATGTCATTCGGCACCTGCGAGAGGTGTCGTGGGCGCTCGCTTACGCACATGCGCGGGGCGTGGTCCACCGGGACATCAAGCCCGAGAACATCATGATCGAGCGCGCCACCGGGCGCGCGATCGTCACGGACTTCGGGATTGCGCACTCCCACACTCACAGCCGGCTCACGCTGGACGGTGGTGTGATGGGAACGGCGCACTACATGAGTCCGGAGCAGGTGCATGGACTCCCGCTCGATGGCCGGAGCGATCTCTATGCGTTGGGGGTGGTAGGGTTCCTCGCCCTCAGCGGTCGGCTTCCCTTCGACGCAGCCGCCACCTCGGCCATCCTGGTGCAGCATGTGTCGCAGCCGGCGCCGCTCCTTCGGGAGGTCGCCCCACATGTGCCCGCGCCCATTGCCGCCGTCATCGACCGCTGTTTGTCCAAGTTGCCGGACGAGCGCTTTGAGTCGGGCGAAGCGCTGGCCGAAGCGTTAGGCGCGGCCCTGACCGCCAGCGAGCGGGCCGGCGAAAGCGAGGCATCGGGAGCGGGAGGGGTGGTGAGTGAAGACGAGGCCATGCTCATCTGGCGGCGCGCTGCACAGCTCCAGGCCGAAGCAGCCCATCGGCTGGAGGAACGCGCCAGACAACAGGCGTCGAGTTCGCCATCGCCAACCCCGAGCGGTGGGTACCGCATGCGCGATGTGGAGTCGGCCGCTGTCGAAGCGGGGATCTCTCGTCACTTTGTGGCGCTCGCCAAGGCGGAGCTCAGTCCGGTGGCGCTCGTCAAGCGCCCGCAGGAGCTGACCACCTTCGAAGAGCGCGCCGCGCGCCGCTGGTTTGGCTCATCGCGGCAGAGTCTTTCTGTCAGCCGCATCATCCATGCATCGCCACGCCGCGTGCTGCAAGCCATCGGGCGAACGCTGCAGCAGCAGCCCTACGGACTTGCCCTGCAGCGTCAGGAAGGACCGCACCCGCTGGATGGAGGGGTGCTCGTGTTCGATGTACCGTCGATCGTCGGGGCGGGGTACCCATGGACGTACGTGCGGTACGGGGTGTATGCCAAGCAGCTGCGGCTGGGAATTCGCGGCGTGCCTAACGAGCCGGCACAGACGGAGGTCACACTCCACCTCGACATGCGGGTCGGGATTCGCTACAACCTGCGCGCCAGTGCGGGCATGACGGCTGGCGCGAGTGGTGCTGGTGGTCTCGTGACGGCATTGGTGACCGCCAAGACCCTGGCACTCACGGGGGTGGCACTCGCCCTGCCAGCGGTCGGTGCCGCAGGGGTCGTGGCCGGTGCCGGCGCCATGTTCTGCGCCTGGGCGTATCGATACGGACTGGAAAAATCGAGAGCGGAACTCGACGCCGCGCTGGGGGCGATCGAAGCCGACATTCGCAGCGAAAGTCTCTTTGGTGTCCCGGTCGCTCGGGATCGGGTGATGCGCGTCGAAGACCTGGTGGGCTGAACGCGGTCTCGCCTGTAGATTCTCCGCCATGCATCCACGACTTGCTGGCGTCCTCGCCGAAACGGACCGCATCCGCAGCGAACTGCTTCACATCATCGAACCACTGACCGCCGCAGAATGGGACCGCCGCGACCATGAGGATCGCTGGTCCGTTGGCGAGGTGGTGGCCCACCTGCAACTGGTTGAAGACGGTTCGGTGCGCGCCATGTTCCGTGCCTTCCGCAACGCCCGCGAGGCAGGGCTTGGCCAGGAGACGTCAACGGAGTCCATGGTGAATTCGCTCGATCGCTATCAGCTCGAGCGGGTGGTGCAGCGCATCGAGGCGCCCCCCATGGTGCAACCCAAACCCATCGAGCGCGCCGATCTCATGGCCAAGCTGCAGTTCTCGCGAGATGGGCTCCACAAGTGGGCCGCCGAGGCAGACGGCTTTGCACTCGCCGACACGGGGTGGCCACATCCCGCGGTCGGGCCGCTCAATTTGTACCAGTGGGTGCTCTTCCTCGGACAGCACGAGGCGCGCCACATCGGGCAGATCCGCACGATCCTGACAGCCTAGCGCTCGCATGCAGGCGTTGGTCAGGCAACCGTGGACCCTGGCGGTGGCGCAACTCCCGGCCGGGAGCGGTGTGCCCTGGTGGGCCGCGCGCTCACCATTTGCGTCGGTGACCCACACACCGCACGAGACCTCGGTGGTCTGCGACGCGGACGCAGTGCCAGTCGGGGTCCGCGCCGAGCTGGGTTTTGTGGCCTTTGCCCTCGAGGGGCCAATCCCGTTTGAACTATCGGGTGTGCTGCACACGGTGCTTGGACCACTCGCCCTCGCCGGCATCAGCTGCTTTCCGCTCGGAACCTACGACACCGACTACGTGCTGATACGCGCGGCGGACGAGGAACGGGCCGTTGAGGCGTGGGTGGCCGCCGGTGGGTCGGTGCGCTGATCGCTACTCGGTTCCGCGGTCCGGGCCGCGCGGGAGCGTCAGCACAAACGTCCCGCCTCCCATGAGGGGCCGATGGGCAATGAGGTCACCTCCCATACCGCGGGCCAACTCGCGGCTGATTGGAAGACCCAGCCCCACACCCTGACGACGGTCGGCGGCACTGCCGGCTTGCACAAAAGGCTCGAAGATCTCCTCGAGCCGGTCGGCGGCGACGCCGGGGCCGGTATCGTTGACCGTGATGTGCACCATGTCCCCGGCCAGGGTCGCGGACAGACTGATCCCGCCCCCCTCCGGGGTGCATTTGATGCTGTTGTCGAGCAGGTTCAGCAGGATCTGCTGTACCTTCTCGGAGTCGGCGTAGATCGTGGCCGTGTGGTGCGTCCCCTGAAAGGCATACCGGAGTTTGCGCGCCGCCAGCTGCGGTTCGATCAGTGACGACATGGCCCCCAGGCAGGGGTCGAGCGGGACCACGGCCAGGTCGTAGGTGACGCGCCCCGCGTCGAGACGCACAAAGGTGAGAACCGAGTTGATCAGGCTGAGCAGGTGTTTCTGGGCGCGCCGGATCTTCTGCAAATCGTTCACCTGCTCGCGCGTGACCGGGCCGCGGAGTCCCGATTCGAGCAACTCGGCGTACCCGGCGATGGCGTTGAGCGGGGTCCGCAACTCGTGGCTCATCATGGCGAGAAAGTCGCTCTTGGCCTGCGAGGCACGCTCTGCTGTTGCCCGGGCACGTTCGGCCTCCTCGCGCGCACGTTGTCCCGCGTTCAGGAGCCGTGCGTTGTCGAGCGCGAGGGCGGCCAGCTGCGCGATGCGCTCGACCAGAACCAGCGATTGCCCATCAAAGCGTGGTCGATCGAGACGTGTACCCATCCCGATGGCGCCCAGCACGTGACCCCGCGCCTGCAGCGGGACCATCAGCATGCTGGTCGTGCCGGTCTGGAGCGCCAGCGCGGCGAGGTCTTCGCTCCCTCCGATGATCGGCGAAACATCCTCCACCAGCACCGATCTCCCATGATTGAGGGGCGTCCAGATCGGGTGCCAGGGTGTGCCATCGACCGGGAAGCGCTTGTCGAAGGCTTGCAGTGCGCGCTTGACCTCCGGGGTCGTCGACTCGAGCGCCATGACGCCCACCGTCCCGTTTTCACGGGTGGCGAATACCACGCAGACGTCGGCGATGGCGGGCACCATTCGCTGGCAGAGCACCGCAATTGTGGTCGGCACGTCGACCGAGGCAGCAAACGCGGCCCCAAGCTCAGCGAGCAAGCGGTCAGAGGCGGCGTCGAGGTTGTGCTGTTCGAATGGTGCGATCACGTGGGGGCGTCTGGGGCAACGGGCTCATGCGCTCAGCACATTGTTGCACATCAGAACGCTTTGATCAACTCGGGCGAACACTAGCCCGAGGCCGGCAAGTCGTTCAGGCGTTCGATTCGGGCGGTTTGGCCGAGGAATCGCGGAAGAACGCCCGGAAAATCCAGTACGCGAGCAGGAGTGGGATGGCCAGCTTGAGTACGGCGACGCCGAGGCTGAGGATCCAGAAGGTGGCAAAGAGGAGAAAGCCACCAATGACCAGCACGGCGAGGAATGGAAGTCCGATCACGGCGAGCACCAGGAAAAGGGGTATCGCGAGGACGGCAAGGAGGAGCAAAGCCGGGAGGCCAAGCCACTTGAGCAGCATGCCGATCGGGAGGAGCCAGCCCAGGCTCCCAAGGGCGCGCAGGAGCGTCTTGAGGGCAGCCCAGCGCAGCAGAATCGAAGTGATGAACGACCACATGGCCTTGTGCCCCTGATCGGGAGGATGGCCACCCTACGCCCCTCGTCGGTTGCGGTTTCAGGCTCGGGCGAACGGGTGAGCCCGCGATGCACATTCGCGACATACCTTTGTGTCGGCCCCCAACACTGCTCGAATGTCCGCTCCAGAGAAGCCGAAAAAGAAGAAGGTGAACATGTCGCGCGCCTGGGCCGAGGCCCGGGCGCTCATGTGGGAACACCGCCGGTCGCTTGCGATCGGCTTTGTGCTGATGTTGATCAATCGACTCAGCGGCTTTGTGCTCCCGGCGAGCCCGAAGTTCTTCATCGACAAGATTCTCGGGGAAGGGAGGAGTGACCTCCTCTGGCCCCTGGCACTGGCGGCGGGTGCGGCCACGATCATTCAGGGCATCACGTCGTACGCACTCTCACAAGTGGTCAGCATCGCCGCGCAGCGCGCCATCACCGACATGCGCGTTGCCGTCCAGCGGCACGTACTGCGGCTCCCCGTCTCGTACTTCGACACGACGAAGACCGGTGTCATGATCTCGCGCATCATGACCGATGCCGAAGGCGTCCGGAACCTGGTCGGCACCGGCATTGTGCAGCTGGTCGGAGGCTTTCTCACGGCGGCGCTGGCCCTTGGGGTCCTGTTCTGGCTGAACTGGCGCATCACGGCGCTCGCGCTCGTGCTCATCGGCGGTTTCGGGGTGATGATGGCGATCGCCTTCAAGCGACTTCGGCCCATCTTCCGTCAGCGTGGCGAGATCAACGCCGAAGTTACCGGCCGGCTGACGGAAAGCGTTGGCGGGGTGCGGATTGTGAAGGTCTACACAGCCGAAGAGCGGGAAGAGCGCACCTTCAAGCTTGGTGCCGAGCGTCTCTTCGAAAACGTCAAGGCCACCATCACCGGGACCTCTGCGGTGGGTGCCGGCACCACCGTGATCGTCGGCGTGATCGGCGTGCTGCTCATCACCATGGGCGGACGGTCAGTGACACAGGGGCAGATGACGTTAGGCGACTTCATCACCTACGTCTTTTTCATCGGGATGGTGGCGGCGCCGCTGGTGGGGATTGCCTCGATCGGGACGCAGATCACGGAGGCCTTTGCGGGGCTCGACCGCATTCGCGACATCCGGGACATGGCCACCGAGGATGCCCTGGACAGTGAAAAGGCGCCCGTGGGGATGGTGAAGGGCGATGTGGAATTCAAGGCGGCCACCTTCTCGTATGTCGAGGGGGTGCCGGTGCTGCAGGATATTTCGTTCCACGCACCAGCCGGCTCAACGACGGCCCTGGTGGGCTCCAGCGGCGCGGGCAAGAGCACCCTCATCGGGCTGGTCATGGCCTTCAATCGCCCGCAGCAGGGCGAAGTGCTGGTCGATGGACGGCCGCTCACCGATATGCCGCTGCGTGAGTACCGCCGCAATCTGGGTGTGGTCATGCAGGACAACTTCCTCTTTGACGGCACGGTGCGGGACAACATTGCGTATGCGCGCCCCGACGCCACCGATGCCCAGGTGAAGGATGTGGCACGCATCGCGCACGTCGACGAATTTGTGGAGAAGTGGGAGCAGCAGTACGACACCATCGTTGGCGAGCGCGGCGTCAAGCTTTCCGGAGGCCAGCGTCAGCGAGTGGCCATTGCGCGCGCCATTCTCGCCGACCCGCGGATCCTGATTCTCGACGAGGCCACGTCGAGCCTGGATAGTGAAAGCGAGGCCATGATTCGCGATGGCCTCACGCGTCTGCGGCAGGGGCGCACGACCTTCGTCATTGCGCATCGTTTGTCGACCATCGAAAGCGCCGACCAGATCCTGGTGATCGAGGGGGGGCGAATTGTGGAACGCGGTACGCACGGCCAGCTCATGGCGATGGCGGGGCGCTACCGCGAATTGCACGACACCCAGTACGGTGTGGAGCGCGACCGGTATGTGAATCCCGGCGAGGACTTCACCACGCCGGCAAGCCCTGAAGAGGTCAAACTCCCCGCAGCAAGCCGCAGCCTCTGAGTGTGACCAGCACGCCAGGCGGTTCGGCACGGCGGCAAGCGCTCATTGGCGCAGCCTTCCTGATGGCCACCTCGGCCATCGGGCCGGGGTTTCTGACGCAGACCGCTGTTTTCACGGATTCGCTGCGTGCGTCGTTCGGTTTTGCCATCCTCGTCAGCATCGTCTTCGACCTCGGCGCCCAGCTCAACACCTGGCGGGTGATCGCGGCCGCCGGTCAGCCAGCCCACGTGGTCGCCAACGCGGTACGGCCGGGATTGGGCACCCTGCTGACGGCGCTGGTCGCCATTGGCGGACTTGCCTTCAACATCGGGAACGTTGCGGGAGCGGGTCTCGGGCTCAACGTGCTGTTAGGCATCGACCCGACACTCGGAGCGGCGCTGAGTGCGGCCATCGCCCTGCTGCTCTTTCTGGTGCGCGAGGCAGGGCGTGCCATGGACCGGTTTGCCCAGCTTCTCGGGCTCCTCATGGTCGCCCTCACGGTGCTGGTCGCCTGGCGGTCGCACCCACCACTCGGTGAAGCGGCGCTGCGGACCTTTGTGCCCGAGCGGATCGACGTGCTGTCCATCGTGACGCTGGTGGGTGGCACGGTGGGTGGCTACATCACCTTTGCCGGCGCGCACCGCCTCCTCGACGCCGGCGTGTCGGGCGTGAAATCCATGGGTGAGGTGACGCAGTCGGCGGTACGCGCCATCGGTATTGCGTCGCTCATGCGGGCGGTGCTCTTTCTGGCAGCGTTAGGTGTGGTGTCGGGGGGTGGTGTGCTGGATCCCGCCAATCCACCGGCCTCTGTCTTCCGGATAGCCTCGGGCGAAGTGGGGTATCGCGTCTTCGGTCTCGTGATGTGGTCGGCGGCCATCACCTCAGTGGTTGGAGCGGCCTACACCTCGGTCACCTTTCTGCGGGCCGCCCTCCCGGTGGTGGAACGACGCTGGCGTGAGACCATCTGTGTCTTCATCGTGGTCTCGGCGGTGGTCTTTCTGGTGGTCGGGCGGCCGGTGAAGATCCTGATCCTCGTGGGCGCGCTGAACGCCCTCGTGCTGCCGGTCGGGCTGGTCGCTGTCCTGCTGGCGGCTCGGCGGCCCGCAATCGTTGGAGAGTACCGGCACCCGGCAGTGCTCTCAGCCGCCGGCTGGCTGGTGTCGGCGGCCATGGCCGCCATGGGGGCGCTCACGCTTTGGCGCGAGCTGCCGAAACTCCTGAGATAACCGTCGGCTAGTGTGACTGGGCTCACGGGGGGTCGTCTATGAGGTACGGCCAATCCCGGCATGCGTCGCCCGACACCTCCCACTTCCGCCCTCCCCACGCTCGATCGCCCGCTCCAGGAACTGCTGGTGGAGATGGCGGTTACCGTGCACAAGCGGGCGTTCTACCCGTCGAGCCATCCCATCCTTCGTGGGGCGGTTGATGGCGTGTACACCCGTGTTGTCGAGGTCCTGCAGACCAACTCGGTCCTCGCGGTGGGTGTTGCCGAGCGGCGGCTGCTCGTGGACGGCGCCTCGAGTGACGAGGACCATCCCCTCCTTTCGGAGTTTGCTCTTCGGCTGAACGAGCATCAGGTGGGGGCGTTTCGCCTGAGTCCCGGCGTGTCGCGTGAGGAAGTCGACGCCTTCCTGGCCGCGGCGTCGCAACCGGTGGATGGGCCACTGCCCCCGTTAGGCCAGCGTCAGGACGTGCAGTGGAACCGCATCGTCGTGGAGCCGATCGCTTTCGACCGGCTGGCGATGCTGGGGGACGGGGTGCGCGACGACGGTGCGGAACATGCACCCGACACCGCCTGGGAGGCGCTGGCGGCCATCGCACTGTCGGGCGATGGCGATGGTGAGGGTGAGGTGGCGCACGATCCGCTCTACATCGCGCGTGCCATCGAGCGGCGAGCCGGCGACGCCGAGTTCGACGCGAGTGTGATCGAGAAGCTGAGTGCCCTGCTGGCCGACCTCGATACCGCCACCGCGGCAGCGCCGGTCAAAAAGCGCGAGCGTCTCGCCGATCTGATCGGTCACCTGTCCGAAAACGGCCGGCAGCGGCTCATGGAGGCGGCGGGCAAGCAGCGCGGGCATCATCTGGTGCGGAGCGCCCTCGGTGCCATGGGTGCGCGCGCGGTGCTCGACCTGGTGCGTGCGGCGTCGAAGGCCGATGCCATCGGTGTGTCAAACTCGATGTTGCGCCTCCTGGAGAAGTTGTCGACCACCGCCGAAACCTCTGCCGGCGTGGCGCAGGATGCCGATCGGGTGCTTCGCAGTTCCGTCCGTCGACTGCTGGAGGGATGGACCCTCGTCGACCCCAACCCGGAACTCTATTCGCGGGTCCTCGGCGAAGCATCCGGGGGTGAGGGGGCGCGCGCGCGTGACAAACATCGGGATGTCGCCGAGCCCGAGCGCATCGTCGATCTGTCGCTGGAAACCGGTGTGGTGACGCCGTCCGTCCAGGCATGCCTCGGTCGCCTCGTCATGCGCGACGGTCTGGCGGCGGTCATCGAGCGGCTGCAGGGATATCCGGAAACACCGGTGCGCGAGCTGCTGGTGGATCGTCTGCTCAACGAGGCGTCGCTCCGCGAGTACCTCACGTCGCCACAGCTGGACATGCCACTCCTGCGCCAGGCGGTTGACCGGATGCGCGGGCGTGCGTTCGAGCCGTTATACAACGCCCTCGAGGTCCGTGGCGAAGCGGATGCACCTGCCCTCGTGGAGCTCATCGTCCGTATCGGGTGGGACGTGCTCGAGCCGTTAGGCTCTCGAGTGGAGGGGACCACACCACGGCTGCTCCGGCATCTGATTGCGATTTTCGATGAGCTGGAGGCCTGGCCGCCACAGGCTGATCCGGTGGCGTACGCCCGGCATCCCGATGTGCTGGTCCGGCGTGAAGCGATCAAGTATCTCCTGCGCAGCGATCATTCCCGGGAGCAGGGAACGCTCATGGCCCTGCGCGACAGCGATGTGCGAGTCTTTTCTCTCGGGCTGGCTGCGATTGCCCGCAACTGCTCCCCGGTCTTTGCCCGGGAGGCGATGCGACGGTTCGAATCGCCCGCCCTCACCACTGAATTGCGCGTGCGCCTTATCCGCGCCGTCGCGTCCAGCGCCACGCCCGACGTGCGCCAATGGCTCTCGTCGCTGGTCCTGACGCGCCGATGGCTGTTCGGGTCGATGCGTCTGCGCAAACCGACACCGGAAACCATCGCCGTCCTGTCGGTCTTCGCCACGATGTTCCCAGAGACCAATGAGGGAAAGCAAGTCCTCGCCCTTGCCGCCTCCAGCCGCACGGCGGACTACCGCCGGGCCATCCAGCGAGTGTCCCGGACCACCGCCACATGAGCGACGTCGTTCGTTATCTGACTTCCCTGGCGCAGGCGCTGGCCAAAATGTCGCTCTATGCCGAAGGACACCCGGTCCGGATGCGAGCCGCCGACGCCTCCTTCGACATGCTGCGCGAACTGCAGCGCGACGAACCGATGCCCGCGTTTTCCTTCATTGGGGACGATGTCATCTATGGCAAGCAGCCGTTACGGGACCTGCAAGGGTGGGACTGGGCGCGCAAACTGTCGAGTGTGGGGGTGCAGCGGCTCGAGTTTCCGCCCAACGTGGATCGCGATGTCTACCGTCACTTTCTCGCCGATGTAGTCACGCGACTCAAAACCCGTACACCCGACGGCTACCTGGAACCGCGCACACCGGTCGGCGGGAGCGAGATCATCCGCTTTGGCGCGGTGGGAGTGCGTTCGCGTGAGGCCGAAATCAACGCCGAAGCGCAGGAACGGGCAGCGGGGCCCGAAATCGATGACCTTAGCGAAGAAGCCGAGGCCGTCGACTGGATGCACCACGAGGTGGCCGCAGGACATGAGCTGCCACTCGCCGAAGCGGAGACCGTGGTCCACTCTCTCGCCACCGCCATGCACAGTGGGCAGCAGATTCTTCTGCCGCTGCTCACCCTCAAGGAGTTCGATCAATACACCACCACGCACGCCCTGAACGTGGCGGTGCTCGCCATGGCACTTGCAGAGCATCTGGGGCTGTCTCGCCGTGAGATCAGGCAGTACGGCATGGCGGGATTGCTGCACGATCTCGGGAAGGTGAAGGTGCCGATCGACGTGCTGCGAAAACCCGGCGCACTGAACGCCGAAGAACTCCAGCTCATGCGGTCGCACCCCAGCGAGGGCGCGAAGATCATCCTCGAGTACGATCAGCGCCTTGATCTTTGCGCCGTCGTGGCCTTCGAGCACCACATCATGATTGACGGTGGAGGGTATCCGCAGCGTCAGCGGCGCTGCGACTGTCATCACGCCAGCCTGCTCGTCCATGTGTGTGATGTCTTTGACGCCTTGCGAACGAACCGCCCCTACCGGGTGGCGTGGGAGACCGGTGCGATTGTCGAGTACATCGCGGCCCGCGTGGGTACCGAGTTCGAAGGGACGGCTACCCGTGGTTTTCTCGAGATGATCGGCGCCTTCGAACTTCGTGCCGCACGCGCTGATGTCATTGATGGAGTGCCCGAACCCGCGCTCTGACGGGACAAAGCCGAAAAAACGAGACCATTCGCAAGGAAACGATGATGGTGCCGGACGGAGTCGGTGCCATCGTGGCGCATGCTAGCCTCTGTTGCCTCGGCCGCCATTGTCGGGGTGGATGCGTATGGTGTCACGGTCGAGGTCAACGCGACCCTCGGGCTCCCCAATTGGCTCATCGTGGGGCTTGCCGCCAACGCGGTGAAGGAAAGTTTGCTTCGTGTGCCGGCGGCACTGGGGAATTCCGGGTTCGATGTGCCCTCGCGTCGCTTTACCGTGAACCTCGCGCCAGCAGACGAGCGAAAGGACGGGACGGCGTTTGACCTGCCCATCGCGCTCGCCGTGCTGGTGGCCACCGGACAACTCGCGGCGGACCGCGTGGCCGATGTCGTCGCGTTAGGCGAACTGGGGCTCGATGGGAGCGTGCGTGGGGTCCGTGGCGTGCTGCCTGTGGCTCGTCTCGTGGCCGGGCAATCGCCACGCCGCCCGCTGATCGTTCCGCCCGCCAACGCCTGGGAGGCCCAACTCGTCGGCGGACTCGACGTGTGGACCCCGCGCACCCTTCGTGAACTGGTCACACTGCTGCGCCTGCCTCCACACAAACGAGGTGAAGCGCTTCAGGGCACTCGGCCCGATCCCCAGCCGCCGCCAACGGTGAGCGAGACAGCCGATCTTGCGGACGTGGCGGGGCAGGAAACGGCCAAACGCGCACTGGAGATTGCGGCGGCGGGTGGCCATGCCCTCCTCTTCGTTGGCTCACCGGGCGCGGGCAAGACCATGCTCGCCCGCCGACTCCCTACCATTCTCCCTCCGCTGGCACCAGCAGAGGCGCTCGAGGTACTCGCCATTCAGTCCGTGGCGGGCGTTCTGCGCCCGGGGCGTCTGACACACGTCGAGCGCCCCTTTCGCGCGCCGCATCACTCCTTGTCGACGGCGGCGCTGATCGGTGGGGGCAGCTGGCCGCGCCCGGGAGAGGTCAGTCTCTCCCACCATGGGGTGCTCTTTCTCGACGAGTTGCAGGAGATGCCGCGGTCGCGACTCGATGTGCTGCGTCAGCCGATGGAGGATGGTCGCGTGCTGATTTCGCGGGCCCAGCAGTCGGTGGTTTTTCCGGCGCAGTTTGCCCTGGTCGGCGCGATGAATCCCTGTCCCTGCGGGTTCGCCGGTGATTCGTCCCGGGCGTGCGCCTGTGGCGCTGCCGACATTGTCAAACACCGCGCCCGCGTCTCCGGTCCACTCGCCGACCGGATCGATCTCACCGTGCAGGTGCCGGCGTTGCCGCTGGGGAGCCTAGTGGCGCGTGGTGGCGAGACCTCGGCACAGGTTCGCGCGCGTGTCATCGCCGCGCGTGAGCGCCAGCAGCTCCGCTTCAACAGGCTGCCTGGCGTTAGGTGCAACGCCCGGGCGGGGGGTCGCTGGATCGACGCACACACCCCCATCGACGCCGACGCCCGTCAGCTGCTGGTTCGGTCAGCTGAACAGGCGGGGCTTTCGGCCCGCGGCTTTCATCGGGTGCTCAAGGTGGCGCGGACCATCGCCGATCTTGATGCGTCGGACGTGGTGCTTCGGCGTCACGTGGGTGAAGCGCTCTTCTTCCGCGCCGGGGAACGGGTGCCGCGCGCTTCCGGGGGTGCCTAGCTTTCCGCCATGGAGAGTGTGTCCCTCACCCCGCAGCGCGTGCCAACCGACGCCCACGCACAGGAACAACAGCTGATTGTGTGGCTGCGCAACGCCGGCTCGGTGCTCATCGGCTTCAGCGGGGGCGTCGACTCGACGTATCTCGCCTGTGTGGCCGTGGACACACTCGGTCGCGACAACGTTCTCGCGGTGGTCGGCCGATCGGCCTCGTATCCCGAGTCTCAATGGGACACGGCCCGCACCGTCGCCAACCAGTTCGGCATTCCGCTGCTGGAAGTGAACACCGATGAACTGAACGACCCCCGGTACGCCGCCAACCCAATCAACCGCTGCTACTTCTGCAAGACGGAGCTCTGGAGTGTGCTGACCCCGATCGCGCGTGAGCGCGGGCTCTCGATCGTCGTCGACGGATCCAATGCCGATGACATGGGGGACTACCGGCCCGGCGCCCGTGCGGCGCGCGAGCATGGTGTGCGATCACCGCTGGCTGAACTGTCCATTCCCAAGGATGCTATTCGCAGCTTGTCAGCGGCACGCGGCATCCCAACCTGGTCGCAACCCTCGTCTCCCTGTCTGTCGTCGCGTTTGCCCTATCACACGCCCGTCACACCGGAGCGATTGCGACGCGTGGAGCGGGCCGAAGCGGCGTTGCGCGCTCTTGGCATCGTGGGAGATCTGCGCGTGCGCGCGCACGACGACCTGGCGCGTGTGGAACTGGCGGCGGCGGAGCTCGACCGATGGCTCGCGCCCGCCGAATCGAAGGTCCTGCGGGCGGCCATCGTCGGCGCTGGCTTTGCCCGCGTCTCCATCGACTTGCGTGGTTTTCGCTCTGGCTCGCTGAATGTGCTGGAAGGGGTGGTGAGCGCGTGAACAGTGACGCACGGCCCACGACTCCTGACGCGCACGCGTTTACCGCCGCGCTGGCCGAACTCGGGGTCGAGGCGCAGCTGGAGGTACGCGGCGCACTGGCCTTGCTTGTTCCGACGGGTGGCGTGCACTTGAACCCGGTGCTCCGACGGCGGGTAGAGGAGCTGGCCCGCATCGCGGGTTTCAGTCACGTGGCGGTGGAACTGCTCGACCCTTCGTGATTGTGATCACCATTTCCGGGAGGGAGTAAGCTGGATGTCGGGTTGCCTTCGCCGGATCGGATGCCTTGTCGTATTGCTCGCCGGAATCGTCGCAGCGTGGATGACCCGCGACTTGTGGTGGGAGCGAGTGACCGGTCGTGCCGTCACCGACACTCGTGAGTGGAAGTCGGCCCCGGCCGATTCCGAGCCCCGCATCAGCCGGAGCGCCGTGGGCGCCAAGGGTGGCCCGGCATTCGTCTCGCTTTCACCGGGTCAGCTGGCGGCCCTGCTCCGTGACGCGACCAACACCATGTCTATTCCCATCAGGGACCCCGAGGTGGCCATTGCCGGCGACCGTGTGAGTGTGCGAGGGCGCGTGAGTATCAACGCCACCGCGGTTGCCCGGGAGCTTGGTCCACTCGCCTCGCTCCTCACGGGGGAGCAGGTGGTCACGCTGAGCGGCCGCCCGCGGGTGGAGAGCAAGGGCCGGGGCGTGGTGGTGGTCGACGAGGTGCGGATCGCGGGCGCCGAGGTGCCGGGACCAGCCGTCCGGGCCGTCCTGGCGCAGCTCGGCGGTCGCTCGGCGGGAAGCGAAGGAGGGGAACCCTCGATTAGTTTTTCGCTCCCACTTACCGTTGGTGACATCCGCGTGGTCCGAGGGAAGTTGGTCATTTACCGCGACGTACCATGAGCCGGCGCATTCTGATCGTCGACGACGAACAGGGCGTGCGGGCCGCGTTAGGTCAGCTCCTCGAATACGAGGGGTATGAAGTGAAGGCGGTGACCTCGGCGGCCGATGGCCTCGCGGAATATGAGAAGTGGCGTCCGCAGCTGGTCTTCATGGACGTGAAGATGGCCGGCATGGATGGGTTGGAGGCACTGCGTCGTTTGCGGCAGACGGACCCGCGCGCGACCGTGGTGATGATTTCAGGCCACGCCACGATCCAGACCGCCGTCGAGGCCACGCAGCTCGGGGCCTACGACATCCTGGAAAAGCCGCTCGATACCGACCGGATCCTGGTGCTGCTGCGCAATCTCGGGCAGCAGCTTTCGTTGCAGGAAGAAAACGAGCGCCTGCGCGCCTCCATCGAGTCGCGCTACGAGATTGTGGGCAAGTCGTTTGCCATTCGCGCCCTGATGGACAAGATCGAGAAGGTCGCGGCCACCCCGGCGCGTGTCCTCATCACGGGCGAAAACGGAACGGGGAAGGAACTGGTGGCACGCGCTATCCATCGGTTGTCTCCCCGCGCGTCGAAGATCCTCGTGGAGGTCAACTGCGCGGCCATCCCGTCCGAGCTGATTGAAAGTGAGCTCTTCGGCCACATGAAGGGGTCGTTTACCGGCGCAGTAGCCGATCGGGCCGGGAAGTTCGAGCAGGCCGACAAGGGGACCCTCTTTCTTGACGAGATCGGCGACATGAGCCTGGCCGCCCAGGCCAAGGTGCTGCGGGTGTTGCAGGATGGAGAGGTCACGCGCATCGGAGGCAACAAGCGCACCCAGGTGGATGTGCGGGTGCTGGCGGCCACCAACAAGGACCTCGAGCAGGAAATTGCCGGGGGCCGCTTTCGCGAAGACCTCTTCTACCGCCTCAACGTGGTGCCGTTGCATGTGCCACCCCTGCGCGAGCGCCGCGAGGACATTCCGCTGCTGGCCCAGTACTTCGTGCATCGCCTGGCCGACCGTGACGGCGCGGCGCCCCGCACCCTGGACCCGTCGGCGCTCGACGCGCTGACGCAAATGGAGTGGGCCGGGAACGTGCGGCAACTGCGGAACACCATCGAGCGCCTCCTCGTGCTCTCGTCAGGCACTCACATCATGGCCAGCGATGTCGCCCGCCTTTCCGGCGCCCGGCCTGCTGACGGATCACCGTTAGGCACCCTGATGGACATGGCCACGTTCGAGGAGTTCCGTGACGCCGCCGAACGCGCCTTCCTCCTGCACAAACTGCGGGTCTTCAGCTGGAATGTGTCCGAGACGGCGCGTGCCATCGACATGCCCCGGTCGAACCTGTACAAGAAGATCGATCGCTACGGGCTGGAGCGTGAACGGTGAGCAAGAACTGGGAAGACGAGATGAAGAAGATCGACAAGCAGCTCGAGTCGATCTCCGACGAGGCCCTTCTTCCGGCCAAGACCGCGGCGACGCCGGCCGCCCGGGCGGACGCGGTGGCAAAACAGGCCAGCACGACGACGTTAGGGGTCGCCCTGCGGCTTGTGCTCACCCTGGCGCTCGGCATCGGCATTCTCTTCTGGCCGTATGGCACGCGCTGCGGCCTCCCCCTGTTCGGGTTTCTCGCGTCCGCGGGACTGATCACCGTCTCGGGTATCTGGAGCGCCATCTGGACTTGGCGCCACCGTTCGGGCCGCGGGCATGTGGCAGCGCTCGTGCTCGCCCTCTGGGGTGCGCTGTTGGCCGCCAATGAGGTGTTACCCCGCATCGGGTACGCCACACCTTCCGAGGCACACCCCGCCGTCTGGCTCTGCGAGTAGTTCGTTTTCCTCTTCCCAACCCATGTCACAAACGTTTCAGAACTTCATTGCCGGCCAGTGGGTTGCCCCCACGACGGGCGAGTACTTCGAGAATCGCAATCCCGCGGACACCCGCGACGTCATCGGCCGCTTCCCCAAGTCCGGTGCGGCAGATGTGGAGCGCGCGGTGGCCTCAGCCGCCGCTGGCTTCGAGCGCTGGAAGCGGACGCCGGCGCCCCTCCGGGGCGATGTCCTGCGCAGGGTCGGCGACCTCCTGGCGGCGCGCAAGGAGGAACTGGCCAACCTGATGACGCGTGAGATGGGGAAGCCACTGGCTGAAACCCGGGGCGACGTCCAGGAGGGGATCGACACCGCCTACTACGCTGCCGTCGAAGGGCGCCGACTCTTCGGGCATACCGTCCCAAGTGAGCTCCGCAACAAGTGGGCGATGAGCTACCGGCGACCCATTGGCGTCTGTGGGATCATCACGCCCTTCAACTTCCCGCTGGCTATCCCCACCTGGAAGATGTTTCCGGCTCTCGTGTGCGGAAACACCTGCGTCTTCAAGCCGGCGGAGGATGTGCCGCATACCGGCCACGTCTTCGTGGAGATCCTGCTCGAGGCCGGGCTACCACCTGATGTCATTCAGCTCGTGCATGGCTTCGGCGAAACGGTCGGCGCGGCCATCGTCAGTCACCCTGCGGTTCCCGTGATTTCCTTCACCGGCTCCACCGAGACCGGGAGCAAGGTCGGGGAAACCTGCGGTCGCATGCACAAGCGCCTCTCCCTGGAGATGGGCGGCAAAAATGCCCAGATCGTGCTGAATGACGCCAATCTGGAGCTGGCGCTCGAAGGAGTGCTCTGGGGGGCCTTTGGCACGACGGGGCAACGCTGCACTGCCACGAGCCGCCTCATCGTGCAGAGCGGTGTGCATGACCAGTTCGTCGAGATGCTCGTCGAAAGGGTGGGGAAGCTCGTCCTGGGCGATGGCCGTGAAGCGGGTACCGATGTCGGGCCCCTCATTCACGAGGAAGCGGTGGAGAAGGTCGAGCGGTACGTGGGCATCGGAAAAGAACAGGGAGCGACCCTGCGCATCGGTGGCAAGCGGCGACGAGAAGGCTCTTTGGCCCACGGGCACTTCTTCGACCCGACCATCTTCACCGGGGTGACAGCGGGTTCGAGGCTGGAGCAGGAAGAGATCTTCGGTCCCGTGCTCTCGGTGGTGGAGGTCAAGAGCGTGGACGAGGCCTTCGCGGTGAACAACGGCGTGCGTTACGGGCTTTCGTCGTCGGTGTACACGAGCGATGTCCATGTGGCGTTCAGGGCGCTCTCCGAACTCGACAACGGCATCACGTACGTGAATGCGCCAACCATCGGGGCCGAAGCACACCTTCCCTTCGGGGGGGTGAAGCAGACCGGGAACGGGCACAGGGAAGGGGGGTGGGAGGTGTACGAGTTCTACTCAGAAACCAAGGTGGGGTACGTCGATTACTCGGGCGTTCTCCAGCGAGCTCAAATCGATACCTATGGTGGGTGAAGGGGGGCTCCCTTCCTTCCCTTCCAGTCACGGCATTAATTGCGACCTCTGATGGTTGTTTCCCCCGCTGAACGCGAGACACTGCTGCGCCAGGTGCACGCCCGGGTACGTCGCCGAGTGAGTGCGGCCGAGGTGCGTGATGCCGTCGATCGTGTGTTAGGCGCGCTCCCCGGCGCATCAGCCTCACCCGTGGCCGATGTCGTGGTGGTTGTGTCGGCGATGAGCACGCCCGACCTGGCGTCGCGCTTTCGTGCGGCGCTTGCGGGGCGAGCGCAGCTGACCGACACGGCCGTGGCAACAGAGGGACGCCACACGGTGATGGTGGCGCGGGTGTCGGCCACCGACGCGGTGATCTGTCGCGACGTGGCGGCGCAACTCGGGGCCAGTTGTTCACAGCGAGCCGCGGTCGCATGAGCGCTCCAGTGCACGAACCGGAGAATCGTGGTCTCTACATCTCTGCCGAGCAGCGCGCGCATGCGCTCGACCGGCTGAATGCGCGCCGGTTTCGTCCGCTGACATTTCTGTGGGAGTGGACGCGGTCGATGGTGTTCGCCCTCATCATGTTTTTCTTCCTCCACGTGTTTGTCATGGAGGCCTTCAAGATCCCGAGTGGATCCATGGAGGGCACACTGCGGGTGGGTGATTTCCTGCTCGTGAACAAGGTGGTGTACGGCGCGGAGCTCCCGGTCACCCACAAGCGCCTCCCGGCGGTGCGTGCGCCTCAGCGCGGAGACGTCATCGTCTTCAAGTATCCGCCCGATCCCAGCAAGAACTACGTGAAGCGTCTGGTGGGGATGCCGGGCGACACACTGGCCATGCGCAACGGGACCCTCATTCGGAACAATGTGCGGGTCGAAGAACGCTACGTCCGGCACATCGAACCCGAGGCGGATCCTTCGGGTGAGGAGTTTCGCTGGCAGAACGACTACCTGGTGAAGACGGCCGAGGCCTCCATCGGGTATCGTCCGTCGCGTGACAACTGGGGGCCGATCGTGGTGCCGTCACGGCACTATTTCACGCTCGGTGACAACCGCGATAACTCGTCCGACAGCCGGTACTGGGGATTTGTCCCTGACTCGCTGGTACGTGGCAAGCCATTGTTTGTGTACTACAGCTACGATCCCGACACCACCACCCGCCTGCCGTGGCTCACACGGGTGCGGTGGGGGCGGCTCGGCGAGCGCATTCACTAGGCAACGGAGCACGCGTGACGGACCCCTCAATCTCCGAAGCCAACGAAGCACCGGTTCGCCGGAAGAGCAGTGCCAGCCGGCTGGCCCGGCGCTCGGCATTCGACGAGGGATCACTCGATCAGTATCTGCGCGACATCTCGGCCTATCCGCTGATCACGCGCGAAGACGAGGTCGCGCTGGCCGGCCGAATTCGCACCGGAGATCAGGACGCGCTGGATACCCTCGTACGGTCCAATCTCCGCTTCGTCGTCTCGGTCGCCAAGAAGTATCAGAATCAGGGCGTGTCCCTCTCCGACCTGATCAACGAGGGCAACCTCGGGCTCATTCGCGCCGCCCACAAATTCGACGAGACCAAGGGGATCAAGTTCATCTCCTACGCGGTCTGGTGGATTCGGCAGGCCATTCTGCAGGCGCTGGCCGAACAGTCACGTATTGTCCGGGTGCCCCTCAATCGCGCGGGCACGCTGCACCGGATCGGAAAACGCGCCAACATGTTGTTGCAGGAGCTGGGACGTGAGGCGACCCACGCCGAGATTGCTGACGGCATGGACATTACCGTCGAGGAAGTGGCCAAGACCATGTCCATTTCCCAGGCCCACCTCTCGCTCGATGCACCGCTGACGCCGGGCGAAGACAACAAACTCCTCGATTACCTCCCCGACAACCTCAATCCCACGCCCGACGAGCAGACCTTCGAAAAGGCGCTCACGGAGTCGATCGAGGACGCGTTAGGCAGCCTGAAGGAGCGCGAAGCAAAAATCCTGCGTCTCTATTTCGGGCTCGAAGGTGAGGAGCCGATGACCCTCGAACAGATCGGGGCGCTGCTCGGCATCACGCGTGAACGGGTGCGTCAGATCAAGGAAAAGGCCCTGTCGCGCTTGCGCCATGTGTCGCGCGCACGCGCCCTGGAGTCTTTCCTCGGGTAGGTTCTGCGCGAGCCCTCCATGACCGGCACGCATACCCCGCTGTCAAACGAACCGAACACCGACCTGCCGTTGCGTTTTCCGTCGGTCGGGGAGTTGCTGCGGCTCGTCGGCCGGGTGGCGCGCGTACGTTGCCCGTCCTGCGGCAAGGGACCCGTCCTCGTCCACTGGTTGCGGATGCGGGAACACTGCGGGCATTGCGGGCTCGCACTCGAGCGCGGGGAGGGGGACTACTTCATCGGCTCGATGATGTTCAATCTGGTCATCGCCGAGTTCGCCTTTGCCGGGCTCTTTGTGGGCTGGCTCCTCTGGCAATGGCCTGACGTGGGCTGGAACACCATTCAAGTGGTGGCGCCCATCGGGATGCTGGTTGCCCCGGTCCTCTTTTTCCCGGTCTCCAAGCTGGCCTGGCTGGCCTTCGATCTGGCTTTTCGACCGGATCGGCCCCGCTGAGCGGCTCCCCCAGCCTCGCTCGTTCGTCCGGCTGCTGCGACCGTCTATCTTCCCCACCATGGCCGACAACTACTCATTCGACGTGACCACCGGGGTCGATCTGCAGGAGGTCGACAACGCGGTGAACCAGGCGCAAAAGGAGATTGCCCAGCGCTACGACTTCAAGGGATCGAAGGCCGCCATCGACTTCCAGCGGGCCGAAGGAAAGCTCAAGCTGGTGGCCGACGACGACTTCCGGATGCGCGCCCTGTACGATGTGCTGCTCTCACGCCTCATCAAACGCGGCGTGCCGGTCAAGAACCTCGACGAGGGAGAGCTGATCGAGGCGGGGGGCGATACCGTGCGCAAGGAAATCGGGCTCAAGATGTCGCTGGACACCGAAACCGCCAAGAAGGTGGTGTCGGCCATCAAGGAGGCCAAACTCAAGAAGGTGCAGGGGTCCATCCAGGGTGATCAGGTGCGTGTCAGCTCGCCGTCAAAAGACGAACTGCAGACCGCGATCACGCTGCTGCGTGGCCAGGATTTCGGGGTCGAGCTGAAGTTCGGTAACTACCGCTGATGTCGCCCGTCCTCCCCTTCGCCCCGCGCCGCGTCGCCATCGGCGCCAACGCCCATGCCGAGATCACGAGCTGGCTGCGGGAGCGCTGCCCTGACCTCGAGATCCGCGGCGCGCGCATGGTTGATGTGACCCAGGCCGACATGGATTGGGCCGAGGTGTACATCGGCTTTCGTCGCCCGCCGGCGGCGTCCACGCTGGGCGCGGTGCAATGGGTGCACTGCACGGGCGCCGGCGTGGATTCCTGGCTCAACCCCGAGATCGACCGCGCGGTGCTCCTCACACGCACGCCGGAATCGTTCGGGCCGGCCATTGCCGAATGGGCGGTGGCGCGAGTGCTGGCCTTTCAGCAACAACTGCTCGAGGTGTCACGCGCGCAGGCCGAGCGCCGCTGGGCGTCCCGCGACATCCAGAGTGTGGCCGGGACGCGAGCGCTCCTGGTCGGCACAGGCGATGTAGGGAGTGCGGTAGCCCGGCAGCTCGCGGCCCTCGGTATTCGGGTCACCGGGGTGTCCCGTACGGGGCGAAGCGACGAAGCGTCGTTTGCCGCTGTCTATCCCGTGAGTGCGTTGCCACACCTGGTCGGTGACGCCGACTGGATTGTGCTGACGCTTCCAATCACGCCGAACACACGTGGCCTCTTCAGTCGCGACATACTGCGGCGCTGCAAGGGGGCGGTGCTGCTCAACGCAGGGCGTGGCGCAGTGGTCGAGGAAGCGGCGCTTCCCGATGCACTCGATGCCGGGTGGCTGCGTGGGGCCGCGCTCGACGTTTTCGAGACGGAGCCCCTGCCGGAGTCGTCGCCACTGTGGGGGCATCCCGCAGTGATGATCTCGCCACACATCTCCGGCCTCACCACCGTCGCCGGGGCTGGCGAAGGGTTTCTCGAATGTCTCGCCTCGCTTGAGGGGGGACAGCTGCCCTCGCGCTGGGTCGTCGATCGCGATCGGGGGTACTGACCGGATGAAGTTTCACGTCGTCACGTTAGGCTGCGACAAGAACACCGTCGACAGTGAGCGCTACATTGCCGAACTCGCGGCCCATGGTGCCGAGGCGGTGCTCAATGCAGGTGACGCCGACCTGGTGGTGGTGAACACCTGCGGCTTCATCGATGCAGCCAAGAAGGAAAGCATCGACGCCATCCTCGAAGCGGCGCGCCTCAAGGACAGCGGGCGCTGCCGCATGGTCGCCGCGGTGGGGTGCATGATCGAACGGCACAAGGCCGAGCTGGTCGACGCCATGCCCGAAGTCGACCTCTTCCTTGGCACGACCGAAACTGACCGCTTGGTCGCCGAGGTGCAGGAGCGCGGCCTGCTTGATGACGCACCCCTGCTCGCGCACCCGGGTGTACGTCTGTATGCGGGCGATGTGCCGCACATCCGCTATCTCAAGGTGTCGGAAGGCTGCGATCATGGATGCGCCTTCTGCGCCATTCCCCTCATGCGCGGGAAACACCGGTCGTTCGGCCTCGATGCCCTGGTGCAGGAAGTACAGCTGCTGGAGGCGCAGGGCGCGCGCGAGGTGAATCTGGTGGCGCAGGACCTGGCGCACTACGGACGCGATGTGCGCGATGGACGTGCCCTCCCCGAATTGCTCGGCGCCCTGGTGCGAGAGACCGGTATTCCCTGGTTTCGCCTGCTCTACATTTACAGTGCAGGGCTCACCGACGAAATGCTGGAGCTGATGGCACGTGAGCCCCGGATCGTGCCATATCTCGACATCCCCATGCAGCATGCCGCGGACAGCGTGCTCGCCCGGATGCGACGCCCCGAACGGCAGGCTCGGCAACGCGACAAGATCCGGCACGTGCGCGACGTGGTGCCCGACCTCGCGATTCGTTCGACCGTCATTGTGGGGTTCCCCGGCGAAACCGAAGAGGAATTCCAGCAGCTGCTGGACTTTCTCGACGACGTGCAGCTGGAACGTGTCGGTGCCTTTGCCTATTCACCGCAAGAAGGCACGCGCGCGTATGACATGGCGGACGATGTGCCTGACGAGGTCAAACGGGAGCGTCTCGAACGGGTGCAGGAATTGCAGCGTCACATCACCGGCGAACGCTACGCCCTCCTGCTGCAGCGACCACTGCGGGCCATCGTCGACCGCCGTCCCACCGCGCCAGGAGTGCCGGCGCAGGCGCGAGTCACGGCGCAGGCCGACGACATCGATGGGGTGACGTGGGTGGTCACCGACGCAGCGCCAGGCACTGTGCTCGAGGTGACGCCAACCGAGGTGGTCGACGACTACGATCTCCGGGCTGACGTGATCCGGGTGCTGGACACGCCCTCTGCGGCGTCAGTCCCTAGACCCGGAAGGCAGCTCCCGGTTGCCGGTACGGGAGCGGGTGCCGCCTTCGGTCGACCATTCTCCTCGTGAAGGTCGGCCTCGTCGCGCTCCTGACGGCTGGTTTGTGGGCGGTCATCCCGCCTACGCCTCCGGAGCAGCAACTGTCACGTATCAAGGCGCCGAGCCAGCTTCGTGTGGTGCTGGCCTCCGGGCGCGACGAAGTGCCGGTCGGTGGTGCGACGCCGTGGAAACTGGTGGACGCCTGGAGCCGCACGCATGCCCGAGGCACCGAGGTCGCCTGGGACATCGTGCGCGACGGACGACGCTTGCGCGCCCGCTCGCGCGATGGACGTTCCGTGACGGCCTGGAGTGAAGAACCCTTCGGACTGGTCGGCGATGGTACCTCCGACGGTGTGAGCTGGGAGGGACGCCGCTATCGGGGTGAGTTGCGATACGTCGCCACCGACACCGCTATCGTGGTGGTCAACGTGCTCCCCATCGAGGAGTATTTGCGCGGGGTGGTGCCCCTGGAGATCGGGCCACGCAAACCTAACGAGCTGGCCGCCGTCGAGGCCCAGGCCATCGCGGCCCGTTCGTATACGGTGGTCCGCGCCCTCGAGGGGGTCACACAACCCTGGGATCTCACGGGGAAGGCCACTGATCAGGTGTATGGTGGTATGTCCGCCGAGACCGCGCTGTCGGACAACGCCATTCGCACGACCGAGGGGCTGGTGCTGACATGGGGTGGGCAGGTGGTGCGGGCGCCCTATCACTCCACGTGCGGTGGAACCACGGCCGCGCCGACTGAAGTGTGGCAGGGTGGCGCCGATGCCTGGCTGCGCTCCGTGAGCGATCGTGTCCCGGGGTCCGACAAGGCCTGGTGCGAGATCTCTCCGCGATTTTCATGGGAGCGCGAGTTTTCCCATGACCAGCTTGTGACGGCGCTGAGACGTCTGCCACAGGCGCGCAACGTCCGTGAGATTCGCGCCGCAGGTGTGTCGGGCGTCACGCCGTCGGGGCGCGCACGTTCACTCGTGCTCACCACCGATGCTGGTGCCGTGGCATTGGCCGGTAACGAGATGCGCTTTGCGCTTCGGTCGCTTGGTGGCGAGATACTGAACTCCACCTATTTTTCTGCCCATTCCTCTCCCGGGCCCGGTGGTCGCGTGCAGCAGCTTCGGTTGCGCGGCCGGGGCAACGGACATGGGGTCGGCATGTGTCAGTGGGGCGCCATCGGGCGGGCGCGAGCCGGGATGGACGCGGCCAGTATTCTGCTCGCGTACTATCCGGGCACACGACTGGCACAAATTCAGTAGGGTACACAGAATCACCTGCAGGGGAGGGCAGCACACGGCATGAGCACACCACTACGTCTCGCGGTTGTTGGTGCAGGCGCTATCGCACAGCTGACACACCTGCCGGTGTTGTCCAGGATGCGCGGCGTGTCGCTCGTTGCCCTGATCGACAACGATCAAGCCAAGGCACGCGCGCTGGCAGATCGCTTTGGCATTCCCGACGTTTTTACCGACCTCGAAGACGCCCTGGGCTACGGTGTGCTCGATGCCGCGATCGTCGCCACGCCCAATCACTTGCACGAGCCCCACATCCTGGAGCTGCTGGCCTCGGGTGTCGATGTCTTTTGCGAGCGCCCCCTGTCACTCACGGCGCGTGGTGTCGAACGCATCCTGCTGGCAGCGACACGCGCCAAGAAGAAGGTGCTGATCGGCAACAACCATCGCTTTCGTGCCGACGTACAGGCGCTCACACGATTTGTCCGCGGGGACGAACTCGGGCGGCTCGGCGGCATTCGTGCCGGTGCGTATCATCCGCGCGGGCAGGTGGAAGGGTGGCGGTTGCGCCGTCAGGAGTCAGGGGGCGGAGCGTTGTTCGAGCATGGATTTCCGCTGCTCGATCTGGCGATGTGGACCGCCCAGTTTCCGGCACCCGAACGTGTCTGGGCCAGTATGCAGCGCGCTCGTGGTGCCAACGCGGTCGAGGAGCGCGCCCTGGTAAGTGTGGAGTGCGAACATGGCCTCACCATTTCTCTCGACCTCTCGTGGGCGTACGTCGGCGAGGAGGAACGCTGGTGGTTCGAGGCTCATGCGCAGCGCGGCAGTGCCCAGCTGGCTCCATTGCGGGTGGTCAAGGAACTCAACGGCAAGGCCGTCAACGTCACACCGACAGGCGCCGCCACACGCGAGAGCCCGTTCATTCAGTCCTATCGCGCTGAGCTTACGCACTTCGTCTCCGTGGTGCGCGGCGAAACGCCGTATCACCCGCCGACCGACCAGGTCATCGTCCATCGGGTGCTCGAAGCGGCCTACAAGTCGGCAGAAGACGGCAAGGAAGTACGGTTCTGATGCGCGGCTGGCGTCTGCTGTGTGGGGTACTGCTGGCCGTGGCTGGTGCACGTGGAGCAGCCCAGGAGCCGGTCGCCGAACCCGGCGCCGAACTCGACATCTATGTGATGACGATGGGGCCGGGCGACGCCATCTGGGAGCGCTTCGGTCATAACGCACTGGGTGTGCGAAATCGCGTGACGGGCGAGGATGTGGTCTACAACTGGGGGGTGTTCCGCTTTACCGAAGCAGACTTTCTTCCCCGCTTTCTCCGCGGAGAGATGCGTTACTCCGTGGAGGCGTACGACGCACAAGGCACCGTGGCGCACTATCAGCAAACCAACCGGTCGGTGTGGATTCAGGACCTCGCGCTGACACCCACCCAGAAGGTAGCCCTTCGTGACTTTGTGGAGTGGAACGCGCTCGAAGCCAACAAGTTCTACCGCTACGACTACTTTGGCGATAACTGCTCAACGCGGGTCCGGGACGTACTCGATCGAGTGCTGGGCGGGGTGCTGCAGAAGCAGTTTGGGGAATTGCCGAGTGGGCGCTCCTTTCGCGACGAGGCACGGCGCCTGACCGACATGGACTTTCTGTATACCGGGATCGACATCGGTCTCGGGTCCCCGTCCGATCGCGAGATGACACGCTTTGAAGCGATGTTCATTCCGATGCGATTTCAGGAGTCGCTGCGCGAGGTCAAGGTGGCCGGGGCCGACGGTATCATGCGGCCAATTGTTGCCGAAGAGCGCGAAGTCTTTCGCGCCACCCGTGCCGCCGACCTCGAGGCGCCAGCCAGTCATCAGCTTCGTTATCTCATCATCGGGTTCGCGTTGGCCCTCCTCCTCTGGATTGCCGGGTCAAAGGGAGGTGCCGCGGCGCGAGCGGCGCTCGGCACCTGGTCGGTGATTGCCGGGATCTTCGGGATGCTGCTGGTGGGATTGTGGGGGTTCACGCGTCATGTGTGGGCGTACGAAAACATGAACCTCCTCTTTTTCAGCCCACTCTGGTTTCTCGTGGCCTACCTCGCCTTCCGGAAAGCAGTTCCCGCACAGGCCGCCAAGGTGCTGATTGTGGTTTGTCTCGCCGGTACGGTCGCGGGGCTGGTGTTCGGTCTGCTGCGTGTCCCACAGGCTGCCGAGCAGATCGCGCTCCTGGCCGCTTTCCCCAACCTCGCGGTCCTCGCACAGCTCTGGAAGCGCCGCACCGCATGACGCGGACGCTCACGGTTGGTATCGACGTCGGCGGCACGTTTACCGATCTGGTGGCCGTCGACCACGAAACCGGGCACGCCACAGCGGCAAAGGTGCTCACGACGCCCGATGATCAGGGCGAAGGTGTGGCGACCGCACTCCGCGCCCCCGCCGTTGGAGAGGCACAGGTGGCCCGCATCGTCCACGGGACGACGGTCGTGACCAACATGCTCCTCGAGCGCAAGGGCGCACGTGTCGTGCTGTGCGCCACGCGCGGGGCAACCGATCTGCTGCAGTTGCGACGGCAGGAACGCGCCGCCCTGTACGATCTGGCCCGCGATCACCCGGCGCCTCTCGTTTCGAGACGGGACGTCATCGCGGTCTGCGAGCGCATCGAGCCACAAGGCACCACGCACACTCTTACTGACACCGCCGCACTTGCGGTGGCGGATGCGGTGGCCGGCCTCGCGCCCGACATTGTCGCCATCTCGCTGTTGCACGCCTATCAGGACCCCGCGCACGAAAAGCAGCTGGCGCGCGCCATTACCGCCCGTGTTCCCGGCGTCGCTGTGGTCTGTTCCTCCGAGGTGCTCCCAGAAATCCGCGAGTACGAACGCACCGCGACCACGGTGGCCGAAGCCTATGCTCGTCCCGGGGTGGCTCGATACCTCTCCCGCCTGGGAGACCGGGTGTCGGCGTTAGGCATGCCCCTGCCAGGAGTCGTCACCTCCAGCGGAGGCATGCGGACCGCCCTTGAGGCGGCCGAAGGGGCGGCTTCACTCGCGTTGTCGGGCCCGGCGGGTGGTGTGGCGGGCGCCGCTCTGGTGGTGCGAGCTGCCGGGTTTTCCAACGCGCTCTCCATCGACATTGGCGGGACAAGCGCGGACGTGGGCCTCATCCTCGGAGGACAGCCTCTGGTAGAGGCCGGAGGAATGGTTGCCGGGGTTCCGATCGCTCTGCCGCGGGTGCTTGTCGAGACCGTTTCGGCGGGCGGTGGCTCGTTAGGCTGGATTGATGATGGTGGCGCGCTGCGTGTGGGCCCGCGGAGTGCCGGCGCGCGACCAGGGCCGGTGGCGTTCGGTCAGGGCGGCACCCAGCCCACTGTGACTGACGCTCATGTAGCGGCCGGGCACATTCGCGCCAGCCGCTTTGGTGCCGGTATCACACTCCACGCCGACGCGGCTCGTCAGGCAGTCGCCGAGCTGGCCGCACGGCTCGGTGTGTCTCCCGAGCGCTGCGCTGGCGCGATGATCGAAACAGCTGATGCCGAAATGGCGCGCGCGCTGCGGCGAGTCAGTGTGGCTCGCGGTATCGATCCACGTTCCTGCGTGCTGGTCGCTTTTGGGGGCGGTGGGCCGTTGCATGCGTGTGGGCTTGCCGATCGGCTCGGCATGACGAAAATCCTGGTGCCCCCATTTGCCGGTGTGCTGAGCGCGCTTGGTCTCGCGGTGGCGCCGGAGCAGCGTGTGGCGCTGGCGTCGGTGATGACACTGGCCAGCCCCGGTGCGGACGAAACACTGGTACGGCTGGCACGCGACACAGAAACCCGCGCCGGAGGGAGTGGTGTGGCGTCGTGGGTGCTGCGCGCCCGATTCCGCGGGCAGGGCCATGAGCTCGAGGTCCCCTGGAACCCCGAACAAAACGCCGAGTGGTTAGGCAGATCGTTTGGCGCATTGCATCAGGCGCGATATGGCTTCACACTCGATGCCCCCGTGGAACTGGTCAGCATGCGGTGCACGGTATCGGGACAGGCGCCGGGTGTGGTGTTGCAGCGCCACGGGCCGAGCGCATGGGATGCCGAGCAGCTGCGCGATGGCGGGGGGATGCTCGACGCGACGGTGCGCGGGCCCTCGGTGATCGACCTCCCCGATGCCACGCTGTTGGTGAGTGACGGCTGGACCGCGCACGCCCTCCCGATGGGCGGCTGGCAACTCGAACGCCTCGGGTGACGAATGACGACGATGCCATCCGGGTTCGATCCGCTTCGCCTGACGGTGTTTGCCAACGCCGTCGCGATGATTGCCGAGGAGATGGGGAGTGTGCTGGAGCGTGGGGCGTTGTCGCCTAACATTCGGGAGCGCCGTGATGCGTCGTGCGCGTTGTTTGACGCGCAGGGACAGATGATTGCCCAGGCGGCGCATATCCCCGTGCATCTTGGCGCCATGCCCGAGGCCGTGCGCGCTGTTCGGGCGCGCTCACCCGGGCCGGGAGACGTCTTCCTCCTCAACGATCCCAATCACGGCGGGTCGCATCTCCCCGACCTCACGATGGTGGAGGTGATCGCCTCGGAGGGGGTCACGGTAGGGTACGCTGCCGTGCGTGCCCATCACGCCGATGTGGGTGGGATGAGCCCGGGGAGTATGCCGCGAGGCGCTACAGAGTTGGTGCAGGAAGGGCTGATTGTTCCACCAGTGCGCATTGCGACAGGCGACGCATGGAACGACGACGTGCTCTCCCTCGTGCTCGCCAATGTCCGGACACCGGAAGAACGCCTGGGAGACCTGCGTGCGCAACGCGCGGCCTGCGCGGCCGGGCGGGAGGGGTGGCTGCGGCTGCGAGAGCGTGATACTCCCGAGCTGGTGGATGCGGCCTCGGTGGCGCTGCTTGACTACACCGAACGTTGTGTACGCGCGCGCCTCGAGACGTTAGGTGGGCGGAGTGGGACGGCGGCCGACGCGCTGGAGGGCGATGGCGTCAGCGAAGATGACGTGCCGGTGTGTGTGCGCCTGACCGTCGCCAATGGCACACTCGAGGTGGACTTTACCGGGACGTCACCCATGGTGGCGGGCAACGTGAATGCACCGCTGGCCGTGGCACGCGCCGCAGCCGTGTTCGTACTGCGCACACTCATGCCCGATGACCTGCCGACCAACGATGGGATTGCGCGCGCCATTCGCCTGATTGCCCCCGAGGGAAGTGCGGTGAACGCACGCTGGCCTGCGGCGGTCGCGGCCGGGAATGTGGAGATGTCGCAACGGGTCACCGACACCTTGTTTGCCGCCTTCGCCTCCGCGGGTGTCGAGGTGCCGGCCCAGGGGCAGGGCACCATGAACAACGTGACCTTCGGTGGACGGGGCTGGACCTTCTACGAAACGTTAGGTGGTGGGCAGGGTGCCAGTGCGCGCGGACCCGGGCCGAGTGCGGTGCACGTGGGCATGAGCAATACGCGAAACACTCCCATCGAATCGCTCGAACACGCCTACCCGCTTCGAATCGACGAGTACGCTCTGCGCGCAGGGTCGGGTGGAGGCGGGACACATGGCGGTGGCGATGGCGTGGTGCGTCGCTACCGCGCGCTCGAGGCCTGCACGGTCACCCTGGTAACCGAACGCCGGCGTCACGCGCCGCGTGGAGCCGCGGGTGGAGGTGATGGCGCCACCGGACAGAACCTCCTCAATGGCACACCAATCCCGGCCAAGTGCCGTCTGGAACTCAAGGCCGGCGATGTGGTGTCGGTGCTGACACCTGGTGGTGGAGGGTGGGGTCGGCGTTAGACGCCGACCGTCATCCCTTCGGCGGCGGCCACCACCTGCACGCGCCCCGACCGCTCCTGCACCATCTGATGGCAGAGGGCGAGCATCTCATCAAGCGCCGCATCCGTCCGGTCGGGTTCGTGGTGGAACAACACGAGTGTTTCCACCTCGGCGGCGATGGCAAAGTCGATGGCATCGCGATACGACGAATGGCCCCATCCTCGGTGATCCATGTACTCGGCGCCCGTGTACATGGCGTCGTGAATCAGCACCTTGGCCCCACGCGCGAAATCCACCAGCGCATCGCGGGTTGAGGCATCCTCGGCGCGATCGCCGTCGCGATCGAGTTCGTTGTCGGGGATGAACACAATGCTCCGCTGCGGTTCCCCCGAGGGCCAGACCCGAAAGCCGAGCGCCCCACCGGGGTGTCGAACATTCACGGCACGGAGTTCGTAGCCGGGGCCAGAGTGGGCATGGGCGGCGAAGGGCGCAAACTCCATGCGGGCCGAGAGCTGATCAAACGCCACCGGAAAGACCACGGGGCTCATCTGCTGGCGTAGCACTACCTCCAGGCTGCGTTCGAGGGCGGGCGAGCCCCACAGCTGAAACTGATTGCCTTTCTGGAATGCCGGCGCAAAGAAGGGGAGGCCCTGGATGTGGTCCCAGTGCGCATGGCTGAAAAAGAGGTCGCCGGTGATGGCGTCGCCGTTGGCGTGTTCGGTGAGCGAGAGCCCTAACTCCCTGATGCCAGTTCCCGCATCGAAGATGACGAGGTGGTCATCTTCGGTGCGCAGCTCGAGGCATGTGGTATTGCCGCCGTACCGCGTTGTTTCCGGGCCAGGCGCGGGGCACGAACCACGGGTCCCCCAGAAGCGGACGTTCATGATGATGGAAGAGTCCGGGGCGGTAGAGGGCGCGCCGCCATGGCGGCCCTCTTGCCCCTCAGGAGGGACGTTCGATCAGACGCGCGCTTGTGCCATTTGCTTGAGGGCCGGGCGATTGGCCACCGAGATGCGGCGACGCTCGACCTTGATGAGCCCCTGGATCTGGAAGTCGCGAATGGTGCGTGAGACCGTTTCGCGGCTCGCCCCGATCATGTGCGCAATGGTCTGGTGGGTCAGGGGCTTCTCGATCATGTCACTCCCGCTTTCCTCGGCAAAATCGAGGAGCAGGCGGGCGATGCGGCCGGGCACGTCGAGGAGCGCGAGCCCGTGGATCTTGGCGTCAGCGCGGCGCAGGCGACGTGTCAGCTCGCCCATCAGGGACCAGGCTACCGCCGGATTGGCTTCGACGCGGCGCCGGAAGTCATCACGACGGAGTACCAGGAGGTTGGTCTCCTCCATGGCGATTACGTGCGCCGACCGCGGCTGGTCGTCGATCAGCGAGAGCTCGCCGAAATGCTCGCCCACACCGAGAACGCCCAGAATGACCTCGCGGCCATCTTCCCCGATCAGGACCACCTTCACGCGGCCATCACGGACCACGAAAAGCGAGTCGCCGGGATCGTCCTCGAAAACGATGACACTGCCCTTGGGGTAGTTCTTCTCCCGCATGAGCTCCCCAAAGCGCTGGAGTTCGGCGTCGTCGAGCTTGGAGAAGAGCGGGATCGAGCGGAGAAAGGCGGCGTTGTCCATGTTCCGAATTGGCCGTTCGAGCAATGAGGTCGACATCATGTATGCACGAAAAATAGGTGGGTGCGGAAAAAAGGACCTGACCGAGCCCACGACCAGAGACGCCACGCTGTGGCATTGGTCACACCGGGTCGAGCTCCGGTCGGGCTGTCCGGGGTGAGGCATGGCGGACAGGGCCCGGGCCAAGATTGCCGGAATGCCACGCTAAAGCGGTGGCTTGGGTCACCAAAGTGGGCCTTATGTTGGGGAACCGAACCGCCGAGATCGGGCTTCATGGCTGGTAACCAGAGGGGGCACATGGGCGGCTCCAAACCCTTGTCCCACTTGATCTTCGGGTAGAGCCCCCTCATCTTTCCCAGCTCTTCAAGAACGCCAGAGTAGCCGTGAAAACAGACATCCATCCAGAATACGCGACCGCTACGGTCCGTTGCGCCTGCGGAAACAGCTGGCAGACGCGGTCCACGGTTTCGGACCTTCATCTCGACATTTGCTCCGCCTGCCACCCCTTCTACACGGGCAAGCAGAAGCTGGTTGATACCGCCGGCCGTGTTGAGCGCTTCCGGCAGAAGTACGCCGGGAAAACCGCCTGAGCCTGATTCGCGATCGGCTGGCTGGTGCGGTAGAACGCGCCAGCCAGGTCGAGCAGGAACTCGCAGATCCGGCCACGATGCGCGACTCGCGACGTCTGGCCTCGTTAGGTCGCGAGCATCAGCGTCTGACCGCCGTCGTCAAGCTGGCGCAGCGGCTGACCAAGTGTGATACGGAGCTCGCGGAGTCTCGCGAGCTCCTTTCCATTGATGACCCCGACCTCGCCTCCGAAGCCAAGGCCGAGGTCGCGCGGCTTCAGGCGGAAATCGCGCAGATTGAGCTCGATGTGCGCCCGCTCCTCGTGCCGCATGACCCGCTCGACGATCGCACCGCGATCTTCGAAATCCGCGCCGGGACCGGTGGCGATGAAGCCGCCCTCTTTGCCGCCGACCTCCATCGCATGTACACGCGCTACATCGAGCGACGCGGAGGATGGCGGATCGAACTCCTCTCCATCTCCGATGCCACGTTAGGCGGCGCCCGTGAAGTCATCTTCAAGGTGGTCGGCGACGGGGCCTTCGGAGAACTGCGCTGGGAGGCCGGTGTCCATCGCGTACAGCGCGTCCCACTCACCGAGGCGGCGGGACGGATCCACACCTCCGCGGCCACGGTGGCGGTACTCCCGGAAGCCGAGGAAATCGACGTCGATATCCAGGAGAAAGACCTGCGGATCGATGTCTATCGCGCGTCGGGTCCCGGGGGGCAGGGGGTCAACACCACCGACTCTGCCGTCCGCATCACCCACCTCGCCACGGGCATCGTCGTCACGCAGCAGGATCAGCGCTCGCAGATCCAGAACAAGGCCAAGGCCATGGACGTCCTGCGTGCCCGTCTCCTCGACCTCCGCATTCAGGAGCAGCAGGCCGAACGTTCGCGGCTGCGCAAGTCGGCGGTCAGCACCGGCGACCGATCGGCCAAGATCCGTACGTACAACTATCCGCAGAGCCGCGTGACCGATCATCGCATCAACATGACGCTGCACGACCTGCCGACCGTCATGGATGGCGACATTGGCCGCCTGATCGAGGCGCTCAAGCTGGCGGACCTCGAGGAAAAGCTCAGCAGCGACACCGCATGACGATGGAGCCACTGGCTGTTCCGGGTTTGTCATCGCCAGTGGCGGCGCCCGCGACGCTGGGCGCACTCGTGCGGGAGGTGGCGCAGGCGCTGGCGATGGTGGGCATTGTCACTCCGGGTACGGAGGCACGTGACCTTGTCGCGGCGGTGATGGATCGGCCTCGCTTCTGGCCGACATTGCACGCCACGGCGCTCGTCGATGCACAGACCTTGCGGCAGGTACAGGTTGCGACCCGTCGGCGGGTGGCCGGCGCACCATTCGCCTACGCTGTGGGGCAGGCCTCCTTCCGCTTCCTCAATCTCCTGGTCGACGAACGGGTTTTGATCCCGCGTCCGGAGACGGAGCGTTTGGTGGAACTCGTGCTCTCAAAACCCCAGGCCCACAGCGGCGGCGTGGCCGCCGATATCGGGACCGGTTCAGGCGCCATTGCACTCGCGCTCGCCGCCGAAGGCCATTTTCAGCGGGTAATCGCCACCGATGTGTCACTCGACGCCCTGACCGTCGCCGAACTCAACCGCCAGGGGGCTGCGGCTTCGCTGCGCGCCAGGGTGGAGTTCCGGGTGGGATCGGTCCTCGCCCCCCTGGCTGGTGAAATGGTCGATGTCCTCGTGGCCAACCCGCCCTACATCGCGTACGAGGAGATGGCGTCGCTCCCGCCCCTCGTGCGCTACTGGGAACCTGCGCAGGCCCTGTGCTGTGCCCACCATGGCCTGGAGGTCACTGAGTCCATTGTCGCGGGCGCCTCGCAGGCGCTGCGCCCCGGCGGACTCCTGGCCCTCGAGGTGGATTCACGCCGGGCGGGGGTCGTCGCACGGATGGTCACGAGCACCGGCGCGTTTGGCGAAGCGCACGTGATTGCGGACTATTCCGGACGCGAGCGTTTTGTGATGGCGACACGACACGCGACCGACTAGCCTCCTCCGGGTTGGCTTGCCGCGCCGTTTTTTCGTCCCCGAACCGTACCTGCATCGATGATCGATACCAAAGCAAAGGACCTCGGCCGTCTCCTCGGACAAAGCGAGGAGTACAAGGCGCTCAAACGCGCCAACGACGATCTCGGGAACGACAAGGACGCCGTGGCCAACCTGCAGCGCATGGAAACGCTGCGTCGTGACGCGCAGAACATGATGCGGGCGGGCCAGGAGCCTACACCGGAAATGGAGCAGGAGCTCGACGAACTGCTCGGCAAGGTGCAGGTCACCCACGCCTATCAGCGCGCTGTGGCCGCTCAGGAAAACTTTGACAAGCTCATGATGCAGGTGAACCAGTGGATCGCCGAGGGGATCAAGGCGGGAGCCGCCAGCCCCATCATCTCCCTGAGCTGAGCGAGACCGCGGTGCGTGGGGCACTCGTCGTACTCGAAGGGGCAGAGGGGGTCGGCAAGACCACGCAGCTCCGCCGACTGTCGGCGCGTGCCGCACGTCAGGGGCTCGCCGTCACCCTCGTCCGCGAGCCGGGCGGGACTCCGGTCGGTGACGAAGTGCGCCGCCTCCTGCTCGAGACCTCTCACGCCATTGTGCCGCGCGCTGAGGCCCTCCTCTTCATGGCGTCCCGTGCGCAGCTCATCGACGACGTCATCAGGCCGGCGCTTTCACGCGGCGACCTGGTGCTCACCGATCGATTCTTTCTCTCGACCTACGCCTACCAGATTGCCGGGCGCGGGCTCGATGAGGCCGGGGTGATTGCGGCGAACGGCTTTGCCACGACCGGGGTGGTGCCCGACGTGACCCTGCTCCTCGACCTGCCAGCCACGGTGGGCGCCGAGCGTGTGGCGGCGAGAGGCGCTCAAGACAGGGTCGAGCGCGCCGGTGACGCCTTTCACGAACGCGTTCGAGCGGCGTTCCGCCAGTACGCGTCTCCCGAGTGGCAGCAGATCCACCCAGAGTGCGGACCAATATCCCTCGTCGATGCGGCCGGATCGGAGCTGGAAGTCGAGGAACGCATCTGGGGCCATCTGGCGGCGCAACTTCCTGAAACGTTTCTGTCGGGCCAGGGGTCCCATAAATACGGATGACTCCCTCTCGATCGCGCGCTTTCGTTGCAGTGGGAATCCTCGTTGGTGCCATGGCATCAGGCGGGGGCTTGCTGGCGCGCGGTTTTGCGAGCAAACCCCCGCAGGGAAACACGGAGCGCCTCCTCGACGATGTGCTCGCGCGCATCCAGCGCAGCTACGTTGACTCGATCTCCACGGCCGAGCTGCTCAACCGCACGGTGGCCGGCTTTCTGGAAGAACTGGGAGATCCGAACACGGTCTATCTCGAGCCCGCACGGCTCAAGAGACTGGCGGAGAATACAACAGGACTCTACACAGGGCTCGGCGTTCGCTTCGACGCGCGCGAGGGCTGGCCGAGAGTTATCGCCCCGCTCCCCGGAAGCCCGGCGGAACGCGCGGGTCTCCTGGCCGGCGACCGCATCCTGGAAATTGACGGCCGCTCGACCCGCGGCTGGACCGACGACGAAACCCGGAATGCCATGCGCGGTCCGTCGGGAACGGCGGTCACTCTGCTGGTCGAGCGGCCGGGGCGGTCTGGTCAGCTTCCGGTCAAGCTCGTGCGCGAGGAGGTACACCGCACGGCGGTGAGGCGAACCGCGCTGCTTCCTGACGGGGTCGGGTACGTCGATCTCCGGGCCTTTTCCGACTCTACGGAGCGTGAACTCGCCCGCGCTGTGGACTCGCTCAAGCAGGCCGGAATGACCTCACTGGTGCTGGACCTGCGCGGCAACCCGGGTGGGTTGCTCGCGCAGGGTGTGGCCGTGAGCGAGCTCTTTCTCGACCCGAAGCAAACGATTGTGAGCATGCGTGGTCGCGCGGCGACGACACCTCAGGTGTTCGCCGATTCCGCACCGCAGGCATGGCCGACGTTGCCCATGGTGGTGCTTGCCGATCGCGGCACGGCGAGCGCAGGCGAGATTGTCACGGGAGCGCTGCAGGATCATGACCGGGCCCTGGTAATGGGGCAACCGACCTACGGGAAGGGAAGCGCGCAGGCCGTGTTCCAGACGGCTGCGGGAGGGGGGCTCAAACTCACCACGGCGCGCTGGTACACGCCATCGGGGCGATCCATCGATCGCATGGTGGAGTCCGGTGCTGTCGGGCGCGACGACGACGCGCCCCGCTTTCGCACCGACGCCGGTCGCACGGTGTTTGGCGGTGGTGGGATCAGTCCAGATGTGCTTGTCTCCGAACGCGCTGCACTCACCGCAGAACTGGCGCTGCAGTCCGCACTTGGCGTTCGGGTAACCGAGTTTCGCGATGCACTCACCGCATATGCCACGTCGTTGCGGGGCACGGGGCGAGTGACGAGCTGGGACACCCCGGTGACCGACGACATGCTCGAAGGGGCCTGGCGTATGGTGCAGGCGCGCGGGTTTGCGCTCGACCGCACGATGTGGAACGGCGCACGATCCCTGGTGGCCTCGTTTGTCGGGCGCGAAATGGTTCGTGTGCAGCTTGGCGCTGTCGCCGAGGCACGTCGGACCATTGAAGGCGACGAACTGATTCAGCGGGCGGCGACGGTGCTCAGAAGCGCGCGTTCCCCGCGCGATGTGCTCAGCGCCGCCGACAGCACGGCGCCCTGACCTCAGCGCAACGCTGACCCGTCGACGACCTTCACACCCTTGGGTGGCTTGAAGGTGAAGGACGAGGTGGCCACGTCGGCGTTAGGCACGAAGGACACAATGCGCACGCGGCGCGTGAGCCCGCTGGCCTCCTGCGCCTCGAACTGACGCAACAGACCGTCCTCGAGATCGACCCAGACGCGGGCGCGCACGAATCCCGGGCTGGTACCGGGGCGTGGCGCCAGGTTCACAGCGCGAGTGGCGCGGCCGTCAATGGTTGCCGCACCAGCGTCGGTGATGGTGTAGCGCGCTCGCGGATTGGTGAAGAAGGCGCCGATCAGGTCGATCGATCCTTCGATATCTGCGGTGAGGGGAGCTCGAATGACCTGGCCCGGGGTGGAACTGGGCAGATAGAGCCACACAAACTTCCCGTCGGAGATGATCACGTCTCCCTTGGGGTCGCTGAACCGGAAGGCAAACTTGTCGGGGCGTGACTGCTGGAACTCCCCCCGCGACGGGATCGCCGATCCGGTAAGGGCATTGGTGATGTTCTGCTCGAACGAGGCCCGAGCGGTGCGAATGCCGGCGTAGGCCGCCACCGCCTTGTCAATCGCACTTTCCGCCGCCGATTGCGCGGTGAGCGTGGCGGCGGACAGCGTTAGGCAGAGAGCCGTGATGAGACGTGGCATGGCAGAAGGTACCCGGTGAGGCAGAGGGCGTTCCGCGGTTTCGGGGAGCCGCTGGCGCGGCGTCCCCGGTATCACGGCAAGACGTCAGGCAGCTTCGACGCCCTGGCTTTCGCTGAGAGGATCTTCGGTGGTCACCGCGTCGTCCACGGGATTCCCCCGCATACGAACGCTCACCAGCGACGACACGCCGGGTTCCTGCATGGTGACACCGTACACCGCATCCGCTGCCTCGGTGGTCGTGCGCGGATTGTGCGTAATCACGATGAACTGTGTGTTGGTCTTGAACTGCGTCAGCATACGCACGTAACGGCCGATGTTGGCGTCGTCCAGTGGGGCATCCACTTCGTCCAGGAGGCAGAAGGGACTTGGCTTGGTGAGGAAGATGCCGAACAACAGCGAGAGAGCCACCAGGGCACGCTCGCCGCTGGAGAGCAGGTTGATGCGCTGTGTGCGCTTTCCGCGCGGTGAGGCGTGGACCTCGATATCACAATCGAGCGGAAGCTCCGGGTTCTCGAGACGCAGGTCGCACTCACCGCCGCCAAACAGGGTCATGAAGATCTGGCGGAAGTTCTCGCGCACCTGTGTGAAGGTGGCCAGGAACATCTCGCGCGCTGTGGTATCGATTTCACGGATCGCGAGCTGCAGCTTGTTCTTGCCCTCGGCGAGGTCGTTGCGCTGGGTGGTCAGGAAATCGAGGCGCTTGAGTTCTTCCTCATGTTCCTCGATGGCCAGCGGGTTGACCGGGCCAAGTTTCTCGACATCGTTGCGCAGCTGTTCTGCTTCAGCGCGAAGGGTGTCGTCATCCACATCGACGGCTACAAACGAGGTGAGCAGGTCCTCGAGAGGACGCCGCCACTCGGTTTCCAGACGTTCCTTGATCGTGGCCCGCTTGCCGGACAACTCGATAAAGCGCAGTTCGGAGGCGTGCAGGGACGATTCGCGGTCGTGCGCATTGCGCCGTGCCGCATCCAGCGCCTGATCGGCTTCCTGCAGCGCGAGGTCGGCGGTTTGCACCGCCGCTTCCGCTGCCGCCACACGCGTTTCGACATCCTTGAGTGTTGCAACGCGGGTGTCGAGGTCGGCCTGCCACGAATCGAGCTGCATGGCCAGCTTGCGATCGGACTCGCCAAGCGATGAGAGCTCCTGGGCCAGTGCGGCAAGCCGGTTTGCGGCGTTGCTGTGCTCCTGATCCAGTCGCTGCAAGCGGTCGTTGGCCACCTGCAGACGGGCACGCACCTGCGCCACGTTCACCTGCGCCGCGGTGCGACGATCGCGCGCCGCTTCGAGCGCGTGTTCGGCGTCAACCGTTTCGGTCCGGCGTCCTTGCACCGTCTCCTCGTGGCCGCCCAGCGATGCGCTCGCCAGCTCGGCCTGCTCCTGCGCCGCGGCCACGCGCTTGGAAAGCTCCTGATGACGACCAGCCAATCGCGAGGCCAGGGCATCGGCTTCTTCGAGTTCGCGCACGCCACGCAGACGGCGACGTTCGAGCTCGGCCCGGACGTCGTTGGCACGCCGGTCTTCAGACTGTGCAGCGGCGGCGCGTTCGGACGATGCCGCGACTTCAGCATCGGCACGTACCAGTGCTGCCCGCGCCTCATCACTGGCCGTGGCTGCACGCGCCCGGTTGTCTTGCGCTGCTTGCAACTCGGCGCGCAGTGCAAAGACTTCGGCGCGGCGACGCAGCGGGCCGGGGCCCGCTACACTGCCGGGGAGCCACATGGCGCCACGCGCGTCGATGAACGCCGATCCCTCGTCGATGGAATGCACCTGCTCGAGCAGGGCACGGACCCAGGCAGCGGCCGAAGCCGACACTTCCACCTGTGGCAGCAGGTCGCCGGCCTCAGCGTTGTGCAGCTGTGGGGCCGCGTCGAGCGGGAGGAGGAGCAGGGGACCCGGATTGGAGCTGGTGTGCCAGGCACGCACCTCATCGGCGACGCCACGGTCGCGCACCACCACGGCATGCAGAGTCATGCCAAGGAAACGTTCGACGGCAAGCGCCGACGTGGAGCCAGCGGTCAGGAAGTCGGAGACCGGACCCAGAATGGCGCCTTCACCAAACCGTTCGCGCTCGCGCAACAAACGCGCGGCAGCCGGGGCCAATCCCACCCGTTCCCGTTCGAGTCCCTCGAGGGCGTTGAGGCGCCCTTCGATTCCCGCGCACTGTTCCTGCGCTCGCCCCATTTCGGCGCGGCAGGCCGTGTCGGCATCTCGTGCCACACGGGCGCCGGCACGGGCACGCTCCAGTTCGGCCTGTGCTTCGGTGACGGCGGTACGCGCCATTTCCATCGCTTCATCAGCGACCACGATCTCCCGCTGCAGGGCGGCAGCGCCATCGACCAGCAAGGCCCGCTCGGCGCGCAGCTGCTCGGTGCGAGCATCGACTTCTGTGAGCTCGCGATGGGCGCTTTCCTTGTCCAACTCCAGGCGACGGATCTGGTCGCGCACCTCGCGCAACGTCCGCTCTGCCGCATCAACGGCCGTGCGAGCGGCTGCGACACGTCCACGCATGGACTCTTCTTCCACGACGAGTGAGGCGACGAGAGCCTCGACCGCGGTGCCTTCGGCTTCGAGCTGGGTGCGCTCTTCGACCGCGCCCACTCGTTCGGCGGCAAGACGCTCGTCGGTGGCCGCGCCGTCGCGCTGTTCCTCTTCAGCGCGCTGACGACGCTCCGCCGCGTTTTTCTGCCGTTCTTCTGCCACCGCCACTTCGCCACGCAGCTCCTGCACTTGCTGCTGATGTTGTGCGTGGAGTCGCGCCAGTTCGTTGCGGGTGGCTTCGCACTCGGCACGCTGCTCCTGCGCACTGCTGCGGCGCACTTCTGCATCGGCCACGGCCGTTTCGGCTTCGGGCCCGTTGCTGCGCAGGTCGGCGACCCGGGTTTCCAGCACGGCAAGTTCTTCGCGCCAGGCCTCCATCTCGCGCGACGCGAGGGTGAGGTCCACCGCAAAGCGGCGGGTGCTCAACTCCTCACTGCGCTCCGCCTTCTTGCGCTGACGCGCGAGCGAACGCACCTGACTCTGGACCTCGGACAGCAGGTCGTCGAGTCGCGACAAGTCGAGGGTTGTCTCCTCGAGTCGTCGCTCAGTGCTGCGGCGACGATCGCGATAGAGGCCCACGCCGGCCGCTTCTTCGAAGAGTTCGCGGCGATCGTCCGGACGATCCGAGAGGAGGGCATCGATCATCTTGGCTTCGATGACCACTCCCGTGTCGGCGCCGAGACCAGTGCCGCGGAGCATGTCGTGAATGTCGCGCAGCCGGCAGGAGGCACCATTCATCAGGTACTCACTCTCACCTGAACGCGAGAGCCGCCGGGTGACCACCACTTCCTTGAAGGCGACAGGCAGCTGCCCGTCTTCATTCTCGAAGTGGAGAGAGACCTCGGCCACGTTCACCGCGCGACGCGCTGACGATCCCTGGAAGATGACCTCTTCCATCTTGGCGCCTCGCAACATGCGCGCACGTTGTTCGCCCAATACCCAGCGGACGGCGTCGGAGACGTTCGACTTGCCACATCCATTGGGCCCCACGATGGCCGTCACGCCGTTGTCGAAGACCATGGTGGTCGCATCGGCAAACGACTTGAAGCCTTGCATTTCGAGTTTTGTGAGCCGCACCTACGATGTACTCCCGACCCGAACCACGAGGGTCGATTGAATGTTCAGGGAATCGAGTTCGAGCTTGTACCGGTTGGCGTCGGCGGCTTCAGAGAAGGCACCGACAAAAATCCGCCACACATTGCTGCTGTCGCGCAGGGAATACGCCGGCAATCCACGGCCGAGATAACCCGAAATGCGCACGCGCGCCATGACATTGTCTGACGCCGAGTCCACGAGGAGTGCGTACGGCGTATGACTTACCGCACCCCCGGTTGCAGGAATCGATCCGCGCGCACGCAGCGAGGCAAGAAAGTTCTCCGCCGAGAGGCTGTCTGAGAAGGCACCAAGCAGCACGCGGTACCACGAGGTGCTATCCCCCGGAGTGGGGGCGAGCGCAAAGGTAGGTGCCGGCACCGTGTCGCCGAGGGCCGTGACGAGGGAAAGGGCGTCGCTGCGAGAGTTGAAGAATCGAATTTCAGTGCTCCACGCGGCGTCTGACGTAACACGCGGCGCCACAGGAGGAAGGGCAAGGAGGTCGGGCTTTGCCGCTGCCGTGTCAGTCGCGGCCGCTGGCGCGCCACTCACAAGTTGCATCGCGCGCTGGCGCACCTGGGGCACCGCGAGGGACGCCAGCAATGCTGCTGCCGCTCCGATCAGCCATTTCGTCCAGTTGCCACCACTCTTCTCCGGCGAAGCGGCCACGGGGCGCGAAGGCATGGCGGGCGTGCGCATCGTCGCGCCAGTCTGCACCTCGCCGAGAACCTTGACCCCGGCTGGGGCTGCCGCGTCTCCCACGACGAGCGCGCCATCAAGCTGCGTCAGCAGCAGATCGAGGGCGGGCACGCTGGCCGGCGCGGCGATCAGCAGGAGTGCGTCGGCGCGATGAATCTGTTCAGCGAGTGAACGCCATCGGGTGCTCGACAACACGTCGCTCGCCAGGGGCGATTCGGCGCCACCGGAGAGGAGAAAGAGATTGGGAGAGTCGGCGCTGGGCTGTGCGGCACGGCCCAGCGAGATGCCGTACCGGATCATGTCGCTTACGCCGGGCTGTTCGCCGTCCGAGGCGGTGTTCGCTTCGGAGTCTTCACTGGTGAGCGTGGCCAGAAAGACGCGACGTCGCAGGCTCTGGCCGCGCGCTACGCCCATGGCGACCGCTCGCGTGGCGACGAGGTCGTCGCCGATCACCGCCACGGCTGCTACGCCGTCGACGAGCGGAGAGACGCGCTGGCCAGCGCTTTCCCAGCTGGCTTCAAAGGCGAGAAGGGCGGGTTCCGTCAGGGGACGCCCTCGTAGACCCAAAAACTCTGTTTGGATGCCTTGCCCGCACGTTCGGCATCGTCGCGCGTGGGGAACGGCCCCATGATCACACGATACACCGGCGTGCCACCCGACTCACCGGGAGAGACGCGCGGCTTCTGTCCGTCGACCGAAATGGAAGAGGCAATCTCGCGCGCACGGTCCATGGAGAGCACGGCCGCGAATGAGAGCGTCCACCCCGATCGCTTGGTTTGAGCCGACGCCGGGGGTGGCTCATCCTGACGCTCAGTCGATGGTGTGGCAGGGCGATCGGCTGCCGGCGTTTCCGAGGGCGCGGCATTGGTGGCCTGCCCGCCGCTCACCACCCTGGTGGATTCGGCGCGTGTTCTGAATGCCACCGGAACGTCGATCCCGCGAGCGCGTGGGCGGAACCCATTCCAGCGTGCGAAGAACCAGAGATCCTCCGCACCAGTAGCCACGCGGCGTGTGCTCTCGCCCGAGACCGGATCGACAAAATCCACGGCAGGGCTCTGAAGCGTGGCCACCGTGCCGTCGACCGCTACTGCGGGCAGGTCGGCGCGCCATCCGGTCTTGAGTGTCGCGACCAACTCTTCTGTGCCGACGGCGACCACCCACACCGAATCACCTTCCACCGGACGCGCCAGCAGGTAGCGCCCCAGCGGATCCATGCGCAGCTCGGTGGCGAGCCCCGGCAGCTTGACCGATCCGCTCACGTCACCGGAATATCGGTCAAGGCGTTCGAGACGTGGGGAGCCCTGGCTCGCCACAAACACGCGGTCGCCACTTGGTGTCGGTGCGATCGCCAGAATGTCGTCATCGACCGAAAAGCGTTCCAGTCGCGAGATATCGTTAGGCGGGACCGTCAGCAACCGGTCGGCTGCCCCCAGGTAGACCCGGTCGCCCACCGGTGTGACCACGGCGCGGTCGGTTCTGGGGATGTCGAGGGAATCCGTGATGACGTCGTCGGGGGGACGTGTGCGCAGCAGCAGCGCCCCTTCCTCGCCTGCGTCGACCAGCAACAGGACCGTTCCATCAGGCGTGGGTACCACGCGGCGCACCACCCGTTCACCGGGGAGAGTCCAGTCGCCGCTTGGCGTCATACGCACGACACCACCCGACGCGGTCAGCCCGAAAATCGACCATCCGTCGGCGGACGCCAGCGACGCGTAACTCCCCTTCGACGGGCGCTTGATCGAACCAAGCCGCAAATCGATCCAGCCCGGCCCACCGGCCGAGTCGACAAAGGCCAGCATTCCGTTTTCGGGGTCGAACCCGAGAATGCGGTCGACCACGGGGGCCGCCTGCGTGGAGCGCCACACCACCGAGTCCAGCTCTGCGAACCGAGAGGCCCTCACGACGCCTCCCGAACGCGGGACGCGCACCACAACGGGGTCGGGCCCCGCGGTGATCTTCCGCTCAGTTTGGCCCTCGTCGCGCGACCCCCCACCGCAGGCGGCAAGGGTGGCTACAACGGCGAAAAAGGGGGCGCGGCGCACGGGGGAAACATAGGCGTCACAGGTCGCCCCGACGAGGGCAAAGGCACGGATCACCTCGCGCATCCGCAGTTCGCCGCGAACGGAAAAAAGGAGGGGACCAGGTTCGAGCCCCTGATCCCCTCCTTTCGTCTCTCGTCAACGCCGGTGAACGAATTCCTGGCGTCAGAATGACTGGCCTAGTGTCCACATCCAGTATCCCTTGCGGCCGGGACGGTCGAGGGGGATAGCGTAGTCCCATCGCACCATGGCGAAGCCGAAAAGGTTGAGACGCACACCCGCGCCATAGCTCCGAAGCACGTAGCGGCTGTTGTCCTCGTTGTAGTTGGCCGGGCGGCGCAACGAGATGGACTGACCGCGCTGGAAGGCAAGACCGGCGTCGTAGAAGACGAGGCCGTCAACCGGCGGGAGTGAAATCGGGATGAGCCCGAGGTCGAAGCGCCGCACCAGCGGGAAGCGAAGCTCCGCGTTGGCAAAGGCAACACGCGAACCCAGCAATTCGGTGGCGCTGCATGAACTTTGGTCGTTCACCAGGCCGCCGCAGAACTGGGACAGGAACTGCTCACGGTCGTATCCACGGATGAAGTCGGGGCGGCCGATGTATTTGGGGAAGGCCATCTCGTCTCGGCCAATGCCCACGTTGGCCTGGGTCCGCACCGCAAAGGTGATGAAGTTGAACAGGAGCGGGAAATACTTGCGGTAATCGGCCGTGATCTCGGTCCAGCGAAGTTGCCCGACTGAGGGCTCAACCTGGAAACGGAACCGGCGCCCGGAAATCGGCGAGGTGTAGCCGAAGAGCGCGTTGTCCGACACGTAGGCCGCGTAGGGCCCGAGATAACTCTCGCTCCGGCCGTTGGTGACCTCGGTCGTCACAAAGTCAGACGCAAACCCGGTCTGGTAATCGACGAGCCGCTCGATACGGGCGAGGGACGAACTCAGGTTGGTAGCGTTGAGTCCGAACTCCCACCGGGTGAACCGATTTTTCGGGCGCATCGCAATGGCGAAGCCCTGCCTCACGACGTATCGCGAGATATCAAAGCTTTGCACCGTTTGGGCGAGCCCCGTTCCGGCGGGCTCTTCGTTTGACCCGCTGAGGAAGAAAATGGGGGTCTGCGACAGACCCGTGGTGTACTGCAGCCGGCGGCCAAGGTTGGTGTACGCCCCGTAAAAGAAGGCTTCGCTCAGCCGACCATTGATCTGTCCTGCCAGCGCCAGTTTGTTATTGCCCAGCATGTCGCCGAGCACGATGGCGGTGCCGCCAAAGAGTCCGCGCCCGAAGTTGTCCTGGGCATACCCGACATTGGGCCGAGCGATGTACTCCGGCTGCAATCCGGGCTTGTAGTCATACTCGCGGAAACGCGTGGTATCGGGCAACGCAAAGGTGGCGCTGTCGAGCAGTTCCGACACCGTGATCGGCGCGTTCCCTGAACGCTCCGTCGACGACGGGGCGTCGGACGAGGCGCGCAATCCGGTGGCGGCCCGATAGACGGAGAGCACATCGCTGGTACGTGTAGTGTCTGCTGCGCGTGCCGCTGTCTCGAGAGCGCGGCGCATGTCGTCGGCATTGCTGGCCGACAACGGATTCGCCGCGGGACGCGAGACCGGTGGTGTTGCCGGGGCAGCCGCCACGACCGTAGCCGTTGTTTCGCGCCACGGCTCCTTCTTGAGGCGACGTGGGTTGTTCACCGACCAGATGGTGTAGTCACCGTTTTCGTAATAGGTGAACGCCAATTTGTCGGCGCTCCGAGCCCACGTGATGGCCGGCGAATATTCGGAGAACGAAGAGACCGCGCCAATCAGGTTGGTCAGCTGGAAGTGCTCCTTCTTGTCGAACTCGTACAGGAAGATGTTGGAGGTCCCATTACGGTCGGAGATGAAGGCCAGCGACTTGCCGTCCGGTGACCACATCGGGTTCAGGTTGAGCCCCGCCTGGCCCGGCAGCACTTCGATGTTGCCCGTGGCAAGATCGTAAGTTGCAATCTTCCATTTGGTGAACTTGAGGACATCCAGATCGGTGCCGTACCCGCGATCGGTGGCAAAGGCGATCGTTTTCCCGTCGGGGGACCACTGCGGCATCATCTCCGCATGCCGGTCATTTGTCAGGCGTCGCATGGTGCCGTCCGCCACGTTCACGATGTAGAGGTCGTGAATGCCGGAGTTGTAGCCGGACAGAACGATCTGCGACCCGTCCGGGCTCCAGGACGGGTTCATCACCACATCCAGCGGGAGCTTGTCGAACGTCCTGGTGATTTTCCGTCGCTGGACATCCATGGTGTACAGCACGTCTTTCCCGTTCCGCTGTGCGGTAAAGGCCAGGGAGCGGCTATCCGGCGAGAAAGCGCTCGCGGAATACAGCAGGCGCAGCTCCTCGAAGTCGGGATCCATCGTCGACTGCACGAGACGCTTGATGCGTTTACCGGTTTCGCCATCGCCCAGCCAGAGGCCAGGGAAGACCTCGCCCTTGAGGTAGCTGCCGTACGAGATGAAGGCGATGTACTTGCCGTCCGGGGAGTAGGCCGGGGCGACGAACAACTGGGCAATGCCGCCAGACTTGCGCTGGTTGAGCAGGGGATCGGAGAACTTCCGCGCCCGGTCCATTCTGGCCACCTGCGGCAGGTGTTTCACCTGCATCGCTTCGCGCCACTCGTCGCTCAGTTCCTCCAGCGAGAGACCCAGCTCACGCTTGAAGGCACGCTCCACTCCAACGTTGGGCGTGGCGTTGAGAATTTCGCCGATGACATCGTCACCCCAGCGCGCGCCGATATACTCCCACAGCGCCTCACCAAAGCGGTACGGGAAGAAACGCCCCGGATCCATCGTCATCTGCTGAATGGACGGCAGTGCACCATTCAGGGCAGCGTCGCGCATCCACGACTGCGTCAGCACGTGACCGGGGCCTAACGACAGATACTCGGCCATCCCTTCCATCATCCAGAGGGGGGGCTGGACCTGCTGCAGCGTCTGCAACCCGCCACCGGCCCGCCCACGCGCGAAAATGTCGTACTGAAACGCGTGCACCAGCTCGTGGGCCAGCACATGCTCGAACGACTGGAAGTCGCCAGTGAACGGCATCAGCACGCGATGCCGCAATGCTTCCGTCACACCACCGGTGCCCTCACCCAGATCGCCGGTGACGTTGTTCTGCCCGAAGTCGGTGCGCGAGCGGAACAGGATGATCGGCTTCTTCTCGCGGAACTGATGGTTCAGCAGCCGAGACAATCGGGCGTAGGAACGCTCCGACATGCGGGCTGCATCCTTGATGATGTCCGCCGTCTCGGGGTAGTAGTAGACGAGAAAGTGCTCCGTCTCCAGAACCTTCCACCGGAACTGGTCGAACTGCACCTGGTTCTGCCCGAAGTACGACTGGGCCTCGGCGCGACCGGCGAATGCCAGCAGCGCGATGAGGGGAATTGCACGGAGTATTCTCATACGGAAGCTCCCTGAGAAGCGACTGGAACGATCGCGGCATCACCCCACAGCCGCTCCAGCTGGTAGAAACTGCGGAGACTTGGGTGAAACAGGTGGACCACTACGTCGACGAAATCCACCAGCGCCCATCGGCCCTGCGTCAATCCTTCGACATGCGTGGCTGGTGCACCCGACTTCTTCATTCCTTCTACTACGTGCTCAGCCGTGCTTCGGACGTGTGTGTCCGAAGTACCGCTGGCGATGACGAAGAAATCGGTCATGTCACTCACCCCTTCCAGGTCGAGGATGACGATGTCGGTGGCCTTGTTGTCGAGGCAGAGCTCGGCGATACGCTGGGCCAGTGCGGCGGACTGCTTGCGAGTGCTGATGGTGGTCATTCAGTGTTTGGCGTGCTTCTGCTGCTAGCGCGGTGCCTGGACGAAGGTTCCCGGCAGGAATGTGCTCCAGTTCAAGCATAACGCGCTGTTGACGTGGAGACACGGGTGCTTGGCAGGTACCCTATGCGCCAGTTCCTCCGGGCCCGAGCGTTCGCGATGGTACGGAACCACGAAAAAGGGGCGCAGGAAAGCCGAATCGGCTCACCTGCGCCCCCGTCCGTGTGGTCCAGCCCTGCCTTGGTGTCCGGGGGCTGGGTCCTGTCCGGCTACCCCTTGATGACCCAGACCTTGATCTCGGGCTTCACGTCGGCGTGGAGCTTGACCGGGACGCGATAGACCCCAAGGGCCTTGATGGGTTCGTGGAGGTCGATCTGACGCTTTTCGATCTGGAAGCCCTGACCCTCCAGCTGGTGCGCGATGTCACTCGCCGTCACCGAACCGAACAACTTGCCTTCTTCACCCACACGTGCCGAGAAGGTGAGCGACACCTGTTCCAGGCGGGTGGCGAGTGATTCGGCCGCCTGCCGACGCTCGGCTTCGGCGGCTTCGAGGCGCGCCTTTTCCTGTGCGATGCGGCGCTTGTTGCCCTCCGTGGCCTCGACGGCAATGCCGCGGGGCAGGAGGAAATTGCGAGCAAAGCCGGCTGAAACCTTCACCAGGTCACCGGGGTGGCCCAGCTTGTCCACCGCTTGCCGAAGTATGATCTCCATGAGTGACTCCTCTCGTTAGGTAGCGGGCCGGGCTCGGCCGCGCCAATCAAGCCAGGTGTCGGCGAGTCCGAGCCCGAGGGTGAACACCCCCACGACCGGACCGGCGAGACACGCGGCAATCACCAGCAGCACCGGCGTCGGGCGACGTGGTGCCACAAACCAGGCAAGCACTCCCAGCCCGCGGAGGGCGTAGAGCGCGCCAAAAAACACAAGAACGTTCAGCCCGAGACCACGCGCATCGCGCAGCGTCGGGACCACCATCAGGGTTACACCAAGCACGATGCCCCACACCAGCTGATCGCTGAACTTGAACTCCGACAGCAGGTGCAGTGACGGGCCGATCCGTGTGCGCGACACTCGGTGGAAGAGGGCCCAACCCAGCGCCAGCAATGCCAGCGACTGAAGTCCGAGCAGTGCGGGGAATACCGAAATGGCTCCACGCGCAATGTCGGGAAGTTGTGCTTCTCCTTTTTCCACCACCGCCGCACCGGCAGGATATCGAGCGGTAAACGCGCGCCACTCGTCGGTTTGTGAGCGCCGTGCATACTCCTCACTCACTACCTGCAGTCGTCGCGCAAACTCGTCCGCCACCGTCCGTGCGGCATCCTCGACACCACCGCGGCTGGCCATCAACAGCACCATGGACGCCAGAAAGGTCACCGCGGTGGCAGCCAGTGCGCGCGGGAAAAACGCGCGTGTTCTGCCCCACAGCGACATTCCCCCAAAGCTCGCCGCCAGGCAAAGCGCCCAGCCACGTGCCAGTGAGTCGAACGCCGTTGCCGGCCCGATGCGAACCGTCAGCATCCAGATGGCCAGTGCACTCCAGGCAACCACAAGCCAGAGCCGTCCACCCAACCACCAGGCGAGCAAACTGCACACGGCCATGATGGGTCCGATGAAGACGACGGTGAGTTCGATGGGGACGATCAGCCGAAGCTGAGCGACCAGCGGAACCGCGAGGGCAAGCGACACACCAGCGAGCAGCCGAAACCAGCCGCGCGGCCTTGGAGGGGCCGACACGGCTGAGTTGGTGGCAGGGGTGATGGACGCGGTCACGTGCAACGGTGTGCGATCAGACCGGGCCTGAATGCCCCGTCATGTACGGGATGAGCGCCAGATAGCGCGCCCGCTTGACGGCCACGGCCAGCTGACGCTGATGCCGCGCACAAACTCCGCTGAGCCGGCTGGGCAGGATCTTGCCGTGATCGGTGATGAAGCGGCCGAGACCGCGATCGTCCTTGTAGTCGACGTAGTGCACACGTCCTTCGCAGAACGGGCACGCCTTGCGTGGGCGGCGCATCATCAGTCTTCGTCCTCCTCTTCTTCTTCACGACGGCGGGCCGCGGCCAGCTCGTCTTCGGTCATTGGCGGGGCTCCGAGCTCATGCTCGTAGAGCGTGATGAGGTAGCGCACGACGCCTTCGTCGAGCTTGAGTGCACGCTCGAATTCCGGCAGCACTTTCGGGTCGCAGCTGAAGCGCGCCAGAACGTAGTAGCCGGTATCGCGTCGCCCAATCTTGTAGGCCAGCTGACGTCGGCCCCATTGTTCGACCTTGATCTCTTCGGTCGTGTGAAGCATCGCGTGATGTTTCGCGATCTTCTCCTGGATGGCGGCATCTTCGAGCGAAGACTCAAAGATGTATACCGCCTCGTATGTCCGAGACACGGTTGGCAAACCTCCCTTTGGTCATAGTCCGCCTCCCGCCGGTTGCCGTGGGCGGGAGGAGGGTGATTGTTGAACCGCTGAAGCTAAAGCGTTGTGGCGGAGAAGGATAGCCCCCCTCCCGTCGCGTGCCTTCGGGTGCGAGAGTACCTGTCATGTGCGGTCGATTCGGCCTGACCCGGCCCGACAAACTCAAACTGGAACGCTTCGGCATTTCGGGGCTCCCCGAGATGGCTCCGCGCTATAACGTGCCGCCCGGCTCCGAAGTGCTTGTGGTGAGGGAGCGTTCAGGGATTCGCGAGGCCGGACTCTGCCGCTGGGGCCTGGTGCCGTGGTGGGCCCAGGATCCGACCATCGGGGCGCGAATGGCCAACGCCCGGGCCGACAGTGCCTTCACCAAGCCGGCCTTCCGCGACGCCATGAAGGCGCGCCGCGCCCTGATTCCCGTCGACGTCTTTTACGAATGGCAGGCGGTGGCTGGACGGGGCGCTAAGCAGCCGTGGGCAGTGGCTTTGCGGGGGCGCGAGCCCTTCGCACTTGGCGGGCTATGGGAGTACTGGCGCCCCAAGAACGGGGAGGGGGAGGGGTTGTTCACCTGTACGATCCTCACCACCGACCCCAACACGCTCATCACCCCGATTCATGACCGAATGCCGGTTATCGTCCCCGAGGACCGCTACACAACCTGGCTCGATCCCCGCACACCGGAGCCCGGCCTCCGCGAGATTCTCGCGCCCTATCCGTCGGACGGCATGGAAGCCTGGCCGATAGGAGCGAGAATCAACAAAGCGGAGGCCGACGATGCATCTGTGCTCGAGCGGGGCACCATCCACCGCCCGCCCGAGGAACTCGACCTCTTCAACTGAGGAACCGTGCTTCCCGTGCCTCGCGTGCTTCCCGTGCTTCCGCTCCTCAGACGTTGAAGCGGAACAACATCACGTCGCCATCGCTCACCACGTACTCCTTGCCCTCAGACCGCACAGCGCCCTTTTCGCGCGCCTCCTTCCACCCGCCGAGAGAAACGAAATCGTCGTAGGAGACGGTCTCGCCGCGGATGAAGCCCTTTTCGAAGTCGGTGTGGATCACCCCCGCCGCCTTTGGTGCGGTATCGCCCTGATGAATGGTCCAGGCGCGCACTTCCTGCTCACCGGCCGTGAAATACGTCTGAAGTCCGAGCAGGTGGTATCCGGCGCGAATCAGCCGGTCCAGCCCCGCCGAGTCGATGCCTAACGATGCCAGGAACTCGGCGCGGTCGCCCGGGTCGAGGGCGGCCAGTTCGGCTTCGATGCGAGCGGAGAACGTCACCACCTCGGCCGGCTCACCCGTGGCGGCAATGGCGGCGCGCAGTGCCTGGACGTGCGGCCCCTCTCCGCCACTCAACTCCGCATCTGTGACGTTGGCGGCGTAGAGCACCGGCTTGGCCGAGAGGAGCCGAAGCGGGGCGAGCTGGGCCATTTGCTCGGGAGTGAGCCCCGCTTCACGCAACGGCTTTCCTTCTGACAACACACGGTTTGCTGCTTCGAGCGCCGGCAATTCGGCCTGGGCTTCCTTGTCACCCGTGCGCGCGGCGCGCTGCACTTTGTCGAGGCGCTTTTCCACGGAGGCGAAGTCGGCCAGCGCGAGCTCGAACTCGATGACCTCCTTGTCGCGCGCCGGATTCACACTCCCCATCACGTGCGTGACATCCGGATCCTCGAAACAGCGCACCACGTGGACGATGGCGTCGGTCTCTCGAATGTTGGAGAGGAACTTGTTGCCAAGCCCCTCGCCCTGCGCCGCCCCCTTCACAAGACCCGCAATGTCGACGAACTGCACCACGGCCGGCACCGTTTTTTTCGGCTTCACGATAACGGCGAGGGCCGCCAGCCGGGGGTCTGGGACCTCGACCATCCCGATGTTGGGGTCGACAGTGCAAAACGGATAATTCGCCGCGGCGGCAGCCGCCGACGAGGTCAGGGCATTAAAGAGCGACGACTTGCCAACGTTGGGCAGGCCTACGATTCCGAGGGAGAGCATTAGGGCGGAAGCACGGGAAGTACGAGAGGCACGAGAAGCACGACACTCGCGAGGCGCATGGCAGAAGAAATGTACTCAGCTGAAAGGAATTGGTACGCCACGAAATGCACCTGCGTGGCAGCTTGCGCTATGCATCCATTCGAAAAGCTCACCGCCTGGCAAAAGGCCCACGAACTCGCCGTGATTACGCTCCGCACCCTGCGGCAGAACAGTGGGCCAGACCATGACGTTCTCGCGCATCAGCTTCGTCGCGCGGCCATTTCCGTCCCCACGAACATCGCAGAGGGGTCAGGTCGGCCTTCCGGTGCACAGTTCGCGGCGTTTCTCGGGATCGCGCTCGCGTCGGCGCGTGAAGTCGCTTACCTGGCGCGACTTGGTGCTGACCTCGAGCTCATCGGTACAAGCGACCGGGCGCAGATCGAAGCGCGGTCTGACCAGGTTTGCAGGCTCTTGGTGCCTCTGCTCCGACATGTGCGAGAGAAGGGAACCAGAAAGCGTTCCAAACCTCGCGTGCCTGAGTCCACAGGATGATTCAGCGACCCCGCGTCGTGCTTCCCATGCTTCCCGTGCTTCCCGTGCTTCCCGCTTGTCCCCACTCCTCCACCCGCCCCCTGATCGCCGGGTAGAGCCCCTCAATCACCTCGCGTTCGGCCTTTCCCATGTTGTCCAGCACAAAATCCGACAGGTCGCCGATTTCGCGCTCGGGCTCCACGGGCTTGATGCCCACCCGCAGGCGCGCGTATTCCTGAGAACCCACGGCACCTTCCACCGACTTGAGTCCGTTGTGGCCTCCCGGGCTCCCGGACGGGCGGAAGCGCCAGGTGCCTAACGGCAAGGCGACTTCATCGACCAGGATCAGGAGGTCGGTGCTGGCGTGAAAGGTTTCCCGTCTCAGGTAGGGACGGAGCGCGCCTCCACTGAGGTTCATGAAGGTCTGGGGCTTGAGCAGTCGCGCGCGGGTGCCGCCGATCCGGCCGTCGGCGATCAGCGAGTCCCCATCACGACGCCACCCCTCAAAACGCCAAACGTCGGCAAGGTGGTCTACAACCCACCAGCCGACGTTGTGTCGCGTGCGCTCGTATTTCTTGCCCGGATTCCCCAGGCCGACGACGAGCTTCACAGATCAGTGTGCGCCTACTTCTTGTCCGCGCCCTCGTCCTCGGGCTTCGGCTTGCGGATGAGTTCGGGCTCCCCGGCGGCTGCACCCTCAACCGGAGCTGCTGCCACTTCTTCCTTCGGCGCCGACACGATCATGATCGTACCCGACTCGTCGTCCAGGATCTCGACGCCTTCCGGCACTTTGACTTCCGAGATGTGAATGGAGTGACCGATCGTGACATCGGTGATGTCCACTTCGATGCGGTTCGGGATGTTGGCCGGATCGACGCGGCACTCGAGTTCATTGAGGATCTGCGTCATGATGCCGCCATTGAGGCGCACGCCAATGGAGGTACCGGTGAGCACCACCGGGATCTTCACGGTCACCTTTTCGCCGGCCACCAGTTCCTGAAAGTCCACGTGCAGCACGCCGCGCGAGAGCGGGTGGCGCTGGATTTCGCGAATCAGGGTGCGCGAGCTGGTCCCGTCGACGGCGAGCTCGATGACGGTGGTCTCCGCATTGATGTGCGCGAGCAGCCGCGTGAGTTCGTGGGCATCGAGGCTCAGCGCCTGCGATTCACGGGCGTGACCATAAACGACGGCCGGGATGCGGCCATCACGGCGCAGGGAGCGGGCGACACCCTTGCCAGAGTTTGCGCGCGCGGAAGCGGAGAGGTTCGCGGTAGCCATGTGCTATTGCCTGCAGTGGGTAGGTAGACGAACGAAATCGTACAGAATCAGTCAAACAGCGAGCTGACGCTCTGCTCACTGTGGGTAAACCGGATGGCCTTGGCCAGCAATTCGCCGACGGAAAGCACGGTGAGCCGGTCAAACCGCTTTTCCGGCGCCAGGGCAATCGAATCGGTCACCACCACTTCGGTAATCGGCGCCGCCTTCAGACGTTCGACCGCGGGTCCGGACAGCAGCGCATGCGTGGCGCACACGTAGATGTCTTTCGCCCCGAGCGATCTGAGTGCTCGCGCTGCCTCGGTTACCGTGCCTGCCGTGTCGATCATGTCGTCGGGAATCACGCAATCCTTCCCTTCGACATCGCCCACGACGTTCACCACTTCCGAGACATTGGCGCTGGGCCGCCGCTTGTCGATGATGGCCAGCGTTGCATTCAGCCGTTTGGCAAATGCCCTCGCCATCTTCGCCGAGCCGACGTCTGGCGCCACGATTGCCAGATCCTTCAGCTGTTTCTTCTTGAAATGCGCCATCAGCACCGGTGCCGCATACAGGTGATCGACCGGCTCGTCGAAAAACCCTTGCAGCTGATGCTGGTGAAAATCCAGTCCGAGAACCCGATCGGCTCCCGCCCTCTCGATCATGTTGGCCACGAGCTTGGCGCCGATGGCAACGCGCGGCTGGTCCTTGCGGTCCTGCCGTGAGTAGCCGTAGTACGGCATGACACACGTGATCCGAGCTGCCGACGCCCGCCGTGCCGCATCAATGAGCAACAACAGCTCAAGGAGGTTCTCAGCAGGAGGATTGGTCGGCTGAACGATGAACACATCCGCGCCGCGGACATTTTCATCGATTCGGACGAAGATCTCGCCGTCGGCAAAGCGCGAGATGGTCAACCGAGCCAGCTCAACGCCGAGGTTTCGAGCGATCTCCTCGGCCAAACCCCTGTTGGCGGTTCCCGAAAGCAGCTTGAATCCGCGAAGCACGCCGGGCAGGTGGTCCATTACCGAAAAGCCTCTAAACGTAAGTGGGACTTGAAGCTAGGTCAACGCCGACCGGGCTGTGCAGCGCTTGATATTGCCCCCGGTGGATTCGAACCACCATTCTCGGATCCAAAGACCGATGTCCTGCCATTGGACGAGGGGGCAGAGCCCATAAACCTACTCGCGCGAATGCCCGCGCTCAACCGACCTGACGCAGCTCCAGCTCCGCCACCTGGTCCGACGTGGCCGTCTCGACCACCGAAAAGCCGGAGGGGAGGGGTGGGAAGACCGGCGACTGCTGTTCGCTGAAGGCGAAAAGGGTCGAACCTGAACCGCTCATGCGGCAACGCCCAAGGGCCTCGGCAACTTCCTCCCGCACCGCACCGAGCTCAGGATGCTCGGCGAATACCGGACCCTCGAAGTCATTGTGGGACAGAAGGTCCACCTCGTCCCATCGCGCGAAGCCGGAGAGCGGCATGGCGGTGGCCGGCGCAGCCGGGCGGTCTTGCGCCGCGAGCCATCCGTAGGCGGCCGCGGTATTCACACCGAAGGGCGCTGAAATCACATGGCACCGCCTCTTTGGTAGAGCGGGCAGGGCCAGGAGACGGTCACCCCGCCCCCAGGCCAGGGCGAGTGGCGCCGTACAGGTCATGAAGGGCACGTCAGCTCCCAGCTTTCCTGCCACTCGCAGGAGCTCAGGCAGGGGGAGTGGTCTGGGGCCGGTGGCGTTGAGAATCCGGAGTACCGCGCCGGCGTCGGCGCTTCCCCCTCCAAGGCCCCCTCCGACGGGGATGTGCTTGGTGATCTCGATCGAAAATCCCGACCTGTCGTCAGTGGCGTCGAGGAACGCCACGGCGGCACGCCAGGCCAGGTTTTTCTCGACGGGCCCCAACCCCTGCGCGGGCATGGCGGCTCCCGCACAATCGAGGGTGCGCGCCCCGCTCGTGCGGCGAAGGACTACTTCGTCAGCGAGATCGATCCGGCAGAAGAGGGTCTCCAGTTGATGGTAGCCGCTGGTTTCCCGTGCCAGAATGCGCAGAAAGAGATTGACTTTGGCCTGGGCAAAAACACGCCCTTCGGTGTTCACGCCGCCGCCTCGCGGGGCTGACCGAGCTCCCGGAAGTTCATCCCGAGTCGCGCGAAGTAGTACAGGCCGATAAGGGTGATCGGAATGAAAGACAGCGTGTGGTAGCCCAGCCCCCAGCTGAACGCGAGATCGCGGGGGACTCCGAAGAGGGAAAGCCCTTCCACAGCCGACAATTCGAACACCCCGACGAAGCCGGGCGATGAGGGCGCCGCCACCGCGAGTGCGACGAGCGATTGGGTGAGCACGGCGGACATGAATGGCGATTCAATGCCGACGGCTACAAAAGCGATGTAAAACGAGAGGGCGTTCGTGAGCCAGAGCGCCAGCGCCCACCCAACGATCCGGATCAGGCGGGTGGGGGAACGCAGTGCACCAAGCCCGGAGATGAGCGACTCCAGCACCTGACGCAGCCGCTCGTGAAAGCGCGGCGCCAGACGCAGGACCACGCTGTCAAAGATCCGGAGCACCAGGTTGGGCAACGCGACGATCAGGATCACGGCGCCTAACGCGGCGGCGGCAATACCGCCGGTGGTCCACGCCAGGCTGGTGATGCTCCAGCCGGCCACGGTGGTGCCCGGAGGAATATCCGAGGTGAAGAGAGCCACCACGAGCAGCACCACAATGACGACGGCGTCGATGATGCGGTCGAGGGCGAGCGAACCGAAGGCAGTGGCGAAGTTGACGGCGGGCACTTCGCGGGTAAGCGCGAAGGCACGGGCCAGTTCACCGGCGCGCGCCGGGACGAGGTTGTTGACCATCATCCCGATGGCCACAGAGCGCCAGAGCGGTCCGAATGGGACGACGGCCACCGGCTCCAGAATGACACGCCACCGCAGTGCGCGGAGCGGAAAGACCAGCGTGGCCACCACGGCGGACAAGCACAGCAACGCCCAGTTGGAGTTGCGTAGCACTTCGCCGACCTGGCGCATGTCGATGCCGCGGAGCGCATACCAGAGGGCAAGCGCCGAGACCGCGATCCCGAGTATTCCCTTCCATCCCAGCTTCATGAGTTACTCGGAGCGCGCGAGATCGAGCAGGTCGAAGATCTCGCGGAGATCGTCGGCTTCGGGCGTGCCGCGGGCGCGCCATGCATCACGCAATTCGACGGCCCGCGAGAGTGCCGCCGGTCCCCGGAAAAGCAGGTCCTCGATGGGCACGATCTCGGAGGCGTTGACGTCGGTGGGCGCGATGAGCGGTTCTTCGTCGAGCGTGCGGAACCCTTCGATGCCACTGCGCAGCAACTCCTTGAGATCGCGTCCTGTCGGGGTCGCCGAGGGGCGCCGCATCGGGGCAGCCACCTGAGGCACTGGCGCCCGCGGTGGTGCAACGGGTGCGGGGCTCGGTGCCACAACCAGCTCTGCGACCGGCTGGGCCGACACGGGTGTCTGGGCACGGGCTTCGGCGATCGGAGGCAGTGGGGCGGCCTGCGCTGGGAGTGCGATTGGTGTGACCTGACGGGTGATCGAGACGATCCGTCGTTCCAGTTCTTCAACCGAACCGAAGGGTTGCGCCAGCACGTCGGCGGCGGTGCCTAACGCACGCAGCTCGATGGCTGACAGAGGATCCTCGACGTCCTGTGATTCGGCAAAAAATGCGGCGAGCAGGTGAGCCCCGAATGACGCGGCCAGCGTGTCGACCTCGCGGGTGGCGGTGCGCAACTCGCGACGAATGCGTGCGGCGACGACGGGATCGGCGGCAGAACGCCCTTCGGTGACGAGGCGGCGCAGGTGGTCGGCTCGGGCAACCAGCTCCTGATGCAGCCGGGCTTCAACGGTTACCGGGGGCTGAGGCGCCCGGTCGACGACATGGGGGCCCTTGTCCTGATAAAAAAGCTGCTCAATGCGTACGACCGGGGGTGTGGCACTACGCGGGGCGTCCAGCGCCGCCAGAGCCATCGCAAAGCGCTCCGATTCGGCGCCTGGGGCGAGCCGCTCTGCTCCATTCCTCAACTCGTCGGCAGCGCGGCGAAAAAGGGCTGCGGCTGCGCGAAAGAGGCTCGCTTCTTCATCAGAGAGGGGTGCGTCGGGCATGAGACGCCGCCCAACACGCTCAACCGCCTCAGCCACGTCGGCCAGCGGGGGATAGTCGGCAATACCGGCGATGCCGCGGAGGGTCCGGGTGCGCCCGATGGCATCGTCCAGGGAGCGACGATGGGTGGGGGTGCTCACGAAGGCGTCGAGTTCTGCGGCGATTGCCGCACCCTGAAGGGCGACAAATACGGGTGTCGTCGATTCGGGGGTTGGTGCAGGGACGACTTCGGCCGGCGCTCCGAGGTAGCGGCGGAGGTCCTTGAGGCGGGCGTCAACCCGCTGCTGTTCGCGGTCTGACCAGACCCGTACACCACGGACAAGGAGTCTGAGGTCGGTGACTGATCCTGCGAGCGATTGCCCCAGCTCCGGCGTCCAGGGGAGGCGTGAGGCGTCGAGGCCCACCGCGATCTCCTCGAGACACTCGCTCAGGGTCGCGATCTGCTCGACCTTGGCCATGGTCGAGCTTCCGCGCAGGGCACGGGCGGTCGCGAGCAGCGAGTTGCCGTCCGGCGCGGCGTCGCCGGCGCCGACAACGTAGTCGAGCGCGTCGATGTACTCCGTTGCCTCGACGAGGTAGAACTCCAGGAGTTCAGGCGATCCGGACATGCGGGAAGGATGGGGTGGTTCGCGGTGCAAGTTAGGCAGTGCCTGACGAGCGCCGCTAGAGAGACGCTCGAGCGGCGCGCATGGCCACATGCATTTCGCGTACAGCCGCCTCGATGCCAACAAAGACGGAACGGCTCACAATGGAGTGGCCAATGTTGAGTTCTTCGATTTCGGGGATGGCGGCCACCGGCCCAACATTGCGAACGGTCAATCCGTGGCCGGCATGGACATGGAGCCCCAATGCCGTTCCGAGTGCTGCGGAGTGTTGCAGGGCGGTGAGCCGCTCCGGATTTCCGGGAGCGTGGCAATAACTCCCCGTGTGGAGCTCGATGGCGTGCGCGCCGAGGGCCTTTGACGCTTCGACCATCCGGGCGTCGGGGTCTATAAAGAAGGACGTGCGGATGCCCGCTGCGGTCAGGCGCTGAACGCATTCGCGCATGAGCGCCGGGTCGCGGGTGACGTCGAGCCCGCCCTCGGTGGTGACCTCTTCGCGTCGTTCGGGAACGAGGGTCACCTGAAACGGCCGAGTTCGCTCGGCAATGGCGAGCATTTCATGGGTGCAGGCCATTTCCAGGTTCAGGACGGTTTTGACCGCGCGAGCGAGGCGGTCGACATCGTGGTCCTGGATGTGGCGCCGGTCTTCGCGGAGGTGTGCGGTGATGCCGTCGGCACCGGCAGCCTCGCAGAGGAGGGCGGCCTCAACGGGGTCGGGCTCATCGGTACGGCGCGCCTGACGAATGGTCGCGACGTGGTCGATGTTGATATAGAGGCGCTGCGTAATCGCGGGAGGCATGCGTGGGAACGGGTGGTGTCTCAGAGTGTATCCGGCCACCGGAGTCGCCGTTGCCGGGGGTCTGGGGGCTGGTTACGTTCGCACATCAATCCAGGCGTGGAGCCACGATGAAGAAACTAGTCATCCTCGCGTTGCTTGTTGGCGCGTGCAGCAGGAATCCGGGGCCCGGATCACAGTTGACGGGCGCGCCTGCGGCGCGACAGGCGGCCGAGCAGTTCATGCGGGCCGTCGCCGCGCAGGATCTGCAGGCGATGTCGGTGGTTTGGGGGACGGAGAAAGGGGCCGCGCGCGATCAGCTGGATCGGGAAGACCTCGACAAACGTCTCATCATGATCCAGTCCTGCTATGCGCACGACCGGTTCACCATCGGAGACGAGCAGCCGGGGCCCGCCGGGCATCGGATGATCAAGGTGACCATTTCGCGTGGGCGGACCACCAAAACCCCCAACTTCGAGATGGTGAAGGGCCCCTCCGACCGCTGGTACGTGCAGGACGCCGATTTTGACGCCATGCAGGGCATGTGCAGAGCGACGTCCTGAGGTTGAGGCGTCGCTTTTTCGCTGCCTGCAGGCCCGTCAGTGCTCCGGCTGGAACTCTCGTTCGTCGGTCTGATTAATGTTCTGAGAGCTCGATGAGTACGCCGGCTGTCGAAGACGGGTGTAAAAAGGCGATTCGCTTTTTCTCCGCCCCAATCCTCGGAGTCTCGTCGATCAATCGAATTCCGGCTGCCTTGCATCTGTGGAGGGTGGCGTCGAGATCGTCAACGGCAAAGCAGATGTGATGGATACCCGGCCCGCGTTTGGCCACGAACTTCCCGATGGGAGAATCATCGGATTCGGCTTGCAGGAGTTCGACAAGAGACTCACCGGCAGCGACGCCAGCGATACGAGCGCCGTCAGCGTTGTCGAGTGGGACTTCGGGGAGCTGGAGCAGGTCGCGGTAGAAGGGCAGGATGGCTTCGAGGTCGCGCACGGCAATGCCGAGATGCGCGATGCGGGTGCCACGTGGGTTTGATGGGGAGTTCATGGCGTTGTGCGGCGTTGAATTGGCGCCGTGTATTCTACACTGGAGCGCTCCCACCACGGCGTGGGGCAGGAGAACCGATGGGCGAGAACACAATGGCAGTGACCGACGCGAACTTCGAGTCGGAGGTCGAGAAGAACCAGGGTTTGGCTGTCGTCGATTTCTGGGCTGAATGGTGCGGTCCCTGCCGTATGGTGGGTCCGATCATCGACCAGCTCGCGAGCGAATACGCTGGCAAGGCGAAGGTTCTCAAGCTGGACGTGGACGCCAACCCGCGGACGGGTCAGCGCTTCAACGTTCGGTCGATCCCCACCATCCTGTTCTTCAAGGATGGCAAGCTGGTGGACCAGGTGATCGGCTTCATGCAGAAGCCGGCACTCGACGCCAAGTTCAAGCAGCATCTCGCGGCCTCGGCGGCCTAGCTTCGCCGCGAAGCGCGTCACAGGTTGTTCGCCAGGGGGCCTCCGCCTCCTGGCGAATTCTGTTTTCCGGCCACTTCCGAGCGCCTAACGTTCGTGCCCATAACCCGTTCTGCCGACGTCGACGCCGCTGGCGGCACGTTGTTCGTGGTGAGCACCCCCATCGGACACCTGGACGACCTGACACACCGTGCCGTGGCGACCCTGGGGCTGGTCGACGTGATCCTCTGTGAGGACACCCGGCACTCCCGCACCTTGCTGACCCGCTACGGCATTACCTCCCGAACCGAGTCGCTGCACGAGCATAACGAGGCGGCGGCCACGCCAGGGTTGCTCCGGCGCCTTCAGCAGGGTGAGCGGATGGCCCTGATCTCCGACGCCGGCACACCACTGGTGTCGGACCCGGGAGCGCGCCTGATCCAGGCAGCGGTCGAGGCCGGAATCCGGGTGGTGCCCATCCCGGGGGCCTCAGCGGTGCTGGCAGCGCTGGTAGGGTCTGGGATGGCGGGTGGCGCCTTCACCTTCCTGGGATTTCTCGAGCGCAAGGGAGGGGAGCGGCGGAGCCAGATCGCTCTTGTCAGCAGGCTGCCGCACCCGAGCGTACTTTATGAGGCGCCAGGACGTGTCGCGGCGACCCTTCAGGATCTCGAAGCAGCGGGGATGGGTGAGCGGCGCGTGGTGGTGGCGCGCGAAGTGACCAAGCAGTTCGAAGAGTTTGTACGCGGAACGGTGTCAGAAGTCGGTGAGTACTACCGGGATGTGGCGCCGCGCGGTGAAGTGGTGCTGGTGGTGTCAGGTGCAGCGGACGATGAGACGATCGACTCGGGCGCGGTTGAGCGCGCTCTACAGGAAATGCGGGATCGCGGTGAGCGACCTCGGGACATGGCCCGAGCGCTGGTGGAGCGATTTGGCATGGCGCGTAACGACGCGTATCGACTGGCCCTCGGCGAATGAGAGTGATGAGGCGAGCAATGTTGGCAGCGGTGCTCTCGCTGTCCCTGATTGGAGCGCGGCCGCTTGGTGAGGCGGTGCCGCGGCTTGGCATTGCGCGGCTGCAGTACGATGGCGGCGGCGACTGGTACGCCAATCCCTCGAGTCTGCCCAACCTGCTGAAAGCGGTGAACGAGCGCACCACGCTCAAGGTCGAACCGACCGAGGGCCGTGTGACGCTGAGCGATGATCGGCTCTTCGACTTCACCTTTCTGCACGCGACCGGACACGGGGTCGTCAAGTTCTCCGACGCCGAAGTGACACGGCTGCGCGAGTGGCTGCTGCGTGGCGGCTTTTTGCACGTGGACGACAACTACGGGATGGACGAGACCTTCCGGAAGGAGATTGCCCGGGTGTTTCCGGACCGGCCGCTGGTCGACGTCCCCCTGTCGCATCCCATCTATCACATGGTATACGACTTCCCGAAGGGTGTGCCGAAGATCCACGAACATGACGGCAAGCCGGCCCGGGGATACGGGGTTTTTGTCGGGGATCGTCTGGCGGTGTACTACACACATGAAACAGATCTGGGCAACGGCTGGGAAGACCCCGGCACGTACAGTGACCCTCTTGAGTTGCACGAAAGCGCCCTGCGCATGGGCATCAACCTGTTCGTCTACGCGGTAATGAGCCGCCCACAGTCATGACTCTCCTCGACATTGTTGAACGCGAGCGACGTGGCGTTGCTCGGCAGCTGCACCTGGCGTCGGCAGCGTGGGTGGTGGCCGGGGCGCTGCTGGTGATGATGAGTGGTGTGCTGATTCTCGGGGGATCGCGGTGGCTTTCGCTGCCACGTGGTCTGCCGTTTGTCGTTTGGGTGCTGGCGGCGTGTGCCATGCTGGCGACCCTTCGCTCGTTCCGCGCCCGGTCGCAGGCCGAGACCGCGCTGCCGCGGATTGCCAAGACGGTTGAAGTGGAGCGGAAGCTGCGCGCCGGCTCATTGCGTGGCGTCCTCGAAGTGGGCCAGTCGGGTGTGCTCGGCCGTCTGGCCGAGGAGCAAATGGCAGAGCGGCTCAAGGCGATGGGATCGGGGACTCTTGTCCCGGACTACCGAAAGCAGCTGTTGAAGCGGCTGGCGGTCGGGGGCGTGGCGGCGGCGGTGGGCGTGCTCGCCGTCTTCTCTGGCGCTGCGGCTGCACCGGATGGTTTCCGCGCCGTGCTGCATCCTGTGGCGGCCTGGAATGGCACCCTGCTCGGTGCGGTGTCGTTAGGCGAGTTGCCCAAGTCGGTGTTGCGTGGTGAACGCGTGCAGGTGGTGGTGCGGGCGCCCGGCCGGAAGAGCGTCGAGGTGTCTCAGCGCCGCACGGGGAGTTCGTGGCGATCGGATGTGCTGGCGATGGGCGCCGATTCGGTGGTGTTGCCCGTGGGACCGCTCGACGCCGACCTCGCGATTGTCGCCACCGATGGGCGTAGCACCAGCGACACCGTCATCGTGAAGGTGGTGGACAAGCCCTTTGTCGGTGACGTCTCGGTGCGCGCGAATTTTCCCGCGTACCTCGGGCGCCGCCCGGAAACACTGCCGCTGGGTGAGCTGGTTCGCGCGCCGCGCGGAACGACGCTGGAGTTCACTGGTCATTCCTCAACAGAGCTGCGATCCGTCACCCTCGAGCGCCCGGGGAATGACATCAATCTGACCGTGGACGGACGCAAATTCTCCGGATCGTTTGTCGCGACCAGCTCTGGTACCTGGGCCTGGTCGGCCACCGGCAGCCAGGGCACCATCGCCGACCTGCCGCCCGCCCTCGAGCTCGAAGTCCTCCCCGACTCGTCGCCCCGGATCGAGATCATCTCGCCGTCCCGGGACTCTCTGGTGAACGCGAAGGACACAGTGGCGGTCTCGGTGCTGGCCACCGACGACCACGGGCTCGCTGGTGTCATGCTCCGCATTGCCATTTCCAACAGCCGCGGCGAGGTGCGTACGTCGAGCACCCGTCCGATGAGCGGGGCTACGGTCGATCAGTATGCGGGCGACCTGGCGGTGACCATGAATGCGCTGCAGCCTGGCGACGCCATGCGGATTACCGCGATTGCCACCGACGCATCCCCGTGGCGTCAGATCGGGCAGAGCCGCGAACTGGTGCTGAAGCTCCCCAGCGTCTCTGAACAGCGCGAGCAGGCACGGGCGTCGGCTGACTCGGCGCTCAACAAGGCGCTCGCGGCAGCCAACGCACAAAAGCAGCTCAATCAGCGGACCGCCGATGCGGCGCGGGCGCAAGCGCGCGACGCGCAGAAGAACGCGATGAGCTATGATGCCGCCGAACAGGCCAAGCAGTTTGCCAAGGAGCAGCGGCAGCTCGCCGACCGCATGCAGCAGGTGCAGGACGCGGCGCGTGATCTGGAAAAGCAACTCAAGGAAGCCGGCGCTCTCGACAGCTCGCTGCAAAACCGGCTGCGCGAAGCGCAGAAGCTGATGCGTGATGCCCTGACGCCCGAACTCGCGGAGAAGCTGCGCAAGCTCGAGCAGGCGTCGCAGAACATGTCGCCCGAGGAGTCCAAGCGCGCACTGCAGGATCTGGCCGAGCAGCAGAAGCAGTTGCGTGAGATGCTCGACAAGAGCGTGGAGATGCTCAAACGAGCGGCCATCGAGGGACAGATGGAAACGCTCAAGGACGAGGCCAAGGACCTGGCCAAGCGGCAACGCGAGCTGGTGGATTCGATGCGCCAGGCCGATCAGCAGCAGGAGAAAAGCGCGGCCGAGCGGCTGGCCAAGGAGCTCACCGACAAGGCCAAAGATCTGCAGAAGGACGTGCAAAATCTGCAGAAGCGGCTCCAGCAGGAGAAAGCCGAGTCGGGCGCCGAACGCGTGCGCGAAGCGGGCGAGAAGATCGACGAGTCACTGGAGAAACTCCAGGAGGCGCTGAAGCAGCGTGCCCAGCAGCAGGGTGAGCAGCAGCAGGGTCAGCAGGGACAGAAGCAGCAAGGACAACCTGGCGGCGAAAAACAGCAGGGTCAGCCCGGCGGCGAAAAGCAGCAGGGGCAGCCTGGTGGAGAAAAGCAGCAGGGCGAGGCCAAGGCCCAGGGCGAGCAGAAGGGTGGTGAGCAAAAGGGCGGA
>CADEFN010000008.1:146911-233619 GCA_902826615.1 uncultured Gemmatimonadota bacterium
CGGCAAGGGCGGTGAGCAGCAGGCCCAGAACAAAACCGGCGCCGGCAACCAGGGCACCCAGAAGGGCGAGCAGAGTGCCAGCGAAGCCGCTGAGCAGGCGGCCCAGTCCATGGAGCAGGCGGCCAGCGAACTCGACAAGGCACGCCAGCAGCAGGTGGGTGAGTGGAAGAAGGAGCTGAGCGGAGAACTCGATCGCTCCATCCAGGAGATGCTGCAGCTGGCCCGTGAGCAGGATCAGCTGGAGAAATCCGCGCGCAGCGGGTCGTCGGCGTCACAGCTCCGGTCGCAGCAGAGCGCGCTGCAGCAAGGGGTCGATCAGGCTATGCAGCGGTTGCAGGAAGCGGGCAACAAGTCCAGCCTGCTCTCGCAGCGATCCATGCGCATGATGCAGGACGCCCAGCGCAAGGTGGAAGAAGCCACGCAGCAGACCCAGCGTGCCCAGACGGGTCAGCAGATGGCGAGCGCCATGCGTGAGTCGTCGGAAGGGCTGAACCAGGCGGCGGCGTCGCTGGTGCGTGACCGTGAGCGGACCCAGAATTCGCAGTCGTCCACCGGATTTGCCGAGATGCTCGAGCAGCTGCAGCAGATGGCCAAGCAGCAGCAGGGCATCAACTCGGCGATGCAGCAGCTGATGCCGCAGCAGCAGAAGCCGGGAGCGGATGGTCAGTCGCAGGCCCGGGAGCTGGCAAAGGAGCAACGCGAGGTGGCCGCCCAGCTGGAAGAGAATGGCGACAAGGACAACAGCGGGCGTGCCGAAGAACTGGCGCGCGAGGCGCGACAGATTGCGCAGCAGCTGGAGTCGGGGCAGCTCGACCCGGCCGTGCTCGAGCGTCAGCAGCGTCTCTTCCGCAAAATGCTCGATGCCGGCAAACTCCTCGAAGAGGCGGAACGGGAAGACACGGGGAAGCGCGAAGCCAAGCCGTGGACGGGCAGCGACGTGTTCACACCAAATGGCGGCAACGCCAGCGGCAAGGCGGCGTCGCGTTTTGCGCCACCGACGTGGAACGACCTGCGCGGTCTGACGCCCGAGGAACGACGGCTGGTGCTGGAGTACTTCAAGCGGATCAATGCGAGATAGCAGAGGCACGAGAGGCACGAGAAGCACGAGAAGCACGGGAGACCTACGTGGAGTAAGCAGGGCGAGACACTGGCGGTGCGTTGCGGCTCCCGTGGCGTCCCTCGACAGCTTCGCGGCGTCACGAGACGACTTGCTCCAGCGTTCAGGGAGAAGCGTCACCCGCCGCGGCGTGGTGTGGCCACTCGTGCTTCTCGTGCTTCTCGTGCTTCCCGTGCTTCCCGTGCTTCCGCTCTCCGCGCAAGCTGGAAACACGGCCGAAGCGGCGCTCACGCGCGCGCTCGATCTCGAGGCAGACAACAAATGCCGCGAGGCGATTCCGCTGTACCGGCAGGCCATCACGGTCGAGGACCCGAGCGGCGTGATGCTCGGGCTCGAGCGGTGCTACAGCATGATCGGGCGCCCCGACTCACTGCTGCCGCTGCTCGACACGCTGCTCCTCAAGAGACCGAAGGATCCCACCCTGCGCACCATTCAGCTGCGGACCCTGAGCAGCACGCGCCGGGACCAGGATCTGGCAGTTGCCTTCGGCCAGTGGTCGAGCCTCTCACCTGAAGACCCGGCCCCGTATCGCACGTATGCCCAGGTGCTCCTGGAGCAGGGGCGGGCCCGCGGCGCGGACAGTGTGCTCCGGGAAGCGGCCGCGGCATTGGGGTCATCGCGTGCGCTGGCCGCGGAGTTTGCCCAGATGCAGTCAGCGCTTGGGCTTTGGGTGCCCGCAGCGAACAGCTGGCGCGAGGCCATCGTGACGATGGACTATCTCGAGGGCGCCGCTGTATTCGGTTTGATGCCGGTCCCCGCGGCGGTGCGTGACTCGATCCGTGAGGTGTTCTCCGGCGCCCCGGTGGTCCTGAGCGCCCGCCGGGTGTTGGCGGGGCTGGAGCTCAAGTGGCGTCTGCCACGCAAGGCCTGGGAATCACTCTCGGGTTTGACGCCCGGCGACAGCGTGATTGCCGCCTGGCGCGAGTTTGCGGCCGAAGCCGAGGCAGAAGAAGCGTGGCTGACCGCGCGGGACGCCTTTGCGCGCGTGGCCGCTGAGCGTCCTGCTGACAAGGAAGTTGTTCTGCGTGCTGCCACCGCAGCGCTTAATGGGAGCGATCCCGTATCGGCGCTGGCGCTGCTGGGGAAGGGTGGCGACAATGGCGACGCGACGGTGTTGCTGCTGCGGGTGCGTGCGTTAGGCGCGCTGGGACGCGCGGCCGAGGCACAGCGGCTGGTGTCGGAGCGGGGCGGCTCGATGGACTCGGCAGGCATCCGGCTCGCGCATCGTACACTGGCGTGGGCGTGGATACGGGCCGGTGAACTGACCCAGGCACGTGCGGCGCTACAGATCGCTGGCGAGGGCACCGAAGAAGGTGAGCGGGTGGCGGCATGGCTTGCGCTCTACGAGGGAGATCTGAAAACGGCACGCCGCGGTTTGCGCCGGACGGACGAGCCCTCGCACGACGTGGTGACTGCCATGGCGCTGTTGTCGCGCACACGCGCGGATAGCTCGCCGGCCGTCGGCCATGCGTTTCTCACACTGGCCCGGGGCGACACGGGGCGTGCGGCGCAGGAGTTCGAAGTGGTGTCGGCGGCCATCGAAGACGCTGCACCCTTTTTGGAGGGGATCGCGGCGCGGCTTCATGCCGCGGCCGGCGACACCGCGAAGGCCCTCGTACTGTGGCAGCGTCTGGTGGAGCAGCGTGGAGATACACCCGAGGCGGCCGAGTCTGATCTGGCTTGGGCGCGAGTGCTGCGTCAGCGCGGGGACACCACTCAGGCACTGGCGCGGCTGGAGCATCTGATTCTCACTTTTCCGCGAAGTGCCTTGGTGCCACAGGCGCGGCGTGAGATCGAGCTGATTCGGGGTGCAGTGCCATCGTTCGATGGGGCGCAGTTGCTCGCGTTCGCCGGACGCCACTCCGCGCATGATCGTTCTACGTCCTTTTCGCCTGCCGGGGGCCCCCCCCCCGATTGAAAAATACCGCCGGATCGCTTGATCTGGCCAACCATTCCATTGCAACTCGTGTCATTTTCCCGCATCTCCCCCCTCAAGTCGCTCGCTGCTCTGCTGCTCGTGGCTGCCACCGCCCGCGAGGCACGCACGCAGCAACTGCTCGTCCCCATGGACGACCGGCAGACCAACGCGCTCAAGTCCTACGGCCTGGTCTTCAACGCCCTCCGCGACGGCAACAAGGCTGACTGGCTGCTCAACTATCGAGGGGGTGCGTTTCTCCTCCCCGATGCGCCCGACATCCGCAAGCGCGCCACACTCGATGGCATCACCTTCGAGCCCATCACCAACGCCGGTGTGGCCGCCCTCAAGAGTGAAATCGCGTCGAGCAACATGGACATGGTGTCGCTCGAACGGGCGCCCAAGATCGCCATCTACAAACCGCTCAAGTCGCCCCCGTGGGACGACGCCGTGACCCTCGCACTCAAGTACGCCGGCATCGAGTTCACCTCCATGTATGACGAGGAGGTCGTGAACGGTGACCTCGGCAAGGTCGACTGGCTGCACCTGCACCACGAAGATTTCACCGGCCAGCTCAACAAGCTGTACCTCGGCTTTCGCGACACGCCCTGGTTCATCGAGCAGCGAGAAAGCCAGCTCGCCACCGCTCGCAAACTCGGCATGGCAAACATTCCCACCCTCAAGAAGAACGTCGCCGAAAAAATGCGGCAGTTTGTCGAGCGCGGCGGGTTCCTGTTCGCCATGTGTGGAGCAACCGAGACCCTGGCGCTGGCCATCGCGGCTCACCAGACCGACATCGCCGGAAGTTTTGCCGACAACACGCCAGTGGACGAAGCCGCGGACCAGAAACTCGATTGGGAGCGGTCCTTCGGCTTTCGCGGTGTGCACCTCGAGCCGTCACCCTTTGTGAACTCGATGAGTGACATCGACGGCCACCAGGTGAACGTGCCCGGACGCCGGCAGCCCCTGGGCCAGTTCTCCCTCTTCAGCTTTTCGGCCAAGTTCGATCCCGTTGCCACCATGCTGGTGCAGAATCACCGCAACGTGATTCCCGACTTCTATGGTGTCACGACGTCGTTCACCAAGAGCACGCTCAAACAGGGCGTCTCGATTCTGGCGCAGGAAGAAGGCGCGCCGTGGGTGAAGTACGTGCACGGCGACTACGGCAAGGGATCGTGGACCTTCCTTGGCGGGCACGACCCCGAGGATCCGCAGCACAACATCGGCGCGGCACCCACCGATCTTTCCTTGCACCCCAACTCCCCGGGGTATCGGCTGATCCTCAACAACGTGCTCTTCCCGGCAGCAAAGAAAAAGCCGCTCAAGACGTAGGAGAGGGTAGGGAGCAGGGCAGACCGCAGCGCCGAGTAGACGAAACCATTCGAGGTCGGTATCTACCGTCTGCCATCTGCCATCTGACATCTGCCGTCCGAGTCATTGTCGCGCCTCTCTCCCGCTGCTGCCACCGCCGTGCGTTCCGCCATTCAGCTGGCGGGTGGGCGTGAGGTGTGTTTTGTCTGCAAGATGGACGGCGACGGCCTCGTCATTGCCGCGCGCGTTGTGGCGCGGGGCGATGTGCGGAGTGTGCTGGCGCTTCCGGGCTTTGCCCAGCGTGGCGAGATGCTCCTGCACAACCATCCATCGGGTGTCCTTGAACCGTCGGGGCCCGACCTGGACATTGCCGCCCGAATGCACGACGATGGCATCGGTTTCGCCATCACCAACAACGACGCCAGCGAGTTGTACGTCGTCGTGGAGGTTCCGCGCGAGATCCGCTTTGCGCCCATCTCCATCGATGGCATCGATGAGACACTCGGCCCGGGCGGCGGTGTGGCCGGGATGCATACACGGTTTGAGGATCGGCCAACGCAGCGTGAGTACGCTCGCACTATTGCGCGTCTCTACAACACCGGTGGCATCGGGCTGCTGGAGGCGGGCACCGGAGTCGGAAAATCGTTAGGCTACCTGGTGCCGGCGCTGCGCTGGGCGGCGGCCAATGGACAGCGGACCATCGTGTCCACCAACACCATCAACCTGCAGGAACAGCTCGTCGGCAAGGATCTCCCCTTTCTGGCGCAGGCACTCAGTGACCAGCCCGTGCGGTTTGCGTTGCTCAAGGGATGGCGCAACTACCTCTGCCTCCTGCGGCTGGAGCAGGCCAGGGGTGCCGGCGCGACGTTGTTCGACGACTCCCACTCGACTGACCTTGCCGCCGTGGCGGCGTGGGCCGACACCACCACCGACGGCTCGCTGAGTGACATGCCGGCGCCTCCGCGCTCGGAGGTGTGGGACGAAGTGGCAGCGGAGCCCGACCTCTGTCTGCGCCTCCAGTGTTCGCACTTCGACAAGTGCTTTCTCTTCGCGGCGCGTCGTCAGGCAGCACAAGCCGACGTGGTGGTGGTGAATCATCATCTGCTTCTGGCGGACCTCGCGGTTCGGCGGGCGTCGCAGAACTGGGAAGAGGCGGCCGTGCTTCCGCCCTTCGACCGGCTCATTGTCGACGAGGGACATCATCTCGAGGATGCGGCGGCCAGTCACCTCGGCGCCACCGCGAGTTATCGCGGTATCCAGCGGTTGTTCTCCCGGCTCGAGCGGCGGGGGCGTGGTCTCTTGCCCACTCTCTCCCAACGGTTAGGTACGCGCAAAGACCTGCTGAGTGTCGCGTCGCTCGATCTGGTGCATGCTCGTCTCTTTCCTGCCGTGCAGGCCGCGCGCGAAAAGGGGGCCACGGTATTCGAGATGCTCGACGGCGTCATGCGGGAGTCGAACCAGAGCATCATGCGCCTCACCCGCGACTTCGACGATCACCCGGTGTGGAAGGCAGGACTCGACGCCGCCCTCGACGACCTGCTGAAGGAGTTCACCCTCATCAGTGACAACCTGCGGCTCATTCGAGAGCGCATGGAGACCGATGAACGGCTGATGGACGTGAATGCGGCACTGCTGGCGGAGGTGCGCGGCGTCGCGCGCCGGCTCGACCTGGCGGGTGACGCGCTGCGTCAGGCGTTGCGTCCCTCGGGGCGGATGAAAACGGTGCGATGGCTCGAGGTGCGGGGAAAGGAGCGGCACCTCGCGGCGACCTCGGTTCCTCTCGATCTCGCCCCGATTCTTCGAGACGATCTCTTCCGGCGTGTAGAGACGACCGTGGTGACCAGCGCCACGCTGGCGACCGAAGGGCGCTTTGACTTCATGCGTAAGCGACTGGGGTTGACGGAGAACGATGTCGAGCCCGAAGCCGCGGTTTATGCGTCGCCCTTTGACTATGCGACGCAGTCGCTGCTCGCCGTGCCGCTCGATGTGCCGGTGCCTAACGCCGACCCCCAGGGACACTTCAGCGCCGTGCTCGACGCCACAGAAATGCTCGCCCAGGCGTCGCGTGGCGGTCTTTTTGTGCTCTTCACCAGCCACCGGGATGTGAAGGCGGCCGCGGTGGCATTGCGCGCGGGACCACTGGGCGCCGCGTTTCCCCTGCTGGTGCATGGCGAGGATACCCGTGACGCGCTCCTGCGCCGTTTCCGTGAGGCCGGCGATGCCATCCTCATCGGGACCGCATCGTTCTGGGAGGGCGTCGATGTGCCGGGAGATGCGCTGCGGGCGCTCCTGCTGGCCAAACTCCCTTTCCGCGTGCCAACCGAGCCACTCACCGCGGCCCACTGCGAGGCGATCGAGGCACGGGGCGGTGATCCCTTTCAGGAGTACATGCTCCCCCACGCCGCGCTCCGGCTCAAACAGGGCTTCGGCCGGCTTATCCGCACCCGGGACGATCGCGGTGTGGTGCTCCTCATGGACTCCCGCGTTGCCTCCAAGCGGTACGGAGAGGATCTTCTGGAAGGGCTTCCCCCTGCTCGTCGTATTCTCGCCCCCTGGGCTGAGGTACAGCGGGCAATCCGGAAGTTCTACAAGTAGCCGCCGCCGGCCGAGCCCAGCGCCGGCCACCACTCTATTCATCCAACCGCTCGCGCCACCGTGCTCTCACCCCGCCCATCGAAAATCGTCTGCATCGGACGCAACTACGCCGATCACGCCAAGGAACTCGGCAACACCGTACCAGATGCCGAGCCGCTCTTTTTCCTCAAGCCTCCTTCGAGCCTTATCTGGAACGGGGACGCGATTGTTCTCCCCTCGCAGTCACAGCAGGTGGAGCACGAAGGGGAGATCGGCGTGATCATCGGAGCCACCCTGCGTAACGCGAGCGAGGCGGACGCAGCGGGCGCCATTCGCGGCATTGTGGCCGTGAATGACGTGACGGCGCGCGATCTGCAAAAGAAGGATTCGCAGTGGACCAGGGCAAAGGGCTTCGACACCTTTTGCGCGGTCGGTGAGGTGCACTTCGGCTCGGCCGACCTGGGAAACATCGAGGTGATCACCCGCGTCAACGGAGTGGAGAAGCAGCGGGGGAACTCCAATCAGATGGCCTTTTCCATCCCCTTTTGCCTCTCGTACATCTCGAAGATCATGACGCTGGAGCCGGGTGACCTGGTGGCGACCGGCACCCCGGCCGGGGTGGGGCGTTTATCTTCTGGAGACGTGGTAGAGGTCGAGGTGGTGGGCTTCAGCAAGCTTCGTAATCCGGTTCGATAACGAAAGTCGAGGTACCGGGTTGTCCCCACCACGCGTTAATACATGGGGGCAACCCAACGGGGGCGCGGGGTAGACAGAGAAGGTGTGAGGTGGGGCGGCGCGCGGCTCCGGTGTCCTGCCGGTAACGTCCAATTCGAGGTGTGATGCTTTCACTGCGGGACCGGGGCTCACGGCACACGGATGGCGGGGCTCAGCCCCGTCGTCTTCGGGCGACCCTTGCCTCCCTTGGTGTCCACCTGCTCCTCTTTCTGGGGCTCTGGCAGGTGCTGCAGTTCCCGCGCGTCCTGGGTCTGATGTTCGATTCGGCCACTCAGGAAAAGCGAGAGGAGCGCCTCCAGTACCTGGTGGTTGCCCCTCCCAAGCCCGTCGAAACGCGTATTCGAGGGGTTCCCACGGCCTCGGCTGACCGTCCCCCCGCCGTCGGTCAGGATGTCCAGCCGCCGGCTCCAGCCGCCCCAGTGGTCGCGCCAACCGAGGTACCGACCGGGGTGCCCGCGGCCCCATCAGGACCCCCTGCTTCGCTTGGACCCGCAACCGGGCCACTGGCCTCGGGTCGCGGGCCAGCTCAGGGTGTACAGCCCGGGTATACGGAACCGCGCATCTGGATCGAGCCGCCGCTGGTGGTTGCCCCGGCCCTCGAAGGGGACGCCAAACTCGACAGCGCGGTCGCGGCACGGATTTTTGCCTTCCGCGATTCGGTGGCCGCCAACACCTACCAGCCTAACAAGTTCGAGCGCGGCGACTGGACGCACACCACTAAAGACGGCAAGAAATACGGCATCGACCAGCAGTTCATCCGCCTGGGCAAGGTCTCCATTCCCACGGCGTTGCTTGGTCTGCTTCCGCTCAATCAGGTGCAGGGCAACCCGATTGCTCTTGATCGGGAGCGGCGTCTTGCGGCCATGCGCACGGAAATCCTGGCGCAGGCCCAGATGGCCATGAACGAGGAGGAATTCCGCCGCGCCGTCAAGCAGATTCGCGAACGCAAGGAACGCGAGCGCAAGGAAGCGGAGAAGAAAAAGAAGAAGGAGGAGGTGAAGGTCATCTCCGAGGGCGGGCGTTAGGCAGCGATCCCTCGTCGGGCGCATGGCACCCGGCCCCTGAGTTACTCCCGCACCCCGGTGGCCGCCGGATCGCGCACCCCGCGCATGACGCTGGTCACCACTCCCAGCACCGCAAAGTCATCACTCGGCCCCAGGAAGATCTCGGGGTCGCCGGGCACTCCGGTACCTAACGAGAGCACCGCGCCCAGGTGGCCAATCAGCCGGCACACCACCCGTTCGCCCACCCGGGCGGCGACCAGATCACCATCATTGGCGCGTGTGGAGGGGCTGATGAGGAGCCAGTCACCGGCCAGTATCCCGCGCCCCGCCATCTCATTTCCAACCGCGCGCAGCATGAAGGTGTCGTCGGTGAGGACGAGGCTCCGATCGACGGCCACATGACGCTCGCGGTTTTCTGCGGCGAGGTAGGGCTGCGTCGCATTCACTCGCGCGTAGAGCGGGACGGGCTGCACACCACCAATCGACGAAAATCCGACGATCTTCACGCCACGTGAGCGGCCATGTTCGCGTTCGAGAAACCCCTTGTCGGCCAGACGCTGCAGGATCTCGGCGACCGTCTTGGTGCTCGGAATGCGGAGACGCCGGCCGATCTCGCGAACACTGGGCTGGTAGGTGTGTTCGGCGAGGAAGTCGAGCAGGTAGTGATAGACCCGCCGTTCGATGGGCGTGAGCGGGTCGTGCACTCAGGGCACTCCGCCCAGCCGGTTCACCGCCGCGCGAATCCTGCCTAACGATGTGTCCCGGCCCAGCAACACCAGCACGTCAAAGATCCCGGGGCTTTCGGCCATCCCGGTCAATGCCACACGCAACGGCTGGAAGAGTTTGCCCGTTCCGATGCCGCGCGCTTCGGCCAGGGTGCGGAGAGCGGTTTCCATGGCGGTGGCGTCCCACTCGGTCGTCTCGAGCGTCGTCGCAACGGAATCGAGGTGCCCGGCGGTGGCAGGGGCATCTTTCCAGTGTTTGGCGACTGCCGCCTCGTCGTAGGTGAGGGCGTCGGCAAAGTAGGGCTGTGCCTGGCGCACCAGATCAGTGACCGTCCGTGCGCGCACGCGGAGCAGCTCCAGGAGCTGGAGCCACCAGCTGTGTCGTTCCGTCAGCTGTGCTTCGGTGGCAAGTCCCGCCTGCAGCACAAAGGGACGAAGGTATGCCTCGAGTTCGGCGATCGGGGTCAGCATCATGTGCTGTCCATTCATCCACTCGAGTTTCTTGAGATCGAAGACGGCCGCCTTCTTGAGCAGCCCCTCGCCCGAGAAACGGGTGATCATCTCCGCCTGCGACATGACCTCCACATCATCGCCTGGCGACCAGCCCAGCAGTGCCAGAAAATTGCGCATGGCCGACGGAAGAATCCCCATGTGCTGGTAGTCGCCGACCGCCACCGCGCCACGGCGCTTGGAGAGCTTTTTCCCGTCCATCCCGTGGATCATCGGAATGTGGGCAAAGTCAGGGATGGGTTCGCCTAACGCCTCGTACAGGAGAATCTGCTTTGGCGTGTTGGAGATGTGATCGTCCCCGCGCATCACCAGGGTGATGCCCATCGCGATATCGTCCGACACCACCGCGTGGTTGTAGATCGGGGTGCGATCCGACCGCAACACGATGAAGTCGTCGATATCCTTGTTGGGGAAGGCGATGCGCCCGTGGACCAGGTCATGCCACTCCGTCGTCCCCTCGGGCACGCGGAAACGGATGGTGTACGGGTCACCCCGCTCCAGCCGGCGCTCCAGCTCGTCCGGGTGCAACTCGGCCAGGCGGCGGTCGAAGGTGAAGGTCTCCCCGCGCGCCTCCGCGTCCTTGCGCAGGCGGTCCAGCTCCTCGGCGGTTGTGAAATCGCGGTAGGCATAGCCGCTGGCCAGGAGCCGGTCGGCGTCGCGCCGGTGCCGCTCCAGGTTGGCGCCCTGGAACACCACCTCTTCGTCCCAGTCCAGCCCCAGCCACGTGAGCCCCTCGAAGATGGCGCGGGTGCTCTCGTCGGTGCTGCGGGCCTTGTCGGTGTCCTCGATACGGAGGAGGAAGGTGCCCCCCGTCTTTCGGGCCCAGAGCCAGTTGAAGAGGGCGGTTCGGGCCCCCCCGACGTGCAGGTATCCGGTCGGGGAGGGGGCGAAACGCAGGCGTGGAGCGGGGGTGTTGGGCGTCGTCATAGCGAAAAGGCGGCAGGGGCAAAGGCGAAGGCGGAGATGACCGCCTGCCGCCTGCCACTACCGCCTGTTGGTGCAACGGAGACGGAGGGATTCGAACCCTCGATAGGGCTTTAAGGCCCTATAACGGTTTAGCAAACCGCCGCCTTCAGCCTCTCGGCCACGTCTCCAAAGGGTACTGCGGGAATCGGGAGTCTAATCGTCCCGCCGGGGGTCGGGTAGGGGAGAGGAGCTGCATCGGGCATGCCCAGACGGGACGTCCCGGAACGCGCAAGCTAAAGAACGCTCTGTGCTGGATGCATAAAACCTTTGGCAGACCGCCAAACTACAGTCTCGACCGTCGCTACGGATACTACCCGCAACGCGTCATCTCGGCTCGGCGTCGGAATGCTCTTGGTCGCAGTCGCTCGAAGAACGCGTGTTTCGCGTGAGCGTTCGTAGCCGCTCCCGAGAGCGTCAAGGAAAGCGACTCGTGCAAATCCCGGGAGCTGATACCCACCCCAAGGCGGGGTCCCAGCTCACAATGGGATACGGCGAATGAACTTCACGGCTTCCGGGCAGCTAAAAGTCGTTCGATCGAGTTCCGCGGAAGCTTCGCTCGGCAGCCAGAGCAATCGCCACTCTTCCTCGGCAGCGTAGCGTAGTGGCTTGATCAGTGCCGGGTGGGTGTCTCCGGAGCTTGGCAACTCACTGAGCCGCGGAGCATAGACCACGCGTGCGAGTGCCCCCTCGCGGAGTGCCGGTGCAAACCGCAGGAGTGTCCGACTGACAACCTCTGAAAACTCACGTGGCTTGGTGACTACTGCAGCGTAGCGCCCCATGTGATTTGTGTTTGGGTTGAGAGCCTCCGTCATGCACAGCACTCGAGCGTCCGGAACGGTCACACTCCTACGGGCATTTCGAACGGTTAGTCCCTTTGCGCCTCCTGACGGGATGTCGATTCCAACCTTCATGAGTTGAGCACTCGTCTCGTGATCTACCACTGGCGCATGAAGCTCGTTCAACCGCCATTCGTAGGTACCTTCCCCGCCGTCAGCCCGCGCTGTGTCTTCTGTCATGCGGCACCACTGCAGCGTCGTGATGAAGATCCTACCAGCCAGAAAGTCGTCCAAATACGCCTGCGTCTCAAAGCGTCGGAACAGAACCGGTGGAAGGTCCGTATCAAAGGCCAAGTTCACGAGAGTGTCCGAGGTGAAGTGCGTACTGCGGCACGCGTCCAAGCTTCGGCCGCCATCCCAATTCCCCTGCTTGGTCCAAAAGTGGTCTTGGCCCGAACGAGAACGCCACCGCGGCGGGTGGCGTAAGTCGTTGCAGCACAAAGCGGAGGGCGTGGGACTCGAACCCACATGCGCATCTCTGCGCGCCGGTTTTCAAGACCGGTGCCTTACCATTAGACTAGCCCTCCCGGTACAAGGGAGTATTACCCGGGACGACCCGCGGCGGCAACGGGTTCAGGCCAGAACGGCCGGGTCGAGCGTCTCCGGTGTGCGGGCGCCGGTCATCACAGCCACGGCGTCGCTCATGTTCACGGACCGCGGGTTGAGCACCGCCACGCGGCGGCCGAGCCGGGCGACATGAATGCGATCGGCGATCTCGAACACGTGGGGCATGTTGTGCGAGATCAGCACAACCCCCAGCCCGCGGTCGCGCACGCGGCGTATGAGCGCCAGCACCTGAGACCCTTCCTTCACGCCTAACGCGGCGGTGGGCTCATCCATGATCACCACATGGCGGGCGAAGGCGGCGCTGCGGGCGACGGCGACCGCCTGGCGCTGCCCGCCCGAGAGTGTGGAGACCGCCTGACTCATGGAACGCACGCCGATTTCCAGCTCCTGCAGGTACCGCGCGCTCTCCTCGCGCATGCGGGTGTGATCGAGCATGCGGAGCAGGCGCCCGGCCACTCCCGGACGCCGCAGCTCGCGACCGAGAAAGAGGTTTTCGGCAATCGTCATCGCGGGCGCAACGGCGAGTTCCTGGTACACCGTCTCGATCCCCGCTCGACGAGCGTCCATGGGCGCTCGGAAATCGACCGCGCGCCCATCCACCCGGATGGTGCCCTCGTCCGGGACTAGGGCACCGCTCAGGGCCTTGATGAGCGACGATTTTCCAGCGCCGTTATCCCCAATCACGGCCAGCACTTCGCCTGCACGCAGGGAAAAATCCATCCCGTCCAGCGCGGTCACGTGACCGTATCGCTTGACCAGCCCAGTGGCCTCGAGAATGACCTCGTTGCTCATGCGGTTCGTCGCTGCGAGAGCTGATCGGTGGTCACGGCGAGAATCACGAGTATCCCGGTGATGAGCACCTGATACACCGACGACACCCCCATCAGCGTGAGCCCGTTGCGGAAGACCCCAACGATCAGGGCGCCGATGAGTGAGCCGAGCACCGATCCGCGTCCACCAAAGAGGCTTGTCCCCCCGAGGACCACGGCGGTGATGGCGTCGAGGTTTTCGGTTTGGCCAGCGTTGGGGTCGCCCACACCCGTTCGTGCGACGGAGAGGAGTGCGGCCACGCCGTACAAGGCGCCGGCAATCACGTAGACGCTGAGCAGCACACGGCTTGTGCGAATACCGGCCAGTCGCGCGGCGTCGGGCGCATTGCCCACCGCGTACACGTGACGTCCCCACGCGGTGTGTCGCAGGGAGTACCAGGCCACCCCGTACAACGCGAGCATGAGCAGCACGCCCCACACCACGCCCCCTCCGAAGATCGGAGTGCCCAACGCCGTCAGCGATTCGGGGAGTTCACTGACGCTTTGTGCCTGCGAGTAAAGCTGGGTGATGGCAAAGGCGACATTGAGGGTGCCTAACGTGACGATAAATGGCGGGAGTCCGATGCGCGTGACCAGGGCACCATTCACGAGGCCGAAGCCCGTCGTGACACCGACGCCGGCGGCGATGGCCAGCGGCACCGGCACTCCGGATTCTGCGGCGAGTTTGGTGACCACGATGCCGCCGAGTGCCATGACCATCCCGCAGGAGAGATCGACACCGGCGGTGAGGATGACAAGTGTCTGACCGATGGCGATGACCCCGACGACCATCACCTGCTGCAAGACCAGGGAGAAGTTCTCTCCCGTCAGAAAGCGATCGGAGCGGGTCGCAAAGAAGGCACAGGCGAGCAACAGCGCCAGCAGTGGCCCTGCCGCGCCCAGGGTCAGGCGCCGTGCCTGATTACTTGCGGCCAAAGCAGAGCGAAAGGCCGGCGTTGACATCCTTGCTGTCGACGCCAGGCAAGGCTTTGGCGGCGATGAGCGCGACCCCGGTGTCGGTGTAACCACTTGGTCGTTTGCCAGTTTTGATAAACGACGCGGCCGCCTCCACTCCCAGCTCGGCCATCCGCACGGGGTACTGCTGCGCGGTGGCGGCAATGGCGCCGCTGCCCACATCACGCACGCCCTGGCATCCGCCGTCGACCGTGACCAGCACCACCTGCTTCTCCTTGCCCGCGGCCTTGAGCGCCTTGGACGCCCCCGCTGCCGAGGGTTCGTTGATGGCGTAGACCACGGTGAGATCGGGGTTCTTCTGGAGGCAGTTCTCCATGGCGGTCTGCCCGCGGGTCTGATCGCCGTAACTGTCGGCCATGCAGACAACCTCGGGCGTTTTGCCGAGGGTGGTTGCCTTGGCGTCTGGGGCGTTGAGACCGAAGCCCTTGAGGAATCCGTTGTGGCGCTGCGCACCCACCGGATGCCCGGGGAGGAGATCGATGGTGGCAATCTTCACCGGGCGTGCACCTAACGCGGCGCGGGCGTATTGCCCGATGAGTGTGCCGGCCCGATAGTTGTCGGTGCCGAAGAAGGCGTCGGTGGCCGTCTGTGGATCGGTAGGGGAATCCATGGCCACGACCAGGATGCCCTTGTCACGCGCCTTGCGAATGGCCGGCACGATGGCCTTTGCGTCGTTGACCGTGATGAGGATGGCGCGCGCTCCGGCGGCCATCATGTTCTCGATCGCCGTCACCTGACCGGCGTTGTCGCCGTCGTTTCGCCCGGCGCCGGTCATGAGCCGGACGCCATGGGTTTTGGCCGCGGCTTGGGCTCCTTCACGCATCTTCACGAAGAAGGGGTTGGCGTCGGTCTTGGTGATAAGCCCCACCACGGGTTGTGTCTGCGCCACAACCGGTTCGGGTCGCCACAAGCTCAGGGCGAGGAGCGCAACGATCAGGCGGTGTGGACGGATCACGGCGGGTGGTGTGTTCGGGTGAGCGGCAGCGCTGCACATTGTAACACCGCACGGCAGCCCGCGCCGCCCGGGCACACGTTGCGGTTCGCCACCCTCTGCTTCACCTTCCTTGGGTGAAACAGGCCTCCGCTGTTTCGACGCTGGTATGTGGCGAAGCGCTCATGGATGTCTTCCCGGGCGCGGCGACGCCTGAGGGCCTGGCGCTTAATGCCCAGCTCGGCGGCTCTCCATTCAATGTCGCAGTCGCCCTCGCGCGACTTGGACAACCGGTGTCGTTCCTGGGCGGCATCTCCACCGACGCGTTCGGTCGTCGCATTGCCGAGGCACTCGACGCGGAAGGCATTCAGACGACGTACGCCGAGCGTGTGCCTCAGCCGACCACGCTGGCCATGGTGGATCGCGACGAGGCCGGTCATGCCCACTACACGTTTTATGGCGCCAATGGCGCTGACCGGCAGCTGACGCCACGGGTCGTCGAGCGTCTGCCGGCGTCGTTCGGTGTGATGCACGTGGGGTCGTACGCCACTGTGGTGTCGCCTGCTGCGGAGACTTTGCGTGCGCTGGTCAACGCCCGTCGGGCCACGACACTGATTTCGGCGGATCCGAATGTACGGCTCACTGTCGAACCTGATCCGCTGGTCTGGCGACAATGCTGGGAGTGGCTCACGACCACCGCCCACGTACTCAAACTCAGCGTAGAAGATCTGGCCGTGCTCTGCCCGGGCAAAACACCATTGCAGGCTTCGGAGGCCGTGCTGAGCCGCGGCGTTCGGTTGTTTGTGGTGACGCGAGGTCAGGCCGGTGCCGAAGCCTGGACACCCTGGGAACATGCCAGCGTGCCGGTGTCGCCGGTGCACATCGTGGATACGGTCGGGGCGGGTGACACTTTTCAGGCGGGGCTGCTGGACTGGTTGCTCACTCGTCAGGCGTGCACACCCGCCGCACTGGCCTCGCTGCCGCGAGCTGACCTCGAAGGGGCGCTGCGCTGGGCAGCCAAAGTGGCGGCAGTCACCTGCTCGCGACGCGGAGCCGATCCCCCGCGTCGTAGCGAGCTGGTGTGATCCTCAGGCGTGATCGGCCCAGGTCTTTTCGCCGGCGGTGTAGGGCACACAGGGATCAAAGCGCCCCGGGGTCTCGATGTACCGCAGGGCCTGGTTCATCCCGATTTCCGAGGTGAAGTAGCCTAACAACGAGAGCTCCTTCATCATGCGGAAGTAGTGATTGGGATCGTCCTTCTTCTTGGCGTCCTGGTAGGTCTTTTGTTCCTGGTCGAGTGTCTTGAGGAGTGCCAGGCGTTGTTCGGGTGAGGCACCCATGAAGTCCTTCTGGTTTGCCGCCTGACTGGCCTCGTTCAACTTCTTGATTCCTGCGCGAAAGATGTCCTGGTCTGCGGGCTCGTAGGTATCGGTAACCATCAGGGCGATGAAGGCACCAACCTGTGCGGTCTTGGCTCCGGGGGTGCTGGTCGTCGGCAGGATGGTGTCTGCGACCTCGTCGAGCAGGGCCACCTCAGCGGCGGAAAAGCCCGGGCCAGTGGCAGCGTTCGGGGCGCCCGGCTTTTCTTCACCAGGGCGGCATCCCGTCCAGAGCGCAGTGCCTCCGATGAGGGCGGCGCCGCCTAACAACGCCGAGACGCGCTTGAGGGCCTCGCGGCGATGGATCAGGGCTTCCTGCGGGCTGTATGCGGTCATGAGCGCAGAGGGTGTGGGTTCGTGGACGTGAGGAATCGCCTGCTCACAGGTTCCTGCGATTGAGCTCATTCACGGCGTGGTCGGCCGCGCGCGCGGTCAGGGCCATGTACGTCAGGGAGGGATTCACACACGCGGCCGATGTCATGCAGGATCCGTCGGTGACAAAGACATTCGGCGCGTCCCACACCTGGTTCCACTCATTGAGGACGGACGTTTTCGGATCGCGTCCCATACGCGCGGTCCCCATCTCGTGGATGCCCATCCCCGGCGTGTAATCGCTGTCGAAGGTGCGCACGTTCTTCGCGCCCGTCTCGGTGAGCATTTCGGCCATGTCGGCGGTCATGTCCTTGCGCATCCGCCGCTCGTTTTCCCCGATGGCGCAGTCCACTTTCGGGACCGGCAATCCCCATTTGTCCTTCCGCGTCAGGTCAAGCGAGACTGTGTTGGTGGGGTCGGGGAGCATTTCGCCGAAGGCGGTGGCCCCAATCGTCCATTGCCCCGGCATCGTCATGGCATCCTTGAACTCGGCGCCCACACCCAGCTCGGCGACGGCCCGTGACCATCCCTCGCGACTGGCGCTGCCCTGGTAGCCGAACCCCCGCAAGTAGTCGCGTTTGTCACCAAATACGTTGCGATAACGCGGGATGTAGAATCCGGTGGGCCGGCGGCCGTAGTAGTACTTGTCGTCGAGCCCTTCGAGGTCGCCATTCGCACCGAGGCGGAAGTGGTGATCCATCAAGTTCTTGCCTAACGCGTCTGAGGTCGATCCGAGTCCCCCGGGCCACACATCGGTCGCGCTCCGCATGAGCAGCCAGGTGCTGTTGATGGTGGAGGCGCAGAGGAAGATGATCTTGGCGCTGTAGTCCGTGGTTTGGCTGGAGACGGCGTCGATGACCCGGACACCGGTGGCACGTTTGGTGTCCTTGTTGTACAGCACTTCGGAGACGATGGCGAACGGTTTGAGCGTCAGCCGTCCCGTGGCGCGTGCGGCGGGGAGGGTGGATGACTGCGTGCTGAAGTAGGCGCCGTAGGGGCACCCCAGCCAGCAGGCATTCCGGCTTTGGCATGGCGCGCGATTCTGCAGCGCCTGCGTCAGGTTGGCCACGCGACCGGGAATGAGGCGTCGCCGGCCACCAAACTTCTTGTGCAGACGGCCCGCCACCACCTCTTCGCCGCAGTTGAGCGGCATCGCCGGCTGGAACTGGCCATCGGGCAACTGGGGCAATCCTTCCGCGGAGCCCGCGATGCCGGCAAATCGTTCGGCATGGTCGTACCAGGGGGCGATGTCCTTGTAGCGAATGGGCCAGTCGACGGCGATCCCGTCCTTGAGGTTCGCTTCGAAGTCGATGTCGCTGAAGCGATAACTCTGGCGCCCCCACATCAGGGAACGTCCGCCGACCTGATACCCGCGGTACCAGTCAAAACGGCGGACTTCCGTGTACGGCGACTCCTTCTCGTTGACCCAGAAGTCGAGGTTCTTCTCGTTCAGCGGATAGTCGCGCTTGAGGACCGGGTAGTCCGCCTCCATCGCCTTGGTTCGCCCACCACGGTGCGGGTACTCCCAGGGGCCCTTTCGGGCGTTGGGATAGTCCTTGACGTGTTCGACGTTGCGGCCGCGCTCCAGGAGCAGCACCCGCAGCCCTTTTTCGGTCAGTTCCTTGGCGGCCCACCCACCAGAGATACCGGATCCCACAACGATGGCATCGTATGCTGATTCCTGCACGAACCCTCCAGGGCGATGACGGTCAGATACCTAACGAGCAGTGCCGGTGTTCCCGGGGACCTCCACTGAGGGGAATATGGCACGTCTCCCGGTCGTCCGCGATAAGCACGGGGATCCTGGCGGCGGGCCTCAGCGCAACCGATTGCGGTGTCTTCCGTCAGGGCGCGCGAGGGGCGAGTTTTGGCGCGCTCCCAACAGCGCGCTCTCCCTCCCCACTGGCATGTTCTCCCTCACACTGAACGACTATCGCGAAGTCCGCGAGCGCATCGCGCCGCATATCAAACACACCCCGCTGCTCACCTCGCGGCAGTTGAGCGAGGCCACCGGTTTTGACGCCCGTCTGAAGGCCGAGTGCTTCCAGCGCGTGGGCTCATACAAAATTCGGGGGCCGCTCAACAAGTTTGCCCTCATGCCCGAGGAGCAAAAGCGGCGTGGCGTGGTGTGTTCGTCGGCAGGGAACCATGCCCAGGGGGTCGCGCTGGCGGCCAGAATTCATGGCATGCGGGCGGTGATTTGCATGGCTGAGAACGCCACTCCCGCAAAAATCGCGGCGACAAAGGCGTATGGTGGCGAAGTGGTGCTTCACGGCACCATCTGGGACGAGGCGAACGAGAAGGCGAAGGAGCTGGTCCGGGATCAGGGTCTCACCTACGTCCACCCGTTCGATGACGAGCAGCTCATCGCGGGGCAGGGGACACTCGGCCTTGAAGTGGTGCAGGACTGGCCCGAGCTGGATGCCATCGTGGTGCCCATTGGGGGAGGCGGCCTGATCGCCGGGGTGTCGATGGCCATCAAGAGCCACAACCCGAAGGTGAAGGTGATCGGGGTGGAGTCGTCGGACGGCCCGGCGATGAAAGCAAGCCTCGATGCCGGCGAACTCCAAACCATCGAATGCAACACCATTATCGATGGGCTGCGGGTCCGACGCGCGGGGACCCTCAACTTCAGCGTGGTCCAGCGGTATGTCGACGACATCGTCACACTCCCTGATCGCGAGATCTTCGAAGCGATGATCTGGATCATGGAGCGCTGCAAGCTGGTGGTAGAGGGTGCTGCGGCTGCCTCGGTGGCGGCGATGATGCATGGCCTCATCAAGATGCCCGCCGGATCGAAGGTTGTGGGGGTACTCTCAGGTGGGAATGTGAACCTTGACGCCTTACGCGGACTGCGGTGGAACTGATGCCATACGCCGCCATTACCGGATGGGGGGCCGGCATGCCTCCGGCCGTGCTGAGCAACGACGATCTCGCCACCTTCCTCGAGACCAACGACGAGTGGATTGTGAGCCGCACGGGCATGAAGGAGCGCCGGGTGGCCCACATCACCGCGGTGGAGATGGCCACGGTGGCCTCGCAACGCGCGCTGGCCTGCGCCGGGCTGACCGGTGCGGACGTCGACCTGATTGTCTACGGCGGGTGTACCAACGAAGAGGCGGTGCCTAACAGTGCATCGGGAGTCCAGGTGGCGATCGGGGCCACGCGTGCCGCGGCGATGGACGTCAACACGGCCTGCACCTCGTTCCTCTATGGCCTCTCCACGGCGACGGCGATGATCCAGAATGGTACGGTCAAGACCGCCATCGTCATCGGGGTCGAGCTCATTTCCAAGTACATGGACTGGACCAACCGCAATGTCGCCGTGCTCTTCGGCGATGGGGCGGCCGCAGTAGTGGTGCAGGCATCGGACGAACCGGTGGGTGTCCTCGGATCTGTGCTGGGCTGTGATTCCGAATCGCGACAGATTCTCCGAGTGCGCGGTATGGGGTGTGCCTACACCGGAGGTGGAGTGTCGTTAGGTGACACCATCTGGGATTTTGATGGACAGGCCATCTTCAAGCGCGCGGTGAAGGGCATGAGTGAAGCCTGCGAACGGGTGCTCCGGCAGGCTGGGGTCTCCCCCGAGCAGGTGGACCTCGTGGTGCCGCATCAGGCCAATTTGCGGATCATCGAGGCGGTGGCGAAATACGCCGGCGTGCCGATGGAGAAGGTGATCGTGACGGTGCACAAGTATGGCAACATGAGTGCTGCCACCGTGCCGGTGTCGCTGGTGGAGGCGCTCAACGACGGACGGGTGAAACCCGGGTCACTCATTCTCATGCCCGGTTTTGGTGGGGGACTCACCTACGGCGCCCTCCTGGTGCGCTGGGGTGACCGTATCACACCGCTTGGCACCTCGTCCGCCGACTTTGCGCCGAGCCCGTACACGGCGCTGGAGATGGTCAACGCCATTCGGTCGCAGCAGGATCCGCACGGACGCTCGGCGCATGGACTGGCCGCGCCGGTGTTTGCCGAAGCTCGCGTCGCCGCGTCGAGTGCCTGACGAGAGCTCTTCACGCGCCGCACTGCTTGGGGGAGAGAGCGGCCGGACACTTGTGGCGCTCGGTGCCGCAGTTGGGCTCGGCGTTGCCATAGCCTGGTCCGGCAACGAGGGACTGATGCGCGCGACCGGCATGCTGAGCATTGTCGGCACGCTCTGGGTCAACGCCATTCGCATGACGGTCATCCCCCTGGTGGTCGCGCTGCTGATCACTGGCGTGACCTCCGTTGCCGATGTGCGCGACATGGGTCGGCTCGGTGGGCGCACGCTCCTGGTGTTTGGGGCGATGCTCATAGGTAGCGCGCTCCTGTCGCTGGCCGTTGCCGTTCCCGTGTTCGGGCTTTTTCCCGAGGCCATGCTCGGCAAGGTGCCACTCCCATCGGGCGCGGCCGAGGCCGCCGCCCAGGTGACGCAGGCGCAGGCCGGTGGCGTGCTGGAATGGTTCACCGGCCTCATTCCCGTGAATCCCGTGGCGGCGGCCGCCAGCGGCAACATGGTCTCGCTCATCGTCTTTGTCTTTCTCTTCTCACTGGCCATTGCCCGCAGTCCGCAGGCCACTCGCCAGCCACTTGAGGCGTTCTTCAAGTCGTTAGGTGAGGCGATGCTGCAGCTGGTCCGATGGATTGTGGCCTTGGCGCCTGTTGCCGTCTTCTGCCTGGTCCTTCCGCTGGCGGCGCAAAGTGGGGCATCGCTGGTCGGCGCGGTCGGGTTTTACGTCGCGGCCTTCGCCACCACTTGTGCCGTGGTCACTGCCGCCTGTCATCTCGTCGCTGCGATCGCCGGACACAGGCCCCGGCCCTTTGCCCAGGCGATGATTCCCACACAACTCATCGGCATCAGCTGCAGCTCATCAATTGCCAGCTTGCCGGCCATGGTGCAGAGTGCCGACCGGCTCGGCGTGCCGGCACGGGTGAGTGGCTTTGTGCTACCGCTGGCCGTGAGTGTGTTCAAGCCGGCGGCGCCGGTGGCGTGGATCGTTGGGGCGCTTTTCATCGGAAAGTTCTACGACATTTCGCTCGGTGTGCGAGAGCTCGGCATCGTGGCGGCGGCCTCTGTCTTCCTGTCGTTTGCCGCGCCCGGGGTGCCGCGGGGGGCCTTTCTCCTGCTCACGCCTTTGTTTGTGGCCATCGGACTTCCCGCCGAAGGCATTGGGGTGCTGATCGCCGTGGATCTCATTCCTGACATGTGTGCGACGGTAGTGAACGTCACCGGTGATGTGACTGCCACCACCGTTGTCGCAAAGACCGCCTAGCTCTGCACAGAGGGGCCAAACATGATGAAGCAGATCTGCGTCATACTCGCGCTGACGTCGACCGTAGCCGCGCAGGGACTCGCACAGCCTGTCACCCTGCAGCAGGTGATGGCGAGGCCGACGCCGCCCCCTGATCATGTGCTGCGTTACGGCGCGGCCAAGGAGCAGTTCGGCAACCTGCGTCTCCCAAAACGCCCCGGTCCTCATCCCGTTGTGCTGTTTGTCCACGGGGGGTGCTGGCTCTCGCAGTTCGGCATCGAACACGCAGCACCACTCGAGCAGGCCATCGCTGATTCGGGGTATGCTGTGTGGAGCATAGAGTATCGTCGTGCCGGAAACGAAGGCGGGGGCTGGCCCGGCACCTTCCTCGACGTGGCGAATGGCACTGATCACCTTCGAGCGATTGCCGGCACCTATTCGCTTGACCTGTCTCGCGTGGTGGCAGCGGGGCATTCAGCGGGCGGGTTCTTTGCGCTCTGGCTGGCCGCTCGAAAGAAGATTCCCGATGGCAGCGAGCTGCACACGCGTGATCCGCTCCCCATCAAGGGAGTGCTTGCCCTTGCACCAGCGCCGGACCTCGAGGGCCTTCATGCGGCCGGTGTGTGCGGCAATGTGATCAACAAGCTGATGGGTGGTTCGCCTGCCGAGCAGCCGGCGAGGTACACGGCCGCGTCGCTCATGCAACTCGCGCCGATCGATGTGCCCACCGAGGTCGTGATTGGCGAGGCCGACGACTCCTGGAGGCCCGTGGGGCGCGCCTATCTTGCCCGCGCCGCCGAGCGCGGGGACAAACGGATACACGCAGTGGAGGTTCCGGGTGCAGGTCATTTTGATGTGATCGCGCCCATGACACCCGCTTGGCGCGATGTGATGGCCGGGCTCAGGTTGCTGATGCGCTGACAAACGGCTTGCATGGCGGCGAGGGCGCAGAGTCGAATAACTTTCGCCGCCTCGGCTCCAGCACGCCCCCCAGCGTACATACCCATGTTCCGCAACGTTCACGATAGCGTCCTTGGCACCATTGGCCACACGCCCCTGGTGCGACTGAATCATGTCGTCCGCGACATCCCGGCCACCGTGTATGCGAAGGTGGAGACCTTCAATCCCGGCCACAGCATCAAGGATCGCATGGCGATCCGCATGGTCGAAGACGCCGAGCGAACGGGAAAGCTGAAGCCCGGTGGCACCATCATCGAAGGGACCAGCGGCAACACCGGGATGGGGCTGGCCATCGCCGCGATTGTGAAGGGATACAAGTGCATCTTCACCACCACCGACAAGCAATCACGCGAGAAGGTGGATGCGCTGCGGGCCTTTGGTGCCGAAGTGATCGTCTGTCCCACCGACGTCGAGCCCGAGGATCCCCGCTCGTACTATTCGGTCTCGTCCCGGCTGGAGCGCGAGACGCCAAACGCCTGGAAGCCGAATCAGTACGACAACCTGAGCAACTCGCAGGCCCACTACGAAACGACAGGTCCGGAGATCTGGGAGCAGCTCGAGGGAAAGGTGGACCATCTCGTGGTGGGTGTTGGAACCGGCGGCACGATCTGCGGTACGGGCCGTTTTCTCAAGGAGCGCAACCCTGGCGTGAAGGTGTGGGGTATCGACACCTACGGCTCGGTCTTCAAGAAGTACAAGGAAACGGGCATCCTGGACAAACACGAGATCTACCCCTACGTGACCGAAGGGATCGGTGAGGACTTCCTCCCGCAGAACGTCGATTTCAGTGTCATCGACCACTTCGAGAAGGTCACCGATCGCGATGCGGCCATCTACACCCGCGAAATTGTGCGGCACGAGGGGATCTGGGTGGGCTACTCGGCGGGCTCGGCCCTGGCTGGGCTGCTGCAGCTCAAGGATCGATTTCGTGCCGGTGAGACCGTCGTCGTGATCTTCCACGATCATGGCACGCGGTATCTCGGCAAGATTTTCAACCCCGAGTGGATGCGCCGGATGGGGTATGAAAACCTGGCCGGCCCAACGGCGCGCAGCCTGGTACGCAACAAGAAGGTGGCGGACATCGTGGGTGTGGAAGTGACGGCGTCGTTAGGTCAGGCGGTGGCGCGGATGAGTGAGAACAACTTCTCCCAGATCCCGGTGACCAAGGAGAGCCGCATCGTCGGATCGTTGCGCGACACGCAGGCATACGCCGCCCTGGTCGCCGATGCGGCCGCCCGGGACCGGCGGGTGCAGGAGGTGATGCAGAAGCCCTTTCCGTATGTGGACATCGAGACGCCGATCGAACTGCTGGCACCGATGATCACGGCCGAGAACCCAGCGGTGCTGGTGCGAGACTTTCCGGCCGACAAGGTCTACGTGCTCACGGGTTACGACGTCATGCAGGCCATCTGACGAGTCATGCCGGGCACCGCGAACCCCCGCATGGATGTACGCGACGGGCTGGTGGTCGGCTTCATTGCGTATATCACCGTGGCAGCCTTCTACGGGCTGTTCGACCTTGCCGGCGGGCGTGGCCCATTTCGCACCGCCCATGTGCTGGCGCACGCCGTCTTTGGGGGTGAGGGGAGCGCTCCGCCGGTTGTGGACATGGACGCCGTGGTGCGGTACGACGGCATTCACCTCGTGTTGTCGCTGCTGATTGGTGTGGTGGTGATGCTGGTGGTGGGGTATGGGGAACGCACACCCTCGCGCGCGCGACTGGCCGGCATGGTGGTGGTCGGTGGATACTTTGCGACGGTGGCGGCCGTGTGGATGTTGACCCGGAGTGTGAGCGGCATGGTGCCCTGGTGGAGTATTGCCGGGGCGAATGGGGCGTCGGTGGTTCTGGCGTCGATGTATGTGATGTGGCGTCGGCCAGGAGTGGGAGCGAGGTTGTTCCTGGCCGGGTGAGGTCGCTTCGCACGTCCAGGTGTGTCGCGATGCGTTTGCGCTTGCATTGAGAAGCGACGTGCCGCAGTCTTCGCTCGCTCAATGCCCCAGTCCACTACGCCGATGACTGACACCGATCTCCCTGCTTCACGCCCAGGCCGCACCTTCGATCGCGACCGGATCGTGGCGGGAGCAGCGTTCGTGGTGTCCCTGAGCGCACTCGCGGTGAGTCTCGTCCAGACTCGTGTCATGATGGCGCAGCGTGACGCGGCCGTGTGGCCGAGGGTGTCACTGTATACCTCCGTGCGCAACGAGGAGCTCGTCGTGGGGGCGCGCAATGTCGGTGTGGGCCCGGCTATCGTCAGCTATGCGCAGGCGAAGCTCGATGGCAAGCCGATGGCCACCTTGATGACCCTCGTCGATTCGGCGCCTGTCCCAGCCAACTGGAACTCCAGCGCCGAGGTGACACGTGGGAACCTGACCGGATCGGTGGTCGCTGTGGACGAGGAGCGCGAGCTGCTTCACATCAAGGGAGAACTCGCGCGTTATGTGGTGCAGCTCGGATCGCGGGTATCGATCGACGTGTGCTACTGCTCTGTGTTTGACAAGTGCTGGTCGATCAAGGCGCATCGTCTCTCGCAGGAGTCGAAGCGCCCGGAGATTGCTGCTGTACCCGCCTGTCGGGAGCCGAGCGGTCCGTTGTTCTGAGCGCCATGCTAGCGCGGCTGCACGGAGATCTGCACCGTGGGTGGTTGGCGGTTCAAGGACAGGGACTTCGGTTGCTCTTGTCGGGTTGTGACGGCTTTGTTTATCAGGCCCGCTGGTGAAGGCAAAAATGTCGAGCCGGTCAGCACGGAGAGTCCATGCCGAACACTTTGCGCGTCTTGCTTACCGTCTTCGCGGTGGCGTGCGCCGGATCAACCAGCGAAACAGAACAACTCCTCCCCTTGCTTCAGCGGCGCATTGAGGATCGGAAGGCGGCCGCGAGTGCTGGGGACTCGGTCGGCTGGCTCCGGGCGGCCGAACTCCATGAAAACGCTATCTGCGTGGATGCCACGGGCGCGAAACGCGCATGCCGCCCCGACTTCGGAGCGCCCACTCAATGGCGGCAACGCTCGGTGCTCGACAGTGTTGCCATCGCCCGGATTGGGAACTCCGCCGTAATCACCTACCGCCAGACCGACACGGTGCTGGTCGCGGACAACCTGGCAATTGGTCGCGCGCGCTATGTGGAAACCTATCAGCTCGAAGCGGGTCGGTGGCGACTGATTGCGCTGACAGAGGCGACGATCCCGGAGCCACGTGTGGCGGTCTCGGTGCCGGGCTCGGTGCTGCGCCCATATGTCGGCACGTACGGAAGCGCTGCGTATGAGCTGCGCGTCACCATGCGCGACGGGCTGCTGCACCTGGCGGGGCCGGGCGAAGCGCCTGCGGCGCTGCACGCACTATCTTCCGCGCAGTTCTTTGCGACGGGGGACGTCGGAACCTATGAGTTCCGGAGGGCAGATGGGGCGAACCCCGACGAGTTGCGCTACCACCATCAGAGCCACACGTATCGGTTTCCGCGTCGTCGATAGGTGGGGCTTGCCGATGAGCGATAGCTTCTGACCGCGACAATGCGGCGGCCCGGGCCCCGTGACAGATGCGCAGTAGTGAGCCTGCGCGTGAGACTGGGGCGTCGAGGATAGGCAACAGATGCGTGGTAAATCGGGAGTAAACACGGCGTGAACGGAGAGTACCGGATGGCATACCTTCGTTGGGCGGCGTGTGGCACGGCGGCGGCTGCGCTGCTGCATGTGGCGATCATGCTCGGCGGCGCGGAGTGGTACCGCTTCTTTGGCGCCGGAGAAGGGATGGCGCGCCTCGCCCGCAGCGGGAGTGTGTACCCGACCGTCGTAACCAGCGGCATCGCGTGTGCGCTCGCCCTCGCGGCCGTTTACGGTTTGTCGGGAGCCGCGGTCATCCGACCGCTGCCACTGCTGCGGCCGATGCTGGTGTCGGTCGCCGTGGTCTTCCTTGCCCGCGCCTTGCTGGGGATTCCGGCCGTCTTCCTGGGTTCCGGCCCCTACATGGCGGAGCTGCGGGGCCGCTTGCCCTTCATGGCCGTTACCTCGCTCGTGTGTCTCGCGCTGGGGCTAGGCTACGCAGCCGGCGCGGTCCACGTCGCGAACCGGACGCCGCCAGCGTCCGCGACTGAGGACCAACGCCGCCCGGGATAATCGACGCCTGGCTCGCGGCGCGGTGCGGGCACCCATGACAGAGTCGTTAGGCATGCGCGGTCGGCATGACCACCGCGCAGGTGGAAGGCCCCGCTTGCGCCGCGCACGCGGGCTTCGCATACTAAGGAAGGCCTGACGCCCATGCCTCCTCCCTCCAATTCGGGAAGTACTTCACGTACGGGGCCAGTTCTCTCGTGTCCACCACTTGAGCTGAATCACATTTTGGAGGGATTGTGACGCAGGCTCAGGTCTGGAGACCGAGATGGCACTGTCGCAACCGATTTACTTTCTGAAACGACGCGCGCGGCGTATGTCCCGCGCCGAGGGGATTCCCCTCCACGAGGCGTTGGACCGCGTGGCGCGCGAGGAAGGCTTTCGCCATTGGGGGATGTTGGCCGCTCAACTCCCTTCGCTCAACACTCAACCTTCGCTGTTGCGCCAGCTCTCACTGGGCGACCTGCTTCTGCTCGGCGGTCGACCTGGGCAGGGCAAAACCGTGGCAAGTTTTCGTCTGGCAATCGAGGCGTTGCGGCAAGGTCGCGACGTCGTTGTTTTTACGCTCGAGTACACGCAGGAAGAAGTCCGGCGCCATCTGCGGACGCTTGGAGCTGACCTCACGCGTTTTGCAGGACAGCTGCGGATTGACACATCGGATGAGATCTGTGCGCCATACGTTGCTCAGGCACTCGCCTCCGCGCGTCCGGGCACCGTGGTGGTGATCGACTATCTGCAGCTGCTTGATCAGCGGCGGGAAAGTCCGCCACTGGCCGAGCAGATCGCTGCGCTTCGAGCCGTGGCCCGTGACCGCGAGCTGATCATCGGATGTCTCGCTCAGGTGGACAGGGCGTTTGAAGCGACCGGTCGGCGGGTCCCGAGCCTCCAGGATGTGCGCCTGCCGAATCCCGTGGATCTGAGCCTGTTCACGAAGGTGTGCTTTGTTCATGATCAGCGGGTGACGTTCCAATAGCAGGTCGGGCCCGGGAGTCCGACCGGACGATCGTGAGTTCGGTTCGGACTTCGCCCCGTCGTCGCGACGAGTTTGAGCACCGCCCCCCCTCGAGGGAGCTGCCGGACTCCCCGACCCGGCGTGGCGCAGCTCGTCACGCGGCTGTGGCTACTGTGTGCTCGCCCTTGCATTGTTCCGCATGAACCTCGCGACCATCAAGCGCCCGAGCTGGCGCCGCCTCGCGTCGCTGACCATCGCGTCGTGCGGCGCCCTCGCAAGCGGCGACGCGCAACTGCCCGAGCGCTTCACGAACCTCCAGGTGCTCCCGCCCGGAATTGCTTCGGATAGTTTGCTTTCTGTCATGGGAGGCTTCACTCGGGCGCTTGGGGTACCCTGTCGCCATTGCCACGTGGCCCGCAATGGAGGACGCCCCGCAGCAGACGAGTTCGCGGCGGATGGTGTCGAAGCCAAGCGGGTCGCACGCGCCATGCTGCGAATGGTCGATGCGATCAACCGTGAACATCTCCCAGCCACCGGGCGACTCCCAGTGAACATGGCTCAGGTCACGTGCGCGACGTGCCACCGCGGTATTCGGCGGCCGGTCGCGTTGGAAGATGAGCTGTGGGCGGCATACGTGCGAAGCGGTTTGGACTCCACCGTGGCGCTGTATCGGGCGCTGCGCACGCAACACTACGGCACCGGGGCCTACGACTTTTCGGAGCTCCCGCTTCCAACCCTCGCGGACCGTCTGGCTACGCAGCCCGTCGGGCAGGCCGACGCGCTGGTCCTGATGCGGCTGAACCTGGAGTACCATCCTGACTCCTGGTTCACCTACCAGCAGCTCGGCCAGTTGCAGGCGTCCATGGGAGATACGGCGGCGGCCATTGTGTCGGTCGAGCGGGGACTTGCCCTGAACCCGCAGCGCCCCTTCCTGCGCGAGCTGCTGACGCGACTGCTCAAGCGTTAGGCGTGGGTCTTCAGCTTCACAAGATCGACGCCGGCCTGTTTCAGCATCCCGGTCGCGGTATCGCTCAAGGGGTACGCCTCACTGAACACTACCCGCCGGATCCCGGCGTTGATGATCATCTTGCTGCACATCAGGCAGGGCGAATAGGTCGTGTACAGCGTGGCGTCCCGGATGGCGATGCCATGGTACGAGGCCTGGACAATCGCATTTTCCTCGGCGTGTGAACAGAGACACTCCTCGAGGTTCTTCCCGCTCTCCCCAAACGAATTGCAGCGCGGACAGCCGCCCTCATTGCAGTTCTTCACCCCACGCGGCGTGCCATTGTACCCGGTGCTGATGATCCGGCGGTCGGAGACGATCACCGCGGCAACCTGGCGCTTCATGCAGTTGGAGCGAGTGGCCACGGTGCGCGCGATGTCCATGAAGTACTGGTCCCACGACGGCCGCGCGGAGGCCACTTGCAGCATCTGCAGGGTCGCGGTCAGCCGCGCAGTGAACTCATCCAGTGTGCCGTCGTTGTCGATCACGCGGTCCGCGAGGCGCTCGGTCTCCAGCAGCTGCTGCGCCGCGGCATTGCTGCTGGCAAATTCGCGTTCCTCCTGCTGGATGAAGGCCTCCAGGGTGGCACCATCCCCCTCGCGCTGGCGCGCGAGCGAGCGGGCAAAACGCGCCTCGAGGGGTGCAAAGACGTGGAAGAGCGAGAACGACGCGGAGCCCGCCTCCTTCAACGCCCGCACTTCGGCGGGATGCCGGATGCTGTCCACTGCGTAGTTCCGGTCGGGCAACATCCGGGCGACCGTCAGTTGCGCGAGCGCCCCGGGGCCGTGTCGCTCACGCAGTTCGTTCCCCAGAGCAATGAGGTTCTCGCGCACGGCTGACAGGCCGCGCTGCCTGGCCTCCTCGCGAATCACATCAGACAGGGAGACGCTGGTGAATCCGCGCGCCGCGAGCACTTCGGCGGCGGTCGTCTTGCCGGAGGCATTCCGCCCGGTAAGTCCGATGATGATCATGGTGGGGTGGTGCGTGAAGGCAGGAGAACGGTACGGGCGAAAGCTGGGTGCCTCGCGTGCTGCCGTCCAGTCGCGCGCTTCCCGTCGATCGAAAGGTGTCGACCGTCCAGGGCTTTGGCTGGCGTGCCCAATGCTCACGCCGCGCGCCGCTCCCGGCAACCCACGCCGCAGGTGTCCGATGCGTTCGGTCGCTTTGGCTCGTTAGACGTTCTCGCTCGAGCTGACGGGCTGCGGCGCGCTACCTGACCTCGAACGACGTTTGAGCCTTCACGACATACTGCCCGCCGCCATCGAAGGCCCGCAGCTCGTAACGACCTGGCTTCAACGGACGGCCGAACTCCAACACCCCCTTGGTCCGGCCGTCGAGGTAGTACCACTCGCCGTACTTTGTGGGCGGGGCGCCAGGCTCGGCGATCGCCAGCCAGTCCCGCTTCTCGGCTGACATGCCCGTGTAGTAGACCTCGACGGGCTGTCCGGCCGGATAGACCGACTTGAGCATCCGCATGGCCGGCCCATTGGACGAGGCGATGGCCGTTGCTGCTTCGTGGAGGCGTTTGGTGAATGCCGTCGCCACACTCGCTCGTGTCTCGGTGGACGAAGGAGTCGACGCAACCCCAGGCAGAACGGCCGCCAGGTCAAACGGGGTATTCGCACCCAGGACGTCGCGACGGAGCTTCTGCCAGTCGAGCCCGTACAGGGTGAAACCGTTGGCCCACGGGTAGCGTGTGGTGGCAGGCAAACCACCACCGGGGCCTCTATCCGAGAGTCCGTACAACGAGAGGAGCTGTACCTGCGTGCGCGGCAGGCGGCGATCGTAGTAGTCGGGGTTCTGCTCGATGAGCCCAAAGGAGCACGCGGCATCGCCAGTGACGGCCACGTCCGGTGGCTCCGTGCCACGGCGAATCAGGCACGCCGGGCGCGCGGCGTCGGCGGGGGTGAGGGAGGCGAGTTTCGCCTGGGCTTCGCTCCTGCGCCGTGTGACCACGTTGAACGGATGCGCCGCGTTTGACTCGACGTCCCACTTGGCTCGCAGGTCCTTGGTGCTCGCCTGAACTTCTGCCTCCCGGTTGGCGCGCACCTTCGCCTGCTGCTCCGGTGTTCGGGCAGCCTGGCGCTCGATGCGCAGCTTGATGATCCGCTCCTCTTCGGCGCGCGCGGCCGGCCCGAAGAACGCGTCGTACTGTTGCTTGGCCTCCCCCCTCACCAACTGCAACCGCGCGAGTTCACGATCCAGCTCGCTCACCTGCCAGCGGATTACGCGGCCCAACGGCATGGCCCGGAACAGCGGGCGGTTGTTGAGCGGGACCACCAGCGTCAGGGTGGCGTCGTGGTACTTGCCGGGATCCGCTGCTCCAAAGACTGGAAAGCCCTGGAAGAGGAAGGTGATCCTGGCATCCGAGTAGAACTCGCCCTCGGCATCGGAGGCACTGAACTCGCCCACGTCCGGTGCACTGGGAAGCTTGTTGAAGGTGAAGGACAGGGGCGCCATCTCACCGTTGCGCACGGGTCCGTTCGGGGTGCTGCGCGACAAGTCTCGGGTGGTCCAATTCCACAATCGGAAGCTCGACTGCAGCGCGAACCCTTGGGAAATGATGTCGTCCGAGCCCGCGGTCCTCACCCAGGGGCAAAACCCAACCGGCGGGTTGAGCACCGCCGCGGCCCTGAGGCCGGCAATCACCTTTTCGAGCTGGGCTTGGACGGCCGCCCGCTCGACGGGAGTCACCCGAGCACCTCCGCCAGGTTTGTCTCCCCATGTGGTCGGGAGCCAACGGCACTCACCGTTCCAGGGGAACTCCTTCTTCGACCATTCGTTCCGCGTGTCCGACCGGTTGTCATGCGGTGAAATGAGAACAGCAGGGGTCCCGGCAGGGGGCAAAGGGACGAGCTCGCCTGGGTTGGCCAGGACGACGGGGGGGCGCGAGCCCTGACCAGCTGCTTCGTGCCAGGCCGTCGTGGCCACCGCGCCAGTCGTTGCGCACACCAGGACACCGAGTCGGCAGATCGCCTGAGCTGCAGTCTTCATTTGAACCTCGCTTTGCTCCTCTTGAACGCTACGTGCGAATGCCTGCGCCGGCCAGCTGCCACGGGCGCGGAAGTCCGATCGTGGAACTGGGCGCTGCTAGGCCTGGCTGCGGAGTTGCGACTCGCTTGCGAGCCATGCCTGGTGACGCTCCAGTACACCCGGCCACAGCGACGGAATCGCAGGGTCGATGATGCCGAACGCTTCGCGGAGCACCCTCGCATAGTCCGACAGATCAGTGATGGTGCGTCGCGTAGTGCTGCCGGGAGTTACATGCGAGTACACGGCTCCCCGTAACGTCACGATGCCGCCTGGCACAAAACGCTGACAGACCGTGCTCTTCACGAAGCCGGACTCAGGCGAGGTCTGTAGCTCATCACACTTGAGCGAGAAGTCAGCGAGGCTGCGAGGGGTCGTGGTGAAGTCGAACGAGGACACGCTGCTCAATTCATGCGGTCGCACACGCCACATCTCTTCGCTGTCCACAGTCGCGGATGACAGGAGCTCCACCCGGGTGAGGAAGCCCCCTTGTCGATACTCGCCCGGCTGTAACGGGATGGGTTCGAGGAATCCGTCACCAAGTCCCACGTCGGCAATCCAGCGATCTTTTCCCAGTGTCACGAGCAGGACGCAATGATTTCCCTGCACAGATTCACCACGTGCTTCACGCCCGACGGCTCCCCGAACGTAAGCCACATCGAAGCCAAGAGTCGCAAGTACACGGCCCAGTAAGCCATTCATCTCGTAGCACCAGCCGCCGCGCTGCTCCACCACCAGGCGACGAAAGGCATCGTCTGGTTCGAGTGTGAGACGACGGCCGAAGTGGATGTCGAGATTCTCGTAGGGGATGGCGAGCAGATGCGCGCGATGGACGCCGACGAGCGTGGTGAGGTCGGGCCGAGCGGGTGCGGCAAAGCCGATGCGCGAGAAGTAGTGCGCGAGCTCGGCGGGAGTGAGGCGAGGGATCACGCACCTATCATGGGCGCGGAGTCGTCAGGGTGAAAGGGTTTCGAGGCCAGTACTTGACGCACCTCTCCCCGGCGGTAGCCTAACCACCATGCTACGAAGAATCCTCTCGCTGTTGTGCGTCGCCGTCGCTGCTTGCACCTCGGCGCCCGAATACGATGTGGTGCTCACGGGCGGACGTGTCATGGATCCGGCCACTGGTGTGGACTCGCTGCTCAACGTCGGCATACTCGGCGATTCCGTTGCCGTCATGTCGTCGGGTGCGATACAGGGGCGCGAGTCCGTTGACGTGACCGGGCTCGTGGTTGCTCCCGGCTTCATTGACCTGCACGCCCACGGACAAACACCGGGCGACATGCAGGTGCAGGCACAGGATGGTGTCACCACCGCCCTGGAGATGGAGTCCGGTGTTTCTCCTGTGGCCAAGTGGTATGCGACGCTCGAGGGTAAAGCGCCCGTGAATTTTGGGGCGACGGTCGGTCACCGGCCGGTGCGATACGCTGTGTTTCACCAGGGTGTGGAGGTGCTGCACGTCGCCACCAACCCAAGCTCGGTCGTGTCGCTTGGCGATCGGCCCGCTGGGGCCAACGCACCGGCGAGTGACACACAGGTGGAGGCCATGGCCGAGGGGATCCGGCGGGGGCTCGATGAAGGCGCGTTAGGCGTGGGGTTTGGCGTCAACTACACGCCGGGAGCGTCACCTGCGGAGATCGAACGTCTCTTTGCCGTGGCGGCGGAGCAAAAGGTGCCGGTCTTTGTGCACACGAGGGCGTTTGGGATTGGCGCCATCCGTGAGGCGGTCGAGGCGGCGGGGCGCACCAAGACGGCGTTGCATGTCGTGCATGTCGCCAGCAGTTCGCTGGCCGATTTGCCACAGGCGCTGCAGCTCATCGATTCGGCAAAGAGTGCAGGAATGGACATCTCCACCGAGGTGTATCCCTACACGGCGGGATCGACACGTCTGGAGTCGGCGATGTTCAACCCTGGGTGGCAGAGCAATCTGCCACTGCAGTACGGCGACCTCGCCTGGCCGCTCACCGGGGAGCGGCTCACCAAAGAGAGCTTTGAGCGCTATCGCAAGCAGGGTGGATGGGTTGTCATTCACATGATGACCGAAGCCAACGTGGAGAAAGCCATCCAGCATCCCGGTGTCATGATTGCCAGTGATGGTGTGCCGTATGTGAACGGCACGGGTCATCCGCGCGGGGCAGGGACCTATGCGCGTACCCTTGGCCTGTATGCGCGCGACCGCAAGCTCATCACGCTCATGGACGCGCTCTCACGCATGACCATTCTTCCTGCGCGCCGACTCGAAGGGCATGTGCCCATGATGAAGCGGAAGGGGCGTTTGGCGATTGGGGGAAGTGCCGACATCACCGTCTTCGACCCGGCAACTATCGCCGATCAGTCCACCTTCGATGCGCCGATGCTGACGTCGAAGGGCATCCGGTTTGTGCTGGTGAACGGTGCGTTTGTGGTGCGCAACGGAGCGTTTGTTATCGGAGCAACACCGGGGCGAGCGGTGCGAACCACCACGCCCTGAGCTACTGAAGCAACCGTGCGCCAAGCTGGCGCATCTGTTCACCCCGGATTCTGGACCACGCGCGCAGTCGGACGGCTGCCGCGCCGAGCATACCCGTCCCGGCCGCCAGCATCGCACCAGCCATTGCGAGGGGAGCAGGGCCGTCCGGAAGGCCCCGAAGCGCCGCTGACAGGCCGACAATGCCGGCCGTCACCAGGAGCATTGATCCGAAAGCAATCATACCTCGCGCACTGCCATTGGTGGTGCGAAATCGCACTCGGCTGCCGCGTTCGGTGGGTTCGACGAGCGCATGCAGGTTGCCGTTGGACCATTGGCGGAGTGAGCCTTGCACCACCACTGACCCGCGGGCGTCGAACGCAGTGCGCAGTTCGCCCACCAGGAGCTCCCACTCTCTGTCGCTCATCGCGTGGTCGAGTTCGACCGTATGGCGCACACCGACAGGAAGCCCGGCCGAACGAACGAAGTGTGCTGGTAAGGGCACGGGTGCCTTGGCGGCGCGTGCGATGAATTCAGGTGCCAGCCCGGCTTCGCTCCCGATGCTCTGCAGTTCGGCCAGCGTCATCCCTTCGTTGGCAGCCAGAGCGCGAGGCGCCGTCTGCTCCATCTCGGCGGCCCGCCTGAAAATCTCGGCGGCCTCGTCTTCGGTGTACCTGCGATCGCTCATGCTGGAAAGATGATGGCTGCCCCGAGGGTGGCCAAGGCAAGGACGCGTTACGGGGACAGTCGGTACCTACGCCAGAGAAAGCCGAGTCGTTTCGACACTGGATTCTGAATGGTGGTCGCCAGACCGATCGACCCGTCGCCCATGAAGGTGAGCCCGAAGTACTCGCCAGCGGTATCACGTACCGGCGGCTGACCGGGCTCGCGTGCGGCGAACGCTTCGAGCTGGAAGGGTGGTGCGAGCGCAATGGCTGGTGGAGCTGAATCGGTGGGGACCCGCAGGTGAGCCAGATGCGCGCTGACGCTGTCCCCCTTGCCGGTGAACCAGGAGGCCGCCAGTTCGCCGCGGCCACGCGCAATGAGGTAGGGGAAGTAGGCGACTGCGTCGCTGGTGGCGATCTGCCAACTGGTCCACGTCGCTCCCTGATCGCGGGATCGTGCCAGCCACAACACCCGCTCGCTTGCCCAAAATGAGTAAAGCGATCCCTCGGCGTCCCAGGCGAGGGGTTCGACCCAGCGTTGCTCCTCGGTGGTGACCCACGCGGGCGGTGTCACCGTCGTGTCTTTCATGGGGAACCATGCCCGTTGACCCGGGAGTTCGCGTTGCTGCCAGGTTGCACCCCGGTCAGTGCTGATGGCGAGAAACTCAACTCCTGCATCAAATCGGTTGCCACTGGCCGACAACGGCACCACCCGCACAGCCACTTCGCCGTCTGGGCCGACCGCGAGATGACTGGATCCTCCCCTGGTGCTCACCCGTGCACCTTCTTTCCACGTGCGGCCACTGTCGGCACTCGTGGTGTGGGAGACACCAGCGCCATCGTTCCAGATGGTGTGCACGGTGCCATCTGGCGCCACGTCAACCCAGGGCCGGTCGTCGAACTCGGAGTTCGAGAGCTGAGTCCATTGCCAGGTGGCGCCGGTATCGCGACTCACGCCCATGTCGATCCGCGTTCCAACAAGGCGAGTCCGGTCGAACGACATGTTCATGAAATAGAGCGTACCATCGGGCCCTACCGCGAGATCGACGTCGGAGTTGCCGATGGCCCCATCAGCACGGCTGCCAACGTTGACGGTACGCCACTGTTTTCCCTCGTCGTCACTGCGCCAGAGATGGGGCAGCGTATCCCCATAACCAGTCACGAAGAGGGCGCCCCCGGGATGCCGAACCACCATCGGTTCTCGGGCCAGGTTGCTCAGGTGCTCGACCGAGTCCGCGAGGACGAGCGCAGATGGCGCTGGTGTGTTGCTCTCTGGCGTCGCGCAGGCTGCGACCACGAGTGCTACAAGCAATGGACGCGTCATTCCGGGTGCTGGTGAGGGGAAGATGAAAGCGGTGTGATGCTTGGCGCTATTTGGAGTTTGTACGTCGGAGGACCGCCATCATTCGCGACGGTGATGACACGAGCTGACCCGCGGGGCCGCGGCTCTGGGTACGGATGCGGTAGAGCCCTTCAGCAAGCAGTGACCCCGGCGCAATGGCAAAGTCCCACGAGACCGTGCCGCCATCGCCGGTCGGAATGGCACAGACCAGCGTCCCGTCTGGTTTGCTGACGAGCACAAAGCCGCGTGGGGGTACGTTCCCGATGTCAAGTGTGGCGCCGTTCGGTGTGAGCGTCACACCAGCGCCTAACGGGTTGCTCGGTGAGGCGAACGGGACGGCGATCGGTAGCGCACGAACCGCCGATACCTTCTTGCCGTCGGTTGTCACCTGGAGCAGTGGGGCAAGGGCTCCGGCGAGTGACGCTTCGAGCCGTACCGCTTCGGCAAAGGAGGTGGTTGCGCTGTCGGGGCGGTCGATGAGGAGCAGCCCAAGTCCGAACCAGGCCGTGGCGAGGCTCGGCTGTTCGGCCAGTGCGGCGCGGTACTCCCGGCTGGCGTCGTCCCGTCGGCCCTCATTTCGCAACCAGTCGGCATACTCGGCGCGGACCCAGGCGAGTGCGGGTTGTACCTCGAGGGCTCGCTTGTAGAGGGGTTCGATCTCGCGCGCGCGGCGTCCGTCGCGTACGTACGCCTGGGCGAGGGCCCGCAGGGCATCTGGTCGCATGGAGTCGACCTGCAGGGCACGCTCCAGCGCACGAATGGCCTGACGGGTGCGCCCGAGTTGTTCGCTTGCGGCGCCAAGGAGGAAGAGCGCTTCGCGTCGCGAGTGGTCGCTGCCTAACGCCGAATCCAGGGCGGTGGCTGCCCGTCCCATGGCACGGGCATCGGTGGCGAGGGTGGCATACACGATACCACCCATGGCGGAATAGATGGCGGCGTCGGGGCCAGCCGAATCCCGGGCAAAGTACGGTTCGATGAGGGCCTCGCCCGTGCGTGCGACAACGGCCGGCGCCGAGTCCCGCACGACCCGAATCCAGTGTTCCGTGAAAGCGCCGTGGGGCACGGTGCGCTCCACCGTGCGCGGCATGTGGCAGCGGACGCAGTCACTTCCCGCGCGGTGATCGCGCGCGGCAGGTGAGGCTGCGGTGCGCTGCGCGAGGGAGGCCGCACTGTGGCATTGCGCACAGGGGGCGTTGCGCGCCGGGCCTGTCGCCGCCGGTTGATGCGGGTTGTGGCACGTGGCGCACTCGAGCGGGCGTTCACTCGCCAGCGATCCCAGGTAACACCTGCTCTGCCTGAGCCGGTCCGCGTGGCTGACAACATCGATACTGCCGGCGGCCTTGAAGTAGCCGTATTGGTCCGCCAGGGGTTGCGACGGGCGATAGGAAAAGGCCGACTTCCCCTCGCGCAGCACCGAGACGGCGGTGTGCACGTGACACTCTTCGCAGATATCGACGCGCCGGTCGAGAGAAAGCCGCGCCGGGTTCACGATGGTGTGATCGACAATCGAGTCGAGCGGGGCCTTGTTCGTCCGGACAGCAACGTGCAGCGCTCCCGGACCATGACATCGCTCACAGCCGATGCCTGGGCGCCATTCGGCGTGTTTCCCTTCGAGGTAGGAAGTTTCCTTCGGGAAGCTGGAGTGACAGGCCACGCAGCGATCGGGCAGAAGCCGGTCAAAACGTGCATTGCTTATTTCATAGCCTGGGCTGAAGTCCCAGCCATGATCGCGATACCAGGTGAGAGGGAGCTGGAAGAGCCGCCCGTTCTCTTCGGTGAAGTAGGTGCGTGCGACATGTCCGCTCCCCATGACCCAATCCATTCGGCGGCGGAGCGGATTGCGTCGTGTGCCATCCGGGCCACTGACAAACTCCATCTGGTACAGCGCCCCAGCTTCTTCCTCGACCACGTAGGAGTAACCCGATGGCTTGTTGAGGAGCGGAATGGAGAGCACACGTTCCACGCGGTCCGACGGCGTCCATCGATGAAACGACTGGGCCATGCTGGAGCGGGCATACACGGCGGCCTCTTCCGCGTGGCAGCCAACACAGGTGACGTCGCCGGCGTACTCGGTTCCGGCGCGGACGTTGAGGAAGGGGGATTTCTCAGCCGTCTCGACCACCGGCACAGGGGAAGACTCGCCTCCGCAATCGATAACGGAACTACAGAGGCAGAGCCAGACGAGTGTTCTGAGGGTAGTGCGCACGTCCAGAAGATAGCTGCCGATCCGGGGGCGGGCCCAGCCGGTGACACCGGCCGGGGTTGCGCGTCTCCTTACCAACGTTAGCTTGCGATACAAGATGCAGACCTCGCGCGTACTCCTCCTTACCATTGCCCTCGGCCTCGTAGCAGGCCGCGGGCTTATTGGCTTGGGAGAACGCACCGGATAGTCTGCGACAACGCACGTCGCCATCGGCCTCTCCCCGCAGCGCTGGGAGAGGCCTTTTTCTTGTCTCTCCGGCGCGCAGGAGCGGTGATGGCTCTCACTTCATCACCCTCAGCACAGGACAGCTCCTCCCATGAAGACGCAGCACGACGCCCAGCACAGCGAACGCTCCGATGCCACCGGAACCTCCGGTGACACGCGGACAACTGGTGGCGCCACTCAGCGCCCAATGTCCGCGCAGCACAACCCGTGGCGGCATACGCCGCAGCCGATCTCACAGGCCGATGGCACCCCTTGAGGTCGGTGCCCTACATCGTGTCGGTGCCGCGGATCAGCTGGACAAAGAAGCCGACCGCGCTGAGGTAGTCGCGGACCGCAACCCGCTCATTCACCCCGTGCACGCGGTCGCGATCGCCGTCGCCTAACGGGATGGGGAGAAAGCGGAAGACCTTGTCGGAGTGCGGGCCCCAGAACTTCGCATCGGTCCCACCCATGACCAGGTACGGAATCACCGGGGGGACCTCCCCCGGCACCATCGAGCGGATGGTGGACGCAATCAGCTGGTAGGCCGGCGACGAGGTGCTCGACACGGGGGACGGGTCCACCCCCACGCTGTCCAGCAGGGCGACGTCGATGAGGGTGTCGGCGATCACTCGCGTGACCCGCTCGCGCACCGACGCGATGGTCTCGCCCGAAATGATGCGGAAGTTCACCACGGCGGTCGCTTCGGGCGGCAGGACGTTGTCCTTGATGCCCCCCGAGAGCATGGTGGGCGAGGTGGTGGTGTGCTGCAGTGCCGCGCCTAACGGGTTGGCGGCAAGACTCTGGCTCACGAGCGGACGAGTCATCCAGAGATTGGCGATCATCATGCGCTGCACGTACGGCAGATAGGGCGCGATGCTTTCGACCATGCCCAGCGTTGGCCCTTCGAGCTTGTAGGGGAAGGGATTCGCCTCGAGTGCGGCCAGCGCACGCGACAGGGCGCCGATGGCGGTGCGTGGGCCGGGCATGGATGAGTGACCACCACTGGCACGCGATGTGAGTTTGAGGCTCACATATCCCTTCTCGGCGATCCCGACGATGGCCGTGCGTTGTTCGAGCCCTGGCATGAGCCCCGAGCCCATGAAGCCGCCTTCGTCGAGCACCAGGACCGGCTTTACTCCTTTGGCGACCAGGTGGTCGACCATGAGGCGGGCGCCGTAGCGGCCTCCAACTTCCTCGTCGTGGCCAAAGGTGAGGTAGATGGTACGCTTCGGTTTGTGTCCGGCTTTCAGGAGGGTTTCGATGCTCTCGAGAATGGAGAGCACAGTGCTCTTGTCGTCGAGGGTGCCACGGCCCCAGACAAAGCCGTCGGCGACGTCGCCCGAGAAGGGCGTGTGCTCCCACTGCTTGAGGTTGGGCTCCGGAACCGGTACCACATCCATGTGCCCCATCAACACCACCGGCGGCAGCGAGGTGTCACTCCCTTGCCAGGTATACAGGAGACTCAGGCCGCCGACAATCTCGCGCGCAAGTGTGCTGTGAACGAGCGGGAAGTTCTGCTCGAGATAACCGCGCAGGTCGTTGAAGGCCGCGGTGTCGATCGGAGCACCAGAGGCCATCGAGACAGTGGGGAAGCGAATGGCACCGGCAAGTCGAGTGGCGGCGCCCGCGGTGTCGATGGGGAGTGGCGCCAGCGAGGCGGACGTGGAGGGCAGCGCAATCTGCGGTACGGAGTACCGCGTGGTGCGGACCGCCATGGTTGAGAGCAGACCGGTCACAGCGGCGAAGAGCGCGAGCAGGAGCTTTTTCATGTGGGGGCTTGGGGGGGGCGCCGCAAAGATGCAGTGGCGCGGCCTGGTCGGCGAGTCCGCGTTCACGAGGCGGAGCCGCTGTCCAGCGCGTAGCTTACCCGCACCTTCAGCCCTGATCCACATGTACCGATCGGATATCGCTGTCAGGCCTCACGTTGCGTGCGTTATGCTGGCGCTCGCGATGGTCGTGGTCGAGCCCCTGCAGTCTCAGGCCGCACGTCGTGAGCGTGCACCGGCAGCCCCGTATGTGCCCGGCGCCGACTGGGAGCGCAAAGATCCTGCTGCCGCAGGAATGGATGCCGCACGTCTCGCCGCGGCCATCGAGTTCGCGGTCAAGAGCGACGCCAAGGCACCACGTGATATGCAGCTCTCGCACTACCAGAGCTTTGGTCGCGAGCCATACGGGCAGGGCATTGGCCCCTTCAAGCCACGCGGCGAGCCGAGTGGTGTTGTGATTCGGGGTGGGTACCTCGTGTCCAGCTGGGGTGAACCCGATCGTGTGGACATGACGCACAGCGTCACCAAGAGCTTTCTCTCGGCCGTCGTCGGGATGGCACATGATCGTGGTCTGATCCGGTCGGTGCGCGACACGGTCTGGAAATCGCAGGCCCCTACCTATCCTCTGCACCTGCAAGCATCCAGTGAGCCGGGGAGCACCGAAGGGCATGGCATGTTCTTGCAGCCCTTTGACACACCGCACAACCGCAAGATCATCTGGGATGATCTGCTCAGGCAGACGAGTGACTGGGAAGGGACCCTGTGGGCCAAGCCGGAGTGGGCCGACCGTCCGTCGCAGAACCCCGCCGAATGGCGCACCCGCGCACGCAAGGCGCCCGGTACCGCGTACGAGTACAACGACGTCCGTGTGAATGTGCTGGCCCTTGCTGCCACCAACATCTGGAGACGGCCCCTGCCCGAGGTGCTGCGCGAACATCTCATGGACCCCATCGGGGCATCGAGCAGCTGGCGCTGGAATGGCTACGACAATGCCTGGATCACCCTCGATGGCCGGCCCGTGCAGGTGGTATCGGGGGGTGGGCACTGGGGTGGCGGCATGTTCATCAACGCCTGGGACATGGCACGCTTCGGGCTGCTCACCCTGCGGCGGGGCATGTGGGGCGACAAACGCATTCTCTCCGAGGAGTGGGTGAAGCTCTCACTCACCCCTACCGTTCCGCAGCCGACGTATGGCTACATGAACTGGTTCCTCAACACCGATCGCAAGTGGATGCCCAGCGCTCCGGCGTCGGCGTTCGGGCACGTGGGGAACGGCACCAACCTGGTGTTCGTCAGCCCCGAGCACGACCTGGTCGTCGTCGTCCGCTGGATCGAGAACGGGGCGATCGACGAGTTTCTGGGGAAGATGCTCGGGGCCGTGGTGCGTTAGGCCATCAGCTCGCGGAAGACCGCAGCAAAGCGCTGCATGTCGTCGGCCGTGCCGACCGAGACGCGCAAGTGCTCCATCATGGGAGGGAAGGGGCGTCCGACGAGGACGCCCCTTTTGCGAAAGGCTTCGATGACCGGCTGCACCGGACGCTTGAGGTGCACCATGAAGAAGTTGGCGTCGGACGGGATGGTGTCGTTGCCGAGTGACGCGAGGTCACGCATTGCCCTGGTGCGCAGCTCGATGGTTTTCGTCTTCACCCACTGCTGTGAGGCGGTGTCCTTGAGGGCGGCCACACCACCCCAACGCACCACGGCGTTCACACTCCCCGTCATGTGGTTGCGCATGGACTGGAGCAGGTCACGGTTGGCCACGGCGTAGCCCAGACGCATGCCCGCCAGCGCCGCGATCTTGGAGAAGGTGCGCGCGATGATCACCTGACGCCCTTCTGTCACATAGGGCACCGACGTGCTGTAGGACGGGTCGTCCACGAAGTGATGGTACGCCTCATCAATCAGCACCGGCACATCCGCGGGGATGCCATCCAGCAATTGGCGCACTTCCTGTGTTGTCACCAGGCGTCCCGTCGGGTTGTTGGGGTTGCACAGGTAGACAAAGCCGACATCACGATAGTTCGCCCGGGTGGCCCGGATCATGGCCGGGATGTCCTGCCGATAGTCCGCGAGCAAGGGAATCTTGATGGTATCTGACTTGAGTCCCGTGGCATGCGAATAGAGAATGCTGTACGAGGGATCGGCACCAACAATTTTCTTGCTGTCCTGCAGAAACGCCGAACACGCCACGTCGAGAATTTCTCCCGAGCCGGCAGCGAGCAGGATCTGCTCCGGCTTTACGGCGTGATGCTCGGCCAGCACGTTGCGGAGATCTCCGTCGGGGTAGCCATACCGGTTCGCGTACTTGAACGCCTGGGTCATCGCCTTGATGACCGACTCCGGTGGGCCGTAGTTGTTCTCGTTGTTTGCGAGTTTGACCAGCGCGTCGTACGCATCATCCGGCGCGGCATCGACTGGACCGAGTTGCACGCGCCCCGCGGATATTGACCGGGGCGCGACTGCGAGGGTCCCTGCTGTTGCGGCGAGACCGCTGAGGAAGCGGCGGCGAGCGAGGCTGCGCATATGGGGTCCGGAGAGATTTCCCCCAAGGTAGGTGCGGGGCCGCATGCCCGCGAAGGTGCGCCAAGCCAGTGGTTGACAACTAGTGCATTATGCACTAGCATGATCATGCGTCCGGTGGTGTAGGGGGCGGTTACATCGCAAAGGGGAGGTTGCGGGTTCGAGTCCCGCCGGTGGCTCGTTTGGCGCCGTAGCTCAATCGGTAGAGCGACCCAGACACCGTCTTCGATTGTTCCCCGGCGCACGCCCTCGCTGCGCGCCGCGTCTCGTTGGGAGACGCGCGTGCCCTGGGCTCGAGTCGTACATCTCAATCGGGTGTGTGCGCCCCTTTGCATGGCCTTGACCATGCGGTCACCGGCAGGGTGTCGGTAGACAATTTTGCTTCACACGGGGAATGGGTAGTGTGCCATGGTGAGCATCAATGCTTTGAGTGCGCGGATCAAGCGCACGTTCGAGGGCGCTGCAGCCGTCCAGAACCTGAGCCCGATCGCGCAGTTGCGCCGCACGGTCTTGTCTTGCCTGCTCTGGGAAGACGAGTTCTATGAGGACGGAGTGCAGGTCGCCGATCGACTTTCCGAGTATGCGAGTCGCGTTACCATTGAGGAGCTTTCGGCGCTGGCCATCGAAGCTCGGCATGAGGCGCACCTGCGTCATGTGCCGCTGCTCCTGCTTGTCACGCTCATCGAAAGAGGTCGTGGCAATCCCGTGGTGGCGCAGACCATCGAGCGCGTGATCTCACGTGCCGACGAACCCGGCGAGCTGCTCGCGATCTACTGGCGCAAAGGCAAGCGTCCTCTCTCGTCGCAGCTCAAGAAGGGTCTCGCGGCGGCGTTGCGAAAGTTCGACGCATATGAACTGGCCAAATATGACCGGCAGCACGCCGTGCGTCTGCGCGACGTGCTGTTCCTCACCCATGCCAGGCCCAAGGATGAGGAGCAGGCCGCTACCTGGCGCGCTCTCGTCGATGGCACATTGCCGAGCGCCAACACCTGGGAAGCGGCCCTCTCGTCAGGCGAGAACAAGCGTGTCGCTTGGGAGAGGCTGCTCCGAGGAGGCGCGCTTGGCTATCTGGCCCTGCTGCGCAATTTGCGCAACATGGTGGCGGCCGGTGTCGACGACACACTGGTGCGGAACGCAATTCTCGCGCGCAAAGGAGCACAGCGAGTGCTGCCATTCAGTTTTGTGGCGGCGGCGCGCCAATGCCCGCAATACGAAGCGGTCCTTGATGAGGCATTGTCGGGCGCTCTTGACGGAATGACACCGCTGCCGGGGACGACCATCGTTCTGGTGGATGTCTCGGGTTCGATGCTCGAACCTCTGTCCGCAAAGTCGTGGATAAAACGTGTCGACGCGGCGGCGGTCCTGGCGAGCATCATTCCCGGAGTGGTGCGAGTGTTCACCGTTTCGGAGCAGATCAAGGAGGTACCTCCGCGACGCGGCATGGCGGGCGTCGATGTGGTGCTCGCGTCGCAGGGCCATGGCCGCACGATGCTTGGCAAGGCGATGGACGCGATCCGGCAATTCGCTCACGATCGGGTGATTGTGATTACGGATGAGCAGTCGCACGACTTCGTGCACCCTCCGGTGGTCTCACGGGCGTACATGATCAACGTGGCGAGTGCCACCAACGGCGTCGGATATGGACGGCCATGGGTGCATATCGATGGGCTTTCTGAGAACACCCTGAGATTTATCGAAGCGCATGAATCCGGAAGAGCTACGTAGGCTGGCCATCCTCGTAGTCGGCGAGGCGGGGTGGCAAACCCGCCTCGCTGAGCGTCTGGAGATAGACGCTAGCACGGTCAGACGCTGGGTCTCTGGCGCTGTGCCAATCCCCAATCCGGTGAAAATCGCGATGCGTTGCCTTGCCGAGAAAGCGGAGCGCGCCTCAGCAGAGCGAAGCGCCAAAGCCTAGCGCCCGGGCACCTCGCGGCTCGATAATGTGGGAGCCCTCTGACCCACGTGCATGATTGCCTTTGCTTTACTCATCGGCCTCGCTGCCGCCGACACTGTGTCATATGCCCGCGAGGAGTCCTGGCTGTGCCGACCAGGCCGGCAGGATGCCTGCGCTGTGGACCTCAGCACCACGGTGGTCAGCGCAGATGGCGCTCTCATCGCCGAGGCGGCACCACCTGCTGCCGCGTCGCCATCAATCGATTGCTTCTACGTGTATCCCACGGTGTCGCAGGACTCGGGGACCTACAGCGACATGGCGGCCGGCGAGGAGGAGCGCAATGTGGTCCGCCAGCAGTTCGCCCGATTCCGTTCCGTCTGTCGTCCATTTGCCCCGCTGTATCGCCAGGTGACGCTTGCTGGGCTCGGGGTCATGCTCCGTGGGGGCCCGAGCAATGTGCGACTCAACGCCGGGCAGGGCTACGACGATGTACTTGCGGCATGGAACCACTACCTCGCGCGTGACAACAAGGGGCGTGGTGTGATCCTCATCGGGCATTCGCAAGGCGCGATGATTCTCACCGAACTGGTTCGCCGCGAGATCGATGGAAAACCGGTCCAGAGTCGCATTGTGTCGGCGATGTTGTTAGGCACGACCATTCCGGTGCCCAAGGGGCGCGATGTGGGCGGGGCATTCAGCACCTTTCCCGTGTGCCGCGGGGCGTCGCAGACCGGGTGCCTCATCTCCTTTGCGGCGTTCCGCTCGACGGTGCCACCCGCGGCGCGCGCCTTCTTCGCCCGCGTGGCGGGCGACACGCTCGAAGCGGTGTGCACCAATCCCGCGGCGTTAGGCGGTGGGGCCGCACCCCTCCACGCCTATCTCACGGGCAAGGGAAGCCTGATCACCGGCGGTGAACGGCCGCAGGTGTGGAGCACCAGGGGGACCGTCGAGACGCCCTTTGTGAGTGCGCCGTCCCTGCTCACGGGCGAGTGTATCTCCGACGTAGGTGGGTCACGTCTCCAGGTGACGGTCCACGCCAATGTGGGCGACCCTCGCGCTGACGATATCCCCGGCGACATCGGGACCGGCACACCGGCGCAGCCCCAGTGGGGACTGCACCTCCTCGACGCCAACCTGGCGATGGGCGATCTGGTGCGTGTGGCGACGACGCAGGCGGCGGCCTACGCGCGGCGTGCAACCATTCCCCGAACGACCAGTGGCCGGCCGGACATGAATGGGATCTGGCAGTCGATGGGGAGTGCGAACTACAACATCGAACCACACAACGCCGCCGCGGCCATGGCCTGGCGCGCCGGGCCCGTGGTGCCGGTGCCGGCCAGGGAAGTCGTGGCACTCGGCGCGATCGGGTCGGTGCCCTCCGGTGCGGGGATTGTGGTGGGAGGGACCATCCCCTACACACCGGAAGCGCTGGCCAAACGTCAGGAGAATCGCGAGCAGTGGCTGGCGCGCGATCCCGAGGTGCGCTGCTATCTCCCCGGCATTCCGCGCGCCCACTACATGCCGTACCCCTTCCAGGTGTTCCAGAGCGATCGCTCGGTCTTCTTTACGTACGAATACGCCAGCGCCGTGCGTCAGGTCTACCTCAAGGACCCGGGACCACCGCAGGTGGATTCGTGGATGGGCCAATCGGTGGGACGGTGGGAGGGAGACTCCTTTGTCGTCGACGTCAACGGGTTCAACGACCAGTCATGGTTTGACCGCGCCGGCAACCATCACAGTGAGGGGATGAAGGTCACCGAGCGCTTCACGATGACCGACGCCGATCACATGCGGTACGAAGCGACCATCGACGATCCGCGCACCTTCACCCGCCCCTGGCAGATCCGCACCACCCTGTATCGCAACGTCGAACCCGACGCCCGTCTGGGCCAGTTCAAGTGTGTGGAGTTTGTCGAAGAGCTGCTCTATGGTCATCTGCGCAAGACGCCCCTCAAGCCCTAGGCATCATATGCATCCTACACGTCTCGCCACCCTTGTGCTGGCTGCGGGCTTGCTCGGCGCCAACACGGTCACGGCCCAGGAAAAGGCGCCGCCGCGGCCCTGGGTGTTGCAGCGCACGCCGGAAGGACATCCCGACCTGCAGGGCAACTGGAGCAACGCCACGCTCACCCCGCTCGAGCGTCCTCCGGGACTGCCGCTGGTCCTCAGCAAGGAACAGGTCGCCAAACTCGAGAAGGTGCGTACCGACAGCATCGAGAAACTCGGCCAGAAGAGCGATCCCAACCGGCCGGCACCGCCCGTGGGTGGTGATGGTTCAACGGGTGCCGCCGGGAACGTCGGAGGCTACAACTACTTCTGGATCGATGCCGGCGATCACATCATGACGATCAATGGTGAGTCGCGCGGCTCCATCATCGTCGACCCGCCCACGGGGCGTGTGTCACCGCTGACCCCGGAGGCACGGACGCGGCAGTCGGAGCGCTTTGCCCGCATGCGCCAATTCGGCGAATACGACAACCCCGAAAACCGGCCTCTCGCCGAGCGATGTATCATGTCGTTTGGCAGCAACGCGGGGCCGCCCATGCTGCCCAACTACTTCTACAACAACAACTACACCATCGTCCAGACGCCCACACACGTCATGATCATGACGGAGATGGTGCATGACGCGCGCATCATCCATATGCGCCCGAAGGAACCGGTGTCGCCGGCGTTGCGCCCGTGGATGGGGGTGTCGTACGGACGGTGGGAGGGAGACACCCTGGTTGTCGAAACCACCAACTTCCATCCGGACCAGCTGCTCCGTGGTGCTTCCGAACACCTCAAGCTGACCGAGCGCTTCACCCGCACGGGGCCGTACACCATCTTGTACCGGTTCACGGTGGAAGACCCGACCACCTTTACCGCTCCATGGCGCGGGGAACTCGCCTTCAACGCCATGGAAGACCTGTTGTACGAATACGCCTGCCACGAGGCCAACTACGCGTTGTCGAACGTGCTGAGTGGTGCACGGGCGCAGGAACGCGAGGCCGCCAAAAAGAAACCGGCCGCAACCAGGCCGAAAGCCAAGCCCCCGGAGTCCCGATGAAACGAGCCATTCCACTACTGATTGCCGGCACCCTGCTGCTGGGTAGCACCGCGCCGCTCTGGGCGCACCATGCCTTTGGTGCCGAGTTCGATCCCAATGCCCCCATCAGGCTTCAGGGAAAGGTGGTGAAACTCGAGTGGGTGAATCCGCACTCCTGGATCCACGTCGAAGTGCCGAAAAAGGGTGGAGGCACCGAGGTGTGGATGATCGAGGGTGGTACGCCTAACACCCTGCTGCGCCGCGGGCTCACACGCGAATCGCTCAAGTTCGGGACTGAGCTCATCATCGACGGCTACCAGACCAAGGATCACTCCCTCAAGCGGGCCAACGGTCGCGACGTCACCTTCACGGACGGGCGCAAGATTTTCATGGGCTCGTCAGGCACAGGTGCGCCCAAGGATGGGCGCGATCCGACTGAGGCGCCAAAGAAGCCCGGGGCGTAGTGCCGTCAGGACGAGAAGCCGATCCAGCGTCCCGCCGCCGCCACCACAAACCAGAGTGAGAGCGAGGCCATCGCAACCAGACGAGTGGTGGCGGTGGCCTCTGTCGCGTTGCGTGCCACGCGCTTGCGCACCACAAAGGCAAAGAGCAGCGCCACGGGGGCCGTCCCCATCTTTACCCAGAAGCTCGGGTTGTAGTAACACTTCAGCGCTTCGGACATGAAGAGCGGGATGCCGGTGGCCAGCATCCCCGCCACCGCAGCCAGCAGCCAGGGATGCACATCCCCCGCGAGTTGGGCAATCGTCACGCGGCGCACACCCGTGCCCAGCATGCGCAAGTCGAGGAGGAGCACGGCCCCCCCCAGCGCGCAGAGAAACACGAGGTGGAACGACTCGATGATGGGAAAGAGCCACACCGACGTTCTCACGAGCTGGCCGAGGAACGACGCCTCACACCATTCGAAGAAGGGCAGCATCATCGTGTGGTGTCCGGCGGAGGCACGACACAACCGGCGAGTGTGTTCACAATAGCAGGTTGTGGCTGCAGGTCGCAGGCAAACCAGTTGTAGGCGACCAGGCGCCCCGCCACCACGACGCCGGTCCATGCCAGGAGTGAAACAATGGCCGCCACCCGTGCCGCTCGAGGTGGACGTGCGTTGAGCTCCCACGACGAAACCCCGTCGTGGGTACGGGTGTGGAACCACCAGACATTGAATCCGGCCACGAGAAGGAGCAGCACTTTCAACCTGAAGAAGAGGCTCTCGTAGTAGGTGACCGGTGTGGCGGTGAAGAGCAGCACACCGGTCACCACCATGATCGCGAATCCGAGGCGGGTCCACGGCAGCAGCCGGTTGGTGAACTCCGACGCCGGAACCCTCGCAAAGGCGACTCCCAGGAGCCGGAGGTCGAGCATGGCCGCAGTCCCGACAAAAAGGGTCAGGCTCAGCACATGTGTGGATTCCACCAGCGGCCAGACATACAACGATTCGTGCAGTGCGATGCTCCAGCGGGTTTCGGCCAGCCGGGTCAAAAGCTCACGGATCATGCGGCGAAGGGACCGGTTGCTGCGAAAGTGCTACTTGGCATTGGGCCGCATCTGCTCGACGGCGTACTTCGCGTGGCAAGCTGTGCAGGTGTCATACAACACCGCGCCAGCGTTGAACACCGCAACTGTGTCGCGTGCCTCGGCCGCATCAATGGCTTTGCGACCGGCGTCGATCATGGCGAGGGTGAGGGTGGTCCATTCACCCGTATCCCGCGCGCGAGGGGGCATCAGGAGGAGATTCCCGGCCTCGGTCACCATCAGGGCGCCGTTCCTCACCGCGTCCCAGGCCTCAGCAGTTCTGGGCGATGTGTAATGCGTCCCGGTGGAGTCCTCGATACTGCCCACCGCGTCCCAGTACACGTCTGCCGAGGGCTCGAGCACCTGTGCCATGAGGCGTTTCACATCGGCGACCGGTTGGTACGGGGGTGGTGCGGGAGGTTTATCGCAGCCGTTTGCAAGCAGAAGCACGAACAGGAGCGAGAGAGTAGGGCGCATGGCGGGAACATGGTGCGACGACGAGTTGCCCACCAGCCTCGCGACGCGCCAACTGGTCCACGCGATCGCGGCGTATGACGAGCTCGGCAGGGGTGTGGTGTTTGCCGTGGAGCTGGCAGGTGACTTTCTTGTTCTTGACGCAGCAACGCGTGCGGTGAAGTTCGGCACTTCACCATCTCAAGCGAAACCGGAGGGGAGATGCGGAAGTCGGCACCACCGGCCCAGCCTTTGGTCGTCAAGCCACTGGACAGCGAAATCGATGTCCACGGCCTTACGCATGTCGGTCTCAAGCGCCCGACAAACCAGGATCATTTTCTGATTTGCTCCCTGCGCAAGCAACTGGAAGTGCATGCCAGCAGCCTGAGTGGTGCGCAGCTGCTGCAGGGGGGCACTGAGCGGCTCGCCTTTCTGGCCATGGTGGCGGATGGGGTTGGAGGGAGCGCCGGTGGGGAGGAGGCTTCGGAAGCGACGATCGAGTCCATCACGTCGTACCTCACGCATAGCACCCACTGCTACTACACGGCGGACTCCGAGGACGATCAGGCCTTCATCGAGGCGCTGCAGGATGCCGCGCTGCGTTGTCATGACTCACTGCGGGAGCAGGCGTCGCGTGAAGGGCGACGCAGTGGTGCGACCACCCTCACACTCTTCATGAGTGTGTGGCCGCGTATCTACCTGCTCCAGGTCGGGGACAGCAGGTATTACCAGTTGCGTGATGGTGCGCTGACGCAGGTGTCACGGGACCAGACCATGGCGCAGGAGCTGATTGACCGCGGGGTCCTCACTCGCTCCGATCGGGTCGCCGAACGTCTCTCGCACACCCTCTCCAGTTCCATCGGGGGCCCGCAGTCGGATCCTGTTGTGATGGGCGTCGACAACAACTGGGGCACCGTGCATCTGCTGTGCAGCGATGGACTCACCAAGCATGTCAGCGACGAGCAGATCCGCGACCGGCTCTCGCAGATGACCTCGGCCCGTCAGGTGGCGGAAGCGCTCCTGCAGGATGCGCTGGACGGTGGCGGGAGCGACAACATCACCATCATCGTCGGTCGCGCGCACGCTCAGTAGCCGTGGTGCGCGCGAGAGCGGGCCTCTCCCCGGGGTACGCACGACCCCGGGGAAATATCTCTACTTCTTGCCCGCTGACTCCTTCGGTGCCACGTCGAGCGGCACAGCGGGTTTCACGTCGCCAGTTGGTGCAGCCCCTTCGACCGCCGCGAAGTTGAAGAATTCGGAGATGCGTGTGGCCTGTGCAACTCGCTTGGCGTCGGCCAGCGCCTTGTCGGCACCTGCCTTGTCGCCAGTGGTCTGCAGCATGTCATAGACCATGAAGCCGGTCTGCACGTACAGTGCGGGAATGCCCACGGAGGGTTTGTCCACCCAGCCGTCCTTCTTGATGAACGACGCTTTCCCCTTGAACACATCTTCCCACAGCGCCTTGCTGCGCTTCACATCCACAAAGCCCTCACCCGGCACCAGCAGGGTGTCGTTGCCATTGGCCGGCACGTTAGGCACCAGCCGACGCGCGAGCCCCTGCGTGATGAGGTAGGGGTCGATCCCCAGCTCGCGGCCATAGCTGCCGGCCGTGCGCGAGATGTAGATGGGGCGCACACCGCAGTTGTCCTTGATCATCTGCAGCACAAAGATGTCGGCTCGCGTGAGCACCCGCGGATCGATGCGCGCCCGGATGGTGCCGCAGGCGTCGAAGCCGACCGTATCCTGCAGCTGGTAGGCAAGGGGAATGCTGTCCACCTGGTCGAGGGTCATCTTCACGGGAGGACCGCTCGGCTTCTTCCAGTTGCCACCGCGATAAATCGCCGGGCCGGCGGCCTCGTCGTAGTCCCGCACCGGGTTGCGGACGAGCTGCCGCGTGTACCAGTCGGTGTTGAGCAGCGACGTATTGGCCACGATCACATCGCGACGAATGCCCTCGACCTCCTGCGCATACCAGAGCGGGAAGGTGTCGTTGTCGCCGACGGTGACCAGCACGCCGTACGGCTCCACCGAGTTGAGCATATCGTGCGCGAAGGACGCCGTGGTGTCGTCGCCCTTGCGGGTTGAGGCACCCCAATTGCCCACCATCGGCACGCAGGCAATCAGCAGGACAGGCGCCGCCATGAGCCAGCTGCGACGCTTGGGCAGGTCGAGGGTGGCCTTCCCGAGCTTGATCTGCTCACTGCCGAGGAGTGAGGCAATGGACTCCCACACAAACACCAGACCTAACGCGGCCCACACACTCCACGCGGAGAAACTCCACAGGTAGAAGTAGTCACGGTCACGCACCTCGCGATCCACACCGTCCCCAAGCTCAGGCGCCTGCGACGCGCCGTACTTGAAGTTCAGGTAGTAAATGAGGAGCAGCGTCATGGTGAACATGAGCGGCCCGAAGAACCAGAATGACTGCTTGTCGCGTTTCCAGTGCACCCACCCGCCAAAGAGCCCGAGCACCAGGAAGAGCGCCGCCAGTACCGCCTGGAGCGCCTGGCTCTGACCGTACGGGTCGCGCCACCACTGCCATTTGAAGTAGAGCCACCACATCCCGACCTGCGCGCTGAAGGGCGCGTTGCGCTCGGTGACGGGAGGTTTGCCGTACTGTTCGCGATTGAAGTTGTACTTGAAGAGCTCCCAGGTACGGGCGCTGAACGTGCACTCGGCGGTGATGCCGTTGACGCACCCCGTGGGCTCGCCTTCGTTGATGAGGGGCTGGTACGCGGCCCGGATGGGCTGCGTGGCAAAGGGAGTCATGCCGATGACCAGCGCACCAACACAGGCGAGCACGAGCTTCCAGCGAAGGAGTGTGGCAGGGCGGCGGATAAGTACGGCCAGGCCAACCGCGGGGGCGGCGAGCATGCCCGCCATGTGGTTGGCGTACCCCAGGCCCAGGATGTAGGCGATGAGGATGAGAAGTTTGTCGGCCTTGGGTCCGTCGGGGTCGTCACACCAGCGGACCGTGAGCCAGGCGCATAACGCCACGCCCACCATCGCCACGGTGTAGACCTTCTCGTTGATGACGGATTGGCTCCACACCGTGAATGCGGTGGCGCCGATCAGTGCGGCCAGCCCGCCACCAACGATGCGCTGCCACCGTTCGGCGAGCCAGCTGACCAGCACACGTTCCGTGATCAGAAACCACATGCCGGCCGAGACGGCGCTGCAAATGGCGGCCAGCAGGTTGATACGCATCGCCACACCGGGCGCGATGGGAAGGATCGAGAAAAATCGGCCCAGCAGAACGAAGAAGGGATTCCCGGGAGGATGCGGAAGCCCCATGATATAGGCGGCCGCGATGTACTCACTCGTATCCCACATGGCCGTCGATGGACCAAGGGTGAGGATGTAGAGGAGCAGGACCAGCGCGCCCGCGCCGGCAGCGGCAAGGTACGAGGGCCGGTAATCGAGTTCGCTGGAGGACGCTGCGGCAGTTCCCATAAGTATCCGATGTGTGGCGCGACCGGTGTCCCGGTTGGTCACGAACGGACCGGGAGGGGTTCCCGGCCGGAAAGCCACGAAAGCTAACCGCGCGCCTTGCGGGGTGGGGAGACGCGACGAGGGGATGGGGTTGGCCAGCGGAGTGTTTTCGCCCTACGTTTTGCCCCCATGATCAAGAAACTGACCCGGATTACCTCCCGTGCAGCCGAGCCCCGACTCGCCGACCCCTGGAAAGAGCCGTACACGGTACGGGTGCGCTACCGAACGCACGCCCTCGTGGGCAACTGCAAGTCGCTCGCTGACGCCCGCAAAGTGGCTCTCGTGCACGTGAAAGACGTGGGAGTCCGCGACGTGTCGATCACCAAAATGGCCGACTGGCCAAGCCGTGACCGGCTGGTGGTGGCGCGCGCCCAGTGGCTCAAGAAGACCAGCAAACTCCGCTGGACCCTGATCTGACCCGGCCCAGGGCGTGATCGCTACGCCTTTGCCTCCGGGTACTTCGTCGCGAGGCGCTCCATGGTGTTCATGTTCCTGAAGGTGACGTCGGTGCCAAAGGTGCGCTCGAACTTCACCTTGAAGAACGGGGACTCGCTCTGCTTCGTCTGCGACGCCCAATAGAATTCGCGCCCGCTGCTGGCAAATCGATCGGCCTCACTGTCAAACTCGCGCATGCGCTTGAGTGCGCTGGCGTTCAGCGGGTCGCGGAGCAGGCCGACATTGACCACCACGGCGTTCGCCATGAACGCCGCGGGGAAGGGTTGTGTATCGCAAATGGCCCGGAGTTCCTGGCCGTTCCGCAGAAAAACCGGCACGGCGTAGCCAAGCGCCTCTTCGAGCCCCTCACCGATCGTTTTCTCACGTGAGGCCGAACTGGTGCGGCCCTTTGCTTCGAGGATCACGTTGCCGGAGGCAATAAATGTCTCGGCGCCGGGGTACCCCAGGTCCGCAAAGATCTTGCGCAGACGCTCCATGGTGACGGTGTGGCCGCCAATGTTGATCGCCTTGAGGAATGCGAAGTACCGCACGCCGCGATTAGTGTCTGAAGAGGCGCTGACCCGTGAACACCATGGCGATGTTCTTCTCGTTCGCCGCGTCGATGACTTCCTGATCGCGCACCGAACCCCCGGGTTGCACCACCGCGGTCACGCCGGCATCGGCGATCTGATCGATGGAGTCGCGGAAGGGGAAGAATGCATCCGAACCTAACGATGATCCGGCCGGATCGTGGCCCACCGTCTTCGCCTTGTGAACCGCCAGGAAGGACGCATCGACTCTCGACATCTGTCCCGCGCCAATCCCGATCGTCGCGCCATCGCGGGCGAGCACAATGGCATTCGACTTGACGCTGCTGACGGCGCGCCAGGCAAAAAGGAGGTCGGCCTTTTCCGTGACCGATGGCGCACGGCGGGTCACCACGGTCCAGCCTTCGTCGCCAAGATTCGTCGGCGGACGATCCTGCACGAGCACGCCGCCCCGCACGCGCTTGAAGTCGAGCATACCCGGGGCCCATTTGGCCCGACCCTCGAGGATGCGCAGGTTCTTCTTGCGGCCGAGGATGTCGACGGCCTCGTCACTGAACGCGGGTGCGACGATGCACTCGACAAAGAGGGTCGCAACCGCTTCTGCGAGGGTCGCGTCGACCGGAGTGGTGAAGGAGATGACGGAGCCAAAGGCCGAAGCCGGATCGCACGCCAGTGCCTTCTGATAAGCTTCCAGTCCCGTGGCGCCAACGGCGAGGCCACAAGGCGTGGTGTGTTTGATGATCGCACACGCTGTTTCCCCGGCGAACGGGTCGGTGGCGAGCAGCGCGCCCTCGAGGTCGAGCAGGTTGTTGAAGGAGAGTTCCTTGCCCCCCTTCTGGACAAGACCACTAAGGCCCTCGCCCTCCCGCTCCACGTAGAACGCTGCCTGCTGCCCGGGGTTCTCGCCGTAGCGCAGGGACTGACCCAGGCGCAGTGGGACGGTGATCTCCTGCGGAAATCGTTCGCCGCGCTGACCGGCAAACCAGGACGCGATGGCGGCGTCGTACGAGGCGGTGTGTGCGTACACCTTCTCTGCCAGGAGGCGGCGGAGGTCCAGATCATCATCGTGCGCTTCGAGGGCCGCCAGCACACGTCCGTAGTCGGACGGATCCACCAGGACCCAGACGCTGTCGTGGTTTTTCGCTGCCGAGCGGAGCATCGAGGGGCCGCCGATGTCGATGTTCTCGATGACCTCTTCGGCATGCACTCCCTGCTTTGACGCCGTCTGCCGGAAGGGGTAGAGGTTCACCACCACCATATCGATGGGTGCAATACCGTGTTCGGCGATGGCGCTCATGTGGGCGGGAAGGTCCCGCCGTGCCAGGAGTCCTCCATGGACAGCGGGATGCAGCGTTTTCACCCGACCGTCGAGCATCTCCGGAAAACGCGTGACGTCGGCGACGTCCGCAACGGTGAGGCCGGCGTCGCGCAGGGCGCGTGACGTTCCACCAGTGGAGAGGAGGTCCCAGCCAAGACCGGCAAGCGAACGGGCGAAGTCGACAACACCTGATTTATCTGAAACGGAAAGAAGAGCGCGTGGCACGGAGAGGCTGGTCTGTGGTGAGGCGTGAGGGAGAGACGGCAGAGAATGTCAGTGTTCTTGGGGCGAAGGCCATGCGTCCGCGGCCCCCGCCTCATCACTCCCCACAAAATGCGGAAAGGCGATGAGGTCATGCGGCGTGCGGACTCGCCCCGTGGCGTCCAGCGTGATACGTCCTGCCGCGAGTTCTGCCACCACTCGAGGGTAGAGCTGGTGTTCGATCTCCAGGACACGCACGGCGACGGTGGCGGGTGTGTCGCCGGCAAAGACCGGAATGGGCCATTGGGCGATGGTCGCGCCATGGTCGTACACCTCGTCCACGAAGTGAACGGTGGCGCCGCTGACACGCGTCCCGCTGGCCACCACGGCTTCGTGGACATGATGCCCGTACATCCCTTTGCCCCCAAACGAAGGAAGGAGGGCGGGATGCACATTGACGATACGCCCGCGAAAGGCCTTTGTGACCGACTCGGCCACCAGGCGCATGTACCCGGCCAGCACTACGTGTGTGATCTGCCGCTCCGCAAGAATGGTGGCGAGGTCTCGTCTGGCGTCGGCATCCAGGAACAGGGCCTCGATGTCGCGGCGTCGCGCTCGTTCGAGGGCGAGGGCATCGGCCTTGTCCGATGCCACCAGCACCACCGAGCCGGGTGCCTTGTCGCCCAGTCTGGCGAAGTAGTCGAGCAGGGCCTGGAGGTTCGATCCGCCACCCGAGGCGAGGACCGCAATGCGGGCGTTCATGGCGACAGATTGTAGCGGGCTCGCGCGACGCGGGTAACCCCGAATGTCACGCGGGCTGATCGCTGAGCCACGCGAGATAGCGATGCACCGCTTCGCCGAGTGAATCCGCCGCCTGCGCATGGGCTTCGGCCCAGATCACGTCGGCCTCGGGTGTGTCATTGGACGGCACCAGCACGCCAAACCCGCCGAGTGTGAGCGAAGGCTCCACATCGCGACGCCGGTCGCCCACATACAGGGACCGATCGAGGCGCAGCTGCAAGGTGGCGGCCGCCTCCTGATACATCCCCGTGTTCGGTTTGCGGCACTCGCAGTAGCCCGAGACCGAGGGATGATGCGGGCAGTGGTACGACGCAGCGAGTGGGGTGCCGTTGTCGCGGAAGAGCGTTTCCACCTTCGCGCGAATGGCCTCGTATTGCGAGGGGGTGACGAGGCCCTGAGCGATGCCGCTCTGGTTGGTGACCACCACCGGAGGTATGAGGGCGCCTTGCAGTACGCGCAATGATTCAAAGGCGCCGGGAATCACCCGTACTTTGGCCGGGTCAGCCAGATAGTGCGCATCTTCGATGAGTGTACCATCCCGATCGAGGAAAGCGGCGGGGCGTAGCGTCACGACAAGGCCTCGAGAACGGGGGTGGTGAGTGTGTCCGGCAATGGTGGCCAGACGGAGCGTGGGTCGAGCAGCAGCGTGTTGTCGGCGACGCGCCCGATAACTGGTGTTCGCCCGGTGCGCAGCCGCTCCTCCAGATTTGCGGCACCGGCGCGCAGTGCCACGGCAAAGGAGGGGATCTGTGCCGTCGGAAAAGCTCCACCACCAACGGTCGACAGCGCCGGGACGATTTCGCCCTCGTGCCCGGCCGCCACGAGCGCGGTCAAGCAGTGTTCGGCACGTGCGCGCACATCGCCGGGCGTCGCGGTGAGCATGTGGAGCACCGGGATGTGTTCGCGAGCGACCCGCGGGTCGCGGTAGAGCGCCAGTGTGGCCTCGAGTGCTGCCAGTGTGAGTTTGTCCACGCGGAGGGCGCGGGTGAGCGGGTTGCGGCGGCAGGCGGCGATGAGGTGAGCGGGACCGAGGATGATCCCCGCCTGCGGCCCTCCCAGGAGTTTGTCGCCACTCATGACCAGGAGGGAGTGTCCGGTGCCTAACGCCTCGCGGGCCGTGGCCTCACCCGTCAGCCCCCAGGGGGAGAGGTCGAGCATGAGGCCCGAGCCAAAATCGTGGAGCAGGGGCACACCCAGCTCGCCGGTGAGCGGGACGAGTTCCGTCGAGGTGGCCTCCGCCACGTACCCACGCTGCTCGAAGTTGGACCGATGGACCTTGACGATCACCCCGGTGGCGGGCGATGCGGCACGCCGGTAGTCGTCGAGATGCGTGCGATTGGTGGTGCCCACTTCTCGGAGGAGGGCACCACTTTTTGCCATGATGTCGGGGACACGGAAGCTGCCACCGATTTCGATGAGCTCACCACGCGAGATTATCGCTTCCTTCCCGTCAGCAACCGTGTTGAGCGCGAGGACCAGTGCCGCCGCGCAATTGTTCACCACGAGTGCGTCCTCGGCGCCGGTCAGCTGACGCAAGAGCTGGACGGCGTGTGTGTACCGCGAGCCGCGGGTTCCGGTGGTGAGTTCGTACTCCAGGTTGGAGGCTCCACTCGCGGCAGCCTGGATGGCGGCGAGAGCCTGCGTGGCGAGTGGCGCGCGTCCGAGGTTGGTGTGGAGGACCACACCGGTTGCGTTGACGACCGGGCGCAACGAGGGGCGCTCGATGCGTTGCAGTTCGGCGGCGATGATGGCCGCCCAGTGGTCGGGGGACTCGGGGAAGGGCGTCGTGCCGTCGCGCACCTGGCCTACGGCACTGCGTACCGCATCCGCGAGCTCGACGCGATTGGTGGGTGTGCGGAGCGACGCGACCTCGGGTTGCTCGAGGAGGACGGAGACGGCCGGGAGGCGTCGGCGTGCGTCGCTCGGGGAGCTCACCGGGTTTGCGGGAAATTGGTACGAGTGGGGACAAGAAGATGACGCAGGTTTTGCGGAATCCCCTCATTTTCCCGGTGGGGGGGCCCCCCCACGCCAACCGTGTCGCGTCGCGCCGAATCGCGTCGCACCGAATCGCGCTTCACGCTGTCCCTGCGCAGGCTGTCCGCCCTGAGCGAGTCGCGTTGCAGCTCGGCACGGGTCCGCCGCGGTGTGTTGAAAGTGCGCTCCGACGAGCGCACACGCCCCACCACACTGCGGGCGTCCTCCACCCGCATCCGGAAGGACATGTTGTACGGAAGGGGCGAGACGAGTTTTACCATCACCTCGTTCTCGGGAATCCTGACCGTCGGTTTTGGCGGTGGAGTGGTGTCTCGTGGTGGCGCACCGCGTCCCGCGGGGCCGGTGGGACGGGCCCGGGCGGCACCCGGCCGTGGCGCCACGGCGCGTGTCGCCGCTGCCCGGGCCGCGGCGGCCGCATCCGCTGGTGTGCGCCCGGTATCGGCGCCGCGTCCCGTGGTGTCATTGGCCGCCCGTACCGAATCCTGAATGGCCTTCTGACGGATGGAGTCTTCTTCGAGCCGCTTGAACGCCCGGCTGCCTAACGTGCGTCGCAGCGGCACCCGGGTGGAATCGGCGCGTTTGAGCGACAGCAACGTCGAGTCGATCACCATCGTGGTGTCGAGCGCCTTGTCGAAACGCACCCGCAGCGTGAGAGAATCCACCACCTCCACGCGCTCGATGGCGGGACCAAGGGTGTCGCGCACGATGGCATGGAGGACGCGCCGCGCCGAATCGGTCAGCGCAACGGTCGACGTGTCATACAACTCGCGGACGTCGAGCGCGCGATTCTTGTTCTGATCGGCGATGGCACGCAGTACATAGGTCCCCGGCGGCATGTTACGCAGCTCGAAGGCACCAAGGGAATCGGCAATGGCGAGGTAGCGGAGTGAATCGGGAAGAACAATCGCCTCCACAAGTGCCTGACGAGCCGGGCGCTCCTCCAGCCAGTCGAACACCCGGCCCGAGATGCGTCCCTGCGCGAGGGCAGGACCCGTGGAGAACACCACCGTGGCGCCAACCGAGTCCATGTTGCCATCGAGATCCACGAGGCCCGGAAGCATCGTGACGCGATAGGTCGTGTTGGGACGAAGGCCGCCGCGAGGCGCGACCTCCAGGCGGGTGCGCCTCCACGAGAGTTCGTTCACACCCTTGCTCGGGGAGATCACGAAGAGCTCCGCAAGGTTGGGAGCCCCTTGTGGTCGCTCGCTGATCACCTCGTCAAAGTCGAAGCCTACACGACCGGAGCGCACGTTCACGGCGTTGGTGTCGGGCCGGATTCTCACAATGGCCGGGGGATCCTCGTCTTCCGGACCACCCGGCGGGATGGCTGGGGATGCACAGGCCGACCCCAGGAGGAGGAGGCCAAACATCACGCACCGCATGGCGCCTACGCTCCGCACAGCGCGATGACCTTGGCTGCCAGCTGATCGCGTCGCGCACTCCACTCCTGTTCCTTGGCGCGTTCGGCTTGCACCACCTCGGGTTTGGCGCGTGCGACGAAGTTCTCGTTCGCGAGCCGCGCCCGGAGGCCGGTCAGCTGTTTGTCGAGGTTTTCCACTTCGCTTTTCAGTCGGGCGCATTCCTTCTCCACGTCAACCATGCCGGCCAGCGGTAGCATGATCTCTGTACCATCGGAGAGGACGATGTGTGCCGCGGCCTCGTCGGGAGTGTTCTCCACCAGGGTCACGGCGCACCGGGCCATCCGTTCGATCGTGCCTCCCTCAGCGGCCAGGACGGTCCGCGCGTGGGCACTTCCCGGTTTGACGACGCCGGCGAGTGGTTTGCCCGGAGGCACATTGTATTCTGCCCGCAGCTGTCTGATGCCGCCAATCGCCTCTCGCACAAGTTCAAAGGCCGCCGCGTCGCCGCCGAGTGGCGCACCGATGGGCCAGGGCGACGTCGCCAGCAGGGCACTCGGCATTTTCCCGGCAACAGGAAGCCGCTGCCACAGGTCTTCCGTGACAAAGGGCACGATGGGGTGCAGGAGGCGCAGCGCCTGATCGAAGGCGTGCACCAGCACTGCGCGCGCCACCTCACGATCGTCGCCGCCACCCGCCACGCGAGACTTCACCGCTTCGAGGTACCAGTCGGCGAGTTCGCTCCAGGCAAAACCGCGCGCCGCTTCGGTGTACTCGTTGAGGCGCAGCCCGGAGAACTTCTGCTCCTCGCGCCACACCTGGTGATCGGGTCGCGCCGGCCCCAACGCTGCATTGCAGGCCGCCACCGCGGCGTTCAGCCGTCCGAGGATCCACCAGTCGGACGCGGTCAGCCGCGCCGGATCGATTTCCTCCAGTGGCTTCACCGTCGCCGTGCCCACATTGGTCAGGAGGAACCGCCCGATATTCCAGAGTTTGGTGACAAAGTTGCGTCCCGGTGCAAAGGACCGGTCGAGGTCCTTCGGGTCGAGAATGGTGTCCGCCCCGAGGCCCATGCCGGCAATCACGGTGTAGCGCAGGGCGTCGGCCCCGAATTGCTCCACCACATCGAGCGGGTCGATGCCGTTGCCGAGTGACTTGGACATCTTCACATGATTGGTGTCGCGCACGGTGCCGTGCAGATACACCGTGTGGAACGGGGCTTCGCCCATGAAGGCAAAGCCGTTCATGATCATGCGCGCCACCCAGAAGAAGAGAATTTCCGGTGCCGTGACCAGCAGATCGGTGGGGTAAAACGCCTTGAGATCGGCGCTGTCGTCGGGCCAGCCTAACGTGGAGAAGGGCCAGAGTCCCGAGGAAAACCAGGTGTCCAGCACGTCTTCATCCTGCCGCACCGGGCCGGAGCAGGCGGGGCAGGTGGTCACGTCGGTGCGGCTCGCCGTCACTTTGCCACAGCCGTCGCAGTACCACACGGGAATCCGATGCCCCCACCACAGCTGCCGAGAGATGTTCCAGTCGCGAATGCCCTCGAGCCAGTTGATGTAGACGGCCTCCCAGCGCTCGGGGAGCACGCGAATGGTGCGCTCCCGCACGGCCTTCAGTGCCGGTTCGGCGAGTGGTTTCATCTTGACGAACCACTGCTCCGACAACCGCGGCTCCACCACGGTGTCGCAGCGATAACACTGCCGGATCGAGTGATGATGATTTTCGATCTTCACCAGACGGCCCAGGGCCTGCAGCTGCGCCACGATTGTCGTGCGCGCCTCCATCCGGTCGACACCCACGAGGTCGGCTGGCACACGCCCCGCCGCATCGGTGCCCTCTCTCATCTCACCGTTAGGCGACATGATGACCGGCATCGGGAGGTTGTGCCGCTGGCCCACCTCGAAGTCGTTGGCGTCATGCGCCGGGGTGATCTTCACCGCCCCCGATCCGAAGGTAGGGTCGGTGTACTCGTCGGCAACAATCGGGATCTCCACCTCGGCGATCGGCAGGCGCACCGTGCGCCCGATCAGGTCGGCGTACCGCTCGTCGCCCGGATTCACCGCCACGGCCACGTCACCGAGCATGGTCTCGGGACGAGTGGTGGCGACGGTGATCGTCCGGGGCTCGTCGCTGGAGTTGGCCGGCGTGATCGGGTAGGAGATGTGATACAACTTGCCATCGGACTCGTGGTGTTCGGCCTCTTCGTCCGAGAGCGAGGTGAGACACCGCGGGCACCAGTGAATCACCCGATAGCCGCGGTAAATCAGTCCCTTCTCGTAGAGCCGCACGAATGCCTCGCGCACGGCACGCGAGAGCGCGGGCGACAGCGTGTACGCGGTGCGGGTCCAGTCCGCCGAGGCGCCAATGGCCCGCAGCTGCTGCAGGATGGTGCCCCCGGTTTCCTCGACAAACGCGGTGGTGCGGCTCACGAAGGCGTCACGCCCGACGTCAAAGCGTGTCTTTCCCTCCTTGGCGAGCTGCTTCTCGATCACATTCTGTGTCGCGATGCCGGCATGGTCGGTGCCAGGCACCCAGAGGGCCTCGTCGCCGCACATGCGACGCCAGCGCATGGCGACGTCCTGCACCGTGTTGTTCAGCCCGTGACCCATGTGCAGCACCGCCGTGACATTGGGCGGAGGGATCACGATCACATAGGGGGCATGTGTGCCCCCACTGCGGACGGAGCGCTCAGGAGCGGCTCGAAACGCACCAGCCGACTCCCACAGCTCGTAGAGGCTCTTCTCCACGGCGCGATGGTCAAACTGGGCGGGGATTTCGGGGCGTTCGGACGATTCGGAAGACATGCGCGGAATCTATTCACCGGGGTAAGGGGGCGTCTGACCACACCCCTCGGCATGGCCTACTCCCACCACGTACCCTCCGCGCCTAACTTGCGATCATGGCGACCCCCGTAACCCGCGCCCGGCGACCCTCCGGTCTGGCCTGGTGGCTTGGCTGGACCCTGGTTGCGGCGGTGATCGTCGGCGGGATCACCCTGGCCCTGACCCGGGGTTCCCGGGCGCCGGTGGCGATGTCCACTGCACGTTAGGCGACCCCGGATCATTGTCGTTCCGGCACTTCTGACCCTGTCCCTCATGCTAGTCCTCACGCTCCCCGACGGCGCTACTCGCGAAGTCCCTCCCGGCACCCTCGCCCGGGATGTGGTTGCCACCATCGGCGAACGACTGCTCAAGGCGTCGATCGCGGTGATGGTGAATGGCGAAACGCTCGACCTCAACACCCCGCTCCGAAAGGGAGGGGCGTTCCGCGTGCTGACGGAGAAGGATCCCGAATCGCTGGCGGTGCTGCGCCACTCGGGTGCTCACATTCTCGCCACGGCCGTCCGTCGCCTGCGCCCCGACGCCCACATCGGCTTTGGTCCCGCCATCGACGACGGCTTCTACTACGATTTCGAAGTCAAAACGCCGTTCACCCCCGATGACCTCGAGGCCTTCGAGGCCGAGATGAAGAAGGTGGTGGCCGAGAAGTATCCCTTTGTGCGCGAGGAAGTGGACCGCACCGAGGCCAACAAGCGATTTGCCGACGATCCCCTCAAACTCGAGCGCATCGCCGACCTGGGCGCCGATGAGGTGATCTCGACCTACACCGACGGGCCATTCATCGATCTCTGTCGCGGGCCGCATGTCCCCGACACGAGTTATCTCAAGCACTTCAAACTCCTGCACACGGCGGGCGCGTATTGGCGTGGAGACGAACGCCGCCAGATGCTGCAGCGCATCTACGCCACCGCGTTCTGGAAGAAGGAAGATCTCGAGACCCACCTCTTCCGTATCGAGGAGGCCAAACGTCGCGACCATCGCGTCCTCGGCAAGTCGCTCGACCTCTTCATGTTTCATCAGGTGTCACCCGGTGCGGCATTCTGGACCGAGCGCGGCACCATCATGTACAACACCCTCACGGAGTTTGTCCGCGACCGGCAGCGTGAGGCGTTCCAGGAGATCAAGACACCTCTCCTCTACAACAAGATGTTGTGGGAGCAGTCGGGGCACTGGGGCAAGTACCGCGAGAACATGTTCCTCATCCACAACAAGGAGACCGAGGAACTCGACAGTTCACTCAAACCGATGAACTGCCCGTCGCACTATGTGCTGTACGGCGCAAAGAAGCACTCGTACCGCGAACTCCCGTTGCGCTACGTCACCTTCGACGTCCTGCATCGCAACGAGCTCACCGGTGCGCTCTCCGGGCTCACACGGGTGCGGCAGTTTGCCCAGGACGATTGTCACGTCTTTCTGATGGAGTCGCAAATCGATCAGGAGGTGCAGTTCCTGATGGACTTCATTCTCGGGCACTACGCCGCGTTCGGTCTCGAGGCAAAGATCAAGTTTGCGACGCGTCCGGAGGTGCGTATCGGCACCGACGAAATGTGGGACCGCGCCGAGCACGCCCTGGAAAGCGCGCTGAAAGCCACGGGCAAGCCCTATGAACTCAAGGCGGGGGACGGAGCCTTCTACGGCCCCAAGATCGACTTCGATGTGCAGGACTCGTTAGGGCGGGCCTGGCAGCTGGGCACCATCCAGCTCGACTACGCCGCACCGGAGCGTTTTGACCTGGAATACGTGGGTGAAGACAACACCACCCATCGCCCCGTGGTGATCCATCGCGCGGTGAGTGGATCGCTGGAACGCTTCATGGCCATCCTCATCGAGCACTTTGCGGGGGCGTTCCCGGTCTGGCTGGCGCCGGAGCAGGTGCGTGTTCTGCCCATCTCCGACGATCTGGCTCCGGTCGCCCAGGCGGTGGCGGACAGGATGAGAGCCGCCGGCATCCGCGCGCACCTCGACGCGCGCAGCGACACGCTCAACTATCGCATCCGTGACGGCGAAATGATGAAGGTGCCGTACATGGCCGTGGTGGGAAAACGTGAGGCCGAAGCGGGGACGATCGCCGTCCGCGAGCGCGGTCAGGGCAAAAAGCAGGAGGTGGTGGACGTCGGCGCCTTCATCGAACGTGTGACCGGCGAAATCCGGTCGCGCTCGTTAGGCTCGGCAACTCCCGCCTGATCAGCCCCCGGCGGGGACGTCGGCCAGCGGTGGCGTCACCGGTCGTGGCGCCACCTGGCGGAAGGCGCGGCGCAGCAGGAGCACACTGACCACCGCGATCAGGGTCGTCGCTGCCACGGACAGCATCCAAAGCCTCGGCAGCGTGAAGCCCGGTTGGCGGCTCAGCCACACCCCGGGGACGGCAAACACCAGCAACCGCGTGACGCCCGTAATCATGGACGGCACCGTGTTGCCTAACGCCTGGAACATCCCCGAACAGGTGAAGGTGATGCCCGATGCGAGGAAATTCCAGGAAATGGTGCGCAGAAACTCCGTGCCGGTCGCCACGACCTCGGCCTCGCCGGAGAAAAGCCCGATCAGGGCCGAGGGCTGCCAGTGGCACACGAGTGTGAGAAGCATCATCAGCACGCTCCCCATCTTCACCGCCGAGAGAAACGTCTCTTCCGCGCGATCCTTGCGGCCCGCACCGATGTTCTGGCCGGCCACGGGCGCTGCCGAAAAGGCGATCGCCATCGCGGGGAGAAACATCGACTGCATGACGCGTGACCCGATGCCGTACCCGGCCTGCGCCGCGGGCCCAAAGCCCCGGATGATCCAGTAGACGATCGCGGTGTTCAGAAAGAGGAGGCCGAACTCGGCCCCGGCAGGCACGCCGATCCTGAACAGTCGGCCCCACACATCCAGGCGCGGCCGCAACTGCCCGGCATCCAGCGCGACAAAGGTCTCGGTGCGCCGGAAGTAGATCATCAGCATGACCACACCAAGGGCAACCGAGATCGTGCTGGCCAGCCCCGCGCCCGCCACGCCTAACGGGCGGCCCGTGCCCCAGCCGGCGATGAGCACGGGCGCCAAAACCGCGTTGCAGAGCACCGTCACGATCTGCACGATCATGCCCGGCTTGGCCATCCCCGCTCCGCGGAGCGCCGATCCCATGGAGATAAAGCCGAACTGCAGCGCCAGCGCCGGGAGAAACCAGCGGAGGTAGGTCGCGCCCTGCTGCGCGGTCTCCACGTCGGCGCCAACGGTGCGCACGTACATCCCCATGAGGGCATAACCCCCGGCCAGCGTGACGAGGAACATCACGACGGACAAACCCAGACTCTGATTGAAGACGAGACTGGCATCGGCGCGATCCTTGCGCCCCGCGGCGTGCGAAATGAGCACCATCGTGCCAACGCCCAGGACCTGCGTCAGCGCCATGATGATGAACTGCACCGTGCCCGCACTCGTGACGCCTGCGACGGCGGCATCGCCAAGTTTGGCCACGAACCAGAGATCAATGAGATAATAGAGCGTCTGAAAGAACATCCCCGCGGCCATCGGGATGGCCATGCGGATGATGTGACGCGGGATGGAGCCAGTGGTGAGATCGTTCATCGGAGCGAAAGGAACATGGTCGCGCGGCGCCGGGCTACCGCGGTGAGATGGTCAGTCCTCACTTCCTGTTGAGTCTTCTGACTCAAAGGTGGCGTCGGCGAGGGTGAGGAGGTGTGCCTTGAGGTCTTTCGGCCACCGGGCGACCAGCTTGCGAAACTGCGCACCATCACCGGCAAAGAGGGCTCTCGTCGCCTCTTCGAAGTGTGGGGCATTGCCAAGCACGGCCGACATGAAGCGATACGAGGCCTCCCGGGCGTTGCGCGTGCGATCACGTTCAACGTGTTCGCGCCGAGCCTCGTCGACGAGCCGTCGCAGTGCGACCGACGCGCCACCTGGCTGCTCAGACAGCCATTCCCAATGTCGGGGCAGGAGCGTCACCTCTCGTGAGACCACTCCGAGTCTGGGCCGTCCACGACCGCGCTTTGTATCCTCCAGACCGGCCATCGCACGTTCGCGCCGCACAATGCGGTCGAGCACCGAGGCGTCATCTCCCTCGAAGTCGATGTCGGCGGGTTCGCTCGTGGTGGCGTTGAAGAGCAGGGCCGCGCCTCGCACCGGGAGGGGTTCGCGCAGCAGTCTGGCCCCGACCTCGAGCAGGGTGCCTCGCGCGAGCAGCCGCTGTCCCGCGAAGGCCACGTACTGCGGATGACCGGGCTCCATATTCACGCCTCACGACTCAGGGAGCGCGGATATTATCAGCCGGGTGTTAATACGGCAATATAGTCCGGGTAAAATGCTCTGGTCGGGCGCAGATCCCGTCGTGAGCGGAGAACAGTGCATCGGGAAGGAACCGCGCTGGCGATGGAGCAGACCATCACTGCCGTGCGGTCACTTTCGACGTGTTCGTGTTGTCAAAGTAGCTTGCGACCACTCTTTTCCGTTTCCATGCGACGACATTCGGCTCTGTTGGCCGGCTCTGCGATCCTGCTCGGCGGCTGCCTTCAGGCACCACTCAAGGTGTCACCAGACGATTCACCCCGGGTGTTATCGCGACTGGCGATCGGCGCGCCCGATCCGTCGGCGCGAGGGACACTGGCGGTGCGTCAGCTCTATTACGGGGCCGGCACCGATCTCCATCGCGCAGAGTTTCGCGACTCGGTGACGATCAAGACACGAACGGTTGATGGAAGCAAACTCGCGGCAGCGCCCGATCCTGCGCAGGCGAAGATCCGCAAGAAGTACTGGGGCTTCGACTTTGCCAAACTGCCCGTCAACGGGCGGGTCTGGTATCCTGACGGGCCGGGACCGTATCCCCTCGTGCTCATCGTGCACGGCAACCACAACATGAAGGAGTTCTCCGACCCCGGGTACGCCTACCTGGGAGAGCTGCTGGCCTCACGTGGGTACATCATGGCCTCGGTTGACGAGAACTTTCTCAATGGCTTCATCCGTGGCGAGAACGACGCCCGGGGGTGGATGCTGCTCAAACACCTCGAAGCGTGGCGCACGTTCAACGACTCGGCGACCTCGCCCCTTCGAGGCAAGGTCGACATGGGGAACATTGCGCTCATGGGTCACTCGCGCGGTGGTGAGGCGGTGGCGGTCGCTGGGCTCTTCAATCGTCTGTCGAATTATCCCGACGACGCCAACCTCAAGTTCGCTTTCAACTTCAATATCAAGGCGTTGGTGGCCATCGCGCCGGTGGATGGCCAATACCGTCCGGCGGAGAAGGGCACACCCCTCATCGACTACAACTACCTCGTGATTCATGGAACACACGACGGTGATGTGTCGACCTTCAACGGACTCGCGCAGTATGAGCGAGTGCGTTTCAGCGGGCGCGGTGACTACTTCAAGTCTGCCTTCCTCGTGTACCGCGCCAACCACGGACAGTGGAACACCGTGTGGGGAAGCACCGATGGTGGAGAACGGAGTCGTCGTTCGCTCGATCTGCGCAGCTTCATCACGCAGGCCGAGCAGCGCAGGTTCGCCGAGGTCACGATCACGGCCTTTCTCGAAGCGACACTCAAGGGGCGTCGCGACTATCTCCCCCTCTTTCGCGATCATCGCACCGCGGGGCAGTGGCTGCCGAAGACGATGTACCTCACCCGTTTTCAGGAGAGTTCGTTTCGCGCGCTGACCGACTACGAAGAAGACGTGGATGTCACGACCGCTGGTCCGGGAGCAACCGCCTCCGGCGATTCGCTCGCGACGTGGAAAGAAGCGGCCGTGCCGTTCCGCAATCGTGGTGGCAACATGGCGCACAATGCTGTGACACTCGGCTGGAACAACCGCATCGCGGGCGACGACACGACAAAGCGTGGGCAGCCGGCCTCCTACAGCGTCACCCTGGGCGACTCGCTGCGACAGGCCCTGCGGCTGAGTGGCGATGCGGCGCTGGTGTTCTCGCTGGCCCCTCTCGACGGCAAGCCGGGTCCGCGCCAGCCCGCGCGTGACACCACCAAAAAAGCCGACTCATCGGCAAAGAAGCCAGCGGCGAAGCGTCCTTCGCCGAAGACCCAGCCCGATACCACGCCGATGGACCTCTCGATTGTGGTTCACGACGCCGAAGGCCGCTCGGCCCGCGTGCCGCTCTCGCGATATGGGGCCGTGCGCCGGCCCCTCGAGTCGTATGTCTACCGGCGCAAGGGTCGCGACAAGGAGCGCTTTGGCAATGTCTGGGAGATTGTCCTGCAGACCTACGTTATTCCGCTCGCCGATCTCGTGCCATTGAGTGCCGGTTTCGATCCCGCAAAAATTACCCGAGTCACCTGGCTCTTCGACCGCACCGAGGCAGGCACCGTGCTGCTCGACAACATCGGCTTTGCTTCTCCTCCGCCCGCCTACATGACAGACCTCATCAATGGGAGGTCCGGCCGATGAAGTCACTGATCATCATCGCGCTGGCCCTCGCCCCGGCCACCGCCCTTGCTCAGCGCGAGGCGCTTGCGCCCCTGGTGGCGCACCTGCCGCTGGGAGCGCGAAGCGCGGCGTTGGGCGGCGCCACAGCGGCCATAACCGATGCGGAGGCCGCACTGGTGAACCCGGCGCTGGCGGGGACGTTCACCACCACGGCGCTTTCGGTGGTCAACTACCGTCCGGGCACTGCGGGTGCAGTCGTGGCCACCGGCGCCGGCATCGGGCGCTTTGGGGTGGCCTTTGCAGCGTCGTATCTCGACTATCTGGCACTCGGCCCCACGGAGAAGTCTCCGGTGGCCGACGATGTCCTGCAGTTCCGCGGCTTTGATCCCTCGGCGTCGCTGCACGCGGCGATGAGTCTTTCCACGGTGGTGAAGGGGGTCCGGGTAGGTGCGTCTGCGACCTACCTGGAAGAACGCGCCGCCCTCGATCGTGCGAGCACCCTGGCGGCGACGTTGGGCGCGGCGCGGCGCGTGGGGCCGGTGATGGTTGGTGTGGCGCTGCAGAACCTTGGCCCCTCCATGCGTTTTGGCGCGCAGGATGTCGAGCTGCCAAGTCGGCTGGCCATCGGGGCGTCAGGCGCATCAATGCCGTTAGGCGCCTGGTTTGACGTGCAGGTCGAGGCAGGGATGGCCATACGGCAGGATGGCGTCTACACGGCGTCGGGAGGTGCGGAGCTGGCCTACACACCGATAGAAGGTTTGTCGGTGGCGCTGCGTGCCGGGGCGCGTCGTCCGGAACTGAGCCGTCAGGCGCCCCTGACCGGTGGTGGAGGGGTTACCCTCGATCGCCTCACGCTGGATTATGCCTTCGAGTCGCTCCGTGGCGGGATGGCCCATCGCATCGGCTTCCGCCTGCGCTAGCCACCGCCATCTGCCGTCTACTAGCGCTTCGCCGCGGAGTCGACTGAGGCCTGCCACGCAGTAAGCTGCGCTGCCAGGCGTTTGGCAACATCGGGTCGGCTGGCGGCGAGGTCGCGCTGTTCGCCTGGGTCACGCCGCACGTCAAAGAGGAGGGCGGCGGGCCCGTCGACCAGCAGTTTCCAGTCACCGTCGCGGATCGCCGATTGACTCACACCACCGGCCTTGGTGCGCCAGAAGAGTGCGCGCGGCTGGACGCTGGCCGGCGTGGAGGCTGCCGGAATGAGACTGATGCCCTCGTATTGCGCACCGGACGGAACGGGCGCACCGACGGCGGCGAGAATGGTCGCCGACAGGTCCATGGTGATGCCAACCTGCGGGGAAAGCCGGCCTGCCGGGATGCGCCCCGGCCACCGCATGATGGTGGGGACGCGGATCCCGCCTTCCCACAACGTCCATTTGCGATGACGAAATGGCGCGTTGCGTGAGAGCCACTCCCCGCCATTGTCGTTGGTGAAGATCACCAGGGTGTTGCGCGTCAGGCGCAACGAGTCGAGCAGACGCATGAGTTGGCCAATGCCGGCGTCCGCGCGCTCGACCATGCGTGCGTAGTCAGCCCGTGTGCCGGGATCGTCGTCGCGGGCATCGAGGTGTTTGGCGTTGTCGCGCGCGCGTGACGGTTTGCCCGGTGGCTGGTACGGCCAGTGTGGGGCGCTATAGGCAACCTCGAGAAAGAAGGGCCGATCCTTCCGCTCGCGCACAAAACGCAGGGCGCGATCGGTGATCAGGTCGGTCATGTAGCCGTCAGCCGTGACCGGTGTGTCGCCTTCGAACAGATCGGGACGGCCATCGCCCGCTGTGTGCGTGTAGTAGTCGACGTACCCGCTCTTGAGGCCCCAGAAGACGTCGAACCCGTGCGCGAGCGGGGAGTATTCGGGTTTGTAGCCAAGATGCCATTTGCCTATGAGCCCAGTGGCATAACCCTGGTTCTTGACCAGTTGTGGCAGGGATGTCCCTCGCGCCGCGAGCCCGCGCTCCACGTGCGGACTCGACGCATTGCCGAGGGCTTCCTCGAGGCCCACGCGTTGCTGATAACGCCCGCTGATCAGCGCCGCTCGCGTGGGGGTACAGAGTGGGCCATTGGAGTAGAAATCGGTAAAGCGCACACCAGCGCCTGCGAGGGCGTCGAGGTTGGGTGTGCGGATGTCGGTCGCACCCGTGAGCGAGAGATCACCGTGACCCATGTCATCGGTGATGATGAGTACGACGTTGGGTTTTGGCGCCGGCTGTGTGGCTGCTGTTGTGCCAGTTGCAAGGAGGGCGCAGAACAGCAAACGCCAGCGGATCATGCGGCGGACTCCGGTAGACGGGGCTCAACCTTGACGGTGAGCCAGAGAAGGGCGGCGACAACCGCCACGGCGGCCCAGAACCCCAGCATGGCGGTCCACCCCCAGGCGTCCTTCATGAGTGGGACGAGCCAGATGGAAAACACACCACCCAGATTGCCCATCAGGTTCAGGACGCCGCCAGCAGCACCCGGTTTGGCAGCGCCAATGGTTGCTGCCGCGGTCCAGTAGGGTGCTTCCGCGCTCGAAATGAGACTCACTGACAAACTCAGCGCGGCAACCGCGAGGATCGGTGTGGGGAGGTTCGCCCCCACCAAAACCAGCGTTCCGGCCGTGATGAGGCACATCATGGCCACCCGCTGACGTGCACGCATGGGGGGCATGCTCCGGCTCAGTCGGTCGGCCGCGAACCCCACAAAAGGTCCGATGACGCAGGCGGCGAAGTAGGGCATGCTTCCCCAGGCGCCGCTGGCCAGGATGCTGAAGCCACGTCCTTCCGTGAGGTAGCGGAAGAACCAGAAGACAAAGACAAAGAAGACCGCGGAGTGCAGGAAGTAGCTGATGGAGAGACGCATGAGCTGCCCGTTGCCAAGCAGGCCTAACGCATCGCGAAACTGCTGACCCAGCGGCTGCCCGAGCCGGCTCGGTGCGCGATGTGCGTCACTCGGCGCCAGCGCATACCAGACGATCGCCATCACCAGCCCTACCACACCACTCGCAATGAAGACGGAGCGCCAGCCGGCGGCCACCATGAGTGGTGCCAGCGTGAGCGGCGCCAGCCCGGCACCAAACGTCGAAGAGGCGATGTAGATCGCCGTTGACGCAATGCGACGGTCACCGGGTACGTGCTGCGCCACCGCCAGCGCCGCCACCGGAAAGGTGGGGGCCTGCGTGACACCCAGGAGCGCCCGCATGGCAAAGAGGGTGAGAAAGGCAGCACCGCCTGTGGCGCCGGCAAAGACCGCCCCGAACGACGCCACACTCCAACCCAGCACCGAAAGCGCCAGGATGACGCGCGGGCCGTAGCGGTCTCCAAGGAATCCCCCTGGCACCTGGAAGAGCGCATACGCCAGCTGGAACCCCCAGGCCGAAATGAGGCCCATGTCGGCCATCGACAAGCCCAGATCGGGGGCCATGTACTCCTGCGCCACGGCGATGTTGGTGCGTAGCGCGTATCCGACGAGCGTGACGAGGGCGAGCAGAACAACGACTCGTCGAGGGGCCGTGGGGGGGGAGGTGGGTCCGGAGGGAGGCATGGGCGCAGAATGTTGCTGTCAGACACCGCCTGCGGAAGGAGCCAGACACGAAGTCTGCCACCCCGGCGCGTCACCCGCTCAGGGAGACGAAAAGGGCTCCATGTGCACCAGCACCGACTGCACGTTAGGCACGTCGCGGATGATCGCGCGCTTCACCTTGCCGCCGAGGATGTGGGCGGCGTCGAGGGTGAGGGTGGGGTCGGCCTGCACATGGATCGTCACCCGGAGGAAGAGCCCCGACCGGCGGACAAAGAGCTTCTCCGTGGCAAGTACCCCATCGACATTTTCGGCGGACGTCCGCACCGCGTTCACCGCGTCGCCCGATACGGCGCGGTCCATCAGTTCCACCACCGAACTGCGGAAGAGCCGAACGCCGCTGTACAGGATGATGCCAGAGGCGGCGAGTGCGGCCCAGTCGTCTGCCGCCTCCCACCCCGGTCCGCCCAACAGGGCGATCCCGATCCCGACAAAAGCAAAGCCAGAGGTGAGCGCGTCACTCAAGTGGTGCCATGCGTCGGCGCGCACGGCCTGCGATCCAATGGCATCGGCCACGGCAGTCACACGCTGCGCAAGCACGTACTTCAGCAGGATCACGGCTACCAGAACCGCCAGGGTCCACGGCGCCGGCGCGTGGTGCGGGGTGCGAATTTCGATCACCGCTTCGATGGCGATACCGATGGCGGCCAGTGTGAGCATGATGGCCACCACGGCCCCCGCCAGCGTTTCGGCGCGACCATAGCCAAAGGGGAAGGCCTCGTCGGGCTCCCGTGCGGCCACCCGCAGAGCGGTCCACACGACAAAAGAAGAAAAGATATCTGCCGTCGACTCCACCGCGTCGGCGACGAGCGCATAGCTGTTCCCCACCAATCCGGCCACGAGTTTGACCAGCGCGAGCACCGAGTTCACCACCAAACCGGTGCGCGCGGCCTGTGTCCCGCGGTCGAAGGCTGACGGGCCGCTCATATGAGGACGATGCCTCGGAAATCAGGCATTGGTCAGTGCCGCAAGCCGGGTCATCACGCTCCCAAGGTCAGGGACCTCGTTGACCACACGCACCACCGGATCGGTGCCGAGCGTGGTCATGCGATCGACAGCGTTCCGGATAGTGAAGCGCCGCGGGTCGAGATCGTCGCCGAGTTCGTCCCAGGTGAGGGGCATGGATACTGTGGCACCGGGCAATGGACGAACGCTGAATGGGGCCACGATGAGCTGTCCGTGCCGGTTCTGCAGATAGTCAATGTAGACCTTGTCGCCTCGGCGTGTGACATGCCGGGTGATCGTGGTGGTCTCCGGCAGCTCTCGCACCACCAGGCGTGCCAGTAACTCGCCTAACGTGCGGCTCTGCTCATAGGTACACTGCCTGCCGAGCGGGATGAGAATGTGCAGCCCTGTCTTGCCGGTGGTCTTGAGGTAGTGCGGGAGCCCGATCTCTCCACAAATCCGGTGCAACACTCGCGCGGCGGCAATCACTTCGGCGAACGACGCTTCCTTGGGATCGAGGTCCATCACACACCAGTCCGGGCGCTCGAGTGACTCCACCCGGCTGGCCCAGATATGCAGCGGAATCGTGCCCATGTTGGCAATGTAGGTCAGCGACTCCACGTCGTCACAGACGAAGTACTTGATGAAGCGCTGTGTGTCGTTGCTCCAGATGGGCACGGTACGCATCCACGTCGGCGCAAAGTCAGGCGCGTCCTTCTGGTAGAACGACTTGCCGTCGATCCCGTCCGGAAAACGGGTCAGCACCACCGGACGCTCCTTGAGGTACGGCAGGAGCCATGGAGCAATCGACTTGTAGTACTCGATCAGATCGCCCTTGGTGTACTTCTCTTCCGGCCAGAAGATCTTTTTCGGGTTGGAGATCGCCACGTTTTTGGCCACGGGTGGCGCGTCCGCGGGCGGCGCAGGCTCGTCCGCGGCCACCGCGGCGGTCACTTGAGCGGTCGGCTGGTCCAACATGAGCCCCTGCCGCTCGCACTCGTCAGGGCGTTTGTCGGTTCGCCGGCGAAGGAAGGCGGGATGGCGCAGCAGGCCATCGGGGGTCCACTCGGTGAAGCGCACCTCACAGACATGGAGCGGCTCTGTCCAGGTCGTGGAGGCCGTTTCGGGGATGGCCTCCGTGGGCAGCGCCCCGGTCGCTCCAGCCTGGAAGGGCCCCACGCAGGGTGCGGTGCCACGCACATGCGGATCGAGCATGGCCCGGAACTCCACCAGCTGCTGATCGGAGAAGCCCGTACCTGCACGCCCGGCGTAGGTGAGCTGCCCCTTTACATAGTCGGCGAGCTGGAGTGCGCCGAGCCCGCTCCGCGAACCCTGTGGTGCGGTGAAGCCGACAATCACGAAATCGCCGGTGCGCTGCGCCTTGAGCTTGAGCCATTGGGTGGAGCGCCCCCCGCGATACGGCGCGTCAGCCTTCTTGGCGATGATCCCCTCCAGGCCTAACGATTCCACCTGCTTGAGCATCGCTTCGCCCTGAACCGGGATGTGTTCGAGATAGCGAACGGCGCCCGCTGTGGGGAGGGCCAGCTGCAGGAAGTCCTTGCGAGCCGTGAGGGGAAGGGAGCGCAAGTCGAATTCGCCGAACGACAGGACATCAAAGGCGAAGAATGTAGTAGGGAGCTCTACAGAAGCGCGGCGAATGTCGATCGCGTTGGAAAGTCGCCCGCGCTTTTGCAGCAGGGCAAAGTCGGGTTTGCCTTTCGCATCCATCACCACCACTTCGCCGTCGAGCAGAATGCGCTCCACCGGCAGCGCCTGCACTGCGCGTGCGATCTCCGGGAAAACCGCGGTGTAGTCGTTGCCGTTGCGGGTGAGGAGTTGTACCTCGTCAAACTGCTTTGACGCCAGCAAGCGGTACCCATCGAGCTTGAGCTCAAAGACCCATCCCTCACGGGTGAATGGGGTGTCGCTCGATTCGGCGAGCATGAGCGCTGTCGTCGCCGGATCGACTGGTCCGACCGGGGCACGCCCTTCCAGCACCTTGCGCAGTTCGGTGGTTTTGGTCTTGCCGGCCTTCACCTCCTCAACGGTGAGTCCCGACAACACCGAACCCTCGGGGAACTGGTCGCCAGGTGACTTGAGCCAGGCATCTCGTTCCTTGATGAAGAGCCAGTCCTTCTCGCTCTTCTTGATCTTCACCAGGGTCCACTTGCCCTTGAGCTTGTAGCCCTTGAGCTCAAAGAGGAGTTTCCCTTTCTCGAGGCCGGTGCGCCAATCCTCCAAGGGCACCCACTCGCCGCGATCCCAGACGATCACCCCTCCGGCGCCGTAGTTGCCCTCCGGAATCACCCCCTCGAAGTCTGCGTACTCGATGGGGTGGTCTTCGACTTTGACGGCCAGGCGTTTGTCGGCCTGGTCGTATGAAGGGCCTCGTGGCACGGCCCACGACCGCAGGACGCCATCCATCTCGAGCCGCAGGTCGAAGTGGAGCTGCCGGGCCGCGTGTTTGTGCACCACGAAAAGTCGCCCCGGTACAGCCGAGACCGCCCCGACCGGCTCGGGCGAGCGGTCGGCCGAGCGCTTGGCGCGGTAAGTCGCCAGCGCATCGTCCGGGGGGATGGGCGGTTGCTCGTCGGGCATGCACAAAGCTCAATGGTCGTCGTCGGGTCGGGCAAGCTTTTGGCCATCGACAGACAACTTGCCGACGCCCTACATTCGACTGAGCATCGGCCATTGGCCCTTCCGACCACCGCCCAGCCAGCCCGTTCCCATGCCCGCTCGCTCGATTGGTACCGCCACGATCTCGTTCGGTCTCGTCTCGGTTCCCGTGAACGTGTACTCGTCGTCGGAATCGCGTCAGAGTGTCTCGTTCAACCTGCTTTCCAAGAAAAGCGGAACGCGACTCAAGCAGCAGTACATCGATCCCAAGACGAGCGAGGTGGTGCCGCGCGAGGAGATGGTCAAGGGGTACGAGTTTGCCAAGGACCAGTACGTGGTCTTCACCTCCGAGGAGCTCAAAACGCTCGAAGAGAAGGCGACCAGCACAATCGACATTGCGGAGTTTGTGCCCCTCGCCAAGGTGGATCGCGAGTACCTGGACAAGGTGTATTTTCTGGGCCCTGACAAGGGCGGCGATCGTGCCTACCGCCTCCTGGCCGAAGCGCTCCTGCAGACGGGTCGCGCCGCACTCGGCCAGTACGCGGCGCGTGGACAGCAGCACCTCGTGCTCCTTCGCCCGCGTGACGGCGTACTCGTCATGGAGCAGTTGCACTACGCCGATGAGTTGCGTTCGGTGAAGGAAGTGCCCGTGGGTGAAGGGGAGATCAAACCCGTTGAGCTGACCCTCGCCAAACAACTCATCGAGCAGACGGCGAGTGACGAGTTCCATCCGGAGCGGTATCGCGACACCGTCCGCGAGCGGGTTCTCGAGGCGATCAACAAGAAGGTCGACGGGCAGGAGATCACCGCCGAGCCGAGTCAGGATGGTGGCGGCAAAATCATCGACCTGATGGAGGCGCTCAAGGCCAGTCTTTCGCGTCAGGCAAGCGAAGGCGAAACCGCAGATGGGGAGCGCAAGGCCTCGTGAAGGTCCTGGTGGGGACCAGCGGCTACGCATTCAAGGAATGGAAGGGTCCGTTTTACCCCGAGGACCTCTCCGACGACGCGATGCTCCAGTACTACGGCACGCAGTTTCCCACCGTCGAGATCAACAACACCTTCTACCGGCTCCCTAAAGAGCATGTGCTTGCCGAGTGGGCTTCGCAGGTGCCGGATGAGTTCCGGATCGTCATCAAGGCGTCGCAGCGGATTACCCACCATGCGCGCCTCAAGGCGGACGAGGCCGCCAGCCCCCTGGAGTTTCTACTGAAGAATGTGGCGGTCCTTGGTGACAAGCTTGGCGCCATCCTCTTTCAGTGTCCGCCGCACCTCAAGAAGGACCTCGCTCGGCTTCAGCGCTTTTGCGATCTGCTCCCTTCAGAGCGGCGCTTCACCTTCGAGTTCCGGCATCCCAGCTGGTTCGAAGATGACATCGTCGCTGAGTTGCGGGCGCGCAATCACGCCCTGACGATCACCGACCAGGACGAATTCTCCTCGCCGATGATTCCCACGGCCGATTGGGGTTTCTTGCGGCTGCATCGTTTTGACTACGACGATCGGGCGCTCACCACCTGGGCCAGGCGTGTGCTCGATGAGCCCTGGAAGGAGTCGTACGTCTTCTTCAAGCACGACTACGCGCCGTTCACGGGACCTCCGGCGGTGGCGGCCTTTCTCAAGGCCATTCCTGCCTGACGAGCGCGGACGCTCGGTCCCGCGTCAGCTGCCGAGCAGGCCTGCTTCTGCCAGAAAGGTGCGGTCGTCACACACCTTGCTGCCCCGTTCGTCGGCATAGGTCATCACCAGACGATCCTTGGTGCGCGTCATCCCCACATAGAGCAGGCGCCGCGCTTCCTCGATGTCATCGTCGCTCCACTTGTCCGGTTTGCCCGCCAGCAGATCGTTGTTGGTGACTCCTGCGATGTAGACCCGGGAAAACTCGAGGCCCTTGGTGGAGTGCAGGGTGAGGAGGTTCACGCGATCGTGGTCGGGGCGCGCGCCATCTTGTTGTGACAGCACGACCGTCTCGAGAAACTGAGAGATCTGCTCGCCTAACGGCGCGTCGGAGGGGAGGGCTTCCATGAGCCGGCGCAGACGCGCCATGAGTTCGGGGTAGCGACCATCGGCGTCCTTTTCGGCCCGCACGCGCGCCATGAGGACGGAGCCCCCGAGCCGGTCGATGACTTCCTCATACGTGGGCCACTCCGCCGCCCCGCGTCGTTCGCGCGCCTCACGATAAACCTCGAGGCTTCGGCTGTTTCGAAAAAGCGGAAAGACCTGAATGTGCGGAAAGAGCCGCCCTGCTTCGTCAGGGCGCTCGTGGGCGAGGGCTATTCCGAGTGCGAGGTACTCGAGGCCGCTGCCCAGCGCAGTCTTGCGGGCACGCTCGAGCTTGAGTGCATTGAGGCGGGGAAAGACCGCGGCGAGGGTGAGAGTGTCGTCCAGCGCCCGATGACTGCTCCCGGGGTCGATACCAAAGGCCGACGCCAGCTCTTCCAGCTTGCGGCTCCCAGGATGCAGTTCGCGCGCGAGGGGAAGGGAGTCATAGCCACGCAGATCATGAGTAGTCCCGAGCCGGGTGAGCTCCGCCCTCAGCAGGGGAAAGTCATACGTGTGACCATTGTGCGCGACGGTGAGGTCGGTGCCCAGAAAGTCGCGCAGCGCGGGCCACACCTCACCGAACGCGGGAGCCGTGCTCACCATGGCGTTGGTGATGCCCGTTTTTTCGGTGACCTTTGCCGGAATCTCACACCCGGGGTTGACCAGGGTGCTCCAACTGTCGACAACATGCCCGGAGCGCACACGGACCGCGCCGATTTCAGTGATACGTGCCTGACGCGGATCGAGCGCCGTGGCTTCGAAGTCGAGTGCCACAAAGTCGTTGAAGACATTGCGAAACTCCCTGGTGGCCAGCAGCTGCAAAGCCTTGAAGAGTCCCAGTGCGACGCCGAGCGACGGTGTGGTGTCTTGCGTCAGCGTCAGCGGGCCATCCGGGTGCGGACGATCAAGGAGCAGGCGGCTCAGCTGCGCCTTCTCCAACATGCCACGCAGCGCCACGTCCAGTCCTCCCATGGGGGCGAAGGCTACCGGTCGCCCCGATACAAGGGCGTGTGAGAGATCGGCCGCGAGCGCCTGCACTTCAGGGTTGGCCTGCGGGTCGCTCAAATCATCATGCAGTTCGTCGAGCGCAGAGCGGTATTGCCCGACGCGCTGCGACAGGAGCTCGAAGACCAGGCCGTCGAGCCGCGTGTGCTGCTCGGGGAGCACCGCCAGGTTCTCGATTTCCACCTGGGCACGGCGGATCATGCGTGAGTCTTCGGTGCCTTTGCGCTCACGAGCGATTTCGTTCAGCTGCCGACCGAGGTCGTTGTCTCGCTGCTCGGCGCGCAGCTGCGCGTCGGCAAAGAGCATGGAAGGGAGCACGGCGCGAAAGAACTCACCTTCCCGCACGGGGTCCGAGGGTTGGGCAATCACACGCAGCGCTGCCATGAGGTAGGCCACCGTCGGGTCGTCGGCGAGCGCGCGGCCCAGTGCCATGTGGCAGGGAATGCCGGCGCGCAACAACTCCGCTTCCAGTCCGGAGCCCATCTCATTCGTGCGGTAAAGCACTCCCACTTCACCCCAGGGATGCCCGTGTGTCGCATGGTCGTGTTGCAGATCGTCGACCAGCCAGGCCATCTCGTCGTCGGCTGTGGCGAATCGCTGTACCTGCACGGGGAAGGGGGACTCGCGTGACGCGCGCACCTCCCGTGGCTCGTCGAAAATGCTCCGGTTTTGTGCCACAAGACGTCGAGCCGGCTCGACCACTTGCCGAGGGCAGCGGCGGTTCTCGCCTAACGTCACGCGGCTGTGGAGGTGATACGCGTTCACGAACTCGGCAAACACCTTTGGGTCGGCGCCAGCCCAGGAGTAGATGGATTGCTCGTCGTCACCGACGGCAAACACGTTCCCGTGCGGAGCCGCGAGACGTTGCACAAAGCGAAACGCAACCGGGTTGAGGTCTTGGAACTCGTCGACGAGCACGTAGTCAAAGCGGGACTGCACTGCCTCGGCTACTACGGTGCGATCCATAGCGCCTTCGGCGCGCAGCAGGAGTTGATCGAAGTCGGCCACATTGCGTTTGGCCAGGTACGCTTCGTATTTGAGAAAGCGCTTTGCGTCGTCGTCGGTGAGGGGCACATCGCGAAAGCGATGTTTGGCAAAGCGGGTGAGGATTCCCCGCTGCCAGGTGCGAGGGGTGCCGAGTCGCGCCAGCACCGCCGTCTGGTAGTTCTCGTCGGCAATGCCGAAGCCGCGACGCAGCCCAACATGTTCACCATGCGCACGCAGCAACTCGGCGCAAAAGGCGTGGACCGTCCCGTGTTTCACCGAGCCCTCGGCGGCTCCATGCAGGTCGAGACGCTCCGAGATTTCCTGCGCCGCCTTGTTGGTGAACGTGAAGGCGCAGATACGGGCGGGGGGAATCCTGTGCACCTCGATGAGGTGACGGATGCGCTCCACCAGGCAGAAGGTTTTGCCCGCTCCCGGTCCCGCGACCACGAGCACGGGGCCCATCGGCGCTTCTATGGCCCTGCGCTGCTCGTCGGACGGCGTGGGTGGCATCGTGTGAAAACTACCCCGGCACGTCACGTCAGTGTCAGCGGGAGCCTTACGTCCAACGGGCCGCTCCCCGACGCCATCTGCCTCTCCAAGCCTCTAGCTATCCATCACCCATAGCCACTGTGTATGCGACCCCTCATTCGCACTCTTCTCATCGCGCCGATTGTGTATGTCTTCAGCGCCTGTGTTCCTGCCTTTACCGTTGGTGCGAACGCGGCATCGGACCTCCAGCCGTCGGCATATCGCACCTTCAGCTGGGAGATGCCCGATCAATTCCCCACCGGGGACCCCCGTCTCGATAACAACCCGTTTTTTGTGCAGGAACTGCAGAAGGCGGTAGAGGGGCAGCTGGGCAAGCTCGGCTTGAGTCCCGCCAAGTCGGGTGCGGACCTCTCGGTGCACTTCCATGCCACCGTCCGGGATCGGGTCAATGTGTACGACGTCGACCAAGCCGCGGGCTACGACCAGCGTGGGTACCAGGGCACCCAAACCGTTCAGTACGAAGAAGGCACTGTGCTGGTGGATATCGCCGACGTGAAGGGCAAACGAGTCATCTGGCGCGGATGGATGCAGACCGATCTGAGCGGCGCCATCGGCAATAACGACGAACTCGTGAAACGCGTCCGCGAAGGGATGGCCAAGCTTTTTGCGCAGTTCCCCGCGGGGTGCATCGCACCCTGACAGCTGTCATAGAGAGGCGGGAAACCATAGCGGCGTTGCCGCGGTCCAACCGGTAACAGACGGGGGGATCGCGGCTCGTCGCGTCCAGCCTACGGTTGATCACCGCGGGGTTGGGGCGATCGGTGGATTTCGTCACCTTGTCCGGTGTATGTGCCGCGTGGGATTCCCCGCCCGGCCATTCCTCTCGCCCCGGCAGCATGGTCACAGGCGTTACGACTACCTTCGCCGTTCGCCGGACCACCTGGGTGTACATCCTGGCGGCGTGGACGTTATACGGGCTGGTGCACGCCTCGCTGTGGACGCTTGGGCACTCGGAGCCCGCCGTCGGCTGGAAGTACATCTTTCCGAGTGCACTCGCGGTCGCGTGGTCGTGGGCGCTTCTGACCCCTGTGGTGTTCGCGGCGGCACGCACCTTCGCCCCGGCCCGAGTGGGGTGGGCGACCTCTGTGGTTGCGCACGCCCTCGGCGCCTTGATCGTCGCGCTGGTCATGACGGGTATCCGGCTTGAGGCGATTGCCTTCTTTTCCGGATATGACCGGCCCTCCTTTGCGCCCAACTTCGCCTGGTGGATGGACGTCTGGGTCTTTGTCTACATCACCCTTGTGGTGATCGGCAATGCCCTCGATGCACAACGTCGTTATGCCGACCGCACCCTGCGTGCGTCGCTCCTCGAAGGTCAGCTGGCGCGCACCCAGCTCCAGTACCTCGAGTCGCAACTGCAGCCGCACTTCCTGTTCAATGCGCTCAACACAATTCAGGAGCTCGCGCACGAGGCACCGGCGGCCTCCGAGCGCATGCTGCGTCGCCTGCGGGCGCTCCTGACCCTCTCGCTCGAGCGTCATGGTCAGGATGAAGTGGCCCTCTCCGACGAACTGGCGGCGCTCGAGCCCTATCTGGACATCCAGCGGACGCGTTTCTCCAACTGGCTGAGTGTCGATGTCGATGTGCCGGCCGACGCGCGCGAGGTGCGGGTGCCCCATCTGGTGCTGCAGCCCCTGGTAGAGAACGCGATCCGGCACGGACTCGCGGTGCGAAAAGGACCTGGACATATCCGCATTCAGGGCAGGCGAACGGGTGACACCCTGGTGCTGCGGGTCGAGGATGATGGGGCCGGGCTCCGCGAGGGCGCAGGGCCAGGGATCGGCCTGACCAATGTGATGGAGCGATTGAAGCAGTTGTACGGCAGTGAGCAATCGCTCCGATTGGGGAAGCGCGAACCGCAGGGTACGCTGGTGGAGATCCGCCTACCGTGGCGTACCGCACCACAGACGCCGCCACCCGAGCGCGCGTGGCCAGTGGAGAACGCCGACTGGCGCACGGGAGAGTTTGCCGCGCGGCCGGTGCCGGCCACCCCCACCAGCGGACAGCAAGTGCCCGGCCGCGCCGACGCGGGGGACGTGGCCACGACGCCGGTGCTGTCGTGGAAGGGATGGCTGGGCATTACCGGGGTGTGGCTGGTGCTGGCGGTGTTCTGGACGAACCAGTTTGTCCTGATGACCCGCATGGAGCCGAGGTCGTCGCCGCTCAATCTCTGGGAGGCCGCCAGTGCGCAGCTGGCCGGCTCCGCGGTGTGGCTGGTGTTGTCGCTACCGGCCTTGTGGATGGCGCGTCGCTTCCGCTTTGCGCCCGGCAACTGGCCGCAGCGTCTGCCGGTGCATCTCGTGGCGGCGACGGCGTGTGGCTTTGTGCATGTAGGGGTGCTGACCGTCGGCGGGTTTTCGTCGGCACCCGTGCTGTCGATGTCGAGTCTCAATCCCCTCACCGGCGACTTCTTCATCTACCTGGGGCTCCTCGCCTGGTCCCATGCGCGGGACTTTGTGGCGCGGTTCAGGGCGCGGGAAATCGAGACCGCGCAGCTCAGCGCGCAGATCGCCCGGTCGCGGTTTCAGGCCATGCGTGTGCAGCTGCGTCCGGAATTTGTGCTCGCAACGCTCGAGTACCTGGAGGGCCTGGTGCACACCAACGCCGAGCGCGCCGAGCGCCTGATTGCCCGCCTCGCCGACGTGTTGCGTTGCACCCTGGATGTGAGCCGCATTCGCGCCACCACGGTCGACCAGGAAATGCAGCTGGTGGAGGCCTGTGTGGAAACGCACCGGCTTGGTGTCAGGCCGGGAATTCACCTGCGGGCTCATGTCGAAGGCGGAGCGGGCGAAACCCTGGTCCCCAGTCGGCTCATCTGTGCCACGGTGGACGAATTGCTGGCCAATGCGGTGGTGCTGGAGGGGGCGGAGCTGACCCTCTCCGTGGAAGCGATCCGGGTGTCGGGCTACACCAGGATCACTGTCCGCGCCGAGGGAGCGGCCGAACCACGAGGCGGACGCGGTCACTCGTGGTGGCATCGCGATGGCGTCGCCGAACGGGCGGTGGAGAGTGCCGACGCCACGGTGTCTGTCCTGGTCCCCGACCGGCATACGGTCATGCTGATGGTCGGAGGCGATGGCGTCATGCCAGAGGAACCGGCGATGACGGGCGAGGTACTGATGATGACATGACTGGCGCCGTCCATCGGGGCCGGAGAGTTGCTGCGCCACCCTGGCGCGTGATGGTCACACCAACCGGGAAATGCCTATGCCAATTCGTGTGTTGATTGTGGACGACGAACCGATTGCTCGCCGCAGGCTTCAGCGACTCCTCCATCAGGAAAATGATGTGGAGGTGATGCCAGAGGCCGGAACCGGACGCGATGCGATCGAGGCCATCCAGCGGGAACGCCCCGACCTCGTGCTCCTCGACGTCCAGATGCCGGACGTCGACGGGTTCGGGGTGGTGGAGGCGCTGGGGGTCGACCACATGCCCCCGACGATTTTTGTCACGGCCTACAACGAGTATGCAGTCCGTGCATTCGATGTGCACGCCATCGACTACCTGCTCAAACCCTTTGATGCCGATCGATTCCGGGCGGCGTTTGCGAGGGCGCGTGTGCATCTGGAGCAGCTGTCCTCGGCGGAGCAGGGTAGGCGCATCCGGGCCTTGCTGGAGCAGGTGCTCGGCGAAGGGGCTGTGGCGGCGGCCGAGCGTCCGTCCAATGGCAGCAGCGCGCCGGCGCAGGCCCCCGCGCCGCGGCATCGGTACGTGGACCGGCTCATGGTAAAACACGATGGGCGGGTCTTCTTTGTCAAAGTGACTGATGTCGACTGGTTCGAGGCATCGGGGAACTATGTCCGGATCCATACGGGCAAGGTGTCGCATCTCATTCGCGAGACCATGCAGCGCGTCGAAGCACAGCTTGATCCATCGATGTTCGTGCGGATTCACCGCGCGGTCATCGTGAACCTCGACCGCATTCGGGAGCTCCAGCCCTGGTTTGCGGGTGACTACGTGGTCATTCTCCGCGATGGGCGTCAGCTCAAGCTGAGTCGGACGTACCGCGAGCACCTCAACAGCCGGATGCAGCGCCTGGCGTAGTTCAAGTTGCTGCTCTGAATGGTCGATACCCGCTCGTACGCGAGGGCCCGCTGTGGGTCCTCCGTATGACGGGGATCAGATGACTCCGGCCGTTTCCCTGACCGCCATTGCTGCCGCTCGACGCGCCCTCGTGATCGACGACGAGGGCGCTATTCGTGCGGTGCTCCGACGATGGCTGGAGCGCAAAGGTTGGGTTGTTGATGAAGCCGAGGATGGTGCGGATGCCCTCAAGTACCTCGGCGCACATGACGTCCCGCGTGGGCGCGAGTACGACCTGATAGTGGCGGACATTCGCATGCCGCGCATGGGCGGTGATGAACTGCACCACTGGCTGACGGCCCACCGGCCCGAACTCGTCGACCGACTGGTGATCTCCACAGGAGACCAGTTCGAGGGGGGCGCCGCCGAGTTTCTGGCGTCCACAGGCTGCCGCCTTCTGCTCAAGCCTTTCGAGCTCTCGGCCCTCTCGTCGCTGCTCCATTCGACCGCGCCTGCTAAGCGTCACTTGGTCTGAGGCTGCGCTGAAGTAGCAGACCGGTTGGACCGACACTGGTCATGGAGCGCCCGACAACATCGCGAACCGGGCTTCCCCTCCTCAGGACTAGAAGAGATGAATACAAGGTTCTACCGCGCCGCGAGCTGCCTCGCCCTCGCCGCCTGCGCGTCAGTCAACCGCAGCAATCTCGAGCCGCTGGTGACGGACCGGCCGGACTTTACCGAGAGCAGTGAGACCGTTCCCGCGAAAATGGCGCAGCTGGAGTCGGGCGCGACCGTTTCGCGCGTGGCGGACGAGCGCGGGACGACCGTTGGTGAAGTGCTGATGCGCGTCGGCGTGGCTTCGCGTGCGGAACTGCGGATCGGGCTCAACTCGTACGCACTCGTGCGGACCCCGTCAGCGCGGACACAGGGGCTCGAAGATGCGTCCCTGGGAGCGAAGGTCGGCCTGGTGACGGGTGGCGGCCTGGTGCCCAAGGTGTCGTTGATCGTGGCCAGTTCGGTGCCTACGGGGGCGCAGCCCTTTCGCCAGAGCAAGCTGCAGCCGGAAACCAAGCTGACGATGGCCTGGGACCTGAGCGATCGCGTGGCATTTTCGTCGAACCTCAACTACTCGTGGATCCGGAGTGATTTCGGGTCATTCGGGGAGGCGGCGGCCACTGGTTCGTTCGGCTTCAGCCTGACCGACAACGTGGGTCTCTACACCGAGTACTTCGGCTTTTACCCGCGGGATCCCCTGGAGACGTCCTCGCACTACTCCAATGCCGGTTTTACCTGGGTGCTCAACCCGAACCTCCAGCTCGACATCCGGAGTGGCATCGGGCACAATGGGCTCGGTCGGCGGGACAACTTCACCGGGATCGGGCTTTCTCGGCGCTGGTAGGCTGATCGAAGTGGATTGAGGGGTTCGCAGAACGGCGTTGACCCGCTACGTTTGGGCTTCCACGGGGTCGCGGGAAACTTGCGACTGAAAAACGTGGTGTTTCGGGACGTAGCGCAGTCCGGTAGCGCACCTGAATGGGGTTCAGGGGGTCGCGGGTTCAAATCCCGCCGTCCCGACTT
>CADEFN010000009.1 GCA_902826615.1 uncultured Gemmatimonadota bacterium
TCGCCTGGCGGCTCGCCTCACCTGCGCCAAATCCCGCCGTCCCGACTTCGAGCGATGAGCCGTCATGGCGCCGAGTGCGGGACGCGTTAGGTTTCTCCCCCCGGCCACCAAAGGGCCGGCTCGCGGCTGAGGAGGCCTTTCGTGCAGTACGTGCGGTGCGAATCCTGTGGTGCCAAGGCTATCCTGGCCGCCTCGCGCTGCCCCAAGTGCACGCATCCGCTGGAATTGCGGGACCATCATGGCGAATTGGTGCCCCTCGCCCAATGCCGGAAGTGCGACACCTGGTACCCACGCACCCGCGGGGGCTGCAAATGGTGCGGCACCAAGCCCAGCGCTGACCAGACGATCCCGATCTCGATAGGTGTCGGGGTCCTGCTGCTGGTCCTCGCAGGTGCCTGGTGGTTCTCGCGCATGTCCGGGGAGCCTGAGCCAGCGCCGCAAGTCGTCGAGGCGCCGCCCGTCCCGTCGGAGCCGGTGGTTCCGCTCACAGAGCCCGCGACCCTCCCGGCGGCCGACACAACGGCAGCGCCCATCGACTCCTCACTACTTCCCACCAATCCGGCCGCTCTGACCGCGACGCCGCCCCTGCCCGCCGTCGCCCCGACGGCCCCCGCGCGCCAGGACACGGTCACCTTCCGGAAGTTTGCCAGGGCGCGCGTGGTGCAATTCGTGAATGTGCGGGCCGCGCCTGACGGCAAGGCACCGGTGCTCGCTGTCCTGTCACCCGGCGTGCGCCTGGACATCGGAGGTCGGCAGAGTGGGTGGCGCCTGGTCAGGGCCGAAGGGGTAACCGGATGGGCCGACCCGAAAAACTTCAGGGTCGATAGTGGACCACCCCGCTGACCAGATGACATCCTCCGACGAAACACCGACAGGCAATCCGGTTTTGTATCGGCAGGCGATTGCGGTCCTCGCCCTGCTCGCCAGCCTTGTGGCGTTGTATCTCCACCTGGTGAAGATCGGCGTCTTCGGAATACCGTCGTGTGGTCCGGGTGGGGGCGGCTGTGTGCAGGCGTGGTACTCCCCCTGGGGCACCTTCCTCGGCATGGACGTCGCGTTGATCGGGGCGGTCGGTTACGCCGTACTCGCCGTGGTGGCGTTCGTGGGCACGCTCCCGTCCCGGGAGGATGATGGCCGCCTGACGCAACTGATGTTGCTGCTCATCGTGGCCGCCGTCGCCTTCACCTGGCGGCTCAAATACGGGGAGTGGGTGCGGATGCAGATTTTCTGCATCTGGTGTTTCCAGAGCTTTGTGACGATCCACCTCTGTCTCTGGCTGGTGTGGCGCGACCGCGCGCGGATAGCGCGCTCCACCTGAAGGAGCGAGGGACCGCCACCGATCCCTCGCTTCGCCTGACACTCAGGGCACGATTGCTCTGAACTTGCCGAGCTGCGGTTCCACCTGCTTTCGATCACCAACGATGGCGACACTCACACGCGCCGGGTCGAGATGTTTCTCCGCCGTCGCACGCACCTGTTCCGGTGTCACCTCCATCACCCGCTTCACATACGAGGCGAGGTAGTCCTCGCCGAGCCCGTGCAGATCGGCAAACTGGAGCTGCCCGATAAGCCCGTTCCGTGAGCTGTTCTGGATGGTGAACACGCCCGCCATGTTGCGCTTGATGCCATCGAGCTCCGCCGCCGGGGGCGCCTCGCTACGCAGCCGCTGCATCTCACCAAAGATCTCCGTCAGCGCCGGTCCGGTGACGTTGGTCGTGACGTCTGCGACTTCGACCCAGAGCCCCGTGCCCTTTTCAGTCCAGAGGAAAGAGCCCGGCGAGTAGGTGTAGCCCTTATTCTCGCGGATGTTGGTCGTGATGCGCGATCCGAAGGCGCCGCCTAACAACGCGTCGGTCACACTCAGGGCCACCCAATCCGGCTTGGAGGGATCGGCAACCGGAAGCCCCATCCACATCGAGCTTTGCACGGAGCCCGCGCGATCCACCAGCTCCACCTGCCGGCGCGCCACTGGCACGGGCGGGTTTGCCGTGGGGGCCGACCCGGCCTGCCACGAGCCGAAGGCCTCACGCGCCGCCCGCTCCACCGCTTTGGCGTCGAAGACGCCGCTGATGTAGAGATGTGCACGCGCCGCACCGTATTGCGTGGAATGGAAGGTCCGTACACGAGCGCTGGTGAAGCCGCGCAGCATCGAATCGGGCGGGTACATGCGCGCAAACGGATGCGCGCCAAAGCTCATCTCGCGAAACTTCTGCTGCGCCAGTGTGCCGGGGCGTGTCAGCTGGATGGCGTTGTCCCGCGTGTGTTTCTCGCGGATGCGCGCCAGGTCATCATCGGCAAACCGCGGGTTGCGGGCCACGTCAGCGAGCAGGGTCACAAAGGCCGCCGCATGTTCACTCAAGACCTCACCCCGGATAGTGGTGGTCTCGGAACCGCCAAACGACCCCACCTCTCCGCCCATGCTGGCCGCCTCGCGCGCGATCTGCTGAGGCGAGCGGGTGGTGGTGCCCTCGAGGAGCATATCAGCGGTCACCGCCGACAAGGTGATGTCGTTCGGGCCCTCGTCGATGGTGCCGGTGCGAACCTCCAGGCTCAGCGCGACCTTGGGGACACGCCCCCACGGCACCATGGTGAGTTTCATCCCGTTAGGCAGGGTGATCGTCCGGCGCGGCGGCACACGAAAGTCCTTCGGCGTGCCGGCCGGCGGAGGTGCCTGCCGGGGCGTCGTCTGAGCGGGGAGCGTGGCGGCCACGAGCAGCAGCGCCATCGTCAGTCGCGGAGACAGCAGCATCTCTAGTTCCTCCCGTTGCCCGCGCTTTCCTTCGCGCCGGGCACAATGGTGTACACGGTCCGGTTCCCCGGGCGCAGGTATTCCTTCGCGGTTTCTTGGATGAGCTCCGGGGTAACCTTCGCGAACTCTTCTTCGAGCCGGTTGAAACGCGTGGGATCGGAGTCAAACAAGGCAAAGCTGGCCAGCAAGTCGAGCTTGCCCAGCCCGGAGAACTCGTCGACGATGCTGTAAAACGAGGAGCGGATCTTGGTCTGTGCGCGCGCAAGTGTTGCCGCGTCCACCGGGGTGGTCCGCAATGTCTCCATCTCGGCTTCAATCAGTGTGAGCAGGAGATCGGGACTTTTGTCGCGGTCGTGATACAGCGACGCCGTCCAGAGCATCGGCCCCTCATAGTTGAACATGTTGCCGAGGCCCCAGTTGATGCCGGCGTTCACATCACCCGTGAGCCCGCTTTTCTGCACCAGGGCATCGAAGAGTCGTGAATCGCGCCCCTGCCCGAGAATCTGATCAATCAGTCCGAAGGCAAACCACTCCGGGGTCCACCGCGGTGGGACATGGTACGCGATGCCAAGCGCCGGGCGTGTGGCTTGAGGATCTGTCCGGGTTCCACGTCGCTCTTCCTCCTGGCGCGGCTCGGCGATATCTGGTGGTGGCGGGAGCTGGGACGACGGGATGGAGGCGAAGTAGGTATCGATCCACTGCCGGGTCTGCACCGGATCGAAGTCGCCGACCACCACAAGCACGGCATTGTTTGGGGCGTAGTACGTCTTGAAGAAGGCCGACGCATCCTGCAGCGTCGCGGCATCGAGCTCCTTGAGCTCCCCGTAGAAGTTGTGGGCGTTGAACCAGTTGGTGTTGGCCGTCATCGGAAGATCGATCCACGGGAAACCGCCATACGGCTGGTTCAGCACATTCACGCGCACCTCGTTCTTCACCACGTCCTTCTGGTTCTGCAGGTTCGACTCGTCGATGGCGAGCCCCTTCATGCGGTCGGCCTCGGCCCAGAGAATGGGTTGCAGCGTGTGTGAGGGGACGATCTGGAAGTAGTTGGTGTAGTCGAAGCGCGTGGATCCGTTGAGGATGCCACCATTCGACTCGATCAGCTTCACGAACTCCATCTTGCCCAGGTTGGCTGAGCCCTGGAACATGAGATGTTCGAAGAGATGGGCGAAGCCGGTGCGATTGCGCGGCTCGTTCCGGAAGCCCACATGGTAGTAGACACCGACGCCGGCACTCGGCGCCGTCGTGTCGCGAGAGAACACGAGCTTGAGCCCGTTAGGCAGGGTGTCGTACTCGATCGGGACGGTCAGCCGACCGGATCCCGTGGTCCCGGACTCGGGCGAACCGGCGCAGGCAAGCAGTGCCGTGACCATACCAAGAGCGAGCAGGCCGTGTGTGTGGGCGCGCATCAAGGGGATTGTGAGCGGAGGGTGACAGGGCTGCCGAACAAACGGCGTTTGGCAGTCCGCAGTTTCGCACCGGGAATGATGGCCGCTCGTCGCGTTGCGGGCTATGATCCCGGCATGAAACGGGTTGCACTTCTCGCCACATTCGTCGTCTTCGGTTGCCGCGAGCCCGAGGCGCCGGCCGACCTCATTCTGCACAACGCACGGGTGTATTCGTTGCGGTGGGCCGACCCCGGCCCCGACGGGAACCCAGCGACCGACGCGCCGTGGGACAGCACCAACGGGTGGCGTCATGACGCAACAGCGGTGGCCATTCGCGACGGACGGATCACCTGGGTCGGGACCGATAGCGGCGCCCTGGCGCTGCGGGGCGACTCTACTCGGGTCGTGGACCTGCAGGGACAGGTGTTGCTCCCCGGTTTTGTCGACGCGCATACACATGTCGCCGAGCTCGGCCAGTCGCTGGACCGGGTGAACCTGACAGGCATCGCGACCCCGGCCGAGGCGATCGAGAAGGTCGTACAACGTGCGGCCACAACCGCAAAAGGCGAGTGGATTTTTGGCTACGGTTGGGATGAAGGCGCCTGGGCCAATCGCTATCCGGACAAGGTGCTCCTGTCTCAGCGCGTGCCCGATCACCCGGTGATGCTGCGCGGGCTCCATGGCTTTGCGACGTGGATGAACCAGCGGGCACTCGACGCGCTCGGAATATCGGCGGCCACCCCCGTACCGAGCGGGGGCGAAATCAGGCGTGGTGCGGATGGCGCGCCCAACGGTCTTTTCCTCAACCGGGCCGTGGCGCTGGTGGACTCGGCCATCCCGGGGCCTACAGCAGTACAGCGCGATTCGCAGGTCGTTGCTGCGCTCCGGGTCATGGCCGGGGCAGGGTACACTGCCGTTCACGAGGCGGGCGTGGCAGGCGATGTGGTGGCTTCGCTGCAGCGGCTTGATGCGGCGGGTGTTTTGCCGATACGTGTCTACGCGATGCTCAATGGGCGCGACAGCACCCTGCTAAGGGAGTGGAGTGCACGAGGGCCACTGCGTCGGTCGCCCTCCGGGATGTTGAGCGTACGTGCGGTCAAGGCCTACTATGACGGCGCGTTAGGCTCCCGTGGCGCGCAGCTGCTCGAGGACTACAGCGACCGCGCAGGGCACCGTGGTGTGAGTGGCGGCGCGTACGGATTTGATCGTGGCGCCGTGGCGGCGGCCATGGCGGCCGGGTTCCAGGTGGGGATACACGCCATTGGGGACGCCGGCAATCGTGCCACGCTCGACTTCATCGATTCGGTTCAGCGTGCTGCGCCGGCCACTCGAGGGCTGCGGCATCGCGTTGAACATGCGCAGGTGCTCCACCCCGATGATATCAAGCGGCTCGCCGCGCTCGGCAGCATTGCATCGATGCAGCCGCCGCATGCGGTCGAGGATGCCCCATGGGCGGGTGACCGACTGGGTCCCGATCGGGTTCGTGGGGCCTATGCCTGGCGGACGCTCCGTCTCGCTGGTGCGCGACTCGCCTTCAGCTCCGATCTCCCCGGCTCCGACTGGAATATCTTCTACGGACTTCACTCAGCGATGACCCGGCAGAATCGCGATGGCGAACCGGATGGCGGCTGGTTTCCCGAGCAGCGGATGACGCCCGAGGAAGCAGTGCGTGGCTACACCACGTGGGCGAACTATGCCGCCTTCGATGAGGATGAGTCGGGCGTCATAACGGTCGGGCGGGTGGCGAACCTCACCGCGATCACTGTTGACCCATTTCACGCGGCGAGTACACAGGACCTGCTGAGTGGTCGTGTGGTGCTTACCTTGTCGCGCGGCCGCATCGTTTATCAGACCCCGTAAGCCAACACACATCACCCATGCGTCCAGTTGCTCCAGCCCACGAATACGACGCCACGGCCCTCGCCGAGCTCAACAACCGCTTCAGCGCCGAAGGGCTCACCTTGACCCGCACAGAAGCATTTGTCGAATCACATCTGGATGATTATCGGGTCATCCGGGACGACGATGGTCGCGTGGTCGGCTGCGTCTGCCTGGATGAGTACTCTCCTTCACTTGTCGAACTTGTGTCGCTGGCCGTTGATCCGGCGCACCACCGGAAGGGGCTGGGGGCGCGGCTCATCGCCGCGGCAGTCGACCTGGCCAAACGTCGCAGTTATCCGGAAATCTTCGCGGTGTCTTTTGCCGACGATCTCTTTCAGCGATGCGGGTTTGTGGCCCAGGATGTCACCCGGTATCCAGAGAAGAAGAAGCGGTACGATCGGGTGTCGGCCGACGAGTGGACGGTGGGACAGAAGCACTGCTTTTCGCGGCAGCTGAACTCATTCTGACCTCTCCAGCAACCCGACGGGCACGGCCTGTGACACATTCGCATCACCTGACACGACCAACACCATGACTCGCTGGCCTTTCCTTCTCGCGTTCGCCCCTGTTGTGCTCGAGGCACAGGGGGCGCGGCCCCTCGTCCTCGGCGCCGCTACCGCACGATCGTCGACCGTGTTCTCACTGGTGACGGTTGTGAGGGAAACCAGGTCCGGCGATGTGTTTGTCGCCGATCCCATCGAGCGCAAGCTCTTCGTACTTCCAGCATCCCTCAAGGGCGGCAGAACCTTGGGCAGGGAAGGGAGTGGCCCTGGCGAGTACCGCCAGCCCGACGCGGTCTGGGCCTGGCCCGGTGACAGCACGTTGGTGGTCGATCTGGGCAATGGCAGGCTTTCGGTTGTTGGACCAAGTGGTGCCTATGGCCGCAGCATCCCCATGGCAGGTGGTGCGAGTGGTGGTCCGCCGAGCGTGATCTTCCCAGGTGGCACGGATACGCAGGGCCGCATCTACTTTGCTCCCCCCGTCGGCGGAGGTCCGGGGAGTGATTCGGGGAGTGTCATGCGGGTGGGGCCTTCCGGCACCGGGGCGCAGCCGGTGGCGCGCTACAAGACACCTGACCTCGACCGCCAGGAGTCAGGAAGCGCCAATCAGCGATCGGTGCAGATTCGGCCGATACCGCTCGCCGCGGCGGATGGCTGGGCTGTCTCGGCGACCGGCGATATCGCGGTCGCGCGAAGTGGGACGTACCGGCTGGACTGGGTCACCAACGGTTCCGTGAAGGCCGGCGCACCGGTGCCGACAACGCCGATCCGCATCGGCGACGCCGAGAAGAAGGAATGGGTCAGCCAGCAGATGCTGGCCGGTGGCATCAGCATGCAGGTGGAGGAGGAAAACGGTAGGCGCACGATGTCGTTTGGTCGCAACCGCCCCACCCAGGAGCCCTCCACGTCAGGGTACAAGTGGCCCGAGCGCAAGCCGCCGTTTGAGGCAGGGTCACTCAGGGTCGACGCCAAGGGACGCGTGTGGGTGAGGCGGAACCTTGCTGCGGGCGAGCCCCGTCGCTACGACGTCTTCGGTCGTGACGGAGCACTGATGGCAACGGTCTCCTTTCCCGCGGGGCGCGCACTCGTGGGATTCGGGGCGTCGTCACTCTTTGCCGTGGAGATCGACGACGACGGGCAATACATCCTGGAGCGTTACGCGCTGCCGATCTAGCGGTCGGCAGCCGGCTTGGTGGTGCGTCGTCGGGCGGACAGGTCAAACACCTCACCTGCGCCCAGCGTGACAAACGGGTCGCTGCCTTTCGCGGCCTCGGCGCCGTTGTGCACAAAGAGCTTCCCTTTACCCACCACTTCGGCCCTGGTGCCCGTCACCACGATCGCGGTTCCCTCATCGAGGCCAAGACCGAGTAGTGTGGGGAAGCGGGTTACGACAGGTTGCAGGTCCAGCTGGCGATTGCGGGCGGAGACGTGCTGGTCGATCGCGACACCCTTGATGAATCCGAACCCGCGCTCGTAACCCGGGGCCATCACAATGGTGTTACCCTCGCGAGCCCCGCGCACCATGTACGAGGACTGAATGGAGGCGCCCGCCGAGGTGCCACCGATAACGCCGCCACGCGCGAGCAGCGCATGCAGTTCGCGCTCGGTGCGTGTGCCTGCGTACGAGTCCACCAGTCTCCACTGTCGGCCCCCGGGAAACCAGACGCCGCGGGCCTTTTTGAGGGGTGCCACAAACGAATCCGACTCGGCAATCTTGCGGTCCTTGGTGTGACGAACCACAAGGTTCTTGAGGCCGGCCGATCGCAGTCCATTGAGGCCTTGCCACGTGTCGCTGTAGACCGAGTCTTCACCCGCGGTGGGTATCACCACGACGGGGGCCTCAGGTCCTCCCGCCAATGCCACAAAGCGACCCATCACCTCCGGGCCAAGTTGTCCCCCACCGGCAATAACGAGGTGGCCCACAACCGGCGGAACGCCCGCGACCGGCGCGATGTCGGGTACCGCGGTGCGGCTGCACGCGGCGCCAGCGAGAAGGAGGAGACCAGCGAGAACTCGTTGCATGGCGGGAGGGGGGCTCGGGTTCGACGGGGGTCGGCCATGCTCAACGTCCAATGCGTTCGCCCTGTCGTCAACCACCTGCCCCCGCTCACCGGGGTAGAGCTGACCTAGTGCTTCATCCCCTTCATGTCATGTCCGCCGCACTTCTTCTCCACTCCCTCGAACTTGTCATGGAGCGTGGTGATGGCCTTGGACAACTCGTCGTCGCTCGCTTGCGCCAGCACCTGATTGCCGATGGCCAGTGCATCGGTTGAGATGGCAGCGACGGTGCTTTTGACCTCGGCGGTGGCGCACGATGCCGGTGCAGTAGACGCCGTCCAGGCCCGGGCGGCAGCAGCCAGCGCATCGGCCTTTTCCCGGAGCGGCTTGGTGTTCTTCTTTTCCTTTACCGGGTGGAACGTGGCTCCCAGAAGCTTGTGGAATTCGTCCATTTCTTTCCACGACGACGCCATGTGATCCATCTTGCCCATGTCGTGTTTCATGGGGGGCTTGGCGGAGGTGGATTGGGCCGAGAGGACAGAGGCCGAAAGGACGAGGGCCGCTCCGGCAACAACGAGACGACGCATGGGTGGAGACTCCGGCAGATTGGTTGACTTGCTACGGGTCAAAGCTAAGCGGGCTCACGACTTGTGGCCGTCGGGATACCGCCGACGATCATGCGGAGTTCCTCTCCGAGGAATGACGGTGCGCCCCTGTCAGTCGTCTTGACCCTTGACAGGTGGGGTGCCGATCTGGCGCCCAGGCGACTAGGTTCCAGCACGTAATGAGACAATCAGGTAACAGCCCAGGACGCCGAGGGCGTCGGGGCAGGGGGAAGGGGACCCCTCAACAGCATACATCCGTCCCCACAAGCCGTGACGCATACGTCGAAACGCGCCGATGGCTTTTGAAAGAACACGGTCCCGTCTGTGCCTACTGCGGTCTGAAGCATAAGGCCGACACCATGACGCTGGACCACGTGACGCCGCGACGCGGCCTCACGGCCTACGATCGGCGCGACAACCTCGTGCTCTGTTGCAAGAGGTGTAACTCGGCCAAGGCCGACCGTCCCTTCATGGTCTACCTGCTCGCCCAGCGAAACCGGGCGGTGAACCTGCTTCGGTACGGACAGCACCTGAGTCATGGGATTCTCGACCTGGTGCGTCACATGGCGGGCGACGCCGCAGGGTCAGACATCAGTGGTGCCATCAGCCCGCGAGTTGTGTACGGCCCCGATCCGGACGATGAGGATTCCCCGTACCTGGAATCGCCGTACCGCGAAAGCGCCTAACGTTTTTTGCGCAGGGCAGGGCCCGTGGCGGCGGGAACCATCCGGAACCCCGCAAAGGAGAAGTGGACGTCCAGGCTGAGTGCCTGCGTGATTCCACGGGCCTTCATGACGGCAAACGACACCCCGTCGGCCAGCGAGAAGCGCTGGTCCTGATACGTTGTCAACCAGTCATTCAGTGCGCGCTTCTCCAACTCGGCCGAGCTGTCGATCACCAGCATTGGTGGCTGCGACACGTACTGCACAAAGCGCAGGGCGCTTTCTCTCCCGGCTCGATGGAGCAGGAGTGCGTGCGTTTCGGAGACGACGAGATTGGTCGTCACCAGTCGCGCACCGGCGCGGATGGCGTCCTCCACTGCTGCCCTGACGCGTGAGTGATCGGCGTGGTCCCCCACCACCAGGGGATACCACGCCGATGTGTCGACGAAAACCTCAGCCATCCCTCGTGCCCTTGCCGCGCCGACGGCGTGTGACAGGCTCGCCTTCATGAACGGCAGAGAGGAAGCGGTCATGCTCACGTGCCACATCGTAGAGCGACTCCCCGCTCTCACTGGCAATGCCGGCGAGCCGGAGGGCCGGGTGCCCGGCGGGGTCTGTCAGCTCGCGCTCGAGGGCCAACAGTCCGCGCCGGAGCACCTCAGACTTGCTGGTGCCAAGATTCCCCACTAGTCGGTCGAGCCGATCCTGTGTTGCCGGATCGAGGTAGACCTGCACAGGGGCGGCTCCGCGTACCCGGTCGTGTGGCATAATGTCCATCCATGAATGAGAAATCATGTTCATGATAGCAGCTCATGAAAACCCGGTCAAGCCCCGAAACGGTTGGCTCGGAGCGCGGATGCAAGATCGTTCGCCGCGTCACGCGAGCGTCACACGCAGGTCGCGGTTAGGGAGACCGTTGAGGCAACGGAGGGGAGAATCCGGACGGTGACCCCTTGGAGGGGGGGCTATTTTGCGATAACAACCGCCGATTCGGCGGCCTCACACGCATTGCCGCTTCCCCAATGTCTCCGACGTCGTTCCCGCGCGACCGTATCAGGATTGCCCTTCTCGAGAACATCCACCCAGCCGCGGCAGAAGCGCTGCGCGAGTCCGGTTATTCGGTCGACGTGATTCCGAAAGCCCTGGAAGGCGAAGATCTCGACACCGTCATCGCGTCGGCGCACATACTCGGACTCCGGTCTCGGACCAAGATTCGTGATGCCCAGCTTGCCGTGGCGAACAAGATGCTCGCCATCGGTTGCTTCACGGTGGGTACTGACCAGGTCGCCATTCAGGACGCCGCACGCCGAGGGATCCCGGTGTTCAATGCGCCGCATGCGAGCACACGCAGTGTCGCCGAGCTCACACTCGGCTGCGTGATAGCCCTGGCCCGGCGGCTCGGCGACAAGAACTCCCGGATGCATGGCGGGCACTGGGACAAGTCGCTCGCCGGGGCGCACGAGGTGCGCGGTCGCACGTTAGGCATCGTCGGGTATGGCCACATCGGCCAGCAGGTGGGGTTGCTGGGTGAGGCATTCGGTATGCGCGTGATCTTCCACGACATCCTCAAGAAGCTCCCCCTGGGGCTGGCGCGCCCGGTCGCCGACGTCGACGCGCTGCTGGCCGAGTCCGATTTCGTGACGCTTCACGTGCCCGAGACCCCGCGTACCGTTGAGATGATCGGAGCCCCGCAGCTCGCACGGATGCGGGCGGGGAGTTATCTGCTCAACCTTTCCCGTGGGAAGGTGGTGAACGTCCCCGCGCTCCAGGATGCCTTGCGTCGCGAGCATCTGGGCGGGGCCGCCCTCGATGTGTTTCCGTCGGAGCCGGCGCCCACCCTGGCCGAGGTCGACGTGGGATTCAGCGACCTGCCTAACGTTATTCTCACGCCGCATGTCGGGGGCAACACCGAGGAAGCACAGCGGAACATCGGACTCGAAGTGGCGCACGCCATCACCGAGTTCATCGATCGCGGCTCCACCGAAGGGGCGGTGAATTTTCCGCATGTCAACCTCCCCGCGATGCCGGAGACTCACCGCATCCTCAACATCCACCGCAACGTGCCCGGCGTGCTCGCCGAGGTGAACCACATTGTGTCGGAGATTGGCGCCAACATCGAGGCGCAGCAGCTGGTGACGTCACGCGACGTGGGGTATCTGGTGATGGACGTGAATCGCGAGCTATCGGACGAGGTGAACAACCGCATTGCCGCGCTCCCCATGAGCGTGCGGACCCGCATCCTTTACTGACATGCGCGGGGTGTTGCGGGCGGAATTGCTGGCGTCGGCCGTGGCCGGCATGCCGGACTGCATACGTCTGGCACCCGATCCTTCCGGCATAACCGATCTCCTGCATGACGAGTCGCGCACGACCGCGAAATCAATTGCGTCGGCGGCCGCGCCCGTCACGCTGGACGAGCTGCGTCAGGTCATGGGGTGGCACGCTGCGCAAGGCAACGTGGTGAGCGTCAGTGGAGCGCGCACGGGGGTGACCGGAGGCGCAGTGCCTGACGAGGCGTCGCACGTGGTCTCGATCGCGGGGCTGCGCGGCGTGCTCTCCATCGACGCAGAGAGCGACCCGCCAGAGGTCCGGGTGCTGGCCGGCACCACACTGCGAGAACTGCAAGAGGCACTCGCCACGCGAGCGCCGCATCTCTCGCTCCCACTTGATCCGACCGAGACCAGTGCGTCGTTAGGTGGGATGGTGTCCACCAACGCTGGTGGGGCGCGCACGTTCCGCTTTGGCGCAACGCGTGACTGGGTGCTGGGTCTCACCGTGGAACTGGCGTCGGGCAACACGCTGACACTGCGTCGCGGGCGCGACCAAGCTGCGGGGCGGGAGGTTGTGCTGGTCGATGCCTCGCGACATTCGGGGACGTCCGAGCGGCATCTTACGCTCGACACCATTCCGAAACCGCGGACCAAAAGCGCCATCGGCTACGGCTTTGTGCCGGATGGTGATGTGCTCGACCTCTTTGTGGGCGCAGAAGGAACACTTGGCGTGGTCTCCACGGTGACACTTCGGTTGCAGCGTACCGCGGAACATCGGCTCGCATTCCTGCAGTGTTTTGCCTCGGTGCCGCAGGCTTTTGCTTTTGTGAACGCGTTGCGTGGTGACCACGCGTTGCGAACCACGGCCATCGAGTTTCTCGACGCCACGTCCCACGCACTTGCACGCGAGACTGGCAAGCCGGAGGTGGAACGTGTGCTCGCTGTGGCCCCGGAGGGGAGTTGCTCGGTGTTTGCGGAGTTCGGCTATGACGACGATGCCGCGCTGGACGAGTGCATAGAGCGCGTCGGGGCTCACGTAGCCGCCTGTGACGGGGCCGAAGCACATGGGCTGGCGGGCATCGACGAGCAGACGTTGCGCGACATCAAGGTCTTTCGGCATGCCGTGCCCGAGCGCATCAATGCCACCATTGCGCGTCGCCGAGAGCAGCATCCCACGCTGCACAAGATTGCGACCGATATGGCGGTCGAGGACGCGGACCTCACGTGGGTGTACGACCTGTTCACGACAACGTTGCACGGAGCGGGGCTCGACTTCGCCGTCTTCGGCCACGCGGGGAACAATCACTTCCATGTGAACATCCTCCCGCGCGACGAGAACGAGCTGGTCCGGGCAAAGGCACTGTACATGGGATTGGCTTCAGCGGTGGTCGCGCGCGGTGGGTGTGTCGCTGCCGAGCATGGGATTGGTCGCATCAAGAAGAATTTCCTCACCGTGCAATACTCACCGGAGCAGCTGGCGGCCTTCCGTCGAATCAAGCGGTGGGCGGATCCCGAGTGGCGCCTCAACAGGGGGGTGCTGATCGACCCCGAGTAGGGGAACTCAGGGAGAATCTGCTTGCATGCCTGCGAGCAGGGGGCGACTTTTGGCGGGTCGTTGTATCCCCCAACCGCCCCTCATATGCAGCTTCGTTCCGCCTTCGCCCGCCTCGCCGTCGCGGCCATCGCCGTGGCAGCCTGGAGTGCTCCCGTGCTCGCGCAGGACGCCAATCCCGGTCCCAACCGCCGTGAAGGCGAGGGCCCGTTTGACAAGCTGATCATTCGAGGCGCCACTCTCATCGATGGTTCCGGTGGTCCCCCGCGTGGGCCGGTCGACATTGTGGTGGAGAAAAACCGCATCAGTCAGATTGTCGATGTGGGTTTTCCCAACCTGCCCATCGACGCTTCCCGCCGACCCAAAGGTCCGGCGCGCGAGATCCAGGCTGAGGGGATGTACGTGCTCCCTGGCTTTATTGACCTGCATGTGCACACCTGCGGCAAGCCGAAGGCGCCCGACGCCGAATATTGCTACAAACTCTGGCTTGCGCACGGTGTGACGACGGTGCGCGGTGTGCCATTGGGCGGCTTCGAGTGGTCGGCGAGTGAAACCAAACGCGCCAATGCCAACGAGATCACCGCACCCCGCATGGTCAACTGCCAACGCCCCGGAAGCGGAAAGGGCTGGGGTGGAAAGCAGATCCTGACGGAGGAGGACGCCCGGGCCTGGACCCGCTGGGCGAAGGAGCAGGGCGTGGACTGCCTCAAGGTGGGGGCACACGAACCCAGCGTGATGCGCGGGCTGATGGACGAAGCCAAGAAGCAGGGCTTGGGCAGCACCGCGCACCTGCAGCAGCTTGGCGTCGGCAACATGAACGCCGCTGATGCCGTGACGCTCGGGCTCGGAGCCGTGACCCACTTCTATGGCATCTTCGAGTCGATGTACGAGAACAACGACATCCAGCCGTACCCGGACACCTACAACTACAATGACGAGCAGTGGCGCTTTGGCCAGGTTGCGCGGCAGTGGAACCTGGTGAAGCCCGGGAGCGACAAGTGGAAGGCGTTCCTCAAGCTGCTCAAGGACAACAATGCCACGCTCGACCCGACGATGACGACGTACATGTCGGGGCGCGATCTCATGAAGCGGCGCAACGCCGACTGGCATGAGCAGTACACCCTGCCGTCGCTCTGGGACTTCTATACCCCCAACCGCGAAAACCATGGGGCGTATTTCTTCAACTGGACGACCTGGGACGAAGTGGCGTGGAAGAAGTTCTATCAGGTGTGGATGGAGTTCATCCAGGACTACAAGAACATGGGTGGCAAGGTCACGCCGTCCACGGACGCGGGGTTCATCTATAACACCTACGGGTTCAGCTTCGTCGAGGAGCTCGAGAATTTCCAGGAAGCGGGCTTTCATCCGCTCGAAGTGATTCGCAGCGCCACACAGCACGCGGCCGAGGAGCTCAACAAGGCCAACGGCAAGCCGGTGGAACTCGGGATCGTGCGCCCGGGCATGCTGGCCGATCTCGTTGTCGCTCCGGAAAACCCCATCGCCAACTTCAAGACGCTCTACGGCACCGGGTTCATCCGCTTGAATGACAAAACGGGCAAAGTGGAGCGGGTGGGTGGCGTGAAGTACACCATCAAGGACGGTATTGTCTACGATGCCAAGAAGTTGCTGGCCGACGTGGCAGCGATGGTGGACAAGCAGAAGAAGGAGCGTGGGATCAGCAAGCTGCCGGTAGCAGCGTTCGTTCCCTGAACCTATCCTGACGGTACGGGACGCGGGGTAGCAGAAGGGGGCGACCGAGTGGTCGCCCCCTTTGCTGTGACCGGGACGGGCCTAACGCGCCGAATGGCGCGCCTCGCGGCGCAACTCTGCCCGAAAGTCGGGATGGGCAATAGAGGTGAGTGCATCCGCACGCTCACGCAGCGAGAGGCCGTGCAGGTTGACGGCACCGAACTCCGTCACCACCCAGTGCACATGCCCGCGCGTGGTGACCACGCCGGCGCCGGGAGAGAGTTCAGCGACGATGCGGCTGATCGTACCACCCTTGGCCGTGGCGGGGAGGGCTATAATCGGTTTGCCGCCACGCGAGCGCGCCGCGCCGCGAATGAAATCCATCTGCCCACCGATCCCGCTGTAAATGCGGTGGCCGATCGAGTCCGCGCACACCTGACCCGAAAGATCCACCTGCAGCGCGGCGTTGATGGCCACCACCCGTGGATTGCGCGAAATGAGGGCCGTGTCATTGGTACGATCGCAGGCGTGAAACTCCACCAGCGGGTTGTCATTCACAAAGTCGAAGAGTTTGCGTGTGCCCGTGACAAAGGACGTGACAATCCTCCCGGGGTGCACCGCTTTGAACCGATTGGTCACCGCACCCGACTCCACCAGCTCGACCAGGCGATCGGAGAACATCTCGGTGTGGACGCCGAGCTCGTGTTTCCCTTTCAGTCGGGTGAGGACGGCATCGGGGATGGCGCCGATGCCTACCTGCAGCGTGCTGCGATCTTCGACGAGGGCGGCGATCTGTTCGCCGATCCGTGCCTCCACGTCGGTCTCCTGCGAGAGCGCATGTTCGGCCAGTGGACGGTCGGTCACGATGAAGGCGTCGATGCGGTCGAAGGCCAGGGCGGTATTGCCATGCGTGCGGGGCATCTGGCGGTTGACCTCGGCCACGACAAAGCGGGCGCTGTCGACCGCGGCGCGCGCACAGTCCACGGAGGTACCTAACGAGCAGTATCCGTGGCGGTCAGGTGGGGAAACCTGCACAAAGGCGACGTCGAGCGGGATGGTACCCGAGAGAAAAAGCGCCGGGATGTCGGAGAGGAAAACCGGAATGAAGTCTGCGCGTCCGTCGGCGACGGGTTCACGGAGGGCAGAACCGGTGAAGAGGGACACCGACCTGATTCGCGAGGCGATGTCGGGTGCCGTCCATGGTGCCGCCCCGGCGGTGTGGAGGTGATAGAGTCGCACACCATCCAGATCATCCCGGGCCGCGAGGGCTTCCAGCAGGGGAGTGGGCGTCGCCGAGGCACCGTGCACAAAGACGCGCATTCCGCTGGCGACCAGGGCAACGGCGTCAGCGGGGCTGGTGCCACGTGAGGCAAAGGCGTGATGGAGCGGCGAATTCATCGGCGGTGCAGGGGCTGGTTTGAGCGTGCGGGACGGGCCGGGTGGCGCGGGACGGGCGAGAGCGTTGAAGTGTTGCCACCTGAGGGTGGGCGGCGCCAGTCGGTGGTTTCCCGCGCCGCTGGTCAGTCGACGTGTTACGTTAGGCACACGCTGACGAGGAGGCGCGGTGTCTGCACTGCAGTCGATCATCTTTGTGGCTGGACTGGCGACGGGCGCAGCTCTGGCCTGGTTGCTGGTTCGGGGACGAGGCCAGGCACGGGAGGCGGCGCTCGAGGCCACTCTCGCGTCGGAGCGGGGGTTTGCCGCTGAGCGCAGGGCACAGGGTGATCGGGCCGATGCCTTGCTGGCGCAACTCGTCGCCCTCACCGATACCCACCGCGATCTCAGCCTGCAAACGCAGCATGTGCTGGACTCCCTGCGTTCCCCGGTGGTGCGCGGGCAGTGGGGCGAAATGCAGCTGCGCCGAGTGTGCGAGCTGGCCCACATGGTCGAACATGTGGACTTCGAGCTGCAGGTCTCCACCGACGGTCCCTCGCGACTTCGCCCCGATCTCACCGTGCTTCTCCCCGGTGGCCGGACGATCGTGGTGGATGCCAAAGCACCGATGCAGGGGTACCTCGACGCCGTCGACGCCACGGATGACGGCGAGCGTGTCGACGCACTGCGGGCGCATGCCAGGGAAGTGCGGGCGCATGTGGTGCGCCTGGGCGCCAAGGGGTATTGGGAACAGTTCGAGGAGTCGCCCGACTTTGTGGTGCTCTTTCTCCCCGGCGAGGCGCTCTTCAGTGCTGCGCTCCAGTACGACGCCACCCTCATCGAAGACGCGGTTCAGCGCCGTGTCATCCTCGCCTCCCCGACCACACTCATCGCGCTGTTGCGTGCGGTGGGATACGGGTGGGAACGCGACCGGTCGTCGCGGCACGCCGAGGAGATCGCCTCGTTAGGTCAGGCGTTGCATGGCCGGCTCGGGCAGTTTACCGGACACATGACCGAGGTGCGCAAAGGGCTGGAGCGGGCCACGGAGGCCTACAACCGGAGTGTCGGCGCACTCGAACAGCGGGTGCTCCCCCTGGCCAGACGCGTGGGGGACCTCGCAGGCTCGGGCGATGGTCAGACGGAGGTCCTCCAGCCGGTTGACGTCGCCCTGCGGACACCTGCTATCGTCCCGTCGCGGGCGTCCGCTGCTCCACCGTCACCTCTGGAAAACGTCTGAGCGTGGTGGCATCAAAGGGTTCGCCTCGCAGATGCTGGCTGAAAAATCCCACCACGCTCGCGTTCATGATGTCATGGATTTCGGCCGCCGGGATGCCCCCGAGCACGCCGATTCGCTGGAAGAGCGGGGAGAGAAAGCCAAGGTCGGTGTAGTCCAGATGCATGGAACGGGCGACCGTCATGGAAATGGATGGAGCGGTGGCGCGCTGAGCGAAGAGCTCATGCATGTAGCGGTTTGGTTCGCTCGTGACAAAAAAGAAGGGACGTGGCATCGGGATGTCCGTCGCTTCGCCGAAGGTGAGCCCGTCGAGATTCATGCCAGCGACGCACCGCACGTCGAGCGTGCAGAAGTTTGCCGCCGTCGCCCCACCGAACGACATGCCAAAGACGCCGAGTGTGTCGGTCACGAGCCGGCCGGGCCACAACGGCTCCGCCGCGTCGACGGCGTTTCGCAGCGCCAGCTGGTCGGCAACAAACCGCGTGTCATCGGTCCACCGCCGGATGCTGCTGTCGAGCGGTGCGGCGCGCTGCATCTCGGCGATCAGTGACCGGAGTTGCGTGGTGTCCTTCAGGGTTGTGAGTTGCCCGGTGAGTGTCGCCATCCGCGCGATGGTGGCTGAGTCGGGTGTGGCCATGGGAGAGACAAGCCGCGCCACGTGGCCATCGGGAAACACCACCGACCCTGCTTCGTGGGAGTGGGCGATGCTGGCGACAACAAATCCGTGTGAGGCAAGCGCTTCCATCTGCACGCTGTTCTGCGACTCGTACCCGGCTCCGTACCCGTGCGAGAAAATGACCACCGGCCAGCGTGCATGCCGTCGGCTGAGTGGTGCATCGAGGTGGCTGTGTGTCGGGATTCGTTCGAGGTGGTCGAGCGCGAAGCGGGGAAGGCTCAGCGTGCGGCTGAGTTCGCGGCTTCGCGCGAGAGTCGAAAATGGTTCGGGAGTACCGGTGACGGAGTCGGCAGGATACCAGAGACGAACCAGGAGCCGCCGTTTGTCTGTGGAGTCGGGTGTCAGCTCTTCGGAACGTGTGCTGTCGGTGAGCACGAGGTAGCGTGTCCCGATGGCGTATTCCCCCGACGGGGTCGGCATGGAAAAGAGCGGGAAGGCCCAGGCAAGGAGTCCGCCGGCCGCGAGGGCCACCAGGCCCGCTGATCCAACGGCGCGCCGGAGCCCGAGACGTTCATACGAGCGACCCCGTGCACTGAATGCCGTGAGCAACGCCAGGCCGTACACGGGCAAAAACGAGGTACGGTAGGCGATTCCGAGGTGCACTCCGGCGACCGCGAGGGCAGCGAGCGGGAGGTACCTGAGGGGCCCGCTGAGAGGCCGCGATGGAAAAAAGACGGCGATGGCCGCAAGCGCGACCAGAGCGAATGGAACGATGTCTATGGGGCGCATGCTGCGAGTGAGGGCACGGGAAGCTCGGCGCGTGGCGTGGCCCCCGCAAGCTGCCCTCGACGAGGCGGAAACATCGCAGCACATTCCCCGGGACCCACAACCCCAGCCCCCCACATGCTCTCTCGCCGGACTTTCCTCGCCACTACCTCGGTCGCTGCAGCAGGGGCGGCATGCGCGCCCCGCGCCAATGATGCCGAAGCACAGGGCGCTCCAGCAGCCTCCGACCTTCCACCCGCCATCGCGGCGCTCACACCGATGAAGGATGGTGTGGTGCCCATTTCGGTGGACGAGCGAAAAGGTCGGCTCGAAAAGGCGCGCCGCCTGATGGCCGAAAACAAGCTCGATGCCCTCATGCTGACCGGTGGAACGTCGATGGTGTACTTCACCGGGATGCAGTGGGGCAATTCGGAGCGGCTCACCTGCGCGATTATTCCGGCGAAGGGGAATGCCTTCATCGTGACGCCCAAGTTCGAGGAGGAGCGCACGATCGAACAGGCGAAACTCGGCCCGTTAGGCGCAGAGACCCGGGTGCTCACCTGGGAAGAACATGAAAACCCGTACGAGCGCGTGGCGCAGGGGCTGCGCGACCTCGGGGTCTCGACCGGCGCGATCGGAATCGAGGAGACGGTCAAGTATGTGTTCAGTGCAGGTGTGGGGTCCGCGGCGCCCAACATCAGAGTGATGTCGGGGACCCCGGTGAGTGCCGGCTGCCGCATCGTCAAGGACGAGCACGAGCTTGCGCTGATGCGTCACGCGTCGGCTGTGACGCTCAAGGCCTACGAAGCGGCCTACAAGTCCCTCAAGGAAGGGATGACGCAGGGTGACTTTGCCAAGCTGGTCTCGCTGGCCCACGACCGGCTGGGCTACTCCGGCAGCGCCGGCGTACAGGTTGGAGAGTTCTCGGCACTCCCGCATGGCTCGGTCACGCCGCAAACGGTGCGCGAAGGGTCGATCCTGCTCATCGACGGCGGGTGCAAGGTGGAAGGCTACAGCTCCGACATCTCGCGCACCTTTGTGTTAGGCAAGGCCACCGACCGGATGAAGCAGGTGTTCGACGTCGAGTTGCGGGCGCAGACGGCCGCGCTCAAGGCGGCCAAACCCGGCGTGCCCTGCGAAGCGGTTGATGCGGCCGCGCGCAAGGTGATCGAGGACGGCGGCTTTGGCCCCGCCTACAAGTACTTCACGCATCGCGTGGGGCATGGCATGGGGATGGACGGTCACGAGTGGCCCTACCTGGTGAAGGGAAACGCCTTGCCGCTCGCTCCGGGCATGACCTTTTCGGATGAACCGGGGATCTACATCCCGGGGGAATTCGGCATCCGTCTCGAAGACGACATGTACATCACGGCCGATGGTGCCGGTCTCTTCACACCGCAGAGCCCCAGCCTCGAAGATCCCTTCGGGCCTGCTCCCACGATGTAGGTGATGCGTGCTGCCGGTCGCGACAGCCGTCGCGGCCGGCGCGGTGCATGGTCAGCGCAGATAGCGGCGCGCCACCTGTTCCAGGCGGTCGTTCTTTGCCTTCTCCGCTTCCTTGAGCACTTCCTCGACATACCGGCGGAGGAGTGGTTCGCCCCAGTAGTACCCGGTGGCTCGCTCGGCGAGCTGCGTTTCGTTCACACAGGCAGCCTCGAGCAGCGCACGCGCCGCGGCTCGGTCGTAGCCGGGGTCGTCTCGTTCGGGTAGGGCGTAGTTGCGGCGGGGCATTTCCCCTTCCGCGTCGTCTCGCAGAAACGCTCGTGACACCGCTTGGATTCCTTCGGGGCAGTCGTGTCCAGCAAGTTAACGCCTTGCCCCGGCAGGGCAGTGGGTCAGCCCGTGGCGAGGCGTGCGCGGAAGCTATCCCGGTACCCACGGCTGAGTGTGATCCGGGCCCCGGTGGTGAGGAGTACCACGTGCTCGCCGCCAAAGAGTGGCTGCAGCTCACGCACCCGCGCAAGATTCACGATGGCTGAGCGATGGGCGCGGGCAAAGCCACTCCCCTCGAGTTGCTGTTCCACGTCGCGCATGGACTCGCGCAGCATCCAGGTGCGCACGCGGGTGTGGAGCTTGACGTAGTTGTCCGCGGCCTCGATCCAGTCGATGTCGTCCACAGGCACGACCGTGATGCGGCCGTCGTCCTTGACCAGGAGCCGTTGCGCGGACTGAGCGCGCGCGCGGATACTGCCCAGCGCTGCCTGCCACTCCCCGGCTCGCATGGCCTGTTCGGGATCGCCAAGACGCTGCAGGGCCCGCGTGATGGCGGTGGTGAAGCGCTCTTCCTCGAAGGGTTTGAGCAGGTAATCCACCGCGTGCACGTCGAAGGCGCGCACCGCGAAGTCATTGAAGGCGGTCACAAACACCACCGCCGGTGGCACCTGTGAGCCGAGTGCCTCCATGACGCCAAAGCCATCGAGCTCCGGCATCTGGATATCAAGCAGCATCAGCTCGGGTTTGAGCGTGCGGACCATTTCCACGGCCTCGGTGCCGGAGCGTGCTTCGCCCACCCACTGGAGTCGCCCATCCTTGTCGACAAAGTCGCGCATGCCGCTTCGCACAAGCGGTTCGTCGTCCACGACCAGCACGCGAGCCTCAGGCATGGGTCGTACGCTCTGCGCTCACGGGGTGAATGCGCCACGGAATGCGCACGGTAACCTCGGCACCTCCACCGGGTTGCGGGGCAAACACGAGGTTGTGTGCGTCTCCGTACAGACCGCTCAGTCGCGCCCGTGTGACCGAGAGCCCCACTCCATCTCGCGCTGCCGCAGCGGCGATGGTGCGGCCCGAGTTGCGCACCACGATCTCGAGCCATCGGTCCATCTGGCGCGCCGACACGGCGATCTGCCCGGTGCCGGCGCTCGGCGCAATGCCGTGTTTGATGGCGTTTTCGACGATGGGCTGCAAGAGCAAATCCGGGACGGCGCCCTGCAGCACTTCACGGGGCACGTCGTACGTGACGGTGAGCCGGTCGGCGAATCGTACACTTTCAATGTCGAGATAGAGGCGCACGAGTTCCAGCTCGGCTTCCAGCGTGACCTCTTGCGCCTGGGCACGTGACATGGTGAGACGCAGCAGGTCTCCCAGCCGGGCCACCATGCGGGTCGCGGCGGCCGGGTCTTCCCGAATGAGCACCGTGATCGCGTGAAGCGTATTGAAGAGAAAGTGCGGGTGCACCTGCATCTTGAGGGCCGCCAGCTGCGACTGGACGAGCTGCCCCTCGAGCTGTGATGTGGCGACGTCGCGACGGCGGAGCGCCTCACGCGAGTCGAGTGTCGACGCCACGCCGAGAATTGCGGCGTACGTGAGGGCGCCCGGAATGATGCGCCCGAAGACCGCGAAGATGAGGAGAGGCGCCAGGCCGGCTTCGGCGGGTGCCCCGGGGTTCAGCCGCGCCGAGATCCAGAGTGTGATAGGCAGCCACAACGCCTCCATGACCACCGACAACACGACCGAGAGCATGGCATGCATGCCCATGGCGCGCCCCAAACCGGGGCGTGCGAGTGGATACCGGCGCTGTGCCGCAAAGACGAGCGGAGTGACCAATGCCCACACCATCCAGCGCGGAAACTGGAGGGCGGCGTAGGGCCACTCCTTGTTGAGCAGTCCACGCGTGGCGTATCCGGCGATTGACTGAAGCGTCGCAATGACCGCCGGGACAAGAAAGGCGATGAGCACCCACTTCCACCGTGGTCGCACGCCGTCGTGCGGCGCCGATGAAAGTGGGGCGTCGCTCATTGCCTAACGCGTAGCGGGAGCGGGTGCATTCACCGTGCGTGCATGACCCAGCCGTTCCACCTTCCAGCCGCGGCGTTTGGCATGGTCCATCACCATCCCCTGCACAATGGGATCCACCGCCAGCGCCTGATAGACCCATCTGAGCGAGGGAACCCAGGCGATCAACCCTCCTGGCGTGCCGGGAGCGTCGAAGGGCTCCACCCAGAGGGAGTCGCCATCGAATACGGCCCAGCGCCCTCGCTCCACACCACGTGAGGCATCGGGTTTTGCCTTCCAATTGGCCAGCACCACCTTGGCTCCGCGTTGAGCTCCTCGGCCAAGATAGACGGGGAGGCCCTTGTCCGCGAACCAGGCGATGCTCCCGCGGGGAGCGCCTGCCACGGTCATGAGCATGGCGCCGAATCCGCTGCCCTGGTCGTGCGATACCAGCCACTGGTGCTCCTGCTCGGTGCGCGCCGGCACCGACGATCCTTCGAGCAGCACCCAGCGACGCCCGACCTTGACTGCTGTCGGTGAAAAGCCCGGTTGTGCACCGAGCAGCGCAAAGCGCGACTCCATCACCCGCGCCGAGTCGAGAGAGAGGTCCCACATCGGGCGGGTGGCTGTGGCCTGGTACTCTGTGCGCACAGCGTCGGTCACGACAAAGGAATCAGGTGTGGCTGCAACGTCGAATTTGGCGCCCAGAATGGTAATGCGTTTGTAGGGTCGTCCGATACGTGAGATGTCCCACTGTGTGGGATACCGGATGCCGGTGGTACCTGGCACCGGCAACGACCGCCAGGCCCCGAACCAGACTTCCACTTCCATCTCGCCATATGGAGCAAGGCCGAAGTCATTGGGATGGTTGGCGCGGTAGCGCACCATCGCCAGCATGCCGTCCGTTTGCCGGACAAACACGGTGGAGGGGAACCGATCAATGGTTGCCTGCACGCGGGCGTGGGCCACACCATCAATGGACGTGTCCGGAAGGGAACGCAGATCGCGTGCGGTCGCTGCCAGGAGGAGCAGACGTTCCGGGGCAAAGGCAAAGAGTTCCCGGCGTTCGTCGACATAGGCGATGTTCAGGGCTCCCCAGGTCAGGGGGGCGTTAGGCGCGGCCGGGCGCAACCGCGCGGCCACCGAATCGCGAACGAGGTCGACGATTTCAGGCCCCCCGGTGGTGGGCCCGACAAAACGCCGAGTGTTGCGCCAGGCCGGAATGGAGTAGTCACGCAGGTCGGTGACACGTTCGTATGACCCGACGACATCGCCGTAGGGTCTGTCTTCGAAAGTCTGACGGTGCCACAGCGTCATCTGCTCGAAGCGTACCCGGGTGACCGCCTGGAGGGTGGCCATTCCTCCCATTCGTTCGATGGCCAGGTCAACGACAGGTCGCGGTGCTGGTCCCTGTGCCTGCACCGTCGACCAGCAGGAGCAGGCGAGGCAGAGGATGACACGTGTGGCTGGAAAACTCTTGATCATGAATACAGAACCGATGATGAGGTGCTGTGATCATCGGACGGAGTGGCGGTGGCGACTACAACGGAGTGGCGAGTAACGGAGGGGTGGGGTGAACGACGTCGGAATCCTCGGTCAGATCTCGCGAATTGCCTGGAGTGGCGCACGGAGTGTGGCCCGCCAGGCCGGCACCAGTCCCGCGACAACCGCCACCAGCCCTACCATGAGCGGCGCTCCTACAAACGTCACGGCATCCAGCCGTGACACCCCAAACAAGAGGGAACCGAGCAATCCCGAACCGGCCAGGGCGCCAGCAACACCGAGAACAAGCCCGGTTGCGACCAGCTGGGCGAGACCACGCAGAATCAGGCTGGCCGACGCTGCCCGGCTCGCGCCTAACGCCTGACGAATGCCGATCTCCCTGGTCCGCTGTGCGGCCGTGTACGAGACCACCCCTTGTACCCCAACGAGCACCAGCAGGCAGGTGACAAACGCAAACCCGGACATCAAGGTCACGGCAAATCGCCGCTGCCCGACGGAGGTGCCCAGGGTCGTGGAGAAGGGCTCCAGGCCGAAGGTGGCGAGCTGCGGATCTGTGGCGGCCATGAGGCGTCGAACGTCAACGACCACCGCTTCAGCCGGACGGCGGCTTCGCACGAGGAGTACCCCTCCCGATCCGGGCGCTTGATGGAAGGGGATGTATGTCGCGGGAGGAGCCGGTGCCGTGAGTCCATGAATGCGCTCGTCCTTCACCACGCCCACGATGCGCCGGCTCATGCCCCAGAACGAGATCTGCTGACCGATGGGATCGACCCCGGCAAAAAAACGACGGGCGGTGGTGGCGTTGATCAACGCCACCGGTGCGGCATTGCCGACGTCGCCGGCGCCGAAGTTGCGCCCGTGCTGCAGCTGGAGTCCCATCGTCTCCGGGTACCCCGGCGTGATGAGCCGGACGGAGATCTCCGGCCAGTCGGCCGATTCAGCCTCACGTCCGACTACACGCCAGGAATTGGTGAATCCCTCGTCCAGTGGATGGGCTCCCGCGATCGCCGCCGCCTCCACGCCGGGCACTGCGCGCGCGGCCGCGAGCACGCGATCGGTGAATTGCGTGATCTCCGTGAAGTTGGGGAACTTCGAGAAGTCACGCGGATAGCGACTCGCTGGCAACTCGTACTCGGCCTTGACCACGCCGCTTGAGGAGAAGCCTGGATCCACTTTCAGCACGGCCACAAACGAACGGATGACCAGCCCCGAACAGACCGCGAGGGTGACGCAAAGCGCGAGCTGCGCGATCACCAGCACGTTCCGGAGTCGCTGCCCGCCTTTGGTCATTGTCGTGGTGCCCGCCTCGCCCTTGAGCACCGCCATCGGGTCGTTGCGGAAGGCCGCGAGTGCCGGCAGGAGACTGAACACAGCGCCCACGACCCCCGCCATCGCCACGGCCACCGCGATACTTCGCGGATCGAGCGCTACGCCGGAGAGCCGCGGCACACTGGCGGGCCCGGTCAGCCTGATCCCGAAGAGGATAAGCGCCGCGAGCCCCAGGCCGGCGACCGCGCCCCCGGTCACGAGGAGCGCCGACTCCGCGGCGAACTGACGTCCGAGGCGTGTCCCCGAGGCGCCTAACGCGCCGCGCAGCGCTACTTCTCGTGCTCGCGATGTCCCGTGGACCAGAAGGAGGTTGGCCACGTTGACCGTGGCAACGAGTGCCAGCAGTGCGGCTGCCGCGGCGAGCAGGGCAAAGAGGGGACGCACCGGGCCGAGTACCACCTCTTCGAACGATTCCACAAAGGCACCACGCGCGGTGTTCTCCGGATACTGCGCCTCGAGGTCACGCATGATCGTGGTGACTTCGGCCTGCGCTGCAGAAACACTGCTGCCCCGCGCGATGCGACCGATCATGAGCAGTGGGTGGGTCTCACGGGGCAAGTCTGCCACCGTGGCCTGCAGTGGGAGCCACAGGTCGACGCGACCGGTTGCCTCATAGGCGGAGTGATAGGCTGCCCGGTCATGGAGCTGGTCGAGGCCGAAGTCGGAGTCGTCAGGCACGACGCCGACGATCTCTGTGGCGACGTCGCTGAGCGAAACGACCTGCCCGACAATGTCATCGCGTGCGTTGAAGCGGGCGCGCCAGAGCGACTCGCTGATGAGAGCGACCCGGGCGCCACCGGGCGACGTCTCCGCGGCACTGAAGAGACGGCCGCGAGACGGCCGAGCATCAAACAACTGAAACCAGCCACCGGTAACTGCCAGCCCCGAGATCCGTGCGGGCTCGGTGTTCGGGGCAGAAAGAGTCTCGATCGTGCCGATGACCCCTTCGATGGCCGCCAGTGTGCGGGCGCGCGACCTCAGGTCGAGATAGTCGGGAAGAGAGCCCGGCTCGCGCGTGGTGCCACTTCGGCTGTCCGTTTCCCAGACTGCGACGAGGCTGGCCGCATCGGTGTAGGGTGCCGGCCGAAGCAACACACGATCTGCTGCCGAGAAGACGGCGGTGGCCGTGCCAATGGCGAGTGCGAGGGTGGCCGTTATGGTAAGGGTGAACACCGGCCGTGACCGGAGTTGCCGAATGCCATGCCGCAGATCGCGCAGGAGGTCGTCGACCACGGCCGCGCCGCGTTGCTCTCGTGCACGCTCCCGGATGTCGCCGGCCGCGCCGAACTCCAGATGGGCGCGACGTCGGGCCTCGTCAGGACCGAGTCCCTGTGCTTCATGCCGCGCGGTGAGCATATCCAGATGGAAACGCACCTCGTCCTGATGTGCCGTGTCCTCATGCGCCCCCCGCACCAGGGCGCGGACGCGGTGGACCACGTCCGACCAGGCGCTCATGGGAGAGCTCCGGCCCAGTCCACGATCGCATTGACCGCGGTGGCCGCGCGTTTCCACGCGGCGCGCTCCACCGTGAGCCGTTTGCGTCCCGCCGGGGTGAGCTCGTAGAAACGCGCGCGGCGGTTGTTGTCCGTGATTTGCCACTGGGAGCGAATCCATCCTTTGCGGCGCAGACGCTCCAGGGCAGGGTACAGCGACCCCTGATTGAGGAGGAGCACATTGCCACTCATCTGCTCCATGCGCAGCGTGATCCCCCAGCCATGCATGGGTTCCAGCGAAATCACCTTCAGCAGCAGGAGGTCAAGTGTGCCCTGCAGGAGATCACTGCGCTCGCTCATGGTCTGTTCCTCTTGATGATCGAGAGTAGTGTGGTTCCGACTACTCTCGATTGTCAAGAGAAAGAACGTGCCCGCTCGCGCGTTGTCGACGGGCACGAAATGCCCGACAGACGTCATCCGAATACGGTCGTCAGGCGCCTGGTCCCTTCACGCGGCGCTCGCGGAGGCCCTGACCTTGCAGTAGACTGGCCGTTGCCAGGTGTGGGTTGGGGACCTTCAACGGGAGAGAGTAACCATGGCGGCGCAACGGGCACGAAAGCAGAAGGCAGTGGTGGACGTGGACGACGACAACCCCTTTGTTCTCCGTAGCAGGGCGGACGAGCCAGGCGACCCGGACGTCCACGTGTACGGGAGAAAGGTGGTGTGCGCGACCGACACCCGCGGACAGCCACGAGCCAGGGGACGTTCTCCCCTGGAAATAGTAGTGGACGCCACCGAGGGCTTTATTCCACTCTGGTCGCGGAACACGACACTCCGCTGGCGATTCAACAAGCGATCGATGCGCATCTTCCAGAGCCCCGCCGCAGCCGCGGGCATCGAACGGCTGATGGCGCAGGCACTGACGAAGTGGGGCGACGCCGTCCCCGTGAAGTTTGCCAAACGCGATGATGCCTGGGACTTCGAGGTCGTCATGAGACGCACGGACGACTGCGATAGCAGCGGGTGTGTCCTCGCCATGGCATTTTTCCCCGACGCCGGGCGACACCAGCTCGTGCTCTACCCCAAGCTTTTCGAGCAGAGCCGCAAGGAACAGATCGATACCCTCGTCCACGAGTTTGGCCATGTGTTCGGGCTTCGCCACTTCTTTGCCGTGGTCGAGGAACGGGAGTGGGCCAGCGAGATCTTCGGCAAACATCGCGCCTTCTCGATCATGAACTATGGCAGCAAGAGTGTGCTCACTGGGGACGATCGCGCCGACCTCAAGCGCCTGTACAAGCTGGCCTGGTCGGGTGATCTGACCAACATCAACGGCACCCCGATCCGTTTCGTCAAGCCCTTTCACATCGCTGCCAACGCCTAGGGTCAGCGCCAGTCAGGTGGCGGACGTTGCCGCGGGCGCGTCCGCCACGAGATGGGTCCCGCACTCGGAGATGTCCCAGTTTCCTGGTCGTATCGAGAACCCCAGGTTCACCCCTGCACGGCATGCACTTCACAGGGGGGATCCATGGGAATTGGGGGAGACATCCACAGGGCATCAACGGCGCGGTTGCGTACGCGTCTCATCTGTGCGGTCGGCGTCGCAGGGGCATGCTCGACGCAAGACACCACCGCGCCTGTAGCGGACAGGAATCTCCAGGTCGCGAGAGACGTTCGTACCACCGCCATTACGTACACCACGCTTGTTCTCACCGGGTACAACTATCCCAAGGGGGGATCGGCGCGGGCTATCAATGCCAGCGGGGTAATCACCGGATGGCACCGCGTGGCCACTCATCTCGGGTCACCGAAGAAGCGGGCCTTTCGCTATGCCAACCTGGCCCTGACCTCGATTCCTGCGGTCAGCGGTTATGTCGAGTGCGAAGGCACCGGTGTCAGCACCAGCGGCACCATCGTGGGTTCCTGCAAGAATGGTGGATTCAATGTCGGCTTCTCGTGGACACAGGCTGGTGGGGTGGTCAAGCTGACATCACAGGTGCAAGCGGCCACCTGGGCTCATGCGATCAGTCCAGCCGGTACTGTCGTCGGAGCGTTTGTGGCGCTCGACAACAGGATACACGCGGCAAAATGGACCGGCACGTCGTCTGTTGTCGATCTGCACCCCGCTGGCGCTGACTCCAGTCGTGCCGTTGCCGTGAACGACGCAGGCGACGTTGCGATCAACGCCTGGTACGCTGGGGTCATGAGGGCGCGCCGCATCATCGGCGGGTCGGTGTTCGGGCCAATTGCCCTGGCCCCGGCCATTGCGGGCGGGCACACAATCGCCGGAGGGATAAACGCTGCCGGGTTGATTTCAGGGAATGCGGGAGTCGGCGGTCCCAACTCCATCGGCGCAATCTGGAGTGCCATTGCCCCACCCATCTGGTTCGCGGCGTCCAACCCGACGGTCGGATGGGGAATCAGCAACAAGCAGCGCGTGGTTGGCCAGCAGGGCAACTATCCCGGCTATGGCGCCGCGTTCACTCGCGATGCGCAAGGAAACATCTCGTTCCTCAGTGCTCCGGGCGCTGAGACATCCGCCTTTGCAGTGAACACATGTGGTTGGATTGTGGGTGAAGCAAAAGCCCCAGCGTCGGCGTTTCCTGAGGCCGTGTTCTGGTTTCCAAGCAGCTGCGACCCCTGACCGAGTTGTTCCCGGGACGCACCAGATTGTGTGCGCCCGGGACCTCGGTCAGAAGGTCGAACACCGCTTGGCTTAGCGCCACGGCGATAGCACTTTTGAGGCGTGAAGCGAACCGTTCTCCTCTACGGATTGGTCGGCGGGGTCCTGATCGCCGGGCTCAAGTTCATCGAGTACCGCTTTCTGGTCATCGAGCATTCGTGGGAACTGTACGGAGGCCTGGTGGCCCTGTTGTTCTCCGTGCTCGGAATCTGGCTCGGACTCAGGCTGACCCGGCCCGCCACACAGGTTGTCATCAAGGAGGTCCACGTGCCCGTCGCTGCTGCGACGCCGGTAGTGGTCGATCCGGCCCGTCGCGAGGCCCTCGGAATCACCGCCCGTGAGCTGGAAATTCTCGAGGCCATGGCAGCCGGTCTGAGCAACCGCGAGATCGCCGAGAAGCTCTTCGTCAGCGAGAATACGGTCAAAACGCACTCGAGCCGGCTCTTCGACAAACTGAACGCCAAGCGGCGTACCCAGGCGGTGCAGCACGCCAAACAGGCCGGACTCATCGCCTGAAGGGGTGATTTTGGGGCGTTTCGGCGAAAATCACCCATTTTGGCGACGCAAAATGGGCCCGGGGCCCTCCATTCTGCGCCGACTTCCACTGCGCAGAGGCGCACCACCATGAGAAAAACAGTCCTGACCTTTGGCCTCATTGCCGGCGCGATCCTGTCGGCGATGCTGTTGCTGACCATCCCGCTCCTCGACCAGATCAGCGTCGAAGTCGGAATGGTGATCGGATACACGACGATGGTTCTGTCGTTTCTGCTCATCTATTTCGGAGTGCGAACGTACCGCGATGGACCACTCAGCGGTTCGATCTCCTTTGGCCGGGCGCTTGGGACCGGTGCACTCATTGTTGTGGTTGCGAGTGTCTGTTACACGGCGACCTGGGAGGTCATCTACTTCAAACTTGTGCCGCAGTATCGCGAGCGCATGATGTCCGAGATGATCAAGCAGTCCGAGGCCAAGGGCGGGACGCCAGCGCAAATCGAGGCACGTCTCGCGGAGTCACGCCAATGGGCCGAGCGCTATCAGAATCCCCTCGTGAACTCGGCGATCACGTTCATGGAGCCGCTGCCGGTGGGCCTGGTGGTTGCGCTGGTCACGGCCGGCATCCTTCGCCGGAAAAAGCAGGGTGCCGACACGCAGGCCTTTGCTCGCACGGCCGCCGCATCCTGATCCCAACCACTTTCTACGGAGCACATCATGCAGCTTGGTGCATTTTCAATCAGTCTGGCGGTCAAGGATCTTGCGGCCTCCCGCGCCTTCTACGAGAAGTTTGGTTTTCGGGAGATGGGCGGCGACGCGTCGAAGGGGTGGCTAATTCTCAAGAACGGTGATCATGTCATCGGCCTTTTTCAGGGGATGTTCGAGAAGAACACCCTGACCTTCAATCCCGGCTGGGACAGTAACGCGTCCAAAGTCGAGCACTTCACGGAAGTTCGTGAGCTGCAGAAGCAGCTCAAGGCGCAGGGGGTGTCGCTGGTGATGGAGGCGGACGAGTCGACGACGGGCCCGGCGTTTTTTGTGGCAAACGATCCGGACGGCAACCCGGTGCTGGTGGATCAGCATGTGTAGTGTTGCGTCGTTGCGCATGTTATAGCCAGGCAGGGACGTGCGGGGAGCGTCATGGCAACCAACCGGCCAGCGGACGGAATATCCCTTCGTGCGAGCGGTCTGCGTCGTTTGGGTTGCAGGGCTGCCCATCTGTGTCCAACAGATAGTGCAACCCGATCGAGGAGCCCCTGATGACGCGCATTCCGCTTGTGATCGTACTCGTTACCGTGTTGTCCGCCCCCGGTGCGGCCCAGTCCCGTGTGCCTGACGCGATCAACCGTGGCAGCTGGCTGGTCGCCGGGTCGGCGTCAGCGAGCCGCAACAACAGCTCGGTCGAGGGGCGTGATGATGATCGCGGCGTCACGGTAGTGGAACTCCAGCCAGCGCTTCTCTACTTCGTTGCCCCGCGCATTGCGCTGGGTGGTCGGCTCGCGCTGGCTCGTCTCAGCTTTGACGGCGGCAGTTCAACCAGCTGGTCGGTAGGTCCGTCTGCTCGCTACTACTTTGCGGGAAGTTCGGCGAAAGTGTTGTCCTACGTTGGCGGGGGTGTTGCCCTGTCGCGCTCCGACCTCAACATCGGGAACGGCAATTCGGAACCAAGCACAGGCACAAGCGTCGAAGCGCTGGCGGGAATCACCTGGCTCTTCACGCGTCAGGTCGGATTTGTCAGCGAAGCCGCTTTCCAGCGGTCGTCTCGCGGTGAAAACACGTCGTCGGGGGGAGACGTCGATGTGGTGGACACAATCTTCGGTCTCCGCTTCGGCTTCGCAGCCTTCATTCCGAGGGGGAGGTAAACTCCACCACCGAGGCACCCGTTTTTTCGCCGGAGGTGGGGAAGGCTGCGGTCGCTCCGCGAGCGGGTGCCAAAACGAGCCTACTTGAGTACAGGCACCCTCGACCAGTCGAGGTCAGTGAGGACGCCTTCATAGACTCGCATCGCCCCGACCGCGATGCGCGTGTTGTAGCTGTTGCCAGCCAGGCTGATCCGAGCACGACCTTTCGGCGGAGCGGTGCCGTTGATGATGCCAAGGGGTTTACCGTCGACGGCGACACCGCATCTCCCGTCAGGAAACAGTTGCAGTCGCAGCCGCCAGGGACGCCCGCTCGCAATGTCGTCAACGCGGATTTTCGCGGCCGCTCTGACCGCAAAGGCACTAATGAATCCACGCATGTCGCGCACGCGGCCCTCTTCGGGATACCCCATGCCGCACAGTCCCTCTCCTTCCGTGAACCCGGGGACCGGGTTCTTTCCGGCAGCCTCGTGTAATCGCGTGGTGTCGACACCTGTCACCAGGGCAAGGCCGATGCCCTGCCACTGGGGCATGGTGATCGGTGTCATCAAGACGAAATCCATAGCAACCCCACCTTCGGTACTGACCTCACCTTTGGCGACGGCGCCTGACTGGAATGAGCCATCCCCATTTGTGAGGAACACAGGTTGCGCGGTTCCGGCCGACGCCACGGTGGGGACAGGATAGCCAAAGGGCATCCAGCTCCCGAGGCCATTCCGCCACTCCTCCTCAAACACCAGGCGCGCCGGCCGGTCGGTGACCGGAAGTGTGACGGTGTCACTCGCGGAGCGACCCGAGGTCACGGTGACCTGCACGGAAGGTGTAGTCCCCGATACGGTGAGAATGCCGCGCAGGGAATCAATGACGCCGGCCCGCGAGTCGACGATGGACCAGCGCAGGCTCCCCGATTCCCTGAGCGCCCGGCCGCGTTCGTCACGCATGATGGCCCGAAGCTGCACCGGAACGTTGGCCGGCACCACGGCAGGGACAACCATGCGGGCAGTGGCCGCCCGCATGGGACTGGTCGACGTGATCCAGAAAATCGCGAGGAGCTTGCGCGATGGACCGGGCCGCATGCTGAGGGGACGTGCCAGGTTCGGGGCAGACACCGGCACGACGGCGGGGACCGTCGTGCCGTCATTCTGCAGCGCGCAGGTGCAGAGGACCCAATCGGCGTCGGGGCTCAGCCAGGCGCCACGCACGTTACCGTCGATGAGCGGTTGATCCTCGCCGGTTGACCACTGCAATACGGTCAACTGTCCCGATGGGCTCGAGGCCAGTGCCAAGCGGTCGGAGTCCAGCCAGCCCGCGGTCGTGAAGGAGGCGTCGGGTGTCCTCATGGCGCGGCACTCCAGCAGCGACGTATCAACCTCGATGACGCAGATCTCGCTCGGCTGGGCGCCCCACTGAAACCTGGTGAAGGCCAGTCTGCTGCCGTCGGGGCTCCAGTACGGGGCAACGTCAGAGGTGGGGCCAGCGGTCAGGCGGCGTGGCATCGTGTCGTTGATTCCGGCGACGGCGATGTCGTATCGCATGAGCGAATCCCACCGTGCTGTGGCAAACGCGACCAGGCGACCGTCAGGGGAGAGCGTAGGCGACACGTCATCCCGCTCTGCCGGCAGGAAGGGACGACCCGGGCCTTCACCCTCGTAGAGGAAGAGGTCGATGGTGCCCAACCCGGCAACAGCCTGCGCGGTGACGAGCCGTCGGGTGGTCGGCGAATAGTTGGCCCCGAACCCGTTGGGTGAAGTGAGGGTGATCGGGGGGGCCGCCCAGGGTCGCGGCAGGAGGGTGTCCTGGGGGGACCATCCGGATTGCCGCACATCATACGCGTCAAACGTCACATGGCCGGCCGAATCGATGTAGGCCACGGCGAGCACGGCATCCGGGGTGGGGACTGGCGCCTCTCGCACCAGGGTGCCTAACGCCAATCCCGCGGCGACGGTCACGGCGCCCAGGCCAGCCACGATCCGTCGCGTGGTGGATACCACGCCAAAACGCCACGAGAGTGGCGCCGACCGTCCGAGGGCGATCACCTCCGCCGGTCGCGCGGCCGCGCCTAACAAGTCGCCCGCGATCGTGGTGACCGACCGACGGTCGCCCAGGGCAAAGCGGTGCTGGCAGAACGCCCGAAAGAGGTCGGTCTGTGCACCGAAATCATCGCCATGACGCAGCAGCTGCGCGGCCCTCCGGGCCCGGCCTTCGTCGAACGGCTCCGTCGACCCGAGGGCGCGCCCGAGTTGCACCGAGGCTTTGACCGTCGCATCGCGCGGCGCGACGCGCAACGCTTCGTCCGCGATTTCATCGTGGGCGGTGCGCCAGCCGGCGCCGTCGCGGAGCACCAGCCCTCGTGCCTCGAGGGCCGCGAGTCGCGCCATGGACTCTTCGGGGCTCCGCTCGGATGCCGCGACCAGCACCTCCTGATCAAGCGTACCTCCCGCGACTGCGAGAAGGGTCAGAAGCCAGAGTTCGGTTCGGTCGAGGTCGGCCAGCCTCGCGCGAAGAACATCGGCCTGCTGCAGCTCGGCTGTCAGGGCTTCGGGGCGTGAGGTCGCCCACAGCCCATCAACTCGTCGAAGCAGTTGCTGGGCCTCGAGGTGCTGCAACATCTCGAGGGCCAGGAGGGGAGAACCGCGCGAGGCCTTCCACAGATCGCCCGCAAAGGTTGTGGCCCAGCCCTCGCCGGGCAACGCGGCGATGCTGAGCACCAGTTCCTCGATATGCCCCGCCGTGAGGGGATCGAGGGCGAGATGCGTAGTGAGGGCGGACGAGACGAGCTGGTGTTTGCGGGCTTCGGTGCGCCCCGCGGTCACGACCAGCACCCGTGTGTCGGTCAGCCCTTCAATGGCGGCGGCGATCAGGGCTGCGGAGGCGTCGTCCCACCAGTGCAGGTCATCGATGAGAATGGCCACGGGATGCTCGAAGGCAACGGTGGCCATGAGCTCGCGAATCGCGAGGGTGCGTGCTCGCAGCAGGTCGATGCGGGTGACGCGTTTGGCTGGGCGATCAAACCAGGTGGAGAGGGAGGGATTGAGGTCGACGAGTGTCGCAGCGGTTTCGGGGGCGATGGCCTGCCGCCCGGGCAGCGAGGCCAGGGCCGCGGCCAGGTCCCCCGCCACGGTGTACTCGATGTCGCGCGCGCCTAACGATCCGCCGAGGGTGATGACCTTGCCACGCATGGCACGAATACGGGCCGCCACGTCGCGAAGGAGGCGGGTCTTGCCGTACCCGGCGCGGGCGGTGATATGGAGACGGAGTGCCTTGCCGCTGCGGGTGCTCTCCCAGGCCTGCATGCAGGCGGAAAAGGCCTCCTCGCGCCCCACCAGCGACGGCGCAAGCTGGTCCACGCCATCGGTTGGCGTAGTCCGTGCGCTGCCGCTGGTTGATTGGCTCTGTACCGAGCGGAGCACGGCACGCGTTGATGGTTCCAGGGCCATCTCTTCGCGCTCGGCCAGCTGCTGTAGCGCTTCCGACTCCGAACGCGCTGCGAGCATGTCGTTGGCAGAGAGGCAGGCTTCGATGAGCAGGCGCCATCCACTCTCGTTGTAGAGGTCCTGATCCCTCAGCCGCTTGGCCACGATGACGGCGTCGCGTGGCCGGCCCGCGGTCAGGTGGTTCGCAATGACGGCTTCGGCCGAATGCCGGAAGACCTCGAGCAGCCGCCGACGTTCAAGGGCGGCCCACTCTTCAAAGGCCGAGCTGCCGGGGGCCGCGAAGTTGGGGATGAAGGGACCGGTGTAGAGCTCAACAACGCGGTGATGGTCGCCGGCTCTGGAAGCGGCGAGGAGTTCATCGCGGTCGACGGTGACCGCATCGGAGAGGCGGAGGTTGTCGCCCTCGGCGATAATGAGATCCTGCCCCGTCTTCTTCTTGAGGTACCAGAGGGTTTGGCGGAGGGCGTGTTTGGCGGCGTCTGGTTCGAGGTCAGCCCACAGGAGGGAGGCGACATGACCGCGGGTACTCTCTCTGCCCGGGGCCGCCGACAGATACACCAGCAGCGCCGACGGCTTGCCAACACCGGCGACGGTCTGACCATCGGCCGTGCGGAGACCTGCGAGGACCGAAAGCGAACCCAGGTGCATCGGTGACCGTCTTGGCGGAGCGTGGTCGAGAGGGCCGAGCCAGTCCGGTGCCGGCCTCCGTCGATCAGGACCGCGCAGCGTAAGGGGCGGGCGTCAGTGCGCCGTCAGAATCTGCCCCGATTTTGGTGTGAAGGGCAGGGGAGGTGCACAGACCTAGAGTTCGGCTCCCGCTGCTTTGGCGAAAAGCCGACGCAGGTCAATGACAAATGACGGGAGCCCCTGCCGCGGGCTCCACTCCAGGCGCTCGGTGCACACCGCAGCGGTCTCGGTGTCAGGATGCCACACTTCAACCGTCTGTTGCTCGAGATCAACCAGCCACGTTGGCCAACCCATGGCTTGATACTTCCCCCGCTTGAGGAAGCGGTCGGCGCGGATAGAGGAAGGTGAGAGCACCTCGATCGCCAGGAGCAATCGCCCCGCGTCGGGCCAGCCTGAGGGGACGCGATCGCCGACCAGCGGGAGCACCAGGACATCGGGTTGTACGACCGTCTTGGCGTCGGCCACCACGTCGAATGGCGCGCTCAAGACCACACCGATCCTGTTCTCCTCGGCATACGTTGTCAGCCACGTGACGAGCGCGCCGACGGCACGCTGATGAGCATATGATGGGGATGGGCTCACGATGAGCTCACCATCAACCGCTTCAAAGCGGTAGCCGGGAGACTCGGGGATGGCCAGCACCTCCTCGGCCGTCCAGTAGTGCGGCAAGATCGCGGGCATACCCATACGTTGCTCTGGCTCGGCGTGAGAAGGCAAGAGTCCATGCGACACCATGGCACATTGCCCCGGGACCACTGTCATCATTCCATTGCCATAGCGGTCATTTTCGCGGCTCTGACGACCAGATGGGCCCTCTTGCCCGCTGTGTCGCGGACGAACGATGTCTGCCCGCTCGTCCACGTTCAGCAGTGCCCATGGTCAAGAGGTCCGCACGGCCACGCGACCTACCACGCGGACCCACTGCACACGTCCGGATGCGTCGCGAATGAACTCGATCGTTTGTCCCTGCGCAGTTCCTTCGGTGACGATGGCCTGATCCGTTCCGAAAAACGCAATCGGCATGGCCTCGCCGGTTCCGCTTGACTGGCGTTCCTGCACCACCAGACCTGTGCCCTCACGTCGGACATCCACGGTGTTACTGGGGCGCGCGTAGGATCCGACATAGGGGGCGGGATCGGGTTGCGTTGGCAGAGGTTGCGCCCATGGCAGCGACTCCACCAGCCCCCGATGCGCAATGGCCTGATTGCGACGGTACGTCGCCCCCAGAAAGGTGCGCAGTGCTTCTCGTTCCACGTCCTGAATCAAGCGCCACCCGGTGTTGGCGTTGGTGAGAATCGCGATGGCGAAGCGCCGCTCCGGCGCGAGTTCGAGCAGCAGAATGTGACCGCCGAGTGTTCCCCCGTGGGACGCGGTTCGCACACCGCCGACGTTCCGTAGGTGCCAGCCGATTCCCATGTCATCGTCAGTGGATTGCTTCCGCATCTGCGGCGTGCGCATCGCCTCCAGTGATGCGGCCGACAACACGACGCTGCTGGATGCAGCGGCCCCCGACATGTGGAATTGCGCATAGGCCAGCAGGTCGGTCATGCAGACCCCCACTCCGCCTGCCGTGATCGAGGTGGAGGCTCCAAATGGACGAAGCAGGCGTGGTACACCGTCGCGCACCGAGTGGCCAACGGCGAAGCGTTGCGTGATGAAATCATTTGCATGTGTACCGGCGTGTTCGAGCTGCAACGGATCGAACACCAGCGACTTGATCGCCCGGTTGATCGGCATTCCGGTCACCCGTTCGATCACGCGACCCGCGAAGCTGAATCCCGCGTTGTTGTAACTCCACGCGGCCCCCGGCGGCGCGACCTGCATGAGGTCCGTCATGGACGCCACAAAGTTCGCAAGTGTTTCAGTGCCGCGATCCGGACCGGACACCTGTCCCTCCCAGCCGCCAAGGTGTGTTAGCAGCTGCCGCACCGTCGCGATGCGAGACGCGTCGTCGTCGCGCACTCGGAAGTCCGGCACGTAGGTGCGAACCGGCGCGTCGAGGTTCACCTTGCCCTGTTCGACAAGACGCATCATCGCGGTTGCAGCAAAGGTCTTCGATATCGACGCGATCGGGAAAACGGTGTGTGCCGTGACAGGGAGGGAGTCTTCGACGCTTGTTATGCCCAGACCGCGCACCATCACCTTCCCATCGGCAATTACGCCGAGCGCCACTCCGGGAATGCCATGCTGCTTCATCCGAGCCTCCACCATCGTGGCCAGGGCGTCGAAGCGGGGATCAGACGTCTGCGCAGCCAGCGCCGTGCTCAAAGCGGCGGAGCCAAGCAGAGGGACGAGACGTCTGCGAAGGGAAATCCCGGACATGGCACATGCCTGTTGGAGGTCGGGGAAAGCTGTGTGGCAATGCGGAGCGGCAACAGAGCGCTTCCCGATACTCACCCTGCGCCTGTCCGACACCCTGTGTGTTAGCCACGGGCCTGCCCACTTGCCCTGCCGTGCGGCGGGTCGCACCGTTCGGCACACCCTGTTCCCATCCTTATGACCGTTCGACGCCTACTGCTGATTTCTGTTGCGTCCTCCAGCGCCCTCGCTGCCCAGACCCCAGACCCGTCGCTCGTCTCGCGCGCGCGGTCCATCCATGACCGGGTGATCACCCTCGACACGCACGTCGACATTTCCCCGGCCAACTTCAGGGCGGGACAGCAGAACTACAAAGACCGCCTCAACACGCAGGTCAATGTGCCCAAGATGCAGGAGGGTGGGCTCGATGCCGCCTTCCTGATTGTGTACGTGGGGCAGAGCCCGTCTTTCTCGCCCGAGGCCTACTCACGCGCCAGGACACAGGCGCTCGAGAAGTTCGACGCCATCCACCGCCTGACGAGTGAAATCGCCCCCGACAAGGTGGCGCTCGCGCTCACGCCCGACGATGTCCGCCGCATCGCCAAAGAGGGAAAGAAAGCCATCCTCATCGGCGTGGAAAACGGATACCCGATCGGTGAAGATCTCTCCAACGTGAAGGCGTTCGCCGAGCGCGGGGCGCGGTACCTTTCGCTGGCCCACAACGGCCACTCACAGCTCTCCGACTCCAACACCGGCGAACGCGACGGGAAGTACCAGTGGAACGGGCTCTCCCCGTTAGGTGAGCAGGTGATTGCCGAGCTGAACAAGTGGGGGGTGATGGTGGACATCTCGCATCCATCCAAGGCCTCGATGCTGCGGACGATTGCGCTCTCCAAGGCGCCGATCATCGCCTCACACTCGGCCGTTCGGGCCATTGCCAACGTGAGCCGCAATCTGGACGACGAACAGCTGATGGCGCTCAAGAAGAATGGTGGGGTGGCGCAGATTGTGGCCTTCAACTCGTATGTGAAGGTGGCACCGCCCGACTCGCCCGAACGGATTTCGGCGATGAACAAACTCCGCGAGGAGTATGGATTGCCGCCCGGTGGTGGTCCCGGCGGTCTTGGCCCGGGCGCAGCCGCTCAACTTGATTCCACCAAACGGGCGGCCTTCATGCAGCGGATGCAGCAGCTCAACACGCAGTTCCCGGCGCCGGCGCGTGCGACGGTGAAGGACTTCGTGGATCACATCGACTACGCGGTCAAGCTCATCGGCATCGATCACGTCGGGATCAGCTCCGACTTTGATGGCGGTGGCGGGGTGGATGGCTGGAGCGATGCGAGCGAGACGTTCAATGTGACGCTCGAGCTCGTTCGTCGCGGCTATACCGAAGAGCAGATCGGGAAGATCTGGAGTGGCAACCTGCTGCGTGTGCTTGGGGAAGTTCAGACGATCGGGAAACGGCTTCGCGGGGAGTAGCTGCCAGAAGTGACGCGTCCCCGGACGGTGGGGTCCGTGCGTATGACGCTCTCTGGATGTCTGAATGCGACTTGCGCGCATGACGAGCGCGGTCATGGCGTATCTTCTGGCCGCGGGTTGTGCTGAGCCGTTTGTTCTCGTAGCACCTGGAGTTGGAGGCGCGGAACCAAACGCGAACGTGACCATTGCCCTGGTTGATGCCGGCGATACCGTACCGGCGTACCAGGTCTCGCGATTTTCTCCCGTAGTGCCCGCCCACGTGGCGGCACCTCCGGGCGTTCTGCTCATCTCGGGAACGTGGTGGCCCGGCACAGCGAGCGCCAAGGCACGTCGGTCCGATCGCGCTGCACTTCTGGTCGACAGTCTGACCATTGCCGGGGCGCGCGACGTGTCCGGCGCCTACTGGTATGGCGCCGAGATTCCGATGAGTCGTGTTCGCAGCCAAGTACGTGTGGTGCTGCCTGGGGTGGAGGGATTCGACACGCCGGGACCTGTGATGCTGAACGGCATTGCGCGCGATCCCGAGGCAAACCCCGCAGTCGATAGCGAGTTCATCCACATTCGCGTCGTCTCGCAGGCCGGAGTAACCCCAAACCAGTCGCAGCGATGGAGGGCAGCGCTCGCGCAGGACTCCGCAAGACGGCAGATCGACGGGAGCGGGCTCGTTCCGGTGCAGTTCGCCGTGCCAAGCCGGATTGCACCCGACCGGGCCGGGCCGATGACAATTCGCCTTGCGCAAGAGGGCTTCGAGTCGTCGGAGCGGACGTATGTCGCCAGCAAACACTACCGATACCTGCTGCAGCTCAATTCGACTCTGCTCTGGACGGTGGAGGTGCCGGAATGATCAGGCACTACTTCGCCGGGGCGCTGCTGGTCGTGACAGGGACGCTCGCTTGTGACAACCCGTCCAAGCCAGCTGGTGCTGTCCTCGCCTGGTCCGTGATTCATGTGAGCCTCTACGACAACAACGCGGTGGTGAGCGTTCAGCTCTTTCCGGGTCGTGATGTCAACGGAGTACCTCGCGAGGTCCTCGGACCGGTACAGGTCGGAGGTGTTGAAGTGCGCCTCGGCGCACGACCCGCACCGGAGCCGCACGTGGCTTCTGCCGAGACGGTGCGACCATCCGTACTGAGGGGCCAGGAGCCTCTGGTACTGGTCCCCGCGGAAGTGTCGGGGGTCATGCCACGTCCCAGACGATTCGAGTTTCCAACCTTCAGATCTCAGCAGTCAGACACCGTGCGTGTTGACGAGGATGGCAGCCTGAGGCTGCGGTTCACCGCGGCGGGAAGCGGTACCGCGGCAGCGCGTCGCTGGTCCGTGCGAGTGCGCGGAGCCGCGGATGCGGAACTGACTTATTCGGGCCTTGGCGTGATTCCGCCGGCGGTCACAATTCCGCGTGCTCTCATGCCGATGCCATCCGACGGGCGCTGGCTGGTTTCTGCGGTCCAGCATGAGACGCACTCCGGTGACGGCGTGGAACCGAGGCCGGACGAATATGTCTTCACTGTGGACTACACGCAGTGGGTATCGATCGTCGTCAGGCAGTGACGAGACAGCCTGGCGTCCGAGAGAGTCTCACGCGAGCAGTGAAAATTGCGGAGACAAAGTCCCGGGTGTGTGCCGAAACGTCCTCATGGCTCGGTGCTCACGCGGATGCGGAGTGGCACGATGGTTTCGCCCCAGTGAAACCGTAACACCGTCGAGTCGCGGGCGACCGCAGGGAAGTACCAGGCCAGTGACTCCATGTGTGGCCCGCGTTCGGGCTGTACTTCAACGCGCAGCACGTCGCTCGACGCACCAGGATACGGCGTGTGGAACACGTGACCTTTCGAATTCACGATTACGGTCCAGGTGCCGCTCGACCGCGGAATGGTCCACAGCGAATACGTTCCGGCTGGAAGCGCCTTTCCCTCGAAGGTCACCGGGCGAGAAAAGGTGATGCGAGACGCCGAGTCGGCCCCGGGGTGCCAGATGCCGTTCCATTTGACGATCCCGCTGTCGCCGTAAATGACCCGGCCTCGCGCCGTGGGCCGGTTGTACGAGAGGCTGATGTCCGTGAAAGCCACCCGTTGCGACACTTCACCGTGCTGGCTGAAGGGGATGCCTTGGGCTGAGAGGGCCGAGGGTGCGGCCGCGATGGCGGCGACGAAAAAGGCTGAGAATCGCATGGCCAACCTATCGGCGGCCTTCGAAGCGGGTTCCCGGGGCCTTCAATGGGGGTGCCATGCGCCGAAGTAGCTGCTCCGCCTGATGTCGACCAGTACGTGACGCCGAAATGACGGCACCTACCCACCTTGGGTGAAGGATTCGCCGCCGTGGCCGGATGCTGCACTCGGGAATGGGTGCAGTGGCATCACCAAGGGGCCGGCACGGCGCGCGGATCTCAAGCGAGGCACGTTTCGCGGCCGCTGTCCGGAACGTACCTCCTACGCCTGTCGCTCGCTGTCCTCGACCACCACACGCAGAGCAGGGGTCTCGAGGTCGTCGAACTGCCCCGATTTGGCGGCCCACACGTAGGCCAGCAGGGCAGCCAGCACGACGATGAGTGCGAGTGGCAGCACCACATAGATGATGTTCACGCGGGTTCCCGGCGAAAGGTGCGGCCATACCAGGCTCCGGCCACGACGGTGAGCGAACTCAGTGGCATCATGATAGCCGCCACCACGGGATCGAGATGCCCGGTCATGGCCAGGGCAATGCCGAGCAGGTTGTACGCCAGCGAGAAGGCGATATTGCGTTTGACGACGCGCATGGTACGGCGCGCTCCATCGATCATGGTGACCACGGGCGCCAGACCTGCTGTGGTCAGGTAGGCATCCGACGACACGAGCGCGGCTTCGGCGCCACCATGGACGGCAATCCCCACCGACGCCGTGGCCATTGCTGCTGCATCGTTGACCCCGTCGCCGACCATCACCACCGGACCCGATCGCAGCTTCTCCTCCACCGCGAGGCGTTTGGATTCGGGGGTCGACTCGGCATGTGTGCGTTCGACGGGAATGCCGATGGTCTGTGCGACGCTGCGGCAGACCGGGGCCGCATCGCCGGAGAGCATCTCGACGCGCCAGCCCCGTGACTCGAGCGCCTGCACAGAGGTGGCGGCGTCGTGTCGCACCGGGTCACCAAAGGCCGCCGTCGCGGTCAGTGTGCCATCCACGGCGACCCACACCGGCGTACCGACACTCTCATGACGCGCGGGCGCCTGATCGAGGAAGGTCGTGACAAAACGTGGAGAGCCGACGACCACCTGGCGTTCTCCCACGTGTGCGACGATGCCACCGCCCTGAACGTGCTCGGTCTCGACACCAACAGCGGGCGACACATCAGGCCACGCCCGTCTGAACCCCTCGGCCACCGGGTGCAGCGAGCCTGCTTCAACGGCGAGCACTAGAGGCTTCACCCACTCGGGTCCCTGCCATTCGGCCAGCGCACTCTCCCCGGTGGTGATGGTTCCGGTCTTGTCGAGCATGATGGTGCCGCGCCCGGCGAGGACCTGCAACGAGTCGCCGCCTTTCACCAGGATGCCGAGTCGGGCGGCCCTGCCTAACGCCACAGTCACCGACAGGGGGGTGGCCATGGCCAGCGCGCAGGGGCAGGTGACGATGAGCAGAGCAATGGCATGATCCATCGCCGCCGACGGGTCGCGAGGCACCCAGAGTGCCCACGTGATGACGGCCAGGGTGAGCACCACGACCACAAACCAGCCGGCTATGCGGTTGGCCAGGAGCACCACGGGCGCGCGATGCAGGGCGCTCTCTTCCACCTGCTGCAGCACCCGCGCCACCCGGGTCTGCTCACCGGCATTTGTCACACGCACCTGTACCGGGGCGCTCACATTCAGTGTGCCGGCCAGCACGGTATCACCAACATTGGCAGAGACCGGCAGACTTTCACCGGTGAGCCAGGCGGTGTTGAGTGTCGTCTGCCCCCGCTCGATGACGCCATCGGCGGCGAGCGTATCCCCGGCGCGGACGTCGAGCAACATCCCCGGTGTGAGTGCCTTCGCCGGCACTTCACGCACCTCGTCACCCTCCACCACACGGCAGCCGTGCGGTGTGAGGGAGTGCAAGAGCTCCGAGGCGTCGGTGGCGGCACGTTGCCAGCGCTGCTGGAGATATCGCCCGACCAGCAGGAGAAAGATGAGGATGGCGATGCCATCGAGATACACGGGTCCGTTACCGTCCACCGTGTTGATGGCCCCGCGCACAAAGCCGGCGCCTAACGCGACGGCAATGGGGAGGTCGAGATGCAGTGCGCGCGTGCGGATGGCCGCCCACGCACCCCGGAAGAAGACCCGCCCCGGCCCGGCGATGGCCGGAATGACAAGCCCCAGCGAGAGCCAGCGAAAGAAGTGCTCGTACTGCGAGTCGAGTCCCGGACCGAACCAGCCGGTGTACATGGCCAGTGCCGCCAGCATCACGTTGATGGCGATGGCGCCTGCGATTCCGATGCGGACCAGCGACGCCCGCTCCTCCTTTCTGCGGACATCTTCGCGGGCCCCTCCGCTTCCGGGATGCGGCGGGTATCCGAGTGACGCCAGGGTCTGCGCAATTGCCGAAAGACGTGTGGCCGCAGGGTCCCACTCCAGGGCGACCTCTGAGCGTCGCACATTCAGTTCGGCGCGTATCACGCCGGGCACCAGGAGGGGCACCCGCTCCACGAGCCAGACACACGACGCACAATGAATGCCCTCGACCACCAGCACCACACGCTGTGCTCCACCGGTCAACCCACGAACGTGCAATTCGTGAAAGGTGGGATGGTCGAACTCCTCGAAGGAACGTGAGGAGGAAGTGACCGCCAGTTCACGTCGTTCGGGCAGCGTGTAGTAGCCGCCCAGGCCATGATCATGCAGGATGCTCCAGGCGGTTTGGCATCCGCTGCAGCAGAACAGGAGGGCGTCGTGTCCGTGATGGTCTGTGACATCCACTACCGGAAGCCGGCAGTGCGCACACGTCAGCTCACGAACGAGTTCAGCGGTGGCCGTCATGCATTACGCTGGCGCCTGGGGTGGAGAAGTGCATTGGGACAACACGCCCAACGATGGAGAGCGCACCCATCAGAATGACGGCGGCCGCAGTGACGAGTGGCAGGCGTGCACGAAGGCGGCCGCTGACGCGCTGCAGCACAACGCCCATCGAAAGCATGGCGGGCAAGGTGCCCAGCCAGAATGCCAGCATGACGACGACGGCAGATGCTGCCCCTCCGGTGCCACCCGCCGTAACCACAAAAGCGTAGAGCCACCCGCAGGGCAGGAGCGCACTGAGAAGACCGATGGTCCCCGCGCGGGTGGCCGGTGATGCCTGACGAGTGTGGCGGAGCACTGGCCCGAGGACACGCTGCGACCATCCGGCCGCACGCGACGCACCGCGGCGCCACAGGCCTGCATACTGCAACACGAGACTGGTGCCCCACGCCATGAGCAACACACCCGCCACCTCCGTGGCGCCCCGGCTTACTCCGGCCAGGGCACCAGAGCGATCGACCGCCGCGCCTAACGTGCCGGCCAGTACGCCAAGCACGAGGTAGGACACGAGCCGACCGCCGTTATAGGCAGCGTGGAGAAGGAGTGGTCGCGCACCCGAGTCCTTCGGCATGGCGTACCCGCATACAAAACTCCCGCACATCGCGGCGCAGTGGACCGAGCCGAGCAGGCTCGCGCCAAGGACCCCGAGTACGAGAGCGGTCGTCATTGGGCGTCGACGCGGAGTGAGTGGGTGAAGTGCGCCTCGCCTCGAATGGCGGAGACGCGGATCTCCCATTGCCCCGGGCGCTTGGCATCGATCGGCGCCCAGTACACACCGGGGCGCATCGGCACCAGCGCCACCTCACGACGATCGGCCGACCGCGCGTTATGCATGGCTTCGGCGCTTACGGTGGCTCCCTCGAGAGGAAGGCCTGACGAGTCCTGCAGCACCACGGTGAGGCGCCCGACTTCGGCGTCTCGGCTGAGGGACAATCCTCCACTCACCTGCCAACCTAACGCGAGGTTCGTTCGGTCCTGCGCCATCTGGTCGTCCCAGCGAACGGCTTTGCCATAGTAGTCCGGCTCGACCGCAAAGGCCGGATCACTATTGGCGACCATCATCACGCCGATGTTGCTGGCCATCGAGGCGATCAGGATGACCGCCACCGCGGTGGGCCACAGCCAGCCGCGCGAGCGACGGGATGTCACGCTCGCCGCGAGTGGAGGTGGCACGGTTGTTGTGACGGGGGACAACGGGATGGTCATGGCGATTCCTTCTCGGTATGGCCGGTCTCCCCAGTGGGGCCCAGCAAGTTGTAGGGCAGTTCGGTTGTGAAGTCGGCGCCGTCAGTCACACGCAACCGGATGGCGTGCTGCCCGTCGTCAAAGGCCGACTTGGGGAGGAGCACAAAGAGGCTGGTGGTCTCGGTTTGGTTGTGCGCCACCGGGAATGGGTTGACCGGGATGATGACCTGTCCCGCTTCAGCGCCAACGATGGAAAGAGTGTACTGCCTCGGCTTTCCGGAGCGATTGGCGATGCGCACCCGCACCTGATTAGAGATCCGGCCGTCCGCCTCTTCGCTGAATGGTGCGTCCAGGGAGCGGAGCAGGGTGATGTCGGCGTCCGCCTTGGTGCCGATTTGCCAGGCGAAGATGCCGATGAGACCGGCCAGTGCCACGGGATACGCGACCGTGCGCGGGCGCCAGATATGACGGGCTTCGCCGGAGAGGATCTCTCGTGACGTGTATCGGATGAGACCACGAGGGCTCCCGACGGAATCCATGATCGCATCGCAGGCGTCGACGCACTGGGTGCAATGGATGCACTCCATCTGCAGACCATCGCGGATGTCAATCCCGGTCGGGCAGGTCTGGACGCAGGCGCCGCACTCGATGCAATCCCCGGCGTTGCTGCGGTCCTTGCCCTTCATGCGCGGCTCACCGCGTTTGTAGTCGTACGCGACAATAAGTGACGACTTGTCGAGCAGGACCGACTGCCAGCGGCCGTACGGACAGGCGATGGTGCAGGTCTGCTCGCGGAAGTACGAAAAATCGAGGAAGACGAGCAGCGACGTCACGCCCATCACCGCAAACGACGACGGGTGTTCGATGGGTGAACGCGTGACCCACACCTTGAGCTGCTCGGCGCCGACAAAGTAGGCGAGGAAGGTGTGCGCAAGGATCAGGGCAAGCACCCCGTACACCGCGTACTTCAGGAGGCGTCGCGGGTGCAGGTGCGAACCCGACTTGTCGATGTTCATCGACCCGACACGCCCCCCTTCGATCAGCCGTTCGATTGGCCGAAAGACGTATTCCATCCACACCGTCTGCGGGCAACCCCATCCGCACCAGACACGGCCGAAGAGGGCGGTAAAGCTGAACACGCAGAGGATGAGGATCCCCAGGAACAGCATGAAGAGCAGCGTGTCCGTCGGGAGGAAGGTGTAGCCGAAGAAGGTGAACTCGCGGTGGGGTGCGTCGAGCAGAATGAGCGGCTTGCCATTCATGTACACGTGAGGAATGGCCAGATAAATGACCATCAACACATACGCCACAATCCGGCGACGGCTGAACCAGTCCCCGTCAGCCGGCTTCGGACGGACCCACCGGCGGGATCCGTCCTCGTTCATCGTTGGAAGTACGCGGCCTTGCGCTTTTGGAGCTACGGACATGAAGAGAGGTTGGACGGCAGATGGCAGATGGCAGTTGGCGGGCCTGCTGTGCCTCGGATCAGGGCACGACGGTGCCTTCGGCGGCCTTGGCTCCTGGCGGGTTGGTGCCCTTGAGTGAGGCGACGTATACCGTCACGGCGTCGATCTGATCGGGTTTGAGGAGCTTGCCCCAGGGCGGCATGCCCTTGGCCAGCACACCCTCCGTCACGGTCTTGTGGATTTCGGCCAGGGTGCCGCCGTGGATCCACGCGTTGTCCGTGAGGTTGGGGCCGATCAACCCGCCACCGTCAGGCTTGTGACACGAGGCGCAGTTGGTGACAAACACCTGCTTGCCTGCTTCAAGCACCTGGGTGTTCGTCGCCATGGCGGCGAGTTCGTCCGGCGAGGAGACGTCGGGCGGCGGGGCTGACGCCCGGGCCGCAGCCACCTCGGCCTCGTACTGCGCAATACGACCGGGGCCGATGCCAACGCCGAGGTTGAACCAGTAGAGCACCGAGAAGACGATCGTGGCCCAGAAGAGAATGACCCACCAGCGTGGCAGTGGATTGTCGTATTCCTGAATGCCATCGTAGTTGTGGTCGATCAGGCGGTCGCGTTCAGACATGATGTCGAAGGCTGAGTGGAGACGTCAGACGGCAGGAGCGTGGACATGGGACCAAGAGGGCGTCCGTGGTTAGTCATCAAGCGGAAGCCTGGACGCACGATCGAACGCCGCCTTGTTCCGCGGCGAGAAGATCCTCCAGACGATGAGCACAAAGGCGATGATGAAGGCAATCAGCGCCACCTGCGCATATTGATCGAGGTTGGCCGCACTCATGAGATCGGTGAGGCTCATGGCTGACCTCCTGCGCCACCGGCACTTGCCACCTTGGCACTACCGGCGCGGATGTCGACCCCAAGCCGCTGCAGGTAGGCGATCAGGGCGACCACTTCCTTCGACTCGAGGCCGGTGCGGCCGCCGGTCGATGCCAGATCCTGCCCGATAGCCTGCGCCTGCGCCCGTGCTTGCTCTGGCGCGTTGTTCACTCCCTCGCCGTATGGCACACCCAGCATGACCATGACATCGACGCGACGCTGGATCCCTGCAAAGTCGACGTCGTTGGTTGAGAGATGCGGATAGGCCGGCATGATCGAGCGCGCGTTGATCTCACGCGGATTCTCGAAGTGACGCAGGTGCCACAGGTTGCTCTTGAGGCCACCCTCGCGCGCCAGATCGGGCCCGATGCGGCGAGAGCCCCACAGGAACGGATGATCGTATACCGACTCGCCAGGCTTGGAGTACTCACCATACCGCTCCGTCTCGAAGCGCAACGGCCGCACCATCTGCGAGTGACAGTTGAAACATCCTTCGCGGATGTAGAGATCGCGGCCGGCCAGTTCGAGTGGGGTGTACGGCTTGACCGAGGCAATCGTCGGCACATTCGACTTGATGAGGAACGTCGGCAGGATCTCGAAGAGTGACGCGACAATCACCGCCACGGTGGTGAGCACCGTGAACAGGATCGGCATGCGCTCCCACGTGCGGTGGAAGGTCATGTTCACAAAACGGCCCCACGCGGTCGCCGGCACGTCCACACCGGGGCGCATAGGCTCCGGCACATACGTGGGAGAGAGCGGCGCTGCCTGGACTTCATGCACCGCGTACGCAGCCGGGCGGCGGCGCCACGTCATCACGATGTTCCAGGCGAAGATGAGCGCACCAACCAGATAGAGCGTGCCGCCGATGACGCGCGTCCAGTACATCGGGATCAGCCGCGCAACCGTTTCCACAAAGTCGGGATACTGCAGCCGCCCTGTTTCATCAAAGGCGCGCCACATCAGTCCCTGCGTCACACCCGCCGAGTAGATCGAGACGATGTACAGCAGCACACCAACCGTGGCAATCCAGAAGTGCCACTCAGCGGCCTTCTTGCTGTAGAGCTGTGTCTGGAAGAGACGGGGAGCGAGCCAGTAGATCATGGCGAACGTCAGGAATCCGTTCCACGTCAGCGCGCCGGAGTGGGCGTGGGCAATGGTCCAGTCGGTGTAGTGCGACAAGGCGTTGACGCTCTTGATGGAGAGCATCGGCCCTTCGAACGTGGACATCCCGTAACCCGTGAGCGCGATGACCATGAACTTGAGGATCGGGTCATCCACCACCTTGTGCCAACCACCGCGCAGCGTGAGCAGGCCATTGATCATGCCGCCCCAGCTGGGCGCCCAGAGCATCACCGAGAAGAGCATCCCGACCGTGGACGCCCACTCGGGAAGCGAGGTGTAGTGCAGATGATGCGGACCGGCCCAGATGTACATGAACACCAGGGTCCAGAAGTGCAGGATCGACAGCTTGTAGCTGAACACCGGTCCCTCCGCGGCCTTCGGCATGAAGTAGTACATCAAGCCGAGGAACGGAGTGGTGAGGAAAAAGGCGACCGCGTTATGCCCATACCACCACTGCATGAAGGCATCCTGCACGCCGGCATAGATGCTGTAGCTCTTGAAGGCGCCGGCCGGGATGGAGAGGTTGTTGAAGATGTGCAGGATCGCGACCGTGATGATCGACGCGACATAGAACCACACAGCGACGTAGATGTGTCGCTCGCGGCGCTTCACCATGGTGCCGATGAAGTTGATGGCGAAGATCACCCACACAACCGCGATCATGATGTCGATGGGCCACTCGAGTTCGGCGTATTCCTTGGCTTGCGTGAAGCCGAGCGGGAGGGTGAGCGCCGCCGCGACGATGATGAGCTGCCAGCCCCAGAAGTGTGCCTTGCTCAGTCCGTCGGAGAACATGCGCGCCTTGAGCAGGCGCTGCGTCGAGTAATAGATGCCGCAGAAGATCGCGTTACCTGCAAACGCGAAGATGACGGCGTTGGTGTGCAGTGGCCTCAGCCGACCAAAGGTGAGGTAAGGCGCAAAGTTCAGCGCCGGGTAGGCCATCTGAATCGCGATCAGGACACCGACCAGCATCCCCACCGCGCCCCAGAGCACGGTGGCGAACAGGAATTTGCGGACGACATCATCGTCGTACTGGAAGGTGTCGAGCCGGGTGCTTGCGGACGCGCCGTGCGCTTCGCCCATGTGGTCCTCGAGCCGGAGTGCGGGTGGAGTAGCACACCGGGACGTCCAAACCATGGCGTCCCGGTCGCTGGCGAATCTCGGCAGCGCGGGACGCGGACGCGGTCAGGGGCTCAGGTGAAACACGACGGGGAAATCCTTACACGCCTTGTAGGGGCCTTGAACCCCGGCATTTGGCAGGCGCTATTGGCGAGTGGCCTCGGGCAAAAGGACGAACCGGGCCACGTTGGGTGTGCCGAGGTATTTGCGTGCGGCGTCGCGGACCATGGCGGGGGTCAAGCCCTTGATGAAGTCGGGGTAGGAGAGGAAGCCCTCGATCGGCTCATTGTTCTCCACGCGTGCGGCAAGATTGGCCAGCCAGTAGCTGTTCTCACGCAGGTTGACCTCGAACTGACGCTGCTGTTGCTCTCGCACTTTGGCGATGTCGGCGTCGGTGATCCGGCCGGCCCGGGTGGAGTCCATGACCTGGCGAACGGCTGCGTACAGCGAGTCGGCACGTTCTGGCGCAGACCCGAAACTCACGGTCAGCGAGAATGATTCGCGTGGAATACGCTGGAGGTTGCCACTAACCGACACCGAATACGTGCCGCCTAACGCCTCGCGCAGCTGCTCCAGCAGCTTCATCTCGAGGTACTCGCTGAGCGAGCGCAGTGCATGCCGCTCGGCGGGGGAAAAGGTGGCCGGGCCATGGAGCACCACCAGCGACTGCGCTTTGGGTTCGACTCCCTTGCGCACGATGCGAGTCAGCTCACCCTCGGGGGGACGCACGCCCACGTCTTTCCAGTTCTCGCGCCGGCCGGTGCCCGGGAGCCCACCCAGGTACTGAACGACAAGCGGGCGTATGGCGTCGAGGGTAAAGCTCCCGACAATGACAAAGGTGTAATCGGAGAAGTCGGAGAAGCGGTCCTTGTAGATGCTCAGGGATTTGTCGTACGACACACGCGCGAGGAAGTCGGCGTTGGCGGGTGCGGCGCGTGGATGGTGGCTGGCGAGGGTGAGCGAGACCGTGTCGCCAAACACCGCCTCGGGACTACTGGCCCGATTGGCGAGAAAGGGACGCACCTGGCCGAGGAATGCCGCAAAGGCCGCCGAGTCAGTGCGGGGCATTGTGAGACGGGCCCAGGTGAGTTCGAAGAGTGTCTTGAGGTCCTTTGGAGACGCACTCCCGGCCACTCCCTCGCTGGCGTCGTCCAGAAAAGCCGTCGCGCGCGCCTGGATTCCCGTGAGCTTCTTGTTGAGCGCAATCGCGTCAAACTCGCCGATGCCGCCGCGCTCCACCGCCGTGGTCGCGAGGGCCGCCGACGGGACGTCGGCATCGGGGACCAGACTCGTGCCTCCCGGACTCCAGCCACGCAGCAGGATTTCGTCAGCCTTGAAGTCGGTGGGCTTGAGCAGCACACGCACGCCGTTGGAGAGGCGCCACTCGGTGACCCCGGGAGCCGCGAGGGCCTGCTCACTCGTTATGCGGCCGGGGGCGGGAGGCTGCGGCACCAGTGCGCCGTCGTTCACCGACTCCGTCCATGCCACCACGGCACTCTGCTCGACTGCCGGGAAGATGCCGAGGATCTCCTGCTGACTTGGGAGCGAGGCGCTGTCTCTTGCTGGACCGGACAGGGTGACTACTCGGTTCTGATCCGTGATCCATGTCTTGCCCACGGCATTCACTTCGGCGACCTGAATGCCGGGCACCACGTCGCGCACCAGGCGGTACTCCCAATCGATGCCAGGGGTCGGCTCCCCTGACAGGAAGTGATCGATGTATTCGCCCACGTAGTCGCCCGATTCGCTATTGGCCCGCTCATCCCAGGCACTCTGGTAGGCGCGCAGGAGCGCTGTCTTGGCACGGGCCAGTTCAGCGGCGAGCACGCCATGCTCCCGCATCCGGCGCGCTTCGGTGAGGACGGCGGCCAGCGAGGCGTTCGCCTGCCCATCCTTGGGGACGGCGCCAAGCTGGTAGACGTTGGTCCCGCGCACAAAACTGCCGTAGCCGGACGACGCCACGGAGAAGGGCGCGTCGCCACGACGCGCGAGCTCGCCCAGACGTTCGTTGAAGATGGTGTTGTACAGCTCCTCCACCAGCGAGCGGCGATAGTCGGCGCGTGTGCGTGTGGGACGCGGAGCATGTTTGTACAACACTCCGATGCTGGTCACCTGCTCCTCGGGGTCCGTGGCGATAGAGACCAGGGGCTCGAGGTTGGGCGGCACAGGGTAGCCGGTGCGCGCGCGCGGGCGGGCAGGGCCCTGCAGGCGAGCAAACCGCTGCCGAATCAGACGCTCGACACGCACGGGATCCACGTCGCCAACGGCCACAACGGCCATCAGGTTGGGCCGGTACCAGTCGCGATAAAATCGCTTCAATGGTGACGGGTTGGTGGAGCGCAGCACTTCGGGCAACCCGATCGGAAGACGGTCTGCATAACGAGAGCCCCGGAAAATGACCGGAAGCTGCTGGTCGCGGATCCGTGAATCGGCGCCCAGTCCACCGCGCCATTCCTCGAGCACCACACCGCGTTCCGCCACCACTTCCAGTGAATCGAAGAGTGCCCCACTCGCCCAGTCTTCAAGGACATCGAAGGAGCGCTCGAGCAGACCGGGTTTGTCGGTGGGAACCGGAAGGATGTAGACCGTCTCGTCGAATCCGGTCGAGGCGTTGAGGTCGGCCCCGAAGCGCACGCCGATCGATTCGAGATACGCGACGATGTCGTTCTTTTTGAAGCGGCGCGTGCCGTTGAACATCATGTGCTCAACAAAGTGCGCCATCCCGCGCTGGTCATCGTCTTCCACGATGGAGCCGGCGTTGACCACCAGACGTAATTCCACGCGGTTCTGCGGACGCGCGTTCTTCCGTATGTAGTACCGGAGTCCGTTTGGCAGCCTCCCGACACGCACGGCGGGATCCATTGGAATCGCGCCACCTTGCGCGCCTTGGGTAAAGCCCGCCGTCGGCAGGCCGACACCCAGGAGAGACAGCATCAGGAGGGCGTGTTGGCGCGTCATTTTGGAAGGGAAGCGGGTCGAGGAGAATGTAGCTTGGTACCACTACGAGTCTTCGTGGTTGCGGAGTCTTCTACGCCTATGCGATCCTTCCCTTTGTGAGGACCCGCTTGTTGCTCGCGCTAGCCACCTTCCTGACCCTCGTTCCCGTCACGCTCCCGGTACCGGGGCTGCAGGAGTTGATCGGCGGGCGTTTTGGCGGCTCCGAGACCGATTCGCATGCGTTCATGACCGTCAACATGCTCGTTGGCATGCTTGGCGTGCCCTTTACCATGCGCGCAGTGAGACGCCCCGGTGGTGACACTCGGCGCTGGCTCATGGGACTGCTCCTCGTCGACTGTGTGGCGTTTGTCGGGATGATGCTCGCGCCCGGACTCTGGTGGCTCTACGCCTTCCGCGCGATAGACGGCTACGCACACCTCAGCGCTGTCACAATCCTGATGGTGGCGAGCAATCGCTTGTCGGGAGAAAACCGGGGTGGGGCAATGGGAGCGCTCGCCATGGCGATCATGGTTGGGGTGGCTGTCGGATCACCTCTGGGCGGCTGGCTTGTCACCAAAGGCCCAGTGCCCCTCTTTGGATCGGGCGCCTTGATGCTCCTAGCCGCTACGATGCTGGCCTGGCTGCTTCCCCCCGTTCCTGATTCGACCGTGATCCGCCATCGGTACGAGTGGAACCGCAGCTCGCTCGCCGCCTGGATTCCACTCGGCTACGCCTTCATGGATCGCTTCAGCATCGGGATTTTTGTGTCGTCGTTCACGCTGTACCTCACGAACATCCTTGGCTACACCGCGCCACAGCGGGGGCTGCTGATTGCCCTCTTCATGCTCCCGTTTGCCCTTCTGTGTTATCCGGCTGGTCGTCTGGCGGATCGGACAGGGTGGTTCGTTCCCATGCTCGCCGGCAATGTGCTGTTCGGGCTTGTCTTTGCCAGCTACGGGTTCGTGCCAAAGTCGATGATGCCTGCCATCATGGTGGCGTCCGGCGTTTGCAGTGCCCTGATGTTTGCGCCGAACTTGCTGCTCATCTCTGATCTGGTGAAGCGCGGCGAAGGGGAGGGGCTGTTTGGGGCATTCCAGGTCGCGGGCTCCCTCGGCTTTCTGACGGGCCCGATTGTTGGAGGGATTCTCGTCTCACTGACGCGTGGGGCTGATGGTGTTCCCGCGTACCGTGAGATTTTCGCCGGCGTGGGAGCGCTCGAAGCCGTACTCGCGCTGATGTGTTTTGGTGCGCTGCGAAACCTCGCGCGCGACGTGCGAACTGCGCGGTCGCAGAGGACGTCGGCGATTCCTGTTTAGAGCCCCTCGCCTTTGCGCGGGAGAGGCAGCGCCAGTCATGCCCGCGCGCGGGGGAATCCGACGGACCCAACGAAGCGCCATGCCTTCGTGTCGCACACAGGGGGGATGCACCACAAAGAAAATGCCCCGCTTTCGCGGGGCATTTCCCATTCCTGCCTTGATCGTTTGAGTCTTAGCGGTTCTGGTAATCCGACATCGGGCGGCACCCACTCGGGACGGCCGTTCCGTTCAGATTCCAGAGCTCCACACGGCGGTTGCGGCCGTGATCAGCCTTGCTCTTCTGCGGCGCGGTGTGATCGTCGTCGAGGAGGAGGCACGCTTCGCCAAAGCCCTTCTGGCTCGAGATACGTGAGGCCGGCACACCGCCACGCGCACGCGTGAGGTAGGTGTAGACCTGCTGGGCACGACGGGCCGAGAGACGATCGTTGTAGGCATCGCTGCCGTACGGATCGGTGTGGCCTTCGATGGAGATGACCCAGCTGGAACCGGCGGCCGAGTTCAGCTGACCGATGACCCAGTTGAGGGTGTCGCGTCCAGCCTTGGTGAGGGTGGACTGGTTGAAGGCGAAGTGCACGTCAGACAGGCTCGCGACCATGCGGGCCGGCGGCGGCGGAGGCGGCGGGGGCGCCTGGCAGGTGACCTGCACAGAACCCGTGCGCGTCTCGTCGGCGCGTGTCATGGTGGCCGTGATCGTGGCCGAGCCAGCGCCAACGCAGCGGTAGTTGCCGTTGCTGTCGACCGTGGCGACCGAGGTGTTGCTCGACGACCAGACGATGGTGCCGGTGACCGGGCGGTTGTCTTCGTCGACGGCTGCGGCCGAGGCCGAACCACCCTGACCAACCTGGTGCGTACCGCCGCCATTCACGTTCAGACGCCATTCCGGGCGACGGACCGTGATGGTGTGCGACGCCGACTGCATCACCCCATTGACCATGCCGGAGCAGGTGATGGTGGCAGTGCCCGGCGACACGGCCGACACGCGACCATTCTGGTCAACCGTGGCGACGTTGGGGTTGTCGGAGGAGCAGCGGTAGTTCTTGATCTTGCTCATCGGGATGGCGTTGCCCTTGCCATCACGAGCGGTGATCTGCAGCTGCTCCATCTCGCCGACGCGGTGACGGCTGGAGGCTGGCGCAATGCCGAGCGACCAGGTGAACGGGGCGCTGACGCAATTGCCGCGGAGTGCAGTACCAACACCGGCGCGGAGGCCGAGGTTGATTGCCGTACCACCCTCGGAGTTGCCATCAACCGGAGCCGCACCCGTGAAGTTGGGCGACGGGTTGTAGTCACCCACGCCATCGACGCGGAAGTTCCACTTGTCATTCATGCAGTACTTGATGCCGAGGAGACCGGTGATGGCATCTTCGTACTCGTTAGGGCTGGTGAAGCCCGGTACGACCTGCTTGACGCGGCCGTCGTACACGTTCTGCTGATAGCCACCGCCGATCAGGAAGCGCGTCTTTTCGTTGATGGGGATGCCATAGACGAGACGTGCGGCCCACGGACGGAGCGTCAGCGAGGTGGTCGTGGAACCATCTTCCCAGTCGGCCTTGCCGAACTGGATGTCACCTTCCACCGCCAGGTTCTTCAGCAGGTAGAGGGCGATTCGGCCGCCAATGGTCGGTCCATTGGCAATGTTCAGGTCCGAATCCTGGATGGTGAATTGCCCAAAGGCACCAACCTCGAGGTTGAGTGGCCGTTGAGCAGAGACAGGCTGCGCGGCAAGAACCGCGAACAAGCCAGCTAACCCGATCAATCTCTTTCGCATGCAATCCTCTGGTGGATGGGGCGGGTGTGAGGACAGACCAACGCACAGCAGCGAGCGTTCCGGCCTCACCGTGAAGGTCACGCCAGAAGTCGGCCTATAATAACGCATTCAGCGCATGGAGACCAATAGGCATCGTCAGGCGACCCACATGAACCATGACTCTCCAAGTCGTTTGGCGGTCAACACTTCGCCAGAACGCCGTGTCCGACGTCAGGCCCTCCACGTTACCCGTTGAAGGCCCAGTCGAAATACGATAGAGCACGACCTAACGCGAACGACGCGGTGATCAAGCACAGCGTGCGCTGCCGTATTGTGACGCGGCTCACACAAACAGATTGCCATATGACCGGAGTCATATCGACTCGGCAAGTCATTACAATAAAACGACTTGCGCTACCTGCCGACCAGCGCGTCCGTTTCGATTCTGGTGCCGTGGGTGTCGATCCTTGCCACGCGAACCTGCGCTGGAATGCTGCAGGACTCGTAGGCCGCGCGCAGCGCGTGGGCCACCCGATGTGCCCCGACGTCCGAATCGCATAACGCAAAAAGGGTGGGGCCCGCACCCGAGATCGAGGCGCCAAGGGCTCCTGCCTCAATCGCTGCAGCTTTGGCCACACCAAACCCGGGCAGGAGTGCCTGACGGGCGGGTTCAGCGATCAGGTCATGCATCGAGCGACCCAGGAGGGGGAGGTCGTCCGAGTAAAGTGCCGCCACCATCCCCGAAACATTCGCCATCTGTGCCAGTGCAGTCTCCCGAGGCAGGCTCGTCGGGAGGACCGCGCGTGCCTCGGCGGTGCGCAGCTGCTGATCCGGATGCGCAAGTACGACCCGCAGGCGCGTGGGAACCGGCAATTGCACGACGTCCAACGGGTCGAGGCTCCTGACCAGGCACACCCCACCCATCAGCGACGGCGCGATGTTGTCCAGATGACGTCCGGCGACCGAGGCCTCCGCCGTTAGGCAGGCCAGGAGCAGGTCATTGCGTTCGAGCGGCCCCCCGATCAGCGCGTTGACGGCCACGGCACCGGCCACCGCACTGGCGGCGCTCCCGCCCTGCCCACCGGACAGGGGAAGACCCTTGCGTGTGGTCAGGCCGATCCCGCGGTGTGGCAGCTTGACGCCGTTTGCCCGGGCCCGCTCGAGAACTGCCAGGGCGGCGAGGCCGCTGGTGTGCTCGTCCGCGCGCGTCGGGAGACTCGGGTGTCCGCTGTCGAGAATGGTCACGCCCTCTTCGCCGAACCACTCGGCCGTCACGGAGTCCGAGGCTCCGGTGAAGGCGGCGCCTAACACATCGAGACCGGGGCCAAGGTTGCCAATGGACCCGGGAGCATGCGCGGTGACGCGTTGCGGGAATGTCATTCGGTAAGCAAGAACCGAAACGCAGGAATGGGCAAGAGGGGGCAGGCGACTACCAACACCCGATGGGCGGCACCGGGGCTAGGTGCGCGCCGCCTTGAGGATGTCGTTGAGGACACCTGCCGCGGTCACTGCGGGGCCGGCCCCGGGGCCCTTGATGACCAGTGGGTTCTCGCGGTAGCGCGTCGTGGTGAAGACCACCTGGTTGTCCGTGCCGCGCAGCCCGGCAAAAGGCGAGCTACTCGGGAGTTCCTGCAACCCCACCAGTACCCGTCTTGGGGTCGCGCTCGCGACGTAGCGTAAAACATGGCCTCTCGACGCGGCGGCGTCGGCGCGCGCCTTCCACTGCGCGTCGAACTCCGGGAGACGCCGAAGGAACTCATCGAGGGACCATCGAGCGGCGGCTGCGGGCACCAGGGACTCGACCGCGACGTCGTCGAGTTCTCCGGTAAACCCGATGAGACGTGCGAGGATCAGCGCTTTGCGCGCCACGTCCATGCCGCTCAGGTCGTCGCGCGGGTCGGGTTCGGTGTAGCCCAGCTCCATGGCACGTTTGAGCACCACCGAAAAAGCCTTCCCCTGCTGCACGCCACTCAGCAGCACGCCGAGTGTGCCGGAGGTGCAGCCTTCGATCCGCTGCACCCGGTCGCCGGCTTCAACGAGTTTGTGAAAGGTGTCAATGATCGGGAGGCCGGCCCCGACGGTGGTTTCGTGCAGCAGGTGACGACCTTGCGTGGCCGCGAGGTCGAGGAGTGACCGCGCCTCCTGCCACAAGCCGCCTAACGGGCGTTTGTTAGCCATGACCACGTCCATCCCGGCGCGGAGGGCGTCATGGAGGATGGCGGAGGTGTCGTCGGCGGTGACGTCGACCAGAATGGGGTGCGCGAGAGCATGACGCGCCATGGCGGCGAGTGCCTCACGTGCGCCGGGGCCCTTGCTGCCGCTCCCGTTTGTGACACGTCCGGTTTTGAGTTTGTGCGCCGCGAGGGCCTTGAGCGCCCGCGGCGAGAAACCCGCGGGTTCGAAGACACTCCCCGAGCGATCGATCACACCCACGATGCTCAACTCGGCTCCTCGGCTGCTGGCGCCGGGAATCATGCGCACGAGCTGGCGTCCGATCTGTCCGAAGCCGAGGAGAATGATCTCGGATCGGGTTGCTGGTGTGACCCGCCCACCACCGATCCGGTTGAGCTGGAAGGTGCCATGCACCCGCCGCACCGCCGCCACGGCATCACTCGATCGCACGACAAACGAGATGTTGAGCTCCGACGATCCTTGTGCGATGGCGACAATGTTGATCCCGCCGCTGGCGAGTGATTCGAACACCCGAGCCGCGATGCCTGGTGTCCCCGACATGCCAAGGCCCACCACCGCCACGGTCGTCATCTCCCGCTCGACAGCAATGCGGTCAATTTCCCGGTGTCGCAGCTCCTCGCGAAATGCCCGGGCGAGCGCGTGTTGAGCTGCGTCGGCGTGTACGCCGGGCACGGAGAAACAGATGCTGTGTTCCGACGACGCCTGCGAAATGAGTGACACCGACACCCCGGCATCGTGCATGGCCGCGAAGGTCCGCGCGGCAATACCGGGGACGCCAAGCATGCCATTTCCGCTCACGGTCACCAGGGCCTGATCTCCAATGGAGGAAAGCGCCTTGACCGGGTACTCGCGCAGCGTCGCCCGGTTGGAGACCTCACTCCCGGCAGCCGCAGGGTCGCCAAAGGGGCGCACGCGCACGGGAATCCGTTTTCCGCCTAACGGGATGAGCGCGCGTGGGTGCAGCACCTTTGCCCCGTAGTAGGCCAGTTCCGCGGCCTCGCGCGGGGTGAGCTGCGGGATGACCCGCGCGTCCGGGACAATCCGCGGGTCGGCGGTCAGCAGGCCCGGGACGTCCTTCCACAGGGTGACGTCCGGGGCGCCCAAGGCGCGCCCGAGGAGCGTGGCCGTCAGGTCGGAACCGCCGCGGCCCAGCGTGGCCACATGCCCACCCGGTGTTTGTCCGATGAAGCCGGGGACCACGGGGATCACCCCGCGTTTGAGCAAGGGACGGAGCACCGCTCTCGCTCGGCGATCGGTGAGTTCGATTTCGGGTGAGGCGCCGCCAAACCGTTCGTCGCACGACACGACGTCGACCGCGTCCACGTACTCGGCCCGCACCCGAGCGGCAGCGAGCGCCGCCGCCATCACATGCGCGCTCAGTCGTTCACCTCGCGCCGCGATGTAGTCCGACGTTTTTGGTGTGAGTTCGCGCAGTGTCGCGAGCCCGTGCGCAAACGACTCGAGTTCGCCGAGGGAACGCTCGATCGTGGCGATGAGTGCCGTGCGCGCGCGTCCCGCAGGAACAAGCGCCTGAGCCACCCGTCGATAGTCGCGCGTGAGTGCACGGGCCGCTGTCACCATCGCTGCCTCGTCTCCCTGCGCTGCCGCCGACGCGGCGCCGAGGAGCCGATCAGTCACCCCGGCCATGGCCGACACGACCACGACGATGGGCTTCGGCTGCCCCCGAAGGAGGGCAACGGCATGGCGAAAGGCGGCGGCGTCGGCGAGCGAGGCCCCACCAAGCTTGTGAATTCGAGGGCGCATGGGTCCAATCTATGCCGGGGGAGAAGCGCTTCAGGCCCGGTCATGCCTCGCGGGTGCAGCGTCCGCGCACGGCCCGGCGTAAACCCTGCAGTCGCGCTCGACGTGGCCCACATCGGGGCGTAACGTTGGCGTGCTCGTTCACCCGCTACCCGCACAACGCCATGCGCTCATTCGTTCGCTGGTCACGTGTCCTCTCCCTCGGTACCGCACTCGCTGTTGGCGCGAGCACGGCCGTCGCGCAGGGACGCATTACCAGTCCGAAGGACTTCTTCGGGTTCAATATCGGCGACGACTATCGTCTCGCGAACTACACACAGTTTGTCGATTACTGGAAGAAGCTCGACGCCGAGTCCGACCGGATGGTGGTGCAGGAGATCGGCAAGACCGCGGAAGGGCGCGGCCAGCTGATGGCCATCGTGACCTCTCCCGAGAACCACCGCAATCTCGCGAAGTACAAGGACATCGCGGTGCGTCTGGCCAGGGGCGAGGTGTCCGAGGCCGAGGCCAAACAGCTCGCGGTGGATGGCAAGGCCGTGGTCTGGATCGACGGCGGGCTGCACGCCACCGAAGTGCTGGGGGCCCATCAGCTTATCGAGACCAACTATCGTCTGGTCAGCTCCAACGATCCGGAGATCCAGCGCTTTCTCAACGACTGCATCATTCTGATGGTGCATGCGAACCCGGACGGCATGGAACTGGTATCGAACTGGTACATGCGCAAGGCCGACGAAAAGGCGCGCTCGTTTGGGGATATCCCGCGGTTGTACCAGAAGTACGTCGGTCACGACAACAATCGTGACTTCTACATGGGCGCGCAGAACGAGAGCATGAACATCATGCGCCAGCAGTATCAGGAGTGGTTCCCGCAGGTGGTGTACAACCACCATCAAACGGGGCCTGCCGGCGCGGTGTTGTTTGCGCCGCCGTTCCGCGCGCCGCATAACCACAACATCGATCCCCTGGTCATTTATGGCATCGATCTGCTGGGCACATCGATGCACACCCGCTTTGCACTGGAGAACAAGCCGGGTGCCGTGCGACGCGATCAGGCCGGCTATCAGACCTGGTGGAATGGTGGTCTGCGGACCGCAGTGTACTTCCACAACCAGCTGGGTCTCCTGACCGAAACCATCGGCAGCCCGACGCCGATCGAGATTCCCTTCACACCCGAGAAGCTGATTCCGCAGGAGAACTACGTCTTCCCGATCACACCGCAGCGCTGGCATTTCCGGCAGTCCATCGAGTACTCGGTGACGGCCAACTGGGCGGTGCTCGATGTGGTCTCACGTCATCGCGAGCAGTTCCTCTTCAACATCTGGAAGATGGGGCGCAACGCGATCGAGAAAGGCTCCAAGGATACCTGGACGGATTATCCGCGCCGCGTCGCCAGCGTGATGGCTGAAATCCAGAAGGCACGTGCCGGGCAGGCCAATGACAACTCCTTCATGACCACGCAGGGCGGTGGTGGAGGCGTGCAGCCGTCGCAGTACTTCGCGTCGCTCCGCAAGCCGGAGTTGCGCGATCCGCGTGGTTTCATCATGCCGTCCGATCAGGGTGACTTTGGCACCGTCACCAAGTTCGTGAACGCGCTGCAAAAGGGTGGGGTCACGATCCATCGCGCGCGCACCGCGTTCAGCGCGGGTGGCCGCAACTATCCGGCTGGCTCGTATGTGGTGAAGACCGCACAGCCCTTCCGCGCGCATGTCATGGACATGTTCGAGCCGCAGGACTACCCCAACGATCTGCAGTATCCCGGGGGGCCGCCCAAGGCGCCGTACGACAACGCCGGCTACACCCTGGCGTACCAGATGGGCGTGAAGTTCGACCGGATGCTGGACGGCTTCGAGTGTCCCTGTGAAGAAGTGAAGGGGATGGCCACACCGCCCGCCGGGCGTGTCACGGCCGGTGCTGCCGGCTGGCTCGTCGATCACTCCTTCAACGACGCCTTTGTCGCGGTCAACCGTGTGATGAAGGCCGGGGGCGAGGTGAGCTGGCTCAAGGGAGCCACGACGGCGGGTGGCAAACAGTACGCTGCTGGCGCCTGGTTCATTGCCAACAAGGCCGGAGCGAAGGGCATCGTCGACAAGATTGCCGCCGAGCAGGGCGTGAACTTCGATGGCGTGGCGAGCCGGCCGCAGGGCGACGCCCTCCGCATGAAGAACGTGCGTGTCGGACTCTGGGATCAGTACGGCGGCAGCATGCCGAGTGGCTGGATGCGCTGGATCTTCGAGCAGTTTGACTTCCCGAATGTGCGCCAGGTGTTTGCGCAGGAACTCGATGCGGGCAACCTGAACACGAAGTTCGATGTGCTGGTGTTTGCCGACGGTGGCATTCCCGAGAGCGATCGCGCTGCCGGTGGCGGTTTTGGTGGGCGTCAGCCGCAACCCGAGGACATTCCCGAGGAGTTTCGCGCCACCCTTGGCCGCGTCACCATCGCGAAGACGGTTCCGCAGCTCAAGAAGTTCATGGAAGATGGAGGCACGGTCATCACGATCGGTGGATCGAGCGCGCTGGCTGAGCATCTCAACCTGCCCGTGCACAATCATCTGGTGGAGCGCACGCAAACCGGCGCAGACCGCGCCATTCCGCGCGAGAAGCTCTTTGTGCCCGGCTCAGTACTCGACGCGGCGGTGGACAACACACACCCGCTGGCACATGGCCTCGGCAAACGCGTTGATCTCTTCTTCGATTCGTCGCCGGTCTTCCGTCTCGGGGCCGACGCCGCCATGAAGGGTGTCACTCCGGTGGCCTGGTTCGATTCGCCAGCACCGCTCCGCTCGGGCTGGGCGTGGGGTCAGGGATACCTCAATGGCGGTGTCGCCGTCGCCGAGGCGCAGGTGGGGAAGGGGAAGCTCTTCCTCCTGGGTCCGGAAGTGGCTAACCGTGCACAGCCGCATGCCACGTTCAAGTTTCTCTTCAACGGGATCTACTACGGACCGGCATCTGCCGGCGCCGCTGCGGGCATCGTTGGTATGGACCGCTAGGGTGTGCCCGAGGGGCCGGCGTCAGCGCCGGTCCCTCTCCCCGCCTTCACTCCCTCATCTGCCTGGAGTTTGTGTCATGATGCGTCGTGTTGCGGCGGCCGCCCTGGTGTGGGCCGCCCCGCTTGCTGCCCAGTCGTATGCCACCCCGGACCCCGTCATTCGCAGGATCTTCGAGGAGGGCATGGGCCAGTCACAGGCCGGCCGCCTGCTGCAGGTGCTCAGTCACTCGATCGGCACGCGCCTCACCGCCTCGCCGGGACATAAACGCGGCAACGAGTGGCTGGCCGCCAGCTATACCTCGTGGGGCATCGAGGCAAAGAACGAGCAGTATGGCACATGGAAGTCGTGGCGACGCGGGGTGACGCACATCGACATGATCGCTCCCCGTGTCCGATCGCTGGAAGGAACCATGCTCGCCTGGAGCGCCGGGACCGGCGGCAGGGACGTCGAGGGGGATGTTGTGATCCTTCCCGATGTGGCCGACTCGGCTGCCTTTGCCGCGTGGCTCCCGCAGGCGCGCGGGAAGTTCGTCCTCATTTCCATGTTGCAGCCGACCTGCCGCCCCGATGACAACTGGGAGCGGTTTGCCACTGCGGAGTCGTTTGCACGAATGAAGGCCGAGCGGGCCGAGGCAACCGCGGCATGGAATCGCCGCATCCAGAAGACGGGTCTCGGGGTCGGGCTGGGAACAGGCTCGTTAGGTGTGCGACTCGAAGCGGCCGGCGCCGCCGGGGTGGTGGCCTCGCGCTGGTCCAACGGATGGGGCGTGCAGAAGGTGTTCGATGCGCAGACCACACGGGTGCCGTCGGTGGACATCAGCTGCGAGGACTACGGCCTGCTCTATCGGCTGGCCGCGCAGAATCAGGGCCCGAAACTCCGCGTCAAGGCCGATGCAGAGTTCCTGGGTGAACTGCCAGTCTTCAACACGATCGCCCGCATTCCTGGCAGCACCAAGCCGGGGGAGTACGTGATGTTGTCGGCGCACTTCGACTCGTGGGACGGAGGGAGCGGCACGACCGACAACGGCACCGGGACCATCGTGATGATGGAGGCGCTGCGGATTCTCAAGAAGCACTATCCCAACCCCAAACGCACGATCCTTGTAGGGCACTGGGGTGGAGAAGAGCAGGGGCTCAACGGATCACGCGGCTATGCGAGTGATCATCCCGAGGTGGTGAAGGGGCTGCAGGCGCTGTTCAATCAGGACAACGGCACCGGGCGCATCATCAACTTCTCGGCGAGTGGGCTCACCACGGCGAGCGGCAATCTGGCGCGCTGGATGGCGGCAATCCCTGCGGAACTCACCCGCGGCATCACGCTCAACTTCCCGGGGAGTCCCTCGGGCGGTGGCTCCGACAACGCCTCCTTCATCTGCAGTGGGGCACCAGCCTTCGGGCTCGGCGCGCTCGACTGGTCGTATAGTCAATACACCTGGCACACGCAGCGCGACACGTACGACAAGGTGGTGCTCGACGACCTGAAGAACAACGCCACGCTCACGGCCCTGCTCACCTACCTGGCGAGTGAAGATCCGGAGCTGCTGTCGCGTGACCGGCGCGTGTTTGATCGTGGCCCAGCGGCAAGCAGTGGTGGCGGCTTCCAGCAGGCCACGTCATGGCCGGTCTGCCGCGACGCGCTCCGGGACTCGAAGGGGTACGTTCGTTAGGCCCAGCGGCGCGGGCCGGACCGATACGGGTCCGGCCGCTATCCGCTGAGGTGGAGCAGGGCCCCCTCACGCACGCGCGGTTCAGCGAAGTACCCTTGTCGCTCTCTCAACTCTCACGTTTCCGTGCTCAACCTGTTCGACTTTGAAGCGGCGGCGAGCCGTCTGGTGGAGTCCTCGGCCTGGGGATACCAGACCGGTGGGGCCAATGACGAAATCACGCTGCGCGAGAACCGACGCGCCTGGGACGACATCGCCATTCGCTACCGGACCATGGTGGATGTGCGCACCCGCGTGTTGTCCACGACGGTGCTCGGCTCACCGGTGAGCATGCCAATTCTCGTGGCGCCGACGGCCATGCAGAAACTGGCTCATCCCGATGGCGAGTGCGGGATGGCGCAGGCAGCGGCTGCGGCCGGCACCCTCATGATCGTGAGTACCACGGCCACCACGGGGCTGGCGGAGGTGCAGGCGGCCACGCCGGCGCCGAAGTGGTTTCAGGTCTACATCTATCAGGGGCGTGAGTACACCCGCGAGCTGGTGCGCCGGGCCGCCGCGGTGGGCTACAAGGCGCTGGTGCTCACCGTCGATGCACCCACGTTAGGCAGGCGCGAACGTGACATCCGGAGCGGCTTCACCCTGCCGCCCGGACTCCACATTGCCAACGCCGATCATGTGGGGATGGATGTGGTGCCCACCGCCACCGCCGATGCGTCGGGGCTCATGCATCACTTTCGCGGGTTGCACGACCCCTCCTTGTCGCCGCGCGACATCGAATGGCTGCGCGACCTGTCGGGACTCCCGGTGCTGGTGAAAGGCATTGTGCGTGGCGATGATGCCGTGCGGGCTGTGGAGCATGGGGCGAGCGGCATTGTGGTGTCGAATCATGGCGGACGGCAGCTGGATACCTCGATTGCCACCGCCCGCTGCCTCCGCGAAGTGGTGACCGCCGTGGATGGACGCGCGGAGGTGTATGTCGATGGCGGGATCCGCCGTGGCACCGACGTCCTCAAGGCGCTCGCGTTAGGCGCGCGGGCCGTGCTCCTCGGCCGGCCCCCGGTGTGGGGGCTGGCGGTGGGTGGGGCGCAGGGGGCACAGCAGGTGCTGGAACTGCTTCGCGACGAACTGGACCTGGCCATGGCGCTCGCAGGTTGCCCGACCATCGAGAGTATCACCCCTGACCTCGTGGCCCTTCCCGGCTAATTTCCCTATCCCCTCTCACCGGCAGCATCATGCGCCTCCCTCGTCCGACCCTCGTCTTCCTCGCAGCGCTGCTCTTTACGGGCTGCTTCCCCAATAACGCCGTTGAACCTACGAGCCCCGCCGTGACACTCGAAGCACAAACCTGGGCCTCATCGCTCGGCATCGGCCTTTCGGCGATGACCAAACTCCCCTCGGGCATCTATATCCTTGACCAGGCCGCCGGGACTGGCGCCACCCTCGCCGGCACGCCGACCGTGCGCGTCTACTACACGGGCTACCTGGCCAACGGCACCCGCTTTGATGGCAATGCCGGTTCGGGCACGCCGGCAGTCTTCCCGCTCGCCAACCTCATTCAGGGATGGCAGATCGGCATGCAGGGGATGAAGGTGGGTGGCAAGCGCCGTCTGCTCCTCCCCAGCCAGTACGGCTATGGCGCACAGGGGAGCCCGCCCGTGATCCCCGGCAACGCGAATCTCGTCTTCGATATCGAGCTCGTCGGAATCAATTGATGTTGTCAGACGGGCCACTCTGGACCCCATCGCCGTCGCGCGCTGCCGCCTCGGCGATGGTTCGTTTCTGGGAGTTTGTCCGCGGGCGCGGGGAGGTGCAGGGTGAGTATGACTATGCACAGCTGCATCGCTGGTCGACCGCTCATGCAGACCGCTTCTGGCCCGCCGTCTGGGAGTTCATGCCGGTGACCGGAGAGATGGGGGCTGACGTGGTTCACGGCCTGGAGCGCATGGCGCCACCCGATCCTGTCGCCGGGCCCACCTGGTTTCCGCAGGCGCGTCTGAACTTCGCGGAAAACCTCCTCCGGTATGGCGACGATCGTGAGGCGCTGGTGAGCTGGACCGAGGAAGGTCGCCGGGGCAGCGTTACCTACCGGGAGCTGCGTGAGAAGGTTGGGCGTGTGGCCAGTGCGTTGCGCGCGCAGGGGGTGATGCCGGGGGATCGCGTGGCCGGGTACCTCCCCAACATTCCCGAAGCAGTGATCGCCATGCTCGCCACGGCTTCGTTAGGTGCGATCTGGTCGTCGTGTTCTCCCGACTTCGGCGTGAAGGGTGTGGTCGACCGCTTTGGCCAGATCGCGCCGAAGGTGCTCTTTGTCGCCGACGGCTACCGGTACGCGGGCAAACGGATCGATTGCCTGGAGCGCACGCGGGAGATCGTGGCAGAGATCGCATCCATCGGGCGAGTGGTGGTCATTCCGTTCGTCGAGATGACACGGGATGTCCCGCCGATTCGCGATAGTGTCACCTGGGATGCCTTCCTGGCCAGCGGGGAGCCGGATGGCCTGCCTGTCGAGCGATTTCCCTTCGCACACCCGCTCTACATCATGTACTCGTCAGGCACGACGGGTCTCCCGAAGTGCATGGTGCATGGCGCCGGTGGCACGTTGCTGCAGCACCTCAAGGAGCACGTCCTGCACACGGGGCTCACCCGCGACGACCGCATCTTCTACTTCACCACCTGCGGCTGGATGATGTGGAATTGGCTGGTAAGTGCGTTGGCGGTGGGTGCGACCGTGGTCTTGTACGATGGGGCACCTCTCGCGCGGGCGCAGCGTCCCGGGCGCGATCAGCAGCAACGCGGCCCCGACCTGCTGTGGCAGATGGCCGAGGACGAACGGCTGACGGTGTTCGGCACGAGCGCCAAATACCTCGCACTCGCGGAGAAGGAAGGGCTGCGCCCGGGCACCACCCGCGACCTCACCTCGCTGAGAGCGGTCCTCTCCACCGGGAGTCCGCTGGCCCCGCCATCGTTTGACTATGTCTACCGCGAAATTGCGCCCGACGTGCAGCTCTCGTCGATCAGCGGCGGCACCGACATCATCTCCTGCTTTGCGTTAGGCAACCCGGCAGAACCGGTGTGGCGCGGAGAGCTGCAATGCCCAGGTCTGGGCATGCAGGTGGATACGTACGACGACAACGGCCGGCCCGTGCGCGGGGAACCGGGGGAGCTGGTCTGCACACTTCCGTTTCCGTCGATGCCGGTGTCGTTCTGGAATGACCCCGACGGGAGCCGGTATCGCGCGGCCTACTTTGACACGTATCCGGGCGTCTGGCGTCACGGAGACTGGGCTGAGCTCACTCCGCATGGCGGGCTTATCATCACTGGCCGGAGTGACGCCACGCTCAATCCCGGTGGCGTCCGCATCGGGACCGCCGAAATCTATCGCCAGGTCGAACAGTTCCCCGACGTCATGGAAAGCCTGGTCGTCGGCCAGGAGATCGGGGACGCCGGCGATCGCGACGTCCGCATCGTACTGTTTGTCAGAATGCGGGAGGGTCTCTCGCTCGACGATGCGCTGCGTGATCGCATCAGACGGAGTATCCGGGAGCACACCAGTCCGCATCATGTGCCAAAGGTCATGGTGCAGGTGGCGGACATTCCCCGCACTATCTCCGGCAAGATCACCGAGCTGGCGGTGCGCGATGTGATTCACGGACGACCGGTGAAAAACACGGATGCGCTGGCCAACCCGCAGGCGCTGGAGCTGTACCGAAACCTGCCTGAGCTGGCCTAACGACCGATGCGGCGCTGCCCGGATGCGGGCAAGAGGGGTGGTTGCTCCACCAGTTCGCGTATCCGCTCCACCAGGCGATCCATGAGGGTGCGGAGTTCCTTCTCCTTGCTCTTGGCCACGCGATGCACGATGAACCGCGAGGCACCGTAGGCAAGGAGCGCCACCCCGCCGAATGCGGGGGCTGCGATGAGCGCGGTTTTGGTCACCCCCATTATGACACCGAAGGAAGCACCGCCAACGCCGCCCCCGACGCCACCGGTGATGCCGCCAATGATGCCCCCCGCCACTTGCTTGAAGTCCTCGAATGCGCGGATGGTTGTGCGCCCGTTTCGCGAGGTGACGTACACCTGCATCCGGCGCGGCATGCCGTTCGCGGTCGTGGGGGCCGCAGTGAACTCCACGGTGCCCCGGCGGTTGGAGACCGTGCCAAACTCCCCGACGCTGCGGCGCAACTCGTCAGAGATTTCATCGAGTCCGGCGTCATCGAGCTCACCAGGAATCACGGCTTCGAACTCGAGCCGGGTGCGCGATCCGATCCACGGGTTCGTCGGTTCATTCATCACCGGGCCGGGGCGTACGAAGCTCGACCCGGGCGAACCCGGCAGACGTTCGGCGAGTGCCTTGTCCACATACTTCTGGTCGATGCCGGCCCCGGCCGCCGCTGAGCGCACATCGTCAAGCTGAAATCCGCTCGTCAGCGTCGCCGGCTGCGGCGTGCTGGTGCGGACCGCAGGGGGCGGCACCACCTGTCCAGTCATCTCCTGCAGCAGCGCCGCACGTTCCCACACCGCCTGGGCTTCCGTGTGCGAGAGTATTGCCGGTGGTGCAGGGGGCTGTGCTTCATCGAGACGCCCGGTCGCACGCCCCAGCGCCGAAGCAAGCAGGGCCGCATTGCTGAAGCGTGCGCGCGGGTTCTTCTGTAGCAGCTGATCGATGACGTCGGCAAGGGCAACTGGCACCCGAGGGGCCACGGAGCGAATGGGCGGCGCCGGCCGAGTGACATGCGCCACCAGTACCGCAGACGCGGCCTCATGCTCGAAGGGAAATCGGCCCGTGAGCATGAAGAAACCAAGAACACCTAACGCGTACAGATCGCTGCGGCCATCGAGGGCATCACCCGAGACGAGTTCGGGGCTCATGTAGTGCACCGAGCCGAGCACCGTGCCAGTTGCCGTCATGGGTGCCGCTTCCACCAGTCGGGCGATGCCGAAGTCGGTGACCATGGCTCGGTCCTGCGCCGGATCGAGCAGGATGTTCTCGGCCTTGATGTCCCGATGGATGACTCCCCGTTCGTGGGCATAACTGAGCGCTGCCGCTACATCCTGCAGGACTGCAATGCTCTCGGCGGGGCTGAACACTCCAGCATCACGCACGCGCTGCGCCACCGAGCGACCTTCCACCAGGCCCATCACGAAGTAGACAACGTCTTCCACTTCGGCCGCGTGGTGGATCGGCACGATGTTGGGGTGCGACAGGGAGGCGGCGGTTCGTGCCTCGCGCAGAAAGCGCTCCCGAATGATCGGGTCCGACGAGAGATGCGCCGGGAGTGTCTTGATCGCGACGGCGCGATCCAGCCGAAGGTCCCTGGCCCGAACCACGACCCCCATACCCCCTCGACCCACCTCCGACTCCACGCGATAATGCGCGCCAACGAGTTGGCCGAGCCGGACTACTTCGGGGGACGAGGTCATGGCCGAAAGTTAGGGGATCTCACGGGGAGACACGGAGTGCCCTCTCTACGGCGGTCAGCGTTGTCGTGATTCGATAACGCCACGGGTGCGGCGCGTTGCCGACGCCAGGCGGGCGATCTCGAGGAAGGAGCGGACCACAGGGCTGTTGTTGTCCACACGCCAGGCGGCGTCGATGCGTGTTTCGGCTTGCGGACCGTCGATGGGGAAATACTTCACTCCTCGCCAGCCAATCTGCCGCACCGATTCGGGAATGATGGTGACGCCCATTTCGGCTTCGACAAGGGATACCGTGGTATACAGTTCGCGGCTGACCTGACGCACGCGGGGGGTAAATCCCGCGGCGGCACAGAGGGCCACAACCTGCGCGTGCAGCCCAGGCGCGACGTCGCTCGGGAAAAGCACGAAGTCTTCATGCGCCAGGTCGGCGACGACCACCTGCCGGCGCTGCGAGAGTGGATGGCCCTTGCTGAGCGCGATGACAAACTGCTCCCGCATGACCGTCTCCATGCGAAGGGAGGGATCGGGAGGCGGTTCGCGCAGAAAGCCGACCTCGATCTCCCCGGTCCGCAGCGCGACGAGCTGTGACCCCGTCGGGAGCTCACGCAGCTCGAGATGGACCCCCGGGAAGAGCTCCCGAAAGCGCCGAATGATCTGCGGCAGCGCCAGAAACATCACGGACGCGGCGAAGGCCACGGTCAGTGAACCGGTCTGTCCCTGGGCAACCCGCCGGGCGGCCGCGGCGGTGGATTCGACGTCTGCGAGAATGCGCCGTGCATCGCTGAGGAAGAGCTCGCCCGCCGGAGTGAGCTCAACCCGGCGCTTGGTTCGCTCGAGGAGCGACACCCCGACAAAGGCCTCGAGTCGCTGGATCTGTTGACTGAGCGGGGGCTGTGCAATGCCCAGTCGTCGGGCGGCGCGGCCGAAGTGGAGCTCGTCGGCGACGGCGACAAAGTAGCGAAGGTGGCGGAGTTCGAAGCCTGGATTCATATCGACGAGATATCACAGCGATTCCGTCAATATATTTGACACGGCATTCGTCGCCATGCGTTTATTGAGCACACTCGGCGCCGCAGGCGCCCCGCATCCCCCAGGGAGTCAACATGACCGCTACCTCGATCGCCGCCAGCCCCGAGACGGCGCATGACACCTTTCCGATCAATGGGACCGATTACATCGAGTTCTATGTCGGCAATGCCAAGCAGTCTTCCCACTACTACCGCACCGCCTGGGGTTATGAGCTGGTGGGATATCGCGGACCAGAAACGGGGGTTCGTGACCGGGCCAGCTATCTCCTGGTGCAGGACAAGATTCGCCTGGTCCTGACGACCCCAATGGGTCCCGAAGGTCCCATTGCCGATCACATCCGCACCCATGGTGACGGTGTGCGCGATCTCGCGTTCTGGGTGGACGATGCACGCGACGCCTATGCGAAGGCCATCGAACGCGGCGCCGTGTCGGCTGGTGAGCCGACCGTCATGCGCGACGACCAGGGCGAGGTGGTGATCGCCGCCATTCGGACCTATGGCGACACGATCCATTCCATCGTCGAACGCCGCAACTATCGGGGGCTCTTCCTTCCCGGGTTTGTCCCGGTCACGTCTGACTACAAGCCGGCACCGGTTGGACTCAAGTACGTCGATCACTGCGTGGGGAATGTCGAACTGGGCAAGATGAATCACTGGGTCGAGTTCTACTCGCGAGTGCTCGGCTTCTTCAACCTGCTGACCTTCGACGACAAGGACATCTCCACCGAGTATTCGGCGCTGATGTCGAAGGTGATGTCGAACGGCAACGGACGCATCAAGTTCCCGATCAACGAACCCGCCAGCGGCAAGAAGAAGTCGCAGATCGAGGAGTATCTCGACTTCTATCGTGGCCCGGGCGTGCAGCACGTGGCCATCGCGACGGACGACATTGTCGGGACCGTGCGCGAGTTGCGTTCGCGTGGTGTGGAGTTTCTGCGCACGCCTGCCACGTACTACGACGAGGTGTTTACCCGGGTGGGTGCCATTGACGAAGATGCCGGCGCCCTGCGAGAACTCGGCATCCTCATCGATCGCGACGACGAAGGGTACCTGCTGCAGATCTTTACCAAGCCCGTCGAGGACCGGCCGACGCTGTTTTACGAGATCATTCAGCGCAAGGGCGCGAAGGGATTCGGCAAAGGCAACTTCAAGGCGCTGTTCGAGTCGATCGAGCGTGAGCAGGCGGCGCGAGGGAACCTTTAGACCGGAGCACGGGAGGCACGAGAAGCACGGGAAGCACGGCCGCATCTTTGACAGTGCTACCCAACCCGTGCTTCGCCCCCCTCCCGCGCTCCGCCAACAAAGTGCTTCGCGTGCTTCTCGTGCTTCTCGTGCCTCCCATGCTTCCGGTTCTTCCATGCCAATCTATCATTCGTTAGGTGAGGTACCCAGAAAACGTCACATCGTCTTTCGCCGCCCCGATGGGGGATTGTACGCGGAAGAGCTGATGGGGCATGAGGGCTTCGTCGGGACCTCGTCGCTGCTGTATCACACGCATCCGCCCACGACGGTAAAGTCAGCGCGAAAGGTGCGCGATGTGGTGTGGGAGGCCGATGAGGGCACATCGTTGCGGCACCGGCACTTCCTCACGTCGCGTGTCAGGAAGGGTGGGAGTGCGACGATGGATCGCATTCCGCTGCTGTTCAACAGCGACATCGCCATGTCGTATGTGGAACCCGATGCGATCGACGCGCACTTCTACCGCAACTCGCAGGCGGACGAGGTGGTGTACGTGGTCGAGGGGCAGGGGGTGCTCGAGTCCGTCTACGGCGACCTGCCCTACAAGCCGGGAGACTACATCGTCATTCACCGCAACATCCTGCACCGGTGGCGGCTCGATGCGGCCGCGCCGAGCAAGCTGCTGGTGATGGAAAGTGCGGGGCATATCCGCTTTCCCAGGCGATATCGGAACGAGTACGGCCAGCTCCTCGAAGGGGCGCCATTTTGTGAGCGCGACATCCGCCGGCCGCAGTCCCTGGCGCCACACGATGAGCGGGGGGACTTTCCGCTCTTCGTCAAGCAATACAATGCCATCAACGAACTGATCCTCGATCACCATCCGTTCGACGTGGTGGGGTGGGATGGCTACTTCTATCCCTGGGCCTTCAATATCCACGACTTCGAGCCGATCGTCGGACGCATTCACCAGCCGCCTCCGGTGCACCAGACGTTTCAGGGGGACGGCTTCGTGATCTGCTCCTTCTGCCCGCGTCCCTACGACTTCGACCCGAATGCTGTCCCCGCGCCATACAACCACTCGAATGTGGACAGCGACGAGGTGCTGTTCTACGCATCGAGCGAGTTCATGAGCCGCAAGGGCATCGAATACGGATCGATCACCCATCATCCCGACGGGTTGCCGCATGGCCCGCATCCGGGTCGGACCGAGGCCAGTATTGGCGCGAAGTACACCAATGAGCTGGCGGTGATGATGGATTCGTTCCGGCCGCTCAAGGTGGCGAAGCCGGCGATGACGATTGAAGACCCGAAGTACCACCAGAGCTGGGTGGATCAGCAGCATGCGGCGTTTAGTCCGCCCACTTCTTGAGAGGCACGAGAGGCACGAGAGGCACGAGAAGCACGGGAAGCACGGGAAGTATGAAAGGGGTCAAGGTGGGTGTTGATACATTGCGAATTTCCTTCAAACGGGTTTTCTGGATGAAATCGATTCTTTCGGCGCTCCTGCTTGCTCTCCCCTTGGTGGTTGACGCCCAGGCGTCCCGCGAGTCGTACCTGCCGCGCGCTCGGCGGCTGATGCGTGAGGCGCCGTTCATCGACTCGCACAACGATTTGCCGGAGATGATCCGGCTCAATGGCGCATTCGACCTCGACCGGTACGATCCCGACAAAACGCTCCCCATCGACACCGACATTCCGCGAGCGAAAAAGGGGCTCGTGGGGGGACAGTTCTGGGCGGCGTATGTGCCGTCGCAGTACGAGGGTGAAGGGGCAGGGAAGATGGTCCTCGAGGAGATTGACCTCATCCGCCGGATGATCGACCGCTCGCCCAGCCTGGAGTTTGCCACGACCGCGGCCGACATCGTCCGCATTCACAAGAAGGGAAAGATTGCCTCGCTCATCGGCATCGAGGGTGGGCACGCCATCGACAACTCGTTAGGGATGCTGCGGATCGCTCATGCCATGGGAGCGCGCTACATGACCCTCACGCATGGGTCGTCAACCGCGTGGGCCGACGCCTCCACCGACGCCGCCAAGCACTCGGGACTCAGCCCCTTCGGGCTCGAGGTGGTTCGCGAGATGAACCGGCTGGGCATGATGGTCGACATCTCGCACGTCTCCGACGCCGTGATGAGTGCGGTGGCCCGCACCAGTGAGGCGCCACTTTTCTTCAGCCACTCATCGGTACGGCGTCTGGCCGATCATCCGCGCAATGTGCCCGACTCGATTCTGATGAAGCTGAAGGAGAAGGACGGCGTGGTGATGGTCAACGCCTTTCCGGCATTTGTCGACTCCGCGGCCGCCGTCATGATGCGTGACGTCTTTGGGGTCCAGCGCCGCTATCAGGCGCAGTGGCCCAACGACCCCGCCAAGGTGGACTCGGCCTTTCTGGCCTACATCAACAATGTGCCGAACACCACGCTCGAGAAATACGTCGATCACATCGACTACATCGTCAAACTCATCGGTGTGGATCACGTGGGCATCGGGGCGGATCTGGGCGCGATCGACAAACACCCCGCCGGGCTCGACGACATCTCCATGTTCCCCAACGTGGTGGCCGAGTTGCTGCGCCGCGGATACACGGACGTGCAGACCAAGAAGATCATGGGCGGCAACGTGCTTCGCGTGATGCGGAAGACGGAGGCTGTGGCCAAGCGACTGCAGAAAACGCGAAAGCCCTCCGTCATGCGCATTACCGAGGGAGGGCGGGTCGTCGGTCCGGCTGACTAACTGGTCCCCGTTCGTTTCACGTAGTAGCCATCGAACATCGTCGACCAGGTGGCGCCCTTGTCGTCGGAGCGCTCCCAGAGTTGGCGCACACGGCCGTCGGGGAGTGGCGTGAAGGTCATGCGGCTGCGGAATGCACCTTTGGGGTCCGCCCCATCACCTTCGAGGATCATCGCCGTGCCCTGAAGGCCTCCGTCGAACAACGCGAGCAGGCCCCCGTTGTCGACCCACGACTGATGCCAACGTCCCGTGCGTGTGTCGAAGGTGTTGTAGCTCTCGCCCTTGTAGGGGCCATTGAGCAACGAGTAGGACTCCTTCACGACACACCCATTGAGGATGGACGTGATCGAGCTGCGGGCGATGACCTGACCGGCAGGATTTTTCACATCCCACTCGCCTAACCAGAAGTCGAACTGCCGCGACGCGGGGGTCTGGCACGGGGGCGCCGATGGCGCTTGAGCGCTCAGTCCCGCCGGAAGAACGAGAGCACCGGCCAACAGCAAACGGGCGAGGGTCATGGCGGTCGGGGGCTGGAGACGATCCAAATCAACTACTCGTGATGGATCATCGCGCAGCGGCTGTGACCGATGGGCCGTGCCCCGTGACGAAGCGTTCCCCTGTTTGCCCGGTTTGTCGGGATTCGCGGCGGTACTGCGAATAGGAGGGGTGAAGGACGTTACGTACGGGGTGCAGGGACAGGAGTCACGGTGTGTGGATGCTGTGGGGTAACTCCTGTTCCCTGTCACTTCCGTGTGCTACTTCGCGCCGAAGGCAGCAATGGCATTGCGGGTGAAATCGGAGAGCACGAGCGAGCCGCTCATTCCGGCGCGCTCGGCCAGCAGTGTGTCCCAATGCTCCGTGCCTGCCCAGAAGACCTCCTTGAGCAGCGCGACTGCGGCTGGATTCGCCTTGGAGAGCCGCAGGCATAACCCGGCCACGGCGGCGTCGAGTTCTTCCACGCTTGGGGTGACTTTGGCGTAGAGGCCGGTGCGGAGGGCCCAATCAGCATCCCGCCAATCAAAGTCGACGGTCATGGCGCAGTAGTGGGCCCTGCCGATTTTGTGCTCAATGGGCGGGCCGACCACGAACGGCCCGATTCCAACCGCCAGCTCACTCAGGCGAACGGCCGCAGAGTTGTGGGCGATGGCATAGTCCGACGTGGCAATGATCCCCAGTGCACCACCGGCTGCCTTGCCCTGAACGCGGGTGACGATGAATCGCGGGCACCGCTTCATCGCCTGGATGACACCCGCAAATCCTGAGAAGAAGTGCTGCCCTTCCTGCGGCGTCGAGATGGCCTTGAGCTCATCGAACGACGCGCCGGCGCAGAAGGGTCCGGTCCCGCTGCTTTCGAGTCGGATGACCGTGACGTCCTGCCTGCGACCCGTGGCCTCGATGGTGGAGGCGAGTTCGCGAAGGAGGGCGCCCGGAAGCGAGTTTCCGCGCGGGTGGCCAAAGGTTATGGTCGCGATGCCGTCGGCAACCGCGACAGTGACAAATCCGGGTTCAGGGCTCATTCGGATGGTCTGCTGGAAGAGCGCGGAGGATGGAAGCCCCGCGTGCTCCGCGCAATGGGACACTCCTGGTCTCGTTCATTCTTTCCGCGGGGACGGGCTGGTCGTCAGAGATCTGCCGAATTGACGCTCACAAGGCACGTGGTGTTAGATTCCCGAACCTGTTGCGGCGACAGCGTTTGGACACTTCGACCGCGCGGACAATCGGAGCCCTTATGTCGATGACGACTGCACCTGCCGAGGATCCCACGAAACTGGCCGAGTTCGAGTCGCGCCTGAACGCCGGGGAGACAATCGAGCCGAAGGACTGGATGCCGGAGAAGTACCGCAAACAGCTCATTCGGATGATGTCGCAGCATGCCCACTCCGAGATCGTCGGCATGCTTCCCGAAGGAAACTGGATCACCCGCGCGCCAAGCTTGCGCCGCAAAATGGTCCTCCTCGCCAAGGTCCAGGACGAAGCGGGGCACGGGCTCTACATCTACTGCGGCACCGAGACCCTCAACGTCTCGCGCGAAGAACTGGTCGACCAGCTCCTGACGGGGAAGGCGAAGTACTCCAGCATCTTCAACTATCCAACGCTCACCTGGGCCGACATCGGCGTGATCGGCTGGTTTGTGGATGGCGCAGCGATTGTGAACCAGACCATGCTCGCAAAGACATCGTACGGGCCGTATGCACGGGCGATGATCCGCATCTGCAAAGAGGAAAACTTCCACAAGCGCCAGGGCTACGAAATCTGCTCGGTGCTTTCCAATGGCACGCCGGCGCAGAAGGCCATGGTGCAGGACGCCGTGAATCGCTGGTGGTGGCCGTCGCTCATGATGTTCGGCCCGAGTGATGCCGCGTCGCCAAACTCGGCTGAACTCATGCGCTGGCGTGTGAAGAAAGAGACCAACGACGCCCTGCGTCAGCGGTTTGTGAACCTCACCATCCCACAGGCGCTGGCGATCAACCTCACGGTGCCCGACCCCGGTCTGCGCTACGACGCCGAGACGGAGAACTGGGAGTTCGGGGCGATCGATTGGAGCGAGTTCCAGCAGGTGATTGCCGGGAACGGACCGTGCAACCGCGAGCGTCTCGCGGCCAGACGCAAGGCGCATGACGATGGCGCCTGGGTGCGTGAGGCAGCGGAAGCGCATGCCGCACGGCAGGCGGCCAAGGCACAGAGCAGCGCCGCCTGATTCAGACTACTCAACAGCAGCATACCATGTCCGATACGCAGTGGCCACTTTGGGAAGTGTTCACCCAGGAAGGGGAAGGCGCCCCGCATGAGCATGCGGGGAGTGTACACGCCACCGATGCCGAACACGCCATCCAGAATGCGCGCGATGTTTACGCACGGCGCGGCAAGGTGGTGAGTCTCTGGGTGGTGCCCACTGAATCCATTTCGGCGTCGTCGCCCGGTGATGCGGGACCGTTGTTCGACCCCGGTTCAGACAAGGCGTATCGGCATCCCCAGTTCTACAAGTCGCCGCGCGGCGTCAAGATTTTCTAGCGCGGCCGGCATCGGACTTCGAGGTCATGACAGAACCAGCAAGCGCGAGCGTGACAGAGCATGCGGGAGCCAGAGCGGCCGGTCCAACGGCCGGCGATGCCAGCAACCCGCTCTTTGAGTTCCTCTGCCGCATGGGTGACGATCGGCTGATCCTCGGCCAGCGTCTGGCCCAGTGGTGCGGTCATGCGCCGATTCTCGAGGAAGACATTGCCCTGACCAACTTCTCGCTCGATTTCGTTGGGCAGGCGGCGGCGTTCCTCAAGCTGGCCGGCGAGGCGGAAGGGCAGGGTCGCGACGAAGATGCCCTGGCGTTCCTTCGCGATGAAAACGCCTTTCGCAATGCCAAGCTGGTCGAGCTGCCTAACGGTGACTTTGCCTTCACCCTCGTCAGGCAGTACTTCTTCGATGCCTGGGACGTGCTGCTGCTCGACGCCCTCAGCCGGAGCACCCATGCCACCCTGGCCGGCATCGCCGCCAAGGCGCTCAAGGAAGCGAAGTATCACGTGCGGCATTCCGCGGGGTGGGTACTCCGTCTTGGCGATGGGACCGAGGAGAGCCACCGGCGGACGCAACAGGCGCTCAACGAACTCTGGTCGTACACCGGCGAGCTCTTCGAAAGCGACGAGGTGGAACGCGCACTCGCCGCGGACGGGGTGGTACCGAGCTTCGCCTCCCTGCGGGCGCCCTGGGAAACCGCGGTTCGCGACCTGCTGGCCCAGGCGACTCTGGTGATTCCTGACGACGCTCGCGTCGTGACCGGCGGGCGCCGTGGCCGGCACACCGAGTACCTCGGCCACATGCTCGCCGAAATGCAGATCCTGCCGCGTTCACATCCCGGAGCCACGTGGTAGCCACGCGCGAGCAGGTGCTCGACTGGTTGCACGAGGTGAAGGACCCCGAGGTTCCGGTGGTGAGTGTGGTGGAACTCGGTGTGGTGCGTGATGTGGTGGTGGGCCCCGACTCGGTGCGCGTCGACATCACACCCACCTATTCGGGTTGCCCGGCGATGCGGGTGATGGAGGACGAGATCGTCGCCACCCTGCAGCAGCATGGAATGACCAACGTCTCCGTGCGCACGGTCTTCAACGAGCCGTGGACCACCGAGTGGATGACGGCGGCCGCGCGCGAGAAGCTGCGGGCCTACGGAATCAGTCCTCCGCTGCATCTGCAGGACGACCACCCCACGCTGGTGCCGCTGCGACGCAACGTGGTGATAGCCTGCCCATTCTGCGGCTCACACACCACCACGTTGCGAAGCGAGTTCGGCTCGACGGCGTGCAAGGCGATCTACACCTGCAACGAGTGTCGCCAGCCGTTCGACTACTTCAAGGCCATCTGATTACATCGCGCTTTTCATGCGCGAGAACGGGAACCCCTTGCACCCTTTTTTCGGGTTGCCGCGATCCGCTGCCGCGGTTGCCTCGGCGGCCTCGGGTGTTTCCGCCTTGTAGGCCGTGTAGCAATACCCCCAGGTCCACTCGCCCTGATCCTGGAAGCGGACCAGATCGATGCGCGAGAACCGGTTGGGGTTGGACGAATTTTCCGGCGCATTGTGCGCCACGATGTACTGCTCGCGGGCGTTCCACTTGATTATGTGGTAGATGGCCTTGGGACCCTGCCGCCATTCCTCCCTGGTGATCTCGTACGGATTGCCGTAGTCATCGAGAAACTTGCCGAGCATGGCCGACGGGGGTGCTTCCTGTGTTTGGGCCTGCGCGGCTCCTGCCGACGCGGCGAGTGCGACCGCGAGGGTGATACACCGAGAGATGAGGGTCATGTGTGCTCCATCTGGAGGTGAGGTCACGACAGCATGCTGACGCGACGGTAATACGCGGCAACCACCGCGTGTTCGGAGTGCGTGCGCTCCGGCGTCCATCCGTGGATGGAGCCTAACGCCGCTGCGACCGTGGCCAGATCGCCGTCAGACGGGGGACCCAGTGTCCCCAGGCCGGTGCGGCGGAAGAGCACGTCGCTCAGGGTCATGGCCATTTCGCTGGTCGCTGCATAACGAGCGAGCCGCGCGGTCAGGGGGAGCGCAGGGTCCATCTGCCGCGTGAGGGTGCCCAGCGGCCGGATGAGGTGTTCGTCTGCGGACGGGACGTGCGCGTGGCCAGCCCCTGGGAGCGGGGTCTGGGCGGTGTCACAGGGGCGCGCCGAGATGCCCAGCCGTTTCACGACGTCGTCCACGCATTCTTCCGCGAGGGCGCGCGAGGTGGTCCACTTGCCGCCAATCGCCGAGAGCAGGCGTGGACCATGGGAAAAGACGCCGGATTTGCGGCTGGCCTTGTAGGTGGAAGGTCCGGTGCCCACGAGCGGGCGCAGCCCCGCGTACGCCATGCGCACGTCGCTACGGTGCAGCTGTGCGGCTGGCAATCCTTCGTTGATCACGTCCAGGAAATCCGTGATGTCCTGTTCGGTGACCCCAACGTCGTCGGGAGGATCGTTGTAGGGCGTGTCCGTCGTCCCGATGAGTGAAAAGCTGCGCCAGGGTATGACAAAGAAGTGCCGGTCCCGAACTGGCACGAGCAGGGCGTGCGACTGCGTGAGTGATCGGGTGATGATGTGAATGCCCTTCGAGCGCGTCAGCACTGGCGGGTGCGATGCCCCGAGGGCACGGGCGACGTTGTCAGCCCATGGGCCCCCGGCATTGAGCACCACCTTCGCTGTGATTGTGAACTCCGTCTGCCCGAGGCCATCCCGCACGGTGACAACATGCGGTGTGCCTTGCTGCAGCCCGATGGCTTCCGCGTAGTTGGCGACAATGGCGCCATGCGCGGTGGCGTCGAGCAGGCATTCGATCGCCAGGCGCTCGGGGGCAAGAGAGTGCGCATCGCCATAGGCAAAGGCACCAGCACGCACCCGTCCAGCCAGGACGGGTTCCTTTGTCCCGGCCTCCTGCCCGGTGAGTGTCACATGTCGTGGAATGTGCTGCTCGGCAGGTAGTGCACGGTCGCGGTCCCAGGCGAGTGCGTCGTAGGTCATGAGCCCCAGTCGCATCACCAGATGATTGGCGCGGCTGGTGGCAGGGAGCAGGAAGGTCATCGGCGCCACCACGTGGGGCGCGATGTGTTGCCAGGTACGCCGCTCCCGCAGCGACTCGCGTACCACGTTCACCTGCAGTTCACGAAGGTATCGCAGTCCCCCGTGGATGAGCTTGGACGTCGCGGCGCTGGTGCCCCCCGAAAAGTCGTTGCGTTCGATCAGGGCAACCGAGAGCCCCCGGCGCGCTGCGTCTCGCGCGATGCAGCAGCCGGTGATCCCACCGCCAATGACGAGGAGATCGAAGGTCGTCGAGGAGAGGGCAGGGAGGTGTCGCTTCACAAAGACCGGACCGGAGAGGCGGGCTCGTGGAAGGTAGCGAAGTCGGCCCGCGACTGCGGGAGGGAGTGTCCGGTCCATCATGCTGCTACGCCGCTGACACAGGATCGGATTGGTCCGTGTTTTCGCCTGCATTTCGTCCCACCGGGTTTCAATCCGGCAAGCGTGATGCGGCGTACCACTGCCGAGCGCAGGACACCAACTCGTCAGGCAGACGCAGGAACCGGCGCCCGTTGCTTTCCACCTTTATCAGGAGTTGTCATGTCATTGTCCCTGTCGTCGCTGCGCCGACGCGTGACTCCGAGGGCGTTAGGCGCCTCGGTGGCGCTGGCGCTTGCGGCAACCACCACCGCCGTCCTGGCGTCCGACCACCAGGACACCCCCGAGGTCGAACTCAGCCCGCGGATGGACATCAACGATGTCTATGCATTTCCGGGCTCGAGCGCCGACCGCATGGTGCTCGTCATGACCACGTCGTCACCGATCACGCCCGCACAGGGCGCGACGGCGGGCTTCGACACCAACCTGCTCTACCAGCTCAAGGTCGACAACACCGGTGATGGTGTCGAAGATCGCGTGCTGCAGTTCACCTTTACCGGCAGCGGTCCGAGCCAGCAGGTCACGATGCGTGGCCCCGTGGCGCCGAACCAGACTGGCCAGATGACCACCGTGGTCACGAGTGGCCCCACCGTCACTGGCGCGACGAACACCAATCTCGGCTCGGCCACCGGTGTGCAGCTCTTCGCCGGTCTGCGCGACGATCCGTTCTTCCTCGATCTCGAGCAGTTCTTCCGCATCATCCCCGACCGCAAGCCGGCCACCGGACCATTGTCGCAGCTGCCGGATACACCCAGCGCGTCCGGATGGCGGCCCGTCGGTCAGGCCGTCGACTTCCTGCGTGGTCTGAACACCCTCGCGTTCGTCGTCGAACTCCCGGCGTCACAGCTCACGGGCACCGGCACCGGCAAGATCGGCGTCTGGGGCACCATCTCACGTTAGGCATCTCACCTCAACACATACAGGATACCCTCTCATGCGACGCATGATGCTTTCCCTCCTCGCCGTCTCCGCCCTCGCGGCCTGCGGCGATGACGATGACAACGGCGTGACAGGCCCTTCCGACACCCCGCGGGTCTACAACCAGGTCGAGCGCCTGGGGAACCCACTGGTCAGCGAGGTCTTTCTCGCCAAGCGCAACCACGGCTTCCACAATGCCGGCATGCCAGCAACCGACGTGGCAAACCATGCCGCCGAGTTGCGCAACTTCGTGAAGACTGTGGCGGGCCGTCAGGACAACGTGGCGAACACCCTGGCTTCGGTGCTGCTTCCGGATATGCTGATCGTGCAGGCCAACAAACCGGGGAACACCGCAGGCTGGCTCACCTGGGCGCTGGCCGACGGCTACGGTGGACGCAAACTCGCCGATGATGTGGTGGATGCCGGACTGTCTGCCATCTTTGGCCCGCTCCTGAGCACCGCGAACGTGACCCAGGCGCTGGTGTCCGACAATGTCAGTGCCAACGACAAGCCCTTCAGCACGACCTTCCCTTACCTCGCACCGGCGTCATGAGCACGCGACGCTCCGCGACGGTACTTCTCCTGGCGGCAGCTTCGGCTGCCGCCATTTGGAGTGGGTACGTTCGCCCGATGCAGCGCCTCCAGGCGGCTGAAGCGGCCAGCCGCGAACGCACGCAACTGGAACAGCACATCCGCACGGAAGACATCGCCTTCTGGATGAAACGGGCGAGTGAAGATCCGCAAAGCGCCGAAGACCGGGCCATGGCTGCCGGACTGCTGCTCCAGCGCGCGCGCGAGGGCGGTGGGCTGGATGACTACCGCGCTGCCGAGGCACTCGCTCGTGAGGCCCTGGCCCTTCGGGGTGAGCGCAATGGAAAGGCGGGGCTCGTGCTGGCGTCTGCCCTCCTCGCGCAGCACCTCTTTCCCGAAGCACTCGCGACCGCGACCGACCTGGTGAAGGCTTCACCCGAGGCAACAGCATACCGGTCCCTGCTGGCGGAGCTGCTGGTGGAGATGGGACGTTATGACGAAGCGGGCGCGCAGTTCGATTCGCTGGCCGCTGTACGGCGCTCGCTGTCAGTTGCACCTCGTTATGCACGCTACCTCGAGTTCCGCGGTGAGAACGATCGGGCGCGCCGCGTCTTGATCGAGGCCCGCGGTGAGGCGTTGGCGCAGGGCAACCTGCCGCGCGAGCAAGTGGCCTGGTTTGCACTTCGCGTGGCGGACATTCATCTGCGAAATGGCCGGCTCGATGTGGCCGAGCGTGTGCTCGAGGAAGGACTGCGCGATGCGCCTGATGATGGAAGACTCTGGGCCCTCATGGCTCGGCTTCATGCAGCGCGAGGTGATTGGGAGCGCACCCTCGAGGCGGTCGATCGAGTGGGAGACTCCATGGACATCGTCACGCGGTCGCTGGCTGGTGATGCGTGGGCCGCGCTGGGCGATTCGGCGCGTGCGCGCGAAGCATGGCACGCCACCGAGCAGCAGGCGCTTGCCAACCCCGAGCCCTTCAACCGGCAGTGGACGATGTTTCATCTGGAGCGTGGCATGGACCTGAATGCGACGCGCGCTCTGCTGGAGCAGGAAATCCACGTGCGCACCGATGTCTTCGGCTGGGCGCAACTCGCGTGGGCGCGACTGCAGACGGGTGATGTGCCCGGTGCGCAGGACGCCATCGCCAGAGCCATGGCCACGGGTACACAAGATGGCTGGCTCTTTTATGTGGCAGGACTGGTGGCCGAGGGGGCGGGGGATGATGTCACCGCGCGGCGATGGTTCGAGCGTGCACTCGGTGTGAACCCGCACTTCCATCATCGTTATGCGGATGACGCCAGGGGCCGGCTTGCAAGGGATTGATTGCACCGGGGACAGAATGATGACACGAATGGGAACGAGCACTCATAGGTTGGAGCAGGTCCAACGATGGAGTGCTCATGTTCCCAGCCCTGCCTGTGCCGTCAGCTCTGCTCCCGATTCGTACCGAATCCCTCGCGCCCTCACCCGTGCCAGATCGCGTGACGGGGTTGGTCATCGCGGCCTTCTTTGCCGTGCATCGCGAACTGGGATTCGGCTTTATCGAAGGGGTGTACCAGCGGGCCCTCACCATGGAGCTGCTGCAGCGGGGCCTTGCCTTCGAGCAGGACGTGCCGATCAGTGTCTACTATCGCGGCACCAAGATCGGTCACTACCGCGCTCCCATCGTGGTCGCGGGTCAGCTGGTGGTGGAGATCCGTGCGGGAGTGCGGCCCGACCCAAACGACGAACGGCAACTCACCAACTGCGTACGCGCCAGCGGATGTGACGCCGGGTTGCTCCTCTTCTTCGGTCCCGCCGCCGTCTTCAGGCATGTCGACCGTGGCGCACCCTCCCAGCCACAGGCGGCCTGGCCGAGTCAGCGACCCGGCCCGGCGTGAACCAGAACGGTCAGAGGCGAACGAGGCGTTCGATCGATGCGGCGATCCCTTCGGCCGTTGGCAGTACGGCGTCGAGGAGCACGGGATGGTAGGGCATCGGCACATCCTCGACACATAGCCGCTCCACCGGGGCGTCCAGGTGCCAGAAGGCCTCCTTGGCCAGCGTGGCCGCGATCTCCGAACCGAAGCCGGCGGTCAGCGTGTCTTCGTGCACAATCAGGCAGCGTCCGGTTTTGCGCACCGAGGCGAGGACAAGCTCACGGTCCCACGGCGCAATGGTCCGCAAGTCGATCACCTCCGCGGACGCGCTCACCGTGCCGGCGGCTTCGGCGCAGCGATGCACCATGGCCCCCCACGTGACGACGGTGATGTCGTCTCCCTCACGCACCACCCGTCCCTTGCCTAACGGGAGGACGTAGTCGTCGCCCGGGTAGCGCGCGCTGCCGTCGCTGGTCATCAGCAACGCCCGATGTTCAAAGAAAATCGTCGGGTTCCCGGACCGCATGGCCGCGCGCAGCAGTCCCACGGCATCGGCCGCATTCGACGGCATGGCCACCTGCCAGCCAATCGCATGTGCCCACAGCACCTCCGCGCTCAACGAGTGCCAGGGATCGCCCACATCCTTTCCGAATCCACCGGGCATGCGAACCACAATCGGGGCGCAGAACCGGTTGGCCGTCCGCCAGCGCATGGTACCGCAGTTGTTGAGCTGCTCGGTGGCGGGGTCTGCGTACTTGCGGAACTGGATCTCCGCCACGGGCATGAGCCCGGCCACCGCCATTCCCACGGCGCGACCGATAATGCCCTCTTCCGACAAGCTCGTGTCAAAGACCCGCTCGACCCCAAACTGCTTCTGCAGCCCTTCGGTCACGAGGTGCACACCCCCTTTCACCCCGACGTCTTCGCCGAACACGACCACATGGGGATTCACATTCAGTTCGTGGCGGAGGGCTCGGCGCACACCTTCGGCCAGCCGGATCACCTCACCACCTTCCTGCGCGTCGGGTGATGACACGAGTCCCGACGCCACGGACTCCGGGACGCCGCCTAACGCGTCGGGATATCCGGCACCGGGGGCCTCGTCGTAGACAAACCGCTTGATCTGCTCGGGGTCAGGCGTCGGCCGGCTGCGGGCGACCGCCAGGGCCTGCTCCACGTCACTCGCCACCTCGCGTTCGAGTGCCTCCCACTCCGCTTCAGAGAGCAGGGCAGGGACGAGGTACTGACGGAGCTTCGGCAGCGGGTCGCGCGCCCAGTCGGCGGCGATCTCCGCTTCACTGCGATACCCCTTCTGGTTGTCCGGACCCGAATGACTCGACAGTCGCGGGACCGTGAGCCGCACCAGCGCCGGACCGGAGCCCCCACGCACATGCGCCACACACTCGCTCAGCAGCTGCGCCGCGCTGGCGGGATCGCTCCCATCGCCATCGCGAATGAACAAGTTGCCGAATGCCGCCAGGTTGCTGGCAATGTTGCCGCCCGGCGTTTGCATCTCACCACGCACCGAAATGCCGAGGTCGTTGTCCTCGATGTAGAAGAGCATCGGCAGCTTGAGCGTGGTGGCCATGGTAAGCGCCGACCAGAATCCACTGGTGGCCACCGAGGCGTCGCCGCCTAACGCCACACCGATGGCGCCCTGATACCCGGGGTCCTGCAACACCCCGTGGCGGTAGGTGATGGCCTGGGCCCAGCCCGCGGCCGGGGTGTACTGCGACCCGACATCGCCCGACATCGGGAGCACCGTTGGCGCGCCGCGGCCGGGGAGATTGCACACCACGCCGATGTCCCGACCGTCGCTGAAGCCCCCGGCACGCCCGAGGGGGCTCCCCAGGGCGTCTTCGAGGGAAAGGCCGAGCGCCAGGAGTACCGGGCGGGAACGGTAGTACGCGCCCACGCCGTCATGCGGGTGGTTGATCAGCGACCCGAGGATCACCTGCGCCATGTCGTGCCCGCGAGCCGAAAACTGGTACAGCACCACGTGATCCTTGGGGACGGTGGCGCGGTTCCGGTTCGTGCTCTCCTCCACGTCATCCAGAGCCCGGGAGGCGAGGGTGAGGTACGCAACCCGTCTCCAGTCGAGACCAGGGTGCAGCGCGGACGTACCTGTGAGTGATGCGTCGCCCGTACGTCGGCGCTTGGTGGGAGCAGCCATCAGAGGATAAATGAAATCAAGGAAACCTCGCCTGATCGGCTGGCGATTCAGGGGGTAAGTTTCTGTCCGTGGAATGCCCGGAACGGGCGCGGAAATCTACAAGGAATGCCATGCAACAGGACGATCTCGGGGTTGGGTTTGCAAGCTGGTCGCACCGTCTCATCGGTCTTTCGGCGGTATTTGTGTCTTTTTCTTTCGGGTCGCGGAGCCTTGCTGCCCAGGAAGGAGGGGCCGATTCACTGGCTGCCGTTCGGATCGCGGTGGTAGAGGATGGGCGAGGAAAGCGGGGTCAGTCGCCGGAGCTTCTGCGCTCCCTCGCGCGCGATCTACGCAGTGAAGTTCGCGCACAAGCGGTCCGTGCCCTGGGTCGGCAGCAAAATCCCGCATTGCTCCCCGACATCTACCCGGCGCTCCGTGACCGCGTACCCGCCGTCCGCATCGAAGCCATCAACGCCGCAGGCCAGGCCCTGACGGCGTTTCGGACTCCGAGGCCGGAGGGACGGGCGCTTCTGGCGGCCGCCATCGATTCGTTGTCGCAGGTCGGCCCGAACGCCATGGGGGGCGAGCGGGGTGTTGCCGCGAGGACGTTGGGGCGGCTCCCCTATCCGGACTCCGCACTGGCCCGCGTGGCCGAGTCGGCCATTTTGCGTCTTTCCTCCGGGGCGCGTGGTACCGAGGCAACGACGGGTGTCCTGCATGGCCTGTACAGCCTGGCCCGCGCGCGACGCACGCTTGGAAATCTGAGCAGCGACGGAATCTCCCTCGCGCGCACGCAGCTTGTTCGGCCCGGTGCCGGGGAAGCCGCTGGCACGCTGCGGCGACTCGCCATGCTCACGCTGTCAGCGGCTGGAGCTGCTGACGAAGCGGCCGTCACCGCGGCGCTGCGCGATGGAGACGAACAGGTCCGCCGCCTTGGAGTCGTTTCGTCAACCACACTCGCGCCCGAACGGCGCGCCAGCGTGTTGCGCGCCGCGTTGCGTGATCTCTCTCCGATGGTGCGTCACGAGGTGGTGCGCGGCTGGCGGGGGCTCGCCGCCGCGGAAGGCTGCGGTCTCCTCATCGAATCGATCGGGGATGCCGATCCCAGCGTGGTGCTGGCGGCCATTGATGGTTTGTCGGCCACCTGCCGCGACAAGGACCGGGTGGCAGATACCCTGCTGAGCATCATCGACGCCAACCGATCCGACAGCCCCATCCGTGCCCGGGGGCGTGCCGGATGGCACACCCATGCGCACGCGCTGGTGGCACTCGCCCGCACCAATCCCGATCGTGCCCGCCCCATTGTCAGACGAGAGGTGCGCGACGCGACGTTCTGGGGGGTGCGTGTGTATGCCGCGCGTGCCGCTGCCATCGTCGGCGACACCGCGAGTCTGCGCACATTGGCCTCGTCCGGTCATGGGAATGTCCGCGAGGCCGCGTTAGGCGCCCTGGTCGCGCTGGTTGGGCACGGAGCCGACGACCTCCTGCTGTCCGCGCTCGACGCGACGGAGTATCACGTGATTGCGGAGGCGGCGCAGGGACTCAAGGGCACACCCGATGGCCCGCGCGCCACCGATGCCCTGGTTCGCACCCTGGTGCGCCTCACGAGTGAGGGACGCGACAACACACGCGATCCGCGTGTTGCCATTCTCGACCGGCTCGAAGAGACAGGTTCGGCTGCGGCGGCAGAGCGTGTGCGCCCACTCCTGAGCGACTTCGACAGCACGGTGGCACGCCGCGCGGCCGCGGTACTCACCCGATGGACAGGCCAGACGGTGCAGGCCGCGCCGCAGCTCAAGCCTGCGCCGGTAGAGGCACTGGCGCCCCTGATGCGTGGCGAGTGGCGCGCGCGTGTGGTGATGAGCCCGGAAACCGGCGGTGGATCATTCGAGTTGCGGCTCTTCCCTCGGGAGGCGCCCTATACTGTCGCGCGTTTCGTTCGCCTGGCGCGCGCCGGCTTCTACAATGGGCTCACTTTCCACCGTGTCGAGCCGGGTTTCGTGACCCAGGGTGGAAGCCCAGCCGCCACGGAGTACGTGGGTGATGGGCCCTTCCTGCGCGACGAACTCGGACTCCGCTCCCACACCCGCGGCACGTTAGGCATCTCCACCCGTGGACGAGACACGGGGGATGCCCAGATGTTCATCAATCTGACCGACAACTTCCGCCTCGACCACGACTACACCGTCTTCGCCGAGATTACGCGGGGGCGTGCCGTCGCGGAGTCGGTGATCGAAGCCGATGTGATCCAGCGCATCGAGATCATCCCGCCGGCGGGCCGTTAGGCACACTTCACTTCCCGAGTCACACCGACTGATGCCCCTCATCCTATCCGAAGCGACCGGTGCGGTGCTCCGCATCACCCTCAACCGGCCCGAGGTCCTCAACGCCTTCAACCTCGACATGGCCCGCGAACTGCAGGCCGCGCTCGATCATGCGGCGGAGTCGCCCGCCATTCGGGCGATCGTGCTCACCGGATCCGGCCGGGGCTTTTGTGCGGGGCAGGATCTGGCGGCCGTTGATATGAGTCCGGGCGCACCAGACGTCGATCTCGCCATGTTCATCCGCGAGCAATACAACCCGGTCATCACGAGGTTGCGCAGCATCGAGAAGCCGGTGATCGCTGCGGTCAACGGCGTGGCCGCAGGGGCCGGTGCCAACCTCGCCTTTGCCTGTGACATCGTGCTCGCGGCGACCAATGCGTCGTTCATCCAGTCCTTCACCAAAATCGGCCTCGTGCCTGACAGCGGTGGGACCTGGACCTTGCCACGACTGGTGGGCTTTGCGCGCGCGAGTGCGCTGATGTTGCTGGCAGAAAAGGTGCCGGCCACGCAAGCGCGCGATTGGGGGATGATCTGGCAGGTACACGAGCCAGGCGAACTCGCCGATGCCGCCATGACGATGGCGACCACCATGGCCGCTCAGCCCACACGCGCCTTTGGCCTCACAAAGCGGCTGCTCAACGCCTCGCTGCAGAACGACCTGGCGACGCAGCTGGCCATGGAAGAAGAACTGCAGGGTGAGGCCGGCAAGTCGGCAGACTTCCGTGAAGGCGTGCTCGCCTTTCTGGAGAAGCGTGCTCCAGCCTTCACCGGTCGTTGATCGCATGACGCACTCGAAGATGAAAATCGGTGTGGTGGGCGCGGGTGCCATGGGGGCGGGGATCGCCCAGGTGGCGCTGGCCAATGGTCACGCGGTCGCTCTCGCCGACAGCAGTGCGGCGGCACTCGAGCGTGGACGCGCTGCCATCGCCAAGGCGTTCGACCGTGACGTGGAGAAGGGACGGCTGACGACGGCCGTGCGCGACGACCACCTTGCTCGCCTGGCACTCGTCGACACATCGACTGGCTTTGAATCGTTTGGCGATTGTGGTCTGGTCATCGAGGCCATTGTCGAGCGTCTCGACGCCAAGCAGCAGCTGATGCGCGCGCTCGAGGCCGTCGTGGCCCCCGACGCTGTGCTGGCGACCAACACCTCCTCGCTGTCGATTGCCTCAATTGCCGGGGCCTGCAAGGAACCCGCGCGCGTGCTCGGCGTGCACTTCTTCAACCCGGCGCCGGTCATGCCTCTTGTGGAGATTGTGCCCGGCGTGCGAACGGAGCGGGCTCTGGTCGCCTCGGTGCGTGCGATGGTCGACGGCTGGGGCAAGACCACGGTGCTCGCCTCCGACACACCAGGGTTCATTGTCAATCGCATTGCGCGCCCCTTCTACAGTGAGGCGCTGCGAATCGTTGACGAAGGGATGGCGTCCATGCGTACCGTCGACTGGGCGATGCGCGAGCTGGCCGGCTTTCGGATGGGGCCCTTCGAGCTGATGGACTTCATCGGACACGATGTGAACTACGTGGTGACCGAGAGTGTGTGGACCGCGATGTACTTCGATCCGCGCTACAAACCATCCATCACCCAGAAGCGGCTGCTGGAATCGGGTCTGCTGGGTCGCAAGAGCGGCCGCGGGTTCTACGACTATGCCGCGGATGCTGTGGCTGACGAGCCGGTGAAAGACGCCACCCTCGGTGATGCGATTGTGCGTCGTGTGCTGGCGATGCTCGTCAACGAAGCCGTGGACGCGGTCTACTGGCGCGTGGCTTCGGCGGGTGACATCGAAGTCGCCATGACCAAGGGTGTGAACTATCCCCGCGGCCTCCTCGCTTGGAGCAACGCACTCGGCCCGGCGTCGGTGCTCGCCGAGCTTGAACGGCTCCAGGGGGAAACGGGTGAGGATCGCTATCGGCCCAGTCCCCTTTTGCGTCAATGCGTGCGCGAAGGGAAGGCGCTCCCCACATGAGTGAGCAACAACTCGCCGAGCGTGTGGTGGCTCGCATGCTCGAGACCGACGCCATGAGTCAGTGGCTCGGACTCGAAGTGGTCGAGATTGCGCCGCGACGTTCCACCTGCCGCATGACGGTACGCCCCGACATGGTGAATGGCTTTGGTGTGTCACATGGCGGCATCGTATTCTCCTTTGCCGATAGCGCCTTTGCCTTTGCCTGCAACACGTCGGGCCGGCTCACGGTGAGCGTGGAGAACTCCATCACATATCCGGCGGCGGTGCATCCCGGCGACGTGCTTACCGCCGTGGCCACCGAGGAGGCGTCGTCACAGCGACTCGGCTACTATCGGGTGGATGTACACAACCAGGACGGCACGCTGGTCGCACTCTTTCGCGGCACGGCATACCGCACCAGCAGGTTCCACTTTCCTGAAGAGACTCCGGCATGACGGAAGCATTCGTTGCTGATGGTTTGCGCACGGCGATCGGTTCTCACGGCGGCTCTCTCCGCGATGTCCGCGCCGACGATCTTGCGGCACAGGTGATTGCCGCGCTCACGGCCCGCAACGGTGCCGTCGATCCCTCACGGATTGCCGACGTCATTCTCGGCTGCGCCAACCAGGCGGGGGAGGACAACCGCAATGTTGCGCGCATGGCGCTCTTGCTGGCAGGGCTCCCGGTGACGGTGCCGGGCGAAACGGTCAACCGGCTCTGTGCATCCGGTCTGAGCGCGGTGGCTGGTGCGGCGAGAGGGATCAGGTCGGGTGAGGGAGAGCTCTACATCGCGGGTGGTGTGGAGAGCATGACGCGGGCGCCGTACGTCATGTCGAAGGCGGGGAGTGCCTGGGCGCGTGATGCGCAGCTCTTCGACACCAGCATCGGCTGGCGGTTTGTGAACCCGGGCATGAAGGATCGCTACGGTGTCGACTCCATGGGACAAACCGCCGAGAACGTGGCGGAACAGATGGGGATCAGCCGCGAGGATCAGGATCGCTTTGCCCTGCGGTCGCAGCAGAAGGCGTCGGCGGCACAGGCGGCTGGGCGGCATGCACCGGAAATCCTTCCCGTGGCCACGCCCGGTCCGAAGAAGGGCGTGACGGTCTCGTTCGCCCATGACGAGTTTGTCCGTGCCGAGTCGAGTGCCGAAGGACTCGCCAAGCTCAAGCCCGCTTTCCGCACGGACGGGAAGGGATCGGTGACCGCCGGGAACTCGTCAGGCATCAACGATGGGGCGTGTGCCATGTTCGTCGGGTCAGAGGCCGGGCTTGTGCGCGGTGGTTTGACGCCACGCGCGCGAATCGTGGCTACCACTGCCGCTGGCGTCGAACCGCGGGTGATGGGACTCGGCCCCGTTCCCGCCACGCAAGAGGTGCTTCGTCGCACCGGGCTTTCGCTCTCCGATCTGGCGGTCATCGAGCTCAACGAGGCCTTTGCGGCGCAGTCGTTAGGATGTTTGCGGCAGCTGGGAATCGCGGACGACGACCCGAGGGTGAACCCGGACGGCGGGGCCATCGCGCTCGGTCACCCACTGGGGATGTCGGGGGCTCGGCTCATCCTCACGGCCACCCGGCAGCTCCATGCCACTGGGGGCCGTTACGCGTTATGCACCATGTGCATTGGAGTGGGGCAGGGAATGGCGATGATTCTCGAGCGCGTCTGACCGATGCCGATCTACTCCTTTGATGGTTTTGTGCCGGTGGTGCACGAGACAGCCTTTGTGCACCCTCAGGCCACGGTGACAGGCAACGTGATCATCGGACGCGATGTGTACATCGGTCCAGGCGCGGCCATTCGAGGTGATTGGGGCGGCATCGAAATCCATGACGGGTGCAACGTGCAGGAGAACTGCACGATCCACATGTTCCCCGGCGTGACGGTGGTGCTCGAAGAGGCGGCGCACATCGGGCATGGCGCCATTGTGCATGGGGCTCGCATCGGGAAGAATGCGCTGATTGGCATGAATGCCGTCATCATGGACAATGCGACGGTCGGGGCGGGAAGCATCGTGGGCGCGCTCTGCTTTGTGCCTTCGGAGATGCAGATTCCCGAACGGAAGATTGTGGTCGGCAATCCCGCCAAAATCGTGAAGGATGTGAGCGACGAGATGCTGGCCTGGAAAAGCGAGGGCACCAGGCTGTATCAGGGGCTGCCGGAGGAGTGCCGAGGCACACTGCGTGAGGTGGAGCCCTTGCGGGAGGTCCCCCGCGATCGACCGGCACAGCGTGCGCGACTCAAGCCCTGGGGCCAGAGCTGAGGGCACGCCCCTCATCCGTATCGCGTCCCGGCTGCTCGCCCACGCCTTGCCAATCACCGGTACGCCCCGTAGTTCAGCGCATTGGCCCTCACCACCAGAACCATGCGCACTATCCCTTCGTTCGTTCGTGCCACGCTCCTGTCGGTCGTTGCTCTTGCAGCAGTCAGCGCGCAGCCTCCGGCCGATAGCACGCGCCGGACGGCTCCCGACAGCGACCTGCCGCTGATCCCGACGCGTCCTCTCAAGTTCACCACAGACGAGGGGACCTGGCTGTCGCTCGACCTTTCGGCGGACGGACGCACCATTGTCTTCGACTTGTTAGGCGACCTCTATACACTTCCGGCGAGTGGCGGCACGGCCACACGAATCTCGGGGGGCTCCGGCTTCGATGGGCAGCCGAGGTTTGCGCCCGATGGCCGCAGTGTGGTGTTTGTCAGTGACCGGTCGGGAAGCGAAAATCTCTACCTCGTCGATGCCGACGGCCGCAACCTCAAGGCACTCACGACGGGCCGTGGCCAGTCCTACATCTCTCCCGACTTCACTCCCGACGGCAACTACATCGTCGTCACACGTGGGAGCGACCTCTGGTTGTATCACCGTTCGGGTGGCAGCGGGCTGCGCCTGACTGGCCAAACACCGGCAGCAGGTGGAGGTGGTCCGGGTGGTGGTGGAGCGGCGCCTTCCAACTTCATGGGGGCTTCGTTCACCCCCGATGGGCGGTACATCTATGCGGGCGCACGCACGGGACCCGCGGGCTACAACCAGATGATGGGCTCGACGCAGGTCGTGATGTACGACCGCGAGACGGGGCGCGTGTCCAATCGCACACTCAACCTTGGCAATGGTTTTCGCCCGGCGGTGAGCCCCGATGGCAAGTGGCTTGCCTATGCCTCGCGCCAGATGGCGGTCACCGGGCTCAAGCTTCGTGAGCTCTCGTCAGGCGACGAACGCTGGCTGGCGCATGACATCCAGCGCGATGACATCGAATCGCGCGGCTCGCGTGACCTGCTGCCTGGGTATTCGTGGACACCGGACTCCAGGGGAATCATCCTGGCGCATCACGGAAAGATCTGGACCCTCGATGTTGCCTCGGGCAAGCAAACGCAGATTCCATTCACCGCGTCAGTCGACCAGATGATCGCCGATCTGGTGAAGTTCGAGTATCCGGTGAACGACTCGGTGCTCACGGTGCGACAGATTCGGGGGGCTCGGCCCTCGCCTGATGGGCGTCGCCTCGTCTTTTCGGCGCTTGACCGGCTCTACATCATGGATCTCCCGTCTGGAGCCCCGCGCCGCCTGACGAGTGCCACACATGGCGAACATGCGCCCGTCTGGTCACCCGATGGCCGGTCCATTGCGTATGTCACCTGGACGGAGGATGGCGGCGACATCTGGCGCATTTCTCCGGATGGCGGGAACGCGGAGAAGCTCACCACCCAGACCGCGTACTACGACGACATCTCGTGGTCGCCGGATGGTGCGCGCATTGTCGCACAGCGGGCGCCGCGCACGCAGCGCGCGATCGTCAACGACGAGATCAACCCCAAGCTTGTCATCACCGACCTCGTGTGGATCCCCGCGAGTGGTGGTGCAGCCACCTTTGTCACGACGCTGACCAATGCCGGGCGTCCGCACTTCACCGCCGACCCATCGCGTATCTGGTATCAGGAGGGGAATGACGGACTTGTCTCCGTGCGATGGGATGGCACAGACCGCAAGGCACACCTGCGCATCACCGGCTTCGCGGCGCCCGGTGGTGGACCAAACGCCCAGCCTCGTCAGGCAACGGAGATGTTTGTGTCACCCGACGCGTCGCGCGTCCTCGCCCTCGTGGACAACAAGCTCTTCGCCGTCCCGCTCCCGGTCACTGGTGGCACGACGCCGGTGATTTCGGTGCAGCAGGCCGCTGGGGGGGCGCTGCCGTTCCGGCGTCTGTCGAGAATCGGGGGCGACTTCCTCGGCTGGCAGGCGGACTCGAAAGGGATCTACTACTCGTTAGGGCGCGCCTTCTTCCGCTACGATCTGTCGCGTGCCGACTCGCTCGCCGCCGACTCGGCGTCGCGCCCGGCTGCCCGCCCGGCCGCTGGTGTGGCGGCGCGGCCGCTGTATGAACCCTCGCGTGTCGACGTCCCTGTCACGGCGATGAAGGATCGTCCTTCGGGAAGTGTCGTGTTGCGAGGGGCACGCATCATCACCATGAAGGGCGCCGAGGTGATTCCGCGCGGCGATGTGGTGGTGACCGGCAACCGGATTGTGGCGGTTGGCCCCTCGGGGCGGGTGCGGGTGCCAGCTGGCGCGCGCACCATCGACGTGTCCGGCAAGACGCTCATGCCTGGGCTCGTGGACATTCATGCCCACATGTGGCCGCAGTGGGGGGTGCATTCCCCGCAACCCTACATGTACACAGCCAATCTGGTGTATGGGGTGACCACCACCCGCGACCCGCAGACCTCGCAATCCGACGTGGTGAGTTACGGCGATGCAGTTGAGGCGGGGCAGATGATCGGGCCCCGGGTGTATGCCACCGGTCCCGGGATCTTTGCCTACGACGATGTCACCAGCGCAGATGACGCCAAAGAAGTGATGCGTCGGTACTCCGAGTTCTATCTCACCGAGACCATCAAGCAGTACCAGGCGGGTGACCGGCGTCAGCGGCAATGGATTGCGATGGCGGCGAAGGAGCAGCGGATCACGCCGACGCTCGAGGGTGGGCTCGACTTCAAGAAGAACATGACCGAGGCGATGGATGGGTACGCCGGGATCGAACACACGCTCCCCATCGCGCCGATGTACAAGGATGCGCTGCAGCTCTTTGCGCAAAGTGGCACGACCTGGACGCCGACCCTCCTGGTGGAGTACGGCGGTCCGTGGGCCGAGAACTACTGGTACGAGACGTACGATATCTTGAGCGACGCCAAGCTGACACGCTTCACGCCATTTCTGGAACTCGAGCGCCGCGGTCTGCGTCGCCCGCAGTGGTTCCGCGAGAGTGAGTACTCCTTCAAGCTTTTTGCCGAGCAGGCCAAACGTCTGGTGGAAGCTGGGGGCCGCGTGGGGCTGGGCGGGCATGGTCAGCTGCAGGGGCTCGGGGTGCACTGGGAGCTCTGGACCATTGCCAGCGGCGGGATGAAGCCGATGGACGCTCTGCGTGTGGGCACCATCTTCGGTGCCGAGGCGATCGGACTGCAGCAGCACCTGGGGTCGATCGAGGCAGGGAAGCTGGCCGACATCCTCGTGCTCGACGCCAACCCGCTGGACAACATCCGCAACACCAACACCATCCGGTACGTCATGAAAAACGGCCGGGTGTACGACGGCAACACGCTTGCCGAGGTGTGGCCCCGTCAGCGTGAGATGCCGAAGCAGTGGTGGATGACCAACGATGCCCTGCCGGCGATGAAACCCTAACGGCTACGGCATCGCCGGCGGCGCACTGGCCTTGGAGTCCGGCGTGCGCCGGTCGGCGGCGCCGTAGGCGGTGCGAGTGGCGGCATCGTAGAGAATCGAGTGGGCGTCACCCTGGCGCCCACCGACGCGTACCGTGTGTCCCCTGGCTTTGAGCCACGCGAGTGCCGACGAGTCGGCGACGCCCGGCTCCATGCTCCCGACGTCTGGGAGCCATTGATGATGGAGCCGCGGCAGGTCCACTGCCTCGCGCGCCGACATCCCGAATGCCGTGACACCAAGCACCACACTCAGCGTGGTGTTGGGGATGGTGCGACCCCCCGGTGAACCGGTCACCAGTCGGAGCTGCCCACCTTTGGTCACGATCACCGGCGACATCGAGCTCAGCATCCGCTTGCCCGGTGCGATCAGGTTCGGCGGCGTGCCGATGTCGCCCTGTGTGTTGGTCTCGCCGGGCTTCTTGTTGAAGTCACCCATCTCGTTGTTGAGGATGAACCCGGTGCCACGCACCACCACACCCGAGCCATAGCCACCTTCCAGAGTATACGTATTGCTGACCGCGTTGCCCTCGGCGTCCACCACCGAATAGTGGGTGGTTTCATCGGATTCGTCGGCCGGCCGTGTCACGAAGCCCTTGCCTAACGCAACGGACGAGGTGGCGCGCGCGGTGTCGATGCCCCGGGCCAGCTGTCCCGCCCAGGCGGTGGAGGTGAGGCGGGCGACCGGCACCTTCACAAAGTCGGGATCACCCATCCATTGGGCACGATCGCGGTAGACCCGCTTGGCGGCCTCGAGTCGCAGATGCAGCAGGGCGGGATCGTTGGGTGAGGTGAAGCGCGACACGCCGAGTTGTTCGAGCACGTTGAGGGTGGCGATCACCACGGTGCCGCCCGAACTCGGCGGCGCCATCCCGATGACCTCATGTCCCAGGAAAGTGCCGCGCACGGGTGCGCGCTCCACCGCGCGGTAGGCGGCCAGGTCCCGGCGCGTGATGATTCCGCCATTGGCCCGCATCTGGGCGTCGATGGAGTCCGCGATCCACCCGGTGTAGAAGGCATCGGCGTTCTGCGCGATGGCGGCCAGCGATCTGCCTAACGCTGACAGCTTGAGGGTGTCACCCTCGCGCCACTCGCCACCACCGGGTTTGCCGTAGGCCTCGAGTGTGGACGGGAAGCGGCTGCCGCTGCGCCTGACAAAACCATTCACACTTTCGGAGAAGGCCTTCGACATCGGGAATCCGCGGGTCGCGAGCTCGGCGGCGGGCGTTACCACATCGGACCACGACAGCTTGCCGTATTTCTTGTGTGCCATCGCGAGACCGCGAACGGTGCCAGGAACACCGGGAGCCAGCCAGCCGGCTGCCGTCAAACCGCGATCGATCTTGCCGTCCTTGCCGAGGTACATGCGACGGGTGGCGCGAAGCGGTGCCTTCTCGCGGTAGTCGATGGTGGTGGCGCGGCCGTCAGCAAGCCGCACGATCATGAAGCCACCGCCACCAATGTTTCCTGCGCTCGGGTGGGTGACGGCGAGCGCAAAACCTGTGGCCACCGCGGCATCGACTGCATTGCCCCCCTTCGCGAGGATCGCCGCGCCGACGTCAGAAGCAATGCCGGAGGTGGAGACCACCACCCCACGTGTGGACGCCACATCGGGGGGTTGGGCACCGACGGCACGTAATCCAACGAACGCGGCAATGGCGGCGAATCGGCGTGACATGGTAACGGGGTTGGGGGCGTCTGTTGTCGGTCCCGCCGAGGCGGAACGTTCGAGCTCAATTATGAAGTCCCCCGCCTTCACGGGGGAGACTGCTGCGGCCTAACGGTTGGGCTCGGTCTCGCCGTCGTTGCGTCCGGGCCGCGGGCCCGCGCCGCCGCCCAGCCGCACCGGCAGCCAATAACTCACCTTGACCGAGAGGAAGTTGTCACCGGCCGCTCGGGTGGTCTGCCACAGCTCATTGAAGCGTACGGCATCGCCGAACGCCTCGCTGGTCCTCCGGTTCTGTTGCCAAACGACAAAGAGCGTGCTTCCTGGTGTCCACTCCCAGCGCATGACGAGGTTAGAGCGGAACGAGAGTACATGGAAGTCCCGATTGCTCAGCGTAAAGGTCTCGGTGCCGTCCTGGACGTTGCGCTGGCCGGTGCTGTCGAGGCTGACCGTTGTGCCGTCCGTGCCATATTCGCGGAGCCACTTGCTCCGTGGCGCGACAAGTTCACCGAAGCGGCTGTAGTCACCACTGGCCACAAAGGGCTCGGCGTAGCCTTCGAGGGAAAGGTTCGGCGAGAAGGCGTAGTTGGCGCGCAGACGTGTGGAGATGGTGGTGCGGTCGATGAAGGCAAAGATGTAGCGCGAGCCAAACGTTCGGGTGCCACCGGCAACGCTCGTGACGTACTGCCGCGGGTCGGTGCCCTTCTGGTACGACGGCTCACCCGAGACCGAGAGCCGGGGAGAGGGCCTGAAGGTCACCTGTCCGCCAAAATTCGTGCGCAACGCGCCAAACTCGTCCTTGCTATAGCCACCGTTCACGCGCCATCCGGTGCGGGCACCAAATGGAGAATTGATCCGCAGATCCTGCGCGAAGGCGCGACCCGTGCTCATGTACGGCCCACCACGCGTGAGCGCGTCGTTGATGGACGCCACTTCGAACGAGTTGCGAAGGTTCACGCTCCAGAAGTTGCGGAACGTGATGTTGGTGTTCTGGTTCCAGGTGTTCTGCTGATGGATGCCGTCGTAGTTCCATGCCCCACGGGTATCAAAGCCCAGACGCCAGTTCTGCAGGTAACGCCCCGGGATCGTCTCGCGGATCTGGATGTCGGCGTTGTACTCGATGTCGTCGGTCGATTGCATGCGCCCAAGGTCGTTGACCTCGTAGCCCGGCGATTCGAGCTTGACTTCGGCGCCCCACAGAATGCGGCGACCGGCGTCCTTGTCCGCGCGCAGCTGGGCGGAGTAGCCGGACAGCGATCGCTTGAGGGGATTGTAGGTGACATGCGAAAGATCGGGCCGCTGAAAGAACCGCGTGCTGCCGGTCTGCAAGCGACGAATGGCACCCGTGTCACCGCTGACGTAGGTGCCGGCGATAAAACCCGTCACGGCATAACGACCCTGCTGCCACCGGATCCGCCAGTCCAGGCCACCGAAGTAGGCCTCACGAGTGAGCAGGTTGCCTAACAACTGGTCGCCGCCGAAGTCGCGCCGCACAGTGGTGACCGAGGCCCCGAGGGTGGATGCCTGCGACCCCACTTCCTGCTGCAGACGCAGCACGCCGTACGCCGTTCGTGGTTCCACCGCCACCGAGCGCGTGACCGATGAATCGATGAAGTGTGTGCGCGCGTTTTCGGCGGCAGTCACGGCAAGTAGCCCACCCATGGAAAGCCGGCTGGGCAAACGACCTGTCAGTTTTGCGGCACCGAGAATGGTGCTCGAGCGCGGCATGTCGACAAAGTCCGCACTCACTGACGCGTGCGGCGGCGCCCCGATGCGGCGCGAATAGAAATATTGCGCGCCTGAACCGCGGATCATCTCCGAGCCTTCGGTGAAAAAGGGCCGGCGTTCATCAAAGAACGTCTCGAAGGCACTCAGGTTCACCTCGGCCGGATCGGCTTCCACCTGCCCGAAGTCCGGATTGACGGTGGCGTCTAGGGTGAGACTGGGTCCAACGCCGAATTTGGCGTCAAGACCAAGCCGACCGGCGTACGGGTGGTTGAGCGGGTTGTTATTAACCGCGGTGGCGCGTCGTGTGGCGTCGCCGGCCAGATAGGGCACGAGTTCGACGGGGCGCACCGACTGCACTCCCTCGATTCCCTCCAGCGTGCCAAAGCGGGAGATGTACCCCGTCTCTCGCGGAGGAATCATGACCCATTGAATGTCCTCGTTCTTGTCGGGCATCCAGCGATCGATCTGAAAGCCCCAGCGCTGCTTATCGGCCGGCGGAAAGCGGAGCTGCGAAAAGGGAATCCGCATTTCCGCTGTCCAGCCCGCCGAGTCCACATGGGCGGCCGCATTCCAGACGGGTTCGTACTGGCTCTCGCGACCCCGCTGCTCGTCGTCCTGGGTGTGCCTAAAGTCTGACCTCACGCCGGCCACCGAAACGCCGAACCCCACCCCGGTTCGCCTGTCCATTTGCGGATCGAAGGTCACGACCAGCCGCTCCGCGTTCCCGAACCCGTCCCGGCGGGTCACGGTGCGGGAGATGTCCTCGGGCTTTTCGCGGAGCATACGGGCCCCGATGTACAGAGCCTCGTCATCGTAGACGATGTAGACCTGGGTCGCTTCGCTGGGCTTGGCGCCTTCGACCGGCCGTTGCTGGACGAGGTCTTCGATGACAGCGGCCTGACTCCAGACCCGGTCATCCAGTCGACCATCCACCCTGGGAGCGCGCCCCTGGATGCGCGAGGCACGCGCGACCTTGGCAGAGGGCTGCGCGACAACGGTTGGCGCGATTGCAGCGGAAAAGAGCCCTGCGACCAGTATTCTGGAAAAGTGCAGCAAAAGTGCGGATTTGAGGGGAATCGACTCCTTACGCAAAAATGTGGAGCTTCGTTCGGTATTTGGTAGCGGTGACGCGTCCGGAAACCGGACTGACGACACCACCGGGCGGTCCGGCACTTTGCCCGACGGGTGTGGGGAAGGAAAGGGAAGAGCCTCCCAGCCAGGCACGCGGGGCGTTTGTTTTCCTTCACGGGTGCTCCCGCCAAATCACTCTTCCAAACTCCATGCGACTGCAGAATTTCGCCCTCGGCCAATGGGTCGAGGGGACCGGCAAGGCCACTGACCTCTTCCACGCCGTTTCTGGCGAAAAGATCGCCGAGGCGTCCTCGTCCGGGCTCGACTTCAAGGCCATGGCGGACCACGCGCGTCGCGTTGGGGGGCCAAAGCTGCGCGCCATGACCTTCCACGAGCGCGCGCTCATGCTGAAGGCGATGGCGAAGTACCTCAATGAGCGGAAGGACTCGCTCTACGCACTTTCCACGGCGACCGGTGCCACCAAGGCCGACTCCTGGATCGATATCGATGGCGGGATCGGGACGCTGTTCGTCTACGCCAGCAAGGGACGCCGCGACTTTCCTAACGAGCGGTTCCATGTCGACGGCCCGGTGGAGAACATCTCCAAGAACGGGACCTTTGTCGGGCGTCACATCTGCGTTCCGCTGGAAGGTGTGGCGGTGCACATCAATGCCTTCAACTTTCCGTGCTGGGGCATGCTGGAGAAGATGTCGCCCGCGCTCCTGGCGGGGGTGCCATGTATCGTGAAGCCGGCGACCCTCACCTCGTTCCTCACCGAGGCGATGTTCCGCATGATGGTGGAGTCGGGGATTTTTCCTGAAGGCGCCATTCAGCTCATTTGCGGGAGTGCGGGCGACCTCCTCGATCATCTGGAGTGTCAGGACGCGGTGGCCTTTACGGGATCAGCCGATACGGGCCGCAAACTCAAGCAGCATGCGTCCATCGTGGACAACGCCGTGCGCTTCAACATGGAGGCCGACTCGCTCAACTGCTCGATCCTCGGCCCCGATGCGGCGCCCGGCACTGAAGAGTTTGACCTCTTCGTCAAGGAAGTGGTGCGCGAGATGACGGCCAAGGCGGGGCAGAAATGTACCGCCATTCGCCGAACCATCGTTCCTGATGGCATGATGGACGATGTGATCAAGGCCCTGTCCAAGCGGCTGGGTGAGGTGAAGGTCGGCGATCCCGGTGCGGAAGGCGTGAAGATGGGACCACTCGCCGGGCGTGCGCAGGTGTCGGAGGTGCAGCGATCACTCGATGCCATTCGCGCCGGCGCCGAGGTGGTCTTTGGTGGCGCTGACACGCTGAAGCTGGTTGGGGCCGATCAGGCGAAAGGGGCATTCTTCCCCATCACACTGCTGGCCTGCAACGATCCCCGCGGGCACCGCCAAGCCCATGACATCGAGGCCTTCGGTCCGGTGAACACCGTCATGCCCTACACGCATGTAGCCGACGCCATCACGCTGGCGCGGCTCGGGAAGGGGTCGCTGGTGGGCTCCCTCTTTACGGCCGACGACCGGGTGGCGAAAGAAGTGGTGCTGGGTGTGGCACCGTATCACGGGCGGGTCTACGTGCAGAATCGTGCGGGGGCCAAGGAGGGGACGGGACATGGCTCTCCACTGCCGCATCTGGTCCACGGCGGGCCTGGCCGGGCCGGTGGTGGCGAGGAAATGGGCGGAGCGCGTGGTGTGATGCATTACATGCAGCGCACGGCAGTGCAGGGGTCGCCGACCACCATCGCGCATATCACCAATGAGTGGATTCCCGGTGCCGCACAAAGCGGAGACCGAGTGCACCCGTTCCGCAAACACTTCGAGGAGCTCGAGATTGGCGAAACACTGGTCACGCATCGTCGCACAGTGACCGAAGCCGACATCGTGAACTTCGCCGGGATCAGCGGCGACTTCTTCTATGCTCATATGGACGAGCTGGCCGCGCGCGAGTCGCCCCTCTTCGGCAAGCGGGTGGCGCACGGGTACTTCGTGCTCTCGGCCGCGGCCGGACTCTTTGTCGATCCGGGGGCCGGGCCAGTGCTGGCCAACTACGGGCTCGAGAATCTGCGATTCACCAAACCGGTGTATGCTGGCGATACGATTCAGGCCACCCTCACCTGCAAGACCAAAACGGCAAAAGAGACCCCGGTTGATGGGCCGCCACAGGGTGTGGTGGCGTGGGAGGTTCACGTCCACAACCAGGAGAAGGAACTCGTGCTCACTTACACGATTCTCACGCTGGTCCGGCGCCTCCCCGTAGAGTGACGACCATGCCCACACGTTCACGGTGGATCGCCGTTGCGCGCAGGGCGTCGACGTTGATGGGTGCGCTGGCGCTGACAGTCGCCTGCACACGCACCACATCACGCGGACCGGCGCCCGAGGCGGCGGACGTCATCCTGACGGGTGGGACGGTGCTGACCGTCGACTCGGTCGATCGAGTGGCGCAGGCCATCGCCGTACGTGGCGAGCGGATCGTCGCGGTGGGGAGTGACGCCGAAATCCTGCGGTATGCCGGTCCCGCCACGCGCCGCATTGACCTCGCGGGCCGCACGGTGACACCGGGGCTGATGGATGCCCACGCACACTTCTCGGGTGGGGCCGGCGACCTCAATGAACTCGACCTGAGTTATCCGCGCGTCACCAGTATTCGCGATGTGCGCGACAGTGTGCGACGTCGCGCGCAGACGGCTGCTGCGGGGAGTTGGGTGTCCGGTCGTGGCTGGGACGAAGGCAAGTTCACCGAGCGTCGGCTGCCGAGCGCGGCCGACCTCGACAGTGTGTCGGCGGGTCGGCCAGTGTGGCTCAGCCAGACCATGGGGCACTACGGAGTCGCCAATAGTGAGGCACTCCGTCTCGCAGGCATCACAAAAGACACGAAGGACCCGCCGGGTGGCACCATCGACCGGCATCCGGATGGCACACCGACGGGTGTCCTGAAGGAGTCGGCGCAGGGCTTGGTGTCGCGGCTCATTCCCCGTGGCACACGGGCCCAGCTCGAAGCCGGCATGGCGACACTCGCCAAATCATTTAATGCCGAAGGGATGACCGGGGTGAAGGATCCCGGTATTCAGCAGGCGACGTGGGATGCCTATCGCTCGGTCCTTGGCCGCAACGAGCTCACGGTGCGGGTCTTTACCCTGTGGCACGGCGGGCGCACGCTCCAGTCGGCGCAGGACGTGGCCGCGAGAATCGGTGCATTCACCAAACCGTACGAAACCACCGGCGATGACAGACTGATCTCGGGTGGTGTGAAACTCTACATCGACGGTTCGGGGGGAGCGCGCACCGCTTGGCTCTACGGTGACTGGAACAAGGAGTACCGTGGTGTTGACGCCGGAAACACCGGGTACCCCACCACCGATCCCGCCATCGTCAGGCAGCAGATCCGGCTCCTCCACGATGCCGGGCTGCACGTGTCGGTGCACTCCATCGGCGACCGTGGCATCGACTGGACGGTGGACAGCTACGCCGAGGCGATGAAGGCCAACCCGAAGTCCGGCCTGCGTCACGGGATCATTCACGCGAACATCCCGAGTGATCATGCCATCAGCGTGATGTCCGACCTGCAACGACGCTTTGACGCCGCCATTCCCGAGCCCTCCGCCACCTTCATGTGGTGGATTGGCGATACCTATTCGTCGAACTTTGGCGCCGAGCGTTCGCTGCGGCTCAATCCCTTCCGCACCTACCAGCGGCAGGGCGTGCGGTGGGCCAATGGGTCGGACTTCGGCGTCACCCCATTTCCGGCGCGGTATGGCATCTGGTCGGCGGTGGCCCGTGAACCACTGCTGGGCACCAATGGCAAGACACCGTTTGGTACAACCGAGTCAGTTGATGTGCGTAGTGCACTGCGCGCCGTCACCATCGAAGTGGCTCGGCAGATGTTCATGGAGCGGAAGATCGGCTCGATCGAGGCGGGCAAGTATGCCGACCTCGCGGTGTGGGACCGCAATCCCTACACCATTCCGACTGCGCAGCTGAAGGAGATGCAGTGCCAGATGACCCTCTTCAACGGTCGTGTCGTGTACGAGCGATCTGCGCCGTGATGGCGCCGTCGCGCCCGAGCCATCAATCCCGTTAGGCTCCCACCTCAACATATCCTCTCGTGCCTCGCCTGACAGAGCGGTTCCGGCAGTTCCCGGTGTATCCCCTTGCCCACATTCCGGGCAAGAAGCGGGAACTCCTCCAGCGTGGGGTGGATGTGATCGACCTGGGCGCAGGCGACGCCGATCTGGCGCCACCGCCCAAAGCGGTCGAGGCCCTGCAGCGCGCTGCAGAGACGCCCTCGTTAGGCCGGTATGGCTTCGGGCTCGGGCATGTTCCGTACCGCGAAGCCATCAGTGCATGGACACATCGCCGCTTCGGCACCACCTTCGATCCGATGACCGAGGTGATTCCCCTGATCGGGTCAAAGGAAGGACTGGCACACATTGCCTTTGCCTACCTTGGTTCGGGAGATGTGGCGGTCATCCCGGAGCCGGCCTATCAGGCCTACCTCGGCGGCACACTACTCGCCGATGCGGTGCCACAGGTCTATCCACTGCGGCCGCGGACAAACTTCCTGGTGGAGCTCGACGAGATACCGGGAGCGGTCGCCCAGCGGGTGCGGGTGGTCTATCTCAACTATCCCAACAACCCGACCACGGCGATCGCGCCTCGCGACTACCTCGAGCGCGCCGTGCGGTGGTGCCGCGAACGCGATGCGCTGCTCGTCTTTGATAATGCGTATTCGGAGCTGGCCTTTGATGGCTACGTCCCGCCGTCGATCTTCGAGATTGATGGGGCCCGTGATGTGGCGATCGAGTTCCACTCGCTCAGCAAGACCTACAACATGACAGGCTGGCGCTCAGGGTGGGCGACGGGGAACGCGCAAATCATCGGCGCGCTCGGCAAGGTGAAGACCTTCGTTGATACCGGGACCTATATGGGGATCCAGGCGGCCGGGGTCGCTGCCATCGAAAGTTGGGCTGACTTTGTGCCTGGCAACCTCGCCATCTTCAAGGAACGTCGCGACGCGTCAGTGGAGGCCTTCCGTGCGGCGGGCTTCAGTTGCGATTCCCCGCAGGCCACGATGTACCTCTGGATTCCTTTGCCGCAGGGCGTCTCGGACAAGGTGTTCGCCGACCGGCTCATGGATGAAGAAGGGGTGATCGTGATGCCGGGCTCCGGATTCGGTGCGGGAGGGGAAGGGTTCTTCAGAATCTCGTTCATTGCGCCGCCGGCTCGCTTGCGTGAGGCCGCTGAACGCGCGGGGCGTGTATTGCGATCGATGCAGACGCAGGCTGGCGGCTGACATCGTCTCGTGGCAACGTTCCCGATACACAAGCTGCCCCTCGGCTAGTCAGGGTGCAGCGCCTCAAGCTCAACTGAATCAGACATGCGCATCGATCCAACCGGACGCAGCAAGGACATCGAAGACCGTCGAGGTGCCCGTGGAGGGATGGGCGGCTTTGGTGGTGGGGGCGGCATGCGTCGCGCCGGGGGCATGGGGGTCGGAGGGTTTGTCATTCTCCTGATTCTCAGCGTGGTCTTCAAACGCGACTTCTTCTCTCTTGTCGGCGGTAGTGGCGGGGGCGAGCTGGCTCCCAGCGCGGTGGAAGCACCGGTCAATGATCCGGCCGAGGAAAAGACGGTGCAGGTGCTCGGGGCCGTGCTCGACAGCGTGCAGAACTACTGGGCGCAGGCGCTACCGGCGATGGGCACGCAGTATCCCCGCGCCAAGCTCGTGCTCTTCCGGGAACAAACCCCCACCGCCTGCGGAAGTGGGCAGGCGGCGACGGGCCCGTTCTACTGTCCGGGTGACAGCAAGGTCTACATCGACCTCTCGTTCCTCGAGGAGCTGCAGAATCGCTTTGGTGCTCCCGGTGACTTTGCACAGGCGTATGTGCTGGCGCATGAAATCGGGCATCATGTGCAGAATGTGCTGGGGATCAGCGACCAGGTGCACCGGGCGCAGCAGCAGAACGCGCGTGAGGTTGCGAATCAGCTGAGTGTCCGGCTGGAGTTGCAGGCCGACTGCTACGCGGGTGTGTGGTCCAACCTCGCGGCACGCCAAAACCTGCTGGATCCGGGGGATCTCGAAGAAGGGCTGGGTGCGGCCGCGGCCGTGGGTGACGACCGAATCCAGAAGCAGACGACGGGGCGTGTGAGTCCGGAGAGCTGGACCCATGGGTCGTCGCAGCAGCGCATGCAGTGGTTCAAGCGCGGGTTTGACGCCGGACGGCCAGATGCGTGCGACACCTTCAACCGTTAGGCGGGGTGTCCTGGCGGCGCTTGCCCTGGTCGGCATGACTGGCGTGGCCGAGTCGCAGACGCGTCCCCGCGCGCGGGAGATTGGTGTCGCGCCCGGTGTCTTCACCCCGGGCACACACAATGCCATCACCGATGTGGCCGGTGTGCGTGTCGGCCAGACCACGGTGGTGGAGGGCGACAGCGTGCGCACGGGGGTCACCGCCATTCTTCCGCATGGCGACAATCCCTTCTTTGCGCGTGTGCCTGCCGCCCTCCACGTGGGCAATGGATTCGGCAAGCTCATCGGCGTCACGCAGCTCAGGGAGCTGGGCGAACTCGAGACGCCAATCCTGCTCACCTGCACGCTCTGTGTGTGGAAGGCGGCCGATGCGATGGTGGAATGGATGCTCGGCAAACCGGGCATGGCGCAGGTCGGGTCGATCAACCCGGTGGTGGGTGAGACAAACGATGGTGGGCTCAACGACATCCGCTCCCGCCCCATCAGGCCCGAGCATGTCCGTCGGGCTCTCGACGGTGCGAGTTCGGGTCCCGTGGAGGAGGGCGCCGTGGGCGCCGGGGCCGGCACGATTGCGTTTGGCTGGAAAGGGGGCATTGGCACGTCGTCACGCGTGCTCCCTGCATCGTTAGGTGGCTACACCGTCGGTGTGATCGTGCAGAGCAACTTTGGCGGTGTGCTGCAGGTGATGGGTGCTCCGGTGGGGAAGGAGCTTGGCCGGTATGCCTTCAAGGACGCGCGCAACGACGATGCGGGAGACGGCTCGATCATGATGGTGATCGCCACCGACGCGCCGCTCTCCGAGCGCAACCTGGGCCGCATTGGCCAGCGCGCCATCATGGGGCTCTCGCGCACCGGGTCATCCGCGTCCAATGGGAGTGGCGACTACGCCATCGCCTTTTCGACGGCGGCCGGAGTGCGTCGCACCGTGAGCGATGGTGGTGGCGCCCCTCCGGGCCCGCGCCAGGTCGCCGATCTCCCCAACGATGCGATGTCGGCCTTGTTCCAGGCCACGGTGGAGGCCACGGAAGAGGCCATCTACAACTCGATGTTCAAGGCCACCACGGTGACGAGCCGCGGCCGGACCATCGAGGCGCTCCCCATTCAGCGGCTGCGTGAGGTGCTCGCGGCCTACGGGATTCGTTAGGTGCGCGGTATCAGGGTTCTCGTCCTGCTCGCGCTTGCCTCGTGCGCGCGTACGCCGGCGCTGCGCAATCCAGCGGCAAAGCTCTATCGGGAGACGGCGCCCGATTCGTTTGATGTACGAATGGTGACCACCAAGGGCGAACTCACCCTGAGAGTGCGGCGAGGGTGGTCACCTGCCGGGGCCGATCGCTTTCACGCACTCGTGAAAGCGCGGTACTTCGACGACGTCGCCTTCCATCGCACGATTCGCGGCTTCGTGGCCCAGTTCGGCATCCACGGGGATACCGCCGTCTCGGCGGCCTGGCGGGGGAAAAGCATCCCCGACGACTCCGTCCGGGCGCCCAACCGGAAGGGGACGATTTCCTACGCGCGTGGCGGGGCCAACACCCGATCGACGCAGCTCTTCTTCAATACCGTGGACAACACCCCTCGCCTCGACACACTCAACGGATTTGGCTTTCCGCCAATCGGGGAAGTTGTTGCAGGACTTGGAGTTCTGGACTCCCTCAATTGGGAGTACTCAGGCACGCGAGGGGGCCAGACCTTCCCCGGGCCATCGCAGGATTCACTCGGTCGGCAGGGCAATGCCTACCTCCGGCGGCTTTTCCCCCGGCTCGACTATATCGTGACCGCACGGGTGGTCCGGTCGTGGCGATAGGGCAGGGAGCCGACCCTCGGGAACGAAAGCCTGTCCGTGGGTTAGGTTAAGCCGCACGAAGCATTCACACTTCACCTTCCGCACATGCGACTCCGATATCTGGTTCTGGCGACGGCGCTGGTCACGAGTGGTCGTGAGATGCAGGCGCAGGGGATTTCCCTCTGGTTAGGCGCTGGCCGCCCGGTGGCCGATTCCGGGGCGCTCCGCATCAAGAACGCCGATCTTTACGCGGCCGCGCAGCTGGAAGCGCCGCTCCTGCCGGTCGCATTGCGGGTTGAGGGGATGGTCTCCGCCGGGAACAGCATCCGGACAAACCCGCGGTCGTACTTTGCCAGCGCCGTGGTGCCGCTCCGTCTGGTCCCCGGGATCACCCCATATGCTATTGCCGGTTACGGCGCCTACTCGTACGGCAAGGACCGTGAGGAACGCGGCTACAACTGGGGTGGCGGGTTGAAGCTCGGTATGGGACGGACGGGATTTTTTGGTGAAGTCCGTCGGCACCAGGTCCTCAACAAAACCCAGGCGACGGTTGGAATGACATTCTGACGCTCTCCCCCGAGCGCAGAGATGCGATGAGCGCGCGGCCAGTAAGTGCCGCGCGCTTATTGTTTTGTACCTGACGATTCCGCGAGACGTGGCCACGCAGGGCCTGGCCCTTGCGCTTCTCGAAGCGACGTGGCACCTCGTTGTGACATGTGCCACCTGCCACTCAAAGACGCTGGACCCTGACTTTCGTCAGGGCGCGTCGCTAGGCTCCGCGTCTGCCACCTGCCATCTACAATGCGCCTCGTCACCTCGCTCCTCCTGCTCGCTCCCGTACCTCTCGTCGCCCAACCCCTGGTTGAGCGCTACTCGGCCAACGTCGATCGGATTGTGGCCGCCGCCCTGGCCGACAGCGCTGCCTGGAACCGGCTCGCCGTGATGACCGAGACCTTCGGCCATCGCTTCAGCGGAAGTGCGAGCCTGGAGCGCGCCATCGACTGGAGCCTGGCGCGCATGAAGGAGGATGGGCTCGACAATGTTCGTGGTGAGCCAGTGATGGTGCCGCACTGGGTCCGGGGACGCGAGTCGGCGGAGCTCATCACCCCGCGGCGTCAGGCGCTCCCGATGCTGGGGCTCGGTGGTTCCATCGGCACACCGCCTAACGGGATCACGGCGCAGGTGATGGTGGTGAAATCGTATGATGATCTCAGGGCCCGCGCCGCCGAAGCCAGGGGCCGGATCGTGCTCTTCAACGCCCCCTTCACCAACTATGGTGCCACGGTGCAGTACCGGTCGGGGGGAGCTATTGAAGCGGCAAAGGCGGGTGCGGTGGCGTCGATCATCAGGTCCGTGACGCCCTACTCCATGCGTACGCCGCATACCGGCAGCATGCGGTACGACTCCACGGTCAGGAAAATCCCTCATGCCGCCATCACACCCGAAGATGCCGACATGATCGCCCGCATGGTCGAGCGTGGGGAAAAGGTGAGCATCAAGCTCATGATGTCGGCGCGCACGCTGCCGGACGCCCCTTCCCGCAACCTGATCGGGGAACTCCGGGGCACCGAGCGCCCCGACGAAGTGGTCGTGATGGGTGGCCATATCGACTCGTGGGACGTCGGCCGCGGGGCGATGGACGATGCCGGTGGGGTGGTCGCCGCCTGGGAGGCCATCAGGATTCTCAAGGCACTCGGCCTGCGCCCGCGACGCACGATTCGTGTGGTCGGATGGACCAACGAGGAGAATGGCCTACGCGGCGGCAACGCCTACCGTGACGCCCATCGGGCCGAGGCGGCCAATCACGTCCTGGCCATCGAGTCGGACGGGGGCGTGTTCACGCCGGAGGGGTTCGGCTTTACGGGGACCGATTCCGCCTTTGCCATCATGCAGCAGGTGGGGAGGCTCCTCGAAAAGATCGGGGCGGGGCGGATTACCCGAGGGGGTGGGGGCGCTGACATCGGCCCGATGATGGAACTCGGGGTCCCCGGCATGGGGCTGAACGTCGACGGGACGAAGTACTTCTGGTATCACCACACCGACGCCGACACGATCGACAAAATGACGCCCCGCGAGGTGTCGCTGTGCGTGGCTGCCATGGCCATTGTGGCGTACGTGATTGCCGACATGCCGGAACGGCTCCCGGGTGGCGCCCGGTAGCCTTGCCGTAGGCTGGCCCCACGACACACTTTCCAGAGGTCGTCGGCACCATCCGGCCGGCGGCCCCCTAACTGTGCTGCCGACGTGAGGACCGGTGCATGGCCAAGCAGGATGCGATCGAGATGGAAGGCACCGTGTCCGAGGTGCTGCCTAACGCCACGTTCCGGGTGAGCCTCCCCGGTGGGCACGATGTGTTATCGACGCTCGGCGGCAAACTCCGTCAGCATCGTATTCGCATCCTGGCCGGCGACATCGTCAAACTCGAAGTGTCGCCATACGACCTCAACCGCGGCCGCATCACCTTTCGCTATACCAAGCCCCCGGGCCAGTCTGCCCCGTAGTCAGCGGCCGCGAAACCAGGCCACCGCGCATGCCATGAGGAGTAGGGAGAACAACGCCGCGTAGCCAAAGCTGCGCATGGCCGCGCCTGCGGTGAGGGCATTGAAGTGGGTGAGACGCAGTGTGACCGCACCCGGCGATTCTCCGGGGGGGACCAGACGCAGTACCCAACGTCCCGCAGCAGGCACCTCGAAGGCAAAGAGCATGTCCAGGCCCGGCCGGTTTTCGCGACCCTCAGCCCGCTGCGTCGTTGCACGCCGGACACTGCCCAACCGTCCGGTGGCAGGATCATGGATGGAAATGGTCCATGCCTGGGCGCGCTGGACCGCCTCACGTGAACCGATACCGAAGACCCGGTATGATCCCGGACGGGTGAGCTCCACCACCTGACTGTCACGTGCCGCAAAGGTGTCGACGACATCACTCGCCACCCGTCCCTCGGTGTCATTCACGGCACGGATGGCGGAAACACCTGTGACCACCAGGGCGGGCACGAGAATGAAGAGGAGTTTTCGGGAGCCTGACATGGCGTTCGGCTTTGCGTCCCGCCAGCTGGGGGACGACGCGGGAAATACCACGCCAAAGCTGGCGACTTGGCGGGCGTGGCGGAACCGGCATCTGGACCTCACGTCGTCAGTGCCGCATCATTGCCCCACCATTCCGCCGCACTTATGTCGCTCGCTGAAGACCTCGACCGCCAGCTCACCACGTCGTACACACGCAAGACGACCACCTCGCGCAAGCTCAGCGAGCGGGCCCAGCGTGTGATGCCGGGTGGGGATACACGCACGGGCACCTTCTATCTCCCGTATCCCACCTACATGGATCGCGGAGAGGGGAGTGAACTCGTCGATGTCGATGGCAACCGCTATGTCGACTTTCTCGGCAACTTCACATCGCTGATCCACGGGCACTCGCATCCGAGAATCGCCGCCGCGATCGCGGAGCAGGCAAGCCGTGGCACGGCCCTCGGTTATCCCTCGGAGCACCAGATCGCGCTGGCCGAGTTGCTGACGCGCCGCATTCCATCGGTAGAGCAGATCCGGTTCTGCAACAGTGGCACCGAAGCGGTGATGAACGCCATTCGCTGCGCGCGCGCCTTCACCGGTCGTCGCATGATCGTGAAGATCGAGGGAGGCTACAACGGGTCGTACGATGCGGCGCAGATCAGTGTCTCACCCGGTGTGCACGCACCCGCCTGGCCCTCGGGCGTCGCGGAAGGTCCCGGTGTGTCGCCGGGTATCATGGCCGAAGTGCTGGTGGCGCCCTTCAACGACCTCGACACCCTGCAGTGGATCCTCACGCGGTACGGCCGAGATGTTGCCGCGGTTTTGGTTGAGCCCGTGGTGACCGTGGCGGGGATGCTTATCCCCGATGCGGGCTACCTGCAGGGTGTCGTGGAGGCCGCGCATGGAGTCGGCGCGCTCGCGATCTTTGATGAGATCGTCACCTTCCGGCTGGGCACGGGTGGTGTGCAGACCATCGCCGGAGCCATGCCTGACCTCACGACACTCGCCAAGATCATGGGTGGTGGCCTTCCGGTGGGCGCCTTTGGTGGTCGCGCGGAGGTAATGAAAATTTTTGATCCACGCCACGCCGGCGGCATTTCGCACAGCGGCACCTTCAATGGCAACCATGCCACCATGGTCGCGGGTGTGGTGGCGATGGAGATGTACGGAGCCGCCGAGGTTGATCGCCTTAACTCGTTAGGTGACCGGATGCGTGCCGGTCTGCAGCGGGAGATTTCCTCCCGCGATATTCTGGCCCATGTGCAGGGCGCGGGGAGTCTCGCGCATATCCACTATTGTGCTGGGCCGGTACGCAACTACCGAGATAGTCTGCGCTCACCCAAACATTGCGCGCGGCTCACCCACCTCGGCCTTCTGGTGCGCGGCTATCTCATTGCCAGTCGCGGGATGATGGCCCTCAACACGGCCATGAACGAGGCGGAGATCGATGGCTTCTGCGCTGCGTTTGGTGAGGTGCTCGACCTGGGACGCGATGTGTATCCCAAGGTGGGGTTGCCAGCGATGGCGGGGACCTGAGCGCGGCCCTGGAGGTTCCGGTCCTCCCCGGAACGGTCGCCAGACGCATCAGTCTCTGGCGACGGGTGCTGGGCCGCTGGGGGCTGCGTCTGATGGGGTGGCGCTTCGAGGGCAATATGCCCAGCGCCCCCAAACTCATCCTTGCGGTTGCGCCGCACACCTCCAACTGGGATTTCATCGTTGGGTTCCTGGCCTACCTGGCGCTCCAACTCGACGCCACCTGGTTTGGAAAGCACACCCTCTTTCGCTGGCCGATGGGTCCGGTGCTGAGGCACTTTGGCGGCATTCCCGTGGAGCGCAGCCAGAAGTCGAACGTGGTGGATATGTATGTGGCGGAGTTCGGGCGGCGCGAACGGATGGTGCTGGCGCTCGCTCCCGAGGGCACACGCAAGAGAATCCCCGAGTGGAAGACCGGTTTCTACCACATCGGCGTGGGGTCTGGTGCGGCGCTTGTTCCTGTGGCCTTTGACTACTCCGCCCGGACGATACGGCTCATGCCCCCATTTGAACCCACGGGGGAAGTGACCCGCGACCTTCCGCGCTTCAAGGCGCTCTTTCGCCCGGAGATGGCAAAGTTTCCCGCGCAGTTCTGAGCCAGCGCGTCAAACGCTGAACTGCCGCAGGTGATGATCGGTGTGGCGCCAGCCCCAGTGCATCCACTCCTCGTGCGAGAGCGGTCCAAAGGCCGCGTGCGGCTGCCAGCGGTCACGATGTGAGGCAAAGCGGTCGATCAGCGCGGCCAGTTCTTCAACCTGCTGCGCAAATGCGGTATCGACGACCGGTGCCCGCTTGACCGCGTTGAATTGCGGCATGGTGGGACCGTTTTTGGGCCACTCGAATGGCGCGTAAAAGGCAAAGGGCTTGACGATGTTGCGGAAGAACCAGTTGCTCTGGTTGGGCACCGTGATATCACCGAGTGCGGACTGGTAGGCCTGACTCACGTGCCACATCATCTGCTGCACATTCATCTTGCCCCATTGGCGGGGCGAATCGGGGCGCAGTGCCCGGACGCGACCAATCAGAGAGTGGCGGGCGGCGGAATCCGTGAGGGTTGGTGTAAGTGCCATGTGCGGAGCTGTCGGGTGGCCAGGCGACGTCTGCTGAATACTGCGCACTCGGCCCTTACTTCGCGACATGCGCTAACGATTTCCCCTGGGAGCGGGGAGAGTGTCCCTGGCGACCCGTATCCACCGCTCGGTCTTGATTGCCCATCCGATCAGACCGCCGGCCAAGAGAGACAGAGCAGCCTCGCCCGACTCGCCGCAGACACCCAGATCCCGTTCCGGGGGGCAGGTGGCAATGGTGTGAACAGTGCCGATCAGGTAACCAATGATGCCGCCCCACACGGCCAGGTTGCCTTTGTGATCTCGGAAAACTTCCATGGTGGCATTCTGCGGGATCATCACGGTGTCGCCCATGATCGACACCAGCGCGGGGGTGCCGCGTTGCCAGCCGGCTGACATCCCGAAGATCTTCTTTCGGCTTTCGGGAGTCGAGAACCGGACCATGGTGCTGTCCGGAACGTCGGAAACAACGTTCGGGTGCCAGCTCATCTGCACGCGCCCGGCACATGCGCCGGCCAGCGGCACGAAGAGCAGGAAGATGCTTGAAAGTCGGGTCATGCCGAAATATCACGCCATGAGACACCCGGTCTACCGCAGTGGGACAGGACGATATCGGGGTCCGCGAGTTGTCCGTTCGCAGGGTGGCGTTGGTGTGCCTGCTACCTTACGGGTATGCTCGGGTGGCGACGGATATCGTTAGGTCTGGTTGCGGCGCTGCTGACCGGCTGCCGGCAGCAGGAGGTCCGTGGCTCGCCCGGGCTGGGGCAATGGGTCTTCTCGCGCGAAGACCGGATGCTCCTCGGCGCCGCGCGAGAGCGAAACCCGGCGATTGGCGCCGGCATCTGGATCGGCTCCCTCGTCAGGAAAGGAGACGGTGTCGGAACTCAGCTCGGCGTCCAACCCGAACCCGGTGATACAGCTGCCGTGTGGGTGATCCGGCTCGAGGACACCCTCCATCCACTCGTGGACTCGCTGCCCGCCGATAGTCTGGCGTCGTTGGTGGCAGCGCGTGTGCAGGCGCTGCTCGATGTCGCCGAGCAAGGTGGCCCCCGCCACACGGTGCAACTCGACTACGACGCGCCGGTGCGTGTGCTGGAGCAATGGGCACACCTCGTTCGCACGTTGCGCCAGAATGCCCTGCAGGGGCGTGAGGTGTGGGTCACATCCATCCTCGCGCATGTAGAGCACCCGCAGTATGGCGAGTGGTTTGGTGGCGTCGCCGATGGCCACGTATTGCAGCTCTTTGATACCGGGCTTCCGTTCACGAGCTGGGCGCCGCGCCGGGTGGAAGCGGCCATTCGCCGTGCTAACCTCCCGGTGTCGATCGGGCTTGGCGCCTTCGAGCGGCAACTGTCGTCAGGCACAACCGAACATCGCGCCTGGTTTGTCTGGGCGGAGCAACGTGCACACGTCCTCGGCGTGCAGGACCTCTGGATCTTCCCCGCGGGCCATCCGTACCTTCCACTTCTTTCCTCAGTTGATCGATGAAACAGCTGACGCGGGCCCTGTGCATTCTCTCGCTCTCGGCCATTCCCGTCTTCCCCTGTGGCGGCCCCGGCTCCTACCCGATCGATGCACCACTGGTCAGTGTGGACCGGTACCTTGCGGCCGTTGAGTACGAGGATGCGAGCTGGGATACGCGGCGACGCCCCGAACTTCGTTTCCTGCATCCTTTTCGTGGCGCGCCCGGCATGTCGGAGGCGCTCTGGGCGGCTGCGTACAACGAGCTGACGACGGATTCCGCGCCGTCGTTTGCTGAACCGGATACCGTGGCGTTAGGCATGCTGATCCGTCGAGGCGACCGGGCGGCAGCGACGAGGGCGGCGCATCAGGTGGTGGAGCGCATCCTCGCCATGCCGGCCGCCGAGACGGAGCCCTTCAACCGTGTGTTGCGGGTGGCGACCGAGTGGCTCGATATCGAGAATGCGGTGGCTCGCGAACCAGTCGCGCGGGTGGCGTCGGTGTTGCTCGACGGCGCCTCGGCGACCAGCGGCGTGCTCGCTGAGGTGGTTGCGGTGCGCAACCTCTCTGCGGAACAACGCGACGCCTGGGTACAGGCCAACCCGCGAAGTGTGCGACGAGCGGCACTGGAGTTTTTGTCAATCCGGCAGGCGATGCAACGCGAGATTCCTGACGGCTGGGCCAGCCAGATTCGCGACTCGGTGCCGGCGGCCACGTGGAGGAATCTGGCGCGACGCCACGAGCAGTGGCTGGCCGCGTGGGGCAATCACACCTTGCGGCCGTGGGTGGAACTGTCCCGCGCTCGCCTGGCGTATTTCGAAGGCGACGCCGCCCGCGCCTGGGAGCCCCTCCTGCAGTGGTATGCGGACGGGAAGTACCGCACACGCGTGCTCAGCGAGATGCGCTATTTCGTTGTGCAGGGCGTGCTGCCGCGGCGTGAAGATCGTCGCATCGATCCACGGCTGCGCGCGGCACTTTTGCCGGAAGGGCCACTGGATGTGGCCACGTGGAACGCGGTGTGGCGTGATGCACGATCCCTCGACGATTCGACAAGAATCCGAACGGAGGAGCGACTCCTCTGGCGGGCGGCGCAGCAGCCGCTCAACGATTCGCTCTCGCTGCTGAACGGATTTCCGGTGACGGGTGCGGCTCCCACTCACATGTGGGGTAGCTTTCGTGTCCTTGCGCTGGCACGAGCGGGGCGACGCGCCGAGGCGCTGCAACATTTCGACGCCCAGCCGACTGACACCGTGCTCGCCCCGCTGCGTGCCCAGCTCCTGCTGGCGTCGCATCGCTGGAGCGACGCCATATCAGCACCGCTGCTCCCCTTTGAGGCTCGGCAATACCTCCTCAGGGTCATGGCACCTGATAGCGTGGTGGATCGCATCTCAAAACTCTCCGACCGCAAGCTCGCGTTAGAGGCGCGCCTGACACGGGCAATGCGCGAGGCCGGGGCGGGGCGGTGGAGTGAAGGCGCAGGCTTGCTGCCACGCGGAGACCGACGCGTGGCGCTCTGGCAAACGGCGGCGCGTCTGAGTGCGGATTCGAGCGGTGCAGGAAAACTGGCCTTCGCGCGCTGGCTCAATGCACGCCACGGCACGCTCTTCCATGGCGTGGACCGTCTCTGGTATCGCTCGCTCAACTGGCGCATGCTGACCCTCACCAGCGAGGGCTCGGATTCGCCGTGGAGCGAGCTTCTTCCCTGGACGCGTGAGACAGAACATGCCGCAATCGTCGCACATGCGAGCACCGCGTATGAGCGATCGATCGCGATTCGGGTCTACGCCGAATGGCTCAAAGCATCAGCGCCCGGCGCGGAACGTCGGCGCGTGCTAAGGGAAGCGAACACGATGTACAACTGGCTGGTCAACTGGGACAATAACAACTCGCGACTGTTTCTGGAGTTGATGGAGCGCGACGGGACGGCGCGAGCGATTCGTGAGGCGGGGAGAGTTTGAGACGGCAGACGGCAGACGGCAGATGGCAGAGGGCAGGTGGCAGACGGCAGCGTCGGCACTGACGCCTGAAAGTGTGACCCAGGCCATGGCCGAGTCAGCCGTGCACCCGCCTTCTTGATGTCGTTGCTTGCGATACGTTCCACTATCCCGAACATCCGGTCAGTGCTGAGACGCTCTCACATTTGGTTCCTCTGGTGCTCGCTGGCGGCGCTTGCCTGCCGGCCGGTCACCGACGCACCCGCGCCCGAAGTCGTTCAGCCGGCGCCACCTGGCGCGGTGGTCGAGCAGCTCCCGGTGCTGGCCATCGGCACGGCTGGCGGTGTGACGGTGACATCAAAGGACACCTACATCGGGGGCACCTATCGTCTGACTGACGCGGATGGACGCAGCCTCAACGATGGCACGCTCGAGATTCGCGGACGCGGCAATACTACGTGGGGAATGCCGAAGAAGCCGTATCGGCTGCGGCTCACCGGATCCACCGGTTTGCTCGGCATGCCGGCAAGCCGTCACTGGATCCTGCTGGCCAATTTCTCGGACAAGACGCTCATGCGGAATGACGTCACCTTCGAGCTGAGTCGTCAGCTGGGGATGGCCTACACCGTGCGTTCGCAGTTCGTGGAATTGCAGATGAATGGGGTGTACGAGGGCATCTATCAGCTGACAGAACAGATCCGGATTGCCACCGATCGGGTGAATATCCCCGAGGTCAAAGTGGGCGACACCGCTGGAAGTGCCGTCACAGGCGGGTACCTCATCGAGATCGACGAGCGATCAGGTGAGGACTTCTGTGTGCGATCGGCGGTGACGCCGATGGTGTGGTGCTTCGGTAATCCCGAGACGCTGCGAGACCCGGCATGGAGCGCGCAGCGACAGTACGTCGAGGGGATGATCCGTCAGGCGGATCAGGCCGTTATGGGGCCACAATTCGCCAGTCCGACAGCGGGTTATGCCTCGGTGATCGACGTCGAGTCAGCCATCAACTACTACCTGCTCAACGAACTCTTCAAGAACGTCGACGGCAACCTCAGGCTCAGCACCTACCTCTACAAGAAGAGAGACGGCAAGATCTTCTTCGGTCCCTTCTGGGACTTCGATCTCGCGATTGGGAATGTGAACTACGACAACGCCGACAAGATCGAAGGGTGGCATACTCGTCAGGCACCCTGGTTCGGGAGGATGTTTCAGGATCCGGCGTTCGATGCGAAGGTGAAGGCACGCTGGGCCCAGCTGCGGCGCGACAAGGTGATCGATAACCTCTTTTCCTACGTCCTGGCTCGGCAGCGATACCTGAGCAAGGTGCAGGTGAAGAACTTCGAGCGCTGGCCGATTCTCGGGACCTGGGTGTGGCCCAACCGGGTGGTGACGGGGTCGTATGTGGGGGAGGTGACGGCGCTGCAGGACTGGCTCTTCCAGCGGATGCGCTGGATGGACAGTCAGCTGGGGACGTAAGGTCGTCGCGGGAGCGGTGCCTTCGGTCAGGCGATGAGCGCAGTCCGTGAAGTGCACCGTGCTGCCGAACCACAACCGGCCAGCGTGTCGGATCAGGAGACACCGCAGTATCGGCGCGCTCCTCCCATGCTATCTTTCGGGTCCCCCACTGCACGAACCATGGGACAGACTGTTGAGCTGATGGAGCGCATCACCGTGAATCCCGACCAGTGCGGCGGTAGGCCGTGCGTGCGCGGCATGCGGATTCGCGTTATCGACGTGTTGGATCTGCTGGCGACGGGACTGACCGCGGCCGAGGTGATCGGGGAACTCCCCGACCTCGAGCCGGCGGACGTCACCGCCTGCCTGAAGTTTGCGAGTCGCCGACTCGACCACCCAGTACTGGCCGCGTAGTTGGCACTCCACGTGGCCGTGCTCTGGATAGACGCCCAAGTGTCACCCGCCATAGCGCCCTGGCTGCGAGAGACCTTGGGGGTGGACGCGCACGCACTCCGTGATCTCGGTTTACGCGATGCCGAGGATGCAGCGATCTTCGCACAGGCCCGCAGCGCGGGAGTTCCCATCGCGTGCTGACGAAGGATGGGGACTTCGTGGAGTTGGTCCAGCGCGCTGGGCCGCCGCCCCAAGTGCTGTGGCTTCGGTGTGGCAATACGAGCAACGCGACCCTGCGAGCACTGCTTCAACGCGAGTGGTCGCGGATCGCCGGTCTGCTGGCTGCGGGAGAGGCCCTGATCGAGATCAGCGACCGAGCCAGCTAACACGATCATGTGACCGCCTGGTGCGGGATGCGCGGTACCCTGATCGGAGTCAGGCGATCGAGGCCGCGATAGCCTTGCAGGTGGAGCGACTGGAGCGGCGCCGGTTGATTGATGCATGCGCCGAGCTTGATCAGTACACCGGGCACTTTCGCGTTGGCCGCATGCCTTGACAGGAGCGTGCGGTTTGCCGATCAGCAGTGTCTGTGGACGAGCTCCTTAGCTCGGGCAGCCACCAAGTCGTTCGCGACGCTCGGCAGACGACGGGCCGTTCATGAGGCTACTGGCAAGATAGAAAGGCCGACCGGCCGGTCCTCTCGGCGTCACCCTGAGCAATTCGTAGGGGTGCGACCATAAATTGGAGCATGACCACGATCCGTCCCCGGCGACGCTGGCTTCGATGGCTCGCCCTCACGTTCGGCGCGCTCCTGGTGGCATTCCTGACCTTCGCCATTCCTCGGCTTGGGGAGGAGTTGCCGCCCCCGGCCACCGATCGGCAGTCGGGTCGGCTCGCCCGCGTAACCATCTTCGGCGCGACCGGGCGGGTGGGCGAAGGTATCCTGACCGCCGCTCTCCGAGACACGGCGGTGACCCGCATCCAGGTGGTGACGCGGCGCAAGTCACCGACGATCGAGCAAGGGCTCTCCACGGGCAAGGTGAGCGCGGTGACCCACGACGACTATCTCGACTACGGCCCGCTCGCCCCGGTCCTTGCCGAGTCGGATGTGATCTACTGGGCGATCGGCACCAGCACGTTAAACGTCGATAGCGCGGAGTATGCGCGGATTCACCGCGAGTTCCCCAAAGCGCTGCTGCGCCAGTGGGCGGCGGTGCGCGGTCGGGACCGTCGGCCGACGTTTCACTACGTCAGCGGTGCCGGCGCGGATCTCGCGGCCCTGGCCCGATGGGCGCGCGAGAAGGCGCGGGCCGAACAAGAGCTGAGCGCGCTGGGCGAGCAGCTCGGGGTGACCGTGGTGTTCTATCGCCCATCCGGGGTGGCGCCCGTTGAGGGCAACGCCGACTTCGGCGCCCGATACAGGTTGACCAACCCGATCTTCCTGCCGACGAAGATCAGCATCGAGGCCAATGCGATTGGAGAGGCGATGTTGGAGGTGACGGCACGGGGCGAGGTGACCAACGGACAGGTGCTCACGCACCGGGAGCTCATCCGTCTGGCGGCCGGCTATCGGCGCGTGACGGGGCAGGGGAGCAAGGACGCCGACAGGCCGTCGTCGTGAGCGCGGGTCGTTAGGCGGCCTGGTGTATGCCGCACTTATTGAAGGGCCGCTCAGTGCCGGGTATGCCGAAGTGCGACTCACTATCGACTATCGATTTCGCTCGAGCTCAGACGGCTGCAGTGGAAGCAACGCAAGCTCGCGTCGGTAGCCGCGCCGCCGAGTTTGTCTCCTGCGACTTTCGGGGAGTACGAAGGGACGTATGGTACCAGGATTGTCCGTTGGTCGCCCGGTGCATGGTCGCGTGCCGCGCGCGCTACTGGTTGGCGGACGGCGGCAGGAGCGTTACAAGCGAGTCGCTGGGGATGGTCCCGCGGTGGATGAGGTCGCCGCTTTCGTCGGGGTCCTCGCGATACCGAAAGAGCAGGTCGCGGTGCGTGCCCCATTCCCTGATCAGGTGCAGCGAGTCGCTGAACACCGAGGACAGCGCGCCGTTCGCGGCGGGATAGATGCTGTCGATGCGGGGAGCGCGCCGCACGGAGGAGATAGCGGGGCTTCCATGTTGTGTCGCTCCCTCCCAGTACGACCGGAGGGATGCGCCCGGCAGCGCCTTGCTCGTTACTCCGGCCAAGTCGAGGATCGTCGCGGCAAGATCGCGCAAGGAGACCTCGTCCGTGATGCGAACCGGAACGGTCGCGGCACGGGGGAATCGAATCACCAGCGGGACCCGGAGCACGTTCTGATAGAGACTGAAGCCGTGTCCGCTGATGCCGTGCTCGTTGAAGAGCTCCCCGTGGTCGGCGGCGACGATGACGATGGTGTTGTCCAGTCGACGCTGTCGGCGGAGCGTATCGAAGAGTCGTCCGAGGTTCGCGTCGACCCAGCGTATGGCGGCGCGATACTGACCCTCCGGGTCGGTCTCCCCGTTCATGAAGCGTTCGGGGGCATAGTAGGGGAGATGCGCGTCGAAGTAGTTGAGGAACGCAAACCAGGGCTTCTCCCCAACGGCCGACTGCCACTCCAGAAACTCCTCGGTGATGGCATCCGCGCGGTGCGGGGCTGGCGTGTGTTTGTCATACACCGAGAGGTCGGGGTCACGCAGTGCCTCAAGGACTGCCGGCCACGAGCGGCTCGACCCGATCTTCTGGATGCTGCCGGTCTGCGCGAACGAGGAACTCATCAGGACCTGATGCCACGATCGCTGGTAGTCTGATCGGGTATCAAATCCGCGAAGGAGTCCGGAGTCCCACGCCGTGTAGTGCAGGTTGCCCACGAAGGCACCCGTGGCGTACCCGCGCGCCTGCAAGACCTCGGCGAGCACGGGCGAGTCTGTGTCGAGTGGTCGCTCCCAGTCTGCGTCGAGTGACGTCGGGTATTGGCCGGTGAACATGGAGGCGTGCGACGGCAGCGTCCACGGCGAAGTCGAGATGGCCCAGTCGAAGACGACGCCCTCAGCGGCCAGCGCGTCGAGATTGGGGGTGGTGGACTGAGGATACCCGTACAGCGAAAGCGACGCTGCCCGCACCGTGTCCAGGATGATGAGCAGCACGTTCGGCATGTCTTCCGTGGCGGCCTCGCCACGAACTGTTACGAGCGCCTGGCCGCTCGAGCGGATCAAACGCTCGACTGCTGCCCCCGCGCCCGTCACGAACAGGAGCGCTGCGAGGATGATGTGACGTGTTCGTGTCGGGGCACACAATCGCGCCAGCGGCGCCGAGAGCGCCGAGGCAAGACCCGCGGCGAACACGAGGAGCGCGAATCGGCTGATCTGATTGAACTCGAGCGTCAGGGCGAAGGCAGCTGCCGCCGCATAGACCCACCACACCACCCGTCGAGTGACCAGTGTTGGCGCGATCACGTGGCCGAGCAAGAGGGGCAACGCCGCCGCGACAAAGAGGATCGCATACGAGAGGGGCGCCATCCAGACAAACTCGCGGGGGTACCAGCCAAATTGACTTGCCAGGCTGGTCCGTATCGCCACCGCTGCCGCGTGGACCAGTCCGGTTGCAATCCCCGTGATCAGGCCAGCTGCGACCACTTCGGTGACGCCTAACGCCTTGTCCCCTTCACCGCACATATGCGATCGCTAACGATGCGAGAGGTCGTCTGTCAAGTGGTGCGCCGCGGTAGCGCGAGAGACAGGAGACGTCTCATGGGGATTCGCGGACGACTCGCTGGAGGTATGTCGCCCTTTCCTCCATCAGTGGACAGTTAGGGCCTCGCGCAACATTGGATGGTCCTCTTGACGAGATAGCCTGGGATCGAAGGCCAACTCCGGGTCTCGTCACGCGCCAACGCGCGATCTTACTCGCGCGCAGTGTGGCACCCCACACCGTGCTCCCACGGTTGTTGGTGCTGGCCGCAGTGATGCACCTGGAGCGCGACGAAGGGGATGTCGCCGAGCAGTATGTGCGGGAGGCGTGGGAGGTGGCGACTGCCGAAGGGCGCAGGGAGTGGGGCGACCCGCATGCGGTGGTGGCGGCGTATGTGGGAGTCGGGACGCTGCACCTCAAGCGGCGAGAGTTTGCGAAGGCGGCCGAAGTACTGGAGGAGGGTCTTGCCATCGTCGACCGGCTTGGGCTGGTGGCGTGGGGAATTCACCGGGTGATGCCGCTGCTGTGCGAAGCGCATCTGTTCGCGACGGAATACGAGCGGGCGGAGTCGCTGTGCCGCCGGCTACACCGGGAGAGCGAGGCGTACGGGCACGCGCTGGGGCTGGCCTATGCGGCTGGGGCGCGTGCATTGCTCGCTCGGCTGCGCGACCAGGACTCGGCCGCTCACGTGTCGATTGTTGCCGCGGCCGAGCAGATGGAAGGGATCCCGTTTGTGTTTGCGGGGGCGAGGCTGCGGCTCAACGCGGCCCAGGTGATGGTGGCCGATGGACAGCAGGTGGCGGCGCGCGAGCAGCTCCTGAAGGCGCACGCGGTGTTCGCGCGGGTGGGGGCGGTGCGGGAGCTGGCGCTGACGCGGGCGGAGATGACGCGCGCGGGGATGCGGGCGCGTGACGTGGTGGTGCGCGGGGAAGGTCTGACGGGGCGGGAGCGGGAAGTGGCGCAGCTGCTGGCTCAGTGGAAGTCGAACAAGGAGATAGCGGTGGCCCTGGGGATTGCGACGCGGACGGCGGAGTCGCACGTGGAGAAGGTGCTGGCGAAGCTTGGGGTGTCGCGGGCGCAGGTGCGGGATGTGGTGGACGGCTGGTGATGGACCAGCGGCGGACGCTCTGCCTGGCTTCCAGCGCACTGGGCTTTCGTGCCCGATGCTGGAGCGGGTGATTGGTGATCACGCCGCGGTCGACGACGCGGGACAAACGAGGCGAGAGAGCTGGGACTGTGAGTGGGGTGACAAGAGGGGCGTTGCACAGGTGGGGCATGGGCATGAGCCCGAGAACCAGACGACCGACTGCCCGGCGTATCTACGGCAATGTCAGGACGACGGCCGGCAGCGTCGGGCGTGGCATCACGGCGCTTCAGAAGGGGAAGCGGACTTGTAGGTATTGAGAGCCTTGGCCCATTTTGGTGACGAGATCCGATAGTATCGAACAGCACGGGGCGCAATCGATGACCCACAATGCTTGGCCATATTTCCAACATCTAGGCGACTTCGAGGAGGTCGTGTCTTCGCTCCAGCTGCCTCTCGGCGTTGGCTCAAGCGGAGTACCCGGTAAGCACAAGGCGATTCGCTTTGGCTCTCATCCGGAAATAGAGGCGGGCTACTCTGGCGCGGGGAATCCGGTACTAAAGGTCCCCGGGCTCTCGAAGCCCGATTTGGAGCACCTCGCGGCTGAGTGTCAGGACTTGCTTGCGACCGAGACGCGCTGGTTCACCGTGGCAATGGAGGTTGCCGCTGTCGTGGAAGGGGTGTTTGCTGCCCCGCAGATGAGGATTCGGCCTGCTCCTAACCCGGAGCGCTGGATAAGCCCTACCGAGTCATTCCCCCCGCGTGCCCGACTCACTCAGGGGGAACCTGTTTCGGCTCAGGCCCTGCTCGTCGACGTTGCCTACGAAAGCACCCCGGCAAATCCCTTCGTCGACTTCAGGCGTCGTGATCGCGCTGCGCGCGAGGCCGAGGGGCTAGTTATGCTCGGACTCTGGCCGATGCCGAAGCCGCTCCGTCGTTCAACGAATCCGTCTTTTGCTCTCCTCTGGGATGCGGCCGCGAGTGAACAGCGCAGCGCCCGACTGCATTGGGGGTTCAACCATCCAGAGCTGACCGGTAGTCCGCGTCTCGAGCTCTCCGCTCTTCCTGAGATCGCGCTTCTCCCCGAAGTTGAGCATATGCGCTTCGCACGTGGCCCGCTCGACCTAGTCCCTTCGCATCGGGTTTGGGTCCACGAGGGTTTTGCGCGCATGGTTGAAACAGCTCGCTCCTTCGAGACATCAGAACGCCAAGCGCTTGGACGGGCGCTTTGTTGGCTCGAAGTCGGAAACGGCTCGACATCACCGACCCTTCAAGTTGTCGCGTACGCCTGTGCCATCGAGGCTCTGCTTCCTCCTGGTCCCGTCGAAACTTGCGCGGAGTGCGGTCTGGCGAACCTGAAAATCTCCTCCCGGTTTAAGGCTTTTGTGCGAAGGTACGCATCGGCTGATGACTCGCGAGGCTTTCTCGACCTTGTGTACGGCGCTCGGAGTCAGCTTGTGCACGGTTCCCTTCTCTACGAGATCGATGAAGGCCCATTCGCGTCGATGTCTAGCGGTTACCATGATTCACTCGCATCGAGGTGGGTTGCGCGCGCTGCCATTGTCAACTGGCTTTGGGAGCGGTCCAGCGATAAGACTCAGGCGTCTGTATCGAAGCGTGATCGTTGACCGATGCCAGAGGGGTGTGATGGTTCGTGCGGACAAGCCGCCAACAACGCGTTGCAGCCAGCGGGGCTTCGCCCCGCAGCTGAACGTTAAACGTGCGGCGGTGGGCATGGCGACGACATGAGGATAGATTGCGCGTCGTGAATATGCTTCCAATTCTTGGCGCCTGGGCCGCTGGAAGGCGCCTCCGTCAAGTGGCCTTGGGCGTGCTGCTCGTCGCTCGGAGCGTGAGTGGACAGGTTCCGACGGCCGCTTGTCCCGACGCGCCGCAGAGTGTGGGCGCGCTCGGCGTAGCGGGGTGCGGCGAGTTCGACTGTGGCGTCGATCGGTGGGCCGTAAAGACATTGACTGACCGGGATCGCGACGAGGTCGACTTCACGGTGCGTCGCACCACGATCCGGAGCCTGGGGCGTCTACGCGTTCCGATCGCTCGGCGGCAAGACCGACGCGCCGGTGTCAACGAGCGCCGCCTCTTCTGTGTGGAAGCCTGGTTGATGTATGCCCACCCGCAGGACGACGGGGACCTGCACCTCGCCCTGCTCGACGTGACCGACGAGCGCAGCGTAATGATCGCCGAGATCCCCGAACCGCGCTGCAGCATCGTGTGCCGGTCACCCTATGCTCGGGCCTTCGCGACCGCGCGGACGGCGGTGGAGGACAAACTTGCGAGGGACACCACGGGCATTTTCCGAGTCGTCGTGGTGGGGGTGGGATTCTTCGACCGCAAGCACGGCCAGAGTGACGCGGCACCCAACTACTTTGAGCTCCATCCGGTGCTGGGGATCCGTTTCCTCGACGTCGAGACAGGGCGGCCGTCGGACTTGGGTGCCAGAGGGGCCCGTCGCTAGGCAGATCATTGAGCAGTGGCGCGTGGCGTACCATGGGTCCGCCCCATAGCAGTCTGCACGCCTGCACCCCGACCGCACCGAGCTAGCGCAGATCCCATTTTGAGGCCAAGCTCTCAAGTACCAGATACAAGCACCAGTCAAGGCGGCATGAGCGGGTGTTCAGTCCACCTCACCTGCCACGCGAAGATCGCGGTGAGCGTGACGAGCCGCTTTCGTATGCGCGCAGTGAACGCCAACGTTCAGGCAGAAGCGCGAGCAATGGCGAATCTCCCACCACGTCGCGAGCGGTAGGGCGGGCGGACCAGGCTGGCCTAGCCGGGCAGTCTCGGAGGAGGCCGCGGGCCGGTCATCGGGACAGGCGCCAGGGGCGTGCCAAGGCCCTCCCGTCGGCCAGCCGCCGCGGGTACACTTACCCTATGCTCGACTGGAATGACTGTCCTGCCGTCGAACGGATTCCGGGGAAGGTCAGCGGGGAATGGCTGTTCCGCTCGACCCGGGTGCCCGTGCGTGCGCTCTTCGAGAACTTGGAGGGCGGTGCGTCCGTGGCCGAGTTCCTGGAGTGGTTCCCCGGCGTGACGCGAGAGCAGGTTGACGCGGTGCTTGAGCACACCAGCCGAAGCCTTGGGGTCTCCGCGTAACGTGGTGTGAGGATCCTCTTCGATCAGGGCACGCCCGCGCCACTCCGGCGGGCGTTTGGGGCGCACGAGGTGGAGACGGCATTTGAGCGCGGGTGGGCCTCACTCCAGAACGGAGCGCTGCTCGGCGCTGCGGAAGCGTAGGGCTTCGAGCTATTCGTGACGACCGATAAGAACCTGCGCTATCAGCAGGATCTGAGTACTCGGGGGATCGCGATCCTGGTGCTGTGGACCACGAGCTGGCCGGATCTCCGGCCGCATGCTGCGGGTGTCGCCGTCACAGGCCTTGCGATGCGCCCCGGCGAGTATCGTGAGCTGTCGAAGCCGACGTAGGCGGGGGGGGCCGCATTCATCCCTCGGGGAGGCTAGGGTTAGACGCAATTCAAGTCGATTCTAGCATTGCCATTTCACGAGCGTGTTCAATGACAGATGAAGTGTCTCGGTTCACCGAAGAGGAGTTCCGTGCCGCGCTTCGACCGGTAATGGCTTTGGAAGACATCAATGAGTATGTGAAGACCCTACTCGCCTCTACGAAGGGCGTCACGTCTGAGTGCTACGGCTTTTCCCTCTCTCCGGATCTTCTCGATCTGCTTTCCTTGGTGAGTGATTCATCCTCCGCCAAGGTCGCCACCATTCTCGGGCTCACCCCAACCGAGGCCAAGTTGCGCCGAGTGGAGTTCAAACGCCGACTTGGGCTGGGATAGAGCAGGACACCAGAACGGTCAGGCAAACTGAGGCATGTGGTGGTTTGGTTTCCTGAATGGCGTCTGCTGACGCGGACGATGCGCTGAGGATTCTGCGTGATAGATCCCCGTTTGGGGGGATCTACGCCATGAACTCATGTGGTGGCCAACCACATAACTTTGGAGTGTACATCACGGCTGGTTGTGCTTGGGCGGAAGGTTTGGCGAGCTACTACGCACTCGTAGCATTCGCCTCAGAGCTCTCATTTTACCTACAGTACGGAGAACCTCATTCGTCCAGGACGCCCGGCCAAAACGGGATGCGTGGTGAGGGAGACGTAGCGGCATTCTTGTATGACCTGACCGACGGTGGCAACGGAGAGTCATTTGACCAAGTTGCTCTGCCCGCGTGGTATGTCGTCGACCTCATCAAGCTCTGTCGAGTCACTTGGAACAATCCTAACTTCTCCAACAGGGTCACCGCGATTGACGCTCTCATCCATTGCCTGGAAAGAGCTCCGGTGAACGTGCAGAGCACATACTTCGAGGCGTTACGCTTTGGATTGGCGACGCAGGTGACGCCAAACGTTGCCGCTCAGAGCGGCGGAACTGCAGCGCAGATACGGACGCTCTGGCTGCGCGATCTCTACTCACAATAGGTATAGGAGTTGGAAGCATGCGCTTCGGAGCTTGTGTCCTTATCGCCGCGATATCCACCCTGGCGTGCAACGTCGACCCCGGTGAGCTCACGCCAACTGTCGTGACGGTAGCCGGTCGTGTCTCCGACGCGGCTGGTAGCCCAGTGGTCGTGACTATCCAGGCCATGGTCTTGGAGTCGTCTTGCGAAAGTAGAGTGATTGCTGTCGAGCCGGACTTGCCGGTACCAACGGACGCCAGTGGTCGCTTCACCCTCATCGTACGTACGTTGAGCGCACCTGCAGACCGCTGTCTGCGCCTGACGTTACGGAGGGACAGCAACTCCAAGACCGCGGACTTCGAGAGTGTAAAGTTCCGATTTACGCCTCAGTCAGACACTGTTCGCGCCGACCTAACGTTTCCGTAGCTGTTGAAACAGGGATCCTTCCCCATCGAGTCACCGGCCTAGCCTCACGACTAGTCAGTCACTTGGTGGGAGCACCCCTCAGGCGCGCCGCAACACATAGCAGGGTTGTCTCTAGACCCGTCAATCGTTGCGGGATAGGTTGCGATGCGAACCACGGGACATTGACGCGTGTCACGTTACGCGTTACAGTTCCGTGTGATCAAGACCTTCGCCGATCGTGAGACCGAGGAGCTCTTCCGCACGGGGAAAGCCCGGCGGGTGCCCCCTGACGTCGCGCGCCGCGCCCTGCGAAAGCTTGAGGCGGTGCACGTGGCGACGAAGGTGACCGACTTGCGCGTTCCGCCCGGCAACCGACTCCATGCCCTGAGAGGCGACCGTGCAGGGCAACATGCGATCGCGGTCAATGATCAATGGCGCATCTGCTTTCGGTTCGAAGTGGGCGACGCGTACGACGTTGAGTTCTGCGACTATCACTAGCTGGAGCGTACTTCATGGCCATTTCGAACAATCGCCCACTTGAGCGCCGCCCGATCCATCCGGGTGAGATCCTGCGCGAGGACTTTCTCCCGGAGTATGGTCTGTCGGTCACCGCCCTTGCGGAGGCCGCCGGTGTCTCACGCCAGTCCATGAATGAGCTGCTGCGCGAGCGACGCGCGCTCTCGCCTGAGATGGCGCTGCGCCTCAGCAAGTTATTCGGTAATTCGCCGGAGTTCTGGCTGAACCTGCAGCGGAACGTGGACCTGTGGGACGCGGCGCAAGGTTTGAAGCGGGAGATGGCACACATTCATCCGCTCCAGGTCGCATAACGGCAGTTGGTACTGACGGTCACGGGAGAGAAGCGGCGGCAGCGCCACCGCATGTTTTGGAGTGCCCGCCGCACAAGTTGACCTCGCGCCCGTATGCGCACTGAAGGGAGAAGGCCATGGCAGTCGTGAAGCTTCACCCCTTCCTTCGACCGAACCTCGACGTGCTGTTCGTGGCCCTCAACCCGCCGTAGCAGTCCTTTCGCGCGTGGAGTTGCTGCGGGAGCCGAGGCTGCTGGCGCGGGTGCATCGGGCCTTTGTGCTGCTTCACACCTGGGTCGGTCCGCAGCGGCAGGCATTGGCGCACACGCGGCCGGCGCTCGCGCACGCACGGTCGTTAGGCGATCAGGACGTGGCGTGGTCGGTGCACTGGGCGATGGCGGTGATGGCCGGGATGAGCGGGAATGGAGAGCTCGTTCGCACCCATCAAGGCGAAGCGCAGCGATTGGCTGTGGAGTTGGGGTCACCCGTGCTGATGGTGCGGAGCGCCGAGGTTGGTGTGGAATGGCTGGCCGCCACCGGCGCGTGGGAGGAGGGGCTGCGTCAGGCCGGTCGCGCCATCTTACTCGCGCGCAGTGTGGCACCCCACACCGTGCTCCCACGGTTGTTGGTGCTGGCCGCAGTGATGCACCTGGAGCGCGACGAAGGGGATGTCGCCGAGCAGTATGTGCGGGAGGCGTGGGAGGTGGCGACTGCCGAAGGGCGCAGGGAGTGGGGCGACCCGCATGCGGTGGTGGCGGCGTATGTGGGAGTCGGGACGCTGCACCTCAAGCGGCGAGAGTTTGCGAAGGCGGCCGAAGTACTGGAGGAGGGTCTTGCCATCGTCGACCGGCTTGGGCTGGTGGCGTGGGGAATTCACCGGGTGATGCCGCTGCTGTGCGAAGCGCATCTGTTCGCGACGGAATACGAGCGGGCGGAGTCGCTGTGCCGCCGGCTACACCGGGAGAGCGAGGCGTACGGGCACGCGCTGGGGCTGGCCTATGCGGCTGGGGCGCGTGCATTGCTCGCTCGGCTGCGCGACCAGGACTCGGCCGCTCACGTGTCGATTGTTGCCGCGGCCGAGCAGATGGAAGGGATCCCGTTTGTGTTTGCGGGGGCGAGGCTGCGGCTCAACGCGGCCCAGGTGATGGTGGCCGATGGACAGCAGGTGGCGGCGCGCGAGCAGCTCCTGAAGGCGCACGCGGTGTTCGCGCGGGTGGGGGCGGTGCGGGAGCTGGCGCTGACGCGGGCGGAGATGACGCGCGCGGGGATGCGGGCGCGTGACGTGGTGGTGCGCGGGGAAGGTCTGACGGGGCGGGAGCGGGAAGTGGCGCAGCTGCTGGCTCAGTGGAAGTCGAACAAGGAGATAGCGGTGGCCCTGGGGATTGCGACGCGGACGGCGGAGTCGCACGTGGAGAAGGTGCTGGCGAAGCTTGGGGTGTCGCGGGCGCAGGTGCGGGAGGTTGTGGACGGCAGGTGATGGACCAGCGGCGGACAGCAGATCAGCGGTGGAAGGGGAGGCGTTGGACTCGATCAACCGGCAACTGGGGCAATTGCTGGTGGGCGGGGTGACGGCACTGTAAGTGGACTTGCCAGTGTGCAGGGCGATGTCGGCGGATATGCTGCGTAGCGGTAGGCGGCTCTGGAAGGGGATAGGCGGCAAGTGCAAGGGTTCTGCTCGCGGCACTTAGCTGATGGCTGTGGCGGATATTGCGGCGAGGTGTGCTGGAAATACCGGGCGTAGGCTGGGCGGTGGGAAACGGCCAAGTTGGAGCGTGGCAATGGTTTGGCCTCACCGACTCTGAGGTGCGAGCGCTGGCGAGGGGCGGCCGGGCGGGCGTGTTACGCCCGCGGGTGCGGGGGCGAAACGCGGAGAGTGAAAGGGGGCAGGCAGCCGCACTTTGGGGTGGCGCCTTGGGTGCCTACGCAGCACAATACAGAGTTAGGCGGCACGGCAGGCGTCATCGAGTCGCAGTACTTTCAACGGCATGCTTGGAGTAGAATTGCCAACTTGCGCTATGCCGATCCGAAGGACCCACTATGAAATTCTCACGCGGGGGAATCATGCACGGCCAAGAGCCTTTCGGTGAGCTGGTTCGCGAGTTGCGCGACTTCGCGGGCACTGCAGTGTACTCGGCGCACCTTCGTCCTGCGGATCTGCGCCGCGTGCTTAGCTTCACATCGAAAGTATCACAAGTCGCGGATCAGGCATTCCAAGACGTTCTCGCAGTGCTCATCGAAGTTCGATTTCTCAAGATCGATGATCTTCGGACCGGTCGAGTAATTGACGTCCAAAAGCAGGTTGAACTTCTCACCCTTCGAAGCCGCTATCGCGATGCCGAAGAGATTTGTAGCCGACTACACCATCTAAGCGACCAATTCCGAGATCATATCGTCCCGTTGCTTACTGGTGTCGACGAAGGAAATCAATGGCAAAGTCTCTTCGGCCTAATCAATGAGCATGAGGGCCGTCTCATCGAGCTCGTCCGCCATACTGTCTCAGATCTCGCGCTTCTCCTTGAGCGTATTGACGAAACGTCACTCAACGACGTGGTCGAGTACGCCAAGCAACGTATCGTCGCGGTGCGTGCGGGGATCGATGAACTCAGGGAGCTTTCGAATCGGATTCTGGGCCTCTCCGGGGAGGATGGCATCTTGGAGCTGACTGAGATTGGGGGTGTTCCTCACCGTACAAGTGTATTCCTCAACCAAGGGAGCGTTCACGTGTCGCGAGATACCTACAGTGCAGGGCAAGCGGGAGCCATGGGGCCAGGCTCAGCTGCGCAAAACATGACCTTCAGTCAAGTCTGGAATCAGCATTCAGAATCAATCGATCTGGCGAAGCTCGAGCTTGAACTGTCCTCGCTTCGCGCAGCAATGCGTGCACAGGCGTCTGAACCTGAGCACGATCTCGCCTTGGGAGAGGTTGCCGCTGCCGAGAAGGAAGCTAAGAACGGGAACGGTCCTCGTGCGCTTGAACACCTAAAGAAAGCTGGTAAGTGGGCTCTCGATGTCGCAACAAAAATTGGCGTAGGTGTCGCCACGTCTGCAATCAAGGCCGGACTAGATGTGTCGGGCTGATTTCGGCGCAGGTGCCGCCTAACCTGATGTGATGAGGTGTGATGGTGCTCGGTAGTCCGGCGCTCGAGGCCATCGCTCTCATGCACGAGACACGCTGCGTCACGAACGAGAGCATCGTGGCGTGGTGGACTCTTGCGCGCAGACACTTTCCCACCATGAACCTCGACCCGGAGAAGCATGAAGTAGATCTCGTACGAGCCGCGGCGCTCTGGATGAGATTGACCGAACAGGGGCGAGCGCCGGAGTTCCCATTCGCGTACCGCTCTGCGCTGCGTCTTCCGAGTCTCGGCCAGCAACCGACAGCGCGACCGGACTCGGGATTCGGCCTGGGTCTCCTTCTCACCTTCTTGGCCCTTGGTGCGCTTGCTGTTCATCGTTATGCGGCAGTTGGCCTAGGTGTTGTCGCTGCAGTGACCTTCGTGCTCGGCTACCGGCGGTCGGGCGGTGCGAAGAACCCCGGCTTCCTTGCCGAGGATGGCTACCTATTTCGTACGGAAGGTAGGAGAGTCTTTGAATGGCATCGCTCAAGGTCCGTGGCCATCGTGCCAGCCGCCACACATGAGGAGTCAATGCCCGATTTCGGGTGCTACCTGGCCACCCTAAGCAGCGATGGTTCTGTCCTGCACTACCTGTACGGCATACCCCTCACACATCTGTCGAAGACAGACACGGAGTTCTGGACGAGCGACGTGATAGCTGCCGCAGATGGGACCAGCTTCGAGGCAACGGTCGACTTCAGCGACGTCGTCCTCAAGTCCTTGGCTGCGCACGCTCCAGAGCCCGCGGCCAGCTCGATCCGAGCAGCGTTGAATGCGAGAACTGCGGGTCAGACCGTGGACATGGCCAATCTGCGTGTAGACCTTGTCGCCTCCCTAGGGCAGCTACACCGTTCTGATGGACGTGCGTGGCGACCCCTTGTGGTTCGCAAGGCGACACTTGTCACAGGGGGAGCCGCCTAACCACACGTTGCACTTGACGGACCGGAGGGGGTCTGGCGCGCCCGCCCGCGGGAGCCGCTGGACTCGATCTACCGGCAGCTGGGAAATTGCCGGCGGGGCAGCGTGCGAAGGAGCGGGGCCGGATGGCGCGGCTGTATGTGTGTGGCATGTGGGGGCGGTGAGGGTCATCCGGGTGCGGTATGGACGCCGGTGTGCTGGATACACCGGGCGTAGGCTGGCCGGTTGGTAACGGCCTAGTTGGAGCGTGGCAACGGTTAGGCCTCACCGAATCGGATGTACGAGCGCGGCAATAGGCGGCGAGGCGCGCGTGTTTTGCGCGCGGGGCGGGGGCGATACGCGGCGAGTGAAAGGGGGCAGGCAGCCGCACTTTGGGGTGGCGCCTTCGGTGCCTACGCGGCAGAATACAAAGCTATCCGGCTCGTCGAATCTCGCCTGCTCGACAAGCACAAGCAGGGCCTTTCACTCCTAGCTATTCTCGTCCAATACTTGAATGCCGACAGTCGCTCAGATTCGCTTGCCCACGCCCAAGAGTTGGGACGAGTTCGAGGCAATCGTCGCCTCCGCCCTAGGCACTCGTGAGCACCTCGAAGGGCCCCATCGGTATGGACGCACAGGACAGAATCAGCAGGGAGTCGACATCTACCTCGTCGATGCTTACTCGCGCCATACCGGAGTTCAGTGCAAGTGTGTCGCTTCCTTCTCATTCGCCGACCTTGAGGCGGCCGTTGAGGTGGCTGAGAGCTTCACACCAAAGCTGGACGCGCTCACCTTGGCACTCTCGCTGCCCCGCGACGCGGTGCTGCAAGCCCAAGTATTCGCGTTGTCCAAGACAAGAGCAGCAGAGGGGAAGTTCCGCGTCGGGCTTTGGTTCTGGGATGATGTTGTCGACGATCTGTCTCGCGATGTCAACGAACTTGCGCGGCACTACCCACAGTTCTTCGCCGGCGCTACGGGGGCGGTTCCCACCAAGTATCAACTTGACAGCGCTGTCGCTCGAGAACAGCTGGCGGCATACAAGGAACTTTGGTCGTACTTCCATGGTCGCTTTTTGCCGACGCGTACGCACCCTGACTACGAGTGGGAAGACGCGCGGGAAGACATCGCACTTTTTCTCGACAAGCACGCAGACCAGCTAAAGCAGCTGCATGTAACGCTTGGCGCTCACCTGCCGAGCAACATAGCTGACACACTCAGCGCGGCGGCGGACGCTGCTAAGGAAGGAGCGTTCGTCGTATCGCCATCTGAAGACTTTAAGGTGCCTCAGGAGGCGTTGGAAGCGGCAGATCTCACGTACGAGCGTCTGAGCAGCTGTCTTGCGGCATTGAGGATAGCGCTAGAAAGGCGCGGTGTTCGCCTGGATTCTACGTAGTCCGTCTTGGACGGGATCGTCGTGAGACCGCATAACGATGGTTGCTGCAGACGGTCGCATCCGGATGCGCGCAGTGCGCGCATTTCATTTGAGCGCCCGCTGCAGAAGAGGGCGTAGGTCCAATTTTGAGGGGATCTTTCCACATGCAACAAAGGAGGAGGGGTGGAGCTTTACCTCGCACGCGTGAAAGTCTTTCTCAGCAGCCAAAACGACATATTTGCGCGTGGAACGCCGTCGGACATTCTCCGCGCAGCCATCAACGAAAGGCCGACATCCTACCGTGTAGGCCCGAGCTCGTGGCACATAGGCAACGTAGAGGAGATTGATGTCGACGGTCTGTATTTCGCTCTGGGCCGAACTGCACGATCGAGCCAGCCTATCCTTGATCAGACCTCCGGCAATTTCATCGAAGCACCGTTCGACCGCGCCCCTTACACCCACGTGTTCGTCGACACCAAACTGGAGCTGGTTGCTATCGCACAGAAGTACGAACTCGCACCATCGCCGGATCGGCTTTGCCACGCACTCGCGAAGGTGTTGCAGTCCTCCGACACGGGAAGAGCGGGGTACGCTTCTTTCGCGTGCGAACTCCTCAGCAATCCGGACAGATTTCTTAGCGCACTGCAGAGCGCCTACGCAATTCGGTCGTTTACTGTCACATTCACGCGACCGAATCCCTTTGATGTGAATCGCGACTTTCAGGCTCCGATGGAACGCCTCGTCGATGAAGCAGAAGGTGAGCGCGGGTCGACCACGATTTCGGGCGCTGGGTTGAAGCCGGAGCCACTCGAGGACCTGACACGGAGCGCAGCTGCGACCGGTGAGAATGCGAAGGCCCGCCTGGTTGAAGAGGAGGGCAATAGGCCGGTCGTGAGGAGCCTTCGCGGAAACGCGGTGTCGATATCGGTTGAAGGCGTCGAGACGGCATCAGACCGGCGGAGTATCATCAGTAGACTAAGGGGTCTCTATCAGCGGATCCGTTTCCGACAAGACAGTGAGTCCTAGCTACTGGGTATGGTTCCTCAGAGGGACAGGCGGCCGAGCAGGCTGGCGTCGCCTCGCAGACGGTTGGCTGCTGGCACACTTGGCCGTCGGAGGCGTCCTGTCGTTTCTCGTAACCGTGAAGCATGCGGACGCCGCGCAAAGCGTCCTGTTGCCACTCGCAGGCGTCTTCATTGGGATGAGCTTTGCTTGGGTAGGCAATGCTCAGGCATTGGTACAGAGCGACGAGATCGAACAGCTTGCCCGCGCCTCCGAGGATGGATACGAGACCTATGTCTACACGTTTCAGACGGCTGTGTTGGTCATGCTCGTGACACTCGCGGGGTGGGGGCTCGCGGGGCTTGAGGTATTTGAAGGACCTTGTCTGATTACCTGCCCATCATGGGCTTACAAAGCGGCTGGCGTCATGCTGTATGGGGCGGCCAGTCTGACGATACGTGAGTGCTGGCATGTCGTTCTGGGTGCGCAGCTGTTGCTCCTCGCGCAGCGGGCTATTCGCCGTATCCGAAAGACTCCAGATGCAACCTAACAGCTGTCTGCACATGACAGCTGTGCTGCGGCTGGCCGTCCCGCACTTGGCTCTGTAGAATCAGAAAGGCTCGCCCGGCGCGGGACGGCTTTGTATACCCTCGGCAGCAACGGAACCGTAACGTTCTGTCTGAAAAGTCAAGCTGCAACTAGCGGGTGCGCCGTCCACATCCCTTGTCGCGCGACCATCGGGTTGAGCGTGACCAAAAGCTCTCGCATGCACGCGATGAGGGCCACCTTCTTGGGCTTCCCCCGCGCCACCAACTTGAATCGACCCGAGATTCCCGGAGGCTCCAGAATGTGAGAGGTGGCACGTTCCGCCCTGGGGCGATGCGGTGAGTGCAGGAGCAGAGCGAGACGCTCGGTGCGAAGCGGGCCGCCATCACGAAGTTGAGCGCTTGCCGAAACGCAAAGAGGGGAGCGGGCTGGCGCAGCGCGGGCCGCACGCGCTCCGCAAACCGATCGAGGACCAGGGCGTCGAGTGTGTCCGTCTTCGCCAGCTCGCCCGCCGCCTTCGCAAAGTCCCGCACTTGCCGCGGGTTGACCACAACGACCGGCAGCTGCGACTCCACCAGTGCGGCGACCACCGCGAGCTCATACCCTTCGGTGGCCTCGAGCACACTCAAGGTCGGGCCCAGCGCGACGAGCTTCACCCGCAGCTCCTGATGCGTCGTTGGGCACCGCCCAGGTGGCGCGGGGGAGGATCCCCACGACCAATTCGTATTTGGCGACGTCGATTCCGACCCACGGGTCCGTCATCTCGTCCTCCACTACAACAAAGGGGGCGTCGTCCGGGCTCCTTCTTGCACGATCCGAGGTAGGACCTCGGGCAGCTGTCCGAGCTCACTGGACGACGGGTCTCTGCGCTGCCCCTGCTAACGTGCGGTGTCCAACCCACCCAGACCGCACCGAGCTAGCGCAGATCCCATTTTGAGGCCAAACTCTCTCAAGTACCAGATACAAGGCCGCATCCCATCTCCCATAGACGTGCAATGAACTGGCGTTCTGATTGGCTTGCCCTTCACGATAGGATTGCGGGAATCGAGCAGGCCTTCAACATCTTCATACACGGGTTGTCGCTTAAGACCGGTGACCCCTACAACATCGGTCGCAAGGTCTTCCGGCCAGAGTTCACCGCCTTACTGGCGACCATTCGCGAGTTTCGTGTGGCCCACGCTACGGTTGTACCATCGAACGCCGTAGCGACAATCGACCGCTTCCTTTCGACGCACGGCTCGCTGGTAGGGAGCAACGATCTGGACAATACGGGTCATCTCGTTGCCTCGGTAACAGCCCTCACCGCTTTCCGGACCGAGCTGACATTCCAACTGACGAACCGCGATGCCAGTCGGCTACGAGCCACCGAAAGGGCCCTTCAGCACCTTCAGCGTTCCATCGTTGCGGATCGAACTGTCCGCGACCGCTGGACAGACGCATTCGACCAAGGCGAGACGACCTGCGAGGCCTTAGGGGCGACGCACCTGCTCGGCCACGGCATTTGGGCCTTCAAGGTTTCTGCCTCTGGAGAGCGCACTGACCTCGTGTACAACGAGCCTCTTTCCGATCTGGATGGCGTGGCAATGGCGTCCGACTCGCTCGTCCTGACTGAGTGGAAGGTGGTGCGATCGGCGCTTGACCTTCAAACCAAAATTGATGCCGCGACTCGCCAGGTTGATCGATACTCTGCGGGGGTGTTGGCGGGCCTCGAACTGGTCAACTCGCGGTTCATTATCGTAGTATCATCTGACCGCCTCCAGCTGCCACCTGATGTCTCTCGCAATGCTGTGACATATCGCGTGCGAGGGATCGCCGTCGCCCCAGCATCCCCATCGAAAGCCAGGCACTGAATCGCCCCTCAACCACCACTGCCATGTTTCTGCTCACGCGAGAGACGATTGCTCACAATATCACCAAGAACCAGATCCAGATCACAGACGTCGACGCGACGGGGTTCGGGGCAACATTCTACTACTTTCGTCTCGGCTCAAGCGTCCGCATTTGGGCGGGGGATGGTCACGAGGAGCGAGCGATCGAGCTGTCAAAGCAGCCCGACTTTAGCTATCCGCTGCCCCCGCGAGCGTTTGCTACTGTCTTTTCGTACGAGACCTTCCATTGTTCCGAACGCATCTTTGCGCTCTTTGGCCAGAGTACCTCACTCGGCATTGACCAGGGGTTGCAGTTGATCCACGGGCCCACCATCGATCCGCGGTTCAACAACCCGTTGAAAATGGGGCTCAAGAATCTATTGGATGAGCCGGTCATCATCCGGTGGAAGCAGCAGCTAGGAAAGGTGTTGTTCTTCGATGTCTCAGACACCTACCCGCTAGGCGATCATGGACAAGCAATCATGCAGGCCTTCGGGTCTCGCGGTACCCTCTAAGCGTGCAGTGATCTTGCCCTGAAATAGTGGACACCCTATTAAGCCGACGGCAGGTTTCGGCGGTGGAGGTGTCTGATGAAGAAAGGAAGACGACGTTTCAGTCGCGAGTTCAAGTTGGAGGCCGTGCGCCAATTGACTAGTGGGCGGCAGTTGGCCCAAGTGGCGCGGGAGCTGGGGGTCGATGCCCAAGTGATCCGCCGGTGGAAGGACCAGGTCACGGTCGATGCGGAGACCGCGTTTCCCGGCAATGGTCGGGTGCGGACGGAAGACGCGGAGGTGCAGCGCCTGCGCCAGGAGGTGACGCAGTTGCGGGCGGAGCGCGATTTCGAAAAAAAATGCGGCGGCGTTCTTCGCGCGGGACGCTCGGTGAAATACCACGCCATTCAGACGACGGAGTGTCCCCTGTCGATCGCGCGGCGCTGCGCCCTGTTGGGGGTCTCGCGCAGCGGGTACTACAGCTGGACCACGCGGGCGCCGAGTGCGCGGGCGCGGCAGAACGGGCGGATTGTGGCGGCGATGCGGGTGATTCATGCCGAGGTGGATCGCACCTACGGCAGTCCGCGGATGTGTGGCGAGCTGACGGCCCGCGGCCCGCCGTGTGGACGGCATCGGGCGGCGCGGCACATGGCGGCGGCGGGGATCCGGGCGTAACAGCGGCACCGCTACCGGGCGACCACGGACAGCGCACACGCGCTGCCCATCGCCCCCAACCGGCTGCAGCAGCACTTCACCGCCCCGGCCCCGAATCGGGTCTGGATGGCCGACCTGACGTACGTGCGCACGCAGGAAGGGTGGAGCTACCTCGCCGTGATTCTGGATGCGTACGCGCGGCGGGTGGTGGGCTGGGCGGTGGGGCGCGACTTGGCCACGGATCTGCCGCGGCGCGCGCTGGAGATGGCGCTGGCGACGCGACGGCCCGGGCCGGGGCTCATTCGCCACTCGGATCGCGGCGTGCAATTCGCGAGTCGCGAGTACCAGGCGGTGCTGGCCGCGCACGGGATCACGCCGAGCATGAGTCGGCGGGGCAACTGCTGGGACAACGCGGTGGTGGAGACCTTCTTCCGCACGCTCAAGGTCGAGCGCGTCTACGACCGGCGGTACGTAACGCGCGAGCAGGCGGAGCAGGATATCGCGGACTACATCGAACGGTGGTACAATCGTCTGCGGCGGCATTCGACGCTCGGGCACCTCAGCCCGGTGATGTACGAATTGCGCAATGCTGCCTAAACCCGTGTCCACTATTTCGGGGCAAGATCATCAGCATTCTTCTCGGAGCCGGCGTAACAACTCTTTGAATCGTTCCATTCGTACGGAGAAGGTGTCCGACCTCGAACCGACTCTACAGGAGCACCGAATGCAGCAGCACGAATTGCTCGAGCGTGCACGGATCGCCGGGACTCTGTCCTTTTGTGCCCTTGCTCTCATCAGTTCCGGAGCTTGGCAGTCGCCCCGGCCGATAGTTGTGCTCGACGTGCCGGACTCTGTCTTCAGGGAAGTCCTCGCGCCGTCCGCGCAGACTAGCGGAGTCGTGGTCGCCGGCTTAGTGCAGGCAAGCTTGGCTACCGAGCTGCCTTCGTACGGTCCGACGATCTCCGTCGCGGGAATACCCGCGAACTCACGTGTGGTGTGTGTACAGCTCCGAAGCAGCAACGCTCTCTACCGGGCCGAGTTTACAATGCGGCATCAAGGCAGCGCTGCCATCGTCGCGTTCCGGATGCCGACGCGTGCGCTTTCCAGAGTATCACCACGCGGAGACCGCGTGGCGGTGGTGGCGAGAGCTTCTCGTAGCACCGGATGCACTGAAGGCCCTTTGCTGCCGGTTGCTTGGGGAATACGTACACCGGTCGACTCCCTTCTGGTCGGAGTCAATGCGAATGGTGCGGTTGACGTGAGAGTCCGTCCGAACCGCGGAGCAAGCTCGGGCTGTCGAGCTGTGAAAGACTCGGAGCCTTCAACGCTCTACAACACAATCTGTGCGGTGAGTCTCGTCGAGTTGTGTAATGAGAGACCACGGATCGATTTGCTCAGTAGCGACACCGATCGTCCGAGGCAGCCGGTTCGCCTACCCCTAGCCAAGTTCTGTTTGTGAAGTGGATCGACTATCTCCACCGTGCTGCACAGCGCACGACCTATCAGAGGTTGTTCCTAACAAAGGTGTCTCTGTACTCGGCATGCGCGTTTGGCCTGATCATCCTGCCAATCGTGTCAGGCGCGCACGGTGAACGCGATCAGGTGACCGTGACGTCCGACATTCTGGTCTGGCAGTTCACGGCTCGGTACTACCCGGGCGACCAGCTCCCCGATTGGAAGCTGTCCAGCGCCACTGTACGACCGTCCACTGACACAAGTGCCAGGTGCCGCGAGTGCGTCTCCTATCCTCTGAAATTCAAGCAAACTCTCGGCGGCAAGGCTGCAATCAACATTGTTCTCTCCAGATGGCCCGGCGAGCAACTGCGCCTGGCTATCGGAGGTATGACACCCGAGGCGCTCGATCAGGTCGTGGTGCAGCCTGACGGTCCAAGACGCCTTCCATCGAGGTTCACGCTCTATGCTGTTCTTGAAGACAAGGCAGCGCCACATTGGACCGGAGCTTTGCCGGCTCGTTTGCTGTTGGGAGCAGCCCCGACTACTCAGGCGGAAACTCCGGATGACTTCTCGCAGCGGAGCGGACGGCTGATTCGAGGCGCGGTGACCACAGAGGTCGCTTCGCTTCCACTGAGCTCGGGCACGATCCGTACCGAAACAATCCTTTTGCCAGGCGATCAGCTGCGGCTCCTGCTTGACAGCGAGGACACCGGCTCCGCACTGGCTATCTCCCACAGCGTGATGCTCGCTTCCGACTCGGGCATCCGCCTGCTTTCGCGGTCGCTCGCTAGCACTGCAGTGGTGGAGCGTTATGGCGATGCCACGGTGCGCCCTATAGCGCTCGGCCCTCCCTTTTGGGCCCGAATTATGGCGCAGCAGGAGTGGATTCTGCTGGTGGGCATTTTCCTCACGATTCGGCTTGCTTTTGGCGCTTGGGAGACATACTGCAGAGATGTCTGGCCGCCGGAAAATGCGAATGCGCAGCTACAAGTGGGGAATGCAGGGATCAGTACTTCAATGGAGGTTAGCAACGGAGGCCAGCTTGGCATGCGAGGCAACCACAAACGGGAAGAATCAACAACAGCAGCAGAGACCACCTCATGAGTCATCCTCTTTTCGTAGCTGCCATCTTGGCCACGTCCTTCGCGCCGCAGCAACCGCCGCCACCCCGTACCTCCGTGGTAGCAGTAAGCGTGGGCGACTCAACTCAAGACGCATCGCGGGCGATCGCGTTCGCGCTCGCCGACAACAAAGGAGGGTGTCGTCTACTCACGGTAGCGCACCTGAACGAAAAAGCACGAGATCGCGCATTAACGATGCGCGACCGCAACTATCCTGAGGTCGGCTTCCGGGTTGATGTGGACCTCGAGGAGAAAAGCACTGACATTTTAGTCTCGGAGAGTCTCCGGTCCAGCTACTTCACTGGCTGTCCCGGCCTGCCCGCCCCGGAGTCGGCCGACTATGCGATCAGCGGATTGCTGGATCTCGTGGTTGCGACTAGTTCCGGAGAGCAGGAGCGCGTTCTCGCGCACGCGACCAGAATCTCGGCGGCTTACCTTGAGGTTCGGCCCGTGCATCCGGAGCAGCGCTTCCGCTCAGGTATGAGCGGCGCCCCTCTTGTGATCAATGGCACCCCGGTGGCGCTGCTACAGAGCGTCTCAGAGGAAGGGCGTCTCGCAGTCGCCCGCAGGCTTGACAACCTCCCGGGAAGCGCGCTTTCGCTTCTTTCACGTTCTGCATCCTGGGGAGCGGCCGTGCCGGCGGCTCGGCAACCCTACGACGAGAGCCAGCTGCCAGACACAATCCGCACTCTTGTTCGCGAAGCCCGACGCACGCGCGAGCGAGTCGAGAGTGTTGCGCAGGCGGCGAGGCTCACTAGGGACCGCGCCGCTGAAACGCGCCGAAAGGCCGAGCTTGTGGGAGGGTTCAATTCGGCCCGCGACGGCTATGCAAATCTCCGTTTTGACGATGGTGCGCGATACAGCGGGGAAGTTCTTGTTGAAGGATCAACGCTTAGGCGTTTTGGCTACGGCGTGTTTGAGGCCAGCGGGCCGGACTCGGGCAACGTTTACTACTGCGAACACGGCAGAAACGGACTCTGTCAACGTTACGGCGTGTGGGATTTCGGACGCAACGACAACGCCGGCTTCCTTGTGCAATGGGAAGGAGCCTTCGATTCAAAGGGTAATGTAGGCGGAGACGGAGTTGCGACGCTTCGAAACAGCGACAAAATCTACCAGCGCCGAGATCGCGACGCGAACGGTGCACTAGTTGCGCGTCCCGGTGTTTGGGCTCTGGGCGACGGCCGGCGCTTTGAAGGCGTGCTCGCTTCAATCTTCGTCGAGGGCGTGCTTTGGGACAAGGATGGTCAGGTCATCTGTGTCGGCTTTTGGAAGGCAGACAAGCCGTCAGGTTCTACGCCTGACGCTGTTCGGACTCAGGCTGCCGGGTTGCCTGGATGTAGAAAGGAATAGGCGTGCGCCCGCTGGGCCTCGAAGAGGTCGGCCTGCAAGCGCGGCAGCGGGGGAAGCGCCTCCGGCATCGCGACGTTGTACTTGTCCAGCAAGGCCGTCACGCTGCGGCGCGCCTTGGATCGCGCGATGGACCAGAAGCATGCACGCCCGCAGCAGGTCGCGAAGTTCCCGCTACGTGTCACTGATCAGATGGGCCTCCGGGGCGAGCGATGCGCGGAGGAACTGGGCCTGCGGGTCCCCCCGGTCTTTCTCCATGGTTAGGCTAACAATCAGGCCCGGGTGAG
>CADEFN010000010.1 GCA_902826615.1 uncultured Gemmatimonadota bacterium
ATTGGTGCGTTTGGACCCGGGATTCGGCTCGATCTGCGCCCATCGCACCACGCCGGCCCTGTCGATCAGGAAGTAGGCGCGATTGGAAAATCCCTTGTCCTGCCACAACGTGCCGAACGCCGCCGACGCCTGCCGTCCGAAATCACTCAGCAGCTCGACCTGCATTCCGTACTTGGCCTTGAACTCCTTGAGCGCGTAGGTGGAATCGACACTCAGCGGAAAGACCGCCACGTCGTGCACCATGAACTGCTCATAGCTGTCACGCATCTCGCAGAACTCGGCGGTGCAGACCCCGGAGAAGGCGAACGGAAAGAAGCAGAGGAGTACGTGCTTCGAGCCCCGGAATGACGAGAGGGTCACGGTTTCGCCGCTGGTAGAGGCCAGGGTGAAATCAGGGGCCAGGTCGCCCACCTGCGGGGAGGTCAGAACAGCAGTCATGAGGCGGAACCGTCGGCCAGACACCTGCGCTCCCCTCCGGCCGACCCGGCGACGAGCGCGCGCGGCACCGCCAGCGGGCCGTGCGGACGATGGAGCGGACCGGGATCGAACCGGCGACCCCCTGGTTGCAAACCAGGTGCTCTCCCAGCTGAGCTACCGCCCCCAAAAACTTGCGACGTGCAAGGTAATCGGTCGGGATGGACAGCCCAACCCAAGGGCATCCTCCGGCGAAATCCGATTGCGCGCCAACCGCCCCACCGTACCTTGCCCAACGGGCCCCGTTGCCCTCCGTGTAGCGTCCCGCGTCCACCCGTCCCCATGCCCTCCCTCACCCTCCGCTGCCAGTTCTGCGACACCTGGAATCGCGTGGACGCCGAGAAGGCCGCCCAGCGCCCCAAATGCGGTCAGTGCTCCCGGTTTCTGCTGCTCGACCGTCCCTACCCTCTTTTCGAGGATTCCTTCGCCCGCACCATCGCCGAGGCTGAGGTCCCCGTTTTCGTCGACTTCTATGCGGACTGGTGCGGGCCCTGCAAGCAGATGGCACCCGCCGTCGACGAACTTGCCTTGCGACACGTGGGCAAGGTGCTCATCGCCAAACTCGACACCGACCGGGCGCAGGCCACGAGCCAGGGGTTGGGCATTCGGGGTATCCCGACGGTGATTGTCTTCAAGGAGGGGAAAGAGGCGGCACGGGCCAGCGGCGCCATGCCCGTGGCCGAGCTGGAGAAACTGCTTCTCGCCGCCGCCACGCGAGACTCGTGAGGCGGGGTATTGATCCGCGGCCGGATCGCTACCTCGTGGGCGGCGCCTGGCGCGCGTCCATCAGCCCCTGACCAAAGGCGTCCGCCACGGCGGCGGCAATCTCGGACTGCGCGCGCAGCAGGTCGCCATCTTCGCTGTCGTACACGTCTGACCAGACGGCAAACCCATCGCGTGCATTCACCAGGCGCACCGTCACCCGCACGAGGTTCTCGCCACGCTGGACGGTGCCTTCCACATACAGCGACACACCAAGCCGCTGCGCCACCGCGCCTAACGTGCGCTCCTCTCGCATCGCGGCTTCAGCGGCCGTGCGTGAGGCCACGCGCACCCGAGGCAAACCGGCAAAAGCATTGGTGAGTGCCTCGGTCATGCCTTCCGCGATATAGGCATCGCCCGAGTCGGCGGACACACTGACCAGCGGGAAGACCGCGATCCCCAGTCCGCCGGACGCAACAAGTGGCTGTGCGGGTATCGCGGCTGGTGTTTCTCGCCGTGCTACGCGCGCCCCAAGTGCCACGGCGGCTGCGAGGGCGGCGACGGCACCAACCCATTGCCAGCGGCGCCGGCGACGCAAACTGCGGATGCTGATACTCGGGTTGGCCGAGGAGGCCACTTCCCCACTCACCACCGAGGGATCGTCGAGGGCGGCGAGGAGTTCGTCGGCGCTCTGTACGCGGTCTTCGGGGAGCCGGGCCAGGCAGCGTGCCACCAGTGCATTGAGTGCCTCCGTCACCCCGGGACGATGCTGGGCGACCGGCTCTGCATCCGCGATGAGCCGTGCCGACATCTGCTCGGCCACCGACCCGCGCGCAAAGGGCGCCCGGCCTACCAGCATCTCCCACGCCGTCACGCCAACCGCGTAGAGGTCTGCCCGGTGGTCGACGGCCGGATCGCCAGCCACCTGCTCCGGTGCCATGTAGGCGGGCGTGCCTAACGACATCCCGACCCCGGTGAGGGTGCCATGGGGATGCCGGTCCGATGCCCGCGCGGTGGCAAGGGCCTTGGCCACGCCGAAATCGGCCACCATGGCCGCGCCACCGGCAAGGAGCACGTTGTCGGGCTTGATGTCGCGATGGACGATGCCGCGGGAGTGCGCAAAGGCCAGGGCCCTGGCGATGTCGCGGAGAATCGCCACCGCGTTAGGCACCGATACCGTCCCTTCGCGGCGCAGCAGCGCCCGCAGCGACTCCCCCTCGACGTACGGCATCACGAAGTACGGGAGCCCGTCAGCCTCGCCGGCGGCAATCACCCCGACGATGTTGGGGTGCTGCAGATTGGCCGACACGAGCACTTCGCGACGGAACCGCTCCCGCGACACACCCTCGAGCACATCTTCACGCAGCACCTTCACCACCACACGACGGCCGAGTGCGACGTCCTCCGCCACAAAAACCCGGGACATTCCCCCGCCACCGAGCTCGCGCTCGATCAGGTAGGCAGAGCCCAGCGCCCCCTGCACTCTGGCGGCGAGGGGGTTCTGGTCGGAGGCGGTGGGCAGACTATCAGGTGCCATCGTCTATTGGACAACGCTCGCACACCGAGGGATGCTTGGGTAGGCGCCACGGCGGGGAGGCGGGCGTCCAGCACCGCCCCACGGGCAATTCCACTCCGCGCCGTGGCCCACCTGATCAGGGCGTCTCGAGATTGATCCCGATCCAGTCCCAGGCTCCCTCCTGCGGAGGGATCGCCGACGCGGTCGCGGACCCGGGAATGAAGAGAAGACTTGCAGGTCCGATGGTCTCCACCGGCGACATGCCGAAGAGGGGCTGATACCTGCGGGGCTCCTTCATTCGCAGGGCCTTGCCGTTGCCCGTAACCGTTAGGCGGTAGCGACCCAGCGGCAGGTTGTGCACACGCAGTTCACCCGAACTGCCGAGTGTCTTGCGGATGATGATGGTTTGTCCGGCGGTCCCGCCGAGCATCGGCCCCTCGGGCGTGAGTGTGATCTCGACCGTGGTCCCTCCTCGCAGCGCGAACGGTGGTGCATTGTCGTCATCCGCTTCGGCACCATACCAGGTGAAGAAGAGCGCGCCTCCATAAAATGACGACGGGAGATGCGGGCTCTGCTGCACTTTTTCCCGGCTGGTCACCCCGTAGGGAAAGAGGACGAAGTGCTCGACTGCCCCGTCTTCCGTGACAAAGGCGTCGAGTGAGCCATCGGCGGGATGCAGCGAGAGCGCGGCAACACCCCCTCCCCACTCGATCGAGTGGCCCGCGTTGTAGAACTGAGCGATGCCCTTGGGGAGCTTGATCTCGTAGTACCCGGCGGCGTCGGTCCTGGCCTGCGCCGACGTGTAGTATCCGGCGAGGTACGATGTACGAAGTCCGATCTCGGCTCCCGCGAGTGGTTTGCCGCTCCAGTCCCTGGCGTACCCTCGCACGACTCCGGGCTTGGGGTCGAGTCGCGGAAAATCCGGGAGCCGCGGGGTGTCTGTCCCCATGACGTTGACCCATGACGTCATGGAGTCGACGACTACGATACGTGCTGCCGGCGGTGTGGGGATCGGAGTCTCAGTGGGCACCGGGGCCACAACATCAGCCCCTGGCTGCGCGTCCGCGCACGCGACCGACATGGTGGCCGCAACGAAGAACGAAAGAAGCAAGGATGGCGTCTTCATAAAGAGGTAGGCGAGTTGGTCTCACGCGCTGCTCTCTGGTGTGGCAAGCGCGCGCAGGAACGATGTGATCGTGACTCATGAGCCTGCGTGGGTCGATCGACTCATCGGGTGAGTTGGAGTGAGCCCCTCGTGCCGACGCGCCACGGCTCTCAGATTTCTGAATCCTTCCACGACCGGGGCACCTCATGTCCGACCGCCGATCCTTCCTTTCCAGACTCAGCGCTGGTGCAGCCGCCTTTTCCGCCGCGGTGGCTGGTGCGCCTGTCGCTGCTGGCGCGCAACCAACGAAGTGGAGCGGTGCGCGGCATCCTCAGGATGACTGGATGGACGCGCTCCCCGGCAAGCACCGCTTTTTCTACGACTCTACCTCGGCAACGGGTGCAGGTGACGCCATCACCTTTGCCACGAACTTCTACGTCGCCAACAAGAGCGGCTACGACCTGGGCGACAAGGATCTCGCCGTGATCCTTTGCCTGCGGCACTGGTCGACGCCCTTCGCATGGACCGACGAGATGTGGGCGAAGTACGGTGCCCCGATCTCGGAACGTATCAAGTTCGTGGATCCCAAAACGCAGGCACCTCCGGTCGTCAACGTGTACCGCAAGAAGGACTACGGGATGCAGCTCCCCAACCGCGGCACCACGCTCGACGTGCTCATTGATCGCGGGGTGCACTTTGCGGTGTGTGACATGGCCACCCGCGCGTACTCGGGAGTCATTGCTGGCAAACTCAGCCTCAAGGCCGACGAGGTGTACGCCGAACTCAAGAGCAATTCCATCCCGAATTGCCACTATGTATCGGCCGGTATTGTCGCCGTGAATCGGGCGCAGGAACGAGGCTACGCCTTGGCGTGGATGGGCTGAGGTCCTCGACCGTGCGGTGTCCGAATCCGGGCACCGCATCCCGGGGTCGAACACATGTCACTTCCCACCGATTGCCGTAACCAATTTGACGGCAACGAGTTCGACCGTGGCACGTGCGTTGCCTTGTAGGGAGGGATTCCTCCCTACACTACGCGAATGACCGGATTCTGGGCTGACCTCGTTCACGCGGTACGGCGCCTCGCCGCCGCTCCTGGCTTCACGATTGCCGCCGTCCTCTCGATCGGCATCGGGCTCGGCGCGAACACGGCCGTGTTCACCGTGGCCAACGAACTCCTGCTCAAGCCCCTTGCCGTGCCGCGGTCAGGAGAACTCGTTCGGATCTACCGCAACGAGCACTCCCCGCTGACCGGGCGAATGCTCCGCGAGGCACAGTCTGCTCAGTCATTTGCGCACGTATTCGGCGAGACCTCATTTGGCGGCGCACTCGCCGTGGACAACGCCGAGCCCGAGCGCGTCAGAGTCTCACTGACCAGCGACAACTTCTATCAGGGCCTGGCAGTCGTTCCCGTTGCCGGGAGGCTTTTCATCGGCGACTCGACCGCGAGTGGTGCCGAGCTCGTGCTCACGCACGAATTCTGGCTACGACGATTCGGCGGAACGTCGGAGGTGATTGGCAAGTCGGTTCGCCTCAACAACCAGACGTTCACGGTGATCGGTGTTGCCCCTCCAGGCCGAGGCACCACCGTTATGGGCTGGTGGGCAGACGTGGTGGTGCCAGCGCGCGACGCGAGGGCGGTAGCCGGTGTGCCTGTCGATTCGATCGGCGGCAGGTTTTACACCTCGGCGAGACTCGCTGCGGGCCGAACGATGGACGACGCAGATTCGGAGCTCCAGCTGATCGGCTCAAGGATTATGGCCTCCGATACCGCACTGCGGCGCCTGACACTGGTCACGCGTCCCGCGCGAGGGGTAACGGAGGAGATGCGTACCCCTGCGGCAGTCGCGTCGGCCTTTCTGGGAGCCATCGCGCTGCTGGTGTTGATCATGGCCGCCACCAACGTCGGCAACCTGATGCTGGCCCGAAACGCCGCGCGGCAACGCGAACTGGGGGTTCGGGTGGCGTTAGGCGCGTCCCGGAGTCGCCTGCTTCGACTGCTCCTCGCCGAATCGATGGTCCTGGCCACACTGGCGGCCGGGGTGGCCTGGTTGATTGCCACCTGGGTGACGACCTCTCTCCCCGGCGTACTTCCTCAGGACGCCGAGGTGCGCTTCAACCTGTCGCCAGATTGGCGTGTGTTCGTCGGGACCATCGCGGCCACTGGAATGGCGATTCTGCTCTTCGGCCTGATCCCCGCGCGGGTTGCGCTGCGGCGTGATGTGGCGGTCGACATCAAGGAAGGCTCGGCCATTGGGCGAGGTGCGGCCGGTACGAGTACCCGACGGCGCTTCCTGATGGTGCAGGTCGCGTTGTGTGCCTTGCTCCTGGCTACCGGTTCGTTGTTTGTGCGAAGCCTCGCCAACGCAGGCAGTGTCGACATCGGCTTCCGTCCACAGGGTATCGTGACCGCCTGGGTCGACGTCGGCGGGCGCTCCATGACGCCGACGCAGCAGGTGCAGTTCTTCGAGCGTCTGCTCGCGGATGTGCGGGAATCGCCCGGCGTGGCCGCAGTAACGTACTCCCGCGTACCGGAGCTCACCGGCTCCAACTCCGAAACCGAGCTGCACACGGATGCCATGCCAGCGGACGCGCCCGTTCGCCGCAGCTACTTCAACACCGTGGGCGCCGACTACCATGGCACGTTAGGCATTCCTCTTGTGAAGGGGCGCGACTTCGCCACAACCGATGGGCCCGAGAGCCCCCGCGTGGCAATCGTCAATGAGACCTTCGCCGCGCGCGAGTGGCCGGGGGAGGACCCGCTCATACATCGAGTGAGCTTTGAGGGAGCGCAGGGGCCATGGTACCAGGTCATTGGCGTCTCCCGCAACGTGCGGTACCACACGTTAGGTGAGGGCCCAAAAGCCTTCGTCAGCGTGCCACACACCCAGTCGCCATCGAGTGAGCTCATCGTCGAGGCTCGGGTCGCTGCCGGTGCCAGCGAACGTGATGTCATGCAGCGGATCACCAGCCTGGTCCGTGGCATCGATCCACTGGTCGCCCCTCCACGCACCCAGCCCCTGGTCGACATGCAAAAGCTGGCACTGCTCCCAGCCCGTGCCGGCGCCGCCATTCTCGGCGGCATCGGGGCCATCGCCTTCGTACTGGCTGCCGTCGGAGTTGGCGGGGTCGCCGCCTACACGGTCGCCCAGCGCAGGCGGGAGATCGGCGTCCGCATGGCACTCGGCGCGTCCCCTGCCTCCCTCCTTCGTGGCCTGCTGCACGAGACCTGGACGACCGTCGTCCGCGGGGCAGTCGTCGGACTTGTCCTTGCTGTCGGTGTCGGCCGACTGCTGGCCTCACAACTCTACGGGGTTTCCTTCGCCGACCCCGTCACCTTCGCGGTTGTGCCGGTGTTACTCCTGGTGCTGGCCGTCGCGGCCGCCTTTGTCCCTGCCAGTCGCGCATTACGCGTCTCGCCAATCGAGGCGTTGCGAGCGGAGTAGCAGAGGGACGGGACGTACGGGAAGCACGGGAAGCACGGGAAGCACGAGAGGCACGAGAGGCACGAGAGGCACGTGAGAGCGATGGACCGCCCCCCCGTGCCTCTCGTACTTCCCGTGCTTCTCGTACTTCTCGTACTTCCCGTGCCTCCGCAGTTACTCGTGCGCCGGGAGCGGCTCCATCGTGCGGGCATCCACCGGAATCTGCATCTCGTCCCGATACGGCGACGTCATCCACACCACACGCATGCGCGGGAAGGCGTCCATGAAGGAGAGGTAGCTGAAGCCCCAGAGACCGAGGAAGCCTAACGTGATGCCGACCTCCCAGAGCCCGAACGGCAGCGACGTCGCTTCCAGATGGGCGTTGGGATAGATCTCGAGATAGCGGTGCATCCAGATGCCGAGCATCGAGCTGAAGGCAAAGAGCGCCATGGTCGGCGTGAAGAGCTTGGGTGCCTTGCCGAGAAGGCCGAAGAACGGCGCCCCAAAGACCATGAACGCCACCGACACCGACATGTTCACCCAGGGCGCCATCATGCGCAGGCGCAGGAAGTGGGTTTCCTCGCCGATGTTGCCGTACCAGATCACCAGGAACTGCGAGAAGGTGAGGTAGCCCCAGAAGGCGGTGAAGGCAAAGCAGAGTTTGCCGATGTCGTGCAGGTGATTCTCCCCGATGATGTCATGGGCGCCGAGGTGATTGCGCCACGCGCGCACGATCAGCGAGAAGACCATCAGGTTCACCAGCCAGCCACCCATGAACACCTGCCAGCCGTACATGGTGGACTGGAAGTGGAAGTCCATCGACATCGAAAGGTCCCAGGCCAGCATCGACCAGCCGAAGCCGAATACGAGGGCCAGGTAGACGGCCAGCTTGCCCTGCAGCGAGTGCGTGGAGTGCATCTCGCGACGTTCCTCGCCAAACCCGCGGCGCATCCCGTCACGCAGCCCCTTGGCCCAGGAGGCGCCCCACTCGGGGAGCAGACCGACGTCGACGCGAACCGAGGTCCGGATGTACCAGAGACTGAGCGCCGTGATCAGCCCAAACGCGAAGATGACACGCGCCGACCAGAACGTCGGGTTGAGCCAGAGGGCCTTTTCCGGGATCGCGATGTGTTCGTGCGTCCACGGGAAGATGTGTCCCTTTCCGAAGAACACGGTGACGAGCAGCAACACAAAGGCGATGGGGAGCCAGGCCACCCAGCCTTCCATGAACCGGATGACAGGGCGCGACCAGCGCGCCGTCGTGATGCGCTGCACCGCCGTGAACATCACCGCCGCCGAGGCGGGGATGGTGAAGAAGAGCCAGTTCACGTGAAACGCCTGCCAGGCCCGGTCTTCACCCATGGCGGCACCGGCGATGAACACACCGAAGCCGATCACGGCGAGGACCAGGGCAATGGTCTTGAGGTTCTTCGGGACCGGCTTGCCGATCAGACGAACCAGTTCGTCACGTGTTGGCGCGTGGGACTCGTGATGTCCGCTCATCAGCGGCTTCCCTGCGGCGCGGCCGCGGTGCTGTCAGTCGTTGAGGCAACGGGGGCGGCCATGGCAGCGCCACTACCCACCGGCGGCACCCAGCGGTTGGGGCCAAGTCGGGTTGCGCCTGGCAGTTTGTCTCCGGTCACACCTGGCATGGCGAGCGGTCCGGTTTCGAACTTCACACCGGTCGCCCGTCCCTGCAGCGCGCGGACATAGTTCACCACGTCCCAGCGATCCCGTTCCTCGATGCGGTTGTACGGAGGCATGGCACCACGGCCGTTGCGCATCATGGCGAAGAGGTAGCCATCGCTGCGTCCGTTGGCCGATTCGTTGGTCAGCGGGATTGGGATCATGCCAAGCTTCGTCGCCGAGCCGTCACCCTTCCCTTCATTGCCGTGACAGACGGCGCAGTTGACCTGGAAATACTTGCGCCCGTTGAGCAGCGACTCTTCCGTCATCGGAGCCGGGTTGCTCACCAGTGCCGCGACCGAGTCGAGCGTGGCGGGCATGGCCGTGTACGACACCTGGAATGAGGAGACCGCGGTCCCGGTCATGGGCACGGAGCCCTGCGGTGCACCACGCACCTTGAGGATGCTGTCGCTTTCCCACGTGGCCACCATGGGTGTGCGCTTGAAGTCGGTGAACCAGTCACACGCTGTGAGCGGAAGCACGAGCAGTACGGGAAGCATGCGAAGCACGCGTCCCCTCCCGTGCGCAAACGGTCCGTGCCTCTCGTTCTTCCCGTGCTTCCCGTGCCTCTGTTTACTGTTCACCGCGCACCTCCACTGCTCCGTGGTGCCGCAACATGGCCTCGGCTTCCTTGAGCCGTTCGGGTGCTGCGAGCACAAAAATGCCGTAGTCACCGTGCGTGAACCGCGGGTCTGCTCCCACCGTCATGGTCAGCTTGGGAATTCGTGAATTGATGAACATGGCGGCCACCGTGGACAGGGCGCCGACCAGCACCATCACCTCGAAGCCGATGATGGTGTACGGGATCCAGCTGGCGATGGCCTTGCCACCCACCACCAGCGGCCAGTACTCCGACGTCCACACGGCAATCCAGTAGCCGAACGTCACGCCTAACAATCCACCGATCAGCGTGAAGCGTCGCACCGGGCTCATGGGCGGCTTGAGCGCGTGCTCGATTTCGTGCCGCGGTGCCGGAGTGTACACCGTGAACTGCTCGTACTTGGCCTTCTTGAGTGCTTCGATCGCGTCGCATAACGCGTCGAGCTGCGGAAACACCGCAACCAGTCCCTGGCGCATTAGTGATGCCCTCCGTGTCCGTGTGCCCGCTTCATCTTGGGCGCCACGATTTCCTTCACCTCGGCAATTGCCACCACTGGCAGCTGCTTGATGAAGAGCAGGAACCACATGAAGAACCAGCCGAACGAGCCCACCAGGATACTCACGTCAACCCAGCTCGGCAGGTAACTCGACCACTGCCAGGGCTCGAACTCATGCGAGAGCGACGGCACGATGATGACAAAGCGCTCGTACCACATGCCGAGGTTGATGAAGATCGACAGAATGAAGAGCCAGGTCGGGTTTCGCCGCAGCTTCTGGCTGAAGAGCGAGAGCGGGAAGATCATGTTGCAGGTGAGCATGATCCACGCGGCCCACCACCACTGCCCGAAGACACGATTCCAGAAGTAGTCCTGCTCGTACATGTTGCCGCTGTACCAGGCCACCCAGAACTCGATGAGGTAGGCACACCCCACCACCATCGACGTGAAGAGGCAGAGTTTCGCCGCGGCGTCGAGGTGATTGATGGTGACGTAGTGCTCGAGGCGGAAGAACTTGCGAATCGGGATGATGATGGTGAACACCATGCCGATGCCGGAGAAGATGGCGCCGGCCACGAAGTAGGGCGGGAAGATCGTGGCGTGCCAGCCCGGCGTGAGGGCCATGGCGAAGTCGAAGGACACCACCGAGTGCACCGACAAGACCAGCGGCGTGGAGAAGGCCGCGAGGAAGAGGTACATCCGGGTGAAGTGGCGCCATTCGGGCTCGGAGTTGCGCCACCCTAACGACATCACCGCCAGCAGCCGCTTGCGCAGCGGGTTGGTCTCGCGGTCACGCAGCACCGCGATATCGGGAATCAGACCGACGTACAGGAAGGTCGCGGAGACCGTGAGGTACGTCGAGATGGCGAACACGTCCCACACCAGCGGGCTCTTGAAGTTCGGCCAGAGCAACCGCCAGTTGGGGTACGGCACGAGCCAGAAGAACTTCCAGGGCCGGCCGATGTGAATGATCGGAAAGAGACCGGCCGTCATCACCGCGAACACGGTCATGGCTTCTGCGCATCGGTAGATCGTGGTGCGGAAGCCGGCGCGGAAGAGAAAGAGAATGGCGGAGATCAGCGTGCCGGCGTGCCCGATACCGACCCAGAACACGAAGGTGATGATGTAGACACCCCACATCACCGGCGGGTTGTAGCCGGCGTTGCCGAGGCCCCAGTAGATCTGGTAGGTCCAGGCCGCGGCGCCCATCAGGAACATGGCGATCGACAGCGCGAGCGCCGCGCCCCAGCCCTTGGTCGGCTTGAGTGTCGCGGAAATCTCGCGATCGACCTGCTCGTAGTCCTTGACCGCGGGGAGCTGAACGTCAGCCGACGCGATGTTGGGACGCATGGGTTCTGCGAAGGTGGCCATTAGTGCGCCCCCTGCGCCGGCGCCGCAGCCGCGGCAGGAACCGCTGCCGCCGCCGAACCCGCGGCCGGATGGTTGACCTTCTTCAAGTAGACCACAGCGGTGAAGGTGTTGAGTTCTTCGAACACGTGATAGCCGCGTGAATTCTCGACCATTTTCGCCACCGACCAGTTGGGGTCGGCTGCATCGCCAAACACAATCGCGCGCGACGGGCAGGCCTGCGCACACGCCGTCGTGAACTCGTCAGGCTGGAGTTCGCGATTCTCGAGCTTCGCCAGATTCTCCGCCTCACGCACCCGTTGCACGCAGAAGGTGCACTTCTCCATCACACCCTTGCCGCGCACCGTGACATCCGGATTGAGCTGCAGGTGCAGCGGTTCCGGGAAGGCGTACTGGCGACGTTCCTTCTCGCCGTAGCCGTGCCAGTTGAAGTAGCGGACCTTGTACGGACAGCCGTTGGAGCAGTACCGCGTGCCTACACAGCGGTTGTAGACCTGGACGTTGAGGCCGTCCGGCGCATGGTACGTGGCATATACGGGGCAGACGGGCTCGCACGGTGCGTTGCCGCAGTGCTGGCACATCATCGGCACGAACCGCGTGTCGAATTCGCTGGAGCCATCCTCGCCACCTTCGAAGTACCGCTCGATGCGGAGCCACGCCATTTCGCGGCCCTTGAGGATGTTGGCGCCCGGGCGGGTATCCCACCCTGCCCCATCTGCCGTGTGGAACGGCCGGAGCGAGCGACCCTGCCAGCGAGCACCGACGGTGGGAATGTTGTTCTCGGCGTAACACGCGGTCACACACGCCGAACAACCCGTGCAGCGGGCCAGGTCGATGGTCATCGCCCATCGACGTTTCGCCATCCCGCTCCAGTGATTGGGGTCGTACATCCCCTTGTCCTTCGACGTCGGGTCGCCCAAATCGCCCTGTGCATCATTGGCAACCGGAGACCGCAGACCCGGGAGGAACTCGTGGCTGGCGTCGCCCGGGAGTTCGTGGTGCTCGGTGGTTGCTCCCGAAACAAGCTCGGCCACCGTCAGCGCCTGACCGATACCGCGTCCATGCTGCCGCGCGGACCCTTCGAGCGTGACCAGCTGCGAATGTTCGGCCGCCTTGGCCACCCGCGCCTTGCCCTGCGTGAGTGCGAGGCCACCGGCCGCATTCCACGTGGCGCCTAACACGTCAAGCGCGTTGACGCCAAGATTTTCGGCGTACCGCCCGTACCTGGTGTGTCCCTGTCCGTGCGCAACGGCCACCGTATCGGGGCGAATACCCAGATAGATGTATGCCGGCGCCGTGACGGCGCCCGATGCCGTGGTGACCGTGAGATGATCACCCGCCGCAACACCAAGACGTTTGGCGGTGGCGGGATGAATCTCGACCCACGACTGCCACACAATCTTGGAGACCGGATCGGGGAGTTCCTGGAGCCAGGGCTTGTTGGCCCCTTCACCCATGCCTAACGTCGCGTGCGGGTAGGTGACCAGGAAGAACTCGCCGTCGCCACCCATCGCGCCGGCCGGCACCGACATCGGCGCCGCCGCACGACCCGTGATGTTACCGGAGACCATACCCTTGGGCAGTGCTGCCGTGAGTGCGGCCGACCCATACCGCGCGACCACGACGTCACGATACGACTTCTGCGGATATCGCGCGGCCAGCGTGGCGTCCTTCCTGGCCGCCATCATCATCACGTCGGCGCTTGCCCTGGTGTCGAAGATGCGGTCCATCACCGGCTGCTGGAGGCCGATGGTGCCTGGCGTCGCCTGTACATCGCCCCACGACTCCAGGGCGTGATCGTCAGGCAGCACGAGGTCGCACAACTCGCTGGTTTCGTCGGGATAGCTGGAGAACGAAACCTTGAACGGCACCTTGGCCATCGCCGCCGCAAAGCCCATCGCTTTCGGCGTGTCGTACGCGGGGTTCACACCACGCACCATGAGGAGCTTGAGCGTACCGGCATTGGCGCGTTCAATGATGCCCTGCATGGCACCGACACCAACCGAGGTCCCGAAACCCGTGAGGGCTTCACCCGGCTTGACGGTGACGCCGACGTTGCCGGCTGCCTTGTTGATGTCGACACAGAGCCCCGCGATCACCCCGGCGCCCGGCGTCGATACACCCGACACCACCAGACTGGGCTTGGTGCCACGCAGTTCATCGACAATGCCCTGGAGCGTGGCTTCGGTGACACCGCTGGCCTGTGCGGCCGCTGCCACCGTCCCACCATTCCCGCCAACTGCCGAAAGCAGCGCGCGGGCGATGGCTTCTTCACCACCAGGCTGGCAGGCGATCCATGTGTCGGCGTTGAGCCCGGTCAGCGACCGGCGAGCGCCGATGTAAATCACTCGCGGACCATCGGCGAGTTTGGCGCGGGCGTCGGCAAAGGCCATCTGCTGCGGCACGCTGGCGCCCCAGCCGTCGAGGTAGTCAGCGCCGATGGAGATGACGAGCTTCGCGCTGGCAAAGTCGAGTTTGGGCATCGCCACGCCGTAGCCAGCGAGATTGGCCGCTTCGACCGCGAGGTCAGCGCCCGGGTCGTATTGCAGGTGCGACCCGAAGCCGTAACCGCCGAGCCAGCCGTCGAGGTAACCGGCAAACGATCCGCTGTCGGGACCATTGATGAAGGCCGCGTTGGCGGCGGCCCCACGCGACTCGCCCAGTTTCTGAACAAGCGTGTCGATGGCCTTGTCCCACGTCGTGGGGACGAGTTTGCCGCCCTCGCGAATCATTGGGCCGCGATAGCGATCGGGGTTGTACAGCCCTTGGAGGCCCGACTGACCCTTGGCGCAGAGCGCGCCCTTGTTGACCGGGTGATCGGGATTCCCCTCGAGCTTCACTGCCCGACCATCACGCACCTCGGCGATGATGCCGCAGGCCGCTGCACACTCTCGGCAGCTGGTGGTGTAGTAGGTCGAGACACCCGGAACCGTTTGGTCGGGCGAGTTCAGATAGGGAATCAGCTTTTCCACCTGCTCGTTGGTGCACCCAACGGCAGTGGTTGCTGCTCCGGCGGCGCCAAGCACCTTCAGGAACTGCCGGCGTTTCACGCCGCTCGGTCCCGTGTTCTGGGTCATGCGGTACGTCCTCGGTTCACAAGGAACCCGGCCGACTCGTCAGGCATCGCGCCTGGCGCTCCGGCCGGGAATGTTTAGTAGTGGCAGACCGCGCAGTCGTAGCGCGCCTTCTTCGGTTCAGCTGCTGCGGCCGCTTTGGCACCGACGGTGTCCCCCGCCGCTTCGAGTCCCTGGCTCAGCTGGTACCCGTTCACGTGACAGGTGAGGCACCAGCCCATGTTGAGCGACGCATTCTGGTAGACCTGCGCCATCTCCTGCACCGGGCCGTGACACGACTGGCAGGTGACCCCCGCGTTGACGTGCCGCATGTGCGGGAAACGCACGTACTCAGGGAGTTTGTGGATGCGGATCCATGGGATCTCCTTCCACTTGTCCGGCTGACCGATGGGGGCAAAGGCCTGAAGCTTCTTGATCTCTTCGCTCGTGCGGGCCGGGCGACCATTCGCCGCGGGACGCGAAGGACCGATCAGCGTATGGCAGCCCATACAGGTGCCCACGGCCGGGAGACCCGGATCGGGGGACTTATTGGCCGCATTGTGACAGTACAAGCAGTTCATCCCCAGTTCCTTTACGTGAACCGGGTGCGGGAACTGGATGGGCTGTACCGGGGAATTCCCCTGCGACGACGACGCGCCGCTGTAGGCCGAGAGCATGGTCGCCGCGATCGCAATGGCGAAAAACGCCGGCGCAAGCGCCCATTTACTCCTGCTCGTCATCAGGACCTGGTAGTGAAAGGAAAGCCGAGAGATCAGTTCGGCTTGTGAACGAATTCACAAGCATCGAGCCGAGACAAAAATGTCGGGGGGTGGGAGTGGATGCAAGAGACGGTGGTTTCTTGAGTTGCGGTCGCCGTCAATTCCATTTCCCTACTCCGCCTTGCTTCCACTCACGCGCGGGTCCCCAGCATCGATAACACCGCACCCGCCACGTCTGGTTCCAGGAGGGCAAGGTTGGCCCTCGGGGTCTGCGTCAGTCGTAGGGGCCACATCGACCCGTAAACGAAATGATGGGGTCCAATGGTCCGGAAAAGGTGCGAGAGGTCGTCGGCCGGGGGCCCCCAAATCCACGAGAAATCGTACCGAACGGTGTTCCGTTCGGAGGGGGTGAGCCCCCAGTGGACCTCTTCTATCATCTCCCGGCTAGCGGCGGTCACGACGATGGTTGCCCCGGTTCCCGCCCGGGCAAGCTCGCGGACGTGCGCCGCAGTCAGGTCAGGCGTGCTGTCCAGCGGGTGCCGCTGCCGAAGATCCTCGAATCTGACCGTCAAGACTATAGAAAGGCTCAACTCCGCGCTCCGTCGCGCCAATTCAGCAAGCCTGCTATCCCCCGGCGCCATTCCCCAAAGTTGCGGGTAGGCTCGGATGGCCACCGCGCCGCGGTCGGCGAGTGCGATCAGGGCATCATGCCACCCGGGCCAGTCAGGACGGACGACCGGCACAGGAAGAAGCGTGGGCCGGTGCGGCGCGAGGCTCTTGAACAGTTCCTCGTTCCCCTCGGCGGGATCCCGGTGAAAAGCGGTGGGCAGGTGCCCGACCCATGCGCCTCGGCACCCTTCACGGTCGAGCACACGTACCAGGACCTCGGGGTCGGGATGCGGCAGATGCCGCCACGGATACGAGCCAATGAAGGTGTTGAGGTCGAGCACGGCGGGAGACGGATGGCGGTTGGCAGACCGGAGACCAGACGCTACCTGTGTCACGGGAGGCGTGCAATCCCGTCTGCGCGCCAAATCCGCCTATCGGCGGACAACCTAAAGGCCCGCCGCCATCCCATGTTCGGCCGGGATGACGTGCGGGCTCTCGACGGCGGTTCAAACCGCCCTGCTACCTACATCTGTGTATCATCGAACCAGAAGGAGGTGAGTGCTCCGGTCTTGTCGTTGGTCAGCACCACCGTGTACGACTTGCCGGCTTCAAGGTTGAGGTCCTTGATGGTGAGGACCACCTTCTGCTCGCCGGCGGCGCGGAACTCGAGCGTTCCCGACCAGGGTTTCATGGCGAAGTAGCCCGCCTCGGAAGTAAAGCCGACGGCCTCGAAGATCCGCCCGCCGCGTTCCGGTGCCACGTCGACATTCCCGACGCCACGTGCGGCGTGGATGACACGAATCTGGGCACGGGTGCCATCGGGCGAGATGTCGTCGCGAAAGAGACGCGTGTCATACCGCGCGCCTTTCTCATCGCGCATGACCACCATCGTGTAGCGGTGCCCATCGGAGAGCATCTCCCGGTTTGTCTCCAGGGATTCGTACACCCCCATGCGCATACCCCGCACCTGGAACTTCACCCAGTTGTTGTCGATCGGCTGGTAGCTGCTGACCTGCTTGAAGTCGACTTCCGGGAGGAGCCGGGTATCATCGGCGCGGACGACCATTCCTTCGGAGGCTGGCGCCGCGTTCACGACCCGCACCAAAGCCTGTCCGCGTTTGTCGGCAGAGTCTCCTGATGGGGAGACCGACACGACACCCGCTGCCGTTTCGGTGGTCACGGCATTTTTTGTCTCGGCGTCCTTGTTGCATCCGCTGAACGCTACCGCGCCCAGCATGATCCCCAGCGTTGTCCCACGTGTTGCGCGCATCGGCAGTACTCCTGATTCGTATGGGAACCTGCGGCGGTGGTGTGCCTGCACCCATCGCGTGTGACATCCCGTTGCTGCCACACTTGGTCCGCCGTCGTCTGGCACGTGCTGTTCGCGTGCGCACTGCACGCGCCGTGCTCCAACGACGGCTTGCCGCCCTTGCGGGTGACCCTGCATGATGGCCGCCACCTGTCACGGTCACCAGCTCTCGCAGGGATGATCCTGTCGTCTCCCGCAGGACCGATGGCCGGGCGCGGGGTTACTCCCCCAGGAAGTCTGCGGCCAGGTGCAGCGCCGGAATGCTGTCACAGAGGATCTTGAGCGTCACCATCATCGGAACGGCGAGGATCGCTCCGGGGACGCCCCACACGAAGCTCCAGAACATCACCCCCACGAAAAGTGCGACGGCGTTGAGCGGAAATTGGCGTCCCATGAGCAGCGGCGTCACCGCGTAGCTCTCGATGAGATTGAGCAGCAGGTAGCTCCCCGGCACGAGGACCGATCGACCGGGGTCGTCGAAGACCGCCAGCCCTGCCACAGCGAGCACGGCTGTCGTGACCACGGCTCCGAGGTACGGGATGAAATTCAGCAACCCGGCCAGTGCTCCGAACAAGGCAGCGTTAGGCATGCCGAGCAACTCGAGCAAACCCCACGTCGCCGCCGCCAGCGCGGTGTTGATCAGCACTGCGGTCCGCAAATACCGTGACACCGCGGCCTCGACGTCATCGGAGACGTGTTGCGGATCGCGGCCGGAGTGCTGAGGGCCCGGAAGGACCCTGAGCAGCTTGCGCATGAAGAGGTCGCCCGAGGCCAGCAGGAAGTAGGTCAGGAAGGTCACACTTAGTCCAGCGGCGAAAAGGCTCGCCGCACTCCCGAAGGCCCGCCGGAGGAACCCACCTGGCGCTGCGGTCCCCACGAGCGGCATGCCACGGCTGGCGTCCGCCACTTCGCCACCCAGCTGGCTCACACGCGCCGCCGTTGCCTCCAACGCGCGAAAGGGAGCGGACATCGCTTTCACTTTGCGCTCCACCGTACTCATGACCTGCGGCACCCGTTCGACCCACGCACGTGCCGGTGGTGCCAGCAACACCAGGCTGACGATGACGACCAGCAACGCACCGAACACCACGACAGCGGCGCCCACCGGCTCGCCTACACCCCGTCGTTTGAGCCAGCGGACGGGGCTCCGCAGGAGGAACCCAAGCAGCAGCGCCATCACCAGGGGGAGCAGCACGGCCCTGGCGACAAAGAGCGTATACAACACCCCAAGCGCGGCCACCGTGCCCGTGGCCAGCGCGGTGACGGACCCTGACTCCCGGACGGCCTGCTGTACGGCGGCCGCATGCTCCGCCGTTCGGGTCGTCTGAAATACCGGTGGAGGTAGCGTGAATCCGGCACGCCGCAGCGCCCAGGCGAGCGTCGTGCTCACAGCAGGCGCATGGCATGCGTCACGACAGCATTCCCACCTGCACGGCTCTTCCGAGCGACGGGAGCACTTCCATCAGGATGCGAAACACCTCGAGCGCTTCGTCGATGGCAAGGGCGGCGATTCGGTGTCCTCCCGCTGGGCGCATCGCACCGGCCTCGAATCGCCAGATCACGCGCACCTCCGCCGCACCGGGCACTGGCGCTTCGTCAAAACGAACCGCAACGGTCGACGGTGCCGATGTGTCGTCGAGGGCGCGCCACGCGAGCGCTCTCCCCATGACATCATCCGTCTGATCCATGATCCATTCACTGCCATCACGCAGCTGCCAGCGGCTGCGGTTTCCTTCCTGCAGCACCCCCTGCAGAAACGGCATGAAACGCGGCCACTGAGGAAGCTTGCGCCACACGCGATACAAGTCGGCGCATGGCCGCCTGATGAGTTGTGTCTTGCTGACGATGCGCGTGCCGTCTTTCCCTGCAAACTCAAGTGCCACAGTCGTCTCCCAGGGTTTGCCAATGCCACGCGAGCCGTGGCCAGCTCAAGAGTGGATGCCACGCGTTCTCCGCGCGTCTCCACTGAGGGAGAGATGGATCTCTTCCCCCTGCGGCTCGCAGCAGCACCCGAGCGGACCCTCAACGCTCCAGCCCGCTCGCCCTTCGGGATCACTCCCCAGAGGTATGTCGCCGGGTGACGGCATACTCTACCCTTTTAGGTACCACCTTCACAGCCTGTCGCGTGTACGCTCGCGCGCCTGCATCAGGACCGAACCCATGCCGTCCGAGACTCGCACGCCCCGCACGGGCGCCCTCTCCGAGACCTGCTCCGCGCACGTCGACCCCTACGCCCACCCGATGGCGCTCGCTGTAGCGCTGTGTGGCATTCAGGAGTTTGTCACCAGGAAGCTGGTGCGGGTGGTTGATATCCACGCACCGGCCTGAGCGGTGTCCTTCGCGATGTCGGGGTATCCCCTTTGGCCAGTGGTTGGCATGTGGAGTCGCTGGCAGTATCCGGCAGGTCGCTCGTTTTACCCTTACCGAGACAAAATCCCGATGGCGCCTCACACCGCAGGCCGGTCACCCGAAGAACCGTTTCACATTGCCGTGATCGTCGGCAGCCTCCGCCAGGAATCCACGACTCGGCGTATTGCCGATGCCGCCATTGCCCGGGCGCCCTCCGGGATGAGTTGTCAGATGGTGGACATTGGGAATCTGCCCCATTTCAATCAGGACCTGGAGGAGACACCGCCGCAAGCCTGGGTGGCTTTCCGGGACAGAATCGCTGAAGCCGACGGCACACTGTTCTTTACCCCCGAGTACAACCGGTCATTTCCCGGCTGTCTCAAGAATGCCATCGACATCGGCTCCCGTCCGCACGGCAGCAATTTGTGGGACGGTATGCCCGCCGGCGTGGTGAGCGTCACGCCATACGCCTCTGGGGGCATGGGCGCGAATCACGCCCTGCGCCAGACATTTGTCTACCTGAACATGCCAGCCATGCAGCAGCCGGAGGCCTACATCGCGCTTGCCGACTCGTTACTCGATGCCGATGGCCAGGTGAAGAACGAGACGACAGACACCATCTTGCGGACCTTCATGCAATCCTTCGCCGACTGGGTGCACCTGGTGCGAGGTCGTGCACTGGCGCAAGCGGCACCGTGGTCCCCCACAAGCACAGCCGGCGCGCCCTGATTCGTCCAGCGGGTGGATCGCAAAGCCCACGACACAAGCTCTTTGCGACTCTCTCCCAGGGGGTACAAGGAAAGTAGGCCTCAGGCCACATGGCGCTTGTGCCTCCAGCCACCGTTATTTCATCCAGCCCCGCCGCCGCACGTGCGCACGCACGTTCACGGCGGTGTGACCCACGGCGCGGGCCGCTCCGACGTTTGCGACCCCAATATTCGGGATACCTCATGACCGTACCAGGCTTTCCCGACGCTCCGCCCGTCACTCCCCAAGCCGAAGTTGCAGGGGTGACCGCGGGCGACTGGGCGCTCGGCTCGGCGTGGTGGCGTGTCACACTCGACAGTATCGGCGATGCGGTGATCACGACCGACGCCTCCGGACACGTGACCTTTCTCAATTCCGTGGCGGTTGCGCTCACCGGTTGGGAGGCGGCGGATGCCATCGGGCAGCTGGTCGAGACCGTGTTTCACATCGTGCGTGAAGAAGATCGTCGCCCCGCCGAGAGTCCGGCAGTTCGTGCACTGCGCGACGGCGTCGTTGTCGGTCTGGCCAACCACACGCTGCTCATTTCGCGCGACGGCACCGAGCGACCTATCGAGGACAGCGCCGCACCGATCCGCAGCGGACAGGGGGAGCTTGGCGGTGTCGTTCTGGTGTTCCGTGACATCAGCACACGCCGACGCGCCGAGCAACACGACCAGGAGGCACTGCAGTACGCTGACGACGTGGTGGCCACGCTGCGCGAGCCTTTCCTTGTCCTCGACGGCCTCCTGCGGGTGCGGACGGCAAACTCCGCGTACTACACGCGCTTTCAGGTCGACGAGGCACAAACGATCGGGCGCCTGTTGCACGAACTGGGGAATGGGCAGTGGAGTAGTCCAGCCTTGGGCGAGTTGCTGACTGACATGGTGCCCGAACAGCGACGGGTCACCAACTTTGAAGTCAGCCACGACTTTCCGAAGATCGGCCGTCGGGTGATGCTGCTGAACGCTCGTCGTGTGGCGCAGCGGCATGGGCGCCCCGTCCTCATTCTCCTGGCGATCGACGACATCACGGAGCGGAGAGCCACGGCGCTCGCCGTGGAGTCGTCAGAAGTGCGATATCGCCGACTCTTCGAAGCGGCGCGCGACGGCATTCTCATTCTCGATGCCGACACGGGACGCATCACGGACGCCAATCCATTCATGGCGGAACTGCTTGGGTATACCCACGAGGAGTTTGTCGATCGCGAGTTGTGGGAGATTGGTGTTTTTGGTGATCGTGCCGAGAGCGAGGTGGCGGTTCGCGCGCTGCAGGAGTCCGGCTATGTGCGCTATGATCACCTCCCGCTGCAGACGCGCGACGGAGAAGTGGTGGACGTCGAGTTTGTCAGCAACGTGTACGACGTGGACCGGCGCCGAGTGGCGCAGTGCAACATTCGAGACATGCGCGATCGGCGACGGCTCGAACGCCAGGCGCAGGATCAGGCAGTTGAGCTGTCGGACCTCCATCGGCGCAAAGACGAGTTCCTCGCGATGCTGAGCCACGAACTGCGAAACCCGCTGGCGCCGATCATGAACGCCGTGCAGCTCCTTCAGCTGCAACAAGGTCACGAAAACACCGTTCAGCAGCAGGCTCGTGGAATCATTGCGCGCCAGGTGGACCACTTGAAGCACCTTGTGGACGATCTGCTGGAGGTGTCGCGGATTACTTCAGGCAGAGTGCGCCTGCGGCTGGAACGCGTTGACGTGAGTGGAATCGTGGAAGGCGCGGTGGAATCAGTGCGCCCGCTGATCGACGAACGCCGACATCGCTTGTCGGTGGCGCTCCCGATGGAACCGATCTGGCTTGACGCCGACGCCACACGCGTTGAGCAAGTCGTCGCCAATCTGCTGACCAACGCCGCCAAATACACTGACGAGGGCGGCCAGCTCTGGATCACGGTACACCGCGACGGCGAGCAGTGTGTGATTCGCGTGCGCGATTCCGGCATTGGCATTTCGCCGGAACTGCTGCCACGGATCTTTGACCTGTTTACGCAGGCCGATCGGACGCCCGACCGGTCACAGGGTGGCCTGGGCATTGGCCTCTCGCTGGTTCAGCGCCTCACCGAACTGCATGGCGGTTCCGTGTCGGCCACAAGCACCGTGGGCGTGGGAAGCGAGTTTGTCGTACGCATGCCGACGGTGCGCCCGGCGGAGTCACTGGCCTCTGGTCCGCAGGAGGCGCCCCTTCCCCTCAAGCCGCATCACATTCGAGTCCTGGTGGTAGACGACAACGTGGACATGGCCAGAAGCATGTCGCTCCTGGTCACCGGTGCAGGCCACGCGGCGCGAACCGCTCACGACGGTGTGTCGGCACTCAAGGTGGCGCTCGAGTTTCGGCCGCAACTGGTTCTGCTCGACATCGGACTCCCCGGGATCCACGGATACGAAGTGGCTCACCAACTGCGAGCACAACCCGGCGGCGCTGACATGGTCCTGGTGGCTGTGACGGGCTATGGTCGCGAGGATGACGTGAAGCGCGCCCTGGCCGAGGGCTTCAACCAGCACATGGTCAAGCCGCCCGATTTCGCGGCGCTGAGTCAGTTGCTGGAGCGCACCGCGTCGAGGCTCGCGTGAGCGGCGCCAGCTTTTTACGCTTGGTCCTCGCGGGAGCGCGTCGGTATGCCGGGCTCATCGGCGCACGACCAGACGCGAAACTCACCATCGACCGCCCACCAGATGAGGGGCATCTCCGCCTGCTCAGCGATGCGTTCGGCATACTGCTGCCATCTTCCGCGTCCGCGTCGGCGTGTTCTCACCGGGAACGACGCAAGTGGACAGGTGGCCGTGAGCCCGGAGGCATCAAGCCCACCGACTCGGCCGGAGACCAACTCGATGGTGCAAGGGGCCTGTACCCCTTCCTCCGCCAGCGCTTTGCAGGCAGACAACCACAGGATGGAGTAGAGGTGCGCTCGGAGGGTTGTGAGCACCGCGGCGTTCAACGTGGCGTGCACGACAACTCCGCGCGGCAGCGCCGCCACCGTCACGTGCGACACTACACGCCACCAATCATTGATTGGGAGCCTTTGCAGGGGCGAGAGGGTATCAGCACCCTGGGGCCCGCGAATGAGGCGGGCCAATCGGGCGTGGTCTCGCAGTTCGTCGGCGAGGCTTTGAAAGGCAGTCACATCGTCTGGCGGGATCACCAGACGGAGGGCGTCGGCCCGCAGAGCCAGCGCCGCCGTGACGGTTCCAAGATCGTGCGCCATTACTCCAAAGACCTCGCGGTGCAGTTCTTCCGCGGCGCTGGCACCCCGGCGGCGTTTGCTGATTGGTCGATCCATTACCCGGTACGTCCCGGGCGCGGCACCATTGCCCTGTTGAGTCTCATTTGTCGTCTCCCGAGCAGGAGTGCCTCTCGATGACTACCGTTGACACACCCGCGGCACCCATTCGGCTGCTCCTGGTGGACGACCACACCGTGATGCGGCAGGGGCTCGCCGCATTGCTGCAATCGACGGACGGTTTTGTCGTGGTGGCTGAGGCGGGTGACGGGGCGTCCGCGTTGCGGCTCTTTCGTGAGCACACGCCGGACGTATCGATCGTGGACTTGCGCATGACCCCGATGGACGGGGTCGCGCTGACCGAGGCGATACGCACCGAAGACGCCAACGCGCGCGTCGTCCTGCTGACGACCTATGACACCGATGAGGAAGTGTTCCGTGGGCTCCGCGCTGGAGCGGCCAGTTACCTGCTGAAGGATGTGGACTCGGCCAAGCTGCTGGACACCATTCGCGCGGTGCATGCGGGGCGCAAGTCGATTCCGGCACACATTGCCGCCAAGCTGGCGGATCATGTCGCCTCCGAGTCCCTGACTCCGCGCCAGCAGGAGGTGCTGGACTGTCTGGCGGGTGGACTGTCCAACATGGAGATTGCCGCCCACCTCAACATCAGTGAGGGCACGGTGAAGGCACACGTCAAAGCCGTCCTTCTCAAGTTGTCCGCGCGTGACCGCACGCAGGCCATAGCCATAGCGTTCAAGCGAGGTCTGGTGCTCACGCGGTAGTTTGTCACTCCTCCAATTCCACGATCGCGTCGCCGCCCAGTGCGACGCGCAGAGCGGCGACGAGACGAGCAGACGACACACCCTTGGAGACATAACCCCATGCCCCCCGGGCCATGGCGGTGGCGGCGACTGACGGACTTGGATTTCCCGTGAAGATGACCACTTTGGCATCGGGAATATGCTGAACGAGATCGTCGAGCAGTGTGAGTCCGTCGAGACCACCGGGAAGGCTCAGGTCCAGCAGGATCAGCGAGGGACGTCGCGCCTCGGCCTCCGTGGTCACCGTGGTGAAGTCACGCACGCGATGCAGACCACCGAAATCCGGTTCCATCTGCAGCCGGCGCTCGAGCGAATCCACGAGCGCCGCGTTGTCTTCGATACACATCACACTGAACGTCGCGCTCATCGTTGGGGCCTCGACAGCGTTGGCATCAGGCGTCAGCCAGGAGCGCTGCGAGCCGTGGCAGATCGTCGGTTCCCGCCCAGCATACGTCGGTTTGTGAATCACTGACGGCCGCCCGGCCCAACGCGATAATACGCGGCAGGCGTGAGGCGCCGGGATCGCGGCGACCAGCGAGGCTGGCCACGGTGTCCCCGTCGCACACAATCACATCAGCTGAACCGTCCTCGCCCGCCTGCCACTCGGAAAGCCCGCGTTGTGTCAGCAGGAGCCGCAACAAGGTCCGCTGCCGCGGGTCGCCAACTACGAGATGCACGCGACGACCCTCATGCCCGCTGGTGGTGCTTTGTCCCTGTGCCAGTGGCAGGTGCACCGTGAACCTCGCGCCCCCATCACGCGCCGACGACACGGTGACATCACCGCCATATCGTCGCATCAAGGCGCGGCTTGCCGCCAACCCCAGACCAGTGCCGTACCAGGGAGCGGGCCACGTGGCGACCGACTCAAAGCTGCGGTGCTCCGCGACCTCGTCAAACGGGCTGCCGTTGTCGGCGACATCCAGGCAGACACGCTCAGGCTCGCGACGACAGACAAGCGTGATGCGCGGTTCGGCGATACTCTCTGTGAACCGCCGAGCGTGCAGCACCAGGGTGATGGTCACCTGCGCCAGCGCCCCCGCGGGTACCGCGACCTGGGGCAATGAAGCCGGCACCATTCCTTGCAGCATCGCGTGTGTCGGCAGAGCGTCTTTGAGCACAGGGTGCACATCCCGGAACCAATCATGCAGCACCGTGATCCGTGCTTCGGACCGCTGCTCCATTGGATCGGAACCGAGCCACCGCAGCCCGGCCGCCAATCGCTGGATCCCAGTGACACCGTCGCGGATGCGGGCGATATCTTCGCGGGCCGCCACCGAGAGATCGCTCGCGGCGGAGAGCACGTCCAGGCGCAGGAGGATAGGCATGACCAGATTGCGCAACTCATGGCCCATACCTAATACCAGTGTGCCAATCGTGGCCATCCGCTGGAGATGGCTATCGTCCGCGGACCCGTCCAACGAAGCCGAATCGACCGTGTGGCTCATCGGAGGCACCTGGGACAGAGAACTGCACGCAACTCCTGCTGTATGGACGATGACACAGTTACCCTCATAGGGCCAGTGGGCAACCACAGGCCGCGGTCGGGGGCCGGACGCAGGAGCCCCTTGTTGGGAACCTGTCGCGCGGCCGGTGCGTCCTGCAGTTTGACGTTGGGGCTGGCCCGGCGAAGTGTCGCGCGCCATTGCTCGACAAGAGTCTCATGCCCCACCCCAACGCGCCGGGCGCGAAGGAGACATCCTCATGGCGCTGCGAGTCCTGGTGGTCGACGACAATGTCGACATGCGTGAAAGCCTCGTCCTTGTCCTGAAGCACCTCGGTCACGAGGCGCGCCAGGCTCCGGACGGCCATGAGGCGCTGGCCTGTCTCGAGGGCTGGCGACCCCACATTGCACTGGTCGACCTGGGCATGCCCGGCATGTCCGGGTACGAGCTGAGTGACCGGGCGCGACGCTTGCCCTGCGGGGCCACCACCGCCTTTGTCGCGATGACCGGATGGGAGGGCGACGGACCACGCGATCGTTCCCTGGCTGCAGGATTCGTTCGTCATGTCGTGAAACCCCTTACGCTGGCCGAGCTGCGCACCTTGATCGATGAGGTCGCTGTCGGTGTGCAGTCGGCCAGCACGGGGAGCCGGCCGGAAAACCCGACGCTGCCGTCAGCTGACAACCTTTCGCCCCTGGATCACGCGCAGCAACACGATGATGAGGGCAATGACGAGGAGCACGTGGATGAATCCGCCCATGGTGTACGCGGACACAAGTCCGAGTAGCCAAAGGACAACAAGTACGATCGCAAGAGTGGTCAACATGGGGGTTCTCCCGGGGTCGGCTGAGGGCTGAGCCTGGCTTCTGTTCTCGTCGGTCAGGTTAACGGTCACTAGACCACGTTCGCCATTCTCCGAGAGGGAGCCCTGCACCTCCCTCTTTAGGGTAGAGTGGCGCCCGCGCGGCCGCACAGGTATACGCCACGGGAGCTGCCTGGGGGGGCCACCTCGAAGCTACCCCTTCCGGGAACGACCCCTCGAGCCCTGATGCGCCTACACTGCATGAGCGCCGCACGACCTGCCCCATCTTGGGGCTCGGCGACGCGACAGATAGCAGGACCCGCATCCCAAGGAATCCCATGTCAGTACGTCGAACCGCCGTGCGCGCTGTCTGCGCAGCCGCGCTGGTCTCGCCAATTCTTCTTCACGCGCAGGACACGACCCGCACGGTGCGCCCCGTCATGGCTCCGCTCGTTCGCGACACACTTCCGCAGGCCACCTCGCAGCGACGCATTCGAGTGCAGAAGGAAGCCAACGGCGAGGTCGCGCTGCAGCCCAGCGCTGCGGCTGAGGCAGCACGCGCCGACTCCATACGTGCCGACTCGATGGCACGGGTGGTGGCCGCCATGGAAGCCGAGCGAGTGCAACGCGCCGCTGTTGAAGCTGCGCGAGCCGACTCAGTGGCACGGGTGGCCCGACTTCGGAAGGACTCGGTTGACGCCGTCGAAGCAGCACGCCTTGCCGTCATTGCGCGCGCCGACTCCATGGCGAAAGCTGAGCAGCTGCGTCGCAAGGAATGGCGCGAGCGCCAGCTCTTTGATGGCACGGGCTGGTACGTGGGGCTCTCCGGCGGTGGCGCCGTGCCCACCGGTGACTTTGCCGATCTAGGCTATGACGGCGGCTTCAACGTGAACGTGCCCATCGGCTGGCATTCACGGAATCACTTTCTCGGCGTCCGACTCGATCTGGGCTACAGCCAGTTCACCAGCGGGCCGTTTACCGGCGCCCTCGGCGCAGGTGCGCCCCTTGTGCTCAACAACCGCGACCCGCGAGTACTTTCGGCCGCGCTCGATCTGACGGCGCAGGTTCCGTTGAACGCCTCGCGCAGTGTGAGTCTCTACGCCTTAGGTGGCGGCGGATTGTACCACTTCAGGAACTTCGGACAGGCGTCTGCCCTGGGTGGCTTCCTGGGCAATGACGTCCTGGATTCGCCAGACGCTGGTGACCCAAAGACGCGCAACAAGTTTGGCGCCCAGGTTGGTGCCGGCATCGACTTCGGCATCGGTCCTGCCTCGCTCTTTTTGGAGACGCGGGTTGTCAACGTGTTTGCCGACCGGAATGACAACGTGCGCTTCAGTGACTTCTTCGGCGACAATCGCAGCAAGAATGTGCGATGGGTCCCGATCCTGCTCGGCGTCAACTTTCGTTGACCAATCATCCGGGCGCGCGCGCCATGTTCACTCGCCAAGCCATTCTCAGTGGCCTCGCCCTGGGCCTGGTGACCGCGTTCCGGTTGATAGCGCAACCTGCGCCACCCTCTCGCACGGAGCCGCCGACCGGCTCCGTGCGTGTTGTCGTGTCGCTTGAAGAGCGGACTCTGTGGGTGCTGGCAGGCGCCGACACACTGCGCACCGCATCGATCGCGGTGGCCTCTGGTGCCCTGCTCCGCTTTGGCGGCCGGCAGTGGCGCTTTACGCTGCCGGCGGGCGAGTACCAGGTGCGCGGCAAACGTGAGGCTCCTACATGGATTCCACCCGACTGGCACTACGCCGAGGTGGCTCGTGAGCACGCGTTGAGCCTGCGGTCATTGCCGGCCAGAGGGCTGCGTCTGCGTGACGGACGACGGCTTGTGGTGCGCGACTCGGTGGTCTCCCTCGTTTCGGCTGGCATCACACAACCGCTGCCGGTCGCCGAACACATCGTGTTCCAGAGCACCCTGTTCATCCCGCCGGTGGCATCTCGCAACCGGCGGTTGGAGGGCGAGCTCGGTTTATACGCCCTTGACCTGGGCGATGGGTATCTTCTGCATGGCACGCGCGACCAGGCTTCCATCGGGACCGCCACCACACATGGTTGCATCAGGCTCGGCCGTGACGACCTGGCCTGGTTGTTCGAACATGTCCCCGTCGGCGCCCTCGTCGAGGTGCGGTGATTCGGGCATCACATCGTTTGAGACCACTATGAATTCGCATCGAATGGAACGTGGCTGGAAACATCTCGAGGGCACCATCAGGAAACAGTGGACCGACCTCACGGACGACGACCTGTATCACGTGGAGTGGAGCTGGCAGAAACTCGCCGGTGTCATTCAGACGCGATATGGCCGTGGCAAAGAGGCGGTGGAAAAGGAGATCAAGGACTTCCGCCGCGAACACGAGAACCAGCCGACGGGGCCGCGACTTGCTTCGTAGGCCGCAGAAAGCCCCCTGCACCAAATAGTGCAGGGGGCGATTTTCGTAAGGGTGGTTTGGAGACTGACGCCCCCAGCACCTTCATCGCTATCTCACGTGGGGCGACGTTCCCTCATCGCGACGATCAGCAGCACGGCGACGGCAAGTGTCGCCGCGACAATGAGCCCCGCGGAGGGAATGGCCAGCCACGCCAGCGACTCCTTGGCGGCAGCGGTACCGCCGAGAGCGGGCGCTCGAAAACCGGCCCAGACCCAGAACAGTGCGTAGCCCATTCCACCAGCGCCAAGCGCCAGGCTGATCGCCGCCGCGATACGTGCACCCGTACCCAGCAGCACGACCACGACGGTGAGCGCGATCGCGCTGGTGCCAAGACTTCCGGCATGGAGGTGCGAGCGCTGCATGTAGGTCCACGACTTGTCGAGCACTGCTTTCATGGCCTGCGGATCCTGCTGGTAGACTGTGGACGTAGAGCTCGCCGCAGCGGCGCTCAGTCGCGACTTGATCAGATCTTCGTTCAGGCCGAACACCACACCGAGGCCAAAACCCAGGAGCAGGGTCAGCACGGACAGCAACAAGCCGGGGAGCACTGGGCGCAGCGCAGAAGTATTGAGGCTCACAAACGTTGCGGTGCGCTACGACAAGACATGTCTGTTCATATTCAATAGGATGCGGACGTCCTCTCGCGCGGGCTATTAGCCGAAGGGACGATGGCGCCCGCCATGCGCTGCCGACATTTGTTCCAGCGCCCAGCGCTGTGTCTCTCGCAATCCCGCCGCGGCGTAGCTCGCGGCGAGCGACTGTACGTGGGGAGCCTTTGTGCCGGCCGGCCGCACACCTGAGATCGCCTCGCCCGGTCCCCGTGTAGTCTCTCGGCGATGGTACCGTATGATGCGCTATGCGTTTGCCATAGTCGTAGGCCTGCATGGCCTCATCCACTTCCTTGGCCCGACCAAGGCATTCGGATGGGCTGCGGTCTCCCAGCTCCGCACTCCGATCTCACCGGTGGGAGGTGTGTTGTGGCTGAGCGCGGCGGCGCTCCTGGTCGGTGCTGCGTTAGGCGTGGCCACTGGTTCGCGCTGGTGGTGGTTGCTCGCGCTCCCCGGAGCACTCCTGTCGCAGGGACTGATCGCACAATCCTGGGACGACGCCAAGGTAGGGACCTTGGTGAATCTGCTGATCGCCGTCCCGCTCTTGCTGCTCGCGCTCGACGCTCGCCCAGACAGTTTCCGTTCGCGCTTCGCTCGCGATCGCGCCGCGCTGCTCCTCCGCCCTGAACGTCCAACAGTGCTGGTCACTCAGGAAGCGATCGCCAAACTGCCGCCGCTCTATCAGGAGTACCTTCGCCGCAGCGGCGCGATCGGTCGCCCGCATGTGCACAACGTGAGAGTGGAGTTTGACGCGCGAATGCGCAGCAGCTCTACCGCAGCCTGGATGCCGGCAACAGCCACACAGTACGAGTTCTTCGACCCCCCGGCACGTCTGTTCTATATGAAGGCGAGTCGGGGCGGGCTTCCGATGGATGTGTGGCATCGCTACGTCGATAGCGCAGCGACCTTTCAGGTCCGCGTCGCAAGCCTCTTCTCGATGATCGACAAGGGAGGACCAGTGCTCACCAGTGCTGAAACCGTGACGATGATGAACGACATCGTCTTGCTGGCGCCGGCAGCCGTGCTCGACTTGCCGTTCACCTGGGAGACAACCGGCGCGCACACCCTGCGCGCGACCTTTCGCAACGCCGGGTTTGTTGTGTCGGCGACGCTGACCTTCGACGTAGCGGGCGACCTCGTCGGCTTTGTGTCCGAGGATCGCTGGCAAGTTCAGCCACCGTCTCCGCTCAACGTGCCGTGGTCCACCCCCATCTCGGCGTACCACGAGGTTGATGGCATTCGTGTTGGCACGCACGGTGACGCAAACTGGATAGCCCCAACTGGTGAGTGGAGCTACGGCCAATTCGACATTCGCGCGATCTCGTACAACGTCCGGCGTTAGGGTGCATGGCCCCGGATGTGGAGCGAAGCGGCCTCGGCGTGCCAGGGAAGACACTCAGGATGGATCTGAGTGCCCGTTTAGTCGCTCAGCGGCGTGCTTTCTGGAGTCGTGGGGGCGCTGTAGCGTAGCCAGATATAGCCAATGATGCCGGCGGTCGCGGAGCTGAGCAGGATGCTGATCTTCGACGCGCCCGCAATCAGAGGCGCCGCAGGAAACGCGAGGTTCGCGATGAAGATTGACGTGGTGAAGCCGATGCCGCCCAGCAGGCCGGCTCCAACGATGTGCTGCCACCGGAGCTCGCGCGGAAGTACGAGCCATCCCGTGGCCACGGCGGCCATGGTGGCCGTCGCGACGCCAAGGGGTTTGCCAGCGACAAGTCCAAGCCCGATACCGAGCCCGTTCGCACTCCTCACTTCGCTGAGCAACTCGGCCCCGAGGACTACTCCTGTGTTGGCAAACGCGAAGAGCGGAACGACGACCAGGGCGACGGGACGGTGGAGCACATGCTCCAGGCGATGCGAAGGCGAGGTGGTGTCTTCATCCCGGGCCGAGTACGGTATGGCAAACGCAAGCGCTACCCCGGCCAGGGTGGGATGAACTCCGGACCTCAGCAGCAGCCACCACATCAGCGCACCTCCGACCAGATATGGCGTCAGAGCCATGATGTGGTAGCGGCGATTCGCGACCACGAGCAAGGCCAGCACCGCAATGGCCGCTGCGAGGTATCCCGGTGCGATGCCTGCTGAGTAAAAGAGCGCGATGACGACGATGGCGCCCAGGTCATCCATGACGGCAAACGCCACGACGAACACCTTGAGCGATGCAGGCACTCGCTTTCCGAGCAAGGCCATCACCCCAAGTGCGAACGCGATGTCGGTGGCCATCGGAATGCCTGCGCCGGGCTGCGTCGGTGTGCCCACGTTGAGTCCGAAGTGGATCAATGCGGGGACAACCATGCCGCCCACGGCCGCGATGGCCGGAAGCGCCGCACGCTTCCGATCGGACAACTCGCCGCTGTAGAGCTCTCGCTCCAACTCCAGACCGATCAGCAAGAAGAAGACGGACATCAGCCCGTCGTTGGTCCACTGCTCCAGCCGGAGGCCAAGGAACTCACGCTCCCAGAAGTGGGCGTACTGAATCGCCCAGGGGGAGTTGGCCACCACGAGTCCGAGGACGCTACAGACCAGCAGCATGCCACCGCTTGCGCGCCCAGACGCGACGAAGCGATTGAAGGTATTCGTGAGCTGGTCCCAGCTATTGTGGAGCATCGTCATCATGGCTGCCTGACGCGTCTGGGTTAACGCGCCCGGCGGTTGCCTAGGCGCCGAGTAGCGCCGGGTTGAGTCGCCATACGGCCCAGCTGAGCGCCGAGGCGAATGTCACCCAGGCCAGGTAGGGGATGAGAAGCCATACAGCGGTCTGACTTCGCTGGTTGGCTGTCACGAGCAGGCCAACGACCAGCAGCCACAAGACGGCCACGTCTATCATGGCACCCGCACCACTACGCCAGGTAAAGAATAACCAGGTCCACAACGCATTGGCGATGAGCTGTGCGCCGTAGGTCGCGAACCAGACCCGCCGCCCGTTCCAGCCTGGCACGCGGACGACCAGCCAGGCGGCCACTGCCATCATCAGGTATAGAAGTGTCCACACCGGACCGAAGAGCCACGCCGGTGGCGCCCAGAGTGGCCTGACGAGTGTCCCGTAGAACTCCGGCGAGCTGTTCCCCCCGCGACTGCCCGCCACGGCCGCTATGGCCGTCGCGATCAGCAGAACGGCCAGAAGCCCCCGATGCCCGATAGTGTGGCTGCTGTTCTTCAGCAGCGTGAAAGGCAGCGCAGCCGTTTGCGTCTCCACGTTGATGACTCTACCTCGATCCTCCAACATGGGCCGACCTCAGGTGAACGGTGATCGATGGACTGTGCGTTGGTCGATTCCCACGCACGGTGTGACCTGCGCTTGCGAGCTCAGTTCAGGGATTCACGTCGCAGCAGCTGGGCGTTGGCAGCCACAATCAGGGTGCTCGCCGACATGAGCACTGCTCCGATGGCGGGGGACAACACCACCCCCCAGGGGGCTAGCACGCCGGCTGCCAGCGGAAGCGCCACAACGTTATAGCCGACGGCCCACCACAGATTCTGCACCATCTTGCGATACGTGGCCCTGGAGAGCTGGATGATCCGCGCGACGTCCCTGGGATCATTGCGCACCAGCACCACATCCCCGGCTTCCACCGCCACACTGGTACCGGCACCAATGGCAATGCTGACATCGGCATTCAGCATGGCGGGCGCGTCATTGACCCCATCGCCGACCATCGCCACGTGTTGCCCGCGACGCTTGAGCTGCTGGATCCTTTCCGCCTTTTGCTCCGGGAGCACTTCGGCAAAGACCGTCTCGATCCCAAGGGAGCGGGCAACACCCTGCGCGACTGACCGCGCGTCACCGGTGAGCATGACCACCGTTATTCTCATCCCCTGTAGCGTTCGCACGGCGGCGGTTGCCTCGGGCCGTACCTGATCGGCCAGCGCCAGGACGGCACAGACCTCCGGTGGCGATGCGCGGCCACCCCTGGCCGTTTCCTGCATTACCATCACCGCCGTCTGTCCGCGCATGACAGCCGCGTCGCGCGCCACCATAAGGGCAGGCGGCAGGGTGACGCCGAGGGACTCGACGAGAGCGGGTCCTCCCACGTAGATCGTCTTGCCGTCCACGACCGCGCGCACCCCTCGTCCTGGAAGGGCCTGGAAATCCGTGGCGACTCCCGGGTCCAGTCCGCGTTCGCGTGCACTGCGCACCACCCCATGAGCGATGGGATGCTCGGAATCTCCCTCGACTGTCGCCGCCACGCGCAACACGTCGGCCGCAATCCAGCCAGGCGCCACCGTCACATCGACTACACCAAACAACCCACGGGTGAGTGTGCCCGTCTTGTCGAATACGACCGTATCGATACGTCGAGCTTCCTCCAGACCACGACGGTCGCGCACCAGCAGGCCATGACGCGCGCCTAACGATGTGGAGATGGCAACGACGAGCGGAATGGCGAGGCCGAGGGCATGCGGACATGCCACCACGAGCGTGGTGACGAGTCGCTCCACGGCGTAGGCCGGCGTGGCACCCACAAGCAGCCACACCGCCAGCGTAAGGCCCCCCACTCCAAGCGCGACCCACGTGAGCCAGCCGGCAGCACGATCGGCCAGTGCCTGCGCTTCCGAACGTGACCGCTGCGCTTCATCGACCAAACGCATGATGCCGGCCAGCGCAGTTCGGTCCCCGGTCGCCCTCACCTCCACGCGCAGTGCGCCGGAACCATTGATTGTCCCGGCGACCACCATCGCCCCCGTCGTGCGCGCCACCGGGAGTGACTCACCGGTCATGGCCGCCTCGTTGACGGCACTCGCGCCGCTGAGCACTACCCCATCTGCAGGCAGCTGTTCGCCCGGCCGCACCAGCACCACGTCTCTATCGTTCAGCGCGGTCACGAGTACGTCCTCGGTCAGCTCGGCGCCTGACGGACCGGCGAGCACACGCGTGGCCTTGTCGGGCAGCAGTTTTGCGAGTTCCCCCAACGCCCCGTGGGCCTGCGCGATCGATCGCATCTCCAGCCAGTGGCCGAGCAGCATCACCGTCACGAGCGTCGCCAGTTCTTCCCACAGCGGCATGCCCGGGTAGCCCAGGGTCACGGCAGCACTGAAGGTAAAGGCCACCCCGATAGCCAGCGCGATCAGGGTCATCATGCCGGGCACCCCGTCCGTCACCTCACGCCACGCCCCCTTCAGAAAGGGCATGCCACCATAGACAAACACCATCGTGCTGCACGCGGCGGCAATCCAGTGACTGCCCCAAAACACCGGCGCGTGATAGCCGAGGGCTTGCGGCAGCATGTGCCCCCACACCAGCGTGGGGAGGGTGAGGAGTACACACCACCAGAACCGGTCGCGGAACATGCCAACACTGTGCCCGGCATGTGGTTCGCGAGTACCAGGCACGTGTGCGTGCGCCACCGCCGTCGCAGCGTGGGGAGCCTCCACGTGATGATGCATGTGACCGGCCCCGTCGCTTGACGGGGCAGTCGCCAAGTCAGTCCGCACTTTCCCTGTACCGTGCACGCGACCCTCTGGCGCCAAGGTTGGCTTCATCCCGTTGCTGCTCCAGGGCCGCAACTAGCGCAGGTAGCGATACAAACCGACCAGTCCGATGGCTCCGCCACCGATCGCGATCACGGTGCCGGCGTCGTCACCAATGACGAGCCCAAGGATGAGGGCCGTTACTCCAACTCCCATGAGGGCCAGGTTCGATCCTGCCCTGACTTGATCCCGCGGCTGCGGCACGAGTGGCGCCCCGATCCGTTCATGAGTGAGGATCCCGGCCTGCACGACGCGCGGACCGACGCCGGCATCGGCAACAACACGGAGTTCGGCCTTGCCAGCGCTATCGGTCAGAACCTGGTCAGCCCCACGAAGCGATTGCCCGTGGCCAGACGACGGAACCGTCACGGCACCAACAATCAACAGCGAGCCGAGCAGGAAGGAGCGACGAATGTTCGAGAACATGGTGGTGTACCTCACGGCGCCACGAGAGGGCCGCAGTTTGTGAGTGAACGAACTTGCGAGACGGCTGCCGATGTGGCGCTGCATCATGGCGAGGCGGTGCGGGCTTTTTCGTTCGCAAAAATGGCCACCTCGATGCGTCGGTTGGCCTGCCGCCCGGCTTCGGTGTCGTTCGACTGGAGGGGCTCCAGCTCGCCACGGCCGGCCGTGCGCATGCGGAACATCGGCACCCCTTGCAACACCAGGTAAAACGACGCCGAATTGGCCCGGCGTGTAGACAGATCCTGGTTGTAGACGCTGGTGCCCAGGGCGTCGGTGTTGCCGACGATGAGCAATTCCGTGTTGGGATACTTCTTGAGACTCAGGGCCAGTTCCTGGAGATTGCGGCCAGCGTCGCTGCGCACCTCGTCGGAATCGAAGTCGTACAAGAGGCCAGAGGCAAACGTCACGGCAATCCCTTCACCCAGGCGAGCCACGGTTGCCCCGGGGATGTCGAGGCGCATTTCCTTGGCCTGCTGGTCCATCTGGTGGCCGATGACGGCTCCCGCGGCACCACCAACGACGGCGCCGATTATGGCGCCTCGCGCCGTAGAGCCGGTGTTGTTGCCGATGATGGCTCCCACCCCGGCTCCGGCGGCAGCGCCGATGGCCGCGCCCTGCTCCTTCTTTCCGAAGCTGGCGCAGGAGGCCAATAACATCGTGCCAGACAGCAGCACTCCATGGACCAGGCGGAGGATAGGTTCAGGCCGTTCGGAGGTGCGCATGGCTGCCTCGCAGCGAAGTGTGGGTGAGGGAGAGCCCGGCGGGCGGTGCCCCAGTCCGTGCCGCGCATTGGCCGCGATCCCACGTCTGGCATCCTCACACCGGAGTGTAGACGCCCGGGTCCCACCGAGCTATTCGGGCTTAGGGAGACGTCGGAATCATCCCAGCGAGCAATGCCGAAGCGGGGCGCTCTCTGGTACTGTCGGAAATGCGCCAGAGTTGGGCGCCTGTTCTACCTGTTTCCTGACCCGGAGTCTGCCCTATGCCCGCCCCCGTCGCTCTGGCCCCACGCCGTCCTCGCACCCCCGCCACGACGGCTTTAGCTGGCACACATCCCGCCCGCGAGCACCCGGGCATCGCCCGTCGCTCCATCGCCCTGTCTTCGGCCACCCGCGCACTGTCGGTCGAGCGCCTGAACCAGATCATGGCCGATACCATGACGCTCCGCGACTTGTACAAGAAGCACCACTGGCAGGTCAACGGACCCAACTTCTATCCGCTGCATCTGCTCTACGACAAACACTACACGGAACAGGCAGCGCTGGTGGATGTGATCGGCGAACGGGTGCAGATGCTGGGAGGCACCACCATCGCCATGGCGCCGGATGTGGCAGCGATCACTGTCGTGCCGCGCCCCCCGCGGGAACGTGAAGATTCCGTGTCGCAGTTGCGGCGTCTGCTCGACGCTCACGAGAAAGTGATCGACGAAATTCGTCAGGCCGCTCGGACTACCGGGGAAGCGGGAGACGCTGGTTCCAACGACCTGCTCTCCGGCGCCGTGCTGCAGACCAACGAGATGCAGTCATGGTTCATCTCGCAGCATCTCCCCGAGGGGCCGACCGCGCATGATTGACCGGCCCTTGCACGGCCCATGGGACCGGGTGCAGCTCATGCTGCATACCGTTTGGCCGTTGCTGACCACGCAGGACATTGCCGCGATCAACGGGCAGCGCGAGGCCCTGATGCAGCGCCTGCGGGAACGGTACGGCTGGACCTACAACAAGATCGAGCGCGAAGTCACTGAGTTCGAGCACCGGGAGGCTCGGGCCGCCAACGCGTCGCGTCCGTCGCTCGGCATCGCACGCGACTAGCCCCTTGGGCGTTGGAGCACCAGAGCACGTCCTGTAGATGTCAGCCGTCCCATCTCACGCGGCACGAGACGTGGCGTCACCAGCGGTAGTGTGGTTCACCCTGCCGCTCGCCGAGGCGTTCGAGCGACTGAAGAGTGATGCCGCGACCGGCCTGACTCAGGCGGAGGCGGCGCGCCGGCTCGTCGAGTACGGCCCTAATACCCTCGAGCAGGCACCCCAGCGCTCGCGCGTCGATATACTCGTCGCCCAGTTCCGCAGTCTGATTGTGGTCCTCCTGGTCGCGGCCACGGTGATCGCCTTCGTCATGGGCGACCGTATCGAAGCGGTAGCGATCCTGGTGGTCATCGTCCTCAACGCGAGCATCGGCTTCTTCACCGAATTGCGGGCAGAACAGGCGCTGCTGGCCCTGCAGCAACAAACGGTGCGCCTGGCCCATGTGATCCGGGACGGCGCGGAGCGGGAGATCCCGTCGGCGCACCTGGTACCGGGGGATCTCGTGGTGCTGACTGCCGGCGCGCGCGTGCCAGCCGATGGCCGTATCGCCGAAAGCGCTCGCCTCCAAATGGAAGAGTCTGCCCTGACCGGCGAGTCGCAACCGGTGACCAAGACCGACGAAGTGCTCGAGGACGCAAATGCGCAGCTTGGCGACCGTCTCAATCTGGCCTTTCTCGGAACCACCATCACCGCGGGACGCGGGCTGATGCTGGTGACGGCCACCGGCGCCCTGACCGAGGTTGGCAAGATCGGACTCCTGATCGACGAAGCGATCACCCGAGTCACTCCGCTCGAGCAGAAGCTGGCGCGCCTCGGTCGGCTGCTCATTGTCATCGTGCTGGTGTTGTGCGCCATCATCGTCCTGACGGGTTGGCTGCGCGGCGCAGACAACTTCTGGCACATGCTGGAGGTCGGCCTGTCACTGGCCATTGCCGCAGTGCCTGAAGGCTTGCCCGCAGTCACCACCATGACGCTGGCGCTCGGAATGCAGCGGATGGCGAAGATGCGGGCCCTTGTACGCCGTCTCCCAGCCGTGGAGACGCTTGGGTCAGTGACGGTGATCTGCACTGACAAGACAGGCACACTCACGAAGAACGAGATGACCGTGCGCGTCTACTCGCTAGGCACGCGTCGCGTCGAGGTGGCGGGCACCGGGTATACGCCGGTTGGCGCCTTCACGATGAATGACGCGCCCCTCGACCCCGGCACAGACGAACATCTCACGCTGGCCCTGCGCATCGGGATGGCGTGCAACGATGCCAAGGTTGACCACAGCAACGGTCACGACACCGTACTCGGCGACCCTACCGAGGCGGCGCTGATCGTCGCGGCAGAGAAGGCCGGAATGACGGTGGATTCACTCGACCACGACTATCCACGACTCAGCGAGGTGCCGTTCGACAGCGACAGCAAGCGCATGGTCACCGTGCATCGCACACCACAGGGTCGGACCGTGGCCTTTGTGAAGGGTGCGCCCGGACCGCTGATCGCATCGAGCACCACGCAGGTGGGCGTGGGTGGCGTGGTGCCGCTCACGCCACAAGACCGGCTGCGTTGCGACGAGACCAATGAGCATCTGGCCCGCGAGGCGCTGCGCGTACTTGGACTGGCCTACCGCGAGCTGCCGGACGGCTACCACGAGAAGGATCTCACCCAGGAGCTGACCTTCGTTGGGTTGGTGGGGATGAGCGACCCCCTTCGCGCTGAGGCCACGTCCGCGATTGCCACCTGCCGAGAGGCGGGCATTCGAGCCGTGATGATCACGGGTGACCAGTTGCTGACCGCCACCGAAATTGCGCGGCAGCTGGGCATCGACCGTGGACTGGATGGCAGCGCGCTTCGCACCGTGCACGGTCGCGAGCTCGACAACCTCGATGCGTCCGGTTGGCAGCACATCGTGGCCAGCGCCGCGGTGTTCGCCCGCGTGTCCCCTGAACACAAGTTGCGCATCGTTGACGCCTTGCAGCAGCAGGGAGAGGTGGTCGCCATGACGGGTGACGGTGTGAACGATGCCCCGGCGATGAAGCAGGCGGACATCGGCATCGCCATGGGGATCAAGGGCACGGCAGTGGCCAGGGAAAACGCGGACATGGTCATCACCGACGACAACTTCGCCAGTATTGTGAGCGCCGTGGAACAGGGACGGATCATCTATGGCAACATTCTCCGGTTCCTCCAGTATCTGCTCTCCTGCAACCTGTCGGAGATCCTGACGGTTTTTGTGGCACTGATGATCGGATGGCCGCTCCCGCTTGCGGCGCTCCAGATTCTCTGGCTCAACCTCATCACCGACATCTTTCCCGCGTTTGCCCTTGCGCTCGAGCCGTCGGCGCCTGGCATGATGAAACGTCCGCCGCGCGACCCCGAAGAACCGTTGCTGACCCCGCGCTTTCTCGGTCTCATCGCCTGGCAGGGCGTGCTGCTCGCCACCGTCACCCTGATCGCGTTTGGTGCGGGCATGCGACGACACGGGTCCGCGGGCGAGGGCCTCAACCAGGCCGTCACCATGGCCTTCATGACGATGGCGCTGGCTCAGGTCTTTCACAGCTTCAGCGTGCGATCACAGCGGACGTCGATCTTCAGCCGTCAGCTCTTCACCAACTCCTGGCTGTGGGCTGCGGTGGCGCTCTGTCTGGTGTTGCAGGCCGCGGCGGTCTACGTGCCGCTGCTCCAGCGGGTGCTCCACACCGTTCCGCCATCGGCCTCTGACTGGCTCGTGATCGTGCTGTGCTCGCTGGCGCCGGTGGTGGTCGTCGAACTCGTGAAGCTCGTGCAGCGAGTGGCCACCCCCAAAGCGAGTCCAACCATACCGGAAACGCGCTGACGAGGCGCCGGCATCACTCTCACGGGCAATACCACCCGGTGCCGCGCATTGTTCGATTCCGTGGGCAGGAGACTGTTGTCCATTACCGCTCACAAACGGGCACACTCATCGTGGCCACAACCACCAATCGTATGCCCCGGATCCTGGCTTCCCGCGATCTGCACATGAACGCGCGTCCGGGAGCGCAGAGGTATCAAATGCCCCTGCCCCGTTCCCCCGGCTCCGGGACGGACTGAGGCCGAGCCGTATGGCCGGGCTACTGCGCCGGGTGTTTCGGGTGCGCCCCGAACGACGGCGCGCCGACGCCCCCGAAGACCTTCTGGTCGGACCGATTGGCGGTGAACTGCTTGGGGCCGATCACCTCGCGGCGCGCGCACGCGTGCTGGCTCGAGCCCATCGGCTGGCGGTCACGCGCATTCCACTGCGGCCGGCGCGCCTGCTGGCCCGGTTGTCGCACACCCGCCGCATTCTGAGCGACGCCCGTGCTCGGCTCACCACGGCGGCAGGCGACGGCATAGACGCCGGACCTGCTGCGGAATGGTTGTTGGACAACCACCACGTGGTGCAGGAACACCTGCAGGAAGTCCGGGCATCACTTCCCGGCGGCTTCTATCGTGAACTGCCCGAGCTCGCCAGCGGCCCACTCAAGGGCTATCCGCGCGTGTACGAAATCGCCATCGCGCTGATCTCGCACACCGAAGCGCGAGTGGATCTGGAGAACGTGGAGCTCTTTGTCGACGCGTTTCAGAGTGTCACCCCGCTGACACTCCGCGAACTGTGGGCGATGCCGGCCATGCTTCGCCTCGGCCTGATCGAAAGTGTGCGACGCATGACCTTGCGCACCGTCCAGCGTCTCGACGAGATCGAACTAGCATCGTGGTGGGCGGGGCGTCTGGTCTCCGCGGGCGCTGCCGACGGCCGCGAGCTCCGGGAAGTCATGCACGAGTTCGCCGAGTCCGAGCACGCGCTCACGCCACACTTCGTCTCGTGCCTGCTGCAGTCCCTTCGCCAGGCCGAAGGGGCGTCGCCATCACTCCGTTGGCTCGAACACTGGCTGCGCGACGCCGGGGCCAGTCCCGAGCAGGCGGTCACGCAGTCGACACAGCGACTCGCGCTGACACAGATCATGATGGCCAACAGCATAACGAGTCTCCGCGACATCGGGCGGCGTGACTGGCGGCTGTTTGTCGAGCGGCAGAGTGCGATGGAAGCGGTCCTGCGGCGGGATCCGTCAGGGCACTACACCCAGATGACCTTTGCGACGCGGGATCGGTATCGCCATGTGGTGGAACGCATTGCCAAGCGTTCCGGACACGGCGAACCCGATGTGGCGCAGTGGGCGATCGACCTCGCCCGCAAGGCCGAGTCCGGCACTCCAGCCACTGCCCAGTGCCAGCATGTGGGCTACTACCTGATCGACGACGGTGTCCGCGATCTGGAGCGTCTGGCCGGATACACCGCCCGGCCGCGAGAACGTGCCGAGCGATGGATGCGTTCCTACCCGAATCATGTCTTCATCGGGGGGTTGGCCACGTGTACGGTGCTTGCCACCTTCGCCGTGCTGCTCCTGGGCACCGCTGGCATACGCCCCGGTCTGTTGCTCATACTGCTCTTCTCGTTTGGACCTGCTGTTGATATTGCGGCCCACATGCTGACCCAGCTGGTCACCGCATGGTTTCCACCGCATGTGCTGCCACGCCTGGACTTTCACGAACAGGGGATCCCGGCTCCATATCAGACCGTGGTGGTGATCCCGACGCTGTTCGGGAGCGTGGAGGATGTGCTGGAGGCACTGGACAATGTCGAAGTGCAATTCCTGGCGAATCGGGAGGCGCACCTGCACTTCGCCATCCTGAGCGACTTTCTTGATGCGCAAGCAGAACAGATGCCTGGCGACAGCGGCATTGTGTCCACCGCCCTCAAGGGCGTGCATGCACTCAATCGGCGCCACGCCGCCGACGGCCCCCCCGCCTTCTCCCTCTTCCACCGCGCGCGGCGCTGGAATGAACAACAGGGAACGTGGATGGGGTGGGAGCGCAAACGAGGCAAGCTGGCCCAGTTCAATCAACTCCTTCGCCATTCGGACGCCGCCGCCTTTGCGACGATGAGCAGCGACCCCGCCGCACTCCGGAGCGCGAAGTACGTGATTACGCTGGATGCAGACACGGTGTTGCCACCCGACGCGGCGCCGGCGCTGGTGGGCGCGATGGCGCACCCGCTCAATCACGCGGTGTACGACACCACCCTCAAACGCGTGGTCCGCGGCTTTGGTATCCTGCAACCGCGCGTGGGGGTATCCCTCCCCAGTGCGCACAAGTCACGCTTTGCCGCCATTGCGTCGGGACATCCGGGTGTCGATCCCTACGCCATGGCGGTGTCGGATGTGTATCAGGACCTCTTTGGGGAGGGCAGCTACACCGGAAAGGGCATCTACGACATCGACATCTTCGAGCAAGCCACTCACGGCCGCTTTCCAGACAACACCCTGCTCTCCCACGATCTCATCGAAGGCAACTACGCGCGAGCCGGGTTGGCCACCGATGTGATTGTGTACGACAACTATCCGTCGAGCTACGTCGCCTGGACGCGACGCAAGCATCGATGGCTGCGTGGTGACTGGCAACTTCTGCCGTGGCTGGGCCGCATGGTACCGGGGCCTAATGGCCCTGAGCGCAACCAGCTGTCATGGGTCTCGCGCTGGAAGATTCTCGACAACATGCGGCGCAGTCTTGTGGAGGTCTCGCAACTGTTCTTGCTGGTGGCGGGATGGACGATCCTCCCCGGGTCACCGTTGCGCTGGACGCTGCTTGGCGTGGGCGCCGTGGTGGCGCCGTGGATCACGGCGTTCCTTGTGGCGCTCGTGCGGCCGCCACTCGACAAATCATGGCGCGCATACTACCGGGCCGTTGCACAGGATGCGGTGGTCAGTGCGCGACAGGCTGCGGTCGCGCTGACCTTCCTGCCCCATCAGGCCTGGATCTCGCTGGACGCGATTGTGCGCACGCTGCATCGGTTGTACCGCACGCGTCGCCAGTTGCTGGAGTGGCGTTCGGCCGCCCTCGTGGAGCGGAGCGTCAACCATCCCGTGCAGGAGAGCTGGCGCAGCATGCGCGGCACGGTGGCGTGTGTGCTGGGCGGCGCGGCGCTGCTATCGGCGGCCACCATTCGTCGGCAGCTAACCCTGCACCAACCCCTTGACGACCTGCTGTGGCCAGGTGTGGCGCTGTGGAGCCTCACCCTCCTCTGGACTGTGTCGCCCGGGATTGCCGCGCGCCTCAGCAGCACGGTGCAGGCGCCACGTGTGTCGCTGTCGGTCGCTGTGCAGGCGGCCTTTACGCGCTACGCACGCGCACACTGGGAGTACTTCGATCACTTTGTCACGCCGGCCACACACGCCCTGGCGCCCGACAACGTGCAATTCGATCCCGAGCAGGTGGTGGCCATGCGCACGTCGCCGACCAACATCGGGCTGCAGCTCCTGGCCACCGTAAGCGCGCATGACCTTGGTTTCATCAGTGCCACCGTCATGACGGAGCGCCTCGAGGCGTCGTTGCGGACACTGGTCGCCCTGCCACGATACCGTGGCCACTTCTACAACTGGTACGATCTGCGGGATCTGCGGGTGCTCGACCCACCCTACATCAGCACAGTAGACAGCGGGAACATCGCCGGCCATCTCGTGGCGCTGCGCCAGGCGTGCGTGTCCATTGCACGTGAGGAGCCCGCCCTGAGGGCGCGCCTCGACGCCCTCGCCGTGCGGATCTACGGCCTGGTGGCCAACATGGACTTCAGCTTCCTCTACGAGCCCTCGCGCAAACTCTTCACCATAGGGTACCACCCGGACTCGTTCACTGCCGACGCGTCATTCTACGACCTGCTCGCCTCCGAGGCACGCCTGGCCAGTTTCATGGCGATCGCCCGCAACGACGCTCCGGTGGAACACTGGTTCCGTCTGTCGCGTGCCCTCAACCGCCGCGCCGGCAGCACCGCTCTCGTTTCCTGGAGCGGCAGCATGTTCGAGTATCTCATGCCGTTGCTGGTGATGCGATCGCTGCCATTCACGCTCCTCGACGAGTCGTATCGCGGGGCGGTTGACCGGCAGATTGCGTATGGCAAATCACGCGGTGTGCCATGGGGCGTGAGCGAGAGTGCGTACAACCTCCGCGACCGTCATGAGATCTACCAGTATCATGCCTTTGGTGTCGCCGACCTCGGCCTCAAACGCGGTCTGGATCGTGATCTGGTGATCGCACCATACGCCACAGCGCTCGCTGCCCTCGTGGCCCCGGAACGCGCGCTCGCCAACCTGCAGGTGCTCGAGGGCATGGGCGCCCTCGGCCCCTACGGTTTTGTCGACGCCCTCGACTACACGCGGCCAGCACCTGGGCACCGCCTCGCTCTTGTGAACACGTGCATGGCACACCATGTCGGCATGTCGCTGGTGGCGTTCACCAACGTCTTGTGCCATGACATCTGGCAGGAGCGCTTTCACGCAGACCCGCTGGTCAAGTCGGCGGAACTGTTGCTGCATGAACGCGTGCCGCGACGCCTGGTGCTGCGCGAGGCTCAGCAGGTGGAGGTCGTCGACCTCCCGCCGGCTCAGGAGAATGAACGCCCCGTCGTCCGCGAGGTGAGCATCGACGAGAGTACCGAGCCGCGGGTGGCACTCCTCGGCGCCGCGCCCTACACCGTCATGCTGAACCACAATGGCAGTGGTTCCAGCCGCTACGAGTCTCTTGCAGTCACCCGTTGGCGCGCCGATCGCACGCGCGACGATACAGGTCAGTTCTGCTATGTCCGGGATATGGCGACAGACAAGGTGTGGTCTGCATCCCATCAACCCGTGTGTGCTCCCGCCGAGTGGAGCCGCACCTGGCTGGCCCCCGATCGGGTCACCATGCGACGCCTCGATGGTGAGGTCGAAACCCGCATGGAAATTGTGGTCGTCCCCGCTGACTCGGCCGAGGTGAGACGGGTGACTGTGACGAACCTTGGCAGCGAGGACCGGGAGGTGGAGCTGACCAGTTATGGTGAAGTGGTCCTCGCGACCCCCGATGCCGATCGTGCCCACCCGGCGTTCTCCAACCTGTTCGTGGAGACGGAGTGGCATGCCTGGTGTAGCGCCATCACCGTCACGCGTCGGCCGCGACTGGCGGGCGATCGGCGACTCTGGTGCGTCCATGTTGTTGATGCGGGTCGCGATCGCGTGGGAAGCGTGAGTTGTGAAACCGATCGTGGGCGCTTTCTCGGACGCGGGCGCGGCGTGCGGAACCCGATCGCACTGGAATCGGCCGATCCGCTCTCCGGAACGACCGGGGCAGTGCTCGATCCCATCGTGGCATTGCGAACGCGCGTTCATCTGGCACCGGGTCAGTCTGCCAACGTGGCCTTCACGACTCTCATAGCCACCAGTCGTCAGGCAGCCTTTGAACTGGCGGACCGGTATCACGACCCACACGCCGCACAACGAGCGTTCGATCTTGCCTGGAGCTCCACGCAGATCGAGCTGCGTGAACTCGGCATCACCACAGTGCAGGCCGCGGTCTTTCAGGACCTCGCAGGACACCTGCTCTTTGCGGGGGGTGCGCTTGCCCCGCCACGCGATGAAGTGCGCCGGAATCGAGGATCTCAGCCACAGTTATGGACCCATGGGATCTCCGGTGACCTGCCCATCGTGCTCGCCACGATCGATTCACTGGACGGCATTTCTACGTTGCGCGAGCTCTTTGCGGCACACCGTTATTGGCGTCATCGCGGCCTGGAGGTGGACCTCGTCGTCGTGAATGCCCATCCGTACGACTACCTGCAGGAACTACGCGACGCGATCACCGATGCCATGGTGCCCGCGAACGACAGGAGCCTGATCGACCAGCGCGGTGGTGTGTTCCCCCGACGCCGCGATGCCTTTCGCGATGACGACTACCTCATGCTGAGCGCGACCTCGCGGGCGCATGTGCTCTGCGATGGCCGACCCCTGTCGCGAATTCTGGCTCGCGCCTCGGCCACGACCGATCTGCTCGCGCCTGACGAGCGTGTCGCCGAACGCGACACCCCGGACGTTGCGGAACGCCCAGGTGCGCTGGCGGCTATCGTGTCAGTGCTCAAGCCTCTGGTGAGTCCCCTGCTCTCCCAGGTGCGGCGCTCCTCGACCGCGCGTCGTGTAACGGCCGCCCCCGTTGTGCGATTCGCCAACGGGATTGGTGGACTGGATGAGCAGAATCACTACCGCATGGTGATCGATGAAGCACATACCCCACCCGCCCCATGGGTGAACGTGATCGCCAATGCGCACGGGGGATTCATCGTGAGCGAACGCGGCACGGGATGTACCTGGGCCGAGAACTCCTACTTCTATCGACTCACGCCGTGGCACAATGATCCGGTGAGTGACCCGGCCAGCGACATCATCTACCTGCAGGATCCAGAGGCTGACGATCTCTGGAGTGCCACCCCCGCCCCTGTGCGCTCAGCAGACGCCTATATCGTCACACACGCTCCAGGCACGTCGACGTTCGAGCATCAGCACAACGGTATCCAGAGTCATCTCACGCTCGGCCTCGCTGACGACGCCGCCGTCAGGATATCGCTGCTGCAACTCACGAACACGACCAGACGGCCCAGGCACGTTGTCGTGACCGCGTTCGCCGAGTGGACGTTAGGCGCTCACCGGGAGACCACGCAGGCGCACGTGCATACCACGTGGGCCAGCGATGATCAGGCGATGCTGGCCAGCAATCACTACGACCCGGCCTTTGCCGACTGGACGGCGTTCCTCGCCTCGAGCGAGCCCGTGTCGAGTTTCACCGCTGATCGCCGGGCATTCATCGGGCCTAACGGGACTGTGATGTCGCCCGCAGCCCTGCGGCTGCCCGCGCTCGACGGCGCATCAGGGAGCGGCCTTGATCCATGCGCGGCCCTGCAGATCCAGGTCGCCCTTGAGCCTGGCGAATCGAGGGACATCGCCCTCCTGCTGGGCGCGGCAAAGACAGAGCGCGAAGCGAGGCGTACGTTGCGGTTGGTGCGCACCGTTGAAGGGGCGCGGCGCTCCGCGATGCAGACCGTGACCGCATGGCAATCGCGACTACGGACCATCACAGTCACGACGCCTGACCCTGCCTTTGATGCCCTGGTGAACACCTGGACCCTGTATCAGGCGCTCTCGAGCCGCATGTGGGGGCGGATGGCGCTGTACCAGAGCAGTGGTGCGTATGGCTTTCGTGATCAGTTGCAGGATGTGCTGGCCCTCCTCTACGCCGAACCAGCCCTCGCCAGGGCACACATTCTGCGTGCCGCCTCTCGGCAGTTTGTCGAGGGCGATGTGCAACACTGGTGGCATGCCCATACCGGGCGCGGGGTGCGCACGCGTTTCTCGGATGATCTGGCCTGGTTGCCGTATGTCGTGGACATCTACGTCCGGATCACCGGTGACACGACGGTGCTGGATGAGTCGGTCCCGTTCATTGCCATGCGCGCGCTGGAACCCCATGAACATGAGCTCTACGACCTGCCAACGGTCACGGACCAACTTGGCAGTGTGTACGAGCACTGTGTGCGCGCTTTGCAGCACGCCTGCACCAAAGGTGCTCACGGGTTGCCCCTGATCGGCACCGGTGACTGGAACGATGGCATGAGCCGTGTTGGTGCTGACGGCAAGGGCGAAAGTGTGTGGCTGGCCTGGTTCCTGGTGACCACGTTGCGCGCCTTCGCGACGCACGCCGAGTCACGAGGGGACGCCGAGCTGGCCACGTGGATGCGCACCACAGCTGACGCCTACGTAACCGCAGTTGAAGGTCATGGCTGGGATGGCCAATGGTACACACGCGCGTTTTATGACGACGGCACGGCGCTCGGCTCGGCATCAAACGATGAATGCCGCATTGACTCCATTGCCCAGAGCTGGAGTGTGATCTCAGGCGCCGGCAGCCCTGCACGTCAGGCGCTTGCCATGCACGCCCTCAATACGCAACTGGTGCGCGAAGATGCCCGACTCATCATGTTGCTCACGCCACCCTTTGACCGTGGACTGCAGGACCCCGGGTACATCAAGGGCTATCTGCCAGGCGTGCGAGAGAACGGAGCCCAGTACACACACGCGGCGCTTTGGGCCGTGATGGCCACCGCCCTCCAGGGTGACGGAGAGCGGGCGTTTGAACTCTATCAGATGTGCAACCCGCTCACCCACACGGCCACACCCGAAGGCGTTGCCTGCTACAAGGCTGAACCCTACGTCGTGGCAGCAGATGTCTACACGGCGCCTGGCCAGCTGGGACGCGGTGGGTGGACCTGGTATACCGGTTCTGCCAGCTGGATGTATCGGATCGGGCTTGAGCAGATCGTGGGGCTCACCAAGACGGGCAACCAGTTGCGTTTCAGACCGTGCACGCCGAAAGCGTGGCCCCGGGTGACCATCGTGTACCGCTTCGGAGCCAGTGAATACACCATTTCACTCCTGCAGCCCGCCGCCCTGCGGCGCGGACCGCAGCAGATTTCGGTGGACGGTACGTTAGTCATCGGCGATGCCGTGGTGCTGGTGGACGACGGGTCACGCCACGAGGTGGTGGTGCAGCCTGCACCCTCGACGACCCGACCCTGAGCGGGTAGACGAACGTCCTTGAGGACGCCGATGTCAAACGAGCGGCTAAAGTCCCGCAAATACTGCGGGGGGAAAAATGCGCTTGGCGTTCCTCCACCGGATGTCGGCGAGGTCGTCCGCGGACAGTCCGATCACCTCGAGCGCCCACAACTTGGCCAGCCCGGTGCACAACGTCAAATCAGCGCCCCATAACACCCGCTGGGCGCCAACCGCGGCCACCGCGCCATCGAGCATGCCCCGATCGACCCCACTCCCCGACAGGTCGAGATAGACGTTAGGCACGTGGGCCACGGCGGAAAAGGTGTGCCGATAGTCCCCTCCCCCTCCGATGTGCGCCAGAATGAAATTCACATTCGGGTGCCGCCGCGCCAGCACGGCGAGATCAGCACCATCCGAAATGTCCTGATTCGGCCAGTGCCGGCGGCGGTGCTGCCAGATGTGATGCAGCACCGGGAACCCATGGCGCTCGGCGCGTTCGATCAGTGGATCGAGCAGGGGGTCGTCACAGCGGCGAGCCGCGGCGAGCTTGAGTCCGATGGCACCAAGCGCCTGACAACGATCCATCTCGTCGAGCGCAAAGTGCTGGTCGTTCGGGTTGACGGCGACGTAACTCCGGATGCGAGCGTCGCCACGCTGCAGTGCCAGCATGGCGTCGTTGGCCGCGACGGTATCAGCGGGAGACTGGAAGTACGTCGGAGACTTCACACCCCAGGTGCCCAGGATGGACGCCACGTGGTAACGGATGCCGATGCGGTCCCCCGCCTCGAGCCGCCGCCGGTTGAGGTGATCACCGTCGACCTTCACCCCACTCTGATAGAAGTGGGCGTGTATGTCGATGAGGGGCTCAGTGCCACCGAGTGGCGCGGTCACTCGCCCATCTCCTCCAGCACGCTGACGAAAGCCGACGACGCCACACGCTCCACTTCGAGCAGCACTTCGTCGCTGTCATGCGGCACGGCTGCATAGTTGTAGGCGCCACGCTTGAACAGCACCCCCAGCTCCACAGCGCGCCGCAGAAAGCGTGATTCAAAGACGGGGTCCTCAAAGCGCAGGAACCACATGGGATCGACACCATGGACGGTCACACCGGGTGCCTGGCTGGCGGCGATCGCCTGCTCCATGGACTGCCGCATCTGCGCTCCCACACGCCAGAGAGTCGCGCACACATCCTCGTCATCAGCGGTGTAGCGATCGAGAACCGCTCCAACGGCGGCGAGCGACCCTGCCTCGCTTGCACTGGTGGACGAAATCCATGTCGTTGCCGCGGCATCCATCACGCCGGAGCGGCCCACCACCGCCGACACCGGGAAGCCGTTGGCCATGGCCTTGCCGAACACCGCCAGATCGGGCGACACACCGGCGTATTGCTGGTAGCCGCCTAACGCCAACCGGAAGCCGGTCTTCATTTCATCAAAGATCAGCACCGCCCCTTTTGCTTCGCACGTGGCCTTTGCCTTGGCGATCCACGTCGGCGAGGGGAGTGCTTCCACCACCGGTTCCAGCAGGATTGCCGCAAGATCACTTCCGGCGCGAGCAATGGCAGCGTCGAGCGCGGCCTCGTCGTTGAACGGCACGCGGGTGACATACGCGCGGGCCTCGGGAAGAATGCCCGGCCCCTCATTGGCCCAGTCGTGCCACCCGAAGTACCCGCACGCCACCACATGCTTGCGCCCTGTAGCGGCGCGGGCAATACGAAGAGCCGCACTCACTCCTTCGGCGCCTGTCTTGAGAAAGCGCACCCGTTCGGCGCAGGGAATCACGTCGCACAACCGTTCGGCGATTTCCACCTCCAGTACATGGGAAAGCCCGCTCACGGGTCCCTGCGCGATCGCGTTGACCACCGCGCGTGTGACACCGTCGTCGCCGTAGCCCAGACTCACCGAGCCGAGGGCCATGGTGCAATCGATCAGATCCTGCTCAGCCGCGGTGAAGAGTGAACAGCCGCTGGCACGCAGATAGTGCGCGGCCCCCGGCTCCCCTGCCTCGCCGTACAAGGCAGCGGGACGTTTGCTTCCGGTCGAGGCCCCGCCCGGAATCACCGCCGCCGCCCGACTTCTCCAGTCACCGAGGATGGCATCTTCGTCCCCGACATGTTCGGGAATGCCTTCCTCGTCGTCGGCGTCGACCTCCGAGTCCTCGGTGACCTCTTCCGGGGTCTCGTCAGGCGCTGCGGGCGCTTTCTCCTGTTTGCGGCCAAAGAAGTTGAATGCCATTGCCGTTACGGGTCAGGTGTTCTGGTCAGTCGCCGCCTGCACCGCCGCGGCCTCAGCTTCATCGAAAGTCACGGGTGGCAGTCCGGCCATGCCGCGATACCGGTTCATGGCGCGCACCACCTCGATCCACATCGCCCGCACCAGCATGTGTTCGCGGGTATCGAGCTGCATGCGATACGCGAATGACCTCGCGCTGCGCATGATATGAGCGCGGAATCGCGTTTTGAAGAACTCGACGGCCTCCAGCGCCCGCTCCTGATCGACAAAAAGGCGCTCCATTTCCGCCGAGGTGGCCGGAGGAGCGTCTTTCCGCGGGGGCGCCAGCTCGCGGGTGGCGTCGCCGGCCGCCATGTGCAGCTCGTACAGTGCCAGCAACACCGCCTGCGCCAGGTTGAGCGACGCATGATCGGTGGTGGGAATGGTGACGACGGTATTGGCCCGGTCGAGTGCTTCGTTAGGCAACCCGTCATCCTCGCGACCGAACATCAGGACCACCGTTCCCTCATGGGCACGCCCCAGGAGAGGAGCGGCCAGTTCGCGTGGGGTGGTCAGCTCCCACTTCACCCTGCGTTTTCGCGCGGTGAAGGCCGCCACGAATACCGCGTCGCCGAGCGCTTCGTCGAGGGTGTCCACATCACGAATCCGCTCGATGACATCGAGGGTGTCGTGAGCGATGCCCTCCAGACGGTAGGGGCTGTACGGCACCGGGCGGATGAGCACCAGGTCGCGCACGCCGAAGTTCTTCATCGCGCGCACAGTGGCGGCGATGTTGATGGGGTTCTGTGGCTCATACAGCACCACACGGACGTTATGCAGGAGCGATTCAGCCATCCACAATCTCGAAAGCAAGCATGCGGCGGGGATCCTCGCGGTCACCACGCAGGTACACCCATTCCTCCTGCGTCCCGGTCGCCACGAGCTGACCGCGCCGTCGCTCGCGGTCGGGGGAAATCTCGTTGATCACCACGTTCAACATGAAGTGGCGGTCAATCCCCAGCCCGCTGGCCCCCCGTGGAAAGCCACAACGGATCCGGTACCCGTCCTGCGTTAGGCGCCAGGACGCCGACAGCGGGGGTACCGCCCCACCCGCCGGACGCGGACTCACCCGCACCACCGGCGCCTCCTCCGGTACCAGAAGCCAGCTGGCGTAGGCATGGGCATCGGGGAGCGACAGGTAGAGCTGCACACCATCGGAGTTGATGTCGGGATCCTCATTGTCGAGGAGGTTTTCCCCGCGGCGCGGCGCAAAAACCAGGGGGGACTTCCGTACGTGGAGGTCGATGTCCACCGTCTCGCGCCCGGCGGCGACCCTGAGGGTGGCTTCGGGCGCACCAGCGTCGGCCCATGCCAGTTCTGACCGCCGGTAGTGCCGCTCGCCGAGCTCCATGGCAAAGGCACGCCCTGCCGTGAGGATGTGACTGGGTCCCGACTCGCTCTTGGATTCGGTCCGTTCCGTCGCCGGGGTCGTCGATCGCCTCCCGGCCAAGGTTCGCTCCGTCAGCTGCTCGCCACGGTGCTCACGGATCTCCCACTCGGAGGCACCGGTCAGGTGTTGGTCATGTCCATCCGACCGCTCAACCACCAGGGTGCTTCCATCGTCGAACGCGCGCCGCACGAGGCCATCCCAGGCCCACACCGAGCGGAACCACCCCTGACGGCCCACCCCTCGGACAAAGACAAAACGCCGGCTGCCAAGCCCCGGTGGACCCGGAGCGACGGCGCGATACCAGTCGTACCCATCGCTGCTCGACATCCAGGCACGCAAGACTTCTCCGCCCCGCCGCACCTCAACCTCGTCGTTGTTCGAACCAATGGTGCTTTCCACGTCGCGCAGGAACTCGCCGCCGCTCCCCGCAGACTCCACATCGTGCTTCACCGGCGACCAGGTCGGCCGCCTGACGAGGTCCGAGTCCACGTGCCACGGCAGCTCAACGGTCACCTGATCGGCGCCGGCCCAGCGCAACTCATCAATCAGATAGCCGTCACTCACCACCACACGACGTGTCATGCGTGTGCGCCCCGGGACAATCTCGAACTCGGCTTCGATCCACCCGAGGTTGTCTTGTTCTTCCCACGCCTTCAGCACACCTGCGCCATATGGCTGAGAGCGTCCGTTGACCAGTGGGGCGTTATGCGCCCACGTGGATCGATACCAGAAAAGCGCCCGCTCGACATACGAGCCGGTGCCGGGGTCTTCGAGAAAACGCGACGAGTCCTTCACGAGCCAGAGATTGAGCCGATCGGGATGCCCGTGTCCCCCACCTGGCGCCCCGTAGTCGAGCGCGACATACACCCGCCCCCGTTTGCGCCGGAAGACGGCCAGCCCCTGGTGCTCGAGGTGCACGGATTGCGGCTCTCGTCGCTCGAGTACCGGAAGTGTGGCCCGGGCATGGAGCAGCGACTTCCAGCCTAACGATTCCCGCGTGAGCCGAGCCGGTGGTGTGTTCCGCTCCGCCTCGGCGGTGCTGACCGCTCTTCCGGTATCACCCGGCTCGGCGTCGGGACGATAGAGCTCGGCGAGCGCCCCGAGGAGTCGTGGATCATCGCCGCGCGCGAGCCCCAGTTCGCACGACTCTGCATAACGCCACTGCCGCAGCGACACCGCGTACTGCGAGTCGCGCCTCGCCGGAAAGGTGAAATCAGGCAATGCAGTGAGAAACGGCAGTGCAAAGGCTTCGGTAAACCTCTCCACGAGTGGCGCTGGCACCTCGTACCCCGATCCCTCGGCCAGCAACACACCGTACCACAACCCGCGATGCGCGAACTGATGATAGTTCTCCCCTTCATACCATGAGCCGTCGGGGAGCAACCCGGCGGTCAGATGGGTGATGAGCCCCGACCGCCCCTCGATCACCTTTCGCACCACGGACTCGCGTCCGCACAAACGAGCCACAGCAAGCATGGCCGCGTTGTTCCACACCTGCCGGTTGGACGACCCCTCGTCGTACTGCGCAATGAGCTCCGCGCTCGGAATCAGGAGCCGCTCGCGTACGCGGGCACCGATGCTGCTGGTGTCCCCTCCCATTTCGAGCAGATCAACCGCGACCGCAAGCTGGAGGGTCCAGATGGACTCCAGATAGGTGCTGAAAAATGGGCGTGTCGGACCCAGCACATTGTCGCTGTTGGGATAGCGCAGATACGCGTCGGCGCAGGCGTCGAGAATACGGATCGCCAGCCCCTGGCCCTGCGCGTCGCCGGTGAGCGCAAACAATACTGCGCCATGCACGGCCCGTTCGGCCAGCCAGAGCTGATAGTTCATGATCCACCAGCGATAGTGCTCCTCGTCAGTGTACGTCTCACCGCAGGTGGGGCACTGATGCGCTTTCGGACTGTAGGGGTCGAAGGAGAGCAGGACGCCATGCGCCGGGCAACGCCCTCCCACGCGGGTCAGTCGCGCCTTTTCCGGTGGCAGCCGTATCTCCGCTGCCGCGAGGAGCGGGGCGAGGTCCTGGTGCAGCGACGCCACCAACGGAGCGAGCGGCCCGGTGGCGGCTGCACGTCGTGCTCCGAGCGCTGATGTCGCGAGAAGAAGACTCATGGCGCCAAACTCCAGGACGCCAGCGTCACCAGCTCACCCCGCAGATCCATCTGCACACCGTGCAGTCGCCGACTCCGCCCCTGCACCCCGCGCGCATGATAGATCCACGCCACCGGAGCCGCGGCGGCGAGGTGCTGCTGAATCGCACGCCACTGCGCCCGTTCATCGTCAGGAGTGGTGGCGCGGCGCGCCGCCGCAAAAAGCCGGTCGAGGTCGGTGTCATGGTAGGCCGCGTAGTCGAGCGCCCCGCCCGCCTGCGAACTCTCGAACATCGCCGCCAGGTGTGAGAGCGAGACATCTCCGGGAATCCCCGTGATCAGCGCATCGAACGGTTTGTCGGTGGCTCGCGCATCGCGCAGGAAGGCGCCGAGCTCCATCTGTTGCACCTCGGCGAGAACTCCCAGGGCACGCAGGTCAGCCTGCACCAGCTGTTCGATGGCGTTGTCGCCGCTCCCAACTGTTCGCAACGTGAGGCGCAGCGGCACACCATTCCGCTGGCGCACACCATCGGCGCCCAGACGAAAACCGGCCTCATCGAGCAGTGCAGCAGCGGCCGGTTCTGGAGCCGCCTCTGCGAGCAGCGGGTGACCGGGGGGCACGGGACCATTGGCTGCCACGCCAAGTCCCGAGAGTGCCACATCAACAATGCGTTGCCGGTTGATGGCCGCGGCGAGTGCACGCCGCACCCGCAGATCGCTGAAGGGAGCGCGGGTGGTGTTAAAGACCAGCGCGTTAGTGAAGGCCACCGGATAGGTCACAAGCGCCAGCGCCGGATCACCTTCGGTGAGGGCCGCCATCGAGGGGGAGATGCCGGCCAGATCGAGGTCGCCACTCGCGAGCCCGGCAAACTTCGTCGTCGGTTCATCCACCACCGCAATCACCAGGCGAGGGATCTGCGCTGGCCCGCCAAGTTCGGCGGGAAAGGTGGAGTCGCGCTCAAAAGTCCAGCTCTCCCGTGCACGGCGCTCCACAAAGCGATAGGGGCCGTTGCCGATCGGCTGGCGCGCAAACGCGTGCGTGCGCAGCTCCGCGCGCGGCACCGCTGCGAGGAGATGCACCGGTGCGATGGGCAGCTCGCACAACACCAGCGGAAAGCGGCTCTGCGGCTCGGAGAACCTCACCACGACCGTCGAGTCGTCTGGCGCCTCGGTGGCGGTGATGGTCGCCAGATCTCCACGCCGAAAGAAACCGGTCACCGGATCGCGCGCAGCATCAATCGTGAATGCGACATCCCGTGCGGTGGTGGGCGTCCCGTCGTGCCACCGGAGCGACGGCACCAGATGCATTGTCAGCGAGGTGTTGTCAGGCGACCACTCCCAGCCCCGCGCGAGGTACGGCTGCGGCGTGAGCGCCGTGTCGTAGCGCGCCAGGGTGACAAAGAGGGCATATCGCTGCACCTGCCGAGCCAGCGGGTGAACCGTGACCAGTGGGTTGGCACTCTCGAGGTCAGCGCCTGACGCGACGACGACTGTTGTGCGGTCTCGTGAGGCGGGTGCGCAGGCGGCAGTCGCGAGGAGCAGACCGCCAACCAGCGACAGGGCTGGCCACACGCAGCGACGCCGCGGTTGCCGAAGGAAGCGAAGTGGGGCCATTATCCGCGCGTGACGCCCACTCTGCGCCGCGCCTTCGAGTCGGCCCTGCTCTTCTGGCTCGTAGTGACGCTCACCTTTTGCCTCGTTCACCTCGCTCCTGGTGATGCGACGGATCTCCTCGTCCCGCCGGGCGCCAGCGCAGCCGACATCGAACGGCTGCGCAGCTCCTTTGGGCTCGATGCGCCGATGTGGCAGCAATATGTGCGGTGGACGTCTCGTGTGCTGGCGGGAGATCTGGGGACCTCTTTCGCCACCGGAGAAGCTGTTGGCGACGTGTTGCGCCGAGCTCTGCCAATCACCCTTGGCCTCGGCCTGGTCTCGCTCGCCCTCACCTTCCTCATCGGTACTGCGGTCGGTCTCTGGCAGGCACAACACGCTGGCTCTCGAGGAGACCGGCTGGCGACCACGATTGGCATTACGCTCTTTGCCGCCCCCAGCTTCTGGCTTGCGCTCGCCCTGGTCGCGGTCTTTACCTATGTCGCCTCGCGATCGGGCTGGCCGGTCTGGCTTCGCCTCCCGGCGATGGGCGTGGAAACCCCGGCGTCTACCCTGAACGGACTCGCGCGCCTCAGTGACATCGCGCGGCATGCCGTCCTCCCCGTGACCGTGCTCTCGCTCATTGGAGCGGCCGGCCTCGCTCGTTATGCCCGGGCGACAGCGCTGGAGCTCCTGCACAGCGACTGGGTGCGCACGGGTCGAGCCAAGGGTCTCTCGTCAGGCGCGGTCATGCGGCGACATGTACTGGCCAACGCGCGGCCGCCACTCATCGTCCTGCTCGCGCTCTCCCTGCCAGGCACCGTGGCAGGCTCGGTCTTTGTCGAGAGTGTCTTTGCGTGGCCCGGGATGGGACGCACCATGCTGGCCTCCATCGGCGCGCGCGACTACCCCGTGCTGATGGGCGTCACCCTGGTGTATGCCGCCATCGTCATCGTGGCCAACTGGCTGTCGGATGTTGCCACGGTGTGGGCCGATCCCCGGCGTCGGTCATGACGCGGGGTGCGCGCCTCGCGGTGTGGGCATTGGCGCTGACCGTCGTCGCCAGCATTATCGTGCCCGCCCTCGCCCGCCGGGATCCACTGGCCATCGAGGACGTGATCGCACGCCGTCTGCTCCCTCCCCTTGCCACCAATCCTGATGGCGGCTGGCACCTGCTCGGGACCGACCGGTTCGGTCGCGACCTGTTCATCCGTACGCTGCTCGCCGCACGCATCTCCCTGTTTGTCGGCCTGGCGGGGTCGGTGCTCGCCGGGGTGCTCGGCGTCCTCATTGGCGCGGTGAGCGGGTGGAGCGGGCGCGCCATCGATCGGGCGCTGATGAGCCTCACGGACACCTTCCTCGCCATTCCGCGTCTGGTGCTGCTCCTCTTGTGTGTCGCGCTGTGGTCCCCCGGTCTGGTCACGGTCGTCGTGGTCCTGGCCGCGACAGGCTGGATGAGTGTGGCACGGCTCGTCCGCAGTGAGGTGCAAGGTCTCCGGCATACCGCGTTTGTCGAAGGGGCACGCGCCCTGGGCACCCTCGAGGTCCGCACCTTGCTCCGTCACGTCCTGCCTAACGCGCTCGGCCCCGCACTGGTGGCCGTCACACTAGGTGTGGGCAACGCCATCCTGCTCGAGAGTGGGCTCGCCTTTCTGGGCCTGGGCGTGCAGCCTCCAACGCCGAGCTGGGGCAACATGATTGCCGGCGGCCGTGACATTATCGTGACCGCTCCCTGGGTCGCCCTGGCACCCGGGCTCGCCGTGATCGCCACCGTGCTGTTATGCACCGTGGTTGGCGACGCATTCCATCAGCGATTGCTGGGACACGCGCGGCCTCCAGTCGACCCCTGATCTCCTTGCGCCCAGCGTCAGGCTGGTGTTTCTTGGGAATTCCTCACAGATCAGGAACGCCTTATGTCGTCACTGCTGGAATCCCTCACCTCGCAACTCACTGGCGGCGCCGCCAAGCAGCTGGCGCAGCAGCTTGGTACCGATGATGCCGGTACCAGTGCCGCGATTGGCGCAGCCCTCCCCGTGTTGCTCGGTGCCCTGGCCAAGAATGCCGCCAGCGCCGACGGCGCAGCTGCGCTGAGCAATGCCCTCTCGAAGGATCACGACGGCAGCATTCTCAATGACGTCGGTGGTGCTGTGACCAACTTCCAGAGTGGGGCGGGCGCCAAGATCCTCAAGCACGTGCTCGGCGGAAAACAGGATGCCGTCGCGAGCGGACTCGGCCAGGCGGCCGGGCTCGACGCCGGCAAGGCAGGTGCCCTGTTGGCTATGCTCGCTCCGGTAGTGATGGGCGCGTTGGGCAAGGCACAACGCTCGGGTGGACTGGACGCCGGTGGACTGGCCGCCATGCTCGGACAGGAACGTCAGAAGATGGCGCCCGCCGGTGGTCTCGGTGGCCTGCTCTCCTTCCTCGACGCCGACAAGGATGGGTCGGTGGTCGACGATGTGCTCGGCATGGCCGCGAAGTTCCTCCGGAAGTAACCCCGAACCCCCACACTGGAGTCCCCACAATGTCTGTCGCCAAAGTCACGGAAATTACTTCCTCCTCGCGCAAATCATTCGACGACGCCATCGAACTCGGCCTCAAGCGCGCGAACAAAACACTCCGAAATGTGAAGGGCGCCTGGATCTCCGGCATGAAGGTCGACTGCGAGAAAGGCAAAATCACCGCATATCGCGTGTCGATGAAGGTCACCTTCGTCCTCAGCGACTGAGCCACCACACAATGACAAATCCCAAAGAACCACTCCCGGACTTCTCCGACGTATCGTCGGGAAGTTCGTCAGAGGCATTGAGCCGCGAAGAGGTGGCCATTCCTACGTACACCATCGTGAAGGGCGATACGCTGTCGAAGATTGCCAAGCACCACTACGGTGACGCCGGCAAGTGGAAGGCCCTCTTCGAAGCCAATCGCGACGTCATCAAGAATCCCGACCTCATCCAGATCGGGTGGGTTATCAAGCTTCCCCCACTCTGAGGCCACCCATGCGCTTCCGCACTCTGCTCCTCGCCACGCTCGCCCTCTCGGCGATTGCGGCCTGCAAGAAGAAGGAAGAGGCACCCGCCGCAGCGGTGACACCACCGCCGCCACCGCCCCCTCCAGCTCCAACCGTCAGCAGCATCGAACTGGGCAAACACATCGGACCCAACAAACGGGTCACCGATACCACCAGCACCTTCGGCGTTCGCGATACTTTGTACCTCGCCGTGCTCTCGGAGAACACCACCGCGGGTTCGAGCCTCGTGGCCAAGTGGACCTTCCAGACGGGACAGACGGTTGACTCCGCGTCCCAGGTGATTGCTGCCCCCGATGCCGCCAATCCGGTGACGGTCACCGAGTTTCACATCAGCAAGAAGACCGCGTGGCCGGCCGGGAAGTACAAGGTCGAGGTCATGCTCGACGGCGCCTCCAAGGGCGTCCGCGATTTCGAGATCAAGAAGTAGCGTCGAGTCTCAGCGTCACCACCGCGTGCGGCCCCACATGGAGCTGCACGCGGTTCTCGTTTGTGGCGAGCGCACCTGACACCGTCTCATCCAGACGCGCGAGCCAGGCACGGGCAAGCCCTGGCAACGCACACTGCGCCACAACGTGTGAGCCCGTGACGTTGGCAAAGCGCACGATGATGCCGCGTCCATCTTCCGCCGGCTTGCATGCCAACAGCCGCAGACCGCGCCCCATCAGGGTCACGCCCTCCATTTCACCAATGCTGCCATCCTGTAGGGTGATGCCCCGCACGGGAAGCAACACATCCTCTGCCGTGCGCTCGATGGCGTCACGTGTGGCAGGGATATCCGGACCATGCAGCAACACCGCGAGCGTCGCTTGGAAAGGCCCCTGACATTGCGCGAGTGGCGTGGCCACCGGCCAGCCGGCGTGCCCGGCACGCTCCGGCAAGGACGATCGGCTCAGCTCTCCAACGGCACGAAGCAGCGTGACCGCAACGTCTCCATCGGGCGTCGCCTCGTACTCGGCGAGTCCATCCGAGAAGACACTCACCCCGCTCGATGCACTGAACAGGGAGACGTATCGATGCAGAGGCGCCGTCGGCGGGATGATCTCCACATCGCCAGCCTCGGGCGCCGCCACGCCTGACAGCCGCGTCACCGGACCAAAGGCCGCATCGGCCAGGTGGGTGCTCGACGCATGGCGCGTGCGAATCACCGCACGGAGTCGGTAGTCTGTCAGGCGGTTGTCGCCGCGGAGGCTCAGCCGTATCCACGGTGCATCGGCATCGAGCGAAACGATCACCTTCACGTCTATCGTCGCCGCCGCATGTGTCGTGAGCGCGCCCGTCGCCTGCCCGATCTCGCGTTCGGCGACGGGCACGCGAAAGAGCAGCTCCAGCGAGGCGCGAAGCGGGCCACGCTCAGCCACTCGCACTCGCACAATCCTCCCCATCTGGGTGGTGCCGGGCACGGCAGAGTGCGTGTAGAGATCACCTCGTTCTCCTTGCGACTCAAAACCGAGCACATCGGTGAGTGTACGACCGTCGCGCGAAATGCAGAGGCCATCGGTCTCACTGCACCACACCTGCAGCCGCCCATTGTCCAGTACTCCGCCGACGACCTTCACCCGGTGAGGAGGGCGGCGTCGCGAGGCACGTGGGACGATGGGCAGTGTGCACACTCCAAGCGGCGGCAGCGACTCGGTGTACACCAGCGCCCGCACTCGCTGCACCAGGAAGTTGCGCGGATACCGACGGGTGTGTTCGTCGCGCACAAAGACCTGCTCGCTGGACAGGACCTGCATGGGTAGCGCCTGCTCTCCCACCGACACCGCGACCGGCTCGAGCGCGGGCAGATCACTCCCCGACCCCGGCCCCACTGCCACACGCCCCAGCGCGTAATCAATCTCGACTTCGGCCACACCATTGCGACTGCGCGCCGCCGGATTGGTCAGCACCACCACGGGGTGCGTCGCGTCTGCTGTCAACCGTTTGGGAGACACGAGGGCGCCGAGGGTGCGATGCCGGAGTTCCGTCGCCAGCTCCTGCGCGCGGCGCATCCGGTCGTCCATGGCGAGCGCGACACTATCGACCGAACAGCCGCAGAGCGTGTCATGAGGGTGGCTTTGCAGCACCAGACGCCACGCCGCACTGAGCCCTGCCTCCGGCGTGTTGACCCCTCGCCACGTCGCCAGCGCCGCCCATGGCTCCACCTCGCCAACGAGGAGCCGTTCCACCCCGGCGTTGGCGCGCTTCTGGGCCGCGCGTGTCGCGAGTGTGCCCGGCAGGGCCCAGACGTATCCCGGCGAGGCCCGCAACTCTCCCGACACCACCGGCGCCCGGTGCGAGCTGGCAAATTCGGTGAACGCTCGTGCAAAACCCTGCAGACCCTGCATCACAGCTCGGGCAGGTGCCACGACCTCGGAGAGCGCAGTCCATGCCGTAGTCGCCTGCTCCTGCAGCGCGTGATGGTCCGCGCCGTTGAGCACAAGCAGCTCACCCGACGTGCTGCGTTCCCCAAGCACCCGTTGCAGCTCGTCCCAGCGGAGTCGCGCGGCGGCCGCATCGGTGGGCAAGTTTGAGCCGAATTCGTAGCCCGATGGCGGCAAGTGATACAACAGCACTTCAGTGCCGTCGGCTGCTCGCCAGCGAGCCATGTCTCCAGCAGGCCAACCTCGCCCGCCATATCCCCGCCAGACCACTGCCAGCGGAAACCCGAAGCCCGCGGCAAGTATGGGCGCCACTGCAGGATGCCCAAAGGTGTCGGGGCAATACAACACCGCCGGCGGAGTGGCCCCGAAAACGCCTACCGCCTTCCGGCCCGCGAGGAGGTTGCGAACCAGGGCCTCACCAGAAGGAATCTGATTGTCGGCAAGCACATACCAGGGCCCGGCCTCAATCACCCCCGATTGGAGCGCCGCGGCCAGCGAACTCTGCTGCCCGGAAGCCCAGGAGAGCAGGTCCTCGAGGATCACCCCCTGCCCGTCGAGCAAAAAGGGATGACCAGACCCGACCACCTCGGCAACCAGGTCCACCAGTCCCACGCGGAACTGCTCGGCGGACTTGTACCATTCGCGGTCCCAGTGTGTGTGCGGGACCAGGTGCACGCGTGGGTGGCGCAACGATGGGCTCCTGCGGTGAGCGACGGGCCGACGCTCGCGGCCCGGAAAGGGCGCACGTTACGTTCGCGCTGATGCTTGAGCAACCGGGGCGTTCCCGGTAACCTCAAGATCTCACCCTGACCCGCAATCCATGCCACACACTCTTGGCGCTCTTCCCTACGCCTTCGACGCGCTCGAACCACACATCGATGCGCAGACAATGCAGATCCACCACGGCAAACACCATCAGGCCTACGTCAACAACCTCAACGCGGCGCTCGACACCCACGCCGAGTTGCATCAGCAACCCCTCGAAGGGCTGCTCGCCAACTTGAGCGGCCTCCCCGATGACATTCGTAGCGCGGTCCGCAACAACGGTGGTGGTCACTGGAATCACACCCTGTTCTGGAACTGCATGTCCCCCAAGGGAGGTGGTGAACCCACCGGCGCCCTGGCGGACGGTATCAACGCCGCATTTGGTGGCTTCGGACGTTTCAAGGAAAAGTTCGCCTCGGCAGGCACGGGACGGTTTGGCTCCGGGTGGGCGTGGCTCATCAACGAGCCCGCTGGTCTTCGCATCGTGTCCACCGCCAATCAGGACAACCCGATCATGGAAGGCCTTGCCGCGGGGCAGATCCTGCTTGGCCTCGATGTCTGGGAGCACGCCTACTACCTCAAGTACCAGAATCGCCGTCCCGACTACATCGCCGCCTGGTGGAATGTGGTGAACTGGTCCGCAGTCAGCGCCCGGCTGTAGCCCCGCGCCTCGAACGCCTGGAGCCCCCCTTCCCACACGAAGGGGGGCTCCTTACTTTTCGGATACGCCTTACATGCAATGCCATGACCGACGAGAGCAAGTCGAAGATCACATACAAGGGTCAGGTGACCGTTCCCAAAATGGTAAGGGAGGCACTCGGCTTGGCCATCGGCGACGAGGTCGCCTTTATTCTCAGGGACGGGAGTGTCTACCTCGAGCCCCGGAACGTCGACACCCGGGCGCTGCGGGGGGTCGTCAAGCGGAAAGGCAAACCGGTCTCCCTCGACGACATGCAGGCCGCCATCCGCGACGGAGCCACCAAAGGCGAGCGATGATTGCCCTCGACACCAATGTCCTGGTGCGCTTCCTCGCCGACGACGATCCCGTCCAGTCCGCCATCGCCGCCCGCATCGTCGACCGGGCCATTGCCGCCAGCGAACCCCTCTTCATACCCACGGTGGTGCTTGTCGAGACCATCTGGGTGCTGGCGCGCGCGTACAAGGTGTCGCGACCGGAGCTGGTGCAGATCGTCGACTCAATTGTACGGGCGCGACACTTCGACTTCGCCGATGAAACGCTGGTGAGCCGCGCCTCGCGCGCCTACCGGGCCGGCACCGCCGACTTCTCTGACTACCTCATCCTCGAAGAGACCAAAGGCAGCGAAGCCGACGTATTACTCACCTTCGACAAGGCACTCTGGAAGGAGCCGGGCGCTCGCAAAGCCGAGTAGGGCCGTGCCGCGCGCCTAACGCGCGGCCTCACCTTCGAGGTAGGTGTACCCCTCGAGCCCAGCCACATACTCGGCGATGTAGGTGTTGGCCTCCTGCCGCGAGATGTCCCTGGCGTTGGCCACCTTCCGCCGGAACGTCGTCAGCAGGTCCGAGGCACTGAACTGTACGTAGTTCAGCACTTCCGTGACCGTATCGCCGTGGACGAGGTGCGTGAGTTCGTACCCGTTTTCGGTGAGACGCACGTGTACGGCGTTGGTGTCCCCAAAGAGATTGTGCAAGTCTCCGAGGATTTCCTGGTACGCCCCGGTCAGAAAGATGCCAAGGATGTAGTCCTCGCCGTCCCTGAACTTGTGCAGCTCGAGACTCGGCTTCCCTTCTTTCCCGCCGACAAAGCGGTCGATCTTCCCGTCCGAGTCACACGACATGTCCTGCAGGGTGCCACGCCGGTCGGGTTTCTCATTCAGCCGGTGCACCGGCATGATGGGAAAGAGCTGGTCGATCGCCCAGCTGTCGGGGAGCGACTGGAAGAGGGAGAAGTTGCAGAAGTAACGGTCGACGAGTGTGGCCTCCACGTCGCGCACAATTTCCTCGAACCCGTTTTTGCTTTCCGACACGATCTGGGCGATGCGGCTCATGGTCGCCATGAACGTCGTTTCCGCCAGCGCCCGGTCACGCAGCGAGAGCACCCCCGAATTGAAGAGCTGCTGGGCGCGTTCCTTGTCGAACGAGGCGTCGTGATAAATCTCGATCACCTTCCGCTTCGGCAGCTTCTTCTTCTGGACAGCCTTGTAGTCCTCCACCATTTCGTGGAGGAGAATGTGGTCCTCTTCCGTGAGCGTGGGCTCGACGTAGGCGCCCTGTGTTTCCACATCGATCACGCGGAGCAGGAGGAGCGCATGATGCGCCGTCAGTGCGCGCCCTGATTCCGAGATGACATGCGGCATCGGGAGCTCGTTCTCACGGCACGCCTCGGCGAAGGTGTAGATCACATCGCTGGCGTACTCCTGCAGCGTGTAATTCACCGACGCCTGATTGGTCGAGTTGGTCCCGTCGTAATCGACACCGAGCCCACCACCCACGTCTACGTGGGTGATGCCGATTCCCATCTTGTGCAGCTCCAGATAAAACCGCGAGATCTCCTGGAGGCCCGTCTTGATGTACCGGATATCGGTGATCTGACTGCCGAGATGGAAGTGCACCAGCTTGAGGATGTGGAGGCGATCGAGTTCCTCCAGCCGGTTGATGAGTTTCATCAGCTCGGCGGTATTCAGCCCGAACTTGGACTTTTCGCCACCACTCTGCGCCCATCGCCCGGCCCCTTCAGACGCGAGCTTGATGCGCACGCCGGCGTTTGGCACCACACCCAGATCGTCGGCCGCCGCCAGTAGCACCTCCAGCTCCGAGAGCTGCTCGACCACGATGAACACGTTATGCCCGAGTTTCTGGCCCATGAGGGCGAGGCGCATGAACTCCTCGTCCTTGTAGCCATTGCACACGATGAGGTGCTCCGTGCTTTCGCCCAGCCCAAGCACTGCCTGCAACTCGGGTTTGGAACCACACTCGAGCCCCACGCCATGTTTGCGACCGAACTCGACAATTTCCTCGACGACGTGGCGCTGCTGATTCACCTTGATCGGATACACACTCGTGTAACCGCCGGTGTAATCCCACTCCTTGATCGCCTGATGAAAGGAGTCACTCAGCGTCTCGATGCGCTTGCGCAGGATATCCGAGAACCGGAACAGCACGGGAAGCTGGATCCCCTGCTCCTCCAGATCCACCGCGAGTTCGTACAGGTCGACAGTGCGCTCGGGCTGAGCCGGATCGGGGCGGACAATCACCCGGCCGGCGGCGCTGACGTCAAAGAAGCCGGCGCCCCAGCCGTCAACATTGTAAGTCGCCTTGGAGTCGTCGACCGACCAGGCGGACGCGACAGGTTCAACAGGGGTGGCGTTGGCGACGCCGGGTCGGGTGCTCGTCATGGCGCGATAAGGTAGGGCATCGGATGAGCACATGGTACCGCTGGGAGCGTCGCAATTTGGGTCAGGCGACCCATGCGCCTCCCCAATCCGGCGGCGACTCTCCGGCGTACCTCTGAGTTCTCCCTCTTTTCTCTCTCGCAAAGTCTTCTCATGCGAATCCTCAAGCGCCTCATCCTCGTCCTGCTCGCGGCAGTCGTGACGGGAGCCGGTGCCGTGTACGGAATGTCGAACTCCCGGATGAATGCGGCGGTCGCCGTCTCTGACCCCGCGCCGTCTGTAACGCTGGACAGTCTGTCGGTCGCCCGTGGTGAATACCTCGTGCGCGCCATCACCAAGTGCGTCGATTGTCACGGCGACGACATGGGCGGCAAGGATTTCATCGACGCCGGGCCGGTGTTTGCCGTGCGCGGCCCGAACCTAACGAAGGGTGCCGGTGGTATCGGCGCCGAGCTCTCCGACGACGATATCGTGCGGTCTATCCGGCATGGGGTGGGCCGCGACGGCCGCAAGCTGCTGTTCATGCCTTCGATGGCCTGGCCCGACATGGCCGACGACGACGTAGCGGCCATCGTGGCCTATGTGCGCTCGCTGACACCGGTGGACCGGGTCATGCCCCCTTCTGAGGTCCGACCGGTGGGCCGTGCGCTCTATCTGGCCGGGCAGCTCCCACTCTACGAGGCGGAGGAGATCGACCACGACGGGCCGTTCAATCGCATGAAACCGCCTGCCGGTCCCACCGCCGAGTACGGTCGGTATCTCGCGACGATCGGCGGGTGTACTGGCTGCCACGGCCCTGGCCTTTCGGGTGGGCAGGTGCCGGGAACTCCCCCGGAATTAAAGCCCGCCGCCAACATCACCCCAACCGGGATCGGTCACTGGACCGAGGCAGACTTCTTCCGCGCCTTGCGCGAAGGCAAGCGCCCCGATGGCTCGACGATCGATCCCTTCATGCCGATTGCCGCGACCAAACTGATGACCGACGACGACACCCGCGCGATCTGGAACTTCCTGATCAGTGTCCCACGCAAGGAGTACGGTGGACGTTAGGCACACGCCGGGGCGTTGTCGTGTGTTTGTCACGGGTGGGACGGGCCACATCGGCCGCCCACTCGTGGAGGCACTGGTTGCACGGGGACACACCGTTCGTGTCCTCGTGCGGCCAGGCTCCGAAGGCCGGGTGGTCCATGGTGCCGTGCCTGTGCCCGGCGATGCGTTGCGGGCCGGCACTTTCCGCGAGTATGTGGATGCCGGCGATACACTCGTGCAACTGGTCGGTACCCCGCATCCCAATCCACGGAAGGCCGCCGAATTCGAACGCGTCGACTTCGGCGCATTCAGGGCTGCGCTGGATGTCGCCCAGGAGCGGCAGGTCGCACACTTCGTGTACCTGAGTGTGGCCCATCCGGCGCCCGTGATGCACGCCTACGTCGGCGTGCGCGCACGAGCGGAAGAAATGCTGCGAGCTAGCCGGCTGCCCTTCACCGCCCTCCGTCCCTGGTATGTCATCGGACCCGGGCATCGCTGGCCGCTGCTCCTTATCCCACTCTACTGGCTTGGCGAACACCTTCCCGCGCATCGCGATGCAGCGCGACGGTTGGGGCTGGTCACACTCCGTCAGATGGTGGCGGCGCTCGTTCAGGCAATCGAGTCGCCGCCAACCAGCAGCCGTGTGGTGGAAGTGCCGGAGATCCGGCGCTCAGTTGTCACGCCTCCCTGAAGGGCACACCCTGATCAGGATCAGGGCACGACCTTCTTCAACTGATCACGCCCCTTCTCCACTGCCGGAATGCCCTTCACCATCCAATCCGGGGCCGGCTCGCCCTTGAGTTTGTTGGCGAAGAACTGCTGCATCCGCATGTCGATGTCCTTCTGGTTCGCGCGTTTCCGCGGGTTGTGACCGTCACCGTTGTAACTCACCATGTAGACCTCCTTGCCGAGACGGCGGAGGCCCACGAAGAGTTCGATCCCCTGATACCAGGGCACGGCACCATCCGCGTCGTTATGCATGAAGAGCACCGGCGTCTGCACCCGATCGAGATGGAAGAGCGGCGAGTTCTCGATGTAACGCACCGGATACTCCCACAGTGATCCCCCGATACGGCTCTGCGTCTTTTCGTACTGGAAGGGGCGCGCGACGCCCGACTCCCAGCGAATTCCGCCATAGGCACTTGTCATGTTGGCCACCGGTGCGTTAGGCACGGCCGCCGCGAACATGGTGGATTGCGTGATGAGATACGCACTCTGATAGCCACCCCATGATTGCCCGGCAATGCCGATCGCCTTGGGGTCCACAAAGCCACGCGCCACCAGCGATTGCACCCCCGGCACAATCGCCTTCACCGCACTCGGCCCCGGCCATCCGACTTCGTAGACAATGTCCGGAAAGAACACGAGGTACCCCAACGATGTGTAGACCGAAGGATTGATGGTGTTGCGGCCCGCTGGCGCGTTGTAGCTGTGCAGTCCGTCCGAGAGCATTTCGTAGTAGTACACCACCATCGGGTACTTCCTGGTCGCGTCAAAGTCGTCGGGTTTGTAGAGGAGCCCCTTGAGCGGCGCGCCATCGGTGCTCAGCCACTTCACCAACTCCACGGTGGGCCACTTGTACTCCTTCTGCTGCGGATTGGCCTCCGAAATCTTCGCGGTCGAGGCCAGGCTGTTCCCCGTCCAAAGATCAGGGAACTCACTGACCGTCTGCTGCGTGAGGAGGAACTGGCTCGCCTTTCGTGCCTTCTGCGGATTGCCGTAGTTGCGATCCCCGAACACCACACGTTCCGGCGCACCCGCGCGATCCAGACGGTCGGTATAAAAGCCGCTTGCCTTGGTTTCCTCATTGAACGCCCGCATCACCAGCGGCTGCGTCGGGTCGACAAAGCGGTCATCAGCGTCGGTGTCGACAATGCGGAAAGAGGTCGTGGTGCGACGCCCGATGGAGTCGGTCACCATGCGCGCCGGCTTCACACCCGCCGGGTCGAGCTCCCAGATATCCCAGCGGTCGTACACCAGCATCGACCGATCATCCGAGGTCCAGCCACCGACACCCCACGACGGTGCTGTGCTCGGACTGTCGTGTGTCTCCTGATCAAAGCGCACTCCCTTGAGGCCGGCCGTGAGCGAACGCGTCTGGCCCGTGGCCACCACAAAGGCGTGCCACTGCCCCCGGTCGAACCAGGTGACGTATTTCCCTCCCGGTGACAACTGGGCCCCAAACTCGATCTTGCGCGCCACCGGAGACGTCCGGCCGCTCGCGAGATCGCTCACGAAGACGTCGCTGCCCCCTTCACCCCACATCGACTCCACGGCGTACGGCACGTTCGTCGTCAGCATCGCCACCGACGCGTTGTCGGCCACGATGGCTTGCGGCATCGTGTCATTGGCGAGGCGCCAGGTCTTCTTGGTCTTCAGCAGATGCACCGCCGTCCAGCTCCGGTCGCGATCACGTGCCACCTCGAGTTTCTGCTGTGGCTGGAGCCGTTTGTCCTGCCAGTGCCAGAGGTCGAAGACCGCCTTGTCGGCGAGCGAATCCGCGGGAATGGAGTCGATCGCCGGAGCCGCCACGGCAAACACAATGGCACTCCCGTCCCGGGTGAAGTCGGTGCGTCCCCGGTCACTCGGGCTGAGTCCGTCCACCGACCCGGCCGCCGCGATCAGGGTGGCCGCGGTCGCCTTCACGGGCGCATGGTAGAGCGCATAACGAGGCTTGGCGCCCCGGAAGTCGTCCCGGTTCGAGACAAACACCACCTGGCTGCCGGCCCGATCAAACGCAATCGACTTGTAGTCGCCTTCACCAGCCATCAGGGTCGCCGTCTGCCTGGTCGCGAGGGTACGCAGGTAGGCCCCATCAGATTGCGGCGTACGCGACGTCACCGTATACGCCACGTAACGCGCGCTATCGTCAATGGCGTATCCGGACACATCACCGACCCGTTCTTCCGTCCCGTCGTCGAGATTGCGAATCACCAGCGTGGAGCCGTAGTCGCGACGACGGCTGTTGCGCTGCAGCGAATCGGTGAGGGCCCGTACTGCGCTGGCCGAACTGTCCCGCGGCATCACATCCGGCTCCATCAGGTAGACGAGGTACTTCCCCGACTCCCTGGCCAGACGGAAGCTGCGCACCCGCGGCACACGCGTGACCTGCCCATTCGTCAGCGTCATCACCGCGAGCGAGGGCCGTGGCTGGGCCGCGGGCCGACGGTCACCTCGCGCCTTCTCGAAATCCGCCATCGGCGCATAGGCGAGGAAGACGGCGTGTCGTGAGTCCACCGTGATCTGCGCCGGCACCGCCACGAAGGGAGAGTCCACCGTGACCGAGGTCACCGGCCGCCCCGTCCATCCACGCGCTGCGCGGTACTCGGTGGACCCTTGGGTCGCTCGTACGATCACCTCGCCGTCGCCCACCACCGGCGTCAGCGTGTAGATCGCCCAGCGTCCGTCGGCCGACAGGGACTGGCCCTGGATCTGACGCCACGAGTCATACGTGTCCTGCGTGAGGACCTTGCGACCCTGCGCTCCCGCGCCGAGTGGTGCCACAAGGAAGAGAAGCGCCAGCGACGTGGGGAAACGCATGGAAGTTGACTCCGGACAGGGGCGTAAGGGGTTCGGGGCTGGTAGCTCCTGCCCCGCTCCGCCAGTTTTCATGAAGGCCACAACGCACTGACGCACACTCACGTTGGCCGGAGGGCGACGTGCTCCTACAGCGATTCTACCACGAAGGACTTGCGCAGGCGAGCTACCTGCTCGGCTGCCAGAAAACCGGCGAAGCCATCGTCATCGATCCCAATCGAGACCCGGTGCCGTACATGGAGTTTGCCCAGCGCAACGCCATGAAGATCACCATGGTGACCGAGACGCACATCCATGCCGACTATCTGTCGGGGAGCCGGGAGCTGGCGTCACGTACAGGTGCGCAACTTCTCCTCTCGGCAGAGGGGGGACGCGACTGGCAGTATGCGTTCGCCGACGCGGACCGTGCCCGCCTCCTTCGCGACGGCGACCAGATCAAGGTCGGCAACCTGCGGCTCGATGTGGTGCACACCCCCGGGCATACACCGGAGCACCTCACCTTTGTGGTCACCGACCTTCCCGCCTCCGATCGGCCGGTTGGGGCCTTCACTGGTGACTTCATTTTTGTGGGTGATGTCGGACGCCCCGACCTCCTCGAGAAGGCCGCAAACATTGCCGGGACCATGCGCGCCGGTGCCTCGACGCTTTTCGACTCGTTGCAGCGATTTGTCTCCACCTGGCCGGAGTACCTGCAGATATGGCCCGGGCACGGCTCCGGCTCGGCCTGCGGCAAGGCGTTAGGCGCGGTTCCCATGTCGACGCTCGGCTACGAGCGGGTGGCAAACTGGGCACTGCGCATCACCGACCGCGAGGCGTTTATCACCGAGGTGCTGGCCGGTCAGCCCGATCCGCCGCGCTACTTCGCCACCATGAAACGTCTCAACCGCGACGGACCTCGGGTGCTCGGCGGCATGCCAAGCGCCGCACAGGCGCCGGTGTCGCATCTCGCCGGGGCCATTGCCCGCGGCCTGCGGATCATCGACCTCCGTCCCGCTGCGACGTTTGCGGCCGGCTTTGTCCCGGGCACCATCAACATTCCCCTCAACAAGTCGTTTGTCACATGGGCCGGGTGGCTCATGCGCTACGATGAGGACTTCTATCTCCTGCATGACCAGGATGACGACGCCGCCATTCGGGCAGCCCTTGGCGAGTTGATGATGATTGGTCTCGATCGCTGTGCAGGATGGCTCGGCCCCAATGCCTTGCGGGCCCAGCCCCTGGCGTCCATCCCCCAGATCGATGCCACCGGATTGTCGCAACCCGCCACCCGCGGTCTGGTGGATGTACTCGACGTCCGCGCCGCCGACGAGTATGCCAGCGGACACATCGAGGGCGCACGCCACATCCCGTTAGGCAGGCTGGAGGAGCAGATCGCCAACCTCACACCGGGACGTCCCCTCGTGGTGCAATGTCAGGCCGGTGGTCGTTCGGCCATCGCCGCCTCCCTCCTCGCGGCGCATGGACTGGCTGGTGTCACCAACCTCACTGGTGGGATCGCTGCCTGGCAGAGCGCCGGACTTCCCGTGATCACCGGTGTGGCCTCTTCCAACCATGGCTGATACACCACCGCCACTCCTTGGCCGTCCCGTCTCGCGCACACGAAGCGCCTCGCGACGGCTGGTTGGCTACTTCCTGCGAGGCGTGGTTTTTCTCGCGCCGGTTGCGATCACCCTGTACGTGGTGGTCGTGCTCTTCCGCACCGTAGACGGATGGCTCGGCCTTCCCATTCCCGGGGCCGGGTTTGTCGTCACCATCGCGCTCGTCACCCTGTTCGGATTCTTTGCCTCGGGGTTCATCACCCGCAGTCTTGTCGCCACGCTCGACGATGTGATGGAGCGGCTTCCCTTCATCCGCCTCATCTACTCATCCATTCGCGACTTTGTGAATGCCTTTGTCGGCGAAAAGCGCCGCTTCGACAAACCCGTGCTGGTGCGCCTCTTTGATAACAGCTCTGCCCATGCCATGGGATTTGTCACGCAGGAGTCACTTGGTGTGATGGGGCTCGACGGCTGGATCAGCGTCTACATGCCCCACTCCTACAACTTCTCCGGGCAGATGTATGTCTTCCCGCGATCAGCCGTGACGCCACTCGACGCCAGCAGTTCCGATGTCATGGCCTTCGTGGTCTCGGGTGGCGTGACCGAAGTGCCGCAGGTCGCTGCGACGACCGACCAGGTACCAGTCGCGCAGCTCCCTAGTAGATAGGGTCGTCGGCGGCCTCATCCCAACTCGCGATTCGGAGAAAGGCGCGCCCGGCAAGCGCGAACTTGGGATCGCGACGCGACACCTCCGGACTCCAGCGCGCCACCACGCGATAGCCGGCCGCTCCGCGGCTCTCGAACACCCATTCGGCGCCATCGTTTCTGCGGAGCCCGGGCGTCAGTGTGTCACTCCCGAATCCTGTTGCTGTCAGCGTCGCCTCTACCTCGGCGCAGCGCGCGTCTGCCGTCACCGATGAATCGCGCCGCTGCACCACCCCGAGGTCGGCGCCCCCCTTGCCCGAGAGAATGGTCAGCACCACCCGGCAGCCGCTGTCGGCACGCACCAGCCGCACGGCCATCGGATGATGAAAGGTCCGCAGCCAAACCAGACGCTGCACCTCACCGTGCGGCTCCTTCTCATCGAGGAAAAGCCGCGGCTCCCCCATGATCGCAAGGACCCGGGACACCCGGTCCGACATTTCCGAATGTATGCCGACGGGCCAGGTGTCCGGCGGAAAGGTGGCCTCGGTTGACGAGACGCGTGATGGCGCAGCGCGTTGCGGTGCGGGTTCCGCACAGGCGGACAGCAGCAACCCCGCCAGGAGGGCGAGACACCGGGGACCCCCGTGTCGGTAGCGAATCGCGGATGAGGGTGAACGCTCGTCAGTCATTGCACAAACGATAAGGCGTTACTTTCTGTCATGCATCTCAAGGTCTGTTGCATCGCCTCGCGAGCCGAAGCAGCCCTGGCCATCGCCCATGGCGCCTCGTGTGTCGGGCTCGTCTCGCATATGCCCAGCGGTCCCGGCGTCATCGACGAAGCCGCCATCGTGGAAATCGCGGCGAGCCTTCCAAAGCACATCGAGAGCTGGTTGCTCACCAGCCTGCGCGACGCCGACGCCGTCGTCGCCCAGTATCAACGCTGCCGTCCCACCACCCTGCAACTCGTCGACGCCCTGCACACGACGGAAGACTATCGCCAGCTCAGGACCGCGCTCCCTGGCGTGCTGCTGGTGCAAGTGATTCATGTGGTGGATGACGCGGCCATAGATGAGGCACGAGCCGTTGCGCCTCTCGTCGATCGCATCCTCCTTGACTCGGGCAATCCGCGCCTCGCGGTGAAGGAACTCGGCGGCACCGGCCGAACCCACAACTGGGAGATCAGCCGCCGGATTCGCGACGCTGTCGGCAAACCCGTCTTTTTGGCTGGCGGCTTGAACGCCGGCAATGTCGCCGAAGCCATCCGCGCGGTGGCACCCGCCGGGATCGACGTCTGCTCAGGAGTACGAACAGATGGACAGCTCGACCCCGCGCGGCTGGCCCCATTTGCGGACGCCGTGCGGCAAGGCTAATCGCTGGCGGGAGAGGCGTTCCGGGGCGACCTTGAGGGCATGATTCGTCTTTCATCGCTTGTCACGACCGCGCTCACGTTAGGTGTGGCGCTCCTTGCTCCTCGCTCGGGCCTCGCCCAGGGGCCGGCCACCGAAATCATTCTTCGACCCGCTCGGGTGTGGGACGGCGTGTCCGACGCCCCGCGCGAGGGGCAGGTGGTCCTGGTGCGAGGTGACCGCATCGTCGCCGTCGGCACACCGGCCACGGTTCGCGCCAGCGCCGGGGCACGCGTGATCGACCTCCCGGGGCTGACGCTCATTCCCGGAATGATCGAGGCGCACTCCCACGTGCTGCTCCACCCCTACAACGAAGCGTCGTGGGATGAGCAGGTGCTCAAGGAGTCGACCGCATTGCGGGTGGCGCGAGCCACCAACCATGTGCGCAGCACACTCATGGCCGGCTTTACCACCATTCGCGACCTCGGCACCGAGGGCGCTGGTTATGCCGATGTAGGGGTGAAGCACGCGATCGAGCGCGGAGTGATTCCCGGCCCTCGCATGCTGGTGACCACCAAGGCCATCGTTGGGCGCGGAAGTTACGGCCCCAGGGGCTTCTCCACCGAAATCACGATCCCACAGGGCGCAGCCGAAGTGGGGAGCATCGACGAAATGGTGCGCGAGGTGCGCGATCAGATCGGCCACGGTGCTGACTGGATCAAGGTGTACTCCGACTATCGCTGGGGCCCTGACGGCGAAGCGCGCCCCGCCTTTACCGAGGCCGAACTGCGCGCTGCCGTGGAGATTGCGGCATCGAGCGGCCGCTACGTGGTTGCGCACAGCTCAACACCCGAAGGCATGCGGCGCGCCACACTCGCGGGCGTAGCCAACATCGAACATGGCGACTTTGGCACGGCCGAGGTCTTTGCGCTCATGGCCAGCAAAGGCGTGGCGCTCTGCCCCACCCTGGCGGCAGGCGACGCCACCGCTCAGTACGCCGGCTGGAAGAAGGGGCGTGATCCCGAACCCACACGCATCACCAACAAGCGCAACTCCTTCGCGTTGGCCATGAAGAGTGGGGTGACCATCTGCAACGGCAGCGACGTCGGTGTCTTCACCCATGGCGACAATGCCCGTGAGCTCGAGCTTCTGGTGGCTTACGGCATGAGCCCGCTCGAGGCCATGCGCACGGCCACGTCCACCACCGCCAAGGTGCTCCGGTGGTCGGACCGGATTGGCACCGTCGCACCTGGCCTCTTCGCCGACCTGGTGGCCGTGGCCGGCGACCCCACGCGCGACATCGCCGCCACCAGGGCGGTCAAGTGGGTGATGAAAGGCGGTGAGGTTTTCCGCGACGACGTTCGGTCTCCCCCTGCCTCGCGATAACTTCCGGACATGAAAACACGCGCGTGCCTCCTCGCTGTTCTTCTGGCCTGCAAAGGCGAAACCCCTGCCCCCGCACCACAACTCACTGACCTGCCCGCGCCGAGCGGCAAGCTGAGCGGTGAGCCGTTCCTCTCGGTGGACGGGAGCGATCGGGTGCACATGACCTGGATCGAGCGCACGAGCGACTCCACACATGCCGTGCGCTACGCGCGCCTGGATGGCGCCAAGTGGTCCACGCCCTCAACCATCGTCGAACGCAGCGACCTGTTTGTCAACTGGGCCGACTTTCCTTCGGTTGTCAGCTCGACATCGGGACGGCTGCTCGCGCATTGGCCGCAGCGGAGCGGCTCGGGCAAGTACGCGTACGATGTGCGAATTGCCCAAAGCCTCGACTCGGGCCGTACGTGGGGCGCAAGCAGCGTACTGCACCGCGACGGCAAGCAGGCCGAACATGGATTTGTTGCCACCTGGGCCAGCTCCGACGACTCCGTGCACGCCGCCTGGCTCGACGGGCGCAATATGGGCCCTGCCTCTGCCGATCATGGTGAGGGGGCGATGACGGTCCATACAACAAGTGTGGGCTCCGCGGTTTCTGCAGCAACCACCTCCCCACTCGGCACCGAACAACAGCTCGACAACCGCAACTGCGAGTGCTGCCAGGTGAACGCGGCGGTCGCTGCGGGCGGTCCCGTGGTCGTCTACCGCGATCGCAGTGAAGATGAAGTCCGCGACATTGCCATCGTGCGGCGGGTGGGTGGACAGTGGACACCACCCGCACACGTGCATAACGATGGATGGCGTATTGCCGCTTGTCCCGTGAACGGTCCGGCAGTGGCGGCACGCGGCGATACCGTCGTCGTCGCATGGTTCACTGGTGCCCAGGATACCGCTCGTGTCCGCCTCGCCTGGTCGACCGACGGAGGTTCGACCTTCGCGGCGCCGGTCCGCATTGATGGGGGCACCCCGGTCGGCCGCGTCGACCTCGAACTCCTCCCTGGCGGCGACGCCGCGGTGAGCTGGCTCGAACGTGTGCCACCCGAGACCGGCGAAGTGCGGGTCCGACGGGTTTCGCGAAGCGGAGCGTTAGGCGCTCCCATCGTGATTGCGTCCACCAGCGCGGCGCGACCCAGCGGATTCCCCAAGCTCGTGCGCCGGGGTAACGAGCTGCTCGCCGCGTGGACCATTCCGGGCGACTCGGCGCACATCCGGATGGGACGTCTCGACCTGAGTTTGCTCCCATGACGCGCTGGACAGTGCTGGTGGCGTCTGCGCTCCTCGCGGCCTGCAAACCCGCCGACGGCGCCAAGGCAACCATCGGCGACCCTGCTCCTCCCTACACGACGCTTGCCCTTTCCGGCGACTCCGTACGTACCACGGACCTCAAGGGGAAGGTGGTCCTGCTCAACGTGTGGGCCACCTGGTGCGCGCCCTGCCGAGAGGAAATTCCGTACCTGCAGTCGCTCTACACCAAACACCGCGACCAGGGCTTCGAAATTGTGGGGGTCTCGGTCGACACGCGCGGACAGGAAGAGAACATCAAGGGGTTCGCGAAAGACTTCGGGATGACCTATCCCATCTGGCTCGACCCCGACGAACGGATTCAGTCGCTCTACCTCGCGTTAGGCGTGCCGGCGTCGTACCTCATCGACCGGGAGGGCATTCTGCGGTGGCGTCGCCTCGGGACGGTCAAGGCGTCGGACACCACCTTCACGTCGACCCTCGCCGCGGCCCTCGCCGCAGGCAGCTGATGTCCCGCACTGTCGGAATAGTCGTCTTCGATGACGCCGAGGTGCTCGACTTCGCAGGACCGTTCGAGGTGTTTTCGGTGTGCGGCCGCCGGAATCAGCTTGACCTCTTTCAGGTCATGACGGTCTCCGAGACCGGGCGACCCATCACCGCGCGAAATGGATTTGTCGTGACACCGACACATTCCTTCGCCACCTGCCCACACCTGGACATTGTCCTCGTACCCGGAGGATTCGGGACGCGGGTGCAAATGAAGAACCCGGTGCTGCTGGAGTGGGTGGTGCGGGTCGCTCGTCAGGCGGAGTATGTCCTCACCGTGTGCACGGGCTCGCTGGTACTCGGCTCGGCGGGGCTGCTCGACGGGCTCCACACGACCACCCACTTCATGGCCTTCCCCGAACTTCGGGCGGCCGCGCCGGGCGCCACGATTCATGAGGGCGCCCGGATTGTCGACAACGGCCGGCTGGTCTGCTCTTCGGGGGTGAGCGCCGGAATCGACATGTCGTTGCATATGGTCGCGCGTCTTCACGGCGACGACATGGCCCTCGAAACCGCGCGGTACATGGAGTACGAGGGATCCTGGAATTCCGAGGATCGCGTGGTCCGAGCGGGCTAGCCGGCGGTAACTCTACCGCCGGCCCCTGCGCCCCGGCGGCGTCCATCCATCACGGTCATCGCGCCACGGCCCTCGACCCCGCCCGCGCCGCTCATTCCGCGATCCGTCGCAACGGTCGTCTCGGTTGCGGTCTCGGCACCAGTCACCGCGCCGGTCATTCCGCCGATCGTATCGATCACCGCCGCATCGGCTGCTCCACCTGTTGTCGCGACACCACCGCTCGAGCTCGCGGCGCGATAAGCCACCACCGTCACGCCGGTCATAGTCCCCACGTTCGCGTTCGCGAGCGGCGTCGAGCACGCGGCCCGCCATGCCGCGCAGCCCCTCGTTCTGTGCTCGGGCGCCAACGGGAATCAGAAGAAGCGAGAGCGCCAGAAGCACGATGTACAGCTTGTTGATAACAGCACTTGGACGTTCGACCGAAACGGCTTGCATGGTGGCCTCATCAGGATGCCGGGGTTACTGCAGCGCAATGCACCTTGAGTGCCTTCACCTGACACCGTTCGTAACGCCATACCCTGCAACGCTTAAGGAGACACCGTCGCCATTCCACATTACGTACACTGGCCTCGCACGGGGACAACTCCTTTCTCCCGTCAGAGACACGCATAAACGAAATACGCCCTCGGCGTCGCCGAGGGCGTCACGTCAGCGTCAGGCCACGCTACTTCCGTGTGGCTTCGATCGTGATGTTGATCTCGACTTCGTCGCCGAGCATGATGCCGCCCCCCTCGACGGCGCGATTCCAGGACACTTTGTGGTCCAGGCGATTGATCTTGGTGGTCGCTTCAAAGCCCATGCGCTCCTCGCCCTGCATCCCCTTGGTGACTCCGCCGAAGGAGCCGCTCAGGACAACCGGCTTCGTAATCCCGCGGATTGTGAGGTCACCATAAATCTTGAGATCAGAGCCCTTCACCTCGACCTTGTTCGACTTGAAGGTCAGCGATGGGAAGGAGTCCGTCGCAAAGAAGTCGTTGGAACGCAGGTGGCCGTCACGCTGCTCGTTGTTCGTATCGATGCTTTTGGCGTCGATCGTCACGTCAACGGAGCCAGCGGCGAGGTTCTTGGGGTCCGCCGTCACACTCCCCTGCCACTTTGCGAAGGTCCCGCGAACCTTCGTCACGTAGTGCCGGATTCTGAAGGTCAGCTCCGAGTGTACGGGGTCAATGGTCCAGGCAGTGGCCTGGGCGCCAGAAGCCGCCGGAAACACGGGGGCCAGAACGAGCGCAGCGAGAAGGACAGAACGTGATTTCATGTAGGGGACTCGGGGTGTGATGTTTTCAATTATCTCCGCACTGAGATAATACAGCGATCGTCGGTATAGTTCCACGGATAGGGAGCGGCGTTCCCGGGGCGGTACAAATGCTTGCGGCTCGGAAGCGCGCCACCCACGTTGTGGCCGCCCTTCCACTCGCTCGCCTCAGCCAATCCGATGCCCTCCCGACTGCCCCATCTGCCGGTCCTTGCCCTCTGTCTCGCCGCCGGTTTCGCCCGGGAATCCTCGGCACAGGCCGCCCAGCCTGCCGCTCCCGCCCCCGCTCCCTTCGCCGGCCTGGCCTTCAGGAACATCGGGCCGGCCAACATGAGTGGTCGTATCACCGACATCGCGGTGAACGAGTCCAACTCATACGAGTTCTACGCCGCGAGCGCGACCGGTGGCGTCTGGAAGACCACCGACAACGGCATCACCTGGTCGGCGGTGTTCGATCGTGAGGCGACGCACTCCGTCGGGGCCATGGCGGTCGACCAGAAGGATCCCAGGATCGTCTTTGTCGGCACCGGCGAAGCCACCAACCGGCAGAGTTCCTCCTGGGGTGACGGCATCTATCGGTCGACAGATGGCGGCAAGACATGGAAGAACACCGGTCTTCGCGAGAGTCGCCACATCGCGCGCATTGCCATCGACCCATCCAACTCGAGTGTTGTCTTTGCCGCAGTTGCCGGCTCGCTCTGGGGTCCGGGAAAGGAGCGCGGACTCTACAAGAGTATTGATGGTGGCTCGAGCTGGACGCCGGTGCTGCAGAAGGACGACGAAACCGGTGCCGTCGATGTCGCCATCGATCCCGCTGAGCCCAACATCGTGTATGCCGCGCTCTATCAGCGTCGTCGAGCACCGTTCGGTTTTGTGGGCGGTGGGCCCGGGAGCGGACTCTACAAGTCGACAGACGGCGGCAACAGCTGGAAGCCGCTCACGACCGGTCTCCCCTCCGGGATCTACGGCCGCATCGGCATCTCGATCTACCGCAAGGATCCGAAGATTGTCTACATCTCACTCGAGCAGGGATCGCGATACACCTCATCCGTGAGTTATGCCAAGCGGCTCGGCGGTGTCTTTCGCTCGGAGAACAAGGGAGAGACCTGGCGCTTCATGAGCGACTGGAATCCGCGGCCGGCGTATTCCTCGCAGATTCGCGTGGACCCCAGTGACCAAAGCCGGCTCTACCAGGTGCAGTACTCGGTGAGCGACGACAGCGGCAAGACGTGGCGTGAGCCGCGACAGACACTGCACGGCGACGATCGAGTGGTCTGGGTTGACCCCAAGGATTCGCGTCATCTTATCAAGGGCGACGACGGCGGCGTGGGCATTTCATACGACCGCGGCAACAAGTGGCTGTACGTCACCACGCTGCCGGTGTCGCAGTTCTACCGCCTGAGTGTGTCGACCGGCACCCCGTACCTTGTCTGCGGTGGGCTGCAGGACAACGGGAGCTGGTGTGCGCCTAACCAGACATACTCCACCCAGGGTATCCAGAACGAAGACTGGTTCCGTGTGGGTGGTGGCGACGGCTTCTTCAATGTGATCGACACCACCGACAACAAATCGGTCTACGTCTCCTCACAGTACCTGGGCATCACCAAGGTCAACCTGCAGACGCTGGAGGCCAAGAACCTCAGGCCCACACCGAAAGAGGGCGAGGGTCCAAAGCTCGGCAACTGGGGCGCTCCCGATCCGAAGGTTGGCCGCAAGATTCCTCCTGCCGGCTGGAATTCCCCATTTGTGATTTCACCACACGATCCGAACGTGGTGATGGGGGGAATGGCCATCACCCTCAAGAGCAGCGACCGCGGTGACACCTGGGAGTCCCTCGGCAACCTCACCACCGGTGTTGATCGCAGAACGCTCAAGATCATGGGGCAGGTGCCGCAGGAGGACATTCCCTCCCTCGACGATGGGGTGAGCTACTACCCCACCACCTCAGCACTCGCCGAGTCCCCGCGCGTGAAGGGTTTGCTGTACGGCGGGACCGACGACGGCAACCTCAAGGTCTCCCGCGATGGCGGCAAGACATGGACCGACCTCACAGGCAAAGCGCCCTTTGTCCCGAAGGGCACCTGGGTGACGGCCATCGAGCCCTCTCGCTATGTCGATGGCACGGTCTACGTCGCCTGGGATGGACATCAGGCCAATGACTTCACCAACTATCTCGGCAAGTCCACCGACTTCGGGCAGACCTGGACGTCGATCGCGTCTGATCTCCCGCCCTTTCGCGTGCTGCACAGCATCCGCGAGGATCTGCGCAACGCCAACGTGCTGTACGCCGGCACGGAGTTCGGACTCTTTGTCAGCACCGACGGTGGCGCCAAGTGGAGCTCGCTGCGCAACAACATGCCCAACGTGCCCATCAACGATCTCACGTTCCAGCCGCGCGAGAATGATCTGGTGTTAGGCACCCATGGTCGCGGCATCTGGATTCTTGATCAGATCAACGCCATCCAGGAGATGACCGCCGACGTCGCGAAGAAGAACACACATCTCTTCACGATCAACCCGGCCGTCATGACACGTATGGCCAGCACACGCGCGCACACCGGCGACATGTATTACCGCGGCCAGAACCCGGCGCTCGGCGCAGTGATCGACGTATGGGTGAAGGACAGTGTTTCGCGCGGTACGGTGGTCACGATCCACGACGCCGCCGGCATGCAAATCGCGACCGTACCCGTGGACACGGGTCGAGGCAGCACCACTCGCCGTGCCGTCTGGAACCTTCGGCTGCCGCAGCTCCGTGCGGGGGCCGGTGGTGGTGATGACGACGAGGGCTTCGGTGGCGGGCTCCCTGGCCGCTGGGTAACACCTGGCACCTACACGGCGCGCATCTCGGTTCGCGGCGAGCGCAGCGAACAGACATTCGAAGTGAGGGACGATCCGCGGCTCACCATTACCGAGGCCCAGCGCACCGCCTGGTACACGGCGCTCGACGAGGTGGCGTCGTTGTATCGCAGCGCGAACGCGATGGCCGACACTACACGCCGAGAGCAACGGCGCGTGGCTGCCCTCCCCGAGGCCGAGCGACGGAGGCTGGGTACGCGGGTCACGGAGATTGACGATGTCGCCCTCACGGCGGCAGAGCTCACCGCACGCATCGCGACCCTGTACGGCAACGTGATACGCTTCAGCGAACCGCCGACCGCAGACCAGCGAGCGCAGATGGGGTACTTCCCGACCGTGCTCGCCGATGTGATCAGGCGGTGGCGCGCGTTAGGTATCGTGCAATGACCATGCGCTGTCTCGCGCTTTCTCTTGTGGTGTGCGCCACAATGGCGGGAGCGCAGACTCCCTCTTCCGGCGCGACTCTACTTCGTCGCGCCGACGTGTCGTTGCAGGTCCAGCCCACTCGTGGACGGACCGCACAAGACACCAGCTACCTGGCCACCCACTACAGCAAGCGGGAAGTGATGATCCCCATGCGGGATGGGGTGAAGTTGTTCACCGCCGTCTACTCGCCAAAGGATCGCACCGGGCCATTCCCGTTTCTCATCGCACGCACGCCCTACAGCGCCGCACCATACGGCGAGAACGCCTTCCCGCGCTCCATTGGCCCGGGAGCCGCCTTCGCCGAGTCGGGCTACATCTTTGTTCAGCAGGACGTGCGCGGCCGGTATCGCTCGGAAGGTCGGTTCGAGCACATGACGCCGCATCGCCGCATCAAGAAGGGACCACGTGAAGTGGATGAGAGCACCGACACCTATGACACGATTGCCTGGCTGCTCGCCAATGTGAATGGCAACAATGGGCGCGCTGGGATGTGGGGCATCTCGTATCCCGGGTTCTTTGCCGCGGCCGGGATGATTGATGCCCATCCGGCGCTCAAGGCCGTGTCGCCCCAGGCACCGCAAGCCGACTGGTTCATGGGAGACGACACGCACCACAACGGCGCCTTCTTTCTGGCTTCGACGTTCAATTTCATGGGGGCGTGCGGCCGCCGCGGCGAGGGCACTGCCATGTCGTGCAGCAGAGGATTCGACTTCGGCACGACTGATGGCGTGAAGTTCTTCCTCGACCTCGGCCCACTCGGCAACGCCGAGAAGAAGTGGTTCAAGGGCACGTCGTCTGGATGGAGCGATATGATGAAACACGGGTCATACGATTCCTTCTGGCAGGCGCGCAACATTCTCCCGCATCTCACCTCCATCAAACCCGCCGTGCTCACCGTGGGCGGGCTCTATGACGCCAACAATTTCTACGGTGCGCTCAAAGTGTTTGATGCTATCGAGCGGCAGAGTCCGACGACCGACAACGCGATTGTGATCGGTCCCTGGTGGCACGGGCAGTGGGCGCGCGACTCCGGCGTCTTTGTCGGCGACCTCAAGTTCGGGGAGCGTACTGCGGACACCTATCAGCGCGACATCGTGCTTCCCTTCTTCGAGGCCCATCTCAAGGGGAATGGTCAGTGGGTTCATCCAAAGGCCTGGGTGTACGAGACGGGACGCAACCGATGGCGCACCTTCGCCCAATGGCCGCCAAAGGAAGCGAACTCGCAGTCCATCTACCTCGGCGCCGGCAACACGCTTGTGGCGCAAGCGCGAGCCTCGACGTCGGGGTACGACGAGTGGGTGACCGATCCCGCGAAGCCCGCGCCTTTTGTGGCCAGCGGGGGCGCGGACATGGAACCCGACTACATGGCACGCGACCAGCGATTTGGCGCCAGCCGCCCCGACGTTGAGTTATACCGCGGCGAGGCGCTCACCCAGGACCTCACCATCGCAGGACCGGTAAGCCCGACTCTTTTTGTCGCGACCACCGGCACCGACGGCGACTGGGTCGTGAAGCTCATTGACGAACACCCCGATGGCTTTCAGGAGCTTGTCCGCGGCGATGTGATGCGTGCCAAGTTCCGAAAGAGCTTCACCACCCCCACGCCCCTCGTGCCTGGCGAGGTGACTCAGCTCGACTTCACCATGCCCGACGTCTTTCACACCTTCAAGCGCGGGCATCGCATGATCGTGCAGGTGCAAGGAAGCTGGTTTCCGCTGGTGGACCGCAATCCACAGGTCTTCACGGATATCTACAAGGCGAAGGCGAGCGCGTTCAAAAAGGCGACGCAGCGCGTGTATCACTCGCCCGCGCACGCCTCACGCCTCACGTTCAGGGTGCTGCAGGATCCTGTCATCCCTTAGGGTGCTGCGAGCGGGAGCACGCAGGACACGATGACACCGAAGGGCGGGCCACCCGGCCCGCCCTTCTGCCTCTACGGTAGGGCGAAGGCCACGTACGTTCCCCCGCTCGGCGCGCCGTTCTTCCCGCCACCGCAGGCAATCACGATGTACTGCTTACCGTTCACCATATAGGTCGACGGTGTCGTGTTCCCCGCTGCTGGTAGTTGGCCTTCCCACAACAACTTGCCGCTCGTCTTGTCGAACGCCCGGATCTTGTTGTCGTAGGTGGTGGCAGCAATGATCAGCAGCCCGTTCTCCGTGACGATCGCCCCGCCATAGTTATCGCTTCCCGTATTGGTGAGGCCCTGGGCCACCAGCTTCGGATACTCTCCGAAGGGGATCGACCACTTCGTCTCACCGCTGTTGAGGTCGATGGCGTTGAGCGTTCCCCACGGCGGTTTGACGCCGGGATAACCCTCGTGGTCGAGGAAGATGTCAAACGTCGTGTTGCGATACTTCAGGAAGGTTGCCACACTCTTCGGCGTTCGCGTTGGCGGCTTGCCACTCACGAGGTACTCGGTGAGCTCCTCGATGGCGCTGTCACCCAGCGCCGTTGCAAACGCGGGCATGCGCCCCGTCCCGCTACGGATTGCGCCCGTGATCTGCTCTCTCGTCAGGCGCTTGGCCACGCCGGTGAGTGTGGGCGCGAGTGGAGTGGTCCTGGGCCCGTGGCACTCGGCGCAATACGCCCCGAACAGCGATGTCTCCTCGCGCGGTACGATCTTGAGAATCCATCCCATCTCGTTGGAGTTCACGTACAACAGTCCGGTCTTCGGATCGAAGGCGGGGCCGCCGTACTCGCCACCGCCGTCCACACCAGGGTAGATGATGATGCCGTTTGTGTTAGGCGGCGTCCACGGGTCGGGGGTCGGGTTTTCGCGGAAGGTCTTGAGCGCCGACGCGCGCGCTTCTGGTGTGCGATCAGTGAGGAGGTCCTCGGTGAGTTGCTGACGGGCAAACGGTTTGGGGAGCACCGGGAAGTGCTGCGAGTCTGCCGTCACGTCGCCAGCGAGGATGGCAGGCGGTGTCTTGCGCCACTCACTCGGGAACAACTCGGCTCCCGTCTCCCGATCGAGCACCCAGACATGGCCCGTCTTGGTAATCTGCGCGACGGCGTCGACCGGCTTGCCGCTGCGCGTAACCGTCACGAGGGTGGGTGCCGCCGGAAAGTCGCGGTCCCAGAGATCGTGCCGAATCCCCTGATGATGCCAGACCCGTTTGCCGGTGTTGGCGTCGAGCGCCACGATCGAGTTGGCGAAGAGATTGTCACCCTTCCGGTTTGCCCCGTAGAAGTCAAACGATGCAGAACCGGTGGCGAAGAAGACCATGCCACGCTTCTGGTCCACGGTGACCCCCGACCATGCGTTGGCGCCCCCTGCCACCTTCCAGGTGTCTGCGGGCCACGTGTCATGGCCAAACTCTCCGGGGCGCGGGATGGTGTGAAAGGTCCAGCGAATCGCGCCCGTCTTTACGTCATAGGCCCGAATGTCGCCCGGCGCGGACGGGAGGGCTTCGGGGACCGAGGTCCCGACGATGAGCATGTCCTTGTAGACCGCCCCCGGTGTGCTGGCGCTGACGGAAAGTCCCTGAACGGGACGATCGAGCCCCTCACGCAGATCGACCCATCCGCTGTCGTTCCCCCAGCCCGGCACCTTCTGCCCTGTCCTGGCATCGAGTGAGAAGAGGCGATATCGATAGTTGAAGTAGAAGCGCCCGTCGTGCACCACCACACCGCGATATCGAATGCGAGGACCGGTAAACTTGCCACCCGTGGGATCGAAGCTCCACAGCTCCTTCCCCGTCGCCGCGTCGAGGGCGAAGGCACGCTGCTTGGGCGACATGGCGTACAAGACCCCATCGATCACCACGGGGTTCGACTGCATCTCCGAGCCTTCGAAGGCGTCCCTGGTGTCATAACTCCACGCCACCTTGAGCTGCGCGACGTTTTCGGGCGAGATCTGGTTGAGGGTGCTGTAGTGGGTTTTGTCGTCGCTGCCCTGATAGACGGGCCAATCGACGCTGGGCTTGGCGCACGACACAACCAGGGCGACCAACGCGAGGAGCGACGCGATTCGAGAGTGCATGAGGGCCAGTGCGAGGAGTGCGGGAACATGGGACCGCGCACGCCTTCGCGCCATTGTGGCCGGGTGCAGACAACACGCAGGGGAGGTGGAGGGCGCACCTCCCCCGCGCCGAACGCTGACTACGGAACCTCTTCGTAGAGCGCCGTTGCGACCGCGTCATCGCGCCGAGCAGCCGCGTGAAAGGCCCGCGTGCTGGCCTCACTCAGCCTGGCGTTCTCTCTCGGTCGTTTGTCCCACGCCACCTGTGCGAGCTCGGCGGGCGTGGCTTCACGCATGACTGCCACCTTCGGATTCTCCGGGTCAATGAGCTGGTGTGTCGCCCGCGCGTCGATCACCAGCGCGTCAGCACGCTGGAGCTCTTCGTCCTCGGGCTCTTCGTCGTCTGCCAGATCCCATGACCAGATGAAGCTCCCGCCCTGGCTCTTGAAAAGGCGGACACGCGTGTAGAGCCCGGTGTCGTCCTCGTCACAGATCGACGATTCGCCGAGGAGTCTGCCGGTAAAACGGATGGGTTTGTTGCCGATGCGGAAAATCAGCTGCGCTGAATCCACCATGGGTGCATTCCTCCATTCATTCGTTGGGCGCTTTTTACGGTCGCGCCGTTGACCGTTTCGCGGATCCTCCTACCCTCGGAACCAGTGGCTCCAGGAGGCCCGCTGTCATGACGTTATGCGGCGGCTGAGGTCACCGCAAGGCGCGGTCACCCCTCGGCCCACCTCAACACCCGTGACGCACGCAGGGTTATCCAGCGGCTCGGTTCACCGACTTTCTCGCCCAGGTCCAGTGGCGGGGTGCCCTCATAGCTTGCATCCAGCGGCCACCTTCCATCGCTGGCTTGCCGCGACCTGACCAGGTCGACCGCCTCCTTCACGCGCTCGTCAGGGGCCACCCCGGCGCGCCGAAGGTAGTCGAGGCCCCGCAGGACGTCGTAGTGCCACCAGGTGGGCCACGCGAACCTGGCCCACACCCCGGGTCCCTTGCGATCCCGCTCGATCAACTCACCCGTCGACCGGCGACGCATGAGCCGCCGTTCCAGCAGGTACTCCTCTCCTCGGCGTCGAGCGACGGTGATCTCAGGAGTACTGCCGATCGACTGCTCGTATTCCAGCAGCGCCTCCAGTACACAGATGGTGCTGTTGAAGGACGAGCATGACGAACGGTCAGGGGCGTCGCAGTTCCAGCCGCCATCAGGCAATTGCTCCGACAGCAGCCGCTCGATGAGCGCGCGCACGTCTTCACTGAAGTAGGCTCCGCTGGCCGCAACCTGCCCGTTGATACACGGCTCGGTCTCACCGGCAAAGAAGGTGTTGTGCTCGCACTCGGGCGGGCCACAATTCGCCCAGGTGACGTGCGTTCGCACCAGGGTGAGTGCTCGTCGTGCCTCGGCAGACTCGGGATCGAGCCCAAGTTCCCGCAGCAGGAGCAGGACGTGCATGGTGGAGTCCCATCCATGATTCCACGCGACACCGCCCCACGTTCCGTCAGACGCCTGCAGCGCCAGCAGCTGTGCCCCGAGCCCCTCGCGTGCCACGCGTGCGCGCTCGGCGGCAACTTCTTTCGCTTCGGTGGCGGTGAGGTCGTGCAACACCTGCCAACGGATGGCTGGATCCGATTCAAGCAACCAGGTGTGCACCCTCTGGTTCACTCGGTCGGTCCCCCCGGGAGCAATGGCTCGAGTTCGCGCACTTCGGCGCCATTCTCGGTGCACACTGCGTACTGGGTTTCGCCGGCACGATACATCGCCACGCCAGCTGTTTCGCCACGTTTGTTCAAGACGAAGAACCGGATATTGAAGTTCGGGTTGCCCTTGGCATTCAGCAGACGCGATTCCACGGTGTTCGCGCGAATCCGCTTGAGTGCCTCCATCCCCGCATCCTTGGGCGACATGCCGCGACGCATGGATTCCACGATGAGGTAGGAGGACAGATTGTACAGGTTGGCCTCGCCCCGCCCGGTGCTTCCGGCCGCGCCCACGTCGTTGTCGACATAGAGACCGGCACCGAGGATCGGCGAATCACCCGCACGCCCGGGGATCTTCCATGCCAGGCCGCTCGTGGTGGTCACGCCGCAGATGTCACCGTTGGGAGAGATGCCATCCATGTTGATGGTGCCCCAGAAACTCCCCTCGCGAATGAGACCGTCGGCCACCATGCTGCGACCGGCCGCGAGGGCTCGGGACTCCCACTGACCATCGCGCACCTCGTGCGCCCACAAGGTCTCGCCAGGATCGCGTTCGTGTTTCGGCTTGGGCTGACGTGCCTTGCCATTGGGGTCGAGCCAATGCTCGGGGTCCATGCGCCGCCGCCACTCGAGCCAGAGCTTTCGCGAGGAGGCACTATTGAGGTCGTCCTCGATGGTGAACCCCATCGCGCGCGCAAACTCCTGTGCGCCCTTCCCCACGATCAAGTGGTGATCGGTGTAGTCCATCACGGCCCGTGCCACCTGCGACGGCATCCGCACACCCTCGATGCCCGCCACAGCGCCCGCGCGTCGTTTGGGACCATGCATGCACGAGGCGTCGAGTTGCACCACGCCGTCGGCGTTAGGCAAGGCACCATACCCGATCCCCGTTTCGAGGGGGTCGAGCTCGGGAATGTTCACGCCTTCGATGAGGGCATCGAGCACATCCATCCCTGAGGTGATGCCGCGGAAGGCGCGCTGCACCGCGTTCTCTGATCCGCCGTTCTTGAACTCCCATCCGGAGTAGTCACTGATGACCACGGGCTTGACCGCCCGCCTGACGAGTATTTCAGGCGCCCGTGCCATCACGTCCGGGGCGAGATCAACCGCAGAGAGAGCGGCCAGCGAAGCCGAGGACTGTTTGACGAAGCGGCGACGATTCATGCTCATGGATTGCCTCGCGAACTGATGGTTGATGGTCGGTCAACGATAGCTGTGACTATCCCCGCTCTCGCGTCATGCCGCCGGAGTTGTGGCTCCAGCGAAGGAAAGCCTACTTCGCACGATCAAAGGGGCCACGAAAGAGCAGGATGGCGTAGGCCAGCGCCATCAGTGCAAACACAATGGCAAAAACACCCGGGTAGGGCTTTGGCGACTTCAGCAGGGCGAGCGCGCTCATCACGTGCAGGACAAGGTTCAGGTTCAGCAGCGGCCGACCGTAAATGCCGCCCATCACCGTCGAACGAGCATTCCAGTTGTGCAGCGCCACACTGAGCCAGGCTGCCGCGACCAGCTGGCCGAGCCAGGCGGCTGATGGAGGGATCCCCTCGATCAGCCGTGGGAGTATCACATCTGAGGCGAACAGCAACGGAAGGCCGCCCGCAACAAGGAGTAGCGTGCTGAGGCGGGTTACCCAGGACGAGATCATCGGCTTAAGCTGGTGTCAGCCTTGGGTCCCGGCATCGATCAGCCTTCGCGCTGGCTGCCTGGCTTTGCCCCGCGTGCCGCCATGAGCTCCACCTTCTCGCGGAACGAGATGGGGGCGCCACACTGCGCGCAACGATAGTTGCCTGTCCGCTCGCCCATGTCGTACTCACGCGAGAACGAGGGGTGGTCACATGGCTTGTCCCCCCACGTGCGCTGGAGTTCGGCTGCTTTCGTCCGTTGCAATGCGTTCTCCCGGTTTTCAGGTGGTCGTGCTCAGCAACCGGAAGTTACCGCCAGCAGGCCCCCCGCGCCTGACCTGACTCTGCAGAGTGCCTATCGGCCGCCCGTCTTCCCTTCAATCTCCTGGAGCGATCGTGCGGCCACCGGGACTCGTTGTCGTGCCAGCGTGGCTCCAGGTCCGCGAACTCGACGTCAATCGTTGGGGTCCCCTGGACCCAGCCCGTCTTCGGACGCAACCAACCGCTGATGGCGCCGGGACTCCCAGAGTGCTCCATCGTGCCCTCCCGTTACGCCGGTATGGCAGACAGTCGGGGCCATAGTCCCAAGGCACCAGTACGAACTCGCCTCCTGTCCGCAGACCAGACCGCGCACCGGCACGAACACGCGACGACCGCCATGGGAAGGGGGCGCAAGGGCTGCCACCAAATCGCATGGTGCTCACCGTGTTTGGTTACCCGAAGTCTGCAGAATCCAGCCCCGGCGTGGTGCCGCTCGTCATCGCTCCGATGCCCCCTGTCCCACTCGGTTACCCCCGAGGCTGAACCGCGCTTCTTTCAATCATGTTACCGACGCGCGACGGGCCATCGTTGTCCCGGGCTTCCGCCATCTGGCGCGACGCGGGGCCGGTAGCGGTTCTTGCTCTGGCCATGATGCTGGCCGAGTCACTCCCTCGGCTGATTGCTGTTCCGGAGCTGTGGAGCCTCTGGCAACGTGTGGTCATGGTTTCGACCGCCGTCGGCGCGGTGTGGATCGGACTTGTGCCCCTCCTCTGGTACGTGACCGGCTGGCTCAGAACACGTCGTCGTCGCGCTGAGCAGGTACTTCTTGGCATCGCCGTCGTCCTGTTCGCCACACTCATGGAGGCCCTCTGGAGCCGCGAACTGTATCAGGCGACGCAGCGCAACTTTGTGGATTGGTGGATCAGCCGCGGAGACCGGACGATGTACACCGTCATCGTGGTGATGGCAGCGCGATTGGCGCGCGACCTCGTCACCACGATCCGGAATGCGCAGGCCCGGATCATCGGGCAACGTGCGGCCCTTCGGCACGCCGAACTGCACCGCCTCGACCGGCAGCTGCAGCCGCACTTTCTGTTCAATGCGCTCAACACCATCGCGGAGTTCGTGCATCACAACACCCGCGAGGCCTCGCAGCTCATCGACAACCTGCTGCGGCTCTTTGATGACATGGAGACGCGCACGACTCACTTTCGGACCCTCGCCGACGAAATCGCTGCGCTGGCGCCGTACCTGGGGATCCAGCGGGCGCGCTTTGGCGCCCGGCTCGATGTCGTCATCGACGTGTCCGACGAGGCTGCCCGTGCGGCGGTGCCATCACTGATGCTTCAACCGCTTGTCGAAAACGCCATCCGGCACGGCGTCGAACGTTTGCCGTCGGGCGGAACGGTCACGATCACCGGACGGGTGGAGGGGGGCACCCTCGCCGTGCATGTGCGGAACCCTGCACTTCCCAGCGAAGGCATGCCGACGGTGTCGGCGGGGATCGGCACGCGCAATGTACGGGAACGGCTCGAATCACTGTATGGCGACGAGGCATCCCTCCAGCTCTCCTTGTCCGGGCACGAGGCGGTGGTCACGGCACGCATGCCGGTTGGCAGTGCGCTTCACCCGACGCCAGCCGCGGAGATTGACCACTCCTCTGCGTCGGAGGAAGCGTCATACCTGGCGGCTCTCGCGCGGCTCGCACGCTTTGACAACCGAACTTTTGCCGCCAGAGTGGCCGGCGCGGCATGGTTGCTGATCCTGAGCCTCTGGCTCGCCTGGGGTGCCCTCGCCGCCTGGCAGATGGGAGTACCGTATGGTCAGGCGATCGGCGGGCCGCTTGCGGTCGTGAGCGAACTCGGACTCTTCGTTGGGGCCACGCTCGTCGCCATCGTGCTTCTGAGCACACGCCTGGTGGATGACACGCCGATCGCGCGGTCGGTACTCGTGCAGTTCGCGGTCGCGATGGGGGTGGCGGGCGTCCTCGCCTGGGGCATCGCACACTCCGGGGACACCCGCACGGCCAAACTTGCCGCAGCTAGCCACCTGGGCAAGCGCATGATGGCGTTTGCCGCCATCGGGCTGGCGGTCAACGTGTGGCGCTGGCAGGTGCGACAGCTCCGGCTCGATCGCGCATGGCATGAAGGAGCTCTGCGCGCCGCCGAACTGCATCACGCGGAACGCGCGCATCGATTTGATCGGTCCCTCGTCAGGCAGGCGCTCGTGGCCATCGGCGTCCAGGCATCGATCGAGCCAGGGCACGCTGACGACATCGTGGTCGCCTTGTCCCGCGTGCTTCGATCCGCATTGCTGCCGCCGGGCGCATCGCCGCACCCGGGGCCGACGGAGGCCGACTTCCAGGTCCTCCGCCACGCGTTAGCCCACTCGTCCCCACCCACGAACGCTCTCGCATGACGACACCACTGCGCGCCATTATTGCCGACGATGAAGCCATGGCGCGTGCCCGCCTTCGGCGCTTGCTCACCCGGATGCCCGACGTCGTGCTGGCCGGCGAGGCCGAACACGGCGACGCCCTGCGCGACCTCGTGCACACCACGGCGTACGACGTCTTGTTGCTCGACATCGAAATGCCAGGCGCCGCGGTATTCGACATCCTGCGGGACCTCCCATCCTCGGTTCGCCTGTCCATCATCTTCGTCACGGCCTACGACCGCTACGCTGCCCAGGCCTTCGATGTCGACGCCGTGGACTACCTCGTAAAGCCCGTCACACGCGAACGCCTCGCCGAGGCGCTCGACCGTGTCAGGCGCCGCCATGTTACGGCGGCGGCGGGCACCGAAGACCTCCTGAAAGCGATCGCGGCGCTGGAGCGACGTCAGCGGCTACTCGAGGAAAGTGTCCAGCCAGCGCGGACCACCTATCTCACGCGAATGCTCGTGCGTGACCGGAATGCGGAGCATCTCGTTTCACTCGACGACGTCGAAGTATTCGAAGCCGACGGCAACTATGTCCGCGTACGGACCGCGACACGCGACTATCTGGTGAGAGGAACACTGCAATCGGTCGAGGACACACTCAACCCGTTGACCTTCGTGCGCGTTCATCGCGGCACGATCGTCAACCTCGAGCACATGCGAGAGGTGCAAGGATACTTCTGGGGCGACGGCGTGATCATTACCCGGCGGGGTCATCGGGTGCGCATGAGTCGGCGGTATCGCGCGTCGTTCTACTCGCGCTTTCCAGGCGGAGACAACGCGAACGTGCAGGCACCGGCCGAAGAACCAGGCGGCGAGGACGATCACGCGGGATCCTGAGCTGCGTGCCTGCGATGGTCGTTTATCCGTCGTCAGGCAGCCGCTCGCGGTGCCGTCCGCAAACGCAACGATGCCGCTTGTCCCCTTACGGTAGTTCGTCCGCACGAACCGTCCCACCATGGAGTTCATCCCAGACTCGAGGACGGACATCGTGAGACATGACTGGTTTGTGTTCGTGAGCTTGCTGGCCACAGCAGCATGCGGCGGAAGCGCGTCAGGACCCAAAACCGAACCCCCGGATACGCCGGGCACCATTGGCGCACGAGGAGGTGTAGTGACCTCAGCCGATGGCGCCGCGACGCTGACGGTGCCTGCCGGCGCCCTGTCGACGGCCACGGCGATTACGCTGGTCCCCGCGACGAATCTCCCGCTCGATGCCACGCTGGTAGGCACCGCATATCAGGTGCTGCCGGCATCAGTGAGTTTCTCCGCACCTGCCACCCTTTCCATACGGTATCCGGACACGGGACTTCCAGGCGGCGCGATCGCGTCGGACATGGCCGTGGGCGCCATTGCCGGAGCTGCGGCGAGTTTGGTCAACGGCTCTACCCGGCCGGCGGCATCGACCGTGGCCGCACCGGTCAGCGCGTCGGGCACCTTTATCGCCATGTGGAATCCGACCGGCCCCTGCGACGAAGCACAGCGCCGGCAATTTGACTTCTGGGTGGGCCGCTGGCGCTTTGAGTCCCCAGGACAACCGAACGGCGATGAAACCGTGGTGCATGCCGCCAATGGCTGTGGCATTCGCGAATCCTTTGTGCAAGGCACCTATCGCGGCAGCAGCATCAGCCTCTTCAACACGCAGCAGCAGCGCTGGCATCAGACCTACGTGGACACCGACCGCGCGCGACGCTTCTTGAGCGGAACCTTTGCCGGCACCTCGATGACGCTGAACGAGACCCCCACCATCCGCTACGTGTGGCGCGTGCTCACGCCGACACAGGTGCGCTTCTTCGAGGAGCGATCGACGGACAACGGCGCGACCTGGCGCGAGACCTTCGTGAGTACTTACACCAGAATCAACTAAGCCAACATCGACCGCGACCGGTGAGCGACTCTTGAGCCGCCCATGATGCCCATTTCACTGCCGTATGGCTACGGGACCCGCGCATGGTTGCTGGCGCTGCTGTATCACAACCAGGAGACCGGGCTCTCCAAGGAGCAGCTGCACCGCAGCATGCCGCACGGCTATGGCTCAGCGTTGTCAAGGACACTGATCACGCTGGCTTCCCGTGGCCTGGTTGCGACTGTTCGCGACACCGCAGCATATCAGCTGACACCAGCAGGGATCGCCATTACCACGAGCGAATCGCTCGATCTACTGGCCTCGCGCCTTTCGGGCAGCACGTCGTCACCCGGCTGAGCGAAGAAGGGCAGCGCTCTCCTATCTGAGCCGAAGCTCTGGTGCCGGACTCACCGCCCCGGTCACGTACTCAAAAGTCGACCGGAGCCCATCCTTCAAGCCCCGGTAATGCACTCGACTGAGGGCCTCGTCAAATGGCAGCCAGGCATACTCGGCATGTTCGTCCGGATTCAGTACGAGGGCGTCAGAGTCTGCATCAACCTCGGCGGCAAAGACGCTGATGGTCTGCAACTCATCGAATCGACGGTTGTAGATGGTGTACACCAGTTCTGCAGCCCACACGGCACGGGGTCGGAGTCCGTACGCCATAAGCGTGCGATCGAAGGTGCCCAGCACCGAATCCCCCTGCGGGAAGACGCCACTCGGAATCTGCCAGAAGCGCCCGCCATTGAAAAAGCGCTCGGCCTTGCTCGCAGAGGTATAGAGGAGCAGGTACTCGACCTGGCCATTTCGTCTGCGAAACACCCAGAGGTCGAACACACTCGCGTTGAGCTGCATGCGTTGAGTTGACAGTGGATGCCGTAAACTTGCCAGGAAGCGCGCTTCCTTGACAATCCTCCTCGCTGCGAGGAGCCTTCTTGAGCGTTCGGATCACTCGCACCCCACTGCGTCCCCGCCCATGCTCGACTGGCGCTACGTATTCCGCAGTCTGTCGCGTTCGAAGGGATTTACCTTCGCCGTCATTCTTACCCTGGGCCTGGGGATCGGCGCCAACACCGCCATTTTCAGCGTCGTGCGCGGGGTGCTCCTCCGGCCCTTGCCCCACCAGGATGGCGACCGCCTCATGTATCTCAGGCAGTCGGCCACCGGGCCCGGCAGCGAGAACATTGCCTTCTCGGTTCCCGAGATCAACGACTTCCGCAACGGGGCAAAAACACTTGGCCAGATCGCCGAGTATTCGCCTCTGACGCTCAACCTGATCGAGGAGAACGACGCCACCCAGATCGACGTCGGCCTTGTCACGGGGAACTACCTGGCGGTCATGGGGCTCAACCCCACCCTCGGTCGGCCATTCAACTCGGGTGACGATGGACGCGGTGCCGCGCCCGTCATCATGCTCACGCACGGCTACTGGCAATCGCACTTCTCGGGCGATCCGAGTGTGGTGGGCAAGTCGCTGCGTATCGGCAATCGCACGGCGGCGGTGATCGGTGTGCTGCAGCCAGCACCGTTTTTCCCGGCGCGTATCGATGCGCTGATGAACATGTCGATCAGTGAACATCACGTGAGTGCGCTGATGGAAAATGGGCGCACCCATCGCATGACCGAGATGATCGCGCGTCTCGCACCCGGGGCAACCGTCGATGCAGCGCGGACCGAAGTGGCCACCATCTCGGCGCGTGTTCACGGCGAGTTCCCCACGGCCTACGATGCGGCGTCGGGCTACAAGGTGACCCTCACGCCTTTCCGTGAAGTGCTCGGCCGCGACGCGCAACTGACGCTTTGGCTGCTGATGGGTGCGGCGGCCTTTGTGCTGGTGATCGCCTGCGCCAACGTCGGCAACCTGAGCCTCATGCGTGGCCTGCGTCGTGAGCACGAAATGGTCGTGCGGGCCACGTTGGGAGCGGGGACGGGACGACTTCGACGTCTCCTGCTCAAGGAGAATCTGCTGCTGGCGTTAGGCGGTGCCCTGCTGGGGCTGGTGATTGCCTACGCCGGTGTCGGGATGCTCACGCGCTTTGCGGCGCGCTACACTCCACGTGCCGACGAGATCAGCGTCGACGGTCTGGTCCTGCTCTTCGCCCTGGTGCTGGCCGTCATCGTGGCGATCCTGCTGGCGTTTATTCCACACATCGGCAATGAAGGTGCGCTGAGCGCCGGGCTGGCGTCTGGCGGCACCCGGACGACAGGTGATTCGCGACGGCGCCGTTTGCAGCAGGGGCTTGTCATCACCCAGGTGGCGGTGTCGGTGATGCTGCTCACGGGCGCGGGCCTCCTGTTGCGCACCATGCGCGCACTCGCCGAGGTGGACACGGGTCTCGATCCGACGAACGTGCTCACTATGGAAGTGCCGGCGGACTTCACCGCGCAGCCCGACCATGCCGCCATCGTGGGCAAGTACCAGCGCATGCAGAGTGAGCTGGCCACCTTGCCTGGTGTTCGCATTGTCGGTGTAGGTTCGACCACACCGTTGCGCAAAGCGGGGTTTGTGCTGGAGATGAAAGCCGAAGGTCGGCCGCAGTCACCGGGCGAGCCCGTGCCCCAGGCCGAGTACCGTACCGCCGATCCCGGCTACTTCCGGGCGGCGGGCATTCCGTTGCGCCGCGGACGGGAGTTCACCACCACGGATCTGCGCGGCAGTGGAGATGTTGTCATTCTCAATGAAACGCTGGCCAAACGTCTCTTCGGCGATCTTGATCCCGTCGGTCGGCGTGTGGCCTGGAGCGGCGAAGTGCTCAAGTTCATCGGGTTGTCCGGCGACTGGCGCACCGTGGTGGGCGTGGTGGGGGATACGAGGGATGGCGGGCTTGATGCGGCACCTATCCCGGCGACCTTTCTGCCCTTTGCGCAGGCCGACTTCTTTGGAGGTGGGCTGGTCATCAAGTCCGACGTCGACCCGCGCGGGCTCTCGACCGCGGCGCGCGCCATCGTGCGTTCCATCGCACCCGAGTCACCCATCGAGAATGTGATGAGTCTCGACGCCATTCGCGACGAAAGTGTGGGCCCGCGCCGACTCAACGCCATGCTGGTGGGGTCGTTCGGGTTGCTCGCACTCATCGTCGCCGCCATCGGCATTGCTGCCGTGCTCGCCTTCTCAGTGAGTGCGCGCACCAGTGAGCTCGGCATTCGGCTGAGCCTCGGCGCAACGCCGGGGAGTGTGCAGTGGCTGGTGCTGCGTGGCGGGGGTACGCTCGTGTTGGCAGGTCTCGCGCTGGGCGTAGTTGGGTCGCTCCTGCTGTCCCGCCTTATGCTCGGCCTGCTGTATGGTGTGTCGCCCTTCGACCCACTCACACTCGTGGGGGTTGTGGCGCTGATGGCGGTGATCGGCATTGCCGCGTGCTGGTTGCCTGCGGCGAAGGCGGCGTCCATCGCGCCGTCGATGTCGTTGCGGGCCAGGTAGAAGGGAGGCAACGCGGCCATCAGGCCCGGGCCGGCATCCGCTACTTTGCCGGAAGCGACTTGACGAAGTCGCGCCCGGCTTTGATCCACGTCGCGAGGTCTTCGTCGCTCTCGAATCCGGGTGCGTCTACAAATACATATCCCCGCAGCGGCCGACCCGTGAAGTCCATGACTCGCGCGTGCGGCTGCCTGAGTGCAGACTCGTATGCGTCCGGACCCACGCGCACCATGAGGGCATCGCTGGTGATGCCGACAAACATGTGGCCGCGCGAGAGGAAGGCGATTCCTCCGAACATCTTCTTCTCATCAACAGGTGACCGCCCCAGCACCTCGCGTATCCGCTCGGCCAGTCCTTCGTCGTAAGCCATAAGTCTCCTCGCCGCCAGTCTGGCGACGCCGCGTGTGACCCATGAAGATTGTGTGGCAATCACCCGCACCGCGACCCCCGCTTTAACATGTCACGCATTGTCATCTGCTGCTGGGGCTCGCACGGCGACGTCGACCCATCTCTGGGGCTGGCGCACGGGCTCCGCAACCGCGGGCACTCCGTCGCCATTGCCACCCTGGAGCACTTCCATCCCATCGCGCGCGGGATGGGCTTCGACGTCTTTCCCCTGCGGCCACACGCCGACCCCTCGGATACCGCACTTGTCCGACGCATCATGGATGCGGACCGCGGGCCGCAGAACTTGCTCCAGGAAATCATCTTCCCCGCTGTACGCGAGCAGTACGCCGACGTGGAAGTGGCAGCGAAAGGCGCGGACCTCCTCATCAGTCATCCGTTGTCGCTCGCGGTTCCAATCTTCGCTGAAAAACATGGCGTGCCGTGGGCCAGCATGGTGCTCGCACCGACATCGTTCTTCTCCCCTACGGACATGCCGGTGCTCCCCCCGGCGCCGTGGCTCAAGCGTCTCGAGGTACTGGGGAGCTGGCTCCCCAAACTTCTCGCGGCAGGTGGCAAGTCGGCCACACGGCGCTGGGCGCGGCCGGTATTGGCGTTCCGGCGCACACTTGGGCTGAGCGAAGGTGGGGTACCGATCTTCGACGGTCAGCACTCGCCGCACCTTGTACTCGCTCTCTACTCTCGCGTGCTCGGCGAACCCCAGCCAGACTGGCCCACCAACGTTGTGATGACGGGTTACATCTTTCACGACGATGTGCACGGTGTGGTGCTCGACGACGAGGTGAAGTCATTCCTCCAGGCCGGCCCACCTCCGGTGGTGTTCACGCTGGGTTCATCGGCGGTGCTCTCTCCCGGTGAGTTCTGGAACGAGAGCGTTCGCGCCGTACAGACGCTGGGCGCGAGGGCAATCTTCCTGGTCGGGCCTGGAAACGTCGAGGCCATGCGGGCGACGCTGCCCTCATCAATTCTGGCGGTGGAGCGCGCACCGCATTCGCTGCTCTTTCCGCACGCTGCCGCCATTGTGCAGCAATGTGGGGCGGGCACCATGGGCCAGGCCCTTCGGAGCGCGCGACCGACGCTGGCGGTGCCCTTTGCGCATGACCAGCCCGACAACGCCTATCGTGCTGCCAGGCTTGGCGTAGCCAGGATCATCCAGGCTCGCCACTATCGCGCGCCGCGTGTCGCACATGCACTCGGCGCATTGCTCACAGAGCCGCACTACACAACTGCAGCTCAGCGCGTGGCCGAACGGGTGCGCGCGGAGCGTGGTGTGGAGGCAGCGTGCGACGCGATCGCGGCGGCCTTCCCGCGTCTCATTTAGTCAACCGCTACTGTCCCTCGTTACAGACCGCGCCACGCGCGCGTGGGCAGGTGCGCTTCGGCTACGCCTTCGCTGCGCGCCGAGCTCGGTCTTCCTCCCACTCCACAAAGGGGCCGTCGAAGTCCACCAGGCGTGTACCGTCGAAGGCCCACACGCGCGTCGCCACCTCGCGCAGGAAGGCGCGATCGTGACTCACCAGCAGCACCGACCCCTCGTAGTCCGCGAGTGCGTCTTCGAGCGCCTCGATGTTCTCCACGTCCAGGTGGTTGGTCGGCTCGTCAAGGATGAGAAGATTGGCGCGGGACAAGGTCATGAGTGCCAGCGCCATGCGGGCCCGTTCGCCACCACTGAGTGTGCCGATTTCGCGAAAGACCTCCTCACCACTGAAGCCGAACGACCCGAGACAGTTCTGGATCTGGCCCCGGTTCCAGAGTGGCCGCACATCCTGGATGGCATCGGAGAGGGACTTGCCTAACGGCAGATCACCCAGGTCCTGCCGGAACCATGCCGGCACAATCGATCCGCCGATACGTGTTTCCCCGCTCGCCGGCGGGAGCTGCCCGATGACGGTCGAAATAAAGGACGACTTCCCCGCCCCATTCGGCCCGACCAGCGCCACAAAGTCGTTCCGTCGCAACACGGCCGTGAACTCCTCCACCAGCACCCGACCTGGCACCTCCACACGCAAATCCTTGACGGCGATCACCTGATCGCCCCCGCGCTCCGCGACCTCGAACTGGAGCGACATCGCGGCCGGATCACCCGGCGGCGGGGCCAGACGTGGCAATCGCTCCAGACGCTTTCGCTTTCCCTTGGCCTGGAAGGAGTTCACACCGGCAATGTTGCGACGGATGTACTCCTCTTCCTTCTTCACGTACGCGCGCTGCCGCTCCAGCTCGCGCTCTCTCGTCAGGCGGCGCTCGGCACGTTGCGGGACAAACTGACTGTAGTTCCCCTTGTACCACTCGCTGGTGCGCCCCTCCACGTGCAGAATGTGCGTGCAGACGGCATCCATGAAGGCACGATCGTGCGACACAACGATCACCGTCTCACTCGCATCGCGGAGCCATTCCTGCAGCCAGCTCGTGGTATCGAGATCGAGGTGGTTGGTGGGTTCGTCGAGGAGCAGCAGGTCGGCCGGGGCAATGAGCTGCGCCGCAAGACCCACACGCCCGCGCTCACCGCCTGAGAGCGTCGCGACCGGGCGTGTTTTCGACTCCTCGGCATCGAACCCCAGACCCTGCAACACCGCGTCCACTCGCGCGTGATAGATGTACCCGCCAAGGTCGCCGAACCGCTCCTGGTCGTTGCCGAACTTCTCGAGGAACTCGTCGGTCACGCGCTCACCGAGTTCGCCCAGTTCAATGGCCTGCTCGGCGAGCCGCTTCTCGAGAGCAATCACCTCACCCCAGGCGGCGGCACCCGCTTCCCACACCGTAGTGGCCCCCTCGAAGGCACGGTGCTGGTCGAGCAGGGCGTGCCGAAGCCCCGGCTTTCGCGCGACACTGCCCGTGGTGGGTTTGAGCTCCCCCGTGATGAGCTTGAAGATCGAGGACTTGCCGGCGCCGTTGCGTCCGATAATCCCCCATCGCTCACCTTCGGCGACGGTGCAGGAGACGTCCTTGAAGAGTTCAGTCGCGCCGAACGAAACGCCGACGCTGGCGAGCGAGAGCAGGGTCACGTGGAATTGGGAGAATCAGGTACGATCTGGCGACGCCGGGTTACGAAATGACGCCCGGCGCCACGCTGACCGACAAATGTACCTGACCACGCAAGCGGGCCCCTCAGACGCGCGAGACGCTAGCGCGACGGATCCTTGAGGTACCGATCAAAGAAGTCGAGCATCTCGCCGAGCATGTGCTTGGTGTTGTCGCGACCGTACACGTAGTACGTCTCCCCATTGTACTTGCGATACTCCACGACTTTCGAGTGCTTGGCCAGCTCACGCGCGAACTTCCACCCGGCATACTCGGCGTCGAACTCATCGAGCCCATAGCCGTGGATGATCATCGCCGGTGCGGTTGCATCCTTCGCACGGTGAATGGCCGATGAACGGCGGTAGACCGCCTCGACGGCGGGTGTCGATGGCCAGGTGCCCAGCTCGTAGTTGAGGAGCTGGCTGTGCTGCAGCACCGGAACCACGGTGTGGAAGTCGCGGACATCCCCGTAACCCGATCCCGAAATCGCCGCCTGGAACACACCCGGCGCAAAGGAGATCGCGTACATCGTCATCATCCCGCCGTAACTGATCCCCGTGATCCCGATCTTGGCGGGGTTCACAAACGACTGCGTCTTGGCCCACGCCACACCGGCAAGGACATCACGCAGGTCACCATGTCCCCAGTCGCGATTGTTCGCATCTTCGAAACGTTTGCCATACCCCGATGAGCCACGCACGTTAGGCGCAATCACCACATACCCGCGGCTGGCAAAGAGTTGGGCCTGCAGCTGATAGTTGTCGCTGAACTGCTGTGTGGGCCCGCCGTGCACGTACATGATCACCGGTGCGCGCCCATCGGAGGGAAGCTGGCGGGGTTTGTACAGGTACGCGTTGATGGTGAGTCCGTCGCTGGTCCAGCGGATCTTCTCGGGCTCGATGAGTGCCGACGCTGCGACACCTTCGGGATCGGCAAAGGTCAGCTGCCGCGGGGTGCCCCCGGAGGCGTCGACCACATGCAGATCCTGCGCCCGTGTTGGCGTCCCGAAACCATACGACACCCGACGGCCATCCGGCGACCACTCGGCGCGGGTGACCATTCCCACCTGGACGCCGACGAGTGTGCGCGGAGCACCACCAGCTGCCGGTGCCACTTTGAGATGCTGCGTGCCGTTGGTAATGGAGAGGTAGAGGATCTGTGATCCATCGGGCGACCAGCGCGCATCACTCTGGTCTGCGGCCTCGGCCGCCATGAGCCGCACGGCCCCGCCCTGCCGGTTGGCAATCCAGAAGTTGGCCCAGCCGCTGCGCTGCGACCGGAAGAGAATCGACTTGCCGTCGGGCGACACACGCGCAAAGCCAAACGACGCTCCCTGGCGATAGTCGAAGAAGTCCTTGTCGGCGAGCACGAGGCGTGGTGTGCCACCGGTGGCCGCAATCTCGAAGAGATCGTGATCCACCCATCGGGAATCGAGCCTGGTGTAGAGAATGGATGAGCCATCCGGCGTCCACGACGGGAAGACCTCGTAGAGCGGGCTCGACGTCAGCCGCAGGGCGCTCCCATTTGCCACCTCGACCGCGTAGATGTCCTCGCTCCCGGTGCGGTCGTTGGCCAGGGCAATGCGACGGCTATCGGGAGAAATGCTGTAGGATCGTACCCGACCCGAAAGCAGTGAGACCCGGCGTTCTCGTTGTTGGGTGATGTCCCAGGCGAAGATGTCGTTGCCGCCGGCGACATTCTTTACATAGGTGAGAAAGGCGCCATCGGGAGCGATGCGCAGTTGTGTTGCGCCACCGAGTGGAGGGGTGACGCGCGCCGGACTTCCTCCGTCTGCGGCAACCTTCCACAAGGCGCCATCTGGGCCAACGTAGAAAAGGCTCGCTCCATCACGCGACCACTGGGGTGCCTCGTTGGCGCCGATGCTCGGCACCACGGCCTGAAACTGGTCAATGGTTGGCACCTGGGCCGAGAGAACCGGCACGCAGGTAGCGAGGGCGGCGACAAGAGCGAGGCGATGCATGGCAATGCGGGGTGAGGACGTTCACAATGTCGGGGTGACGACTCGGGACGGCAAGCTCGCCCCCACGACTTCAGCGTCGCTTCCTTGCCGCAACCCGGGCCCGCCCCTCTTTCAGCCGGTGTCTCACGATGCGCCGGATGAGCGCATACGGCATTGGACGATCCATTGGAAACCTCAGGTTGCCCTTGGGACCGGCGTAAGGCTGCGCGGCCGCGACGAGCCTTGCGTCGCCCGAGACCGGGGGAAAGAGGCCGATGTGCGCCTTGAATGCCGCGAAGTAGAGAAGGATGCCGTTCTGCTTGAACGCCGGCATGCGATAGCTGATGACCTCCTCCGCGTCGGGAGCGATGGCGCGAACCACTCGGCGAATCTCGCGCAGCAACGGCCTGGCTTCGGGTGCAGATGCCGCGATGTAGTCGTCGATGTTCTCGGGGAGCTTGGTCTTCTTCAGCATTGGATATAGTGATCGATGTGGTGCGCCGGCTTCGCAGTCATCAGCTGAGCCGGCTTCCGCTTGGCGACGCCAGTTCGTGGCGTTGCATCCACTCCATGGCGGCCAGCGCCCCCACGAAGATCGCCTCGCCCACCAGTTGTGCCAGACCGAAAGAGCTCGCCTCTCTCCAAAAGAGTGCTGCAAGTCCCAGGCATACCACGGACCACGTCGCGTTCCCGAAGACCAGCAGCTTGATCAAAGCCGGCTTCCGCCTGGCCTGGCGCGCAAGACTGAAGGAGTACGCGCCGTACATCAGGTTCACTCCAGCGACAACCAACAGCAGGCTCCGCGGCAACGCATACAGTCGGCTGAGCCATCCGCTCAACGACAACATGAGCACACCCGCCATCGCCGCCGCGATGCAATCCACCCACAACAGCTTTCGTGCGCCAATCATCACATCTCCTCTCCAAACTACAACGATGCTCTCACTGTCCGGCCGGTGGCTCCCATAACTCCACCTTGTTCCCTTCCGGATCGATGACCCACCCGAACTTGCCGTACTCGGACTCGTCGATCTTGTCGAGCACGGTGCATCCTTCTGCCTTGAGTGCCGCGACCAGCGCGTGCAGGTCGGCCACCCGGTAGTTGACCATGAACGAGGCGTTGCCCGGAGCAAACTGCTTGCTGGTCTCCGGCACGATCAGCCACGCCGTGGTCCCGCCAACGGGCGTGCCGTCCGCATCTTTCCACTCGAACGAGGCACCACCCCACGCTTGAACATCAATGCCGAGGTGGTCCTTGTACCATGCCTGCATGACCGCCGGATCTTTTGCCTTGAAGAAGACGCCGCCTACGCCGGTAACTCGTTTCACTGTGAAACCTCGATGACGCGGAGTGAGGGTGGTGGAGGAATCAGCCGCCAACCGTGTCACGGCAGGTTAACCGGCCCCGCTCCGGACGGAAAGTGCGATGCGATGCCAGACCTACTAGACGTCCGAAGCGATTGGTGCACGGTGCATGACGTCGCTGACAATACGGGCAAGCTCGGCGCGCTGAAACGGCTTCGCCAGGGCCGCCGCAAAGCCCGCCTCGCGGAAGTTGGCCATGGTGGGGTCGTCCGAATACCCACTCACCACGATCGCGCGAGCATGCGGATCGTGCTGCAGAATTTCCGCCATCGCCGCGCGTCCCCCCATCCCTCCAGGGATTGTCAGATCCATGATCAGAAGTCCGAACGGCTCTTCGCTCCCCAGGCGCTCCACATAACGCTTCACCGCCTGCGCGCCATCACTCACGACTTCGACGGAATACCCCCACTGCTCCAGCATCCGCTTCAGCACCTGTTGTATGAGTGGTTCATCGTCCAGCACCAGGATGGATCCCACTCCATACGTGTTCTGCACCGGCGTCGAGCCTGGCGCTTCTTCGCGCGCGGCTGATGCGGGGAAGTACGCCGAAAAGGTCGTACCTTCGCCTTCCCTCGATTCGAACGTGAGCAAGCCACTGTGGTTGCGGCAGATCGTGAACGCTGTTGCCAGCCCCAGGCCACTGCCGGCTGCTTTTGTGGTGAAGTAGGGATCAAAAATGCGATCCCGTATGGCCTGCGGAATTCCGGGGCCGTTGTCTTCGACATCGACACGAACAAAGTCCTGGTCGCCAGGCACACCAGTGAGTGGATCATTCATGCAGTTTGACGCACGCACTTCGATCCGCCCTCCTTCACCCGTCGCCTGACACGCGTTGATGACCAGATTGCTCACGACCTGGCTGAACTGACCGCTGTCGAGCTCAGCATGCCAGAGACCGTCGGGCACAACCGTGGAAATTCTTGCGCTCGCGCCCGCGCCGGCCAGCGCCACGGTGTCACGCAACAACCGCCCGAGGTCTGCGGTTCGTCGCATGGGCTGCCCCCCTTTCGCAAAGGCAAGCAATTGCGAGGTCAGCCGTCGCGCCCCGATGGCGGCCTCTTCGGCGACATCGAGCAATTCCCTCGCCTCCGCCGGGTCCCCCTCCTTTGCCAGTGACACATGGCCCACGATCGCCGCGAGCGCATTGTTGAAGTCGTGTGCGATGCCGCCAGCGAGCACCCCCAGTGCCTCCATCTTGTCCACGCGCAGTCTTGCCTCTTCCTGAAGGTGCGCCTCCGTGGTGTCGGCGACCGACACCAGAAGACATGCCTTGCCGCCGACGGTCACCGAGCTGGCGCGCGACTCGGCCCACCGCACTCGTGAACTCTCGTCGGTCCAGCTATCGGCAAACTCGTTCGTGCCTGCGCCGGGCTGGAGCAGCTGCGTGAACGCTCGCCGCACATAGTCAGGCTCGAGCGTGTCAATTCCAACAGTGGAGCCTTCTGCGGTCACACCGCAGAGTGCTCTCGCTGGAGCATTCAAGTCGAGGAGGTGTCGCGTGGCTGGGTCGACCAGGAAAGTGGGCACCAGGGCGGCCTGGAACATCGTGCGATACCGGGCCTCCGATTCTGCGAGAGCATTCTGCGCCTTCACACGAAGCGCATACAACACTCCCAGCAAGACCAGAAGACCGAGGAGCAAGGCACTGGCAATGATGAGCGAGGTCAACTTCTCGCGGCGAGACTCGGCGAGGCTCGCCATGGCATCCAGGTCGCGCTGACGGGCCTGCGTCTGGTACTGCGTTTCCAGCTCGGCCACGCGGGTTCGGGTGGCGCTGTCGTTAAGCTGCGCCTGCAACTCGTGAAATCGTCGATACGCCACAAACGCGCCGGCCGTATCGCCGATTGTCGCCCGTGCCTGGGAGAGCATCGCAAGCTGGTCGGCTTCGTCGCGCCGGTTGTTGATCTCCGCCGCAAGGGCGGTGGACTGTTCGAAGAGCGCAATCGCTCCGCGGACGTCGCCATTCTGCAAGCGCACCTCCGCCAACGCACCACGCGTGCGGACGATGCCATCCTTGTCCCCGATGCGCTCCCGTATTGCCAGCGCCCGCTGGTGATACTCCAGCGCGCGCGCTGGCTGTTTCAGCTTTTCGTATATATGCCCGATGTTGCTGAACTCCTTCGCCTCGCCGTACGGATTTCCCGCCTCACGATCAAGAACCAGCGCCCGCTCGAGAAAGGGCAGTGCCTCACGAGGCCGGTCTAGTTCGATGAGCGCGAGGCCGACATTGTTGAGGGTGTTGGTGAGGTTGGCCTTGGGGCCAAGTCTTTCGTGAATGGCAAGCGCGCGCTTCAGCGCCACGAGAGACTCTTCTTTGCGACCAAGATCGAGAAGAACGAGTCCGATATTGTTGTGGGCCCGGGCGGCCGCGATCTCGTCGCCCAGGGCTTCGCCCATGCGGAGCGCGGCCACGTAGCCGGCCAGACCAGCTTCCAGGTCGGACTCGTAGTGGTGAATGGCGCCGATAAGGGAAAGGGTGCGAACGAGCACACCGGACTTTCCGTACGGCTCCAGCAACGCACGCGCCTGTTCGGCGTGCCCGCGCGCCACCGCATACGTCGCCATGCGCCACTCGACGGTGGCCACCTGATACATGGCCTCACCCAGCAGCCGGTCGTCGCGTACACCGCGCGCCAGCTGCTCCGCGCGCTGCGCCTCGCTGAGGGCCGCAGGGTAATCACCCGTCGTCTCCAGTGCGTGGCTTCGTTCCACACGAACCTGCACCTCATCCGACGCCGATGGGTGCGCTTTGAGCAATGTCAGCGCTTCGTCGCATAGCTGAAGAACCCTGGCGGGCTCATCACGGCGCAGCTTCGCCAGGGTCACCAGAAGTGGAATGCGCTGCTCGCCACTCGCGGAGGAGAGGCGTCGTTCGACCGCGGAGATGTCACTCGCCGGGGCCGACTGCGCCCGCGTGCCAACTGGGGCAACGCCGATCGCGAAAGCCAGAACAGCAAGCGGGATGTTCGGAATCGAGCGCATCGATCCGTCGGAGGTGGGATCCCGGATGCGTACCGGGTTAACGCACACTTACCTGGCGAGGGGAGACGCGCAGCGACCGCAATCGTGTCGGTCAGGCTATGTGGTGCGGTAACAACCAGTCTACAGCGTAGGCTGTCATGGCAACAGGCCTTGCACACTCCTCTCGGCCGTCACGCGCGCTGTTGACCCCCATGGTTACAGCTCGACCATGGCCACGTCAGGCGAAGCACTACGCCACGCACATGTTGTCTGTGAGTCTGCTCATCTTGCAACGGAAGTCACAGCGTTCGGGCGCGGTATTCGAGCTTTCCAACGCACCCACATCACGCATCGCAGCTCCAGCGATGAAGTGCAGCCGCGTGATATCGGTCGATCATCCAGCGCGTGCCATCTCTCTGAAAGACAATCGTTTCGAGAAAGTCGGCCTGGCACTTCTTCCCGTCTTTGCCCACTGATGTCTCGTGGTTCTTGAGCGTGGTCCAGGCCACGTCACCCACAATCCGGTTCCGCAGCTCACTGAATTCCGCCTTCCACTTCGTCTCAGTGCCACCCTGCTTGAGCCGAGCGACGAGCTCCGCGCCAGAGAGCGGAAGTGTGTCCTCGAGCAGGAGAAACTGGGGTGTGAGTGGGGCCACAATTCCAGCGGAATCGAGGCTCTGCATGGCGGTGTACCACTGTTCGAGCGTGGCGCGGATGGCGGCAGAGTCCGCGCCCGCGTCAGGCACAACGTTCGAGGCCACACCAGACTGCGCCACATTGTCGGCGCCTGACGAGTCCCTGGATGAACAGGCCATGGTCACAACAAGCAGCAGCAGAAAAGCGCGATGCATGCATTCCATCCGTGATAGAGTGAGGTCCGGCAAGCGTCAACTTCGGAAAGCGCTCTCCTACTTTCTCCCGAACCGCGCGCGCCCCGTTTCGATGGCGCCAAATGCCAGGGAGTCGCGGCGCTGCATGATGTGCACCATCCACCCCTCCCCCATCCGCTGCTCCATCTCTGCCGGGGTATTGGTCGGAAAGCCACACGGGATCTTGAACTCCTTGCAGGCAGCAAGAATAGTCGCGGCCGCCGCTTCGCGCCCCGCAGGATCGCCGCGGAAGACCCCTCCCAGCGTGCCATACCCGGCAAAGATCTGCGCCACACCGGGCTCAGCGGCAATCTCCCGTACCTTCGCCAGCCCTTCCCTGCTCTCGATGATCACGCTGATGAACAACTCGCCGTTTTTGTTGAGTGGCCAGATGTCCGCCTTCTCCTTGTATTGCTCAACACTCAGGCCCCAGTACGCAGCCGCCGCTGCAAGGCCGGTATCGGGGCGTGTCCCACCCTTCGAGGCGAAACGCATCGCCTTGATCACATCGCGCACTTCCTGGGCCGACTCGACCGCCTCCATGGAGACGCTGACGTGGCCGGCGTTAAGCTGCCGCACAATCGCGTCATTCACCTTCACCGGATCGGCGTGCCAGATGCCGATCTTTGCCGTGAATGGATGGGTGCGCATGGAGCCCCCCGACTTCCTGATTTCTTCGAGGTATTTGAGAAAGGTCTCGGAGGTGCCCGACGTAAAGAGATAGTCGGCACGACGATACCCCACCGTTTCCTTCGCGACATCGCCCAGGATGATCTCCGGCTGCGGAGTTGTTGGCGCGGCCGCCGGGGCACTGCCGGGTGCGCCCGGGCGAGGGCCGCGACGCACGATGGCCGGATGCGAAATGCCGAAGATCGGCAACCCCTGCTCCTGCGCCGCGATGATCGGATTCAGGCGCTCCTTGCCCTGCGAGGTAGCAGGGGCAGGTGCCACGAGCTGCATGACAACAGCGACGGTGAAGGCGGTACAGCAGCGCATTCAGGGCCTCTTGCAAAGAGTGGTTTGTGTCAAGACTCTCATCCAGCGACGGCACCATCTCACAACGACTGCATCCGGGCGTGGCTCGGCGTTGGGCGGAATGTACCCCTATGCCGAGGTGACCGCTTTCCCGGCGCCTCGGGTGAGCCACCAGTGTGACACCGCGCCCACGAGCAGGCCAACGGGGAGTGCGATCAGCGCGGCAGCCATCGCGACCAGCATCACCGTCTGCAACGCGGGATCGTTGGTGGACCATTTCGCCACCAGCGCGCCGGCCACACCGATGAGAATCAGCACGACAGACAGGCGTCGCATGATGCGAGCGCGGCGCACACGTGCCGACATCGGCTCGGGCGTCAGCCGTGTCTGGAAGTAGTCCCAGACCCGTCGCATCGCCGGGGGATCGTCCTGCGAGGCCGGCACCCTCAGGTGCCAGTGAATTGCGCTCGATTTGGTGTGCGTCACCATTCGGAAGTCAAAGTACGACGGCGCGCTCTCATGCCAGGTCAGTGCTCGCAGGTCGCCGAGGTGGTGGAAGTCGTCTTCCACCATCAGCGCCTCTTCGGTGATGACCACGGGCACCCCCTGCCTCGACCGGTCGTCGCGCAGAGTGATCGCGTTCTTTGTGCCGTCGTTCCATGTGGCCTGCTGAGCAGCAAAGAGCGACCAGAGGTCTTCCGTCAGTGTCCACCGCGCCAGGAGTCGCTCACCACGCAGCAAACGTTCGCGCTGGCGAATGGTGACCTGGTAGAAAACAAAGAACGAGAAGCCGCCGATCGCCGTGATGAAACTGGCGATGGCAAGGCCGAAGAGCACTGCGCGCTCGGGGCCAATCCTCACTGTCGCGAACGTCGCGAGGTAGCCCGCCCCCACGACCGCTGCCGCGAGGGCGACGTTCCTGCGTCTGCTGATGTTTCGCACGCGTGTGAGCCCTCGTTGAGATCCTGAACCGCCCCAACCTACTGCCAGGGCCAGCGTGGCCACGAGCGCAGGGAGGGTCCGGCCCTCCCACCAGGGATGGGCCCCCCCAGTCGCCCCTGCGCGTTGCCTCAGCCCGGTACTGGAGCCAAGATAGAGGGGTCCGGCCTGCTACGCGCGTCGTCCCCGGCGCTCCACGCAGGCGCTTAGCCCCTTCTCCACCGACGGCCACCGGACAGACCGTCCCACGGGAGCCATTTGTGAGCGTCACTCGTTTCCTCCTCGGTCTCACGGCACTCGCCGTCAGTTCCATCGAGGCCCAGCAGTCGTCCCGCACGCAACCGATCACCGGATTGCGCGACAATGCCACAGGCTACCACGCCCTGGTGGGCGCGCGGGTGGTCACGGGCCCCGGGCAAGTGCTGACCAACGCCACCGTTGTCGTGCGCAATGGACTCATCACCGCCGTCGGCGCTGGCTTGGCCGCGCCCTCGGGCGCCCGCGTGTGGGACATGAAGGGGCTCACGGTCTATCCGGGCTTCGTTGACGCCTCCGCTGATATGGGGGGCGACGCCCCGCCACAGGGCGGCGATGTGGGACCCACGCACTGGAATCCGCAGGTGCGCGCCTGGTTCAGTACCACCGCCAACCTCAAGGACGACTCCACCCGCCGCATTGCCTTGCGCTCCCTGGGCTTCGGCACGGTGCTGGCAGTCCCGCGACAGGGGATCTTCCGCGGCTCCGCATCGGTTGTCACCCTCAGCGAAGCGGGCGTACGCGAGCGGGTCCTCCGCCCCGACATCGCACAGTCCATCGCCTTCCAGCGCTCCTTCGCCCTCGGGGGCATGTACCCCAACTCCTCCATGGGAACGACGGCCCTCATGAAGCAGACCTTCATGGACGCCGAGTGGTATCCCCGCGCCTGGGCGGCCTACGAAGCCAGTGGCCGTGCGTCGCTCCCGCCCGAGACCAGCGAGGCGCTCGCCGCACTCGGCAAGGCGGTCAAGGGGCAGCAGCCCGTCTACTTCGAGACCACCAGCGAGGAGGAGTACCTCCGCGCATACAAACTCGCGCAAGACTACAAGCTCACTCCCTGGTTCCGTGGCAACGGTCAGGAATACCGCCTCATCGATGTACTCAAGGGGCGCCCGCAACCCCTGGTGGTGCCGCTCGCCTTCCCCGACGCACCTAACGTTTCGAGCCCCGAGGCGGCCGCCAACGCCACGCTCTCTGACCTGCGGCATTGGTATCTGGCGCCGACAAACCCGGCGCAGCTTGCCGCGGCTGGTGTGCCCTTTGCCATCACCGCCGACGGTCTCTCCTCGTTGCAGCAGTTCCTCCCCAACCTGCGCACCGCCGTCGCGCGTGGGCTCGCGCCCGACAAGGCCCTCGCGGCACTGACCACCGTGCCCGCCACCTGGCTGGGCATCGACAAGTCACATGGCACCATCGCCGCCGGCAAAGCCGCCAACCTCGTGGTGACCGCGGGAGACCTCTTTACGGAGGAGTCGGAAGTGCGCGATGTGTGGGTGCAGGGCGTCCGTTACGGTGTCACGCGTCCACCACAGGTGGATCCTCGCGGCACATGGACCATCACCTCGAGCGATCCCGGCGCCTTCACCAGCGCCATTGTGCGCATCGAAGGACCGCTCAATCGCATTCGCGGCACCATCGAAATCAGTGGAAAGCGCTCGGTGAACCTCACCTCGGCGCGTATCACCACCGAAACTGGCCGACTCGAAGCCACCTTCCCCGGTGAAGCCATCGGACTCGAGGGCTCGACGTTGCTCGCCGGGTCGGTGCGGGACCAGGAATTCTTCGGCTGGGTCTCGCTGCCTAACGGCACCGACGCGACCTATCGCGGCACACGGACCGAGGCCTACGAGGGCCCGGCGCGCGGAGCCGTTGCGTCACGAGTACCCAAGCTCGACCTCCCCTTCATGCGTCCCTCGATGGAGTTCGGGCGCACGGCAGCTCCGCCGCAGCCGGCCGCCGTGCTGGTGCGCAACGCGACGGTGTGGACGCAGGGCGCGCAGGGCAAGATGCAGAACGCCGACCTCCTGGTGCAGGCCGGAAAGGTGGTACGTGTGGGGCAGAAACTCACCGCCCCGGCCGGCGCGACGGAAATCGACGCCACGGGCAAACATGTCACGCCGGGGCTGATCGACCCACACACACACTCGGGTGTGAGTGACGTGAATGAGAGCGGCTTTGCGATCGTTCCGGAAGTGCAGATGGGAGATGTGGTCACCCACAACAACATCTGGTTCTATCGCCAGCTGGCTGGTGGACTCACCACCACCATGATCAAACACGGCTCGGCCAATCCCATCGGCGGCGAGAACGTGTACGTCAAGACGCGCTGGGGTTCGCTGCCTGACGAGTACAAGATCACGGGCGCGCCACGCACGGTAAAGTTTGCGCTGGGCGAAAACCCCAAGCGCAGCCCGACGCGCTACCCCAACACCCGCATGGGTGTGCAGGAGATCATCCGCGATCACTTCCTCGCCGCGCGCGACTATCGCAAGGAGTGGCAGCGCTGGGAGAAGGAGAAGACAGGCATCCCGCCACGTCGCGACCTGCGTATGGAGGCCATCCTCGACATTCTCGATCAGAAGTTGCTGGTGTCGTCACACGGCTACCGCGCCGACGAATTCCTGGCACTCGTCAGGCTGGCAGAAGAGTTCGGCTTCAGGATTCAGACGCTGCAGCATGGGGTGGAAGCGTTCAAGATCGCCAGCGAACTCAAGGCGTCGGGTGTCGCTGCGGTGGTGTGGAGCGACTGGGGAGCCTTCAAGATGGAGGCCTACGACAACACCACCTACAATGCTCGCCTCTTGATGGAGGCCGGCGTCGTGACTTCCCTGCACTCTGACAACGCCGAGATCTCCACCCGCATGAACTGGGAGGCGGGCAAACTGCTGCGCACCGGGGTCGAAGAGGTCGCTGCGTTGTCGACGGTGACCAATCAGTCGGCCAAGGCCATCGCCATCGACAATCGCGTCGGCTCGCTCGAAGCCGGAAAGGACGCCGATTTCGTGATCTGGAATGGCAACCCGCTGTCACAGTTCACCAAGGCCGAGCAGACCTGGGTGGATGGTCGTCGCTACTTCTCACTCGAGGAAGACAAGGCGTTGCGTGCAGAAACGGCCCGTCAGCGTTCGCAGCTCATTCAGGCGGTGCTGGCCGCGACCCCCGCGGAGGGAACACCAGCCGCTGGTGCCCCGGCCCGTCCTCGTGGTCCGGGAGGCTCGCGATAAATGTCCTCTTCACTCATCACGCACCCATCCACCATGCGTCCCATGACCACCACGACTAAAAGCGCACTGTTTGCGCTGCTCGCGTCGACGCTGCTCGTCCCGGGCGCGGTGCGCGCGCAGGAGCGCATGACCGTTCCGCCGCAGGACAAGCCTGTGGCCCTGCGCGGCGCCACCATCCACACGGTCACCAAGGGGACCATCACCAACGGCACCATTGTGCTGGACCGCGGCCGCATTGCCGCGATCGGGGGCGCAGACCTGGCCATCCCGAATGGTGCCCGCGTCGTGGACGTGACGGGCAAACACATCTATCCCGGGTTGGTCGACGCCTACAGCACCGTCGGCATCACCGAAATTGGCGCGGTCGATGTCTCCAATGACATCAACGAACTCGGCGACTTCAATCCGAACGTGCGGGCCGAAGTGGCAGTGAACGCCGAAAGCCGGCACATCGGCACCACGCGCTCAGCCGGGGTGCTGGTGTCATTCAGCACGCCTGAAGGCGGTGTTATCTCGGGTTTGTCGTCGGCGCTCAACCTCGAAGGCTGGACGTGGGAAGAAATGTCGATGAAGGGCGCGGCCGCGCTGAACGTGCGCTGGCCTGACCCTAACGCTCGGCCCCGTCGCGGCTTTGGTGGTGGCGGGCGCGGGCAAGCCGGGCCTCCCCCAAAGACGTACGCCGAGCAGGTGCAGCAGATCAAGGACTGGTTTGGCGAGGCGCGGGCGTACCGTGACGCCGTGAAGAGTGGTCAGGACGTGCGCACCGATTCTCGTTATGCAGCGATGATTCCGGCGCTTGAAGGGACGATTCCGGTAGTGGTCGCCGCCGAAGGCGCTGCGCAGATCAACGATGCCATCACCTGGGGCAAGGCCGAGGGCGTCAAGCTGGTGATTCGTGGTGGGCGCGACGCGTTGTTTGTGGCCGACCGGCTCAAGGCGGAGAATGTGCCGGTGATCCTCACGTCCACCATGGCGGCGCCCGAGCGCGACTACGAAGGGTATGACGGCGCCTACGCGATGCCGGCCAAGTTGTACGCTGCTGGCGTGAAGTTCGCCATTGCTGGCGGCTCAGGTGGGCTCTACAGCAATCGTCTGCCCTGGGATGCCGGCGTCGCGGTGGCTTTCGGGTTGCCGGAGGAGGAAGCGCTCAAGTCGGTGACCATCAACGCTGCCACCTTTTTGGGAATTGCTGACAAGGTGGGATCACTGGAAGTGGGCAAGGAAGGCACGTTGCTGATCACGACGGGGACGCCGCTGGATATGACGAGCAATATCGAGCAGTCGTATATCCAGGGTCGCGAGATCAACATGATGGACATCCACAAGTGGTTCTTCCAGAAGTACATGGAGAAGATCAAGCAGCAGACGCCGAAGAAGGTGGTACCGTAGTCGCGAGCTGCGGGCGGTAGTCAGGGGAAGCGTCGGCGCCACCGGGGGAAGGCGGTGCCGACGACTCGGCATCGGCCCACTCCGCCCACACACAAGTCGGGAGCCATACACGGTGCTACGTCGCCCGGGGCACGGTTTGACTGACGCCGTCACGTGCGCCTTCACGAGCGCTCGCGAACAGACGGAGGGATGAAGGACGCGCATCTCGCACCTCCTGCCATCAGATAGCGTTTCAGGGCGCCGGCATAACGTTGATGCTCAGCGGCGGGGCCTGTGAACAAAGCCGGGTGGGCCGCCGCCGTCCCTGCCCTTACAATGAAGGGCGGCGGCCCACCCGGCCAGCCCCCTGGCCCCGTCCGCTGCAGCTAGAGTTAGGCCTCGCCGGGCTTGCGCGACCACATGTGTGGATGGCAAGCTGCAGCTACATCTCAGCAAGGAGACACGCGGCTCGGTCGTACGTACGACGACGGGGCTATTCACGCAAGAAGATCCCATTGGGCTTGCGGGAGGGCTGAATCTCTACGGGTTTGCGAATGGCGACCCGGTGAATTTCAGCGATCCGTTTGGGCTCATGGCGTGCCCACCGGACTGCCCGGGTGGCGGTGGTTTGGATGCGGACGCCCAAGCTGTATTCATGCAGCTCGGTGCAATGATGGCGGCCGTGCGGCCGGTAATGGAGGCCGCAGCGTCACTCTCGCTGATGGCGCCGATGGGTGGTGGCGAGGGTGCAGTCGCGGCACTAGGTCTCGGAAGAACTGCGACATTCTTTAGAGGGGTGAGCGCTGTGGAAGCTGCCGATGTGGCGGCGGTGGGTGCACTCCGAGCGGGTGCAGCCGCTGCGGGGAACACAGGCAAGTACCTTACAAACTCCGCAGCTGCGGCCGCGAGGTGGGGCGCACAGAATGGCGCGGGGAGTCAGGTGCTCCAAATTCGCGTGTCGGCTGACGCGGCACGCACGTTTACTCGACTTGGCAGAATAGATGGGATAGGTCAGGCGTGGTGGGCCCCCGTGGAAGCACTGCAGGGTGCTCGCATTAAGAACCTTGGAGCCGCAGCTGGACAGCTCGTACCGAAATGACGCACTCCGCGCGAATACACTGGGCCCCCGCGGCTGAACGCGGTCGAGCATCACCGCCTCCGACTCTGCGCTATGTGGCGCTAAGCCGCTTCGCTGAGGATGGCGCAGGCTGGCCCGACGGTGCTTGGAGTATCGAGGTCTTCTTCGACGTTCCACCTCCTGAGCAAGAGAATCCGAATTCATCGGATGCCCGAGTGCAGTTTCTGATGGAGGACGCACCTAACGAGCGTCTGTCGCGTGGCACGTGGTTTACTCTTTACGAGGGCCTACAGCGAGTGGCAGAGGTGGAGGTCCTGACGTAGTGGGTGTGCCACCCCTCGCGCTTCGGCCTAACGACCCGCCGCTCAGCTGCGGGCCAGGTAAACAGAGCCGGCCCGCCCGGGCCGTTCCTTGCCATTCTACCACGGCCCGGGCGGGACGGCCAGCCCAACGGCCCGTCAGCCTGCAGCGGCCTGTTAGGCAGCGGTTGAGAGCACAGCCAATACCCGGAATCGCAGAGCCACCTCCCAGCGCCCTGACGGAAACTACAGGTGCGCTCACCAGTCGCTCCGCGACGTGCATCCTGACCCAATGAGCTAGTCCGCCAACGTGTCAATGCCATGCGAGAAGTCGTCAGGCCCTCCGCCATCTCCAAACCGATCAGGATGATCGCCTTCATACCCGGCCTCCAGAAGGCGCCGCGCCAGAAGGAACCCGGCGAGGCTCGCGAGAATCGCTATGAATCGGAGGAGAAGGCCGGCGCGTCGGTATGCAATGCCAACTCCGAAGATGCCGAGTGAAAGCGCCGCCACAGCAGCTCCCGCGATGGTGAAGGCGACTGAGCGGCGGCGCGATGGAATCCTTGGTCCTCGACGATGCATACTTCACCTTTGGCCAAACGCTCGGAGTGAGTTGGACCGAACCGGACGCAAGGCTGCCCGTCCCTCGATGAGGAAGCTGGCAAGGCGCCAGCCTCCATCGCGACCCGTATACGCACCAACACTTGGTGCAGCGCGCGTAGGGCCGCTTTGGCTCGATTGCATTGGGACAAAGAGGGCACGGCTTCAGTCTACCGCTGCCTAACGTTACGGCTCAGCTGCGGGCCGCGTGAACAAAGCTGTTCCGCCCGGGCCGCCTCCCTCCATCCTACCACGGCCCGGGCGGAACAGCCAGCCGACCAGGCCCGTCAGACTGCAGCCGCTTGTTAGCCGGCCCGTAGTGTTCTCTCCCTCGGTCAAACCGCGCCGTTGCGTGGTAGGGACACATGGCCGTCGCCCGCTGGCGAGCAACAGACGAGCGAATGTGGCGAACTCGACAAGAGACCAAAGGCCCGGCAAGCGTAAGAGCAAGCTGGAGCCCACGTTACCTGCTGTCAGGCAGTAGCTACATCTGACGAAGGACTACGAGGCTCGTCAGCTGGGTGCTGACACGGGATCGGGTGTTCCTCTCTCGGAACGCATCCCACCGGTCCGCACATTTCTCTCACCTCTAACAGGAGATGGTTGTCTCTCGGTACATTTTCGCTCTGGCCCTCTCAGGAATCATGGCGGCCACTGCGTGTTCCGATAGCGATTCAAGCGTCACTTCACCGGAAGCGGTGCGGCAAGTCGCGGCTGCAAGCGCTGCAGCCAAGGGTGACGATTTGGCCCGCCAAGTGGCGGTACTCTTGGCGGACCCTACAGTACGGGTTGGGCTGCTCAAAAGCATGCAGACATCTGAGGCGAACGAACACAAGATCGTGCTGGCTTCCTGGCTCGCACGGGCTACCTCTGGTGCGAAAGAGCTGCAGTCGGCTCGACAGGCCGCCGCTGCGTTGCCGAGTCTGGACTTCTACATGCTTGAGGAGGCTCATCGAATGAGTTGGCGCAGCACAGATGATGTCGTGGTGGCGCTTACACTCGATCCGAATGCGCCGGTGATCACTGGCTGGCGTACCAATGGCCAGTCGATCCAAATTCCGTTCGCGTCGTTACCGCTACCGTACCCGCTGCTGATCCTGCATCCAGAGGAACCCAAACTGACGCGTACAGTGCTCGCATCGGAGGCGCAAGGCGCGACGATTCAGAGCACAGCGCAGCTCGCCGCCGCACTGGCGAATTTGCGGGGACCGCGGCGTCCTGAGTTCGCTGGCGCAGTGGCAGCCTCGACTACCGCCACCGGCGTCTACATCAACCACTTCAACATTCAGGAGGGCGATGGCTGGTTCGGGAATTCCGAAATGCAGTTCATCAGTTATGCCATTATCCCACCCATTTACCAGTGGGTCGGCGTCGGCAATTCGATTCCCATCTTTGAAGCCGCCTGCGAGCGCGGCACCTATTACCAGAACGACGTTGTGGAGGATCAGGGGTACTATGGATTGTTCCTCATGACACCGGGGGTGGGTCAACCGCCTATCAACGTCTGTAACGGCCTCAACGGTACCTATGCCGTGCGTATCATCGAGAAGGATGGCGGCGCAACAGGCGAAGACGATGAATTCGGCTGGCGCTTCTACGTCGCAGGCGCCTACCCGTACGGCGGAACCTTTGGTACCTCGAGCAGTGCGGTGATGTCGTTCTACATCAACACTTGGCAAACGGGCACGCGTTCGGCCTACCTGCGCATCCAGGTCAACTGATCGAACGTCTTGCGATCTCAACATAGAAGGAGATGATCATGAAGGGCCAATTGATTCGCAGTCTCGTTGCCGTGGTCGTCGGCACGTCGGTCGTCCCTCAGGCGGTGGCGCAAGTCGCCACCGCCAACGGGGAGGCGCAACACTGGTTGGTAGCGCTAGGCGCCAATCCGTATGAGCTGGACCTGAGCACACGAGACCCCGGAGTCCGGGGGGAAGTGGTAGCGATGGCGGGGCGCCAAGTGTGGCGTGCGCGAGGAGGGAACGTCGCGGCAAGGCTGTTCGGGACCTTGGGTTCAGACCTACCGCGCGGCGTGGACGTCTCATCGGCCAACTGTAGGGAGTGCAAGTTCACCTATACTCGCCGGTACGCGTCCTTAGGGTTGGTGGCCACCATGGGCATGGCACCTCGTAGTGGATGGAGTGCCTATGTGTTGGCTGGGCCAAGCGCCCACGTTTCCAGGACGGGCGGATCTCAGTCGGGAGGCGCCTTCACCAGCGCAGAGCTCGAGAAGGCTCCGCTACCAGAGTCGCAGACGCGTTGGTCCCTCGGCGTCAGTACGGGAGTCGGCGTTGGCATGCCGCTCGCTGGTGGCCGACTGTTCATCGAGCAGTGGCTGCAGGCTCCTGGAGCGCTAAGCCGGGATCCGAGGGCACGTGATGACAATGTCGGCACACCGCTGATGGTTGGCTTCCGGTTCTAAACCCGGGTGTCGGCTTTCTAGGAAGGTCGAAAGGACAGGGTCTCCTGGGACCCTATCCTTTCTCTTGGTCACCGCGGAGATGTTCGGCGGAACTCCAGGACGAGATAGAGCTTGCCCTGAACGACGCCTTGCCGACACTCGAGGGAATGCACCCGTCGTGGACCGGCTAACGTTTCCCGTTCACTTGCGGACCGGGTTAACAAAAGGTCGACCCGCCCGGGCCGCCTCTTTGAATAGTCTACCTCGGCCCGGGCGGGTCGGCCAGACCCCGAACAAGGTCCGCCAAGTGCAACGGGTTGTTAGGCTGTGCTTGCGCTCCCCTCACGGCCGCGACGTCGGCCTGACCGTCAATGGGAGCACCGGCACCCGGAGCGCCCCACCGCGGCCGGTCCCCCGCTCGCCCGTTGCATAGCCGTCACTCACGTCAACCACATAGACGCCTGGGCCGCAGTCGCTCAGATACGCGAGCGGCCAGTTGACGTGATGTGTGGCCTCGGCGTGCGGGGCGACGCGGACCACGATTTGGCCGAGGAGATACACCCCGTTGTAGGTGCACGCCGCCCGCCCACTCGTGTCACGCACGACGAAGGAGACGTCGGTCGTGGTCCACGACATCCAAATCGGTCGAGGTCCGTTGTTCCGGATGACGCGGCGGATGCGCAACGTATCCTGCGGTGTCAGCACGGAGTCCACGAGCCATGCCTGCATCTCGACCCGTGAGGGGGCCAGCCATCGGGGCAATCGGGCGCAGGCTGCGCCCCCAACTCCTCCCATTGCCAGGACGAGTCGCCACCACGTACGCCGCACTACAAGGTGTCGTCCGCTCCCGGCCATTCCTGCCTCGCATGTTCCACCCGATTGCCCCCAACCGTAGGCCTACGACTGGTCGCATTCAGGGTGCGCCAGCGCGTGCTACCCGACAACGGTCTTGCGGTTCCGCTACGCAGTCGCGGGTGCGTTGACGGCTCGGCCCGACTCCTCCGCCGTCGGCACGGCACACCACAGCCACGATACCGCGCAGTCGTCTCGCAACAGCCTAACGTGTAAGGGTCGCTTGCCGGCGCGCCGGCACCGCCCCGAGCGCCCAATCATATAGAAGCGGCTGGCGCCCCAAAACCGCCGCCCCTCAAGATTGCACCGTCCACTGGGGGGCGCCAGCCGCCGACCGTCGGGCGCGGTGCCGAACGCCGTTCGTTGGGCGCGCCGGTCAAGCGCACCCTGGTGTTAGGCAGGCCCATCGCCCACACGGGGCTTCGCGACGGGCACCTGCATCGGGCGGCGACCGCAGTCCCGCGCGTGGGCACCGCGCCCGGCTGGCCGTGGGGTGGGGGCGACGACGGCGCGCGAAAGAGTCAACGGAGCCGCGGTGGCCCCAACGGCCGTCTGCCGACCACCTCGCCGCTCCCTGGAGGCCACCGCGGTCATCAAACGGCAGACATGAGGTGCGCGGGCACCACCCCAAAAGAGTAAGGGCAGTCGGAGACCATGCCCGTGTCAGTCCTGTGAGGAACTCTGCCTAACGTGT
>CADEFN010000011.1 GCA_902826615.1 uncultured Gemmatimonadota bacterium
GCGCCCGAGGGGATGTGGGACGACCCCGGCTACGGGGAGGACCCGCCCCAGTTCCCCGAGGGGGACCGGATCGAGGAACTGCGCGAGCAGGAGTTCGTGGAGCGCGCGCCCGACTGGGCGGTCATCCCCCCGGGTGGCGCGATGTTCGCGAACGCCACGTGGCTCGTCGCCGACTCGCACCTGCGCGCCTCCCTCGTGGACACGCTGCTGGGCTGGCCGGAGATGTCGCAGGTCACGACGCTCACCTACGAGTTGTGCTGGCGGCGGAACAAGGCGCCGCTCCGCAAGGGCCGGTGGGGCGACATGCCCATCTACGCCTCCGTCGAGGTGGTTCCGGCACGCGCCGTCTGGCAGGCCAAGCGGGACGGGATCGAAAACTTCCCGCGGCTCTGGATCGACCTGCACTGGCAGCACTTCGAGAACCTGCGCAACCCCAAGAGCGCGGAGGAGACGGCGGGCTATGTGCACCGTCTGCTCGTGCAGCGCGACATCCACCGCGCCCTCGCGGCGCTGGAGGTGTCGAACGACATCATCACGCGCGTCCCGCCCGACGTGAGCGAGTTCAACTCGACCGTCGAGCGGTTCGGGATCGTGACCCCCGGGCTCTACAAGATGCGCGAGCAACTGACCCTCTGGGGGGACCGGGGCGACCCGGTGGAGACGGACATGGAGGGACCGTTCTAGCGGTCCAAAGGCGGTCCAAAGGCTGGCTCAAACGGTTCAAAGGAAGGACGAGGAATGTCCAGCTACCTGCACTGCGACGCGCCGGGCTGCGTCGAGACGGTGGGGCCGATCGACTCCGACGGCGACATGCCGCGCGGCAAGGGCATCGGCTGGATCTCACTCCGGGGGTACGTGGAGCCACCCCCGGTGGAGGAGGATGAAGAGGATGAGGACGACCGCCCCCAGATGATGACCCCCTTCGGGACGTTCGTCGGCCCCAAGCCGATGGACGAGTCCAGCCAGTTCACCGTGAACCTCTGCGGCTGGGATTGCTTCGAGGGCTGGGTGGTGTCTCGCGCGAGCCTCCACCGGGAGGTGTCCGCGATCGCCTCGGGGGCGTAGCGTGCCGACCGGTATCCAGTGGACGTGGGTGCCCGGGTACACGGGCGAGACGTGGAACCCGACGGTGGGGTGCACGCGCGTCTCGCCCGGGTGCGACCACTGCTACGCGTTCCAGCTTCACGACCAGCGGCACGTCGCGTGGAAGCTCGGGCGGTTCGACACGGCGCCCGCGCAATACTACGTGCCGTTCTCGACGGTGCAACTGCTGAAGGCGCGCCTGACGGAGCCGCTGCGCGCGACGAAGCCGCGGGCCTACTTCGTCGACTCGATGGCCGACCTGTTTCACGAGGACGTGCCGGACGACTACGTCGACCGCGTGTTCGCGGTGATGGCCCTCTCGTCACGGCACATCTTCATGGTGCTCACGAAGCGCCCGGAGCGGATGCGCGCGTACATGCGGGCGATGCTCAACGGGGAGCGCGACATGACCGAAGCGGCGCGCGTCTGGCGCCCCGGGGACGCACCGCGTGACTACATGGCGCGGCTCCGCGCTATCGATAGCGCGATGCGGTGGAGTCATGATGTGGTCACGGACGAGGTGGGGTTCCAGTTCCACCCCGGGAAGCCGCTCCCGAACGTCTGGCTCGGGGTGTCCGCCGAGGATCAGCAGCGCGCCGACGAGCGCATCCCGCTGCTGCTCGACACGCCCGCCGCCGTGCGGTTCGTGAGCGCGGAGCCGCTGCTGGGGCCGATCGACTTCACGCACATGGACGTGGAGCGGGTCGGGCTCGACATGTACTGGATCAACGCGCTCACGGGGCGCAACACGGACATGGGGCGCCCGAATCCGGATGTGCCAGCGCTCGACTGGGTGATCGTCGGCGGCGAGAGCGGCCCGCACGCGCGCCCGTTCGACCTCGCGTGGGCGCGCAGTATCCGCGACCAGTGCGCGGCAGCGGGCGTCGCGTTCTTCATGAAGCAACTCGGGGAGGGCACGCTTATCACGCCGCGCGACGACTTCCCGGTGGCACGGCGCGGGCACAACGGTGACCCGGCCCTCTGGCCCGAGGACCTGCGCGTGCGGGAGTGGCCCCGGGGTGCCGCGGTTTAGGCGCATGGACCCGGCGCTCGTGAAGGTGGGGCGCGAGCGGGATCGCGAGCGCGCGATCGCCCCCTACATCGAGGTGCTGGCGGGGGAGTGGAACGTCGCGGGGGTGGTGCCGCTGCCCGATGGCATGGGCTTCCGGCGCCTGCGCGACCTGCTGCATGAGGCGGCGAAGGTGCACGGCAAGGTGATCGTCGTCGAGCGGGACTACGAGCAGCGAGCCGCCTACTGGCGGGTCCGCGGGACGTGATGCCGTTCGACTTCACGAGGCCGTGGCCCCGCTGCCGGGCGCGGCGGTGCGTGCGGCTCGCGGGACACCCGGAGGGCGGCCCGCACATCGGGCGGGACGGGGCGATGTGGGGGAGGCGTCAGGGATGACGATGCTGACGAGCGGGATGACATCGAGCGCCAGCGCGGAGTGGGGGACGCCCGACTCCCTCTTCCAGCCCGCCCACGCGCTCTACGACTTCACCCTCGACGGCGCCGCCTCGCACCTCAACGCCAAGCTCCCCCGGTACTGCACGGCAGACGGCACGTGGGACCGGAACGGGCAGCGCTGGTGCACCTGTCCCGCCGACCCCGGTGGCCTGATCGGCCCGCGCCGCACACCGCATGACCCGAACTGCCCCTCGACGATGCCGTCCCTCCCGGACGGTACCCGGCAGATCTCGCCGCTCGACGGGCTGAACTTCCCGTGGCGCGACGAGCGCGTGTTCCTCAACCCCCCGTGGGGTGACGGGCTGCCCGACTTCGTGCGCAAGGCGCGGAACGAGACGCTGCGCAACCGCGCGCTCGTCTACGCCATCCTCCCTGCGCGGACCGACACCGCGTGGTTCCACGACTACGTGCTCCCCTACGCCCGGCTCCAGTGGGTGCGCGGGCGTCCCAAGTTCATCGACCCCGAGGCCGACTCGCGCAAGGAAGCGGGCGCGCCTCCCCGGAACTCCCCGCCGGTCGGGATCGTGAAGGCGCTGTTCCGATGATGGAAGGACGAGAACGTTGGCGTACGACGACCAGTCGGAGCGTGTTGCGACACGCCTGAGGCACCTCCTGCGTGCCCGCAAGGGGCTTCTCCCCGAGAACCCGCACCGCAACCCCGCGCAGCAGCGCGCGACCCGCACCGTCCGTGGTGCCGGGATCACCATTACCACGGGTAGAATGCGGGGGAAGAGGGAGGCGTCCGGTGAAGGTGCGCCGGGGCGTGCCACCCCGTGAGGGCACGGGCTCAAAGCCGCACATGAGTAGCGCGCGGGCGCGTCGCTACCGCTACGACTCCGCGCAGTTCTGGGAGCACCAGCGGGTCCCCCGCCCCTCGGTGGACGTGCCCGAGGAGCCGCGCTGCCTCTGTTGCGCCCCTGCCAACTTGTCATGTTGACGTGGTTGCACCACTAGGTTAGTCTCTGGGTGTGGCAGTGAGGCCACGAAGGAAGGACGACCCCGATGACCGACCCCACCCCCCTGACGACCGGCGGCGAGTACCTGAAGCGCGGCTACACGTCCGACCCTGAGGACCACCGGATGACGCACCGGCTCCGCGAGGCGCGGGCGATGCTGAAGGCGGCGGGCTTTGAGCCGACCAAGACGCACAAGGGCCTCTACGCGGACGAGCCCCAGTTCTTCGAGTTCCACGTCCGCGAGTTCTGCGGCGACCAGTGCCGCACGACGTGGCCCGAGACGCTGACCAACGAGGCCTTCAACGCGGTGTTTGCCGCGGCAGACGCCATCCAGAACGCGCGCCACGCGGAGACGACCCGCGCGGTGAACCGCCGATTCCAGCAGCGCATGGACAACGGGACGGTCGTTGCCTAGCGGGAGGCGAGGCGCGCGCGGTACGCTCCGCGCGCATCCGCTGAGGGAAGGACGAGTGAGATGGAAATCGTGCTGGGTGTGAGCGCCTTCCTCGCCGGGGTAACGGGCGGGATGACGGTCACCGGGCTCATCTACACCGCGCGGGCGCAGCGCAACCGGCTCCGCGCCCGCCTCGGGCTCCCCGCGCTGGGGCTCTGGCAGTTCATCCGAGGGGCGTGAGTGCCGACCGAGATCTTCATGGCCTGCCCGTCCTGTGAGGAGCGGATCACGCTCTACACGGTGCTGGGGCGCTCCGCCTCTCTGCGCGCGACGCCGCGTGAGGTGACGTGCCCCGCCTGCGCCGCGACGTTCCAACTGGAGGGCGAGGTCCGTGTCGACGAGGGGGAGCAGTCGGGCCGGATCACGGTGCGCGAGTGATGCAAGTCGCCCTACTCCTGCTGGGCGTCTGGACGGTCGCCTGCTGGCTGACGACCACCGTGGAGTTCGCCCGTGAGTTCCGGTTCCTCGCGCCGATCGTCAGGAAGCGCCCCAGCGTCATCCTGTGCGTGCTGGGTGTCGTGCTGGTGAGCCCGATCGTCATCATCTGGGCGTTCGCGTACGACTGGTGGGACCGGCGTGGCCGCACGGAAGCGGAGCGCCACGCGGACCGCTACTTCGGAGCCCGGTTCCGCAACTGAAAGGGGCAAGGATGCCCACCCACCGACCCCTCTCCACGCTCTCCCCGTTCCAAGATGCCGTCCTCCACTCCCCCTGCCGGACGCTCTTCCAGACGCTGCTCATGCGGTACCAGCAGCGCGTCGGTGATGTGATGGGGCGCCTCGTCGTGATCCGCTACGCCCACCTGTACGACGGCGCGCCCCTCTGGCACGCCGCGGTCCTCATCGATGACGGACGGGGCGGCACGAAGCGGCGCGACGAGTGGACCCGGCGGGACCGGCGCCGCGCGGCGGAGTTCGCGATCAAGCTGCTCACCGGGTGCGGCGACGACGACCGTGAGGAAGTGGACGAGCCCGGGCAGCTAACAACCTACGCGCTTCACCGGACGAAGCCGCTGAGGGCCGCCGAGGTGGCGCACCTGCCCTCCAACTACATGCACACCGCCCCCGTGGACCTCACCACCGCGATCCCCGCCATGGCCTACTCGCCCGAGCAGATCGTGCAGGCGGAGGTCGAGGCGCAGTGGCGCGCGGAGGGGCGGGAGGTGCCGGACCTGACGCGCCTCCCCGCGATGATGCAGGAGGCGATCGCCGCCGGTGTCTCTCCCGAGGGACTGGCAGAAGCGCTCGACGGGTGAACCTGCTCGACGGGTTCCGGATGGAGCGGCAGGCGGTGTGCTGGAGCATCGTGCGCCTCTGGCCCCTCCAGTTGTGCAGGCACCCGGCGCGCGAGCATCGGGCGACGCGGGCCGAGGAGCCGTACTGCGACATCTGCCTCTCGCTGCTCAACGGGCGCAACCCCATGCACGCCTACCGGGAGCCGCCGGGCCTCGCGCTCTTCTGGTGGCTGCGCCGCGAGCTAGCTGACCTCGATCGCCGTCACCCGCGGCACTCCGTGCCCGTGGGTGCGGGCTACTCGGGGCCGACCCGGCGTCTCTACCAGCGCTGCTGCCGGTGCCACCGGTTCCGCCTGCTGGGGCGGTTCGTCGAGATGTACGGCCCCAAGCTGGGCGACGGCTGGTGGTACGAGTGCGTCGAGTGCGCGCTGGCGACCGTGACCACGCGCTGGGAGGAGCGGATCGACGGCGCCCCTCGGAGCGAATACGACGATTGACCAGATGGACGTTCATGAGGGGACCGCGGGCGCACATGGTGGAGCAGAGGTTGACCGTTCAGCAGGCCTACGATGCCGTCGCCGAGGTGTACGACGGGGAGTACCAGTCCCCGCGGGATATCGAGCAGAACGGCTGGGTCAAGCGGGAGGTGCTGCGCGACATCGCCTCGGCTGACCGTATCCTCGACGTGGGCGCCGGGACGGGCCTGCTGCTCGACCTCTTCCCGCTGGCAACGTCCCGCACGGTCAACGTCGACCCCTCCCCGGGGATGCTGCACCAACTGGAGGTCAAGCACCCGGGCGCCCGTGTCGTCACCTCCCTCGCGGAGCACTACATCCCGGAGCAGCCGTTTTCGTTCGTCATCTCGCTGTTCGGCGCCGTCAACTACATCGATCGCCCGGAGCGCCTGCTGGCGCCGCCCTACCTCGCGCTCAACGGGCGGGCCTTCCTCATGTTCTACGGCCCACGCCACGCGGGGCCGCGCGTTCTGCTCGCCCACGGGATCCCCCCGCTCGCCCCTCCCCGCACCGTCGAGGAAGTGGCTGCCATGGGGGTGGCGTCGGGGCGAGAATGGTCGATGGGCGAGTACGACGGGTTCCTGTGGCTGAGGGTGGGTGGCCGTGCCTAAGACGCGGGTGGCGATCAAGGGCGTCAACGTGTTCGACGCCGCTGTCGGGCGGATGCTGGAGATCTACGAGCAGGGGCACCGGGTGGTCGTCTCCTTCTCGGCGGGGAAGGATAGCGGGGCCTGTCTGGAGGTCTGCCGGATCGCCGCCCGGGAGACGGGGCGACTGCCCGTCGAGGTCGTGCTGCGCGACGAGGAGATCATGTTCCCCGGGACCTACGAGTACGCCGAGCGCGTCGCGCAGGACCCGGAGGTATCGATGACGTGGCTCGTCGCGAGGCAGCCCATCATCAACGTCTACAACCGCCGGGAGCCCTACTGGTGGGTGTTCGACCCCGCGCTCGACCCCGAGCAGTGGGTGCGCCCGTTCCCCCGATTCGGGGAGGACATACCGGACCTCACGATCGACAAGATGACGACCCCCGAGCGCTTCCCCCCGGAGGAGGGCAAGCGGCTCTACAGCGTCGTCGGGCTGCGCGTCTCGGAGAGCCGCGGGCGGATGTACGGGATCTTCTCGGCGGGCGGGCACCTGCTCAAAGAGCACTCCGGTGTCTGGGGCGTCCGCCCCATCTACGACTGGGGCGGACGCCGACATCTGGCTCGCGCACAAGCTCTACGGCTGGGACTACAACGGGGCCTACGACGTGATGCACCGCATGGGCATCTCGCGCAACAGCCTGCGCATCGCGCCCCCCTCGATGAACGCGGACGGCGCCGAACTGCTGGCCGCCGCCTCTTCCGCGTGGCCCCAGTGGTGGAAGCGCGTCACCGACCGGCTCCCCGGGATCAAGCTGGGCGCGCAGTTCGGGCGCCGGGCGGTCGAGCCGCGGCGGCGCTACGGGGAGACGTGGCACGACACGTTTGACCGGGAATGCCTCGGGGAGCACGCGCCGGAGTGGATCCGGGAGCGCGCGGCGACGATGCGGGACCGGCTGCTCCACGCGCACGCGCGTCACGCCACGACCCCGCTGCCGGACACCTCCCCCTGCTACAACTGCGTCAATAACCTCGGCTCATGGCGCGGGTTGACGAAGGCGTTTTACAACGGCGATCCGTTCAGCGTAAAGTCCAGCGGACAACTGCCGTATGTAGAGCCCGAGTTTTTCAGGAAGGGTGCCGGTAGTTGGGATGGCAAACCGTCATGGTGAGTGACGGGATATCGGAAGGACGAGCATGGTACTCAATGGGGTGGTCCCGGAGGCGGTGCACGCGGAGCTAGAGGCCGCTCCGTGGCGCAAGACGAACTACTACGCGCCGCACGAGTACATCATGTCGACGTGGCCCGGGATGGACGATCTCTGGCACGCCATGCGGCTGCTCATTCAGGAGCACGGCTACGACCTCCGCTTTCGCGGGAAGCCGTGGCGCTACCTCGACCACGCGGGCTACACGTACTGGACGATGGCGCGGTGGTCGCGCCCCGGGGAGCCGCGCCCCGAGGACACGCTGCGCGTCGGCTACGTGCTGAACCGCAAGGTGTCCGGGGTGGAGGACCCGGCGGACCAGCATCGTTGACGCGCGTGCATTCGCTCTGGTAGGCTCCGGGCACACGGTGGTGAGGCCGTGCGGGGAAGGACGGACCGGTGACAAATGACGAGCAGATGATTCTCGCGGCGCTGGAGCGGCTGGGTCCCGGCGCTCACAGCATCCACGCGATCGCCGACGAGATGGCCGTGGACCTCGGGGGCGCCCCGAACGCCATGACGGTATCGCGCTGGATGGAGCGGCTGATGCACTCCGGTCACGTCGTCCGCGAGGGGAACTGGCGCCGGGCGCTCTGGAAGCAGCCCGCCGCTTGACCCTCGCGGCCATCGGGATCATCACGGTCCCGGAGCGCATCGCGCAGGCGGAGGCGCTGCGGGAGCAGTTGGGCATCGGCACGGTCCTCTACCGGGATGACCAGCATCTCGGGTGCTGGTGGAACGCACGGCAGGCGTGGACCGGCCTGCTCACCCGGACGCTCCCCGGTGAGTACGCGCTGCTGCTCACGGACGACGCGGTGCTCAGTGAGGACGCGATCGCGCACGTCGGTCGCGCGCTCAACGCCATCCCCCCGGGTACGCCCGTCAACTTCTACTCCGCCACCAAGGACGGCCCCGAGGCGCTGGAGGCGGGGAAAAGCTGGTACGCCACGGCCTATAGCCTCAACCCCATCGCCTTCGCCCTCCCCTCCGACCTGATCGAGCCGCTGCTGCTCTGGACCGGGGAGCACGTCTCGGAACGCTACCCCCACGACGATGTGGTCTACGCGCGCTTCCTCGCCGCGATCGGGCGCCTCACGTACGTGAGCGTGCCGAGCCTTGCGGACCACGCGCCGGGGCCGAGCGTCATGGGGCACGGGGGGAGGGACCGGCGGGCGCGGCTCTGGCAGCCGGTGACCGGGCACGTTGACTGGAATCGTGGTGCACTCGACCCGCACATCGTGAGCCGGACACCACCGGCGGCATTGTTCAGGGAGGACTTCACGCGTGACCATTGAGAAGGGCAACCCGGCGTCGGCTGGCCGGGTGCTGCGCGACAAGGGCCGCAAGGCCGTCGAGAAGCACACCGAGACGCTGGAGCGCTTGCAGGTCGTCTACGTTCCCACCGGGGACCTGAAGCCCAACGCGTACAACCCCAACCGCCAGTCGCAGACGGACTTCGAGCTACTGCTGCGCTCCATGGAGGAGGACGGGTTCACGCAGCCGATCGTCGCGCTGCCCGACAACACGATCGTCGACGGTGAGCACCGCTGGCGCGCCGCCCGGGAACTGGGCTTCACCGAGGTGCCCGTCGTCCACGTGGACATGACGCCGGAGCAGATGCGCATCGCGACACTGCGGCACAACCGGGCGCGTGGCTCGGAGGACGTGGAGCTTTCCGCGCAGGTGCTCCGCGACCTCCAGCAGTTGGGCGCGCTCGACTGGGCGCAGGACAGCCTCATGCTCGACGACGCGGAGATCAACAAGCTGCTGGAGGACATCTCCGTCACCGAGGCGCTGGCGGGCGAGTCGTTCAGCGAGGCGTGGCAGCCCGGGGAGCGGGACGACGGGGATGGGGAGCGGTCCTCGGCGGCGGGAACCGTCCGTGTCTCCACGACGCCACAGGCGGCGGACGCTCTGCGGGAGCAGGAGCAGCGCATCGCGCAGGCGACGACGGAAGAGGAGCGCCAGCAGGTGCGGCGGGACGTGGACGTGTACCGCCTCTCCCTCGTGTTCTCCGGGGAGGAAGCCAAGATCGTCCGCGCCGCCCTCGGGGAGACGCCCGCCGAGGCGGTCCTGACGTTCTGCCGGGAGCACGCACCCACCGAGTAGGCTGCCAACATGGCAGGGTAGAAACGCCCGGCGTGTATTGACGCGCCGGGCGTTTCTCGTGTAGTCTCTGGGTGTGGGGCGGTGAGGCCCCGCGCAAGGAAGGACGAACCCGATGGTGACGACACGCTACACCTCTCCGCTCCGCCCGCTGGACATCGGCTACGTGAGTCGGGTCGCCGGGGTGGCGATCGACTGGGATGCCACCGAGATCACTCGGGACTGGAAGCCGGACACCGAGTACGGGTTCGTTGACCGGCTCCCGGCTGAGGTGGTCGAGAGCTTTCAGTTGCGGTACGCGGGGAACGGCCCGCGCGCCTAGCAGGCACAGTTAGCCCCGGTGAGGGGGCTGGGAAGGACGAATCTCGATGGGCTGGTACTACACGTTGGCGCCCGGGAAGCACCGTGACCTCGATGCGGAGGTCATGAAGGGCTACACGCAGCCGGATGGGGCGGTCGTGACCTTCACGGACTGCCGCCTCGTGGGCTTCCGCTCCCACTGGCACGTGATGCGTCGTGACGGCGTGCCGGTGGTGATCATGCACGAGATGGTCGAGTTCCGCCCCACCGAGTGGGGATACAAGCCGATGGACGAGACGTTCGGCCCCGTGAACGTCGACTGCCCGCTGGCCCTGCTCGACATGGTGCCACCCGTCCCGGGCGACGGTCAGGGCGCGCAGTGGGCGCGTGAGTGGCGCGCCCGGGTGCGGGCGCACCACGCGGCGCGCGCGGCGCAGACGGCGCTCTTCCGGAGCGTGCAGCCCGGTGACGAGATTCGGTTGCAGCACGCGCGGGGTATCGCCCCTGACCGCTGGCTCGGGGTGTCCGCCAAGGGCCGCGGCTCAGTGAGCGCGGGGGGCTGGAAGGTTGGCAAGCGCTTCATCGCCGAGGTCCGCCGGGCGGCCATCGGCCCTGCCAACTTGTCAGGTTGACGAGGAGCCACGACTACCGTAGTCTCCGGGTGTGGGGGCGGTGAGGCCCCCGGGCAGGAAGGACGAGGGCGATGGCGAGCAAGACGGTACGGCGCGGCGGGTACTGCACGGCGCGGCTCCGCAACTTCTCCAACTGCACTCGACGCGCCACGGTCCTCGCGAGTGACCCGAGCGGGCACCGCGAGGTCTGCGCGCACCACGCGAAGGCGCTGGAGGCGTTCGGCGAGCAGCGCCCCCTCCGCGACGACGGGTAGCAATCGGGCGGTGAGGCCCGGTGGAAGGACGAAACAGTGAGCGCGTACGTAGAGAGCAAGCGACACATCGACGCCCTCGTCGACTTTGCCCTGTTCCAAGGCTCCGAGCATGGGCGGTTCACCTATTACCACGGGGCGCAGCGCTACGAACTGGCCCTCGGTGACGGGGACGACGAGACGGGCGCGATGCTCTGGAACGAGAACGTGCGGTCCGTGCGGTACCGCTACCCGGACAGCGACGGCAACAACCTCCCCGGCCCCGTGGGGCTCACCCCCGGGATGGTGGACACCTACCGGTTCGAGGCGCTGGCTCAGCCCCTGACCCCCGTCGAGGTGCTGATGGCGCTCGCCGGGTACGAGTACCAGTCCTGCGAGCATCCCGAGTGGGCCACATCCCGGGCGCACGCGTTCTGCGGGGCGCTGCGCCGGGCGGCGATCGACGCCCTCCCCGGGTACGACGAGGCGGACACGTGGAGCATCGGGGACGACCGCCCCGTGCGGCAGGTGTTCTCGCTGGCCTCGCTGGCCCGGCAGGGCCGCACGACCCGCGGTGCCCGGTGAACTACCGGGCGCGCTGGATCGACGAGGCCGGGGTGGTCCTGCGGGATGAGCGCTTCGAGTGGGATCCCAGCGAGCACGAGTCGTGGGGCATGTACCACCCGATGCTCCGAGCGGTAGGGCTCGTGATCGACGCCCCCTACTTCAAGGCGGCGGAGATCGCCGCGCACGTGGGCGGCATGTTCGACCGGGCGGTGACGCCTGACGCGATGGTGATCGTCAACGACGAGGGCATCCCGCTCGGGATGCGCGTGCAGGAGCACCCCTCGGTGCTGGGCGTCATGCTCCAGTACGGCGCGATGCTCTACGGCCCGTGCATCCTCGTCGAGCGAGTGGAGGCGCCGTGAGGCCAGACATTGAGGGGATCAAGGCGGACTTCGAGCAGGCCCGGGAGGAAGTCTCCGACCTCTATGACCAGTCTCGGGCGTGGACGAGGAGTGTGCCTGCACGGGATGACGACTCAGACCGCGTTATTACCCGGGCGCTAGATCACGAGAGCGCCCTCCTCGCCTACATCGAGGAGTTGGAGGCGGCGTTGGGAAGCTCATACGCCGTCGTGCGGATACTCCGCGATCAGCCATACCACCCCACCAACGGCGACCTGAGCACTGAGGAGGATTGGGAGGCCGAGAGGAAGTGGGGCGAGGAGGTGTGGGCACCGGCGCAGCCGGTCATCGAGGCCGTTTACGCAGCCGCCGACGCTGCCATCGAGCCCACTGAGGAGGCAACGGGGTGAACGAGCGGCACGATCTCGGCTACGGCATGGATCGCCGCAAGCGCGGTTGGGTGCCCGAGTGGCTCTGGTACTGGGCCTGCAATCCGGTCCCGTTCTGGAACGACACCGTGGCGATCACGTACCCCCAGTTTCGATTGTTCATTCGCCCGCTCACGAACCTTTTGAGTGAGCCCACTGAGGAGGTAACGGGGGTGAACGAGGAGGTGGTGGAGCGCGTCGCGGAGGCGGTGTGGCGCGAGGCGCGCATCTCTGACTGGCTCACCGGGAAGCGGGACCTGAGTAACGACCCGCTGGGCGACTGGGGGCGCCGTCACAACTGGACGTGGGCCAACTGTGCGCCCGAGGTGCGCGAGCATAACCGCAACATCGCGCGCGCAGCCCTAGCCGCCCTAGAGGAAGGCGCACCCGGCGGGGTTGACACGGTGCGCGTGATGCGTTAGTCTGCGGGTGCGCTGGTGAGAGCGCGCAGGAAGGACGAGAGCCATGAGTGACGTGATCCGTGGACTGATCCGTGCGGCTGGGTTGCAGCCCGCCCGCATGATCGACCTGCCCGGCGGCGCCGTGCGGGTACATTGCGCGCGCCCGAACGGGGCGATGCGGAACGTGGACGTGCTGTTCGACGGCGAGGCGTTCACGGTGACCACCCGGGACTTCTGGAAGGCGATGACCGCCCCGGTGCTCGGTGAGCACGAGGGCGTCAGCGCTGCCCAGATGGTGGAGATCGTGGCGACCGACGGCCACGTGAAGTGGTGCTAGCGATGAGCGCCGAGCGGGACGACACGCGGGAGCGCTTCTACGCGCGGCACCGCGCGCACATGCAGGAGTGCCCCGACTGCGGATGGTGGTTCTGCGGGCTGCTGGCCTGCAACTGCCGGACCTCTCGGGTGTACGCGGCCCACGTGAAAGGGGCGCGGTGATGGAGATCACAAACCTCCGAGTGGACTACCACCGGAACGGCATCGGCGGTGAGGGCTACGCCGTGGCGTTCTTCGACGCCAACCCGGATGGCGAGCACGGGACGTTCATGGCGATCCTCTGGGGGGACGGGAACGACCCCTTTACTGAGTGCGCGGTGCTGCGGACCGATCAGGTGGCCGTGCTGCACGCCCGCTGGGTCCTTGCGGGGCCGCCCGAAGCGATCGACCACAACGGATTCGATGGCGCGTTCCCGCTGGGTGCGTGGCGCTCCACCGACTCATTCGGCCCCGCGCTCTTCCCCGCGGTGAAGGCGGCGCTCCGCGAGCGCTACGAGCGCGCGCTGGGAGGTGGAGCATGACGCGCAAGGCGATCCGCTACCCGGAGTCGACAAGCGACACGATCTGGATCGTGGACGAGACGGTCAACGGCTACTGGCCCGAGGTGGGGCCGCTGCGCCTCTTCCGCGAGCACTTCGCCATTCTCGCGGACCTCTCGAATGGCCCGGCCCCCACGCGGGAGGTGAAGGCGCGCGCGGGCATCGACCCCGACGGCGTGGGGTACGGCGGCATTCTCTCCAAAATGATGGACTGGGGGCTGATTCAGGCGAGGGAGGGCCGCTGGGAGATCACCGAAGTGGGTCGTTCCGCGGTGGCGCTCCGCCGATGAGCGAGGAAGTGACCACGGGGGACGAACTGCTGGAGGTGCTGGCTGACCCGATCCGCATGGCCGTCGCGGCGCTCCATTCCGCGTCGCCCGGCGCGGGAGGCCTCAACGCGGTGCTGCTGATCTCGGACGGAACGGGGACCAGCGTGTTCTCCACGTACGCCAAGCCGGACGGGACGCCCGACATGGAAGAGGCGGTGATGCGGCTGGTGTCCGCGGCGACGCAGATGATCAACGACCGCGGCGGGCGGGAGGTCACCCACGAGGAGGTGGATCGCATCGCCCGCCAGCAGGCACGGGAGCGAGAAGGGCTCCGCGCGTACGCCGACCGTCTGGAGGACGAGAACGCACGCCTGCGGGGCATGCTCTGCCCAGACTGCGGGCACGCACCGCACGTCGGAGAGTGCGGGTACTCGGTGACGGGCGACTCCGCGCTCCACGGGGAGCAGGACTCGTTCTGCGGGTGTGGCGCGTGACGCAGATCATCTCCTTCGCATGGACCACCCCCGCACTCCTCGCTGGCGAAAAGACGGTGACGAGGCGCAACTGGAAGGACCGCCACGCACGCCTCTTCCACGCCGGTGATGTGATCCGCGCCTACGACAAGTCCCCCCGCTTCAAGGGCAGACATGTCGCCACCATCACCCTCACCGCTGACCCCACCCTCCAGTGCGCGTGCGATATCGAGCCCCATGAGTACGCCCTAGAGGGCTTCCATTACCTCGACTCGATCGGCGCCAAGCTGGACGGGAAGTCCCCGCGGGAGGTGTACGACGGCTGGCTCCACTCGACGGACACGCTTTACGTAGTACGCTTCCGGTTACTGAGCATCGAACGCACCTAGAAGGACGAAAAGGTGACGACGGAAGCCGAGGGAACGGCTGGGGCCAAGGGAAATACGAGGAAGGGGAACAGGCTTTCCCCCTCTCAACGTGAGGAGCGGCTGACACGCCTCCTCAACCTCCGCCGCGGAGGCGCCACGTTCCGCCAGATTCAAGAGGCACTGGGCTACGGCAGCCTCGGGCACGTGCACCGCGACTTCGAGTTGATTATGAAGCGCACCGTGCGGGAGCTACCCGACCACGTGCGCCTGCTCGAACTGGACCGGCTCGACACGCTGGTGCGCGTCTACATGCCCATGCTCACCTCCCCGGACACCACCCCGGAGCAGAAGATCCGCGCCGGTGACGGGCTGCTGCGGGTGATGGACCGCCGGGCCAAGATGCTGGGGCTCGACGCCCCCCAGAAGTTCGACATCACGACTTACCTACGGGAGTTCGCGGCCCGGGAGGGGCTGCCCGAGGAGATGGTGTTGCAGGAGGTGGAGGGCATCGTGCAGCGGATGGGGTTTGCATGACCCTCGACGTGTGGCAGCGGCCCGGCGGTGGCTGCTGGTGCCCCGGGCACATCGTCCCGGGCGTCGATCACGTCGTGTCCTGCTGCGACACCCCGCACGTCGGGGCGGTTGAGGCGGCGCACGTGCAGCAGGGGTCCGGTGGGTTCGGGTGCTGGTTCGACCCGCTCCCCGCGCCCCGGGGCGAGTGGCACTGCGTGCCGGACTGCCCGTTGCGGAAGGTGGTCGCGTGAGGGTGCTGGACGCGGGCCACAAGTACGAGCTAGCGGGGAACAAGAACACCGAGCCGTCGGTGCTCCAGTTCTTCAAGGACCCGGAGATCAACGGTGACGGCTACGGCGGTACCACCGTGCAGGAGGTGTTGCGCGCACTGATCGAGCGCGCGCAACACCTCGATGCGCAGGTCCCGGGTGGGGGCATCCTCGGGATGGTGCCCGTGTGGCGCGCGCAGATCGTCGAGCTAGAGGTGCGTGCTGCTGGCCGTCACGGGCTCTGCATGTTCGACCAGCGGCGCTTCCTTGAATCACGAGAAGGTGTCGAGTTGGAAGAGCCTCGCCCCGAGGATGGTCACATCTACACACGCATCAGCCATTTCGCAGCGCTCTGCGGGGGCCGATGTCGATGACCGACGAGACGCTGGCGGGCGAACTGTGGGACCGCTTCGGTCCCCCCGGGTGGGGGCGCCCCGGGCTGGAGGGCATGCCCCGGGTGCTGCGCGAGCACTGGGTGCGGCACGCCCGCGAGGTGCGCCTGCTCGTCGCCGCCGACGCATGGGCGGAGGGCTTCGAGGCCGGGGTAGCGGCGGCACTGGAGGTGAGCGGCCCATGACGATGACACGCAGGCTTCCCCTCGGCAGCAACGCCCGGGAGCGCTTCGCCGCGCTCTACTCGGAGATCCCGGACGTGCAGTGCAAGGGCCTCTGCACGCAGGCGTGCGGGCCGATCGCCATGTCGGCGTTCGAGTCCGGGCGGATGCTCGCCACGACGGGGGTGTCCCCCGCGGTGGACGGGGAGATGTCCTGCATCTACCTCGTGCGGGACCGGTGCGCGGCCTACGAGGTGCGCCCGGCGATCTGCCGTCTCTTCGGCGCGGTAGACTCCCCCCTGCTCACCTGTCCTCACGGGTGCGGCGTGGCGGAGGGCCAGCGTCTCCTCACGGATGCGGAGGCGCGCGACATCCTCCACCGCGCCCGCGAGATCGGCGGGCCGTCCATCACGGTGCCCATCCGGTAGCTGCCTTGCACCCCAACTACGGCGGTCGGCTCTTCCACCTCCTCTCGCGGCCCCCCGTGCACGTCACGCCCGAGGTGTCCTGCGAGGGCAAGCGCGGCTACCCGACGTGGGCGGAGGCGGAGCGGGCGGTGTACGAGACGATGGAGCACAACTGGGACCGGGGCTTCCCCGACCGTAACTCGGGGCTCAACGCTTACCACTGCCGGTTCTGCCCCCTCTGGCACATCGGGCACAGCGGCTCACTATTCTCCGCCAAGGCGTCGCGGCGCTCGCCGCGCGTGCGGCTCCACCGGTGACCCCGGCGCGGCGGGTGTCCGCCCCGGATGTCGCCATGCCCGTCATCGACGATGCCCTCCTGCGCATCGCCCGTATGTACCGGGCCTCCGAGGAGCAGAAGCGTCGGGAGTTCGAGGAGCGCGCGGAGGCGGACGCGCAGCGCGAGATGCGCACCGCCTCGGGCTGCCCAGAGCATCCGTGGGTGGAGGGGGCGGACGGTGAGCTAGCGGCCTGTCGTGCCTCGTTCCGGCACTTCCTGCGCCACTGGCGGTTCATCAACCGCGAGACGGGCGAGGTGATGAACTTCGAGCACCTGTGGGACGGGCAGGACCGGATCGTCTCCGCGATGGAGAAGCATCGCCAGATCATCCTCCTGAAAGCGGGCAAGCTCGGGGCCTCGGAACTGGAGTGCGCCTACGACGGATGGATGCTGCGCTTCGGCCCCCCCAACACCCGTGTGCACCTCTTCTCGATGGACGGGCGCTCAGCCAAGAACATGATGCGTGTCGTGCGCTTCGGCATGGCGCGCCTGCCCGACTGGATGCAGTTCCCGATCATGGGCCGGACTCCCGGGGGCGACACCACCGAGCAGTCGATGTACCGGGGCGGCCCGGACGACATCAGGATGGTCGTCTCCTACCCGCCGACGCAGAACGCCGCGATCGACCAGACGGCCATCCACTCGCACGTCGACGAGTTGGCGCGCATGCCGTGGCCCGAGAACACGTGGGCGGCGGTGGCGTCCTGCATCGCCCCCGGCGGCTCCATGCACATCGTGTCCCGCGGGCAGGGCGCCGACAACTACATGACCACCCTCTGGGAGCAGGCGGGCTCGGGCCTCTCCCCGATCGTGCAGGTGTTCGAGGCGTGGGACGCACGCCCCCGCTACCCGTCCCGCCCGGACCTGATCGAGCGTGTGGAGCGCGGGGAACTGGACGCGAAGGCGGCATGGTACGCGGAGACGGAGGCGACGATGCCCACCCTCTCCCAGTTGTACTACTTCGCGCCGCGGAGCCCGGAGGAAGCGTTGGCCGGTGGCGCAGAGGACGCGTACATCCCGATCGAGGTGTGGGACTCGTGCTACGACCCCACCCTCCCCCCGCTGGAACTGGGCGACCCCTCGCCCGTCATCCTCGCGCTGGACGCAGGCGTCACGAACGACCTCTTCGCCGCGGCGATCATCGGGCGCCACCCGCTCCACCCGACGCGCGCGGCGCTGCGGCGCTGGCGCGCGTGGAACGCGGCGGACACGAACATCGTGGGCGACGAGAAGCGGGCCGAGGTGGACTTCGGGGAGGTGGAGCGCTGGATCCGCCTGATCAGCCTCGGAGGCTGCCAGATGGGGCACCCCCACCCGGAGCGTGGTCGGATGGTGCGGGACGGCAAGCTCTGCGTCCCCCACAACATCCCGGCGGGCTGGCACCGCGGGTGTGACGGTCCCGAGATAGCATGCCCGGCGTGCGCCGATGGGGCCTACATGCCGGGGCTCAACGTGCGGCAGATCGTCTACGACTCCTATGAGCTAGTGGATATGGCGCAGCGCCTCTCGCGGGACCGGGTGACGTGGATGGAGCCGATGCAGCAGGGCACGGAGCGCACGCAGGCGGACACGCTGCTCCACGAGAAGCTGATGCAGCGGGACTTCGCCCACGCGGTGAACCCCTCGGATGACGCGTCCTCGGTGATGCGCCGCCACGTCATGGGCGCGGCTGGCAAGGTCCCCGCGGGGGACGAGAACCGCGTGCGTATCGAGAAGCGCGGGGCGAAGGCGAAGGTCGACCTGCTCGTCGCCACCTCGATGGGCACGAAGCGTGCCCTCCAGTACAACCTCGCGAGCCTCGGCCAGTGAGGGCGGTGGCCACGCAGGACCTTGCGCTCGCCGTCATCCGCAAGAACTGGCCCGACGGGCAGGAGTTCACCGCGCGAGAACTGGCGGATGCCATGGGAGTCGATCGGCGGGACCGCGCAAGCAATGCACTGGCGACACTCACCGCCAAGCGCGTCGTCTCCCGGCGCCGTGTCTCTCCCCGCCGGGAGCCCGAGACGCAGCGCCACGGGGCGCTCACCACGTTCGTCTACGCCCTCGCGTGAACTACGACGAGGCGCGCCGTCTCGCGGATGGGTCCGGCTGGCGCTGGACGACCATGAACAGCGGTCACGTGCACACGGCGTGGCCGTGCCTGCGGTTGGCTGAAGGGGTCGCGCTCCGCCTCAGGATGGAGGACGGGTACAACGAGGCTCGACGTGGTGATGAGGTTGTCCCGTGGGAGGAGGCGTGGGTGACGTGCGACCCCCATGGCACTCGCGAGGAGGCGGAGCGGCACTACTACGACGCGAGCCTCGCGGAAGCCAGCGAGTACATGGTGTCGTGGAGGGCCTGCGCGATCCCGGAGTGTCCAAACCCCACGCAGCGCTCACTCGGCAACCGCGGCTTCGATCGGCACTTTCAGGTGGTCCCGCTCTGCGACGAGCACCGGACGCGCGAGCAGCTTGCCGCGCTCTACCCGTTTACGCCGGGCATGGCGTTCATCCACTCGTGAGCCCTGCCACTTTGGCAGTGGTGGTTGACGCGCGTATCCCACCGGGGTAGTCTCCGGGTGTGGGGCGGTGAGGCCCCCGGAAGGACGACGACGATGGCAGCAGAAGTAGTGGCGGTGGGTGGCGACCAGATCGGGTGGGTCTGCCCGGGCTGCGCGGCATCCGCGCTGGAGCACCCGACCGTCTCCGACCTGCTCTTTGTGACGCGGGGCGCCAAGGGCCACAACGCCCGCAAGCACGAGGGCGTCGCGGTGCGCGTCTCGGACGCGGCGGTCCGTGCGGTGACCGAGAACGTGAAGGCGCTGGGCGGCGTGGTCATCGACGCGGTGCCGACCGAGGCCGCCGAGATCGAGTGGCCCTCCCGGGTGATCGAGGGAGCGTGGCCCCTCTACTAGCGGGGTACCCCCACGAACGAGGGGGGTGGGGAAGGACGAGGACGATGGCGATCAGCGAGACGGTCTACGGGGTGATGCTGCGCGGGTCCGACCAGTGGTACCGCTCCCCCAACGAGTACGTCGACTACCCGGAGGCGGCGCGCCTCTTCCGGTACGAGGACGAGGCGGAAGAGGTGTGCCTGACCCTCCAGTGGTCGAGCCGCGTGGTCCCGGTGGAGCGCTACCGGGACGACTTCGACGCCGACCCGGAGTGCCGCTACTGCCCCGGCCCGCACACCGTCGGCGAGCACTACGGCTCCCTCGGTGACCCGCTGGGCCTGCTGTGAACCTTGTGAACAGTGGTCGCTGGGACTGGCTGCGAGTGGCGACGCGGGCCGCCGAGTACGAGTACCAGTTGCTCCAGATGCAGGCGCTGTCAGGGGAACCGTTCGCCCGCTGGATGCGCGTGGTCGACGACGCCATGGCAGCGAATGCCGTCACGGCGCCCACGCGCCCGGAGCGCCCGCTATCCAGAAGTGAAGTGATCCACGAAATGCAGATAGCCCTCGCGTTCGGAAGCTGCCCGATCGACGGGCAGGAGCAAGGACGCCTGTTTGGGAGGTGGTGGTCATGACGAGCCGGTGGGCGTTCGAGAACCCGGAGGTGCGGCGGAGCCTGCGCATGTACTCCGGCCCGCACGGCTACGAGAGCGCTGCTCGGCGCGAGTGGCGCCGCGCGCACTTCAGTGCTGCGCCGCGCGGTGGCGTCGCCCCCTACGAGAGCGAGGCGCGCCGGGTATGGCGGGAGGGGGTCGAGCCCCCGTGGTTGAAGGAACTGAGGCGTCTCCTCTGGAGGATGCGTCTGGGAGTGTCCCCGGCTGGCCCGCCTGACCTAGCCCGCGTACTCCGGGAGGCGTTGCGCGACGCGAAGGCCTCGCGGTGCGTGGTGGGAGCGACGATCGATTGCGTGCTCTTATCGGGGCACACCGGCGACTGCGAGTCGAGCACTGGGTTCCACCGTGACATGAGGGCGCCGTGAAGTGCCGCCTCTGCGGGCACGCCCCGCACCCGCCGTTCCGCTGCGGGGAGGCCGACTGCCCCTGCCTCGCCGGGGAGAGGAGGGGGTGATGGCGTACGGGATCTTCCTCCTCACCCTGTACGACGAGCCTGTCGAGCAGTGGCTGACGCGCTACGACCCCGACGAGGGGGACGACGAGAGCGTTGGGGTGGTGGACGCATCCGACGACCCGGCGGACGCGCTTCGCTTCCCGACGCAGGCCGAGGCGTGGGACTGCTACCAGCAGGTGTCGACCCGCATCCCTATGCGCTTCGACGGGCGCCCCAACCGTCCACTGACCGCGTTCACCGTGCACATCCGCCCACTCCCGGAGGGAACCGATGCCTGAGGACTACGCGCGCTTCGTCCGCGAGTCGAACGCGATCGAGAACATCCACGTCGACCCGCCCCACCCCCTCTGGACGGACCACATGGAGACGCTGCTGCTGGCCGTCCGCTTCGGGGAGTACGGCAACCTGCTGGAGCCGACGGCGATTCACCGGAAACTGATGGCGAGTCAGCCCGAGGTGTTCCCCGGGGAGCTACGGCAGGTGCACGTGCGGGTGGGCGGGGACGTGAAGATGTTGCGCGTCGAGTACCCGCGGTATGTGGAGCGCCTGCACACGCTGGTAGCCAAGCGTGAGGCGCCCAGCGAAGGGGCGCTGTTCGACCTCCACCACGAGTTCGAGTGGATTCATCCGTTCATCGACGGGAACGGGCGGACGGGGCGCATCCTCTGGGCACACCTGCGGGTGCTCTTCCGGTACCCGCTGGAGATCATCGAGTCAGCGGAGCGCCACGCCTACTACGAGGCGATCCGCCAGTGGGAGGCAGGACGGTGAGCAAGCGCCTGAGCATCGTGATCGGGGACGGAGACTACGCCCACTTGCAGGACCTCGCCGCCGCGCAGGAGGTATCCATCTCCGCGCTTGTCAGGGATGTGCTGCGCGTGGGCGTCTGGTACGAGCGGGAGGTGAAGGCCTACCCGGAGCGAAAGCTGCTCATCCTGCGCCCCGGGGAGGAACTGCGCGAGCTTACGTTGCTCACGTGGGGATGACGACATGCGGCTGATCTCGTTCAGGAGACGGAAGGACGAAGCGGTGACACAAGAGGCAGGGCAGGACTTTGGCACGGTCACGACGGTGCGGTCCATCGAGGTGAAGAGTGGCCCGATCGCGGGGCTGCACACCGCGCTCGGGAACGCAGGCTCCATCCGGGTGCTGGCGGCATGGCTCGACTTGCAGCGCATTCCCGACGAGGCGCAGGTCGAGGGGGACTACCTCGCTGGCGGGGTGCGCGCCACGTGGGAGGTATCCGTCGAGACGCACCCGCGGCAGATGCGCCAGCCGGTCGGCGAGGCGATGGCGGAGTGGCGCCCCCCGGTGGATGGCGACGAGGAACCCCGTGGCGACTGAGGCGCCGTGGCGCACTCTGCCGGACGGGCGGGGCGCGTGGATCGTCCCGCTCACCTTCGGGCGCGCGCGGATCGTCATCGGCCCCGTCGACTCCAACCTCCTCGACGACGGCTGGTGATACGACGAGCCATGGGCCGCGGTCGTGGCCCTCGCGCAATGGAGCGGCGGAGGGGAGCCGGAGGGCTGGATGCGCCACCTCGGAACGGGGCGGCGCAGGCCGGGCGGTGACCCGGAGAAGGAGTACCAGCAGTGGTGAGAGATCTGATCGTGGAGCGCCAGCGGCTGGCCCTGACGCACCCGTGCGCCCGGGCGACGGACACGCAGGATGACCGATTCCTCGCGTTCATGAAACGCGGCCCCTCGACGTGGAGCACGATTCTCACCGTCAACAAGTGAGCGGACGCGTTCGCTGGGCTGCCCGTGTGGCATGCCTCTGTGGCCCTCCGCTCCCGCCTCACCGCCCGGCCCATCCCGAGGGCGCTCTGGTCCCCGGGGGATGTGCGCGACGCGAAGCACCTGCTGCGCGCGCTCTTGCGTGACGTGGGGCAGGGCATCACCAAGGTGGCGAGCGTCGACACCGGGCTTGTCCCGAATGGCGTGGCCCTGCACGCGAAGCGCGTGCTGTCCATCGATGAGCAGGCCGGGCTCGACCCGGCGTGGTGCGCCCTCCCGGCTATCGACCAAGCGGGAGACGGCCCGATGGAGGAAGTTGAGTGGTGAAGCCGTGGCGGGTGAGCCGCGCGTGGCTAGACGGCATGTTTGTGGGCGACCTTACGGGGCCGTTCGCGCAGGTGGATACCACCAAGGCCGCCCCTCTGACCAAGGACATGCTGCTCAAGGTGGTGGCTGGGGTGCGCGAAGTGCGTCCGCTCGCGGTAGGCTCCCCGGGTGGCAGACCAGCCCTACGAGGTATACCTGCTGCCCGCTCACTCCCCGGCGTGCATCGTCTGCGAGCCGTCCGCCGAACGGCTCGTCGACGCGTTGCGAGCGTCCGCGTTCACCCTCTGCCCGGCGCACCTGCTCCGCGCGCACGTGTACGGCAACGAACTGGACGGTCGCGGTACGCTCGCCCCACTCCCCCATGGAAGGACGTCATAATGGTTATGCGCGATCACTTTGACGAGTCGGCGGCCACGGTGCTGGAGGAAACGGCGGCTCCCGAGTGGCACCCCCCGGCGCGCCGCGAGGTGCGGATCCGCGAGGTGGAGAACGGCTGGTTTATCGAGGGCCTGCAAGTGCTCGGCCCGTCCAGCCGTATCGAGGCGGAGTTCGTCGCGCTCCGCGAGCGGGAGACGATGGCGATCCTCCGCAAGCTGCTCTTCCCGCCGAGGATCGTGCAGTGAAGGTCGAACGCTCGATCCAGATCGAGATCGAAGGCGCCTCCGATGACGGCGTGACGGTGCTGCGGTTGCAGCAGACGCTCAACAAACTGCTGGCTCTGGGCGTCCCGCCAACCGCCAGTCTGGGGTTCGGCTTCGGGCGGCCTATAGACATTACCCTGCGCGCCACGTGGGACACGGTGGAGGCGTCCGGGTGACCATGCTCGTCTTTGACGACGGGCTTGCCATCGACGAGGAGACGGGCGAGATCGTCGAGGCCCCGGGGAACATCGACCGCATCCCCTACCTGCAAGGCGCGATCCTCGGCGCGGTGGACCAAGAGGCCCTGTGGAAGCAGCGCCGGGGCATCCTGAACCGCGCGCTCGATCGTCTCCTCACGGAAGAGGGGCAGCGCTCCGTCCGTACCGAGATGGGGCACTCGTGGACGGTGGCGGGCCGCACCACGCGGTCGGCGCCACGCCCCGCCGTGGAGGAGGCGGTCGATCTGGAGGCGCTGACGCGCACCCTCGCGGACGACCTGATCCTCCACGCCGCCGTCACGCTCGACCCAGCCAAGGTGCTCGGGTGGCTGGAGGACAACATGCCGGAGGCGCGACGCAAGCTGCTGCGGCGCCTCCTCATCGTGGAGTCGTCCTCCAGCGGATACGTCCGCACGGAAGCGGCGCCACGCATGCTCGCCAAGCCGGTGCGAAGGGAGAAGTCCGATGCGTGAGAAGTGTGTCTGCGGTGCGGAGATCGAGATCACCGGTGCGCTCTATGGGCCGGACTCGATCGAGGGGTGGCGCTCCCGCCACCAGAAGTGCCTCGACCTCAACTGGGCACTCATGCGGGCGCAGACGCGGAGCTTTCGTCAGTGACGCTCACGGCGGCGTTCGGGACCACGCAGGTCAGCTTCGAGAAGTCGATGTCGGAGGTGGAGCGCCTGCTGACCGGGCACGGCGTGCGCGAGTCCCGCTACACGCACGTGCGCCCCGCGCGCCTGCCCGCGCGCGCGGGGGAGCGGGGCGAGGAGACGCGGGGCCGCGTGGTGTTCGAGTTCGTCTGGCGCCGGGGCGAGGATGCCCGCGGAGTGCGCATCACGGTCCCCTACCAGCCGGAGGTCGGGACCCGCGGGGGCAAGGCGGGCACCACTCCCGAGATGGCCGCGAGGGCGCTCTACTGGCTGCTGAAGGCCAAGTTCGACTCCATCCAGTACGGCATCGAGGAGTTCGAGGTGGCGTTCATGCCGCACCTCGTCACCTCGCTGGGCTCCACGTTCGCCGAGGAGCCGCACCTGATCACGCAGGCGGCGCAGCGCCCCGAGACGATCGGCCAGATGCTGCTCCCGCCACCCACGGGAGAGCGCTAGTGGGGTACCGGGCGGACGTGGCGGCACATCACCGGGTCACCGGCCCCGTCACGCTGGCCTCCGGGATCGTGTCGGACTCCTACATCGACATCCGCGCCGCCATGCTCTGCGGGCAGTGCGCCTCGATGGTGACGGCCTCGTTCCAAGGCTTCCTGATCGAGCACGCTCGCCGGTTCGGCCCGGGGTTCCGCGTGGTGGGCACCGGCACGTTTGGGGCGATGCTGCTCGCGCGCCTCTACGGCGTACCCCGCTCCCTCTGGCTCGACAAGGACCACGGCGTGCCGTGGGTGCACTCCGGCGACGACATGCCCACCCGGGCGGTGATCGTCGACGACGTGCGGACGACGGGCGGGACGCTGGCACGGCTGGAGGCGGCCTGCGAGGCGATCGGCCTCACCGTGGAGGCGCGGGAGATCTTCTACGAGCGGGGAACGTCAGGACGATCGCAGTAGAGCCGCCGCATTCGCGATCTCGTCTCCCATGGCGGTAGGGCTGACGGGGACAGTGTAGGTCGCCGGGGGTCGGGGGGGCGCCCCCGGCGGTTGGGGGTGCGGGGTTGGGATCCGCCCCGCGCTCGGCACCCTAGCGGCTCGCCCGTCGCGCACCTGTTGAGTAATCGTGCGCGCGTGACGCGCGACCAGTATCCGCTCCGCCCAGTCGCTCACCCCGGGTTGCGCGTGACACGCCCGCGGACGATCGCCTGCTGGCACCCCTCGCACAGCCATGCCCGTCTCGTCTCCTGTGGCTCACCCCGCACGGACCGGACCGCCCCGGGGGCGCGGCGGCGGTAGGGGAACGAGTACCAGCGAAGGATCACGTCGGTGGCGTCCGTCTCCTGCTGGCAGATGGCGCACCGGACCGTTACCTCCGCGCGGTGGCGCTCGGCGCGCTCTGCGTCATCGAGCAGTGTTTCCAGCACGGCCTCGGCGCGTGTCAGGGGCATGCGCATGTACCCGCCCTCGACCCACCCGGCACGGGAGAAGTGGATCCAGCCGTACGCCCCGCTGGGCCGCCGGAACGGGGCACGGTCGGCCTTGCGCCCGCGCTGCCACGAGGCGAGCACCCCGTGGGCTCCCACCTCGCTGCGGTAACCGCCGTCCCACGCCGGGGTGAGCAGCGCCTGCTCCAGCTTCGCGATGCGCTGTTCGCCGAGGGGGTGCTGCTCTTCGCCGGGTAGGCCGGTCTGGAAGGGGAAGGGGATGGGCTCGTTCTTCACTGCTCGCAGCCTACAATGGCGCGGGTGAGCAGGGAGGCTCCGCGTGGTCAATGGGTCACTCTGGCTGCCCCCCGGGACGCCCCGCGAGCTTTCCCTTGACGAGAAGGCCGCCGGGCTGGAGCAACTGTCCCGCTCGGTCGTCACCGATGCAGTGCCGGAATCTCCCCAGCGCGGCATCGGCACCACGCTGCTCTTCCAGATGGCGCACGCCGCCGACACGTTCATCCCGTGGGGTTCCTCCGTCCAGAAGCGGGACCAGCAGCTTCGCGGCTTCTGGCACACCGAACCCTTCCTCGGTGGGGCGATCGGCTCCATCGCGCAGCGCCGCGCCGCCCTCGACTGGTCCATCCGGAGCGAGAGCGAGGCCGCCGCGCTCGCCGCGACCGACATGCTCCAGAACGCCAACTGGGGCGCCGGGTGGGAGGACTTTCTGATCCGCTTCACCCTCGACCTGCTCACCACCGACAAGGGTGCGTTCGTCGAGTTGGTGCGGGAGGGGGACTCCCCCGAGGCGCCCGTGATCATGCCCGTCACGCTGGACTCCCAGCGGTGCTGGCCGACCGGCATCCCGGAGACGCCCGTCATCTACGAGGACGCGGACTCCAAGTACCACCTGCTGAAGTGGTATCAGGTCGTCCAGATGCTGGAGATGCCCGCGCCCGTGACGTTCGCTGGGCTGGGGCACTTCTGGCGCATCCAGTACAGCGCGCTTACCCGCATCCTCCGCGCCGCCCAGATCACCAAGGACGTGGGCGTCTACAACGAGGAGAAGATCTCGGGGCGCTTCCAGCGCGGCATCCACCTGTTCTCCGGCGTCACCGCGCAGGAGGTGCGGGACGCGATGCGCACCGCGGAGATCCTTGCCAACGAGGCGGGCCTGACCCGCTACATCCAGCCCGCCATGGTGGGGTCGATGGACCCCAAGGCGGACGTAAAGGCCACGACGCTCGACCTTGCCGCCCTCCCGGAAGGGTGGGACGAGGAGAAGGCGCTGAAGTGGTACATCACCGCGATGGCCCTCGCCTTCGGTGGCGAGTTTCAGGACTTCGCCCCCCTGCCGGGCGGCAACCTCGGGAGCAGCGCGCAGTCGGAAGTGCTCGACCGCAAGGGACGGGGCAAGGGCGAATCGCTCTGGAAGCAACTGGTCGCCCGCCTGATCAACCTCCACGGCATCCTCCCGCGGGGCGTCGAGTTCGCGTGGGACGAGTCCGACGTGCAGTCGGACATGGAGACGGCGGAGGTGCGCGCGGCGCGCGCGACGGCGCGCTCGACCGACGTGGCGTCCGGCGTGCTCACCCCGGAGATCGCCCGGCGGATCATGCTGGACGACGGGGATCTCACGCAGGAGCAGTTCGACGAACTGGAGCGGCAGGCCGAGGAACTGCGCCGCCAGCGCGAGGAGGCGGAAGCCGCGGCCCTCGCGGCTGCCCAGCAGGGCCAGCAGGCGACCGTCGAGGGTGAGGACCGCGGCTCCGGCGGTCCGCGCGGCGCCTCCCAGACGGTGGCGGAGGGGGAGGACCGGGCGGTCAAGGCGCTGGGCGGCCTGACGTTCGGGACCCTCATCACCTCCCGGCTGCATCGCGCCTACTCGGTGACGGCGGACGACGCCTCGGCGCTCGGTTACTTCCCGGAACTGGCCGACCGCCTCTCCGTGGCGGACGCGATCGGTCCTGCCCTGCGCGTGTTCGAGGACCTGCTGCGCGAGTCCGGCGTGTGGGATATCCCCGTCGCCCCGGAGGACGCGGACCGTATCGTCGAGGCAGGGCTGAAGGCACTCTCGGAGGAGCGGGCCGGTCCCGACGAGGCGCGGCTGGCGCTGGAGGACGAGGTGGCGGGGCCGATCTTCCGCGGGCTCGACGAGGTGCGCCGCAACCTGCGCCACCGCTTCGAGGAGGCGGCGGGCACCAAGATGGTGGTCCCGGGCGCCACGTACGACGCCGCCGGGCGTGTGGCGGCGATCGAGCGGCCCGACGGGACCGTCGGGATCGTGCAGCGGGACGAGAAGGGCTACATCACCGGATGGGAGCAGCGGCGCGGGGAGCGGGCGCTTGTCTCCGTGGTATACCGGGACGCCGACGGGCGCATGACCGGCTGGGAGACGAAGGAAGGACAGCCCGATGACGCAGGAGACGACGCCGCCGACTGACCGGGAGTTGGCCGAGCAGGCGCTGGTGCACAGCGCCATCATGCAGATCGAGCTATCCCGCCGCGACCGCCCCGACCTCTCGGTGGCGCGCGCGCAGGCGATGACCCTCCTCCACCTGTACGGCCACCACTTCAAGGACCTGCGCGACCTCGCCGCGACGCGGCCCGGGCAGGAACTGGCGGTGCTCACCGAGCGCGTCGACATGGCCCGGGGGGAGCGCCCGTGGCCGGACGGCACGACCCGCATCGACGACTTCGAGCGCATGCGCACCGACGCCTATTTGCTGGGCACCTACGAGCCGCAGGTGATCTCCGGTCGCATTGCCGTCTCGCGCGACGCGCTGATCCACGCGCTCCGGCAGTCCCACTACCCGGAGGGGTTCGATGACCTCGTGCCCTTCACGCTCGCCGAGCTTGTCCAGCGGGTGGACATGACGCGGGGGGAACGCCCGTGGGCGGATGGCACGACCCGCGTCGATGACGAGGAGCGCGTGCGCGTCGAGGCGTTCATTGCCGCGCGCTACGGGGCACGCATGCCCGAGGGGCTACCGGAGGTGACGGCATGACGGCGGACGGCGCACACGAGCACCCGGCAATCACGGCAGCGCTGGAAGAACTACAGCGCCAGCACGCCGCGCTGGAGGCACGGGTCAGCAAGCTGGAGGCGGCCCCGCCGCCCGGGCCGGACCCTGAGCCCCCCGCCCTCTACGCGCCCATCTGGCCTGTCACGAGGGTGCCGGAGCCCACGGCGACGTGGCAGTGGAACGGCGACTTTGCCTCCCTGCGGGACGTGGCGGCCAACGGCGGGCACCTCATCGAGCTTCCCGCTGGGGTGACGAATCCCGGGGGACCGATCACCGTCGGCGCCGAGACGATCCTGCACGGGCCGGAGGGGATGGGCTGCCGCTGGGACGGGCAGGGCATCTACGTCCTGCAAGGCCCGGCGATCGTCGACAACATCTTTCTCCCCACGATCCCGGGGGGCGGCAACGACGACGGGATCCGCGTCTACGGGCGCGCCGCCACGCAGGTGATGGTGATGCGCTGCACGATCCCGGACGCAGGCGACGAGTGCATCGACATCTGGGACGGTGCCGACCCGCTCGTTGGCGGGAAGCGCGTCACGATCGAGCGCAACATGCTCGGCATGGGGGTGATACGCGCCGATAACCACCCGTGGTCGCTGATCGCCGGGGGCGCCGGGCACACGATGCTGGGCCTCTACGCGAACGTCATGGGCGGCGGCTTCCGCAACCCGTTCATCAACGGGAACGTGGAGGTCTGGGAAGCCCTGAACCTCCGACCTCGCTGGGGGATTCAGGCGGGAGGCTACGTCAACGGCGCCCGCGCCTACATCGAGCGGAGCGACTACGCCTACACCGGCTACCACTGGGCGCGGGCGCACGAGCCCAACAACACGGGAGCGGACGACCCCTCGTCGGCGATCCGGCGCGGCGACGGCAACATCTACGCGAAGGAACCGCCGCGGACACTGGGGTGGAACGAAAGCCGCGTCTCGCTACCCCTCTACCCGTACCGCGTGCCGCTGAACCCGTCGAACGCTGCCATCTACGAGTACGCCGGGGCGGCGACGCCCCGGTGATCGATGCTCCCCTCATCCCGCGCGGGAAGGACCCGGCGCCCGACTACCGGGTGGAGGACCCCGAGGGGTTCTGCCCCGTCGGCTGCTACTGGGACTGCGAGCACCGCGCGCGGACGCTCCGCGGCTTCCAGATCCAGCCGGACTACGCCGAGTGGAAGGAACGCGCCTACACGCGCGGTGGCATCCTCGACGCGCGGGCCGGATATCGGCGGGTGCCATGACGGCGCAGCGGGTCTGTGACACCTGCGGACGCACGGATGCGGAGGACTGGATCAAGCTCACGCACCGCCGCGCCCGCTGGGACTTTTGCTCGCCCGCCTGCTTCCACGCGGCGGGTCCGATGCTGAGCGCGGTGCTGCCCGCCCCGTGGGTGACGCTGCCGGGAGGTGGAAGGTGACGTACGTGCTGCCCGTCGACGCCATGGGCTACCGGGCGGGGATCGAGCTACGGGAGGTCACGCTGCGCGAGGCGCGCGCCATGGAGTGCAACCGGTGCGGCGACTGCTGCTCGGGGATGCGCCCCGGCGTTGCCAAGGACGAGGCGACTGGCCTCCCCCTCCACGTCTGGGAGGCGCGGGAGACGGCGGCGGACGAGGCGCGGTCCCAGACGGCTGACCCGGACCGCTACCGGGGCCGCCTCGACGAGTACCCCTTGTTCGTCCCGATCGTCATGCGCGATGGGGGGATCGGGCTGGGGGAGCGGTTCGAGCGGGACGCGGACGGCATGCCGCACACGTCGTTCGCCTGCCGCGCGCTCATCGAGTACCCGGGGGGGGCGGACGGCCCCGAGACGGGGTGCGCCATCCACGAGACGCCCGAGACGTACGCCACCTCGGTGCTCGGCCTCCGCCCCTATAACTGCGGCGCGTTCCCCGTGTTCGGGCTGGAGGTGTCGGACTCGATCATCCAGCACGGCTACTTCGTGCCGCCGACGGGCAGTCTCCCGCGCTGCACGTGGTACGGCCTGCGCGTCACCGGCCCCTTCAAGGACACGCCCTACTGGGAGGAGCGCTTCGCCCGGCAGGAACGGGGGGAGGTGGTGCCCGAACTCTCCAACCCGGTGCTCCATGAGGCCGTGGCCGCCTCGCTGAGCGCAACCCGGTGAGCGACGGCTGGCGCCCGGCGCTCGTCCTCCTCCTCTGGGCGGGCGTGCTGGCGCTCTTCGGGTACTGGTGGCTGTCGGGCGACCGCCCCATCCGCTACGAGGACTGGACGGTCGTGGCGCGCGAGGAGTCCGTCGCCTCCCCGCCCCGCTGGCGCGTCTACGTCGCGCACGAGGGCGGCATCGTCACCTACCACGTCTCCGGCATGTGCTACGTGGTAGCCGAGGTGGGGTCCATCCTCCCGGAGCCCTGCCGCTGATACATTGCTGCCCTTCGGTGGGCGGGAGAGGGTCTGTATACGGCACTCTCCCAGCCTGCCAACTTGTCATGTTGACGCGGGTGCACGGCGTACGGTAGTCTTCGGGTGTGGGGCGGTGAGGCCCCGCGCAAGGAAGGACGACTCCGATGACGACGACGACTGCGACCGGACGCTACGCCAAGTACCAGACGCCCGAGGAGCAGGGCCGGATGCGCCGACTGGCGGAGGCGCTGGAGTACAACGCCGATCAGGTCGACGCGCTGGCCGACCAGATCGAGCAGTGGGGCGAGACGCCCTCGGCGCGCGGCGCGCTCGGCCCGATCGCGAAGGCGCGCGAGTGCTCCGACCGGCTCCGGAGCGCGATCGCCGGGGTCTACCGGGGCCGCACGACCGACACCCGGTTCTGGAGCATGCAGCGCGAACTCGACGGCGTGGGCTACGCGATGATGCACGCGCTCGGTGAGTTTGACCGCGAGCGCGAGGGCGTGCTGAACGAGGGTGGCGGCGCCGCGATGTGCCGCTCCAACGCGCGCGTGGCGGCATCCGGCCTGCGCGTCGTGGCGAGCGGGCACCGGGTGCACGCGCAGATCGCCCGGGGCATCGCCAACGGCGACCACGTGTACTTCGGATAGGGGGGAGCGATGACGGGCCGAGGGCCAGCCGAGTGCTCGGCTACGATGAGTGGGCGGCACGTGTACCGGGTGCTCGGCGGGGGCATCCGGGCATGTGCCTGCGGTGCTCGCGAGGGTGTCTACACCGAGGCGCTGGAGGACGACGTACCCCGGGGTCGCGAGGAGACGAGCCAGCAGGCCTTCGACGTGCACCAGCAGTCGGGGCGACGCTCCACCCTCCAGCAGCAGGTCCTCGACTACGTGCGGGAGCACGGCGGGGCCACCTCGGACGAGGTGGAGGTGGGGCTGGGGCTCACGCACCAGACGGCCTCGGCTCGCATGAACGACCTGAAGCGGGCGAACCTCGTGGTGAAGTCCGGGGAGCGCCGCCCCACCCGGCAGGGCAGAAACGCCGACGTGTACCGAGCCATCTAGCAGAGGTCCCGTGCGCTGGAGGGCGGGCCTATGTAGACTGAGCCCCGTCACGGCATGGATGCCGTGTCCGGCTGGAGGCCGAGTTGGGCTCGCAGGGATGCGACTTCCGCTTCGAGGTTACGGATGCGCTGAGCGGCGCTTCGGTCGAACAGGCGCGCGCACGCTCGGCAATGCCGCTTCCCCGCCTTGCTTGTGTAGGTGTTCTCGCCGTCGTAGGCGTGCCCTCTCGGGCAGTGCGTCTTTGCGCGGTTAACAGCGCCAGCGTTCGCGACAAGGCCACCGCGCCTCACGTTCTCCGCCAAGGTGACCGGTTCGAGGTGCAGCGGGTTCACGCAGCACCGCACCCCACAGAGATGGTCGATCACGAACCCTTCGGGAATCGGCCCGATGTATCTCTCGTACGCCCAGCGGTGCGCGAGTACCGACTTGCCGTCCGAGAAGATTGCGTACCCGTTCGCTGCGATGTGCCCAACCCAGAGCCAGCAACCGCCCTCGTCGATGTCGACGCGGACCATGAATTTGGCTTCCGGAGTGGACGGAGCGGCGAGCGGGTCGCCGTAGCGGATCAAGCGCTGGTAGTGCAGCGAGCACAACTCGCGAGCAAGCCGGACGCGGCCACATCCGGCAATCGAGCAGGTCAAGGGGTTCGTCCTCCCATGCACCTCGCATGGTAGCGGAAGAGGCTAGTTACGGCTCTTAACTTTCGCATCTCCAACGCGACGGCCCTCCGCCTCGCGGATGCCTTCGACGATGAAGTCAACAAGGGCAGCACCGCGGCGGCGATCGATATCCGTTCGGGAGCGCAGCCTGCCGACCCGGACACGGCGGCGTCCGGCACCCTGCTCGCCACCTGTACGTTCGCTGACCCGGCCTTCGGGTCCGCCGCCGACGGCAGCCCGGGCGGCGTCATCACCGCCGACACGATCACCGACGACTCGTCCGCCGACTCCAACGGAACCGCCGGGTACTTCCGTATCCGCGCGACCGGCACCGGCGCCGACGACGTGGCGGACGGCGAGGTGGGCACCTCCGGCGCCGACCTCAACATGAACACGGTGTCGATCACCGCTGGCTCCACGGTGAGCATCACGAGCTTCACCGTCACGATGCCGGAGAGCTAGCCGTTCCCAACGGGGAGGGGTGACCGCACCACCCCTCCCCCCGCCTCTCCCCCCTGCTCGGAGGTTCCTCATGCGCAAGGCACTGCTCTCGGTGCTGCTGCTGGTCGGCGTCGCGCTGACCTCTCTCACCGTGTTCTCGTGGCTGGAGCCCGGGACCCCACTGTCAGCCGCGGTGTGCAACACGACGGTCCCCCGGGGAGCGATCGCCCCAGCCGTGCCGGAGTGGTGCGCGCAGCCGCTCGGGGCGATCGACGACACGCACGTCGAGGCCGCCAACGCGTGGCTCGACGACTTCAACCACGGCGACCAGCACGCCGCCATGGGTGGCCCGTCCGACGCCTACCAGATCAACAACATCGGCGTCCCGGACGCGATCTTCTTCCGGCACAACGACCACTGGATGGTCGACCAGCAGGGGCCGACCGATCAGGGCCACTCGATGATGCGGCCCAAGCGCACCTTCACCCGGCAGCCCGACGGCTCCCTCGTTGTCGAGGTGGAGGTGGCGGACGCGGGCGGCGGCCCGGACGTGTGGCCGGAGGTGACCGTAACGCACGGGGCCTCCCCGACGACCAACGACCTCTACACGTACGAGGCGTTCGGGGACTCCCAGACGTTCGGGTGCCGGTTGCAGGAGGGCGGGTTCCCGATCTGCGAGTACCGCCGCAACGGCGGGCGCGTGTTCGAGGCGTCGTTCTTCCAGACGGACCACGCGGCTACGTCCTTCGGAGGCTACCCGGAGGCGGCGCCGGGCGCGTGGCGCACCTGCAACGCCACGCAGGACCCCGACGTGCTCTGCCGCAACACGTTCCGTCTGACGCTGCGCGACACCTCGTTCCGCATCGACGTGAATGGGCAGCGCTTCTTCGAGCAGACCGGTGTGCCGAGCATGGCGGGGTTGCTGGGCAGCCCCATGTACGTCTACCAGTCGAACAGCCTCTGGCGCGTCGGCGGGATCGTGTTCCGCTCCCACTGGGACCACTTCGCCGTGAACCCGGCGCTTATCGGTGACGTGACGCCGACGCCAACCACCACGGTGACGCCGACGCCGACCGTCGTCCCCACCCCCACGCCCACCGCGACGGGAACGCCCAGTGCCACTCCTACGGCGAGTCCGACGCCGAGCCCGACGGCTACTCCGACGCCTACGGGCACTCCGACGGCTACCGTGACGGCCACCCCCACGGCCACGCCGACGCCGCGGCTCTGCCGGGTGCGCGGCTCCAAGCCGGTGGGTGAGACGGGATGGACGACCGAGCGGTGGTACCTCGTGGACTGCGCCATCTTCAAGAACTAGCCCGGGAGGGCTGACGGGACCTCGCGAGGGGCGGCGGCAGGCCGCCCCTCTGCGCGTCCGGGGGGTACTCTCCGTCCATGCCTGAGCTTCGCTACTACGTCACCCCACTGCTCGTCGGCAGGCTCCACGGGAACGGCCCTCCGCACCGTACCCACCCGTTCTGGCGCTCGCGCCTCAACCCGGATGGCGCGCCCGCGGCGCGAGTGGGAATCATGCCCTTCGGGGCATCGAGCGTGGGCCTCCTCGCCGTCATCGCCGAGGTGCCCGAGTTGGAGGCGTTCGGCGCGCAGGCGGTGGAGGTGGGAAGCGGGCGGATCGGGGTGACCGGGCGCTCTCGCATCCGCGCGGTGCTGGGGGACGACCTGCTCCCACCGGGACTCTCGATCGCGGACGGCGGGACCGACGCACTGCGCTCGCTGGGCAAGGTCGCGCAACTGGCGCAGCGGGCACACGGGCAGTTCCAGCGCGAGCTTGCTGTCGCCGACCGGACGCGCTTCGCGGATCTCGGTGGGCGGTGGGCAGCGCTCCGGGACGAGCCGGACGCGCGTGTGCGCCTCGACGCTGCGCTCGCTCTCTGGGGTGACCGGGACCTCCTGATCGGCGGGGTGCATCTCGGGATCGGGCCGCGCATCCGTGGTGGCGCGCTGCCGTTTACCGATGCCTTCACCAACACGAACGGGACGGACCTGTCCGACCACAACGTCCTGTGGGTGCCTACCGATGGCGTCGACTGGACGATCCAGTCCAATCAGGCGCAGGTCCCCGGCACCGACACGGTTCGCCTCATGTACTGGGACGAGACGTGGGACGACGACCAGTACGTCGGCCTCGATGCCTCGCTGGACGGCAACTACTCGCAGGGTCCTGCCGTGCGCTTGCAGGCGTCGGGTATCAACGGGCAGACGTTGCAGGTGGAGTTCTCCTCGGGCGTCTACCTGTCCGAGTACGTGTCCGGCACGGGCACGGACCTCGACTCGTTCGTGGTGTTCCCCGGGACACCCTACGCGCTGGAGTTGCGCGTCGAGGGGGCAAACTACGAGGGGCTGGTGGGCTCGCCGCTCGTTTCGGAGCTTGCCGCCACGGACTCGACCTACACGTCCGGCAAGGGTGGGATCTCGGGCTACTGGGACGGCAACGGATCGGTGCTGGTCCGCATCGACAACGCCTACGGCGGGAACATCGCCGGGGCCGTGCGCGCGCTCACCGCCTTCCGCTGGCGCAATGACGACGGCGACGAGGACGCGGCCACGTGGCTCCGCGCTGAGAACACCAACTGATGGTCGCCGTACCTGTCTCTACGCCGGTCCGTATCCGCTTCGGGACCGAGATCACCGGAGCGGACCCGCCGTCTGAGGCGTTCGCCTGCCAGTGGCGCCCCGCCTCCGGGGTGTGGGCGCTCCTCGGGAAGCGCATCCTCCCGACCGTCCTGAGTGTCACGCCCACCTCGGACAACACGGACGGCACCAGCGTCGCCGTGAACATGCCCGCCACGGTGAACGCGGGCGACCTGCTGATCATGCTCGTCTCCAAGGACGGCACGGGCGCGATCTCCGACGTGACGGACTGGACGGCCCTCTGGGCCTCGTCGTCCTCCGGGGCCAGCAACTTCCGCGCCTTCGCGAAGAGCGCCGTCGGCAACGAGGACGGTACGACCGTCTCCGTCTCCTTCGGGGCTGCCTCCGAGACGGCTGCCGCGCAGGTGATCCGCATTCAGGCGGGCACGTGGACGGGGACCATCGGGGACATTCAGGTCGGCACGACCGCGACGGGCACGTCCAACAGCCCCAACCCGCCCTCCGTCACCCCGGCGTCCACGATGGTCGCGTTGGCGATCGCCTGCTACGGAGCGGACGACGACGACGATGCCTCCGCCTACCCGTACAGCGACGGCACCAACACGTACACGGAGTCGGGCACCGGCACCGCCTCCTGCTCGGTCGGTTCCTCCACGACCGGTGTGGACACGGGCTCGGCGGTCGACCCCGGCACGTTCACGATGGCAGCGTCGGAGGAGTGGGCGGCCCAGACGATCATCGTCCCCGGCGCACTCCCCTGCGTGGAGCTTGCCGCCTCCTCGCACATCACGGCGTCCGGCGAGAACACGACGGAGCAACTGACCACCACGACGGGCACGTTCGTCGGCGGGCGGATCTCCGACGACGAGAACCCGGCGGATGCGGTCGACGTGGGCGAGGGCGTCCGCGAGGACGAGTTCTCCATCCGCCTGACCGGCAACGCGGTCGGTGGCGTGGTGTACGAACTGCGGCTGGTCCTCTCGGACGGGACCGCCTTCGACACCTACGACGTGACGCCGCTGATCACGCTCGCGCAGGTGGGGAGCGGCACACCCTCCCTGCCATCGCTCGTCGCCTCCGGGGCGGGTGACCACACCGGCGCCGGGGCGATCGAGGGCGACGGCGCCCCGACGCTGCCCTCGCTGCTGTCCGCCGGGACGGGCGTCATGCAGCCCTCCGGTACGGGCGCGCCCGTGGCGCCCTCGCTCGTGGCCGCGGGCGCCGCGCTGCACGCGCAGTCCGCGAGCGGCGCCGCCACGCTGCCGGGCCTCACCGCCTCGGGTAGCGGCGTCATGCAGCCAAGCGGTTCCGGCGACCCTGCCCTCGGCGCACTGTCCGCCGCGGGCACCGGGGTCAACACGTTCCCCGGGTCGGGCGCGGGCACGCTCGGCGCGCTCACCGCCTCCGGCTCCGCCGTGATGCACCCGGATGGCGCCGGGGCGCCGGTGCTCCCGGGCATCGGTTCCGCCGGGGTAGGCGTTCACGCGCAGGCCGCCGCCGGAGATCCGACGCTCCCGGGGCTCACCGCCTCGGGCGCCGCCGTCATGGTCCCCGAGGGAGACGGCGCCTCCACGCTGCCCTCGCTGCTCGCTGCGGGCACCGCCCTCATGCAGCCCAGTGGGGCGGGCGACCCGACGCTTCCCTCCCTCGTCTCCGGGGCGGAGGCGACAAGCGGCTTCTCGTCCACCGGAGCGGCCACACTCTCGGGCCTCACGGCGTCCGGCTCGGCCCTCATGCAGCCCAGTGGGGCGGGCGACCCGACGCTGCCGGGCCTCACGGCGTCCGGGTCGGCCCTCCAGACGCACGCGGCGTCGGGCGCCCCCACGCTGCCCCCGCTGCTCGCAGCAGGCGTCGGGCTCATGCCCGCGGACGGCGCCGGGGACGCCACACTCCCCGCACTCCTCGCCGCCGGGAGTGGCGCGCAGGTGTTCACGTCGAGCGGGGACGCCACGCTTCCCGCGCTCGTCGCGGACGGTGCGGGGGAGCAGGCCAGCGGGATCCCGGAGGGGGACGGCGACGCCACCCTCCCCGGCATGACCGCCTCCGGGGCGGGCATCCAGCACCCCCGGGGCGCAGGCGCCGGGACGCTCCCGGGCATGTCCGGATCAGGCAGTGGGTTTACGCCCATCACGCAGCAGCCCGCCGCACCCGTGGCCGGTGGCTGGCAGGGACGCGGCTACACGCGCCAGCCGGAGCCCTACCCCCTGCCCGCCCCGCGGATCGCCTCCGGCGGCGGGCGCCTCGCTGCTCTCGGGGCGCGTGGGGCCGGAGCGAGCGTCAAGCCACGGCGCGACGGGGCGGTCGCCGCCTACCTGCCCGGCCTGACGGCCTCAGGGGCCGCTCACCTCGCTGCGGACGCCAACGGGGCGGTAGCACTGCCCGCGATGTTCTCGGGCGGTCAGGGTGGCGTCACGTGGCCCCAGCGCCCGCGCGCGGGGACGCCGATCCTGTCCGGGGGCGGCACGGCTCTCGTCACCGAGTGGCCCCCCGAGGTGCTGGAGCGCCGCCGGGTGATCGCGCAGGAGGACGAGGAACTGCTGGCCCTCATCATGAGCGGGGCGATCTAGCCGGTGGACCTCACGCTCGTCCTCTACGACGACTCGTTCTGGCGGTCCTTCCGGGACGCGCTCGTGCGCCGTGCCCGCCCCCTCTTCCGCGAAGTGTTCCTCGTCGGGGCCGCGCTGGGCGCCAACGAGGAACCTGCCGCGATCTCCGCCGTGAAGAGCGCGTCCGCGCTGGGGACGCTGATCGGCCTCGCCGCCGACCTCCCCGCCGTGGAGCTTGCCGCCATCCTCTACAAAGCGGGCGACTACCCGGGCGTCTCCGACTTCCAGCCGGAGCCGGGGCCGGACGGCCTCACCGTCCTCCCATTCGACTTCGAGGCGATCGCCGCCGCGAGCGACCAGATCATCGACGCCTACACGGACCGGTGGTGGCTCGCGCTGGAGGACACGACGCGCGAGGGCCTGCGCCGCGTGATCCGCCGCGCCGCCGACGAGGGGCTGACGATCGAGCAGGTGATGCGCGAGATCGAGCCCATGTTCGGCAAGACGCGGGCGCAGCGGATCGCCGTCTCGGAGGTCACCAACCTGCTCGGGCAGGGCGCGCAGGAGACGTACCGGCAGGCTGGCTTCGGCGCGTGGATCTGGCGCACCGTCCGGGACGCCCGCGTCGACCCCGTGTGCGCCAAGCTCGCCGTCGACTCCGACCCCATGCACGGCGGGACGCCGTTCCCGATGACGCGGCAGTTCGAGCGGGCGCACGTGGGATGCCGCTGCTGGCCCGTCCCGGCGGGAGACGTGATCCCCAACGCCGCTACCGGGGCGGGGCCGTCACCGTCGTTCGGTTTCCCATAGGCGGCGCAGCAGGTCCCGCACCGCGCGGGCCGCCTCGGCCTGCTCGGGCGTCGGTGGTCCCTCGTGGTAGGGCACCCATTCGGCGTGTACGCGGCGGTTGTTGCAGAGGCCGTGGGCGCCGACCACGCGGTACCCGGACCCGGCGCGCCGGACGTGCTCGCGGGTCAGCCCCGTGGGGTCCCGGGGCGTCCCCCGGTACTCTCGCCCGCACCACCAGCAGTGTGCGCTCCAGCAGACGCGGCAGAGCGCGTGGGCCTTTTCCTTGCGGACGCCGCGGTGCTTCACCCCCGCGAGCGGGGGAGCGCTTCGGGGTGAGCCTTACTCCAGCAGGTGTAGTGCCAGCAGGGGGAGCCGGTGTGCGCCGGGTGCTCGTAGTCAAAGGGCTCGCCGCACCCGGCGCACCGGCACTTCACAGTCGCACTGTTTCCGCACCCCCCGGGTACGTGATCTGGACCACGATCCCCGGCCACTCTACCCAGAGCGCACGCGTGTCGCGAGTGGAGATGAGCGCGGCGTGGTCACCGTCGTGCGCATGGAACCGCACGCATTCGGCGTCGCCCCGCCGCGACCCGCACTGCTCCCGAGGGCGGGCCATCGGTCCACACCGGACGCACTCAAGCGTGTGCGTTCCGTAGCGATGCCGCCGGTTGCCCGCCCGTGAGTGCCCGCATGGCAGGGACCGCTCCACCGTGCGCTCGGTCGTCATCACTCCGCCTCCGCCGCCTCCACGTCCTGCACGATGGGGGCGAGCTTGGTCAGTGTCAGCACCAGCCCCAGCGCACCCACCAGCAGGTAGGCCCAGTCGTGGACGAGCAGGCCGTACATGGTTAGCCCGCCCGTCACCGCCAGCGCGGAGGCGAACATGGCGTAGAGGGCGAGGACGACGAGGCTCACGGGGTCACCGCCCGCACCCAGTCCTGCGCGAACTGGTCCATGTCGATGGCCCCCTGATACACGGTCTTGTCGTCCTCCCAGATCGTCAGCGTCAGCCACTTCGACCCCATGCCCGCACCGGCATCCAGTTCGACCCGGCGATTGCCGGACGCCCCGGACAGCCACTGCACGCGGAAGCCGCAAACGATCAGGGATTCCAGTTCGCGGGCGTGGGCGATGACTTCCTTCTCCGGCGAGATGGAGTCGGTCGTGAGTTCCTTGCCGCCTATCGAGGCTCGTACGTTCATCGTGTCACCGCTTCCAGTCGGAGCCCCATGTCCAGCCCGCAATACGTCACGCGGTGCCCGTTGACGAGCAGCACGCCACCCTCGCGGAACCGCGTCGCGCTCTCCGGGAGGTGGAGGCGTTCGATGTGCACCCGCCCGTTCCCGTGCCGGACGTTCACCCGCTCGTCAGGGTCGGCGTCGTCGTCCGCGTAGTACGCCACGTCGCAGCGGCGGCAGAGATCCGGTGGGTACTCTTCGGTCACGTTCTCCCACGTCATCGGTTTCGTCCTTCCAGTTCGCCGGGGGCGGGCCGTGCGCCGTACCCAACCCCCGGCGGCGGCAGCGTACCGCGCTGCTCGGAGCTTAGGCGACGCCTCGGATGCCAGCAGCGCAGAGCGGGCATCCCCGCATGCGCTCGGGGAGCCCCGCCGCACGGCGGGCGCCCGGGTCGTGCTTCCCCTTGCGGTGGTCGTCGCTCCGCTTCTGGGCTAGGGCGCGCTGGCGTGCCTTGCGTGCCCGGCTGTCCGGGGTGCTGCGGTCGAAGAGCCGTTCGCGCTGCCCGGCGATCGCCGCGCTCACCTTGTCGGGGAGAATCAGCCGGGCGCGCCCGTCGTCATCGACGATCTGGAGGAACGTCAGCACTCCCTCCTCGTGGCGCACGGATTGCACCACGTAGGTCGTCACGTTCCCCACGATGGGCAGGCTGTCCATCACCGTCGAGGGCCGGGTCATCCGGTGCCCCGGGAGCCCTTCGAGGGCTCCATAGATGCGGTCAAACTTGTCGGTGGTCACGGTCCGTCCTTCCAGCACCCCTCACCGGGCGCATGTTCCCCTACTCGTCGTCGCAGGCGTTGCAGCCCGCCCCTGCGTCCGGGCAGGGCTCGTAGCCGTCCGCCAGCAGGCGGTGCAACTCTCGGGAGCCCAGCACGACTCGCACGTGGTTCTCCGTCCCCGCCCACACGTGGCCGCGTGGCGCGTAGGCGCGGTACTCGCGCCCGCTCCCGTGGAGATCGGCCACGTCCACCGATACCCCGTCGTCGAGGTCGAACGTGTCTCCAACAGTGCGCAGGTCCGGCAGGTTCACCATCGCCTCGTCCTTCCTCGGGGGCTCACTCCCCCCCAGCACACGGAGACTAACATAGTGCCGCACGACTGTCAACACACCATGACAACATGGCATGGTAGTTGACGAGGTGCACGCCAACCGTGTAGTCTCCGTGTGCGGCAGTGAGGCCGCGCAAGGGAAGGACGAGCCCGATGGTGAAGCTGATCGATGCGGACTTCGCGAGGCAGGCGCAGGAGCGTGCTGCCGACGTGGCGGGCGACCGGGGCTACCCCGCCCCACGCCGCGTGATCGACACGGATTTCGCGGCGCACGCGTGGACCGTGCTGCTCGTAGACGGGCTCACCGAGGGGATCCTTGTCTACGAGGACGACCCCGGTGTGCTGGCCTCGGTGGAGAACCGCCCCGGGCGGTTCATTGAGGCCGGTGCGGCGTGACGGAGATTCCCCGCGCGCTGCGGGATAGGCCGCTCTGGCACGGCATGCCCGTCCCGATGAACGTGGTGTGGGACCGGAATGGCACCCCGGACTTCGCCAGCCTGAATCACGAACTGAGCGTGGCGCTCGGCAAGGCGCGCCAGTGCGGCATGTGCGGCAAGCGGATGCGGGGTGAGGCAGCCTTTATCGGCGGGCCGCACTCGCTGGAGGCGGGTCTGTTCCGGGACGGCCCCATGCACCCGGAGTGCGCGCGCTACGCGATGCAGGTCTGCCCGTTTGTGAGCGGGACGCACCGGCAGTACCGGTCGCTGGACGTGGAGCGCGAGCACGCCACGCCCATCGCGGTGCATCCCACGGCCCCGCCGCCCCAGCAGATGGGGCTCATCCGATGCAGGCGGTACGACATGCTGCCGGGAGGGCTCTTCCACGCGGTGGATCGAGTCGGAGAGACGGAGTGGGTTCAGTGATCGACCGCACGCGCAAGCGAGAGGTCCGCGAGGAGCGCCGCCGCAAGCGGCACCCGGTGCACGGGCGCTCGTGGCAACACGCCGCGAACGCGATCCGGCGCCGGGCGGAGCAGAAGGGGGCGAGATGAGTCGAGCGCTGGCGCGCACGATCCGTGGCTTCCGCCACTGGCTCTCGAAGCGCACGCATGACGCCGGGCGCGGACGGCATTGCATCTACTGGCTGGAGCGCGGTTGCTGCGTGTGCAAGCACTCAGGACGTGGATTCCCGGCATGACCGAGAGGAAGGGGACGGATGGCAGGTAAGACAAGCGAGGTCGAGGCGCTGCTGGAGCGCTACCCGGACAAGCGGCTCCCCTACGGGGCCGCCGCCGAGGTGGCGCGCGAGGTCGGCGTGTCGCGGCAACTGGTGTTCACAGTGGCGAACCGGCTGGGGTACGAGCGAGAGTCCCGGGCGCCGGTGCGGAAGTGCAGACAGTGCAACCGAAGCACGCGCGTCCAGACGGGCATCTGCGCGCGATGCTCCCCCCGCAAGCCCCAGTACATCGAGGTCAAGTGCGCCGGGTGTGACGTGATGGTGAGGCGGCTGAAAAGCGCGCTGAACTCCCAGCGTGCCTCCCGGGGCTACACGGGCAAGATCTTCCACTCGCGCGAGTGCGCCGCGGCGTACTACAAGGGCGTCCCGCTGGCGGAGCGCTCAGCCAACTAGCTCCCCGCGGTGAGGCGGGGTCGGAAGGACGAGGGATGAACAGACAGCGAGAGACGCTGCGCCATATCCGTGAAGCACTCGGCGTCTCCTTCGAGGACATGGCCGCGGCGCTGCGGCGCCTCCACCCGGAGGCACCATTCACGGACCGGGCGCTCACCCGGTACGAGCGTCACCCCATCCACAAGAGCAACCACCGGCTGAAGCCCGAGATCGGATACGACGAGGTGGAGGCGGCGATTCATGCTGCCTCCCAGCCGGAGGCACCCGCTCCACCCGCCCCAACCGCGGGGCGAAGTCCACTGCTCCCGGCGGGCGTGGCGGACACAGACGCGATCCTGAAGCGCGTCAATCTAGCCCGTCATGAGTTCTCGACGCTCTGGATGGACGAGACGGTCCCCTACGGGGACGTGCTGAAACTGGGGCTCACGGACGCGGAGGTGCGGCGCCTCTGCATCGACCTCTACCTGACGGCCCGCAAGCCATTCGACCCGGCGAAGTACGCCGCGCTCGTCGCCTCTTCCTTTGTGATGCTGGAGGAGGTGGCCCGCGACCCCAGCCTCGCGGACGGCAAGTTCGTGGACGCGAACCGGGGGATGCCCAAGGCGGAGATCGCGCAGCGTCTCTCCGCGGCGCTGCACAATCCACCGCGCGGCCCCAACGGTGACGAGATCGTGCCCAACCGGGCATGGAATAACGCCGGTGAGGAAGCGAAGCGCCGGGCGTTTCTGGAGATCGACCGGCTGGGCCTGAAGCGCGAGACGTTCCTGCTGAGCTACCAGACGCGTCACACGCACGACATCGTGGAGCGGTACGGCTGGAAGTCCAACTGGATGCTCTACCTCGTCCTCGCGGCGCTGGGCATCCCGCTTCGGAACGCGCCACCGGACGCCGAGCCGGGGGACTGGCCGGACCGCATCGACCCGCGGCCCCGCCCGGAACCGGTCGCGGAACCAGTGGGGGTGGCGCGAGAACCAGATAGGGAACCGGTCGCGGAACCAGTGGAACGAGTGGAAGAGGCAGCGGTGGTCGAGAAGCTGAACCGGGAGCCGGACTACGCGGTCCCCGCCGTGGCCGATGCGCTCACCGCGCTGCGCGCCCGGTACCGCACCGTGTCGGACGAACTGGTCGCGGTCCGTGAGCGGGAGGCGGAGTTGACCCGCGAGTACGACCAGTTGCGGGAGGCGATCGAGCGGCTGGACGGCCTGCGCCTGATCTACGAAGGCGCCGGTGGATAGCTGCGCGGTGATCGTCGGCGCCCGGTTCGCCGCCGGGGGTGTGCCATGCGGCCATCCCCGGGCGGCGCACGTGGGGACGGTGGAGACGGTCGGGGCGTCCGCCCGGGTGGTGTGGCGCTGCTCCCCCTGCGCGGACGACGGGCGGCCAGAGCGGGTGGCGCCCGACGTGGCTGGCGCCCAGCACCGCTTCTCGGACGGCGCGCCGCTCAGCACCGTCGTGAAGCCCCGAAAGCCCGTGCGCTTGATTGGAGATCCGGAGTGATGTGCGTGCGCTGCAATGGGCCGCTCGGAGCCCGCGGGATCGCGCTCTGCGACTCCTGCATGGCCGATCTGGGACACCCGGTGGGGTCCCACTGGTGGGGGAACGTCACCGCGTTCCTGCTCCCCGTGCTGCTCGGGCTGGTCGCGACCGTCGCCCTCTTGCTGGCGGTGCGGTGAGCTAGGATCGCGTCATGCCCCTGCGCCTGATCGCGATCCAGCCATCCCGCCTCCCGATGGCGGACAACACGATGGAGCTTGTCGAGGCGCAGATCGGCGCGCTCGGATTCGCGCGGGACGTGATCAACGACCTCGCCAACTACCCCCCGGCGCAGCCGTGGACGAGCCGTCCCCCGCGCACGGGGCCGCGCGCCGGGGGGCGACGCACCGGCACGCTGGGCCGCGGCTGGCGACTCCCCTCCTCGCTTCGCACCGTGCGGCGCGGGACGGAGCGGCGCGTCGAGATGGTCAACCTCACGGAGTACGCCGTCTACGTGCAGGGTCCGCCGGATGGCCCCGAGGGTGCGCGGCAGACGCCCGTCATGGCGGCGCGGAACTGGCCGAACATCACGGAGGTCGCGCAGCGCCGCTGGGCGGAGCACGAGGGGGTGGTCGTGCGCATCATCACCCAGCAGGACCCACGCCTCCGCCGCCGCTCCCTCTAGCACGCTGAAACTGCTGATCGGTGTACCCTCATGCCCGGTAGGGGCATAAGGGGGCCGCCGATGATGGATGTCGTTGAGGTCGGGGCGCCGTGGCAGTACGCGGGCGGAGCGACCAGCTTCACCGAGCTTGACCGCTGGCACGCCCAGCAGGACCGCATCGATGCCGTCGCGCACGTCAACTTCCAGTTCGACATGCTGCTCGACAACATCCGCCAGCAGGAGATCAGCGCCGCCGAGAAGGCGGCCAAAATGTCGACGCTGGTGGCCGAGTACAGCGAGCGCACCACCGACGCCGCGGCCAACCCGGAGGAAGCGTTCAAGGCGCTGCGCGCCGCCGTGCAGGCGATCGCGCGCCCGGAGCTTCCCTCCGCGACCGGCATGGCCGGGACGTTCACCGCATCGAAGGACCGCACGGGCCAGACGCGCTGGATCACGGTGCACGCGAACAAGTACCGCGACCGCGATCAGGAGATCTTCAAGGACGCGGCCCACAAGGATTACGAGGCGTACGTGGACGCATCGGGGGACTACCCCGACCTGCGTCTCTGGCACGTCCCCTACCCGGTGGGCAAGGCCGATGTGGTCGCGTACGACGCGGACCACGGTTTCATGGTGGCATCCGGGACGTTCCTCCCGGGGTTCGAGGACGTGGCCGACCGGCTCGTCGAGGCGGGTAAGTCCGCCTCGCTGGGGTGCTCCCACGGCTTCAAGTACCACATGCTCGATCGACTCGACCGCGAGTTCGACTGGTACCGCGATTTCGAGATCTCGATCCTGCCGCTGGATGCGGCAGCGAACCCGCTGACCGATGGCGGGCTCGTGTTCACCGGCAGGGAGGCCGACGACATGACCATCTCGACGAAGCAGCGCACGTTCCTCGTCGACATGCTGGGCGAGGAGCGCATGGCGGACGTGGAGTCCCGCATCGCCACGCTCGCGAAGCAGGCAAGCGAAGAGGGCATCGACTTCAAGGCAGTGGCCGAGTCCTTCAAGGACGAGACGCCACCCGTCGCCGAGGCCGTCGCGGAAGAGTCCGCTCCCCCGGCAGGGGAAGAGGCGCCGTCGGGTGAGCCCGCGGCGGAGGGGGACGGCGATGGCGGTGAACCCGGTGTCACTGGGGAGGCTGGCGACGGTGGGGGCGACGCTGCGCCTGCTGCCGCCGAGCCCGGTGCGCTTGACACCCCGGTCGACGGGCAGCCCACGCAGCCCCTCGACACTCCCGGTGTCGCCGCCGCCGCGCCGCTTCCGACGGACGAAGGGTCGAAGGAAGCGCAGTTCGTGAACCTGCTGGAAGCGGCGATCGGGCGCGCGATGACGCCGCTCGTCGAGCGCATGGACGTGCTGGAGGCGGGCCACAAGGCGCTCGCGGAGCACGCCGAGCGCAGCTTCCTCGACAGCATCGCGAGCGCCATCCGGCCCCGCGTGGGCGTCACGGACGCGAAGGCGGCCAGCGAGTCGCCCGCCAACGTCATCCCGCGGGAGCTTGTCGACGCCGTGAAGGCCCGGGTGGACCCGGAGCCGGAGGAGTCGGGCTCGCCCGCGTGGCTCGCCCCGTACATGCAGGGGCTCCATTCGGCGCCCGTGGTCAACGGGGCAGGTGCATAGACCCCTTCCGTGATTTAGACTCGCCCACGAAGGACGAGTGAACAGGCAAGGAAGCCTCAAATGGTCACTGCTCCTCTCGCCACCGCGCAGCAGGGCGCCGACGACTCCATGGATCGGTTCCTCGACCGCATGTCACAGCGGCTGGAGGAGCGACTGGGAGTCAAGTCGCTTGCCCGCGGCTACAAGCACGACGCGTCGGGCACGCCGACGAGCACCGGCTACATCCACGGCCCCGGCGGCCTCCTCTCCTACCCGGGGGTCGACCCCGACGTGTTCCACACGGTGGTGGGGGCGAAGGGCATCCTCGGGCAGCTTCCCGTGCGGCCCGCGCGCGACACCAACCCGCTCTTCTCGGTGATCACCGGCGTCGGCGACGACTCCGGCGCCGAAAAGACCGAGGTATGTGACCCGGCGCCGACCGCGGGCATCCTCTCGGCCTGCATGCTCTCCTCGGTGTTCGCGCGCTACGAGCGCGCCACCCCGGAACTGGAGATCAACCGGCTGGGCCAGCGCACCGACCGCTCGGACCCGATGGACCTTCGGCTCGTCGGCACGCCGCTCGCGGACAGCGCCGCCTTCCTCTCCGGTCCCGCCGCGCAGGGGACGCCGGGCAACCTCCTCCAGAACGAGGTGGCCCAGCGAATGTGGGAGCTTGGTGTCTCCCTCCACCGCCTGCTCTCCCGCCAGTTGTGGACGGGCAACCCCGCGAACAATAACGGCGACGCCTACCGGGAACTCACCTCGTTCCCCATCCTCGTCAACACGGGGCACGCGGACGTGCTCACCAACACGTCCTGCCCGTCCATCGACAGCGATGTCAAGGACTTCGACTACGCCGACGTGGCGACGGCGGGCTCCGATCTGGTCAACGCCCTCACGTACATCTTCCGCACGCGTCGCTCGCTCGCCGAGCGCACCGGCGTCACCCCGGTCCGCTGGGTGCTGGTCATGCGCGAGGAACTGTTCTACGAGGTGAGTGCGGTGTGGCCCTGCGCCTACCTCACCTACCGGTGCTCGTTCGGCGACAACGAGGCGGCCCGCCTCCTCGTCTCCGGCGACGAGCAGACCAAGCTCCGCATCGCGATGCGCGAGGGCCGCTACCTCATGATCGACGACCAGCAGGTCGAGGTCGTGTTCGATGACGGCATCCCGATGCAGACGAGCACGTCGGGTGGCACGGGCTCCGGGAACGTGCCCAACGGGGCGTTCGCCTCGGACATCTACCTGATCCCGATGTCCATCCTCGGTGGCCGCGCGGTCACCTATCTGGAGCACTTCGACTACTCCAACCCGGACATCCGCTCGGCGATCGCCGGGCTGGAGCCCGGCGCCTACACGGTCGATGGTCCGTGGATCACGACCACGCGCCGGTCCATCTGGTGCTTCAACTGGCAGACCAAGATCGAGCCGCGGCTGATCCTGCGGACGCCATGGCTTGCCGGGCGACTCCAGAACGTGGTCGCCATGCCGCTCCAGTACACCCGGTCGCCGTTCCCCGACGACCCGTACTTCGTGGCTGGCGGTGGTGTCACGACCCGCTCCGGCCCGTCGTACTTCACCCCGCTCTGGGGCGCGTAGCCCTCAGGCACTGGAAGCGATTACGGAAGGCCCTCGCAAGAGGGCCTTCCTGCTATCCCCAGTTCACCGGTCACTTTGCGCAGGCGTGCCACCGGCGTTCTGGTACGCGACTTAGTGGGTAGAACGCGCCAGCCGGAAGTGGATCGTCACGACCCCCGTGCTACGCTCCCCGCCGGAGGACGAGCCACATGGATGTGCGCATTGGCTACTCGCGGATCGTCGAGCCGCTGGGGTTCCTGACCGACGGCAAGCGGATGCTCCGGGACGACGACGAACTGCTCATCGAGGTCGCGGCAGCGGACACGATCGACGGCGAAGGCCCGACGCAGCGCGACGGGTACATGCGCCTCCTCTGGCACGCCCGGGAGGACCCGGAGGGCGAGGCCGTCGGCTCGATCACGATCACGCTCGGCCTATCCGCCGCGGCCAACCTCGCGGCGGCGCTCAGTGAGGCCGTCTGGCTCTCCGCCGCGCACGACGCCAAGCTCCTGCCAGATTGGCAGGTCGTGGACGTTGACGAGGGCGCACCGGCAGGGTAGTCTCCGGGTGTGGGGCGGTGAGGCCCCGCGCAAGGAAGGACGAACCCTGATGGCACACACCCCCGGTCCATGGCATGTGGCGCGAAGCGCCCCCACGCAAGTTGTCCGCTACATCGCGGGCGGCGACAGCATCCCGATCGCTACCGCAAGCACTGACGACGACGCGCGCCTGATCGCCGAGGCGCCAGCGCTTCTCGCCGCATGCCGCCTCATGTACGAGGACTGCGTGGTGGCGGGTATGACGATCGAGCAGGACGCGCGGGTGCGCGACGCGATCGCCCGCGCGGTGGTGAAAGTGCCGACTCGCCGACCCGCAGTGCTGACGTTTGCCCGGATCGCTGCGCTGCTGGAGTCCTTGAGGAGCGAGGACGGCGAGAACCCGGAGTACGACCGGGCGATCGCCGAGGGGCTGGCGCTTCTCCGAGAGGAAGTCCAGTGAGCCACACTCCCGGACCATGGACGTTCCGCGCAGACGGTGATGACAGCCACTACGCCATCATGGCGGGGACTCGCTGGCTGGCCTCGTTCCTCCACAACGGCGAGCAGTGGACAGACACCCAACTGGCGAACGCGCGCCTGATGGCCGCCGCTCCCGACATGCTGACTGCACTTCGCGAGATCGCTGGCCTGCTGGATGGCCCCGTTGTCTCCGAGCAGTCCCGCAGCGCAGCGCGGGCAGCAGCACTGATTGCGATCAGGCGCGCGTCGGGCGAATAGCGGAGCCGGTGAGGGCTCTGGAAGGACGAACCCCAATGGTCGAGCAGCACCCCATCGAGGCCGCCTACGTGGCGCGCCTCTACTGCCCCGTGTGCGACCCGCGCGCGATCGGGCTCCCCGCGGAGGGTGAGCGCCGCGACCCCGTGCTCCACGCGAGCTACGGTCCCGGCGAGGCCCTGTGGGAGTGCCAGCACTGCCGATGCCGGTTCTCCCCCGGCTCCGCGCGCAAGCACGGGGCGAGCGGTACCCCGCTCCCCGCGCGCGTGTTCGCTGAACTGACCGCATTCGGGTGGTGCAAGTGCGACTGGCCGATGGAGCCCCAGTACGCTCTCGACGTGAACTACCTCGACGACGAGGGCATCGAGCGGCGCTGGCACGGGTGGATTCACCGCACGTGCGGGGGGATCACGCAGACCGGCTAGTGGGGCCGGGAGGAAGGACGAGGACAATGGCGACGGCGGAGGACTGGGAACGCATACACGACCTCCTCGGGGACGTGCTGGGGCGGCTGGGTGCGATGCACAGCGAGCAGTCGGAGTACATCGTCTGGGTGGACGTGTTCAACAGCGTGCAGCACGCCCGGCACACCATCCAGCGCCAACGGCGGATCGCGGAGCTAGTGGCGCGGATCGCGGAGCTAGAGGCGGGGCGGGAATGACGCCTGAGCAGGCCGAGCGGCTGAAGCAGGAGTACGCCAAGCGGTTGGCGCTGGCGTACCTTCAGGACTGGGAGTTGCGCTGGCTCGGGCGGGTGTTTACCACCGAGGAGCCGCATCGCTGACCGCGCGGTATGCTCCCGCGTCAGGTGGCGACTGTCGGTCGTCTCATGGCCCACGGTCGTCACCTCTCTCCCCCCATGGAAGGCACGCACGGATGCGTAACGAACTGCACGGCAACGTCCTCATCACGGGCGGGGCGGGCTTCATCGGGCGCGCGCTCTTGCGCCGCGCCCAGCAGGAGGAATGGCAGGCCGACTTCACGGTGCTCTCCCGCGACGACGCCAAGCATGCCGCCCTCCAGCGCCGGTTCCCTGAGGTGCGGTGCGTGCTGGGGGACGTGGCGGGGCTCGACTTCGACGCGATGACGCGCCTCTTCACCGGGTTCGATGTCGTCATCCACGCCGCCGCCTCCAAGTACGTGGACCGCGCCGAGACGGCGCCCGCCGACACAGTGCGGACCAACATCGACGGCTCCGCGCGCGTCCTCAACGCGGCACTGTCCGCCCGGGTGGAGCGGCTGGTCGCGCTCTCCACCGACAAGGCGTGCGCCCCCACCTCCACCTACGGGCTCACGAAGGCCGTCATGGAGCGCCTGTACCAAGGCGCGCCCGCTGGCATCACGGGCGTCACGGTGGTGCGCTACGGGAACGTGGTGGGCTCCACGGGGAGCGTGCTCCCGATGTTTATGCAGTTCGCCGCGCAGGGCATGCCGATCATGCTCACCGACCCGTTGATGACGCGCTTCTGGATGAGCGCCGACGAGGCGATCGACGCCATCCTCTTCGCCGTGCTGGACGCCTCCCACGGCGAACTGGTCGTGCCGCGCATGAAGGCGCTGGACATGGCGAACGTCGTGCGCATGGCGCTCGGGTACGACGACATGGGGGCGCTGCCCGATCAGGACCTGCCGCTTCCCGAGCGGCGCGTCGTGGTGCGCGGTCCTCGTCCCGGGGAGAAGCGTCACGAGGCGCTGGTCCACGAGTACGAAGCGCTCCGCACCGTGCACCGCGACGCCTACATGGTGCTCGCCCCTCCCGGCTCCGCCCCGTCGTCCGAGCCCTACACGGTGGTGAGCAACGACCCGCCGGGCGGCTGGATGGGGCTGGCCGAGATGCGCCTGATCGTCGAGGACGCTGCGACCATCTGATGGACTACCCACCGGTCGCGATCATGCTCTTCACCTACCGGCGCTTCTCCACCGCGGTGCGGACGCTCGGAGCGCTCCGCGAGAACCTGCGCTACTCGGGACCGCTCCACGTCCATATCGCCGACGACGGCTCCCCGCCCCTGCTGGATGGCACCCCGCACGGGGAAGCCCTCATGCTGGAGGCGGCCAAGTGGGCCGCGAGCGTGTCCCGCACGGACAGTGAGCAGCACGGCTACGGCGCCTCCTACAACCGGGCCACGCAGGTCACGCACGAGATCGCGGAGATCCTGCTGCCGCTGGAGGACGACTGGGAGCTACAGCGCCCTCTCCACCTCGACCCGCTCGTCGAGACGCTGCTGGGCAAGTACGAGGTCGCCTGTATCCGCATGGGCTACGTGGGGTACACGCAGGAGCTACGGGGCCGCTTCATCCCCACCCCGGCGGGGCAGATGCTGCTCTTCGACCCCCTCAGCCCGGAGCCGCACGTGTTCGCCGGGCACGCCCGTCTGGAGACGCGGCAGTTCGAGCGGTCCGTCGGCGCGTGGCCGGAGATGGTGCCCGCGGGTGCCACCGAGTTCGAGGTGTCGCACCGGGAGGCCGCGCGCCGCGGGGTGGCGTGGCCGCTCGACGTGATCAAGCCCTCCGAGTGGTTATTCGCCCACATCGGAGCGGAGGCGTACAACACGCACCAGCCGGGCAGTGAGTCGTAAGGGCCGCCCCCCGGCGGGGGCGATGCGGCACATGATCGTGCCACACGAGACGCCCGACGGTGTGCGGTTTGCTCCCAAGTGCGACCCCGCCATGTCGCTCAACCCAGTGGATGTGCAGGAGAACAGCAAGCGCGCGCAGGCGTGCTGGAAGTGCGGGAAGCGTGATGAACGAGTGGGATGAGCGATCGTTCGACTGGCCGGGCCTGATCGGCAGGCGCCCGCTCGTCGTCGAGGTCGGTGGGTTCGAGGGCCGCTGGGTGCTGGAGATGGCGGAGCGCTACCCGGGCGAGTACCACATCTTCGAGCCGCAGGACTGGGCGAACGGGCGGATCGAGCGCCGCATGGGCGCGGCGCTCCGCTCCGGCTCCGACATGCACGTCCACCCCTACGCGCTCGGCGTGGCCCACGGGCAGTTCCAGATGGCCGGGTGGGGGACGGACGCTAACTCGTTCCTGAAGAACGAGGCGTTCTTCGAGCGCTGGCCGGAGGAGCAGCGCAACGCGCGCCACATGGCGATGATGCGCCGCGTGGAGGACGACTGGCCGCAGGTGTTCGGGGACCGGCAGGTTGACGTGCTCTGCATGAACATCGAGGGCTACGAGTTCGTGCTGCTCCCCGAGATGGCGCGGTGCGGCATCCTCCCCCGCATCGACCACCTCATGGTTCAGTTCCACGACGGGTACGACGTGCCGATCGACGAGGCCGGGGTGCGCGCCATCCTTGCCGAGACGCACGACATCCTCTGGGACTACGGGTCCACGCTGGCATGCTGGGAGAGGCGCGCCTGATGCTCGACGTGACGGCGCTTGCCGATCCCCACTGCCCGGAGGACCTGCGCGTGCTCGCCGCGGAGTGGCCGCTGGGCTTCCTCTTCAACCTGCCCCCCGGGGCGAACATCGTGGTCGCCGGGGCGCACGAGGGGAAGGTGATGGACCTGCTGGCCCGCCTCTACCCCGACTACTGGATACTCGCGGGGTTTGAGCCGCAGGTGGACGCGCTGGTGCGGGCTTCGGCGCGGCTTCAAGTCCTCAGGGCGGTGGGAGTGGGCCAGACCGACCGCGGTATCCGCCTGTTCCCCTACGCGCTGGGGGTCCACGACGGCGAGTTCACGATGCACGACTGGGGGACCCGCGAAGCCTCATTCGTTACGCACCGGAGCGGCGAGGCGCGCTCCAGCGGGGCTGTCGCGACGGGACGCATGCGCGCCTTTGAACACGCCATGGTGGATGCTGGGATGAACGCCCCCGGGATCCGCTGGATCGATCTGCTTCTGCTCAACATCGAGGGGTTCGAGTTCACCCTGCTCGACCATCTGCTGAAGATGGACTGGTTCTCCTCTGGCGTGATCCGGCGGCTCGCCATGCAGGTTCACTTCGGGATGGAGGGGGAGGAGTTGTACGCCCCCTCCATCGAGCGGCTGGAGCGCACGCACAAGCGGGTGTTCGATGAGCTTCCCCAGTGGGGCTACTGGCAATGGAGCGGCGCATGAAGGTCCACATCTACCCCCCGCTGCCGGACGGCCCGGACCTCGGCGACGGCGGCATCCGGCAGGTGATTCGCGCGCAGTACGCGTGGCTGCCCGCCTACGGCTGGGAGATCGTGAAGGACCCGGCGGAGGCGGACGTGATCGCCTCGCACATCGCCACGCCCCCCGCGTACCTGAACCTCTATGGCTCCACCAAGCCGTTCGTCGTCCACAATCACGGCGTCTACTGGACGCCCGACTACGACTGGCAGGGCTGGGCGTACGACGCCAACGCGCAGGTGCTCGAAAACCTGCGCACCGCTGACCTCACCACCGCCGTCTCGGAATGGACCGCGCAGGCCCTCCGGCGCCACTCGAACCGTGACATCCGCGTCGTCCACCACGGCGTCGATCTGGAGGAGTGGACCCCGCCGGAGTCCCCGGGCAGCTACGTGCTCTGGAACAAGACGCGGGTGGACCCGATCTGCGACCCCTCCCCCGTGGCGGCGCTCGCGCAACTGCTCCCCTTCCTCCCCGTCATGACCACGTTCCTCCCCGACGGGATCGCTCCGCCGCGGAACGTCACGGTGACGGGACGCCTCCCCTTCGAGGAGGGGAAGGCGGTCGTGCGGCAGGCGGGCGTCTACCTCTGCACGACGCGCGAGACGTTCGGGATCGGCACGCTGGAAGCGCTCGCCTGTGGCGTGCCGGTCGTCGGCTACGCGTGGGGCGGGCAGCGCGAGATCGTGCGCCACGGGGTGGACGGGTGGCTGGTGCCCCCGGGTGACATCGCGGGGCTCGCCGAGGGGGTGCGCTGGGCGCTGGAGACGCCGGAGGCACGGATCCGCGCGCGCGAGCGCGCCGAGCAGTTCCCCGTCGCGGAGTCGATCGCCAAGTACGCCGAGATCTATCAGGAGGTGGTGGACCGCTTCGCGGAGCGCCGCGCTGCCCCGCGCACCTCGATCGTCGTCACCGCGTACAAGCTGGAGCGCTACCTAGAGGACACGCTGAACTCGGTGCTCGCGCAGGAGGACCGCGACTGGGAGTGCATCGTCGTCGACGACGCCTCCCCGGACGCCTGTGGCGAGATCGCCGAGCGCTATGCGGCGCGCGATGAGCGCTTCCGGGTGATCCACAACCGCCTCAATCAGTACCTCGCGGGCGCCCGCAATACGGGCATCGAGGCCGCCCGGGGCCGCTACATCCTCCCCCTCGACGGGGACGACATGCTCACCCCCAACGCTGTCTCCACGCTGGCGGGCATGCTCGATCGCTACCGGGGCATCCACATCGCCTACGGGAACGTCCGGTTCGTCAACGAGGACGGCAAGACGCTCACCCGCTACGGGGGGCACGAGCCCGGCCACTCCGGGTGGCCCGTCGAGTTCCGGCTGGACTGGATGCTGGAGGGCGTCAACGGGAGCTACTTCAAGGGCCAGCACGGCGGGCAGCCCATGCCCTACTGCTCGATGTTCCGGCGGGAGGCGTGGGCGCTGACCGGCGGGTACCGCACGCGCGCGCGGTCCTCGGAGGACTGCGACATGTGGCTGCGCACCACCTCCTACGGGTTCCGCGCCGAGATGGTCACGCAGGCGGACACGCTGGTGTACCGCAACCGCGAGGGCTCCATGTCGCGCGATGTCGGCTGGGAAGAGCACCGCCCGTGGTACCCGTGGGTGCGGGACCATGCCGCGCTCCCCGCCGCCGCCTATCGGGGCCTCGTCAAGCCCGACCAGATCCCGCTCCCGGCGCTCGACCCCGAGATCGCCGTCGTCATCCCCGTCGGCCCGGAGCACGGGCGCTGGGTGGTCGATGCCGTCGACTCGGTGGACGCCCAGACGTTCCGGCTCTGGGAGTGCATCGTGGTGAACGACTCCGGCGCGCCCCTCCCCCGGCTCCCCCAGTGGGTGCGGGTGATCGAGCGGCCCTGCGAGCACTGCGCGGGCAAGGGGGAATGGGAGCGGCGGGACGAGTCCGGCGAGGTGACGCACGGCGGCGCCTGCGCGGAGTGCGGCGGGTCCGGGCTGGGCCGCTTCGGCGGCACGGCGGCGGCGCGCAACGCAGGGATCCGGGCGGCGCTCGCCCCCCTCTTCCTCCCCCTCGACGCCGATGACTACCTCCAGCCGGACGCGCTCACCGTCATGCTCCACGCGCACCGCGCGGACCCGCGCGCGCCCATCGTGTACTCGGACTTCTGGGACGAGAAGCAGCCCGGTGAGCGCGAGATCTACGAGACGGAGGACTACGACCCCCGCCACCTGATCAACCGGGGGATCCCGTGGATCGTGACCTCCCTGACGCCCGTGGCATACTGGCGCGAGGTGGGAGGATTCCCGGAGGACGTGCCGTGGGAGGACTGGGCATTCGCCCTGCTCTGCGCGTCCCGTGGCTACTGCCACCGGCGCGTCGCGGCTCCCCTCGTCCTGTACCGCAAGTGGACGGGGCGGCGCCGGGAACAGAACCTCGCGGAGAAGCAGGAGAACGCGCTGCGCTTCCGCGACTGGCAGGTCCAGCACGTAGAGACGGTTGGAGGCGAACTGATGGCATGCGGTAGCTGCCCCGCGGGGCGATCGACCACGATGATGGTGGGGCCGATGGGCGGGCGCTCGATGGCCCCCGCGGTCACCCAGCCGGACGGGCTGGTGCTCGTCGAGTACATCGGCAACAAGGCGGGGGCGGTCGAGTACAAGTCGTCCGTCTCGGGCCAGAACCCCTACCGGTTCTCGGCCACGCAGCGCCGCAAGGGTGTGCGCCCAGAGGACGTGGAGTTCTTCGCGCTCAACCGCGAGTTCCGCGTCGTCCCCACGGAGGAGATCGGGATCCCCTCCACCGCCGTGCAGCGCGGGCTCTCCGACCCGATCGTCGCCTCCGGCCCGCCGCGCCCGGAGGCGGGACGCGCGCAGGGTGAGTCGGGCCTGCCCCGGCTGGCGCCGCCGCCCGCCCCGGAGCGCGAGGAGCGGGAGCCGGTCGGCGCCGCCGTCGCCGTGATGGAGCGCCCGGACCTCCCGGCCAACGACCTGACCCGCGCGGTCGCCGAGTTGGAGGGCGCGCCGCAGGAGAACCCGGAGATCCGCTCGCTTCGGCGGAACAACACGCGCCCCCAGTTGGATGACATGGCGCGTGAACTGGGGCACCCTGACCCCTCCCAGTTCGCAAACGCGCACGATGTCGCGGCTTTCGTCGTCGCGATGCGTGCAAACGTCGCGGGCTCGCAGTAGTCTCCCCGCCACCGCCGCCGAACAGCATTAGCACCGCGGGCGGCGGCGGTGGCACCCGGGGGAGATCGTGACGCTTTCCGACATCATCCTGATCGGCCTCGGCGCGTGGCGACTGGCCTCCCTGCTCGTGCAGGAGGACGGCCCGTGGGACGTGTTCGTACGCGTCCGTGACTGGACGGGCATGCCCCTCGGGACCGGGTTCTTCGCCAAGCTGCTCGGCTGCATCTGGTGCACGTCCGTCTGGACGGGGACGGCACTCTACGGCGTCTGGCTGCTCGTCCCCGTGCTGTCCTACCTGCCCGCCATCTGGGCCGTCGCGCTGATCGTCGATCGCTGGATGCTGGGCTGGGGGACGCCCCCGGAATGATCCCTCTACTGACACTCCCGGAGGTAGCCGCGGAATGCGGCGTGACGGTTGACACGGTGAGGAACTGGCATCGAGCCGGGCGTATCACGCTGGTACGCCTCCCCGGCGGTTCCCTGCGTATGACCCGCGAGGAACTAGACCGCATCACCTCCTCGCAGGTGAAGCCTGAGTCCTAGCGCCCGGGCGGGTACGATGCTCTCGCGAGCACTCGCGGGAGGCGCCCCATGAAGTCCGAAACCGTCACCAAGCTCTCCATCCCCCACTGGGCGCGACTGCTGGGCATCAACCCCCTGCACGTCATGGGCGTGCAGGTCGAGGAGATCCAGCAGGGCACGTGCGATGTCTCGTGGTTCCAGTACGGCTGGCAAAACGCCTCCGCCGTCTCCCGCGAGGAGCTTGCCGTGAAGATCCGGCAGGCGGAGGACGAGATCGAGCACTACCTGCGCGCGCGCCTGCTCCCCTCGTGGGAGGAGGACGAGGTAGCGATCGCCACTCCGCCCGCGCGGCCCGATACCGTCTGGCACTCCCCGTTCAACGCGCGCGGCTACTGGCAGTCCGTCGAGACGCAGTGGAAGCACCTGATCTCCGGGGGGCGGCGCGCCCAGACGCTGATCGACGACGCCGCTGCCGTCGTCTACACGGACTCGATCCCCAGCACCGCCTACTTCACGCCGCCGTCCGTGCTCTACAAGGACACGGCCACCGTCACCGTCACAGTCGCCGCGGGCACGGCGGCGAACGAGATCGCCGTCTACTGCCCCGGGCGGGAGGGGGATGAGCGCTACCGGATCCGCCCCGTGTCCGTCTCGATCACGGGCACGACTGCGACCATCACGTTCCGGCGCGAGCTTGCGATCGACCCGGACATGCAGGAGGGGATCGGGACGGGCGCCAACTTCATGCGGCCCGTGGACGGCAGGAGCGCCGACCCGTTCCTCACGACCGTGGACGTGTACCGCGTCTACAACGACGGCGCCACGCAGGCCGCTCTCCTCTGGCTCCCCCCGAACGGGGGCGCGCCGGGGGCGCTCGCCGAGCAGGCCGCCGCACTCACCGTCTCGGATGCCCGCATGGGGTTCGTGCAGTACCGCCCGGGCACGTGGGACGGGGACACGAGCGCCTTCGTGGCGACCTGCCGGTCGCTGGGCCGCCAGCCCGATGCCGTCCGCCTCTACTACCGCTCCGGGCTCCCCGCGGCGCCCAACGGCGAGATGAGCCACGAGTGGGCGCTGACGGTGGCGATCCTCGCCGCCGCCCGGCTGGACCGCCCCGTCTGCAACTGCGCCTCCGGGTTCGTCAACCGCTGGCAGCGCGACTACGCGGTGAGTGAGCCCAAGACGAACCGGCGGCTCGATGAGCGCCTGCTGGGCAACCCGATCGGCACCCTCGCGGGCGAGATCTACGCGTGGGAGCGGGTGCTGCGCGCGAGCGCGCGCGTGGCGGTTTCGGCGTAATCTGCACCCCACTCCCCATCACGGAAGGGCGAACGATGATCGAGTGCGGGATCGCGGCGCACGAGGAAAAGTGGGCCGCCGAGCGGGAGGCGATGATCGAGCGGGGGTTGGAGGAGGAGCAGGCAGACGCCTTCGCCGCCACGTTCGACCGCCTGCTCCACGAGGCCGACGAGGCCGCCGCCCACTTCCCCCCGCCGCCACCCCTGCCCATCGAGCCCATGCGCGCCCCCTCCCCCGTCGCGCAATCCGGGATGCGACGCGTCGTCTGGTCCGACATGCAGGGTCGCCGCTGGACCTCCCTCATCCCCGAGGCGTGGGACGAGGCCATGGCGGAGCAGGGGATCCCGGTCGGCCCCGTCTCGCTCGAAACGATGGGGCTGCCGCTCGCGTGGGAGGTCGCGCTGCACAACGCGCTGCACGATCGCAACCTGCTGACCTACCGCGACGTGCTCCAGCGCCCCGGGGATGTGGCGCAGGCGCTGCGCGCCGTGTGGAAGAGGGGCGCCACGGAGGTCATCGATATCTTCCGTGATGCTGCCACTACCGCGTAGGCGCTTATATACTCGCGCAGGAAGGACGACCATTGATGGCATGGAGGCCACAGGATGGTCCAGTCGGCAGTCAAGCCGCTTACCGCTTCTCAGGCCCGCCTGTGGCTGACTGAGAACGGCGCGAGCCCGGCCAACGCGCCGGAGTACAAGGGCTTCGCCCGAGTCACCAACCCGACGGTATCTCGTGGCTCGACCACGCAGATCCGCATCCCCGACCCCAACCGGTACGGGTCATTCCTCACCGTGGGCACCGTCCGCGGCGTCCCGGACCCCGGCTCGGTCAACATCGAGTCCCGCCGGGAACTGGGCCCCGTCTCCGAACTGCTGCGCATCTTCAACAAGCAATGCGCCGTGGACGTGCAGGTCCACTTCGGGGACTGTCAGGACCCGCAGAACTTCTCGGACGGCTGGGACACGGTACGTATCTTCGAGGACGTGGAGCCCCAGCAGTGGTCCGGCTCGGACCACGGCGCGTTCGACGAGGGCAACGACGGCGCCCTGACCGAGACGCTGGGCGTGAACTTCGCGCGCGTCTACGACGTGAAGAAGCTGCGTGCCGCGGAGGTGGCGTCCTCGGACCTCACCGACGAGGCCGTCGACGTGATCATCGCCGATCAGGTGACGTGCGGTCAGTGTGGCCGCGTCTCTGACGGCTGCCAGATCGCCTTCATCCTCGTCGGGGACACGTCCGGTTCCCCCGGCCTGCCCCCGAAGGTCCTCTTCACGGAGGACGGCGGCTCCACGTGGAGTTCGTCGGTCATCACTACGCTCGGCCTTGCCGAGTCCCCCCTGCGCCTCGCGGCGGTGGGCACGGACCTCGTGGTCGTCTCGAACGACTCCGGCTCCCTCCACTACGCGAACATTAACGACATCCTCGACGGCACCGAGTCGTGGTCGGAGGTGGCGACCGGCTTCGACGGCTCCGGCGCCCCGAACGCGATCTCCAGCGTCGCGCGCGACCGCACGTGGATCGCCGGTGACGGTGGCCGCATCTACCTCACCACCGACCCGGGCTCCGGTGTCACCGAGCAGGCAGACGGCTCCCAGACGGCCCAGAACCTGCTCGACATCCACGCGCTGGACCGCAACAACGTCGTCGCCGTGGGCGAGTCGAACGCGGTGCTCGTCACCGCCAACGGCGGCTCCACGTGGGCGGCGGTGACCGGCCCGGCCCCGGGTGTGAACATCCGCACCGTCTGGATGCTCTCGGTCAACGACTGGATCGTCGGCCTCAACGACGGGACGCTCTACTACACCCGCAACGCCGGTACGACGTGGACGGCCAAGAGCTTCCCGGGCTCGGGCGCCGGGACCGTCCGGCACGTCCGCTTCGCCTCCAAGAACGTCGGCTACATGGCCCACGTGACGGCGGCTGCCGCGGGCCGCATCCTGCGCACCATCGATGGTGGCAACTCGTGGGTGGTCCTGCCGGAAGAGGCGGGGCAGACCATCCCGGCCAACGACGCGATCAACCGGGTGGCGCCCTGCCCGGACGACCCGAACATCTGCTTCGGCGTCGGCCTCGCCGCTGACGCCTCCGACGGGTTCGCGGTCAAGTTCTCGTAGTACGCTGCTGGTGATGGGCGGGGGGGCTCCGCCGGGCTCCGCCCCGCCCATCACCCACGGCTCCCCGCGATGAAGGACGGCGGGCTTGACGACAGACGACCAGACTCACGAGGCCGCCCCCGAGGCGGCCTCTGCCACGCCGGGGCGCATCGACGCCCGGCAGTTCACCTCCGCGGAGCAGGTACGCGAGATCACCCTGTCGAACGGGATCGTGCTCTCGCTGCGCCCCGTCCCGAACAAGCTGATCGCCGACGCCGCGGCATCCGTGCCCCAGCCGGTGGTCCCCCGGGTGCTCATCGAGGCCAAGAATGTGGAGGAGGAGAACCCGAACCACCCCGACTACATCAAGGCCTTGCAGGACCTCCCCCAGCGGCGCTCGGATGCCGCCTTCAACATGGCGCTCTCCATGGGTACCAACGTCGTGTATGTCCCCGAGGGGCTGTTTGGTCCCGATGATGACTGGCAGGGGCCGATCGTCGAGTCCTTCGAGGCGATCGGGGCGGAGCCGCCGGACTTCGCCGCCACGGGGCGACGCCGCTACCTCGACTGGCTCCGCAACTACGCGATCCCCACCGAGGAGGAACTGGTCATCATCGGGCGGGTATGCATCACCTCGATCGCGGTGACCGAGGGAGAGGTGCAGAGCGCCGTCGATTCGTTTCGGCGTGGAGCGTCACGGGCTACCAATCTCTCAATCCAGATCTCCGCGGGGGATCTCGACGGGGATTCTCTACCGCCCGCCCTATCCGGGGCTGGTCCCTGAGTACGAGGAGCGCGAGGCGGCGCTGCACTGCCGGTACAACTGGACCGAGTGGTGCGCGCTGGAGCGTGACGAGCGGGTGCGGGGGATCGCCCAGTACCGCGTCTCCCAGATGGTCGAGATGGGCCGCTCGGACGCCGTGAACGCCTACATGGAGGCGGCCCAGCAGCGCAACGCCCGCGGTCGGTAGATAATCCCCGAGGGACGGCTGGGACGGGGCACGGATGCCCTTCGAGGAAGTTGGCGTTCGCGCAGTCGTCGCGGGCGCCGAGCAGTACGTCGCGAACGCCCAGCAGGTCAACGCTGCGACCTCGGGCATGGTGGCGGGCGCCGTCCGCGCCCAGACTTCCACCGCCCAGATGGCCGGGGCGCTCACGACCGCGGGCGCTGAGGTCACGCGCGCGACCGCCCGCATGGGCACCTCCCTCACCGCCGTCGGCGCCCAGATCCGCGAGGTGTCCGCGCAGGCCCTCCTCCTCGGCGCCGGGCTGGCCGCGCCGGGGACCGCCGCCGTCGCCTTCGCCATCTCGTTCGAGTCCGCGTTCGCTGGCGTGCGCAAGACGGTCGATGCCACGGAGGCGGAGTTCGCGCAGCTTCGCACCACCCTCCTCGACATGTCGCAGGAGCTACCCGTCTCGGCGGACGCCCTCTCGGGCGTCGCGGAGGCCGCGGGCCAGTTGGGGATCGCCTTCCAGAACATCCCGGGGTTTGTGCGCACCGTCACACAACTGGTGGAGACGACGAACCTCACGCTCGACGGGGCCGCGACGGGCCTCGCCCAGTTCGCCAACATCCTCCAGTTGCCGCAGGACCAGTTGGGGCGGGTGGGCGCCGCGCTCGTCGACCTCGGCAACAAGGGCGCCTCCACCGAGGTGCAGATTCTGGAGTTCGCGCTGCGCATCGCGGGCGCGGGCAAGGTCGTGGGGCTGTCCGCCGACCAGATCCTCGCCTTCGGCAACGGGCTGGCGTCCGTGGGCATCGAGGCGGAGGCCGGTGGCACCGCCATCTCCCGCACGTTCATCGAGCTTGCCAAGGCGGTGGACCTCGGCGGGGAGCAGTTGGAGCGCTTCGCGACCGTCGCGGGCCAGTCGGCGTCCGACTTCGCCCAAGCGTTCCGGGCGGACGCGGCAGCCGCCACCGTCACGTTCATCGAGGGGCTGGGGCGGATCACGGAGGCGGGCGAGGGCACGTTCTCCGTGCTGGAGGAACTGTCCTTCAACGACGCCCGCCTCACCCGCTCCCTGCTCGCCGCGGCGGGTGCCGGGGACCTGCTGCGCCAGTCACTGGTCAACGGCGCGAACGCCTACGCGGAGAACACGGCGCTGACGACGGAGTATTCCCGGCGCCTCGACACCGCGAGTGTGCAGGCGCGACTCCTCATCAACGACATCCGGCGGCTCGCGATCGACACCGGCACGCTTCTCCTCCCCGCGTTCCGGCAGGGCGTGGACCTTGCGCGCGCCCTTGTCGACGCCTTCTCCGCCATCCCTGCGCCCGTCAGGGCCGTTGCCGCAGGGTTGCTGGTGCTGGGAGGCGCGGCAACCGTCGCAGTGGCCTCTACGGGCCTCCTCGTGGGCTCTCTGCTCACGATCGCCGGTGGGCTGGGTGCGGGGGGCGCGGGAGGCGCCGCCGGTGGAGGTGGGCTCGTCGCCGTGGGAGCGCAGGCCGGGCTCGCCGCGACGGCGCTCCGCACGTTTGCGATCGGCGGGGTGGCGACCGCGGTGGCGGGACTCCGCACCCTCGGGCTCGCGCTCTCTACCGCACTCGCCTCGATGACGGCCTTCTCGGTCAACACGTCCGCCGCGGCTGCGTCGGCATTCCCTGCATTCGCCACGCAGGCCGGGGCCGCCGGGCGGGCGATCGGTGCCCTCGGAGCCGCTGCCGCGGCCTTCGCCGCCTCCAACCCCATCCTCGCGGCGCTCACGGCCATCACCGTCGGGGTGGGCGCGGTGGTGATCGCCTTCGACCGGCTCGCCAATCGGGGCTTCGAGCGCGACTTCGAGCCGGTCATCCTGAAGCTCCGGGAGCTTCAGGATGAGCTACGCCGCACACGCGACGAGGTAAACGAGACGGCGGCGGCGCTGGCGGGTGGCCTGCCCAGTGGGGAGGAGCAGCTACCGGGGCTGACGGGCGCCCAGAGCGACCGTGCGCGCTTCCTCCAGCAGCAGTTGGAACTCCTCAACGGACGAGGGGCGGAGATCACCGACCCCAACCTCTCCCAGCAGCAGCAGCTTGCCCGGGGGGACGTGGCCGCAGCGCTCGGCATCGAGCGACGGGGTGAAGCGCTCCGGGCACTGCGAGACGCCGAGGCGGAACTGAACCGGGTGCGTGGCGACTCCCGCTCGACGAGCACGGAGATCGCGAACGCCGAACTGGCCGTCTCGCTCGCCCAGCAGACGGTGGAGCGGTCCACCACCCGGGTGACCGAGGCGGGGCTGAACTTCATCAACTCGCTATCCGCCGAGGACCGCAAGCTCATCGCCGTCGCTGGGTCCACGCGGGCGCTCGCGGAGGAGCAGCGCGCGCTCAACGTCCTGAACGCGCGGCGCGACAACGCGCCATCCCCGGAGACACGGGCGCGCGCCGGGACGCTGGAGACGGAGACGGCGGAGGCGCCTCGCGGTGGGAGTGGGGCGGACCAGTCCCGCCAGCGCGCGATCGAGGCGTCAGCCGTGGCGTTCCAGCGACTCGCGGAGGCGCGCGCGCGGCTCACCGCCGTGGAATCGAACGCGCTCTCCACCGCGAACGATCTGGCCGCCGCCCAACTGGGCGTGGCGAACGCCTCCCAGCAGGCCTATCAGGCGGGCTTGCAGGTGATCGCCTCGACGGAGGCGGAGCGCACCGCCCAGCAGCGTGTCGCCGAGTCCTCCCGCCAGTACGCGGACGCGATCGCCAACGTGAACAGCGCGCAGGCCAACCTCGATGCCGTGCGTCGCTCCAGCACCGCCACGACCGAGGACGTGGAGCGGGCGGAACGCGATTTGGAGCAGGCGCAGCGCGACCTCCAGCGGATCTCGCAGGAACTGCCCGGTGACCTCTACGCCGTGGCGGGCGGACTCCGGGCGGTGGCCGCCGACAGCGACGCGGCTGCCGCCGGGCAGCGCGCGCTCGCGGACGCCATGGCGGACGTGGCGCGGGAGGCGGATGCGCAGCGGAGTGCGTTCGAGGCCGTGTTCGACCCCGACGAGCAGGGCAATCTCGACGCCGCTGGGTTCGGTGCCCCCGAGGACTTCCCCGGGGGAGACACCGGCCTCGACGTGATCAACCGCCTCCGCGACGAGGCGGCGGCGGCGCGGCGTGGCGGCAGCGGCAGCAGCGGTGGCGGCAGTGCCGCGAAGGAGCCGGACGAGCGGCCATTTGGCGGTGAGCCGATCCTGCTCCAGCGCGCGCGTGCCGCCCAGCAGGTGCGCGAGCGCCAGTTGCAGGAACAGGCGGAGGCGGTGATCCGTCACGCGCTCGGCCTCGGCGGCAAGACGCGCGAGGAGGTGCAGATTCAGCAGGCGGCGAACGACGCGGCCTTCGACGGCCTCCTCCTCCAGTTCAAGCAACTGGGGATCCTCGTCCCCGAGTCGCTGCGCGACATGTTCGACCGGATGCGGGACGCCGCGGAGGAGGAGGCGGAGAAGGGCGACGAGATCGGCGGCCTGCTCGGCTTCCTGATCGCCCGGCGGATCGGGCGCGGCCTCGACCCGACCGGTGGGCTCGTGGCCCTCCCCCCGGGGTACGCTACGGGCGGAGCGCAGCAGCAGGGCAACGGGACGACCGTGAACTTCGGGGACATCAACATCGCGCCCGGCGCGCCCCAGACGGTGGGGGACATCATGCAGGGCGTGCAGGTCGGGGTCCTCTCGGCGTTTAGCTCGCGCTGACCATGACGGACCCCTGCGACCTCCGGTTCACGCTCGACGGGGTAGTGCTCGGCGCTCAGCCGCTCAGCGTGCAGTTGCACGAGGCGGAGCCGGAGCGGCGCGAGACGCTGCGTGGCTACTTCGCCTCCCGCGCGCAGGAGGGGCGGATCGCCCGCGTCGAGTGGGGCGCCCTCCCCGCCTACCTGATGGGCGACATCCGCTCCCTCATGGACGCCCGGGGCGTGCACTCGCTCTCATGGATCGAGCCGGACGGCACGACCGTCTCGCTCGCGCAGGCGATCCCCGAGGCGGAGGAGACGGAGTGGAGCTACTTCGAGGCCCCCTTCTACCGCCCCTTCAGCCTCGTGTTCATGGAAGCGCAGCCTGACCCGTGAGAATCAACACCGGGACCTACACGGGGAACGGCAGTGCTGGGCGGGTGATCAGTGGCGTCGGGTTCCAGCCCGACGTGGTGATGATCAAGGCATCAAACTCGAATGAGGCCGTCTGGAAGTTCTCGACGATGCCCGCCACCTCGGCGAAGGCGATGGGGAACGGCGATCTCCAGACCAATCAAATAACCGGGCTCAACTCTGACGGGTTTGTCGTCGGGAACGCGTCAAATGTAAACGGCAGTTTGGTGACCTACCGCTGGTTCGCGCTGGAGGTGGATGGCGTCGACAGCAACGTCATCTCGTACAGCGGGAACGGGGCGGATGACCGGTCGATTACCGGGGTGGGGTTTCAGCCGGATCTCGTAGTGATCATCCCCGAGGGAATCACCGCGCGCACGTGGTGGCGCACCGTGGAGCACCCGGCGGGCGAGTCGCAGGAACACAACGCCGCGAACGTGGCGAATGCGATCCAAGCCTTTGAGGCAGACGGGTTTCAGGTGGGCACCACGACGGTTAACTCCGTCGGTGCCACGTACCACGCACTCTGTCTCGCCAAGGTGGCGGGCTCGTTCAACATCGTGGAGTACACGGGGAACGCGACCGATAACCGCGATATCGCGCACGGGCTGGGTTCCAGCCCCCTGCTGGCCCTGATTCTCTCGCAGACGAGCGCACAGCAGATGGTGGGGCGCTTCAGCCTCCACGTCGGCGACCTTACATCGCTGCTGCCCGTGACCTCAGCCGCCGACTTCGCAAACGCGATTCAGGCGATGGACGCCACAAATGTGCAGGTCGGCACGCATGCCCGGGTAAACACATCCGCCGAAACCTACACCCTGATGACGTTTAGTCAGTCGCCGTTCGGCTCTGGGGCGCCACTGCTGCCCTCGCTGCTGTCGGGCGGGGCGGGGGAGCAGGCACCCGCCGGGCAGGGATTGCCCACGCTCCCCTCGCTCATCTCCGGGGGTGGCGGGACGTTGCAGCCCGAGGGCGTCGGCGCCACCTCACTCGCGGCCCTGCTGGCCGCCGTCGTCGGCGTCATGCAGCCGGAGGGGATCGGCGCCGGGACGCTCCCGGGGTTGACCAGCTTCGGGCGCGCCGTGTCCTCGCTGCTCTCCGGGCAGGAGGCGCCGGGAAGCGTCTACCAGCCGGGCGGGCCGAATATCGACTGTGCCGTCGTCGACTTCGCCGTCAACGGCCACATCTTTGCCTACCAGCCCGTGTCCGTGCGGATGGTCACGCGCCAGAACGCGCTCCGCCGCATGCGCTCCGGGTGGCACCGCGGCACGCGCCAGATGGGGCGGCGGTTCGTGATCCAGTGGGGAGAGACGGCGCTGCTCAGCGACGCCGTGGCGGAGATCCGCCAGCACCTCGCCCCGCTCAACCTCACGGTCCAGTGGGTGGAGCCGGACGGCTCCATGCGGCTCGCTAACGTGCTGCGCGGTAAGCTCGTCACCCAGTGGTCGCAGACGCAGCGAGGGTTCTACTACCCGGTGATCGTGGAGCTATTCGAGCGAGAGGACTTCTAGGTGCCCGCCCCACCGGGCGGTGAGGTCGCGACGCTCCAGTCGCGGCTCAATCACGCCGACCTCCGCGTCGCCATGACCATCGTGCCCCGCCTGTGGACCGAGGAGCGGCTGGAGTCCTTCGACACGGCACTGAGCCCCGAGGAGTTCTGGTACACCCAGTACGGCGGAGATTCGCCGCTGGTCACTGGTGGCGCGCTCGTGCTGCGTTCCTACGGGGGGCCGCCCCGCGAACTCGTCATCACCCGCCCCCACTGGTTCCCGCGCGCTGCCGACAAGTCGTTCCGCGTCGACATGAACATCACCTTCCCCCAGACGGATCCGGTTTACAACGCGGTCGTCACCGTGGGGGGGATCGAGCAGAACTTCGCCGACATCGGTGAGCCCCTGCGCGTGATCCAGAAGGGCTCCGTCTACAGCGCGCTCGCCGGGAACATCTTTGTCGACGGCCTCTCGGACATCGACAACGTGGGGGTCGCGAACGACCAGAGCGTCCACACCTACTCGGTCATGTGGCGCCCCGCGGCCTCCGGGGTGGGGAGCGGCAATCACAAGCTCACCGTCCTGCGCGACGGCGTGATCATGGCGGAGGGCTCGGACGACGGGTTCGCCGTGCAGCCCCGCTACATCGCGATCGGGATGATCCAGAACACCCGGCTGGACGCGGACGAGAACGTGCCGGTGGCGCTCGGCACGCCCGACTCACCCGCCACCCTGATCCAAGTGCACAACATCGCCGTCTACGAACTGGGGGACGGGTACGAGGAAGTGACCTACCCGGCGTGGACCTCCCCGGACGTGGGAGGCACGCTCACCACCGCGGGGGAGGGGGAGCGCTTCACTCAGGACGGGCTCGTCTGGGCCAAGCTCCCGGTCGGCAACATCCTCAACTGGGAGGCGAAGCAGAGCCGCCTCCAGTCCGCCGACACGTTCCGCATCTCGCTGGACCTCGCGGACTATCAGGACGAGACGAACCGCAACCGCTTCGCCGGGCAATACTGGCACAAGCGGATCGTGACGATCGACACCCGCGTGGTGGACGACACCGACCCCCTCGCCCCGGCGCCCACGGGCTGGTACCGCCTGATGTGTGGGGAGGTGGAGCACGTCTCCCGGGGAGGCGGGGCGATCACCCTCGCGGGGCGCGAGCGCGCGATGCTGCGCCTCGACACCTTCATCTCCCGGTCCTACATCTCACTCGGCGACGAGGGGGACGAGACGGACGGGCAGGTCGAGGGGACGAACATCGGGTACACGATCACCGCGGTCCTTCAGGACTTGTTCGAGGTGTCGGAAGCGGTGGCCGGGGGGCTGCTCTCCGGGCTGACCGACACGGACATTCAGGGGCCGGACGTGACGCCCGCCGCCCTCTCCTCCGGCGGCCAGAGCCTCGCGGCCACGTTCACCGAGATCTGCGACCGGCTCGTCTTTGAGTGCTGGCGGGAGTACGAGGTGAGCGGGGCGGGCCGTTACGGGCGGCTCCGCGTCAACGGCTGGACGTTCGGTGCGCTCGACGACACGCCCGCGTGGACCCTCCGGGGGAACTTCGCCGGGGGGATCCACGACATCGAGCGGATCGACCTCAACGAGAATCAACGTAACGGAGCCGGGGGCGCCTACTACCGGGGGAACACGCCGGTCGTCGGTGAGTACGGCCTGAGCCTCGAATCGCTCCCCACGGTGGGGACCTTCCCCTCCGCCCCCTTCCCCCCGAACGACCGGGTGCTCAACGACTCGCTCGCCTATCTGGAGGGGAACGAGATCAGCCCCATCGTCGAGTGGGTCGACAAGGACGGGGGCAACATGTTCGGCGGCGTGGCGTTCCACCGCTACCGCCGCGAGAACGCGATGCGGAGGCAGGTGGCGGTCCAGACCTACAACCAGCCCTTCTGGCGCGTCACGGACATCGCCGCGATCGACGACCCCTACGACACGGAGATCGTGTCCACGGAGCGCTGGGTGGTGAACGGCGTCACCTACGGGATGCGGGACCGCCGCTTGCAGGTGGACCTCGATCTCGTGACGGTCGACTGGGTGGACGCGATTCTCCGGATGCTCCCGTGACGATGTACCGGCCCTTCCCCGACGACACGCCTTCGCGCTCCCCGACGACGCGCAAGGGCGTGGTCCGCTGGCGCCGGGGCACCACCTACGGGGTGGACTTCGGGGCGCCCGACGGGGCGACGGAGGTGTGCTGGTACGGGGCGGCGACGCCGTTAGCGGTGGGTGATGTGGTGCGTTCCGAGTGGCGCAACGAGTCGGGGATCTGGGCGATCCGCCCCGTCTCATGACGACCCTCCGCCCCTTCCCGACCGACACCCCGTCGCGCGAGCCGCGGTGGCGCAAGGCGGTGGTCCGCTGGCGCCGGGGGCAGATCTACGGGCTCGACTTCGGCGCCCCCAACGGGGTCACGGAAGTCGGATGGGCGCCCACCGTGGGGTCGCAGGCTGGCCCCTGCCCCAACGTCGCGCAGGTCTACGCCGCGATGTGCGGCTACAGCACCACTTCCATCCGTTACGCCGGGCCGTTCGGAAACGGGAGCGCCGAAACCAGCGAGGGGTTCGCCGCGCAGCCCATCGGGGCGCCCTGCCGGGTGGACCGGCTGCTCATCGACCTCGATGTGGCGCCCGGGGCGGGGAAGTCGTGGACCGTCACGCTGCGCAAGAACGGCGTGAACACCGACCTCTCGGTCGTGATCGCCGACACCGCGACGCAGGCGCAGGACACGACGCACGCCGTCACGTTCCTCCCGGGGGACTACGCGACGCTGGGCGTGCAGCCGTCGGGCACGCCGACCGACCCGGTGCTGATGCGCACGGGATGCCGCCTGATCAACCTGCTGCCTCACACCTCGCAGGCGTTCTTCTTCTCCTTCGGGCTCGGCTGGGGCAACGGCGATTACGGCGCCGCCATCACCCTCGACGGGACGATGCAGCCGGAGAACTCTGAACTGGACCCGCGCATTCAGGCCTCGCTTGCGGCGGTCGCTGGATACGTGACCGGGATCTGGGTGCGCCAGAGCGGGACTCCCACGGGGACGCCGCGCTACTGGCAACTCCGCAAGAACGGGGCGGATGTCCCGGGGGTTGTCGTTTCACTGGATGCGCAGTGGGGGAGCCTGCAAGGGCTCGCCGTGCCCTTCGCGGTGGGGGACATGCTCTCGTATTTTCACACCCGCCCCGCTGGCTCGTCTCACACGATCGGATACTGCACCGTCTACGAGTCGGAGTTGGGGTACTCACTCGGCAACGCCGTGGCGATGGCGATTGGCAACACTAACCCAACGTACTTTCGATGGGCACAGCATGGCAGCTTCGTCGCCGTCGGGAGCACCACGCAGGCCGACAATGAAGTGGTGCTCCCAGCCGACGTAAACATCAACGGTCTGACTGTGATCATGGATGCGGTCATTCTGAGCGGCAGATCGTGGACATGGGAACTGCTCGCCGATGGAGTGGGCACCGGCGTTTCCGTGACTCTCTCAGAAGGTGAACAAGAGAAATCGACGAACGCGACATACGCGGCCAGCGCCGGTGAGCGTCTCGTCATGCGCGCCACCCCATCGGGCTCGCCAAGCTCCGGGACCGAGACGTTCTTCTACTTTGGCGGGGCAGGGTAATGCCCGGCGGGATTCCGGCCTTCTCGGTGGGTGAGATCGTGCAGGCGCGCTGGTCGAACGAGAGTGCCGTCTGGGAGATCGAGACGTTCGACCCCGGGCAGGTCCCGGTGTTCGACACCCTTCCCATCTGGGGTGAGCAAACGGGCACGTTCGAGCAGGTCGACAAGTACATCGGGCGGGACGCCGCGGTGTTTGTTTCCGAGGCTGACCACTCGAACATCGACGCGCCGGAGTACCGCGGCCCGCCACACCGGATGATCGATCTCGGTGGCGGGCACCTCCTGACCTACTTTGGGGAATCTGGCGCCCCCCGGGAGGCGGAGTCGCTGGACAACGGCGCCACGTGGTCAGAGCGCACCCTGCACGGCACCGACGGTGGTTCGCATCACTGGTTCGATGTCTGCTACGAGCGCTGGCACGACCTCGCCGCGGCCCGGGTGGTGCATATCGCGTATGCCCGGGACACGTCCCCGCGTGGTATCCGCTACCGCACGATCGACCTTGACGACGACGGGGCGCTGGGCACCGAGATCGATGTGACTGGCACGCTGGGGGCAGTCGAAAACAACGCGGCGAGCCATGCGATCACCGTCGCCCGAAACGGCACTGTTTTCGTATTCCGTGGGTGGCCGTTCGACCCAACGACCGTCTACCGCAAGCGCGTGGGTGAGTCGTCATTTACCGCGCTCGGAGCACCTGCCGGGACGGAGATCACAAGCGCCCAACTTTCCAGCCTGATGGCGTTCCCGGACTTCTCCTCGGATGACCCCGAGGACGTGATCCTGCTGGTCAATCAGTACAGCGGAGCGGGGGCCTTCCACATCTCCCGCTACGACGCATCCGCGCACTCGGTGGCGCGGACCACGGTCGTATCCTCCGGTATGGGGGGAAGCTCCGACTTCATCCCCTACAGCTTCGCCGCGGCGCTGGACCGCGAGACAGGTCACATCAAGGTCGTCGCCCGCTGGGGGGCGGGAGGGGTAAACGGAGCGCAGCCGCTCACGCTGCGCACGTTCGATGTGTACGGTTCCAGTTGGGCGGAGCACGAGCCCGTGCTGGAGTCCGACACGGTGACCTCGCTCGCCATCAGCCTGATCAATGGCGCCGTCGTGGTCTACTACGCGCGCTGCCCCGATGAGATCTCGGAGAGCAGCCCGAGCCTCGATCATCAGCAGGTGTTCCAGCGAACCTCCCTCACCGACATGCATAGTTGGGGTGACGAGGTAGTGGCGGGTGCCCGCCATGCTGAGTTCATCCCCACGATCGTCGCTGACCCGCTCCCCCGTGAGGACTCACAGATCTGTTTCCTCGGGGTGGAGGATCCCTCTCCCCCGCCCCAGACGAACCCGGTCCCGGAGCCGGAGGAGCCGCAGCCCGGGGACCCGGAGCCGCCGGGACCGCAGGTCCCCCCGCCCACCCCTCCGCCCACTCCCCCGCCCACGTCGGACGCGATCGGCTTCGGGCGGCTCACTTCCCCCACCCTGTGGGTGAACAACGGACGCCAGCGGATCACCGGTGGAGACGCGTCAAACCGCGCGAACCTGATCGCTGCCGCGGCGGACGGGGCGCAGGTGATCCTCGAACAAGGGGTGAACATCGAGGTCGGGCAGATCGTGCAACTGGGCCTCTACGGGCAGTTGCTAGGGGAGGGGACGGGCGCGCGCCTCGGGGAACTGTCCAACGGGATCCAGTGGTCGCTCACGCGCTGCCCCTTCGGGCACAACACGATCCGCAACCTCACGCTCGGCACCGGCTCCAGCCCCAACGCCAAGGCCGTCACCCTACAGGGACTGGGCGTCTCGCACGCGTGGCTCGACCACCTCACCATCGAGGCCAACGGGCCGACGGACGGCAGCGACACGCCGGAGGGGATCGAGATCTGGGGCTGGCCCGACTACCGCTACACGCTGGGGCTCGCGACCATCTCGTACTGCAAGTGGGAGAATCAGCACGGCTCCAAGGGCATCCTCTTTGGCGGCAACCTCCCGGCTGGCGGGGAGGACTCGCTGGGTGCCCGCAATGCCCGCCTCACGCTCTACCGGAACCTGCTGAACGCGTGGCAGCGCAACCCGCTGCTGAAGGGCGGCGCGTGGGCGCACATCGTCAACTGCGTGTGGCCCGAGACGGACCGCATCTACGGCGCGCAGGTGGAAGGCGTCTCCCAACTGGTCGCTGAGGCGAACGTGATCCATCCCACGACGGATGGGAGCCACGCGAACACGGAGATCGTCGCCGTGGGAGGCTCGGCGATCATCGACCTGATCGCCAACGACCTCCGCGCCGGTGCCGCTGCCGACGAGCAGAACGCGACAAGTGCGTTCGTCCCCTCCGCGCACTACCCGTACACGGCGACGACGGCTGACTCAGCGCTCGACTCGGCTGTCACGGCAGGCGCCGGGCAGGGCGGGATCACTCTCGTCATCCCCTAGCCGGTGCCCTCCGGTACCATGAGCGGCGCGCATGGAGGCGCGCGGTGGATGACCTCGCTCGGGCGATCGAACTCCTGCAAGGCGACGGAGCCCCCTACGGGATGTTCGTCGTGTTCATCATCGGCCTCATGCGCGAATGGTGGGTGATGGGCGGCGCGTACCGCGCCGCGCAGGCGGAGCGTGACCGGGCAATCGAGGGAGAACGCCTGTGGCGGGACGCGGCCTTGAAGGAACGCTCGACGCTACGTCGGGCGGTCGATACGGCAGAGGCGACGTGAACTGGCTCGCCCGGCTCCTCGGGCGCTCCCCCCAGCCTCCGCCCGCTCCGCAGGAGCCGGTCGACCACCCCGACCTCAACGCCTATCTGGAGGAGCGCGAGGCGCTGGAGTCGCGCCTGCGCCGGGTGGAGCAGCGTCGCCAGAACCTCGCGCGCGCAGGCACCGTGGAGGTCCGGGGGGACCTGATCCAGCGCGACCGGCGGCGCCACCCGTGACACTCGTCGAGGTTGCGATCGCGGTCATGACGGTCGGCGGGTTCGCCGGGCAGGCGTACATCGTGCGCCAGTCACACCTCGACCTGCGCGCCGTCCGGTACGCGGGGCGCAACGGCCTCAATCTGCTCGTTGCCCGTCACGCCCTCCTCATCGAATGCCTCCGCACCATGCCGGTGGGGATCCTGATGGGGCTCGCGATCAACGCGATGACCACCCCGGAAAGCGACTGGGGACTGTGGGGCGGACTCGTCGTCGTGCTGATCGAAGTCGAGGCGCTGCTGGCCGTCCGGATGCGTCGCGACATCCTTGCGCACGCGGAGCAGACCACGTGACGTACTACATCTACGAACCCCAGCGGCCACCCCTCCCGCACCTCCGCCAGCCGCGGCGCCCCGAGGAGATCGTGCAGTTCCAGTGGCACGCCACGCGCGGCGCCGCCACGATGGACCGGCAGGTCGCGGCCACCGAGAACTGGATGTCCGACCCCCGCAACAACAACGGCGGCTGGGGCGCGTCCGCTGACTTCGTGGTCGGCCCGGACTACCGCTCCGACGGCGAGGTGAAGATCGTCCAGTTGGGCGACCCCTTCACCTCCTACTCCACGTGGTCGGCAGGCTACGGCGCCGACGGCACCCACCCGGCGGCCCGCTACGGGATCGCCATCGAGGTCGCGCAGCCCGCGGGGCTGCGCAACGGGATCTACGTGGGGGACCCGGACGCCGAGTTTGAGCCCTTCCGGGACGACGTGATCGACGCCTGCGCGGCGCTCGCCCGGTACCTCAACGGCGAACTGGTCAAGCGCGGCATCGCCCCCATCCCCACCGTCCACCTCACCGGGTGGGACCAGTCGCTGTCCCGCCCCGTGCCCGCAGGGCACATCGGACACGACGAGTTGGCGAACGGGTGGAAGCTGGGGAAGCACGACCCCGGCGCCCTCTTCCCGTGGGACCGGCTGCTCACGCTGATCGGTCCGGTGGGCACGGAGACGCCCGCCCCTGCTCCGCCGCCGCCGCCCCAGCCCGCCCCGGGCGGCCCGGACCTCGACGCGCTGCGCGAGCAGATCGGGGCACTGGAGGGGGAGGCGAGAGGGCTCGTCGCGCTCTCGGAGCGGATGGTCACGGAGGCGCGCGCGGTCGTCGCGCGTGCCGAGTTCCTGCGTACCCAACTGGGAGGGTGAGATGGAGATAGCGCCCGAGGTCGTGATCTCGTCCGGCGCGCTGATCGCCGGGTTCGTGGCGAGTGCGGTCCGTACGTTCTTCGCGTGGGACGGGCGCCGGGCAGCGCTCACGGTGGCGCTCTCCGGAGTGCTCGTCGCCTTCCTCATGTACTACGGGGGCATGGTGGCGGGAACGCACGACCTCTCCACCATGCAGATCTCCGCGCGCGCCGTGCTCGCCGGGTTCCTCATGGGGGCGACGGCCTCGGGGGACTACTCGTGGAAGCAACTGCGCGGGGCGGAGCCGTCAGGCGTCATTGAGTTGCCGGGAGGCTCGCGGTAGTCTCCCGGGCGGGAGCGCCGCGCGATCGCTTCCAGCCGGTGGGGCCGAGGGGGCATGGACGCTCCCCCGGCCTTTCGGTTTCTCAGGCCCGGGTGTAGATCGTCAGGCTGTCGTGCAGCCCGCTCCACTGGGGGATCGCCACCGTCTCCCGGGCGGTGAACAGCACCTCCCCCTCGGCGATGCAGGTGCACTCCTCGGACTCGTCCCGGTACTCGTGACGCTCGCACCACGTCTCGCCGCCGCAGATGCGGAAGAAGTCCTCGTCCGCCGTGCAGCCGCTCCGCCCCTCACCGATGTACGCCACCGTCTGCCCACCGGCCCCGTGGTAGGCGCGCACCGCGAGGGCGGCCATCGGGGCCGCGTAGGGCGGCCAGCAGAGCAGCAGGGTGCGGTCCGGGTGACGCCCCGCCACTTCCGGCCCACCGAACTCGATCCGGTGGAACGGGGGCGAGGGGCTACACCAGTTGTCGTTCGCGCCCGGCGGGTTAAGGTCGTAGGCGGCCACGTACCCCTCCGGCTGGTCGCGCGCGAGCAGGGCGGCCCAGTAGCCCGTCCCGGCGCCGATCTCCACGATGCCCCCGGGAGAGTGACGCCGGATCGCCGCGATCGCGTCATCGTCGGGGATGGCGTACGCGTAGACGCTCCGCATGTCCACCCGGTGCTCGTCGTCGTAACCGTGCATGTCGACGAACGGTGGCGCGTCTGGCGGCGGCGCTGGGGCGGCGGGCTGGTTCCCTGCCCGGTAGCACTCGAAGCACCAGCGCTCGGCCTCGGGAGGGAGTGTGCGCCACGACGTGAGCCGGTGCCACGCGGAGTGCGCGAGGTTCGTCCGGTAGATGTCGAGCAGGGGGTTCCCCACGAGGGGGACGATCAGGCTGTCGGCGGCGGCATTGAGGTTCCGGGTCGCCGCTTCGATCTGCGCCCGACGGTAGATGATCGGCCCTTTCCCCGAGCCATCCGTCACGTAGCACCAGCCGCGCGCGCAGCGCACCTCCGTCGCCGCGCCACGCGCCCCCAGTACACGGCCCAGCGCCGCGACGAACTGCTCGATGACCGCATCGCTCGTCGCGCTCACGGTTCCCGTCCCTTCGCCCACGCGGCCTCGGAGGCGGCGCGCGCCTCCGCCCCGGTGGCGGGCAGCGGCGCCCGGTAGGCCAGCAGCGCGCGATGCAGGTGGCACTCGTGGTGCTCGCAGGGCACGTCATCGGCGCAGAACCCCTCGGTCGCGGCCTCGTCCCGGTCCCACCGTTCCACCTCGCGGAGCACCCGGTACTCCAGCGCGCTCCTCAGCGACTGGCGCTCCCACTGGGTGGGAGGAGCCGCCCGCATCTTCTCCCGAATGCGCTCCGGGTCGTGCTGCGCGCAGTACCCGTACTCCTCCTGAGGAGGCATCCCGTACTCCACGTGGGAGGTGCGTTCTGCCCGGAACACCGTGGCTCGGCGCTCGCAGCGGTTGAAGCTGGTCCACCGCCCCTCCGAGCGGGCTACCGTCACGGCGCAGTGCGGGTAGTCGGGCTCGCTCGCCTTGCAGTTCAGGCAGGTGCGCCCGTGCGTTCCGGTCGGGATCCGCGAGCCCGTGGCGTCCTGCTTGCGAGTCGGTCCGTCGTGCACCCAGTTGTGCTTCCCGCTGGAAAAGGCGGGGCAGCGCTTCGGCGTCGCCATCGGTTCGTCCTTCCTCGACGCGCGCTTACTTCGCGCCCACCTCTAGCGTGGCTAGTGCCACGTAGCGGGTCAGCGCAGGCATCAGGTGCGGTGGGATGGCCTCGTGAACCGCCAGTTGTGTTTGGGACACGGCCAGAATCAGGTCACTGCCGTTCTCCACGTCCACGGCGTGGCCCTCCACACGATCCGCGGCTACCCGCAGCACGCGGGCGATCTCGCGGATTCGCGCGATCCCCTCCGCCCTGACCCGCGCTCGGCGCTCCTCCCGCGTGGTAAACGGCGCCAGCTTCTGATGTCGGGACTCGTCCTCCAGCAGCATGGCCTCGGCGAACTCGATCCCGTGCTCGTCCACCTCGCGCGTAATCTCACGGTCGCAGATGCACCGCACCCCGACCATCTCCAGCACCCCAGTCACCGACCGGCGCTCGATCGTGTGGGTGCGCTCGTGCTTTTGCTCAGTCATCGGTTCGTCCTTCCTGTGGGGTGGGGGCTCCGCGTCCCGGGCGGCTTAGCGACCGTAGTCGTCGCGTCCTAACCCTTCGGGCGGAGGCCCCTGCCCCCTGCGTGGCCTCACCGCCACAACCCCAGACTAGCATGCTCACGCGGCGCGTCAACATGACAAGTTGGCAGACGTTTGTTGCGGCTACCCTGCCCCTCGCGCTACCGTCCGCAACCGGCGGGACTCCCCCGGAAGGACGACGACCCCTTGTCAGGACCGCACCCCTTCATCCGGCTCTGGGACCGGATCGCCACGCTCGACGTGCACCCCCACGCCAAGTCCGTCCTCTGGTCCCTTGTGCGTCACGGGGACTGGGGGGACGGCAGCAAGTGCCGCCCGGCGGTCGCCCGGCTCGCCGCCGAGACGGGCCTGTCGCGGCGGCAGGTACAGTACGTGCTCCGCTGGCTCACCTGCACGCTCGCCGACGCCGCCGAGGGTCGCTGCCAACTCGCGGGATGCCACCACTACGGCCTCCTGACGCTGGTCAGCGCCGAGCAGGGCGCCCCCCGGGTGTACGCCATCGATCTCACCGAGAAGGCCGGTCAGCCGCTGCTCCCGGAGGCGTGGCCCCTGCGAGAGCAGGAGCGCGAGGTCGAGGTGGACGTGTACCGGCGGGTCGTCCGACGGTCGTGGCCCTGACAGTTCGTCATGCTGCCAGATTGGCAGGCCGGATCGCCCTCAGGTGGGTTGACGCGCTGCGCGCGCTCCGGTAGTCTCCGGGTGTGGGGCGGTGAGGCCCCCGGCACCGGAAGGACGAACCAGAATGACCACTGACACCCAGACCGCCGCGACCAGCCCCGCCATCCGCGAGATGGGTGAGGGCCACGTGAAGCGCCTGAGCGCGTGGACCCGCCGCGCCGACCGCTGGGATGCCGCCTGCGACGCGCTGACCGCCGACCGCGACAACCCCGTGGTGCTGGCGGCGTGGATGAAGGCGCAGCGCTCGATGCCGAGCAAGAACAGCAAGTACCGCGCGTACGCCGACGCCGACTGGCTGGTGCGCTACCTCCCGCTGGACATGCCGCGCCCCGAGACGCGCGACGACCTGAAGGCGATCGAGCGAGCGGCCCGCGCGAAGCTGGGGATGCGACCCGCCCGCTAGGAGGCGCGGCGCACCGAGCCTCCCGGGGACCGCAGACTCCGGGGGGCTCGGTGCGCCGGGTGGTCCGAGCGCACATTCGGAAGGACGAACCGATGTCAGCAGAGATCTCAGAAGTGGACACGATGGCGTACGCGGTCGCAGGAGGGGTGCCATGGCATGGCCTCGGCACCCCCGTGGGTGACTGCACGACCTCGCAGGAGATGCGCAAGGCCGCGGGGCTCGACTGGGAGGTGGAGGAACTGCCCCTCTGGGCGTACCCGGAGGATGCCCCCGCCGTGCCGGTCCATACGCACAAGGTGACGGCGCGGAGCACCGACCGCGCGATCCTCGGGGTGGTCACGAAGGACTACCGGGTGCTCCAGAACGCCGAGGTGTTCGACTGGCTCGACAGCGTGTTCGCCGACGGCCTGCTGGTCTACGAGACGGCGGGGAGCCTGAAAGGCGGGCGGATCGTCTGGGCGCTGGCCCGCTTCCCCGAGGACGTGGAGATCGCCGGGGACCTCCACCGCAACTACCTGATGCTGACGAGCGGCCACGACGGCGCCCACGCGGTGTTCCCCCGCGCGGTGAACACCCGCGTGGTGTGCTGGAACACCCGGGGCGAAGCGCTCGCGGAGAACGACGGGCACCGCTTCCGCTTCCTGCACACGCGCGGCCTCGACGACAAGCTCTCCATGGCGCGCGAGGCGTTCTCGATGACGAGCGCGGCGCACCAGCGCATGAAGGCCTATCTGGAGCGCGCGGCGCTGACGCCGCTGACCGAGCGCCAGTACGACCGAGTGGTCGAAGAGGTGTTCGGGAAGCCCGAGGACAACATGGGCAAGATCGTGGCGGGCAAGTTCGACCGGTTCCGCGCGATCGCGGGGGCCGAGTTCTCCCGGCAGGGGATGACGGGCTACTCGCTGATTCAGGCCCTGACCGGCTACGCCGACCACGTGCGGAGCGGCGTGGTGAGCGACGACTGGACGATCGCCCGGCGCGAGCGGCGTATGGAGGCGCTGACCATCGGGACGGGCGCGCAGTGGAAGGCGCGCGCCGAGGCGGTGGTGAGGGAGGTGCTGAGCATCTAAGCGCACGCGGAGGGGGTGGAGTGCGATACGCCCCCTCCGCACACCCCCTGATTCGAGAAGGAGATCGAGTGCTCATCGAACTGACGAACGTGAACGGGACCCCCATCACGATGGACGCGGGGAAGTTCCTGATGGTGCTGCCATTCTTCGCCACCCCCGCGCAGGAGGCGTGGTCGACGGCCCGGACGATGATCGTGCTGGATGTGCCGCCCATCCCGCAGGGCGGGACGGGCGTCGCCTGCCGCGAGCCCGTCCGGGAGAACTACGAGACGGTTGTGGAACTGTGGCGAGCGGCGCTCGCGGGGCCACCGGTCCTCACGTCCGCGTGGCTGGAGCGTAACCGCGAGTGAGCGTGCAGCCTGATCGCTACGACCCCCACCACTGGGGGAGCAACGAGATGGTCGCGGTGCCCACGTTCTGGATGCGCCTAGAGGGCCTGCTGCTCCGCCTGCTGCGCCCCCGCTAGAGCGTCGACCACCGGCTCGACCGTGATGCGGACGCCCGGCCACGGCAGGGCGTCCGTGCTCCCCGCCCACCGCTTCCGCGTCTGCGAATCGACCACCTGCCCGTCGTCATCCCAGACGACCCCGGTGAGCGCGTCCCGGATGGCCCGGTCGAGCTTGTCGAGGTCGGGGTAGCCCGCCGGGTAGGGGTCACGGCGGCTCTTCGGGCGGTGGAGCGCGAACGTAGCGTAGACGCGGACCGGCCCCTTGATGGGCAGCGCGCTCTCCATCGCCTCCAGCGCGGAGCGGCGAACCGCCTTGCGCCAGTCGCGCAGCGCGTTTGCGTTGGAGGGGCGCATGATGGGGCGCCCGTTTTTTGGCGACCTGAACGCGACCATCGAGCCCTGCGGCGTTGGGTCCCCGCGCACAAAGAACGTCAGGCGCTCCACGGTCACCGGCTCCGTCCCTCCGGCCACTGCCAGCGGGGGGTGACGGTGAGGACGCCGTACCCGTGGCACGCACCGCAGATCCCCCGCCCCACCGTGCCCCGCCCGGCGCACCCGCCGCAGAGGTCGCCGTCACTGAGCGCTCCCTGAGGGACCGCGCATGTGCACCCCCGCACGAGGCAGGGGACGAGTGCGATCGCGGGGATCGTCCTACTCGGGCGAGTCTCCGTCGTCACCGCTCACCTCCTCCGGGGCCTCCTCGGTCGGAGCGTCCGCGGGGGCGGGCTCCTCGGGGATCTCCTCGGTGGCGCCGTCCTCCGGGAATGGCTCAGCCGTCGCCAGCGCGAGCGCGTCGTCGTGTCCCATCCCCTCGGTGACGTGATCGGTGTAGATCGCCATCTGCTCCGGGGTGAGCGCTTCGAGGTCCGCCGCCGGGTCGGACGGCTGGAGGTGGCGGAGGATGAGGCGCGCCGCGCCCTGCAACTGCTCCTCGGAGGGGAACTGGTCGGCGATCGCCTTCACGTTCGGGACGTTGAGGATGCTCGCGACGATCTTGCCGTCCACCGTGACGTTGAGGCGCTTGCCCGTGTTCTGTGCCCACGTCATGAGGTTGCCCACGTTGCGGATCGCCTCGATTCCCTCAGCGGCGCCAGAACGCGCCTCTGCCCCCGTGGCCGCCTCCGCCGGGGCGTCGGTGCTGGCGCGGCGCTGCGTGGACCGTGGCGGGCGCGACGCGGCGCGAGGTGGCGCCTGTGGGGCGACGAGAGAGACATCGACGATGCCGCCCTCCGCGTCCACCGCGTCGTCGTCGAGCAGTTCGGAGGGGTCGTAGACCCGGCCCCCGAACGCGTCCGGGCAGTGCCAGCCGATCCCGTTCGTCATCGCGCGGGCGAACAGCATGTTCCGGGGGTACTTCTGCCAGTTGGCGCCCCGGAGGAGGCCTGCGCGGTCCGCGTCGGCCAGCGTGAACTCGGACGTGCCGATCTCCGCCCGGTTCTGGCCGCGGATACGGTAGAAGCGGATCAGGCAGCGCTCATCGGAGAGTTCCGCCACCTCGTAGTCGTAGGCGCCGGAGCGGCGGAGCGCGGCGGCCTGTAGGTGGGCGGAGAGGGAGGGCTTGCCCTCGATGATGTGCACGCCCGCCATGGACTGCACGATGTCGAACCCGTACTCCATGCCCGCCATGATCTTCACGGCGGCGGCGGCCTCCGTCTGGGCGTCCTTGAAGAACCCGGAGGCGGCCATGAGTTGTCCCCAGCTTCGGATAGAAGCGAGGGGCAACCCTTTGGCAAGCTGGGGGTGCGCCGGGCTCCCCGTCGTGGTGGTAACGGCGCGCGTCGTGCTAGTCTCGCGATCAGCGGTCACGGTTGTCGTCCTTCCAGTGGCCGCTCTGGCCCCCCCTCTCACTAAGGGGGGGCTTCTTTGTGCGGCGCGCACAGGCTACACCCCTCCCGCACGCCTGTGCTACTGCTGTCAGATTGTCATGGTCGCAGGGGGCGCAGGCTCTGCGCCTAGGGGGCGCAGGCTCTGCGCCCGATCAGGATCTAGATCAGGATCCTATAGAGGGATCTCCCGGTTATGTATGCGGATCAGATCGGATCGGGCGCAGGGTCTGCGCCCCCTGCGACGTGTCCTGCACCCCCTTGCGGACCGCGGGGCGACTGGGGTAGCCTCGCGCGGCCCAAGGATGGAAGGACGACAACTGGTGGCTACGGCGCAGGTTTTGATTGAGCTAGAGGACGAGCGCGAGCGTCAGAAGAGCACGCTCGGCTACGACGACGAGCACGATTCCTCGCACTCCGTGCTCGAATGGGGCGGGATCCTTGCCCTCTACACGGGGCGGGCGATCCACGAGGGTGAGCGGAACAAGGACGTTTCGCTCTACCGGCTCCGGCTCTTACAGGTGGCGGCGGTCGCGGTCGCGGCGGTGGAAAGCCTCGACCGCGCGGTCAACGCTGCGTCCCCGTCGGACGACGTAGACAGCGCACTCGACCGGTAGGGGTGCCGCTCTTCCCGGTGGGGAGCGTGGTCACCGACAGCCGGACGAACGAGAGGGCAACCGTCCGGCACGTGGCGCGCATCCCCGAACAACGCGACCTGTTCGGTGGAGTTCTACCCGCACATGACCGCTACGTACTCGAATACGATGACGGCACTTACGCCAACGACCGTGCCGAGGGCGACCTTGCGCCCATCGAGACTCCTGCTCTGGATGCGCAGCCCTCTGACGGCGGACGAGATGAACTCATCCCGCCGGGGCTTTGAGGCGCCGCTGCGCACGCTCGACTCCGCGCGGCGGATCGCCGCCGTGCTCGATTCCGCGACCAGCCCCCTGCTCACCGAGAGCATCGCCAACCGGGCGGCGGTCGGTATCGACATGGCTACGGTGCTCCTCACCGAGTTGCAGCAGCGTAAATATGTCAAGCGAATCGATGACTGCTGGGTGGCTGTCCGGTGAGGTACCTCGTCACCGGCTCCCGGGAATGGACCGACTGGGCGCTGGTGCGCCGGTTCGTCGACGCGCTTCCCCCGGGGACGACGGTGATTCACGGGGACGCGCGGGGCCTCGACTCCATGGTGGAGCGTGTGCTGACGGGGAACCGTCCGACGCGCGCACGGGCGATCCGCGTGCACGGCCACGACGGCACGGTGGGGAGACGCCGCGGCGGGTCCTCCCGGGGTGACATCGACATCGAGGTGTACCCGGCGGACTGGGACCGCTACCGTCCTGCTGCGCCGGGGAGAAAGAACCCCGCGGGCGTCATCCGCAACACGCGGATGCTGGAAGAGGGCAGGCCGGACCGCTGCGTGTGGTTCCACACGAGCATCGAAGGGTCCGGGACCGAGGACATGGTGAACAAGTGCGCCGCGGCGGG
>CADEFN010000012.1 GCA_902826615.1 uncultured Gemmatimonadota bacterium
AAAGCGTCTTGTCCGAAAGGGCACGTGGGTTCGAATCCCACCCTCTCCGCCATCAATTTCAGCCAAATCCTCTAGGAAAAACGCACAGCAGCCGTAAGTTCACGGCCGCTGTACTCGTTTTGTACCTTGGGGGCCGTTTTCGGCCCGGGGAGAAGGCCGTGCTGAACCTGTACCGTCGTCACCAGCCACCCTGCAAATTCTCGACACGCCGCTACCGGAATTGCACCTGTCCCATTTGGGTGCAGGGGTCTCTGCGGGGCGAGTACATCCGCCGCGCGATGGACCTCAGGTCTTGGTCTGCCGCCACCGACCTCGTCCGTGATTGGGAGGCCTCTGGCGAGATCGGCGTCGTGAAGAAGCCCGACATCCCGACCATCTGTGAGGCAGTGGACCGGTTCCTCCAGGATGCCAAAGCCCAGCAGCTGAGCGGCGAAACCATCCGAAAGTACGAGAACCTCCTTAATCGACGGCTGCTGCCGTGGTGCGAATCCAAGGGATTCCAGTACTTGAAGCAGCTCAGCGTGGAGGAGATGCGACAGTTTCGGGCGACCTGGTCCGACAGTGCCAACTATGCGACCAAGAACCTGGAGCGGCTTCGGGCGCTCTTCCGGTTTTGCATGCACGACGACTGGATTGCGAAGAACCCTGCACGGGCCGTCAAGGCACCGAAGGTGACGGACAGGCCGACTCTGCCATTCACGAAGCCAGAGATGCAGCGAATTCTAGACGCCTGCGACGCATATGCCGGCAACCAGGATCGACTTCGGGCGTTCGTTCTCGTGATGCGCTACTCCGGACTGAGGATCGGCGACACCATCGCCCTCGATGAGAAGCGCATGGCCGGGGGCAAGCTCTTGCTGTACACCGCAAAGACAGGCACACCCGTCTACGTGCCGCTGCCGCCCGTCGCGACGAATGCTCTCGCCAAGATTGGGACCAACGAGGCGGGGCGCTACTTCTCGACGGGTGACGCGAAGCCTCAGACGGCGCGTGCGAACTGGTCTCGCTACCTGGATTCCCTCTTCGGGCTCGCGAAGGTCGAGGACGGTCACTCGCATCGATTCAGGGATACATTCGCAGTCGAGTTGCTGCTGGCGGGAACGCCCCTCGAAACCGTGTCCATCTTACTTGGGCACTCGTCGGTGAAGATCACCGAAAAGCACTACAGGCCGTGGGTTCGCTCGCTGCAGAGGAAGCTTGAGGAGGAAGTGAGGCAAGCCTGGAGCTTTGCCTGATCGACGGGCTGCTTGGGCGGGTGAGGAGGGTCTTAGGGACCAGCCATCGCTAGGTCGCGTCCGTCTCGACAGCAGCCCCACCGTAAGCCATTCTCGCCTGGCTGACGCCCGCCGCCTACGGGGAGCAGTTGACGGCACGGACGAAGACGGCGACAGTAACCGCCGGACTCTAAAGCCGAGTGCTACTCAACCGGGGTGGACGTCACGAGAAGCTCGAGTCGGAAGGCGAGGGCGCTACTGCCGGGTGGCTGGGGCAGCTGATCGAGGAAGCCGGCAGGGAGCCCTCCATCGTGCTGCTTGGCGGTCCAGCCCCAGGCGAACGTTCTATGTCCTGACCGGAATCTGAATCACTGGCCGGAGCGGCTCAAGAATGGTCCGGTACCGCTGGGCAATCCTGTCGTACAGCTTCGCCGAGCTTTTCGCCTCGATCGTCACGACAAGCGCGTAGGGAATCGGCTTCGCGGCGGAGTATGCCATGCCTCCGCGTCTGGCGTTGTAGTGGATGTCGAACACCGGATCATCGAGGCTCGAGGCGCGGAACGTCTCGGCAGCCCGGATGCACGGCTCCCACTTGTGCGAGTCTCGGCGCAGGTCGTCTTCGCGGGCGAATTGCTTCTTTGTGAAGAACGAGCGCGACTTCGCGTTCTTTGCTTCGGCAGAAACTTTGGCTTCGTGCGGCCGGAAGACGACCTCCAGGCCGGCTCGTGTGTAGTTCATCGGGTCTTGCGGATCGGTCTCCGTGGCGTAGCAGAACGTCGCTGCAATCGTGACGTTGCCGGTCAGGCCCGATGCCGGCAACGGCACTTTTGCCCGCAAGTAACGCCCCGGTTCGAGTTCACCTTGGTAGAGAACATGAACCGATCCATCGGGACAGGTGATCAGCTCCTCTACTGAATGCGACACGCGGCCCCACCCAACTTCGCGAACGTCGATCCCGTTACGGTCGGCGTTGTGAATCAGCAGCGCCTTCAGCGCGATGGGGGACATCACCGAGCCCAGGTGAGCCCGCACCCCGATAGCCGAGCGCAGCGCGAGCGGCGACGAGAAGCTGGTCCCTTGCGTTCCCCGAGCCAAGCCAGGCTTGGCCGAATCTAGGACCCAAAACGGCGCCCGATCCGATCCGCCGAAGACAACCACCTCGGGCTTCATCATGCCGGGGCTGCGGCCCGGTCCGATTGAGCTGTAGGGCGCTCGCCGCCAGTCGTCCTCGTTGCAGTCGCAGGCACCTACGGCCAGCACGTTCACGCCGTCAGAAGGAGCCTGAATGCGGGCATTGCCGAGGGTCCAATCGTCTTCGCCTGTGTTTCCGACCGCGACGCACACCAACGACTTACCGTGAGCGAAATGCTCATCGATGCTGGCCGTCCATACGTGCACCTCATCGTCTTCGATGGGCAAGTCGGGACCGAGGCTCAGGTTCACGAAGTCGAACGGCTTCTGCCGCAGGATGCCCATGATTCGGTTCAGGACGTCGAAATAGTGCCCTTGCGGATCTTGGCGAGTCGCGGTGTCGATCACCCGGTAGTGCTCGACGGCAGCGTACGGTTGCGGCGCCGGCTGACCGGCTTCGAGCGGCCCGAACAGCAGGGCAGAAGTCACGGCAAGGCCGTGCGCCTGCGAGTCCGGAGCGATCGCGCCGAGCTTGCCTGCCTTGCGGCGCGCCACGAGCGTGTCAGGAATGACGTTCTCGGGGAGGCCTCCGTCGAAGACAGCAACCCGCAAATCTCTGTTCATCGGCTCGGTGTGCGGAATCTGCACGGAGAAGCTCTTGACCGCACGCATCATGCCCGACCAGCCGCCCGGCCGGAGTTCGCGCAGGGCCGGCATCTCGCGCGCGACGCGGAGGAAACCGAACTGCGCCATCTGTTCATGCACTTCGAGCGGCGCTCGGACAGGCAGAAAACACAATCCCTGCACTTCGATCCGCTGCTGCAAATCGATCGAGACGTCGAGCGAGCGCATGTAGTCGTTGAAGCCTTCGAGGACCTCATCATCGCTCCGGTGCAGCACGACTTCGAGTAGCGGCACCGTTTCTGCCGATCGCATCGGCTTGATTCGCTCTGAAGGCGGAACGTAGCGAACATCCTCGAGGCGAACGAGTTCATCGATGCCGTCAAAGGACGCCGGCGCTCGCGCGACCACCTCCGCCCATCGCACGAATGACGAGCGCTTGCCGGCAACAAACAAATCGGCCGTCTGCGATGACGGCTGAATTCTCTCCTTCAGTTGCACCGCCGTCGGTTTCTTGGCCCCCTTCTCAGGGACAATCTGCCGCGGCTTGCTGCCTACCGGCTCGAGCCCGACGGAGCGGAGCAGTCCCATTGGGAAGAAGCTCTTGGCGATGTAGGCCGGGTGGAGCGTCACGGCTGCAACGCACTCATCCTGGGGACAGGCGAGGGGCGGGAGGGCCGCGATCTCGCGGCCAACAGCTCGAATCCTGGGCGTCAACCTCGCGCGCGCTTCGGTCAGCGTGTACGGATTGACCTTTCTTACTGGGCGCTGCGGCCCGCGAACCTTCTCGGTCAGGCGCTCACCAAAACCCAGCAGGTAGTTCTTGTTCTCCGCCATCGCTACCTCGCAGCTGCTTCGTGTTTACGAATCGTGTCTCTGCTGACTCCGGTCCACTCATGGGCTTCGCGCTGGGACACTCCAAGCTTCGTCAGATCCAGCGCTAGTGCCTGTCGCTCAGCGCGCTTCAGCGCGCGCGCGCGCTCCGCGACAGCAAAACGGAGACGGGCCTCGAGCGGCTCATCTTGAATCACGGCCTGCCGTCTGGCGCGCTTGATCGCACGTTCAATGTCACCGTAGGAGAACCCGACAAACGCGCGGCCAAGAATCTTGAGCCACTGCTCCGGAAGCTTCGACTCCTCTAGGTAGATGCGCACTGTGCGGCGCACGTCGTCAGCCTCAGGCATGCCGAATTCAATGATGGTTTCGAAGCGCCGCCACACCGCAGGGTCGAGCAGGTCTTCGTGATTCGTGGCGGCCAGCAGCAGCCCGGAAGTGGGCCAGTTGTCGATCTCCTGCAGCAACACAGTGACCAAGCGCTTCAGCTCGCCAACTTCGACCGCATCATCGCGGCGCTTTGCGATCGCATCAAACTCGTCGAGGAAGAACACGCACGAGACGCTCTTGGCGTAGTCGACGACGTTGCGCACGTTGTTGCCTGTGCGGCCGAGATAACTGCTCATTACTGCGGATAGGTCGAGCGTGATCAGCGGGCGGTGCAGCTGTTCTGCGATCCAGCGCGCTGCGAGCGTCTTGCCGACCCCAGGCGGGCCGGTGAACAGCGCTGTACGCGTGGGGGAGAGGTTCTCCTTCAGAAGCGCTGCCTCCTTTTGTCGCTCAAATACAAGCTGGTGAAGGGGCTCCGCTAGACGAGCCGTCCAAGCCGGCATGAACTCGAGATGGACCGGGTCTTCGACGCGCGCTAGCGACAGGCGCGAATCCAGGTCGACCGGCACCGTTTCGGACGCGGCCTTGCGAAGCAGTGCCGGGGCTGCCGCCGCTTGGGGGGCTTCGCGAACCAGAGACGACAACTGCTGGGCTAGCTCTGGTTGCAGGGCGCTGTAGCGCTTGGCGAGACGCCGGACGAATACGTGCGCATCACGCTGCTGGCCTTGAAGAGCCAGCCGGGCGAGCTGGGTCAAATCGTGGGTGAGCGTCTTGATATCGTCCATTTAGCCTACGAACTCCAATTTTTATTGGGTTGAAATGGTGGACTAGTTGTATCACTATGTCTGCAACTAGTCCACTGGTCAAAGCTGAACGGAGAAGAACATGTCGAAGAAGAACGTGCATATCGTTCCCCGCGAGGACGGCTGGGCCGTGCGCCGGGAACACGCCGACCGGGACTCGTCACATCACCGGACGCAGGGCGCCGCCATCGATGCAGGTCGGGAGACGGCGCGCCGGGAGCGCACCGAGGTGGTGATCCACGACCGCGGCGGTCGCATCCGTGACAAAGACAGCTACGGCAACGACCCGAATCCGCCACGAGACAAGAAGCACTGAGCGGGTGGGCACGACAACGGCGACAGGCAGATCGCGGTTCGCTGATTCGTCGAGCTAGCGGTGCGTGACGGTCGTCGGACAATCTGCGGTGGCGCGACCTGATTCGTTTTTGGCCCCCCGATTCCAGTCGACCGAAACGTATGGCAATATGCCTTGCGCGTTGAGTAGCAGGATGCCCAGGCGGGCCCGTGCCAGGAAGCAAGGCAAGAACGAGATGGCAAAGCATGAGAACAAGGTGCTACTCCGGTCCGCAAGTGGCTGGACCGTCAAGAGTACCAAGCCGACCTCCAAAGGCCAGGTTGACGTCCACGTACTACCGTCGAAAGGCGGCTGGACGGTCAAACGCGGCGGTGCATCGCGCGCCATGAAGAAGTTCGACTCTAAGGAAGAAGCGGTGTTGTGGGCACGGCAGTCGGCAAAGAGCGGCGCAACTGACCTGGTCGTGCACGGGCGGGACGGCCTCATCAGAAGCAAGGACTCGTACGGCAACGACCCGCTGCCCCCCAAGGGCGACAAGAGGTGAAGCGGGCCCGTGGCTCCGCGCTAGCGGAGCGGCAGTTCGAGAAGAACGTCTTTGTCAACTGTCCCTTCGACACGGGCTACTACGCCCTACTCAGACCGATGCTGTTCAGCATCGTGTCTCTTGGCTTTACACCCCGCATCGCCACCGAACGCTCGGATTCTGTCGAAAGCAGGATCGACAAGATCTGCCAGCTCATCAAGGAGTCGCGCTACAGCATTCATGATCTCTCGCGCTTGAAACCGGGCGCCAAGCAGTTCGCGCGCATGAATATGCCTTTCGAACTCGGGTTGGACTACGGCTCGCGGCGCTTCGGAACTGGGCCGATGCGTACGAAGTTGAGTCTGATCTTGGGCGCCGAAAAGTACGACTACCAGAAGGCTCTGTCGGACCTATCTGGGATCGACATCAAGAGCCACTCCGACGAGCCCGAACGGATCGTGCGAGCGGTGAGGGACTGGTTCTTCGAAACCGCTGGCGTGCGCCCAGCACCGAGTCCGACAGCCTTGTGGTACGACTTCACAGATTTCATGACGGCCCTCTACGACGCGCGCCGGCACGAGGCTTTCGATGACGCAGAACTGGATCTGATGCCGGTTCCAGAGTTTGTCGACGTCATCCAGCAGTGGGTCGTAGCGGGGACGCCGGTCGCATCATCAAGACGACGTGCCGCCAAATCGCAGTCCGCTCGATATCGTCGAGCGTAAGTCCGTCGTTTGGTCTGTCCTACCAGCGGCCTCACGGGCGACCGGGTAGCGACTCCCCATGCCCAATACGGAATGGGAAGCAACGACCGGTCGCCCTTCTCCGGAACCGACGTCAGGAAGTCGCCGCTGCCGCACGCCGGCGCGCCTTGGCCTTCGCCCTCGAGAATAGCGTGTCGACCGAGGTGGGCGACCGCCGTAGGCTGCGCGCAATCTGCTGCGTCGAAAATCCTGCGGCCTTCAAGGCGCAAACTCGCCGTTCGCTTGGCGTCAGCATCGCGAGCACCTCGCGGTGGAGCACGCTACGCTCGACATCGGCCGCCGTATTAGACGTGGCGCCGGCCGTCGATAGCAGGGCCGCCCCTTCTGCGGCCGGAACGATTCGTTCCATCAGGCGTGAGTCTCCCCGTCGCAGCCTCGACGTCGCCACGGTCCGCAGCGTGACCCACGCGTAGCCAGCCAGGTGCGCGATCGGGCCGATGCGTGCTTCACGCTTGGCGATGCGTCGAGCGGCCTCTTCCAGCACGTCTGCGAGCGCGACGTCGTCTCGGAACGACGGGAACTGACGGCGGAAGCGCGGCAGCATCTTCATCAGCACGCGCTCAATCCGCGGATCGAGCGGGCCACCTGTCTCGTTCACCAGCGACACATTGCGTGCATGCACATGGACTCCCTTCGACACGTTGCATGCCGCCAGTGCACATTGCATGCCCACCTGTGGAAGGTGACTGCGGCGAGCAACAGACTCGCGCGGCTGGCTGCAAGTTTTCGGCGCCAGACAGCGTTCCTGTTGATAGAGCGCGGGTGACGCGCATCGTGTTGGCGGCCAGGCGTTCCAAGAACGTCGGTGAGCGCCTCACCCACGTGCAGCAGTTTCTGCAGCGGGTCATGGGGGTCCGCATTGCAGCTTCTGCCAACCACGACTCGCGATCCGCGATGAGCCATCGTGTCGAGCCTTGGAGGTGTGTGGATGTCTTTCAGTGCAGCAACATCGTCGACTCGTGGCGTCGCGCGTCTGTGTCTTACGCTGGCGCTCATCGGTCACGCCACAGCAGCGTCCGCACAACAGGCGCCCTGGGAGCGGGCGGCGAACAACCTGCAGCAATCGTTCACGGGCCCCCTGGCACGCTCCTTGGCCCTCGTGGCCATCGTGATCGGCGGCCTCATGTTCATGTTCGGGGAGGGCGGCGCAAAGCGGCAGATCTCCGGCATCGTCCTCGGCGGCGGCCTCGCGCTGTTCGCGGCCCAGTTCTTGACGTGGCTGTTCTGAGTCTGGCGATGACCCACAGCACCCTCACGTCAAGTCGGCCCGTCTACCGTCCGGTCTTCAAGGCCCTTCACCGTCCGCTCACGATCCTTGGGGTCGACCGACGTCTGTTCTTCCTCGCGCTGATGGTCGGAACCGCGACGTTCAACCTGTTCTATTCGTTCGTCGCCGGCCTGCTGGTATGTGGGGGCCTCTACGGATTCGCCCTGTGGGCGACATGGCGCGACCCCGCCATGCTCAACATCCTGCTGGCGTCGTCCCGTGCACGCCGTCGCTACGACCCCGGCAAGCATCGGCACGCGGCTGTGGAGGTACAGGCGTGTTGAAGATCGGGTGGATTCTGCGCGATTACCGCGAAACCGGAGCGGTGAACGAGCTGCTTGCCGTCTGGGGCTTCGTGGGAGACGGCACGTTCATCACCAAGGCCGGGCATGTGGGCGTGGCTTTCCGGTTGAGAGGTCTCGACGTGGGCGGCCTGACGCATGCGCAACGCCAGGCCGTGACCCATCGGATGGAAGCGGCTCTCAAGCTGCTCGACGAGCGCTTCCGGGTCTACCAGTACCTGGTCAAACGACGCGTCGACCCCTTCGAGACGCCTCGGTGCTCAGAACCTGTGGCGCAGGAAGCTCTGGCGCGGCGGACGGACTACTTGAACGGACGTCGCGACGCACTTCACGAGTTCAGCCAGTACCTCGTGTTGCTGTACGAACCACCGGCGCTCTCCCGCGTGGGGCGGTGGACGCGACGTCCCTGGCGGGACGCGATCCGAGCCGCACTGTCAGTGGACGAAGTCGTGATGCTCCTCGAGGCCGAGGTGAAGCGCGGCATCGAGACGCTGCACCACCGCGCCCAGGGGCTCCAGGCGCAACTCGTGGAGCTTAGACCCGAGCGCCTATCCTCCGACGCCGTCTTCCGGTTCCTGCGCATCCTCGCCAACTACGACGCCTCAACGCTCGCCGCAGCCACGGCGCCGCCCGAGATCCATCTGGACTACTTCGTGGCGGCCTCGCCCGTGGAGTGCGAGCGCGACCACCTGCGCGTGGGGCGGCAGCTGCTCAAGGTGCTGTCGATGAAGGAGGCACCGGCCCAGACTTTCGCGCATGTGCTCGGAGACCTGACCACCGTCCCTGGCGAGTTCATCGCCTGTCTGGAGTGGCAGCGCATGGCGCCGGACAAAGTGCGGCGCGACATCCAATCCCGACGGCGCCACTTCTTCAACCAGCGGGTGTCCCTCGTGAACTACGTGTCGCCCGACACAGGGCCTGAGGAGATGCTGGTCGACGACTCCGCGACGGCCACGGTGAAGACGCTCGGTGACGCCCTGACGGAAGTGGAGGTCAATGGCCACGCCTTCGGTCTGTGCTCCCTGACGCTCGTGCTGCACGGCGACGATGCGCGCGCCCTAGGGCACCAGACCGCCGAGTCGATGAAGGTGCTGGCCGCCCACGACGGCGCCTTCTTTGAGGAGTCGTACAACCTGCTGAACGCCTGGCTCGCCATCATGCCAGGCAACGGCGCCCACAACCTCCGGCGGCTCGCGCTTCTGGAGACGCACGCCTCAGACCTCAGCTTCCTATTTACCATCGACACGGGTCGGTCGGCGTCGTCCCCGGCCGGCGAGCCGCTGGCCACGTTCGAGACCCCGCACGGCACACCGTTCGCCTACTACCTGCACGAACAGGACGTGGCGCACACGCTTGTGCTGGGGTCGACCGGCAGCGGCAAGAGCTTCCTGCTCAATTTCCTGGTCACGAACGCCCAGCACTATCAGCCGTTCACCGTCGTGCTCGACCTTGGGCACAGCTACCGGAAGCTGGCGACCCTCCTGCGCGGCAGCTACCTGGAACTGGGACTGCGGCAGTCGTCCGTCAGCATCAACCCGTTTGCCCTGGACCCCACGCCCGAGCACCTGCACTTTCTGCACGCGTTCGTGCGGGTGTTGCTCGAAGGCCAAGACGGCTACCGCCTGAGCGACCTGGAAGACCGCGAGGTCTACGAGGCGATCGAGAGTCTATATGTGCTCGACCGCACCCAGCGACGCCTGTTCACCCTGGCCAATCTGCTGCCGCGCGCGCTGGCCGGCCGCCTGCAGAAGTGGACCGAGGGCGGGCGCTACGCTGACCTGTTCGACCACGTGGAGGACACACTGACTTTCGGTCGGCTCCAGGTGTTCGACTTCGAGGCGATGCGCGACTTCCCGGCGCTGCTCGAACCGCTGCTCTTCTACGTGCTGCATCGAGTCAACGCCCGCGTGCTGAGCCCCGAGGATGGCCCGACGCTAAAGCTCTGCGTGATGGACGAGGCCTGGCGGTTTATCCAGCACCCGATGTTGCGGGGTTACGTGCAGGAAGCGCTCAAGACGTGGCGGAAGCGGAACGCCGCGATGATCCTGGCCACGCAGTCCGTGGACGACTTCGCGTCGGCCGAGTTGCTGAGGACGGTCGTCGAGAGCTGCCCGACCAAGCTGCTGCTGGCCAATCCGGCGATGGACCGACGCCAGTATGCCGACCTGTTCCAGATGAACGACCAGGAACTCGATCTGCTGAGCCAGCTGATGCCGCGGCAACAGTTGTTGCTCAAACGCCCCTCGCTCACCAAGGTCCTCACGCTGTCGGTGGACCCCAAGAGCTACTGGATCTACACGAACACGCCCATCGACAACGAGCGCGTCGACGCGCTCACTCGCGAACACGGGCTCGAGGCGGGCCTCGAGCGTCTGACGGCGTCAGCCGCGAAGTAGGAGGATGAGATGAGATTGGGTTCCAGAGGAACGGCCGCAATGCTGGCCTTCGGTATGGCGGTTGTTGCCGGCCCGTCGGCTGTGCGGGCGCAGAGCGGCGTGAGAGAAGTGCAAGCCTCGGAGCATTCCCTGATTCCGCTCCAGACGCGCCTCCGCTACACCACGATGATCGTCTTGCCCGATCGCGACGAGATCCTCGACGTGATCTGTGGCGACCGCGACTTCTGGGTGATCAGCGCCACGCGCAACATCGCGCACGTCAAGCCCGCAAAGGCCGGCGCGGAGACCAACCTCAACCTGGTGACGGCCAGTGGCGCGATCTACTCGTTCGTGCTCACCGAGAAGTCCGTGCCGCCGGACCTGAAGGTCTACGTCGACACGGGCCAAATGACCCCCGCGCCGGCGCCTCGCCTGTACACCGCCGCCCATGTCGAAGCCCTGGAAGCCCAACTGTCAGAGTCGAAGGCGGTGGTGGAGGCGACTGAACGCCGCGCGACCGAAGCCGAAGTCAGCTTTCGGCACCAGTATCCGGCCACGCTGCAGTTCCCCTTCATCGCCCCCACCTACGCCAAGCCGTTCCTCGTGCGCGCCATCTGGCATGACGGCCAGCAGACGTTCGTGAAGTCCGACGCAAAGGAACTGCCCGTGATCTACGAGATCGTCGACGGCAAGCCGAGCCTCGTGAACTTCCAGGTGGTGCGCGGCACCTACGTGGTGCCCAAGGTGCTGGACCGCGGGTATCTGGCGCTTGGCAAGCAGCGGTTTCCCTTCGAGCAGGTGGAGCGCTAGCGATGGAGGCGCAGGACCCGGTTCCGGGCGCGGTCCCGGTCACCGACCGTCGGCCCGTGCCCGCTGGCGTGCTCCCACGCCGGTTCCAGACGTGGCTGATGGCGGGCCTGGCCGCGGGGATCGTGCTGATCATCCTCCTGGCTGGGGAGCCGCGTCCCCCGGCGGGGCCAACTCAGACGCCGGCGGCGCCGGCAGCGCCAACGGCCGACCGCCTGCGCGACTACCAGGAGCGACTCAGGGCGATGGAGGCGCGGGCCGCGACGGAAGCGGCCCAGCCGACGGTTGACCCATCGCCGACGTTCTCTGGTGAACCGGGGACGCCACGGGCCGAGGATCCTCTGGTGGCGGAGCGACGACGTCGCGACTACGACAGTCTCTTTGCGAGCAACGTCGTGCTGTCGCGGCGCACGGGGTCCGGCAAGCCGGACGAAGGGACCCCGCCGGCCGCGTCGACGCCTCCGGATGGCCGAGCCGCGCAGGCCCCGTCGCTCGACGCCATTGCCGATGCCGTCGTGCGGGCCACCGCCCGCGACGGCGCAACGGCCCCAGGAACCGGGACGGCCGCAGGCCGCGAGCAGCGGACGGAGGCCTCGTCATCTGCCGCGGCTCAGCCTGACGGCCCGACCACCCCTGAGCACACCGACCCGATTCGCGCGGCTGGCCCGCTCCACCGCCTGCTCGAGGGCACGTTCATTGACGCCTCGCTCACGAATCGGCTCGACGGCGCAGCGGCAGCGCCCGTCGTCTGTCTCGTCACCAATCCGGTCTTCTCGCACGCGGGCCACGTGGTCGTCATCCCCGCCGGGGCCCGGGTCCTGGGGGAGACACGTCCGGTGCAAGCGCTGGGTGAGACGCGGCTCGCGGTGGCGTTCCATCGCCTCGTGATGCCTGACGGGCGCACGTATCGGCTGGACCAGTTCCGAGGACTCAATCAGCTCGGCGACGTCGGGCTTCGCGACCAGGTCAACCAGCACTACTGGTCCACGTTCGGGGCTGCTGGCGCCGTGGGCCTCATCAGTGGCCTTGCGCAGTGGCTGGGCACGGCGGGCGTGTCGCGTGCCAGCGGCGGCGGCACGGTTGTGGTCACCGGCGGCATCGCCGAGACCTCACAGGCCAGCCAACAGGTGCTCAGTCGGTTCCTGAACCGCCTGCCCACCGTGACCATCCGCGAGGGCCACCGCGTGAAGGTCTACCTGTCGAGCGATCTCGACCTGCCGGCGTACGCCGCAGCGCCGGGCACCAGTTGGTAGGAGTGGAGGATCCATGAAGCTCAGAGTGCTGCTCGCCGCGACCATCATCGCTGGCGTCGTCCCGTCCGTCCGCGCCCAGGTCGCCGTGATCGACCCGGCCAACCTCACGCAGGCGGTGCTCATCGCCCAGCGGGTGCAAGAGCACTACGAAGTGCTGCAGGCGCAGTACCAGACGATTCTCAACATGTCGCAGGGTTTGGGAACCCTCGGCCGTTACCGGATCCCGACCATTAGCGCGACCCTCCACAGCGCCGGGCAATGGGCGTTCGGCCGTGGCTGGCTCCAGGGATTGAACAACGGAGACCCCACGGGCGCGGGCTACACCTCCACCACGATTCCCCTCGAGCGTCCGGTGTCCTTGCCGGCGCAACTGGGCGCCGCCGCCCGGCGCGTGATGGAACGGCAATACGCCACCGTGGAGATTGCCGACTCGGTCGCCATGATGGGCGGTCATCAGGTCGGCGCCCTGCGCGGCTATGCGGGCCAGCTCCAGGGGGCCGTGCAGGAGCTGGAGGGCGACGTGCTGAACGGACTGCTGCGATATCACGAGATGACCGCCATTCTCGACAAGATCGCGGCCGGCGAGCTGCTGGGGCGCCGGCAGGACATGGCCACGAACCAACTGCTGTCGCATGCGCTGGAGCAGCTCCTGGCCAAGGGCAAGCGCCAGCGCGACACGGAAGCCACCACCATGAACATGCAGCTGGTGACCTGGCGCGACGCGCGGGCGGTCAACGACGCGATGGTCGTCGGCACCGGCGACGCGCTCCGCACGTGGAGGCAGCCATGAGGGCGCCTGTCGTCCGCGCGGCAATTCTGACCCTCGCCTTCGTGCTCGGCATCGGCCGCGTCGGCCACGCGCAGCTCGTCGTCCACGATCCGGCGGTGACGCTCCGCAATTCGATCACGGCCGCCGTCAAAGAGGCAGAGGTCGCGTTGCAGCGCTTGCAGCACAGCCAACTGCGGCGCATGGCCCAGCGCCTCAGCATGTTTACGAACCTGGGCAAATACGGCCTGCCGAACGCGCCGCTGTGGCGCATCCACGACTGGCAGAACCCCGCGGCCTTCTTGTTCTCGCGGGCGTACAACGCCGCCCTCAACTACGGAGACGCGGGCGGCGTGGCGTTCCAGGACGTCAGTCAGCCCGTGCTGCCGGCGGCAGTCGCCCTCGGCATGCTGCCGTCAGCCGCTCGACGGGCCCTGACCGCCCAGCTGGCGACGTTGGACGTGGCGACCGCGTCAGCCATCACCGCTACCCACGACACGGGTCAACTGCGGTTCAACGGGCGCCGGGAACTGACAGCCATCGAAGCGCTCGAATTCGACGTCACCGATGGCAGCCTGGCGCAAAGCGCCACGGCGGTGCTCGACAAGCTCAGTGGCGCCGTGCTGATAGGCGCCCGGCAGCGCCAGGCCCGGGCACAGCTCCTGTCCGGCGTGGTCGAACAGCTACTGGTCGAGGGCAAACGGGCCCGCGACACCGAGGCCGCCACCATGAACATGCAACTGGTGGCGTGGCGCGACCGGGATGCTGCCAACGTGGCCTTTGTGGCCGGGTCCGGGGATGCCCTCCGCGTGTGGAGGCAGCCCTAACCGGCCACCATGCCGCCACAGCCCTCCCTGAACCTGATCCCGACCATTCAGCAGGCCATCGCCAGCCTGTTGACCACCTACGAGCCGGAATTCATCCGGCTCGGGTACCAGCTGTTCTTGTCGTTCGCCACCATCTTGATCTCCTGGCACGGAATCAAGATGATGTTCTCGAACGACGGGCTCGGCGACCGGATGTTCGAGTTCGCGAAGCTGCTACTGTTCGTGGCGTTCGGCTACTCGTTCATTGCCTTCTACGAGAGCCCCATTCCCGGCATCGGGATCTCGTTCAGCAACCTGATCACGGACCAGACGGGCTACCTGCAAGCGGTCCTGGAGGCCCGGGCGTTCGACAATATCTACCGGCACTTCGACGCGTTGTCGGAGCACTTCATGCAGCCGGATCCGTGGTCGATCCTGGCGAATTTGATCTACTGGACGATCCTGGTCGTCATCGCCGGGGCCAAGGCGATTTCCATGGCCGTCATCGCCTTCGGCCTGATTGCTAGCGCCGTGTGCGGGCTGTTGGGCCCACTGTTCGTGCCGTTCTTCATCGTGCCCAAGATGGACTGGCTGTTCTGGGGCTGGCTGCGATCGTTCATTCAGTATTCGTTCGTGCCCGTTGTGGCCATCGCATTCCTGATGGTGTTCGAGCAATTCGTATTCCGGTACATCACGACGTTGCCACCGATGATCACCCAGGCGGAGTACGGGGTCTACGCACTACAGGCGTTCGCTGTCGTAGTCACCTTCTGCGCTGGCATCCTGCTCGTGCCGTCGCTCACGCAGTCCATCTTCTCCGGTTCAAGCGGAGACAGCGTGCTACCCACGCGCGTGAACGTGGGGCGGTTCTTCCGCGGTTAGGAGTTTGTCATGGCTCGCCAGTGGTCTTCAGCTCGCCGACGGGACGAGGAGTCAGTGTCTCCCGGAGTGTCGCGCCTCGTGATCCTTGTGTTCGTCGTTGCCGCCGTGCTCGGGCTGACCACCGGCGTGCTCTGGGTCGGCTGGAACCTCGTTCGGCCGTAGCCGTCGCGCAAGGGGAGACCGATGCGGCCGCCGACCGGTGACATCAACCCGAAGTCCGTGGAGAGCGCCAGGCGGCAGTTCGTCGAGTTGTACGGCTCCGCCCTGGTCCTCAACACCTACCTGAAGATCGCCTTGGTCCTGGTGTCCCTGGTGGCGCTCGGCCTGATCGGTCTGAACGTCCACACGGCTGCTCGCGCGTCCGAGGTCAAGCCGCTCGTCATCCGGATCGACGACGTGGGCCGGGCCGAAGCCGTGGCCTACGACGCCACGAGCTACCAGCCCCAGGCGCCCGAGCTGCGCTACTTCCTGACGCAGTTCGTGGTGAAGCACTTCAGCCGGATTCGGGCCACCGTGCAGCGCGACTACCCGGACTCCCTGTTCTTTCTGGAGCCCGCCCTGGCCGACGCCACGATCGCCCAGAACGACCAGAGCCGCGTGCTCGAAACCTTCGTTACCAACCCCGTGGCTGACGAAGTGGACGTCGTGGTGCAGAACGTCAGTCTCAGCGAACTGACGACCGTGCCGTTCAAGGCCACCGTGACGTTCCAGAAGGTCTACTACGCCCCCGGCACGCGCAACGAGCGCAGCCGCGAAACGCATGTGGCGCAGCTCCAGTTCGCGCTGCGCGACCGTGTGCCCAACGCGTTCGTCCGGGTGAACCCGCTGGGGCTGCAGGTCGCCTACTTTCGCGTGGACCAGGCGTTCGAGGAGCGGGCGCGGTGATTGCCAACTGCGCCTTCCTGGCCGCGCTCACCGTCTTCCTGCTGGCCGGATGGCTGGCCGGCGAACTGCGCTTTCTCGCCCCACATAAGTCCCTGCTGTTTCACCTCTACGCGCCCCTGCTGGGCGGCGTCACCCTGGTGCTCTTTCTGAATCTCTGCGCGATCTACTACAGCGTGGCCCGCTGGCTCTTCCTCCGCGAGACCGGCCGGAAGCTGCTGCACCTCGACCGCCAATTGGCTACCGACGACACGGCGATCGAGGACCTGCGGCCGTTCCTGAAATCGTAGGAGGGTCCCATGTTCAGAGAGATGGATGCACGCGCCCACGAGCGCGAACAGGCGGAGCCTGACCGCGGCGGCCGCGGCGGCATGACGCCGTTGGGAATCGACGGTCCAGAGGCGGCGCGAGACGCCCTGACGCACGACCTCGACCTGCCGCGTGGTCGGTCGCGCGAGCGCGTCCAGGCGCATGGTCGCGAGTATCGGTTGTCGGGTTCCGAGGTGCGGACGCTGGCTGCCGCCGGGGCGTTCCGTGTGGTGCCGGCGGGGGAGCTCACGCCCTCCGATACACGGACACCAACCCGGCCGTCGCGCGAGATCGAGCGCTTGGAATCGGCCGGCTTGGTGAAGACGACCCCCTACATCGTGGGGCGCACACGCACGCGTCTTGTCATGCTCACCGACCGCGGCCGTGACCTGCTTGAGGCCCACCGTCGTCCGGACCAGGGGCAGGCGCGCCAGGCCTTCTATGCCGGTGTGGCCAAGCCGAAGGAGCTGGCGCACGACACCCGGCTCCATCAGGCGTACCTGAAGGCCGCCGACCGCCTGTCTTCCCGGGGCGTCCGCGTGCGGCGCGTGGTGCTCGAGGACGAGCTGAAGCGCGACTACCAGCGCTTCCTGCAGGCCCAGAACCGCGGCCGGTCCGACAGCGATGGCACGCCCATGCGCGATGCCGAGGCCATCGCCGAGTGGGCGCGTGCCCACCAGCTGCCGTACCACGACGACCACGTGAACCTGCCCGACGTGCGGCTCGAGTGCGAGGACCGCGACGGGCGCCTCGTGATCGAGGACCTCGAGGTCGTCACGCCGCACTACCGAGGCGCGCACGCCGCCGCCAAAGCGCGGTCGGGCTTCACGCGCTACCGCGCGGCCGGCGCCCGCGTCAGTGGGTCCGGGGGCTCCGGACGGGGCGGTCGAGGGCGGGACGCGCGCCTGGCCGAGGAGCTGCTGTGATGACGTCCGCCGACCGTATCCAAGGCGTCATCGCGGCGGGTTTTACGGAGCGCCAAGCCCGATTCCTCGAGGCCGTGTTGCTGCACTCCGGGGTGTGCCTGGGACGTCAGTATCTGGCGCACCGGGGTGTCGTGCGCGGCCGGAAGCAGCACGACTTCTTCGCTGCGCTACGGGCCCGCCGGCTCGCCACGCGGTATCCGACGGCCCACCGTCGGGCGCACCTGTATCACGTGCACGGGCGCCGGCTGTACCGGGCGATTGGAGAACCTGAAAGCCGCCACCGCAAGCCGATCGCCCTGGCACGGGCCGTGGAGCGCCTGATGGTGCTCGACGCCGTGCTGGGCAGCCCCGAGATGCGATGGCTGGGTACCGCGTCAGAGAAGATTGCCTACTTCATCACGGCCACGAGCCTGCGCGTCGAGGAACTCCCGCATCTGGCGTTCGGTGTTGCGGGCGCGCGGCAGGTCCGCACGTTCCCCGACAAGCTCCCGATTGGGGTCACGGACGACGGGCGCACGCACGTCTTCCTCTACGGCGTCACCGGGGAGGTCTCGCTGGAGTTTCGGACCTTCCTTCAGCGTCATGCGGAGCTGTTCCGGGCGCTGCCCGAGTGGGAGATCCGGCTGCTCGTGCCCCGGCATCTGGCCGCCGCAGCCCCGCGGTTCGAGGCGGTCGTGCGGGACGAGTTGGCGCGTCCTCTGCGGCTCGATGCCATTTGGGAACTGCACTGGTACTTCGAGCAGCGGCAGCGGGTCGAGCGGGGTGACGCGGCCGAGGATCAGGCCGAGTTCAACCGGCTCGGCCAGGTCTTTCGAGCGCCTCGGTTCTGGGCCCTCTACCGCGCCTGGCAGCAGGAGGGCGACGCCGTGCTGAACGGCCTGGCCTCGTCTGTCTTAGCCGACGCAATGGGGCGATTCCGCGGGCGCGTCACGAGCCAAGTGATGCCCCACAACTACCAGCACTTGGCCACCCTGGTGGGCACGGCATGAGGTCGGGAGGGGGAACACAGGGGGGAACACTGACTGGGGAGCAGTGTTCCCCCCACCGATGGGTCGATTGCGCAGGAACTGTCGTCTCGAGTCGCGCGGAGTGGGGCGCGTAAGCCATTGCACATCAGCGCGATAGCCGGTACTGGGCGCTCAGTCGACCGATACCTTCCAGCCGCAGGCAGACAGAGGAAGTAGGGAGGTTTGGGTGTGAGCGACCCCCCTCTCGCGCCCCGACGTTCGTCGGAGCCGCAACCCAAGGGGGTCGCTCACACCCCGTCATGGTGAATCTGCAGGGCAACCTGCGCAGCGACAAGGAGGTCGGTCATGTCCGTGATCAAACCGCGCACACGCGGCAAGCAACAGGTGCTGCACCGCACGCGCCTCGACCGCGAGAACCACGAGACGTTGTACGCGTACGCGCAATTCATTGGCGAGTCGCCCGACTACGTGCTCAACGAGGTGATCGACGTGGTGCTCGCACGCGACAAGGAGTTCGCGACGTGGCGCAGCGAGCACCCCGAGTCGTACGCGCCCGCGCCACTGCCACGGCGTGCGCCCGCACGTCGCGGGGGCAGGCGTGCGTCACGGCCGGATCCGGCGCCCGTGCCGGCGAACGCGTAGCCATCACCGCCTGGAGACGCCATGCTTCGCGCACTCGTGGACGCCAGACGCATCGTCGCCCTCGCCGTGGCCGGCGCGGTGGGCGCGTGGGGCCTGTCCGCGTACCCGTTTGTCCCCGACAACGCCTTTCTCGGCCTGATCGATGTGCGCGCGCCCCGCGTGTTCGCGCTGCTGCGCTACGGCTACGCCACGCTGTGGTTCAGCACGCCGTTCCTGGCCGCGTCGCTGATGGTGTCGTTGGTGGCGATCGTCGTGTATCGCCGCGTGCCCAGCGCGCAGTTCACTGCACTGCCACCGTACCCGGAGCCAGAGTCGCGTCCGGCGCCCACACTCGTGCTGGGCGAGACGCACTTCGAAGCCACGCCGGGCCGTGCGCCGGCGCCCCAGTGGCTCACGATCCCCCAACGCGGGCTCTATACCGGCATCATGGTGCTGGGCGCCGTGGGCACCGGCAAGACGTCCGCGTGCATGTATCCCTACGTCGACCAGTTACTGCGCTGGCGCGGCGTTGATCCCGACCGGAAGATCGGCGGACTCGTCCTGGAAGTGAAAGGCGACTTCTGTGGCCAGGTGCGCGCCATGCTGCAGCGCGCGGGACGCGAGGCGGACTACGTCGAGATCGGGCTCGACTCGGGCATCTGCTACAACCCGCTGCACAACGACCTCGACCCCTACGCCGTGGCCTACGCCATCGCCACACTGCTGAACAACCTGTTCGGCAAGTCGAAGGAACCGTTCTGGCAGCAGGCCTACACCGACCTGCTCAAGTTCGTGATCCTGCTGCGGCGCATCACCGACGGCTACACGACGTTTTCGGAGGTGTACCGCTATGTGCTGGAGGACGGGCAGATCGATCGCGACATCCGTCGACTGAAGGCGGAACTGGCGAATCCACCCACCGTCCTGCGCATTCGACAGGTCGATCATCAAGCGCACTGCACGCAGGTGCCGTGGCGACACTGGCACGTCGAGGACGACGACCACGTGGCGCACCCGTACGAGGCCGACCTCGAAGCCTTCCTCGCGGCGCGCCATGTCGGTTACGTGGTGCAGAAGGCCCAGGGCACGGCATGGACCGCGCGCAAGCTGCAACTCGAGGCCGTCGAGCGCTGGTACGTGCACGGCTGGAGCAAGCTGGATGCGCGCCTGCGATCGTCGATCGTCGAAGGCGTCGTGGTGTTCCTGTCGCTGTTCGACGACAACCCGGCCGTGCATCGCACCTTCTGCCCGCCGCGCCGCGCGTACACCGAGGATCCGGCACCAGGCGAGCCCCGACCACTTCCGTCGTTGACCTCACTACTCGAAAGCGGGCACGTGCTCGCGCTCAACTTTCCGGTCGGCCTGAACCCTGGCTTGGCGCGCATCCTGGGCGTGATGCTGAAGCTCGACTTCCAGCGCGCGATCCTGCAGCGCATCCCGCAGATCACGGCGCATCCGACACGCCCGTGGCGCGACCTGCTTTTCGTGTGCGACGAGTATCACGCCTTCGCCACCGTGGGCGAGACTGACCCCACGGGCGACGAGCGCACCTTCGCCCTCTCTCGGCAGGCGCGGCTGATGCCCATTGTGGCCACGCAGAGCATCAGCTCCTTACGGTCGGCGCTGCCCGGCGACGAGAGCTGGCGCACGCTCCTCCAGTGCTTCCGCACCAAGATCATCCTGGCCACCAGCGACGAGTTCACCGCGCGCACGGCGGCGGACTTGTGCGGCCGGCGCGACAAGCTGAAGGCGCACTACAGCATCTCGGAGTCGGGTCGCGACGCGCACATCTCGCTGCTCACGGGCCGCCCGACGGCCGGCAAGCAGTCGCTGAGCACGAGCAAGAGCTACGCGCCCCACGACGAGTACATCTTCCCGCCGCGCGTGTTCACGCAGCTCCAGAACGCCCAGGCCATCGCGCTGCCCTATGACGGCGTCAACCCCCTGCCGCCCCAGTACTGCTACCTGAAACCCCACTATCTCGATGTGCAGCGCAGCTACTTCGACCACCTTGAGCTGGGACAGATATGAGCAGCCTGGATCGCATTCTGCCGTTCCTGCGGCCCATCGAGGACCTGCTCGTCGACCCGGACATCACCGAAGTGATGGTGAACGCCGGCGGCCGACGCGTGTTCGTGGAGCGCAACGGCATGTTGGCGGCGGTGCCGGATCGCACGCTCGAGACCCGCAACCTCACGGTGGCTATCAAGAACATCGCCCGGGCGTGCGGCGACGAGATTTCGGACACGCAGCCCATCCTCGACGCACGCCTCGAAGATGGCTCGCGCGTGGCGGCGATGTTCCCGCCGTGCTCGGTGGATGGCCCGACGTTGACCGTGCGCAAGTTCACGCGGCGCTACGCGCTGGCTGATTTGGTTGCGGTTGGCACCCTGACGGACGCGCAGGCGGCGTCTCTGACGTCGGCCGTTCAGCAGGGGAAGAACATCCTCATCTCTGGCGGCACCGGTACCGGGAAGACCACACTCCTCAACGCGCTCGCCGCCGGCATCCCAACCGGCGACCGGATCGTGCTGATCGAAGAGACATCCGAGATCCGCATCGACCAGCCGAACGTCGTGCGCTTCGAGGCGCGGCGAGCGCAGACACCGCTCGGCCAGGAAGCGCCGACACCGCCAGTGACGATCTCAGACTTGGTGCGAGCCACGCTCCGGCATCGTCCGGACCGCATCCTGCTGGGCGAGGTTCGAGGCGCCGAAGCCTTCGACTTGCTGCAGGCCTTGAACACGGGCCACCTGGGCAGTCTCACGACCATCCACGCGAACTCGGCGGAGCAGGCGTTGACCCGCTTGGCGCACTGCGTGTTGACGGCCAACGTCGGGTTGCCGCATCGGAGTATCCGCGAAGCCATCGCCCTGGCCGTCAACCTCGTCGCGCATCTGGCCCGACGGGACGGTCGACGCGTGGTCACCGAGATTGTCGCCGTGCTGGGCTACGACGCACCCTGCGAGCTGTTCGCGGTTGAGCCATTGGCGCCTCATCCCTGACCCGATAGACTTGGAGGAATGGCCTTGGAGGATGTTGTGGAAATAATTGACATAAAAGCCCTCGCCCTGAGGGGCGCGAGCCTGGGGCTGAGCGAGATCGATGCAGAGCGGAAGGCCCTGCTCAGCGCGTTCCCAAGCCTTCGCCCAGCGGCGGGGACGCAAGAAGGGCCACCTCGCCGAAGTGGTACGCCTGGGCAACCAGCGCTGGCAACGACAAGAAGACGCCCGAAGATGACCGCCGCTCAGAAGAAAGCTGTTGGGGCACGCATGAAGAAGTACTGGGCCGAGCGGAAGGCCAAGGAAGCCAAGAAGCGCTAGCCGATTCTGTGGGCCGGCACGGGCGGCTTGACGCCAGAACCACGCTGAGCGCAGGGGGACTGGCCTGTGGCTTCGCGGGTGACTCTAGGCTGTGCGACTTCTCGGGACTAAGAAACACACCCGACTACATCGCAAGGCGACTCGCCCGCGGCGCTGATTCGTAGTCAGCAGGTCGTAGGTTCAAGTCCTATCGCCTGCTCCAGAATCCTTAGCGATTTCGCGTCTCAACTGTGGCTGCCCGCCTACCCAAGCCCTGCTGACACCCAGCCTGACACCCTAGGGCTCCCCTGTTGCGACTCGCACGTTCGAGGACGCTTTGGCGCGTTGACGGCGCCGACGTGAACTGCGTGCCGCCGGACGGACTGGCGGCGAGCCGGCGATTCCGGGCTCAAGGCGGCGTGTCTCGATGTAGGCAACGATCACGACCGCCACAATCTTCGAAACTAGGCGCCGAATCGTAGCCGTCGTCGTGCGAAGTTGCTCGCCGTCGGCGTCTCCGACGTCGTAGAGCGACGCTGCAGCGGCATCGGCGAAGTAGAACCGCGTACGCTCGAGGCTTCCATCATCGAACGACATGTAGGCCTGCGCGTTGTAAATACTTGAGTCGATGTCGTAGAAGAACCGATGGTACCCGGCCAGAATCGCCGCGGAGTTCGCGTAGTGATAGGACGCTTGGTTTCTGATCTCATCGTACTTTGAAAGTGCCGATTGCTCCGCCGCTTGGAGTTGCTCTCCGCAGGCGAGCCTCAAAAGGTTCTGCCAGTCAGCGAGAGCTCCTGGCGACAAGATCTGGAGTGCGAGACGGAAGGCCGGCGATTCGAGCACTTTCCGCCGGTTCGCCTCTGAAATCGCTTTGAACAGTTCATGCAGGAGCGCATAGCTGAAGCGACTCGCCCAAATGCCCATTCCGAACACCTGGCCGGCCCTCGGGTTGACTCCGGGTTTCGAAGCCCCAAGGAAGATCTGCTGGTTCCATTCGATCTGCTTCAGATCGTTGTACGCCAGAGCCAGCGAAAGAACGAAGCCGTCTGCCGGATCGCTTCCGAAAAACACTTCCTTTTCGAATGCCGTGAGATCCGCCAACGCAAAATGTGGAAGCTCACGGAGGGGCGCCTCCTCCGGTCCAGACGAGGGCGGCTCGGTGGGTCCGGCGGCCACATCATCGCGTCTGAAAAGGCCTTTCTTCATTCGCGGCACCTCTAGCGCACCTTTCTGGTTCCAGTGGCGATCAGCACAGATTTGACCGACTCGCGAGGCAGAAACAGCGTGGATTCGCCGTTGTCGGTGCGCAGGTAGAATCCGTGCGTGGTCTCGTCGATGATTAGCACGTGCTCGACACGAGTCCGGTCGCCTGCCACAACTTCGAGCGTCGCCTCGACCGGAGCGCCGCCGCCCCAAGCTGGAGCGAAAGTGGGATACACGGCGGTTGCGTAGGCGGTGAAAAGGCCGAGTAGTGCGAAGGCCGTCGTATGCGCTTCCGAGCGGTCCGTCGCCAGTAGCCACGGACGGAACGCTGAATACCCGGCCACCACTGCTGACCAACGACCGACGGCCTTCCAAGAGACATCGGCTGTGAACAGCGACCACAGTATCAAGGCCATACCGGCGATGACTGCCACACGAACGATGGCGCGCGCAGCCTTGCCGCGCATGTTGGTGCGGACCACGATGGCCGTGACAAACAGGCCGACGCCGACGAGCGCCGCTACGCCACCTCGCCAGGTGAAACCCGAACTCGCCACCTGATTGGCGCCAAGGTAGATGTAGACCTGCCATGCGAGGAAGTAGGCGCCAACGATAGATGCGGTCCCGCTGACCAGTCGGGAGTTGGTCGACTTCAATGTGTATGCGACGTCCTCTCCGACTTGTCGGAAGTCCGTCGGTCGCCACAGCAGCGCAGAGTGGGCATGTCTGGGCATCGACGGGTTTCCAATGAAGGCGGCCCCGGCCCCGAGCGCAATGAACAAGGCGCCAGTAGCGAACGCCCTCGGCCTGATCGGCTCAACATGCGCGATGCCGAGCGTCCAAAGATGCACGCTAACGATCACGAATCCCAGCGCGTAGACCGCAGGAACCGCGTACGCCACGACCTTGATCCAACCCTCGACGTCAGCTCGCGACCGTCCCAGCAATGCAGTCCGGCTGGTTGCATCCTGGCCTGCCACGCCATCCCGCAACCCGGGAACCTCGGCACTCATGGCGACGAGCCTACTTCCGTCCGAGCAGCCTGTCCATGTGTTCGCCTGCCGGGGCGGCGGTCTCGGGCTGGAGATGCCTGGTCATCTCTAGCCCGCGCGTAAGATTCCCCTTCCAACTCGCGTTCCTCTAGGTACGTCGACAGGTTCGCTGTCACCACGTACGGCCTTTCAGGGGTCGTGCGTCCTCCCTCGTTTCACGGGTCTTCAAGAGCCGTCGGAACCTTCACCCGCACCGCTGGTCTCAGACACGCGGTGTCCCAGGAGACGTCATGTCCAAGAAGAGCGCAGAGATCGTGTCTGTACGGATCGTTCCGAATGCCACGGGCAGCCCTGTTGGGAAGCTCGCCGATGCGGAACTGGTCTTCGAAGCCGACGCCGGCCCGTTCAGCGGGATGAAGCTCATCGGCTTCGCAGTATGGGAGCGTCGCTCCGGCAACGGGCGCAACGTGACGTTCCCGGCCCGGCAGTACTCCGTCAGCGGAGAGCGCCGGAGCTTCGCGCTGCTGCGTCCCGCCAACGGGGAGGTCAGCGCACAGGAGGCGGTTCGGGATCTGATCCTGGCGGCGTACAGCGCCGTCGAGGCTCAGGCCTGACCGACTCGATGGAGACGCCCGGACGGTCGGCCTCACGCGGCCGTCCGGGTCTCCGGCGACACCGCCACACGGGCCGCCTCAGGCGCCGGATGGTGTCGCCATCCCAACAGCTTCGCCGCCGACGTTGCCTGTGCGCCACGAGGCGCCACCGAGGACCGCATGGACACTGCGCTGCATCCCGCCATCGCTCGCCGTTCGGACGCCGCTGCGAACACCAGCGGTCCTTCGCCCCTGCCAGGCGCGCAGACGGTGTCGGTCGTGGCGGTCTACCGGTTGTCCGAGGCCGGCCGGAAGGCGTCCTTGCTGGCGGGTGGCAACGGCCGTGAGAGGCAGCAGGTGGCGCTCGACGTGCCCGTGACGCGCCTGCACCTCGTGCATGTCGAACCGAACGGGACCGCGCGGCTGAAGCTGAAGCCGCGATTCGAGTTGCGCGGCGAGAGCCAACGGGTCGTGCGGGTGGAGGAGTCCCCGCAGTACGACGCGCCGCCGTCTACCGACGCGCTCCTGCAGGACGCCGCCCGCAGCCATCAGCTCGAAGCGACGTACCAAGCGCAGGGCGTCTCCCAGCGATCGACGCGCCTCGAGACCAGTCGCACATGGCGGGACGAGGTGGCCGTGGCGTTCCTGAGCGACGCGAACCGACGCGCCATCACGCATCCGTCGCCGACACCTCGCCGGTGCGTGCTCGCCACGGACCGCGGCCGGATGGACTTCGACGCGAAGCGCGACCGTGGCGCCGCGCGGGACGTGCCGCTCGAGGCCTACCGCCGCTTCCATGCGGACCTTCGTGCCAGACGCGAACGCGCCCAGGACGACGTAGCCACGTTCCACGCCGCCCACGCCGAGAAGCAGCGGCTGGTAGGGGAGTGGACGACCGAGCACGGCACGGACGACCAGCGCGCGAGGCTGGCCGCCGGCGTGCTGCCACTTGAAGAGATCGTCGAGGCGATGACCGCCCAGGCGTTCGCCATGGTGGCGCATCTCCCGGCCTACGGGCGCGACGGCGCCGCCCGGTTGCAGGCGCACCTGCGCAACGTGCCGGCCTACGCCGACGCCGTGGTCTCCGCATCCGCATTGGCCGTGACCACGCGCTACCTCACCGAGGCCTCGTCCGCGCAGTGGGCGGTGATGCAGCAGGTCAAAGCCGCTGTGCCCGATGCCCAGGTGTTCCTGCGCGAACGTGTGCTCTCGTGGACAGCCGATCCGAAGGCGCCGCGCCCGCGCATCGTGACGGTCTTGGGGTTCATGAAGGTGGGCCCTCTCACTCTGCGCCGCGAGTTCTGTATCCCTGACATGTGTTCCGCCATGCCCGAATGCGACGGAGGACCAGAGAACTGATGCGGCACTGATTGTCGCGTCCGACCCCTCTCTAGTGGCCATTCTGGCCGCGCCCTCCACGCCCGTTCAGCGGCGTGGAGTTCCTCCCCAACCACGACCCTCAGGGCTAGTTCAAGGAGCACACGATGCAGAGTACTGGTGTCGCTGCAGTCACGGCGTTCACCGCACATCGGGAATGGGCCACACGCCCCCCCGACGAGCGGTTCGCCAGCGTCTCGACGCTCTACGAGGCGGCGCGCGACCGGCGCGTTCGCACCGAAGAGCGGGTGATCGAGACGAGCCAGATTCAGACCGACGCGCCGACTGACGACGGACTCGTGCTACGCGAGCCGTCCGGACAAACCTCGGCGCTCACGCACTGGAGCTTCGAGCAGCTCGCCGGCATCGCTGGTGCGCCGCCTCGCTACCTCCGCACGCTGCCGGCGTCGATCGCATCCAGTGCGATCAACTTCGGACTGCGTCGGCAACGCCGCGACGGGCTGCAGCTCTTCGTGGACCAGGCCGACCCACGGACCGTACACGCCGTCACCTCCCAGAGGTACGAGCGCGTGCACCACGACGAGCTGGCAGCGCGCGTGCTCGACCTGATGGGGGAGCACCCCGCGTGGCACCTGCCGCCTGGCTACAAGGATGGCGTGTTCGGCGCTGTACGGATTCCGTCTGGCGCCTATCTGGGAGATCGCGACATGTTCCTCTTCTTGATCGACGGGAACCGATCGCTTGACGACCCGACCGACCCCTCGCAGGCTGGAATGTTCCGTGGGTTCATCCTGCGGAACAGCGATGTCGGAGCCGCCGCTCTCACCCTGGATCTGTTCCTGTTCCGCGCCGTGTGCGGGAACCACATCATCTGGGGCTTTCACCACCTGGCCGGCTTCCGCCGCCGGCACGTGGGCGCGTCGATTCACGAGGCGTGGGCGGGCTCCCTTGAGTCCGTGCGCGCGTCCCTCGACGCCAGCCTCGACGACGACCGCGCCATGCTCCTGAGAGCCACCACTCAGGAACTCGGCGCGTCGCGCGAGGAGGTCCTCAACACGGTCACGGCGCGACTGGACCTGTCGCGTAAGGTGGCCGACGAGGCCTACGGGTTGGCTGACGCCTACGAGCGGAATCCGCGCTCCATCTGGGGGTACGTGCAAGGGCTGACACGACTCAGCCAGCGCACGCCCTGGCAGGACACGCGGTTCGGGCTCGACCAGGCGGCCAGTCGCCTGCTCGCCACGGTCAGCTGACCGTGACGCGTCGCATGCCGGGCTGAGCCCGCACGCCCCGACAACCACACCCAGCAGTGCGAGCGCGGCCTGACGCCGCCTCGCACTCCTGCGGGCGACCCGTGTCGCTCGCGGCAGCCTCCGCTCTCAGAGCCAGGCGCTCCGACGGAGGGATCCGCGATGCGCTCGACTCCACACGTCACTCCACTAGCCGCCGGTCCGGGCGGCATCCCCTGTCCACCTCTTTTCGCCATTCGTCGCGCGTTCGCGTACCCCGCCGTCGCGACACGGCCGTCGTGTGCCCCCGAGCCACGCCCGCCGCTTTCCGGGAGACCGTCCATGTCTGTTGACTCGCTGCCTCCATCCCGCGGCCATCGCGTCCGCGAGTTCGTCTGCTCCTACCGCACCCTCCGCGACGATCAAGGTCAGGCCGTCCGCCTGTCCACCCTCGCGCTCAGCGATCCGCGCATTGCCGCGGACACGCTGGCGCCGCTCCTCGCCCAGGAAGCCGTCGAGATCTTCGCGGTGGCCTGCCTCTCAACGCGCCATCGGCTGCTGGCGTGGCACGTGCTGTCGCGCGGCACGCGATCCGCGACGAGCGTCTCGCTGCCCGACGTCTTCGTCCCGGCGTGTCTCACGCCCGGCACGACCGCCCTGCTCGTGGCGCACAACCACCCGAGCGGAGATCCCACCCCGAGCGCGGATGATGCCCGACTCACCCAACGACTCGCGCAGGCGGCCGATGTGATCGACATCCCGCTGCTCGACCACCTCATCGTCGGGGCCGACGGGCGCTACTACAGCTTCCGTGAAGCCGGCGTGCTGCCGCCGCGAGGTCTCGGCCTCGCGCGGCTCTGACCCCGCGCCGTCCATCACGCCCCGGATGGTCGGGCGGCCCTCGGGCTCGTCAAGTCTCTCGCTCCGCTCGACCCCTCTCGGGGCTTGCGGACTTGACGGGCCCTCCGGGGCCGCCACGCCTCGGCAACTACGTGATGGCCGGCTCCCTCTGACGACTTGAGACACGACAGGACCCCAGAAGGAAGGAGATCGCATGACCATGGCACTGCTGGCCCCCACCATCACGGTGACGATCGGACGCCAGACGCGCGTCTACCACGCGTTCATCACGACGGCCCCGGCGTCGTACGACGCGCCCTCGACCCTCACGCTCCACACGGCATCGCTCGCCGACGTGGCGGGCCTCGCGGCCGATCCGGTCCGTCTCGAGCTGGCGCGTCGCCAGCGCTCGGGGCGCCTGGTGCTCGTCGAGACGACGCAGTTCGTGTGGCAGCGCGCCCGCTACCGCGAGGGGCGCTACCTGTTCGCCGCGGCCGACCCGATGCTCGTCGGCCTCAACACGCTGCAGCACTGGCTGTGGCAGCGCATCGGCCTGCCGCTGGCCGCCAAACCCCACGCGAATGCGTAGCCAGCGACCCGACAACCATTCCCAAGCATTGGAGGGCTCCATGGAGATCGAAGTCAAGATTCGTCGCAACGAGCACACGACGCCGGTTGGGAAGCTGGCCGATGCGGAGGTGCACTTCACGAGCGGGGTGCTGGCGGGCCTCAAGCTGGTCGGATTCGGGGTGTGGACCCGTCGGGATGGCCCGGGGTGCCACGTCACGTTCCCCGCTCGCCAGTTCACCGTCCACGGTGAACGGCGCAGCTTTGCGCTCCTGCGCGCAGTGCACGACTTGGGCGCCCAACAGCAGGTGCGGGACCTGGTGCTGCGGGCGTATGACGCGCAGACCGAGCACCCGCACGAGCACACGGCTTAGCTTCCTGAAGGAATCGACCGCGGCGACGCCCACCGTCGCGTTAGACCGACACGAAGGGGCGCTGGTAGAGCCGGCGGCCCGGAACGTGGGCACGTTCGTTGGAGCGCGCCATGAGTGTGCAACTGCAATCGACCGATGTGTTCCTAACCGTGCGCGACGTGGCCGAGCGGCTAAAGGTGAACGAAGAGACAGCGCGTCGGCTCTTCGCGAGCGAGCCAGGGGTGATCGTGATCTGTTTTCCGAGGCGCGGGCGCCGCGTCTACCGGACACTGCGAATTCCAGAGGCAGTCTTCAGGCGCGTTGTTGAGAGGTTCGTGAGGTAAAGGATGAGCTTGGGGTCGCCCGTGGACCACACGGAAGACCTCATGGGCGGGCGACAGGGCTGGGGTTCCTATCACCAAAAACGTCTGATCGGTTACGTGGCCGACCATGAGCCGCGTCGCGGGATGGTCGGCCCGACGACAGGGCGCTGCGGTCGGCTCGTGCAATGGCGCTCCGAGCAGTTCGTAGTCTCGCGGGTGCTTAAGCCCAAGACTTCAGCTCGGTCAGCGTTCGCTGGCGACTCCCGACGGTCGAAGTCGAAACCCCGTGCGCTTGACGACCGTTGCCGCAGTCGGAACCGCAAAGCCGTGGCGCGCGGGACCAAAGCTGCACGCAATCTAGCATTCACGCCTTGCCAGAGTCCTAAGACTGCGGTATGGTGTCCGCGAAAGTTGACCCTCGCCCCAAGAGTGTTCAACCTTCTAGCACTACGCCGGGCCGACCCTCCGCGGACCCGTTTGGCTCTAACCGAGTAGGTAATACCGCACCGCCAATCGCCGACTGCCGAGCGAGCGATACCGCTTCGCGCGTCGTGTTTGACTGGCGAGAATTCGGACCGCACGGAAGAAGCCGATCTGGCTCGGCGAGCCCCGCCAGCGCCTTGGGAAGGGAAATCATGGGTCGTGTTGAGCGAGTTGGCCTAAGGATCCTTGCGGCATTCGCCTTCCTGATCGCGACTACTGTGCTTCGCGTAGCGGGGATCGGCGGTGCCGAGTGGCTGCTAAAGCGCATACAGGCTCGACGGACGGCCACAAACGACGTTGAGCAGAGCCGAGAACTAGCCGCTACTGTCGACCACGCTCTCTATTACTTCGACCATCCATCACTCTGTCTGTCGAGATCGCTAGCGCTTACGATGGTGTTGCGGTTGTGTGGAGTAGACGCCACGATGGTCACAGGCATCCGTCCAGTTCCGCTCAAGGGCCACGCGTGGGTCGAGGTCGGACACTCAGTAGTGAACGACGACCCTAGGGTCGGGCAGATCTACCTTCCATTGAGTCGATTCTAGACGCATGCGCGACGTAGGCTTCGTTGGAAGAATCGCACTGAAGGCTCAACCGCCAGTTGCGGTGGCGCTGTCTAAGCGCTCTGACTGGGACATCTCCGTGCGTCCTCCTGGCAGTGCCATCGCATATGACACGTCGTGCGTTATAGCCGAGACAGGAAATCGCAGAGGCGTTGTATGCGTCTACGGCTGCGTGTCGCAGGTGGACATCGCTCTCTTGGAAGACAAGCCGGACCTTGCGCCAGCCGTCATCGAAGCGTGTGCCTCTTGGCAGACCGAGTTTGCGCTTGCCTGCTGGGACTCGTTCCAAGGCCGCCTGATCCTTGCCAGAGACTCAGCCGGGGCGGTCCCTCTGTATTACCTGATCACAGATTCAGAAATAGTGTTCAGCACCCAGTTCAAAGATCTTCTTCCATTTTCCCAGCAACAGATCGACGTGGCGCATCTCGCGACTTGCGCGGCCGCAGCTGAGGACCTCGAACATACCTGCTACAAAGACATCAAGAAAGTGCCGCCAGGCTCATACGTTGACTCGCGCAGTGCGACCGGTCGTCCAGTCGCCTACTGGCACATCGAGGCTATACCCGCAATAGGTGCAATCTCGGACCGCGAGTGTGAGTCTCGCACTGCAGCCCTAATTGAGCGCGCCGTGTCGCGACGTCTGAAGGGAACCGCCACCGGTTTCGCATTGAGCGGCGGCTGGGACTCGTCGTGCCTGCTAGCCGCTGCGTTGACTGTTGCCGACCCGTTACCCTTTCAATGCCCGACATACTCTTACGTCTACGACATCTCAAAAACATCCGACGAACGGCGCTATATTGAGGCCGCTGCGCAGCACTTCCACGTGAAGAATCGGCAGCTAGCAGAGTCAGATTATCCGTTTCTCTCCGATTTAGCACCGGCGGCATCCTGGCTACTTCGGCCAACTCCGTCTCTGGCACAGTTCAGCATGCTTAGGGCGCACAGCCAAGCGTGCCATTCCGACGAGGTTGCGACCATCATCTCCGGATTCGGAGGAGATCAGTTGTTCTTGAGTGGTGATATCGCATTCCCTGTCGCAGCCTTAGGCCAGTGGCGCCGGCCTGTCGCGTCGGCTAGGCAGCTCATGCACTGGAGCGCCTATCTCAAGAAGAGCCTGCACGGCCTCGCCTTTGGCGCAGTCGCAGAATCGCGTTGGTTTGGTGGGCGCGTGCCTGCCGCAGGACGAGACTATCCAGAGTGGTTGAGCAGCAGCGCGAGTGCGTATCTGCACCAAATTGCCGCGACTGCCCGCCAGCGTGTGCGCCGGGTGGGCGTAGTTCAAGCCCGCCGAATCGAACTAGCGGAAAACGCCATTCGGATTGTTGCCGGTGGATACTCCCAAGATGCGCTCGCGCCATGTAGGGTTAGTTATCCATACTGTGACCGCGACGTGCTCGAGTTTCTGGTCGCGGTTCCTGCAACTCAGCTGCTCAGGCCCAAAGAATGGCGCTCTCTTCAGGCTCGAGTGTTTTCGAGCCGCCTGCCTAAGGCCGTTGCCTCCCGCACCGGGAAACGGGGGCCAGGCGAGGCAGTCGTTCGTGCGGTGGCGGCGGGGTGGACCACGTTGGAGAGATGGTTTCGTGATTCGCGCTGCAAAGACCTAGGACTCGTCGGCGATAAGTTTGACCAATATCTTATGACCGTTAAGCACGGAAATCAGCACTGGACTGGGCATTTGATGTGGATGATCGCCCTGGAGGCTTGGCTACGTCAGCATGAGTCTCACGAGCGTGAAGCATTGCTGCGCGCACCACGTGCGCGCCAACGAGCGGTCGCGTCTAGCGCCGAGGAGGAGGTGAGAGCATGAAATCAATCGAGAATGGAAACGAAGCGCTGCAGGGTCAGTGGGCCGCGCCGTCGTGGGAGGCCCCGGAGCTGGTCGATCTCGGGAACGCTGTCGAGATCATCCAGGGTGGCGGCTCGTGCTGCCCCGATCACGACAACGGCTACATCGGAGTGCCCTTCACGTCGTCGAATGACGACGAGTTCGCTGACGGCCAGTAGCTAGCGCACGAGTGTTGGGGAGGCAATCCGCAAGGATTGCCTCCCCAGCACAATCTCGAGGTGTCTATGAGGCTTTCGCGGTCAGCGAGTTTAGTGTCCCATGAACGGGGTGCATTTGTGATGCAGACATCGTCGGGTAGATGCTACGGGATGAACCCGTCCGGAGCCCTCGTGCTTCATGCGCTACTAGAGAGCAACGGCAGCTCCGCGACAGTGGCAGACAGTCTGGCTGAGCAGCTGGGGCAAGATCGCGACGAGATGCGTAGAATGGTGACGCAATACGAAGAAGAGTTGCGTCGCAAGGGAATTCTCGTCGACTAGAAGACATAAGCAAACCAGTGCCAACGCCCTCTGCCGAATTCGTCAGGTTATCGCTTAGTTTGCCACGGATGTCATGGAGCCGGTGGACTCGCCAACCACGGGAGTTCGCCCTGGCGCTGAGTCTAGTCGCGTTCGAGGCATTCGTTCTAAGTTACGCGCTCATCACCTTCGACTATGGGGTCAGAGCCCCAGTGCCAATTAGTAACGCGGAGCGCTATTTTAGCGTGTGGCTTCGGGACTCACAGCGGGGCACCTCGCGGGGCTCATTCTCGCAAGCTGAGGCGACGGCGGTGGACGGCGCCCTCCAAGGCATCGCCGACACCATTGCCACCAGTGTGTCGCGAAGCACCGTGTCGGTGGCCGGCAGCTCCGCGAGAATGGTGGTCGCTAGTCTAAGCGCCAGTGACGTTGCCGAACTCGCCATGCCAGGCATAGGGGCAGGGCAGTCGAGAACGGATGAGGCCGGAGCCGCCATTAACCTAAGCGCGGCCGCCGCAAAGCGGCTCGGAATCGATCGGTACAAGTCTAGTGGAAGTGTGCTGCGGGTGTCTGGTAAAGCGGTGGCGTTGAGCAACGTGTTTGACGACCGCTTTGGCTGGGCCGGGGCGGATGCCGTATTGGTGGCTGGAGCAAGCGAGCGGACGGGGCCCTACTCGCTCGTGGTGAAGCTGGCCGCGCCCCGGCAGGAATCGAGAGTCGCCCAGCAGGTTCTCTCGGGCGTCACGGCGTCCGGAACGCCGACGTCATCCTCTGCCCGAGTCGAACTGCAGCCGCTGGCAGACAGTCTGTATCCTGGCGCGCGAAAGTCATTCGCGGAGCTTGTGGCACTCAGCGGGGCAGCGGCCGTGGCGTGTGTGCTGGGCCTCTTCGGAGTCGTCGTCGTGCGCGAGCGGCGGATGGCACCCTATGCCCACATTCAGCAGGCGATCGGTCAGACGCCAAGAATTGCGCTATGTGAGCGGTTGGCGGACTACGCGCTTGTGTTCGGCGTGGGTGGGGCCATAGGCGTGGCGGCCAGCTACTTGACCGGCGAAGCCTTGCAAGTAGTGCTGCCGAGGAACTTCCTGCCGAAGGGCGCGTTGATGCAGCTCGACAATAGCCACGTCTGGCGGCTCGCTCTAATGATTGCACTGTCTGCGTTGGTGGCGGCTTGTGTGGCGCACGCGCTGTCGTCTGCGGTCGCGAGCAGAACGCCAGTCGTTGCGGTGTTCGGGGAACGGGGTTTGCGACGAATACTGGGCGCGTCGGTGGTGCTCCAGGTTGCCGTAGCCACGTGCGTCTCCGTTCTGGCGAACTGGTATCGAACGGATCTAGTCGTCAGAGACCGAATGTACGACCAGGCGGAGTTGCGTGGCACATACGTAGCAGACTACGACAGCGCCCTCGGAACAAGATTGCTCTCTGCAGCCGAGGAAATCGAGCGGACTCTGTCTGAAAATGGCGTATCGGCCGTAGCTGCATTCACGGCTGGCGGGTTCCATCCACTAGACTTGGCGACGACGGGAGTGGCGTCGGCGCCCGGCGAACAACCATTCAAGGAAGCGGCAGTTATTCAGATGACTCCGCACTATTTGAAGTCCAAGAATCTTCGGATACTACGTGGACGGGGGATCGAGACTGGCGATGAGCAATCGCGACGACAGGTCGCTCTGATTAGCCAAGCGCTAGCAAGAGAGATAGAAGTGGCGGGGCGATCTGCACTAGGTGCGCAGATCTTTCTCCCAGAGTTCGCACGGTTTAGAGCCGAGCTTGCGAGCGTGCCGTTCGAAGTGGTTGGGATAGTCGAAGACGCGTCATATTTCGGTTGCAAGGTGGCGTCGTGCCCGACAGTGTACATACCATCAATGGTCCTGGCCGTGGCAAGGACTCTGGTACTCAGGGTGGGCAACGGTCACGGGCCGGTGGAGCAGCTTCAGGGCATCTTGGAGCCGACACTGCGCGGACAAGCGGCGCTAGAATCAGTCGCGAGCCGCGTAGCCATTCGGGTGACCGATCAAGCCAGAGCGAGGATGCGGCTGAGCCTCGCCGCAATGGCGCTGATGCTGGGAATGTCTGCGCTCAGCGTGTTTGCAGCGGCAGATGCGGCCGCCCAGCAGGCGATGCCTGAACAGGCGATGCGCTCTGCTCTGGGCGCGTCGCCTTGGAGCCTCGCCGCTCGATTTGGTCTCTCACGAGGAAGGTCGGTCGCATTAGGCACACTCGCTGGCATGGCGGGCGCTAGGCTGCTCGAGACGAGATTCCTTCCGGTAGACCAAGCGCTACGCGGCGGCGACTACGCCGCGGCGTGCTTGGTCATTGGGGCTGTGTCCGCCATGGCAATCGCGCCCACGCTCAGGCGTGTGTGGGCTAGCGAACCCATGAGGATGCTAGACAGCGGGCAGGCACTGCGCCATGTCTGAACCTGCCAAGGGAGCGTCGACTCTCGGGGGAGTGCAGCCCGCGAGCGCGGATTGCACCGGGGACCGCCCTCAGCCACCGGGCAAAGGGAACGGCGCGGTAGGAGACGACCTCTTGGTCGGGCTCCCAAGCCTTTTGGCGTGGGGCACGTCCGGGGCAATCCTACAAGACGCCGAGCGCGTCTATGCGGAGTGGATGTGGCGGAAGCTGCGAGGGTGGGCAGAGCACCACGGGAGGGAGCTTTGGGACGAGGTCGTTGCCCTGCCTGTAGAGAGCCAGCGTCGGCTGCTGTGCGCACCATCTACATTTCGTCTGTTGGGTATGTCCCCGGGTCTGCCGTCGCAAGCGGAAATCGGAGAGTTGAGACGGCGTGTAGCCGTTGAGAGATGGAGACTAGATCCAATACAGGCGCACGCGGAAGGATGGTCGGCGTTGGGCGACTGCCACGCTGTGGGTGGAGGTCATGAAGGGCCCGAGAGCGTCGGAGGCCCGCCGGAAGAGCAGATCCGCCGACGCCTCGTCGGGGCAGTCAGCCTGGATCTATGCAACCCCTATTCGATGAGCATGCCGGCGGGTGCCTGGGACGGTGGAGTGGGGTATCCCGAGTCGCGCTTGCCCGAATTGAACGCCGCCGTCGGTAGAGGGCTCGACTGCATCGCGCGCGCAAGCGGTACCGCACGCGCGCTTGTCGATGCAGGTGTGCGCGTCCTGCTCCCAAAAGAACTGCCGAACGCTGGCCAGGCGACGCCTTCTGCGTCGTGGCGAGCGGCAATCGGGCTCGTTGCCATTGGCAATCCTCTTCGCGCAGAATGGTCTCCTCAAAGAATGGCTGATGCGCTCGTGCATGAAGCAATCCATCAGTTGCTTTACAAGGTGGAATTGCGCCAGCCGTTCTTCGTCGACATGGGCACCGCATCTCGCCTTGAGGTTGTGTCCCCATGGAGCGGGAGCACCTTGAAGCTCACGCAGTTCGCTCACGCGTGTCTCGTCTGGGCCGGGCTATGGCACCTCTGGCGGCGGTGGGAAGGAAAGGAGCCTGCGGTGGAACAACTCCGCAGGAGGGCGGCGGGCGGATTCGCAGGAGGAACACCGTTGAGCCTGCTCACCGTAGAGGCGCGGAGGGCGATTGATCGCCGTGCCCTCGACGCGCTGGAGATGGTCTGCGAGTCAGTGGCGCAACGCGACTGACCATGCGGACGAGCCTCTGCCTCGTCGTGGGCGCCGCAGTCGCGTCAGTGGACCATGTGGGGCAACTGAGGTCGCGGCCGGTCGCACAAAGGCATGGCGATTGTCTCTGTGTGGTGCGAAAAGTGCCGACAGGCAATTGTAGACGAGAGCCTTGTGATGCTGGTCCGCCGTGACCTGAATGCCATGGAGCAACTATTGACTGCCGCGCGAGCTCAAGACTGGCCCGGCAGGCCGCCGTGCTGGCGCGCGTCTCAAGTGCGACGGCAGATGGGTGTCGGAGCGGCGTGGTCTGCGTGCGCGACCGAGCGCCTACAGCGTTAGGCGCCTCAGAGAAGTCAGCCTTGTATGCGGAAGGAGAGTGGCAAGTGCCCCCATTCGTGACAGACGGAGAGTGCGGCCTGGCGGGACAGGTGCAAGTAACGTGTCGGGGCGGGGCTGCTCACCTTGGGCGAGGCCTGCGGCGCGTGAGTCTGCGCAGACGGGTTGAGATGGCCGTCGGTATTGCGGCCTTTGTGTTGGCCCATGTGTCGGTAGGCGCTCAAAGCCAGGTGCCGGTCGATGCTGCGTCCAGCGGCGGACTGGTCTACCGCTCGCCGCTAGAACGCGAGTTGGCCGATGAGGTCATGTGCACGTGTGGCGGGTGCAACTTGCCAGCTGGAAGTTGTGGCATGATGAACTGCGAAGGAAAAGCGGCTCAACTGACGAAAGTGAAACGGCTCGTGTCGCAGGGCATGGGCAGAGACGAGATACTCAAGGCGTTCGTTCGTGACGCTGGCGGACAGCACATTCTGGCTAGGCCACTAGACGATGGGTACCATCGACTTCTGTGGCTCGTTCCATACGCGTTCGCAACGCTATCTGCTTTTGCATTGGCGTGGACGACGCGCAGATGGGCAGCGACGAAATCAACAGATGCGACTCGCGACCGGAACGCGGGGATAGACGATGCCATTAGCGCCCGACTTGACGACGAACTCCACGACCTTGACTAGCACAATGGTCAGGCGCCCGGTCAGGCGACTCCACTGCCAGCGCCGATACCGAAATCGAGTCAATGACGACGCTTCGTGATATCGGCGAGGTCGCTATTAAGGTGATCGGGCTGTACTACGCGGGTCGAGTGCTGTCCCTGTATGTAGCGCTTATGCTGACGCCGTATCTGCTCTCTCCGCAGGCCTTTTCTGCGTCTGACCCCTTATTGGCTGCGAGTATTTCCTCAGCAGTCGGCAGTCTCGTCCTCGCGATCGTGGCGCTGAGTTCGTCAAGACGCGTGGCCGGGTGGACGTTCCCGGCCAAGGCGCTGAGTAGCGGCGGGAGCACGAAGGAGTGGCTGTTTGTTGGCATAGCCGTCTTGGGTGCTTGGATTGCTGCGGATGCGACTGTTGGGATTCTTCGGTCTGCGGCCGCTTTTGTCTACTACAGTCAGACGGGATTGCCGCTAGCCTCTCTTGAGCGGTCAACGCCTCAAGTCGTCGCGAACGTCGTGACGGTTGTTGTCGGTGTCGTGCTTATGTCGAGGGCAAGGCGAGTCGCCCAGCGGCTTGATCGAAACTAGCTAGTGGCGTGGCGGTTGTGGGTGGCCTAGCTCCGAGGCCCAGGGAATTGCGTCGGGAAGCCCTTGGGCACTTGGAAGCGCTACCCGCCGGCGGCTGTCCTTGGCGTGTCCCCCAGGTGGCCAGGGCCCTAGTGGAGTTGCGAGGCGTGCCGCAGCTGGCCACAACGTGACGCAATGCGATTGGCAGGCGACGAGGACCGCCAGTAGCGACGAGAGTACGGTCGTCCAGTCGACGCGTCGCGGACTATGGTGGCGGCTGAGCCTGAGCGCCCCGAGCGGTTCAGTTCGCGTGGCACGGCGGGCAGGCAAGGGGCACGCCGCAAGCGCGGCCAGTATCAACACGGCGACGGATGACGTCCCCCCGATTCTGAGTAGCGTTTCGGTTTAGAGTCCGGCCTAGCGAAAGGGTCGGACGATGAAGAAGCGGTTCACGGAAGCACAGATCGTGGGGTTCCTGCGCGAGGCCGATGCCGGGATCCCGGTCAAGGACCTCTGTCGCAAGCACGGGTTCTCCGACGCGAGCTACTACCTCTGGCGCAGCAAGTTCGGCGGCATGAGCGTGTCGGACGCGAAGCGGCTGAAGGAGCTCGAGATCGAGAATGGCCGGCTGTTGACGCTCAGCCAGTCCTGACCATCCGTCCTCATTGAGCGTTGACTACGGCGGCGCAGCGTCAGGTGTCCGCGCTGGGCTTCATTCCTGGTCGGAATGGTCGGGAGCACCTGGTCGGTGCTCGGTGAGCAGAAACTCTCTCTCCTGTTCAGAATCTTCCGAGCGGCAACAATCCAGCGCGTCCTGCCGGTGGCGACGGTGGCCAGCGAGCGCTTCCAGGCATGGTTGCGAGCCAAGAACGCCCAAAGCTGAGAGGTCTACGTCGGCACGAACGCAATGGCGCCCGGACAGCGGTCGAGGACGCGCGAAAGCGTGGCGTCTGTACGGCACGTGTGCCTCGATGCGGACGAGGCGGGGCAGCGGCTTCTGGCGGCTGTTGCAGCACTGCCCGACATCCCGCCGCCCTCCTACGTCCTGCGGACATCACCGGGCCGCGTTCGCGTGCTGTGGCGCGTGCAGGGACTCGACATACCGAGGTTGGGGGCGCTGCAGAAGCGCCTGGCCAACCAGCTCGGCGCCGATGTTGCAGCGACGTCGGCCGCGCAGCTCACCCGCCTTCCTGGATTCCTCAACCACAAGCGAAGAGAACCGTCCGCAGTGTCACTGCTCCTCGGCGCGCTGAGTCGAACCTATGCGGCCCGCGAGTTCCCTCAAATGAAGGGGTAGCGTCATTGCACCGAAGCGGCCAAACGAACCGCGTAACCCGAGCCCGAACGTACCTGCTGTCAGTCCCGCCTGGGGTGGCGGGCGAGCACGGGCACACGCATACGTTCAGAATGTGCTGCAGAGTCGTTCGCGGATTCGCGCTAAGCGAACACGACGCGCTGGCAGCGTTGGTTGAGTGGAACGAGCGCTGCGTGCCGCCTTGGCCGGCGTCGCATCTGGCGGCCAAGGTGCGAAACGCAGGGCGTTACGGCCGCGAGCCACTCGGCGCCCGCGTGCTCGAGCACGGCTGCGTGCCTACGTCACGGTATTGCGGCTAGATCTACGCTCCGGCGTTACTCAGGAGTTGAGCCGACGGTCGTCATGTGGTCGATTCGCTCCGGGCGCTTATGGTCCTAAATGCCATTCGGATCAGGAAGACCTTACCGCGCTCCGCCAGGCGCCGACGTCCGCCGTCAGAGTGGATAGTCCTAGGTCCGGAATGCGGCGCGCTAAACACCGGCGGGCCAGCTCGCCGATTTTCGATCTCGACCATGCTGAGCCAAATGGCGTGCTTTGTGACGTAGTAGCGCCGCCCCGCCGCGGTGGGCAGGAGCCCTTGAGCGCTTGACCTCCGAGCCGCGCGACTGCCGCCCATGACCAACGCCTGCGACTCCCCCGGGGCGCCGCGCGGCGTCGAGGAGCTCGTGCCGCCAGACCAGGTCCCAACCCTCCGCTGACCGCAAGCGATCAAGGCCTCTGCGCTGACGTCGACGATGCGCAGGTGCGCTCTCCCCGTGCAGTTTTGCTCTTGACAACGCCTCTGTGGCAATGTAAACAGTGGGCGCTGTTAACGGGACGCACGTTTTCCGCCCGGGCTTGAACCGCGCTATTCGAATAAGACATTCCGGAGGGACTCATGACTGGGACCAGAATGTGTCTTAGGATTATCGGGCTTGCGCTGTTGCTTTGGCTGAAGCCAGCGCCCGCGCTCGCTGCCTGCAGTGAATACATGTGTAGCTGGTGGGTCTCCGGCGAGGAGACCTGTTACTTTTGCGGCGACACCTTCACGCTACCCAACGGCCTTGAGGTGCGATGCTACTGTATTCAAAGCGGCGCTGGCGCTGGCAGCGGCATAATTCTGCCCGTAATGCAGGATCCCAACGGCGGATGGTGAAGAGCTTCTTGGGCGCTGACGGCTCAGATTGGCGAGTTCAGCTTCAGTGCAAGAGTGCGTCGTGCTAGTTCGGCGTTACAAGTCGCTTGTCGTTAAGCAGTAGCGCCCAGGAGCGAGCTCCGGCTCAATCGGTGCGACGAGGCACCTTCTTCGGTGTCGGGCGAGGCGCTCACAATGCGTCTTTGTCAGTGGGAGCGCGGCTCGCTCGCGGAAACCTTGGACTCGAACTGCTTCGTTGTCGACGGGACTAGGCTATGGGCGCGCCCCTCAGGTACGCCATTGAAGGAAGAGACTGGGGCGCGCTTCCCATTGGGTCTGGCCTCTGGAGACGTTGCCGCCGATCGGTGCTCTGTCACTGATCAAGGCGCGGCAGGGCCTCGTCAGCCTACCGGAGGCCTGCGCGCGCACGCTTTCGCCGAGTCTGCCCGGTCGTCTGCTTCGGTGAGTTCAGCCGCCCACGGAATAGGACGTCTGGACCGTCGTCGCGGCTTTGGCGGCCATGGCGCGGGCGGCCGCCCTTAGATAGTTTATCAACCCAAGTTGGCGCGATGGTGGTCTGTCGTCGCCCCTCATTTTTCTATGACCATCATCCAGGTCAAGTCATTTGTCGCCCTCATCGCGGACATCGCAATAATATCGGCGGTGGGGGTCGTGCTCTACTCGTATAACCATCGTGAGACGCCAGCCCCTACGGCTGCCGCTCTCTCGCTAGGCCAGCGCTTGCCGGACCTTCCGGAAGTGGCCTTTGCAAGCAAAGCAAACACGATCCTCCTGTACGTTCACAGCCAATGCCAATTCTGCACGCAGAGTATGGCGATGTACCGCCAACTGGCCGACATCGTGGCCTCGCGGAAGGCCGAACTGCAGATCGTCGCAGTCTCGAGAGAGCCTGGTGATATTCTGGCCGGCTACCTCGGCACAAACGGCCTTGACATCCCTCAAGTCGGTGGAATTCCGCCGGGCTGGGCGTCACTGACGGGAACACCGACTCTAGTAATCGCAGATCGCCAAGGACGGGTAGTCGCTAGCTGGGTAGGCAAACTGGATGAGCCGTCGACTCGAGACTTGGAGTCGAAACTCGAAATCCCGGAGGGAGGCCTCGAATGATGTCGCACCTGCTCGCACTCGTGATGTCGCTGTGCATCGTCCCGGCAGGCGCCGAACAGAACAGCCAACCCGGGCCAGCATCTGGCACGGTGGCGGTGGTCCGAGGGAAGGTGCAGTCGCCCCAGGATAGGCAACCGTTACGCCGAGCCGTCGTTCGGGCAATACCTGCCGACGCATCGCTCGGCGCTGCCGTTCTTGAGCCGGCAACGAGCATCACTGACGCTCTTGGCGGCTTTGAGCTTCGGGTTCCCCCAGGGCGATATCAGATCACGGCGAGCAAGCCCGGCTTTGTGACGGCGTACTATGCCGATCATGAACGCGGCGAGACGGCTAAGACAATCGTTGTCGATGGGAAGGCTCCTAAAGAGGGTGTCAACATCTCGCTCTATCGAGGAGGGGCGATCAGCGGGCTATTGTTTGACGATTTCGGTGACCCGGCTGCCAGCGTGCCAGTTACGGCGAAACGCATCACCCGTCGCGGACTAGTGCGAGTCGGCACCGGCTCAACCACGAACGACCTCGGACAGTTTCGCGTTTTCGGGCTACCAGCCGGCAGCTACTTACTCGTGGCTGAGCCCTTGAGTTCCCTGCGCGTTGATGAGCGTGACTCAATCGGGACCACTTTTTATCCGGGCGTGACTGGGCCGGAGGCGGCCGAACCCGTCCGCGTAGGCCAAGGACAGGATCTAGTCGGAATCTCCTTCGGTCTCGTCACAAACCAGCGATATCGGATTTATGGCACCGTCGTCGATGCGGCTGGCAAGCCTGTACCGAACGCCACCGTGTTTTTGACCCAGCAGATGACGAACGCAGCTCCGGAGGAGCCAATAAGCATTAGCAGGGCTGGAGCGCAAACAGGGGTCGACGGCGAATTCTCGATCACTAACGTCGCCGCAGGTCAGTACTTCGTAGAATCCTTGAACCGCCAGCTGAAGGAAATGGCGTCTGTCAAGCTCAACGTGGCAAGCGATGTGCCAAACGTAACGCTTCAGATGGCCCGCGGGAGTTCGGTGCGCGGCCGCGTTGAGTTCTTGGATACGAGGAGTATGCCCGCCCCGCCGCCAACTTGCAGAGTCGCGGACATCCCGTTGCGGGGCGCAAGAATTGCCCCTAGTGGATTCTTGAGCTCACGGATAGGGCCTGACTGGTCGTTCGAGGTGAGCGAGATAGTAAAGGGCGCCAGAACTTTCAGGCTTCGCGATTGCGGTCCTAACCTCCGGGTCGTATCAGTGACTCAGGATGGTCGTGACGTAACCGATGAAGGCGTAGAGTTCCCTGTCGATAGCGTGCGCCACAACGTCGTCATGGCCGTCGAGACCTTAGAAAACGGGCTACATGGTACAGCTCAGACTTCTGACGGGACTTCGATCCGCGAGTACGTGGTCGTGGCCTTCTCAGTGTCTCCTGCGCTTTGGCATGCACCTGACGAGAGGTACATACGCGTGGCGAGGCCAGACAGTGCAGGTGAGTTCGCGATGCGGGCAATGCCCGCCGGGGAGTACTTTCTTGCTGCACTTCACTACTTAGAGGATGATCAGCTCCGAGACGATGAGTTCCTGGGCCGGCTCGCTTCAGAGGCGGAGAGGGTCGTTGTTGACGCCGATCGCGTCAAGGTCGTCAAGCTGACACCGGCCGGCCAAAGGCAGTGAGACATGACTCAGCGGGCGTTGCGGCGCGGAACAGCTTTTCTGCTATCGGTGGCCTATCTTTCGAGCCAAGGTCCCCAGGTCGAAGCAGAAGCTCACGTTACGGCGGGCTCTGTGTTTGTTACGGGACTTGTTCGTCGGGCTGGAAGGTATTCGCTGCCAGAGGAACGCGTGATGACGGTGCGCGAGGCGATTCTTGCGGCCGGCGGTATTCTGGCCGGCGCCGATCTAGATCTAGTTCAGGTTCTGCGACGCGAGGAAGGCCATGATCTGGTCCTAAGGGTCGGCTTGGATTTTGCCCTGCGTGACGCAGATACAGTGGTGGTCCGCCCAAGAGAAGGCAGTGAGTGACATGTCGGGCAGCTCCTGAAGCCAGTATGCCATATACAAATCGTATATGGCGCCACGTGCGCAATACGTGCGTCCATCTCGGCTTTCGAGCGGCTCTGGCGGATCGGGAGAAAGGGAAATGCGCGTAGGCCCTTTGTGTTCAACAACTGGACGCAGTCCAAACCCCACCCTCTCCGCTAAACTAAGTCACTGAAAATACACAGGCTTGCGGAATCCAATGTCCGCGCTACGGTTGAGACTCGACACGAATCCCACCATCCCTCGCGTTGGCCGGCCACCGCCGTCCGACGCATCGTCGTCGCGCCAGTTGCCTCGAGTGACCTACTTCGACGGTAGCCCGAATACCCCATATGTGCGGTTGCTCCCGGGCAGTGCGCTGCCGTCAGCCTGGTGGCCGTTGTACTCGACGCCACCGTAGTAGTTGTCTCTGATCCAGTTGTAGCGCCGTCGAAGCTGGTCGTTTCCGCGTGCAACGTCATCCGCGACCAGCTCCCGAAGTTCTGCGCCGGACCATCGATAGGCAGTGACGGTTTCGATGAAAGCGTGGTCGGGTGTGCCGACGTCGTACCAGCGGATGCCGCCCTGGTAGCGACGCCCATCCGGCCCGCCGGCGGCGACGCACACACGCACATCGTCCCACCTGCGGAGTTCCATCTCGTTGTCTGCGAAATCGCGGGTGTCGTTGAATGCACCAGGATTCGCAGCGCCGGCGACTTCGCAGGGACCAGGTCCACAATCCGCGTCGGTGTCGCACGCGCGCATCCCGTTGCGTGCAGGCTCGGCGCGGGTCGTGTCGGCGTCGAACGGAAATGTACGGCCAAATTGTGCCCATTCCGTCACCCTCCTCTGGGCCACGTCGCCGTGAAGCCACTCATGCATCAGCACCGTCGCGGACGACGTCTCGGTGCCGAGTATCACCGTCATGGGACATCCACCGCCGTTCTGTCCGCCGACGTCCCTGTCAAGTTGCAGGTTCATCGCGCAGCCGGCTTGCCTCGCGCTGTCGATGGCCGCTCGTGGCAATGCAAGCACCGCGACCATCTGCTCGAACAGGTTTGGGACGATAACAGGGTCGACGCCGCGGTCGGGTGGCAACCCCAGGTTCTTCTGCCCAGTGATGCTGATGCCAAGCACTCTGGCCAGCACGTCCACCGCAAGAAACCGACCCAGGTTCATTGCGTACACCTTCTGGCCCGGGCCGGCTGCCGCCACGAAGAGTTCCGCTGGTGCGTCCCACGTTCCCCAGATCTGAGATCGACCGAACGGGATGACTGCGGAAGGCAATCCTCCCGGTGGCGCCACGAGGACGCCGCCGTTCGAGACTGCGAGGACGGACCCGTCGCCGGGCGCTCCCACAACCCTCGCGCCGCCGACCCATCCCTCGGTTGAATCGAGGCGGTTGGGCCAGCGAACCCAGTAGAGCAAGTCTCCTCGGTTACTCCGCGCCAGGATGATAGGCACTCCAGACATGACCACAACCATTGGATCTCCCGTCAGGCCGCGGCTGCCTGGACCTGCGACTTCGAGCACCTCTCGCGCCTGCCATCCTCTCTTGCCCCCAGCTCCGGCTGTGGGGCCCTGCAACGCGAACGTCAATGAACGTCGGCCGTTGGTTGCGGCCATCATGAAGAACGGTCCGTATGCAGCAAGGGTGGCGTGCCTGCCCGTACTCTTGATGTCCGGGTTGTCCTCAGCCGACCAGATGGCCGCAATGGCGGCGTCGCATGCGGCCTCCCGAAATACCACCGAGCCGTCGCCTCGCACGAAGCTCACACCCACTGCCGCACTCGAACTCGCAGCGAGGCTCGGCGGGCCTGTGGCGCCGGCGCCAATGAACTGCGCCGCAGTCCACTGGCCTGGAGACGACGAGGAGCGCGAGGACACGAAGACGGTATCGCCGTCGAGCCACGCGACGTAGAGGCGATTGCATGCGAGCACCATGGCCGCCGTCGTTCGGCCGAGCGTTGTCCATGAGGGGGCCGACAGGGCCGATGACGTCTCTTCGCTTCCCGCGACCATCGCCCCGCGCGGCGGAGGCGGTGCGTCGCTGCGATCGATGCCCGACGCGACCACCAGCTCATTCCGTCGGGTGCGAGCGGCGACGTACACCGTCCCGGACCCCGCGTCGCGTACCGCCGTCGGCACATCCCCGCTGAGAAGGGGTGACGTCCGCCCCGTTTGAGTAGCACTCGGCTTTAGAGTCCGGTGGTTACTTTCGCCGTCTTCGTCCGTGCCGTCAACTGCTCCGCGTAGGCGGCGGGCGTCAGCCCGCCGAGTCCCTTCTTCGGACGTTCTTCCTTGTACTCACGCCGCCAGGCCTCGATGACGACCTGCGCATGCGCCAGGCTCGTGAACCAGTGCTCGTTCAGGCACTCGTCGCGGAAGCGACCATTGAAGGACTCGATGTAGGCATTCTGCGTCGGCTTGCCTGGTTCGATCAGCCGCAGCGTCACGCCGCGGTCGTGCGCCCAGGTCAGCATGGCGCGCCCGCAGAACTCCGATCCGTTGTCCGTACGCAGCACCTGGGGCAGGCCGCGCGTGACGGCGAGCGTATCCAAGACGCGAGTGACGGGCAGGCCGCCCAGCGCCCGCGCTGGCACGACGGCCACCGCTTCCGTGGTCGCGTCGTCGACGATCGTCAGGCACTTCAACACGCGCCCCTCGGCCGTGCGATCGAACACGAAGTCGGCCGACCACACCTCGTTCGGCGCCTGCGGTCGAGCGAGCGGCTGCCGATCGGCGAGTGGCACCTTCTTGCGGCGCCGGCGCCGGACCTGCAGCCGCGCTTCCGCGTAGAGGCGGTCGACCCGCTTGTGATTGACCCGTCGACCTTCTTGCCGCAGCTTCAGGTAGATCATGCCGGCCCCGTACCGGCGGTGGCGGTGCGCCAGGGCGGCGATGCGATCGCGCAGCGTGGGATCGGGATCCGGGCGTGGGACGTAGCGAAACGCCGAGGCGCTCATGTGGACGACCTGCAGTCCGTGCCGCTCGCTGAGCCCCCGCGTGACCATCTCCCGCACCACCTCGCGTCGAGCCGGTGCGGTCACCACTTTTTTCGCAACACCTCACGGGTCACCTCGTTTTCCAGGAGGGCGTCCGCGAGCAGCTTCTTCAGCCGGCCGTTTTCGATCTCGAGCTCCTTCAGACGCTTCGCGTCCGACACGCTCATGCCGCCGAACTTGCTGCGCCAGAGGTAGTAGCTCGCGTCGGAGAACCCGTGCTTGCGACAGAGGTCCTTGACCGGGATCCCGGCATCGGCCTCGCGCAGGAACCCCACGATCTGTGCTTCCGTGAACCGCTTCTTCATCGTCCGACCCTTTCGCTAGGCCGGACTCTAAACCGAAACGCTACTCAGACTCGGGGGGACGTCACCGGTGACGTCCCCCCGAGTCTGAGTAGCGTTTCAGTTCAGAGTCCTTCCCCAGGACATTGGCCTCGTCCATTGAGAGGCACGCGCCGAATCAGATGGAGTTCGCATGCACCCGCAGCGGACGCCGGCTGATACCCGTCACGTCAAGGTGCCCGTCAGGTTCGAGCTCGTGCCGGCGTTCAAGGTGTGAGGGAGCGCGATTGCGCTGTACCTGTTTTGTACCTGATACTCAGGCTTTGAGTGAATTTGGTGGATTGAGGGCTTCTGATCGGGCCTAAACCGTTGATGGGAGCGAGGATCGCGGGAACGAATCCCACCCTCTCCGCCAACAATAAGTCATTACAGGTCAACAATTTACAGTCTGCCAAGGGCTGAGCTGTACCTGTTTTGTACCTGAAGCACCACGTGGGTGGGTTTTCGACCCCCTCTGGGGCTTCGCACACAGCCGCGGCAGGCTGATTTAGCAGATCGCGGCGCCGCTTGGCGGGCATGGCGGCGCGCTGAATTGTGCGCCGACGTGCGGAACCTCCACTCGCCACTGCGGCGTCGATCGATGCCCACGACCTGAGGGTCATCCCCTCGGTCGATCGGTCGGATTTTCAACCGGCGGAACTGTCGGAGTTTCGCCCAGCGTTGACGCCTGCCTCATGCCGTGGGTTCAATCGCTGTCGGTGCTGCACGGTGGACGGTTACTGCCGCGCTGGATCAAGGTCACGGCCCACGCGTTTACCACGCGTTCATCACGACGGCGCCGGCCGCCTACCACGCGCCGTCCACCCTCACGCTGCACTCGGCCTCGCTCAACGACGTCGCTGGCCTGGCCGCCGATCCGGTGCGCCTCGAGCTGGCGCGGCGCCAGCGGTCCGGCCGGCTCGTGCTGGTTGAGACCACGCACTTCGTGTGGCAGCGCGCCCGCTACCGGGAGGGGCGGCACCTGTTCACGCCGGCCGACCCGCTGCTCGTGGGCCTGAACACGCTGCAGCACTGGCTGTGGCACCGCATCGGCCTGCCGCCCGCTGACCGGCCGCGCGCGCACGCGTAGACCGAGCGGCCACAACTCGAGACACCCACGGAGGGACGCAATGGACATTCAGGTTTGGATTCGACGGGTCGGCGTCGGAGCGCCAGCCGGAAAGCTGGCCGACGCGGAAGTTCACTTCGGCGATGGCGTGCTGGCGGGGCTCAAGCTCGTGGGCTTCGCGGTGTGGGCGCGGCGCGATGGCACCGGCAACACCGTGTCGTTCCCGGCCCGGCCGTTCGTCGTCCATGGCGAGCGGCGCAACTTTGCGCTGCTTAGGGCGGTGCAGGACCTAGCTGCGCAGCAGCCACTGCGCAACGAAATCCTGCAGGCCTATGACGCTGAAGTGCTTCGAGACCCGCGCGCGAGTCGCGCGGAGAGCCCTGCCGATTCGCAGGCGGAACTGAACTGAGGAGCCACCGTGGAGGGCCAGGAGCAGATCTTCGAGCGTCACTACTCGGTGGAAGAGCTCGCGACACTCTGGCAAGTGAGCGACGACTTCGTGCGTCGCCTGTTTCGCCACGAGCCGGGGGTTGTCGTGTTCTCGAAGTACCGACCCGGCAAGCGCACTTATCGGGTACTGCGCGTGCCGGAGTCCGTTGCGCGCAGGGTTCACAGGCGCGCCGCGCTTCCGTAGGCTGGGTCGCAGCCACAGCGTCGCGAGAGAATGCACGAGGCGCGCGCCAAACCACCCGCGGACTCCTAAAGTGGCCGCAGGAGGAGCACTGGACGTCGTAGACAGCTCCCGGCTAGCGGATCCGAGGCCTCGGATTCGGCTTCTTGCGGCGCATGGTCCGGCGATGCTCCTCGTGATCCTGCGGTGCCCACAACAGACGCCCTACCTGGCCTTTCGTCCAGCGGAGGGGCCGCGCATGTGCCGGTGGCATCCGGGAACTCGGGCGTCCTTGCTGCGCGTTGCAGGGCCGATGGCTACGCCTCCCGTGCCTTCCGCGACGCGTGTGCGCGCCTCGGCGTGGACCATCGCCGGACGCGGCCGTACACGCCGAGGACCAATGGCGAGGTCGAGCGATTCATCTAGACCCTGTTGCGCGAGTGGGCCTACGCGCAGCCCTATGCCACCTCGCAGGCGCGTCGTCAGGCGCTGCGGCCATGGCTGCGTACTACAACCGCCTCCGGCCGCACTCCAGTCTGCGCTATCAGCCGCCCATCACCCGACCGCAGAACGCCGCGTGATGAACAACGTGTTTGACTACAACAGCTAGCTACTTCGGGCCGCAAACCACGACGCCGCCTCGGTCGCTACTCGCTGCGGCTTGAGGCGCAGAGCAGCCCGAGTGGCTAAACGCTGAGGGGGCCCCGCCACCGCCTGAAGGGTCACTATCGTAGGTGTAGATTCTTACGAGTCCGTCCTTCGTCGAGAACAGCCCATAATACACGCGCGAGTCGACACCTGGCGTAGACACGCGCATCCACGCGAGCTCCTTGGCAGACGCGTGTTCCACTACACATTGAACCATCTTCGCCAGCTCTGGCACCGTGGGATTGGGGCCAGCCATCGGTACCAGCACGTATCCGCAATCAACCGGACGGCCGCCGCTCGCGGCATTTACCTCGTCCTGCAAAGAAGCCTGCTGACTGCCGTCCGCGGAAATCTCACATGCGAATACGGACGCCGCGCAGAAAACGCCGGCCACGCGCAAGAGCTGCATTCCACGCCTCCTTTAGGCAAGAGGACCCCGGTGCGGAGCGAGGATCCTGTCCCCGGGTGGCCACCGCGGCCGGCCCGCGCCTTCCGACGGCCGCGGTGGCCTAGCTCATGCTAGTAGAGCCCCAGTATAGGCGTGGCTCGGCTCAGCATGACGACGTTAGGGATACACCCACGCATATGTGCCATCCGCCCGAACCACTGCCACCTTTCCCGAGTTTAGCACCCTTAGCCCAGACATCGCGTTGCCGGCCGTGCCCGTCTGCCATGCGACATATGAGTTCGTTGGAGACGACCAGAGCCGAAGCGTCGCATTGCCTGACGGCTCCATCAAGACTTTGTCTGGGGTAGCGGAGAACGTTCCAGTCCAGACGATCGGCTGATGCGCCGCCGTATATAGAACGAGATTGCCGTCGGTCTGGAACTTGAGGTAATACTGACTGTTCGATGACACAATGGCCCAGCCCGGCCACAACATCGCGCCAGGCTCTAACGTGTCAAGCGCAAAGAAGTTGCCTACTGTAATCGTCTTAACGGTCGTCCAAGATTCCTCATACGCTGTGTCACGAACTTTCGCCAAGAGCTCGTAGACACCAGCAGGTGGGTTGAAGTACGGCGCCGTCCACGGCGCGCTCATCGCCGTGTACATCAAGGCAAACGGCTGACCTAAGTCCGCCCGCCTGATGTACCATTCGACGCGGGTGATGGCACCATCTAGGTCCTTCACGTCGATACCCAAGGTGCCCTGCGACGACAGGGGCAGCACTGAGTTGTGAACCGGACGCACGATGTGGCCAAACGGCTTTATGTTGGTGTAACCGGTAATGCTGAAGTTCAACTTCGGAACGCAACATCCTGAAGCGTCTGTGGTGCCCGGTGTTCCAGCGTACGTGCACGCCTGATCAGGGCCGGCATCCCCGCTGCCGCCTGTGAAGGTCTTGGCTTCTTTGGTGCGCTCTTTGTCGCAGTCATTCGGATACCCGAGGTTGTTGATGCCCTCGCTCAAGCTCATGTTTGGCTGCATAAGAGAGAATGGCTCAAAGCCTACGCGCGGCGTCGTGTGAAGTAGGCCCATCACATGACCGAACTCGTGAGACGAGACAACCCGCATTGCATTGCACTCGGACTGCAGTACTGCAATGAACGGATCCTGAAGGTATATCTCAGTGTTGGTTACGTACCCATTGTTGAAGCCGCCAGGTGGCGCGCCATTCACAGTGGTGGCCCAAGCCGTCGGGTCCCAATGAGGTGACGTCGGCGAAGGATAGGCGTGAACGGTCACTGTTGCTGTCGCGTCCCCTCGTGCACCGCTTACATCAACGCCCTCTACGCCAGTCCAGTATTGCGCGCCATCCAAGATCGCTGATCGCATGCAGCCTGTGTTCGGCACGTTGCTGTCGAAGAGGATCTGGACGCGTGCGTTGGGCGCCACACCTTGATTCCAGATGCCGGGCCTCTTCATGCCGGGCAAGCATTCGCTGTAGGCATTACCGCTAAGGCTGAGCCACGCGAGCAGCACGACACTTGCCAACAACCCCCGCCGGTTCATCGGGCGCCTCCGAGCGTTGCGTGTACTTTCTGCAGTGGCGCAGCAAGTATGGCTCGCGTTCTTGCCTCTTCTAGGCGGCTGCCATGTATCGCGGTATGGCTCGAACCCGAGTCAAGGTCCCAGAGCGTGCCGTCTCGCACTTCGTACTGGCCTCGAGGGCCCATTGCATAGAGGTCGCCCTGACTATCGCGCTGGAGGAAGACTAAGTACTGGATGCCGACAGTCGGTCGTCTAGACCTGTTGTCCGAGGCGGTAACCGTCGTCTGGCCGACGACGACACTGCCTCCGGACACCCTATAGGACAGCCGCGACCCGCCGGCCGTATTGGTGCCTGACGTTTTGATCGGCTCAATAAGATTGGCCTCAACGATGCTGAGGATCCAATCGCGGTCTGGCGCGATGATGCCCGTGACAGAAGTCGGCTCGACGAGAGCCACCAGATCGGCTTGGCGCGTCAGGTATTCGTGGTATGAAATGCCGCGTGGCGTAGGGGCCACGTCAGGAGGGACGAGGTCTACTCGGAGGTCCACCTGCGTCGCTCCAGGTGGGATGCGTGGCACGAAGTCGAGGCCGCGGCGGTAATGAATGGCTGGTGGCGACACCCGTGGGCGCTCGGCAATAGGGCCCTGTGGTGTCCCGCCCAGCACATTGATCCGCTCGGACGCGTGCGTGCTGAGAACTCGGGGACTGGTCGAGATCACTGACGTTGCGACGACTGCCACAGCCAGAACTGCTCGCTTCATCGAACGACTCCTTGTGTCACCGCACACTGCGGCGCCGGTTAGAGTAACTAGCTGTCGAGGAGGCTACGGTCAGTCGCGGCAGCGTAGTCACATGGAGGGGGCAGGTGAACTCCGCGACGCTTATATCACGGGCCAAGGTCGCGGGAGACGGACAAGGGAAAGACTTCGTGCAAGATGGATGTTGGTCGTAGATCCCAAGCCACGACGTTCATGGCGGGTGGATGGCACCGGTCTTAGTGTGAGGGCTTATTCATTGAGAAGATGGCCCCATGTAGGGTCCAAGTTGCCGTGAATCACACCGGAAGAATCTGAGGGCAGTCTGTGTGAGTCAGGTGGGCGCCCCCCAACTCCGCTCACGGGTACCGTGAGTCCGCGCGGGTCGATGATGCGCAGGGTGAGGTCTACCGGCCAAGAGCTTGAAGCACGGCGCAGGGACGAGCTCCGGTTGAGGCGAGCGCTCCGTCGACCCTGCCGAAAGCGTCCCCTTCGGCCGACGTCAAGGACTCCGTCGATCGGGGCGTGCCATGTACGTCGCGCATATGGCGCCGCGTGCGCATTGCGTGCGTCCATCTGGGCTTTCGAGCGGTTCTGGCGGATCAGGAGGAAGCGGAAAGCCCGCAAGGTCTGTGTGTTCAACAACTGGACGCAGTCCGAATCCCACCCGGTCGACCGACAGGCGTCTTTGTGGGATCCGGTGGTTGACGCAGCCGCCCCCGGCCTCGAGCTAATCGTGGCCGGGGAGGCTCGCAAGATTCGAGCTCCTGACGGCGTTCAAGAAGTGAGGGCGCGATTGCGCTGTACCTGGTTTGTACCTGATACTCAGGTTTCTAGAGGTTCTGGCGGTTTCTGGCGGTTCCGATCAGGCCTAAGTCGTTGATGAGAGCGAGGATCGCGGGAACGAATCCCACCCTCTCCGCCATATTAAAATCAACAACTTACAACGATCTGGTCCTCCTGGCGGGCAATGGCGGGCAATGGTGCTAGAATTCCGCCGTGGCGCTAAATCTGTACAGGCGGCACCGGGAAGCCTGCGAAGCCGGCCGCGCGTTTGACGCCCGCTCGGGCGAGTTCGAAGAGCGGAAGCGCGACTGGAAGCGCTGCGGCTGCCTGATTTTCGCCTCGGGAACGCTCGGCCGGAAGTTCTCCCGCCGCTCCCTCAACACCGACGACTGGGCGAAGGCTCGCGAGCTCGCCGGCGAGTTCGAGAAGGCCGACTCATGGGCCGACCGCCCAGCTGCGCCGCCGCCCCCAGAGCCCGTCGCTGAGAAGCCGCGCGTTACGCTCGAGGCGGCCTCCGAAGCCTACCTCGCGAACCGCGAGGCTGCCGGGCTGAAGCCTCCCACCCTCCGCAAGTACGACACGTTCGCCAAGCAGATCGGGGCCTTCGCCGACGACCTAGGCTACGTGATGCTCGATCAGTTCACGCCTGGCGACATCGATCGATTCTGGGCGAACTGGAAGCTCGGCCCGAGGGCTAAGGGCAAGCGCCTGACGACACTGCGGGCGTTCTTCCGCTTCTGTGTCAACCGGAAGTGGATCCCCGAGTCGCCGGTCAGTTCCGACATCAAGGCGCCTGTCGGCTCCAGCCGCGGCGCCAACAAGGCGCCCTTCACTGACGACGAGATCAACCGGATCATCGCGGCCTGTGAAAGGGTCAAGGTTGAGTGGAAGAACGAGACCGGGACTGGCGAGTGGACCGGTGAGGACCTGAAGGATCTGATCTGGCTGATGCTCTACACCGGGTTTCGCATCTCGGATGCAACCCTGTTCAGCATCAAGCGGCTGCACGGCGACCAAGTGTTCGTCCGTGCGAAGAAGAACGGCGGGGACGTCTTTGCGTACGTGCCCGACTGGCTGGCGGAACGGCTTGCGGTGCGCGCCAAGCGATTCGGTCAGCGGCCGTTCATCGTGGCGCGCTCCGATCGGCTCGAGACGATCACGAACATCTGGCGCCGACGCCTTGCCAAGGCGTTCGCCGCGGCAGGCCCGTTCGAGGAGACGCCGACGCCTCATCGATTGCGCCACACGTTCGCCCGCATCCTCCTACAGAAGGGCGTTCCCGTCGCCGACGTGGCCGACCTGCTCGGCGACGACGAGAAGACGGTGCGTGACCACTACGCCCGGTGGGTGCCAGAGAGGCAGGAGCGGCTGACCAGGATCCTCAAGGACGCCTTCAGCGAACGGCCGAAGCCGCCCACCAATTGAGGCCGTCGGGCCTCTGTTCATCCACCAGTGTTCGACCGGCTGACGCCCTCGTCGAAGACGGCTCTCCTTACCGCATAGTTCGCGTTACTCACCGCCTGGGCGCCGCACGCTGGCGACACCAACCAGAAGGCGCGGCTGATCTGCGAGCATTGCGATCGACACGTCCAAGTCGCAGCGCGCGTTCGGTGAATCGTCTTGACATCGACGACTCGGCTATAGGAAAGTGCATCACCGTGCTGCATGTTCGCCATATTTTCGCCACCTGCGCGTCCTGTTATGCCAACCTCTAAACACCGTATTTCCATCAGTTTAGCTGACACCGAGTACTCCGAGCTGTCTGACGCTGCAGAGAACAGCAGAGTGTCGATGGCTTGGCTTGCGCGGCAAGCCCTGATCGAATTCCTCGAGCGGCAGCGGAAGAAACGCGGGCCCGCCCCTGTTCCAGTGCAGACGCTGCCGAGGGCTGCGCGATGACTGCCATCAAGCAAACTGGCGGCGCAGCAGAACCCGAATCGGTCGCGATGAACCCGAGCCGGTACGACCACATTCCGCGGTCCGGCCTGATCAAGATGCTCCAGGACTACGACGACGCCTTGCTCGAAGCAGGCCAGGACGGCATCGTCATGAGCTACACGGGCCGGACGGCCCCATGGCAGATCATCCGTCTCGTCAAGCCGAAACTCAGTCGCATCATAAAAAAGCTCTCGATTGGGGCCGAGAAGCTTCAATCCGAGAACGAGATCTGGGACGGAGAGAATCTCTCGGCGATGGTCACGCTCTACAAGTATCGCGGCCAAGTCGATCTCATTCTCACCGACCCGCCGTACAACACGGGCGAGGATTTCCGCTACAACGACAAGTGGGACAAGGACCCGAACGATCCCGACCTCGGCGACCTCGTGTCGAAGGACGACGGATCGCGCCACAGTAAATGGCTGCGTTTCATGACTCCGCGCCTCTGGATGATGCGCGAGATGCTGAGACCCGGTGGCGTCATTGCGATTTGCATCGACCATCGCGAACTGTTCCGTCTGGGCATGCTGATGGACGAAATCTTCCACGAGGAGAACCGTCTCGCCCTGATCAACTGGCAGAAAACGACGCCAAAGAACCAGGCGACGCACGTATCAATCACCACCGAGTACATCCTCGTTTATGCCAAATCCGCAGCTGTGGCGAAGACTGGCGAGACAAGCCGCTCCGCGCTAGCAGAAGCCAGATTCCACAATCCCGACAAAGACCAGATCAGCGACTGGAAACGTGGCGACCTGACCGGCAAGGGGCGCAGCAAGTTGGCGGACTACGCCGTCCAGTCGCCAGTCACGGGCGAGTTCTGCGACCCCGGCGATCGCCACTGGGCCAACAAGCGCTCACAGATGAAGACGTGGCTGGAGGAGTGGGACGTCCACTACGAGGACTTCGATCTCAAGGACGGCCGCGGCATCGCCTTGGCGCTCAAGGGCTGGGGAGCCGCCAAGACGAAAGAGAAGCGCGAACAGGTTCTCGGCAAGGCGCGGAAGGCCGCGCTGAAGCGCTGGGAGGCGGGCAACTGGCCCTATCTGTATTGGGGACTCGACGCCCATCAGAAGCCGGTCTGCAAGCAGCGTCGCGCTGTCATCAAACAGGGTGCAGTCCCGACATCGTTCTGGGTGGACGAAGATGAAGGCCCCCTCAAGCTGGATGACGTGTCCTGGCTGCGCCACATGAGCGGTCGCTCACGCGACGGCGTCGAAGAACTGGACCACGTCGTCGGCAAAGGACACGGATTCGACACCGTCAAGCCGCTGAAGCTGTTCAAGAAGATCATCCAGATATGGTGTCACCCGAACGGCATCGTGATGGACCCATTCGCGGGCTCCGGCACGAGCGCCCACGCCGTCCTTGATCTCAACAACGAGACCGGCGCCACCCGGCGGTTCGTGTTGATTGAACAAGGCAACACGGAGAAGGGCGACCACTACGCGAAGACGCTGACCGCAGACCGTATTCGCAGGGTCATCACTGGCGAGTGGGCCGCTGGGAATCGCGGACCCCTACCCGGCGGTTTCCGTTTCATGGAATTGAAGCGCGAGAAGATCGATGCTGATGCGGTAAAGGCACTCGCCCGCGAAGAGATGATCGATCTCCTGCTCACAAGTTACTGGGACAAGGCAGAGCGCGCGAAGTCCTACCTGCGCCGCCTGCCAGCCGGCAAGCACAAGCACTTGTTCGCCGTGAATCCGAAGGATGAAGGATTCTTCCTGGTGTGGCAGTCGTCAGACCAGCCGTCCGTTCTGAGCCGCGATGTGTTCAAGGAGATCGTCGCCGAATCGAAGGCGGCGGCGCTCAAGTCCCGCTACCACGTGTACGCGTCAATTGCGCCTTACACCGGAGCGGGAATCGAGTTCTACAAGATTCCCGACAAAGTCCTGGAGCATATCGGCTTCAACCCGCGATCGGACGCGTTCAACAACGAGGATAACGCGGTTGCTTGAGCTCAAGGTCTTCCAGAGCGAAAGCGCGAAGCTGATTGCTGATCGCTACGCCCTCTTCGCAAATCACCCGGACCGGCCGCGCAAGGGAAGCAGGCCGCGACCATTTTTCCAGGCGCTCTCCGCTCTCACGGGTGCAGGCAAGACGCCGATCCTCGCGCAAGCCGTTTCGATCATGCGCGGGCATTTCGGGACCGAGCCGATCATTCTTTGGATGTCGAAGGCGCGCTCCGTCGTTGCGCAGACCTACGCAAACTTTTCGGGCGGTAAGTACAGCGAGCTTGTTGACGGGTTCCGTGTCATCAACATCCAGAACATCAATCCGGAACTCATCGCAGACGGCACGACGCCGCTTCTGCTCATGACCACCACAGGCCTGTTCAACAACAGGGAGCAGTCTGAAGGTGCACTCAACATTTATAAGAAAGACAACGATCTCTTCGGAGACAAGTCGCCCTGGGAGCGGCTCATTGAGCGCCTCGGGGGCGCAAAGCGGCGCCCGCTGGTCATCGTTTACGACGAAGGCCACAATCTTTCCGAGCAGCAGACCGAGCTGCTTGCAGAACTTGAACCTGACGCCTATTTGTTGGCGAGTGCCACGCTCAAGTTGCCAGCAAATTTCCAGAAGTCCGTTATCCAGCCGATCAAGCTGTGGGTCGAAGAGTCGGAAGTTGCCGATCCGTTCGTCCGCCTCGGCGCAGTCGACGAAAATGGCCGGCCTGAAGCCGAGCGATTCATAACGACGGCCGTCAGCAGCGAGAAGGTCGTCGCGGCGCAACTCGTCAAGAAAGCCATTCAGTTCGACGGCACCACGGCGCCGATGGAGAGCTGCCTTGACGACCTAGTGAACCGGCTCGACCTGCTGAGGGAAGAGATTGCGCTGCGCGGTCTCGACTTCACTCCGAAGGTGATCTACGTCTGCCGAACCAACATCACCGACGAAGGTGACAAGGACGACGCCAGCAAGCCGTTTATCCATCGGAAGGCGCCCCCCATCAGGATCTGGCGCTACCTCGTCGAGGAGAAGGGCGTTTCGCCGAAGGACATCGCGATCTACGCGAACCTGACCTTCGGGGCCGGCAACAAGCCGGACGAGGTGAATCTCTTCTCGAAAGGTGAAAGCGACTTCGACGAATTCCACGGAGGCGATTACGAGCACATAATCTTCAATCTGTCGCTCCAGGAAGGATGGGACGATCCCGCCTGTTATCTCGCGTACATAGACAAGAGCATGGGCTCGGCGATCCAGGTCGAGCAGATCATCGGTCGCGTCCTGCGCCAGTACGGCGCCGCGCACTATGAGAACCCACTTCTGAACAGCGCGCATTTCTTCCTGCGCGTCGACAAGGAAAGCGTTTTTGCCGACGCCATTCAGAAGGTCAAAACGAAGCTGCAATCCGAGGGTGCGCCCATTGAGATTTCGGCCAGCTTCGGAGCCAAGGGCGGAGGAGCGGAAGACCTCAAACCGAAGGACGACCTCGGCGTCGAGCTTCACCACATCTTCGTCGACTCAGAAGCTGCTCGCACGCGCATCGGCGAGATCATCGACGAGTTTCCGCAGTTCACCGAAGGCGACGTCAACACCGTCGGCGAAGCGCATGCGGCGACGCAAATCGTCGACCTGGAGTCGCTAGGCAAGGATGCCGCGGCGGCCGAGTGGACGACCGACGGCCATACGAATCCGGTCAGGCTGCGCTGGCTCGCGAACACCGCGATCAAGTCACGATCCTCACGCGCGCTCGCCGTCATCGACCTCAAGAACCAGAAGTTCGACGTCCGGGTGCAGCTCCAGAGCAAAGCCGACAAGCTCACGGACAAGCTCGCGAGCGAAGTGGTCGAAGCGTTCTATGATCACTCGGACCTCGTGTACGAGAGCATCAAGCCGTTCCAGTTTGGGACGCTGCGAGTGCCCAAAGCTGCTCCCCTCTTTACGAACGGCCTTTACGAGCGCTACACCGGATTCAACAAGTTTGAACTAGCATTCGCGAAGGCGCTCGATGGGAACGGCGCTCTCTGGCACCGCAACCCTTCGGGCGGCGGATTCTTCATCCCGCTGCTGTCTGAAGGCGACTCGGCATCGTTTTATCCGGACTTCATTGTCTGGATGAAGGGTCTGGTGTACTGCGTCGACACCAAGGGCGGCCATTTACTGTCCGACGCCGTCGCACGCAAACTGTTCGACATCAAGGAAGACGGCAAGACGAAGCTCCAGGTGCGTTTTGTAACGGAAGGCAAACAGGAGCAGCTTCGCGGCAAAGTCATTAAGGGCGGTTTCACCGTCTGGAAGATGAAATCAGGATCGCCGACATCCATCCACGTGACCAGCCTCGAGAAGGCCGTTACGGAATCGCTGAAGTAGTCATCACTGCGCCGCCGCAGGTCGCTCGGGCGAGATCGCATCGTCCAGACGATGGGAGGGCAGCCCCGGAATCGGCGCGATCGGGTAGGTGTCTTGGCTAGGCCGAAGTACGGACAGGCTCGGTTGGGGCAATCTGCCCAGCCAGCTCCTGAATCTGGCGTAGGAGCGCCGAACGCGGCGCCACGAGATCGAGAGCTACCACGCGCAATCGCTTGCCCGCATGGACTACGACATGCTGTGCAGCGCCTGTGCCTTCGTCGGCGGCGTAAACGAGGGTTCCACCGGGCAGGTCGAGCGCTACGGCATACGCTAAGAGTTCGTACAGGTCCGCGTTCCGATAGCCGCCCACCGGCAAGCGCTTGTACTTTGCGTCGCCGACCCAAACGATTCGACGGCCCTCCAGCAGACACAGATCGGGCTTCAGCGGTACGACGCCTGCCTCATCAAGATGCACCGTGCGCGGCCGATCTGGGAACCGCGCGCTCTCGAGGCCGATGGCGGCCCGAAGAGGATAGTCAACATTAACGGTTAAGGGGGTTGGGTGACGAAACGCCCGTTGTCGGACCCTGTGCCCCAGGCGCTCCGCGCTCTCCCTCCCCGTTCGCACGGCCGATCGTAGCGCCATCGACTATGCGGCCGCCGCCAGCGGAGGCTTGCAGCTCGCGTCTGGCGGCGAGGCGTCGAAAGCGCTGGAAGAAGACTATGTCCGCATGGTCGAGGACGGGCTGCATCTGGAGGATGCCGAGCCGTTCGAGGGTCTCATGGCGCGCTGCGCCGATATCGCCGAGCGGGCTAATCTAATGCGGAGCGGGATAGAGAAACGGGGAGGAGAGGCGTGTGCGTATATCGCGGGTGAAGATTAGCAACTTCGCCAATTTCTCGGCGATCGACGTCGAGACCGGCGAGAACATCGTCATTGTCGGCGAGAACAAGGTCGGCAAAAGCAACTTCGTCCGGGCGCTGCAGCTAATCCTCGACCCCGGCCTTTCCGAACGCGACCGCCAGCTTGGGCTCGAGCAGTTCTGGGACGGGCTGGGCGAAGACAAGCTGGGCGAGACCATCGAGGTCGCGGTCGAACTGACCGACTTCACGGACGACCCGCGGCTGATGGCGCATCTCAATGATTGCGTGGTCGATCCTGGTCCGCCGATGGTCGCGAGGCTCACATACCGCTTTCAGCCGAAGGTCAATCTCGGCCGCGATCCCGAGAGCCTTGCAGACTATGAGTACATCATCTTCGGCGGTGACGATCCCGAGATGTCGATCGGCGCCTCGGTGCGGCGAATGCTGCCGCTCGACGTGCAGGTTGCGCTGCGCGATGCCGACAAGGACTTGTCGAACTGGCGCAACTCGCCGCTGAGGCCTTTGATCGAGGAACTTGCAACGTCCCTCAACGAGGACGCACGCGAAGAGATTCAGGAGCAAGTTAACGAGGCGCAGGCCGAGCTGGTTGGTCACGCCGAGGTGGTGGCGACGGCTGAGCGGATAAGCGCGCGGCTGATCGCCATTGCGGGCGAGCAGCATGCCGTCCCGTTGACGCTCGGTCTCGCGCCGACGCGGGTCGATGCGCTGCTGCGTAGTCTCCGCCTGCTGATCGACAGTGGCGCGCGCGGTATCCCCGACGCCAGCCTTGGCACCGCCAATCTGATCTTCTTGGCGCTCAAGAGCCTTGAGCTTGATCGTCTCGTGGAGGACGGCGAGCGCGATCACACCTTTTTCGTCGTCGAAGAGCCGGAGGCACATCTCCACCCACATGTCCAGCGCCTCGTCTATCGCTATTTCCTGGGCGGTGGCGGAGACGACGAGGAGACGCCGCCGCTCACGACGATCCTGACGACGCACTCGCCGCATATCGCCAGCGTCACGCCGATCCGCTCGATCGTGCTGCTGCGGCATGACGCGGAGGCGGATGCGACGATCGCGATTTCGACCGCCGCAGCGCCGCTCGACGAGCGCGACGAGGCAGATCTTCAGCGCTACATCGATGTGAGTCGCGGCGAGATATTCTTTGCCCGGGGCGTCATCCTGGTCGAGGGCGATGCGGAGCGATTTCTGGTGCCGGCCTTTGCCGAGGCGCTGGACATTCCGCTCGACATGCTGGGCATTACCGTGTGCTCGGTCGGCGGCACGAATTTCACGCCCTACGTCAAGCTGCTGGGCCCGGAGGGCCTCAACATCCCGCACGTTATTCTGACGGACCGGGACCCGAATGGGGAACACCCGCCGTTCGTCCGCCGCCGCTTGATCAAGGTACTGGAGTTACTCGAAGACGAGGTGGACTACGGGCCACTGGACGCCGACGCAGTGATCGCCCGTGCCACGCCGTTCGGCTATTTCGTGAACGGCAATACGCTCGAGCCGGAGCTCTTCACTGGCGGGCTAGCCGAGGCGATGCAGGACGTCATTGACCAGGAGCTGGCGATCAACCAGGCCACGCGCAACCGCGTTCAGGGTTGGGTCGACGATCCCGACACGCTTGATGAGGAGCGCCTGCTCGCGCTGATCGAGCGAATTGGCAAAGGGCGTTTCGCGCAGGCGCTCGCGCCGCATGCCAGCGACGACAATTGCCCGGACTATATCCGGCGAGCGCTGGAGCATATCCGCCATGCCGTTGCGTAGCGTCAGCAATGCCTATCTCGCGCAGGCGGCCGACCTGGCCGGCAATCCAGGTCAGCAAGCAGCCTATGACTCCACGGGCAACTGCGTGGTGTTGGCGGGACCGGGCAGCGGCAAGACCAAAACGCTGGTGCTCAAGCTTGCGCGGATCATGGCGGAGGACGTGCGTGCGCCGCGCGGCGCGGCCTGCATCACCTATAGCCAGGAGTGCGCGCGCGAACTGACGCGGCGCCTGGAGCGGCTCGGTCTGCGCGAGGCATCTAACCTCTTCATCGGAACGGTGCATGGCTTCTGCCTGCGACACCTGCTCATGCCCTATGGGCGGCTTGCGAATCTGCCGGCGCCATTCCCGCTTTCGGTTGCCACGCAGCGGCAAAGCGACCAGGCGATGCGGCGGGTTGGGGACCGGCTGTTCGGAGTCGGCCATCCCAACAAGCCGATGGACCTCGGGCGGCATCGGCGATCGGTTTTGGACCGGACATCAATCATCTGGAACGACCAAGCGGAGCTAGCCGCATGGGCGGAAGAGTACGAGGCGGAACTGCGGCGGCTGGGTCTCATCGACTTCGACGACTTGGTGATCTTCGGACAGCGGCTGGTCTCGGAGCATGACTGGGTGCTGCCGCTGCTCCAGGCGAAATTGCCGGTGCTCGCGGTCGACGAGTATCAGGACCTCGGCGTGGCGCTGCATCGCATCGTCACGCGGGTGGCGTTCGATGGCGGTGTCCGGCTCTTTGCGGTCGGGGATCCGGATCAATCGATTTACGGATTTACCGGTGCGGACGGAGCTCTGCTTCAGGAGCTGGGCGTGCGCGACGATGTCGAGCGCGTCCAACTCCAACTCAACTACCGCTCAGCGTCGCGCATCGTCAAGGCATCGGAATTGGCATTGGGCGAGGCGCGCGGCTACGAGTCGAACGACCCTGAGCGGCAGGCGGTCATCGAATTCGTGCAGTGCGACGACGGGCTTGAGGGCCAGGCGGCGCATGCGGTCGCCGAGATCATTCCTGAGGCGCTCGCGGCCAAGCCGGGCCGCGCGCTTGGCGATATCGCCATTCTCTATCGAGACTATCGGGCCGGCGACGTGGTGGCGGAAGCCGTGGCGGCGGCCGGCCTCGACTTCGTCCGTGTCGACACCGCGGCGCCTTATCGCAAAGTCGCACTCACCAGCTGGATCGAGGATTGCGCGGCATGGTGCGCGGGCGGCTGGCGCGAGGCCCGGCCGCAACTGCGCGGCCTGCTAGATCGCTGGCTCGGATTTCATCGCACACGGATTCCCGACGCGCAGGCGCGAGAAGAAGCGCAGCGCCTGACGGAGCTTCTCTGGTCGCTTCGGGTCGAAGAGGGGCGCGCCCGGGAATTTGTGGCCGGCGTGAGAGCCGGAATGCTCGATGCGTTGATGGCGGCTGAACCGAGTCTCGCCGACCAGCGCGAGCAGGTTGATCGCATGTCCGCCGCGCTCGCTATCGGGCGCGCGCTCGCAGATCTTGACCTGGCGAGCCTTGGGGGGCGCGATGGCTCGCCGCTGCATCTGAACCTGTTGACGCTGCACTCTGCGAAGGGGTGCGAATATGATGTCGTGATCATGGTCGGCCTCGATCTCGGGAGCCTGCCCTGGCGCAATGAGCAGCCAGCGGTCCGCCGCGAGAGCCGGCGATTGTTCTATGTCGGCCTCACGCGTGCCCGCGACGAGATCCATATGCTCTATTCCGGTTATGTGGACACGGCCCGGGGGCGGATGAACTGGGGGCGCTCTCCGTTCCTGGATGAACTTGAAGCCCGAATGGAGGAGGCCGAGGGCGAATGACCATGCTGTCATTTCGCGAGGCCCAGACCGTCGAAGACCTAGCCGACCTGCTCTACGATGTCCTGCCCGGAAGCGGAAACAGCAGGACCGCCTTTCCGCTCGCGGCCGCGCAGGCTGGCGTTGGCGACCTATGGGTCCCAGGCAGCAAGCGACCTGCAATCGTCCAGCTTCTGACCGCGACGCTCGAACAAGGCCGCTCAAGTTTTGCCGAGCTGATCGTGGCGATCGTCCGCCAGGCGATGACCTACCGGCGCGGCAAGGGTAACCCTCTGACTCGCGCAGAGATCGATCGACTGAACAGCCTACTTCCTGGTGTGGAGTTCAGGATTCCAGAGTTGCTGGATCCAGGTTTTCTGAGCAGTTTCAGACGTGGGAATGCAGAGGAGGCTGCGCCGCAATCGACAGCGGCGTTGAGTGCGGCTAAGGCGCAAGAACTCGCCGCGCTGCTCATCGAGATCACCAAGCTGAATCCGCAGGCGCGGGGCCTGCGTTTCGAGGGCTTTCTCAACGAGTTGTTCGCCGGATTTGGGCTTGCGCCGCGCGGCGCCTTCCGGCTTGTGGGGGAGCAGATCGACGGTAGTTTCAGGCTGAACGGCCAGACCTATCTGGTAGAGGCAAAATGGCATGGTCCGCAGATCGGCTTCGCCGACCTCATGACCTTTTCAGGTAAGGTCAGTGGAAAGGCATCGTGGTCGCGCGGGCTGTTCGTGAGCAGTTCCGGGTTCACCGCTGACGGCCTCGAGGCATTCTCGCGCGGGCGGCAGACCAACCTGATCTGCGCTGATGGACTCGACCTCTATGAAGTGCTCTCGCGCCAGGCTTCCCTAATCCAGGTTCTCGAAGCGAAGGAGCGCCGGGCGGCCGAGACGAACCTGGCGTTTGTCGCCGTGCGTGACCTCAATCTTGGCGGAAACTGAAGCGCACCTCTTGGGCCCAAGGCGATGGTGCAACGACCTGTTGCACAAATTCGCCGTCGGACCGGATCGGCGGGTCAGAGGTATAGCGTCGCGGCATCGATACCGACCTCGAGCCGCTCGGTCGTGCAAACCGTGCACCGAAATCGCGCGAAGCCCCCGGCCAAGAAGCCGCAGCGCAGAAACTGCGAAACTCGTCTTCCACGAACCGGGGACGCCCCTGGCCGTCGCGCATTCGCGCGGCCTCGGCGAGGAAACTCTCGACGTGCTCCCCGACCACGGCGTACAAGGCGGAGGCACTCGGATCGCGTGGTGCGTACTCGACGGCGGGCACGCGGGCATCGGTGCCGACGACATGCCATCGCTTCGGCGGCCAGAATTGTGTCGGCGCGCCGATCGCGCGACGCCATGTGCCGGACGCTGCGTACGTAGGAACTCGCGCCCGTGGCAGGAATTGCGGGCGAGCGCAACGCAACTATGTCAGCGGCAGGCAGGTCAGACCAAACACCTGGTGAGATTCGACGTGGGGTGGGTCTCTCGTCTCAAGCTGCGAGTGACGGCGCAGTGACTACCTTGACCGCCGCCGGCAAGTCTGCTGCCCTGACGCCCTACCGCGCCTCTGCAAGGACGCCGACTTCGAGTCGAGGCTCTCGGGACCAGGGAGCGTGACGATCCCCGGCGAAGCCCTCCCGGAGCACGCGGGTGGCCCCGGCGTGGGCGCCGGTTCCAACCGCGAATTCCCTTCGACCCTGGCCGTGGCACAGTCCTCACAATCTACGGTCCTCAGCCCACGAAGCTCGTCGACGCGCATCCGCAGCGGCCGCCCGCAGCAGCCGCAGTTGACGTTGAAGAAGTCGTCGCAAGGCATTGTCGCCATGACCTACGCGGGCCAGTGTGGCCGCGGGAGCTTCGGCCACGGCGCAGTCCGAGCTTGACCGCAGCGGCGGCGAGTCATCGGCGTGCCACCCGTGGCGTGCGGAGAGCGTTCAGGCGAGGCTTTGCAGGGCGAAGTGCTCGCCTCAGCCGCTTGAGGTCAGCCTCAAGGGACGGCAGGGTAGTCCCAAGGTGGTTCGCGATCGCGGCGTCCGAAAACCCCGCGATGTGCCACACACAGATCAGACGCTGGCGCTCGGTGAGCCGCCCGGACCGTGAGGGTGTCTTCGTGGGGCGGGGTTGACCTTGCGGCTCGACACGTCGCTTCGATGGGGCCACGCTCGATTAGGCGCAAGCACCGTGCCGACGAGCGACGCGTCGTTCGCGAGGAGATCTAGCAGTTCGAGACGCGGATCCCGATCCCGCCGGGTAGGTGCTACCCGCAGAGGTCGAGGAGCCAACGGGTGCAAGCTACCCAGCGGGTATCAACTACCCGTCGGATCGTCGCTTCCCTGGAGAGCCCGAAACGCTCGGTAACACTCCGAGCAGTTCGCCAAGTGCACGTACCCAGGGTCTTCGATGGGCAGCGTCCGACGGGCGAGTGCTAGCAGCGTGGCCGGGGAGAGGCAGCCGTCTCGCGTTGGGTTGGGATTCGCTCGGCCGAGCACCTCATCAATTGCGTCTGAGATTCGACGGTCATCCAGTTTTGACTTCCGTGGTCCGTCGGCCATCAATGGTCCCCGTCGCCTGTGATCGAGATCGCTGCCGCTTTGGTGGAACGAGCTGACGTGTGGTCCGAGGCAGCTGGCTGATGCTGACATCGCTGCGAATCTTCTGTTTGGCTCGCGAGAAGAGTGTATCGACAGAAACCACCGAGCGGCCCAGAGCTGACGCAATCTCCTGGGCAGAGAAGCCGGCCATCTTCCACAGGCAGACCATTCGCTCCTCGGGCGACAGCCTCGCCAGGACTTCGCGCAGGAGGATATCGCGTTCCACCTGTTCCGGAGAACCGAACTGCGCCTGCGCCACGGCGATGTGCTCGTGGCTGGCCTCCGGCGCCAAGGTCTGCTGAATGAGCCGCGTCGCGGGGCGCCGTATGTGTGACGTCGCGACGCTGCGCACCGTCACCCAGGCGTAGCCGTGGATGCGCTCGATGGGGCCACCGCGTGCCTCACGACTGGCGATGCGGTGTCCGGCCTCCTCCATGACCTCCGTGATGGCCACGTCGTCCTGCAGGTTGGGAAACCGTCGTCGAAGCTTTGGCAGCAGTCCAGCCAGCACACGCTCGATTCGGTCACCGAGCGGTTTCCCGTTGCTGTCCAGCAGCCCGAGCGCGCGCATGTGATCCATGACACGTCCCGTCCCGGCACCCGAGGGAGGGGCACCGCTATTTCGAGGCCAGTGGCGACAGTATAGACCTCGCGCGTTAACGATTCGAGGCCCTGTAAGGTTTCAGTGGCTCGCTGCGTTCAATCCGTTACGGGACGGCTTTGCTGGAAGGCGTCCCCGGATCCGAGGTGAACGATGCGCGAGAGTCTTCTGCGTCGGCGTGGGCCTGAGAGATACAGCGATCCGAAACCGCAGCGTAGCACAAGCCTCGCGTGTTCGACGGGCCCCCGTTCGCACCGCCGAGTCCGGGTCAGCCGTACTGTCGCCGTCCTCACGGCCGCCCTGCTGCTGCCGGCCGCGGCGCTTGCGCAGTCCCCATGGGAACGCGCGGCCGGCAACCTCGAGCAAACGTTCACCGGGCCGCTGGCGCGGTCATTGGCACTTGTTGCGATCGTTCTCGGCGGCCTGATGTTCATGTTCGGCGAGGCCGGGGCAAAGCGTCAGATCAGCGGCATCGTGTTCGGTGGCGGCTTGGCCCTGTTCGCGGCGCAGTTCCTGACCTGGCTGTTCTGAGGCGATCCGCCATGCTTGCCAGCCAGCCGCCCTCGTTCCGCCCGGTATACAAGGCGCTCCACCGCCGTCTGACGGTCTGGGGTGTCGAGCGGCGCCTGTTCTTTCTGGCACTGCTGATGGGCGCCGCGACGTTCAACCTTTTCTACTCATTCCTCGCCGGCCTGCTGATGTTCGGCGGCTTGTACGGCTTCGCCGCTTGGGCGACCACGCGCGACCCGGACATGCTCCAGATCCTCCTGTCGTCGTCTCGGCTCCGCCGTCGCTTCGACCCGGCGAAGCACGAACGCCAGGACATCGAGGTGACCGCATGATGCGCCTGGACCGCATTCTTCGCGACTACGCCGAGGCGGGCGCGGTGAACGCCCAGATCGCCCTCTGGGGTTTCGTCGATGACCACACCTTCCTGACGAAAGCCGGGCACGTCGGAGTCGTCTATCGGATCCGCGGCACCGACGCCGAGGGGCTCACCCATGACCAGCGACGCGTGCTCGTCCATCAGATGGAGGCGGCCCTCCGCCTGCTCGATGACCGGTGTCGCGTGTATCAGTACGTGCTCAAGGAGGAGGCCGTCCCGTTCGTAGCGGCGCCGTGCTCACGCCCGGTAGCCCAGGAGGCGGTAGCCCGTCGCGCCGACTTTCTGAACAGCCGCCTCGCGGGCCTCTTTACCGTCGATCACTTCCTCGTCCTGATCTACGAACCAGCCGCGGCACGCTCGACCAGGTCGGTCGCCGACGCCCTCCGTCAGCCGCGCGAGACGCTGCGCAATTGGCTGTCCCACGGGCGTCGCTGCCGGCTCGTGGAGGCGGACCTCGATCGGGCCATCGAGTCGCTCCATCACCGGGCGAAGGGCCTGGAGTCGCATCTTGCCGACGTCGGCATCGAGCGGCTTGCCAAGCGTGGCGCCTTCACCTTCTTCCGACGCTTGGTGAACTACGACCCGGCGCGCGCCGCCGCGGCGTCTCTGGCCTACGACACCCACCTCGACTACTTCGTCGCGGATTCGCCCATCGAGTGCCACCGCGATCATCTGCTGGTCGGGCGCCACGCCGTCAAGGTGTTGACGATGAAGGAGCCGCCAGCCCAGACGTTCGCGCACATGCTCGCGGACATCGTAACGGTGCCAAGTCAATGCGTCATGTGTCTGGAGTGGCAACGGCTACCGGCTGACCGCGTGCGGCGGGACATCCAGTCGCGCCGGCGGCACTTCTTCAACAAGCGGGTGTCGCTCATCAACTACGTGTCATCCGAGACGCGGCCCGAAGAGATGCTCGTGGACGACTCCGCGAATGCGATGGTGCGCCAGCTCGGGGACGCGCTGACTGAGACCGAGGTGCATGGTCACTTCTTCGGGATGGCCTCTCTGTCGCTTGTGCTGATAGGCACCGACCGGCGTGCCCTGGATGGAGCCGCAGCGGACGCGATAAAGATGCTGGCGTCCCATGATGGAGCGGCGTTCGAAGAGTCCTACAACCTGTTGAACGCCTGGCTCGCTGTCATTCCAGGCAACGGCGCCTACAACCTTCGACGGCTGTCGCTGCTCGAAACGAACCTTGCCGACCTGAGCTTCCTCTTCACGCGCGACGGCGGCGAGCCTGTCAGCCGCCATCTTCAGAAGGCGGCACTGCTCGCCTTCGAGACGCCAGCCGACATCCCCTACTGGTTCAACCTGCATGTGGACGACGTCGGACACACCCTGGTGCTGGGCGCGACTGGCAGCGGCAAGAGCTTCCTGCTCAACGTGCTGGTCACGCACCTCCAACAGTACGACCCACTGACCGTCGTCCTCGATCTGGGGCACAGCTATCGCAAGTTGGCAGGGCTGCTCGACGGCGGCTACCTGGAACTGGGTCTCGGCCAGCAGGACGTCACCATCAACCCGTTCGATCTGGCGGCACCAACACCAGAAGACCTCCACTTCCTCCACGCGTTCACTCGCGTCCTGCTGGAAGGCGAAGACGGGTATCGCCTGAGCGATGCCGAGGACCGCGAGACGTATGAGGCGGTCGAAAACCTGTTCGTGCTCGAGCGCGCGCAGCGACGCCTCTTCACGTTGGCGAACCTGCTGCCGCGGGGGCTTGATGCTCGACTGCAGAAGTGGGTCGAAGGCGGCCGCTACGGTGCGATGTTCGACAACCCGCGCGACACGCTGCCGATGGACCGCCTGCAGGTGTTCGATTTCGAGTCGATGCGGGAGTATCCCTCACTGCTTGAACCTCTGTTGTTCTACGTGCTGCACCGCGTCAACCGTCGGGTTCATGACCCAGCAGATGCGGGAACCCTGAAGATCTGCGTCATGGACGAGGCATGGCGCCTCATCCAGCACCCATCGCTGCGCGCATACGTCCAGGAGGCGCTGAAGACATGGCGCAAGCGCAACGCCGCAGTGCTGCTGGCGACGCAGGCCATCGACGACTTCGCTTCGGCAGACTTGCTGCGCACCGTCGTCGAAAGTTGCCCCACGAGACTGCTGCTGGCAAATCCCTC
>CADEFN010000013.1 GCA_902826615.1 uncultured Gemmatimonadota bacterium
GCGCGGGGTCTTTGCCTCCGAATGGCAGCTTTCACTTCCAGAACCTCGGGAGCTGCACGCGGTGGCCTGGACGGTGCAGGAAACCCGCACCCTTGATCTGCCACGCACGCGCTGGGAGGGGGCACTGGCCTTCACGCGGCGTGTGTCGGACAGACGAGAAGTCACCATGCCGTTGCGTTGTGAGCTGGCTGCCCTCGGTGAGGCGACGAGCTGGTCGGCGTCCCTGAGCGAGCGCAGCGCGCTGCAGCCCCACTGGCGCTTTGCTCCGTTTGCCGAGCAGTGGGTGGGTGACCAGCTGCCACGTACCGTTCGGCTCGAGGGATTGCCGGGCGATGGATTTCTCTACGCGGCCGTGCACAGGGCACTCAAGCAGCGCCGGCGTGAGGTGTCCGCCGGATTTGTCATGCGGGTACTCCCGGCTGATCCCACCTTGCGGGTGCACCCGGCCGTCACACCGCTCAACACGCCGGTGGTCGACGACAGCTCGCGACGTGCGTCCGCTGGCGGTGCACCCAACCTTGCACGTGCATCGCGCCGCCGGTGGAGTGAACTCTTCGCGGATGTGCCGCACTTCATCTGCTCCGATCCCTACCTCGAGCGCTACTACTGGTACCGCTGGTACGGGCTCTTTCTCAACTCGATCCATGGTGGAGCGGGGCACTATGCCTGGCCCACCACCTGTGAAGGGATCGGGTTCTTCCATGAGCCCATCACCTACTCGGCGCAGTGTCATGCGCGTGAGCTGCGCTGGCGTTCGGCTCCGGAGCATGCACGAGGCGTTTTGCGCACCATCTTCGATCATCAGAAGCCTGATGGTGCGCTGCATGGCCGTATTTATGTGAACCATCTGCAGGGGACGGACTTCTATCACGCCAACTGGGGTGATGCGTTCGAAGCGCTCGACACCTTGCGCCCCGACGATGTCTTTGCGTCAGCGCTGTACCCCAAACTCTCGGCACATGCCGAGTGGCTGGTGTCCACCCGCGATCCTGACGCGACCGGGATGTTTGATGTGGTCGATCAGTATGAGACAGGGCAGGAGTACATGTCGCGGTACCAGGCGGTGGATGACCGTGCTGATGCCTATGGCTGGGAAAACCGGATACGGCTCAAGGGTATCGACGTCACGGTGTATGCGTACGCACTCTTTCGGGCGCTCGAGCGGCTGGCCCCCCGGCTGGGGCACACGGGCGAGGAGCGTCACTGGGCGGGGTATGCCGCACGCACGGCTCGCGCGGTGCGAGAGCAGATGTGGGACCCCGAGACGCTGATGTTCTCCGACGTTGACCCGCGTTCGATGACCCGCACAAAGGTCGCGGCGGCAGTTTGCTTCTATCCGTACTTCACGGACCTGGCGGGTGAGGACCACCTCCCGGGGCTGACGAAGAATCTTCTGGATGCAGAGCGCTTCTGGACGCACTGGCCCGTGCCGTCGTCCGCGCTCGACGACCCGCTCTTTTCGGCGACCGCCGAGTGGAAGGGAAAGCGGCACGTTTGCCCATGGAATGGGCGGGTGTGGCCGATGACCAACTCCCATCTGGTCGAGGCCCTTGCTCGCTGGGGGACCACCGAGCGTCCCGAGTTGCGGGCCGCCGCGGCGCAGTTGCTGCAACGCTTTGTACACATGATGTTCCATGATGGCGATCTGCACCGGCCAAACTGTTTCGAGCATTACAACCCGCTCACTGGGGCCGCCTCGGTGTATCGCGGGATCGACGATTATCAGCACTCCTGGGTGGTCGATCTCATCATCAAGTACGTGGCCGGGCTTCAGGTGTCGGCGAGTGACATTCGCATCGATCCTCTGCCCCTCGAGTTGGAGTCGTTTGCGCTGACACGCCTGCAGGTTGATGGTCGCGACATGACCATCACGCTGAACAACGGGATGGTGACGGTGAACGCGGGGGATGTGACGCGTGTGGCGCCGCGTGGAGAGCCCATCAGCATACCGCGGTGACTGAGCGCGTGGTGTTGCTGGCGGTGCCTGACGACGCCGAGTCGAGGGGTGCCGCGCGCTGGGTAGAGGGGCAGGTCGTGGGAGCAGAGGTGGTGGGCGATGCCGCCAGGCTCCGTGGAGCACGCGTGATCTGGTGTCACGCCGGCGAGCGTGTTCCGGTGTTCAGCGCCGACGTGATGCAGGCGTTACGGGAGGCGCTTGAAAGTGGAGCGCACCTGGTGCTTTCGCTGCTGGCAACGCCACTGGCCGAAGCGTTAGGCGCGGCGGGTGTGCCACGGGTGGAACTGCCCCGGGTGTGGCGTCACGAAGACGATCCGCAGTGGCCCGCGGCCTTTCGTGATTGGCCCGGTTACCCGCACATCCGGGGCTTCCAGGGGTGGGGGCGGCATCCGCTTCTTGACGGCTTCGAGCGTGGCACCTTTACCTGGATGGCACGCGAGGGCGATTCCTGCACAGGCGCAACACTTCCCCGCGCCGAGTGGGGAGATGGCGTCGGGGTGATTGCGGTGGATCGATCATACGTGCACCTCGACGCGACCACGGCTGTGGCGTGGGAGTCGGAGGTGGGACTGGGGCGCGTGCTGTGCCTTGGCGCGCACATCAGCTTCACCGGTGGGGATGAGTTGCTCCACGCCCAGCGCGATCATCTCCTGCGCAACGCCCTGCGCCGGTACGCTCCACCCGCGGGTGTGTACTGGCCGGGTGGTGTCGTGCGCCACGCGAGGGTGTCGCCACTGCCGCGACCACGAGCGCTGGGCAGCATTGGCGAATGGACACCGCCGGAGCCGCGCGCCAGCAACACCAACCCCGCTGCCACACCGTGGACGTTAGGCGCACCGCTCGGTCTTGCCGTGGGGAACGAAGGTGCCGGTGTGCAGGAGTTGTGGCTCCATCCGCTGCTGGTTGTTGGTGGCGGAGTGCAGGTGGTGGGCACTGGAGAAGTGCAGGCCACCAGGGTGAGCACCAGTGGCTTTGGCGTTGAGCGATGGCTGCGTTGTGGGGATGGCGAGTGGCGGGAGGTCGTCGTGCCGTCGCGCTCCGCGCCGGAATGGGTGTATGAGTTGCAGCCGGTGACAGGCAGCGAACCCATCGCCGTCGAGGTGCTGTGCCCGTTGCGCCTTCAATGGCCGATGCCGGCAGAGCTGCTGCGTCCGCTGAGGACGGAGCAACGCACCGATGGACGTCAGTCCGTGGTGGTCATCACGGGATGCGACGGACGGCATGCCCTCGCCATCTACATCGATGGTGCGCAACAGCTCGACGTCATGGCGGACGATGCCGCGCCTCGCGTGCGCGTGACAGGTGCGCCAGGTGAGGGGATCCGTATGCTCTTTCGCGCATCGGTAAATGGCGTGTCGGCGCTCACCATTCGTGAGAGTCCCGTTGCGACCATCATCCAGGAGCACCACGACGAACATCGACGGCGCACGGCGTGCCATACAACACTTGAAACAGGGAGCCCGCAGCTGGACACGGCGTGGGTCTGGGCCACCACGCGCCTCGCAGGCTTTCTCTCGGGGGCGACAGGCGAACCAGCGGGGCTCATGGCGGGATATGCGGCCACCCGTCCGGGATGGGGGGAGTCGCGGCCGGGATACGCGTGGCACTTCGGGCGCGACACCTCCTGGTGCGTCGACGCCATGCTGGCCAGCGGGATGTTCGAGGAAGCCATGGTTGCTATCGACAGGTTGGCCAGCACGGCCGACGTCACCGGAAAGATTGCGCACGAGATCACGACCAGCGGTGTGGTACACTATGACGCCGCCGATGCCACGCCACTTTTCATTCGCGCGGTCGCTGCCTGGGGGGAGTGGACCGGTGATCGTGAGGCACTTGAGCGCTGGTGGCCGGCCGCCCGGGCAGCCTACGACTTTGTGCGCACCTGCGACCGCGATGACGATGGGCTCCCGGAAAATGATGGAGTAGGGCATGGCTGGATCGAGATGGGGCCACTGGGTGGCGGGAGTGTCACGAGTTACGTGGCCGCCATCTGGATTGATGCTTTGCGTCGCTTGGCGCCTCTCGCGCGTGTGGTGGGTGACCACACCCTCGCTCACGACGCTGCAGCGCAACTCGACCGTGCACTAGGGGCGTTCGACGCACTCCGGCTCCCCAATGGTCACCTGGCTCTGCATCGTACGGTCGACGGGCGGCTGGAGGGTACCACCACTGCGCTCTCCGCAGTTCCGAGTGCCTTGGGGCTCGATGCATCGTCAACCGGGCATGCTGTCCTGGACCAACTGGCCACCGAAGCCTTCACGACACCCTGGGGTGTGCGTATGCTCTCACGTCATGACGCACGCTACCAACCGCGGGGGTACCACACGGGAGCGGTCTGGCCCCTCTTTACGGGCTGGGCGGCCCTCGCCAACGCTCGGCTCGGGCACCTCGACAGGGCCCTCGACCTCGTGCGCTCGATTGCCGATTGCTCGGCGCAGCGCACACTCGGGGCCTTTGACGAAGTGCTCGATGGCGACACGGGCGATGCAGCCGGTGTGTGTCCGGACCAGGCCTGGTCAGCGGCGGCGCTCATCTCGCCCATGGTGCACGGCATCCTTTGTCTCCGTCCCGACGCCATGAACGGCGAGTGCACAATCGACCTCCGTCTTCCTGACGCGCTGGATACGCTGCAGCTGCACGGGATACGTGTGGGCACCACGCGCTTCCGCGGCCACTGGGTGCGCGAGGACGGGGCGGTGCGCGCGCAGCTGACACATCTCAGTGGTCCCGCGCTTCGTGTTCGAGCCATGAGCACGTACGTCACCATCGGCGCGGCCAACCCGACGGCGAGGTTGGGCTGATGGCTACCGTCCGATTGCAGCAGCTCACCCGCAAGTTCCCCGACGGGAGTGTGGCCCTTGCAGGCCTCACCCTCGACATTAAACATGGAGAGTTCCTGGTCCTGGTCGGGCCTTCGGGGTGCGGCAAGACCACCGCGCTGCGCCTGATCGCCGGGCTCGATGCACCGACCAGTGGCCGTATTGTCGTGGGCGAAGAGGATGTGACCGACCTGCCACCGGGTTCACGTGACGTGGCGATGGTGTTCCAGAACTATGCCCTCTATCCGCACTTCACGGTCGCCGAGAACATTGCCTTTCCGCTCAAGATGCGCCGGGTGCCCGCGGGTGAGCAGCAGCGGCAGGTTCGCGAGGTGGCAGAAACGTTAGGCATCGGAGAGTTGCTGGCGCGCAAGCCGGCGCAGCTGTCCGGCGGGCAGCGGCAGCGGGTGGCCCTGGCGCGGGCCCTGGTGCGGCAGCCGGCCGTCTTTCTCTTTGACGAACCTCTCTCCAATCTCGATGCCCAGGTGCGGGCGTCGACACGGGCGGAACTGGTGCGGCTGCATCGCCAGCTTGGGGCCACGATGATCTTCGTGACCCACGATCAGGTCGAAGCGATGTCGATGGCGCAACGCATGGCGGTGCTGAACAAGGGACGGCTGGAGCAGTGCGCGGCTCCCCTCGAGGTGTACCGCACCCCGGCCACACGCTTCACCGCGCAGTTTGTCGGGTCACCGTCCATCAACACCTTTGATGGTACCATTGAAGGAAAGGGGAGCCGACAGCTGTTTGTGGGGGCCGTGCAGGTGCCGGTGACGGCGCCCCCGGGGAGCGGCACGCTGGCGGTCCGGCCTGAACATCTCCATATCGTGCCCCCCGGTGATGGCACGTTCCCCGTGCGTGTCGCCCTGGTCGAACCGCTAGGCGCCGAGTGTATCGTGCACGCGTTGCTGGGCGACAACACCGAAGTGCGAGTGCGGGTGCCGGGCCTTCCGACGGTGGCCACGGGCGACACGGTCCATCTCAGGATCGACCATGAGGCTGCCCTGGTCTTTGACGCCGAAGGACGGCTGGAGGGGCGCGGTCGCCGGCCATGAGGTGCGCTTTCTGGTTGTGTGCAGTGCTGACAGGCTGCGGCGCTGATGCGCCGGAGACTGTGCTGCGCCTTACTTCGTGGCAAACGCCCGCCGAGAACGCACTCGATCTGCCGGCCATTCGAGCCTTCGAGGCTGCCCATCCCGGCGTGCGTGTGGAGAACGAGCCCGTCAGCAATCAGGCGGAGTACCGCGAGAAGGTGATCACGTCGATTGTGTCGGGCGCACCGCCGGATGTCTTTCTTCTCGACAATATCGACGTTCCCGCCTTTGTCGAATCGCGGGTGCTCCTCGATTTGCGTCCCTTTGCCTCACGAGTGGGGATCGATCTGGCAACGATCTACCCGAATGTGCTCGCGATCTTTTCGCGGGGCGACGCGGTGTTTGCCTTTCCCAAGGGCTTCTCGCCCATGGTGTACTACTACAACCGGGCGCTCTTTGATGCCGCCGGTTTGCCGTATCCCACCGATGGTTGGACATGGGAGCAGTTTGTCGCAACAGCGCAGGCGCTCACACGCGACCTCGATGGCGATGGGACGCCGGATCAGTGGGGTACGGCGGTCATGCGCCCGTTTTATGCCTGGCAGGCGATACTCTGGAGTGGGGGTGGAGACATCCTCGATCGCACCGGCACGCGAGCATCAGGTGCCCTCGACTCACCAGAGACGGTGGCGGCGATCACCTTCCTCACCGACCTCGTCACACGGCACAAGGTCGCACCGCGGCCTAACGCATTCCGCGCCGTGACCGGCAACGAGAACCGTCTGTTCTACAGTGGCAAACTTGCGTTGCTGCCGAGCGGGCATTGGCTCATTCCCAACATCCGGCCACAGCTGGCAAGTGGACGCCTGCAGCTTGGCGTTGTCTCGATCCCGCGGGCGAAGACCGCGCAGGTGAGCACGCCATTGTTTGCCTCCGCGTGGGCGGTGCCACGCAACACTCTGCATCGCAAACTGGCGGTGTCGCTGGCGGCGGCCCTGGCGGGTGAAGAGGCACAACGGGGACGGTTGGAGGCGGGTCTCGAACTGTCGGTGATGCCGTCGGTGCAGCAGGCGTGGCTCCCCCTCGATTCCCTGGGACTCGATGCCGCCTTCGGCCGGCAGGTCGTCTTTGGAATTCCGCCGTGGGGTGCCCGGATTGCGAAGTTCCGGGAAGTGGAGGCACAACTTCCCGATATCCTCGACGCCGTGCTCATCCAGGGTCGTACTCCGCTGGCGGCTGCGCGTGCGGCCGCCCAGCGCATCGACGGAATCCTCGTACGATGACGACAGACTTCGTGACCCCGGCTCGGCGGGTGGCGGTGGCAGTCTGCCTGGTGTGGGGACTGGTGGTCGGTGCGCTCGTGGTGCGCACCTGGATCAGGGCCGAGGACGCACTGGCCGCGCAGGAAGGGCGCTCGGTGGCAGCGTCCTTTGGTCCTGATTTTCAGCCGACCAGACTTCCTGTGCGCACACCGGTCGCCGCCGGCCGCGTCGCGAACGTGGTGCGCACCATGGAGCGCCAGATCGGTCCGGCCGCGAATCGCATCGCCGAGTCCGAACGGACGCTGTCGTTAGGCCGATTGTGGTCGCGGTACGTCAGTGTGCCGGTGAAGGACGCCGATGAGTGGGATGTGGTGGGAGCCGTGGTGTTGCGCGCCGATTGGTGGCGTGGTGTGGCGATACCGCTCGCGGTGGTGCTTGCGACGCTTCTGGTGGCGGCCACGTTAGGCCGCCGCGGTGTCGTGCGGGCGTCGGAAGACGTCTCCACTCCGCCGTATTTTCTGGTGGCCGATGCCATCGCGACGCTGACCGTTGGTACGACAGGGGCCCTCGTCCTTGCCAGTCGGCGACTCACCGAGGCCGCGGCGATTCTTCCACCGCCGTCCGCTCAGGTGCGGTTCGACCCATTGTCGCTGCCGATGCCGGGGACCCGCACGTTAGGTGTGCTGTTGCTCGGGTGGTGTTTCGCAGCGGCATGCGCCCTGTTTCTGTGTGCCTGGATGGCGTCACCAAGGCGGTCTGTCGCTGAGCGACGGGAGAGTGCAACGGCCTGGAGCTTTCTGGCGCCCAGCGGCGTGCACTTGCTGGTCTTTACCCTGGGGCCGCTGCTGTTCACCGCCTGGCTCTCGCTGCATCCGTGGGACCTGCTGGAGACGTCGCGTCCCTTCATCGGACTGACCAACTACCGGGAGCTGCTGTCTGACCCGCAGTTCTGGAACGCGCTGCGCAATACTGCGCTCTATACGCTGTATGTGCCGGTGACGATGGTGCTCGCGCTTGGTGCTGCCATGTTGCTCAACCAGCCGCTGCGTGGCATGCGTGTGCTTCGGGCCATGGTGTTCCTGCCGACCGTGGTGTCGTATGTCGCCATTGCCATGGTGTGGCAGTGGATCTACCACGCCGACTATGGATTGCTCAACTACCTCATCCGTCTGGTGGGGGGAACCGGGGTCGACTGGTTAGGCAATCCGGCGACTGCGCTGGTGGCGCTGATGATCGTATCGGCCTGGGTGCAGCTGGGATATCAGATGATTGTGTATCTGGCGGGGCTGCAGGGGATTCCGGAAACATTGCTCGAGGCGGCGCGCCTGGATGGTGCGAATGCGTGGCATCGCTTCACCCAGGTCACCTGGCCGTTGCTGCGTCCGGTGTCGCTGTACCTCCTGGTTACGGGCATCATCTGGTCGTTTCAGGTGTTTGCGCTGGTGTACGTGATGACCGAGGGTGGGCCGGCACGCTCCACCGATGTCCTCGTCTTCCAGATTTACCAGCAGGCGTGGGAGTTTCGGCGCTTGGGGTATGCCTCGGCGCTGAGCTGGGTGCTGTTTGCGATTCTGCTGGGCCTCACCCTGCTGCAGTGGCGACTGCTCAATCGCAAGGTCGAGTATGCCGGCTAGGGGGCGACGCGTGGGTGGCGCGGTGGCGGCAGTTGCCGTCGCGACCGTAATGGTGGTGCCGTTTCTGTGGATGGTGTCGACCGCCCTTATGGGGGAGTTCGAGGTGCTGCAGTATCCACCGCCCATGCTCCCGGCAACACCACGTTGGGCGAACTTCAGGGACGCACTCACCACGTTGCCGTTTGCGCGATTCTTTGCCAACTCGCTGATCGTCGCGGCGTTCACCGTCACCGCGCAGGTGATGGCGGGGGCGTTGGGTGGTTATGCGCTCGCGCGATTTCGGTTTGCCGGGCAGCGTGCCGTGTTTGCGCTCTATCTCGGCGCGCTCATGATTCCGGGGGTCGTGCTGCTCATTCCGCGATTTCTGATTGTCGATGCCCTTGGTGCGGTCGACACCATGGCGGGGCTGGTGTCGGCTGAGCTGGTGTCGTTCTGGGGCATCTTCATGATGCGGCAGTTTTTCGTGTCGTTGCCACGCGAGCTGGAAGACGCTGCCCGCCTCGACGGAGCAGGGGAATGGGCGGTGTTCTGGCGCATCGTGCTCCCCTCTGCGGTGCCGGGCCTGGCGACCTTCGCACTCTTCGCCTTCATCGACTCCTGGAAGTCATTGCTGTGGCCCCTGGTGGTGACGCGGTCGATGAGCCTGCGCACGGTCGAGGTGGGCATCGCCTCGTTTCACGGGCTGTACTACGCCAATTGGCCGTACCAGATGGCGGCGGCTGTGACCGCGCTGGTGCCGGTGCTCGTGGTCTTTCTCCTGACCCAGCGGCATTTCACACGCGGCGTGCAACTGACTGGACTGCGGTAATTCTGTCCGGTCCATAGCGGGCCCATCCGAGTTTGTTACCTCCAGCCTACCTCATCGGTCATTCCGTCCGGCGGGGCGACTCTGCGCGAAATCCAGCGGAGCCGCACGCTTTCCAGTGAGGACGCACATGGGAACGACTGAAATGGAGACGGCGGCGTCTCCCCTGAGCCTGGTCGCGGACGTCGCGACGTGTCTCGGCGGTGAAGCCGACATCGTGAAGCGCACCACACAGGTGCTTGGGCTGCTGACACGCGCGTTAGGCGCGTCGGAGGCGAGCCTCTGGCTGTCGACGCCACAAGGGCTGGTGCTGGCGGCGCGTGCCGGTGTGCACACAACACCCGCAGAGCTGCTGGCCGCGCATCTCGAGACCGGCGCGATGGACTCCGGACCGATGGTGATGCGACCGCTGAGCGCCGGCACCCGGCATCTGGGCGCGCTCGTTGTTCGCATTGAACGCGGCTTCTGGCCCGACGCCAGCATGGCAGTCACCGCCATTGCCAGCATGCTCGCTCCCGCGCTGGCGCACGCCGAGCAGACACGAGCCTTCAAGGCGGACGTCGAGAAGCGCACACGGCAGGTGGAGGAGGAACGGCGCTTCATCCATTCCGTGGTCGACTCGCTGCCGGTGAGCCTGTATGTGGTGGACCGCGATTTCCGGATCAGTGTCTGGAACCGCACCCGCGAAGGCGGGTCGCAAGGCGTTCGTCGCGAGCAGGCGTTAGGCAAGACGATTTTCGAGATCCTGCACCGTGCGCCGGCGGAGAAGCTGCGCACCGAGCTCGACGAAGTGTTCCGGACCGGACGGATGCAGCAGTTCAATATGGAGAGCCGGGCGACCGGCGAACCCCGGACCTATCGCATCACCAAGATTCCGATGCAGCTGGTGGAAGGGGAGCCCATTTCGCATGTCATCACCATTGGTGAGGATGTGAGCGATATGGCGGTCACCCAGCAGCGGATTGCGCAGGCCGAACGTCTCGCCGCCATGGGCCAGATGGCGGCCGGGGTGATGCATGAGGTGAACAACCCGCTGGCGACGATCGCCGCCTGCACCGAGAACCTGGGCGGTCAGTTGAGCGATCTCGATCGCGGCGGGGCGTCGCTGCCGCCGGTGATGCACGAGATGCTGCGCACCATCGGGACAGAAGTCGAGCGCTGCAAGGGTATTGTAGGAAGTCTGCTCGAGTTCTCGCGCCCCGGGTCGCGCGAAAAAAGCGCGGTCAGCATGAACACGATCATCGAGCAGGCGCTATCGCTGCTCAAACATCAGGCGCAATTCAAGCGGCTCTCGCTGCCGACCTTCCTCGATCCCGAACTGCCCACCGTTGACGGGAACGCGGAGCAGCTGCTGCAGGTGGTGATAGCCCTGCTGCAGAACGCTGCGGACGCGATGACCCACGACGGCGCGGTGACGGTGCGGACGCGTCGCGGCGCTGCTGCCGGTGATCCGCTCGTAGTGGAGGTGATCGACGAAGGGCAGGGGATCGCCCGATCCGATCTGCCCCACATCTTCGAGCCCTTTTTCTCGACCAAGGGTCCCGGCCGCGGCAGCGGCCTCGGGCTCTCGATTTGTTATGCCATTGTCTCGGACCACGGGGGGCGCCTGGAAGTGGATAGCGCGGTTGGGGCCGGGAGCACCTTCCGAATCCTCCTTCCTGGAGCCACGCCTCAATGACCGACCTTCGTATGCCCGAAACCACATCGCCCTTCCTCGGATCCTCCGCCCTGCCAGTGGGGCAGGACCCCCAGGTAACCGCCAACGTACCCACGCTCGAAGAGCTCGAGCGGGTGCACATCCGCTACGTGCTGGAGCGCGTGCGATGGCATCAGGGTCGCGCTGCGGCCGTTCTTGGGATATCGTCCAAGACGCTGTACAGGAAAATCCGCCAGTACGGCTTTAAGCGACCCCACGGAATCCCAAGCGATAAATGAAGGTTCTGGTCATCGAAGACGACCCCACTGTAGGATCCTTTGTCAAACGAGGTTTGGAGGAACAGCGGTGGGGAGTGTCTCTGGTGACCGACGGCGAGGAGGGTGAGCGCGCCGCGCTCCAGGAGCCCTTCGATGTCGTGATTCTCGATATGCGCCTCCCCGGGAAGTCCGGGTTGGAGGTGCTCTCGTCCCTGCGGGCAGGGGGCTATGAAAAGCCCGTGCTGATTCTGACGGCGCAGGACGCGGTGGACGCCAAGGTGTCGACGCTCAGGGCCGGAGCGGACGACTACGTGACCAAGCCCTTCGCCTTCGAGGAACTGCTCGCCCGGGTTGAGGCTCTTGCCCGCCGCCCCCGAGCGCTGGTCAGCCCGGTCCTCAGGGTTGCCGACCTCGAAGTGAACCGCGACACGCGAGAAGTTACGCGAGCTGGTGAGCCTATCGAGTTGACACCAAAGGAGTTCGCCGTCCTCGAGTATCTCATCCGTCATGCGGGTCGGGTGATGAGCCGAACGCTGATCACCGAGTACGCCTGGGGCTACCACTTCGACCCCGGAACGAACATCGTGGATGTGGTCATCAACCATCTGCGCAAAAAGATCGACGCCAAGCACGCACGAAAGCTGATCACAACGGTTCGCGGGGTTGGTTACGTCGTGAAGTAAGCGGGGTAGAGCCTTAGGCTTTGGTCGTGCTTCACGTGCCTCTCGTACTTCCCGTGCTTCCCCCATGTCCTCCATCCGCACCCGCATTGCCAACCGATTCGCCCTCCTGGTCCTGACGGCGGTCGCGATTTTTGCGGGCACTGTGTATGCGGCCAGGAGATCGGGGGCATACGCGGAGCTCGAGCGGCATGGGCGAACGCGTGCGACAACGGCTCTTCAGCTCATGGGGCAGGCCGGCGCGTCGCAGTTCACGGTAGGCGAGGGAGTGTCCAAGACCGGCTTTCTGCGTCCGGCGCTCGATGCCATCCCCGGGTATGTGGCCGTCTATACCAGTGGCGGGGACCTCGAGTACAGCTCCCCTTCCGTGCGTGCCCTCTCGTCGTTTCTGCCGGAAGGGGCAGTCGTTGAATCGGCTCGCGGCGAATACGAGGCCTTTGATGCGTTCATGCGGGAAGCGCGCAGGACCGGCAAATCGGTGCGTTTTGCCCTGCGCAGTGATGCAGGGGTGATGGTCGCCCTCCGCGACCCCTCGGGGCGTGAGGTAGTGGTCGGCGTCTCGCAGAAAGAGGTCAACACGTCCGGGCGCGAGATACTGGGCAGTGCCCTCGTGGCGCTCCCATTCATTGTGCTTCTCGCCGTCATGGGCGCCTACCTCCTCGCGGGGAACGTCCTCGCGCCCGTCGACCGCATTCGTGAGGAGGTCGAGGCCATCACCGACGGCAAGAGTCTGCATCGACGCGTGAACGTCCAGGGGGACGACGAGATGTCGCGCCTGACGACCACGCTCAATGCGATGATCGGGCGGCTGGAGACCTCCTTTGCCGGGCTGCGACGCTTTACCGCCGACGCCAGTCACGAGCTCAAGACACCGCTCACGGTGCTGCGCGCCGACGTCGAGCGAGCGATGCATGCACAAACAAACTCAACGGAGCAGTTGGTGGCACTGGAGGAGGCGCTGCAGGAAACCGCGCGTATGTCGGCACTGGTGGACGCCTTGCTCACGCTGGCGCGTGCCGACGAAGGGCGATTCGATCTCTTTCGCGAGCCCGTGGACCTGCAGGCGATTGCCCGGGAGGTGTACGAAACCGGGCTCATTCTGGGAGAGCCCCGGGCGCACAAGGTGACCATGCCTCACGCGGAGCCCGCGATGGTCCTGGGGGATCCCATGCGCCTCCGTCAGCTGTTCATGAACCTCGTGGAGAACGCCATCAAGTACACGCCCAAGGGTGGGCCGGTGCAGCTGAGCCTGACCGTGACGGGCGAGAGCGCGGTGTTCGCGGTCAAGGACGGAGGGATCGGGATTTCCGCCGCCGACCTTCCTCACATTTTCGAGAGGTTCTGGCGCGCGGACCGGGCACGCAGTCGTGTGGCGGAACGTTCGGGCAACGGTCTGGGGTTGGCCATTTGCCAGTGGATTGCACAGGCCCACGGTGGCAGCCTCACCGTGACATCGCGACTGCATCGCGGGAGTACGTTTTCCGCAGAGTTCCCCTTGGCGCATGTCGAGCCCGTTGTCGAGAAGGTTCCCTCTGGTGATGGGGAGATTTCGCGGGACGTCGCTTCGGCCCAAGGCCGGCTGGCCTGACGTTTCTATTACTGAGGCGTCACAACTCCTTAATCGAGAATTAATGCACTCGATATTCCGCGATTAAGTCGTGGAGGTAGTATCCCTCGCGCACCAGAGTCCCCTGTCCCCCTAGACGAGGTCTTGCCCGACAATGCCATTGTTCGCGAACCTGGTCGAGTCGAAGCGCAAGCGGCAGCGGAGTGCAGGTGGCACCATGGCTTCATTCGTGCTTCATGCTGCTCTTATCTCGTTTGCGGTGTACGCTACGGCGAACGCCGCGGTCGAGTTCGAGAAGCCGAAGCAGGAGAAGGTGGACTTCGTCGAGGTCAAGAAAGACGAACCGCCTCCTCCCAAGGACGAGCCACCGCCACCCCCACCCGATGTCGTGGCCGCTCCGCCCCCGCCAAAAGGCTTTCAGATCCTGACCGCCCCGGTCGAGATCCCCGACGTGCTCCCCGATATCGACTTGTCCAAGAAGATGACGGACGAGGCCGACTTCTCCGGTAGGGGCGCGGCCGGTGGTCGTGCGACTGGTGTGGAGGGTGGAAAGGCCGCTCCGATCGTGAAGGATGATCAGCCCCTCTTCGAGTTCCAGGTGGAGAAGCCGGTGACGGCGCTCCCCGGTGGCTCGCAGCCCAGGTATCCGGACATTCTCCGGCAGGCCGGTGTGGAAGGCGAAGTCCTGGCGCAGTTCGTGGTCGACACCACGGGGCGCGCCGAGATGGGCTCCTTCAAGGTGCTCAAGACATCGCACGATCTGTTCGGAACGGCCGTGAAAAATGCGCTGCCCGGTATGCGCTTCATTCCCGCCGAAGTGGGCGGTCGCAAGGTGCGTCAGCTCGTGCAGCAGCCGTTTGGATTCGCCATCGCCAAGTGACGTCTCGCGACGTCACCACGGCGAAGTCCGCGGTATACGTCGACCGTAACCCTTTCTCAACCCTTGGAGCTTTCGTCGTATGAATACCAATCTGCAGGACATCTGGCTGCACACGCCGTTCTTCGGGAAGTTCCTCTGGGCCGTGCTGGCCTTGATGTCGGTCTGGTCGATGTCGACCGCCATCGGAAAGCTGTGGAGCCTTCGCAAGGCCCAGGCTGAAACGATCAAGTTCGCCCCGGAATTCTCGCAGTTCCTCGAGGAAGACAACCTCGGCGAAGCCATCAAGCTGGCCGAAGGCTACAAGAAGTCGCACGTCGCCCGCGTACTCGGCGGCGCATTGGCCGAAGTCAAGCCGCTCATCATGGACGGGTCGGTCACGGTGGCGGACATCAACACCGCTGAGCGTGCGGTCGAGCGCGAAATGCTGATGGAAATGGTTTCGCTCAAGCGCGGTCTTGCCATTCTCGCCACGGTGGGTTCCACCGCTCCGTTCGTCGGACTGCTTGGTACGGTGTTCGGCATCGTGAACGCCTTCCAGGGCATGGCCTCCTCGGGCGGCGCCGGCATCACCGCCATCGCGGCTGGTATCTCCGAGGCCCTGATCGCCACCGGATTCGGACTCGTCGTCGCCATCCCGGCCGTGTGGTTCTACAACTACTTCACGACCAAGATCGACAACCTCTCGGCGGAAATGACCTATACGTCGAAGGAAATGATCGACTACCTCATCAAGGGCGTCTCTGGTGAGTTTGGCCGGTCGCGTTTCACCCGCGAGTTCAATACGCAGGCTCAGGGCGCAGCCCCGATCTCGCAGTAAGCGCACCGCGTCACTCTCTTACAGGAGACTCACATGGGGATGTCAGTAGGCGGCGGGGGCGGCGTAAAGGCCGAACCTAACGTCGTGCCCATGATCGACGTCATGCTGGTGCTCCTCATCATTTTCATGGTGGTGACACCAGCAATCACGGCGGGCTTCACAGCGGTTGCCCCGGATGGGATCAACCTGAAAGCCCACCCGGAAGAAGACCTCGATCAGGTGTTAGGCATCGATGCCACCGGGAAGTACTACATGAACAAAAAGCCGCTGGACCTGTTCACGGAGCAGGGCAGCGACGAAAACGAGAAACTGGGCAACATTCTCAAGGCGATTTACGACAAACGCACCGTCGACAAGATTCTGTACATCAAGGCGCACAAGGACCTCGAATACGGCAAGGTCCTCGACGCCATGGATGTCGCCTCTCGCGCCGGTGTCCGTGTCGTGGGCGCCGTCTCCGACCAGCGACCGGGTACCGTGTCGTCGGTCGAGGGCGATGATCCCACGCAAAACAAGTAAGGAGACCATCGACAATGGGAATGAGTGTAGGTGGTTCCAGCGGAGGGCTGAACAACGAGCCGAACGTGGTGCCGATGATCGACGTCATGCTCGTGCTGCTGATCATTTTCATGATCATGCAGCCCCGCGTGCGCCGAGCGGTCGACCTTCAGCTACCTGACCCGAACCCGCAGGTCGCTCCGGCGAATGCGGTCTCGGACCAGATTGTGCTTGAGATCCTCCCGAACGATCAGTACGCGATCAACAAGGAAAACGTACCGAAGGACAACCTCGCCGCGCGCATCAAGTCCATCTACGATCCACGTCCCGAGAAGATCATGTTCTTCAAGGGCGACCCGACGGTGAAATACCAGTCGGTGATCTGGGCGATGGACCAGGCACGTGGCAATGGCGTCAAGGTGCTGGGCGTGACGCCCAAGGAACAGGCCGCGAAGTAATTCGCGATCAGGCCGGCGTCAGGCAACAACGGCGGGATCCCAACCGGGATCTCGCCGTTCTGCTTTTGGTCACCAGGCCAGGCGCAGCGACTGAGGCACGATCTCCACGCGGGCTGATTGCACCGCGCCTAACGGTTCGCCGTCACATTCCATGGTGATCGGTGGCGCACTGGGCGAGACGTCGATCGTGACTGACGCACCGCTCGCCGCATGGGTTGCCTTGAGGCGCAGATGACGCCCGCGATACACCAGCGGCATCGCCGTCAGGAGGCGCCACCGCGGCATGGCGTCGATCCAGATGACCTCGAGACGGCCATCGTCAACGCGCGCCCCGGGGGCCACGCGCATTCCGCCCCCGAAGTGGGCGCCGTTACACACCGCGCCTAACGTGAGTGCCGTGTCGGCGACCAGCTGGCCGTCCACGGTGATCCGCACATGCCGGCGCTGTGATCGCAACGCACCCAGGGCACCACCCAGCAGATAGGCTCCTGTTCCGAGCCAGCGCTTGCTCCACCCACTCTGACTCATGCGCGAGCCGACCTCGGCGCTCAACCCGGCACTGGCAATGTTGACGAAGTACCGCGCATGTGGGGTGCCGTCCCGGGGTGTGACGGTCAGTCGTGCTGTGTCGATCAGACGAATGCGCGGCGCGGCGAGTCGCACGAGGTTGTCCTGCCATCGGCCTTCGAGGCCGAGATTACGGCGAAAGTCACTGCCCGTGCCGAGATCCAATGCCGACAGCGTGAGGCGATCGGAGACGGAGGTCTGCATCATCCCGTTCACGACTTCGTGCAATGTGCCGTCTCCACCGACGGAGAGCAGCCATCGTGCGCCATCGGCGACTCCCTCACGCACCAGCGCCTCGGCGTGGCCGCGTTCTCGCGACAACACCAGGCGCGCCGAGGGAAGGGAACGAGTCAGCGCCTGCTCGACCTCGGACCGACGAGCGCCCGCTGCGCCGCCTCCGGCCCCGGGATTGAGTATCGCGAGGAGTGGTCCCTGGGCGTCGTGGGAGTCGGGCACTCGTCAGCCGGGCGGGCTGGAGACGAGATCCCAGCGGTTGCCGTACAAATCCTCGAACACCGCCACGGTGCCGTAGTCTTCGGTCTTTGGCTCACGCACAAACCGAATGCCGTCGCTGACCATGCGATGATAGTCGCGCCAGAAGTCGTCGGTGCGCAGGAAGAGAAAGACACGTCCCCCTGCCTGATTCCCGATGAAAGTGGCCTGCTCGGGAGTGGAGGCGCGGGCGAGGAGCAGGGATACTCCGGTTGAACCCGGCGGCGCAACGGTGACCCAACGTTTGTCCTGCGCTGGTTGATACGTGTCTTCGGTGAGTGTGAACCGCAGCTTGTCGACAAAGAAGCGGATGGCCTCGTCGTAGTCACGCACGACGAGCGCGATGTGTGCGATGCTCTGGTTCATCGGCCGGGTGTCAGGGGAGTCACTCGCAGCGGCTTCATGCGCAGTGGTCAAACACTGAACTGCCGCAAATGGTGGTCGAGGTGTTTGGCCATCAGGCGGCTCCAGTCGCGTCCTGTCATGGCGCCGAAAAGGGGGTGTCGTGGCCACGAGGCGTCGAGCGGTTGCGCACCGAGGCTTCGCGCGAGTGTGATGGCCTCGCTCTTTTCACTCTCGAAGTTGTAGGTGCTCCGGGCAATGAGATCCGGCCCGGTCGGCACGCCTTTGGGCCAGGGCATGCTGAGCACGAAGAACTTCACCAGAAAGAGCGGGACCGGGGGCGCCTTCAGGGGCGCGGACTGCTGGCGGCCAAGCGCAATTCGCATGGCGCTGTTGACATGCCACAGCATCTGGTCGACGGACATTTTGCCCCAGGCTCGCGTCGCCCCAGGCGTGAGAGCCTCGAGTCGTCGTACGAGTCTCTCGGTTGTGTCAGTCTGGTGCAAAAGTGTAACGGGCATCGCGCGCGAGCAGGGAGGTAGTGGCGGTCAGTTTACTGCCGGAAAGTTTTTCCGGTGAGGCCGTCTCGACGCAAAGAAGTTTCGTGGCGGCTGGCCCGGGCCGATCGTCTCCGGAAGGTAACGAAAGCCTTTCGTTGTCCTCGCCCGGATGTGACATGGAACTGATGTTATGGCGGTGGAGCACCGCCGTTCAGGTGGCGTCGTGCCTGATGGTCACGCTCTTTTTCGTTGTCTTTGCCACGCGTGCGCGCTCGGCCGAGGTGCTCGCATGGCGACGGGCGTGGCTGATGAATGCTGTGGCCCTGCTTGTTACTGTCGCATTCTGGATGTCGGAGCCGACAGGCGCGCCGCCGCGCCTGGTGTCGGCTGTGTATCTCTCCGCAAAACTCGCATTTCTCGCGTCACTCGCGGGTGGCATCTGGATGGTCGCTCGCCCGGCGGCGTCGTTTCCTGGTGGTCGCCGCTCGGCGTACTTCATTGCGGCGTACTCCGTGGTTGGAGCGCTGCTGAGTACGTCGTTGCCAGCGCTTGGTGTGGTAGGCAGCATCGCCATCGCGGGATTCCTCCTTCCGATGGGCGTGTGGTCGGCGAGGCAGGGCATTCCCGGTTTCCGGTGGCTTGGTCTGGGCCTCCTGGTCCGCGGCGCTGTGGCTGCGGCGGAGGGTGTTGCCTATGCCACGCAGCTCTCCGTCTTCACGATACTCTCGGATCAGCTGCGCGACGCGGCTTCGCTCTTCATGGCTGCGTCGTCGTCATTCGACAGCGGTGCGGAATGGTTGCTGGCGCTCGGTTGTGTACTGGTGACCATGCAGCGCCAGCGACACGAAGTGGAGCTGGTCAATCGAGACCTTCTCGCCGCGCAGGAGAATCTTCGCTCCCTTGCTGACCTCGATCCGCTCACCGGGTTGCTCAACCGCCGCGTGATGGGTGAAGTGCTGCGCCAGGCGCAGACCACGGGAGGGTCGATTGCGTTCATCGATCTCGATGACTTCAAGCGTGTGAACGACCTGCACGGTCACGAAGCTGGAGACGCGTTGCTGCGCATCTTCGCCCAGGCACTGCGCGACAGCTTCAGGCCCGGCGATGCCGTGGTTCGTTATGCAGGAGATGAGTTTGTGGTGGTGGCTCGCGAACTCGACGCCGTCGCGCTCGGCGAGCGCATTGCGGTGCTGCGGGAAACCGCGCGAGATATTCCGTTCTCGTTTGGCGTCAGCGAACTGAATGCAGGAATGAACCCGGACGTGGCGCTCCGCTCTGCCGACGCCCGCATGTATGCGGCGAAGGCACTGACACAGGGCGCACAGGCAGCCTGACGGGACATCGTCGAACGCCAATTTCGGCAGACGACGGAACCGACATGACGTTGTGGCCGTATTAGCTTCAGGCCCACATGACCCTTCGCCGCTCTGCCGACTTCTCAACCGGAGACCTGCCTGATTCATCCGATCAGGCGTCGCGGCGTCCGGCCTACCGCCCTCCGCTCGGGATTCCGGAGCGGGACCGGCACCGCCGCGAAGCGACTTTGGCGTCCTTCTTTCTGCACGCGCTGCTGATTTTCCTCATCGTGGCACCGCCACTCTGGATTTCGCGCGAGATCAACGCGCTCAACCAGCAGGGTCCCCGGGGCGACGGCCGGGCAGGGGGAGGAGGTGGTGGCAGTGGAGGCACCGGTGGGCAGTACAACAAGGAAAGTCTTCGATACTTCGCCATACCAGAGCCGGTTTCGGCAACGCCGACGGTACCAGAGCCGATCGAGACGCCCAAGCCCGAAGAGGTGAAGCCACCCGATCCGCCGAAACCGGAACCGGAGCCACCCAAGCCTCCGCCTGCTCCTGCTTCAGCGGACACCGGAAGCAAGTCTGCGACGCCACAGACCAGTGCAGAGGAGGGGAAGGGCGGCGGCTCAGGGAAGGACGGCACAGCTGGTAGTGGTCCCGGCACTGGGGGCGGAGTTGGCTCCGGTGTGGGAACGGGGCGCGGGTCGGGGACCGGCTCTGGGACCGGGGCGGGTAACGACGACTCGGACGTGTATCCCCCGACGGTTGTGGCCCTGCCGATCCTCCCCCTTCCAGTGCCCAACAAGGTGCGGCCGTACAAAATGGTCGCGTACTTCGAAGTCGACACCCTGGGGAACGCCAAATTGCTGGCCTTCAACCCGTCGAATGACGGGGGCTACAACCGGCGGGTGCGCGACATGTTGTCGGAGATCCGCTTTCGTCCCGCGGTGCGCGGCAATGGTCGCCCCGTGCTGGACACGGCCATCGTTACCGCTGAGGCTCCGCGGTCGTAAGTCCAAATCCCACATAACTCTGGCCATTCGGTCGGAGCGGGAATATCTTCAGCCGGCTCTACCGCCGGGCTTGCACGCATCCCTCCCGTTCGGCGGTTGATCCGGTAAGCCGAGGTCGTGTGCGTGCGCCGTATTCGCGCCGTGACCGCAGCCGGGTCGAGAATGCGCTACGGATGTCGAAGAGTGGGCGGGCGGATTGCTCGCTGGGGATGCGTGTGTGTCAGCTTCACGGGCGCGTCAGGGCGCGCGTCTCGTCCCTCGATGGGAGCCCCCCAACTCTGCATGGAGATCGCGTAATGCTCATCCGTTCGTCGCAACGCTGGCTCAAGGCGTTGACGCTCGGTCTGACGATGATGTATGCCTCGTCGGCCGTTGCCGCTCAGTCGGTTGATTCCACTGCGTCGGCCGTCATCGCAGCCGCGGCACAGGCCGCCCCTGCCGCCGAGGCGCCCCAGGAGGTCACGCACGCTCCCGGAGGTGAAGCCAACCTCAAGGTGCCCGATCTCTCGACGGCCACCTTCCTTGGAGGCACCAGCGGCAGAACACTGCTGATGAGCGGCATCCTGGTCTCCATCCTCGGGCTCCTGTTCGGCCTCTGGATCTATAGCCAGTTGCGGGCCATGCCGGTGCATCGCTCGATGCTCGAAGTCTCCGAGCTGATTTACGCTACCTGCAAAACGTATCTGCAGACGCAGGGCAAGTTCATCATGCTGCTCTGGCTCTTTATCGGAGCCATCGTGGCGGTGTACTTCGGGGCGTTGGCCCCATCGGTCGACCCGGTGACGGGGGCCGAGGTGAAGGGCTTTCCCCTCTACAAGGTCGTCGTCATCCTCGCGTTCTCGCTGATCGGTATCGCCGGCTCGTACGGCGTGGCCTGGTTCGGCATTCGCGTGAACACCTTTGCCAACTCGCGCACCGCCTTCGCGGCGCTTCGCGGCAAGCCGTTCCCCTGCTACGCCATCCCGCTCAAGGCGGGTATGTCCATCGGCATGATGCTCATCTCGGTCGAGCTCCTGCTGATGCTCTTCATCCTCTTGTTTGTCCCGGGCGATCTGGCCGGCGCGTGCTTCATCGGGTTCGCCATTGGTGAGTCGCTGGGCGCCGCGGCGCTGCGTATCGCGGGCGGTATCTTCACCAAGATCGCCGACATCGGCTCCGACCTGATGAAGATCGTCTTCAAGATCAAGGAAGACGACGCACGCAACCCTGGTGTGATCGCCGACTGTACCGGTGACAATGCCGGTGACTCGGTTGGTCCGTCGGCCGACGGCTTCGAGACCTACGGTGTCACGGGTGTGGCGCTCATCTCGTTCATCCTGCTGGCCGTCACCAGTCCGGCGGTGCAGGTGCAGTTGCTCGTCTGGATCTTCATGATGCGTGTGTTCATGGTCGTGGCGTCGGGTCTGTCGTACTTCATCAACGAAGCGATGGCCAAGGCGCAGTACCAGGACGCCCACAAGATGAACTTCGAAGCGCCGCTGACACGTCTGGTGTGGCTGACCTCGATCATCTCCGTGATCATCACCTTTGTCGCTTCCAAGATGTTGATCGGCGACATCGCTGGAGACTCGACCCTCTGGTGGAAACTCTCGGCGATCATCACGTGTGGTACGCTGGCGGGGGCAATCATCCCCGAACTCGTGAAGGTCTTCACCTCCACCGAGTCGCGCCACGTGCGCGAGGTGGTGACGTCGTCGCGTGAAGGTGGTCCGTCGCTCAACATCCTCTCGGGCCTCGTGGCCGGCAACTTCTCGGCCTACTGGCTGGGTATCGCCATCATGATGCTCATGGCCGTGTCGTACTGGGTGTCGATGCAGGGCCTTGGCGAACTGATGCTTGCTCCTGCGGTGTTTGCCTTCGGTCTTGTGGCCTTCGGTTTCCTGGGCATGGGCCCGGTGACGATCGCCGTCGATTCCTACGGCCCGGTGACCGACAACGCACAGTCGGTGTACGAGCTCTCAACCATCGAGAACATCCCGAACATCTCGAGTGAGATCAAAAAGGATTTTGGCTTCGACCCCAAGTTCACCGAAGCCAAGGAACACCTCGAGGAGAATGACGGCGCCGGCAACACCTTCAAGGCGACCGCCAAGCCAGTGCTCATCGGTACCGCGGTGGTGGGCGCGACGACGATGATCTTCTCGATCGTGGTGTCGCTCACCGGCGGGCTGCGTCCCGAGCTGGTGACCAACCTGTCGTTGCTGCACCCGCCGTTCCTGCTCGGCCTCATCACTGGTGGAGCGATCATCTACTGGTTTACTGGCGCGTCGATGCAGGCCGTCACCACCGGGGCCTACCGCGCGGTGGAATTCATCAAGGCGAATATCAAGCTCGAAGGGGTCGAGAAGGCCTCTGAGGAAGACTCCAAGAAGGTCGTGGAGATCTGCACCATTTACGCGCAGCGCGGCATGTTCAACATCTTCATGGGTGTCTTCTTCAGCACCCTCGCGTTTGCGTTCGTGGAGCCATACTTCTTTATCGGCTACCTCGTCTCGATCGCCTTGTTCGGGTTGTATCAGGCGGTGTTCATGGCCAACGCTGGTGGCGCCTGGGACAATGCCAAGAAGCTGGTTGAAACCGAACTCAAGGCCAAAGGCACTCCGCTGCACGATGCGACGGTTGTCGGTGACACGGTTGGCGATCCGTTCAAGGACACCTCGTCCGTGGCCCTCAATCCGGTCATCAAGTTCACCACCCTCTTCGGCCTCCTGGCCGTCGAGCTCGCGGTGAGTCTCTCGCGCGACCAGGGCACCGGTCTCACGCAGGGTCTGGCCGCAGTCTTCCTCGCGATCTCGATGTTCTTCGTCTACCGCTCGTTCTACGGTATGCGCATCGAGTCGGAAGGGGCCAAGGCGAGAGCCTAGCCCCACCAGGGGCCAGGCGCCCCTGCGGTTGGAACAAGAGAATCAGGAAGTCGGGTAGCAGGGGCCAGCAGGCTCTTGCTACCCGAACTCGTTTTGGGACTTGCGGCTTGCCGCTTTCCAGGACATTCCACCTGTTATCTGTTTTCGCCGGATCTCGCCCCCAACCCGTCCCAATGTCGACGTCGATCTTCGCCCGCAAATCCGTCGCAGACTGTGAAGCCGAGGTGTCGCATGGCACCGGGCTCCGGCGCACACTTACCAAATGGCACCTCACGGCCCTGGGTGTTGGCGCCACCATCGGTGCCGGCATCTTTGCCACCACGGGAACGGCCATTGTGGGCGATGCCGCGCGGCCCGGGGCAGGGCCGGCGATTGTCTTTTCGTTCTTGCTCACCGCCGTGGCCTGCGGCTTTGCCGCCCTCTGTTACGCCGAGTTCGCGGCGATGGTGCCGATTTCGGGCTCCGCCTACACGTATTCGTATGCCGCGTTAGGCGAATTTGTCGCCTGGATCATCGGCTGGGACCTGATTGTCGAATATGCTGTGGGCAACATTGGTGTGGCGATCGGATGGTCAGGCCACTTTCGTGAGCTCCTCTCACACGTCGGGCTGAGTATGCCCGCCTGGTTGTCCACCGACTACCGCAGCGCGCACGATGCCTTCAATGCGGTGGCGGCCGGCGCGACCGACGCCCCGACGGCCTTTCTGGCCTCGGCATGGAGTGCCGCGCCACGACCCATCGGATTTCCCGTCATCGTCAACCTGCCCGCTGCCTGCGTGGTTTTTCTCATGACGATCATCCTGGTGCGGGGGATCAAGGAGTCGGCGTCGTTCAACAACTGGATGGTGATACTGAAGATCGCGATCATCCTGTTCTTCATTGCAGTCGGGGCGTTCCTCATTCAGCCGTCCAACTGGAACGACGCCTCGCTGGGAGGATTTGCGCCTAACGGTTTCGCGGGTGTCTCGGCGGCGGCGGCCATCATCTTCTTTGCGTACATCGGCTTCGATGCCGTTTCCACCGCCGCCGAAGAGGCTGAGAACCCGGCGCGCGACATGCCCTTTGGCATCATTGCCTCGCTGATCATCTGTACCGTGCTGTATGTGCTGCTCTCGTTGGTCCTCACGGGAATGGCCCCGTGGAAACAACTCGGCACCCCCGAACCGATGATCACGGCCCTGCAGCTCGCCAACGGTCCCCCGGTGTTGCTCAATGCCTCGCGGTTCATCATTGCCCTGGGCGCTGTTATCGCGATGGGGAGCGTGCTCCTCGTGTTCCAGATGGGGCAGCCCCGAATCTTCTTCTCGATGGCCCGTGACGGACTCCTTCCGCCCTTCCTGGCCAAGGTGCATCCGCGCTTTCGGACACCATGGGTCGGCACCATCATCACCGGCACCTTTGTCGCGACTTTCGCGGCCTTTGCCAACATCGCCGAAGTGGTGGACCTCACCAACATCGGGACCTTGTTTGCGTTTGTGCTGGTGTCCATCGGCGTCATCGTTTTGCGTCGCACCGATCCCGATCGCCCGCGACCGTTCCGCGTGCCGGGTGCCCCATTCACGCCACTCATTTCTGTTGCCGCCTGCCTGTATCTCATGCTGCAGCTGCCGCGCGTGACCTGGATCCGATTCGGGCTCTGGCTTGCGGCGGGTTTGGTGATCTATTTCCTGTACGGGTATCGGCACTCGGTGCTGCGCACCGGCAAACGGGTCGTGGTGGACGAGCTCAAGTAGCGCATGACTTCTCAGGCGGACGAGGTTGAGCTGGTATCGGTACGCGACGGCGCCTTTCTCGACGAGGCGCGGTCACTGCTGTCGGCCTACATCCGCTGGCTCGATGATCAGCTGGAGTCCCGGGACCATGCGCTCACGCAGCAGCACCTGGCCGAGGTGCGCGGGTTGCCGGGGGAATACGCGCCGCCGTTCGGCGATCTCGTTGCGATTCTGGTCAATGGACTGATGGCCGGGTGTGTGGGCATGCGCCGGCACTCGGCCGACGCGGCGGAGATCAAACGGCTTTTTGTGTCGCCCGGGTATCGGGGGCAATCGTTAGGGCTCCGCCTGTTGCAGGAGATGACCGACCGGGCTCAGCGACTTGGCTATCGGCGCTTGCTGCTGGACACGCTCCCTTTCATGGGGAGTGCGCAACGGCTCTACCGTCAGCTGGGGTTCACCGAGGTTGAGGCCTACCGATCTGGAGCAATTCCCGGCTCCCGCTTCTTTGAACTGGCGCTGGACACACCGCCCGACGCGCCACGCCTGGTCACTTGGGAGCCGTCCTTCCAAAACGACTTCGAACGGCTCAACCGTCAGTGGCTGGAGGAGTATTTTCGCGTCGAAGAAAAGGATCTCGAGGCCTTTCGCGACCCGCAGGCCACATTCCGGGACGGCGGTGGCGAAATATTCTTCATCGAGGAAGGGGGACGCCTGGTCGGGACCTGTGCCGTGATTCGGGAGACGGATGGAAGTATGGAGCTCGCGAAGATGGCGGTGGCGCCGGAGTCGCGGGGCAAGGGATACGGCGACTGGCTGGTGCGCGCAGTGATCCAGTATGCCAGGGCACATGGGGCCGCCCGGCTCTTCCTGCTCTCGGACGAGAAGCTCGCGGATGCGCTGCGTCTATACGAGCGCGCCGGTTTCGAGCGGAAGCCTTTTCCCGGTCACACCGGGTATGAGCGCGGCGACGTGTTCATGGAGTACGCCGCACTCTCGCAGACGCGGTAGCTACGCCGCCAGGCGCTTGACCCGCGCGCGCTCCTGCAACACGGCTACAATGCCGGGGATCACGGAGAGGATGATGATCGCGAGAATCACCAGTCCGAAGTTCTCCTTGACTACCGGAAGGTTGCCAAAGAAGTACCCGGCGAGCAGCATGCTCGATACCCACACAATCCCGCCCGTCACATTCCAGCCCGCAAACTTCGCGTAGGGCATGGTGCCCGCACCGGCCACAAAAGGCGCGAAGGTGCGAATGATGGGGATAAAACGCGCCAGAAAGATGGTTTTCCCGCCATGCCGGGTGAAGAACTCATGTGTCTGGTCGATATGCGCCTTCTTGACCAGTGGCAGCTTGCCGGCAGCCGCCCGCTCGCCAAAAATGCTGCCTAACCAGTAGTTGACGGCATCACCGGCAATGGCACACACAATGAGCAGGACGAGGAGCAGCCAGACATTGAGCGTGGACGCCGCCGCCGCCAGCGCTCCGGTTGCAAAGAGCAGGGAATCCCCCGGCAGAAACGGGGTGATGACAAACCCGGTTTCTGCGAAGATGATCAGTGCGAGAATGACATAGGTCCAGGGACCGGCCCACGTCACCATCTCGACCAGGTGTGCGTCGAGGTGGAGGATCCAGTCGATGGCCAGCTGCAGGTATTCCATGGAGACTTCGGATGGGTGAGGATCAGGCGGCCGGTGTGCCGAGCAGCCGCACCGCGCTCCGGACGGCTCCACGAACAGGGACCACGTCATCTTCGCGCAACGTGGCGCCAGGGACGGCCGTCTTGAGGCGGGAGAAGAGCCGTTTGCGGAGCAGTGAGCCCTTGCGCAGCAGGCCACCGCCTAACGCCATGGGAATCGCCGCCCGTTCGTCGACAAACAACTGACGCGCCAGCGTGCGGGCGTGCAACACCAGCTCTTCCACGGCCAGGCTCACCAGCGAATTGGCGCGCAGATCGCCGGCCTGGGCCGTCGCCAGTACCACAGGAGCGAGGGAGGCCAGCTGTGCGGCTTTGGCGCTGGCCGACCAGCCGATGAGCGACGCGACGTCGTTCACTTCAGCGGCGGTGAGTATGGCGCCGGTCAGCTGGGTTTCCATCTCGCGGCCGTCGTAGGCGGCGGTGACCACACTCAGCGCTCGGCGGCCGAGCCACTGGCCACTGCCTTCGTCGCCGCAGACCGGGCCCCAGCCCCCGCAGCGTGCAAACGCGCCCGTCGGGCCGCGTCCATAGCCTACCGAACCCGTGCCAGAAATGACCAGGATGCCGGGTCCGTCGCCAAAGGCGTCGTCCAGTCCGATGCTTGCGTCAGTATGTACCAGGACGTCTTCGGCACATTCACGCGCCATGAGCGCCTGCCACAGCCCTTCACGCTCCGGCTCCCGCCCCGCGCCCGAGACACCCACGCAGAGCACCTTTGGGGTGACATGGGTCATCTCGCATGCCGCCAAGGCGTCCTTCACCGTGGCGGCAATGACGTCGGCCGAGTGTTCGATGCCCGCAATACTGATGGCACCGCCGGGCCCTTCGACGGTCACGATGGACTGGCCTGCCTCGTCGGCGACCATGGCGCGGGTCCGTGAGCCCCCGCTGTCAACACCTACGACGATGGCACTCATGCGCGAGTCCGCGCGGACGGGGCAGGGTGGGTGAGCGACGACAACATGCCAGTAAGCAAAGTGATGGAGGTTCCGATGAGCACATACCAAGGCCACGCGATGCGGCCAAAGGGCCCCAGTGCCGAAGCGAGCGAAGGATAAGCAGCCGAGATCTGTTTTGCGAAGACAACAAACGCCATCACGCCAATTCCCACAGCCATCCCGGTAATGGCGTCACGCTGCTGAGCCCGTGACCAGAGCAGCCCCAGAAAAAATCCGCCCAGCAGGCCGCCGTACGTAAATGACGCGATCGAGAGCGCAACGACGACCACCGGCGTGCCCTGCGCCTTGTACAGGAGGGCGCCCCCGATGAGGATGACCGCCCAGAAGAGGGTCAGCAGCTTGCCGACACGCAGGGCAGCGGGATCGTCCACGGAGCGGCCGGTGAACGGCAAGTAGATGTCGTGCGCCGTTGCCGCGGCCAGCGAATTGATGCTCCCCGAGACCGTGCTCATCGCGGCGGCGAGAATGGCGGCCACCACGAGTCCCGTCATTCCGGGCGGCATCACCTCGATGATGAAGGTCGGAAAGATCTCGTCAGGCTTGGGGAAGGTGCGTGCCTCGTAATAGGCCCAAAGCCCGATGCCGATGAAGAGGAACATCGCGAACTGGATGATCACCGCGATGCCGGAGCCAATGAGTGAACGGCGGGCGTCGCGCAACGAGGCGGCCGCCAGAAGACGCTGGACAATGAGCTGGTCGGCACCATGCGAAGCCATGGCGAGGAACCCACCCCCGAGGAGACCTGCCCAGATGGTGTGCGGTTTGTCGATCGCGAGGGTGGAGTCGAACCAGCGCAGTTTGCCAGCCTCACTCGCTCGCGACAGGATCGCACTCCATCCACCATCGACACCGTCGCCAAGGAGCCACAACGCCGCTACACCGCCCATGAGATACACGCCGGTCTGCAGCACGTCTGTCCACACCACCGCGCGCATCCCGCCATGGTAGGTGTAGAACAGGGTGAAAATGCCAAGCCCGATGATCGAGACCGGTGCCACCAGATGTGGCGGAAGTGCCGGGCCGATGATGAGCCCGATGGGAATGGCGGTTGCAAAGACCCGCACCGAGTCGCCTAACGCACGTGTCACCATGAAGGTGATCGAGGCGAGCCGGCGTGTGGCTACGCCAAAGCGACGTTCGAGCAGCGCATACGCGGTCACCAGCTCGCCCTGGAAATAGCGCGGGAGCAGCACGGCCGAGACCACGATCCGTCCGAGCAGGTAGCCCGTGGCAACCTGCAGGAAAGTGAAGTCCCCGAGATAGGCGAGCCCCGGGATCGAGATGAAGGTGAGTGCGCTCGTTTCCGTGGCAACCACGGAGAAGAGAATGGCCCACCACGGAATGGCCTTGTCGGCCACGAAGTAGTCGCGGGCACTTTTCTGGCCGCGGCCAAGCCACACACCTAACGCGGTGGAAAGACCCATGTACACCACCAGCACCACGAGATCGAGCCACGTGAACTGGGCGCTCATTGCGACTCAGGCGACGACATACGCTTCCATGGCGAAGTACTCGGCAAGGCCGAGCTGGTTGAGAATGCGGGCAGTGTCCTTGTTGCGGCTCTCGACTCGCTGCCAGAACTCCCGGTTGTCCTGGCCGGGGAAGGGAGCCGAGTCCTTCTGGGACTGGTGCTTGAAAATGGCTTGAATCTTCCGGTGCAGTTCATCTTGTGAGAGCGGCACCAGCCAGGTGGCATCGGTCACCGGCCACTCCTGCCATGCGCCGCGATACAGCCACACCTGGGGCATGGGATTGACCGTGCCGGCCGCCTTGATCTCGCCTAACGCCTTTTCGATGGCGTCCTTGCACAGGCGATGGGTGCCATGCGGGTCCGAGAGATCACCGGCGACAAAGACGTAGGCCGGGCGCAGCTCTTCGATCAGGTGACGCACGATCGCCACATCGCGAGGACCAATGGGATCCTTCCGCACCTTGCCCGTCTGGTAAAACGGGAGGTTGAGAAAGCGTGCGTTCTGCTCGGAAAGGCCCATCGTCTGAATGCCGCTCACCGCCTCCGACTCCCGGATGACCCGCTTGATGTCGAGGATCTCCTGCGTGTCGACGTCGTCGGCCTGTTTGGCGTCGAGAAAGGCGGTCACTCGTGCCTGCATCGCGCGCACACCCTCGGTGTCGTGAGAGCGGGCCTCGGCGAGGCGGGCGAGGAAGTCGACGTACCGGCGCACATCGTGGTCGAAGACGGCGATGTTTCCACTCGTCATGTAGGCCACGGTGATGTCGTTGCCGTTTTCGGCGAGTTTGCCAAGGATGCCACCCATCGAGATGACGTCGTCGTCAGGATGAGGTGAGAAGCAGAGGATTCGCTCCTTTGTGGGAAGTTTGGAGCGGCCGCGAATTTTGGCGCCGAGCCGCTGAAAGACTTCCCCATTCACCGCACCGGCAGAGCCATGTTTGGCCACCAGCGATGACAGATGATGCTCGGTGTAGTCCGCCTGCGTGAGTTTGAGAATGGCGCGCTGGCAGGTGAGCGAGAGCCACACCACGGCACGTTCAGTCAGTTCGGCGGTCCACTCCACGGCGTCGAGCAGCCACGGGGTGGCGACACGCGTGAGATTGGCACCGGCCGCGCTGTCGACGAAGAAGGTGCAATTCGGGTGGCCTTGCAGAAAGGTGGCGGCCACCTGCAGATCCACTTCGCCTTCAACGGCGCGGCGCACAATGGCCGCCTTGTGTTCGCCGGTAGCGATGATGGCGATCTCTCGAGCGGCGCGAATAGTAGCGATTCCCATCGTGACAGCCTGACGCGGCACATTCGCCTCGCCATAGAAGTCCGCGGCCGCATCCCGCCGAGTGACGAGATCGAGGGTGATCCGGCGCGTGCGGCTCTGGGCGCTGGACCCCGGTTCGTTGAAGCCGATGTGGCCCGTCTTGCCGATGCCAAGTATCTGGAAGTCGATGCCACCGGCCGCCGCGATCGCGGCTTCGTAGGCTTCACACTCGCTGGCGAGCGCGCTCTCCGACACGTCGCCGCGCGGGATGTGCACGCTGGCGCGATCGATGTCCACGTGGTCGAAGAAGTTCTCCCACATGTAGCGGTGGTACGAATGCAGGCTCGACGGATGCATCGGGTAGTACTCGTCGAGGTTGAACGTCACCACGTTGCGGAAGGACAGCCCGGTCTCACGGTGCAGGCGAATGAGTTCGCGGTACACGCCGATCGGTGTCGAGCCTGTCGCAAGTCCGAGGACGCAGCCTCTCCCTTCAGACTGGCGAGTGGTGATCAGGGCCGCGATACGGGTGGCGACTTCCCGGGCGATCTCTTCGTGATCCGGGAGCACCACGGTAGTGATGTGCTCATGGGGCCACGTTCGCGCCGGTGCCAAATGCGACGGCCCGCGATGTACAGACACATCGCGGGCCGCTGGCTCACGGGCGCCGGGGCTCGTGGCGCCCGGTGCCGTTTGGCTCATGTGGTCTCAGGCCGAGAAGGACGACCCGCAGCCGCAGCCGCCGGTCGCGTTCGGATTCTTGAAAGTGAAACCCGAACCCTGCATCGACGAGGTGTAGTCGATGACAACCTGGTTGATGTACTGCGCCGAAAATGGGTCGACAAACATCTTGAAGCCTTCCTGGGCAATGATGTAGTCGTCTTCGGCCGGCTGGTCTTCGATGAGGAGACCGTACTTGAAGCCGCTGCAACCACCGGGTTGCACGCTCACGCGCAATCCACCGACATCGGGGGAAACGTTTTCGGCCTCCATGAAGCGCTTGACTTCAACGGCTGCGACCGGCGTGACAACGACGGAAACTTCGGGCTGTACATGAGTGCTCACAGGTCCTCCTGCCCCAGGGGGCGATTCGACTGGTCTCAACTTAGTGGTCGGCTGAGGGGGCTACAAGCGGACTCCCCTTCACGGTCAGGCTGAAAAAACGGTGCGGTGCGGTTTACGCTTTCACGGGAACGCCGGAGTCTATTGGCCCTCGATGGCCGCGATCACCGCGTTGGCCAGCGTGGGACGTACATCGCCAATTCGACGATTCTCCCGAGTGGGGTTAACCCGGTTGGTCAGGAGGATGACAAAGACCCCCTTTCCTGGATCGATCCAGATGGACGTGCCGGTGAAGCCAGTGTGACCGAACGCCGACGGAGATAGCCGTCGGCCCCCGGAGTTGTTCCCGGTGGCGGTCTCCCAGCCCAGGCCCCGCATCGAGATCGCCCGGTCCTGGACCGTGGTGAATCGGCGGATCACGGCCGAATCGAGCACTCGGACGCCGTCGAGTTCGCCGCCACGCAGCATCATGCGGGCAAAACGTGAGAGATCAGCCCCGGAGGCGAACAACCCGGCGTGCGATGAGACCCCGCCAAGCCGCGCCGCGTTTTCATCGTGCACTTCGCCGCGGAGGTGACGCCCACGCCACGGATCCACCTCCGTTGGGGCGATGTGTTCGTGCATCGACTTGGGAGGGAGGAACATGGTGTGTCGCATGCCTAACGGTTGCCAGAGCCGACGCATGGTGTACTGCTCGAACGCCTCGCCGGACACTTTCTCCACCACCTGGCCGAGAACGATGGCGCCGATGTCGCTGTAGACCATCCGCGTTCCGGGAGCGGCCTCGAGCGGGGTCGCGAGGGCCAGCCGGATCGCTGCGTCCCGGGTTTCGGTTTCCTTGTAGAACGGTCGCCAGGATGGGAGTCCCGAGGAATGCGTCAGGAGGTCTCGAACTCGAACCTTCTCCTTGTTGGCCCCGGTGAAGGCCGGCAGGTACCGCTGAACCGGGGCGTCGATATCAACCTTGCCCTCAGCGTTGAGTTGCATGAGGGCGCTGGTCAGCGCGATCACTTTTGTCAGTGAGGCCAGGTCGTACATCGTGGCGTCCGTAACTGGCGGGGAGCCGCCCGCCCAATCGAGTGTCCCGACGCCGACGTTCGCCACAACCCCGTCTCGGGTTCCCACAATGGCCACGGCTCCCGGGAAAGCGCTGTCTCGGCGCGCCTTGGTGAGGACGTCGAGGAGTGCCGAGCGTACCCGGTCAGCGCTGATCCCGCGGGCGCTCAGCGCCTCGGTCGGCGCAAGTGTGAGCTCGGTCGCCGGGATCTGGGCCGTAGCGCGGCAGGCGGATGCGAGAACCCAGGCCGCGGCGAGGGCGGTCGAGCGGAGTGGGAATATTGGATTCATGATCTTCATGATCTGGGACTGACGTCGATTGGCGGGCTCTTCGGACGCCGAGCGCGGGTACGAATTGCGGACGGGCCGAATGGGCTCACGAAGGGTATACTTGGTGTCGCACTTACCAATACCCCACATGCGATCCATGCGCCTCTCGCTCGCCTTGCTCCTGATGATTTCGGCCGTCGCCTGCTCCAGGAAGGTGGTGGTCACCACGCCAGGAAATCCTGCTGCAAATGCGCCAACCCTCAAGGTGACGAATAACGCCGCCCAGTCGGTTACGGTGTACTACACGGTCGCTGGGGGGAGCGAGGTGCTCATTGGTCAGGTGCCCGCCAACTCGACTCAGGTGCTCAGTGTAAATGGCGTGGTGAAGGGGACCATGGTGCGGTTGCGCGCTGGTTTGGCTGACGGTTCTCGCTCGTACACCCGCGACAGTGTCACGCTGGAGGGAGTGTTCGAGTGGCAGGTGCCCTGACGGGGATGAGGGTTGTTCAGGGGCACTAACCCACGTAATTTCACGGACTTCCTCCATTTCGCCGTTGCCGGGAAAGGGCCGCCTTCAGGTCCTGCCGGTCCTCCCACCGCCAGTCCATGGTCACACTCTGGGAAGCCATAAAGCGCGGCTACTTGCGTGTGATTGCCCCGGTCGCCGACTGGATGGTTGCCCACCGCATCAGTCCCAACAAGATCACAACCGTTGGGACCCTGTGCTCCATGGTGGCTGGCGTGATCTACGCCTGGGGCCATATCTCGATTGCCGGGTGGGTGCTGGGTCTGACGGCTCTCTTCGATGTGCTGGACGGGACGGTAGCGCGAAGGACGGGCCGGTCGACGGTGTTCGGCGCTTTCTACGACTCCACGCTCGACCGCGTAGCCGACGGTGCAGTACTGGGCGGCCTGATTGTTTTTTTCGCGCGTAATGACGTGCACCACAGTGTGCCGAGCTGGACATCGACGCCGATGGTCGGTGTGTTGCTGATGGGAGTCATCGGGACATTCCTCACATCGTACACTCGTGCCCGTGCCGAAAGCCTGGGCATTGATGCGAAAGTCGGAATGCTCCAGCGTCCCGAGCGCGTGACGCTCCTTTCGGCGCCCCAGGCCTTTTTCGGGCTCGCCCTCAATGGCTGGGTCCTGATTTTCATCTGTGTGTTGTTGTCAGTCACGGCCTGGATCACGGCCATCCAGCGCATTGCCTTCGTGTATCGTGTGACGAAAACACTTCCGGACGGTGTGGCGCCGGCCGATACGGTCGCCGTGGCCGACGCCGCCGCGCCGTCAGTGACGCCAACTTTCTCTCGTTAGTCACCCCTCCTCCAGCTCTCAACATCGTGCAGGGTTCGACGTCCTCGACACCTCGTGTCGCCATTACGCCCGCGACGGGCAAGCTCGGCATTCTCACTCCCGGCCTCGGTGCCGTGGCGACCACGTTCATGGCTGGCGTCGAAAGTGTGCGACGTGGACTGACCAAGCCGGTTGGTTCGCTCACGCAGCTCTCGACCATTCGCCTCGGCAAGCGTACCGAAGGGCGGTCCCCGCTCATCAAGGACTTCGTTCCGCTCTACGACCTCAAGAACATCGTGTTCGGCGCGTGGGACCCGATTGCCGACGACGCGTACACCGCCGCCAAGAAGGCCGGTGTGCTGGAAGACAGGGACCTCGAGCCTCTCAAGGATTTCCTCTCGTCGATCGTGCCGATGAAGGCGGTCTTCGAGTCGCGGTATGTCACGCGCCTCACCAACACCACCAACGTCAAGACAGGCACCTCAAAGCGCGATCTCGGTGAACAGCTGCGCCAGGACATTCGTGACTTCAAGGCGAAGAACGGATGCGATCGTGTGGTGGCGGTCTGGTGTGCGTCCACCGAAGCCTTCATCAAGCCCGGTGCGGTGCATGCCACGGTCGAAGCCTTCGAAAAGGCGATGGCCGAGAGCCACGACGAAATCACTCCGTCCATGCTGTACGCCTGGGCATGCATCATGGAGGGCGTGCCGTATTGCAATGGTGCCCCCAACCTCGCGGTCGACACGCCGGCGCTCATTCAGCTGGCCAACGAGAAGGGTGTGCCGATCTCGGGCAAGGACTTCAAGACCGGTCAGACGTGGATGAAGACCGTCATCGCCCCGGGGCTCAAGGCGCGCATGCTCGGTCTGGCGGGCTGGTACTCGACGAACATTCTGGGGAACCGCGATGGCGAGGTGCTCGACGATCCGGCCTCGTTCAAGACGAAGGAAGAGTCCAAACTCTCCGTGCTGCACACCATCCTGCAGCCCGAAGTTTACCCGGACCTGTACAAGGACTTCTCGCACGTGGTGCGGATCAACTACTACCCGCCGCGTGGCGACAACAAGGAAGGATGGGACAACATCGACATCGTGGGGTGGATGGGCTACCCTATGCAGATCAAGGTCAACTTCCTCTGCCGCGACTCGATTCTGGCCGCGCCAATTGTCCTCGATCTTGCGTTGTTCTCTGACTTTGCCATGCGCGCCGGCATGAAGGGGATCCAGGAATGGCTATCGTTCTACTACAAGAGCCCGATGGCGGCTCCCGGGCTGCAGCCCGAGCACGATCTCTTCATTCAGCAGACCAAGCTGAAGAACACACTCCGTCACCTGATGGGCGAAGACCAGATCACGCATCTGGGGCTGGAGTACTACGCCTCGTGAGACGCGTCGTCGCGGTGATGCTCGCGGGGGCACTGCTGTCCTGTGCCCCCAAGGGAGACCAGCCGCACCAGCGGCTGCTCACGGACAACTACGCCATGCAGGTGTGGATGGAGCCCTCGCCGCCGCGCGCACTGGAGGAGATCACCTTTCGCATTGTCATCCGGGACAAGGCGTCTGGTGAGCCGATCGAAGGGGGCGAAGGGCAGATTTTCGCGACCAACGAAGATCGCAAGAATGTCGACAACGGCTTTACCAAGGCGGCCGAGCTGGGGACGTACACCACCAAGCTGATGTTCGTCACTGCTGGCACATGGGCGGTGGGTCTGCGCTTTCGCAAGGACTCGACCACTGCCCTCGAGCGCGTGAATGACTGGATGCAGGAAGTGTATCCCGAGGTTGCCCCGGGCGAAGAAGGCAAGAAACCCTAATCGTTCCATGCGACACTTCTTTCGTACGCACATCACACCGGCCGAGGTCATGGCCTCGGCCGACGCATTCTTTGCGGGACTGGGGCTGACGACGGTGTCCTCCGCTGCACGCGAGCGGGTCTTCCGCGGCGTGGTGGGGTCCCCCGAGGTGGTGAGCCACGTGAAGCTCACGGCAAAGCCCGAGGGTGGTCACTACACCTTCGTCGAGGTGCACACCGATCAGATGGGCGAAAGCCGCATTGATCGGAACGTGAAACGCTTCTTTGTCGGGCTGCATCGCGCCGACGATTCCCGACACCAGCTCGAGGCCGCGTACTGAATGGCGGCACGACGGAAGATGGCCGACGGCACACGGCAGGAGCGCACGGCCGCCCCTTCGCCCCGCCCGTCGGATGGGCTCTCGCGGGACCAGAAGCTCGAGCTGTACTACTGGATGCGGCTGACACGCACGCTCGAGGAGCGTCTGGTGGCCCTGTATCGCCAGACCCGGGTGGTGGGTGGGCTGTTTCGCTCGTTAGGCCAGGAGGCGGATGCCGTCGGTAGCTGCTTCGCCCTGGAACGGCGCGACATCATGTCACCGCTCATCCGCAACATGGGGGCAATGCTGGTGAAGGGCGCCACCCCCCTCGAGATCCTGCGTCAGTACATGGCGAAAGGGGATTCCCCCACCCGTGGTCGCGAGCTCAACATCCACTTCGGCGATCTGGAGCGGGGGTTCATCGGGCAGATATCGCCGTTAGGCGACATGGTCCCCGTGATGGCCGGTGTGACCCTGTCGTTCCGGATGCGCGGTGAGGACCGGGTGGGACTCGTGTACGTCGGCGATGGTGCCACCTCGACCGGGGCGTTCCACGAGGGCATCAACCTGGCCGCTGTCCAGAAATGTCCCCTGGTCGTGATTGTCGAAAGCAATCAGTACGCGTACAGCACTCCCACCTGGAAACAGACCGCCGCAAAGCAGATGATCGACAAGGCGGTGGGGTATGGTGTGCCCGGGCTGCAAGCCGATGGTAACGACGTGCTCGCGGTGTACGACGTGACAAAGCAGGCGGTGGATCACGCCCGCGCCGGTGGTGGCGTCACCCTGGTCGAGCTGATTACCTACCGAAGGAAAGGTCACGCCGAACACGACAACCAGTCGTATGTACCTGCGGGCGAAATCGAGCACTGGGAAAAAACGAACGACCCGATTGATCGCTACCATGCGGTGCTGCTGAACGAACTCGGCTTCTCGCGGAACGAGGTTGACGCGGTGGACGATCGCGTGCGTGCGGAAGTGGACGCCGCCACCGAGCTGGCCGAGCAGTCGCCGCCGCCCGAACCGCTCGATGCACTTCTGGGTGTGTACGCCGACCCGCCGCAGGAAACGCCCCTCTGGTTCCGTGACGGGACTCGCGCCGCCGTCGAGAGAAACGAACGCGCCGAGGGGTGGGGCACGTGGAACAAGGGGACGGCCGAATGAGTGAGGTCACATATCTCGAAGCCATTCGGCAGGCGCTCTTTGACGAAATGGAGCGCGACCCGAGTGTGTTCTGCATCGGCGAAGACATTGGAGTTTTCGGGGGCGCGTTCAAGGTGACCGAAGGACTCGCGGCGAAGTTCGGCGACGCCCGCGTCATCGACTCGCCCATTTCGGAGATCGGCATCGTGGGCGCTGCCGCCGGCGCTGCACACATGGGGATGCGCCCCGTGGTGGAGATGCAGTTCATCGACTTCATCGCCAACGCCTACGACATCCTCACCAACTACGTCGCCACCGCACGATACCGTGCCTTCCTCCCGTGTCCCATGGTAGTGCGGGGACCGAGTGGCGGTTATGTGCGCGGCGGTCCGTTCCATTCGCAGAACCCCGAGGCAGGCTTCATCCACACACCAGGGCTCAAGGTGGTCTACCCATCGACAGCCGAAGATGCCTATGGCCTGATGAAGTCGGCCATTCGCGACGAGGATTGTGTGCTCTTTTTCGAGCACAAGTACCTCTATCGCCGCATCAAGGGCGTGTTGCCATCCGGCGACGGCGCGGTCCCCATCGGCAAGGCCCGAGTGGCGAGGGAAGGGAAGGACCTGTCGATCATCACCTATGCAGCGGCCACCTGGAAGGCGCTCGAGGCGGCGGAGCAGCTGGAGAAGGAAGACGGTCTGTCCGTGGAAGTCATCGACCTGCGTTCCCTGGCCCCCCTCGACGACGAAGCGATTGTGGCCACGGTGCGAAAAACCAACCGGGTGCTGGTGGTGCACGAGGACACCCGAACCGGTGGGATTGCCGGCGAGATTACCTCCCGCATCAATGAATCGTGTTTTGCGTGGCTGGACGCGCCCGTCATGCGGGTCACGGCGCACGACATTCCCTTGCCGTACGCTCCGCAGCTCGAAGACTATGTATTGCCGCAGGCGAGTGATGTCGTCCGCGCCGCCCGCTGGGTCGCGGCATACTGATGGGGGAAGGGCAGTCGGGGCAGGGGGCCAACCTGTCCAACGAGGACGCCGTCGCCTTTGGGCGGCGTTTTGGTGTCGGGTGCTTTACGTTTTTCGTGGGGGCCTGGAGTGGCGCCATGGTCGGCGTCCTGATCGGAAAGGCCATCGAGGGGGCTCGGCGGGCACCGTCCTGCGACGGGCTCCCGACGTGTAACTGGTACGTATATGCCGGAGTGGGCGCCGCCGTCGGGGCGCTGTCACTTCCGCTGCTGGTGTTCTGGCGATTGCGGCGTGGCAAGAAGCCGTCATCCACCTAACGAGGACTGAATTGTGGCACGCATAGATGTCGTCATGCCCCAGATGGGGGAATCGATCGCCGAGGGCACCATGTCCCGGTGGCTCAAGAAGGTGGGCGATACCGTCAAACGCGACGAGCCCCTCTTCGAGATTTCGACCGACAAGGTGGACGCAGAGATTCCGGCGCCTGGCGCTGGCATTCTGGCCGAAATCCTGGTCACCGAAGGGCAGACGGTTCCGGTGCAGACCGTGGTGGCTCGCCTCGAAACCGACGCCTCGGTGGCGGTGAGTGCATCAGCTCCGGCCCCGGCTCCTTCGGCCGCAGCGCCCGCTCCGTCGGCACCGGTGAGTGCCGCACCCGCGGCGCCTGTCGCTCCGGCAAAACCGGCACTCGACGCGCAGCCAGGATCCTTCGAAGAGCGGGTCCGCACTCGCTCGTCACCATTGGTGCGGAAGATTGCGGCCGAACACGGTATCCAGCTCGCCGGGCTTTCGGGTTCGGGGGTCGCGGGGCGCGTGACCCGCAAGGACATCATGGGGATCATCGAGTCTGGCAGCGCCACCCCGTCGCCCGCCGCGACGCCGGCGCCGATGGCCTCGATGTACATGCCTAACGGGTATGGCTTCGAGGCCCCGCGTCCCGAGCCATGGCCCGGCGATGTGGTCGAGCCCATGTCAAAGATCCGGCGTCTGACCGCCGGCCACATGGTCTACTCCAAGCAGACATCGGCGCACGTCACCACGGTGTTTGAGGTCGACCTCACCAAGGTGGCCCGCCTGCGCGCCCGCATGAAGCCGGAGTTCGAAAAGCAGTACGGCGAGAAGCTGACGTATCTCCCGTTCATCGCCCAGGCGGTGGTGCAGGGACTCCGCAAACACCCGGTGATCAATGCCGCAGTGCGCGGCAACGACATCATCTTCCGCAAGCAGTACAACCTTGGCATTGCTGTCGCGCTCGACTGGGGTCTCATTGTCCCCGTGGTCAAGCGTGCCGACACACTCAACCTGGTCGGCCTCACCAAGGGCATCAACGACCTGGCCAACCGGGCGCGTAGCAAGAAGCTCAAGCCCGACGAAGTGGCGGACGGGACCTTCACCATCACCAATCCCGGTGTCTTCGGTTCGATGATCGGGACGCCCGTCATTCCGCAGCCTAACGTGGCGATTCTCTGTCTGGGGTCGATCGAGAAGCGCCCGAAGGTGATGACCGGACCCGACGGCGAAGACACGATCGCCATCCGGACCTGTGCGTTCTTCGCGATGTCGTTTGATCATCGCATCGTCGATGGCTCCGACGCCGACCAGTTCATGGCCTTTGTGAAGTCGCAGCTGGAGAACATCCCCGAAACCGGATTCTGACATGGCGCGTGCGCTCTGCACCCATGCCTTCCACTTTCCCGTTGCCGAACGGGATCAGGTGCTGGCCGGGTTGCAGGCGCGTCGCGAAGGGCTCAAGGCCCATGGCGTGAAGTACTGGGTGTTCGAGAATCCGTCGACACCTGGTATCATGATCGAGTTCTTCGAAGCGTCTGGTCGTGAGGAACTGACGGAGGCGCGTCGTGCCGTCGGTGACACCCGTGCGTCCGACGCCATTCTCTCTGAAGTGGAGTTTTGAGCGATGCCCACCCGTAGCGTGACCATCGAAGGGAAGACCTGGCGAGTGTTTCCGTCGGGTTATGTGACGCAGTACGATCGCGACGAATTCGGCGTGATGTTTGTCGCCGGGGTTGGCGACGCGCGTGAAGTGCGAGTGACACGGTACTCACCCGTGGGGGCGCGCTCGCGAGAGGCGTCGCTGGGCGAGATGGCCGACACCGACCTGCAGCAGCTCTTTGCACAGTCGCAGCCGAGTCACACTTCGCCCGAAGCAGGGTACGCGCGGTGACGGGTGGATCGGCACCCCATGAGGTGCCGGGCGCTCCCCACATCGACCTGCACCTCCATTCCACTGCCTCGGACGGCGCCACCGTGCCCGAAGAGGTGGTGCGGTCGGCCGTGGCCGCAGGCGTCCACACCATCGCCCTGACCGACCACGACACCGTCGCAGGGGTCGCGGCGGCACGTGCCGAGGCGGCAAAGGGTCCGTTGCATGTGATCGCGGGGGTGGAGCTCAGCGCGTATCAGGGCGAGCAGGAGGTGCACCTGCTCGGCTTGCACATCGCCGACCTTGAACGCATGGACCAGGGACTCGACGCCTTTCGTCATGCCCGCCATCAGCGCGGGGTCGATATGGTCGCGCGTCTCAATACCATCGGCGTGAAGATCACCTTTGACGATGTGCTCTCGGAGGCGAAAGGTGGGGCGATTGGCCGGCCACATGTCGCCAAGGCGATGGTGGAGAACGGCTGGGCCCGCGATCTCCGCGATGCCTTCGACCGATATCTGGGCGCGGGGCGTCCGGCCTTTCTTCCGAAAAAACGCCTGACCATGATCGATGCCATCGCCATGGTCCATGACTGTGGCGGTCTCGCAGTGCTCGCGCATCCTGGCGCGGAATGCAACAAAGCGCGTCTGGCTGCCCTCAAGCTGCACGGGCTGGATGGCGCCGAGGTCATTCATCCCAGCCACTCCATCGAGGATCGGCGCCGCATTCTGGAAGGCCTCGACTCGTTAGGTATGGTGCCAAGTGGCGGGTCCGACTCACATGGCGCAACCGAAGGCGCTCGGGTGGTCGGTGCGATGCGGGTACCTCTGGAGTGGCTCGAGCGGCAGCTGGAGCGGGTGCATGCCCAGCGTCGCGCGGCGGGACAAGCGTGACGTGACACGCCCTCCAGTCGCGCTGGTGACCGGTGGTGCCAAGCGGCTGGGTGCGGCCATCGCCCGGCTCCTGGCGGCGCGCGGCTGTCAGGTGGCCATCCACTGCAACACGTCACGGGCGGAGGCTGACGGGCTTGCCGCTGAAATCGGAGATCAGGCGCGGGTCTTTCAGGCCGATCTCGCGGTCGCGGGGAGTCCTCGCCTTCTGGTCGAGCAGGTGATGCAGTCGTTTGGAGCCCTCGACGTCCTCATCAACTCGGCCGCTTCGTTTCACCGCACACCGCTCACGAGTGTCACCGAGGCGCAGTGGGATGAGGTGTTCGCCGTGAACCTTCGGGCGCCCTTTTTCCTTGCCCTGGAAGCCTCGCGAGTGATGACCGCCGGAGGGTGCATCGTGAACATGTCTGATCTGGCTGCCTTCGAGACATGGCCCGGTTACATCCCGCATGGCATTGCCAAGGCGGGGGTGGCCACCATGACGCGAAACCTCGCGGGGCAGCTGGCGCCGAATATTCGCGTGAACGCCATCGCGCCAGGTGTGGTGCTGCTTCCCGACGACATGCCAGAAGCCGAAGTCGCGCGACTGGCGGAAACAACGCCGCTCCGGCGTCACGGCAGCCCCGACGACATCACACGTGCCGTCGAATACCTCCTCGATGCCAGGTTTGTCACCGGGGAAGTACTTTTCGTCGACGGCGGCCGTCACGTGCGTCGCTGACCGGGAACGCGGGCCTTTGGCGTCGGCTTCGTGAGCTGAAATCTGTTCACCTCTCACTTTTCGTTCTGTGGCGCAACACGAATTCGACGTAGTGGTCATCGGCGCGGGACCGTCGGGAATGACTGCCGGACTGTATGCCGGGCGCGCGATGCTCAAAACAGTTGTCCTCGAGCGCGGCGCCCCTGGTGGCGAGCTGCTCAACACTGAGATGATCGAGGACTATCCCGGTTTCGAACGTGTTGAAGGGTGGGACCTCGCGCAGAAGTTCGCTGAGCATGCCAACAAGTTCGGCGCGAACATCCAGAACGCGAACGTGGAAACGGTGCGCCGTCTTCCCGACGGCACATTCGAGACCCGCACCGACAACGGCGATCTCTATCACTCACCGACCGTGATCGTCACGGCGGGCGGAACACCGATAAAGCTCAATGTCCCCGGAGAGGCCGAATACGCGGGGAAGGGCGTGTCGTATTGTGCGGTGTGTGATGGCGCCTTCTTCAAGGGGCATGTGCTGGCGGTCGTTGGCGGGGGCGACGCCGCGTGCGAAGAGGCAGACTACCTCACCCGTTACGGCACGAAGGTCTATCTCATTCACCGTCGCGATGAGTTCCGCGCGTCGAAGATTGTGCAGAAGCGGGTGTTCGAGAACCCGAAGATCGAAGTCATCTGGAACACCGTGGTCGACGAAATCCATGCCGACGAGCAGGGCCTCGTTGACCGGCTCGCCTTGCGAAACGTGGTCACCGGTGTGGAGTCGACGCTCGCGGCCACCGGCATCTTTGTGTTTGTCGGCTTCAAGCCCAACACCGGGATCATCACCGACCATGTCGAGCACGACGCCACGGGATACCTGAATACCGACTGGAACATGCAGACCTCGATTCCCGGGCTTTTTGCGGCCGGGGACGTACGGGTGCAGCTCACGCGTCAGGTGACCACGGCTGTCGGCGACGCGACCACTGCTGCCGTTGCGGCAGAGAAGTACCTGACGGCGCTGCGAAAGGACAAAACCCGGTGAAGATCGCGTCGGTTGTGGTCGGTCCGTTCCAGGAGAACACCTGGCTCCTGCTCGACGACACGGTGGGGAAGGCGGTGCTCATTGATCCGGGTGACGAGCCGGACAACGTCCTGAATCTCCTCGAGCAATCGGGGGCCGATCTCGAGGCGATCTGGATTACCCACGGACACCTCGATCACATCGGGGCCATCGCCGGCGTCAAACGGCAATTCGACGTCCCTGTCTATCTGCACGAGGCCGATCTGGCGCTGTACACCACACTGGCCGTGCAAGCCGCAAAGATGTACGGCGTCCCCTTTGAGCCGCCGCCCCCACCTGACCGGACACTCGCCGAGGGGGATAAGGTGTCGGTCGGGTCACTGACGTTCGATGTCTGGCACCTCCCCGGGCACGCACCGGGGCACGTGGCCTTCATCGGCAATGGGGTGATGTTCGGCGGTGACACACTGTTTGCCGGCAGCATCGGCCGCACCGACCTTCCACTCTCGGACGGGGCCGCCATGCGGCGCTCCCTCGAGCGTATCGCAACATTGCCACCCGGTCTGACGGTCTTGCCGGGGCACGGCCCTGAAACAACGATCGGAGACGAACTGGAATCGAATCCCTTTCTGACGGGTATCGCACGTCCGCTGTCGCGTTAAGCCGGTTTGGTTGCTGGTCTCCGGGCCGCCCGACCAGATTTCGGATCGGCTCCGGTTCACCTCTCGCCCCGTTTCACATGCGTCTGCCTCGTTCGCGTTTTCGTCGGTCGGGCTTTATCGGCGTCCTCGGCGCCACGCTGTTGGTCGTCGCGTGCGACACCACGGTGTCGTTCCGGCCTAACGAGCTGCTCTGGGGCTTTGTCTCCGTCTCGGCGCAGTCCGACGGGTCGGCTCAGCTTCGCACCGCGCCCAACGCCATTTTCTTCCGTGGGGAGGTCTCCACGCTGCCGAGCGCTGCGCTCCGCCCTGACTCCTGCTTTGCGGCGCAGACCTACACCCCGCCGTCAAACTCATTCAGCGGCGTGACCTATCTCGACGCAGGTCCTACCGTTTCGCTGTCCCTGAGTGGTCGCGCTGACGACCTCGTGCGTCAGTCGATCAGCAGCGTGACCGCCTACAACCTGGCGAGCGGAACCATCCCCTACCGACCGGGGGATTCGGCGGTGGTTCGGGTCCCAGGTGCCGAGGGCGGGTATCCCGCCACCGAAATTCGCGCCAAGACGGCCGAAGCCTTCACGCTCCAGAATCCAGTGCCACCGGCGACCGGGGCCATGCCGCTCCGATGGACACCGGCGACCGACACGAACAGCGCCATCATCATGCAGATGATCTGGGCGCCGGCAGGCAGCAACCCGGCCAACGCGCGCGAGGTGCGCTGCGCCTTCCGTGATGACGGAGTGGACTCCATCCCAAGGTCCGCGTTCACAGCCTGGGCCGATTCGACAAATGTGCGACGCGAGTTTATCGCCATTCGACTCCGCACCTTCCTCCGCAACATCAACGGCGGCGCCATCCAGTTCACGTCGACGTACCAGGTGCCAACCCCGAGGCCCTGAAGTCCTCGGCGTGCCCGACCGGCGCCGGGCTCCGGCGCCGCGAGCCCCAGGCTCACACAACCCCGCGGTTGTGCCGCGACCGACTGCTGGAGGTGGGGTGCGCGCGCCCCACTTGTGTCACGCCTATCGCCGTGATCGCGATTCCCGACTAACGTACTCGCATGCGCATCACCACCTGGGCCGAGTACGGCGTTATCTGCGCGCTGCATCTAGCCAAACGTCAGGGCACTGGCCCCGTGACCGGTCGGGACCTCGCCGCGCGTGAGGGACTCTCGGCCGACTATGTCGAGCAGATTCTCATTCGTCTGCGCCGGGCCGGCTTGATCAACTCCACGCGGGGAGCCAAGGGAGGGTACGCCCTCTCGCGGGAAGCGCAGGAGATCTCGGTGCGCGAGATCATCGCGGCCTCCGAGCTGGCGACCTTCGATCTCCACTGCGTCTCGCACCCGATAACCGAGGAGCGGTGCAGCGATGCGCAGAACTGCTCCATTCGTCCGGTGTGGCTCATGCTGCAGCGCCGCATTGACGACGCCCTCGAGAGTGTGTGCCTTGCCGACTTGCTGCAGGACGAGCCTAGTGTTCGGCAGCGTGTCGGGTTGCCCGTGCTGCAGGCGTAACGCATTGTGAGTGTCCTCGACTCCCTCCTCGGGCGCTCGGCAACGGCTTCGCAGCGGTATGTGCATGCCCTGATGGCCGACCCGGCCGCCAGCGATGTGGAGTGGTTGGGCTCGATCGTGAGCGAGGGGCAGGAGGACCGCGCCATGTGGGAGCTGCGGTACGCACGCCGCGCCATCGGGCTCATCGTGGCGCAACGCGACGCCCTCGACGACCGCACGGCCTCCGTGGTGGCAAAGGACCTCGCAGAAGCGATGCGGGTGGACCGCGCGGTTGCCGCGCCCATGCTCAAGCTCGCCGAGCGCCAGTTCAATGAGCGATTGGGCGCCTACCGTGAGATGGCGGCCATGCGTGGCCGCGATGACGTGGTCTCAGACCGACTCGGCCGTACCCTGCTGCTCCTGGCGGGTGCTGGACGGGTGAGCGCCGAGGACTCGCAGCGTGCCGCCACGGTGATGGGCGGGTACTTCACCCAGGCGGCCGAGGCCCTTCGCGTGGCTTTCGGGGGGCGCGCGTAACGCCGGTACGAGGGCAAGGTCTCCCGAAGCTCGTTGCCCAGTTGGCGGGATCTGATCCATCCCCGCGCCCGCGACCAGGGAAGCACACCGGTCTACGGGGTCCTGCAGTGCCGAAGGGGGGACTCGAACCCCCACGGGCTGTCGCCCACTGCACCCTGAATGCAGCGCGTCTACCAGTTCCACCACTTCGGCGAAGTCGGTCAACCTAATCCGGCCGTGGGAGCGAAGTCAACGCGACTGCACTCTGGCCCGATTAGCTTTGCAGTCATCATGGCTGAGGCACAGGAACCCGGCGTTGAATCCATAGCCCGCAACCGGCAGGCCAGGCACGAGTACCAGGTGCTCGAAACCTGGGAGGCGGGCATTGTGCTGACCGGCACCGAGGTGAAGTCGCTGCGGGAGGGGAAGGCCAACATCACGGACGCGTTCGGCATCGTGCGCGACGGCGAGGTCTATCTCCTGAACATGAATGTGTCGCCCTACGATCGCGGGGGGTACGTGAACCATGAGCCCACGCGTCTGCGCAAGCTGCTGCTGCACAAACGCGAGATCCGCAAGCTGATCGGCGGGGTGGAACGTCAGGGCCTCACGCTTGTGCCACTCGAGTTGTACTTCAAGGGTGGGCGTGCCAAGGTCCGCATGGCGCTGGCGAAAGGAAAGAAGTTGCACGACAAACGCGACGACTCGCGCAAGAAGGATGCTGAGCGCGAGATGGCGCGCGCGCTGCGCCGGCGGTGAAGATGCTGGCCTCGCTCCTCGCCCTCACCCTGGTGCTGGCGCAGCCCTCCAGCCTTGTCATTCGCAGCGGCGATCTGTCGACTCCGCTACCGGTGCTGCAGACCCAGCGGGGCCCCATGGTGCGCCTCGAGGATGCCCTCACGGCACTCGGCGCGGCGCTGGTCCGGAACACACCGGACACCTACAAGCTGTTTGCGGGCGGGGCCGAGCTGGAGCTGACCACGGGCGTGTCGGTGGTGAAGCTGAAGAGCCGCACCGAGCCACTGCCGGCGCCACCGAGTCTGTTCGAGGGCCGGTTGCTGGTGCCGCTCGCACTCCTGACCGATGTGCTTCCCCGCGCCGCCGTGGGCTACGCCTACAACAGCGCCAGTGGCGAATTGCGCCACACCAGGACTTTGGTCAAGTCGCTCCCGCCGCCGGAGCGTCCGGCACGACGCGCGGAGCCGGTGACGCCAAGGCGCACGCCCCTCGAACGCATCGTCGTGGTCGACGCCGGACATGGCGGGCCTGACCGCGGAATGACCGGGTCGTTGGGCGGCGGTGGGCGTGTCTTCGAAAAGGACATCACACTCGGCGTGGCGCGGCAGGTGCGTGACGCGCTGGTGGCCCGCGGGATTCGTGTCGTCATGACGCGTGAGCGTGATACACTCATCGCCCTGGCCGACCGGGGCCGCATCGCCAATCAGTCAGGGGCGCGTGTCTTCATCTCGGTGCATGTCAATGCGGCCAATCCGCGATGGAAAAACCCGTCCGAGGCCCGCGGCTTCGAGACGTACTTCCTCTCCGAAGCCAAGACCGAGGATGAACGTCGCGTGGAGGCCATGGAAAACGAAGCGGTGAAGTATGAAGGTGAGGAGGAGGTGAGCGACAACGATCCCCTCAAGTTCATCCTCAACGACATGAAGCAAAACGAGTTCCTGCGTGAGTCGAGTGATCTCGCGGCCGCCATGCAGCGCGGATTGCGCGGGATTCCGCACCCGGGGCCGAGCCGGGGGGTCAAGCAGGCCGGCTTTGTCGTGCTCAACAAGGCCTTCATGCCCGCGGTTCTGGTGGAAGTCGGCTTTGGCAGCAATCCGGCCGAGGCACGGTGGATGGCGTCTACCGATGGACAGCGCTCGCTGGGCCAGAACATTGCGCAGGCGGTCGCCGACTATCTCGATGTGCTCGACCGGAAGGCCGGAGGTGGGAACCGATGACCCATCCACGACTCCGCAGTGACCTGGCCGGCATCACCTTGCAGAACCCGGTCTGGCTGGCGGCCGGCACAGCCGCTTATGGCGATGAGCTGGACGGAGTGATGCATCTCGAAGCGTTAGGCGGGCTGGTGACCAAGGCCGTAAGTCTCGAACCGAGGGCAGGGGCCCCGGCGCCACGGGTCGCCGAGTTTCCCGGCGGGATGATCAACGCCATCGGTCTCGCCAATCCCGGCGTCGAGGAAGTGCGGGCCGCGCATCTCCCCTGGCTGCACCAGCATCTCAAGCAGGCGCGTGTGCTGGTGAATGTCGTCGGCCGTGCAGTGGATGACTTTGCGAAAGTGGTGGCGCGTCTGAATGATGCGGACGGCAAGCAGGGCTTCGAACTGAATGTGAGTTGCCCCAACGTGAAGGCGGGGGGACTGGAGTTCGGCGCCGATCCCGTGGCACTCGCAGAAGTGGTGCGTCTGGCGCGCGCAGAAACTGCCCTTCCGATTTTCGTGAAGCTCTCGCCCACACTCAGCAACATCGCCGGCGCCGCAGAGACTGCCCTCGCTGCGGGGGCAAATGGGATCACCGTGGTGAACACCTGGCCAGGGCTCGTGATTGATGTCGAACGGAAGAAGCCGGCGCTGGGCTTTGGGACGGGCGGCGTCAGTGGGCCCGGGCTCCTCCCCATCGGCGTGCTTGCCACGTGGAAAGTCTGGAAGGCGACCGGCGCGCCCGTCATTGGCGTTGGAGGCGTCTCCTCTGCGAACGACGTGCTGCAATACATCATCGCCGGGGCGGCGGCCGTGGGCATTGGAACAGCGGCATTACGCAACCCGCGCCTGCCCGCCCGCATTGTGAAGGATCTGGGCACCTGGTGCGACCATCACCGGGTGGACTTGTTGACCCTCCGTGGGAGTCTGGAATGGCCGAGCTGAAGGCAACGCCCATCGTGGCATTGGACGTACCCGACGCGACCTCGGCGCTGGCCCTGGTTCGGCGACTGGGAGGGGAGTGCGGCTTTTACAAGGTTGGGAGCGAGCTGTTCACCGCCGCCGGTCCCTCTGTGGTGAGGGCCATTCGCGAATTGGGGCACGAGGTTTTTCTCGATCTCAAGTTCCACGACATTCCCAACACGGTGGCCGGGGCCATCAAGTCGGCGGTGTCGACCGGGGCCTCTATGCTCACCATTCATGCGTCGGGTGGGGCGGAGATGATTCGGGCCGCGGTCGACGCCGCTGGCCCCGAGTGCCGTGTGATGGGAGTGACGGTGCTGACCTCCTTTACGGCCGAGGGCCTCGGGGCCGCCTGGGGGCGGGTGGGCGTTTCGGTAGACGATGAGGTCACCCGACTGGCTGGGTTGTGCTCGGCGGCGGGTGCCCATGGGATTGTGTGCAGCGGCCACGAGGCGTCGATGGTGCGGCAGCGATATCCTGCGCTCAGCCCGCTTGTACCGGGGATCCGGTTTGCTGATGGGGCTGCTCACGACCAGGCTCGGGTGATGACGCCGGGGGCGGCGGTGGCTGCCGGGGCACGATATCTGGTCATCGGACGGGCGGTGACCGGGGATTCGGATCCGGCGGCGGCCATGGCGCGAGTGAACCAGGAGATCGGGCGGGTCGGGTAGGTTGGGCGGTTCGTGGGCGGCGGCGGCACTGCAAAAGGTACGCGAGATGGCCATGGTCCCCATTGCATGTCGCCCGTAACCCGCGTAGCTTCAGTGTCTTGCCCCTTTTCCGGGCGGAAATACACGACCGCACGACGGAGCTCTGACGGTGAAAGTTCGGACCAGCGTGAAGCCGATTTGCGAACACTGCAAAGTGGTCAAGCGATCGGGTGTCACCCGCATCATTTGCAAACGCAACCCTAAGCATAAGCAGCGGCAGGGCTGATCATGGCACGCATCTCGGGAGTGGATCTGCCGCGCGAGAAGCGCGTTGAGATCGGGTTGACGTACATCTACGGTATCGGTCGGGCGACCGCGTCGCGCATTTGCGAGAAGTCGGGTGTGAGCCCTGACATTCGCGTGCGCGATCTCACGGAAGCGGATGTGAACAAGCTCCGCCAGGCCATCGAAAAGGATCATCGCGTCGAGGGTGCGCTGCGCACCGAGATCGCGATGAACATCAAGCGACTGATGGATATCGGATCCTACCGCGGGATTCGTCATCGTCGTGGGCTGCCGGTTCGCGGGCAGCGTACTCACACCAACGCGCGCACCAAGAAGGGACCGCGTCGCGCCATCGCCGGCAAGAAGAAGGTGACCAAGTAGTATGGCAACCGGAAAGAAGACCAAGCGCGTCGTGGAGGCGGAAGGCATCGCCCACGTCAACGCCACGTTCAACAACACGTTGGTGACCATCACCGACATGCATGGCAATACGGTTTCGTGGGGCACCTCCGGCAAGGCGGGCTTCAAGGGATCCAAGAAGTCCACGCCATTCGCCGCGACGGTTGCTGCCGAGCAGTGTGCTCGGGAAGCGTTATCGGCTGGTGTGCGTCGCGTGCACGTGCGTGTGCAGGGACCGGGCAGTGGCCGCGAGTCAGCGGTACAGGCCCTGGCTGCCGCGGGATTGCAGGTGCGTTCGATCAAGGACGTGACCCCGATCCCGCACAATGGCTGCCGTCCCCCCAAGCGTCGGAGGGTCTGATCCATGCGTTACACCGGACCCAGCTGCCGTCAGTGCCGCCGCGAAGGCACCAAGCTTTTCCTGAAGGGCACCAAGTGCTTCACCGAGAAGTGCCCGGTCGAGCGTCGCCCGTATGCCCCCGGCCAGCACGGCCAGGCGCAGGCGCGTCGTCGCAAGGCCTCTGAGTACTCCAAGCAGTTGCGCGAAAAGCAGAAGATCAAACGCATCTACGGCGTGAGCGAGCAGCAGTTCCGCAACACGTTCGAGAAGGTGGCCAAGCTTCCGGGCATCACGGGCCACAATCTTCTCGCGGCGCTCGAGAGCCGTTTGGACAACATGGTGTACCGGATGGGATTTGCGTCCAGCCGAAAGGCCGCGCGTCAGCTCATTCGTCACGGTCATATCGAAGTCGACCAGAAGTCGGTCGACATCCCCAGCTACGCGGTGACACCGGGCGAAGAAGTGCGCGTCCGCGGAAAGTCGCGAGAGAATGTCTGGGTGAAGGAGTCCATGGAGCAGTCGGCGCGCGGTGTATCGCCGTCGTGGCTAGCCGTGGATCGGGATTCGTTCAGTGGTCGTATGCTCGAGCGCCCCTCGCGCCCGAACATCGCCATCGCCGCCCAGGAGCAGCTGGTCGTCGAGTTGTACTCGAAGTAAGGCAGGAATACTCGCCGGCCTGCGGATCTGGAGTCGCCACGCGCGATTCCGCCGATCACCAGGCCGGCAGGTCGGGACCCTGACTCCCGTACGAACTCACCGCGCGTCGGGGCGAGGTGAGGCGTCGCCGGGCACTGTGCCGGCGGGACCCCAAGCACACGCAACTCATGGCCACAGCGATCGATATCAAGGGGCTGGTTCGTCCTCACCTCGTCGAGGTGAACCGGCGCGACGACCACAGCAACATTGCCGAGTTTGTCCTGCAGCCGCTGGAACGCGGTTACGGGCACACGTTAGGCAATGCGATGCGCCGCATGCTCCTCTCCTCCCTCCGCGGCGCCGCCGTGTGGGGTTTCCGGATTGACGGCGTGGTGCACGAGCACCAGACCATCTCCGGTGTCACTGAAGACGTCCACCAGATCATCGCCAACCTCAAGTCGCTCGTGCTCTCCATGGCCGAGGATGTCGAGGAAGGGGTGCTGCGGATCAGCAAGTCCGAAGCGGGCGCCGTCACCGCGGGTGATGCCCACGAAACCGGTGGCATCCGCGTCGTGAACGCCTCGCACCACATCCTCACGCTGCAGGACCGGCGCGAGATCAATATCGAGCTCTACATCCGCAAGGGTCGCGGCTATGTCGAGTCCGAGCAGCACCCGGTCGACCGTGGACTCCCCGTCGACCTGGTTCGCATCGACTCGATCTACAATCCCGTGCGTCGCGCCAACTTCACCGTGGCCGAAACACGCGTCGGTCAGCGCACCGACTACGATCGCCTCACGCTCACGGTAGAAACCAACGGCACGATCACGCCGGAAGAAGCGGTGAGTTATGCCGCCGCACTCGCGCAGTCGCACTTCCAGTACTTCGCATCGTTTGGGTCGCACACGTCGGCCGCGATGTCGTTTGGTGGTGACGCCAGCGGTGGCGACGGTGTCCGTCTTGCGAGTCTCTTCAAGACGCCCATCGACGACCTCGAGCTCTCCGTTCGTTCGGTCAACTCGCTCAAGAACTCCAGCATCCGTTCGCTGGGCGATCTGGTCCGCCAGACCGAAAACCAGATTCTGCAGGTCAAGAATTTCGGCAAGAAGTCGCTGCAGGAGATTGCCGATCTCCTGGAGCGCGAAGGACTGAACTTCGGCATGCGCTACGAAGAAGGCGGCGATGGCGTTCGCATTATCGACTGGGGCACCGCTCCCAGCCGTGCGGCGGCCAATGCCCCTGATGACGAAGAGGAGCAATAACCCATGCGCCACCGCAAAGCCGGACGGCAGCTTCGCCGCACCACCGAACAGAAGATCGCGCTCATGCGTGGTCTGGCCTCGTCGCTGATTGATCATGGCGCCATCGAGACCACGGAAGCAAAGGCGAAGGAGCTGCGTCCCTTCATCGAAAAGCTGATCACCAAGGCCAAGTCGGGCACCCTGCACGACCGCCGCCAGGCGATCCGTCATATCCACAAGCGCGAGACCGCGGACAAGCTCTTCCAGGAGATTGGCCCGCGGTTCCTCAAGCGCGCTGGTGGCTACACCCGAATTCTCAAGACCGGTCATCGCAAGGGTGACGGTGCCGAGATGGCGCGTATCGAGCTCGTGGAGGGCTGACACACATGCAGATCAATCGCAGTCGCTGCTACACCTGCGGCAAAGGCGTGACCTACGGCAACAACGTCTCGCACGCCAACAACAAGGTGCGTCGCACGTGGAAGCCCAACCTCCAGGTCGTGCGTATCGAGCTGGAAGGGAAGATCGTGAAGGTGAAGGTTTGCACGCGCTGTCTGGCCGCGGGCAAGGTGAAGCGGGCCCCGCGCGCTGCACGCGTGGCGTGAGCGCTCCGTTCCGGGGTTCAACAAAGGGGAGCGCTTCTGGCGCTCCCTTTTTATTTGCCCGCTGATGCCGACCGCACTCGTCACCGGAATCACAGGCCAGGACGGCTGGTACCTGGGCGACTTGCTCGTGGCGCGCGGTTACGCCGTGGTCGGCGTGGCGCGGCGTGAGAGCGAGGTGCCGCGCGAAGTGACACTGCAACTGGTCGATGCACGCGATGGGGATGCCATGCTCGGCGTGCTCCGCGCTCATCAACCAGATGAGGTCTATCACCTGGCGGCCGACAGTTCGGTGGTGAAGTCGTGGGAGAATGCCGAGGCGGCGACCCAAGCGGTGGTAGAGGGAACGCGCGTGGTGCTCGATGCGTGCGCGAAGGCCGCGCCCAGCGCGCGTCTGGTGGTTGCAAGTTCCTGCGAAGTGTTTGGTGGCCAGGTGACCTCGCCGCAGCATGAGGACCTCGAGCTCCGCCCGGTGTCGCCATACGGCAAAGGGAAGGCGCTGTCGCTCGAGCTCATCCGGGAGCGGCGCCGGCAGGGTGCGCACGTGTCGGCGGCCATTCTCTACAACCACGAGAGCCCTCGTCGCCCTCCCGAGTTTCTGAGCCGAAAGGTGACACGCGGTGCCGCCCTGATAGCTGCCGGTCGGGAGACGTCGCTGCGACTGGGCTCACTCGAGGCTCGGCGCGACTGGGGTTTTGCCGGCGACTACGCCCAAGCGATGTGGCGAATGGCCCAGCAACCGGGCGGGGACGACTTTGTGATTGGCACCGGAGTGGCGCACAGCGTCGCGGAGCTGTGTGCGTTGGCCTTTGCGGCGGTAGGGCTCGATTACCGGCATCACGTGGAGAGCGATCCGGCCTTCGTGCGAGCCGTCGATCCGGTGTCACTCGTGGCCAACCGGGAGAAGGCGCGTCGCGTGCTGGATTGGACGCCGGTCACGTCGTTCGAGACAATGATCACGGCGATGGTGCAGGCCGATGTGGCCCGCCTGTCGTCGAGCGAAGGATGATAGGTTTATGGCGGTTCGGATTCCCCATTTTGCGCGTCGTTCGTCAGCCTGAGGCTCATGCCACGTCGTACTGATATTCATCGCATTCTCGTGATCGGTTCCGGGCCCATCGTCATCGGGCAGGCCGCAGAGTTCGACTATTCGGGGACCCAGGCAGCGCGGGCGCTGCGGGAGGAGGGGTACGAGGTGATCCTCGTGAACTCCAACCCGGCCACGATCATGACCGATCCCGAAGTGGCGGATCGGACCTACATCGAGCCGGTGACACCGGAGTTTGTCGAGCTGGTGATCGAGAAGGAGAAACCCGATGCGCTCCTCCCGACGATGGGTGGCCAGACGGCGCTCAACGTGGCGATGAAGCTGTCGGAGCGTGGCGTGCTGGCCAAGCACGGGGTGGAGCTGATCGGGGCCAAGGCGCGCGCGATCAAGATGGCCGAAGACCGCAAGGAGTTCGGCGATGCCATGCTGCGCATCGGGCTCAAGTGTCCCGAGGGCCGAATCGCGACCACGTGGGATGAGGCGCTCGAGATCGCGGAGTTCACGGGGTATCCGGCGATCATCCGGCCGGCCTTCACGTTAGGCGGGAGTGGTGGTGGCATTGCCTACAACCGCGAGGAGTACGAAAGCATCGTCCGGGGCGGATTGGCGGCGTCCCCGGTGTCGCAGGTGCTCATCGAGCGCTCGCTCCTGGGGTGGAAGGAGTTCGAGCTCGAAGTGATGCGGGATTTTGCCGACAACGTGGTCATCGTCTGCTCGATCGAGAACATCGATCCGATGGGCGTCCACACCGGCGACTCGATCACCGTGGCGCCGGCGATGACCCTCACCGACCGCGAATACCAGGTGATGCGTGACGCCGCCTGCGCCGTGATTCGCGAGATCGGCGTGGAAGCTGGCGGCTGCAACATCCAGTTTGCCGTCAACCCGGCCAACGGCGAGATGGTGGTGATCGAGATGAACCCGCGAGTCTCGCGGTCCTCGGCGCTGGCGTCCAAGGCGACGGGTTTCCCGATTGCCAAGATCGGTACCAAACTCGCCGTAGGATACCGGCTGGACGAGATTACCAACGACATCACAAAGACCACGCCGGCCTCGTTCGAGCCCGTGCTCGACTACGTGGTGGTGAAGTGCCCGCGTTTTGCGTTCGAGAAGTTTCCCAATGTGCCGCCGACCCTCACTACACAGATGAAGTCGGTGGGGGAGTCGATGGCGATCGGGCGGACGTTCAAGGAGGCCTTCCAGAAAGGGCTGCGCGCGCTCGAGACCGGGCGCGACGGATGGACCCTTGGTGCGAGACCGATTGACGATCGTTTGCCAGACGAAACGATCGAGTCGCTGCGTGGCGCCCTTCGCCAGCCGACCCCCGAGCGGATCTTCCAGATCAAACGGGCGATGCTCGCCGGGCTCACGGTGGAGCAGATCTTCGAACTCACGTGGGTCGACCCCTGGTTCCTCCATCAGATGAAGGAGCTGATCGAGGCGGAACGCTGGTTCCAGTCGCTCCACGATATGGGGGCCGAAGAGCTGCGTGAGATGAAACGCATGGGCTTTTCGGACAAGCAGCTGGCGCGGCTTCGTGGCAACCATGAGTCGGACATCCGCCGCCAACGCTGGGCGCAGGGTGTGCGCCCTGCGTACAAGATGGTCGACACCTGCGCCGGCGAGTTTCCCTCGGAGACCCCGTACCTCTACTCCAACTACGACGAGGAGAGCGAGGCCCCACGCAGCGGGAAGAAGTCGGTGGTCATCCTCGGCAGCGGCCCAAACCGCATCGGGCAGGGGGTGGAGTTCGACTACATGTGCGTGCGCGCGGTGATGGCGCTGCGTGACCGCGGGATCGAGACGATCATGATCAACTCGAATCCCGAGACCGTCTCCACGGACTATGACACGGCGGACAAGCTTTACTTCGAGCCGCTGACGCTGGAGGATGTGCTCGAAGTCGTGGATCGTGAGCAGCCGTTAGGCGTGATCGTGCAGCTCGGGGGACAAACGCCCCTCAAGCTGACGCGCGGGCTCGAGGCCGCCGGCGTGAAGATCCTGGGCACGTCTCCCGATGCCATCGACATTGCCGAGGATCGTGAACGCTTTGATCAGATCGCGCGATCGCTCAATATCAGGCAGCCTGAGAACGGTACCGCCACCAGTGTGGACGCGGCGGTGCAGGTGGCGAGCACGATCGGCTATCCCGTTCTCGTGCGCCCGTCGTACGTGCTGGGTGGACGGGCGATGCAGATTGTGTATGACGAACCCTCGATGCGGGACTATTTCGAGACGGCGGCGCGGGTGAGTGAAGATCGCCCGGTGCTCATTGACCGGTTTCTCGAGGATGCATTCGAGGCGGATGTCGACGCCATCAGCGACGGGAAAATTGTGGTGATCGGCGGGGTGATGCAGCACATCGAGAATGCAGGCATTCACTCCGGCGACTCGGCCTGCGTGCTGCCACCGTTTCTCATTCGCGAAGAGCAGATCGCCGTCATGAAGCAGCATGCCATTGCCCTCGCCAAGGCACTCGGGGTGGTGGGGCTGATGAACGTGCAGTTCGCGGTCAAGGACAACGTGGTGTATGTGCTGGAGGTCAACCCGCGCGGGAGTCGCACCATTCCGTTTGTCTCCAAGGCGATCGGTGTGCCGCTCGCGTCGGTGGCGGCGCGGTGCATGATTGGCGACACGCTCGAGGAGATCGGATTCACCGAAGAGATCGTGCCCCCCTTTGTGTCGGTGAAGGAAGCGGTCTTTCCGTTCACCAAGTTCCCCGGCTTCGACCCCGTGCTGGGCCCCGAAATGCGCTCGACGGGCGAGGTGATGGGCATCGCCGACACCTTCGGGACGGCGTATGCACGCGCCCAGCTTGCTGCGGACAACGCGCTGCCGCTGGAAGGGGCAATCTTCGTCACCGTGAACGATGCTGACAAACCGAACGTCACATCGATCGCGCGGCGGTATCACGAGATGGGCTTTGTGTTGTACGCCACGGAGGGGACGGCGAAGTTCCTGCGCGGGCACGGCGTGCCGACGCGGACGGTGAACAAGTTGCACGAGGGGCGTCCGCATGGTGTGGATCTGATGGTGAATGGCGAGGTCCGCCTCCTGATCAACACCCCGTTAGGCAAGCACGCCAAGTACGACGACTATCGGCTCCGGCAGACGGCCGTCGCACACCGGGTGTCGTACACCACCACGTTGTCCGCGGCAGAGGCGGCGTGTGACGCCATCCTCGCGCTCAAGTCACGCCGGCCCACGGTGCGGTCGCTCCAGGAGTGGCACCAGATGCTTGCGGAGGAGATGGGAGTCGGCGGCGGATGAGTGCCATCGTGCATGCCTCGGCTTTTGTGGATGAAGGAGCCGTGATCGGGGAGGGCACCAGGATCTGGCACTTCTGTCACGTGATGCCCGGCGCCGTCATCGGTGCCGGGTGCAGCCTGGGACAGAACGTGGTGGTCATGCCGGGCACGCGGATCGGCAACAATGTGAAGATCCAGAACAATGTCTCGGTGTACGAAGGCGTCGAACTCGAAGACGACGTCTTTTGTGGACCGTCCATGGTCTTCACCAACGTGATCAATCCGCGTAGTCATGTGTCGCGGAAGCATGAGTACCAGCGCACACTCGTCAGGCGCGGCGCCACGATTGGCGCCAACGCGACAGTTGTGTGCGGCGTGGAACTCGGCGCCTACTGTTTTGTGGGAGCAGGTGCCGTCGTGGCCAAGGACGTCAAGGCATACGCGCTCATGGTCGGCGTTCCGGCTCGGCAGTTGGGCTGGGTGTGCCAGTGCGGTGAGCGGCTGCCGGAGACGGCAGAGGCGGTGGCGCGACTGACATGTGGAAGCTGTGGGTCCGTGTATCAGCTGGACGGTGGGGTGCTCACACCCAATGGTGAACGATGAGCCGTTTCCGGATTGCCCTGGCTGGCTGTGGTCGGATCAGCAAGAATCATTTCGATGCCATCGCCAAGATCGAAGATCTCGAGCTCGTGGGTGTCTGTGACACCGTGGAAGCGCGGGCGAAGGAGGCGGCCGAACGATACGATGTGCCGTGGTTCACCTCGTGGCACAAACTGCTCGAAACGGTTCCGTGTGAGCTGGCGGCAATCTGCACGCCGTCGGGGCTGCATCCCCAGCATGGGGTGATGGCCGCTCGTGCGGTCAAACATGTCATCTGCGAAAAGCCGATGGCGATCTCGCTGACCACGGCCGATGAGCTGGTGCAGGCGGCCGACGACGCTGGCGTACACCTGTTTGTCGTCAAGCAGAATCGGCTCAACCCTCCCATTCAGCTCCTGAAACGTGCGCTGGACAAGGGGCGGTTCGGGCGGCTGTACATGGCCAACACCACCGTGCGGTGGACACGCCCGCAGGAGTACTACGATCAGGCGCCCTGGCGCGGCACCTGGGAGTTTGACGGTGGCGCCTTCATGAACCAGGCCTCCCACTATGTCGACCTGATTCAGTGGCTGGTGGGTCCGGTCGAGTCGGTGATGGCCCGCACGGCCACACTGGCGCGCCGCATCGAAACCGAAGATTCGGGCATCGCGATCCTCAAGTTCCGCAACGGTGCGCTCGGCGCGATCGAAGTGACCATGCTCACCTATCCACGGAACCTCGAGGGCTCGATCACCATTCTCGGGGAGACGGGGAGCGTGAAGATCGGTGGCACGGCCGTGAACCGCGTGGAGACGTGGCAGTTCGCCGACTACGATGACGACGACAAGGTGATCGAGCAGGTGAACTACACGCCGCCTAACGTGTACGGCAACGGGCACGAACAGTACTATCGCAATGTGCTGGCCGTGCTGCGCGGCGAAGCGCAACCGGACACCGACGGGAGGGCGGGGCGGAAGTCGCTCGAGCTGATCCTCGGGATTTACGAGTCGGCCAAGACCGGTCGTGAAGTGCCGCTGCCGTTGCGGGCGAAGGTTTAGGGCAGAAGCACGGGAAGTACGCGAAGCATGAGAAGCACGACCTGAATCTCCCTCACACATATATGCCGGTACCTCTTCTCGATCTCAGGGCGCAACACGCGACCATCCGCGATGACGTCGTCAAAGCCATGCTGCAGGTGGTCGACGATCAGGCGTTCATTCTCGGTGAGCCAGTTGAACGGCTCGAACGGATGGTGGCAGAGCTGTGCGAAACACGGCACGCGATCGGGTGCGCCAACGGGACCGATGCCATTCTGCTGGCCATGCGGGCCCTCGACATCGGGCGCGGTGATGAGGTGATTTGCCCGCCGTTCACGTTCTTTGCCACAGCAGGCACCATCCACAACGTTGGTGCGACACCGGTCTTCGTCGACATCGAACCCGACACCTTCAACATTTCCCCGACGGCGGCCGCGGCGGCGCGCACCAGCCGTACCAAGGCGGTGATTCCTGTCGATCTCTTTGGTCAGATGGCTGCCATCGAGCGCGTGGCCGAGGCGCTGCCCGGTCTGCCCGTGATCGAGGATGCTGCCCAGTCGATTGGGGCCAGTCGAACCATCGGAGGGAAGAAGGTCATGGCCGGGGCCGGGGTGACCATCGGTACCTTCTCGTTTTTCCCGTCGAAGAACCTCGGCGCCTACGGGGACGGTGGAATGATGGTGACGCAGGACGAGGCCATTGCCACAAGGCTCAAGCGGCTGCGGGTCCATGGCGGGGCCAAGACCTACTACCACGATGAGGTCGGTTTCAACTCCCGGCTGGATGCCCTGCAGGCGGCGGTGCTCGCGGCCAAACTGCCGCACCTGTCGCATTGGAGCGCCGGACGCAGGGCCAATGCCGCGTACTATTCGTCCAACCTGGCTGATGTTCCGGAGGTGCGGACTCCGGTCGTGGACCCGGCCAACGAGTCGATCTTCAACCAATACACCCTTCGCGTCGAGCGCCGGGACGACCTCCAGGCCTTTTTGAAGGCCAAGGGGATCGGTTCTTCTGTCTATTATCCCTTACCGCTGCACTTGCAGCCCTGTTTTGCCTACCTCGGCTACCAGGCGGGGCAGTTCCCGGAGAGCGAAAAGGCTTCGGGGGAGGTCATCTCCCTCCCCATCTACCCCGAACTCACCTCGGCCCAGCTCGACGAAGTAATAGGCACGGTTCGTGCCTTCTACGGCCGTTGATGCGTCTTGAACCATCCAGTACCAACAGCCTCAGGACATGAAAGAAAAGCTACTTGCCAGTATACAGGACCGGTCCGCGGTTATCGGCGTCGTGGGACTCGGGTACGTCGGCCTCCCGTTGGCGATGGAGTTTGCCAAGGCGGGCTTTACCGTCATCGGGTACGACGTGTCGACGCGCACCGTCGCGCGACTGATGGAGGGCGTTTCCCACATCCAGGACGTCCCCTCGGCCGAGGTGGCCGAGATGGTGAAAGCAGGCCGTTTTGTCGCGACCGATCAGGAGGCGCGGCTCAAGGAGTGTGACGCCATATCGATTGCCGTGCCGACCCCGCTGTCCAAAACACGGGATCCCGACATGAGCTATGTCGAGAAGGCGACGGAGGCTATCGCCCGGAACTGCCGCCCCGGGATGCTTATCGTGCTGGAGAGCACGACGTATCCCGGCACCACGCGTGAGGTGCTCCAGCCGCGCATCGAGGCGATGGGATTCAATGTCGGACAGGATGTTTTCCTGGCGTTCTCTCCCGAGCGGGTGGACCCGGGCAATCCAACCTGGCACACGAAGAACACGCCGAAGGTGGTTGGTGGGATTACCGCGGCCTGCACGGAAGTGGCGTCGGCGCTCTACTCGTCGTGCATCGACACCGTGGTTCCGGTCGCGAGCGCAGAAGCCGCCGAGCTGGTCAAGCTGCTGGAGAACACGTTCCGGGCCGTGAACATCGGTCTCGTGAACGAGATGGCGATCATGTGCGAGAAGCTGGGCGTCGACGTGTGGGAAGTGATTCAGGCGGCGGCCACCAAGCCCTTCGGCTTCATGAAATTCACGCCGGGGCCGGGGATTGGCGGGCACTGCATCCCGCTCGATCCGCACTACCTCGCCTGGAAGATGCGCACGCTGAATTACAAGACGCGCTTCATCGATCTGGCCAGTGAGATCAACTCCGAAATGCCGGAGTTTGTGGTGCGGAAGGTTTCGCGCTCGCTGAATGACGATCGTAAGTCCGTGCGTGGGTCGCGCATCCTCATTCTGGGTGTGGCCTACAAGAAGGACATCGACGACATGCGCGAGAGTCCGGCGCTCGATGTGATGCGTCTGCTTGAGGAACGCGGCGCCGAGGTGACGTTCCATGATCCCTGGGTGCCTTCGTTCCGTGAAGGTGGCCACGAATCACATGGGGTTGACCTGAGTGCAGAGCGGCTGAAAGCCGCTGATGCCGTGGTCATCGTCACCGATCACTCGAACATCGACTACCAGTTCATCGCGGATCATGCGGCGCTGGTCATCGACACACGCGACGCCCTGCGCAAGACGAAGCCCTCACGCGCTCGCGTGGTGGCGCTGTCGTCGGCGCTCGGAGCGGCTCACTAATACTCGAAAGACTCAACCGCTGAATCGATGAATATCACTGTTGTGGGGACGGGGTACGTCGGGCTGGTCGTGGGTGCCTGCCTGGCCGAAACGGGGAACGATGTGGTCTGCGCCGATGTGGACGCCCGGAAGATCGGGATGCTGCACAAGAACGAGATCCCCATCTACGAACCGGGGCTCGAGGCGCTGGTGGAGCGCAACCAGAAGCAGGGAAGGCTCACCTTCACCACCGACGTGGCCGCCTCGATCGGTACGGCGGAGGTGATCTTTATCGCCGTTGGCACACCGCCTGACGAGGATGGCTCGGCCGATCTGCGCCACGTGCTGAACGTGGCCGAAAACATCGGCAAGCACATGAAGCGCGAGCTGGTAGTGGTGACAAAGTCCACCGTGCCTGTGGGAACGGCGGGCAAGGTGCAGGCCGCAGTCGCGAAACACGCGAAGCTGCCCTTCCACATGTGCTCCAATCCCGAATTCCTCAAGGAAGGGGCAGCCGTCGACGACTTCCTCAAGCCCGATCGCGTGGTGCTTGGGGTGGAGTCGGACCACGCCCGCAGCGTGATGGCCGAGCTCTATGCGCCTTTCGTGCGCACGGGAAAGCCGATCATCTTCATGGACATCGCGTCGGCCGAGATGACCAAGTACGCCGCCAACGCCATGCTGGCAACGCGCATTTCGTTCATGAACGAAATCGCCAATCTCTGTGAACGTGTAGGGGCCGACGTGGATCTCGTCCGGAAGGGGATTGGCTCCGACAACCGCATTGGTCCCTCGTTTCTCTTTCCCGGGCCCGGCTACGGCGGCTCCTGCTTTCCCAAGGATGTGAAAGCGCTGGTGCGGACGGCGACCGAATACGGCGCGCGGCTCTCGGTGCTCGACGCCGTGGAAGATGCGAACGACCGCCAGAAGCAGCGCTTGCACGAGAAACTGGTGAAGGCGCTTGGCGCTGGCGTGCAGGGGACACGTATTGCCATCTGGGGGCTGGCCTTCAAGCCGAACACCGATGACATGCGCGAGGCTCCCGCCCTGGTGCTGATCGAGCAGCTGCTCGCCGAAGGGGCAACGGTCGCGGTCCATGACCCCGCCGCCATGCACGAGGCGAAGCACAAACTCGGTGACCGCGTTACCTACTGCGAGACCAACTACGAGGCGCTCGATGGCGCCGATGCGCTGGTGATCGTCACGGACTGGAACGAGTACCGCCACCCCGACTTTGCGCGGATCAAGGCGACCCTCAATCGTCCGGTGGTGATTGATGGACGCAATCTCTACAGCGCCCCCAAGATGAAGTCGCTCGGGTTTGTCTATGACTCGATGGGCCGGGGTCGCACATGAGGATCCTGATCACGGGTGCTGCCGGATTTCTCGGGTCGCATCTCTGTGACCGTTTTCTCGCCGAGGGGCATACGGTCATCGGGTTGGACAACTTCATCACCGGCAATCCCGAGAACATCGCCCATCTGACCGGGCATGAACGGTTCTCCTTCGTCCGGCACAACATCTCGAACTACACGTACATTGCCGGGGAATTGCACGGCATCCTGCACTTCGCGTCGCCCGCGTCGCCGATCGACTATCTCGAGCATCCGATCGCCACGCTGAAGGTGGGGTCGCTGGGAACGCACAACGCCCTGGGGCTCGCCAAGGCCAAGGGCGCGCGCTTCTTCCTTGCCTCGACGTCGGAGGTGTACGGGGATCCCCTGGTGCATCCGCAGACGGAATCGTACTGGGGCAACGTGAACCCCATCGGGCCGCGCGGGGTGTACGACGAGGCCAAGCGCTTCGCCGAAGCGATGACGATGGCGTATCACCGGGCACATGGTGTCGATACGCGCATCATCCGCATCTTCAACACGTACGGACCACGGATGCGCCCTAACGATGGGCGAGTGGTGTCGAACTTCATTGTGCAGGCGCTCAAGGGCGAGCCCCTCACGATGTATGGAGATGGGCGTCAGACCCGCTCCTTCTGCTTTGTGGAAGATGAGGTCGACGGGATTTATCGGCTGTTCATGCACGGCGACTCGCAGCCAACGAACATCGGGAATCCCAACGAGTTCACGGTGCGGCAGCTGGCGGAGATTGTGATCGAGCTGACCGGTTCTGCCAGCAAGATCGAGTCGCGGCCCCTCCCCGAGGACGACCCCAAGGTCCGCAAGCCAGACATCACCCGTGCGCGCACCATGCTGGGCTGGGAGCCAAAGGTCGAGCTCCGCGAGGGCGTTCGGCGCACCATTGAGTACTTCAGGACCGTTTTGTAGCGCTGCGGTTGACAGGGTGCGTAGCTCGGACCACCGTTGAGGCGTCCGACACTCGTCCTCCGGGAGGTCCTCTGATCAGGTTCCTGTTTCTGAGTGCAGCCGCCACGACATTTTCGGTCGTGGCCGCGGGTGCGCAGCAACCTCTCTCTCCGGCACGTGAACGCGGCCAGAGTGTGACGCCTGCGTTCGAAGGCTGGTACAAGAATGCTGACGGCACCTTCAGCCTCTCGTTCGGTTATCACAACCGGAACAGCGAGGAACGAGTCGAGATTCCGCTCGGCGCCGCCAACTTCATTCGTCCGGCGCCCTTTGATGGTGGGCAGCCGACGAGCTTTTCACCCCGGCGTCATTGGGGCGTGTTTGCCGTTAAGGTGCCGGCCGACTTCGGGACCAAGCGCCTGACCTGGACGCTTGTGATACGTGGCGACAGCGTCACCATCCCGGGGAGCCTTGCGCGTCAGTGGGAGATTGACGCGTTACAGGGCGAAGCGGGCTCGGGGAATACCCCGCCAAGGCTCAAGTTCGCCCCTGGTGACGCCGAAGGGGCGGGACCTGGAGGTGCCATGGGTAGCCCTCGTCAGGCCAGCGTGGGAACGCCGATGCGGCTCGATGTGTGGGCCAGTGACGACGGGGCAGGCCGACCCACCGCTTCCAGCGCCGGACGCGCCGGGGTTCCGGTGACACTTACGTGGTTCAAACATCAGGGGCCGGGAGCCGTGACATTTGCTCCGCCCTCGCCAAAGGGCGATGCATCGGGCCTGGCCACGACCATGGTCACCTTCTCGGCGCCTGGTACCTACATGCTGAGAGTGCGAGCCAACGATGCGTCTGGAGTGGCCAGCGCGGGGCACGCGCAGTGCTGCTGGTCCAACGGCTTTGTGAAGGTGGAAGTGAAGTAACGCGGGGCAACGCAGGCAACGGCGGCTGAGGCCGCGGAGTGCACATCATGCGAATCTCGCTCTGGTCGCGAGTGCTGGCGGGGAGTGGCGCAGTGGCGCTTGCGGGCGCAGCCGCGGTGAACGGCACCGATCGTGAAGTCAAGGCACCCGAAGCGGTGACCTGGGCGTCGCACGTGGCGCCGATCATACGCTCGCGGTGCGAGGAGTGTCACCGTCCCGGTTCGATCGCGCCGATGTCGCTGACAAACTATGACGAGGTGAAGAAGGTTGCTCGTCAGGTGAAGCAGCGGGTGCAGAGCCGCACCATGCCGCCCTGGCACATCGACAAGACGGTGGGCATTCAGGAGTTCAAGAATGACCGCTCGCTCACCGACGCCGAGATCAAGACCATCGGCGACTGGGTCGACGGTGGCATGGCAATGGGAGACGCGAAAGACCTCCCGCCTGCGGCGACGTGGCCCGACCCGAAGTTGTGGCAACTCGCCGGCTCCATGGGCGGGCAGCCGGATCTCGTGGTGAAGTCGAAACCGTACACGCTGGCACCCAAGGGGCAGGACAAATGGTGGCGTCCGCAGGTCGACGTGCCCATCACCGAGCCACGCTGGGTGCGCGCCATCGAAGTCAAGCCGTCGTACCCGATGGGGCGGCGCGTGGTGCACCATGTGCTCACCTCGCTCGAACAGCCGGAGAAGGGCATCACCAACCTCGCCAGTTCCGCGGAACACGCTGAACATGGCGGGCCCATGAGCGCCGGGTTGTTCATGGAGTGGGCGTTAGGCAAGGTGGGAGAGGTCTTCAACGCCGATGCGGGCAAGCTGCTGCTGCCGGGGGCGAAGATTCGCTGGGAGGTCCACTACTACGCCATTGGCGAGGAAGTGCCAAACGATGAAGTGGAGCTGGGGATCTGGCTGTATCCCAAGGGCTACACACCGAAGTATCGCACGATCCTGAACTTCTGGAACGTCGCCGCCGGCTCGGAACTGGACATTCCCCCGGGCCAGAAGACCATGACGCAGAATTTCGTGGTGCTCCGCGCGCCGGCCCGGCTGGAGAACTTCCAGCCCCACATGCACATGCGCGGCAAGGCAATGATGATGGAAGCTGTCTATCCCGACGGCAAACGCGAGGTGCTCAGTCACGTGAACAACTTCCAGTGGAACTGGCACGTGAACTACATCTACAAGGACGAGGCCGCGCCCGTTCTGCCGAAGGGCACGACTCTGGTGTTCACTGCCTGGCACGACAACACCGCGCAGAATCCCAACAATCCGGACCCGGAACAGTGGGTGGGCTGGGGTGACCGCACGGTCGACGAAATGGCCCACGCGTGGGTAGACGTGACGTACCTGGAGCAGGCAGACTTTGACCGCATTGTGGCCGAGCGAAAGAAGGCGAAGGAGTCGCGGGCTGCGACGTCGTCACCGTAGGCGCACAGTGGTCCGATATGTGAAGCTGGCTCGGGTGTGTGCCTGGGTCGGCTTGGTCCTTTTGCCCGCGCTCGGTAGGGCGCAGGAGCGTGCCGGCTCCCCCCTGACCGATAGCCTGGCACGTCATGCGCGCATCGCCGGTGAGGAGGCCGCGAATTCCCGCAGCATCGCTGGTAGGGTTGCGCTCGGATTCGTCGGCGGCGCGACCTTCGGGTTCTTTGTCGTCCCCGCCGCAGTGGGTGCGCCGGCCGGATATGTATTCGGTGGAATTGGTCTGGGGTTGGTCGGTGCCTCAGTGGGGATGGCGGGGGACTCGCCGGATTCGGGCCCACTGGCCCAGGGGGAGGCGTACGCCCGGGTGTATGGCGACGCACACGACAAGCGCTGGGGGCAAAGACGCAGGAAGGCCGGGTTCCTTGGAGCAGCGGTCGGGGCCGCTACAGGATTTGCCGCCTTCGTCTGGGTGCTGAGTATCGCCCTTGACGGCTCCTGATTCTCTTGGGGTCAGGAGGGGCGACGGCGCTCGAGTTTCGGCGCCTGGATGGGCTGAGTCGAATCCAGTGCGCGGATTAGTTGGCAGGCCAGTGCCGCCAAACCTATGTCTCCCATTAGCTTTCGCGGCTGCCCGACAACCCTTTTGGGGTGTTGACGGGTCGAAACCATACAGAATCCGACGGGTACTTCACCCCGCCAATGCCAGATCGACGGCTCTCCAGACTCACGCTGCTCCTCATTCTCGCCACCCTCTCGGGTGCCTGCGGGCGTGGGTTCAAGCTGAGCCGGTATGCCAATAATGAGTCGCTGTTCAGCGCAGGGGTCGAGCAGCTGGGCAAGAAGAAGTGGGACAACGCCGTCTCGGCATTCGAGAAGCTGACCTTCGATCTTCCGGCCCGCGATACGCTCCTCCCGCTGGCCCATTGGTATCTGGCCCGAGCCCATGGCGGGCGCCGCGAGTACCTTCTCGCCGCCCAGGCCTACAACCGGCTCGCCGAATCGTTCGCCACGGACTCGCTCGCCGATAACGCGATGTACGAGGCCGCACGTGCCTATCAGTCGCTTTGGAGACGCCCCACCCTCGACGCCAACTATGGCGAACAGGCGATTGGTGCGTACCAGTCCATGCTCGGATTGTATCCGGAGAGCGAACTGAAGGACGAGGCAGAAAAGCAGATGGGGACGCTCCAGGAGTGGTTCGCTTCCAAGGACTACGAGAGCGGCCTGTATTACTTCCGGCGGAAGGCCTTTGACTCCGCCATTATTTATTTCAAAGACGTCGTAAAGAATCACCCGCAGACGGCCAAGTCTCGTGAGGCGCTGCTGCGTCTCGCCGAGTCGTACGAAGCGAATGGATATCGCGACGACAAGAAGGATGTCTGCGCGACCCTCCAGGAGCGCTTTCCCTCGGACAAGGAGGTCGCCATCGTGTGTGGGGCCCCCCCGAAGGAAGTGTCCACCAGGCCTCCCCGGGATACGACGTCGCTGCCTGATACGCTCTGACCGTGCGTATCGGCTTCTTCGGCGGGACATTCGATCCCCCGCACGTCGGCCACCTGCTGGTGGCCTCCGACGCGTATGAGGTATTGGGCCTCGACCGGCTTGTTTTCCTGCCTAACGCACAGCAGCCCCTCAAGGCAGGCCAGGCGGTCACGCCCCCGGAGGTCCGGCTGGCCATGGTGCAGGCCCTGGTGGAAGGCGAGGCCCGGTTCGAGGTAGACCCGCTCGAGGTCGAGCGTGGGGGCACCTCCTACACCGTGGACACCCTCCGAACCCTGTCTGCCAGGTACCCCGCCGACGAGCGTTTCCTCCTCCTCGGCGCTGATGTCGGGCGTACTTTTCCGCAGTGGCGCGAGCCCCGCGCCATTGCCACCCTCGCCCAGCTGGCGCTGATGCGCCGGAGAGACGAGGACGGTGAGCTGGACGACGCCCGGCTGGTGGGCGCCCTGACCGACGTGACCGGGAGGGACGTTCCTCCCCCGATCGTCGTCCGTACACGGCGGGTCGATGTGTCATCAACCGAAATCCGGGAGCGGGTCAGGACCGGCCGTTCCATCCGCGGATTCGTACCCGATGCAGTTGCCCGCTTCATTGCCGAACGCGGGTTGTACCACATGAGGCAGTCATGATCAAAGGCATTCTCTCGAAAGTCTTCGGCACCCGGCACGAGCGCGAACGCAAGCGTGTGCAGCCGATCGTCGATTCCGTCAACGAGCACTACCAGCGCCTGCAGTCGGTGAGTGAGGAGGAGCTGCGCGGTCAGACCGCGAAGTTCCGCGCCATCCTCGCCGAGCGCACAAAGGAGCTGGAGCAGCGCGTCGAAGAGCTCAAGGAGCTCAAGCGGACCACCAAGGACGCCGCCGACCGCGACCGCTACGACACCGAACTCGGCGGAGCCGATGGGCGCGGTGGCGTGGAGAAGGAACTCCGTGATGCCATCGGTGAGGTGCTGGACGAAATCCTCCCCGAGGCCTTTGCCACCGCCCGCGAAGCTGCACGTCGTTTGTGTGGCAGCGAGGTGCTTGTGACGGGGCACCCCCTCCCGTGGGACATGGTGCACTACGATGTGCAGCTCGTGGGCGGCATTCAGCTGCATCTCGGTCGTATTGCCGAAATGGCAACGGGTGAAGGCAAGACACTCGTCGCCACGCTGCCTATCTATCTGAATGCACTCGCGGGCCGGGGTGTGCACCTCGTGACCGTCAACTCATACCTCGCCCGCCGCGACTCGCAGTGGATGGGGCATTTGTATCGGTATCTGGGGCTCACCGTCGGTTGTCTCGACGACACCGAACCCGGCTCGTACGAGCGGCGCGCCGTGTACAACGCCGACATCACCTACGGCACCAACAACGAGTTCGGCTTCGATTACCTGCGCGACAA
>CADEFN010000014.1 GCA_902826615.1 uncultured Gemmatimonadota bacterium
CGCGTTGGCGAGGAACCGAGTCTGGACGTAATTCGTGGCGTGGCACGCCAGCTCGGGCCGCACGCCTGACGCACCGGCCTTCCTTCCGCATCTGATCGACCGCCGTTTCCGTCGCCAGGCTATCAGCCCTCAGACGGCGCACGACGCCTCACGCGCGATCTTTGCAGGCGCCGTGGCAGGCGCGCTGGCGGCGATGGATGAACGGCCGCAAGGCACCGAGCTGCTGCTCGTCGGCAACGACGCGGTAGAGCTGGGGCTGCGCAACGCCATTGCGCCGCAGCGCCAGGATTCCCTGAGAATCACGACGCAGGGTTTCGTGCGCATGGCCGCCGCGGTCGCGGAGAAGCATCGCGCTGACCCCGCGCCGTCGAAGACGGAGGAGAGCTATGGCGTCCTGGTTCGCGACGCTGGGGACGCCCCGAAACTCCTGCGTGTACTGATCGCCGCGGGGCAACAGTTGCCGACAGAGGCCAGCATTCTGCTGTCCGGTCTCAGCGGCAACCAAAACCGCTTCAAGGTGGACTTGGCAGCGCAGCGAGACTCCCATGACCCCCGCTTGCTGCGCCATGCGTACTTCAAGCGCGGTAGCGAAGCCGTGGTGAACAAGATTCGCCTGACCCTGAGAGCCGATTCGGACCATCGGATTACGCTCCAGGCCGTCGACCCCGATCGAATGGAGCCCTTGCTCGTTGCGGAGAGCGAAGTCCCGCTGCGCGACGGCAGCATGGCACCCGGGCCTGACGTCATCGCACGGCTGGCGTTTGCCGGAGGGACTTCGTAGCTCATGGCAACAACCATCGACCACGCCCTCCAAGAGCTTGCGCAGACGCTGGATGCCGAATGCACCGACCGCACCCGGCGGCTGCGGGATCGGATCGCCGACGAGTTCACCGAGTTCGAAGCTGCAGCCGACAAGATCGACGCCGAGCTGGAAGCGCTCGACGCTCGCATCTCGAAGGCGGCGGCGCAACTTGAGTCGGACGAAGCGCAGGCGGTAGCGCAGATCAAGTCGCACCAAGAAGGGCTCAGCGCGCTGTTGCAGCAGGCCGAGGACGAAGTCGACGCCCGCGATAATGCACTGCTTCAGGCCGAGCATGGCGTGAACACACTGTTCGATGCATTCCTTTCCGCACTAGACAGCGCGCGAGACATGGTCCGCGCTTCCTCGGAATCGATTGCGGACGATCTTCAATCATGGGTCGACGCTGCGCAACAAGGCTTTGGCAGTACGGATGGGAGTCTGGAGGCACTCAACCGGGCCAGCGCGGCCTTCAGGGAGGCCTCTGTCCGTTCGGCTCAGGACCTAGTCTCGCGCTGCGAAGAGGTGTCGCGAACGCTCGATAGCCTGACCCAACGCCGCGTCAACGACTGGAGTCAGGCCGAGATGCAGCTGGGTTCGGGAACCCGTCAGTTGCTGGTGCAGCACGTCGCGAAGGAACTCCAAGATCGGATGCAAGGAGTGCAGGATGTGCTCGGCGTGCTACGAGGCGGAGCAGCCGGCGCATCGACCGCCATGACTGGCGATGTCGCACGCCTGATCGGCTCGCTGCGAGAAGTGGCCAACCTGCTGCGACAGGTAGAGCCCCTGTTGCGCGTCATCGACGAACTGGCATAGCGAGGGCTGGCGATGAGCACGTCGACGCACGACATACACCAGCGCCTGCTAGACGCCGCAGCGGCCGTCCATGCGACGGCCATGCCTTGGCTCGACGTCAGTGAGCTCGAAGATGCGGTCGCTTCTGCGATCGACACGGAAGCCCTTGTCGACGTGTCCCAGGCGGTTGTGGCTGTCGGCGACTCATGGGACTCTCTGGCGGATAGCTGCCACCACGATGTGGTTTGGTGTCATGTCCGGCTTGGCGAATCGGCGGTTGCTGCCGCAGCGACGGCCCTGCAAGCGATTCCCTCGGAGCTTCGAGAGCAGGGGGACAAACTGACCCACGCTGGGGAATCTGTGCAGTCGGACGTGGAAGCACTCGCCGCGGAGGTAGTTCGCAGCAGCGACCTGAGCGTCGCCTCGCATGGCGAATTCGGCAAACTATTGCAGGCCCACCAAACCGATTATACGGATGGCTACGCAAGGCTCGGGGAAGCGTTCGCTGCCTTCGGCGGAGAACTCGAACAAGAGCTTAAGGCCGACATTAGTCGACGCACCGACGAATGGCTGTCCGCGCTGGAGGTGATGCGTACTCATCGGCTGGAGGACGCGGATGGCAGGCTGCGTGACGCGTTCGCTCACGCGGCCGACCAGTACATGGACCTCGTCGAGAATGTCAGCCAGCTCTATCGCGACGCAGCCCAGTCGGCCGCGACGTCGCTGGAGAAGCTTGCCGACGAGAGCATCACGGGAACGCTGGAGGCCAGCGCGGAGCGCCTGAAAGACAAGGCCATTGCGCTGCTCGAGAACGAGATCGCGGAGGCGATCACCGAGTCGGGTCTGAGCGTTGCGCTCACCTCGGCTCTCTCACCCGTGATGCCGCAGCTCATTGCCTTCTACAAGGCAGTCACTCTGCTCGAGGAAGCGATCCGCGTCTACAAGGCATTGAAGAACGTTTTCGGGGGGTGGTCATGATCAAGTCGCTCGACCAACTGTCAGACGATGCCGCCGAGCTGCGCGAGGCCCTTGCGACGATGGAGGCTGCCTCCTCGGCGCTGGGAGAGCGTCTATCGAGCGCGGCCTCCGCCATTTCGGCCCACCGGGCGGCCATGAAAACCGCGGTCGAGACGCTCGATGACGAGATGCGGACGCTGACGGAAGAGGTGACGGACTTCGAACAACGCTCGGGCGCGGCACGCGGTGACCTGGTCGCGGCGATCAGCGCGGCTGCGAACAGCATCGAGACGGTTACCGAGGCGTCCGGCGAAGCCATCGCCCGTGTGGAGTCGGAGTTTATTGATGCGGTTGAGGCCCTGCTCGTCGTCGCCACAAGTGTCGGTGAGGCGCGCGATACCTACGCCGCTGCGGCCGAGCAGCGAGAGACTGACTTGACGGCTTGGTCCGCTGAGACGCAGGCCTTGGGGAGCGCGGGCGCCCAGCGCGTCGAAGACCTCCGGGAGAGCATACGGGCGCTGCATATCGAAACATCTGCCTTTGCTGCGGAGATGGGCCAAGAACTCGACGAGAAACGTCGCAATCTGGAGGCTTGGCACGACGGCTTCCTCAGCGAGGCCGAGCAAAGCGTCAACGACCTGGTGGCGCAAATGTCGCAGGTGGCTGCCACCCAGGTGCAGGCCCCCATTGTGCAGCATATCGACGGGCTCAACGCCGAGCTACAGACCAGCGCAATGGACCTGCTCAAGCGCGTGCTGGCTGGTGTAGAAGAAGGTCTGCGCAGCATCGAGGCCGAGATCGTCGAAGCGGCAAGCGGAACCGAAGAGAAGCGCGCCGCGTTGGGCCCTGCCCGCGAAGCGCTGGATGCCGTGAGAGAACCGATTGAGGCGGTGCTCGACACAGTGCGCAACACGGCCAGCGTTGTTGGCTTCAGCGCCTGAGGGCACCTATGAGCTACACCGAACAGAGCACTCCAGAGGAGCGCGAACGGCTCGACGCAGAGGTATCGTCATGCCTAGCGTTCTGCCAGGAGCTGACCCGGCGGCTCGAAGCGACAGTGGCCGAGGTGTCGTCGTTGGAGGCAAGCTCGCAGGCGCAGGCGGATGCCGTCGCGCAACGCATCGGGCTGTTGCGGAATCGTTTGCAAGCCCTTCGGTCTCGTATCGACTCTCAGTCGAATGCGGTGGAATCGCTCGCGGGTGAGATGGCGGAAGAAGCTACCGTGCTGGCCAGTTCGTACGCCGAGCGATCCGAGGGCGTGCGCGGGCGGCTTGATAGCTTGGTCGGTAGGGTCGGGCAACTGCGGCAGACAGTCGAGCAACGATCGCAGGCCTGTAAGTCGGCGGCCGTGGCGGCCATGAACGAACTGGACGTGCTACTCAGCGGCGTGGGCAGCGACCTCAAAGACTGCGGGAAAGTCGTGGACGATGAGTTGCGAACGCATGCAGACCAAGTCGTCTCCGCCGCGAACGCTTCGAAGGAGGACTTGGCGCAGCAGACGCGCGATGCGTTAGAGGTTGCCGTTGCAGGGGGTGTCGAGGAACACATGCGGTCGGCATCGGACGCCCTGTCGCGGAAAAGACAAGCGATGCAGGAGCTGATTCTCCGGCTGAAGTCCGTCCTGAGCGAGGTCGATGCAAGCTTCGGTGCGCTGCAGGATGCGACGCTCGGTGCTCTCGGAGACGCCCTTGGCGAGACCGAACGCTCGGTGATGGCGGCGATCGACAACATGAAGTCAGTGACCCGCGATCTCACTGAGACGACCACGCAGGTCGCGGACGCCATGGAGACAACCCAGTCCGGATTGCGTCTGGTCACGGGTTGTCTCGAGCGAACCAAGCGGGTTCTCGAGGAGGTCGAGGAGCTTTGAGGAGCACTCCCTTTCGCACGCCGAGCTCCGGCTCGGCCGACTCACTCGCCGGAGCACTGATCGAACTAGCTGGAGTGACGGATCGTGGTCGTAAGCCCACTTCAAATCAGGACTCACTGGCCCTCGACGAGACGACGGGCGTAGCCGTAGTCGCCGACGGCGTCGGGGGGGAGCGGGCCGGGGAGGTTGCCAGTGCCATCGTCACGCGCACTGTCCGCGATGCAGTTCGCAAGCGACTGCTGGCCGTGGCCGGTGCCCATGTGAATTCGCTTCGGCTGAGAGAGCCTGAACTCGCCCTCATTGCACAGGCAGCGCTTGTGGATGCCCACTGCGAAGTCCTCGACAACGCCACCGCAGCGGGACGCGACGGCATGGCGTCGACCGTCGTGCTGGTGTTCGTGCATGCCGAGTTGGCAACGATCTCCTGGGCGGGAGATTCGTCTGTGTTCCTCCTCAGGGAGGACTCCCTTAAGCAGCTCACTCGGGGCCATAGCCTGGAAGAAGACCTTTCTGGCGGCCGGGCTGCAGAGCCGGGCAGGCGGCGCAAGGGGCCGTTGACTATGGCGGCCGGTAGTGCCGGAGATCCTTTCATGCCAGAAGTCCGGCATGAGAGGATCCGCTCTGGGGACATCCTGCTGCTGTGCTCAGATGGTCTCACTGACATGCTCGAAGACCGTGAGGTTGCACGGATTATTGGTCGTCACCGTGACTCTCTTGACGCCGCTGCGGCAGCGCTGGTCGCTGCCGCGAATGATGCGGGCGGAGAGGACAACGTGACGGTTGCACTGATCGGTATCCACAAGACTCCAGGGCAAATTGCCGCGGACCGAGGGGACCGTAACGCGACCAACTTGCTCGCACGACTGCAGACCCGAGTGCGACCTGCTGCCCTGGCACTCTTCACGGTAGGTCTGGTTTCGGGAAGCCTTTTGACCTTCGCAGCGAAGAGGGGGCTGGAGCCAGCGTCACTGGCCAATACAGGCTCGGTGCCAGCCGATGTTCGGCGACAAGCCGTCCCGCAGCCTAACGAGCCGCAAGCAAGCCTGCCGTCACCCGGTGTTCTTGACTCCAGTCGCTCGGTGCCAACGAAGCCAAAGAGTGCCGCGACCCTGGCACTTCCTCCAACACCTTCACCGCAGGCACCGACAGTTCCGGAAGCGGCCGAGCAGGGAATCGACCCAACGCCAGCCGTGTTGCCGCAAGAGCAGGGACCCAAACGCGGTAAGGCGAGCCCGAGCACTGACGGCAAGGACTCCGCCCAACGGACAGGGTCATCGGCCGGCGGAAACGCATCGCCTTCGAGAAGGTCGCGTCGACCGACGAAAAGTGGTCCTTCCACGGAGGATGGGAAGTGAGCGAGCACGAAGCTAACGAACACAGCGTCATCCTCGGCCGGGGCGGCCTACCCAAGGCCCCCGCACGGAAAGGCGACCAGGGGCAGGAACCAGTGGCTCCTGATGTGGACAACGAAGACCAGATGAGCCTTCCAGTAGGCACCCTTCTCGGCGAGCGGTACGAGGTAATCGGGAAACTGGGTTCGGGAGGGTTTGGCATCGTCTATGAGGTGCGCGACCGCGAGGCTTCGGGTGACGTCTTTGCGATCAAGGAATACGTGCCTGATCTGTGCGTGCGGCATCAGGGCTCACTAACCGTGTCTCCCCGCCACTCAAGGGACGCACAGGCCTTCGAAGACGGCCTCAACTCCTTCGTGGCGGAGGCGAGAACGCTGCGTGAACTCGACAGCGCGAACATCGTCAGGGTGTTCCATTGGTTCAAGCAGCATGGCACGGCGTACATCGTGATGCGCCGACTTCAGGGCCAAACTTTGGAGACCCGTATCGACAATGGCACGCGTCTCGAGGGTGAGGTCGCCCTCAAGTTGATGCGCGAGCTACTGTTGGCCCTGCACACCATTCACGCGGAGGGACTTCTGCACCGTGATATCAGTCCCAGCAATGTGTTCGTGTTGGGGGACGGTACTCCCGTGCTGCTTGACTTCGGGGCCGCTCGCTTCGCTATCGGCAAGGTGTCTCAGCGGCTTACTGCAATCGCTCGGCACGGCTATACGCCGCGCGAGCAGTACGACGAATACGGCCTCGAAGTCCAGTCACCCGCGACGGACTTCTACGCATTAGGCGCCACCCTTTACCACGCGGTCACTCTCAGCAAACCGATCTCATCGGTCAAGCGGGAGCGTGAGCGGGAACGAGATCGGCTGCGGCCCGCCGTAGAAGCTGGCGCGGGCTATCTGCCAGAGGCCGCACTTAGAACCATCGACAAGGCACTAAACATCGACCAAGCGGAGCGTTGGCAAAACGCAGGTCAGTGGGTTTCCGCCCTTGACCGACAAATCGAGCCAGAGAACAAGTTCGAACTCCTGCGGCCTTGGAAGTGGCTCCTTTTTCTCTTGGCGTTCACAGGTCTCGCATTCTTCCTCATTTTCGCGAAGGTTTTTCAATGTCCGGAACCAGGTCCACCCTGCTGATCTTGCTGGTCTTCGCCTCTCTCTGTTCGAGGGCTTCGGCGCAAACCGCACCGAGTAGGGTGTCGGCGATATGGAGAACGTGCATGCTCCTAGGCGAATACAAAGATCTCGCAACGACAGTTGCCAAAGCCGATTCCTCCGCGTCGCAGTGCCGCGCTGATCGTGAGCAACTGCGACTCCAGCTCGACCGGACTGCCAATGAGCTCCGTCAAGCAAAGGCTGCTCTTGCAGCATCCCGTGAAGAGGTGTTGACTGCGCGCGAAAACGCGAACCGTCAAGAAGAGCTCAAGAACAACTTGCTTTCGTCGCTCACATGGGCATATCGCTGGATCAAACTCTCTAGAATTAAGGATTGCCCTGAGACGGCAAGGAAAGTCCTAAGCTCTCTTCCTGGGTTCTCCGCACGCTCATCCACACAGGGAGCTGAGGGACGGTCTTCGGTAAGCGTTGTTGAAGTTGTGTGTACTGACATCCGAATCGGGGAGAGCGCTTGCATTTTCTTGACCGTGTCGACTGCTGACGGGGATGGTTATGCAATCCGGGATAAGATTAGTTCGGAGCTGCAGAGGCTTCTGAGTTGACGTTGAACGTTTCGAAGCACTCTGGCCTGGGCTGCGTCTTTGGTGCAGCTCTACCGTGACAGGCCGAGTGGGTGCGATCATCCATCGATGCACTCGACGCGAAGGGTTAGGCCGCGGTCAGCTATGGCGTCGCAGGCGCCGGTGAAGACCCGGGCTAATGCGACGGTTTCTTCGTCAAGGTCACGCATCCCCGGCGGGGGGCGTATACTACCGGGATCAATCCGGAGCGTCGGGGGGAATGGGGCCGGAGTTGGGCCAGTGGCTGAAGACTTCCGTCGGCATGCTTGCGCGTACCGAAAGCTCGATCATCAAAACGATTTAGGTCCGCGCTGTTGCCGCCTGGCGGCATTCAGCGGATTGCCGAGCTAGGCCGCGGTAGCCCTCACCTCGTTGCTCCCACAGATCAGTGTGCACAGCGCGCCTTGTCGTCGCCATTGGTGGTGTGAACTGCTTGGCACCGCGCTGCGCTGAGCGAGATCCCGCGTGGCTCATCTATCGTCCATTCATAGGAGGTATCATGCGGACGAACCTGCTGTCGGCCGTCGTCTCCCTTGGTCAAGCGCTCGCTCTGGCACAGGACACGCGATTCGAGGTGGAGTTTCTCGCGCATGCCGTGACCACAAAGAGCCCCGGTCACGCGTGGGTGTGCCTCTATCGCGGGCCTGAGGTCGGCCCTCCGGTGCGCTCCTGTGTTGGCTTCTTCGTGAAGGACGAGGCGCGGGAGTTCCTGGCCCTGCTCAGCGCGAACGATCGTCCCTCAATCGTGCGGTCGAGTTCCGACGACGACGGGCGTGTCGCAACGGTTGCATACCGTGGAGCCACCACAAAGGCGAGACACTCTGCGGTTGAGCAGGTGGTGACGCAGTGGAAATCGAGAGGGTACAACATCAAGTGGCAGAACTGCGCAGATTTCGTTGAGGCCGTAGCACTAGCAGCGGGATTCGAGGCGCCGAACCACCCTGGGGTCAAGTACCCAACCAGCTACCTGCGAAAGCTCGGAGACGCGAACCCGAGGAAACTGGCGAAGGTCGCGCCCGAGTCGTAGTGAATCGACCCGGGATTCCCGGAGGCTCCACTTCGTGAGAAGCTGGAGTCATGACCAAACGAACGCGGTATTCGCCGGAAGTCCGTGAGCGGGCGATCCGGCTGGTGCAGGTACAGCGGAGCGGGGCGCTCGCTTTGACGGCGAGCCGACGCTACCCGGGTCCGGGCATCCCCAGCACTGGCGGGGGCGCGGCCAGCCCCCAATTTCCCCGGAAGCGTCACCCTCCCAACCGGGACCCTCATGCAGAAACTCGCCCTCCTCCTCTCCGCGGCGACCCTTGTCGCTGCCCACACACTCGGCGCACAATCGCCCGGGAAAGTCCTCGACCCCGGCGACCTCGTCGCCTGGAAGTCGATTCGCTCCAACGCCACCAGCTGGGATGGCAAATGGTTTGCCTACCAGATCGCGCCCAACGAGGGCGATGGGGAAGTGGTCCTCAAGCCTACCGCTGATGGCGTGGCCGAGCGTCGCTGGCCCTTGGGCGAGCCCGCCGGGGGTGGTGGAGGATTCGGCGCCCCGGTCGATGCCACCATCGCGCTGAGCGGCGACAGCAAGTGGCTGGTGTTCACGACCTACCCGAAAGCAGCAGACGCCAAGCGACTCCGCAAGGAGAAGAAGCCGCTGCAGAACGGAGTGTCGCTGGTGAATACGGCGACCGGTGAAAAACGCGACTTCGAGAAGGTGCGTCGGTTTGCCCTCGCCGGGGACGCCCCAAACTGGCTCGTGCTGCATCGGTACGCCGCCGAGGGCGCCACGTCCGCGGATCTGCTGCTTGTGGACCTGCGGAGCGGGGTGGTCTCGACCATCGGCTCAGTGGGCGAGTGGACCCTCGACGAGAACGGGACACATCTCGCATGGACAACCGAAGCGAGGGATCTGGTTGGCAATAGCGTTCAGCTGCGCAACCTCGGCACCGATGTCGTCCGGTCTCTCGACAGTGACAAGGCGGTGTATCGCCGACTGGCCTTTGCCGACTCCACGTTCGGACTCACCGTGCTTCGTGGTGTAGTGGATAGCGCCGCCTCCGACACGGCCTACTCGGTGATCGGGTGGTCGGGCGTCCCGGCGACGATGACCAAGTCGGTCTTTGCCGTCACTCAGGCCAACGACTTTCCGGCGGGGATGCGGATCAGTCCCGACCGCGCGGCGCGATGGGCGGCCGACCGCTCGGCGCTCTACTTCGGGATTGTCGAACGCCGCACCTCTCCTGACTCCAAGACGCCGCGCCCTGACGTGCGACCCGTTGCAGGCACGCCAGGTGCGATGCAAACCCCGGCTGGAGTTGGAGGGGCAGACGACGATCTTCCCACGCTCGTGATCTGGCATGGCAAGGGTGACCCGCGGCTGCAGTCGCAGCAGCAGGTGGAGGAGGGGCGCGACAAGACCTTCAACTACCTCGCGGCCTGGCGCCCATCGGAGCAGAAGTTCCTGCGACTGGCCGATGCCTCGCTTCGCGACGTGCAGCTCACGGCCTATGAACGATTTGCGTATGGTTTCGACCGCCGACCCTACGAGCGGCGCGATGCCATCGATGGTGGTCAGCGTCGTGACGTCTATGCCATCGACCTCAAGACCGGCGCCCGTTCGATGGTTCGTGAGAGCGCGCGGTACAACTTCTTCCCCTCACCCGACGGCACCAAGGCGCTCTTCTATCACGACGGCGAGTATCACGTCTACGACTTCGCCAGCAAGGGGGTGACGACGGTCTCCAAGGGTGCGCCCACGAGTTTTGTGGACACGGAAGACGATCACAATGTCGATCGCCCACCGGTGCAACCGTTAGGCTGGGCCGCCGACAACCAGTCGGTGCTGCTCTTTGACAACTACGATGTGTGGAAGGTGGGCGTGCGTGGTGGTGCCTTTGCCAATCTCACCGGCAATGGTCGCAAGGATCGCATTCGCTACACTCGGCGCTTAGTCATCAACCCGAAGGAGAAGGGGATCGACCTCACGCAGCCCATGTACCTGCAGACCTATGGCGAGTGGACCAAGAAGGAAGGGCTCGCCCGTGTGATGCCGGCCAAGGCGGGCGCAGAGTCGCTGCTGTGGGACGACGCCAAGTTCTTCGTCAACCGTGCCCGGAACGCTGACACCTGGGTCTACACCCGGCAGACCTTCCGCGACTTCCCGGACTACTATGTGGCCGAGCGTGGTTTTGCCGCGCCGCGCCGCCTGACGAATGCCAACCCGCAGCAGGCCGAGTATGCCTGGTCCACTGGGGCGCGCCTGGTGAACTATGTGAGTGACAAGGGCGACTCGCTGCAGGGGGCGTTGTTCCTCCCGGCGGGGTACGAGGCCGGCAAGAAGTACCCGACCATGGTGTACATCTACGAGAAGTTGTCACAGAGCCTGCACCAGTACGCCGTGCCTAACGAAACGAGGGCCTTCAACCCGAGTGTGTATACAAGCCGAGGGTATGCGGTGTTCATGCCCGACATCGTGTACAAGATCAACGATCCGGGGATGTCGAGTGTCTGGTGTGTGGTGCCGGCCGTGAAGGCCGCCATTGCCACGGGGATCGTGGATGCCGCGAAGGTGGGGCTCCATGGACACTCGTGGGGCGGGTACCAGTCTTCCTTCCTCGCCACACAGACCGGCAAACTCTTCGCAGGGATTGTGACCGGCGCGCCCCTCACCGACATGATCTCGATGTACAACTCGGTGTACTGGAACACGGGCACGGCGGACATGGCCATCTTCGAGAGCTCTCAGGGGCGCTTCAAGGGGAGCTACATCGAGAATCGCGACGCCTACATCCGGAACTCGCCGGCCTTTTTTGCCGACAAGGTGGAGACTCCGGTCATGATTCTGCATAACGAGAAGGATGGCGCGGTCGACTTCAACCAAGGGATCACCTGGTTCAACACCCTGCGTGAGCAGGAGAAGGAAGTGATCATGCTGCAGTACGTTGGTGAAAACCATGGGCTGCAGCTGCCGAAGAACCAGAAGGACTATACCATCCGCATGACGGAGTACTTCGATCACTTCCTGCAGGGGAAGCCGGCGCCAGACTGGCTGAAGAACGGCATCCCGCGGCTCAAGATGGAGGAGCACCTCAAGAGCCGGCAGAAGAAGGTCGCCTCGTAATGCGTGTCGCGGTCGTTGGCTGTGGGGTCATCGGCCGCAGCTGGATTCGTGTCTTCACCCGCGCCGGGCACGACGTGCGTGTGTGGGACGCGAATCCGGCGGCGCAGGACGCCGCGCTGATCTGGCACGAATCGGAGCGTTTGCGGGCGGGCACCCCGGGTCCCATGCCCCAGGCGGCAGCATCGTTAGGTGAGGCGCTGGATGGTGCGGTGTATGTGCAGGAGAGCGGACCCGAGGTGCTCGAGGCCAAACGGGCCCTGTATGCTGCCCTCGATGCCGCGGCGCCACCCGGGGCCATTCTCGCGTCGAGTACCTCCACGCTCGATATGACCGCCATCGCCGCGGCCCTGCCCGGTGCGGCCCGGTGTATCGTGGCGCATCCGGTGAACCCACCGCATGTGGTCCCCGTGGTGGAGGTCCTCGGCGGCGCGTCAACCACGCCAGAAACGGTCGAGACCACCTGCACGATTTTGCGGCAGGCGGGGCAGGTGCCGGTGCTGCTCAACCGATATGTGCCCGGCTTTCTGCTCAACCGCATGCAGGCGGCCCTGGTCCGCGAGGCGATCTCCCTGGTCCAAAGCGGGGTTGCCGACGTCGAAGCGGTGGACGCTGTGATTCAGCAGGGACTCGGCCTGCGCTGGGCGCTGATGGGACCATTTGGTGTGGCCAACACCAACGCAGATGGTGGCGTCCGCGAGTACTTCACACGATATGGTGGAAGCTTCGAGTGGCTGATGAACGAACTCGGTGAGACACCGATGTTCACTCCAGAGCTGATCGAGGAAATCGGCCGTCAGGTGGATGCCATGGTTGGCGGTACCTCGCACGAGGTGCTCCGGGCCTGGCGCGACCGGATGGTGGAACGCATCACAACACTGAAGGAACAGGACACGCCGTAACCCCAACCTCGTTTACACGACTCATCATGTGGCGCTACGCTGATACCTTCGAATACCTGGAACGGGTGGGGAAGATGCCCCCCGTCATCATCTGCTGTGCCTGCAACGGAGGCGTGCAGGGGAAGGAGTCGAATGCTGCTCTCCCCGAATCGGCAGAGGAGATTGCCGACTCCGTCGGTGGTGCGTATGACGCGGGGGCGAGTATGGTGCACGTGCACGCGCGTGACCCGCAGCACCTCACCCGTCCTGCGACGTCGACCGAAGTCTGGCTCAACGTGAACACCCGCATTCGCGCGCGCTGCCCCGAGATCATCATCAACAACACCACGGGTGGTGGCCCGGGCATGACGATGGAAGAGCGATTGCGCTGTCTTCCGGCGCGCCCCGAAGTGGCGTCGCTCAACCTCACGCCTGACATGAGCAAGTTCAGGCTCAAGGCGCGTCCCGACACGCTCCCCGATCCGCATCCCGAGATTGTCTACGACGACTGCATTCCGTTCTCGTACAAGCTGGTGTCGCAGTTTGCGGCCGCGATGAAGGAACATGGTGTCAAGCCTGAGCTCGAGACGTATCACAGCGGGGGCTCCTGGGTGATGCGCGATCTCATCGCACAGGGCCTGATCGAGAAGCCCTACTGGATCCAGACGGTGATGGGGTATCAGACGTCGAGCTGGGCCACACCCGAGAACATGATCAACCTGGTGCGCGAGTTCCCGGATGGCACCATCTGGTTGTCGTCAGGCATCGGCCCCAATCAGGTACCGATGACCACGATGGCCATGATCCTCGGTGGGCACGTCCGTGTTGGCCTCGAGGACAACGTGTACTATCGTCGCGGAGAGCTGGCCAAAAGCAACGCACAGCTTGTCGAGCGTGCCGTGCGCATTGCGCATGAGCTGGGCCGAGAGGTCGCGACTCCGGCGCAGGCGCGTAGCATGCTCGGTCTCTCGGCGACTCCGTCGAAGTACTAACCCCGGTCGCCCACCGTCCTCGCCAAATCCGTGTCCACACTTCGTCGCGATCTCTCCGCCTTTCAGTTCTTTGCCTTCGCCTTTGGTGCTGTAGCCGGCGTCGGGTGGGCGGTGGTGCTCGGCGACTGGCTCCGTCAGGCAGGCCCGTTAGGCGCCGTGCTGGGGCTCGCGTCAGGCGGGTTGTTCATCATGCTCATCGGGCTCTGCTACGGTGAGGTCGCCGCGCTTATTCCGGCGTCCGGCGCCGAGATGGCTTATGCGTATGAGGTCGTGGGTGAACGGGCCGGTTTCCTCACCGGCTGGATGATGGCCTTCATCTACGTGGTGGTCGGCGGGTTCGAGGCCATTTCCATCGGATGGATCCTGGGTGCACTGGTGCCGGGGCTCGAAGGTCCGGTGCTCTATCAGAGTCTGGGCTCGGAGGTGCGGGCCGGGACGCTGGGCTTCGGTCTGTTAGGGATGGCGCTGCTCACCTGGCTCAACATTCGCGGAGTGAAGGCGTCGGGGAAGGCGCAGGACATGCTGGTGGCCGCATTGCTCGTGATGGCGACCATCTTCCTCATCGCAGGGTTCACCCGTGGGGATGTCGCCAATCTGCAGCCGTATTTCCAGCGCAGTGAAAGCGGGTCCATCTGGCCGGGTGTGCTGGCATTGTTCATGACCGCCTCGTTCTGGTTCGGCGGGTTCAACGTGGTGCCGACGATGATGGAGGAGAAGCAGAGCGGGACCAGCTACAAGAAGGTGGGAGTCATGATTGTGCTGGCGATCGCGATCGGCATTGTCTTCAAGACGGGTGTGGTCATCTCGGCGTCGATGACGATGCCGTGGAAAGAACTGATGACGATGAATATCCCGGCGGCCGCGGCGTTCGAGCGTGCGTTCGGCTCGGTCATTCTCGCCAAGCTGGTCCTCGTCGCGGCGCTGATGGCGCTCCTCGCCACGTGGAACGCCATGCTCGTGTGCAGCTCACGGATCATCTTTGCGCTGGGACGCGTCCACTTCATCACGCCGAAACTTGCGGCGGTGCATCCTCGTTATGGATCGCCAGCGGCTGCCATTGCCTTTTCGGGTGCGGGCGCTGCACTGGTGACCCTGCTCGGCCGCAATGCCATTCTCCCGATCGTGAATGCATCGTCGACCTGTCTGGCCATCTGCTACATCATCACCTGCTGGTCCGCCATCAAGATGCGGAGCACGCGGCCCGATGCTCCGCGGCCCTTCATGGTACCCGGCGGGAAGGTGACGATGTGGGTGGCACTGGCCAGCGCTGTCTTCTCGTTAGGACTTTCCCTGTATCAGCCCTGGGCCGACGCCAAAGGGAAGGTGCCGCTCGAACCGATCATGCTGCTGATCTGGGCGGGTGTTGGTGGTGTCGCCTGGTTTGCTGCGGGGCGGCTGCGTGCGGGATTTGATCCCGTGGTGCGTCGTGAGATTATCGTTGGCAAGGCTTCCTGAATCCTGTCCTGGAGAGTTCCACCATGCGCCATACCTGTTTTGCTGTGCTGGCAACACTTGCCGTAGCTGTACCTGCTGACGCGCAGCTCAAGGGTGCTGACCTTCAGCGGGCCATCGACTCCATCATGATGGCGCCCATCAATGCCGGGCGTGTCGTGGGGGCGTCGATTGCCGTGGTGCGTGGACGTGATACGATTGCGATCAAGGGATACGGCAAGGCCAACATCGAACTCGATGTGCCGACGCCCAATGACGGCATCTACGAAATCGGGTCGGTGACCAAGCAGTTCACGGGCGCCGCCATCATGCAGCTGGTAGAGCAGGGCAAGGTGAGCCTCGATGACGACGTCACCAAGTATCTGCCGACCTTCAAGACAGGAGGCCGCAAGGTCACCATCCGCCGGCTCCTCGATCACACCTCGGGCATGCGAGGGTACACCGAGATGGCGGCGGCGCGCGCGATCATCCCGCTCACCTTGCCGCGTGACACCTTGCTCCGCCTGATCGAGAGTCATCCCTGGGACTTTGAGCCCGGCGAAGAGGCGATCTACAACAACAGCTCCTTTTTCCTCGCGGGTCTGGTGATCGAGAAGGCCTCCGGTATGAGTTATGCCGACTATGTGAAGGCGAATCTCTTTGACAAGGCGGGGATGAAGGACGCGCACTACTGCTCGGAAACAGCGGTGAAGCGGCGGAAGACGTCGGGTTATGACTTCGACGCAAATGGTCCCATCCAGAAACGTCCACTGAGTCATCTCTGGCCGTATGCGGCGGGCTCGTTATGCATGACGGCGCGCGATCTCGTGGCATGGAACGAGGCGCTGCATCACTCCACACGTCTCATGTCGGCGGCGACCTACAAGACGATGATCACGCCGGACGCCCTGAATGACGGCTATCCCATGCGGTATGCGCGGGGGATCTCGCTTACGCCGGTGCTTGGGCACGAGGCCTTGCGTCATGGCGGTGGCATCAACGGCTGGACGAGTGACCTGATCTACATCCCTGGAGAGGCGCTGAGCGTGGTGGTGTTGTACAACACCAGCGGTCCCTCGGGGCCAGCTGAAGCGGCAGATGGCATTGTGCGCGCGGTGCTGGGTGAGCGACCGACCAAGGCGGTTGCGCTCGAGGGCGACGTGTCCCGTTATGCAGGCACGTTCGGGGGACGAGGGCGGGGTGGGCCGCAACAGCTCCTCGTCGAAGCAGCCAGCGGGCAGGTGACGCTGGTGCGGGGCGGGCAGAAGCGCCCGCTCACCTACATCGGGAACGACAGCTTCGCGGCGGGATCGACTCGGCTGGTCTTCACGATGAAAGACGGGAAGGCAGCGTCGCTGCGGGTGGATGGGGGCAGTGCGAACAACGTGCTGCGACCCGCTGCCGGAAGGTAGGGCCTACCGCCACACCAGGGTCGCCACAGCCCCTGCCGACAGGGCGAGACGCATAACGCGAGCTCCGTGCCGCACCACAAGCGGCGCGGGGCCACCAGAGGTGTTCACGGCGAGCAGCACCGTCGAGCTGTCGTCGGCGTTCTGGAAGGCCACGCTGGCCACCCCTGGTGGCCCCTGTGTGGACGCGATGCGATGCGCACCGGGTCTCACAAAGCGGCTGGCGTGGGCGAGTGCGTAGTACTCCTCGTTGCGCGTCACCTTTCCGGTCGCGGAGTCGATGGTGACAACACCGCGACAGTTTGTGCAACCGCCCAGGTGGGGGCCATGGTCATCGTCGAGTGCGAGATTCCAGAGCATCACGCCGCGCGCCCAGTTGCGTGTGGCACCGACGATCAGCGTGGAGACGTTCCACGCGAGGTTGTCGCCCCAATTGGGCGCCCAGGTTCCCCCTGAACATTCTGTGAAGTAGACGTCCTTGTCGGGATATCGCGCATGCACGGCAGATTGTGCGCTCACGTCGCCGGCGTAGCAGTGCCAGGCCACCCCACTCACAAACTTGCGCGCGCCCGAATCTGCCAGCACCGCAAGGGGTGACTCGGGCTCATCCCAGTTGTGGTCCCACTCCAGAATCCTCGTGCCCGGGTGATGTTGTGCGAGGAGAGGTCCAACGTGCTCCCGCAGCAGCTCGGCGCGTTGCGTCGGCGTCAGCCGCATGCCCGGGTAGTCCGGCGGCTCGTGATGCGGTTCGTTTTGCAGCGAGACCAATCCGATTGGCACTCCTGCGGCCTGGGATATCGAGAGGTAGTTCCGCAGGTACTCGGCAAAGGCTGGATAGGCCTCGCGCTTCAGGGTGCCGCCATTGAGACGGTTGGGGTCCTTCATCCAGGCGGGCGCGCTCCATGGTGTTGCCATCACGGTGAGGAGCGGGTTGAGTGCCCGCGCCTCTGTCAAAACGGAGAGCACTTCTCGCTGCTCAGGCGCAAGGCCAAATTGGACACGCGACGTGTCCCCGGGAGACCGATCATCGAGTGTGTAATGCCTCCGCGAAAAATCAGACCCGCCGATGGTCACCCGCACCATGCTCAAACCGATTCCTCCCTCTCTTGAGAAGAGATCGTTGAGCAGTGAATCACGCTGTGGCCTGGTCAGGCGGTGCCGGAGCAGCCAGGCGGAGGCATCGGTGAGGGCGGCACCGAAGCCTGTCATCACCTGGTATCGGGTGCTGTCGTCGATCTCGATGGCGAGGTCACCGGTGGTGTCCGTCGAGAAGGCGATGTCTGGCTGGGGCTGCAGAAGTTGCGATTGATCGGGAAGTGTCACCCACACCTGCGCAGCGTCGCTGCGGGGCGCTGGTCCCTCGCGCATGGCGCGGTCGTTGCCTTGGCAGGCAGCAGTCGCCACGGCGGCCAGCGCGGCACAGGCCAGAGCGCGCAACCGCCACAGCCCCGCGCGCGGGGAAGGCGTGTGCACTCGCGCCGGGCGCAGTGCATTGCGCGGGAAGGTGGCGTAAACTTGTCGGGGCTGTTTCGTCGTCATCAGGGAACCTCGCTCACAGTAGGATGTCACACCGTGGCCAGCGCGTCCATGTCGCATTCCAACTCAGTGGTCATGCTCGGCGCCACCGGCGAGGTGGGGAATCATGTGGCGCGCACACTCGCCGCTTTCCCCGAGGTCACGCAGCTCACGCTCCTCGGGCGGCGTCGTGCGGAGAACGTTGTGGGGGCGAGTGTGTCCCAGCATGCCATCGATATCTTCGCCCCTGCGTCGTACGAGCAGTTCCTGGCTGGACATCAGGTGGCCGTGTGCGCACTCGGTGTGGGTCAGCCGTCAAAGATGGGAAAGGAAGAGTTTGTCAGGATCGACCGGGACGCCGTTCTGGCGTTCGGGACGTCGTGCAAGCGAGCGGGTATTCGCCACTTCCAACTGCTGAGCTCCGTTGGTGCCAGCGCGACATCGCGTTCGTTCTACCTTCGCACCAAGGGCGAACTCGAGGAGGGGCTCAAGGCACTCGGTTTCGAGCGGCTGAGTCTCTTTGAACCCTCCATGATTCTGACGCCACGGAACCGATATGGGGTGTCGCAAGCCATTGCCCTGGCGTTGACGCCGGTGATCAGTCCGTTGCTTCCGGGGCCGTTGCGAAAGTACCGAGGCATCAGGTCCGAAGTTCTTGGTCAGGCCATCGCGCGAAACACACGGACCACCGGGCGGGGCGTAGAAGTGCTTCACTGGGATGAATTCAACGCCCTCAGAGAAACGGGAGCACAGGCATGAGTTCGAGTGCAGCAGAGTGGGCCAGCACACGTGGCGAGAAGTGGAGAGTGAACGCAGCCGTCATGGAGGCGACGCTGTCGCCGCTTGATGAGCCGCTGATTGCCGCGCTGCGTCTCGCCGGACGCACACGCATAGCCGACATAGGTTGTGGCGCCGGTGGAACGAGCCTCGCGGTGCAGCGCCGTGCACCGTCGGGGAGTGTGGTGCATGCCTATGACATTTCGGCGACACTCATCGAGTATGCGAGGGCACGCACCCTCGAAGCCGGTTTGCCGGTAACGTTTGAGCTGGCGGATGTGGCCACCGCACCGCTCCCTGCCGTGCGCTACGAACGGCTCTACTCGCGGCTTGGCGTCATGTTTTTCGACGACCCAGCGGCGGCGTTTGCCAGACTGCGCTCATGGGTGGTACCCGGCGGACGCTGTACTTTTGTTGTCTGGGCACCACCGGAAGAGAACCCATGGCTCGGGACGGTGCGGGCCGCCGTCGAACGGGTGGTCGAGGTTCCCGGCCAGGAACCGGACGGCCCGGGTCCATTTCGTTATGCGGAACAGGGTGCGTTGCCCTCGTTGCTCGCGCAGGCTGGCTTTCGTGACATAGAAAGCAGAGAATGGCGTGGGGCACTCCCGGTTGGCGGCGGACTGTCAGCAGCCGCGGCGGCGAACGTGGCCCTGGACGCCTTTTCATCGTTTGCCGAGCTGCTTGCTGAGGCCGGTGCGGGGAAGCGCGACCAGGTCGCGGAAGACCTCACCTCAGTGTTCAGGCGTCACGAAAGGGATGGGGTCGTGCAAATCGACGCCGCCGTACACGTCGTGTCTGCCAGCACCTCGGCTGACTAGACGTTCGGGCTGACAGGACGATCCCATCGGCGACTCACCGGGCTGTTCCCGACCAAGGAAGGCGATGGATTCACCGGCCAACTAACCCCCCCCGTCCGTAAACCTCAACCAAGCGACCTGCCGCTCAAGGCCATGGGTGGCGATACAACCGCTGGACATCATCTTGGTCACTCCCGACTACAAACACTGAGTTGCCGCCAAAACCAAGTATCCTCTCGGTGACTGGGAGGGTGATTCGATCCACCAGCTTCCCAGTCCTGCCTACCAGATCATAAACTGTGGCAGGCGCAGTTGGGTTGTATGCCCGACGGATCGCCACCATACCTCTAGGTGCGGCGATAGCTGCATCGTTTAAGAAGGGTGGCAGGAAGCGTGGCCAAGGCGGCAACTCATTGTTCCCAAACAACGGAGTTACTTGCGGCCACTGCCACGCGACCAGTGCGCGCTGCATGGTTGCGTCAACAGGCGGTCCAACCCCCTCGATAGGGGCACCCCTCCTCCAGCTACCGTCCGGGGCACGCCAATCAACTCGATATGGAGCAAGACGAACTAGAGCTAACCATCCATCCCGGAAGTACACCACCTGCTCTTCTACGGCGAGAGGGTTCTCCAACTGATAGAGTAGATCTCCCCTGCGAGCGACCGTCTGACCCTGTGCTCGCCCAATGATGCGCTCCACGGTGTCTGACCGAACTCTCCGCAGCCCGCCGCGACCGACGGTCCACTCGTGGATCAAGACCATGAGCGACTCCGCGTTGGAGCGAGAGCGCGCGAACGGAACGCCGACACTCCTCCTGTGTGAGACGCCTTGTACTGTGGCCGTGCGGCCCAGTGCCCATCCTACTGTTTCTTGAGCGCGCATGTTGACACTCGGATCCTGCTTCCAAGTGGCGACCGGCCGTCCTCCATCGAACAGCACCCAGCGAAGCAGCTGACGGTCGGCAAACAGCGTTGAGTCTCCTCCCATGGCTATTGGTTTTTCAACTGACCGAAACTCCCCCGGTCCTTCCCCGGCGCCCGCGACACGACGAATCGCATGCGACCTAAAGTCGCCGAGAAAAACCACAAGGTCCTGTCTATCGGATACAAGGACAGTGCCATCAGAGAGCTCCCTTACACCACCAATCGCAGTCAACGGTTCCTGAAGCCAGCCGTCCGCTGGTTTCAGCGGCCTTGGACGGTCAATTTGGGCCGTCGTAGTACGGGTTGCTGCGCCTTCCAGGATCAGTACTCGGCAACCAACGATGACGCACGCGCTCAGCCAGCGCGCCCACCGGCGCGGCGCGAAACTGTTACACGTTGACATGGCCCTCACTGTTGTCGACTGCTCGTAATTGGCTCACGCCCCTCGAGAATCCTTTCCGCCATCGCGAAAAGCGTCACGGAATCCGGAGGTTCCGGCAACCTCCAGCCGTTGACCAGGACGGTGGGTGTGCCCTTCAGTCCTAACGCCTCACCCAATGCACGTCCCCGTTCAACGCGCACGACCAGCGGCATTCTCATGTAATGCTTTGACCGCGCGGGATTTGTGGCCGATATCTTGTCAGTCACGTTGTTGCTTGCCGCGCGTCGGCGCCTCGTACCTATGCCCACCGTGAAGCTTAGGCCGGCTGGAGCTTGAGAACACTCGCACAGCCAGACGAAGTGCTGCCAAGCTTCCGCGCCGACCCTGGACTCCAAGCGTCCGAGATTGAAGCGGTATGCCAGACCGATCGCTGCGACCGGGTTGAGGTCTGTACCTGCCAGCACTTCGTCCCGCACACACGTTCCACTCGCCTCACAAACCTCTGGTGGGGTTCGTCTCGTGGCATCCAGTCCAGCGCCAACATGCAAAAGAACGGCGTTCGCTGGCAGCGCCCTTGAAGCCAGAATCACTGAAGCTTTGGAGCCGCCAATGATCCGCCGTGAAGTCAAGAGCGAGCTCGCGGCGGTCAACGGAAGGGTGGTACGCGAAAGCGCTGCAATCGAAGCATCAACTCTGAGGCCCAGTCGGGACGCTGAGCCCCATCTCTCAACAACGCCGCGTACTTGCACCCCACGCTCGTTTGTCTCGCGCAAGCTCCCAGCGGGTATCGCCGGTCCTGCTTCGACAACGAATACGTGCGTCGTCTGCCCCTCTGCGGGTACGCTACAATGGCCGAAGCTCAACGCAGCGCAGCGGATCGCTCTTCGTGCACCTCGGATACTCAGGTGCAGTGCCCTGTTCAACGTCCGGTGCATGAGGGATTCGTTCGCCTGGTTGGAGGATAGGCGTTTAGTCGAAGCACGAGGGACAAGTCGCCGAAGCATCCGTTCCGGTCGCCACCAACATAAAGTAGTTTGCCAGGGCTCCAGAGGTGCCTACGTCCGTGATGGCAAGCGCAGCCATGAGGCTCAGGAGCATGGGGTTTCTCACCATGCTCCGCTGTCGTGTTCACCTCGTTCACGGTATCAGGTGGCGCCTGAGGACCCGTCGTGCGCCTGCGGCCCCCTCCAGCGGAAAGAGCGACCCCGAGCAGGTTGGCCGCCTAACGCTTACCGAACACGTCACGTAGGGCAATGACCGACACGAGTGCCAGCCGGTTGCGGACCCGGAGCCGAGTCAAACGCACCACTGTTGAGTGGCGGGGAGTCTCCCCGGTCGCAGGCTCGAACAAGGAGAACATTGCGCCACTTCGTGGAAGGCGTTGGACGCTCGGGACGCGTTCAGCTGGAACGTGTCGGCCGCGCCGCGCGCTTTGTCGCGTCGACATCACGGGCAACGCGCGACGTGGCCACCTGGATACCAGAGGCCACCAAACATGCACGCATCCTCGGCGTCGACTCGCTACCCATTGCCCTCTTCATCGCCCTCTTCACAGGGATCGTGCTTGCGCTCCTGGCCAGCTACTCCTTTACCGGCGCGGTGCCGATGTACTTCGTTGGCACACTCGTGGAGAAGACGATCACCATGGAGCTGGCGCCGGTGCTAACCGGGCTCGCACTGGCCGGTCGAGTGGGGGCCAATATCGCGGCCGAGCTTGGCACCATGCGCGTGACCGAACAGATCGATGCGCTCGAAACATTGGCATACGATCCACTCTCCTATCTCGTGGTGCCGCGGGTCCTCGCGGGCCTGGTGATGTTTCCGTTGGTGGTGGGGATGGCGATGATTGCCGGTGTTGCGGCGGGGTGGATGGCGTCGAACCTGCTCCTTGATCTCTCGACGCAGGAGTTTCTCCGCGGTGCACGTCTCTTCTTTCAGACGTTTGATGTCAGGTATGGGCTGGTGAAGGCAGCGAGCTTTGGAGCCGCCGTGACCTGGATCGGTTGCTGGCACGGGCTGCATGCGGAGGGAGGGGCGCAGGGAGTTGGCCGCGCCGCCACGAATGCGGTGGTCTACTCCGCGGTGACCATCCTCGTGCTCGACGCCTTCTGGGCCGTAACCTGGCTGCTGGGGCATGAGCGATGAAACGAGCGAATGACTTCGTGGTGGGAGCCACGATCCTGGTGAGCCTCGGCGCCATCGTCGCCGGGACGCTCTGGATGAACCAGACCGACCTCAGCGGGCGGCGCGGTCAGCAGGTGGCGGCCTTTCGGGATGTCGGCAATGTGCGTGTAGGGGCCCACGTGGTGATCCGCGGGGTGCAGGCCGGGCGTATTCAGTCCATGGAGCTGGCGCCGCAGGGCTGGGTGCATGTCCGCATGCGTATCGACGCTGGCAACGAAATGCCACGTGACCCCGTGGTGTTGCTTAACGAGTCGTCGCTCTTCGGTGAGTGGCAGGCGACCATCATGGAGCGTGAGGCGCTCCCGCGCGACGACGACATCAACCGGCAGATTGTGGAGGCCAGCGGCGTGCGAGGTGTGCTCCCCGGCGCCACACTGCCAGATATCGCCAAACTGACGGCAGTGGCTGGCCGTATTGCCGGCGATGTGGCCAATGTCGCGGATCGCTTTCATGTGGCCTTCGACGACGGGGCCGCCAAAGAACTGCGCGCCTCGATCAAGAATGTCTCCGAGCTCTCCGCGCTGCTTGCGCAGACCGTGCGGACCCAGTCAAAGAACCTGGGCGAAGTGGCCGGTGAAGTCAGCAGGGGTGTGGATGCACTCACTGCCGCGTCGCAGGACGTCAAAACGATTGCCCAGCGATTCGATTCATCCACAGCGCGTGGTGAGGTGCGCCAGGTAGTGGAAGATGCCTCGACCGCGGCCCGCGAACTGCGCGAAACGAGCCGCAGGTTGCTCACGCTCTCGGGACAGCTCGGCCAATCGCAGAAGAGTCTCGAGTCGTTCCTCTCTGCAGGGGATTCGGTCATGAGCCGGGTCAGCCGAGGGGAGGGCACGTTAGGTCTCCTGATCAACGATCCGGGGTTGTATCACCGGACGGATTCGCTGGTGAAGCAGCTGCTGGTGCTCGCCACTGATGTCCACAAGAATCCACGGCGATATGTGAACGTGCGGATCTTCTAGTGGTGTGTACCAATTCTGGGTAGCGGCTCGAAGACGCTGGGCCCCGGATCAGCGGTCGCGGACGCTCCCTTGTCCGGGGAACGTGCTATCAGAACATCAGATAGGGGCCACTAGTCACCCTCGACCACGGAGCCCCTCTGGCGACGCCGGCCCGGACTGGCACCGGCGTCGTCGCGCGTGCTGCTACTTCTCGTTCTCCTCGTCCTCCTCGCTTCGTCCGCCGGACCGGCGAACGTCGGCGGCCTGTGTGCCTGCGCTCGAGGTGTAGGCGGTGGCCGCTCCGTGCTCGTAAACCAGTGCGCCTCCCGAGTGACCCACCTGCCAGCCCGCGGCAAAGAGGACCAGGGTTCCTGCCGCTCCGGCGATCCGCGCCGCCTGTCCTATCTTGCCACCGCGCAGCCCCACGAGGGCAACGCCAAGGACCGCGAGCGACACCAGGAGGAACGCTTCGGCGGCCTCTTCATGTGTTTCGATGGGAGCCTCGGCCACTACCGATTCCACCCTCTCGTCGGCCTGTTCGCCCGTCTCGACAGCGACCCAGCTGCTGAGCGTGAGGGCCGCAAAGAGCGACGCCGCCAGCCCCCAGGCTTTGAGCGGGCGCGCCCCCTTGTGGATCGCCCAGAGCGCCCCGAATGCAAAGGGTGGGAGCAGGACCGTGAGGGCGATGGGGAGGTGGACCACCGCTGGGTGGAGGGGGTTAGGGAGAAGTGAAGCAAGCATGGGAGTTACCGTCGTAAGGGTTGGTTGAGGCCCAGTTGCTCTTGCGACCTCGCCTGAAGGGTGCGTCTCGGGATTCCCCTTATCGATCCGGCAGTTGTCCCGACAGCCATGCGCAGGTGTCCCTCCGACATTTGCCGGGGTGGCGCGCTGTACGGAGTTCCCCTATTTGTTGGCCATCATGCTGCCGAACGAGAGTGCATTGCCTGCCAAGCCGTTGCAGACCCCGTCGACGGTGACGGCTGTCGAGGAGAATGATCTGGCCGACGACGGCACCCGGCGTCTCGTGCCGCTGCTCATCGTCGTGCTGGCCCTCGTGGTGGTCGGCGGCGTAACCGACCTGGTTCTCGACGCGCCGACGACGTGGCGCTCTCTGCACGTGGCCTTCGAGGTGGGCATCATCCTCGTCAGTCTCGGCTTTGCGGTAATCCTGTGGCGTGGCTGGTGGAACACCGCCCGCGACCTCAACCGCACCCGGGTGGCGCTGGCAGCCAGCACCCGATCACTGGCGGAGCGGCAGGCTGAGCAGGAGACGTGGCGCCTCCGCGCCGAGAAGGAACGGGCCGGGTTCGGGCGCGCGATCGATGTGCAATTCGGAGAGTGGGGCCTTACGCCCACCGAACGCGAAGTGGCCTTTCTCCTGCTGCAGGGCCACGGGCACAAGCAGATCGCTGCGAAGACGGGGCGGGGTGAGCGAACCGTGCGTCAGCACGCGGTCTCCATCTATCAGAAATCGGGGATCGGTGGACGGTCGGAGTTGGCTGCATTCTTTCTTCAGGATCTCCTGCCGCGCCCCGGCGACTGATCGTGGGGAATGGGGTGCAACGTGGGAGGCCTACGCCGGTGGATCGGCGAGCATGCCGGCCAGCCAGGAGCGCGCAAACCGGCAATCCCGGTCCACGGTCGCGGCCGAGGTACCCGTCAGGCGCGCCGTCTCCGAGACATTGAAGCCCGCAACAAAGCGCATGCCCACCACCCGAGCCTGGCGCGGATGGACTTCGCCAAAGCGCCCAAGCAGTTCACTGACCACACGTGGCATCTCATCATCGCTGGCCAAACGCGCCGCGGCCGCGTCAAGCCCTTCCATGCTGGTCCCGCCGCCCCGACGGATGGCCCCACGCCTCCGTGCTGCGTCAATGAGCACACGGCGCATCACCTGCGCCACGAGCCTTCGGAAATGCAGACGACTCTCGACGACGACACGTCCCGCGCCGGCAAGCCGTAGCCATGCTTCCGTGACAACGTCTTCTGCACTCGCATGCTCCTCCCGCAGGTCCACGCAGACCAGACGCGCCCTGCGCAGAAGGGCGGAGTAGTCTCGGGTGAACATTTCATTCAGTTGTTCCCGGTCCAGCAGCATGCAGATGGATCCTCGGCGAAAGGCCGCACCACTCGTGTGGTGCTACGCCAAGGTTCGAGTCGCTGCCGTGGCTCGCCACGTGGATGGGACGAACTGGGGAGTCGGGTACATGAGCTTGAGGAGCGACCCCTCGTCAGACCATTTTCTGGCAGCCGCGCGCCTCCCTTGCCACAGTTGGCCCCCGGGATTCAGCGTTTGATCCCCGAGTTCTCACGTCAGGACTCCCTGCCCGGAGCCGACACGCTACGTTCGAGCCATGCTCCATCCTGTGCAGGCACCCGCCGTCGTTGAGCAACTGAGTGGCCGAGCCTGGCTCTGGCGGCTCGCGCTGGTGTCCACCTGGTGGATTGTGGATGGCGCCGCTACGGCCTCGACCTACCTCGGAATGGCAGGTGTCGACCGCTCGCGGGTCATCGGGTTCAGTGTGGCGAGCGCCGCATTGTGGATTCCGCAGAGTATGCTGGCGTTGTGGCTCGCCGAGCGATGGCCGATCGAACGCGGTCGCTGGCGCACTCCGGTGCTGATCCACGTGGCGGCGTCGCTTGGCGTCGTGTTGCTCAAGGCGTTCATTGTCCAGGCGGCAAACCCCGTGCTGCGCTGGTACGACGGGGCGGTGCCCCCGTGGCCCGAACTCCTGCTCACGAGCTTTGCCAACAACTTTTTTCTCTTCTGGCTGTTGGTCGGCGCAGGGCATGCCCTGTTTTATGCGCGGCAGTCGCAGGTCCGCACGGAGCAGCTTGCGCGCGCGGAACTGCAGCAGCTCAAGTCGCAGCTGCATCCGCACTTCCTGTTCAACACGCTCAATGCGATAAGCACTTTCGTGCGCACCGACCCCGAGGTCGCGACGCAGACCATCGCGCGGCTCAGCACCCTGCTGCGTCACGCGCTGCAGCGAGCCGCCACGCAAGAAGTGACGCTCGATGAGGAGCTCTCTCTCCTGCAGGCCTATCTTGGCATCGAACAGCTGCGCTTTGATGACCGGCTGCACGTGGAGTGGAACATCGCGCCAGAAACTCGCCGCGCCATTGTCCCGCATCTCGTGTTGCAGCCGCTGGTGGAGAACGCCATCCGGCACGGGATCACCCCTCGCTCCACGACGGGGACTCTTGCCGTAGTGGCCTCGCGAGTCCGCGAACGGCTGCGTCTCGTTGTACAGGATGACGGCGTGGGGTGTGATGTGTCCGCTCTGCATGAACACGGGGTTGGGCTCACCAACACGAGGCACCGGCTGCAGCAGCTCTACGGGTCGTCGCACGAGATGCGGGTGACAACCAGTCCGGGCAAGGGAATGCAGGTGGAGATCGAACTTCCCTTTCGCGAGGGGCGTGCTGCATGACAGTAGCGGAGACGGAGCCTTCGCCGCTCAAGGTGCTGGTCGTGGACGATGAACGCCCCGCTCGTCAGGGGATTCGCGCGTTGCTGGGTTCGCACGCGGACGTGGTCGTGGTCGGCGAAGCGTCGTCGGGACAAGAGGCCATCGCCGCGATACAGCAACTGCAGCCCAGTGTGGTGTTTCTCGATGTGCAGATGCCGGACGGGAATGGTTTCGACGTCGTGCGCGCTGTTGGTGTGGAGCGGATGCCGGTGGTGATCTTCGCCACGGCTTACGATGAGTATGCGCTGCAGGCGTTCGAGACCCACGCCGCCGACTACCTGCTCAAGCCCCTCGAACGAGCGCGCTTTGACGAAGCCCTCGCGCGCGCACGGACCCGCGTGCGGCAGGCCACCGCAGACGAGCGTCTCGTGCGGCTGCTCGACGCGGTGGCCGATCGCAGGAGCTACCGCCAGCGCTTCACCGTGAAGGTGGGGAATCGCATGCAGTTTGTGCCGGCGTCACAGGTGGACTACTTCGAAGCCGAGGCGAACTACGTGCGTATCCATGTGGCAGGGAAGTCGTTTCTCGTCCGCGAGAGTCTCACCGCCCTTGGTGAACAGCTCGACCCCGCGCGCTTCCTCCGAATCCAGCGCTCCCTGCTTGTCAACGTGGCCCGCATTCAGGAGGTGGAATCACTCTATGCAGGCGAGTACGTACTCTACCTGACGACGGGTCGCAAACTCACCACGGGACGTACCTATCGCGCCGCCATTCAGGCTGCGCTTGGGCTTTAGATGAAGCACCGAGTGTCGCTGTCCACTCTTGTGGTGCTGCGTGTCACGGTCGCGGCGCTGATTGCGGCCCATGGCTGGGCGCGATTGCTGAGCGATGGGGTCACGCCTTTTGCCGGCTGGCTGGGGACTCAGGGCGTACCGTGCGGCGCTTGCGTCGCGCACGGGATCACCTGGTTCGAGATCCTCGGGACACCGGTGCTGGCGATGGGACGTGTGGCGGCACCGCTCTGCGTGATGTATGCACTGCTCTACCTGGTCGGCATCGTGATGGTGCACGCGCCAGCTGGCTGGTTTGTCGTGGGACTCGGGCGGAACGGCGCTGAGTACAGCGTGTTACTGATAGTCTGTCTCACGTGCATCGGGCTGGAGCACTACCGGGCGAAAGGCGGGTCGACAGCTTAGGACCAGGCGACGCGCACTATTTTCGCAAAGACGGGTATTCCCGCTGTCGTAGTGTTCCTCGAGAGGTCCCCGCTCGCGCGGGGCGACTGCCCGGTTCTTCCACGCTCGCGAACCACACCGTGTCTCCCATCCGTCTCTTCGCTCTTCCGCTCCTCCTCGCCGTCATTTCCACTTCATCGCACGCACAGGGGTCGGGCGACGGCTTCCTCTTCCAGGTTCCCACCACGCGGATCCTGCTCAATGCCGGCTTCGCCCAGCCTCGGGCCAAGAGCGACATCTATGACCTCTTCATCGACGAGCTCACGCTCTCCCGGAGCAGCTTCTCGCAGGGGGTCATCGGCGCCTCGCTGATCACCAGGGTGGCACCTCGGCTCGAGGTGGGGGTGAGCGTCGACTACAACGGTCGCTCAGTCGGGTCCGAATCCCGCGACTTCGAGGGGGAGGACGACCTCCCGATTCTCCAGACCACCGCCCTCCATAGAGTGCCTGTTCTGGCCACTGCCCGGTTTTCCCTCCTTTCCCCGGGGCGCGCGGTGGGGCGCTTTGCCTGGATTCCTCGCCGGGTGGTCCCCTTTGTGGGAGGGGGCGTGGGGGCCGTCTGGTACCGGCTCACGCAGGAAGGGGAGTTTGTCGACTCCGAGACCCTCGACATTTTCGAGGATACCTTTGAGTCTTCGGGGTGGAGCTTGGGGGCCAGGGGGGCGGCCGGGGCTGATTTCGCCATCACCCCCCGTTTCGGGCTGACGGGTGAGGGGCGTTATTTGTGGGCGAAGGGACCGATGAGCAACGATTTCAGCACCTTCAACAAAATCGACCTGTCGGGGTACGACGCCTCGATCGGCATTTACGTCAGGTTCTGACCGGAGGTACTCCCGTGTATCGATCCCTCATTCCCGCGCTCTTCGCCGCGGTCGTCGCTCTTCCCGCAGGCGCGCAGCAGGCGGCCACTCCATGGGACCCCTGGATCGGATGCTGGGACCTGGTGCCGCGTGGCACCACCTACGCGGACAATGCCGGACGGGTGTGTGTCCTCCCCACGACCAGCAATACGGCCGTTGACCTGGTCTCGGTGGTGGGTGACAGCGTCACATCGCGTCAGCGCCTCGAGGCCACGGACAAACGTGAGGTGAAGACGGAGACCTGCGCGGGTGTCGAAAACATCCATGCCAATGGATCGCGGGTGTATCTCCGCACCACCATGAAATGCGGCTCCGAACATCGTCTGGTGAACAGTGTGATGGCGATGTCGACCACCGGGGAATGGCTCGACATCAAGGGTGTGGCCTTCGGACCTAATGTCGGTGTGCGCGCCTCGCGTTATCGCGAGACCCCGGCTTCGGTTGCGTTGCCTGCCGCCGTGACCGCAGCATTGCGCGGACGTGAGCGTGGGGCGTCGCCGGCGCGGATTGCGGCGTCAGGGCGTGTGCGACTGAATGACGTGATCGACGCGACGAAGTACCTCGAGACGGGTGTGCTGCAGACCTGGCTGGCGGAGCAGGGGCAGGGCTTTGGGCTCGACGCCAAACAGCTGGTGATGCTCGAAGAAGCGGGCGTTGCGCCGTCGGTGATTGACGTGATGGTCGCCCTCTCCTATCCCGAGGTGTTTGCCCTCGATCGCACGAGGCTTGGCGACGCGCCACCCGATGTGCGTGGCGATGAGCGCGGTGTGTACGGTGGCGAGATGATCGACAACTATGGCTATGGCTACGATCCGTATGGATACGGCTACGGTCGTGGGATGGGGTGGTACTCGGGTCGTCAGCCGGTGGTTGTGGTGCAGCGCCCCGCTGGCGAAGCGAGCGACGAAGAGGGTGGCAAGGTGGTGAAGGGACGCGGGTATGTCTCGGGCCGAGACGGTTCGGGCTCGTCGGGCTCGGGTGAAGCGCGTGGCCGTTCGGGTGGCTCGTCAGGCGGCGGCTCGGGATCGGACAAAGGATCGAGCACAGGTCGCAAGGCGAAGCCGAAGGGGTCAGCGGAGTAAGGTCGGCACCTTCTACAGCGAGCGGCGGTTCAGTTCATTCACCGCAAAATCCGCCGCTCGCGCGGTAAGCGCCATGTAGGTCAGCGAGGGATTCTGGCACGCCGTCGACGCCATACACGAGCCGTCGGTGACAAAGACATTCGGCGCATCCCACACCTGGTTCCATCGATTCAGCACTGACGTCCGCGCGTCTTGTCCCATACGCGCCGTGCCCATCTCGTGGATCCCCATGCCCGGGTAGTACTCGTCGTCGAACGTGGCCACGTTCTTCACCCCCGTGGCCTCGAGCATCTCCGCCATGTCTGCGGCCATGTCCTTGCGCATGAGGCGCTCGTTTTCACCCACGGAACAATCGATCTTGAGCACGGGAAGTCCCCAGGCATCTCGGCGCTCTGCATCGAGCGAGACCTGGTTGTCGTGATTCGGGAGCATCTCGCCGAACGCGGTGCCCCCAAACGACCAGCGGCCAGGCTCAGTCAATGCGTCCTTGAAGTCACCTCCGACGCCCAGTTCCGCAACGGCGCGCCACCACCCGTCGCGTGAGGCGCCCCCTTCATAGCCAAACCCGCGCAAGTAGTCCCGCTTGTCACCCGCGAGGTTACGGTATCGCGGGATGTACGAAGGATTGGGACGCTTCCCGTAGGTGTACTTGTCGTTGAGCCCCTCCACGTAGCCGCGGGCGCCGACGCGAAAGTGATGATCCATCAGGTTGTGCCCTAACTCGCCCGAGCTACTCCCAAGTCCGCCCGGCCAGACGTCGGTCGCCGAACGCAGCAGGAGCCAGGTGGAGTTGAGGGTCGAGGCGCAGAGAAAGACGATGCGTGCCTGATAGTCGACGGTGGCACGCGACAGGGCATCGACCACTCGCACACCCGTGGCACGACGCCGATCCTTGTCGTACAACACCTCCGATGCAATTGCGAAGGGCTTGAGTGTGAGCCGGCCGGTTTTCATCGCGGCCGGAAGGGTGGACGATTGGGTGCTGAAGTACGCGCCGTATGGGCAGCCGAGCCAGCAGGCATCGCGATACTGACAGGCGCCACGTCCCGGGAGAGGTTGCGTGAGGTTGGCGGTGCGGCTCGAGATCAGCCGTCGTTTGCCATCGTACAACCCTCGGAGACGCCCTGCCACGAGTTCCTCGGCGCAGTTGAGCGGCATGGCGGGCTGAAAGTGACCATCGGGGAGCTGCGGCAGCCCTTCAATAGACCCGGCAATGCCGGCGAAGCGCTCGACGTGATCGTACCAGGGGGCAAGCTCGGCGTAGCGTATGGGCCAATCGGTGCCGAGTCCCTCGCGCGCGTTGGCCTCGAAGTCGATGTCGCTCAAGCGGAAGGAGCACCGCCCCCACATCAGCGATCGGCCACCCACCTGATAGCCACGATACCAGTCGAATCGTTTGACCTCGGTGTAGGGGGAGTCGGCATCACTGGCCCACCAGTCGAGGTTCTTCTCGTTGAGGGGGAAGTCGCGTTTGAGGACGGGGTAACGCTGCTCCATGTCGCGGGTGCGCCGCCCGCGGTGTGGGTACTCCCAGGGGCCTTTTCGCGCGTTGGGATAGTCCTTGATGTGTTCAACGTTCTTGCCTCGCTCGAGCAGGAGAACGTTGAGCCCCTTTTCGGTGAGCTCCTTGGCTGCCCAGCCGCCGGAGATGCCTGATCCGACGACGATTGCATCGTAGCTGGTCTGCATGGCGTGTTGTGGCAAAGGGAGCTTCAAGGTGCCTGCAGAAGTTAACACCGCCCGTCCCTCAGGGATTTCCGCATACCTTTGTCATTCAGGGCCAGCTCACTCTGTGCGTGAGCACCACATATGGATCATGCAGCCCAATCCGACTCCTGCGCTCGGCAAGTGAAACAAGACGACCGTCTGATGCCAGTTGTGAGGCAGCGACAGTACGCGGCGCGGTCAGCGTATGCGATCGTCGCCGTTGGCGTCGCCTACGCGCTCGTGCTTGCTGCCGGGTTCGCGAAACATGGCCTCTCGGAGCCAATTGCCGACCCGATCCTCGCACTGATGGAGGTGCTTACCATCGCATCGGCGCTTCCGATTCTTGCCCTCTTTGTGGCACTGCACGAAATCGCAACATCGGAGTCACGCTTCTGGGCGACACTCGCGCTCTGTTTCGCCGCCATGTTCGCGCTTGCGACCATGGGCGTGCACGTCTTCGAGCTGACGGCCGGGCGGCAGATGGGGAGCCGCGGACTGGTCTGGCCATCGACATCGTATGCCATCGAGTTATTGGCCTGGGATGTGCTGCTTGGGGGTGCTCTGTTGAGCAGCGCAGTCGCGTTGAAGCGTGAGCCTTCCACCCGTCGCATCTGTGCGTGGATGAACGTGACAGGCGTACTCTGTGTCGCCGGCATGATCGGTCCCATCACCGGTATCATGCGGCTGCAGCTGGTTGGGGTGTTTGCGTATGCGGTGCTGCTTCCGGTGGTGGCGTGGATGCTCGCTGGATGGCTCCATGACCCGGCGGCGCACCAGCCCCAAACCGAGGTGAGGTAAGGGGCAAGGATACGGCTGCCTTCCAAGTCTTGGAAGCGCAACAACGGCGGCGTGAGCAAGCCCCGTCTTGCGCGTTTGGGGCGCATGATTCATTAAGTTGTCGGCATGATCCCCTGGCTGCTCCTCCTCCAAGTGGCCACCGCCGACTCCGCAAACGCGTCGCGACAGCCGCGCGCGGTCGTGCGTGACGTCGATGCGCCGTCAACTCGCTTCCGCGTCCGACGCCTCATCGACATGGTGCACGTGAGCCGCATCGAGGGACTCTACACAGGGTGGGGAGTGGAACGGGCGTCAGGCGATAGTGCCCGGGGACTGACCCTGCAGGCCAATGCGGGCTGGGCGTGGAGCGAGCACGTGGCGCGCGGACGGGGAAGTGCCGAGCTCACCCGTGGGGCATGGACGTACCTGTTGCGCGGGGGACGCACCCTCGAAGTCACCAATGACTTCCGCACAGCGCTGGACAGCGGGAGCACTCTGGGGGCTTTGCTCAGCATCGACAACTACGACTACGTGGACCGCAGCCTCGCTGCCGTGGGCGTGGTGCGCCGAGTCGAGACCGCGCACAGCGTGTGGCGGCTCGAGACGGGGCCGGCGCACGACGCCGTGGTCCGCCGCATGTTGGACAAGGGCCTCTACAAGGGAGACTCATCGTTTCGCGAGAATCGCGGCGCATGGGAAGGGCGCTACTGGCGTACCGCGGCGACGCTGGAATGGCACCCCGAAGTGAACGCGGTGCTCAGGCAGGCTGGTGCGGGGGCGTTGCTCACGGCGGAGCACGCCATCGGCGCGCTCGACTACACACGCGTTGAAGGACGACTCACGGGGCGACGGATCCGCGGGCCCCTGACCCTGGCCGGGCGCTTTGACGCGGGGGTCGTGCTCGGCGGTGCACTTCCGCCACAGCAGCTCTTTGAAATGGGCCGCAACCAGGGATTGCAGGGGTACAGCTACAAGGAGTTTGGCGGGAATCAGGCCGCGCTCGTGCGCAGCCTGGCGATGATGCAGCTTCCTTTCCTGCAGTCGAAGATCCGCATCCGTCGCTGGTCGCTGCCCGGTCCCACCCCCGCGCTCGCGGTTGCGACACAGGGGACGTGGTCGGACGTGCGGGGCGACGGGGCCCGGCGTGCGAACGAGAGCTTGTGGCAGCCACTCCGCGGCCCGACCGGCGGCATCAGGTCGTCCCTCACCATGGGGCTGCGATTCTTCGGCGGGTTAGTGGGCACTGGCATTGCCCGCCGGATGGACCAGCCGGGTCGGTGGAGGTTGAGCCTGGAGTTCGGGCCGGCGCTCTGAAGTGAGTGCGGGTGCTAGAAGACGAGCTTGAACCAGTGTGCCAGGCGCCGCTTCATGACTGAATGGTACGGCAGGAACGCATCGACCTCACTCGGGGCGTCCATCCACCGCGTCTGCCCGATCAGGGAGATGAGGTCGAGGTATGCGGGCACGAGGGGCGACCCGGCGATCACGAAGGCGGCCTCCCCGTCGAGCGTCATGCTTCGGTCGTTTTGGTTGGCGGAGCCGAGCACGGTGTAGAAGATGACGCGTTCCCTGGTACTCGGTGGCAGTTCGTCGTACCAGCGCTCCAGGGCATCGCTCCCCACGTCGTGCAGGGCATCGGGCGGCGCCTCGAATGACGCGCCATCGCCAGCCGTACGCTGCACCTGGGAGAGTCGGGCGCGGGCGAATTGCGACACCATCGACTCCCAGTCCGCTTGGGCAAAAAACGTCCAGGCCTCGCGCGACGCGAAGAAGTTGGTCTTGAGGTGCAGCAGGGAACCGGGCACAGACTCAAAGTCGCGAGTGCTGTCGCGCGGCGCGCTGACACTGTCGAGCATGTGGGCGATGCGATCGAGTCCCGGGTAGACGTTCGGCGCGAACCCAAAGAGATCCTGCAGCCACTGGTGCTCGCCCATCGTCTGCCGGAGGGCCCGTGCCTTGCCAGCGATATCGGTGACACGCAGGTCCGACGAGAACACCCCGGCCTTGAGCATCCCTCCGCTGGCCGCGATCTCAGGGGCGAGCGTGCGTGAGGCGGCGAGGAGGCGCCACAGGAGTTCGCGGCCGCGGACCATCGATCCGAATGCGCGTGCGGGTGCGCTGGCGAAGGATGGCGCAATGACCATCACGCGCACACCGCGCAGCGCGCCGCCCAGCAGCGCGGCTCCCCAGAAGGTCCCGTTCCACAGCCCATCGGGGACGGTGATGACCGATCCGGCCGGCATCAGCGTGTACATCACGGCCTTGCCGACGTTGACGCCCTTTGTGTCGAAACTGGTGCCGTTCTGCAGCTGTAGGGCGCGCAACGTGTGGCCGCCCGGGTCGGTGGCCCGTTGCTGCACCTGTGCGTCATAGTTGGCCGCTCTCGGCCGTGGCTGGAGGGACACGGGCATCCGTCCAGCGGCCATCCCCTGTTTGAGCAGCACGTCGCGCGCCGCCGCTTTCAGGCCGAGCACCGCGGGTCCACGCACCAGCAGCGAGCGATCTTCCCACGAGGCGTTGGCATAGTGCTCCCCGATACCGGCCCCGGTGAAGATTGCTTCCCCTCGGTAGGGATCCTCCTCCGTCAGGTCGTAGAAGACAATCTTGCGGTGGTCACGCATCCAGGCGTCGGGCATGGGGAAGTACCCGGCGATGCGCCAGCTCCAGAAGCTCGGGTCCGCCGAGTTTGTGATGTTGACGTGCACCTTGACCAGGTCCTGCAGCCATCGCTCGCCGTACTGCCGGCGCTGCACGGTGAGGAGGTTCGAGGCGCGAATAGCGGCGCGTAGCGTGTCCTGGGCCGCGCGCAGCGAATCCTCCCATGACTTGAAGCGCGGGGGGAAGCGCACCTGGTGGCGCGTGGGGTCCTCGAGCAGGCTCATCCAGAGCCGCGCATGGTTCACATCGTAGAACCACTCGTCGAGGAGGATCATGTAGGTCGGGAACTTCCCCGTACTGTCGTACTCCTTCACGCGGGCGGTGAGCGCTGCGAGATAGGAGCCCAGCACGTGCCGGAAGCTCATCTCGTCGGGGTCGCCCTTGGCATCGTATCCGCGAAAGTCATGCGTGAGGAGCACATGGTAGTCCCGCGCCTCGCGAATCGTGCGGCTCAGCTGCAGCTGGAACTGGTCGTTGATCACGTACGACGCTTCGTTGCCGTCGGTGAAGCGCTCGCGCGTGGCCTCTGCCACGAGTGCATCGACTTCGGCCTGCGTATCGTGCTGCTCGGGGAGGAGGGCAAGCTGCAACGGGAGCCAGATGAAACGCGACTCCCGCCAGTCGCGCCGCGAAGTGGCGCGCACCGACTCGGCCATCTCCAGGTAGTCAGAGAATACGGAGAGCGCCGCTTCCGCCATGGGACGCGGCACCCTGGCGTCCACGAGCAGCCAACGCAGGAAGGCTCCGCGGGCGAGGACGGCGAACTCCCGTGTCGTGTCATCCTCCTTGATCTGGCCCAGGAGTCGATTGTAGGGGAGCAGCACCTCGCGGAGCATGATGCCCCGCGCGCGTTCAGCCGCCTCGAGCCCGCGCGGCGTGGGTGCCTCGCCGTACGGATCCGCCGGGTCGAGCACCAGCGAGAACGCGCGAGCCATGGCGTTGTGCAGGCTTCGCGTCTCAGCCTCGAGGGTGCGCATGCCGCCATTGCCGTTGCCGGCTATGAACCGTTTGAGCGAGTCGAGCCTGGCCATCACGCCCCGGTTGCTGTCCTCACCCCCGCCCCCCGTGTGGTCCACCCACGGGACGGTGAGCCGTCCGACGGCAGCCGCCGCATCCCGGGCGATGACAAGCGCCGATTGCAGGGACGGTAACGAGGGGATCGGCGCGTCGGGCGGGCGGCGCGCCCTGAGGCGCACACGATCGGTGGTGGGGCGGTTCACCCCCACCGGGATGCGCCGGAACGCCGGCTTCTCGACGCCAAACATCACGGAACCGCCGTGACCCGTCATCAGGTCGACACGCACCACGCTGCCGTTGTGTGAGATCCCCCCGCGGCGGATGGGGTGCACGTACGTGAGCACCGGGTGCAGCTGGTCAGCAGTCGCGTTGTAGTCAAGGCCGAGCGCGATGCCGGTGATGGGCGACATCAGGCGCAGTCGCACACCGGCGTTGAACCGCGTGTCGTAGGCGCCGCCAAAGCCTTCGACTTGCACGCCGCCAAGTCCGAGGACTGGATTGAGCAGTTCGTGGTAGACACCGGCGCGTGCTTCGGCCAAACCCGAGAGGTAGCCGCCCCGGCGCCCGAGGCCCGTGGAGGCTCCAATGGTCCACTGCCACTCGTCGGGCTGGCCTAGTGATGTCGTGCGGCCGCCATCGGCAGGAAGGCGTTGCTGCGCCTCGGTTGCCGCACCAGCGGTCAGGCACAGCCCGACCGTTGCAAGTCCCCACCACGTCTTCACCACAGCACCCTCCGGTTTGCACCGCGCCCTCACGGCGAAGGACCCCCCTCGTCGAGGGGCGAATGTAGGGGGCCTGGCACCGGGTGTCCAGCAAAGCCCAATTGCGGGAGGCTGGTACAGGTACTGGCGGTACTCCTTTAGGCCACTCTCTCCCGTTAGTCGCCCCGGGGGGGAGCGAGTAGCGGCCACAGCCGGGCGAGGATGTCGGCCTGCTCGCCCGGGTTGGGGATGCCCTGGCAGGCGGCGAGCGCCTTCACGGGGGGCGGAGGCACCGCGGTGAGCTTCCAGACGCCTCCCGGACTCAGGGCAGCCGTCCCGAGCGTCGCACGACAGGTCGCGGGATAGGCTCCGGCCACCACCTGCAGCAGGTCAAAGAGTGCCGCGTTGGCGTTGCGGATCGGATGGTGGGTCCCAACGGCCCGTTGCATGCGGTTTTCGGCCGTGTGTCCATCGGTGGCGTCGACCGTTTCCACGTCGGCGTGCGGCCGAGGACCTCCACGAAGGAGGCCCGCTCGTTCGCTTTTGTTGACCATACGCGAGAGGGTGAGCATGCGGTCGTCGGAGGAAGCGTAGACGACCACGCGGCGCGCCAGCGGCACCACGGCCGGAAGGACGAAGTCGTTGAAGTGCTCGGCTTCTACGTCGGGGGCGAAGAAGGCGAGTGCGCGCAGTGGATCGGTAGTCAGCAGGCTGCGCAGGCCGGAATCTGCGGCGAGCGTTTCACCAACCAGCTGCGATCCCATCGAGTGCGCCGCCACGATCAGGTGGCGGCCCCCGATGGCGGGCAGCAACGTCTGCAGCACCTGGGAGAAGGCGACTCGACTGGTGGTGGCTGAGGTTGAGTCCTCGCGATACGCGCGCGTGACGATGCGACCTGCGCGGGGCCAGGCGACCCCCGACCCATTCGACGGCCAGCAGAATATGACCCATGGGGCCTGCGATGTCGAACGGAGACGAGCCTGTGCCGCGCTCTCCCATGCCTCGTGCAGTGAGGTCCCGAAACCGTGGACCAGGAGGACCGCGAGCGAGTCACTGGCCGACGCCGCCTCCGAGCGGGCACGGAGCGTGGAGGCGAACTCTGCTGCAGTCAGCCGCACCGAGTCGACGGGCGTGACGCGCAGACGGCCTCTGAGGGGATCACCGTTGCTCCGCACCCTGGAGATGACGATCCCGTACTCGAGGGAGTCGGCCAGCCGTCGCGTGTCGCGTCCTTCCTCGCGTGCGCGGGCGGAGACATACCAGAGCGTGTCAGTGGTCGCGGGGGAGGGGGCGGTGCCAGGTGGCGTCTGCGGGGAGCAGGCCGACAACACAGCGGCCGTGACGAAGGCGCCGAGGAGTGAGCGCTTCGGAAGCCTCGTCATGGGGTGACCCGCTTTGGGGGCACAGGTATCCCGCTGGGGTGCCATGATCTAGAAGCTTAGGCACTCCTGGTGTCGCTGGCGAGGGAGTCGTACCAAAACCCGGACCGGGCACTCGAGCGGGTCAGTGGCCTCGCTACCCGCCGTTGGGGCTGCTCAGGCGTTGAGCTTCCGGCGCTTCCGCACTTCTCTCGCCACCACGGCGACCGCCGTCATCGCACCTGCCATGGCGCCCGCCTTCATGGCCTTCTTCGCACCGTTTATGGTCGACTTCGCCTTCGCCTTCACCGATCGTCGTCCCTCGGCAACCAGCACTTTCGTCTCGATACCTTCGACCACGCGATGCACGGCCTCAGTTGTGGCGTCGGCAACTTTCGTGAATCGCCTCATGACCTCCTCCTCCGGCTGACCGGAATGGCGCTCCGTCTTCGTTCCAAGTTCGGTCCGCCAACGGGGCGCGTCTGTCCTCTTCGTCCCCCGTGCGCACCGGGGGAAGCCTCACATCTTCGCTGCTGCACGCGGTGCGGGTTTTGCCGGAAGATCATATACTATGGCCATGCCCGAGGTGCGGTCGACCCACACGGATTGGACGGCTGACTTGGTGCGTCAGCTTCCTGACGACGGCTATCGGTACGAGGTCGTTGACGGTGAGTTGCTGGTGAGCCCCGCTCCGACCTACGCGCACCAGCGTACGTGCCTGCACTTGTGGAGCCGTCTGGAGCAGTTCCTTCGTGCACACAAGATCGGTGCGGCCCTGAGTGCTCCAGCCGACGTGGAATTCACTCCCCGGCGTGTGGTGCAGCCCGATGTCTTTGCACTGCCGTTCGTGAATGGCAAGGTGTCTGAAGGTCCTGTGCCGGCGACCGAGTTGCTCATGGCGGCTGAAGTGCTCTCACCCTCCACGGCGCGTGCGGATAGGCACACCAAACGCCGCATGTATATGGAGGAAGGGGTGAGAGAGTACTGGATCGTGGATATCGACGCGCGGCTGATCGAACGCTGGCGACCGGGCGACGCGCGTCCCGAGGTGTGTGAGGAGCGGCTCGAGTGGCATGTCGAGGGACACGTGAATGTTATGGTGATTGACCTCCATGTCTTCTTCCGCGAGGTGCTGGAGATCTTCTGAGAGGCGTGGTGCGATGGAGAGGGACAACAGAGCAGTGTACCTGGTCGTGGGCGGCTCCGGCGGCATCGGGGCAGAGGTGGCGCGCCTATTGGCCGCCAGGAATGCGCTTGTGGTGGTCACCGCAAGGCAGGCCGGGCGATTGGCGGCCGTTGGCGAAGTGACCGGGGCAACCACTTTGGAGTTGGAGGCGCGGGATAGCGGGGCGGTGGACGCCGTGTTCCAGCAGGTCCATGCTAATCATGGCCGCCTGGACGGCGTGGTGAATTGCGCCGGTTCGATCCTGCTCAAGCCGGCGCACTCCATTACGGACGCCGAATTTGCAGAAACACTCGGCCTGAATCTGATCACCGCATTCAACGTGCTACGGGCCGCCGCGCGCATCCTCATGCGACAAACAGGCGGCGGTAGCATCGTGCTCTGTTCGTCGGTGGCGGCGCGGCGAGGTCTGCTGAACCACGAAGCCATCGCCGCGCCGAAGGCAGGCGTGGAGGGACTCGCCCTCGCGGCTGCGGCCAGTTATGCGCGGTATCACGTGCGGGTCAACTGCGTCGCACCGGGACTAACTCGCACAGGGATGACGCGTGCGCTCACGCAAAACGAAGCAGTAGCAAAGGCCTCTGCCGCCATGCACCCACTCGGTCGCATTGGAGAGCCAGCCGAGGTGGCCTCGGCAATCTGCTGGCTGCTCGACGGAGACCAGGCCTGGGTTACCGGGCAGGTCATCGGCGTGGATGGCGGGATGGGCAGCGTACAGGCGAGGTCGTAACTCGGCGCCAGCGGGCAAGACATCACGCCGACAGCAGCCTGGCGCTTTGCGGCTTGGTCTGTGTTGTCAGTTCGAGCGCGAGCCCATCAAGTTCCGCAGCAACGCGACTAGTTGTGGCTGCGGTGGAATCCCCGCGATAGGCGCTCGTGGCGATGCGACCTGCGCGGGGCCAGGAGATCCCTGACCCATTCGACGGCCAGCAGTACACGACCCGATCGTGGCCTCTGCAATGGTTTGTCGACGACGTTTCCTGCAGCTTCATTTGGCAGCGCACCAGTCTACATGCGCAGCCCGCCCGTTGGGGAGCGTACCTCGTCCTGATACACGGATCGCCGCAGCAGCCTCATCAGGCGCCGCCTTGAGGGTGACGCACTCGCGCCCGCCGGAGTCTTGTGGGGCATGACTGTGAACGTGGTCTTCGCTCCCTCTCGATGCGGCCTGGCCGTGTGCGCGCTCCTCCTCGGTCTCGCGAGTACGCGCCTCCACGCACAGCGTATTGAGGTTTCTGTTGGCATCGTACCTACCATAGGGCCGCGGTTTCAGGCACTCGAAGACGGCCGGGTGGCGAGTGTCACGCTGCAGGTATCGAGACGAACAAGGCGCATGGTCGTCGAGGCGGAAGCGCTCGGCCTGCAGGGCCGCACGGCGTCGTTCTTGAGTGGAGACGTCGCCGGGGGAGGGGCGAGGTACCGAATGGCTGCTGCCCTGATCGGAGTACGCCGCTCCCTCGGGTCACGCTTCGTGGCGCCATATGTCCGAGTCGGGGCAGGCTTGGGCGTGCAGACCCAACAGAGCGGAGTGCGGCCAGTGGGGCGTCTCGGGTTAGGCCTTGCGATGCCGAAGTGGCGTGTGGTAGCCGAGATGAGCGGCCTCGCTACGCGGTGCGCAACGGAGATCAGGAGTGCCCAGGCGTGCGGCTACGCGCCCGTTCACGTGGGGTGGCGCTTCTGACGGACGGGAGGTGAGCGCGCGCTGCTGGCTCACCAACGGCTGCCTGACCCCATGGGCTCGCGCTTCAAGGCACCTCGGATGCATTCCGGGTACGCGACGGTGCTGAGTAGAGCCGGCCGTGGGAGTCGTCCCGGAGCCGCGTCGCACCACGGAACAGCCCAAGGGCACGCTGCCCTAATAGTGGGTTGCTGGTGACGCCGTGCAGGGTTGGCGGGGTGGACCGGCGCGCTGTATCGTCCTGGGAGGGTCCGGCGCCGGCCCACCCCGCTTTGTTCAGATGCGGCGCAGCAGAACCCAGACGTTCAAGATGGGGAATAAGTCGCCGTCGCGACTAATAAGGAGCGACAAAAAAACTCTACAATCGCCCTGCAGTCGACGATCGTGGCCTCTGCAATGGATTCAGTCGACCTGAGAGCGAGCCGTTTGGATACGATTCGACGTTTCCTACAGCTTCGTTAGGCGTCGTTCAACGGGGGCGTTGCTGGAAGAGAGGCAAGGACGGGCCTGTCGGGCCCGGTCATCAGCCCTGTTGGCGCCCTGGCTGGGGCGCCAATCGGGCAGCTAGGCAACGGCGCGTGTAGCGGGCCACCACCCTTGTCAGAAGCGCCGCGAAAGCAGAGGCTGCTTGGGCGGTGCGCCGACGTTCGGGCGCTTCCTTGTGAGGTAGGACAAGACTATGGCCACGTTTATGTCGCACGGGTCACGCACATGTGTAATGTCCAAGCACCACATTCCGACACCGGGTGGCATCGGGCAAGTGGTGCGGATCACCACATCTTCTGTTTCGAGAACGCCGTGACCCCGACTCTCTTCCATGGGTCATACTTCACGTTGCGATCCCCTCAGGACGACGGTGAGCGCAATCTGAGAAATGCTCTACACCCGTCAGGCTGGGGCGCGCCACGGCTTCGATCACGATGGCTCTGGAGCCGATGCCTCCAGCGAGTAGTGAAAACCACAGCAAAAACGGACATGCGGATTTCTTCGAGGCTTCTACCTGCACTTCTTGGAATGCTAGCGTGCACCCAAACCGCGAGCGTGGCAACAGCACCCGGCGCTTTTGCGGCGGTTGCACAAGGCGTGGTCGTTGATGCAGACGGCATCCCGAGCCCGGATCTATACGTGAATATCCAATCGTATTGGGCGAACCAATGCGGTGGAACACTTAGCGGCGGGGTAACGGGCCGCACCGACGGAGTGGGCAGATTTCGTGTGACGGTTGTTAGCTTGAATGAGGCGCGGTATTGCTTGCGGTTCAGGGTGGCGAGTATCACCGATACTCTGAACATCCTGACGTCTGGTGAGGTTGCTGATGTGATGTTCCGCCCTTTGTCTTCCGCGCAGTTCGAAAGCGCCACGATCCAACTAAAATTGCCTAGATAGAACTACTTCAGCTCGTCACGTATTGTGCTTCGATGAGGCAGTCGTCCCTGGCCAGGTACGCCCAGCGCTGCGCATCAACTTCGGCGGTGCCGAAGATGTCTAACAGCGTGCTGCACTCGGCGCACCAGTGGGGGGCGTGGCAGGATGTCAAACGAGCGGCCCGGGCGGCACAGCTCTGTTTATGTGGCCCGCAGCGGAGCCACAGTCGTCAGGTGGCATTGGGAGCTCGAAGAGACTTCGGCTGCGCCAGGGACGACCGAATAGAGGGACGCGATGACGGAACGGTTGGCGGGCCTGCCGGTAGTACCGCGAAGGAAGGCCCTCGTCCCGTGCAGATCCATGCTGTACCTCCAACACACTCCTCGCTTCCTCAGCGGTGCCCTCCTACTCGCCGCTTGCGCGTCCGGGCGCTCGCGTCCGACGAGTGCCCCCGGCCCGGTGCTGTTCCTTCCCTCAAGCGGATGCGGCGACGGCGCCTTGCGGCCGCCCCCGTGGCGATCGAGCGACACGCTGACTGCTGCGTACGCCCGGTCGCGTCCCGATGCCGCGCTTGCGTACTTGACGCGGCACGCGGAGCGTGGCGAGCCAGCGGACTCGGAGACGACCGTGCGCTTGGCCCAGGTGCGCGCAGCCGCTGGTCTGCGGTTCGGCATGCCACGTGGCGACCCCCAGGCGCGCCCGTGGGACGCAGCCCAGCTGTATGACTGGGCCCAGCACATCCTTCGGTCGGGATGGCCCCCGGGGATGAACGCGTGGGCGATTCAGGGGCAGTACCTGGTGCTCGGCGTGGGCAGTACTTCGGCGCTGGATGGATTCCTGGCCTTCTTGGAGCAGAAGGACGTTCCGTGCGGCTTGGTGCGCTTTATGGTACTCGGGCCGGCGTCGGTGGCGGCTGCTGGGGCGCCACCTAACCCGTGGCTGCGGTTTGACGGGCCGTCGGGGCTGGCCGCTCCGCCCGGGCAGTGGTAGGATCGTATGGGATCGGCCCTGGCGCAACGGCCTTGTTTAGATGGCCCGCAGCTGAGCCACAAACGTTTAGGCAGTCACCACAGGAGGTAGCAATGAACACGCGATGGGTGCACGCACGTGCCGTTTCTCGGTGGACATTCCTCGCCGTCGCCGCTACTGCTGCGGCCGGCTGCGGAGTGCGCGGACCGGCAAGCCGCACGGGCGACGCGGTGACGGAGGGGCTCGTCACCCTCAGGGGAATCGCGCAGTGGAACGCCCCTGTGACCGAGCTCACGGGAGCCATGCTGAGCTTGCGGCTCGTCGACATGACCGCCGAGGCCCCCGACGAGGCCCTCGTTGGGGCCGCGCGAGTGTTTGTGCCCCGCGGTGCCTCGGCCATGAATTGGCAGTTGCAAATCGCCGCGGACCAACGCCCGCGGGTCCGGGATGCTGTGCTGTTGGCCACCGTCGAGGAACGTGGCGAGACGCGATGGGTCGCGGCATCACCCGCGCGACGCTGGCAGTTTCCGGCCAAAGGCGCATCGGCCTCCCTGGAGACGCCCTACTTCGTGGTGCTGCGGGCGCCGGTCGGCAATTCGACGGACATCCCGGGCTCCTAAGGTCGGAGGTATCTCAACGGGGCATACTCGACGCGTGGCGCTGGATCGGAGACATACGCAAAACGTTAGGCAGCCAAGGCCCATCACCGCGCTCTCACCTCCCACCCCAATTCCGCATGCCCCCACGCCGCCGCGTAATCACCTCCCTCGCCGTCGCCGTCCTGCTCGGGTCCGCCAGGATCCTGCACGCGCAGGACTCATCTGCCGCGGCTGCACTCGCGCGTTGGCGCGTCACGGTTGGCGCGCCCGTCCGGGTGTCGGCGTTCGGGGCGCGGCGCAGTGGCAGGGTGGCCGGGGCGGACTCCACCGATCTGCTCCTCGGGCGCGCAGGGCAGGAGTGGCGAGTTCCGGTAGGGCAGGGGAAGGGGGCCGAGTCGTTCTTTTGGCGTGGTCGCAATGGCCAAACCGGCGAGTGACGACTGCACCCGGCTGGCGAGCGCATCGACATCGCGTTCGGCCACCTCCGTCACCGCGCGCGGGCGATGACGAGCCATGGCGAGAAGCGGTGCCGCCCATGCAGCGAACTCGGTGTCGGTAGCGAGGCGGTCGGCCACCTGCTGCATCTCTTCAGGAGGGAGGGCGCCGATCAGGAAGTGCGCAAACTGCTCGACCTCCGGTGAGAGAGGCTCTGCCGACGCCACGAGTTCATCGACATGCTCCGCGTCGCTTGGCGGCGTGCCCACACCGGCGAGACGTTCACCCTCGGTCATGTGTCCCACCGGTCGCGCAACGCGGTGTTGTCCATGCCAACGCTCGCCAGTTCGGATCGCAGCCTGGCGATGGCGCGGGCATACATCGACCGTGCGCTGGCTTCGCCAATGCTCATCATCTTTCCGGCGGTGGCAAAGGAGGCGTCGTGGTCGTAGACCAGGAGAAAGACCTCAGCGCAACGGCGCGGAAGTTTGGCCACGGCTCGGCGGATCTGCTCGTCGATTTCGGCGTTGCTGGAGGGGAGTGTGGTCTTCACCCAGCGACGCATCGCGGCGGTGGGGCCAGTGATAAGTGCCGAAAGCCGGGCGCGTCGCACGGACCGCCGCTTTCTATCACGGGCGAAATCGAGGACGAGGCCGAAAAGAAGAGGCTCCTGTTCGGCGGGATCGCTGTGGGCGGCCCCGGAGGACACCATCTGGATGCTCCGAATCAGCGCGTCGTGCACGATGTCTTCCGCGTCTTCCATTGGCGCGACTTTGCGAGCGACGCTCAGGAGGCGAGCCAGATGTTCCCGATAGGCGGCCCCGACGCCCCGGAGGGGGGTGGGTGTCCACTGAGCCGGGGTACCGGCAGGGCGAACCGTCGCGGATCGCTCGGAGTCCGTCATGAGGTGTGGTGAAAGGGTCGCCGTCCTGGGACAAGCGAGAGTTGCTTTGACCATCGGAGGGAAAGCCGAGTCGCCTCCCCCTACCCATATCCCGTCACGAGTTGGCAAAACGCGTCTATCAATTTTCCGCCGGGGGGTTGGAAGGCAATGGGGGGCGGGTTGGGTCCTGATGGGGGCAGCCTACCGGGGCCCACGAAATGGGGTTGGATGGCGAAGACAGAAAGAGGGGCGTGGGGCAAAGCCCCACGCCCCCCTCCCTGACCGACCTTAGTGCTTCGTGTCCCGCACCGACTCCGGGTCGTGACCGTAGCTGTCACTGTCCCGGATCCGCCCGTCCGGCCGATGGATCACCACCTCACTGCGCCGCGCTTTCGCCTCCGGGATCGCCTCGGCGATCGCGTCCTGCTGCGAGACGGGCACCTTCGACAGAATGCGCCCGCGGGCCACGCGGGCCACAAACCGTCGGCTACCAGCCGGGACGACGTGCACGTTGCGTTTCCTGCGTCTGTTTCTGGCCATGATGTTCACCGTGATTGGTTGAGTGGAATTGGGGACTACGCGGCAACTGCAGGGGGAACGTCCGAAACAGGCGCCGGAGCCGACCCGGCAGGTGAATCGTCGACCGGCGGCGCTGCCGACGCCGGTGAGGAGAGGCGGGCAAAACGGGAGATGCTGCGCCATTCGGCCGCACGGGATGGTGTGCCCGCGAGGCGTGGGGAGACCATGTCGTCGAGCATGCGTACGATATCACGTCCCCTCGCGTACTCACGGCGCAAGCCCGCCGTCGACGCGGCACGCCGCCCGAGATCGGCGGCGCGTGCGTCGATCACCGTGCGCAGCTCCGCCGCCGCTTTCGCCATCCGATCGACGAAGTCGGCAGAGAGGCCGGCGCCGGTGAACTTTGCCGTGTGCTGCTTGGCCATTTGGGCCATGGCCTCGGCCGCGGCGATGACGCCTTGATAGTCGCGCGTTCTGGGCATCGAAAACGCGGCCAGCAGGTCGGGATCACTCGGGAAGAGGGTACGCGCCGCATTCGCGACCGGCCGCATGAATTCACGCCGAACGGAGCTGATCGCCGAGCGGGAGAGCTGAGTACCGGCCGACGCCTGCCGGGTACGCGCGTCCTGTTCCCGTGCGTACGTCTCGATTTGCAGGATGACGTCGTCCAGCTGCGTGACGACGCCACCCACCGACCCGAGGCCGACCTCGGGCGCCTCGGTCTTGAGGAAGTCCCGCACTCGGCGGAACACCTGCACGGCTTGCTTCTCCCTGGTCAACATGATGGTGCCTCCATATAGATGGGACGCCGAATGGAAGCCACCGCGAGCGGGCGTCCCGAATCGCCCGCGGTGGAGATGCTGCGTTGTGGTTGTACGGCAGAGGGGGCCGCGTGACCTGCACTGGCCTTCGTCCAGGCGGCATCGCCTCGGTGGTGAGCGAAGCTGTCGCGTGCCGCAGCGCGGAGCCTCGTGCGCGCTCCGCACTGGTGCCTGCGCACATCGCACTGCCTCGTGTTCGCTCAGCCATGGCGCGTGCACATCTCACTGTGCCTCGTGCACACTCAGCCGAGCCTCGTTCGCATCCCGACGAGTCGTTGGCACATGTCGCGCAGTGGTGTCGCTACTCGACTGAGCGTCGTGCACATGTCACGCTGCCGCCTGCTCGCGCCGGCCTGCTTCGTGACAGCGCTGCGCTGACACGTCGCAGGGTTTCTCTAACACGTGGTAGCGTTGCGCTGCGACGCGGCAGGGCCGCCCGGTCACGCGGCTCAGCAGCCCTGACTCGCGACCGTGCCGCTGAGCCCCATGCGCGGCGCGCCGAGGGTGGTGTCCGGATGACCGGGAGTCGTGTACAGTCGACACTGCCTCGTGTAGACGTCGCGCGGTCGCCTGAGCACTCCAAATCGGCGCGTGCACATCCCGCGCTGCCGCGTGAACGACTGGCTGAGTGGCGTGCACGGGCAGCATGACCGTCTGCACGACCAGCTGTGCCTGATGCACACTTCGCAGAGTGTCCTGCACGGGCGTCTCTGCTCCATGCAGAAGCGGCTTTGTGTCATGCAAAGGCCGCTACGCCCCGTGTCCACATCGCACAGCCATGTGCACCACCACCAGCATGCCGTGGTCATGCCACGCTGCCGCGTGCTCAGGCCGCCCTGTCGCGTGATAGCGCCGCCCTGTCGCGTCGTAGCGCGGCCCTGCCGCGTCGCTGCGCCGCCCTGTTGCGTCGTAGCGCCGCTCTGCCGCGGGTCAGCGCCACGCTGTCACGTGACAGCGCCGCCTTGTCTCGCGCACGGGCGACTTTGCTTCATGCACACGTCGCCCTATCGAGCGTCGACTCGACTCTGTGTCGTCCAATGGCCGCGCAGTGTCATGCAATGGCCGCCGAGCGGCGTTTTTTCGCGCCGGGCCTTGTTTCATGTCAGCGCAGCGCATCGCTGGCGCGCCTAACGGCGTTGACCGGGTCCTGCGCGTCGTCCACCGGCGTCCCGGTGTGGCCGAACGAGCGCGCTCCCGAACGCCATGGCTGACGCTATCCACACAATGTTTGCGGCGCGTCGCCGCCCTGCGTCTTGAGCCATCGATGGCCGGCCGCGTCGCCCCTTTGGAGCACGCTCCGGTCTTGCTGGGCAGCCGAGCCGCGTGCAGGCTCGGCAGAACGCGCCTCCTGGCGAGACGAGGCCCTTCATATAAAAGGGGCGTGCCGCCGAGGGTGTGCGTTCCCTCATGTCTCGTCAGTCGAACCCGAGAGCGGCATGGCCCTGTCGCATGTACGGCGTGCCGAGTCGCTGACTCCCGTGTTCCGCCGCATCGACGAGCGGACCGTCTCGAGGAGCCGCCTCCTGACACGGATCGCACAGTGACTCGAAGAACCGCGCCCCAGCCGAACGCAGAAGAGTGGGCGATGGTGCGCTCCCACCGTTGCCGAAGCAGACCCGACTCTGTGCTCTCTATATGTAAAGGCCACAGAAACAGGTTTTCGGCAAGCGGTCACGCAAAGAAATCTGCGCCCGCGTGGTGTCGTGTTCGTAAAGTCGCGAAAGGTTTGGCGCGCGAAGACGCGTTTTGCCAACTCGTGACGGGATATAGATGAGGGGCACGATATCGACTTCGGCATTGCAGAAAATTGGATGCCGCGTTTTGGGGAGGGATCGTGTCATTGGTAGCAGGACCACGAACACGGTGCGGTAGAGAGCTGGCAACTCGGGAGGAACATTATGGCCGGAACCCGACGATGGACGGAACGTGAGCGCGAGCTGTTACGCCGGATCGCGCGAGAGGGAAAGCCGACCCGCGCGATTGCGCGGGTGCTTGGACGGAGCAGGATCGCAGTGCGGGTGATGGCGTGCCGGCTGAAAGTGCGTCTCACCTCGCCGGTCGGTCGCCCACGTTCGCAACGTGTGGTGACAGACGTGGTGCGTGACGTGGCGGCGACGACGCGGGCGGTGTTCGGGGCGGCTCGCTTTGCCGCGTTTGAGGCGGTCGAAGCCGCGCTTGGTCGGCTTTATGGCGGCTGCAGCACCGGACGAGACGATTCGCGCGAGCAACCCGGCACCGCACGCCACGGGGCGGCGGCGCGGCGCGGAGCCCCGGCACGGGGGCTTATCACTCTCACACCATGCGGAGCCGGCAGATGATTGTCCTTTCTCCGCCGCTCTTCCTCGCCGCGCTCTATCAGGTGGCCGACGAGGCGGACCACTTCCCGGGCGGTGACCTGCGACTCGGGTGGTCGGGACGCTTGCCACCGGATATCGCGCTGGTACATCGCGTGGGTCTGGCGAGCCATCGCGATCCGGTCGCGCAGTCATCGCGCTGGCCCTTTGTCACGTGGGACACGGCCGACGCCTTCAGGCGATCGGCGGCACGGGACGACTTGTCTGTGGACGTGCCGAGTCCCGGGGACTTTGTCGTCACCTCGTCGCGGGACGGTCTCATTCCCGACACCGTGGCGATGGTGCTGACGGTGGTGCAGCGCGGGTCGCGCATGCCCTCGGCGCCGGCGGAATGCAAGCTGTTGTTTGCCACTGGAGATGTGAGTGATCCGGGGTGGCTGAATGTCTGCCGAGTGCGGCGATGGTGCGGTGCGGCGCGTGGCGATGTCGTGATCCGATGGGCTGATTGGGAGCAGGAGGTGGCCGCATGAGCCGCCGTACCAAGCAGCGCCGCTGGTTTCGGCGGCTGACCGCGAGTGAGCGCCCCGTGGTGCGGACGATGGCACGGGCAATGAGCCGCGGCGACAGGGACTTTGCCGAGGACCTGGAGCAGGAAGGATTGCTCGCGATGTATCTGATGGCGCCGGAGATGCTGGAGCGGGCCAGCGATGCGCAGGAGACGGCGCGTGATACCGCCTTTGAGGCGATGAAGCCGTATCGGCGTCGCATGGGTCCCGGGCGTCCGTGCGAGGACGCGGGGGAGTACAGCGGGTGGATGGTGATAACAGGCAGGCGCATGAGTGGAGGCGGCACGGGCGACGCAACAGGCGAGACGCCACACGGGGGAACCGAGACATGAGCCCGAGCGCCAGACAACGAAACCCGCGTCGTTTGTACGGGCGGGCCACTACTCCGGCCGCTGGTACGGGGCGTGGTGTCGCGGATCTTCAGCGGGGATGGTGGGTCCTTGGGATCGCGGGGACGCTGGTGGGTGCGCTCGGATTCCAGGCGTTGCCGCCGGCTCGTCGGCTGGCCCTTCTGGAGAGTGTGAACGCGCGGCAGGACTCAGTGAATGCGAGCCAGGACTCGGTGCTGGCGGCCCATCAACGGGTAGAGCGGGAGGCGCTGGACTCAATCAACCGGCAGTTGGGGCAGCTGCTGGCGGGGCAGTGCGCGAAGGAGCGGGACCGTATGGCGCGTTTGCTGTATGCCTGTGGCCGGTGGGACAAGTGACAGGGTGAGTGACAGAACGCCGGTCGTCCGCCTTCCGATGCCGCGATCTGGGGGGGTATGGTGTCATTGGTAGAAGAGGGCTCATGAGAACGCTGATCTGGTGAAACCGGCAGGCTAACCGGAATTCGGATGAACGATCACGAGTACAACGGCGGGTGGCGGGCCGATGGCGAATGCCGGGCCATGGGTGCCGATGTCCATTCGGGGCTCGACCCCGAGGCCGCGCGCACGATGGTCGCTGACCTCTACACGGCAAAGGCGGCACAGTGGATTGCCGCACTCGAGAGCCGCCTTGGGCGGGAGGCGGAGGATGTGGTCCACGACGCCTTTGCCATTCTATGGCGGATTGTCACCGGCCGAGGGGTGCCGCGGAATGTTCACGGGCTGATGGTGATCACCATTCAACGGCTGACATTGAACCGCTGGCGGCATTGTCGGGTGGTGGGGCGGGCCGCGGAGGGAGTGGAAGCACAAATTCGAGCGATGGACAGGCCGTGGATGGACCCGCTGCGGGTGACGACGGACGCGGAACTCGATTCGGCGATCCAGGCGTTGGTGGATGCGTTGCCGCTGCATCAGAAGGTGTCGTGGGAACGGGTGCGTCGCGACGGCCAGCCGGTGTCTGAAGCGGCGGCGGCCCTGGGCGTGAAACATGGCAGCTTGCGAAAAACGCTGAGTCGAGCGAACGAGAGCCTGCGCAAAGGGCTCGAGGCAGCGGGACATCTGGGCAAGGAGGAGTCGAAATGAGCGACCACATGCCGGACTTCGGTGATGTTGACGCCGGGAGTGCGTCGGATCACGCGGCACAGGTGCCGGACGCGGAGCACACGCACGGGGTCGACCATCCGGTTGAACCGGGTATGGCGGACCATGCCCCGGAGTTCGCTGCGATGCCGCACCTGACGCCGGATGAGCAGCTTGCCTACGCGTTTGTTGCCGGTGACTTACCGGAGAGCGAGCAGGCCGCGGTCGAGCGGCGGATACAGGAGGATCCGGACTTTGCTTACCTGGTGACCCCCTTGCTCGATGTCATGGGTCCGCATCTGCTGGCCAGAGCCGTGACGCCGCGACGTACTTCGCCCGAGAGTTTTGAGCGGTACCTCAGTCGCACCGGACGTACGATCCATCGGACCCCCGACGGTCCGACGCCACGCACCGGTGGCTTTTGGCACCGACCGAGGGCGCCTATGACTGTCCTGCTGGTGATTTGGGTGATTTGGTCGCTGATGGAGTTCTTTTTGCCGAAACTGTTCGGCTGATTGTTAGCGGTGACCCCGGATACTGCGGCGTGGGCATATCGGGGTCTTGGACAGATAATGCTGCAGAGGTGGCAGGGGGTGGCGCCGCGTCTTTGGAGAGGGGTTGGCGGATATCCCAGCATGGCGCGCGCGAATATCTGGAGGTGGGCGGGGGGGGGACGGCGAGCCAACCGATGGACTGCCAATGTGTTGGCGCTCTCAAGTGTTATGTGCGAGTGGTGGGGAAGGCGGCGAGGATGGCGCTTATTGGTGTCGGCGGTGCAGGAGCGGACATTTGCCGCCTATCCGGGTTGTGGTTGCGAGGGCTACGCAGCAGAATAGAGAGTTATGCCGCCGTCGTGCGGTTCCGCACGCTGACGCGGACATCGGCCCCTGTCTTGTCGAGCATCGCGATCAGAGTGTCGACGCTAAAGCGCTCGATCTTGCCGCGATAGAGGTCGCTGATCCGCGGCTGGGAGACTCCGAGCAGGCGGGCGGCCTGGGACTGGGTGGTGCCCCGCGCCGTCAGCCGCTTGCGGAGCTGGATCATCAGGGTCGACCGGAGTTGCAAGTTCGCGGCCTCGGCGGCGGGGAAGCCAAGGTCGGCGAAGACGTTCCCCGAGCCACGCGTCATCTTGATCGCCATGTTAGCCTCCTGGGCGCGAGCGCCGTTGGGCGAGTAGGGCGCGAAAGCGCGTCGCGCCGACGTCGAGGTCGAGCGGCGAGGTCCGCTGCGACTTCTTCTGAAAGGCATGGAGGACGTAGACCGCCTCCTCGAACTTGGCCACGTAGAACACACGGAAGGCGCCCTGCACCCGGACCCGGAGCTCGTAGACCCCGGCGCCGACGCTGGGCATGGGTTTGAAGTCGCTGGGCTCCAGTCCCTGCTGGATGAGGTCGAGCTCGTGTCCTGCCCGCCGGCGGGGACCGTCGGGCAGGGCGCGGAGATCGGCGCGCGCCGACCCGAGGAACACCAGCGGCTTGACGGCCATGAGGGCAATATATAACTACATGTATGCGCTGACAAGCGGCAAGGGACGGAGCCCGGCGTCCGGGTGTGGGGCGCGGCATAACAAAGGGTTGCAGTTGGCGAGGGCGCTATGGTGCGCGGCTACGCCGCGTCTTATGATATGCCCTCGCAACTGAACCCTGACGTTAGGTCGCACTGGAGACCAGTATGCTCTCTCGGGCTTGGCTAGTGAGCGCGTTGCCGTTGTTGCTCTCCTTCAGTCGCGCGCTACACGCGCAGGGCACGGGGAGCATCAGTGGTACGATTCGCGATAGCGTGACGGGGGCTCCAATTCGTGACGCCAAAGCCGCGGTGCCCGCGAGCGGGCGCTATGGCCGGGAGAGCACCGATTCACTCGGTCGGTATACTCTCGACGGGGTCCCCGCCGGGACCTGGAGCGTCGAGTTTCATTGTCCCAGTCGCACGCTGCTCGGTCGCAGCCTCGCACGGCGAACCGGCACTGTTGCGGCGAACGCGGTCTTGCGCCTCGACATTCACGCCCCGCCGGGCTGGTGTGTCGAGCCGGATTCTGGGTCGCGCGTTGGCGTCTTTCGCGGTCACTACTCCTTCGGGTTCGAGGAGAGTCGGTTTGTTCCGTGCCCCGACAGTTCTGCAGGTCTCGCCAAGGGACTCTTGCCCGGCGAGCACGTCGTCGAGCCGTCGGCGTGGGTGAACTTCACTTCCACAGCACAACGGCAACGGGTACGGTGGCCTAAGCCCCTCGAGAACGAGCGATACCCGCGCTACTTTGTGCGGTGGCAGGGAACGCTTACGGGCCCAGGCACCTATGGGCATCTGGGCGTATCGGCCTTCGCGTTCACTGCCGACACCATCCTGGAGGTTCGGCGGCCAGAAGCCACAGACTGCAGGTAGCTCCTACGCCACGTGCGACCTAACAGTCGCTTGCTGCGGACGTGGCTTTGTGCTATTGTAGGCCGCCATCCGCTGCGCGATGGCGGCCATCTTATTTGATGCCACGCCGCAGAAGCGTGGCGTTAGGTGGCCAGAGCCAGCTGAGTTGCTATGCACGAACTGGATACTGAAGGTG
>CADEFN010000015.1 GCA_902826615.1 uncultured Gemmatimonadota bacterium
GCTCAGACGTCGCTCGAGGAAATCGACCGTGTGATCGCGCTCAACCGCGCCCGGTTGCAGCAGGGGGAGATCTCGGGGGCCGAGTTGCGACGGCTGCAGGTGGAGCGGCTGCGCTTCGTCGAAGACGTCTTTGCCGCAGACCTCTCAATGAAGAACGCGCGGAGCACCCTGTTGGCGCTCTTGAACGCTCCACGGCTGGACCAGCCGCTCGAGCTGACTGACGGATTGAAGCCGTCCCCTGCTGAGGGACCAGACGCATTCCCGGCTCCGCCCGGCGACGCTGCAGCGGCACCACGGCTCCTCGCTCAAGCACTCGAGGCACGCCCGGATGTTCTCGCGGCCCGACGGGAACAGGCCCAGGCCGAGACATCTACCCGGTTGCAGCGAGCCCTGCGCTCGCCCAACATCACAGTGGGCGGGGGCTACCAGAACAACTTCGGGTCCGACGGCGTGGTGTTCGGCGTCACCCTGCCGCTTCCGTTCTTCAACCAGAACCAAGGCGGAATCGCCCGTGCCGACGCGGAGCGGCGAGCGGCCGATGCGCGAGCCGACGCCACCGCCACCGTGGTGCGACTCGATGTCCAGCGGGCGCTGAACGCCGTGGACACGAACCGCGCGCGGGTCGAGTACATCGAGCGGGAGTACCTGAAGAACGCCCAGGAGTCCCGAGACATCGTCCTGGAATCCTACCGGTTGGGCGTCGCCGACCTCATCGACTTCCTCGATGCGCAGCGCGCCTTTCGCGACACGCAACGCACCTACAACCGCGCCTTGTTCGACCAGCGGGTGAGCCTGTTCGAGCTTGCCGCCGCCGTCGGACGACCCGACGTGCAGCCGTAAGGAGCTTGACATCCATGAATGCCATGACACAAACGAATCCCACGGAGCCGCGCATCTCGCTGCGCGCGCTCCTCGTTGCCGTCGGTGTGACCGCAGTACTGACCGGTACAGCCGCCTGGATGCTGCTGCGCCCCGCGACCGTCGGGCCGAACGTCGCCGAAGAACACGCGGACGAACTCCCCCCCGGCATCGTGGAGCTGACACCCGACGCGCAGAAAAACGCGGCACTCGGCCTCAGGGCGGTCGAGGTGCGCCCGCTGCCAACCACGATCGACGTGACAGGCAGCGTCGCCGCCGAGGACGCTCGAATTGCTCACATCCGGCCGCTGGCACGCGGCCTCATCGAGCGGGTCTGGGTCAGTTTGGGTGAGCGCGTGACCAAGGGGCAGCCCCTGGCCACCTACGACAATATCCAGCTCGGCGAACTGGTGGGCGACTACCTCGGGGCGCGCGCCGTGCTACGCCAGGCCGAAGCCGACCTCGACGTGAAGCGGCGGGTCGTCGAACGGGGCCGTGCGCTCATCAAGCTGGAAGCGATCGCCCAACAGACGTTGGATCTTCGCGAGGCGGAACTGAAGACGTCGGAGGCCGGCGTGGCTCGTGATCAGGCCGCCGTCTCCCGAGTCGAGGAACAGTTGCATCGCTTCGGTCTCTCAGACGCGGACCTGAAGCAACTGTCGCCAACCGAGGGCACGAGTCCCCACCGCGACGCCTCACACGCGGTGCTGCGCGCGCCGTTCGACGGGGTCGTCACGAAGTACGACGTGGCCCTGGGCGAGGTCGCCGAGCCCGAGCGTGAGCTGTTCACGGTGACCGATCTGTCCAGCGTCTGGGTCCTTGCGGACGTCTACGAGAAGGACATCACGAAGGTGCGTTCGGGCACGGACGCGGTAGTCCGCGTCGACACGTACCCCGACCGCACGTTCGCCGGCCGCGTCACCTACGTTGCCGACCTCATCGATCCGCAGACGCGCAGTGCCAAGGCGCGGGTCGTGGTCGCCAATCCCGGGACTGCGCTCAAGCTCGACATGTTCGCCCGCGTGTCGATTCCCACGGCCGAGCAGCGCCAGGGTCTGCTCGTGCCGGTCGCTGCGGTTCAGACCATCGACAACCAGCCGGTGGTGTTCGTGCAGCAGTCCGCGAACCGCTTCGAACGACGAAACGTGGAGCTCGGCATGACGGCCGGCGACCTCGTCGAGATCCGCTCGGGGGTGCAGGCGGGCGACACCGTCGTCGGCGCTGGCAGCTTCTATCTGAAAACCGCGCTCCTGCGCGAGCGTATCGGCGACGAGCACTAGTCGGGAGCCCTTCATGCATAGACTCATCGACTTCTCGCTGCGCAACAAGTTCCTCGTCATCGTGCTGACGGCGGTCATGGTCGGCCTCGGCGTGCGCGCCATGCTTCGGCTGCCCATCGACGCGGTCCCCGACGTGACGCCGAACCAGGTGCTCGTGCTGACGCAGGCGCCCGGACTCGGTCCGCTGGAGGTGGAGCGGTTCATCACGTTCCCGGTCGAGACGGCCATGAGCGGCCTACCTGGCATCACCGACATTCGGTCGGTCTCCCGCTTCGGGCTCTCCGCCGTTTACATCTACTTCGAAGAGAACCTCGACCTCTACTTCGTGCGCCGCCTCGTGCTGGAGCGCCTGCCGGATGCCCGGGCGGCGATTCCAGAGGGACTGGGCACGCCATCCATGGGCCCCATCAGTAGTGGGCTGGGCGAAATCTATCAGTTCGAGGTGCGTGGGGAGGGCCAGTCGCTGATGGACCTGCGCTCCATCCTCGAATGGGACATTGCCTTCAAGCTCCGGTCGGTGCCCGGGGTCGTCGAGGTCAACTCGTACGGCGGAGAACTCAAGACCTACGAGGTGCAGATCGACCCGGACAAGCTCGTCTCGTACAACATCAGCCTCGAGGCCGTGTTCGAGGCCCTCGAAGGCAACAACGCCAACGCCGGCGGCGCCTACATCGAGCGCGCGCAGGAGCAGTACGTCATTCGCGGCGAAGGGCTCGTCGAGAAGATCGCCGACATCGACAACATCGTGGTGGCGGCGGCCAAGGGCGGGACCCCGGTCTTCATCAAGAACCTGGGTACGACCGTACTGGCGCCCCAGGTCCGTCAAGGTGCCGTCACACGAGACGGACGCGGCGAAGTCGTGACCGGCGTCGTGATGATGCTGATTGGCGAGAACGCCCGCGTGGTGGCCGATCGAGTGAAGACCGAACTCGAGGTGATCAAGGGCAGCCTGCCCAAGGGGGTCACCGTCGACAGCTACTACGACCGCACCGATCTCGTGCGCAAGACCATCGGCACCGTCTCGACGAACCTCATCGAAGGCGGCATTCTCGTCATTGCCGTGCTGCTCCTGCTGCTCGGCAACGTGCGCGGCGGCCTCATCGTCGCGGCGGCGATCCCGCTCTCGATGCTGTTCGCCTTCACGGGGATGGTCGAGGCCGGCCTGTCAGGCAACCTCATGAGCCTGGGGGCCATCGACTTCGGGCTGATCGTCGATGGCTCCGTCGTCATGATCGAGAACATCGTCCGTCGTCTTGGCGAGGCCCGTGCGCCCGGCCGGTCGAAAGACGACGTGATTCGGGACGCCGGTCGAGAGGTGGCCCGACCCGTGTTCTTCGCCGTGCTGATCATCATCATCGTGTACCTGCCGATCCTCACGCTGGAAGGGGTCGAGGGGAAGATGTTCCGCCCGATGGCGCTCACAGTCGTGTTCGCCCTGATTGGCTCACTGGTGCTGGCCCTGACGCTCATGCCCGTACTGGCGTCACTCGGATTCAAGGCGACCGCGTCAGAGCACGAGCCGCGGCTGATTCACTGGCTGAAGGATCGGTATCGTCCCTGGCTGCACCGTACGGTGGCCCGACCGCTCTTCACGGGCGGCATCGCCGCCGCCGTGTTCGTGGCCTCACTCGGCCTGGTGCCGTTCATGGGCGCGGAGTTCATTCCGAAGCTGGATGAAGGTGCCGTGGCCCTCCAGGCGTGGCGACTGCCGAGTGTGTCGCTCACGGAGTCCATCAAGAGCACGACGCTCATCGAGCGGACGCTGAAGCAGTTCCCCGAGGTGGTGACGGTCGTGTCGCGCACCGGTCAGGCGGAGATTCCGACCGACCCGATGGGGGTCGAGACGAGCGATATCTACGTCATCCTGAAAGACCACGGCGAATGGACAACCGCCTCGACGAAAGAGGCGCTGGTAGCTGCCTTCAACGAGGCGCTGGAACGGGAGGTGCCGGGGAACGTGCTGAGCTACTCCCAGCCCATTGAACTGCGGGTGCAGGAGCTCATCGCCGGGGTGCGCTCGGATCTCGCCATCACGCTGTTCGGCGAGGACCTCGACGAGCTGCGGCGCATCGGCGCCGACATCACGCGCGTGGTGTCGGGTGTCCGCGGCGCTGCGGACGTGAAACTCGAACAGACCAGCGGGCTTCCCTTCCTGCGCGTGAAGGTCCGCCGGGACGAGATCGCGCGCTATGGGATCAACGCCTCGCAAGTGCTGGATGTCGTCCAGGCGATGGGCGGCCGTGCGGTTGGGGAAGTGCTCGAGGGTCAACGGCGCTTCGACATTCAAGTCCGCTTCACCCCGGAATCACGCAGCGACATCGAGAAGATCCGGATGCTGAAGGTCGCCGACCCCCAGGGCCGCATGATTCCGCTGTCGCAACTCGCCGACATCGTCGTCGAAGAGGGACCGGCGCAGATTACCCGCGAGAACTACCATCGGCGAATCGCCGTGGAGGCGAACGTCCGAGGCACCGACCTCGCCAGTTTCGTCGCGGATGTGCAGCAGGCCGTGGGCAGTCAGGTGACCCTGCCACCGGGCTACTACGTGGAGTACGGCGGCCAGTTCGAGAACCTGCAGCGGGCGTCGCAGCGGTTGCTGCTCGTGGTGCCTGTCGCACTGTTTCTAATCTTTGTACTGCTGTACACCACGTTCGGCGCCGTGCGCCCAGCGTTGCTCATCTACTTCAACATCCCGATCGCGGCCACCGGGGGCGTGGTGGCGCTGATGCTCCGCGGCATGCCTTTCAGCATCTCGGCTGCGGTGGGGTTCATTGCACTGTTTGGTGTCGCGGTGCTAAACGGCGTGGTCATGGTGTCGTACTTCATCGAGCTGCGCCGCCAGGGCCTCGGCGTCGATGAAGCGGTCATGACCGGCGCGGAACTGCGCCTGCGGCCGGTGCTGATGACGGCGCTCGTGGCGGGACTGGGGTTCGTGCCGATGGCCCTGTCAACTGGCGCGGGGGCGGAAGTCCAGCAGCCGCTAGCCACTGTCGTCATCGGCGGCCTCGTGACGTCCACGACACTCACTCTGCTGGTGCTTCCAGCTCTCTATCGATGGTTCGAACGGGACGAACGGGAGGTGGAACTGTGATGTACGAAGTCAAAGCCATTGTGCGTCTCGACCGGCAGGAGGACGTCGTTGCGGCTCTGCACGCGGTAGCGGATCTGCCTGGCTTGACCGTCTCCATCGTTGAGGGCGTAGGGCGACGCCATGTCGACGCAGCACTCGAGCCTACTGACTATGGCCGCGCGACCATGGCGAAGATCGAGATCGTCGTGGGCGAGGATCGCCTGGAGCAGGTGCTGGATGCCGTCACCAGGGGCGCCCACACAGGCCGGCGCGGCGACGGCAAGGTGTTCGTCCTGCGCGTCGAACAGGCCCTGCGGCTGCGGACCGGCGAAACCGGTCTGAGCGCCTTGCAGTAGGCAACGACACGATGGCCACCTCGACCTTTGCGCTCCGACTCGTGCTCCCTGACGTGCCCGATACCGCGGACGCATGTATCACGCGGCTCCGTATGCTCATCGCCGGGCACGATGGCATCTCGCTGTCGCACGTCACCAGCGATGGCGACGCTCTCTGCGTCCACTTCGACCCGGCGCGGATCCCGTTGGCGGAGGTCGAGACCCTTGTCACGGCTGCTGGTGCGCGACTTGCGGACGAGTACGGTCACGTGTCGATTCCTTTCGCGGGGGCGCCTGGCGAAGACGCGGGCCGCGGGTTGGAGGACATCCTGAGACAGACATCGGGGGTGCTCGAGGTTGTCGCGAGTGTGCCGGCGCAGCGTGTGCGCATCGAATTCGACCGGCGCGTGACCGACGCGGCTCGCCTCACGCAGCTGGTGGGCCAGGTCGGGTTCCGAGGGGCGGCGCCAGAGGCGGCTCCGGTGGTGCCGCTGCCGTTGGCATGGTATCGAGCCAATCGAGAGTTGGTGTGGAGCGTGTCTGCGGCGGTGTTCCTGGCAGCCGGGTGGGTTGGCCAGCGTGTCGGGGCCTGGCCCGAGGCCGCGTCGATTCCCCTGTACCTCCTGGCCTACGCATTCGGCGCGTGGGACCTCGTGCAGCATGCCGTAGCCAGGGTGCGGCGTGGTGTCTTTACCTTCGACATCGATTTGCTCATGCTGGTGGCCGCCATCGGAGCGGCCGTGCTCGGCGAGTGGGCCGAAGGGGCGTTCCTGCTCGCTCTCTTCGCGTTGGCCCATGCGCTTGAACACTACGCCATGGACCGCGCTCGGGGGGCGATTCGAGCGTTGGCTGAGCTGGCCCCGACGCGCGCACGCGTGCGACGAGATGGCGCCGACGTCGAGGTGCCGGTCGAGGCGGTCGCCGTGGGCGAAATCGTGCTGGTTCGACCCGGCGACCGCATCCCCGTCGATGGTGTCGTGGCCACGGGACAGTCAGCGGTCAACCAAGCACCTGTGACCGGTGAGTCGGTGCCCGTCGACAAAGCCGACGGTGACGATGTCTTTGCCGGCACCGTCAACGGCGAAGGGGCACTCGAGATTCGGACGACCCGAGCCGCGGGCGATCGCACACTCGATCGTGTGATTCGCCTTGTCGAGGACGCCCAGACCGCGAAAGCTCCCACCCAGCAGTTCACCGACCGCTTCGAAGAAATCTTCGTGCCGCTGGTGCTCGTGGCAGCGGCGCTCGTCATGCTCGTGCCACCGCTGGCGGGCTGGTCGGCGTGGGACACCGCTGTGTATCGCAGCCTGGCATTGCTGGTCGCTGCGTCGCCCTGTGCACTGGCGCTCGGCACACCCTCTGCGGTACTCGCCGCGATCGCGCAGGCCGCCCGTCGGGGCGTGCTCATCAAGGGCGGCGTGCACCTGGAGAACCTGGGCACCCTCAAGGTCGTGGCGTTCGACAAGACCGGGACGCTCACGGTGGGACGACCCGAAGTCACGGACGTCGTGGTCCTGGACGCCGACACGCCAGAGGCACTCCTGCGCGTGGCGGCGGCCGTCGAACGCCAATCACAGCACCCGCTGGCACAGGCGGTCGTCCGGGCAGCCGTCGACCGGAAGATTGAGGCCCCGGACGCGGGACCGCTCGAGAGCGTCACGGCGCGCGGGGTGCGAGCGACCGTTGAGGGCGAACTGGTCGAGATCGGCAGCACGAGATTGTGGACCGACCGGCAGATACCCATCCCGATGGCCATCGAGGTGACACTCGATCGGCTCCAGAAGGACGGTCGGAGCACCATGATCGTCAGGCACGGGACGGAATGGCTTGGGGTCTTGGGTCTGGCAGACCAGCCGCGCCCCGAGGTACGCGCGGTGCTCGAACAGCTCCGCGCCTTGTCGCTTCGTCCCCTGGTGATGCTCACCGGCGACAACCGCGGTGTGGCCGAGGCCGTGGCGCGCGCGATCGGGGTGGATGACGTCCGAAGCGACCTGTTGCCGGAGGACAAAGTCACCGCGATTCGTGCCCTCATGGAGACGCATGGCCGGCTGGCCATGGTCGGGGACGGCGTCAACGACGCGCCGGCGCTCGCGCTGGCGACCGTGGGCATTGCCATGGGAGGGGCCGGCACCGCTGTCGCACTCGAGACCGCCGATGTCGCGCTGATGGGCGACGACCTCGCCACGCTTCCGTTCGCGGTGGGTCTATCGCGGCAGGCGGCACGCATCATCAAGCAGAACCTGGCACTCTCGATGGCCGTGATTGCACTCCTCGTGGTTGCCACTCTTGATGGATGGGCGGGCATCGGCACGGCCGTGCTGCTGCATGAGGGCAGCACGATGGTTGTCGTGGCCAATTCGCTCCGCTTGCTCGGATACGGCCGGTGACGACCACTGCAGCCTTCGACACGATCTTCCGCAGGCGGGTTCACGCCCACGCCGGTCATCGTGTCGTGAGTTGTGCATGCATGCTCGTGACGTTGGGCGCAGCATTTGCGCGGCCCATGATCGGGCTGGCGCAGCAGCCTCAGGCAACTCCGCCGCCAGACGTGCACGAGCATGTGTCCGTGACCGCACAGCTCCTGACGCCCACCCGGGAAACCTCAGGCACGGCATGGCTGCCGCAGGCGACGCCGATGTACGGCGTTCACCGGCCGTGGCGCGGGTGGGACCTGCGGCTGAATGGGGTGGTCTTCCTCCAGGCGACCTACGAACCTGGCGATCGTCACCGGACCGGGGGCGCCAGCACCCGTCAGGGCGGCAGCATCAACTGGGGCATGTTCATGGCCCGCCGCAACCTCGGCGGCGGCCGGGTCGGCGTTCGGACGATGTTCAGCGCTGAGCCGTGGACAGTCCCTGGCTGCGGCTCATTGAACTATCTCGCCACCGGCGAGGTCTGCGACGGCGACACGATTCACGATCGGCAGCAGCCACACGACCTGTTCATGGAACTCGCGGTCGACTACGATCGCCTCCTGCACGGGGCGTGGCGATGGCAGGTGTATGCGGGGGCGGCTGGTGAACCTGCGCTCGGCCCGCCCGGGTACCCGCATCGCGTGTCCGCGATGGCCAACCCGATCGGTCCGATGACGCATCACTGGCTGGATTCGACGCACGTCGCGTTCGGCGTTGTCACCGTCGGCGTGAACAATCAGCGCTGGAAGGCCGAGCTGTCGGCCTTCAATGGACGCGCACCGGACGAGGGTCGCGTCGCGCTCGACCTCGGCGCACTCGACTCGGTGGCCGGGCGTATCTCGTTCCTGCCAACCGATCGGCTGGCGCTGCAAGTCTCAGTGGCACGCCTGCGCGACGCGACGACCGAGTTCCCCGTGCGATCGGATCCCGCCAACCGCTTCACGGCCTCCGCGGTGTATCACGTTCCGCTTGGCCTTCGCGGCATATGGGCGACTACTCTGGCCTACGGGGCGAATCACTCCCGCGACATCGTGTCGGGCGCTATCCTGGAGACGACGACCGCGGCGGCGTTGCTCGAGACGAGCGTGACGGTCTCGGATCGCCACACGGTGTTCGGGCGAGGTGAGGTCGGAGCGATGCCGGCCCATCACCTGCACGCGCATGAGTACTCCAGGTCGGTGCTCGCTGTCGGGAAGCTGCAGGTCGGATACGTGCGCCACTGGCGTGCGACGAAAGGTCTGGTACCTGGCATCGGTGGCACGTTCTCGCTGAGCCTGCTGCCACCGGCGCTGGCGCCGCGCTACGCGGGACGTGTGGCACCCGGGTTCGGCGTGTTTCTGAGCCTCAGACCGGCCCGTCATGCGATGTAGCGCAGATCCTGCCGGGAACTCTGACTCCGTCCGATGAAAGCGATGTGAGCGATGCGATGGATACGGGAGGCGCGCAAGGCCACGCGGCGCCAAGCTCTTCAGCAGCCGCTACCGCTTTGGGCCGTCATCGTCGCCGCGCTGTGCGTCGTGGCGGCTATCTGGTTTGTCGTTGCGAGGGTGCAACGCCACGATGATTTCATCGCTTGGCGCCAAAGCCTCGAGGACGCTGGCCGAGTGCAGTGGCCACCATGGGACCAGGCTTGGCCGAAGCTACCCGTCAGGGAGTCGACCCGCAGACGTCCCATCGACGTGACCGGCCCCGCCGCCTTCGCTGTCCGCAACGCCGAAGTGATGCGGCACATTCCCTGCTACTGCGGCGCCTGCCCACCGGACCATGGCAGCAATCTCAGCTGCTATGTCACGGGGTTTCAATCGAACGGCAGCCCGATCTGGACGGATCATGCGTCTACCTGCCCAATCTGTGTCAACGTGACGCGGGAAGTCATGCTCATGGTGCGGAACGGACGGTCGCTGAAGCAGATTCGGGATGCCTTGGATCGGGAGTACACGCGTGCGGGCTATCACCCCTCGACCCGGACTCCGCATCCACCAGCGAGCAATTGACGAAGCCGCAGCATCCCGTCACTCCTTCAGACGCAGGATTCGCACCGCGCCGTTCAGCACGATCATCGCAATGCCCGTCGCGACGACGAGATCCGGAACATTCGATCCGAGGAGCCGCACGAGGCCGGCCGCGACAATCACCCCAAGGTTGGCGATGACGTCGTTCGTCGTGAAGATCCAGCTGGCTTTCATGTGCGCGCCGCCCTGGCGATGGCGCGCCAGCAGCCACATCGACGTGGCATTCGCCATCAAGGCTGCGAACGCGACGCCAATCATCAAAGTCGCTTCCGGTTCGCTGCCGAACACGAGTCGTCGGACCACTTCTGCCAAGGCGCCAGCGGCCAGAACTAACTGCATGATTCCGCTCAGACGAGCCGCTTTGAGCTGAGTCGCACGGGCTCGGTGAACACCGAACAACGCGATGGCATACACGGTGGCATCCGCGAACATGTCCAGGGAGTCGGCCAGCAGTGCGGACGAGTCGGCCAAGACGGCGCCGAACATCTCGCCGATGAACATGCCCGCGTTAATCGCGAGCACGATCTTGAGCGTGGTCGCCTCCTCCTGTGGTGAAGGCCCCGGCGCCGAGTCGGACTCAGAGGCGTCTACCGTGTCGAGGAGCCGGGAACCCAGGTTCAGGGACCGCAAGGCCGCATCGACGACATCTGGGGTGCCCTCGTGAACCACCGCCAGCCGTCGACTGGCGAAATCGGCGTCTACCGATCTCACCACGTCCAGTCCGGCCAACGCCATGCGAATGAGGCGTTCTTCAGCAGCGCAGTCCATCTTGGGAATCGCAAAGACGGTCTTCCGGCGCGGCGCCATCACTTGGTTGCCAGCTCAACGCCCCCGCGGCCGAACCACCAGACGTACAGCGCCGGCAAAACAAGCAGCGTGAGGGCCGTGGAGGTCACGAGGCCGCCGATCACCACGGTGGCGAGTGGGCGCTGGACTTCGGCTCCGGCCGTCGTCGACAGGGCCATCGGCAGGAAGCCCAGGCTGGCCACAGCCGCCGTCATCAGGACCGGTCGCAGGCGATCGAGGGCACCGTCCCGAACGGCCGCCATCGTGGAGGCCCCGGCGTGTCGCCGTTCGTTGATGAAGGCCAACATGACGACTCCGTTCAGCACCGCCACGCCCGACACGGCGATGAAGCCGACGCCTGCGCTCATCGAGAAGTTCAGACCACGCAGCAGCAGCGCGAGGACCCCACCTGTCACGGCAAACGGGATGCCGGTGAACACGAGGGCGGCCTGGGTCGCCGACTCGAACGTGACGAACAGAAGGAAGAAGATAAGCACGAAGGTGATTGGCACCGCGATCAGGAGCCGGTTCCGTCCACTCTCCAAGTTCTCCCAGAGCCCACCCCACCGCATCACATACCCTGTGGGAAGCGTCACGGCGCCAGCAACCGCGGCTTGTGCTTCTTCGACAAAGCTGCCGATATCGCGTCCTCGCACGTTCGTCTCAACGGTGATGCGCCGCTGGCCTTCCTCTCGACTCACCTCGACCGGCCCCTCGACTCTTGAGATGCGTGCGAGCTGCGCGAGCGGAATGGCCTGGCCGTTCGGCGCACTCACCAGTAGTTCGCCAAAATCCGCTTCCTCTTCCCGAATCTCAGGCGGCAGACGGACGACGAGTTCGAAACGCCTGACGCCCTGCATGATTCGGGTCGCCTCGGTGCCGGCGATCGCTGTCTGCACAAGCTCCTGTACGTCAGCGACGTTGATGCCATAGCGGGCGATGGCGTCGCGGTCGATGGCGATCTGCAGCATGGGTAGCCCGGTCACCTGTTGAACCCGCACATCGCCGGCGCCGTCGATGCCGCTTACGACGCGCGCCGTGTCGTCGGCCGCCTTCTTGAGGGCCTCGAGATCCTCACCGAAGATCTTGATCACGACGTCCGACCGGGCCCCAATCCCTTCAATCAGCTCCTGCATGCGGAACTCGATCGGCTGGGAGAAGGCATACGCTTGCGTCGGAAGCTTCGTGAGGCGCTCCTCGATGGCCTCGATCAGCCCTTCGCGAGAGTCAGCGGTCGTCCACTCATTCCGGGGCTTCAGCATGACGTAGGTATCACCCATGTTCGGCCCCATCGGGTCAGTGGCGATCTCCGGCCGGCCAATGCGGCTCACGACCGTCTCGACCTCTGGCAGTTCCTTCACGAGGCGCTCGAGCTCCGTTGTCATCTGCACGGCCTCGTTCAGTGAGACACTCGGGAGCCGCACGGCATTGATCGCGAGCGCGCCCTCGTCGAGCTTCGGGAGGAACTCGGAGCCCAGCAAGGGGAACAACGCGATGCAGGCGACGACCATCGCACTTGCCCCGAGCGCCGTCCAGACCGGCCGTGAGGTCGTGCGTTCGAGGAGCGGGGCGTACCACCGCTGTAGCCGGCGGACGATTGGGTTCTCATCGCCCGAGTGCGCGTCAGCGCTGGCGTCTGGTAGCGTGCGCGGCTCCCGAAGGAACATCCCGCAGAGTGCCGGAATCAGCGTCATGCTGAACACCAGCGCGCCGGCCAAGGCCAGAATGACGGTGAGTGCCATCGGGCGAAACATCGTGCCCTCGATGCCGGCGAGCGACAGGATGGGCAGATAGGCCGCCATGACGATGATCTCGCCGAAGAAACTGGCGCGCCGAACCTCGATCGTGGCCTTGGCGATGGTCTCATGGCGCTCCGGTACGGTCAGGGCACGGCCGAGCGCGCGCCGTCGGTCGGCCAGTCGCCGGACGGCGTTCTCCACGATGATGACCGCCGCATCGACAATCAAGCCGAAGTCGATGGCGCCGAGGCTCATCAGGTTGGCCGATACGTCGAAGTACCACATGCCCAGAATCGCGAAGAGCATGGACATGGGGATGGCCGACGACACGATTAGTCCCGCGCGAAGCTGCAGGAGGAATAGGAACAGCACGGCAATCACGACCACGCCGCCTTCGACCAGATTGGTGGCGGCAGTCCGTATGGTGCGTTCCACGAGGACGCTGCGGTCGTAGAAGGGCTGAATCGCCATTCCGCTGGGAAGGGCCTTCTTGATCTCCTCGAGCCTGGCCGCCACGCGGTGGGCCACGACCCGACTGTTCTGGCCCTTCAGCAACATGGCCACGCCGAGCACCGTCTCGCCGGTCCCGTTCTGTGTCGCGGCGCCCTGTCTGATCTGAGCGCCGAGCCGGACCGTGCCCACGGAGCCGATCAGTACGGGCGTGCCAGCGGTCGACGTCAGGACGATGTTCTCGATGTCCTGCTCGTTGCGAATGAGCCCCACACCGCGCACGAGCTGCTGCTCTCCGCCCTGTTCGATGTAGGCACCGCCGGTGTTCGCGTTGTTCCGTGCCAGCGCGTCGATGACATGCCGCACGGTCAGCCCGTAGGCCGTCAGGCGAGCCGGGTCGACCAGGACTTCGTATTGCAGCTCACGACCTCCGAAGCTGTTGACTTCGATGACACCAGGCACCGTCCGGAGCTGCGGCTTGATGAACCAGTCGAGCGTTGTTCTGAGGTCGGTGAGCGAATGGCGTGCCTGGCCGGGCGTATTGACGACCGTGAACTGGTAGATCTCGCCCAGCCCCGTGGAGACCGGAGCCAGTTCCGGTGTCACGCCAGGAGGCAGATCACGCTGCGCGTCGATCAATCGCTCCAGGACCAGCTGCCGCGCGAGATAGATGTCGAGCGAGTCGCTGAAGATGACCGTGACCTGCGACAGCCCGAACTGCGACACCGACCGAATCTCCTCTTTGTAGGGGAGGCTGCTCAGCGCCACTTCGAGCGGGGCCGTGACGTACTGCTCCATCTCCTCCGGTGTGAACGCCGGTGCGACGCTGTTGATCTGCACCTGGTTACTGGTGACGTCCGGGACCGCATCGATCGGGAGCTGAAGCGCCGCATAGACGCCGATGGCCGCGATGGCGAGCGTCATGCTGATGACGAGCATCCTCCAGCGGATGCTCCATTCAATGATCCGGGCGATCATCGTTGCGGCTCCTTGGCGTCGTCATCGTCGTCGTCCGCCAGCGTGCCGGCAAGCAGCGCCGACTTCAGCTTGAAGGCGCCGGCTGTGACGACGACATCGCCGGCGGCCAGCCCTCTCGTGATCTCGACCAGGGGCCCGGAGAGCCGCCCTGTGTCCACTTCGCGAACCATGAAGTCGGTGTCGCCCGACTTCACGAACACGACCTGCCGGCCCTCGAGGGTCTGCACCGCCTCGCGTCGAACCGCGAGACCCGGCTGCGTGGCGTCGGTGGCCAGGTCGATTCGGGCGAACATGTCCAGCTTGAGCCGGGCGTCCGCATTCGCGACCTCCACACGGACAGGCACGGTGCGCGTGCGCGGATCGACGGTGCCGCCGACGACCGCGACTCTCCCTGCGAACCGTTGGTCGGGGTACGCATCCACCGTCACCGTCGCCGCTTGGCCTTGGCGGACCTTCCCCAGGTCCTTCTCGAAGACGTGCGCCTGCACGTACACGCGACTGAGGTCGGCCACGGCAAACAGCTCCGTGGACGCGTCCACGACGTCGCCGGGCGCAGCGTCCGCGCGGACGAGGATGCCGGCGAGCGGTGAGGGAATCGTGGCCACAGACGATGCGTCTGCCGCGGCCTCCGATGTGCCGAAGCGGCGAAGCCGCTGCTCCAAGCCGGCAACCGCACTCTCCTGTGCACGGATGGACGCTTCAACCTGCTGTTGCTCGCCGAGGCTGGCCTCGTACTCACGCTGCGGCACGGCGCCAATCTCCGCAAGCCGGCGGGCACGGTCAGCCTGACGCGTGGCCGTTCCCAACTGCACGCGCAGCCGGGCGAGATCGGCCCGGGCGCTTTCCCGCTGAGCTGCCAACTCGCCGGCTTCGATGTTGTCAAAGCGCGCCAGCGCCTGGCCTCGGGTCACGTGGTCACCCACCTTCGCCAGGACGTCCAGAATGCGTCCTCGCGCCAGCGGTCGGACGTGGGCCAGGCGGCCCTCTATTGGCTGCACCGAACCGGTGACCCGCAGCGAAACCGCCAGCGGTTCTGAGGTGACGGCAGTCACGCCAATCCCAAGCCGCTTCTGAATGTCTGGAGCGACCTCGACGTGGTCCTTCGAGGCGTCGTCATCGTCGTCATCCGCCTCCGCGCCAGCCGTGGCCTTCGCCGCGGACTCCGCCGATTCAGGGGCGGCGCCTTCCGCGTCCTGGGCCGTCTTTCGACCACCGCAGGCCACCACGAGGACGGAGAGCATCAATCCGAGAGCCAACACATGCATCTTCATGGCAGGTCCATTCCGACCGCCCGCTCGAGATCCGCGGCGGCCTGAGCCAGTTCGGTTTCGGCGTCAATGTGGGCCAGTCGCGTCTCGATCAATCGACGTTGCTCGTTGAGCACATCGAGGAGACGCAGTTGACCAAGTGTGTAGGCTTCCCGCATGACGACCAGATTCTGGTCAGCCTGGTCGATGACGCCCTGTCTGAAGACGGAGACGGTGTCTCGTGCCGCGGTCCACCGCGCGTATGCCGCTTCGACATCACGAGGCACCGCGGATTCCAGGTACTCCCGGTGCAACCTCGCGCTGGTCGCGCGAGCCATCGCTGCGTCAGTGTTGCCGCGGTTCCGTCCCCGCCAGAAGAGGGGGATCGACACACCGACGCTGATTCGTTTGTCGTTGTCGACGATTGGGGCGGGTTGCCCCGAGGACGTGACCGCGAAGAGACCGTCGGTGGTATCGGAGTCCTGGGTGTAGGTAGCCGACGCGGTCAGGTCCGGGACGCCTTCCGCCCGCGCGAGCTCCAGTTCCGCGGTACTCTGCCGCTCGACTGCGCGGGCCGCTCCGAGGTCGGAGCGGATCTTCAATGCACGGGCAGTCAGGTCAGACAGGGCGAGCGACGCCGGTGCGGGTAGCTCCGGATCCGGCCCTACTGAGGGCAATTCCGCAGCATCGAGTCCCACGATTCGCCGGAGGTCGGCCAGCGCTGCCGTCGCGCGTCCGCGATAGGTCGCGTGTTGCGCTTCCATCCGGGCGAACTCGACCGCAAGGAGTTGACCCTCGAGCGCCGCGGCATCACCCTCCGCGACACGAGCGCGCGTCAGCCGCAGCGCCTCTCGGCCAGCCGTCACGACCTCGGCGAGCGCCGCACTCTTGGCGTGCGCCGCCCGGGCCTCCGCGGCGCGCGTCTTCACGTCGAACACGAGCTGTCGCGCCCGGGCCGCGAACTCGGCTTCGGCCACGGCGACGCCACTCAGGCCGATGGCCTGACGCTTACCCCGCTTGCCCCCGAGCTCGATCGGCTGGGCATAGCGCAGGGCGAGTTCGTCCGTGCCTGGCGATCCCAGCGGTCCTCCAGCGCCGTAGTCGACGTCCAAGGTCGGACTCGGACGAACGCCGGCACGGCGCAGGAGGCCCTGCGCTTCGGCCACACGTTCGCGAGCCGCCAGCAGGTCGCGATTGCGCTCGAGCGCGACCTGTACGAGTTCGTCCACCGTGGGGGGGCGGCTCTGGCCTGCTGCCGCCGTCGCGGACAACACACACAGCACCGATGCCACAGACATCGACCACTTCCGCATTCGTAGCCTCCGGTTGTACTGATCAATCGCGCTGGTCCGGGTCGCTGGCAGGCCAGCAACCCGGAACCATCAGTCCGAGCGGGCGTGTCGGTACGCCTACGGAGCTGCACCGCCCGTCACAGGGCAGCGAAAGAGAGAGAGCGCGGGTGGTCTACGAGCGGAACTGCGGAGGGTGGTACAGGACGGGCCGTATGCCCGGGCGATCCGACGGATGCACGTCAGGAATCACCACCGTGGCCTGGCGAGGCGGAGGGACGTGGAGCGCCGCGGGGCCGACAACGTGGGCGCAGCAGAAACACGCATCTGCTTGACCGGGCTCAGTGGAAGAGTCCACTGGGCAGTCCGCCGTCCAGCCACTCGCACTCGCGTCAGGCACACGCTCGCCCTGGCAGCAGACGCCCTTCGCGGCGAGGTCCACCCCCAGCCACAGGATCAGGGCGAATGCAGCAGCACGAACGATACGGGTGCGCCGATAGCGGGCCACGGCCCGGTGAGTATAGCTCACCGGGCGTGCCCGCTTCCCATCGGCTATGTGCCGGAGCGACGTCACTGCTTCCTGACGGCCTTCACGACGATGCGGATCTCT
>CADEFN010000016.1 GCA_902826615.1 uncultured Gemmatimonadota bacterium
ATCGACCACCTCCACGGTGAGGTGTTGCGCCGACCGATTGAATCCACCCAATACCTGTCGATTCGCTACACCGAACGCTTAGGGGCCGGGCTGGAGCCCTCGGTCGGGAGCCGCGGCGACTCCTATGACAACGCCTTGGCCGAGACCATCATCGGACTCTACAAGACCGAAGTGATTTACCATGACGGCACATGGAAGGGCCTGGAGGACGTCGAGTACGCGACGCTCGAGTGGGTCAGCTGGTACAACACGTGCCGCCTGATGGAACCGCTGGGCTACTTGCCCCCTGTAGATGAACACCCAAATTCCCGCAGCGCTGAACAGGCAAATTCCCGCACCTGCCATTGACGGGAGCGCCCCTCGGCGGTCCCCCTTCGCACCTGGGCGAAACGCAGCCCATGGCCCCCAGCGCGGAGGACTCGATGGCACGGCTGCGGAGAGATCAGGTGATGATTGCGCAGGAGATGGTGGCCCGCGACGTCCCGGTGCGGCAGGTCGCCCGGCAGCTCGGGGTGGACGAATCGAGTCTGCGGTATCGGCTGGGGCGGACGCTGGATGCGCCGGACGGCCGGCAGGAGCGGCCCTCGGTCCTGGACGGCTGGGACGCGCGGGTGGACGCGGTCTTGGCGCGCTTCGATGATCCCCGGCTGCGGGGCGCGGGCGAGGCCGCGGTCGATCCGCCATCTCACGACCCGGCCGTATCGCCCTCAGACCAACGGGAAGGCCGAGCGCTTCATTCAAACCGCCCTGCGCCGCTGGGCCTTCAAGCGGCCCTACCGGACCTCGCGCCACCGCAGCGCCGCGCTCCCCATCTTCCTAGATTCCTACAACATCGAGCGCCCGCATCGGGCCCTCGGCCGGATCCCACCGCTCCTCTACTTCCTCATGCGGTGTGAACAACGTCCATAGATCCCACAACTAGCACGCTCGACGACATTGTACGGCACGAAGTGGCCCACGCGTTAGGCTTTGGCACCTTGTGGGAACCGCACGACCTGTTGAGTGGCAACGCTTCGACGCAGCTGTACTTCAACGGCGTCAATGCGCGCCGCGAGTTCATCGCCGTCGGCGGCAGTGTCTTTCGCGGCCTTCACGTGCCTGTCGAGACACAAGGCGGTTCAGGCACTGCAGGCAGCCACTGGCGCAGCTCCGTTTTCGCCGCGGAGCTCATGATCGGCGCCATCGTCGGCAACTACGCCCTGCCGCTCTCGCGCGTGACGGTCGCCTCCTTTGCTTGACTTGGGTTACAGAGTGAACCTGGAGGCGGCGGACCCTTATGCCCTTTGAATCATAGGGGGAAACTCCCGTGGGCCGTTGCAGGATGCGAAGCGAGGAAGAAGGGTCCGCGTCCGCCCTGCAAGCCAGCCGGTTGCTGGTGAAGTCTCCTCTCTGCCCCCTCAAGCTCTTGTGTGGAGCAGTCACAGCGGCGGGTGATGCGTTGCCTCAGCACAGCGCGTCGCGCAGACACAGAGGTGTGCTTTGCGGCTTGGGGGCGCCTAAAGACATGTCAGTGCTACAGTTGAAAGGCGACTACCCGCGTAGTGCTTCCGAGCAAGCCCTGCCGTGGAACTGCTGGCTCTGCGAATGCGTAATAGGGGCATACTGGCACGTCGGCGGGGTCAAGTTGACTCACCGGAGCGTGCCCAGTATTTTCCGGGACTCGTCCCGAACGAGGTTCCAGTGCTGACCAAGCGCACCCCTTGCGCGTCCAGACGATGGGGCGTCAATTCGCCCCCCTTCGACCTAGCGGTCGTCGCTCGCGGACAATCGGCTGTGGGATCGTGTCGGAGCTACCTGTCGATGGACTGGTAGCACTCACTAACGACACTGAGCAAAGGGGCACCTATGCATACGAAGAGCAGATTCAAGAAAGTCCTAGCACAGTCGGAGCGACTCGGAGAACGGCCTCACCGCTTACTTGATCACGATTCTCATGGATTCGATGGCCATGAGGCGGATACAGGTGTCCGTCCGGGCAAGCCCCAGACATCCGCAAAGGACACTCGTTCGATCGTGCGGGAGACAAATCACAGGGGGGCTACGATTACCAAGATCAAACTGACCAAGCGCGGTTAGTCAAGACCTGGTCTCGCACCCATCACGTCTGTTGTCAAAAGGTAGAGGTCGTCGCTTCTTGCGGCGACCTCTACCTTTTTGCACAATACCTCGCAGAGTGTTACCACATGGTGACAGCTGCCGGTGCCGCTTGGCCCGTGCGAGCGCGACGGAGGTGTGATTGAGGGCTCAGAGAACGTACGAACGACGTGGAATACGGCGGCTTGCCAACAAAGTCCGATTCATCCTCCTCCACTCCTCCCCGGACGGGGCAACTCATCGCGTGGAATTCCGTAGGACTCAGGATGATGCCCTAGAGGCCATACGTAGCTGCACGCGAGTTAGCCCGATCGTGCCTTTTGAAGGCACGCCTGATACCCCGAAGCTGACGGAGCCTGGTCCACACTCGCTCACCTTCCTAGGGCCACTGCACCCTGGCGAGGTCGATCCCGAGTTATTCGCCGGAGTCTATGCCACCCTAGGCTATTTCAATCTCCTGATTGTAGGCAGTGACGAAGATCAGGCGATGAACGCGATTTGCACGGCGGAGGCATTCGGCTGCACCTGGGAGCAGTGGAGTCTGAGCGACGTCGGTCGAATTGAAGGGGTGCTGGCATCCGAGGGAAAGGGTCGCTACGAAAGCCCACGGCACCTCTACAAGGTGATTCGAAGCACCGCCAAGAACCCGAGCACGCATCTCGCTGGTACTGAGGCGCGCTATCGAAATGAAGTCGGAAGGGCGGTCGCCAAAGCGACCCGGCTTGGAGACAGCTTCGCTCCGGAGCTGCGTCGCTACGACGACCTCTTGCGAGACGAACTAAAGAGTGACGGTGGACGAGACGTTGTCCGCCTCAAAAACCTATCCCTCGCAGCGAACGCGGTTTCTAGGCACGCGGCGCAGACGTACTCTGGCACATCGCCGATACTTGTCTCCCCCTGTGATCTTGCCGAGCACTCCTTCTTGGGTGTCGGATTGGCCTCTCTGGCGGTCGCTCGAGTGCGGCGTTTCGTCGAGCGCGTCCTCACTGCTGTGCGGTACTTTGACAGGGTCGAGGCTCTCCGCCTTGTCCCGCCCATTGGAGATCATCTTGAAGGCATCGTTGACACCAACGAGCCCGTCCTATCGGTAGACCACCTAACGCACTACGGCACTCCACCTCTAGATCTCGAAGACTCTTCGCGAGCAAAGGGGCGACGAAACACGCAGGCCCAGTGGAGCCCTGATTTCCGGTTCGGCACTGACACGCGCCCCTCTCTTGCCGTGCCCCCAGATGAGCTCCCCCCGCCACCTCCGACCTTAATCCCCCTTATCAACTTCATCAGCCAACGAGATGGCTATCGCGCTTCTAAGGTCTCGTTGAGCGTACCACCCGACATCCTTTCTTCGTGCAATGCGTCCTCATGGTCGCTGATGACGCTCACACACGAGCTAAGCCATGCCATCATCGATGAGCTGCAAGCGATTGTCGCGCCCCTTGATGATCCGAAAGAAATCGAACGCATCTGCGCCATCACGCTCGACCCTGCCGCATCGACGTCACTGCTTGACGACCTCACTGCATTCTTTTACGTCGCAGTAGCACGGCTTCGGTTCCCGATCAATGAGGAGCACACTCAGGAGCTATCTGCCGATAACTTCGTCGATCAGATAGAGCCGGTGTGGCGTGAGGTCCTGGAGGTCTTGACCCACTCATTCGACTACATCCACTTCTACCTCAAGAACCCGGACAAATATGTGCGCGGCATTTGGGCCAGCTGGGCGGTTCTGCCCACGATTAGCGCGCAATCAAGGAAGTACGTCATTCGGAGCTTGTGCGCGCTGCACGTCGGGAACTACCGCCGAGACAACGGTGAAGAAGCAACTTACAAGCAACTAGTTCGCGGTCTGAAGGGACTGCCCGATATCGAACTCGTTAGAAACGTGCTGAAGGATCTCGCCAAACCAGACTACAAGGCTGAGGTGCTCGCTGAGTTGCGGGCGCGTGCCCTCCTAGTTCAGCTCGTGGCAACCTTCTGGTCGTCCAAGGAACTAAGCCGCCATCTGGAGTTCGAGTTCAGCGACTCGACATCGAATACTAACGGCCTTGAGTCCATCTCTGAGGCTCATCAGGAACTCGCGTTCACCTCTGGGTACGTAGCCAACCCAGTCAGGTTCCTCGAATCGCTGAAACACGCAGTGAGCCCAGACGCATCTAGGGCTATCTGGACCCTCAGCATGCTCGCGTTCGAACCCCAACGTTCCGGTGGCTAGGTTCGACATGCCAGCTGAAGAACGCTTCCCGACGGGTTGCCGTGCAAGTGGAGCACTTTATGCGAAGCGCTCAGTGCGAGGTATTCTCCCGTCCCACTGGGCCAAGAGCGAGGAAATCCGAACACTATTTCAGTCCCGCCTACCTGCGGGGGCGAACCCGAAGCATCTAGACCGCATAGAGGAGGCGAACTCGGGGCGCTCAGGGTGGCGCGAGCTCCGCTATTTCACGCGGGAGCCTTTCGATCCTGAGGACATACCGCAGCAGGCGCCTGAGAGCGCCGTGGCGTACCAGTTCCTAGTGCGAGAGGTCAACGACCGCTTCTTACTCGTGGGGACACGTCGCGGAATAGCGGAGAGGCTCCTTGAACGGTTGGGGCAGCGTTGGCTCGTCCGTCAGCCCACAGTCGCAACTCAGGCGATTGCTAAGCACTACCTGCTTGAGCGGCAGGATACCTACGTGCTAAGCACGCTGTGGACGAAGGTTAACGGCTTTGGCAACTCCATCAAGTTCGCGAGCTTCTATGGAGACGACTTAGCTGGTGCCCCACTCGTCAATGACCTGCTTCATGTTCTCGCAGTCACACGGGTGCAGCTGCGCGATCTGGTCAATGATACTGACATTCTGAGCGTGTCGCATCGTGGGGAACTGTCGTTCTACTACAGCTCACCGGCCAGCTTGAGGGCCGTGGATGATTGCTTGGCCGCATTAACGCGAGCTGGTTTCTTGAGTTGGGGTTCACCGAGTACGGAGTGACAAGGGGTGCAGATGACGAGCAAAATGGACCCGAACGCCTTTAGGTCGATTCACGACTGGCAGTCGAGAGCTGGTCAGATAACAATCTGCGCAAAGCAGCTACTGGCAGGTCGACTGACGCTGGTGCTCGGAGCAGGCGCATCCGTTGCTTATGGATTACCCATGTGGAAGGACTTGCTTCGCGCGATGTTTCGGTCAGTCAGGAGGAAATTTCCTAGCAATCCGGACCTTGCCGAAGTGGGAGAAGTACTGCTTATGCAACATCTCAACGGGTCCAACAAGCAGTTTGCCACCTTGGTGAAAAAGCACCTCTATCCCGCAGCGTACTCACAGAGCATCTCTCTAGACTTAGTGCGCACCTTCGGGCTCCTCACTGCCGTGGTGGCCCTAGTCTCCGGTCGCGAACGTGGCAGAATCAGGACTATCGTCAACTTCAACGTGGACGATGTCATAGAGCGATTCCTGGGAGCCTTTGGTCTTTCTGTTGAGTCGGTGGAGCGTCCCCCTGTGTGGCCGACGAAGATGGATGTCGCGGTTCTCCATCCACATGGCTACTTGCCTCACAACGTCCCCGTAACGAGCCAGCAAGTTGTATTCGCGAAGTCCCACTTCGATGAGCGGGCCGCAGACCCGCTAAGTACCTGGCACGATTCGCTCGTGGCGCACATGAGCACACATACCTGCCTTTTCGTGGGCCTTTCGGGCGACACTGCGCTGTTGGGTCTCCTGGCTCACGTGAAGCGGCGCCACATCGGTCTCGGTCGTGGCGACTTGTTCTGGGGACTGCGATTCTCGGATGCGAAGGCAGATTCTCGGCGCGCGTTCTGGAAGGAGCGTGGAGTACAACAGATCACAGTGAACTCGTACAGCGCCGTTCCCGACTTTCTCTTCGAGGTATGCCAAGAAGCTGCGGTACTCGTTCGCAGATCAGTACCGTGACAACCGATCGCCACGACCGCCGCAGTAGACTGACGGCCTGAACGGGCGCGGCAGGCGAACAGGGCGATCTCACAGGGAGGTGCGGCAGTCCACGGGCATGCTCTCTCTATACCCCCCAACGCGATGACCGAGGGGGGGCCGCGGACGACAGCACCGAGATCAGTTCTGGACAGGACGCCCGAAGGAGCGGACAGCGGCGAGTGGGCGGTCGTTGAACGTTCGCCAAAGCGCAAAAAGGGGCGCGGGCGTTGGTAGCCGGCGCCCCCTTCAGCAATCTTTAGTGCTTGCTGTCTCGCACCGACTCCGGATCGTGACCATAGCTGTCACTGTCCTGGATCCGGCCGTCCGGCCGGTGGATCACCACCTCACTCCGCCGTGCTTGCGCCTCCGGGATCGCCTCGGCGATCGCGTCTTCTTGCGAGACGGGCTTCGATGAGATGCGTCGCAGGTCGCGCGTGTGGTAGGTGGCGACATAGCCGCGAAACCAGAGCTCGCGTGCCATGGGGTCATCGATTTCATAGGCAGGCTCGGGGAACCCACCGCGCAGCGCTGCGTCTTCCCACGCTTCGCCAGGTGCGGACTGGCCGCGCAGGAAATCCGGCCAGCGTGAAGGCGTGAGCGCCAGCAATTCGCTGCAGACGCCCGTCGAGCCAAGCCCCAGGCGTTCGCGTCGTGTCATCGGCCACAGGCGCAAGTAGAGCGCCCTCCCCGCCAGCGAATCAGCGTCGGTACGAAAGCCCAGGATGTTTGCGGATGAGGGCAGGGAGTTTGCCGGCGCCACCGGGTGCGCGAGGCGAAGTTCGGCGCCGCTGTCACCGATCTACGCCGGCGAGCCGCGCGACCAAGCTGGTGAGACCGACCACTCCGTCCGTGCCGCGCGACACCCTGTCGCTGAGCCACGCCACTGGGTGTCGGAGACACCCCACGCGGTCATGGATGGCCTGGGTCGTCCATGTTCACAGGGGTCCTCTCCATCGGTTGCCCCAACGCGGACGCCGCGATTCTCGCCTGGTACCGTGCGACCTGGACCTGCGCTGTCATGACGCGCCCTGCGTCCACCGCGCCAGCGGCACAACCCCCGCTGCACGCGCAATCACCACTGTTTTCATGGGCGCGACCACTCTTTGTCCGGGACACGACCACCGATACAGCATCGAGCCACGACCGCACAGCGTTGACATCCTGATGATCGGCACGGAGCCACCAACGCCCGATAGTCGTCCACGCGATCACGGGGCGCGATCGCGTTCACTTAGGGCTCGTCTGCGCAAAACCGGACTTCCTCAGGCACATCCCGCGACTCATCCCGGTCGTCCCGCGAGTACGCATCGCTGACCGCAGCGCAGCCACCGTGGCACGCGTCTGATCCACGCATTGCCGACACGGGTCCGGACGCGCCCGAACCTGGTCAGCCGTGAACGCGCCGCCGCAGTCGATGCACGCGCCAGCACAGTCGATCCACGCGACACCGTGGTCAATGCACGCGGCACAGCAGTCGTTGCACGCGACGTGTCGCCTCGTGTACGCGGCTCGTCAACCGCTGCACGCACCAGATCGCGCCGTTCACGGGACATCGTCAGGCGATCTCGCGGCAATGCACCCGGGACACGCGACGCATCCGCGCTTACACGTGGCAGGGCGCGCTGTTCACGAAGCAGAGCTCACCCTTCACCAGGCAGAGCGCAACATTCACCTGGCAGTGTCAGACGCTCATGCGCCTGCGCGGAGTGATCCGGCGCCTGATCGTCTCGCGCACGCAGCTCGTCACGGAGGGCACGCGACGCATCCTTCTGCGCACACGCCGCATCCATTCGGTCAGGTGGTTGAGCGCCTCTTACACGCGGCGCGTTCACTGGCGCACCGGACACGACCGCCCCGTCACACACCCGCACGCGCCGTTCACCAGGCAAAGCGCCGCGTTCACAATGCAGAGCGCGGCGTGCATGCAACGGCGCCGAGTGATCACATGATTGATCCGGTCGTCCACGGCCCTCGGCAGAACGATCACGCGCTGTGTCACGACGATCACGCGCCGCATCGCCCCGTGCACCTGGAACAACCGTGGCGTCACGAGACAGCGCGAAACGAGCACGTGGCAGCGCAGCTCGTGCACTCGGCAGCGCGCGCCGTTCACGAGGGACTGCCAGACGATCTCGCCGCTGCGCACGACGTACACGACGGAGCGCGCGCCGTTCACAGAGCAGAGCGCTACATTCGCGGATCAGAGCGCACCGTTCACGAGGCAGCGCGCAATGATCACGCGTCCGTGCTGGTCGTTCACGAGGCAGCGCGCGCCGTTCACGTGACGGTAGTGTGCATAGAGTTGTGTACTTCGCCCCGCTTCGCGGGCCTGTCCGAGATTTTGTGTGTGAGGCCATACTTGCGACGGGCCTGTCCGAGATTTTGTGTGTGAGGCCATACTTGCGACCTGTGGAGGGTCCTTATGGCAAAGCGAAAGACACGAGCCGTCACGGGGCCGGTGACGACGTTTGATCCAGCGGCCGTTGATGCGTTGCTGGGCGACCGGCGGACGGTGGAGGACATCGAAGGGACGTGTCCAGACCCTGTCTCACGAGCGAGTGCCTTTCGTTCGTGCTCGCTCCACACTTTTGCGCACTTCCTGCATTGAGTGGTGCGCCACGGCTTTGCCGTACCGCGCAAGGGTGCCGTACCACTCAGGCTCCCACAGGTCGCCCTTCGCGGCGCTGGCGGTCTCGGCTTCAGTCGGCGCAGCATCGAGCACGCGTCGCACCCCTTCTGCCGCGAGGTCTTGCACGGTGCGCCCTCGGCAAGCCGCTTCGACCTTGAGCCGCCGATAGAGGGCCTCGTCAAAGTCAATGGAAGCTTTCATGCCAACAAGCTAGCCTCCAAACGCCAGGCCGCGCGGGTGTTCTGATCTCCGGCGTCATCCCACAGCGGCATTCCTCCCTTGGGCGCCCTCCTTGCCCAGGCCCCTGCGGTGCTCCGCAACCCTCGCCGAAGAGGACGGGGCGTGATCTCGCCGATCTACGACCCGGTCAGGGCTGCGGGCACGACTCTCCTGTACACCGAGTTTGCCTATACCGCCAATGGAGTACTGAGCGGCATCACGGAACCCGGCCCCAACAACAGCCAAGGGGGTGGTCGGACCACAGCGATCGTCGTCAACTCCACCGATTCGACGCTACGGCAGTTTACGGACACTGCGACCGTTACTACCCTCTTCCGCTACGACGCATCACTGCGGCTTGCCCTGGCCATCACGCCCCGCCCGGATACGACGCACTTCAAATACAACGCGACCACGTGGAAGCTCGACAGCACGTATTCGCCGCTCTTCAAGAAGTACCCATCTGGCGCCTACGCAACGGATACAGTGCGCCTACGATCAAGCTTCCAAAGCTGGGAGGTGGCAAGTCTGCCAACCACGTCAACAACTCCGGCCAATGCGCAGTATGTCGCGGCTCGCAGTGATACGATCCGCGCCCTTATCAAGGAACCGGGTGGACAGGTACGGCGGCGGGTGGCGCGACGGGACTGGAACGGCGGGATCTCGGGCGCCTGCGCGCATGGCCCCTGGTGCCGGCTGAGGTTGAACGGGGTGCCGGGCGAGGCGATGACCAAGGCGGGGAGTGATGGGTGCCGGGGGACACGCGTGGGGACCATGCAGCCCTACAGCCCAACGGCGGCGAACATGGCACCGCCCCCCGGTGGGACAGGCATGGTGGCGGTTCGCAGCTACATGGCCGTGAAGGGCTCGGAGGCGGACGCCCCGATCGAGGGGGAGGTAGACAGCATAGTGGTCACGCCGAAGGTGGTGGAGATGCGAGTGGGGGAACGGCGGCCAAGCTACAGCATGGTGACGTACGTGGGCTTCAAGAACGGAGCGCCGGTGAGTTTCCGTCGCTACCAGCAGGTGATCACCACGACGGTGGCCCGACTCAACCAGGGCTTTGTGGAGGCGCTGAGTGCGGAGGTGACGGACGTGGAGGTGGGGCAGATGGTGATGGGGGCGCAGCCCACGATGGGGCGATTTGTAGCGCGGTATCAGATCAAGGTGATCCCATGAGCGGGGCGTGTGGGCGCGCCGAGGAGGGCCCATGACGATCCGGATGAGGCGCGGAGGGACGCGTCCGGCGCGAGGCACTCGCGGAGTATCTCAGCCGGCACGCCCCGGACGAGGTCACCGAGGCCATGAATCGTGTGGTCGACGCATTGGATGGGGAGCAGGATCCGTTCTCCGAGGCGGCCGCCCAGGCTGCGTTGGGTCGAGTGGAATGGTAGAGATCGCCAGGGGGAGATTTGGTGGGCTGAGCTACCAGCACCGTCGGGTTTGGCGCCGGGGTTCCGTCGGCCCGTCGTCATCGTGTAGGGCAATCCCCTCAATCGCAGCCGGCTCGGTACCGCGCTGTGCGTGCCGCCGACGAGCAATCTGAAGTGGGAGGGGGCGCCTGGAAACACGCTCCTGACCGCCAAGGTCACCGGTCTGCCGAAGAACTCCGTCGCCAATGCCTCCCAACTCGTCGCGGTAGACCGGGCGTTCCTCAATAGTCGGATCGGCCGGTTGTCGCCGAAGCGACTCGAGCAGATTCTTGCGAGTATCGATGTGGTCCTTGGTCGGTAGCCGCCGAACAGCAGGTTGCAGCAGGCAGCCACAACGTTGTCAACGCGCTTAGCTCGCTTGGTCAAAACGCGGCTGCTGCTGAGCCTGAAATCGTTGTGTTGGGAAGGAAAGTTGGCGACTTGCGGCATGTGCTGCGGGTCAACACCCCTCCGCGACTCCCCGCCGTACTCTCGCGTGAGGAGGTCCACCGACTCCTTGCTCGGCTCGAAGGCGAAGCACTGCTCATTGCGCTTTTCATGTACGGCGCCGGCTTACGGCTGCTGGAGTGTTTGACCCTGCGTGTGAAGGACATCGACCCCGACCGCCTGGAGATCCGGGTTCGCGGGGGAAAGGGGGCGAAGGATCGTGTGACCATGCTTCCTCTCAGGGCGAGAGATCTCCTGCGAGTGCAGCTCGACCATGTCGAGCAACTGCATGCTGCCGACCTGGCGCGTGGTGCAGGTGCTGTGCGGCTGCCGACCGCTCTCGACCGGAAGGCTCCGGGGTGGGCAAAGGACCTCGCTTGGCAGTGGGTCTTTCCCGCGCGGCGGCTCTACGTCGAGCCCGGCAGCAAGAGCATCCGGCGGGACCATCTGCATCCCAGCGCGGTCCAGCGTTGGGTTCGGCAGACCGTTCGTGATGCTGGTCTGAACAAGCGGGCCACGTGCCACACCCTTCGGCACTCCTTTGCCACGCATCTATTGGAGGATGGGTACGACATCCGGACCGTGCAGGAGCTGCTCGGGCACAGCGATGTCAGCACGACGATGATTTACACGCACGTGCTGAATCGTGGTCGTTTGGGCGTTCGGAGTCCCGCGGACCGCGTCTGAAGCGCCAGATATTCGCGCGTAGCGTGTTCGGCACCCCACCCAGATATACGCGCGCCGGGTGGCCCTTCCGTGCGCGTTACCGATCCCTGCCATCATATCAGTTATTCGCGCATTCCTCGCCGCCTATCACGGGACCGCTCCGCCCGCTCTCCCGGCCTCAAAGTGTTGGGGGGAGGGGAGTTGCGGCGTTTTCCGTCGCTGCTCCCTTTCGGCACAAACGGTGTTGCCTTGCCGCCCAACGTGTGAAGTGGCGAGATTGGAGGGTGTTGGTAGCGCGGCGGGGAGGCGAGGCAATACCCGTTAACCGGCCCCGCACCCACGCAGCACAATGAATAGTTATGCCGACACCGAACGAAGATGCGGCGTGCATTCAAGAGACATGACCGCAACCGATCACGAAATGCGCCCCTGCAAACCGTCGCGGTCGGGGCGAGACCGCGTGAGATGAACACGCGACGTGCCGCGCCTGCAGCTCCGCGCCCTCACCCGGCGAGGTCGAGGCGGATGCCCGGTGGATGCTTGGGTACTACGTCAGTATCGCTAGCTCGGAGACCCATGCGCACACTTAGTAACGTCGTAAACACCGCGGGAAGCGTAGCGCTTCTTCTGCTGGGGAGCATGGCATGCCACCGGCAAACAATGCCGCCAGCATTGCCCGTAACACTGCTTGGACCTGTCGAAACCGGGGTTCTGGTGCCCGTGCTTCAAGCAGTGCTGGATTCAATCCGCTTCACTGGTGGGGCTACGATCTGCGCCGGCGCGTGGAATGCGTCTACCAAGACGCTGTCTACCATCGACTTGCGTCAGCTCGACAGCGTACGCACCAGTCGGCCAGTAGTGACGCTGGGAGCGGCCTGCGGCGAAGCGAATCGAAACACCAGCGAAGAGATTCCAGTGCTCCACTACACCGTCAGCGGGGAGACGGAGTCTCCGCGCAGAGTGCAGTTCTATTACGGTACACAGTGGCGTGAGTTTGTCTGCGAGCGGCGCATCGAGTGGCACTGTCGAGCCGGTACCTGGGGTGTCATGAGCATACGACGCTCAACGAAATGGCATTAGAGCCGCAACGCACGCGTCTTGCACTCCCGCACCCCGGCGCATCGGAGCACATAGCCCGCGGGCGGCATAACAGTGGGTTGCTGCTGTCGCCGCGTTGGGGCTGGCGGGGTGGGCCGGCGCCTCTCATTGTATGGAAGGGCACGGCGCCGGCCCACCCCGCTTTGTTTAGAGGCGGCGCAGCAGAACCCTAGTCGTTAGGCAGAGTTCCGCATAGAACTGATACGGGCAGGGTCTCCGACTGCCCTTGCTCTTTTGGGTAGTGCCTGCGCACGCCACGTCTGTCGGTGGATGACCGCGGTGGCCTCCAGGGAGCGTCGCGTCACTTCGCAGCCGGCCGTTGGGGCCACCGCGGCTCCGTTGACTCTTTCGCGCGCCGTCGTCGCACCCACTAACGAGCCAACGGGGCGCCCTGCCCACGCCGCGGGACTCGGGAAGCGGCCAGTGCCCAGAAGCCCGCGGTGCCCACGCCGCCATGCCCACGCCGGTCGTTCGAGGGGCGCGGGGTGCGGCGCGCGGGAGAGTGGCGTGGCCGTCGCGAGGCCCGCGCGCGGGCGAGGTCCCGCCTAACCGCAGGGTGCGCTTGACCGGCGCGCCGACAGCGACGGTGCTATTTCCCCGCGCCCGGCGGGGGGCGGCTGGCGCCCCCGACCCGACGGCGCAATCTTCAGGGGCGGCAGTTTAGGGCGCCAGCCGCTTTTGTTTGATTGGGCGCTCGGGGCGACGCTGGCGCGCCGGCAAGCGACCCTTACACGTTAGGGCGACCGAACTGGAATTCTCGCGGGGGATGGATGAGTCAGCCCGACGTTGAGCGTGCCTACGAAAGCCTGTTCAGCGAAGCGGTGTCGTTGAAGCATGCTTGGAGCGAGTACCAGATTCTCTTCAACCACTCGAACGACAGGTTGGAGCTCCTATCGCATTGCGCTCGCCAGTTCTTCGAGGTTGTGCAGCGCACACTGTTGCGAGAGATCATACTCGCCATTGCCCGCCTCTCGGATCCCGTGAAGAATCGGGTCCAATCAAACCTTCCGCTACGCGCAATCCTGGCTGATCCGCGAGTCGTCGCACGCGACGACCTTCGTCTGCGCTTGACTCCGATTGTCGATGAGTTCGAAGCGTGCGCGAAGCCGTTCCGAAAGCACCGACACAAGTACATCGCGCACAAGGATCATTCGGTTGCTCTGGATGCGAACGGCATGCTTCTCGAGAGACTCAGGAAGTCGGAGGTGACTCGAGCGGTGGCGCTAGCTGAGAGCGTCTTTCAGACCTTCGAGCGGGAAGCGCTCAGAAAGGACGTCGACCTCTCCGTGTACACACTCGGCGGCGCTGAAGCTCTGCTGCGATCGCTCGAGACCTCCGATCGGTGGCGCAAGCGTCTCGCGCAGGCAGAAGGATGAAGACTCGAGCCGGGGCGCCCTAACGGCAGTTGGTGCAGACGGCCGCGCTGGGGTAGCGGTTGGGCGGCCGTGCTTTATCGTACCTGAAGGTACCGCACGGCCGCCCAACCGCATTTTATGAAAGCGGCCGCAGCACAACTTGACGTTATGCGCCCGCAGCACGTGCAGCGTGTGCCGGGTGAAGACCTTCCTCCGGAACTCGTCGTGAATCCACACACAATGCGCATCATGGCTGCGGTGCTTGGCCTCGTCGGCTCCGGCCTTCTCGCCTGGCGCGTTACTGGATTGCTCAAGGCGCTTGCGTCGGCCATTCAAATTCACGAGACCAACATTCTGAGCCTCGCAGATGGCGGCAGGAGCACTGGTGGGAATGTTCCGGTCTTCACGGGCGCGCCCAAGCACGTGAAGCAGGCGGAAAGGCGCGGGTTGCTTGTCACCGGCTTTGTCTGCATGATCGCCAGTGCCAGCATTCAGTGCTTACTTCTCTTCTGGTCATAGGCGGCCAGGCCTTCTCGCGCACATCGTCCAGCGGCAGATAGCTAAGCTCACTGCTGAAGTCCTCCGCACCGGAGTACCTATGGGATTGAAGGTCCACTCGCTTGCCCAGCTGCCCAACGAGCCGGGGAGCCGCGCGTACTACTTGTATCTCCTCGACTATGGCTGGGAGGAACCCTTGGGGCGCGCGATCCGCGATAACTTCGACCGCCTTGCGGATGTCGCGTCAAGGCACAACGCAGCCGTCATCGCCGGCTTGGGCGGAGAGTTCAACGACGAAGTGCTTTCGTGGCACGGAATTAACGGCGCGGTCACCGGCACACTCCTGCCCGCGATACTGATCACAACCCGACGGCCAGCGCACTTCACCGGCTCAGAAGCGACGAGATCTTGGAATCCCCAGGATGATCATCTGCTGCTGATCCCTATCCGCGAACGATGCAAGACACCGACGGATGTTGCAGAACTGCTTGATGAAATCATGCAAGATGTCAAGCGCGCGACGCCCCTCCTTAGCTTCACAGTCGCTCGAAGGGACAAGGCGGGAGTCAAAGGTGCGCTTCTCGATGCCCTAGTGCTTCAGCCATCCATTGCAGGTGTTGGTGTCGACTTGAAGGCACTTCTGCGCGGCCTCAAGGGCGGCCGCGCGGACGGCGCATAACAATGTGTTGCAGCAGGCGTGGCAGTCTGGAAGGCGGCTACGCCGCCATCTTGTGATACAGCCACGCTGCTGAACACCGGTCGTTAGGCAACACAACACACATCCAAGCGCGTGGCCATTCCTGATCTCTCTCCTGATGGACTCCTGCCCGAGGGAGTGCATGAGTGCACCCTTGAGGAAGTGGAGGAGCGCTTCGGCCGCTTCCAGTCCTCCGATCGGCGGCCCTCGCTCATGCGTCGTCTGCGCCAGTACCACGCTGAGGTCGCACAAGCTGGGGTCGCGCAGTACCTGGTTGTCGATGGTTCCTACGTGACAAGCGTGGATGCGCCGAACGACATTGACCTTACCGTAGTGCTCAGAGACGACTACGATCCGGCCGTCCAGGTGCCGCCGTTTCGGTACAATCCGCGGTCGAAGAAGTACGTCCGCTCCAACTTCGGCTTCGACATCTTCTTTGCTTGGGAGAACGACGCGTCGCACACCGCGATGCTATCGTTCTTTCAGGAGGTAAAGCATCGCCCTGGTGTCCGAAAGGGCGTGCTCAAGGTCGCGGTATGATCCAGTCAGAGGCGCAACTGAGTCAGGCACGCGAGGCGATGACTCGCCTCGAGTCTGCATTGCAGGCTCTGAGGCTCCGGATTGCGCCCAAGAACACCGCCCTCTTTGAGGCGATGGCGCAGGACTACGTGGCCGGCATTCGGACTCTGCGCGCGGAGATTGATGCGTACACCGGACTCAGCCTTGCAGACGAACAGCAAGCTCCGCTGTGGATGGTGCTAGACGGATCAGGCAAGCTCAAAGGCGACATATCCTCACGTCTCCTTGCCGAGTGGCTTGACCGCCTACGAAAGGCAGTATTCGGAGTTACCTCGTACCTAGAGACCGGGACAATTCGGCGCGGTGGCAGGCCAGATCGCGCTCTCGTTGAAGCGACTGACTTCCGGGTGCTCCTTCTCAAGCCTGGTAGCATCAAGGTGGGGCTGCGCTTGCCACCTGCCGAGTCGCAGGGCGATCTCTTTCAGGACGAGCAGGTGCCAGCGGCCCGTCGCGCCATAGATCACTTGCTCAGGATGACAGCATGGGCAGCATCGGGCAGCGACGCCCTACCGACAGATGAGTTCCCCGACAACGACACCGCCTCCGTCGTGGCTGCTGAGCTTCTTGAACTAGTGCCGAGCGCTCGAAGCATCGTCAAGACTGTCGCATTCTCAGGCGCCATCGTGCCGTCCACGGCCCCGCTGGTTCTTGTGCAACCTGCCCAAGACAAGCTCGAAGGCCTCGTTAGTCTTCTGGCCAAGACCACTGAGGATCGAGTACGCGGCACCATGCGCGAGATCGACCTTGATCGCCAGCGCTTTATTCTCCGTGAGCGCGGCGAAGGGATGGGAGACCTTAGGTGCATTGTGCCAGAAGAGTTGATGAGGAGGGCCGAGGAACTACTCGGTAGGCAGGTAGAGGTGGAGGGCACAGTCTCTTCAGCACGACCGTCGACACTCAATGTCACCAGACTCGATAGCATCTGATAGTGTTGCCTAACAGCACATTGCACTTGACGGGCTGTCTTGGATGGCCGACCCGCCCGGGCCGCAGTAGGATGCGAGAGAGACGGCCCGGGCGGGTCGGCTTTGTTTACATAGCCCGCAAGTGAATGTGGATCGTTAGGCGGAGTTGCTCTCAGAACGGATACGGGCATGGTCTCCGTCTGCCCCAACTCTTTTGGGGTGGTGCCCGCGCACCTCATGTCTGCCGATGGATGACCGCGGTGGCCTCCATGGAGTGGCGAGGTGGCACGCAGACGGCCGTTGGGGCCACCGCGGCCCCGTGGACTCTTTCGCGCGCCGTCGTCGCACCCACTAACGAGCCAACGGGGCGCCCTGCCCACGCCGCGGGACTCGGGAAGCGGCCAGTGCCCAGAAGCCCGCGGTGCCCACGCCGCCATGCCCACGCCGGTCGTTCGAGGGGCGCGGGGTGCGGCGCGCGGGAGAGTGGCGTGGCCGTCGCGAGGCCCGCGCGCGGGCGAGGTCC
>CADEFN010000017.1 GCA_902826615.1 uncultured Gemmatimonadota bacterium
GAAACTCGTCGAAGGCCCCACCGCATGGAGTGCCTTGCACAAAGAGAAGAACGCAGGAACAACACGGAACCTTACAAGCGACCTGCGGAACGACGTTCGACGCCTGGTCGGACCTTGTCGCCGCTTGAGGAGGGTGCTTGTCGGGGAGACTATTTCGACGGTGCCTCATCCATACGGCGGGAGGATGTCGGCCGCCTACACAGCAGGTCGTGGCTCAACGCCGAGCGGACACGAAAGCGGCCTGTGTGCCCGCCCGTCTGAATTCGCCCGCTGGACTATCGATCCGGTACATCATCAGCCAGGACGTGACCACGCCACAGTTACCCCAGCCAGGGAAACGCCGTGGCGCGCCAGGAGGTTCCGATGTCCGACGCCCCCGAGCACGAAGCCCATCGACGGCCGCACACCTCGCCGATGGCGGATCCGTTCATGGAGTTCGATCTCCCAGCTGAAATCCATCGTCTCAAGGCGGAGGCGACGTGGAGCACCGGTCAGAATGCCAGAACGCTGGTCAAGTACGACGACTTCCGTGTTGTCCTGATTGCACTTGGGGCGGAGGCGCGAATGCCGGAACACAAGGCCGAAGGTCGTATCACGATCCACGTGCTGTCCGGTCACATTCGAGTGAAGGCCTCGGGCCGGACGTTCAGCCTTCGCCCCGGCGGAGTATTGGCGGTCGATCGCGGCGTTGCTCATGACGTCCACGCACTCGAAGAGAGCGCGCTACTTCTCACGATTGCCTGGCCCGGGACGACATAGAGACGTGTCTGCGTTCTGGTGATACCGCGACACTTGTTGAGCACATACCCATCAACGTCGAATCAGGAGGGGCGCAGAGTGAATCGAGAACAGCATGATGATTGGAATCCGCGGGACGCAACGATCCAGGAGGACCAACGCCACGCGTACGACGAGTTACGAGAGCGATGCCCAGTCGCGCGCAGCAAATTCTTGGGGTGGTCGTTGTTCCGTCATGCGGACATCGCCGCGGTGCTGTCCGATCCGGAGACGTACAGCAATGCCTCGAGGCATTTGGCTATCCCGAACGGGATGGATCCCCCGGTTCACGGCCCGTACCGAGACGCGCTCGCTGCCTACTTCGGTCATGATCAGATGGAGCAACTCGAGCCACGCGCCCGCGCCATCGCCGTGAACCTTCTCGCGCCAGCGATCGCCGGCGGACAGATGGAGTTCATCGATGCGTTCGCGACGCCGTTCGTGTTGAGAACACTGTGCGCCTGGCTCGGCTGGCCTGAGCGGCAGTGGGAATGCCTCGGCGGATGGGTGCACGGCAGCCAGCAGGCGGCCTTCGGCCAGGACCACGCTGCAGGCTCGGCGCTGGCCAGCCTCTTCTCGGAACACGCCAAGGCGAACCTGAGCCTGCATCGCGCGGCCCCAGACGATATCGTCGACGCCACTGACGCGCTGTTGAGCACCGAAGTAGACGGCAAGCGGTTCGACGACGATGAGATCGTGAGCGTCCTGCGGAACTGGACGGCCGGACAGGGCACCGTCGCGACCGGATTGGGCATTCTGGTCCTGCATCTCGCTCAGGAACCTGCCCTGCAGGATCGGCTGCGGCGCGATCTAACGCTCATCCCGGCGGCGATCGAGGAGATCCTGCGGGTAGACGGTCCGCTCGTCGCCAACCGGCGCGTAACGACGCGAGAAGTCGAGATTCAGGACCGGACGATCCCGAAAGGGGAACCCCTGACGTTAATGTGGATCGCCGCCAATCGCGATCCGCGCGCGTTCGATGATCCGAATGCGGTCACGCTCGAGCGAAGCGAGGAGGCTGGACTCGTCTGGGGGCAAGGCATCCATCTCTGCTTGGGAGCGTCATTGGCCAGACTTCAGATGCGGGTGGCGCTCGAGGAACTGCTCTCGCGGACGACACGCGTGGAGATCAGCGGCGCCCCTCCGCGCCGCGCGGTCTATCCGAGCAACGGCCCTGCCGCACTCCTCCTGCACCTCGGCTGATGCGCCGGACCGGGCGTGATGGGCTCGTTCTGTGACAACGGCAGCATGGAGAACGGCGATTAGACGCCTCCGGTTGAGACCGAACCGGGAATCGTGCGAACCGCCAGCCACAAGTGGTGGATCATGGCCACGAACACGACAGCCCACGCCGCCAGGGCGGCGTAGACGGTGACCTGCGGAATCACCTGGAGAAATTCCAGGCCGGTCGCCTGGACGAGCCTCATGGTGCAGACCGTGTACATGCCAAGCGGAAACACCATGGCCCAATACTGAGGGTCGTAGCTCAGGGGAAAACGGCGGACCACGTGTCGCCACACGCCGAGGATGAGGAGCAGCGGGATCCACCAAGTGGCGGTGGCCCAGAAGAAGAGCGTAAGTCCGGCGATGAACGGCCGGAGCATCACCAGGAACGGCCAGAGTTCCGCCTGGATGAGGAGCGATGCTCCCGCCAGTGTGGTGATGGCCACGGCGCCCATGTTGATCCAGTACGGCGGCGTCATCTGGTCCACAGTCAACGGCACGAACGTGAAGCGGTAGAAGATCAGCGTGATGATCGTCAGGTAGAGCATGGCGCCCAGCAGGTACATGCAAAGGGCAATGAACAGCACGACCTCCCGCCCGTCCTCAATGCCAGGCGCGAGCAGGGTGCCGAGGATCGACACGCTCTGGGTTGCCACGATGCCGAGGAGCCACGCGCCATTGATGCCCGTTTCGAGCGTCGGCTTCGACTCGCGGATGACCGTCGCCGTGAAGAACGCGTACATCACGATCACCCAGAGCACGACGCCGCCGACCCACAGCGTGTGGGCCGCGCTGGTGCGGCCCGTCAGGATCGCGATCTCGCTGCCCAGCACGCACGTCCCGGCGACCACGGTGAAGAACCCCGGACCGCGCGCGTGGCTATTCAGATCGTCGAGCACCCGCGGGAAATACACCAGGAGCCGGATCGCGAGCATCACCGTCAACACCACATAGGTGCAGACGTTGATGGCGAGTAGCGCCAACGCGATGCGCGGCATCTGCAGGACGTGGGCGGCAATCGAGACAATCCCCGTGGCCATGACGACGGCGAAATAGCCGGGGAAGAGGCCCGCGACCGCTCCAGCCAGCCTGCGTCCGATGGTGTCGGCCGGCGATCCCGTCACTTTTCCAGGCGGAACAGGTACCAGAGCAGCCCGGCGTTGAGGCCAAGGCAGACAAGGCTGCCGACCGCGGCCGGCACGACCGTGGCGGTGTCGCCACCGAGATACGCATTCATGGTGGCCGTCAACAGCCACAACTGCAGGATGACGATCAACACCACGAAGGCGAGCATGGCGTTGACGATCGTCATCCGCTGCGCGCGGACCATGCGGAGCCGCCGGATCATGTCGTCGACTCCTCCACGCCCGTTGCATACACGGAACCATCACGGATCTCCACGAAGATCCGCGGCAGTGCCCGCTGGGGTGGGCCAGCCACGGGCCGGCCTGTCTCAAGGTCGAACCAGCCGTTATGGCACGGGCAGTGAAGGCGCCCGTCTTCGAAAGCGGGAACCACCGGGCACAACAAGTGCGTGCACAACTGGTCATAGGCGACGAAGCTGGCCGCGCCGGTCCGCACGAGCAATCGCGGCGTGCTGCCTTCAGGGTAGGTGAAGGTCTTCGCGCCACCGATCGACAACTCGTCCACGCGGGCGATGGCCACGCCCGGCGAGAGCGAGGCCGGCGGCCTGAATGCGCTCTTCAGCACGATCCAGAACTGCCCGACGACCATCGCCGCACTGGTGAGCACCATGAACTTGACGAGTTCTCGACGCGACACGTACTCGTCTTGTGCCCAGTCGATGGGAAAGTCACGGCGCCACTTCGGCTGCTCGCCGATCGGGCGGCCGTCCGGAGGCGTCGTCCCGTGATCGAGATCGTGAGGACCCTCCAAGCCGCGTTGATTCTGAATCATGCGTCACCCCGATCCGGCCCCGGCTCGAAGACATCGTCCAGCATCTCGTGGCCAATCGTCGGCTCGTGCATCGCCGCCGTCACGTCCACGATCTCTACGGCGGAGTCGCGCGGGACCATGATGTTGACCTTGGTGCGAATCGTCTGCATCCCGAATTGAAACGTGTTGACCGGCTTGGCGTGTGGCCGCAGCCGCGCCATCTCCTCGCGCGTGCCAAACGCCAGCGCCTGGCTCGGACAGGCCGACGCGCACCACGGCTTCAGCCCGACCGACGTCCGGTCGTAGCACATGTCGCACTTCATCATCAGGTTCATCTCGGTCTGCATCTTCGGGACGCCGAAGGGGCAGGCCAGGACGCAGTTGTTGCACGCGATGCAGCGCGGCTTCCTGGCCGTGTGCACGATGCCGTCCTCGGTCCGCTTGATGGCGTCGGCCGGACACACCTCCGCGCAGGTCGGCGAGTCGCAGTGCAGACACACCACCGGCACCGTCTGCGTCGAGTGCGCGCGATCCACGTAGTCGAGCTGAATCATCGACTGCCCCTTGTGAGTGTCGCATTCCGTGCAGGCCTGGATGCAGGCCTGGCAGCCAATACACCGGCCTGGGTCGATGAAGAACTCGAGAGCATCTGGAACAGGCATGGGTTGGGACCTGGCTATTGTTGAGGCTCGAGGGAATCGGCATATGCCGGCGGCGCATCCGCCTTTCGTACTCGCACGGCGCACACTTTGTACTCGGGGATCTTCGAGATCGGATCCTGCGCCGAGATCGTCAGCTGGTTGGCGCTCTTGCGGCCCGCCCAATGATACGGAATGAACACCGTGTCGGGCCGGATCGTGGTCACCACCGACGCGCGCAAGGTGCAGTTGCCGCGGCGGCTCTCGGCCGTGGCCCAGTCGCCGTCGGTAATTCCCAGTCGCGTCGCCAGTCGCGGGTGCATTTCAATCCGCGGCTCTGGACAATGATCGACGAGGGGGCCGATGCGCCTGGTCTGATTCCCCGAGAGGAACTGGCTGACCACGCGCCCGGTGGTGAGGATGATCGGAAATTCCTCATCTACGTCCTCGGCCGGTCCCACGTATGCGGTCACGTTCAGGCGGGCCTTGCCATCCGGGAAATAGAACGGCCCAGCGCCTTTCGCGACCGGGTTCCATGACCCAGGCTCGAACAGCCGCGGCGTGCCTTGAGGCCCGGGCATCGCGACGCCGTCGGGCACCTCGCTCGGGCACGGCCAGAACACGCCGAAGTTCTTCTCGATGCGCTCGTAGCTGATCCCGGAATAGTCGGCGATCCCGCCCTTCGACGCCAGCCGCAGCTCTTCGAACATCTCGCCCGGACTCGCGAAGGCCAGGCCCTGCTCGCGGCCAAGGGCCTTGGCGATGTCCTGGATGATCTGCCAGTCGGGCCGGGCCTCGCCTGGGCACTCGACGGCCTTGTTGATCCTGATCACCCGCCCTTCCGTCTGGGTGACCGTGCCTTCGTCCTCTTCCTGCAGCGAACCCGGCAGGACGACGGTCGCGTAGCGGGCGCTTTCGCTCATGAAGAAATCGATGACAGCGTAGTACTCCAATTTTTCAAGCGCCTGCCGGACGAAGTTGTTGTCAGGCAGGGAGACCACTGGGTTGAAGCAGAGGCTCAGCAAGCCCTTGATCTCGCCGCGATCGATCTTGCGGATGATTTCGTAGGCGTCCACGCCCGGCTGCGGGAGGTCCGCCGGATCCATCCCCCACACCCCGGCTACGTACCCGCGATGCTCCGGGTTGGCAAGGTCCCGGCCGCCGGGAAGTTGATCGCACTTCTGGCCGTGCTCGCGTCCGCCCTGGCCGTTGCCCTGTCCCGTGATCGTCGCATAACCGCAATTCGGCCGGCCGATGCGTCCTGAGGCGAGCACGACGTTGATGGCGCTCAATACGTTCTGCACGCCGTGGCTGTGATGCTCGAGGCCGCGCGCGTGGCAGAGGAAGCTCGTCTTCGCGGTGCCCCACCATTCCGCGGCCTGCTCGATCGACTTCACCGCGATGCCAGTCACTTCAGCGGTGCGCTGCGGCGTCCATTCCCGGACCTCTGCCGCGACCGCATCGAAGCCGACGGTGTGCGTGGCAATGAACTGCTGATCGATCCAGTCGTGTTCGATCATCAGATGCAGGATGCCGTTGAAGAGCGCGGTATCGCGGCCCGGCTTCACCGGCAGAAACAGATCGCAGGTCCGCGCGATCGGCGTGATGCGCGGATCGACGACGATCACCTTGGCACCCTGCTCGCGAGCCTGCCAGACGTAGTTGGTCGTGATCGGCGCGCACTCGGCGATGTTGGCGCCGCTCACCAGGATGACGTCGGCGCCGAGAATGTCGTCCCAGGGATTGGCAGCGCGATCGATCCCAAACGCCTTCTTGTTGCCCGCACCGGCGCTCACCATGCACAATCGGCCGTTGTAGTCGATGTTCGCGGTGCGCAGACACATGTGGGCGAACTTGCCCATCAGATAGGTCTTTTCGGTGGTCAGACTCGCACCTGAGAGCAGCGCGAACGCGTCCCTCCCGTAGGTGGCCTGGATGCGTTCGATCTCGCCGGCGGTCTTGCGGATGGCCGCGTCGTAGGCCATCGTCTTGAAGCCGCCAGGCGAGGCAGTGTCCTTCTCGTAGGCATGGAGCAGGCGGTCGGGATGCGCCTGTTGCAGATAGCGCTTGATGCCCTTGGGACACATCATCCCCTTGTTGAAGGGGAACTCGTACCACGGCTCGACGCCGATCACCAGGTTGTCCTTGACCTTGAGCTGCATCCCGCACTGCTGGCCGCAGAAGCAGCAGTGGGTCTTGACGTACTTGTCGGGCTCGACACCGCTGTCGAGCCGAGCATCTTTTGCGTAGGCCAGATGCGGTCCGAACTGGGCGATGGTCTCCCGATCGAGTGAGGGGGTCGTCTCTGTCGTTCGAGCCGGGCCGTCCATGGTCTGCGTGCTCCTGTGAAACTGCTGCGCGGGTGAGCTACGGGAAGAAATTGTCGGCGTCTTCAGCACCGAGCGGCCCCTGTCCCCGCGCCGGATTGGCATGGACGGGCATGGGCAGCGGACGACCGTGTGCCAGCGGCGCGCCGCCGCGCTTGCCACGCCACAAGGCGCCCTGCGCCATGGCCAGCGACGTCCGTCGGCAGCGCGGGCAGATCCACTGGTAGTGTGCGTCGTCACCCGGGATGTCGTACTGGAACCCGAGCTGGCGTTCCACCTCGATCAGATCCTCGATATGCATGCGCGAACTGAAGGCATGACCGCAACGGCGGCAATGCGCCAGTTCCTGGGTCCGGCCGATGTCCTTGTAGAAGCTGACACCCAGCTGCGCCGGCCGCTGAAAGATGTGAAAGAACTTCCCGAATGGCAGCCAGAGGAACGTGCCGATCACGGTGATCGCATGCAGGATCGCAATGAACGTGTAGGCGTAGCCCTTCATCCAGGTGTAGCTCGCGGTGAGCATCAGGCCCGTGAGGCTGACGGCGAACAACAAGATCAGCGGCATGAAGTCTTCCGCGAATCGCTGGACCGCGGCCGCGCCCTCTTCGCGCATACGCCGCCGCATCGCCAGCATCACGCCGGCAATCACCAGGAACGACGACCACACCAGGCCGTGGAACAGGACGAACGCCATCACCGAATCGTGAGGAAAGCGGAAGGCCGGAAAGCCGAACGACACCGCTTCGTAGAGGGAAAGGTCGCCAGGCACCGGCCGAAAATGCAGCCACCCGAAGACGAGAGGAAAAGTGATCGCCACCGCGATCAGGCAGCCCCACATGATCAGCATGTGCGTGAGGCCGCGCAGCCGGCCGCGCGCAAAGATGAAGCGATTGGCGAGCAGGTCCGTGCCGACGCGGCGAACCCACACCCCGGCGTTTTGTCGCCGCCAGCCTCGCCGGAAGAACGCCTGCCAGCCGCGCCGCCAGTACATGGCCGTCGGCGGGCGCTGCAGCCACATCGCGTAGCGATAGGTCAGGCCAAACGTGGCGAACAAGACGGAGAAGGTGTAACCGACGAGGGCGGCGTCGAAATGGGCGAGGTTGCGCGAACCGACAAGGATGAGGACCGAGAGTACCAGCGTGGTGCCAACGCCCCAGCCGACCGGCCCGACTACCTGGCGAAGTCCGGATGTTTTCATCACCACCCTTCCCGATTGACAGTCAACCGGCCGAGAATCTTCGACCCGACAGTATCACCCCAGGCTCGAGATATGGTGTTGCATCACGGCGGCAATACGCAGCGCGCGAGCCTTGGCGTTTTCGGCGCACGGACCGCTGAAGAGGGCGTCGACGCTCGTGTGAAACAGGGCGAGCCACCGCCCAAACTCCCGTTCGCCCATCGGCACTCGGCTGGCGAGATCGCGATGGACCGCCAATGGATTGCCCCGGAATCCGGCCACGCCGAACAGCACGCCCTCCCAGAACTCGTACATCTTCGGCAGGTGTTGCACCCAGTCCGTGTGGGCTATGTCGTCGAAGATCGACCCCAGTAGGTCGTCGCCACGCACGCGCCCGTAGAAATCGTTGACGAGGCGCTCGATGTCGGTGCGAGAGGCTATATCGGTCGTCGCTGAGGCTGTCGTCTGTGACGTCATGATGCCGCCTTACGCATGTTTGTCTCGCGCCGTGCGCGGGTGTAGCGCCACCACTTGTCTGACCCACCGCGGCTCCGCCACCAAATCGGCCAGGGTGGCGCGGTCGAGCACGGCGAGGAACGCGTCAAACGCCTCCCTCAGCACCCCTTTCAGACCGCAGGCCGGCGACAGGAGACACGTGTTCGTGTCGCGGTTGAAGCACTCCACCAGCGCCATCGAGCCTTCGGTGCGCCGCACGACCTCGCCGATCCGGATGCCGGCCGCTTGCCGGGCGAGCGCAAACCCGCCGTCGCGCCCGCGGGTCGTGTCGAGATAGCCAAGATGCCGCAGCTCGTTGACAACTTTCACCACGTGATGACGTGACATGCCGAACGCCGTGGCGACGTCGCTCGTGAGGCAGCGCGACCTCGGGCGCACCGCCGCGTAGATCAGCACGCGGAGGGCGTAGTCGGTAAAGTAGGTAAGTTGCATGTAAAATGCAACTTTAGTCCACTCGCCGCGCGCTGACAAGACTCGGCGCGCAGGAAGGGATCCCCGATGTCTTCGAATCTCACTGCACTACCTGCCGGCGAGGCATGCGCTCTTGAGACGCTCATCGCGCCGACCCCTGGCGGCATCGCCAGCCGGATCCTCGCCAAGAAGGGGGGCGGCTCGGTCACGCTGTTTGCGTTCGACGCGGGCCAGGGGCTCACCGAGCACACCTCGCCGTTCGATGCCCTGGTCCTGGTGCTTGCCGGTTCGCTCGGGGTGACCATCGCAGGGGCGCGGGTGGAGGCGACGCCCAGCACGATCGTCCGGCTCCCCGCCGGTGTGCCACATGCCGTCGAAGCTCGGCAGCCGGCGCGCATGTTGCTGGTGATGCTGCGGCACGGCGACGCGGCGTGAGGGGCGGCGGCGAATGCTCGACCTCCGAAGGGATCATCCCTCATCGTATTGATACCGCTGGTCTCCGGAATCTATCTTGATTGGTTGAGAATCAGGGATTCGAATCAGCCTCAGTCGGGGCGCCTCTGAATCATTGATCCCACAAGCAGACCGCCGACGGGCTCCCGGCCGTACTGCCGAGCGCCCCTCAGCTTGGCCCGGAGTTCTTCGATCGACCACGGTGGTGCGCAGGCCCTGTTCCAGTCAGCAAGCACTTTGAGCGCGTCATCATCTTCAAGCGCAAAGCCGCGAACAAGACGGCAGCACACACGAAAGGTTGCCGCGTCCCCATCGTTGCCGGCGACGGCAGGCGGGATGGCGGCTACGTATCGACGCGCGCGTTCCAGCGCCTCTACTGCCGGCCCGGCGGGCGGTGCTGGAGCGAGACGCCTGCCAGCCACGGGTGGCTGGAGGGGCACTCGAAAGTCCTGCGTCCGGAACTGTCGGCCGGCGGTCTTGTACTCGACGGTGACGACGGGAGCCGGCCGGTACTTGTGGTTGAGAAAGCCCGGCAGTCGCGTGACCTGCGCGCATGAAGTCGCCGCCTTGTCGGTACCGAGGTCACGGGCGAGTTGCTTCTGCAGAGCCTCGACGCCCTCCTTGGCGAACCCAGAGACACGCCACAAAACGTGCAGTCGACCAGCGGAGGTGTGAATCACGGAACCGGGGGGCGGGAGGTCGCGACGCGCTGCGATCGCCGCGAGCACCGACAGTCCATCCCGGTCCCCATCGAGGAATACGTGCCGGATCTCACCGATGGCGTCTCGCGTGCGCGCCTTGCGCTGCGGCCGGATGGCGTTGACGCTCACGAACACGCTGAAGCGTCTCGCGTTCTCAGCGCGAAGCCACGCCTGGAACTTCGGATTGGCGATCAGCGACACCGGACCGACACGCTGCGCCGACCCGCCTGTGTCGTGGGACTTCAGGAGAATCGCAATCCAATCGTCCGGCCGGAAGGCCGTCCGCAGGAAACGGAGCGGGGCGTCCAGGTCGATGGCCATGGCGCCCCTCCTCACTCCTTCGTCAGGACGACGCTGCCCGTAAACGTCGCCTGCTGGCAGTCCGTTCCGGTGAAGTTGGCCTCAATCCTGGTCGCTTGCGCCGTGCCGACGCTTCCGAACGTGCCCTGACACCCGCGCGGCGAGCCGAACTGCCCCTGCGTGCTGATCTGCGCCGGCGCCGTATTTCCTGGAGTCAGCGCCGTGGTCGCGGTGGTCATCATCGTCAGCCAGGGATGGTCCGAGCGCACATTCGTGCGGAAGGATTGAAGGTTGGTCTGCGGGACGACCTCGAACGTCCAGCGGAT
>CADEFN010000018.1 GCA_902826615.1 uncultured Gemmatimonadota bacterium
GGGAAATGAGGAACCGTTCGCCGAACGTGTTGGTCACGACGAGCGCGCGGATCTGCGAGACGGTCCCGACGGGAAGTTCGAGCGGCAGGAGAAACCAATCGTTGCTGTATTCCAGCGCAAACTTCACGAGCAGCAATCGGGCCAGGTCATGCGGCGCGGCCTGGACGCTCGCAAAATTTACGGCGCCGTCTTCGAATTCCCACAAGCGCGCGGAGGGCATGCCGCGAAACGAGACCGGCGCGGGGAGAAAGGCCTCTGTGACTGAGGTGCGGCTGTCGGTGGCACCCAGGCCGGTCCCCGAACTCGTCGTGAACGAAAACCAGTCCAGCCGTCCATCCAGATATTCCGGCGCGGTGAGCACCATTTCGCTCGACGCCGTCTTGGCGGAGACACTGAGGGCGTACTCCATCCGTTCAGGAATCCAGGCGGAGGGAGCCGTGCCCTGTTGAAAAAGCCCGTCGAGCCAAGTCAGCCAGGCAGTCAGGGTAGCGAGAATCTTCGGGCGATCCACCTCGGTCACCTGATCGAGCGGCGCGTCCCGAAAGACCTCATTCAATCGGTTACCGGCCTGCAGCGATCGCATGCGCGCAGCGAACCGCAAGCCGTCAATGCTACGGCCGCTCAGCACGCGCATGAAGGACAGGCTCGCGGCATCGATCTGCTTGGCCTGCTCCGCTGTGGGGGCAGCCAGGACGTACGTACTCGCCAACCACTGGGCGCGGGTGGGCCCGAGCCTGGCCGTTTCCAGCAGGCGGAGCAGATGCCGTCCCGATTCGGCCGCGAGGCGCCAGTTAGGGCGTGAGTCGTCTGTCACCGGTTCCGCTTCCACAAGCGTTTCCAACGCCATCCCGGCGACTGCGTAAGGGCTGGCCGGATGCGGGCCGGAGCGTGGGCCGGGTTGATAGCGGGTGACGGCGGCGGTGTCCACGATCACCTGCGCGGCGGCAGGCGAGCCGGCATCGGCCCCGTTGAACTCGCCGAACTGCCATTGACGGCCCAGCATCCAGAGCGGGTCGTGGATGCGCGCTTGCAACCCGTCTTGCAAGTCGGGGTTCTGGGTGCTGAGATCGAGTCTGATTCGAGAGGGCATGCCTAGGCTCCTATCGCTGGATCGATGACGCTGGTGAAGTCGAGGGTGCCGCCGGTGAAGAACAGCGCCGGTGCCGAGGGATCCTGTTCACCGGGACCGACCGGCTGCAACGCGCGTTTGCCGGACCGATCCCACGTAGCCATGCCGTCGAACAGGGTGAAGGCCATGCCCCCCACGATCTGTCCTTCGAGTCCCACGGTGGCGGCGGGCACTTCGAGCCGCACCCATCGGCCCGGCGGCGGCAGGGGCCCCATGTACTGACGGCTCACGGTATTGTCGGTGCCCCATGCAATGAGATTCTCGCCCCAATAGGCGCGGTGATCCCAATTGCCTGCGTGCCACTGCAACATGACTTGGCGCGGCATACGTGCGGGATCGAGATAGACGTGCGCGAACAGGCGGTCTCCCACGCTGACGAACATGGCGGCCTTGGCGCCTTGGAAAAAATGCTGGTGGATGCCGGCGGCGAACACCGATTGATGGGCACGTCGACCGGAGAGCGGTTCCGGTTTCATGCGAATCCAGTTCCAGCCCTCGCCGTCGCCGAGGGGCGTGGCGCCTTCCGGTAGCTGATCCTCTACCCAGATCAATTCATCGCCGCTGTCTGGCGCGACGGCCCGGAGCCTGGCCAAGTCCATCGTTTCGTGCAGGACGGCTTCCAGGCTGTTGAGGTCCCAGGTCGTCCGCCGGTCTGCAGGCACGGCGAGCAGCAGCGCCTGCGGCGGCGCGTTGTTCGGTTGATCGTAATGAAAGGCGACGCCCGTCGTTTCCTTGGGGCTCGGCACCGTCTCCACCCACTCGTCGATCAGGAGCCCGCAAAAGGGTTGATCGAAGCGGATCGGTTGTGCCGACGCCATCTGCGCCACCAGCGAGAGGCGCCCGCGCGGGAACGGCTGGTCTGGCGCCTGCGGCAGGCCCACCCACCGATCCTGTGGTTGAAACGGCAGTTGTCCAACATGAAGCCGGAGGGCGGCGCTGCCTAAGCTTTCGGCGAAGAGCATGGATTCGTTCAGCCGCGTCGCACCAGGCCGAACGTAGGCGGCGCGTTGGAACCAGGTCACGGCGGCCATCGGGTCTTGGCCTTGGAGCGAAAGTCCGGCGGCGAACGTTTCATTCAACTGCGCAGCGTTGGCTGCGGTCACGCGGGGGAGTGCCAGGAAGTCCTGACCGAAGAGGATTCGCAATCGAGACAGGTCGTGGTCGCGCCGTTCTTCCGGCGTGGCGGTTGCGCGCACAAAGTCCTGGTCGGATTCGGTGACGCGGTTCAGCCGTCGTTGTGCTTCGAGGACGACCGACCGTGCCTGTGTCAGGAGCAACGAGCGAGCGTCCGGTCCCGTGCCGCCGATGTCCATCGGGACGGCGCTCGGTATGCCGAAGTTCGCCACACCGAACAGGGCTCGCCGAACCTCGTCGAGGTTGGTGGTGAGCTCATCCGAAGAGGGCGGAGGCAGGAGGCCGTTGAGTCTACCGTGCGCATCGGTCAAGGCTTGCAGCGCGCGGGTCGCGCGACCGGCAAATTCGTCATGGTTCAGCCTGGAGTCGGCGGGTGATTCGGGCAACGACAGGTCGCGGCCGTCAAGCGAACGGGCATTGCTGAGCAGGCGCCGCACCGTGGTCGCGACCTCGCACCATTCGCTCACGCTGACGATCTCCGCGCTCCAGCCGCTGTTGCGGCCGAACTGTAATCGGATGATTGCATCCGGCGGGACGGTCGCGGGACGCGCCTGTTGCAGCACGAATCGCCAACGTTGCTCCAAATCGGCCTGTTGTGCCCGCGTGCTGCCTTCGGCGAGATACACGGCATCCAGCGGTGCCAGTCCGAGCGAGGTCAACGAGCTCTCCACTGTTTGATAGACCTGTCCGTCATGCTGATTAACGTAGTCCGCCTTACAACGGACCTGAGCCGGGTTCGGGAGCAACGTTGCTATCCAGGCGTTGAGGATCGGTTCGGCCTGAGCGCGTGCCGATGGGGCGGTTGTCGGCCAGCCTGCCGGTGCCGTTCCATCGGTCGCCGGGAAGAGGGTGCAGAGGCGATGGGTCAGTCCGATGCCGCTTCTCGGCGTACGGATCACGTCCAGTTCCGGCGGCGGTACTTCACCTGCAGCGATGGCATCCAATGTGGCGCCCGAGCGCAGCGGATTGCCTTGCACGAGCTGATACACACTTTCGGCTACGACACTGTCTCCCACGGAGTCGACCAGATCGTCGAGGGCCTTGAGCGCCTCCACCAGTGCCGTGAAGTCCGGGCTGCCGGGCGGCGGAAACCCCAAGGTCGTATTGCCGAACGGAATGGTGGTGACATCCCATGGAGATTGCGGAGCCTGGCGTTGCTGGCTGGCGGTCCATCGTCGATGCAGGGCCAGTCCATCGACCACGGCGGCAGCGGGCAACGATTTCAGCACCTCATTCCATTGCGCGGCGAGCCTCGTGGTGAGTGCCGCCCTTGCGGCGATAAGGTCGGCCATGGCCTTGCCGCGTTGCCCGCCTTCCTTCGCGAGGACCTGGCGGTCGAGTTCTGCAACGAGTGTGTCTTGCTCGACCGCCATCTTGTGCGCGGCGGGAATGGAATCCGGGTCGGGGGCCTTGAAGAGTTTGTCCTGGGCCCGTTCCGCGAGCAGGCGTGCGCCATCCCGGGCGCTGACGGCCTGCTGTGCGGCGGCGGCTTGGGCCAGGGCGGTGGCATGGGCTTGGGTGAGTTGTTCTACGCGGTTATCCCACTCATCCAAATCCCGCGCTTCCAACAGCTGGACGGCATATCGCCGTACGGTGGGTTGAATCACCTTGCCCTGCGGTTTCGCCGCCTGTTGTTGCGCCAGCACCTGGGCTGCCTGCGCTACCTGTGCCTGCGCGGCCTGTGCCTGTTCTGCGAGTGTCTTGATCGTATGTAGTTCAGCGCGATAGGTCTCCGCGCGGTGCTCTCGTTCGGCCTTCAATCCACGGGCATCTTCAGCCCGGCGCAAGGCCTGGTCACGTTGCGCCGTCAGCAAGGTTACCTCCTGTGCCAGCCGCTCAGCCCGCGTGAGGGTCGCGCGAATGTCGGCGAAGCGGTCGGTGCCGGTGAAGCTCGTGAGGGCACGGAAGCGTTGGATGTAGCGGTCCAACCCGCGTTCGTGGAGGCGGCGTTCAAATCGATACCCGAGCAGGGCGGTCAGGGACTGTCCTTGGCGCACGCCGTCGAGCAGCCACTTGGCGCGATGCACCCGTTCGGACGACAGGTCGACAGCAAAAGGCGACGCGCCGGGTGCGCGAGTCGACTCATTCGACAGGTAGCCGCTTCGCAGCACGGCCGCGGCCGCGGCATGCCCCAGCGAAGGAGCGTGGACGAAGCCCTTGTTCGCTTCTGATCGCGAGAGTGGTGCCGGGACACCGGCCGGAAGTGCCGGGACCGGTAGCAGCGGGGCCGCACGCCGGACCTGTTCCACCCAGCCGTAGGCGCCGAGTCTGAGGCCGCTGGGCGCAGCCTTTCGCATCGCGTCCAGCCGCCTGGTGGCGAGGGAGCTACCCCAGGCATCGAGGCGATAGGTGAGCAGATCCATCACTTCCGCGAGCAGTTGCTGCTGAACCGGTTGAGGCAGGGTCGTCACCTCGTCCCAGGTCGGCTCGTGCGGTGTCGCAAGTGCGCGAGTCAGCAGCAGCGTCCGGAAGGCCTCGGAGAGCAGCCGTTGCGGGACGGGTGGCTGTTGAGTGGAGATCTCGGGAAATTCGCGCGTGATGTAGCCAAAGGCGTTCGCTTCCTGCGCCAGCAGCACGACAGGATTGGATTCCACCGTGGTCTGGATGGCCTGAGGTACCTGGCGTCGACGCATCAATCGTTGTGCACGCCACCAGTTGGCCAGAGCCTTGTCCTGGTCCTGATCGGTCGCCGAGATCCAGCGGTCGAGTGCCGCCACCGGCAGCAGGCCGTAGGGTTGGCTGTCGACACGCAAGACCGGCAGTGGCCCGCGGGCACGGACGTACTTCGTGAAATGGTCGCGCAGCACATCGGGTCCGGCTGCGCCGAGCAGTTGCCGCATGAGTGGACTGTCGCAGAGCGCGAGCAGGGCCGCCTGCATGAGGGACGACCGGCGCTGTTCCGATCCGTCGGCACTGCGGATATGCGCGAAGACGGATGCAGGCACGCCCAAGGCCTGCGCCAGCAACTCGCCGTCGGACCCTGGGCGGATGAGCGAGGAACCCAGTTCGACGCCCATGCTGTCGGCGGCATGACGCCCGGTCGAGCGATACCCGGCGGAGGCTTCCGCGGTATTGTTCGTCGGCACCTGTTGCTCCACGAGGGCGAGGCTGCCGGTGTAATGGTGGGCATCGAACAATCGGGCCAACCGGTCGGCCGTGGTCGGGGCGTCCCATGAGGCCTTGAGGCCCAGCACCACGATCCGATCGAATCCCGCCTTGGCGTCTTCCTCCGTGAGGGGAATACGTAGCCCCATCCCGATCGATTCGGCCGTATCGAAATCGGTGATCCATTTCATGCCGTCATCGACGGGCGGCATCCCGTTGCTGCCGAGCTGGCCCGTGCCGCGTGGGTCAGGGCCGACCGCCACGGTCTCCGGGATTGCCTTGCCCCAGGCGGTAACACGTGCGGCATCGTTGCGATAACCGACGGCGACCCAGCGATCCGGCAGGACCTGTGTGTGGGGCGCGCGGGTCCAGCTATCGTTGCGGCGAGTGACCGTTCCTGCCTGGGCGGGATCGAGCACATGGGCGATCCAAGCGGCGCGGGTTGTATCGAATTGTTCGGTGAGCCGTTGCCAGCCTTGCCTGATGTGCTCCTGCCGGTCTGTGCCTGCCGGCATGGCGGCGACATGGGCCCAAAACTCCTTGCCGCGGCGTTCTTCTTCCTCCGTGAGGGCCGGCTCGTGGCTGTCGAGATGAATGTCGTCGGGATAGATGCGGAGCAGAAGGTCGGTGCCCGGTCCCGTCCGCCTCGCGGCAAACCTGGTTTCCAAACGGACGGGGAACAGCAGCAGGGGATGCGTCGTCGCGACTGTGCCGCTGAGGCGATCCGTGCCAAGGAGCCGGGCCGTCGCGGCATCGCGGGCGGTTCGATGTTCGTCGACCTGTGCCGACAGCGTCGCTACGTCGGCTTTCTTCCGGGCCACCGCTTCCTGCGTGGCCGTGATCTGGGCGTTCACCCGGGCCAACTCGGCCTGATAGAGCGCCCGTTGCCTGATGAGCAGGGCGGTCCGCCGTTGCGCCGCCTGGGCCCTCGCAACGGCCCGGTCGTGCGCCGCCTGCAACTGCCGAAGTTTTGTTGCCCATGCCCGGAGGAGTGCCGGGGGCACCCGTTCGGGAATATCTGGTCCTTCAGAGATCGGTCTCACGCGGCTGATCCTTTCCTTAACCCGGACTATTCATGACTGCCCGCTCCGTCGTCCGATCCTCTCGCCCGGCGAGGCTGTTCTCGTTCAGCCTCCTCGACGGACTGCCGATACGCCTCCGTCGGCCTCACGTGCGAGCAGCCCCGGCGGACTTCGGCCTCAAACGCCTCGCACAGGCACTCATGAATAATCCGGGTTAACCGAAACTTACGGCCCATCCTGTAAATGCGTGCTGATTTCGGCTTCGGCAGCCGCCAGCGCCTGCTGGGCCGCTGCCTGTTGGGCTTCCGCCTCAGGGATCTGCCTGGCGAGGTCGGCAAGCAGCGTCGTCAATTCGTTACGCCTGGTGATCGCGCTTGCGAGGAGCGTCTCGGCATCCTCCAACTCGAACCGCGTCGTCAGAAGAGTATCTTCCAACGTCGCCGTGCGGGCCGAGAGATCTGCTGCCACCTGTTGCAGGGTTTCCCTTGCCAACGGGTCGCGCGTGATCTCTGCGTTCATGCGCTCGATCTCCGCGAACTTCGTTTGCAGTTCCTGGCGGCGGGGTTGAAGGGCGGCGATCGCGGCCTGGGTGGCTTGCACCGCTGCGGTCGCCGCCGAAACCTGAACATCTACCGCTCGTACGTGCGCCTGCGCTTGCGCCACGCCCTGCTGTGCTTCCGTCACCTTCGCATGGGCGGCTGTCGCGGCAGTTTGGGCGAGCGCAAGTTTTTTTCTCAGCGCGGCCAGGCGCGCCCTCCAGGTGGCCGGGGGGATGCCTTGCGGCGGTTCGGAGGCATCGAGCAGATCCTGTTGTGCCTCCGCAACCTGCGCGTCCGCGGCGGCGGCGGCTGCCTGCAGCGGCGGAATGCGCGCCTGGGCCTGCGTCACGCCGGCCTGTGCGTTGGTGCGCTGGGCCTGTGTCGCCGTCACTGCCTGCTGTTGGGTCGTGAGTTGGGTCGTCAATGTTGTCTGTTGCGCGGCCAAGGCCTGCAAGGCCGTCTGGAGTCGCGCGGTCTCTTGTTCTAAATAGGGCATGGTCTCGTCTCTTTCCGTCGCTACTGCCGGCCCGGCAGCCAGGTTCTCGCATGAACCGCTACGCGGAACGGCGGTTGTCGGGTGATGGTAGCCATATGCGCCGAATTTTTCCCCCACGGAATCTGATCGACGACAGTGTTTGTCAACAGACCGTCGATCGGCACGTACACGATCTGTTTCAGCGCGGCCTCGTCCGGCGCCAGGTTGCCCCACGTCAGGTCAGGCCAGTGCGCGGGGGTACCGCCATAGGTCGTGGCGACGTCCATGCCGAATCGCGGTTCCGTCGGCTGTTCTTGCAGCACGAAGAACCAGCCCGGGTGTCCGCCGTTCGTCGGCTTGTCCGCTCCACGTACCTGATCTTCGGTGAGCGGAAATCCGAGCATGGTGGTGTCTGGTGATTGCGTCGCGCGGAAAATGGGATACCGTTCTGTGGTGCCCAACTCGCGCCTGGTGCCGTCCGGCGACCAGACGCTTTCCAACGCATAGACCATGGCGCGCGGGTAACGTCGCAGGAGGTCGCCGCGAATGAGCAGCACCATCTGGCCCACCGCCGAGCCTCGCGCACTGTGAAAACCGAGCAGACTGTCCGCTGCCCAGGAGGTGATCCGCGTGATGTCGAAGCGAGCCTCGCGCTGCGCGTCGGTAGTGGGCAGTTCATCGCCACCGGCATCCCAGAATTGCCGGAAGTAGGTGCCGCGTTGATCGGTCGGAAACCCGCGCCAGAGCAGTTCACGGCTCATCTCGTGGTTCAGCCCGACCATGTACGCCTCGATCAATGCGGGATTGGTCTTCAGGAGGGCAATCGTGTTTGAGGGCACCAGGTCCATCCCGGGCAACAACATGTCCGGTGCGTAGTCGCGCAGAGGTTCATACATCGGCTGTGGGAAACTCGGCGCGAAGGTCGTCAGCTCCGTATTCTCGACGGTGGGCATTGTTTTCTTCACCGCGGCCAACACCGCCTCCTTCGGGGCCAGGCGCCGCAGCATCTCCACCTTGAGCTCCGACCATTCGCGCAGCGCCGGCGCCTGTCGCTGCTTGGTTGCGACGGAAAACTGCATGAGCGGGCGAAACGCCTGGCCGGCCGTCGAGGCGGGCGACGTGGCAGGGAGTCGAAGCGCGTCGAGTGTAGCGGCGTGGGAGGCGATCGGACCATGGGCGCGGGTCAGACGGCGAAAGGCGCCGGTCACGGCCGGATGGCCGGACAACAGTTTGTTGGCGGCAGTCGGCGGCGTCGTGGGGGACGTGGCGATGCCTGTCAACGCCGGCAGCGCCGGTCCCGTGAGTTGCAACAGTCTCGCCGGGTCGAGCGCGGCGAAATGTTTCTTCGAGAGGCTGTCGCCGACGGCCTCCGCCACCTGCGCGCGTTTGAGTCGCTGCCGATCCCGTCGTTCTTGTTCCAATTGATCCCAGGCCGAGGCCATCAACGGCTCCTGCTCCCGTTGGAGCACCATCGTACCGATACCGGCGGCGATGCGGTGGCGCGGATCCAGATTCAGATCGCGGAACCAGTGCGGTGGTTGATCGACGGGCGGCAGGCTGTCACGGTCTACGTACCATTGCCCATAGAGGGGAGGGCCGAGGAGCGCCGGGGCTCCGCTTGTACCGGCCAGCGCTGCCGGCGCGTTGAGAATCGCGCCGAGGGCCAGTTGGAACGTTTTGCGCGGTTGGTCCGGCCAGTCACGCGGTTGGGTCTCGGGAGTCAGAAGGGCTCCACCAAGATCCAACAGGCTGCCGGGTGCGCCGGACGGCAGCGTCGGCATGCCCCAGCCGGGCGTTCGGATGTCCACGGGCCGCAAGCCCACCGTAGAGGGCAGGGGTAGTGCTTTCAAGCGGCGTGCGAGCGATTCGAAGTCTCCCGCGAGGCCGGTCCGAAACTCCCACTGGAAAAACACCGGCAGCGTGACGGGTCCAGTTGCGGCGGTCTTGGCCCAAGCCGGTTTCAAGGCCTGTTCGTCTTCCGGCGTGATCGGCTCGCCCAGACCCGCTTTCCTCCCCACGTCATAGGTGGGCACGAGGCAGGCATAGTAGGCGGTATTGGGATCGAGGCGTCGCGGCGCCAGCAACCGCGAGAGCGTCCGTTCAGGATGATCATGAAGGATCTGTTGCAACGTCGCGCGGGGTGAAGGATCGGGCGTCGAGCGTTGTTCCGCCACGATCTGGGCATGGGCCCAGGCCCAGGACTGGGCGAGGTCCGGCAAATCTTCCACGGCGCAGGTGATCGCGGGCAAGGGCCGCTGCGGGTTGGTCTTGAGCGTGGCCCGTTCCGTGGGAACGACGATCAAACAGATCCATGGCCGGAGTCGTCGCGCGCTGTCGGCCGCCGCCGGGGTGAACAGCCAGGGGAAGTCTGGGCGATCGAATTCGATGGCCGGAAAATAATTCGGCTCGAAGTCGGTCATGTGGGCGTGGGGCTCCGTGCGGATGATCTCGCGCGCGTCGAGGCCGGTGATGTCGCCGGGACCATAAAGTTGCACGTTCATGTCGATGGGCGCGCGGTCGTTGACCCTGAGGCGGACGGGGAGGGCAAGGCGTCCCGCCGTGGCCGGGCTGGAAGCGCTGGGACCGGAGAGGCCTGCGAGGAGTCCCTGGCGAAGCCAGGAGTAGAAGCGATACGTGGCTGCGGTCGGTTCAGGCATGATGTGTCATCCCATGTGAATTACGTTGTGAGCGCCGTGGTCCGTCGCCGTTTCCGTGCCGGGGCCTGGCCGGCGGCGCCGAAGGGGGCGATGCGCGCC
>CADEFN010000019.1 GCA_902826615.1 uncultured Gemmatimonadota bacterium
GGCTCTGCCGTCGCATTCCATTCACGCACCACCTGCTGCCACTCGGCCGCTGGCACCCACCGCAACTCCTGCACTTTTCGCGTAGCTGCACCCTCTACCATGCCGACTAACAACGTCTCAAGCGAAGAGAGCACCGCTCGTGCACCGTCCCTGTCGATAACCCCATTGTATGTCAACTTCAATATGAGGGCCTTGCCACTGTAAGCCCCGAGGCTCAGAGGGAAGCGGGGATTCTCATGGACAGTGATGCCCTTCCAAAGCTGCTGGGGCGCCCGCCCAACAACCGCTGACTCCAGGTCCTCGTGCTCGAACACAACAATGGTATCGAACAGCGGCACTCCGCGTGGGAGCGGACTCTCGGCTTGGGCGGTTCGGAGTTCAGAAAAAGCAAGGTCTCTGACTTCTTTCCACGCGCACCGCACGTTCGCAAGCAGGCCCGCGAGCGAGAGCTCGGGGGAGATCCGCACACGTAATGGGAGTGTGTTGATGAGCAACCCAACCATCTCCGCAGCCTCGGGTGCACTGTCCTGCCGACGAGCCAAGGTTACGCCGAAGACCACGTCCTCGTTCCCTGACTGCCTCGCGAGCCACACAGCCCATGCCGCGTGCACAACTGTACTGAGCTTCACGTCGAGTGTGCGGCCAAGGCGTGACAACGCGCGCGTTAGGCGCATCGAAATGCGCAGCTCCTCTTGACCGTAAGGCGCCTCAGAGTCCGCTCCGGTTGCGCCCCGCGAGATTCTGAGCGGTGTGGGAGAACGGAAGCCATGCAGACGCAAACGCCACGCCTCTCTCCCGTCATCCTGTCCACGGGAGAGCCATCGTTCGAACACGCGGCAGGAGCTGCGCTCAGCGAATACATACGCCTCGCCACTCCTTAGACTGACGTATGCACTTTCCACCTCTTGAAGGATGATCGCCATGGAGCGGCCATCAAGGATGGCATGGTGCACTGTCCACACAAGCACAACAGGCCGATCGCCCTCCGTGACAACCGTAAGCCGCCACAACGGCGGTTTCCTCAGATCGAAACCGGCGACACGATCACTAATGAGAAACTCAGCCAGCGCTTGGGACCGGCTCGTCGCTTCGACTTCCCAGTCCAACCGTACAAGTGGCACATCAGCATTCGGCCAAATGCACTGCCGTGGAGTCGCACTCTCCCACTCAAAAGAGGTCCGCAGTGCCTCGTGGCGCGCTGCTACAAGTAGCCACGCTCTCTTAAGGTGAGCGACATCAACATCGTCCGGAAGCGTGCACACAACTTGCTCAACGTCTACTCCAGGCACCGCGCCCATCAGGTGGTCATAGAGCATCCCACCCTGCAATGAGAGCAAGGGAACAAGTTCCGGCGTCGGCCACGGGCCCGCGCGTTCATCACGTTCAGAGCCGCGCTGCTCTGACGGCGTGGATGCGAGGAGTACGTCGATACGTGCGAGTGCACGGCGAAGCTCTCGCCCTACCCGCTCGCCGTCGCCTATGGCGAGGACCACTCCACCCTCATTGACGACCCTCACTCCGACGGAACGTAGTTCCGCAAGAACCCGCTCTACTTCACTTCCGCCGCTCAAGTAGGACATGATCGCCTCGCATCTCCTGCCCGTTGCTCTAGCCCACCAAAGACGTGCTCTTCACAGGACAGACACAGGAACGGCGTCTCGTCGCGAGCCTCTCCTGCATCACCCTCAACTGCCTCTAAGTGCAATCATCGGATCAACTTTTGTCGCTCGGCGGGACGGCAGATACGCCGCGACCATTACCGCAGCCAGAAGAACTAGACTAGCAGCACCAATTACGCGCGGGTCACCTGCTCGAACCTCGAACAGCAGCGCACTGAGTACCCGCGTAAGGCCAAGCGACACAACGGCTCCAATCAGCGTACCGACTAGCGCAATCACTCCGGCTCGAGCCAGTACGGCGAGGCGAAGCGTCCGCGGCGTTGCTCCCAAGGCCGCACGGATTCCGATGCTTCGCGTCTCCTCTCTGACCAGCGCCGACATCGCACTGTACACACCGACTGCAGCGAGCAGCAGCGCCATTGACCCAAATGCCGACAACAGGTAGGCGCTGATCCGTGGCTCAGCCATCGGCACGTCGACGACTGCAGTCATCGACTGCATATTCCAGAGAGTGAGAGTAGGGTCGACAGCTGCGAGAGCTGTGCGGATTCTCTCTGGAACCCCGACCTCCGCACCCGGGCTGGTTCTCACGGCCAAGTACGGCCCCGGGACCATTTGTCTCCAAGGCAGATACACCATTGGAACCTGATCACGAAGCGCGCGGAAGCGTGTGTCCGACACCACCCCCACGATAGTGCGCCAAGCGTGCGCTCCATCAAGTACCACGCCCGAGGCACCGACGGAAGGTGAGAACCGAATCCGCTGTCCGATTGCGTCGGCGTCGGGCCACAATTGACGCGCAGCACGCTCGCTTACAACTGCAACCGGAGCCGCACCGTTCCTATCTGCGTTCTCGAAACCACGTCCGCGCAAAACGCGAATATCAAGGGTCTTGAAGTAGTCAGTGCCTCCGCTTTCCCAAGCTATGGTATGCGTGAGAACCTGGTCTTGCTTCGAGCCCACGCTCTCGAACAGCCCGACATTTATCGTCCCTCCCGCAAACGGCCACGTTACGAAGGGCGTTGCGCTTGCGACGCCCCGCACTTCGCGTAGCTGCGCTTCAATTCGCGCGGTGAGGTCAAGTTGGCTTTCCAGGCTCCCATACTTGCTGAACTCCATCGCAACGGCCCCGACCCACAGATCATCATCACGAAAGCCCAAGGGGAGCTGCTGAAGGTGCTGCAGACTACGCACTAAGAGTCCAGCTCCCGCCACTAAGACGACTGCAATAGCCACTTGTGCTACAACCAGCACATAGCCAAAACGGCGTTGCCTCTTCCCACGCGTGGCCCTAAGCGCCTCACCTCTGTGCAAGGAACTCCCGCGCGACAGAATCACCGCAGGCCCTACCCCAAACAAGACAATGACAACTGCGGTAAGACAAATCGCAGCTACCGTTACCGGTTCAAGGGACATGACGTTGTCCAAGCGGGGTATCTGCGCAGGCGCCAGCGCGATGAGCCACTTGAGAAGAGCGACCGAAAGCGCACTACCTAGTGCACCGCCGGCCATGGCGAGCACGGCACCCTCGACAAAGAGATGGCGCAGGAGATCACGATCCCTCGCGCCGAGGGCCCGCCGAAGGAAGAGCTCATCTCTGCGAAGAGAGCCGCGTACCAGTAGGAGCGCGCCCGTGTTGATGCAGGCAAGCAACAGTAGGAGGCCAATCGCGACCGCTACCACCGTCAATGCCGTACGCGAGGTGCCGAACACCGCATCAGATAACGGTGACAAGTGAGCGCCGGACAAGCGCCATTCCGGGAGCAGCCTGCTAACGATGGAGGCGAATTCAGTCCGAGCGCCTTCCGCCGTGCCCGCAGCCGCGAGCCGACCCACCGCCACGACTCGCGTGGCGGCGCCGGCGGGGATTGTCGTCCAAGCTTGCACCCCCCGCGGGTAGTCCAAGCCAGGAGGCGCCACTCCCACGATCTCAACTGTGCTCGACGTGTAAGGATCCAGGAGTCGCGCACCAACCACGGCCGAGTCGCCCCGAAAGTGCGATCGCCATGCGGCGTGACTGAGCACTGCTGCCGATATGCCACCGCTGCGTTCGTCCCCTCGGCGGATCAGGCGACCGAGAGCGGCGCGAGTACCCAGCAAGTCAAAGAAGTTGCTTGATACCTTAGAAGTCTGAAGGACAACCGTCCCGCGATCAGTGCGATACGGCTGCGCGGCTGTACCCCAGTGACCCACTCCAGCGATCCCCGCGAGTTGGCGACTCTCGTCACCCAGCTGAGTGACGACGGAGAGCGGCGCGGGCATCGGCCCGGTGGCGAGGACGAACGGCGTAATGAGGACGACCCGGTGCTCCTCAACGACCGGAAATGGTCGCAGCAGCACCCCCTCGATCATCGCGGACGTAGAGATCGCCATGCTTAATGCCAAGCCAAGCACCAGGACAACCCCGCCCGCGAATGCGGGCGCGTGCTTCGCGGACCTGACGGCCCTTTGCAGCTCCCGTATCCACAGGGTCATCGCCATCTTCTCGCTCCTCCAAGGCTTTTGAGCTCAGGGTTCGTTGTGATTCTTCGCACCGCCAGACTCCCTAGAATCTTCTTGCAGCGACCGTCACGTGGTGACCGCGAATACTCGATGCCGATTGCGCATCTTTACCCCGGATGTGTCTCCTGCTTTCGCATGCTGAGTGGCCGCATGTCTGTCCACACTTGGTCGATGTAGGATAGACACTTCTGCTTGTCACCCTGCACCCCGACTTGGCGCCAACCTGCGGGCAGCGCCTTGCCTACGAGCCAGAGAGAGTACTGCTCTTCATCATTCTTCACGACGTCATACGTTCTCGTGTCTTCATCGTCTCGCATCGTTCCTCCTGCTAGTGGCGGGTAGCATAGTAACCCACGGTCGGGACTCGCCGACGTGCCTCTTCTCACACACCTACTGATAGGTTGTAGTCGGCGGTGCTCCAAGTCCAGTACCCGCGTCGTAACGGCTGCCAATCTGCTTTCCGCGCTACGCGCTGCAACGTCTAGAGCGGTCTCAGCTATTCACGCTGGAAAGTCGCGCCGACGCTCTGAGCAGGAGCGATACCTAGACGATCCGGTTCCCAGCGCATGAGCTACCAGGCGATCACGTGGTACACACGTGTGCTAGACGCTCCGTCGGGAGGGAGAGTAGGTAGTACACGGGCCAGGTGGCTCGGTTGCGTTCCGGAGGAGAAACCGAAGGCGGATGGAGTGCAGGTTTGGACCTCACAACGGTGGCGCCGTGGTTTGGCGGGTGTTCGCGCCTCACCCTTGTGGTTTGGGTTTCTCAGATGATGCCTCGTAGGGGGTGAGCGGCGGCTGGGCGCGTTCTTGGTGTGCGTTGCGGACGTTGGTATAGCGCAATTGAATACTTGTCCCTTGGTGAGGATGGCGATGACGATGGTGGCGAGTTCCTTGGCGACCAGGGATCCGGCGCCGGATCTACCCTTGCAACGACCCCACCTTCGATCTACAGCACAAGGGTGGAAGCTATGTGGGCGCCAGTGCCCGAGGCCTAGTGGACGCGCTGGAGCTCTGGGCAATCGAGGACCTCAGACGGATCTCCACTTCGAAGCGCGTCACCTGGGTGTGTAGCGGCGCCCGCTGAGCGGCGAACAGCTTAGCCTGTAACCGCCGCAGGGGGAGCTAGCCCGGTACGCGGACGCTGTATTCTCGAGAAGCTCGCCGACATTGCGCTTCGCTTGCAGGCAGCGGGTGACACGCGGCAGCCTCGCCCGCAGCAGATCGCTGAGCTCGCGTAGGCATCGGTGATCATGTCCGCTTCGGGGATCAGGTTGTCCCAGAGGAGTTTGCCATCGTCGCGGCGTCAACGGCATCGGTCTTTGCCTTCGCGTAGCTAGTGGCCCTGAGACTCGGCGTGGCCAAGGCGGAAATCAATGCCTTGGGGCACGAGCAGGTCACGCGCCCAGCACCACACGTCCGTTCACTCGACGACGGCTTGATCCGGTCACGGCAGCGCAGCGAAGTAGGCAATGAGGGGCGCCCCGGTCGGTTGGTGCATCGACAGGCGCACCATGATGCTACCGGCGTTGATGCGTGAATGGCGATGGTGTGCCTGTGCAGAGCAGGCCGGAGTACAACGGAGGCGATGCTCCCGAAGAGGACACGTCAGCGACACGTCCGGAGCGCATCGAGAAGCTCCTGTGCCGACGTGCGGCGCGAGACGATTTCGATCCGTTCTCCTTCGCGCGACTCGATGCACAGAGCGAGCGCGTGCGTCGTCGGAGCGAATGCGAACAAGCGCCAACGCGACCTGTGGAACGCGCCGTCTCGATACTCTAGGAGGCGCGGCGGCCGAATGCCGACCGCAAAGCTGCTCAGCCCTATCGACATTCCCTCGCCGCGTGCTTTGATGAAGGACTCTTTGAGCGTCCAGAAGGTGTAGAACTCCGCACGTCTATCAGCCAGGCTTCCCGCTCGCAGCTCTGCCAGTTCAGGCGGGGCCAAATAGTACTCTGCCCCCAGGCCAGGCACCTCTTGAATGTCCTCGACATCGACACCAACCTCCCGTCCCATGGTCGCCGCGCAAACTACCAGCCCGCGTGTGTTCGAAAGGTTGAACCTTACGTCGACCTCGCTGTGCCCTTCAACGAGGGAGGGCTTGCCGTGCGCGTTCGACGAGAACCGTAGCGCACGCGCCTCGACCCCTGTGTAGTTGGCCAGCACGCTTCGTACGAGCAGACGCGTGGCCAAGAAGAGGTCGCGATCACGCGCGAAGCGGTACCTCCTCCACCGGCGTTGCTCTTCCGGTGCGAGGAGGTCGGCTGCACGGGCGCGCTGGTGCGGAGTGGCGAGCGTGCCGGGGTCGATCATCCAGACCTCGACCCGATTAGACGAAGGTGTGGTCATAGCACTGTATCATCATGCGCGTGGCCGCCGTTTCCCCGCCCCGGGTATAGCACGCTGCCCAGAGTTGCTAGGTCTTGTGCGACGGCTGACGATGGATTCTGGGTCTTTCTGTATGCATCAGTACTGCCCGAAAAACCAGTCCTTGTTCTCTGAGAAACACGGGCGGAGGTGCCCCAGCTTAGTCGCAGCCGGTTGTACCACCGCTCGATTGGTTTCGTGATGGCGACCATTGCTTACCCCCGGATCGAGATTCACCCGTTAAGTTCACGATCCCTTGCTACCGCCCCTCAGCGTAACCGCAGCCGCTGACCCTGTGACCTGTGCGAAAGCTGGGCGGTGCACCAACACGCTGCGTAGGTCATCGCCGACACCACCGGTCTCCGGCAAGACCCGCACCGGCCGATCCTCTAGCTCTGGAACCAACCCACGTCCTGCTCGGCGATTAGATGAGCGAGGACGTACACCACCATCCTGCGGTAGCAGTGCGAGGATTGTTCAAGAGCGACGTTCTCGCCCACTCTGTGTCCCGATGCCGACGCCCCCGGGACACAGAAAGTGGTGCGCACGCCCGGCCGCTGCCTTCCACACCTCGCCCTACGGAATGAAGACTGGTGGCATTTGCAGTGCCACCTCGAGTGACTTCGGCGCAGTCGGTCGCATTTCAGATCTCGCAGCTTCGCGCGAAAGAGGCCTCGGGTTCGAGGCCCTGCCACTCGTCGGACGCCGATGTGCGCACGCAGTCAGCCTGATCGCTGGTCGCATCCACTCTGTTTCACCCGTCCCGAGCGACGGACGCCTTCGTCTAAGTCCGCCAGTTCACCGCCGCCGCCCCGGCCCACGCTGCGATTACCGATTGGCCTCACCGATCGACGCGAGCGTCAGCCCCAGCGCAGCTGCGTTCGCTTCGACCCGTTATCGCGCGTGAGCAATCGCAGGTCCGGCCGCGCCTCGCGGGAGACAAGTACGCTCGCCAGATGGATCGCGTCGAGCGCACGAAGGGGCTCCACCGGCCACGGTGCCGACGCGACGTGCACCACGCGGTCGCCGACCGGTCGCACGTCCCACTGAGCTGCAGCGGACCGGTAGTCATCTGTCATTCGACATCTGAAATTCCCCAGGTAGTCGCCATCTGAAATTCTCCACCCCTCGCTGAGGAGGGTGGTATGGAAGAGGCGAAGCTGCGGGGGTAGGTTCGGCCGGACCCGAGGCGGTGGAGGCGGGGCCTGTGCTGAAAGTAGCAGTGGTCGAGGAGCTCTTGGCTCGGCTGGGCCAGGGGAGTCGGTGCGTTGGCTGGCGCTCGCGTACGGCGTGGATCGGAAGACCGTGTGGGCGTGGCGGACGCGCCGCGGGGTTGTCCCGCGCGGGCGGCGCGGCCGCGGCGGTCCATCCTGGATGCGCACCGCGACTGGCTCACCGCCCGGGCGCCAGAAGTCGACTTCAATTGTATGGTGTTGTGGCGCGAGCTCCGCACGCATCGCGGTTACACCGGCTCGCATCAGCAGCTGCTGCGGGTGGTCCGGCCCCTGCGGGTGGCGGCCCAGCGCCCCGCCGCGAGCGTGCGCTTTGAAACGCCGCCGGGGCAGCGAGCGCAGGTGGATTTCGGCCAGCGGACGGTGTGGATCGCGGAGACGCGGGTCACCGCGCAGGGGTTCGTCTGCACGTTAGGCTTTTCCCGCCGCATGTACGCGGAAGCGTTTCCGCACGAGCGCCTGGAGGCCGTGCTGACGGGCCATGAACATGCCTTTCAGCACTTTGGCGGCGTCCCGGCGCAAATCGTGGTCGACAATGCGAAGCCGATGGTGCTGGCGCACCAGCGGGATGCGGAGACGGGCCGTCATCAGGTGGTGTGGCATCCCCGCTACGCGGATTTCGCCGCGCACTACGGGTTTGCCCCTGGGCGCACTGGCCCTATCGGCCCCAGAGCAAAGGGAAGGTCGAGTCCGGCGTGAAGTATGTGCAGCGGAATGCGCTGGCGGGGAAACGCTTCCGCTCCTGGGACCACCTGAACGACTGGCTGCGGGAGTGGGCGCTCACCGTTGCCGATCAGCGCGTGCACGGGACGACGCACGAGGTGCCGGCCGTGCGCTTCGGCCGGGAGCAGCTGTCCCCGTTAGGCGCGCGGCAGGTCTACAGCCGGGAGCGCGTCCGCCACCGCGTGGTCGCCCGGGACAGTTTGGTGGCGATCGGGGGGAGTCGCTACTCCGTGCCCGTCGCGTACGCGGGCCACGCGGTCGTGGTGCGCGAGCTGCTCGGGGCGTACGAGATCTTGCATCAGGGGACGGTGATCGCGCGGCACCGGGCGCTGGGGCGCTTTCAGGTGGTCATGGAGCCCACGCACTATCGCGGGCTCTTCCGCCCCGGGCCGCGCCGCGCGCCCGTCGGCGGGCCGCCGCGCTTCGACCCCGGGTATCCGGCCGAGGCCGAGGTCGCCGTGCGGGACCTCGCCGTGTACGCGGCGCTGGTCGAGGAGGGCGTGGCATGAGCACCCCACAACTGGAGCGCTTGAGTGCGCACTGCCAGCGGCTGCGCCTGCTTCGGGTGGACGCCGAGCTGAGCACGCTGCTCGAGCAAGCCGCGAAGAAGGACGGGAGCTACGCCGATTTCCTGGACGACGTGCTCGCGCTGGAGCTCGAGGCCAAGCAGGCGAAACATCGCATGATGCGGATCGCGATGGCCCGCTTCCCGTTTCTGAAGTCGCTGGAGACCTTCGACTGACCGTTTCAGCCCTCGATCGAGCCCAAGGTGATCAAGGAGCTGGCGACGGGACTCTTCATCGGGACGAACGAGAACGTGCTGCTGCTCGGGCCCCCCGGGGTGGGCAAGACGCATCTCCCGGTGGCGTTAGGCATGAGCTCGTGTGCGCTCGGGCCCCGGACGATGTTTACCACGGCGGCGGGGCTGATCACGAGTCTGGGGAAAGCCCTGTACGAGAATCGCCTGGAGGAGCGGCTCAAGGTGCTGACCCAGCCCAAGCTGCTGATCATCGACGAGATCGGCTACATCCCGATCGACCGGCAGGGGGCCAACCTGTTTTTCCAGTTGTTCTCCCGGCGCTACGAACGCGGCTCGACCCTGCTCACCAGCAACCAGAGCTGGGCGCGTGGGGCGAGGTCTTCGGGGACACCGTGATCGCCAGCGCAATCCTCGATCGCCTGTTGCATCACGCGACGACGATCACCGTCAAGGGCGAGTCGTATCGTCTGAAAGAGAAACGCCGGGCCGGGCTGCTCCGCCCCGTCCCCACGGCGGAGACCGCGGAGTAACCGGGTGGGGACGTTGAGATGGTGCCCCCTGGGGAGTTTCGGATGTCGCTTGACAGTCTCGTGCCCCGCGTAGCGTTCCGCCGGCGTCACGCAGCGAATCGCACTGTGGCGATGCTCGTGATTGTGCGGGTCCCCCCGGTCTTTCTCCATGGTTAGGCTAACAATCAGGCCCGGGT
>CADEFN010000020.1 GCA_902826615.1 uncultured Gemmatimonadota bacterium
GCTTTCCCAGAACTCCAACTAGCGCAACCTCCCAACGAGCATGCTACGCGGGTGCTTGAGGAACCCACGTGGCTGTAGAGAGAACCCGCGTGGCAGAAACAGGCCTGTTTTTGACGGCGTCGAGGACGAGAAGCAGGCTCGTTCGAACCGCATTGCCCGCCATCACCCACGAGAACCCGCTACGCCTTGCTAAGTTGTTGATTCTAAAGGATCGTGATTTGGCGGAGAGGGTGGGATTCGAACTCTTCCAGCGTCTTTAGAATCTGTAAGTTACAGAAACCACGTTGCCGGGAATGCCATGAATGCCGTCGTTGCCGTCGGGCATTGCCCGCCATTGCCCGCTGGCAGTCCGCACCGTCCATCCGTGTCGCACGCCATCCGTCAGGGCCATCGTTGCGCTCCGTGGAGGATGCGAACGACGTGGACGACGTCGTCGCGCACGGTGTAGACCACGATCCATGGCAAGGGCGAGAGCACCAGTTCGCGTGTGCCAGCCTTCTTCCCCGGTCGCCCGCGATGTGGGAACGACAACAGCGTCTCGGGCGCCTCGTAGATTGACCGAATCAGGTGCGGCGCACGATCTGGCGCATGGCTGAACAAGTAGTCGGCGATGCGTTCCAGATCGGTTGCCGCCGCCTCCGTCCAGCGCAGGTGCATCAGCGTCTGGCGTCGTGCTCGGCCAGCTTCTTCGCCATCCGCTCACCCACTGCCTCGTGGGTCAGCGTCTGGCCGGCATCGACCTGGGCCAGGCCGGTCTCGACCTCTTGAAGGAACCAGTCGTCGTAGTCTACGGCGCGCTCGAGCGCCTCGCGGGCGAGCGCCTCGACCGACACTCCTCGGCGGCTCGCCGCTGCGGCGAGCTTGCCCTCGAGTTCAAGCGGAAGGTGCAGTTCCATGATGAATCCAGTGTACCTGTCCCACGGTTGTGGTCAACACTCACCCCTCCGTCTTTCCCCACGGCCGGCGCACGAGCGCCCCGCGCAGGGCGTCGGCGTCGAATGGTGGGCGGCGTCTGAGCATCGGAATCAGCTCGCCTCCCGCCGCACGAATCCGACTGCCAGCGTCACGATGGTAAGCGGAAGGACGAAACTGGCCATCACCACGGAAAAGGCGTCGAGGGCGTCGTGCTGCTGCGCCGCGAGGATCAAGTAGCCCGCGTAGGCGGCGTAGTACAGGACGAACACGGCGCCTTCCCAACGTGCGATCTGGCGTCCCGTGATGAACATCGGCAGGCACGCCACGGCCACGGCGATCATGACCCAGATGTCGAAGCGCATCAGCGACGGCGCCACGACCAGCGCCGAGTCTCCGGCCGCGAGCGCCGACAGGCCGAGGCAGCCGAGGATGTTGAAGGTGTTGCTGCCCACGACGTTGCCCACCGCGATGTCGCGCTCACCCTTGATCGCCGCCATGATCGACGTGGCGACCTCGGGCAGCGACGTGCCCGCCGCCACGATCGTCAGGCCGATCACGATGTCGCTCACACCCAGGGTCGTGGCCAGCGTGACCGCTGCGTCGACGAACAGATCGGCCCCCAGGACCAGGCACGCCAAGCCACCGCCGATCATCAGTAACTGCGTCGGCAGTCGCGCATCCCAGGTGCTCCTGCTGGACCCAGCAACGGAGAGGGCGAACGCGTCCTGGACGGCCTTCGGCTCGGAGCGGGATTGGACAATCAGGAAGGTCGTGTAGGCAATCAGCAGGCCGACGAACAGCGCCCCGTCGAACATGCCCACCACGCCGTCCAGCGCCAGCGAGAGCAGCAGCGCCGATGCGGCGATCATGATCGGCACTTCCTGCCGGATCAATTGCACGTTGACGATCAGCGGCGAGATCAGGGCCGAGACGCCCAGGATGAACAGCACATTGAAGATGTTGCTGCCGACCACGTTGCCGATCGCGATGTCCGTCCTGCCCTCGAGGGCGGAGCCCACGGACACGGCCACCTCGGGCGCACTCGTGCCGAATGCGACCACGGTCAGCCCCACGACCAGCGGCGACACCCCGAATCCAAGCGCCAGCCGGGAGGCACCGCGCACCAGCAGTTCGGCGCCCACCACCAGAAGCGCCAGACCGGCCAGGAACCCGAAGGCCAGGGTCATGTGCTCCCTTCGGGCGCCAGCCGAGGGCGCCGCCTCGCCAGCCGGCGGGTCTCCTGGGTCACGACCGACTGAGAGGGCGCTGAAATCGGCGCGACCAGTGGAACCGCTTCCGGCGATGCCACGGACAGCCGCCGTAACATCGCGCGCTTCTTGGTCTGATGTTGCCGCATGCGGCGGAGCACGTTGTCCAGAAAGCTGACCGCCGCAGGCGTGTGCGGTCCCTTGTTGAGCATGACGCACTCGGCGCGCGCGGCCATCGCGGCATCGGTCACCTCGGCGCGCGACGGATTGCCGGTCTTGGCCAACGTCTCTAGGACCTGAGTGGCCCAGATGACGGGCACGTGCGCGGCTTCGCACAACCAGAGGATCTGCTCTTGCACCTCGGCCAGCCGGTCGAAGCCAATCTCGACTGCGAGGTCGCCGCGCGCCACCATGACACCGACAGGCGGCGACTGCAGCCCGGCTAGCAGCAGGTGCGGTAACTGCTCGAAGGCGGTCCGACTCTCGATCTTGAGGAGGATGCCGATATCGCCGCCGCTGCGCTCGGCCAGCGCGGCTTCGAGTTGGAGCACGTCGTCGGCGGTCTGGGCGAACGAGAGACCCACCACGTCGGCGTGGCGCGCGACGAAGACCATGTCGTCCAGATCCTTGGCAGTCAGGCTGGGGATGTTCAGAGCGCTGTCGGGCAGATTGATGCCCTCTTCAGCCCGCAGCTTCGATCCGCGCGGTCGGGCGTGCGTGATATCGACCAGCAGCGACTCGGGCTTGGCCTCGCAGATCCGGCCCTGGATCTTGCCGTCATCGAAGAAGATGCGCTCGCCAGGCTTGACCTGCCCGAACACTTCGGGCAGCGTGCAGGGTATGGACGCGGGCTGGCAAAGGCTGCCGGCGGCGGCCCGCTTGGCACGCCGACCCGATCCGTTCGCCGTGACCCGCAACTGGTCCCCGGGGCGCAGTCGGATGGGCTCTTCGACCATCGGTAGATCTCCCACCACACCCCGGGCCACCTCGGTGCCCGCACGAGTCAGACGCAGCGAGGTGCCCGAAGTGAGATAGGCCCCGGTGCGCGCCTCGGCCCAGCAACCGTCTCGCGTCCGGCCCAGGATGCGCAGGCGGCGACTTCGTCCACGGGTGTCGCGAAACCCGAGGTAATCATCGGCACGCGCCCGCCCCAGCAGCGCGCCGTCAACGGGCAGCACGACCAGAGGGATGTCAGAAGGGGGCACGGGGCGCCCCAGGCGCGCCAGCCAGAGACGCACCGGCTCAACCACCCGCCCGCGCAGGTTACGCCTGGGCGACCAGCGGACGATGCGGCTGCCACCCCCGATCGGTCCGGTGCGCAGCTTTGGTCCGCCGAGGTCCATCAGGACCTTGCAGGTCCGCCCGATGTCGGCCTCCGCCTTTCTGAGGTTCGCGATCATCGCGGCCCACGCCTTGGCGTCGTCATGGGCGCAGTTGACCCGCATCACGTCCATCCCACGCGCCACGAGGTCCTTCACCAATCGTGGATCGGTGGCCGCCTCGGACGGCATCGTGACCATGATCCGCACGGTGCGATCCAGCGGTTCAGGCCCCAGAAGCGCGTCGGCGTGCTCGACCAACGCTGCCGGCCCCGAGGCGAAGTCGACGGGCGGAAGCGCCGCTGGTGGCCGCGGCATGTCGCGTGCGGCCAGTCGGTGCAGCGCGGCAAGGACCGCATCGATGCCGGCCAGCGTATGGGCCTCGGTCCGGCCGAGCGAGGACAAGCCAAGCGACGTCAATTCGCGCTGCATGTCCCGCAGGTCGTGCTGCCGAAACGCCAGGTAGTGCAGCAGATTGCGGACACTGGCGCGGTAGGTGGGCGCCGCGCGATCGACATGCGGGCCGTTGGCCTGCTCGTGCTGCAGGCAGTGCTCCCGCAGTTCGGTCAGGGCGGCAATCAATCGGTCAAGCGCGTCGCGGGTGAATCTGGAAGGCATGGGAGGAGACGTCTCTAGCGAGAGGGCAGGCCGCAATGCCCAGGCCGCGCGCGGCGCGCCCGGTCGGGTCGCACTCCTGGCTGGACCGCAGGCGCAGCGATACGGTTCATGTCGGACATCAAGAGGCTCTCCGCTCCTGTGCTACGAGCCACCCGCCTGGAACTGCTGGTCGAGTAACGCCACCTCGCCGGTATCTACTGAATAGATTCCGCACGCGAATCCGAGCGCGCCGTCTGCGAACAGGTGCTCGAGGATGGGGCTGCGCTCCAGGATCGAGCGCATCTGCCGTCTCGTGTTCTCGACGGCGACCCGCTCGACGCGATCCAGCGCCGCCTCGCCGACCCGGTCCACCGCCTGCACCGACGGGCCAATCTTGGCCAGAAGGCCCGTGAGATGCCCCATCTCCACGCCGTCGCACGCACCTTTGATCGCCCCACACCGCGTGTGCCCGAGGACGACGATGAGCTTGGAACCGGCCACCTTGCAGGCGAACTCCATGCTCCCCAGAATGTCCTCGTTCACGACGTTGCCGGCGATACGCACGCTGAAGATATCCCCTAAGCCCTGGTCGAAGATGAGCTCAGCCGAGGTGCGCGAATCGATGCAGCTCAGGACCACGGCGAAGGGATATTGCCCGGACGCAGTCTCATTGACCTGCTGAAGCAGGTTGCGATTGGCTCGCAGGTTGTTCACGAAGCGCCGATTGCCGTCTCGGAGCACCTCCAGGGCCCTTTCGGGTGTCAGATGCGTCTGGGTCTCACGGGTCTGTGTCCGCATGGTGTCACTCCTTCTGTCTGTCGCGCCCGGGGGCGGTTAGCGCATAGGACGCTCCCCGGGGACGGGGCTACTCGCCAGTTGCGCCGATCGCCGGTCGCGACAAGGTCGCCGCCGACCTGAGCGCGTCCAGGCGCGTCGAAAAACGAGCGTCATCGCCGATGGCTCGGTCGATCTCCAATGTTGAGAGCACGCGCGCGACGTCAGGGTTCGCGGCCACGAGCCAGACCTGGCGTCCAGCGGCTCGCGCATCGGTCAGAATCGTCTGCACGGCCATCGCCGCGGACAGATCGAGGAACGGCACACTCGAAAAGTCCAGGGCGATCGTACTGGCACCGCCGCGCGCCTGTTCTCGAACGTGGTGTCCCAGGTCGGCGGCGGCCCCGAAACTCAGGGGGCCATCCGCGAAGTTGAACCACGTGACGCGCGCCCGCGCCGCCTCGAACAGCGCCGCTTCCTCCGACGTGAAGTATTGGTTCGGGGAGGCCTTGCGGGCGGCGATCTGCACGTCCGCCAGTTGCTTGACGAACGCGAGCGCGGCGGCCACGACTCCGACAGCAACCGCCGTGATCAGGTCGACGAAGACCGTGAGCCCGAGCACGAGCGCCATGAGGAGCAAGTCCCACCGCGGGCCTCGGTGCGCGCGGCGAATGTAGGTCCAGTCGATGATGTCGTACCCGACCTTGATGAGAATACCGGCCAGCACCGCATGGGGCACTCGTGAGGCGAGCGGCGCGAGTGCGACCACCACGGCGAACAGCAGCGCTGCATGCGTCATGCCGGAGAGCCGCGTCCTCGCCCCCGCCCGGATGTTGACGACGGTGCGCATCGTCGCGCCAGCGCCGGGGACGGCGCCGAACAGCCCGGCGACCGCGTTGCCCACGCCCTGGCCAATCAGTTCCTGACGGGACACGTGGCGCGTGGCCGTGAGGTTGTCGGCCACCAGTGCCGTAATGAGAGTGTCGATCGATCCAAGGGCCGCGAGAACCACGGCCGACTCGAGCACCAACAGGAACGTCTCCGAGGACAGGCTCGGTAGCACCAGCGCAGGGAGTCCTGTGGGAATCTCGCCCAGGAGCGGGGCACCCATAAGGAATCCGCCCGCGACCGTTCCCGCGACGAGGGCGGCCAGGGACCCCGGGAGTACCCTCGCCCACCGCTTCGGCCACACGAACACAGTGCCGATCGCGAGAAGCCCAAGACCGAGCGCCGGCCAATTGGGGTTCGCCATCGCGCCGGGAATCGCCGTGAGGGCGGGTATCGTTCCGCCGCCCTCGGGCTCATGTCCGAAGAGGCGCGACACCTGCAGGGAGATGATCACGACGCCGATGCCGCTCATGAACCCGGACACGACGGGATACGGCACCAGCCGGATGTACTGGCCGAGCCCGGCGAGGCCCATCAACACCTGCAGGATCCCGCCCAGGAGCACCGCGGCGAACACCTGCGAGGGGTCACCGTTCAGCGCCGTGAAGATGCCGGCGAACACCACGACCATCGGGCCGGTCGGGCCGGAGGCCAATGTCGGGGTTCCCCCCAGCAGCGCGGCGATGAAGCCGAGGATGATGGCGCCCCAGAGGCCCGCCATCGGACCTGCACCCGACGCCTCGCCGAAGGCAAGCGCGAGAGGGAGTGCGACCACGCCGGTGGTGACACCCGCAAGGAGGTCAGCGCGAACGTGTGAAAGGTCGAACCACGGGCGAAGGACGTTGTTGGACTCGGCGCTGATCGGTTCGGCCACTGCTGCTCCTCTGACACCCTCCAGTTTCCCCGGGGGTCATACTGTCGGACAAGGCAGATTTATTTGCCGCATACATCCAGATTCTCGATATGTTGTGTGAATGACAGACCTCAACTACCACCACCTCCTGTGCGCGTGGACGGTGGTTCGCGAAGGCGGCGTGGCGCGGGCGGCGAAAGCACTCCGGGTGACTCAACCGACGGTGAGCAGCCATATCCACGCTCTGGAGAGCGCGCTGGGAGCGCCGGTGTTCCAGCGCGCAGGCCGCCGCCTTGTCCCGACCGACGTGGGTCGAGTGGTGTTGCAGTACGCGGACGGGATCTTCTCGCTGGGCCAGGAACTGATGGAGGCCGTCCGGGCTCGCGAGACCCGCGGACCTCTGCGGCTGGTCGTGGGAATCGCGGACGCGATGAGCAAGCTTGTCACCTACCGGTTGATCGAGCCCGCCATGCGCCTGGCGTCACCGATTCGCCTCGTGTGCCGTGAGGACCGAGTGGATCGCTTGCTGGCGGCTCTCGCCGTTCACGAGGTCGATCTGGTGCTGTCCGACATCCCTGTGCCGCCCACGGTGAACGTCAAAGCGTTCAATCACCTCTTGGGCGAGTGCAGCGTCACACTGTTCGCCCACCCGACCCTGGCACGCCGGTTGAGGAAAGACTTCCCAAACTCGCTGGCGCAGACCTCCCTACTGCTGCCGAGCGAGGGCACCGCCCTGCGGCGGTTGGTGACCGACTGGCTCCGCCAGGTGCGGATTGACCCGCCCGTTTCCGGAGAATTCGACGACTTCGCCCTCGCCAAAGTGTTCGGCGAAAGCGGAGCCGGAGCGCTCTTCGTGCCGACAGCCATTGCCGGCGAGGTTCGTCGACGGTATCGACTCACGGCCGTCGCCGAGGTCCCGGCCATCCGGGAGCGCTTCTACGCGATCACCGCGGAACGTCGTATCCAGAATGCGGCGGTCACGGCCATTACCGCCGCGGCGCGGTCGACACTGTTCAACTGAACGACGCCGCGTGAGCACGAGCGCATCAGAGTGCCGTGGCCACCGGCGACGCCCGCATGTGCAAGGCTCGCGACCCGCGGGCCGTCCTCGAGCCGGAACATCGCGAGCCGAGACTCCACAGGCCGGCATCGTGGTCTAGGCGCGTCGTCGTGCGCGACATTGACAACTTCGGAGTCCGAATCTAAGCTCGTTGTCGTGCGCCACGTCACGCCGCCCATACTCGATTCTCCGCCGCTCGACCGGCGCCTCGCGACCGGCCTCCACAAGCTCGGGCTCGCCCTCAAGCACCAGACGTGGAGTCAGGCCAGCGAGCAGGGGCTGTCTCCGACGCAGGGCCAGATTCTCGCGGTGCTCGCCACCGATGGTGCGCTCAGTGCGACTGAGGTGGCTGACCGTCTTGGGATCGGTCTCCCCACGGTCAGCGAGGCCGTCACCACGTTGGCGGACAAGCGCCTCGTCCGGCGCACGCCCGACACGCGGCACCCACGAGCCAAACTGTTGCGTTTGACGGCTGCCGGCATCCGCCTGTCGGCGCGTACGCGTGCGTGGCCGGAGTTCCTCACGCAGGCGATCGGTTCGCTGACCCACACCGAGCAGGCGACCCTGCTCACCGCGCTGATGAAGATGATCCGCGCCTTGCAGGTGCAGGGGCAGATTCCCGTCAGCCGCATGTGTGCCACGTGCATCCACTTTCGGCCGTACGTGCACCGCGGCGACGCGCCCCACCACTGCGGCTTTGTCGATGCCCCGATGGCGGCGGCCCAGTTGCGTCTCGACTGCGGCGATCACGCACCGGCGCCGCAGGAGCAGCAGCACACCACCTGGGCCAGGTTTGCGAACTCGGCCTGAACAACGCACACGTGCCGCCCTCACCGGCAGTGTGCCGCATGGGGAGCCGTGTGCCCAACCAACGAAGAGAGGTGACGGATGACGAACAGCATTCCCGGTTACACAGCAGGCACGGCGGCCATCGCGCGCTCGCCGATCTCCCTGGACGCTTTCGCCCGCATGCAGCAAAGCGTCCTGTTCGGTGACGACGACATCCGCGCCTTGCGACAGTCGCACGACGTAGTGAAGGATCAGATCGACGCCATTCTCGACGTGTGGTACGGCTTTGTCGGGTCTCAGCCGCACCTGCTCGCCTCGTTCACCCACCAGGACACGGGCGAACCGATTGGCCTGTATCTCGCTGGCGTCCGCCGCCGCTTCGGCCAGTGGATACTCGACACCGCGCGGGCCGACTACGACCAGGCGTGGCTCGACTACCAGCATGAGATTGGCTTGCGGCACCACCGGGCGAAGAAGAACCGGACCGACGGTGCCCCATCGACGGCGCTCGTCCCCTTTCGCGATCTGTTCCTCCTCGTCGTCCCCGTGACGACGACGCTGAAGCCGTTCCTCGCGGCCCGAGGGCACGACGCGGCAGAGGTCGATGCGATGCACGCCGCCTGGGTGAAGTCGTGCCTGCTGCAGGTGACGCTCTGGAGCCATCCGTACGTGAAGGACGGCGACTTCTGATGCCCACGCCGACGGCGCCCGCGTGGTCCACCTCGCGGTGGTTCAACACGCCAGAGCCGCTCACGCTCGAGGGCTTGCGGGGACGCGTCGTGATGCTCCATGCCTTCCAGATGCTGTGCCCTGGCTGCGTGTCGGTGGGTCTGCCGCAGGCGCAACGCGTGGCCTCGCTGTTCGCCAAGGAACCGGTGGCTGTCGTCGGCCTGCATACCGTGTTCGAGCATCACGACGTGATGGGACCGGCGGCACTCGAGGTGTTCCTGCACGAATACCGGGTGCGGTTCCCAGTCGCCGTTGATGACCGGGGCGACGCCGGCGACCCGCTACCTCGCACGATGCGGGCGTACGGCATGCGCGGCACACCCACCGTGATCCTGATCGACACGGTGGGGCGAGTTCGCCGGCACGTCTTCGGTGCCTATGACGATCTGCAGCTCGGTCGGGACCTGGGGGCCCTGATCACCGAGGCCACGGCCCAGCAGTTCGAGCCTTCCCGCATGGATCCGCGACCGGGAACTGGGGCAGCGTGCAGCGACTCCATCTGCGAGGCAGGGTGACAAGAGGATTCCCCTGCCGTCATCAACGGCTGTTCAACAAACGCGTGTGGATTCGCTTCGCCACCGACTCCGGAACCGAGTAGGCCGTGTG
>CADEFN010000021.1 GCA_902826615.1 uncultured Gemmatimonadota bacterium
CAAGTTCGACCTCGTGAGCGAGGGCATCGACTGGTTCGAGAAAGCCGGCTCGCCGACGACGACACGCGACGTCGTCGTGCAGTAACGCGCGGCCGTGGAAGCTGCCGGAGCTGTGGACGCCTTGCCCGCGGCTGGTCAGGGCAACGCGCCCACAAGCTCCTTGGAAACCACAGAACGGTTTCCACAGCTCCCACAGCCTTCCTCCTCTTCTGCATTTTTCTCCGGAATGACCGAGCGACTGTAGAGCACGTCGATCGCCCAGACGAGGTCGAACGGCGTGCCGTCCCAGACCTGCAGATCGAGACCAACATTGGGCAGCGGCGGAACCTTTTCGGCGGGAAGGGGTGCCGAAGGGCTTGACGGAATCGGGATGCCGCTCGGTGCGATGAACTCGAACTGGCGGTCACCGGTACTTTGGACTACGAAGCCGCCCTCGTGCACGGCGCGGTGGTGCCGCCGGCACAGAAGGACGAGGTTGTCCACGCTGGTTGCTCCGCCATTCGCCCAGGATTCGATGTGATGGGCATCGCACCGGCGAGCCGTACAACCCGGGAAGCGGCAGCCCGTGTCGCGCGCGGCGAGCGCGCGGCGAATCGAGGGCGGAATCGTGCGGGTCTTCCGCCCTACATCGAGCACGCCGCCGGAGGCATCGTGGGCGATGCGCACAACGGATGCATCGCAGGCCAGTCGCCGCGACGTTTCCGCGGAAACGTGGAGGGCGCCGTGATCCACCTCGATGGCCGCCTCCTGACCGCCGGCGTTCGGCGTTTCCGCGGAAACGTGGACTACCACCTGATACCGGTCACCCGCACTACCGGCATCCAGACTCGAGGACAGAGCCGTCTCGGCAATGAGGGCGAGGGCATCGGCCCTGCGCTGGGCGTGATTCACCTCGTCCGCCATGCCACCGTCCTTCGCCGCCGACACCGAGTCTCGGAGCAGCACGTCTGCAGCCGCCTCGATGGCGCGCTGCACCAGAGCGCCGACCTCGGGCGTGAGGCGACCGCGAATCACCACCATGCCGTCGTCGTCCACCCAGGTGGAGAGGCTGCGCGCAAGATGCCGCGCCTCGTCCGTGGGGCGGTCAGATACCGCGTCCACGCGGCGCCACCCGCGCACGAACCGTTCGACGTGTGCGGCCGTGCCGGACAGGGCGAAGTCCACGAGCGCCTGCTCGTTGTCTGGCGTGGCCGCGCGCGTGAGGGCGCGCACCTTGGCGTACGAGAGCCGGCCGCGCTGCATCTCTGCGCTCACCCGCGGCAGCGCCGGCAGCGCCCGCGCCACGCGCACCTTCTCGCGCGCGGCGCCCAGGTCGATGCCGGTGCGCCAGTGTAGCCAGTGCGCGCACGAGAGGAAGCCGGTGTTCCAGCCGTTGCGCGCGTCGAACTCCGCGAGCATCACGAGCAGTTCGTAGGTGGCGGCATGGATGCGTCCGGCCAGCGCTGCGATGGATTCGCCGAGTGCGTGTGTGTCGTCCGCGGGTGAGGCGGCGACGACGCTCGGGGCGAGGACCGACGTTTCAGCGAGGGATGCGGCGTGCATGGCGCATCCTAGCAGCGCAGTTTTTGCACGCGGAGGATGGCGCACGCGGGGCGAACGACACGCGATCCATCTTCGGCGCCGGCAGACGTAACGTTCGTGGCGCAACGGAATCCGTAGCGCGTCACATATGCGGCCGACGCAACGGTCCGGAGATTTTCCACGGCGCTCGCCGGAACCTGTCAATCGGAATCGCCAGTCAGAATGGAGCGAACGACACGCCCACGAACGGACGAAAGCGGCGTCGAGTTGCCACCTGGCTGAATAGTTCCTGAGCGCCAGTCAGCTGGCCGACAGCGCCAAGGACGTCCTTGGCTACTGGCTCGGCTTCGCTGACATCCAGGCTGACAGCACCGGCAGTCAGGATGGCTCTCCCGAATCGCCAGCTGGCACCGAGATACAGCCGTTCGCCAACATCGGTGAGTCCAGTCCCGAGGGTGAGGCTCGGAATCGCGCGCCAGTAGGTCCCGACCCGCTCTCGTGACGAGAAGTCGTAGCTCATGAATGCCGTAAGGTCAGCCGGTGGCTTTGCCGAGTTGAGCTTCTTGAAGAGGTCCACGCTGCCTGAACCTGCAGCAGCGGTCGCGGCCGGCTCGAACCTGGGCTCCTCACCACTTCGGTATACGGCCCCTGCGTGGAACGTCAACGGGAGCGTCGAGTGAACGAGGAACTCGATGACGATCAACTCAGTGGCACCAGCCCCGGAGGCACGGTCTGTTCCGGAAATGGTCGTGGTGACGATGCGCCCAGCAGCCCCAAACTTCACAGGACGCGTGACACCGTTTACGCTGTATCCGGCCAACGTCACGAATGAGTCGAGACGGCCCTGGACATCGCGGTGCACGGCATTCGTGCCATCGAAGACGGCGTAGTTCTCGCTCCGCCAGATTTCAGTCGTGACACGTTCACGAAGCCCGGCAACCAGCTCGAGGTCCGCATTGGTCGCGGTGATGTCGCCTGGTAACTGGAGCAGGTCGGCCGGAGTCAGCACGAATGCCCGGTAGCGAGCCAGTCTCTCGGTGACTCGGGCATCCACGTCCCGAAGCGCGCCGCGCCAGGCCTTGACAGCGTCGATGAAGCGCTGCTCCTGGTCCAAGGAACGTTGTGGGGCGACACCGACGGTCGGATCGACCGAGCCGAGAGCGCGGAGGCCCACGGCCTGCTTCCACAACCGCTCCAGATAGACGTAGCTGTCGAGCACTGTCTCTACGGTGTCTAGCTTCACGGCGAACTTGAGGTGATTGGCGTGGGTGACCTTGACCCGCAGGGACGTCTTCTCGGTGATGCGGCGCGCCGTCTCCCTCGGAGACCGATCTCTGCGGCCCTTGCCGACTGGCCAGTTCGTCGCAGCGATGAACCGGTCGTCAATCCGGTAGCGACACGTCGCATCCGTCACGAACTGCACAGTCATCACACAGGCGTCATCGGTGCAGTCGTAAACCGGCGGCGTGTCAGGACAGAGGCTGGTGGCCGCAGGCTGGGCCGCCACCTGCTGGACGGTCGCTACCGCAAGAACGAACAAGGTCAGAATTGCACGCATCGTGGCTCCCTCGACGTCGCTTCGTACATTAGACGGCCCTGGGCGCTGGTTTCCGGCCGCCCCGACAACTCGAGCAACGCTGCTAGAATCCACGGCGCGTGGCCAAGAAGCAGCCGTCCCCCAAGCCGAAGCCTGCGAAGGCGAAGCCCACCTCATCCGTCGAGTCGCCGGCGTCCTACACCCATCCGGACCAGCGGGTGGCCATGCGGCCCGACATCGGCACGCAGGACAAGTTCCGCAAGAAGAAGCCGCCGGTCACATGGCGCTACGATTCATCCCTCTCCCCCGCCCTCGACTGGGACGGACAGAACGGCGCCCGCGAGCTCGGCGAATGGCTGCTGGCGCGCATCTCTGAGGCGGCAGCCCTGCCGGCGCCGCACCGCTTCGCCACGCCGCAGCAGTTCCTGGGCGGGAGCGGCGCCGTGCTGGCCACCGTCCAGTCTCTCGAAGACGCGGTCGCGCACCTGAAGCGCCTCGGCGCGCCGTTCCTGACGTGGACCGGCAAGGCCGAGCGGCTGTCGTTCGACGTGCCCACGATGCCGCTCTTCGTGCACGAACGCCTGTCCACGGAGGCGATCGTCGAGACGCTCATCGGCCACAAGAAAGACAAGCAGCAGTCACTCTTCGATCTCTTCGGCGACCCGCAGCACTCGATTGCCGACCAGGTGATGCGTGCCTACCAGCATCAGGACAAGTGGGTGAACCGCATGATTCTGGGCGATTCACTGGTGGTGATGAACTCGCTGCTGCAGTACGAGGGCCTCGGCGGGCAGGTGCAGATGATCTACATCGACCCGCCCTACGGCGTGAAGTTCGGCAGCAACTTCCAGCCGTTCGTCAGGAAGCGCGACGTCTCGCACAACGACGACGAAGACCTGACGCGCGAGCCCGAAATGGTGAAGGCGTATCGCGACACGTGGGAGCTGGGCCTGCACAGCTATCTCACCTACATGCGCGACCGCCTGCTGATGGCGCGGGAGCTGCTGACGCCGAGTGGCAGCGTGTTCGTGCAGATCAGCGATGAGAACCTCCACCATGTTGTCGAGTTGCTGGATGAAGTATTCGGCGCCGAGAACAAGCAGCACATCATCGCGTTCAAGAAGACCGGATTCGCCAGCGATAGAGCCCTTTCAACAACACACGACTACTTGGTGTGGTACGTGAAAGACAAGGCGGAGGCGCAGATCGGAAAAGTGTTCGCTGAGCGGGAGCTGAGCACCGAGGAGCTCGGCTTCTACGATCACGTGGAGCTTCCGGACGGCACACGTCGCCCGCTGACACGTTCGGAAGCTGCCCTGGGCGCGGCAGTGAGAGACGTCGGGCGGGTATTCAGCAGGAACCCGATGGTGTCGCCGGGATGGCAGGATAGCCTTGGGTTCGCTATCGATTTTGACGGTTCGTCGTTCAAGCCCCCGAGCAACCGGCATTGGGCGACTCACGCGGAGGGCATCGAGCGGCTGCGGCAGAACCGAAGGCTCGCAGTAAAGGGCAATACACTTCGCTTCGTTCGGTTCTTCGACGATTTTCCTCTGCAGCCTGTTGGAACAGTGTGGCACGACACGGGAGTAGGCGGATTCGTCGGCGACGGTCGGCTCTACGTGGTGCAGACAGACACGCGTGTGATCGAGCGTTGCATCCAGATGACCACCGCCCCTGGCGACCTTGTCCTCGATCCCACGTGCGGCAGCGGCACCACCGCCTACGTTGCTGAACAGTGGGGACGCCGCTGGATCACCATAGACACGAGCCGCGTGCCGCTCGCTCTTGCCCGCCAGCGTCTGCTGACCGCGACCTTCGACTACTACGAGCTGAAGGACCCGTCGCGCGGGCCGGCCGGTGGCTTTGTCTACAAGCGCAAGCAGAACAAGAAGGGCGAAGAGGTGGGCGGCATCGTGCCGCACGTCACGCTCAAGAGCATCGCCAACGACGAGCCGCCGGATGAAGAGGTGCTCGTCGATCGGCCAGAGAAAGACACGAAGGTTGTGCGTGTCAGCGGCCCGTTCTGGGTGGAAGGCACGATTCCCACGCCGGTGGACTGGGACGGCGACGGGCAGGACGACTCGAGCGCCGAGGCGTCGAAGGAATACGGCTCGTTCGTGGACCGGATGATCGAGGTATTGCGGCGGTCGCCGGTTCTGCATGTGGGCGGTGGCAAGTCTGTGGCGCTGCACAACGTGAGGCCACCAGCCAAGGCGCTGTCGCTTTCCGCCGAGGCGGTCGTGGACGCCGACGCCGCGGAGCCGTCACCGGTGGCGTTCGTGTTCGGGCCCGAGAACGGCGCGGTGAGCGAGAAGCTGGTGAACAGCGCGCTCACCGAGGCGCGCATGAAGGGTTACACGCACCTCTACGTGGTGGGCTTCGCGGTGCAGCCGCACGCGCGCACACTCATCGACCAGGCCGAACCGGTGGCCGGCATCCCATCCACGTACGTGCAGGCGACGCCGGACCTGATGATGGGCGACCTGCTGAAGAACATGCGGTCGAGCCAGATCTTCAGCGTGTGCGGACTGCCAGAGATCAAAGTGCACAAGGCGAAGCCGGCGACGCCGGATGGCCCCGCGCGCTTCCAGGTGGAGCTCATCGGCCTCGATACGTTCGACCCGGTCACGATGACGCCCGAGGGCCGCGCCGGCAATGACGTGCCGGCCTGGTTCCTCGACACGAACTACAACGAGCTGTCGTTCCACGTGTCGCAGGCGTTCTTCCCGCGCACGGGCGCCTGGAACGACCTGCGCAAGGCGCTCAAGGGCGACTACGACGACAGTGTGTGGGACCACCTGGCGGGTACGCTCAGTGCGCCGTTCGAGGCCGGCGCGCACGGCCAGGTTGCCGTGAAGGTCATCGACGACCGCGGCAACGAGCTACTGGTCGTCAGGCCGTTGCCGTCATAGCGCGGGGATGTTTCGGCTGGCGCAGGCGGCGTCGATCGTGAGATGCCGCAACATCTTCCGCACTTCCCAAGCCTTCACCTCGTAGTCTCGACCACCCGTGCCCGGGCCCTTTGGGAAGTCTCTCCACGTGCGGCCTGCGTAACGAATCCAACGGTGATGCAGCTTCAACTCTTCGGACCAACCCGCAGCGCAGTCGTCGAGCATGCGGCGCACGTCCGACCACCAGATGCCCGCGCCGCCCATCGTCGCCGCCTACGCCGCGACCAGGTGCACCGGTTCGCTGACGACGTTCTGGTCTGGCGCGAGCTCGACGTGCGACACGACGACGCCGGCCCCGAGGTCGGCGGGCTGCCTGGCGACATCGCTCGCAGGATCGACGAGACGGCGCGCGTCCGCCACGGCCGCGGTCCACGCTGCCAGGGTCTCTGGCGACGTCTCAGCGGCGAAAGCCTCCACCGACTCCTTGAACACCTGGAAGCTCGGGGCGTCGGCCGCGAGGTCGAACAGCACCTCCGTGAAGGCGCGACGGAAGGCATGCCGGGCCTCTTCGGAGGTGGCACCACCGGCGGCCAGTCCACCGGGCTCGACACCGGCCATCACGTAGTCGTCACCGTCGCGCTCCACGAGCGCGCGACCGGTCGTCTCGACCGTCGCGGCGAAGCCGCGGCCGAACACCACGTCGCGATAGCGGTAGAACAGCGGGATCACCGCCAAGTCGAGTTCGAAGGGAGAGGACGGCATGGCAAGGTCGGCCTTCCGGACGGAAGGCCTGTCTGGATGTTAGAGGTTACGAGACAGCACCGTCAACCGGACGGTTCGGCAACTTCAACGTAGAATTGCACACCCACGCGGCCATGGCTGAATTCGAGGTTCCTGAACCGATCATCTGCTCGCCCTACGACGAGCCGGCGGAGCACTGGGACCTCCAGGCCGGCCAGGAGCCACGGCGGGCCCACGTGCGGCGTCCGGCACAGTACTTCTACCGCGACCCTGCGCGCGCCGGCGACGACGGTGACGACGGCGGCGTGGCCGTGCTGATGCCGCTCGTGAACCGGGTGCGTGAGCGCTTGAAGGAATGGCGCCAGGCGGGTTATCCCGGCGCCACGAGAACCACGCTGGAACTGCTCGCTTACTGGCAGCGCGACGGCCGACAGCACCGGCTGTTCTTCGCGCAGCGCGAAGCCGCCGAGACCATCATCTTTCTCACCGAGGGCCGGCGCGATCTGCTGCAGGGCATCGAGGTGCCGTCAGACGAACCCAGCGACGCGCAGAAGTCAGAGCTCGGCTACCGGGCATTCCGCCGCTACGCCTGCAAGATGGCGACGGGCTCGGGCAAGACCACCGTGATGGGCCTGCTGGCGGCGTGGAGCATCCTGAACAAGGTGCACGACCGCGGCAACGCGTCCTATTCGGACACGGTGCTCGTGGTCTGCCCCAACGTGACCATCCGCAGCCGGCTTCGCGAGATCGACCCGCAGGAGGGCGAAGCCAGCCTCTACCGCACGCGCGACCTGGTGCCCGAGCACCTCATGCAGGACCTCCGCAAGGGCCGCGTGATGGTGACCAACTGGCACGTCTTCGAGCCGCAGCTCGTGCAGGCTAGCGGCGTCTCAGCGAAGGTCAGTAAAGCCGGCGTGCTCCGCCGCACGCGCGAACACATCCACATCGGGCCGAAGACGACAACCGCACGCGGCAAGCGGTATCTCACCCGCGAAGACTACGTGCGGCAGGTCGCCAACGGGATGCTGACAGTCATCGCGGAAGAGACCGACCGCGACGGCAATCTGTCGCACGCCTACGTCGAGGCCGAGCGGTACGTCGAGAGCGACGCGGCACTTGTCCGGCGAGTGCTGGGCATCGACGCCAAGAAGAACCTGCTGATATTCAACGACGAGGCCCATCACGCCTACCGCATCCGCCGCGAGGAGCCAGACGCCAATGAGGGCGATCTGCTGGGTGACGAGGATGATGCCGACGACTTCTACAAGGAAGCCACGGTCTGGGTGGACGGCCTCGACCGCATCCACAAACTCCGGGGCATCAACACCTGTATTGATCTATCGGCAACTCCCTACTTCCTCGGGCGCGTTGGGCAGGATGCCAACCGGCCGTTTCCCTGGGTAGTCAGTGACTTCTCCCTGACGGATGCGATCGAGGCCGGGCTGGTGAAGATTCCGCAACTGGCCGTTCGCGATAGCACAGGCGCGGCGATTCCCGGCTATTTCAACGTCTGGAAGTGGATCAAACCGCAACTGACACCCGCCGAACGAGGCGGCACCCGCGGCTCACCGCGTCCAGAAGCGATTCTGAAGTACGCGAATACCCCTGTGGCCATGCTCGCTGGCCTATGGGACGAACTGCGGCAGGCGTGGGGGGCCAATGCGGACGACCCGCGGCCGCCGGTCTTCATCGCGGTGGCCACCAACACCGCCATCGCGAAGGCGCTGTACGAGTGGCTGGCGAACAACGCGCCGCCAGACGGCGTGCCGCGACATCGGATTGACGCGTTCGTGAACACGCCCGACTGCATCAACACGATCCGCGTCGACTCCAAGGTCGTGAATGAGACGGACACCGGCCATGCGAAGTCGGACGACGCAGCGTGGCTGCGGCACACGCTCGACACGGTAGGTCGCACGGAGTGGCCCCGCAACCGGCAAGGCCAGCCCGTCTACCCGGAAGGTTTCGAGGAGTTGGCTGCCAAGCGACACGCACCGATCTATCCGCCCGGCCGCGATGTGCGTTGCATCGTGTCGGTGGGTATGCTGACCGAAGGCTGGGACTGCAACACGGTGACCCACATCGTGGGTCTCCGACCCTTCATGTCTCAGCTCCTCTGTGAACAGGTTGTGGGCCGTGGGCTGCGCCGGCGCACCTACGAGGTTGGGGACAACGGACGCATGACAGAAGAGGTCGCCAAGGTCTTTGGTGTGCCTTTCCGGGTCGTGCCGTTCAAGTCGAATCCCACCGCCGCCCCGCCGCCTCAGAAACTACGGCATCACGTTCATGCCATGCCGGGCCGCCAGCGACTGGAGATTCGGTATCCACGGGTGCAAGGGTATCGCCAGGCGATCCGGAACCGCGTCACGGTTGACTGGAGCAGTGTGGCGCCCTTGTTCCTCGACCCGCTGAGAATTCCGCCCGAAGTGCAGATGAAGGCGTCCCTGCCCACGAACACGGGCCGACCGTCGCTGACTGGCCCCGGAAGCCTCGTGGACGTCACCCTGAATCCTTACCGCTCGGGCACGCGTGTCCAGGCCCTCGTCTTCGAGATGGCGTCGGCCCTGACGAAGAGCTACGTGACGAGCGGCCAGTGCGAGGCGCCGGCGCACGCGCTCTTCCCTCAGATCGCGAAGATCGTGCAGCAGTACTTCGACACCAAAGTCGTGCCGGTCGCCCCGGCACAGAAGGTGGACGCCTACCTGTCCCCTTACTACGGCTGGGCGATCGAGCGGCTGTCAGCTGCTATCAAGCCCGATGTCGACGCCGGTGAAGCGCCGGAGGTGCCGGTGTTCGAGTCGTCGCGCGGGCCAGGCTCCACGGCGGACGTTGACTACTGGACCAGCAAGGACGTCCGGGAAGTCATCAAGAGCCACCTCAACTACGTCGTCGCAGATACGAAGGTCTGGGAGCAGTCGGCCGCCTTCATTCTCGACACCCATCCCAAGGTTGAGGCGTTCGTCAAGAACGCCGGCCTTGGCTTTGCGATTCCCTACCTGCACAACGGCCAGCC
>CADEFN010000022.1 GCA_902826615.1 uncultured Gemmatimonadota bacterium
TGGCCAGGACGCGCCCGCGGCTCGCCGCGTCGTGCGCATGTCGGCCGAGCGCTTCCTGTTCACCCCGTCGGAGATCACCGTCGAGGAAGGCACGGTGCTCGAGATCCGCTTGACGAGCGACGACACCGACCATGGCTTTCGCATCATCGGGTCGTCGATCGACGTGTCCATTCCCAAGCGCAACCGGGGCGAGGCCATCGCCGTCTTCGCGGCGACCACGCCCGGCGATTACACCTTCGAATGCTCACATATGTGCGGCGCCGGCCACGGCTTCATGCGCGGTCGGATCCGGGTGAAAGCGCGGCCGTCCGGCACGGCGAAGAAGCCCGGAGAGCCGCGATGAGGTGGGCGCACGTGGCGCTCAGCGCCTGCGTCGTCATGCTGCTGAGCTCGATCGCGTGGACCGTGCATGGGCAGTCGGCCGCGGGCGAGGCCGGGCAGCCGTTGCCGGGGATCACGCCCGCGGATTTCGAGCGATTCCGGGTCGGGCTCGACGACTTCGCTGAGGTGGAAACGGCGGAGGATGGGCTGGGACCGGCGTTCAACGGCGCCAGCTGTGCGGTCTGCCACAGCGTGCCGGCCATTGGCGGCTTCGGGCTGGTCTCGGAAGTGCGGGCCGGGATCCGCGACGCGAGCGGCTTCCGCCCGGTGCGCGCGATCGACGGATCCGATGGCGACACCCTCTTTCAACTCTTCTCGACGCCCAACCATACGTGTCAGCCGACGCTGCCACTAGAAGTCAACGTCGTGGCCCGGCGCATTCCCATCCCCGTGTTCGGCGCGGGTCTGGTGGAAGCCATCCCCGACGATGCCATCGAGGCGCAGGCCGATCCCGGCGACCGCGATCGCGACGGCATCAGCGGCCGCGCCGCACTCGTGCGCGACCTGGTGACGGGCCAGATCCGGGTCGGGCGCTTCGGCTGGAAGGCGCAGCACGCCACCCTCAAGGCGTTCTCGGCCGACGCCTATCGTGGCGAGATGGGCATCACGAATGAGATCCTGCCAACCGAACTGGCCGTGGGCATCGCTGACGACAAGCTGCGCGTGTGCGACCCGATTCCCGATCCCGAAGACGTGCCCGATCCCCGCACCGGCTTGTCGGCACTGGACAACTTCGAGGCGTTCATGAAGTTCCTGGCGCCGCCACCTCGCGACGTCAGCAGCGGGGCGGTCATGGAGGGCGAGCGTGTCTTCGCCGCAATCGGCTGCGCGACTTGCCACACGCCGCAATTCGTCACCGGGCCCTCGGCCAACCCGCTGTTCGATAGGCGCCCGGTGCGGCTCTTCTCGGACCTGCTATTGCACGACGTTGGCACCGGCGACGGCATCGGCCAGGAGGCCGCTCAGCCGAACGAGATTCGCACCCCCGCGCTCTGGGGCCTCCGGTTCCGGGGGATCCTGCTGCACGACGGCTCGGCCGCCACCGTGGACGACGCGATCGCGCGTCACGCCGGCGAAGCGGAGGCGGCGCGTGTGCGGCACGAGCGTCTGAGCGAGACGCAGCGCGCCGCCCTGCGCGCCTTCTTGCTGTCGCTGTAGACACCTTGGCTGCGGCGGCACTGTCCGCTACATCGCGTGCCTCGCAGGCCGGATGTTGAAGAACACGGCGGCGCTGGGCGCCACGCGCCCGTAGTAGCGAGGCGCCAGTTCGGGCGACAGCACGCTGAGCGCGAGAGAGCCGCCAATCCCCGGCACGACGCCCTTGGCGACTCTCAGGTGCCTGACATACCCGACCTGCACCTTGCCGAGCGGGAAGAGCGACAGGGAGTATTCATGCGCGTGCAGATGGTGGGCTGGCATGCGTCCGACCTCCGCCCTACTGAAGACCGTGTGCCGATCGGCGACGGTGAGGCTGCTCTCGAGGAGCGCGCCGACGCTCGTGGCGTCCAGGATCCCCCCGGACACCGCTTCCCGGGCATGGGTCGCACCGAAGGCGACCGTCGTGGCCCAGAGGCCCGTCTCGCCAAATGGCACGTGGTACATCGCCGACGCGGTCGCGCGGGTCACCGGCGGTTGCGACCGAAACGGGAAGTCGGTCGTGGCCTCGCGCAAGCGCCCGGCGGACACCTGCAGCGCGAGTTGGTCCGTGGGCAGGAATGACAGCCGACCCGCCACCGAGTCGAAGGTGCCGAGGTCGAGATCGGTGCGGCGTTCGTCGGGCTCACGCCCGTTGAAGGCGGAGACCTCCGCTTTCCAGCGTTGGTTGTGCACACCGAGCGTCACGAGGCCGAAGGTGACGTGGGTCGCGTCCAGCCAGTGGTGCGTAACGGGTCCGATCGGGTTCGGCATGGCGGACGCACGGTGCGGATACCCGGGCGGGCCGAGCGCGGGCTCCCCCGCCAGACCGGCATAGACCTGCCACCGCCACCCTCCTCGAAGCGAGCGCTCGTAGTCGAGCGCCAGCTCCATGACGAGATCGTGCGGCTGTTGTCGGTCGTGGACCGTGTCGCCGTCGCAGACCTCCCCGGTCGCAAGAAAGTTCAGTGAGCCGCAGCCGGGGACCGTCCACGCCTCGGCGCTGAGCATGGTGCGCACACCGAAGCGACCGCCGCCAAGGCTTCGACGGGCCATGAGCATGCCCCAGTTGAGGCTGCCGGCCTGGCGCGTGCCGGAGCCGCCCGTCCGGTGGCGGTCACGGGGCTCGTAGAGCGCCTGCACGAAAACGGCCCCGTTGACCCGGACGTCCCAGCCACGCCACGGCCGATGCACGCCGTACATCGGCGTGGCCGATGGGATCCACGCCGTGCCGGACGTCTCACGCGTCGGCGTCAGCACAGCGCCGTCCACGACGACGTGCTCATGCACTTCCGCCGGTGGCGTCGGCTGGGGCTCTTGCGCTGACGTGGCCATCGGCCACACCAGCAAGGCGCCCACGAGCCAGTTGGCAGCCGGCGGTCTCCTGGCGCGCCTGCGAATACTCATACGGAGGAAGCCATGGTTGGACGCCTGGTTGGCCCCCTACTCGGCGTACGCCAGCAGGCGCAGCGAGTTGGCCACAACCACCATCGTGCTGCCCTCATGGAGCAGCACCGCCGTGCCGATGCCGGCCCACCCGAGCAGGGTGGCGACCACCAGCAGCGCGATGACGGCCATCGAGATCGCCAGATTCTGCTTGATGATGCGCGCCGCCTGCCGCGACAGGCCCACCGCGAACGGCAACGTGCGGAGATCGTCGCCCATCAGCGCGACATCCGCTGTTTCCAGGGCCACCCCCGTGCCCGCCCCGCCCATGGCGATGCCAACCGTGGCCTGCGCCAGCGCTGGCGCGTCGTTCACGCCGTCGCCCACCATGGCGAGGGGGCCATGAGCCTGCATCAACGACTGGATGGCAGACACCTTGTCTTCGGGCAGGAGATCCGCCTTGATCTGATCGACACCCAGTGCCTTCCCGACGGCCTCCGCCACGCCCCGATTGTCACCCGTCAACATCACCAACGGCCGCAGTCCCATCTCTCGCAGTCGCACCAGCACGTCGCGCGACTCCGGCCGCGGCTGGTCGGCCAGGCCGAGCACGCCGAGCCATCGCGAGCCGTGGCGGACGATCATGACGCTGCGCCCGGCTTGCTGCTGTTGGTGGACGGCCACTTCCACGATGACCGGTATGTCGATCTTCCGGTCGGTCCAGAGTCTCGCGCTCCCGATCTCGACGGGTTCTCCGTCGACGACCGCCCGCACCCCGCGTGCGGTGATGCTCTCGAGCGGGCCGGCCTCGGGCAGGACCAGCTGTCGCGCCACAGCGGCTCGGACCACGGCCTGTGCCAGTGGGTGCTGCGACTGTCGCTCGACGGCCGCGGCCACGCGCAGCAGTTCGCCTTCCGAGCCGGCCTCGGTGGTCACGACGCCAGTCACCTCGGGCTGGCCCAGGGTCAGCGTGCCGGTCTTATCGAAGGTCATCGTGCGCAGGGTGCCCAGGTTCTCCAGGTGCACGCCGCCCTTGATGAGCACGCCGCGACGCGCGGCCTGTGCGATGCCCGCCAGTACCGCAGACGGCGTGCCCAGGGCGAGCGCACACGGCGAGGCGGCCACCAGCAAGGTGAGTGCTCGATACACGGCGGTTGACCACGTCGCCCATCCCACGAGGGGTGGGACGATCATGACCGCGGCGGCCGATACCAGCACGAGCGGCACGAAGACGCGCTCGAAGCGTTCGGTGAACTGCTGTGTTGGCGCCTTGCTCGTCTGTGCGTCCTCGACCAGGCGAATCACGCGATCCAGGGTGCGGTCACCCACGGCGCGCGTCGTGCGCACCTCCAGCGCCCCCTCGCCATTCACCGTCCCGGCGAACACGTCGTCTCCGGCCGCCTTGTCCACCGGCACCGACTCACCGGTCACGGGCGCCTGGTTGACCGCGGATTGGCCGCCCACAATGACGCCATCGACGGGAATCCGATCCCCAGGGCGGACGACCACGACCTCGTCGACCTTCACGGCCTCCACCGGCACCTCAACGTCCTGGCCGTCGCGCCGCACACGCGCGATCGCCGGCGCCAGATCGGCCAGCGCGCGAATCGCGCCACGCGCGCGGTCCATGGCGTAGTGCTCCAGCGCGTGCGCCAGTGCGAAGAGGGTCAGCAGGAACGCGCCCTCGGCCCATTCGCCGAGCCCGGCCGCCCCAAGCGCGGCCAGCAGCATCAGCAGATCGATGTCGAACGTGAACACCCCTTTGCGCCACGACGCCACCGTGTGGCTGACCAGGTCCCAGGCCCCGAAAGCGTAGGCGGCCAGATACAGCGGGATCGTCACGCGATCCGGCCACTCCCAGAAGCGCTCTCCGGCCCATCCGAGTCCCAACAGCACTGCGGCGGCCAGGCTCCAGACGAGTTCGCGGTTGCCCGCCAGGAACCGGATGAGTGATGGCGCCGGCGCTGACGGCCCGGTGGGCTCGATGGGGAACCGTGCCTCATCGACGAGTCGTCGCAAAGTATCGGCATCCGTCTTCGACCGCTCGAACTCAACCCGCACACGCCTAGCCGCTACGTTCGCCGACACTTCGAGCACGCCTGCCTGCTTGCGCAGCAAGTCCTCGAGGCGGCGGCCCGCGTCCTCCCCGGGTAGCCCGCCGAGCGCAATGGATACGTGACCGTACTCGGTCGACAGACGAGCGCCCGCGGCCGTGACGATCTGCTCCACCTCGGCCAGGGTCGTCAGCGATGGATCGAAGTGCACACATAGGGCGCCGTCACCAGTCGCGTGCGCCAATGACACGCCCGGCTGCCGGGTCGTCAGCGCTGTGAGCCGCTCTACGCAGGCATCTTTCGCATCCGGAAGGTCCGGGAGCACCAGGTTGAGTGCAAAGGAGTGCGTCGCCATGTTGATAGTTCCTACTGCAGCGCGTTCAGGTCGGTCTCGCCGGTCCGCAACCGCAGCGCCTGCTCGACCCTAGACACGAACACCTTGCCGTCGCCGCGACGGCCGGTGTGGGCGCCCCGTGTCACGGCATCCAGCACCTGCGTCAGGCGGTCCTCACCCACGACGATCTCGATCTTCGCCATGGTCGCCCGGCCGAAGTCGACCGGCTCCAGGACAGCGTCGGCATGTCGCCGCCCCACGCCCTCGACCATGGAGATGGTCAGGCCCGGCAAGTCAGGAACCGCGTGCAGCGCGGCGATCACGTCTTCCTGTCGATCCAGTCGCACAATCGCCTTGACTTCGTACATCACAGTTCCACCTCCCGTTCGTCCCGTTCGAACCATCGATAGAGAGCTGGAAGCACCAGCAACGTGAGCGTCGTGGACGTCACGAGGCCCCCAATCACGACGGTGGCCAGCGGTTGCTGCACCTCCGCCCCTGCGCCGGTTGACAACGCCATCGGCACGAATCCGAGTCCAGCCACGAGCGCTGTCATCAGCACCGGTCGCAGGCGGAGTTCCGCGCCGGTCATGACCGCCTCGTCGACGCCGAGGCCCTGGCGGCGCAGCTCGATGAAGTAGGAGATCATGACCACGCCGTTCAGCACTGCGACGCCGAACAGCGCGATGAATCCGACCGCCGCCGAGATGCTGAACGGCATGCCGCGCAGCATCAAGGCCACGACGCCACCGGTGGCCGCGATCGGGATGTTGAAGTAGATGAGCAGCGCCGGCCGGACGGCGCCGAAGGTCGTGTAGAGCAGCACGAAGATCAGGAACAGGGCGACCGGCACCACGAGCAACAGTCGTTGCGACGCCCGCTGCAGGTTCTCGAACTGGCCGCCGTACTCCACGTAGTAGCCCGGTGGCAGGGTCACCTGACTGCCCACGGCCTGCTGCACATCCGCGACGAAACTGGCGAGGTCGGTGCCTCGGACGTTCGCCTCCACGGCGATTCGCCGATGGTAGTTCTCGCGGGTAATCTGCGCCGGTCCCTCTTCGACGACGATGTCGGCGAGTTGCGACAGCGGAATCATGCGGCCCTGGGGGTCGGCGACCTTCAGCATCCGGATCTTCTCGATGTCGCTGCGTGATTCCGGGGTGAAGCGGACTTGAATGTCGAAGCGCCGTTGACCCTCGAGCACTTCCCCAACCGCACGGCCGCCCATCGCCTGGACGACATCCAGCACTTGCGAGGCGTTGATCCCATAGCGCGCGATCTCGTCCCGGCGGACCTTCACGCGCAGGAAGGGAAGCCCGCTGGTCTGTTCGAGTTTCACGTCCGCAGCGCCGCGGACACCCGACACCACGCGCGTGATGTCGGCGCCGATGCGCCGCAGCTCGTCGAGGTCCTCGCCGAACAGCGTGATGGCGAGATCCGAGCGCACCCCGGCGATGAGCTCCTGCACCCGCAGTTCAATGGGCTGGGAGTAGCTCAGCACGTTCCCCGGCACCTCCCGTTCCAGCGCCTCGTTGAAGGCAGCTACCAGCGCCTCTTTCGTCGAGGCGGTTGTCCATTCGCCGTGGTCTTTCAGGATGACGTAGATATCGCTCGTCTCGACCCCCATCGGGTCGGTCGGAATCTCCGCCTGACCGGTGCGCGACACGACCGTCACCACCTCGGGGAACTGCTTCAGCGTCCGCTCGATGAGCGTCGTGCTCTTGATGGACTCCGTGAGCGACACACTCGGCAGTCGCCACGCCTGGAGGGCCACGGCACCTTCATCCAGCTTCGGAATGAACTCCGCGCCCATGAACGGCACCAGGCCGAGTGAGGCCACGAACACGGCGGCGGCGATGCCGCCCGTGAAGAGCGGTCGGGCCACCGTACGGTGCAGCCAGGGACGATACCGATCCTTCAGCCAGTGAATCAGCCGCGGCTCGTGCTCCGACGCCGTCGCCTTGAAGCCGAGCGAGGCGAGGACGGGCATGAGCGTCAGGGCGAGTACCAGGGAGCCGATCAGCGCGAACACGACCGTGAGCGCCATCGGGCGGAACATCTTCCCCTCCACGCCTTCCAGGGTCAGGATGGGCAGGTAGACGATGATGATGATCAGCACGGCGAAGAACACCGGTCGGGCCACTTCGCGCCCCGCATCTCGGATCACGTCGTCTTTCGATCGCCCTGGCGCTCTGGCTTCGCTCAAGCGGCGGACGATGTTCTCGATCATGACGACGGAGCCATCGACGATCAGCCCGAAGTCGATGGCCCCCAGGCTCATGAGGTTGCCTGACAGGCCGGCCTCGACCATCCCCGTGAAGGCGAACAGCATCGAGAGCGGGATCGCCGCCGCGACGATGAGGCCGCCGCGCACGTTGCCGAGCAGCAGGAGCAGCACGGCAATGACGAGAATGCCGCCTTCGATGAGGTTCGTCGAGACGGTGCCGATGGTCTTGCGCACGAGATCGGTGCGGTCGTAGTAGCTGTCGACGGTGACCCCCTTGGGCAGGCTGCCCTTGATCACCTCGAGTTCGGTCTTCACTCGATCGGCCACCACGCGGGCGTTCTCGCCAATCAGCATCATCACGACGCCGGTCACGACTTCGCCGCGTCCGTCTCGTGTGACGGCACCTTGACGGACCTGGGGCGCCAGTACGGTCGTACCCAGGTTCTTGATGAAGACCGGGGTCCCGCCCTTGGCCGCCGCCACCACGATGTTGTCGATGTCGGCGATCTTCTCGACGAGCCCTTCGCCGCGAATGACGTACTGCTCCTGCGCGCGCTCGATGTAGGCGCCGCCGGCGTTGGCGTTGTTGCCTTCGAGGGCCTCGAACACTGCCTCGAGGCTGATGTTGTACGACACGAGCTTGTCCGGGTCGATCTGCACCTCGTAGGTCTTGAGTTCGCCGCCGTACGAGTTGACCTCGACAACTCCGGGCACAGATCGGAGCTTGAAGGCGATGTCCCATTCGAGGATCGAGCGCAGGTCCATCAGCGACTGCCCCTCCCCACGCACCTCGAACTGATAGATCTCTCCCAGCCCACTGGTGATAGGGCCCATGGATGGCGTGCCCAGTCCCTCGGGAATGGCAGC
>CADEFN010000023.1 GCA_902826615.1 uncultured Gemmatimonadota bacterium
ATGCAGCCGACGCGCCGGGTGTCGCTTGTCGGCGCGCGGCTGATTTGGCGTCGTTCGGCAGACAAAACTTGAACTGCGAGACAAGATGAACTCGGCGATCGAGATTCACGATTCGACGCTTCAGCGGATCGAAGTCAGCGGGGATGAAGTCGTGGCGACCCTCGATGCCTACATCCACCGTTCGCCGGGTCGCCCAGGCGTTGATCGTGGCACCGGGTGGTCTCAACTGGTTCAAGTCCGATTCGCCAAGGGGCAGGTAAGTGGCAGCGTGAGTGAGATGCCGATGGAACTACTCGATGGTCGGCTCGTCCTGTCCGGCAACACCCACGAGAACACCATTTCGATCCCACTCGATCACGCGGGGCCCAGCCGTCTGGAGCTGGAGTCATGGAACGAGCGGCGGGTAACCATCGAGGGCCAGGGCGTATCCTGTCAACTGGCTGGGCCGGCAACCTACGTCGAGGACTTTGAGCCGTAACACGCTGCCGAACAAGCGGCTGAAGCCGACGCCCTCCGGCGCGCTCGCGCGCGCCTGCGGGTGCCCGCGTGGCCGTGGCATCATGAGGCCACGCGGCGCGGCTTAGCCGCAAACGTTAGCCAGACCAAAGATGCGACCTGCCAACCTACTGCTGTTCGTCGCGGTAGTGAGTAGTTGTAGCTGCGTGTTTCCGCGCTACCGCCCTCTCGACTTCCGTGGGGCCGGGCCGATGATCGACACCGGCTTCTGGTCATACCCCAGATATCACGCCCCGTTGGGCGTGATGCCTCTCGCAGAGCCCGGTTCGTATGTATTCACGTTCGGGGCTCTTCCAAGCGAAACCATGTCGCTGCAGTTGTGGGTCGAGCCATTCGAACCGCCCGACCGAACACGGTTCGAAACACTGACAACGCGACTTGACGTCAAGATCGTAGAGTCGACTGGCGCTGTCGTGTGCGAAGCTGCGGGAGCACCCGTCGACGGTCGCTCAGGGGGGTGGGTGCTGATGTCCAGCTACAAGGACGCAGCATTCTGGCATCTCGCCTGCCTTGACCGAAAGTTCAAGCGCCGACGAACGTATGAACTGCACGTACAGGTCAGTGCACCCGATCCGAAGACGCCGCGCGTGCTGCTTCACGCGAGGCTCGAGGGCGGCGGCACCGAGCTCCCATAGGCTGGCTAACATCCAAATGCAGCCGACGCGCCGCGTGATGCTTGTCGGCGCGCGGCTGATTTGGCATCGTTAGGCAGACAAAGTGACCCAGGCTTCGGTAGTTGCGATCGTCGTGCTCTCTATGGCGGCCTCCGGCGGACCTACCGGCAGCGTACCCGCACAGCCGACGCTGGACGCAGCCACCGCCTTGGTGCAGTCACTTGGAGCGTTCTCTCCAGCCTTGCCTGCTACGCCAGTTCGCGGCGACCGCCTCATCGTCGAGGAACGCCGCCGGGCTATCTACGCTGGCTTGTGGGATCTAGGCGCGGACGCTACGCAAGCACTCATCGGTGGCCTCACCGACGAAAGCACGAGCGTGCGGCAGAACGTCGCGTTGTTCCTCAGCGTCGCGAGCGGCAACTGGTACGCGCTTGAGCGCGCACGCCTTGATATTCGGCCGTGCTTGCCAGCACTCATTCGGGCTGTCGACGACAGCGATCCACGCGTTCGAGAACTGTCGGCTCACGCCGTGGCCAACCTCGGGCCGGCGGCCGCGGTGGCGGTGCCCGCCTTGATACGATTGCTGAGCGCACCCGTGGAAGGGAATCGGCTCAGTGCATGCGCGGCGCTGGCCAAGATCGGTCCGGCAGCACACGAGAGTCTGTCAGCCCTGAGATTGGCGGAAACAGACCCAAGCCCGGTCGTGGGTCGCTGCGCCACGTCTGCGATTGCCCGAATCGAAAGATAGGCTGCCTAACATCGGCTTGCAGCCGACGCCGGCCCGGCGCATCATGAGGCCGGCGCGGCTGAAGCCGCGATCGTTAGGCAGACCACAATGGTGCTCGCGTTCGCGGCCACGGTACTGATCGCATCTCAAGCATCGACCGAGCCGCCAGGCGACTTCGTGCTCAAGATTGCCTTTGGGCAGTGCTGGAACGAAACGATAGACACGACGGGCCCGACCTTCTCTCGTACGCTCAGCCCAGGCGAGACAGTCACGGCAACGGTTGCGCTAACTCAAGAGCATCGACGTCGCCTCTACACCTTGGTCGTCGAGGCGAAGGTGTGGGAGTATCCGCGCGTGTTCGAGCCGGCCGGCGAGACAACTGTTGAAGAACTGCCCCCTTCCGACTTCACCATTGAAGCCCAGGCGAATGGTCGACGAACGGTGGTCCAGTGGCTCGACCGCGGCTCAATGCACCGTGAGGCCGTCCGTCTCCGCGCCATGATTCGAGGGGTGCGGGCGCTCTTCGCTGAACGTCCCGAAGCGCAGCGATTACCGGCCTCCAGGATGGTTTGCTTGTGACAACACGGCTGCCTAACATCGGCTTGCAGCCGACAGCGGCCCGCGCGATCATGAGGCCGCTGCGGCTGAAGCCGCAACGTTAGGCAGACAACTGCCCAATGAACGACTCCGAGAGAACGGTCAACGAGTACCTGACGGGTCTCGAGCTGGGTCGAGTCGTGTTCGAACCAGACGGCAATCACCCGCCGGACTTCCTCGTCAATGGGCGCATCGCCGTCGAGGCGCGCCGACTGAATGAGAACGAGATTGTCGGCGGGGGCCACCGTGGGCTCGAGGTGACCTCGAAGCCACTCCATCAGGCAGTGCTAAAAGCGCTCGCAGCGTCTGGTCCAGCAGATTCCACGCAAAGCTGGTTCGTGCACTATTCGGTGCGGCGTCCGCTCCCACCCTGGAAGATCATCGAAACCTATCTGAAGGACGCGGTGGCCGAGTTTCGGGCGCACGCCGACGATCCGCCGAAGATGCTCAGGCTCGGACGATCGATCCGTTTGGAGTTCCAGCGGGCAAGCCGCTCGCACGACACGCTCCTCCTACTTGGCGGATACTCTGACTGCGACGAAGGGGGCTTCTTGGTCACTGACGTGATTCGCAATCTCCGGCTTTGTATCGCCGAGAAGACGAAGAAGGTCTCGCGAGTCAGGCACAAGTACTCGGAGTGGTGGCTCGTACTCGAAGACCGAATCGGGTATGGTGCCCTTGACGCCGACGATGTCCAGGCGGTCAGGGCAGAACTCGGACCAATCGAGGGGTTCGCGAGGGTCGTCCTCGTGAACCCACTCAGGCCGACGCAGGGTCTTGAGGTGTGGCGAGAATCAGCGGTCTGACCACCGCTTGCAGCCGACGGCGCCCGGACGTTGTGGCATGATGCGGGCATTCGGGCGCCGCGGCTGAAGTGGCGTCGTTAGCCGGACAACGAGCGCCATAACCCGCCAAGACTGATCCGTGTCGCACAAGATCTCGAGGCGCACTATCTCTGCCATCCAGCGGGTCATTACGGGCGACAAGATCGACATGAACGCCGGGCCGCTGGCGCCCTACCTTAGCGGCCCGAAGCTGGTCGAGTTCTTCAACGAGTTCGGCTTCAACGACACCTACGGCCAGGGGTTTCCGTCGAGGTGGGCGTACGCGGAGGCCAAGCTCGAGCAGCTCAACGAGACGCCCCAGCTGACCGACGCAATTGAGAGCTCGGTGTATCCACCGCGGTTCTTCGACACTCCGTTCGAGGCGTCGAGCGCGGTCGAGTACCTGAACAAGTATCTGGCATACGACGGTCTTGAGCTCGTACTCAGCGCGGGACACTATCGCCTTCGCCGATTGGGCGAGCAGCTAGTAGCCGTTGAGGCGGAGCTCAGCGCCCTTGATCCCACATCGCACGAGTTTATCGACGAACAGCTATCGAAGTGCGACCGCAAGCTTCGCGACGGCGACTACGATGGAGCCATCACGAATGCACGCTCGCTGGTCGAGGCCGTCCTCATTGCCATCGAAGCCCGTCTGGTCCAGCAGCCACCGGCGTACGACGGCGATCTGCCACGGCTCTACAAGCGTGTCCAGAAGCTGCTGAACCTCGATCCCGCAAGAACCGACATCGCCGACAGCCTGCGGCAAGTATTGGCCGGTTTGTCGAGCATCGTCTCCGGCCTCGCACCCATGCGGAACAAGATGGGCGATGCTCACGCGCGGAGCTATCGGCCGGAACGGCACCACGCGAGGCTCGCCGTAAACGCAGCCAAAACACTCGCTGACTTCTTGATCGAGACCTTCGGTTACCAGCTGAGCACAGGTCGAATTCAGCCCTTGAACAATGCCGGCTAAACTAACCAGCAGTTGCAGCCGACGGCGCGCGGTGGCATCCTGAGCGCGCCGCGGGGCTGAACTGCGGTCGTTGGCGGACGGACGGAATGAAGGACCTGATCCCCACAATCTTGGTTGCGGCACTGTGCTTGAGTGCCTGCGGTGACCAACCGATCGCAGAGCACAGCGCCCCGGCCGCTGGCCGGTCGGCCAGCGCATCAAGAGCGGTTCCCGCCATCGCGCCAATCAATATTGAATACGTCGTAGCCCCCGACGGTGGCGTCGTTCTGAGTCGCGAAGCCGCGCAAGGCCTGCTTCAGCCGTGCTCCCGAAGCTTCCCTGCAGGGTTGGAGGGGTATTGGCAGCCAACCCCGGCCGATCTTCTCGCTTTGGAGTCAGCGTTGCCGCGGCGTTTGGCCCAAGACATTCCCAGGCATGAACTGATGCCCGACGTGCGTCGCATTCGAGTCTATCGGCAGTACGTTGGCATGTTTCGCGCCGGCGCCAAGGTGATCTACATCAACGGAATGCCCTCAGACACCGTCGAGCGATACCCGGACCAATGGCGCCAGGGAGGCCTTCAAGCGTGCGGTGGCGGGGCCTTGTTCTTCGGGCTGGTCTACACCCCTTCAGCACATGCTTTCGACAGCTTCGATGGCAACGGGCCGATGTGAAGCCGCCGCCAAACTAACCAGCGGTTGCAGCCCGGCGGTTGGACGCTGTGGCATCATGCGGAGCAGCCACCGCCGCGGCTGAACCGCGGTCGTTAGACGGACGAAACCAATGCGAGCGCTACGCGCCGGCCTAGTAGTTCTGATCATGCCCTTGGCTATGGGCTGCGAGGGCGTGAGTTCGTGGTGCCAAGAATGGGTCGTCGGCGAGACCGTGTTCACCGGTCGGGCCGGTTGGTTCCAAGCGGAGCCCGTCTACACGATGGTCGTGTCGACGTTCGACCACGGTACCGATGGCATTGGCGTTCCGACCGTGGTCCGCATCGGGCAGCAGACGATCCGGGTTGCGACGGCGACGGCCGAGAGCCTGAGAGCGGCAGGGGTGCCGGAACTGACAACGGCATCCGCCCCGTTTCGCATGTTTGGCACGCGGCGCTCCGAGCCTGGTGCCGGGATCACGATCGACCTCTTCACCGGTACACGTCCGAGAATGGTTGGCATGAGTTGCTGGCCTGGGGCAGACTGCGACTTCGCGATCGGTTGGGGCGACAAGCCCGTCGTCACGCTGCCGGCCACCTCATCACAGCTCGCGGGCAAGTTGCCAGCAAACGGAGTCGTGCGTGAATGCGTACCGGCCTTCTGAATGCGTTGTCCTACATCGGCTTGCAGCCGACGCCGGCCAGGCGCATCATGATCAAAGGCGCGGCTGAAGCCGCGTCGTAAGGTTGAACTGAACTTCGGCTGAGGTGCATGCATGCGAACCACAGCGGTCTTCTCGTTGGTCGTCGTCCTCGGAGGACTTGCGCCAAATGCGGTCCTTGGTCAGCCGATCTTCGGCGGTCTGCGCTTGCCACCGCGCCAGGTTGGGCCGGAGGCCCCTGCCGTGCCGCTCGATAGCCGGGCGTTCGAGGGCCAGTTTAAGGTGCCGATGCCGATCGCGGAGCCGCGCCAGTTGCCTGCAAGACCCGCAGTGCCCGCGCCGCGAGTCGTCTGCGGTATGCGCCTAATCCCCGGCGACGCCACGCTGGATCCCGGCATCGTCGCCCCACTACGGCGCCCCACGGATCAACATCACATCCGATCGATCGAACCGACCATTTGCCGGTAGGCCTACGTCAGCCTGACCAGCGGTTCCCGCCGACGGCGGTCGGGCGCTGTGGCATCATGCGGGCATTCAACGTCGCCGACATCGCAATCATGCTCGGCGTTGCGTTGGTCGTGCGGGGCAAGAGCGCCAGACAGACCATCAGCGACGACGGGCTCGAATGACCGCTCAACCACGGCTTGCACCGCGGTTGACTTAATCACGGACCGGTCAAGGGCCGTCAGAACACAAGTGTCGTGACGACACCCTTTTGTTCCCCAGCAAGCATCGGCGAGATGCGCAATCTTCTAGCCGACGGGATGACCCGCTCAAGGATGGTGTCGAACCTCTTGAACACAAGATCGATGAGCGCGCCAGCCGCTGCGGTCGGCACGCCCACGACCAGACTACCGGCGCGAAGACAGTCGCCGTGCTCGCTGCGTCCCCTGCAAGACAGCCGCACATAGGTCAGGCCGACCAACGCTCCGATGCCGAGACCGATGAAAACGCCATCTGGTTCTTGACGATGCTTGCGGATCTGGTAGATCTGCGTCTCTGGGAACTCGAGGACGGCCCCTTTCAGGATCAGACGAAGTGACGAACCAGAGACACCGTCGAAGCGTCCATCGACGGTGGTCCGGTTGCCATCGACGACCCTGATTTTGTCGCCGATTCGGAGCGCGTTGTGGAGCGCCCGCAGAGACTGGCCTTGTTCCTGCGCATGAGTCGGCGACGTCGCCAGAATCACGACGATCACTGCAGTTACGAATCTGGTGGTCATGTGGACTCCTCCAGGAAGCTAATGCGTTAGCTGGAGCTAGACCGGCTCAGGCATACGTGGTCTCTTGAGCCGCTCCGTGCGGCGCGAATTCAGATTCTGAGTCTAAGAGCGAATTGCAACACTGACCGTCGTCCGGTGCACTAGCGGGGCGCGACTGGCGCAAGATCGGTCTTTGGAGGCAACATGCCACTTCCAGACGACCTCGATCACGACAAACTCGCGGAGGCGGCCCTGGCGATTCTCGCGCTCGCCGCGTTCAACAGCAGACACGAATCGCGCGCGTGGAAGGGTCTGGACTGGGACGTCCTGGATCTCCTGTACCGGCGGGGATGGATCGAAGACCCGGTGGGCAAAGCCAAGTCGGTGGTGCTGACCGAGGCTGGCGAACGCCTCGCACCCGAGCTGCTAGCGCGCCACTTCGCGAAGGCTCGGCCATGACTGCGACCGCTCGGACGTCGTCAACCCGCCGCGCATGGTAGTGCTGCGAGCGACCCGCAAGCTGCTGGCGAGCTTGCCCGTAACCACGCCGCCGCCGACGCGGTCAGACACGGCCCTGGGCGACTGGTATGTGAACCGCCTTGTCGTGGACCGGCGTCCGCTGCTCTTGCTCGTCAGCGTGTCGTCGCTGCTGCCGATCGTCGTGCCCGCGCGCGACGTGCGCCGACTGCCGGACTACCTGCCGGGCCTTGTCGCGGCGCGGCTGACACGCCTCGGCATCGCGCCGCGCACGATCGCGCTCGAGACGCGCGCGATGTCGCCCGTGACCATCGGCACCACGGTGGACCGATCCGTCGTGGGCATCATGGTCGACTTCGCGAAGTGTCTGCCCTTCTACCTGGACCCGGGCCAGTGGGACGACCGCATGCTGCCAGTCGTCGAAGACAAGCTGGCCGAGACCCCCTGCTACGCCGGACGCTCATCGGCACAGACCGTGTTTCCGGTCGTGAAGGC
>CADEFN010000024.1 GCA_902826615.1 uncultured Gemmatimonadota bacterium
TTGCAGGCGCCAAGGTCGTGTGGGCTGTTGAACACATGGGCCAGGCGGGGCCCTTTCTCGACTTGCTCCTGTCGCGCGGGGGCTTGAGCTGGTTCGGCGGCTTCGCCGGCGGCCTCCTCGCAGGTGTCTCGATCCTGCGGCGTCGCCGGTTGCCGATTCTGCGGGTGTTGGCGGCAGCGACGCCTGCGCTCGCCCTTGCACACGCGATTGGCCGTGTCGGCTGCTTCCTTGTCGGCGATGACTACGGCATACAAAGTGATGCGCCGTGGGCCGTTGCATTTCCGGAAGGACTGCCGCCGACTTCGCTCCGCGTGCACCCGACTCAGCTCTACGAGACGGCGGCGCTGCTTCCGTTCGTCTGGCTATTGCTCCGATGGCGACGGCAGCAACGGCCAGATCGCTTCGTGCTGGGTGCCTACTTTGTCTTCACCGGCGCAGTCCGTTTCGGCATCGAGTTCCTCCGGATGCGGGAGTCCTTGTTCGGCCCGTTCGCCGTAGCCCACGTGTTCTCATTGGCGGCCATCTGCGTCGGCGTGGCCCTCTTGTATTCGAGCTACCGAAGTCCTCTGGTGTCGCATGCCTGAACGGCAACGTCGGCGTCACAAGGTTGACACCTGCCGCCGAGTCCAGCATCCTAGTCACGTGCAGACGTTCCGCCGTCGGCTGATCGCGTTGACGCTGACCGCGTTGGTGGCTGCGGGCAACGCCGCCGTCTGCGAAGGCTGGGCGTCCACTCCGGAGGCGCGCATGGACTGCTGCACGGGCGACCACCCGTGCCCCATGCACCAGACGGAGTCAGACCGTTCTGGCGCGACTCGCGTTGTGACCCAGGCCCAGGCGGATAGCTGCTGTGCGTTGTCGGAGCAGGAACAGTCTGGGCAGTCCACCCAGATTATTGCCGCCCCGACGCCGGCCGCCGACCTTGGGGCCGGCATCGTCGTGCCGCCGGCCACGCCGCGACTTGTCCTGACCGACTCGTGGCGCACCAGCGCGCCCGTGCCGTCGCCGCTGCTCCACCGGCACGTCCTGCTCTCCGTCTTCCTCATCTAGCTCACGACAGTACCCGTGCGTCCTGCCGCCCTGTGGCGGCCGGTCTCCGTGTGCGCGATCACCGCGCGAGGTCTGTCGTCCATGATCAACCGTCTCATCGAGCTGTCGTTACGCCACCGGTTCATTGTCATCGCGCTGTCGGTCGCTCTGGCCGGATGGGGCTGGTGGGCCGTGTCGGCCACGCCAATCGACGCGATTCCGGACCTCTCGGACAACCAGGTCATCGTCTTCACTGATTGGACAGGACACAGTCCCCAGGAGGTCGAGGACCAGATCACCTATCCGCTGACGGTGAACCTTCAGGGCCTGGCTGGTGTGCGCGTGGTGCGATCGCAGTCGGCCTTCGGGTTCTCGATGATCTACGCGGTCTTCGAGGACGACGTCGACTTGTACTTCGCCCGAACGCGCGTACTGGAACGCCTGAGCCTGGTGGGCAAGAGCCTGCCCGTCGGCGTGGTTCCCACACTTGGGCCGGACGCCACGGGCGTCGGGCACGTCTTCTGGTACACGCTCGAGAGCCCGACCATGTCCCTCAGGGACCTGCGAAGCCTTCAGGACTGGTTCGTCCGGTACCAGCTCAACGCAGTGCCCGGCGTCGCCGAAGTCGCGTCGGTTGGCGGGTTCGTTCAGCAGTATCAGATTGACGTCGACCCGAATCGCCTTCGCCAGTACGCGCTGCCGTTGAGCGCTGTCGTGTCGGCGGTGCGCGACAGCAACCTGAATGTGGGCGGTAACGTTCTGGAGTCGAACGGCGCCTGGCTGATCGTGCGAGGCGTCGGGCTGATTGCGTCGATCGAGGACGTCAAGCGGATCGTCATCGACGCGTCGGGGGGGACGCCCATCTACGTCGAGCAGGTGGCGGACGTTCACGTCGGTGACGCGTTTCGCGTGGCGTCACTCGTGAAGGGGGCGAAGGAGGCGGTCGGTGGTGTCGTCGTTGCCCGCACGGGCGTGAACACCAAGAACGTCATCGATGCCGTCAAAGCTCGGATTGCGCAGCTTCAGCCGGGGCTCCCAGAAGGCGTCAGCATCGTCCCGTTCTACGACCGCTCGACGCTGATCGGGCAGGCCGCAGACACGCTACGCCGCGCGCTGCTCGAAGAGATTGTTCTGGTCACGCTGGCGCATGTCGTGTTCCTCATGCACTTCCGGTCGATCCTCATCGTGACGATCCCGCTACCGTTGGCGGTTCTCATCTCGTTCCTCGGCATGTACTACGCCGGCGTCTCGTCGAACATCATGAGTCTGGCGGGCATCGCGATCGCCATTGGTGTGCTGGTTGATGCGGGCATCGTCGTGACCGAGAACGCGTTCCGGTTCATGGAGCAGCGCGCCGTGGACCCGCGCGATCGACGTGCGGTGTGGGAAACGGTGCGGGACTCGACGCGGCTCGTCGGTCGACCGGTCTTCTTCTCGATGGCCATCATCCTGCTCGCCTTCATCCCGGTGTTCGCGTTGACCGGGCAGGAAGGCAAACTGTTCCATCCCCTGGCGTTCACGAAGACCTTCGCGGTGTTGGCCGCCACCGTGGTGGCGGTCACCCTGGTCCCCGTGTTGTGCAGTCTACTGCTCGGTGGACAGGTACATCGGGAAGAAGACAACCCGGTCATGCGCGGCCTGCAACGGCTGTATCGACCAGTCCTGGATGCGGCGCTCCGTCATCGCCTGATGACAATCGGGGCGGCGGGACTGCTGTTCCTGGGCGCGCTCGGTCTTGCGCGCGGGATTGGCAGCGAGTTCATGCCGGCCCTCAACGAGGGTGACCTGATGTTCATGCCGATCGCGGATCCGAGCATTTCACTCGAAGAGAACACGAAGAACGCGATCAAGCAGAACCAGGTCCTCGAGTCCTTTCCCGAGGTGGCGTACGCGGTGGCCAAGGTCGCCCGTGCTGACACCTCGACAGACCCGGCGCCGTTGAACATGACGGAGACCGTGGTGCATCTCAAGCCTCGGGACCAGTGGCGACCCGGGATGACGATCGACCGGCTGCGCGCCGACATGAGCCGCGCCACGCAGCTGCCTGGCGTGTCGCCCATCTGGACGATGCCGATCGTCAACCGCATCGACATGCTGACGACTGGCATTCGTTCCGAAGTCGGCGTGAAGATCTTCGGCACCGAACTCACCACGCTCGAAGGGCTGGCTCGTCAGGTGGCTGACACGCTCCGCACGGTACGAGGGGCCGCCAACGTCTACCCCGAGCAGGTCACCAGTGGCCAGTATCTGAATATCGAGGTGGACCGGGCCGCAGCGGCGCGCTATGGCATTGGCGTCGGCGAGGTGCAGCAGGTGATCGAGACGGCCGTCGGTGAAACGGTCGTGACCACGACCATCGAGGGCCGCTCGCGATTCCCGGTCCGCGTGCGGTATCGCCCTGAATACCGCACCGACCCGAACGCGCTCTCGCAGGTGCTGGTGGCCGCACCCAATGGGGCGCAGATCCCGCTCGGTCAACTCGCGCACATCGAGCACGCACGTGGCCCTGCGATGATGTCGTCCGAGAACGGGCTGCTGCTCGCGACCGTGCTGCTCAACGTGCAGGACCGTGACGTCGGCGGCTTCGTCGAGGACGCGCGCGCCACGGTCGCGCGGATGGTCAGGCTGCCCGCTGGCTACTACATTGGCTGGAGCGGGCGCTGGGAGAATCAAGAGCGGGCGCGCACGCGCCTGCAGATCGTCATTCCCATTGTGCTCACGATCATCTTCATCTTGCTGTACTTCACCTACGGATCGGCGGTCGAGGCCGCCCACGTGCTGCTGGCCGTGCCATTCGCACTGACCGGGGGCGTGTATCTCCTGTGGAGTCTTGGCTACAACTTCTCGGTCGCCGTCTGGGTCGGATTCATCGCTCTGTTCGGGACGGCCGTGCAAACCGGTGTGGTGATGGTCATCTATCTCGAAGAGGCTGTCGAACGGAAGCGCCACGAGTTCGGCGGCACGCTCACCCGAGGTGGGCTACGCGACGCTGTCGTGGAGGGTGCGCTGCTGCGCCTGCGGCCCAAGGTGATGACGGTGTCCACAGTGGTGGCGGGCCTGCTCCCCCTCATGTGGAGCACCAGTGTCGGAGCGGAAGTCATGAAACCGTTAGCCGCGCCTGTGCTGGGCGGAATGGTGTCGTCGCTTCTTCATGTCCTGATCGTCACTCCCGTCATCTTCCTCTCGATTCGTGAACGACAACTCGGACTGCATCGCGAACGACTTCTGGAGGTACGTCCAATGGTCAAGCAGCGGCGGAGCGGCAGGCAGCGTGTGGTGGTGACAGCCGCGCTGGCTGTTGTGGTGGTCGGCGTCGCGGTCGCCTGGCTCGCGCGCGTTGGCGCGCCACAGACCGACTCATCCGACGAGGGCCGCGCGGTGCACACGGCGCGATCGGGGTCGACGGACGTGGTGGTGCTCTCGCCGACCGGCACGCTGCACAGCGGCCGGAACACCTTCACCATCGAGTTCCGTTCGGCCTCCGGCGGGCTCGTGGATGTTGGCACCGTGCGTGTGGGGGCCAACATGGCGATGCCGGGGATGGTCATGCCAGGCAATGCGCAGGTACAGCCGAGCGGAGTCACGGGGCGATACACCGTGACCGCCGAGTTCGGGATGGCTGGAGCGTGGCCGATCAACATCGAATGGGAGGGCCCTATGGGGCGAGGCGCGGTCACGTTCGAAGGAAGTGTCCAATGAGGGTCTGTCGACAGCTCCTGGTACTTGTGGTCGGTGCCATGGCGTGGAGCCCCGCCCTGCGAGCCCAAGAGTCCAGCACGCAAGCGCGGATGGCTCAGTACATGGACGAGCGTGCTGGGATGGGGCTCGATGCGGCCGTTGCGCGTGCCGTGGCGCAAGAGCCGTCGATCCGCGCGGTCCGAGCGGACGTCGAAGTCGCTCGCGGGCAGCGTCACCAGGCGGGGCTACGACCAAATCCGACGTTGAGTGTCGAGCATCGAGACGAACCGGGCGGTACTGACGCGCTGACGACCGTCAGCGTCGAATGGCCTCTGGACCTGTTCCGCCGGCCGGGGCGCGTAGGGACGGCGGACCGATCGGTCGCCGTTATGCAGTTCGGAGCCGAGGACCGTGAGCGCGTGCTGGTGGCGGACGTGCGCATGCAGTACGGCGTTGCAGTGGCGGCGATCCGGGACATGGCCGTGGCGGAGGACGTGCTGCTGGCTGCCCGACGACAGCTCGAACTCGTCCGCGTGCGTGTCGAGGCAGGTAGCACTCCGCCACTCGACCGCGATCTGCTCGACGTGGACGTCCGACGGCTGGATGCCGCCAGCCTTGTCGCCGTCGGTCGCGCCGATGCGGCACTCGTGCGGCTCAAGCAACTGCTGGGCATGGCCCCGGGCGAACCGCTCCGCTTGCGTGATGACCTCGACACGCTCGTCGCTTCCATCGCTACGCCACGGGCCGCTATCGCGACTGTCACCTCATTCGACCGGCCGGACGTCAGGGAAGCCGAGGCGCGTGTGACGTTAGCTGACGCGCGGATTGACCAGGCACGTCGGGAGGGTCGCGCCGATATCAGCCTCTTCGGCAGCTACATGCGGATGGACAACGGCTTCCCCCAGCAGGGGATTGGCCCGGCCGGCGCGCTCGAGCGTGTGCGAGGCCGTTTCAACTACGTGGCCGCGGGCGCGACCGTCTCGCTCCCCGTGCTCAATCGCAATCAAGGACAGGTCGCCGCGGCCAAGGCCGAGCGGGTAGGCGCCGAGGCCCGTCGCGACGCGATCGACCTCGCGGCTCGCGCCGAAATCGCGGCAGCCGAGGCACGTGACGCGCAGGCGCAGCGGGCCGTTCACGTCTATGGCGGTGGCGTGCGCGACCTCGCTCGTCGAAATCTCGATGTCGTCCGTCAGACGTTCGAGCTCGGGCGCGCGACGGTCTTCGATGTCCTGGCTGAGCAGAGACGGTGGCTCGAGATCGAGCAGGGATACACGGCGGCAGCACGGGAGGCGTGGGAGGCGCGCGTGGAGCTGACGCGCGCGAGAGGAGATTCACGATGACTGCGGAATCACGCGTAAATCTGGCGTGGCCGACCCTGCTGGGCGCCGCGCTCGTGCTGGTCGCTTTGGGCGCCGGCGGAACCTACTTGGGCCTGCGATCAGATGAAGGGACCCGGTCGGTGGCGGGAGAAGCGCCGGTGGCGACTCCTGGCATGGCGGACGTGCCGGCCACACGGCCCGCACCATCCGAGGCGGCCTCGAATTCGACGCTGGCCCTACCGGATGTGGAGGTGACGCTGACCCAAGAGGGCGTCGAGCGTGCCGGCATTGTCGTGTCCCCCGTGTTGACGGGCGCTGCGGGCGAGGGCTTGCGGGCACCCGGCGTCGTGCAGGCCAACGCCTACCGGCAGGTGGTCGTGACCCCTCTCGTGAGCGGACGCGTCACGCGCGTGGCGGCTGAGCTGGGCCAGGTGGTTCAGCGGGGACAGACGATTGCCCAGGTCTTCAGCCCGGAACTGGCTGAGGCCCAGAACCGCTATGTTGCCGCGCGTGCCGAACTCGGCGCCCATGAACAGGAACTCGCTCGCACCGAGAAGCTCGTGGGCATCGGCGCAGCCAGTCGCCAGGAGCTGGAGCGTATCCACGCCCAACATACGGCCCGACGAGCGGATCTCGAGAGCGCAGAATCGCGGCTTCGCCTGCTCGGGCTCTCAGCGAAAGCCGTCGATGCCCTCGCGCCAGGCCGTGGCCAAGAGGCGACCGTGGACGTGCCGGCCCCAATCGCCGGGATTGTGACCGAGCGCACGGCAAATGTCGGCTTCAACGTAGACCCGACAACCCCCCTGCTCACGGTAATCGACCTGTCGACGGTGTGGGTGATCGTCGATGTTTACGAGAAGGACTTCAGCCAGGTCAGGGTCGGCAGTCCTGCAAAGATCACCACCCATGCGTATCCGGAGCGGACCATCGAAGGGCGGGTGAGTTACATCGACCCGCAGGTCAGCCCAGAGACGCGCACCGCCAAGGTGCGCATCGAAGTGCCGAACCCGCGTGGTGATCTGCGGTTCGGCATGTACGCCGAGGCGTTGTTCTGGGGCGGAGGCGGCGCGCCGATGCCGATGGTGCCCCGCACGGCAGTGCAGAGTGTCGGCGATAGGACGGTGGTGTATCTCGTCGGCCCTGGGAGGCCCGGAACGTTCATCGAGCGCGAAGTGAGGCTGAGTACCGCTGCCGGTGACCAGATTCCGGTGATCTCGGGCGTCCAGGCTGGGGATGTCGTGGTCACCGAGGGCAGTTTCTCCGTCCGCGCCGAGCGGGAGCGGCTTGGTCTTCGTTCTGCCACGAGGACATCGCGGCAAGCCGTGGCAGGAGGGCACGAAGGAATGCAGAGCAGCGAAGAGCTGCAGGAAGCCACAGTGACCGTCTCGGACACGAGCTTCGACCCATCACGTCTCACGTTGCGCGTTGGAGTGCCGGCGCGGGTGACGTTCACGCGCACGAGTGAGAAGAGCTGTGCGACGTCGGTGGTTTTCGGTTCGCTGAACATACGAAAGGACCTGCCTCTCAATCAGCCCGTCACGATCGAATTTACGCCGAGCCGCGCGGGCGAGATCGCGTTCGCGTGTGGCATGAACATGCTTCGGGGGACGCTGGTCAT
>CADEFN010000025.1 GCA_902826615.1 uncultured Gemmatimonadota bacterium
TCGCCGCAACCATCGTGATGTTGTGGGCGGGCTTCTGGGCCACGGCCTGGGCCGGCCGCCGCTGGGCGCGCCGTCCTTCGTAAGCAGGAGCCATCAATGTCTGGCCAGTCCTGGCTGCAACCGCTTGTTGGCCGGCAAGCGTCGCGCTACAGTTGCCCCATGAAGGTCGCCATTGAATTGCCGGCCGGCCAGGTCACCGACCTTCTCGCCGCGCCGGATGCAGCGTTCCAGGCCGCAGCGCAGCGTGTGCTTGCGCAGAACCTCGAGCTGTATCGCCGCCTCGCGTAGATGCGGTATCTCACCCTGGGCGAAGTGGTCGCGCTCCACCGCGGGCGCCGAAGGGCAATCGACGACAGTTGGCCGTCAGCGCGATGGCCGCCTCATGAAGAACTCGTGGTCGAGCGTCACCAGCCGAGCGTCCCTGGCTCGCCCTTGAACGGACCGACGACCTCGTCGGTGATCCAGCCGCCGTAGAAGCCGCCGGGCTGCGGACGCACGCGCTCATCGTCGACGAAGCACTCGAGCGGTCCCGCGTAGAACGCCACCGACCGCGCGATGGCCTCGAACCCAGGCAACGGATCTGGATAGCTCCAGCCGACCTTCTCGACGGTGCGACCACCGGCGCGCACCGACCAGTAGCGCGCACGCCCCTTCCACTCGCAATACGACGAGCCAGGGGCCGCCACCAGCACGCCAGGCGTGATGTCGTCGAGCGGCAGATAGAACGTGGGCGGACTCGCCGTTTCCAGGATGCGCACCGCGCGCCGCGTGCGGGCGACCAGCACCTCGCCGACCCGGACGAGCACCTCGCGGCCATCCACGGCAACGCGGGGCGGGCGCGGGTAGTCCCAGACCGACTCTTGACCCGGGCCGGGGGCGATGGCGAAGGAGGGACGCCGGTCGGCCTTGTCCATTGGTCGTGAGACGCACCGACGCGGCCCGTGGTGCCACGCGCCCATCTCCCTCGCGGAACCCCGGCGCCCACTGATAGGCTCGGCTCTACCGCAGGAGCCATCGATGTCAGCAGCCGACCCGTTACAGGTGCAGGTGATTCGCCCCGGTCAGACCTACGTGGGCAAGCAGGGGTTCAGCTACGGCGCCGGGGCCTCGGCGGAAACGGTGGGCGCCCGGCACATCTGCATGAACGTGCTGCCGATGCCGTCGGGGGCGCGCGCCAAGGTGCACTACCACGAGCGGATCGAGACCATCGCCTACATGCTCGAGGGCGAGTGCGTGGTGCGCTTCGGCGACCGGATGCAGCACGAGGTGCTGGTGCGCCAGGGCGACCACGCGTTCGTGCCAGCCGACCTGCCGCATGCGCCGTGCAACGAGAGCGGCGCGCCGTGCACGTGGCTGGTGGTGCACTCGTCGGGGAGTGATCAGGACGGGATTGTGCTGCTGCCGGAGCTGGACGCGATCGTGGCCCAGCGTTGACCGAGCCGACGCGCCACTCGATCCGCTCCGCGGCACATCTGGTCTTCATTGTGCCGCTACGCCGCGGGTCAGCACCGCACCAATCTGCGGCAGGATCGGCCGAGTGTCGTCTCTGAGCGAATCTACGTCGGTGAAGTGATCGACGGCGGCAGCGTAGGCGTTCACCTCGGGCGCGCCGGGCGCTGTGGAGCAGGACCCGCCGCGATTCTCGCAAACTTGGGCAGGGCGGGCGTAGAGTCCAGATTCGGTGAGTGTGCAACACCAGACCTGCTTCGACGAAACGAATCGTGGGGAGTAAGATCGGAGCGTGCCAAGCGAAGGCTTTGTCCTATTCGTTGACATGCTCGGCTTCGGTGATCTCGTCCTAGCGGAGGGCGACGACCTCAGCGAACTGCTGCCCGCCTTCGCGAAAGAAGAACTGTATGTAGAGCAGCCCAGCCTTCTGGCATTTCGCTTCAGCAACTTTCACCGCTGCGTCGAAGTCGCCAGTGCTGCGTGGCGCTCGAATCGAGCTGGAACGGCGATCGTTTTCTCAGACTCGGCATTCTTCTCCAGCAACAATCTCTTGGACACGCTCGAGTTAGCGCGTTCGCTCATGGCAGCGCTTGTGGATTCCGGCGTTCCTGCCCGAATGGGAATCGCGCCCGGCACATTTCGTGCCGTTCGCTTTACCAGCGACACCAGCGCGCAAGCGTCGTACCACGCCTCGCAGTTTCTTGGCACCGGTATCGTGCGAGCCCACCGAGCAGAAAGTTGTGGCATCCCGGGCCTTCGAATCTTGCTGCATCCGCTCTTGGAGACGTTAGTCGACCGGCCTCGCGACAGAATCGTGGTCGCTGCGCACGACCGCGGAGTGCTGAGAGAGCCGGTCAGCTTGGAACTGAACTACCTGAATCCGACAGGGAATGAGTGGTCTGGACCAGACTATGACGACGTGCTCGAGTTTGATGCGTTGCGCAATCTGATTGCCGAATCAGATCCCAAAGTCCACTATCACTACACAGCGACATTCGACGCGTACAACGCGATGCGCGCTCAGCTCGGCCGCGCCCCCTATCCATGGCTAAAGTGCCTCGATCGTGACAAATACGACACGGAGCACGGCATTGCTCCTAGAAGACGCCTGACCGATCGGTCCCAGCAGGAGAGATGATCGCATTGTCGTCCGCAGGCAACGGCTGCGACGAGCTGTTGGCTGATGTCGTCAGCACAACGAAGACGTCGGTACTCTCTCGTCCTTCGCACCGCAGAATGCCTGACTTGACGACAACTCCGAGGCAAAGCGTCCTACTAGAATGGAACCACTTCGCGAGGAAGTCTACGGAACGAGTACCCTGGAGGAAGAGGTTTGAACCCGTCATGCTTTGCTTGCGGATTCGCCAGCGAGCGCCGCTGGAACGCTCGCAACGACTCTGCGGAGACCTCAACCGCAATGACACTGTCATCGGACCGCGAGATTAAGCGACAGCCGTCGCGTTCGTGCCGCTTGTCGGCGGGGAGATGAAGGCGGGAGTCTGAGTACTTCGCGTTGTTCGCGACGGCTACGAAACAGTGAAGGTCGTTAGCAGTAGTCTGAACTGTATGGTCGAAGGTAGTCGTGTCCGGGTTCCATGCGGGAACAATGAGCACATCGATCTGCCCCAAGAGACTTGCTCTCAGCTTCACGTCGAGCAGCTCGCTACAGATCAGGATCGAGAATGCCCCCCAGTCTGTATTTATACAGGCTGGCTGATTGTTGTGACGGGCGAACTTCACAGGCGGGACTAGCTTCAGAAGCTCGCGTTCCTCTCCCCGGGCAGGCAGCGTCTTCGGCCACCAGCAGACGGCCGACACGCTAAACCCCGGCGCGAACACTCCAACGGTCTCGTTCACAACGCCGGAAGCGCTCTGCGAGTACTCGATTCCAGCTACGAGGTTGATTCCCTCCTGAACAAGACGACGCGCCAACGGTCTCAGCAGCCGCTTCGGAAGGGACAGTTCCGGGAGAACCAACATCGTCGGCTTCTTCTTCCAGTGCCGGAGTCGTATGGCTTCATTCACGACCCGCCCAATCGCGGCCATGCGCTGGCGCGTCAGTATTGGCGTGCCGTTGGCGGCAGCTGCCCAGTGGTCGTCCGAGGTGCGCAGATTTCCGAGTACTACAAGAATGTCAGAGACGGGGTTCGGCTCAAGGCCGGCTGTTGCAATATCCACGACGTGTCCGTGTGGCTGCCTAATCACGTCGGCCGAATAGCGGTTGCCGCGCACCGCATTGGTGGTTGAAGCCAACTCCGCCATTGAACGCCCCGCCTTTGCCCAGCGCGCTGCGATATCGAACTGAGATGGCGGCCGCGTCATAAGCAGAATGTCCAGTTCGGACATCCCCCGATACGTCGCATCGCCAAGCGTTTCACACACCTTTAAGAACGAACGAATCCTTGCAACCCGCTCTCGAGTCGCAACGCTGCGGCGAAGAACCCTCGCAAGAGGTTGGAAGCGTCGTCGCGGCTGTCTGTCTGCGGGACCGATGCGCTGTCGGTCTGTTTCGCGGTCGACTGCACGAAGGTCTGAATCATGCATTAGGCCAGCGAGCCGCTTAACCCTGGCCCTTGTAACCCCCCCCGGGCGCCGCGCCAGAGCGAGACGGCAGAAGACTAGTCAGAAAACTATCCACCGCCGCTGAGCCCATGTGGGGCAGGGGCAACGAGCCGGCGAGCTCCTCCAGGCGCCGTCGCTCGTACCACTCGCGAAGGCCCTTCACTGTGCGTGCCCAGCTGACAGCTCGGCCGTTCCAGCTTGGCTTGAAGGGCGGTCTGCGTGAACCGAGCCGATCGAAGTGGACCTCTTGCCTCCGAAGAATGGTCCGAGCGGTGACCAAATCGTTGGCGCGAATGCATACACTGACTACCCTTAGGGCTAGCTCTATGAACTCTAGCCATTGTTCAGGGCTTGTCATGTGTCCAGCGAGCGGCGAAAGCTGCTGCTTGCACCACTCAGCCGAGTCCGGTCTGTCCAAGAGCTCGACGCCAACCGCGGCTTTCCCGACGGCAACACTTGCGGCGTATCTCTCGACCTTCAGTTGATCGACCTCCCTGAGCACATTGACGGGCTTAGCACTGTCGGTTCCAAGAAACAATGCGCTGATCGGCGATTCGGTGCCAAGGCCGTCAGGAAGAAGAAAGGCACGTCTTTCGCTAGCAATCCACTTTACGTCGCGTTCTACAGTGGCGAGAAAGTCCCGGCCGCGCTCTCCGACGAGGAGGTACCCGCGCAGCTTATTCCGCTGAAGACGGAACTGACAGCCCGGTCGGCCGAGTAGTGTCTCGTCGAGTACTATCTCGCCTCGCCGACCGCCCTTCGGTCTTGCGGCGAGCGGCAAGAATGCCTTCGCCATTGACAGGGCGGTGGCGGAGGCGCGGCGCGGTGCGCGTGCGACCAGCAAAATGTCGTCGACGTAGCGCGCGTAGTAGGCGACGTCTGGCCTTGTCTGGGCGTACTCGTCAAGTGACGACAACGCAACATTCGCGATCACTTTCGATGAAAGGCAGCCGACCGGAATTCCGCGCGGCGCCCGCACGCCAGTCAGTCGCATGCACGCGGCGCGATATCGACCGAAAGCGGCAAGCAGAGTAGTCGTGGCCACGCGATACTCGGCCGTGTCGAAGGCGATACCGAGGCGGGCTGATCTCTCAGACACTGAGTCCACGAACTGATCGTTTACAAGAAAGTTGGCGTCAATCTCATCGTAGTAGCTTGCCAGATCGAAGGTAGCGATGAGACACCGGCTCCGGCGCCTGCTGAGCATCGACCGTGCTACCGCGAAGCCATCCTCTCGAAACCCTCGGTATTGCGTCGGCCAAAACTCAAAGCAGCCAATGCCCTGCTTGTTGATCTCGCGCTTGCGGTTGACGCGCTTCAGTCGATTGCCCCGTGCGGCGTCGGTGAGTGAAGCTTCGAGCGCCGGGCCAAACTGCCAGAGCCATAGAACCTCCACAGTCGCGAATTCGACCGAGGGAGTGAGGTGGGGCCTCACAGTCAGGTCTGCCAGCGGCGCAAGATAGTCGCCACCGATCTGGCGGACGCCGCCGAGCCTCCCCTTAACGGCCGCCTTCTTGGGAAGTAGCCACGGACGACCAGGGTCAACGCCGGAGAACCAACCGGGCTCGAGTGCCAGCCGCCGGCGGAGGCGTGCCAACGACGCTGGCAGGCTGCGTTCAGCCTCAGCCCATGCGAGTCGCCATGGGCTCGATTGTTCCTGGTTCAGAGACTGCTTTGCTTGCCTGTAGGCGAGTAGCAAAGTGGCGACGGAGATCTGCAAGGTGTGTAGTTCCGAGCGCCCAGCCTGCTAGGCGATGATTGTGTTAGGAACCGTGCTGCGAGGCCTTCCGGGAGTTGGTGCGAAGCGTAGGCTACACCGCTGTTTCAGTCAAACGCATGGGCGGCACGAGCGTTGGCGAGGACGTTGCACACTCTTTGTCCCCTGTAGCGCTAGCGCGCCGCCGTCCTCTATTACGATTCGCTGCATGCTGGCATCTTCCGGCATAGCCTTCGGACCTTACCGGCTCGATTCAGACGGGCGGTCCCTCTTCCGCGGTGGCGAGCCCGTTGCGCTGTCGCCGTATGAGTACGAGGTGCTGCACCTGCTGGTGCGGCGTCCCAACCAGGTCACCTCGAAAGACGCCCTCATCCGCGCCGGCTGGCACGACACCGCGGTCGGCAACAACAGCCTCGAGAAGCTGGTCAGCAAGCTGCGCCGGCACCTGGATGCCGGCAACCTGAATCGCTACATCCGCACCGTACCGCGACAGGGCTATCAGTTCGTGGCGCCGGTCACGGCGGTCGAGGCACCGGAGGCGTCGGTAGACATGGAGCTGCTGCTGGCGCCGCATCGCGCCTGGGCAGAGGGCCGCGTGGCGCTCGAGTCGCTGCAGGTGCACCGCATCGCCTCCGCGCGCGACACGTTCCAGCGGCTGGTGCAGCAGCATCCGGGCGACGCCAGCTACCAGATCGGCATGGCCTACGCCTGCGCGATGCTGTTCGAGGCCACGCGCGCCGACACGGTGCCGGATGCCGAGGCGCTGCGCCTGGCCGAACGGCATGCGCGGCACGCCTGCGCGCTCGATCCGGACCTGGCCGAGGCGGGGGCCACGCTGGGCTTCGTGCTGGAACGCACCGGCCGGCGCGCGGATGCACTGGCCGCGCCCGAGCGGGCGGTGGCGCTCGAGCCAGACAACTGGCGCCATCAGGTGCGGCTGGCCCTGGGCAGTAGGGGCGAAACGCGGCTTGCGGGCGACGCGGCCGAGACGCCTCGTTCTTCGTCCCGCTGCTGAATCAGCGGCAGCTTCTCACGTGCCGGCCTCGACGATCCTCTTGATGGCGGTCAGCACACCCGACCAGAACTCATCGGAGCGCGCGCGCTTGGTGTCGTCTGGAATGTTGTCCTCGGTCACCGACAGTACCGCGTGAGGCCCCGCCGGCTCGATGCGAAACGTCCAGTTGCGGTAGTGCTCCGGTAGGTCGGGCAACCGCTCCAGATCGCTCCAGTGGCTGTATTGCAGCAGTCTCCCAGGCTGGCATTGCAGGATGGTTCCCTTCTCGTGATAGGAGCGGCCGTTGAAGGCTCCCGTGAACGTGATGGGACTTCCTTCCTTCCAATCCGAGTGGACATCCGCCCCGAAGAAATACTTCTTGGCCGTGGCCGGATTCACAAGGGCATCCCAGACGTCAGTGCTGGATGCTGCGATCTCGACGGATGCTCTCGCTACGTGCGGTCTTTCCATGCTCAGTCTCCCTGGCGGAACGATGACGTTCTACTGCCCGGCGCGCGGGCACTGTGATGATCGCGGAGACAATCGGCAGCACGTAGGTCATAGGTCCTCCAGGTTCTGGTGATTCTAGTGCGACTCAGGCGGAGATCGCGGCAGGTAGCAAGACCTGAATCGCCCCGCGCCCCGCGTTTTCGCAGTTTCCGCGTCAGTCGCTTCCACGGGGCGGGATTCAGGCCGATACCTGGGTGGCACGCTACCCGCTACACCCACGGCCGTGGGCAGCGCTACACTCACCTCATGCCCGGGGAG
>CADEFN010000026.1 GCA_902826615.1 uncultured Gemmatimonadota bacterium
TCAGCTTCGTCCTGGTTGCTGACGGTCTTCGTGGTTTGTGTTAACACGCCCTAGTGCAGGGCACTGGATTCAGCAAGACCGCCCCGACGATGTCAACCGTGCCGTGACGGCGTGGATTGACGCCCTGTAGAGGTGAACGGGACCCTGATCAATGCAAACATCTTCGCTGCACGAGATCAGCGTGCGTAGAACGACTGGGGCACGTCCGCCATCACGCGCACAGTGAACATGCCCAGTACGTCCTCGGAGAGCAAACAGATCAATTCACATGCACCCCTTACTTCCACAGGTTTCCGAGTGCGACTCCCAAGAGCAATGTCGTTGCGAGACGACGGCTTCTTCGGGCGCTCAACGCAATCCCCCGGCACCGTCACAAGGCAGCTCATTGTGGAGGCGAGTCGCTAACTACCTGAGCGCTATCCGTCTCGCGACGAAGAAGCGTTGGACAGGTGGTAAGTGACTGCGGAGGGGGCTGGGTTCATCTGAGGCAATCGCATGCTCGATCTATCGACTGGGTCGGTTCGTTGGTGGAGTTGATTGGCCTGGTTGGATCAATTTGCTCGGAGATCCAGAGGAACCGGTTCTGGTGGCTTGGCGGGAACGTGCAGCTTGCTCCCCGTCTGAATCCAGCCATCCGGGGGAGATGATTTTTCTTGCGCGCGGAGGGCGACACCTATCAGCAGCCTTCGCGCAGCCGTTCGATGCTGATCGCGGACCGCCTTCGTTTTCCGAACGACGTTGGGCCGCGCGCTATTTTTTTGTATGAAGGATCGGAAATCTGATGAAGGTGCTAGTAGCTGTGAAGCGTGTGGTGGACTACAACGTGAAGGTCCGAGTTCGATCGGACGGGATGGGGGTCGACATCGCGAACGTGAAGATGAGCATGAACCCTTTCGACGAGATTGCCGTCGAAGAGGCGGTTCGGCTGAAGGAACAAGGCGTGGCGACCGAAGTCATCGCCGTTTCCTGTGGCGATGCGAAGTGCCAGGAGACGCTGCGCACCGCGATGGCCATTGGTGCGGATCGAGGCATCCTCGTGGAAACCACCGAAGAACTTCAGCCTCTGGCGGTGGCCAAACTCCTGAAGGCGCTGGTCGACAAGGAGCAGCCTCAGCTCGTGATCCTCGGCAAGCAGGCGATCGATGACGATGCGAACCAGACCGGCCAGATGCTGGCGGCTCTGGCTGATCTGCCGCAAGCCACCTTCGCATCGAAGGTCGACGTGGCCGAGAACAAGGTCAATGTCACCCGCGAAGTCGATGGCGGCCTGGAAACCCTCTCCCTCTCGCTTCCCGCCGTCATCACCAGCGACCTGCGCCTGAACGAGCCGCGCTACGTGACGCTGCCCAACATCATGAAAGCCAAGAAGAAGCAGCTCGATACGGTAAGTCCGGCGGATCTGGGTGTCGATGTCACGCCGCGCCTGAAGACCCTGAAGGTTGCTGAGCCCCCTGGGCGAGCCGCGGGCATCAAGGTGCCGGATGTGGCCACGCTGGTGGACAAGCTGAAGAACGAAGCCAAGGTAATTTGAGGAAGACTGTCATGACCGTACTTGTAATTGCCGAACACGACCACGCCACGCTCAAGCTGGCAACCCTCAATACCGTCACGGCTGCAGTGGCTTGCCAAAGCGGTGACGTCCATGTGCTGGTGGCTGGTGCCAATGCCGCCGAAGCCGGCAAGGCTGCAGCCCAGGTGGCAGGGGTTGCCAAGGTAATCGTGGCGGACAGTCCGAGCCTCGCTGAAAACCTCGCCGAGAACGTCGCCGCCCAGGTGCTTTCGATCGCCAAGAACTACAGCCACATCCTGTTCTCGGCCACCGCAAACGGCAAGAATGTGGCTCCGCGCGTTGCCGCCAAGCTGGATGTGGCCCAGATCAGCGACATCACCAAGGTGGACAGCGCTGACACGTTCGAGCGTCCCATCTATGCTGGAAACGCCATCGCAACGGTTCAGAGCAGCGACCCGGTCAAGGTGATCACGGTGCGCACGACTGGCTTCGATCCCGCAGCAGCCACGGGCGGCAGTGCCGCGGTGGAAAGCGTGGAAGGTGTACAGGACAGCGGCAAATCGAACTTCGTGGGCCGGGAGGTGACCAAGAGCGAACGCCCCGAACTGACCGCCGCCAAGATCGTTGTCAGCGGCGGGAGAGCCCTCGGCGGAGCCGAGAAGTTTCAGGAGGTGTTGGCACCGCTGGCAGACAAGCTGGGCGCGGCTCTCGGAGCCAGCCGTGCAGCGGTGGATGCTGGGTACGCCCCCAACGACTGGCAGGTCGGCCAGACGGGCAAGATCGTGGCGCCTCAGCTCTACATCGCGGTCGGTATCTCTGGCGCGATCCAGCACCTCGCCGGCATGAAGGACTCGAAGGTCATCGTCGCGATCAACAAGGACGAGGAAGCCCCGATCTTTTCAGTGGCTGACTACGGCCTCGTGGCCGACCTCTTCACGGCGGTGCCTGAGCTACAGAAGGCACTAGGCTGACGACAGTGGCTGCGTTGAATCCTATACGGGTGTTGAGCGGCTGGCCGCTCGTCGCGAAGCCGCTGCAGGGCCGGGGCGTCGCGACCGGGGGCGCTAGCGGTGGCGTGGTTGACTCAATCGCCCAGCCACGATTCCTTCGCGCAGCGGGCCTGGTGCTGCAGACTCCGTCGAAATGTCCTGAGGCGCTTTCGAAGCCGAGCTTGCTCGGCAGGAAAGCATCGAATTCGTCAATCGGTCAAGTGCGTATGGTGCGCGATAGCAGCGCCGAGACATCATCGGCCGCCGTGCGTAGCTTTGGCAAGAGTTGCTCTTTCATCGCCGTGGCGGAGGTGCGGTTTGCCAGCCAAGAGGCATTGAGCGCTGCCACCACTTTCCCCGCACGGTTCTTCACCGGTGCCGCGGCCGAGACCAACCCCTCTTCCAGTTCCTGGTTCACCAGCGCCCAGCCCTGTCGACGAACCTGCTGCACGCGCGCCAGGACCTCGGCCGGATCGGTGACAGTGTGGCGCGTCTTTGCACTCAGCGAGCTGGATCCGAGGCGGTTCTTCACCTCAGCGTCATCCAATCCCGCGAGCAGCACTCGGCCGAGAGACGTGCAGTAGGCAGGCAGCCGTGTTCCCACATTCAGATTGAGCGAGACGATCTTGTGCGTGTGCACGCGCATCACATAGACGATGTCGCTGCCGTCGAGTACAGCTGCCGAGCATGACTCACCCAACGCGTCTGAGAGCCGCTCCATCACCGGCTCGGCCAGGTTCCAGATGGGCATGGACGTCAGGTACGCGAATCCCAAGTCGAGGATGCGCGGCGTGAGGCGGTAGTGCTTGCCGTCGCCTTCGACGTAGGCGAGGGTTTGCAGCGTCAGCAAGAAGCGCCGCGCCCCGGCGCGCGTGAGGCCGCTGCGCGCCGCGACCTCAGAGAGAGTTTGCTCGGGCGCGTCGGCGCTGAAAGAACGGATGACTTCAAGCCCGCGGGCGAATGACTGGACGTAGCCATCGCTTGGGACGGGCGCATGGAGTTCTCGATGGGCCGTGGTTGCCATAGGTTCCTCTGAACAGGTAAAATTGTTCGTCAATAGAATGAATGTTCGTCATTAGAACAAACTTAACGGCCGTCGTAAAGAATGCTCGGCTTTTTCACTGGAGATAAGACTCGTGATCAACAAGATTTCAGCCTCGGTGGCCGAGGCACTGAATGGTGTGCGCGATGGCGCTACCGTCCTCATCGGGGGCTTCGGCACCGCCGGCATCCCGGGTGAGCTCATCGACGGCCTGATCGAACAGGGTGCGCGCGAGCTCACCGTGGTCAACAACAACGCGGGCAACGGCGACACCGGCTTGGCAGCGCTGCTCAAGGCCGGACGCGTGCGCAAAGTCATCTGCAGCTTCCCGCGCCAAGTGGATAGCCAGGTGTTCGACGCGCTGTACCGCAGCGGGCAGCTTGAACTCGAACTCGTGCCGCAGGGCAACCTCGCCGAGCGGCTCCGTGCCGCAGGCGCGGGTATCGGCGCATTCTTCACGCCGACGGGTTTCGGCACCGAACTCGCGCGCAATGCCGACGGCAGCGAGAAGGAAACCCGCGTGATCAACGGGAAGTCCTATGTGCTCGAGTACCCGATCCTCGGCGACGTGGCCCTCATCAAGGCTGAGCGCGGGGACCGCTGGGGCAACCTCACCTACCGCAAGGCCGCGCGGAACTTTGGCCCGGTGATGGCCACCGCCGCGAAACGCACCATCGCCAGCGTGTACGAGATCGCCGAACTCGGCAGCTTCGACCCCGAGGCCGTGGTCACGCCCGGCATCCACGTGAGCGCCGTGGTGCGCATCCCCCGCGTGGCCACGCAGGCCGGCGGCTTCAAGACTGCCGCATGAACCAGGAGATTCACATGAGCTACACGAGAAGAACCAAGGACGAACTCGCGCGCCGCGTGGCGCAGGACATCTACGACGGCGCCTACGTCAACCTGGGCATCGGCCAGCCCACGCTGGTGGCCAACCACCTGCCGCCAGGCATCGAGGTGGTGCTGCACAGCGAGAACGGCATCCTGGGCATGGGCCCCGCGCCCGCGCAGGGCGAGGAGGACTACGACATCATCAACGCCGGCAAGCAGCCGGTGACGCTGCTGCCTGGCGGCGTGTATTTCCACCACGCCGACAGCTTCGCCATGATGCGCGGCGGCCACCTCGACATCTGCGTGCTCGGTGCCTTCCAGGTCTCAGCCACCGGCGACTTGGCCAACTGGAGCACTGGCGAACCAGGCTCCATCCCCGCCGTGGGCGGCGCCATGGATCTGGCCATCGGCGCAAAGCAGACCTGGGTGATGATGGACCTGCTGACCAAGAAGGGCGAGAGCAAGGTGGTGCCGCAGTGCACCTATCCGCTCACCGGGATCGGCTGCGTCAAGCGCATCTACAGCGACCTCGCGACCCTCGAATGCACTCCCGAGGGATTGCGCCTGATCGATGCTGTGCAAGGCCTGTCCGTTGACGAACTGCAGCGCCTCGTCGGACTGCCGATCGCACCATCACCCACCGCCCCATCCATTCTCCCGGAACCCCAATGACACAACGCCACGCCTTCATCTGCGACGCCATCCGAACCCCATTCGGCCGCTACGGCGGTGCTCTGTCGAGCGTGCGCGCCGACGACCTGGGCGCAATTCCGCTCAGGGCGCTGATGCAGCGCAACCCGGGAGTGGATTGGACCACCGTGACCGACATCCTCTTTGGCTGCGCCAACCAGGCTGGCGAGGACAACCGCAACGTTGCGCGCATGGCCGGCCTGCTTGCCGGCCTGCCGCTGGAGGTGCCCGGCGCCACCATCAACCGCCTGTGCGGCTCCGGCCTGGACGCCGTCGGCTCGGCCGCGCGCGCCATCAAGGCGGGTGAAGCCGGCCTCATGATCGCCGGCGGCGTGGAGAGCATGAGCCGTGCTCCCTTCGTCATGCCCAAGGCCGAGAGCGCCTTCAGCCGCGCTAACGCGGTCTACGACACCACCATCGGCTGGCGCTTCGTCAACAAGCTTATGAAGGCCCAGTACGGCGTGGACTCCATGCCCGAGACGGCCGAGAACGTGGCGGTGGAATACAAGATCGAGCGCGAGGCGCAGGACCGCATGGCGCTATCGAGCCAGCTCAAGGCGGTGGCCGCGCAGAAGGCCGGGCATCTGGCGCGTGAAATCGTCGGCGTGAGCATCCCGCAGAAGAAGGGCGATGCCATCCTGGTGGACCAGGACGAGCACCCGCGTGAGACCAGCCTGGAAGCGCTGGCCAAGCTAAAGGGCGTGGTGCGCCCCGACGGCACTGTGACCGCGGGCAACGCCAGCGGCGTGAACGACGGTGCCTGCGCGCTGCTGCTGGCCGACGAGGCCACGGCGGCGAAGAACGGCCTGACCCCAAAGGCGCGCATCGTGGGCATGGCCACGGCCGGGGTGGCGCCGCGTGTGATGGGCATCGGCCCGGCGCCGGCGACGCAGAAGGTGCTGGCACTCACCGGCCTGACGCTGGAGCAGCTTGATGTGATCGAACTCAACGAGGCCTTTGCGGCGCAGGGGCTGGCGGTGCTGCGCCAGCTGGGCCTGCAGGACGATGACGAGCGGGTGAACGCCTGGGGCGGCGCGATCGCGCTGGGCCACCCGCTGGGCGCCAGTGGCGCGCGGCTGGCGACGACGGCGGTCAACCGCCTGCACGCTACCGGTGGTCGGTACGCGCTGTGCACGATGTGCATTGGGGTGGGACAGGGTATCGCGGTGATTCTGGAAAAAGTGTGAACGTGGCACCACTGCGGCTGCGCATTGTTGTCACGGGTCGGGCAACATAAGGGGGCGAGTCGGGTGCGCGGACCAGTGCACGACCGGCCAAGCGCGGAGCCGATGCCCGTCAGCTGACCATCACAAGCTAGGGCGTGTTAACACTAATGGACGGACTGTGTATCAAGGCCGATACTTGCTCG
>CADEFN010000027.1 GCA_902826615.1 uncultured Gemmatimonadota bacterium
GAAACGCAGCCCGGAAATTACGCGCAAATGCGTCTGCTGACCCGCGGAAAGTAAGGCACGCGACCCCTCGGACGCCATAAGCCCCACCTCGCACACGCAGTGACCCTCTGGCCGAGCTGCGCACTTTGGCGGGAAAAAGAAGCTTGCGCGTCTCTCGTACACACACCAAGCTCGCGGCGAACGCGCAAGGATGGGATCGCGAAATTTTACTGTTGCGCACTACGAATGTGTAAGCAGCCGTTGTGCCGCCCCCCCGGTACCCGCAAAAATTATGGTCAGCGATCCGCACCTAAGCAGCAAGCATGTTGACTTCCTTGCCTGTCTCGATCTATGATCCTCCGAGACTGCAAATATTGCGTTTCGCAATTATTACTCAGTGCTCGCGCATTCTCACCACTCCACCTCTCTGCGAAAACCATATGACCGAAGCTCCTCTGCCTCATCCGTCAGTGTTCCTGGGCCAACAACGGCTGAAGGTGATCCGCGGTTACCGTGTCCACGAGCAGCGCACGCCGAGCCAAGACATTCATGTGATCACACCTTCGCAAACAATTGGCCCGTTCTTCGGGGTCGGCTTGGTCCGCCCGGGTGACGAGGACCTGGCATGCAAGCAGCCCAGAGGCGCGCGCGCTGAAGGAACGCCCATCATTATCCAGGGGCAGGTGATGGACGAGAACGGCAAGCCGGTGCGCAAGGCGTTAATCGAGGTCTGGCAGGCGAACCGGTGGGGCAAGTACGAGCACCCGGACGACACGACGCAGGCGCCGCTGGACCCGAACTTCAAGGGGTGGGGTCGCGCGCTGACAGACTCGCAGGGGCGCTATACCTTCCGCTCCATCAAGCCGGGTGCGTATCCCAACCCGGGCTACGACAACTGGATGCGACCGCCGCACGTGCATTTCTCCCTGTTCGCGGCCGGGCTGATGCAGCGCCTCATTACGCAGATGTACTTCCCCGGCGAGGAGTACAACGATATTGATCCAATCCTTAACGGGGTGGAGGACCTGCGCGCGCGTGCCTCGCTGATCGCGCGCCGGATGCCCGACGAGCCGGAGGGCACACAGGTGTACCAGTTCGACATCGTGCTGCGCGGTAGCCAGGAAACGCCGTTCTTCGTGGAAGGAAAATGAGTGTGCGATCGGCGGGCGAGATCTTCGGCGAGGCCGAGACTCTGGCCCTGTACCTCGGAATCGAGGTGGCGCTCGCGCATGCGCAAGCCGAAGTCGGCGTCATCCCCGAAGATGCGGCGCGCGAAATCGAGCGGGGTGCGACACTGGACGCCATCGACGTTCCGCGCGTGCGGCAGGAGGCTCAGCGCACCGGCTACGCTGTAGCTCCCCTGGTGCGGCAGCTCACGGAGGCGTGCGGAGATGCGGGCCGGTTCGTGCACTGGGGCGCCACGACACAGGACATCGTCAACACCGCACTTGCACTGCAAGTCGACGAGGCATTCAGAGGCGTGCTGGAGCGGGTGGAGCGGCTGGCGCGAGCGCTGGCTGCGCTGGTGCGGTCGCATCGTCACAGTGTGATGGCCGGGCGGACTTTCGGCGGCCACGCACTGCCCATCACATTCGGCTTCAAGGCGGCGGTGTGGCTGTCGTCCGTGCTGCGCCATGCGGAGCGCGTCCGCGCGGCCGTCGCGCGCCCCATCCCGGGGGAGTTTGCAGGCGCGGCGGGAACGCTGGCGTCGCTGCAGGAGCAAGGCTTGGCCGTGAGGCGCGCGTTCATGCGGCGTCTGCGCCTGCCCGAACCGACGATCACCTGGGCCGCGATGCGCGACGAGGTGTTCGTTCGGGTGGCAGCCCTTGCGGGATTGACCAACAGCCTGGCAAAGATCGCGCAGGATATTGCGGAACTTGGCAGCACCGAGATCGGAGAAGTGGCGGAGCCCCACGCCGGTGGCAAGGACACCAGCAGCACGCTGCCACTGAAGGCGAATCCCATTCTGTGCGCGCACACCGTCGCCGCGGCGACGCTGGTCGGCCAGAATGCGATGAGTGTCCTGCTGGCCGGCCGACAGCGGCAGGAACGCAGCGGCGAGGCCCTGCTCGAGCTGCAGGTGGTCGGGCCCGCGTTCATCGCAGCCGAGCGATGCCTGGACTTGGCCGTCCTGCTGCTGGAGGATCTGCAGGTATTCCCTAGCCGCATGCGGCGCAACCTGGACGGCACGCGGGGCGTCATGCTGGGCGAACGCTTCATGATGGCGCTTGCGCCGCGGCTCGGTCGCTTGCAGGCGCACGACCTGGTGCACGAGGCCTGCCGCGCAGCGATAGAGCGAGATGTCCCGCTCGAATCCGTCCTGGCGGAAATTCCAGCGGTAGTAGAGGTGCTTTCGAACGCTGAACTGCAGGCGCTGGCGGATCCGGCCACCTATCTGGGCAGCGCCGACGCCATGTGTGCCGCGGTGCTGCAGCAGGCCAGTTCGGTCATTCCGGAGGCAGCCCATGAGTGAGCAACCGATCCCTGATTGCCTGGGTCCGCGGCCTGTGACGGCGCGCCCTGCATGGCATGTGCCTCACGGATCATGGGACACGCACTTTCACGCCCTGGGGCCGCAACTTCGCTTTCCGTATGGAGCGAAGCGCAAGTACACGCCGCCCGACGCACCGGTGGAGCAGTGCCTTCGCCTGCACGAGGCCCTTGGATTCGCACGCGGCTGGGTGGTGCACGCGAACACGCACGGGTTCGACAACGCGGTCGACCTGGATGCCGTGGCGCGCTCCGACGGCCGTTATGTAGCCGTGGTCCGCCTGGATGCGTCCGCCTCACCCGCGTCGTGCGCCGAGCTGCACGCGCGCGGCGCACGCGGCGTGCGCTTCGCCTTCAACCCGCAGCACGGCGGCTCGTTGGACCTGACCGTATTCAATCATGTGGTGCGCTGCATTGCGCCCCTGGGCTGGTTCGTCGAGCTTCATTTCGATGGTGCCGACATCGCGCGCCTGCAAGAGTGGCTCGAGGCCATTCCGGTGCAGGTTGTCATTGACCATTTGGGCCGGGTGGACCCAGCAGGAGGTGTCGCACAGGAGCCGTTCCAGATCCTGCTCGCGCTGCTTGCGCGCGGCAACTTCTGGATCAAGCTCAGCGGCGCAGACCGCATCTCGCGGCAGGGGGCGCCGTATGCCGATGTAGCGCCGTTGGCGCAGGCGCTGGTGAGCGCCCGTCCCGACCGCTTGTTGTGGGGAACAGATTGGCCGCACACGGGCTACTTCGATGCCGCCAGGGTGCCGGAGGACACCGCGCTGGTGGATGCCTTGGCCACCTTCGTTCCCGAGGCGCCGGAGCGGGAAGCTATCCTGGTCCACAACCCGCTGCGCCTGCTGGCATTGGCGGCCTGAATCTCGTTTGCACGCGCTGCGTAGGTCGTCAGCGCTGACGTCCCCTCGACAGGAGGTGGCTGGAAGGCAGCTTCGGGTGGAGCACCTTGCGCACCGCATTGATGCAGACCACAGGCAGTTTGTCCGGATCGAGCAGCCCGATCTGCACCAGAAACGAGGGCTGATCCCAGTAGATATGTCCATGTGCGATCTTGCCGACGCGGAAGGTGATAATGCGGATCAGTGCCACCTCGCGTGACGGTCGGCTGGCGGGATGCCGGGGAGCATCCACGCGATCTCCGGGTCGGGGGTGAAGCAAAGCAGCCTTCCTGACTATATCTTGTAATCGACCATTGGCCGCGTGGCCAGTCGTGCAGTTGTTGCGTCAGCGGCTTGGTCTGCGCCTGCCGCACTTTGAGCCGGCGGTCCGGGTCGGCGAGCGCCCCCACCGAGATCCAGTCGCACCTCGAGTCGGCCCGCGGCAGTGGGCATCGTGCCGAGCGCGCCCGATCGACAAACGGCGCCGCCGTCACTGCGCCCGGCTTCGGCGCGTCCCCCCCTCGGCGACTTGGTCGCCGCCGTCGACGCTTGCTCGTCCAAACGGGCCTTCCAGCGCCGATAGCTTGCGCGCTCACCCCCTCGCGCCGGCAGAACGTGCCGATCGGCTCTCCGCTTTCCGCATGCCGCCGAAACAGTTCCTGCCATGCTTGGCTGCCCAAACGCCGTCGCTTGATGCCTTCCAGTTCGCCTGCTCCGCATTCGTTGAAGATGCAGGCATTCGGCCGCGCACGCACCGACGGTGTTGCCGAAGTCTCCGCTGGGAGAGGCGTTCGGCTACGCGCTGAGCAACTGGGTGGCGTTGAACACCTTCGTGGAGCACGGCATCCTGGAGGCCGACAACAACTGGGGCGAACGCGCCTTGAAGCCGGTGGTGATGGCCTGCTCATAGTGCCCGCTTTCGTTAAGTGCTTGAAAACATTGGAATCTGATTCCCGCCATCGATGCGACACGGGCGAGCTGTTCGCGCGGCAGCCTCGATGACGCGCTGATCGAGCAGATCGTCGGCGCGGATCTGGTACGGCGCTCTCGCGACGACCTGTTCGGCGGGCAGCAGCCCTGCCTTGATCAGGCGCCGGATGCAGTGATTCGTGACACCGAGCTTGGCTGCAGCCTCCGACATCGTCAACCATTCGCCATCCTGATGCGCGGAGCGGTAGGCACGAATGTCATTGACCATTCGCACCGAGGCAACGCGATGCGCGGTCCAGGTCTTGCCCTGACCCGTCGGAAGCGTCATGCGGTTGAGCGACGCGGCGATGTGCTCGCCCACTTGCCGGCCATGCTGCGCATGACGGCCAGCGCCTCTTCGGGCGTGCGGCAGCCATGCAATGGGAGGTGATGCTCAAGGTCCTTCACGAGGGTGCGCAGCAGCTGCTGGCGCGTTCGCATCGTGACATGCGGCGAATTCCACGCTGCGGCGAGATCGTCAGCTAGGCCGGCCAGATCCGGTGCAGGTGCCGAGGTCTGCGCCTGATCGCTTGCGGTAGCGGATCGGCGTCCAGTCGAAGCTGACCATCTTCTTGCCGTCTGAGGGCCGCGGGAAGTGCACGCCATCAGCTGCCAGCGACAGCAGCACCTGGCGAGCGCTGCCCAGCTTGCGAACGCGCTCGAAGATTAATCGGATCGCCTCCTGCAGCCGCGCGTCGGGATCGAACCCGAGGCCGACCTCTCGGTGCCAGACGTAGCCGACTGGCACGCTGATGCGCAGTTCGCCGCGATGGGCCTTGGCCCGCGCAGCGTCATACATGCGTGCCTTGAGAACGCCCAACTCGAATTCGCTGATGCTGCCCTTCATTCCCAGCAGCAGCCGCTCGTTGGGCCGACACGGGTCATACACGCCGTCCAGATCGATCACCCGGGCCTCGACCAAGCCACACAGCTCCAGCAGGTGGTGCCAGTCGCGTCCGTTGCGCGCCAGCCGTGATGCATCGAAGCAAAGAACCGCGCCGACTTCGCCGGCGCACAGCCATGCAACCAACCGATCGAAACCGGGGCGCGCCACCATGCCACTGGCAGAGCGCCCGAGGTCGTCGTCGATGACTTCGATCTGCGCGAACCCCCGGCGTCGCGCTTCCTCCACCAGGTCGTACTGGCGGCGCTGGCTCTCCAGATTGGTCTGGACTTGCGTCTGAGTGGATTGGCGCACGTAAACGACCGCCTTGCGCCGCAGAACGGCGGCCGGCAACAATTCAGAGTTCGCCATCGTCACCCCCTGCGTCCAGGCCGGCCGCTTGCAGCAGCAGGAGCGCCAGTGTGCGACCGCGCTGGTTCGCTCGATCGATCTCAGTTCCTGCAGCACGGCGGACTCGAACGACATGCTCAGTTGCTGCGGCGCTGGCGGACGTGACGGCACTGCGATCGACGGCTTGCGCGTCGTGCGGAGGGACTGGGTCATGGGATTGCTCGCCTGTGGGTTGAACACCGGCGAAGCTTCGTCGAAGTCCAAGCTCGGACAGCTGCAGGTGTAACTCCGCGAGCGCCTGTACCGACGCTCTCGGTGCGCCGAGTTCCATGGCCGTGCACGCGACGGCGTCGAGCATCCATGCCGGCACGACGATGACGATGCCGGGCGACGCCTCGACGTGAACCACGTCGCCGTTGGCTCGCTGCTCGCTGTACTGGCGCCTTACGCGACGCTCGTACAGCGGGTGCCAGCGATAGAAGACCTCAACTTCTTGCGCGACATGCGCAGAATGACCCGGTGATTAGGAAGACCTCAATCCGACGGACGACGCGAACCTGCGAGCCTACTATCAAGAGTGGAGCCGGCTGATGGGGCGAAGCGCGTCGGCACCGTTCGAAGCGCACGCACAAGAGGTGACGCTGTGAGCTACGAGAATCTTCTGGACGCGTTCGA
>CADEFN010000028.1 GCA_902826615.1 uncultured Gemmatimonadota bacterium
CGTCCATCCAGCGCTTCGCCGTCAGCACCTGGCTCGGGTTCAGTTCCGTCGACTCCGCCATCTGCCTCTTCTCCTGTTCGTTCGTATGGTGAGCGGCGACGGCAGATGGCCGCCGCCGGTGGTGCTCAAGCCCGACAGTTGCGTTGCCACGCGGCGAGGCTGAGCAGCCGTTGCTACATTCTGAGTATTCAGACGCCCTCTGTGGGCAAATGACGGCCAGGGGGCACAGAGCTCAGCGGGCACGCTTGTTGCTCCCGACGCGACGTTCTCGCAAATGATGCCACGCGCGATGAACGGAGTCCCCCGTCTGTTGTCACATCGTCGCCGTGGGCGGGCCGGGGTCACGCGCCTCGTCGTCGTCGCTCTCGTCATGGGCGGCTGGACGTTGTCTGCGCAGCGTATCACCGATGAGTTCCGCCTGAAGGCAGCGGTGCTGTTCAAGCTGGCGCAATTCGTCGACTGGCCGGCGCCTGCCGTCGAGCACCGCCGCACCGTCGACCTGTGCGTGGCCGCTCCCAACCCTTTCGGTCGACTCCTCGAAGCCCTTGCCGACGGCGAGTCGTTGAATGGACGGTCCCTTGCCGTGCGAGAGACGACCGGCGGCGGCCATGGTTCCTGCCACGTCTTATTCCTTCCCAATGCGGCGACCATGCGCAAGGCGACCCTCGAAAGGATCGGTCACGCTCCGATCCTGACGGTCAGCGACGCGCCTCAGTTCCTGGATGAGGGCGGCATGGTTCAGCTTCGGGTGATTGGGAATCGGGTTCGGTTCGACGTCAGCTTGACGGCGGCCGAACAAGCCGGCCTCCGCATCAGCCCGCAATTGCTCCGCCTGGCGGAACGGGTTCGGGGCGCGAAATGATCTCGAGATGGTACGACCGCTTGACCGTGCACACGAAGCTCGTGGTCATGGCTCTGGCCATCACATCACTCGTTTCGGCATTGACCGTCGTGGGCACGGCGGTCGTCGACACCTGGCGGTATCGCACCACCGCTGTAGAGGACACACGCGCGTTCGCAGGCGTAATGGCTGAGAACGTGGCCGCGGCCGTGGTCTTCGAGGATCCGCAGGAAGCCAACACGATCCTGGCGGCGGCGGCGGTTCGACCGACCATCCGCCACGCGTGCCTGTACTTGCCGGATGGCAGGCTGTTCGCGCAGTTCGCTCGCATCGGGGAGACGTGCCCGGCCCGGCCAGAGGCGCCGTCCGAGTGGCTGCGAGTCGGTGGCCACGCTGACATCCTTCGCAACCAGAACATCATTGGCACCGTTCACGTCGACCGCGATCTTCCGGAGCTGGTGAGTGCGGTCTGGATGACCGGCGCCACCGGTGTGGCCATGATCCTCCTTGGCGCGATGCTGGCCGTGCCTCTCGCCCACCGGCTTCACCTGCGGATATCTGAGCCGATCGCGCAGCTGGCGGCCGCCCTGCGCGACCTGCCGCCCGATGCCTCCGTCTCGAGTCTCCCGCCCATCGACGCTCGGGTCAGTGAAGTCAGCGACCTCGTTCGGGCATTCTCCGGACTGCTTGCGCGAATCTCGCACGCGAACACCGAACGCGAGGAGCTCCTGCGCCGCGAACAGGAGGCCAGCCGGCTCAAGGACGAGTTCCTCGCCGCGGTGTCCCACGAGCTCCGGACACCACTCAATGCGATGGTGGGTTGGATCCATATCCTGGCCAGGACCTCGCCGGACCCGGACATCACCGCCAAGGCCATCGACAGCATCGCGCGCAACGCTCGCACCCAGACTCGTGTGATTGAAGACCTCATCGACGTGTCACGAATCGTGAGCGGCAAGCTGGACCTGCGCCTGGCGCCGGTCGACCTCCGCCAGGTGATCGAGACGAGCGTGGATCTGTGTCGCGCCTCCGCCGATGCGAAGCCACTCTCCCTGACGATGGCCGTCCCTGACCATCCGTGCTTCGTCAGCGGTGACCGCGACCGGCTGCAGCAGGTAGTCGGCAATCTCCTGTCGAACGCCGTCAAGTTCACCGCGGCCGGCGGAACGGTCCGTGTCGTACTCACCGGGTCAGCGGTCGAGTACGAGATCACGGTCAGCGACAACGGGGTGGGCATGCGTGCGGAATTCATTCCCGTCGCCTTCGACAGGTTCCGGCAAGCCGACGGAAGCACGACGCGACGCTACGGCGGTCTTGGGCTCGGGCTGGCGATCGTCAGGGAACTGACGACGCTGCACGGGGGGCATGTGACGGCCGACAGTCCCGGACTGGGTCTGGGCGCCACCTTCCGTGTCCGCCTCCCGGCGCTGCTCGGCTCTTACGACGACGCCACCACGCCCGAGACCGAGTCCGCGTTTGTGTCGCCCCGGAGCCTCGCAGGCATCCGTGTCCTCGCCGTCGACGACAACACGGACGCACTCGACATGTTGGCCCACGCGCTGCAGGACGCTGGCGCCGAGGTACAGGCAGCGACGTCCGGCGCGGCGGCCCTCGCACTCGCAGAGCGATGGAGGCCAGACGTGTTGCTCTGTGATCTGGCGATGCCGGACATGGATGGATTCGAAGTACTACGGCGCATTCACGGCCGCTGCCGGCCGGGAGACCGCCGATATCCCGCGATCGCCCTGAGCGCTCACGCCAGCGATGACTATCGGCGAAAAAGCCTGCAGGCGGGATTTCACGAGCATGTCGCCAAGCCTTTCAGCCCGCCGCTGCTGTTCGAGGCCATACGGCGACTGCACGGTCTCTCAGAGGGCACCGGCGCGGCCACCGCTCCTTCTCCGGCCCATCCGGCGGCCACCCAGGACGTGAGGCGATCGCATGACTAGGGCGTGGCGAGTCTCGTCGGCACTGATGCTTCTCTGGTGGCTCCCGATGGCGGCGGCACAGGCGCAGAGCACCAGCGATCTCAAGCGCATGTCCCTCCAGGATCTGATGGACCTGGAGATCACGACGTTCTCGAGGGACTCGGAGCGCACCAGCGACGTGCCTGCCGCCGTGCACGTGATCACGCAGGACGACATCCGGCGTTCTGGTGCGACGTCACTGCCCGAGGCACTACGACTCGCACCCGGCATTCAGGTATCACGGTTGGACGCTTCCCGATACGCCATCGGTATCCGCGGCTTTCCAGACAGACTGTCCCGTGCAGTCCTCGTGATGATCGACGGCCGCGTGGTGTACTCGCCGCTTTTCGCGGGCACCTACTGGGAGGTCCAGGACACGCTTTTCGAGGACATCGACCGTATCGAAGTCATCCGCGGCCCCGGCGGCACACTCTGGGGCCCGAATGCCGTCAACGGCATCATCAATGTCATCACCAAGCCGTCCGCCGATACGCAAGGCGTGATCGTCAGCGCGACGATGGGTTCGCGACTAGTGGGTCCGTTCAGCGCCCGGCTCGGTGGTGCAATCGGCGAGTCGTTGCGATGGCGGGCGTACGCGAAAGGGCGGGACGTCCGCCCGCAGTTTCGCCAGGGCGGGCCCGACTACGATCACTGGCGGATGGTCCAAGGCGGGCTTCGCGCCGATTGGACACTCGACCAGAACCGCACGCTCACGGTGCAGGGCGACACTTATACGGCCACGCAGGGGCAACAACTGGCGCTGGCGTCGTTCACGCCTCCATTCAGTGAGACGCTCGTGCGCCGCTCCACGCTCACCGGCGGGAATCTCCTGGCGCGCTTCAGCGGCGACCTTGCACAGGGACAGTTTCACGTGCAGACCTACTACGATCGCACGACTCGTGATGAACGACCCGTGCGGGAGGTGCGCGACACGTTTGACCTGTACTTCCAGCACCGTCCGCGTCCGGCGGCACGCAACGACTTCATCTGGGGCGCGTCATCCCGCATCACCAGCAGCACACTTGACACCGTCGGATTGACGACATTCACACCGGCGGCGCGCACCGACGGCCTGCACGGGGTGTTCGCGCAGGATGACATCTCGCTCGTCCCCGCGCGCCTCCGCCTGGTCGTCGGCGGCCGACTCGATCACAACGCCTACAGTGCGTGGGAGTTTCAACCCACGGCACGCGCCATGTGGACGTTGACGGAACGACACAGTCTCATCGGCGCCGTCACCAGAGCGGTGCGGACGCCGTCACAGGTCGAACACGACTATGCGACCACCAGCGTCGCCAGCCCGGCGCAGCCTGCGTTCGTGCGCCTGCAACCCAACACCGCGTTCGGACCCGAGCGGGTGACCGCGTACGAACTGGGGTATCGCGGACAGCCACACCGCACCGCGCAGATCACGATGTCATCCTTCTACAATCGTCTGGACGACGTGCTGAGCACGGAACTGCTGACGCCGTTCGTCGAGACCACGCCGCCACCGGCGCGAGTCATCCTGCCCGTCACCTTCGCCAACGGACTCCACGGCGACAGCCGGGGCTTCGAGCTCACGACTGATTGGCGCCCGACGGCGTGGTTGAGAACCAGCGGCTCTTACTCGTTCGCGAGGATTCGACTGACCCGCAGTCCCGGCAGCGCGGACGTGAGCCAGGAGCGCCGCGGTGAAGGGCTGACGCCGCATCACCAGGCGCAGGTGCAGACGTCGGTCGATGCCCCGCATGCCCTCCAGTTCGACTGGATGTGGCGGTACGTCTCGGCCCTTCCCGCAGGAGCCGTGCCGTCCTACAGCACCTCCGACGTCCGCGTCTCGTGGCAGCCGCGACGCCACGTCGAGGTCGCGATCGTGGGACAGAATCTCCACGATGCGCATCATCTGGAGTGGCCGAGCGGCCTCGGCCCGAATGTCGAGATTCGCCGGAGCGTCTACGCGAGCCTCACCTGGCGCAAGTGACGTCGGACCGACTCCGACTGGATTCAGGCGATCAGGGGCGGCGGCACGGTGCCGGCGAATCGCGCAGCGTCATCGTGGTCTGGATGCCGTGTCCGTTGCGGTGTTGTCGTCCAGCCGCTCGATCGACTCTTCCACGCGCGCGATGTACTGGCTGACGCGCTCGGAACTGGCGTCCCACCAGTCGTCGGCCGAGACGTTGCGCAGGCGGTCGAGGTCGTCCTGCAGCTTGTCGATGCGCGCCTTGACGTCTTCGCGCTCGGTCTCCCTCGTGCCCCTGGTCTTGAGCTCGTCGATTTGCTCTTCCATCGCATCCACCCTGGACCGCAGCCCGGTCACGAAGGCGTCACGACGTTCGGGGAACGCCGCAGGCAGAGCCGCTGACGTATCGTCCGGCGGCGGCAGCACTTTCTGCCGGGTCAGCCGCTGGACGTCGGCTTGCACGTCGGTGACCGACTCTTCGAGGGCACGTTCGTAGCGTTCCCACCAGTTCTCCTGGGTGGTCGCCTTCAGATCCGCGACGGCGGCCGCGGCGCTCTTCACGTCTTCGGCGATTTCCGCCTGGAGCCCGGCCGTGGCTGTGCGGTTCCGCGTCTCGGCCGTTGTCTGTGCCTCGGTCCACTGACTCTGCAGGTTGGCGGCGCGACGCTCCAACTCGGCCGCCTCCTCGCTGCGTTCGCGCTCCTCGGCGGCCTGCTTCTCCACCGCCGCCGTGTCCACGCGTTCGGGTTCGGGATCGGGCGCTCGATCGCAGCCCGCGAGCATCAGACCTGAAACGACGGCAACGCCTGAAAGCAATGTACGGACCATAACCCACCCCCGACGTCATCAATCGCAAGACAGGTGCCAGCAGAGATCGACGGTGCGACGGCGTTTTCGCGCGGCGGCAGCGGCTGCGTTTCGTGATGTGTGTCGCGGCATCGCCCGAGACGGCAGTCGCCCACCCAGAAGGGGCAAGCGAGGACCGCGGGCGGGCTCGGCTACGGTCGCACGATCACATTCCCCCGTTTATGCCCGCTGTCCACGAGCCGGTAGGCGTCGCCGATGTGCTCCA
>CADEFN010000029.1 GCA_902826615.1 uncultured Gemmatimonadota bacterium
ACATTGCCTTTTGATAGCTCGCGACCACGGCAAGGCTCCCGGTGTCTAATGCGCTGAGGTCTGGGCACTTCGTCGCGCAGCGAGCCTTCCCCGCTCGCTAACGTTGAGGTTCAATGGCAGCCGAGGGAAATAGAGGGGCGCGGAGCGCGCCCACAAGAGATCGGCTGACTATTGCAACCTTCTGTTAGCCAGCGCCCCGGTCGCTTGAGCCGCGGCGTGCTGGGTTCGGGCTTTCGCAACCTTGGCCATGTTGTGCTCAGCCCATTCCCGCAAATCGTCGACGACATCATGAAGCGACCGCCCGAGAGGAGTGAGCGCGTACTCGACCCGAAGCGGCGATTCCGTATAGACGCGCCTCGTCAGAAGGCCATCGCGCTCCAACGATCGAAGAGCAGACGTCAGCACCTTCGGCGCCGCGCCGCCGATGGCGCGCTTGAGCTGCCCGAAGTGGAGCGGCCCCGCCTCCAAGGCGGCCACGACGAGTACCGTCCACTTGTCACCGATGCGGTCTAAGAGGCCGCGGGTCGGGCATTCTGGGTCAAACACGTTCCAAGCCATGGAGCAACAGTATGCGCGTCGAGGTAGTTACCGCAAGGTACCTACTTGCCCGTAGTACCTAGCAAGGTCAGTGTTCGCGGCGCACCCGACCCGACAGCCCTGCTGGGAGGGGTCAAACACCGCCACTTTCCGCGAGGGATCTCCAAATGCAAACGCGCCACAAGATCGAGCACACACTGCGGACACTCTACGACCAGGTGTTTAACGCGGGGCGAGGGGACCTGCTCCCGACGCTCATTGCCGGCCCGTACGTCCAGCACAACCCGCTCTTCCCAAACGGACCCGAGCCCCTCATGGGATTTCTCAAGAGCGCCGGCCGGCTTCCGTGCGAGATCAAGCGGATCGCCATCGATGACCTGCTGGCCTTCGTCCATGTGCGCTATCCGAGTTGGGCCGGACAGGAGCATGCGGCGGTCGACATCTTCCGCTTCAACGAGGAGGGCCGAATCGTTGAGCATTGGGATGTTTTGCAGCCCGTCCCGCAGTCCGCAGCCAACAGCAACACGATGTTCTGAGGAGTTCCCTCCGTCGGCGCCGCCGCTCAGCAGTGCGGCTGGCTAACGTCTCACGGTCACTTGCGGATCGGCCAGACCCGGAAGAGGTCCGCCAAGTGCACCGTGCTGTTAGGCGGCGATCACATTGCGATGCAGTGGCACTACAACGCCTGCGACAGACGGCCGCTCACTTGCTGGGGTACTCCGGTAGCAGGTCAGGGAAGAGAGGCAACAGGCTCACAGCCTCCGCAGCCAAGGCTCCCAGCTGGGTTGGAGTCGCATGCTCCAACACGCTGACGCTCGGTCTGCTGGCGCAAGTCCTGCTAGCCGGGTGCACAGCCGCTTACCCCACCCGGTTCTATGCGCTGGTAACGGATGGTCGCCTCTCGCCTGTCGGCCCGATTCACTGTCAGGAAGAGCGTGATCGCAGCATGGGGACCCAGAATGGATGCGGCAGTCGTGTCCCTGGCAAACGTCCATCGTGCAGTCACCACGTCCGATTCCAAGACACTATCCGGGGGGCTCGCTCCGTCAGAAGAGAAGCGTCCCCGCTCCGGTCGCAGGACGGCGCTATCGAGCCGCACCTTACCGACGTCACTCGAGATCTGGTACGACGCACTAAGCCACCATTCCCCAACAAGCCCTCCGAATCCGGAAGGGCGCACCTGAAGGTCGCCTGCGTCCAGCGTCGGACGGGCATACCTATCACACGCAAGCCCCTCTGGTTCCATCCAATACCCGGGATCACACGCCGCCAACAGAAGGCAGCTGGCGAGGACATAATAAGGCTTCTCGTTGAATGGCATGAGTCTCGGCTCGCCGCCTAGAAAATATGACTGGGCTGGCCTCCGGGAATTTCGTGGGTTAGCTCCCTGGAACAACTCGGAGTTGCCAGAGCCACCTGCGACGCTGTTCCCTGTCGCACCAACGACGGAGACCAACCCATGTCATCCTCCGCAATCATCTACCTCGGGATGGATGTTCACAAGGACTCGATCACGATCGCGGTCCTCCCGGAGTCGGCGAAAGCGCCCACCCGGCTCGATCGGCTCCCCAACGACCTGGTCAAGCTCAAGCGCTGGCTCGAGCGGACGGCGCAGGGCGGCGCGCTCCGGACGTGTTACGAGGCCAGTGGGGCCGGCTACGTGCTGCACCGCGCGTTGCAGGAGTGGGGCTACGCCTGCGACGTGATCGCCCCCTCGCTGATCCCCAAGCGCCCCGGCGTCCAACGGAAGCATGACAAGCGAGACGCAGCGGACCTCGCGCGCCTCTATCGCGCCGGCGAGTTGACCGCCGTGCGGATCCCCACCGAAGCCGAGGAACGGGTGCGCGATGCCGTGCGCTGTCGCACCACCTTCCAGCGGGAGATCCTCAAGTCCCGGCACTACATCCTCAAGTTCCTGGCGCGCCGGGGCTTCGTCTATCGCGCGGGGACGAACTGGTGCACGCCGCACCTGCGGTGGCTGGAACAGCTCACGACTGAGACCTCGCCGTTGGCGCCGGAGGATCGGCTCGTCTTTCGGGAGTATCACGCGTTGCTTGCCTACAAACTCCAGCGGCGCGATGCACTCGATCGGCAGATTGAGCAGCTGGCGCTCAGTCCCGCGCTCGCGGCGACGGTGGGTCGGCTGCAGTGTTTCCGCGGCATTTCGCGCCAGAACGCGATGGTCCTCGCGACGGAGCTCGGCGACTGGCGCCGCTTCGAACGGCCCGGCCAGCTCGCCACCTATGTGGGGCTCGTCCCGCGGGAACACTCGAGTGGGCCGCGCGAACGGAAGGGGGCGATCACCAAGGCGGGCAACAGCCACTGTCGCCACGCGCTGATTCAAGCGGCGTGGGCCTACCACCATCGCCCGCTCTTGAGCGTGGCCATCCGACAGCGGCAACAGGGGCAACCGCCCGCAGTGATCGCGCACGCGTGGAAAGCCCAACAGCGACTGCATCAACGCGACCAACATCTCACGTACCGGAAACAGCCGGCGATCGCGGTCGTCGCGGTCGCGCGAGAACTCGTGGGGTTTCTGTGGGCGGTCCTGCAAGACGGGCCGATGCCGGTCCCGGCCATGACCTAACTATCGCATGCTCTTAGACCGCGTGCGTCTGGGGCTCGAAGGACGAGCACACGCCCTGAACGTTATGCGGCTCGGGTCCCGTCGACCGAGATCCCCGTGCCTAGAATGCGTTGCTCCCGACGAATCCAATTCTTGCCGCTCCGGCGTGGTGACACGCTGACCGGCGCATATCAGCAGGATTCACCGTCGACGTATCCCCAGGCCACGCGGTCTTCTTTCCCTCTTGACACCAGCCCAGTCATATCAACGCCATGCTTCTGCTGCGCGGCCTCTGATAAAACTGCCGCCATGGCGCAGCACATGGCGGCGTACCATAGCGCCAAGCCGCGACTGCAGCAAGCAACTGCTGGGCTGAACCCCGCGACCAAGCACGGGCCCCCATGTGGCGGAGCGGCGCCGTCGGAACACACTGCACAGCAAGGCCCTCCGGAGACCCGACCATTCCTCGATACGCGCCGGCTACGGCGTCCGCTGTTGTCGATTGTGCTTGTTCCTAGGCCCCGCACGGTTACGTACTTCCACCTCGGTCGCTCACCGCGCTGGTCGGAGCAGATACGCGATTACAACGGGCTCCAGATCAATCTCAGCGATCGCCGCGAGCGTGTCGCCGCGGACGACGAAGCGATCCGTTTTGTGCGGCAGCGCAAGGCTCCCGCGATAGGTTAGGGTCGCCAAGTCATACATGTCAAGGAGTCGCGACTTCCGGTCGGACTGGCCGACGAAGAGCACCAGAAGGAGGTCACGCCACACCTGCGCGTCGATGCCTCCTCTCCGAGCCCCAGCAGCCACGCGGTTCACCTGCGCCTCACCCTCCTTGGCGACGTGCAGTTTCGCCTCGGGCAGCGACTCGACATGCAGCCCGAGGCGCAACGGTTTTCCCGGCTCAGCGACGGCGAACTCCCGATGGTACACCGGGAGGATGGCGCACAGGGAGTCATTGAGCTGTCTGGTATATGTCTGCCGTACGATGGGCGATAGAACCGTCATTCGCTCCCAAGGCAGCGGAATCGAATCTAGGACTCGCGCAGAGTCTCCGAGAGAGAGCATCACGTGATCGGCAACCACGACGCCTGTCCCGAGCCTGGCCGGCCTCGCACCCACGGTCTCTCGTAGAATTCTATTAGGGCCCCAAGCACATCCCTCAAACCACCACTCCCGCTCTCTTGGGGAACGCACTGACACTAGCTTGCGCTTCTCAATGCGATGGGTCCGCGCCGTCCCCCACTCGACAACCGTTGGGCTAAGGTAAGTCCCAAGGAAAACTGCGGGTCGCCCGTTAAACTCTCCGGGGCCGCTCCCCCCACGCCCGACCTGGGCCAAGTCACGGCCGCTTCGGCTGTCGAGGAAGTGCAGGCGCTTCTCGCCGTGATCGTAGACGATGAGCCCATCCTTGGAGAAGAACAGGGCGCCCGGGTAGACCATTCCGGGCTTGCTTGGCGTAGTGAGCGTGTTCCAGAGCTCTCGGAGTCCCACGCCACCCTCGCGCCGCGGGGCCTCCCAGTGCAGTCCGGCGCCTGACCTCGACGTCGCCGCGCGCAACTGGGCATTGGCGAATTCGGGGGTGACGCCAATGCAAACTAGGCCAAGCATCGCCGCGGAGAGCACCCGCGCGACATTTCGAGCCGCCCCTACTGCGTAGCCCATGGTGGTACCTCGTTCAGGTCAGTCAGCTTCGAGCGAATCCCGAGCCCTTGATAAGTCGCGAGGGCAGGCGTTCTCGAGATGCCGTGCGCTACGAGCACCCAGGCCAGCACCTTCCGTCGCAAGTGGGCAATGATCTGGTTCTCTTCGACACCGACATTGTCGAGCATCATCACCTGCAGGATCGGTACTTCCGTGCCAGTGCGTCTTCGTGCCAGGCGCCGCGCACGCGTGACGCCCTCCTCGCAATCAGACGACTGCCCAATCACAATCCACGTTGGCCTGTCCTGTAAGAAGGCCGCAGCGCCGGACGACAAAACCACTACGGCTTGGGCACTGCCAATGTAGAGCACCAAGGCAGCACCCAAGCCACACAATAGCCTCCTGGCCATTCGCCGTGTTCCGCCCTATTCCACGGCGAAAATTCCGTACAGCCAGAAGCTGCTGTTCACCCACTCGAACCCGTTCCAATACGTGAACGGCACTTCCTGACATCGAGTGTTCATGCCAACACACTGGCCGCTTGCGATCGCTGGTGCGGGAGCGAGAGCAACTGCCCCCGCCACGGCAATGGCACCGAGAAGCACCCGTCCGGTTCGCCTCATTGGCACTCTCCTGTGGTCTCCCACCGGTTGTCGGTTGTTGGAGCCACACTATGCGGCAGCGGGCTCTGGGCGTCAAGGCATTTCTCTTGTAGAGTACGCCACTACCTCGGCGTACTGTTGAGCATGCTACCACGCGCGGCTCGCGCAGATGGCACTTGGACATATCCCTAGTCGCCAGGGTTACTCTCCCTCCAGTTGAGTACGCCCTGCGGGGTGTCAGCCCAACGATCCACGTTCACTAGCGGACCGGGTCACAAAAGGCACGCCCGCCCGGGCCGCTCCCTGAGCATGATACCACGGCCCG
>CADEFN010000030.1:0-4260 GCA_902826615.1 uncultured Gemmatimonadota bacterium
TCAATGCGGCGCGGGTGGTGCAGAAGTCGATGGGCATGACCGGCGGCTCGTTCAACACGCGCGAGTTCTTCCACGGCGCCCCGGCCCCCGCAGTGCGCGTGGCCCGGGTGGGCTTCCAGGGCTGCTCGCCTGGGCGCTGCTGTCCGGCTCGGCGCTGGCCAGGCTGCTGGCGCTGGCCTCGCAGGCGGCCGGCCTGCTGGCCGAGCGCTGGTTCTTCTTCGCCCAGGCGCGCAATCCGCAGAACATCTACTACCAGAGCGTGTCGTGACCTGCTGCCCTTCGGGCGCTGGCTACCGCATTGGCAACGGAAGGACGTGCTGCAGGCCGACCTGCTGGCCGCCCGTCAGATCACAGCAACCCTTAGCCTGTGCATGCACGCTGCGGCAGTTCTGCAGCAACATAAGATTCCCGTGGATCTGAGGTGCCGCGTGTCCGGTCCACTTGCTGCTTGCGATAGTCAGCGGCCAAGAAAGGAACCCGGCTCTTGCCACCGTACCCGTTCTTCCCAAGCAGGCTGGCCGCCGAAGGAATTCGCGCCGCGGGCGCGCGAGCTCAGGCCTTTGGGCGGCGGCTGATCTGAACGGGCGCTCCGCCGAAGCGCTGCTTCGAACGATAGGTTGCAACGCCGGCATCCATCTCCTGGACGTGGTGCGGCAGCCAATCGAGCAGTTCCACGGATAGGCTCTGCACCACCCGCTGCTTCATTTCGGGCGGATGGGCGGCGCCGACCAGCACCTCCCGGACTTCATCGAAGGACTTCAGCACGTTGGCATGTTCGTCCAAGTGGCACTTCGAGTTGCCATCCTTCATGTCGCGCAGGTGCTCGTCCTCCATGGCGAAGTGCTGCGCCGCGTGCGCGCGCAATGCGTCGAGGGCAGGCACCATGTCGTCCGCGGATGCGCCCAGCAGGCGCGTGATGAGCGCGTGCAACTCTTCGTGGTCGCGGTCAAGGGTTTCCTCTCCCAGCTTGAGTTCGGATTTGTCCATAGCGTAATTGGACCACGAGTCGTGCCGGGCTGCCTCAGCCGCAGCTCGTCGCAGCCGAGGCAAGCCATGCGGAGCTCCTGCAGTGCGGCTGGCGAACTGCACTCCTCCTAGCAGCGGTTCCCGCGCGATTCCCTTTGCGCTTTCAAAAGGGGGCGCTCGTCCGTGGCGAGCTGCTGGAGGGCACGGGCCGGGAACGGTCCGTATCAATAGAGGCTACAGGCACACGCCATCCGAGTCTTCCTGCGCTGCGGCCGGGATCGAGTGTGAAGGAGGTTTGCACTCGAACGTGCACTTGAGAGCTGGTCACCACTGCCGGCCTGAAGTCCACCACGCAGACCGCCACCGGCATCAATGCGGCGCGGGTGGTGCAGAAGTCGATGGGCATGACCGGCGGCTCGTTCAAAACGCGCGAGTTCGTCCACGGCGCCTCGGCCCGCGCAGTGCGCATGGCCCGGGTGGGCTTCCAGGTGCTGGGCTTCGGGCTTCCCCTCCTGCTGCTCGCCTGGGCGCTGCTGTCGGGCTCGGCGCTGGCCTGGCTGCTGGCGCTGGCCTCGCAGGCGGCCGGCCTGCTGGCCGAGCGCTGGTTCTTCTTCGCCCAGGCGCGCCATCCGCAGAACATCTACTACCAGGCCGTGTCGTGACGCCGGCGCTGCCCTTCGTGCGCTGGCTGAAACGTGCGCGAAAATCCCCCTGTGAGCATCCCACCCTCGCGCCCGGCACCTGTCGGCGCACAAGGCAAGCCAACTCTGAAGGACCCGCAGGAAATCGAGGATTTCCTGCTGTACCGGCTTTTTCGTATCACGCACGTCGGCCTGCGTGGGACGGACGACATGTACAAGCGGGAACTCGGAATCTCCCGCCGCGAATGGAGGATCCTGGCGTACCTCGCCCGCACGCCGGATGCGAGCCTGAAGGCCCTGGCGGCGGACGCGGGCATCGACGTGGTCGTGGCGAGCCGGACCGTCGCCGACATGCATTCGCGTGGGCTGGTGGACAAGCGACGCTCCCCGGGCAACAAACGCCTGGTGTGCCTGCGCCTGACCGACGACGGTGTCCAGATCCACGGCAAAGCCAAGCTGATGGCTGCGGCTTACAACCGTTAGCTCGCAGAGTGCCTGACCCACGACGAGGCGTCATTCCTCTTCGAACTGCTGACGAAGCTGGAGCGGCAGGCAGCTCTTCTCACTCGCGACAGGTAGCCTTGGGCCCGTGTCCCCCAAGTGCGTCAGAGGCTTGAACGCACTTCGTCGAACGTCATGCGGCGCGGTCTGGTGACCGCAGATGCATAGCCGCCGAACAACTCAGGGCGGCTGGCGGACGGCGGCAACTGCCGCTCGCTTTGATGGCTGCGCACCGCCTCCAGCAGCATACGGCGGCATTGCGCCATGGGCATGTCGGAAGGCATCAGCTTCTCGCGGGAGCGATCATGCACGCGTCCCTGGCTCTCCTGCACCGCCAGATCTTGCAGCTGCGCGCTGCGAATACCGGTGAAGGACGCACGCCGCTGCAAAGCACGGTCCTGCAGGTAATCGTTCTCGCGCGACCCGCGCGGAAGGTAGGAACCGGGCACCAGCGGTGCATAGTCCTCGCCGACATCCCTGTAGCTATCCAGTTCGGCAGCGGTCAGCGGCCGGTCCTGGTGCCAGCGAATCCGGTACCACCAGCAGTTCTCGTCGTCGATCGGAATGAACAGGTTGATGCGGCTCACGTTGCCCGGCGCCGTGGGCACGATCACGAAGCACGGCAACAGCCACCGCGCGACACGCCAGTACGCGTTCTCCGCACCGGCGTCACGGCGCGCGCCGATCTGCAAACCGTAGTCGGTGCGCTCGGCGAACAGCGTTGGACGTCCGTCCTCGTCCGAATAACGGATCATGTCGCCGATGCCGAATACGTCGGAGCTGGTCTCTCCTTCCTTGTGCAGGAAGGAGATGTGCGAGTAGTCGATGCTGCCTTCGAGCGCCTGCAGGTAGTTGCAGCGCATCAGGCACTTGGAGACATACGTGTGCTCGCCAGGAACCAAAGTGAACGCCAGGGCCGGGGGCAGCGCATGCGGCTCGCCTTTTCCCATCCATGCCCATACGATGCCGCCCCGCTCCTGCGTCGGGTAAGCCGTGGTGGAGAGTCGTTGCATCTGCGCCGGGGTGCAGCTGTCGGTCGGGACATCCACGCACCTTCCGCCGGCATCGAACTTCCAGCCGTGGTAGATGCAGCGCAGGCCCCCCGCCTCGTTGCGGCCGAAGTAAAGCTCCGCCCTGCGATGCGGGCAAAAGGCGTCGAGTAGGCCGACCCGCCCGCTGCTGTCGCGAAACGCGACGAGATCCTCGCCAAGCAGCCGCACGCGCGCTGGGGGGGCGTCAGGCGCCGGCAGCTCCTTGGAGAGCAGCGCGGGCATCCAGAACTCCCGCATCAGTTCGCCCATGGCCGTGCCCGCGTCAGTCCGCGTGAGCAGGTCGTTCTCTTCCGCTTTCATCGTTTTCCCACTCGGGCGCGACGCCGCGTTCATTCCTTGTCGATCTTGATTTTCTTCAGCGCTTGTTCCCAACGAACCGTTTGCTGCTTGAGCATGGTGTCCACCTGCTCCGGGGTGCTCCGGTCGGAGATCATGGCGCCGGCTTGCGCGAGACGATCGCGCACGCCTGGATCCGCGAGTGCCTTCGTGAATTCCTCATTCAGCCGCTGCCGAACGGCTGCTGGCGTCTTCGACGGCGCGACGAGAGCGTACCAAGACACGACCTGCGCATCGGGGAAACCCGCTTCGGCGAAGGTGGGCACGTCGGGCAGATCTTTCACGCGGGTCGGCGAAGCAACCGCTAGGGCGCGCAGCGATCCGCTCGCGACGTGGCCGCGGGCGACGGACATGGGGGACATGGCGAACGCGAGGCGCCCCGTCAGAAGATCGGGCATGCCCGGCGGCACGCCCTTGTACGCAATGGGCTGCAGTTCGATGCCGGAACTCAGCCTTAGCATCTCGGTGTTGAGGTGCATCGAGGTTCCAACGCCGGGCATCAGGTAGTTCAGCTGCCCCGGCCGCTGCTTCGCGTTACTCCACGAACTCCTTTAGCGTCCGCACCGGCAGCGATGCGGGCACCAGCGCCACCACCGGCGCGTTCACGAGTTCCACGATGCCGCTGAAATCGTCGGCCGGATGCCAGGTGCTCTTGCCGGCCGTCAGTCCGGGATTGGTGACGTGGCTAAGCGTAGCCAGCAGCAGCGTGTAGCCGTCGGCCGGACTGCGTGCGACGTGGGCAGCGCCGATCGATCCGCCCGCGC
>CADEFN010000030.1:4360-5543 GCA_902826615.1 uncultured Gemmatimonadota bacterium
ATCGTCACCGCCCGTGCGGGGTAAGCCTGCGGCAATGCCGGCGTTCCGAAAACCATGGCCAGCGACGCCATGAGCAGCGTACCGAGCATCCTGCGATTCGTCATCGAGTGTCTCCTGTGGGAAAGCCTGTTGGCAGAGTATGTGCTCCAAGCGGCCACGTCGGTGGCGGGACACTTGACGAGCACAATCGTTTTCCGCTGCGGAGGCGACGATTGACTTGGTCAATGGCAAGAGCCGAACGTAGCATCCGCCCACTTCCGCATCGGACACGACATGACCCAGACAGACAACAGCGCCATCGTTGCCACGCCCCTGAACGGGCACATCGGGGCCGAGATCTCTAACATTGACTTGGGCCGGCCCCTGGCGCAAGCCGATTTCGACGCGCTGCAGGCAGCACTCGCGCGCTACGAGGTGCTCGTCTTTCGCGACCAAGACATTTCGCTCGAAGCCCAGATCGCGTTCGCGAAGCGGTTCGGCAACCTGTCCACGCATCCGTTCGCGACGAACCTGCCCGACGTGCCGGAGGTGATCGAGTTCGACAACTCCGGCCGCAACCCCGCCGGGCCGACCGACTCGTGGCATTCGGACGAGACATTCCGCGCCCGCCCGCCAATGGCCACCATCCTGCGGGCTAAGGTCGTGCCACCCTATGGCGGCGAGACGGTGTTCGCCAGCATGACGGCCGCTTACGACGGCCTGAGCGAGCCCATGAAGGTGTACGTCCACCGGCTGCGGGCGCGGCACGACTTCAAGCCCTGGCGCCACATGTTCGCGGGCTCCAAGGCTGCGCGCATGAAGCTCATCGAGCTGGAGGACGAATTTCCCAACCCCATGCACCCGATCGTGCGCATCCACCCGGTGACCGGACGTCGCGTGCTATTCGTGAATCCGCAGTTCACTGTCGGCATTGAGGGGCTGAAGGAAGACGAGGGCCAGACCATCCTGAATTTTCTGTATCGGCAGGCGATGGTCCCCGACTACCAGCTGCGCTTGAAATGGAGGCCGCACACCATCGTGATGTGGGACAACCGGTCCACCCAGCACTACGCGCCGCACGACTACTATCCGCACCGCCGCAACATGGCGCGGCTAACCGTGGAAGGCGGCCCCGTGGATGGCCCAGTCGGCGATTACGAGCCTCAGCCGGAGAACCCGCTGAAGCTGGCACAGCCGCCGTCGC
>CADEFN010000031.1 GCA_902826615.1 uncultured Gemmatimonadota bacterium
CCATGCGGCGTTTTGGCATGCGGCGTTGGCCAGTCATCGCCTTGAGCATCAGGAGGGGCAGCCGTCGCGAGCCTCGCAGGCGACGCCGGACACCGTGCAATCTGCCCGAGGCGTCGACTTTCAGTTGACCGTGGGTTACCGACCGTTGTTGTAGATTTAACGCATGACGAATCTGCTCAGACATAGACAGTTGCCAGTATGTAGCCGGTCGCTGCTCCTGTCCTGCGTGCCGCTCATGAGTGTCACGGTCGTGGCGTGTGTCCTTGCTGCGACGAGTGGCTTCTACAGACTGATCCCTGCGCAGGAGCACCTTGCTCAGGCCGAAGCGGCCTACCATACCGCCGTGCGAGCGCAGGCTGCACTGCAGGCCACACGCAAGACACAGGAGGAGATGCGAGCGATCAAGCTGAAGCTAGACGAGGTCTGGCGTGGCCTTCCGACCGAGACGGAGTTTGCCTCATTGGCGCTCGCCATTTCTGAACTGGGACGCAGCGAGCGAGTGACCATTCCGGGGATGCAATATGCGGTCGAGCGATTGCACGCCGACGGCATGCCGGTCAAGGCGTCGATCTCGTTTTCCGTGACCGGCGACTATGCGGCGGTCTATCGGTTCATCCACCGATTGGAATCCGCTGATTCCTATGTGGTCATCGAAAGTCTCAACGCGAGTCGAACCGCGAAAAGTGAGAAGGGAGGGGCGTCTTCAGTGGTGTTTCATGTCACGGTCGCGACGTTCTTGCGGCCAAATCCAACGACGGGGAGTCTGTCATGAGAGTGCCTGGAAAAAACGTGATGCTTGGGGGGCTGATGGGACTGTGGGCGACGGTGGCCGCGGTGCAGGTCAGCAGTCTGCCGGAGTTGAGTGAGGTGCCACTGACCTATACCTCTGGACAGTCTGTGGCGAAGGCGGCAGCATCACATGTCGCGAAGGATGCCCTGGAGCTACGTCCGATGCGGATTGTGGCGGCGCACTTGCCGTCGACGCCGACACGCAACATTTTCGAAGCAGCCGAGACACCGACATCCGAAAAGCGCCTCGTCAGGGCAGCGGTGAACAAGAAAGAGATGCCACCTCCGATCCCGGTGCCGGTGGTCGCGATGCCGGTGGTTCCGCCCGCGCCACCGATGCCCTCTCCGGAAGAAGTGGCCGAACAGGCCGCGCGACTGGCGCGGGAGCGCGCCCGGCAGCAACTGCGTGAAGTGATGGCGCAGTACCGCTATCTTGGGTACCTGACCGGGAAGGGTGAGCAACAAGCGTTTCTCGGCAAGGGACAGGAGATCTATATCATTCATCTGGGAGATACCCTCGACGGTCAGTTTCAGGTGGCGTCCATCACGCCCACGGCCGTCAAGATTCTCGCGGCACAAGCCGACGTCGAAACGACGATCCAGCTGAAGACCGAGTCGTCGATCGAACCTTCCTAATGCTTCGCGGGCACTCACGCACGCTGATGAACATCCGTCCCTCGGTCAGGTCTTGGTGGACCAGTTCCCTGAGGCATGAGATTCGCGCTAGGGCCGAACGGGCCTAGCGCGCCGCCACTCGTCCCGGGCCATTTTTGTGCCCTCCAAAAACACGAATCTGTTCGCCAGAAGCCAGATGCCGTGCTAGTTAAGGCTACGTACGCCCGCTCCTCGCGTGCTTCCCGCACCACCTGCTGCTGTTCACCGCTCACAAAGGATCGTCGATGACCCACGCGCGTGTTCGAACCGGCATGCTGAGTCGCATCATCGGGGCGGGGGGCCTGGCCCTTCTGGGTGCCATCCTGCTCTCTGTCACCTCGGTCTTCGCACAATCCTCGACGGTCACGCTCGATGCTTATCTGCATGGGAGCGGGGGGACCGCCAATCCCCCGACCTTGACGGCGGACCTCATTCCACCGCTCAGCCTGACAGCCAAGACCAAGGATTCCGCCGGCCTCGCATTCAGTGGCGGCAATCCCTGGGTGACGATGGGTTCGTGGACCCCGCCCGCCGGGATCAATGGCAAAGCGACCTTGACGGCGCTGACGACGGCGCATCTCTGGATGGGCTTCAAGAGTAGCGGCGATGTCGGGGGCAAGGTCGATGTCCTGGTTGAGGCGCTGCTCAATGGCCAAGTCCTGAGTTCCGGCCTGACGCGCTGCGTGAGCACCCTAACGGCCTCCGCCAGTACGGCCCAAGACATTAGCATCGCGCTGGGCAGCATTCCGACGACTCAACTTGATACCATGACGCAGACTCTCGCAGTTCGGGTCTCGACCCGCATGGGGACCACCGCCAGCAATACGGCCTGTGGCACCAAAGCCAGCGTGACGGGAGTCCGTACCTATTTCGATGCCCTCACTCGGGCCAGCCGTCTCGGAGTCATGATCGCCCTGCCGCCGCCGCAGCCGGTCGTGCTGCTGCCGAATCCCAAAACCATCCAGGCCGGATCGACCAGTCCGATCCTCGCCCTCTTGTTCCCGGTCCCGCTCCAAGCGACGACGCTGTCGGTGGTCAGCACCGCGACCAATGTGGCCACGGTTCCGAGTAGCGTCGCGGTCGGCATCGGACAAGCGGTGGTGTCCATCCCGGTCACCGGCGTCAGCGCTGGCACGACCCAGATCAAAGTCACCCTCAATGGCAAGACCATCACCGGCACCGTTCGGGTGGTGGGCGGAACCGCCACCATCAGTAGCCTCATCCCTTCGCCCCTCAGCATCACCCAAGGCGGCAACGGGCAGTTGACTGTCTCGCTCAATGCCACTCAGGCGACCAATACGGTCGTCGCTCTCAGCAGTTCCGCCGGCAGTATCGCGGCGGTCCCGGCGACCGTCACGGTGCCGGCCGGTCAGGCGAGTGCCGCGTTCAACGTGGCGGCGAACACGGCAGGCCAAGCGGACATCACGGCGACGCTCAATGGGACCAGTGCGACCAGCCATATTACGGTCACTCCGGCCTTGCCCACCGTGGTCTCGCTCACGCCTCCGGCGAGCCAGCTCACGCTCGGGGCTACGACTTCACTGACGGTGACAATCTCCGCGGCCCAAGTCGGTCCGACGGTTGTCACACTGACCACCACCCCCAGTGGCCTTGTGACGGTCCCGCCGTCCGTGATCATCCCGGCTGGTCAGACGACCGCGTCGCTCACCGTCACGTCAGTCGCGTTGGGCACGGCGATGGTCCGGGCGACGCTCGGCAGTTCATTGGCGGAAGCCGCCATCGATGTCGTGCCACCGGTGGTGGCCTTGGTGGACTTCCAGCCTGCGAGTCAGTCCCTCGTCGTCGGGGCCATCGGCACCCTGACCGTCACCTTCAACGCGGCCCAAAGCAGTCCGACGGATCTCGCGCTCTCCGTGGACCAACCGACCGTACTCCAGATTCCCGCCACGCAGACGGTGACCGTCCCGCCGAACCAGACGCAGGCGACCTTCACGGTCACGGCCTTGGCCACGGGCACCGCGCAGTTGACCGCGACCCTAGGCGCCATCAGTAAGCAGGCGACCGTGACGGTGACGCCGCAGCCGCCGCAAGTGCTCTCAGTCACGCCGAGTCCGCTGGCCGTGGTGCAGGGGGCGACCGGGATGCTCACCGTCACCCTCAATGCCGCGCAAGCCACCGATACGGTGGTCCCGATCACGACCAACAATGCCATGGTGGTGGGCGTGCCGGTCAGTGTGACCGTGCCGGCTGGGCTCACGACGGCGCCGGTCTCGGTGAGTGGTCTGACCATCGGGACGGCGACGGTCACCGCCACGTTGAATGGCACGGCGACGGCCAGCGTGAATATCGTCCCGCCTCCGCCGGTCGTCACCGCGCTTGGGCCGATTCCCCCTGTGACGGCTCCCCTCACCCTGGCTAAGGGCCGCACGGGCGTTTTGCAGGTGACGATCAATCGGGCCCCGACGGATCCGACCGTCATCACGCTTCAGAATAGTGCGACCTCGGTCGTGACGGTCCCGCCGAGCGTGACCGTCCCCGCCGGGCAATTGACGGCGTCATTCCCGGTCACGACCCAGACCGAAGGCCAGGCGACGATTACGGCCTCGTTCAACAGCACCAGCGCCACCGCCCAGGTGGTCGTCACGGCGCCTGAAGTGGAATCGCTCACGCTCGATCCCGCTGCCCCGACGGCCTTCGTCGGGGAGGCGATCGCCTTCACGGCCACCGGCTTGTTCACCGACGGCAGCAGCCAACCGCTGGCGAACGACATCGCCTGGAGCTCGACCAATCAGACGGTCGCGAGCATCAGTACCACCGGGATAGCGAGCGCGCTCGCGGTGGGGACGACGACGATCAAGGCCACCGTCACCACGTCGGTCGGCACGGTGACCGGCGAGACGACGCTCACGGTGCAGCCCGCGCCGGTATTGGTGGTGACGCCGTTGACGACGTCGCTGACGGTCGGCCAGAGCGCGCTGTTTACGGTTGGAACCTCTGTGGCTCCCGCTTCGGCCCTCACGGTCACGTTGGCCATTTCCGGCAGCGGCACGGCGCTCCTGAGCCCCGTCTCGGTAGTCATCTCGGCTGGACAAACCACCTCGCCCACGCCGGTGCAAGTCACCGCGACCGGGATCGGATCGGTGATCCTCACCGCCACCGCGCCGGTGCGGCAACCGGCCAGCAGCACACTCACGATTACCGCCGGCCTCCCGGTAATTACCAGCGTGAGTCCTGCCAGTGGTGTGGTCGGATCGGTGGTGACGCTGAGCGGGTCGAGCTTCAATCCCGTGGCGGTCAACAATCAGGTCCGGTTCGGTGGTGTCCTTGCGACGGTCCTCTCCGTCAGCACGACCGGGAGCTCGCTCACCACCGCCGTGCCCGCCGGGGCCCTCACGGGACCAGTGACGGTCACGACCCCGCTCGGCACCGCGACCAGTCCACTGCCGTTCACCCTCTTCAATAGTGCGCCCGTTCTCTCGCCCATCGGAAACAAGACCCTGTCGTTAGGCAGCACGCTGGCCTTTACGGTGTCCGGGGTCGATCCCAACGGACAACCTGTGACCTATAGTGCGCAGCAGGCCGCGCCCGCGTCGCCGACGTTGCCGGCACATATGACGTTCAATGGCCAGACGGGTGTCTTCACCTTCACGCCCGATGCGACGCAGGTGGGGACGTTTAACCTTGTCTTTGTGGCCTCTGACGGATCGGTCTCCTCGTCGGAAACCATCGCCCTCACCGTGACGGGGGCCGTCCCCGGCGCACCGACCAGC
>CADEFN010000032.1 GCA_902826615.1 uncultured Gemmatimonadota bacterium
CACGAAGGACAGGAGGATTGCTCGAAACACGACTGCACTCGAGTGGGAAAGAGCAAGACGGGTGCCACCCTGCAGCGAATCAATCCGCCGGGAATCATCAGTCGATGTTCGCGGTCGACAACAGCTGCCGGAACCCCGACGGGGATTTCACCCCTGAGTCGCCGAGAATCCCGCGCCATTCGGCTGGCATGACGCGGCGGACGAGGCTGTCGACGCTCGGAACACATCCAGGCGCAGAGGCAGCCAGGTCAACTACCAGTCGCGCCGGTGGCGTTGCCCACCTCGCACGCGAGAGCCTCCCGGAGGACAACAGGCAAACGAGGGAGTCTGCAAGGTTTCGCCCCCAGATTGCGTTCATCCAAGTAGGGCGAAAGCGCCGTGACGCTGGAGGTGTGTTTGGCGGAGAGGGTGGGATTCGTTCCCGAAGGACTTGCTCCCCTCAACGATTTACGCCGGATCGGAACCGCCAGAATCCGCCAGAACCTCTAGAAGTCTGAGTATCAGGTACAAAACAGGTACAGCGCAATCGCGCCCTCACTTCTTGAACGCCGTCAGGAGCTCGAATCTTGCGAGCCTCCCCGGCCACGATTAGCTCGAGGCCGGGGGCGCTGCGTCAACCACCGGATCCCACAAAGACGCCTGTCGGCCGACCGAACCATCAGCCCAGCCCAACCGGGTTCGCACCCTTGAAGTGGGCCGTTCCGATCAGCCAGAATGCTGCGGCTCATGGCCGTTTCGGTGCTCGAAGACGTTCTCCGGGGCGTGCGGCACCTGGTGCGTTCGCCGGTGTTCTCACTGGCCACTATCGCCACGCTGGCCCTCGGGCTTGCCGCCAACATCGCCATGCTGAGCGCGTGGAACGCGCTCGTGCTTCGTCCTCTTCCGGTCCGTGCCCCGTCCGAGCTGGTCTGGGCGCGCGGCCAGAGCCCGCAGGGCCAGAATCGGCTCACGCTGACTACCGCGGTGCCGCGACTCGAGGAGGATCCAGGTCCGCTGACCGGTTACTGCGCGTGGAACGGCAACCTCGTGCTGCCGGTCGAGGCCAACGGCGAGCCGGCGCAGGCCACCATCGACTTCATGTCGGCCGGCTGCCTCGAGACGCTGGGTCTCAGGCCCGTGCTCGGCCGCGCCTACACCGCCGCCGAGGCGCCACTGACCAGCCCGGGCGCCCAGGTCGTGCTCATCCACCACCGGTTCTGGCAGCGCATGTTCGGCGGCGACCCGGCCGTCGTCGGACAACGGCTGCGCACTGAAGGTCGGCAACTTGAGATCATCGGCGTCCTGCCGGCGGGCTACGACGGTATCCAGATCGACGGCGGCGCCGACATCGTGGCGCCGTTCGGCTCGATTCTTCCCGCGCCGGTCGGTCGCCCCCCGGGCGCGAGCCTGATACTCGCGCGGCTGCGGCCCGGGACGACGATCGCTCAGGCGCGCGCCCATCTGACGCCACGGTGGCCCGCCGTCGCGGCGGCGGTGCTGCCCGCCGGGCTCACCGCGCGTGAGCGCAACACGTTCCTGGACGTGCACGTGCGGGTCGAGTCGCTCGCCACGGGCCTTTCCGACCTGCGAGACCGGTACCGGCGCGCGGTCCAGGTGGCCCTCGGGCTGACGGGGCTGTTGCTGGTGCTGGTGTGCACCAACCTGGGCGGCCTGCTGCTGGCGCGGATGGCGGCACGGGAGCAGGAACTGCACGTGCGGCGGGCGCTCGGAGCCACGGGCGCGCGGCTGTTCCAGCAGATGGCCATCGAGAGCGTGCTGCTCGCCGGCCTTGGAACCGTACTCGGGAGCGCGCTGGCCTGGCCGCTGGTCGGTGCCATCGAGAGACTGCTACCGGTCGGGCTGACCGGTCGCACGCTCTCGCTGACTCCTGACCTCCGCGTCGTTGGTGTCAGCGCTGTGAGCGGCGTGCTGACAGCCGTCCTCATCTGCCTCGTGCCCGTGCTGTCCGTAACCAGGCGCGCCAACGCCGCCGAGACACAGTGGGATCGCACCGTGGCGCGCGCCAGCGACCGCCGCCATCGCCTCCTGCTGGTGACCCAGGTCGCGATCTGTTCGATCCTCGTGGTTGGCGCAGGCCTGCTGTCGCGGTCGCTGGCCGCACTGCTCGGTGCCGACACCGGCGTTCGGCCCGACGGCGTGCTGTCGGTCCGGCTGATGCCGCTCCCGAACGGCTACGAACGGTTCGATGCGGCGTCCTACTACCCTGCGCTCCTGGAACGGCTCGCGGCCCTGCCGTCGGTGCGCCAGGTCGGATATGCCCGGATGTTCCCGCACCTGACGACCTCGACGCCCCAACTCGCGCCGATCACGGTCGTCGGCGAACCCGACCCCGACATCGGCGCCCAGTTCGATGTCGTCTCGCCACGGTTCTTCGACACCGTCGGCATCCGCGTGCTCCGCGGCCGCGGCATCGAGGCTGGCGACGATGCTCAGGCCCGTGCGGTCGCGGTGGTGAACGAGCACCTGGCACGGCAGATAACCGCCGGAGGCGAGGTCATCGGGCGCCGGATCAGTTACGGCACAGGCCCCGAGCGCGAGAACATCGAGGTGGTCGGGGTCGTGTCGGATGCCACGCTCGGCAGCTATCGCGCCACCAGCCCCCCCATCGTCTACCTCAGCGCCCTGCAGGCAGGGCGACTCGGCTACTACCCCACGCTCGCGATCGCCACCGACGGCGAGCCGATGCGCATTGCGCGTGATGTGGAGCGCGTGGTGAGGAGCATGGGGCATGAGTACGCCCACACCACGCTCCCGCTGGCCGAGTTCCTCGACAGAAGCGTGTCGACCGAGCGACTGGCGACGGGCGTGGCGGGTGGCACGGCGCTCCTCGGTATCATGCTGGCGCTCGTCGGGCTGTACGCGCTCCTGGCCTTCGCCGTGGCCCGCCGCACCCGCGAGATCGGCGTGCGCTTGGCGCTCGGCGCGACATCGGGCGCCGTGCTCCGGTTGGTGATCCGCGAGGGCCTGAGCCTGGTGCTCTGCGGCGTTGCCGTTGGCGTGCCCCTGTCGATCTGGCCGACGCGGTTCCTGGAATCGCTGCTGTTCGGGATTGCGCCGCTCGACTGGATCACCTTGGGGGGGACGGCGGCGGCGTTTGTGGTGGTCGGGGTGCTAGGCGGCCTCGTCCCCGCGATTCGGGCCTCACGCGTGGACCCCGCCATCGTGCTCCGCGCCGAATAGGCCGTCGGCCTTCGCGTTCGCCGGCGAGCGGCGGCGCGAGATCGCCGCGCTCGAGGCGTTCTGGCGTTTGGCGAGACCGGCCCGCAAGAATTAGGTGGCTGGGCATCTGCGAAGCGCTTCGCAATTGGCTGCTGCCAGTGGCGGTGAGAGCAACGCTCGGGGGCGGACTGGGCGTGCTATGCAATTCTCGCGCGCCTTCCGTGGCGGCGTCCTGCGCATGAGCTGACGGAGCAGCCGGACGTTGGGGCAATCCCTCGCGAGGAGTCGGGAGTTGATACGAGCGTCGCCTCGGCAGCCGACGCTGTTACGACGCAGGTTCGGTGGAGAGGCAACAGTCCGGTGAATGTGCCCAGCATGTGTCGGCGACTTCGTGCCGGTCGACACGTACGCTGGCGATTGGTAGACCTCGATCTCGAAGCATAGTCTGGCCCAGGCGTTCGTTGAGGGATGCGTCTCGGAGGCCTGTCGCGGCGTAGATCATCGTCATTCCGAGAACTCGCACAGCCAGGCGCTCGGGAGACGCCTTCTCGAGCAGGCACGTGAACCCCTTACTCAGTGGCCCCATGGCCGGCATCGTGACCGTGATCGGCACCACCATGCGACCGTCGAGCTTCAGCGTCCGGATCCAGTCAGGCAGTGGGTGCGTCACTCCGGTGCTTACAAGGATTGCGTCCAGAATTCCGTCTATCTGACTGGCATCGCCGGTACGAACATCGACGTTCCCCGCCGGGCGTGTCGCCGCCCGGGCGGCGTCAGCAAGTTCGCGGTCGGCTTCGAACGCGATCACCGCACCGGCAGCGCCGACCATGTGTGACAGGATACTGGTGTAGTAGCCGCGGCCCGCACCGATGTGCAGGACGCGCTGCCCCGGTTCCAAGGCCAGCGCGTCAATCAGCGGCGCGACGACTCCAGGCGCGCCGTTGAACAGCTGACGCTCGACATCGATCGCGATCGAGTAGTTGCGATACACCTCGCACCGATCGTCGGTCGCCGTCCTGCGTGGCCCGGCGATGTCGTGCTCATCCCGTACCCACCAAGGGCCAGCAGGCAGGAAGTCCTCACGTCGCACCTGTGCCAGGGCCTGAATGAGGCGGGGATTCGTGATCCCGGCGGCTGACGTCACGTCCTCTGCATAGCGCCTGCGGCACTCCGCGATATCGGTCATCGACGCCTCCGGCGAACCTTGTTCTCGACCGTCTCCACGGCGCGTGCAATTCGAGCATTGTCGAGCGCGAGCGAGGCAGTCTGTGGTGGACGTTGCCAGACGTAGCTGCGTTTCACCGCCCCGTCGGCCGCGGCGGCCAACTCACCGCTCTCCGCGAGCCGCTTCAGCGTCGTGTGGATCGCCGCCAGCGCGTTCGCATAGATGGAGAGATCGAATCCGATCGCCGTCAGTCTGTCGCGCACCTGCGAAGGAGTCATCGGTCGGCCGACGCTCCGCATCACCGTGCGGCATGCGTCCGTCAACCCCCATGGAACAGTAGGTGTGAACCCACACAAGCGAGACAACGTTCCGATCGACTGCGCGAGTTCGCTGAGTCGTGTGTCAAGGCGCTGCCGCTCGGCCGACAAGCGTTCGTATTCCTTGATAGCAGCGTCAAGCGCGCGGCGGTATTCGTCGGCGGACATTTCACAGCGCTTTATACACGCTGTGTAAATAGTCGTCAAGCCCGCTGGCAAGAGGGACGTGTGTCACACGGCAACGGCAAGACAGTCGTGAAGCGTAATCCCTAAGTAGCGAGTTGCGGTTCCCCACCGCTGCGCCACCGTGCCCTCGGCCGCGCCCGCAGCGCTCGAGACGGCTCAAGTCGTGGGTGGAAATCCCACCCACGTGGCGACTTCAGGTACATAACAGGTACAGCTCAGCCATTTGCAGACTGCAAGTTGTTGACCTGAATTGACTTATTGTTGGCGGAGAGGGTGGGATTCG
>CADEFN010000033.1 GCA_902826615.1 uncultured Gemmatimonadota bacterium
GTGCCGGGACTGTAGAGAACCTTCTGGAAATTGATGGCGGCCTTGAACGGCGTCGTTGTCAGCTCGCTCAAGCTGACGTTCTGCACGACGATTTCGACCTCATCGGCCGAGGGATTCGTGAGGAACGACTCCATGGTTCGACTCTGGTCGTTCTGAGCGATCGTGGCGTCCGCTAGCGCCGGCTCCAGGAACAGCAGCGAGTCGGGGTACTCCCGCTGCACGGTGGCGCGGATCCGGCCGAAGTGCTTCACGATGAACTGCGTCAGGAAGTAGCGCAGTTCCGGAGGCTGGGGCTGGTACCGCGACGCGTCGTAGGCCACGGCCTCGGCGCGGCCGACTTCGTCGATGCGGACGACCAGGGGCTTCACGTCGGAGTAGCGTGCGGCCGTGTAGACATTCAGGCCGATCAGCCCGAGCGCGATCAGCGACACCAGAACCATCGCGATCTTCAGGTAGGTGTTCAGCACGAGCGCGGAGCCGTACACCTCCACGAACTGCCGCTTCGCGTTCTCCAGCGTCTTGGGATTCACGTCCCCCACGGTTGCGCGCATGGCACCACCTCTCGCCTACCCGCCGAACTGCGCTCGGAAGATTTGGTAGCCCATCCAGCCGATGCCGGTCAGGAGCCCGAGCGCCGCGGCGACAAGGAACCCCACGACGAGGACTCTGGACAGGTCGAGGCCGGGCGACCGGTCGCCGTCGTGGCGTCGGACTGTCGTGAATCGATTGGCCATCTGAACCTCCTATCGCCGCGACAAGAGTCGCCCGACACTCAGACGATTGGTAACGACGCTCTCGCCACTCGAACCCGAGAAGATCGACTGCGTGAGCGACGGCACTTGCAGGATGCCCAGGCAGAATGTCGCGACCACCGCGAACGCCTGCAGGGCGTAGACGCCGTACTCGGCCTGCGTGATCATCGGCGGCAGCGTCGTCACGTAGCGGAAGACGAACTGCTCGAAGATCATCAGGAAGGCGATGGCCACGACCGGCACGAACGAATACTGCATGAACGACCGCAGCCAGCCCCAGAACAGCCAGTCGAGCTTTGGCACGATGAAGAACGGCACGAAGATTGGACCGAGCAGGGCGCACACGGCTGTGGCGATCAATCCGAAGGCGATCACCGCCAGCGACACGGCCTTCGCAAAGGCGACAAGCAGCAACACAGTCCAGTAAATGAGATTCGCCAGAATCGACCACGGGTCTGGCTGCATGAAACGCTCGGACAGATCATCGAAGTGCTGATAGATGTTGTCGAACGCGCGCGCCTCGAGCACTGACTGGAAGTAGCCTGCCTGGTCGGTGATCAGGTTGCTGAATGACACGCCCACGCCAGGCAGCGGACTCTCGTAGAAGGCAATGAACGAGTAGCCGAACGAAATGAACAGCAGCAATTTGGCGAACTCGAACATCTGCTCGCCGAGCCCGTCGTGGCTGAACATCATCCGAATGCCGTGCCAGGCAATCAGGACGGTGGCGAACGAGATGAACAGGGTGTAGCCGAACCGCAGGAACACCGGCTCATACGTCAGCAGCAGACTCATGATCGCCTGCTGGATCGTTGGAATCAGGTTGAGGGACGGCTGCGTCGGCATGGCCCGCTCCCGTCTGCCTTAGGGCTGGCGCCAGGTCCGAAGGGCGTCGCCGGCGCCAGCGGCGAACGCCTGATTCATGGCCGCGCGGTCGCGCCACGCGGTGAGCTGCATATTCATGGCCGCGGTCTCGGTATCCCGCGTCCGTTTGCCATCCACCAGCAGCTGCTCGACAATACCGTCGAGGATCTGGATGCGGGCCTGCCGCTGCCGTGCGGCGATGAGCCCGGCGCCGCTGACCTTGTCGAGCACGGCGGTCGTGCTCTGCTCCAACGAGTCGTTGGTGACGTCCCGTTCCAGGGCGTCGATCGCGGCCAGTTCTCTCCGACCGTTGTATCGCAGTTGGCCCGTGTCGTGGGTGGCCGAGATGACGGCCGAATCGCTCAGGTCCAGGGTCGCCAGCTGGCTCAGCAGCGTACGGCGCGCCGCGGGTGCCAAGCGCCCGAGGGCGGCCGCCGCGTCGGTCACGGGGTGGCTCACAGCAAGGAATCCGCCTCCGGCCCGGTCGCCGTAGTTGAGCGCCGCGTTGTAGGCACGAGCGAAAAGGAAGGTCGGTCCCTCGAAGTCGTGGATCCTCCACAGTGGCGTGTCCGGCAGGCGAAACTTCGCGAGCGTCGTGAACATGCTGAGGCGCTGGGCCATCCGCCGCAGTTCGCTGTGCTGCTGCTGTTGCACACGTACGAGCACCTCCTTGAGAGCGGCGGTGACGCTGTTCCGGAAGGTCACGGCCGGGTCGTAAACGACCGCCTGCGCATGGCTCGGCACCGAGACGCCCACGACAAGCCCGACGGTTAGGATCAGCTTCCGCATAGGTCCTCCTACGGCTGGCGCCACGTGCGCAGGGCGTCGCCGGTCCCACGCACGAGCGCATCGTTGACAGCGCGTCTGTCGCGCCACGTCACGAGCTGCATGTTCATCGTGGACGCCTCGGTGTCGCGGAGGCGCTTGCTGCGCGCCAGCATCTGTTCGAGAGCATGCGAGAGAAGTTGGTTCGCCGCCATGTCCTGGCGGCGTCCGAGCAGTTCGGCGGCGGCGACCTTGTCGAGAATGGCGGTCATCTCGTGGTACCGCTCCAGGCCGTTCATGACGTCGCCCTCCAGGTCCTCCACCGCCCGCTGCAACTGCCCGTGGTAGCCGCGCAGGGCACCCACCTGGTGCCCGCCCATCATCGCGACGGAGTCCGTGATCTCGATGGTGGCGTATTGACGCTGCAGCATCCGCCTCGCTGCGGCGGTCAGCCGGGCCGGCAACGCGGTGGGCCGTTCCAACGGTAGGGTCGTAGCCCAGTACGCGGCGCCAGACGGATCCCCGCTGTTCAGGCCCTGCAGCCAGGCGCGTCCGTACGGCCAACGTCCAACGTCGTGAAGCGTCGCGACGATGGATGGGATTCGATACTGGTCAAGAGCGCCGAGTCCCTGCCCCATCCGCAGGATGGTGCGATACTGCGCCATGAGCTCCTCGTAGTGCCGCTGTGTGCGCTCCGCGATGAGCACCGTCTCAGCGAAGTTCGCCGGGTCGAACACGGTCCACTGCGCGTGGGCGGGAGTGGCCAGCGCGGCCACGAGGACTCCGATGGTGATGACCTGTCTGATCATGGTTACCTCCTCTGCGCCAGTCCGGCCGTCGAAACCGCAGACCACTCCGGCAGATCGAGGTCGCTGGTGATGTAGACCTTCACCCTGTGCCCCTCGCGAATCGTTATGGTCGGCAGCCGGTTGAGAAATCGACTCATGACCTGGGCACTCGCCTGCGCGGTGGCGTCGGCGGCGCTGCCGGCAATGACCACCGTGCGGTTGCCATCGCCGAGGCCAAAGGCCGCGTTGCCGAGGAGCTGCGACAGACCGCTCACCAGGCCGATGGCCCCTGCGGCGCCAAACGTGGAAAGGAAGTGGTGATTCACGCGGTCGCGAAGCCCGGACTCGCCGATCTGGTTGAGCCCCTTGAACTGGTCCAGGGGCACAGTGCTGCCATCCGGCATCAGCAGGCGATGAAACGCTAACGCCAGCCGCGTCTGTCCGAGCGCCTGGACCGGCCGTGTCTCTCCGACCACACGCGCTCCCGCCGGAATCAACACGTGCTGCCCGCTGTGCGAGTAGAGCGGATTGGTCACCAGGCAGTTGACCGGCGCTGCGGCGGCACCGTCGAGGCGGTTGGTCAACACCGCGTCGATGACAGTGCCTTCCAGTACGCGGTGGAGCGGCCCCGCTGCGCTGATGCGTGGGGTGGGCTGCGGATTCGGTCGCTCGCGACCCGACGTGTCAGGCATGGCGGCCGGAATGGTTGGAACAACTTGCGGGCCTCCGGGCACAGCACCCGCCGTTCGCGAGGTGGCGCGCACGACGGCATCGGCGATCTCGTCGATCGAAGGCTCGCCGGAGGCGAGGCGAGGGTCCGGTGACGGAACGGCAGACCGCGGGCCGCCGTCCGGCTGGCTTCCCTCGGGACGACGGCTCAGCACGACGTTGCTCGCGAACAGGCTCTCGTACTCGCGCCGCTGGCGCTCCACGAGGAGGGGGTCGACCGGCGCTCTCGAGCCATCGGTCGGCGCCGATGGCATGGGTGCCGCCTGGGCGTCGAGCGTGGCCTGTCGGAGGTCGCGCGACGCCTGCTCATCCAACATTCGCAGGCGGTCCTGATAGTCGCGCACCCTGTCCGCGGTGGGTGCCGCCGCGGGCTGCGTGCCCGGCCTGGGCCCGGCTGGCCCCTCCGGCTTGCCGGTCAGGAAGATGATGCCCAGCATGCCCACCGCCAAGGCGGCCATCAGCCACGTCTGCACGCCCTTGGGCAGCACGCCGCGCGGAACAGGACGGCGATCAACGACGGGCGCCGTGCCGGGGGTTTCGACCTGGTCAGCCATGACTACCGCTCCCGCAGGTCGAACGCCAGTTTGGCAGTGCCGAGCGCGAGGTAGCCGCGCTCCAGCACCTTCGGAACCACATACGTGCCGCGCTGCACCTGGAAGTTCACGAGCGCCGGCTTGCCGTCCTTCAGCTCGTAGAGAGCCGGCAATTCGGCGGCGTCCGACTGCAGGTAAGTGAACTGGCCGTCGTGCCAGATCGCCCGGAGGAGAAAGGGCCGCTCGTACTTCACGGCCGCGTACGGAAACTGCATGTGGGTCGGGAACTCTTGCTTCGCAGTCGCAACCAGCTCCCGCGCGCGGACCTCGGCCTGCGTCGTCGCTTCGCGTGCCTCGGTCAGATCGGACTGGAGGCGTTCGACCTCCGCGGCACTGTAGTACTTCTGCCGGCCGACCGGTGTCGAGGGATCGGCGGTGACGTAGACCTTGAGGTCCGGGGCCAACTGCGCGCCCGTCCCACTGCTCTTCTCGCTGAGAAGGAAGGAGTAGATGGTGCC
>CADEFN010000034.1 GCA_902826615.1 uncultured Gemmatimonadota bacterium
TGGGCGCTCGGGGCGGTGCCGGCGCGCCGGCAAGCGACCCTTACACGTTAGGCTGCATTCTCCGGAGTCGCTTCCATGTCCGATAGCACCCGTGCCCTTTTCGAGAAGACTCTCAACACGCATGGATACGGCTTTCAGGCCGCTGTCGCTAAGGAGTTGCGCAAGAAATCAGCAGCTCAGGTGCGCGGCCACTATATAGTTGGCCTCGACATACCGATCCGTGTCAGAGAGACCGAATCCGCCATCGATATTGTCACGGCGAGGTCGGACGGTTGCTTGTTTGCGGCGATAGAGTGCAAGCGTGTCGATCCCGCGTTGGGAGCTTGGTGCTTCATCCGCAGCAAGGAGCATGGCCAGGATACCCACGATGCCGGTGTGCGCTGTGAGGCGGTTTGTCGCGCCGCGAGCGGTGTGCATGCCTCCATGACCGTCATGGGTCACCTGCCGCATTTTGCTCACATTGGCGTGGAGGTATCTCGGCAACAGAAGGGAGACGGGACTGGAGTACGACAGAAGGACCTTAATGATGCGGTATCCCAGGCATTGCTGGGCGCACAGGGGTGGGCGACGTGGCTTGGAGGCAATGCCGACGCGCTGAAGCAGGACGTCCCGGTCGTGATCGTACCCGTGGTGGTCACCACCGCACAATTGTGGCTCTCGCAAGCCGACCTCGGTGCGAGTGCTCTTGAAACAGGGCACATAGACCTGTCCTCAGCGGCCTTCGAGAGCTGCGACTGGTTGTGCCTGCAGGCCCGCACGAGCCACAGTCGTCGTCACGCCTTGGGGCTGAAGGTCGATCACAACCGCCTCGATAGACAGATTGAGGCTCAGGCATATCGCTCAGTGCTCGTCGTCAACCCGGTCGGCCTTGGCGCTCTGATGACCTGGCTCGCGAACGCGTATGCAGCCTAACAAACGCGTGCACCCGACAGGCGCGCTCGGCGAGTCGGGCGCGCCGCCCGCGCCCAAAGGACGGCGGCTGGCGCTTTGGAAAGTCCGTGTGCACTTTGGAGAGCGGCGCCGCGCCAGCCGCTCTATCTCCTGTGGGCGCTCCACTCGTTGCGGGCGCGCCTGCAGGTGACGCGTGGTCGTTAGGCCGCGTCGTCTTCAACCTTCGCATGGCAAAGATCTCCTACTGGCACGGTGTGACCTCCGGAGTTCTCGCGACAGCCGGCTACCTGCTCTGGAGTCTCGGCCTGCCCCCAGCCGATGGCTTCATACTCATCCTTCTGCTCCTTGTGGTCGCGTGCGGCGGGGTCGTCGGGGGTGGCACAGTTCTCTCCTGGCGGCACGTCGTCCATAACTCGCGCGTCCTGTGGCCCACGGGTGCGGCCCTCGTGGTACTGTCCTTGCCCTCGCTCACCTGCTACCAAGTGGAGAAGCAGCGGACCCCAGCGTTTCTCGCTCGGTCGGACTCCGTGCGAGGCGTGGTCACGGGTCGGAATGTGTTCGGTCAGTTGGGGATCGAGTATCCGGTGGATTCACTACGCAAAGCCCGTCTCATAGCGGAAAACAAGGTCGCGCACCGGCAGTTTCGATCCGGCGATAGCATCTGGGTGTATCGCGAGCGTGTGCCCCCTTACGAGCTTGCGGTGTGGCCTCCTGGTCCGGATCTGCGGATTACGCTGGGGAGACTCTTGTGGCTCTGGGGTATCGGGGGCGTCTTGATCGTCGGGTATGGGCCGCTGTTCAAACGACAGACGACCGATCCGGACGTGTCGGATACGTGAATCCGCAGCTCCGATCATGCAGTCCTCGGAGTCCGGAGACGGTGCACCACGCGGCCTAACAGCACGTTGCACTTGACGGCCCTGATGGGGTCTGGCGCGCCCGCCCGGGCCGTGGTAGACTGCGAGGGAGACGGCCCGGGCGGGCGCACCTCTTATTCACCCGGTCCGCAAGTGAACGTGGATCGTTAGGCTCCACGCAGAGATACTATGTGGACTAAGCTTTTGGTCGGAGTTGCCCTGAGCGCGAGCGCGATCGCCGCACAACCGCAGACTCGTTGCGAGGCCGATACCGCAACCGTTGCGCGACCCTGCGCCCTAGATGCGTGGCCAACTCCGGGGCGACGCTGGGCACCGCGATATCCTGATATCTTGCGCCAAGCTCAGGAGTCGGGGGTGGTCCGTGTGCGATACGTGCTCGACACCACCGGTCGCCCGCTGATGAACACCTTCACAGTGGTGGCCGCGACCCATCCCGTCTTCGCCGCGGCGGTCCGGAACGGACTGCCGGGTCTTCGGCTCGCGCCAGGGCGCCGGCGCGGCGTCCCAGTCTCCGTAGAGATCGAGGAGCGCGTCGAGTTTGTGGCGGCGGCGCCGGCTGTTACCGCGCTCGTTCGGCCGCATGCCGTGCACGGTGTGGATTCGACCGGGGTGCTGTGGGTGCAGGCGCGGCTCTATCCAGATCCGGAGGCCGGCGCGGATACCACCCTGGCGGTGCGCGACACGCTCACCATTCTTGGGCGGGTCGTGGAGCATCTCGGAGGCCCCGGGCCCGCGTATCCCGCGGCGCTCTGCCTTCGGGCCGCAAGCGGGACACTGCCGGCGCGACTGTGGGAGCAGCTGGCCCCGCTGCGGGTACGCAGCGTCCCCTCAGACCAGTGCCCACGAACGTACGCGTCAATGATCCAGATAGTCGGGCCGAAAGCAGAGCGCGCGCCGCCGGGGTGGATCGACCCGGTGCATCTCACCCTGCGGTCGTTCCGCGTGTGGACCCGGGATCTGGTCGTGGTAGACTGGGCGCACGCGCAAGGTATGGCGAGCACGACCATGATGTGCGAGGTGGCCCGCGGGGCGGGAAGCTGGGACGCCGTGCGGTGTGAGCAATATGGCCCACTGATGGTGCACTAAGCGTGGAGCCTAACAGCACGTTGCACTAGGCGGACCGACTCGCGGTCTGGCCGACCCGCCCGGGCCGTGGTAGACTGTCAGGGTGCGGCCCGGGCGGGTCGACCTCTTATTCACCCGGTCCGCTAGTGAACGTGGAACGTTAGGCCGCACTCGAGCACAAACATCGATCCGGAGTCACGATGACTGCCGTCGGAAGGGTTGCCTGCGCAACGGTGCTCCTCTGTAGTCTCGCGATGCACGCCGATGGACAAGGGCCGCGGCGCATGAGCGTCAGCCGTACGGTGCCTGTACCTCAAGCTGCCGTCGAGCCACACTTCGTCGTGAGCGCCTCCCGGCCCACGCATTTGGTCGGTGCAGCAATGCAGGTCGTCGACTCTGATCTTCAGCGAATCGCCTGCCACGCCTACGCGTCTTTTGACGGGGGCCGCGCGTGGAACGTCACGATGCTCATGGCGACAGGGTGCGCAGATCCCTGGGCAGCCGTCAGCCCCCGCGGCACAGCACTTATTGCCGTACTTGGCGACAGCGGCGTTGCCGTGTTTCGGTCGCCCGACGGCGGAGTCTCTTGGCCGAGCCAGGCTCACTGGATCTCCGGCGCGCACGACCACCCTTTGCTGATCGCCGACTCTGTCGGCGTGCTGTTCCTCGTTTCCAGCTGCGCCTATCGCACTGACACGCGTCTCCTAAGATCGGGAATCTGTGTGGCCCGCTCCGACGACGACGGACGCAGCTTTGTGTCCGTCGGTCGGAACACGTTTAGCAATCTCAGCTACGAGGCGACGAGTGCGATGCTCGTGCCGGGGCGCGGGCTGTTGGTGCCATATATCGACCACCACTACTGGACCAGCCAGGAGGCGGTCCAGCGAAAACGAGGCTGGCTCGCATTCTCCCGCGATCGTGGCGCGTCCTTTGGTGAGCCAGTGCTGATCACTGAGGACTGCAATCGCTCCGCGCCAGCTGCGTGGCCTGTACTGCTGCACGGGCGCCTAGGTAACGAGAGCCGACTCTACTGGGTCTGCGAACGCGACAAGGCAGCGGGGATAGTGTTCCACTGGTCGCTTGACTGGGGAGAAACATGGAAACGCAGTGCGCCTCAACTTGGGGCGCAGGTCCGGCGAGGCTGGACACGGACGCCCGCGCTCGCCACGGACAGCGCTGGCACGCTGCTGCTGACGTGGTTCGGTGGGTCGCCTGGGGCCGGGACGTGCTATCACCTCTATGCCGCGTCCTCCCTCGATGGCGGCGGGACCTTCTCACCTGCGACTCGCATCTCGGAGCACCCGTCCTGTCCCTCACGCCATGGCGATCAGTCGACCGTGCAGCGCTTCCCAACCGGGGGCGACTACATCGGCCTGCAGGCCGTAGCCCCGAGCCGGTTCATCGTCATCTGGTCTGCGGCCACGTCGGCGCGGCCGTTCGAGCTGCGTGTTACGGAGATCGTTGTCACCCGGTAGGGGAGGCGTCCATGGTGCGGCCTAACCATGCGTTGCACTTGTCGGTCTTCTGGGGCTGGCCGACCCGCCCGGGCCGCGGTAGAATGGGAAGGAGGCGGCCCGGGCGGGTCGGCTTTGTTTAGATAGCCCGCAAGTGAACGCGAACGTTAGGCAGAGTTCCTCACAGCACTCACACGGGCATGGTCTCCGACTGCACCGACCCTTGGGGGAGTGCCCGCGCGCGTCGCGTCTGATAGTCGATGACCGCGGTGGCCTCCCTGGTGCGGCGAGCGTTACACAGGCGGTCGTTGGGGCCACCGCGGCTCCGTTGACTCTTTCGCGCGCCGTCGTCGCCCCCACCCCACGGCCAGCCGGGCGCGGTGCCC
>CADEFN010000035.1 GCA_902826615.1 uncultured Gemmatimonadota bacterium
GCTTTATTTAGTTCGGCTGCAACTGAACCTTATCGTTAGGCAGAGTTCCTCACAGAACTGACACGGGCATGGTCTCCGACTGCCCTTACTCTTTGGGGGTGGTGCCCGCGCACTCCACGTCTGTCGGTCGATGACCGCGGTGGCCTCCATCGAGCGGCCAGGTAGTCCGCAGACGGCCGTTGCGGCCACCGCGGCTCCGTAAACTCTTTCGCGCGCCGTCGTCGCCCCCCCCACCGGACCGGCGGGGCGCTCTGCCCACGCGATGCGACCAGTGCTCCGCCCTGTGCCCAGAAGTGCGCCGTGCCCACGCCGCGATGCCCACGCCGGTCGTTCGAGCGTCGCGGGGGCCGGCCTGCGAGATGGTGGTGAGGTGCGTCGCGAGGCCCGTGCGCGGGCGGGGACCTGCCTAACCCTAGGGTGCGCTTGACCGGCGCGCCGACAACGACGGTGCCACATCCCCGCGCCCGGCGGGGGGCGGCTGGCGCCCCCGACCCGACGGCGCAATCTTCAGGGGCGGCAGTTTAGGGCGCCAGCCGCTTTTGTTGGACTGGGCGCTTGAAACGACGCCGGCGCGCCGGCAAGCGACCCTTACACGTTAGATCGCCACTGAGAGAGCAACAGGATTCGACAGGACCGATACCCGGATGACCCCTCCTGAATCGAACAGACAAGTCATCGTAGACTTCCCACTCTCGTGGCGGTGGTTCAGCGAAGCGCATCATGTCCTGCCCGCAATTGTCCTCGATGATCTGACGCCGTTGCCGGTAGCAGACGCCCGCCAGATCGACACAGACGCGCGCAACCGTTGCATGGAGGCGCCGATCGCGGAGTTCACCGAGTCGTTCAGCGCAGAATGGGACGCCGCGGACAGTGTCCGGGAACGACTAATCATGCTCCCCATCGCACCTGAGCAGCAAGTGTTGGTGTCTTGGAGCGCGGACCTAGCGCTCGTCACATCCTGGCGCACCTTCAGGACGTACTGGGACGCCTTCTGCTATCCATCGTCCGACGACGTGTCAGTGTGGGATCCTAACGCGGCGTGGACTGTGTGCTACCGACACTTTCAGTTCATCCAAGTGCGCATGCCCCCTGAGATGAAGATCGCTACGCCCCAGAGCGGCCGGTTCCATCTGCATGACGTCACCTACTCACTCCTTCGCGGAAGCGATGTCCAACGCGATGGGATGTACCTGGAGCTTTACGCAGCGGCTTCGCCCGACGGTGCGCCGCTGGCGGAGTGGTTTTACTCCGACATCACCGGCGCGATGGTGCTCACCGAGTATGAGGCGGGCATCCCGTCAGCGGTTGCCGACTGGTTCCAGTGGAGGGCAAGCCACTGGCTACCTGTGGGCGCCCGTGCGATCTAACATCCGGCTGCACTTGACAGCCGATTGGGCGGGCCGTCCCGCCCCGGGCTCTGTAGAATCTGAAAGGTCCGCCCGGGGCGGGACGGCTTTATTTAGAGCGGCTGCAAGTGAGCCGAAACGTTAGGCGGCAGAAACAACTTTCTCCGCTGCCACGCGATCTGCGATGGGTGGATGGCCGCACCATCCTGAAGGTGGCTCGCGAAGGGGCCGAAGCAACACCCGCCGGCCGGCCGCACATCGCGACGCGCGCGTAGATTGGTGGGTGGCGCACCGGAGGTGCTCGGCGCCTGGACCTATGCCAGGGGCACTATGCCCTGAGGACGTCGTGACCGACCATCCCGTTGCGTTCGAGTACATGGAGTCCGGAACTGGTCCCGCGCTCCTATTCCTGCCGGGGAGCTTCGGCACGGCGGCAGGCTGGAGGGCGGTCATCGGTCATCTCGGTGCGGGCTACCGTGTGGTCACGACGAGCCTGCTCGGATATGGGGCCACACCGGAGCGCCGACCGGACGGCAATACCACCCTGACGCAGCAAATCGACGTCATCGACCGCATCGTCGAGCGCATCGGCACGTCTCCGCACGTCGTGGGGCACTCCTATGGCGGGCTGGTGGCGCTCGCGCATGCGCTCACTGGGCGGCACCGGCCCGCGAGCCTGTTGCTCGTGGAGGCGAATCCCCTCGGCTTGCTGCGGGCCGCGGGCGACCTCACACACTACGCGCTGTTCGAGGCGATGACCGGACGATACTTCGCCGCCTTCGCGCGGGGGGAGGCCGAGGCGGCCCGACACGTCATCGACTTCTACGGCGGTGCCGGGACGTTCGAGGCGATGCCCGCGAAGGTGCGCCACTATGTGATCGCGACCACAGCAGTGAACGTGCGCGACTGGTCCTCGGGCACCCCGTTCGAACCGACCGCGGAGCGGCTCAGGGCGATCGCCATGCCCACGACTGTGGTGCGAGGCGAACAGAGCCATCCCGCGATGCTCCGGATCGCTGCACTGCTACACGAGGTGATCCCACGAGCTCACCTGGTGACCATTGAAGGCGGGAGTCACTTTCTGCCGAGCACCCATCCAGCGGAGGTCGCCGCCTTGGTGCGGCGGCAGGTCGACGCAACACGGAACGCGTGAAGGCCGCACGGTACGTGAGGGACGACGAGGCAGTCGAGATCGGGGCGTCTTGTGTCGGCGGGTCTGCCGCCTAACAGCGTGTAGCTCGCGGCGGGCCGTAGGGCTGGCCACCGCACCCGGCGGCCAGTAGTGTTGAAGCAAGGTCCGCCGCCGGGTGCGGCGGCTTGATTGGATGGCCCGCGCGAGAACACGGGTCGTTAGGCAGCGACACCTCTTTCTGAAGGCCGATGACTAGCCCGGACCCAATTGGCGTCACTGCCGCGGACCTCGAAGGCTTTCTCGCCTCCGACTACGCTTCGAAGGACACGATGCACGACCTGACGCACATTCGGCGTGTGCACCGTGCCGCTGAGCACTTAGCGGCGGTGACGCGCACGGTGTACAACCGTGATGTCCTACTGATCGGCGCGTACCTCCACGGCGTCGTCTATACCGCGGCGCGCGAGCTCGCGGCCCGCCACTTCCTTGCGACCTCCGGCGTTGCGGCGACCATAGTCGAGCGGGCCGTCACTGCGGCGTGGGAGTCGCAGACCGACGCCACGCCCGCCTCGGCCGAAGGAATCCTTCTCCACGACGGCCACCTGCTCGAGGGCGGGCGCAGCTTCCTCCTCGTCAAGACTCTGGTGACGGGCGGTGCGCGCGGCAGCTCTCTGCCCGACATTGCTGCGTTCTGGCAGCGTCACGTTGCCGGGCGGTTCCGTTGCGTGTTGCCCGCTGCGCAAGCAGAATACGAGGATCAAGAGTCGTTCGCGCAGGCCGTGTTCGAGGAACTGGCACGCAATCCCGGCCTCGAGTCAGTCGCCCCCGCTGCCTAACAAGTGATTGCAATAGACAGCCACACTAATGGATGCTCGCTCCGCTCGCTCGGTTGGATGTGTCTGCAATTGAATCACGGGCGTTAGGCTGCTTTCCATCTGTCGCCTGACTTGCCCACCGGATGCTCCAAGGCGTATGCTGGACGCGAAGCTCCATGTCACTAAGGTTCCGATGCGATCAGTGCCGCTATGACAGCCCCCGTCCTCCCGCTCTCTCGAAGCGACGCGCCGATCGCGCGCGGCGAGACCGCCACTGGCGTCGCCCTCGTTCTTCTGCTGGTGGCAACGCAGGTTTACGCGCTGAGCACGAGTCCACCCGAACGAGACATGGGGCATCTGCAGAAGATCATGTACGTGCACCTGCCCGTGGCGTGGAACCTGATGGTCAGCTACTTGATCGTCGCAGTCGCGTCCTTGCGATACCTGTGGAAGGGGCGGCCGGGGGACGACCTCCTCGCAGCCGCCGCGGCCGAGGTCGGCGTTCTATTGACGGGCCTGACGCTCGTCCTGGGGATGATTTGGGCGAAGCCAACCTGGGGGATCTGGTGGACATGGGATGCCCGGCTGACGTCCACTGCCGTCTTGTTCTTCGTCTTCATGGGCTACCTGCTCCTCCGGTCCTTCGTCGACGACGGAGAGCGTCGGGCCCAGTGGAGCGCGGTCGTGGGGATTCTGGGAGCGCTGAATGTTCCCATCGTCTACATGTCGGTGCGGTGGTGGCGGACCCTGCATCAGGTACAGTCCGATCCTTCGACGCTGGACCCCCAGTACACGTTGGGTGCGAGAATCAATGCGGTCGCGCTGTGCTGTCTGGTCGTCTTCTTGGTGCGCTTTCGCTATCGCACGGCGCTGCGCAATTTCGCGGCCGACCAATTGGAAGATCAGGCGGCGCTCAGCGCGAGCTGATAGCTCACCCGGGCTTCGGCGGCGCTCGACGCCAAAGCAGCCTAACAAAGCGTTGCACCAGTCGGGCTGGCGCGGCTGGCCAACCCGCCCGGGCCGCGGTAGACTGTGAAAGGAGCGGCCCGGGCGGGTCGGCTTGTATTCAGATAGCCCGCAAGTGAACGCAAACGTTAGGCAGAGTTCCTCACAGAACTGACACGGGCATGGTCTCCGACTGCACCAACCTTGGGGGTGGTGAACGCGCGCGCCACGTCTGTCGGTGGATTACCGCGGTGGCCTCTTGGCGCGGCGCGGTGGTCGGCAGACGGCCGTTGGGGCCACCGCGGCTCCGTTG
>CADEFN010000036.1 GCA_902826615.1 uncultured Gemmatimonadota bacterium
GGCTCGCTACGCTCGCTTGGTTTGATGTGTCTGCAGTTGAACAATGGCGTTAGGCTGCTTTCCATCTATTCGCATGACTTTCACACTTGAAGCGCGAAAGCGGAGGCGTGGCGCGAGACTCTCTGGCACCGAGGTGCCGATGCGGTCAGTGCCGCTATGACGGCCCCCGTCTTCCCGCTCGCTCGGAGTGACGCGCCTGCCGCGCGCGGCGAGGTGGCCACTGGCGTCGCCCTCGTTCTTCTGCTGGTGGCGACGCAGGTCTATGCGCTCACCACGAGTCCGCCCGAACGCGACATGGGGCATCTGCAGAAGATCATGTATGTGCACCTGCCGGTGGCGTGGAACCTGATGGTGAGTTACCTGATCGTCGCGGTTGCGTCCCTTCGCTACCTCTGGAAGGGGCGGCCGGGGGACGACCTGCTGGCCGCCGCAGCGGCCGAGGTCGGCGTTCTGCTGACGGGCCTCACGCTTGTCCTGGGGATGATCTGGGCAAAGCCCACTTGGGGTATCTGGTGGACCTGGGATGCGCGGCTGACGTCCACCGCCGTCTTGTTCTTCGTCTTCACGGGCTACTTGCTGCTCCGGTCCTTCGTCGACGACGGAGAGCGTCGGGCCCAGTGGAGCGCGGTTGTCGGGATTCTCGGAGCGCTGAACGTTCCCATCGTGTACATGTCGGTGCGGTGGTGGCGGACGCTGCATCAGGTCCAGTCCGATCCGTCGACGCTGGATCCGCAGTACACTCTGGGCGCGCGGATCAATGCCGTCGCGCTGTGCTGTCTGGTGGTCTTCCTGGTTCGCTTCCGGTATCGGACGGCGCTGCGCAGCTTCGCGGCTGACCAATTGGAAGCTCAGGCGGCGCTCGGGGCAAGGTGATCGTTCACCCGGGCCTCGGCGGCTGTCGGCGCTCAAGCAGCCTAACAGAGCGTTGCACTTGTCGGGCTGGCGGGGCTGGCCAACCCGCCCGGGCCGTGGTAGACTCCTGAAGGAGCGGCCCGGGCGGGTCGGCTTGTATTCAGATAGCCCGCAAGTGAACGCCAACGTTAGGCAGAGTTCCTCACAGAACGGACACGGGCATGGTCTCCGACTGCACCAATCCTTGGGGGAGTGCCAGTGCGCGCGCAGTCTGTCAGTCGACGATCGCGGCGGCCTCCAGAGAGCCCCGCGCGAGGACGCAGACGGCCGTTGGGGCCACCGCGGCCCCGTGGACTCTTTCGCGCGCCGTCGTCGCGCCCACCCCAGCGCCAGCCGGGCGCGGTGCCCACGCGCGAGACTGAGGTCGCCGGCCGATGCCCAGGAGCGCCCGGTGCCCACGCCGCGCTGCCCACGCCGGTCGTTCCAGGGCGGTCGGGGGCACCGGGTGGGCCGGATGCGGGTGCCCGTCGCGCAGCCCCGTGTGGGCGAGAGACCTGCCTAACAGCAGGGTGCGCTTGACCGGCGCGCCCAACGAGCCGTGGCAGGCACCGCGCCCGACGGTCGGCGGCTGGCGCCCCCGACTGGACGGTGCAATCTTGAGAGGCGGCGGTTGTTGGGGCGCCAGCCGCTTTTATATGTTTGGGCGCTCGGGGGCGGTGCCGGCGCGCCGGCAAGCGACCCTTACACGTTAGGCAGCCGAGGGTGGTGTGTGGAGCAATCTCGTGTCCGAGAGCGACGCCGTGGAGTTCGACTCGGTCGCTCGGGGTTGGCGTGGTTGCCTCGGACCACCTCCGTCTTCATTATTACACCGGGCCTCTGGTCGGTGGCGGCCCTAGAGGCCGGCAAGTGCAACTGTTATCTGGAGGACGGACACATGAGCAAGTTGCCAGTGGTGGTCGCGGGCTTCCTTTTGGTCTCGTGCGTTCGTCAGCCACACCCGATGCAACCCCGGCCCATCACGCTTGCGTCGGTCGAGGGGGATTCCAGTTTGGCCACCGTTCGCACCGCGCCACGCCCCGGCGACTGGTCCGACGATGTCATCATCGAGACGCCAAAATCATTACACGTCGCCATTTTTGAGTTCTCCTCACGGGGCCGGGCCAAGGTGCGAGTCAGTCGCGGCGGAGAGGCACGGGCGGTCTCCTCGATGCACTGGCGCACGCGGGGCACCGCGATGGAAGCCAAGGCGCCGAGATATTCTGGCGGTGTGGCAGGACAGACGACCTGTGTTTCGGAGGGCTTCGCCGGAACGGATGCTAGCGGACAACCGATCAGTACGCCGATCACCTGCACGGACCATCGCCCGCGCTCGAGTTACTCCCCGGCCTACGTGCACTCGCAGCGCGTGGAGCTACGCCCCGTGCTCATTGTCGTCGCGGACTCCGCGTTCCGGTGGGTCAACCGCGCCGCCGTGCTGCGCCAATTCGCTGAGGTGCGGGGCGACGTCGGGCAGCTGCAGGCTCTCGCGCACCGACTCGTGGTAGACGGTCGTTGGGCCGCAATCGTACATTCTCCGCGCCAAGTGCAGTGAGGCGCATCGTGTCGGCTGCCTAACAACACGTTGCAATCGTCAAGCGATTCAAGGACTGCTCGCTTTGCTCGCTTCTATCTGGTTCGCTTGCAATTGAACGTGGGGCGTTAGGCAACACTTCATGCGAATGCGCCGTGTCCTGATTGCACTCCTCGTCGCCGTACGGGCCCAGACGCAGGAGGTCGAGGTCCTGGTCGGCGGCGAGGCCGAGCGCAACGGGGTCCTCGGCGACGTGCGCCACGTCCTCGTCCTTGCCCGCCAGCTCGTGGTGCTGGAACGGCAGCCACCTTTCCTCCACGTGTTTAGCACCACGGGACGCCGAGTGCAGACCTTGGGACGAAGCGGCGGGGGCCCGGGCGAGTTTCGCGCGCCGTACTCCCTCGCCGTCGATCCGACCGATACCTCGCTCGTCGTTTTCGATCCCGCGGGCGCCCGCCTCACCCGCTATCGCATCACCGACACCCTCGCGCTCCTCCGGACCGAGCGCCTGCCCAGTCCCAACGTTCGGTATGGGTGTCTGGCCGGCGACCGGCTCCTCACGCCGACGGAGGACACCGCCTTGGTACGCGAGTTCCGCCGGGCGAACGACGCGTGGACCTTGGATCGCTCGTGGGGCCGCAAGACGACGGCCCACCCCCTCGCGCAGCATCCGCTGATGTGGAGTCGCCTCGGGTTTGGGCCCATGGCATGCACGGTGGCGCTGGATACCGTCGTGCTCGCGTCGTCGGACGTCGGCGAGCTCCTGGTGGGGACGCGCCGTGACGCGCGGACACTGGTCGCCTCCCTGCCGCGCGCCGTGCCGGTCGTGGTGAGTGCCGAAGGCCGCGGCCTCCGCTTGTCGCAACCGGAGCGCGGGTGGTACGAGCACGTGCGCGCCGTCGCTCTAGGGCCCGATGGCATCCGCCTCGTGCTGGAGCGCGCGGGGCAGAAGGCGGAGGTCGCTGGCTCGGCCTTCCGTGTACTGGCCCGTGCGCCGGATGGGACGTGGCGCCGCGACGAAGCCCGCGAGTGGTTTGCCGGGGGCGCGACCGGTGGATCGGTCTACTGCGTTCAGTCTGTCCCGGTGCCCGCGATCGGTCGGGTGGTCCGCGGAGAGTGCCCGTAGTGTTGCCTAACAGCACGTTGCACTTGGCGGACCTGACTGCGGTCTGGCACGCCCGCCCGGGCCGTGGTAGATTGTCAAGGAGTCGGCCCGGGCGGGCGGCCTTTTGTTCACCCGGTCCGCAAGTGAACGTGGAGCGTTAGGCAGAGTTCCTCACAGAACGGACACGGGCAGGGTCTCCGACTGCACCAATCCTTGGGGGAGTGCCAGTGCGCGCGCAGTCTGTCAGTCGACGATCGCGGCGGCCTCCAGAGAGCCCCGCGCGAGGACGCAGACGGCCGTTGGGGCCACCGCGGCCCCGTGGACTCTTTCGCGCGCCGTCGTCGCGCCCACCCCAGCGCCAGCCGGGCGCGGTGCCCACGCGCGAGACTGAGGTCGCCGGCCGATGCCCAGGAGCGCCCGGTGCCCACGCCGCGCTGCCCACGCCGGTCGTTCAAGTGCGGTCGGGGGCACCTGGTAGGCCTGATGGGCGTGGCCGTCGCGAGGATCCCGCGCGGGACAGGTCCTGCCTAACACCAGGGTGCGCTTGACCGGCGCGCCCAACGAGCGGCGCTCGGCACCGCGCCCGACGGTCGGCGGCTGGCGCCCCCGACTGGCCGGTGCAATCTTGAGGGGCGGCGGTTTTAGGGCGCCAGCCGCTTCTATATGAATGGGCGCTAGGGGGCGGTGCTGGCGCGCCGGCAAGCGACCCTTACACGTTAGGCAGAGTTCCTC
>CADEFN010000037.1 GCA_902826615.1 uncultured Gemmatimonadota bacterium
CGCGGGAGCACGGACACAATAGTGCATCAAAGGCCAGCTCTACCAGGCGCTACGTCCATGGAACCTCGAACGCGGGCCGGAGTCGCTCATTGGCGCTCTGCGGCGAGGCACCCATTGCGCCGACAAGCATGCCCCGACCAGAGGTCCTCTTGAACGCTTCGGGGGGGCGCCATGCTCGGGTCTGCCCTCGCAGACGAACTGCTAGGATTCAGTCCAGTCGAGAGCGGAGGAGCGATGCGCGCTGTGATGAGATGGTTGGTCGCCGCAGGGTGGCTGTGGCTGTTGGGGCTGACCCTACTCGGTCTGCTCGGCTACGGAGTACGACGCCACAACTTCGAGGCCGCCGGAATCGCGTTTGTCGTGGTCCTGCTGCTGTTCTCGTTGTCGCATCTCGGCTGGAAGCGTGACGCCCCAACCTCTCCTGAGGCGCCGGTGGTCCCTCGGCCGCAGTGGGTCACGCTGGTGCCGGCAGCGCTCGCGGCCGCAGCCTTTGGCTGGAGTGTCAGCCTGGGTCCTCTGTCTGACGATTTCGTCTTGCGCAAGTGGGCTGTCGCGGGCGAGTGGATGCCCGCCGATTGGAACTTCGTCCGCCCGCTTCCGCTGGGGATCTGGCAGCTACTCTTTGGTATTGGCGGCAGCTGGGCAGCAATTCACCTTGTCAACGTCCTGCTCCACGCGATGAATAGTGCGCTGGTTGCGCACATCGGAGCCTTATGGTTGGGACCGCGTGCCGGGGTCAGCGCCGGGGTCATGTTCGCGCTTTTCCCGACTTCGACTGAAGCTGTTGGTTGGGGCGCTGGGGTCTTCGACCTCGCATCGACCGCCTTCGCACTCGGCGCAGTCGCAGTGTGGCTTTCGCAGTCCGGCAAGGCCGGGAACGTCTGGACGCTCTTGCTAATGTGCGTGGGGGGGCTTCTTTCGAAGGAAACCGGGCTCGCGATACCCGCACTCTTGCTGCTGGCGGCCGCCGTGTCTCCAGTCCAGACATCAAGACCTCGAATCGCCCAGGTTCTGATCGCTGGAATGCTAGGGCTTGGCTACGTTTCGATTCGCGCATCACTGGCCCCGGTTGTCGCAGGACATCTCCAGAATCTGCCGGGTGACCGGCGCCAGTGGAAGGATCTGCTGGTCCGGCCGTTCTCGGGGCTCACTGTTCCGATGCGGACCGACGAGGGGGTCGAGGCTACGGTGTACGTCGGAGGTCTTCTGCTCCTTACACTGTTCGCCATCGCGGCGATCCGAGTCTTGCGAGCGTCTGGGACGAGGCATGAGAGCAATCGGGCTGCAGCGGTTCTGTGCCTCGGGATCGGTTGGATTACGCTCAGCACGCTGCCTCTCCTTCTCTCGTTTTACGTCGCTCCGAACCTGGAGGGCAGCCGCTATCTCTACTTGCCAGCTGCCGGTTTTGCGCTGGCGGCGTCCGTGGCGTTTGACCGATGGGGTGGAAGTAGACTCAACGTCGTCGCCACGGTGGCTCTGGCGGGGCTTCTCGCCCTCTTTGCGTCGCGGCTGAACGAGGAACGGCACCTATGGGTGGCCGCGGCAAACACTCGTGATGCATTGCTGACCGACGCCGCACGAGTGGCCCGCGCGCAAGCGTGCGGCTCGCTGGCGGTCCACGACGCGCCCGATGCCGTCCGAGGCGTCTTCGTGTTTCGTGAGGGACTAGCGGAGGCCCTCGGCGCCATCCCGACAGAGGCCGGAGGCAAACCCTGCGAACTCCGCTGGACCGGCTCCGGGCTCACCGCGGCGGATCCGCGGTCCTATTGACACTCAGCACGCGATGAAACCTAAGCTAGGCGACGGCGACCAAGGGGGCGAGGTGGCCATACCGATTCCCGAGTTCTAGTGTTTCGATCCGTCCAGCTCCCGACTCGAAAACGCCTTGAATGACACCTGACGACAGCCCCGCGAGAGCGGCGTCGCCCTCCGTCTTCCACACCTTGAACAGAGCGTGGTATCTCGGTGCGGCCAGCTGGTCGCGGCCCTCCATGTAATGGTCCGTTGGCCCGAAGTCGAAGGGGTAGACCTGCGTCCGAACGTCCTTGAACCGCTGTCGGATTCTCTCGATCTTCGAGGGGCTTAAGGCCGGCACCACGAGCTGCGTGAAGAACGCCTGCTTCGCCTGCAGTGCCACGTCTTGGACGCTCTGAAACTGCGTCGGGATCACGACACGCACTGTCCACGCCGGCAGCGCGCGCAGCACAGCCGCGTGCCGTTCGAGGAATAGGCGGAAGTCGTTCAGCGTCGGGTCGAGCAAGACGTACACGAGGACCCCACGGCCGGCCAGGTGGATGCCTATCGGCAGGCGGTCTGGGAAGTACCGGAAGGTCCGGCGGTCGCCGGCGGCGGACGTGACGTGCGGCAGCTCCTCGGGCGCGATGGTCGTCAGCGCGGTGAGGTGGACCGTCTTGTCCTCCGCGGTTCCCAGCCAGATCATCTCCGGGTCCTCGACGATGGCATCCAGGACCATCAGCCGGTGGATGGCCTGACTCAGAGGCAGGGGACGCTGCAGCCGGCTCGTGGCCTGATCGACTGCCGCGTATAGGGACCGCTTGTTCAGGTGATAGAGCTGCGCCCGGTTGTGGCGGCAGTCGTACATCGACGCGTAGCCGAGCCGAACCAGCTTCGCGAAGAATGTCCGGGTCTTCTGGCCGTGGACGATGCGGCAGTAGCGGGCGTACTGGCGCGGGACGCAGACGCCGGTGTGCAGCATCACCGTCGTCAGGAACCGCGCCTGGCGCTCGGTGAACCCGAGCTTCGCGACGGCGGCGCAGCGTTCATCGAAGGTCATGGCACCATCTCCTCGGCCAGCCCCACTCGCTGCGGCCACCTCCACGCCGGCCGGATCGACCAGAGAAGGAAAGGGAGAACCCCGAGCGAGCTTTCGACGAGGCGTGTGCACCCCGGTAGTGCACGGTCATCACCTCGACGTCGAGCGTGCGGTCGTGTCCGTCCAACTCGTACTCGATCCGTGCGTCGGGGAACATCACGTGCCCCCGGTCGTCGCTCGGCAGGTGATGCTCGTCGGCCCACTCGCGAATCTCGTCGAGCGTCCGGTCGGGCCGGCCGTCCGCATCCTCGCGGTCGCGGTTCCGCTCCTGCAGGAACTCCTGGTACTCCGCCTTCAGCTCGTTCTCCAGCACGACACGGTGGATGTCGGCGCCCATCTCGTGCAGCCGCTCGGCTTCTTCCAAGTACGCGCGATACAGCTCGGCGTCGTGCTTCAGCTCCCGGGGGCGCTGGATGCCGTCGTGGAACGCCTGCCGGTCGCGCTCCGGCCCGTCGGGCTCACGGTCCCACCGGCGGGACTCGAGCAGGTCCCGGCCCTCGCGCGTCAGGGTGACCACGGCGTGGTCCCGGTCGATGCGGACGGTCTGGACGAGCCCTGCCTCACGCAGGTGCCACAGCTCGCCGTGGCGCGGGTCGAGCGGCTTGTCGAAGGTGTCGCGCAGGTCGTTGGCCGGGATGACGCGGAAGGCGCCGACGGCGCTCAGCGTGCGGCTCTCGGAGCCGCGCAGCGTGTAGTCGTGGCCGCGGTGGTGGACGTGCTCGCGGTCGCGGCCTCTGGGTAGGTCCACGTGTCCCACGAAGACGTCGCGCGGGTCAGGCCGGTCGCGGTCCCTTGGGTCGGAACCGCCGCCCCGTCTCCCACGGCTGAGGTCGTGCGACCCTGCGTCTCGGTCGCGGGAGTCGCTATCCCATCGAGGATCGAACATCTGGCACCTCCGTCGGAAACGGCAACAAATACGGGCCTTTGCAGGCCCTTACGCTGCTGTCCAACAGAGACGCCGATGTAGTCGCGGGTGAGCCCCCGCAACCAA
>CADEFN010000038.1 GCA_902826615.1 uncultured Gemmatimonadota bacterium
CGCCCACGCGGCCAGGAGCACCGCCACGAACTGAACGACCACGATCCGCATTCCCACCTCCGGCGCCGTGTCTCGCGCACCCAATGGTCGCATGCCACTGGCACACCGGGTCGCAATCGGCGAAGGCCCGCAGCCCGCGGGTCGTCGGCACCAGGTACACCAGCCGGCCACCAGACGTTTCCTTAAGCGATCCCGCACTACGGAACACGAGGATGCGATGGACATGGAACTCGCTGGACAGGCAATCGACACGTGGCGTCTGGACCGGGTGGTCGGCCAAGGCGCCTCCGCCGTCGTCTATCGTGCGTGGCACATGACGACGGGAGACTTCGTGGCTGTCAAGATCCTTCGGTCATCCACGCGCAGTGCGGCACTGCCTTTGTGTGGCGCCGATGAGGCGCGGTGGCTCGAGCGGTGCCGCCACCCAAACGTGGCGAGGGTGTACGCCACGGGCTCATGGCACGGGCGCGACTATCTGGTGATGGAACTCATGGAACAGACGCTGGACTCCTGGCTGTCACGCCGCCCGATTCCCCTGGCGGTCGTAATGAAGGTCAGCGTCGAACTCCTCGCCGGTCTCGCCGCGGCCCACCGCGCGGGCGTCCTGCACCGCGACATCAAGCCAGCGAATGTGGGGCTGGCTCGCGACGGAGTGGCCAAGCTGCTCGATTTCGGCATCGCGACGCCGTTGTCGCAGCCCCTGGATGCGGAGTCGACCCTTGGGGCAGACGACCGGCCGGTCGTGGGATCGATCCCGTACATGGCGCCCGAGGTACTGAAAGGTGGACGAGCCACGGAACGCTCCGATGTCTACAGCGCCGGCGTCGTAATCTACGAGCTCGTGACCGGGATGCGGCCCTTCGCGCACGCGCAGCTGGTTCGCGTGGTCGAACAGATACTGACACGCGTGCCCCGCTCGCCCAGCCTGATTGCGCCCGCCGTGAGCCAATCGTTCTCCCGGGTCATCCTTCAGGCCCTCGCGAAAACCCCCTCACGGCGTTTTCCCTCTGCCTTGGCCATGCTGGAGCACGTGCTGGACGCCGCGCCCGACTGCGGCGACGACGAGCGACAGGTTGAATCCGCCCGGTCGGTACAAACGAGCGAGGTACGACGTTTAGTCGGGTATGGCGGAATGTGATGCCGCCAAAGACTCCCATGCACGGTCTCAACAGCACGACGCATCCGCCGGCGTTCCGGCCCCCGAGCACCGCTCGCCCCATGCCCGTAAGGGTTGTGTTACGCAGAGAGGCCCCGCTGTATCATCCGGGACGCTCTCGACAATCCATGCCCGAGCTCCCCCCGGCGGATCGTGCTGCGGTCGATACAACTGTGGAGTTGCTGGCGCGCGCGCGCGCCGGGGACGAGGGCGCGCGCGACAGGCTGGTCGAACGCTGCCTCCCGCCCCTGCGACGTTGGGCTCATGGGAGGCTGCCAGCCTTCGTCCGCGATCTCCACGACACCGCGGACGTCGTGCAGGACACGGTGATTGCCGCGCTGGGCCGGCTGCCGAGCATTGAGGCTCATCGGGAAGGCGCGTTGCAGGCCTATCTTCGTCAGGCCCTGGCGAACCGCATCACCGACATCATCCGCTACCGCCGCCGGCGGCCCGACGCCACGGACGTCCCCGAGGACCTGCATGCCCGCGACGCGTCGCCCCTCGAGCAGGCGATCGGCGTCGAGAACATCCGCAGATACGATGCCGCACTCGGCCGGCTCTCCGATGAGGATCGCCAGGCAATCGTTGCCCGCCTGGAATTGCACTACAGCTACGACGACCTGGCCGTCGCGCTCGGAAAACCTACGGCTAATGCGGCGCGCGTGGCGGTGCTGCGCGCTATGAAGCGCCTGGCAGAAGCCATGCGGGTCCCGGGGGCGAAGTGATGGCCGACGCACTGGAAGAGGTGCTCGTGCAGATCGCTGACGGCCGGTCCGTGGACTGGGCGCGGGCGGAGGCGTTGGTCCGCGATCCGGCAGACCTCGCGTTGCTGGCCGAGCTTCAGGTCATCGCGCACCTCAGCGACACGCACCGCACGGCGGTCGACGACGCGGCCGCCGCAGTTCCACCCGCAGCCGTCGAGGGGCGCTCGACGCTCTCGATGTCACGCGCCGGCACGAGCTGGGGAAAGTACCGCTTGCTCGGGCACGTGGGCGAGGGGGCATTCGGAGATGTGTACCGGGCCCACGACGCACACCTGCACCGCGACCTCGCCATCAAGCTCCTGCAGGTGCGCGGGGTCTCGCGCGACGAGCTGCCCGCGCGGCTCTTGCGCGAAGCGAAGGATCTGGCCAGGGTCCGCCACACGAACGTGGTCACCGTCTATGGTGTCGAGGACCATGCCGGCCAGGTGGGGTTGTGCATGGAGTTCATCCAGGGGCAGACCCTGGATGCCCGCGCGCGAGCGGAGGGGCCGCTCAGCGCCGACGAGGCGATGGTTGTCGGACGCGCGGTCTGTCGAGGACTCTCCGCGATCCATCAGGCCGGTCTTCTGCACCGCGACGTCAAAGCCAAGAACGTCATGCGCGAGTGGGGCGGCCGCATCGTCCTCATGGACCTCGGTGCCGGACTCGACACGTCTGATGCAGGGCGGGTGGCTCGGGCCAGGGCCGCGGGCACGCCGCTCTGCATGGCGCCGGAGGTGCTGCTCGACGGACGCTCGAGCGTGGCGAGCGATGTCTACAGCACAGGTGTGCTGCTCTATTTCCTCGTCACGGGACGGTATCCCATCGAAGGCGAGTCGGCCGACGCGCTTCGCCGGCGGCACGCCGAAGGCCGGCGAGTGCCGCTTGGCGAGCGGCGACCTGACCTGCCGGATGCCTTCGTGCGTGTGGTGGAGAAGGCGCTCGCCCGCGACCCGGAAGAGCGATACGGCACGGCAAACGAACTGCTGGCGGCCCTCGCGGACGGACCGGCGGCCGCGCGGCCGGCGTCGCTCTGGGAGCAGGCGCCGAGCGTGTCAGGCCTCGTGCTCAGCGTTGGTACGGCGCTCATCGTACTGGGCGCTATCAACACCCGCTACTTCGACATGACGCTAGGGCGCGCGGACTTTGCCAACGAAGGGCCGGCCGACTGGCTGCGGTTCGGCTTGCTGTCGTGCGTCGCTCCGCTGGTTGTTCTCGGGCTGGGTATTTCGGTCGTCTCGCTCGCCGTTGCCCTTCGCCACCTCGCCGTGAGCGCCTGGGAGCCTGCTCGCCGCGCCGACACGGTATTGCGCGATCTCCTGCACCGGTTGCAGCTCGATACGGTGCCTGCGTGCTCGGGCCTGGCGCTCGTGCTGTCTGGCGCCACGCTGGCACTGGCGTGGTGGAGCTCTCTGCCTCTGCTGCAATCGTTGCTCAGCATCTTTCCCGACGATGTGTCGACGGCGCCGGCGGCGCGGCTCGCCTTCCTAGGGCCAGCTCATAGCGCCGCGGCTGAAGACTACCGGCTGTGGTTCGCCGTCAGCACCTTCGTGTGCCTGGCCGTCTGGGTGCCGGTGGTCCGGCTGGCGGGGCGGCGCCGCGAGCGTGTCAATCGATTCGTGGCCGCGGGCGGCGCCGTGATCTTCGCGTTGTCGCTGGCGCTACTCGATTTTCCGTATCGCCTGCTCGTGCAGAACGCTCTCGAGGTCGCCACCTGGCAAGGCCAGGAGTGCTTCGTTCTCGGAGAGCGGGCGAGCAATGTGCTGCTGTTCTGTCCTACGGTGCCCCCTCCTCGCAATCGCACCGTCAGTATCGCGTCACCCGACCTGCAACGTCGCGGCATGAGCGGTGCGCTGTTCA
>CADEFN010000039.1 GCA_902826615.1 uncultured Gemmatimonadota bacterium
GCCGGAATGGCGCACAGTCTAGCAGTCCGGACGCCTCGCCGGACGGCTATTCCTGGGGACTGGCGGAGGTGCCGCCGGAGCCTGCTGAATTGCGTCGCGGGGGCGGCCGCAGGCTCCGCCGGGCGGCGGTGTGGGAGCAGCCATCGTCGCGAGCCGCTAGTAGCAGTTCGTGGCGCATTCACCGGATGCTCCAGGACCTCGAGCGGGAAGCCCGGTGCGGCCCGCCTGCGAAGCATTAGCCATTGCCCAGATGGCACTCGCCGCGACTCGTCGCAATGGCAGTCGACGGACCGTGACGCGGTGGCTGCTTGCCGCATCCTGTCTGCTGCCCCAACAAACGAACGACTTACGCTAGTATCGCGCTCTAGCCGAGCTGTTCGCGGGCGATTCGCGCACGCGGCCGCAGCTCAGCGGTCACATCAGACATCGCCCCGTTCACTAGCCCCCAGCATGAAGACTCACCGATCAATCAGCGAGCCTATACGTCTAGGCGGGACATGGGATGAACGATGGAGTGCCGGGGACGGCGGCCTGATCGCCTGCTGGGAGCGAGGGCGCGAAATGAGCTTGCAGGACCCCTCGTTGGCCGCACGAGCGTCAATCGGCGAGCTTGTAGTTCTGCCATGGAAGGGTGGCGTCGAGAAGGCGACAAAGAAGAATCAGAAGTTCGGAACGCTGTTCTACCTTGCGATGTGGCAGGGACTTAGGGGCGAGGACCTCAGTATCGACCCTGCCGAAGACGTCGTGCTGAACTGCACTGCCACCGGGATGGCCGTAGTCTTCACGAGCGACACGGCGAAGTACTCCGAAGCTTAGATCGCCTCGGGCAACACCGATGCAGTTCGTGGCTATTGATGTCGAGACAGCCAATGCGGACATGGCCTCCATCTGCCAGGTCGGGCTCGCGAAGTTTGTTGACGGACAACTGGCCGAAGAGTGGTGCACCCTCGTCGACCCAGAGGACTACTTCGACAACGTGAACATCGCCATTCACGGAATCGAGCCGGGAATGGTGAAGGGGCAGCCCACGTGGCCCCAAATCGCCGACCGTGTTCGCGCGACTCTGGAGGGCGCGGTTAGTGTCTGCCACACCCACTTCGATCGCATCGCTCTCGGTCGGGCGTGCGGCAAGTACACCCTGAATCCGATAGCCACTGCCTGGCTGGACTCGGCGAGAGTCGTGCGCCGGACCTGGAAGGACCTGGCGTGGAAAGGCTACGGTCTTGCTAGCGTATGCAGCAGGATCGGCTACGAGTTCGAGCATCGCGATGCCCTCGACGACGCGAAGGCTGCGGGCTTCGTCTTGCTCGCCGCACTTCGCGAGTCGCAGCAGGATCTCGACCAATGGCGCCGCCGGGTAAATCAACCCATTGACCCCCAGAGTTCGTCATCTGGCGCAGGGCTACTGCGAGACGGAAACCCTGAAGGCGATCTGTATGGCGAAGTCCTGGTCTTCACAGGCGAACTAGAACGCCCGAGGAACGAAGCGGCGAACCTCGCGGCGAGTATCGGCTGCCACGTCGCCCTCAGCGTGACGAAGAAGACGACGATCCTCGTCGTGGGCGATCAGGATGTCAGGAAACTCGCAGGCCACGAGAAGAGTTCTAAACACCGCAAGGCAGAGCAACTCGTCGCCGACGGGCATCGAATGAGAATCCTCCGAGAGTCTGACTTCCAGGTCCTCGTGCGGACCGCGCGTAATGAGATCTAGGCCCCAAATCCTCGCTGGCGCGGCGCGAACATTGGCCGGTGGAGTACAGACGATGCCACGAGCAACGCTCCTCGGCGCGGCAGTCGTGCTGTTCATGACCGGCGCGTGCGCCGTAGAGCCGCAGACGGAGTGGAAGCTCGTTGACGCCCCGCTGGCGTCGGCGGATGCGATGGAGTTCAGTGTCGTCGCCCCGCAGGCGGGTCCACATCAGGTCATCCTGCAGTTCGCGTGGCCCATTGCTGATCAGCACGTCGAGGCTGTGGTGTCAGCGGCGGTGGCGACCACCGGTGAGGTTGCGGCGCCGCGCTTCGATGTGTCATGGCAGATGCTGAACGACGGCATCGTTGTCTGCGAGCGGCAGTCGCCCCAGCAGTCAACGGGCGTCGTTGACACAGCAACCTCCGGGCTGGGCGATGGTCCGCTCACGAGTCGTGGCCTCGTGCTGGGAGATTGTGCGCTCCGAGAGGCGGGTCGATACACCCTGAGAGTTGTGCCCGGGCCGCAGTTCGCGCCAATCGCGAAGGCCGGCCCCCGGATCGTTGTCGCGTATCAACCGTTCGTGCTCAGTGCGCAGTGAGAATCATGGCGTTTCCGACTGGATTCACTGGACGCCTCGCTATGTTCCCGATCGGGAAATTCTTGCGATCTGGAGGGCCTTTTCTACTAATGTGCCCGATCGGGAACATCAAAGTGACGGTCTAAGAAATTTGCAGCGCCGTGGTTGATTAGCAGCCGTCACGGCACGCGGGTGAGCCCCGCGATGTCGTTCCGAAGCCGCTCTGTCTCACGCCCTGTCGCGTCGATGGTCACGATCTGGAAAGTACCCGTCAGCGGACCCGTCGGCCCCGCCGTCGCGGCTGAGAAGTCCGTCAGACGGTACGGCGGCTCTTGAGATTGAGGCGCTCCAGTGGTGCGCGCGGGGAACAAGGCCCCGGCCAGGGTGAGCGACGTGCCACTGACGGTGCCGCTGAACGTGCCGGCGAGTGTGCCCTGGCCCTCGACCGTGGCTTCGGTCCACACGCCGGTCACCACCGCGCCGTCCTGCGTCATGACCAACGTGAGGTCACGTCGTCGCTCAATCTTCCCGCGACTCGTGCAGCACACCGGACACGTCGTGCTCTGGCAACCGACTTCGACGTACTGGCCTCGCCACGTGCCGGTGAGATTGACGGCGGGAGGCAGGCTTGGTGCGGCGGGGCTTGATGGCGAGGTCGGGGCATCCGCGCAGGCCGCGCCGAGCGCCGTGGCCAGGAAGAGGGGCAGCAGTCGCACAGTGAATCGATCGCGCACGTGGGCGAATTTAGCAAACCGCGCGCCAATGACGTTTCGTTGAGATTCGGCCAGAACGGCTGAGAGCTTGCGGCGGACGCTCGTGCTCCCGTGGTATTCCAGCCACACCGACTGTGGCTGCGCAGCCACACCGCGGTCAACGGAGTGCGCACGCGATCCGGCGATAGCCGTTGGAACCTCCGACGGACGGTTCTTCGTCTACTCCATCTTGCCCACGCGGCAGCGGCAAGAGGAAGCCACGGACGTCATGCATCACAAACGGAAGGGGCCGAAGTCCACACGCAGCGGCTGTCTGCTCTGCAAGCGCCACAAACGCCAGGGAGTGCGGCGCATCACGAAGGTGAAAGGGCAGACGGGGCGCCAGTCGCTGCGGCGCGCCGCGACGCTCGCTGAGTCGCTGGGCGGGGTGGCACCGTCCGGGCGGCGGCGACTCTGAGCGCGGCGCTTCCGATTGCGACACTCGCACCGAGAGTGCGGGCGTCATCTGGGCAGGGGATGGGGGCCCCCTAAGGGCTTGTACAGGCGCAAGTCGCCGAGAGGTGCGAGTGACCGACGCGCGAAGCGGAGCCGACGATCGGATGGTGCCGGCCCGACCAGCGGTCGGGCTCAGCCGTCCATCCAGCAATCGCGTCTGCGTCTAGCGCTGCTTCGCCAGCCACGCCGTGAGCGGGGCGCTCTGTCTGGCGTCGATGGCGGCGCAGGT
>CADEFN010000040.1 GCA_902826615.1 uncultured Gemmatimonadota bacterium
CAGGGGCGGCAGTTTAGGGCGCCAGCCGCTTTTGTTGGACTGGGCGCTCGGGGCGGTGCCGGCGCGCCGGCAAGCGACCCTTACACGTTAGGCGGATTGCAGGGCTTTCACTGGCACATGTCGCTGCGCGGCTCGGATTCGGATTCTTGGTACGTTGACAACTGTGGCGCGCGCCTGAGCTGTGATACTGGAGCAAGCGGTAGCTTGCTGAATGACCACGAACACTGCATATGAGCCCACACGACGACGCGGAATGGTTTGACCATGATGACGAGGACCTCGAGCCCTCCCCAGCTGAGCGCTTGACTGAGGCAGAGTCAAACTTGAGGAGGCCACGGAAGCCGTAGAAGCGATTCAGGAGACCATCGAGGAGCTCAGAGGCGATATGGCCAGTGCATTGGCTGCCCGCAACCGCTGGATAGCTGCAAGTGACGACCGAAGCTTCATCGCTCTGTTGTTGTCGCTCTTGGCGTTGGGGCTCAGCATGTACTCCTGCTGGAGGACCAGTTAGTGTTCGTACCCTTGCGTCGGGGGCAGGTCCGTCTGCGACGATGCGAGGTGCGATGATGTTCATTAAGGGTCTGTTGGAGCGTTTCAGCGCATGGCCTCAGCGGCGCCCTCCTGAGTTCCGTTTCACAATTGATGCCCGTGCCCTCGTCAGTGTGTTCGATCGACAAGAGGGCAGGACGATCGGTACGGGATTCGCCTTCCTGAGATCCGATTCGGTGGTCACTGCCAAGCATGTGATCGAGCGGGAAGGTAGCGAACGACGGCAGCTTTCCTTGCAGCGGATGAAGGGGGAGCCGCTGCCCGCAGTGGTCGCGTACCGCCATCCCCTTCTCGACCTTGCGGTCCTCAAGGCGGAGACAAACATTTGCAGTACACCGTTGTTTCCAGCCCATCATCGACACGTGGATGATCGGGGCATTGCCGTAGTCGGATACCGACCGAGCAGGAGCCAGCCGGGGCACCAGATAGCTCTCCAAGTCGACCACGTGCCAGCCTTTGACGTGCAGATAAGAAGTCGCACCTCTGGAGATGAGTACGTAATGGAGTTCACCTCACCGCAGTCCGAGCCAGGCGGATCGGGGGGCCCAGTTCTCGGCCCCGGCGGGGGAGTAGTGGCTGTGGTAATCGAATCACCCCTTAATGGGCCCCGCATCGTGCGTGCAACTAGCGTATTTCCGCTGCTTGACCTACTTAGGTTTCCGCAGTACGACGGTACCGCCTAACAGTGGGTTGCTGCTGACGCCGCATTGGGGCTAGCGGAGTGGGCCGGCGCTTTTCATTGTACGGGCAGGGCACGGCGCCGGCCCACCCCGCTTTGTTTAGAGGCGGCGCAGCAGAACCCGGACGTTAGGCAGAGTTCCTCAGAGAACTGACGCGGGCAGGGTCTCCGACTGCCCTTACTCTTTTGGGGTGGTGCCCGCGCACCTCATGTCTGCCGTTTGATGACCGCGGTGGCCTCCAGGGAGCGGCGAGGTGGGCCGCAGACGGCTGTTTGGGCCACCGCGGCTCCGTTAACTCTTTCGCGCGCCGTCGTCGCCCCCACCCCACGGCCAGCCGGGCGCGGTGCCCACGCGCGGGACTGCGGTCGCCGCCCACTGCCCAGAAGCGCCCGGTGCCCACGCCGCGCTGCCCACGCCGGTCGTTCAAGGGCGGTCGGGGGCACCGGGTAGGCCGGATGCGGGTACCCGTCGCGAAGCCCCGTGTGGGCGAGAGACCTGCCTAACACCAGGGTGCGCTTGACCGGCGCGCCCAACGAGCCGTGGCAGGCACCGCGCCCGACGGTCGGCGGCTGGCGCCCCCGACCGGACGGCGCAATCTTTCGGGGCGGCGGTTTTAGGGCGCCAGCCGCTTTTGTTGGACTGGGCGCTCGGGGTGGTGCCGGCGCGCCGGCAAGCGACCCTCACACGTTAGGCGTCATCCGAGCAACGCGAGTAGCGATAAATGGAGAATGTTCTACTTGCGGTAGGCGTCATCGTTGCGACGCTCTTGTGGCGCCGCTTCGGATTCTGGCTGCCGGCCCGCGTGCCGGTCGCTCTGAGCACGCGCGCGCGGCTTGTCTTTGCAGCCGGATGCCTCACGGCCGTCCTGGCAGTCGTGTACTCTTCGGGCGACGTCATCATCGGGCGAACGGAGGTGAGCGGGACTGCGCCACGCTATGCCACCCGGCTGCGACCACCCGAGGCGCACCTCCACGACATTCCCGACGCTGGCCGCTTCTGGCGACAGATCGCCCGGCAGCTGGCGATGGGGCTGCTCGTTGGCGGCGTGCTGATCGGTTCGAGCCGCGAGGCTGCGCGTTTGGGACGTCTGTAGATACCTGCGCCGTCGCGCCCTCGCGAAGAACGTAGCTTCAGGCGTTTCGCTTCTGGGAGTTGACGTAGATCGCCACAGCGTGCATGACTTGGAGTGTGAGATCGCGGATGCGCTCGCTCTACCCAGGATTCACAGAAGGATGATGCCACTCTCCCTGTGGCTTGTCTGGCGTTTGCCTCGCTGGGTGCGCGCACGCGTGTGCCACATCCCATGACGCCTAACAAGTGGCTGCAGTCTGACGGGCCTGGTGGGCTGGCTGTTCCGCCCGGGCCGTGGTAACATGGTGGGAGGCGGCCCGGGCGGAACAGCTTTGTTTACTTGGCCCGCAGCTGAGCCACAAGCGTTAGGCAGCTCCAAATGCACTTTTGATGACTGATGACCGCTCGTGGGACCAGACATGGCTCGCGTTGCGACAGCGACGCGCGTTCGCCGCCGCGAGCGTGCTCGGGGCGTTCGTGTGCCAGCTGCTGCCGAGCCCTTGGTGGACCCTGGTCGGGTTGGCCATGCCGATCTCCACGCTCACACTGCTACACCGCTGGCCCTGCCCCCGGTGTCACGAACCGTTTGTCGGAGCCGGCTTGGCGCTCTTCCGAGACACCTGCGCCTCCTGCGCCCTTCCTGCCTTCTGCCAGGTCTCGGAGGTGAACTCGCTCGCATTCTCGCACGATGGCCAGGGTCGCACGCTAGACCTGCGGTTGCGTCGCAGCCTGGCCGGGGCACAGGTGTTCGGCGGTGTGGCTGTCGGCCTGATGGCGATTTGGTACCGCGGGACGAGCTGGATGGTGGTGGGCTTGGTCTCGGCGGCCATCCTTGGCGGGGTGTGGCTATGGCGGGATGAACCCCGCGGCTATCGCCTCACACGGCTGCTGCTCGCGCTCCAGGTGGTGCGTATCATCTGGCCCCCGGTCGCCTACAGCCTCATTTTGGGGTGGCACGTCGATCTGATTCGGCGCCCGGGAAGTGCGAACCTCTCCCTGGGCACCCACGCGCAGTTCTTCCTCGGGACTGCCACGGGGACGTGGGAAGTCGCGGTGAATTTCTTTGCGCTCTTGGCACTCTTGGCGTTGTGGGGCGCCAAGCCGCGTCCGGCGCCGACGCCGATTTCTCCGAACGAAGCTGCCTAACAGCACGTTGCACTTGTCGGGCTGGTAGGGGTGGCCGCTCCGCCCGGGCCGTGGTAGACTGCTAAGGAGCGGCCCGGGCGGAGCGGCTTTTGTTTAGATGCCCGCAAGTGAACGTGAAACGTTAGCCAGCGAACGCAGATCTCCATTCACGCACAGCGATAAAAATGATGCT
>CADEFN010000041.1 GCA_902826615.1 uncultured Gemmatimonadota bacterium
GCTTCCTGACGGCCTTCACGACGATGCGGATCTCTGCCGCACGAGGTCCCTTGTCTGCCGAGGCCCCGTACTTCACGCGCACGCTGTCGTACTGCTGGACCAGGTCGGCCACCACCGCCGACCGGCCTTCGGCCTTCAGGCGCCCCGTGATCGTGCCGACGCCTTTGCCTATGACCTTCGTCGATGAATCCACGAAGAGCGTCAGCGTCTCTGTGCTGGTTTGAATCGTGATGGAGTCGGCGGCCACTGCAGTGACGCGTCCCGTGGCGTTCTGCGTCGCGGGTGACTGCGCGATGAGGGCGGCGTTGGCCGCCACCAGGATCGAAAGGGCACACGTGATGAAAGTTCTCATGACATCCTCCAAACGCTCTGCTGAACGAGTCGCACGACCGGCGTGCAGACACGGCCGCGCGACGCTCGTGGACGAGCGCCGACAGGTCGTGCAAACACCAACCAGTCGCACCGATGTGCGGAGCTAGGCGTGTCTTGGCGGATGGTCGATGTCGAAGGAGGGGGCTGGAGGGGCGTCGGGTAGTGCGAATGCCTGGTCGGCGACTAAGACACGCCAGAACGGACCGGCCGGCCCGAGCGGTTCAGTCTGGAACGGGACCACACAGAGACAGGGCAGCCGTGACTCGTCCTCGTCCGGCATCTGGGCCGACGGATGACCGGTACGCGCCGACAGCGGGTCGATGCATCCGTCAACGCACCACAGGGCGCTGACCGTGACGGTGAGCAAGACGACGATGGCGCAGGCCCTCATCACGAGCGCACTATACACGATCGCCGCGGCGGAGCGAGTCAACCAAGGGACAGTTCACGGTGCCACGTGCTTGGGCACAGTGCGCAACGGCTGACTTGAGGACCCACTCCATCGTCCGGATTCAATCGACGGCACCCCGGAACAAGATGGCGATGTCGGTGTCTCGTGCCGCATGAACATGCCGCGGGACACGGTCGTGGTCCAGTGGGGCGGCGCCGTCAACGCTCGTTTAGGGCCGCGATCAAGGGGCAAGTGACGGTCTGCTTCGTCGCACAGCAGTCCGCAACAAGTGCCCGAAGCGTTGTCTCGATGCGTCGAAGGTCCCGCAGCTTCGCCCGCACATCGGCCAGTTTCTCCTCGGCCATCACCCGCGCCTCATCGCAGTGGGTCCCGTCGTCGAGGCGCAGCAGTCCCTTGATCTCCTCCAGGCTGAATCCGAGCCGCTGCGCCGACTTGACGAACTTCACCCGCGCCACGTCGGCATCGCCGTACCGCCGGATCTGCCCGTGTTGCCGGGTCGGCTTCGGCAGCAAGCCCTTCCGTTGGTAGAACCGGATGGTCTCAACGCTGACGCCCGCGCCTGTTGCGACGACCCCGATTGAATGGCTGAATTTCTCGTAATTCATGGTGTTGACTCCGTACTTAAGTACGGTAATAAGCTTATCAGGTATGGCGGAAGATCACATGGCCGCAGCTGCAGGGGGGACCCCGAACGGGCGGGGGGCACTCGTTGTCGGCGGGGTCGCCGCTGTGCTCGCTTCCGCGTGCTGCCTTGGTCCCCTTGTGCTGCTCACGGTCGGGATCAGCGGCGCCTGGATTGTGAACCTAACGGCCCTCGAACCGTATCGACCGTTTCTCATCGGCATCGCCGCCGTGGCGCTCTTCTTTGCTGCCCGCCGCATCTTCCGCCCGGCCGCAGCGTGCGCGCCGGGCGAGGTCTGCGCCGTGCCACGCGTGCGCGCGACCTACAAGGTGCTGTTCGGCCTCGTCGTCGTGTTGTTGCTGGTTGCCGTCGGCTACCCGTGGGTCGTGCCGTACTTCTACTGACCGTGAGAAGGTGAGGAAGACATGAAGAAGATGATCGGTGCTGTGTTTGCGAGCCTGCTCCTGGCGACTCCGGCGTGGGCCGCGCCCTCGTCCGTGACGTTGTCCGTGACCAACATGACGTGCGTCACCTGTCCGGTCACCGTCAGGATGGCCCTCGGCAAGGTCGATGGCGTGAGCAAGGCGGCCGTTGACTTCGAGAAGAAGGAGGCGGTGGTCACCTTCGACGACGCGAAGACCACGGTTGCAGCGCTGATCAAAGCCACCACGGATGCGGGCTACCCCTCGTCGGTCAAGCGGGGCCAGAAGCGCTAGCTTAGAAAGACGGTCGACATGTTACAGGCGCATCTCGAGATCACGGGCATGACGTGCGACGGATGCGCGCGCCACGTCGAGCGCGTGTTGCTGGGCGTGGCGGGCGTCCGAGCGGCGGACGTGTCGCACGAGCCGGGCACGGCCCAGGTGACCGGCGAGGCGCTTCACGCCGCGACATTGACCACGGCGGTACACGCGGCCGGCTACGGCGTGGCAGTCGGTGGACCGACGCAGAGCCACGGTGGCCTGGGCGCAGAGCAGCACGCAGCCGCGAACTCTCCGGCTGGGTCGACTCGACCGGCGCCAGTGCGGGTCTCGATCATCGGCAGCGGCGGCGGCGCCATGGCAGCGGCACTCAAGGCGGCCGAGCTCGGGGCCGCGGTGACGATGATCGAGCGGGGCACGCTCGGCGGGACGTGCGTCAACGTAGGGTGCGTCCCGTCGAAGATCCTCATTCGTGCGGCGCACATCGCCCACGTCCGCCGCGAGAGTCCCTTCGATGCAGGATTGTCGCCGGCGCCGTCGGTGGTCGACCGGCGGCAGTTGCTCGCGCAGCAGCAGGCGCGTGTTGACGAGCTCCGCCGGACCAAGTACGAGGACATCGTCGCTGGTACGTCGGCCATTGAGGTTGTGCGCGGAACCGCGCGATTCGAGAACGCCCGGACACTGCGAGTCGCCCTAGCGGGCGGTGGCGAGCGACTGGTGCCCTTCGATCGTTGCCTCATCGCCAGCGGGGCCAGCCCAGCCATCCCACCGATTGCCGGCTTGAGCGCGACGCCGTTCTGGTCATCCACCGAGGCGCTCGCGAGCGACATTCTCCCGCGACGCCTGGCCGTGATTGGATCGTCCATTGTGGCGGTAGAGTTGGCGCAGGCGTTTCGGCGATTGGGCAGTGACGTCACGGTGCTGGCCCGCGGACCGCTCCTCTCGCGCGAAGACCCTGCGATTGGATCGGCGCTCACGGAGGCGTTTGTCGCAGAGGGCATCGTAGTACTGACCCACGCGGAGGCCTCGCGAGTGTCTTACACTGGCGAGGAGTTCGTGCTGACGACTCCCCGCCGTGAAGTGCGAGCCGACCAGCTCCTCGTGGCCACCGGCCGGACGCCCAATACGAGAGAGCTTGGACTCAGCGTGGCCGGAGTGGACGTCGATCACGCAGGCGCGATCGTGGTTGACGACCACCTGCGAACCAGTGCCCCGCACATTTTCGCGGCCGGTGACTGTACCGACCGGCCGCAGTTCGTCTACGTGGCAGCGGCGGCTGGCACACGGGCCGCCGTGAATATGATGGGCGGCGAGGCCACATTGGATCTGACCGCGATGCCGGC
>CADEFN010000042.1 GCA_902826615.1 uncultured Gemmatimonadota bacterium
GGGCTCCCAGAAGGCGTCAGCATCGCCCCGTTCTACGACCGCTCGACGCTGATCGTGCAGGCGGCAGGCACGCTGCGACGCGCGCTGCTCGAAGAGATTGTCCTGGTCACGCTGGCGCATGTCGTGTTCCTCATGCACGTCCGCTCGATCCTCATCGTGACGATCCCACTCCCGTTGGCGGTTCTCATCTCGTTCCTCGGCATGTACTACGCCGGCGTCTCGTCGAACATCATGAGTCTGGCGGGCATCGCGATCGCCATTGGTGTGCTGGTTGATGCGGGCATCGTCGTGACCGAGAACGCGTTCCGGTTCATGGAGCAGCGCGCCGTGGACCCGCGCGATCGACGTGCGGTGTGGGAAACGGTCCGGGACTCCACGCGGCTCGTCGGTCGGCCGGTCTTCTTCTCGATGGCCATCATCCTGCTCGCCTTCATCCCGGTCTTCGCGCTGACCGGGCAGGAAGGCAAACTGTTCCACCCTCTGGCGTTCACGAAGACCTTCGCCGTGCTCGCCGCCACCGTGGTGGCGGTCACCCTGGTCCCCGTGTTGTGCAGCCTGCTGCTGGGCGGAAAAGTGCACCGGGAGGAGGACAACCCGGTCATGCGCGGGTTGCAGCGGTTGTATCGGCCGGCCCTTCATGCGGCTCTCCGCCACCGACTCCTGACGATCGGGACGGCAGTCGCGCTGTTCCTGGGCGCGCTCGGGCTCGCGCGCGGGATTGGCAGCGAGTTCATGCCGGCCCTCAACGAGGGTGACCTGATGTTCATGCCGATCGCGGATCCGAGCATTTCACTCGAAGAGAACACGAAGAACGCGATCAAGCAGAACCAGGTCCTCGAGTCCTTTCCCGAGGTGGCGTACGCGGTGGCCAAGGTCGCCCGTGCTGACACCTCGACAGACCCGGCGCCGTTGAACATGACGGAGACCGTGGTGCATCTCAAGCCTCGGGACCAGTGGCGACCCGGGATGACGGTCGACCGGCTGCGCGCCGACATGAGCCGCGCCACGCAGCTGCCCGGAGTGTCGCCCATCTGGACGATGCCGATCGTCAACCGCATCGACATGCTGACGACCGGCATTCGTTCCGAAGTCGGCGTGAAGATCTTCGGCACCGAGCTCACCCAGCTCGAAGCGCTGGCTCGTCAGGTGGCTGACACGGTCCGCAGTGTACGAGGGGCCGCCAACGTCTACCCGGAGCAGGTCACCAGTGGCCAGTATCTGAACATCGAGGTGGACCGGGCCGCAGCCGCGCGCTATGGCATTGGCGTCGGCGAGGTGCAGCAGGTGATCGAGACGGCCGTCGGTGAAACGGTCGTGACCACGACCATCGAGGGCCGCTCGCGATTCCCGGTCCGCGTGCGGTATCGCCCTGAATACCGCACCGACCCGAACGCGCTCTCGCAGGTGCTGGTGGCCGCACCCAATGGGGCGCAGATCCCGCTCGGTCAACTCGCGCACATCGAGCACGCACGTGGCCCTGCGATGATGTCGTCCGAGAACGGGCTGCTGCTCGCGACCGTGCTGCTCAACGTGCAGGACCGTGACGTCGGCGGCTTCGTCGAGGACGCGCGCGCCACGGTCGCGCGGATGGTCAGGCTGCCCGCTGGCTACTACATTGGCTGGAGCGGGCGCTGGGAGAATCAAGAGCGGGCGCGCACGCGCCTGCAGATCGTCATTCCCATTGTGCTCACGATCATCTTCATCTTGCTGTACTTCACCTACGGATCGGCGGTCGAGGCCGCCCACGTGCTGCTGGCCGTGCCATTCGCACTGACCGGGGGCGTGTATCTCCTGTGGAGTCTTGGCTACAACTTCTCGGTCGCCGTCTGGGTCGGATTCATCGCTCTGTTCGGGACGGCCGTGCAAACCGGTGTGGTGATGGTCATCTATCTCGAAGAGGCTGTCGAACGGAAGCGCCACGAGTTCGGCGGCACGCTCACCCGAGGTGGGCTACGCGACGCTGTCGTGGAGGGTGCGCTGCTGCGCCTGCGGCCCAAGGTGATGACGGTGTCCACAGTGGTGGCGGGCCTGCTCCCCATCATGTGGAGCACCAGTGTCGGAGCGGAAGTCATGAAACCGCTGGCCGCACCTGTGCTGGGCGGGATGGTGTCGTCGCTTCTTCATGTCCTGATCGTCACTCCTGTCATCTTCCTCTCGATTCGTGAACGACAACTCGGACTGCATCGCGAAAGACTTCCGGAGGTACGTCCCATGGTCAAACAGCGGCGGAGCGGCAGGCGGCGTGTGGTGGTGACAGCCGTGCTGGCTGTCGTGGTGGTGGGCCTCGCGGTCGCCTGGCTCGCGCGTGTTGGCGCGCCACCGACCGGCTCGTCCGACGAGGGCCGCGCGGTGCACACGGCGCGGTCGGGGTCGTTGGATGTGGTGGTGCTCTCGCCGACCGGCACGCTGCACAGCGGCCGGAACACTTTCACCATCGAGTTCCGTTCGGCCTCCGGCGGGCTCGTGGATGTTGGCACGGTGCGTGTGGGAGCCAACATGGCGATGCCGGGGATGGTCATGCCAGGCAATGCGCAGGTACTGCCGAGCGGAGTCACGGGGCGATACACCGTGACCGCCGAGTTCGGGATGGCTGGAGCGTGGCCGATCAACATCGAATGGGAGGGCCCTCTGGGGCGAGGCGCGGTCACGTTCGAAGGAAGTGTCCAATGAGGTGTCGGCGCCTCCTGGTACTCGTGGTCGGCGCCATGGCGTGGAGTCCCGCCCTGCGAGCCCAAGAGTCCAGCACGCAAGAGCGGATGGCTCGGTACATGGACGAGCGTGCCGGGATGGGGCTCGATGCAGCCGTTGCGCGCGCCGTGGCGCAAGAGCCGTCGATTCGCGCGGTCCGAGCGGACGTCGAAGTGGCCCGCGGGCAGCGTCACCAGGCCGGGCTGCGACCAAATCCGACGTTGAGTGTCGAGCATCGAGACGAACCGGGTGGGACTGACGCACTGACCACCATCAGCGTCGAATGGCCCCTGGACCTGTTCCGACGGTCGGGGCGCGTAGGGACGGCGGACCGATCGGTCGCCGTCTCGCAGTTCGGAGCCGAGGACCGCGAGCGCGTGCTGGTGGCGGACGTGCGTATGCAGTACGGCGTTGCAGTGGCGGCTATCCGGGACATGGCCGTCGCGGAGGATCTGCTGCTGGCCGCCCGACGACAGCTCGAACTCGTCCGCGCGCGTGTCGAGGCAGGTGGCACTCCGCCACTCGACCGCGATCTGCTCGACGTGGACGTGCGCCGGCTGGATGCCGCCAGCCTTGTCGCCATCGGTCGCGCAGATGCGGCACTCGTGCGGCTCAAGCAATGGCTGGGCATGGCCCCGAGCGAACCGCTCCGGTTGCGTGATGGCCTCGACACGCTC
>CADEFN010000043.1 GCA_902826615.1 uncultured Gemmatimonadota bacterium
TGGGCGCTCGGGGTGGTGCCGGCGCGCCGGCAAGCGACCCTTACACGTTAGGCAGCAAGTGTACCCATACGCGTATGCCTCTGATGCCATTCCAGCGCTTTTGCATCGTTGCCACGGTCCCTCACACGGAGGCCGTTGCTCGCCTGACTGCCGTGGTCGTACCACAGCCTTTCGTGGGTCGGCCCATCACGGATCGGCCCTTCTCCGGATGGGTGCGGGGCAACGAGTTCCGGTTCTCGCGCGTCTTCCGGGAACGGATCAACAGCTTCGTGCCAGTCGTACGGGGCCGCGTTGTTGCCACGGGGCCGGGTTGTAGGATCGAAGGTACGATGAGGTTGCACCTGCATGTCGCCCTCTTTCTGGCGGTGTGGAGCGGACTGTTCTTTTGGCAAGCGCTGGATCTGCTCCGCGCAGCAGCGCACACCGCGATCTCTTGGGGCGACCTCCTCAGCATCCTCGGGATGGTACTCGGTTGCTGGGCACTCTGCGGCTGGTCGTTTGTTTCCGAAGTGCGTTTGGCCCGCCGTCTGCTCTCAGACGCCGTCGAAGACGTAGCGACGGCGCCGCCGGTCAGATAATCGGCGTGGCTCCTCACCGCCACGGAGATACCGAGCGTTGGGAGCGGCTCCAAGAGGCGCCGGCAGCCAACGTCTGCGGGCGAGGACTCACCGAGGGCGCGGCGGAGGGGACGCGCGCTCGGTGTCACTGAAGGGCGCGGAACATGAGTCAGGCCTGTTCTGGCACGTGTTCATACGCAGGGTGAGGCGCCGAGCGATCATGCTCGAACGAGGGCACCCCGAGGGTAGTGGTCTGATCCCGGAGGCCCCTCGCTGGTTGCTGCCTAACAAGCGGCTGCAGTCTGACGGGCCTGGGGGCTGGCTGTTCCGCCCGGGCCGTGGTAGGATGGAGGGAGACGGCCCGGGCGGAACAGCTTTGTTTAGGTGGCCCGCAGCTGAGCCACAAGCGTTAGGCGTCACTGCAGGTCGGGGGTCGGGCACTCTGCGAGCAGTCCCTGTATCTTCGCACTCACGGCCACGATCGAGCCCGAGACGGCACCCACGAAACAGTCCCCTTCCTGTCGCGCCAGATCCTGAGGAGCACTCGATGAAACCATGGTTCAAGCGAATGCGTGCCGCGATTGGCCTCGGCCTGACCTGGGCGGCGGGCTGGGCACCCCTGGGCGCCCTCACTGGCGGCGTCACCGCCGCGGTCTTGGGGTTGCCACTCGGCGTCGTCACCGTCAACTACGCGGTCATGTTCAGCGTCCTCGGCTTCGTTGGAGGAACCCTCTTTGCCTCCGTCCTCCGCTTGGCGGAGGCCCGTCGCAGCTTCGAGCGGCTGACCATCCCGCGATTCGCCGCGTGGGGGAGCCTCGGCGGCCTGGTTCTCGGTGGGATGGCCGTCACGGGCGGGCTCTTGGGCGCAGGAGCTACCAGCCTCGGCGCGGTGATCGTTGGGGCATCGACCCTGCTGAGCGCCGGCTCGTCGGCGGGCACCTTGGTCGTGGCCCGGAGTGCGCACCGCCGCGCGTTAAAGAACGGCGACACGCTCGGGGCGGCAGAGGTCACAGGCCCGGCGGGTCAGCCGGGACTCGGGCCCGCCGAATGAGGGGTGGTGGTTTGTCCCGCGCGCAAGCTCCCTCGGGACGCGCCATTGACGCGCGTCGTGTGGTGCGGGGATGTTCCGATCGCCCTTGGGCCGGATTGCCTTGGGTTCACCGGCTCTCCCCCGTGACGCCTAACACACTGTTGCAACTGACAGGCGCCTTGGTGAAGGCTCGCTGCGCTCGCATTATTGGAGCGCCTGCAGTTGAACAGTAAACGTTATGCTGACAATCTGACGCATTGCGCGCCGCTGCTTTAGAGCACGGTGCGCAGAGCCCGAGGGGCGCCGACTCCTGGCGCACGCGCGGCGGTGTCGCTGATCGACGGATCCGAGATCCCCTGCCGCCCACCCGATCCGGGGTGCGCCGGGTTGCCACGTATGTATCGCGTACATACATTGCCAAGATGGACAACCTCCAGTTCGAGTGGGACCCGGCCAAAGCGCGTGCCAACGCCCGCAAGCACGGGGTCACCTTCGACGAGGCCCAGACCGCCTTTGCCGATGAGTATGCACTCGTCGTCGACGATCCCGTGCACTCAGGCGACGAGGCGCGCTTCATCCTCCTCGGCCTCAGCGCCCGGCTGCGGCTGCTGATGGTTGTCCACTGTTACCGGACCGCGCCCGAGGTGATTCGCCTCATCTCGGCGCAACCGGCCACCCCAGCGGAGCGCGCCCAGTACGCCGCGCAGCGTCATCCATGAGACGATCCATCGATTTCTCGAAAGCGCGTCGCAATCCCTACGCGGCGAAACTCAAGCGGTCCATCACCATCCGGCTCGACACCTTCACGATCGACTACTTCAAGGCGCTCGCGGCCGAGACGGACCTGCCCTATCAGACGTTGATCAACCTGTATCTGCGCGACTGTGCGGGATCGGGGCGTCGCCTCGCGCTCGACTGGCGCCCGAAGAAACGAGGGGCAGCATAACATTGCGTTGCTGCCGACGAGCGCCAATGCTGGTAGCGTCCGCTGCGCGGCCGCTTTCGTTTAGAGCGCTCGCGGCAGAACGCTGGCGTTAGGCGGAGTTTCTCTCGGAACGCATACGGGCAGGGTCTCCGACTGCCCTTACTCTTTTGGGGTGGTGCCCGCGCACCTCACGTCTGCCGGTGGATGACCGCGGTGGCCTCCATAGGGCGTCGACTCATTTCGCAGCCGGCCGTTGGGGCCACCGCGGCCCCATTGACTCTTTCGCGCGCCGTCGTCGCCCTCACCACCCGACCGACGGGGCGCCGTGCCCACGCGATGGGACCAGTGCACCGCCCGGTGCCCAGAAGTGCGTGGTGCCCACGCCGCGATACCCACGCCGGTCGTTCGAGGGGCGCGGGGCTTGGTGGGCGGGAGAGTGGCGTGGCCGTCGCGAGGCCCGCGCGCGGGCGAGGTCCCGCCTAACCGCAGGGTGCGCTTGACCGGCGCGCCGACAGCGACGGTGCTATTTCCCCGCGCCCGGCGGGGGGCGGCTGGCGCCCCCGACCCGACGGCGCAATCTTCAGGGGCGGCAGTTTAGGGCGCCAGCCGCTTTTGTTTGATTGGGCGCTCGGGGCGACGCTGGCGCGCCGGCAAGCGACCCTTACACGTTAGGCGCCACACCACACTGTCGCACTAGTGCTGCTACTACCTCTTCGATCG
>CADEFN010000044.1 GCA_902826615.1 uncultured Gemmatimonadota bacterium
GGGCAGTCGCTACCCATCGCCGGCTTACGGGACATCCCCGAACCGGGCGCGGCGGATCGTGCCGGCGAGTCGCTGCACCTTGGCGGCGGTCGTCGCATCCAGCCCGGCGAGGTAGGCGCGCATCACGGCGACGAACGCATCGTGAGCGGGTAGCTCCTGAACTTCTAGGACGGCCTGCCACGTCGCCAGGGCGCGGCCGGGGGCGCGAAGGGTCAGGCGGGGGAGCTGGCGCACGGCGACACCACCAGGGCCGGCGCGCTTCCGTCCCTGCCGTCCCCGACGTTCCTCGTCACTGCTGGCTACCCAGTCGTAGGGGCGTGGTTTCGGTGCTCGCGGCATGGGCGCGCACAGTAGCACGCGGGCAGAGCGAAAGTGCAGGCGATACGTGCAGCACCTTTCGCCGCCGACTTTCGCCCTCGCACGGCGAATATGAAAAAGCGAAAGAACGCAGAATCAGGCCGGATTCTCACCGCCGCTGTATTTGTGCTGCACAAATAGTTTACAGAACATGCATTATCAGACACTAGCGGCGAGAACCCATGAAATCCCTAAGGAAATCGGCACCTTGTCAAAACATGTGCCATGTCTCACGCATCACGCCATGCGGCCACTGGCGAAGTGAGCGGTAAAGGTGCCGCACGTTTCTCCCCGTTTCTGCGGCGTTGTGGGCGGTGGCGGCGAGGGCTGGAACGAAGCTGGTTCACCCGATTTACCCGATTCATCCAAGGGGGGCATGGGCGCTGGAACCGGCCGAGGGGCCCCGCCCCGGTAGCCAGAACAATCGGGGCGGGGGGGCGCAAAACCTCAGGATGTCGGGGTTGGAGACCGTGGCCTAGGCGCGCACGCCGGCATTCGAAATCAAAAGATTCCAGATGGCGGCGGCGGATTTTTAAATCGTCGGAAATTCGTTGCACGAGGCGCGTGAACGGCGCATATTCGTCGCGCACCACCAACCAGAAAGAGAACGGCCGTCCCCGGCGGCGAACCAGGGACGGCCTTTAGAAGCTCGCTAACCGTTGGCAGCGGTCAGGCGGGCGGGGCGAGGTCGCGTGTGAACGACGCAACCAGCGGAAGATTAACCGAAAAGTATCTCGACGCGGCAACCCCGGCAATCGGGCGACTCCTCGCGGCTCCGCATGACGCGGACGGTCCAGGTGACGCCGCCATTCACGCGATCCATCGCGGGCCATCCGGCTACATTCCCCTCGCGGTGAAAGAGGATGGGCGCGAGTGGCGCGAACTCGGCGCGGTGGCAGTCGGACAACCATTCCTGCCCGGCCTCCTCGCCGCGCTCGCAGAGGATGGCTACTTCGGTCTGAACACGTCGTTTCGCACCGGGCATCGGTTCACGACGCAGCAGCGGTGGACGCCGATTCCAGGCATGGCCCCGGCAGAGGAACGAAGAACCGTTAGCGTCCGTCAGCAGACGAACCCCGTCACCGGCCTCCCGTGGCAGCAGCACGACAGCACGTCGCTTCGGTGGCTCAACGTGGCGTATGCCGATCTGGACTGCTACAAGCTCGGCCTCGACGTGGGCGCGGCCCTCGGCGCAGTTGTCACACTTCAGGAACGCGGCGAGATTCCACCGGCCACGATGTTTGCGCGCTCCGGTCGTGGGCTCTGGGCGTTTTGGTTTCTGCTCGACTCGCGGAATCCGGCGCACGGCGCAACGATCATTCACAAGCAAGAGCACCGGCCCGACACGCCGCAACGCGCATCGGCGCAAGCGGTGCGGCTCTATGCGCGCATTCAGCGGGCGATTGTGTCGAAGCTCGCACACCTCGGCGCGGATCTCGGCGCGGTGGACGGGCCACGCTATGCGCCCATGCCGGGCACAGTGAAAAGCACGAGCGGGAATCGGGTGCTCTACTGGACGCAGGCGACGGCGCACGGCCTCCCCGCCTACACGCTCCGCGCCCTAGCGGAAGGACTCGGGCTCGAGCTCCAGGAACGCGAACATCCCGTGGTCGCAGCGGCCTTTGCGGCCGACAGCACGAAGGACGCGACGAAAGCGGCGGCGGGGAAACGAGGGTGGCAGCAGCGGTGGCGGTATGCGCTCCACGACATGGAGGTGTTGCTCCAACTCCGTGGCGGCACATTCAATGCGCCGAACGTCTCGCGCAACGTAGCCGCGCTCTACTACGCCCTCACGTTAACGAAACTCGGCATGTCGGAGCACGACGTAGACGCCCGCGTCTCGGCACTCGGCCACCGGAGCGGACTCTCCCCCGACGAAATCACGGCCGCACTCAGGCAGGCGCGGAAGCGCGGGCAGGGGAGGCACCTCTCCTCGGTGCGAGTGTTCCAGGACTTGCGCGTCACCGACGTAGAGCGGAGCTACCTTCGCGATCGAACGCCGCCAGCGGCCACGCAAAAGGCGGCGGACATCCACGAGCGGCGCAGGGCGATCATGGCGGTGGTAACCGATAACGGCGGGCGGGTGCCATCCGTGCGAGACATGACGGCGCAGCTACGGGCGCTCGGCGTTCCGTGCGGCAATCACACCACGGTCTGGCGCGACTACGGGGCCCTCGGCATCCAGCCGGTCGGCCAGCCCGGTCGCCCGTCCAAGCTCCCTCTCTAGCGCGCAACTAGGGGCGAAAGTCTCCGCGCCAGGTGTTGCACCGGAAATTGTTTCAACTTTCTGCCTAGTAGGGGGGGAGCATCCCTCCGTGGGCCTTCCGGTGTTCTCCGTAGAGGCTGGCGGGGGGTTTTGGGGTGGTGTGGCCCCGTCCATGGCTGTCAGGTGTAGGCGTCCGATCCGCCAGGCGTGTCGATCCGCAGAGCGGGCACTTTCTCTGAGCAATCTTCACTGGAAGCTCTAAAAGCACTTTGGCGAAACACCTTCGCCCCGTCTCGTGAAAACCGCACCCTTCGACGCCCATGGGGTCGCCGCCATCCATGGGGTCAGAACGCCACCAGAACGCCGCCAGGGCGCGAACGGGTGCAGGGGGGGAGCTAGGGCCCAGCAGGGGCTGGAATGGGGTTCTAGCGGCCTCACAGGCCCCCCCCCGGTGCCTACCCTGCCCGTAAAGAACGCGACGGATACGAGACGCCGTTACCGAAACGGGAAGAAACGCCATGAACGCGCAACACGTTCACGGCCCCGGCCAATCCCATTGACGAGTGGCAACCAATGGTTCACCGCACCGTTGGGTAGTCGCTACCCGGCCGGGCAGTCGCTACCCATCGCCGGCTTACGGGACATCCCCGAACCGGGCGCGGCGG
>CADEFN010000045.1 GCA_902826615.1 uncultured Gemmatimonadota bacterium
CACCCCGGATCAGTTGATCTTCGGGGCCAAACAGTATGTGCGCACGAGCGGGGCACCGACTCAGTTCACCGACACCATCACGGTCCCGGCGAACGTGGGCGCGCCCTTTCTCCTTCATATCGTCAACGGCCAGAGTAACGGGCAAAATCGGATCTCGTCCGCCTGGATCGAGGTCAACAACGTGCAGGTCGCCGGACCGGCGGACTTCGGCCAGACCGTGGCCATCGTTGATCGGACCATCACGCTCACGCCCGGCACGAATCAGCTCACGGTCAAACTCGCGAGCACGCCAGGCGCCTTCATCACGGTCTCTGTCTATGGGACGAAGATTCTGCCCACGCCCACGGCGCTGACCCCCAATCCCTTGAACCTCACCGTCGGCTCCTCCGGCACCGTGACCGCGACCCTCGCTCCGGCCCCGACGGTGGCGGGCACGCTGACCGTCTCCAGCAGCGAGACCGGGGTCGCGACTGTCCCGAGCTCGGTGCCGTTCGCCATCAACCAAACGAGTGTGGCCATTCCGGTCACGGCGGTCACCATCGGCAATGCCCAGATCACCGCCACGTTAAACGACGGGTCTGTGAGCGCCACGGTGGCCGTGAGTGCCGCCCCGCCCACGATTGCGAGTCTGCAGCCACCGAGTGCAACCGTGACGCAAGGCGGCACCGGGACTCTCACGGTGACCATCAGTGCCGCTCAAAGCAGTGCCACGACGGTCGCCCTCACCAGCAGCGCCGCGAGCATCGCCTCGGTCCCGGCCATGGTGACCGTGCCGGCGGGGCAGATCAGCACGAGCATTGCCGTCTCCGCCAATACCCCTGGCACCGCCGTCATCACAGCGAGTTTGAACGGCACGAGTGCCACGAGTACCATCACCGTCACGCCCAACCTACCGACTATTGTGGCGTTGGAGCCGCCGACCGCCAGCCTCAACCTCGGTGCCATCGGCACCCTCACCGTCCGCATCAGCGCCGTGCAGTCCAGCGCGACCGCGATCCAAGTGACGGCAGCTCCGACGGGCCTCGTCACCGTCCCGGCCACGGTCAACGTGCCAGCGGGTCAATTGACCACCACCATCCCGGTCACCGCTGCTGCGCTGGGGTCCGCGATGGTCCATGTGGCGCTAAACAGTTCGATGGCGGAAGCGTTAGTCCAAGTGACGCCACCGCCACCGGCGCTCGTGTCCCTCTTGCCCTCGCCCTTAGCGGTGGTTGTGGATGCGAACGGCACGATGACGGTCATGCTCAACGCGGGGCAGCTGACCAATACAGAAGTCAGCCTCACGGTCGAGCCAGCCACGATTGCCCAGGTCCCGGCCATCGTCACCGTCCCGGCCGGGCAGACCAGCGCCTCCTTCACCGTGACCGGATTGGCCGTGGGCAGCGCCACGGTCACGGCGAGCGTGAACGGCACCACCAAGACCGCGACGGTCAATGTCCAGCCGCCCCCGCCGGCGGTCGTCTCGCTGTTGCCCAATCCGCTGCCGCTGCAGCAGGGGGCGACGGGGAGCCTGATTCTGACGATCAATGCCGCGCAGGTGAGTGACCAGGTGATTCTGCTGACAAACTCGGCGCCGACCCTGGTCCAAGTGCCGGCCTCGATCACGGTCCCAGCGAACCAATTGAGTGCCACGATTCCGGTCACGGCGCTCCTCGCGGGGAATGCGACGATTACCGCCTCGATCAATAGCACGACGGCCAGCTCCGTGGTCCAGGTCACGCTGCCGCCGCCGGTGGTCTCGACCCTCGCGCCGGCCACGCAAAGCTTGCCGAAAGGACGACCCGGCTCGATGCAGGTCACGCTGAGTCGTGCCCCGACGGATGTGACCGTCGTGACGTTGACCAGCAGTGCCACGAATGTGGCGCAGGTCCCGGCCTCGGTCACCGTGGCGGCCGGCGCCTTGACGGCGACATTCCCAATCAATACCGTCGGGGAAGGCACGGCCACGATCACGGCGAGTCTCAATGGGGGCAGCGTCACCGCGACGGTGACGGTCACCCCGCCGGAGCTGGTCCTCCTGACACTGTCACCGCAAGAGTTTGCGCTCTTCGTGGGCGAACCGCAGCAGATGACGGCGACCGCCACCTTGACGGATGGGACGACGCAGGATCTCACGACCGACAGCCGCCTGGCCTGGGAGTCGACGAACCAGACGGTCGCGACCATCACGAGCGACGGCCTGGTCACGGCTCTTGCAATCGGGGCGACGACGATTCGCGCCACCTTCACACCGACGACGGGGACTCCGACCATTGTCGAAACCGGGCTCACGGTGTTGACCCCTCCGGCCTTGAGTCTCACCGCGACGCCGACGACGGTTGGAGTCGGGCAAGCGCTCTCGGTCACGGTCACCAGTGCGCGGGTGGCGGATATCGGGGGATTGACCGTGACCCTCACGAGCAGCGGCATCGGGTCTCTCTCCCATGCGACGACCGTCACGATTCCGGAGAATCAAACCTCCCTGTCCTTCGTGGTGACGGGTGCCTCGGTCGGGGCCGTGACCCTCACCGCTACCGCGCCGATCAGGCTCCCGGCCACGCTGACCCTCACGGTCTTGCCGGCCCCGCCCACGATCATTGGCTTCACCCCGACGAGCGGCGTAATAGGGACGCCGGTCACGATCACGGGCACCAATCTCGACGGAGCGGGACCAGGCACGACGACGGTGACGTTCAACAACACCAACGCCGTCATCACGGCGGTGACCGCGACCACGTTGGTGACGACCGTGCCGCAAGGCGCGACCACCGGCAAGATCTCGGTGGCGACGCCGGGCGGCAGCGCGATCAGCGCCCAAGATTTTGGCTTTGTGACCTCCCAAAACTTTTCGCTCTCCGCCGCGCCCGGTCAGGTGACGGTGGTGCGGGGCCAGCCGACGACGACGCAAATTCAAGTGATCAACAACGGCCAGAATCCGGTCACCGGCTTTGTGTCACTCGCCGCGACCGGCTTGCCCACCGGCATGTCGGGTAGTTTCACACCCTCGCAAATTGCCGGTGGCCAAGTGGCCACGTTGACGTTGAACAGCGGCACGGCGCCGACCGGCCTCACGACGATTACCGTCTCCGCCACGGCGGTGATCGATGGGCAGACGATCGTGCGACAGAGTCCGTTACAAGTGAATGTGTTGGCAGCGGGGACGACGACGTTAGCGGGACGGATTCTCGCGACGAAGGACGATGC
>CADEFN010000046.1 GCA_902826615.1 uncultured Gemmatimonadota bacterium
AGGCCGCCGATCGCGCCATGCCGGGCCACTGGGAAGGGGACCTCATTCTGGGTCTTGGCAGCTCCGCGATCGGTACCTTGGTGGAGCGCACGACGCGCTTCACCCTGTTGCTGCACCTGCCTCGCATGACGGGCCATGGCCATGAGCGTCGCGTAAAGAATGGACCCGCGCTCGCCGGACACGGTGCCGGGGCCGTGCGTGACGCCATCACGCGCACGATCAGCACCTTGCCTGAGCAGCTTCGCCGGTCGCTGACTTGGGATCAAGGGGCTGAGATGGCTCAGCACGCACGCCTAAAGATCGACGCAGGCGTGCCGTGTCAATCATCAGCCGAAATTGACCCTTTTGTTCTGATGTGAAACTGACCCCTCTCCCGAGTTGAATGCTGGCCGATGCTCGCGCATCCTCCGGCCATCTAGGCCTCCGAATTCGGCATCCCTCCTCCCGCCGACTTCAAGAGGCCAGCTTTCCGCTTCTCCCGCAACCGATAGCTCTCGCCTTTAATATTGACGGTCATGGAATGGTGGAGCAGTCGATCGAGAATCGCCGTGGCGATGACGGGATCTCCGAAGACCTCGCCCCAGGCCCCGAGGCTCTGGTTGCTGGTGAGCAGAATCGACCCCTTCTCGTAGCGCCGTGAAATGAGTTGGAAGAACAAGTTGGCACCCTGCCGATCAATGGGAATATAGCCGATCTCATCAATGATCAAGAGCTGGGGTTGTGTCAGCAATTTGAGCCGGTCCTCCAGCCGGTTGTCCGCGAGCGCTTTGCCGAGCGTGGCGAGGAGGCCCATCGCTGTGGTGAACAGGACGCGGTGGCCCTGCTCACAGGCGGTGATGCCGAGGGCCACAGCCAGATGTGTTTTGCCGACGCCGATCGGGCCGAGCAACAACGCATTCTCCCCGTGCTCGAGATAGCGTCCGGTGGCCAATTCACGGATCAGCTTCACATCAATGGAGGGCTGAACCTTAAACTCGAAGGTGTCGAGCGTCTTCTGGAACGGGAATCTCGCCATGGCTAACCGCATGGCCAAGTGCTTGTCCGTCTTGGCCTGGACCTCGCGCCGGAGCATGTCCTCTAAAAAGTCGGTATAGGAGCGCTCCGCTTTCGCCGCCTGCTCCAGTAAGCTCGGCAGTTCTGCGGCGACGTGATACAGGCGTAGGCGCTGACAGTGCGCCTGCAGCCGCTCGAGTTGGGGCGTGCTCATGACGCACCTCCCGGCTCAGCCATCGCGGCATAGAGGGCCAGATTTCGGACCATCACCTCGCCGAGGTCGCCATACCCGGGATCCCATTGAGGCGGCCGAGGCGTGGCGGCTGGTCCGCTGGGGCGGAGCAGCCCGCGATAGTGCGCCGGGTCCATTACCACCGCATGGCGCGTCGTCTTCGCATGCCGCGCGATGCAGGTCCCGCCATGGAAGAGCTCATAGTGGCTGCTGGTCTCCTGCACGCTGACGGTTGTTCCGACATACTCCACCGGGACGGAATAGCGCGCGGCCGCAATGGCGACGAGCGCATCGGCCGGCACGCGCCGCAGACGCACCCGTTCGTAGTGATACGGGGCGCGCTGGCCCAGGGGCGTGAGCGTCTCGCGGGCAAACCGCTCGATCGGCCGCTCATGCGTCGTCCCATGAACCCGCTGATCGGCGACCGTGACCACCCACTCCTGGAGCCAGGCATTCAAGGCCTCCCATGAGGCAAAGCGGCGGCCGGCCAGAGCATTGCGCTTCACATATTTGACGCCGCTCTCAACTTTGCCCTTGGTTTGCGCCCGATACGGCTGACACGCGCGCGGGGTATACCCGTAGTAGCGCGCAAAATCCTCCACCACCGGATGCCACAGGACCTGCCGCTCCCGTCGCCCCAGCACCAGCGTCCGCGGAGTGTCATACAGACAGGTCAGCGGCACCCCACCGAAGTGCTGGAACGGCTGCTCATGTCCGTCCAGCAGGGCACGAAGTTGCTCGTGCGGATACGCCCGCACCCACAAACGCCGCGAGTAACTCAGCGTCAGCACAAACACGTGGATCCGTTCGCAGCGGTCGCCGATCCAGAGACGGATCTGGCCAAAGTCCACTTGCGCTTGCTGGCCGGGACTCGTCTCAAACCGCACGGTTGCGACGGTCGCCCACGCCCGATCGGCACGCAGGGGATGAATCGCTCGCTGGACTTGCTGATAGGTCCCGGCGAACCCCACCCCCTGCAGTTCCCGATGCAACACGCGGCCATTCCAATTCACTTCGGGCCCCCGCTGCACGATGAAGGGGCGATAAGGATCGATCTGACAGGGGCGGGCCACCGACGGGCGCGGGCGCCAGCCCCCGAGTCGCTGCCACCGTTTCACGGGATTGCGCGCCATGCCGAGGTCCCGCGCAATGGTTTTGATCCGCTCGCCTCGCTGCAGCCGCGCCAGCACCTCTCGTACGCCGTCTTCTCGCAACATCCCATCCTCCTCTGCTGGAGTCATCTCCCGCTGAGAAGGTACTGGGGTCGCCACCGCTTCTGCTAGGTCCATGGTCTGTCCCCTCCTGGTTGTGGGAGAGGGGTCAGTTTCACATGATTACTGACATGCAGGTCTACTTCTGCGACCCTCACCGCCCCTGGCAACGCGGCACCAACGAAAATACCAACGGGTTGCTGCGCCAGTACTTCCCGAAAGGCACCAATCTTAGCGTGCACAGCGCCGAGGAGATTGCGGCCGTGGCGGCCGCCCTCAACGCCAGGCCTCGGAAAACGCTTGATTGGAAAACACCTGCAGAGGCGCTTGACCAGTTGCTCCGATAGGCCAACAAAGAATATGTTGCGACGACCACTTGAATCCGCCCAGTGTGCGGCGGCGGAATACCAACAGTTTCTGGCAGCCGACCAGGTGACCTGTAGCATGAGCACGGTGGGTAGTTGTGCGGACAACGCCGCGGCGGAAAGTTTCTTCGGCGTCCTCAAACGGGAACGAGTCAATCGGCGGCAGTACCAGACACGAGCCGAGGCGAGAGCGGATATCTTTGACTACATCGAGCGCTGGCATAATCCTCGGCAGCGGCGACGACTCGAGCAGCAGCAACAGGGGGAGAAACTCTTAACTCAACTGTCCGTGGAAACGGGGTAGAACCC
>CADEFN010000047.1 GCA_902826615.1 uncultured Gemmatimonadota bacterium
GAGCTGGCCAAGCCGCCCTACAAAGCGGCGGTCTCATTCCAGAAGGTGTACTACTCCCCTGGGACGCGCACTGAGCGCCTACGCGAGACGTACGTCGCGCAGGTCGATTTCGCGCTCCGGGACCACGTGCCGAACGAGTTCGTGCGCGTGAATCCGCTTGGTCTGCAGATCGCGTATTTCCGAGTGGACCAGGCGTTCGAGGAAAGCCGGCGATGATGGCCAACGCAGCCTTCCTCGCCGCCGTGACTGTGTTCCTGCTGGTCGGCTGGATCGCCGGCGAGCTGCGCTTCCTGGCACCTTACAAAGCCCTTCTGTTTCGTGAACATGCGGCCCTGATTGGCGGGGCCATCCTGATTCTCTTCCTGGACCTGACTGCGACCTACTACAGCGTGGCCCGCTGGTTCTTCCTGCGCGACACCGGACGCAAGCTGCTGCACATCGACCGCCAGCTCGCGACCGACGATGCCGTGCTCGATGACGTGCGGTCGTACCTGAAATCGTAGGAGGTCCGGATGTGGCGAGATGTTGATCCGCGCGATATGGAGCGCGAGCGGCCGGACATCGGCCGTGGCGGCAGTGGCACGCCGCAGTTGGAATTCACCGAGGCATCGTCCGCGGACTCGCGCGATACCTTCACGCGCGGCCTCGACGTGCCTAGAAGCGCGGCCCGCGAACGAATTCGAGTCAACGAGCAGGAGTATCGGCTCTCCGGCGATGACGTTCGCACCGTGGCGCGCGTGGGAGCCTTTCGGGTCGTGCCGGCCAACGAGCTGCGCCACCTGGAGTCAGGCGCTGGGAGGCGACCGGCGCGCGAGTTGGAGCGGCTTCGCGAACGGGGCCTCATCAAGACCATGCCCTACATGGTGGGACGTACTCGCACGCAGCTCGTGACGCTCACCGACCAGGGCCGGGAGCTGTTGGAGACTCGCCGCCGGCCCTCAGAACCGGACGAGGCGCGGCAGACGTTCTACGCCGGCATCAACCGACCCAGAGAGCTGGCGCACGATGCGCGCATCCACGCGGCGTACCTCAGGGCCGAGGAGCGTCTGTCCGAGCGTGGCGCACGGGTGCGGCGCGTCGTGCTGGAGGTGGAACTCAAGTCCGAGTATCAGCGCTTTCTTCAGCGCCGCAACCGGGGCCACCGCGATGGCGACGGCACGCCAGAGCGCGACCGTGAGGCCATTGCGCAGTGGGCGCGTGAGCACGAATTGCCGGGTCACGACGGTCACGTGGAGTTCCCCGACGCCCGAATTGAATACGAAGACCGGGACGGTCGGCACTGCGTGGAGGATCTGGAGATTGTCACGCCGCACTACCGGGGTGCGCACGCCGCCGCCAAGGCACAGTCCGGCTTTACGCGATACCGGGCGGTCGGAGCCAGAGTGGGTGGACCGGGCGGCTCGGGACGGAGCGGTCGCAGCATCGACCCGCGTCTTGCCGAGGAGCTGCTGCCATGACGCCGCAGGAGCGGTTGGAAGCCGTGAAAGATGAGGGGTTCACGACTCGACAGGCGCAGTTCCTGGTGACAGTGATGCTGCATTCGGGCGTCTGCGTACTCCGCCAGTACAGCGCTCATGCCCGGCTCGTGCACGGGCAGAAGACGCGGGACTTCTTCTCTTCCCTGGTGACCCGTCGTCTGGCGAAGCCCTATCAGGCACACCGACGCGCCCGCATCTTCCATGTCTATGGCAAGCGGCTGTACACCGCCATTGGCGAAACGGACAATCGGAACCGGAAGCCCATTACCCTGGCTCGCGCTGTCGAGCGGCTGATGGTGCTCGACGCCGTGCTCTGCGAGCCGGACCTCCGCTGGCTCGGGACGGAGCGCGACAAGGTGGACTACTTCCTCAAGACCAGGCTGCTCAGGCCGAGCGAACTACCTGCCGTCTCGTTCGGCACGCCGCCGCGCGTGACCGTCCGGTACTTCCCGGAGAAGCTGCCAATCGGTGTGGCGGCGGACGGCATCGGCCACGTGTTCCTCTACCTTGTGGACCGGTCTGCGCCCGTGGACTTCCGGGCCTTCGTGAATCGGCACGCCGAGCTACTCAGGGCGCTCCCTGAATGGGAGCTGCGTCTGCTCGTGCCGAAGCCGCTCTACAAGGTGGCGTCTGTCTTCGAGGCGGCGGCTCATCAGGAAATGGCCATGCCTCTTCGTCTCGGCGACATGGAGGACCTGCACTGGTACTTCAAGCAACGGCGGCAGGTGGACGGCGGCAGCGGAGCCGAGGACGTCGAGCGGTTTCGGGAGTCGGCGCGTCGCTTTCACGCGCCGCGCTTTCGTGCGCTCTATCGACTCTGGAAGAAGGAGGGCGACGCGCATGTGCATGCGACGGTGTCGCACATCCTGGACGACGCACTCTCGCGTCGTAGCGGCCGAGTCCGGAGCCAGGTGCTGACGCGGTCTTACCAGCATCTCTCCCCCTTGGTTGGCTCGGCGTGACGTTGGGATGCCCTTTGGAAGGGGGGCCGACTCGATTCGAAGAACTCGGCCCCCACGAGATCAGGAGATCGGTGCGGGATGGTGGAGCTGCAGTGGCCCAGAAGGCGCGGCAGCGATGGCGCCATCGCGCTGATACAGAGGGAGTTGGAGAGGCGAGAGAGGCGCGGCGTTCTTTGCCGCGCGCAGGACAGACCGCTGCGCGGGACAAGGAGGGGGCGGAGTAATCGGGGCGTGAGCGACCCCCCTGCCGGTGCCCCCAATCGCGGCCCAGGCCGCGACACGGGGGGTCGCTCACGCCCCGCCCGCAAGCCCGGGTTGTCCTGAAGAACACGGCCCGCGCGCGCGTCGCCGCTGTGGCACCGCGCGAGGCCAGGAACTGGCCGCCCGCTCGTCGCGCGCCGCGCCTCGAGACGGTCACGACCGTCGTCGCCACCGTCAGCACAGGGAGGGACCATGCCACTGATCAAGCCCCGCACGCGCGGCAAGCAGCTCGTGAGACACCGGACGCGCCTCGATCGCGAGAACAACGAGACGCTCTATGCGTACGCGCACTTCCTCGGCGAATCTGTCGAGTACGTCCTCAATCAGTTGATCGACAC
>CADEFN010000048.1 GCA_902826615.1 uncultured Gemmatimonadota bacterium
TTGGTGCAGTCGGAGACCATGCCCGTGTCAGTGCTGTGAGGAACTCTGCCTAACGTGTAAGGGTCGCTTGCCGGCGCGCCGGCGACGCCCCGAGCGCCCAGTCCAACAAAAGCGGCTGGCGCCCTAAACTGCCGCCCCTGAAGATTGCGCCGTCCGGTCGGGGGCGCCAGCCGCCCCCCGCCGGGCGCGGTGCGTGGACACCGTCTCTTGGAGCGCGCCGGTCAAGCGCACCCTGCGGTTAGGCGGGACCTCGCCCGCGCGCGGGCCTCGCGACGGCCACGCCACTCTCCCGCGCGCCGCGCCCCGCGCCCCTCGAACGACCGGCGTGGGCATGGCGGCGTGGGCACCACGCACTTCTGGGCACCGGGCGGTGCACTGGTCGCATCGCGTGGGCAGGGCACCCGGCGGGTCCGGTGGTGAGGGCGACGACGGCGCGCGAAAGAGTCCACGGAGCCGCGGTGGCCGCAACGGCCGTCTGCGGACTACCTCGCCGCTCCATGAAGGCCACCGCGGTCATCAACCGGCAGACCTGGCGTGCGCGGGCACTACCCCAAAAGAGTAAGGGCAGTCGGAGACCATGCCCGTGTCAGTTCTGAGAGAAACTCCGCCTAACGTGTAAGGGTCGCTTGCCGGCGCGCCAGCGTCGCCCTGAGCGCCCAGTCCAACAAAAGCGGCTGGCGCCCTAAACTGCCGCCCCGGAAGATTGCGCCGTCCGGTCGGGGGCGCCAGCCGCCCCCCGCCGGGCGCGGGGAAATAGCACCGTCGCTGTCGGCGCGCCGGTCAAGCGCACCCTGCGGTTAGGCGGGACCTCGCCCGCGCGCGGGCCTCGCGACGGCCACGCCACTCTCCCGCCCACCAAGCCCCGCGCCCCTCGAACGACCGGCGTGGGCATCGCGGCGTGGGCACCACGCACTTCTGGGCACCGGGCGGTGCAAAGGTCCCATCGCGTGGGCAGACTGCCCGCCGGTCAGGAGGTGAGGGCGACGACGGCGCGCGAAAGAGTCCACGGAGCCGCGGTGGCCCAACGGCCGTCTGTGTAAGAACTCGGTGCTCCTCGGAGGCCACCGCGGTCATCCACCGGCAGACGTGAGGTGCGCGGGCACAACCCCAATAGAGAAAGTGCAGTCGGAGACCCTGCCCGTATCAGTTCTGAGAGAAACTCCGCCTAACGTTTTGCGTTCACTTGCGGGCTATCTGAACAAAAGCCAACCCGCCCGGGCCGTCCCTTCAAGCAGTCTACAACGGCCCGGGCGGGTTGGCCAGCCCCGAACAGCCCGACAAGTGCAACGCTCTGTTAGGCGCCACACGTCGGCCCCCCCATGAGGCCCCAATCTCACGGAAGTCGCCTCGCCCGCGCCAGGCGACCGTCGGGAAACCCCTGAACGTAGCCCGTGACCCGCCCAGCGGTGTCACGCTCAAACACGAGGAGCGCGCCGGTACCGTTGGGGCGAAAGGCCGATCCGGACACCGGGATCAGCGCCGGACCCACCGCCTCGGTCCCATTGCGCACGTGCAATTGAGTGTTGCGCCAATAGACCTCGTCGACGTTGCCAGGGCCCACGGCATAGCGACCAACAAACGGAGCCTGCGTCGCGGAGTCGAGCGCGATGGGTGCCGAGGCCGCCACCACCCAGGTCTGCATATGTCGCTCGAGCACCCACCGGTCCGACCGCACACCGTAGACTGCTAGCACCCGCCAGTGACTGTTAAGGGGGGTCTCACCGACGCGTCGTCGATCCGTTCGCCGGTAGTCGACCAGGGCGACCGCGCCGAGCTGGCGCACGCGGACGCTGTCCACCTCGAACCGCACGGGCGGGTCCTCAGGGCGCGCAAGGGCCGCGACGAGCGTGCTCTTCGGGATGGCCGTGCCGGTGGCCCCAAGCACCCAGACCAAACTGTCGGAGAACAGGGTGCGCAGCGCCGCCGTGTCACCGCGCGCGATGGCCTCATACTGCGCGGCGAGGATCCGTCGGAACGCTGCAGACGTCCCATCTTGGGCGGCCGCTGACACCGAGGACGCGAGTGCCGCGAGCAAGCCTGTGACGGCGACCGATCGAAGAGGTAGTAGCAGCACTAGTGCGACAGTGTGGTGTGGCGCCTAACGTTCCACGTTCACTTGCGGGCTTTCTAAACAAAGCCGACCCGCCCGGGCCGTCCCTTCAGGCAGTTTACCGCGGCCCGGGCGGGTTGGCCAGCCCCACCAGCCCGACAAGTGCAACGTGTTGTTAGCGCGCCGCATGGTGCTGGCGACATGTATAGTCAATTCTGGCCGGCCAGCGCACATCAGTGGACTACGCTTAGCCATGGCGACGGCCTTCATGTCTCACGAAACACCCATGCGGGTATCGCGGCGCGGTCGAGAAGAGGCTGGGTCCATCGGAAGCTTTCAGATGCGTCAGGGTCCCAAGGCCAGATTCCGGCCGTCGTTGGATACACCAACTGCGCGACGGGGAAGGGTCGATCTCCGTAGTACCACATCGCCCACCCAAAGTGTGGTTCGACGAACTCGGGATTCACGGGATTGACGAGGATATCGAACCCCTGCACGAGGTGGGCGATGCGCTCACCGACCCGGAACTGCTCACCTTCGCGGGCGCGCTCAGCTACGCGGTTGAGAATGCTGTGCGCCAGTTCCGTTCGCAGGCCAAGGATAATCAGCTCCGGCAGACCGAGGGTCGCGAAGAGTCCCACCGAGTAGGTGAACGCGGGCCACTCGGCATCGCCGTGCACCTGGAGCACGTGGAGACCAAAGGTCGCGATGTCGGCGAGACACTTCTCTTCGGCTTCGCGCTTGCGTGGGTCGTCCGAGAATGCGGGCATCGCCTGATGTTGTCGCGCTAACGTGTAAGGGTCGCTTGCCGGCGCGCCAGCACCGCCCCTGAGCGCCCAAT
>CADEFN010000049.1 GCA_902826615.1 uncultured Gemmatimonadota bacterium
GAATGGCGCACAGTCTAGCAGTCCGGACGCCTCGCCGGACGGCTATTCCTGCGGCCTGGCGGGGGGGCGCAGGAGCCCGCCGGACGGCGCGACGCGGTCCAACGAGAAGTGTGGCCGGAGTCTGGGTGGCCGTCGCCGCGGATGCGCTCTCCGCGGGGCTTGTTCAGGATGCAAAGGGCAGGCACAATGCCGGCTCATCGCAAGGAGGCGCCGTGGCCCGCGAAATAGTGTTCACGCCAAAAGCAGCCAAGCCGCCTTCGGCATACAGCCAAGCAGTCAAAGCGGCCGGGCTGGTGTTCGTCTCAGGCACGGCGCCGGCCGATCCGGCCACGGGCGCTATCAAAGGCACCACCATTCAAGAACAAACCAGACAATGCCTGGTCAATGTGCAGGCCATTCTCGAAGCCGCGGGCAGCTCGCTCGACAAGATCCTCAGTGTTACTGTCGTGCTCGCAGACGAAGACGACTTCGCGGGTATGAATGAAGAGTGGCTCAAGTGGTTCCCATCCAACCCACCGGCTCGCCAAGGCGCAAAGTTACCTGCGCGCATCCCCGGCCTGAAGGTCTCCATTGCCGCAATCGCCGAGGCGTGACCTTTCGTGCACCGGCGGGCTTCTGTCGAGGCCTCACCACTCGAGGAGCAGCCCTCGTCAGCGCGGCATTCGTGCTGTGCATGACGGCTGCGTGCGCGGTGGAGCCGCCGACGGAGTGGAAGCTCCTTGACACTCCGTTGGCCTCGGCTGAGGCCATGGAGTTCAGTGTCGTCGCCCCGCAGGCGGGTCCGCATCACGTCATCATGCAGTTCGCGTGGCCCATTGGCGATCAGCACGTCGAGGCTATGGTGTCAGCGGCGGTGGCGACCACCGGTGAGGTTGCGGCGCCGCGCTTCGATGTGTCATGGCAGATGCTGAACGACGGCATCGTTGTCTGCGAGCGGCAGTCGCCCCAGCAGTCAACGGGCGTCGTTGACACAGCAACCTCCGGGCTGGGCGATGGTCCGCTCACGAGTCGTGGCCTCGTGCTGGGAGATTGTGCGCTCCGAGAGGCGGGTCGATACACCCTGAGAGTTGTGCCCGGGCCGCAGTTCGCGCCAATCGCGAAGGCCGGCCCCCGGATCGTTGTCGCGTATCAACCGTTCGTGCTCAGTGCGCAGTGAGAATCATGGCGTTTCCGACTGGATTCACTGGACGCCTCGCTGTGTTCCCGATCGGGAATGTGCCGCTGGACATCCAGTGGCGCCATGGGCAGTATTCCCGATCGGGAAATTCTTGCGATCTGAAGGTCCTCTTCTACTAATGTGCCCGATCGGGAACATCAAAGTGACTGTCTAAGAAATTGGCAGCGCCGTGGTTGATTAGCAGCCGTCACGGCACGCGGGTGAGCCCCGCGATGTCGTTCCGAAGCCGCTCTGTCTCACGCCCTGTCGCGTCGATGGTCACGATCTGGAAAGTACCCGTCAGCGGACCCGTCGGCCCCGCCGTCGCGGCTGAGAAGTCCGTCAGACGGTACGGCGGCTCTTGAGATTGAGGCGCTCCAGTGGTGCGCGCGGGGAACAAGGCCCCGGCCAGGGTGAGCGACGTGCCACTGACGGTGCCGCTGAACGTGCCGACGAGTGTGCCCTGGCCCTCGACCGTCGCTTCGGTCCACGCGCCTGTCACAACCGCGCCGTCCTGCGTCATGACCAACGTGAGGTCACGTCGTCGCTCAGTCTTCCCGCGACTCGTGCAGCACACCGGACACGTCGTGCTCTGGCAGCCGACTTCGACGTATTGACCTCGCCACGTTGCAGTGAGATTGACGGCGGGAGGAAGGCTCGGTGCGGCGGGGCTGGATGGCGAGGTCGGGGCATCCGCGCACGCCACGCCGAGCGCCATAGTCAGGAAGAGTGGCAGCAGCCGCACAGTGAATCCATCGCGCACGCGGGCGAACTTAGCAAACCATGCGCCAACGACGTTTCGTTGAACCTGGCGGGAATGGCCGATGCCCCGCCTCCGACGCTTGTTCCCCGTGGTATCCCAGCCACACCAACTGTGGCTGACCAGCCACACCGGTGGCATGCTCCGGGAACCACGGACGCCTCGTTCTTCGTCTACTCCATCTTGCCCACGCGGCAGCGGCAAGAGGAAGCCACGGACGTCATGCATCACAAACGGAAGGGGCCGAAGTCCACACGCAGCGGCTGTCTGCTCTGCAAGCGCCACAAACGCCAGGGAGTGCGGCGCATCACGAAGGTGAAGGGGCAGACGGGGCGACAGTCGCTGAGACGTGCGCGGGACGTGTGCGCTTACTCCAGGGGCGAAGCGTGGTAACAATGCCGGCTCAAACCCATGTCAACCGAACGCCCATCCACCGTCGCACCCGTCTGTCTCGTTGTCGGAGCACTTCTGGGGCTGGCCGGCAGCTTCGCGCCCTCCGCCTCGTTGCGCGGGCTGGCCTGGGGCATCGATGGCACGGCCCTCGTCGTGGCCGCCGCCGTGTTGGCCATTCACTGCCTTCGTCGCGACTACCAGACCGTCGCCGCCGGCTTCCTGGTCTTCATCGCCGGGCAGACGCTGGTACTGTCGGGATCCGCCATGACACTCGAAGCGAGCAGTCCGCTCTTCGCCGCCGGTGCCGCGCTCTGGGCCGCGGCGCTCGTCCTCATCAGTGCCCCCAGGGTGATGCCGCTGGCGGTGCGAATCCTGGGCGGCATCGCGGCCGTGCTGTTTGCGCTCACCGCACTCCAGGTCTTCGCCGGCAGCGGCCTGACGCCACTGTCAGAGCCGCTGCCGTTCATGGCGTACCCCGTCTTCGTGCTCACGCTGTTCGGATGGGCGTGGTGGTGCCGCGCTCCCGAGAAGCACTAACCGCAGGGTGACCGCC
>CADEFN010000050.1 GCA_902826615.1 uncultured Gemmatimonadota bacterium
CGAGTCCGATCTCGACGTAGTCGTCGGCCCGACCCGCCCGCTTCAGCATGGAGCGAACCTGCAGGCAGAAGTCGCCCTTCACCTCCATCACGAGCGCACCCAGCTTGTGGTCAGCGTCCTGCGCCCGCCAGCGGAGCAGTTGGTCCACGTACGGATACATGCACGCGGACGTCTTTCCGGTGCCGACCGCTCCCAACACCATCAGGCCGGTGTAGAGCCCCCGCTGCGGGATGACGAGCCACTGCGGATCCGGCGCGCGCCCTGGACGATCAACGTGATGCACCTCGCCCAGTACGAGGGACGGCGCCGGACGCTCCTCGGGCTCCGGATAGTGCGGCAGCGCTCGGTAGCTCTCGTGCGGTGCCCGACGGAACACGACAATCGCGACGAGCGACGTGAGCAGGGACGCGAGGCAGAACGGCGTCGAGAACCACAGGGTGGCGTAGGCGTAGGCCAGACCCTGAGCGATGTCTGGCCGGCGCGCCTCAATGACGGCGAGGAACACATCGCTCCGGTCGAAGGGATACGCGCGGAGTCCGCAGACCCCGACTGCGGCGGCGCACAGCGTCGCGAGCAGCAGTCGGGCATCGAGCACGGCGCGTAGCATCGGTTTCTCGCCGGGAGGCTACGACGAGGCCGCGGCCGCCGCCTTGGCTCCGGCGGGCCGGTGTCTCCCGTTAGGCGCGGCGTCCGGGTGTCGCGGCACAAAGGAGCCCTGGTGATCGGCTCGCCACAGCAGGAAGTCCTTGTCCTTGCCGAGGACGGTGTCGATCACCTGGTTGATGACGTACTCCGTCGGCTCACCGATGAAGTGCGCGTATGCATAGAGGGTCTCGTTCGTCTCCCAATCGAGGCGAGTCCGGTGCCTGACGAGCCGCTTGCCGCGGGTGCGAGGTTTGATCAGCGCCATGGCATGTTCCTTCCGACAACAACAGACTGCGTGCGCGCGCCGCGCGTGCTGGCATGGCGGCCGGCATTGGCAGGCACGTGGAACGGGCAGCGACGACGGACGATGCGCCGGTCGGACGCTGGGCCAGAACGTGCGGGACGAAGTGGGTCAGACAGCGGGGCGTGAGCGACCCCCTTGGAGGGACCGCGAAGCGGTCCATCAACGGGAAGGAGGGGGTCGCTCACGCCCCGATACCCCCTCAGCGTGGTAGTTCCGCACTGCCGTGAGCGGCACAGACCGCCGCTCAGACTGCGACGGGTGGCGCGGGCCATCTCGCTTTCAATCAACGAGTTGCGCGGGCCACCGGCATCGGCTCCGACCACACGCCCGCCCCGTTCCCCGTGCGCGCCAGTAGAACGGGGGGTAGAACATAGCCTCCTGGGGGGTGTTCTACCCCCTGTTCTCTCAGCAGTAGCCATGTCAGGCCGTGCCAACCAGGGGAGAGAGATGACGGTACGCGTGCGGAAGTACATGGACGTTGACCTCCCCGAGACCTCGTTCGATCGCGTCTGCGAGCGTGCGTGACACCGTTGCGTCGACGCAGCTGCGGCCCATCTGCCGCCATGTGCGATACAGGCGCCGATACCTGGGCGCGCTGAACGCACGTCGTGCCTGCGCGAACCGGCTGGACTCGGCGGAACGCGGTGCCGGCGGCGCATCAGACGCACAAAAGAACCAAAGCAGTTCGTCAGCGACGGCAGGCCGCAGGGGGCTCGCGAGTTCCTCGTGCGCCACGTCTCTGAAGGTGTCGGCCGCCTTGGCGAGGTGGGTCGGCACCAGGAGCCAGAGACGCCACGAGCGGAGCGCCCGAAGAAGCTCAGCGTGCCGGTGCAGGAACGCGCGAAAGTCGAGCGGACTCTCGCGTGTGACCAGGTATGGGAACAGATGCAGGGCGCCGTTGTCAGCCACCCCGATGGGCAGCTTGTCGAAGAAGTAGCGCGTCGTCGTGCACGGCGGATGGCCGAACACCAGACGGGGCAGATCCTCACGACGAAACGCGGTCCCCAGCGTCGTGGTGAAGTGCGCGACCTTCTCACGCTCGGTGGCGAGCCATTGCACGTCGGGACGCTGGAGAACGGCATCCAACACCATCAGGCGTTCGACAGCCGCCGGTAGCGGTGTGGGCTTTCTGAACCGACTGTCGGGCTCGCCGATGGCCGCGTAGAGCGCCTTGTGGTGGACATGAAAGATCACGAAGCGGCGATGCGCGTCGAGGTAGCGCGAGGCGAATTTGCGAGCCACCAGACCGCCGAAGAAGTCGTGCGTCACCTGCCCGCGCTCGATGCCCACGAACGCGCAGTACTGGCGCACGACGCACACACCGCCGTGTAGCATCGCGGTGACCAGGAAGCGAGCCTGCCGCTCCGTGAAGCCGAACCTCTGAACCGCCGAGACGCGCTCGGAGGGCGTCATGACAGCATCTCTTCTGCCAGGCCACCCGTGCGACCTCGACCAGACCCTGCGCTCCCTGACGAGCCGGTCAGCCTGGCGCCGACAGCGCTGTAGCGATTGAAGCCTGCACGCACCTTCGCCGCGGCGTGCGCGCCGCGGTAGTGAGGGGTCATGATCTCGACGTCATGAACCTCACGCTCGCCGTCCGGGCACTCGCATTCGAGGCGCAGATCCGGAAACTGGACGTGGTCATCGACCATGGGCAACTGGTGTTCACGCGCCCACCTGGCAACCTCCTCTCGTCCTCGCTGCGGGCGTCCACCACCGTCCCGACGACCTCGGTTCGGCGCCTGGAGAAACGCCTGATACTCGCGTTTCAGCTCCTGCTCGAGGACGACCCTCCGCACACGCACTCCGCGTTCGCCAAGCTGGCGGGCGGAATCGCGATAGGCCTGGTGCACTCTCACGTCGTGCGCCAGTTCGCGCGGCTTGGCGATGCCGGCGTAAAACTGCTGCC
>CADEFN010000051.1 GCA_902826615.1 uncultured Gemmatimonadota bacterium
ATACCTCGGGCTCCACGGGCCACCCGAAGGGGGTCATGGTCTCCCAGCAGAGCGTGGTCAGGTTGTTTCGTGCCGCTGAGAGCTCGTTTCAGTTCGCAGCTACAGATACTTGGACGCTCTTTCACTCCTTTGCCTTCGATTTCTCTGTCTGGGAGATCTGGGGCGCACTCCTCTATGGCGGCCGACTGATTGTCGTCGAAAGGGAGGTTGCGCGGTCGCCCGAAGCCTTCTACGACTTGCTTTGCCGCGAAAGGGTGACCGTGCTAAACCAAACGCCGAGTGCATTTCGGCGACTGATGGCCGCACAGCGAACAAGCACCAGAGCACATCAGCTGCGATATGTGATCTTCGGTGGCGAGGCCCTAGAGGTCGCCACCCTGAAGCCATGGTTTGATCGCAACGGAGATCAGAGGCCGCACCTCATCAATATGTACGGTATTACGGAAACAACCGTACATGTGACATGTCGACAGCTTGAGCAAGTCGACACAGAGCATGCGGGGCCCAGTCCTATCGGTCGTCGGTTACCCGATCTGCAGACGTATGTGCTGGATGGGCGGGGCGAGCCGGTGCCGATCGGGGTCGCGGGCGAGCTGTATATCGGAGGGGTGGGGTTGGCCCGCGGCTACTGGAACCGGCCTGGGCTGACGGCGGGGCGCTTTGTGCCGGATCCGTTTGGGGCTCCGGGGGGGCGGCTCTACCGGACCGGGGATCTCGCGCGGTGGCTCCCGAATGGGACGCTGGAGTTCCTTGGCCGGAATGACTTCCAGGTCAAGCTGCGCGGCTATCGCATTGAGCTGGGTGAGATTGAGGCCCGCCTGGCCGAGTATCCCGGGATCCGGGATGTGGTGGTGCTCGCGCGGCCGGAGGGACCTGGGGAGCTGCGCTTGGTCGCGTATGTGGTGGGCGGTCCGGATAGTGATCTAGACGCGGAGAGCCTGCGGCGGCACCTGCTGGCGCGGGTGCCGGAGTACATGGTACCGGCGGCGTATGTGGTGCTGCCGGTGTTGCCACTGACGCCGAATGGGAAGGTGGACCGGCAGGCGCTGCCGGCGCCAGAGAGCGATGCCTATGCGACCCGTGCGTATGAGCCGCCGGTCGGCGAGATCGAGCTAGCGGTGGCCGAGGTATGGGCGAGCGTGCTCGGTGTCGAGGGGGTCGGGCGCCACGATGATTTCTTCGCGCTCGGTGGACATTCCTTGCTCGCTGTCCAGGTGATTGCGCGGGTGCGGCAGCTCTTAGGTGTAGAGGTCGCCGTCGCCGAGCTGTTCCGGCGCTCCGTCCTGACCGAATTCGCTCGTGAGGTGGCAGGTGCCAGCCGAGCTGCGTTAGGCCCCATCGAGGTCGTGGCACGGACGGCGCGATTGCCGTTGTCGTTTGCTCAGCAGCGGTTGTGGTTTCTGGAGCAGTTGGGGGATCTTGGGCCTGCGTATCATATCCCTTGGGGGTTGCGGCTGACGGGCGCGCTCGATACGCGGGCCCTGCGGCAGGCCTTGGATCGGCTCGTTACCCGGCACGAGGCCCTACGGACGACGTTTCCTGTCGAGGATGGCGAGCCGGTGCAGCGCATAGCGCCCGCAGCGACCAGTGTATTCACGTTACTTGAGCAGGATCTCCGCTTGGCGCCCGATCCGGCGAGGGTGCTAACGGAGGTCATGACGGAAGAAGCCACAGCTGCTTTTGATCTGGCCCACGGTCCCTTGATTCGGGGGCGACTCTTGACCTTGGGCTCCACCGAGTACGCGCTGCTCATCACGATGCATCACATCGTGTCGGATGGGTGGTCGATGAGTGTTTTTCTGAATGAAGTCAGCGTTTTGTACCGGGCCTTTAGGCACGATCAGCCCGACCCGCTCCCGCCGCTCGCGATTCAGTATGCTGACTACGCCGCGTGGCAGCGGCAGCGAGCGCAGGGAGCAGTCCTGCAGGAGCAGGCGGCCTACTGGGCCGCCACGTTGGCGGGAGCGCCGGAGCGACTGGACCTACCGACCGATCATGTTCGGCCCACCGAACAAGATCATGCCGGTGCGGTTGTGCCGTGGGCACTTGATGCGGAGGCGACTCGTGCGCTGAAGCGGGTGAGTCAGCGCCACGGCACCACCGTGTTCATGACCCTGCTAGCTGGCTGGGCCACGGTCTTGAGCCGACTGGCCGGGCAGGCAGAGGTGGTCATTGGCACGCCCACGGCCAATCGCGGCTGGACCGAGATTGAGGGATTGATCGGATTCTTCGTTAATACGCTGGCCCTGCGGGTGGACTTGACTGGGGAGCCGACGGTCGCCGAGCTGCTCCAGCGCGTGAAGGCTGGGGTCCTCGGAGCGCAGCAGCATCAGGACATCCCTTTCGAACAAGTGGTGGAGCAGGTGCAGCCGACGCGGAGCTTGGCGCACCATCCCGTGTTCCAGGTGATGTTCACGTGGCAGAGCGTCCCGCGAGGGCGGTTGGAGCTGCCCGACGTGACGCTCGCGCCGCTGCCGCGAGCCCCCCATACAACCGCGAAGCTCGACCTGCTGCTGGCGCTGTACGAACACGACGGCTGCATCGTCGGCGGCGTGGAGTACGCTACCGCGCTCTTCGAACGGGCGACGATAGAACGGTATCTGCGCTATCTGGAAACGCTCCTGGTCGCCATGGCCATTCCGGACAACGCGACCACGACCCTGGATCAGCTGCCCCTGCTCCCCACTCCCGAGTGGCAGCAGGTGGTGCGTGAATGGAATGCGACGGCAGAGCCGTACCCAGC
>CADEFN010000052.1 GCA_902826615.1 uncultured Gemmatimonadota bacterium
AGGAAGAAACGATCGTCAATGCCTATCGGATCCTGAGTCCTGAGTTCCCTGAGCTCCGCTTGGTCCTGGCCCCCCGCCATATCGAACGGGCGGCGCAGGTGGAGCAGATGATCCAGGCGAAAGGCCTTACGGTGACCCGGCGTAGCACCGGCGGACAAGTGCCGATGGCGAGCACGGGGGCGCGGGTGTTGGTCCTGGATACGCGCGGGGAATTGGCCTTGTTATATCGAGACGCAGTGGTGGCCTTTGTCGGGGGCACCCTGGCGCCGGTGGGAGGGCATAATCTCTTGGAGCCGGCGGTCTGGGGGAAACCGGTGCTGTTCGGTCCGCATACCGACCATTGTGCCGAAGTGGCGGCGCTCCTGCTGAATGCGCAGGGAGGACTGGTGGTACAGGACGAACAGGACCTTGCGCAGGGCCTGCGAGCGCTCCTTCGCGATCCCGCCGCGTTGCTGCGGATGGGGCAGGCGGCGCAGCAGGTCGTGGCGGACAACCAGGGTGCGCTCCAGCGCAGCGCGGAGATCATCGCCACGTTTTTGCCGGCACGAGGGACCTCGAAGAACGCGCGGGTTGAACAGGGGCGGGAGTTGTCGAGTCGGCAATCGTAATGGCGGCGACCATGTCGAGAGGGCTGCGGTCCTGGTTGCGGTGGGTCGGGTATCCCTACGAACTCGCGGCTCGCCTCCGGCTGTGGGGTTACACCCATGGCTGGTTCTCCACGCGTCGGTTACCTCGTCCCGTCATCAGCGTCGGGAATCTCACCGTCGGTGGCACAGGCAAAACGCCGGTCGTCATGTACCTGGTGGAGCGACTGACGGCGCAGGGCAAACGCGTGGCGATTCTGAGCCGCGGGTATCGGCGTCGCAGCAACGCTCCGCAATTGCTGGTCTCCGACGGACAACAGGTGTTGGTGGGGCCGGACGAGGCCGGAGACGAGCCCTATTTGATCGCGCGCCGCTGCCCTCAGGCCGTCGTGGCGGTGGGGGCGAACCGGTATGCGCTCGGCCAATGGGTCTTGGGGCGACTGCCGGTGGATTGTTTTTTGCTGGACGACGGGTTTCAGCATGTCCAACTCCATCGCGATCTGAATCTACTCCTGGTGGACGCGACGGACGCGGCGGGCATCCAGGCGGCGTTGCCGGTCGGACGTTTACGGGAACCCCTCTCGGCGGCCGCGCGCGCCTCGGCCATCCTTATCACCCGGGTCGATGAGGCGCATGGAGGGGAGTCGGTGCGGTGTCTGTTGCTCGACGCCTGCGGCTCACTTCCGTCGCTGGTGCGTGTGGGATTCCGGGCGGAGGAGTTCCGGCGCGTAGGGACGGGCGAACGGCTTCCGTTGGATGCGTTTCGCGGCCGGTCGGCTGTGCTCTTCAGCGGGATCGGCAATGCGGAATCCTTTCGCGCCCTGGTGGCCGGATTGGGTATCACCGTGGTTGAGATGCTGGCATTTCCCGATCATGTGCACTATACCCGTGGCATGATAGACACTATTCGAGCCAAGGCGAAAGCCTGTGGCGCCGATCTGCTGGTGACGACGGAGAAAGATGCCGACAAGGTTGCGCCGTTGTTAGTTGCGGAGGATGCCTGCTGGGCCGTGAGACTCCGCACCGAAATTGTGTCGGGGCAGGAGGATTTGGAGCGATTGTTGCGACTCGACTCCGCACGAGGCAGGACGGGAGGCCATGCGTAAGGAAGGCATCCGTCGCATCGTCATCCGCGGCCCCAATTGGCTCGGGGATGCCGTCATGTGCGAGCCGGCCTTGAGTCAGGTGCGCACCCTGTTCCCGCAGGCCGAGATTACCCTGCTGGTGAAGCCCGGCATTGCGGATCTGCTGGCGCAACATCCGGAGGTGAACCGGACGCTGGTGTATGACGATCGGGGACGCCATGCCGGGCTGGTTGGAAAATGGACCCTCGCCGCGGTGCTGCGCCGTCACCGATTCGATCTGGCCATCCTGTTTCAGAATGCCTTTGAGGCGGCGCTGATCAGTTTCCTGGCGGGCATTCCCAGACGATTCGGATATGCGACGGACGGGCGAACGCTGTTGCTGACCGACCCGGTGACCGTGCCGCCACGCACTGCGCAACGACATCAGGTCGAGTATTATTGGGATCTCCTGAAGCCGCTGGGCGGGCACGGTCCTGCGCCTGCGCCTCGTTTGTTTGTCACGCCGGATGAATCGGCGTTGATCGCCGGGCGGTTGGCGGATGCCGGAATCGGGCCTTCGGATCCGGTGATCGGGGTGAACCCCGGCTCGACCTATGGCCACGCCAAGCGATGGTTGCCGGATCGGTACGCCGAGGTCGTCAACCGTGCGGTGACGGATGTGCAGGGGCGATCGGGTGCCAGAGTCGGCGTGGCGATCTTGGGAGCCAAGGGTGAGGAGCCGTTGGGAAAAGCCATCGCCGACCAGATCAAGACGCGCACGGTCGTGTGTTCCGGCCAGACCACGGTACGGGAATTGATGGCGCTGGTGAAGCGCTGCCAGTTGTTTCTCACGAACGACACGGGGCCCATGCACGTCGCGGCCGCCTTCAAGGTTCCGCTGGTAGCCGTATTCGGCCCGACCGATTGGCAAACCACGTCGCCGTTCGGCGTCGATGCCCAGCTGGTCCGGCAGCCGGTGTCCTG
>CADEFN010000053.1 GCA_902826615.1 uncultured Gemmatimonadota bacterium
TGGGCCTCCATGAAAACGCCAGGGGTGCTGAACCGGTGGCGCTGGTGATGCCCCGCGAGCCGGTGTGGCGCGCGGGACAAGGGTGGGACGCACGGGCTACTGAAGCGCCTGCGTGGACGAAAGTCGTCGAAGGCCCCACCGCACGGAGTGCCTTGCACAAAGAGAAGAACGCTGTTTGGAGGAGAAACCTTACAGGCGTTTCAATGAAGATCTCCGGCCTGACCGTCAGCCTTCGCGCTCTATCTGGAGCTCAGGCGCGTCTGGCGGCGGCGACGATGATCAGCGCTCCAACCACGGCTAGTGAGGCGCCAACAAGGTCGGTCATCGTGGGACGCTGACCTTCGACGACCCAGAGCCACACAAGAGACGCCGCGATATAGACGCCGCCATACGCCGCATACGCGCGTCCCGCAAAGCCGGCGTCCACACGTGTCAGAACGAGAGCGAATCCGATGAGGCTCACGACGCCCACCGCGGCGACGGCCCACGAGCGTCCTTGGCGCAGCCACATCCAGAACGCAAAACAGCCGGCAATCTCTAGCAGAGCCGCGAGAGCAAACGCGAACAGATTGGTGATCACGGAACCACCGGTCCACAGCCGCAGCGCTTTCCCAGGTCGCCGAGAATGACGCAGTCCGGCCCGGGACCACCTGCGCACTGCGCGTCGCAGTCCGCAACGAAGCCGACGAGGCTGCGCTCGAGTGCCCGCAACTCGCGCATCTTGGCGCGGACTCCTTCCAGGTGACTGGAGGCCAACTCCCGGGCGTCGAGGCACGAACTCGATCGGTTGTCGAGCAGACCGACCAACTTTCGCACCTGTTCGATCGAAAAGTCGAACTCGCGGCAGCGACGAATGAAGGTCAGCCGGTTGACATCGAGGGGACCGTAGACGCGCTGATTGCCACTTTGCCGTGGCGCGGCCCGCAGCAGCCCGATCTCCTCGTAATACCGAATCGTCGGCGCAGAGGTCCCTGTCCGATCCGCAAGTTCGCCGATGCGCAGGTGGCTCATGAATCTCTCGGAAGAAAGTCCTTGAACTTCAAGTGACTTGAGCATCTATCGTGGCATGCGTGACGTCGATCAGCAAGGAGATGGACCCCATGACCGCGAACAACGCACCGATTGCCTGCACCCTTGGCGGGACCGACTACGCCGAGCGGCTAGCCTGGATCGCCAGCCTGAACCGCGACGGCCTGCTCAGCCATGAGCGCCACGAGGCAGCCCTCGAACTGCGCTATGCCTCAACGGTGCGACATCGAGTCCGTGAGTTGGTACGCAAGGAGTCCGAGTGCTGTGCATTTCTCACCTTCGCCCTCGACGAGTCTCGCGGCGATGTGCGCCTGACCATCACGGTGCCGGCCCGGGAGGGCGAAGCGGCGGACTTGTTCTTCGAGCCGTTCCTCGCGTCCGAGTCGCCCACCGCGACGGGACGTTGCGCCCATCCCGCCAATGGCTGCTGCAGCTAGAACGGAACCGACGATGACCGAACAGCCGCTTCCTCTCAATCGTGGGGCATCCCGGTTGGCCTCAACAGCAGCCACCACCACCGCAATCGGCGCGATTGCCTGTGGGGTCTGTTGCGTGCTGCCATTCGCACTGCCGGCGGTCGCGCTCGCGGGCACGGGCGGGGTGATCGCCTGGTTTGGCCAGGCGTTCTGGGGGGCCCTCTACACGGCGGGCGCGCTAGTCACCCTCGCGTGGACCTGGGTGGCCGTCATCACCTTCCGGACCAAACGCCGGCCCGCGCCATCCACCCTTCGGGCGATGCTCATGGCGACGGTAGCGCTTGGCGTCGCGCTCATCTGGCCGGCACTCGAACCACATATTCGCAGGGCTCTCAGAGGTTGAACATGCTGATTCGTCGACGCGCGTTCCTGTCCGTATCTGCGGTGCTACTGGCCGTGACGTCTGGAGTGGCTCAGGACCATGCGGCAACCGAGCAATACACGCCCAGCGATCCGGCCTTAGTCGGCCGAACCGGCAGACCGCAGCTCGTGGAGTTCTTCCACCACCTTTGAACCGGCTGCCGAAGGTGATGCCCATCGTGCATGGGCTGGAGCGCAAGTACAAGGGCCGGATCGATTTTCTCTACCTTCACGTCGGGGAGCCCGGACGAGCAAGGCGCGTGAGCAACTCGGCTATGCCGCGACACCGCAGATCGCGCTGCTCGACGCCAGCGGGAGAAAGGTGAGCGAGTGGATCGGCGTTGTCACCTAGTCAGCGCTTGACGACCGGGCTTGCGGGGCTGCTCACGCGTTGACTCGAGAACTGGAACTAATCCCGTCGCCGCAGGCGCTGACGCGACATCAGTGACAACCGCGCCACCGTCAACTGGCCCGAGCAGTGCGTAGCGCTCTTTCGATCGCGTCAGTGGACGGAACTCCGCCCGGGTAGAGCCGTCACGTCGGCGGCGGAGGTGGCACCGCGGGCTCGGCCAGGCCGAAGAGATCGCGCCTCCTGTACAGAACGGTAGGCGTGCCATACCCAGCGCGTGCGTCCGAGCTCGGGAGTGCGTCCGCGTCGATGAATTGGTAGTCGGTCGGCAGCCCCATGCTCGAGAGCGCAGCGTCCAGTCGGGCCCGCATCGTCGTCGTGTTGACACAACCATCACGAGTCAAGAACACGAGGTCAT
>CADEFN010000054.1 GCA_902826615.1 uncultured Gemmatimonadota bacterium
GCTACGCCGCCGTCTTATGATACAGCCACGCTGCTGAACACAAGTCGTTAGGCAGCATCACGCTGAGAGGGAGGCGGTATGGTTGGCTGGCGGCGAATGGGCCTGATTGGGATCGCGCTCTGCGGGTTGGTCGTGCTGCCGAGCTGCGGACCGCGCGGGCGCGCGCCGGGGATGCCCACACCGCTCGGTAACGGGTGGCGCGTCCTGCGGCGGGTCCCGTTACAGGGTGATTCCAGCCGACGGGCGGTGACCCCGTCTTCCGGGACGGTCATCGGGGGCCAGCTGGTACTGTCGGACACTGAGTGTCGCTGTATCCGACTCTACGACCGCGTCACCGGTAGGCTCCTGCGCCGCATCGGCGATTCAACCGTCTTCCGTTTCCCGTACGACCTCGGTGCGTGGGCGCCCGGTCGGTTTGCGGTGTTGGATACGAACAGCATCCAGGTGTGGGACACGACGGGCCGACGGGAGCGCGTCGTTCGGGTTCCGGCGGTGATGACGGCGCTCACCGAGGGGGGTACGGGTGCGGGGGTCGTCGTCGCCGGATACCTCCGGGAGGGGACCGAGTGGAAGGTTGGGCCTGATAGCCTCATGTCCGTCCTCCATGACGTCGACCAGGCGGGACAAGTCCGGCGATCGTATCGGTCAATTTCCATCGCCAACCGAGGAGTGGACGCACGCCAGGTCTACCTCCGCAATTTCGCCGTGGCGACGACGGACACCACCGTGGCGTCGGGGATCTACAGTGCCGACACGCTGTGGATCTATGACCGGCGCACGGGCACCGAGACCCGGCTCCCGGTATCCTATCCCGGCTATCACCCACCCGAGTATCCGTCGGACTCGGTCTTCGAGCAATTGCCGGGTGGCAGTAACCGGGCCCGCATGGAATACTGGCGTCGGCGGCAGATCCTGCTGGTGCGACTCCACGCCTTACCGGGAGCGAGATGGCTCGTGGGGTTCCAAGAGTCCGACACGGCGGGGGTACGGCGGCATGTCTGGGTGGAGGTTGGGCCGCGCGGCCGACGGACCGTGACGGGGCCGACGTCGGCGGTGGCCTACCGCACGCGTGGCGACACGGTCTGGGTGGTCGACCACGCGGCCGGTGCCTGGGAAATACAGGAGTGGCTGGCCCCGCGGTGGTAGTGCTGCCTAACACGGCGCAGCACCAGCCAGGCCGCAGGGGTAGCCGTCCCGCCCGGGCCACGGTAAGATCTGGAGGTGGCGGCCCGGGCGGGCCGGCATTGGTTTAGATGGCCTGCAGGTGAGCGCGGGTCGTTAGGCGGAAACCAAGGGAGTAGGACCATGCCACGCCGCAGTCGCCTGCAAGTCGCCGCACACAATCTCGCGCACATGCTCGCCAGCGGCCTTGCTCACGACGGCGACGGCTACTTTGTCGAGCATCTGGGGTGGGCGGCCCATCGCGCCCACACGGACCAGATCGAACTGGATTTCCTCCGGGGCACTGTCGCCCCCGTGGGCGCCGCTACCCCCGCGCTGCTGGGGTATTTGCGCCTTGGCGCGCAGCACTGGCACTCCATCGTGGTGGGAGTCGGCGCGCCCGTCGAAGCAGTCCGCGGTGTTTCCATTGTGGCTTCCCTCGCACTCGATCGGCCAACGCGCGCCGAGCTACTCGACGGCCCGATTGCCACGGTGATCAAGCTCTCAGGGCACATCCTTGACGACGCGGGCGCCATCTTCGAAGGTGCCGTGGCTACCTGAGGCGCGGTCATGGAGGCGGACCCTTCCAGCTGTGCGGTCGTGCTCACGGCGGCGACGGCTACCGCGGCGCGCTCCTGCGCGGACCACCACATCCTGTGGGGTTCAGGACGGGAGGGGCCGGTTCAGATGTCCAAGACGCAACCGTGAGGGCGGTGTCCGCGGGACACGCATCAAAGCATTGCCGTCCAATCTGCTCCTCCCAACTTGCCTTCCGCGTTGCGACCGGCGTGATCGCGGGGCGGTGAGAAATGGCTCGCGGGCCGCCCCGAGTGTACCCCGAGGTCCCCAATCGGCACCCTGACGGACCTGCGACGCCTAACGGCATCGAACCGGTGCAGCAAGTGCCAAGGATCGCAAGAGGTATCCGCCTAACAGTCGCTTGCTGCGGACGCGGCTGGATGCTATTGTAGGCCGCCATCCGCTGCGCGATGGCGGCCATCTTATTGGATGCCGCGCCGCAGAAGCGTGGCGTTAGGCAGAGTTCCTCACAGAACTGACACGGGCATGGTCTCCGACTGCCCTTACTCTTTTGGGGTGGTGCCCGCGCACCTCATGTCTGCCGTTTGATGACCGCGGTGGCCTCCAGGGAGCGGCGAGGTGGGCCGCAGACGGCTGTTTGGGCCACCGCGGCTCCGTTAACTCTTTCGCGCGCCGTCGTCGCCCCCACCCCACGGCCAGCCGGGCGCGGTGCCCACGCGCGGGACTGCGGTCGCCGCCCGATGCCCAGAAGCGCCCGGTGCCCACGCCGCGCTGCCCACGCCGGTCGTTCGAGAGGGGCGAGGGTTCCGGTGTGGAACGGCTGGGGGGTGGCCATCACGAGGCCCCGTGCGGGGGACAGGCCTGCCTAACACCAGGGTGCGCTTGACCGGCGCGCCCAACGAGCCGTGGCAGGCA
>CADEFN010000055.1 GCA_902826615.1 uncultured Gemmatimonadota bacterium
TCGGCCTTCGAGATGCCGAACTTGCGGATGACGTAGTAGAAGCGCGCCTGGTTCTGAAGGCTGGTGAAGCCGGGCCGCCCGACATAGTGGCCTGGGGGCACGAGCTTCATGACCCGGTCGAGCAGTTCCTGTTGCGCCTGCGTCTGGATGGGGATGTCCCTGGGGCGCCCGCCCTTGGAGCCGGCACTGATGTGCAGGAAGGTCCGGCATTCCGGAAACGCTGCCGCGTCCCGCGGGCTGGCGGCATCGCTGGTGACGATGGCGCCGTGGGGCTTCAGGTGCCGTGCCTCCTTGCCCCGCAGGCCGAAGCCGGCCTCGAGTTCCAGCTGCAGGCCTACCCAGTGGTCGAAGCGGGCGATCTCCGCGATCTTGCCGGCGATGTCGACGTTCATGGCCGACCAGCTGCGGTCTTCCGTGGCAACTTCCGATCGATGGGCGTGCGGCGAGTCGGCGCCGACGTAGAACTCCGGCTCGCGCACCATGCCCGACTTGCCGATCCAGCCCGCGAACGTTCGCAGGAAGCTGAGGTAGTTGTGGATGGTCGCGGTGGAGAGGCGACGTTCCAGCCACCGCGCCACCATGGCTTCGATGTGGCGGTTGGCCAGCTGCCGCGGATCGAGGTTGCGGTACGGCGTCTCGTGGCGCAACTCGCGGAAAAAGCTGACCACCATGCGCTGTCGGTCGTGCATGGTCTTGAACGACACGCCCTTGTTCTTCTTGCTGTGCTGGCTGTTGTACTTCGCGAAGTAGGCGCCGATGACGCGCAGGTAGTCGGGGGTGCCCATCGGCAGCGATGCAAGGACAACGTCGGGGTCCGACGGGGAACCCGTCGGTGGACGCCACGAATGGGTGTTGGTTCGCGGCAGTCCGTTGTGCAGCGTGCGCGGCGAGTTCTTCGATGACATGTGAGGGCTCCAGAAATTGACCGCGTGAGCCAGGGCAGTCGTCATTCGGGTGGGGACGCGTCATGGTTCAACCACGCACCGGCGTCCCCGCACGGGCATGGCTTTGGAGGTCGATCGATGTCATCCGGGCGGCAGACCTCCGTGCCGACAGATGCTTCCAGGGTTTGCAGCCGATGACGGCTGCGGGTGGTCTTAAAAATGACTATCCAGGTGAGTGCAGAGCGTTTCCGCAGGGCACCCCCGCGCACTTCGAAGTGCGTGGCACCGGCATCTCGTTCGGATGCAGGTTGCCACCCAGGCTGACCTGGGTTCGCTGGGTTGTTCAGTGACCCGGTGCTTCCCGCTGGAAGAACTCCCCTACCACCGGGGAGTGCGGGGCCGCGTCTACAGCCGTGTACCGCGCCTCTACAGGGGCGACAAGACACACGGGCGCCTCAAGGGCGATCGACGAAGGCTCGGGTAGGTCATGTGCTGCCCGGGGGCAGCGCACGTCGCAGGCTCGCGCATTGGCGGCGTCTGCGACCTCGAAGGGTCCGTTGAACGGATCGATATGGGATGGAATCACCGCGTCTGGCGCGGTACGGCTCTCGAACTTGAAGAACAGGAGCCGGCGGCTGGTGCGGGTCACGACCGCTAACGGCTGCTTCATGGCACCGAGGCCAACGGACACAGCGTCCGGCCTGCTTGTGATCGAGGGATCTTGCGGCAGGCACACAAGGCTCGGGTAGAAGTTGACACCATTGCGCCGGCCGATGTCAAGCACTGGACTTGCATAAAGGGCTGGGCTTGATCTTTGGAATTCCTGCATTAGCGCGGACTATTCTTTGAACTCGAAATCGCACGAATCCACGCCAGGGTTGACAAAGAAATTGCTTGGCCTCTAGTCACGAAAAACTCCGGACGGAGAGAGCCGATCAGGCCGCCGGGGAGGCACGCTCGCCGAACGGGGACCCGTGAGGGGACCAACAGGAACGCGGCGAGGCGAATGACGCCCATCGCGTGTCCGCCCAGGGGGCCGTGGCGGGCCTCTCCAGCACCGGTGCCTTCACTTTCGGGCGCTGTTTGCTGCTGATTTCCGCTTGTTCGATCCGATCGATTTGCCGATCCTCGATGACACCCCGTGTTCTCTGTGGAAAGGGCGGAACATGAGCATCGTCGTCAGGGCCATCGACGTCGGCTTCGGCAACACGAAGTACGTCACGGCATCAGCGCAGGGCCAGGTCGACTGTGCCCACTTCGCTTCACTGGCCTACTTCGGACAGGACGAGATACCGGTCGAGTCGATGGGCGGCAGGCGCCGTACTGTCCAGGTGCCGGTGGACGGCCTGCTCTACGAGGTCGGGCCAGACGTCGAGTTCGCCGCGGACAGGTTCCGTTCGCGCCAGCTGCACGACGGGTACACCCAGACGGCCGAGTACCGGGCGCTTGCGACCGGTGCATTGCACTTCATGAAGGTCGAGACCGTCGACCTCCTCGTGGTCGGGCTGCCGGTGTCGCAGTACACGAGCAAGCGCGCGGCTCTGCAGAAGGCGATGACCGGGACCTTCCACGCTGGTCGCAAGCAACGGATCGTGGTCAAGCGGGCACTCGTCGTGCCGCAGCCCCAGGGCGCGCTCTACTGGTG
>CADEFN010000056.1 GCA_902826615.1 uncultured Gemmatimonadota bacterium
GGCCATGCGGCCCCGCCGCATGGCCGCTTGGGGGTCGCTCACACCCCACGTGGTGGTGTCCGAGTAGAGCGCGCGCGAGGGCTGGCAGAAGTCCACGGGAGACGCCATCACGTGGACCAGTCTGTGCGCTCGATCTCGTCGTCGTACAAGGCGCTGCGCTGCGCTCCGCCCTCGCGTTCCGCGAGGCTCGCCGGCGATTCACGGGCGCGAGGCCTTGACGACGACGCGTCCGAGCGCAGGCCCGGCATCTACGTGATGGCTGGGGGAGGCACCTGCTCAGGCGAGAGCGGCCAGCAACCGCTGGACCAACTCGAACGCTCGTCGAGCGTGCCTGGCGCGACCATCATTGTCGTCTGCGTGGTAGAACTCCGCCACCTGCTGAGGGCCATAGTGCTCGATACTTGCGAACTTCTCCCGCAGGACGTCGATGGCGCGCTCGAGAAGAACATCGCCACGACGACGCCTCCAGCTCGACGCGATGGCTTCGACGCCACCCGGGGCCTCGTCAAGGCAGTAGCACAGGTCGTACGCGTCCTTCGGTTTGTCGCGACCGGCCAGTGCGTGCGCCTTGAGGATGACGAAATCGGGAAGCGCGGCCACACGCAAGTGCACCGTGTTCGTCGCACCCGTCACCATGGCGCCAGTGAACTCCACAGTCTGTGGCTCGCTGAAGGCCGCCGCGCACGCCTCAACCTGGAGCACGCGGAAGCCCTCGATCAACTTCGGCCGGTTCTTCTCCAGTCGCATCTCCGCAGGGGCAAGGAACTCGATATCGACCCGGATCGGCAACCCACCGTCTTCAAGGTCCACGCTGGCGACGAGCTGGAACGGTTTCTCGCCCAGTTCGTAGCGCCGTGTGTCGAGCAGCAACGAGAGCAGTTCTGCGTATCGTCCGTCGCTGAGCTTGTCCGCATTGAGGGCGAAGTCGACGTCCAGACTGCCGACGTGAGGGTCAGCAGGATTCGTGAGCAGCATGTCGGGCACCCACCCGCCGACCAACACCATGGCGTCCGTGAACGACGCCAGCACCTGCGCCACATCGACCAGGACGCGCCGCGCCGCAGCCACCTGGCGCGCCGAGTAGTCGGTCGCATATCTCGCCTCTGGCGTCACTGTGGCACCGCCTTCCATGCGGGCCTGAGGCGTTGCTCCAGAAGGGCCGAGGCAGCCTCCTCGCCACGCCCGCCGAGGTGCTGCAGGTCCGCGTAGGTCTGCACCGCGTTGGTGCACGGTGGGTGATCGCCGGTGTCTGGCCAGTAAAAGGGCCCGGGATGGTCGGGCACTAGTGCCACGACGTTCTCTCCCGAGTCAACCACCTTAGCCTCAAGCGCCTCCCTGAGACGACTCTCCTCGAAAGGACCGACCATGAGCCACATCAGCGGCTGTCGCACGGCCGGCGCCTGAATCTCGGCTGCGGAGAATGCCGCAAGCAGCGCGCTGCCCTTCGTATCGTGGCCAGTGTTAAATGCGCGAAGTCGTTCGATCAGTTCTCGTCCGCGCAGCAGGGTGAACCACGCCCGGCGCGTGTAGCGGGACATCCGGTAGTCGTCGCTCCACGCGTTCAGAAGGGCCTCGGGATCGCGCACGCGAAAGCCGCCACCGGGAAGCGCTTCGAGGAGGGCTTCGTTGCGCAGGTGCTGAACGATCTTGTTCACCAGCGACAGACTCGGCTGCACCATCAACGTTGGAAGGTCGGCGAAGTGCGCGACGACGCCTCGCTGGGTCCAGCGACGACCAGCATTCTGAGGCGCGAGCAGCGCTCGCACCACCAACCCGGCTTCGTCGGAGCCGAGACTGACCTCGCGGGCTGACTTGAGGCGCACCCGGTCGTGTCCAGCTCGCTCGATGAGCAGCGTGCCCGGGATCTCGAGGCGGCAGTTTCCGGCCAGGTCGAACCAGCTCCACCCGTGCTCACGACAGAGCGCCGCGAGCCGTGGCGACACGCCCACCATCGCCAGCACTCGGGTGCCGGGGTGGCGCGGGGTTCCACACGAGCGGTCGAGCAGACTCGAAAACTGACTCGGTACGAGGTGCTGCTTCACCTCGACGCATAGCTGCGCCTTGACGCCGGAAGGAAGTGGCCCCGACGCCGTCAGGTCCCACGGTCCACTGGTGGCCCGTTCGACTCGCCAGCCATCGAGCCAGCCGGGGGCCGACAGCAGTCCTCGGAGGGTGTCCGCCAGACGCCGTTCGAGAGCCGCCCCTGATACGATGTCCTCGATTAGCATTATGTTCACGATATCGTGAACATAGCACGAATCGTGAACAGTCCACTAACGCGTACTCCCAGCGACTCGGCCGCCTTGGGACGAGCGACCAGCAGACATGCGGGGCTGGTGCGCTTTGCAAGAATTTGCAAGCCAGGTCGCGACAGGCGGGTTCGAACGGCTCTCAACGGCCACGAAGCGTGACGGCCGACCCCGATTTTCCGGGGTCGGCCATCATCGGCCACTGCTTCTTCAA
>CADEFN010000057.1 GCA_902826615.1 uncultured Gemmatimonadota bacterium
GGGGTCCTTTTGATTTCAGTGCAGAAAGTGACGGTTCGTGCCTCCCTGGAGAGCGAGGATTGGCGCGGGGTCTGCTCCAGTAGTACGCGCAAGTGCTTGTCATGCCTTGAGTTTCTGTTGGTCTCCCGATCGGCCGCTGAGGGCCTGTTTGCGTGGTCGATTTCAGCCGCCAGCACTCGTTTTCGCTGTAGTTTGTGACGGCAGGATCTGGCCTGCGTAGCGCTCCAGCGGGAAGCGGAAGACCCCGCGCAGGTTGATGCCCTCCAGCCGCGTCGGTGCGATGCGCCCGGTCAGCTCCGGCGGCACGATTTGTCGCCTGTTGGCCCACCGGTCCAGTACCGCCTGCATCTGCGCCGTGTTCCATGCCATCACGATGTTGGCCAGCAGGCTCAAGGCGTCGGCCACGGCTTGCATCTCGTCCGCACGCCGGGCCTGGGCCGGCCCTACACGGCCCGTGTAAATCGCACGCTTGAGTGCGTTCACCGCCTCACCCCTGTTGAGTACCCGGCGCAGCTCCCTGCGGAAGCCGGCATTGACGAAGTAGTCCGCCAGGAAGGCCGTCCTGAGCAGCTTGCCCAGCTGCACACCGGCGTCGTAGATCGGGTCTCCTCTGGCGGCCGACCCGAACCTGGCCAGCGCCGTCACCGCGCTGGCGTGACCTGTCTGCACCGAGGCCGCCAGATGCACCAGCTGGTCCCAATGAGCTTCGATCAGTGTCGTGTCCACGCTGGCCTCACACACGGCGGCGATCTCCACAGGGATTGTCATTCCTCGCGGCACGAACAGGTGGCGTTGCCGCAGTTCGCGCAGCCGCGGGCACAGATCGAAGCCCAGCAGACGCGATAGCGCCATGGCGAAGTCGGTGTAGCCGTGCGTGTCGACAGCCAACTGCGACACCTCCACCCGCTCCTGTCTCACGACCCCTTCGATGGCGGCGCCGGCCTGGCGCTCATTGAGCACGATCGGCTGGGCGTGGAAGATCCCCCAGCGGTCGCGCACATGGCTGTACACGCCGATGGAGGCCGTCTGGCGCCGTGGATCCTGGCGTGCCTGCCATACCCGCCGGCTGGTCTCCAGGCTCATCATGTCCGACGAGGCCAGATCGGCTCGGCCCCATGTCGCTGCGATGGCATGGCGCTGCATGAACTCCAGCACCGCCTGGCAGGCCAGGGCCAGACGCCGCTCATCGCCGGCCCAGCGCATGGCCAGGCGGATGCTGGTGGCCGACAGCTGCGGGATCATGCGCGCGCACTCGGCGGCGCTCAGACTGGTGCCGTGGGCCAGGATGCCGGCATAGGCCATCAGCAGCTCATGGCCCGATCTGGGCTCACGCCCGAGCATGATCCAGCTGAAGCGCACCTGGGCGTCCACGGCCAGGATGACCTCGGGCAGTTGCACCTCGCCGATGCGCTGGTCAAGCCGGCTGCGCAGTTTGGTGACTTCGGGATCTTCTTCATCGGCGGCCAGTGGTGCCAAGTGCAACTCGTCATCCACGCGCAGCGATCCGGCGCGCGTGGCAGCAGCCACCGCATCGATACCAGCGCGAACGCGTGCAAGCAACGGTGTGAGGAAGTCACTGGCCTTGGCCGGCAGCTGCAGCCGGGCGTAGTGGCGCCGGGCTTCGGTCTTCCAGCGCTCATCCGGGATGAACAGCCGCTCGCGGCCGCGGAAGCTCAAGGAGTGCTCAATCCAGACCGAGCCGTTGCGCAGCGCTCGGCGCAAGGCGAACAGGGTGGCCACCTCCAATGCCCGGAACGCCCGCTCACGGTCGACGTCAGCGATGGCTTGACGCCATGCCGGGCCCAGGCGCGCTGCCGTGACCTCGCCCGGCAGGCTCTTGGTGCCGGCAGCGTACAGGGTGCGCAGCCTGTCCAACGCATCGATCGCCGGATGCTCGCCCGTGGCTTGCCAGGCCAGCCCGCTCACTGCCACCAGCAGCGAGCGCACCGGGGCAATGGCGTCGATGAGGTGCTGGCGGATGATCGACGCCCGACTGGGTGGCCGCCGGGCACGCTTGGCTGCGACCAGACTGACCAAGCGCGACCGCAGTTCGGCATCCGGCACCGTCTCCTGGGCCGCAAGATCGGTCAGTTCCTGAAGCAACTGCTGGTACTGCTGCGCCCAGTCGACGGTTGCCGTCACGCCGTCGGCGCACTGGCGCCAGAGGTCGGCCACACGACGCTGGAACATGAGGATGAGCTGATCTGTGGCCGTCAGCAGGCAATAGCGCAGGAAGCAGGCCATCTCGAGCGTGCGCGCCGGCTCCTTGATCCGGGCGCTGACCGAGGGCGGCCTGCTGGCCATGCGCCGCGCATAGCGGCGCACCAGCACGTCGTTGAGGTTGCCCATGTGTTGATCGATGCCCAAATCCGTCAGGAAGGCAATGCGTTCGAGCACCTCGGTGATCTGGCGCGTCGAGTGCTTGGCCGGTGCGCTCCACAGCCAGCTCTGGC
>CADEFN010000058.1 GCA_902826615.1 uncultured Gemmatimonadota bacterium
CAGGTCAAGCCGCGACCGCACCTCCGTTCGGTTGATCGAGTCGATGGCCTCCCCGTCGAGATTCCTCTGACGCATCAGCTGAGCGATTTCGGAAACCAGGTAGTCGCGGCGATAGGTAGCTAGAGAGCGCTCGAGAAGGTCATCCAGCCTCTGGGACGCCGTCGGAGTGGACCTCGTCCTTCGACTCGGATGAAGAGCAGCAGCGCACGCACAGAGCACGGGGATGACGACGCCCGGCCGATTGGGGCCAGCGTCCAAACCCGGGTTCCGCAGTTGGTGGTGACACGAGGGCTGGTTTTGGGGGTGTGAGCTGGGTAGACGCGTTGTTGGCTGCGCGGGCGCGTGTGCCCACGGGCGCGTAGCGGCGTTCGGCGGGTGTTGGTGCTGGTCAGGCTGGTTGGAGGTGGGTGATCCGGGGTGGTGGATCGACCTGGCAAGCTCGAAGAAACCCTGTGGCGCGGTCGCTGGGCGGGGTGGTCTGCACAACGGTGCCGGCGGGCCCGTCGAGGGTCACCGCATGGATCCGGCCGAGCTCGGTGGCGATCTGGCGCCAGGTCGAGTCGCAGCGTCGTTCGGCCACCCGGATCAGCAGCAGGGCAAGCCAGCACAGCAGCACGTGAGCGCGGATGCGGGGCTCGATGCGATGGAACACCGGCCGCAACTCCAACGTGGATTTCAAGTCACGGAACCCGCGTTCTGCTTCCAGCAGGTTCTTGTATCCCAACGCGACATCTTCCGCGGTCATCGTCGGATCCGACGTCGACAGCAAGTATTTGCCGTCAAGTCGTTCTTCTGCTTTGACCGCGGCCCGGTCGATCTGCAGTCTTCCTGTGGCGGTCTGGCGCAGGTAGCGGCCGAGTGTGGGGTGATCACGTAAGGCGCATTCCGCCTTGCGATGCGCATCGTCGGAGAGTTTCCGTCCCGCCTTCTTGGCGCGGGCCGCGTCACGGGCCCTGGCCGCGGCGATCTGGTCGAGTTCGGCCTGCAGCCGGGCGACCGCGTCGTCGCGTTGGGCTTGGTCGCGTTCGGCTTCTTGGGGGTTGTGACAGATGATCCAACGCCGATCCGGCGTGGAGTCGAGCTGGACTTCTTTGACCCGCAGGTTGTCCCGCACCTGCTGGTAGCGGCCCTGGCGTGACAACACCGCCTGCACATCAGCGGAGCCGTCACGCATGCGTTCGCCCGCGATCCAGTGCCCGCCGGCGCGGCGGAGGTAGGCGAGGTTGGCGTCGGAGGAGAACCCGCGGTCCACAACGGTGATCACGCGGCCCAGCCGCCAGCCTCGCATGTCGTCTTTCACCTGCGGCAACACCGACTGGTCGTTGGTGTTGCCCGGCCAGCACCAGCAGCGAACCGGGATCCCCTCGCGGGTGACGGCCAGCCCGATCACGATCTGCGGGAGATCCGCCCGATGATCTTTCGAATGGCCGTAACGCCGGAACCCGCCGTCACCGTCATCGCTGTCGCGTTCGAAGTAGGTGGAGGTGGTATCGAAAAACAGCAGATCCACTTCCAGGTTCAACAGATCAGCAACGGCGAAGAACACCGCTTCTTGGACCTGGGCCTGAGCGTCGGCCTCGACCAGCAGATCCATCGCCCGATACGCCTGATCATCGTCCATCGCCTCGAGCCCAGGCAGGGCGACATCGTGGGAGACCCATTCGGCGGTGGCCAGCTTCGACATCGGATCGATGGCCCGGTTGGCGACCATCGCGAAGATCACCCGCTCCACCGCCGTGGTGAACTTGCGGCCGCCCAGCACCTTGCCCAACGCGGTGTCAACCCCCAACTGGCGCCACAGACCATCCAGCAACCACGCCACCCCCGCCGGACGAGAGCTGACCACCGACAGCCCCTCACCCGGCCCATCCACCGTGTGGCCCGCGTCGTCTGCTTCGCCCAAATAGCGGTTGATCGAACCGACGAGGCGGCGTAGCCCCTCGCTGTCGAGGTGGTCCTCGCGGCCCAAGTTGACCAGCACCTCAGCCTGGGTCACCCCATCAACACGCCGGTTGTGGGCCACCTGCACGTACCGAACGACCGACCCGTCCCGGTTCCGGCGCTGCGTCGTCCGCAAATACATGCCCACACACTACGCCAACCAGCCCACAACCACAGACACATACAACGTCAGTCGTGTGCCCACGTTTTCAGGCCCATCCCACCGGTCGCAACCCGCTGACCAGCATATCCACCCGCCAACACCCCCGAAAATGCCCACCAACTGCGGAACTCGGGCAAACCAGCCGCCACATAGTCCAGCATCGAGTCGACGGCGACGGATTCCACGTCCTGAAGCTTGAAGCGCCGAGCGAGGTCCCACGCGCGCACCAGCGAGGCTGTCGTGTGCAAGTTCTGGTCTGGACTTTGAGCGACA
>CADEFN010000059.1 GCA_902826615.1 uncultured Gemmatimonadota bacterium
TGTCAGTGGTCTTCCAATAATCCCCAGTTGTGGTCGTCGAAATTTCCCCACCCATCATCGCCAAGGAGCGAACGATGGAAGAGGAAGCAAACCCGAGCGGTCTGTCGGTCGACGGATTCGCGGGCCAGGGCCCTTGGGCCCTGGCCCGCCCTGGGGCTACGGTGCCCGTGTTCTCGAGGGACACGGAGGCGCCGGTGCTTGGTCAACAGCAATGGGAGGCCGTCCACGGCCGGTGGGCGCAAGGACACAGCATCTCGGCGATCGCCCGTGATCTGGAGCTGGACCGCAAGACGGTGCGACGCTGCCTGCAACACGTCTGTTGGCAGCCGTACCAACGCAAGGCGGCCGGCAGCCTTCTGGATGCACACCGGGCTTGGCTGAACGAGCGAGCGCCGCAGGTCAACTACTCGGCGAGGATCCTGTGGCAAGAGCTGCGCGCGAAGCATGGGTTCACAGGCAGCTACGTGATCGTGCGCCGTGCAGTGGTCCCGTTGCGTCTGGCGGCGGCCGCCGGTGGTCTCACCCAGTGCCGCTTCGAGACTGGACCTGGCGAGCAAGCGCAATGCGACTGGGGCCAGATCACGGTGGCGCTGGGCGAGGCGCGATGCGAGATCCACATCTTCGTCATGACGCTGGGCTACAGCCGGCGCGGCTTCGCGATGGGGTTCCTGCGCGAGCGGATCGAGGATCTGTTGGCCGCCCACGAGGCGGCGTTCGCCCACTTCGGCGGGCGCTGCGAGTTCTTGCTGTACGACCGGATGCGCACGGTCGTGTTGGGCACGAAGGCGGGCAAACCGCAACTGAACCCGAAGTTCGCCGCGTTCGCCTTGCACTGGGGCTTTACCCCGCGGCTGTGCCAGCCGTACCGCGCGCAGACCAAGGGCAAGGTCGAATCCGGGGTCAAGTACGTCAAGCGCAACTTCGTGCCCGGTCGGCTGTTCCGGGACCTGGAGGACTTCAACGCGCAGTTGGATGCCTGGCAGCTGGAGGTGGCCGATTTGCGCACCCACGGGACAACCCATCAGCGCCCGATCGACCGCTTCGCCGAGGAGGCACGCGCCCTGGCGCCCACCGCCGGGCACCCGAGCTTCCTGCAGGCGATGGTGCGCGATCGGGTGGTCGCCCAGGACTGGCTGGTTGCCGTCGACGGCAACCGCTACTCGGTGCCGTTCATGCTGATCGGGCGCACCGTGCAGGTGGTGCGCGAGGGTGGTGCCTTGGTCATCCGGCACCGCGGCGCCGTTGTGGCCGAGCATCCGGTGCTGGCCGGCCGGGGACATCTGAGCGTCAAACCCGAGCACGGCCCCGGTGCGTCGGCACGCAACGCCCGACACCGCTTCCCGGTGCCCAAGAGGCGCAGCACCGACTCTGGGGCGGATCTATCCCGAGAGGTCGAGGTACGCGACCTGGCCGTCTACGAGCACTTGTTCGGCCTGCAACCGACGCAGGTGGCGACATGAGCAAGACCAAGCCCAACACGGTGTCGGCCACCAGCAGCGCGGCTGCGGCGATGACCACCCCGGCGCAGCTCGAGCGATTGGGCGAGCATCTGCGCAAGCTGCGCCTGCTCAAGAGCGGCGAGCGGCTGGAGGCGTTGTTGCAGCACGCAGCCGCAAACGAACTCCCCTATGCGGAGTTCCTCGAGCAGGTGCTCGGCGAGGAGGTCGCCGCGAAAGCCACCAAGAACATCGCGATGCGCACGGCGATGGCGCGCTTCCCCTTCGTCAAGCCCCTGGAGACCTTCGAGTTCGGCTACCAGCCCTCGATCGACCGCAAGTTGGTGCAGCAACTGGCCAACTGCCACTTCATCGAACACGGCGACAACGTGATCGTGCTCGGCCCTCCGGGCGTGGGCAAGACCCACCTGGGGGTCAGCCTCGGGCTGAAGGCCATCGAGGCCGGCTACCGGGTGCTGTTCACGACAGCCTCCGCACTGATCGAGAAGCTGACCAAGGCGCATGCCGAGGGGCGCCTAGAAGAAAAGCTCAAGCTATACACCGCGCCCCGGCTGCTGATCGTCGACGAGATCGGTTACCTGCCGATCGACCGGGGTGGCGCCAACCTGTTCTTCCAACTGATCAGCCGGCGGTATGAACGCGGCCCGATGATCCTGACCAGCAACCAGAGCTTCGGAGCCTGGGGCGAGGTGTTCGGTGATCGCGTGATCGCCACCGCTATCCTCGATCGGCTGCTGCACCACGCCGTCACGATGAACATCCGCGGCAACTCCTACCGGCTCAAGGACAAGCTGAAGGCCGGCTTGGTCCGTCCGCACGAGGACAACGGATCTCAACCGGGTGGGGAGATTTAAGCGACCATGGCCGGGGAAAAGGCGGCGACCCTTGACA
>CADEFN010000060.1 GCA_902826615.1 uncultured Gemmatimonadota bacterium
TGGACGTGGAGCAACTCCAGTGGCCATCTGGCACGTTCGACACGGTCGTGGCTACCTGTGTGTTCTGCTCAGTGCCCGATCCGGTGAAGGGCCTGATCGAGATGCGCCGGGTGCTGCGGCCGGGTGGTCAGGCCCTGTTCCTCGAACATATGCGGCCGGGAGCACCATGGCTCGCCAGCGTGTTCGACTGGCTCGACCCGATTGTGTCAAGGAGCGGGCCACACATCAACCGACGCACGATGGACAACATCCGAGGCGCCGGGTTCGCGATCGAGCGCGAGGACAATCTGATGTCCGACGTGCTGAAGCTCGTGGTCGCGCGCCCTTAGCGAGGTGGACACCATGACACCCTGCGAATGCAGCGCGCCCCACGATCGGCGCCGAATCGTGCTCACCGGAGGGCCCGGGGCGGGCAAGACGGCGCTGCTGGAACTGATCCGGCAGTCGTTCTGTTCTCATGTGGCCGTGCTGCCCGAAGCGGCGAGCATCGTCTTTGGCGGTGGGTTCCCGCGGCACTCGGACGCGGGGTGCCAACGCGCCGCTCAGCGTGCGATCTACCACGTGCAGCGGCAGCTCGAGAACACCGGAGACAGCCATAACGCCGCGATCGTGTTGTGCGACCGGGGGACCTTGGACGGGCTGGCCTACTGGCCGGGCGCCCCCGGTGACTTCTGGGCGCCACTCGGCAGTGACCGTGAGCAGGAAATGGTCCGCTACGACGCGGTCATCCACTTGCGCACCCCGACCGCTGATCTCGGCTACAACCACCAGAATCCGCTCAGAACCGAAACGGCCGCGCGCGCGGCGGAGGTCGACGACCTGATTCTCCGGGCGTGGGACGGTCATCCGCGTCGCTGGCTGATCGAGTCGTCAACGGATTTCCTGGACAAGGCGGCGCGCGCGCTCGATGCCCTGCGCGGTGAGCTGCCGGAGTGCTGCCGCGGTCACGAAGTCCCGTCCGTTCGTGACCGGGTCCATCAGCAACTATCAGGCGGGCAATCCCCGATATCGTGAGGAGTGGTAGTCGTATGTTCGTCACACGCAGAGCGTTCGTGGGGGTTGGGGCAGCCGTCGGTGTCAGCTATCTGGCCGCTCGCGGTGTCACGCGACTGGCTGGGGCACCGCTGCGCGCCAGTGCCCAATCAGCGGGGAGGGACGCACGTCTGGCAAGCGTCGATGGACGCCTCGACGTCGATTTGGTCGCCAGTGAAGACTGGGTGGACCTCGCGGAGGGCCGCGCCAAGCTGTGGTCCTTCAATGGTCAAGTCCCGGGGCCCCTGCTTGAGGCTGCGGCCGGTGACGAGGTCCGCATTCGCCTGACCAACCACCTCGACGAGTCGACCAACCTCCATTTCCACGGTCTGCACGTGCCGCCCGCCGGCACAGCCGACAACATCTTCCTGGAGGTGCCCCCGGGCGAGGTGGCGTCGTACGCGTTCCGCATTCCGGAGCACCACCCCGCTGGTCTGTTCTGGCTGCATCCTCATCTGCATGGGTCCGTCGCCCGCCAGGTGTCGCTCGGACTGGCGGCACCGTTGGTGATCCGTGGAGCCTTGGACGGCATCCCGGACGTGGCGGCGGCGCGCGAGCACGTGCTCGTGCTGCAGGACTTCGAACTCGACCGGTCGGGACGACCCATAGATCCCGGGATGGGAGCCCTGATGGGCGGACGCGAGGGGACCCTCGTGACCGTGAGCGGGCAGACCCAGCCGAGATACGCGATCGAGCAGGACGGTCTCCTTCGGCTCCGCCTGCTCAATGCCTCGGCGTCTCGCTTCTACCGGCTCTCTCTCGAAGGACATGCAATGCACATCATCGCGACCGATGGTGGCAGCCTGGCGACCCCACAACAGGTCGATGAACTCCTGTTGGCGCCAGGCGAGCGGCGGGATGTGCTGATCCTGGGTAGCAGGGCCGGGGGCGTGTATCGACTCATGAATCTGCCGTACAACCGAGGCTCGGCCGGCATGATGGGCGGCCCATTGGGAACGCGCACCGCGTTCGAGATCGCGTCTGTAGGCTACGAGGGACGCGCCGCTTCACCACGCCAGGTGCCGCAGGCGCTGGGCGAGGTGGAGCGGTTGCCGGCCGCACGCGCGCGCCGCGCGTTCGTGCTGTCCGAGACCATGGGGATGGTGCCGGGCCGCGGCATGGGGATAAGGTTCCTGATCAACGGGCACGAGTTCGACCATGCGCGCATCGACGACCGCGTTCGGCTGGGTGACATCGAGGAGTGGGAGTACATCAACAACACCGACATGGACCACCCGATGCACG
>CADEFN010000061.1 GCA_902826615.1 uncultured Gemmatimonadota bacterium
CTTACTTTCCGCGGGTCAGCAGACGCATTTGCGCGTAATTTCCGGGCTGCGTTTCGAGGTGCCTAGAACGTGCTTGCGGGGACGCCGAGCAGCGCGAGCACTTTGCGCTGCAGGTCGGTGAGTGTGAGGTTGAATGCCTGAACGGTGCGGCCGTGTTGACGCAGTTGATGGCGCTCGGCCAGGCTGAACAGGCGCAGCACCTGCTCGGTGGTGGGATGCGCGCACTGGCGCTGCTCGGGGTAGATGGGCAGTTCCTCGATGGCTTCGTGCGCCATGGCCTGGCGCAGCTCGCGCTCGATGAGGGCCTGCACCAGCAGTGCGATCGCGTACAGGGTGAACAGTGCCTCGATGCGACCCTCGTCCTTGAGGAACACCGGGGCGATCTGGTGTACGGTCTTGATCTGCTCGAAGCGCTTCTCGATCATGGGCTGGCCTTTGTGGGCCTGCAGGACCTGTGCGGCGCTGAGCTTGCGGTCGTTCGTCATCAACGGGTACATGCCGTCGCTTCGCCGGTCGTAGGCGATGGCCTGCTCGTCGGTGCTCCATTGCACGTCGAAGCGTCGCTTGGTGATCTTGCGGTAGGCCGTGTCGGGGCCCGGGCGGCCACGGCGGGTTTGCTTGAAGACGTGCTCTTCGCGAACGACGCGGCGAACCTTGAGGTAGCGACCCACATGGTGCCTGTCCACGATGAGCTTGATCTGCAGGTCGATCTCGGGGGCGCCGCGCAGCCGGGTCTTGGCGGAGGCCAGGCGCTGGCGCAACCGCTCGAACTCTTCGATGGCAGCGGCGATGTTGCGTAGCCGCCGGGCATGCTGGCGCAGCGTCAGCAGCGTGCTCCAGACCCACACGATGGACCAGGCTTCCATGGAGGGTAGCGGCGCCCGATGGACGTACCAGCAGTCGCGCGGCCCGTCGCTGTAGCGCGGGTTGGGCCGATCCCACACCAGGGACCACTCGGGCGTGTGGGTTTGCAGCCATTCGCGAAACTGCGCATCCTCAAGCCGGCTGCGTGGCATCACGGTGACGAAGCGGCCCCCTGCGCGGTCGATGTGATCCATGTTCTCGCGCGAACACAGTTTGCTGTCGGCCACGTACAGGAAGTCGCTCCTGCCGGCCACCGCCCTGAGCGTCTCCCAGGTCTGCACGTGGGTGACCGAGTCGCTGGTGTTGCCGTCGGTGCAGCGAAACGCCACCGGCACGTTGCCGTCGGCGCTCATGGTCAGAATGAACAGCAGTTGCTTGAGGTCCGGCCTGTGCGCCTTCGAATGCCCGAAGGTGATCGCGGGCGCGGTGCGAGCGCGAATCTGGCGGCCTCGGGCGCGGCGGTAGCCGCCGCAGAAGCTGATCGATGTGGAGTCGTTGTGGAACTCCTCGAAACGCACCCCGAAGCGCTGCCCAACGGCCAACACGAGCTCAGTCAGCAACGCCGTGCGATCGGCATCGAACAGCCGGTCCAAGGCGCGCCCGAGGCGGTCGTCGCTCAGGTGCTCCATCTCCTGGGCACTGATGCCGAACATGCCATCGGCGAAGCCGTGCACGGTCTCGTGCTGGCGGTAGATCGGTTCGCGCTCCACGATGATCGATCGCAGCAGCACGCCCAGCGCGCTGGCATGGGTGATGCTGCAGCGAGCGTCCGAGGGGATGTGGCGCGACAGGGTGTCGTGCAGGCCGATGCGCTCGATGAAGTGGTTGATCAGGGGCAGCGGGCCCAGGCGCTCGGTGTGAAGAGTGAAGCCTGCCGCCTCCTTGGTGGAAGTCGGGGCTTGCGAGCTTGGCATTCTGGCGCTACTATTAACGACAGAATCGCAAAAGTCAAGCACTCATGCCGCGTTCACTCGCACAAAACATCAAGCAGGTCCGAGACAAGATCGGCGGCGTCCGGGCGGCCCTGGCCGACATCGAGTACCTGTGCTCGGGCACGTTGCACATGCGCATGAAGGTGTGCGGCAAGCCCGGGTGCCGTTGCGCCCAGGATCCGCAGGCCCGTCATGGCCCGTACTACGAATGGGGGCACATGATCGGCGGCAAGCTCGTGCATCGCATGGTCACGCCAGCGCAGGCCGAGCTTCTACAACACGCGATCGACAACCACCGCCGTGCCAAGCAGCTTATGCGTGAGTGGGAGGAGCAGACCGAGCGTCTCATCGACTTGGAAGTACCGCGCCAACCTTGACCTTCCCGCGACCGGGAAATTACGCGCAAATGCGTCTGGCGACCTGCGGAAAGTAAG
>CADEFN010000062.1 GCA_902826615.1 uncultured Gemmatimonadota bacterium
GCGCGGCGAGTTGATCCTCGCGTTCCGCAAGGGTCAGTCACACGCCAGCTGAGCGAGGACTCTGATCGTTGCATGCACAGCCGCGTCGAGGCGCCTCGGGCACCGTGGCGTGTCAGGGATGAGCCGTAACGTCCTGGCGGCGCAGCAGATGGAGCGCTCCGAACAGGAACACGAGGTGCACCGGCAGGATGGTCTTGTAGCCGTACGTCCACGGGTACGCGATAGTGACGGCGGCAAGATGCGACAGGGTGAAGGTCAGCAGTACGGCTGATGTGGTGCCCGGCACGCGACGCAGCGCGAAGGCCGTCATGCCCACCACGCAGAGTACAGGCAGTTCCCAGATCATCACGCTTCCGGCCGGCCCGAGACTCGTGACCCCCAGCGTGAACAGGATCTTGCGAGCCTCCAACCACGCAATGCCCCACGGATCTGCGGCAATCATGCTTCCTGCGAGCTGCAGGCTTGCCGACCACGACCACAGGGCTGCACGCTTCACGACCTCGGGCGTCTGCGCTTCCGGCGGAATGAGCGAGATGGGAATAGCGTGCGACAGCGTCACCATCGCGACCGCCTGGCGCGCCACGATCCAGTTGCGGGCCACGACCGGCGCCAGCGCGACGGCGTATCCAGCCGCCAGCGCCACCACGGGGCCGGCGCGGTGCCACAGGCCGGTGCCCTTGCTCTTCCATGCGATCAACACAGCGAGCATCGGGATGAGCAGGAATGCAGAGGGTCGCGTGGTCGCACACGCGGCGACAGCGCAGCCTGTCACGAACGCGTCCAGCGGACGTGACGTGCGGACGGCGCGAGTCGCGAGCACTAGTGTGGCCAGAACGAGGGGAATGAAGAGGTTGTCAGTGAGCGGGCTTTCGAAGTACCGCGTGTGATGGCGCGTGATGAATGCGATGAGCAGCAACTGGCCGATCGCCTGCGCCAGGGTCGGCAGGTGTCGCCAGCCGAGCAGCCAGAACACCGCTGGCAGGGACGCAGCGGCCGCTGCGTTCACAAACACCACGGTGGCGTGGCTGTCGCCGAGGACCAGATGTGCGCCTGCCAGAACGTACGAATAGAGTGGGTAGAAGAAGTAGGCGGTGCCTTGCCCGATGGGCCGGTGTTCGGGCATCAAGATGCCTTGTTCGAGGATATTGCGCGACAGCCCCTCATAAGCAAGGTGGTCGTCTCCCGGAGTGAATTCGTACGTCGCCCCGTTGAAGGCCGCCGCGTTGGTGACGGCCGTGTAGAGCAGCCAGGAAACGGCCAGCAGGGCCAGCGCCGCGCCTCGCGTGTTGGCTGTCCCGCGAGGCGTTGCGCCCCGCAGGCCAGACACCCACAACAGGCCCAGCAGGCACAGCCCGGTCACGACCAGACTGTCATTGACGTAGCGGGCGACCGACGAGATGCGCCCCGGGGTTGCCGGCCAGGGGCTCGGTGTCAGCGCGGTTCCGTCGAGGGCAAAGGATACAGAGGCGGCCGGCGCTCGCCCTGAGGGCTTCTCGTAGACGACGTCCAGGCGGTGACGGCCTGCCCCGACGTTCAGAGCGAGCTCGTCCGGGAGACCCTCGCCGTCATTCGAGAACCAGGCGCGGCCATCGACACGCGCAGAGACCCTCCCGGTTGCGGTGCCGCTGACGGTCAGCTTCCGCAACTCGGATGTCTCGAACCAGCCGGTCCAGACCACCTGGAGCTCCTGCGACGTCGCTCGAGGAGGGGTATACGCGCGGCCGTTGTAGCGGTGGAAGTCGTTGAAGAACTGAAGCTCGAAGGTGCGGGCATCGAACGCGATTGCCGGGTCGACTCGGTAGGGGTGGTAGCCCAGGCGCCACGCGAACCCGCCAACCTTTGGCGGAGCGGGTGTCAGCGTCGTGTACTCCGCATGCCAACCGATCGGCGCGTCGAAGTGGCCGAGCGAGCCCTTCGCGACTACGAGCGCCGCGATGATCCCCACGAGGCGCCACGAAGGGCGGCGCTGAGGGGCCAGCAGCGCCAGGCTGGTGAGTGCCAGGGCCACGAGTGCGAGGGCGGCAGTGACGACGGTGGAGTACCGGAGAGCCGGAACATGCCCCTGCCACGCGCCGGGCAGCACGATCAGGAGCGCGCAGAGGAGCGCCCCCGTGATGAGTGGCCTTCGCGCCGATGGAAGGTGTGGCACGGCTAACGCCGTCGTCTGTAGGCCCGGCGATTCCAGAACGAATACTCCCACAGGTGG
>CADEFN010000063.1 GCA_902826615.1 uncultured Gemmatimonadota bacterium
TTGTTCGTGCTCACGGGCGGCAGTGTCTGTGCGGCCGCCCGGGCTGGACTGGTGGACAGCGCGGCGAGGACAGCCATGGCCACCCAGCCTGCCGGCCGGCTGGAGAAGTCCATCAGAACACCAACGGCGCGAGTGAACAGCTGCGTCACGGCACCACGACCGTCTGCGCCGCCGTCGGCGCACTGGTACCGCACGCATTCACGGCGCTGAGGGTGAACGTGTAGGCGCCTGGCGGCACCGCCGCAGACAGCCCGCGGGTGGGCAGTGGGAACGTGCCGTTGAATGCCCCGGAGACGTTGAGCACGAAGCTGGTGGTTGCGGGACCGCTCGCGGCCGGGTCCCACAGCAGGTGCAGCGTGTTGCCGACGTTGTAGGTCAGGAAGTTCTCGGGCGCGGACGGTGCGCCCGAACAGGGGCCAGGGAACGTGAGCGTCACCGGATTCGATGACGGACTCGCGCCCGCGCCATTCACGGCGCGCACCGAGAAGGTGTAGGTGCCCCCGGGGACGCCGTTGAAGACGAAACTGTCCGTGACGCCGAGCGGCAGCGAAGCCGACAACGTGCCACTGACATCAAGGATGACGGCCCTCGGCGTGCCGCCCGCGAACGTGTTGCGCCATGAGAGCGCCACCTGCTGGCCGTTGACGAGCCCGGTCAGTCCGGAGGGCGCCGACGGCGCCACGGGCTGGTTCACGAAGACCCGAATCTCGTTCGAGGCCTCGCTCGTCTGCCCGCCGGCGACCGTCTTGATACGCAGATAGAACGCCCCGGTGGGCGCGTTGAAGGTAAAGACCGGCGTCGCGCTGCCAGTGGGAATGGAGGCCAGTGTCTGGCCTGGAGTTACGCCACCTTCGAGCACATAGCCAGTCAGGGCATCCCCCGAAGTCGGCGCGGCCCACCGCAGTGTCACTATGTTGCCGGCGATGGAACGTACCTCGAGGTGGTTCGCTGGCTGCGGTCCCGTCGAGACGGTCAACTGAACAGTGGCGGCGCTGCTCGACCCTCCGACTCCAGTGGCGATGTATGTAAACGCGTCCGTTCCCACGAAGCCAGCTGTAGGCACGTAGGTGAATCCGCCAGTCGGTTGCAGGGTCAGTTGTCCATAGAGCGGCGCACTGACGAGCGAGGCCGTGAGGGTTGTTGAATTGCCCGCGTGATCGTTGGCCAGAATCCCTGGAGCGGGCACGCTGAGTGAGACGCCGACACCAGTGCCATACGAATCGCTGCGGGTCAGCGGGAGCCCCGGAGTCTGCCGCGTAAATGCGACACGCCAGCCCTGGGCGGTCTCCCCGATGATTTCGACGAGGATACCGTTCGCGGCATCGATGAAGGCCTCTCCCGATGTCCACATTGCTTCGCCGTCGTTGGGGTCCTTAGCGGGATCGGTGTTCGTACCATCGACGACCCACGCCGGGTTGACGCCCGGCGCCCGACTTCGGGAGGGGTCGACGTGGTGAATGATGACCGTCCTGCGTGGCAGCATCTCGTCGTACCGAGCCGGCCTACGGGCCTCCACCGTGTAGAACGTTGACGTGCCAGGCAGCGGCACTTTGGCCAGAATGATCCCCGAACCGGTGGCGGGGAGTGTGTCTAGGGGGAGCAGCTCGGCCTCAGTGCTGCCGAGCGGGACGTCCAACTCGCGCGCCGCCGGTATCCAGCCGAGCAGAGACTTGTGGTAGCCAATCGTACCCGGACCGATGCACCACCACGCAGAACCCGGGACGCACTTTCTAAATCGGCTCCCACTCATCACGTCCCAGCCGGAGTCGTAGACCGATCCATAGGGCCCCGACGAATGTGGGAGGCCCAGCGAGTGACCGATTTCGTGCGCGACCACATCCAGTCCGTAGCAGCCAACGGAGCCACACACCTCGAAAGGAATCCATGCGGCTCTGACGCCACGCCTGACACCGTCGACCACGATGCTTGTGCTGCCGCCGAACGCGGGGCCCGGCAGACTGCCCTGCGGCCCCGGAGTGATGAACACCACGCCGTCGAACTGAGTGAAGTCGACCTGCGGATCTGCGGCAGCACTGCAGTCTTGTGCCACCCTGTCTATGGCAAGCATACGGCCTGCGGAGTTCCAGTAATCGTTCCATGCACCGGGCATGTCAAACCAGCCCTGCACGCGGGTGCCCGACAAGTCGATGTTCCCCAACGACACGTCGCGCCAGTAGTGATCCAGGCCCGGATAGGCATTGCCCAT
>CADEFN010000064.1 GCA_902826615.1 uncultured Gemmatimonadota bacterium
TCATTGGTAGACGTTGGTTCCTAAATTGAATAAATCCAGGAGCGAACGCCCCCTTCCAAACCGTGCATGCGGATTTCCCGCACACGGCTTACCAGTGGTCTGTCGGCTCGCAGCATTACGCGGACTCCCGTTTTCTTCCGGGAGGTTTGCCGGCATAGCGGATGGTGCCTCGCAGGCGATACAACCCAAGGTGTTCAAAGTACTCGCGATCCCAGCGTTGCGCCTGGCCTGCCTTCAGGCTGCGCCCCGCGCGCTTGACCCGCAGGCTGCGCAAACGTCTCACGACGTAGGCGTCAACATCGATGAAATGGTTGGCCGCGTTGCCGCTGCCGAAGTACTGCCCCCAGCCACGCAGCACCGGGTTGAGCTCGGCAATCACGCTTCGCACATCCTGATGACAGCGCCCTCTGGGGGTCAGCTCCCGCACCCGGCCGCGCACCCGGTTCATCGCCCGGCGACTTGGCCACCGATACAGGTAGTACCGCCTGACGCCCTCTTGCTGCCACAGTCGCCCGCTCATGCGCTTGTGCAGGTGGCAGCCCAGGAAGTCGAAGCCCTCCCGGCCCTGCGTCAGCACCACGCGTCGCGTCTTCTGCGGATGCAGCTTCAAGCCCAGCCGACCCAGCACGTGCTCGATGCGGCGCTGGGCCTCTTCGCAGGCTTGCGCACTACGGCACATCACCACGAAGTCGTCCGCATACCGCACCAGTTCGCCCAGATGCGCGCCGTGTCGGCGCCACACCCGGTCCAGCACGTGCAGGTAGATGTTCGACAGCAGCGGCGAAATCACACCACCCTGCGGCGTTCCCGCCACCGGGTGGCGCACCGCGCCGTCTTCCATCACCCCTGCTTGTAGCCATTGCCTCACCAGCTTGAGTATCCGCCGGTCACTGACGCGCTGCCCCATCAAGGTAAGCAGTTTGTCGTGATCGATGCTGCCGAAGTAATCGCTGATGTCGGCGTCCAGCACGTGATCGGCCCCTCGATTGCCCAGTTGCCTGAGTCGCTCGATCGCCATCGTCGCACTGCGCCTGGGTCTGAATCCGTACGAACACGGCTCGAAGTCCGCCTCGAAGATTGGCTCCAGCACCAGTTTGGCCGCCATCTGCACCACCCGGTCGCGCACCGTGGGAATACCCAAGGGCCGCTTTGCTCCGTCTGCCTTGGGGATGTAGGCGCGCCGCACGACCTGCGCACCGTACTCGCCCGCTCGCAGTACGTCACCCAGCTCCTGCAAGAAGCGCTGGACTCCATACTGCTCCACATCCTGGACCGACACACGATCGATCCCCGCTGCGCCGCGGTTGCGGCGCACTCGCTTCCACGCCTCGTGCAGGATGTCATCCCTGCACAACTGGTCGTACAACGCATGGAAGCGCCTTGCCGGCGCCCGCTTGGCTGCGGCCCAAAGCTGCCTTTGCAGTTGTCGCACGTTTTCGCGCGGCTCATCACCGCCGGGGTCGTTAGGTCCGGTCTGGCCGGCCATTCCCTTGCGCTTACCCGCTCCAGCAACATGACCACCGCAGGGACCCTTCCCTCCAGCCGCGTTATGCCCCACGGCCTTCGCGGGCACGGCTTGCGCCGCACCCAACGGTACTACGATCCCCTCGGACTCCCGCTGCGCACGCCTCGATTTCACCTTGGGCTTATACGAGCGCGCTTGCCCCGACTCGGGCAGCGCAGACGGGTCTCTCGTGTTCCGCTCCACTCCTTGCACGCGTGCTGCGCCCCATACCCCGCCGCAGTCCCCAGCGCGCTTCGGCACTCGCCCCGGTGATGTTGCCTTCGCCGTGACATGAGCGGCTCGGCCTGCGGGTTGTAAATCTGTCGAGGCTGCAGGCTTCACTTCATGTTGCGGCCCGCGTGCTTGCTCCCCGCTGCGCGGCAGTTGCCGCCTCACGGGCTTTTGACGCCCCGCTCGGGCATGGAAGTCTCCCTCCGCTGCCTGGGGCCTGCTACCCGGCGCACCGACGCCTACCGGGACGGGACTTTCACCCGTTGGAGTGGCGCAGCAAGCCAAGGTCGGTCCTCCCCCCGCGGGGATCAGTCCTTCCTCAACGTCACGACGCACCATG
>CADEFN010000065.1 GCA_902826615.1 uncultured Gemmatimonadota bacterium
TTACGTCGTCGTCGCGTCGTCCATTCGCACGAGCCCCGCTTTCAGCTTCTCCTTGAGCCGGTAGGAGTGCCCGCGGATATTGATCGTGATCGCGTGGTGGAGCACCCGATCCAGGATCGCCGTCGCGAGCACCCGGTCCCCGAACACCTCCCCCCAGGCGCCGAAACTCTGGTTACTGGTCAGAATCATCGGCCCCTTCTCGTAGCGCCGTGAGATGAGTTGGAAAAACAAATTGGCGCCGGTCCGGTCGATCGGCAGATAGCCAATCTCATCGATGATCAGGAGGCGGGGAATCGTGTACAGCTTCAGCTTGTCGTCCAGCCGATTCTCCGTGAGGGCCCGGGTGAGCGTCGCAATCATGGCGGCCGCGGTGGTGAACAACACGCGATAGCCCTGTTCGATCGCTTTGAGCCCCAACCCAATCGCCAGATGGCTTTTGCCGACGCCGGGCGGCCCGAGCAGCACGACGTTCTCGCCGTGCTCGATGAAGTGGCAGGTCGCGACCTGCTGCAGGTGCTTCTTATCCAGCGAGGGTTGGTAGGTAAAGTCGAAGGCCTCCAGGCTCTTCACGAACGGGAAGCGGGCGAGACTGGTGCGCATCGTGATGTTCTTTTCGGCCTTGGCGGCCACTTCTTCGCCCAGCACCTGGTCGAGGAAGTCGGCGTAGGAGAGGTCCTTGGCCGCCGCCTCTTGCAAGAGCGCATCGAGCCGCTCGCGGCTCTTCAAGAGCCGCAACCGCGTCAACTGTTCACGGAGCCGTTCCAGTTGTGCCGGGTTCATCGCGGCACCTCCTGCGCCGTCGCGCTCCCGCACACCGCCTCATAGCACGCCAGATCCCGCACTTCGACCTCCGGCATCGCGCCCGGAGGCAGGGCCGGGGCCGTCCAAGTGGATCGGCGTTGGCGGGCGGTCCGTGCACTGGCGCCGGGGCCGTGCTCGGGTAGGATGCAGAATTGGTGGGTGCCGGGTAAGACCGGATGCCGCGCGACCTCCCGGTCGCGATGGAAGATGTACACGAGATCGCCCCGGCGCTGCACCTCGACCCGCTGGCCGATGAGGCGGAAGGGCACGGAGTAGCGGTTGGTCGCCAAGCTGACCAAATAGTCCTCGGCCACGATCCGTGAGACACGGGCCTCCTGCTGGAAGCTGCGTTGCCCCGCCAGTGGCACCAGCTGCCCGCGTTCTCGCGCAAAGCGTGCAATGGGGGGTTCGTGGGTCGTGCCGTGCAGCCGACAGTCTGCGATGGTGGCGTTCCATTCATCCAGCTGGGCTTGGAAGTCCACGAGATCGATGAACGTCCGGCCGGGCAGAAAATTCCGCTTCACATACTTCACACCTGATTCGACTTTGCCCTTGGTCTGCGCCCGGTACGGTCGACAGACCCGCGGCTCAAAGCCCCAATAGTCGGCAAACGCTTTGAAGGTGGGATTCCAGATCCGCCGCCCCGTGTCATCCGCGTAACACACGGTGCGTGGGCGATCATAGAGATGCTCCCGGGTGTGGCCGCCGAAATGGGCGAAGGCCCGTTCATGGGATTCGAGAAACTGGGCGAGCCGCTCATCCGCACAGGCGTAATAGAACCCGCGGCGACTGAAGCCCAGCGTGAGCACGAACACGTGGACGACCTGCGGGCCGGCGCGAAAGGACACCAGGGCTTGGCCCCAATCAATCTGACTTTGCTGCCCCGGTGGGGTCTCAAACCGGAGCAGGGCCCGGTCTGCGTGCCCCTGGACTTCGCGCAGCGGGGCCACACACCGCTTCACGGTCTCGTAACTGCCGGTATAGCCGCGGCTTGCCCGCAGCTCCTGATACAGAATCCGCGCCGAGTACCCGACCTGTGGGGCGCGGGTCTGCACAAAGTCGGCATGGGCGGTCAGGAGGGTCTCCGCGACCACCGCCCGCTGGTATGGGCGCCAGGTCGGCTGTCGCAGACTGCGGCGCACCGTCTTGCGATCCAGGTCCAAGCGCCGCCCAATCTCAGAAATGGACACTCGCTCCTCATCAAACAACCGTCGGATCTCCGCCCACCGTTCCTGATCCACCATGCACGCCTCCCCAG
>CADEFN010000066.1 GCA_902826615.1 uncultured Gemmatimonadota bacterium
CCGAACGGGCGCGCTACGCGCAGCGCTTTGGCACGGTGGAGCCCGTGTTTGCGAATCTCCGGCACAACAAGCGGCTGGACCGATTCACCTTGCGGAGCCGGGTGAAGGTCGAGGCGCAGTGGCAGCTCTTCTGCCTCGTGCACAACATCGAAAAGCTCGCCCACCACGGGTACGCCGCCTAACGGTCGGCCCAGCCCCTCGCATCGCGCCCCAGGCGATCTCACTGCCCTCCGCCAGGCCCCCAAACAAGCGATGCTCCTCCGAACGCGCTCGGTGCAACGCCCGCGCGCGTGCACGGTCTACAACTGGCTTTTTCTACACCTTGAACGCTCGCGTTCACTTGCGGGCTATCTGAACAAAAGCCGACCCGCCCGGGCCGCCCTTGAGGCATTCTACCGCGGCCCGGGCGGGTTGGCCAGCCCCATCAGCCCGACAAGTGCAACGCTATGTTAGGCTGCGTGTGCTGGTATCTCCGGACCCTGTCGTGCCCTAAGGGATCTTCAACGTGACGTTGATCGGCCTCCAGTTCCCGCGCAGGCGTCTGCCAACCGGAGCTGACCGTCGGAATGCCACCGCGCTGTCGACAGCCCCAGGGGCGCGGACAGCGAGATGCAGACAAACGCTGTCTGCCGCTTGCCACACTTGTATAATCAGTCGAAAGGCTCCCCCGGCCCCGGTCACCGCTGAATCCGGTTGGACGATTGCCCGCGGACCTCTCGCCCCGCAGCCACCCACGAACACCTCTGCCTTGACCACGGCGCCGAGCACCGGCGCCGAAACGTCCCGTTCAACCCTGCCCCGTACGTCAGCCATTGGGATTGGGGGCGAACAGCCACACACCGACGTCGGGCTGCCGCAGGCGATAGCCAGCACGGCAAGCGTACTCATCCGGATTCGCATACGTATGTGGCTCCCGAGGGGGCGCGCTGAGCACGGACCCCACTTGGCGTGCTGGCGTCACGCCTGCAACGTGTTCTGAGAGGCTACCGAGCGACGCAGGTCGCCGTCCAAGGATACATCGCGAGCCTCAGTGGCGCGGGACCGCCACGTTGGATGTGATTCCGTCATGGGCGACACAGTGCGTCGCGACCGGGTGGGTCTCCCGACGCCACCAAGTCACGTTCAGAGCACGCAGAGGAACACTGGTGTGCGTACATCGATTGATGCACACCTCCGTAGGACATGTCGCGCAGAGCACCCTAGCTTCGACGCAGCCTAACGTTTGCGGTCACTTGCGGGCTATCTAAACAAAGCCGACCCGCCCGGGCCGTCTCTCGAGTAGCCTACCACGGCCCGGGCGGGTTGGCCACCCCACCAGCCCGCCAAGTGCACCGCATTGTTATACAGCACGCGCGAGATATTTGGTGAACATCTGCTGGCTCTGCTGCATACCAGTCTCCGTAAGGACCACCGACTTGGCCTTGCTACGCGGGTCCGAGATATAGCCTCGCTCGCACAGGTCGTTCATCACGTCCCAATCGTAACTCTTCCAGGTGCGGCACCCGTCGTGTACGGTGAGCTGCATGAGGGCAAGGACCAGTTCGGCGGCACGTTCACGGTCGTAGGTCATGGCCAAGTCTCCGGAGCCAGCGGGTTACGATGGCAGCCCCTCGTCATCGCATGCCGCACCGTCGGCGGATGCCAGTCTTTCGCACCCGTAGTGATGCATGGCGGCGAGCAGGTCGTCGGTCAACGGATAATACGAGACGGATGGAAGGACGGCGTCGATCCCGCAGTGCGGGCAGAGCGCGGTCGCCTGCTCCGGGCCGGGGCCGGTCGCGCTCAGCGGTGCCGCGATCCACACGGTGATGTCCTTGGGAGCGAACGTCGTACAACAATGGAAGCACCCGGCCCGCGCGCTGAGCGCCAGCAGCTGTCGATGCTGAGACGCGAAGGTGCGAATCGCGTCAAACTCACTCTGGGTCAACACGTGACTCCGGTGCTGTATAACGTTTCCCGTTCACTTGCGGACCCGGTAAACAAAGGCTGTCCCGCCCGGGCC
>CADEFN010000067.1 GCA_902826615.1 uncultured Gemmatimonadota bacterium
CACGCCGGTGCAGAGCGGTCCGCTGGCCGTGACGCTGGTGGAAGTGAAGGGCGAAGTGCCGTCCACCCGGCCGTGGGTGCGTTATGAATTCGTCGACCCGGCGCTGCAGTCCATGTCCGCCGGGCAGAAGATGCTGATGCGCACCGGCGCCGAGAACCACCAGCGCCTGCGGGCCAAGCTCGTCGACATCCGCGGCCGCGTGGCCCGGCGCTGACATGGCGGCTCCCCACCGGAAGGTGTTGCTCACCGGCTTCGAACCTTTCGGCGGCGAAACCGTCAACCCGAGCTGGCTCGCCGTGAAGGCGCTGCATGGCCGAAAGATGCTGGGCCGCACCGTGGTGGCGGCACAGTTGCCCACGGTATTTGACGAATCGCTGCGCGTGTTGAACGCCTTGCTGCGCGAGCACCAGCCCGAGCTGGTGGTGTGCGTGGGGCAGGCCGGCGGACGGCATGCCATCTCGCTCGAACGCGTGGCCATCAACGTGAACGATGCACCCATCCCCGACAACGCCGGCGCCCAGCCCATCGACACACCGGTGATCCGCCGCGCACCGGTGGCCTACTTCAGCACCCTGCCCATCAAGGCCATGCTCGACGCGATGCACCGCGAGAGCATTCGCGCCGAAGTTTCACAAACCGCCGGCACCTTCGTCTGCAACCACGTGTTCTACGGGCTCATGCGCACGCTGGCCACGAACCGTTCATTGAAGTCCACCCGAGGGGGGTTCGTGCACGTGCCCTGGCTGCCGGAGCAGGGCGCGCCGAACATGGCGCTCGACGACATCGTGCGCGGGCTCAGGGCGGCGGTGCGGTGTGCATTGCAGGTGCAAACGGATCGGGTGATGGGGGCTGGGGCGACGCGTTGAGGCGGGTCTCTATGCATCTGTTCATCGCACTCAGCCTGCGGAATCGCCCGACCCTGAATTCAGCGAACTGAGTTGCTCAATCAGTGTGGGCAACGCAGTCTGCACGGTATCCCAGACGACATCGAGATCGATATCAAAGTAGCCATGTGCAACCCGGTTGCGCATGCCGCGTTTCATATCGGCCTTGCTTCTGCCAGCACGACGTGTCGAAACTTCAGGGGCAAATCCCCGGGCGTCACAACATCCACGTGCACTCCCAGCATGGTCTCAAGTTCATCCTGCAGGCCACCCAGATCAAACAGAGTTGTTCCTGGCAGCGGATCAACCAGCAGATCGAGGTCACTATCGTCCGTGTCTTCGCCTCGCATCGCCGAACCAAAAACTCGCGGATTCGCCACGTGGTATCGCTGAGCCGCGCGGTGTACGGCGTCGCGGTGGCGGGAGATGGCGATGGAAGGACGCATGGGCGGAGTTTAGCGGCAGGGAGCATGTGACCGTACCCAGAATGGGTCCGATGCTTCCCAGTCTGGGTACGATCTGTGACCAGCTTGGGAGGAACGTTCAATGAGCACCACTGGCAACCGCTTCGAAGGCACGCTGAAAAAATGGGATGTTGAACGGGGCTTCGGCTTCGTGGTTGCCGTGCAGGGCGGGCAGGACGTCTTCGTGCATGTCTCTGCATTCCCTCGGGATGGTCACCAGCCCATCGTGGGTGAGCCGCTGACGTTCGAGGTGGAACGGGATCGGGACGGGCGCAAGCGGGCGGTGCGCGTGCATCGCAGCCGGGAAAACACCGGACACCGTCGCCCGGTGCGTTCCGATTCGCGCTCGGCCTGGTCGATGGGGACCGGTCTTTTTGCGCTACTTCTGGTTGCTGCGATGGGCGTGGTGGCCTACAAGTATTACGCAGCGCCGCCTGTGCGTTCGACGTTCCAGTGCGATGGCCGTCAACACTGTTCGGAGATGACCTCCTGCACGGAGGCCCGGTACTTTCTGAAGAACTGCCCGGGCACACAGATGGACGGCGATCGCGATGGTGTTCCTTGTGAGCAGGCGCTCTGTACGGGTCTCTTCGGCCGCTGACCGACCCCACGCCCCCCCC
>CADEFN010000068.1 GCA_902826615.1 uncultured Gemmatimonadota bacterium
TCACGCGATCCGTCGCCCGCAAGTCGTTGACTGGCATGGATGGCGTGATGGTGAGCCCCATTTGTGCGAGTTGGAACCAGATGGCGCCCTGGCTGCGGCGGCTGGAGGACCTTCGGTGGCGGCCTGAAAGCCCGTGACCGCCAGAAGGACATCCCCTAAACTGAGGTAGTAGGAGGTCGCCCCATGGCCGCGCTTGACTGGTCCCAGTGCACCGCAGTGGAGAGTGTCCCCGACCGGGTTGGAGGCGCCTGGGTGTTCAAAGGCACCCGTCTGCCCGTCGCCACTGTCATCGAGAACCTCGAGGACCTCAGCGTCGACGAGGTGATGGAGCAGTTCGACGTATCCCGTGATCAGGTGACGGCCGTCCTCGAGTTCGTGGCTGAGAGCCTCCGTTCCGAAGCCCCCGCCGGTGCTCGTACTGTTTGACCACGGCACGCCGAAGGGGCTGGCCCAAGCATTGTCCGGGCACACGGTCCACACGGCGCGTGCCAGAGGCTGGAACACGCTGAGCAATGGTGCGCTGTTAAGTGCTGCAGAAGAGGCCGGCTTCGACCTCTTGCTCACCACCGACCGCCGTATCCGCTACCAGCAGAACCTGCGCGCACGCCGAATCGCGCTCGTCGTTATCACAGGCAGCACGAAGTGGTCGCTGCTGCGCCAGCATGCGGATCGCGTGGCCGCTGCCGTCGCGTCCGCGACGTCCGGCAGCTACGCCGAAGTCGACGTGCCGCTCCCGCCGAAGCCTCGCAGAAGCTGAACGCCGCCGGTTCGATTCCTGCGTGCGATGGCGCTCGCGGACGCCCGCAAGTTGTTGACTGGCAGGAATGGCTTGATGGTGAGCCACGTTGTCGCGAGTTGGAACCAGCTCAACGCGTGGCTACGACAACTGGAGGGACTCGCGCTGACCGCGTGAGAGCGTTACCCCTCATCTGTCTCCGTTTCTGAGAGCCCCAGAAAGACAAAAAGAGCGCGGTTGAGGCCCTTCATTTCGTCAGATGTCAGTGAGCCAACCCGCATACCAAGGCGTGTCCGGGGCACAGCGGTGAGCTTGTCGACCATCATCCGGCATGGCGACCGCAAGCCACTCCGGATGCTCGGCTGGATCGGAAGCCTGAAGATCGGTGCCGGGGTTGGATCGGTCGTCAACGGGCACACGATGATCGAGTCGTTGGCGTCGAATCGGTCGTCCTGGACGATGACCGCGGGTCGCGGTTTACCCGCATAGGCGGCGCCGCCGGCGACGGTCCAGACCTCACCACGTTTCATTCCGCGTCCCAGGCCGAGATCGCATCGACGAACGCCTGATCCCTGGCAGCATGCGGACTCTTCGCCACCGCCAGCGATTGACGGTGGGCGGCAAGGGAGAAGGCCCTCGTCCTGACGTCTGGCACCCAGATTTGAACCGGGCGAAGACCGAGTTTGCGCAATCGACTGCGGTGGGCGCGGACCTTGTCGCGGGACGCTGATCGAGCCACGGTCGCCATGGTGTCTCTCCGGTTACATGTAACGTAACACGTCGCGACGCTGTGCTGCAACCTGACGCAAGGTCTCGAGGCCCTCTGCGGAACTCACCTCGGCGCGGTTCGATTCCTCCGTGCGATCACGCGATCCGTCGCCCGCAAGTCGTTGACTGGTATGGATAGCGTGATGGTGAGCCGCAATTTCGCGAGTTGGAACCAGCTCGACGGGTGGTTGCGGCTCGTGGAGGCGGTGAGGCGGGTCGCGTGAGCGCTGTGTGGCTCTGCAGTTGGAACGCGACTCGCCGAGCGCGGCGGGTCCCTCCTGACAGCGCTTCGCTCTCCTGGTCCCCGCCCCGCGGGCGGAATCACCGGAGAGCTAGCCCGTGGTCTTCTTCCCCCGGTTGGTTGGTGGTTTCGCTGACTGTGTAGAATCCGCCCATGTGGCACGCTCTGCCCGACGTCTTCTCGCCGGATTGGTTCGCCGCGGTCCGCGACGTGCTCTCGGT
>CADEFN010000069.1 GCA_902826615.1 uncultured Gemmatimonadota bacterium
AGGCCACGGCGTACGGGTCGAGATCGTTGTGCAGCGGGTTGTAGCAGAACCCGGTGTCGAGGCCGATCTCCAGGTAGTCGTCGCCACGTCCGGCCTTAGTCAGGATGCCCCGCACCTGTTTGCAAAAATCACCCTTGACCTCGAGGACCAAGCCGCCCACTTTCCGCTCCGGATCCTGCGACCGCCAGCGAAGGAGCTGGTCGACGTACGGGTACATGCAGGCAGACGTCTTCCCCGTGCCGACGGCGCCGAGGATCATCACGCCGGTGTACAGGCCGCGCTCCGGGATGGTGAGCCACGTAGGCGTGGGTGCACGGCCTGGTGTCGTGTGGAAGTGCGTCTCGCCCAAGACCAGCGTTGGCGCCGACCGTGTCTCCGCGGGTGGATACACAGGCAGGGAGCGCATTCGCTGCGCGGGCTCACGCCGATAGACCGAAATCGTGGCGACGGACAGAACGAGCGTGGCGACAAAGAACGGGCTGCTGAACCACAACGCCGAGTAGCTGTAGGACAGCGCCCGAAACACCATGGGATTCCGGAGCGCGACCAGTTCGAGGAACGGGTTGTCGCGCGACATGGGGAATGCCGTTAGGCCCCACACACCGACCGCCGCCGCAACCAGCATTGCGGCGAGCCCGCGCATCTCGATGAGACTTCGCACCATTACCTGCTGCCTCCTTCAGCTCACGGACGCTCCAGCCGGAGCTGCGGCGCGGTCAGCCGCTGAGATCGCGATTGCGGAGCGACGGGCGTGGGTTCTCGCCTTGTGGTGCGGTGAGCGAGGTGTGTGCGGACCTGGGTTGGCATCCCGCCACGCCAGGAACTCTTTGTCTTTCGCGAGGAGTGTGTCGATCAGTTGATTCAGCACGTATTCCGGTGGCTCGCTCAGGAACGCGGCGTAGGCGAAGAGCGTCTCGACGTTCTCGCGATCAAGCCGCGTGATGTACCGGACGATGTGCTTGCCGCGCGTGCGCGCTTTGATGACGGGCATGGGACCTCCCTCATGACGGAAACGGTGACCTGTTTCCCGCGGGGATCCGTGGCCCGTTCTGGCGACGAATACGCGGTGCGATGCGCTGGTGAACGCGCGGTGTGACACCGGCGCGTTCACATAACAGGTGCAGAGCGGCTGGCACCAAGCAGCCAGGGCGTGAGCGACCCCCTGGGACGACGCCGGGACAAGGCGGCGCAGACAGAAGGGGGGTCGCTCACGCCCTGGCTGCTGTACCGACCGGCTGCCTGCGGGCGGCGCAGACCGCCGCCCGTCCAGGAGCGCGCCGACGGGGAGCGCGCCGCTAACTGGCTGGGGCGAAGCGACTTCGTCGCTCTGGGCGCAAGCGATGCGGGCACGTCGGCGCGCGGAGAGTCGCCGCGCAGGGCCAGAGGCGAGGGGGATGACACTCCCTTGGGCCCTCATCCCGGTCCTCATCCCCTGCGGGCCAATTTCAGGCACTGCCGACCAGGGGAAGGAGATGAAGGTAGGGGTGTGGAAGAACGTGGCACTCAAGCCCTCCCGCTCCGCGACCCACCGCGTCGCCGAGGACGTGGGACGTAGCCGCGTCGAGCACCCGGTCGCCTTGTTCCCGCCAGGCATGGTGCAGCGCTTCGAAGCGAGGTCGAGCGAAGCCAATCTGGGCATCGAAATACCTCTCGTCTTCGCCGCCCGTCGCGGTGCGCCGGGCCGTGAAATACCAACGCAGTTCGTTGACTGTCTCTGTCGGAAGTGGAGTCGCCAACTGCTCGATGAAGGCGCTTCGGTAGGCACCTTGCGCATCGGTCACGTGGCGAGGGAAGAGGACGCGCACCGACCACGACGAGAGCGTCCGAAAGAGTTCGGCATGCCGCTCGAGGAAGATGCGAAACCGATGCGTCCGGCTCCGCGTCGCCAAGTACATGAACACATGGCGCTGGCCGTCGGCGGCCACCCCGATCGGCAG
>CADEFN010000070.1 GCA_902826615.1 uncultured Gemmatimonadota bacterium
AGCAGCGTCGTCTTCCCCGTGCCAGTTCCTCCGGAGATCAGGACGTTCCGCTGGCACTGCACGGCGGCGAGAAGTCGGCCCGCCACATCCGGCGACAGCGAACCGAGCCGCACCAGGTCGTCGAGGCTGTAACGCTTGGTGAACTTGCGGATGGTCAGCGCTGCGCCGGCCACCGCGCATGGCGGGAACATCGCCGCCACACGTGACCCGTCCTCCAGGCGCGCGTCCAGCAGCGGCTGCACGTCCGAGATCTCGTCGCCGCACGCCCGCGCGATGTTCTTGATGGCCACCGTCAGGTTTCGCGGCTCCAGAGCCCGGTCGGGTACCGCTTCGAGCCGCCCCTCGCGCTCCACGAACACCCGCCGCCCGCCGTCGTTGACCATCACCTCTGTGACCGTCGGATCGCGGAGTAGGTCTTCGATCGGTCGGAGGAACGGCAGAATTCGATCCAAACTGCTCATAGCGCGCCTCCGGCCACGTGATCGAAGTAGCTGGTCTGCGCGTCGAGGTAGTGCGGCTTCAGATAGCAGTACTGCGGCGGCAGGGGGTTGAGCCCGTCATAGGGCAACGCCACGGCTTGCGCGTTCTGCAGCTCCATGAAGACGCGCGCCGGAAAGATGAAGTCGGACTCGAAGGTGTACGACTTGCTTGCCCCGATCGTCTGCTCGGACGCCGTCGCGCTGCCGCTGAGCAGCGAGATGTGGGCGCCCACGCCCGACTCGGTGATGGTGTACTTGGTCTTCAACTGCTCGGCGCGGCCACACAGTTCGGCAGCCACCCTGGCCGTCAGTTCGTCGGCGGTCGCAAGGAACAACTTCGTCCGGAAGCACTGAAGCAGGGTGCGCCAGCCATCCTCGCCGGCCAGTGCGGACCGGAGGGACGCGATGCTCTGCGTGGCGACGATGGGAATGAGCCGGGCCTGTCGCGACAGAGCGAACGCGCGCTCGTCACCTGTCGGGTCGGTTTCGCCAACCGTCGCGAACGCGTGATACTCGTCTGCCACGAACAGGATGTCGCGCCACGTGGCGTCTGGATTTGCCGAGATCTGGGGAATCCTCCCGAGCACGGCCCGCTGGAAATCCAGCTTCAACATCACGCCGAGCCCGCGTGCAAGGGCCGGGTTCAGCGCAACTGGAAAGTTCAGGCCGAGGACGCACCCCGATTCGAGAAGTTCCTCGAGTGGCGGGAGCGCCCTCGGCTGACCCGCTTGTGGCCTGTCGGCGTACACGGATCTCGGCGGGCAAAACGACCGGTACACCTCCGGGTTTTCGTCGAACAACGACAGGAACACCGCGATGCCTTCGATGATCGACGCCTTCACTCTTCCATCGAGCTTCGCCCAGGGACCGGTGAACCAGCGGTGAATGGCTTCGAGGCGATGACGGCGGTCATCTGAGATGACCTCGCTCCCCTTCTTGACGGTGAATGGGATGTCGCGCGCGATCAGGAAGCCTTCGAGATCGGCGCTATACGGATGGGCGCTGACATCGGGCCCCAGCCGCCGGAACAGAGGCCAGGCCCTCTGCGCGTGGGCCTCGCAGTCGCGGGTGGAGATCAAGATGGCCTCCGGAGGGTCTCGGAACTGTGCTTGTAGCGCTCGGATGTTTTGGTCGATCAGGCTGTCGTTGATCACGTACCGGTAGACCTCCGACAGCGTGGTGTACCCGTCGCTGATTCGACGCAGTGAGATCACGAACTTCAGCAGGTCCGTGTAGGCCTGCTGCCAGAACGGTTCCTTGGACCGCCCGAAGAGGTTGTTCAACAGCGATCCGAGGGCATAGGCCACGGCGTACGGGTCGAGATCGTTGTGCAGCGGGTTGTAGCAGAACCCGGT
>CADEFN010000071.1 GCA_902826615.1 uncultured Gemmatimonadota bacterium
CTTGTGCGCCCAGCATGGGCGCAATCCTGGAGGTGCAAGTCCTCCCGCGAGTTGACCACAGCGAGCGAAGTGAAGTGCAACTGCGTGAGGGCGACCGAGCGTGGGGAGGAAGCACGTAGCGTAAACCGCGAGTCGAGGTACACGAAGCGCATCCGAGGCGGCGCCGGACAGGGCGAGCAGGCAAGTGACTGCGAAGCTCTTGTGGTCAAGGTCCAGGCGACGTAAATGCGACGGCTGTGCGGTGAAGGATTGCGTTCTTACCTGGGGAGATCTTGCCTTGTGGCTGAAAGGCCGATGGTGCCGAGCCGGAGCGAGAAGTCAGCAGAGGCCGTAGTAGGCGGCGCAGGCCGGTGAAGGGCCGAACGAGAAGGACAGTCACGAGACATGACGCTTGGTAGGGCAGCGCATCAGAAGCCTGGGCAACCGGGGCGCACGGTGGCGGGGCGCGGTGAAGCCGCGCCTGAAGCCGTGAGCGATGAAGCCACGCCGGCGCGGCATGCACAAACGGACTGCGGGGTCGATGACCTGCTTGGGCAGGCGTTGACCAGAGAGAACATGGCCCGAGCGTGGAAGCGCGTCAAGGCCAACAAGGGAAGTGCCGGCGTCGATGGACGCACGGTGCAAGACACGGGCGAATATCTCGAGCAAGCGTGGCCCGACATCCGAACCAGGTTGCTTGACGGCAGCTACCGGCCTGATCCGGTACGCCGCGTGGGCATACCCAAATCGGGTGGCGGAACGCGCGAGCTGGGGATACCGACCGTCGTGGACAGGCTGATCCAGCAGGCGCTGCTGCAAGTATTGCAACCGCTCATCGACCCGACGTTCAGCGAGCACAGCCACGGCTTCAGGCCGGCGCGCAGCGCGCATGGCGCGGTACTCGAAGCGCAGCAGTACGTGCAGGCCGGGCACAGGGTCGTGGTGGGCGTGGACTTGGAGAAATTCTTCGACCGCGTCAACCACGACATCCTGATGGACCGGCTGGCCAAGCGGATTGCGGACAAGCGGGTGCTGCGGTTGATCCGGCGCTACCTGCAAGCGGGCATCCTGGCGCACGGGCTGCACAGCCAGAGGTTCGAAGGCACGCCGCAAGGCGGGCCCCTGAGCCCATTGCTGGCCAACGTGCTGCTGGACGAAGTGGATCGGGAGTTGGAGCGGCGCGGACACAAGTTTGTGCGCTATGCCGACGATTGCAACGTCTATGTCGGGAGCCGCAAGGCGGGCGAGCGGGTACTGCAAGCGCTGCGCGACTGCTACGCGAGGCTGGCGCTGAAGGTCAACGAGTCCAAGACGGCGGTGGCGCCGGTCTGGGGACGCAAGTTCCTGGGCTACTGCTTCTGGGCGTCGAAGGATGGTGCGAAGCGGGCCGTGGCCACACAGGCACTGGACAAGCTGCGCGAACGCATCCGGCAGCTGACACGCCGCACGCGGGGCCGCAGCCTCGAACAGCTCGCCGAAGACCTGAAGGGCTATGTGCCGGGCTGGAAGGCGTACTTCCGGTTGGCGCAGACGCCCAAGGTCATGCGCGAACTGGACGAATGGCTGCGGCACCGGCTGCGGGCCGTGCAGCTCAAGCAGTGGCGGCGCGGAACGACGATGTTCCGTGAGCTGTGCAAGCTGGGTGCCAGCGTGGACTTGGCGGCGCGCATTGCCGGCAACGGCAGGCGGTGGTGGCGTAACAGCGCCATGGGCCTGAACAGGGTGCTCTGCCCATGGCCTTCTTCGATCGCCTGGGAGTCCCGAGATTCTCCTGACCTCAACTTCTCGAACCGCCCGGTGCGGACCCGCACGCCGGGTGGTGTGGGAGGGGTCCGATC
>CADEFN010000072.1 GCA_902826615.1 uncultured Gemmatimonadota bacterium
CTCCCGCGTCCGGCCTACGCAGTCCGTCAAACGCCAGCGGGGGCGAGGTGTCGGCAGCAGCGCGGGGCCCCGGGCGATGCTGCGCGACGGATGAACCGCGCGTCGCCGCTGCGCCTGAACACCCCACGCGGACTTCGGCGCCGCCTCGGCGTTTGACGTCTCACGCCTGCGCGGCCTGCTCCGGACGGCCGCGGGAGCCGGGCCAGCCCTTCGCCGTCTGCTGACGCCCACGAACATCCGCCCCCCAGAACTTGCATCCTGTGGCCGCGCGCAACCAGCCATCAGCGACCCCCTTTGGTTCGTGATTCCTGTCGCCACACGCCGCGCTAGACTTCGAGCGCCAGGCAGGCAACTCAGGTGCAAGTCTCAGACTCCGAGCAGATCACGCAGATTGCGGAACACCTGGCGATGCTTCGTCGCCGTCGACGTCTTGCCCACGTGCCGTTCATAGCCGCGCCAGTTCTCGGGTTCGCGTTGAGCCGTCTCGGCGTCTTCGACCGCCTTCCATCGCTGGTCTTTGACGCACTGCTTGTCGTGGGCTTTGCCTGCATCCTCATTTTCTGGGTCAGTCACCTCAAGTGCCCGCGCTGCAATCACGAGTTTCACATGGGGCCGCGGTACCGGAACGACTTCACCCGCAGCTGCCTGTGGTGCGGACTTCGACTCAACGGCCAGAACGTGGGCGAACCTTTCACGATCAAGACGCGGTAGAGCTATAGGCTGTGCGAGGCGTCGCACTTGCTCCTGAGCGGGGAGAGACCGGCGCGAGACCGTGGCTGATGCCCCTGTGTCATCCGTCAATAGGGCAACATCCAGCGGCGTGCTGAGGAAGTTCATCATGAAGCTAGTGGCTGTGGTTGGTCTGGTGTTTGCGCTACACGCTGGTGGCGCAGGCGAGCAGGGAGAAAGTGCGACGCGCTTTGACCACGAAGCGGTGGCTCAGGCTCTGTGGGCGCCTCGGGCGGCCGCGGTGGTGGTGCCGCCCGGTCGCAGCGAAAGGGTGGTCAACGGGCGGCTGATGCATGGCGACGGCACTGGTTCTTTGACGTACATGCTCATGGAGAGGTGCGACAGCGCGGCGGCGGGCTTGGCCGAGCACTTCCGTGCGTCGGGATGGCGCCAGCGTAGAAGCCAGATTCTGATGCCCAGGCTCCGAACCTCCTTCACAACAGGGTGCGAGCGAGTTCCCAATGGCATCCTGTCACCCGAAGCGACGACCAAAGGCGAGCAGGATCCGGTGGCTCTCGCCTGGCACGGGGAGTGGGAGGACAACAAGGGCAACACCCTGACCTACGATGTCTCGTCGGACAGCGATCGGGCGCAAGTCCACGCGACGTTTCTGCCCGTCGACGTAGCCGTTGCAAGAGGCCTCAGGAGCAGGCGCGTTCGTCAACGGTAGAGCGGGATGTCGGCTCACCTCACGACGGCGAAGGGCTGGCCCGTCTCCCGCGGCCGTCCGGAGCAGGCCGCGCGCGCGTGAGACGTCAAACGCCGTGCAGTCCGTGGTGGACAGGCCGGCGTCGCACCGAGACCGGCGAGGCGCGCCGATCACCAGGCGCGACGACCGAGCATGCCAGGCTTGCATGTGAGGGAGGAGCAACGCCGTGAGCGGCGATGCATCGCCGGGCGAATGCCGGCGGCCTGTCCACCACGGACTGCTGGGCGCCGAAGTCCGCGTGGGGTGTTCAGGCGCAGCGGCGACGCCTGGATCACGCGTCGCACGGCATCGCCCGGGGCCCCGCGCTGCTGCCGACACCTCGCCCCCGCTGGCGTTTGACGGACTGCGCAG
>CADEFN010000073.1 GCA_902826615.1 uncultured Gemmatimonadota bacterium
GCCTTGAGGCGTTTGGTGCGATGCGACGTGCCCTCGGGAGACAGGCCTACTCGGATTACAAGATCCTCCGCTATCTGGATGGCTACTTGCTGGAGGTCCTGCGACCGGGCCAGCCCCTCACGCATGAGATGGTGGAGGGCTGGATCACCAGCATGGCGCATTTGAGCGTCGGAACTCGGGTGAATCGCCTCGCAGTCCTCCGGCAGTTCTGTCGCTACCTCAGTCACTTTGATCCACGCACCTGTCTCATTTCCCGGCAGAGTCTTCCGCACCGGACACGTCACGCGCCCTACATCTTCACACCTCAGCAAGTACGGACCATCATGGCGAGGGCCAGGCGGATCGGCCCGCCGGGCTCCCTGCGTCCAATGCTGCTCGCCACGCTCATCGGCGTGCTCGCGGCCACTGGTCTGCGCATTGGCGAAGCGCTGAAACTGACGCTCGCCGATGTGCATCTCACGCGCCGCGTGCTGTTGATCCACCAGACGAAGTTCAACAAATCCCGCCACGTGCCCATCGCAGCCTCCACGGCTCGCGCCTTATCGGTGTTCCTCGACCAGCGGCAGGCTGCTGGATTCCCCATGGTGTCGACGGCGCCGGTGTTCGTCAATCCCGACGGGCGGGCGTACAGCGAGGCGCGGATCTGTAGTCTGTTTCTGGACATTCTCCGCACGAGTGGGCTGCGTGGTTCCGTGGGCACACGGGGACCTCGGCTCCATGATTTTCGCCACACGTTTGCCGTGCAGCGTCTCGTGACCTGGTATCGGCAAGGGGCAACACTGGCCGCCAAGCTGCCGCTGCTGTCCACGTATCTGGGGCATACCACGCTGACCGGCACTGAAGTCTATCTGCAGGCCACGGCTGAACTCTTGGAAGAAGCTGGTCAGCGGTTCCATCGCCACTGCGCTCTTCCCCCACGACGAAGGGAGGCCTCCCATGCGCACCAACATCGCGTTGCCCATCCGGAAGTTCTTTGAACAGTATCTCGTCGAGGAACGGGGAGCCAGCCCCCATACCGTGCTGGCCTACCGCGACACCTGGAAATTGTTGCTGCAGTTTCTCACTGACCGCGCGCACATCGCCTGCACCGAGTTGACCGTCGAGGATCTGACGGCTGAACGTGTCCGGCAGTTTCTCACGCACCTCGAGCGTGATCGCCACACGACGGTGCGGACCCGGAATGCCCGACTGGCGGCCATCCATAGTTTCGTCCGCTACCTGGCGTCGCTGGATCCACGGTGGCTCAGTCGCTGCCAGGACGTGTTGGCGATCCGTTTCAAACGTCAGGCCTGTCCGGTCCAGGGGTACTTGGAACGAGAGGAGGTTGTGCACATCTTCCGCCACATCGATGGACGCACGCCGTCAGGTGCACGCGATGACGCGGTATTACGTCTGCTCTACAACACCGGCGCACGAGCGCAAGAATTGGTGGACGTGGATGTGTCGCATGTCCGGTTCAGCCGTCCCTCCCTCGTCCGCATCCATGGCAAGGGCCAGAAAGAGCGGACCTGTCCGCTGTGGCCGGAGACGATTCGCGCGTTGAAAACGTACCTCGAAGGACGCGGGGTGCGGCTCTCAGACAATGTGCCGCTCTTCGTAAACGCACGTGGGCAGCGGCTCTCACGTTTTGGGCTCCGCTATCTCGTCACCCATCGGGTGGCCCAGGCGGCGAAAACGGCGCCGACGTTGCTGACGCGCACGATTGGCCCACACACCTTTCGACATACCACGGCGATGCATCTCCTCCAGTC
>CADEFN010000074.1 GCA_902826615.1 uncultured Gemmatimonadota bacterium
GCCCGCATCGTCGTCGTGTTGACACAACCATCACGAGTCAAGAACACGAGGTCATGCATCGATCTGGCTCCTTCGGCACCTCCGGAGGCAACGCGACCGGAACAGCCGACGGCCGTCAGGAGCAACACGGCGAGTGCGACGATGGTGGTTGCCCGGCACATGCGACTACGGTAAGGTCCGTACCGTAGTACGGAGTCAAGCGCTATGTCGACACTCTCCTTCCGTGGATCCATCGGCGCCCTGGCGTCGGCAGCAGCCGTCAACGTCGAGACCATCCGCTTCTACCAACGACGCGGCCTCCTGGCGGAACCCCCGGGGCCGCCAGGGCGAGTCCGGCAGTACGGGCCGACACACGTCGACCGAGTGCGGTTCATCAAGACTGCGCAGCGGCTGGGGTTCAGCCTTGCGGACGTGGCGTCGCTGCTCGTCCTCGACGATGGTACCCACTGCGCGGCGGCGCGGCAGTTGGCGGAGCGCAAGCTCCGAGATGTGCGCGACAAGCTTCGCGACCTGCGCCGCATGGAGTCGGCGCTTGAATCAGCCGTTGAGGTCTGTGCCTCGGCACGTGGCACTGTGAACTGTCCCTTGGTTGACTCGCTCCGCCGCGGCGATCGTGTATAGTGCGCTCGTGATGAGGGCCTGCGCCATCGTCGTCTTGCTCACCGTCACGGTCAGCGCCCTGTGGTGCGTTGACGGATGCATCGACCCGCTGTCGGCGCGTACCGGTCATCCGTCGGCCCAGATGCCGGACGAGGACGAGTCACGGCTGCCCTGTCTCTGTGTGGTCCCGTTCCAGACTGAACCGCTCGGGCCGGCCGGTCCGTTCTGGCGTGTCTTAGTCGCCGACCAGGCATTCGCACTACCCGACGCCCCTCCAGCCCCCTCCTTCGACATCGACCATCCGCCAAGACACGCCTAGCTCCGCACATCGGTGCGACTGGTTGGTGTTTGCACGACCTGTCGGCGCTCGTCCACGAGCGTCGCGCGGCCGTGTCTGCACGCCGGTCGTGCGACTCGTTCAGCAGAGCGTTTGGAGGATGTCATGAGAACTTTCATCACGTGTGCCCTTTCGATCCTGGTGGCGGCCAACGCCGCCCTCATCGCGCAGTCACCCGCGACGCAGAACGCCACGGGACGCGTCACTGCAGTGGCCGCCGACTCCATCACGATTCAAACCAGCACAGAGACGCTGACGCTCTTCGTGGATTCATCGACGAAGGTCATAGGCAAAGGCGTCGGCACGATCACGGGGCGCCTGAAGGCCGAAGGCCGGTCGGCGGTGGTGGCGGACCTCGTCCAGCAGTACGACAGCGTGCGCGTGAAGTACGGACCCTCGGCGGACAAGGGACCTCGTGCGGCAGAGATCCGCATCGTCGTGAAGGCCGTCAGGAAGTAGTGACGTCGCTCCGGCACATGGCCGATGGGAAGCGGGCGCGCCCGGTGAGCTATACTCACCGGGCCGTGGCCCGCTATCGGCACTCCCGTATCGTTCGTGCTGCAGCATTCGCCCTGATCCTGTGGCTGGGGGTGGACCTCGCCGCGAAGGGCGGCTGCTGCCAGGACGAGCGTTTGCCTGACGCGAGTGCGAGTGGCTGGACGACGGACTGCCCAGTTGACTCTTCGACTGAGCCCGGTCAAGCAGATGCGTGTTTCTGCTGCGCCCACGTAGTCGGCCCAGCAGCGCTCCACGTCCCTCCGCCTCGCCAGGCCACGGTGGTGATTCCTGACGTGC
>CADEFN010000075.1 GCA_902826615.1 uncultured Gemmatimonadota bacterium
CCCGCATTATTCATGACTGATGGTCAGAGGGGCAGTGGCCGCCATGTTGGAGAAGCCGGCGACTCCTCGGCCCCTGTTGCGGTCGCTGATGACAGCAGCAGGGCCCCACATTCTCTGTTGGGAGTGGTCCAGTGGTCGTCGCACGTCCTGAGCGGGAGATTCACGACACACGTCTCCTGTCGAATCCCGCTGCGCCACGCTCCTGCACGAGCCCAAGCGTGTGATTAGCCTGGTACCGCGCCTACGGCCACGGCGACTCGTTGCCAGGTCGTGCCCCAAGGCGCCGAACGGGGCAGGTGTAGCACGATGCGGCGCACCGAACGTTCCACCCAGACCGCCAGCTTGAGCAGCCGCTCCCGTAGCGTGGAGACTTGTGCCGTGGCGCAGTCCGTCCCGTGGGTCTGTTGCCGCAACGCCTGCAGCAACACATACGCCGCGGCTGTCAGCAGCACGCGGAATTGATTGGCCCAGAACCGCGAGCAACTCGTCCGATCCAGCGCCAGCCCGTGATGCAATTCCTTGAGCCGGTTTTCCATGTCGCCGCGCTGACAATAGACGGCATAGACGGCGGCGGGCGTCTCGCGGAGATTCGTCACCACGAAGCGCGGATTGCATTTCGGCTCATGCCCGGGCCGGCGGACGACCTCCGCCTTGATGATGACGCGGCGACGATGCGACCAGCTCTGGGCCGCATACAGGGTCTCCCCGTAGACGTGCTCGGTGCGGCCGCTGTACTTGGATAGTCCGTAGGCCTCGCCCAGCAGGCGCCCGGCGCGCCGCTCCAGCCGCGGGTTGTTGGCCAGCCCGACCACGTACTCGACCCGCTCGGTCTCCAGGCAGTCCAGCCAGTCGTTCCCGGCAAAGCCCCCATCCACACGCACCCGCACCGGAGTACCGGGAAACGCCTGCCGTAGCTGACGGAGTAGGGTCCGCAGGAGTCCGAATGCGCCCCGCTTCGCCGGACTGTTCCCCGGCCGCAGGACGATCGCGACCAGATACTGGTCCGCTTCGTCATTGAACGTCAGCGTCGCCACCAGCGGCAGGTAACACCACGTGTCGTAGTGCCCATTGAAGAAGGCCAATTCCTGCTGCCCGTGGGTGGGATCATCGGTCGGATCGAGATCGATCGTGATGCGCTGGGCTTGGCCCTTGAGCCGGTGGCGGTGCTGCGCGATAACCGTCGTCGCCAACGTCCGCCCCATCCCATACAGGGCCCGTGGGCTCATCGCGTTCTCAAACCGGGAGAGCGTGGGCTGCGAGGCCAAGGCATCTCCGCTCACCGGATCGCGCCCCACGGCCAGCTTGTGCAGAGGATCGTCGGCCAGCCGGGCTGCGTCGTTGCCGTCCTCATATCCACACGCCAGGCCGAAGATGCGCTGGCGCAGCAGGTCGCGCACCGCGTGCCGGACCTTGTCGGGGTCCCGGCGGTCAGGCAGGCACGCCGCCAGTTTGTCCGTCAGCTGGAGGCGGTCATCCAGCGCCTTGAGCAACACGACGCCGCCATCCGTGCTGGCATGCACCTGATCGAATCGGGCTACCGTCTTCGTCTTGGGATAGCATTTGAAGGTCAGTTGCGGTATACACTCTGTAGCCATCGGGTCTCCTGTTTGCTGTGCGTAGAAACGTCTAAGCACCGCTCCTATAGCACAGTGTGGAGACTCGATGGCCTTTTTTCTTGCCAGAATCACGAATAATTCAGG
>CADEFN010000076.1 GCA_902826615.1 uncultured Gemmatimonadota bacterium
CCGAGTGGCAGCAGGTGGTGCGTGAATGGAATGCGACGGCAGAGCCGTACCCAGCGGAAGAGAGCCTCGCCGCCTTGTTTGAGGCACAGGTCGCCCGCACACCCGATGCGGTCGCCGTGGTGGGGGCCGACGCGGCGCTCACGTATGCCGAGCTGGAGCGGCGCGCGAATCGTGTCGCGCATCGGCTGCGAGCGTTAGGCGTGGGGCCGGATGTGCGGGTAGCGCTGTGTATGGAGCGTAGTGTGGAGCTGGTCGTTGGCTTGCTGGGCATTCTGAAGGCGGGTGGGGCATACGTTCCGCTGGACCCGAGCTATCCGGAAGCTCGGTTGCGCTATCTCCTCACCGATAGTGCGCCGGCCGCCGTGGTCACTCATGGTGCTGTCGTGAGTGAGGGCAGCGACTTGGCGGGACTGCTCACGACAGCTGGGCTGCCTGTCCTTGATCTGTCCCGGGACACTGGTACCGAGACGACCGAGCCACTGGGGCCGCCGCCGCGGGATGGGCTCACGGCCGCGCACCTGGCCTACATCATCTATACCTCGGGCTCCACGGGCCACCCGAAGGGGGTCATGGTCTCCCAGCAGAGCGTCTGTAATCTGATTGCTTGGCATGTTACTGCCTTGGGACTTGGGGCGGGTGACCGGACCTCGAGTGTGGCTGGGGTGGGGTTTGATGCGGCCGCGTGGGAGTGCTGGCCAGCCCTCTGTGCGGGAGCCACGCTGCTCCTTGGAACAAGCACCCACGACGCGGAGGAGCTCCTGGCTTGGTGGGCGCAGCAGCAGCTGGATGTCAGCTTCTTGCCTACTCCGTTAGCGCAGGTAGCGTTTAGTCATGGCAAGTATCCTGGGGGGCTACGGGCGCTGCTGATCGGTGGGGATCGCCTGTCGCGGCTGCCGACGGAAGAGTGCCCCTTCGTGGTCGTCAACAACTACGGTCCCACCGAAGCCACGGTTGTCGCGACGTCGGGAGAGCTGGAAACCGTCTCGCGCATCGGCGGCCCGATTGCGAATACACAGACGTATGTGCTGGATGGGCGGGGCGAGCCGGTGCCGATCGGGGTCGCGGGCGAGCTGTATATCGGAGGGGTGGGGTTGGCCCGCGGCTACTGGAACCGGCCTGGGCTGACGGCGGGGCGCTTTGTGCCGGATCCGTTTGGGGCTCCGGGGGGGCGGCTCTACCGGACCGGGGATCTCGCGCGGTGGCTCCCGAATGGGACGCTGGAGTTCCTTGGCCGGAATGACTTCCAGGTCAAGCTGCGCGGCTATCGCATTGAGCTGGGTGAGATTGAGGCCCGCCTGGCCGAGTATCCCGGGATCCGGGATGTGGTGGTGCTCGCGCGGCCGGAGGGACCTGGGGAGCTGCGCTTGGTCGCGTATGTGGTGGGCGGTCCGGATAGTGATCTAGACGCGGAGAGCCTGCGGCGGCACCTGCTGGCGCGGGTGCCGGAGTACATGGTACCGGCGGCGTATGTGGTGCTGCCGGTGTTGCCACTGACGCCGAATGGGAAGGTGGACCGGCAGGCGCTGCCGGCGCCAGAGAGCGATGCCTATGCGACCCGTGCGTATGAGCCGCCGGTCGGCGAGATCGAGACGATCCTGGCGTCGCTGTGGGCCGAGGTCCTCGGCGTCGAGCGGGTCGGGCGCCACGATCACTTCTTCGAGCTCGGTGGTCACTCGTTGCTGGCCGTG
>CADEFN010000077.1 GCA_902826615.1 uncultured Gemmatimonadota bacterium
CAGCTGACTGGGCTTGGTCTCACTCACGTTGCCTATCAGGGGTTTCCTCCCGCCCTGACGGACGTTCTGGCCGGGCGGGTCGGCATGATGATCGGGGACACGATCAATCTCGTGCCGCGCATCCGATCCGGCCAGCTGCGTCCCATCGCGATCGCGTCTGCCCGACGCAGCACCGTGCTGCCGCAGGTGCCGACCTTCGCCGAGGCGGGTCACCCTGAAATCGTCTCGGGCCCATGGTTCGCGGTGCTGGCACCCGCAGGCACCGGCATCGAGATCCGTCGCAAGCTCTCCGATGAGATGCGCCAGATCCTGAATCAGGGTGAGGTCCAGGAGAAGTTGAAGGAACTCGGCGTGGAAAGCCGAGGGATGACTCCGGAGGAGTTCGATGCCTACCTGAAGGCCGAGTACAAGCGCTGGGGCGGCGTGATTCGCAAGGCGGGGATCACTCTCGACAAGTGACCCGGCTACGGATCGCAGCCGCCAAGCCTGCCGGCTCGGCTTTCCAGCAGGGACATGGTGGCGAAGAAAGTACTCAGATGATCGGCGGGAATCCCGGCGAGCAGGTCGGCTTCCACCAGGTTGATCATGTCCTCCACCTGCCGGTGGACTTTCCTGCCGGTGGCCGTCAGGCTCAGTCGCAATCGCCGGCGGTCCTCGGGGTCCACGCCCTTCTTGAGGTAGCCCTGTTCGACCAGCTTGTCGATCGCCCGGCCGACGAAGAAGGCATCGGTGCTGGTGCGCTCGGCGACCTGCATCGCCGAGAGGGGCTCGTAGCGTCCGATGACGGCCATGACACGCCAGCTGGTCACCGTCAGGCCGAACTCGCTCTTCCACCGCGGGGCGAGATGGCGTGTGATGCGCGATGCCACCGACAGGCAGCGGTAAGAGATTCTGTTTTCAAGGGGCACACGGGGAGAGTTGCGCATGCGCAGATTCTACGGATCGGGACAGCCGCGTCGGCTGCCGGTTCGCAGCGCGGCGCGAGCATTTCTTCGTCTGCCAGTCGGGAGAAGTCGAGACCATGAATGCGCAAATGCTGCAAGTGCGCGTGGCGCGCAAGATTCCCCTTGCGCTGGACATTGCCTTGTTCGAACTGGTGAGCACCGACGGCAGGGCACTGCCTCCGTTCTCTGCGGGCTCGCACGTGGACGTTCTGTTGCCCTCTGGTGTCACGCGCCAGTACTCGCTGTGCAACGATCCGGCGGAGTCGCACCGCTACCAGATTGCCGTGCTCAAGGACCCGCGGGGTAGGGGAGGGTCGCGCGCGATGCACGAGCTCGTGCGCGAAGGTGATGTGATCACCATCAGCGCACCCCGCAACCATTTCCCACTCACTCCGGGTGCCGAGGAGACCTTGCTGATCGCTGGCGGCATCGGCATCACGCCCTTACTGTGCATGGCCGAGCGGCTGTACGTGCTCAAGCTGCCTTTCACCCTTCATTACTGCACGCGTTCGGTGGAACGCACAGCGTTCCGGGAGCGCATCCAGCAGGCCGGCTATGCAGCGCACGTGCAGTTGCACCTTGACGACGGCCCGCAGCAGCAGAAGCTCGATTTGCCCGCGCTGCTGCGCACGCCACGGCGCGGAGTCCACATCTACACCTGCGGCCCCCAGGGTTTTATGGACGCTGTGCTGTCCAATGCGCGCAGCAGCGGCTGGCCGCAGGACCAGCTTCACTACGA
>CADEFN010000078.1 GCA_902826615.1 uncultured Gemmatimonadota bacterium
CCGCTCTTATTCGTGACGATGTTGTTCTTAGGGAGATCAATCGTTGGCGGCAGCGGGCGTTTGAGCAGGCCGAGTGCCTCCGCTGCGTCTATTTCATCGCGTGGGATCGAGAGGCTTGCGGTTGTGATGGAGGGGCTCGGACGTTCAGCGGCACGGCCGCACTGGCTATGTCGGGGCGGGCCTGAGGGCGGCGGCGATGATCCGGAACAGGGTGGCGTCGGGACACGCGGAAGCGAAGGCGACCCGGATGCGGGAGGCGGTCTCGATGACGCGTGCGGCGACTTTGAGGAGCCGCAGGCGTAGGGTCGCGAACTCAGCGTTGGCGAGCGGGGCTGCCTTGGGGATGACCTGCTGGATGCGCCACATCAGCCAGAATGCGGCGGTGTGCAGGATCAGCCGCATCTGATTGGCGTTGGCTGATCGGCATGACGTGCGATCGCTGGCGAGCTGGGCCTTGTGCAACTTGATGAGGTTTTCGGCCTGGCCGCGGGCGCAGTAGAGTGTGTCGTAGATGTGCTCGGCCGAGCCCTGCTCGAGCGAGGTGACGACGTAGCGGATATCCATGCCGAGCGTGCTGGCCTCGATCCGGGCGACGACACGGCGCTGGCATTTCCAGCTTTTCGCCCCGTAGCGGGTCTGGGCATAATTTCGCAGGACTACGTGCTGTTCCTCGGCCCGCTTGACCGTGCAGGCATCGGCAATCTTCACGATCTGTGGATCGGCGCGCAGCACAGCGTTGGTGGGCAGGCCGAAGACATAATCGATGCCCTGTGCCTCGCAGAAGTTCATGACCTCGGGTCTGCCGTAGTGGCCGTCGCCCCGGATCGTGATGTGGGTCGTGGGCCAGTGCCTCTGGATCTGCCGCACCAGGCGACGGATGTGGCCCGCGGCCTCCGCGCCGCTCGGCGTCTTGCCGGTGCGCAGCAGCATGGCGACCGGCCGCCCCGTTGCCGTGTCGTAGACGTGGATCGGCAGGAAACAGCGCTCACCGTGATGCCCGTTCCAGAACGATAACTGCTGGTAGCCGTGCACGACATCGCAGGTGTCATCGATGTCCAGCGTCACCGCCTCGGGCGGGGATGGATAACTGGCGCAGTAGATGTCGACCATCGCGGCCATCATGCGGGCCAGCTCGCGCGTGGTGGGTGCGTTTTCCCAGCGGCTCATCGTCGGTTGGCTGGCAAGGCCCGCGCCCGAACCCGGTAGCTTGCCCAGCGCCAGGCGGAAGCCGGGATCGTCACGCAGGGCGTCGAGGTCGTCGGCGTCCTCGTAGCCGCAGGCAATCGCCAGAACCCGAGCCCGCAGGATGTCATCCAGCTTGTGGACCACCCGCGAAGGATCGCGCCGATCGGCGATGCAGGTGGCCAGCTGCCTGCAGATGTCCATCTCGCGCTCGGCCTGCGCCAATAGCAGAACCCCGCCGTCCGACGTGATGCGACCGCCGTCGAAGGCAGCCGTGACTTTCTTGCGTTGGACCGCTGGGAATCGAAATGAGCTTGAGGTAACGTCGGTCATGGCGGGTGTGGCCTATGGCAATTTCTGTCCCGGAGCAGGGACGGCTTAGACACCCAATTTCTTACTTCAGAACAGAGCTTTACGCTACTCCCGCCTACCGCTCAGACACCCCTTGGTGCATAAGAGCGG
>CADEFN010000079.1 GCA_902826615.1 uncultured Gemmatimonadota bacterium
GTCTCCAATCTGTGCTATAGGAGCGGTGTTCAGGCGCTTCTATAGGCAAAGAGAAGGAGACTCGATGGCGACAGCGTGTATACCCCAAGTCACGTTTGAATTCCATGACAAACTGAAACCAGTGGTGGCGCGGTTTGATCACGCCCAGGCCAGCACCGATGGCGGGGTGGTGTTGCTCAAGGCGCTGGATGATCGCCTTGGGATGACCGACCAATTGGCCGCGTGTCTGATCGACCGCCGAGACCCAGACAAGATCCGACACTCGATGCGCGACCTGCTGCGGCAACGGATCTTTGGCCTGGCCTGTGGGTACGAAGACGCGAACGACGCAGCCCGGCTGGCAGACGATCCGCTGCACAAACTGGCGGTGGGCCGGGATCCGGTGATTGGAGCGGCCTTGGCCTCGCAGCCGACGCTGTCCCGCTTTGAGCACGCGATGTCGCCGCGGGCACTGTATCGGGCAAGCCGCACCCTGGCGGCCACCGTCATCGCGCATCATCGGGCACGCCTGAATGGCCGGGCTCAACGCATCACGATCGACCTGGACCCGACCGACGATCCCACCCATGGGCAACAAGAACTCACCTTCTTCAACGGGCACTATGACGCCTGGTGTTATCTGCCGTTGGTGGCCACGCTGACGTTCAATGACGAAGTCGAGCAGTATCTCGTGGCCATCGTGTTGCGCCCCGGCAACAGTTCGGCGAAGCGAGGGGCTAGTGGGCTGCTGCGATCCCTGGTGCGCTGTCTACGCCGAGCATTCCCGGAGGCCACCCTCCGGGTCCGCGTCGATGGTGGCTTCGCCGGCAACGACTGGTTGGAGGTCCTGGAAACACAGCGAGTCGAGTATGTCGTCGGGGTGGCGAGCAACGCGCGGCTGGTCCAGCGGGCCGGGCGCTTGCTGGGAGAAGCCTATGGCCTGTCTAAATACAGTGGCCACACCGAACACGTCTATGGCGACACCCTCTACGCCGCCGGAAGTTGGTCGCGTCGCCGCCGGGTGATTATCAAGGCGGAAGTCGTCCGGCTGCCGGGACGGGACCCCAAGTGCAATCCTCGTTTTGTCGTGACCAATCTCCGTGAAACACCCGCCACGGTGTATGCGAGCTATTGTCAGCGGGGCGATGTGGAAAATCGGCTCAAAGAGTTGCATGACGGGCTCGCGTTGGGCCGGACGAGTTGCTCGCGGTTTTGGGCCAATCAATTCCGGGTGCTGCAGACTGCGGCGGCGTATGTGTTGCTCCAGGAGTTGCGGCGGCAGGCGCAGAACACCGCCTGTGCCACCGCGCAGGTCTCGACCTTGCGGGAGCGGCTGCTGAAGTTGGCGGTGTGGGTCGAGCAGTCGGTCCGCCGACTCGTGCTGCATCTGCCTCAGTGCGCTCCGTGGGGCGACACCTGGCGCCGCGTCGCCATGGCTGTCGGGGCCGCAGCCGGCTAACGCGGGTGGCAATGGGGAGAACACGGGCATGTGCCGCAAGCGCAACGGGAGGGGTGTCTCTGCAAGCATCTCAGCAGACCCTCCAGGGCGTATCATGAGACCGGACCGGAGCGAAATACCCGCGACTCTCAGGCCTACGCCTCCCACTCACAGGTTCGGATAGCCCGATCGGCT
>CADEFN010000080.1 GCA_902826615.1 uncultured Gemmatimonadota bacterium
TCTTCGCACGTGGTTCTAGGTCGCCAGGACCTGCGCTTCCGGAAGCGGCGCAGGCGTCCGTTTCAGCTTCCATGACAGAAGAGGAGCACAACCCATGACTCGACGACTGCTGCTTGCCGCATTCGCCACCTTGGCGGTCTTTCCGCTGCAGGTGCTGGCCCACGAGGGCCACGACCACAAAGTACTTGGCACCGTGACCATGGCCGCCGCCGATCACGTGATGCTGAAGGACAAGGACAACAAGGACGTCACGGTCTACCTCACGCGCGAGACGAAGGTGCTCAAGGACAAGAAGCCAGTGAAGGTGGAGGACATCAAGACCGGCCTTCGCGTGGTGATCACGGCTACCACCGTGAAGGAGAACAACGTCGAGAAGATGGTGGCGAAGCAGGTCGAGCTGGGTGCGGCCCAGCCGACACGGTGACGCCAATGATCCGACCGCTCCTTTCGGCGTTGGGCGTGTGCGCAATCCTCGCCAGCACGGGCACCGTGCTGGCGCATCCCGGTCACACCCACAAGATCCTCGGGACGGTGACGACAGTCACTGCGACGAGCGTCGAGGTACTCGATCGGGGCAACGAGAAGACCACGTTTGCCATCACCAAGGACACGAAGATTCGTGTTGGCAAGGGGGCGGGCACCATCAAGGACGTGCGCACCGGCCTGCGCATCGTGGTCGAAGCCGAGGAGGAGGAAGACGAGACCTTCGTGGCGTTGACGATTCAGCTGCCGGAGCGTCCGGCTCAGGAGGAGGCGCGATGACACGACTGGTCTTGTCGGCACTGGCTGGACTGTTAGTGGGTGCGCACCCGGCGTGGGCCCACGTCACGGTGGCACCGCGGGAGTCCCGCCCCGGCATCTCGGAGCGCTACACGGTGCGGGTGCCGACCGAGGGGAAGGTGGCGACCGTCGAGGTCGAGCTGGAGATTCCCGAGGGGGTCACGATCAGCCCTCAGGCATCGACGGGCTGGACGCACACGCTGAAGCGTACGGGCGATCGCGCGACGTCGATTGTCTGGACGACGGACATCAAGCCCGGCGAGTTCGCCGAGTTCGGGTTCATCGGCCGCAACCCGAAGACCGGCGAATCCATCGTGTGGAAGGCGCACCAGCGGTACGCGGACGGCACGGCGAGCCACTGGGTGGGCGAAGCCGGTACGCGGAGTCCAGCACCGATCACGACGCTCGCCGCGGCCAGCCAGGACGACGCCGCAGCGGTGACCGCGTGGCTTGGGACCTACGACGCGGCCTTCAACGCCAGGGATCTGGAGAAGCTCGCGACGTTCTACCATCCCGACGTCACCATCTACGAGGGCGCGGGCATCAACAATGGTTGGGCCGACTACCGGGATCGGCATCTCGGACCAGAGCTGAAGGCGTTTCAGAACCTCCAGTTCGCGCATTCAGAGACCAAGGTGACCGTGCTGCCCGGCGGACAGTCGGCGTACGCCACTTCCCGCTACACGCTGAAGGCCAAGATGGGCGAGCGCGACATCGACTCCGAAGGGCTGGCGACCTACCTGCTGCTCAAGGGCGCCAATGGCGCCTGGCAGATTCGGCACTCACACACGTCGAGTCGCGCG
>CADEFN010000081.1 GCA_902826615.1 uncultured Gemmatimonadota bacterium
TCGCTGACGTATTCATCGCCCAGGGCAAACAGGTTGTGCCCCATCTCATGGGCGACCGTCGCCATTCCACTGCCTTCCGTAAAATAGCCGGTGCCGGGGCCGACCGAGCTGCAGCCGCCCCAGGTGTCCGACTTGACGAGCACAATGACATGGTCGGCATCGGGAGCGAACCGCTGGCGCAGTTTTTCGATGCGCGTGTCCGTAAACGTCGACAGATCGAACCAACAACGTTCCCAGCTGTCGTTGGGGATGAGACCGAGCCGAGAGAATTTGAACACATCGGAGACGATGGTGCCTCTCGAGTTGTAGCGCCGCTCTCGAACGCCGGACTCCACCGACACCAAGTCGACCCGAACGACACGAAAGGCGTCTTGATGCAACAGCAGCTGGTCCAGCCGTAACGCGCCCAGAATCTGGCTGGTGACCTGTGACCGATAGGCATGCATGTCGGCCTCGGCATACCCGTCTCCCATGATCAGAATCGAGAGTTTCGGATCAGATCCTGGACGACCCACCACATGCTCGGCGCGATCGTGGAGGGCTGTGCCGTGGTTCACCCACGTCCAGCGGGTCCCATCCCACCCGCGCTCGTACAACCGTCCGCTGGCCGTGGATACAAAGAGCTTACTGTCCATCATGGCGGCCCCGGGGGCGGCGTTGACGGTCGTGCCGGGTGGGGTGTCGTGGTCAACCCAGACCCACCGATTACCGTTCCATAGCCGTTCATACAGGTGTCCGTTGCCGGTTCCGACGAACAGTTTGCTGTCCATCATGGCGGCGCCGGGGGCCGTGGCGACGGTGGTGCCGGGCGGCGTGCCGTGATCCACCCAGACCCACTGACTACCGTTCCACACTCGCTCGAACAGTCGTCCGTCCGCGGTGCCGACGAACAGTTTGCTGTCCATCATCGCCGCCCCGGGTGCCGTGGCCACCGAGGTGCCGACCGGCAGGCCATGATCGACCCAGACCCATTGGGTCCCGTTCCAGACACGTTCGTAGAGCCGCCCGTTGGCGGTTCCGACGAACAGCTTGCTGTCCATCATAGCGGCACCGGGGGCCGTGGCGACAGTGGTGGCGGGCGGCGTGCCGTGATCGTTCCACGCCCAACGCCCCAGGTCGTTCCGCCAATGCCGCTCCCACAGATGCCCATCGTCCGTGACGACAAAGAACTTCTCGTTCGACATTTCCGCGCCGGGACCGTGCACGATGGGACGATTGCCCGGGCGGCCATGGCTGTTCCACGCCCAGCGTCCGAGATCGCTCCGCCAATGCCGTTCCCACAGACTGCCGTCGGCCACGACGACAAACAGTTTTTCGTCCAGCATCGCTGCGCCGGGCGTGCCGGTGACGGCAGTGCCGGAAGGTTTGCCATGATTGATCCAGATCCACTCGTCTCCATCCCACCATCGCTCGTACAGGTCGGGGAAGTCGCCGTTCAGGCGTGAGACGAAGAGCTTGCTGTCCAACATGGCCGCGCCGGGTCCGCTAATCATACGATCCTCGAACGAAGG
>CADEFN010000082.1 GCA_902826615.1 uncultured Gemmatimonadota bacterium
GGGTGCACACCTGGCAAGGAGAGCTGGACAAAGCGCTCGTGTCGTTGCGGACGGCGTCGCGTCTGCAGCCAGACTACGTGCTGCCTTTCGACAGCCTGTTATTCACGCTGAACTATCACGAGAGCAAGAGTGGGGAGGAGATTTACGAGGCGTACGAGGAATACGACAGGCGGTTTGGAAGCGAGGTGCACCGAGGGGGGTGGCGAGGGCACGAGAACAGCCGGGAAGTGGGGCGTGTGCTGAAGGTGGGGTACGTGTCGCCGGACTTTAGGGCGCACTCGTGCAGTTATTTTCTGGAGCCGCTGCTGGCGGGACACGACCGGCAGAAGGTGCAGGTGTATGCGTACGCGCAACTGGGACGGGAAGACAGCGTCAGTCAAAGATACAAGGGGTATGTGCAGCACTGGGTACCCACGCTGGGCATGAGCGATGAGGCGCTGGCCGACAGGATCAGGGCCGATGGGATCGACATCCTGGTGGACCTGGCGGGACACACGGCGGGCAATCGGCTGGGGGTATTTGCCAGGAAGCCGGCGCCGGTGAGCCTGAGCTGGCTGGGCTACGGGTACACCACGGGGCTCAAGGCGATTGACTACCTGCTCACCGACGGGGTGTGCGCGCCCGAGGGAAGCGAGCACCTGTTTGCGGAGGCGCCCTGGAGGGTGCCGGGGGCGTGTTACGTGTACCGCCCCCCGGGGTCTGGGGTGGTGCCGGCGGTGGGGCCGTTGCCCGCGAGCGCCAGAGGGCACATCACCTTTGGCACCTTGACGCGAGCGATCCGCATCAACGACGGGGTGATCCGGGTGTGGAGCGAGATTCTCAAGAGGGTGCCGGGCTCCAGGCTGGTGGTGGACAGCAGCTCCTACCAGGACGAGAGCGTGCGCCAGGCGTTGGTGAGGCGATTTGAGAGCTGTGGGGTGGAGGCGGGGCGCTTAAGCGTTGGGTACCACACGCCGGGCTGGTCGGTGCTGGGGCAGATGGACATTGGGCTGGATTGTTTCCCGCACAACTCGGGCACGACGCTGTTTGAGAGCGTGTACATGGGGGTGCCGTACGTGACGCTGGCGGGCAGGCCCAGCGTGGGTCGCATGGGCGGCACGATCCTGAAGGCGCTGGGGTTGGACGAGCTCATTGCCCAGACGCACCAGGAGTACATCGAGCGGGCGGTGGCGCTGGCCGCGGATGAGCAGGCGCTGCAGCAGATGCGCCAGGGGCTGCGCGCGCGCATGCAGGCCAGTGAGCTCATGAACGAGCCCGCCTTCGTCTCCAAGATCGAGAACGCCTATCAACTCATGTTCCAGCATTGGGCATGTCGCGACATGACACCTTGGCTGACGAGGAACGTGAGCTTGTCGTCCGTGGATTTGTCCGACGGCAAAGCGCCACCCGCCGTCATTCCGACCACTTCAGATTGTGCGCAGGGTTGGCGCCGCCGTGCCGCGAT
>CADEFN010000083.1 GCA_902826615.1 uncultured Gemmatimonadota bacterium
TGTACCGCCCACGATTTCTTGGACACCGTTGTAGCTGTATTTGACCCGACCTGTGGGTCGCATCGCTCGGCCATCGTCGCTCCTCAGCCAAGTGTGTGCGTCATCTTTCGGGGACCATTGCACAAGCGGCCGCCCAGTCTCAACGATCAACATTGTCACGCGGCCTCCGATGGTGCGAGGAGATCTCGCCGCACCTGGATTGGTGAGCGGAACCCATGCCGCTCGATAAGCCACTGTTCATTATAAAGATGCAACCAGTCGAGGAGAGCCTGGCGGAGCTCCTCCACCGTCTGGAACGTGCGCACCCATAAGAGTTGCTCTTTCAGCGTCCGAATGAACCGCTCCGCCACGCCGTTGCCTTCTGGGGCGCGGACAAACGCCGGACTCGATGTGATGCCCAGGAATCGGAGTTCGGCCTGGAAAGCGTCGCTCATATATTGACTGCCGTGATCATGCCGCACCTGCACGCCCGTTGCGATGCCCGCGGAGACGGCGCCGAACTGCTGGCGCACCCCTTGGCGAATCGGCTCCAACGCCTCGAAGCGGGTGGCGCGCCTCGCCGCATGGATGCCGATCCCTTCGAGGGTGCAATGATCAATGCCGACGAAGACCGTGACCAGTCCCTCCTGCTGCGTCACCGTGCTGGTCGCATCGGTGCCCCACATCTGATTCGGACGCTCGGTCGTGATCGTCCCGTCGTGGACCCGCGGTCCCACGACGCGGGCCACCCGAGTGGGTGCCAAGAGATGAGCCTGCCGCATGAGCCGGAGGACACGCGGTTTGGACGTACGAATGCCTTGCGCCCGCAGCCGTGCCCAGACTTTGCGGTGCCCTTCCCCGAGAAACGGCGAGGCGGCCAGCACCTGCCGAATGTGCCCGGTGAGCACCTCGTCGGTGTATGCCGTCTTCGGGCCCCGTTTCGCCGGCTCACGGGGCGGTGAGACGCGACGGCCCGGCTGGGCATAAAAGGTGGACCGACTCAGGTCCCATTCCTGACAGACCCGGACCACACCATACCGTCGATGCGTGGAAGGTGACGTGGCGTGGCTCATCGCGTCGACCTCCCGGTGGCCAAAGGGACGCCACCTCGTAGCCGCTGGACCGCCTCCCTCGACAATTCCAGCCGCATCGTCAAATCTCCGACCAAGGCCTTCAGCCGCACGAGTTCGTCGTCGCGGCCCTCGGCGGCCCGGCTCTTCAACCCGGCCTGTCCACTGGCCACGAACTGGTCCCGCCACTCTGACACCGTCGCGGCGGTGATCCCGGCTTCCCGCGAGACCACATCGAGATCGTCGCCACGCAGCACGCGCAGCACCACCTCCATCTTCTTGCGCGAGGAAAACCGGCCTCGCTCTGTTTTCGATTTCGCCATGAACACCTCCATCAATGATGGGGACAGTATGCCCCAATGGTGTGTCCAAGGAAATCGTGGGGCGGAGGA
>CADEFN010000084.1 GCA_902826615.1 uncultured Gemmatimonadota bacterium
GGCGCACGGCATCGAGCCCCGATTCCGGATCCATGACGCGCCCGTTGGCGATGACCAGATCGAAGGTGGGCACCGGCGGCGTCTGGGGTGCCGGCGCGCAGGCACTGAGCACGCCGAGGGAGGCCGCAAGCAGTCGCAGGCGCATGTGGAACTCCTGTTGAACGGTGAGGGTCACGGTCTGACGCGCGAAGGTCCGCCCGAGATCCGGCGCCAGGGCCGTGACTAGGCAGGCCCAGGTGCCGTGGGGCACGGAGGAGGCGGCGGTGGAGGCGGGGGCGATGCAGGCATATCGAGCAGGAACACCTGTCCGCCGGAGGTGCGGAACGCGAGCCCGCTCTGGCCGACGCGGATGAGCGACCGCGTATCGCCGCTGACGCCAGGCACGGTGAACACGGCGCCCAGTGGGACGAAGGTCTGCAGGTCGTAGACGCGCAGCGCCGCACCATCGAGGAAATACACGATGCCCCGGTCGACCGCAGGCCGCACCTGCGACTGCCCGCTCGAGGCCACACCGCCAAAGGTGCCGAGCACGGTGCGCGCTTCAGCATCGATGACCTTTCCGACACTGGCGAAGACCCGGCCCGCGTCGAACACCATGTCGGCGGAGAAGCTCGAGAACAGATCCCGCACCAGATCCACTTCGGTGACACCGCTGGGTGTCACGCTCAGACGCCGAAACCCGTACTCCGTCGAGCTGTTGTTGTAGCCATAGATCCGATCCGCCGTGGCCCCGAACTCGATGACGTTGCTGCTCTTGTGGGCCTGCGTCCTGACGGGCCGCTGCACGCCGTTGTCGAAGATCGCAACACCTCCGTGTTCGGGGCTGACACCGAGGCGCCGAAGCGACACGGCCACGACCAGCGCCTGGCCGGGTGCGACAGCGATGTCCTCCGGGTAGAAGGGTCCGAAGATCGGATCGCTGCCGAGCGAGAACTGCTGGGTCGCCGTGAACGTCTGCAAGTCCACGCGGCGGATCGCCGCCGCGCCGTTCAGGCCGACATACAGGTATTGGGCGTCGTCGGACAGCGCCAGTTTCCCCGGCTCGCTCCCGACGAACACCGACCGACCGACGACCCCGGTCGCAGGGTTGATCATCGTGATGGTGTTGCCGCCAACGCCCACACTCGACGGCACACTGGCGTAGATGACCTGGCGCAGCCCGTCGTAGATGAGGTCATTGGCCTGCAGCGACACACTGCGAACGGTCTGGGCGCCAGCCAGTGCCGGCGCCAGGCAGAAGAGACACAGGCTGAGCAGGCGCATCGGCATGCCTTATCGGGCCCGGGCGAGATCCATGACGACGTCGAACTGGAAACGCACGAAACGATGCAGTTCCTCGATGAGGATGCGTTCCTGATCGCTGTGCGCGCTGAAACCCTTCTGGCCGT
>CADEFN010000085.1 GCA_902826615.1 uncultured Gemmatimonadota bacterium
TGGCGCCATCGCCACTGGGCGACGTGCCGTGACTCACAGGCCTGGCACCACACGCAGACGCACGATCTCGGCGACCTCGTTCGCGTCACGCCTCACGCCCCACGCGACGCTCCCGCGCGTGACATACAGATGGACGCTCCGGTCAGCGGCAATCCGGCCAAGGTACTGGCCGTCCGGCGCATACACATCCCACCGCTTCTCCTTGGCACGGAATGCGACGGGCGGAGGTTGCGCGCGGGACGACGCGGGGGCCGGCTCGATCTCGAAGGATTCGCTTGGCACGCTGAGCTCGACCCAGATCCGGCCGTCGAGTCCGGTGAACAGCCCTGCAATTGGCGGCTTCTGGTGTGGAATCGGCGGACCATTCCAGGTGAAGTCGCTCCGGACGCCGCGCATCACAAACTCAATGTGGGCACGCTGCTGGGCGCGCTCGGCTTCTGATACAGTCGGCGGGGTGAAGTCGCGCGTGATTCGCAGGGGCCTGCCGTTCGCGTCCGTGTGGACGGCGTATGGGCGTGCCATCGCGGCCACCACGTGGCCCAGCGGGCTGACGGCTTGATGCGGGTAGGTGGCATACGGGACTTGCCGGATGGCACCACCGAAGGCATCGGCGGAGGTCACGACGGCGGACACCGGAGCGTCTCGGCCCGGGAGCGTCGGCGCCATCACGGTGTCGAGCAGCGTGCCGGCCGAATCGTAGCGAAGGAAGCCCACTTCATTGCGAATCATGGCCGCTGGATCGACCGACCGCCCGTCACCCCGGACCATGCGCGGACGCGTGGTCAACCAGATGCGATTCAAGGTGTCCACGACGAGTGGAAGTCCGCAGCAGTCGCTGAACGCCAGGGGCGCGTTCCCTCGGTACGCGCCGTCGGGACCGTAGAAGTTGAGGCGCGAATTGCCATCGTCCCAGAGGACCACTCTTCCATCCCGGAGGGTGGCCACGCCGTTGCCCTCCCGATATTCGCCCGGCCCGCTCCCCGCGCGCCCGATGCGACGCAGAGCCGTGCCATCCGGCGCCAAGCGCCAGAGTGCCGGCGTCGCATTGTCCCACACCCACACGTGGCCGTCGCGGTCGACCGCCATGCCTTGGACCTCACCGATGATCTCGCGCGCCGTATCCGTCCGCAGTCGCCACTCCACCTCGAAGCGGTGGATCCGCTCAGCGGCCACGTCGCCCGTGGTGGCGGCGACCACGGTGTCCCGCATGGTGGCGCGCGTTGTCGCATACGGCGCGACGGCGTCTTCCGACTCAGGCGACGCACATCCCGCCGCGAGGGCAAGAACGGAAAGCAGCGACATTGCCTTTTGATAGCTCGCGACCACGGCAAGGCTCCCGGTGTCTAATGCGCT
>CADEFN010000086.1 GCA_902826615.1 uncultured Gemmatimonadota bacterium
CAGTACTCGTTCATCCCCGTGGTCGCCATCGCCTTCCTGATGGTGTTCGAGCAGTTCGTGTTCCGGTTCGTTACCACGCTGCCGCCCACGATCACCCAGGCGGAGTACGGCATCTACGCCCTGCAGTCGGTCGCCGTCATTGTCACGTTCGTGGTGGGAATGCTGCTGGTGCCCTCGCTGACGAGCAACATCTTCTCCGGCGGCGGCGGTGAGTCGGTGCTGTCGCCCCGCATTGCCGTCGGACGGCTCCTGCGACGGTAGTTGAGGACGCCCATGTCTGCACGATTCTCGAACAGACCGACACGGGACGACGCCGAGTCCACGGCATCGCCGGAACTCGTAAAGCTCATCTTCGTGGCGATGGGCGTAGCGATGGTGCTCGGCCTGCTGGCGGGGCTCGTGTGGACGGGCTACCACCTGATCTGGCTGCGGTGGTTTACGTAGGGGAGGCGGAGCGATGGGAGCAACAGTCGCGGACGTGAACCCCAAGTCGTTGGACAACGCGAAGCGCCAGTTCGTCGAGCTGTACGGCTCGGCCCTGGTGATGAACACCTACCTGAAGATCGCCCTCGTGCTGGTGTCGCTGGTAGCGCTCGGGCTGCTGGCACTGAACTTCCACACGGCGTCGAAGTACGCGGACATCAAGCCGCTGGTCATTCGCATCGACGAGGTAGGCAGGGCGGAGGCCGTGGCCTACGACGCGCTCACGTACCGCCCGCAGTCGCCGGAGCTGCGCTACTTCCTGACGCAGTTCGTCGTGAAGCACTTCAGCCGGGTGCGCGCGACGGTGCAGCGGGAGTATCCCGACTCGCTCCTGTTCCTCGATCCGGCGCTGGCCGACGCGACGATCGCCCAGGATGACCAGAGCCGCGTCATCGAAACGTTCGTTACGAATTCCTCGGCTGACGAGGTCGACGTGGTCGTGCAGAACGTGAGCCTGAGCGAGCTAACGACCCCGCCGTTCCGCGCTGCCGTGAACTTCCAGAAGGTGTTCTATACCCCAGGCACGCGACACGAACGGGCGCGGGAAACGCACGTCGCGCAGATCGACTTCGTTCTGCGCGATCACGTGCCCAACGCGTTCGTGCGCGTGAACCCGTTGGGCCTTCAGGTGACGTACTTCCGCGTAGACCAGGCGTTCGAGGAGAGCCGGAAATGATGGCCAACGCCGCCCTTCTCGCGGCTCTCACGACCTTCCTTCTAGCAGGTTGGCTGGCCGGGGAACTGACGTTTCTTGTGCCGTACAAGTCAGTGATCTTCCGCAACTACGGCCTACACATCGGATTCGCGACGCTGCTCGTGTTCTTCAACCTGAGCAGCGCCTTCTACATGGTGGG
>CADEFN010000087.1 GCA_902826615.1 uncultured Gemmatimonadota bacterium
CGGTAATTGAAGAGGGTGGAGAAGAGCGGGGTCGGGGCCTGGACACCGCTGCACCGCTGGGCCAGCGCGAGCGAGGCGTGTTCGTGTTGCAGCAGCTCAATCAGTCGCTGGTGCGTCTGCCGCACTGCCGTCGCGGTATCCACGGCCCCAACTTCGCAGCGCAGCGGCAGCGTATTGATAAACAGCCCCAGCGCCCGGTCCGCACCCCTCCCCCCCTGCAACCGCCCAAATAAGACCGTCCCGAACACAACATCCGCCCGCCCACTAGCACGGGCCAAGACCAGGGCCCACGCTAAATGGCAGATGCTGGCCGTGCTCACCCCCAAGCTGCGAGCGCATGCCCGCAGTCGGCGGGCCACGGCCATCTCCACGTCCTGCTGGGCCTCGACGATGCCGGATCCATCTCCTCGCGCGTCCAGAAGCCCGAAGGGCGCCGTCGGCTCAGTCACATCGCCCAACATGGCACGGAAGAATTGCTCGTGCTCCGCCTGACTCACTCCCAAACGTGCTTGGGCAACAAAGTCCCGGAAGGGCAGCGGTGGTGGCAGGTGGGCCGCCCGCCCCTGCAAATGCGCCCCCACTTCTGCCCTGAGCAGATCGAGCGTCGTGTGATCGATGATCAAGTGATGGATCAGCAAAAGCGCATACCAGCGCCCCTGTGCATCCTCGGTGATCATTACTCGCATCAGCGGAGCCCGCCGAAGATCCAGTCGGTAGCGCCGTGGATCATAGCGCCGCGCCAACTGCTCGACCGCCGTGCCCTGGGCAGGATCCAACTCCAGAGACTCAATCGTCAGAGGAGCATACCGCCAAACGATCTGTACAGGCTCCGGCAATCCCTCCCAGGCAATCGCCGTCCGGAGAATGTCATGCCGATTGATGACGGCCTGCAGAGCCTCGATATAGGCCTCAAGTCGATCGCGCCCTGCAAACTCGAGCACCGTCGACACCAAGTATGGATCGCTGTCCGGGGAAAGCAGATGGTGAAAGAGAATCCCTTCTTGTAGAGGCGCGAGCGGATAAATGTCCTGGACATTTGCCGCCCCACCGGCTACGCCCGCCACAAGCCGATCCAGTTCTCCCTGACTCAAGGTCACCAGCGGCAGCATCTCCGGCCTGAGTGCCTGGCACTGAGCTGGAATCCCGTTAGGCGGTACGACCACCGCGAGAGCCTCCTTCTGCACCGCCGCCGCCATCGCCATCAGCGTCGGCGCCGTGAACAGGGCGCGCACCTGCGCATGCAGTCCGCGCTGGCGCATTCGCTCGATCAGCGTCACGGCCAGCAACGAGTGACCACCGAGCTCGAAGAAGTGATCGTGGCGCCCGACC
>CADEFN010000088.1 GCA_902826615.1 uncultured Gemmatimonadota bacterium
GGCGCTTCCGGGTTTAGCATGGGTACAAGGCGAGTCCTCCGCAGTGGAAGTAGAGCGCCGTTTTGAAGTGCTCGGTGTTGCGGAAGCCGCACGCCATGCTCTTGATTTTCTGAATCTGGCTATTCAGTCCCTCGCTCATCGCGTTAGTGATCGGATGTTGGTCGTAGGTCAGGACATTGTCGACGTGTCGGCGAATCGTCTCGGCCGCCTTGCGAATTGGCTCCCGTCGGCTGTGCGTGGCCCAGAAGTACCACCGCTTCCAGAACTTCCACCCTGAGGCCGGGTACACGTAGTGCCACAGGCGGCGCAGCGTTTCTTTGCGAGCCCCCGCCCGCCCGACCTTGAGCGCTTGCCGCATGAGGGCGGCAAACTGATCGCGCCGTTGCGCTGACAGGTTCTCTCGACTGTACAACCACCGGTACGTGCTGCCCGTGAGCGTCTCGTCACCTGACGCCCTCAGGTCTGGGTGCTCCTGCTTGCACACCGTGTCGACCGCCTTGCCAACCTGCCCCCTGATGTGGAACCGGTCGAAGACGATCTGCTCCGCTGCATCGGGTACCTTCGTCAGCGTCGCCTGGATATACGGTTCCCCCATGTCTATGGCCACCGCCTCGATGCCGTCGAGTTGCTCCGGCGTCAGCCCCGCGTAGTAGCCAACGAGATTCGCCTGCGTACGGTCTTCGGCGATGTGTTCCCCCGTGCCGGCATCCAAGTCACAGACTACCGTCAGGTAGCGATGGCCCTTGGCTGCCGCCTTCTCATCCACGCCCAGTCGGCGGACGCGGTGCACCGGTTTGCGCGCTCGGCCGCGTGTGACCGCCCGCTGCATCAGCCCCCACGCCTCATCCCAACTGATCCGCAAGATCCGTGTGGCCCCGGTCACGGCGCATTGACGCAACACATCGATGGCTACGCGTTCAAACAGCACCGTAACCCGCGACCGGGGCTCCGCCCCTGGCACCAAGACCTGCACCACACCATGCTCGCCACCGGCCACACGGGGAATTCTCGCATGCAGGTACGTCTGGAACTGGCAGCTATCCAGATGTCGCCACATCCGCTCCGCAGCATGGTCGTAGAGCGACAGTGTCTTCGCGCAGTGCGGACAGGCCCACGTCGCGTCCGCTGCGTGATCGGCCCACACATCTACGCGCTGCCTCTTGACGTCCAGGTTTACGCAGGCCCAGCAGGTCCTGATAGAGTGCGGTGTCTTGCATGGTCGTTCCCTCTCTGGACGATCATACTATCCGCTCACCCTACCCACGGAAAACCCGGAAGCACC
>CADEFN010000089.1 GCA_902826615.1 uncultured Gemmatimonadota bacterium
CTAGGCTCAAAAAAGTGGACGCCTTCACCCTATGATCTGAGGTCTGGAGGTGGGGGATGGAACACGTACCGCGACAGCAATATACGAAGGAGTTCCGGGAGCAGGCCGTGCGGCTGGTCCTGGAACAGCAGGTGACGATTCCGGAGGCCGCCCGGCGCCTGAGTATGTCGGGTAGGACGCTCGAGCGCTGGGTGGGTCGAGCGCGGCAGGGCCAGCTCACTACCCTGGGGGAGAGCCGACGGCCCGTGACGGAGCTGGAGGCCGAGGTGTCTCGGCTCAAACGGGATCTTGCCGAGGCCCGGATGGAGCGCGACATCTTAAAACAAGCCACCGCGTACGTTGCCAAGGCGCAGCTGCCCGGTACGCGCTCATGAGGACGCTGCGTCTCCAGTATCCGTTGCGTCTGGTGTGCCGGGTCCTCGACGTGTCCCGAAGCGGCTCCTCTGCCTGGTGCACCCGCCGCCCCTCGAAACGCGCCCAGGAGAATGCGCATCTGGACGTGGCGATCCAGGCCGCGCCTGTGCGCACCCGGCAGACCTATGGGCCGGACCGTCTCCAGGCGGAATTGCGTGCCGACGGGTTCCCTGCTGGAATCGGGCGGATCAAGCGGCTCCGCAAGAAACTGAGACTCCGTTGCAAACAGGTGCGCCGGTTCACAACCACGACGGATTCGAAGCACGCGCTGCCGGTGGCGGAGAATGTCTTGGCCCAAACGTTTGCCGCCACGCGTCCGAACGAGACGTGGGTGACCGACATCACGTATATCCCCACGGCGGAAGGCTGGTTGTATCTCGCTGGCATCAAGGATGTGTTCACCTGCGAGGTCGTCGGTCATGCCATGGGGGCCCGGATGACGACGACGCTGGTCAGCCAGGCACTGGGAGCGGCAGTGTGGGCGAAGCGCCCCCGTCCGGGACTGATCCATCACTCCGATCGTGGCTCGCAGTATTGTGCTCAGGCCTATCAAGATCAGCTGCGGCAGTTCGGCCTGACCGCGTCCATGAGTCGGAAAGGCAACTGTTATGATAACGCACCGATGGAGAGTTTCTGGGGCACGTTGAAGAATGAGCTCGTGCACCATCGGCGCTACGACACGCGCGAGCAGGCCCGGCGTGAGATCACAGAGTACATCGAAATATTCTACAACCGTCAGCGGCGACATTCTCGGCTGGGAAATTGCTCGCCCGCGGCATGTGCTCAGCAGTGGGCCCGTCAGCAGCCCGCGGCGTGAGGCTGCAACTCATGGCGTCCACTATTGACAACCGAGGTCA
>CADEFN010000090.1 GCA_902826615.1 uncultured Gemmatimonadota bacterium
TATCGCCGTGATCCACTGCTCCTGCGGCTGCTGGGGCTTCCTCGGTTCCCGTCCCCGGATACGCTGCGACGGTTCTTCGTGGGCTTCACGTACCGACGGACCACCGAGGTGTCGGAGGCCCTCATGCGAATGTCGCTCGCAGCCATGCGGCCGATTCTGCTAGGCCATACGCTGGATCTGGATTCGACCGTGTTCTGTCGGTATGGCGAGCAGGGAGGTAGCCTGAAGGGACACAATCCCATCAAGCACGGACGGCCCTCCCATCATCCCTTGGTCGCGTGGCTGAGCGAGCGCCGGCGGCTGTTGTGGGCCACGCTCCGGGCCGGTCATGCTGGGACGGCGAACGGTGCACGGGAGTTTCTGGCCCAAGCGCTGACGATGCTGCCACCGGGACATCGGATCGGGTTGGTGCGCGCCGATGCGGGCTTCTGTGTGACGGCGTTTCTCACGGCCTTGGAAGCACGAGACCTCCCGTACATCATCGTGGCGCGACTCACGTCTCCCTTACGCAAACTGGTGCTCCACCGGATTCCGGAAGCGGACTGGCGACCCGTCGCCCGCGGCATTGCGGTCGCAGACTAGGAGGCCAGCTTGCCAGCGTGGCGGGGACAGGCACGCCGGTTTGTGTGCTTGCGCCAGACGCTGGCGGACCGCCCCGATGCGAGTGGACGGCGGCTGATCGAGTGTCCAGGCTATACGTACCGCGTCTTCGTCACCAGCGTGCCCTTTGCCGCGGAACTCGTCACGCGGATGTACGCGGGCCGGGCGGACAGTGAGAATCGGATCAAGGAGCTCAAAGAGGACCTGAGTCTGGACACCTTCTGTCTCCAGTCGTTTGACGCGACCGATGCCGCGTTCCGAACGGGCTGCGTCCTCTACAACTTACTGATGGGTTTCCGGGAGACGGTCCTGCCCTCGTGTTGGTTTGAACGGCGGCTGCGGGCGGTACGGGATCGGGTCTTGCTGGTCGGGGCCGATCTGATTCCCCAAGCCCGACGGCTCCGGGTCCGATTCGCCGTGCCCTCGGAGGAGCGGGCCGAGTTTCTCCAGCGGGTGCGGACGCTTTCGGAGGGGCTGCCAATTGCGGCGCAGTTGGATTGGGACCTGAGTGAGGCCAATGACGTGGATCACGCCTCCACTCGCGCCCCGAATGCCACCGTGCTCACCGTCAGGCCGGTGCCTCAGAGGACCGGGGAGTCACCCTAACTCATCTCTACTGCGGAATCCGGGAT
>CADEFN010000091.1 GCA_902826615.1 uncultured Gemmatimonadota bacterium
GGTGGTGGTCAGCGTGACGACCGTCGGCACGACTTGCGCGGCTGAGAGGGTCACGGTTAACGGACTCGTGGCCCCGAGCGTGAGCTGACTGGCCGGCGGCGTGAGCGAGACCACAGTGGGCAACGCCGGGGTGACCGTGACATGGCTGGTCACACTGGTCCCGTTGAGGGTGGCGGTGATGTCCGCCTGTCCCGCCGTGTTCGCTGCCACGCTGAAGGAGGCACTCACCTGCCCGGCCAGCACCGTGACGGTGGCCGGGACGGCCGCGATGCTGCCGACGGAACTGCTCAGAGTCACAACGGTATTCGTCGCCTGGGTGGCGTTGAGTGCGACGGTCAGTTGTCCGCTTCCGCCTTGGGTCATGCTGAGCGTCGATGGAGTCAGGCTACTGATCGTGGCCATCCCTCCCGCCACGCGAACGGTGCTGGAGATGGTCTTATTGTTGAGGGTAACTTTGATCTGGGCGGTGCCGGCGCTGACGCCGGTGACCGGAATGGACACCACAGCCTGGCCGATGCCGACGGGGACGCTGCTGGAGACGGTGGCCACGTTGGTCGCCGTGCTAACAACCGACAGGGTCGTTGCCTGGAGAGGAACCGGGAACAAAAGCGTGAGTACCGCGCTGGTCGATCCGGCCTGAATGGTTTTTGGATTCGGAAGCAGCACGACCGGTTGGGACGGCGGCAGCGCCATCGTGACGCCAATACGACTCGGCCGAGTGAGGGCATCGAAATAGGCGCGGACCCCCGTGACGCTACTTTTGGTACCGCACGCCGTATTGCTCGCCGTGGTCCCCATGCGGGTCGACACGCGAATCGCAAGGGTCTGGGTCAAGGTATCGAGCTGGGTTGTCGGGATGCTGCCTAGGGCGACACTGAGTTCTTGGGCGGTGCTGGCGGCGGCGGTGAGGGTGCTGACGCAGCGCCTGAGGCCGGAGGTCAAGACCTGGCCATTGACCAGTACATCGACCAACACATCAATCTTGCCTCCGACATCGCCGCTGCTTTTGAAGCCCATCCAGAGGCGCGTCGTCGTGAGTGCCGTGAGGGTGACTTTGCCGTTGACCCCAACGGGCGGGGTCCAAGCCCCCATCGTCACCCAAGGATTGCCACCGCTAAACGCCAGGCCGGCGGACTCCTTGGTCTTGGCTGTGAGGCTGAACGGTGGAATCAGATCCGCCGTAAGAGACGATGGATTCGACGTGCCCCCGCTCCGGTGCAGATA
>CADEFN010000092.1 GCA_902826615.1 uncultured Gemmatimonadota bacterium
GCGCAGGTCGCGCCCTGGTTGGCCGAGTTCGGGGCCGACGCGATCCGCACGTGGGCGCGCGGGCTTGGTGTCGAGACGTATGTCGGCTCCTCCGGTCGTGTGTTTCCGACGGATATGAAGGCTGCACCGCTGCTGCGCGCCTGGTTACGGCGGTTGCGTCAGGCGGGATTGACGATTCATGTGCGGCATCGTTGGCATGGCTGGGATGAACAGAAGGCCCTCCGTTTTGAGACACCGCAAGGTACGACCTCCGTACGGGCGGATGCGGTCATCCTGGCGTTGGGTGGAGGCAGCTGGCCCAAGCTCGGCTCTGATGGTGCGTGGGTGCCATTGCTCGCGGGGCGTTCCATTTCGATCGCTCCGTTGCGACCGGCGAACTGCGGGTTTGATGTGGGGTGGACCGAACACTTCCGGACCAAGTTCGCGGGGCATCCGGTGAAAACGGTGGGCGTGGTGGCGAAATCACCGACCGGCGCCGTGATGCGCCGCATGGGGGAGTTCGTGATCACTGAGACCGGTGTTGAAGGCGGTGTGATCTATGCCGTGTCCTCTTGCCTCCGCGATGAAATTGAAGCCACCGGCCGTGGCACGCTGCGGTTAGATCTGGCGCCGGACCGTGAACTGCCGCGTTTGATCAAGGATCTCTCTCAGCCGCGCGGAAAAAAGACGATGGCCACGCATTTGCAGCGGCGCGCCCATATCGACGGGGTGAAGGCCGGGCTGCTTCGTGAGATTGTTTCCAAGGAAGATTTTGCAGGCCCGACCCGTTTGGCCGCAGCGATCAAAGCCTTGCCGCTCACACTGACTGCGCCTCGCCCCTTGGAGGAGGCGATCAGCACGGCCGGCGGCGTGACTTGTGAGGCGCTCGACAAGCGGTTGATGCTCAAAGCGTTGCCGGGAGTGTTTTGCGCAGGAGAAATGGTGGATTGGGAGGCGCCGACGGGCGGGTATCTGCTCACGGCCTGTTTCGCCAGCGGGCGCACAGCCGGTGCCGGTGCGGTCGCTTGGCTCAAGGAGCGTGCAGGGCGTGCCAAGGCATAACACGACCAACGATGGGGCTGTGGCCCTGATCGTTCCTGGCATCGGCAATTCGGGACCCGGCCATTGGCAAACCTTGTGGGAGGAGCGGCACCC
>CADEFN010000093.1 GCA_902826615.1 uncultured Gemmatimonadota bacterium
CGGGCCTGGTCGAGGAGGCCATCGACGTGGCGGACGCCTACACGAACGCGTTCCTGCCGGACTAGCGATAGTGGCAGGGGCGCAGGTCGAGGTGCGCGGGGTGTGGCACACGTTCCCGGGGAAAGGCGGCGGCCTGCGGGTGCTGGAAGACGTGAGCCTGGACGTGCGTCCAGGGGAGTTCGTGAGCATCGTTGGGCCGAGCGGGTGCGGAAAGAGCACGATCCTGAGGATGCTGGCCGGGTTGCTGGCGCCAGGCACGGGTGATGTGCTCGTGGGGGGTGCGAGCGTGGGGGGTGTGCCCGGCCGGGTGGCATACATGCCGCAGAGGGATCTGCTGCTCCCGTGGCGGAAGGCGCTGGGGAACGCCGCCCTGGGCGCGGAGATTGGCGGGATGGATGGCGGCCGGGCACGCGAGAAGGCGCGAGCGCTGTTCGGACGGTTCGGGCTGGTGGGGTTCGAGGAGATGTGGCCTTCGCAGTTGAGCGGGGGGATGCGGCAGCGCCTGGCGCTGCTGCGCACGTTCCTCATCGATCGGGATGTGCTGTTGCTGGACGAGCCGTTCGGAGCGCTGGATGCGATCACGCGGCGTGAGATGCAGGGGTGGCTTCAGGAGGTGTGGCAGGCGGACGGCCGGACAGTGTTGTTCGTGACCCACGACGTGGAGGAGGCGCTGGTCCTCTCGGATCGTGTTGTGGTGATGACGTCGCGGCCGGGGCGGATTGCGGTGGTGGTCGACGTAGGGATGGCGCGTCCGCGGGGGGTGGCGGACGTGGTCACGCCGGAATTCTCGCGGTTGAAGGCGGAGTTGCTCGCGGCGCTGGAGCAGCGTTCGGGGTAGGGATCGTGTTTCCGCGCTCGCGCTGCGATAGTCTGGGCGCGATGTGGCCCAACTCAATTCTGTTTTCCGCGAGCCAGTCAAGGTGACCGCGCCGCTTGAGGGGGTGCGGGTGCTGGACTTTACGTGGGCACTGGCGGGGCCGTTCGCGACGATGCAGCTGGCGGATATGGGGGCGGAGGTGGTGAAGGTGGAGTACCCAGGCCTGACGGAGCAGGAGCGAGGGCCGGGGCCGTTTGTCGATGGGGTCTCAACGTTCCTGCTCGGGACGGGGCGGCGGAAGCGGGGCGTGGCGA
>CADEFN010000094.1 GCA_902826615.1 uncultured Gemmatimonadota bacterium
ACCCGGCGGTGCCGGCCGACACGCTCGACGTGCACGACCAGGTGGATCGCCAGGGCGATGGCCTCGCGGGTGCTGTGATGAGGGAGACCTGTGTTGGCCGTGAGCACGCAGTGTGCGAGGCGCGCCAGCGCCTGCTCGGCCGAGTTCGCATGAATGGTGCTGAGCGCGCCCTGATGCCCCGTGTTCAGCGCCTGCAGCAGGTCGAACGCCTCCAAGCCCCTCACCTCACCGACCAGGATCCGATCCGGCCGGTGTCGGAGGGTCGCGCGGAGGAGGTCTGCGATGGTCACGGCAGGCAGCGGCGCCTCCTGCCCCAGTGGGGCCTGCGACCGCCGTGCCTCGAACCGGACGAGATTGGGCTTGTCGATCAGAATCTCGGACGTCTCCTCGATCAGGACGATGCGGTCCTCGGCCGGGATGGTCGACGCGAGCGCGTTCAGCAGCGTGGTCTTGCCGGTGCCCGTCCCTCCGGAGATGAGCACGTTGCGGCGGCGGCGCACCGCGTCCGTCAGTAGGTTCGCGAGGTCGTTCGTTAGTGTGCCCGTGTCCACAAGTTCCTGCAGCGTGTAGCGGTGCGTGAACTTCCGCACGGTGAGCGTGGGACCATCGACGGAGCACGGCGGGAACATCGCGGCCACCCGCGAGCCGTCTTCGAGCCGGGCGTCGAGCGCCGGCTGGGCCTCGGAGATCTCGTCGCCGCAGGCCCTGGCGATGTTCTTGATGGCGACCGTGAGGTTCCGCACCTCCAGTGCGCGTTCGGGCACGAGTTCCACGGCCCCGCTGCGCTCGACGAAGACCCGACGACCGCCGCAGTTGACCATCACCTCGGTGATGGCCGGATCCCGCAGCAAGTCCTCGATCGGACGCAGGAACGGAAGAATGCGATCGAGACTGCTCATAGCGCCCCGCTCTCCAGGTGATCGAAGTAGCTGGTCTGCACGTCCAGGTAGTGCGGCTTGAGATAGCAGAACTGTGGCGGCAGCGGATTGACGCCGTCGTAGGGCAGCACGACAGCCTGGGCGTTCTGAAGCTCCGTGAACACCCGCGGGGGGAAGATGTGCTCGTACGTCGGCGCGTAGCTCTTGCTGGCCGTGAGCGACTGGCGCGACGCCGC
>CADEFN010000095.1 GCA_902826615.1 uncultured Gemmatimonadota bacterium
CGCGCCCGCTGACTCGGCCGCCCTGGTTTCCCACTCTCGAGATGATGACGAAAGCCGTTTTCGTGTCACTCGTCCTTGGTTACGCAAGATCACCTTCACGGAGTGAGTCCATGCACTTTGCTCGAACGGGAGCTTTGCTCTCCCTCGCCGTCGCCCTCGCGGCGCCGGTGGGCCTGGCGCAAACCTATCCCACGCCGACCTTTCCCGATCTCGGCTACTTCAATTGCAACGAGGCTACGGGAGCCACGGTGAACAACACCGCGTTCCCCGGCGTTGCCACTCTGGGCTACACGTTTCCTGCCCCGGGTGCGATGACCTTCCTCGCACCGGGCCAACTCGGTGCCTCGGCGCTCAATGTCTCCCCCGCCACCATGGGGGCGGGCGTGCCTTTGGCCTCGGGAGTCGCCCCCAATTACGGGGGAGCCTTCACCGTCGAGTTTTGGCTCAACGTGCAGGGCGCGAACCAGGCCAATCTGTGCTGGGACACCTCGGCCGGTGCGTTCCAGATCGTTGGCCCTGCGACCACGGCCGCCGGAACCTTCTCGTGGCGTGGCGGTGGCACGACCGCCACCAACGAGTACGTGAACTTCACCTACAACACGGCGATTGGGGTGTGGCAGCACGTCGCCTTGGTGCAGGATCCTTCGATCGCCTCGCGCCGCGCTTACGTGAATGGTGTGCTCAATGCTTCCGCGACCTTCTCTCCGCCGCCGGCCGGTTACCCTGCCGCCACCGGGTTGATCTTTGGCGGCAACGCCGCCGGTGGAGTGGCCAGCGACTTCGCATTCGACGAGATTCGGGTGTGGAGCCGCGCTCGCACGCTCGCGGAGATCGCTGCCAACTACCAGGCGGAGCTGACTCTCCGTAACGGACTCACCGTGACGCAGTCGATGCCAGGTGACATCACCCTGATTCTGCGCAACGCCTCCATGACCGCCGACAACGGTTGGACTCTCATGAGCGCCGCAACCACCGGAGCCGGCAACCAGGGCCCGGTGTTCGGCATTTACTTCGACATCCTCGTCTACCAGATTTTGACCGACAGCACCTTGTTCCCCCAAGTGCCGGGCTT
>CADEFN010000096.1 GCA_902826615.1 uncultured Gemmatimonadota bacterium
ACTCCGACTCGGTGGTGGCCCTCGACCCCGACACGGGCAAGCTGAAGTGGCACTTCCAGTTCACGCCCAACGACGCCTACGACTACGACTCCGTGCAAGTGCCGGTGCTTGCCGACATCACTTGGAAGGGCGTCCCCACCAAGGTCATGATGTGGGCCAATCGCAACGGCTACTTCTACGTGCTCGACCGCGCAACGGGGAAGTTCCTCCAAGGTACCCCCTTCGTGAAGGTCAATTGGTCGAGCGGTCTGGACGCCAACGGTCGGCCCATCCCCACGCCGCAGCCCGAGGGCATGCCCACCTGGCCAGGCAACCAAGGGGCCACCAACTGGTATCCACCTGGCTTCAGCCCGCGAACGGGACTCTTCTACGTGTCGGCGTGGGTCGACTACGCCACCATCTATCGAAAGCAGCAGGCGACCTACAAACCAGGCGAGATCTTCCTCGGTGGCGGCTTCACCGTGAACGCTCCGGTGTCGGGCGCGCCCACGGTCGGCATCGGGCGCCGCACGCCCATCAACAACTGGACGGACGCAGTGGGCCACGGCGCAGTGCTGGCCCTCGATCCTCAGTCCGGCCAAGCTCGGTGGAAGTTCGACCAGTTCGACGTGAGTGACGGGGGCATGTTGACCACGGCAACCGACCTGCTCTTCACGGGCGGCCGCGAAGGGCACTTCCTGGCGCTCGATGCGCGCGATGGGAAGCTGCTGTGGAAGGCCAGTCTCGGTGGGCAGATCGTGATGGCGCCCGTCACGTTCCAAGTGGGCGGCAAGCAGTACGTCTCTGTCATTTCGGGTCACACGCTGGTCACCTTCGGCCTCCGCGACTAGCCACCCCCTCCATCCAGTCCCTGGGACGACGGGGCCTTGCACGATATCTCTGCGAGGCTCCGGTCGTCGGCCGGCGGGTGTTCACGCTCTTGCACGGTCGCGTCGCATGTTGTGGCGATTGTCCCGACACAACTCAAGCCTGGACAACGGCCGTCGATTGTTCCCATCAGAGAGAGCACGCCCGTGTTGCGCCTCGTCACGGCCCCGTGCACACCATGAAGATTCTTG
>CADEFN010000097.1 GCA_902826615.1 uncultured Gemmatimonadota bacterium
GTGAACGTGGGGACGATTGGTCACGTGGACCACGGCAAGACGACGCTGACGGCGGCGATGACGACGATCCTGTCGAAGAAATTCGGTGGTGAGGCCAAGGCGTACGACCAGATCGACTCGGCCCCCGAGGAGAAAGCCCGGGGCATCACGATCAACACCGCGCACGTGGAGTACGAGACCAAGGCGCGCCACTACGCGCACGTGGACTGTCCTGGGCACGCCGACTACGTGAAGAACATGATCACTGGTGCGGCGCAGATGGACGGGGCGATCCTGGTGGTGAGCGCAGCCGATGGGCCGATGCCGCAGACGCGCGAGCACATCCTGCTGGCGCGCCAGGTGGGGGTGCCCTACATCATCGTGTACATGAACAAAGCGGACATGGTCGATGACAAGGAGCTGCTGGAGCTGGTGGAGCTGGAGGTGCGCGAGCTGCTGTCCAAGTACGAATTTCCTGGTGACAAGACCCCGATCATCATCGGCAGCGCGTTGAAGGCGCTGGAGGGCGATACGAGCGATCTGGGCGAGGGCTCGGTGCTCAAGCTGGCCGATGCGCTCGATAGCTACATCCCCGAGCCCAAGCGCGCGATCGACGGCACGTTCCTGATGCCGGTGGAGGATGTGTTCTCGATCTCGGGTCGGGGCACGGTGGTGACCGGGCGTGTGGAGCGCGGGGTCATCAAGGTGGGCGAGGAGATCGAGATTGTGGGGCTGAAGGCCACGCAAAAGACGGTGTGCACCGGGGTGGAGATGTTCAGGAAGCTGCTCGATCAGGGCCAGGCGGGTGACAACGTTGGGGTGTTGCTGCGTGGAACGAAGCGCGAGGACGTCGAGCGTGGCCAGGTGCTGGCCAAGCCCGGCTCGATCACCCCGCACACGAAATTCGAGTGCGAGGTGTACGTGCTGAGCAAGGACGAGGGGGGGCGGCACACGCCGTTCTTCAACAACTACCGGCCGCAGTTCTACTTCCGTACGACGGACGTGACCGGGGCGGTGGAGTTGGCGCAGGGCACCGAGATGGTGATGCCTGGGGACAACACCAAGCTGACGGTGGCGCT
>CADEFN010000098.1 GCA_902826615.1 uncultured Gemmatimonadota bacterium
GGTCACAAAAGGCACGCCCGCCCGGGCCGCTCCCTGAGCATGATACCACGGCCCGGGCGGGCGTGCCAGACCTCCATCAGGTCCGCCTAGTGCAACGTGCTGTTAGGCTGTGCCGGTGCACCGCTGGGCTCTCTGTCGCCGACGGACGCAGACATGACCCATTCAGGCGATCGCGGTGTTGGTTGGAGACCGCCGTCGGCGCTGCGCCAGCCACACGATCGCCACCGCCACAGCCCGTTCACTCTGCTCCCGCCACCGCGTGGCGCGGCGCGCCAGAAGAATCCCCAACTCGTAGAGCGCATACAGGGGTGGTGCCAAGAAGAGGGTGGTGAACACCCCGTCTCCTGGCGTGATGATGGCCGATCCGACGATACAGAGCACCACCGCCTGCCGTCGATACGAGCGCAGGAACGTCGGGGTGACCAGGCCCAGGGCCGCCAACGCCATAATCACGAGCGGGAGTTCAAAGGCGACCCCAAAGGTCAGCGCCAGCGTCACGACGAGCGAGAAATACTCGCGCGCCGCGTAATTCTGCACGAGGGATGGCCCACCGAACTGGAGCGCGAAGCGCAGCGTGGCGGGGAGCACATAGAGCTGGGCGAGGACCACCCCCGAGGCGAAGAGCACCAGGCCTCCGGCCAGCACGTAGCGCGCGAGCCTTCGTTCGTGCGCATGCAGGGCTGGCGCGATGAAGGCCCAGATGTGGTAGAAGATCACCGGCGAGGCGAGCATGGCCCCGACCCCGAGCGCGATCGTGAAGGGGATGGAGATGCTATCCGTGGGACTGAACACCTGGAGTTGGCACCCTGGGGGCAGGTAGGGACAGACCGGTCCCTTGAGGAACGTGACCAAGTCGAAGTACGTGTGGAGGCCGACGCCGACCGCGCAGCCAGCCACCAGGGTGACGAGGCTCCAAAGCAACCGATGCCGGAGCTCCTCAAGGTGATCGAGGAAGGGCATCTCGCCATTTCGCGGGCTCGACTTCATGGAAGCTCCTCTC